>CP070746.1:0-2685 GCA_020348305.1 Desulfobacterales bacterium
CAAAGTCCTTTGTAATGATTCCGTGATTCCATGAATCGAGCAAATCATACCGGCTCTTTGTTCCCATTGTATAGGGACGCCTCTATTAACACTTTTTATAACAAGGTGTTCCGCTGCTTCAGGTGATTCGCTCAGAATGTAAGCTGTTTTCCGATTGTAGTCGGAATTACTCTCATAAGTGACATAATCAATTTTATACACATTTAACGGCAAATCGATATTTTTGTTTACTGTAATTTGTTGTTTTAAAACTTCAGGATTTTCGAGTACTGACATTAATTTTTACCCCCTTAAACAAGTCCGCCATAATACCCTCGGTCTTTTGGATCATGGTTCGGCTTTTTGTATTCTGAATTTTGGTTTCGATCCACTCCCTGTGAATCTTTCCAATTAAAAATGTTTGCCGGTATTTTCTTGATATGACTAAAATCATGTTTTGGGAAGTATGATTCATAAAGCTGGCGGTGTGCCATTGCCTCTGGGCCACGTTCGGCAGTCTCGGCTAAAAATTTTAGTCCATCGATTTGTTCCCCGGTCAGTTTAGAGTTTGAACTCTCGTTGAAATAATTTATAACAGCGTTAACCGTATCGTGATCATCTTCAACTATGGCGGCACCGAGTTTACGGAATTGATTTTTCATCGATTTGGATTTGACCCCTAACATTGCAAAGGTCTTTTCGTAATTGTCTGCCGATTTTTCATCCGTTGTACGGCTCTTTGGTTTTACCCAGTTTGTTGCTTTCATATTGATGTCCTCTCCTTTATAAAATGGATGTTTCCTATTATTTATATTTTCGGATGATGTTTGTGATGAACATGAGTGCCGGAATTACAAAAAATTTTAAGAAATGATGATTCTGATGTCGGAACGATTTGAGGCGGGAAACTGAGGAAACGCGCACACTAATACACAAGCTTTTTTTGGGGGCGAAGATGCCATTACAATAACCGAAATATGGATTGACTTGGCGACCCCCAAATATGATATATGTACTTTTGCCGGAGTTGGTATATCATCTACATATCTGGATTTCTGCAATTTTGCAGATACAATAATGGTATCACCACTTCCCGGAGTCATCAATTTGATTGACTAAAACCCATCGATTTGGGTATAAATGCATATAAACTATCTCTGAATTTCCTATTTCATCTGACCTCAAGCGGTTTTCCAATTCCAGAATCGAATCCGGTTTATCTGATGCTGCGTTTCTGTGAATAATCTATATACTGAGTTCCTTAGTTTGAAACCTTAAATACGCGGGTACCTTTATGGCAGAAGAAGGTTTTAAGCGCAAACTCGCCGCAATCCTCAGCGCTGACGTTGAAGGCTACAGTCGTCTCATGAGCGAGGATGAGGAAGCCACCGTCCGCACCTTAACAGCCTACCGTGAGGTGCTTACCACCCTTATCCAGCAGCATAACGGCAAGGTTTTGGATTCTCCGGGCGACAATTTGCTTGCCGAGTTTGCCAGTGTGGTCGATGCGGTGCAGTGTGCCGTGGCGGTTCAAAAGGAAATCAAAGCACGCAACGACGAATTGCCCGAAAACAGAAGGATGCAATTTCGTATCGGCATCAACCTCGGCGATGTGATCCAGGAAGAAGATCGGATTTATGGAGACGGCGTCAACATCGCAGCCAGGCTGGAGGGGTTGTCTGAGCCGGGAGGTATCTGTATCTCCAAAACTGCCTTTGATCATATTGAAAGCAAGCTGCCGTATGGATATGAATTTTTAGGTGATCAAACTGTCAAAAACATCCCCAGGCCGGTGGGTGCCTATCGGGTCTTGATGGAGCCGAGGGTGACGGTTGCAGAAATGCCGGAAGAAGAAAAACCAACACCGGTGAGGCGCATGCCGATGATGATTGGTGCCCTTGCGCTCTTTTTGGTAGCCATTGCTTTGGTGATCTGGCAGTTTTACATTCGCCGTCCATCCGTAGAACCTGCCGCTGTTGAGAAGATGGCCTATCCACTGCCCGACAAGCCCTCTATAGCCGTGCTGCCTTTTAACAATCTAAGTGGTGATCCAGATCAAGAATATTTTTGTGATGGAATGACAGAAGACCTGATTACTGACCTATCAAAAATCTCGGCCATATTTGTCATCGCCCGTAACTCGACATTTGCATACAAGGGAAAGTCTCCGAAGATCAGACAGGTGGCCGAGGAGCTTGGCGTGCGCTACGTTCTCGAAGGAAGTGTTCGCAAAGCCGATAACCAGATACGAATTAATGCCCAGCTCATTGATGCCGTCACGGGACATCACCTGTGGGCAGATCGCTACGACGGAAACCTCGATAATGTTTTTTCTTTACAAGACAAGATTACTCAGAAAATCATTGGCGCGTTAGCAGTAAAATTGACAGCAAACGAAAAGAAGCAAATTGCTTTTAGGGGTACTGATAACATTGAAGCTTACGATGTCTTCCTGCAAGGTTGGGACCATTATCTCAGGTCAACACCCGAAGCTTTCCGAAAAGCGATTCCATTTTTTGAAAAGGCAGTTGAACTGGATCCTAACTACGGACAACCCTACGCTGCACTCGCCTTAACTTACTGGAGAGGCTCCCATACCCACTATTGGACAGGAATGTCTGGTCTATCATCTCTTTTGGAGGGGCGTCTTTTGGCGCGTCATTACCTCGAGAAAGCCATAAAAATGCCAACATCCCTTTCTCACCG
>CP070746.1:2785-5794 GCA_020348305.1 Desulfobacterales bacterium
AAAAACACTTGCTTTCCAGTGATAAATTTCTTATATTTACAACATGGAATTTATTACAAAATATCAAGGGAAAAAAATAACTGCCAACGATATAGAATTTATAAAAAATCTTATATCAAAAAATCCCCACACAAGCCGTCGTCAACTATCAAAAAAGCTTTGTGAACTTTGGAATTGGCGTCAAGGTAATGGTCATTTAAAAGACATGGTTTGCCGAAGCTTACTACTTCATTTAAATCGTTCAGGCTACATTACATTACCGCCCATAAAATTTCGCCCAAACAATCCCTTAGCAAATCGAAAAAAGCCTGACAATATAGCAATTGACACAACGCCTATCATACAAATACCTAAAAATAAGGAAATAGAGATATGTCAAGTAAGGCGAACACCGTCTGAAAATTTATTTAATAGTTTAATCGATCAATATCATTATTTAGGTTATGTTTACCCAATAGGCGAATATTTAAAATATATGTTTTTCATTGATGATAGACCTGTTGGCTGCATTACTTTTTCATCAGCAGTTCGACATATCAAATGTAGAGATGAGTTTATTGGGTGGTCGAAAACACAAAGAGAATCCAATCTTCATCTGATTGCCTATAACACAAGATTTCTTATTTTGCCGTGGGTCTCCATATATTGTTTAGCGTCCCAATTATTAAGTAAGGTCATAAAAAGGATATCAGACGATTGGACGACATACTTTAATCACCCTGTTTATTATCTTGAGACCTTTGTTGATACACAACGATTTGTTGGGACCTGTTACAAAGCGTCGAATTGGCAATATTTAGGCAAAACAACAGGGCGTGGCAAAAACGATCATACCAATAAGCAGAATCGTTCTCTCAAAGCAGTGTGGGGTTATCCTTTAGTCGATAATTTTAGGGAGTTATTAAAAAAATGAGCACCAGGCTTGTATGTTCTGAATGCGTAAAAAAACAGGAAGAAATCTATCGTTTACGAGAAGAAATTAAACGATTGAAAGCAAAACTTCGCCGCCAGGAACAAAAAACAAAGGATGGTTATTTTGGTTCATCGACTCCTTCTTCTCAAAAACCGATTAAGGAAAATACAAAAAATACCAAGCCGAATAAAAATGGAGGCGCAAAGAACGGACATACCGGCAATGGACGTCCTTCATATACAGATAAGACAGCAGACCATATTGAACACATTGATTGTGATGAACAAATCTGTCCGGATTGTCAAATCGAATTAAAAAATATGGCTGAAAGAGAACGTAGCATTTTAGGCGTCAAAGAACTGAAAGTCAAAAAAATTCTCTATAAATTACAACGTTGTCGTTGCCCTTTGTGTAAGCGTGTATTTTCTGCCAAGGCTCCTGAGGTTTTACCAAAATTTTTACTCAACAATGAGTTACTCACTCATGTCGTTGCTGAACATTATGTCGATGGTATTCCAATGGGGTTGTTGGAACAGAAATTAAATATAAACAATGGGACACTATTTCATGCCATGCATCATTTGGCTAAGCTATTTAAAGACGTCCCAGAACGATTAATTCACGATTATCGAAAGACATTAGTTAAATTTGCTGACGAATCAAGCTGGCGTAATGACGGTGATAATGGATATGCCTGGCTTTTTTCAACTCTTAAGATAAGGATATATCGAATTCGAGCGACACGATCCGCTAGCGTCGCTGCTGAAGTTCTGGGAAATAAACCATTGCCTGGTGTTTTAGTTGTTGATCGATATGGTGGATACAATAAAGCACCATGTGACATCCAATATTGTTATGAACATTTACGTCGACCAATTGAAGATTTACTCAAAGAGTTTCCGAAAAGTGAAGAAATTAGAGATTTCGTAAATAAAGTTGTACCCTTGTTGACTCAGGCAATGGGATTACGTTCTCAAAATATAAGTGATGATCAATTCTACAAAAAAGCGTCACAACTTAAAGCTAACATCATAAATGAAATGAGTAAACCAGCCAAACATGCCGGCATACAAAACATTCAATCAATATTTCAAGAATATTCACATCGATTATATCACTGGGTAGATAACCGCAACATCCCTGCTGAAAATAATTATTCTGAACGTGGGCTTCGTCGATTAGTCATCTCCAGGAAAATTAGTTTCGGTTCCCAATCTGATAAGGGAGCTAAAACCAGAGAAATATTGATGACTGTTCTGCATACATTGCAAAAACAGTATCCCAATGATTATAGAAATAAATTTAAAATTTGTCTGACTCAGTTAGCACTAAATCCAAAACTTGATCCATACACATTCCTCTTTAGCAACGATACTTCATAATTTTTCACTTGTAGATTGTATAATTTTTTATCTTCTTTTTATCTCCACTAATCCAGCTTCAACGGGACTGGGGTGAGGTACATCTAATATTTCCCTCAGTACCATACCTATTACTGAGGGATTACAAAAAAGTCAAAAAAGTGCTTGTATTTATAAGTAAATATGATTATTTTAGTTACGTCAACACACAATAACATTTAAACAACAACCCAAAAGGTGAAAGGCATGAAAAAGCAAAAAGTCGAAAAACAGATAAAAATTTCCAAAGTTGGCGTAATCCATGATAAAATCTCTGGACGTGGTGGTATCTATTTTGTTTTAAGATATATTGAAAACATCTCCTTTTATCAAATATTTGAAAAATTTTTTAACTTTCTTAAAGGCTCTGCAAAAGGGCTATCAACGCTGCAATTTATCAAGCAAGTGTTAGCCTATTTTATTGACGGTTCAGATATGTCGATGAAAAGCTTTGACCGTCGTCAACAGGATGAAGCGTATGCGGCACTGTTGGAAAACAGGCCTGATGAGATGGCTTCATCGCATCAGATCAAGCGATTCTTCCGCAAGTTTATCCTGGTTGGTAATTGGCTGTTTCGGAAGATACTCCTGCAATTATTTATCTGGCGGCTTCACATCGAGCAACCCGACATTATTGAGTTGTTTGCCGATACCATGGTGCTGGACAACAATGATGCCCAACAGCGTGAAGGCGTT
>CP070746.1:5894-10710 GCA_020348305.1 Desulfobacterales bacterium
AAGCAAAAGGCAACGTTAATGAGAGTTTTGCAGGTAAAGGTCTCAACTTTGTGGCCCATGGCATTAAAATCTGGCATATTTTCGCACCTTGGACAAGACCAGGTGTGGCATCCATGAGCGCAACCGAAACGTTTCCACCTGTACTTTGGCTTCCCCATTTGGAGACTATTCGGCTTTCACCCGTGGCGCTGACCCTAGTTATAATTTCTCTCGTCTTAACCGGTTTTTTGTTGCGGTACACCCGGATTGGCTTAAATCTGAAAGCCATCGGCAGCAATCAGAATGCGGCTTTTTTATTCGGACTCAAAACCGCGCGCAACATGATTCTTGCCATGATGTTTGCCGGCGGATTTGCTGGTCTGGCAGGCAGCCTGCAAGTGAGCGGAGTGTATCATCGGCTTATTCCGGCCATATCCAGCAATTATGGTTATTTGGCACTCCTCGTGGTGATGCTTTCAAATTATAACATATGGCTGGTACCACCGCTGGCGTTCTTTTTTGCTTGCTTAAATGTGGGAAGCATCCAGTTGCCGATGATGCTTCAGCTGGATTCATCGCTTAGCGGTGTAATTCAGGGTGCCTTGGTACTGGCAACCCTGGGTGTGCATGCCTGGCGGACTAAATTACTAAATCGACTATGATTGAATTAAATGTCACCATACTTTTTGCCAGCGTTGTTGCCGGCGCAACACCGATTGTATTGGCAGCACTTGGTGAGACGATCACGGAAAAGTCAGGGCTTATCAACCTTTCTTTGGATGGGTCTATTTTGTTAAGTGCCATGGCAGCTTTTGCTGTTGCCTATGAAACTAACAGTGTATTGACCGGTTATTTTTCAGGTGCCCTGGTTGGTGCAATGGTTGCAATGGTGGTGGCTGTGTTCGGCATCTATTTAGGGCAGAATCAGGTCGCCGTAGGATTTGTTTTAACGCTGATGGCGCGAGATCTGGCCTATTTTATCGGCAATCCCTATTCACGGCTGCCCGGGCCTCAGATTTTACCACATCCAATTCCTTTGTTAAACAAGATTCCGTTTTTGGGTGATGTATTATTGAATCATAATTTGCCGGTTTACTTTAGCCTGATTCTTATTTTTGTCTGCTGGTGGTATATTTATCGCACCTCGATGGGTCTGAAATTAAGGTCTGTGGGTGAACAACCTCGGGCAGCTTATGCACGTGGTATAAACCCACAGAAGCTTCAACTGTTTTATGCGATATGTGGAGGTCTACTGGTAGGAATAGCCGGTGCCACGTTTTCGCTTTCTACCAAACCCGGTTGGGGAAGACCCCAGGGAGCAGAAGGGACCGGCTGGATTGCCTTAGCCCTTGTTATTTTCGGCGGGTGGCATCCGTTAAAGGCCGCTGCGGGAGCCTACCTGTTTTCGTTCCTGCAAGTTATTGGAATATACTTCCAAGAGTGGATCCCCTCTGTGCCGTCTCAAGTATTTCAGGTGGCACCCTTTCCTCTGATGATTTTTACCTTACTCATTATGTCGTTTGCCCAGAAAGAGTCTGTTTTGATCTGGGCGGAAGGAAAGACCCGGATCAAATCGTTGCTAAACTTTTTCTCTGGAATGGCCCCCTCTGCGCTGGGCAAACCCTACCGGCCGGATTAATTAGTTTCCATCCGGAAATAGCCCTTTTTCGGATGGGCACTAATTAGCAACTAATATGCCATCCAGTAAATCATTCTCACGTCTTCCTCGTTGGGGTCTCTCGGGTTGGGTACAAAAAGCCTGGATTGTTTCATTGCGCCTTTTACCAACTTAGAGAGATCCTCTTCGGGAATTCCGTAATCACTTATTTTATAAGAAACATTGATGGTCTCCAACAACTCTTGAATGGCTTCAACGGCTAACTCGGCGGCCTCTAACACCGGAAGATCTTCCACGTCCTGGCCCATTAATGCAGCAATTCGAGCATATTTTTCAGGATTTCCCGGGATATTAAATCGCATGATATGGGGCAGCATGATGGCATTGGTGCGACCGTGGGTCATGTGATACTCCGTTCCCAGGGGATAGGCCAGAGCATGAACAGCGCCTAAGCCACCGCTTCCAAAGGCAATTCCGGCCAATGTCGCCGCAAGTGACATCTGAAAGCGTGCTTCAATATTCGATCCTTTGGCCCAGGCCATGGGAAGGTGTCGGGCAATTAATTGAATGGCCTTCTCGGCCAGGATATCGGAAAACACAGTGGCATTCATCGAAACGTAGCACTCGATGGCGTGGACGAGAGCGTCTATACCGGTATCTGCCGTAACTTTCGGAGGCATACTTAGTGTCAACAAGGGATCCACGATGGCCACGTCCGTGAGCGCAAATGGCGTAAAAACCGCATTTTTAGTATTCTGCTCCTCATCCGTCACCACAAGAACACGAGTTACTTCACTGCCCGTGCCGGCTGTTGAGGGCATCAGTATCATTGAAGCGCCTTTTTTGGGAACACGGTCCACACCGATATAATCCAGCACGTTGCCCTCATTGGCGGTCAAAATGGAAATACCCTTAGCGACGTCGAGGGAGCTTCCGCCGCCAATACCCAAAATCAGATTGCAACCTTCAGATCCGAAAACTTCAGCGCCGCGGTCAATGACCCTTGAGGGCGGTTCCGGTTCAACACCGTCGTATAAAACGTAAGCGATGCCTTTAGATTGAAGAGATTCCGCTATCGGAGCAATCAAGTTGGCTTGGATTACGCCGGGATCGGTTACGATAAGAACCTTATCGCCTCCCAGATGTTGAATTTCATCGGCCACAAGAGAAGCGCTTTCAAGACCTACGATAGTTTTATTCGGCGAATAAAAGGTATGGGTTTTTGTCTGATACGCTCTTGTCATATGATTCTCTCCTTTTGTCCAGTATTGTGCACAAGTTTTCTTTTGTTCGAGTTAAATTGTATTTTTTCGCTACCATTATTCCATTTTTAAGTAAGAGATAGTTCTTCTTTTTGCTCAAAAGGAACCGCAGAGAGGCTCTCTTGAGAACTCAAGTCGCCGGTAAGATGCTTGGCCAAGCGCTTTCCAAGACCGATAATCGTTGATGTAGGCGGCAGTCCCCAGGCTTCTGGAATGACAGAGCAATCACACACATACAAGTTTTCGTACTCGGTCTTAAGATTCGTATCCACTATATCTCTAATCTTTGCTGTTCCACCGGGATGAGTGGCCAGATACCAAGTCTTGAATATACTCTTCGCACCTGCATTCTTCAAGATCTTCTTGGCGCGTTCGTATCCTCTGCGCAATTTTTTCTTTTCGTTATCATCCAAATTCTTTCGCACACCGCCTTTATCCGTTAATCTTCCGCCCAATTCATCTTTGGCTTTCACCAATATTTGCAGAGTGTTGCGGCGTGAGAACAATTTATCAAACCTGAACACTTGTGCCGTAAAAAGGGCTGTCAATACAGACGCAAAGGCCATATCGGTCATCATATAGCCCTCGTCTTCTATATGAACGCCGGCTGTCATGGGGATTTCGCTGATTGGAACATTTATATCTTTCACCGTACCCCGCACGCCGACCAGCGGATCAAAGAAAAAGTCATATCCGGCTCTCTTGATTCCGCTTGCACGCAGGATGACCGGTGTGCCGATTCCACCGGCTGATAATATCACCTTGGCCGCAAAGGCCCTCCATGTTTTTCCGTTTTTGGTAAATTCTACTCCGACTGCTGTTTTATCTTCTACAATGACTTTTTTAACTTTGGTCCTGTTTATGAGCTCAGCGCCATTTGCTACGGCTTCTTCGATGTACATTCTGGCACTCCACTTAACTCCATGAGGATCTCCATAATGACCAAATGGATATTCCGGCTTCCAACGATTCTGATACATAAACTTGTCGAGCTTTTGCCAGTTGTAGCCCAGATCCTGAGCACTTTCCATGATGCGTTTTGCCATGGGTCCCACCATTTCATCTTGAAGCGGCGCAACAGGTAATTCTTTTCTGGCTTCTTCTACTTCTTGGGCAATGTCTACGCCATGGAATTTGAGCATATCGAAGGGAACCGGATAACACGTAGCATAGTAAAAGACCGAGCTTCCACCGGTGATGATGCCTCTTGCCAAGCCAAGCATTTGATTAGTAAATAACAAGCTTCTGCCTGGCCACATAAGTGATTTAAATCCCTGCCACAAGCTTCCGGTTAAAGGCTTGTTATCCCCCCATTCGAGAATCAGCACCTTCTTTTTCCGTTGAGACAACTCCTTTGCAACCGTTGCTCCACCCGGGCCAGAGCCGACTACAATGAAGTCGATATCTCTATTCTTCACATCCATAATTCGATCCCCCTCAAAGCACTATAGCATTGATTTTTCCAGCTTCTCTAATTGATGTCATAATAATAAATCATAAAATAAATGATTGACGCACTATACTGAATGGAATGTTGAAACGCAAGTCTGGCCTGTGCCTCAATACCCTCGAAGGCTACATCTTTATCGCCCATGCGCACCTGTCCGGACACCAAAACCGTATTACAATTATAATATTAGCGTCTTTGCTTGTCCCGGAGGTCCGGAAGATTCTACTAGGACGGCTTAGTGAGAGAATGTCTTTACTATTGTTGATCCAATTTGGCTGGCCTGGCAAAGAAAATCACTAAAATCGCAACCATGCTCAAAGCGGCAAATATTGTAAACGCCAGCCGGTAACTCTGGGTGGCATCGTAGATGACTCCGGCTAATGTGGGTCCGAAGGCTGCACCGGACATTGTAAATAGTCCGGCTAATCCCGAAACCGTAGCAAAGGAGATAAGACCAAAGCATTCACCGATGATCAGCGATTGCATCATGATAATCGATCCCATGGT
>CP070746.1:10810-13872 GCA_020348305.1 Desulfobacterales bacterium
ATGCCTCCCATCTTTGGGGGACCCTAACCGGAGAATGCACCGAAAAGATTCGCGAGGAACACGAGGATCAACGGATTCGTGTTGTAGCCATCGGACCTGCCGGCGAAAACCTGGTGCGGTTTGCATGCGTGGTGGACCAGGGACGACATTCGGCCGGACGCAGCGGACTCGGGGCCGTGATGGGGTCCAAGAATCTCAAAGCGCTTGCCTGCCGCGGCACGAACCGCCATGAGTTGGCCGACCCGGAATATCTTAAACAGTTTGTCAAACGCTTTGCGGAACAGGTTCAGAAGAACGCAGATACGAATCAACTCCATCAATTCGGGACGTCCAATTATTTTACAAACGCGAATGCCGGCGGCGCTCTGCCCACCCGAAACTGGACCCAAGCCGTCTTCGAAGGAGCGAGTAATTGCGATCACCAGGCGATAGAAGAGAAATTGGAGATCGATCATGACAGGTGCTTTGCATGTACAGTGCGTTGCAAAAAGGTGGTGAAGGCCGAGGAGCCTTACAAGATTGATCCGGCCTATGGGGCACCGGAATTTGAGACCATGACCGCTTTCAGCGCCATTGCCGGCTGTGACAACGTTTATGCCATGTGTAAGGCCCATGAACTCTGTAACTCAAACGGTCTTGATACCATCTCGACGGGTGCGACCATCGCGTGGACCATGGAATGCTTTGAAAAGGGCCTGATTACCGCCGATGACACAGGAGGCTTTACCAGCCAATTCGGGGACCACGAAGGCATGTTGAAGATGGTGGAGATGATTGCTAGGCGGGAAGGATTCGGTGATCTTCTGGCCGAAGGCTCGGCTCGTGCGGCGACAAAGATCGGGCGTGGGACAGAGCAATACAGCATGTCTGTCAAGGGACAGGAATTCGCCATGCACGAGCCCCGCAGCAAAATGGGACTGGCTTACCATTTTGCGCTGTCACCAACGGGCGCAGACCATCTGCAAGGGGAACATGACGGGGCCTTTGACCCGAATTTGACGGGGTATACTCATGAAGCAGACGCCTCGTCATTTTTTATGCAGCAGGTATTTCCGCTAGGAATCCTGGAACCTGTTCCGAGCCTTTCGGCTGCTGAAGACAAGGTCAGGTTGTTTTACTATCTGCAGCATCACTTTGGATTTCTGGACGTTTTGTGTATCTGTCTTTTCACAACAGCGCCGGTTCGTATTACGACATTCGATGAGATCACCAAGATCGTGCAATCGGTGACCGGATGGAATATAAGTTTCTGGGAAATTATGAAGGCAGGGGAACGCGGTGTAACGATGGCTAGGTGTTTCAACCTCAAACACGGATTGACCAGCAAAGATGATGACCTTCCCGAACGTATGTTCGAGCCGTTGAAAGGAGGCAGCCAGGAAGGATCGGCAATTCCGAAAGATGATTTTATCAGAGGAAAGAAGCTCTATTATGAAATGAACGGATGGGATGGAGAAACCGGCATTCCATCAAAAGGCAGAATGTACGAACTGAGCCTTGGATGGATCGCCGAAGAGCTGGAAAACTTCTGAAACCGTAACGGGCAATTTGGAACGGGCATTGACGGTAATAAAGAAAGAGATGGCTTCAAGGGCCTTGGAAGCCCTTCCGCAGGGTGGCGTCATGATGATGATTGGGAACAAGAGTGTCAATGCTCTGATAAGAGATAACTACAGATTGCAGAATGGAGATGAAATTTCTATCATACCGGTTGTTGCCGGTGGGTAGAAACAAAAAGCATCACAAAGTCTCGCATCTCAACATCAGGAGGGTATTAAATTGTTTCTGGGCAAACAAAAACAAGAGTTGCTTCAATATGTCGGACACATTAGCCAAGTCGCAGGAGCCACGCCGTTTGAATTCAAAGGGGGCCGATCTGAGGGCGTAAAGGGAATCGAGGTAAAGACCGGCAGTGGTTTCCGCTTTACGATTATACCGGATAGGGGGATGGATATTGCAAATGCTGAGTTTTGCGGCAAGCCTATCACTTGGATGTGCAGAAACGGTATCGTTGCGCCCCAATATTTTGAAAACGGGGGCTATGGATTTCACAGGACTTTTATGGGAGGCCTTGTAACCACTTGCGGCCTGACCCAAGTGGGAGCTCCCGGTGTGGACGGAGATGAGGTCTTGGGTGTTCATGGCCGTATTTCGCATTTACCAGCCGAGTCCGTAAATATTTATGAGGCATGGCAGGATGAAGAATTTGTCATGAAAATTAGCGGTACGCTCAGAGAAACCAGTATCTACGCAGAGAATCTGGTTTTACAAAGAACGATCATTACCAAGATGGGCGAGTCAAGGCTTTGGATCAATGATGTCGTTAGCAATGAGGGGTATGCTGAATCTCCATTTATGATCCTTTATCATGTAAATTTTGGATTTCCGGCAGTGAGTGAAAATTCAAAACTTTATTGTTCTTCCATGAAAGTTCGCCCCTGGATCAATCAGAACGGTCAAGCGGCTATCGGAACCTTTGATAAATTTGAATCTCCTACGCCTAACTATCTATATAATCTATTTTTACATGAATTGTCTGTTGAACAAGAATGTGCGCAATTCGGCATCATCAATGAATCAATAAATTTTGGTGCTTACGTAGCTATTAATCCTTCTCAACTTCCCCTTGTGACCGAATGGAAAATGATTGGACAGCAGGACTATGTGGTTGCCATTGAACCTGGGAATTGCATTCCAGAAGGCCGTTTAGAAGCAAGAAAGAACAATCGCTTGCATATTCTGAAACCAGGGGAGCGCTATGAAATCGAATATGAGATTGGCGTATTGGAAGGTATTGAGGCAATTGATAGTTTTATAAGCAACTGCAGATAGGACCTATATTCTGTGTATATTTCCTTCAAAAGAATTCTGACGGATTCATGCTGAAATAAAACCTAACATTAGCTAATAAAAAATCGGATTAGTAAATGCAAGACAAGATAGAATCTCCCCACTATTGAATAGGCAATACTCGCTTTTTTCCGGCTTGTCTAAGTAGGGTTGCGAATCAATTATATATTTGGGCAATAGGGTGATGTTTGATCAATAACCCATAGACACGA
>CP070746.1:13972-17909 GCA_020348305.1 Desulfobacterales bacterium
CCAGGCGATCGCGCTCTCAGGCCCAAACGCGGGCGGTGTTGCCATCGCAGGCGGTCGAATCTACGAGATGTGGGTTGAGGAGGTCAATAAAAATGGCGGCATCTATGTAAAGGAGTATGGTAAAAAATTGCCGGTGGAGCTTAAGAGATATGACGATAAAACCGATATCGGCACGATGACGAACCTGCTGGAAAAATTAATTTTAGAAGACAAGGTTGACTTTGTCTTTCCCCCCTGGGGCACTGCCTGGCTTTTTGCGGCCGCTCCGATTGCCAACAAGTACGGGTATATACTGATCGGCGGCCCCGGCGGCGCCTTGAAGCTCAAGGAGCTCAAATTGCCCTACTTCTTCCAGGTTTTGAATTTTTCCGAAACCCAGGCGCCGGCGCTTGCCGGTATTTTTAGGGAAGTCGGTGTAAAGTCGGTGGCGGTGATCTACCGCGGAGACCTCCACGGCGTAGAGTATGGTGAGGCCATGGTTCCGCATTTTAAAAAGAAGAAAATTCAAGTTAAAATGGCCAAGAGCTATCCTGACGGGATTAAGGACTTATCGCCTTTATTGAAAGAGGCTAAGGCCGCCAACGTCGATGCCCTTTGCGCGGCTTCCTATCCTCCTGGCGGCATGCTTCTGACCGGTCAGTCAATTGAGCTGGGCATTAACTTCAATGCTTTATTCATTACGGTCACACCCTTTTCCCCCAACCTTTACAGAGATACGTTTGGCACAAATGTAGTGGAGGGAGTGATGGGCGGCGGTGCTTGGAATGCGAAGTCGTCTCCCGGCGCCAAGGTATTCGTCGATAAATTCGTGAAACGCTTTGGCATGGAACCCGACTACTGGGGAGGCCTGTACTATTGGTCATCGCTGCAGCATTTCCAGCAGGCGATCGAGAAGGCCGGAACCCTGGACCAGAAAAAGATCCGGGATATCATGGCGAAAGAGAGATTCGAGACGGCGTTGGGGCCGTTCTGGTACGATAAAAATCGATACTTTGTCAATCATCCCGGTGAGATCGGTCAGTGGCAAAAGGGCGTATTTGAAGTCATCGACCCTGGCAAGAAGCGCACCGCACTACCTTTATACCCCAAGCCGCAGTGGCCAAAAAAGTAGTGAATCGAGTTGCGCGAGCAAAAATGCTTAACAGGCTGTCTCAAAGGGTGCAGGCCCACCAGCTCTTGAGGGTGGTTATCCTCTCCTAAGGAGCTGCATGCGCCTTTTGGACAGCTTGCCGTCATAATTGGCAAATCTGGTTATCCAGAAAGAACAAGTGGTATTAAATGTGGGAGCGGCTTCCAGCCGCGACAATTGATTTCGCGGCTGGAGGCCGCTTCCACAGAAAGTTTATCTAATGGCAACTTGGACTTTCCAGATAAGCAGATTGGCAAAATTAGAAAGCCATCATAATGATTGTAACCATTTTGGACGTCGTGATTGCCGGTTTGCTGATGGGCGGCATCTATGCATTGATTGCCGTGGGGCTCAGCCTGCAGTATGGTGTTGCCCGGGTGCTGAACATCGCCCACGGCGAGTTTATCATGATAGGGGCTTTCATCACGTGGTCCCTGTACACCATCGTCGGGATTAACCCGCTGGTTTCTCTGGCCATTTGCGGTCCGATTGTATTCACCATCGGTTTTATACTTTATAGAACGTTGTTCACCCGCCTTAGAACCTCGTCAGCATCACTGGCTGCCTTTGAAGGCAGCTCCATGTTGGCCTGTTTTGGTCTGCTCTTCATCATTCAAAACGTAGCCATATTAATATGGGGTGCCGACATTAAAGGCTACTCTTATTTGGCTTTTCCGGTAAAAATTGGGGGAGCGGTATTTGCCGCCAATCGCCTGATAACCCTTGGATTTGCGGTGGCCATCGGTTTAGTCTTTTATCTCTTCTTAGCCCGTACCCGCCTGGGAAAAGCGATCAGGGCAGCCGCCCAAGACCCGGCAGCCGCTGGACTCATGGGCGTAAACATCAAACAAGTGCTGGCTTTATGCTTTGGTTTTGGTGCGTTGATGGCTGGTTTTGGCGGTACACTAATCAGCATGTCTTACAATATTCAACCCACCATGGGGCTTGAATATACCGTGATCGCCTTCATCGTGATCGTCTTGGGTGGATTGGGCAGTATCCCCGGCAGTTTGCTCGGGGGGCTTTTACTGGGTCTGGTTGGCAGCATCGTCACTTATATACAGCCGGGATTATCACTGGTTGCCTATTATGTCATCTTCATGCTGTTGCTCCTGGCGAAGCCAACAGGTATTTTAGGGAAATAAAGAAATGGATATTGTAAGAGTTATCTCTAAAAAGCCCTTTGAACCGGGGTTACTTTTGTTAATCTTAATCCTATTGGCGACTTCACCCCTCTATGTCCCGGAGTATACGGTGGTGCTGTTAACCAGTATCATCATGTATATCATCATTACCGTGAGTTGGACAATGTTCTCCGGTCCTACCGGTTACATCTCACTGGCGCCGGCGGCATTCTTCGGGATCGGCGTATATAGCTCGGCGTTACTCGGGTTTGTGTTACCCTTGCCTGTCGTTATCGGTATGGGTAGTCTCGCCGGTTTTTGTCTTGCCCTTATCGTGGGTGCCCTGACGCTTCGGCTACGGGGCATATATTTTGTTATGTTCACTTTAGGACTGGTTGAGCTCCTTTTGCATTTTATCCTGTGGTGGGAAGTCAATATAACGGGCACGACCGGCCGAGTGGTTCCCACTGTGGCGAATACGACGGTTTATTACATCATGCTCCTTATTTTTGCGATCTTAATGCTGACCACTTACTTTATCAGAAATTCTAAATTTGGGCTGGCCTTGCAGAGTATCGGAGAATTTGAGGAAGCAGCGGCTCACCGAGGCATAAATGTCAACGCATTAAAAACCATCATCTTTGCTATCAGTGCGCTTTTCATGGGTGCAGCCGGGGCAATCATGGCGACAAGATGGACCTATATTGACCCAAAGATTGCCTTTAATCCGCTGCTTTCTTTTATGCCGGTTTTGATGGCCATCTTTGGCGGCATAAGATATCTCTATGGTCCAATAATCGGCGCGGCGTTTTTTGCCTATGTGGAAGAATTTTTAATAACCAGGTTTCCCTATCACTATATGCTCATTTTCGGCATTATCATGGTGGTCGCTATCTTATACATGCCTGACGGTCTTGTTGGATTGATACAAAAGTTATGGAAACGAGCTTCGGGAGAAACCGATGAAGGTACTTGAGGGTGAAGGGGTCACAAAGTATTTTGGTGGATTAGCCGCCGTATTTGATGTCAACTTCCATGTTGACCAGGGTGAGGTATTTGGCCTGATCGGTCCCAATGGGGCAGGTAAAACAACCCTGTTTAATTTAATATCGGCTGCGCTTACGCCCAAATCAGGGGTCATAAAATTTAAAGGTGAAAACATTACCGGCTTAAAGCCGCATCAAATCTGTAGATTGGGAGTGGCGCGAACCTTTCAAACGGTTAAAATTTTCGCCAATTTGCCGGTTCTCGACAATGTCGTTCTGGGATCGTTATTCGGGACGTCAAACGCTATCTCATCAGCGGATGCCGAAAGAGAAGCCACCGAGTTATTAGAGTTTGTCGGGCTGTCGGCAGTGAAAGCAACGCCGGCTAAAGACTTAACCCTGGCTAGCCAGAAGCGACTTGAAGTCGCTGGCGCGTTAGCCACCAAGCCGGAGCTATTATTGCTTGATGAAATAATGGCGGGGTTAAATCCCACCGAGGTAGCCCAGGCCATGGAATTGGTAACCAGGATTCGGGATAAGGGGATTACCATTATTATGATTGAGCACGTCATGAAAGCCATAATGAGCGTTTGTGAGCGAATTATGGTACTCCATCACGGTCGAAAGATTGCCGAAGGAACGCCTCAGGAGATTACCACCAGCAAAACAGTTATCAAGGTATATTTAGGAGAGAAGTC
>CP070746.1:18009-47795 GCA_020348305.1 Desulfobacterales bacterium
AAACACTTCGATGATCTTTTTACAAATATGATTGCAGCCGGCGAAGCCGGTGGTATCCTGGATGCTATTTTAAGACGACTTGCGTCCTATATGGAGAAAGCCGCAAAACTCAAAGCCAAAGTAAAAGGTGCCATGACCTATCCCATTGTAACCCTAATTATAGCGGTGGCTGTACTAGCGGTGATTTTAGTTTTCGTGATACCGGTTTTTGAAGAAATGTTTGCCGATTTTGGCGGTGAACTTCCGGCGCCCACTAGAATTGTTGTGGCTACAAGCGAGATGGTAAAAAGTAAAATCCTTTACATAATTATTGCAACCATCATTTTCATCATTGCCTATAAAAAATTCTATTCCACTGAAAAAGGTCGCGATGTTATGGATGGTTTGATCCTTAAATTTCCGGTGTTTGGAGATCTTCTGCGTAAAGTTGCCGTAGCTAAATTTACCCGAACCATGGGAACAATGCTAGCCAGCGGTGTCGCTATTTTGGAAGCACTTGATATCGTGGCAAAGACCGCGGGAAACAGGACGGTTGAAAAAGCCATTTATGATGTACGATCGGGCATCGCCGAAGGGCGCACCATGGCTGATCCCCTATCTGAAAGTGGCGTATTCCCGCAGATGGTGTGTCAGATGATATCCGTTGGTGAGTCTACCGGTGCATTGGATGCAATGTTGGAGAAGATTGCCGATTTTTATGACGAAGAAGTCGATCAGGCGGTTGAAAATCTTACCTCTCTGATTGAACCGTTTATGCTCGTCTTTTTAGGTGTAACTATCGGAGGACTGGTTGTTGCTATGTATCTGCCAATATTTAAAATGGCCAGCGCGATCTCATAAGGCATCTAATTCAAATATTTTCAAAGATCGTTTGCATTTGATCCGCAAAAGAGGCTATAGTGTAACCTATCATTATCCAACACGAGCCGGCCACTTTTAAAGGCTTACCTTGAACGTGCTGACTGTTTTCTAAACTAAGGCATTCGTTTGTGGCGGTAACCCCAGATGGGCATAATGACAATCGATTGGGCTTTTTATCAAGACGTTATGTATTATTTTTTCGTTTATGCGATAAAAAATTGATCCCTTAGCGCAATCCACAAGCATTTTTTTTGGAACTTGATTTCATCATTTTATGAACCGCTCAGCGCAAAAATCCAAAAGTGATTATAAGGTCAAGCTGAAGTGGCTTTTGTTTTTTCGGATTCTATTTTCCAGCTTGCTGCTGGGATCAACCATTATCCTGCAACTCGGTGAAAATACCCCACCATTAGCCCCCTCACTTTTGGTTCTTTACGGAATTATCATTATCATTTTCATTCTTTCCCTTTTATATGCGTTACTTTTCAATCGTATGAAACGGGACGATACCTTTGCGTTCATACAGATCAGCATTGATACTTTCATTGTAAGCCTAATCATTTTTGTGACAGGCAGTTTTTTCAGTGTTTTTTCGTTTCTTTATTTGGTGGTTATTATATATTCCAGCATGCTGTTATCCCGCAGATCGACAATTGTTGTCGCTGCTTTATGCGGTATTCAATTTGGTATCATGGTCGATCTTGAATATTATGGTGTCCTGATTCCTTTTGGCATGCAACCCTTTCATCTGGCATTCACATACGCATGGAATCAGGTAATTTACAAAATAATGATTACCATGATGGCCTGTTTCGCGGTTGCTTTTTTAAGCAGCCTTTTATCCGAACAGACCCGCAAGACTAAAAAAGAACTGCTAGCTATGGAAGACCAAGTAAAACGAGTTGAAAAGATGGCAGCTATTGGGGAGATGGCCGCGGGTTTGGCCCATGAGATCAAAAATCCGCTTGCATCCTTAACGGGATCCATACAGCTTTTAAAAGAAGACATCCGTTATGATCCTGATTATGATCGTCTTATGCAAATTATTTTGCGTGAGGCGGATCGATTAAGCTCTCTGGTAACGAATTTTCTTCTCTATGCAAGACCGCCGGCTGGCAAAGTTGAGGCCATCGAACTCGATAAAGTATTGATCGAAACCGCAGAACTTTTTGAAAAAGACGGGTCCACAGACGGGCGGATTTCGACCGCGAATAAGATTGCATCCGGTGTTTGGGTTGCGATGGACCCGGTTCATTTACGCCAGATTCTATGGAATCTACTTTTGAATGCCGCCGAAGCCATCAATGGTGAAGGAAATATTGCCATTGAAATGTATCCATTAAAGAATAAGCATGCCTGCGTTCGTATCACTGATAATGGTTGTGGGATGTCTATGGAGACACTGAAGTTAATATTTGACCCATTTTTTACCACAAAACCCAATGGAACGGGTCTCGGACTTTCGATCGTTCACAGAATACTTGAAGCCTATGATTCCCATTTGGAAGTAGAAAGCGTAGTAAATAAGGGGACAACGTTCACCCTAAAATTAAAGCAAATTGAGCCACAGAGCTAATTTACCCTCCAGGCCACCCCGTTTGTGCCGCCCAAACTTAATCTTGACACCTTATCTCAAATAGGTTAGCTAAATCTGTTTAATTAATTGAAATCTGACTGCTTGAGCAACCAGTGAAGTATTTTTTTGTTTACCCGTATGCATTTATCGCTCAAAACCTAAATTCCTAAATGTTTAGAGCCATGGCATTTGAATATTTCATCGGCAGACGATATCTAAGGGCTAGGCAGAAACAAGCATTTATTACCTTAATCACGATTCTTTCCATCGCCGGTGTGACCGTCGGCGTAATGGCGCTTATCGTTGTGATTGCGGTAATGGCCGGATTTGAGGCCGATCTCGTATCGCGCATTCTAGGAGGCCAACCCCATGTAATGCTGATGCGTTATGATCGTGCTTTCACCGAATATCACCAAATTCTCAAAGAAGTGGAAAAAACCGAAGGGGTTGGAGCCGCCACGCCGTTTATCTATACTCAGGGGATGCTGCGCTCCAAATCGGGGGCCTCGGGGGCTGTCATCAGAGGAATCGATCCGGAAACTGCCGGTTATGTCATAAAAACGCTAAAGGATGTGTATTTGCCGCACACCTACCGCGCAAGGAATGCGAATGACACCCGTCCCGAGATACCTGGTATCGTTTTGGGAAAGGAGCTGGCAAGAAGCTTAGGGGTCTTGGAAGGTGATATCATCTATCTGATGTCGCCGCGGGGAATGCTTTCTCCCATCGGTCATATGCCGGCAATGAAGCAGTTCAAAGTTACCGGTTTTTTCGAATCGGGTATGTATGATTATGATGGATCCTTTGCCTATATTCATCTCAAAGCTGCCCAAAAGCTATTGCGTATGGGAGATTCCGTCACCGGTATTGAACTGCAAGTGAAAGATATATACAAAGCCAGGGACATTGCGGCCAAAATTAAGGCAAAACTTGGCTTTCCGTATTGGGCACGGGACTGGATGCAGATGAATCGTAATCTGTTTCGGGCACTTAAATATGAAAGATGGACCATGTTCGTTATTCTGACCCTAATCATTTTGGTTGCGGCCTTTAACATTGCCAGCACGCTGATCATGATGGTGATGGGAAAAACTCGGGATATCGCTATCTTAAAGGCCATGGGAACGACCGATGGTAGCATCCTGAAAATCTTCATATTCAACGGCATGGTGATTGGATTGATCGGAACGCTGCTGGGACTCGTGCTGGGGCTTTTGCTGTGCTTTGGGCTGGAAAACTTCGAAATCTACAAGCTGCCCGGAGAAATTTACTATTTTTCCACGACACTGCCGGTCAAACTTGAAATTTCAAATGTAATTTTCATCATAACCGCTGCTTTGGGAATCTGCTTTCTTGCCACCCTATATCCGGCTTTTCAGGCAGTCAGACTTCATCCCGTGGAAACCATTCGTTATGGATAAATACGGTAAAAATAGACAAAAGTCATCCGCTGCACAGCAGATGACGATGCGATCCGATGTGAACAATTTGATGTCGGCAAGGGATCTTAAAAAGAGCTTTAGCAATGGGGGGGTCACCCTTGAGGTATTAAAGCGCATCAACTTTGATTTAAACGTCGCAGAAACGGTAGCAATTGTTGGGGCATCCGGCATCGGTAAATCAACGTTGCTTCATATTCTCGGAACTCTTGATCGGCCCGATAGTGGAACGTTGCTATTTAAGGGTGAAAATATTTTTCAATTCAACGACGTCAAGCTGGCACGATTCCGCAACGAGTCTGTCGGGTTTGTTTTTCAGTTTCATCATCTGCTACCTGAATTTAGTGCCCTTGAAAATGCAATGATGCCCGCTCTCATCAATAGGATGAGTAAACAAAATGCCGCTGAAGCTGCGGAATCCATCCTAATCCGGGTAGGACTAAAAGATAGATTGAAGTACCGGGTTGGGAAATTGTCAGGCGGTGAACAACAACGGGTGGCTTTGGCTAGGGCGTTGGTCTTAAAACCGTCCATACTTTTGGCAGATGAACCCACCGGTAATCTTGATAAAGGTAACAGCGAACAAGTTCATGAACTTCTTTTGGAATTAAATCAGGAACTGGCTATGACGCTTGTAGTGGTGACTCACAATATGGAGCTTGCCTCCCATTTGTCCCGACGGGTGACGATTGTAGACGGAATGTTAAAACAAATTAATTGATTAGACATCGGTGTCGGTGTTTCCCATTCGGAGCCGATAAGAGATAACTCAACTGAATACAATCGATCCCAAAAAGCTCAAATCAAGCTTGAGAAGCATATAGGGTGAACGCGGCTGGTGATGAACGGATAGTGTGGTAATCGTTGAGGGCTTTAATGATCAAACGTTTATGTCTGGTTTTTATTGCATTAGTTGGATATGTTGCGGACGCTGGATATGCTCAGCAAACGGTCAGTATTGTCGTAATGCCTTTTGAAGTGCACGCAAAAGAACAGTTTTTATATTTGCAAAGCGAAATCCCTGAGGCTATCGCAAAAAACTTGGAACAAGAGGGTGCCAGGGTGCTGGTTTTGGATAGGGACTCTGTGCCTGCATGGCAAGAGCGGGTTGAAAGCATCGAGCAAATCCGAAAGCTTGGCCTTCAAACCGGTGCGGAATATATATTATGGGGAAGCCTGACCTGGATCGGACAACAATTCAGCCTGGATCTAAAACTGCTCTCATCTTTGGAAGATCAGAAAGCGAATCTTTTTTCTGAAGCCGGAAAAGGGATTGAAAATATTCCCGCTTCGGTAAAGGAGATTGTCAAGGATATTAGCTTCGTTATTTTTAAACGAGAAATAATTGTAGAGGTTCTCATCAAAGGCAATGATCGAATCGAAGAGGATGCCATCAACAGGGTGATCAAAACAAAGCCCGGAGATATATATAATTTAAAAAGTCTGTCCCAGGACTTAAAAGCGATACATTCCATGGGATATTTTGATGATATCCGCATCGAGGCGGAAATAAAACCACAGGGAAAGACGATTATTTTTAAGGTGAAAGAAAAACCGACGCTGCGGAGCATACGAATCAGCGGCAATATCAAAGCCTACGATGACGAAGAAATAAAAGAGGTTTTGACCATCAAGTCGGGGTCCATTCTCAACATTTTTAAAATAAAGAATGATGTCAATCGCATTGGAGAACTGTATAAAGAGAAAAACTACCACAACGTCAAAGTGGATTACAAAATTTATCCTCGAAAAAAAAATCAGGCCGACCTTGAATTTATCATTGAGGAGGGTAAAAAGGTTCGTATTAGCGAGATACAGTTTGAAGGAAATCGGGCGTATTCGAGCAGAAAACTGAAAGGCGTGATGACGACGTCAGAAAAAAGTATTTTATCGTGGATTACTAGCGCTGGAGACCTCGTTCAACAAAATTTGGAACAGGATGTTGCCAAAATTAGATCCTTTTATCATAATCATGGCTATATTCAAGCCCGGGTCGGGGAACCGCAAATCGTTTACAAGGGGAATAATATCGAGATTACGATAAAAATTGATGAGGGGCCTCAATTCAAAGTCGGAAAGGTAGATCTCGCCGGGGATCTGATTTTACCGCAGCAGAAACTGCTGGAGAAAATTAAGATTACCGATGAAAAGTTTTACAACCGCGAAACGTTACGCAACGATATCCTAGCCCTAAGCGACCTATATGCGAACGAAGGATATGCAAATGTCGATGTTTCACCGCGTATTGATCAAGATAAGGAGAATTTAATAGTAAATATTACCTACGAGATTAACAAAGGCAAACAGGTATATTTTGAGGAAATTATCATCAGCGGCAACTCCAAAACCCGCGATAAAGTGATCCGCCGGGAACTACGGGTGTATGAGCAGGAACTCTTCAGCGCCCAGCGGTTAAAGCGCAGTGTTCGTAATTTATACCGACTTGATTTTTTTGAGGATATTAAAGTCGATACCGCAGCCGGCAGTTCCGACGATAAAAAAATATTAAAAATCGATATAACGGAAAAATCAACCGGTGCGGTTCAATTTGGTGCTGGGTTCGGAAATGTGGAGAGTTTTTTTGGTGTTGCAAGCATCTCTGAGAGAAACCTTTTCGGGCGAGGGCAGAGACTAGGGCTGGAGGGAAAGTTCGGGGCCAAAACGTTCAAATATACCCTCAGCTTCACGGAACCGTGGTTGTTCAATATCCCGTTGAGCGCAACTATCGAGGCGTATAACTGGAATTACGATTACGATACTTATAACAAAGACAGTTTAGGCGGCAAACTTAGGTTTAGCTATCCCATTTTTGATTATACCCGGGGTGACGTATCTTACTTATTTGACTATGCGAGGATCTCTAATGTTGATGAATATGCCGCCAATTCCATCAAGGACCTCAAAGGAACAAATGTAAAAAGCAGTATTAAAGCCGGATTGGGATACGATTCCAGGGATTCTGCATTTCACCCCACACACGGATCCGATCATGGTGTCTCTGTTGAATATGCCGGTCTGGGTGGGGATATCGGTTTTATCAAGTACCTTGCCGAAACGGCCTGGTATTACAACTTATTTTGGGATGCTGTCGTTGTTGGGCATAGCGAAGGCGGATACGTCGATGGCTCTCCCAATATGAAGTTGCCCGACTATGAAAAATTCTATTTAGGCGGCATTAACTCTTTACGGGGATTTGAACGGGGAGACCTGAGTCCAAGAGATGAAACAGGTAACGAGGTCGGGGGAAACAAGTTTATTCAGTTTAATTTTGAATTCAGGTATCCTTTACTTAAAGATTTGGGAGTGCTTGGCGTCGCGTTTTTTGATACGGGTCAGGTTTGGGGAGATGATGAATCGGTAGATTTTACTGATCTGCGGGAAAGTGCCGGTCTTGGGATCAAGTGGCTTTCTCCGATGGGCCCAATAAGTCTCTTTTATGGATGGATTCTTGATCGCGAAGATAGCGACCATGGTACAGGAGGATTTGAGTTTTCCATGGCAACTGCATTTTAACGAATTTTTAAATACGTTTCGGTTAACCTTGAATAAAGGGGAGGCTAGAATGCGAAGAGTTAAATTAGTTTTTAGCTTTGTCAGTATTGCTATATTCATTATGGCGAGTTTTTGCTTTGCTGCAGATGTCGCCAAAATCGGGATTATCGATTTACAGCGGGTTTTAGAAACATCCAGCCCCGGCAAATCTGCCCAAGCTGAAATTAAGAAACAAAAAGAAAATATGGAAAAGGATTTGCAACAAAAGGGTGCTGAAATCGAACAGATCAGACAGCGGCTTGAACGGGAAGCCATGGTGATGAGCAAAGAAATGCGTGAAGAAAAAGAACGGGAAGCTCGGATAAAATTAAATGACTTTAAAACACTCCAAAAAAGGTACAGGGCTGAATTGCAGGCTCTTGAAAAAAAACTTGTCACCGAGCTCAGAGAGGAAGTCTTTGCGTTGGTCGATGAAATGGGAAAAAAGGGGGGCTACCTTTTGATTATTAGTAAAATCGGTGTGCTCTACTCGCCGAACACAATAGATATCACCGATAAACTGATTCAACAACTCAACAAAAGATATGCCAAAAAAAGCAGTAATTGAAGGGTTGAGAATTAATTTGAGATGCAAGGATCATCAATGAACGTATTTCTATGCTTCATTGGGATGATATAGGAGAGGGAAAATGGAAATCGTTTACGACATCGAAGCCATAATGAATTTTTTACCCCACCGGTATCCGTTTATTTTGATTGATCGAATCATAAAACTAGTCGCCGGAAAAGAGATTGTCGCACTCAAGAACGTGACCATCAATGAGGCGTACTTTCAAGGTCATTTTCCTGGAATTCCGATTATGCCTGGTGTACTAATTATAGAAGCCATGGCCCAGGCCGGTGGTGTTCTGGCCATTGAATCTCTGCCCGCAGAGCAACACGGCAACTTGGTCTATTTTATGGGTATGGATAAAGTCAGATTCCGAAAACCGGTTGTCCCTGGGGATCAATTGATATTCGAGGTGCAAATTTTGAAACTTCGATCGAAAGCTGCTAAAATATCCGGAATTGCAACTGTTGATGAAAACCTCGTTGCAGAAGCTGAATTAATGGCTTCCTTTGGGAGAAAAAATGATACATACCACGGAAATCGTTCATTCAAAGGCAAAGCTTGATTCAAATTTTTTACAAGGAGACGATTATGGCCATAAGTCAAGAACTTTTAGATATTCTAGCATGTCCCAAATGTAAGGGTGACATTTACTTAAACGATAGCGAAGATGGCCTTATCTGTGATACATGCAAACTCATGTATGATATTCGGGATGATATTCCGATCATGCTCATTGACGAGGCTAAGCCGATTGGGGATTAAGAAAATCAAATATGATGTAAATTGACAAGCCGTAAGGCCTAAAAAGCATGAGCATACCCCGGGAACCGAAACCCGCCAAATTGGTCGTCGGGCTTTTCATGAGGACAACGAGTCTTGAGGAGTACTTAGCCCTAGATCTATCGTCAAGATTTGGGTCCATCGACATTGTCAGCGCATGGTTGCCCTTTGATTATACGTCCTACTATGAGCCAGAAATGGGTGCTCCGCTTTATCGGAGAGTTTTTGCGTTTGATAAATTCATCCAACAAAGCGACCTTGCCAAAATAAAACATACAACCAATCAAATAGAACAAAAATATTCCCGAAATGGCAAGCGTAGGGTCAATATTGATCCAGGCTACCTATTACACGAGCGCTTTGTTTTGGCATCTGGAAAAAATTACAGCCACCGAATCTATATCGGAGATGGGATCTATGCGGATCTGACGCTTATTTATCATAAGGGCAGTTTCCAAAAATTACCCTGGACGTATCCCGATTATGCGGATTGCCTTATGCTTACAGTACTTGAGAGGATTCGCAACAAGTATGTTTTTGAATTTAAAAAGAAAAAGCAAAGATAGTTCTTGCAATATCCAATGAGTATCGATCAAGTTCTATCGTTCAAAGGATAGCTTAAAATGATAAAGAGCATGACTGCCTATGCCTCAGCGGAAAGCTCTACAAATGAGCTTACGGTAAGCACTGAAATTCGATCCTATAACAGCAGGTATCTGGACGTCGCTTTACGGGTTCCCTCCGGCTACATTGCCTTAGAAGAGAAACTAAAAGAGCTCATATCAGGGCAGGTGATGAGAGGCCGGTTAGAGGTTAAAATTCAAATTAAAAATGATTCCGAAGAAACTAATGGTTTTGAGATCGATCGTTTAAAAGCCCAGTCCTTTCATTCGGTTCTTGACCAATTAAGGGCCGAGTTCGGCGTTAAAAGCGAAATTTCTTTAGAGCTTTTGTTAAGTCCGGGTGGTATCATAAAGCCTGTGGAAGCCGCTAAAGATACCGATGCCATATGGCCCGCGGTAAAAGATTGTATCAGCCAAGCCTTAGACCAACTTGATGTGATGCGAAAAAGGGAAGGGGATTTTATTGCCCGCGATCTTTTCGCAAGACTTGAGCGTATTGAAAGACGACTTGACCAGATCAAAAGCAAGTCTTCCGGTCTTTTGGCTTTATACCAGCAACAACTAAAGGAGCGGGTTTTACTTTTAACTCAAAATATGGTCGATATCGATGCCGGTCGGATTGCGCAGGAAGCTGCTATTCTTGCAGACAGAAGCGATATTTCAGAAGAGATTGTCAGAGCAGCGAGCCATCTGATGCAGTTTCGACATCTAATGCAATCAGACGAACCTGCAGGCAGAAAACTGAATTTTTTGCTGCAGGAACTTCATCGAGAATTTAATACCATGGGGTCCAAGGTAGGCAGTGCCGAAGTATCTCATATTATAATAGACGTTAAATCAGAGCTCGAAAAGATAAGAGAACAAATTCAAAACGTGGAATAGACAATCCGCGTCAGGTCACAGCCAAAGGATCTCGGGTTAACCAAACGAGATGTCTCTTTGAGGGCAGGCATTCCATTTGCTCGAATGTAACCCATAAAATTGGAGGAAAAATGGATCAGACTCTCTTAAATATTGGATTTGGAAGTTCATTGGTTTCAGAGCGTATTGTGGCGATTGTATCCCCCAATTCCGCACCCATGAAGCGTTTGAAGGATGAGGCCAAAGATGAGAAGCGCCTGATCGATGCAACCCATGGTCGCAGAACCCGTTCAATTATTATCATGGATAGCAATCATGTCGTTCTTTCCGCTATTCAGGCGGAAACGATTTCCCAACGCTATGCCATGTTAAAAGAAACGACAGCATAATCGTGAACAACCAAAAATTAAAGCGGTCCGGTGTAAAGCGGGCTCCGCATGTATCTCAAAAACCCGGGCATCTGTTTGTTCTTTCTGCTCCCTCAGGAGCCGGTAAAACCACCTTACGTCGCGCCATTCTTGATCAATTTAGCGATCTGCTTTATTCGATATCGTATACGAGCAGAAAACCGCGTAATGGAGAGCATGACAGCGTGGATTATCATTTCATCGGTAAGGCAGAATTTGAAACGGGCATTGCACAGGACCGATGGGCCGAATGGGCAAAAGTTCATGGAAATTATTACGGCACATCGGCTCATTTTCTGAATCAAAATTTAGCAGATGGTAAAAATATCCTTCTTGATATTGATGTCCAGGGAACCCGTCAGATACTCAATCGTTATCCGGAAAGTATCACCATTTTTGTCATGCCCCCTTCCTTAGAGATACTTCGAAATCGACTGGAATCCAGAGGGACAGATAGTGCGCAAACCATTGCCTTGCGTCTAAAAAATGCAAAAAAGGAAATGGCCCAACAAAAGCTTTATCGGCATGTTATTATCAATGATCGGTTTGCCGATGCGCTCGCGCAGCTTGCCTCTATTATTGAGAAATACCGAATCACTCGGTAACCATTTAGCCGAACACATCCAAAGTTTTAGTTTAAAGCTAGTGAAAAGTGAAATAATCTATGGCATCCATTCTGTTCATGAAGCTTTAATAGCCGCCCGGAGACATTTCTTTGAGATTTATATCGACAAAAAGAAAATTTCTAAACGTCATGATATAATCATCGCCATGGCTGAATCCAAAAATCTGCCCGTAAAAAAAATCGATTCAGTCCAATTTAAATCGATGGCAGGGGGTAATGTACATCAAGGAATTGCGGCCAGAGTGAGTAAATATCCGTGGGGAGATATTAGCGATATTCTGGATCAGGCCAGGTTGGCTGCCGGCAACATCTTTCTACTTTTGTTGGATAATATACTCGATCCCCATAATCTCGGAGCCCTTATCCGCACCGCATCCTGTGTGGGTATTGATGGTGCGGTTGTCCCCAAAGACCGATCCGTTTCACCCACGCCCATAGTTTCAAAAGCATCTGCCGGAGCTCTCGAGCATATCAGACTCGCACGGGTAAATAACATGGTCCGGACGGTGAAAATGCTAAAGGATCACGGTCTGTGGATTATTGGAACGGATCAAAACGCTCAACAATCTGTGTATTCGAGTGATTTAACAGGGCCTATAGCCATTGTGATCGGCGGTGAGGAAAAAGGGATTCGGCCGTTGGTCAAGCGAAATTGTGATATGTTGATTTCAATTCCACAGGTTGGACCGATAAACTCCTTGAATGCTTCTGTGGCTGGGGCTATTGTAATGTATGAAGCGTTTCGACAACGACAGGCTCAGAAATCAAAATAAAATACAGCTTGGGGAACATTTACGTTGGCACATCTGGCAGCTAATTTTCTTTTGCGCGTATTAAAGGTTGTGATAGATGCGCTTTTCCCGCTCAAATGCCTGGTGTGTGGACGCTTCTTCCATCTGTTAGATGGCCCAAAACGGCAGGCTTCATCATCTAAGATACAAAATGAATTTCTGTTCCATGATCACGGCGATAGGACCACAGATCTTCTGTTTGGCTCATATTTATGCTCGGTTTGCACAGCAGATTTTGTTCCCATCGAATCTCCTATTTGCTTAAGTTGTGGAATTATGTTCAGAAGCAAAGAAGGTAGCAATCGCATTTGCGGAGATTGTATTACGTTGCCAAAGCGGTTTCGAATAGCTCGCGCGCCGTTAGCCTATGATCAGGCACTTATGAATCTTATCCATTGTTACAAGTACAGCGGTAAAATTCAATTGGCAAAACCGCTCGGCGGGCTTTTGCTTGTTACGTTTCACCGCTATTGGGATGCCGACAGTATAAACCTTCTTATACCGGTTCCACTATATACAGCAAGGTTTAAGCAGCGAGGTTTTAACCAAGCTTATTTACTCATCTATTATTGGGAAAAAATTGCCAAAGAACTAAATCTTATTGTGCCTGGGATTCCAATCGAAACACATGCCCTGCTTCGAAATCGATCCACAGCCCCTCAAACTGGATTGGGGCGCAAAGAACGAATGCTTAATATAAAAAATGCGTTTGGTGTCCGTGAACCTGATAAAATCAAGGGAAAACGAATTTTGCTAGTAGACGATGTATACACCACCGGCGCTACGGTTGATGAATGTTCACGTGTATTGTTGGAAAACGGCGCCAAATACGTTGACGTTTTGACAGTCGCAAGAGCCATGTGAGATATTAGTATCCTAATAGTTATTTTTTCAGTATACAAGGCGGATCCGGTTCGGGATATAGAGCGTATGAATGTGTTAACCAAAATAGTAACGCTTCAAGAGCTTGAATCACAAATGGTGCACTTTCGTAAGACAGGTAAGAAAGTTGTATTCACAAATGGGTGTTTTGATCTTTTGCATTTGGGACATGTGCGCTACCTTGCCGCCGCCAAATCCGAGGGCCACATCCTGGTAGTTGGATTAAATTCGGATGAATCGGTCAAAAAAATTAAAGGGGACAAAAGACCCATTGTAGAGCAGACACAACGCGCCGAAGTGCTTGCCAGTCTTTGGTGTGTGGATTACGTGACGATATTTGATGAAGAAGATCCTCTCAGCTTGATTAAGACCTTAAAGCCGGACGTCTTGGTGAAGGGTGAGGACTGGGGAGAGAAAGAGATTGTCGGAGCGGATGTTGTTAAACGAAATGGTGGTAAAGTCATTCGAGCCAGGATGATTCCCGATGCATCCACCAGTAAGATTATTCAAGGGATAATTGAACGATATCAGAAGATCTAAGGAGCTAGACCATTGATTCTAACAAACAAAAACGGCGCTTCATTTTATCAGTTTTTCAACTTTAGAAGATTTAGCGGTATTCATCACGCTATTTTTACGCGACACGCTGGATATAGTGGCGGACCTTACAAAAGCCTGAATATCAGTTTCGGCATCGGCGATGATGCAAACAATGTTCAAAAAAACAGGCACATCATCTCCCAATGTATCCAGGGGAAAGAATTTGTGTTTGTCGAACAGGTTCACGGTGATAATGTATTAATTATTGATGGTTGTCACCACGGCGATGAAAACAAGAAGACGGCATCTTCGTCAACAGGGGATGCGATGGTGACCCATCTTCGCCAAACGTTTTTGGTGGTGCAGGTGGCGGATTGTCAATCGGTTATGTTATACGACCCCAACCGAGAAGTGGTGGCCAATATTCATGTTGGCTGGCGGGGAAGCATCAAAAATATTATTGGTCGCACACTAAAAGCTATGGTAGAGCACTTTGGGTGTCTGACCAGTGAGATTGTTGCTGGAGTCGGCCCATCGCTCGGACCCTGCTGCGCGGAATTTGTCAACTACAAGCTGGAAATTCCAGAAGAATTTTGGGCGTACAAGGACACTTCCCACCACTTTGATTTTTGGACCATCAGCCGTGATCAGCTTGTCGCGGCCGGAGTGTTGGATGAGAATATAACTATCAGTAAGATATGTACAAAGTGCAATACGGATGTGTTTTTCTCTTATCGGGGGGAGGGGACAACCGGCAGATTTGCGGCCGTCATTGGGCTAAAATAATCAAAATTCATATGATACAAGCAAACGTTCAGGTGTTATGGAATAACCAAGTGGGTCCTTGCCATTATAAAATCGGCTTGAATTGTCCCCGGGAATTTGCATCCGCCATTGCCGGTCAGTTCATCATGCTGCGTATTGCCGATCAAATGGATCCGCTTTTGCGGCGTCCCTTTTCGATCCATAAGCTGATTTTAAAACACGGACAAATTGACGGCGTCGAGCTGATCTACAAGGTCATTGGCTTGGGAACCGGCATTCTGTCTGAATTAATTCCTGGTGATCGGGTCAACGTTCTGGGACCGCTGGGCAATGGATTTATGATGCCCGACCATGCGCAACGAATTTTGATTGTTGCCGGAGGGATGGGTGTGGCGCCCATGCCGTTTCTGATCTCCCATCTCATTGATAAAGGCCTTGATCTTTCAAACTGTAAGGTATTTTTAGGGGCAAAATCAAAAGATGAACTTTTATGCCGGGAAGCGTTTGTAAACCTGGGAGTTTCGGTGCATACATCTACGGATGACGGCAGTTTAGGAGAGCAGTGTTCGGTGACCGATCCCTTGGAAATCGAAATCACCCAAAGTTTGCCCGATATCATTTATGCCTGCGGTCCGATGGAGATGTTAGCATGCGTTATCGGCATTGCTGAAAAACATCATATTTCCTGTCAGGTTTCGATTGAAACCATGATGGCCTGTGGAGTGGGTGCCTGCTTAGGTTGTGCGGTGGAGAGCCGCAATCAACCCCAGAAATATTTTCACGCCTGTCTGGATGGTCCCGTGTTCGATGCGCATCTTTTGAGAATATAACCAGAGCATATTTTTGAGAATCATTATAATTTAGCGTTGACTTGCTCCTAATCCTGTGTTAACTGCACATCCTTCGACGCAGTTTGGCATCGGATCTTTCCGAAATCCAGGAAGGTGTCCTTTTTTCATGAAAAAGGAAACCAAACGTTCTTTAAGGGAGTTGGCTTATTATAGCAGCTTGGGTTTTTCGGTATCGCTGGCGATTTTTATTGGTCTTGCGATAGGCGTTCTTTTAGATCGACGATTGAATACATCGCCGTGGTTGACGTTAATTTTTCTTGTCGTGGGAATCATAGCTGGATTCAGAAATATAGCTCTCGCAATTAAAAAAGCCCGCAAATTATAATTGTTGAGAGTGAATTGAAAGTTTGGAATTGTGGAAATTCAACAGCGAATTATTAAATTTGTCACCCGCTCCAATTGGATCTTATCTATTGGTGCCAGTCTAGCCGGTTTTCTTTTTGCCTCACCGGATTTTGCTAGAGGTATTCTTTTCGGGGGCCTTCTCGTCGCTGTAAACTTTCATTTGCTGGCTAAAACGTTAAAAAATGCCTTAACACCGCCCCACCTTTCATCACACAATCTGATCTTGGCAAAATACTACCTACGTTTTCTCGTCAGTGGATTCATCATATTTATACTAATTGCTGGTCATATTGTTAACCCGATAGGTTTGGTTATCGGTCTTTCGATTGTTGTATGTAGCATAATTCTGGCAACGTTGTGCGAAATTAAACGACTCATTTTTAAGGAGGCAGTTTAAGGATGGAGCATCCCTATCTCTTTCTGGTGAAATTGTTTGAGTTGACGGGTTGGGACATTTTGATACATTTTGCCCATAGTTATCCCCATGTCATTTATTCCTGGTTTGTTATCTTACTGCTGGTCTTTTTAGCATTCCTTGCAACCAGAAAAATACGTATGATCCCCGCCAAAGGGCAGAGCTTTTTTGAGATTGTCGTTTCCGGAATGGAAGAATTTATGGTCGAGATTACTGGGGAGGAGGGGCGTTGGTTCTTTCCGCTGATCGCCACGGTGTTTATTTATATTGCCACATGTAATCTATTAGGCTTAGTACCTGGCTTTTTCCCGCCCACTGCCAGCATTAATACAACCCTTTCCTGCGCAGTTACGGTGTTCCTGTTCACCCACTTCATCGGGATTAAATACCATGGTGTCAAATATATTAAACATTTTTTAGGGCCAATCTGGTGGTTGATTCCCATCATAATGCCGATTGAGATTATCAGCCATTTAGCACGGGTATTATCGCTTTCAATCCGACTCTTTGGTAACATAACCGGTCATGAATTGGTTTTGGCTATCTTATTTTTGCTGGCCGGAGCGTTTTTAGCGCCGTTGCCAATAATGGTCATGGGCATTTTCGTTGCGTTTTTGCAAGCGTTTATATTCTTTTTGCTTTCGATCATGTATTTTAGTGGTGCCATGGAAGAGGCACATTAGCTCACGAATACATAGCTTTTAATGGGGTAATGGAAGAAGCCCAATAACATATTCAGAAAAGGAGGTAGACTAAGGTATGGAAATAAAAGCATTAGAGTTTTTCATCGCCTGTGCGACAGCCGCTGGATTCGGAATTGCAATTGCTGCCTTTGGATGTGGAATTGCCCAGGGTATTGGATTACGCTCCGCTGTTGAAGGCATTGCCAGGAATCCTGAGTCGTCGGGTAAGGTTACCGTGACTATGTTGATCGGCCTTGCTCTGATCGAATCCCTCTGTATTTATGCATTGGTTGTGGCCTTGATTCTTATTTTTGCCCATCCGCAGGCGGGTGCAATTGCTGAGCTTTTTGCTCACGGCGGATGATAGATTTTTTATTTCATCTTCTTAATTAAGAAAACGGGGCTGTCCGTATCACCGGTTTAGCCCCGTTTTTTTTGGGACACTTCAGCAGGGAATGCGCTCTAATCAATTGTTTCCATAAGAGCTATTATTGGATCTTTTTAGGTTTGAATCCGGCTAATCTCGTATTATAGGCAAAATTTTTTTTAAGAATTCTCCAGTATACGAATTTGTTATTTCCGCGATTTCTTCCGGCGTGCCGCAGCCGACGATAGCCCCCCCGTCATCACCTCCCTCGGGTCCAAGATCGATGATATAGTCAGCAGTTTTAATGACATCCATGTTATGCTCGATGACAATCACTGTGTTACCCCCATCCACGAGTGTGTTGAGAACATTGAGTAATTTGAGAATATCATCAGCGTGGAGTCCGGTGGTCGGCTCATCAAGGATGTAGACGGTTCTGCCTGTACCCTTTTTACTGAGTTCGCGCGACAGTTTCACTCGCTGTGCCTCGCCACCCGATAAGGTGGTGGCCGGTTGACCAATTTGAATATATCCGAGGCCTACATCTACTAGAGTTTGTAGCTTAGTTCGTATTTTTTCTATTTTTGAAAAAAATACCAATGTCTGATTGACCGTCATGTCGAGTACTTCAGCAATATTTTTGCCTTTATATCGGGCCTCCAGCGTTTCGCGGTTATAGCGTTTGCCATGACACACATCACAGGTGACATACACGTCTGGTAAAAAATGCATCTCGATTTTTATTATTCCGTCACCTTGACACGCTTCACAACGTCCCCCTTTGACATTGAAACTAAAGCGTCCCGGTTTGTAGCCTCGCATCCGGGCCTCCGGGGTTTTCGAAAACAGCTCCCGAATGAAAGTAAAAACACCGGTATAGGTGCCTGGGTTGGAACGAGGCGTTCGCCCGATGGGGGATTGATCAATGTGAACGACTTTGTCAATGTATTCAATTCCTAAAACATCGCGGTGATTGCCGGCCGGGATTCTTGCATAATAAAGCTTTTGCTTCAGTGCATTGTACAGGGTTTCCAATACAAGCGTTGACTTTCCAGAACCCGACACACCGGTGACACAAATAAAACATCCCAGTGGAAAATCCACATCGATATTTTTTAGATTGTTTGCCGTAGCCCCCTGGATAATAATTTTTGGTTTTTGATTGGAACGTCGCTTAGCTGGGATGGGTATACGTTTTCGGCCGGATAAATACTGACCGGTTAATGACCTTTCATCTTTTAGAAGTGCGTTTGGAGCACCGGAGAATACAATTTGGCCGCCATTTACCCCTGCCCCCGGGCCCATATCCACAACGTAATCGGAAGATAAAATCGTTTCTTCATCGTGTTCGACTACAAGTACCGTATTGCCAAGATCACGCATTTGCAGAAGGGTTGCCAAAAGGCGCCGGTTATCCCGCTGATGCAGGCCGATGCTGGGCTCGTCTAAAACGTAAAGCACTCCGGTTAGTTTGGACCCGATCTGGGTGGCCAGGCGTATCCGCTGGCCCTCGCCCCCGGATAGCGTCATGGCGGCACGGTCAAGGGTGAGATAGGAAAGACCGACATTTTCAAGAAAGCCAAGCCGTTCGATAATTTCTTTCAGAATTCTTCTTGCAATGATTTCTTTTTTTCCGCCCAATTGCAAGTTTTGAAGGAAAGCGCGGGCTTTCGACACCGACAGGGCCGCAATCTGATGGATTGCGAGGTTGCCGACTTTTGCGGACCTGCTGGCTTTATTTAATTTTGCCCCGTTGCACGCCGGGCACGGACGAAAGTTCATATATCGCTTAATTTCTTCCCTGATGTGGTGAGAATCGGTTTCTCGGTAGCGGCGTTCCAGGTTGGGTATAATCCCTTCATAGGACTTTTGGTACGTGATTCGGCGATTGTTGCGTTCAAAATAAAACGTGATCTGTTCGCTGCCCGAACCGAACAGCAGTGTATTTTTGAATGTTTCGGGTAAGTTCTTATAAGGGGCGTAAATATCTGTGCCATAGTGTCGGGTTAAGGCATCCAGAAATTCAACAAAATGCATACTGTTTCTGTTGGCCCATAGCGTCACAGCGCCTTCTCTTAAAGACAGATCCGGGTTTGGGATAATCAGATCAGGGTCATATTCGGTGGCTGACCCTAATCCATCACAATTATGGCAGGCGCCTTGAGGAGAGTTAAACGAAAAGCTGGCGGGCGTAAATTCCGGATAGCTGATGCCGCAATCGGCGCAGGCGGATCTTTCGCTAAATAAGACCTCCTGTTGCCCTGAGATGTCCACTGCCACCAAGCCGTTGGATTGCGCCATTGCCAATTCTAAAGAATCGGCCAGCCTATTTTTAATTTTTTCATTTACGATTAAGCGATCTACGACAACATCAATTGTATGTCTTTTGTTTTTATCGAGTTTGGAGATTTCTTCGATATCCAGTGTTTTCCCATCAATGCGAACCCGGGCAAACCCTTCCTTTTTCAAACGTCTCAGTAGTTTTTCGTGGGACCCTTTCTGGGCTGAAACAAGTGGCGCTAAAATAAGGACCCGAGTTCCCTCCGTCAGCGTCATCACATGATCTACGATTTGATCCAGTGTTTGAGAAGTAATCGGTCGACCGCATTGGTAACAATGGGGGGTGCCAACTCTGGCATAGAGAAGACGAAGATAGTCGTATATTTCTGTGACTGTGCCGACGGTGGAGCGAGGGTTGTGGCTGGCGGTTTTTTGTTCGATGGCAATTGCCGGAGACAGCCCCTCGATCAGATCGACATCCGGCTTTTCCATGCGCTCTAAAAATTGCCGGGCATACGTTGAAAGCGATTCGACATACCTGCGTTGCCCTTCGGCATAGAGGGTATCAAATGCAAGGGATGATTTCCCTGAACCGGAAAGGCCGGTGATGACAACGAACTTGTTTCGAGGGAGCTTGACATCGATATTTTTTAAGTTATGTTGGCGAGCTCCTCGAATAATAATATCATTTGTTGATACTGGTTTTTCGGTCATGTCCTATTTTTCAGGTGCGTTATTTATACGAAAAATTATAAATATTAATATTTACAGGGGTTAAAAAATAATTTCAAACAAATTTCACTTAAAGCGATTTCTTTTACTAGAAATACAGCTAAAAAAAATAATCTTCATTTTTTTTAATTTAAAGATAATGGATGAAAATGGGAGCTTTTAGAAGAATGATTCATTGTTGATATCTTGCTGACATCGATGGATATGCTTAATATATTTGAAAAAAACTTTATTTTAAAAAAGGTTGTATTTAAGGATAGTTGTCAATTGATTTGTCAATTAAATTTGTGAAAACAAATGGATACAAATTGTTAATAACCTGCTTTTTCATAAAATCAAAACCGCCTTTATCAGGTTTGACACCATCGATTGAATACTTTAAAAAAGCAGCTGTTTTGCTCAGTGATTTTAATAATCTGAAGTAAACCTACCAGAGCACTTAACTTCGTTATTTTTTTCCGTTTTTTCTTCAAAAACAACACATAATTTTTTTTAACTAGAAGCGTGAGAGTAAAAACCGTCTATGGAAGCTGTCTGGAAAAAGGTTAAGTCCGTAATTAAAAAACGGATTCCCAACCATAGTTTTCGAATGTGGATTGAACCATTGGAATTAAATAATGGCAAGGAAAATACTTGGGAAGTATCGTGTCCCAATTTTTTCTCAAAGAAACGGGTACAAGATCAATACGGTTCGATGATAGAATCCGAGCTTCAAAAGGTTTTAGGTGAATCATGTCTTCTCGCATTTAAAGTTTCCAAGAATAATGTGAGCTCTAAATCAAGCAGATCAAGTGAAAAGAAAAATCATCAGTTGCCGCTCCCTAACGATGTTGTCCGTCCACATAGTGGCCGATGCTTGCGAAAGGATTTCACCTTTGATCATTTTGTGGTGGGTGGCAACAATGACTTTGCCTATTCTGCGTCCTTATACCTAGCTTCGCGAAAAGATCCCCAGCAAAACGCTTTATATTTGTTGTCAAAAACCGGGATGGGGAAAAGCCATCTTTCCCAGGCTATTGGCCATCACGTTTTATCGGAATATCCAACTGATCGTGTTTACTATATTACTGCCGAAGACTTTAGCAATGAAATGGTTCATGCTTTTCGACACGATGCGATTGATAAATTCAAGAGAAAATACAGAAATTATTGCGATGTATTGCTTCTTGAGGATGTTCATTATCTCAGTGGTAAGGAACGAACTCAGATAGAATTGTCCTTAATCCTTGATGCGTTGCTTGAAGCCGATAAACGAATCATTTTTTCCAGTTCCTATTTACCAGCCGATATCCCCAAATTAAATGATAAATTAAGATCACGGCTTTCCTATGGGTTAATTTCAACTATAGATTCGCCGAACTTTCGCACGCGTGTTCGTATATTGCTAAAGAAGGCACTAATTAACGGGTATAAGATACCCGAAAATATCATCTATTATTTAGCTGGTGAACTCACCGAGGATGTCCGACAGCTTGAAAGTGGGCTTAACGGGGTGGCAGCAAAATCATCCCTTTTGGGTGTGCCTATTGATTTGAGTCTGGCAGAAAGTGTTGTCAAAAATATTGTTCGGCAACGAAAAAGTATTACGATCAATCTCATTAAAAAGCTCGTATGTAAATATTATAATGTTACAATCGAAGAGCTTATGTCGCGTTCTCGAAAACAAAGCCTTGTGCGCCCCAGACAAATGGCGATTTATCTCGCACGGCACTATACCGACGCTCCGTTGCAGACCATCGGAAAATCATTTAATCGGTATCATGCCACAGCCCTCCATTCAATCAATTGTATTGAGCGGGGATTAAAAGATAGCAGTTCTATCAAAAGGCAAGTAGAATTTTTCCGCCAGAAACTTGAAGCCAGTAAATATTAAATCAGCATTCCTCCATTTAACCGCTCATTGTATCTTTAGGTACAGATCATCCGAAGAAGCTAATTCCTGTAAAATCTCGATGCGAGCATTTTGATCGCGTTCGATAGCACAGCGGATGTTAATGGTACAAAACGTTTTACAGATGGGGTCTTCTAAGTTGAAATTCCCAAAACATCCGAGATGATCAGCCACGAGTGAATTATCAATAAATTCTCTTTTCATTCCCCTCCTTAAGTTGCAATAACGAAAGCATCTCTTTATGAATGCAACCATTGGTTGTTAGAATCTCTTTTGCGTCTACAGTAAAATTCTGGTTTGAGAAATCAGTTACCTGCGCACCGGCTTCAGAAGCAATCACCGAACCTGCAGCTGTGTCCCACGGCTTTAGGTTTTGTTCCCAAAAACCGTCAAATCGTCCGCATGCCACATAACAAAGGTCCAGAGCTGCTGAGCCCAGTCTCCTTATACCCTGGGACGCCTGAAGACAATTGGCGTAACGGGCGATAATGGGATCGAAAATTTCATGGATGTTATAGGGAAATCCAGTTACCAGCAAACTCTCAGAGACTTTGGTTGTCATTGAGACCCTTATGGGGCTGCCATTAAGTTGAGCACCTTGGCCGCGTATGGCTGAGAAAAGCTCTCCATTGACCGGATTCAGCACGATACCAATGTGGATATCATCCTTTATGGCAAACGCAATAGAAATAGAGAAGATGGGCAATTGATGCGCAAAGTTTGTAGTGCCATCAAGGGGGTCAATCAGCCATTTATAATCGCTCACGGCCTTGTTTAAGCCGCTTTCCTCTGCCAGAACCGTGTGATCCGAAAAGGCCCTCTGGATGGTTGATAAAATTTTCTTTTCAGATTCGATGTCCGCTTCGGTAACCAGATCGATGGCTCCTTTTTTGTCAACTTGAGATATTTTCCCGAACTGACATCGAAGAACATCAGCACCTTTATAAGCAGCTGCGATACCCACTCGTTTTATTCGTTCAAGATCCATAAGGGAGATTCTTTATAGCCAGTTTTTTCAGGATGTCAACCTTTTTGAAAAAAGTTTATTCCAAAATGGTTCGTCATGGGATGGTCTAGCGGCTGATCAGTGGTTCAATAATGGTTTCCATCTTTTCAATCAATGGCATCAAGGTAGAGCTATCCTTGGCCGATATGGTCGTTGCGCCCAGTTTGCGGCTTAACTTTTCATTGGTTTCGGGTGTAACCAAGTCCATCTTGTTGAGTACCCGGATGCTAGCCGTGTGTCGTAAACGAAGATCGGAGAGAATTCGATCGACTGCTTTTATCTGTTTTACATATTGGGGATTGCTGATGTCAATTATATGCAGTAAAAGATCCGCACTTTCAAGCTCTTCAAGGGTTGCACGAAAAGCAACCATCAGGTCTTTGGGAAGGTCCTTTATAAATCCAACCGTATCGGTAATGATAACCTCAATGTCTTTGGGGAATTTTAAACGTCGACTGGACGGATCAAGGGTCGCAAAAAGCCGACTCTCAACCAGCACTCTACTTTTTGTCAAGGTGTTTAAAAGGGTTGATTTGCCCGCATTGGTATATCCAATAATGGAAATCACCGGAAGTCCTTTTTTTTGGCGTTGAGCGCGTTGTTGTTTTCGGTGCTTTCTCACCTCAGATAGTGCTTTTTCGAGGGTTGCAATTCGATCTCGTACACGTCGTCTGTTGATTTCCAGTTTGGTTTCACCGGGACCGCGTCCGCCAATGCCTCCGGTTAAACGTGACATGGCTGTATTTTTCGCAACTAAGCGTGGAAGCAGATATTTAAGTTGCGCAAGCTCAACTTGAAGTTTGCCTTCACGTGTTCGCGCCCGCTGAGCAAATATGTCAAGGATTAATTGTGTCCTATCAATCACTTTTAAATCGATCTGATCTGTTATGGATCTGATCTGGGACGGATTTAATTCTTGATCGAAAATCATCAAGGTCGCACCTTCTTGCAGTGCCATTATAGCTAAGTCTTGAAGTTTTCCTCGGCCGATGAGGAACTTGGAATCCCCTTTACTGCGTTGCTGGGTCATCGCTCCCGCAATGTCGAGACCACTGGAGATAGCCAACTGTTTTAATTCGGCCAACGACTGATGGGCTTGTTGGCGAGAATTTGATGATATACTGATCAGCAGTGCACGTTCTTTGAACGAGTTCGCTTCGCGCCCGGAGGTTACTCGACCCAGCTCGGTTTCAAGGGCCTGTATAAGGGAAAGACAGTCGATATTCAAGTGTCGCGGATGAAGGGGCGGAAGCATTTGATAGGGTTTGCGTTCCGATCTTTTGGGTAAGATATGCGCTGCATGGACGTGTTGAGGGCGACCATCTTCAGCGGTCATAATCGCTGCCATCATGTCGAGTCTCAACAGGGAAAGGTCCGTTAAATCATCATTGGTCAGCGGCTCATTTTGCAAGTGAGTATGGATGCAGCGTAAACCTTTCAGACGGCCGGAAGCGGCGCGGTAATCCTCAATAGAGGGAATTACAATGCTTTTGTGATCTCCAACGATGACAAAAGCAATTTTACCTCGACGGGTTATTAATAGACCAATCTGACGACGTATCTCATGGGAAAGATGACATATGTCACGGGTTAGTTCGTAGGAAATTAGAAGTGACGGTGCAATTCGGCGTCGGTAAAGATTCTCAAGTCTGCGGATCTGATTTGCTTTAAGACCTGTGGTATTTCCAAAAAGTTTTTTCATCTATACAGAACGACATAAATCATTGCGCATACATACACAGCGTTCTGCATGTCTGACCCTATACGGTAGTTTTAAAATCAACGATTCAAATGGCGAATACGCAATTTATTATGACGCTGTGTATAAAATTAGACGTGAACAACGAATCGCTAAATATTGCTCTCAACCATTTCTTCAGGAGCTATATTTTCAAAGCGTGTATAATTCGTTAAGAAGGTTAAGGCTACGTCGCCTGTAGGGCCGTTTCGTTGTTTGGCCAAGATGATATCGGCTATTCCTTTTTTAGGATTGTTTTCATCAGGGTTATATATTTCATCCCTGTATATAAATGCCACCACATCAGCATCCTGCTCCAGCGCGCCGGATTCTCTTAAATCTGAGAGCCGTGGCCGTTTATCATTGCGTTGTTCGAGCATCCGGTTGAGCTGGGAAAGTGCTAATACCGGTAGATTCAGCTCTTTGGCCAAAGCCTTCAGCGCCCGTGAAATTTCAGAGATTTCAAGATCTCTTCGTTCGGCTGTACCTCTTCCTTGCATAAGCTGCAAATAATCGATAATGATCAGACCGATATTTTTGTCCATCTTAAGTCGGCGGGACTTCGCCCGGATTTCCATAGCTGAAAGGCTGGGTGTATCATCAATGTAAATTGGAGATTCAGACAACACGCCGGCAGCATCCGTCACTCGGCGCCAGTCTTCCATGCTAAAAAAGCCACCTTTTAGGCGTGATGAGTCTAACCTTGCTTCCGAACAAAGCATGCGCAGCGATAGTTGTTCTTTTGACATTTCCAAAGAAAAGACGGCCACCGGTATATTTGCTTCGACCGCTGCATTTCTGGCAATGTTTAAGGCTAACGCGGTTTTCCCCATACTGGGGCGCGCCGCGAGAATAATTAGATCTGAATTTTGCAATCCGGAAGTCAGATTATCCAGACGCGCAAAGCCCATCGGGATCCCGGTAACAAGTGACTGATTCCCTTGCTTTTCTTCAAGCGTTTCAATATTGCGCAAAATCAATTTGCTGAGGGGATAAAATGATTGCTTGGATTTTTTCTGCGAAACTTCAAAAATAGAAGCTTCGGCAAAGTCGATCACCTCATCGACCTCCCCTTCATCTTTAAAGCACCGCTTGGCGATTGCGTTAGATTTTTCAATCAGGCGCCGCAGTGCGGCTTTGTCATGAACGATTTTAGCATAGTGCTGGGCGTTTACCGCCAATGGGACAGCATCAACCAGCCTCGCCAGATAGCTTGCTCCCCCTATTTTTTCCAAGCGTCCCTTTTCATTCAAATGATTGGCAAGTGTGACAAGATCTATGGGCTCCCCCTTATCAAACAAATCAATAATGGCGGAAAAGATTTTTTGATGAGCTGTTTTGTAAAAATCCTCTGGTGAGAGAAGCTCGATCACATCGAGTAAGGCGTTGTTATCAATCAGAATCGCACTGAGAATCGATTGTTCCGCTTCAATGTTTTGAGGAGGAATATTGTAAAGCGACGGATCTTTTTGGGTTTTTATAGACGGCTCATCCATGGTGTTTACCTTTTTCAAAAGCTTTTTATTCTGGTACGACCTCAACGGTTATTTCAGGTTCCACTTCCTTATAAACCCGGATCGGAACTTTATAAATGCCGAGTGCTTTAATGGGTTCTTTTAACAACACCATGCGTTTTTCTACGACGATATCCTGATCAGATAGGGCATCGATAAGATCCCGCACCGAGACAGAGCCGTAAAGACGATCTTCCTCGCTCACTTTTGCTGCAATTTTACAGACAACGCCTTCAAGTTTTTGTGCCATCTCCTCGGCCAATTTCCGCTCTTTGGCGATTTGAAGCTCAAATTTGGTTTTTTCCTGTTCCAGCATTCGGCGGTTTTGCGGTGTTGCGCGCACAGCTTTTTTTTGAGGAAATAGATAGTTGCGGGCATAACCATCAGCAACCGTTACTTCGGTTCCGATTATACCGAGGGAATCGATGGTCTCTTTCAGAATAACCTTCATCTTTTCAACCTCCAAAATTTAAATGCTTTGAACGATAGTAAAAATAGGTAAGGGGATGAACAGCGCACAGAGAAATCCGACAATCGGAATGAATGTGGAGATAATGAATATCAGGACTGTAATTAAAACGCCATTTACGATATCCTTCACCAGTTCCCCAATAAAAGCGAAAGCGTCTAAAAAATCCCCAACCCTATGACAGACGCTTTGGTTTATTAATTAAATTCAACCGACCCGACATAGGGCAGCAGCGCAACCGTACGGGCCCGCTTAATGGCATGGGTCAGTTCGCGCTGATGTTTTGCACAACATCCAGAAATTCGTCTTGGAATAATTTTACCGCGTTCGGTAAGAAAATACCTCAGCGCTTTAGGGTCTTTATAATTAATAGCTAAGCTTGTATCCGCACAAAAGCGACAAACCTTGCGGCGATGATACACTCTTTTTTTTCTTTTTCTGGGGCGGTCTTGATCTAGGGTTGCAGGCATCTTATTTTGCCTCCTCCTCGCTTTCAATAGGGGGTGTTTCGTCTTCTACGATATCTGTTTCATGAGTTTCGGATGCTTCTGTTTCTTCATTTTCCTCGGTTTTGGCTTCTTCGATTTTTGCCTTGGCGATTTCTTCTTTGATACTGTCAATGTCTGGGTTGGTATCGGTTAAAACGGTCATATATTTGAGAACGCGGTCATCAATCCGGAAAAACCGCTCCATTTCATCAACCACAGCGCCTGTTGCGCAGAAATCGAAGCGGACATAATAGCCCTGTTCTCTTTTTTTAATTTCATAGGCCAGCCGTCTGGCACCCCATTCATCAATAAAGGCCAGAAGACCACCCTGTTGTGGAATCTGTTCCTTTACTTTATCCAATACCAAAGATCGTTGATCTTCAGAAAGCTCAGGATCAAGAATTATAAATGTTTCGTACCTTCGCATATACTCTCCTTATGGATATAGAGCCCTGGTAAATTAACCAGAGCAAGGATAGGATACAATCACCTTACCAATTTTAAAAATCTCTTTAAATATCACCAATATTAAAATGATGTCAAGATGATTTTCAGTTAAACCCATCCTTTTTATTATTTTAAGCCATTTTTGTCATTGAATGTCTCTAAATTGCTTCATACGGCCAAAAAAAAGGTTAGCTACTTGCCAAAAGCTAACCCTTGATATCCAATTATTGGTGGGCCGTGAAGGAATCGAACCTTCAACCTACTGATTAAGAGTCAGGTGCTCTGCCTAGTTGAGCTAACGGCCCTCAACGGCTATGCGTCATCTATCGAACATGCTTTGCTATCAGCTTTATTGCAGGTTGTCAATTTTTTTATTTTACAGCAGTATTATTTGGAATCTCTCTGTTATTCAACAATGGAAAATATCTTATTAACGACCCATACCATATTTTTTCAAAAGTTGATGACTACCGGCGCCATGGGGGAGGTTCTCTTTTGCGCCGGTGCTTTTTAATTTTTTTTAGATCCATTTTTTTGCTGACCTTCTTTTGGTATCTGGGCGGAACATGATGAATATTATCATACTTATCCATGAAAAAGCTTCCGGCCGGTATCAGTTCGGAAGGCTGATCGATCGCTTCTGCTTTTTTGGGAATTACTTTTGCCTTTGGCAATGGCGGCCCTGTAAAACATCCTTCGGGTATGAAGTCGGCCAGGTAAAGGGTCTCACCGGCCTGGAAATAGACAACACCCTTTGCAACGGATGAGGGAACCTGAACGGTAAGGAGAACGGGAGATGGGTCGATTCGCTTCCCCATTCTCACAGCGAGTCCGCGGCTTGATGACAAAATAACTTGAGGGTATCCTAAAGGAAATATGCCTTTATCTATGACATATGGATACGCCTTTGGCCTGATGCATGTATACAGAAGCTTCGGCGGATTCTGAATCAAAACCTTTTCAGGGAGATGTTCCCGGTGCCTGGCTCGAATTAATTTGTCCGATATTTCAAACGGTGGATCCGAAATGGTAATTAAGATCTCATCCAGATGTGATCGGCGCACATATTTCCAACCTGCTTCTTCATGAACAGCTTTGAGCAATTCTTTAACTTTCACATATCCTTTGAGATTGACAACCAAACCGAATTCATCCGGTCGACGCTCAAGAATATAGGCGATCAATTTCGATAACTGTTGGGAAGACGTTTGTTTTACCATTTCCGAGAATCTTTACGTCGGTACACACCATGGCTTGTTCTGATGTTCTAATGCTCAACTCCAAGGCGTGTTTGGCATAAAGGTTTCTTGACCCTATAGCTGCTGTTTGATATTTTTCCATTCAGCTTAAAATGTCAACCCGAATTAACGTCAGAAAGGATTTGTTAAACATGAATCTTACCAACTCTGAAAACTTGTTTCAACGTGCTTTGAAAGTAATACCTGGAGGAGTGAACAGTCCCTTGCGCGCGTGCAAATCGGTTGGGGCGGAACCGATTTTTATTGATCACGCAGAGGGGTGCGTGATTTTCGATGCGGATGGAAACCGATTTATTGATTATATTGGTTCATGGGGGCCGATGATCCTCGGTCATCGACACCCTGCTGTCATCGAAGCGATTGCTCAGGTGCTCAAGCGCGGAACCAGTTTTGGTGCGCCATTGGATCTGGAAATTCAATTAGCGCAATTGGTGATCGATGCATTTCCATCGGTGCAGATGGTTCGAATGGTCAACTCCGGCACTGAAGCCGCGATGAGCGCTGTTCGGCTGGCCCGGGCAGCCACGGATCGGTCGGTCGTGATTAAATTTGACGGATGTTATCACGGACATGCCGACACGCTTCTGGTGGCAGCCGGATCAGGTGTAGCGACCTTGGGCATTCCGGGTAGTCCGGGGATTCCCGAATCGGTCGCCCGGCATACGCTATCACTGCCCTATAATGACATCGACGCCATTAAACGAGTGATGGCGGAAAAAGGAGATAAAGTTGCCTGTATTATCGTGGAACCGGTTGCTGGCAATATGGGGCTGGTGGCGCCTGTAAAGGGCTTTTTAGAAACCTTAAAGGAACTTTCTGAAAAATATGGTAGCATTTTGATATTTGACGAAGTCATGACCGGTTTTCGAGTGGCCCTTGGCGGGGCACAATCGTTGTACGGGATTTCTCCCGATCTCACCTGTTTCGGTAAAATAATTGGAGGCGGCCTTCCGGTCGGTGCGTATGGCGGCAACCGCACAATAATGTCTCACATTGCGCCCCAAGGTTCGGTCTATCAAGCCGGAACCCTGTCCGGTAATCCGATT
>CP070746.1:47895-55331 GCA_020348305.1 Desulfobacterales bacterium
ATAGCTCCCGAACCCGGCTGGGGACCTTCCAAACTGGGGATTTCCACGCCGCCGCTTAAAACCGATCACGGCTGGTTCACCCTTTATCATGGAGTGCGCGAAACTGCTGCCGGGCGGCTTTATCGGGTCGGTGCCATGCTGCTGGACCTGAACGATCCATCCCGGGTCCTCGGTTATACTCCGCATTTTATTTTTGGACCCGAGGAATTGTATGAGCGCACCGGAGACGTGCCCAATGTTGTCTTTCCCTGCGGAATAATCCTGGAATCCGACAACACCCTTAAAATGTACTACGGCGCAGCAGACACCTGCATAGCTGTTGCAGAAGCAAAACTTGACGATATCATAAAGCTGTGCTCTAACAAGATTTAAAGAATGAGCAAAAAGCATATTACCTTACAAAAAAAAAGCGGATTTATCTGCGATATGGATGGGGTGATCTACCACGGCAATCGCCTTCTGCCAGGTGCAAAAAGGTTTGTAAATTGGCTTAAAAATGAGAATAAAAAATTTCTTTTCTTAACCAACAGCAGTGAACGATCGCCACGGGAGTTAAAAGAGAAATTGGATCGTTTGGGAATCCATGTCGATGTCTCTCACTTTTACACAAGCGCCCTGGCAACTGCTAGCTTTCTCGTCTCTCAGCGACCAAATGGCAGTGCTTATGTTATCGGTGAAGCCGGGCTCATCAATGCTTTGTATGAAGCTGGTTTTTCAATGAATGAGATCAACCCCGATTACGTGGTTGTGGGGGAAACTCGCTCCTATGCATATGAGAAAATTGAACGCGCCGTCAATTTAGTTCGCAAGGGGGCAAAACTTATCGGAACAAATCCTGATCTAACCGATTCGATGGGAAAAGACATCATACCTGCCACCGGCGCTCTGATTGCACCTATTGAACTAGCTACCGGAATCAGGGCATATTTCATTGGCAAGCCGAACCCTCTTATAATGCGTCATGCAATGAAAATGCTTGGTTGCGATCGAGAGCAAATTGCCGTTGTTGGTGACCGCATGGATACGGACATCATCGCCGGCATTCATTCTGAGATCGATACGGTGCTGGTTCTCAGCGGAGTAACCGCCAAAGAGGATTTGCAAAAGTTTGCCTATTATCCTCGCTACATTCTACCTACCGTGGGTGATATAGCTGATTTAGGAAAGGAATAGCAAAATGAAAATTGCATGGATGTCAAGCTGGCCTCCGCGCCCTTGCGGTATCGCCACATACTCCGAGGAACTTATTGCGGCGCTGCTAAAATCAAAAAATGATATTCACATAATCTGCCATCCTGACGGAGGAAAACCGGGTGAAAAGAATGTCTACCCGGTGATCAAAACCGAAGCGCCCGGATGGAATGAGGCTGTGTACAATACTGTTCAAAAAATAAAACCAGATATAGTTCATATCCAGCACGAATATGGACTTTACCAGACTTCCGGAGATCACGCATCGGGGCTTTTCCGGCTGCTTTTTCGGCTGCACATCCAGGGAAAATATCCGGTCGTGGTAACCTACCATTCAGTCTACACCCGGCTCAACCCAATGATACGATTGTACATGGATGTCATGCAGCGTCTGGTTCATGCAGGTATCGTCCATGCTGAGTATCAGTGGATGAACCTGCATGCCAATCTCGGTCGAGTGATTGATAATGTTTACGTCATCCCGCATGGAGCGTCAGCGAAAGTATCCGTTTCACCGAAGGAAACTAAAAAGAAGCTCGGGACCAATGGCAGACTTGTGCTGGGAATGCTCGGCTGGTTCACCGCGACCAAGGGCTTTGACAGCGTACTCGAAATATGGGATGACCTTGTCCACGAGCTGGGCGAAGATACCATGCTGGTGCTCGCCGGAGATGCAAGGCTGGGGGATCCGAACCAGATCGATTACAAGCAAAAGCTGCTGTCCCTCGTTGAACAATGCGAACACAAGGATCAAATCAAGGTCAAGCTGGGAAGTTTCGATCCTGAGGAGTACAACAACATTATGGCCTCTTTCGACCTTATGGTCATGCCGTATACTTTTGCCTCTCAAAGCGGTAATCTCGCCCACAGCCTTGCACTCGGTGTGCCGGCGGTGGTGTCAGGGATCGAAGGACTGAAGGCTGAAGCAGAGGCGAGCGGTGCCGCAGTTGCCGTTCCCCCGGGCGACAGGGAAGAGCTCAAACGGGCGATTCTGATGATTATGGGAAACGAATCTCTGCGCAAAAAGTACTCGCAACGAGCAAAATCATACGTAAAAAAAAGAATCAGCTGGTCGATCACGGCAAAAAAACACATGCAGGTATATAAAAAGGCGATCGAGCGAATGAAACAGGGGGGACGGAACTTGATCGCTGAAGCCATATTGTAATGGTTGAACGAGACAGCATAAGAGAGAAACCACATGAATAAAAAGTTGCATCTGGGCATAGGTCACTATGGCATTGGCTTTCAAGACGGTGTGAACACCGTTATCTCACGAAACGTCCGGGCACTGCGGGAAATCGATCCCAATTTGAAAATAACGCTTTTTGGAAAGCTGGCACCGGATTATGAGGATTTCTTAGAGCCTATTCAGGGTAGCCTGGAGTACCTCAATATCGAAGAGTTTCACCCTGAAGCGGAACTGAGAAGGCGGGTGGAAAAATCAATCGCCGATCAGCAAGTGCACGACTATGTGTGGCAGGGTACAAATCTGGCTGAAATCCTCGATCAGAAACTGGCGGACATGGATGTCATTCTTATAGAAAACCTCGGTATTGGGATCGATCCATCGGTTACTTACGGGTTTTACCTCTACTCCCACTACTGTCATACATCGGGAATTAAGAAAAAGTTCATCTACCGGGTGCACGATTTTGTCCAGCAGCGTCCCCATTTTTTCCGCAATGTGAAAAAGTTCCATGAATATCGTTTTGGCCCGGTGCCAGACTGGCACAGTGTTCTCTACCCTTCATCTCCGAATATCAAATACATCACCATCAACCGCTATGACCGCTCGAGGCTAATTGAGCATGGTATTGAGGAGAAAAACATCTTTTACATCCCCAATTCCGTGGACAGATCAATTATTCCTGAGGATGACAGAACTGATGAACTCAGGAAAAAGATCATCGCCATAGAAGAACTCGATCCTTCCGTTCGCTTTATCCTGTATCCGGTACGATGCGTGCGACGCAAAAACGTGGAAGAGGCAATATTTTTCACCTGTTTATTAAACTGCCTGTCTGATGGAAATACAACCAAGAAAAACTACCTTATTAAGGCGAAATACCACCTGCTTGTCAGCCTCAAACCCCAAAGCGGTGACGATGCACAATATACTGAACAGCTTCAAGAGTTTATCAAAAAGAATAAGTTGCCTGTATCTATTGGCTTCAACGACCTGATTGCGCTGGAGCGAGAGATAGATCCTCAGGATCCGGCAAAAATTGAGCGATACGGTGTTGGGGATATGGTTAGAGTGGCCGATCTGGTCATTACCACCAGTGTATTGGAGGGATTCGGATTTGCATACCTCGAATCCTGGATTTTAGACAGACCCGTTATCGGCAGAAGTATTCCCTTTATTACACCCGATTTCCAGGCAAAAGGAATGAAGCTCGGCCATTTATATACAGTGCTCCTTGTGGACGGACAGGATTTCAAAGACATCGGGAAAGAAAAACCAACACCGGAACAGGCCTTGCAGGAGAGGCTTGACAAGATCCTCAGGCTCGATGAAGTAAGTTTCGTTGACAAAGTGTTTGACCGGAATGAAACACCCATCAGAGCCACCATCCGGCTTTTGGATATGAAAAAAAGAAAGAACATTGTTAAGCTCAATAAAAAAATTGTGGAAAAGGTCTTTTCACAAGAAGTCATCGGCAAACAGATTTATGAAGTTATTACATCTCCTGATTAATTTGAAGAACCCTCAGTTCCGATCGCACTTTATAAAAGTGGTATCTAGATTAAATAGATGAAAGGAGAAAACAGATGAACAAAACAGATTTGGTCAATGAAGTCGCTGGGGTTGTCAGTACCAAAAAGGAGGCCCAGAAAGGGACGAAATCCGTACACCGGTGAAGAAATCAAAATTAAAGCCTCCAAGGTTCCCAAATTTTCGCCGGGCAAAGCTTTAAAGGAAGCCGTAAAATAAGAATAGGTACAACCTCAAAAAAAAATTGCAAAATATTTACACTCTAGAACTTATATCTAGCATCAACGGCAGAGTCTTACCGAACTCTGCCGTTGTATTTAAAATTTAGTGAGTTTATTATCCCAAAATATAGTATTGAAAAAATACATACAAAGCCTACATTTGGTGATATGTAAACATTTAACAGTACAAGTCCCTTGAAGTGAAAAGTCGGATATGGATTCTAAACAACTGCGACATGCATTTACCATGCTGATAGGAATTATCGCGTTCGGTACCTTGGGATATTATTTCTTTGAAAACATGCCCCTCTTTGATGCCTTCTACATGACCATCATAACGATTTCTACAGTGGGATTTTCCGAGATTAGGCCCCTCACCCACTTGGGCCGTATGATTACAGTTATAATCATTGTGTTAGGAATCAGCGCGGGTACATATACCATCGGTATCATTGTACGGTGGTTTGTTGAAGGAGAGCTAAGCAAAATTTTCGGGAGGAGAAAATTGCAAAAACAAATATCGGAATTAAAAAATCACTTTATTATTTGCGGATTCGGGCGAATTGGGCGCATTATTTGCAGTGAATTACACGACGACAACATTGACTTTGTTATCATCGAACAGAATGTCTCGGCAATTGAAGAAATTGAAAAAGGAAAATATCTCTTTTTAGAAATGGACGCAACATCGGAAGAAGCTCTAATGGCAGCCGGTATTATGAACGCCAGAGGCCTTGTTCCCGCGGTCAATTCCGACGCCAACAATGTTTTTATCACCTTGACTGCCAAGGGCCTGCGGCCGGATATATTTGTCCTTGCCAGAGCCTCCGAAGAAAAGAATGAAGAAAAATTGATGAAAGCCGGTGCAACCAGAGTTGTGTCTCCCTACCTTATCGGTGCGAAAAGAATGGCACAAATGCTAAAGAGACCTACGGTCGTGGACTTTATTGATATCGCCACGATGGGAAGTCATCTTGGGTTAATCATGGAAGAAGCCAAAGTCAGGGCAAATTCACATCTGATTGACAAAACCCTGATCGATAGTCATTTAAGACAAGATTTTGGGGTGATTATTGTAGCCATTAAAAAAATGTCCGGTGATATGATATTCAACCCAATGCCTTCGGAAAAACTTGAGGCAGGGGATATAATAGTGGTGATTGGCAAAAGAGAAGATTTAAAACGTATGAGTGAAGTTTTGTGATTAATTAGAATGCTTTCTTCTTTGCCTCCTCTTTCAAATTGAGCTTATCCACAATTATGGGTATATTTACATTCGGATCTGAAGTTGTGCTTGGCAAGACCTGCATCACCCCGATAGCGCCAGCCGGGCTGCGCTTGCTTTGATCGAAGCGGGATTCTTGTTAGCCAAGGGCGGCCAGCAGCAGCCCGTCAAAATCATATTGATTCTTACAACCCATTAAGGTTCTAATCCCTAAAGATTAGTTATATTTTCAATTTGTTGCCAATATCACTGCATTATGCTATTTATGCTTTTCAACTTTAAAGTCACTTTTTTTCTTTTCGTCCGTCTCAAAATTTACAATCAATTACTTTGAATTTCAGGAACAGGATACCGCATGGATTCACTTATTGCCTGTCATGAATGTGATTTGATTCACCGGATCCAGCCTTTGGCGGAAGGGGCTGTGGCCAGATGCTCGCGGTGCGGGGCCGTTTTGTATTGCCATAAGCGAAACAGCCTTGACCGAACGCTGGCCATGACGATAGCCGGACTGATTTTATTTGTGCTGGCCAATTCTTTTCCCTTCCTGTCAATGAAAATTCAAGCCCAGGTTCAGGAAAGCACGCTGTTGACCGGTATCAAAGAGCTTTACGCTCAGGGTATGTGGCAAGTGGCCCTGCTGGTGCTGTTGACCACCATTCTGGTGCCTCTTATTCAACTGCTAAGTCTGCTGTATGTTCTGCTGCCAATAAAGCTCAATCGCAAGCCATGGAAGCTTGCGCTGGTTTTCCGTTTCGTACAACGCTTGCAACCCTGGAGCATGATGGAAGTGTTTATGCTCGGAATACTGGTGTCTATCGTCAAATTGGCCGGTATGGCGTCCATGGTGCCGGGCATTTCTCTATTTGCTTTTCTGGTGCTCATTTTTATTTTGGCTGCATCTGCGGCATCATTGGATCCTCATCTCATTTGGGAACAGGTGGAGTTTAAGCGATGAATCAATCTGCTTTAACTGCGCGCAACGTGTCACTGGTCAGCTGTCCCTGCTGTCACCTGCTGTGCGAGATGCGATCCGGCCATCAGGGTCGCCCTCTGACCTGCCCCCGCTGCGGTGCAGCCTTGCACCAGCGCAAAATCAACAGTCTCGCACGTACCTGGGCGCTGGTTCTGGCCGCTTTTGTATGTTACATCCCCGCCAATGTGCTGCCCATCACGCATGTCACTTCTCTCGGTCATGTGCAGTCGGACACCATCATGAGCGGTGTCATTTACTTCATGGTCAGCGGTAGTTGGCCGATTGCGCTGGTGATTTTCGTGGCAAGTGTTTTCGTGCCGCTGGTGAAACTTATTATACTGACGTTTTTATTGATTTCCGTGCAGCGTAAAACCAACTGGCGACAAAAAGATCGTACACGTCTGTACCGCATCACCGAGGTAATTGGTCGCTGGTCCATGGTCGATATTTATGTGGTGACGATACTGGTGGCCCTGGTCAAAATGGGTGCACTGGCAACGATTGAAGCCGGACCCGGTGCAGTGTTTTTTGGTGCAGTGGTTGTCATCACCATGTTTGCGGCCATGACCTTCGACCCCAGATTGATATGGGATACAAAGGAGCAACATAATGAATGAACAAAATAATAATGAATCCGAATTAAACGACGTGCCTGAGGATATACCTGAGGCTGTTGTTCAGACCCGCAGACAAATTTCCATTGTGTGGCTGGTGCCTGTTGTGGCAATCCTTATTGGCGGTTGGCTGGCGTATAAGGCGATATCCGAGAAAGGTCCGACAATTACGATCACCTTCAGCACGGCCGAAGGTCTCGAGGCCGGTAAGACCAAAATTAAGTATAAAAACGTGGAAGTCGGACAGGTGGAAGCCATAGAACTGAGCAAGGATTTGACCCATGTCGAGGTGACCGCCGAACTTGTTAAAGGGGCCGAAGATTATCTGATGGAAAATACGCGGTTTTGGGTGGTTCGCGCCCGGGTGGCGGCCGGAGAAGTGTCCGGCCTGGGGACGCTTTTTTCGGGGGCTTACATCGGCATGGATCCCGGCAAAAGCGGGAAACCGACGCGCCATTTCAAGGGTCTGGAAATACCGCCAGTGGTGACC
>CP070746.1:55431-66403 GCA_020348305.1 Desulfobacterales bacterium
CGGTTATTACCATCTTTGCGGTAGCCGTACTGCTGGTCGGACTGGTGATGACACCGGCAATGGCCCAGGCAGCACTCAAAGGCAAGGTGGCCGTGGTCCTTGACGTCGGTGGAAGGGGTGATCTCTCCTTCAATGATATGGGTTTCAAGGGTACGGATAAGGCCGCTGCGGATTTTGGCCTGGAGATGGTAGAAATTCAAAGTGCCACCGCTGCCGATTACCTTCCCAATGTTCGTAACGCGGCCAGGTCTGGTTCGTTCGATCTTATTATTGCGGTCGGATTTCTGCTTACCGATGCGGTCGCCACCGTAGCCAAGGAGTTTCCTAACCAGAAATTCATGATTATCGATTCCGTGGTTGATGCCCCAAATGCGATGTCGATTATCTTCAAAGAGAATGAAGGCTCGGCCCTTGTGGGGGCACTTGCTGCCATGGTAGCGGCGCACTACGGTTACCCCTATGTTGGTGCTGTCCTTGGCATCGAGATCCCAGTGTTGTACCATTTCGAAGCGGGATACCGCTTCGGAATCGACTGGGGGAACACAGCATATGCCCAGAAAACAGGCAAAAGCCCGCGCACTGGATTACTGTACACCTATACCGGTACGTTCAGTGACATCGCCAAGGGCAAGGAAGCAACCGGAGCGATGCTCGCTCAGAAGGCAGGCGTGGTTTATAATGTTGCCGGACCTTTAGGAATTGGAGATCTCCAGGCTATCACCGAAGCAATTAAGGCAAAAGGCAAGGAAGCCGGACCTCCTTTCATGATAGGGGTGGACGCCAATCAAGATTGGATGGGTGATGGGCATCGCGTTCTTGTGAGCATGCTCAAACGGGTAGACAATGCCTGCTATAACGCCGTGGAGGCAGTGGTAAAAGGGAGCTTTAAAGGAGGTCTGGTTGTGATGGGACTTGATGTCCAGGGTGTTGCCATGAGCAGAGAGCCGGAGCTGCTTACCTTCATGGAATTTGGCATCGGTGCCGGAAAGATTAGTGAAACGGATAAGGCTAAGATCGTTGCGAACTGGAAAAATATGCGCGCCCAGATTCCCTCATGGATCTGGGAAGCTGTAGCTGATTTGGAAAAACAGATTATCTCAGGTAAAATCTCTGTACCGAATGCCAACACAGGCGATGAGATGAAAGCGGTTCGGTCAAAATATCCTCTGACAAAGTAGCGTCATGGCATACAGAGGGGGATCGCAGTGATACTGCCTCCCCCTCTATTTGTTTTTCCATTAACGCCTTTGCCTTTAGACGAAAAGCTTGAATTGAAACGATTGGAGGACTGTCTATAGGAGAGAAAGGCATGGGGTTTCCAGCTAACATCGGTGAGTTGACAAAAACAATTATTGCCGGAGTTATCGGGTTTGCTGTCGGCGCGGTTATCATCATGCTGTACGGTTATGATCCGATTTCTGCATATCAAGCACTGTTCAACGGTGCCTTTGGTGATCTATATAGCTTTTCAGAATCCCTCGCCAACGCTACACCTCTGGTCCTCACCGCGCTTACCTTTGCCATTGGATTTCGGGGGGGGATGTTCAATATTGGAGCTGAAGGACAGCTCTATTTAGGGGCTTTGGCCACGGTTGCCGTCAGCTTTTTTCATCTCCCTTCTGCCATGGGCTTTGCCTTAAGTCTCATTTGTGCGGTCTTTGCTGGGGCCATCTGGAGCCTACCGGTAGCCATTTTGAAGGCTACGAGAGGCGTTCACGAGGTTATTTCAACCATCATGCTGAACTGGATATCTCAGTTTCTTTGCTTTTATCTTATTGCCAAGATCCTCGTTGACCCTCAGAGGGCTGAGAAAACAATAAGCGTTGCTCAGGGGGTCCGTATGCCCTTATTGGTGCCGGGAACAAGCCTCAGTTACGGAATCTTCCTTTCTTTTTTTGCAGCCATTATCGTCTACCTTCTTTTGTGGCGAACGGTCATCGGTTTTGACATCCGTGCAACCGGCCATAATCCTCTGGCAGCCACCTATGCAGGTATTGAAAAATGGAAAATTATTCTCTTTGTTTTTATAACCGGGGGACTCACAGCCGGGCTGGCGGGTGCTGTTCATGTAATGGGTCGTCCGCCTGTTTACGCTATTTACAGCGGCATGCCTTCCATCAGAGGACTGGGCTTCGAAGGTCTGGCAGTCGCCATGATAGGGAGAAACCATCCTATTGGGATTATCTTTGCCGCCATTTTCTTTGGAGGACTTTTGGCAGGTGGGAGAATGATGCAACTCTCTGCTCACGTCCCCCTGGAGATGGTCCGTGTTGTTGAAGGGATTGTCGTTCTCTTTTTGGCAATCCCCGAGTTGGTGCAGTTACTTTCTTTTTTGCGGAAAATAAGGCCTCCCCTTATTTTCCGATCAAAGCGGTCACAAGATGAAGATCGGAGACGGTTATGAATCTTGCATATCTTTGGGGAATTTTTTTAGGGTCTCTGCATGCTATGGTGCCCATTACCCTTACCGCCACAGGTGAAGTGATAGGAGAATCAGCGGGCTTATTTAATATAGGCCTCGAAGGCATAATCCTTTTAAGTGCGATGACGGGTGCTCTCGGAGCTGAAGCAGCAGGGCCGTCTGTTGGTTTCCTGGTAGGGCTTGGGACAGGGTTTGCGATTGGCCTAATTTTTGGGTTGGTGTGCACTTATTTCAAAGGGGTACAGCTCATTGCCGGAGTGGGAATCAATCTTTTTTCCGCTGGATTGGTGACGTTCTGGCTCATCCACCTGGGCGTACCCGGACACCATGCCGTGGCCGAAGAGTCCCAGATGGTAAATATTTCCACCCGTTACGGGGATTTCAGCCCGATGATTTTCGTGGCGATTGCACTACCTGTTCTCATTTATATTCTGCTTTTTCGAACAAAGCTTGGCCTGAAGATAAGGGCTGCCGGCGAGAACCCTCAAGCCGCAGACGTGGCCGGAATCAACATACATCTTCTCCGATTGTTGTCAACGGCGGCGGGAGCATCTCTGGCAGGATTGGCAGGGGCCTATATTAGTGTCAACTGGTTAGGTTCGGTAACCAAGGAGATTTCTGCCGGTCGAGGCTTTATCGCCCTGGCTACCGTCGTCTTCAGCGGACTGAATCCGCTGCTGGTCTTGCTGGGAGGGTTCATATTCGGCTTCTTTGACAACCTTGCTGTGTGGGTTGCAACAATGCCGGCTGTTCAAAAAGTCATCCCATGGCAGTTTGTAGCGATGGCACCCTATGCCGTTACGCTGCTGGTCGTAACGGGGGTCATTGGGCGAGCTAGATTTCCTGCGGCCATGGGTATTCCCTATAAGCGTGAATGAGACAAAAGGATCTTCAATCTTGAAGCAAAAAAGCGATCAAGTGGAAGGTAAAGACGATATAATCCTTGCGGGAAAAGGCCTATGTAAGGGTTTTCCCGGTGTGTGGGAGCATCTTATACTCGATCATATCGATATTGATGTCAAAGCCGGTGAAATCCACGCGCTGCTGGGCGAAAATGGCGCCGGCAAGACCGTAATCGCAAACTGCCTCTCAGGATTTTATACCCTGTCGGAGGGCCAGATCTATGTTAAAGGGAAACCGGTGACCTTAAAATCACCGAGAGACGGCATCAGACATGGGATCGGAATGGTCCACCAGGAGTTAGCGCTTGTGAAACCCTTTACAGTAGCGCAAAATATTGCACTCGGGCTCCCCACCTCCGACCTCTCTTTTCCCCTCCCCGAAGTTGAAAATAGGGTACGGCAACTGTCAGAGAACTACAGACTGTACATTGACCCATTAGCCAGAGTAGAAGATCTCTCTGCCGGGGAACAGCAAAGAGCCGAGATCATAAAGGTACTTTACCATGACCCGGAGATTCTGATTCTTGATGAGCCAACTTCGCTTATCTCTACGGATGCCGAGCACCTGTTCGAGGCCCTTAACAGCATGGCCACGATGGGGTATGGCATTCTTTTCATCACCCATAAGATAGAAGAGGCCTTGGAAATAGGCGATCGGGTTACAATTCTGCGTCTCGGCAAATCCATGGGGACCAGGGAGACTGCCAAAACAGACAAGACAGAATTGGTGAAGCTCATGTTCGGTGAGCACACGCCTGTCCAGCTTGAAAGGAAACCGGTCAAATCCAATAATATTGTCTTGGATGTCAAAAACCTTGAAGCCCTTGCCGCAGATGAAGAACCGGCACTACAGGGTGTCTCCTTTTCCATCAGGGAAGGCGAAATATTGGGTTTTGCTGGGATCTCTGGAAATGGACAGAGCGAACTGGCCGAGGTCATCACGGGAATGAGGAGGGCCACCAAAGGCCAGGTGATCATTCACGGAAAAGATTATACAAACCATGCGCCGCGGGAAATTATAAGAGCCGGCGTTGCACATATTCCGGAAAAAAGACGCGCAATGGGTGTGATCGAGCCGATGACAGCGGCGGAGAATGTCGTCCTGAAAGATATCAGGGTTCCCCCATTTTCAAAGGGCTCCTTCCTGAACAAATCCCAGATAACAAGGCACACCAAAGAGATCGTGTCCAGATTCGGAGCCCTTGTTTCCGATCTTTGGAAGTCCCAGACACGGATACTTTCCGGTGGAAACATTCAGCGACTCATATTGGGTCGAGAAACGTGGAGAATGCCGAGATGTCTTGTGGCCGTTTATCCCACCCAGGGGCTCGATGCAAAAGCCATCGATCATACCTGGGAACTATTCATGCGGCTACGTGAAGAAGGTTCCTCTATTCTCCTTGTATCTGAGGATTTAGATGAGATAATGGCCCTGAGCGATCGAATTGCAGTAATGTCTAAAGGCAGGATAGTCGGTATATTTGAAGGCGGTGAAGCAAAAAGGGAGCAGATCGGCCTCATGATAGCAACCGGTGCTTCCAAGGCATAACCTGATCAATAGTATATTTATAAAGCCTGAATTTTTTTGTGCCAACAGGTGTGTGACTGCTGTTACTAAAAAACCAGAAAGATAAGCCAGACGATTGCAGTTGGAGCAATCGCGGCCTTAACAATGCCTGCGGGAGAGACTGCGTTGTCAAAATATTTTTTTAGAATCGACTGGCCCGCCGGGTTCGGGGCATTGGCGATAACGGTCAGACCGCCGCCGGCCACCGCACCGGCGACAACGGCATATTTGAGGCTGTCGGTAAACCCAGGTACGAGGGTACTCAGATACGTGATGGCAGCATTGTCGTTAAAGGCCGTCAGAATGGTGGCACACAACATCAAGGGGATTTCGGTTAAATTCCCAAGCACCGGAGCAATCCACCAGCCCTGAACGCCGCCGTGAATCACCAGCCCTCCTAAAAAGAATCCCACCAATAAAGGCGGTTTTAAGTTAATCCGATTTTGAAACGGGGATGTGACTTCTGCAAACCCGAGAAAAAAGAGCAAGCCCGGGACAAATAACTCGGGATGATGGGCATTCACGATGGTCCAGGCCATAAAAAGGACATGCGCAAGGGTCACCCATCCCGGCACCGGGTCGTCGCGGTTATCCCACTCCGGATCGACAAAGGGCGCTCGCTTTTCCTCCAGCAGCAATCCGGGCAGAGTTCTGCGCATTTGCAGCAGCTTGATCTCTTCAAACCGCAGGTTAAATGCTTCCCGAACCAGCGATTCATCAAGGCCTTTTTGCTGGAGCTCAGGCAGATAAGTAGCTTCCAGTCTTGCTTTGACCTCGCTGATAATTTCTTCGGCCTGCTTATCGAACAGCTTTACAAAGCCCAATTCTTCATCTATGGCTCTTGTGATTTTTTCAAATTCGCTCTCAAGATCACTACGACGCATGTACCGCTTCTGAAATTCATCCTTTAAACTGCGAAGGGCGTGTTTGCCCTGAAGTTGTGCCAACTCCCTTCTGAACATTATAAAGTAGAGCACATTGGATACAAGAATGCCGAACACGGCCTTCCATCCGAAACTGGAGAGCATGTGCAGCGTATCCCATTTCCAGGGCGCTGCTACCATCAGCACCGGCGGGGCGGCAAAATGGGTCAGAGTCCCGCCTACAGAGATGTTGACGAACAACAGGCCGAGAGTCGCATACTTAAATTTGTTGGTCGGTTCCAGCTCATAAAGTTTGTTGGCAAGCAGCAACGCCGAAATGGTCATGGCTGCCGGTTCGGTGATAAAGGATCCCAAAACAGGGCCAATGGTGAGAATGGTAAACCACCACGCTGTCAGGGTGCCGCCCAGCAGATTGGAAATCTTCCACATGATCTGTTCGGAAAGCCTCAAGATGGGGCGCGTGGATGCCAAGGTCATGATTACCACAACAAACATTGCTTCGGTGAAATTTACGCGATAGCTGAGATATGAGACCACGGTCTTCCAATCATGAAAAAACAGAATGGCCGCCACTGTTGCAATGGCCCACAAACCAAAAACAACTTCCACTTCTCCGAGAAAATGGAATAGTTCCGCGCCGTGGTGCACCGAATTTTTGGGGACAAGGCCCTGTTTGATTTTTTCTTCGTGTTCGTGTTCCCACCGGTGAGCGATCGTCATAAACTTGCTGGACAGAAACGTGTGGATAATGGCAGCAAAGAAAACAAGCGTTGCCACCAGATTAAAAGGCTCCTGTTTGATGCGGTTTTTCAAAATGGTAAGGATGCTTTGAACATCTTGATCATTGTAACTGTCCAGACTGCGCGGAAAAGGTTTGGCGTCATCAGAAGCTTTGGCTGCTGCCAACACCCCTCCGGCTCCGATTGCAAGTAACCAGAAACTGCAAAATACAACCACCAGCCAGACCTTCCATTTCCTTTTCATTAGGATTTCTCCTCATAAATTTCGTTTAAGGGTTGCAACTGTCTCTTCGGCGATTTCAAGCTCCTCATTCGTTGGAATAACCAGCACGTTTACGGGGCTGTCTTCGGATTGAATCTCAAATGCTGCCTTCGACCTTATGTTGTTTTTCTCAGGGTCCACTTCGATTCCCAGATGAGACAGTCCCTGGCAGGAGCCGGCGCGGATAAATGAAGCATTCTCTCCGATTCCTCCTGTGAATACCAGGGCATCGAGCTGACCCAGGACGGCATAGTACGCACCAATGTATTTTTTAATGCGGTAACAAACCATCTCGATTGCCAGCCGTGCTTGGGCATTGCCCGCTTGCGCAAGTTCTCCGATTTCTCGCATGTCGTTGACACCGCAGATTCCCTTTAAGCCGCTGTGCTTGTTCAGAATGGATTCCACTTGATCTCTGCCCAGGCCGGTTTGTCTTCCCAGGTAGAAGATGATGGCCGGGTCAATATCTCCGCTTCGGGTACCCATGATCAATCCCTCCAGGGGCGTCATGCCCATGGACGTATCGATACTCTTTCCGTCTTTAACGGCGGCTACACTGGCGCCGTTTCCCAGGTGAAGGGTAATCAGATTCAGGGATTTTAGGGATCGGTTTAGGAATGTTGCCGCCTGTTTGGCGACGTAAAAGTGCGATGTGCCGTGGAAGCCATAGCGGCGCACCCGGTGAGCTTCGTAAAGGTCCTGCGGGATCGCATAGCGGAATGCATGAATTGGGATCGACTGATGAAAGGCCGTGTCAAACACCGCAACCTGTGGCACCGCCGCTGCGCTTTCAATAGCAACTTCAATTCCCAGCAGATTGGCAGGATTATGAAGGGGGGCAAGGGGTATGAGTCTGCGAATGGTGTCGATCACCTTTTGATTGATGAGTGTCGGTTCATGGAATTCCTCACCGCCATGGACAACGCGATGGCCGATGCCGGATAATTCAGCCGTATCGTCAATAGCACCCGATTTTTGAAGAACGATCCCGATCAGCTGGAAACCTTGCCGGTGATTGGCAATGTGTCCTGTTTCGACGATTTCTTCCAATTCACCTCTGGGATTGCGTGTGTGATGCGTCAGCCGGCTTTGGGACTCACCGATTTGCTGCAAAAGACCGGATGCCAGCACCGTCTTGTCGGTCATGTCAAAAAGTTGATACTTAATCGAAGAACTACCGGAATTGATCACGAGAATTTTCATGTTTTTTCTCTTAGACAGGATTTACAGGATTATCAGGATATTTTTTCGTCACTTTCCCGATGAAAGTGACGAAACCCATCCGCCTTCGGTACAAAACTAACTTCTTTTCTACTCTGTCTTCTGTCTTCTGTCCTCTGTCCTCTGTCATTTAACTGCTTGCGCCTGAATGGCAGTGATGGCCACGGTATTGACGATATCCGCTATAGTGCAGCCGCGACTCAAATCGTTGACGGGTTTTTTTAATCCCTGCAGAACCGGTCCGATGGCAACCGCATTAGCGGAACGCTGCACGGCCTTGTAAAGGTTGTTGCCGGTGTTTAAATCCGGGAAGATAAAGACGGTGGCTTTACCGGCAACCTCACTTTCCGGAAGTTTCGTCCGCGCAACCCCCGCATCCACCGCCGCATCATACTGGATCGGACCTTCAATCTTCAGATCCGGCCGACGTTCTTTGGCAATGCGGGTGGCTTCCCGCACTTTGTCGACATCCTTGCCGCTGCCGGATTCTCCGGTCGAATACGAGCACATTGCGATGCGAGGTTCGATTCCGTAAATGCCGGCTGTATCCGCCGAACTGATGGCGATGTCTGCCAGTTGCCCGGCATTCGGCTCGGGATTTACCGCGCAATCCCCGTATACCAGAACACGATCTGCCAGACACATCAAAAAAACGCTGGAAACGACTGAAAATCCGGGCTGGGTGCGAATAATTTGAAGTGCCGGCCGGATGGTATCTCCGGTGGTGTGAATCGCTCCGGATACCATGCCGCCGACATCGCCGTTGTGGACCATCATGGTGCCGAAGTAGCTCACATCCGTCATGGTGTCCTTTGCTATTTCTTCGGAGATCCCTTTATGCTTGCGCATTTCATAGAACATATGCGCATAGCTTGCAAGCAGTTCCGATGTAGCCGGATCGATAATATTGATTCCTTCCAGATTGAGTCCGAGTGCGCCGATTTTCTGGCGTATTTCCGACACTTTGCCCAACAGCGTGATGTCCACCACGCCACGCCGTAGCAGGATTTCGCTGGCCCTCAGAATGCGCTCTTCTTCGCCTTCGGGCAATACGATATGCTGGCGGTCGGCCTTGGCCCGTTCGATAAGTTCGTATTCGAACATAATCGGTGTCACCCGCTTTGAGCGCACGACGTCAATTCGATCTTCGAGTTTTTTCAGATCGACATGGGATTCAAAAATTCCTAAAGCGGCGGCGATTTTACGGTCGTTTTCGGGAGTCAGCGATGGACGGACCGAGCTTGCATTCATTGCGGTTGTGTACGTGTCGGTTTCAACACCAATCACCGGAACGGGGGACTGCTTTTTGAAGCCTTCGATGAGGCGCTGAACCTGATGTTCGGGCCTCAATCCCCCGGTCAAAAGCATACCGGCGATGTGAGGGTAAGCCTCTGACAGGGCGGTTGCAAGACTACCCAGAATAACGTCGGAACGATCCCCCGGTGTGATAATCAGATCGCCTTCTGCGACGTAATCCAGAAAATGGGGCAAGTTCATGGCCGCAACCTTGAAGTCATGAACTTCACGGTTTAATCCATCCGGCTCGCCTTGTAAAATTTGAGCTTTTAAGGCGTTGGCGATATCACCAACGGTTGGCTTCCCGAGGGTCGCCTCTTGCGGCAGAACGTATATCGGATACTTGCCTGATCCCACATCTTTTAACCGGCTGGCTACAGCATCTACTTTATCTGGATCAACCCGGTTTATCATCGTCGCTAAAATTGTGCAGCCTTTGTCTTCGAAGGATTCTTGTGCCACTTGCACGGCATCGAGAATATCTTCGGTTGATTTGCCGCGGCCGTTGACCAACGCCAAAATCGGACATCCCAAATTGTTGGCCACATCGGCATTGAAATCGAACTCAAAGGCGGAAGAAACGCCGGTGAAGTCCGTGCCTTCGCACAATACAAAATTGCATTTGCTTTCCAGAGCTTTATACTTATTCAAGATGTCCTTAAAAAGTGCGTCATTACGCCCATCGGCGGCCATTGCTTGCGCTTTTTCGTGGGAATAGGCATACATATCTTCATAGGGTAGATCTAGATTATAGCGCTTGCGGATAAGTTGGATGTTGTTGTCGGGTGCTGCGCTGGATGGAATGACAGGTCGAAAATACCCCACCTTACTGATACGTCTTGAAAGCAATTCCATCATGCCAAGGGCAACGACCGATTTGCCGCTTCTGGGTTCAATCGCAGCAATATACAAACTGCGTGCCATGATGTTCTCCTTTTTGAGTAAAAACCCGTTGTGTCAAATAAGGCGATTGATTTGTTCGATGCGCCGCAAATCCCAAGACGATTAACACATACGCTTTTCGAAGTCTTTCCAAACAATGATGCAATCGGCTGATTTATTGAATCATGGATTAATTCGGTTAACTTTTAATTTAAGGCAAATTGATTGTCAAGGTACCGCAGTCTGAAAGATCAAAAACCCTGTTCTTACAACATCGAGAAACAGGGTTTCGTCTACTTAATCAAGTTATCTTGATCATAACCGTTCAGGGGTTCAGAGTTCAAAGGTTCAGGGTTCAGCCCTGCCGCTGGCCACCGGAGCGGCCAGTTTGATCGAAAAAGAGACTTCGGCTTTGCGGAGTTTCATATAAGAGATTCAAGGTTCACAGTTAATATAATCTATAATGGTGAACCCTGAACCTATGAACGCCTGCATACCGGACGCACCTTTACCCTGTTGGAGGATTGTGACAGGGCGCGCTGCCATTCGAGGTTTCATGCAGCTATACGTCTGGCGGGCTAGCCTACGAGCAAGGTCAACAAAAGAACTGTAACCCTGAACGGTGAACGCTGAATCCGTGAACCCCTACACTTTATCCGTTCAAATATATAGAAATAGACTGGAACCCTAATTGAGAGCGAAAAACGCTCAATTGGTTTTTAATTCAATTGGGGTGGAATTCTTTTCAGAGGGCAAGATGAGGAAATTTCAATTTCTGAAACAGACTGTCTTTTCA
>CP070746.1:66503-69546 GCA_020348305.1 Desulfobacterales bacterium
AGCCGCCTGAATCGCAATCAGATGACCTGTGCTGAAATTTTGCAAACAAATCTCAACCAACTTGTATCCCCGTTTTTAAAAACACTGACTTCTGCATTTTTGGGGCTAACCCCATTGGAAATAAAGATTGCCAGCATGGTAAAAGAAGGAAAAACAACTAAAGAGATTGCACAGATCTTATATCTTTCCACCAATACGGTGACATCTTACCGATATCGCCTACGGCGCAAATTAGGCTTAAAAAATACCAAGACAAACCTGCATTCCTATCTCCTATCTCTCTCCGAGTAGTGTATTTTTTACACTAATTTTGCCTTATTCTTTCATTATTGCGTTTCTCGTATTTATCTTCTATAAATATCAAGCTGTTGCCCAAACCTAAGTTGATATCAAAGTCATACTAAATTGAATTTAACAGAGACCGATAATAACCCGTAAACAAGAAGTTGTGATTAATTTTCTTTTAACGTTCGATAACCTGTTTGGGCAACAGCCTCAAAAAATAAAATGAAGCGGCGATCATCGTCGGGGGATGCGAGAAGACGGATTCGGTCGATTGCAGATTGTATATAACTATTCCCAATTGCTTTTTAACTCAATTGGGATATTGCAAAACGTCTGAACGGGTGCCAGTGAATTTGGGCATTTTTTTTTATTTTAAATGGGTCGGATAACGCGACCGTTGGTATGTGCTATAAATGTAGCTAGTGCATATCAAGAAAAAATTGTAGGTTCGGGCGACTCCGCACACAATCCGGGTGACGGCTCAATCGAACTAAAAAAGCCTTGAGATAAAACAACAATTCGAGGCGAAAAATGGCAGAGTCAGCAGTGACTCTGCCATTTTTATTTAAAGTCGTCATTGGCAAAAATTTATATTTTTATAATTATCAAAACATGTTTTTGGGCTAGCTACCGCTGGAAAACAAATGATAATATGCAGCCTAATATTCTATTCACCAGGCTATACCATCACTCCCCAAATACATAGTCAAACAATCTTGACACTATAGCATTATAACGTTATAAAGTTATAGCGCTAAAACGTTTATTGAGGGATTTTATGGCACCGGCAACAAAACGAGCAACAATTTATATGGATGCTGAGCTTCATCGGGCCTTGCGATTGAAAGCGGCCGAAACATCTCAATCCATTTCTGAAATTGTCAATAATGCTGTTCGGCTGGCTCTGGCGGAAGATGCAGAGGATCTTGCAGCTTTTGAAGAACGTGTGGACGAACCATTGGTCTCATTTGAGGATGTACTAAAAGAACTCAAACGCAATGGCCGAATATAAAATTTTTTTCAAACGCTTAGCTGTAAAGGACCTTGACCCCATCCCCAAAAAGGATCTGCAGCGCATCATCAAACGCATTGAATCTTTAGCCGAAGATCCAATGCCTGCGGGTTGCGAAAAACTTTCAAACCAAGATCGCTATCGTATACGTCAGGGCAATTATCGAATTGTATACTCAATTCAGAATAAAGACTTAACCGTCTGGGTCGTAAAAATCGGCCATCGGCGGGATGTATACCGCTGAAGAAAAATATAAAAATGTTAATTAGTTTCCATCGGAAAAAGGTCCATTTCCGGATGGAAACTAATTATTTTTGTGAAAGGAGGTTTATCAATGATTGATTTCAGCCTTAGCGAAGAACAGCAGAGAATGCTTGAACTGAGCAGAGAGTTTTCGGAAAAAGAGATTCGTCCGGTTGCCCTTGAATATGACCGTGATGGGACCTATCCGGAAGAGGTTTTGAAAAAGGCACACGAATTGGGTCTTGTGTATACGAATATCCCCAAGGAATATGGCGGTTCGGGCATGGACTTTGTCACCCATTATGTCGTCACCGAGGCGTTGAACTACGATTGTTGTGCAATCGGTCAGATGATTGGTATTTCCTTATTAGCCAGCGGGCCAATCCTTCTTGGGGGAACGGAAGATCAGAAAAAGAAATTTTTGGGCCGAATGACGGAAAGTTATCGAAGCGCCTGCTTCTGTCTCACGGAGCCGGGGGCAGGATCTGATGCCGGAGCAATCCAAACCACGGCGACCAAAAAGGGCGATCGATATGTCATCAATGGCTCAAAATGTTATATCACCAATGGAAAATATGCCGATTTACTGTGCCTGTTCGCAACCATTGACAGATCGAAAGGCACGCGGGGTATTTGCTGTTTTGCCATCCCACGCCACACGCCGGGCATAAAGGTTGGAAGAGTAGAGGAAAAAATGGGGCATCGGGCGCTCAATGTTGCAGAGCTTTTTTTCGAAGAGGTCGAAGTGGGCAAAGATAATCTCATCGGAGAAGAGGGCCAGGGATTTAGGTTGGCGATGATGGCCCTTGACCGCGGAAGAGTAAACGTCACCGCCGTATGTACCGGCATTGCGCAGAAGGCCCTAGACGAGGCTTTGAGGTGGGCAAGAGAAAGAGAGCAGTTCGGCGAACCGATCGGCAATTTTCAGGGTGTCCATTTTATGCTTGCGGATATGAATGGGCTCATTATGGCGTCTCGGGCCATGTATCTTCAGCTTGGATGGATGCTGGATCAGGGTATTGGCTGTACGACTGAAGCAGCGACGGCAAAGTTCTTTGCATCGGATGCCGCCATGAAGGTGACCACGGATGCCGTTCAGATCCTGGCCGGCTCCGGTTACATGAAGGGCTCCGTCGTAGAGAAGCTGATGCGCGATGTAAAGCTGACCCAGATCTTTGAAGGGACCAATCAGATAAATCGCATCGTAGCAGGCCGGGGGTTGCTGCGTGGGCGCAACATACTATTTTAAAGAAAGTAAAAAAATTTAATATTTCAAAGAAGAACCGCAGTCTTCGACTCTGAGACTCAGACCCGAAGGAAGTTTGCAGAAATAGTATTTTTTCCCTTCTCTGCTGAGAGAAAAGGGACGTCCGTTCCATTTATATATTTACATTGTGTTTCAGACTTGATATGTAAAAGTCATGCCACGCAAAGCCCGCATAGATGCCCCTGGAGCCCTGCATCATATCATCATCCGTGGAATAGAGCGAAAAGCGATTTTTA
>CP070746.1:69646-79560 GCA_020348305.1 Desulfobacterales bacterium
GATAATGGAAAAATATGTTGATGAAATGGAGCAGATTGTCATTCCTGGAGTTGGCTTTGATCTAATAGCTTTGCATCTTACAAAAGGAAAAAAAGTAAAGGTTTTTGAACTCGACCAGGTTAAAACACTTAATGTTAAAGTTGAAACATTGAAAAAAGCAGGTATAAAGCATGATTGGATTACCTATATCCCAGTTGATTATTCAAACGAATCTTGGGTTGATAAACTATTAGGAGCTGGTTTTGACAAAACAAAAAAGACTTTGTTCCTTTGGCAAAGCGTTTCTTTGTTTTTAGAAGCTGATATTGTCAAAGAAACACTTAGGAAAATGGCTGATTTATGTGTAGATGGAAGTATCATCGCTCAAGACTTTTATTCCAAAGCATTCATATTAGGTGAAACCTCAAAAATAGTTAAAAGATCCTCGAGTATGATAGAAAAAATGGGAGAGCCTTGGAAATTTGGAATAGACATGTCAAATGATCTTAAATCAGCAGTTGAATCATTTTTAAAAGAATGTGGATTAAAAATGACAGAATATATTCAATTCAGTGAAAAACTAGATATCGAACCGTTTTACTGTATTGTTAAGGCTGAAAAACTGTAAGTTCTATGGTAGATAACAAAAAATACATCCATGTATTTTTTGTTTCAAAATGACGCAAAGCTACTGCGCCTAACAGCGAATATGTGGTTCCGCTTCGCTACACCCAAATTGGCCTTCGGCCAACTTCGCATATTCGCAGAACGTTAGGAGCAATGGATAATGTTTGACACAATAAAGGCATTCTTCAAATTGTTGTTTGCGACCGAGTACCAAACAGCGTCAAGACAATGTCAATCCTGTGGCGCATGCCTACCTGAAAAGCAATGCACATGCCCGAAATGCGGAGAAGAAAATGAAAACCACTCATGGGAAGAATCTGCACATCAATGGGGTACAGGTGAGCCAGAGAGATGGTGCAGTGCAGATATTGTTTCAATAGACAGCGTTTTGAAGATGATTAATGGCGGAAGAGTGTTCTTTCCAGTTCTTTTTCATTTTCCATTATTTTAATTCAAAGGAATAGCTCCTAACAAGCCGGATGCAGGCGACGCTTGTCAGCGCGCCTGATCCGAGTCGTTAGCAACCTTTGATTTCTGGTACCTTTCCTGTAGATAGATGTTGGGGAGGCGAGCGAGCCCATAGGGTGTAGCTCGCGGAGCCTGCCCAACTCTATCTATAGGGGATTTCAAGTCTTAAATTTTCCCTAAATTATCCATTGTAAACAAATAAAGGTGAAACTCCCCTGTTTAATGAGCCATCTGCCCATAGATACTGCAGCGTTGAACCTGTCTATTTATTAGAACCTTCCTGAATGAGCCTGTGATTTCATAATCTTGTTTGAAATATTGATCAAAACATAATAAGGTATCGATAAAATATTTTTAAAAATAAGTATCGTTTAATAAAATCAAAAGGAAACGAAAAAAAATGGAATCATCCCCATTGAAGGAAATAGCGAGCGAGCTGCCATTTTTCAAGACGGTAAATGAACGGGAGAAACTGTTGGGCGTAGTGGGTGCTCTGGTGCTACGGCAGGTAAGTCTCAGCAAAGCCGCCGAAATCATGGGAATGGGAAAGGAAGCCTTTCTTGAATTACTGGATGCCATGAGGGTGGAATTTTCCTATCTCGAAAAAAGCGATGTCGAAACGGAAGTGAAGTGGTGATGAAGGCCGTTTTTAACAGCTCCCCCATCATATTTTTGACCAAGCTTGGCATAATCAAAGCTGCTTCGAACTTATTTGACCGGATTGACATTCCTTCATTGGTATATTCAGAGATCCGACGGAAGCCGGACGCTTCAGCCGAGGCAGTCAAAGATCTTATTCAAGGACGGCGCGTTTCGGTTTTAAAAGCAGAAAATGAACGTTTCGTTAATGCGCTAGGTCGACGATTGGGGAAAGGCGAAGCAGAAACCATCGCCCTTGCCATTGAAACTGGAGCCGATCTTGCCATCCTGGATGACCATGCTGCAAGAGTGGAAGCGATGCGACTGGGTCTGTCGGTGAAAGGTACTTTGGGTATCATCAGGCGGTTAATGGAAATTGGTGCATTCGTGCCTGATCTTGAAGAATTGTTCATCAATTTGAAAGCAATGGGATTTAGAATAAGAGCGGAACTTTTCTGGGAGATCTTCAGTGGAATTGACCAGAAGCGGTGACCGAGCTTTCACTGGATTGAGCGTTGAAATATTTCAGCTTCAGGAAAATCGATGGATGCCAGCTCACACCGATAAACCAATTGCTTTCATATCACGCCACAGGTTTCGGCGGCGGTTATGTTTTTTACGCCACCGCGAAAGTAAAGCCGTGTAGGAATTTTGATTCAGTTCATGCAAGGCTTTGCACCAAGCGGCATGATCGGTGTAGTCTGATTTATAAGCATGTGCCGGATCGGGCACGATCAGGTGCAGATGCTCTTTCCATACTTCCATCGCCACGAGAAGGCCAGGACCGGCGTTCATTTTCTTCAAACCCCTGCACCGAAAAGAACCGAGGAGGTCATCTGCAGATGCTTCTGCCGGAAGTGCGGTTTTGTAAAAGACCGGATATTTTTGCACGAGACGTTTGCTGTCAGGCAAATCTGAAGTCAAACGTGCCAGCCAGTGCCACTGTTTTTTAAAGACCTTTTTATCTTTCTTCAAATCGTTCAGCCAGCCGTTGAACTTACACAAAAACCATTCTTTTTTCTTTTTCGGGTCCAAACTCGCCTCTATCAACCAGTGAACCCAGGAATCGGAAATGGTGGGAGCGTCCATATACCGAGAGAAGCTGCGATTAGCCATTTCAGTTTTCCACTGTTCAAAAATCGGATCTACGGGTTTTCTTGTTTTGGGACCGATTATGCGTTTGTATTCTTTAATGACCGCCTCACAGTCTTCCGGCAGTCGAAATATGACACCCTGTAATTGGGCGGCCGTCCCGCGCTGTGTATCGCCCAACTTCAGGGAAACCTCACTCCACACCAGCAAAAGGGCCGCTATCTCCTCCTGACCTTCTTCCATGTAATACTCAAGCTGATCCATAAGCAGGGATAATTCCGGGTACCATTTTCCCTTTCTTTTCCGCTCCAGTAAACTGGAAAAGGTTTTCTCCAGCCACCGTTCCGCTTCTTGAAATTCGTTCCGATTTAACGCATCATCGATCAACGGACGACCATATCGCCAATTATGACCCAAATGGCGCCGGCAGGTTTCCAGGTACTTTGTTGAATCAAACCGGGATTCATAAACATGATTGATTTGATGCCATGGGGAATAGACATCACTCAGATCAATCACTTGTGCCTCATCCTGCAAGTAGGCATAAATTTCACGGCAGGAATCAGTGGGGAGGTTTACAAAACAATCAACAAGCGCATTCTGATTCATGCAAACCAGTTCGTATGATGCTTCGATTTTATACACCTTTTCGAGCAAGCTAATACCGGAATGGGGTTCATGCCGCAAGCCCGACCATAGCCACTTTAACACACAACTGGTTGCATTTTTTTCAAGCTCGCAGGGCTCACCATATTCGACCCCCATCCACTCCGGATACGAAGCGATGCTTGCCTCGATTTCCTCCAGTGCCTCTATAAAGAGATCCGGAAACTCAACCGACGCGTAGACGTCATCAATCAAGCCCAGCATATCCCGCGCGATCGGTTCAAGATCAGAAGCAAAATAAGAGCCGTCAAAATACGGTTCCTCCCAGTGGTGATCCTGGACCGCATACTTTCCTTCTTCATTTCCGACGTCTGCAAGAATTTCATGCCAATGACGCCATAGTGAATTCCAATATTCTATGGTCCGATTATGCGAAACCGGCCGGCTTTTTGTTTTCCCGTCGGCTTTAGTCCGAACCCCTTTTAGAATTTCGTCAACTGTGGCGGCCATATCCGGATCAGCCCTCATAAAATCGTCCATTAGGTTTTTCAAATCACCTGCCGACACAACCACTTCCAGCATGCATGCGATCTGATCCGTTGTCAGAGATTCCATCAAAAGCTGACCCATCGTGGTTTCTTTATCTTTCATAGTGCGATTCCAATCACTTCATTCATTTGCCATTGCAGAGGTAATCTTTTTCGGATCTATGTCTTCGAAGATCTTTAGGTCTATGCAGTCTCCCTTAAGCTTTCTATTTGACTTCGCGCTCCTCCCATGCTGTTCTTGCCTTGACATCATCGATCAGGAAGCGCACGCCCTGGTTGTCCGACGGATTGAGCCAGAGCATTCGGTCGAACACACGCTCGGCGTCGTCAAAGTGACCCAACCGCCAAAGACATAGACCGTAGCTGTGCATGCACCTCAGAAACGGGCGGTTGTCGACCAGACCCCAGTGAAGCACGCCGTCGAAATCATCACCAAGAGACAGCTCTCCGATGATGGAATTGCCTTCATCAGAGATGTTCTCAGCTCATTAAGGTACAAAGCCAAGTGGTCCGACAGGAAGCTGGCCAGAATTCTAAAGAATATTTATGGTAAAAACGGATTCTATGTAAAGAATCGTCCACCAATTCGTTCGGGTAATGTAGTACCGGAAAAAGCAGCCTGAAAAAACTGAATCACCCCAAAGGAGAGGGCAGAGCTTTTCTGCCTTCTCCAGAAGGAATTTATTGCGTTATTCTGAGGATTAGCAGAAGGAGTCCCTAATAATTGCGCAGTGGAGATATATAGCCGGTTTATACAATTTCATAAACTTTTATACTTGTTATGGCAATGTTAATGTTGAAAGGTTCTTTAGTCGTCTCAACTGCAAGAAAATTTGATGCCGGCGCTTAATTTGGACATGATTTGCATTCTTTATTGATTAGATGGCTGGTGGATCCGCTTTTGGAACTATTTATCATCCAGAAACAATACTCGCCCGGCCTTTATGTCGTACATGCAGCCCGTGATGAGAATATTATTCTCCTTTATTCAATTGTCGACCTTCGGCGGTGTCTGACCAACATCACTACAAGTTGATAGTACATCGGAGAACGCTCTGTATATCCAGATTTAGACAGCATTGATTGCCACGCTGCTGATAAAATTATTCCACCTGAAGTCAAAGTTCGCATGGTCGTTATCGAACCTGGTAGCATTTTTTAAGATGGAATCTGTTCAGTTACAAAGATCTTTGGGGCTGGTTGGACAAACCTTTTGATGTCGTTCCGGAAATACCGCCGCCAATACAAATGTAATTGCCTTTAAAAGGGATCTGAAATGGTAGCAAACAGAAATAGCAACCTGATTTTTGGATATAACGTTTTAAAACGATTTTATAAGACTTTTGAGCTCTAAAAATCATGATTTCAATTTATTTTGGACAGTAGTGAATATGAATATTGAAACACCTGGATCACCCGATGGAATGAAACTCGACCAAAATGGAAATATTTACTGCACAGGCCCGGGGGGGGTATGTGTGCTTGATGATAAGGGCAGACACCTCGGGACAATTGTTACTCCAGAAACGCCTGCGAACTGTGCCTGGGGTGATGATGGCCGAAGCCTGTACATTACTGCCCAGACCTCTGTTTACAGGATACGAACTTTGGATAAGGGATTAATGAATCCGCCCCAAAAAATTGGAAGGTAGATTAAGCTACTTTTTAGTAGAAATGGTTAAAAAATCGAGTACTTTGTCTATCAAGGGTGGCCGAAACGCCTGTCAATAAAGGCGTTTACTTTTTCTGCCAGTTCTCTTGTGGCCCATACATCATGTAATTGGCTGATTAAATAGGCTGCAAAAGAGGCTATTATTATTCGAGAGGTGCTTCCTAAAATAGATTGAAATGCTTGATCATTTTTCCAAAACGGAGCCTTAGGTCATACCAACGCAATTACCAGGCCCCTAACTTCAGATGATAGCTGCTCGGCAAGGGAGGTTAGGTGACCACCAAGTATGAATTTGGTGCCTACTTGAATAATGCATCAACTAATGTAATCAATTTTGGCTTGTCTAAAAGTGTATGTTGCGTGCCTTAAGGTGAAATTTTGAAGGGCTGAAAATTTGTTAGATGTGCTGATGAAAGGTATAAAATTGTGCGATGTTAGTTTAGCCGTAACCCATCGTTTAGCATTTGTGTGGATTGCATCTGCCAATCTTCTATTTTCATTCCGCATAAAACTTAGATTGAATAGACGATTGATTGATCTTTCGAAAAAGTGTAGTCTGTATTCAGTTGTTGAGAAATAAAAGACAGCAACGATTCAATAATAGGACACTATTCAAAAGAAATTGATAAGCGTTGGTCAAAATCGAAAGAATTTGTCTCCAGCTCAAAATTATCTCCTGCTCCTGCTGAGCAATCAAGGTTAATTCTATATCCCCTCTTGCTTACGATGCAACCCAGATTGACATCATTTGCCGGATAGTTTTGAAATGATCCGGCCCAATGTTGCGATTCCATTTTCCACTTTTGCTGTATAAGGGGCCCCGCAGCTGACCTGAATAAAATTCTTGAACTGCCCAGAGTTTGAACATACCCCGCCTGGAATAATTGCAATCCGATGATCCAATGCATTCTGGTAGACTTTCAATCCGTCTACCTGCGGCGGAAGCTGGACCCACAGTAGCGTGCCGCCGTTGGGAATGGCCAGCCGGGTTTCGGGCGGAAAGTGTTTCTGGATGGCCAAAGCGGTTCTGACCACTTGTTTCTTCAGCACGTTTCGCAGCTGCCTGAGGTGCCGCTCGTAAGCCCCGCCGGCCAGATACTGCTCGACAAGATACTGATCGAGCGTTGAGGTGGAAACCGTCGTTGCGGCTTTTAAATTCTGAATCTTTTCTTTAAAGCGCTTTCCCGGAATTACCCAGCCGATGCGCAGTCCCGGTGCCAAAGTCTTTGAAAATGAGGAACAGGTCACAATCAGCCCCTGATGATCAAAGGCTTTCAGCGGCAGCGGGTGTTGTCCTCCGAAATGCAATTCAGCACTGATGTCGTCTTCAACCAGGGGAATTTCATATTCATTGATCAATTGCGCGAGGCGGTTTTTGTGATCATCCGGCATCAAAGCCCCCAGGGGGTTATGAAAATTGGGCACCAGCAGACAAGCCTTGATTCTGTTTTGGCGAAAGATCTTCTCCAGCTCGTCTAAATCCACCCCATACCTCGGGTCGGTCGGTACTTCCATCACCAGCAGCCCCAGTTCCTGAAGCAATTGCAGAAAACCAAAGTTCGTTGGGGTTTCAATAGCGATTGTATCACCTGGCCGAGCGACGGCCAGCATCGCCAGTGCCACGGCCTCCATGCACCCGTTGGTGATAATGATGTCTTCCGGCGCAACTCCTTTCAGCACGCCCACCGCGCGAAGCGTGATCTGCCGACGAAGCTCCGGGTACCCCTCGGAAAGCGAATAGGAAATCATTGATTTGAGCTCGGAATGGGAAAGATTTTTCAGGATTCTAGAAAAGTATTTAACCGGCAGAAGTTCCGAATCGGTTACCGTTGAGCCCAGGGGAAGAAGATAGGGATTGCTGATGGCGGCTATGACCGAATTGACCATGGAAGACAACCTTACTCTTTTAGGCGGAAAAGATATCTTCTTGAATTGAGGGATCTTTAATTTTTGCAGTACAACCGGATTGACGTAATAGCCTGATTTCGGCCTGGCCTCAACCAGCCCCATGGATTCCAGCTCCACGTAAGCATGATAGATGGTAGAGATACTCAGGTTCGATTGCTTGTGAAGCTTCCGGATCGATGGGAGCTTTTCGCCGGGCTTATAGATCCCATTCATGATCTTTTGCTCGATTTCGTCGACCAGATGCTGATAACGGAAAATTTTCTTAGTATCATACATGCTTGGCTCCATTCAATTCGTCAATTACCCTGTAATGCATTAATAATTATGGATAAATGCGTCTGAACTCTGTCGAATGACGGCTTAACTGTTATGCATATTTTTTTTATTATCTGTATCTGTTTTTTTTGTACCACAGCCGCTAATGTGAAGACAAACAAAAAGTGAATAACCCTCGACTTGTCGTAAAGGGTTTCAGCGATTGTCGAAATGAATTCGACGTCGCTTTCAATCACTGAGGTCAAACGCGCTGCGTCTGAGATCTTAAACGTAGCGTCGGCCACGGTTTCCTCAACCGGCTCCCACCCGTGTTCGCTCTGGGGAGCTTCGCCGTGATAGGCCGCCGCGCTGGGCGGTAGACCGACTCGCAAATAATGTCGGGTGTGAGGCTAGAACCTATTAGGGAGGTGTTTACCATGGAAAACCAAGAAAAAAATCAAGATGCCGGTGTGGGCAGCTTCACGGTAAAGAGCGGTCTGGCACAAATGCTTAAGGGCGGCGTGATTATGGACGTGGTTTCGGTGGAGCATGCTGTCATTGCCGAGGAAGCCGGCGCAGTTGCGGTTATGGCCTTGGAGCGGGTGCCGGCCGATATTCGTGAACACGGCGGGGTGGCCCGCATGTCGGATCCGGCATTGATCAAAGAAATTATGGAGTCGGTCAGCATAGCGGTCATGGCAAAATGTCGCATCGGTCACTTCGTGGAGGCCCAGATTTTAGAGGCCATCGGCGTCGACTATATTGACGAAAGTGAAGTGCTGACCCCGGCTGATGAACGCCACCATATCGATAAACATGCCTTCATGATTCCGTTTGTTTGCGGGTGCCGGGATTTAGGCGAGGCCCTGCGCCGGATCGGAGAAGGCGCCGCCATGATCCGCACCAAGGGCGAGGCCGGAACCGGCGATATTGTCGAAGCCGTGCGCCATGCCCGCACCGTACTGGGCGCCATCCGGGACCTGAAATCCAAACCGGATGACGAATTAATGGCGTTTGCCAAGGATATCGGTGCCCCCTATGAAGTGGTGAAACAAACCAAAGAACAGGGAAAATTGACTGTGGTTAATTTTGCGGCCGGCGGCATTGCCACACCGGCGGATGCAGCCCTGATGATGCAGATCGGCGTCGACGGTGTTTTTGTCGGTTCGGGCATTTTCAAATCCGACAACCCGGCGCGGCGCGCTAAGGCAATTGTCGAAGCCACCACCCACTACAGGGATCCCAAAATTCTGGCTGAAATCAGTCAAAACCTTGGTGAATCTAAGGTCGGTATCAGCGTCAGCAGCCTGGTGGAAAACGAGACACTGGCGCAGCGCGGGTGGTAAGAAAATATGCCGAATTGACTGGTATTATTCACCACAGAAATCGCAGAGCATACAGATAAAATGATAAAAGCATGCTTTGTTGAAATCGACAGCCCGTTAATTTTAACCCCCCCGTATGCTCTCTGTGGTAAAACATAAAATAACAGATGTTGAAGGAATGAAAATCGGGTACTGGCACTGCAAGGCGCATTCGTTGAACACATCCTGATGCTGCAGCGACTGACTGGTGTGGAAGCAGTAGAGGTGCGGCTACCACAGGAATTAAATCGTTTGGACGGGCTGATTATCCCCGGGGGCGAAAGCACCACGATTGGCAAATTGGCGGCTATGTACCAGTTGACAGAACCGTTGCGACGGTTTGCCGATGAGAAACCGCTCTGGGGCACCTGTGCCGGCATGATCTTAATGGCAAAAGAGGTTGGAATAGATCAGCCCTTGCTGGGACTCATGGATATTGTGGTTGAACGCAACGCCTTCGGCCGCCAGAAAGAAAGTTTTGAAGAAGATCTATATGTGAAAGTTCTGGAAAAAGGTGCTTCCAAACCCTTCCACGGAGTTTTTATCCGGTCGCCCCGGCTGGTTGAAACAAAAGGAAAGGCGATCGAAATCGCCCGGTTGGCCAACGGTACCCCGGTGGCCGCCCGTCAGGGCAATCTGTTGGTCACCGCATTTCACCCCGAACTAACGGACGATACCAGGTTCCATCAGTACTTCTTGGGTTTGATCAAATAGTTCGGCCTACGATGCCGTCCGAGAGCCCCGCAGCTTCATCAA
>CP070746.1:79660-89075 GCA_020348305.1 Desulfobacterales bacterium
ACCCGCTCCCGCTGGTACCCAGATACCTTCGGCACGAAGTGTCCGTACGGTTTACGAGTGACGGTGGCGTGATCAAGGATTTAGACGTCGATGAGGTTCGACGTGTACTTTCCAACTTGCTCGATTTAGGGATTGAATCACTGGCTGTATGCCTGATTAACTCCTATGAAAATCCGGTACACGAAATCAAGATTCGAGAAATCGTCAAAAAAGAATCACCAAACCTGTCTCTATCCACTTCTTATGAAGTATTGCCCCAGATCCGCGAATACGAAAGAACATGCACAACCGTCACCAATGCATACGTCAAGCCGATTACGGCCAAATATCTTAAAAAACTCTCCTCGAGACTAGCGTCGTTAGGATTCAACGCTAAACTGTTCATCATGCTTTCCAGCGGTGGTATCACATCAGTGGAAACTGCGCGGGAATTTCCGGTGCGGATCATCGAATCCGGTCCTACGGCTGCGGTCATTGCTTCCCAGCATTATGGGCGGATGTTTCAGATCAAAGATATGTTTTGTTTTGATATGGGCGGGACAACGGCAAAGTCCTGTCTGATCCAAAAGGGCCAGGCCGGTTTGGTGTCTACTTTTGAGGTAGGCCGTGTCCAGCGTTTTAAAAAGGGCAGCGGTTTGCCGATTCAGGTGCCGGTGGTGGACCTAATGGAAATCGGGGCCGGTGGTGGCAGCATCGCGAGGATCAGTAAAATGAGCCTTCTTCAAGTCGGTCCGGAAAGCGCCGGTGCCGACCCCGGACCAGCCTGTTATCGTCGCGGTGGCCAAGCGCCGACGGTCACAGATGCAGACCTGATACTAGGCTATTTAGATCCCAATTACTTTTTGGGTGGCACAATGCTCCTTGACCCGTCGGCTTCGGAAAAAGCGATTCAAGAAAAAGTTGCCAAACCTTTAGGGACCACGGTAACGGAAGCGGCCTTTGGTATCCACGACTTGATTAACGAGACCATGGCGGCTGCCGCCAAAACCCATATTGCCGAAAAGGGGGGTAACCCCAACATCGTTACCATCTCTGCTTTTGGTGGTGCCGGTCCCGTCCATGCCTATGGGCTGGCTAAAAAAATCGGTGCGCCGCGTATCCTCGTACCGCCATTGGCCGGAGTCGGATCCGCACTTGGCTTTTTTACGGCACCGGTTGCCTTTGATCTGTCACGAAGCCACCGGGTTGCTCTGGATGATGCGGATTTTAATGAAATTGAACAGCTTTTCGTGGAGCTCGAACGCGAAGGAGCAGCGATACTTCAGGAGGCCGACAAAGAGCAGAATGTCATATTTGAGCGAACGCTTATGATGCGATTTGTGGGCCAAGGTGCAGAGACTGATTTGTCCATTGCGGGCAAACCATTTGATCACTGGAAAAAAGAACAGATTAGAGAATTTTTCGACGACGTCTACAAAAAACTATACGGGCGTACCTATCCCGAAACACCTGTTGAATTTGTTACGTTTAAGGTTAGAGCCAGCCTTCCGGAACGGCCGTTTAACATACCGCCCCTGGAAAATGCTGAGGGATCGCGCGATGATGGTATCAAAGGTGAGCGCCAGGCATTTTCTTTGCTTAAAAAAGAATTTATCCATTTCAAAGTTTACGATCGTCTCAAACTTTTGCCGGGCGAAAGTTTTGACGGGCCGGCTATTATAGAAGAGAAAGAATCGACAATTATCATCGGTGAGGATGCAAAGGCTTCGGTAGATGAGTATGGATTTGTATGGATTAATTTAAATTTATAATACGAAATTTAAATTAGTATTACAAAACCATTACCCACGCACTAATTGAAAAATGATAACTATTTGGAGGACACTACAAAAAAGGAACATAAGACATGCAAAGCGAAGGAGGATTGAATATCTCAGATAAATCCAAAATCCAAAATCCGAATTCCAGGTTTGATCCGATTACCCTTGAGATACTGTGGCGAAGGTTGGTTTCGATAGTTGATGAAGCCGATGCTTCCGTTTCCCGAACGGCATTTTCAAGTCTTCTTCGGGATGCCCACGATTATACATGTATGTTTACGGATAGCCGCGGACAGGAATTGGTTCAGGGCACGTTTTGCACCCCGGGACAAGCCGGTGCCATGGCGCTCGGAGTTAAAACGATTATCAATTCTATGCCCCTGGAAGAATATCGGCCGGGAGATGTATTTATCGTTAACGATCCCTGGTTGTTGGCGGGCCACCTCAACGATGTCTGTGTGTTGAGTCCGATTTTTTACAAAGATAAACCGGTCGCTTTTACGGCATGTGTTTTTCATCACTCGGATATTGGTGGAAGGGTTTCTTCTGATAATCGACAGGTCTATGAGGAAGGCCTTTTTATACCTCCGTTGAAGCTTTACGATGCCGGTGTATTGAATGAACCTATATTGAATATGATACGGTGGAATGTCAGAACACCGGAGGAGGTTACCGGCGATATCCGCTCCCAGGTGGCTGCCAACCATGTATGCTCCCAAAAGATTATTGAAATGTTGGAAGACGAAGGTTTGGATACGCTGGATGATTTGGCCGATGAAATTATCGATCGCACCGAAAAAAGCATGCGTGAGGCCATATCCAAGATTCCGGGCGGTGTGTATCCGTATGACGGCATCATCGAAGGCGCGGGAAAGCGAAAAGATATTACCCTTAAGCTTACGGTCACGGTTAAAGGCAGCGACGTTTCTATCGACTTTGACGGCACCTCTGCCCAGGTGGATTGGGGCGGAAATGTGGTCTACAATTTCACCTACGCCTATGTCTTTATGGCCATCAAAAGCGCCTTTGATCCGGATATTCCGATTAATGAGGGTGCTATTCGTCCGGTGAAGATGACAGCCCCTGAAGGAAGTATTGTCAATTGTAAGTTTCCGGCCCCTGTTGCAGCAAGGATGCAGATCGGTCATTTTATGACCGAAATGGTATTCAAGGCGTTGGCCAATGCAACACCGGATAACATCATTGCCGAAAGCGGCGGCACCCCGGCCCAGACCAATATTTTTTATGGGAAACGACACAACGGCAAACCTTGGCTAACCATGATTATTCGGGGAGGTGGCCTGGGAGCCAGCAGCCGGATGGACGGGCATCACTGTGCGATTTTCCCGGCCAATGGTGCCAATACGCCTGTGGAAATTTTTGAAAGCGATACGCCGCTGATCGTAGAGGAGCGCAGTCTGGTTTGCGATTCCGGTGGACCCGGAAAATTAAGAGGCGGGTTAGGCAGAAAAATGGTGATTCGAATCCCGGATGATAAATTAGCGCCCCAACCGCCGACGACGATTGCTATGCAGGCCGGGCGTTTTCGTTATCCACCCCAGGGTCTGTTTAACGCCAAAGCGGGGGCAAAGGCCCAATTTGTAATAAATGACCAATCCGGCGATCCCAGCGGACTAACCCTGTGTCAGTCAGGAGATGTCATCCAATTTCACAGTGCCGGTGGTGGCGGATATGGCGATCCGCTGGAGCGAGATCCGGAGGCGGTTGCAGCGGATGTGTTTAACGATTACGTAAGCATTGAGCGGGCGCAGGAAGATTACGGTGTTGTCATTGATCCGGTCACACTCAAGGTGGATCTGGAAGAAACTGATAAGGTTCGTGGTTCGAGAAAGAAGAAGCAAGTGGGTTAATCATATGGTCTGCAATTTATTGAAAAGGAGATGAAAATGGGTAAGACCTTCATGCCGTCATTTAAAGACATCAAGGAGCTTGAAGCCCATCAACTAAAAGGCCTTCAGTGGACGGTGAATCATGTTTACCAGGGATCACCCTTTTACCGCAAGAGACTTGACGACGCCGGTGGCCGCCCGGATGATATCCAAACCTTAGATGATATCCAAAAGCTTCCCTTTACAACAGCGGATGATCTCAGAGAGGGCTATCCGTTTCCGTTGTTATCCGTTCCGCAGTCCAAGGTGGTTCGAATTCATGCCTCATCCGGTACTACCGGTAAACGAAAAGTGTTGGCCTATACCCAAAAGGATATAGACGATTGGCTTCATTTTTTTGCCAGATGTTACGAGATGGCTGAACTGACCGATGAGGACAGAGTTCAAATTGCCGTTGGTTACGGAATATGGACGGCCGGTTTCGGATTTCAACTGGGATGCGAGAAGCTAGGCGCCATGGCCCTTCCGGTGGGCCCCGGCAATGTCGATATGCAATGCCAATTCTTGGTGGATCTGCAATCAACGGTGATGTGCTGTACGGCATCCATGGGCCTGTTGATGGCTGAAGAGGTCAACCGCAGAAATTTAAAAAACAAAATCGCGCTGAAGAAAATGATTTTCGGTTCGGAGCGCAGCAGCGATGCCATGCGCAAGCGAATTAAGGAATTGTTGGGACTGGAGGATATGTTCGACATTCCGGGCATGACAGAGCTTTATGGACCGGGTACGGGCCTTGATTGCCCGAAGCATGAGGGGATTCACTACTGGGCGGATTACTATATGCTGGAGATTTTAGATCCTTCAACCTTGGAGCCGGTTCCAGCCGGTGAAATCGGTGAAATGGTGGTTACGACGCTGTGCAAAGAAGCAGCCCCGCTTATTCGCTATCGCACACGGGATCTAACCCGGGCGATTGACCATGCGTGTTCTTGTGGCAATATCCTGCCCATGCATGACAGAATTCTGGGGCGTTCGGATGACATGATCATTTTTCGAGCGGTCAATATTTATCCCGGCCAGATCGATGAAGTGCTTTCCACCATTCCTGAAGCCAATTGTGAATATCAGGTTCATCTGGACCGAAAAGAGGATGGAAAAGATTATATGTCCATTAAGTTGGAGTGTTGCGAAGAGTTTGACCCATCGCAGCGACCGGAGCTTGCTGAGAAAGTACAAAACGAAATAAAAAAGCAAGTCATGGTCAGTTGTCAGGTGGAAGTTATGGATTACTGTTCATTGCCAAGATCGGAGAGAAAGTCGAAGCGGTTTTTCGATAACCGACTATAATAGAGGGATGTCATGCGAAAATTTACCTACCTTGTTCCTAAAACTTTAGATGAAGCCATTTCATTGTACCAATCCTATGGGGAACGGGCAAAATATATCGCAGGGGGCACGGATGTTCTCGTGAAGATCAAAGAGGGTAAATTAGCTCCGGATTATCTAATCTCACTGAAGCACATCATCAGCCAGGATCGTCCCTTTTTAAATCATGAGACAGGAGAGCTTTATGTCGGTGCGTTTGTCACCCACCGCATGATCGAAACGTCGCCGCTGGTTCAGGCGCATTACCCGATTCTCTATGATGCGGTGAAAAATATCGGCTCGGTTCAAATCCGTAATGTGGCTACCATCGGTGGAAATCTGGTTAATGCGGTCCCATCGGCTGATGGTGCCATTCCTTTGATAACGTTGGACGGAAAAGCGAATATTTACGGAGCTAAGGGACAGCGGTCGGTCGACCTTTTGCGCTTTTTTCTTGGGCCGGGTCAATGTGATCTGGAAAGAGGGGAAATTCTTACCGAAGTTGTCGTTCCGCGACTTCTTCCGCGCACCGGAAGTGCATACATCAAACACGGCAGACGGGAAGCCATGGAGCTGCCTATGCTCGGGGTGGGTGTCTTGCTGAGTTTGGAAGCGGATATGGAAACGTGTGCCAAGGCCGGAATAAGTTTGGGTGTGGCCGCACCAACACCGATCAGAGCCTTGCAAGCCGAGAAACATCTCGTCGGTAAAACTATTAATGAAGAAACCCTGGCCGAGGCCGGAAAGATCGCCGGCGAGGAATCTAAAGTCCGGGACAGTATCCGGGGAGTGGCCTGGTACCGGCGAGAGATGGTCGCTGTCCTGGTTACACGCATGGGGATGAAAGCCCTTGAAAGGGCATCTCGGAATGCGGAAGTGGGAATGGGGAACAAATGAATGCGGAATAAAATAGAATGCGGAAGTGGGAATGGGGAATTGGTGAATAATAAAAGATAAAGATCTAATAAAAAGAACAAAAAAGTTTGCATTAAAGATTATTCGATTGGTAGCATCTCTTCCTTGTACTAGGGAGGCCGATGTTATCGGTGTGCAATTATTAAAAGCGGGAACTTCAGTTGGTGCAAATTATAGAGAAGCCAACCGTGCAAGATCGAAAGCAGAATTCCGCATTCCGATTTCCGAATTCATTATAGGAGACTTTTTAAATGTCACGAGAAATAGCATTTGTTTTTAATGGTAATAAAATGAATATGGCGATTGAGGACCATTGGACGTTACTCCATCTGATTCGTGAAGAACTCGGTTATACCGGAACGAAAGAAGGTTGTGGCAGCGGCGAATGTGGGGCTTGTACGGTTATTGTTGACGGAAATGCGGTGAATTCATGCCTGTATTTAGCTGCAGAAATAGACGGTAAAGAGCTGATGACGATTGAGGGGCTTGCATCCCCTGATGGCACGCTGCATCCGATTCAAAAGGCTTTTGTTGAAAATGGCGGTATCCAATGCGGCTTTTGCTCGCCGGGTATGATCATATCGGCCAAAGCCCTATTGGATGAAAATCCCAATGCCAATGAAGAAGAAATCAAAGAAGCCATTGCCGGAAATCTTTGCCGATGCACCGGCTATGTTCAAATTGTCGATTCTATAAAATCTGTGAGCGGTCATGAAGCACAAGAGCCGCATGTGGTTGCATTTAGATCGGAAGAAGGGGACCGGGGAGACTAGAATTAGCTTAAAGTCTGCATCTTTTAGCTGATTTCTAATATAAGAAGAGGAGCACAAGATATGCATAATTTCTGCTCAGTCGGTAAGCGAGTTCCGAAAATCGACGCTGTTGAGAAAGCAACGGGTCGCGCTCAATATATCCAAGATTTGAAGCTTCCCGGCATGCTTTACGGAAAAATTCTTTACAGTAAATTCCCGCATGCCAGAATCGTCAGTATCGATACGTCAAAAGCCAAACAACTACCGGGGGTTCGTTGTGTGTTGACCGCAGAAGATATCCCTGACATAAAAATGGGCGTATACAAAGATAATCGACCACTGAAAAAGGGTAAGGTGTGTTCCTATCGCGATGAAGTCGCTGCCGTGGCAGCCGTTGATCCCGAAACGGCCGATGAGGCCTTGAATGGTGTTGAGGTCATATACGAACCTCTACCCGCCATTTTCGACCCTGAGCAAGCCATGAAGGAGGGCGCAACGCTAATCCATGAGGAACATAAAACCAATGTACTGAGGATGCCATGGAAGCTTCACTATGGGGATGTGGATGCAGCCAAAAAAGAGGCCGCCCACATTGTGGAAGACAGGTTTACTACTACCTGGGTGACGCATTGCTGTATGGGAGCCAGCGGCTCGATTGCTGAGTTTGATCCGGCCAATAATCTCAAAATCTATTCAAACACGCAAATTCCTTCGCTGGCCCAAAAGGATTTTTTGGATGCCCTTACGGCCATGGGGTTAAAGGGCAATAGAGTTCGCGTGATCAAGCCGGTGATCGGCGGTGGGTTCGGAAGCAAATTGGATACGTATGCCTACGAATATATCGCCATTTTGTTGGCCTATCACACGCGCCGTCCGGTAAAAGTCGAATTTGATCGCACAGAGGAATTTATCGCCACCTCGACCCGTCAACCCACAATCACCTATATTTCGCAGGGATGTGATCAAAACGGGAAACTTCTTTTCCGTGATATAAATATGATTTTAGACAACGGCGCTTACACCTCATGGGGTGCGACCACGCCCTCGGTGATGATGATGCCCATCACCTCCCTTTATCGGGTACCGAATGTTCGCTATGAGGCCAAGTGTGTGTATACCAACAACACCTATGCCCAAGCGATGCGAGGATATGGTAATCCCCAAGCCACCTTTGCCATCGAAAGCACAATGGACATGCTGGCGGAGAAAGCAGGGATCGACCCCATTGAATTTCGTCGGATTAATGCGAACAAACCCGGAGATGTCTCGACTCAGGGATTGCGGATCACGACTTGCGGACTTGAGGAATGCATGGATGCAGTAAAAGAAAAGCTTGAGTGGGAAAAACCCAAAGGAGAAAGTGAGGGCGTTGGTCTTGCATCCTTGATTCATGTGGGCGGCGGTGCCCGGGTCTACAAATCCGATGGTTGCGGCACCATTATCAAAATGAATGACTTCGGTAAAATAGATCTATTCACGGGCGCCACGGATATGGGGCAAGGCTCTGATACGGTCATTGCTCAAATTGTGGCCGAAGAGCTCGGTTTGCAGATAGAAGACATCCATGTGATTCACACCGACACCGATATCTGCCCTTGGGATGTGGGGTCCCATGCCAGCCGGACCACTTTTGTTGCCGGCAATGCGGCTTTAGGGGCGGCAAAGAAAATTAAGGCCCGACTGCTCGAGCTGGGTGCCAAACAACTTGAAGCCCCTCTTGAAAAAATAGCGCTTCGTGACCGACACATACAGCACCAGGATGATTCCGAAAAGCGCATCGAGATCGGAAAACTGCTCAGAAAAGCCCATTTCAGCCACGGCGGACAAATGTTGATGGCGGAATACTTCTATGATCCTGCCAACGAAAATATGGGCAAAGATTTTCGGGGCAATATGTCTATGACCTATACTTTCGGTACCCACGGTGTTAAGGTAAAAGTGGATGAAGAAACAGGGAAAGTCAAAATTCTCAATTATGTGGCGGCACACGATGTCGGCAAAGCAATTAATCCCATGCTTTTGGAAGGACAGGTCTACGGTGGTGTAATGATGGGCCTTGGATATGCCCTGACCGAACAGGTTATCCTTGAAAAAGGTGAGAATATGAATCCTAACTTCAGGGATTATAAGATTCTGACCGCCAAAGATGTGGTTCCCATCGAAGCCCCGGTTCTTGAAACCTATGATAAAGATGGACCCTTTGGTGCCAAGGGTATTGGGGAACCAGGCTGTGTGCCCACAGCGCCTGCCATTGCCAATGCAATTTATGACGCTGTCGGTGTGCGTATTAAAGATCTTCCCATTACACCGGAAAGAGTCTTGGCTGCCATCAGAGAGAAAAAAGGTTTGGATTTGTGCGGGCAAGAGCTAGGAAGAGATGATGTAGATGAGTGTATTATTGAGGAGTAGGCCGGTCGGAGAGAATTGCCGCTGTTCGGAGTATCAACAAGAGAATGTCTTAAAGCTTAGAGGTATGTCAGTGAACATGCAACTATGTATAACCTAAACGAGAGAAAGGAGGGACGAAGTATGAAAAAACTAAGTTTGATTATTCTAGGAATTATTGTGTTAACCTTAACGACAATCGCCCTAGCGCCAACGCCTACCCTAGCCGCGGAGATCAAGCTCAGCTATGCCAACTTTCCGCCGGCACCGACATTTCCATTCGTGCAGATGGAGAGTTGGAAAAAAGAATTTGAAAGTCGCACGGGTGGAAAAGTTGTTGTGAACACGTATCCCGGAGGTACATTGCTTGGGGCAAAAAACATGATGG
>CP070746.1:89175-93649 GCA_020348305.1 Desulfobacterales bacterium
CTGCCTCCATAGGATCAACACCCTGGGCGATGAGTGCGGACCTAACTTCTTCGCGCGATAAGAATTGTTTTAATTGATCTCGAGCTTCCTGGCCACGGACTGAATCCAGAACCGTTTCTGTACCGATTATTGCAGCTAAAACAGACTGACAGGGAATTGAGACTAGCAACATTAACACAGTCATAAAAATACTGAGAAATTGCGCCTTACTCCGAAACACTTTCATCATCTCCTCCTTTTGTGGTTTAACTATATAATTGGGCTTTCAATATATTCGTTCGTCACTGAAGTTGACCATGTAAGCATATTAGCAAAATCGCGCAGCACTGCCCTTAAGCTCAACCCAAATATATACCAGTCTATAAAATATTAGCAGTTACGCATCATAACGACAATCGAAAATTAAACAATAACGTGAAAACTTATAAGATTATTTTTTTGATTTTATAAAGATGTTACGCTGCGCCCTGTTGAATGAGATTTAGTCAAACATAATCGAGAATACCGGCAAGTGGTGATATCATTACTGTATCTGCAAAATTGCAAAAATACGGATATGTAGATGTAATCACAATCTTGCTAAAAATACAGACATTATAATTGGTGGTTGCCAAGTCAAGTAAATCCTATTATGGTCAATTCTAATCTTCTTTTATTTCAGGCTGATCGGTATTTCCGCAGGGCAGCGATCCAGACAATGCAGATGGATAAAAGAAATACGATGATAACAAGCATAAAGGCTGCTTGATAGCTCTGGGATCTATCAAAGATGGAGCCCGCCACCCATGCCCCAAGCGCACCCGCCACGCTAATGCCGCCTTCAATCAGCCCATATATCAGACCGTAGATTTTGCCTTTGTAAAGATCAGCAGATACAGACATGAAAATGGGAGCTGTTGCCCCCCAGCACATACCAAAATTTCTTTTGGTTTATGCCTGAGAAAAAGTCCATTAATGGGCCATAAAATAATTAGAAAGAGTCCGCCAAAAACAATAAAGGAAATTCGCCATCCCCAATGATCCAGCCATAGTAAAATTCGAATGTGCCGGCTGTTTTTTTTGCGATGCTCATTTCAATTTGAGACTAATTGAGCGAAAAATGCTCATATAGGCGTTAATTGCTATTTGTTATTCTTTATTAGCCACGGGTTTAACTCGTCCTCGTTCTCGCAATCGAGAAACGGACGTTAGTGGAGCACTATTCGATATGCTGTCGAGGACGACGAGTACGAGTACGATAACGATTTAAAAATAACGAAAAACTAATAATAATGGTCTCGTAAAAAGTCCCGAGTTCGTCATGCCGGACCCGATCCGGCATCCAGAACATACTGAAATCACTGGATTCCAGCCTTCGCCGGAATGACGTTTTAAAGGAATTTCAGACTTTTTACGAAATTGTCAATATTTGGTTTTTAATTCAATTGGGGTGGTACTTGAAATCTTACTTAAACTAGTTTAATTAGTGCTCATCCTGAAATGGAAACCGATATGCGTTTGAGAATCACTAGCGTGCAATAAAATGCAATTCAAGGCAATGTTAATTTTGGTAAACCGTTTTTACAAAGGAGGTTCACATTTATGCCGGATATTTCACTTGCCCCCAGTTTATCTCGAGTTGCCCCTTCTCGTATCCGCGAACTTGCGGATGTGGCCTTTGCTATGGAGGGAGTTCTCAGGCTCCATTTTGGCGAATCCAACATGCCAACGCCGCAATATTTAAAAGAGGCGGCCTTTCAGGCGATGAATGACGGGTATACCTTTTATACCGAAAACGCGGGTTTGCCCAGTTTGCGGGAGGCCATCGCAGCTAAATATATGCAGCTGCACGACGTCAACTTGAATCCCCAAACAGAAATCGTTGTGACAGCCTCCGGGGTTCAAGCGTTGAACGTGTCCATCCGCTGTGTAATTGATCCCGGCGATGAGGCGATTGTACTTACGCCAAACTGGCCCAATGCATCCGCAATTGTCAGTCTCTTCGGCGGGCACCCTTTAGAAATACCCCTTGTTTACAACGGCGCACGATTTGAAATCGACTTTGCCGCTTTGGAAGCTGCGTTGACACCAAATACGAAACTGCTCGTCTATGCCTCACCCTCCAACCCATTAGGATGGGTTGCCAAAACATCAGATCAGGAAGCCTTGCTGAATTTTTGTCGCCGTAACAACTTATGGCTACTTGCTGATGAAGTTTATGAACGGATTTATTATTCCGGGCCGGTAGCCCCTTCGATTCTTCGGCTGTGCAACCGAGATGACGCGGTGATCGTCGTCCAATCATTTTCGAAAAGCTATTGTATGACAGGCTGGCGCCTTGGATGGGTCGCTGCCCGGCAAGACCTTGCCACAAAGGCCACCCAGCTGAATGAATTCATCGTGTCCCATGCGCCGTCCATGGTTCAGCGCGCTGGAGAAACGGCCCTGAAAGATGGTGATGATGAAGTTTGTTCGATGGTCAAGTCGCTTCAGAAAAGAGTAAATTTTTGTTTCGACGCCTTGCGTTCAATGGACTCAGTTTCAGTTGCTGAGCCGGAAGGCGCATTTTATTTATTTCCGAGAATAGATGGGGTGACGGATTCATATTCTTTTGCGCTGACGCTTTTAAAAGAAACGAAGATATCCGTAGCACCAGGAAACGCCTTTGGCAATGGGGGAGAAGGCGCTGTAAGAATCTGCTGTGCGGCAGATCGGTCCGTACTGGTGCCGGCAATGGAGAGATTCCGCAAATTTTTGGAGAAACGATAACCGGTATCTTTCGGAAAACGACTCGTAAAATCCTTAAGTTGACGCCAATGCATCCGGCAGTAACAACGTACTGATGACAAGGGTGCTACCTTTTAAAAAGATTGGATTGCATCTCAAAACACTCAATGAAATCTTTGACAAATTCGTTGGCGGGGTGGCTTTGAATTTCCGATGGGCTCTCGACCTGAATAATTTTCCCGTCTTGCATGATGGCGACTCTATCTGCCAGAGAAAAAGCCTCCGGCAGGTTGTGGCTCACATAAAGGGTTATGGATTCCATCTTATTGTGGTAGTCTTTCAATTCGCGTCGAAGGGTCAGACGATGCTGAGGATCTACATGGGCTAAAGGCTCATCCAACAAAAGGATTTTGGGTATGATGGTCAAAGCCCTTCCGATACCGACCACCTGCTTCTGACCTACCGACAACTGATCCGGCTTGCGGGGAAACAGCTTTTTGGCAATACCGAGGCGCTTGGCGATAATATTGGCTGTTTCTTCAATGCTCGGTGGTAGCTGCTTGCGGAGTTTCATACCGAAACTCAAATTGCTGGGGAAGTCTTTATGAAATACCCGCATATGAGGCCAGAGAGCGTGTTCCTGGAACACCATGCGTACCCTTCGTTTCGATGGATTCACATCATCCACACGTCGACCCTGGATGTAGATATGACCACCATCCAATTTTTCGACGCCGGCGATTAACCGCAATAAGGTCGTCTTTCCACATCCGGTGGGACCCACGATCGCCAAAAATTCACGATTTTCAACATTCAGACTAACATGATCAACTGCAATAACTGATTGGTATCGTTTGGTGACCCGGTCTAAGACCAGGCCTTTGTTGTGAGCGATATTGGTTCGTTGATCCATTGTAAGGAAAAATAGATGTTGAGGAATTAATTAAAATACGACTCGTATTCAAACATTGACAACAAATTGTCGATATGATGTCGCTAAACGTCTATTTCGGCGGCCAAGTCGGCCGAGGGGACAGGTAACGCTGCTTGAGACCCTCCACCGAGAAATCCTCCGACTTACAAAAATTAATAACCCGACGCTCCCAGTCCTCGATCATTTGTGCAGCCATGGGAACATCTCTGGCTATCTCCAATGGAATAGAAATTACGCCATGTTTATCCCCCATGATGAGGTCTCCGGGCTTTACAATCAGGTTGCCCACCTTTACAGCGCTGCCAAAATCGATCATATGCACGTAAGCGTGGGAGACATTGACACAACTTGAGAAGAATTGAAATCCCGTTTCTTCCACCTCATCGAGGTCCCGCACCGACCCGTCGGTGACCGTTGCAACACACCCCAAGGCCTTGTGGATATTGGCGTTTACTTCACCCCAAAAAGAACCCACAACCGGACAATCAATATCATGCAGCACCACCACTCTCGGCTCGGGATACTTCTGTATCTCAGCCCACCAATCCGGCGAGGAAACCCTTTGACCTTCGGGAGAATCGGCAGTTATGATACCTGTAACAGCATAGCCGATCATCGGCTTCATTTGTGGAAACCTGCATTGGATTTCCGGTAGCATGAAACCTTGATTGCGCGGGCGTATATTAAAAAGTTCGATCGCATTGGATATGGCAGGAACAGGCCAGGCCAGAAGGGCATCCATTTCTTCTTGAGTGAGATAATCAGACATTTTTCTTCTCCCTTGAATTCAATTTCTCTCATTTGGACCCAGAGCAGTGACACCTCCGTCAACCA
>CP070746.1:93749-97764 GCA_020348305.1 Desulfobacterales bacterium
ATCAAAAATGTCCGACAGGCTGTGGGCAATATCCAGGGACATGATGACGGTACGGCGACCCATTTCCGCTGCTTTAATTCCCGTGGCGGCGGCTACGGAGGTTTTGCCGACCCCGCCTTTTCCGGCAAAGAAAATAATTCTCACTGCTTTACTCCTATCTCTTTCGACGATGGCCGACTCGTTTTTCAAGGTTCATTGAATAATTAAGGTATCAAAAATTTGGCTTTCTATCAAAGTGATCATTGAAAAAACTTCTTGACTTATTTCTTTGGCTATTTTAGGAAATGATACATGCATTCATCAATAGAAAAAAATAATATTTCATTACGTTATAGCTGGTGGTGGTGGTGCAGCTCCGTTGGGAAGGTGTACCCACCATGAGCTAATTAATTCAAACTAAAAGCCGTGGGATCACCTTCCAAAGGTCCCACGGCTTTTTTATTTTGTAAAGCCGGGGGGCATAGATCCAGCGGCTTTTTTAGTTTTTGAAAGGAGGAGAAAAATGATCAAAGAAGCCATCAAAAAGGTTGTCATAGGGCAAGACTTATCTGAAGCCTCGATGGAAGAAACCATGCTGGAAGTGTTGGAAGGAAAGGCGACAGCCTCTCAGGTAGGTTCCTTTGTCACCGCCTTGCGGATGAAAGGAGAAACCATTGAAGAGCTCACCGGTGCCGCAAAGGCATTGAGAAACAAGGTCGTGACACTGGATGTAAACAATAATCTGATTAACCTCGATCGAGATGATATTAATGTGGAGGATGAGACAATCCTGGCCACCAGCGAGTCAATGGAAACCGGTACCAACACGTTCAACGTTTCGACGGCGACCATATTTGTCGTTGCAGGAGGGGGGATAAAAGTTGTCCGGCAGGGCAATTGGGCCAGATCCAGATATTTCGGTGCCGCGGATGTATTGGAAAACTTAGGGATAAAGCTGGATATTTCCCGCACGGATGTAGAAAAATGTATTGAAGAAGTTGGCATCGGTTTCCTATTTGCGCCACTTTTCCATGGGATTATGAGACATGTCGAGGGCATTCGAGCAGAGATGGGAATTCGCACTATTTTTAATCTGAGTGCGCCCCTGGCAAATCCGGCCAATTCTTCGGCCCATGTTCTAGGGGTATATGATTCATTGTTGACCGAAAAAATGGCCCAGGTACTCAAAAACCTTGGAGCTACTCAGGCGTTTGTGGTGTATGGAGAAGGAACCTTTGACGAAATCAGTATTTGTGGACCTACACAGATTTCGTATCTTAAAAACGGCGATGTAGAATCATTTCAATTAAAGCCGGAAGATTATGGTTTCAAAAAAGCGGATCGTAAGGATCTTGCCGGCGGTGATGCTCAAAAAAATTCCCGGATCATCCATGCGATTCTTGACGGAGAACCTGGACCCAAAAGGGATATGGTCGTGCTCAACGCGGCGGCCGCTTTTGTTGCAGCCGGTCTGGATAGCAATTTAAAAGACGGAATCAAAAGAGCCGAGCACGCCATTGATTCCGGGGCTGCCAAGGAAAAATTAGATGCTTTGGCTCGTTTTACCTCCAGTTGCGGTATTTTCGCTCGGGCATTATAAAAAGTGCCAAGTTTCTTAAATCTCTATAAACGCATTTGCAGGCGCAGCCAGGATATAAAATTACGGATCGGAAATTCTACTTGACATAAAATTTACAGAATGTAACTTTTCATATCGATAGGGGAAAGCGCGAGTTCTATCTTAAATGTTGTTTTTGATATTCAAATGAATGTTATTTAATAAGCTCCATATTGTTTCAAGAATCATTAAATATAGTTGAAAGGAAAAGAGATGGCGAAAAAAAGCGAACTATTGTCATCAAGTAAATTTTCAACAAAGGCAGGCATACCCGCTTCAACTGTTTCTAAGCTGATTCGTGAAGGAAAAATCAAAGCGGTTAAAAAGTCGGGAAAGTGGATGATCGACCCCAGTCAACTTAAGGCGAAAGCCGTAACAAAAGCTTCGAAAATCAGTAAGCCGTCAGCAAAAAAGAAACCCGCAAAATCTGTGCCCAAAAAAGCCGCTGCTAAAACTAAAAAACCAACGCCAAGAGAAGACAAAAAGCCGGCCGTAGTGAAAAAAGCATATTCCATTGCTGAATTCGCCGAAATAACCTACCTGACTGAAAAAGGCGTGACGGAGTGGTTAAAAACCGGACTGCTCACCGGCCAGCAGGATGCAAGCGGCGACTGGCGGATTGACGCCGCCAATCTGGAAGTTCCGAATGTTAGACGGCTGGTAAGAGAAGACAGAATCCCCTAAAACTGGCTACAAACCCTCATCTCTTGGCTACCGGTCGCTGGCCACTTGTCGCCAGTTGCCGGCAACTCATAACTAATCTCTTGAAAATCAAAAATTAGCTGATTGGGCGAGTGTCATGAAATGCTTTCATTAGCGGGGCGATCCAGCCCGAATCTTTCGGCAAGCTATCGTTGGATCTAAAAAAGGATTGTCTTTCCGTTATTTGCGTTCCTGAAACCGTATCCAGATATTTCAACCCTTCCACAATTCCCATCTCAAATCAAAGGGATACAATAACAACGGTTTCCAATAGTCCAGAGCTTGATAGGTGTCGTTTTCATTAGCATTGTCTATAAACAGAATTCTTTCCATAGGAGGTTATTTCCTTGTCACGAAAAAAACGAGAACCAGAAGTTGACTTTTTTTTTAGAATCAGAAAAAAATAGCAAGATACTGTCTGACCCTAATAGGGTATTAGCCAATGGTAAAGGTCAATGAAATTCTTACAGCTTAACTTTGATATACAATGTCTTATAGCATTGGTTTTGGTTATTTCAAGTGGTAATTCTTTTGCAAAAATAGGCCCGGAAGACCCGAAAGGCCGCCTGCATGCTTTGGAGACAGATTTAATAAACCAAGACGTCCCTGCTGATACTTTAGTACCATCCTCTGAAGATTATTCGATCCGCTGGTTTTACAGCAACACTTCACAAGATGTCAGGGGAATTGCATTGGTCATTCACGGACTCAATTTGCGACCTGACAAAATGAAATCCATAATAACAGGGCTGACAGATTCCGGGATTGACGTTTTAAATTTATCCTTGCTTGGACATGGAAAAAATTATTCCCACCGTAACAGCATTGACACCGCTAGAGCACGGCTTGAATCATTTAAGAAGGCATCCTATCAATTATGGATAGATGAAATATACAGCGCATACAAAGCTGCTAAAAATAGGAGTGATCACAGAAACGTTCCCTTGTTTTTCGTCGGGTATTCTTTGGGCGGATTGATTGGACTCGATCTTTTTGCTTCAAGGCCCGAGATAAAATTTGACAGGATGGTTCTTTTTGCCCCGGCCCTTAAAATGCATTTAAGAAATTATTTGCTTAGATTACTATCTCCCTTTCCCAGACTTACCCTTCCAAGTTTTACATTGATGTCCTATCAATCAAATGCTGGGACTCCCATGGCTGCGTACAATGCGCTTTTTGAATCTTATAAACATTTTCACCAAAATATGAGCATAAAAATAAATGTTCCCACTGTTATTTTTATCGATAAAGAGGATGAAATTGTATCGTTCAAAAGGTTGAAGAAAATGATTGAAAAACAAAAGCTTGATCAATGGACATTTCACATCGTGCAAAAAGAAAAAACCGGCGATGCTGGGAGAATACATCATTTAATTATAGATGAGCTCTCCACCGGCAAGGATGTCTGGAAAGAGATGATGGATGTTATGATCAAGCATTTACTATAGGAAATATATTTACCAATAATTCTGGAATAAAGTTCACAATTGACAGGGTTTTATATAAGAATCAACTTGTTGAAATATGAAATTGATGAACTGGATCTGTATAAAAATTGATATCTTAACCATAAAAGACATGCTGTATTTTGGGCGATTTTTTAATTCATATCTTGGCACTGTATTTGCTGTGTTAAATAAAAAAATTGAGTATTTTTTAGATAATGAATCTTTTAGTCACTAATAATCACATCCTTGCCCAAGCGACAAGGGTTTA
>CP070746.1:97864-101190 GCA_020348305.1 Desulfobacterales bacterium
ATAACTAAAAATAGGAGACCGGCTCCTTTCGCTCTTTATACTGTTTATTTAGCTGCATTGCAGCTTCTTTGACTAGACCGGTTTTCATAGTTCTGGCGTTTTCTGGACAGTTCTTGATGCAGGCACAACACGTGATGCATTTTTCCTTATCAATCAAATTACTATTTTCTGAATCGATAGCACCAACAGGACACCCTTCTGCACAAATTCCGCATTGCGTACACTCATTACTAATTGCTATAAAATCAACACTCCATAGCTTCGTAACTCCTCCATAGGGATAGTTGCCAGGTATATTTATATCAGAAATGTGATCGACTGATGAAACAGATAGTAGTTTTTCATTTATTTTACGCCCAAATAATTCTGCGTGATTTAAGTCACTTGCATCAGGACGGCCTTCGGCTGTTGGCATTTCGGAACTGGAAAAGGAGTGTTCTCCAATATATGCTGCACCGGCGATCGGTATACATCCACGTTTTATCAAAATATCTTTAAGCTCAAGTAGTGCATTGTCATACACACGATTACCATAAACGACGATACATACAGCAGGTGTATTACAAGCTTTAATGGCATGCAGCCATTCATTTAAAAGTGCAGGCACTCTTCCCATATAAACTGGCACTGCAACAACAAGTAATTCATTTTCCGATGTCTGTAACTGCTGTTTTCGTACATCCGGTTTGGTGATATCTATCAGTTCCGCATTGTTTTGATTAATTCCGTCTGCTATAGCCTTAATAATGGATTTTGTTGTCCCGGTAGGTGAAAAACAAACCAGCTTAAGTGATTGTATTTCCATTGATTATTCTCCTTTAAAATTTTAGACCTCTTGCTGTTAATAGAACTTTTGTTGTCCTCGATGCCCCTTTTGTGCCATAATCATGATAAAGAATCTAAATTTTTCGATAAAGCCGAATGCTTGAGTTCATCTGTATTTTGGAGCAAAGCGGAAAAATGTCGGGTCAAAACGATTCATTATGTGTTTTTATTCTTTTCTTTACGGCCTGATTTTACCTTCTTGCGATATATTATAGACTCAGACTTCGTTATCTATATAGCACCGTCCTTCTTTAAAAACTTTTACTGGAGATGTCATCGACATGACATTTTCAAAAGGATTATCTTTTATAAATAACATATCAGCCCATTTATTTTCCGAGATACTACCAAGTTGATCATCCATTTTTATTATTTCCATATTTCCTAGTGTTGCCATACGAACGATTTCTTTTGTGGAATATCCATAACGCAAGTACGATTCAAATTCTATTTCTAACGCTCCTGCAAAACAAATCCCAGTGCCTCCATCAGTTCCAACACCTACCTTTGTTCCGGTCTTTTTGAAATTTTCAAAACTTTTCGGAGCATAAACTCCAAAACCATGACAGCGTTCAGGATAAACGTGCCCAAAACCCGGCATCTTACGATCTTCAATTTTGGTTTGAATAAAATCGTAAAAACTAAAATAATAATTACTTAATTGTGGTAAAGTGGTTCTTTCCATATTAGGTTTAACATACATTTGTAGCATTTCTCTGAAAAATTTGTATTCTTCATGTTCAGGAAATCCCTTTGTACCGCAATCCATAGCAAGGTAACTGCCAAGTGACAGGGTAGGGACAATGGCAACATTATTTTGAACCATCATTTCCGCGTCCTTAATGGAATACGATTCATCCAGCGTCAAGTGAGCAATTGAATTCACTTTGCCACGAATGGCTTTTCTGGCACCCTTAATGAATAAGGCATGGCTTTCTACAAGTTTTTCATGCTCATCAGCTAAATCACGGATATATTTGACCTGATCATCAGTAAACATGTTATAACAAAAATCTTCTTTACCGCCATATATAGGTTTATCTTCCAGAAATATTTTTATGGAATAAGACCCCATGGCTACGATTTCTTCTATATAGCGTTTGATATCTTCCATATTTCTTGGGAAATTGATTATTTTACCACCAAAAATCATTTCCGCCATTTTGTTAGCGACAGGATTCAGATCCCACATCCCTCCTTGAGGTGTTAACGCAGTATAGCTTGGTAAAATTCTGGGTCCGAGAAGCCTGTTGTTGTCAATTTCGTCTTTTAAGCTATTGATCATATCATGCGCACCATTACTATCTCTAACTGTTGTACAACCCTTCGAAAGCGCATATTCACAATTCTTCATCCGCTGTGCGTCAAAATAATGAAGTCCTGATAGTTTTAAACCATATTCACTAACCAGGCTTACATGGCAGTGTAAATCAGACATGCCAGGTACTAAGAAATATCCTTTCCCATCAACAACTTTTTCTATTTCAGGTTTATCTAATAATGTTTCAACATCTGATTGTTTGAGACACTTCCCAAATTTAGCACCATTAATGAGTATGGCATTTTCTTCATGGATTTTACCTTTTTCAACATCAACAATATTGATATTCTTTAAAATCCATTTGCTTTTGGGGGATAAATCCCAGTGGGCAATATTCTGGCGGTTATATTTGTAGTCAGAAATTTTACCTGCACTTAAATTACCAAATAATTGACCTAATTTTGCAAGCCCATGCTTTTTCATTTTTTTCCCTTTCATTATTGTTCCTCAATCGGTAGTTTTCATCGAGTGATACAGCAGCTATCAGTCAAATTATCACATTTGTTCTAGAATAATTCTATTTATATGATGGTTTCATATTATTAAGGCTAACTAATAATCTTTGAATTTCCAAAAGTTTTCACAGTAAACACCGGACTCGTAGACATGCGGACAACTTTTTCTGCAACGCCGCCTATCAATAATTGCTCATAACCAGTAAGTCCATGACTTGATATCACGACCAGATCGGTATCATTTTCGTCAGCGAATTTGACAATATCTCTGGCAGCCTGGCCTTCGATAATATGAATGTCTGCTGCTACATTCGGTTCTTTTACTGTATTAAGTAGTTGTTCTATCTTTTCCTTTGACTTTTTCCTGATATTTTGGATTAAATTTGGATTTGGATTTGTGTTAAAAAAATAAAAATCAGGGCGTTTAGATTGTTCAATAACATGCAAAACTTGCAATCGTGACTTATAAGTTGCCGCTATTTCTTTTGCGAATAATAGGGCTTGATGTGCGTAATGAGAAAAATCGATTGGCACTAATATACGATTTAGTGATTCTTTGGGATGTGGTTTCTTTATCTCGCGCATGGTTAAAACCGGACATTTTGCCAGCCGAACAACTTCTTCCGCAGCACTACCGAGAAATACATGCTCAAGACCTCGACGGCCATGAGTGCCCATGACGATAAGATCAATGTCGTTCTCTGAAGCATAATCCAAAATTACCG
>CP070746.1:101290-127510 GCA_020348305.1 Desulfobacterales bacterium
CCGTTTCCTGGGTTGTCCGGAAAACTGTCACATTTGCCAAGACCGCCGGAAACGCGGTCTCGATCATCCATTGGTCGGCTTGGAGCAATTATATGATGGAGACAAATTAAGCCTTGAACCCAGCGGATTGGCGCGACACAAACGAAAGACGGTATAAAAAGAGGTGTATGATTTTAGGATGAACTAGAGCTTCTGAATGAATTCTTCTGGCAACGGACGATAGTGTGGTGGTAATCCTGGGACTTTAATAAATTTTTCCGATTTATATTTTTGAAACTCTGCCTTCATATTGCTAGCAAAGGTATTATCGGTCAAGATATCAACTGCAGTCATGGCCATTGCCTTGGCAGATAAAATTACGGCTTCATGCCCTTTTTTGGAACCAGCGGCAGTGGCGAATTCAGGTGTATGTTCCACCAATTCGTTCTCCCCAATACTACAGTACCCATGTATGCCTGGCACAACCCAGCTGACATCACCGAAGTCAGTGGAAATGCCCGGATAGGAAAGCCGTTCCAACCTTCTTTGAGAGATGCAAGGATCTTCAACCTCCATTCCCAGAGCACGCATATTTGCGTCCAAACTAAAGACTAACTGAAGGTTTGGTACCATATTCTTGTATTGACCCAGAACTTTTATTTCCACTTTTGCCCCCGTCATAGAAGCCACATTGTGTGCACATGTTTTGACCGTTTCATAGAGATTTTCAAGGTATCCGGAATAGAACGTTTTCATCGTAATATGGGCCTCAGCACTTTCAGGAACTATTATCGCACTTGGACCCCCGCCATCCGTAATCGTGTAAGCGAACATGACATTGGGCATCCATCCACGTTTCAACGTATTAACATTATTAAGAAACATAAGAAGACTTTCCAGGGCATTGATTCCTCTGTGAGGCATAGTGTAATGTGCAGGCTTACCAAGAAATTTTACTGTAAAATCCTTAAGCGGAAAACTATAGCTCCAGGCGGCGCTCATACCGCTTGTAGGGTGCATCATCAGTGCCGCATCTACGCCTTCAAACAATCCAGCCTCTGCCATCACCACCTTGCCGCCTCTTGACCGAACATCAATAGCTTCCTCATCGGGGGTGCCGTAAAGAAAAATTGTTCCTCCAAGTTCCGATACAACCTTTCTTAAAGCGAGTGCGGCACCAAAGGCGGCGGCAGCAATAATATTGTGACCACAGGCATGGCCTAATCCCGGCAACGCATCGTATTCGGCCAGAAAAGCAATCTTGGTGCCCTCCTTTTGTCCCTCAAAACACGCCCCAAATGCGGTGTCTAAGCCGGCAACCGGCTGATCTACTTGAAATCCGAATGACTCTATTTCTGTAGTTAAGAGTTCACAGGCCTTAAACTCTTTTAATCCACGTTCCGGATGCGTGTGGATAGCACGGCTGATGGAAATCAGTTTATCTCTAAAGGCGTCCACTTCTTTCTGTACTAGGTTTTTGAATTCTTGGTTGGTGAACATACCATTTTCTCCTTAATTATAAGGCAGACAGTTTCCTGTTAACACCATCATGGTTGGGCAGGATTTCGGAATCTCATTTGCGAATGATTTTAAACGGCGGCTGCGAGTTTATCATCATCGACTTGCTCAATATCTTTGGGCGGTCTCATGGGAGCCATCAGCCAATATTCAATCACCATGAAAATTCGGGTGATAATGAAAATCATCGATAAGTATATGGCAGCGGCAAGCGAAAAAAGCTCAATCGGCATGAAGGTGTCGGCAATGATATTTCGCGCCACCCCTGTAATCTCAAGTAATGTGACCGTACTCGCCAGGGAGCTGCTTTTGATTAAGAGGATCACTTCATTGCCGTATCCCGGGAGTGCCAGACGTGCCGCTTGGGGCCCCACAATCCGCCGGAGTAACAAAAAACGGGACATACCCACTGAGAGACCGGCTTCAATTTGGCCAGAAGGTACTGCCCGGATCGCCCCACGCAGAACCTCACCGGTATAGGCCGATGTATTCAGGGTGAAGGCGATGATTGAACACCAGTAAGGTTCACGCAGAATCGGCCATAAGATGCTTTCGCGTATTGCCGCGAACTGAGAGAAACCATAATATACGAGGAAGATCTGAACTAAAAGCGGTGTGCCCCTGAAGAAAAAAATGTAACCATACGCCGGTCCTCTCAGCCATAGCGGTTGTGAAACGCGCATGAGGGCCAGCGGGATTGCAAGTATCATCCCAAATACCATCGAAAGGGCGACGAGCTTGAGGGTAAGAAGTGTTCCGTTTAGAAGCTTTGGGAGGCTTTCGAGGATGAGTTGAAAATCCATGCTTTAAGCCTCCCTGTAACCACGACCGGCCCATTGCTCGAGGAACTGATTCCCGATCATCGTTATCGTAGTAAGGCCGAGATAGATAAGGGCAGCGGTCAAATAAAAGGTAAAAGGCTTGCGGGTATAACCCACCGCCACGGTGGTGTTTCGCATCAACTCGCTGAGCCCGGTCACCGATACGAGCGCCGTGTTTTTCTGTAGAATTAAAAAGAGATTACCCAGCGCCGGTAAGGCGTACCGCCACACCTGGGGCAGAACGATTCGCCGAAAAATCAGAAGGACAGGCATACCCAGAGCGCGGGCCGCCTCGACCTGGCCTATGGGGATGGCCAAGATGGCGCCCCGGAAAACCTCCGTAGCGTAAGCGCCGAAAGCGGTCCCAATTGCCAAAACCCCCGCGGCAAAAGCATTAATCTCAATATAGCCGGAATAGCCTATTTGGGCAGCGAGGCCATTGATGATCACCGCGCCGCCGAAATAGACGGCCAGGACCAGAACCAATTCCGGCACCCCCCGAACCACTGTGGTGAAAATATCAGCCGCTGTGCGGAGGAGGAAAAAGCGCGAAAGCTTGGCTCCGGCCCCGAGCAAACCCAGAATCAGACCAAACAGCAGCGAGGCCAGAGCCAGCTTGATCGTCACCCAGGTCCCAGCGGCTAATGTGCCTCCAAAACCATACAAGTCAAACATTTATCCGGTTCCTTGGTCCGGCCCGGCTTGCATTAGTATTTATAGAGGTCGAAATCGAAATACTTCTGAAAAATTTTCTTGTGAGTGCCATCGGCAATTATCTTGGCCAGAGCCTCATCAACCTTTTTGAGGAGCTCAGAATCCTGCTTGCGAACGGCGATACCCGCTCCGACGCCGATGTATTTCGGATCCCAGATCATCTGCCCTACAAACTCGAAGTTCTTGCCTTCGGGCTTTTTCAATACGCCACCCATATAGATCGCTTGCGCCAGGACCGCATCCAGCCGCCCGGCAGCTAGATCCAGATTATGATTTTCGACTGTATCGTAGTACACGATTTTGACCGTATCGGTATAAACGGATTCAAGATAATTCGCATAGGTAGTTGCTCGCTGCACGCCGATTTTTTTACCCTTAAGTCCCTCTCTGGAAATGCTCAACCCGGAACCTTTTAGGGTGACAAACTGAGCAGGAGCCTGATAGTATGGTTTGGTGAAATTGACCGCTTTTTTGCGCTTCTCGGTGATGGACATGCTGGCCACTATCAGGTCGTATTTCTTGGCAAGTAAACCGGGAATCATGCCATCCCAATCCTGTGCCATCAATTCACACTCGGCCCCCATAGCTTCGCATAAAGCGTTTGCAATGTCCACGTCGGATCCGGCGAGTTTCCCATCAGGACCAATATAGTTAAACGGAGGGTAGGCCCCTTCAGTTGCAATTCGGAGCTTTTCTCCTGCCATGCCACCCCCACTGGCGAGCAAAATAAAAGCGACAGCTAATAATGCGATAATTTTTTTCATGACGCCACCTCCTTTTGTTTGTAAATCATTCAATAAAGTGGACCAATTACATCTTGCCAAAGGTTTGTGAAAGAAACTGTCGACACCTTTCCGAGATCGGGTTATCAATAACTTTGGCGGGGCTCCCCTGCTCCTCTATGCGACCATCGTGTAGAAAAATTACTTGTGAGGATACCTCTCTGGCAAAACCGATTTCATGCGTTACGATGAGCATAGTGCGTCCTTCCTCGGCTAAAGTTCGCATTACACGGAGCACCTCTCCCACGAGTTCCGGATCAAGGGCGGATGTGGGTTCGTCAAACATGAGGACCATAGGCTCCATGGCAAGCGCTCGGGCAATTGCTGCCCGCTGTTGCTGTCCACCCGAAAGCTGATTGGGATAACACTTGCCTTTGTCATAAATGTCAACCTTTTGCAGGAGGACTTCAGCACGCTCAATTGCTTCTGCCTTCGATAGTTTTAGCACGTGAATCGGAGCCTCGGTAATGTTTTCAAGCACTGTCATGTGAGACCATAGGTTAAAGTTCTGAAATACCATTCCCAGTTGACGTCTAATCCGATTAACCTGCCGGATATCAGCCGGCTTTCTATGCCTGCCTTTCTGTTTTGTACGTATCAATTCACCGTTAACCATCACCTCCCCTTTGTCTGGCATTTCAAGCAGGTTAATACACCGCAACGCTGTACTTTTGCCGGAGCCGCTGCTGCCGATCATTGCAATGACTTCACCTTGCTTAGCTGAAAAAGATACCCCTTTCAGAACTTCTAAGGAGCCAAAGCTTTTATGAAGATTTTTTACAACGAGTGCTGAATCTTCATCACTCATAGCGTTTTTCGTTTCCATTATGAAATTAGTTAAACAGATTTTGGAATCACATTCGAATTCGATTTATTGTTGGCGTAAGGTTCGCTTGATTTTTGACTGAGGTTGCAGCGAATTGTTCCGACACCGTTACAGCGGCCATGGCATCTTCGCCATATGCGTCTGCACTTATCTCCATAGCCCATTTGTTAGTTACCGCCGCGCCACCAACCATCACTTTCACGTTTTGGCGTTCTTGGGCTTCTTCGAGCAGTTCAATAACTTTTTTTTGATTCGGCATGGTCGTTGTCAGCAACGCAGACATCCCTAAGATATCGGGTTTTAGCTCTTTGACTGCATTCAAAAACTTTTGAGCCGAAACATTTACACCTAAATCAATCACCTCAAAACCGGCGGCTACAAGCATTGATCCAACGATGCCTTTGCCAATATCGTGGAAATCCCCTTCCACGGTCCCTAAGACGACAGTTCCCATCAACTTTTTTTCAGTTTTTCGGCTTTTGAGGAACGGATCAAAAACATCAAGCGCATGTTTCATTGCTTCACCAGCAGCAACTAAATCTGGGAGAAAATACTCGCCCGTTCGAAACAATCTCCCAACCTCATCCAACCCTTTAGTATATCCATTGTTAACAGCAACGATAGGGTCTATTTTCATTTCGACTGCTTTGCGGGCCAGTTCTCCGGCTTCCTCAATTTCTCCCTTTAGAATGGTATGAGACATCTTTGCAAAAAGTTCCTGCTCTTGCATTGCTTAATTCTCCTTTATCGTATCAACTCTTTTTCAGCTGCCCGAATAATTCTTTTCAATTCTTTTTGCAGAGCAGATTCCAAAGGTGTTGGTTTATGATTCGCTAAGATCCATTTAGCTTTTGCGGTTGCTTTGCTATAAGCACCTTTTTTGCCGCCCGCTTCCCAAGCATCATATGGCGTACGGTCAAAAACCACTGGCTGCCAAATGTTGTGCATATGTTTACGGGTGTGTTTTTCGGCCAGAAAATTGCCGCCGACTCCCACCCTTTTTATTACATCTACTGCCAGCGTTTCTTCATTTACTTCTATTCCTTCTGCCAATTTTTTTATAATGTCATAAATTTCGCAATCCATAATCATCTGCTGATATGATAGAATTTGAGAGCCATAAAGCAAACCGACCCCAGTTAATAAAGCCGTATGGCTCAGAACAGGCATTAATCCGGCAAAACTGTTATCGACGGCCGCCTGCCAGTCGGGTTCTTTGGCACCGGTAGCATACGCACCCATAGAAAGGGGAATATTGTAAAACGCGCAAATTTGGTTAAAAGCGATCGCCATCAAATGGTCTTCCGGCCCGCCACCCGTATATCCTCCGGTACGTAAATCCATTGCTGTAGGGGCAGCTGCAAAGAATACCGGCGCCCCGGGATGAGCGATTTGTATCAAGACTAGCGGGCTAAGGCTATCTACTGTGGTTATCACCAAATTACCCGCAAGCGTTGCCGGAGCAGTAGCACAACTCATCGGCATCGGCATAAATCCCGTAGGAACCCCTGCCTCGGCAGACACCAAAGAAGCCTCCAACGAACCTTTATCCTGACCCAGGGGATCCGTTGAACATTGCATAACGGAAAAAATGGGGTGTCGCCGAAGCTCTTGAATGCCACCGACAATCGCCGCCCCCATCTCAATGGCGTATTTGGCGATTGGCTCCGTGATAATCGTTTCTGGTTGAATATGTTTGGTTGTATGCGTGAAAGCGGCTTCCAGCTCGTGCAGGGGTCTCACCTCGGCCGGCACATCTTGTGCGCTAACCATAGGTCCCCAATAGAAAGCGATACAATCTTGATAGTCGGTAATTAGGGCCGAGTCCTCAATATCCTTTTTTGAGGAAGAGCGTTTGATGCCTGTTTCGAGGTCATATACCTCTATTCCACAGCCATCGGTGGAGAGGTAACAATGTTTTCCATCAAGAGCCAGGTCATTACTCATATCCCGCCCGGCCAAGGTATAATGTGCCGGTGCTTTATCAATCGCATCCATGACGACTGTGGAAGGAATTTTTGCAATCATGCGGCTTCTATCGATCTGCGCGCCTGCCTGTTCCAGGATATTCAAGGCTTTTTCTGAAGGGAACCGGACTCCCACATCTTCCATTATCTCCAGCGCTGCTTCGTGTATCTTGGCGATATCATCCGGACTCAAAACATCCATTTTCAATTTTGGTTGGATAGAACGAATGTTCCGTTTTAAATTCATTATGCCCGCCCTATTTTCGAGGTTTCTATATGTGTTTTTGCCAGTAAGAAAACAACCACCATTTAGAACTTAATAGGAAAACGAGATCCTTGTCAAGTATCATATGCTAAGCATATTCAACCGGGCAATACTGAAGCTTTTTGAGAAGGTATATCTAAGTGAATCCGAAATTGGAATGCCACTCACATGGAAAGACGGGCATGCGCAAGTAACCCTAACTCGTCAAACCGGAGCGCAAGAGGGATTTGGCTATTGAGCAACAGCCGTCGGGCTGACATTGACACTTCGCTATGAGGATTTATAATTTCCATTCGTCTTTGTAAGCTCTTTTTTCTTTAGGTTCGACCTTCTTTTCAGGTTCCTTTTTAAGGGCCGCCCCTTCTATTTGCCGTTTTAGCAAACGTGCAATATAACTGATTTTGAAGTTTAAACTGATCATCTCTTTTCTGATTCGTAAAATTGCCAACACAACCATTATTGTGACGATAATAATAATCAGTGTCAGTATGATGAGGCCTACCTCAACGGCTAATGAAGGCAATCCGGTTGCAATTGCTATATGGTGAAAAATGCTGGTGGTTTCTGCTACCGTCATCTCCGTTTCCATATTTTTGCCTCTCTTTGTTTTTCTTTATCTGGTTCGCTTATTGATTTTTGAGCATTTGATTTGAACCTATAGATAAATCTTAGAACTTTATTATGTAACATTGAGTTAGTCTTCACTTTTCAGGCCCAATAGCTGCTCATTAAATAACGCGGATGCCCAAGTCAATAAAAATCAACAAAATTGGATTTGCGCCTTAGCTCGGGAGTCATGGACTCCAGGAAGCGATTGCAGGCACTTCGCATTTTTTCGGCGGTTTTGGATGCCGGAATGAACTGGGGTATGAATTTAGGTTTGTGGGTATGTTTGGTCATGATCAATTTTTTTTATCCTTCTTTTTCTCCTTTTTCTTAAATATTTTCTTTTTTATCCACTTATAAAATTCGATTGTATTATCTTTGATCTGGACCACCAGTGGTAGTTCGACATATTTATACCCTTTTGATGTTTCAACGTCTCTGGCTCCTTTTGGGGGAGGCGTATCCGTGAAGTGTTTTGCTCCTTCTTCATCGGTCCACGAATATAATGTGATACTTGGTTCGGCAGCCATTTCTTTCGTTTTGACATGCCAGTCATAATAGAGATAGCCAGCGGCCCCAAATACAAGAATAATGAAGATAATAAAAACTTTCTTCATCAGCAGATCCTTTGCCTTAATTTTTAAGCATTGAACACCCCATCTATATTTTTACCACTGATTATGAGAAAAAGTCTAAAGGTTTTTACTGATTTGAAACATCCCTTCTCCAGCCGTGATATACCCCTGGACAAAGAAAAGGTCATTGTCATTGCCGAGGAAAATATGAGGAACCCCGTAATCATCAAGGATGATTAAAGCTGTCAAAATAATTAAATTTTACCCTTTTTCACAATCCTTGACACTGATTTGAATTTACCTATATACTTTGTTGAAATTAAATCAAAAAAATAATTAATAGAGATATTACTATGGAATTTAAAGCCTTAGAAGCAATTTCTCCGGTCGATGGCCGTTATCGGAAGGCAACTTCACCGTTAGCAAATTATTTCTCAGAAGGGGCCTTAATCAAATACCGAGTTTTGGTCGAGGTAGAATATTTTATTGCCCTGTGCGAGCTACCGTTGCCCCAGTTAAAAAAAATTAACAAAGAGGTATTCAAACCCTTGAGAAGCATTTATGAAAACTTCTCTATAGAAGATGCCGGCAACATCAAAGACATCGAAAAGATTACCAATCATGATGTTAAAGCGGTTGAATATTTTCTAAAAGAAAAATTCGATGAGCTTGGGCTTCAGGTCTACAAGGAATTTATTCATTTCGGTTTAACATCCCAGGACATCAACAATACCGCTCTGCCGCTCTCACTCAAAGAAGCGAGTCTCGAAGTTTTAATGCCTCTATTCGGTGAGGTCGTTGACCTTCTACGAGCCAAGGCCCGGGAGTGGAAAGATATACCCATGCTGGCGCGCACACATGGTCAACCGGCATCACCCACCAGTTTGGGAAAAGAGATATATGTTTTTGTTGATCGTTTGATTGTGCAAACAGATCTTTTAAAAACCATTCCATTTTCAGCCAAATTTGGCGGGGCCACCGGCAATTTCAATGCGCATTATGTGGCCTATCCGAATATCGATTGGATTGCATTTGGTGATCATCTGGTCAATAACGTATTAGGCCTTTCCCGCTCTAAAGTTACCACCCAGATCGAGCATTATGACAATCTGGCTGCCTTTTGCGATAACCTGAAACGGATCAACACCATCCTCATCGATCTGAACAGGGATATGTGGTCCTACATCTCGTTGGAATACTTCAAACAAAAGATTAAAGAGGGGGAAGTCGGCTCTTCGACCATGCCACATAAGGTCAATCCCATTGACTTTGAAAACTCGGAAGGCAATCTCGGTGTAGCCAATGCCATTTTGGAGCATCTATCTGCCAAATTGCCGGTTTCCCGTTTGCAGCGAGATCTTACCGATTCCACCGTCACAAGAAACGTCGGTGTGCCCATCGCCCATACCCTTATTGCACTAAAGTCATTGTTAAGAGGGCTAAATAAGCTGATTTTGAATGCCGAAGTCATTCAAGCGGACTTGCAAAACAACTGGGCAGTGGTTGCGGAAGCCATCCAAACCATTTTGCGCCGTGAGGGATATCCCGCGCCGTATGAAGCACTCAAGGCGTTGACTCGTATCCATGAAAAGATTGACAAAAAGAAAATTGCAGATTTCATTGAAGGCCTTGATCTACCGCAATCCGTAAAAAAAGAATTACTGAAGATTACACCTGAGAATTACACAGGGGTATTTGGCTTTTAGAAAACAAGTATAATTTACAACGTTCCCAATTATTTTTTAGGATCAGATCTCATCAACAATGCACTTGAAACCCGGGTGACAAGTCCCCAAATTGCATCGGCTGCAAAAACATTTTCGATAGATCGGTCAAAAAGTACATTGATTCTCGGCTTAAATTCTTCATCACCTTCCCAGAGTAGATAGTATAGCGGTATCCGTGGAAAGGGCAAAAGCTTATAGGCAGCGTCCGCCATATCTAAAGATTCGCCTCCCAGATATTCTGCCGCCTCTCTGAATCCATTTATATCGTGTCCATATCGTTTTATGAGGGAGCCTACTTTGAGAGCATGCGGCCCTTGGAAAAAATGAGCTTCTTTAAGATCTTTGGCGCCGACGATATCTTTGCCAATTGGATAAACTTCCTTTACATTGATCAAATATAGGACAGTTACCAACTCCAGTAGCGGATCGTCCGTTTTTTTCCAATCATTGACGCCGAATCGCTTCAGACAGCGGTCTTTAACGTCCACCAGGACATCTTCGTTTAAAAAGCGGAAACTCAGCTGACTGGCGGAAACGGCATTATATAGCGTTAAATTGCAAAGGGTGTTGACATCCCTTTCTTGCAGTTCATCCCAGTATTCAGGAGCCACATTCACGCGATCCTGGTTGGGAGCAAAGGCTGGAGGTATTTGTTTGCGTCGTCGTTTTTGCATAGCTAAATTTCCTGGCACTTCGGACAAATATGCGTACTGCGTTGTCCCACGATTATCCGTACAATCGGCGTTTTGCAGCGCGGGCAGGGAAGATCCGTGCGACGAAATACGTTTAGCTTATCTTCGTTACGTCCGGGACGTCTGGCAACGGAATAGAAATTTGTCTTACCGGTGCCAAGTGATGTTCCGAGATTTTTTAATCCCCGTTTTAAGACCTTTGGTATAGCCCGGTGCAGCGCTTTAATTTCCGAAGCGCATAAGTTTGATGCGATCCGACGGGGATGAATCTTTGCCTCCCACAAGGCCTCATCCACATATATGTTGCCCAGCCCGGCGATAAACGTTTGATCCAGTAACAGTGGCTTCAACAGCCTTTTTCTTATTTTGAGCCTCTCAGCAAATGCATTTGATTTAAAATCGTTGGTCAGCGGCTCCGGGCCTAAATTGCCTAAAATTTTATCCGGATCCTTGACCAGATATAGGCGTCCGAATTTACGGGTGTCATGAAAACGCAGTTGCCTGCCATCATCAAAGCTCAGAATCACATGTTCATGCTTTAAGCGATGAGAATCTGCGGCAACCAGGTGAATACGCCCGGACATTCGCAAATGTATCAGAAGGTTGCCGCCGTTTGCAAAATCGAAAACCAGAAATTTACCGCGGCGCCGAATGGCCGCTGTTTTTTTACCTTTCACCTGTCTGCAAAAGGATTTAGGCGACGGGACAGCTATGGTGCGAGGCCAGAAGACCTTTGCACCGGTAATTGTGGTGCCCGGAAGTCCGGCAACATTGAGATCATCCACGATGATTTGTACTTCTGGTAACTCAGGCATAGTTTAATCAGAAGTCAGACGTCAGAGGACAGAAATCAGCATACAGACGTCAGATGACCGATGACAGGCGTCAGATAACAGCTTCTAATAAAGATTGACATTATTGGGCCGTCTGCTTATAAAAAATTTAGTTATTGAGAATTTGGGCTAATTTAGCAGAAGAGCCTCATAATGCCAATAGGGTTTGCATCTTTATATATGAAGTGATTTTAACCATTAGGAGTTGCTATGGATTATAGCCTTTCAACGGAACAGGAAATTTTACGAGAATCGGTACGAAGTTTTGCTGAAAATGAGATAAAACCGGTTGCTCAGGAATTGGACAAAAAAGAAGAATTTTCCTATGAGACCATGCAAAAGATGGCCGAGCTTGGATTGTTCGGGATATTTGTTTCCGAAGAGTATGGTGGTCAGGCCATGGATTATGTTTCATATATCATCGCCGTTGAGGAAATCGCCCGGATAGACGGATCTCATGCGGCCACAGTTGCCGCGGAGAATTCGTTAGGAATCGGACCGCTTTATTATTTCGGCAATGAAAAACAGAAAAAGAAATATCTGCCCAAGCTTTGCAGCGGTGAAGCCCTCTGGGGGTTTGGGTTAACCGAGCCAAATGCCGGATCAGATGCCGCCAATGCAAACACCACGGCTGTTTTAGACGGCAACGAATGGGTGATTAACGGCAGCAAGATTTTTATTACCAATGCCGCCACTGATATCACTAAAGGGATAACGGTTTTAGCCCGCACAGGAGTGCGTGATGATGATAAGCCTGAACTTTCTTGTATTATCGTGGAGACGGACACCGCCGGCTTCACAGCCAGAGAAATGCATGACAAGATGATGTGGCGGTCATCAAATACGAGTGAACTGTATTTTGAAGATTGCCGGGTTCCCAAAGAAAATCTGTTAGGGCCCCGAGGCCAGGGATTTCACCAGATGATGCAAACCCTGGATGGTGGTCGATTGTCCATTGCAGCCATGGGGCTTGGCGGTGCTCAGGGATGTTTTGATATGGCCATTAAATACACGAACCAGCGTGAACAATTCGGAAGACCCATCGCCACATTTCAAGTGAATGCCTTTAAGTTGGCTGATATGGCCATGGAAATCGAATGTGCCCGGCTGCTGCTTTATAAAGCATGCTGGTTGTGCGATAATGATATGCCGTTTGCTAAAGAAGCGGCGATGGCTAAGTTGTATTGTTCTGAGGTGATGTACCGGTGTGCCAATCATGCGGTTCAATTGCACGGCGGTTATGGTCTGATGAAGGAATATGATGTCGAACGGTTTTACAGGGATCAAAAACTGCTTGAAATCGGTGAAGGAACGTCCGAAGTACAGCGCATAGTTATTGCGAGACATATAGGCGCAAAATGTCTTTAGTTACCTTCCAGAAATGGTTACTATTAAACAGTTTTTTGGGAAATTTAAAAGTTTTGAAACCAGTTTATATGCAACAAATTTATTGAGAATTTATCTTAAATTTATGGATAAATTTAAATAAGGAGCCAAAATGCAAGAAAAAAATCAGAAGCCATACATTAAGGTGGATTTTTTTGAAAATTTGACCGGTGAGATACCGGTGGAACCTGAAAAAGGGGTGGAAGATATTGGCCAGCGAATCCGAAAAATAAGGGAAGAAAAAGGGCTGTCCCTTGAAGAGATCTCTAAAATGACCGGATTTGATGTGAGTTTTTTGTCAAGTATTGAAAAAAATGAAATCCAACCTCAGCTTGGAACGATTATCAAATTGTCCAAGGCTCTGGACAGTGCGTTCGGTCGACTGGTTTCCGGTGTAGGAGATAAACTGTATTCCATTACCCGTAAAGATGAACGTCGCATCGTTTCCCGATCCACTTCCAAAAAAGGCCAAAGAAAGCTTTATACATACAAAAGCCTTGCACCTGATGTGAAAGGACGCCACATGGAGGCCCTCATTGTCCTACTGGAAGAGGATCCCGAAAAAGAGGTTTCTGTGCATGAGGGAGAAGAATTTATTTTCGTTTTAAACGGTGAGGTGGTGCTTGAGATCGGAGATGACAGGTATGAACTTGAGCCCGGCGACAGTGCCTATTATCTATCTACCACCGCCCATCATATCGCCGCCAAAAAAGGTAAAGCCACTATTTTGGCTGTACTTTATGAAGGATGAGCCGTTTTTAAGACAGATTTGAATCAAGAATCCCAAAATCTGCCGTTAAGTCGCTATCACAAAGTTTATTAATAAAAGACCCTATATATTGTATGGAATAGGGTCTTTTTTTAGACCTCTTAGTTCTAATGGTATCCATGCCGTAACGATTGCAAAGCTCGTTCGCTTTGGCTATGGCCGGCAGATCCTCAATATGGAGTATTTTTATATTATATCCGTGTGGCATGGCTGCTCCTTACCGAAAGTCCTCATAGCCTGGTGCCCGCAAGTAGACATTCATGGCGTCTTCCAGCAGCTTTACCGCTTGAGTGGAATTTGCGTCTTCGCCGTACTGAACTTTTGCCCGAACAAAGATCTGTTCAACCAATGCGCCGATTTCAAGCGGTACCGAGTGTTTGCTTGCCAGCTCCATCGTCAGCCCTAAGTCCTTGAGGGCCAGGGCCATTGTCCACCCCACATCATAGCTGCCGTTATAGACCAGCGGCATTTCCGTCTCGATGGTATAGCTGTTACCGGAGCTGGCCTTGATTCCCTCCAAAAGTGCCGTGGCATTTATGCCCGCCTGCTTGCCCAGCATAAAGGCTTCACCGGCCATAATCAGGTGGCCCAGCGCCAATAAGTTTGTGATGACCTTGACGACGCTTGCGCTTCCCAGCGGCCCCATGTGTAGTATTTTCCCACCGATTACCTGAAGCACCGGCAGCTGCGCTTCAAATACATCCTTCTTGCCGCCCACAAGAATCGTTATCCCGCCCGCCTTCGCCAGGGTCAAGCCGCCTGTCACAGGAGCCTCGAGGACCGAGGCACCCCTTTCCTCCGCGATTGCCCCGAGTCGCTGAACTTCTTGGGCATCGGTCGTCGACATCTCGATCCAGGTACAACCGGCGTGAAGACCTGATAATACTCCTTGCTCGCCTTCCATCACCGCCTTAACCTGAGGGGGGCCGGGTAGCGATGTGACGATGATGTCCGATCTTTCGGCAACTTCACGAGACGTACCGGCCCAGTGAGCACCTGCGTCAACCAGTTTCTCTCCGGCCGCAGGTCTAATATCATGCACGCTCAGTTGATAACCGGCATTGAAAAGGCTGTCGGCCATAACCGATCCGATGGTTCCAAGTCCCACCCAACCGATCTTTAATTTTTTATTTTTCTTCATTTGTTTTTAACCTTTCCGCTTAAATAAGCGCTTCATTTTGCCGTTGAGACGCTATTCCACATCACAATTCAAGGTTTCCCTTAGATTTAAAATGGTTTTCAGGATCTTGGGACATGATCATTGAACCGGTTTGTCCAGCATCTCAAGATGAAGCCGTTTACCCGTATACGGGTGCATGGCGGCAACCGCTTCGTCCAGTTCAACACCCAGGCCAGGCTTGATTGGAGGAATGATATATCCTTCTTCCCAGTGAATCGGCTCTTTCAGAATCTCGGTGTGAAAGCCGCCCCAGGTTTCAATGCCTTCCTGAATCAAAAAATTGGGGCTGCAGGTGTCTATCTGTATGTTGGCAGCTCCTTCTATAGGTCCACAATACAGATGCGGTGCAATCTGAGCATAGTGTGCTTCGGCCATACCGGCAATTTTCTTGGCTTCGAGGATCCCGCCAACTCTTCCCAACGCCATTTGCAAAATGGATGCGGCCTGCTTCTCCAGCAATCTGGCAAACTCATACTTGGTCGCCAGCCGCTCCCCTGTTGCGATGGGGATGCTGGTCGAGCGTGCAACCCTGGCCATTTCTTCCATGTTTTCAGGTGGCACCGGCTCCTCAAACCATAGCGGATCGAACTTCTCCAACCGTTTGGCCAAACGTATGGCACCGGAAGCGGTCATCTGGCCATGGGTGCCCAAAAGCAGATCGCAATTGCCGCCGACGGCGTCTCGAAGGAGCTTTACGAATTTTTCCGCATGTTCCAGCGCCTCCAGAGACAGCTGCCTGGGATCAAAAGCAGAATAGGGTCCGACGGGGTCAAATTTTACCGCGGTGAAACCCTTTTTAACATACTCCGCCGCTCGTTCAGCAGCCAGTTTAGGGTCATTATAGACGTTTGTTATGTCCGTTTCCAGCGGATAGAGGTAGGAATATGCTCTCAACTTTTCATGCACCTGTCCTCCCAGCAATTCATAGACCGGCTTGTCGAGTTCTTTGCCGATAATGTCCCAGCACGCCATCTCGATTGCACTAAGTACCCCCAATAAGGAAAGGTCGGGGTGTTGGGTATAGCCGCTGGAATAAATAATTCGCCAAAGCCTCTCAATTTTGAATGGGTCGAAACCCATAACATAACGTTCACACACATCCTCTATCATGCGTGCGACAATTTGTGGATGAAACGGTACAGAATAGGCCTCACCAAAACCATTTATCCCGTTGTCGGTCGCAAGCTTTATAAATACCCAGTAAAGTCCGCCGTAATGGGGGGGTGGATTTTCCACCACATAAGTTTTTACATCCGTAATCTTCATGAAGTTAATCCTCTTGCGGCGAGCATGTATTCATCCAAAAAATAAACGGAGTCTAAAAAACCACGGCTTCCGCCAACCCATCAAGCTTTCCGAAAGACTACGAGATCTATTAAAAGCCGGGATCAGAAGTCCCGGCTTTCATGTACCCCCGGAAGCGGTTTGCCCTAAAGCAGAGGGGTTAGCCTAAAAAGGCTCTTATTTTCATGACAGAGCAGTAGCGACTGTCGAAGAAAGCCGCGGCGCTCCTTACAGGGCATTTTTTTATTTATACGTCGCTTTTAATTGAACCACCATCGTTCGCTGTTTCGATGGCCATCGGCTTCCATATGACCGGATATGGGGCCGTGAGCGATTTTCTCGGAAAGCGCTTCGACGATTTGAGCGAACATGGGAATGATCGTTCCGCCCTCATCTTTGCAGATCTGCTGCATTTCAGCATACATCTCGGCGCGCTTGTTTTCATCGAGCTCTGAGCGGGCTTCAATCAGCAGCTTGTTGAAGCGTTCGTTGTCCCAGTGGGCGTCGTTCCAGGGCGCATCGGCCGCATAGGCCACCGAAAACATAAGATCTTCGGTCGGACGCCCGCTCCAGTAACACATGCAGAATTCTTTTTTGGTCCAGACGTTGCTCCAGTACCCGTCGCTGGGCTCCCGCACCACCTTGATCTTGATCCCGGCTTTTTTGGCATGCTCCTGGTACAAAATGGCGGCATCGTCGGCGCCCTGAAAGGCGGCTTCGGCCGTGTGCAGGTTGAAGGTGTGGTCCAGCATGCCGGCCTTTTTCATATGATATTTGGCCTTTTCCGGATCATAGATTCGTTTGGGCAGATCTTTGGCAAAATAGCGGTTGACAGGTGCGATGGGATGGTCGTTTCCGGCTTCACCATAGCCGTTCAGTATGCGCTTGACCAGTTCGTCCCGGTTGATGGCATACTTGAGACCCAAGCGGACATCATTGTTGTCATAGGGTTTCATTTTTGTGTGCATGGGCAGCGAGTAATGAAATGTAGCGGTTACGGCGCTGACCTCGATGCCTTTTACCCTTTTAAGAAGGCGAACCGTTTTGCGTTCGCAACGATCCATGAAGTGAATCTGGCCGGTCTTGATTGCATTGGTACGCGCATTGACATCGTTGATGCTCAGGGTTTCGACTTTTTCGAAGTGTGCCCGGCCTTCTTTCCAGTAGTTCGGATTCCTACGAACGATGGCGGTCACGCCCGGCTCCCATTTCTCCAAAATATAGGGCCCCGTGCCGATCCCCTTTTCAAACTCCTCCCCTTTGGTGCCGGCCTTGAATACGGCCAGGTGGTAATCGCCCATGATGAAGGGAAAGTCGGCGACGCCGGCCGAGAGCTCGAAAATCACCTTGTGCTTGCCGTCCGCCGTGATGTTTTTGACCGGCTCAAGATAGGGTTTGGCAGCGGATTTGGAGTCCTCTCCCCGATGGTGGTTCATGGTATAGATCACATCCTCCGCCTCCAGGGTCTTGCCGTCGTGGAATTCCACGCCCTTGCGCAGATTGAAAATCCATTTCTTGGCATCCGGGCTGGAGTCCCAGCTCTCGGCCAGTTCCGGGATGGGTTTGAAATTGTGATCGATCTCCACCAGGCAGTTTCGTAGCTGCCATTCGACGTTGATGTTCCAGCTTGAGGTGTGGGTTGCCGGATCCAGCGTATCGGTGGTGGAACCACCGGTCTGGGCCTGGATAAAATGCCCGCCCTTTTTGGGCACAGCAGCCTCTGCTTTGCGAGACAGCAATGACGGAGATACAGCCACCGTCAGTCCCATGGCCGCTGCCCGGGCTAAAAATTGCCGCCGGCTGATTTTTCCTTCCAAAAACAAATTTTCCAGATGATCTAATGGTTTCATTGTATCCTCCTTACTGGTTTGAATGATTGAAGTGCAGTCTGATCAACACTTGCCTCAAGATTTTGTCAAAGCCTCGATCGTAACTGATCCTGTCAGATCACGAAGCAGACATACTATCTGTCAAAGCATTTGTCAAAGAAGGTCTTTGTCTCCGTGAAGAACCCGGTATGATGAAGCCGAACCATAGGTTTTGACTTCGACCACGCTTGTCCTTTCCAGGAATAATGGCGCTGTCTTTCTCACTGGCAGGCTTGGATCGTTTTATTGAGCCAACATCCGTCGAGCCAGTTCGAGTGCGTCGTTTTTAGAGATCGGGCGCGCATTGTTTTCGAGCATGGGCAGATTTTCTTCCGACATCATGACGCGGGTCAGTGTTTCCGGTTCGATATCTTTGCTGGCCAGCGAAAGATCTACACCGGCTCGTTCGATCAAAGCCCTGAAAGCCGGTGCGCATTGGTCGGCACTTTTCGAACATCCGAGGGCTTCCGCCACACCAGCATGCGCTTCAGGAAAAGCTTCGGCATTCCACGACAAGAGGGCTTCCATACCGATCGTGACAGCTCGACCATGGGATATACCCGCAATAGTTGCCAGGGCGTGTCCGATGGAATGAGCTGCGGCGGTTCCGGTTTGGGCAAAAGCACTGCCTGCAAGGGTGGAAGCGATCAGCATCCCTCCCCTTGAATCGAGGTCTCCGGGTTTTTCGATCGCGCTCATCAGATGCTGTTTGGCAAGACGGATGGCATGCAGGCCCAAAGCATCGGCCATCGGATTCCGGTTCCTGCATGTGCAGGCCTCGATGGCGTGCACCATCGCATCAAGCCCTGTGGTTGCTGTAACACCGGCCGGCAGACTCACTGTCAAACAGGGGTCCAGCAATACCAGCTCCGCCAGGAGCTCGTGCCCCCAGGTCCACACCTTCTTTCCCTGGCTGGTGGTGAACACGGCGGTCCGTGTGACTTCAGATCCGGTTCCCGCTGTTGTGGGGATCATGATCCTTTTCAGCCGAGGTTTGGGAAAAGGACGGGCACAAAGGGCATAATCTTCTGCCGGTATCTCATCTTCTGCAATGACCGCAGCGAGTTTGGCGACATCAAGGGCTGACCCGCCCCCCACACCAACCACGATGGGATCAGCAAGACGGTTTAAAAGCCGCACCGCATTGTCGACGGTGGCCGCGGCAGGTTCGCCCGCCAGTTCACTGAAAATCCTCACATCATATCCGGATCGTTCCAAGACCCTCCTGATGCGATCAGTGATGCCGGCCTTGGCAACGCCGACATCACTGATCACCAACACTTGGGAGCTCTCGCGGTTCAGCTCGGCAATGTCTTCCGCCAGCTGTTCGACCCGGCCGATCCCGAAGGACACGGCGTTGATGCCCAGGAAAGAAAATGGATTCACAAGCAGCTCATTACAACGGTTTATGTAAACCAGGGATGCTCAACACGGCACGCAGTGCACTCCACAGGACCAACATCCCCTAAACGCCTAAGGCTTAGCCGAATGATTTTTTTGCCGCTTGGTATGCGACGGCAAACTATGGATGCACCGCACCTGACGCACGCAAATTGCAATTTATGTAAACGATTACATCACAATCAGCTGCGTGTCAATTGTTTTTTCGGTAGCGCTGAAAATGGCGGCATCCATTTATAAATATTGTTAATACGAATAGTTAAGATACGATGTGAACCTCGCCAGACGACTATTTTAGAAAAGCCAGCATGATTTGACATCTCCTCTCAGGCATGTTAGTATGCAAACGTTTGCAACCACTGACGAGTAGGTTACTGATCATGACCATGTCCCGCATCGCAAAAATAGCCGGTGTTTCCGTTGCGACGGTTTCTCGAGCCTTGAACTATCCGGAAAAAGTTCGTCCCGAGCTGAGAAACCGGATTCTGGAAATCGCCCGGCAGTACAATTATGTATACCATGCAGCAGCCGCCGACCTGAAACGCCAGAAGTCGAATGCCATCGGCGTCCTGTTTCCCACAACCATCGGCCCCCTTTTTGCTGAAACCTTGATGGCGATCCAGGAAAAGATCCAAGAACATCATATGGCGCTCATTGTGGGAAACACTATGTACAGCAAGGCCGAGGAAGCAAGACTCGTAAAGCAGTTCCAGGAAAGACGAGTCGCTGGGATCATTTTTACCGGTTATGGGTTGGGGCAAGAGAATTTGATTCGCAATCTGATGAGACAAAACATTTTTTGTGTTGTCACTTACGAAAACCTGGAAGACACGGACATAAACTATGTCGGGTTCGATAATTTCAAGGCTGCATACGATGCCACAAATTATCTCATCAGCCTGCGGCACAAAAGAATCGGCTTAATCATCGGCCCATACAGGAAAATGGGACGCTTGTTAAAACGATTCAAGGGATATCAGCAGGCATTGAAGGACCACGGCATCCAGTTTGATGCCGCGCTTGTGGTCTCAACCGAACCGGGATTACTTGAGGGCAAGCAGGCCATGCGTCAATTATTACATCTGCCGGAGCCTCCCTCCGCTGTTTTTGCCGTCAGCGACCATTTAGCCATCGGCGCTTTATCATCCATCAAGCAGGCGGGTTTCCAGGTACCGGGGGACATTTCACTGATCGGATTCGATGGCGTGGAGTTAGCGGCCTACTGCGATCCCCCTCTCACCACGGTAAGGGTCCCCGCCAGGGATATGGGCCGTCTGGCCACAGAGGTTCTCATGAAATCAATCAACAACGGGGTCAAGCGCGCAATGCAGTATTGTCTGGATGCCGACCTAATTATCAGAAAATCCTGCTCGGAGTTGAAATAGGCAGGCACATAACTCCAGCGCTAAGCCACCGGCTAAGTCGTGGTACTGACTTTCTATGAAATCCGAACCCCCTGTTTTTGGAGTGATTTCTGCACTTGCTTGATGTCAACCTTGCTGCACGTTGAATTTTGCTTGATGGAAACGGCAGCCGCCACACCGGCCCCCTGTCCGGTAACAGCGCAACACATCATCTGGCGCGTTGCAGCGTGAGATATCTGATCGCCGGCGACGCAGCGCCCTGCAACCAGGAGGTTGTCGACCTTTTGCGGGACCATGATTCCATAGGGGACCTGAAAGTACCTGCCTGTCGTTGGTATGATGACGATACCGTAGCCGTCTAAAAATTCCGGAAAGATGCCGATGGCGTCATCGAATCGCGCCTGGTTCATCACATCATGCCTCGTGATTGTGCATCTGCCTATGATCTTCCTCGATTCTCTTATGCCCAGAGACGAACCGAAGGTTCTGAGTTTTGCGTTTTCAAAGCCAGGTGTGTACTTCTTCATAGCTGCTATGGCCCACATGGCCTGCTTTCGACCTTCCATCTCTGCCCGAGTGAGATCCCGCACGTTGGTAGCATCAAATCCCAACATGTACACTAGATTTAAATATGTGGCATCGCCCTGTTCCGTAAGGCTGCTCCAGGTGCCGGCAATTTCGACATCATCTGGAATCTCGCCGGCTTCCTTTGCTTTCCTGAAAGGTTCCGCAAGATAGGGGCTGAGCAAATGCGCTTCTTTTCCCGATGTTTCTTCGGCCCAATTTTTCAGGCTGGCCGGATGCGTCTTTACATATTCGAGAAATTGCGCTTTGTGTACCCCGCTGCATGAGAATGTTACGGTAACCCCCAGCAGATCTTGCTTCTGTGCTATTTGATAGGGAGCACCGGCACGGCAAGCGATATCGGCGTCACCGGTGGCATCGATCACCCGCTTTGCAAGTATGGCCTGCCGGCCCGATTTACTTTCCGTTATGATGCCCCGGATAGCACCGCCCTCCATCACTGCTTCAACTGCCAGGCAGTGCAGGACAGGCTTGATGCCAGCCTCCTCGATTAGCATGTCGGCTACGTATTTGAACATTTCCGTATCCAGCGCTTCGCTTTGAGACTGCGGCTCTTTCCGGCTCGCGCCCATCTCCTTGGCCCGCACCTCAAATTCGAAACCAATGCCTTCGGATTCTACCGTGCCCGCATGCCGGTACCATGCAATCGACTCCACGGATGCTTGCGTGATGTTTCCGCCAAAACAACCAAAACGCTCAACCAGCATCGTATCCATGCCTTCCCGGCACGCAGCTAATGCTGCAGCAAGGCCGCCCGGGCCGCTTCCCACCACTAAAACGTCTGCTTGCGCCATGACAGGAATCATTTTTGATGCCTCTTTAATCTGTTTCATATCCCATTCCTTTGCGCGATGGTCACACAGATTGATGCCATTCATTTGCTAATTGACATATAGATAATATCCAATTACAAACCAACTCATACTATTACATTGCTCATTCGCCAAATTCTTACAGCCTTATCAGCCAAACGAGATAGGTGAGTAGTTAAAATTTTGATGGAAGTATACAAAAATCTCAAAGCATTATCAAATCATACCAATTAAATTTGACCTCATATTATGGATTAGATGTCAATCGATATTTTTTATTTTGCATCAGTGAGGCAAAGGGATAAGCGCTATGAGAACAATTAAAGAGTCAGTCGATCTCGTTGTTGCGGGCGGAGGCACGGCAGGGCATGTTGCGGCATTGCAGGCCGCAAGAGCCGGAATAAAAACCTCCGTAATCGAAGCAGGAACGATGCTTGGTGGGACGATGACCGCCGGTGGCGTTTATATGCCGAATCACTTTTTCAGCACTGAAGGCCCGGTCGTTCTCGGTATCGCCTGGGAGCTATATACCAAATCAAAGAAGATTGAAGGTCTTCCGATACCCGATTACAGAAAGAGAAGACCAGCGGAAAGTCCGGGCTATTACAGCTATATTAATGTTCCAATATACGCCGCGATAGCAGAAGAAGAGGCGGGAAAAGCCGGGGTTATATTGCACTATCATGAGTTCATGGATGATGTAAAAGCGATGGGAAATTATTGGGAAATTACCTCGTTGGGCCGCGGTATCAAACGAATCACGAGAGCAAAAGAAATCATCGATTGCACAGGGGATTCTGATGTGGTGAGAATACTCGGTCTCGGAGTTCTTTGTGATGAAGTCAGACAGCCTGGCACGTATCAATACAAAATTGAGGGTATTGAATATGAGCAGATATGGGAAAAAGAAATTCAAACGATATACGAAGAGGCAATGGAAAAAGGCATCTTAAAGAAGGGCGATTTTGCCTATGCCAACTCGCTGCCCTTCAGTTATTATCTTGCGCACGGCGGTCACAACGCGACCCATGTCTACGATGCGGATACCTCCGACGCTGAGGGTCAAACCAGAGCCAATTTGGAGGGCCGGGCGAGAATGTTGCGGATGTTCAAGTTCGTAACCTCGTCGATACCCGGCTGCGAACGAGCCGTTCTTAAAACGATGTATTCACATGCGGTTGCACGCGAAACCTATCGAGCCGAAGGAGAATATATCATTACAAAAGATGATTTCATGACAGCGACAGATTTCAAAGACAAAATATGTAACGCCTTTAACTACCTAGACATGCACAGTCGCGAAAAAGGGTGCGATGTCTATTTTCATGACCGCAAGGACCTTATACCCAAGGTACCATTCAGAGCGCTTATTCCTAAGGGGAGTTCAAGGATTACCGTAGCCGGTCGGATCGTGTCTGCGGAGAGAATGGCACTTGCAGGTATTCGCGCACAATGCACTTGTATGGCCATGGGACAGGCCATGGGTGCCGCTGCAGCTCTTGCCGTAAAGAGAGGCGTTCCTTCGAGAGAAATAGATGCCGCGGATATCGTTGCGCTTACTATCGAGCATGGCGCAGCTACCGTTTAAATAACGTCTTTGGACAATATTCGTTGAACCATTATTATCGAGCATTTCCAGAACCGTCTCCGGATCGCTGAGTTCTTCAGGTAACAATTCTTCAAATTGTGATAGCTTTTTGATTGCATCAGAAGACGGAAAAACGATGCGGTCTTCCAGGTTATCTATATAGCGGATTGATCTTTCTGTTGCTTTTTGCAGTAATCTATTCATTTGCAATTCTCCAGTTCAACATTTAATTTCCAATACCAAAACTAGCTTTCCTGATCCATTACTCCAGCACTCCAACACCCCATTACTCCAAAAGTTCTAACTCTTTGCTTCAGCCTTTATCGCTTCGCCTTCACACTGCACGATACACGCACGGCATGCGGTACATTTTTCTTTTTTTGTCAATACCGCGTGTTTTTCATCATCAAATGCCCAGCATCCTTGCGGACAGATCTCCACACAGCTGCGACAGCTGACACACTTTTCACGATAATAGGTCAGTTCTCGCAAACCGTTGATAAGTTCAGTGCGAACGGTTCCGGCAAATGCAACATTTCCGACAGCCCCAATTCCTAATCTCGCTAAAAAGGGATCTAAATCACTGGGCATGGTGGGCGCCAATCCGCCCAACTCACTGCCATAGATAAACAGCATCACCATAGCGATGATAAGGTCAGCACGAATGGAAAAAGTATTTGGCGTCACATAAATTTCGGCAGCCACCAATGATATTGCCAGAATTGCTTCAAGAACGATGACTTTCGTCAATCCGCTTCGTCCCGGAAGCCATGGGCAGCCCAGCATGAAGAAAAAGAAAGTTGCAGCGCTGATCGCAAGATAGTTCAATAGGAGATGTTGTCCAAAAAGAAGAAATCCGATGGCACCGACAAAATAAAATGGAAAAAGAGGCCCAATAGCCGTGTCCAACCGCTCCCGCCAATTATAGGTCACACGTTTCATTTCTTCAGAGCGATGTTGGTTGTTCTTCAGATAAGCGCAAATATCTTCTATTCTAACCGGTCCCCATCGAATCGACCATCCGGTTTGTTTTTGCACTTCCTTTGCTTGGACACCCGGTGCACTGAGGGGAGAAATAATCATATTGCGGTGATCCACCAGGTCTTGGATGCCGCTGGTTTTTATCGCTGAAACAACCGAATGCGTATTGAATTCTTCACCGCCGGCTGCACACCACACATTCACACCCTTAGAGTCGGCGATGAGAAGCCAGACATCCATGTCATCTAATTTTCGAATCAACCTCCTGACGGTAATATAAAAATTGCACGTAACCAGCACCGGACTTTGCCGGCCGGGATTGCCGACGCGGCGCAGAACAGTTCTTATCGGACACGGAAACAGTCTGAAAAACATGCCCCATATAAATTTAAACGGATTCATATTTGATTTTCCTGTGCCAGATGACCCACGACGATTGCAAATGAATCACCATGGCTGCGGGTTTCTTTTTCAATTGTAAAACCGACTGCGGTCAGCTCCCCGGAAAGATTGGCTAGTGGGCGGGTTGTCGTGCGAGAAACCAAAAAAGTCGCAATCAGCATTGGTATGCGAATCATAGTATGTATTAGTTTTTTTATTGTCTTACGTGGCACTACCTCGTCAGCAATGACAATTAAACCATGAGGTTTAAGGACCCGCAGGGCGTGTTTAAATGCAAAGCGTCTTTCATCGTCTGAAAGTTCGCTGAGCACCAGGGTAGAAACGACAGCATCATAATATGAATCCGGTAAGCCGTCCATGCCGTCAACGCCCATATGCCGGACGGAAAAGGCGCTTTCAAGGTTTTGCGTCACAATCCGTTCACGAACTATTTCTATCATTTTAGGATTGATATCGAAACCATCTACGCTGGCACCCTGAGCAATCAACATGACGGCAAGCTCTCCCGTACCGCATCCAATATCCAAGATCCGGCCGCTGGCGATCAGTTCGGCGACAACAGCCTGTTTTACGGACACAACTCGCCCCCGGCTGACTTTATTCATAAGCCTGTCATAGGATCGAGGACGGCTTTCCAGTATTTTCATAAATATATAGCTGAACACTTAACATCCCTTATTGATTGCTGGAAAATATTTAGTTTCACGTATTTAAACCAAAAAATGTCTTTTGAAAAGAAAAGAAAGGGGGTGAGGACAACGAAAATTTTGGGGCTTTCAGAAAATATGCCTGGGGAATCGAACAAACTGTGGATTCCGATTAGTAGTCGATATGATAGCGGCTTTCATTGGTTCCGGTTTTCCTGGCTGGTTTTACGGCATTTTCGTCACACCATGCAATTTTTGGCAGTAAAATGCTGGTTTCTTCTTCAATTTTGCGCTGGGCGAAGCTCTCAAGAGCCGTCAGATCAGATTTTGAAATAGTGAGAATTTCACAAAAATCAACAGATCCCCTCTCCGCCGTCAGCGAATTGACATTGTTTTGTGCTTCGGCAGATGTTGGATTGGTTGATCGTATTGTTTCATTTCTCTGCATTAGATACAAAACCATGAAAAAAAATGATACAATCAATAAGCTTAAGCTGACTATCTTTTTGTGTTTGTTTACAATTTTCATGGTCTGCTCCCTATCATTAAACAAAGATGCGGGTATTTCGAAACACATGATGGATCATACGCATTAAGTGTCTTTTTCGTCGTTATAAGATATAAAGCAATTATCTTGCCAAAAATGAG
>CP070746.1:127610-131776 GCA_020348305.1 Desulfobacterales bacterium
ACAGATTGCCCACGTAAATACGATCCGATATATAAAAATCTTCACGATTTACCAGCAGCGGTGCAGCCAGCGCATCGTCCTGGAGGCGACCCGAGGTTTCAACTCCGCCACCAGTAACTCTGGCTCTACCGCTCATATCTCCATCAACCGTTTCAGCTGTGATAAATGTTCCTGAAACGTCTTCAAGCTCGAGCGTAGCATTTCTATTTTCCGAATCTCCACTTTTATTTGTTATCGCTACAATTGTGCCTTGCGCCCCGGAGCTCAAGCCGGTGATAATCTCACCAATGCTAAAGCCATAATCTTCTTCATCCCAATTATCAATATTTAAATTGAGGCCGGGGGCCATTTGAATTCGGTTGATGGTATATCCCTGGGAATCCATCCACAGGTCGCTGGCGTCATGGGCCTGGATGCCGTACAGGTATGCTACCTTATTTACCTGCGCGACCGTGTTTGACAAATAACCGGATCCGAAGAAAACCCCCCATGTGGTATCTGTTGAAGGGCTTTTTTCAGCAACCCTTGCAATGCTCGGGTTCGCCCATGTCTGACCCAGTTGGCTGTCGACAAACTCCCACAGGAATTCTGTGGGGTCGCTCCAATCATCAAAACCCTTGCCGGATGTCACGTCGAGCGCAAAATAGGTTTCCCCACCTTCACGTTCACCCACCACCAGCACTGTGCGCCACTCTTTGTTTACCCCGTCAAATTTGGCATAAACATCCCCGACCTGGGGCGAGCCGTCAATATAGTACTGATGGCAGTAACCTGTTGCGCAGCGGTCATATGTTTCATCGTATTCGGCTTTATTCAATTTCTCATGCATGCCTATCGGTATAAACGCCCAGCTTTCTATTCCTGTATCGAGATCTATGGCATGCAAAGATCCGTCGTTTGCCCCGATGTAAACCATCGCTTCACGTTGAATGTTTTGCGCAAAACCAAAATAATTGTCAAACGGATAAAAGAAAGGCGGATAGCCAACCACCACCGGTGTGGAGTTGATGATATCCCCGATGGGTTTTTCTTGGTTACCAAAGCAATCAAGAACGATGGGATCCAGAACAGTATTATTTACCTCAATCTCCGTTACGGCATCGGTAGGATCAACGGTCCATATATTCCTTGTAGCCGGTAATTGCTCACTGGCTTTCCATTCCGGTGTAACCCACAACCCGTTGGCATCCTTCCTGACGGCGACCACATCTCCGATCCAGCGCGAGGCGTCAAATTTAGCAACGATAACCATATCGCCCAGATCAGCCGAGGTGGTTGGTGCCGGCGCAGAACCATGAAAAATGACCCCCTTGACGCTGTCTGTGATCTCTGCAAGGGAATCGAGCAGTTCTTGCTTGCTGAAGGCAAAATATGGCTGAACGACCCCGTTTTCTACGGGATTCATATCATACAATTGGTCAGTATCATAATCATCACCTCTGTCGTTGGCCACCTCTGCCATTTCATACAATTGTTCCGCCTCACTCTCGTCCAGCCCAAAGCCGATACCGACAGCGGAAACCTCCGCATCAGCCAGCGCATCCGTATTATTATGGACGATATCTACGCTGGAACCGGTGTTGCCTTTGCCGTCGGTCACGTTAATCATGAATTTGGGTTGACAATCATAATTGACAAAAAAATCACCGCTCTCGTCTGCTTTGAGTCCGGTAAAATATTTTTCGGCTGCTTTGATGGAAGGCCCAAACGGCGTCATCCTGCGCGATCGTACTTGACTGATGGCATCTTGGAGTGCCGTCTGGTGAGCAGCGTCATGAAGCTTGCAGCCCACGTGAATTTTGGTGTAGTCGTTACTCTCATAATAGCCCCATGAACTGGCTGTCCAGGTTCCAAATCCCCAGGAAATAGACCGGTCTTTGAACAGCTCACTGATGACGGACTTGCCGATTTCAATTCGAGGTTCTTGGGTGGCAGCACTCCACGCATCTTCGGGTTGGGTCATATTCCAGGCCACCGAGGCCGATGTTTTAGTGCGACTTGAGATATTATTATCCACATTGGCATACTGAGGCGGATTGTCTAAATCTTCACCCCATATGGTCAGTGTAGTAGCTACACTGTCGGTTTCATCGATTACAAACTCAATATAAGCATTGGTTATGATAGCCCCTTGCGGGATGGTCAAATTTTGAAAACGGATACCAATAACCTGATCTGCCCAGCCGTTATCATCGACCATCTCAAGATCCGCACTGGTGACATGAACCCAGGTCTCGCCAATTCGTTCTTCAGCATCATCTGCTGACTGGGATACCCGGATATTCAACTCGTGATCCATGCCATCATTGTATTCCACATGCAGCAGGGGCGCTGAGCCGCTTTGACCGTCATAGGACATGGCGGTTCGCCTCCCGGTGCCCTCAATGATGAATGCCATAGGGTTTCCGGACTGCCAGCCGGCTCTGTTAACGATCTCATGCACAATGTCTTTCAAATCAGGTGTCCGCGGGTTGTCCTGACCTGTGGTGACATTCATCAGTGTATCCATACTACCGGAGACATCCAGCAGCACCAAAATCGCAGGGCTGACAACATTTTCCACATAAATAGGGATGTTGCAATCTGCAATGGTTGGTGTCGGCAAGATGGTAACACCGACTTGAATCTCGACCGGGTTGTTCAGCGCGTTAATATCTTCTATGATGATTCTTGCCTCATAGATGCCTTCCAATAAAGATGATGTGTCGTAGATGACGTCAACCGTCTGACTTAGCCCCGGAGTTAAAGTGCCGCTCGCTGAAGAAAGTGAAAGCCAACTCGTATCAGCTGGACCGATCGACAGCGTATAGTTCAAATCAGCGTTGCCGGAATTTGAAAGGGTCAAAATATCGACTGCGGGACTGTTGCCTAGGGTAGCAGAACCGCCAAGGACGACGGCGTCTGTTGTAATATAAGGAAGTAAATCGGTCGCATATTCGATATGCAGCACTGGCGCCATGTCCGGATCGCTATCATAAGTCATGGCACGCCGCTGACTGACTGTAGCTTCAATGATAAAAGCCATTGCATGGCCGGCTGCCCATCCAGGATTACCGGTCATCTCTTGTATTTTTTGCCTGAGATCCGGGCTACGATATTTTTCATACACGGTATCCCATACGGGTACAGGGTTCCACACGATGGGCAGACCCATAACGGCTCTGCTCGAGATGTCTTGGTCCGTCGCAGAAAACGTGATCGGGTTGACTTGTTCTTGGAGATAAATCCTGATTGTGCTGTTTTCGGAGTGGACGTAACTGGCTGTAAATTCTAGATAGGCAGCGGTAATTAAGGCGCCCCTAGGCACATTCACGTGCGCAAAACGGACACCGACAAGCTTGGTACCATCCATATCCAGATCGGGGCTGTCAAGGTGCATGGTATTGTCTACAAGCCATTCTTCGGCATCATCACTGCTCTGTTCTACTCTGGCTTCTATCGCATTTGCAACATAATCGATATGCAAAAGGGGGGCAACCTCACTGCCCGATTGGTAGGCCTGGGCAATCCGCGAGCCGGAACCGTAAACGATAAAAACCATCGCGTTTCCTTCTATCCAGCCAGCCTGGTTTACGACTTCCTGTACAATCGATTTAAGATCCGGGGTTTGCTGCGAGACCCCCGTTTGACCGGATTCACCCCATGCGGGTATGTTATCCCAAGTCACATTAGCCTTTGTCTCAACCCTGTTTGAAATATCATTGTTTCTTAATGGGTCGAACGCTGCCGCATCGGCGATCTTTTCGGCAGAGAAGGTGAGATAGGTGTCAAGATCTGAAACAGTATCGGCTGTAAACTGCAAATACGCATTAACAATTAAAGAATTCGGGGGAATAGCAATGTTCTGGAATCGAATGCCACATTTTTTTTCTCCTAGAGGCAAAACATCTATAGCGGTTATAACAAAAACTCCCTCCTCCTGAGCATCATCAGAAATATCTGAAACCCTGATATCCAGACTGCCTGCTGTGGCACCCATTGCTTGAAATGGCGCCATCAGGGTCAGACCCATAAAAATTGCTGAAAAAAGACAAATTATATATCTTAGTTTAGGCTGCATGATCAGACCTCCATATAGAAATTTAATACCTAATCTTGTATCAAATTTAATTCCAACCTGATACAAAATAGGTTCCCTGCGGCGATGTCTAAAGCAGAGGCCAAGG
>CP070746.1:131876-143556 GCA_020348305.1 Desulfobacterales bacterium
GATATCGCCGGAGATAATACGTGAGTGCATACCCAAGAAATGATAAGGGAGTATGGGATGACTATCAGTATTGATTTTTGGAGATTCATTTTTAATAAAGTTAGTAATCTCTTTCATTTCATTGTGTTGTTCGGATTGAGAAAAATCGACGGCCATCATACCAGGAGGGTAATCATCATATTCCGGTAAAAGATTTTCCAGGCGTTTATCAAGCTCTGAGAAGTTTGCAGATGTATTGTTGGTTCTTCCGGCCGCAATGAGCTTGGTTTGTCCACCGGTTAAGGTAACTTTGGGAAAAATGTGTTGTAATGTTTTTACCATAGAACTGTTGAATTCTTTCGTTTTCTTCGTGATATAGCCACTACTGGAAGGCATACTGGTTACAAAAACGCCATTAGGATTGAGTTTTTTTAAAATGAGGGTGTAAAATTCCTGAGTAAAAAAGCGATTGTCTTGTAAGGTAGATGGTTGGCGGTCGTAGACGATAATAAGATCGTATTGGAGGTTATTTGATTTTTCTAAAAAAGCTCTTTCGTCGGCGAAAATACGCTGTAAGCGGTCAAGTTTAGAGAGAGGGGGGATAAGTTCGAGCTTTTGCGCTATTTGGTATAAGCGTTTTTGCGGACAGAGTTGGTCGAGGCGATTAAGGATAGGTAAAGATGAAAGAATATCTGATACAGGTGAGAAAGGAGATGCAATTAGCAGCACGTTTAATTTATTTTTATTTGGCTGCAGTACCGCAAACATCGTCGCTGGAAGATAAATGTCTTTTTCCTTAGGCAGGGTGCCTATCAGAGAACCATTGCAGTAGATAGCTTTTTGCCCACTGTAATCCGCAGCCCCAATTTTGTTTAGAAAATCGACTCGACCATAGGCAGTCTCTATACCATTTTGATAAGTATACCCGGGAAGTATTTTTTTCCAAAAGAGCGATGTTATTGTTTTATCCTGGAAAGAGAACAAGAGGGACAGAAAGATAGAGGCAACAGCTAAAGAAGTGTAGGCTTTTTTTGTTTTAATATTTGTGATGGTTAGTACCGGAATCATTAGACCAGAGACGCCAATTAAAAGCAGAGGCGGAACGAATTTGGCCAGAACCAGAGAAAAAAGTAACGCACCAATGGTATCGCCAAGCGCGTCAAGAGCATAACATACATGCGCTTTACTTTTTTGGGCAGTGATGGAGATTAACCCGAAAATAGCGCCATTAATAAGACCAAAGGGCAGAGGTGTAAGAATACAAAAGAGTGCTAATTCATTAAGGGAATAGCTCAATTGATAGGTTTCGTCGATTATAGGGGGAGATATGGCAGCAAAGATAAAGCTTAAAATAGCAGCCAGGGGAGATAAGCTTAAAGCGATCATGATAGAGGTGTTGGAGGTAGAGCGGATTTTTTTGCTTAAAGCGCAGCCCAGGGCTGTCCAGAACATGGCAGAACACAAAGCGAAGCTTAACGTCAATTCAATGCCGGAAAAACGAGTGATGAGTTGTCTGATAAGAATGACCTGGATAAATTGAGAATAAATGCCCTGGAGAAGAAGGAAGCGATATAATTTTTTGTTATTTTGTGACATTGTTTTTTTGTTTCTTCTTGGCGAATCGATCATCCTGGTGAGTACAACAAACGATCCCCCCTCTTGCTTCCTTTTTGTTTGTTAACTCCATTTTCCGGGTATTTTTTTGCCGCAGAATTTACAATCGCCCCCATTCATATTTATTTTTTTGGTTTTAAATCCTAAACGTTCAACGATTTTTTTTTGGCAATTAGGACAATAGGTGTGATTTCCTCGATGAGGGGCTAAGTTGGTGATATAGACATAGTCAAGTCCGGCCTTTAAACCTTCTTTTCTGGCTTCTTCTAAAGTTTTCCGGGGAGTAGGGGGTAATTTTGTGAGTTTATAGTGGGGAGTAAAACGGGAGAGATGCCAAGGGGTATCTTTTCCGACGTTATCTCGTATCCAGGTTGCTGCTGTTTGAATCCCTTTACGATCATCATTGTAACCGGGAACAACCAAGGTGACAATTTCTAACCATTTACCGGATTTTTTTATATGTTTGATCGTTCTAAGAACCGGTTCGAGGTGCACACCGGTTAGCTTGAGGTACATTTCATCTGTTATGGCTTTTAAGGTTACCGCAAAAGCATCTACAAAGGAAATAATATGTTCCAGCGGTTTAAAATTAATATAGCCGGCCGTACATAGGATAACGGGAAGGTTATATTTTTTGGCAGTTTTGGCTATCTCTATTACATATTCGGGCTGGCAGGCTGGATCAGTGTAAGTAATGGTAACGGATTTTATTCCTCCTTTGCGAATAGCTGCAGCCGGTTCTAAATCAATGGTTTTTACTTCTTCCGGAGATCTTTGGGCCAATTCATAGTTCTGGCAATAAAGACAGTTTAGATTGCAACCAGCAGCACCCAGGGACATCGTCTTATTCCCTGGATAAAAGTGGTATAGAGGTCCTCTTTCTATAGGTTCGAAATTAACGACACAGGGTTTATCAAAGCCTAAGGCATATAAAGTTCCTTTGACGTTTTTACGGGTACGACAGAAACAACTTTTACCAGCTGAGATGATCATCGTTCTGGGGCATAATTCACATTGTACTCTCTGGCGGGACATTTTTTTAAAAAACATCGCTTGGTGTAAAGATTTAGATAATGGGCGGGCTTGAGCAGAAGGGATAAACCAATCTAAGGCTTTTAAAGCCACCTGAGTGGCAGCAAGTCCGGCACCTGTCCGGCACATTAGTCTTAAACATTCTCTGCGAGAAAAGATAGGCATTCCCTCGGTGTGACAGTATTCTGGGTCCATCTCCATCACTCGATAAACTATTAGCGCAATCCGCCTTGTCTTTCAATGGTTAGTCGCTTTTCTAAAATAGGAATGACTACAGGGGGGTCTAACAAAAATTTTCTTACCGGGCTCGTTAAATCAACATCCAGGGATTTCGGGTCACGTTCTAGAATATCTTTTTGAGCCTTTTTGCGCATTTTATAAAGTTTAGCCGTATCCGGCGTAAGTCTCTGGATGATTTCGTCTTCCTTGAGTTCATAGTCTGTATCGCTCAAGGCATTGGCTTGCTTTAAGGTTTGGATGATTTCATTACGTTTATTTGTTTTTTCATCGGCGCTCATTTTGTAAAAACGTTCATGGGTAATGTTGATTATTTTATTAGCTATTCGTTCACATACTGTTTCTAAGCGTCGAGGGTCTTCGATTTTTCTAACGTTCTCTAGCATTTTCTTAATCCGTGAATCGGATAATGCCTGGCCCGCTCTTACCGGATCTCTGAAATCTTTCGGGGGAACGATGCAGGGTTTAAAACTGTTTACCACTTCTATCTGTTCAGGCGTAAGGGTCTTATTGGCTTTCTTTAAAATATTATTATAAAATTTTTCCATTTCATTTTGATATTCATTTTTAAAATATTCTTTCATTTTAGCATTGCATGCGACAGCTTTGCCTTGGAGTCTTTTGTCTTCTTGTTCAGGATGATTGAGCAAATATTCATAGAGTTCTTTTAGGTCTTTTTTATAACGCGCTTTTAAAGAGACTATGTCGGGATCATTTTTAAACTTTTCGAGGAATTTTTTAATGTCATAATTGAGCTCTAAAAGTTTTTGCATCTGTTGCTCGGAAAGGTTAAGGCCATTTAAAAGATTAAGTACAGAAATTCTATCATGATAGTATTTCAGCTCTATGAATTGATCTTGAAAGGGGCTGGCCTTAAGCGGGGAAGCTGAAATAAGAGATAATAAGAAGATAATTGAAATAATAATCAATTCTTTCATTATTTTCTCCTTTGCTTCAAAAGATATGAAGTTGCTTTTTCAAAGCGGATAGATCGAAAATAGTGAATTGTGTACCGGCTTCAGTTACAGCCCAACATATTGAGGCGTCAATTAAACGGAACCAATAACCATCCAGATAACGAAAGCGGGCTTTATTGTCAATATTGGTTTTTTGTGCCGGGATCGAAATTCCAGACCAATTTGAGAATAGCTCACCAGGATACCTGCGGCTGGATTTTTAAAAGTAGGAACGATTTGAGGATATTACGGCCTGACATGTGGCCCCGCAGCTAACTCGCAAGGTCAATGAAAGAAAGGAAAAAGTACCTTCGCGTTACTCTAAATGCGGGAAATGACAGGCTGCAAAATGCGTGGAATCTTGCCCATGTTGCACCAGCTCTGGTTTATCGATCCTGCAACGATCTTTGCATTCCGGGCATCGTGGCGCAAAGGGACAACCGGGCGGAGGATTGATGGGTGTCGGTGGATCACCCTCAAGCAAGATGCCAATGTGCGGGGTATCGGGATCAATTGAAGGCAGCGACGACAACAATACCCGCGTGTAAGGATGCTGCGGCCTATAGAAAATATCATTCGTCAATCCCGTTTCCACCATACTTCCCAGGTACATCACACCGATGCGGTTGCTCATGTAACGGACCACACCCAGATCATGGGAAATAAATAGATAGGTCAAATGGAACTCGCTTTGTAGTTCCTTGAGCAGATTTAGAATTTGGGCCTGGACGGAGACATCCAGGGCGGATGTCGGCTCGTCGAGAATCAGCAACTCCGGCTGCAGGATCAGGGCCCTGGCCAGGGCGATGCGCTGGCGCTGTCCGCCGGAAAACTCATGCGCATAGCGATACATATGCTCGATGCTGAAACCGACCCGATTCAGCAGGGCCAATACTCTTTCATCGATCTCATATCCCTCGGCCAGGTCGTGAAGTTTAAGCCCCACACCCACCAGATCGCAAACCGTCTTGCGCGGGTGTAAGGATGAATAGGGATCCTGAAAGATAAGTTGGATGTGCCGCGCCCGCTCATAAGCCTCTCGGCCGGTTAACCCGACGATCCGCTGGCCGTTGAAATATATATCACCGGATGTAACGGGTGCAAGTCCCACCACGGCCCGCCCCAGGGTGGTTTTACCGCAACCGGATTCTCCCACCAGTCCGAACACATCGCCGCGTTCAAGCGTAAAACTTATTCCGTTTACGGCCTTAACCGATGCATGCTGACGCTTCAACATACCTTCACGGATGGGAAAGTGCACATGCAAGTCCTCAATACGTAAAAGCGTTTTTGCGGGTATGTTCGTTTTGTTTTGCATCTGTGTTTTGCAAAAAAGTTTTTAAATTCAGAGCCAGCTGAATATTTTTAGCTCTTCTTTCTGATCTCTATACCGCCTGAGCTTCCGGGCTGCCGTCATGCAAAAAACAGGCAGCCTGATGATCTCCATTGAGGTTATAAACCGGTGGTATCTCCCGTTTACAGCGATCCATGACATGCGCGCAGCGGGGTGCAAACCTGCAGTTGGTTTGAGGTTCGAGCAGACTCGGAACATTGCCCTCGATGGAGAAAAGAGGCTGATCCGGATTGGCTTTATCGGGAACTGTCTGCAAGAGCCCTTGGGTGTATGGGTGCTGAGGGTGTTTAAGTACGTTGTGAACCGAACCTACCTCCACCATGTCTCCGGCATACATCACGGCCACGCGCTCACAGGTTTCCGCCATCACTCCCAGGTCATGGGTAATCATCAAGACGGAGGTTTGAATTTCGCTGACCAGCGTTTGCATCAGGGCCAGGATCTGGGCCTGAATGGTGACATCAAGCGCCGAGGTCGGTTCATCCGCGATGAGCAGCTTTGGGCGCGTCACCAGCATCATGGCAATCATAATCCGTTGTGACATGCCGCCGCTTAACTCGTGAGGATAGCGCTGAGCCATCCGGGTCGGATCGGGTATGCCCAGTTGCGCCAGCATGTCCACTGCCTGTCTTCGCGCCGATCTGCGGTTGAGCGAGCGATCATGAATCAGTAACGTCTCAGCTACCTGATCGCCCACTCGAATAACGGGATTCAAGGACATCTTCGGCTCCTGCATAATCATGGAGATCTGGCTGCCCCGTATATCCCGTACTTCGGCTTCGTCAATGGTTAAAATATCCCGGCCTTCAAAAATGATGCTGCCGCTTATGATCCTGCCGGGCGGGTCGATCAGCCTCAAGATGGCTCGAGCGGTGACCGATTTACCGCATCCCGTCTCTCCGGCCAATCCCAGGGTTTCCTGGCGGTTCAGCTCAAAGGCAACCCTTTCCAATGCATGCACGATACCCCGCAAGGTGTAAAAATGCACCTTGAGGTTTTTAACGCTGAGCAAAGGTTGTGTAGTCAAAAAAAAATCCTTAATTCCGCATTCCAATCAGCTTTGCCGCTGATGTGGATCTAAGATGTCCCGAATACCATCTCCCATCAGGTTGAATCCCATCACGACGATTAGAATGGCAATTCCGGGCAGAGTGGAAACCCACCACTGATCGACCAGGAACTGGCGGCCGTCACTGACCATCAACCCCCATTCCGGTGTGGGAGGCTGGGCGCCCAACCCGAGAAACCCGAGACCGGCAGCCGTAAGAATAATCGTCCCCATGTCCAGGCTCAAGCGCACGATGATCGAAGACAGGCACATGGGCGTGATATGCCCCACCATGATGCGCAGGTTGCTGGCTCCCATACTTCGAATCACCTGGATGTAATCGTTATTGCGCACACCCAGCGTCTCGGCCCGGGCCAGTCTGGCGTAGCTCGGCCAGTTGGCTACCGATATCGCTACAATGGCATTTTCCACGCCGGGTCCAAGCGCAGCGGCAAATGCAATCGCCAGGATCAGTTTGGGAAATGCCAAAAACACATCGGAAAGCCGCATGAGAATTTCGTCGATTGCCCCGCCGACGTAACCCGCAAACACCCCGATCACCAGGCCCAACGGTGTGCTGATCGCGGCCACCAAACAGGCAATGGTCAGGGTGACGCGGGACCCGTACACCACCCGCGAATAAATATCCCGTCCAAGGCCGTCGGTGCCGAAATAGTGTTTCGTGGAGGGGGCTAATAATCGATCCGGCAAAATTTGTTCATAGGAGTCATGGGTCGCCAAAAGTGGTGCAAAGGCGGCCACCAGGAGCAAAAAGACAATGATGCACGTCCCCACCACCATGAGGCGATTGCGTCGCCACAGGATATAACTGTCCTTCAAATAACGCCTGCGCGCTTCCCAGCGGCGTCGGCGAGCCTCGTTTTTATCGATAGCATGCGTAACGTTCATGACGCTGTCAGTGTAATCTGCGGATTCAAGAAGGCATATATTAAATCCACCACCAGGTTGACCAGGGAAAACATCAGAGCAACCAGCATGGTGCCGCCGACGACGGCATTGAGATCGAGGGTCAAAAACGCGGTGGCCAGATAGCGCCCCAATCCCGGCCACGAAAAGATGGTCTCGGTCAATACGGATCCCTCCAGCAGACCGCCGTAGGTCAATCCGATAACGGTCACCGCCGGCACCAATGCATTGCGCAAGGCGTGGCGCGTCAACACCAGAAATTCGTTCAAGCCTTTGATGCGGGCCGTCTTGATGTATTCCTGGGACAGCACATCGAGCATGCTGGATCGCACGATACGTGCAATCCCGGCCAGGCCGTAGAGCCCGAGCACCGCCGCCGGAAGCACGATATGTTTTAAGGCATCCCAGAACACCTCAAAATCCAGAGCGATTACACTGTCAACCAGAAGCATGCCGGTGATTCTTTCGGGCTCGATCAGCATAATATCCAGCCGCCCGGGTTCCGGAAACCAGCCGAGCTTGAAATAAAAAATGAGAAGCAACACCAGGCCCAGCCAGAAAACCGGCATGGACACGCCGATAAGACTCAGAACACGGGAAAAGTGGTCAACTGCAGAATTGCGGTAGACGGCGGAAAGGATTCCCAATGGAATACCGATGATGATGGAGACGATCAGCGCCATCGTCGCCAGTTCGATGGTGGCTGGAAAATATTGGATGATGTCGTCAAGCACCGGCCGTCCGGTTTGAAAAGACGTTCCTAAATCGGCGTGGAGCAAGCGTTGCATGTAACGGCCGAATTGTACGTAGATCGGCTGATCAAATCCGTAAAGCGTGCGCAAGCGTTCGACTGTTTCCTGAGGTGCCTGAGGGCCGGCGATTGAGGCCAGGGGGTCAAGCGGGACCACCAGAGAAATAAAAAAGGTCACCACCATTATCCCCACCAGGGTAATGATTAGTGTGAACAAACGGCGTAGGATATATTGAAGCATCTACCTCCTATAGATCCGGAACAAAATAGGATAATATAGATAATCTATCTTATGCCGCCTGTCTCCACTGCGGGAGACGGGCGGCTAAATGCGTCGCTTTACTCTTTTCTAACGGTGTACAATTTCCATAGATCAAACATGGGGGCAACGTACACGTCTTTGATATTGTTGCGCACCGCATGTTCGTACATGGGTTGAAAAAGCATGGCGTAGGGCCCTTCTTGCTGGATGATCGTGTTGGCCTTCTGGTACAGGGCGATGCGTTTGTCGTTATCCATCTCCTGACCGGCCTGCTGAATCAACCCGGAGGTCGCGTCATTGTAATACACGTTTCGCCAGCACAATTGCTTGGCTTTGTAATCGGCAAACGGCTGGGCGTTGGTGTGTGGATCCACGTAGTCCGGTCCCCAGCGGGCAAGAATCAGTTCATGTTTCTGGGCCCGATACTTGGGCCATAGTTGGGCGGAAATCAGCTTGTTGAGCTTAACTTTGATGCCCACCCTGGCCAGAGAGTTCTGGATGGCCTGGGCGATTTCAGGATTGGGGGTCTGATCGCCGTGGTCCATGGTAATTTCGAAACCATCGGGATAACCCGCTTCTTTCAGCAGTTGACGGGCCTTTTCAAGATCTTCTCTGTAAAAAGAGACATCCTGGTAACCCGCAAATCCTGCGGGGATGAAAGTGTTGATCGGTCTGGCGGCACCTCCCATAATATTGTTGATTAGGCCGCCATAATTAACGGCGTGACGAATCGCCGTGCGCACCCTGTTATCCGTTAAGGGGCCTTTGGTCACATTCATACCCAGGTAGTAAATTAAAGTGGCAGGAATACTTTCGATCCGCAGATCCTTGTTCTGCTTGAGCGCCTTGATTTGATCCGGGTACATCTCCCAGGCAATATCCAGATCGCCTTTTTCCACCTGCAGCCGCCGGCTGGTGGCTTCCACGATCTCCTTGATTACCACCCGCTTCACTTTGGGAGGGTTGGCGAAGTGATCCGCATTGGCATCCAGTATGACGCGATCGCCCTTTTCCCATTTGCGCAGAATAAATGACCCGGAACCTGCCGAGTTGCGGGACAACCAGGTAAGGCCATAATCCCCGTCAGGATATTTGTCCGTCTTTTGAACGTGCTGTTTGACCACCTTGGAATCCACAATGCTGGCCACACCGGCTGAAAGGCAGGAAAAAAAGATACCACTGGCGTACTTTTGGTCCAAAGTGATCTGTACCGTGTACTTATCCACTGCCTTTATTGATTCCGGCGTAATTCCGAATTGGGTCAGGATAAATGACGGCTGATCCTTCAAGATGACCACCCGCTGAAAAGAGTAAACCACATCCTCAGCCGTCAGCGGATTGCCGCTGTGGAATTTGACATCCTTGCGAAGATGAAAGGTCCATGTCTTGCCGTCCGGGGAAACTTCATAAGACTTTGCCAGGGACAGCTCAGGTTTGTCAAAGCGACCGGCAGGAAAATCAAGCAGGCGATCATAGATCTGGGCATCAAGGCCCACCCCTGAAAACTCAAAGGCCTTGGCGGGATCCAGGGAAATAATATCGCTGGTTGCCATGCCGATCACCAGCACATCCTTGCTCCCGGCAGCGTCTACCCCCGGGGTCTCCGCCATCATTAGGAGCGCAAGAAAGGCTGCTATAAATATAATGATATTTTTCAGCATGATTCATCCTCCTTTCCAAGTGATTGTTTGGGTTAAAACTTGGTTTTTGCCAGAGAATTACACTTACAACAAACCAGTATATCTAATGTGAATCGCTGTAAAAAAATAACTTACCGATGAATTTTCTCCCAATTATTTACTTTCCGTTGACCCTCCTTTCATATTCTTTGTTAATCGAGACAACCACCGGAGTGGTCTTTCATGCAGGCGCATGAATCACGCGCCCAGTATCACGCTTTTTTGGGGTAGATGTTGGCAGCAATTTTCGTTATCGTTAGTTGTTTATGAACCTGAGTGGATATGCCGTTTCCAAGAAGAGAATATTCAAGGTATTGGATGCAACGATCATTCGCTGTGCCTTTAGAGCCGATTTCTATGTAACATCTAATACAAATCGGGTCAACTGATTATGAAAAATTCGCAGCAGCAAGCTGGTAGGCGGAATACGACAAAACCATTTCTTCGAATAAAACGACACTTTACATTCGCCGCCGAGCTTGATAGCCTCAGGCCATCTCAACCATAACATGGATTTTAAACTTCTTAGTATATGGGTGCAATCATGGCTTCTATAACCAACCTACCCGTATTCGACGGTCATAATGATGTGCTGCTGAGCATCTATCTGCCAAAGAATGGCCAAAAGCTTTCTTTTTTTAATCGCAACGATCAAGGCCATATTGACTGGCCGCGGTTGCGGGAAGGCGGACTCGGTGGCGGATTTTTTGCCGTATTCGTCCCATCTCATTCTTCATCGGATAAGCATCCGGGGGTAGACCCTGAATCTGGGAACACGGCGTACGAAATGCCGATAGCGCCTCCTATCGATCATACCTACGCCCGGGAAATAACCATCAAGGGGATGGCAAGTCTTTTCCGACTCGAGTCCCAATCCGAAGGTCAAATGAGGGTCGTGCGCACCGCCGAAGAATTAGACACCTGTCTTCATGATGGCATCCTGGCTGCAGTTCTGCATTTTGAGGGGGCCGAGGCCATCGATCCTGACCTGGATGCACTCTATGTCTTTTATCAGGCGGGTTTGCGTTCCCTGGGCGTTGCCTGGAGTCGCGCCAATGCGTTTGCTGAGGGTGTTCCCTTTAAGTTCCCCCATTCCCCGGATACAGGCCCCGGTCTGAGCGCGGCGGGCAGAGAATTGGTCAAAGCCTGCAATCAGTTGGGTATCGTGCTTGATCTTTCACACATCAATGAAAAAGGCTTTTGGGATATTGCGAATCTATCCGATGCGCCACTGATCGTAACACATGCAGCAGCATATACGCTTTGCCAGTCGACACGCAATCTTACCGATAAGCAGCTGGATGCCATCGGCGAGTCGGATGGTGTCGTTGGGGTCAACTTTCATGTCGCTTTCTTGCGGGCCGATGGACGCTTGGAGGAAAAAACACCGTTGAGCGAAATTGTACGCCACATCGATTATATTGCCGAACGCATCGGTATCGACCATGTGGCCCTGGGCTCTGATTTTGACGGAGCGACCATGCCCTTGGAGCTCGGTGATGTGGCGGGAATGCCGAAACTTCTTGCCCACCTGCGTCAGAATGGTTACGACGACGAGGCCTTACGCAAGGTGGCCCATGAAAATTGGATGCGCGTCCTGCGCCGCACGTGGAACCCAGAATCTCTGAACCCGTGACCAGCATTGAATGAGCTTCTAAATAAATGATTTACTTTTAAATCTCCACATAGTAAATTATCTTCGAAAGGCTTGATACAATTAATTATTTAATCCTGTATATTAACCAAAAAAAATGAATAAATACTTAGCCGATAAAATAAAATCATACTTTAAAGAAAAACCTGAGGTAATCGCCGTTTATCTTTTCGGTTCATATGTTCAA
>CP070746.1:143656-148345 GCA_020348305.1 Desulfobacterales bacterium
ATTATCGGCGGCGGCTTTGCTTTTACGACCCTGCGCTCATCTATTGTTTATATGCTGGATCCGGCCAACCGATCAAAATTCAATGACATTCACGTGATTTATGGTGCACGAACACCCGGTATGCTGCTTTATTGGGATGAACTTGTGCAGTGGGAAAAGCGTGATGATATCCATATGCACATCACCGTTGATGGTACGGATGATCCGCAGTGGAAATATAATACCGGTTTTGTGCCCACCATCACCGAACAAAAGGCTCCCGCGTCCGATAATAACACGTTTGCCATTGTATGTGGACCGCCGATTATGATTAAATTCACCCAGCCGGTTTTAGACAAGTTGGGATATGCGCATGATAAAATCATTATGTCGCTTGAAAACCGAATGAAGTGTGGTATCGGCATGTGCGGGCGATGCAATATTGGAAAGGAATTTGTCTGCAAAGACGGTCCGGTGTTTAGCCTTGAAGAGTTGAATAAGACACCAAAAGAATACTAAATGTAACTATTTTCATGTTGACAGGGATTAATCAATAATATAAAAATAACCTTTTAAAAAAAGAATCTTAAAAGGCTGCAGGCCGAAAGAAAAATCATATAAAATTAAAGGAGGACGATTAAATGCCAACAGTAGATTTTATGGGTAAAACGTTCACGGTCGACGAAGACGGATTCATCGATTCATATGACAACTGGTGCGAAGAATGGGTACAATGGGTAAAGAAAGAAGAGGGCATTGAAGAGCTCAACGAAGAGCACCAAAAAATCATCGATGTACTTCGTGATTACTATGAGAAAAACGGTATTGCGCCGATGGTTCGGGTTCTCTCCAAAGTTACCGGTTTTAAGCTGAAACACATTTATGAACTTTTCCCGTCAGGACCCGGCAAGGGAGCCTGTAAGATGGCCGGTCTTCCGAAGCCGACAGGATGCGTTTAAACCCAAATATGTGACGGTATAAAACTTTTAGCCAAAGGCCCTGCAGTTCAGGCAGGGCCTTTTTTATGCGAATCGGAGGGCATATGATTCTCAAGGTAAAAACTCAGGCCAAAACAGAGCTGATTGATATAACCTCTAAAATCGGTCAGCTTGTGCAACAATCCGGTATTGATAAAGGCATATGCATGCTTTATGTGCCCCACACCACCGCTGCTGTTACCATTAATGAAAGTGCCGATCCCAGTGTGAAGTCTGATATCCTGATGATCTTGAACCAGGTCGTTCCGTGGGAAGCCAATTATCGTCACATGGAAGGCAACTCTCCGGCGCATGTCAAATCAACCCTGGTTGGAGCTTCGGAGCTTGTAGCCATTGAAAACCGTTCACTGGTGTTAGGCGCATGGCAGGGAATATTTTTCTGCGAATTTGATGGTCCGCGAACTCGGAAAGTTCATGTACGCATTCTGGAAGGGAATTTTAAGGAGTAGGCCATGACGCAGCCGGAACCGCTGATCGATGACAACGATAAAGTCATACTAAATCGAATCCAGTCCGATTTTCCGATTGTATCCCGTCCATATCTTGCTGTTGCTGATGAATTGGGTCTCACCGAAAAACAGGTTTTGGAACGCGTCTGCCGACTAAAAGAGATGGGAATCATTCGTCGTATCGGCGGTAATTTCGTCCCGCATAAGTTGGGGTATGTCAGCACGCTTTGTGCAGCCCGAGTGCCTAAAGAAAAAATTGAACACTTTGCCGAAGTCGTCAACCGCTATCCAGGGGTGACCCATAATTACCGGCGGGATCATAGTTTCAATATTTGGTTCACATTTATCGCACCGTCGATGGAAGAAATAGATAAAAACCTGAAAGAAATTTCGCAGGAAACCGGAATCATAGAAATTCTCAATCTGCCGGCAACCAGGGTGTTTAAGATAAGAGCACAGTTTGACGTGTAACGGGTTGCGAGTTTCGGGTTGCGTGGTGCGGGGTGCGGGGTGCGAGTTTCGGGGTGTGGGGTGCGTGTTACGAGTTTCGCGTTACTTGATAAGCATTTGACACTCCGAGCAGTAAGCTAAACGTTTTGTTCTAAAAAGGGGACATCATGAAAGATATCCGTATCGCTGCCGTCATATTCAACTCGCCGATCAACCAAACCCGCAATAATTTGGACCGCATGGACAAATGGGTTGATTCCGCGAGAAAGCTGGATGCGGCGATTGTTTGTTTCCCTGAATTAAATGTTACCGGATATAGTATCCATGAGGAAATTAAGAAAACCGCTGAGCCGATCCCAGGTGGCGCAAGCCAACATCTTCTGCAAATGGCCCAAGAGCATCAAATGGTTATTTTGGCTGGTTTAGTTGAAAGAGATGAAACGGAACATGTCTTTGCAAGTCACCTGGTCGTTACGCCAAACGGGATCACTGGCGTATATCGGAAAATCCACATCGCACCGCCTGAACGCGATATATTCTCACCCGGCGACGAGGTGCTTTTATTTAATATTTTGGGTGTTAAATTCGGCATTCAGCTTTGCTACGATGTTCATTTTCCGGAGCTTTCAACGCGCATGGCCGCCGATGGTGCGGATGTCTTATTTATGCCCCATGCATCTCCGCGAGGCACACCAGCTGAAAAGTTCAATTCCTGGATGCGCCATTTGACCGCCCGAGCATTCGATAACGGTCTTTTTGTGGTTGCCTGCAACCAAACCGGAGAAAACCGGAAAGGACTCCGTTTCCCGGGAATTGCTGTGGTTATTGGGCCTGATGGAGAAGTGATCAAAAAAGAAACAAATGATGATGAAGGTATAATTGTTGCGGATTTAACATCAGATGATCTGAAACGAGTGCGCCAGCACCAGATGCGTTATTTTTTGCCAAACAGACGTCCTGAGATTTACTATTCATAAAAGAGAGGATGAGACATGATTGAAACAGATAATTTCAAAGTGGAACAGGAAGAGCAAATTGCCTGGTTGACGTTAAACCGTCCTGAAAAACGCAATACCATGGGGGAGGCTTTTTTCAGGGAAATAGGTGAGCTTTTCGATAGATTTGATCAGGATCCTAAGGTTCGGGTAGTGGTCATCAAGGCTGAAGGCAAGAGTTTTTCAGCCGGCACCGATTTAAATGAGGCAGGATCGTTGCTGAGTGGAGGCGCTGCTGATGAACGGGAAACCACGCGTTTAAAGATTTTAGAGCTGCAAACGGGTTTAAACAAAATCGAAAAATGTCGTAAACCCGTTATGGTAGCGGTCCACAGCCATTGCATCGGGGGGGGTGTTGATCTGATCAGTGTATGTGACATCCGCCTGGCCAGCCAGGATGCAATTTTCAGCATTCGAGAAACCCGCATCGGTATTATCGCAGATCTTGGCACGCTTCAACGGCTGCCCTACATTATCGGTCACGGATGGTTCAGGGAGTTGGCGCTGTCCGGGCGGGATTTTACCGCCACGGAGGCCCTTCAAATGGGACTGATCACACGCATATCTAAAGACCGTCAAGCCTTATATGAAGAAGCTAAAACGCTCGCCACTCAGATTGCCGATTGCCCACCGATGGCTGTTCAAGGAACAAAGGAGGTGTTGCTGTATAGCAGAGATCATGGTGTCTACCCGGGGCTGGCCTACGTTGCACAAAAGAATTCAGCAGCACTGCCATCCGAAGATGTCGTTGAGGCGGTAACCGCGTTCATGGAAAAAAGAAAGCCGGTGTTTAAGGGGAAATAATCATGGATTTAGGAATTGAGGAATTGCAATATCTCACACCATTGATTTCAGCGTCGCCAATTCCAGTTGATCGCTGGCATCCTCCGCCCGGTCGGATACCTCAACAATTGCGTCCAGACAATTCTTCAAATGGTGCTTATGAGCGAAATCCAAAGAGGTAGAAATAAAAATTTCCTTGGTTAGATCCCACTCCAGTTTGTCCACCCTTGATTCTTGCATGCCAACCTCCTTGGTATGTTCGCGCACCACCTCAATTTTGCATTCCCCTTTGAAATAACAAAGCACCGCAAGTTTCAGAGGATCGATTATTCCCAATGATTCCTGGGCTATCGCAAGGAAGTGTGATTTCATTTCATCGGGAATCAACGGGCGCTGGTTCAAAAAGAAATCTGAACATGCTTCTCCGGCGTTTCCGACTTTGTCAACGCTTTCAATCAGTTTATAAATATCCTCTCGCAAAAGTGGTAAGTAGGCCCCTGAATACAGCTTATCCCGAATTCCGTATCGAATAATGTCGGCCTCAGACTCAATTCTTCGGGACTTGCGGGCCGAAACTTTTGCTTCGCTGATGTTGTTTTCAAGATAATATTCGATAGTTTTGATGCCGTTTTTTAAACATTCCTCTATCATGTCAAGATGCTTTAATATTAGCTTGACGACTTCTTTTTCCTTTTTAAACAATAACATAAATACTCCTTTAAATTTGAGACAAATGGCTTGGTAAAAAAATTCAAGTAGCCTCTAATACAATGCCAAGTTTAATACAAGGTTATCTTAAATTCAATTTTTTTAATTCTCTAATGACTTTAAAATAAGATCGCCTTTTCATCAAACACCGGTGCCTAAGTAGGCAAGATAAAGCCTCATCATTAGGTAGGCAATTAGACCACTTGAAAGTGGCGTGGAAACCCACCCGATAGCGATTTCGATAAGTGTTTTAATACTAACGGTTTTTGCCCCTTTTCTGAGGCCCACACCAGTCACCCCGCCTACTATAGCTTGAGAAGTAGATAC
>CP070746.1:148445-160282 GCA_020348305.1 Desulfobacterales bacterium
AATCATTAATAAAAGGAGGCGTATAATGGTTTCAGAAAATGATTTAGCAAAATTGTCATACCCCCAGGCCCCCAACATGGTAACCGATAGTATACCGGGACCTAAAGGCCAAAAAATCCTTGAAGATTCACATAAATATGAATCCATGGCTCGCGGGGGAGGCGGGTTTCCCCTGGTTTTCGATGAAGGCAAGGGGGCTACCATCAAAGATCCGGACGGCAACATTTACATCGATATCACGGCCGGGGTGGCGGTGACTTCGGTGGGACGCTGTCACCCAAGGGTGCTGGAAGCCATGCAAAGCCAGATGGGTAGACTTATGCATGCCAGTGATATCAGCAATACCCGCCGTACGGAACTGGCTGCCAAGGTATCTAGTGTTATGCCGCAGGGGTTGCGGAATAATTGCATCTCATATTTTACTCAAGGGGGAAGCGGTGCGGTGGAAACCGCGATAAAATTTTCTCGCAAAATCACCGGCAGGAATCAAATTGTAGCATTTCACGGGGACTACCATGGTGTCTGGTGCGGTTGTGGATCTTTGACCACCGGTGATCAGTACCGTGCGGGTTACGGACCTTTCATCCCGGGGGTAATTCACGTCCCATACGCCTATTGCTACCGCTGTTGTTTCGGTCTGGAGTACCCTGGCTGTGATCTTCAGTGTGCCAAATATATCGATTATGTATTGAATACGCCTTACACAGGAGCCGATGATGTGGGGATGCTGATTGTTGAACCCCAGCAGGGTGAAGGTGGTTATGTTGTACCACCACCGGAATGGCTGCCCATGATAAAGGATGCCTGTGAAAAGCACGGCGCTTTGTTGGTGGCTGATGAAGTTCAGGCGGGGGCGGGGCGAACGGGAAAAATGTGGTCCATTGAGTATAGCGGTGTTGAACCGGATATGCTAACCTGGGGCAAAGGCATGGGCGGCGATATGCCCAATGCCGGTCTTTCTGTAAGAAAAGATCTTGCTGAAAAAATCGTGGAAAGTTCCCAGCCGAACACCTTTGCTGGCAATGCGGTTGCGGCGGCCACCACCATCACAAATATTGAAATATTAAGCGAAGACAATTTCGCACTCGTCAACAGAGCCGCAGAATTAGGCGAACAGATTAAAGGCTGGCTGACTGAAGGTGCCGGGGAGATCCGAACAATTGGCGATGTGCGCGGAAGGGGCTTGATGGTTGGAATCGAGATGGTCAGCGATAAGGAGACGAAAGAGCCCCTCGATAAAGATTCGATTATTAAGATCATTATGGGAATGCTCAATCGCGGTCTGGTAATGGTGCCCTGCGGTAGATTTGGGAATGTATTCCGCTTCATGCCACCATTAGTTCTGACGACGGAACACGCCCAAAAGGGATGCGAAATCCTTTTGGAGGCTGTCAAGGAGATTGAATCCGGCGGTGCCTAAAAAGCTTTAGCGTTCATCATTGACGGATCTTGTATTGTCCATCTCCAGGCTTTTGGGCATATGATCGTTGTCAATCAAGGGATTTGATCTAGGATGCTCCTTCTTTGTCAATCTTTATTCAAGCCTGTCTGTCATCGACTATCCGTTGAGCCTTTCCTTCTGAGCGGGGAATGGTGTAAGGGGCCACAAGCTGGATCTTTATTTTTAATCCAATCAGATCCTTCAGCCGGTTCTCTATTTTTCGTTTGAGCTCAGACTTAGTCACATCGGCAGCGCTTGCCCAGTAAGCGGGTGCCGGTTCAATTTCTACAAGTACGTGGTCAAGCATCTTTTCTTTCGTCAAGTGAATAGAGTAGTGCGGCGAGACCTCATGAGAATCAAGCAATATGCTCTCCAGCTGAGAAGGAAAAAAATTAACACCTCTGATGATGAGCATATCGTCTGTTCGTCCCAAGACAGATCTATGTCTCACCAGTGTTCTTCCACAGTCACATTTTTCTCTTTCCAGAGAAGTGATATCTCTAGTCCGGTATCGAATGAGCGGAACAGCTTCCTTTTGAAGGGTGGTAAGAACCAGTTCTCCGGTTTCTCCGTCCGGCCGTTGTTTCAATGTTTCCGGGTCAATAATTTCAGGATAAAAATAGTCCTCGTTTATGTGATAACCATTTTTTTCAGGACATTCGATGGATACTCCCGGCCCCCCTAGTTCGGTAAGACCGTAGTCCCCTATCGCTATTGTTCCAAATTTCTCTTCGATCCCCTCTCTCAGTTGCTCTGACATAGGTTCAGCCCCGTGAATACCTAACCTCAAAGAAAGTGAATTCCTGCCAATGCCCATCTCCGTCATCTTTTCCGCAATAGTAATCGCGTAGGATGGCGTACAGTGAATGACGGTGGTGTTAAAGTCACACATCATTGTGATTTGTCGCTCGGTCTGTCCGGAGCTTGTGGGAATGATCATGGCACCGATCCGTTCCACACCCATGTGATGGCCGAAGGCACCCGTAAACAACGTATACTTGAAGGCAATCTGACAAATATCGTCTTGACGAATGCCTGCCGTGTAACAATTTCTGGCCATACAATGAATCCATTTTTCCAAGTCTTTTTTTGTATGAAATACGGGTGTCGGCTTTCCCGTAGTTCCGGAAGAGGCGTGCATTCTTACAAGATCGGTAGGTGGAACCGCACAGAACCCATATGGGTAATGGCTTCTAAGGTCTGATTTTGTCGTGAAAGGGAGACGTGAAATATCCTCGATCCTATTTATATCCCCTGGATGGACCCCTATATCATTGAATGTCTGCCTGTAGAAATCAACATTTTCATAGGCATAGGAGACCATTTTTTTCAGATGGTCCTCTTGAAAGCTGACCATCTCATCCCGAGGCAATTTTTCCATCTTTTCATCCCAAAACATAAGCCCCTCCTTATCCTTTATATGATTTCAATATCCAACTTCTTTTAATTTTCTTTCGTACACTTGTCTGAATTCGGAAATACGCCTAAGACCCTGCCTATATTTCACCTCTCGCAAAAGATATTGCCTTTGGGATGATTTCTCCCTTTCCCCCTCTTGCCTTTCTCTTTTCTCTTATTTTTTCCTCTATTTCAGCGGGATCCCCGAAATAGATACAATGGGAGAGGCAGATATTATCGGCACAAGCCGGATAGAGCCCATTTATAACCCTGTTGTAACAGAGATTGCATTTTTGAGCTTTTGCGCCGTATTCGTCAAAGAAAATGGCATCATATGGACAGGCCTGAATACAGCAACTGCCGCAGGAAATGCACCTTTTTGCCTCTTGTACGGCCATGTCCTCTGTAAAGCCTGTTCGCACTTCATCGAAACTTTGTACCCGCTGTTGGGGTTCTATGCATGGCATTTGTAATCTGGGGGCTGGATCATAGGTCTCTTTCTGAGTTGCTGTGATTGCCTGCCATTTCGTGTCTCTGTCTGCGCGAAGGCTCAGGCCGCGGATATATCGGTCAATGGATTCGGCTGCCTGTTGTCCCGCTGCAATGGCCTCAATGATCGTTCTAGGGCCAGTGACCGCATCACCCCCGGCAAATATGTCGGGGTCGTCCGTTTGAAGTGTCACGGGATCAACAATCATGGTGCCCCATTCGGAAAGGGTGCAGGCGCATTCAGGGCCGAGACAAGCCCAATCAGATTCCTGTCCAATGGCCGGAATCACTGCATCTACTTCAACAAGGAACTCGGAGCCTTCAACGGAAACAGACCTTTTTCTACCGCTTGAATCCGGTTCTCCCCGCTCCATCCTGAAACACTCAACAGCCTTCACCTTCCCGTTCTCTCCAATAATCCTTTTGGGATCGGTCAATGTGTAAATTTTGATCCCTTCCTCTTGACACTCTTCGATCTCCTCCTTGCTGGCAGGCATCTCCTCAAGGCTGCGGCGGTAAAGAACAAATGCCTCTCTTGAGCCTGTTCTCAGCGCGGTTCGAACCGCGTCCATGGCAACGTTGCCACCGCCCACGACTGCCACACGTTCACCTAAGGAAACCTTTTTGCCCAGGTTCACATCTCTGAGAAGATCCATGCCGGGATACACCCCATCGAGGTCTTCGCCTTCAACGCCGAGGCCTTTGCACTCCTGCGCGCCGATGGCAAGAAAAAAGGCCTTTGTGCCTTGGTTGCGGAGCTGTTCAATGGTGATATCTTTTCCCACTTCAACACCGGTCCGGATCTCAACGCCCAACTCCTGGACAATCTTTATTTCGCGAGATGTCACATCTCTTGGAAGGCGGTACTCCGGAATGCCGACCGCCATCATGCCGCCGGCAACAGGCAATTTTTCATAGACCGTCACCCGATATCCCTCTCTGGCCAGGAAATAGGCCGCCGTCAGGCCAGCGGGACCGGAACCGATAATGGCGATTTTTTCGTCTTGTGCTCCCTCAAATTTCGGCACATAGGGATTTTTGCTGTAAAGATCCAGGTCCGCCAGATACCGTTCAATAGACTGGATGGCTACCGGGTCATCGATTTGATTGCGATGACAATCAGTCTCGCATGGGTGATAACACACCCTTCCGCAAATAGACGGAAAAGGGCTTGTTTCTTTAATAAGCCGCAGTGCTTCCTGATATTTTCCCTTGGCTGCCAAGCTTACATATGCTTGGATATTGTTGTGCGCCGGACACCCGATTTTGCAGGGTGACGTCTCTTGTTTTTCAGATCCGGATTTGCCTGTAATCACGTTACAGCCATTGCATGTGTCTCTGTCAATGAGGACGATACCCGTCTCCTGATCCTTTCTGATTGCAGTTTCGGGGCAGGCCTTGACGCAGACAGGGTCGGAACAATGTTTGCAGACACTGACACGCCACATGTAATCGAGCTTTCCGTCCACTATTTTGGGACCATCCTCCCAGACAGATAGATATTTAACAGCATCTTTGCCGTTCGGAAAGTAGGCTTCAAAAGGAGGTTGGTTGTATTCCTGTTTGCAGGCGACTTCGCAGGCCTTGCATCCCCAGCAGGCGAACTCTTCGAAAATCAGTTTATATTCATTCATGACAAGCCTCCTTCTTGCTTTTCAGGATATATCCTGCACAAGGCCGTTTTTAGATTGGATGCGCCCATGGCAGGGTCCATGCCCTCCAGGTCATCTTCTGTGAGGATGTTGATATTGGACTCCGCCCAGCCATGACCCGGGTCTTTATTTTCAGGGAACCACCATGCATGCTGGGCTGACACAATACGGGGGTCACATCCGAGGGTCAGCTTGGCTCGTTGTCTTACCTTTCCGCGACGGGACTCGATGACAACCCAATCTCCCTCTTTAATCCCTTCATTTGCTGCAGCATCCGGATGAATCTCTACAATGGGATCCCTGTGAAGCTCTCTGACCCATGGGATCTGTCTGTTTTCTGAGTGGAAGAAGCCCGGCTGTCGCACCCCGGTAATCAGGATATAGGGATATTTCTCATATACTTCCGGAGTGCTCACCGGACTTTCAGGTGGTTCTCTGTGCTGCGGAAGCGGATCGTATCCCAGTTTCTCGAGCACCGTGGAATAGAGTTCAAGTTTTCTAGTGGGGGTTGAGAACCCCCTTTCTTTGTACTTGTAATATTTTACCTCACCTCTAATATAATCCATCTGCTTGAAATCTTGCCAGGTGATGCCCATGGGTTTGAGAATAAAATCCAGGGCCTGCTCGAAGTTGTCCCACCAGTATTTGCCCTGGCCGATCCGGTGGGCAAGATCGTTGAGCATTTCGTGATCTGAACGGCACTCTCCAACCTGGATGACCTTTCGCCGCGGCAAAATATAGCCATGCCGTTTCCAGAAATCACCGATATAATCCATCTCAAGCCATGTCGCGGCAGGCAGAACGATATCTGCAAGTTCCGCCGTTGGTGTCAGGAAAAAGTCCGCCACTGCCATAAATTCGACCCTTTCAAGAGCCCGGAAGACATCTTTGGCATTGGGTCGTGTCATTACAGGGTTAGAGCTGATCAAAAAGAGCATTTTGACCGGGTATGGCTCTTCTTTTAGAATGGCATCCCAGACACATCTTGGTTGTAAAATGGCAAAGCGTGAGGCAAGGCGGAAGCGGTCGCCTCCCAAACGTTTTGCAAACTGATCCTTGGAGAGCATGCCGTGGGCGCCGAAATGACCCACGTTAATGATTTCAGGTGTTCTGAAGAGGACCTGTCCACCAGGTGCGTCCAGATTGCCGGTTATTCCCATGAGAAACATCAGTAAGCGGTCGTTGTCCGCACAGTTATTCTGCTGCTCGATGGCAACGCCCCACTGAATTGCAGATGGTTTAGTAGTTGCAAATAACCGTGCAGCTTCTCTGATCTTATCTTTGGGAACCCAGGTGATTTCTTCCACTTTTTCGAGGGGATATTCATTGACTCTTTGGACAAACTGCTGCCATCCGTAGGTATAATTCTCAACAAATTCCTTATCGTAAAGTTCTTCATTGACGATCACATTGAGCATCCCAAGGGCAAGGGCGCTGTCAGTGCCGGGCCTCAGAGGGAGCCAGATATCGGCCCGTGCTGCCGGGCGCGTAAGCCTGGGATCTATAACGATGAGCTTTGCACCATGGTCAAGGGCGACCGAGAAAGGTTGACCTTTGTATTCGTCGGCATTGACGATCGTCACATTGTTTCCCCATAAAATGATGCACTTTGGAAAATTTTCGTAGTCGACGATAGGATTTGTACCGCAGGTGATGATGCTTGTCGATATACGGGGGCCATAGCAGAAATGACCTGCTGTCAGGACATTGGGGGAACCAAGGCAATTGGCGATGCGGTAGATCGCGGCCTCATTTTCACGGCCGGTTCCATAGCCGAACACGACAGATTCAGGCCCGTACTTCTCTTTGCATTCAAGGATGCGCTCTGCTATGGTGTCCAGGGCTTCATCCCAGGAGATCCGTTCCCATTTGCCGCTCGCCTTGGGACCGACTCTTTTGACAGGATAGGTAAGCCGGTCTGGGTGATAGGTTAGTTGGGCCGATGCGATGCCTTTGCTGCAAAGAGTGCCGTGATTAATAGGACAATCAGGGTCGCCCGCGATCTTAACCACTTTCCCGTCCTTCACGTAGACCAACACCCCGCATCCGCCATGGCACATGCGACAGTGGCTTTTGACGACGCCATCGTAGCCGTAGGTTTCTATCTCTTTTTCGATGTTTGAATATTTAAATTGTACCATACACTTCTCCTTTACCTGACACCTTATTCATTTCATGTCATGGATCCGCCAGATATCATTTTTCATAATACCCAACCTAAAAGGCTATATCCTTGTTATGGCATTACGAAGGGTCTTTAAGGTCCTTTGTTGCATGAAACTTGGTAACATCAGGACTCAGTTTGAACGATATTTCACTTGCAACATTGGCCACCTGATTACCGTACCGAGGTACAAAATCCTCAGAGAAGGTGCCGAAGAGAATGACGCATCCCAAAATTTTTCCGCCAAATCCAAAAACTGGTGCACTTACTGCGTTGATACCGGACTGCAACTGACCCAGATCTGCAGCAAAACCCAAATTCCTGCATTGAGCCAGTTCTTTGCGGAGTTTGTCCAAGTTGATAGATCCGCTTTCACCATGAAAGTAAAGCTTGTTCCTTGATAAGATATCTTCTTTTTCTCCATTGGGTAAGAACGCTATAATGGCCTTTCCATGGGCTCCTGAGGTTACATGGAATCGATGTCCAAGCCTAATGGTAACCCCGATGTTGGGGTTTCCCTCATGCTTGGCGATCACATATACTTGTTCAGCGTTGATCAGACCGAAAAGCACCGTACACTGGGTTTTTTCTGCAAGAGCTCGCAGAAAGGGGGTGACCAAATCCCGGATATCTAGGTTGTCCAATACCTTTCTTGCCAGGGGCACGAGTCCTAGACCTAGTGAATATTGTTTGGAGTTAGGGTCCTTTTCTACAAAACCGTATTTTTTAAGACTATTGAGCAGTGAATATCCTTTGCTTTTATGGAGGCCAAGCTCGGTGCAGATTTCGGTTAATGTCATCTTGGGAACAGGGCTTTTTCCCAAATGGAACAGAATTCTCGCGGCCTGGTCTGCCGCCGGGGCAATCGGGTTGTATCTGGAATTCTTTTCGCGCTGTTTATCGGGATGTTTTGAATCGTCTTTCATTGCGCCAAACCTCCTTGCGAATTGCCAGAAAGAGTCCTTCAGCATAAATTGTTTTTTCTCGACAATTAGCCGTAAAGCCCTTTTTCAGTATTGAAATGTATTGATGAAAAAGAGGGATAATTCTGTATACAGAAATAGATTCTGTATGTATTGAACCATTTAAAATTTGTCAAATAAAAAATTTTCGATTCATCCATAATAATATATGTAGAAATTTTGGCATTGACTTCCACCGATATCCGGTTGCCCAGTTAAGGTAGGCGACCTGGACCTATTGAAAGATAAAACCTTATTATCACCATTTTTTTAATAATTTGGTCATCTTCCGCTTGACAAAGTTATGTCAATATCAGTAAAAGTTCCATATTTTGAAATTAGTTCTAAATATGGAACTATCTTGAGGAGAATTTCAGGTGAACACTATCGAGAAAGCCTTCTTTATCTTGGAAAGGGTCCTGGCTCACCAAGGCAACGGACTGTCGTTTTCAGAAATTGTGAAAACCGATAATCTACCAAAGAGTAGCGCCCATCGAATCCTTAACCTTTTGGTAAACATGGGTTATTTGGTGTTTGATCAAAATACAAAAAAATTTAGAGGCGGTCTAAAAATAGCAAAGTTAGGTGCTTTAGTCATTGAGAACATTGATCTGAGAATTGTCGCACGTCCCTATTTACAACGCCTTCATGAAATCACAGGGCATACCTGTCACCTAGGAATAATTAACGGAACTAGAGGAGTTTATTTGGACAAAATAGAACCAAGAACTTACGGAATAAGACTTTTTTCTGAGATAGGAAAGGATTTCCCTTTACATTGCACGGCCATGGGAAAAACATTGTTGGCCTTCTCAGAGCCAGCACTAAAATCTCAGATTCTAGCCGGAAAGTTAGATTCATTTACGGAATATACTATCACAGATCCAACAATACTGGATGATGAACTCGAAAAAATAAGAAAAAATGGCTACGCTATCGATAGGGAAGAGATTACAAGAGGCATCTTGTGCGTTGCTGCTCCAATAATTAATCACAAAAAAGAAGTAGTGGCAAGCGTCAGTGTCACTTTCCTATCTTACTTAGTAAATGAGAGAGGAATGAACCAAGAAATAGAAGCGGTCATAAATTGTACTAATCAAATAACACAAGAGACAGGTGGGAAATAAATTGAGAGCCTTGCCCAAGACAAATGAGAAAACTGCAGAAATCGGGGAAACATCCGCGGGGGCAACGGAACCCTTAGTCGTTGGCCATGAAGACCCTGATATCTGTGCCCTCAAGAAATAGGATTTGAGATTACGAAGGAGGTCAAGTTCATGGAAATCAGAAACACTGTTCATCCGGATGATTTTAAGCACTACACGACGGAAAGAATAAAAAAGGAATTTCTTGTTCAGAATCTATTTGTGACAAATGAAATAAAACTGGTTTATACGCACTTTGACAGAATGATCGTGGGTGGCGTTTGCCCGAATAAACCTATTAGACTTGAGGGCAAAAAAGAATTAGGAACAGATTTCTTTCTTGAAAGAAGAGAAATGGGCATCATCAACGTTGGCCCCAAAGGAGGCGTCAATGTTGACGGAGAAAAATATACATTAGATACAAAGGACGGTCTTTATGTGGGAGTAGGCTCCAAAGAAATTATTTTTTCCAGTGACGACGACAACAACCCCGCGCATTTTTATCTCCTCAGTTCACCGGCACACCAAAAATATCCGACTGAAATTGTGGAAATCAGCAATACTGAACCGATTCCTCTGGGTGCTGCAAATGAATCAAATGTGCGAACCATTTATAAATACATCCATCCTGAAGGAGTAAAAAGTTGTCAGCTTTGTATGGGGATGACCATCCTGGAGCCCAACAGTATTTGGAACAGCATGCCCTGCCATACCCATAAACGCAGGATGGAAGTGTATTTTTATTTCAATTTGCCGGATGATGCTGTTGTTTTTCATTTAATGGGGGAACCCCATGAAACAAGACACATTGTCATTCGCAACGAAGAAGCAGTCATCTCACCCGATTGGTCGATTCATGCCGGGGCAGGTACTTTCAACTATATTTTCATCTGGGGAATGATCGGTGAAAATCAGACGTTCACAGATATGGATGCCGTTAATATGGCAGACCTGCAATAAGGAGCCCAGTTAGGTGCCGCTATCGAGCAGCGCGTATTGGCAATCTAAACTCAGGATGAATGATATCAAGAAACTGGTCGATCGGACGGTTAAAGAATTCGGCAAGATTGATTTTCTTTTTAACAACGCCGGTATTATCCGCCGAACTCCTAGTGAAGATTTCCTGGAAGAAGATTGGGATGATGTGCTCGCCATCAATCTGAAAGGCCCCTTTTTTCTTGCACAGGCGGTTGCGAGGGTGATGATTTCCCAAAAGCGCAAAGGCAAGATTATCAACACCAGTTCCCTCATCGCAGTTCAAGGCGGCAAGCGGGTACCGGCTTACGCGGCCAGTAAGGGTGGAATCGATCAGTTAACCAAGTCCATGGCCAACGATTGGGCTCAATATAATATTATGGTGAACGCCATCGGTCCGGGATGGGTCAAAACTGACCTTACCGGACCACTGCACCAGGATAAAGAACGAAATGCCGAAATCACTGGAAGAATACCCTTAGGGAGATGGGCGGATCCTGTGGAACTGGCTGGAACAGCAGTTTTTCTGGCTTCTGATGCTTCTGACTATATTACCGGGCAAACGATTTTCGTGGATGGCGGCTGGTTGGCAATGTAGAAAAATCTTAAGCCACAGAATTGAGAAAATGGCAGGAGAAAAATGGGAGAAATAATTTGCTGTTTCTCCTTAAGTTGTGATATTTCAAGGTGTCAGAGGAGACTGGTTGTTAACTCAATAGCCTAACCCTAACCAAAAGGAGGTAAAAAAATGAAAAAACTAGTGGTAATTTTGCTAACTGTGGGCATGTTGGCATTTGGTTTATCAGCTTATGCGGCTGACAAGCTGGAAATTAAATCAAGCGACGTGCACGGCGATGGCTACCCGACGGTAGAAGCCATCAAGTACATGGGAGATCTGCTTGACAGGTGGACCGGTGGCCGCCTGACCATTAAAGTGTACGGATCCATGCAACTGGGCGGTGAGAAAGAGGCATTGGAACAGACCCAGGTCGGCGCCCTGGAGATGACGCGTGTCAGTGTCGGTGTTGTGGGGCCGATTGTGGATGACTTCAACGCCTTCAACCTGCCGTTTGTTTTCCGCAGTTCCCAGCACATGTATGATGTCACCGATGGCGCGATCGGCACCGAACTGTTGAATAGACTGGAGAAAGGCGGTCTGATCGGGCTCGGTTACATGGATGCCGGCTCGCGGTCATTCTACAACAAAGTTCGTCCCATCAAGGCGCCCGCAGATCTCAAAGGCTTGAAGATCCGTGTGATGCAGAACCCGATTTTTGTGGAAATGGTCAATTCAATGGGCGGAAACGGTACGCCGGTTGCCTTCAATGAGCTGTACACGGCGTTGCAAACCGGCGTTGTGGACGGTGCCGAAAACAACCCGCCCACCATTATCGAGCACAAACACTACGAGGTCACCAAGTACTACAGTCTGACCCAGCATTTAATGGTGCCGGAAATTTTCGTATTTTCCAAAAAGGTCTGGGACAAACTTGCCCCGATGGACCAGCAGCTGATTCGCAAAGCATCGGCGCTGTGCGTCGTCAAGGAGCGTGAACTCTGGAAGGCAAAAGAAGAGAAGGCTTTTGCGGAGCTCAAAAAAATTGGCTATAG
>CP070746.1:160382-172813 GCA_020348305.1 Desulfobacterales bacterium
ACTGCTGACGGTGGTCGTGACGGTTATCATACGGGTTGCACCGCTTGAGATGCAAAAACGAATTATCAACCAGGCCATCAAATTGAAGGAATTTGATCTGTTGCTCATTTACTGCAGTTTCTATCTGGCAGCTGTAGTCATTGCCGGGGGTCTCAAGTATCTGATCGCCTATCTTCAGACGGTCATTGGACAACGCGCCCTAACCGAGATGCGCAAAGATCTCTATCGTCATTTGTTGACCCTCCCGTTGAGCTTTTTCAGGAAAACCCAACCCGGTATGGTGGTGCAGTCGTTTGCTTCTGAGCTTGCCACGGCAGGAGACTTTGTTGGAATGGCCGTTGCGATTCCCCTGATCAGTGCGCTGAGCCTGATTGCCTTTACAGCGTATTTACTCTGGTTGAATCCGCTTTTAGCCATTGTTTCGTTTTCGATCTATCCTTTTTTACTTTTCGTTCTTCCCGCGTTGCAACGACGCGCCAATATTGAAAATAAAAAACGCGTGGATGTATCCCGTGATTTTTCGGGCAAAATAGCAGAGGCAGTCTCTGGAATTCATGAGATCCAGGGCAATGCAGCCCACCACATAGAGAGCCGCAAATTTGATTCGCTGGCAGACAAGCTGCAGAAAATCAGAATCACATGGAATCTCTATCGACAGGGTATTAAAGTCAGCAGCAATTTTTTTGCAAATATCAGTCCCTTTATCATCTTCTTATTAGGCGGATACCTGGCTATCAAGGGGCAATTGGAACTGGGAGCGCTGGTGGCCTTTTTATCCGCCCAGGAAAAACTTTTCGATCCCTGGCGCGAACTTATTGATTTTTACCAGTCGTATCAGGAAGCCTCTGTCAGCTACCAGCGGACGATGCAATATTTTGATGTTACGCCTGAGTTTGCGATTGAACCTGAAAATCGCCAGCCGTACCAACTGCAGGGAAGCATTGAGGTCAAGAATTTGTCATTTACTACGGATGAGGGTGTCCCGCTGCTCAGTGATGCGAACCTAACTCTGGAAGCCGGCGAACAGATAGCCTTAATCGGATTTTCCGGCAGCGGTAAAAGCACATTGGCCAACTGTATCGCACAGCTCATAAAGTACACCGGCGGGCATGTGTTGATTGACAACCGGCAAGTTGTCAACCTTACCAAAAGAGATATCGCCTGGAATATTGGTCTGGTATCCCAAACCCCGTTTATTTTCGATGGTACCATCGAAGAAAACCTGATCTACGGATGTGTATCAAAAATGGGCGCAGATGACGGTGGGGTTTCACACCCATTGCCGGATCTCGACCGAATGATCGAGACCATCCAACAAACCGGATTATTTCCAGATGTTCTTCGCTTCGGTCTGAATTCCATGCTTGATTATAAAGAGCATGCGAAGCTGGTGCCCAACCTCATTCGGATTCGAAAAAAATTAGGGCGCAGGCTGAGTGTTCCATTGGCGGAACATCTCGAATTCTTTGACAAAGAAAAATATCAGGATTACTCCACGGTGGCGAAAAATTTAACCTTCGGCAGCGCGAGCCAGCTTGAATTCAAAGAAAAGAATTTGTCAAATAATGAATATTTTTTCAAATTTTTAGAAGACACCGATCTCATGCATCCACTGATGATTTTAGGTTCGAGGCTGTGCAAACAAGCTGTAGATATTCTTGCCGGTCTTCCTCCGAGCGAAATGTTTTTCGAGCAAAGTCCGCTTTCCCCGGATGAACTGGAACCATATAAAATACTTGCAGAACAGCTTAAAAAATCGGAATGGCGACAATTAAGCCTCGACGGCCGGCAGAGACTTCTGGAATTAGCCTTGCGGTTTATTCCCGGCGAGCATAAGATGATTGAGTTGCCTGATGGTTTGAAAAGACAAATTCTGAAAGCTCGTACCCGTTTCAGAGAGAAAATCTCCATTGATTTTCCCGGCGCATTTAGTTTTTATCGCAAATCGGATTATCTCTTTTCGCATTCCATCCTAAACAACTTGTTTTTTGGAAAAATAAAAACAGCCGTCCCGGAAATTCAAGACACCATCAATGAGCAAATCATCCAGCTTTTGATTGAAGAAGATCTTCTGGAAACCATCCTTAGAATCGGCATGCAATTTCAGGTAGGTACCAGAGGGGATAGGCTATCCGGAGGCCAGCGGCAAAAATTGGCCATCGCCCGGGCTTTTCTCAAAAATCCAAAAATATTAATCATGGATGAAGCCACTTCGGCATTGGATAACCGCTCTCAAGCGCGCATTCAACATGTTTTGGATACCCAGTGGAAGAGTCATACGAGCCTGGTGGCCGTGGTCCATCGTCTGGATATCATCAAAGGCTATGATAAAATTGGAGTAATGAAATCCGGAAAAATTGAAGAAATGGGGTCTTATGAAGAGCTTATGGCAAAAAAAGGTTTGTTGCACGAGCTTGTTACTGGAAGGAAGTAAACCAATATTAGTCTGTGAAAACAAGGTAGGCGACGTAAACTCCATAACATACGAGGAATATTAAACCTTCCCATCTGTCTAACGAACGCTTTTTCCCCGTGAACATAAATAAAAACAGTAGCAGACTCGATAAAATTACCACACCGATGTCGAGGTTGTTTTTTATTTGAAACGGCAGCGGCTTTATGATTGCACTGATGCTTAGGACAAAAAAAATATTGAAAATATTGGAACCTACAACATTGCCGACCGCAATTTCCACATTGCGTTTGTAGGCCGCCACTGCGGAAGTGGCCAGCTCAGGAAGAGAGGTGCCGACGGCGACAATGGTTAATCCCACCAAAGACTCACTCATACCGAATTTGGTGGCAAGGGCCACCGCCCCATCGACAATCCATTTTCCGCCGAGAGTCAAACCGATCAACCCCAGGATAATGTATAAAAATGACAGGGCCCATCCATACTGTTTAGCGGGTACATGCTCTTCCATGCCCTCGATGCGTGTGGCAATAGAGAAGGTGTAATAAATAAAGATGATAAAAAACGAGAGAAAAACCAGCCCATCAATCCGGGTCAAGTCAGACAACTGGGAGCCATCCAGCAATTGATCGTTTGCAACCACAAACAAAACGATCGCTGCCAGCAGACTAAATGGAATTTCTTTCCACACCGAACCTTTTGTAACCGCCAATGGATAAATTATGGATGACACACCCAGAATAAGAAACACATTCGCAATGTTGCTGCCGACCACGTTTCCGATCGCTATATCGGTGTTGCCCTTGAAGCTGGCAATGATGTTCACAAACAGCTCAGGCGTAGAGGTACCAAATGCCACCACCGTTAACCCGATGACCAGATCGGATATGTTCAGCCGTCTGGCAATGGAAGAGGCCCCGTCAACCAGAAAATCGGCTCCCTTGATGAGGAAGATAAATCCTATAATAAAAAATATATAAACCAACATGGTACAAAGTCATTTAAGGCGTAAGCGGCCAGAAAATCGGCAGGATAAACATTATAACGATCAGAACGACGAACGTTAATAGTCCGCCGACTTTGAAATAATCCATAAACCGGTAGCCTCCCGGCCCCATCACCAGGATATTGGCAGGGTGCGATATGGGTGTCATAAAACTTGCCGATGCCGCCATGGCAATAGCCATCATGAATGCATAAGGAGACAGCCCCATATTCGTTGAGGTGTTTAAAACGATGGGCGCCATGAGTACCACCAGTGCGGCTGTCGGCACAAAGCAGGTCGCTAGAAATGTCAGTGCCACCAGGCCCAACATCACCACTTGAGGTCCAAACGGCCCGACAAGAGTGACAACGCCTTCAGCAATCAGCCTGGCAGCCCCGGTTTGATCCAGCGCCGTGCCCAGCGGCAGCAGCCCGGCAATCAGGAACACCGCCTTCCACTCAATCTGCCGATAAGCTTCATCCATGCCCAGGCAGCCGAAAAGGACCATTAAAGCCGCACCGATTACGGCAGCGATGTATATCGGCACCCATCCGATGATGACCGGCACCAAGATGGCGACCATAATTAAAATTGAAAATTTCATCTTCTCCAGCCGCAGCTCTTCTTGAACGGTTCCCGTCAGCACAATAAAATCAGGCTCACTGCCCAGCATTTGCAATTTTTTCTGTGAGCCGTAAAGAAGCAAGGCATCCCCGAACTGCAAGGCCATATCCCGCAGATTGGACCGGTAGGCCTTTCCTTCACGCCATATGGCAAGTACGCTCAAACCGTATTTTTCACGGAAATTCAGCTGACGTAGCGTCGTACCAACCAGGGTCGTGTGCGGTGAAAGAATGGCTTCCACCAGACCGACATTTCCCGAAATCAGCGCCTTGATGTCCGGGCGGGTCCTTGATTCGATGCTCAATTTTTCAAGCTCCCGTAGAATTTCAAAATCCGAAAGACGGCCTTCGACCACCAGCCGGTCATTGGCCTGTAGGGTCTCCCATGGTTCCGGCATCAGGATCGGATCGTTACCCCGTAGAATTCCCAGTACCCGGCTGCCGAGGCTTTCCCCCAGCCGGCTTTCTTTAAGGGTTTTACCAATCAAGGCCGAATCCGGCGGCACCGTCATGACCATCAGGCGTTCATGGAGATGATAGACATCGATAAGCTCGGATCCGGGGACGAACCTGAATTGTTCGAATCCGGAAATATTCTTGAATTCCTCCAGGCGTTCATGACGTCCAGCAATTAGAAGCACATCACCAGGCTGCAACGCAATGTCCTGGAGATTGGTACGTCTAATCCTGTCAATTCGGCGAATCGCCAGCACATTGGCTTCGAATCGCCCGCGAAAGCCGATCGAATTAAGCGTCTTGCCGATAAATGGGGAATTTCCCGCAACGATAGTTTCTCCCATTTTTATTTCATGTGAATAGGGCTCTTGGATATCAATGCCGCTCTTTTCGACAATTAACTGTTGCCAGTTTTTCAGTAGCTTTAAATCTTCCATGCTGCCCTCAACCGTCAATTGATCTCCAGCCTGCAAGATTTCGGCGGGTCCCGGAGCGGATCGTATTTGGTTGTTGCGAATAATGCCGATCACGTTCCAGCCCAGGGCCGATCCCAATCGGCTTTCGGCCAGGGTTTTATTTATGAGTAACGAGTCATGGGGTATGCGAATATTGAACAGCTGCTCACCCAGGTCGTATTGGCTTTCCCAGTCTATAGTTTTGTTGCGGGTTAATTCTTTGGCAACATCCCGTCGGGGTAAAAAGCGGCGCCCGATGAAGGCCATAAAGGCGATGCCGGAAAACATAACCGTCAGGCCCACGGGTGTAAAATCAAAAAAAGAAAACGACTTTAATCCCCCATCATGCAGGGCTTCACTGACAAGGATGTTGGGAGGGGTGCCGATCTGCGTCGTCAGCCCTCCCAGCAGGGACCCGTATGCCAGTGGTATCAGAAGCCGTGAAGGCGGACTTCCCGTGTGACGGGCGATGTCCATGACCACCGGAAGCATCAAAGCCGCTACGGCGACATTATTCATGATGGCGGACATCACACCGGCGCTGACCATTATAACGACGATCATTCGGGATTCACTGTTACCCGCCAATCTCATCACAAAGTGGCCGATGGCATTGGCAACCCCTGTTCGTGTTAAGCCCCCGCTCAGAATAAATACCGCCCAAATCGTGATCACGGCCGGGTTGCTGAAACCCGACAGGGCTTCACCCGGTGTTACCAGACCGGTTAAGGTAACCGCTCCAAGGGACAGCAAGGCGGTGACCTCCATCGGGATCCATTCCGTTATCAAAAATATGACAGCAACGATCAGAATAGACAGCACGAGCAAGATTTCCGGGGTCATGATATTTGGCCTTTAGAATTAGAATTAAAATATATAAACCAACATGGTTCAAACTTACTTAAACGGTTTGTACCGCTGGAAAATCTGTTCTGATTCGGCCGCATTGCTCTTCGGCCAATATTCCAGCATTCCGATATTCCCATTTGGTTAAGCGTCCAAACTGGTTAGGGTACGATGCTCACCGTCATATTTCTAGCTTGATTCAATACCTTGCGGGTGACGCTTCCCATCGTAAAATCCTTCACGCCGGAGTACCCGCGTAAACCTAAAAAGATAGTTCCCGTGTTGCTGTTTTGTGCCTCGTTCAGAATATCCGCTGCAGCACTGCGGCTGCCGTCGACAACCTTGGTGGTGATTTGATCTTCTCCAAGTCCGGCCGCAAGCAGCATGTCTTTGGCCTTCTGCAAAAACGGGGCAATTTCCTCGCCGGCCTTGTGCCGCCAGTATTTCTGGACTTCCGGAAATTCATTCAGCACTGCCTTGGGGATAAAGCGCCTTACATCTCGCTTTGAATGAAAAATGGTAACTTTTGCATCGGTACCGGACAGCATGAAGCCGGCATGATCCACCGCCCGCAGCGCATTTTCCGAATTATCAACGGCTGCAAGCACATTTTTCTTATTAACAGATCCTTTCAGCATCCAAACCGGACAGATCCGGCAGTACTCCAATACTTTGGCTGCAACCTCCCCCATGAAAAAAGTCTCCAATCGGCTTCGGCCCCGGGTCGTGATGAAAACCGCATGCGCCTTTTTCTTTTCCGACCAGTGGACGATGTCCCGCGCAATTCCGACCTCGACTTTCCGAAAGACCCCCTCCACCGTTTCTTTAGCAAACCCCATATCAATCAGCCGGTCCTTTGCAGCTTTCAACAATCGTTTGGCCATCTCGGTGTTTCGGCTTTCAATGTCCTGCAACTTTTTAACAGTTTCTTTGCTCTTCTTAATTTCCTCGACGAGTATGGAAGGCAACCGGGGCATCACATAAAACAGCGTTGTCCCTAAATTGTGCTCTGAACCGAAAATAAGATTTATGTAATCCAGTGACTTCAAAGCGTTTTCAGAGCCGTCCACCGGTACAACGATCATTTTTTGAATATTTTCAGCCATGCGCCTCTCCTTTTGTCCAGAGATGTTCCACCAAAGCTTACATCCCTTAGCGTTTTTTTTCCAATAATGAATGGGGGACCTGTCTATAGTGGCAGATTGAGTGATTTGGTGACTGCTCCGGGAAGAGATAAATCCCTTTCATCCTGCAAGCAGGACCCATAACATTTGCATCTGGCCAGAGCAGTACATTTCAGGATACAGTACTGTGAGCAATGGGTCAAGCCTAGTTCGATTATTTAATCTATTTGATAAACACTAGCTCATGTGTATGATTATCACAAAAATGTTCACTTCTTTTTTCTTCCTTTTCTAATTTTCTTTTTCACTCTTTCTTTTGTGTTTGCCAGCCGGGCTTTCTGCGCAGCCACTTTAGCCTTTATACTTTGCTGATATTTATTTACTGCCGCAAATGACAAATAGTAGCTTAAAATAGCTAAGGGCAATCCAATTAGGATACCACCAATTGTCAGCGCGCCCAATATCCGGGGAGCGCTGGACACCATTTGTTTGATTACAGCCCAGGCGAGTTCATCCGGCAGCGTCACTGGCGCTTTGAGACCAAGCAGCTTGGAGCCGACGATATATGTAATGCTGTAAATAAATGGAGCGCTTAATGGATTCGTGATCCAAACCCCAAACGCCGCGGAAATTTTACTCCATTTGAAGATGGCGGCAAAAAAAACGGCGATCGGAATTTGAATTCCTATAGTGGGCGTCATGCCGATAAAAATGCCAAGTGCAAATCCCAGAGCTATTTCCCGGGGCTGGCCCCTGATCTTAACAAATCTTTCATATACCCTGCGAAGCAGATTTTGCAGATTATCTTTCTTTTTTCTTTTGATTTCTTTTTTGGGATGCGATTTGTTGAACAATTTTCATCTCCGGTAAAGCAAAAATCAGCTTAGATCAGAATATTTTTGTGGCCGTCTCCACCACTCAACTAGAAAATAATCAAGATCTGGTTGTCCTGCCTTCAAACGCATCGAGAAGATTTGTTGAACCAGCACCACAGCCGATAACAGATCGCATAGTCTCTTCCACCGACACATTTACCGGATGCACGTATTTTTTTTGGAGATGAAAAATGAGACCTGAGGTCGGATTCGGACCCGTAGGCACAAATACGGTATATCTGCCGTTTTCATGGGTATCGGTAATAAAGGCGGTCATTAGAGTTTCATTTCCAAACACTTGAACCAGCGCCACCGAAGAAAAGGGTGACTTCTTTTTACCGATAAACTGCATGACTACCGATTTAATGGTAGGATAGCCGGGGGCCAGCTGTAAGATGCGGTTTTCCAAATTGTCTTGGATAAATTGACCCACCTTGGTTTTAATCACAACACCAACCAGGAAACAGACCGCCAAGATGATCGTGATTACCAAAACATCAGCAACAATTTCCTGGAATTGACCCTTGGCGATCATAAGATTCGTAAATGGTTGAATGATATCCGTGATCCAGTTAAATAACCATCTGAAAATGAGAATTAAAAAAATCGCCGGAAGAATTACAGCCAGACCGCCCAAGATAGACGTTTTAATAAATGCTTTTATTCTGTTCACATTTTCATCTTTCTAATCATTCGAAAATTACTTTAATTAAAAGATGGATGGCGATGCAAAAATGGTTTAACGAATAACTCCAGCCAAGTCATCTGCATGATAACCCAGAGATCCGTTTCGCATGACCAACCACATAATTATATTCCTCTTAATAACCTCCCAAGAATGTCTGCTCCGGTGATAACGCGTTTTTCCTCTTTGCCCCATATGAGAACTACATCCCGGTCTATAATATCATCCCGGATGCAATGGGCGCACTCCTTCAGTTGACACAAAACGTTGCCTAGAGGCACGCTTGTATTTTTAACAATTATCGGCCGGTGGCAGTATCCTAACGGATTTACCGGTGTTTCCTCAAAAAGCACGTCTCGCAGAAATGCATCGGAATCCAGTGCAAAATGCGGTTCTCCGGTCGAATCTGTAAGGATAACCCACTTTTTTTTGCTAACTTCTACCTGTCTCAAAAATGGGTCCGAGGTTGATCTTTCCAATGATGGGAATACAGGCAAATCTTTATTAAAATCCAATGATATCATGCTCTTGGGGTCAATGTGTTCGCCCTCATCAACGACCAGCAGGTCGTCGATAGCCAAAAAATTCAGCGCCCCGATTCCCTCCAGGCGATCCACATCCGATACATCGGCCTCTATGTGTTTCTTAATGACTTCCCTAAGACTATGCTCGCGGAAATATTGGATTCCTTCGGCTCCCAGCCAGGCATCCAATATTTTGGCAGTAGGCTTGGCTGCCAGGTATAACAGGATCTGGTAAAATTTCAGCACCGGCGCCAGCAACGAGGCCATGCGCAACGCATGGCGTGAAAAATAGGCCTGGGGCATAATTTCGCCGATGATGGTGATAATCACGGTTGAAAAGAAAAAAGCAGAAACTCCAGCCAGCACCGAATTGGAAAGTAGGGTCAGCAGTACATTGATTCCAACATTTCCCCAAAGAACCGTGGTCAATAAAAAATTCGAATCTTTTCGCATATTCAGAATTTTCGAAGCATCACGATTTCCGAGATCGGCTTCCACTTCCAACCTGAGTCGACTGATACTAAAAAGCGCCAAATTCATACCGGAAAACATGGCGGACTGGGATATGCAGAAAAAAATCCCGATCCAGGTAAGGAAACTTATGAATAACGTTGTGTCCATTGAAAATACCCTTCGTCCGATTGATTTCCCCTTTTGAGACTTACGAGTGCCCGATTGCATCGTTCAACAAATTTAACGATTTAGTTATCAATTATACATGGTGAATGGATTTACAACCTGTTTGGGTCTCTATTTCCGCCGTATGCGGAGTGGGTTATATTCGTTCTATTTTTTCCTGTTTTTCCTGACAACTGCGGCAGCGAACGGCATATGGCCGAACCTGAAGGCGGGCGGGCCTGATCCAGCGGCTACAATCCCGGCAGCGCCCATATTTTCCGACTTCGATTCTCTGAAGGGCGTCCTCGATCGTTTCGATTTCCTCTACTTTTAATTCTATTAATGAAAAAATAGTACTTTCTCTCAGCTCCGCTAGCCCCCTATCTCCCCCGTCTTTCGCCATTTGGATTAATCCATGGTGCTCTTCGCGAACATCTTCATCAATATCATCACTGATTTCATCCCACAGTTGCCTTTTTCTCTCAAGCAAGTCCTTTTTGATGTTTTCCAGTTCTTTATCTTTCAGGCGTCTTCTTTCTTGGTTTTTTGCGGGCATATTTAAGCTCCTTTCTTGTGGTTCTCGCCGACTTCGATCAGGTTTCACCCATCAGCGCTTTCAGCTCTGTTCCCTCGATTTTTTCTTTTTCCAGCAGCAACCCGGCACCTTTGTTAAGGATTTCCCGCTTTTGCTGAAGGATTTCCAGGGCTTTTGCATACTGCTGATTAATAATATCCCTGACCTCACTGTCGATGAGCTCGGCCGTCGCCTCACTGTATTCAACGGCACCTTCCATCGGAATATTGAGAAATTGATTTCTTTTCTCCCGGGCAAAATATACCTGCCCCACCTTGGCGCTCATGCCGTATTCTTTGACCATGCTACGCGCGATATCTGTTGCCCTGGCCAAATCGTTATGGGCGCCGGTGGAGATATCTTCGCATACGATTTCCTCTGCCGCGCGGCCGCCAAGCAGCGTTGCGATTTTATTGAGCAGTTCGGTTTTGCTCATCAGGAAGCGATCTTCGGTCGGAGTTTGCATGGTGTAGCCCAGCGCGGCAATGCCGCGGGGGATGATGGATATCTTTTGAACCGGATCCGTGCCGGGCAATGATAGGGCAACTATCGCATGACCCATTTCGTGATAGGCCACAATTTCTCTTTCCCTGGGGTTGATCAATCGATTCTTTTTTTCGAGTCCGGCAATTACGCGTTCAACCGCCTCCTCGAACTCCGCCATGCCGGCCTCGTTCTTTTTCCTGCGGACCGCCAGCAGGGCGGCCTCATTCACGAGGTTGGCCAGATCGGCTCCGACCATGCCCGACGTCATGCCGGCCAGGATTGCCAGATCGACATCTTTAGAAACTTTGATGTTTTTTAAATGAACCTTTAAAATTTCTTCGCGCCCATTTTTATCGGGACGATCCACCAGAATGTTGCGGTCAAAACGTCCCGGCCGCAACAGCGCCGGATCCAGTATTTCCGGCCGGTTGGTGGCCGCAAGCAAAATCACACCGACATTGGGATCAAAACCATCCATCTCTACCAGAAGCTGGTTGAGGGTCTGTTCGCGTTCATCGTGGCCGCCCACCGTACCGAAACCGCGTGCCTTGCCGAGCGCATCGAGCTCATCAATAAAAATGATACAGGGGGCTTTTTGCTTGGCCTGTTCAAAAAGATCCCTGACCCGGGCCGCGCCCAGCCCGACAAACATCTCCACAAATTCCGATCCGCTCATGCTGAAAAACGGCACGCCGCTTTCACCGGCGACCGCCTTAGCCAGCATGGTTTTTCCGGTTCCCGGAGGCCCAACCAACAGAATACCTTTGGGAATTTTACCGCCGATCTCGCTAAATTTGCCCGGTTCTGATAGGAACTCAACCACTTCCATCAGCTCCTGTTTGGCTTCATCCACACCGGCCACATCTTCGAAGCTCACATCGATTTCTTCCTGCATGTAAATTTTGGCCTTGTTTTTGCCCAGGGTCATAAATCCGGGCTGCTGGCCGGCCATGCGCTTCATCAGAAAATACCAGAGGCCAAAAAATAAAAATACCGGTACAATCCATGACAGCAACGTCGGAAGAAAACGCGATTCGATTTCACCTTTGAAATTGACGTTATATTGCTCCAGAAGATTGGATGTCGCCGGGTCCACTCTTACCGTTCTGAACATCTGATCTTTTCCGGTTGCATCATCTTTGACCTTACCCTGGATCTGATTGACGCTGATGGCAACTTCGGTGACTTTCTTTTCCTTCAACAATTTTAAAAATTCACTGTACGGTATTGTTTTTATCGCAAACATGGACGTGATATAATTTTGTAAAATCAAAATAAACCAAACCCCCAACAGCACATACCAGATGGAGAATTTATGGTGTTTTTCCATGAGACCTCCTTTGTCAGTATGTGAATAATATTGAAGCAGTTAAACTAAATATTTTTGAAACCACTTTTAGTGTCGTGTTCCGTATGTAATTTATAAAACTCGGATGGATTTAATAACACTTTCTTTTCTATTTGGAGATTGGGATTTGGATATTGTTTGATATTTGTTATATGGTGCTTGGAATTTTTTCAATTCAAGGACTCAAATATACTTACATATCCAATACGACTTATTTAACATATTTGTGGGACACGACACTAGTATCCCACCTTGATCACCACCTCGACATCCGGCCAACGCTTATCTACTGGCTGGACAGCCGGTGGTGCAATGATTTTACAATAGAGGCTGGTGTCATTGTAAATACTCTCCAGGTAAATTGGTGTCGTAATGACATCGACGGCTTTTGGCCTTCCATCAGCCTTGGGAGAAAGAAC
>CP070746.1:172913-179050 GCA_020348305.1 Desulfobacterales bacterium
ATTTTATGGCCGAGATAAGGCTCCACTCCGACAATTTGAATGTCGGCATTATGTTCTTTCAACCGTCTGGACACACCCATTAAGGTACCGGTGGTGCCCAGCGTTGCAACAAACGTCGTTAGCATACCACTGGTCTGTCGCCAAATCTCTTCAGCTGTTCCATGGTAATGGGCCTGCCAGTTGGCCTCATTGTTAAACTGATCGACGATAAAATATGTGTCGGGATTTTCACGCACCAATCGATAGGCTTCTTCAATAGCCCCATCGGTTCCCAGATGGCCCGGTGTAAGCAAAATTTCCGCACCGCGGGCCTTTAGGATCTTTTGACGCTCAACACTGACGGCTTCCGACATGGTCAGCAACAGCTTATAGCCTTTGACGCTGCAGACAAGAGCCAGGCCGATTCCCGTATTCCCGCTGGTGGCTTCAATGACCGTTTTATCGGGTGTGAGTGCACCTGATTTTTCGGCAGCCTCAATCATATACAACGCCGGGCGGTCCTTTACCGAACCGCCCGGGTTAAAATATTCCAATTTTGCCAGAATTTTTACTTTAGGATTTGAGTTCAGCCGCTTTATCTCAACCAGCGGTGTATTGCCGATGGCATCCAGTATAGAGTGAGTCATTGGTTTACGATTCTATTCTTATTACCACGTCTTGAAATATCACCAACACATTTAGAATTTGTTTCTAATTTCGTGCTTCGAGTTTTGGATTTTTTCATTTCAAAAAAAACAATAAAACTTCTCTGATAGTATCGCGCACATGTTTTTCATCCTGAACCGCATCGATGATTCGGAATCGATCCGGCTCGAGTCGAGCAAGCTCCAGGTAGCCTGCTCTTACCTTTGCATGAAATGCAAGGGTTTCTTCTTCAAAACGGCTTTCTCCACCGGAGCGTTGACCGTTGTTGAGTTGGTTCCAGGCGCGCGCCAGTCCCACCCCGGGAGGAAGATCAAGCAAAATAGTAAGGTCCGGCTTTAAATCATTGAAGAGAATTTTATGCAATTGTACTAGGAGATCAATGCCCAACCCCCTAGCAAACCCTTGATACACCAAAGTGGCATCAAAATAGCGATCGCAAAGTACGGTCTTGCCTTCAGAAAGGGATGGTTTTACCAGCGAATGAATATGCTGGGCCCGATCCGCCATATACAGCAGCAGTTCTGTGATCGGATCCATATCTTTACTCTCAGGGTCGAGTAAGATAGAGCGTATTTTATTTCCAATTAAGGTCCCGCCCGGCTCCCGGGTGGTTACACAGGGATTCCCACGTTCTTCAAAAAACTCGACCAAATATCTGAGCTGAGTGGTCTTTCCAGACCCTTCAATGCCTTCCAGTGTGATAAACATCATGTCCTCAACACTATCTTTATTCCTCTTCTAGCCCCTCAATTCCCCAGTGCTTCATCGCTTCAAACGATTGGTAATCCGTCATATCACATTTAATAGGGGTAATGGATATAAACTTATCGTGAAGTACGGACCCATCGATATCAGGATTTTTGCCCACCGGCAAGGCGTCGCATCCTTGCCAATAATAAGTGCGGTTTCGCGGATCAACTCTTTTCTCCATATATTCAGGAAAAAAATCAACGCTCAATTTGCTGATTCGAATTCCTGAAATTTTGCTTAGCGGCACATCCGGAATATTCACATTCAAGAAGGTACCAAAAGGCAAACCATTTTTAATCACTTTATCAGCGAGTTTTTCGATAAAAATTGCCACCTCCTCATATAATTCGCTATCATGCCCCTGGATGGAGACGGCCATTGCCATTATCCCGTAAAGCGCCGCTTCTTTGGCAGCTGCAACCGTGCCGGAGTAATTAATATTTACGCCAACATTAGCACCAGGGTTAATCCCAGAAATCAGCATATCCGGCTTGGATTCAAGTAGTTCTAAAACTCCTAATTTGACACAGTCTGCCGGAGTTCCATTCACGGCATACCCGGGGCATGTGCCATTAACAGATACCTTTGTTACACGTAGCGGTTGGTGCAAGGTTATGCCATGCCCTACGGCACTTTGCTCATGATCGGGGGCTATCACAGAAACCAAGTGTTTCTGAACAAATCGTTTGTAAAGCTCCCATAATCCTGGGGCATAAATACCATCGTCATTGGTAAGAAAAATATGCATCATGACTTATGATACCTGGGTGCTAACGGGATCTTCTAATTGAATTTACAACAATATCTTGACTTTTCTAGCCAATTTAGATTTATAACCTAAATTCCAACCATGTTCAAGAGGTTATGCCGCTGCCTGGTGACGCCAAATCGGTTCAAATGCTAAATCGGATCCACTATAAACCAACAGAGACGGATTAACAGAAGACCTATCCGAATGTTTCAACGTATTTCGAACGTCAACCGCAAGGATGTGACTGCGAGGCAAAGGAACCACCATGCCTTGCGTTTCGCCACAACGGTCATTATCACCATACTCAATAGCCTGCTGGTTTTTTTTCTATGCGCACATTCTGACTCGATGGCCGCAAAACTAAGTGGCTCGACGTTCGAAGAGGTGTTGACGAAGCATCCTGAGCAACCTTGGCGATTGAAGGCCGATGAGGTAAGTTATGATCAAAAAGCGGACATATACATTGCCAAAGACAATGTAGAGATCACCAAAGCTGATAAAAAACTGACAGCTGATTATGTCCGGTTCGATCATAAAACCATGACGGCCTATGCCCAAGGCAATGTGATATTGATTTCTGGTCAGGATGTTTTAACGGCAAGCCGTATAGACATTGATCTGGAAAACCAAGTGGGAACCGTTGAAAATGGCAGGATATTTTTAAAAGAAAATAATTTTCATGTCCAGGGAGATATCATCCAAAAAACCGGCGAAAATACCTATACAATAGACCAAGCGACCATAACCACCTGTGACGGGGATAAACCCGCTTGGAAAATAACAGGCAGAAATATTAAAGTTCACGAAGATGGACACGGAACCGCAAAACATGCAACCCTGTGGGCCAGAGGTGTTCCGGTTCTGTATACACCGTACTTCTATTATCCCGCCAGAAGTGAGCGTCAAAGCGGCTTTCTCGTTCCCGAATTTGGTCAGTCAGAGCGTAAAGGTAGCGCATATAACCAACCCTTTTTCTGGGCAATCAGCGAAAGTCAAGATGCCACATTTTATGCGCATTATATGAGCAAACGTGGCATAAAAGCCGGCGCTGAATATCGCTATTATTGGGATGAGACGACCAAAGGCGCCATCCAGCTTGATGGTTTCCAAGATGACAAAGAAGACATCGGCGGCACCTCAAGCGACCGTTACGGCTTTGAGGATTATGGCGAGCAAATCTTACGGGAAAATAAGGATCGCTGGTGGTTCCGGATGAGCCATCACCAGGATGCCCCCTGGAATATCGATGCCAAGCTAGATTTGGACATCGTCAGCGACCAGGATTATCTGCGCGAATTCAAAGACGGATATATGGGCTATGAAGATACTCAGCAATACTTTACTAAGCACTTCCGAAGAAACCTCGACGACTACAATGATCCGGTTAGATTAAATCGTTTTAATTTGAACAGAATCTGGCCCACTTGGAGTTTAAACACCGAGCTTCGCTATTTTTATGACTCCACCCAACGAAACTCCGATACTGCGGATAAAACCGCTTCGCGACTGCCGGTTGTCGATCTAGAAGCGTTAAAACAACAGATGTGGGTCTCCCCATTTTTCTTTGACCTTAATTCGAATTACAATTATTTTTGGCGACCTTCCGGCACCAGAGCTCAACGGATTGATGTCCATCCAAGGTTTTATTGGCCTTACCGGTTTAAAAATTATTTCACCTTTGAACCGTCTATCGGTTTTCGGGAAACAGTCTACTATTTAGATCAAAAAACGTTTGGCGATGAAACAAACAAAGACCAAACACCCCATCGCGAACTTTTTGATGTTCGGCTGGATCTTTTTTCAGAAGTCTATAACGTATTTAACGTCGACTATGCCAATATCTGGAAAATCAAACACAGCATCAGGCCACAGATTATATATGATTTTATACCGGATAAAGACCAAGATGACTTGCCCATATTTGATGCTGAGGATCGCATCGATGAAAAAAGCTTGCTCACCTATTCCATAACGAATACGTTTACCTCAAAATCAATAAAAAAAAGGGCTCAAAAACTTGCTGAGCGGCAAGATGTATCCCGGGGGGATATCGTCCATGAGCCATCCCGTTACAGCTACAGAGATTTTGCTCGTTTTAGACTGGAGCAAAGTTATGATTTTAAAAAATCCAACCGCGCTTTTTCTCCCATTATTGCCAAATTGGACCTGTTCCCAGGAAAATATATATCGATCGATGCCGATTCGGGGTGGTCGGTCTATGATCAAAGTTTTGTGTCTCATAATGTTGCTGCAAGCATTTGGGACAACCGCGGTGACAGATTGTTTGTGGATTACAGATATAGCAAGGTTTCCGAGGAGGAGGATCCTGTAGATCAGCAAAATATCCAGTCAATTTTATTGGATGCGATCGTAGCCGTAACAGACCAATTATCTGTTAACGCAGGTTATGAACGAAATCTCGAAGATAGTATCGATATCCGCCAAAGACTGGGGTTTAGTTATAAGGCTCAATGCTGGTCATTTGATTTTCGATTCGTGAAGGAGCCAGAAGACAAAAAAATTGAATTTAAAATCAATCTGTATGGGCTAGGCGGCATCGGATTATAAAAGCGTTTATGGTATAAATCAACATTTTGGGGTGAATCACAAATGATAGATAAAAAATTTGCGCACCTATGGTATGTTCTCCATACTAAAAGCAGGTTTGAAAATGTGGTCAACGATGGACTCTTAAAGAAGCAAATAGAGGTTTTTCTCCCCAAAGTAACTGTGAGAAGCAAGCGTCGCGACCGAAAAATCATGATACGCGTCCCTCTTTTTCCCGGGTATGTATTTGTTAAAACAGACCTTCACCCGCACCATCATCTCGAGATCGTAAAAACCGTTGGCGCTGTTCGCCTCATCGGTAACAAACAAGGACCGATACCGGTTCCGGATGAAACCGTTGCGTCTTTAAAAATTATGGTCTCAACGGATTACCCTGTAACGACAGGTAATCGTTTACAAAAAGGAGATAGCGTGCTGGTCGTATCCGGACCTTTTGCGGGGGTAGTAGGCACGTTTGTCCGATACAGAGGGCAAGGACGTGTCATTGTGAACATCGAAGCTTTGGGGCAATATGCTGGAGTGGAAGTCAGCCAAGAAGACATCGAAATTGTACCGAAAATATTAACATAACTACTTGACATCTTATAAAGTTTTGGATTATAAATTTTAGAAAAACCGTTGGCTACCGGTAATATCTAGAAGGAGGTTTTATGAATAAGTTGGAGCTTATCTCCGCCTTGAAGACCGAAGCGAGCATTTCAAAAGCAGAAGCTGCAAAGGTAGTCCAGATTTTTTTTGATAACATGGCAGAGGCCATGTCAAGAGGAGAGCGGGTGGAAATTCGCGGATTGTGCAGCTTTTTTGTAAAAGATTACAAAAGTTACACGGGAAGAAATCCAAAAACCGGGGAAAAAGTAACGATAAACCCCAAAAAGCTTCCTTTTTTCAAATCAGGAAAGGAATTGAAAGAGCGGGTAGATTTTTAGTTTCGTGCCTGGGTTTACATCGATAGTAGATCAAGAAAGACCCATACGAATTCTAACGGCCCTGCTTTACCATGGGACGCTCCCTCATGCCCTACTTTTTACTGGTATCGAAGGAGTGGGCAAACGGGAGGTCGCCATCGCTTTGGCATTGGCATGTAACTGTCTGAAAAAGAATTCAGGGTACACGCCTGAGATCAATAAAACCCGGGTTATCATTGGTCAACGCATTCATGATCCGTATTCATCCGTCGGTCCGTGCGGCAGTTGCAAATCATGCAGGAAAATTGAATCAGGAAATCATCCTGATATCATTCAGGTTAAACCAAGGGGTCCATTTATCAAAATTGCTCAAGTTCGGGCACTGTGTGACACACTTGCCATGAAACCTTATGAGGCAAGCACACGCGTGGTCATTATCCATGATGCTCAATCCATGAATCCTGCTGCAAGCAATGCCCTGCTCAAAATACTAGAGGAACCCCCGGAACGGACCATTC
>CP070746.1:179150-182957 GCA_020348305.1 Desulfobacterales bacterium
ATCAAACAACGGTGGATTATCTTCGGGAGTTTATTCAACAAGAATATGCCGCCAAATCCGATGCGCTGAAAGCGTTCCAGATGTTTGGACCCGATCCGGATGCCGTCTACGAAGACCTGATTGATCACGATGTATCTCAGCTGGAACCCCTGGTGACCTTCGGGTTCAAGCCGGATCATGTTAAGCCGGTAAAAGAAATGGCGAACATCAAAATCGATCAGGTCTACATCGGGTCCTGTACAAACGGCCGCATCGAAGATCTGCGGGTTGCGGCTCAAGTTTTGAAAGGCAAAAGGATCCACGATTCGGTTCGCGGCATTGTGGCCCCGGCAACCCCCAAGATCTTTCGCCAGGCCCTTGATGAAGGACTTATAAACACCTTCATGGATGCCGGATTTTGCTTCACCAATCCAACCTGCGGTGCCTGCCTGGGCATGAGCACCGGGGTGCTCGCCGAAGGTGAAGTGTGTGCGGCGACGACCAATCGCAATTTTCCCGGGCGCATGGGAAAAGGAGGCATGGTCCATCTGATGAGCCCGGCCACAGCAGCTGCTTCCGCAATTGCAGGATATATTACTAATTCCGAGTTGTTTAAGCATTAGTACTGCGTTAATTGTAATTTTTGGGTTATCCTTACAACAAATTCGAAATTCGGATTTGTTCCGGCCCGCCCTGGTGCGACTTTGCTGCAAATATCTGTTAAGTAGGTGATGTCGCATAAATGATTTCTTTAATCATACGCTTTCTAAAATCGGTCTGGGCCAGGGACTTCGGATTTCGTGCTTCGGATTTACCGTTTCACCGAGTGAGGGCTATAGCGATGAAAAAATTCAGTGGTGAGGTACTTTTTCTGGACAGATCGGATATCAATACGGATGAAATCATACCGGCACGATATCTAACCGAAATTTCAAAAAAAGCACTGGAGCCTTATCTTTTCGAAGATCTTAATTTGGATGGATTCAACCCTAAAAAAGATACTGCCGGCAAAGCTGTCATTATCACGCGGACCAATTTCGGCTGCGGTTCATCCCGGGAGCATGCACCCTGGACGCTGGAAGTCAACGGCATTCATCTGGTCATCGCGGAAAGTTTTGCCCGAATTTTCAGACAAAATATGTTCAACTGCGGCCTGATGGCCGTGGAACTGCCCGCCCAAACCATTCATCATTTGTTTAATGATTACGCCGGCACTGATGCGGCAGTTACCACCGATCTCGAAAATCAGGTCTTTCATATAAATTCGGGGAGCACTTCTGAACAGATCCCTTTCTCACTCTCCGATTTTGACCTCGCCCTTGTCACCGCGGGTGGTTGGCTGGAATACGCGGATTCCAAATATTAAGCACTATTGCTCAACTTTTTTTCCTCTTTGTTTAGATTAAATAAAAGAAAGCGATCCTCCGTTTTAAATGAAAGCAATCAATCCTTTCTTTTTTTTAGTCCGTCCTGATAGCGCTTTTTCCCGTACCAATCGATCTGCCGACAAATACCGCGGATGATACTGACTTCTTTTGCTCTGAGCTTCAGCCGCGTGAAAAAATGACGAAAACTATTCATAAAATAATCCGGATTATCCGGGTTAATATAACTAATGCGGATCAATACATCTTTGAGCTGCGCATACATTGCATCAAGCTCATGACGATTGGCCAAACGCGGAGCAAAATCCTTGGGTTCATCCGTGCTGTACCGAAATAACTCGTAACACATAAGCATAACGGCCTGGGCTAGATTGAGGGAAGAAAATTTCGCCGTTGGGATGTTAACCAGCATATGGCACAGACGGATGTCCACATTGGTGAGCCCCCGATCCTCCGGCCCAAAGACGATCGCAACGCGGTTTTTTTCAGATAGGGAGAATAGCTTTTCAGCCAGCTTGGATGGGGAGCTAATGACCTTGCGCTGTCCACCTAAACGGGCCGTAGTGCCGACAATATAATGATAATCGGCCAGGGCGTGGTTAAGGGTATCGTAAACCATCATTTGTTCGACAACATCGAGGGCGGCATGGGTTGCCATCTTGCAAATTCGCGTTAAATCGCAGTTTTGCGGATCCACCACGACCAGATGATCGATGCCCATGTTGCACATTGCACGGGCCGCCGCCCCGATATTTTCCGGATAGCGCGGCCGGTATAACACGATCGAGATATTATTAAGATTGATTTTCTTCGGCATCAATCAACGATTTCAAAACTGTTAAAAAAGTAAGAAATTTCAAAAGCGGCGGTTTCAGGTGCATCTGAGCCGTGAACCACGTTTTTCTCGATGTCTGTGGCAAATTCTCGCCGTATCGTTCCTTCGGCGGCTTCTTTATAATTGGTGGCGCCCATTAATTCGCGATATCTACCAATGACATTTTCCCCTTCCAGCACCATTACCACCGCAGGTCCGGAACTCATAAAGGTGGTCAGGCTCTCAAAAAAAGGCCGTTCTGTGTGCACCGCATAAAAACCTTCGGCCTGCGCTTTGTTCATATATACCATCTTCATGGCAACGATTTTCAAATCGTTGGCTTCCAGCCGCTTGATCACCTCACCGATCAGTCCGCGCTCCACAGCATCGGGTTTGATAATCGCTAATGTTCGTTCCTTCATCGCTCGCTCCTTTCTTCAAATTTTGATCCAAGGTGCCATAACAAACGGTATTGGGCAAGTCAAAATTTGTCAGTTAGTTTGGGGTTTTTCAACCCTGAACGTTGAACCCTGAACCGCTTAACCTATGTTTTAATCTAGTTGACAAAGAAATAGGCAAATTTTATTATACTTTCAAGCGCTTGTGGATGTTAAAGTTACAACTAGTAAATTGAGGAGTGACCATGCCCATTTATGAATTCTACTGCGAAGACTGCAATACCATCTTTAATTTCTACTCGAAATCGGTAAATACCACTAAAAAACCCAAATGCCCGAAATGTAAAAACAAAACGCTATCCCGGCAAATGTCGGCATTTGCTTTCACCGGAAAAGCCAAAGAAGACAGTGATGTCGATGACCTGCCCTTTGATGAAGCGAAGATGGAAAAGGCTATGCAAGTGCTGGCCGGTGAAGCCGATAAAATCAACGAAGATGATCCACGCCAGGCCGCCAACCTGATGCGAAAACTCACGGACATGACCGGACTGGAGCTTGGTCCAGGTATGAACGAAGCTCTAAAACGGATGGAAGGCGGTGAGGATCCTGATCAGATCGAAACGGAAATGGGAAATTTGTTAGAGGAAGAAGAACCGTTTCTTTTACCCGAAAAAAAGGGACGTGCAGGTAAAGCCAAACGCCCGGCGCCCACAAGGGATGAGACGCTATATGACTTATGAATTAATGTTACGACAGGCTCGAAGGCGTTGAGCACCAATCCCTGAAATCACAAATTACAAGCACCAAATTACAATTCGGATTCAATTTTATTCTAACATATTGATGTTATTGTGAATACAAATATAATTTGTTTCAAATCCTATTCAACTTGTGAAAACGGGGACCCTTTTTTGACATAAAAAAAGGGTCGAGGAACTGTATATCAGACCCTTGACCCCTTTTCAATGATCGGTGGGATATTACTTAACCAGTTTCAATTCTATCGTTGTCTTACCCTTCTGACCCAGTGTAAAAGCCTGTCCTTTAACTAACTGATGTAGGGTTTCTGCAAGTTTTAAATTTTTGTGATTTCATCTACATATTGCAAAATTGGCTTAGACTGTGATAATCAAAGTAGAGTTATTGTCAATAGTTGTGTATGAGAAATTTAGGCGGCGATCCGATTTTCTTCTATACCATTAACAAATTTTACTCCTCCAATTACTTCTGC
>CP070746.1:183057-187043 GCA_020348305.1 Desulfobacterales bacterium
GGAACTCGAAGATAATGAAGAAATAAAGGTCAAATATCTGTGTGCCACAGAATAGAGCATGCCAGTGAGCACGGACGCAGTGAAAGGAGGTGATGTAAAAGAGATAAAGAGGCATTAAATTCTTTTCCGCAAACAGAAATCCTCAAAGCAAAAAGGATGTAAAAGATGAGAAGGACAATAATATCGCTTTTGGCAATTGTGTTTGTTTTTTCTCTGAATTTTGCGGGTCCGATTGAAAACGCCGTCGCGGCTGAACCGATAAAAATCGGAACCATTTTGAATTACACCGGACCGGCCGCCATGTTGGGCCCCCTATTTAAAAACGGCATCGTGATGGCCATTGAGGAGCATAACAATCAAATTGCCGGTCGGCCGATTGAGCTTATCGTTGAGGATGCGGCAGGAGACCCTAATATCTGTCTCGAGAAAGCCCGAAAATTGGTGGAAAGAGATAAGGTCAAAATCATTATAGGACCGTTAATGGGTGATGCGCAGCTGGCGGTTGCCCCCTATGCAGCCAGGAAGAAAGTCCTGATTACGACGTTGTACTGCGGAGGGATTGATTTAGTAGAACACGGTAACTATCTGATCTATCCGTCAACAACGGTGTCTCTGACTATTCCGGTCGGGCTGTATGCAAGAGACATGGGTTACAAAGGCATGGCCACCATTGGCTCAGACTACATCGGTGGACATCTATTTATAAAAGGTATTGTTATGGCTTTTGAGGAACGCGGGGGCAAAGTCGTTCAGCAACAATGGCCTCCCGTCGGGACAGCAGACTTCGGTCCTTACATTTCAACTTTGAAAGACGCCGACTGTTATTCATTCTTTGTGCCCAATACTGGCGAAAGTTCGCGTTTAATTACACAATACCGAGAATTCGGAGTCAAAAAGCCGTTGTTAGGGACAACCCTAGCGTCCGATTTGCCGGAACATGTAATGAAGGAGTTGGGCGATAAAGTTATCGGAGTTAGGGGTCAGGCCACCTATGTTTGGTCGCGAGATGATCCGGTGAACAACAGCTGGGTGAAAGCTATGGAAAAACGCTTTGGAATGACCCCAGGGGGCTTGGCTAGTAATTCTTATGCGATTACATCTGCAGTTTTGGCCGGCCTCAAGGCTACTGGCGGAGACGAGACGTTCTCTAAATTATGGCCGGAAGTACTCAAGGTTAAAATGGACACACCCCAGGGACCCCTGTCCTTCACTCCTGAGGGGGTGGCTGTTACCGATGGGTATATTGTCGAAGCCAAGCAGAAAGGCGGAAGGTATCTGTGGGATCCGATTAAGGTTTACCCCGAAATTCGCGACCCCCGCTTAAAGTCATCCCAAAAGTAGTTTTTTGTGAAGGAGCAGACGGGGCTACCTCCCTATCTGCCCATTTTATTGAATTATGGACCAATAAATCTTGCCTTACAAAAAGATACTCCAATTAAATACGGACTCAGGGACAATGTCATTTAGGGCGAACCCTGTCAATTTCCGGACGGTTGAGTGGTTATTTGGTAATTGAGCTTGGTTCCTATAAGCTCCCATTAATCATTATTGGAGTGTGTAGTCTGCTGGCGGCAGGCTTTTCAAAGCCAAAATTTTTAAAAGCGCCAAGTCAAAAGTCGCATGGGTAGTCCATTGGATCCACTCGGACATGTCATAGTGCGCGCCTCTTCCTGTAACAATTGGTGATATTTCTTTCCATTGCACAAAGAGGTGCTAAGATGGTTCACTCCGGCCTTTGGGCTCGATGGTTAGGAGGTCTAAGATGAATAAGATGGTTAGCGAAGAGGGCAAGATTGACGTCGACGGTTACAACGTTTGGTATCGTAAGGTCGGGAGCGGGTCCACTCCTCTTCTTGTGCTCCACGGTGGCCCTGGTGCCGGTCACGATTATCTGGAGCCGTTTGAAGCCCTTGCGTGGGATCGCTCTGTCGTTTTCTACGACCAGCTTGGTTGCGGGAATTCCGATCGATCTGAGGATGCTTCCCTTTGGCGAATCGAAAGATTCGTCACCGAGATCAATCGTGTAAGAAGTGTGCTCGGGTTGGATCGGGTGCACCTTCTGGGGCACTCGTGGGGCGGCTGGCTGGCCATTGAGTATATGCTCATGCAGCCTGCTGGCTTGTGCAGCCTGATTTTGGCGAGTACGTCCGCAACTGTGCAACAGTTCGTTGCGGAAGCTTCAAAATTGAAAGCAGCTTTACCCCCAGCAGTTGTTAAAGTCATGCAAAAACATGAAGAAGCCCATACCTTTGACCATCCTGAATATGAAACCGCAGTTTTGGAATTTTATGAGAGACATCTGTGTAGGTTGCACCCCTGGCCCGAATCGCTAATGCGATCGGTCAGAAACCTTGAGGGAAATCCAGTATACGCAGCCATGAATGGTCCCAACGAATTCACGGTGACGGGCAACCTGAAGAACTGGGATCGCGCTGAACGTCTTCACGAGATATCAGTTGCGACGCTGATCACCGTTGGCCGTTTCGATGAGATAACCCCGGTTTGTGCAGAGACTTTACATCGTGGCATTCCAAACTCTGAAATGGTAGTCTTCGAACAGAGTTCACATATGGCCCACTTGGAGGAAGCCGAGGTATATGTGAAGACCGTGGCTGGATTCCTGAAGCGAGTTGAAAAATCTGTTAGGCAAGCATCCAGCACGTCACCGTAGCGATGACATTGAAACCCATTGAAAGGATGAAGGGAGGTGATAGCCGATTTGGAGGACAATCAATCTCTACAATTCAAGAAAAGGGGGTAAGTCATGAAAAAATACAGTAGCATGTATCTAACATTTGTCGCTGTAATAGTAGCTCTGGTGTTGGTTTGCAGTATCTCCGCAGGCGCGCAGGATCTTCGCGCGAAGAGCCTTATCGTCGCTAATTCTGCGTTACCTCAGAGCCTTGATCCAGCGGTCGCCTATGATCCGTGGTCCACAATTTATAACTCCGGCACTTACGAAACGTTGGTGCGCGCAAAGCGAGTCGGCGGTGGATTCGAGCCTGTTCTAGCTACCGCTTGGAGTTCCAATGAAGATGGCACCCGTTGGACTTTCCACCTGAGGAAGGGAGTCAAGTTCCACGATGGGACCCCTTTTAATGCCGAAGCGGTCAAGTTCTCCATCGATCGGGTGATGACCGTAAATAAGGGCCCTGCCTGGTTTTATGAACCGGTTAAAGAGATCAAGGTGGTGGACGAACACACCGTTCGCTTCATCCTCAAGCAACCCTATGCACCGTTTCTGGGTGTCATGGGGGCGGCTTACGGCTCTCTGATAGTTAGTCCCACAGCCGCCAAGAAGCACGCTACAGCCGAAGATCCCCATGCCGAAAGGTGGATGCAGGACCACATGGTCGGCACCGGCCCGTATATGCTGAAAGACTGGGTCAAGGGCCAGATGGTCCGCTTGGAGAAGTACGACGACTACTGGGGCGGATGGGCTGGCAAACATCTTGACCGGGTTATCGTCCGTTTCGTTCAGGAGCCTGCAACACAAAGGCTGATGCTGGAAAAAGGCGAGATCGATATCGCAAACAATCTTACTTTGGAAATGCTAGATAAGCTCACCGGCTCACCCGCAGTGAACGTTGCCGCAAGCCCCGAAGCCCTGAACATCATGTACGTCATCCTGAATTGCAAAAAAGAGCCCACATCGAACAAGCTCGTACGGAAAGCCATCGCCTATGCTTATGACTACGACAGCGTAGTCAAGGTGGTCTATGGCGGACATGCCCGTCGGCAGCAGGGTCCTTTGCCTCGCATCCAGTGGGCCTTTGACGATTCATTGCCCATGTACACGCGAAACCTCAAGAAGGCTCGTGAGTACCTGCGAAAGGCAGGATACCCGGAAGGATTTGCGATGACCTACGCCTACTTCAGCGAGGGGGGGGAGCACCTGCGGAAACAGGCGGAGCTGTTTCAGAGCAACATGGCCGATGTAGGCATCCGCGTCGAGCTTCAACCGATGGTCTTGGATCCCTTCATCA
>CP070746.1:187143-190363 GCA_020348305.1 Desulfobacterales bacterium
GTTACCGGAGGCGGAAGCGGAGTGATGGAACAGGCCAATTTGCTTGCCCGGGAACGCGGCATTCTCTCCGGTGCGAATTTTCTAGACATCACCGATCAATCTATGACGACGGATGTTGATTTTTGTCAAGTGTTTCAAGCAACCTGTCGTCACAGCAGGCAAAAATGGTTTGAGGTGGCGTCTTTTCCGATTTTCAATATCGGCGGATTAGGCTCGCTCGAAGAACTGGGTATCACCCTTTGTAATATGAAATTGAATATATTAGAGCCCGTGCCTGTTATTTTATTCGACACCGAGGGTAAAGGCGGATTTTGGAACGGCATAGAAAATCAGATCGACGAAATGATAGACCGTGGCCGAGTGCCCACCTGGATAAAAGAAAATATCGTCATCACCGATGATCCGAAGGTGGTTATTGACGTTTATCGTAATCGACTTCAGTTGTTTTAAGCTTATAGCGGATTCGCAACACGCCGTTTTTAAATTGCGTTAAAGAGCGATTAAACAGCAACCACTTCTTACGCACATCCGCGTACGTGCAGTGATTTTAACCTCTCAAGGAAATTATTCGTCAGGTCCATTGCAACATTATGTTCAAAAACATCACCGTTCGAAGTTACGCCCTGTATTTTGCCGTCGTATAAAAAGCGTTGTAGCAGCATTTTACCTGTTTCGATGCGGTCATCGGTATTTTCGATAGATGTGGGTGGTGGCATGGGTTCCGGAATCATTTCACCTTTGTCCAGAAGGTATTTTATGAAATTAAGTATTCGGCCGAGTCTGAGCAGGGTCACTGTTTCTAAGCGAGTGGTGGTATGGGACAGAGGAAGGGCGGAGGATCGCATACATGAAAAATGCCTCGGCAAAATTCCCAATTTCTCACACAATGCATAATCACGACTTCCCGGGGCCGGATAAAAAACGGAAAGGCCCGCAAGGACCCTTCTCTCAGCGAGAAAAAGCAGATCTAAAAGGGAATCTTGCGCCTGTTGAAAAGGAGCTCCGATAATAATATATCCCACCGCTTTGAGAGCATGTTTTTCGGAAAACGTCAACGCTTGGTTGAAAGCGTGCCTGACATCAGCGCGTTGAAATCGGTTTAGCTGTTCGATTGAAGTGCAGCCGAGGGAAAGATTCAGGGTTTTGAACCCGGCCGCTTTCATGGCTTCTACGACCTCATCATCCAGCGATGGCGGGAAAAGACCGTTCATGGCTCTGAGTTCCAAATGATTTCGACCGAACCGCAGTTCGATTTGCTGTAAAAGCATCAAAAACCATTTGCGGTCTAATGCGAGATTTTCGTCTTCAAAATCGATAAAGCCGACATCATCGTTTCCAATGGCGGTTTCAATCTCCCGAATGACCGACTCCACGCTGCGACGACGAAAGGTGAGATACGATGAAGCACCGACGCTGCAGTAGCTGCACTTCATGGGACAGCCCCGACTGGCCACAATCATCGCGCTTCCTTTTTTAGCGCGCTTGTAAAATTTATGATTGATAAGATGGTTGGCCGGAAGCGGGTACCGGTCCGGTTTGTCCATCAAAGTCGGGCTATAGATGATAAGGTCTCCATTGGGTTTTCGATAAACAAGACCCGGTATGTTATCATACGGACCTCCGTTTCTAACGGCTCTCGCCAACAATGATATGGAAACTTCACCCTCGCCACGCAGCACGAAATCCACCGCCGGAGATTGCATGACACTTTCCGGTTTGGCAGTGGGATGATGGCCTCCAAGTACAATTTTGCATGAGGGATGATAAGCTTTCACGGTTTCTGCGGCTTTGATGGCCTCTCGCATATAAGGGGTAAACAAGGAAGAAATACCAACCAGAAACGTCTGTGATTCTTGGGCGATTTTTGCAATATGGTCATAGCTGTAGCCAAAATGTTTAAATTGACTAAAAAGGGCAAACGGTGATCGATCGGCTTTTCCGTAAAACTCATGCAAATAAGCCATTTCCTCAGGCATATCGAGAATGCGCGACCTGCTGCTGGCAAGCGCATCTACGATGCAGACTGAAAAACCGTCTTTGATAAGGGTGGATGCCAGGCAGGCCAAACCGTAGGGGATGGTTCTTTTAGTAGTGAGATAAAAGTCTCGAATGGGAGGTTGAATGAGAAGTATGTCGGTCATTTAAATACGATTTATAGGTATAATTTGGGGTGAATTATCAGCTTGAATTCCCGGAAATGCATTTTTACGAGAGGCGATATCAATTAAGGTGTGCCATGTGGCCCAATATTTGGGATTCCACAAACGTATGTGAATTGACAAAAACGTTGCACCAAAAATCCCAAATATTGGGCCACCATCAGCGCTTTAGGTGTGCAATTAAGATATCGCCTCTCGTAAAAACACATTTCCTCCTTAAAATATGAGCTAAACACTATGTCGGTTCCCATTTACTGCAATTGTGGGGTGTGAAATTTGAGTCCGGTTAACTATTCGTTTAAAATAATTGGCCTGGGTCTCTTACCCATTTTTCCAATTTTGGCAAAAACTTATGATTGGCTTTGGGCAGAGGATATGCATCAATCTTATCCAGTGATATCCAGCGATGTGCAACCGGCCCGTTTAACCTCACCCTGCCGGCGATGTACTTACAGCAAAAAACATCCATGATGATTTTAAAATGGGTATAGGCATGCTTTACCTGGGTCAAATAATTTTCAATTTTTATCTTTAAGTTTACCTCTTCCTGGATTTCTCTCAAGCAAGCGGCTTCGGAGGTTTCTCCTTTTCTGATTTTGCCGCCGGGAAACTCCCACAAGCCTCCCAATAGCCCCTCTGGTTTTCGCTGCGTAATGAGGACCCGGCCGTTTTTAAAAACGACTCCGACCGCAATGTGATATTCGGGTATCTTGCGAGATGCCGTCCTGCGAGGGTATTTTATGACTTCTCGGGCTTGACAGGCTTGACAAAACGGTTGAACCGGACAGGTTTGACAAAGCGGGTTTTGGGGCTTACAGATCAAAGCGCCGAGTTCCATGACAGCCTGATTAAACGTTCCGGGTTTTTTGGGGTCCAGCAGCTTGCCGGCGGTTTCTTTGAATATCTTCGTTGAATTTGATCTGTTAACCGGAGCATCGATCTTGAGCAAACGGGCCAATACGCGTTTCACATTGCCGTCTACGACCGCATACGGATGACCGTAGGCGATGCTCAATACCGCCGCGGCAATGTAGTCTCCGACACCCGGCAGATTTCGAAAC
>CP070746.1:190463-193570 GCA_020348305.1 Desulfobacterales bacterium
ATCGGTGGCGGTAATGTTGCGGTGGATGTTGCCATGACTGCACGGCGCTGTGGAGCAACCACTGTGAAAATGGCATGCCTGGAATGCCTGGAAGAAATGCCGGCTAGTCCCTGGGAACTGGAGCAAGCAAAGGCGGAAGGTATTGAAATCCTGCCGTCGTGGGGAGCGGATCGAATCATCAGTGAGGATGGTGCAGTGACCAGCATGGACCTGGTGGAGTGTACGTGCGTGTTTGATGATGACGGAAACTTCTGCCCCGAGTTCAGTGATAAAAAAGAGTGTATTTTGGTAGATCAGGTCATTGTGGCGGTCGGGCAGGCGGTCGATATGTCATTTCTTAAGGATAACAGCCAAATTAAGATCGACAAAGGCTTGGTTGTCGTGGACGAAAATACTTTTGAAACCGATGTGAAAGGGGTCTACGCAGGTGGTGATGTGACCCAAGCGCCGGGAGCCATTATTCATGCGATTGCGGCCGGACGGCAGGCTGCTGCTTCAATCGACAGAGCATTGGGAGGTAGCGGAGCAATTAACGAGGTGCTTTTTGCCCGCGGCAATCCGGACCCACATTTGGGTCGTGATGAAGGGTTTGCCTCCTGGTCGCGGATAAAGGTTCCGGAACTAGACGCTTCCACCCGGGTCAGCAATTTTCAGGAAGTATCCGTTGGGTTTACCGATGATCAAGCCGTTGCTGAAGCCAAACGCTGCCTTCAGTGTGATCTGCGATTGCAGCTTGGATGCAATCCTTCGCCCCCAGAGCATGTTTTCCCATTTGATGAAGAAAACATCAATGAGGTGCCGGAGGAAGAAGGTGTTTTCCAGTTGTATGATGAAGAACGAAATGTCCTCACCATCAAAGGAACGGCTAATCTCCGCCAAGAGCTGTTACTTGCTTTAGACGACAATGAGAAAGTCGCTTGGTTCGAATTTGAAGAAAACAAGATGTTCTCCCAGCGGGAAAGTGCGCTGATTCAGAAATATCTCCAAGAACACGGTGAAATGCCGGGTGGTGGGGCGGATGATCTTGATGATCTATTTTGAAAATGCCTTAAATAAGAATACTTTTAATGGCCTGTAATTCTTGCCGATTTGGTCAGACACCCTTAGTTTTTACAATTCGTAAAAAATTCCGCCACATTTCGGTCTTTCCAATATGTAAAAAATTCTGCCATTATTTTAATAATATTATATTATATCAAGCAGTTGATCTATATTTTAAATGGGAATTATCTGTTGGCATATCTATTGCTTTTCCTGAAAAGCATTGTTGCCACTGTAAGACCGTGCGTTTGAAAATAAGCAAGAAACTAAGGCCTTGGTCAAGATTGGATTTACCAGTTTAGATGAAAATTGCATCAAGTGCTATGAGGACCAAAGTTGAACAGAAATGAAAGGCGGGAAATAAATTATGGTTGACCAAAAGGCAACTGACGTTCACTGGCATTATGGAGCGGTTCAGCGCTCAGATCGTGAACGTTTAAAAGGGCATCGAGGTTTCACCATTTGGTTTACTGGGCTATCAGCTGCCGGGAAATCCACCTTAGCGGTTGCCACCGAAAAGGCTTTGTTTGAGCGCGGCTACCATACCTATATCCTTGATGGAGACAACATTAGACATGGTCTCAATAAAAATTTAGGTTTCTCACCCGAGGACCGCAATGAGAATATACGGAGGATCGGCGAAGTAGCAAAGCTCTTTACCGACTGTGGAATTATCAATTTGACGGCCTTTATTTCACCTTATCACAAAGATCGCAACGCCGCTAGAGATCTTAATAGGAGTGGAGACTTTATTGAAGTCTTCGTTGACTGTCCAATTGAAATCTGTGAACAAAGAGATCCAAACGATTCATATAAAAAGGCGCGTGCAGGAATTATTAAGGAATTTACGGGTATAAGCGCCCCTTATGAAACACCCGTAAACCCGGAAATTCACCTGTATACAGATAAGATGCAGGTAAATGAATGTGTTCAAGTGATCATAAACTACCTTGTTGAACACAACCATATAAGCTGAATTCTAAAAAAATACATGTTTCAAAATAATATCGCAAGGTTTTTTAGAGGTTGATAAGTTCAGATTAGTTGGAGATATCGAAGAAATCTATGGCATTTATATCCTGAAATAGATCAATCTATTCCCCACTTTCCAGGTAAAACGGCCAACCACTATATATAGGGGTTGGCCGTTATGGTTTTACGGCTATTACGATTGGGTGGCGACGCACCTTGTCGCTACCAATTCGGACCGGTCGTTTGACAATCAGGCAGCAGTCTCCCTTCCGGGGGCGCGGCGGGCGTTGCTGACGGCTTCTTCTTTGGTCGCATGCCGAAGAAAAACCGCACCACGTTGAAACGTCTGACGAGCAGCTCGTACAGGACCATAATCAGGGCAAAGGAGGTCACGGCGATGATCAGATACTTCGGCAGAATGCCTATATTCCAACGTATAACAAACCAACCAACGCAAAGGATGATTGTCTGATGGAAGATGTAGAAGGGAAGCACCGCCTCGTTGCCGTAAGTGACTAACTTGCTTTTGACGTTAAGATACTTCATTCCCAGGCTCAGCACAAAAGCAACCCAGCTCCAGCTGGCAATACTCATGGCAGTATTAAAAAGCACGTACATCAATGAGAATGGCTCGCCCCCAGGGTGGTGTAAATTGGCGTAATTATAGTTCAGTACAAAGAGGAAAGCGCCTTCGGCAGCTAAACCGATTATCCCCAGGACCAGGCAAACCCAGCCCATTTTCTTTATGCCCTCTGTGAATCGCTCGTCCGCCGGTATGATATAACCTATTACGAAGAAGACCGCAAAGTAGAGCAAATGGGCCCAGGAGTGCTCCTGTCCTCGAAAAAAATGCGTTAAAGCGATCCGGACGAAGGCCAAGGGAATCAGGAAAAGAAATATGCCACCCCAAAGACCTCACCACCCGGCCAGCTTCTCAATGCAGCGCTGACCCCGTTCCGATCTGAGGAAGAGGAAGAGCGGCAGTACAAGCAGAGAAATAAGGAAGAGATACTGGAGGAACCAGAGATGACCCAAGAATACATTGAAGAAAAACGGATCATCAAAGTTGGGGGCAGACGTAAATGCACTGACTA
>CP070746.1:193670-196875 GCA_020348305.1 Desulfobacterales bacterium
AAACATAATCTATTAATTTTATTATTCAAAAACCATGCCACAAAGTGAGATGTTAAAATATTGAATTATCTTAAGTGATTAAGTTAATTATAATTATATATTATTATGTATCATTTTTATGGAAATGTATATAAATGTCAAATAATTGACAATCTTTATGAAGAATATTACAACTTTGCAAAAAAGGAGGATAATTTCAGATATCTCTCTATTTAAGAAGCATAGATCGAACACTTTTGTACCGCCATGGCGGCTTCCTGAAGGGCTTCGGCAAAGGTGGGATGGCCATGAATGGTTCGAGCGATGTCTTCGGAGCTGGCACCGAATTCGACCGCCAATACGCATTCAGCAATCATGTCGGCAGCCCGAGGTCCGATGATGTGCACGCCTAAAACGCGATCGGTTTTGCCGTGGGCGATAACCTTAACAAACCCATCAGTTTCTCCCATGCAGCGCGCCCGGCCGGCCCCCGAGAAGGGATAGGTCCCAACGCAATATGGAATATCGCGCTCTTTGGTTTGCTCTTCCGTAAGCCCGACACTGGCGACTTCCGGCCAGGTGTAGATGACCGCCGGTATCGCATCGTAATTGACCTCACAGGGTTTTCCGGCGATACATTCGGCTGCCGCGATGCCTTCGGCCGAGGCTTTATGAGCCAGCATCGGTCCGGGGACAAGATCGCCGATGGCAAAGATGGTGGGAACACTTGTGCGATAGGATGCATCCACCACGACATGACCGGATGCTGCATCCGTTTGAACACCGATTTCTTCCAATCCCAGCCCCTGGGTTAACGGGCGGCGCCCGACACATATCAACAATTTGTCACACGATAAGGTGCCTTGCTTGCCTTTTTTTCCCTCTGCTTCCGTAGTCACCCTGACTTTTTTGCCCGAAATTTTAGCGCCGGAAACTTTGGTTTCCAGATGAAAGTCAATGCCCTGGCGCTTGAGAACCCGATGCAGTTTTCTGCTCACCTGTCCATCCAGCGTCGGCGCAATTTTCGGAAGCATTTCGACAACAGATACCTGGGAGCCCAGGCGCAGCCATACCGATCCTAACTCCAAACCGATATAGCTACCGCCAACAATGCCCAAATGCTTAGGTACGGTATCAAATTTCAATGCCTCGCTAGAACTTACAATTTGACTATTATCAAATGCTAACCCGGGCAATGCTATCGGTTCACTGCCGGTAGCAAGAATGATGGCTTTTGCCTGAAGCTCTATTTTGGACGCGCCGGAGTTTTGCTTGACCGCAACGCGATCTGAACCGGCTAAACTTGCCGTTCCGTGAATAATTTTGATCTTATTGCCCTCAAGCAGTTTACGCACATTTTCTGTGAGATCCTGAACCACCTGCTCCTTACGGGCCATCATCGCTTCCAAATCCAGACTTAGCCTGCCGGTTTTGATGCCGTGAGTGGCAAAATGTTCTTTGGCCAGGTGAAAGTACTCACTGGAATCCAACAGCGCCTTGCTGGGGATGCAACCGACGTTCAGGCACACACCGCCGAGACGGGATTCTTTTTCAATACAAGCGACCTTCAGGCCGAGCTGGGCGGCACGAACCGCAGCGACATACCCCCCGGGACCGCTTCCAATAATTGCCACATCATAGTTTTTGGTTTTGGCCATCTTAAATCTCCATCGTTATTCGTTCCGGATTTTCGACACATTCTTTAATGCGCTTGAGAAAGGTGACAGCTTCCCTGCCGTCGACAATGCGGTGATCGTAGCTCAGCGCGACATACATCATGGATCGGATGATTATTTCATCATCGATGACCACCGGTCGTTTCTCGATCTTATGCATGCCCAAAATACCGCTTTGGGGCATATTCAAGATAGGGGTGCTCAACAGAGACCCATAGATCCCGCCGTTGCTGATGGTGAATGTGCCGCCTTCCAGATCGGCAAGTACCAGACGATTTTCATTGATCTTTTTGACATAGTCCACAATTGCCAACTCCACCTCGGCAAAACTGAGTTTGTCCGCATGACGAATAACCGGAACAACCAAACCGCGCTCAGATCCAACGGCAACCCCGATGTGATAGTAATGATGCTCAATGATATCTTTACCGTCAACAAAGGCGTTAATTTGAGGAAATTCTTTGAGCGCCTCAATGCTCGCTTTGATAAAAAAGGACATGATCCCCAGATTCACCCCGTATTTTTCTTTGAAGCTTTGCTTGTATTGGCTGCGAATGTCCATAACCCGCGACATATCAATTTCATTAAATGTCGTCAGCATAGCGGTGTTCTGCTTGGATTGCAAAAGTCGCTCTGCAATGCGCCGGCGAATCGGGGTCATCGGTTTGCGGGTGATCAATTCTTCGGCCGGCATTTTCGCTGCGGATTGCACCGTGGTTTCCTGTGCCGCAGTTTTAGAAACCGCAACTGATGTCGATCCGCCTGCAGATGCTGGGGATTGCCCGCTTTCCAGGTATAACAGCACATCGCCTTTGGTAATGCGACCTCCGGGTCCGGTGCCCGCAATCAGGGATAGATCTACTTTTTTTTCAGCCGCCAACCGTCGCACTGAAGGCGCGAATCGCTTAATCAGTTCAGAAGGCCTGACGGTCGGTTCAGATACGGGTATCGGTTCAGGTACTGAAAGACCAGGTGTTTCGGCTGCCGGGATCGGTTCACCTTCGATTGCCGGTTGGGGTTCCTCCGCTTCTTGTTCGACGGGCTCAACCTCGGGTTTTTCAGCCTCTGATATTTTTGAGATTTTCGGTGGTTCGGCTGCTTTTGCAGCAGCTTCCGTATCTAGTGTGCCGACAACGGCACCGATGGCCACCGTTTCACCCTCAACCGCGCTTATCGATAAAACACCTTCGGCTTCCGCAACTACCTCCAGGGTCACCTTATCGGTTTCGATAACAAAAAGCGGCTCGTCTTTTTTTACCACATCCCCGTCATTTCTATACCACTGCGCCAGCACGGCTTCGGTTATTGATTCGCCTACGCTGGGAACCTTTATTTCAACAATCATTTTAACTCCCTAAATACTGTAGTCATTATTTGATTTGTTGCTTGCTACTAATAGTCACTGGTTACTTGCCTCTGGTCACTGGCTTTTGTCTTATGGGCCATTTCGAGCTTGATAGAATAGATCACTGGCCAGTCGCCAGTTGCGAGAAGCCAGAGACCAGGAACAACTGCCCTAACTCACTGCTGCCTGTTCTTTTTCACCGACC
>CP070746.1:196975-206615 GCA_020348305.1 Desulfobacterales bacterium
GGTTTATCGGATATCCTTTCGATTGTCTGAATAGGCTAAATAATATCGACTTTAGAATGCAAATTTTGATCTGTCGCTCAATATATGATATTGGCATTTTGTCATTAAATATGGTACGTTATCCTCATTAAAAGATGCTAGTTTAATAGTGGTTGGGGTTTTGTTGTCAGTTTTTTACGGTAGGAGCCTGAGGTGGCCAAAAAGCCAAAAATTGCTAAAAAAGATTTAACCATTATCACCACGCATGTAAATGCCGACTTCGATGCCATTGCATCCCTGCTCGCTGCTCAAAAGTTATACCCCCATGCCTTAGTTGTGTTTCCAGGTTCCCAGGAAAAAAATTTAAAGAATTTTTTCATCAACTCAATGGTTTACCTGTTCAACATGGCCGATTTAAATGATATCGATCTTTCCAGGGTCAACAAACTGGTGTTGGTCGACACCCGTCAAGCCAATCGCATCGGCAAGCTTTCGAGCCTTTTGGGCAAGCAGAATGTGGAAATCCATATTTATGATCACCATCCACCAACAGAAACCGATATCAAAGGCCATGTAGAGGTTTATCGAGCAACCGGGGCCAATGTCACCATCCTAACTGAAATTATAACCGAAAAGGGAATCCGCCTGTCTCCTGATGAAGCCACCATCATGTGCCTTGGAATCTATGAAGACACGGGTTCGTTTACATTTCCGTCCACGACCGAAAAAGATTTTTCAGCTGCTGCATTTCTGCTTTCTAAAGGAGCAAATCTTAATATCATTTCGGATCTTATCGCCAGAGAATTAAGTCCGCAACAGATTGTCCTCTTAAATGATATGATTCAGGCCGCCACGCGTTACAATGTCAATGGTGTTGAAATTGTCATCACATTCGTAACAACAGAAAAATATATGCCCGATTTTGCTTTTCTGGTGCAGAAAATGGTCAAGATGGAAAATCTTGATGCCTTATTTGCGATAGCCAGGATGGAAAATAAAATTTATGTTGTGGCCCGCAGCAGGATCAATGAGGTCGATGTCGGAGCTATCGTGACTGCTTTAGGCGGTGGCGGTCATGCATATGCCGCAGCTGCTTCAATTAAAGGCAAAACATTGGCTCAGACTGAAAATAAATTGGTTGAAATTCTTTACAGCAAAATCAAGGCTCGCCGCCAGGCCAAAGATCTGATGTCATCTCCGGCTATCACCGTCGAAGCCGGGGTTTCCTGTAAAGAGGCAAATGATCTGCTTACGCAATATAACATCAACGCCCTTTTGGTTACCGAGCAAAACGGTGATGGCGAGACGCTTTGCGGCTATATCACCCGTCAGGTCATTGAGAAGGCTCTCTATCATAAGCTGGATAGTGCAGCAGTCCGCCAGTACATGACAATCGAATTTGCTACAGTGGCCCCAGATGCGGAGTTACTTGAAATTCAGGAAAAGATCATCGAAAACAAACAGCGCGTTTTGCCAGTACTGCAAAACGGTAGGATTACCGGAGTGATTACCCGCACCGATCTGCTAAACATTCTGGTTCGTCAAACTCAGCAACCCCCGAATGCCTCCCCCGACCTGCTCAAAGAAACGATTCCTGCCAGAACCAGAAACGTTATTAAGTTTTTAAAAGAACGTCTTTCATCTCGCTTGAATGATATTTTAAGAAGAATTGGCGGAGTGGCAGACGACCTCGGATACGGTGCTTACGTAGTTGGTGGATTTGTACGTGATTTATTCCTTTATCGCACGGATGAAGATATTGATATTGTCATCGAAGGGGATGGAATCGAGTTTGCTAAAAAATACGCGAAACTGGAAGGGGCTCGCATCCATACTTATGAAAAATTCGGCACAGCGGTCATTATTTACCCGGACGGATTTAAAATCGATGTGGCCTCGGCCAGATTAGAATATTATAAATTTCCGGCCGCACTTCCAATTGTTGAAATGAGCTCCATAAAGCTTGATCTGTACCGAAGGGATTTCACTATAAATACACTGGCTATCCAGCTGAACCCAGACACGTTTGGCACGCTAATTGATTTTTTCGCCGCTAGAAAGGACATCAAAGAAAAAATCATCCGGGTTTTACACAATTTAAGTTTTGTGGAGGACCCAACCCGGGTATTTCGTGCCATTCGATTTGAACAACGTTTCAATTTTACAATGGGAAAACTAACCGCGGGGCTCATCGAAAATGCCGTCACAATGGATTTTTTTAGGGGACTGAACGGACGCCGCGTGTTTGCGGAACTCAAACAAATTTTGGAGGAGGAAAATCCTGTACCTGCAATTCGGCGGCTCGATGATTTTGACCTATTAAAAGTGATTCACCCTTTGATAAAATTTGATAAACATCTTGTTGCAATGTTGAATTCCACCAAAAACGTTCTATCTTGGCATGATTTGCTTTTTTTGGATGATTCCTATATGAAGTGGGTCGTTTATTTTCTGATCCTCATTAGCCAATGCGACCGAAACAGATCAGAGGAACTCTGCAATCGTTTTGAGCTTGCTCCGCGCTATTTAAAAATACTTTGCGAGGAACGCTTTGAGGCTGCTAAATGTCTGTATTGGCTGGAACGCAATCTGCCGATTTCCAACAGTACATTATATCAGAAACTTACAGGATTTAGGACCGAGTTAATCCTTTATATGATGGCGGCCACCCGGCAGCAAGAGGTTAAAAAATCGATATCGCATTTTTTTACGCGACTCCGACGTGTGACAATATCCCTGAAGGGCAGGGACTTAAAAAAGATGGGGCTTGAACCCGGACCCATATTCCGGGAAGTTCTGCAAACCACCCGTGATGCCAAATTAAACGGGCAGCTTAAAACACGAAAAGACGAACTTGAATTTGCACGCAATTACATTCAATAATTTAAGGAGCCTATAAATGAGTCAAAAAAAGAGAATCTTAAGTGGCATGCGTCCGACCGGGCCGTTGCACTTAGGTAATCTCCTCGGTGCCCTTGCAAACTGGGTTCAAATGCAAGATGAATATGATTGTTTCTTTTTTATCGCCGATTGGCATGCCTTAACCAGCGATTACGATGATACCGATCCGATAGAGGGCTATAAAAAAGAGATTATGATTGACTGGCTCAGCGCTGGATTGACGCCGGAGAAAAGTACGCTGTTTGTTCAATCGCTTGTTAAAGAACACGCAGAGCTTTTTCTTATTCTTTCAATGATCACACCGGTGCCCTGGCTGGAGCGCAACCCGACGTATAAAGAACAGATCGGTCAACTCAGTAATAAAGATCTATCTACCTTCGGGTTTTTAGGCTACCCCGTGCTTCAAGCTGCTGATATTATAATGTATAAGCCGTATGGTGTGCCGGTAGGTGTCGATCAGGCGCCCCATGTGGAAATCACCCGGGAAATCGCCAGACGATTTAATTATTATTACGGTAATGTTTTTCCAGAACCGGAAGTTATTTTAACAGAAACTCCAAAAATTCTTGGCACCGATCGACGCAAGATGAGTAAAAGTTATGACAATGCTATTTTTTTATCCAATAGTCCGGACACCATCAGCAACAAGGTTGCCGGCATGATCACCGATCCCCAGCGGGCCAGACGAACCGATCCGGGAAACCCTGAGGTCTGCAATGTATTTGACTTCCATAAACTATATACAGCGCCAGATATTGTTACCGAAATCGATCAACAGTGCCGCACAGCGGGAATCGGATGTGTTGAATGTAAACATAAAATGGCTCAAAATCTCATTCGCGCGTTGGAACCGATTCGTGAAAAGCGTGCATATTACGAGGCCAGGCCCGAACTGGTTGAGCAAATCATGATCGAAGGAAGCAACAAGGCCAGAGAAACCGCGAAACAAACCATGGCAGATGTTCGAGCGGCCATTAAGGTATAGAACCAATTGAGAAATTTTGGGATTATGGAACACCTTGATAATATGGCGGAAGAACCTTACAGGGTCCAACTAGAAAATATATTTGAAGGGCCGATGGACCTGTTGGTCCATCTCATTAAAAAAAATGAGTTGGATATATACGATATCCCGATTGCATTGATTACGGAGCAATATCTTCAGTACCTTGAATGGATGAAAATGATGAACATCGACTTTGCCGGTGAATTCATCGTGATGGCATCCACATTGGCTCAAATAAAATCAAGGATGCTGCTGCCGATTCATGAGGAGGATGAAGAAGATCCGCGCCAGGAGATTATCAAACCACTGCTGGAATACATCCAGTTCAAATCTACGGCTGAGCAATTGGCGGAAAGACATCTGCTTGGCGAAGATATCTTTATCCGAAGCCAGCATCGCGAAGATTTTTTGAACATCGCCCAAGATGAGTATATTAAGATCGGATTGTTTGAACTGATCGATGCATTTCAAAAAATCCTTAATAAAATTCCAAGCGACGACCGTATGGAATTTACCGCCGACCAAATCTCGGTCAAAGACAAAATTTCTCAAATTGCAGATATACTAGAATCCAAAGGTTCCACTACCTTTAAAGAACTTTTTTCGGAAAAGCCGGACAAGGGCGAGGTCATCGTCACATTTCTGGCCATTCTGGAAATGGTTAAACTTGTGCTGATCCGTATTGTCCAACATGCTCAAACCGGAGTAATAAGGCTATTTTATCTATAAATGGAAGATATTAAAAACATCATAGAAAGTCTGTTGTTTGTAACTGAGGAACCATTGACCGTTGATCGCCTCAAAAAGATCCTCACCCTGGCTGATAGAAAGGAGATTCGAAAAGCCCTGAATGATATCTCAACAGAATACGAAGAGCGAAAAGGTGGGTTTTATCTGTGCCAGGTTGCTGGAGGGTACCAGGTGCGAACGCGACCCGAATATGCGTCCTGGGTCAAGCGGTTAATTCAACCCAAACCGTTGCGCCTCAGCAAGGCGGCTTTAGAGACGTTAGCCATCATCGCCTACAAACAACCGATTATTCGCAGTGATATTGAACACATTCGCGGAGTTGATTGTGGTGGGGTGCTGAAGGTGCTTCTTGAGCGAAACTTTATTCGGGTTTTGGGAAGAAAGGAAATTCCTGGGCGTCCCCTGATTTATGGTACAACAAGGCGTTTTTTAGAAGTATTTGACTTAAAAACCTTGAAAGATCTGCCCACCCCCAAAGAAATCGAGGCGCTTGGCAATTCTCCGTTGGAAGAGGCAGCCGGGATGCCACAGGGAAATTCAGACAATTCGGAATCCGAAAAATCAAAAAATGCTTGACTTCAAAGTCAATAACACTTTATGTATTCAGCGCGTTGAACGGTGGATTTTTAATCCCGATTGGATAGGCAATTTGATTTAAATTAAAGATAATTCCAGGTATGGTTAAAGCAGAGCTGATCCAAAAACTAAGAGATAGGGCCAACCTAAACAGAACCCATGCTGAAAAAGTGGTGGATATCTTTTTTGACACCATCAGCGACACGCTTACAAAAGGTGAGCGAGTGGAGATCAGGGGGTTTGGCAGCTTTTCGGTGAATAGCTACAAATCCTATATTGGTCGCAACCCGAAAACGGGTGATCAAATCCATGTATCCGCAAAAAAATTACCTTTCTTCCGGGTGGGCAAGCGATTAAAATCAATGGTCGACAATAAAACGGGCGGTTAACTCAGCGGGAGAGTGCTACCTTCACACGGTAGAAGTCACTGGTTCAAATCCAGTACCGCCTACCAGTAATATCAAGGGGTTATGACTTTAGTCGTAGCCCCTTTTTTGGTATTTGCTACCATTTTGCTACCATTCGGTTCAAAAATGGTACTTTCAAGCTTAGAAGGTGCCTCTTGATTGACAGGTTTCATCAGGCGGGCATAAACATTCCATGTCACTGTCGGGCTGGAATGTCCAAGCTGGGTTTGAATGTATTTGATGTTCTCTCCTTAGGCCATGACGATCGTATCCGTCTCATTAATGGCAAAAAGGTGACATTTGCTAAGAAAGGTAGTTATTGTAAAACATATGATCTTCATACTCGTAAAGAGAGCCTTGCTGATACCACAACAGGTATGTTTTTACAAGGAAATGGGTACTTAGATACTGTTCATCCGTCCCTAAATCAACATTATAACTTTGGTGCATTGTTTTCCGGTGAAATTGATGAAACAGCTGTCTTCGTCAACACCCCTAAAGTGATTTCAGAAGATCTTGTGGTTTTCGATGTCAAATCTATTGAAGGTTGGAAGAGTCAGTGGCGGTTTCGGATCTGGGCGTTGCGTGGCAGCAAGCTTCCCATAAGAATTCTAGCCCGAAATTCATACGGTTCCAGAACAGATATAGTTTTCAACTATGTAAATGAACAGCCAAAAGAATTTTTTGATCCGGAAATTTTTGAAGCCAAATTGAAGGACCCACAAATTAGTTTACCTGACCTAATGTATGTGGGTCTAAAATAGAATATTGGAAGCTAAAGGCAAATTACAAATTCCTTCCACCCCAGTGTAGCAATAAAGAATATCTATAACCATCAAAGAATCAAATGGTATATGTGTCAACCTGCGATTGCATAATGATACATGAAAAATCGTCCGAGTGCAGATTTGTAGATGTAATCACAAAAATTCAGAGCCTTCAAAAATCAGAAATGATTTTTATCAATAATAGTTCAGATACGTTTAATATCTCCTTTAATTATCATCTTTGTCGTCGTCATCATCATCATCTTTGTCATGTTTTTCGATGTAGCCTTTTTTCCTTTTCTTTGACCAATCTTCACGAGCCTTGTGAGCTTCGCTTTTATCTACATAACCATCTTGGTTTTTATCTAAATTATTGAAGGCTTTATCAGATCCTGGAAACTCATCTTTCGATAGCTTTCCATCATTATCTTTGTCATGTTTTTCGATAAAATACGGCTTTTTGCCTTCTGAAGTGTTTGGTATCATGAAAATGCATAAAACAAAAAAGAATATAGACATAAATACAAACAGCATCTGATAATGATTGTTTTTCATATATCCTCCTTCATTCGAAATCTAATAAAATTATTCTTTATTTATTTATCTATGCCAGAAATCCAAATATTACTCAAGTACCGTACATATTGAGATAATCCAAGTTATCAAAATCAATGAAATTATTGCAGACACAAAACTAATATCATAAATTTACCTCAGGCATTCGGCCCATGTCAAACCTTTAACCCACAAAGGAGGTAAATTATGAAAGTGTCTAAAGCATCAAGAATCTGGCTCGATTACCACCGAACCAATTCGAAAAAAAATACACATCGATCTTATTCGGTGGTAATGGGCAAACTCTGTGAGGTATTTGGAGATAAACAGCTTAGCGAATTGACAGTTGATACCATTCTTGATTTTTTAAATCAACTAACTGATGGATGCAAAGCCCAAACCAAACGCATCCGCCATGGTCACCTTGCCGCATTTTTTAACTTTATCAAAAACAACATCATTTCTGATTTCATAAGCCCCTGCGATTCCAAGATGCTGCGAAAGTTATTTCGCCCCAAAATATCCTTTCATTGGGATATCTTGGAAAAAGAAACCGTAGATGAGATCATTTTCAGAACCACCAATGCCAGAGATCGGCTGCTGCTGGAGTTAATGGCCCGTGGCGGCATGCGGGTGGGGGAGGTTTTGAAACTGACCCCTCGTGACGTTCAGGACCGCAAATTGATTATCCGTGACCCAAAAAGCGGCAAAGAACAGGAAGTCATTTTCATTCCGCAAAAAGTTGCCGATCGTCTCAAAGAATATATTCGGGTTAAACAAATCAATTCAGGTGGTAGGATATTTCCAATTTGTTACGAGGCCGCCAGGGCGATTGTGAAAAAGGCTGGCGAGATTGTGGATATTCATTTAAGACCACATGATCTCAGACGTTGCGCTGCTACCTATGCAAGCCGTTCCGGTGTTCCGCTGGAAATTGTGTCAAAGCTGATCCTCCGGCATTCAAACTTGTCGACCACCCAAATTTGTCTTGGAAAAGTCAGCGATATTGAGGCAATTAGGTGGATTGAAAACCTGTATGCTTAAAAAAATAGGGTGGATCCGATCATCCGGATTCACCCTCGCAAGTTGTGATTACATAAGTATATCCAAACAATTTTCAGAATTGATATATACAGAATTGTTTACATAATCAGTACTTTTGAGACACTCGATTTATTGCAGATACTATCCATATATCGGTAATTGAGGCTCAGTTGCGATTAGTTGGAGTAATCACAGCTGTGATGTTGGCTCTTAAAAACCTGCTCTAAATAGTTTTATGCAAATTAAGAAAATTGGTTTACAGTAAAAAATTCAATATAATCTTCTTCATTGTGTATGAACGCTGCAAAGATATTTTATTATTTCCTTTCGCCTTTTATATGCACGCTTCTACCGTAATAATCTGTTGAAGTTCCCTTAAATGATTGGCCATCTGAAGAAATTTTTATGGTAAAGGGGTAAACTTTATAAGAGCCTATAATCTTTCCTTTTAATTGATCCCCAACAGCTAAACTCTCAATTTGGCACGCACTATTTTCGGTCGACACGACTTTGTTATCAATTTGCTTCAAAGCCCATGTGCCAATAAAGGAACGATACCCGGTCACCTGCCATCGCCCGGTCCATGGTTCTTCGGGATTAAAGGAATATGCTTTCTTTTTTGGCTCGCTCTCAGTTCGTGAAACCACAGCTGCACTCTCATGTGCTTTCTCCATTTCAATTAGATTCTTTGATCTCTTAATTCTTTCAAGACCTTTTTCTTCACTAATTTTTTCGATCTCAAAACCGCATGAGTCACCAAATATATAATTATCTATCATATCGAAAAAGTTTATACTTATTAAAAAATAATACTTTTTTCCTTTCTTGAAATTACCGTAAACACCGTTTTGTCTCACTTTGAGAAAATGAACACCCGATTCAACAAAAAAAGATACATACTCTCCTCTGCGAATGTGGGCAATGGGTAACCCGTCAAATAAGATTGTTGTTGACTCAGCTCCACAAAAAAGATTTCTATTTCTAATCACTGTAACTTCAACCGGATTATTCAGCTCTTTGCCTTCTGGAAAATGAATTGTCTTGCCATGGCTGCAAGAAATTATAATAAAAGCGATTGCTATTGTGGATAAGCAATATTTCATGAAATCCAAAAATTCCTCCTTTACAGCTATGAATATAATTTAAAATTCGCGGTAGGTTGGTTTGAAGGGCCCCTCATCAAGTGCATAGGCAATAATTAAGATAATGACGGTGATTATAGCAGCAGCAATAAGTGCATATAAAGCAATCGGCGCAAAAGCGGCCTCGAAATTAAAATTAAAAATTGCACCCCCAGCTGGAAGTTGATCCAGCTTGCCTGCTATTAGAGCGATTTCTTGATTCGTAAGGCTATCCACCCGAGCCAGAGCCTCCTCAGAACTGATACCGTGCGACTGCAATTGTGCGATAACATCGTTCCGGCTGACAAAGGCTCTGATTCGCGCACGATCAAAATCAGCTTTTGAATATTGATTAATTGCATCTTCAGTGGTCACCAAAGCCGCTTGCGCAGGAAATTGAGGCATACATAACCAGTACAGTGAAACCAAGACGATTAAACTTATCGGTTTTTGATACCTAAATATCTTTCGCATGATATATCCCCTTTCTGTCTGGGTATGAATTGTTTGGGTAATGCCCCAATAGATAGCAAC
>CP070746.1:206715-209406 GCA_020348305.1 Desulfobacterales bacterium
GATCCTGAGCCGAGACGGCCGAGACCACGTTTTGGCGGGATTGATTGCGAGACCAGCAAACGCCGCACTCACCAATCCTGCTGATTTCCTAAGAAACTCACGTCGCTTCATTGAACTTTACCTCATTTCTTACCCACATCATCAGGCGATTTCTCAGACTTCACAGAGGGAACCGGCCACCGCACGGCCAGAATCTGGGCATGTTGCTCTCCATTTTCCATACCGCTATAAAATCCGATTAACGTGCCCGATGCAAAGTAAAAAGCGTCACCCTGTTGGGACGGGTAGCGTATTTCCTTTTTCGCGGCACTGTTCCCGGCCACCATGTCGCCGTGGCCGCGCAGCACGTAGTAGATCTCTTCTTCCTTTTTATGTCGGTGCGGAATATTCGTGCCGCCAGCGGCGAAGTCCATGAGAAAAAGGCTGTTGATCTGCTGCGCCGCCGCCAGTTTGTCCCGCTTGCTCTTGGTTGTGCCCATCAGTAGTTTGAATTGGGTGGTCGGCCCATGGCTCGCTAGCACCTGTGGCGGCACATTGTCGGCATTCGCCATCATCCGCTCCGGCGTCGGTGGCGCCTCTACCCCCGCCGGAATCTTGAATCCCATGACAAGCAGACGCAAGGGCTTCTCTGACTGGTTCGAGATTCCATGCTCAACTCCAAGGGGTAGATACACGAAGTCATTATGCTTGATGGGTACTTTCTCCTGCCCATAGTGCAAAACACCGCTACCTGCTAGAATAAAGAAAACCCCTTCAATGTCCTCGTAACTGGCCATCTTGCTGCTGCCAGCTGGCTCGACCGTCAACTCTCCAAACAGCACAATGCCTTTCACATCCTCGACGTTTGGATCTCCAACGCCAAATATTGGCTTATAATGGGCGGTCCTGCTGCTTAGGTCGATGGACTGTTCTTGGATCTGGCAGACCGACCGTTTCAAAAAAGCAGGGTTTGCCGCTGACGCAAACATGCTGGCGACGGTGATACATGTCAGCCACACCCCACCTGCCACGGCAATCTTGCCAGGTATCCCCCGTCTCGTCGTCGCTCCCATGGGTTGCATCTCCTTCTTTGTCAACTTCTGGGTGAATACGTTCACGATCAGTCCGCCAGTGTAATGCGGTCCGGCCTGAATGTCCAGAGCGTTTATCGTCTAAGGAATGAGATGTGACTAGAATACCAATGGTCCGAATATTACCCGATGTGCCAATCAATGGTTTTTAGTGAAAAAATGAATGTTTTTGTAACATCAGATTAAATAGATGGTGAGGAAGAAATCGATTCGATAATCGTGACTTGCCACTTTTTTGGGGGGGAAAACGCCTGGGGAAGAGAGAACGATCACAATTCTGAGTAAAGGGCTTGGATTTGCCCTTTGATATAACCGAAGGCAAATGCTAGACCTTGAAGACCGTCTCGGTCATCTGAGTGCTGGGGGATATGATCCGGCATGACCATACCTGAATAGCCAACTTCCTTGAGAACCTGTAACACCCGGAACATGTTAACTTCACCTTCGTCGAGATAGACTTCTTGGAAATCATCACGTTTGCCCCTTATATTTCGAAAATGAACGTTGAAGATTTTCTTCCTCTTACCGAAGTATCTAATAACGTCAAAAATCTCTTCAGACGGATTATGCAGATTACTAGCAATTGTGCCCACACAGAAGTTTAGACCGTGGTATGGACTTTGGACGATATCAACAAATCGTTTCAATCCGTTGACAGTCCCCAATACTCGTTCTATTCCACGGTAACCACCTGGTGGAACACCGGGATCATGAGGGTGACACGCCATCTTGACTTTGTATTCCGTTGCCACTGGGATAACGCGTTCCAAAAAATAGCTGATTCGTTCCCAGAATAGCTTCTCTGGAAACTCTCCATATCTGGTCAGCGATTTTTTCGATGAAGCCTTCTCGTATTTCCATGTGCTATAGCGAGAACCTCCACGTCCAGGTGTGGTTCCTGTTCTCAGGACATCCAAAACATACAAATTATATTTTATGGTGGGTATGCCAGCTTTTGCCGCCACGAATATCTTATTACAGGTTTGCTCAATCTGCCTATCGCGATACGCCGCATTACCCAGCAAACCAACAGAGCGTGGCATGCCAATTGGTACCATATCAAGCTTGATTCCATTTTTCAAGCATCGCTCCTTCAACGCCAACAGGCCCTCCACTGTCCATTTCTTAGGGGTCCCACAGATATGGTTGACGCCACAACGCTTATAGAATTGAAGCATCTTAGAGGTACAACTTTTTTGCGTCCCGACATACATGTCTACTTTTTGTCCCTCTGAAGAGTGTTGAGGAATAGGTAGTGTTGTTGCTTGCATGGCTTTAGCGGAAAGAGCTGCGGGAATCAAAACCGCCGGCCCTGCAACATGAATGAAATGCCGTCTTGTAAACATCTGCTATCTCCTGACAAGTATAGGAGCAATTATCCTATCAGAAGCAAAGTAATGTTTCAAGTATTAGTGTGTGATAGATAGCTTCACCTTGAGCTTAAAAAAAATGCCAGAATTCTTCAAAAAGTCACCTCTTTTCAAAAGCTGGAAAACACCCTGATTTTCCGGTGACTTCTTGGTCGAGTAGACGTAATATGGCGCTTTCATTTAGGCATACTTTGTATTCCCTGTTTCTCCCCTCTTTCGATTGAGGAGTGTCACAATATTCTGCCATATGA
>CP070746.1:209506-212397 GCA_020348305.1 Desulfobacterales bacterium
CATATGCAACTGGTAGAGAGACATCTGAAATCCTTCGGTCTCATCAAAACCGGCGTCGACAAAGGCATTTCGGGCGGCGGCGATCAGCGGGCACCATATATTTGCATCGGCCATCTCTATTTTCAAACCCAGGAAGGCTATGCTAAAGGGATTGCCGAAGTCGGCTCCATATTGCGGGCAGATATTCCCAATTTCACCAATACCACTCCCATTCGACAGATTAGTGAAGTATTGGATTAATGGTTAATCTTAACTCTTTAGACCAGCAATTTTTTTCAGATTTGCATAACATAGCCCTAAATTTTTGCCATTGTGGATTGATAGCCGAAATCGAACATTGGCAATACTAACTTCCAGAATTGCCTCTTGCACAACATGTTGGGTCAGACAAAGCTATAATTTTCGTCTAACATTGATAGATTATGTTACAAAATCTCTTCTAGATACCTTTTTAACATTTACTTTCATTTTTGCGATTCTAAAAGTTTTTCCCCCTTAAAATTAAGTTCAATGGTAACACCAGCCGGATCTTTAAAAAAAAGCTGTGTTATCTCAATCTCGTGAATATAAGCAGGTCTATACTGGATTGAATACTCATTGAGTTTTTTTGCAAATTCATTCACGCCAACACATCGCAGGGCGATATGATCCAAAAAGTCCTCTCCTTTCCGCGAAGTTCGGTTCTCATCTTCACTGAGATGGACCATTGCATTAGACCCAGCATAAAGCCATTGACCTGGCCCGCTTAATTTGGGCCGGAATCCAACTTTAAAACCCAAAATGTCAATATAAAAATCTTTTACTTCGCTCAATTGTCCTTTTGGCGCCCTGATGTTGAAATGATCCAAATATTTTATTTCCACTTGAATATCTCCTTGTAATAATTGCTAACTCCAATCTGAAAATGTATAGATATGCCATGCAGTCGTGTTATTGATAAGAAATATTTCAAATAGTCCAGAATCGTTATCTATAACCTGCTAGTTGAATCCAAAATAATGTGGAATGAACAGCACGATCTGCGGAAAATATGTCACTACAGCAAGTGCGGCCACTTCAACAAACAGAAACGGCCAAATAGATCGGACGAGTTTGACAAAATCCACATTCGCCACCGAACAAACCACAAAAAGGCAGAGCCCTAAAGGCGGCGTAATCAACCCTATCATAAGGTTGGTGACCACGATACTCCCAAAATGAAGCGGATGGATCCCGGCATGCATAGCGATGGGATAAAGAATTGGCACCATGATAATTATTGACGCAATGCCTTCCAGGAAGCAGCCTACTACAAGTAAGATCAGGTTTAGCAGCAACAGCAAAATGTAAGGATTGTCGGAAATTCCAGATACCACATTTGCCAGCGTCTGAGGGATCTGCTCAGTGCTCAAGATCCAGGATAAGGAATTGGCACAGGCCATCACAAATAGAATGGTTGACGTTGTCAGCATGGATTTGAAAAAAATTTTGGGCAGATCTATTAGCTTAATTGTTCTCAGTATCAAGTGACCAACAAGAAGGGCGTAGGCAACGGCCACTGCGGCAGCCTCCGTGGGCGTAAAAATACCGCTGAGGATTCCACCCATAATGATTATGGGCATCATCAAAGGGATGATCGCTCCCCAGAGACTGATTAAAAATTCGCGAAATGAAGGAAGCGGCCGCTTGGTACCGTAATCCTTTTTTCGGCTTATCACGTAAGCGACACACATCAATCCCAGTCCGATCAGGACGCCCGGCACCACCCCTGCCAAAAATAGCCCGCCAACCGATACCGAACCTACCAGAGCAAAAATGACAACCGGAATGCTGGGCGGGATAATAGGGCCGATCACCGAGGAAGCGCTTGTCACGGCAGCGCTAAATGTCTTATCGTATCCGTCCTTTTTCATTGCTGGGATCAAGATGGAGCCCAAGGCTGCCGTGTCGGCCACCGCGGAACCGGATATGCCCGCAAAGAACATGCTGGCCACGATGTTCACATGCGCTAGCCCGCCTCTAATGCTGCCCACCAGCACGGTGGAAAAACGGACAATACGATCCGTGATTCCAGCGGAATTCATAAGCTCACCGGCTAGGATAAAAAAAGGCACCGCCATAATGGGAAAGGAATCCATTCCGGTGAACATCCGCTGAGGAATTAGATGAAGAGGAACGTTTCCTAAGAAAATGAGTGCGATCAAGGTAGTCAGGCCAAGACAAAAGGCCACCGGTATACCCAATGCGAGCGTGACAAAAAAGGATACAGCCAGAATTATTTCCATATTCATCCAATCCAGCTTAGATATAGATTATCAGTGTTGTTAAATTGGTTTTGCCTTTATGGTATCTTGAATCATTTAAGACTTACGTCACCAAACAGGGGGAGCCCAGGGTGATCTGTGTTGAACATGTAAACGGAGCCGGTTTCCACCTCGGTCACGTAAAGCGTCTTGCGATCCGGTCCTCCAAAAGCCACGTTTGTAGGAAAGCGCCCACCTACCGGTATCCGTTCGATGAGCTCTCCTTTCAGGTTGACGGTTAGTACATCGCCGCCACCGTAATGGGCTATGTACAGGTTACCGACTTCATCCAGGGCGATACCGTCTGGGCCCCATCCACCGTTTAGCTGAGAAAAAAGGTAACTCCTGACCGGCGGATCAAGCACGTAGCGCAGAATCCTGTTTTTCCGAGTAATGGCAACAAATAAATAGGATCCTTCCCGGTCCACCATCAGCCCATTAGGGAAGGCAAGCCCCGAGGCCAAACAGGTCATTTCTCCATCTGGCGATACCCGGTACACACAACCGAAGGGGTTTTCTGCAGAGGACCCGAGCGGATCCGTAAAATACAAGTTCCCGTCGTAATCAAATACCAGGTCGTTGGGGCCGAAGAGCTTCTTCCCGCGGTAG
>CP070746.1:212497-215138 GCA_020348305.1 Desulfobacterales bacterium
GAAATCGAGATCAAAAATCTGCCCACGATGCTGTCCGCAGCCAACCAGTACTTGATCAACTGGATTGTAACCACATACTGCGAAGATGCCGAGCTGAACGACTATGAATACCTGGCCTATCTCAAACATACCGTCAGGCTCATGTATTGGCTTGAAGACCATAAGGATGATATCGCCCAAATGACGGCAATCATCTCCATCTGAGAGCCTCGCCTAAGCCACCTCAAATCCGGTTTTATGCAATCAGAAAAAGCATTTCTATTTTTCCCACCCGGCATTACCACTGACTAATCCTTCAAATCGCTCCCGAATTTTTGAATCAACCGCTTCGGAAAACACAGCCGGATTATCACGGGTGAGGATCTTGCGGGCCTCATTCATGGCGCGGCTATGCGCATCGGGTTGACCTTGTTCTTCCCACGGCCCTCGCAAATCGCGCGTGGCAATGTTCGGCAAAAAGCCGGTTGTGCGCATATGCTCGAAGGTGTGCATTTTATCCATGTAATTGCCGCCGGGCCCGGTTTCCGCGATCACGTCCAAAGCGAGATTTTCTTTGCTGAACTCCACTCCGCGGTGGATACGCTTCAGCATCAGGGCAATTTCATTGTCGATGACAGCTTTGGCAAAATCAAATGTCATCAAACCCCCCAACAGCCCGCCCATATTAAACATATCCGCTCCTGCCAGAAGCGCTGCGGTGGTGTTCATTCCGGTTTCGTACCCGCATTGCGCATCATTCACCTGGGCATTGGTCAGGCCGATATATCCACCCGAGGGAACATCATAAAATCTGGCCATCTGGCTATGGGCCATCTGCAAAATTCCGTTCTCAATGCCACCGGGTGCGTAATCACCTGTGCGAAGATCAGCAACGGTCGATAATACCGCGTAGATCATAGGAGTTTGGGGTCTGATCATTTGCATCAGCACACCCAGGGCCAGAAATTCGGCGTTTCCAAGCGCCAAGGTTCCGGTTAGCGTCATAGGAGCCGTCAAGCCGGCGTTGGGGACAATGCTCCCGTAAACGGGAAATCCTTTTTCGGTAAGAAACATAAGCGCTTCAAGAGATTTCACGTCCATGGTCAACGGTGACACCACCGGGCAATAATGGTGGCTGATGATCGGTCGCTCTTTATACGCTTCTTTACCGCCGGCAATGATGGCGCCCAATTCGAGCACCTGAAGCAAATCTTGCATATTGACGGTATTGCTTCGAACCGGTTTTAAACAATTTTTCAGCGACGGGTAAAAACGGGATACACTGAATTGATCTGCCGGTGCATCATCAGCCAATGTTGAAATCGAAAAAATATCATAGCCCGTCAATTCGTTGATCAGAAAGGCGATATCGGCAATATCTTTTGAGGTTGCCCGTCGTTCTTCGCCACTGTCGGGATCAATTATGTTGGGTGCGGAGCTTCCGGTTAAAATGACGGGTCGGTCATCCGGAATCGTCCGATCAAATTGCGGATCACGTCCCATAAATGAAAAGCTAGGCCCAAACGCCCAGCGATAGGTTTCAACCACATTTCGTGGGAATTTTACAACTGCGGTTTCGGTATCTACTTTGCATCCGTGGCGCGAATATATATCTCTGGCGTTGTTGTTGTTTACCAAAACACCGACGGTCTCTAAGATTTCCAAGGATGCATCGTGGATTTGTTCAACCTCATTCTGGCTTAAATATTCAGCAAATTGCATTAAGCCCGCCTTTCTTGGTCCGTTATGACTACGTATCTGATATGTGGGGCAAAATCTTATTCTTGATAAATTTTAATAATGTCTTTCGAATAATTACAATTTATGATTTGATTTAATCTATAACTAACTTCATGCTTAATTCGCAAGCTTAATATTCTCACATAATGGATGTATCTGTCTTATCAATAGGTATAATATGTCTTGTGGGCCTGTTTTTAGGGGCGATGGGCGCGATCATTGGCAGCACCCTGTTGGTTATCGTACCCATGTTGAGCTTTGTGGGCTTACCGATTCAGGCGGCTATTGGAACAGCCAAAGTCTCTGTGATCGGCCGCGAAGTCATTCCGGCTGTCTATTTTCATAGCAAAAAGCTTGTAAAAATGGGCTTGGCGATACCCTTTAGTACAACGGCCCTGATCACCTCGTGGTACGGATCAGTGGTAGCGCTATCTCTGAATGCGAGCACCTTGGAGACAATTGTGGGAGGTTTTATGATCATCATTTCGGCAATCATTCTAATAAACCCCAAAATTGGTCTCCAGGAAAAAGAAAGAAAAATAACATTTCTGCCTATTTTCATCAGCATTATTCTGGGAGCTTTGATCGGCTTTTATACGGGCATATTTGGCGGTGGCACCAATGTGTTTATCATTTTCGGTTTCATTTTGATTTTTGGCCATACGTTTTTGCAGGCGACGGCCAGTTCAAAGTTGCCCAATTTACTCATCAACGCGATTTCAGTTCCAATGTTCATTGCGAAGGGTTTTGTGAATTGGGAAATTGCCATACCACTGACCTTAAGCACTGCCGCTGGATCCTATTTTGGAGCCAAGCTGGCAGTTGAGAAAGGCAATAAGTTCATTCGGGCCCTTTTCGTCGCTCTTGTCTTTATGCTTGCACTTAAATATTTACTATAGCTGTTGCCAAAAGAAAAAAGAAA
>CP070746.1:215238-218331 GCA_020348305.1 Desulfobacterales bacterium
AGGAATTGTGATGCCGGAAGCCGATTGGGTCGATCTCAACGCATCGATTTTGCCTTAACATGAGGAGCTTGATATGACTGCACGAAAAGATAACAACCAAGAATCTTTGTTTGTCTCAGGCCACAGAGCTTGCCATGGATGTGGAATGGCTCTGGCGGTACGTCATATCCTTGAGGCAACCGGGAAAAATGTGATTGTGGTATCACCCACCGGATGTTTGGAAACCTTTTCTTCTCCATACGAGTATTCGCCCTGGCAGGTGCCCTGGATTCACCACGTCTTCGAAAATGCCCCCGCAGTAGCCACCGGTATTGTTGCCGCATTGCGCGCCCAGGGAAGAGATGGTACCCGGGTGGTCGCTATCGGTGGTGATGGCGGAACCTTTGATATCGGTTTTGGTGCCTTATCTGGAATGTTGGAGCGAGGGGATGACGTGCTTTATATCTGTGTGGACAATGGTGCCTATATGAATACCGGAGGCCAGCGAAGTGGTGCGACACCTAAGCTAGCCGCTACGACAACACACCCAACCGGTAAATTTTCTATGGGAAAAACGGAACAGAAGAAGGATCTTCCGCAAATTATTGCTGCGCATGGGATTCCCTATGTCGCTACAGCCTCGGTTGCTTATTTCAAGGATCTAAAGAAAAAAGTAAAAAAGGCCATGACCTACCATGGTCCGCGTTATATCCAGGTAGACACGCCATGTCCCTCGGTATGGAATTTCCCATCACATCTGACGTTAGAAGTCGGGCGAAAGGCCGTAAATTGTGGACTGGTCCCGCTATTTGAAATGGAAAACGGTGAAATTACAAAGGTACGAAAGATCAAAAAGAAACTCCCGGTAACCGAATTTCTTAAGGTACAGAAACGGTTTGATCATCTGTTTGATAATGAGCAAGGCCAGGCTGGCCTTTCAAAAATTCAGGAAATTGCAGATCAAAATATTAAAAAATACAATCTGATGAATAATAATTCGGAAGAAAAGTAAAAATTGTCGCTGGACGAAGATGATTTTACAATAATCAAAATTAAGATCTACATGATTTAACAACCATCAATATCTGTAGTTTTACCAGAGTTTGAACTTTCACTCCAAGACTCATTTACTAATGCAAGCGTTTTTATTTAGACATGAGAGGATAGTCGCATCACGTTGTAAGAAGACAATTGGAAGCTTGGTGCCTAAATAATTTCGCTCGTATTAGCAAGTCTCGAATCAATCTTACTTTGTCATATCTTGCTATACTTTTTTTTATTTTAAAATTCTCTCAAGTTTTCTCATAAACATACCAATATACTTAGCAATTATTAATATATTCTTTCTTTAGTATAGCCCCTTTTTGATCCTAATGACTTAGGGTTTTTAGTTCTGTGGAGCTTACAAGATTGAAGTGGGTTGAAGCCGTCATCCCTTAAGTTATGCAATTTTAGCAGGGCAAACTCAGAAACTTTCGAAAAGATCAAGCTGGCAGGGCATGCGCTTTTGGCCTCGATATCCGAACAGCACTAAACGGAGAATTATTTTGACAATTACTATGACATCTGAAAAACATAAAAAACTCTATAAGAGGCATTTAAGAGCAGCCTTTATTCGATCAGGTGTCAGTTTGGGAATGTGGACTGTTGGTGTCGGTGCCTTTTTTGTTGGAGCTCTCAAAGCGCATCATTTAATAGGCATAAGCATCTCAGTATTATATCTTATTTTAATAAACCCCCCTACATTAATTGTTTTAAAAAAAACCGCTCAAGAAAGAGCATATGAAAAATTTTCTTTACTAATTAATTTACTTGAAATCATTGGATATACTTCCGTAATATACTTTTGTGGTGATATTGAGGCTACATACCTTACTCTCATTTATGCGGCTTTAATTGCCTATGTCGGAGTTGTTGCTCCACAGAGACATTCCTTTATCATTGCTAGCTTTTGCGCAACAATTTACTGCGTAATGTTTGTATTGATTCGGACCGGTCTGATCCCACACATAAGTCAAGTCCCATATTCTTCTTTCACTTTGGTAAATCAAATATTAATAATTTTGGTTGTAATTGGATTTCTTTATGTAGTGGCATATATTTCAGCCACCAGTGCAAATATTCTAAAACAGCACAAAGAAAAGCTAAAACAACAGAACGCAGAACTTACAGATGCAAATAAAAACTTGAAACACGAAATACAGCAGCGAATTCAGGCCGAGGTGGCCTTGAGGGAAAGCGAGGAGAGGCTTGCGCGCTCAGAGAAAATGAAAGCATTAGGTCTTCTTGCGGGCGGAGTTGCTCATGATTTAAACAATGTATTGTCGGGTATTGTTAGCTATCCGGATCTTTTGTTAATGGATATTCCAGAAGATAGTCCGCTAAAAGAACCTATTTTGACAATCAAAGAGTCGGGGAAAAAAGCAGCGACCATTGTTCAGGATTTACTAACCCTTGCAAGAAGGGGAGTGACAACCACAGAAGTTTTAAATTTTAATGATATTGTTTCCGACTATTTGGGATCACCGGAACATAAAAAATTTTTAAATTATCATCCAGATGTAATAATTGAAAAAAACCTTGCAGCAGAATTGCCACATATTCAGGGCTCTGCAGTTCACATAAAGAAAACTGTCATGAACCTGGTTTCCAATGCAGCTGAAGCTCTACCCCAAGGTGGAAAAATTATTGTTTCTACCGAAAATCAATATATCGACAGACCAATAAAAGGCTATGATCATGTTCATGAAGGAGAGTACGTTGTTGTGAAGGTGAAGGATAATGGTACAGGAATTGCTCCTGATGATTTAAAACGAATATTTGAACCATTTTATACAAAGAAAGTGATGGGTAGGAGTGGCACCGGTCTTGGCATGACGGTTGTGTGGGGAACAGTTCAAGATCATAATGGGTATATTAACGTAGAGAGCACTGAAGGAAAGGGAACTACCTTTGAATTGTATTTTCCTTTAACTCGTGGAAAAAATGTCCAACAAAAATACACAAAATCTATTGAAGACTACAGAGGAAATAATGAGTCTATTCTAGTAATAGATGATGTCAAAGAACAGAGGGAAATAGCAGCAAAGATTCTTAAAAAATTGAATTATAATG
>CP070746.1:218431-222391 GCA_020348305.1 Desulfobacterales bacterium
CCGTGTCGGGGCAAGTTCAGCCCGTGTGTTACTACACAAACCCGCCCTCTGCCTGCATATCCATAAGGGCAACTGATATGATAACCTCCTTTCAGGTTATTAGATAACGGTCTCGCGACCTTGTACAAAGTTGTGATATCAAAACCATATCAAATCTTCAAATATTTTATAGCTGGTGTCTGATAACCACCATAAGAGAAATTCTGAAATAAAAAATCAGAAAAATTTTGAAAAGCGTTTACAGTGGAAATTAAACAAAAGATAGATGAGCGCTATGTTTTGAATTATTAATGGGGGGGATCGGTAAACGATACTTTAAATTATATCTGGAAAAATATGGGCTTGAGATTATTGCGGGGCAGATCTTGCAGCATTTACCTTTCTCCACAGGACATATGATATCCGCACTTTTTAGGAAGGCGATTTCTTTTGGATTTGCAGATGCTATATGCAAAAAATGAGAAGTTTAGCTAAATAGCCGATATCTGAAATAAGCTAAAACTGTGAGTTACGCATACGTAATATACAATCTCGGAAATTAGCACAGGTGGCAGAATTTTACACTTGAGATATTAAAACAACACCCCATTTATTCAGTATCTCAGCAGGATACCGATTATTCATTAGATATAATAAGCCTTTAATTAGAAGAAATGAGAGATAACTCTGCATCGGAAATAACTTATCAATGAATACTCAATGAGGGATAAGATTAATTTTCATTTCAGCCCGCCAGCAATCAAATCGTTAACCATACGCTTTCTGAAATTGGGATCCTTATAAAATAGTGCTTCAGTATAAAGTTCTGCAGAGAAGTTGGAATTAAGATTGAGCAGCTCAGAGACATAAGATTTAGCTGTCTCTTTGCGTTTCAGTCTAATGTTAACTATGACAAGGAGGCCTTCCATTAATCCCCCCCCATCTATCACATTATTTACAATGCTTGTTCAATAATAAATTCGCAAAGCTATCCCTCTGAGATGAAATCGATAAAGATGTTAAAATTAGCTTGACAACTGACACCACATTGTGGCACCGTAAAAATGGTGCTTTCCTGAGCTTGAACTGGAATAACAATTTCGCTCTGTATCCACCTTCTTTCTTAAAGCGACTCCTCCAGCTGAAACATATTCCGTTTTCCCTTAAAATTTTGCCGAAAAATTAGAAAAAGAGTAAATGGAGAAACCTCTCAAAATTTGCCAACCCAGCTCCTAAAAGAACCTTGTTTTATTCTGTTAGGAGCTTTGATTCACTCGTTAAGTCAGGAAACGGTCAAACAACTAATAAAAAGATGAAGGAAATCGCTTAGTAAGGAGGAAAATGAAATGACCAACAGCTCTGTAGAAGATGTTGCCGCCATAAAGAAGCTCCTGTCTGAAACCTACGGAAATCTTGTCATGGCGCACAATGCAGCAGGATATGCGGATATATACTCTGACGATGTCCTTTGGGCACCTCCCAACGGCCCTGATCAGAAGAGCAAAGAAGGAGTTAATAACGCAATCCAAGGATTGTTTGACAAGTTTATGTTCAAGGTGAATCCGCAGCCAGAGGAAGTTGAGGTTCAGAATGATTTTGCTTACGCCATTGGTACGGTTGACGGTGTACTCACTCCACGAGCCGGAGGTGACCATAATACGATTAAGTTTCGAATTTTCTGGTTGCTAAGGAAAGAAACAGCGGGCTGGAAGATCTTCCGTCAAATCTGGAACAACAAACCCGTAGGCTAATACGGGGTGCCTTGTAGCCCAGCTTGGCGTTGGAGGCCCCAGCGTGCTGTGCCTTGAGCCGAAAGGAGAACACTATGCAAAGCCTCGTCTATTTCGATGACTTGGTCGATGGCCGAACGTACTGGGGGACTGAGTGTTGTGCGGACAAGGAAGAGATGCTCAAGTACGCGCGGAAAAATGACCCGTGGCCTTTTCATGCTGACGTGGAGGCGGCAAAGAAATCTGGTTTCGGCGGTATCATCGCTAGCGGTGGCTATTCAATCACGCTCGGGTACCGGTCGTTGACCGGCCTTTACAATACCCCGGAGACTGCCTGGGCCTTCCTCGGTGGCCTTAAATGGCCCAACCTGAAGTTTCACTTGCCGGTAAGACCCGGAGATCGACTACGCGCTCGGATGACGATTCAGTCCAAGAGAAAGTCGAGTAAGCCCGGTAGGGGCGTTGTCACCGCCTTGACGGAGATGCTGAATCAAGATGGCGACGTAGTCTACAGTCACGAAGTGATTTTCTTGATCGCAACGCGTCCAACTGCCTGATCTTATGCTCTCTCTTGTTTTGCTTCGTGGCGCAGTACGCTGTGATCTCTAACAACGGTGCTTTGCTGAATTAAAAAGGAAGGCGGGACGGCTATCACCCAGCTTAAACGCAAAATGGCGCGAGTTAAACGACCTGTGCTGTAAGCCAAAATACCCCTCGATTATGGGATACTTTTTTGGATGGCAATCACGCAGTATTACAAAAATCCTTTATGCATAGAGTATTCGACTTGCCTTCAATATGCGGTACGCCATAATATATTGCTGCATTTCGGCGGATGCCCGAAAAAGATGAAAATAACTTTTCAAGTGACTTGACCGGCGAAAGAGGTCACAAGGCTGCAGTATTTTATCCGCAGCTTTACAAGGTTTTCAGTCGCAAGGCGAATGAGCGGAACTCAGGCAAGCTTGTGAGCTACGCTCATATTGGCTTAAAATTTCAATCCCGGCTCTAAAAGATTAATATTGACAATAAAGCCCGCTTTAGTTATCGGATGATGATTGTTTCCGTTTAATCGGCCCCTCAACTGAAGCCGGCACTCAATTCACCTTTTCCGCTTGACACGCGCTGAAAAAGCAACTTTTTATCTGACAATGAACTAAGATCCCTCGCATTAGAAAGAGGAGTGGCTTGAAAATGGTGAGACAGCTATGGGAAAAGTATGCTTGGAATCACTGCCTATCCGTCCATGCCATGAGAGATATGAGCGGGAGCGCTATGTCTTCGAGACCGCTCATAATATATGCAACTGCCGCAGTGAGTCTCACATACCTTCACTATTACGGCAAAGCAGGTTTCTTCGTAAAGACCTTCGGTAAGTATTTTGAGGGAAGCTCTTACCTAAATCTCTATGCACTACTTTTCTGGTCTGCCTCATGTTTAGTGGGCTATGTGCTGATTCCCTGCCTAATTATCACGCTCATGCCTGAGGAGAGCATTAGGGATTATGGTCTTTCCTTTAAAGGTTTTTTTCGCCATCTTTGGATCTACGCGATCCTTTTTGCAGGAGTATTTCCTTTCATCTTCTTTTCTTCGTTTACTAAAAGATTCCTATCAGTCTATCCTTTCTACCACTTTTCTTGGCGCTCCAGTGTTGAGTTTTTGATCTTCGAGACCGGTTATTTATTGCAGTTTTTCGCGCTCGAATTTTTTTTCAGGGGCTTCTTGCTTTTCAGTGTCGTTCGATATGTTGGTGCCTATGCGATACCTGCTATGGTGGTGCCATATTGCATGATTCATTTCACAGGCAAACCGTTCCTAGAAACTCTAGCAGCAATTATTGCAGGTCTTGTGCTTGGCACCCTCTCTCTTAGAACTCGCTCTATCTGGCCAGGTGTTCTTATCCACTGTTCGGTGGCTTTGTCTATGGATCTTCTCTCCATGATGCACAAGGGCTGGTTTGCTAGGTGGTGATGAATGAGTGACCTGGACAAGAGCAAGGGAGGTATGGACAGATAGGGAGGTTCGAACAAAAACGCTGTGTAGACCAAACACCTTCAAGCATAGCCTCAACCTGTGATACAATTTTGTAATCACAGAAAGCGGCAACCCCGTGAGCCGGGTAGACCGGAGGAATTTCACCTCCAGTCCCCCACAGAACCGTACATGAACCTCTCGATTCATACGGCTCGTGCCAGCCATTCTCTTGAGACCTCACGGTCTCAAGCCGACGCAGAAAGAAACCCGGTTCCTC
>CP070746.1:222491-225011 GCA_020348305.1 Desulfobacterales bacterium
CCCGGATTTCGTGATGATTTCCTGCGCTATGTTCATGAAGATCAACTGTTTACAAAACTCGTCGGTTTTTCGCTGGATAAAACCCCTCGGGGAGTGATTAAATACAGTGGTAATGTTAAGCTGGATGGTTAATCCGCATAATGGCACAGTATAAATAAAATATCGCCGCTCGCAAAACTCCGGTATCAACATAATGAAGCGAACAGACAAAATAAATTGCCTGTTGAGAATACTGTGGCTATTGCCGCTCTTTTTAGCAGTGGCGTGTATGCCGCGGCCGGATATTTCCGTCGAGGTCCTGCCCGAGTATGAAGCACTGTTTCAAAAAGAGAATGGATGGACCGGAGCTGATGGTGCATATTCGATAATGCTTTCGAGTAATAAAATCCTCTGGGTATTCGGAGATACCTGGATTGGCCAAATCAAAGACGGACAGCATGTCAATGCGGTAATTGTTAATAATTCGATTGCCCTGCAGTACGGAAAACGCACAGCCAACAGCTCAGTGGAATTTTATTACGGGCAAACAGCGGAGGGTAAACCGGCGGCATTTTTGCGCCCTCCTCTAGATCATAGTTGGTTTTGGATATATGATGGCGCCATAACAGCCAAAGGTTTATTCCTTTTTTTAATCCAGATTGAACGAACCGATGAGGTATCTGTTTTTGGTTTTAAAATAATCGGATCCTGGTTGGGACATGTTGTCAATCCTGAAGAGCCGCCGACAACGTGGCATCTCGACATCCAAAAGATCCCCTGGGCAACCTTTTCTGCTACCCGGATAACGTTTTTTGGATCAGCTCTGTTAAACTTGTCAGGCTTTATTTATATTTACGGCATCACCGAAGACATCGGAGATGATTTCCACCGCAAATACATGATATTGGCACGGGTGCCTGAAGCTAGGCTGGGTGATTTTAATCAATGGCGCTTTTTCGCAAAGGATCGATGGTCCTCCGACTATTCAGAAGCCACCAGGCTCTGTGAGAACATGGCCAATGAATACTCGGTTTCCTATCAACCGGCTTTAAAAAAATATGTGGTTGTCTATTCAGAAAATGGAATTTCCGAAAAAATAGTTGCCCGGTTGGCTTCTAAGCCCTCCGGCCCCTGGAGTGAACCCCTGCTGCTTTACCGGTGCCCTGAAGCAAGCTGGCATGAAGATATTTTCTGCTATGCGGCTAAGGCCCATGCGGATATTTCATTGACCGCCGATGAGCTTATCATTACTTATGTCGCCAATTCGAAAGATTTCCGGCAGATAGCCGAAGACGCAAGACTTTATCGCCCGCGATTTCTGCGAATTAAATTTAAAAATTAGGGTCACATCTTAAATATTAAATATTGACAAATCACCCTATCTTCCATATACAAGCTTCATCTTAATCTAAAACTCATTTTATAAACGATCACAGCAAGGCAAATGAAATGACAAGGCCACTGCGTGTTGAATATCCCGGTGCTTTTTATCATGTTATCAGCCGGGGCAATAATCAGGAGAATATATTTAAAAGCAATAGAGACAGAGAAAAGTTTCTCGACTACCTTGACAAAGCCGCTGAGCGTTTTTCAATTATCATTCATAGCTACTGTTTGATGAGTAATCATTATCATCTGCTGGTGCAGACCCCAGAGGCAAATTTAAGCCTGGTGATGCAATGGATCAATGTCAGTTATGCCACCTATTTTAATCGAAAGCGCCGCAGACATGGTCATCTATTTCAGGGCAGATTCAAGGCGATATTGATTGACGCCGATGCGTACCTTAAGCATCTATCGCGTTATATCCATCTGAATCCGGTGAGAGCAAAACTGGTTTCTTTGCCCGCTGAGTATCGATGGAGCAGTTACGGTGGCTTTATTGGTGAACAAAAGGCGCCGAGATTTCTGGAAACCAGCTGGCTATTGTCAAATTTTGGAAGCAATAAAAAAGCAGCCAAACGAAACTACAAAGACTTTGTCGAAGCAGTGGATATCAAAGCAGTTGAAGATCTGAGCAAAAAGGTCACCGAAGGGTTTTTGCTTGGAGATGCGGATTTTGTAAACTGGGTAAAAGAAACCTTCCTATCTGGCAGAGATGAGGAAAAAGAGATTCCTCAATTAAGGAGACTCAAGCCGAAAGTAGCCTTGGAAAAGGTGGTGCAGGCTGTCAGTGAGGAGTTTGACTGCAGCCAAGAGCGGATTTTGTCAAAAGGGCGCAAGAAAAACAAAGCCCGTGAAATGGCGATTTATCTTGCCAGAGATATGAGCGGATGCTCCGGTAAAGATTTAGGATTATATTTCGGTGGGGTAAGCGGCGCATTAATCACTATCATGAATAAGCGAATAGCAGAGGAAGCATCGCGACATCGACGATTTAAGCGCAGAATTGATAAGATCAAAAAGCGAATATTTAATATTTAAGATGTGACCGCATCTTCATTCGCGGAGCTTTGCTTCGTTCATTTCAGGACCTCGAAGGCGCGGAGGAAGAAATCCGGTCCCCCGAAGTTTCCGGATTTCAGGGCAAGCAGGTAAGGC
>CP070746.1:225111-227633 GCA_020348305.1 Desulfobacterales bacterium
CAATCGGCGGCGTCCAGCCGGAACCCATGATCATGGCGACTTTTTTCTGGGCGAATTGCGTCCGGACTTCTTGCGGATTCATGGCCGTCAATCCGGGCGGGACGACTTTGTGTTTGGTGTACAACTCCACAAAGAACGCGAAGGCCTCTTTGGCCTCGGGGGTATCCAGAGCGGACCGCTTCATATCCGGCGTGAGGTAATCCGCACCGAAGCTCCAGAGAAACGGACCAAATCTCATTGAAAATCCCGGGCTTTTGGCCCCCACCGTACCGAATCCCCACTGATCAACCTTTCCGTCACCATTCGTATCGCGGGTAAGCTTTTTGGCATATGCAAGGAACTCATCCGTGGTTTTGGGCGGTTTATTCGGATCCAATCCGGCCGCTTTGAACATATTGGTGTTGTAAAACAGCACCATGGTCATGTAATCACCGGGCATGGCATGCATCTTTCCGTTGTGCTTCATTAACTCAATGGGCAGCGGGTACCATGCATCCAGAAATCCGGGGCCTTCTTTTTCAATAAAGGACGTTAAATCCTTTGCAAACCCTTTTCCGAAAAACATGGGCAATGAAAAGGCATGCACATGAAAAACATCCGGGGCGCGTCCGGCGGCAGATTCCACGGTGTACTTGGTCTCTTTTTCCCCATAGGATACAGGCTCAAGGACCACTTTGATATCTGGATACTGCTTATGAAAAATGTCCATTCCCTCATTGAGGGATTTATTCCAGACATCTTCGGTCAGATGCCAATCTGAGAATCTTAAGGTCACTTGTTCGGCCTTTGCTGAATTAAATGAAAATACGATTATAATGATTGCCATGAACACGCTTATTGTAAAAATCTTTTTCATCTTTTTACCCTCCTTTCCTGCCGTTTCAGGGTTTTAAGAAATATCTCCTAATATTTTTCTGCACTTACCACCTCCTTTCGCGTTCAGCTGGATTTTCGATGCTCACCGCTTACGAGTTCATCAATATTATCAATTTAATACTTTTCAGGCACTTAAATGAATTCGTCTCCCTTCTTTATCAGATTTCCGAATTGCATCCAACACTTTCATTGTATTTCTTACTTCTGCTCCAGAAGCAATAGGCGTCCTTTTTTCTCGAAGGGCTTCGCAAAATTCCTTTAACTGTATCGTGTAAAGGCTAGGATTTTGTTCACCTTCTAAGACGGTCTTCCCCTTAAAATCCAGCCGATAAGAAAAGCCAAACGCTTTGTCGGTGGGGTATTCGAAAAGTCTAATCGTACCTTCCGGCCCCACCAGGATCGTCTCGTGCAAATAAGGTGACGTGTTTAGCGAAAGATGAACGGTTGCCAATTCTCCCGAATCAAATCCTAATACGATATCTACTTCATCCTCCCCTTCCCATAAAGGATTTCTTGACCGCGATATCGAAAAAATTGTCGAAGGCATTTTGTTCAGCAACCAAAGAACCGTATCCACTGAGTGGCTTCCTTGTAAAAGGGTAACTAATCCGCCAGCTTTTTCTGTGCTTTTCCACCAATCGGTTGGCGGTTGCGGGAAGCTCACCAAAAAATTAATATCGATACGGAAAGGTGAGCCGATTTCTTCAAGCATTTGCTCACGGATTTTTTTCATCGCGTCGGAGAAGCGGCGGCTCTGCCCGACCATCAGCGTTACCCCATGCTCTTGAGCTGCTTTGATCATCTCATCGGTTTCGATAACATTCATAGCGATCGGTTTCTCTACCAAGATGTGTTTTTTGGCCCTGGCGGCTTCAATGCATACCAGGTGATGCAAATAATTCGGAAGGCATACGATGACGGCCTCAATTTCCCGGTCATTCATCAGATCATGATAATCGAAATAAAATCTTTTTACCCTGAATTTTTCAGTTATATTTTTTGCCTTTTCAACCTGACGGGTAGCGACGGCTGTCAGCTCCATGTCATCGTGTAGATCCATTATGGAATTGGCATGTGCCAGCGCGATTCTTCCAAATCCGATGATCCCGAGCTTGAGCTTTTTTTCAGGCACGATCCCATCTCCTTGTTTTCTTACTGCATGAGTAAATTCGGTAAAAAAAGAACCAGCTGTGGCATATAAGAAATTATAAATAATACGGCAATGGATGCCAGCAAAAACGGCACTGCCGATAATGCAATCTTTTCTAATGATACATCCGCGATAGGTGAAGCCACCAATAAACAGACACCCAGAGGCGGGGTAGCAAGCCCGATATTGAGATTAACGGTCATGATGATTCCGAAATGAATAGGATCAATTCCTATGGTCTGTGCCAGAGGCAACAAAATGGGTGTCATCAGGATAATGGCAGCCAATGTTTCCATGATGGTTCCCAGGAACAAAAGGAGCAGATTAATGAGCAGCAAAATAATAATTGGATTATTAGTTATGGAGGTCATGGCATTGGCAATGATTTCCGGTACTGTTTCGGCCGCCAGGATCCAACCGAACAAATGCGCCATCGCCAGAATGATTAAAATGGTCCCGGTTAACACGCTGGTTTCAAGAAGAATACTCACAAAGC
>CP070746.1:227733-245628 GCA_020348305.1 Desulfobacterales bacterium
AAATGTCTTTTTTCAAAAATTCTCCGGCAACGTTTCCTCTGTCCAGGATGACAAACCTGTCGGCAACCGGATAGACATAATAAATGTTATGACTGATAAAGATGGCCGATTTGCCCTGCGCTTTGATGTTGTGCACAAAATCAAGAACTTTGCGCGTCTCGGATAGGGAAAGCCCCATGGTCGGTTCATCGAGAATAATCAAGTCCGCTTCAAAATAAAGTGCGCGGCCGATGGCGATGCCCTGCTTTTCACCGCCAGACAGAGATAAGACCATGGAGTCGGTGGCAATCGCCTCGGATGTAAATCCCATGTGCTCACGGATCAGCTTGTTTGTCTCCGCTTTTTGTTGCTTGACTTTAAGGAATCCAAATTTAAACGTCAGCTCCCGTCCGGCGAATACATTCCGCCAGAGTGCCTGCTGATCGGCCAGAGCCCTTTCTTGATAGACGGTTTCGATGCCAAGCTCTCTGGAGCGCTTTACCGAATGCCGGGTAATTTTCTCTCCCTTGTAGTATATTTCTCCGGAACTCGGCGGATGAACGCCGGTGATAATTTTGATCAAAGTTGATTTTCCGGCGCCGTTGTCACCGACCAAGCCAATGATTTCGTTACTACCAACCTCAAAGTCGACATTGGTCAGAACTTCCACCTCTCCAAATGACTTGTAAATATTCGACATCGAGAGCAGCGGCGCGTTGGAATGCTTTGCGGCCATCTTTTCTCCTTTTACCGTATGCCTTTTTCCGCCAGGGGAGCGACAAAGTCTATGTTTGTTTTATCGATGATGGCAGCTCCCGTATCGATATGCAGGCCAGCGAAGCCGTATTTCTTGGCTAAACAGATCTGAAGAATCGGTAGATATCCTTGCAACCACGGCTGTTGATCGAGAACACAGCCGACCCAACCTTCCTTGATTCCCGTGGCAGTGGCGGCGCTCAAATCAAATCCGGCGGTATAGATATCCCCCGGCTTTTTCCTGGCAGCATTCAGATAGGTGCCAAGCGTAGCGGTCAGGGCACCGTGGTCCGTGATAAGTAATTTAACATCCGGATGCGTGGCGATATAACTTGCGACAACCGGTGTCCCCAGGGATGCATCGCTGTTGACCGCATCGGAAATTTCGATATAATCCACTTTCACACCTATTTCTTTGAGTGCATCAACGCACCCTTTGGTCCTGAGCCCGCGGGTTTCCTGACCCAGCAAACCCCAGACCATCGCTCGGTCGCCTTTTTTCAAACCGGCTCTGCGGGCCGCCCCTTTTGCCAGCATGACACCGGAGGGATAGAGTTCCTGTCCGACATAACCGAAGCCCTGGGCCTTGTATTTGTCCTCAATCGCCGGCAGCGTGGTATTCTGGCTTGTCACAATAATGCCTTTGGAAACCGCCTCATCCACCAACGGGGCATAGGCGGCCACACCGGGGTGTCCCATCACGGCGATGCCGTCCGGCTTTCTGGCGATTGCATCTTTAAATTGCGCCACCATTTTATCTGGAAGCCACCCTGACCAGACGTAATCTACCTTGCAACCGAGATCTTCTTCAGCGGCTTTAGCGCCCCTGAATACGACCGAAGCAAATGGTCCCCCCTCACTTCCGCCGGGAAAAAATACAATCGAGATGCCTTCAAAGTGCTTGCCTGCGGCTTCAACGCTCGAAACGCCAGTGCCAAAAATCGCCAGACCGGCAATCAACATAAAGCCGAAGAATACAGCGGTAAGTTTTGTCTTCATTTGTTTCCTCCTTTCTTATAATTTATTGGGCCGATGAATAATAATCCGATCAGATGTTACCACCCCCTTTCCGGTTAAATCATTTATTCTAATCGTTCTCTTTTCTAATCGCCCTTGTCCTCGTCCTCCTCCTCGTACTCGAAATAATATCGAATAGCACATTTCTAACCCACGCTTCTCGATTACGAAAACGAGGACGAGTAAGATCTATATTCGCGGTTTCTATTCTTTCTCAATTCCAGCTAAGTTGATCCCCTTACAATTAAATGAGTTTTTAAGATTTTGAATTTGGGCACAAAGGTTTCATCATTGTTTTGGATTTGATCCATTAATAATTGCGCCGCGATTTTTCCGATTTCATAAGAAGGTTGTTCCACCGTTGTCAGAGGCGGCTCAAGCAGGGAGCTGACATTCGTGTTTGAGAAACCCACTAAAGCAATATCACCGGGTATTTTGAGCCCATGCTCTTTGATGGTCACGAATGCGCCGATTGCAACCGGATCATTGACTGCAAAAACAGCATCCGGCAGGATTGCGAGATTGAGCAACTTTTGAAAACCTATGACACCATCGGTCTCATCCAGACCGCCGTAGACAACCAGCTCTGGTTTGAAAGGCAGATTATTTTGTTTAAGCGCATCCTTGTATCCTTTAAGACGATATTTGCTGATAGATAAGTTTATGGGACCTGCCAGATGTGCGATACGCTTGTACCCGGCTCTAATTAGGTGATCTACGGCGGCTAATGCGCCTTTGTAGTCGTCTACAACTACCTTGCTGGCTTCAATATCGTTGCTGACGCGATCAAAAAATACAATAGGAATTCCTCGTCGTTGCAACATTTTAAAATGATCAAGGCTTTGAGTGGTTTGTGATAAGGAAACCAAGAGGCCGGCGACGCGATGCGATACGAGCGTCCGTGTGTAAAGGACTTCCCGATCATAGATTTCGTTCGACTGACATACAATAATGGTGTAACCGGACGCATATACAAGCTCCTCAATGCCGTTTATGACAGAGGCAAAGAAGGGTTGTTTTATTTCAGGCACGATGACTCCGATGGTCTTTGTCTTCTTAGTTTGCAGACTTTGGGCTATGGTGTCCGGATGATAATCCAGCTTTTTAGCGAGTGACATAACCCGTTTTTTTGTCAGATGGCTGATATCCGGATGATCGCGCAATGCACGTGAAACGGTTGAAGGGGACAGATTCAGCGTTTTTGCAAGGTCTTTTATTGTTGCAGGAGCCATGTTGCCACAGAACCTACTTGAATTATTAGATAATAAGTGACAATCGAGATAAAAAAGAAGGCAAAATCAGTTATGTAATTTTTAATTTTAAAGCGTCGCAAACGTTTGCGGCATCGTTTGCATTCCTTAAAATAAAAATATTCAATTTGTCAATAAAAAATTAAATTTGATATGATTGGAAAAATGGTGGAAAGAGGGAGGATTAGCTCTAAATCTTATTTTGCATTATTGTCTCACGCAAACGACCATAAGACACCAAGGCAGCCAGAGCTCGTGCAGCTCGGTCGGGCGAAGCAAGTACCGGAATGTTGTTGTGTTGAAGCTTTTGTAGCATCGGATTTTGGCGGTTGTGAAACGAGAATCCAACCAGCGGCTTGGCATAATTTTTCTTCACTGCCTCGATTGCTTTGGCTTGATCATCGAAAAGCTTTTCGGTGAGTTCATTAATCTGATTTTCGGAGATGCCCATACTCTTCATGGCGCGTTTCACGTTTTCTTTAGGTGCCATAAAATAGATCAACAGCATGTCCGCATTGGGCTCTTCTAAGAGAATTTTTGGAATATTGTCAAAGTATTCCAGAGGACTTTTGGTGAAGGTCAGATCAACGGGGTTGCTAACGCTGCCTGTATGGGGAACAAAGGGTGCCAGTTTTTCAAGGGTCTCCGGGGAAAAAGGTGATAATTTCAAACCCGCTCGGTCACAGGCATCGGCGGCAGAGGCTCCGGGACCTCCGGAATGGGTTTGAACAACCACATTGTTTCCTTCAGGCCCTGGGCAGCTTCCCAGCAGCCAGCAGAAATCAAATAGTTCAATAATAGAGTGTGCGCGAATAATGCCGCTTTGTCGAAAGATACCTTCGTAGAGTTTATCCGGTCCGGCCAAAGCACCGGTATGGGACAAACTAGCGCGTTTACCGGCCTCCGAGCCTCCCACATATAATGCCACGATGGGTTTATGGGGTACAATGGATTGCGCCGTTTCAATAAACGCCCTACCCCGCCGGATGGTTTCGATATACAGAGCGACAACCTGGGTATTCGGGCAAGCGGCCAGATATTGCATTGCATCTACTAGGTCTATGTTGGCCTCGTTACCCACACTGATGCCCGTTGAAAATCCCAAATTAAGATCTGCCAGATAATCAAACATCTGGGTGATAAAGCTTCCGCTTTGGGAGGCCATACCGATAAACCCTGGTCGACCTATGAAGGGCAAAAAGGTGATATTATATTTGTGATGGGGATTGGCTACACCGATACAATTGGGGCCCAGGAAACGCATACCGTAACGATGGGCGATGTCAACTAGTTTCTTTTCGAGAATCTCACCCTCCTGCCCGGCTTCCTTAAAACCACCGGATACGATAACGACGCTTTTGATGCCTTTTTGTCCGCATTCTTCGAGAACCTGAGGTACAATCGGCGTTGGTAAAACCATTACGGCTAGATCGGGTATTTTCGGTAAATCCAAGACGCTTTTATACGCTGCAAAATCTTGAACCTGCTGTTCTTTGGGATGGATCGGATAAATTTCTCCCTCAAATCCCAGGCTCTTGAGGGAACTGAGCTGGTTGGTTCCCATGGAGGTGAATCGATTGGAAGCACCAAAAAACGCAATATTGCGAGGATTTACGATGGGATAAAGTGGGCTGTCTTTTATATTTCGAATCATCAGATCCTTAAAAGTAAATCTCAAATGCCAATATTGATGAATCCGTGAAAAGTCAAAAAATCGATTTATTGTCATTCCGGCGAAGCCTGTGCCGGACTCGATCCGGTAGTCGGAATCCAGTCAACTCAATAGCTTCTGGACTCCGGCGCCTGCCCCGGACCCCGATCCGGGGGTTCGCCGGAGAGACGGGATTGGGACTTTTTACGAAGCAATCAATATTCAATGACCAAAATGCTTGGTCCGCTCTGAGGCGGATTGATCATTGTAATTGTTTGGAATTTCGAATTTCGGTTCTGCCTTCGGCGGAATTTATTTGTTATTTGTAATTTCCAATATTCCAACAGGCTTCATGATGTTATTACTAGATCGCGCAACGAGAACTTGCTAAGTTCAGGCTGGGCACAGACGAAGAACATCAGATCGACAAATAAAACAGCGTTAATTGACCATCTGTTTTTCGCCTCACTTTCCCTTCTTCCTCTAGGTATCTCAAATGCGATATGGCTTCGCCGGTGGCAAACCATTTTTGCGCCACCGGAAAATGGTCCCAGTTTTCAGCCGCAAGATCCCAGGTCATTTGGGAAGCAATTTGAAACGCATGCTGGTCAGGTGTCTTGAGAATATCAAGAACTTCATTGAGCCTGTTTTTATGATGCTCCTTGAGTTCATTGATGCGGGCATGATGGTCTTCGATCAAACGTCGATGGCCGGGTAAGACCAGATCAACCTCCAGGTTGTAAACCTTATCCAGGCTGGCCAGATAATGCTTTAACGGATTTTGCGAATCCGACCAGCACTGAATATTGGGGGTGATGTCGATTAGAATATGATCCCCGGCCACAAGGACCTTTTTTGTTGGCTCGTAAAGGCAGATATGGCCCATGGTATGCCCGGGAGTTGCCACACATTTGAAATTGTGATCGCCAACCGTAATCTTATCTCCATCGTCCAAAACCTTCAACTCCGGTATCCAGTCCGATCCGTATTTGGCACCGGGATGTTTATCAAGAGCCGCTTTTAACTCATTTTCCGGAAAACCATTTTTGCCGGCGTACGCTATCATCGCGCCGAAACCTTCCCAAGATTCCATCAGCTCTTTTTCCGGCCGGCTAAAGAAGATATAGCTTGAATCCGAGGCTAGCTTCGAAACCAGGCCGAAATGATCGGCATGCAGATGCGTAATAAATATATCAGATTGCTTCAACTCAACTCCCAGCTTTTGCAACCCATTCTGCATCGCCTCCAGACATTCTTTGCGATTTAATCCGGTATCAATAATCAGGTTTTTTTGGGAGTCTCGAATCACATACGAGTTGAGGTATTTTAGAGGACTCTCAGGCAACGGTATTTTGATTCGAAACAAATTCGGCAATATTTCGTCACACATGGTCAGTATCCTATCACGGGTTCCGGGTTATCTTTCAGCAATAGGTACATAGTTGGTTTCTGCAGGACCGGTATAAATCTGCCGTGGGCGGCAGAGTTTCCAGTTGGGGTCATCCATGCTTTCCTTCCATTGTGCGATCCATCCCGGAAGCCTGCCAATCGCAAATATTACGGTAAACATATTGGTCGGGATTCCAATGGCTCGCAGCACGATACCGCTATAAAAGTCGACGTTTGGATAGAGATTGTGCTCAATGAAATAGTCATCTTTTAAAGCGATCTCTTCAAGCTCCTTGGCAATATCCAGCAACGGATCAGAAATATTAAACTTCGCCAATACCTTGTCGGCTATCTTTTTCATGATCTTGGCCCGGGGATCGTAGGTTTTATAAATCCGGTGCCCAAACCCCATCAGCCTGAACGGATCTTTCTTGTCTTTGGCGCGTTCGACGGTCTGCCTCATGTTTTTGTTTTCAGCAATATGAGTCAGCATTTCAACCACCGCCTGGTTGGCTCCGCCATGCAGCGGCCCCCATAAGGCCGCAATGCCGGCAGATATTGCGGCGTAGAGGGTTACGCGAGCACTGCCCACCAATCGCACGGCAGAGGTCGAACAGTTCTGTTCGTGGTCTGCATGCAAAATCCAAAAAACTCTCAGCGCCCGAACCACATCTTCATCGATGTCATAAGGCCTTACCGGCGAGTGAAACATCATGTTTAAAAAATTGGAGCAGTACGCCAAATCCGGCCGAGGATAGACCACCTTATGCCCCCTTGAGATCTTATAGGACATGGCAGCTAAAGTGCGCACCTTGGATAACAGCCGGGTTACGGTTATATTGATTTCTTCTTCCAAATTATGGAGTTCGGGATAAAAGCTACGCAATGCATTCACCATGGAAGAAAGAATGCCCATCGGATGAGACGATCGCGGAAAATTTTCGTAAAATGCCCGCATATCTTCGTGCACCAGAGAATGATCATTTAGCAATACCGAAAATTGGGTCAGCTCATTTCGGTTGGGCAATCTACCGTTAATTAGCAGAAAAGCGGTCTCTTTAAATGTGGCCTGCTCGGCCAGCTGCTCCACCGGAATACCACGATAGCGCAATATCCCTTTTTCGCCATTAAGGTATGTAATCGCACTGACACAACTGCCGGTGTTGGCGTAGCCGGTATCCAGTGTGATAAAACCGGTTTCCTCTCGGAGCGCTGAAATGTCGATTGCCTTCTCACCTTCTGATCCAACAATTAATGGTAGTTGATATTCTTTGTCGCCATGAATTAATTTAACATATTCAGTCATTGTTTATCTCTTTTCTGAATTTGAATTATCTCTATTCGTTTGCTTTCTTTCTTCCTAAAAAATAAATATGCAATTTCTAGCTCAAAAGCAAAGGTTTCCTATACATGAATAATAGGTCGGGGTCAAGCAACCAATGATTAAAGGGATATAGCTTTCTAAGGAGGACTGTTTACTTGTTTTCTGCTCTGTGATAGGTTTCTCGCAGAATTCAGGGATTGAGAGATTCAGAGATTGAGGAATTGAGGAATTGAGGGATTCAGGGATTAGTCGATTTTGGATTTAGATCATCCTCAGGCTCGTACTCTTTCTCGTCCTCGTCCTGGACACCGTATCGAATAATGGTATAACTATATCCTGTCCATCCTGCCTGCCAGGGCGAAGCCCCGCCGGGGAGGGGCGAAGACTGGTTGATCCTGTCAGAAAATGGAAAGTTCATGCCGTTAAGTTTTCTATTCGATCAAACTGGCCGCTTCGGCATGGCCGCTTCGGCGTTCGGCGGCTGGGCTGAACATGTGAACGCTGAACCCATTCCATAAATTAGGAGATGTCGATGTCATTCAAAGAAAACCTGTTAAAAAAAATTCAGATTGACACTCTGGCCAAAAAGGTAATTTCATCCTTTGGCCCGCCGGACAGTGGGATGAAGATCGATAAAGACGCCATGCGAAGTCTTTTGGAGATGAGTTCGTATGTGCATCAAAAAAAGAGAGATCTTGATTTGTATGTAGAACAAGGAGACCAAGAACAAAAGAAGATTTTGGTCCTGGACAATGAGCTGCCGATCTACTTGACCACAGTTGAGGATGTCGCCCTGCGAAAAAGTCCTTTTATTAAGGAGATGGCAAGCATCAGAAAAATCATTAAAATATTAAAAGATTCGGACGTGAAGATCAGCATAAAAGGCGAGTCGGTTAAAACCATACAAAAGGAATGTATTGATTTGCTGGATCTTTCATATGATGAATCCGACATTGATGAAATTGCAGAAGACGGCGCAGCTTCGTTAGATAGCGGCTATGCAGAAGGTGTCATTGAAAGCCTAACACTGTTGGCAGAGCTATTAGGATACCAACCACCGCCAAAGGCATTTCGCATTCGCCATCACGAAATTTACGGAGCCCTTTTAGAAAAAGAAGCCGGTGAACTCCTGTACGGTCCGATCGTCATATTTTCTCTGATCGATAACAGCTTAAAATTGCTTGGCAGTCAGGTCAGCAATTATGACAGACGCAAACTGGATTTCTTTAAACAGGTAACGCAAGGAAATGAGAAAGCGGATATTGAAGGACATGATGTTTTACGGTACCTTAAGGAAGCGGTCGCAAATAAGAGTCGATAGCTAATAGTTGATAGCTGATAGTCAAAAAGATGGGATCCGTTTTACTTTTCCTATGAGCTATGAGCTTTATAGTCTTTACAGTCGGTAAACAAATGGTTTTTCATCCGAATCAATTTCAATCCCTATGGTATCACCGGCTCTAAATCCCAGTCTTTTGAATTCCTTGACCATTTTATCGTGTTTATCCATATACCAGTATACGGACCACATTGGGTTTCGCACCGTATCGATACCGTATGCGTCATGACCGCAAAGGTTTACCCTAAATTTGTCTTTGGCGATGAGGGTATCGGCTTCCGACAAAAAATAATCAATTCTATACAAGTTATCGTGGAGCGCTTTCGAAAGCTGTTGCTGCAAATCGGGGAAGTCATCAAGATAATGGTTTGCAATCTGATACAATTCTTCCGGTTCCTGAATGGACAGTCCGAGAATACAAAATCTCTGGTTTTTCAGGGCAAAGTCTTCCAGTTTGGTTTGGTAGTTGGTGATAATTTCAAGGATATCTGCAATAGTCGGTTTACTTTCTTCATCACCCAGCACCAGATCTTCACATTTACCAATAATTTCCAAATAAAACGCTTTATTGTCCATTACATAAACGGGCCGTTCACGATAATTATGGTTCTTTCGAACTCGGCGCACCCCGTCCAACTTAATGGATCGTTCGCTTTGCTTCTGTTCAAGTGTTTCTATATGGGAGATGTCTTTGGCCTGAACAACATGGATCTGTCCTTCTTCTGAAACTACATATTCGATTTCACATCGGTGCCCTAAATGTTCCTGTACCTTTTCAGATAACTTAATTAATCTTCTGTCATGGGGAGTTTTGGTAATGTAAGGCTCACGCTGTACCTTGTGCGTCCTGTCACGACAGTAGCCGAATTCCCAGTGATCCCCTAACATCTTGGCCATAACGCTGGTACCACTGATAAACGGCATAACGATAACGCCCATATCCTCCGGATCAATTTCAGGGGCATTATTAAATTTTTGTTGTCGTTTAATGGTAAGCTGTTTTGCAGTCCTCGCCAAATTAATGATTTTTTTTCTGGCGTATTGGATGCCACTCAAATCGGCATAGGTCTCCAGAGAATCAAACGTTCCGCCTTTAAAGAATTCCTCTTTAGGATGCGCACTTCGCGTAATGACCTTAAAGCTTTCGCGGTGACGATTTAAAAACGCCTCCAGAACCTCAAAATTTTCATTTCCAAAATCTGATGCAGAAACATAGATAAAATCGGGAATATTGAATTTCCCATTTTTCAATTGTATCAAAAGTCTGGCTTTTTCAGGTAGCGTGGATTCCATCGGATCTCTCATTAATATTATTCTCTCCCTAAAGCTGGGTCTTTCAAGTATGATAAATTTTAAACGATAAAATTTATGTGTGAATATAAATATTTTTTTAATGGAGTCAAATGATAGCGGAATAGCGGACTCCGGCTATCCAAGATCATCTTTCAAATCTTGCGATTGCAGGATGACACTGAAAAATTGCCCCGGCTTTTTCACAGTTTTAGCGGTTTGCCTAAAATAGATCAGTTAGTTTATATTGTAATAAATGCCGTAATATTTGCCAATCATTTTAAATGACGGCTAACTTTTTCTTGACTAAGGTATCTTAGCATAGTAAAAACTGACTGATTAATCAGTCAGTTTTTACTGCAAAGGAATTCGTATGTCAAAAAAAAATGCGATTTTGTTGAATGCCACCAGGCTTTTTTCGAAAAAGGGATATAAGGAAACCTCTATGGCTGAGGTGGCAAAGATAACCGGCTCCGCCGGCGGTACCATTTTTTATCATTTCAAAACCAAAGAAGAACTTTTTCTTTCGATACTGAAAAACGTCAAAGAAACCATCATCAACGATTTCAAGAATTATCTGGAAGAGAGTGAGTTTGAAAATGGCCTAGAAATGGTGGAAGGCGCCATTTCCTTTTACCTGAAGTGTGCCGGAAAAATGGAGGACCAATTTCGCCTGTTGCACCGTCATTATCCGTATGAACTCGCCCAGGCCAATCCGGTGTGCAGACAGCATCTGGAAGCCATATACGAGTGTTTTGTAGACATGTTCGAGCAATCCATTAAGCAAGGCCAAAGGGACGGATCCATCGGTAATATGCCTGCCAGAAAAATAGCTTTAATCATTTTTTCTATGGTAGACGGTCTGGTGCGGTTCAACACGTATAACCTTTACGATGCCGGGGCACTCTATAATGAGGTTATCGAATCCTGCCGCAGAATGCTGAAAAACAGTGAATCGCTTGAGTAAGTGTTTTCGTAATGAACAGATTATTATCATTTTTTAGTTGGCCTGCAGGTTACAGGGCTAATAGTCTGAGAACTGACATCCTCGCAGGATTGACAGTTGCACTGGTGCTCATTCCCCAATCAATGGCCTACGCCGAGCTTGCAGGACTACCGCCGTACTACGGGCTTTATGCGTCTTTCCTGCCACCGCTGGTGGCCTCTTTGTTCGGATCCAGCCATCAGCTGGCCACCGGTCCTGTGGCGGTAGTTTCGCTTTTAACTTCAACGACCCTTGAGCCGTTGGCCACGGCCGGCAGTCAGCAATACATTGCTTACGCCATTTTACTGGCGCTGCTGGTCGGCGTGTTTCAATTTAGTCTCGGCGTGCTGAGACTTGGACTGGTCGTCAACTTTATCTCCCATCCGGTGGTGAATGGATTCACCAATGCGGCCGCGCTTATCATCGCTTCCTCACAACTGCCGAAGTTGTTCGGTGTCTATGTGGACAAGGCCCAGCACCATTATGAAACGATCTACAGGATCATAAAAGCGGCCGGGCATCACACACACTGGCCCACGCTGTTTATGGCAACGCTGGCTTTCACCATTATGTATGGGTTAAAGCGGGTATCACCGAAAATTCCGAATGTCCTTGTGGCCGTTGCGATTACGACATTTCTTTCCTGGGCCCTTGAATTTGAACATCTAACGGTTGTGGATATTTCGGACATCAGCTCTGCTGAAACTAGCCGGGCGATCGCAAAACTCAACCACAGAGTCACTTCAGTTACGCTTCTCTCCGAAAAGCGTAGTGCTTTGATCAGGGATCTTAATGTAAAAAAGCATGCGCAGGACACACTCGAAGAGTTCGATGCTAATTATGCTATAAGACGTATCACCGTTCAAATCGAGCAATACAAAAACCAGGCCAGAAACTATAGAGAAGAGCTACGCCGCCTCCTTTTTGTAGGCGTCAGACAGACCGACGGCTCGCTCAAATTCTATCCGGCAGGTGAAACTCCAGAAAAGGCTGAGGGTGACGGACGTATTTGGCGTATTCAAATAAGCAATGCTCCCCTTCTTACCCATCGTCTGCAAATGACTGCAGGCGGTGAGGTGGTCGGCAAGATTCCCCGGGGACTGCCCGCATTGTCCATACCCAAACTAGACTATCATATTATTGCGCACCTATTACCCTTTGCGGTCATCATCTCACTTCTGGGGTTCATGGAGGCCATCTCTGTTGCCAAGGCGATGGCTGCCAAAACCGGCCAAAGGCTCGATCCCAACCGCGAACTCATCGGTCAGGGATTGGCCAATATGTGCGGCGCCGTCGCCAAAAGTTATCCAACTTCGGGATCTTTCTCCAGATCCGCCGTGAACCTGCAGTGCGGAGCGGTTTCGAGTATGTCCAGTGTATTCACCAGCCTGACAGTGGTGGTCGTACTTTTGTTTCTCACGCCGCTTTTCTACCATCTGCCCCAATCGGTGCTGGCGGCGATTATCATGATGGCGGTGGTTGGGTTGATAAACGTCAAGGGGTTTATACACGCCTGGCAAGCTCAGTGGCATGACGGAGCGATTTCCATCATTACCTTTGCCTGCACGCTTGGATTTGCGCCCCACCTGGACAGGGGCATTGTGGTGGGCGTCATCCTTTCCATCCTCGTTTTTCTTTACAAAAGCATGCGACCCAAAGTTGTTGATCTTTCACTGGATGTTGACAGGGCAATGCACGATGCTGTCGCCAGCGGTCTGGAGGAGTGCAGATATATCGACGTAGTTCGCTTCGATGGTCCGCTTTTCTTCGCTAACGCCAGTTACCTGGAAGACCAGATCAGAAACCGTCGGCGGACGAAAAAAGAACTCAAGCACATCATCATCTCTGCCGGCAGCATTAACGATATTGACGCATCCGGTGAAGAGGCCTTATCTTTGACCGTGGACCGGGTTAGAAGTGCCGGGATTGATATTTCTCTAAGCGGGGTAAACCGATCCGTTATGATGGTGCTGAGACGAACGCATCTGATCGTAAAAATCGGCGAGGATCACATCTATCCGACCATTGAAGCGGCCATCAGCGCGATCCATCCCCTCACTCACAGTGGCGAAGAAGAAAAAAATTGCCCGTTAAAGACCGTCTGTCGCATTTCTCAACCCCTTGAAAAAATGGAGGATTAAATGGCTATCATTACCATATTCAGCGGCAGCTTCTGCGATGAGGAACCTGTCATCCAGGAAGTAATTTCACGAACCGGATACGCGCTGATTACCGACAATGAAGTTGTTGCCGCAGCGAGCCGACACTCCGGAATGGATGAAAGTAAAATTATGCGTGCCTTTTCGGCCCGGACGTCGGTGTTCAATAAATTCACCCACGAGAAAGAGCGCTCCATTGCCTTTATCAAGCTAGCCGTTGCCGATTTGATCCCCGATGACAACATTCTGGTTACATGTTTTTCCGGACAGTTGATACCCAAATCCATCAGCCACACACTGCGGGTATGCTTGATCGCAAGTCTAAAGTACAGAATCACTGCGGCTACAAAAGACCAAAGGGTAACAGAGAAAGAGGCCGCCAAACTGGTTCAACGGCGCGAAGAAGATTGTTCGGTGTGGATCGAAACGCTATTCAATAACCTTGATCCGTGGGATGCCGCCCTCTATGATATCGTCGTGCCGGCCGACAAAATGACGCCGCCGGATGCGGCGAGTCTCATCGTGGCGAATGCCGCCAAAGATGTCGTCAAACCAACGGAAAGTTCAAGACAGGCCCTGGAGGATTTTCGCCTGGCAGCCGGAACAGAGGTGGCTTTAGCCCGGGAGGGGCATAATGTAGGGGTAAGTGCCAAAAACGGATCCATCACCTTGACCGTCAACAAACATGTTCTCATGCTGAGCCGCCTACAGGAGGAGCTCAGGTCCATCGCAGAGCAGATTCCCGGCGTCAAATCGGTAGAAACGACAGTCGGCAAAGACTTTCACAAGTCGGATATCTATCGCAAATACGATTTTGAAATGCCGTCTAAAGTGTTGCTGGTAGATGACGAGCGTGAATTCGCCCAAACTCTATCCGAGCGATTGATGATGCGCGATATGGGTTCTGCGGTGGCCTACGACGGCGAATCGGCGCTGAATTTAATCCAGGAAGACGAGCCCGATGTGATGATACTTGATCTCAAAATGCCTGGTGTCGACGGCCTGGAGGTTTTAAAGAAGGTAAAAGCAACGCGTCCGGAGATTGAGGTCATCATTCTCACCGGGCATGGCAATGAAGAGGATCGAGAGCTGTGCATGAAACTGGGAGCATTTGCCTATTTACAAAAGCCTTTGGACATCAATGTGCTCAGCGAAACCATCCGGAAGGCCAATGAAAAAATTCGGCAGAAAAAAAGGGGAAGGGATTGAGAATTTTAAAAAAACTGAAACCAACTTTCTGGGATCATGAAGATATAGCCACCGGGCCGTATAAGCACCATTTTAACTTTCGCCGGATCTGGAAACGGGCAATTCTGGCCACAGCAACCGTGGCCCTCGTGCCGTTGATCATATGGGCTGTGGCCGGCTATAAGCTGAATCTGGACACCATCGAGTCGGAACTGGTGCTGCGCACCTCCCAACTTATGTCAAATTCCTGGCGATCCGTCTCTCTTTTTCTGTCGGAACGCAGATCGGTATTAGATTTTATTGCTCACGATAATAATTTCGAAACCTTAAACGATCCTTCTCGCCTTGCGGCCATGCTGGACAACCTCAACAAAAGATTCGGCGGATTCACGGATTTAGGTGTTATCGACAGCAAGGGCATACAGCGAACCCATGTCGGATCTCACCAGCTCAAAGGCCTGGACTACAACAACCAACCCTGGTTCCGTGAAGTCTTAAAGCGCGGTGTCTATATCAGTGAATTGGTATTGGGATTTCGCAACGAACCGCACCTCGATTTCGCCGTCAAACGCAATTTGCCAGATGGCTCATTTTTCGTGTTACGGGCAGCTCTCAAACCGAGACAACTCAATGAATTAATTGTGCAACTCGAAGTCGGCGAAAAGGAGGATCTCTTTATTATCAATAGAGAGGGTGTGTTACAGACACCTTCCCGTTATTACGGTCCGGTCTTAAGGAAAATTCCGATGGCCGTTCCAGAATACTCGTCAAAAGAGCGAGTGCTTGAGAGTAAAAACGATCAGAACGAACAGATTGTCATCGGTTGTGCGTATATACCCGAGACCCCTTTTATTCTGATGATTGTCAACCAAAAAGGCGACCTCATCCAGCCCTGGTATAAAACGCGCTGGGCATTTACGTTCATTTTGGCAACGAGTATTTTACTGATATTACTGGTAACCCTCGGCGTCGCCACTCATCTGGTCGATCAGATTCATGATGCCGACCAGGAGCGAGTCGACACATTGCATCAGGTGGAATACGCCAATAAGATGGTTTCCCTGGGGCGCCTGGCCTCCGGTGTTGCCCATGAAATTAATAATCCATTAGCCATAATTAACGAAAAGGTTGGGCATATCAGAGACATATTCACCATGACCGAAACCTATGCAAAAGATCCGAAGCTCATCAGCCTCGTGGAATCGGTTCTTTCCACGGTGCATCGATGCGGGACCGTCACAAAACGACTGTTGAATTTTGCGCGCCATCTCAATGTAAGTATCCAGACGATCAACTTGAGTGAGATCATCAATGAGGTAAAAAGTGTTTTGGCTAAAGAAGCCGAATTCAGATGTATTACCGTCGGTGTGGCGGTATCGGACAACATTCCGCCTTTTGAAAGCGATCGGGGCAAGTTGGAACAGATTTTTTTCAATCTATTTAACAACGCCATTGGCGCCATGAACGATGGCGGTCACCTTGAGATTAGGGCTAAACGCGAGGATCTGGATTTTATTTCAGTTACTTTCTCTGATAATGGTCGCGGCATACCGGAATCAGACCTGAAGCACATTTTTAAGCCGTTTTTTTACTCAAAAACCGGAGAAAGCGGAACAGGGCTGGGCCTCTCGGTCACCTATGCGCTGGTTCAGGAAATCGGGGGCACTATCAGCGTTCAAAGTCAACTCGGCAAAGGAACATGTTTCAATATCAGGATACCCCTTAAAATGGCAGAAAAGAACCAAAAGGATTCTTTAACATAACGTAAAATGGAGCTTCGAATGGATGATAAGTTAGAAACCATCGGTGAGACCGGTCTCCAATTTTTTGGAAAAATGACGGCTTCAATATCCCACGAAATTAAAAATGTTCTGGCTATTATCAATGAAAATGCCGGGCTTTTGGAGGACTTTACACGAATGGCAGACGGGGGGGTGGCCATCGAACCTGAACGGCTGAAGGCTTTAGCTCAAGCGGTAATGAAACAGATCAGTCGGGCCGACACAATCGTGAAAAACATGAACCGATTCGCCCACAGTACGGATGAATCTCTCAAAACCGTTGATTTAAATGACACCCTGGAACTAGTAGTCGTTTTATCAAATAGATTTGCGTCCATGCGCAGTGTTACCCTGGAACCAAAACTGCAGCAAAGCCCGGTGAAGATCAAGACATCCTTGTTTTTTTTGATGAATCTTATCTGGTTGTGCCTGGATTTTGCGATTGATGCGGCAGGTGACGGGAAAATTGTTGAACTTGCCACCCAAAAAACAGATACCGAAACACAAATCTGTTTCAGACGGCTCGGAGGTCTGGCCCAGGCACCATTAGACACATTTCCGACAGAACGTGAGCAGAGTCTGCTCGGCTTACTCAAGGCTGAGGTGATAGTTAGCCCCGAGAATAACGAAATTGTTCTAAAATTAGCCGGAGACATTGAAGGGATTAATAAATATAATTCTTTTCCTTTTACTTAAACGGAAGAATACATATAATATTTCTCACAAGGAGGACGAAACATGAAAACACGTGTATTGTTAGTTGATGACGAAGAACAGTTTGTCCAGGCCCTATCTGAACGACTGGCCCTTCGCGATTACGATATTACCACATCCTTAAGCGGCGATGATGCCCTCAAGAAGATCAAGCGATACAATTATGACGTGGTTATCCTTGACGTGGCCATGCCGGGAATTGACGGGATCTATGCTCTTCGAGAAATCAAAAAAATGAAACCACTGACCGAGGTCATCATGTTAACCGGACAGGGTACTGTCGAGACTGCCATTGAAGGCATGAAACTCGGCGCTTTTGATTTCCTCATGAAACCCTGTAATACAGAAGATTTGGACACCAAGATAAAAAAAGCTCAAGCGAGAAAAGCCGAACACGAGGAGCGCATACGGGCCGCAAAGGTAAGTGATATTATCTCCTCTCCCAGGTCGGTCTTGAAAGATGACTAATCCAAGAGGAACAATAACATGTCTGAAAAGGTTTTAATTGTTGACGACGAAAAGGATTTTTTAGACATCATGGCTGAGCGGATGCGTGCCCGAGGCGCAGACGTATCGACAACCACATCGGCCGAGGATGCCCTAAAAATGGTTGAAGAAGAATCCTATGACGCTGTCATAATGGATTTCATGATGCCGGCGATGAATGGTTTTAAGGCGCTAAAACTGCTAAAGGGAAAAAAGCCAGATGTACAAATCATCCTGCTTACCGGTAACGTCGCCAAGGAAATGATCATCGAAGCCAAAAAGCTTGGAGCTTTGGATGTTATCGCAAAACCGGCCGATCTAAAGGTCCTCATTGAAAAAATTAAAAATGCTAAAGCTCAGAAAACGATTCGTGGGAAAAAGAGTCTAAGGAGAAAATAAAATAATGTTCAAAATTAAGTTCTTCCCTCTTTTCTTTCTGTTCGTCATATTTTTCACGACCAGTGCCATAACCTCACACCTTTCTCTTTATCTTAACCCTGCGAATTCTCCTCTACCTGCAGAAAATAGTTGTGATCAAATTTTACCTTTCCTTGCAGAAGTTGAATCCGATACGGATGATGACTTCG
>CP070746.1:245728-248668 GCA_020348305.1 Desulfobacterales bacterium
AAGTATGTCGTATGTATTGCCGATGGAGCCAGAGAATTCTGGCGCTATTTTCGCGCCAAATATCCTGATACAATTGTCAGCGGGCACTCAAAACGTACCACTCGGGGGCACTTCAAAGTGTACCACATTTAACTGAAAAAATTATTATATTCTCCTGGACAAAACCAGGAGGATTAAACAATGTCAAACAGGTTAAATATGGTACAACAAGAGTTTTTATTTCTTCTGTTTTCACAAAATTGGTCTGATCGTAAGATCAACAAAGCTACAGGTATACATCGTACTGCTATATCCCGATATCGCAAGGAATATCTAAAAAGTATTGAGCAAGGGCTACAAAAGAACCCTGAAAACCCTACCCCAGATACCAATATTATTGCCAGTACCCATGCATCTCAAAACGTACCACTTGATGCGATTCAAGTGCCCACCGAGGAGGTGGTACGTTTTCAACTGCCCACCGACCCTGAACAAGACCCAGAACCTGTCTCTAAAAGTAAGGCCTTTGGCTATCATGACACGATCGCAACAAAGCTCAAAGCCGGTCAGAATGCCAAAAGCATCTATCAGGATCTTGTGACCGAGAGCCAATATTCGGGCGGCTATGATAGTGTCAAAAGATATGTCAGACTTTTAAAAAACACCGCTCCTAAACTCTATGCCCGAATTGAAACCCCTCCCGGTGAACAAGCACAAGTTGACTTTGGTGACGGTGCTCCCACTTTGAAAAATGGCCGCTACTGTAAACCCAATCTTTTTGTGATGACGTTGTCCAATAGCCGAAAAAGTTACCAGGAAGTAGTTTGGCCGCAGGATGTAGAAACATTTCTCACGTGTCATGAACATGCCTTCCAGTTCTTTGGCGGTGTCACCAAGACCGTCATCATGGATAACTTGAAATCTGCGGTGCTGAAGGCCCATCTCTATGAACCGGAGATGAATCCCAATTATTTAGCATTTGCCCAACACTACAACTTTGTGCCATTGCCCTGTAAAGTCCAAACACCACAGCACAAGGGAAAAGTTGAAAACAACATCGGCTATGTCCAAGACAATGGCTTAACCGGCAAAAAATTCAATTCCTTAGAGGAGCAAAACCAGTACTTAAGAAACTGGGATAAGACCTGGGCTTCCACTCGAATCCATGGCACGACCAAACGCCAGGTCAATATCATGTTCGAGGAGGAAAAGCCCTATCTCAGCGCCCTGCCCCAAGAGCCGTTTGTTTTTTTCAAATTTGGTCCAAGAAAGGTCAGTGCCGTTGATAGCCACATCGAAGTCGCCGGCGCTTATTATCCGATTCCGCCAAAGTACATGGGCCAGTATGTGATGGTCCATTACAACAGTAAATGGGTTAAGGTCTTTAGCCAAAATAGCCGGGAATTAATCCAATTTCTCACCACTGTACCCAAAGGTAGATTTCATCCGGATAGAAGCTGTTTGCCCCCACATAAATATTGGTCACAAGACAAACTCGTGCAACATCTTTTCCAGAGATGTACTGAGATCGGTCCTTCGGTGGTCAAATGGGCCGAGCTGGCGGAACAACAACGGCAACAACGAGCTTATCGTTCGATTCAGGGTGTTATCGCTTTGACCAAAAAATATCCCGCTCACACCATCAATCGGGCCTGTCTCAGGAGTATCGAAAGTCGTGCCTTGAGTTATCATGTGGTCAGTCGTTTTGCCGAAGAGATCCGTATTCAACAAGAGATCCAACACGAAATACAATTCACCCAGGCTAGCGATGTAATTCGCTCGCCATTGGACTATCAACATATTTTTCAGGAGGTTAACAATGGATGAACTCATTTATAAACTAAAATCGATCCGACTCAGCGGCATGAGTCAAAAACTTCAAATCCGGCTCCAGGAAGCTATGGCCAATGAGCTATCATACCAGGAGTTTCTCACCAATCTGATCGAGGATGAACTGACCGTCAGAAGAGACCGTCTGATGAGCCGACGGCTGAAACAGGCGAATTTACCCTATATGAAAACAATGGAAAATTTTGATTTCAGCTTTAATCCGTCGATTAATAAGCAATACATGAAAAAACTGGCAACCACATCATTTGTGGCGCAAGAACAGAATGTCCTGTTGATCGGTCCTCCAGGAGTGGGTAAAACCCATCTGGCCGTGGCCTGGGCCCTTGAAGCCATCCAAAAAGGATTTACCGTCGTTTACCGATCCATTTTCGATATCGCTCAGGAAATAGCCGAAAATAAAATGGATTTGATCAAGAATTATCTCCGACCCCAGTTCTTCATTTTAGATGAATTAGGGATGAAAAACCTGAATCACCAGGCGAATGAAATCCTATTGGAAATCATTCATCGCCGATACCAGCGAACTGCTACCCTCATTGCTACCAATCGTCCCATTGAGGACTGGGGCAAAATCTTTGGCGACAACGCCACAGCATCGGCCATTTTAGATCGATTTCTCGAAAATGTCCATTATATTAAAATAACCGGAAAAAGCTATCGATTAAAAAATGCCAAAGAACAAAAAAATCATTAATATGTAGCCGGTACACTTTCAACTGCCCACAACTGGTACGTTTTCAAGTGCCCATTGACACACGCCTAAGCTGCAACGCACCTGAACAGCGAATATTAAATCTATTTATTGCGTACATCATCGAATTAAGATTAACAAAACGCTGTTTCGGTTGGATTGATGTATGGTTAAACGAATTATTTAAACACAATGATTGGATTTTTTTGTTTTATTTTTTATAAAATTGTTGAATAGATGAAAATCACCAGATATAATTTTTATCTTTTTCGTTATAGTATTTCCTTAATTCCAAATCATGATTAAGGTCTTTAAGAGTTAGCTTTATTTTTTTAGGTGATATCGTTTTTAATGGTAATTCAGATAATTCAAATCCGCAACCAGCATCCGATATCGGTGTAGCGGATGGATTGTCTATA
>CP070746.1:248768-274234 GCA_020348305.1 Desulfobacterales bacterium
AGTGTCGGATATGATTAAGGCGATCGTGGAGAACGCGACAAAATCCGAGATTGGTTAAATGGTTAGGCCGTAAAATCCTCAGATGGATGGTACTACCTTTTATATCCGTCTAACTATTGCATGAGTTGACGACTTAACTAAATCCGGACATTGGATAAACCGCAAAGATGGCGGCACTCCATATCGCGTGAGAGATAATTACCGGGGCCAGGTTGTTGAGCCGCCAATACATTGCTCCCCAGAAGGCACCAGCGACTCCAGCCGCACCAATTAGCATAAAATTAAGTGACCAGATGTGCACCCCGGCGTAGATGGCTGTTGTAAGTAACCAGCCCTGCCACCCGCCGAAACGAGTCATTAGATTGTGTTGCAAGAATCCGCGCCAATATATTTCTTCAGAGGGTCCGGTGATAAAAAAAAGCAATAATGCAATTACCCACAACGGTGTTCCTGTACCCTTATCATAAATACCGCCGATTTGATACTCGGCGAAAGGAAGCAGCGCAGTCGATATTACCCTTCCTATCCAAAAGATAATATAAAGAAGTGCTGCTGACAGCAGCCCTATTATTAGGGCTTTGGCGTCAAACCTCAGTTTTTTTATGGTATCCGGTTGCAGCCCTAACGACAAAATGGCCAGTGTTGCCGCCGAAAAGGATATTTTTATCCAAAAGGTCGCCCAGGTTAAATAAAAGGTCACAAACCAAAAAGTGGTTGCCAGAAGGATGGTTGCCACCAGAGAAAGTGAGCGAAATGTCTCCCCATTCAAAATAGGCCCTCCAAGAGCAACGACACGACCAACAGAACGCCGAATGCCGTATCCAGCTGTGCAGTTTGGGCATCAGCATCTATAGGTACCTGCCGCATCATTTGACGCAATAGTCGCAATGCCAGAGGAAGGGAAAGCAAAACAATCAGTGACCACAAATAAAGTGGCCCGGCAATAGACATCCCGATGATGCCCAAATAAGCCAACACGACCAAGGCGATATATAAACGCAGTCCGTTACGCTGACCAATCACAATGGGAAGTGTCAAAATGCCTTTGCTGCGGTCTTGAGAAACATCGCGGATATTGTTGGCCAGCAAAACCAGGGCGACTAGCATCCCAAAAGGAAGGGATATCCAAAATGCACTGGCACTGAAGGCTTGACGTTGCACAAAATAAGATCCCATAACCATCAGCGGACCCCACATCAAAAAAACAGAAACCTCTCCTAATGCGCTGTATTTATATTTTAATGGAGGGGCGGTATATGTTAGGCTGGCCAAGGTGCCTATTAATCCGATCCACAAAAGGTGCCAACCACGGGTGACGGCCAGAAACAATCCGATTATTGTTGCAGCCCCATAAAGAAAGTAGGCTGCTTTTAGAACGCTTTTTGTCGACAATTTTCCTTCAAGTAAGGGATGCGGCCGATACTGGGCAGTGGAAACCTCACGTGTGTCAACCCCACTTTTAACGTCGTAGTAATCATTAATCAAATTGGTGGCGGCGTGTAAGCAAATTCCGCCCACAAGTGTAAGCAAATAAAGGCCCCACGAAAAATATCCATCAAGGGCCGCCAGAGCTCCACCTACACTTACGGAAATGGCGGTCATCGAAAAGGACCACGGCCGGCTGGCTAAGAACCAATTTCGATAAATGTTCATCCTTTTTGAGCTTCCTATCGTTTAATAATGATATTAGGTGGTTATGATGATAGACCCTATTTAAAATAACTGGAAAATAGAGTGTGACAAAAGGTATGTCAAGTAGAAAGAAATAGGGGATTGTGGAATTGAGGAAATAGGTAATAGATTTATTCTCGCGTTTGATTTTGAGATGCGGTTGCTTCCTCGTCAAGCATTCTTGCTTCCTCAGCAGCTTGACGGGCCTGTTCAATTGCCGCTTGGGCTTCGGCCTGAGCCGCCGCTGCCCCTTGTTTTATCTTCTGTATCTTTTTTCTAAACTGTTTGCGTTTCTCCTTGGTCGAACTCAATCTTCTGACATATGCTTCAGCGTCCTCGGTAATCTGCTCCGCCTGTTCAACGGCTGCTTTAGCGCGTTTGTCGGCTTCTCTTGCTCGTCTTTTTGCATCTTCAACTTCTTGTTCTTTTTTCTCTTTTAGCCGCTCGCTTGCCTTTTGTTCTTGTTGTCGTTGATCTTCTTGTATTTGTGAAGCGGTTTTTTCCCTATACTGAAGCACATTTTTGACCGTTGCACTTTTTGGAGGAGGATAATCCGTAATATGCAAATTACCGTCTTCATCCGTCCAGGTATATACGTTGCCGGCATATAAATTTAAGTTCACCATGGTGATAAAGATAATGGCAAAGGCCATGCTAATTCGTCTCATTATTCCCTCTTTGTAAGATCATAATATCGAATAATGGGTTAACCCAATTACAGTATATTGGCATTTAGTAAATGTGTCAAACGGATCGAGGACAAGAACGAGTACGATGACGACCAGCCGGTTGTGTCCCTCCAACATCGTATCTATTGATTCCAGAATTTTTGCAGATAATTGGCGAGCTGATGTTCATTCTGTGCCCTGACGGGTTCCCAATGTCCCGGAATCAGAGATTTATAACGATAAGTCGCATAGCGTTGATCAATTAATAAAACCACACCGAGATCGTTTTCGGTTCGAATCACCCGGCCGGCGGCCTGCAGCACCCGATTGATGCCGGGATAGAGATACGCAAATTCAAAACCGGCATCTAGCGCTTGAGTAAAATATTCTCGGATGAGGTCGTTTTCCAAGGAAATAGCAGGCAATCCTACACCTACGATCGCGGCACCGCAAAGACGCTTTCCAACCAAATCGATACCTTCACCGAAAATACCGCCCATCACAGCGAATCCCACCAGCGTTTCCGGGTTTTCCTGGGCAAAACGGTCAAGGAATGCATCTCGTTCAAATTCAGACATGCCGGGGGTCTGAAAAATTGTCTCTATTTGAGGGCTTTCAGAATGAAATGATTCATATACCATTGTCATGTATTCGTAGGACGGAAAAAACAATAGATAGTTTCCCTGTCGTTGATCGACGAGGATTGAAATCGTTCTTGAGACCTCTGACTTTGTTCGGCTGCGGTGTCGATACAACGTGGACACGTGGTCGGAGACAAAAACACCAAGGTTTTCCTTTGGAAAAGGTGATGGCAGGATTAACTGATCGGCATGATCCTCACAACCCAGGATGGTTTTAAAATAGTTCATCGGCGTCATAGTTGCCGAAAAGAAAATCGCGGCGCGACATCGATTCAGAGCCCGGCTTAAATGCCCTGACGGATCAATGCAAAACAGTTTAATTTTAAGATTCTTGTCGATTTTTTCATAGCACGTGGCATAGCTGTTGTCATATTGATCGGCAACTTTTAAAAACCCGGATATTGAAAAAAATAACTCCAACAACGCTTCGCGATAAGCGGTTTTAATATTCAGCGATAGCCAGTTTTCTGTTATTTGGGAAAATTGTCTTAATAGCGGAAAAAAATCATCCGGGGGATCTTTTTCTGCCCGTGATTGCCCCGATTCTTCACATTTCTTTCTAGCCTTAACTAACCAGGAGTTAATTCCGCCAAGGCTTTTGTATACCCGCGGAAGTTCATTTTTAATAATCCGCCGGAAATCCAATATCGGCTGTTTGAAGAGTTCGGCTGAAAACATTTCCCGGGAGCGATCCACCAGGTTGTGAGCCTCATCGATTAAAAAGGTATAGTCCCCATTTTCTTCCTGGAAAAAGCGGCGCAGGAAAACCCTGGGATCAAAGGCGTAATTATAATCGCAAATAATAAAATCCGCCCAGATGGAAAGATCCAACGAAAACTCAAATGGGCATATCCGAAAATTTTTAGCGGCATCTAAAATAACATCTCGCGTAAAAGCATCCTGATGGAATATAGTTCTTAAGGCTTCACCAATGCGATCATAATGACCTTTTGCATATTCACATTCATCTGGATGGCAGGCGCTGTCCGGATTAAAGCAAATTTTATCCTTGGCGGTGAGCGTTAGCGACTTGATTTTAAGTCCTTTGGTTCTCAATTCGTCGAGGGCCTTTTCAGCCACTGTTCGCCCGGTTGTTCGGGCTGTCAGATAAAAAATTTTGGAACTTATTGACTCTCCGATGGCCTTGATGGCTGGGAAGGCGGCAGCCATTGTCTTGCCGATGCCGGTGGCAGCCTGAATGAGAAGCTGACCGTTGTTTTTAATTGTTCGGTAGACCTCCACTGCCATAGAGCGTTGACCCGGTCGGTAGGTAGTAAATGGAAACTCCAAATTCAGAATAGATTCATCACGCCGGCTGCACCAATTTGCAATGGTTGCCGCCCACTGAAGATACCCTGCGATCAGATCGTTAAAAAACACCTCAAGCTCTGCAAGGGTAAAGCGTTGCTTAAACTCACGAATCTGGCCGCTGTCGATCTGATAGTAGACCAGTTGGGCATCAATATTATCCAAACCCTGTTGGGCGGCGTACATATAAGCATAAATTTTCAGCTGGCCCCAATGAAGCGGCTCTTCATCTTGTTCAAAGGAGTCTAAGCTGCGCACAGTGGTCTTAATCTCTTCGATGACTGTGCGATCGGGTTCGGTAAAAATGCCATCAACCCGGCCGCTGATGGTTAAAGTGAATTGATCGGTTTCTTTCTGGTAGGAGATCGGAATCTCTGCATCATATGATTGCGGACGTGATCTTTGGATTTTTTGATGCGCGCGAATAGCTTCGGCCGGGCGAACTGAGCCCAAAAATTCAAGCACCAGATCACCTGAGCGGAGCGTATGATGAACGAGTTGGCGTACGGCAATTTTCAGTTCTTGTTTCAATGAGGAGTGTTTCGCACTTGAGGTGGGATTTTTATTAACACATGTTGTTATTCGATAACAAAATGGACCCGTCTGTTTTTTTCCTCGGCCGCTTTGGTCCTGCTGGGATCGATTGGTTTTTCTTTACCGTAACTTACGGCGATTAATCGCTCAGAGGCGATGCCTTGCCGAATCAGAAAAGATTTTACTTCGCCGGCCCGCCGGTCACCTAAGGCAAGGTTATATTCTTTGGATCCCCGTTCATCCGTGTGCCCTTCAATGATCACGTTAACATCGCTATACTTATGCAGCCATTCGGCTTTTCGCTTTAAAATCTCCTTACCCTCAGGTGTCAGGGCATAGCTGCCTTTTTTAAAAAAAACATCTTCATACATGAACTTTATCTTGGCTGCCCCCAGTTGACGCTCTTCTGCCTCCTTTTTCAGCCGTTCTGCCTCAAGCCGAGCCTTTTCCGCTGTGTCTTCTTCTTCGGAAGCTTGGGCTACGGGAGCGGGTTGGGTTGTCTTTTTTGCACAAGCAGGCATAAAAAACATAAGCAAAATAAGAGAAAAAAGAAATACGGTCAGGGGCAATTTAGATTGCATTATTTCTCCTTTTGCCGTTTGGAGCTGAATCCTTGAAATTTGGCCTGAGCCGGTTGCGTATAGGTAAATGAATTCCGACTCACTTTGTTTTGGGTCGGTATCCGCAACTAAGAATTAATAATCTTTATAAATTAATATAGTATAAAAAAAAATTAAAGTAAATTAACATATCGATATTTTGACAATTTTTTATTTTTCAAAGAAAAATTATCAAAATATTAAAAAAAGGCCTTGACATCATAATTTTTATGAATATAGTTCTCACTATGAACCAATTAGCCCCTACCCTACAAACAGAGGTTTCGGAATACCAAATGAAGCAATTTCAAGAACTTATTGCGAAATTGTTTCAATGCTGTCAGGAACGTATGCAATATCAATGCGAGCGCTTCGGCTTGCCGGATGCGGAGCTCAGATGCTTGGGGCTTTTCGGTGAAGAACGTTATTTGACCGCAAAAGGTATTGCCCACAAAATGAATGTGGTTAAAAGTCGGGTCTCAAAGATTGTGGATGGGTTGATACGAAAAAAGCTCATCCAACGCATCAAGGACCCCGAAGATTCTAGGGTAAGCTTACTTAGTCTGACCCCTGAAGGGCTTAAAAAATTAAATAAAATTAATGACTTTTTAGAGAACGTGCATCATCAGGTGTTATTGCAGATGGCTCCTGACCAGCGAATGGCGGTGTTAACCAATTTAGATATTCTAAAAGCGTCAATGGAAGCGGTTAAAGAAATGATGGAATGAGAGCAATCCAAATAAAGGTGGTGAAGCAAACGAAATGCTGCGATGATGAATTCAATGATACCTAAAAGTTTTTTACACAAAATGTTCATAATATGAACCATAACATAGATACTCTTAATGAAAGTAGCTTAAATCAAAACAAAATTAATGTTAATCATAATAACCAAAGGAGAAACGTAATGGATATGCAAAACGTCGAAATTCAGCTTGAAGAGCTCAAATCAAGCATTGAGGCTATAAACAAGAAAACCGCGGAAAACAAGCTGGCAATGATTGTCTTCAGCGGGGACATGGACAAAGTACTGGCCTCTTTTATCATCGCAACCGGAGCGGTGGCCATGGGGATGGATGTGGTGATGTTTTTCACATTCTGGGGAACACCGGTACTCAGGGACAAAAAGAATAATGTCGGCGGTAAAGATGTAATGGGCAAAATGTTCGGAACCATGCTGCCAAAAGGGACCAGCGATGTGAAGCTTTCCAAAATGAATATGGGTGGTATGGGTACCAGAATGATGAAATCGCTGATGAAGAAGAAAAATGTGGCTTCCCTGGAAGAAATGATTGCACTGGCTGAAGAACTCGGTGTGCGAATCTACGTATGTGAGATGTCCATGGATCTGATGGGCTTCAAGCGCGATGAATTCATCGATTATAACGGTCTGGACTTTGCCGGTGTAGCGACCTTCTTGCAGGAAGCGCAAAATAGTAAAGTGCAATTGTTCATTTAATAGGATAATAGGAGGAAAAAATGAGTGACGAAATCCAAGTTATCAAAGTATTTGATTTGAAGGGTTTGGCATGTCCCATGCCGGTGGTAAAAGTCAGCAAAGGGATCAAAGAAGTTGAAGTTGGCCAGGTAATCGAGGCCCAAACTACGGATCCCGGTTCTTTAAGCGACTTTCCGGCCTGGGCCAAAACCAGCGGCAACGAGATAGTGAAGACCGAACAGGAAGACAAACTCATCAAGTTTTACATCAAGCGATTGGTTTAAAACTTATTTTTCAAAACGTTGCGTTAGAAAGCGATTGTCTTCAATACGCACTCTTTATGGGAGGTTACGGTGGAGACCCTGTATTATATCATACTTGTACCCATGGTATATGTGGCCTTTGGGGTATTTTTTATCGGTACGGCAATCCGATTAATAAAAATTTTTCGAGAACCCAAGCATCCAACCACCTTACAGATTTTTCCCGAGAAAAAACCCAAATGGCTTTGGGCATTGTCTGATACCTTTCTATTGCCGACAGTACGAAAGCACAAGCCGGTATTGTGGGTATTTCTGATACTGTTTCACGTTGGTATCTTGCTTCTGATAATCGGACATTTGGAGCTTTTTGGCGAATTCGAAATATTTCAGATTATTCCTCATGAGGTATTTTTGGGAAAAGGTTTCGTTGGTCTGATTGTTTCGATCTCTTTACTCTACCTTTTATTTCGAAGATTTAAATCACCGGTTCGGGAATTATCCGTACCGGAAGATTACTACTTACTGGTTTTGCTCTTTCTAATCGTTATTTTTGGCAGCCAGATGGATTGGGCCAGAAGATGGTACGAATATGGTGAATTGGATGTCGAGCATTATCGAATGTACCTTTCCAGCCTCCTGCATTTCCAACCTGAACTGCCGTATGAGATTACCGATACGGGGCATTCGTTTATGCTCGTGTTGCATGTATTTTTTGCCAATCTGTTTCTGATGTTCTTTCCTTTTAGTCAGAGCATGCATTCCTTTCTGTCGCTGCCAATGAATAAACTGAGGAGAGGATTTGTTTATGGACAAGAAAACACGTGATGATTTACTCAAACTTTTTCAAAGCAAGCTTAATGAAGCCATGCGGTTTTATCTGGAAACCTGCACCCGTTGTGGGGTTTGCACAGAGGCCTGCCATGTGCATGCCTCCATGGGACAGGTGAGATATATCGCCGCTTACCGCTCTGAAATTGTCCGCAGGCTTTACAAGAAATATTTTAAAGGCCGGGGGAAGTTCTGGCCGTCGGTCGGTGAGGCCAAGGAGTTGAGCGAGATAGCGCTGGATGAACTCTTTGATGCCGCCTATTCCTGTACCGGCTGCCGGCGTTGTATGGTGTATTGCCCCTTCGGAATCGATACCCAGCAGCTGATGTCCATTGCCAAACTGCTTTTGATTGGGGCCAATACCGAACCCGAAATTTTAACCTTGCTGGCGGATACATCCATTGAAAAAGGCAAATCCTTGGAGTTGTTTAAAGAGGGTTTTCTTGAGGGGATCAAGCGGCTGGAAGCCGATGTGCTAGAAAAGTGGCAAACAGAGGCAGGCACGACGGCAATCCCGGTGGATGTAGAGGGTGCTGATCTGCTTTATGTCGCATTGGCCGGTGCCCATTCGATCATTCCGGCAGCTGCTGTGTTTAATGCTGCCGGTGAGAATTGGGCCTTAAGTTTTTTTGAGGCCGTCAACTTTGGTGCCTTTGTGGGCGATCCCACTAAGACCAAACTGATATTGGATCGTATTGTCAATGAGGCCAAACGGCTTAAAATTAAAGAGGTGTGCATTTGCGAGTGTGGTACCGCCTATCGGGTGATGAAACAGCTTGCCGGCAAACAACCATTTAAGGTGTCTGCTATTACCGAAGTTCATGCCCGCTATCTCAAAGAAGGACGCATCAAGGTGGATAAATCCAAACTAAATGGTGCGGTCACTTACCACGATCCGTGTCAGATCGCAAGAAACGCAGGCGTGATCGACGAACCCCGCTACATATTGCAGCATCTGACAGACAACTTTCGGGAATTGACAGATGATCCACGCTACAACTGGTGCTGCGGCGGCGGCGGCGGATTGGTCGCCATGGGTGAGGATACGTTAGATTTCCGGATGAAATCTTCCAAGGTGAAAGTCGACCAGGTAAAGGCAACTGGCGCTAACATTTTGGCAACCGCCTGTGAGAACTGCCACACCCAGCTGAGTAACCTCAATGACCATTACGATATGGGAGTCAATGTTCAGTTTTTGAGCTCACTGGTTGCCGATGCCCTTGTGCGGTAGGGTGATTCTCATAAGCCCATGTCGAAGGGCTTCAATTAAGGTAAGGTATTCTAATTTTCATTGGTGTGGAGATTCTAAAATGTAATGCAACTCCCTTTCGATAGAGCTAAAGACTTTTTTGTCTTTTTATACTATCGAGAGGGATTTTTTCTTGACATTAATGCCACTTCGTGGCATTAAACCACAATGAACACAATGTGGTATATTGTGTAAAAGCTTTGAAACCGATGGATTAGACACATCTGCCAAAACCTCTATAAATATAAAAGGAGAATACGAATCATGAAAAAGGTGGCGGTGCTAATTAACGACATTGAGCAGCAGTATGAAGGGTTACGCTCCAGCCTGGGCATGTTGCTTTACGATACAGAAGTTCAAATGTTTGTGATCAATAAAGAAATCGCCAACATGGATGAGGCCTATAGCGATAACATGGAATTTCTCGATGAGATGGAGGGAGAGCGGTTTTCAAATAACCGTGCGAATACAGAAAAATACGGTTTCACCTATGCCAGCATTGAAGAAATGGGAGAAATGCTGCAACAAGCTGATCTTGTCATTCCGTTCTGAGAGGGGAAAGAAAATGAAAATACTTCATATTATCCGTACAAAACCCGACAAGACCGTGGATTATTTAATAAAATCGACTACTAATGGGGACCAATCAAAAGTAGCGGAACTTTTTAAAAGCGACATCGATTGGTCGTGTCTCGTCGACGATATTTTTTCGTATGACAAGGTAATTTCTTGGTGGTGAAATTTTTTTTGCTTCAAAACGCCGATTTATCAAATGCGCCTGAACTTAGACGACCATCTTGCGAATTCCAAACGAGATGCAGGGCGTTTTGCTGCCAGTAAATCCAACTAAAGGAGTGCGATTTATGGCTGAAAAATTAGGCATACTAGTAAGCTCAGATAAGCATTTAGACTATGTGATTCATCTGACCGATGCCGCGTATCATAAAGGCAAGGCGGTTGAAATATTTTTTACCGCAAAAGGGGTACTTCTTACCCAATCTCCGGAATTCCAAAAACTTGTCGGTAAAGCAAAATTGTCTGTGTGCGACAACAGCTTCCGAGCTCTTGGTCTTGAAGGAGATGTGCCGGGGCTTGGATTCAAAGATTTTGCAACGCAGGCGAAGAATGCAGAGATCATAAAAAATAGCGATCGTTATGTGGTTTTTTAATTCAAAATAATAAGGCTAAAAGCATAATCGCCGAATTCATTCGCGCCTGATATCTTGTTGAAATTTCAGCATCATCACTTGCTTTACTATTTTAAAAACATGCGCGAGGGATTTCAATGTATGTTCGGTGGCAAAGACAAAAACTGAAATCCGGGCTGAATGGAACATCAATTAATCTCGTTGCCTTGCTTGTGGGAAATTATCGCAAAAAGGGACAGCCGCAAGAAAAGTGTTTAGAGGAATTAGGTACAATTAAGGAGCATTTTTTAACCACCAAAGCCAAAGATACGAGAGCTTTCCATCAAGGACTATTTTGGGTAGTGGTCGACAAAAAATTGGATCATCTCGGATTGAACCCTGTTGTGAGAAAAAGGATTGAAGCAGAAATATTAGAAACAGTTCCGAGACCGAACGATGATTGGGCACTTTGGGCTGTGACCTGTATACCGCAATATGATCCAAAGAAGTAAAAGATGTATCAAATAGGCCGACTGTACAACTTGGTCTGCTTACGACTGCATTTCATGTTTGCTTACTTGCAGAGGCCATTTTTCTTTGCCCACTGCATTCCGTCGCAATCTCCCAAATCACACGCCTTTTTGAAATCGGCGCAAGCTTGATCATTTTTTTCCTGCTGATAGTATACCAGTCCCCGATTCAAATAGGCCTTGGCGTAATCCGGTTTGAGTTGAATACTTTTTTTAAAATCCGCTTCGGCGAGTTCATATCGGAGCAATTCATAGTAGGCGTTACCGCGGTTATTATAGGCCACCGAATTTTCAGGTTTCATGCGGATTGCCTGACTATAGTCCTTTATGGCCTTTTGGTACTGTTTCAAATTATAAAACGCCAGTCCGCGATTGTTAAAAGCCTCGGCTGATTTCAGATCGGTACCGATGGCATTGTTCCAATAATCTAAGGCTTTGTTGGGCTCGGTGTATTTCCCATTTTCCCACAACGCCATCGCCTTTTGGCGCCAGTCCCTGCCTTTTTCCGAACCTTTTTTCGGAAGTTTGACCGTGGCCTTTATCTCCTTGACTTTTTTATTTGAGATTTTCTTGCTAGATTTTTTCTCAAATTTTCCCATTATTCCCTCAATTGAGCCCTCTTCCGTTAGACTTGTGGCGATTTGAACCATTTCGTTTACTATCGCAACGCCAAATACGCCGATTAAACCTATCGGAGCAACAATAATAATGGTCCACACAACCATGACCTTGGTCAATTCTAGACTTTTATGTTTGATCCAGCCCCAAATAAACGTCCAAAAACCGCAGGTGATGATCCCTATAATTCCGTTTAATGCGCCTCCATGTTTAAATTGTTTGATCAATACCACCAGCAGCAGGATGAGACCGACAATTTGAAGAATTGAAAAAACCGCAGAGAGAATTAAAGTAGTATTCATAACGCTTCCCCTTGTTATGTTATTTTTATTTTCAAACCTACTTTTAGGTTAAAGCTATGTGAATGATCCTAATACACCGGAAAGTCTCAGACCCCAGTAGATGAACATGACCAGCAACAAGATAGCGACAATTCCGGTGCGTCTTTCCAATGCCGCCACTCGTAGCGAAAAGTTTGCTTGTAAGCGGCGAGGCATAAGCGCGGCAGTCGCCAATAAAATGACAGCAGCAAAAAGTATCGGTGCAAAAGCATGCGTGCAAATGGCAGCGTACCATTTACCCTGAATGAATAATGTCATGGCTGTACTCAACCCGCAACCCGGGCAGGGCACGCCGAAAACAGTATACATTGGACATTGCCATCCCCGCAACCCGGCGGCTGTCAGTCCCATTTGTAAAATCGCCAAACCCACTAAAGCAATTAAAGCCCATCGATGTTGCACCATGGGAGCCAAGGCGGGTGTTAAAAACCAGTCGGCAATTCGCGAACTGACAGACACACGGGTCGTTAGAGGCGCGGGTTTTTGCCCACAAGCGGGGTCTTCAGTTCCCACCGTGTTAGCCTTCGTTTCAAGCAATCTTTAGCTCCGGCGAATGAAATAGCTATAAGGATTATCGGCACCTGCAAAAAAAGCTTTACTTTTTTGTATACAATTACGAACCGAACGGAATTCGTTTTTTGGGTTGTGAGCGTGGCAGCAGAACTGAATTTGCGTGTGACAGTGTCGTTCAAGCGCAGCTACCAACGCAATGGCCCATGCTCCATTAGAAAACGTGTTTGTATTTTTGTATCTTAAGGAAATCAGTTAATGTTTGGGTTTATTTGCCATGGACCGCCTGTTTGGAGTAATGAAGTATTGGAGCCGGAGTGTCGGAAATAGTAAGTAGCACATTTCTTCAAATGCTTCTACCCATTATTCCATCCCCCATGCAAATCCGGAAGCCTCGAGAAATTATATATTTTTAGTTGGTTGTAAATATTCCCAGAAGTTAAATTGAGGCAGGACAACATAATGGGTTTATCCGGGGTGCTTATTGATTACTGTAATTTTTACGCTTTTCTTCAACATGGCGATCAAGTGATTTCAACATTTCAATTGTTTTGGTCAATTTCATATTAGAATCTTTTAGTTTTGTGTTGCTTTCCTTCAATATTTTGTTCGCTTTTTTAAAAGCCACGTTTGCTTGCTTAGATTTATCGAGTCTACCGCCAAGTTGGGTAATCTTTTTCTGTTGAGAGTTTACTTTTTTAGACAGCCTTTCAATCTCCTTTAAGACCGAAAGCCAATTTCGCAGATCATGGTTATCGGCAAAGGCCGGATTGGAGGAAAGATATACTTCCAAATTCTCGAGGGCTTTTTGATAATTTCGCTTGGGATTTTTGTAGCTGATATACAGCTGAGCCAGCTGAAAGTAAGCCTGCATTCGTTTTGAAAAATCGGAATCTTTTAAAATAATTGTCTCCAATCTATCGATTTCTTTAGAATATTTCTCAAACCTAATTTCAGCGTTATATTTTTCAGGTGTTGATCTCGCTGGTGCTTGAATCTGTGCGCATCCGATGAGTAAAGAAATAAAACCACAAACAGACACGGTTTTGATGAGGATATTTATTCTGCCCATTTAGTTTGCCTCTGAGACGCTCTGATTATCTTGGAGTCTGATCAGTTTCCGATCTTTTCTGGTGCCTTGGTCTTCTTCTCTCTGATCCACCAGAAAAAGGCTGCCGGTCATTGATTTGGCATGTTCCTTCAATTCAGCGGCCACTTCCCCAAACTGGATATGGTTAAAGAACTTGCGTTTTGCATTGGTCACCACAGCGATTGATATCGTAGCCAACGGAAACGAAACGTTTTCTCCCTGGCGGTTTTCGCCGATGATATATCCACGCTCTCTGTCTTTGGTTTCATAAAAATCGGGAATGGTTTCATCAAAGGTTTTAATGATCGCTTCACAGATATTACTATAAATATCTTGTGTGGTAATGACCACAAAATCATCGCCACCGATATGACCGATAAAGTCGTGTTCGTTTCCATGTTCAATCACAGCTTTACCGATTATGTCGGCGGTGGTCTGGATAAGCTCATTGCCTTTAGCATACCCATAGCGGTCGTTGTATGCCTTAAAATTGTCAATATCCATTAAGCAAAAAGCAATGGACGAATTCGTTGCTATACGTTTGTTCATTACGCTTTCAATGGCTATGCCACCTGGCAACCTCGTCAGCGGACTGGTGTCCAGGTACATCTCTTCCAAACGCTTTAGCCGTTTGCCCATGCTGACGAAGGCTTTGGCAAGATCTCCTAACTCATCTTTATTACGAATGTCGGGCTTATGATCAAATTGTCCTTTTGAAATCATTCCGGTGGCAAATTTTAATTTTTTTATGGCTCCGGAAATATTACTAGTGATAATCATGGCAGCAGCTAAAGAAAATATAAAGCCCAAACCGCACAGCACCGTCGAGGCCTTGAAAGCAATTCTTCCGATAGTTGCCGTCATACCGGTCTTTTCAATTTGATCTTGCAGAGCCGCCGCAGTCATTGCTTTAATTGCCCCGATAATTTTTTCCTGTTGGACTTTGATTTGATCGTCAAACTCTTTAGCTATCGAAGATGAAGATCCCCTGGAGGATTTGGCTCCATTAAGGAGGGTGTCGATATATTGTTTATGCAGCGAAGCGATTTTATCCACCGGAAAGTTTCTTTCTTCCGGGATGGCTTTGATTTGATCGATTAGCTGTTCGAATTCCTTTTTCTTCTCCAAAAAAAGGTTGAAAACATCGGAAGTGCCTAAAATGAGATAACGTCGTGCATATAGTTCTTGGGCAAGAATTACATCAATCATTTTTTCGGATGCATCGATCACCGGAAGATCGGTTTTGATTATGCTGGTGTTAAGCGCATTCAATCGATTCAAATTTATGAGGGCATATACGGAAATAATAACCAGCAAAGCCAGAAGAGAACTGTATCCGAGCATTAATTTTCTAGCAATATTTAGCCGAAAAAAATACGAAATGATAAATTCGACCAGTCGGTCAACGACTTTTCCTTCATTTATGTCTAATTTTCGATCCTCATCCATTTCCTATTAACCTATGGATACAAAACTTCCATTGGCTTTGATGCAGCTAATGCATATATCGGCTGGACAGATATGAGACTTAAGAGGTTTTTGTGATGGGATTATAAAAATGCCAGGGGTTATCGGAAAACTCACACATCCATAACTAAGGGGCTAATTTGAGTTCCTGCCCGGGATAAATTTTAGTATTCGGCCCGAGCTTGTTATAGTTTCGTAATTGTTCGACTGTCAAACCATAGCGGCGACTGATTCGGTAGATGGTCTCCCCTGCTTGGACTTTGTGCACGTGTGGTTTTATTTCTTTTTTGCCCGTCTTCGGTGGTTGAGTCGTTTCAGGCTCGGGGGTTTTTTGTTGGGCGGATGATAGCCTTAAGCGCTCAAGCTCCTTTAAGACCTGATCAATTTTTGATGTGACGCTGGATTCAAGTGTGTTGATTCGTTCGGTTAAAAGGCCGCTTTGTTTTTCCGGTGTTCCGGACACACCCCATTTTTTTTCAATTTCTTCAAAACCGGCTAAACTGCGCTCTATTTCTTCAAGTTTTGATTCAAGTGTCAGCAGCTGTTTTTTTTCTGCAAGATTCTGAATTTTGAAAAGAACGATTATTGATAGGATCACAATGACCAAAACGCCCACCCCGGCAAAAACAAACAGCATTGCTAAAGTTTGGCGAAGAGAATCACTGCCGGGCTCATAGGTTTCATCGTCGTTTTCGTCCTCTGTTTTGTCATTTTCATGCTCATCACTCATAACAAAATCTTTATCCGTGGTGTGATCTGAATTACTCATTTTTGACCTTCCACCTTTGCATTGGGTTGTCAGCTACAGGTTTTCCCATTAAGAAGTTTAAATAGTGCTATTTTAGGATAAAGGCAATAAAAAAATCAGTTCAGAAAAAATGATTTTAGCCAGGTATTTTATGCTCATTGGAATTCCCTAATTTCCACCGGGCAAATACCAGCATTGCCACCATCGTCAAAATGAAATACCAGGGAAACCAGATCAAGGATTGAACGAAGATCAAATTTTCTAATTCTGTTCCGCTGAGAAAGGGTTGGGTTCGGGAAGCTTGACCTCGCAACAGAGCTAGCAGGAGTGAATATAGTACCCCAATGAGGCCATAGGCCAGGTTAAATGACAGCCCTTTGAAGCTCAAGACGGTGGCCCGTTGTTCGGAACTGGTGATGCGATTCAGATAATGGCTCTGAAAAAAATTTTGCAAATACATCACTATTCGAATCAAGATTACCGGTAAAAGCCCAATGATCGGCCATACAAATGTGACACCGATTAGCCCCATAAGCGTCAAGCTGACCATCACCCACAGGTTAAACGCCGGAGACCTTTTGTCCACCATTTTTAGCGCCACCAACGGGATAAAAAGCCCTAAAACTGACATTCCTGAACTAATCAGTCCGAATGAGGCTTCCGGCAAATTGATGACCCGATAGTATTGGCTGGTCAATGTCACTAGCATTCGAATGCAATTGTCGAAGAGCAGGCCGGTCAAAATGATCACCAGCGCAAAAGGGGTTTTTAAAATCCAATGGCCGGCACTAATCGTTAAGCGCAGCGCCTGAATGGTTGATTTGCAATAACCTTCATCGCTGAAATTTCCTGCGGCTGGATTATGGTTTGGTTCTTGCATCTGCAGAGTCGTCCACAAGGTTAAGATGGCCATGACCAAAGTAAGCAATAGCGGAAAACGCAACGTGATATCTTGCGTGAGGCGAATATTTAGGCCGAGCCAGTTGGCTGCTCGCTGCATCAGGGCGGGATCGTATACCGCTGCTCCCAGGCTCATGGCTCCCATATAAGCGATGGATTGCAATCGCATCTGTTTTTCCAATACACGCGGCCATTCTGTGGTATGGCCTTCTTTTTTCAGGGTATCGTATGCAACGGCTTCATCGGCTCCGCTAGCTGCAGCCTCTGCGGTTCCGCTTAACACACGGTTTACCAAAAACACAGTAAAAAGAAGATTGATGTTTTCTTTTGGCGTAAAGCACAGCAACGCCATTTCAATCACCATGAGCACGCCGCTGAACACCAGAAGGTTTTTCCGCCCCAGAGTATCTGCCAGCGCTCCTGATGGTACTTCAAAAAGGACAATGGTGGCCGCCCATACAGCATTGAGCAATGCAAACTGCTCGAGCGTGAGTCCGAAATCAAGAAACAGGATTGTAAAGATAGGGTAATAAAAGCGCGAATTGAAAAATACTCGAAATGCAATGAATAAACGTATGTTGCGGATGTTAAACGGCGATTTCTTGATGGGATGTTTCACAGAATTCGGTTACTTTGTGAAAATATTGTCCAATTTTTCAAGATCATTGAGGACGCGCCATTTTCCGCCGCTGTTTTCAACTTTGAATCGCCAGTCTTCCGCACGCGCCATGTATATTTTCGGATCGCGGATATTTTGGCGGAGTTTGGTAACATTCAAGGCGATGACACTGAAGTTGTCCAGTTGCAACGATACCTCTCCAACATGCCCTTTTGCCAGCTTTTGCTTTAAATCCGAGATAATCAGGATGTATTTTTTTCCCGAGTTCGCTTCGTTTAGGTACTTGATGGCCTGAAAAACACCGCCGGAGATATCGGTATACGGGCGACCTTTCACCGAGTTGACGAAGGTGTCCACTTTTTGCATGAATGCCCGTTTCTGATCATTGGCGACCGAGGGCCGCTCGTTAAACGTTACTTTTGCGATGATATCCTTTTCACTGAAACTTGCGGTATCGATTCTGGCGATCGCCAGCGTGTCTCCTGGATGGAGGATACCGAGCAAGTAATTTATAATCGATTGAGCTTTTTTCAGCTCCAACGCATGGGTTCCGGGGGAATCAAGCAGCATATAGATACCCTTGGAGCGGCTTTTGGTGTCCGTACAACCTGGATTAAGTAAGCCGAATATGATTACAGACGCGATGATTTTCTTCATTCTTGCGACTCTCTTAATTCGATGGTTTCGTCAAGATTATCGATGGGTTCTTCGACGAGCTCCTTGGTTGCCCGGATTTTCTGATCGGGTGTTGCTTTTTGTCTGGTTTTTGCACCAAGGATTACCCCTTCCAGCCAAATTGGCGGAAAAATTAACAGATCGTAAACATTTACCACAAATCGCCCCATATAATACCCAACATTGCCTATCAAGCGCAGGATAAAAGCAATCAATCGAAGCAAACCTGCAGCAGCCACACCGAGTACCGAAAGGCACGAAAATATAAAGTATTCAAGGGGTATCGCAATAAAAGCTAAGATGATGGGCAGGATGAAACCCAAAAACATCTGTCCCACGGTAGGAATCATACTGGTGGAGATAGCGGTTTGCTCAACGCCTGCCAAGGTCTGCCGTAAGGCCTCCATATCATGGGCAAGGCGATCATGAATGAAAGCCAGTGCGGACTCCACTCCCGCCAGGATCGCCAGCATCGTAAGCGTAATCCAGATTATACGACGACGCATATTATCATCCATACTGCCGATGACCGGAAACAAACGTGTCAACCGTAGCGATTCCATCAAAAAAAGCCCCAGGGTCAATTCGATGAGGATAATCACCAGAGCGAAGATATCTGCTGTTTTATACGCTCCGATGTAGCTGCCCCCCCCTATCATCTCTGACATGGGCAACGCGATGAGGTTGAAGTTGATGATAACGCCGCCAATGCCGATCATTAAAAAAAGACCGGAAATAAAAAATTTTGCCAAGGACGATGAGGAAAGCAGGCGGGCAGCCTTATCGGTTTGTTTGCGTATTTTTTCGTATTCATCCATATACCGGTCGATGCTTTTGGCGCGATCATTCAGTTTGGCGATGGATTTTGCGACATGGTTGAGCGTTCGCTGGACTTTTCGCCAACGTGCAAGCATTTTGTTTAAGATAGAATGGCGTGAAGCACTGGAATTGCGATACTCTTCAATTGCGTTTTTGTGTTGTTCCACAAGCGAGCGATTGATCTCTGCCAGCATATTGGCCACCATCGAATCTCCGCTATGCTTGATCTGGGAAATGGATTCGATGATCGGGATCCAATTCGGGAGCGACGGGGGAACATCTGCACTTTTGGCATAATCTTCATTCAGCTGCGTGGTAATTTCAGAAAGCTGACGATGGACATTGGGATAGATTGCCAGATCCCTGACAACCGCTGTAGTTATGCGGTCAAATTCACGTTCCACTACACGTTCTGCTTTCTCCAAGCCGGCTGCCATGAGCACCTCTCGATTTCGTTTTACGAGTCGTTTTTCTGCTTGCATCAAGAAGGCAGAGGTTAACCGCATGGCATTGTAAATTATTTTACTTAACGACCCAACCGCACGATGAAATGGTCTTCGGGCAAAATATAACATCGATAGAACCAGAACAATCCAAATCAAAGCGGATAAAAATTCATTGGAAGTTATACTCAGCATATTGGCAAATGTCATCGATATCTCCAATCCGTTTTATTGATTTTTGAAATAAGGGCTGAAATTAAAAAGCTGGCCGAATCAACCGCACTGGCCAACAAACGAATTTCCTTTGTTACTGTATTTTTATAGGTTAACAAAAAATAAGATGTTTTTCAATTTCCTACACGATGGTTAATCAATAAGCATATGACATCATTAATAATTTAAATATAAAAGCCACGTCTTTCGGACGTGGCTTTTATTGTCAATTTAAACTGCTTAAATCTGTAAGTTATTAATATTAAAATTTTTTTTGATATCAGAAAACCGAATTTTATCGTTATTGGGTAACTTCAAATCGCAGGGTTTCCAAAAGATTGCCGGATGAGTCAAGAATTTCCACACGCCAAGCACCGATTTCATGGGCCTGAATAATTTTTGAACTGTAGGTGCGCCAGGCAGGGGGGTTCACATTTAACGTCACGCGGGCGCGTTCCGTGTCGCCATAATACCAGGCGTGGACGACTTCGGTATAGCTTTGAATGTTATCAATTTTGCTGAAGCAGTAGAGTTTTCCTGTCGAGGACGAAAAACTCGTGCCTTCATTAGCAATCTCACGATTGACAACATTTTCGCAAATCGCCGAGTTCACGACTTCCATGGTTTCTGCAAAAACAGTCACCGGGAACAACACGCCGAATGCCATGAAGACCATCAACATTGTGGACAAAATAGAAACTTTTTTCATCGTAAGACCTCCTGGGTTAGTTAATTTAATTTACTGCATTGTTCGCATTTATCGGCATCATGCAATGAAAACTTTAACCTCATTTATTTTTATTTCCATAGTTCAGAGTAATAAACGCAGAGCATGAATACGAGGGGTTTTCGTAAGGTGGCATAGATTAATTTGCGGAGCCAGAATCTTCGGGAACTTTGATATTCCCCTCAAAGCTTGCAGGTTCATTAAAATATTTATCCGGATCTTGCATAAGCGCGTCCAACCTGTATTTATAATACCCTATGCGCACACGTTTATTCTTAAAAGATCCAAAATAGTCCAGCGGCTTTTCCTCTAATTCTTTTATTTTATTTAACAATCTTTCCTTTTCGGCTTCGATAAGCTCCTGAGGGGTTGGGAGTTGATTGCGTTTAGCGGCTTCTGCTCTCCGTTTCTGTTCCGCTATTTCTCTTTGCTCATCATTTTCAATGTCCTTGATGAGTGTCTTCCACTCCTGTTGTTCCATCTCGAAACGTTGTTGATCGGACTTTTTATCATACTGATACTCTTTAAATTCGACTTCCACATTTTCCGCACCAGCAGGTGGAACATTGCTGAAGTGTTTTACGCCTTTCTCGTCGGTCCAGGAATAAATATCAGCATAAAGGGGTGAAACCAGCAGTCCAGTGATAAAAATCGCTAAGGATACCGTCATAATTTTCATAATACGCCTTCCTATTTCTCTTTTTGATCGACAAAGGATTTTAACCTATTCCCCTGATGAGGAGTCATTTTCTCGAATTTCAGTCCAAATCCCCTGGGACTGCTCCAAGCTATTTTGCCGGCCAGCGTGAATGGTTGTGAATGATCCGGTAAAGAGAATTTTAATGTCATCGTTTGTCCTGCAGGAAATTTTTGATTCGTTTCAATAAATACGCCGCCGATGCTGATATCCAAAATGTAGCTTTGAAAATCCCGATCCAGTATTTTGTAAGTGGCATTGATTAAACAGGGTTTTCTGGGGTTTTCCCGCATTGATGTTTCTGTTTCTTCCAAGCTGACGGTTGTTACCGGACTTTCGACGGTTGGTATCTCTCCCATTTGTTCGAGGAGGATGATTTGCTGATCCTCTGACATGTCCACGACCAGTTTGAACAAATGTTTCGTCACATTTTCTCCGATCAATTGTTTTAGAAGAATTAACTGCTGATCTTTGGGCATATCATTGATCAGCTTAAACAGGCGGGCTGTAATACCGAATGTTTCCGTTTGGGGATCGGATTCCATCATATAAGGGCTCCTTTATAATGACGAGTAAAAACGACGTATATCTACTTAAAATTTATCGATTTATTGTCAAACTGTCAATAATTATTTTTGATATTAAGCAGTTAGACGCCATTATATCGTTTTGCTAAAAATCAGCTTTTTCGACTTTGATCGCTTAGTTTTAATTGAATATATCGGTCCAGGTTTTTGCCCCAGCGCCTTGAAAAAGCCCTTGCAATGATAACCAGACAGATAAACATGATCGCGGTGGTGATAAAAGTACCCTTGATCTCCTCATTTTGAAGGGCTTGATCAAAAAAGGCAAAAATTTTGAAGGGCTTGATCAAAAAAGGCAAAATAGGAGGTTACAACACAGGCACCGAATAGGTTGGCACCGATTGTTAAAACGCCAAGCTTACGCCTGAATAAAAGACGGATAACTTGCCAGGGATTCTCGTTTATCTTTTCTTGCGTGATCATTTTTCCTCCAAGCATATCGAATAAGATGTTCATAAGATTTAACGAACTATAAGAAGAATGCAGATGCAGTGTCAAGGTAAACGAGATATTTTAGGAAGATATCCAATTGACAATCCGGATGTATTTTCATTATTATACCTTTTCTTCTAAAACCATAAGGAATTTAAAACCATGAAAGAGTTGCATAAAACCGTTTTATATGACCAACATGTCAGCCTCGGTGCGCAGATAGTAGAATTTGGTGGCTGGGAGATGCCGTTGCATTATGATCAGGGAATTGTTCAGGAGCATATGGCCACCCGAAAGAAAGCAGGTCTTTTCGATGTTTCCCATATGGGCCGTTTTATTGCTCGCGGTAAAGCTGCCCTGCCATTTTTACAGCATGTACTGTCGAACAACGCCGCCGCCATAGAGATGGATGAAAGCCAATACACCATGATTCCCAATGAGAGGGGCGGTGCCATTGATGATGCGTATTTATATCGATTTGTGGAAGATGAATATTTGCTGGTCGTCAATGCCGCCAACAGAGAAAAAAATTGGGATCATTTCCAAACATTTCTACCCAAGTTCGATCAAGTAGAATTGGTTGACACAACCAAAGAGATGACGATGCTCAGTCTGCAGGGTCCGCTGGCAAAAGATATCCTCTCCGGTCTGATCACTTCAGGTCATCTACCCGAACCCCTTCGAAACGCCCTGAGCACAGCAGAAATAAATGGGGCCAAGGTATTGATCGCAAGAACCGGTTACACGGGTGAGCCACTTTGTTTTGAACTATTTGTCGATAACAACGATGCGCTGTTGATTTGGGATATGTTGCTTAAGCATGGGGCCCTTCCTATTGGTCTGGGTGCGAGAGATACGTTGAGGCTGGAAGCAGCGCTGCCGCTTTACGGCCATGAGCTGGGACTGGATCCTGAGCAAAAGGAAATTCCCATTTTTGCATGTAACCTGGCACGATTTGCCGTCAGCTTATCGCCGCTGAAGGGAGACTTTGTTGGCAAACAGGCTTTATCCAAACAGTTTGCAGCCTATAAGAAAATTGTGGATAGAGATTATTCGCTGATTGCGGATTTACCGCGCTTAATCCAACCGGTGGAACTTAAAGACAAGGGAATTGCTCGCGCAGGTGCCAAGGTGTTTCATGGCGGCCAGCACGTAGGGTATATTACCAGCGGCACCATGGTTCCCTATTGGAACAGCGAAGGGATCGGGCTTTCATCCAAGCAAACTGGAGAAAAGAAAATGAGAGCCATCGCATTGGCGATTATAGACAGCGATCTGGTCGAAGGCGATGAGATCGAAATCGAGATTAGAAGTAAACGCGTCCAGGCCGTTATCGTTCCTTATTACATAAGAAACGAAGCCCCGCCCCATTCGTGGCCTATCTCCTATGAGCAACTGCGTGAAGACAGGCAGGCTATTTGCGCGGCAGAGCAAATGGCACAGAATGTAAGAACGCTGGTGGAAAAGGCTGTTACCAATACAAAATGGCGCCAGCAGCAATGCATTAATCTGATTCCTTCCGAGCAGACATCTTCGTCTTTGGTGCGGATGCTTTCCATCATGGATCCTGTCGGACGTTATGCCGAACATAAGCAGGTAAAGGCTTTTAAAGAAGCTGATGTTTTCTACTATCAGGGCACCGATTTTATTGCCGAAGTCGAATATCTGCTTACGTGTGAGTTGCAAAAGTATCTGGAATGTACGGAGGTCGAAACGCGGGTAGTTTCCGGCCAAATGGCCAATATGGCCGTGTTCAGCGCCATGGTGGATTATATAAACCGCGCCGATCGCAAAAGCGAGCAGCGCCGCATACGAAAAGTGATGAACAACCATATTATCAAAGGCGGCCATCTCAGTGCCCAGCCCATGGGCGCGTTGCGGGATTTTGTGATGCGCGATCCAAAATGGGAAAAACCGGCTGTCGTGAACTTCCCGGTTCTAGAGGATAATCCGTTTAAAATCGACGTGGAGGCAACCCGGGAGCTGATGATCGAACATCAACCGGAGCTGGTTATTCTGGGAAAAAGCATGATGATCCATAAAGAGCCGGTTCAAGAATTACGGGCAATGATTGACGAGCTTACTCTGGATTGTATGTTAATGTACGACATGGCCCATGTGTTGGGGCTGATAGGTCCCTATTTTCAACAACCGTTTAAGGAAGGAGCGGACATCGTTACCGGCTCCACCCACAAGACTTATTATGGCACCCAGCGCGGCATCGCAGCAGTAAACTTCACCGAAGAAGATGTGGAGTATGAATTCTGGGAAGCTATACAGCGCAGGTCTTTCCCCGGAAGCGTCAGCAACCATCATTTAGGCACATTACTGGGTCTGCTGCTGGCTGCCTATGAAATGAACTATTTTAAAGACGAATACCAAAAGCAGGTCGTGGGCAATGCCAAGGCCTTTGCACAGGCATTACGGGACTGCGGTTTAGATGTTGCCGGGGATCCGGATATTTCCTATACGGAAACCCACCAGGTTATTTTGAATGTGGGGTATGCGAAAGGGCCGGAAATCGCCCGGCGCCTGGAAGACAACAATATCATATTAAACTATCAAGCAGCTCCTGAAGAAGAAGGTTTCACGGCAGCCGGTTCATTGCGCACAGGGGTTCAGGAAATGACACGCTTTGGAATGACCGCAGCCGATTTTCAGAAACTGGCCCAGCTCATCGCCGATGTCATCCTGAAAGACAAAAACATCAAAGAAGAGATCAGTGCTTTGCGCGGACGCTTTGTTGATATGAAGTATTGTTTTTCCGGAAAAGACTATGAGGAGCTGATGCAGAAGCTGCATCAGATGGTGTAGGGTTGAGGCGTATGAAAATCCGTGCCCTCAATATTCAATGACGAAAAAAGGAAGATATCAATGGGGGAGATTCGGATGACCGCAGAGATCAGGACCGATTATGATTGTGAAGTAACGGTCCTGCCGGCAGATAGGTGGGCAGAGGCAGTTTTCAAAATCGGTGATGAAGAGAAATTTTCGAACTGCCGGTGCTGTTTTGGGGGTTCCGAGTGCCGTAAACATTATTCCCCTGCCTTGACGGGAGGGGTTAGGGGAGGGTGAAATTCATTGAAGACATTTATTTCTGACAAAATCGACAATCAAGTTTTCGATTGGTTGTTGCCTTCTGAACTTTATACCTTGCATCTGCCTGGCTCTGAGTCTACTCCACAATAGAGCTTCTGCCTTAGTAGCGTTTTTCCTTAACCTTTTTGCAAAGTGGGTTAGTTTAGCGGCCATTGTATCATCTTTCCGCCTCCCCCAAACCCCCTCCCGCTCAGGGAGCAGGCTTTTTTCTTGATTCAGTATTATTGAAAAAAGACCGTTTCTATCTTAAGCTAGCGCTTATGCCCCGCGGGGGGAGAGGGCCTCGGCGTGAGCTCCCTGCGGGCCTGAGTCTCAGGGTCGAAGACGGCCGAACGCTTAGGTTGAGGGGAGGTTCATTGATTAGGAGACGCATCCGGATCTCCTTCAGAAGATTGGCGTGCATCACCTACGAGCAGCTTAGCGTACCATTTTTTTCCCGTCAGCTTCTCCCACACGGTATTTCTTTTAATGGAGACAATTTTATAACCGCGTTCTCGACACAAGTAAGCGGACAGATGATCTTCACCCTCCTCTTCACGGGCAATGACGTGCATTCCCCAAACGCCTCTTTCCAGCCGATGTTGCTGGAAAGTACGACCCAGTCTGCGACCCAGCCCTTGACTTCTAT
>CP070746.1:274334-276959 GCA_020348305.1 Desulfobacterales bacterium
ACGACATCGAGGCAAAAAACGTTATCCAGAAAACCATAGAAACACCCTCTGCCACCGCATCCTGCATTGCTTTTTGAACATTCGCTGAAAGGAGCACTTGAACCTCAGGCCGGAATAAATTTTCGATGTTTTGTTGAAACTGGGCCGCAAAAGATGAAGGTAAATTGTCTAAATTGGAATTCATCATTTTTGAAAGCGTGGCGGTCACAAAACTTCCGGAAATACCCACACCGATGGTTCCCCCCAGTGTCCTGGAAAACTGCTGGGAAGCCGTGGCAATGCCTAAATCCGATGCGCTCAGGCTGTCTTGAACCACAAGAAGCGTTGCCATTGAAACAAATCCCATACCAAGTCCAATAAGTCCCAAAACAATGAAACACGCTGATAGAGACGTAGAGGCAGAAAATGTCAGTAATAGCCCGCCACCTGCTACTAAGCACAATGAGCCCAATACCGCCGAAGGTTTTTTCCCCAAAAAATTGACAATCTGTCCACAGAACAATGCACCCACAGACCAGCCAAGGCTGAGCGACAACATCGCAATTGCCATCTGCAAAGGGGTTTTACCCAAAGCGCCCTGGATATAAAGCGGACTGTAAGCAAAAAGAGCAAATATCGTAAAACTGGCGAGAAATGCCGCCCCATTACCCACGCTGAAGCCTCTGATTCCGAAAAAAACCAACGAAAATATGGGCTCCCGGGCTCGCTTTTCAGCGAAACAAAAGGCAATACTTGACCCGACGGTGACAATTAAAAGCAAGAGGATCTGAGGTGAAATCCAGGTATACGTGCGTCCTGCTAACAAGAATACAGTCAGCAGGCCAAGAATGGCCGTGGATAAGGTTAAGACACCCAGATAGTCGATGGAGGCGCCTTTCTTTTTTTCACGGACTTCAATCAGGTAAAAGGCAATGCACAGTAGAGAAAATAATCCCAAGGGAACATTGACAAAGAAAATCCAGCGCCAGGAAAAAAAAGTCACAACAAATCCGCCAAATGTAGGACCCAAGACGCTGGCCAATCCCCAGATAAAACTACCCAGCGATAGGGTTTTTCCGCGGCTCTCCGGGGCAGAAATATCTGCAAGTACAATATAAACGAGGGCAAAGTTACCGCCGGCTCCTATTCCCTGGAATAACCGCCATATAATTAGCTGTGTCATGCTTTGGGCCAACCCCGCAAAAATCGATCCCAGCAGGAAAATGCAGATTGAAACAATAAATAAGGTTTTGGATTTGTATATATCCGCCAGCTTGCCAAATATAGGCAGCGATACGGCGCGTGCTAGCAGATAGGCCGAATAGACCCAACTGTAAAGGTACAACCCGCCGAGATCAGCCACAATGGTCGGCATGGCCGTAGACATCACCAGGGCATCCAAAGCGCCCAGAAAAAGCGCCAGTAAAGCGGCAGCGATAACATAAAAGCGGCTCTTCCGGCTGATCATGCTTTCCGGAGCCTTTGGGCTTACCGCGCTAGCAACAGTTTCAGGCAAACATTCGTTGCGCTGATTTCGGTACAAAATTATGACTCTCCCTCAAAAAGCGTAATGGTCAACTTATGCTGCAAATGTCATTTTCGTTCCGGACATGTTTAAAAGAAATTTGTCCGGCATTTCCCTCTCGAAGTGCACAATTGCTTTCCGACCGGTACAGTGCGTTGGTACAATATATTGCGGATTTAAGGCTTTTAGGGCTTCAGTTGTCGGCTCAATGATGGGTTCGAAATCCGCTCCGGTTAAATGAAAGCCGCCCATTACGACATAAAGTTGGTCAATGCCGGAAACCTCCTGGGCATATTTGACCGTGTTGACAATCCCGGAATGAGCGCAGCCGGATAAAATCACCAGGCCCTTTCCTTTTACATGGGCTACGATGCCTGTATCATCTTCGATAGGGTCCCACTTTTCTTTGCCGTCCTCATCATAATGCATACGCGGAAATCCTCTCTCGAATTCCGTCTTTTTGGGAATCTCTCCTAAAAATAAAAGGTAATCGTCTAACAACATCCTGGGTTCTTTGTGCTCAACTACAGATACACCTGCCTTATCAATTTTGTCCCGGGATAGAGAAGGTAGGTTAATTTTACTTTCTTCGGAAACTTTCAGATAGCGCAATTTTCTAAAAGCCGTTGGATGAAGCACGAGCTCGATGCCTTTTTTGCCGACGCGCTCAGCAAGCTGTTCCAAACCGCCAAAATGGTCCATATGTCCGTGGGAAAGAACCATTGCTTCGACGGCCGTTAAATCTAATCCCAATGCATCTGCATTAAATGCAGCGCCATGTGCAGACAACCCGAAATCAAAAAGGATGTTACGGACACTATCCCCAGGGGTTATGGTGACAAGCGCCGAAAAGCCGTGTTCCGCCAAAATACTGTTTTTGATCTCTCCGTCCTTGACCGGCATCGGCCGCTGCACGATTTCAGTGCTGTCAAAGGCAGCCACATCGATGTAATTGTCCTGAAGGGTTAATATTTCCACCTTGTCAACTTTTTTAAGTTTCTCAGTCATCTTTTCCTCCTTTGTCCTATAGGGATTATTCATATCATTGCCGGCACCATGGACGAAAATGACGCCTTGTGTTTTAGCGATCTGAAACCCTTCGGGTACAGCCACCACACCGG
>CP070746.1:277059-280026 GCA_020348305.1 Desulfobacterales bacterium
AGCTGCTGTCAAGTTTTGGGATGCTGTGATCGCTGCCGGCAGTACCCCCGGGTTTTTCGAGCTTAAACGGACACGGGAAGTGGGACCGGAATTTGGCGAGCGGCCAAAGATATAGGTTAACTGTGTATGTATATTCTATGAGGTGAACAAATGAAAAATTTATTCGTTTCGGCACTTTTTATTTTGACTACAGTTGTCCCTGCAGGCGCTCAAGAAGCAGCCAAGGTTAATCCGAAGGTTGTATTGGACACATCCAAAGGTAAAATTGTTCTTGAGCTTTTTGCAGACAAAGCACCGGAGACAGTGAAAAACTTTTTGGCCTATGTTGATGCAGCGTTTTACGATGGTACCATTTTCCACCGTGTGATCCCCAATTTTATGATCCAGGGAGGGGGTTTTACTACTGATATGAAACAAAATCCCTCAAGAGATCCTATTAAAAATGAAGCAGATAACGGATTGGGAAATCAACGGGGCACAATTGCTATGGCCCGCACCAGTGATCCTCACAGCGCAACCGCCCAGTTTTTTATCAACAGCGTCGACAATGACTTTCTAAACTACAAAAGGAAAACTCCACAAGGCTGGGGATATGCTGTATTTGGGCGGGTTATAGAGGGTATGGATGTGGTCGATGCCATATCCAAGGTTAAAACCAAAACGCGCGGCAGGTATCGTGATGTTCCGGCGAAGCCTGTTGTTATCAAGAGCGCCAAGCGGCTAAAATAAATTGGAAGCGCCTAATCCGCTGAGCCGATACCAAAGGGAGGCTATCTTATTTGGGGACATTCTTTGGCGGGTGTGACAATTGATCTGCCTGGATAATACCCGCCCGGGACTGAAACTCCGGCGTAGACAATCGAAGAAGGTCCCATGAGGGTGCCGGGAGAAGTTACCGAGTTGCATCCGGTTTCGGTTCCATCGCCAAGGATAGCGCCAAGCTTGCGGCGTTTGGTATTATAGCGCTTGCGGTCTACGCGAATAATAATTGAGCCGGCAATCATTTTTAAATTTGCCAGTTTCGTCCCTGCGCCCAGGTTTGCAGCTTTTCCCAAAATGCTGTCACCGACATAAGCAAAATGGCCGGCTTTGGCGCCATCCAGCATGATGGAGTTTTTCATTTCGGTCGCGTGTCCAACCACACAATTGTCTCCCACCAGACAGTTCCCACGCATGTATGCGCCCTGGCGGACTTCGGTATCTTTTCCAATAACCGCAGGTCCTTTAATCAGTGCCCCCGGCTCCACCACGCTTCCCGGTCCCAGCAAAATTTTATCGTCAAAAAGACAGGCCCCCGCCATAATAACAGCAGCGCCTTCTATTATTTTGTCTTTCAGGTAAACCTGCAGCAAACCTTTAGGACCGGTTGGCTTTACCTCAAGATCATCACGCACCTCACCATTGTGGATGACCAGGGTCTTTTGGATTTGTCCGCTTTTGTTGATCAAAGGCCACGAATTTTGGAAGAAGGTCTCTAAATATTCCGGCAAACGATCAAGCGCCGTCCACACAGGCTGGTTTTCTATAAATATTTCTTGGTGGTCGAAATCCGTTAAGTCAAAAAATTCCTGCGAAGCAAACATAATATAATCCTCTCTTTTATCGGATCGGGTTTTAAGTGCGTCTATGGATATTTATTGAGGTCAAATTAATTCAAGCTAGGTTGGCTGTCAAATGAAAAGGAAATCTAGATTGTAAAATTCAAAGGGCATGCGTATTATTTTGGAAGTTAAAAGGCAGGAAGGTTCGCAAATTATTCGGTTTCGTTCTTTTGGGCTTTGTTTTTAAATTGAGTGCCTACTTTGCCAAAAAAGCGGCACAGATTACCGGGTCGTAACGACCAAAACGGCTGCCCCTTTAAGCGCTCTGACGAGTTTAACGCTCACGTCACCTCTTACAAATTCTTCAGCCTTGGACATTCGCTTGCGGCCGATGACCACCATCGAATAATCGCCTTTATTAAACTGGTCGATAATACCTTCTGCAACGGTGGGATAAGGATCTTCCACCAGTTTAATCGTTACCGTATTGGGGTTGCACCCCTTTTCAACCAGCTTGTCTCTGGCCTTTTCCATGGCCTTTAAATACCTCGCCGGCTGCTCCTTCATGAATTTTTCACCCATAAGCTCCTCACCAGCCGAGGGTTTTCTGAACACGTGCAGCAAAGTGATATCCATTTCCTCCGGGCATAGGGCTAAATCCGCAATAAAATCCACTGCCGTCCTGGCGCTTAAGGAATCATTCATGGCGATAAGCATCGAATTTTTCAAAGCTTTCCTCCATTAATCAAAAATTGAATACAGGCATCTGTTTAAATCCTCAATCAGTTCGTCAACTACTTCATAATAGACATGGGCACCCTTTGAGAAATGCATGAGAATATTATTGAGCATTTTTGGAATAGATGGATACAGCTTACGCAAATTAATAAATCGCCATTTTTCAAGTATGGAGAAATCTTCCGGTTCAATTCGATCGATCAGGTCACCATAGATTCGCTCATCGCTTGAAATCATCTGGAGATTGTGGAAACCCTTCCCAATGGCATAAATCAAAATGCTTCCCAGACCAAATATATCCAGGCCAAATGGATTTTCCGTGGCTTCATAATCATAATCAAAGTCGATCCAAACATAGGTTCCGTTATCACGATTCACTATGATATGATCATTTCTGATGTCCCCATGTTTAAACCCGTTAATATGCAAAAATCGAATCGCTTCAAAGGCCGGCACCAATTTCTTTAGGATCCCCGGAAGTATTTGTTGAAAATAATCCTCATATCCCATTTTATAATGATCAATGGCGTTAAAGAAACTTGGCCCGCGGACGACATCCAATACCCGCACGATATTGCCTTTCGCATCTAGATAGGCTTCTCCATGCATAAAAGATGGGTGGTTCTTAACTAATTCTAAAATCTTGCCTTCTTTATCCGGGTTTCGAAAGCACCTTATTTTGACACCG
>CP070746.1:280126-288160 GCA_020348305.1 Desulfobacterales bacterium
GAATCGCTCGGTGGGGATCATCCAAATGATTCTACAAGTCGAAAATGTCTGGAAATCCTTTAATGGCTTTGTTGCAGTCAACGATGTCAGCTTTTCAGTTGAAAAAGGGGAAATCTGTTCCATTATTGGCCCAAATGGAGCGGGAAAAACCACGCTATTCAATCTAATTACAGGTCACCTTTCTAAAGATCAAGGCGGTGTGATTTTCAATGGAAATGACATCTCCCACTTAAAGGCACACAAAATTTGCCGACTTGGCCTGGGAAGATCCTTTCAACGAATCAACATTTTCCCCAGGTTGACTGTTTTTGAGAACATCCAGGCTGCAGTTTTAACATATCGAGGTAAAAGTTTGAATTTTTTTACATCGGCCCAAACTCTTTTCAAAGAAGAAACTGAAGAAATCCTTGATAAGGTTGGTTTGCAAGTTCATTCAGAAGAGATAAGCGGCAATCTTGCTTATGGCTTCCAGAAGCAGCTGGAAATAGGAATCGCTCTCGCAAGTGAGCCCGAAATGCTTCTTCTTGACGAGCCAACAGCGGGAATGTCTGCCCAAGAAACCAAATCAACGATTGACCTAATTGGTAAAATTGTACGTGAAAAAGGGATAACTCTGCTTTTCACTGAACATGACATGTCCGTTGTATTTGCAATTTCAGAGCGAATCTTAGTTTTGCATCAGGGCCAATTAATTGCCTCTGGTCATCCTGAGGAGGTCAGGTCTGATCCGGTTGTTCAAAAAATCTATTTTGGAAGAAAATAATGCTCTTGGAAGTAGAAAACATATATACTTCTTATGGATTAAGCCGAGTTTTGTTCGGTATCTCTCTCAATGTTAATGAAGGAGAGGTGGTTGCTTTGTTAGGCCGAAACGGTGTAGGCAAGACGACCACTTTACGCTCCATCATGGGGCTGACACCACCCCATATAGGCTCGGTAAAGTGGATTGGCAAGGAAATTTCAAGGCTTCGTCCTTACCAGATCGCACGATTGGGAGTTGGTTTCGTGCCAGAAGATCGAAGAATCTTCTCTGATCTGACTGTATGGGAGAACTTGGATGTCGCAAAAAAAGTTTCTGGCATCAAAGAGCAGAAATGGACCATGGACCGTGTTTTTGAGCTTTTCCCCGATCTTTCGAAACTAAGCAGCCGCCGTGGAGGCAACCTGAGCGGTGGTGAACAGCAAATGCTGGCAATAGCCCGCACATTGATGGGTCATCCCAAATTGTGCCTTCTCGATGAACCCTCAGAGGGTTTAGCCCCTTTAGTGGTGCAACATTTGGCTGAGCAAATCAATAAACTCAAAACAGAGGATTTGACAATACTTCTATCCGAGCAAAACTCCGAGTTCGCTTTGGACTTAAGCGATAGAGCATACATTTTGGAAAAAGGAGAGATTCGTTATGAGGGAAGCGTAGAGGATATAATGAAAGATGAGGATATCTGTCGTTCATTTCTGACCATTTAAATATTAGTTAATCACAAATTTTTATATATCAATTATTTTCCATTATAATCTATTTCTGTATAATACCTTCAGAAAAAATCAAAACCTGCACGAAACCACTTTCTAAGATAGGCAAACACAATCATATGCGGAAATCTTATTTTTAGATTATGTTATGAAGTCCACATCTTGTACTGGGTAAACATAACGGCTTCTATGTGGGTGTCCTTTGTCAAACACGCATAAAACTGTGGATTAGTGATTCTAACCTCCACTTTCTGCTTTCCATATGAGCACCAATATAAAGTGGTGTATGTTGGTAGCCGTTTCTTACTTCTTCTGATACCATTTGCCGCTTTGATTCTGTAACCACTCACCTGATTTTGCCTTTTTGGCAATTTGTATTGCACGGCGCTTACCAACAAGTTCAGCGGTGGTTCCTTGTTGTTTGGCAATCGCGGCATAAATTTTCTTACGATCGGCGTTTTCGGCATTTACCACATCTTCTTTTTGTCTTTTTTGACCAACAAATTGTAGATAGCCTTTAAAATCTTCTCCAACAATGCCATTGGCTTTGAGTTCTACAATAATCGGTAGGCGGGTCTTCATTCGTGCTTTTATATCTTCCCCAAACGCCGAAGCGGCAGAGAATAAAAGGCTAACTAGTAGAAGTGAAATGGTGACCGCAAAAATTTTATCTTTCATGGTTAGACTCCTTCATCGCTTAAATCTCATCAGACCAATTTTTATTGCTCCGTGGAAGATGTCGATTCAATTTTTTCTTTTTCCGAATCAATATCATCAAAAAAATCATCCAAGGCTTTGTCCACTTTAACATTGACATCAATGGTGATGTGAATCGGTTTTACTTCCACCGGGGCAACCTCTACCTTATGTTCCGTGCAACTCAGAAAAGCCGGTATAACGAAGACTACAAGAAAAATCACAACTAGTTTGGCCATAGCTTTGCTCCTTATCTTATTGGATCATTTGAATTAAATCCTTATACTGGAGTATTTTGTTCAGCGGAAGTCGGAAATTCACATTCAGACGGATGCCCTGAAATATTGATCCTTTGCCCTTGGCTTCGATTTTTGTAAATTGACCCAGCTTCTTATTATAAACAAACGGCAGCGGATTAGCAGGTTTGCCGTCAAGTTGCATCCGTAGTAATAAATCTTCTCCTTCGCTGGAGATATTCAGTTTTGCCCATGCAACATCATAATCTTTTAATGCTTCTCTGGCAAGTTCCATCTGAATATACTGAGGCGTATTCGGGGGAATACCGGCTGTCAGGATTTCGGTATCTGTTAAGCGAATTTTTCCTTTTTCTCCGGGTGTAGAATATAAAACGCCGTCATTAAAACTTAACGTTCCCTTATAATATCGCAAAGGTATTCTGCCATTGACCGATCCTTGACCCACTGCTGTTGCCGCACCAAATTGGTCGAGCACCTTTGCCATATTCAGCCGATCGCAATATAAAATTAATCTGTAATCTTCTATATCAGGAGATATGCGAATAACATAGGTATCGACGTTTCCGTCACACCATTTAAATTGACTTTTTTCAACGAATAAGGACAATAAGGATTCAAGCTGAAATTCTATTTTTCCCTCATTTACGGTAATACCGCCCATTGCGGCTTTATCAAAGAACAGTTGTTGTTTCGGGGCACTGCGTATATTGGGCAAATCCGGTATTGATAACGCCATTTGAATGCCTTCAATCGAAATTTTCTTTTCCGGCAACAGCACTTTTCCCTGATTTAGTCCTGATTTCAGCGTGCCGCTTAGTCCCAGATTTCCCAATTCCATATCTCCATCCAGAGATACCTTGCCGCTGACAATGACACCTTTGGCTGCCGGCAGAAATCTTCCCAAATCAATGTCAGTTTTGACATAAGGGGCAGCGAGCTGAAAATGGACGTTTGCTTTCGGGTCATTCGTATCAAAAAATTGCGCACCCCCATAAAATTTCAGTCCAAGTTCCGGAATTAAGCGGCTAGTGTGTTTGCCTTTAAAGGAGATCCCTTGTGCTGTTTGTTGAAGTGTTCCGCTAAGGGCACCCAGGTGTATTTTTTGATAATGCATCGCGTCAATTGAAAAGTTTCCCCTTTTTTCTTTATTTACATAAGGCCATTGGAATGGAAATGTACCGTGCACCCCTGTAATCCGGGCTTTCGGCTCCGAGAAATCCATACTGCTATCGGCCCACCGCAGAAGACCGTCCGTAAGTCTTTTGCGCGTTTTATCCATATATAATTTCCCAGAAAGCATGATATGAGGGATTTTTATTTTGGCGGTATTCAGCCTTACACCGGAATTTGGTGATTGAAGGTTAAACGCTACCGTTTGAGCGCCTTTGCCCTTGCGATTGAAATCCAGCGTGCCGTTAAAGGTTAAAGCAGGCAGTTCGATAGTTGACCAATCCGATGTAAAAAGAACATCTGGGATTTTCACCATATACGTCGCCGTACCTTTATCTTTGCTTACATTACCTGAAATCTCTACCGTCGGTTGTTTTGTAGCTATGTTAAATCGTTCAAAACTGAATTTGTTGGCCTTCGAGAATTCTTTTTTAAAAATTTGATTTTTTAAGCTGAACACCACATTGCCATTTTTTAAATATTTCATCGTAGAACTTACCCGAAGGGGAAAATGCTCGACAATTTTTACCGGTATTGCACTCTCTTTCCAAACCTCGGAGGTATCCGGTGCGATGACAAATTTACCGGCGCCTTGAATCGCATCTTCTGTCAATTTGAATGCATAATTAATTTTAGAAAGATGAAACGGTATGGGTGATGAAGCAGCTATAGTAGAGGCGGTAACTTTCCATTCCTTTCCATTGGTGCCCTCTAATTTTACATGCAAGGGTAGTTTTTGTTTTTTTTGGTTTAGTGCATTTTTGAATTGAATATTTTGAAAACCAATACGGCTGTCATCTATCTCAAGTGAAGCTGCAACCGATGAAACCGCAAAAGGCTTCAATTTTATTTCTGCCATTGCTTTAATATCCGCAACACCTGAGACAACCAGTCCTTCAATCAGTTGGGCAAAATCGGCAAATCTGGCAAGATTCACTGTTTTTGCAGAAGTATTTAATACGATTTGATTTTCTTTCTGATCAATATCTGCCGATACGAAAATTTTCTGACCCCGCGTGTAAATCTGAACCGTACACTTTAATACGTCAAATGAGGCATCTTCGGGCACAATGTCAATTTCAAATGGTACCCTGTATGTCTTTGAATTAATATCACAAATGATAGTGGCATTGCGGATTGTTAACCTTTCCAATCCTAAAAGGCTGGGAGCATCGGATGGAGCTGGGTTTTCTCTCATGCGAGATTTAAGTCTCCGCATCAGGTTTTCCAAATCGATTCCCCGAAAGCCAAACTTTCCATCCTTGAAATGACAGTAAAGCTCGATGCCGCTGGCAATCACTTTTTTAATTTTTTTTTGATAAAGATCTGGCAGCGAATAATCGATCTGGATCGAGCGTATGACAAGAGCCGGATCAGATTCTGAACCGAAACGTATATTCCCAAAATCTGCGCCTGCTAGATCTAATTCACGCACATGAAATGAAAATTCTGATATTCCCGTATCAGCTTCAAGATCCGAAATGATTTTAGATTCTAAAAACTTAGGAAGGACAAATGAAAATGTACACAGCACACCAATTAAAACAACGGAGAATAAAACCAGAAAGATGATGATAAAGCCTATGGTGCGTTTCAGGGACATTTATTTTAGTTTTTGCAGAAAAGAACTACGCGTCATGCCGGCTCCGACAGAGTCATTTAAAATCAGCTTTGCCTTTTGCAGCTGTTCAAGATTTTTGTTGACCTTAAAACCCTGGACAATGTCGGCTTGCAGCGCCCCTCGCATCAGATCATAAGGCAATCGCTGCATACAGACGACCGAGCAGTTTCCCCGTTCATGAACATTTGTAAGCATTTTGTTTGCAATTAAATCTGCAACCGCTTCTTTTATCTCCGGCGGATCATTATCGACAACCTGCTCAAAGGTCAGTGGAATCATTGCAAAGTTGGCCTGGTGCTCGATAATTAGATCAAGATCCTCTATTTTGATACCGTTATTAGAAAACAGCTCATTTAATAGGGTTTTGGCCCCGCGGGTGGCATACAGGAACACTCCCTTACCATCCATATCACCAAAGACCTCACCATCATCGGGAACTGCCTGTATGTATCTGGCAAAGCAGCCGTGGGTTCTTGTGATGGTGTCAATAACTCCTTTTTGGGGGCGTTCAAATTCATAATGGCTGCCTTCATGCAGGGTGATGGTCCCGGTTCGATCCGGGGCCAGAAAAACGGATACAACCTTTTTGCATTTACCGGATTGCACATACGCTTTGGCAATGGTTTCCACGTGGTCGGCGTTGGCATCAAGGGTCATTATATCAAAGGCGAAGGATTTTACGTGGCGATCGTAAAAATCGAGGGCTTCTTTGAATCGACGAAACGTTCCTTTAGCGGCTTCTTCAGGATACATCAACTCAACCAGTGCATGCTGAACCCGTGACGCTGTTGCCGGGACCCTGTGAATAAGATCCCCAATCTGGTTGTCGATGATGATGCCGTCAATTTTTGTGTTTCCGATTAGCGCATGTATATTATGCGCTATTTCGGATACCGTATCTTTGCCAATTGCAAATTCGTCTCTATGCGGGTTGGAATATTTTCCGGTCGTCGTCGTACTGACTCTGGTCTCAAGCGCCGTTGCCAGCGCGTCGTCGCCAAAGATAATATTGGCGGTATCATGGGGTTTGAAGGCCTGAGCGCGGTGAATGTTTTCCGCGCCGACGATGATCGAAATATCTCCGGCCTTGAGAAAGCCTGTAAGAGAGAGCATGAAACCAAGCTCCACCGAAACATTAAAGCCGGGGCAGCCTGCATACAGGTCGAACACAAGAGCGCTGGGGCAATCCTTACGGATGATGCTGTACGGATGCCGGATTAATGGGCCGGGATCATATTTATCATCGCCGACATTGGTGGCGCCGATAACCAGTTTAATGCGGGTGGGATCGATGTCGGAGGTGTCCATCAGGTCTTGCAAAGCGGTGACGCCGATGCGTTCATCAAGCGGTGCCACTTTGCGTGTCCTGACACCGATTCTCTCTTCTATGGTTTTATCGTTGACCGGAATGCCGCCTTTAAACGACAACCCCTTTTTTTCATAAAATGAATTATCAACTAAATTTCCACCATTCCAAGCACCTTGAGCAATTATTTCAAGAATAGAATCCAATATTTGATAAATCTCCTTTTAAGGGATGAAAAATTTTGAGGAAAGCGCCGCATCAGACATTGAATCGAAAATAAATGACATCCCCATCTTGCACTTCGTAGGTTTTTGCTTCTAGTCTTACAGTTCCCTTTTTGCGAGCCTCTGAATAGCTGCCGGCCTCCATGAGATCGTCAAAGGAAACCACCTCGGCCCGAATAAAGCCTTTTTTCATGTCGGTATGTATGACTTCGGCTGCATCGACCGCCTGAGTGCCTTTTTTAATTGTCCAGGCTCTGATTTCGTGTTTGCCGATGGTAAAAAAGGAGATCAGATCCAAGAATTCGTAAGATTCCTTGATAACCCGATCCATTGCGGATGCGGATATATTAAATTCGTTTAGAAACTCGGCGGCGTCTTCAGCAGACATCTGGGCAAGTTCCTGTTCGAGCTTACCTCTGATCACTATGCAATTTTCAAGATCAGTAAGATCTTTGATATCCGGCAAACTGTCGTCGTCATCTTCGTTATTGAACAAAACCACCATGGGTTTAGCCGACAAAAAGGCAAAACCTCTTAACAGCGGTGCTGCAGCTAACTGAGGAATTCTTCTTAAAGGCATTTCATTTTCAAGATGGTTGCGACATTCGACTAAAAGCGAATGCTCTTCCGGAGTCATCTTTTTACCGCGTTTGTGATCAAGTTCGATGCGCTCCAATCGTTTTTCAGCCGCAACAAGATCATTTAGGATGAGATCCTGATCAAGTTTCATAAAGTCTTCATATGGTGTTTTTTCATCAAAACCGAATCCAGCATGGTTTCGGATAACATGCATCAAGGCATCACAGTCTCTTGCGGAAGAACAAATACTATGAGCCCTGGTGTCGCCCGTTTTTATGCCGGGCAGAAAATACTCCACCTGCGCATAAATCGTCTTAGGAAGATTGTATAGCTCGTTGAGACGAGCGACGCGATTATCCGGAACCTTGATCGTAGCGATACGGTCTTCTGCTCTAGATTCTCCGGTGGCAGTGATTTTCGTTAAAGCATCGAAAATGGTTGATTTGCCTGAACGGGGAAGGCCAATGATTCCAAGTCTCATTTTAATGTCCCGTCAGCATTCCGGTTTTTAAAAAATAGATTAAAATCTAATAGATAGACGCATTTGATCTCTTTTTGTCGGTTAGAATGATAGGATAATGAATTATTAAGATAAAAAAGGCAAGTATCTTTTCGATACGGAAGGGGAAGATCAGCAAACCTTGTATCAAAATCAATTAACGTGCGCCTTTTTTTGACGACCCACCGGATTTAAGACCAGCACCGTAA
>CP070746.1:288260-294218 GCA_020348305.1 Desulfobacterales bacterium
ACTTATGATCCGAAAAGCGATCGGGATATTGTGTTCATACCTGTGGGAATAAACTATGATAGAACCCTTGAGGACCGCAGCTTGTTGCGTGAGCTGGATCCTTATGCAGAAAAACGAAGCAAATGGTTTGCGATAAAAACGACCTTTCGGTTTATATGGCGTAGTCTCATTTTAATGGCAATGAGCCGATGGCAACGATTTGGATATGCTTGGGTAAACTTCGGGCCTCAGATCTCAATGCGGGAATACGCTCGCAAACACGGTCTAGATTTTAGCCAAATGAATCGCGATAATCGATTCCAGGAAATTGAAAACCTTGCCGAACAGCTCATGATTGCCATCAAAAATGTGATTCCCATCCTTCCGGTGGCATTGGTAGCTACAATAATGAGAGCTTCTAACAATCAAGGGCTAAGCGCGTTTGAAGTAGAAGCCCAGGCAAATGAATTAATTGAGAACCTTCAAGCTCATGATGCACCGGTTTATGTTTCGACCCGAGGTCGTGTTCAAACTATATTAAATGCGCTGAATATGTTAAAACTGAGAAGATTGGTGGTTGAGTCGGACGGTATTTACCGTGTGACCCCCGGAGAGCTTGACATTTTGAACTATTACGCAAACTCTATCATCCACTGGCAGCAGCCAAAGCAGTAATTGGTTCTGCATTCGTTTTACAAAAGTAAATGATAATGGAGAGGAAGAATTGGGTTCTAAGACCGGCGATTGCAAATTATTTCCGGTGATACTGGTTATTTTGCTTTGTGGAGCTTTTCTTTTTCCGCAAAGGGTTTGCTCCGAGTTTTACAAATATGTCGATAAGGATGGAAAAATCTTTTTTGTCGACGACTTAACCAAAGTTCCGCCGGAATACCAAGATCAGATCCACGTTTATAAAGATAAGTATGATTATCTTCCGGAAGATCAACGCTTTACGGCTCGCGAGAACGATCGCGAAATTGAATTGGAGCTCGAGCTTGAACGCCAGCGCCAATTAGAGCAAGACCTACAACAGGCCAAAGAACGTGAAGAAGCGGAAAAATATCGCCAGGCTCAGAAGGACAGGGGGAAAAAGCTGGAAACCAAGGTGGTCATCGAGGGCAATCGAATCTTGGTTCCCGTCACACTTGGAAACAATGGTAATGAATTAGAGACATTGATGCTGTTGGATACCGGTGCGTCAGAGATGGTTGTGTATCGTGATATTGCCGACCAATTGAACATCATAACCTTAAAAAAGGGGCTAGCACAGGTGGCCGGCGGTCAAACCATCCAATCCGAGATGGGCCAGCTGAATTACATGAAGGTTGGACCGATCAAAATGCTCGAACCCAGGGTCATCATCATTAATCGTGATGGGCCGCCAGTGAATTATAGGGGTCTGTTGGGGATGAATTTCCTGCGCAATGTTCAATACAGTATCGATTTTCAAAACCAAGTAATTAAATGGATTCTACCCCAACAGCAAGATCAGCAAAATTAGAACCATTTCAAATAGAGGTGATCCTTGGAAAACCTTTTGGACTGGGGTGTAAATGTCGTTCTTTGGTTCCAAAAATTTAGCCCGACCTTTGATCTTTTATTTAAATGTTTAACCTTTCTAGGGAACGAAGAATTTTTTTTGTTATTTTTGCCCATTATTTACTGGTGTGTTGATCGCCGTGCGGGTGCCAGATTACTTTTTCTTTTTTTGTTCTCCGCTTATATAAATTCGGCGGCCAAGGTTTTGGCAAATCAGCCCAGACCGTTTAATTATGATCTTCGCGTTAAAAAAATTGTCCCGGCAGGCGGAGGCGGACTTCCCAGTGGCCATACCCAAAGTGCCGTGGTGCTTTGGGGATACCTGTCATATCACTTCAGGAAAAAGCGGATATGGATCCTTGCCGGCATCCTAATTATCGGTACACCACTGTCGCGAATCTACCTGGGAGTTCATTTTCCAACTGACATTTTCGGTGGTTATGTGATCGGTGTACTGCTGCTTTTCCTCTTTATCAAAGTAGAACCATTGGTTAAGAAATGGCTATCTCAAAGGAGGTTAATTTGGCAACTCGGCATGGCTGTGTGTGTTCCGACGATACTAATACGTATAAGTCCGGAAGGAGATCCGTCTTGTCTGATCGCTGGATCGACATTGATGGGATTTGCCACAGGTATGGTGCTCGAACGTCGTTGGGTAAGATTTTCCGCTGGGGGCATTTGGTGGAAGCGAGTATTGCGCTACCTGCTGGGAATTGCGGTTCTTTTCGGGTTATGGATAGGCTTGCGTCTTGGTTTTCATAACCTTGAGCCAATTTCTTTGTTCCGGGTCATTCGGTATACTTTGGTTGGCCTGTGGAGTGGTTTGGGTAGCCCCTGGATCTTCACACGCCTTAACCTCGCTGATACGGAGCAAAGGAATCCCTCAATCTTTAATTAGCTATGCATTACAATTTCTTAGCCGATCTGGTTGTACTCATTCATCTTGCTTTTATCGTCTTTGCGGTTCTGGGGGGCATTTTAACCTATTGGTGGAGAAAAGCGCTATGGCTGCATATCCCGGTTGTTCTTTGGGCGGGCTGGATCGAATTTACGGGGGGCATATGTCCGCTTACGCCATTAGAGAATTGGCTTCGAAGCCGTGGAGAACAAGTTACCTATTCAATTGATTTTGTTGGACAATATATACTACCCCTGGTATATCCTGAAGGGCTTACTCGCGGAATACAGCTGGTGTTGGGCGCCATCGTTGTTTTTGTGAATATATTGATATATGTTTTCATTTTTAAAATTCGAAAAACTCAACAGCGGAAATAGTTAACCATTTATTTGAAGTGAGGAAAACCAGTCTCGAGATACCATTGTGATTTTTCCGGATCCCATTCCCATAACTGATGATCCATAATCGTATTTACGACCACGTTATCGGTCCGGTAATAAGATATTTCGACAATTTGAACAACCTGAGACTCATCCTGGGATACAGCGGTTTTTCTGACTCTATAATCTGTCACCTTGATATTTTTAACTATTGACTGCCCTAGTCGATCCGGTTTTTTTTCTGAAGGGTCTAGAAAAGCTACCGCAAAATCGAAATCGGACCACCGAATAGCGTGTTCATAAGCACTTGATGTTTCCTCAAATTTGTCCATTTTTCCAAATTCTTTTATTGTCGCGCATCCAAGGATGAACAAGCTTAGCATGCAGGCGGTGATTTTTAATTTATGCATGGCAAACTATTCTTTTGTCTTTTAGGTAAAAAAGGTTGCTAGTGTAATTTTTTTATCATTGCCTCCCACAACTGACTACCTCTTCTCTCATGATGCCGGTCGATTGTCAATCATATAACGATTTGTTATCAGGCAAACTGCCCTGAGAATCGAAGGACTCGATTTAATAAATGCTTTTTTTCCAGATATGGTACATTATCCTTGTATCTTTCCACTGTTCCCGGCCCGGCATTATATGCCGCCAACGCCAATTTAATATCTCCCCCAAAGCGATCTATCATTTTCCTTAAATACCACGAACCACCGTCTACATTTTGATCAATATCAAATGGGTTATTTACGCCGAGTTCCTCAGCGGTGGCAGGCATCAACTGCATTAATCCCTGGGCACCGGCAGAGGAAATCGCATTCACCTTAAAGTTTGATTCGGCTTTGATGACGGCCTGAATTAATTCCGGAGGCAGATTATATTTGGCTGCAGCTTTTTCTAAGCTCTTTACAATAATTTTGTGGTTGGATAAGCGGGTCTGTGTTTATTGGATGCTTGCTTCAGAATTCAGATCCGATGCAAGGTTATTTGTATTTTGAATTGATGACGAATTTATCTCGGCCGGATATTTATTAGATGCCGGTTTCGTTAATTGGGAAATGGAACCATAAGGATGATCCGTATTTTTTTTCAGGGAGGACAACCCGCAACTCATTGCGTTCAGCGTTTTATGTATCTTGCTTCCTTGGGTATTTCTTAGCAATAATCATTCCAAACTGGTTTTTATAAATTTAGATTAAATATCAAGTAGTTAAATATGCTATCGGGCAGGTTTTAAAGGACCATAGTACTAAACAGGGAAAAATTTTCCACTAACCAACAAATTATCTGCAAATTTGGCCGTTTAAAAGGCTTGCGAACAAACTTGTTTTATTTTAATTTCTATAAAAACCAGCCAAAGGGGGAATTGATGGAACATTTTTCCTGTGATGTCCTCGTCATTGGAAGCGGCGGTGCCGGATTACGGGCAGCGATTGCATGCCGTGAAAAGGGACTGGATGTATGTGTGATTTCAAAAGCTTCCATAGGGAAAGGGACCTCTACAATTGTCAGCGGCGGTGTATTAGCCGGCACCCGAGAAGGTGCCTCACCGGAGACTCACATGGCGCGCACGCTTCAAGCCGGTCGCGGTATCAATCAACGAGAGTTGGTGCAAGTCCTGGTTGAAGAGGGCCCCATGCGATTGCGGGAGTTGGTGCAATGGGGGATTAAAGGGGAGTTTCACAGGGGTTATCTATTCTCCAAAGGGCGACCGCCCATGTGGGGAGCAGAGATTATTCGTTGCCTTGTTGAAAAAAACAGGGAACTGGGAACCCGCTTCATGGAGGCCATTGTGGTGGCAGAATTAATAATTCGGGATGGTGCTGCCGGGGTGATAGGTTATGCCGTGGATTCGGGCCGGGGGTTGACTGTCAGTGCCAAAGCAATCGTTCTTGCCACGGGTGGAGCCGGAGCTTTGTTTCATCGACATGACAACCCGAAACGAATGCTGGGTGATGGTTATATATTAGCCTATAATGCTGGAGCCGTGCTTCAAAATTTGGAATTCGTTCAATTTTACCCCTTGGGAATGGCAGAGCCTGGACTTCCATCCTTTTTAATACCCCCCCGCCTCGCAGATCTCAACGGACTATTCAACAATAGTGGGGAGGAAATCCATGAGAAATATAACATCACGGAACGCCCGGCCGGTGAGCATGCGCGCGATCGATTATCCCAGGCACTTTTCACTGAGATTTATCGAAATGACGAAGCAATATGGCTGGATCTGACGGGAGTTTCAGAGGACAACTGGGGCAAAGATCCATTTTCGGTCTCCACTCGCAAAATATTAAGGGAACGCTATGGAGCCAAGCACAGGGCGCTGCGGGTTGCTCCCATGGCACATCACGTCATGGGTGGCGTACGGATCGATACCCGGTGTTCAACATCGGTTCCGGGCCTCTATGCCGCCGGTGAGGTTACGGGTGGAGTCCATGGGGCTAACCGCATGGGAGGAAACGCACTGACTGAAATATTGGTTTTCGGGAAAAGAGCCGGCGACGCCTCAGCGGCATGGGTGAAGAATAATGACACCGGCCCCAAAAGCCTAACCGATCAAGAGTTAAGGGCTTACTTTAAAAAAATATCGCCTGATAAAGAGCACCTTAACCCCGTTCAATTGACGGAGCAACTTCAAAAAATAATGTGGGCGGATGGTGGAATAATGAGGAATAAAAATGGGCTCTCCCGGGCATTGGAAAGGGTGAAGCGTATTCAAATCAAAGCTTACAAGGCATCGCTGGAAAGGGATCCATCTGTAGTTCAGCGCATATTGGAACTTCGATTTGCTGCGCAAACCGCTTCTTTGATTCTGCAAGCCGCCCTTAAAAGAGAAGAAAGCAGAGGGGCCCATTTTCGAGAAGATTTTCCAAATCAAAATGATGAAAAATGGCGGGGTCATCTTCAGGTTCGGCGCGGTCCGCAAGGTGACGGCATTTTGGAATTTAAACCGATATGACAAATAATTTAGGACTCATCGGCGCTTTATATTCAAGTAAAACTTTAAGTAAATTTTATTTCTCAGTAAAATCTTGACAACTGATTTTTCATTGCAAGAATTGTAAATTATGAAATAAAGAAAAATATTTTTGCAGGAGCAAAAAAATCATGGTTCAAATTCAAAATGAAATGCCGAAAAACCCAAAGCAGGTGCAGGCCGAG
>CP070746.1:294318-298780 GCA_020348305.1 Desulfobacterales bacterium
CGATGCTTTTCTCGAGGTATGCTGCCGCCTGGGCCGGGTTGGCTTTCAGGACTATCTCGCCCAAGAGGCGGTGAGTCCATGCGAGAAAATACCTCGCCCCACAGCGTTCTGCGATTTCCAGGCCCTCTTCGAGCGTCTGCCTCGCTTTGTCGTCCTCCCCTGCCAGCCAATACCCTTCACCCAAGTAACATGTAAGGATAATTTCAGCCGCTGTGTAGCCCCCGGCTCGAAGAATCGGCAACACAGCAGTCAGAAGCTCAATCCCTCGCTCAGGCTCTCCTGCTTGGCACAAAGCCCATCCAAGAGTTCTCTGCGCCCACGCTTTATCCGCAGGCGTTGGGGCTTTCTCGACCGCCAGCTCTCCATATTCGATGGCTCGAGCCAGGTCGCGTCTCCCGGTATAGGCTATCGAGAGATTCCAGGACGACCATGAGATAAGGCTGTTGTCCGAAAATTCCTCGGCAACGCTCAGTGCCTTTTGGGCTTCTTCCACCGCCTGATCCCAGCGACCAAGATGCGAACAGGCCCTTGAAGCTACGGACAACGCATATGTATAAACTTGAAAGTTAAACTGCTTCTCCATCGTGCGAATAAGGTCTTCTTTCAGGGCGAGGACTCGGTCGAAGTCTCCCCTCATAAAGTGGCTCCATTGCAACCGCAAATACGCATACCTGGCATCTTCAACGTTCCCCGCAGCCTCACAGAGTTCGACCGCTTTGGTCAGGGTTTGGATGGCCTGGTCAAAGTTGCCGAACGACCACTCACAGTCCCCCAAACGGGCATAGAACGCTCCCAATAAATCTGGATCTTCTAACCCAACTGCCATGGGCTCGTAATGGGTCAAAAGATCGTAATACTCTGGGATCTTAAGGAGAAGAAGGAACGCCCATCTCTGGTTCACCAATAGAGAGATTCGCCGTTGACAGTTTTCCTCTGTCTCAGGCAGGGTATCAAGAAGCGTCATGGCCTCTTCAAAATAAGCCTTAGCCTCCTCCATAGCGTTGAGCTTGGCCACCTTCTGGTTGGCTAAATTCAGATACTCAAAGGCCTTATCCATATTGTTACTGCGCTGATAATGGTAGGCAAGCAGTTCATAGTATTCATCCAACCTCTCAGGATAGAGCTCCTCTATGGTCATTCCTATCTTCCCATGAATCTCCTTTCTCCTTTTGAGCAGTAAGCTGCTATAGGCGACCTCTTGAGTGAGCGCATGCTTGAAGAGATAGGTCGATTGGGGAAAAATTCCTCTCTCATAAAGAAGCTCTGAGTCCTTTAAAACCGATAGGTGTGACAGTAATTCCTGTTCCGCAAGGTCCGTTAACCTCTTGATTAAATCGTAGCTGAACTCCCTCCCAACTGCTGAGACTGTCTGAAGGAGGCTCTTCGTCTCCTCAGGGAGGGAGTCAACCCGGGCCATGATGACATCCTGAATCGTGGTTGGGATTGTCACCTCCTTGATATCTTTTGTTATGCGATATCTGTTGTTTTTTCTTTCTACGATCTTTAGATCTTTCAAGGATTTTATTAACTCCTCGATGAAAAAGGGGATGCCTTCAGCCTTTTCAAGGATGAACTCCTCAAGGTTCCTGTCAAGCATCTCCGAGCCCAGGAGATGATAGACCATCATGAGGCTCTCCCGGTTGGAAAGCCGATTCAAAGTTAACTGATTGTGGTAGGATTTGGCGCTCCAGGTGTGGACAAACTCCGGGCGGTAGGTGAATATCAATAAGACCCTTGCCCCCGGTATGCCCTCTAAAACATATTTCAATACATCTTCTGAACTTTTATCCATCCAGTGAAGGTCCTCATAGGCCAGGATCAGATGCCGTATTTCAGACCCCTTAAGGACAATTTGCTTTAATGCTTCAATAATCCGATTTTTTTTCCCCTCAGGACTTATGGATATCTTATCGATACCATTGTCTTTGACAGACAATAGCTCCAGGAAATAGGGGAGGGTTGAATTTTCATCTGCCCCTAATATTTGGATTCCCTTTTTTACTTTTTCCCTGATCTCCGAATCGCGATCTTCTTCTCTGATATCGAAGTTTGCTTTCAAGCTGTCTATAATTAGATGATAGGCGACGCCTCTGCTGTAAGAAAGACATTTTGCCTCCAAAAAGGTCACATCTTCACTGGAGACAGACTTTCGGAACTCATATAAGAGCCTGGATTTGCCTATCCCGGCCTCGGCCATGATTGAAAACGCCTGCCCCCGGCCTGCCTTAGAGCGCTCAAAACCATCGAGTAAAAGCTCAAGCTCCCGTTCCCTTCCCACAAAGGGGGTCAGCTCCCGGTCGGCGCTTACGTCAAACCTGGTCCTCCTGGTACTGGGGGCAATTACACGGTAGGCATTGATCGGTTTTTCCTTGCCTTTAATCACCCTCTGGCCCAAAGCCTCAAACCGAAAAAATCCCTCTGTGAGCTTAAATGTATCCTCTGTTATATAGGTCGTGCCGGCTTGGGCCTGTGCTTCCATTCTGGAGGCCAGATTTACCGTGTCGCCAACGGCCTTGAACTCGACGCGCAGATCGTTTCCCACAGTACCCACCACCACCGGTCCGGTATGTATGCCGATTCGCATTTTAATAGCCGGGATATCTCTTATTTCTTGCTTCAATTGGTCACAGAATTTTGCCATTTCACGGTGAATGGCAAGGCTGGATCGAATCGCTCGTTGCGGTGCATCCTCTAAAGCAACAGGAGCTCCAAACAGCGCCATGATTCCGTCACCGGTCATCTCGTTGACCGTGCCCTCGTAGTCGTGGACTTTGTGAATCAGGATTTCGTAAACCTGATCCATAATAGAGTATGCTTCTTCGATACCCAGCAACTCCGACAAAGGGGTAAAGCCCACCATATCGCAGAACATCACTGTGACCTGCTTGCGCTCGCCTTCAATTCTGTCTCTTTGAGATAGGATTTTTTCCGCAAGACCTTCAGGAAGATACTTTTGGATTTTTGCTAATTTTTCATCAAATGAGAGCTCTTTAGGGGCTTGGTCAGGAAGTAGATTCAGCTTAGATCCGCATGCTTCACAAAACTTGCTTGCCGGAGGATTGAGATGGCTGCACTTCGAGCAATTAATTTCTAATTTATTTCCACACTCAATACAGAACATCGCCCCTTCACGATTGTCAAACTCGCATTCTGGGCATTTCATTATTATGCTATCCTTTATGCTTTTTAGCAGTTTGAAACGGTGTGAAGGAAATTCAGAGGATTATATGAGAAATATCTCAATTATGTTTCGATGTCAAATATTGTGGTACCCAAAATGTTGTGGTTGGGAATTGAGGCGATTTTTGCAGATATCTCCTATCAAAATCCAAATATCAGCCGATGGTGATTCATTGAGATAATATGCAAAAAACCACACCTCACAAAACCTTGGATACTATTATGTAATCACAAAAATAGGCAAATTTGTGATTTGTAAATGTAACCACTATTTTGCAATTTTACAGATATAAAAGCAACATCACATGTATTTTGGAGATTCAAAAGTAAAGATTCGTTGGAGATACTGCAGTTTTGAGCAACCGAATTATTTGTTAATCCATTCCATTATTGATAATTTATTCAGAGCAAGTCGCAGAGTGCCATGGGGTCCCTAATAGTGAAGCGAATTTTCAGGTGCTGTCCGGTTTGGTTCTACCCCATGCTTTAACAAATTCAGGATAGTGTCTGAAAAAAGAGTCTTTTACATCATCAGGCACTCTGTTAATAGGACATGACAGATTATAGCAGCGGTTGCATTGAGTTCGCTGCAGTGTCCAGCCCGCAACGATCATCGCTGATGAAGTTAACGTCAAGAGTAACCATTGTTTGCTTATTACAAAAAAAGGAATATAATAAAGAAAAAGTACCGCTATATACAAAAGCCAGGCAACCTTTTCAAAAGAATTCATGGGTCGCGGGTTCATCTTGGGAATCTTGGGAAGGCCCCAATTGGCATGACAACGAAGCCAAAAACCTTCTTCAGCATAGTGTGGACAGTGTCGACAGAGTACGAGTGCTTCTAGATAGCCAAAGAAAAAAATAGCTAAAACAAACCATACCATTATCCCTACCCAGAATTTTCCAATAATCATCCCCGAAAAAAATGGAATCGCCCAGCCCATAAATAAGACATAAAAATCAATAAGGTCTTTTGGTTTGTGAACACAAAGTAATTTCCCTTGAATTTCGCACTCTTCACACTCCGACTGTGAACAAGCAGCTGCGGTCATTTTCTCCAAAATATTCTCCATAATTGAAGTTTCCGTTATGTTATGGTTATCCGAGGGTTTTGAAGAAGTCAATTTAGCCGAAACGTTGTAGGTATCCACAATTCTAAACGCTAACAAATCTCCAGAGCTATCAGGGTGACGTCATCATGGGTTAATTCCTTTCCCGAATATTGATGTAATGTTTTGAGAATTGCCGATTTAAGTTCAGACAGAGGAACTACTGTATTTGC
>CP070746.1:298880-304594 GCA_020348305.1 Desulfobacterales bacterium
AGCCAAACCCATCTGCTGGGTGGCATGGGTTTTTTAACACTGACCGTTATATTCCTGCCCCACGGAATGGGGGGATTGCGCATATTCAGGGCCGAGTCGAGCCCCGGTCAAGTAATTACCAAAGAAAAATTCATCCCCCGCAACCGGGATACGATGATCTGGCTCTGGGGAATCTATCTGGGCCTGAACCTGCTGGAAACCCTTTTGTTGTGCCTAGGGGGCATGTCGGTTTTCGATTCGTTGTGTCATTCGTTCGGAACGGTATCAACATCCGGCTATTCGCCGTGGAACGCCAGCATCGGGCATTACAACAATGCCTACTTTGACTGGGTGATCATACTCTTCATGTTCCTGGGCGGCATGACGTTCATGCTTTTTTACCACATGCTGCAGGGCAACTGGCGCGTCGTCAAAATCAATACCGAATTCCGCTGGTATGTGGGGTTCATGCTCTTTTTTTGCGGCATGGTGTCATGGATCTTGTGGAAGGACAATACATACAGCAGCCTGATCGATTCGATCCGGTACGCAACCTTCCAGGTCACCTCTATCCTGACAACCACCGGATTCACAACGGCCGATTATGAAAAATGGCCCCAGGCAGCGCAGATGTTCCTTTATGCGGTGTGCTTTATCGGCGCCTGCGCCGGATCGACCACCAGCGGTATCAAAGTCGTGCATTATGTCCTGATATGGAAATTCGGGGTCGCGGCCATAAAGCGCATCTTTTTCCGACCGATGGCGATGGTAACAGTCCGTTTGAATCAGCGTCCGGTCGACTCTCAAATCGTTGATCTGGCCGTTTGTTATTTTATCGTCAACATTTTCCTGGTGCTGGGTGGGGGGTGTTTCATGGTGCTGGTGGATCAAATGGACTATGTTACCGCCATGAGTTCGGTGATCGCCACGCTGATGAACATCGGACCGGGATTCGGCGCGGTGGGACCGTCCGAAAATTACGCGTTCATTTCCGACATCGGAAAATGGTTCCTGTCATGGAACATGCTGGTGGGCCGGCTGGAAATGTTTTCGGCGCTGGTTATATTTTACCCGTCATTCTGGAAACGATAGGTGGTGTCCATCCATAAATAGTTTCAGGCCAGAAATAATTTCTGGACATCTTTCAAATGCGGTGACATGCAGACCACGATAACCTGCTCATCACTTTGGATATGGGTGTCCCCGACTGCGACCTGCCACGCGCCGTCTCGATAGATACCTCCGATCATAATCTTTCCGTAGTAGGAAGGATCCATTTTGGAAAGAGGTTTGCTGGTAATCGGCGAGTTTGGGGCGGCAACGATTTCAACCACTTCGGCATCAAAACCATGCAGGTGCGCCACGGAAAGCAGCTCGCCCCTGCGAATGAACTTCAGGATTTCGTTGCCGGCCAGTATTTTTTTGTTCATAGCGATATCCGATCCCATGGTCGCCGCCAGCACCAGATAATCTTCTTTGTTGACCAGTGCAATACATTTGCTCTGCTTGCCGGGTGAGTGGCCATTGTGTGTATTCATCAGGTGTTTGGCCAACACGCAGCTCATGATATTGGTTTCGTTTTCGCCGGTGGCGGTGATAAAGGTATCCATTTCCAACAGTCCCGCTGAAACCAGCACATTTGAATCCGACCCGTCACCGTGCAACACTTCTGTATGCGTCAGTGCAAAGGAAAGTTCCTGGGCAGAGCGTTCATCTTTCTCGACTAGTCTGACCTCGACCGTTTTGCCTAGCAGCTCAGCCAGGCGGCGCCCTACCAGGCCGCCTCCGATAATCATCACCCTGTGGCGATCCTGCTGTTCGACACCGGTCATGCCCATCAAGCGGGGCAGGTTTTCGTTGTTGGCCATAAAAAAAACTTGATCCTGCGGCAATAGTTCGTGCTCACCGCCGGGGATCAGCGTGGTAATCCCCCGCGCAATCGCAACCACCCGGAACGGAAATTCACGATACTCCTTAGAGATATCTTTCAGTTTTCTGTAAGCCAACGGCGATTTCTCAGGAATGCGGGTGGCCATGACCTGTATTTGCCCCTCGGCCACATCGATGATGTCGTTTCCGGCCCTGAGTTTAATCAGCCTGAAAATTTCCTGGGCAGCCAACTCTTCCGGGTGAATGATCAGATCGATTTTAAGATCATTGGCGTTCAGGATGGAATCTTCCCCCCCGAACTCCAGGGAGCGCACCCGGGCTATTTTGCGTGAAATGCCGAAGCGGTCGGCAATTAAGCAGGCCATCATATTCACGGCATCATTGTTGGTAACCGCGATGAGACAATCAATATTTCCGGCACCGGCCTCGCGCCAGCATTCGATGCTCATGGCATTGCCCTGAATCAGGCGAGCATCTAAACTACCATCGGCATGGCGAATACTTCCGCTATCCGACTCAATGGCAGTGATTGCGTAACCCTCATGCACCAGACGCTTGGCCAGGTAAAAGCCAACGCCCCCCAGCCCCAAAATCAGGATGTTCGTCGATTCTGCCGGTTTATTTCCAATCATGGATCAAATAGTTTCCTGCTGCTCATCAGTTGAAAGGTCAATCCGTATCTAAAAGGCGGATTGAACCCGATTGCAAAAGCCAAGATTTCCGCAGCGTGGATCGGCTCTCGAGCGAACCGATCGCAACCAACCAGATCTCGGCGATAGTAGAAATGGTTTCAAAACCCCAGATCGCGTTCGAGAGCCCCGCTGAAAAGAAGCGGGATTTCACATCTTGATATTATAAATTAATGTGTTTAACAAGTGTCCCGCGGATTTAAAGCGGAGTCACGCCATGGCGTGATTAGTACGTGAGCATTTCAATTCGTGGGACAACGCAGATATCGGACGTTAGATGCGGTTTTGAAACCACTTCTAATTAAATACTCAATACAACCCTGCTTGTCAAGTTCATCGGCGGGAGGAGCCGGATAACGTCAAAGTCAGCCCTAACTGATTCAGATAAAAGAGCTTTGCTTCTCCGCATCCGCCACTAAAATCCCAAATCACAATACTCAAATTGCAAACAATATCAAAATCCCAAATCCCAATGACCAAAATTAAAAAACTCAAACGTTTTGAGCATTGAAAATTGGAATTGCCGATCAAAACATCGCTTGTGCGGTGGCTGGAAAACATGTCCTTGTAGAAAAGCCGATGGCAACTGATACGGCCACGGCTAGCGCTAAGGCAATGGTGGAAGCATGTCGATCGGCTGGAGTTCACTTGGCCGTTGCTTACCACCTTCTCTGGCATGATGGGCATTGCAGGCTGGTTGATACAATTCGTTCAGGAAAACTTGGCAACCTGCGGCATATGCGTGAACAATGGACATGGAAAGCTGCGAATGCGAATAACTGGCGAGCATCTCGGGAAGTCGGCCGATTGTGGAGCCTTGCAAGTGTGGGGACTCATTGCCTGGATATGATTCGGTGGATAATGGTACCGACCTGTGGAGAAATTGTTAGGCAAGAAATTTCTTGCACGGATATATCATGCTGAAGATAGGACAAAAAAAGCTGAAACCTGACTGACAGAGGTGGCTAATTTCGAAAGCCAAAAGCTGGAGATCTGTCGGCACGCCAATCCGAACAAAAACTAGTCCAGTCGCAAAAAAACCTACTTATGTTCGGGATGGTCAACTACGTGCAAGATTCAGGTCTTATCAGACACTGATTCAACGCGTTCGCAAAAGACCAGAGCGCAACCACTCGATCCCATCGATCAGTTCCTGCTGGCGATCGACCATCGGCACTTCGATCAATGAGGGACGATCAAGAGAAAGGGCTTCCTCAAAAATGGATTTGAACTCAGAGAGATCGTCAACACGCCTTCCATAGGCACCAAATGATTTTGCGAATTCAACAAAGTCGGGGTTGTGCAAATCAACATCGATAATACGCCCCTCATAGTATTTCTGCTGGGATCCCTTGATTCCGCTCAGTGACCGGTCGTTTACAATGATCGTTACCACGTTCATCCCGTATTTCATGGCCGTGGATAGCTCAGGAGATCCCATCATAAAGCCGCCGTCACCGGTGAAACACACAACCGGTTTGTCAGGATGAGCGGCCTTTGCACCGAGCGCCGCAGGAAAAGCGTATCCCAATGCGACGCTGATGCTGGGGAAGAGAAAATTGGATGGATCGACTACGGGAAACTCGTCATGGGTTGCATAGCCGATTGCGTGGGCGTCAACGGAGAGGATGCCATCTTCCGGTAGCACTTCTCGGATCTCGGACAGCAGTGGTATCGGGGGCTGTGCAGCAAATCGCTTTCGAAATCCCTGGAGTAGTTGTTTCCAATTGTTCTGCCCATGCTCAATGTTCTCGATTAAGGCCTGCAAACTGGCTTTTAGATCGCCAACAACACTAAACTCACAAGGATACTCTAATCCAATCTCCCGCGGGTCTTCATCAATCTGGATAAGAGGCCGGGGCAGTTCGAGGGTATAATATCGAGTGTCCAGGGACGCAAAGCGGGTGCCGATGGCAAGGGTGCAGTCGGCGACTTTCATCGCCTCATCAGCAACAAAACGACAACAATGAGTAAGGGCAAGCGGGTGGTCCTCTCTAAGAGCACCTTTTGCGCACCTCGTAACAGCCACCGGCGCGTTGAGTTTCTCGGCAAGCAACCGCAGTTCTTCACGAGCGCCGGCGTGGATGACTGCGGAACCCGCGACAATCATTGGCATTCTGGCATCAGCAAGGGCCTTTGAAACGTCCTGGATACCATTGGGGTCCGGAGTTGCACCTGGTCTCCGTTCGACAACGGGCAGGATACCCACATTTGTGGAACCGGTCAAGACGTCGCCCGGAAACTCCAGCACCACAGGCCCAGGGCGGCCTGAACGAAGCGCACGGAAGGCCTCATCCACGACGTTTGGGATCTCATCAGTGCTTCGCGCAATGGCGCAATACTTGGTAATCGGCCTGAACAATGACATTTGGTCCAGACCGTGAAACATCTTTGCGGGATCCTTTTCATAGAATCTTGAATGACTCTGTCCCGTAATCAGCAGTACAGGCACACAGTCCGTAAAGGCCTCCAGGAGCCCGGTGGCGGCGTTGGTGGCACCCGGTCCCGGCACTGTGAGCGCCACGCCCACGTCACCCGTTGTGCGGGCAAAGCCGTGTGCCATCAATGTGGCCGCATATTCATGGCGCACGAGATAGTGATCGATGGCCCCCGCGCCGCGGCGGAAAATAGCATCGTAGATTTGAAGGTTCTGCACTCCGGGCATTCCAAACACACAACGAACGCCCTGGACTTTCAGACATTCTATAAGAAGATCTCCGCCTTTCATGGACACGACTTTTATACCCCTCCTCTGTTCATTGTTCTTTCAATATTTTTACGGGAACTGAATCCCCCTGGACCGATGATCTTAACAACCACCCCGTCCCCTACTCTAACCTAATTTTACGGGAAAAATGGGATCGGCTTATTTTCTTTTCTATTAACTTTTGCCAATCACGCTTGCTTTTGAAGACATGCTTGCGCTCATTTGCACGGGAAGTTTTAGATGATAAAAGGCACCGGGCAATGTTGTTCGCAAAGCACAGCTTGCCGCGCCATAGCTTAAGCAACGGCGGGAGCCCTATAAGTTCCTTTAGAATAGATTTATCGACTGTCGCTTATGTTAATGATTCGGATCCGAATAGCTCATCCGGTGATATATGTCAAGAATGAAGATTTGACCCCTTTGTGTTGCGCTCGAAGTATTGTTACCAC
>CP070746.1:304694-309848 GCA_020348305.1 Desulfobacterales bacterium
ATGAATGGATGTTTAACATCATCTATGCTTTCCCCCCGCACTTCGATGAGATCCATGTCACAGATACCAAGATTTGCTTCGCCAGCCAGCTGGACGTGCAAAATATCCCGTACATCAAATCCGGTAACGGCTGCACAGACCGCGTCAACCGCGACAACGTCGCTTCCTGCGAAAATCAAGCCCAAAGCAACCCTATCGGCCGCCTCGGCCTGGGAGCCCCATGCACCCTGAACACCGACAATCCCATCGACGATGGTAAACGTCGGTCTTGCAACCCGGTTTAAATCGACGATCCCTTTATCCAATCCCAACTTGTGGGTGCGTTTTTTCTCATCACCCGGCAGGACACCTTTCATGTTCTTGAGTCCGCAGGTGATTCCCGTGCGAATATGCGTTTTGATCACCGGCAGGGAGATAATCACATCCGATTCCAAAGCGGTCTTTGCAATGGCGAATCTTTCCATTACAAAAGCACCGGGTACGCTCACCTCAACGTGCTCGTCGGAATTGAGATCCACCACCTCCACACCAAGTCTTTTGGCGACTTCCGTCACGCCGGCTGTTTCCATGCAATGCATGGAGTTGTAAGTTTCTCGAAAATCATAACCGACAGAAGAGCCTTCACCAACAATGACCCGCTTCGGATGTCTTTCCAAGACCAATTTTGTGACGGCTTCTACTATTCTCACATCCGTGACGATTCCTGTGCCTGTCTTTACGGGGAGCACCGTATTGGGTTTGATCAGAACCTTGGCGCCTTTCCACGCCACGCCTTCAAAACCGTCAGTCAAGGAAACGGCTTTTCTGACCGCCGTCTCCACATCCCCATTTCGAAGTCTAACGATAGATACGACCGACATCTTACCTCTCTTCGTTCAGATGACTTCGTTAATCCGTAATCTCTCTCGCTCCCCTTTGATTTATAGGCCCTTGAGTACGGCGAGCTGAGCCAAGGCATCGTAATCATAATCGGCCGCTGAAGTCACAGAGAATGTATCCGGCAGACTCACCTGGGGTTCCCCTTTGACTGACTTGGCCAGCTCGAAGGCCCTCTCTACCCTTTCCGCATCACCCTCCAAGGCGAGATGCACGGATCCCTCGGAGCCCCCAACGCCGCCGGAGCCGATATGATAGGCCCTGACGCCGGCCAGAATGGCGAAGGCCTGAATCTCGGTGATCACCTTGGCCAGAGGCACCGGGACCAGCTTAATAGGTAAGCCGGTGCTGTATTTAAAACGGTAGAGGCCCGTGTATTTAGCAGCCTCAATGACCGAAGGGACCAGCTTCTCAAGGCTCACCGAGATGATAAGATGACAATCTCTGGGGGTCAGTATGGGCCAGGCCATCCCAATGGTGCCGGCTTTGACCGAAGCAACGTAGATGCCGGCGTTACCTTCGGTGTCTACGGCATTGGCTCCTTTTATGAAGACATCGTCGGGGCCAAAGTTGAGTATCTCAACGTTGGAGTCGGCGTCCTCCACCACTTCCCCCTGTCTGATGACGTGCCGAGTGCTGGGTGGCGGTCCAATATTGGAAGTGGTGATCCCATTGCAGACCATGCCCACGGTCTGGCCTGCCTTGGGTTCAACCTGGATGCCAAAGAGCTCCTCGGTGATAAAGGCAGTGGTAATTCCCCTGGCGATAATGATCATCCCGTTTTTCCAGGCATTCTGGACCTCGGGGAGCACAACCGTGGCTTTCGCCAAAAGACGCCTGGAATCAGCAGGGTTCAGGACCACCATGGCGGAAATCTGTTTGCGATCCGTTTCGGGTTCCGGAATTTCGACTTCGTAGAACATATCTGCCTCCTTTGCTTAGAGATGGCAAAAACAACTCCTCTTTGATTCAAGATGACTTATAGGAGAAAAGCCTTTAGGAGTCAAAAAGACAGGAATTTGCCGTTGTGAGACCGAATATGACAAAATGGGAATTGTATGTCAATCCGGAAATGATTCAAAATGAAGTTAATAAAAATTGGGAAGAGCTAAAAAGAAAGCATGTGCGAAAGTAAGTTTGGCAAAATAATCGCTTCGGATGATCAAGGCAAAATTAGAGGCTTGACTTTTGATCCCGATAATGTTTTAAGAATATGTGGTAAGTCCATGTGCCGTGGTACCTCAGTATTGGAGTCACACGCCTCATTTTTGTATATTTGACACTATTTTCAGTTTAACTAAACCTGATCCTAAAAAATTAGGTGATCGTAGTGGGACGAAAATAGAATCCGGTTTGAACCTTAGAGTTTGTGGTCAAGTTTCTTAAAAAAGGAGGTTGACAATGACTGAAGAGGAAAGACAAGGGTTTTTAAAAAAATTTGGAAAAGCCGCCAGGGAGTTCATCTACGGGATGGCCGCCCACGACACCGCCCGATTTGCCCTCAAGACTCGCGGAAGCATGGAGCATCTCTTCATCTTGATCACCATGGGGGATCTCTTGGGAGTGCCGATCCTCCCTCCTTATTATTCCCTACGAATTCTTCCCTATGTGGTTCCTCAAATATCTACCTGGAAGCGTAGGATGCTGCGGGAAAGGGACTTAACGGACGCGCTTGCATAAGGTGCCGGGACCACGAGAGTGCAGCGAATGCGTGATAAAAACCATCCTTCGCATTACGTTAAAAAAGGAGGTGTGCCATTTCAATCACAAATATTTTCACTCAATACCCTAATCGAAGGTACATCATGTTTGGCGGGAAGGGGGGCTTAGGTAAAACCACTTTCTCTGCGGCCACAGCCTATCATCTGGCCAAACAGGGACATCGGGTGTTGGTTTTCTCCGTAGACCCCCAAGCATCCCTGAGTGATATCTTCGAGCGTGATATTTTTGGAAAGGGGGCTGTGGAGATCATGCCGAATCTTTATGCTCAGGAGATAGACGCTGATCGAAGGATCAAGGAATACCAGGAGGAGATCCGGCAGAAGATTTTCAGCATGTATGGTCTGTCCAAGATGCCCGAAGAGATCGAGAGCTATATCCAGGCTGCGGCGGCAGAGCCGGCGATGGAGGAAAGTGCGATATTCGATGAAGTGGTCGATATCGTCGTCAAAGGGGGTTACGATTATTACATCTATGACCTGGTTCCCCTAGGCCACGCCCTCTACTATCTGAGCATGGCTTCAGTCTATGACGTTTGGATCGACAAAATAACCCAACTTCGAGCGGAGATGGGGGAATACGACCAGGTGGTCGCGATAGCCAAGCGGGAAAAAGAAGTAGAGGAAGACAAGATCCTCAACGAGCTCCTGTACATCAAGGACCGGATTAACAAGTCCTCCAGTATCCTTACCGACAAGGAGAAGACGGCTTTCTTTTTTGTCCTGGTGGCTGAAGAGATGATCATCAAAGACACTCAAAAGGCCGCCGAACTCTTTGCCAAGTTCGATGTTCCCCTGAGTGGATATATTGTCAATCGCGTTATTCCCCCAGAGTTGAAGGGACAGGATGTCCCCGCGTACTTACTGCACCGCATGGAGATGCAGGAGAAGTATATGGAGGTCATTGATCGGACTTTCGGCCAAGAAATTCTGGCCTCCGTCCCAGAGATGGAGCGGGACATCACTGGATTGCCAATGATCGAAAAGATGGCCCAGGCCATGTTTGGGGCGGGGAGGTAAGCAATGGGCACTATCACCCAGAGTATGACAAAATTTGTAGAAGACCATCCAGAGCTCAAGTATGTCTTTTTTGGAGGAAAGGGAGGAGTTGGTAAAACGATTATGGCCGGAGCTGCAGCTCTGTGGTTTGCTCAACAAGGCAAGAAAACACTTCTGGCTTCCACCAATCCTGTCCATAGTCTGACCAACCTCCTGAAGCAGGACGTCTTCGGCAAAGCGGTGCTGATAGATGGGGGGGAAGGCTGCTACGCGCTGGAGATCGACACCAAAGATACCATCGAGCGCTCCAAAAAAGAGATTCGCGAAAAGATCAGCTGGTTTTTAAAGTTCGCGGATATCGCCGTAAAAGCCGAAGAATTCGTGGAATCTGCAACCATGAATCCTGCATTCGAAGAATCTGCCATGTTCGAAAACATGCTCGATCTGATATTCCAGGACGAATATGAGATCTATGTTTTTGACACCGCTCCCACGGCCAATGCCCGAAGACTCCTAGGCATGTCCAAAGTTTACTCCCTGTGGGTGGAAAAGATGATCAAGAGCCGGGAGGAGGCCGGGATATTGCGCAAAAAACTCTCCTACAGCAGGAAAAAAGAGGAGCAGGACCCCCTGATGGAATACCTTCTCCAGTTCAAGGACCGCATGGCCGATGCGAAGGATTTATTGACCCAACCGGAATCAACCGCTTTTTTCTTTGTGACCCTACCCGAAAGTCTTCCCATTGCCGTCATCACCCGATTCATTCAATGGTTTCACGAATTCGGGATACCCGTGGGGGGGGTGATTGTCAACGGGCTGATTGAAAAGGAGTCGGTGACAGACCACGCGCCGGAGTTTGTCCTCAATCGCATCAAGATGCAACAGGAGCACATGGAAAAGATCTGGCAGATTTTTGGGGAAAGAGTCAGGTCCATCGTGCCCTTATTCGAGACCGAGGTACAAGGGCCGGTCATGCTCAAAAAAACGGCTGAGTACCTGTTTGTCTGACAGACACTGCAGTATTCGATATTTTCCAAAGTGGGGTGACGGCCCCACTTTTTTCTTGTGCAAAACCCCATCTTTTGGGCGCGGATTATTATTGTAGGAGGTTGATCTGATGGCTGAAACCATTTGCATAAAGGGCGGGAATGTTTTCTTCTCTGACGGGGGGACCATCCAAAAAAAAAGACATTCTTATATCGGTGTATTTAAATGGGACTTGCCATGGGATGAGAGATAGCAAATTCAGTGGCACTTCGATTCCGAAAGAGATCTAAAGATTTCTTTGATGTCGGCCGCTTGGCAAGTTCCCGTGAAGCTGATCAGAACCGTGCGCCCCAAGTCTGAACAATGGAAGCAAAGGCGTAGCGTGTTAGCCGGTTTTTTTTTGAGGAATCCAATCCCCACCTCCCCCAGAATATAAGACGCTTCATGGCCATTGATCATCAACGATCCCCTCGAATGGACCGCAACGTCCTTCGTTTTTAATTTGTCCCGCTTGCCCCTTTTCACGACGATGGTCATATCCAGGGCAATTTTCCGCGATGGATGATACACGACC
>CP070746.1:309948-312503 GCA_020348305.1 Desulfobacterales bacterium
CCGGCAAAGAACTGCTTGCCCGGTTAATCCACCGTATGGGATCTCGACGGGATATGCCCATGATCGTCTTGAACTGTGCGGCCTTGCCTGAAACATTGCTTGAAGATGAATTGTTCGGTCATGAAAAAGGGGCTTATACTGGGGCTGCCGGTCAAAAAATTGGGAAATTTGAGCTGGCGGATGGCGGTACGATTTTTTTGGATGAAATAGGAGAAATGAGCCCGGGTATGCAGTCCAAACTGCTTCGTATCCTCCAAGAAGGTGTTTTTTACCGCGTCGGCGGTAACAAATCGATTCCGGTTGATGTCAGGGTCATTTCGGCGACGAACAGAAATATTGCCGAGGACGTTGAAGAGGGCCGTTTTCGACAAGACCTGTATTACCGCTTGAACGTGGTTCAGATCCACATGCCCACCCTAAGAGAGCGCAAAGAAGACATCCCTTTTTTGGCTCAATATTTTCTCAACCTCTTCAAGCAGGAGAAAGGCCAGCCGGCACTGACCCTTTCCAAAAAAGCCATGGATGCCATGCTGCAATATGATTGGCCTGGAAATGTGCGCGAGATGAAAAATGCCATTGAACGCGCTGTGGTTATGGGAAACGGTAATGAGATCTTACCCGAAGACCTTCCCCAATTTGCTTCCACACCCGGCTACCCTGGTCTGAAAGTTGGATTAACCTTGAAGGAGGCGATTGATCTTTTCAAAAAAGAGTTTATTAGCTTAAACCTTAAACATACCAGCGGAAATAGAAGTGTAGCTGCTAAAAATATGAAAATTCAACGAACCTATCTGTCGCGCCTGATTTCTCGATATAATCTACAATAGATATTGCATTAAAACGGAAAGATGACCCGCACCATAACCTTAGGCCACACGAGTTACGATGAGAGTTCAAAAAAATATAACCAATGTGTTTAAATAATGACACCCTTGAGCAAAATTGTACGCTTTCTGATAATGCGATTTTCAATCTAACAATTTGAAATTTAAGCAAAAAAGCTTTAAAACGAGTTGTATGGTATGTATTTTGCATTTATAGAGGCAATTCATTCGTATCCAGGTGTACATTTAGCATACGTGTTTTTGGTAAAGAATACGAACACCACTTGCGTCGTTAACGAACCATCAACCGTTAGTCGTCTAACTTATCATCATAAAAAAAGTAAGAAGGAGAAGATATGCAAATAAAGATAAGGATTATGTTGGCATTGTCGTTGATCATCTTGGCTCTGGTATTTACGATTTCATGTTCGACCAAGACGGTCAGCACGACAAAAGACCCATACAGTTCTTCAGAACAAGAGCTCAGCACAACAGAAAAAACGTGGGCATACCAAGAAGAATCTGCCCAATCAGAGGAGATTTCAGAGGCTGATTCCGATAACATGATCATGATGGTGATGTTGGAAGACATTCATTTTGAATTTGACAAAGCGACGCTCACGCCTGAAGCAAAGAATTCTCTGATGAAAAAGGCGCAATGGCTTAAACTCAATTCAGAAGTGAGCGTGGTCATTGAAGGACATTGTGATGAGCGCGGAACCAACGAGTACAATATCGCCCTGGGAGACAGACGTGCTGCGAGTACAATGAATTTTCTGGTAAATATAGGCATAGCTCCATCGCGATTTACCACCATAAGTTATGGCGAAGAGCGACCGTTGGCTGCCGGACACAATGAAAACGCCTGGGCAAAAAACAGGCGCGCACATTTTGCCGTAGAATAAACCAAAAAATATCAACGTTGTTCCCTTTTCTTTTTTCTTTCCTTGCCTGAGTGCCTTGCCTCGTCTGCTCGTTGCTCGCCCATGGATTTAAAGCGAGTGACGAGCAGTTTTTTTTCTTAAAAATGATTTTATTGTTTTTCATTTAAAAAATTCGTGCTATGCATTTTTGAAAAAGGAGATAAAAAAGCAGTGTCCGAAGATACTGCTTTTTTAGGGGGTAATATGAAATCTAGATTCTTGAAATTTTTCTTCAGCATACTTTTTATTTTTACAGCAGCGTCCATATGTTTTGCAACGGTCGAATGGCAAATTATCCAGACATTGAATATTGATGCTTCGCCCCTTGATATGGCCGTTTCACCCGATGGCCGCACCATTTATGTTCTGACCGAGGATGGAAACATCTATATATACTCGGCTGACGGCACACTTAAAGACAAAATCCATATCGGCAGCCAGGTAGATCACATCAAAATCGGGCCAAAGGGCGAGCGTCTTTTCGTTTCCAGCCGACATAACAAAACACTTAAGGTCATCACACTTGATTTTATCTATGATATTACTACTTCCGGCGCCCCTTCCAAGGGCGCCAAAGATGCAGCGGTAATCATTGCGGTGTTTAGCGACTTTCAATGACCGTATTGTGCGAGGCTTGCGCCGCTACTTGAGCAGGTGCTCGAGAAAAATCCTACCAGCGTTAAGATTGTATTTAAAAATTTTCCCCTCAGAAACCATAAATATGCTGCGACTGCCGCAGTCGCAGCCATAGCTGCTGATCGCCAGGGAAAATTCTGGGAATTTCATGATGAGCTGTTTAAAGTCTATA
>CP070746.1:312603-319294 GCA_020348305.1 Desulfobacterales bacterium
ATCCACGACAAGCAGGGCTGGTTTTTGCGCTTTACCCCTCACGATGACGATGTCATAACCGGCAAATTTCAGTTCCGGGCCGAAAAAGCCGCCGCAATTGGAATCCAGCCACAGATCGGTGGCCGGGCTCTTGGTGCAAACCTCAAAACGCCCGCTGGCCGGTGCTAAGGTGCCGGTCAAGGGACCGGTGGCAAAGACCAAAATGTTTTGCGGTGACAGTGGATCAATTCGAGGCGCTAGCTGATCATAGAGAATTTTTGCACCAAATCCTTTGCCGCCCATGTATTCGGTAACCAGAGTTTCATCCAGCGCCGATTTAACGATGGTTTCGTTGCTGAGGTCGACATCGAGAACGTTTCCGGTATAGCCATGCCAGGGTTTCATCATTTACCTTTCATGAGGTTTTCTGGTTAAAGCTTGAGTAGGACACCACACTACACATTGGAATTCTCCCTCGCAGGTGTCGCAGATCATCGGTAAATCGGTGATCGGATCCATGTGGATACCATCCACCGGACAGGCTTCCACACATAGGCCACATGAGTCACATTGGTCTTTATCCAGAAGAATCCAGTTCTCCCATTTTAAAGCGTCATGGGGGCAGGCACTTACGCATTCATGGTCTTTACAGGCCAGACATACGGTTATGGTGGGAATCTTTGGCCAATCCGTTTCCACCATGATTCGTGAGCGTTTGGTCGTGTTTTCGCCATAATGGGACCAGGAGCAAATTCCCATGCAAATCTGACATTCGGTACATCGTGAGCGCTTTATTTTTATCATTGATTTTACCCTTTGGGGCGAAGCCTCCATCTTCAAATTGACGGATTTATTTTCTTGATGCAATCAAAATCTTAACATATATAATTTTTTTCAGATCTGTAAATAGAAAAGGAGACTCGAAATGGAATATCGCTTTCTAGGCAGGACCGGCATTCAGGTATCGCCTTTGTGCCTGGGGACCATGACCTTCGGTCGCGAGGCAGATAAAACCGCTTCAAAGGCCATTTTCAATCGCTGCCGGGATGTGGGTATCAATTTTTTTGATAGTGCCAATGTTTATAGCGACGGCAAATCGGAAGCCATTTTAGGTGAGCTGATTTCCGATTGCCGGGATGAACTGATTATTTGCACCAAATTCGGCGATGCCATGGGATCGGATCCGAATCTTAAGGGCGCTTCCCGGCGCAATATCATCGCCGCGTTGGAAGCGAGCTTAAATCGGTTGCGAACCGATTATATTGATATTTATTTTCTACATCGGTTTGATGTGCACACGCCCCTCGAAGAAACCTTGCGGACTCTGGATGATCTGATCTCCCAGGGTAAGATCCGTTACACGGGCGTCAGCAACTTTGCTGCCTGGCAGATTGCCAGAGCACTTTGTGTATCGGCCCTCAATGGCTGGACCCAAATCCATTGCATTCAACCCATGTACAATCTGGTGAAACGCCAGGCAGAGGTTGAGATTTTGCCTCTGGCCCAGTCCGAACAACTGGGAGTGATGACCTACAACCCCCTGGGTGCCGGAATTCTCACCGGAAAATACGGCAAGGACCGCAAATTGGCCTCGGGACGCTTGACCGAAAGCGATATGTATCAAAAGCGGTACAGCCAACAATGGATGTTTGAAGCTGCCATCCGGTTTGTTGAATTTGCCAAGGCCGGTGATTTTCATCCGGTAAGCCTGGCGGTGGCATGGGTAGCCCATCATTCTGCGGTGACCGCACCGATTATCGGCGCCAGAAATGTTGAGCAACTGGAAGATTCCCTAAAGTCTCTTGACATCAGTATGACTCAAGAGCTTTATGATCAAATATCAGGGCTTACCCCCACTCCTCCGCCGGCAACAGATCGATTAGAAGAACGTTTCAAGGATAAAGATACAATGGATATGTAAGCAGAGGTTTCAAAAAATGGCTTTCTCGCTCTGAGTGTCGAACAGATGCAAATTTTCTAAAGTTGGGTTTAGAACAAGGGTGCTGTGGGGCTTTATTCGGCTTTTTCGGCCTACGGCAGCGATAAGGTTAAAGGCACCGGTATTGACATCGACATATGTTTCATTCCCGATGGGCTCTACTACTTCCACGGTAGTTTGTATCGTTTTGCCCGGAACATGTTTTGCAGCGGGTTTAAGATCCTCCGGTCGAATGCCGACCGTAATATTTTTTTCTTTGTAATCGTTAAGTTGCTTAGATTTATCGGCGGGCAGATCAATGCGAACATCGCCGACCTGCAAGGAGACCATCTCTTCGGCGCCGTTTAACTCTGCATCGAAAAAATTCATGGCCGGGCTGCCGATAAACCCTCCGACAAATTTATTGGCAGGCGTGTCATAAAGATCAAGGGGGGAACCGACCTGTTGAATCAGGCCGTCACGCATGACCACAATTCGATCCCCCATGGTCATGGCCTCCACCTGGTCGTGGGTCACGTAAACCGCCGTGGTGGCCAGGCGTTCATGGAGTTTTTTCAGCTCCAAGCGGGTCTGCACCCTGAGCTTGGCATCCAGATTGGATAGGGGTTCGTCAAATAGAAACACTTCCGGTTTTCTGACAATTGCGCGTCCGACGGCTACGCGCTGGCGTTGGCCGCCGGAAAGTTGCTTGGGTTTGCGAGACAAAAGCTGTTGAATACCGAGAATTTCGGCTGCTTCCTGGACACGTTGTTTGATCTCATTCTTGGGCCGTTTCCGCATCTCCAATGAAAAGGCCATATTTTCAAGGACGGTCATGTGAGGATATAGCGCGTAATTCTGAAAAACCATGGCAATGTTGCGGTCTTTGGCCGGAAGCCTATTAATCAGCTGATCGCCGATGAATACGTTTCCGCTGGTAATTGATTCCAGACCCGCAATCATCCGCAATGTCGTGGTTTTGCCGCAACCGCTGGGTCCGACTAAAACCACAAATTCCTTGTCTGCGATGGTCAAATTGAAATCATCGACCGCAACGATCTCGTCGAATTTTTTGACCACTTTTTCTAACCGTACTTCTGCCATATTTAAATTACTCCTTCAATGCGCCGGTCATTCCGGCGACATAGTGCTCAACAAAAAATGAATATACCAATGCTACGGGAACCGATGCGCAAAGGGCGCCTGCCATCAGTGCACCCCAGTGATACACGTCTCCCCTGACCAGCTCGGTAACCAAACCGATCGGCACCGTCTTTTTGGCCGTACTTGAAATAAAAGCCAAGGCATAGAGATATTCGTTCCATGAGAGCGTGAAGCAAAAGATCCCTGCCGAAAGAACCCCGGGCAGGCACAGCGGCAGGATAATTCTGCGAAAGATCTTAATCCGGCTGGCCCCGTCAATCATGGCGCATTCTTCCATCTCTTTGGGAATCGTCTTGAAGTATCCCATTAATAGCCAAGTGCAAAAGGGAATCAGAAACGTTGGATAGGTCAAGACCAGAGACCAGAGCGAGTCCCACAATCTTACTTTAAAAATGATGTGGGCCAGGGGGATGAATAAAATGGTCTGCGGTACGAGATAGCCCAAAAAGATGGCGACACCGGTGGGTCCGGAAGTTTTGAATTGTAATCTCTGGATAGCATAGGCGGCCAAGAGGCTGGCGACCAAAGAGATGATAGTGGCGGTGATGGCCACAAAGAAGGTGTTGGCCATCCATCGGAGAAAGATCGTTTCCGTAAAAAGTGATACAATATTACTCAGCGTCGGCGAATGGACGTAGAGCGGATTGAGATCGAGGTTATAGAGTTCGATGTCCGACTTAAAAACCGTATTGACCATCCAATAGAAGGGAAAGAGAAGGAATATCAGGTATGCCGCCAGGGGCACATAGAATTTAATCACCCTGGATCCGACGCGTTCGATGGCCATTTCTTAATCCTCTTTCCTTAGAAAAATGAAAGCGATAAACACACAGGAGACCAGAATCGGCAACATAAAGTTGGAAATGGCCGCGCCTTCGCCAAATTGCCCGCCTTGCATGGCTCTTTGAAATGAAAGCGTGCCGAAGATGTGCGTGGCGCCCGCCGGCCCACCTTTGGTGATAATCCAGACCAGTTGAAAATCCGCAAACGTCCATATCGTTGAAAAGACGGTGACTACCGTTAAAAGCGGCATCAGCAGCGGCAGCGTGATTTTCCTGAATTTTTTCCAGGCACCGGCGCCGTCAATCTCGGCTGCCTCGTAAAGATCGGGGCTGATTGTCTGCAGGCCCGCCAACAGTCCGATGGTAAAAAACGGGACGCCACGCCAGACATTGGCGGCGATCAACGCCCACCGGGCGTTCCAGGGGTTACCCAGAAAATCGATGAAGTGGTCGGTGATACCCAATTTCATCAGCGTCCATGAAATTCCACTGAAGGTGGAATCATAAAGCCACCAAAAACAGATGGCACTCAAAGCCGTCGGGATAATCCAGGGCAACAAAACAATGGCCCGCATTAAACCTTTTCCCTTGAAATCACGATTCAGAACCACGGCCAGTCCAATCCCCAGCACGGCTTTAAAAATAACGGCCACCACGGTGTAGAGAAAGGTGTTGAAGCAGGTTAACCAAAATGTGGGATCATCTAACAGGCTGATATAATTTTCAAATCCGATAAAATTTCCCTCTCGCCCCACAATCGTATCGGTAAAACCGAGCCAGAGACCCAGCAAAAACGGATAGGCCAGGAACATCAGCAGAAGAAGTTCGGCCGGGGCCACGAACAGGAAACCCAGAAACGTTGGATTTTCCAGAGCCCGGGAGAATCGATGGCGCAATCCGGTTGCTCTTACGGTTTGTTCTCTATCGGCGATGGATTCCACGCATTAGCCTCCAAAAATTTTTGCATTGATCAGAAAGCCAGAATTTTTATTTTCCCGTCAGTGGAATACCAGAATGTAAGAATACTATTTAAATTCTCGCAAAAATTTATAAAAATCAATTGAGCAAGAATGCTCGATTGAAATCTTAAATTCAAGGGGGTGGCCTCCGTTACCTCACGAAGTGCCACCCCTGCTAATCGTGCTTAAAGTTGACAATCTTTACTTTTTATACGCCCGGGCAATGGCCTTTTCCGCTCGTTCCATGGCATTATCGGCGGACATTCCTCTGGCGCAGTAGTTGGCAAACATATCAACGACTGCGTATTCGGCCATAGTGGCTGCCGATCCAGGGCCGATGGGTCCGGGATAGCCGTTCCACAGCATATTTTTGACACAATCACGATATGCGGTATGCTTGGGATCACTGGTCCATACGGGCAGCTTACGATACGCCTTGAGGCCCGGTGTTACGTATCCACTCATGGCATCCATCCAGGGCTCGGCCTGTTCCTGTTCCAGCATGAACATCAGGAAATGCTTGGCTGCATTGGGACATGCAGAGTGTTTAAAGATAAAGGCCTGGTTGAACAGATGCAGCTGGGTGGGTTTGCCCACAGGTCCGATGGGCAGTTCGGCATGATAGGTGTCTTTGGAGATTTCCGCCCATTCAGGTTTGGTCCTGGATGCATAGTAGATGCTGATTCCGTTGTTGGTGACGGAGATTTGCTCGGCCAGGTAGGCCTTATTGTTGTGAGGATCCAACCATGATGCGCAGCCCGGAATCATGGCAGTGTAAAGCTCTTTCATGCCTTCGAGCGCATTGCGAGTTTCAGGGCTGTTGATTGCCGGGTTACTATCTTTGTCGACAGTTGAGGCGCCGTATGACCACAGCCAGGTGTAGGCAAAGTTGTTCCCGTCTCCGACGGAATGCCCCAATGCAAAACCAACAGGATGGCCATTGCCTTTGAGTTTCTTGCAGCATTTGATAAACTCATCAGTGGTTTGGGGAAATTCGGCGTAACCGGCTTCATTGACCCAGGATTTGCGATAGACAATTTGTTGACCGGGAGCACCCATTGGAATGGCAATCCATCTTCCATCCTTCATCCCGTATTTGAGGCACACATCTTCCCAGCCGCCGTACTTCTGACCAAGGTAGTTGGCCACATCTGAGACATCTACCAGCTTATCCGGATAAAGGTGCGGGTCATCGTGCCAGCCGGAGACAAGATCCGGTCCTGCTCCGACGGCGGCTGACATAGCGGCCTTGGGTCGAACATCTTCCCAAGACAACCATTCGTTAACAACCTTGCAACCCGTGGCTTTCTCCCACTTGCGGCAATTGGCCTCCCAGAGATCCTTGTCACCCTGCACAAAAACACTCCATCTGAGGACATTTAAGGTCGCGCCCTTTTCGACGGCCAGATTCGGTGGAGTAGCAGCAAAAGCTTTAGTTGCGATCGATCCCAGAGGGCTGGCGAGAACCGCTGCTCCGGCTAATCCGGCGCCGCTGGTTTTAATGAAATCCCTCCGCGTCATATTGTTATTTTGCTTCTTCACGGTTTTTTCCTCCTTTTGTTGGTGTTATCATAAAGGATCCATAAATCCCTTGTGGTTGAGATGTTTGTCTGTCAGGATAAAAACAGATCAGGCATCTTTTCTAAAAGCGAAAGTGGTTTGTCTGATAAATTCAATCAAAAATCCTTTAAGGTTGGTTATTCACCTCCTTTCCTTGAGCATGTTAAAAAAAGTTTTCGTGGAGGTCTTAAAAAAACGTGTCCGCACGTTTACTCATACTTTTGCCGAATCCTTGAGAAAAGGCTGATAAACTCAAGATTTGAATATTCTTCCATCTATTCAGTAAATTGATTTAAAACGCTAAAAATATGATATGTCAATAAAAAAAT
>CP070746.1:319394-321977 GCA_020348305.1 Desulfobacterales bacterium
CGGATGGTTGAACACCGAGGGATACTCCATCTTCACCGTAAGATGGCATGTTCCCCCGCTGATTCGAGCCACACCCTGGGCGACTTCGTCGAGGTGATTGGCCAGCTCCTCTCGCTTCTCGGGGTCGAGAGTCCGGATGGTGCCCTTCAGAGTGACCTCGTCAGGAATAATGTTACTGGCCGTTCCGCCGCTTATGGCACAAAATGAGATGATCGTGGGATCCAAGGGATTTATTTTTCTTGAGACGATGGTTTGGCCGGCCACAATAACCATCCCAGCCATAATAACAGGATCCACGCTTTCATGGGGGCTGGCCACATGGCCACCTTTGCCGATCATCTTCAGAACAAACTCAGCCGATGAGATCGTGCAGAAGCCGGATTTTATTCCCGCAGTTCCTTCCGGCAAATCGGGGCTCAGGTGAAGCGAAAATATACCATCTACATCCGGATCTCTGAGGGCTCCATCGGCTATCATGGGTATGGCGCCTCCCGGAGCCTTGTCTTCGCTGGGCTGGAAGATGAACTTTACGTTGCCTTTGAGGGAATCCGAGAATTTGCAGAGCAAATTGGCGGTCCCCAATAGGATGGCCGTATGACCGTCGTGGCCGCAGCAATGCGCGACACCACGCTTGACCGAGGCATAGGGGACATCATTTTTCTCTTCCACTGGAAGGGCATCCATATCCGCTCGCAATGCAATAGCCTTTGCCTTTTCCTGGGTAGATAGCATTGCGACGACGCCGTGACCGCCCACCCCGGTGCGCACGTCGAGTCCGAGATTTCTTAAATAGGCGGCAACGATCCGTGAGGTTCTAATTTCTTGCGTTCCGAGTTCGGGGTGCTGATGCAGATCCCTGCGGACCTCCCTCATCTGGTCTAGAAGATTCCCGGCTTGCTTTAAAAATCGATTATCCTTCATAAGTGCCTTTTTTCAGCTTAAATTTTGGTGATCCGCCTGTTTGCGTATCTTCTCAACCCGAACGGGTACGGCCTTTAATAAAGGAAAACCACTGATCGGATCATTGGGGCAATCATCGGTTACACGGTTTACATTCCCATCCTGCCAGCCGTGGCAGATTTCAAGGAAGCCTGGCATAATCTGTGTTTCGTGTACGATTTTGGCCCGGACTTCAACAGAGCCGATCTTTGAGATGACCCTGAGGCGTTCTTTGTCTTCAATACCCAGTCTGGCTGCATCCGCAGGATGAATCTCAACTTCCGCTACAGGGAACACCTTCCGAAATTTGGGTATATTGAGATATCTCGAATGGCAATAGAGCGATTTTCGGGCTCCTGTTGTCAGAACAAAGGGGTATTCCCTTTTTGGATGGCTGATGTAGCGGGGAGGAATATACTCGGGTATTTCCGGCAAACCCAGTTTTTTTAGGTATGGGGATGAGAACTCGATCTTTCCTGAAGGCGTGGGGAAAGGCTGGGTCTCATACTTTTTATATTTTATTGGCTTGTAAACAATGCCTTCAGGGTGGTTGCGCAATTTTTCCAGGGTGATACCTGTGGGCTCGAGGATCCAGCGGTTGACTTCCTCTTCGTTTTTCCATGGGAAATAGCGTTCACCAAAACCAAGCCGATCAGCCAGGTCCCGCCAGAGGGAATACTCATCATATACACCCGTAATTTCAGCTATCTTCCGGCTAAGGGTGACCAAATGGAATTTGGGGTGGTAATGGAGTTCTGACCTTTCGAGAAAGCTGGCCGCGGGAAAAACGTAATGCGCCATTTTTGCCGTTTCCGTAAGAAACAGATCATTCACCACAAAAAGATCCAAATTAGAGAGGGCTTTTGCAACCTTTTTTGAGTTGGGGTTGGTAATCGCAGGATTCGCTGCGCTAATGATAAGGCCTTTCAAGGGATACTCGCCTTTGCCGAGCATATAGTCCATGGCCATCATGGTATGGCATTCCCACCGGAAATCATAAAGGACAGGAAATTTATCAGCCCCGATCGGTTTTTGATCCAGCAGAGAAACTTCGTCACACAACGACAGTTTGCGCTCGCCCATTCCCTCCGTCCAGTTGACACCCCCTTTTATATCCAGAGCCCCACAGAGAGACTCCAGGCAGGCGATTGTCCGGACCGTATTGACGCCGTTTTCATGGTGCTCCAAACCGAGGCCCGGATAGATGATGACCCTTGGCCGTCTTTTAATGATCAGCTCGGCAATTTCCACAACTGTGTCTCTATTCACCCCGGTTTGTTGTTCCACGAAGTCAGGCGTAAATTGTTCGGCGTACCGGGCGAATGCTTCAAAGCCGAAAGCGTATTTCTCTATAAATTTTCGATCAAAATTTTTAGTTTCAATCAGATATCGATTCAATCCCCATGCCAAGGCGCCGTCGGTGCCAGGCAGGGGCCGAGCAACTATATCTGCCTTACGAGCGACCTTAGTCAGACGGGGATCTATCACAATGAGTTCGGAGCCTCTCTTACGGGCTTCTTTGATCTCTGTCATTACAGGAGGATGGCTGGCGGGGGGATTGGTGCCCCAGAGGATGATGAGATCTGCATGTTCATACTCCGGCGAAGAATTCCAGAACCCATTGACCAGGAGAAAACCTAAATA
>CP070746.1:322077-326674 GCA_020348305.1 Desulfobacterales bacterium
CATTACGGCGGTGGCTATGGGGTGGTGCATCTGTGGACCATTATATGCCTGGCACTGGGTGTGCTCGGAGAAAACGAACGGGAATATTTAAGGGAGGATCTCAAGGAGGTGGCGGTCTACGGCGCCTGAGAAACAGAAATTAGAAGTCAGATTATTCAATGACAATTATTTTCTTTTAACTTGTCAACCGGCAACGGGCAAACCGGCTAACCCTACCGGAGGTATTCATGAACAGAAAAATCGGCAAAGCATTGGTCGTAGGTGCTGGAATCAGCGGCATTCGAGCGGCGCTGGACTTGGCCGAATATGGTTATGGCGTTACGTTGATTGACCGAGCACCGCATATCGGTGGCATACTCAGTCAACTCGACTATCAGTTTCCCACCGATCGCTGCGGCATGTGTAAAATGCTTCCCCTGATCAATCGGGACGCCAGTTCTCAATATTGCCTGCGCAAAGGTTTGTTTCACGATAACATCGATATCCTTCTGTCCACGGAACTTGTTGCCTTGGAAGGCGAAGCCGGTCAATTTCAGGTGACGCTCAAGCAACATCCGAACTGGGTCGATCCGGAGCGATGCACGGGATGTGGTGATTGCGTGGACGCCTGCCCGGTAGAAGTCCCGGATGATTTTAATGCCGGTCTCAGCAAACACAAGGCCATCTATTTGCCGGTTCCGCATGCTATTCCCAATTCATACGTCATTGATTTTGCGGCCTGCACCCGCTGTGGCGCATGTATAGAGACCTGTCCCACCGGAGCGATTCGATTGCCTGAGGAGGAACGTAGAAAATTTCATATTCTCGTGGTCGACGACGAACTTGTCGTACGCGATTCACTCAAAGAATGGCTCGAGGAGGAAGGCTTCTCCGTAGACATGGCCGCATCCGGTCCGGAAGCACTCGATCAACTGACAAAGCAAACATTTCAATTGATGCTCTTGGATATTAAGATGCCGGGTATGGATGGTGTGGAGGTCCTTCAAAACGCCAAAGAGAGGTTTGCGGATTTAAACGTGATTATGATGACCGCTTATGCAACCGTGGAAACTGCCGTTGAAGCTATGAAAATCGGTGCCTTAGACTATCTGGTAAAGCCCTTTGATCCCGAAACCTTAGTGCCAATGGTTTTGCCTATATATCAAGATTTTGCTGTGGCCGAAGGACGACAACTCGAAGTCGGCGCGCTGGTACTGTGCGGTGGCACACGCTATTTTGACCCGGTCAGCGGAAAAAACACCTTCGGTTACAAAATTTATCCCAACGTTGTCACCAGCCTGGAATTTGAACGCATGTTAAGCGGCACCGGGCCCCATGCGGGACGGCTGGTGCGTCCGGCGGATGGAAAACCGGTTCATCGCATTTCCTGGATCCAATGTGTGGGGTCTCGAGATATTCAAATGGAGGCCGACTTTTGCTCCAACATATGCTGCATGTATGCCATCAAGGAGGCGCTTGTGGCCAAAGAAAAAATTGATCCGGATTTGGAGGCCACCATTTTTTATATGGACATGCGGACCTTTGACAAAACGTTTCAGCGATATCGGGACCAGGCTGAAACGATTCATGGTATCCGTTTTGAAAGAGGGCGGGTCCACTCGGTGGTGCCGGATGCAACCAGCGGTGACCTTATTGTGCGCAGTATGGATATTTCCGGCAAATCCCAAGATCTGGCCTTTGACATGGTGATCCTCAGCGTTGGCCAACGGCCGGCCGATGGCATCGCGGAACTGGCCGAGATGTTAGGCATCGAACAAAATTCATGGGGATTTGTTCAAACCGAGCCTTTTTCCTTGACCCGCACCCAGCAGACCGGAATCTTGTTGGGGGGTTCTTTTGCAGGCCTTAAAGACATCGCTGATTCGGTTATCCAGGCATCGGCGGCCGCATTAAACGCTTCACGCGTGATCCACTCCGCCGGAGGCAGCCTGGCTTTAGAGCCGTCAACTGTCGCTCCAACTGCCGATGTCATGCGGGAGTTGCCGAAAATTCTGGTGGTTGTTTGTACCTGCGGAGGGAGGCCTACGCAATGGGTTGACCCCCAAAAAGTTGCTCAACACCTCACAACCGATCCCTTGGTAAATCGAGTAGAATTTCTAGAACAGGTCTGTACAGCCGCCGGATGGGAGAGCCTGGTGGAGTTGGTGAAAACAAGCAAACCCAATCGTCTCCTGATTGGTGCCTGCCTTCCCTACGTCTATAAACGCAAACTCCATGAACTTGGTGCACAATTGGGCTTGGATCCGGCCCTTATGGAAGTGGTGGATACGAATGCGGAAGGCGGAAGGCGGAAGGCGGAATTTAAAAACAAGGATTTAACAACTTGTAATCTTCTGTCTAGGCTACAAATGGGTATTGCCAAACTGAAGTGGACAAATCCGGAGCCCGTTGCGAAAATTCCGGTTATACAGCGTGCACTGATTGTCGGAGGTGGGATTGCCGGCATGACGGCTGCCCTGGCAATTGCCGGCCATGGTTTTGAAGTGGATCTTGTGGAACAAACGGAAGATTTAGGTGGAAACCTCATCTGGCTGCAAAGAACCTTGGAGGGACATCACCCAAAAACGCTGCTGGAGGAAACCAGGGCATCCGTAGAAAAACATCCCAGGATTTGTGTGCATACACAATCTCGGGTGGTTCATTCTATCGGTGACGTAGGGAATTTTCATACGATGATAGAAGGTCCTCAGAGCTCGGTGCAAACACTGAAACACGGTGTAGCCATTTTAGCTGCGGGGGGGACGGAGGCGGCTACCGCTTCATACGGACATGGAACAAGCCCAGCCGTTATCACCCAGAAAGAATTTGAACAAAAGCTGGCAGATAATACTGTGGATCCCGAGCAGCTGAATTCGGTGATCATGATTCAATGCGTTGATTGCCGTGAGGAACCGCGTAATTATTGCAGCCGCGTTTGTTGCGCAAATGCATTGAAGCAGGCCCTCTATCTCAAGGAACATAAGCCCACCATCGCGATTTATATTCTTTACCGGGATCTGATGGCTTACGGGTTTAATGAAACCTATTACACTCAGGCCCGCAAAGCCAATGTGATGTTTATCCAGTATCGAGTAGATCAAAAGCCATTGGTGCAAGCCGCAAAAGACGGGCTAGAGGTAACGGTGCTTGAACCAATCGTTGGGCAACAGCTACAAATTGAAGCTGATCTTGTGGTTTTAGCCACCGGCATCGTTCCTAATTTACCGCAAGATTTAGTGCAAATGTTTGGCGCAACGCTCGATCAAGATGGGTTTTTCCAGGAGGCCGAATCCAAATGGAGACCGGTTGATTCACTCAAAGAGGGTGTGTTTGCCTGTGGGCTGGCCCATTCACCCCGCAATATTGCGGAAAGCATAGCCACAGCGGAGGCAGCGGCCCAGAGGTCGTTGAGAATACTTGTCCACGAGCGCATACCCGCAGGCAAAGTGGTAGCGTCCGTCCGCCATAGTCTTTGCAGTCTATGTGAGCGATGCATTGACGCATGCCCCTATGGTGCTCGCACAATCGATTATGAGCATGAAAATGTGCAGGTCAATCCGGTGATGTGTCAAGGGTGTGGTTCCTGTGCAACTGTTTGCCCCAACAGCGCGTCAATTTTGGAGGGTTTTCAAGGCCAGCAGATGTTTGAAATGATCGATGCAGCAATGAATTAGTTATTCGTTATTGGTTATTTGTTATTCGTGGGAGCGGCTTCAAGCCGCGAAAGCAGGCAAAATAACAAATAGTTTATCACAAATAAGTGGAAGCAATTTCCGAGCTCAACCAGAAGGACTTTTCTATGAATGTGGCAAGAAATTTAAAAAGAAGTAACGAAACAGTTCAAACCTCCGTTAATTTGATCCCTATTCAAGAAATGATTCGTTCCTGTATTCAATGCGGCACCTGCACCGGCTCCTGTCCCAACGAGTTCGCCATGGATCACACGCCGCGGCAGTTGTGGCGCATGGTGTTGATGGGTTTAAAAGACGAGATCTTTCAGAGCAAAACATTTGCGCTGTGTTCGGCCTGCTACTGTTGCACCCTGCGATGTCCCAGGGGACTTCCACTTACCGAGGCCATGGAGGCCCTTAAACAAATTGCTGCGAGAGAAAATCTTACGCAATACAAGAATAGTGTTCAGTTTTATAAAGCTTTTATCCAAAGCGTGCGTCGTCACGGGCGCGTCAATGAGATGGAGTTTATGACACTGTATTTTGCTGCCTTAAAAAATCCATTGACTCCCTTGAGGTTTGCCCCATTGGGTATGAAGCTTCTATCTAAAGGCAAAGTTTCAGTGCTGCCTCCCCTAAGGCGGGAGCGTCCTTTAGAGTCGGTTTTCCGCAACGTCGCGGCACTGGAGGAGAGGTCATGAAATATCATTACTATCCCGGCTGCTCACTGGAGGGGACGGCCCTGGAATACAACCTATCCACCCAGGCGGTGATGGCGTCAGTGGGTGCGGAACTACTGGAAATCGAAGACTGGACGTGTTGTGGAGCCAGCGCGGCAGATTCTATCAGCAATCTCTTATCCTTGGCACTTCCGGCACGAAATATAGCCATTGCAGAAAAAACGGATGATGTCACGGATATACTGGTCCCGTGCAGTGCCTGTTATC
>CP070746.1:326774-331354 GCA_020348305.1 Desulfobacterales bacterium
ACTTATAGGATTTAAAACTGTAAATTTCTCCATCAATTGATGGAAACATATGATGGAAGAATTTTTAGATAGAAAGGAGAGCGATAGATGCCCTCGCGCCTTGAAAAGGCACGCCAGGATCCCAGTTCCATGAAGGCTAAAATTCTTGCATCTGCGCGCAAGATTTTCGGTGAGTTCGGTTACAACGATACCACTACGCGAATGATCGCTAAAGATGTGGGCATCGATATTTCAACCCTTTATTATCATTGGGGGGAAAAGCAAGATCTGTATGAAGCCGTGGTTGTCGAAGTCAGTGAAGAAATCCAGGACAAACTGAAGGAAATCGAGCGGTACGTTAGCGGTCAATCCCTGACGACCCGTCTCGAGATTGCCATCGATATGATGTGTGATTACCTCTTTTCCCACCCGGAAGTCTCCAATCTTTTCCTTTTCGGCTATTTCAACAAAACCCGCCATGGGGTTACCCTTGATATTAAAATGTCTGAATATATCGCCAACATTGCGGTTGCAATGGATCTGGCTCGAAATAAAAAAACGGTTTCCATTCAAGCCAAGGCCAGAATTCTGGCGGTTTGGAATACGGTGTTAAATTTTATTTCCGGCGAAAATCTATTTCGGCCGATGCTTAGTACCAGTCATGATAATTACATGAAGGTCGTAAAGGATACCCTAAAATTTACTCTTGTTCCGGCATTTACCTCGGAGAAGGAAAAAATGACTATTGACTAAATTAAACAACCATAAAAAGATGAGAGGGGATAGAGTATTATGGCATTAAACTTAGATGCGGTCGGTAAAACGATCGGCCCCGTGCGCAAGGAATATTCCTGGAAAGATACGGTGTTGTACGCCCTTGGAGTGGGGGCTGGGTTTTCCGATTTGGAGTACTGTTACGAGAAGGATTTGAAGGTGATACCCAGCTTTGGGATTACCACGATGTACGATTTTATGCCCCAGTTGTTGTCCACCAGTAACGTAAATCTGGCCGGAATCCTTCACGGTGAACAGGAATTGATCTTTCACCAGCCGATTCCGCCGGATGGAGAATTCATTACCGAGGGCAGAATAACCAATTTTTATGACAAGGGGGAGAAAAAAGGCGCTTTGGTCATCGGTCAAAGCGAGACCTTTCATTCAAACGGTCAGAAGCTCTTTACCAGCATTGGTACCGTTTTCTCACGTCTCGACGGTGGGTTTGGCGGAGAAGATGTACCGAAAGAAGAGATAAAATTTCCGAACAGAGATCCGGATTTTGTCGTCGAGGCCGAACCTTTAGAGGATCAACCGCTTATTTTCAGACTTTCCGGGGATGTCTTCCAATTGCATGTGGATAAAGAATTTGCCAAGATGGCCGGCTTCGAAAAACCGATCATGCATGGCTTGTGTACTCACGGATTTGCTTGCAGAGCGTTGATTGAGAAACTCGTTCCCGGTGAGCCGGAAAAAGTTCGGCGGTTGGTGTGCCGGTTTACAAAGCCCTTATATCCCGGGGTAAGAATTAAAACCTTAATCTGGAAAACTGAGGAAGGCCGGGCTTTCTGGCGGGTTGTCAATTCCGAGAACGAAGAAGTGGTTATTGATAACGGCATCTTCGAGTACGGAGAGATACCGAAAGAGACAATTCGATTTGACGATCGTGTCGCCATTGTCACCGGAGCCGGTGCAGGTCTGGGCCGGGTGTATGCATTGGAGCTTGCCAAACGTGGTGCCAAAGTGGTGGTCAATGACCTGGGTGGCGCCCGGGACGGTGCCGGTAAAGGATCAAAAGGGCCGGCCGACAAGGTCGTCGACGAGATCAAGGCCTTGGGCGGTCAGGCCGTTGCCAATTACGACAGTGTGGCGACGGCCGAAGGTGGAGAAAGTATCGTTAAAACCGCGCTTGATGCGTTCGGCACCGTGGACGTTGTTATTAACAATGCCGGAATCCTGCGTGACAAAAGCTTTTTAAAGATGGAACCGGATAATTGGCAGGCGGTTATAGATGTGCATTTAAACGGTGCTTATTATGTGACGCGCCCGGCAATGGCGGTAATGAAAGAAAAGGGCTTCGGCCGGATTCTCATGACCACCTCAGCCGCCGGTCTCTATGGGAATTTCGGTCAAACCAACTACACTGCTGCCAAAATGGGACTGGTCGGCTTGATGAACACCCTTAAGCTGGAAGGGCAAAAATACAATATCAAGGTAAATACCATTGCACCGGTTGCCGCCTCTCGGCTGACGGAAGATATTTTGCCGCCTGATTTCATCGATAAATTAAAACCGGAACTGGTGGCCCCCATGGCACTTTATCTGGTTTCGGAGCAATGTCCGGTGAGCGGAAATATCTACAATGCCGGATTGGGCTGTTATAACCGTGCGGCCATGGTTACCGGTTGCGGAGCCGTGGTGGGTGATGGAAAAGAAATTCCTACTCCGGAGCAGGTGGTTGTCCAATGGAAAAGCGTTGCGGATATGAAAGGTGCCAAAGAATATCAGAGTGTGAATGAACAGATCGGGGATGTTCTGGTTGCTTTTTCGAAACCGGCTGAGAGAGCAACCGAAACCACCGCAGGCTTCACATCGGTTTCGGATGTATTTGACGCTATGGCCGCAGCATTTGTTGCCGATGCGGCCGCCGGCGTTGATGTTGTCTTTCAATACAATATCTCAGAAGAGGGCGGTGGCGATTGGTTCTGTGTGGTTCAAGATGGAAGTTGTCAGGTGGAAGCCGGGGTCCATGATAAACCGACCTGTACACTGAAGATGAATTCTGCCGACTTTCTGGATTTAATGAATGGAAAGCTTCCCGCCATGCAGGCTTACACTTCGGGCAAGCTTAAAATCGAAGGCGATATTATGAAATCCCAACTCATCGAGAAACTATTTAGGATGTAAATTGAGAAATTAAGGAATTTAGGGATTTAGGAATTGAAGACCAAGCTCGATAATTTCTGCAATAATTAATTCTTAATTCGCAGTTTCTCAATTCGAATATATTAAAGGAGATGTAAAATGATCGGAATTACTTCATACGGCGCGTATATTCCTCGGTTAAGATTGAACCGCATGTCCATTTTTAATGCCATGGGCTGGTTTGCACCGGCCATCATGATGGTGGCCCAGGGCGAGCGTTCCATGTGCAATTGGGATGAAGACTCCGTCACGATGGCGGTGGCGGCATCCCGCGATTGTCTTCGTGGTCAGGACAAACACAAATTGGATGCCCTTTATCTGGCGTCCACCACGCTTCCTTTTGCAGACCGACAAAACGCCGGGGTCTTGGCTGCAGCCCTTAACCTGAAAGATAATATGATCACAGCAGACCATACCTCTTCCCAGAAAGCCGCCACCACCGCCTTGATTACGGCACTTGAATCCGTTAAAAGCGGTGAGCGCAAAAATATTATGGTTGCCGCCAGTGACCGGCGGGAAACCAAAACCGCTTATTTTTATGAAATGTGGTTCGGCGATGGGGCGGCCTCCTTAATGGTGGGGGATACGGATGTCATCGCAGAATATAAAGGATCCTATTCCCTTTCCATAGATTTCGTAGATCATTATCGCGGTGCCGATAAAAAATATGATTATGTGTGGGAAGAACGTTGGACGCGGGATGCCGGCTATGGCGCTATCATCCCTCAGGTGATCAACGGACTTTTTGATAAACTGGGGATATCCATGGATGACGTTGATAAACTTGTCTACCCCTGCTTTTTTAAAGGCGATCACCGCAAAATCGCTCAAGGACTCGGCGCCACACCCGAAAAACTGGTGGACAACATGCATGAGGTATGCGGCGAAACGGGTGCCGCCCATGCCTTCATGATGTTTATTTCGGCATTAGAGCAAGCCCAGCCGGGTGATCGCATCCTGGTGTGCGGTTTCGGTCAGGGAGCCAATGCGCTGTATTTCGAGGTTACTGATAACATTAACAACTTGCCGCAGCGAAATGGGGTTAAAGGGTCGCTGGAAAATAAAAAGTCGATTGACAATTATCATAAATGGCTCAAATTCAGGGATTTAATACAAACGGAAATGGGAATCCGGGCCGAAGCACCCACCCAAACCGCCACCAGTGTTCTATGGCGCAAAAACAAAATGATTTTGGGCTTGGTGGGTGGTAAATGCCGTGAATGCGGTACACCCCAATTCCCTAAAGCAGATATTTGCGTCAATCCCGGCTGCGGCGCGTTTTATAGTCAAGACGATTATGAATTCGCCGATGTGCCGGCCCAAGTAAAAACTTTTACCGGTGATATGCTGGCGGTATCCGTCGATCCACCGGCAATTTACGGTATGGTTCAATTTGAAGGCGGTGGACGGCTGGTGGCGGATTTTACCGACTGTGAACTGGATGATATTAAAGTCGGACTCCCGGTACAAATGGAGTTTAAACGCAAAGGCGTGGATAAGGAACGTGGTTTTGTCAATTACTTCTGGAAGGCCGTTCCGGTGCCCGGTGCAGCGGAAGAAATGGAAAAACTCCGCTTTGATGACCAGGTCGCTATTGTCACGGGGGGCGGGGCCGGCCTCGGCAAAGTATATGCGCTGGAGTTGGCCAAGCGCGGTGCCAAAGTGGTGGTCAATGATTTAGG
>CP070746.1:331454-334068 GCA_020348305.1 Desulfobacterales bacterium
GGTTATCTACAAAGTCCAAGTGAACTAATTTGCCAGGTGATAATCAATGCTGATTTCATTTTTGATTTGGCTACATGTTATTTTAACTGTGGAAGCAACTTGTTGTACAATTCTCATAAACTTTTTACCGACGCTTCTTGATGTCCGGCGGTTAAATCGGAATACATATTCATCCAAATAATTTTGCAAATACTTTGGCTCAAAGCGACCTTGGAAAGTTCCCAGCATGAGCCGCTTGACTAACGAGGCGACCAGATGGACACCGGACAGCGCACTGAATTTATTATCAGTTTTTGACAAAAAGACTTGATGATGACGATAGTTGCTTTGATCTAAAAAGTTATAGCCCTTCCAGCCATCGGTAATCACGAGGCTTCCGGCTTCAACGTTTTGATAAATGAAGGGCATCAGAGAATCCGATGAACAGTCATTGGCAACCTGAAGGCGAATCCGGCCTATTTTACGGCCTTTTCTTTCCACAGCGGTCAAGACAACGCTTTTGCCGCTTGATCCGCGGCCTCTTTTGCCAGGCTTTTGGCCGCCAAGAAAAAATTCGTCAACTTCGACTTTGTCGGATAATTTTTCCCGACCGCCTCGGATGGTGCAACGTCTCAGCTTATGCAGCCATGCCCAGGCAGTCGCATAGCAGCCAAACCCTAAAAGATCTTTTAAATTGACAGCATTGACCCCGGATTTGCGAGTGGTAAACCACCACATGGCCTTGAACCAGTAAGTGATCGGTTTTTTGGTATCATGCATGATGGTACCGGCGGTTAGGGAAAAATGGCTTTCACAGCGCGTACAAATGTAAATGTGTTTCGCGCTAATCCAATAAGAGAGACCTTTGCATAACCTCCAGAAAAACATATAGCGGTTACGCTTTTTTTCTAAAATATCAATAAAAAAATCGTTGAAATAGTATATAATTATCTGTTTTTACTTGAATTTTTTATCTTTTTGTGCCATAAACTCAGTAAATCCAACCATCGGGAGGACTGTATGGGCTACAAAAAGATGAAGCAAAATTTGGGATTCGCCGATTTCGCACTCGCCAGCTCTATGAAACATAACCGAAGCCTCAAAAATATGGAAAAACTCAACCAATCAATCGATTGGGACCGAATCAATACTATTTTACTGAGCCATTATACCGTGGGAACTTCCAGCGAAGGCGCTGATGCCTACCCGCCTCTATTACTATATAAATGCTTGTTACTCCAAAAGTGGTTCCACATCGATTCCGATCCCGAACTGGAGAATCAAATCAACGATCGATTGTCTTTTAAAAAATTCCTTGGCCTCTCCTTCAGTAAACCTTCGCCTGATCACTCAACATTCTCCCGTTTTAGAGCAAGGCTTTCCAAAAAAGCCATGGATCAGATCAACTCCGAAATTCTTCGCCAATTTGAATCCCAAGGCCTCACTATCAATGAAGGCATCGCCGTTGACGCCCGGCTCGTTAAATCTGCCAGCCATCCGATCAGTAATGATGAAATCAAAGAACTTAGAGAAAAAAGAAACACAGCCGAAGGCAAACTCGATAAAAACGGCAAACCCCTTAAGTTCTGCCGAGACCTGGACTCAGACTGGGTGGTGCAAAACGACAAACCCCACTACGGTCTTAAAGAACATGCATCGGTGGATATTAACCATGGATTTATCCTGGCCACCACAATGACGCCGGCTGCTGTAAACGATACCAATTATCTGCCTTATTGCACTGCCTACAGCCGCCATACCAAGCAGCCCATCGAAAAAGTATATGCTGATAAAGGATACGCCGGTAAACCCAACCGCGATTTTCTGGCCCTTAATAATATTGCTGACGGTATCATGCGAAAAGACTCAACCACGGCCAAACTCACCGAATATGAAAAAAAGCGCAATAAGAAAATATCCAGGGTTCGTTATATTGTGGAGCAGTACTTCGGGCTCAGTCACCTGCATGATGGGGCTAAACGAGCTAGGTTTACTGACATTACCAAAAACAAATTCGATGGCTGGTACCGCCAGGCAGCATTTAATATCGCAAGAGGCTTAAAAATCCTACGAATGGCCACCGTATAGAGTAGTGAGGTGCATCCGGTGGTTAAAAACCGGGCAGAACACCTCAAATTAAGCCGCTTGCGGGGCTGATACACAGCCTGTTCACAAGCTTTTTAACGGTTTTCGTCTATAATTTGCTGTAAGTTTTGCTTCTCCTTTTTTGAAAAATTTTTGAAAATTATAAAATCCGAAATAAAGTGAGTTTTTCAAACCTCTCGCCTACAATGTTTTAGCTGGGGGCACGCGCTTGCAAGATATTGATTTACAGCGTCAAGACGAGGCCTGGCTGAATTGCTTGGGTGCCGAGGTTATTCCAGATCCGACTACTGCCGGCGACTTTTTACGCCGATTTAGCGAAGAGGATATCATCGCCTTGATGGAAATCGCCAACCAAACGCGAAAGAAAGTATGGCAGCGGCAACCCAAAGCGTTTTTTAAACAGGCGATTATCAATATTGATGGCATTGTCGCTGATAAAGAAACACATGCCGCGCGCAAACCACATGCCGGCCAGCGTGGCAATAAACGGCTGCACTTTCAGATAAACGATAAAGCTTCCCATTGTGAA
>CP070746.1:334168-338785 GCA_020348305.1 Desulfobacterales bacterium
ATAAAGAGGATTGAGATTCCGGAAAGTGTGCGTCAAAAGATTACCGGCGCAGAAAAAACGAATACGCCTCAAATTTATGCGGATGCCGGCATTTGGTATGATGCCTTTGCAGAAGTTTCCGGTTTAATTGAGCTTCACCCCAACAATCCGGCATTTCGACAGCAGCGGGCCGCTCTGCTTGAACAGGTCGGACTGCAGCAAATTGCTCAATATGATATGAACTAACATCTTGCCTCTGGGAAATCTCCTTTGACTCTATGTCAACGCAGTTGCATCACATCGAAGATGGCGTGATATAATTAAAATAATTTCAGATCAGTTTAATATTGTCTTGGCGCTTTGTAAACAGACGATCAGCGCTGTAAATCTGGATGCAAAAATTGCCAAAATATTAGAGCTACCGGAAAATGCGGCAGGCATTTTTATGGTAAGCCTGACCTTTGATGAAAACAGTATTCCAATAGAGGTACTTTATCCCTATCACAGAGGCGCTAAGTATAAACTCGAAATTGAACTCGGACGTTATCATATAAAAACAGTGGAATTGAAGGTACAAAGATATTTTGGGATGTTGCCCACCGTAAAGACTTTACCGGACAACAATTTAAAGCTGATGGAATAAAGAATCTCATATTTTTATACTCGTTTCCTCATTCCCTCAGCGAAGTGTCGACAATCAAAGTCTGCCTTGCTAGTGGCGATGATCCCTAGATTACAACCCGGCGATATCGGCTCAGCATAGACATTGTCATTGACATGCTCCGTTCTTCTTTCTGCATATTCAATTTTTCGATTTAACTCGAATTTATCCCCTTTACTTTCTTGTCAGTATCTGTGCAACTGAGCATTAAGATCTTTACGGATAAATAATAGGTCTATGGAGCCTTTATGGAGCTAGGGAAGCTTAGGCGTTTAAGTGGCGCATCAAAAGCTGGTATCTAGGCATGCATTCTTCTAGTGTGAGCGGTTCGCACAGGGCTGGATTGATTCGCGCGACTGCGCGCTTTGCCTTTTCGGAAAACATGATGGTACCGTCCTCGGTGACGGTTTCAATGCCATCCTGGCGGGAAATTCGCCAGTGAAAATCCACAGCCTCCTGTAGTTTTGCGTTTTTAGGCAGATCAAGATGGACCTTTCCTTCTCTGATCATGACCGGGTAGCCGCCCGGCAATGCACGCGGTGCCGGCGCAGAAAAACGCAAGGTTTCGGCGCCAGGCAATAGCGCCAGCAAAACGGGCAGGGCTGCGGCAGCTGTGATGATGTTATAGTCGATACCGGGTGTTATCGGAAATCCTTGATAGGCCAATTCATCGGCTCGTTGCCCCTCCTCGCCGATGTACACGCGGCAACTATCATTCGGATCATCCGGAGCCTGTGCCTCCATGACACCATAGACGTGGTTGTGGTGACCGACCAGACGAACCAGAGGAAGGCGATCAAAGGAACTATCCTCACGCATCATTTTGTTTCGCAATGCAGCACGGACGCGAAGGTGTGAAATGCTCACATTACCAAGCCCAATCGTAGGCGCAAGACCAAAACGGTCAAGAATCACATGGGTGATATCAGGATACGATAGGTTGGCCACCGGACCCCTGAAATCCAATTCACGAACCGCCTTCATAACTGCTGTTAGAATCGGCAGTTGTGCGGGCAGCTGCACACCTAATCCGGCCTGTGACAGTGCCTTTGCAATTGCATCTGTTCGGCCATACATTGCCCAAGGGCTCAAAAGACTGGCGGACTGAATGACAAGGTCCGGCTTCTGCATGCGCAGAAGCTGCTCTATTTTTTCTTGTTGCGTACCATCCAGCTCTATGAACCTCACCTTGCAGTCATAGCACGAGGTCAGCATTCCGGCAATATCGGGCCCGCGCCCTTGGCACAGACCGGAGAGAATCAATTGATCCACCTTGCCGGATCGCGCGAGACCATCGGCTATTTTTTGGCCGGCATCGCCGGCGCCAATTATGAGAACACGCGCCCCCAACTTTTGTCTCCCGGATAAAAATGATTGCCTTTATTGAACCAAAACCTAATTGAGCATCCAAGCTCAATTGAGATAACCTTAAGGCTTTAAGTCATCGACGTATTTTTTAACCTCTGCGATTTTTCGGATTCGTTCCTCCGCCATTCGATCAGCAGCCAGATAGGTCGGTATATGATCACGGTCGGCGATTTCAAATACGCGTTGTATGTTCTCGTATATGCGGGATACCTTTTCCTTACCCCGCTCATGACTTACACTGCCTGTGCCCAACCTGTCGGTGTCAAAAATGGTCCCACCGGCATTGGTTATATAATCAGGCGCATAGACCATGCCCTTTTTTTCTAAGAGTTCGCCGTGACGTTCTTCTGCAAGCTGGTTGTTGGCAGCACCGCAGATAATTTTGCATTGCAATTGGTTCAGTGTCTCATCGTTGATGATCGAGCCCAGGGCACACGGACAAAAAATATCGTATTTTGCATTGTAAATAGCGTCAGGAGCGAGTTGCTGCACGCCATACTTGGAAACCATGGCATCCACTTTTATCGGATCGATATCGGTCACCATCAGATCCGCACTCAGCTCATGAAGCTGGGCAACCACGTTGTGTCCAACTGCTCCCAAACCCTGAACAGCCACTTTTTTGCCCGCCAGGCTGTCGGATCCGTAAACACGATTGCAGCAAGCCTGCATGGCACGAATTGTTCCAAAAGCCGTCATGGGGGCAATATCTCCCGCCCCTCCCAGATAGGTTGGCAGGGTAACGACATATTCGGTTTCCATTCGAATGTATTCCATGTCCTTTAGGGTAGTGCCGACATCCTCTCCTGTAATATATTTGCCACCAAGGCGATTGATGAACTTACCCAGGGTACGAAAAATGGGTTCTCTATCCTTGAGGTTTGGATCACCCATAATGACCGCCTTGCCGCCGCCCAAATTAACACCTGCAGCTGCATACTTGTACGTCATGCCCCGCGCCAGACGAAGGGCATCCTCGATGGCGTCTATTTCATTATCATATCGCCACATGCGACACCCGCCTGTGGCAGGCCCAAGGGTGGTGTCGTGAATGGCAATGATGGCCCTGAAGTTGAGCGCCTTATCCTGGCAGAGGAAAAGGTTCTCATAATCGTACTTCTGCATGTAGTTAAAAATAAAGTTCATGATAAACTCTTTGCAACGAGAGTGATATTATTGCTCGGTTTTGTCCAGGCTCTCCTCCGCATACATCCGCTTTACCTCGGCCCGGCCACCGATGATCGCTTGCACAACAAGTGCATTGTTGGGCGGACACCCCTGAACATGCCGCTCGGTGCGGCTTTCCTCCGGCATGCACAATCCCACTGTCACGATCTCATCTCTTGGAATACCCTCAGGAAGGGGAGTTCCACCGGTGATCACTGTAACACCCGGCAGGTACATGAGCTGATCGGCGTTGCGCATGTCAATCAGTGCGCTCATAATCGTATTACGGCAACCTGTGCAGGTGGCTTCGGCATGAATTAGCCGGAAGCCTTCAACCTTTACGGGATCGTCCTCGATGGAGCGCAGAAAACGGCGTTTGACCTTATCCAGCGACGCTCCTAATATTTCGATCTTGTCAGTATCTATAATACCCAGTCCACGGGCGGCTGCATTGACGGTCAGCAATGTTTCAGCGGGCTTATACCCAATGAGCCTTGCGCAGGTGGAGTCAACAGCCACTAGATCTTTACCTGCCACAATAAGGTTCATTTCCACCGGTTTGCCGAAAATTGGGCCTACACCTTCCTGGCAAATAATCGCATCCACTACGGCCAGCTTGGGCTTGACTGCGGTCATCAGATCCACAACTCCTTCGAAGAGCCCTTCTTGATGCATGGCCCGTTTGCCTTTATCGGTTAAAAGCCCCTTAAGTTTTTTGATGGCGCAGGTCATCTCTGTTTGATCGTGGGTCTTCAATTTGGGGACGCTGATCACTACATCTGCCTGCTGAACCAGCTCCCAACATTCCAAAACTTCAAACACCTTACCGTTTTCACTGGGCAGGGTCACATAAGCCTTCTTGTTCTTCTTGAGATCAACCACTGCATAACCCATCTCCCTGAGTTGCTGATATCCGGAATCCTGGATAACTTTCTCCGAATCCACTCCCACAGCTGAAGATTCCGCAATCACAGGACGAGCGCCCAACTCCTGCACAATATCCGCCAGCGCGCGCGGTATTTCCGGCAGCGTAATGCATCCGGCTTCTCTTTCCACCGGCGGTGCGACCCAACTCGGATTGATAAGCACCAGGTGACCGGGTTGAATAATGTCTTGAACACCGCCAATTAAATCAAGGGCCTTTTCCACGGCTTGCCGAATTTCGGGGTAGTCCGGACTAGAATTTGTTTTGACGATGGCTACCTTGGCTTTGCTTATTTTCATGTCCTCAATTACCGAATTTGTTATCATCGATCAAGTTTGCGATGCACATATCAAAACACACACGATCATTTTTAAGCAGTATCGGAATCAAAAGTCAACCTTCTGATTTTGCCCTGCAGTCCCGCGTCATTTATACAGGTAATTGCCTGAAATAAATAAAGTTGCTCGCCCAATGAAAGTCATGAAAATCTCAAGCACCAAAATACAAATCTCAAACA
>CP070746.1:338885-344173 GCA_020348305.1 Desulfobacterales bacterium
TCAAATCGTAGGTTGACTTTTCTTTACTGATAAACAGAGGGAAGTCTCATAGGCCTTCCATAACCGGGTCTGTCCAATAGAATAATTTTTACCCATTTCTGCTCAAGGCTGTTTTGGGTAAAATCAACGAAAAAGTTCTTGCAAATTAGAAATTAATTTCTATATTGCAACTTTTTGACATCTTTGGGCAATTAAATAACTCGACAGGTTTGAGTATTGTGATTGAAACTGAAAAAAGACAGGTAAATAATGCTTTCATATTGATGAACATCGATTATAAAACTTGACATCCGATGTCTATACAGTTACGGAAAAGGGATAAATCAAGTGATAGTTCTATCCAGAGATATTTCATGTTTTGAGGGCCAAAAGGTCACAAGGTCGAAGTGTTGAAAGGGCGAACATCCAACATCGAACATCCAACGTCCAACATCGAATGAAAAACAAACATCCAATATCGAATATTTAACACTTATTATGGATAAAGTCCTTTGGGGACTCCGCTGCCTGGGCTTCACCATGGTTTGGATAAGGTGAAGTTCCCGATCTTAACAATTGGCCCACAACATGGTTGCCTGCTTTGGTATTTGGAAGCTGTTCAACGATCTTTATGATTCTCACCGAATACTCCAGCAGCCTTTCTTCTAAGTCATAAGTTTGTTTTTTCATCTTTTCCTATTCAAGATTCGATGTTGGACGTTCGATGTTCGATGTTCAATTTTTTTAGTAAATCTGCCACAGTCCCCCGGCGAAATAATAACATAGCGCTTACGGGGATTAGCCCCGATCCTACGATGGATGCCATCTGTGATAACACTTCCTGGAAAAAATTGTTTAGATTTATAGCCCCCGAGATTTAAATAAACTTCTCTTCTCGCAAAAAGGCAGCGATTTTTCTGGCAGCGATCTCCGGTTCAAGGCCTTCCAATTTGGTGCCGCCTATTTTTTGCGCAGGCGGAAAGACGTTTACGACCTGGGTAAACGAGCCCTGCAGTCCCAGCTCCGTTTCATCCAGGCCCAGGTCGGCGGCTGAAATAACGCGCAAATCCTTCACGCGCGCGCTGAGAACATCCTCAAAAGAGGGGACCCGTCGAATGAGTTCGCCCTTGCTGGCCGAAATCACGGCCGGCATACGCGCTTCAAGGATTTCATATCCGTTTTCGGATTCCCTTTTTACCCGAATGCGTTTTTTATTGGCTGACAGATGCATCTCGACACCATAGGTGATCTGCGGCAGGTTTAATATTTCGGCCAGCTCAGGTCCAACCTGGGCGGTGTCGCCGTCGATGGCCTGCTTGCCCATCAAAATCAGGCTAAAATCTGGTACGGCTTTTTTGATGGCGGCGGCCAGGGTCAGCGCAGTCGCCCATGTGTCGGCACCGGCAAATTTACGATCACTGACCAATACAGCCCGGTCGGCACCCAGTTCGAGACAGCGAAAAAGTGCGGACTTGGCCTGCGGAGGCCCCATGGTAACTGCGATGACATCCAGCTCTTGATGAGCAGATTTGAGACGTACGGCATGATCCAGCGCATATTCGCAAAACGGGTTAAGGATCGAGCTTACGCCTTCACGGACAAGCGTTCCGGTTTCGGGATTAACTTTTACATCTGTTATTTCCGGAACCTGCTTAATGCACACAACGATTTTCATGATCGGTCCTTAATCGCAAAATAAATTGCCGGGATTCAATAGGCTCTCAGGATCCAAAGCCGATTTCACTGCCCGCATTTCATTTATCTGGTCCGGGCTGTACATCAGCTCCAGAAATTTTATCTTCATTTTACCGATTCCGTGTTCGGCCGACACGGTGCCGCCGAATTCAACTGCTTTGGCAGCGAACTTCTGATAGAGTTCCAACCCCTTTTGAAGCTCGCTCACATTGCGGGGCAAAATATTGATGTGAATATGGTTATTGCCGATGTGACCGAATGCCACCCACTGTAAATCGGCGGTGTCCAGTGTATCAGTATAAATCTGCCACATGTCCTGCAGACGTTCATCCGGAACGGCAAGGTCGGTTCCGAGCTTGTGAAGTTCCGGATACTGTTTTTTGCGTTCAGCGATGATGGTGTTAATCGTCTCCGGCAGGATATGACGGAAATCTTTCAAGCGCTGGAGTTCGCGATTTTCGTAAGCAGCCCAGGAATCAGACAGTGACGCCCCGCAATCTTTTAGCGTTTCTTCAAGAGCCGTATAATCCAGACTATCGGCCATGGAATCAAAGCTGAACTCGAAAAAAAGCGCGGCGCCTGCTTGATCGGGAATTATCGGCATATCCACCGATTTGGGGTCTTGCAATTGCCGCTGCCGCAACAGATCCAGCGCATTGCCGGAGTAGAACTCCAGAAAATCTAGCTGGACACGCTTTTCATTTCGAAGGGCATTCACTAGATCAATGGCCTGTTCGTCTGAATTGAGAAACTGGATCATCGAAATTTTTTCAGTGCGCTTCAAGAGAGCCACCGTCACTTCAGTAATTACCCCAAAGCAGCCCTCCGAACCGATAAAAAGATCAATGAGATCCATTTGAGGTTCCGTAAAAAAACCAGCGGTATTTTTGGTACGCGGCATGCGGTAGGAAGGCAGTTTTATTCTCAGATCATTGCCCTTGGAATCAAATACGGTAAACTCACCGGCAGGCGAGGCGAAATATTTGCCTCGCGGGATACTCAGAATTTCACCATTGGGCAGCAACACCCGGATGCCTCGCACCCAGTCCCGTGTTGGCCCATATCGAAAAGTGCGCGCACCGGAGGCATTGGTGGCCACGGTACCTCCGATAGATGCGCTCATTTCCGTTGGATCCGGCGGATAGAAGTAATTGGCGGGATCCTCCTTGAACCGGCTCAATGCGTTTAATACCGCTTGATCGCCGCAGCGTTGCAGATCGGGAAAATTCCTGGAAGTAATCTGGGCCTGAAGGCTGCGCAAATTCACAGCGCACTGGCAGCGTATGCGCCACTCGTCGGCATTACCATCGTAATACAGGGTGTTTATCCGGTCAAAATTTTCCAGGGATACCAGGGCGCCCTTGCGCGGAACACATCCGCCGACCAGCCCGGTACGCGCTCCGGCGATGGTCACTTTCTGCTTGCGCTCGGACATCTGCTTGAAGATGGCTGCCAGCTCGGCCTCGTCCATCGGAAAAAACAGGTAGTCAAAGGGTTCCGGGGACAGCTTGGATTCGTCCGTCAAATAGGTCGGGTATTCGCTGCTTATGTGCTTAAATCCCTCGACACGACGAATTTTTTCATAATCGGCAAGGGCTACCAGCTGGGTGGAGATTTCATGCATTTTCTAATCGCTTATTTTATTTAAGTCCACAATGTTTTAAGATGAAATCTACCAGTAAGTCATCGCTGATTTGAACAAATCCCTCAATTGCTCACGATCAATCGGCATGGGTGCGTTATCAATCAGGCGTTTCTGTGGAAAGGCCTTGTCGGTAAGATCCTCGAGATCATCTTCGGTGTAACCGACCCCTTTCAAACCGTTTGGAATGCCGGTGGCCTTCATCATTTCAATAATGCGTTTTGCCAGGATAGCTCCAGCGTCATTTTCATCGGTCTTTTTTATATCGGCACCGATTACTTCGACTGTCAGCATATGGCGATCGGGACAAGCAGGGCCGGTCAGCTGAAACACAGCAGGAGAGTTTAGAATCACTGCGATACCGTGGGGTACCATGGCATGATCCTGGGGCCATCCATCCGGCCGATAATTCTTTACCAACCCGGCAACTGCATAGGACATCCCGTGCGGCAAATGGTTACCTGCATTGCCGAATCCAATGCCGGCTAGCATGCCGGCAAACATGAGGGCTTCGAAGTTGTAATCCTCCGGCGCGGTAACGGCTTGGACCAGGTTGTTTCCAATCAGCTTAATTGCTTCGATGCAGGCAATATCACTGTATGGATTGGCTCCCTGACTGAGAGGCCGTTTCGTAGGATCGGAGGGTGAAGGTCTTTGCGTGAATGGTCGAGCCGTAAAGGACTCGCATGCATGACTGAATACATCAAACCCATTGGCTGCCCGCACCAACGGAGGCAGGGTTTTGAGGGAGCCGGGATCAAGGATGCCTATATCGGCGCGCAGGCGCGGACTGACGATTCCTGTCTTGGCCTTCATCTCTGTATAATCAAAAATGGCAAACCCCGTACTCTCACTGGCCGTCCCAAACGTTGTGGGACAGGCGATGTGTGGTTTTAGGGGCCCTGGAACAGAAATGGCTTTGCCTATGGGTGCATTTACATAATCGATAAACTCCGCCGGATAGGTCGCATAAAGATTTGCGGCCTTGCACGTGTCGATGACGGAGCCTCCCCCAACAGAGACAAACCCGTCAAATCTTCCGTCTTGTGCAAACGCTGCTGCCGCTTTGAACGAACAGTCGGTGGGCTCCACCTCCACTTCTTTGTAAACCGTTACATCAATTGCCTGTTTTTTGAGAGAGTTCAATGCGATTGATACCGGTTCGAGTTTTGCCACATTCGGATCCGTGTAAATAGCGACCCGCTTCATTCCCAGTGATCGCGCATCGACGCCAACTTCTTCAAGGGCACCGAAACCGAATTTAATTTTTCCCGATTCAACGCTGAAGACAGAATCTCCCCCTTCTGTCGGTCTGAAGTAGGGTGAAAGGCTCATGGTTATTCTCCTGGTGCAGCGAAGCCGGAATTAAAAAAGATTTTTCACTTCGTCTTCCAGATTCGTGTTTCAACTTCTTTCGTATCTTTCATCAATTCCACAAGCTGTTGCGTATCCGTTTCGCCAAAATGATAATGGTACGGATATAGAATTCTGGGTTTAAACGCTTTAGCGGCATCGGCCACCATCTCCGGTGTCATGGTGTAGGGCAGATTCATGGGCAAGAATGCACAATCGATATTTTGCAATGCTTTCATTTCGGGGATGTTTTCCGTATCCCCGGCTACATATACCCGTTTATCGCCGAAGGTAATTACATATCCATTGCCAACGCCCTTGCGGTGAAAGGGAACACCTTCACTTCGCATATGCACGAGGTTGTATGCCGGTACTGCTTCAATTTTTAACCCCCCAATGGTCTTGACATCGCCGTTTTTCATGACGATACCACCTTTAACTCTGGTAGCGCAGGTTTCTGTTAATACCAAAATGGTTTTTTCTGTGCGAATACTCTCCAATGCTTTTGGATCCAAATGATCACGATGATCATGGGTCACTATAATCATGTCAGCTTTAGGCAATTTTGAATAATCCGCCATCGCGCCAAAGGGATCGACATGGATTATTTTGCCCTTAA
>CP070746.1:344273-347573 GCA_020348305.1 Desulfobacterales bacterium
GAAAGAATCATCAAAACGGCATAAGCTAGAAACCAGGGTATGGCGCGGGTTGTTCCGGCAAACATCAGTGCACCGACAGGTGAGAGAATTGACCAGATGGCAACTGCACCGGAGGGGGTAAAACCGCCCAAACTCCATTGCAGTGCAAATGGCAGAATGAGAATCAGGACAAGCTGGCTGCGGCAGAATAATTTATAGCGTTTTGACCTGAAAAAGTAAATGAGGCTGATTACTGAAATTGCCGAATACCCTAATGGGAAACTGCCCGCCAGGAGGCGACCAAGAGCTAAATACGCAAGTCCCCAGAACACTCCTAAAATCGTGTATATGATGACCAGAAGAATCAGCACGGCTTTACGCAATTTTTGCTCGTCCGTTTCGGACGGAAGCCTGCCGTAGTCTGACAGGCGATTGATCCAGGAATCAAATCGGTCTTTGTAGTTTTGCACGCTGTTGTTGGCCTTTCCTCTTACATAAAAAAATTAAGGACGTTAGTCTTTAGGGATACCTTTAACTCTATATTATTTTACAACCAAATTAACAAGGGATACGAAATGGATACGAAATGGGCCCTTTTCCAAATTCAAGTCTCTATGGAACCAAAAATATATAGAAAGTTACAATCATTTTTTCACATCGATCCGAAATCTGCTGTATCATTATGAAAAGTCAAAGGAAGACTTATTTACCTTTTTTATTGCTTAGAATTGGTTTTCCTGTCATCTAGGGTAAAAGTTATTGCATAGGCACGTCGTCGTCGGGCGGTCTATGATTATCTCAGCGGGGGCATCACAACAAATCGAAGCAATAGTTTCTATTAAAAGGAGATTGAAATGTGGGAAATCATTGCAGATCCGGAAGACTACGGAATTGAAGCTCTTGAAGAAGGAATCAACAAAAAAAATATGATAGAATTTGCAGAGAATAATCGCAAAAGGTGGGCGGAAGAGATCGGAACCTTTGCCACCCGGTTAAATGGTTTGGCTGAAAGGGCGATAACCATGCAAAAGCTCTTTGCCAGTCAAGATCCAATTTTGGCCAGACCAGCGTCACTTAAGACCCTTAAGGTGGCCTTGTTTAAAATTAATGACGCTTTAAATTTGGCAATTGAGCTTGCCGATAAAATAGAAACACAAATCGTCAAAAAATAGTGTCATAAGGGGATAAAGCCCATGAAGCCGTAATTCATCTCCGCAAGTCTACCGATAAATTTTTTATCCTCTTAAACGTTATATTCCACAAGTACTACACATGTTCCTTTTTCTGCACGTCTAGTGCTAATGTTTTGCCGCGCAGATGAGTGCGCCTTCTGTCTTTGGCGAACTGTTAAAGCCTGTTTTACCGATTTGTTCAACGTTCACAAAGCCGGCCACTCGAAGCATTGCCAGGAAATCCTTTCCCGGTATTGCACCACCCTCTCATTGCGGCCAGCTCTTTTTTATATTTTTTTCGAATCGCTTTCTGAATTTTATTTTTGTCTTTAGAAGTAAATTGAGTTTCCATAATAACGTTCTCGTATGTCTGTAATTATTTTATCCAATCTATCATCAATGACGATTGATGGGTTGTCGGCCCGGGTCTCCAATGAAGGGAAGAATCAAGAGCCAGGGTAAGGTCAATCTTTTCGGTTCACGGAATTGCGATAAACCGATAGTCATGTGTGTATGTCCTTTGGCCGGCTGTTCACAATAGGTCCCGAACAGCCGATCCCACCATGGCAGATTGAAACCATAATTGCTGTTGGTTTTGCGGATGATCACCGAGTGATGTACCCGGTGCATATCGGGCGTGACAATGAGGTATCTCAAAACGCGGTCCATCTTTTTCGGAAGAGATACATTGCCATGGTTGAACACGGCGGCACTATTTAAAATTATCTCGAATATCAGTACCGCTGCCACAGGCGGTCCAAGTATTGCCACGACCGACACTTTTATACCCATGGATAATGTAATTTCAATGGGATGGAAACGTAAACCGGTTGTTAGATCATAATCGAGGTCTGCGTGATGCATCATATGCAGACGCCAAAAAATTGGGATGGCATGAAACATGACGTGCTGAAGATATACAATCAGGTCCAGTGCAATGATTCCAATTGCCAGATCCAACCAGTTGGGCAGATCAAAATTGTTTAACAGTCCCCATCCACGCTGCCGGGCTATTAAGGCCATATTTATGGCCATGAAAGGGAAAATCAGCCGCAACAGCAATGGATTCAGGATGGTGAGGGTCAGGTTGCTAAACCAGTGTATCTTTTTGGAAGTTGTCAAAGAGCGGCGAGGTACCAATTGTTCCCAGATGGCCACTAGTAAAAAGATGCTAAAGAAAAAGCCAAGCCGAATTACAACTTCGTTGCTCATAACACTGAATATCCATTCTTTTCAGTTTACATCAACCAATTAATGAGGAAGATCGGTTCCATATACGATCGAAGATTCCTTTTTTGCGTTGCTCCGGTGGAGACAGGCCCAAGTACTTGCATATGACCGATTCAAGCTTTTTTTCTGATATATCGGACCTCTCTACCAAGATCTCTTCGCCAACCATAATGGCCGGAGCCACCGGTAAATTCAGTTTGAGATATTCATTGCTTTTGAATGCTTCTCGTGGTTTGGAAATGATTTCGATTTCTATAAAGAAAAAACGCTTTATGTTTATTCCAACAATACTATTGTTTAGTGTATATTTGTGCAAATTCGTGGCCTATTTCAAAAAGCTAAATTTTTACATTTTTTTGACCTCCGCCAATCGTATTAAGAATTGATCGGCGGGCAGAAAATCCACCAGGCGCAAATCGTGCCGTTCTTTTCCCTGACGGTCCAGAAATACAACCGTGGGTACTCCTTTGACGCCATATTGATGCAGTAGCTTTTCATGGGTCGGATTGCCTTTTCTGGTGAGATCAACTTTGATCATGATAAAGTCACGCTTTCCCTGTTTCACAATTTCAGGATCGTGAAAGGTAACTTCATCCAGTTCACGACAGGGTGCACACCAATCGGCATAGAAATCAATGATTACCGGTTTTGCCAATCTGTTTGCCTCTTTCAATAACTTTTCTGAATAAGGCATCCAGGCCACTCCGGGGCCGCGCAACACAAATGAACCGATAAGGACAGTTGCCATGATCAGCCCTGCTATGCCTGCACCGGTTCTAAGCCATTCAAACGCACAAAACTCGGCTTTTGTCCGATCAATCCATCCCTGATGCAATGCCGCTGCCAATGCAACAGGTGCCAGGACAAATATGCGTGCCGTTTCAGGCAGAACCGGTCGAATAAAATAAGCCGCAATACC
>CP070746.1:347673-363909 GCA_020348305.1 Desulfobacterales bacterium
CAGATGACAAATTCTTGATCTCGTCTATCCGCCAGTTGTTGTGCCATAATGTAGTACTCTCCTTTTCTTCTCTTAATCTTGCGTCCTTCCCGCCATGGCAAGCGCTAAAAATAGATGGACAGGGTTACGAGTTGCAGGTTTATGATTGTAAAAATCCTTTTTATTTACCCGAAACACGCAACGCCCAACTGTTTGTTTATATTCCAACACTCTTATTCAAAAATTAGAATTTATGAAGCGATAATGTTAGCGGTAATGTCCATTTTTTATCATTTCAGTCGGCTTAAATATCTCTTTGTTAAATTTTTCAGCCAAGCCATCAAGTCGCTTGGTTAGATCTTCGGGCTCGATACCTTTGATCATGGCAATATATCCCATAACATTGCCGGTGGCATTTACCACGGCCGTGTCGGCATCCTCCAGGGAACAAACCCCCATAGCCACAATTTTGGTAACCTCATTGGCATTTACCGCCACCAGATCCATAGGATCAAATTTGTCGGTCGCTTTCGCTAAATCAATTTCCGGTCGGCCCTTGGACCAATCAAACAGCCCTTTTCCTGTTTTCTTGCCAAACTCTCCGGCATTGACCTTGAATTCAATGGTCTTGCCCGGAGCAAAGTCAGGATGGATCTTATCGGCGAAATATTGACTCCCGTTGTAATTAATATCCAGCCCCGTATAGTCCATGATTTCGTAAGGTCCCATCGGCATGCCCAGCTTGCGCATGACGGCATCCACCTCCTCCGGTCCGGCAATGCCTTCGTCTAAGATACAGTTTAATAACACACCGCTGGGGGCCTGCACCCGGTTGACAACAAAGCCCGGTACATCCTTTTGCACGCGAACCGGAACTTTTCCATTTTTCTGAACGAATTCAAAACCAATTTGCATAGTTTCATCGGATGTTTTATCCGCGCGGATAACTTCAACAAGTTTCATGAGCACCGCTGGATTAAAATAATGAAGCCCTAACACCTTGTCCGGCCGCTTGGTTGCGGCTGCAATGTCTGTGATACTCCTGGTAGAGGTGTTGGAAGCAAATATTGCATTAACCGGTGCCGCAGCATCCATTTCTTTGAACGTTGTTTTTTTAAGATCCAGAACCTCTGGGATTGCCTCAATCACAAGATCAGCTTCCTCAACAGCTCCTTTTAGATCGGTGCAGGGCACCAGAAGTTCGGAGCGAATTTTGTTATGGTGTTCTGCCGGAACTTTTTCTTTCGAAACTAGTTTTTCCAGGCTCTCATGAATCCGGGCAACGCCCCGATCGATAAATTCCTGGTTGATATCTCTCAGAAAGACTTTGTAGCCCGCAATCAGAGCCACTTCGGCGATGCCATGTCCCATGTCGCCGGCACCAATGACCGCAACGGTTTTGATATCGTCAATGTTCATAGGGACCTCCTTCTTTTCTTTTTAAAAATATTATTAGTTACAATTTTCAATAATCCGTCACTTTCTTGCTACCGTACTCCGGAGTAGGGCGGGACTCTGTGCCCGCCTGCATCCGGCCGGCACGGAGACCGGTCCTACTTGTAACCAGAGACCAGTAGCCAGTGACCTGAACCCTGAATCCTGCATGCAACATACTATACGTGTAGTGTGCAACACGATAAACGCAAATATAACTATAAATATTATAAATTTTTGTCAATAAAAATTTTTTATAATTTTTTATTGACAAACTTTACATAAATAAATTATGGAATATGATTAAGCCTATTTTAAGAAAAAACTAGTATATTTTAGCGAATATCCCACCAAATTAAAAGCCATGAAAATAAGTGAACTTGTTAAACGAACCGGCGTTCCTAAAGAAACCATTCATTTTTATATTCGTGAGGGGTTGCTCCGAAAACCACGAAAATCAGGAGTAAATACCGCCGATTACAATGAAAGCTATGTCAATCAAATCCTTCTTATCAAAGACCTCCGGGATAATTATTATCTTCCCATTCCTGAAATAAAGAAGGTTATAAAAGATTTTAAAAAACAATCTCCTTCAAACCAGGCCATATCCCAATTCCACAGCAAATACTTTCGTCCGGCAGACCGGCTTCTAACCAGTGAGATCACGGGCCGAGATACTTTCAAGCAAGAGACGGGCTTGGGACAGAAGTGGCTAATTAAGGCAATCGAATGGGGGCTGATAACTCCAAAAATTCAAAACGGGAAAGAAATTTTTTCTAACGATGACGTAGCAATAGGTAAATTAATGGTGGATATGGAGCGTATCGGTTTCGGTCCAAAGCATGGCCATGACCCCGAGGATCTGAGATATATTTCCGATTTTGTAAGGGAATACCTCGTGAACGCTTTTAAAAAATATTATCAAAACAATCTGGAAAAATTAACTTCAGCAGATTCCGCTCAAAAAAGTAGTCAATTTCACGAACTCATAAGCCTCCTTTTTTACCATCTCTATCGTAAATTTGCCCGCGAAGCTGCTCAGCGCTTACTCGACGCCGAGAAAATGGAATGCAGCAGTCAAAGCGGAAAAGCCAAATCAAATATTTCAGGAGAAAAAAATGAGTGACTTGAAAATTGTCCGGGCGACGTCGGCGTTCGACTGCGGAGGCAGATGTCCTATCAAATTGCATGTGAGAGACAACCGCATTATCCGGATCGAGGGCGATGATATCGCTGATCCGGATCAGCAACTGAGGACCTGCCTCAGATGCCGGGCTTACAGACAGTACATCCATCATCCGAACCGGCTGATGTATCCCCAAAAAAGAGTTGGAAAAAGAGGTGAAGGCAAGTTCGAGCGCATTTCCTGGGATGAAGCTCTGGATACCTTGGCAGGAGAACTCACCCGGGTGAAAGACACTTATGGTAACCAAGGAATCTTTTTGGCAACCGGTGGCGGATACTTAGCCGCCCTTCATAACGGCGGGTTTGCTGCAGCACGACTACTGGCCCAGTTCGGAGGGTATGTCACCCACTACGGCAACATATCCTCGGAAGGTGCGGTCTGGGCCTCGCTGACCCAATACGGCTCGGTTATGGTTGGCCACAGCCGGGATGACATGCTGAACGCCAAACTCATTATCCTTTGGGGGTGGGATCCGGCCCGCATGATCTCCGGCACCAACACCATGTATCATGTAATAAAGGCCAAGGAAAACGGCGCCAGGGTAATTGCCATTGATCCAAGGTACCACGATACGGCAGCCACCGTAGCCGATGAATGGATTCCCATTTATCCGGGGACCGACACGGCTGTAATGGTCGCTATGGCCAATGTCATGATTAAAGAGAATCTTCACGACCAGGCCTTTTTGGATAAATATACTATGGGGTTTGACAAGTTTAAGGAATATGTCATGGGCCAGGAAGACGGTGTGGAGAAAACCCCGGACTGGGCCGCCGAGATTTCAGGGCTGAACGCGGATACCATCGAACGCTTGGCACGCGAATATGCGACAACAAAGCCCGCTGCTTTGATGGACTGCCAGGGTCCGGCCCGCAGTGCCATGGGAGAGCAATATAACCGGTGCGCCGCTACCCTGTCCGCCATGACCGGCAATGTCGGCCGTCCGGGTGGCAGTGCCTGTGGCGGTTTGATGGGTATCCCCGTGGGGCACATGTTTCGCATGTCCGCCATTCCACCCGGCAAAAACCCGTTTGAATTGGACGGCCCCCGGGTTAAAGGAACCCTCGATATCAGAGAGCGCGTTATCAAAAGAGTGCATATCAACAAAATTTTCGACGCCATCCTTCATGGCAAAAAGAGCGGATATCCGGCGGATATCCGGATGATGTGGTCCATGTGCAACAATTACATGAACCAGACCGCAAACAGCAATAAGGCTGACAAGGCCCTGAGAAAACTGGAGTTTTTATGTGTGAACGAACTATTCATGACGGCCCAGGCCAGGTATGCCGACCTGCTTCTGCCGGTGACCAGTGCGGCGGAAAGAAGCGATCTGACGCGCCCCTGGCCGTCAGGGCCGTATTTTACATTTATAAACCGGGCTTTGGAGCCTCTGGGAGAGTGTAAGTCTGATTTCGAAATCGTCAGTGAGCTGGCAGAGCGATTAGGCATGAAAGATTTTAATCCGCATACCGAGGATCAATGGCTTAAAATGCTGGTTGAGCTAAATCCCGAATATCAAAAACATATCAAAGACTATGATAAATTCAGACAAGACGGTATCCATCGAGTTCAACTCAAAAAGCCCTACGTGGCCTTCCAAAAGCAAATTGAAGACCCTGAGAATAACCCTTTTGATACGCCTTCGGGTAAAATAGAGATCTATTCCCAGCGCGTGGCGGATATAGACCATCCGCTGTGTCCGCCAATTCCCAAATACATGCAGACACCGGAGGATCGCTTTGATCCGCTGATCAAAAAATATCCGTTGCAGCTTCTCTCACCGCATCCCAAAAACAGGGTACATTCCGAATTATATGAAGTCGAATGGCTCCGAGAAGTTGAGCCACATCGAGCCTGGATCAATCCGGTTGATGCGAAACCGCGCGGCATCAAAGACGGCGATGAAATCAATGTGTATAACGATCGCGGAAAAGTTGCCATCAACGCCTGGGTGACGGAGCGAATTATTCCGGGTGTCATCTGTATTTTCGAAGGTAGCTGGTACGATCCGGATGAAAACGGCATCGACCGGGGAGCGTGTGCCAACACTTTAACCAACGACGCTTACTCGGGCGGGGGAGCGAGTGTCCTAAATACGTGCCTTGTGCAAGTAACGAAAGCATTATAGAATTCGTCTCACCGCTAAGACGCCAAGAGTGCAGAGAGAAAGTAACTTTCTCATTGGCGTTGACCTACCGTCGCAATAGCTATGGCAAGGCAGGGAAGACGCCAATGAGAAAATCTGAATAAAAATGGAGAATTTATCATGCAAATCGGATTTTATTTTGACCAAACGCGTTGCACCGGATGCAGCGCCTGTCGAGTGGCCTGCAAGGATTGGAACGATATACCTGCCGGACCGGAAAATTGGATGCGGGTTCTTTATTCGGAGAAAGGAAAATTTCCGAATGTGTTCGTCAGCTATATGATTGCCCCCTGCTGGCATTGCGTGGATCCGGTGTGCATGCCTGCATGTCCGGTAAATGCCATCACCAAACGCGAAGAAGACGGCATCGTATTGGTGGACAGCGAGACGTGTTCAGGAAATGAAGCCTGCGATGAAAAGTGTTTAAAAGCCTGCCCCTACGATGCGCCCCAATTCGGGCCGGAAAAAGGCGCTAAAATGCGCAAATGCACCTTTTGCATCGACCGATTCGAACAGGGCAAACTTCCCGACTGTGTCGAAGCCTGTCCCGTCAGGGCACTGGATGCCGGCCCGCTGGAGGAACTGGACAAGAAATACGAAACCAACATTGAGGCCGCGGGTTTTAAATATTCCAGGCGGACCAGGCCGGCGGTTGTTATAAAACCCAAGCCTGTGCGTGACAAATTATCGTAATATTATTGCCTGAACAGGTTTCCATTGGTAACGGAGTGATGGATACGTGAAAATACTAAATAACAAATCTCAAATCTCAAAAAACAAATAAAAGAGGTGATTTATGTCCAAGATCGATCTGAGTGTGATCGGTAACAAAACCGAACCCCGTGTTTTCGAATACACCTGGAAAGATGTTGTTCTTTATGCTTTGGGGGTTGGAGCGACGGCTGAAGAACTTTCATTTGTTTATGAAAATGTTCCTGGCGGGCTAAAGGTGTTACCCAGCTTTTGTGTGGTGCCCGCGATAAGGGCATTTCCGAAACTTGGCGAAAATCTTGAATGGTCCTTGATGTTGCACGGTGAGCATACGATTAAACTTTCCCGTCCCATTCCGCCTGGGGGGAAAATTGTGCAGATCGGAGAAGTCACGAATATATTCGATAAAGGCAAAGGGGCTGTCTACCATATCCAGATAACCGGCGAAACAGAAGATGGCAACCATCTTTATGATGTCGACTGGGTCATATTTTATGTCGGCGCCGGCGGATTTGGCGGAGATCCGGGCCCAAAGGCCGAGCCTTTGAATCCACCGGAAGGAGAAGATCCGGATTTCAGCATCTCATATGAGGTGGCCGATAATCAGGCTGCCTTGTATCGGCTAAGCGGCGATCTTAACCCCCTGCATCTGGATCCGGATGCTGCCAGGCGCGGCGGGTTTGATCAGCCGATTCTTCACGGTCTTTGCACCTATGGGTTTGCCACCCGGGCCATTGTGAACGGCCCCCTGGACGGCGATGTAGAACGTTTGAAAGAATTCAGAGCCCGGTTTTCCGATCCGGTTTATCCCGGGGATACATTAACCACCCAGGGTTGGAAAGTTGATGGGGGGTATATAATTCAGGTAAAAGCCGATGAAAGGGTCGTCCTGACCAATGCGCTGGCAGCGGTGAATTGATAAAAATTTTTTGATGTATATGCGATTTCAATTAAGTCATATGTAATTTTTTTGTGGGAGCGACTTCCAGCCGCGAATTCAATTGATCAACTCCGCACTAATCGCGGCTGGAAGCCGCTCCCACAAGCAAATATACATTAGTATCTCCTTAAATTAAGCGATCAAAAAGAGCAGGAAACCAGTAAATGTTCAAATTCGGCACCAACCAGGGCTACCTGATGCCCTGACATTTTGGGCCGCGTCCCATCGGAAAAGGTACTGGACAGTACCATGATGTTACCAATATGATCATCTCCTATGTCACCGACAAAGATAAGCTGACGCAGTATTTACCGGAACCCTTTGAAGTCGGAGCAGAACCAATTGTATCCGTTATCTATTCGATGAATAAATTATCGGAAGGCGCAATGCGGAATTATTGTATTTTATCTAAATGCTACCCCAATTGAGTTATTAACTTTCCGGAGTATTACGGAGCAAAACAGTGGCCACCAAATTCATCAGCGAACGAAATATCAAATTTTTACTGTACGAAGTTTTCGATATGGAGTCTCTGACTCAGTATAAATACTACCGCGAACACAATCGAAAAACCTTTGATATGGTCCTCAAGGCGGCCATTAAACTGGCCAAAGATCTCCTATGGCCGGTCTTTGAGGAAATGGATCGTAATCAACCGCAACTGGTCAATGGAGAGGTCAAGGTTCATCCATCTGTGCGCAAGATGATGAAAGAATTTGGAGCAGGCGGCTGGATCACCAGCAGGGTGCCTTTTGATTTGGATGGCGAGCAACTGCCTCATTTAATGGCGGACGTTTGTGACTTTATTTTCCAGGCCGCAAATTACTCTGCCAACGCCTATGCCGGATTAACCGCAGGCGCGGCCCATTTGATTGAGTCATTTGGAAGCAAAGAATTATATGATACGTATGTACCGAATATGTATGCAGGCAAATGGCAAGGCACGATGGCCTTAACTGAACCTGAAGCCGGCTCTTCGCTGGCAGACATCACTACCATGGCAGAGCCCACTGATGAGGGCCATTATCTGATCAAGGGCCAGAAAATATTTATCTCAGCCGGAGACCACGACGGCGTCGAAAATATTGTGCATCTCATGCTGGCAAAAATACATGGCGCACCTCCCGGAGTGAAAGGCATCTCACTTTTTGTCGTGCCCAAAAAAAGAATCGATCAAGATGGAAAACTTGTTCCCAACGATGTGGTCGCATCAGGTGTTTATCATAAGCTGGGGTATCGAGGATGCCCGATTGTTCAACTCAGCCTGGGAGACAAAAACGACTGCCGCGGATGGCTGGTAGGAGAGCCTCACAATGGTTTGAGGTATATGTTCCAGATGATGAATGAGGCTCGCATCGGCGTCGGCATGGGCGCTACTTCCATGGCAACGGCCGCGTATTATGCATCTCTGGATTATGCAAAAACAAGACGCCAGGGCAGAAGGGTGTCCCAAAAGGATCCCACATTGCCTCCGATTCCCATCATTGAACATGCCGACATCAAACGGATGTTACTCTTTCAACGTGCGGTGGTCGAAGGATCATTATCAATCATCATGCAATGCAGCAAATACGTTGATCTGATGAAAGTATTGCCCGAGGAGAAAAAAGAAAAATATCATCTGCTTCTGGAAATATTGACACCTGTGGCCAAAAGCTATCCTTCGGAAATGGGTGTTCATTCCATCAGCCAGGGCCTCCAATGTTTGGGAGGTTCCGGCTATTGTGATGACTACCCCCTGGAACAGTATTTTCGGGATTCCCGTATCCATCCTATTCATGAGGGAACCACCGGAATTCAGGCCATGGATTTGTTAGGCCGCAAAGTAATCATGCAAAACGGTCAGGCATTCATGCTGTATGCTGCCGAATTACAGGAGGCCATATCGAAAGCAAAGAAATTCCAGGAGCTGGAAGATGCCACCCGACAACTCGGTCAAGCCTTGAACCGATTGGAAAAAGTCACCAAGCACCTGCTAGAATTGGCTCAGAGTAAAGGACCCGAGCATTTTCTGGCGGACGCCACGCTTTATCTGGAGTTTTTCGGAATTGTTGCCATTGCGTGGCAGTGGTTGCTGCAGGGCATTGCCATTCAAAAAGCGTCGAATAACGACGCGAAAAAGAAGGATCTTAATTTCTATCACGGCAAAATGTGTGCCCTGCGGTATTTCTTTGGTTATGAGCTTCCCAAAACTTTAGGGCTAGCGGAACGGTTACTCAATGGTGATGGATTGACGGTAGACATGACGACGGAATTCTTTAATGACTAATGCCATTAAATAGAAAGGTCGGTCAATGCACCGGCCTTTAATATGAAAAAAATGCCAATTACATCAAAATCAAAAAGCGAAGGCTTAATTTCGCGAAAAGATTATATTAAGGGCTGGTTATCCATATCCTGGCGGCTTCCAACTATTTTCCGCACCACCAAACACATCTTTAATATCGGCGAGCAAAATAGAGAATCTTGGGGAAGTATGCTGGAGGAAAACGCAGATCAATTTCCAAACAATATCGCAGTAAAATCAGAAGAGAACTGGCTTACCTATCGAGAATACAATGAAGCAGTGAATCAGCATGCCAATTATTTCATTTCTCAAGGGTTGAAAAAAGGAAGCGTGGCTGTCGTATTTCTGGAAAATAGACCTGAGCTTCTGATTGTCTACAGCGCAATGGCAAAAATCGGCGCCATCAATTCCATGATTAACACCAACCTGCGCCAAGACGCGTTGAAACATTGTTTGAAGCTTCATCCGGCAGATGTATTCATTATAGGCGAAGAAGTCCTGGAGGCATTTGAAGAAGTAAAAGGCAGCCTAAATCTGCAGCCGAATCAAAAAATTTATTTTGTACCCGACAAAGACAAAAAGCCTGCACCGGACGAATTCATCGATCTCAAGCAAACAGTCAAAAAATGTCCCGCCGCCAATCCTTCAACCACCGCAAAAGTTAAACCCAAGGATACCATCGCCTATGTTTTTACCTCCGGCACTAGCGGCGGTATGCCGAAGGCAGCGGTTATCACCCATGGCCGACTGGTAAGAGGCATGTATTATAACGGTAAAATTGTATTAAACATGAAACCCACCGATACCTTTTATGTTCCTCTTCCTTTCTTTCATACCAATGCCCTGGCATTGAGCTGGCCATGCGTATTTGCAAATGGGGCAGCACTGGCGATTCGCCGTAAATTCAGCGTAAGCAATTTTTGGACTGACGTGCACAAATACAATGCCACCTCCTGGTGCTACATCGGGGAATTATGCCGATATTTGATGAATCAGCCGCACAAAACAGATGATCATAAAAACCCGCTGAAAAAAATTATCGGCAACGGTCTACGACCGGATATTTGGAAGGATTTCAAAAAGCGGTTTGGTATTTCGAAAGTTTATGAAATCTACGGGGCAGCCGAATCCAATCTTTATTTTGTGAATCTTTTAAACCTTGATTGCACGGTCGGCACCTGCAGGGTCCCCTATGCAATTGTCCAATACGATGTGGATGAAGATGAACCCATACGAGATGAAAACGGATTTATGCAAAAAGTTGAAGTGGGTGAAACCGGTTTACTTCTGGGAGAAATTTCGGATACAAATCCATTCGTTGGATACACCAGCAAAGAGGCCACCGAGTCCAAGATCTTGCGGGATGTTTTCAGCAACGGAGATGCTTGGTTTAATACCGGAGACATGATCAGAGATATCGGTTTCGGTCACGTCCAGTTTGTGGATCGCACCGGCGATACCTTTCGCTGGAAAGGAGAAAATGTATCCACCACCGAGGTAGAGAAGGTGGCCGATACGTATCCTCAAATTTCGATGTCAACCTCTTACGGTGTCCTAATGCCGGGTGGTGATGGTCGTGCGGGAATGGTAAGTTATATCCCTGAAAGGCAAACGGAAGATTTTGATTTTGAAGGTTTGGCGGAACATTTCCAGCGCGCCTTACCCTCTTATGCCGTTCCCAAGTTTGTCCGTATGCGCACCGATTTTGAATACACGCCGACTCATAAAATCAAGAAAGTCAATTTAAAAAAAGAAGGTTTCGACCCCAATTCTATTTCCGATCAGCTTTTTGTGCTGTTGCCGGGAGAATCGGAATACAAACCGCTGACAAAAGAAATTTATAACGAAATTATGGAAGGAAAGCATAAGTTTTAGAAACAGATGACAGACATCAGAGTATAGATGTCAGATTGCTGAGAACAGACGACAGATTTCAGAAGGTGGATGTGGTAAAACGAGATGCGGAAGCAGGAATTCGCAATCTTCATTACTCCAGTACTTCGTCAGCAAATTTGCTATTAGAGGTGTGAAGGTTATGGCTAATAATGAAACCAGATTAATACGAACCGTCTGCCCCGCCCATTGCGGAATTGATGCATGTGGTATTTTGGCGCATGTTAAAGGAGATCGGGTTGTAAAAGTGGAACCGGCTGATTTCCCGAATCCGAAATACCGGCGCATCTGTCTGCGCGGACTTTCCAGCTTGGAGATCACCTATCATCCGGATCGCTTGAAATACCCTATGAAACGGGTTGGTAAGCGCGGTGAAGGTAAATTTGAGCGCATATCCTGGGATGAAGCACTGGATACCATCGCCGATAAATTTATAGACATTGCCTCCCAATACGGCTGGCCGGCCATCGGCTGGACTTTGGGAGGGCCAGGTGCCGGCACCACGAAATTTGGTGCCTATTTACGGCTGGCCAGCCTGACGCAATCCACCCGGGTCAGTGCCTGGGGCTATGGCGACTCCGGTCTTCCCTGCGGCAGCCGTGTTCTATTTGGTACCCATATCCCCTATGGACTGCTTTTTGGATCGCTGTTTACAGACCCACCACCTCCCGATATTCTGGTTGTGTGGGGTTCGAATCCCGCAGAGGCCCAACCACTAAATGTGATGCGCCCGATTATGGATGCGAAAGAAAAGGGAACATTGTTGGTGGTCATTGATCCTCGATTTACCGTGACGGCATCCAAGTCCGATGTGTACCTCGGTGTAAAACCCGGCACCGATACCGCTCTGGCCTTGGCAATGATGAATGTTATTTTTCAAAAAAGCCTCCAGAACGATGCTTATATTTTGCGACACACGAATGGGCCGTACCTGGTAAGGATCGATACTGGAAAATTCCTGCGCGGAAAAGATATTGGTGCGCAGGAGGAAAACGAATACGTCGTCTGGGACAGCGTTTCAAATTCGCCTAGAACTCGCAATGCCGCTGAAAGCGTCCCCGGCCTAAGCGGGGCTTATACCGTTGAAGGTGTGGAATGCAAAACCGCCCTGCAGTTGCTGAAAGAGCTGACAGAAGAATATCCTCCTGAACGTGCTTCCGAAATAACCGGCGTATCCGCAGATATTATCAGCAAACTGGCCGAAAGAGTTGGTAAAGCAAAGACAGTTACGTTTGTAACCAATATGGGATTCACCAGGACGTATCATGGCGATATCTCTTTTCGGGCCATGGGAACCCTTGCAGCTGTGACCGGCAATGTTACCGCAACTTTTAAAGGCGGGCACCTGCCGGCCGTGTTGAACTGGAAACCGTTTCTGCACGCTAATCCCGATAAGCCCTCATACGCGCGCCTCGGTATTTTACAGCTTTATGATGCGGTGATTTCAGGCAAACCCTTTCCGGTAAAAGCCGTCTGGTTTTCATTCATCAACTTTTTGAATCAGTGTGCCAACAGTGGAAAGATAAAAAATGAAATGTTTCCCAATTTGGATTTTATTGTCGCGGCTGATCTTTTTATGACCCCCACTGCCCGCTTTGCTGATATTCTATTACCGGCTGCCAGCTACCTGGAATTTTCTGATTTTATCCCCTTCCCCTACCCGTACGTACAGCTTCAGCAAAAAGCAATTGAACCGCTTTATGAGGCCCGTTCGGATGTTGACATCGCCGCCGGATTGGCGGAGAGGCTGGGCTATGGGGAATACTTTCAGGGCGGTGAAGACGCATTTATCGATATTATTCTTGATTCCAAAGATTCTTCCATTGAAGGCATTACCCGAGAAAAACTCAAACAGGGCCCTATGGCCCTGAACAGTCTTCCGGAAATGGAACAAGAATTTGATATTCCATTTTCAACACCCTCCGGTAAAATTGAACTGTACAGTGAAAACCTTTACGAAGATGGTCAGGCGCTGCCGGTTTATCTTGAACCCCTGGAAGCACCGGTTTCAACCGCAAAGAAAAAATATCCCTTGGCTTTCATTCAGGGCCACAGCCGCTTTCGAACCCACTCCATGTTTGCCGATATAGACGCTTTGCTTGAAATGAATCCCGAACCTGTTGTGGAAATTAATCCGCAAGATGCGGCAAATCGAAATATTGGCGACGATGATCTGGTAACCGTCTACAACGAGCGCGCGCGTACAACTCTCAAGGCCAGGGTAACGGAAGGTGTGAGGCCGGGGGTGATCAATATAAACCAGGGATGGTGGATTGACCAATTTAAAGAAGGAAGTGTCAACCATCTTACCCATGATGTCATTAATCCCGTTCAGGAAAAAATTTATGAACCGAATATGCATATGAATGATGTGGCTGTGGAAGTAATAAGATATAAGGAGGGATAAAGTTGAAAAAGCGACTGGGTCTAATCATCGACCAGGAACGGTGCATCGGGTGTGAAGCCTGCACCGTAGCTTGTAAAATAGAAAATCAGGGGGCAAAGGGGTGGATTCGGGTTAAAACCCTGAATGTCGCCCAAAAGGATACACCTGAAGGACGATTTCCGGATTTGAAAATGCATTTTCTTCCCCAATTATGCCAACACTGCGAGCAGCCACCTTGTGCAGAGGTTTGTCCAATGGAAGCTCTTATAAAACGTGAGGACGGACCGGTTACCCTGGACAAGGAAAAATGTGACGGATGTCAAACGTGCTTGGATGCTTGCCCGTATGATGCCATTATATTTAATTCCGAAACGGATAAAGCTGAAAAATGTAATCTTTGCAGGCATCGAATAAACCAGGGGCTTGAACCATTCTGTGTAATTTGCTGTGAAGGTCAAGCAATTTATTTTGGGGACGTGAACGATTCCAACAGCCGGGTTGCTAAAATAATTGCTGCTAGAGAAACGCTTCAACTTCATCCTGTTGAGGGAACCGGCCCCGGAGTCTATTATTGTCCACCTAAGACACCCAGAGGACTATAATACCAATTAAGCGATGCAGCTCAATTAGTAAATATGATCTAAAGTGTGAAATGATTTAAGCAGTCGGGAAAATGGATGAGAGCCAGTAAAATTATTGACATCTATGAAGGAACAGGGCAGATTCAGCATCTTATTGTGGCACGGCAGTTGTTGGATCTTTCTAGCAAAGAGTTAAAATAATGAATGATCTGAATCTTGATAGACTATTTAATCCGAAAAGCATCGCGATGATCGGCGCTTCGGCCAATCCAAGCAAATGGGGCTTTATAATTCTTCTTAATATTCTGAAGGGCGATTACAGCGGTAAAATATACCCGGTAAATCCCAAAGAGGACTCCATCCTTGGACAGAAGTGTTACCCCTGTGTGGCGGATGTTCCCGAAGCTGTGGATCTGGTCATCATTACAACGCCGGCCAAAGTGGTGCCGCCGCTGATTGACGAATGCGGCCAAAAAGGGATACCCTTTGGCATCGTGGTCACATCGGATTTCAGTGAAACCGGTCCTGAGGGCGCCGCCCTCGAGCGTGATGTGGTTTCAAGAGCCGCAAAATACGGCATCCGTCTGGTGGGTCCCAACAGTATGGGCATATTCAGCTCCCAGACCAAACTGCATGCTAAAATGCCCCCGATTATGCCGTTGCAAGGCAATATATCCATGTTCTCCCAAAGCGGCAATCTCGGGGTTCAGATGTTGGGCTGGGGTGCGGAAGAAGGGGTTGGTTTTGAAAAATTCGTCAGCAGCGGAAATGAAGGAGATTTAAGCTGCCTAGACTATATCCGTTACTTCGGACAGGACAAAGCGACTGATGTTATCATCGGTTATCTTGAAGGAATCGATCCCGGCATGGAGCTTTTTCCTGTAGCTCAAGAAGTCAGCCGCAAAAAGCCGATCATTGTCTTTAAGGGCGGACGCACCGATGCCGGTGGCCGGGCGGCCGCTACCCATACAGGGGCCATGGCCGGGCAATCCAAAATTTTTAAGTCGGTCTTTCGTCAGGCCGGTATGCTGGAGGTGAAAACCAGTCAGGCGCTGTTGGACTGCGCCAGGGCCTTCGCTAATTGTCCGCTACCCAAAGGAAACCGCATCGGGATCATTACTCGCGGCGGTGGCTGGGGGGTTATCACCGTGGATGCCTGTGAAGAAAACGGATTGAAGATTCCCCAATTGCCGGATAAGATCATCCGAAAATTGGATAAACACCTGCCCAAATATTGGAGCCGGGGAAATCCGATAGATTTAGTGGCCACCATTGCCCATGATCCGTATCTGGATTGTCTGGAAGTCCTGGCCGAGTGGGAGGGTGTAGACGCCGTCATTGCGCTCGGAGCCGGTAGACGAACCCCCCAATACCCTTACTCAAAAGATGTAAAGGGGCCTCAACCGTTGCTGGACGCTATCAAGATGGCATCAGAATATTTTGACCAACGCCGGAAAAAGCCGGATTGGATGCTGGAAGGTATCGGAAGATTGGTAAAACGCACCGGAAAACCGATTATTGTGGTGGCCATCGGCCCTGAAACGTTACACAGATCCAATCTATACGAATTTCAGGTGGTATCGTATCCGACACCGGAAAGGGCAGTCCGCGTTTTGTGGCAGATGTGTAAATACAGAAGATTTCTTGACTCACAACAGTAAATTGGTAACATAAAAAAATATTGTTTATATAGTAAACTCAAAACTAATGTTGCGAGTTACGCGTTTCGCGTTACGAGGATAAGACAAGGTATTTCTCCATTTTTCAGAGACCAAAACACAATCCGAAACCCGGAACATGAAACACGGAACTCGAAACATCAAACACTAAACACCGGGATAAAAAAATGAAACTAATCGAAGATGCATTGAAAAGAGGAGCCACGTCACTATCTGAGTATGAATCAAAGTTGCTGCTAGCTGAGTATGGTATTCCCATCACTCGAGAAGGTATTGTCAGCACAGCCGAAGATGCCGTGAAAAAAGCAGCGGAGATTGGCTATCCGGTTGTTCTCAAAGGATCAGGAGAAGCGATTAGTCATAAAACTGAAATGAATCTGATCTCTCTGAATCTTAAAGACGAAGAAGACGTCCGTCAGGCCTTCAAGGAATTAACAACAAATCCAAAGGCTGAGGTCAAAGAGGTCCTGGTTCAACAAATGATCAAGGGCGATCGCGAGCTCATGGTAGGGCTTACCCGAGACTCACAGTTCGGTCCCTGTGTCATGTATGGACTGGGTGGTATTTTTACCGAAATTTTGGAAGATGTTGCGTTTCGGGTTGCGCCGCTTACCCGCTGGGATGCCATGGACATGATGAATGATATCAAAGGAAAAAAGATTCTGGAGGCTTTCAGGGGAAAGCCGGCAGTGGATCGCGAGGCCCTGGCCGATATTCTGCTGGCTGTAGGTCAAATCGGTCTGGACCATGACAAGGTGCATGAAATTGATATTAATCCGCTAAAATTGATAGACGGAAAGCCTGTGGCCGTGGACGCACTTGTGGTCTTTGAATAAATGGTTATTATAACCCTAATTGTGCGAAAATAGCTCAATTAGGCGTTAATGGTTATTTGTTACTCGTTATTCGAATTTGATGGTCGCCTCATTTTATCATGCTCTGATTGATAAAATATAAAAACAGATTTTATTCCTCTTAAACCATTAACCAATAACAAATAACGAATAACTC
>CP070746.1:364009-375294 GCA_020348305.1 Desulfobacterales bacterium
TTTAACGGTTTATAGCCTGCCCGACCGCCTCCTGCGCTGGCGACAATCAGCTTTTCATGGGGGCCAAGATCCAATTCTTGCCGCAGTTTTTTTGCGTTAAGCGGATTACCTTGTTGGGTAATAAAGCCGGTATAATATATCGGAACTGGAATTTCACGCACCCGGCTGAAGGTTTCATCCAAGGTGAGAAGCGTTTCATCGGAATGAATCAACAACAGATCGAAATAGTTTTGTAAATAGTTCAAAACCCGTTCTTCATACGCTTGGGCATGCTTTTTTTCCACCAAAATATCCCGCAGGCTGCATACGCTTTTTACATTTCCAAATCTGCCTTCCCGAATTGATTGTAAAAGCGGTTGCAGTTCAAAGCCAAATACCGTGCGTCCAAAAGGAAAAAGCTCAACAATAAATAGATCCGGTCGCTGGTTTTCAAACAATGTAAATAAAATCTCTTTGCGCTCGCGTTGAATATCATCGACGTTCTGTTCGGGATTGCCTGGAATTAGCCTGGTAAATTTCTCATCCATGTAAAGCGTCGGCAATCGCAGAAGTGTTACATGATCCGGCAATTCGATATCAACTTCCTGGCCGCCGGCAATCAGGGTCACCCGATGGCCGCAGAGCGCCCGTGCAAACTCCACACTTCGAAACAAATGTCCCATGCCCCAGACATATTGGCAATAGAAAATTATTTTCATATGACCCGACCAGATATCTTTATTATCTCTGACGAATAAGCTTTAACATTTATTGTTTCGTTTTTGTCCTATTTTTGTTGTCAGTGGTCCGTCAAAATATGAGTAACGTTTTTCTTAACTTGATTCAAAGAGATAGAATGCCTTATATGGGCGTGGCTTCCAGCCACGAAAAAAATCGATTAAACTTCCCCCATAATCGCGGCTGGAAGCCGCTCCCACGGATAAGTTAGTTTAATGGCAACTTTGGATTTCCGGATAACCAGATTTCACTTTTTATGGGGCTAGTCCGGGTTAGCGTTTGCCATTTCCTTTTTCCCAGGCTTCAATCCATCTGGCGGTGTTATCGGCACCGTCCAATTCGATATTGGTCGTTACTCTAGAGGGCCTAGACAGGGTCTGCGCCATGATTTCAGCCAGACGTTCGGGGAGTAAATCCTGATCCTCCAATACCCGTAACGCACCTATTTCGGCAAATCGCTCGGCTCGCAGACCTTGCTCGTGATTATTTGAAAACGGCCATACTAGAGCAGGAACCTTGGTCGATAATATACTCATGCTGGTATTGTATCCGGCCATACTGATAGAAAGATCTGCTGCGGCAAGATAAGACAGAAAATCTGACGCAAACTCCTCGATCATTATCTCCGAGACAGCCTTGCTCTTTAAAAGATTAAAATTTTCTTTTCCAATGAAGGGACCGGTATAAACGCGTAGATATTTCGAACGCTCAACATTTAGCTGTTTAAAAGCGTTTATCGCCGATTCTAAAAGCGGTGTACCAACGCTGCCCCCGCCGGCGCTGGCGACAATAAGGATTTCATCTTCTGAAATTCCCAGCCGTTTGCGAATCTTGGCGCGGCTATCGGCTTCAATCTTTGGGGCGATATACCCCGTATATACTAAAGGAATAGTAACTTCATCTAAGTGGAAAAAGGTTTCCTCAATTTTTACGAATCCTGGATCGGCGTGAACCAGCACCGCATCAAAATAACGGTTCAGCGTGCGGACGGCGCGAGATTCGTGTCGTTCCTGATCTTCCTTTTCCACGAGAATATCTCGCAGGCTGCATACAACCCCGCAGGAAGGTAACCGATGTTCTCGTATGGCCTCAAGCACCGGATCGAGCTCGAAACGAAATGCCTTGCGGCCAAACGGATAAAGCTCGACGATAAATAAATCGGGGGCTTCTTTCTCAAAAAGGACAAGTAGACGTCGTAGCCGCTCTTTTCTTACATGCTCAAGGGTGGCATGCGGATCCGTGCTAAAAAGCCCTCTAAATTCGTGATCCATCTGAAGGTCGGGAAGGCAAAATTCCCGCACATGTTCCGGGAAGTTTGCATCAACATGCGGGCCTCCGGTAACCAAAATGACTTCATGATTGCAAAGCGCTTTTGCGATTTGAAGGCTGCGAAACAGGTGCCCGATGCCCAGAATATGTTGACAGTATTGAATAATCTTCATATTATCTATGAGTTATTTTGAATTGAGAATTCGGTAATTTTGAACTTAAGAAACGAAAATAGAAATCAATCCAATTGACAAATTTCTTCATCTCTGAATACCTCAATTCCTAAATTCATGCTTAATTCTTGTCAAGCTTTTGTTTCGTTTCGGATTGAACCCTCTGGCCCTGCTTGACATGCATTATAATTTCTGCTAGTTTTGAGCGCTTTTTTACCGATGCCGCAGCACGCTCTAATCGGTATGAATGAGATCAAGAGAGACAAATAAATGGAAATTTGAATTTCCATTTGTCCATATCTACGGCTATGAAGACAGGCCGAGAACCCAGGCCAGTCTACTGGAGGGGAAACAACCGCAAGATGTTATTGATCAGCGGGTGAAGCACTTGGGAAAAGCTCAAGAAGAAATCCTGGAAAAATCAGATCGGCCAATTAGCCATTTACGATAGGACTTGCATCATGAACCGATACTCAGAACCGATAAATGTTGTTTTGATTGCTTTGTACAAGTATCAGAACTTTCCTATCCGGATTTTGCACTCTGTATTAGAAAATATTGATGGGGTTGAGCCATACACTATTTTCTTCAAAAATCACTATACGAATGACATTCGGCCATCAACACCTATAGAGGAGAGTTTATTCAGAGAGAAAATTACTGAATTAAATCCAAGCATCGTTGGTATGAGTGTCTACTCACCGTATTTTTCTGTTGCAAAGCGATTGACGAAAATTATTAAAAACAGCTCCTCGGCTTCCGTCGTTTGGGGGGGCATTCATCCGACCCTGTCACCTGAAATGTGTTTAAAAGAGGCTGACATGATTTGTATGGGCGAGGGAGAAGGAGCGCTAATCGACTTGGTCACTTCGATAAGAGATGGGAAAGCGTATCACCAAATCCAAAATTTGTGGGTAAATAAAAACGGAAATGTCATCCGGAATCCCCTGAGACCTTTGATACAGGATTTGGATTCCATCCCTTCTGCGGCATACGCAAGAGATTCATTTTATTTTATTGGATCCAATACCATAACCAACAATGATCCTACTATTTTATATCCAATCCTGGATATAATGCCCGCACGGGGATGCCCGTTCGGCTGCTCATATTGTGTGAATAGCCTATTGCGACCGATGTACAAAGATCTGGGCCGTTTCGTTCGCAGAAGGACGGTTTCTAATGTGATTGCCGAAATGAAAAAAATTTTGGCAATTCCGGGAAACAAAAAGGAAATCGTTGAGTTTCAGGATGAAAATTTTGGGACACAAGAAACCTGGTTGAGCGAGTTCGAAACCCTGTACCCTAAAGAGATCGGACTGCCGTTTAAAATCCAGTACAATCCAACACTGATAAAATCTTCAACTATCGCCCGATTAAAAAAATGCGGTCTGCATCGCCTCAAGTTCGGCATAGAGGCCGGTACGGATCACATCCGGAATCAGGTGTTCACCAGACCCGGCAAAAACAGCCAAATGATCAAAATCGCCCATGAGATAGCCAAGCATGATGTGAAGATTCGATATGACTTAATTATGGATATTCCTTATGATACCGAAGAATCTTTAAAAGAGACAATCAATTTTCTGCTGCAATTGCCGAAACCATTACATTTCAATATATATTCTCTTCAATATTTTCCTGGATATCCGTTAACACAAAAAGCTTTGGAAGATGGATATATCAATGAAGAAGATGTAAGCATTGACAGCTTGCAGGAGCGCATGGCTAACACTTGGGGTTTTGCACCTAAATTATTTCCATTGACAAAAAAACAAATGCTGCAAAATATCATATGGTTGATTGTTTATAGACACCCCAGCGATGAAATCGTTAAGGGCGCTGTTTTCAACGATTCATTCGGTTCTAAACTCAATTTAATCTATTTAAATTTCAAATCTATTTTTTGGGGCAAAATACGCGAGATTAAAAGATTGATTAATAAAAAAATTGCCTAACTAAATAGATTATTTGTAAACAGATAATCCATAATGAGAACGCATGGACTTCCAGCTTGACACTCAATTCTTTTACGCTATCCTCGGCGCTTACAAAAGCAAGTTATTATCTTTATTTTTCAGGTAAACTTCAGAAATACGAGACGCGATGGAAATTAAAACGTTTACTGTCGCCGATTTAAAGACAGCTCTGTTATCAGAGGATTTTTGGTTGACAAAAAACTTGCCGATAACAAAACACAGAGCGTTATCATACAGTCACAATCCCCGGGCAGACAAGGATGATCTTGTCTTGTTGGTTGCTTATCAGGATAACCAGGTGATCGGCTATCTTGGGATTCTTCCCGATAAAATCTTTGTCAATAACACAGCATACAAATTTGGCTGGTTGACCGGTTGGTGGGTTGATCCATGTTGTTCAACCGCGGGAGTTGGCGCCATTCTTCTTTTTAAAGCACTAAACGCGTATCATCAGTATCTTGGAGTGTCAGGAGGCTCAAAGGAAGCCAGGAAAGCGCTTGATGCTTCTCAAAAGTTTTTTGCTTTTAAAACATTGCAAGGACTGGATATCAGGTTTCGGTTTAATGTGACCAGAGCTATCTCCCGGAAGCTCCCTACGATGAAAATATTCCGGGTATTGTTTAAAATCTTTGATGCCATGCTGGATGAAATCGTGAATCTAAGAAGTTTTTTCTGGCAACGGCGTAACACCATATGTCAGCGTCTGACCTTTGAGTATATTTCTTCCATAGATGAAGAGACAGGCCATTTCATACAACGACATCACCAACATGACCTGACTCGAAAAGGAAAGGCAGAGCTCAGTTGGATGATGATTTACCCCTGGATATTATCGGCGCCGTTAAAGGATTCTGCGAGCAGGCGATATTTTTTTTCGTCACGCTCCGACAGATTTTTGTATCTTGGTGTCAAGGTGTTTGAGCAGAACAATGGAATGGTAGGGTTTTTCATGCTCAAAGTGCGTGATGATCGGATGAGCGTCGTGTATTCCTATTTTGAGAGCCATCATGCCTCGTCTGTCACCGCTGCAGTGGTCTATCACGCTCTTGCGATGGATATGAGTGCCCTCAGCCTGTATGATGAGCGGTTAGTTAAAAGTTTTGCAGAGCTTCACTGTCCCTATTGGTCTACCAAAGCGGTTTCTAGAGGATTTTTTCTATCAAAAACGTTTGCAGATATTGCCTTGACGGACTACCGTTTACATGGCGGAGACGGAGATCTCGTGTTTTATTAAATGCTCTGAACTGTGACGAGGACATGTGGCAATGCACGAAAAGATTACTCAAATGCTGTTCAGCGTCATTGACGAGCTCAACCAGCTACGCCCGCCGGAAGAACACCTGCAAAAAGATTTAGAGACACCTTTAACCGGTGATTTTGGAAGATTGGATTCAGCAGGATTGATTAATTTAATTGTCGTGACCGAACAACAGACAGCCGAAAAACTCGGCATACCTATTCTGCTAACCGATGATCGCACCATGTCTCAGGTCAATCAGGTATTCCATACACTTGGGACACTTGCAGATTACATCCACCTGCTGCTACAAGAGAAACGTGATGGATAAGCAACAATATACTTGTGTTCTTGTTTCAGATTTCAATCTGCAAAATTTCGCCGGTTACGTCGCCAATGATCCGGAATTTCCCGCCATAAAGGTTATTACCGCCCCATTTGGGCAGCCTGTATCAACCTTATTACACAAAGACTTGCCGTGTTGGCAAAATACCCCGGATGTTGCCGTGATTTGGACCCGGCCCCAGTCCGTTATTTCTGATTTTAATGCGCTTCTCAGGTATGAACAGGTTGCGCTGCAGCAGGTGCTTCAACAGGTCGATGAATACTCCTCATTGTTGGTGAACATGAGTGAGGGCGTAAGGTACGCATTTGTTCCGTTCTGGGTGCTGCCGTCATATCGCAGCGTCTTCGGCGTACTGGACATGAAGACCGAAATCGGGCTGACGAACACCGTCATGCGAATGAATTTACGGCTGGCTGAGAATCTGGAAGAGGCTTCCAATATCTATGTCCTCAATACTCACAAATGGATTGAGCGGGCAGGGATCCATGCATTCAGTCCTAAACTATGGTATCTGGGGAAAATCGTATTTGGCAATGAGGTCTTCAAGGAGGCCGCGCGGGATGTGAAAGCGGCCTTACGCGGAATGCTCGGGTATGCCCGAAAACTCATCATCGTCGATTTGGATGATACGTTGTGGGGAGGCATTGTCGGCGATGTCGGGTGGGAAAATCTTGTGTTAGGCGGACATCATCACCTCGGGGAAGCCTATATAGATTTCCAGCAAGCGCTGAAATCTATGAAAAATCGAGGGATTCTTCTGGCAATTGTGAGTAAAAATGAGGAGCAGGTTGCGATAGAAGCGATCAGAAAACACCCTGAAATGGTGCTCAAGTTGGATGATTTTGCCGGCTGGCGAATTAATTGGCAGGATAAAGTCCAAAATGTCCTTGACTTGATGACCGAATTGAATCTTGGGCCCCAGTCTGCCGTGTTTATTGACGACAGTCCCGGTGAACGGGCACGCGTCAAAGAGAGTCTGCCAGAGGTTTTTGTGCCTGATTGGCCGAAAGACCCCCTGTTGTATCCGGCGACCCTGCTCAGTCTGCGGTGTTTTGAGATGCCTTCTCTCAGCCAGGAAGATCTTGACAGAGCCACCATGTATTTTACAGAAAATAAACGCCAGGAATTGAAAAAAACAGTCCGTTCATTAGAGGAATGGTTGACACGTTTAGCAATTCGGGTCCAGGTTGAAGAACTTCATCCTGCAAATCTGCAAAGAGCGACGCAACTGCTGAACAAAACCAATCAAATGAACCTCTCCACAAGACGGATGTCTGAAGCAGAACTCATGACCTGGGCCGAACACAAACATCATAAGCTTTGGACGTTGCGAGTATCTGATAAATTTGGTGATGCGGGTCTGACAGGTATCGTAAGCCTCGAAATTCAAGATCGAAAAGCTCAAATTGTGGATTTTATTTTGAGCTGTCGGGTGCTGGGACGCAAAATAGAAGAAACCATGCTTTTCACAGCGATTCACCATGCGCGAGCATTGGGAATCGAAGATGTGTACGCTCGATATATTCCCACCTCCAAAAATAAACCGTGTTTGGATTTTTTTAATAGCTTAGCTCCCCGATTTCAGCAAAAGGGGGATTGTTTTATGCGGGATGGAAAGGAGCCCTTTCTTGTCCCTGAGCATATTGAACTTGTCCCTTAGCGCATAACGAACAATGACACAGCGCGCATTTACATCTGACGATCAGTTTGCTTTTGCAAAACTCTCCGGCGACTATAATCCTTTGCACGTGGATCCCATACTTGCCCGGCGTCTCCTGTTTGGGCGGCAAGTCGTTCATGGCCTGCATGCTTTGCTATGGAGTGTAGATCATTATTTGAAAACCCAGACGCAACCTTTGGAACTACGGACTGTCAAAGCCAATTTTCAGGCAGGAATAGGCGTGGGACAGACCGTCAATTGCATTTATACCGCGCAATATGAACACCAGGTCGAAATTCAATTGGAAACTGACAAGACGCGTACCGCGTGGATTCATATTGCCTGGAGCCCCTTACGGCAACACCCGACCGTGACTTTGCCAACGACGTCTCAAGAACCGGAAAAATGCCGGGAACGCTCCATGGACGAGACGCTAGCGGCTGCGGGCAACGTCTCCCTGTATTTTGATAGAGAATTGGCCGCGAGGCTTTTTCCCAATCTCATGCGGGTGTTACCGCCTATGCAGCTTGCCGCACTATTAGCGACAACGCGACTTGTCGGTATGGAATGCCCAGGACTGCACTCAATCTATTCGGGACTCAATCTGACATTTTTTTCAGATGGTAGCGCAGTTCAGAGGCTGAATTATCATGTCGCGGCTTGCAACAAGCGATTGGCCCTGCTCTTAATGGATGTTGAAGCGCCAGGGATGAAAGGACAATTAAAAGCCTTCTTTCGACCAAAACCTCAAGGACAAGCCGCGTTCACAGACGTCTGCCGTGAAGTTGAATCAGAAGAATTTTCAGCACAACGGGCGCTGATTATCGGAGGATCTCGCGGTTTAGGGGAAGTCACCGCCAAGCTCTTAGCCGCAGGAGGCGCCGAGGTCATCATTACTTATTATCAAGGCCAACAGGATGTAAAACGTATTGTAGAAGAAATTGTTTCTCACGGAGCAGACGCGGATTGCCTCCCCTTGAATGTATTAGAACCCTCGCAAGAGCTGTTGCGTAAGATCGCGAATCGTTCGAAGCCTCTGTATTTATATTATTTCGCCACACCATTTATTTTTGGAGCAGCCAAAGGCAAGTTTTCCGCCCAGCGCTTTACCACCTTTAGTGAGTATTATGTCATAGGGTTCCTCCGGACTGTTCAAACCGTGGCGGCCCCATCAACTGGCTTGCAAAAGATATTCTATCCATCCTCGGCAGCGATTGAGGAACTGCCTTTGGATATGGGCGAGTATGCCGCAGCGAAAATGGCCGGTGAAATCCTGTGCGACTTTTTGCAAAAGGCGAATCCCGGGCTTACCATCCATAAACCCCGTTTGCCGCGAATTGCCACTGACCAAACTGTCAGTTTGTTACCTGTGAGTAATCAGGACCCCGTGTCGGTTCTTTTAACCAATTTACGTTATCTTAGGCAGATGTGACATCTGGTCCGAGCTAATAGGTTTAAATCTCGATAAGACGATCAATATCTAGCCTGCCTTTAATCTCTCTGCTTTTTCCGGGTCGAGCAGCAAAAAATTTTGTAAATCCGTATGTTTTGAGAATTGATACTAATTTTTCATTGTACTCATTAAACGGAAAGCAGTACAAGTCAGGTGTAAACCCTAAATTATCCTCCATCCACTTTATGCCCAGCTCGGTATCATATCTTATGTAATCTTGCCATTGCGCTTCTGATCGACGTGTAAGCATACCATCTTTAAAGTAAAACCCTTGAAACGCAAGCTTCGAGCGAATACTAAAATCTTTTTTTGAAATTTTAGGGATATTATCAAAACGTTCCAATCTCCATTGGCTCGGAGGTTTTCGCTTACTTGGATGTTTGCGGGTTAAGATGACATCATGAAAATGACTATGGACGCCGATTCGAACATTGGGATGCTTCGATAGTTCTTGGATTTCTTCGACGGTCATAAAATGATCATAGTTGCCTTTAATAAACGTCCGGTGCATGTATTTCTTGGTTTTCAAATGCGAAATATACTTGCCGTTGAACATGTCTCTGGCAGAACCCGGTTTTATGAACGAAGTGGTAATGAAGTATCTCAATTTTTCTGGATGGTTTTTGAATAGCGGGAAATAATAATATTGGGAAAACAGACCATCATCGAATGTCAGTTTGTATTGATCTAGGTCTAAATCGAGGTATTCTTTTTGAATATCATGTATCATTAGATAATTCATATTTCAGCGTTGCTCCGTTTCTATTCTAAACAAGCGCTACGGCATTGACTTTTTCCAACTTGAGGCCTTGGTGGCTATGGATGAGCCAATGCAAGTGAAAGGCTTTGATCAACGGTGGTTCATGCGGCAGAAACTGTCGGCCATAAAGACGGTAGATTAAGCTTTTAACGACCCCTTCATGGGTGACAATCAAAATGCGCTCACCAGACCATTTATCAGCGGCTTCAACTAACGCGTTATGACTTCTTTGCCATATGTTTAAACGATCTTCTCCTCCCGGCGGACGAAACTTCCATCCGGCCTTTGTTTGTTCTGCCAGCAGTTGTGAAGCTTCCGTTTCGATCTGGGCAACTGTTTTACCTGTCCATTGACCCCAATGCTGTTCTCTAAGTCTTGGCTCCGATGTCAGCGGAATCTGAAGCGTGTTGTTGATTCTGCTGGCAGTTACAAGCGCACGGCCGGTATCGCTGGCAAGAATACGATCCCATTGAACGTCTTTCAGGGCCTGGCCCCATTGCGTTGCTTGCCTTTCTCCTTTCGCTGTAAGTGGTGAGTCGTTGTGGCCCTGAATTCTATTTTGCAGGTTCCACAGGGTTTCAGCGTGGCGTATGAGGCCAAAGCGAGTGATATTTTTATGATCGGACATTGATCAATGCGGTCTCCAGAAGAACATCTCTGATACACTTTTAACGATATATGCTGAAAAAATGCAACTACGTGTTAAGGTTATAGAAATTATTATATTTTGCTTTGGTTACCTTGTAACTCGAGAAAATCTTTTACTAAACACTAAATACGAAACACCAAACACCCATCGCTATATTCTAAACTGCAATAAGAAGAAAATTTATGTTACTGATGGTCGACAATTTGTAAAAGCGTAAATTCCAATGTCCGATAATTTTTATTTAAATCATGATATTTACGCACATAGTTCCGTGCCTGCTTACCCATCTCTTGTCGAAGGTTTTTATTGGTCAAAAGGCGTTCAATCGCCTGAACGAAATCTTGCATAGCATACATCGGCACAAGAAATCCGGTGTTTCCGTCTTGAACTGCCTCGGGAACACCGGCATTTTCAAAAGCAACCACCGGAAGCCCACACGATTGGGCTTCGAGAAAAACCATGCCCAGTGATTCCCTGATCCCCGGGAACACAAACACATCGCCGGCACTATAAAAACGGTACATTTCGTTGCGCGCAACTTTGCCGACGAAACGAGTGCGTTGCGGTAGATGCTCGCCGGCCAGCTTCTGAAGTTTATGCTTTTCTTTACCATCGCCGGCAATAACCAGCCAAAGAGGATATCCTCGCCTGTAGAGCTCACCGCAAGCCCGAATCACCCAGGTCAACCCTTCGGTTTTGACATCCTGTCGGAACATGGCCGCAGAAAAAACCACCGGCGCATCACCCACATTCAACTTGCGCCGCAGATGGGCTCGAGCCTCGGCATCAAAACTGAAATCATCGGGTATCAGACCCGGAGCGATATAGGTGATTCTGTTTTCAGGTATGAGACGTTTTATGTTAAGCAGATCCACTTTTTTGTTCGTGAAAACATGCCGGGCGGCACCCAGACTATGTTTATTGAGATAAAATCCAGGTCGGGTTTTCCAGTCGCGTCTTCTTTTGGTGGAATAAATGCCTTGAAAAATAACATAGGGGATTCCCATCTTTTTCGAAACGGACGGCCCCAGAAGATCCGGGG
>CP070746.1:375394-419270 GCA_020348305.1 Desulfobacterales bacterium
ATCCCAGGATTCGTCATCGGCTGCCGCACTCAGTTGAGTTGGGAAATTGCAGACTTGCAAGATTTCTTTCAGTGCTGAGGGCTCATCGATGTCCTCTTTATCATGGTGGTAGCGCGCTCCCATCTCCGTATAGAGTTTGCCGACTTCATCGTTACCATAATCACGGCGAACCGCAGCAGCAACCCGCAATGCATTGAGACCTATTTCATGCAGTATTTTAAAATCCTCGGGAATGTCCCGGTCCTTATTTATGAGTTTGAGGCTAAAAAGCTTCCAATCTACGTGAATACGTTTTTGCCGTCCGACATCTTCCATCCACCTGGATGTAATCCAACACCAGGGTCAGACGGGATCCCAGTAGAAATCCACGGTGTCTTTAATGTCTGCCATGTCTGTTTTTTCCTCGATCTTTCACATCAGTTCAAATTTGTTTTTTCTTCTCATCTTAGCATACCGCACCGTTGCGCTTCCAATACCCATGTTTTAAGGTCCATGGTCTTAATTTGGAGTTCCAGATTCATAGAGAGGATTTGTGCTTTCCAACTTCATCGTCTTGATTGCAATGATTCAGGCTTTTAATTCCAAAATTAAAGCATGGATACGGTCCAAGGCAGCCATCAGATAATCATGCGGTAAACCAAAACTTATCCGCAAAAAATTGTCCATCCCGAAGTGGTCGCCGGGAACAATCAGGACACTCTTTTCCTCACGCAGCCGCTCCGTGAACGCTGTCGAATTAACGTCAAGATGGTAGCGGACAAAGGCGATAGCGGCCGCTTGTGGCGGCGCAAGGCTAAATGTATCTTTATGGCTGTCCATCCACTGTTGTAGAACGGGATAACCTTGGCGGATGTAGTTACGCGTGCGTTGGATAATGCGAGGTCGCACCCCGGCTGAGAGTGCAATCGCGGCAAGTTTGTTTGACAGCATCGTGGCACTGATTGTGGTGTATTCGTGCCTGGCCCAGATTTCGTCGATCGTGTCTACGGGGCCAACCACCCATCCGATCCGAAGTCCGGGCAATCCGTAAGCTTTGCTCATACTGCCAATTGCAACGACTTTGTCGTATCGACCGTAAAACGAAGGCGCCTGATCATCTGTCAACCGCTCTGTACCGCAGTAAACCTCATCAGCCAATATCCATGCTCCTGCTCGCTTTGCGGCTGCTATGATGTTATCCATTTCTGCATTCGTAAGGATGTAGCCGGTAGGGTTGTTCGGATTACATACAGCAATGAGTCTTGTTTTAGATGTGACCCGCTTGTTCAGCTCATCCAAGTCAGGTGCCCAGCGGTTGTTTTCGCGCAGGCTGAATGTTTTGATATTGAATCCGTGATTTTTGGCGATACCCCAAATCTGCATGTAGTTGGGAAGCATGATGACGATCTCTTCTCCCGCCGAAAGCAAGGTGCGCGTGGTGATATAGTTGGCCTCAATCGCACCCACGGTCACAAGAACATTATCCGGTGAGGCACCGTCGTATAAGGCGGCAATGTTTTCGCGCAACTCAGGGATACCGTTAACGTGCGGATAATTGAGGTTAGTGGTCAGCAGGTGATCGATGTAATCGGAGTCATCAGCTAAAAGCTCTCTGAGAAGCATAGGATGCACCCCGCTTTCGGAAAGGTTGTACTCGACACCCTGCTCGAACTTGGACATCATACGTTCCATGACAAAAGGCTGAAAGTCGGTCATTTGTATTTATCTCCTTCAGGAAATTTTTACGTTGCAGCCAATAGCGCAGCAATGTTTTGGGTAATCAAAAAGATCGCTTAAAATTACTTAGTATCATTGTGTCTTGATTGCAATATTGAATTAGCCTGACAGTCGTTCTCTCATCTCCTACCTCAGAGCAGAAATCCAGTTTTGACCGAAGTTTTCGGCGATGAGCGCTTCTATATGATGTTTTCGATGACAGGCTGCCTGGTGCCCGGCTTCCACTGCCTCAAGCAGCGGTTCTTCTTGCAGGCAGCGTTCTATGGCAAAGGGGCAACGGGTGTGAAAGCGGCATCCTTCAGGAGGGTTAACGGGACTGGGAACATCACCGGAAAGTACGATCCGACCTAGCTTATGTTCCACTTCCGGAATCGGAATGGCTGAAAGCAGGGCATACGTATAGGGATGCACCGGTCTTGAGAAAAGAACTTCGGTTTCTGCGATCTCCACCATTTTCCCTAAATACATCACCGCCACACGATTGCTGATATATTTTACCACCAGCAGATGGTGGGTTACAAACATAAATGTTAAGTTGAGGGTCTGTTGGAGAGATTTAAGCAAATTCAATATTTGGGACTGGACCGAAACATCAAGAGCCGAGGTGGGCTCATCCAGCACAATGAATTCGGGGTCTGTGGCGATTGCCCTGGCTACCGCAATACGTTGCCGCTGCCCCCCCGAAAATTCATGCGGGTAACGCAGCAGATGATCGCGGGTCAGACCGACCAGTTTGAGCAAGGCAATCACACGATCCTCAAGTTCCCTGCCGCCCATTCTCTCCTGGCTTTTGATGGGCTCGGCAATAATGTGTTTGACCAGCATCCTGGGGTTCAGTGAAGTCGTCGGGTCCTGAAAAACCATTTGTAATTTACCGCGAATACCGAGCCTTTTGAGCGCAAAATTTTTCGTTATCGTGATGTCCACCGGTTCCTCAGATTTAATGCCTTTGCCGAAGTAATAAACGTGCCCGCTGGTTGGATTATGCAGACGGATAATGGCTTTGCCTGTAGTGGTCTTGCCGCAGCCTGATTCTCCCACAACACCCAAGCACTCGCCGCGATAAATATCCAGGTCAATGCCATCCAGGGCCTTGACAGTATTTACTTCCCTGCGGAACACCCCACTCAGGATAGGGTAGTATTTTTTTAGGTTTTTAAGTGATAGGATCTTTTCCATTCTAATATAGATAACATGCGACCATATGGTCTTTTTTGACTTCTTTCATTTCGGGAAATGTCTGCGGACAGACACCCATCACACGCGGACAGCGCGGATGAAACCGGCACCCCGGTGGAGGGGTGACGAGGTTGGGCACATTACCTTCGATACTTTTCAATTCTTTTTCCACGGAAAACTTGGGCACGGCATCCAGCAATGCCCGTGTGTATGGATGCAACGGATTTCCAAACAATTCTTTGACATCTGCAACTTCGCAAAGGTTTCCGGCGTACATAACTCCGACGCGATCACAGGTTTCGGCCACCACACCCAAATCGTGGGTAATCAACAAGATCGAGGAGATAACTTCTTCTTTGAGCCGGCGCAAGAGTTCGAGAATCTGGGCCTGAATCGTCACATCCAGGTTGGAGGTGGCCTCGTCGGCAATGAGCAGCACAGGATTGCAGGCCAGGGCGATGGCGATAACAATCCGCTGCTTCATCCCGCCTGACAGGTTGTGAGGGTACTGCTCAACGACCTGTGCCGGGTTGGGGATGCCGAGTTTATCGATGATATCTATAGCGCGTTTTTTGGCTTCTTTTTTCAGCCTTTTCTGCCAGCGTTTCAAAATGGGAACCTTATTCATTATTTTTAGGCTTACGGCATAGGGGTTATTGGAAGCCATCCCATATACGGCCTGTTGGATTTTTTTTATCGGATAGAAAAGCTGACACTCCGGCGCGCAAAGATCTTCGTATATTTTGGTACACATCTCCTTTTTTTGATGAAATAAGAAGCTTTCGGATACCTGATCACCAATACTCAAAGTTGGATTCAAGGCTGCGTTGGGTTCCTGGAAAATCATTGAAATACGGTCTCCCCGCAGGCTTTCCATGTAAGTTTCAGACTGCTGAAGCAAGTCGATGCCTGCCTGCTTGTCTCTTTCGTCGAGGTAGACAATGACTTTACCGCCTTCGATGCGTCCCGGTTCCTGAACGATGCGCATGATAGAACGAACGGTCACACTCTTACCGCAGCCTGATTCGCCCACCAATCCGAAAGTCGAGCCGTGATCCACCACCAGGCTTACTTTGTTTAAAGCTTTTACGACACCTTCATAGGTGTAAAAGTTGGTAACCAGATCGACAGTTTCGAGCAACTTCGCCATTCAATTGTTCCTAAGTAATTTTTTTTCCCACAAATATAAATCCTGCCGCGAAACGGCTGAGAATTTTCATTTGCCGTCCTCTCAGCGGCAAATGAAAAATTAATAATTCTCTTCGTTCTCTGCGCCTTAAACGAACGAAGTGAGTGGGCGGTGAATTAATCAACAAACAGATTACCTTCTTCGGAGCTTTGGATCAAAGGCGTCGCGCAGGGCGTCGCCGATCAGATTCCAGGCCAGCACAAACAGCACAATGCAACCGCCGGGAATGACAATGGCATACCAAAATTTCAACGGATCCCCCGGCGGACCGACGATATAGTTTCTGGCCAGCGCCACCATCTGGCCCCAGTCTGCATAACCCTTAGGTGCCCCCAGACCCACAAAGCTCAGAAACGAAGCGGTGATCACCATGGAACCCATATCCATGGAAGCCATAATCAGAACCGGATAAATGGCGTTGGGTAAAATGTGGCGAAGTATAATCTTCAGATCGGATACACCCATAATTTTTGCGGCCTGAACAAAATCCTGGTCCCGCAGTGTCAGGATTTCGGAGCGAATAACCCGCACGTACCATCGCCATCCCACCAGGGCAAGGGCGATCATCACTTTGTCTAAGCCTCTGCCAAAGGCCACGATGATGGCCATGGCCAGTACAAGGGTCGGTATAGCCCATATCACGTCCGTAATGCGCATGAGCGCTTCGTCAACAATTCCCCCTAAATATCCCGATACAGCCCCAAGGGTTACACCTACGAAAGCTGCAATACCCACCACAAACATCCCTATTTTAAATGCCGTACGTGTACCCCAGACCACACCGTAGAAAATGTCGTACTGGCCTGAGGTGGTGCCGAAGATATTGGTTTGGCTTGGCGGCTTGGGGGTCGGCGAAAAGCCTTTGTGAGGCATCAGATACGGATTATGGGGATATTTCGGCGGTGCGATTTGAGGTGCAAAAAGGGCGACCCCGGCAAAAATGAAAAGCAGCGAAAACCCGATAATGGCTGATGGGTTCCTGAAAATTCGATAGAGCGTAAATTTGAATTCACGCAACCGCGGATGCTGTTGGGTCATAGCATTAATTTAAACGTATCCTCGGATCTATATACGCATACAATATATCTAGCGTCAGATTGGTGATGACAAACACAACGCCCATAAACAGGCAGATACACATCAGCACCGGCATGTCGAGCTGAACCGCAGATTCCGCCAGCCACCAACCGATACCATGACGGTTGTATACCACCTCCACGGCAATGCTGCCTTCCATCGAGAGGGCCACAAGCTGGCCTGCCACGGTAACCACCGGAAGTAGAGCATTTCTTCTGGCGTGCTTTATGTAAATCGTTTTCTTGTCAGCTCCCTTAGCCTGTGCCGTCATCACATAATCTTTAGACAACTCCTCAATCATCCCGGAGCGCATCACTCGCATGTTTAATGCCACGACTACAATTACATAGGTCGAAACCGGAAGGACAAGGTGGGCCAGGGCATTCAGGGTGATATCAAAACGGCCGTTTAAAATACCGTCAATCGTATACATACCGGTGAAGCGCGTGAAGGTTTCCGGATTGTCAATAATAAACATGGTAAGCTGATCGCTCAGGACACCGGGAGAGAAAAGTTGAAAATAACCATAGAAAATCATGAGCAGCACCAGAGCAAAAAGAAAAGTGGGCAGCGACCAGCCCACAATGGCAAGAATTCTTGTGGTGTGATCAATCCAGGTGTCTCGATGAATTCCTGATAATGTCCCCAGCCAGATTCCAAAAATAATGACGATGGGCGCAGCAAAAAGATTCATTTCGAGTGTCACAGGAAAATAATTCCAAAAGGCTTCTCCGACCGGTCGGGATGCCACTAAAGACCAGCCCATGTTGCCCTTGAGCACCTCCTTCATCCATCGAAAATACTGAATGTAAAAGGGGTCATCGAGACCGAATTGTTTGATGATTTTGGGAATGTCCTTGGCCTGCTGAGGGGAGGTCACGTAGGTGGCGGCCCGGCGCTCCGGGCTGAAGGTCATCAGGATGCCGAAGAGCAGGACGGAAACCCCAAAAAGAACAAAGATTAACAACAGCAATCTACGTGTGATAAACGCAAGCATAAAAGTATATGGGTTTCGCCGGTTATTTTATTTTCACCACAGAGTCACAGAGGACACAGAGCAAGAGTTAGCTTTTCCTAATCCCGCCGCGGGCATGATGATTTTTGATTTGCCGCCGTCCCCCGGCAAATCAAAAAATAAAAGTCTCTGTGCTCTCTGTGCCTCGAGCAAAGCGGGCGGTAAAATTCATTAAAATAAAAGATATTCCGCTACTTTTTATAAATCCGTTTCAGGATTTCGTTATCATCGGTAAACATGGCATTGGGCACAAAACCGTGTACATAATCCCGATAGGCGCGCACCACGATCTGTTGATACAGAGGAACACCGATGGCATCCTCATACCAGATGTCTTGCAGTTTGGCATATATCGTCTTACGCTTGGCAGGATCTGCGGTTTCGATTCCGGCATCACACAATTTATCAATCTCATCGTTTTTCAGTGCCATAAACCGGCCATAATACCCGTTAGAATGCATAAAGGGATAGACAAAGTTATGCGGATCGGCATAATCGGCACCCCAGCCGCTTAAAAATAGCGGGTACTGAAAGTCACGGATCTTAACGACATAATCCTTCCACTCCACATTTCGGACGTCGATTTGGAATTTCGGATTTAACGACATAATGTTTTCAGCCAGCATGTGAGCGCCGGCTTCGCGCATTTCATTTCCCGTGTTGTGAGTGATGATCATCTTAAAGCCTTTTTCCCAAACTTTCCCGCCCCAGGCTTTTTTCATGTACTCGGCAGCCTTTTCCAAATCGAATTCATAAAAGGGAACCTCCTTATGGTAGGGCAAACCTTCGACATTCGGGCTGGTAGGCATAATCACCAGATCATTGAAAACATCTTTTTTATAGGTTTCGCGGTCAAAGACATGCAAAAAGGCTTTGCGCACGTTTATATCGGTAAAGAAGTTCGGCGGGATACCATTGCCGTCGAGCTTGCCGCTGCCGATATTCGGGTTGCCGGCGGGGTTGATACTGCGGCAAAACATGGCCGCCGTATACCCCAGTTGCGGAACCTCGTAAAGCGTGAGCCCTTTCATCGCCCGAACTTCCGGTACATAGGGGGTATCCACCACGACACGGTCGGCGTCGCCGTTTTGCAGCATGAGTTTGCGGGTACTCCATTCTTTTACGTATTTCACGATCCCGGTTTTGATTTGGGATTTAGGTCCCCAGTAATCGTCAAAGCGCTCAAAAACAAATTGCTTGGCAGGTTCCCAGAGCTTCATCTTGAAGGGTCCGGTGCCGTTTTCGATTTTTTGCAGCGGCTCATGGCCGGGGGCAGGATTGTTGTATTTGGCGGCATTTTTAATGTTGCCATCCCAACAGCCCTTTGAGATGGCCCATTCTTTGTCTAAAACAGAGGACGCCGTGTAGCACAGGATGCTCATCAACGGCGGATAGGGCTTTGGCAAATGCAAGATGACTTTGTTGCCTTGGGTTTCCACGGACTTGTCAATTATTTCAAAAATACCATCGATGATCTTCCCGTCTTTGTCCCTGGTGGAGCCCTTGCCGGTCAGGGCCTCCAGCAGCATCCACATGGGTCCGCCGTCCTGATCGACAATCATGTTGCGCTTGAACGAATACACGACATCTTCGGGGGTCAATTCGCCGCCTTCATGAAATTTCACCCCATTGCGAATTTTGAATGTGTAGGTTCTACCGTCGGCAGAGATACCGCCGTTTTTGACGCTGGGTACCTCGGCGGCCAGAAGCGGAACATATTCTTCCGTTGAGGATCCGTCAAAAAATATGAGTGTTTCATAAAGATTCCAGATTCGCATGGAGCCGGCAACATCATAAGAGGTGGCCGGATCAATGGTCTGCACCGTTCGGTAATCGGCCAGCACAAATGTTTCCGGGTTTTTAACTTGGGCTCCGACTACAGCGGTAAAAAAGACCATTAATAAACAGGCCATAACATAGACAGGTTTTTTCATAACCAACCTCCTTTCTTTAAAATGCAAACCAACACATCCCTTACTCAAAACAGATCAAAAGCAGAAAATGCTATTCTGATAGGGCATAAATACAAATATTTATATGTTTTATAATGGGGGAAAAGTCAATTATTAAAACTTCAGTGCAAGAAATCTTAGATGTTCGACTCTAAGAGAAATTTAAGAAACTATTAATTGATAGTTCTCCTGCTTGGCCTTTTACATGAGATGGCAGGCAACCCAGTGGTCAGCACCGATATTCTGAAATATTGGTTCTTCCCGTGAGCATATCTCCTTGCGCTCCGGGCATCTAGTATGAAAGGCACATCCGGAAGGCGGATTTATGGGGCTTGGCACATCCCCTTGAAGAAGGATTTTCTTTTTACGAATTTCAGGATCCGGAATGGGAACGGCTGAAAGCAGTGCCTGGGTATAGGGATGCATTGGATTCTGATAAAGTTCCCTATCTGTAGCCAATTCCACGATACGTCCTAAATACATGACGGCAACCCGGTCGCTGATGTGCTCAACGATGCTTAAGTCATGGGCAATGAAAAGATAGGAGAGATTCATCTGTTCCTGAAGCTGGGCAAGGAGGTTTATGACCTGGGCCTGAATGGACACATCCAGGGCCGAGACCGGTTCATCGCAAATGACGGCCAGCGGATTCAAAGCCAGAGCACGGGCGATGCCGATCCGCTGGCGTTGTCCCCCAGAAAATTCGTGCGGATAGCGGCTCATTTGTTCCGGATGGAGACCCACTCTTTCCATCAAGTAGGCCACCTGATTCCTCATTTCACTTTTGGAGATCTTGAGGTGGTTGCGGATCGGTTCGGCGATGATCTGGCCGACATTCATTCGTGGATCGAGGGAAGAAAAGGGATCTTGAAAAATAATTTGAAGTGAGGCCCGCACTTTTCTGAGTTCTTCGCGTTCCAGCCTAAGCAAATTTTGACCGTTGAAGGTTACCTGTCCGGATGTGGGTTCAATAAGGCGAAGGATAGATCGGCCAACCGTCGTTTTGCCGCATCCGCTCTCACCAACCAGACCCAAAGTTTCTCCCTTTTTTAAGGTGAAACTAACCCCGTCGACTGCTTGCACCTGACCGACAGTGCGGGACAAAATACCCTTTTTGATGGGGAAATATTTCTTCAGGTTGTTTACTTCTAAAAGTGCCATATTCGATTTCGGATTTTAGATCTCGGCCTGCGACGAGCTCAGCCGAGTCGATTTCGGATTTAATAAACTCTTTACGCTTCCAGCAAGCAGCTGACGCGCCGATGTTCTGCCAGGTGGATCATGGGCGGCTCTTGCTCTTGGCAACGATTCATCACTTTGTGGCAACGCGGGTGGAATCTGCAGCCCAAAGGGGTCTCCATGGGACTGGGCACAATACCCGGAATCTCCTGAAGTCGGCGTCCGGTCTGCTCTTTACGGCCGATAACCGGGATTGATCCCAACAGACCTTGGGTGTAGGGATGCCGGGGGTCCTTGAAAAGTTCTTTTACCGGTGCTTCCTCTACCACTTTACCGGCATACATAACGACGACCCTGCTGACCATCTCAGCGATGATCCCGAGGTCATGGGTGATGAGCACAATCGCGGAATTGAATTCCTCCTTGAGTTTCTGCATAAGTGACATAATCTGGGCCTGAATAGTGACATCCAGGGCGGTGGATGGCTCATCGGCTAAAATAAGCCGCGGGTTGCATGAAAGTGCCATAGCAATCATGGCTCTTTGACGCATACCACCCGAAAACTTGTGCGGGTATTGCTTTGATCTTGAACCTGGTCCCGGTATCTGAACCATGCGCAGCATCTCCACCGCCCAGCGCCAGGCCTCTTGCCGTGTCATCCTCTTGTGAATTTTGGCGGCCTCCGCGATCTGTTCACCGATCCTCAAGACCGGATTCAAGGAGGTCATGGGTTCCTGAAAGATCATCGAGATTTCGTTACCCCTGATTTTCCTGATACCTTCCCGGTCCAAGTCCAGTAGATTGTTGCCCTCAAAAAGGATGCGACCCTGGATCTCAGCCGGCGGACAGCGTAAAAGCTGCAAAATCGAAAGGGCGGTAACGCTCTTGCCGCATCCGCTTTCCCCTACCAGCCCTAATGTCTCACCCTGATAGACGTCAAAGTCGACCCCATCTACAGCATTTACTGTACCATCCAGCGTATGAAATCGGGTGTGTAAATCCTTGATTTCAAGAAGCGGCGTTGCCGGTTCACTCATATCTTGAACCTCGGATCAAGGGCATCGCGCAAACCGTCGCCCAAAAGGTTGAAACTGAGCACAGCCAGAAAAATAGCGATTCCCGGGAAGGTTGCCACATGGGGCGCGTGAAATAAATAAGACCGGGCGGAACCGAGCATGGTGCCCCACTCCGGCGTGGGCGGTTGTACCCCGATGCCTAAAAAACCCAGACCGGCTGCAAAAAGTATGGCCATGCCCATACTTAAACTGGTCTGAACCGTGATTGGAACCATGACATTGGGCAGGATGTGCCTGATCAGAATGATGACGTCACGGGTGCCCACCGCCCTGGCTGCCTCAACGTAATCTTCTTCCCTTACCGACAGAACGCAGCCGCGCACCAGACGGATGTACATCGGCACCATGCTGATGCCGATGGATATCACGGTATTTTTGAATCCCACCCCCAAAACGGCCACCAGGGCCAAGGCAAGCAGAAAACCCGGAAACGCCAGCAAGGTGTCGGTTACCCGTTGAATACTGAAATCGATCTTACCCCCGTAATAGCCGGAGACAAGCCCCAGAGGTATACCCAAGACGATTCCAACCGAAACAACCCCCACGGCAATAAGGAGCGAAATTCGCGAGCCATAGATAATCCGGCCTAAGATTGAGCGCCCCAGCTCGTCGGTACCCAGCGGATTTTTAAGCGTTGGCGTCTCCAAGGAATTGATGAGATTCGGTGCCGAGGGGTTACCCGTAAAAAGCACCGGCGCCAGCAGAGCGCTCAAAACATACATCAGGATCAGGACAGCGCCAACCAGCGCTGCCTTGTTGCGCCTCAGCTTGGCCCAGTTGCGTCTGAATCGGCTGGCGGATAGCGGTTCTCTCGGCTGGCAGACATTGTCTTCTTTGATCTCAGTCATAACGGATTCTCGGGTCCACGAAGGCGTAAATAAAGTCAACGGCCAAGTTCACCATGATGTAAAGCAGTCCAAATATATGGATGGTCCCCTGGATCATGGGATAATCCCGGGCCAGAATGGAATCTACGATCAGACGACCCAAGCCCGGCCAGGCAAAAACAGTCTCGGTTAAAACCGCTCCGCCCAGAAGCAGTCCGAACTGGAGCCCAATTACGGTAATAATCGGGATAAGGGCGTTTTTCAATGCGTGCTTCACAATTACGGTCTGTTCTTTGAGCCCCTTAGAGCGGGCGGTGGTTGTGAAATCCTGGGAAAGCGTTTCGAGCATAGTCGATCGGGTCATGCGGGCAATGAATGCCACGACAAAGGCGGCCAGCGTAAACGACGGTAGTATCACATGTTGCCAGCCGCCGGTGCCGCCGGCCGGAAGCCACTTCAGAATGACTGAAAAAACAACCACCAACATCAAACCGAGCCAGAACACGGGCATAGACATGCCGAAAAGAGCGGTCGTGGTAACGAAATAATCGATCCAGCTGTATGGACGCACAGCCGAGATGATGCCGGCCGGAATACCAAAGAGGCAAGCGAGACTGATGGCCACAACGGCGAGCAATATGGTGTTGGGCAAACGGGCCCAGATTTCCTCGATAACCGGGTTTTGGGTCCGGGCCGAGCGGCCCAAATCGAAGCGCGCCAGATGATTCAGGTAAACAGCGTATTGCTCGTAGATCGGTCGGTCAAGCCCGAGCTGATGGCGGATGTTCTCAATCTCTTCCGGCGTGGCCATCTGACCGGCCAGCACTTGTGCAGGATCCCCGGGAAGCATCCGGAGCATAAAAAAAAGCAGCAGTGATATGCCTATTAAAACCGGGACGGTAGATAGCAATCGTTTTATGAGATAATTAAGCATGTAATCGTATTAATATTTGGTACTCTCAAATTAGGTAATAACCAAGTAGCTGCTAACCGCGCTGGGTTATGCAGCTAGCGCAGTCACAGTGGATAGCAGCACCTCGCACCCTAAGCCGATATCTTCCAGCCGGGTAAATTCTTCCGGGCAGTGGCTTCGCCCATTCGCGCTTGGCACAAAAATCATTCCTGCCGCAGCCAGCTCTGCGAATAGAGCGGTATCATGGCCGGCACCGCTTACTATCCTCAAGGATCTGATATTTTTCTCCCGGGCTTTTTCTTCCATCAAATCGACGATCTCACCGGATAGCGATACCGGTTGTACGGATCCTAACGGGGTTATCTCGAACCCAAGATGGCGATTGTCACAGATATCTTTCACCGTCTGATTGATGGTGGTTATAGCTGAATTCAAAACGGTTTCATCAGGATTTCGAACATCCAGGCTGAACCTGACAATGCCGGGAATTACATTGGACTGTCCGGGCTCACATGCTATTCGACCCACCGTTGCCACCGTGTGTGCCCCAATCTCCTGAGCAATATCCTCCACAGATGCAATAATGCGTGCGGCCGCTTGCAAGGCATCCGCACGAGCATCCATTGGTGTGGTGCCGGCATGATCGGCCCTCCCGGTAATGGTAATGTCGAAATGTTTGATGCCGGCGATGGCCTCAACCAGCCCGATTCGACACCCCTTTTTTTCAAGAACAGCACCCTGCTCGATATGAACTTCAAGCATGGCCCTGAGTTTTTCAGGCTCAAGCATAGACTCGTCGCTAACCTCAAAGCCCGCTCGCGCCGTGGCCTCTGGATAGGTAACACCCCCGCTGTCTTTGATATTCTCAAGCCGGCTGTGATCCAATTGTCCAGTCCATATTGAACTGCCAAGAAGCCCCCAGTTGAATCTTGAGCCTTCTTCTTCTGCAAAGACGACGACATCGATGGGCAGACGGTGCGCAATTTTTTGCTCCGTAATTACACGGGCGGCCTCCAGGGCGGTCACCACCCCGACGACACCATCAAATCTGCCGCCATGGACCACGGTATCCAGATGAGAGCCCATCATGACCGCCGGAGCGTTGCCATCGGTGCCTGGCAACCTGGCTTTTATATTACCTCCCCGGCAATATGAAATTTCGGTACCAATGTACTTCAGTTCCTTAACCACATAATCAACGGCTGCCTGATATTCCTTGGAAAAAGTCTGTCGGGTAATTCCTCTTTCCGGCGAGGCATTGAACTTATTGATGAAATCGATGTCTTTCCGGATGCGTTCGATTTGGACTGCCATAAAAAGCAAATTGTTATTAAGTATCTTGAATTTTCGATAAAAATTTTGGTGCCGGGGTGTTAGAGCACCCCCCGGCACCAAAATGATATTCAGAATCTTCCTATTGCATCGTAATGTAATGCGGGTAAAACTTTTCGGTGGGCGTCACCACCATCCCTTTGATTTTGCTCGAATACGCAATCACGAACTTCTCCACGTGCAGCCACATCCAGGGAGCGTCGTCCCAGACGATCTCTGAGGCCTGTTTGAGCAGCTGCAGGCGTTTTTCCGGGTTTTGTTCTTCACGGGAGGCCTTCATGATCGTGTCATATTCCGGGTTGCAATAAAAGGCCGCGCCGAGGCCTTTGGGCGGATTGACCTCACAGGTGAACTGGCCATAAAGGCCCATGTCCGCATCCAGGATGAGCGGTCCCCAACCCAACAAAAAGACTTCCAGCTCGGACTCCTCGATAGGCTTCAGCAATCCGGCAACGTAGGTAGGCCAGTCATAGGTCCGCAGCTCGGCCTTAACCCCGATGGCCTGGAGATAGGCCTGGATCGCCTCGGAAACCTGACTGTCAAAGAGATACCGGCCCTGGGGTGTGCGCATACTGACGGTCTTGGAAAAATCAAAATTGGCCTCTTTTAAGAGCTGTTTGGCTTTCTCCGGGTTGTACTCGTACTGCTTGTCCATCTGGAAGTAACCGAAAACCTTGGGTGAAACCGGGCCGCTCATGGGTTCGGCAGTGCCAAACAGAATCTTATTGACAATGGCCTTTTTATCCACGGCGTAGTTAAAGGCCTGACGCACCTTTTTGTCCGTGGTGACGCCTTTCTGGCAGTTTAGCCCCATGAAAATGGTCCTGGTGTCAAGGGGCATCTCCACAGTGATGTTGGGGTCGGCCTTGAGTGCAGCAACGTTTGAGGGCAGCGGCTTATAACAAATGTCGATCTGACCCGCCCTGAGCATAGCTTCCCGGGTGGCCGTTTCAGGCACGATTTTCCAGGTTATCTTGGCTACGGTGGGCTTTTCGCCCCAATAGTTTTCGTTGCGCACCATGACAATCCGATCGCCCTTGACCCATTCTTTGAGGAGGTAGGGACCTGCCCCGACCGGATGCTGGCGGACGTCATCGCCATATTGCTCAATAGCCGCCGGGCTGATGGGCGAGACCAGAGACATGGAAAGTGTCGGGGCCAGGGGAGCAAACGGATATTTGAGCTTGAGCGCCACAGTGTAGTCGTCGGTCTTAACACACTCCTTAACCATACCCACGGCAAAGCGCAGCGGCACCCTCATCTTGGGGTCGAAAATACGGTCCCAGGTCAGCTTTACGGCGTCGGCATTGAAGTCGGTTCCGTCAGAGAATTTGACCCCCTTGCGCAGGTGCAGGGTTATGGTCAAGCCATCCGTCGAGACCTCGTAACTGGTCGCCAAGCGGGGATGGAGCTTGCCCTCCGGATCCTGAAAGAAAAAGTTGTCGAACATCAGGTCGCACATGTTTTGGGGCAAGGTCGTTGTCTGCTCCTGGGGGTTCAAGGTATCGGCATCGATGCCAATTCCGATATTGAGCTCCTTGATTTCCGCTTGTGCTGCAAGTGGCGTAAGGCACAGCCCCAGCACGGCGAACAACATCGATACAAAGATAAATTTTTTGAAATATAATCCGGTGCTCTTCATTCTTGTCCTCCTTTTGCTAAAAGTTATTGGAAATCATCACCGCTTACAATTTTTCCGCCCTGCATAACCAGGCGGATAGACTCCCGCTTGAGCAAAATTTCTATATCTTCCAGCGGGTTGCCTTCAACCAGAACAAGATCGGCCAGTTTGCCTTCTTCAATCGTACCCAGCTCCTTTTCCATCCCGAGGACCTGAGCAGCAATACGAGTACCGGCTTCGATCGCTTCCATAACCGAAAAGCCCCCATAATCCACAAGAAGCTTCAATTCACCCATATTTTCACCGTGCAGATTGAAAGGCGTTCCGGCATCAGTTCCCATCGCAATCCGTACCCCCGCATCGCGCGCTATGCGGATACTTTTCAGGTGAAAGGGTTTGATCTTGAGGGTCTTCTCCACTGCAAAGGCAGGGATCCCGGCTTCGATTCCTTTACGTTCGATATTAAACAGGGCCGATAGGGTCGGAATCAAGGGGACATTTCTTTCCGCCATCAAGGAAACCGCCTCATCATCGAGGTAGACGCCGTGTTCGATACTGTCGATTCCGGCACGCAGGGCATTGAGAATGCCTTTATTCCCCATGGCGTGGGTTGCCGTTTTCTTACCTGCCTTGTGGGCCTCTTCAACGCCTGCCCGAAGTTCTTCTTCCGTAAACTGTTCGCTGCCCGGTTCTACGGCAGGAGTCATTACGCCTCCTGTGGCCATGAGTTTTACGATGTCTACACCAGCTTTGATCTGCTCGCGCGCGGCCTTGCGAACTTCATCCGCACCGTTTGCTTCCAAACCCAACTGCCAGCCGTGCCCACCGGTCATACAAATCAACTGGCCACTCACCAACATTCTGGGGCCTGGAATCAATCCGGTATGGATAGCCTGTTTGAGGTCCAGGTCGATCCCATTTTTTCCGCCCATATCTCTAATGGATGTAACGCCTGCCAAAAGGGTCTGCCTTGCAAAATTTGCCGCTTTTAAGGTTGTCATCGTTGGCGATTCGGATAAGGCACTGGTCACTGGATCAGGGCTGCCATCCACACAAATGTGGACATGACTATCAATAAACCCGGGCAAAAGCGTTTGTCCGTCTAAGGGCATTTTTTGGGTATCTTTGGGAATGGTCACATTTCCTTCCGATACTTTGATGATTCTTTCATCTTCAACGAGAACTGTTGCATGTTCTAGCACTCGACCATCTCCGACGATGATACAGCCATCGACAAATGCGATCGCCATTATATCCTCCAGCGCGAAGTATTTAATACGGACTCTGTCATATAAATGCGTCTTTTGCGTATAACACACTTAATTTGTTTTTGCGAGATCAATTTGAAACAGATGCAGACGCTTATCCACATCCTATCGGCATTTTTTTTCGATGTTGAAGACGTGTCTTATAAATTTTATAAAAATATCATATTATCGGAACCGTCATTCCCGCCAAGCCTGTCCCTGACCCCGATCAGGGAGTGGGAATCCAGGAAAATCGAGTGGTGATGGATTCCTGCGCCCGCAGGAATGACAAATCTTTGGACTGTATAGTTAGCGACTAGTGTGCTATAAAATATCGATCATCAAAAAAATCAGGAGGTGACTTTATGGCAAATGTCCATCAATTGGTGAGTGAACACAAAGATCTGATTATAACTACCCGTCGTGAGCTGCATCGAATTCCGGAAACCGCCTACACGGAAAAAAAGACCTCCGCCTATGTGGCGGATTATTTGAACAAGGCAGGAATCGAGGTGCAAACAGGTATTGCCCAGTATGGGGTGGTTGGGCTTATGGATACAGGAAACCCCGGACCGACATTGATGATCCGGGCGGATATGGATGCCCTGCCGCTCAATGAGGACACCGGCCTTTCGTTCGCTTCAGAGCATGAGGGCGCCATGCATGCCTGCGGGCATGACGCGCACATGGCCATGGTACTGGGTGCGGCAACCGTATTCAACAAAATCAAAAATGAACTCAACGGAAAGATCAAATTTCTTTTCCAGCCGGCAGAAGAAGGGCCCGGCGGGGCCAAGCCCATGATCGAGGCCGGGGTGATGGAAAATCCAAAGGTAGACTTTTCCATCGGCTGCCATGTATGGCCGGAGCTTCCCGAAGGAACCATCGGTGTCAGATCAGGACCTTTTTTGGCGGCCATGGACCGCTTTGATATCAGGATAATCGGCAAAGGCGGGCATGGCGCCATGCCGCATCAGTGTGTGGATGCCTTGGAAGTCGGCACCCAAGTTGTCAATGCGCTGCAGCGCATTGTCAGCCGGCATATGGATCCTTTAGTGCCAACCGTGGTTACGGTGGGCACCTTTCACGCCGGAACCGCTTTTAATATTATCCCTGGCGAAGCTGAATTGAGCGGAACCACCCGGACGTTTGATCTAGAGTTATGGAAGTCATCGGAGGAGCGTGTTGGAAAGATAATCCGCGGTGTGTGTGATGCAATGGGTGCCGAATTTGAATTGAAATACGCCTTTGGATATCCGCCCACCATCAACGACGAATTCATGGCTGAGGTGGTGCGCCGCTGCGCCGTCCTGGTGGTCGACGAAGACAATGTGCTGGAGCCCAATAAAACCATGGGCGGAGAAGATTTTGCGTTTTATGCACAAAAATCCAAGGGATGCTTTTTTGCGCTTGGGGTGGGTCGTGAAGGCGGCGCAGCGGTTCATAACCCGAAGTTTGATTTTAAAGAAGAGGTAATGCTGCTGGGTGTGGAGACGTATTGTCAGGTGGCGCTGGAACTGCTGAAGTAACATATAAAAAATCCGAATTTGATGCTTTCGTAAAAAGTTTCAATCCCGCCATCCTTTGGCGGGGGCCGCACAAGCCCGCCTGCCACGCAAGGCACGAGCGGGCAGGGGTTTACGACGAGGTGTACTGATTGTACGTCGAGGAAGTAAGCCCGCGGAGAATCCCGCTGCAAGCGGGACTCATCGGAACCCGCTACAGCGGGACCGGATGGGAACTAAGTAGGGGACTGTATGGCTTACCTTATCACAATTTTATTTGTTTTAGTCTTGATCGCTTTAATCGCTTATTCATCTCCCGTGCGCAGAATCCCCTTTCAACACCTCTACACCAAGGTTCCTGAAGAAATAAGAAGGTCTCTTCAAACATTCAGAAAACGTCATAAGCTTAAAAATATCGAAGTAGACGGAAAAGTATGGAATTACCTTTCTATTGCAGACAGCGGGGAAACAATTTTGTTCCTTCACGGCATGGCAGGGGCTTACGACATCTGGTGGCAAGTCGTGGAGGCTCTCGGGAATCGCTTTAAAATTATTTGTGTAACCTATCCGCCTGTTGACAGCCTCGAGGGATTAAGCCGCGGAATCTTATCTATTTTAGAAAATGAACAGGTTTCAGAATTTAATGTGGTGGGTAGCTCATTGGGCGGATATCTTGCCCAATACCTGGTTCATCAATATCCTCACATGATCAAAAAAGCAGTCTTTGCCAATACGTTCCCGCCCAATGATATTATTGCCCAAAAAACCAGTAAAACAGGCAACATTCTACCTTATCTTCCGGAATGGGCGGTAATGCTTTATCTCCGGCAAAGTGTGACCACCTCCATATACCCCGCCTCAGGCAACTCTGAAATTGTTTTAGCGTATATGATGGAGCAGTCCCATGGCATGATGACGAAAAAGCAATTCATTGCCCGCTATCACTGCATCCTTGATCATTTTGAAGCGCCTGTCTCACAGGCTTCCAAAATACCGGTTTTGGTCATCGAGGCCGATAATGATCCTCTTGTAGAAGGACAACTACGGGAAATGCTGAAAGCCACCTACCCATCGGCTCAAGTAAAGACCCTTCATAACGCCGGTCATTTTCCATATCTCAACCAACCTGAGCAGTACACACACATACTTCTAAATTTTTTAACGGACAACGGTTTAATAGAATGAAAAGAATTGAAATTAGGCAATATCATTTGAGTTATCAGTATGGCTCCAAAATGCGAGATTGCTTAGCTACGCTCGCAACGACAAGTCCAATGATAATGAGGCCTTAGGTCATCGCAAGGGGTGCTAGAGACGAAGCAATCTGATTCAAATAATCGACTTAATCAAATAGTGCCAGCTATTTTGGACAAGAGCGACTGGAGATAGAAAATGACAATCCAAGAAGACTTAAAAGAGCTTGAACAACGACGCCAACAAGCCCTTGAAATGGGAGGGGCTGAAAAGGTTCAGCGCCAGCATCAGCAGGGAAAACTCACCGCCCGTGAGCGCATTGATCTGTTGTGCGATTCTGGCTCCTTTCAGGAATACGGTCTGCTGGCCACCCATCAAAGCCATCGTCCCGCAATGGCGGACAAGCTGACACCGGCCGATGGAGTTATTACCGGCTTTGGGCACATTGATGGCCGCAATGCCGGCGTCATTGCCGAAGACTTTACGGTTATGGGCGGCTCCGAGGGCCTAACCCATTTTCAAAAAAAGGTCCGCATGGTGGAAATTGCCACCCAGGAGAAGGTGCCTTTGATTTGGTTGTTGGAAGGTTCGGGAGCAAGAGCCGAAGAATTCATCGGTGAAGGACTGCCGGCGGTCTTTCACCATATTAAAATCGCCCGCATGTCCGGAATTGCTCCACAAATTGGTGTGGTCATGGGACCTTCGGCTGGAGATTCCTCACTGGTGGGAAGCCTGTTGGAATTCATCATTATGACAAAAGGCACGGCAATGATGGCTGCCGGGGGTCCGCCCGTTGTCCTGACTGCTACCGGAGAAGAAATCAGCAAGGAGGAACTTGGCGGATCCAAAATTCATTGCGAAATTTCTGGAGTCGCCGACAACGAAGCAATCAATGAAAAGGACGCAATCCGGATGACGAAACAGTATCTCTCATATCTTCCCTCCAACGCATATGAATACCCGCCATCAATACATAGTAATGATGATCCAAAGCGAATGGATGAGGAACTCCTCGCAATACTTCCTGAACATTTTAAGCAGCCTTATGACATGAAGCGCATCATTGAATGTGTGGTTGACCGTGAAAGTTTATTCGAGATCAAGCCCAAATTTGCTTCCATGATGATCACGGGTTTGGCCCGCATGAACGGTCATCCGGTAGGCATCATTGCCAATCAACCTTTGGTTCACGCAGGAGCGATAACGGCAAAGGCGGCGCAAAAACAACGGCATTTCATCGATCTTTGCGTTGCGTATCACATACCTCTAATATTTTTTGTCGACACACCGGGAGTGATGACCGGACCTACCTCTGAAAAGGAAGGTGCTTTACGATACGGTTTGGCTGTGGCCTATGCACTGGCCTGGGCGGATGTACCCAAAATCACGGTGGTCATCCGAAAGGCATTTGGATTTGGCGGAAGTGCCATGTGCGGTTATGGAGCCAAGCAAACTTTAACAGTGGCCTGGCCGACAGTGGATTTCGGTTCGTTGCCTGTGCAAGGGGGTGTACAGGCAAGCAGTGCGGCTGAGCTTGCAGCTTCCGATGATCCGGAGCAACTTCGACATCAAATAGAAGAAGCCTATAAAAAATATTGTGGGCCTTATCCGGCAGCCGGCCACTTTAATATTGATGACGTCATCGACCCGCGCGAGACCCGACCACGGATTATCCGGGCTTTGGAACTGGCACTAAATAGACGCTCCGTGCCGGCCCGTCCGGTCATGCGGCATGGGGTTATGCCCTGACTCTCTGATACCCTAATTACTCAAAACTCAATTAACCGCTAATTGATCGGACCAAGTTCCTCAAGCACGGCATCTTTTTCGATAACTCGCATGTGTTTCCACTTGCCCTGTAAATATCTTCCGAATGAAAGGATAAACAGAAAGAAAACAAACAGCGTCAGACAAATCCATGCAAAGTAAAGCCCTCTGCCAAAATGTTTGATCCCGATATAGATCGGCAATATCATTACAAACAATGATGTTATTGTTATACTCCACATAATAAAGTGGGTGTCGCCGGCACCTTTGAGCACGCCAATGCAGATCATATAAAGCGCATCGAAAAATAGATAACAGACCACAAGCCGCAGCAAGGCAACGCCGGTATTCCGCATAGCGGCGTAGCTTTCAGCCGACAAATTGTCGGGTCGAAAAAGATCCAGCAGCATTTGGGGTACAAATACAAAAACCAGGGCGAGAAAAAATATGTATACGAATACGATGTGAATGGTCGCCTTTGTAACTGAGACGGCTTCATCCGGACAATTGCGGCCAAGGGCTTGCCCCACCAATGTACTGGTTCCCATTGAAAAGCCCATCAGGGGCATAAACGCCAGTGAATCTATGGAAAGCACAATATTGGATACCGCCAGCTCAAGCTTGCCGATTCTGCCCACCATAAAAACAAAAAAGGTGAAGCCAAAAATATCCATACTGAATTGAAGCGCTCCGGGCATGCCGAATTTCATCAAACGGCGAAAAAGGTCCAAATTAAACTGACGATTTTTGCGAACCGCATAAATTCGGTCATTTTCTCTGGAAAATATCATAACACCAAAAATAACGGCCACCACCGTCCAGGATGTCACCGTTGCAATTCCGGCCCCCAAAATACCGAGCTCGGGAAATATCCAGATTCCGTTAATGAGCGCATAGTCCAGAGGAATATTAAGAAGTGTGCCAATCATGTTGAAGATCATCACCGGTCGGGTTTGTCCTCTGCCGGAATAAAAACACGATAGACTGGTTCCGACAATAAGTGTTGCCGCACCCAAACATAATGTTCGGAAATAAATCATTTCCAGACGCTGTACTTCAACGGAGTGACCACCAAATCGGAAAAGAGGTTCGGCAATGAAATAAAGGCCGGCCATCATCACGCCGGAAAATATCGCAAAATATATCCCTTGCCATAATGCGGCACCTACCCGATGCAGTGCACCGGCACCTGTATACTGGGCAATAAAAACATTTACGTAACCGGCTGTTCCAGTGAAAAAGGAAATAAATAAAAATGCAGCGATTCCCGCAGGCAGTGCAGCTGCAATAGACTCCAGTGAGTAATTGGCAAGAAAAATCCGGTCCGTAAATTCCATAACCATTGTGGTTGCCATGCTAACCACCAATGGCAAACTGACTCTTAAAACTTTGCCGTATTTATGTGGGGTTTGGTTTTGCTTCAATTTAAGATATTTTTGATAACAGGTTGAAAAAAATTAATTTGCGCCGATGTGGATTCTCGGGATAAAAAAAATATGGGCATCAAATCGATTGAAAGTCAAGCTCTCATACTCTCATATTTTTATATGAGCTTATCGCAGAGAAGATCTGATGTTTTAAAGAACGGCTCAAATTAAGGTGATCACTGAATAAGATCAAAAAAAACTGTAGGATAAAAAATGATCAATATAGAGCCTGTGATAAGGGATTTACTGTGGGTGTCCCAAGATGTAAGGGTCTTATGTATGTGAAAATCTGGGTCAAGAATGGTAAAGGTATTTTGTTCCGGGACGCTGGCCCTTGTGTTCAAAAATGATTGCAGTATTATTTCTTTGTAAGGAATTTTCGTATGCTACTGCTCGATAGCGGTCTCCTGCTTCCTGATCTGCAGAAGCACAATCGATCATATCAGCCTGCATGATCGATCGGGGTCCAACCGCCGCCCAGGGCTTTGTATAGTGCAATAAGATCCAAAGTCGCCGCTCCTCGGCTTTGCGCGAGTTGGTCCTGGAAATTGGTCAGCGATCGCTGCGTTTCTAATACATTTTGAAAATCCGACAGACCGGCTTCGTACTGCTGGAGCGCCACATCGGCGGCTTCTTCGGCGGACTTAGTGGCGACCTCCAGATGCCTCATTCGTTCATGTTCCTTGGCCAAAGCATATAAAGCGTTTTCCACCTCTTCCACCGCCTGGTAAATTGCTGTTTCATAATCGAGCAGCGCCTGCTCCTGAAGCGCAGTCTGGACCTTGATATTGTTTCGGATCGCCCCACCTTGAAATATCGGCCATGAAATACCGGATAAAATACCAGCCGCAAGGTTGGCCGGGGATATCAGTCCGCTCAGAGCCAGGGATTCGTATCCCAAACTCCCCTGGAGATTGAAACTCGGGTATGCCTCGGCTTTTGCCGCGCCAATTTGAGCCGTCTGAGCGGCCAACACACGCTCCGCACGGCGAATGTCGGGCCGCCTGCGCAGCAAATCGGCGGGAATCCCGATACCTATTTCCAGTTCGCTTGCAGGTATCGGTGCCGGCGCGGATAATATGTCGGTGAATTCTCCGGGCCATTCTCCCAGCAGCACGGCCAGACGATTTTTGATTTCGTCCAGTCCGGACTGTAGATTGGGTATCTGGGCACGGGTAGAGGCCAGATTATAAGCAGCCCGGTCGACATCCATGCCGGGGGCCAGACCGGTTTTAAATTTCAATTGCGTCAGATCGAGTGCCTGCTGCTGAATTTGCAAGTTGTTTTCTGCCGAAACCAGCCGCCTTTGATACGTGCGCAACTGTACGTAATTGATGGCCACTTCGGCTGTAAGGCTGACCAGAACACTGCGCAAATCTTCCCGGGCGGCTTCATATTCCGCTTGAGATGCTTCGATTTTGCGCCGTGTCCCCCCGAACAGATCGAGCTCCCATCCGGAATCCAAACCGACCTGAAAAGAGTCCTGAGTGTCTTTGGTTTTTCCGTTGTAGCGCTTGGACGCCGAACCGGACATGGAAATAGACGGCACCAAATCCGCTCGGGAAATTTGGCGTCGATACCGTGCCTCTTTCAAACTGGATTCCGCTTTTTTGATATCGAGGTTGTTGGTCACGGCCTCATCAATCAGACGCACCATTATTGGGTCGTCCAGATGGATCCACCATTTTGCCAAGTCTTCATGATTGTCCATTGTTGGATCTTCAGGAAAAGCCGGTCGGCTGTGATACGTCTTGGGCATATCGATATCCTGTTTTTGGTACTCGGGACCGACCGCACAGCTTGTCAGAAACAGGATGCCGATAGCGATGGCCGGCCACCTGCGATTGAGCATCGTAAAATCAAGAAATTTCATTATATAGCCCATCCCTTATTCATAGCGCAGCGCTTCGATGGGGTCGAGTCGCGCGGCTTTTCTGGCGGGGAAAAACCCGAAAACAATGCCCACCGCGGCGGAAAAAGCAAAAGCCGACAGATTGATGCCTGCATTGAAGACAAAAGGAACTTCAAGTATTCTAATCAGCCCCATGGAAGCTGCCAGCGCCGCTGCCACGCCCACCAGTCCACCCAGGCTTGACAACGCCATGGCTTCCACTAAAAACTGAACCATCACGTCCCGTTCCGTTGCTCCGATTGCCAAACGCGTCCCTATTTCCCGGGTGCGCTCGGTCACCGAAACCAGCATGATGTTCATGATGCCGATGCCCCCCACCAGCAGACTGACTGCGGCGACGGCTCCAAGGAGTGTTGTCAATATTTTGGTGGTGCCTTGCATGGTTTCGATGATTTCTGTCATGTCCCGGACCATGAAATCGTCATTTTCACCCGGCGCGATATGTCGGCGTTCCCGCAGCAATATTTCGATTTCCCGCTGAGCTTTCGGAATCAGCTCGGCGGAAACCGCGGAGATTTGAAGCATTCGAATATCCTGGTTTCCGGCAATTCGCCTTTGAAAAGTCCGAATGGGTACAATCACGGTGTCATCCTGATCGCTCCCCATACCGGTGGTTCCCCTGGCCGCCAAAACGCCGACGATTTGAAAGGAGACCTTTTGCAAACGGATTCTTTGCCCGATCGGATTCTGCTCTCCGAACAGTTCTTTTCGAGCGGTTTGGCCGATGATGCCGACCGCCTTGCCCGAACGCATTTCATTTTCGGTAAACAACCGACCTTCTCTAAGCGGCCAGTCTTTGACGGTAAAATAGTCGTTGTCGGTGCCGGTTACCGTGGTGGACCAGTTGGTGTTGCCGAATATGGCCGTAACGCTTGTACTGTTCACCGGCGCCACTGCTTTCAGCGAACCGACCAGCCGCTTGATGGCGGTCACATCGGCGGCTGTCAGCGCCTTGGCACTCGATGATCCGCCGCCCGGCCCCCGGTGTTGACCGGATCGCACCATGAGGAGGTTGCTGCCGAGTTTGCTCATGTCTTCTTTCACTTTGGCCGTTACGCCCCCACCAACGGTCACCAGTGTGATAACAGCCGCTACGCCGATCACCACACCCAGGATGGTCAGAAACGAACGAAGCATATTGCGCTTGATTTCGCGGATGGCCAGCAAAAGCGCATTCAAGATCATGATCTTACCTCCTGGCCGGATGTTTCGGATTCAACCCGGCCATCCAAAAATCGGATGATCCGATCGGCATAAGCCGCCATACGGTCTTCATGGGTTACCATAACGATGGTCAGTCCCAAATCGTGATTCAGCGAGGTCAGCAGTTCCATTATCTCCCTGCTGCGGCTTGAATCGAGGTTGCCGGTCGGTTCATCGGCCAGCAGAACGGACGGTTCGCTAACCAGTGCCCGAGCGATTGCTACCCGCTGCTGTTGTCCGCCGGAGAGTTCGGCCGGACTATGTCTGCCGCGATCGTCCAATCCGACCTTTGCCAAAGCTTGGACGGCAGCCTCTTGCCGCTTTCCCGACTTCAAGCCTCGGTAGATTAAAGGCAATTCCACATTTTCAATGGCCGAGGTTCGGCTCAGCAGGTTGAAACCTTGAAAAACGAATCCAAGATAAAGGCGGCGAAGCAAAGCACGTTGATTGCGGGAAAGGTTTCCAACGGAAACACCCCTGAACAGGTAATCTCCATTTGTCGGCGTATCGAGGCAGCCCAAGATATTCATGGCGGTGGATTTGCCCGAACCGCTCGGCCCCATGATGGCCGTGAATTCACCCTTCATAATTTTTATATCCACATCCATCAGGGCCGGAACCCTCGCCTGACCGCGTCCATAAACTTTTGAAACGGACTTGAACTCGATTAGCGGATGTTCCTTGAATTCCAGCGACAATCCATCCTGCTCAGACATTATTTCGCCTCCTGAATCATACCGACGATGACTTGCAAACCCGGTTTCAGATCTCCCGATACGATGCGGGTGTTAATACCGTCTGAAGCCCCGGTTTGAACCAACACGGGCAAAGATATTCCGTTTTGCATAATCCAGACCTTCGCCGCTTTCGGTTTTACTGCGTCTCCATTGGAACGCGAACCTCTATTGCCGCGGCCGGGCCGTGGAAATAATTTGGACAATATGCTCGACCGCTCGTTGCGGCCAGCCTCCGGCCGACCGCGACCGCTCAATAAATGCGGCGGTTGTGAGGGCGTGAAACGGAGGGCGGCGCTGGGGACAAGAAGCGCATCCCGCTCATCTTGAACCAAAATATCCGCTGTGGCGGTCATCCCCGGGCGAAGGAGCAGATCGGAATTGTCCACTTTGAGCAGGCACTGATAGGTCACCACACCGTTTTCGGTCTGGGGAGCGAATCGGACTTGCGTGATCTGAGCGGGAAACGTTTTATCGGGGTACGCATCCACGATGAACTCAGCCGATTGCGCCTCCTTGATTTGCCCCACATCGGCCTCATCCACAGAAACGTAAAGCATCATATTGGTCAGATTTTCTGCCAGAGTAAACAAAACAGGGGCCTGAAGGGAAGCGGCGACAGTTTGACCCGTTTCCACCGAACGGTTCAATACGATACCCGTGATCGGCGAGTAGATCGTTGCCTTGGCCAACTCGGATACATTTGCTTCCAGAACCGCTTCGGCTTTGATAATATTGGCCTTGGCGACTTCCACCTGCGCCAAAGCCACCTGATATTTGGCTTCGGCGGTGTCCAAATCTTGTTTCGCCGGTACTTTGCCGTTGCTTAATCGATACGCCTTTTTTAGGCGTTCCAGATTGCTTTTTGCATCCTCGACATCGGTTTGAGCTTTCACATATTCGGCTTTGGCCACTTCGAGGGATGCTTCCGATTGCAATTTCTGCGCTTGCAATTTGGACGCGTCTAGACGCGCCAATATTTGCCCCTTTTTAACCGGATCATTAAAATCGATCAAAACTTCGCGAATGATACCCGATACTTCCGTGCCGACATCCACCTGATTTACCGGTTTCAATGTTCCGGTGGCGGAGACGGTGACCTTCAGCCTTCCTTTTCGGACCGGTTCGGTTTCAAATCTGGTCAACGGTTTTGCTTCGCCCGGCGACCAGAATTTCCACAAAACACCTCCGGCGATCGCAAGCAGGATCAAAACAAGGAAAACAGCCTTCCTGCGCCGGCGGAATGGGCGCTCCAAACTCAACACTTCGGAAATATCGTTTTTGTCTTTGCTCTTTATCATGTCGACTCCCGTTTACCCGAGGACTGGCTCATTACCCCGTAATCGAACCAAAATGCTTACAGGTTAAGTCGTAGCTGGGGGACGGATGGTTACAGTGCCGGAGAATTTTCCGATTCTTCACCCCTCCAATCAAAAGTCCGGAACATTTTGGCGTCACTTTGTAACCATGCGTGCGTTCGAAGCGACTGAATCTATGAGAGCGGATTGAAAGATCTTTCAGTTTAGGATATGTTCACAACGCAGTGGGAGGTATTATATATTCTTGGCGATGTTTGCTATACGGATTGGTAAAACATCTTCTCGTGAATTATGAACAACAGCGATCATCGATCAAGCGACGAAGAAATCATTCAAAGCGTCTTGAAAGGCAATGTGGATGACTTCGAGGGACTCGTCAGACGATATCAGGCACATGTGCTCAATATGGTGAAAAGACACGTTCCGGATCGTGATGTGGAAGAAACCGCTCAAGAGGCGATCGTCAGAGCCTACAGATCCTTGTCGAGCTATCGCGGAAAGGGACGCGGATTCAAAGCGTGGTTATCTGCCGTCACGATTAGAGCTTGCTACGATTATTGGCGCAAGACCTACCGGTCAAAAGAGGTTCCGCTCAGCACTCTCACTGATGATCACAAACGGTGGATCGAAAAGGTTATGGCAGAAGAATCCGCGCAGGGCATGCGTGAAAAAGCCGCTTCCGATGAAGCCCGTATGGTCCTGGATTGGGGGCTGAGTCATCTGTCGGCCGAAGATCGCATGGTTTTAGAACTGGTCCATTTCGAAGAACTGACCGGACGCGAAGCTGCCGAACTATTGGGTTGGACGACGACAAATGTCAAAGTCAGGGCCTTTCGGGCGCGTCGCAAACTGGAGAAAATTCTCCAGGAAATGATTGAGGAGCAAATATGAGGCATTTGGATCGAAAATCGATCGAACGACTCGGACAAGCCTTTCGACAGGCATTTTACGAACGAAGGCGAATTGAATTCAAACCCTCGGAATTCTGGATTGTCGGGGTCATGTCGGAGATCCGACGCATCGGGCGTTTGAATGCGGAAATTGATTTCTGGACGTTATTTGAAAAAATGATTTGGAAATTCATCCCAGCAGCGGTTGCTCTCGTGTTGCTTCTGAGCGTGGCTTTTACTCAAATCGACCCTGCCCCCGAGAACATTATCGCCAATATCTATGGTGAAGAAAACCTCGATTCAGGGCTATATGCCTTTTACGATCAATGAGGAGCCGATATATGAGACGACTGAAACCGATCGCCGGAATTTTGATTGTTTTTTTCTTGGGTGCAGTGGCTGGCGCATTGTCCGCGCGCTTTTATGCGACATTCGAAAGCAGAAAACCGCATCATCGCCCAAAACTCGAGGAACGGGTGGAATTCATCATGCAACGTCTCACCGACGATCTCGATTTGTCCGCGACTCAACAAAAAGAGATACGACAAATTGTGGCCGCGACCGAAGAAAAGGTCCAATCGATAAAGGATGAATACGTACCAAAAATTCGCGCCCTTCACGATACAAGCATCAAAGAGATCAAAACCAGACTGACCCCCGACCAACGAGCGGAACTAGACCGAATCCATGCCGAATGGAAACGTCGGCGGCAGGATAGAAAATCACGGTAGGGGTTCCTCACATGGTCATGGTTTATGGCAGATTTCAAAAGAAGGCTGAACGGTTGAGATGTAATGATTCCCTGATGTCGGCGAGGTGAAATATATAAAGCGCAAGGGCCAGTAGCTGGGGATCATTACAATCAAACTGGTTTGAATAATGCCCTCGAGACACCGATCCTTGCGCCATGTTTGTGATAGCACTGAGGTTAAATCCAGTCAATAGAAATGATGTGGTTCTGAACGTTGAATTATCGGCCATTAAATTTTGGGATATGATTTGCTATCGCTAATTCGCTGGCGTTGTGATTCGTATTGGATTCGTGATACATATCTGAAGAAATACCAAATCAAAAAAGTTAAGATTTCATCAACGTTTATGCTGCACGGGGTTATGCTTTAAGAAGCTATCGGAATGCTTTAACAGCAAATCCTTACCTTCCTTATTGATCTTCGCGCTTCCGGAACTCCTCTGCCATCATATTGTTCAACGTCTGCTCGTCCCATTGGTCAGATTCCGTTACTCCAAGTTCCCTGCGAATGGTGCTTAAATTATCTTCAATGGTTTTCTTGATCTTATCACGGAATTTTTCATCCGGAATTTTCAGCACCTTGGACATCGTATCATAATCAAAACCAAGAATCAGATTGCCGACGAAAACAATACAGTCGCCGATCTCCCCAGCACCGGTACCAGATAGTGGGAGCGGCTTCGACTCGGCTGAGCTCGCCGCGGGCCAGCCGCGAAGCAAAAAGTTTTAGAATGCTTCCATCGCGGCAAGATGCCGCTCCCACATCATAAACCAATTATTATTTGTTTATAGATTTTGAAAACCCGAATTTCAGGCTGATTCCGAGCTGCAATATTTTGAAGGTGATAAATTATTATCTTAAAGCCTTTTGAACTAGCTGCACAATATCCATGACTTCCAGTGATATTTTGTTTCTCCTTGTGTAAGTAGCCATGGTCCGCACGCATTGCTGACAGGCGGTGATCACGGCGTTCGCACCGGTATCCAATACTTCATCGATCTTTGCTTTGGCGATATTTCCTGACAGTTTTGCATCAATCATCTCCAGGTTGCCGCCACCACCACAGCAGAGGCAGTTTTCCCGGTTGTGGCTCATCTCCACCAGTTTGACCCCCGGAATCGAACGAATCACATCCCTAGGAGCTTCAAATTCTCGGCTGCCGCGACCCAGATCACAGGGATCGTGATATGTCACCGTTAGTTCAAGCTCCTTGAGCGGTAGACCACCGGAGGATATCAGCCGATTTAAATACTGGGTGACATGGCAAATTTCAAACTCGTGCGGATAATATTCCCGCCACATTTGAAAGCAGGAGGGGCATGCAAAAACCACCGTGTTTGCACCTTTTTGCTTTACGGCTTCAATATTGTGATCGATAAGATCCTTCAAGTGCTCACGCAGTCCTGCCCCCAGCAGCGGGAACCCGCAGCACCATTCATCTTCGCCAAGGAGGGTGAAATCAACCTCGGCTGCCTCCAAAACTTCGGCCAGCGCCATGGGGATCTTCTGAGCCATAGGAAAATAGGCTGCCACACAGCCGGTAAAATACACCACTTCCGCTCTATCTCTGATGTAGCCGTGATCCGGAGCTTCTCGCATATCCTCAACCCAGTCGGCGCGTTCCTCATTGTCTTCGTCAAAAACATTGCGGCTTTCGGCCACATTCTCGCGGATCATGTCCACTTTCTTTGGATAAGCATCGGAATGAACCAGATCCTGCCGCAGGGACAGCCAGAGATCTCGGAGCATTATGCCCAATGGGCACGTCTCCTGGCAACGACCGCACAGAGTACAGCGGTACACCGTTTCACTGAATTGCTTGAGCTGCTCATTGGTTGGTTGTTTTTTGCCGAAAAATCTCCGGAAGAGCCACGAGCGGGATCGCATGATTTTTCTCAACTCATCAAGCCGGTAAACACCCGAAAGCTGACCGTCTTGGGTGGCTGACACCGCCGGACAGACATCTGCGCACAGGCAGCAGTTCGTGCACGCCTCCATCTGAAAAATTTCTCTGATGCAATAGTCTTTTTGAGCCATATTTTTATGCCTGAAAAAGTCTTTTATATTATTTGAAAGATTTTTAGGTTTGCCAGCTTACCCCGCCAACAGCGGGATTGAGCCAGCTAATAAAGGAAAACTTCCGATTTCATCAGAAAAACGGGGGAACGGGCTCAACGGACGAACGCAATTTTATTCTTGCTTATACTTTTCAATATCAGCCACCAGCCACTTTTCTATTTCTTCCGCTCCATGGATGAGATTATCCACTTCTCCAATGTCGTTGGGCTTGATTTTATACATCCAGCCGGAGCCGTAACAGTCCTGATTGATAATTGTGGGATCCATTTCAAGTTTTTCATTGGATTCTAGTAACTTACCATTGACCGGCGCAAACACCTTGCCGACCCACTTGCCGGATTCCAGCTTGGCAAATTTTTTCCCGAAAGTCAGCTTCTTGCCTTCAAACGGCAACTGGACATAGACGACCTCACCGGCCATTTGCTGGGCAAAATCATCCATGCCCATGACCAGGATGTCACCTTCTACTTTCACCCAGAAATGATGTTCCTCGTAGAACAAATCAGCCGGCATGTAGTATCCTTGTATCTCCATAAGTATTTCTCCTCCTGCGTATAGTTCAAAATTGATTGCTTCGTAAAAAGTCTCAATTCCGTCACTCCGGCGAAGCCTGTGCCGGACTCTTCGGTAGCCGGAGTCCAGAAGCTATTGAAATGACTGGATTCCGGCTTTCGCCGGAATGACAATAAATTGATTTTTTGACTTTTTACGAGACCATCAGAATTGCATTATTTCTTAGAATCAGATTTCGTATTTTATGTAAACTTCAGCGCAGCATTCAAAGTTATTAACTAACTGCTTTATGAAATCTTGAAGTAGCATTAATTGCCAGAGATACCGGTGCCATGATCATATGAAACATCCGGCTGAACGGTAGATAAGCCACAAATGCGCCGGTGAGGATGGCATGCAAATACCACATATACCCGTATATATCGGTCAGATCTGTACCGGCAAAAAGCCGGCTGATTGCATAGCCTAAAAAAGCATAGTATGCACTTTCAGGACTGGCGGTCATGGCAATCCGCATCCCTTCCAAAATAAAGCCGACAATGATAATACCGCCAAGTAGACTGTAAGCCGGCCAGTCCGGTTTTGGTAATCCTTTCAGTTTGTCCTCTGAACCGCTCAGCCGTTTGCGAATCAAAATAAAAACAACTCCCAATATCAGCATCACTCCAGTTAGATCAAATAAAAAGGCGGTGATCGGATGATTTTTGTCGAGCATTACCCAGGCTCCGGACGATTCAGGCCACCACAGAGAGGCAACAAGGGCAACCAGCCCCCATACAAAGCGCAAAACAAAAGGGAAAAAAATCAGCACATGAATTAGCCAGCGTGTCCTTGAAATTAAAAAAAGCCGGCGCTGCAAGAATCCATCCAAAGTCAAAGTTTTGAGAATGGAAACTATTCGAGCAGAAAAAATTGTACTGATAATACCTCCAAGTAGCTTAAGTGTTTTACTACCGGCATCGGAGCCATTCTCTCTGCTAATGCTTCCTGAAAACCAGACCGTTCCAAGACTAATAAGGCCCAATAGGAAGATAATCAAAGCAAGTATGGTAGTTGTATCACCCACAGAAAAGGTGGCAGCATGACAGGGCATGCAAATGATACTCTTAGCCGGCAGAACCATGGCAGCTGCCCCAAGCTGATTGCCGTTAAAATGGCAGCGCCGGCATGATTCTTCCTCCCTAGACTTGAGCATGTGATGAATCTCGCTGACTCTGCCAGTACGTTGATCCTTTTGCCACATAATTTGACCGGATTCAGGCTCTTTAATCGGGATAACTCCTTTGAGGTGGCAGGCACCACAGGCAACACTAAAATGCGCATCGTGGGCGACTTTGGCATCATGCAGGAGGTGACACTGGCGACAATCTCCCACCTCTTGCTCGGTATGGCTGAATTCAGTGGAGCGCGGATGGCACACCATACAGGATTCTTCGGCATGGGGTGCTAACGCATATTTGGTCACGTCAATAATAGGATATTTGACGGGTTCTTGGGCTAAATCCTTCTGGTCGCCTATTCCGTGGCAGAGGAAGCAAAACTGAGAGCGCTTTTGGAATGCCTGGGGCTCTTCGGGAGAAATAAAACGATGACAGCCCATGCAACGCTGATCTTCAGAAGACAATTCAGGCAGATTCTTTTGATACTCATGGCAGATGCTGCATTTTTTCTCCGCCGGCTCAGTGAGATCAAGTTGCGTGGCTGAGTCTAAATACGAAAGTTGGTAATGGGGGTCATGGCAGCCGATACAAAATTTGAACGCTTGCTCGTTTGTAATCTTCTCTCCACCGTGCGTGCCTTCATTCACATCATCCAATACATCCTCATGGCAGTCGGTACATTGCTCCAAGCGAAAAAAAGCTTCCAACGTCTTGTTGACATCTTCAGGATTGGGATGGATCTGCTTGTCGACGATGTCCGTATGACAGTCCTGGCAAGATACTTGGCCGTGAACCGATACATGGAAACGTTCTTCATCAATCAGCCAGGAAGCCTCGGTAGAAACAGCATTCAAGATAAATAACAAACCGATAATTGTTATAGCATATGAATTTTTCATATCAGCAGCTTCCAGATGGATGCCATATTCATGGTCTCGTGTACCGTGCCGCGATTGGAGGCACCGTTTAGTAATTTCAAAACCCGGCGACGCAGCCACCGGGTTTTGAAATTACTAATGATCAAACTTAGGCCACCATAGATGGATGATGTCAAATTGTCAATCAGCATGTGGATATTGGACACTACTCAAAAAAGTTTGATAAGAGCAGGTCAAAGTCGGAGATTATTTGGCTCCATTTTTCGGTAATCTCCTGCTCCTGCCTGGTTATCCACTCCAGGTCGTGCTTTCCAATGATACCTTGGGACACGCATTCCTCCACCTCATCCCGGTCCAGAACGGTCATTTGGCCGGCCGGATCAAACCATACATCCAAAAGCAGATCCAGATATTCCACCCTGTCTTCGCCCACCTGCAAGTTGCGGCAGATGTGAAATAGGTGTCCTTCCAGCTTTTTGTCCGGATTTAACATCTTCCAGATAACGTATCCCATCCCGGTTTTGTAATAGGCAAATGTTGTCGACCCCACGTCAAAGGTGACGGCGCCAACGCGACCAGACATTTCGCTCACATATTTCACGATGACATAATCGCTGCCGCGCGTGAGCAGATCACATACATAGGATTGATCCGGTTTGTTCAGATGACGTTTTAGCTCCAATATTTTCATATGCTCTCCTGTAATTAGTGGTCAATAAAATTCGAATTTCGTCACCCTCTATAAAACAAAACCGGTATCACTTGACAACTGTTCTGAGGACACCGCGTCGACTCGCCTCATACAGGTAGCGACGTACATCCACTACACGAGGCCCGCGATTTGTCAATCGAACGCGTATTTTCTGATGCGCAAAAACCTCAAGCTGTCGCTCGCCGTCCACGGCGATGGTACAGGCGGCAGGCTCCAGCACAACCTCCTCCCCCAGAGAAAGCAATCGATATTCCCGGGTATCTACCTTGCTGATCAGGCCGGGGCCCACAGGGGCCAGCACTGTGGTATTGCCCCCGCCCAATCGTACATACATGCCCTGTGGATCCCGGGGGCCCAAAGGATGTAAAAGGCCACCAATGCATGACATGCCGATACAGTCCGGCTCGGCCCGGGCTAAAACGATCTCCCGGATACGGTGCGGGTCCCAGAGGGCACGGCTGCCGACGAACAGTTCGGTGCAAACCACCACGTCAATCAGGGCGATTTCCGCCATCTGATCATCAACATATACCTCGAGACGTTTGGCGACATAGGTAAACCTGTCAACATCTACCATTTCCCTTGCTGCCATCCCCGCCGCCATACCAGCCACAGTGCCTTCTATCATACTGGGGAAAACGTTGTTCGTGCCGGTGGAGATAGCGACGATGGGGATTTCGCTACAGGCTTTGGCCACAGCTCGGTTTGTCCCGTCTCCTCCCAGGGTGATGATGCAACCCACGTCCATCTCGCAGAACTGTCTGGCCGCCTCGGTCGTATCCCGTTCGTCGGCCCACATATCCATGTGAAGCTGGTCAGCCTTCAGGGAAAGTTTCAATCCCTTTAGGGCCTTCTCGACAAGACCATCGTAATCGGGCATATAGAGCACTTGCGGGACTCCTAAAGCGTCTATTGCCAGAAACACCCGTCGCAGAATATGTGATTTTTCCAGATTGTCGAACACCGAAGCATGGGTAACCAGGCGGCGAATGTCCTTGCCGGAGGCCGGATTCGCGATGATCCCAATTGTAGACATAACCTGTTCTCCAAAGGGAGAGGTCCACGTCGATTGTGAGGTGGACCTCTTTCTGTCGAATTAGCTTATTTGGTTTTCCAGAATAAGCAATTGATATTAAATTTGGGAGCGGCTTCCAGCCGCGACATTTGATCTCGCGGCTGGAAGCCGCTCCCATGAATAAGTTAGTTTAATGGTTATCCGGTGAAAGATTTAACGGTTGAAACAATGGACTCCACACTGGGTATGTAAGCGTCCTCCAGACCCGGGCTGAAGGGAACCGGCGTATGCGGTGCTGTGATCATCTTGCAGGGTGCATCCAGGTAATCAAAGGCCTGGTCAGCCACCAAGGCGATGACGTCCGTCGCCAGACTGCATCTTGGATTGTCCTCATCTACGACGACCAGACGATGGGTCTTTTTCACCGAATCCAGGATGGTATCCCCGTCCATCGGGGAGAGGGACCGCAGGTCCACCACCTCGACGTTCACTCCGTCATTGGCCAGCTTTTCGGCAGCCTCCAGCGAGAAATGAACCATACGCCCAACGGTTACGATGGTTGCGTCGCTGCCTTCACGCTTGACTTCAGCCTCCCCGAGGGGAATCGTATAGTTGTCCTCCGGCACCTCGCCTTCGATATCGTACAATAGCTTGTGCTCGAAGAACATGACCGGATCGTTATCTCGGATGGCGGCCGAGAGCAGCCCCTTGGCATCATAGGGGGTCGAGGGCACAACCGTCTTAAGTCCCGGTATGTGAGTAAAGATCGAGTAAAGACATCCAGAGTGCTGTGCGGCCGCCCGAAAGCCGGCTCCGATCATCGAGCGGACGACCATGGGCACTTGGGCCTTGCCGCCGAACATGTAACGTAGCTTGGCACCCTGGTTAAAGATTTGATCAAAACAGACACCCAAAAAGTCAATGAACATCAACTCGGCGATGGGGCGCAATCCCGTCGAGGCCGCACCCACAGCCGCGCCGATGAAGGCCGACTCACTAATCGGGGTGTCAAGGACACGATTGCGACCAAATTCAGGAGCCAATCCCGTTCTGACACCGAGAACGCCGCCCCAGGCCTCTTTGTTCTCTCCTTCCATATGGGGCAATGTTGCACCGCCCGCTACATCTTCCCCAAAGAGGATGACGGTGGGATCGCGGCGCATTTCCAACCGCATGGCCTCGTTGATCGCTTCTCGAAAGGTTATCGTACGTGCAGCCATCGCTATACCTCCTTTATCCTCTTACGGGTAATTGACATAGACATCAGTAAGAACCTCTTTATTTTCAGGCCAAGCACTTTTCTCTGCAAACTTAAACGCTTCTTCAATGATCGCGGCTACTTTGGAATCCAGCTCTGCAATTTGCTCCTCGGACAGAAGTCCCCGTTCTGTCGCTCGCTTTTTGAAATTTTCGATTGGGTCCCGGGCGCGATTGCGCTTTTTTTCCTCTTCCGTCACGTAGAGCATGGCGTCACCCTCAAAGTGACCATAATAGCGGAATCCTCGACACTCGATAAGGGAAGGACCTTCGCCCCTTCTTGCCCGGCCGATAGCCTCCTCAGCAGTCTCGTAAATAGCGAAAAAGTCGGTACCATCCACCGTGACCCCCGGCATATCATAGGCCACTCCCCGGTCGGCGATATTCTTGGCCGCGCAATGATAGCCCCAAGGTGTGCTCTCAGCGTACCCGTTGTTCTCGCAGACAAAAACGACCGGCAAGATCCAGCAGCAGGCCAAGTTCATGGCTTCGTGCATCGTCCCCTGCTCAGCGGCGCCATCACCGAAAAAGCACACCGTGACCTGATCGGTTCCCAGAGTCTTAGCCATCAAGCCCGATCCGCAAGCCAGCGGACCGCCGGCGCCTACAATGCCGTTGGCGCCCAGCATGCCTTTGTCCACATCGGCGATGTGCATTGAACCACCCTTGCCTTTGCAAGCACCGGTGGCCTTGCCGTATACCTCGGCCATCATCGAGTTTATATCCACCCCTTTGGCGATGCAGTGACCGTGACCGCGGTGGGTCGAGGTGATGTAATCCCGTTCCGACAGGTGGGCGCACACCCCCGTGGCAATTGCCTCCTCACCGGCGTAGAGGTGGACAAAGCCCGGTAATTTGCCTTCGGCAAATAGCCCGGCCACTTTTTCTTCAAACAATCGAATTTTTTTCATGGTGGCATAAGCCTCGAGCATTTTTTCTTTCGTGAGACTCATTTTCCAGACCTCCTTTATTTAGGGTTAAAAAAGGGCCAATCATTCGTCTCCTCAATACCTCTTTCATTTTCTTTTTGCGACATTCGCCTCCTTTCTGGAGCAGTAGGAACATCATGAGTTAATGTATACGGTTACAGCAGCGTTAGCCACCACAATTTGGTCGCAGTCGGATGCGAATTGGGGCACGCAAAGCCCCTGGGCCGTCATCCCACCCTCAACTGCACGGGCTGCTTTGCGACCAATGGGTACCTCGGCCATCACCTGCTTAAGGTCCACCTGGCCGGGGTTCGGTGATGCCACCAGGATGTCCACATGAACATCTTCCAGATTTTGAAGCTCCAGTATCTCTAAAAGTCCGCACAAGCAACTTCTGGAAACGGCATCTTTGACCGCACGACAGGCCGCTTTGGTTACATTTTCGCCGTGAATATCGATTCCCGTTCCAATTTCGACAATAAACCTTTTGTGTTTTTGATCCATCGCTGAACTATCCTTCAACCATTTGATTCAGCAAACATTTTATCTGCCTGATACGAACTGCGCACTAACGGACCCGCGGCTACTTCGGCAAACCCCATTTGACCCGCGATTGCAGCCCATTGGCTAAACTCCTCGGGCGGGACAAAGCGTACTACCGGAAGATGATGTTGCGAGGGTGCCAGGTATTGACCGAGGGTAAAATAACGGCACCCTGCCCGTTTTAAATCGATGAGAGTTTCTTCGATTTCCTTATGGGTTTCTCCCAGTCCCAGCATAAGCCCGGATTTGACCGACACACGCTGTTGAGCCGCATACTCGAGGATTCCCAGAGAGCGGCGGTAGTGTGCCTCCGGCCGAACCATGGGGTACAAGCGGGCTACTGTCTCAACATTATGATTGAGCATATCCGGATGGGCGTTACAGACTTTTTGCAGCGCACGGATCGAGCCTCTGAAATCGGGAATGAGCACCTCGACCCTGGTCTGCCTGCACCGCTTGCGGACATGATCAATGGTTCGACTGAACTGCTCTGCGCCGCCATCGTCAAGATCATCGCGGGCCACGGAGGTTATGACGACATAATTGAGCTTCAACGATTCTGCCGCGCGGGCAATACGCTCCGGCTCGTCCGGGTCCACGTCCTGCGGTTTGCCACTGTCGACCGCGCAAAAACGGCAGTTGCGCGTGCAGCGGGTTCCCAGAATCATGAAGGTCACCGTGCCCCGGTTGAAGCATTCCCCTAGATTGGGACATTGGGCACTTTGGCACACCGTGGCCAATTGCAGATGATTCAGCAGCCCTTCCATCTGATGGATGGCAGCCGCATTCGGAGTCGTCCGAATCAGCCAATCGGGACGTGTATGGGCTCTCTGAAAGCTTCTGGGTGTTGCGGTATACCCGAATGATTTCCGGAATTTCTTAATGAATATTTTCTTCACCTCGGCTAAAATAACGGATTGTCCTAGAAGCGCATTCAGCGAGATTATCTTTTCGCCGCGATGGCCGCAGGGAACAATCCAGTTAAAGCCGTCAAGGTCGGTATTCACGTTTAACGCAACGCCATGGTAGGTCACCCATTTTCTCACCGCAATACCAACGCTGGCAATTTTTCCAAAATCCACCCAAACTCCCGGTCGGTCTTGTTTGAGCACCGGTTTGAGACCATATGTGCGCAAAACAGCCGCCACCACCTCCAACAGAGTTTGAAGATAGAGATGGAGGTCTTTTTCAGCAAGCTTGATGATCGGATAGGCCACCAGTTGACCCGGTCCGTGAAATGTAGCTTGTCCGCCCCGGTCAACCGCGCAGCATTCAACACCTCTTTGATGCAATGCAGCTTCAGAAATGCACAGATCCTTTTGACTTCCGCTTCGCCCGAGGGTGACCACCGGTGGATGCTCCACCAGAATCAAGCGATCGGGAGCAGAACCATTGATCCGCTCTTCAACCAGGGCGAGTTGACGCTGAAAGGCCTCGTTGTAACCTAAGCGCCCCCAGTCTAGAATTTCAAGATCCACGTCTTTCACATCGCTATCCTCGTCCTGTACCCCATTCGTATCTTCTTGGCCCTGTGGGAATGGCTTCCAGCCACGATATCGACAGTCCGCCCAGTTCAAATTTTTCTGGATCGCGGCAGGATACGACTCGACTGAGTTCGCCGAAGTCCGCTCCCACATCTCAGAGAAGCGCCATTAATTTTATCTGTCTGAAATCATATTCATTTCCATGAAATGTCCGGACTAGCTTCTCGGCAGATAAAGCGCCCAGCCCAATGAATCCCGGCCGGAATCGACCACCGACTCGGATAAGGTGGGGTGTACCCTGATGCTTTGGGCCAATTCCTTAACCGTGCATTCCAATTGCATGGCGAGTACGCCTTCACCCACCAATTCTGTTGCATTGGCCCCGACGATGTGAACACCCAAAATCTCACCATAACGAGAGTCTGAAATGATTTTTACTGCACCGGTCATCTCGTCGCGGGCCATAGCTAATCCGTTTATGGCATAAGGAAAATCACCGACCTCAACGTCTATTCCTTTTTTTTCGGCCTCTTCTTCCGAAAGACCCACCGCGCCCACCTGGGGGATTGTCCATATACCGCGTGGTATCAGGTGAAAGGGAAACGACTTGGATTGCCCCATGGAATTTTCAGCGGCCGTCACTGCCATTGACGAAGCGGCGTGGCTGAGCATCCATCCACCAATGGCATCACCGATGGCATAGATACCCGGCACCGATGTCTCCATCTTGTCGTTGACAGCAATGCTACCGTCCTCATTTAACTTCACTCCCACCTGCTCCAGTCCGGTATCAGCGGTATTAGGCTTGCGCTGGGAGACCAGCACATTTTCCACTTCCACGACCTTTTGGTCGCGTCCAACTAAAACGGCCTCATAGCCGTTTTCAGACTTGCGGACCGATTCGAGGCTATACTTCAAAAGCAGTTCAACACCTTGTTCCCGGAGCGCCTGGGCAATGCGCTGGCTGGTGTCATGATCTTCCTGGGAAAGGATTCGGGAATGCTCAGTGGCCAAATACACCTTGGATCCAAACACGCTGAGGGTATTGGCGATTTCCACTGCCATCGGAAGCGCCCCCCAAACGAGCACACAAGCAGGGACTCGCTTTAGATCCATGAACTGATCAGTGGTCATGACTACTTCTTCGAGACCGGGAATATCGGGGATATCAAGACAGCTGCCTGTGGCGATAATAACTTTTCTGGTTTCCAGAATGGTACCGTTGACGTTTACCTCCTGGCCGCTTTTTAAAGCTGCATGGCCTCTGACAACTTCCACCCCATTGTTGCCAAGAAGCCCTTCCATGCCCATGCGAATATCGCCGGCCACGCCGTTTTTCCTATCCACAATGGCTTTAAAATCCAACTCTTCGACCGCCGCCTTGATACCAAACTGATGCCCTATGCGAATATGATAAAGCAAATGGGCGCTGTGCTGCCAAACTTTGGTGGGAATACAGCCACGGTTGACACACGTCCCGCCGATTTCTCCAGCTTCGGCCAAGGCCACTTTACCGCCCAACTGGGAAGCTCGAATCGCCGCTGCGTAACCTCCGGGCCCACCACCGATCACCACTAGGTCATACATATGATTACCTCTAACAAAGAATCCACGCACAAAGAGCGTGTTTTGATTTGACATCAATTTAGGTGTTTAAGATAAAACATTTTTGGTTCCGACTCGGCCGGATCACGTCATGATTAAATAGGGATCTTCCAGATAACGGGCCACGGTTTGCAGAAACTCGCTGGCCGGGGCTCCGTCCACCACTTGATGATCAAAGGTTAAATTCAGAAACATCATCGACCGGATGGCGACCTCCCCATTATAAACCGCCGGTTTGGCTTTAACCCGACCGATCCCCAGAATACCTGTTTCGGGCGACTTTAATATGGGAGTGACCCCGTCCACTCCAAACATGCTCACATTGGAAATGGTAAACGTTCCCCCGGTGACCTCGTCAACCATTAGCGTTCCTTCGCGCGCTTTACGGGCCAGTTCTCTTGCCCCGCTTGCAATCTCTAAAAGCCCCTTTTTGTCGGCATCTCGCAACACCGGCACAATCAATCCCTCGGGCAAGGCCACCGCAATGCCCATATGTACGGAATCGTGCAGGAGAATCTCTTCACCAATTAGGGTAGAGTTCATGATAGGATGATGCTTCAGGGCCCGCGAGGTCGCCAGGATGATGATGTCATTATCGGAGATTCTTACCGTATCATCTTTCTTATACTCTTCTCTGACCATGTCGCGGAATCGAATCATTTCGGTCACGTCAACTTCGGTAAACATCGTCAATTGAGCGGTGTTGTGGAGGCTGGCATGCATATTTTCGGCAATCGATCTACGCATACCGCTAAACGGAATCGATTTGACAGGCGCGTTGATCTCTCCACGTTCTATTAAATCCAGACTCCGTTGAACATCCTGCTTAGTGATTTTTCCGCCTTCCCCGGTCCCTTCTATGACAGCGATATCCAGCCCCTCCTGCCGGATCATTTCCGCTGCCAGGGGGGTTGCCTTTGGTGCAGGCGGCCCTTCTTCATGAAAGCGTTTGACATCGGCTTCGGTAATCCTTCCTTTGGGCCCGCTGCCCTCTATGAAAGCAAGATCAACACCCAGTTCCTTGGCCAAACGGCGTGCCGCCGGTGTAGCCGGTACAAATTTTTTTTTGGGTGGCTTTCCTGTCGGAGCAGGCGCCGGGCGCCCTGGGGCAGGTGCTGCTCCCTCAATTACTTCAGCCGTCTGAATTCCCTCAATACGTTCGGGTTGCTCTCCAAGCTCTGCGATAACTGCCACAATGGTTCCCACGGGAACCTTTGTTCCCGCCGGCACTACAATTTGAAACACAACGCCACTCGCCAACGCCTCCACGACATTGGTTATCTTTTCGGTCTCCACTTCAAAAAAAGGCTCTCCTTTTTGGATGGCGTCGCCTTCTGACTTATGCCACTTGGTGACTTTACCCGCTTTCATGGTCAGGCCCCATTTGGGCATGGTTACATTCACCGCCACTTTATTACCCCCCTGTCCAGTTGATGGTTTGGGTCAAAGAAATCAGCTCACGGCTTCCTTAACTGCCGCGATGATTTTTCCTCTCTGAAACCTCCTTTCATTTATACTGGTTGTTCAAGCTAACGCCTAGATAGACGGCCAGTAAAAAATTTTGTAACAGGGATCAAAATATGAGAGAGGAAATAGATATGTTTCTCTACAATTTTAAGCTAAACACAAGACGAGAATGAGAATATAGTGTTAAATATTAAACGAATATTCGAATGTCAATTTAAGAAACCACCGTGAGAACTTATTCACTTCGGAGCGGCGGCGCTAAAATAATTTCAATCCGTCGGTTCTGATGTCGGCCATCCTCCGTCGAATTGGATGCAACCGGTTTATAGAAGCTGTAACCGCTTGCCACAAACCTTTCCGGCTCCACACCGGCTTTGTATGTGAGATAGCGGACCACGGCCGCAGATCGAGCTGACGACAATTCCCAGTTTGTTGGATATTTTCCCCTCAATTCCGGTCCGATCTGAACGTTATCCGTATGTCCTTCAACGATTATATTTTGGTTATTATACTTGAAGCTCTCGGAAAGCTTTAACAGCAAATCCTTACCTTCCTTATTGATCTTCGCGCTTCCGGAATTAAATAGAATTTTATCGACAAAAGTAACTTTTAATTTGCCCACCAACTTCTCTAACTTAACCTGCTGAGCCTTTATCTGTTCTTTCAAATCGGTTTCAATCTGACGTTTGGTTTTATCGCGCTGAGCGATGGTATTTTGCAGTTCTTTTATCCTTTTTTCCCGAAGCTCTATATCCGACTGCCGGTCTTGCAAGCTGTTTTCTATTTTGAGCCGGGTAGTATCCAGTTCAGCGATAATATTCATTTGCTCGATTATGGTTTGTTCCTGGAGTGCAATCTGTTCTTTCAAATCGATTAAATTGGTTTCAAAATGCCGTTTGGTTTTATCTAGCTCTGAAATGGCCTTCTCCTGCTCTTGTATCTTTCTTTCTCGAATCTCAAGCTGCGACTGGAGGCTGAATTCCAATTTACGCCTGGTTTCATCCAGCTTTGCAATGGCATCTTCCAGCGCTCTTATCTTTTTCTCACGTTCTTCAATCTGTGATTGCATGGTGCTTTCTAAATCATACTTGGCCTGACCTAAATTTGCGATGGTGTTCTCCAGCGCTCTTATCTTTTTCTCACGTTCTTCAATCTGCGACTGCATGGTGCTCTCTAAATCATGCTTGGCCTGACCTAAATTTGCGATG
>CP070746.1:419370-467878 GCA_020348305.1 Desulfobacterales bacterium
ATCGTAAGCAGGGCTATGAAATTCGTGTGCCGGTTCCGGGCGGTGTTCTCAGTAATTCCCGGCGCGAAGAACTTAAAACCAATTTCATGCAGGTGTATGTGTCAATCTACGGTCATACAGTCCCCGAAACGCCCATAGACATTGTATCATGGCGTGTGGTCGCCCAGGGGCCTAAACCCCATGTGACCCTCCCAAGAGCGAAGGCAGACGCATCACGTGATGCGGAATCCGCCCGTAAAGGCATACGACAGATCTACCTGCCGAAGCAGCGGGATACCGTTAAGATACCGGTATACGACCGCTATGCGCTAGTTTTAGGCACTCAGCTTCAGGGCCCGGCCATCATCGAAGAGCGGGAGTCGACCGTTGTTGTCAATGGCCCGGCAGACATTAGAGTGGATGAATACAGGAATCTGATCGTCGACCTTCCTTACCCGGGATAAGTAATCTTTTTAAATCGTGCAAAAATTGGAGATCAGTCTCATGGATCAAATCACGTTGGATATTTTGTGGAGTCGCTTGATTGCAACCGTAAACGAGCAGGCAGCGGCATTGATGCGGGCCTCGTTCACCTCGATTGTTCGCGAAGCGGGTGATCTGTCGGCCGGTGTTTTCGATCGCCGCGGTCGTATGGTAGCGCAAGCTGTTACCGGTACCCCTGGCCATATTAATTCGATGGCAACCGGCATGATTCACATTCTTGAACGATTTCCTGCAGATTCGCTGGTACCCGGTGATATATTGATCACCAATGATCCATGGAAAACGGCTTCTCAACTCAATGATATCACCATTGCCACTCCGATCTTCTCAGGTAATAAGCTCGTGGCATTTTTCGCCAACACCTGCCATGCTCTTGATATTGGCGGCCGCGGGCTCTCAGCGGACTCCCGATCCGTCTACGAAGAAGGTATTTTTATTCCGGTGATGAAACTTTACGAAGCAGGCAAGGCGGTTGAGGCCATCTTTGAGTTGTTGAGGGCCAATGTGCGCACGCCCGAAGAAGTTTATGGCGATATCCATTCTCAGATTGTGGGAAACGAAGTCGGCGGGAAACAACTCCTGGCTTTTTTGAAAGAGTTCAACTTGGAAGACATCGAAACGCTTGCCGATGAGATCATCGGTCGCACAGAGAAAGGTATGCGGGACCGCATTAGGAGCCTGTCCGACGGTGAATATCGGTTCAAACTCAGCATTGATGGATTCGATGCTCCGATTGTTATCAACACCTGCATCAGCATTAATGAAGATGAACTGGCGGTGGATTTTGACGGTTCCTCAGGGGCTGTACCACGGGGGATCAATGTTTGCCTCAACTACACCAGGGCATACGCCACGTACGGGATCAAGTGTGTCATATCGCCCGATATACCCAACAACGAAGGGAGTTTTAGACCTGTGAAAGTTACGGCCCCGCCAGGCAGTATTCTCAACGCTAACTTTCCGTCTGCAGTCGGCGGGCGACATCTTGTTGGTCATTTTCTACCTTCGGCAGTAATGGGGGCGTTCGCCCTGGCTTTGCCGGACCGAATCATGGCACCTGGTTTCGATGGACTCTGGGACACTCACATCTCAGGCGTCGAACGCGGCACCGGTAAGTATTTCAGTTTTACTTGGTTTTCTGCTGGCGGTACAGGTGCCCTCAAGGGCCAGGACGGATTGTCGGCTACAGCCTATCCCAGCGGTATTGCCGGCGTTCCGGTGGAAGTCATCGAAGCATTGGCACCATTGGTGATCCGGAGGCGTGAACTGAGAGCCGACTCCGGTGGTCCCGGGACCTTCCGAGGCGGCCTCGGCCAGACGATAGAAATCGAGGTGCTTACCGATGAACCTTATTTATTCGCTGGACTCTACGAGCGTATCAACTTTGCCGCACCCGGTTTGCATGGTGGAAGGAAGGGACATACCGGACGGCTGCTGACCAATAACAGGATAGACCTTAAACCTAAAATTAGCTGCCGTTTACCTGCAGATACTGTAGTGACCTTGGAGATGCCGGGGGGTGGCGGTTTCGGGCCGCCAATGAAGCGAGATCCGATGCGGGTACTCAACGATGTGCGCAATGGTTATGTATTACCCAAATCTGCCAGGTTTGACTATGGGGTTGTTATAGATACAGATCGTTGGGAGATTGACGAATCAGCAACAAAAGAACTGCGACAACAGATGATAGGGTAACAAATTTGGATTGTCACCAATGTTAGCGTTTTGAGAATTGAAACCGAGCTCTGGCTCCTCTTTGACCGTATTTTTTTCTTTCTTTTACCCTTGGATCACGTTTTACAAATCCAGCTTTTTTAAGTGTCAGTCTGAGGTCGGGATCCGCCATAATAAGTGCTTTGGTGATGCCGTGGCGCACGGCTTCGGCCTGGCCGGAAATGCCCCCGCCATCAACGCTGGCTTTGACGTCGTATGATTCAATTGTATTGGTTAACTTCAGCGGTTCAACCATCTGTCTCCTTAGACTTTCAATTGGGAAATATTCTTCCACAGAACGGTTATTGACAATTATTTGACCCTTTCCGGGTGTCAACCATGTTCGCGAAATTGCCGTTTTTCGCTTTCCGGTAGCGTAATAGACGTTTTCTTTTTGCATTTGGTTCACCAAAAATTAGAATTTTCCTTGAATAATATTATTTTTATTTCGACTAAATTTCAAAGACTTCAGGTTGCTGGGCCTGATGCGGGTGCTGGTCTCCGGCATAGACTTTCAGCTTTTTAAAAAGCTTTCTGCCCAGTCTGTTTTTTGGAAGCATACCTTTTACAGCAAAGCGTACAAGGTCTTCAGGCCTTTTTTCCATTAATTTTTTTGCCGTAATTTCCTTTAGACCTCCGATATAACCGCTATGCCGGTAATATTTCTTCTGGTCCATTTTTCGACCCGTCAAAATAACCTTATCCGCATTAATTACAATAACCCAGTCGCCTGTATCCACGTGGGGCGTGAACAGCGGGCTATGTTTGCCTCGCAACCGGGAGGCCACGGTTGATGCAAGCCTGCCGAGCACTGCTCCATTGGCATCCACAACGTACCATTTAGCCTGGACATCGGTCTTATTCGCACTATAGGTATATTTTTTCACCGCGTATCACCTCTTCTTTTGAAAGAATCAGACACATTTAAAGAAAAAATCATTGAGTGTCAAGAAAAAAATAAGAACTTTAGCTCCTAAAAACATAATTATAACATTTTTCAATAAAAAATAGATGGATCCTCGGATCCTGACAGTTGACTTTCGGTTTGCGGTATAGAAGAGTTTTCTTGCGCAGTATCGCCTTTGGGGGTGCGCAAAACATTATCGTTAGCGCGAGAAGTTTCTTGCGCGGCACTGCCTTTGAGGGTGCGTAAGACATTATCCATCGAAGGAGAAGTTTCTTGCGCGGCACTGCCTTTGGGGGTGCGCAAGGCGTTATCCATGGAAGGAGAAGCTTCTTGCGAGGCACTGCCATTGGGGGTGCGCAAGGCGTTATCCATCGAAGGAGAAGCTTCTTGCGAGGCACTGCCTTTGGGGGTGTGCAAGGCATTATCCACGGAAGGAGAAGTTTCTTGCGAGGCACTGCCTTTGGGGGTGCGCAAGGCGTTATCCACGGAAGGAGAAGTTTCTTGCGCGGCACTGCCTTTGGGGGTGCGCAAGGCGTTATCCATGGAAGGAGAAGTTTCTTGCGCGGCACTGCTTTTGGGGGTGCGCAAGGCATTATCCATGGAAGGAGAAGTTTCTTGCGCGGCACTGCCTTTGGGGGTGTGCAAGACATTATCCATGGAAGGTTGCGCGGGGGCTTCGGCGCTTGCCGTGGAGATATCTAATGGAAAATTCTTTTCTAATAACAGGTCGCCGGTTCTGGTAAACACATACACTGTGGCGGTTTTAAACTGATCCGGTGATGGCGGAACACCGGTTGTAAATCGCATGGTTCGAAAATAATTGATGGCAAACCCATGGCCGCGTTGCTTGCCTGTGGGCTTTCCGTCTACTAGCGGCATTTGGGGAACGGCCAGCCATTTTTTGGGTTGGAGGGTATCGCCTTTTAGAACGACCATTGTATGACCCGACACACGCTGTGAATTCGGGCTGGTATTCTTTACTTTAAATTGGATCTTTAGGTTTTTTGTATCCGCCTGCGGAGTTATATTGAAATCCGCTACATCGACACTTAAATTGGGTTTTGGTGGTTCAGATTCAACTTTCGGTTCGGTTGGTGTCTCTACTGCTAAAATCTTCTTTTTGACCTCAGCCTCAGCAGGCCCCGCGTCTTCCGGGGATTTTTTTAGAATCAATGGTTCCGGTGGTTTTTGCGGTTGCTTTTCAGTTCTTTCTTCTAAGCTCTCCTTCACTCTAGATTCGGCCAAAACCAGACGAGCCATAAGAATGTCTTTTTCATGGCGCAAGGCCTTCAGTCGCTTCTGAACCATATCCAAGCTGCTATGCAGTTTCTGATTCTTCTTGATGATATTTTGGTTATGATAGTAAAACAGAACTATCGCGGCGACAGTCAGGGCAAAACCCAAGGCGGTTAATAAAACAAATCCTTTAAACCGATTAAGGGTTATGACCCGGCCATGGTTACCGATAAATAAAAGTGTCCAACGTTTGTCCGGTTTGGCGCGTTTGGCTCTGCCCTCCGGAATTTTAATTTCTTCAGGGTAGCTTATTTGAGATTTCATGTTTTTCCCAATCAATCATAGAGATAACGAATGGGTTTTAGCTGTTGTATTAATGAGCCTATAAACTGCTTAAATGATCACTTTTACCCTATCTCCTTTTTTGACATTAAAATGCTGTTTGGCGCAGCCTTTATTGACAGCAACCTCTAAGAAACCGCGGCTGCCGATAAGCGCTAGCGGCTGGTTTTGCGCGGCGCTCTCATAGGTGGTGGTTATTCCAACGACAATATTCTGGCCGATCCATATCTGAGGCTTACAAGATTGATCGCGCTGGCAATAGTCATTGACCTGTTTTGACTCAATATTGGTTATCAAGTTACCAAAGCGATCAATCGACACTATTTTCCCGATAAGTTCGCCCTTTTGAGAAATGGAGCTTCTCAAATCCGGCAGTCGAACAATATCCCTCAATCCCAATTCAGCCCCAACCCTGTTTAACTCAACACCATTGGCAATGTGAGCGCCAACTGGAGCAATTATATCACGACCATGAAACGTCTGACTAACAGATTTTAAAAAATAGGTTGAATTTTCTATCCGCACAATTGCGTCAATGTTTCCCTCATCATAAATGAGGGTTAAAACTCCGTTATCAGGGGCAATGAAAATATGTCCCATCATCTGAACAGCGATGATGTCCCGTTTTCCACCGACACCCGGGTCCACAACAATTAAATGTACCGTGTTTTTTGGAAAATAACAATAAGAAGATTTAATGGTAAAAGCTGCCTGAATAAGATCCTGAGGATCAATCTGATGGGTGATATCCACAATTGCAGCAGACGGGTTAATGGATAAAATAACACCTTTCATTAACCCCACATATTCATCGTCAATGCCAAAATCAGTCAACAGGGTAATGGTGGGCATGATATCTCACGTGAATGGTTCAATCGTGAACCGGCTAATTCTTTCTATTATGCAATAATTTCGCCCATCAATGAATCAATCAGCGGAAGATCTGTTCCTGCACGGCAACTCCAAGATGTCTATAGGCTGCCTCGGATGTCTTTCTGCCCGACGACGTTCGGGTAATGAATCCAATTTTTAACAGATACGGTTCTACGATATCCACCAGGGTATCGCTTTCTTCCTGGAGCGTGGCTGCAATCGCCTCAATCCCCACCGGGCCGCCTTTGTAAAACCTAACGATCGTTTTCAGATACCGACGATCAAGATCTGTTAAACCTTTTTCATCGACACCTTCTAATTTTAGCGCCTTTGCAACTGTGGCCCTGGTAATGATTCCATCGGCCCGAACTTGTGTGTAATCCCGCACCCGTTTCAGCAGCCGGTTAACAATTCTGGGCGTCCCTCGCGATCGTTTGGCAAGCTCTGCAGCCCCTTGATCATCACCTTTTACATTGAGCAATGCCGCCGAGCGTTTGGCAATTTTAACCAGATCATCTTCGCTGTAAAAATCAAGATTTCTGAAAATACCAAATCGGTCCCGCAGAGGTGCTGAAAGCAGTCCGACACGAGTGGTGGCGCCTACCAGGGTAAAACGCTTCAAGCGGTAGCGATGACTGCGCGCATGCACTCCCTTGTCAAAAACGAAATCAACCGCAAAATCTTCCATGGCAGGATACATAAATTCTTCCACCGTCTTAGGCATTCGATGGATTTCATCAATAAATAGTATGTCACCATCTTCGAGATGGGTTAAAATTCCGATTAAGTCACCCCCTTTTTCAAGTGCCGGACCGGAGGATACCGTGAGGTTGCCGCCCATTTCATTGGCAACGATATGGGCCAAGGTCGTTTTCCCTAGTCCGGGCGGACCGTGTAAAAGAACGTGGTCAATCGGTTCTCCGCGTTGCTTGGCAGCTTCAATGGCAATTCTGAGCGTTTCGACCACTTCGGACTGCCCGACATATTCGGTAAGTTTTTCGGGTCTTAGCGTAAAAATCTCCGGTTCATGATCTTGAGGCTGAGCCGACCCTGAAATAAGTTTCTGGTCGTCGGAAGAATCTGTAAAAATATCATCAGACATTGTCTTTATGCTCTTTTGGTTAATGGATTCACTCCGTTTTGTCTTTTTTCAGAGCTTATTTGCTTATAATTTTAAAGTCTCTATACCTAATCCTTAAGTTTTTTCTCCCCGATATACTTCTTCAAAAAGTTCTTCTGGTGTTGCAATCAATGGGTTGCGTTTGAGCGCCCTTGCAATCATCTGCTTGGCATCGGGTGTTCGATGGCCAAGCTGGGTTATAAGCACATCTAACACTTGTTTGGTAAAATCTTCAATCTTAGGAGAGGTTTTGGGCATATCCTTTCGGATCAAGGCGAATTTCCCCATTTTACCTTCAAGGGTGGCGATGATTTTTTGAGCAGTACGATTGCCAATACCCTTCAGCCGGATAAGTGTACTTGCATCTCTTTCCTCTATGGCTCTGGCAATCTCTCGCACAGATATCGTCAGCGCCTTAACCGCTTTAAGTGGTCCAATATCTTCAACGGAAACAAAATGTTGAAAAAATTCCTTTTCCACCTCCAAATTGAAGCCAATTAGAATCGGCTTTGGCTGGCGCTCAGTTTGCTGATAGAAGATGTAAAGTGATATCGGATCACCGACGCTTTTGGAATTCAGCGTTTCCATGACAAAGGCCGGCAATAGAACCTCGTAACCAATTTGGTTGGCAAGTACCAGCACCCGGTCATCTTCTTTCTTTAAAACTTTGCCCTCGATATAACCAATCATATAATCGCTTCGCCCACTTTATAGATGTCAGATGTCAGTGTTCGGCCTCCGGCCCGGAGGGCTAACGCCCCGGCAGGGTTTCAGCCAACGTTCTTTGTCCTCCTGACACCTCTTATGAAACTAGCCAAAGGCGAAGTTTCTTTTTCGATCAAACTGGCCGTTTTTCAGGCCAGCGGCTGGGCTGAACACTGAAAGCTGACACCTAATCAGCGTTTGTGCTTAGCCCATCCTGATAGCGGTACAGCCCGATAAGCGCCAATCCTATGGCATCTGAAGCATGCAGGGGTCTTATGGGTTTATTATGGTTCAGTTGATGTCGCACCGCCTTTTCGAGTTGGACTTTGGTAGCATTACCATTTCCCGTCAATATTTGTTTCGCCTCACGCACGGGGACTTCAATCGATGGCACTGACGCTTGGTACCCGGCCAGCAGAACGATTCCTGTTACATGACCTAATAATATACCTGACTTTGGATATTTATTTAAGGAATACACATCTTCCACAACCATTAAATCAGGTTTTTCGTTCGTTAAGAGTTGAAGAAGTTTAGAAAAGATTTGATCGAGACGTCTTGGTAAAGAGGTGTTTTTTGAAGTACGGATGCTGCCGAAGGAATAACCTTCGATTTTCAACCCGTGTCCTGTGACGATACCAATACCCGTTGACGATAGGCCAGGATCTATTCCAATTATTTTACTCATCCTGCGGTTTTTTCGAAAAAATTTACATCTCCCCTTTTGGAACTATCGTCTGAAAGCCATCAGGACTATTTTAATCTCTCCCGCGCAATTTTTGCTTCGTTGGATGTTGGATATCTTTTTATTAAGTCCTCTAGAATAATGCGGGAATTTGGTTTGTCGCCAATGTTTTCAAAGGCCAACCCCTGCTTCAATAACGCGGCCGGTACTTTATTGCCTTTAGGATATTTTTCGATCACCTTGTCATATTCAAGGATAGCCTTTTTGTACCGTTTTTCACGGTAGTAGATCTCACCAATCCAAAACTGCGCATTATCCGCATCCTCAGACTTGGGATAGCGTTCTATTAATTCTTGGAATCGCATTTTGGCGGCAGCCGAGTCTCCCTGATCGAAGGCCTCTTTGCCTAATTTGTAAATTTCATCCTCAGTCAGTTCTTTTTGGACTTTGGCCTGGATACCGGGCGTTACTATCTCAGGGACTTTAGCGGTTTTACCAGATGATTCGAGATTCAGATAATGCTCGATCTGGGCAATGCGTTCTTTATTTTTACTGGTAGCTTCTGTTAATTGACTCGACGTGGTTTCACTTTTCTTGAATATACCGGCAGTCGCCTTTTTTTCCTGGTTTAATGAATATTCGAGTTCTTCAATTTTTCCGTTGAGAATGCGGATCTCTTCCCGAAGCTCTTCGATTAATGCATGCAGACTGGCCGATTGTCTTCGAAGCTCCTGATCCATTTTTTCTCTAAATTTTCTATAGGTTGTAATCTGAGCTTCCATTTGTTCTCTATTTTTACGTGCTTCTGCATCACGAAGTTCCATTTCGGTTAGGCGATTATCAACTGCGCTGACATCCTTCTGCATTGCACATCCCGAATAGATCAGAAGGCACATAAAAAGGGCGATAAATAAAATCTTCTTCATGGCTATTATAATAGGGTCATTATAGATTAGAAGATAAAAAAGCGTGCTAAACAAATGCCCGCCGCCAAAGGCAGCCCACGACAGAATAAGCAGCAAGCGTAAAAAATGCATACGCCTGCTGCTCATCTTCTGCCAACCAATCTGGAAACATTGGAAAAAATTTATTCCAATAAGGTAGGGTCGCTGCCCTAGCAATAACGATCTAACTAGTTTATGACAAAGTGGCCCCGTCTGTTTTTTGCCCAACACTCTTCATTGTGTTCGGGGCATACCGGGCGTTCTTCACCGTAACTAATCGTTGTTAATCGTGAAGCGGATATACCGAGATTAACTAGAAAAGACTTGGCACTTTCAGCACGCCTGTCACCAAGGGCCAAGTTGTATTCATTGGTACCTCTTTCATCACAATGTCCCTCAACGGTGACGGTAATATCCGGATTGGCACGCAGAAATTCTGCTTTTCTTAACAGATTTTCTTGGGCTGCAGGTTTGAGATTCGATTTATCGAAGTCGAAATAGATGTCTTCTCTCATTACCATTTCATCCAATGTGGTTGGAGGCGGCACTGCAACCACTTTCTCCTCCTCCTCCACCTCCTTTTCTTCAACAACAACCTCTTTTTCTTCTTTAACTTCGGGCTCTTTCGTTACCCCCACAACTTTTTTCTGACATGCAACTGTAAGCATAAACCCGGGGATCACCAACAACAGCACCATCATAATCCATAGCTTCTTTTTCATCGTTTCCTCCTTTCACATTCGAACATATTTAGTTATTCGTATGACTCCTTGACCATTTTGGATTTGTCTGTTCACCGGTCACAACAAGCAAACGCCTCTGATCGGTGCCGTAAGCAGTCATAACATATATTCTTGACGGTCCTTCACGGGTTGAACTGAAAGCAATTAAACTTCCATCCGGCGACCAAGAGGGCGCTTCATTATTCCCGGCATCATAAGTCAACTGAACCGAGTATCCTCCGTCGAGACCGATTACAAAAATATGGAACCAGCCGTCCACCTTGGACGAATATGCGATTTTATTTCCACGTGGGGACCAGCTTGGCTGAGTATTGTACCGACCCTCAAACGTCAGTCGGCTTACCTCCCCCGTCGTTATATCTTTGATATAAATTTGGGGCGATCCTGAACGATTCGATACAAAAGCAAACTTCTTGCCATCCGGCGACCAGGATGGCGATACATCGCTGCCCGGTTTTCTGGTCAGTCTTTTAATAATTTTCCCCTCTCCAGTCAACAAATAAATTTCCGGATCACCGGAGAACGACAGTGTTGCGGCCAGCTCAAACTTTCCGGGAACCCAATCCGGTGTAATATTTATTCCTTGCCGGGCGATAGAGATTTCACGTTCGTTTCTCAAATTTCTTATATAGAGATCCGGATTGTCGCCTTTATAGGATGTATAGGCCAGCCAATTACCGTCGGTAGACCACGCCGGAGATAACGTGATCGCATTGTTGTAAGTTAATCGTCGCGGATTATGACCATCAAATTCACATGTATAGATTTCCTTGTTTCCTGAGCCGGTGGACACAAAAGCTAGTTTGCTATCAAAAACCCCTTTACTGCCGGTAAGATAATGGATGATTTCACTGCAAAATCGTAAAATGATGCTCCGCTGATCCTCTATCTTTCCGGAATATCTCTTTCCCAGTATTCGTCGCCCTTTAAATGTGTCAAACAATCGGAGCTCAATTCCAATTCGGCCATCTTTCAGTTCGTAACGTCCGGTGGTTAAAAGTTCAGCACCAATGACGGTCCAGTTCTGAAAGTTTATATTGGGAGTAATTACCCCATCCATCTGGGGATCATATAGAAATGCTTCCCGATCTAATAGTTTAAAATAACCGGTAAAGTCAAGGCAGTCGGATAAAAAATCGGCCGCCGACTTGGAGAGCTGCGCCTCTTTCGAATTGCCGGTTACATTTTTAAATTCGGGTACTGCCAAAGGTATTTTTCGCAATAATGGCTCGTCGATAGGAATATATTCATATTGCGCCCAGCAAATCGACGACCCTATTGATATGAATATAAGTGCAATCACGCAAACACAAAACCATCGCCATCGAATCATTTCGGTATCCTTCGCTTTTTGAAAATTGTTCGTTTCAGATTCCGGTATTTAAATTATTATATTTGCACCTTACGGTATGCTCATTTCCTATTTTGAAGGAAGTGACTTATTTTAACCCTTTCGGCCCGAATATAAGTCCTATTTTGTACGAGGATCCTATATACGCTTCTGGAAGCGGCGGAAGGGGATTGGACTTAACTAATGCTTTATAGGCGGACTCATCAAGATAATTATTGCCGGACTTCTTATCAAACCAAATATCTTCTATTTCACCATTTCGCAGAATTTTAATTGCTAAAACAGCCTCTAGGTCGGAGCTGTCACCCGCCAATTGCTGCGAAAAAGCCCAGTTTTTTTGAATCTGATATTGAATCTCGGCCTGGTAAATTTTGATCGCCTCAATGGTTCGGGAGCCACCCCCGGACCCGGTTCTCGCGGCAAATCCTGCGGCTCCGGATCCGCTTCCTGCTTTGCTGGGCTGCAAGGTCTGCGGACTGGACACTTCGGTTTCTTCAACTTCTTTCTTCAAACGATCCAGGGCCGCTTTTACCGATGCCAGATCAGAATCGTCAACTTTTTTCTGAACCTGTTTGATCGCACTTTCGATCACTTTGCGGCGATTAATGGTCTTTTTTTTAAGCGACGTCTTTTTCTTTGGTTTGGGGGCCAAAGAAACCGCCTTTGCAGGTTTTTGAACCACAGCCGCCGGCTTTTGAGGCGGCGGCGTTATTTTTGAAACCTCGGCTTTAGGCGGTTTTTTTGCCTCCTGTTTGGGCCTTGCAACCGTCTGACCTCCGGCTTTCGGAGCAGGCTCTTTGCTCGGCAAGGTAACCAGACTCACATTTACAACGCCAGCCGAAAACCGTGGAGGAGGTGTTGGTTCGGGCATAAATATCAATGCGCCTATGAAAAGCATATGGAGGAATATCGAAATTCCAAACGAAAAGGTTACCGAACGAGAATCGCTTCCTTCCCCCTGGTATCGGTTTGCATAGGCACGATTTATTTCCTTCATTACTTACTTGCTTTTAAAGTTTTAGCTTCTTTATCGAAGACCGCAGGCTCGGTCACCATACCCAATTTTTCCACACCAGCTCCTTTAATTTCAGCCATTACCTGTACAACGGTGCCATAGGGTATGTCTTTGTCCGCTTTTAGAAAAACTTCACGGTCCGTGCGGCCTTCAAGGATTTTTGCCAATTTTTCTTTTAAATAATCGACGGTGACTTTGTAATCGTTGATATAGACTTGATTGTTTTCGTCTATGGTAATGATAAGATTTTCTTTTTCGGACTCAAGTGGTTCTGCGGTTGTCTCCGGCAAAGAAATATCCAGCCCATGCATCATCATCGGTGCGGTCACCATAAAAATCACCAGCAAAACAAGCATGACATCCACAAAGGGCGTTACATTGATATCCGACATGAAACGGTCGCTGCTTCCCCCGGCTGTCATTGTTTTCTCCTCTCAATCCGCAAAATATCGCGTTCAATAATATTCAAGAAGTCAGCCGAAAAGCTTTGCAATTCGGATTCAACGGTCCTGATTTTATTCGTGAAATAATTAAAGGCGATAACTGCGGGTATGGCTGCGGCCAGACCGGCAGCGGTTGCAACAAGTGCTTCCGATATTCCGGGTGCGACAACCGCCAGATTGGCAGTGCCTTTTTGGCCAATACCATGAAACGAATTCATAATTCCCCAAACCGTGCCGAACAAACCGATGAAAGGCGTGGTATTGCCCGTGGTGGCTAGAAAGGGCACCATCTGGGTCATCCGAGTCATTTCCGTATTTATGGCTCGACGCAGGGCCCGCTTTACGTTGTCTGTTCCGGTAAACCTCTTATTCAATGATGGGTTATTGCTGCCGGCCGAATGCGAGGCGTCTGAACCGATTTGATTCCCTGATTGGCTCATTTTTTTAAGTTCGACATATCCGATGCGAAAAATTCTGGCCAGCGGACTGCCGTGGAGTTGTTTCGCCTTGGCAAAGGCATTGGACAAGTCACGACTTTTCCAGAAAAAATCGGTAAATTCGGCGGATTCTCTAAACGATTTTTTAATATAGCGATATTTTATCAAGATGATGGCCCATGATGAGATGGAGAAAAAAAGCAAAAGCAACAAAACAAACTGGACCATTAAGCCGGCGTTACTGACGATGTGGATCAGATCGATCTGGGCATCAGCCATATAATAACTCCAATTTCCGTGTGAAAATTAATCTCCCCCGATGAAGAGGAAATTAGAATATAAGTATAAAAAAATTGTAAACAAGATAAAAGACATTTAGATATCAGTTGATTTAGATTATATGAAAATAGAAAAAGTGTCAATATATTTGGATTTTACCTCATCTTGAAACTTTTCGGTTGCCTTTCTAACAATCCGAAAATAAATAGGTCGTTAGAGGAGTATTTATGAAAAATATCGCCAATTTGCTGTTTGAAGCCAACATGTTAAAAGAAATACCAAGATCTGGGTATCACTTTCTGGGTACCGGCCGTGAGTCTGTTGCCGAGCACACGTATAATACGACATTTATTGCTTTTATCATGTCTAAACTGGATCCGAGTGTGGACGCCCTCAAATTAATTACGATGTGTTTGGTGCATGATCTTCCAGAGTCCCGGATTGGGGATTTGAATACGATTCAAAAAAAATATGTCAGCGTCGATGAATCAAAGGCGGTTGAAGATACCATCAATAACCTCCCATTTGGATCGTCTTTGGCCCATTTAATTCATGAATTTAATGAGGGCCGTTCCGCTGAGGCCAAATTCGCCTACGATGCAGACCAGCTGGCCCTTATCCTCGAATTAAAATGCCTGTCCGATATTGGTTATCAACCGCCAAATGATTGGCTGCCTCATGTTTTAAAGCGGCTAAAAACAAAACTAGGTAAAAAAATAGCCCAAGGCATCATGGAAACCAACCGAGACGAATGGTGGTTGAATAATTGGGTTGACAGTCCAAAGAAAAAAAAATAGTCTAAAAACCTTTTTACCAAAATACGATCCGCATCGGGAACAATTTTGGAGAAGATTATGAGTTGGTTGATTCAAACGCTTTGGTCTTCCATCGGCAAAAAACTAATGATGGCCGTAACCGGTCTTTGCTTTTGTATCTTCTTGGTCGGACATCTTGCCGGAAATCTTACCATTTACGCTGGAAAAGATGCGTTTGACGCCTATGCCGAAGGCCTGCATGCACTGGGACCGCTACTGACATTGATAGAATTGGGACTTTTAATATTTGCCATCATCCATATTACCACCGGACTGACGTTATTTTATCAAAATTTAAGGGCGCGCCCCACGCGAAATAAGGTCACGAAACGTGGGGGCGGTCGAACCATAGCCTCGGCAACAATGCCCTATACAGGGATTATTCTATTAATGTTCGTGGTCATGCATCTGATAAACTTCAGCTTTGTCGATAAAAGTGAAACCACCATTGCTCAAATCGTGTCGCAAAAATTTGAAAACCCCATATATGTTCTGATCTATGTGGCGGCCATGATTATCGTCGCATTTCATGTCCGACATGGCTTCTGGAGCGCATTCCAGACCTTGGGGGCAAATCACCCCAAGTATATGACAACACTCATGGCGCTGAGCATCATTTTGGGACTAGTCGTCGGATTCGGCTTTGGCATGCTTCCGCTTTACATATCGCTGTTCAGCTAAAGAAGACCTATTCAAAATTTTGGAATAGATAGAATACATCAACTTTAGGCATTTTGATTTTTAGGCACAAGGCACTTTTGCTATTATATAAAGGCTAATTTTTCACTTTAAAAAATATCTTGCCATAAAAAGCACAAAATTTGCAATTGAGGAACAATTATGTCGCTAGATGCCAAAATCCCCGGGGGTCCATTGGCTGACAAATGGGATAGACACCGTTTCGAGCTAAAGCTCGTCAATCCGGCCAACAAACGCAAATTTGAGATCATTGTGGTGGGCACCGGCCTTGCCGGGAGCTCTGCCTCGGCATCCCTTGCCGAGTTGGGATATAACGTCAAAACTTTTTGTATTCAGGACAGCCCCCGAAGAGCTCACAGTATTGCCGCCCAAGGCGGGATCAACGCCGCCAAAAATTATCCCAATGACGGGGACAGTATCTGGCGATTGTTCTATGACACCGTTAAGGGGGGTGATTTTAGGGCCAGAGAAGCCAATGTCTATCGCCTGGCTCAAATCAGCAACACGATTATCGACCACTGTGTTGCCCAAGGTATACCTTTTGCCAGGGATTACGGAGGATTGTTGGCCAACCGGTCATTTGGCGGGGCGCAAGTTTCACGCACCTTTTACGCCAGAGGTCAGACTGGGCAACAGCTTTTACTTGGAGCATACAGCGCGTTATCCCGTCAAATTGCTGAGAAAAAAATTGAAATGTATCCTCGTCGCGAAATGCTGGATCTTGTGATCATCGACGGTCAGGCGCGAGGTATTGTGGCCCGCAACTTGATCAGCGGTGAAATCGAAAGATATGCAGCCGATGCGGTGGTCATCTGTACGGGCGGATACGGCAATGTATTTTTCCTTTCGACAAATGCAATGGCCTCCAATGCCAGCGCAACCTTCAGGATTTACAAAAAAGGCGCTTATTTTGCCAACCCGTGTTTTACCCAAATTCATCCCACCTGTATACCCGTGCATGGAACCTATCAAGCCAAACTGACATTAATGAGCGAAAGCTTAAGAAACGACGGACGTGTGTGGGTTCCGAAAAATCCGGAAGACAAAATATCGCCCCAGCAAATCCCCGAGTCGGAGCGAAATTATTACCTCGAGGAAAAATATCCAAGCTTCGGCAACCTCGCGCCAAGGGATGTGGCATCTCGCAGTGCCAAAGAACAATGTGATATGGGCAAAGGGGTCGGAGAAACCGGTTTGGCGGTTTACCTCGACTTTGCAGATGCCATCAAGCGGGACGGCAAAGAAGAAATTGAAAAAAAATACGGTAATCTGTTTCAAATGTATGAGAAGATCACTGGCGAAAATCCGTATGAGACTCCGATGATGATCTACCCGGCCGTACATTACACCATGGGCGGGCTGTGGGTCGACTACAATCTGATGAGCACAATTGACGGTCTTTTTGTTTTGGGTGAGGCCAACTTTTCTGATCACGGCGCCAACCGTCTTGGCGCCAGCGCCCTTATGCAAGGACTGGCGGACGGATATTTTATCATCCCTTACACGATTGGAGGATATCTTGCCGGCACCAATTTGCCGGAACTATCCACCGAACATCTGGCATTTAAAGAAGCCGTTTCGGCGGTTGAATCCCAAATCAAAACGCTTCTCTCCATTAACGGTAAACGAACTGTCGACGACATTCATCGGGAACTGGGTTTGATCATGTGGGATTACTGCGGCATGTCCAGAAACAATAACGGTTTGCAGGAGGCCAGAGGACGTGTTCAGAAACTGCGGGCAGAATTCTGGGAAAATGTGATTGTTCCGGGCTCCGACAAGGACTTCAACCAAAGTCTGGAGCGGGCTTGCCGGGTGGCCGATTTTCTTGAATTCGGCGAACTGATGATTATCGATGCGTTGGACCGACAGGAATCTTGTGGCGGTCACTTTAACGAGGCCTATCAAACCGAGGAAAACGAAGCCCAACGTGATGATGAAAATTTTTGCCATGTCTCTGCCTGGGAATATACCGGCGCAGACAATGAACCTAATTTTCATAAGGAACCGCTTAGCTTCGAAAACGTCGAATTGACCCAAAGGAGTTACAAGTGAACAAATTCATTAGCTTAACATTAAGAATCTGGCGGCAAAAGCGCCCCAATGAAAAAGGTCAATTTGAAACTTACCCGGCCAAAGATATTTCTACCGATATATCTATTCTTGAAATGCTCGACGTCATCAATGAGCAGCTCACCCTTGAAGGCAAGGATCCCATCGCATTTGATCATGATTGCCGGGAGGGTATTTGTGGAATGTGTGGTGCGGTGGTAAACGGACATCCTCACGGATCTGAAAAGGGCACCACCTTGTGTCAGCTTCATATGCGACATTTTTCAGATGGGGATACGATTGTCATCGAGCCCTGGCGTTCCAGAGCTTTTCCGATCATAAAAGATTTGGCAGTGGATCGCAGTGCGCTGGATCGGATTATTCAGGCCGGCGGATATATTTCAGTCAACACCGGTGGTGCACCCGATGCAAATGCCATCCCGATTGCTCAGGAAGCCGCTGACAAAGCCATGGATGCTGCGGCCTGTATCGGCTGCGGCGCCTGTGTGGCTGCTTGTCCAAATGCATCGGCCATGCTTTTTTCCGGCGCAAAGATTTCTCATCTCGCCCTGCTACCGCAGGGAAAACCCGAGGCGGCTAAACGCGCCATTCATATGCTCATGGCGATGGACGCCCTTGGCTTTGGAAATTGTTCCAACGAAAGAGAGTGCGAGGTCCAATGCCCGAAAGAAATTTCAATTGTTAACATCGCCCGTATGAACCGCGAATTTTTAAAAGCAAGCTTTTTTTCTTCTGAAAAGTAATACATCCATCGTTTTGATAGCTCGTCTGGATCGCAGTGGCTAATTTTCCAATACTGCGTTGAACATCTCTGCTTTGCTTAATAATTTTTCAAAAAGCGAGGTTGTATGGAAAAGATATATGAGTTCATAACCAGTGTTCACAACCTATTTAGCACGGACTCCCCGCATCTTCAAATCCTGTATAAAGTGATATTAGTGGTAGTCGGCACATTGCTAAGTTGGTGCATTATTAAATGGATTTTGAATTCAGCGGAAAAAAAAGCATCCAAATATAAGTTCATCCAAATTAACTCCGAATTATTCCACATTATCCGTAAAGCAATTTTTTATGGTCTCATTCTTGGAGCCGGAACGTATCTGATTCGATTCTTTAAATTACCAATTTTGGAAAAATGCTTCCAGTCCTTGCTGATTATCTTATTGGCTTATCCGGCAAAAGAATTTCTTAAAATGGTCATCGAATATCTACAGACGCAATTGGCCCATAAGACCGAAAATAAAGTCGATGATATTATCTTCGATCTGCTCAATAAATTTGCCGGCGCCATTATTTATGCGATAGCCATTATCATCGCACTTGATCTTATCGGAGTGAATATCATGCCATTTATTGCCGGCGCCGGTGTGGCCGGAATTGCCATTGGGTTTGCGGCCAAGGATACGTTATCCAATCTGATTGCCGGAATCCTGCTGATTATCGATCGACCCTTTGAAGTCGGAGACCGCATTGAAGTCTGGAGCGCTCCTTCCGGAAGTGCTACCTGGGGAGACGTCATTGATATAGGTCTACGAGCCACAAAAATCAGAACCACTGATCATATTATTATCGTGATTCCCAATAATGAAATCATGACGCGAGATATTGTCAACTATACGTTAACGAGTGAAAAAATTCGGGTGCGTGTCAATATCGGGGTAGCCTATGATACGGATATTACGAAAGCGAAAAAAATTATCCTTGATGTGGCTGATTCTGCCGATTGGGTTGCGAAAGATCCCGTCCCAAAAGTGGTGGTGAGAAATTTTGGAGAATCCTCGGTCGATCTCCAATTGCGGGTCTGGATTAAGGAAGCCCGCAAACGGATGGATACCATTTCATATATTACCGACCAGGTAAAAGAGGCGTTTGACAGGGAAGGCGTAGAAATTCCCTATCCGAAACGAGATATCTACGTCACCCAAAGAAGCGGGTAAGCACCACCATTTGACATAGTCATCATCGTTTACCCAATAGTTTATCAACGGTTTTGACCAGTTCCCATAAGTCAACCGGCTTCGAAAAAATGGTGGAAAACCCCAATTCGGCCACTTCGTTCAACTTCGCATGATCTGGATAACCGGTGGTGATGATTACCTGCATATCGGCGAATTCCGGCTCTTTTTTGATGATGCGGCAAACCTCGAGTCCGTCCATTTCAGGCATGAATATATCGAGAATGAGTAAATCCGGCCGGTAAGTTCCCAGCTTTATGGATGCCTCAATCCCATTGGCGGCTTCTTCGACAAGATAGAGCCGATCCAGTGTGAGCGCCTCGATAACTACCTGCCGGATCGCTTGATCATCATCAACCACCAAAATTTTAGGTGCTTTGCGCCTCAATAGGGTGGGCAGATATACAGTAAAGGTTGTCCCCTCCCCCTGTCGGCTTTGGAAAGAAATCTCACCCTCATGGGCTTTGACCAGGCTGTAAGTCACCGAAAGACCGATTCCGGTACCACCTTCGGCCTGCTTATCGGTGATAAACGGCAGAAAGATTTCATCCGAAATTGAGGGGCGAATCCCTCGACCGTTATCGCTGATACGAATAAAAATACGTCCGTCTTTAATTTGAAAACCGGTGGATATTTGAATGCGGCCCTGATCGTGATCGATCGCCTGGATGGCGTTTATCACGATATTTAAGATGATCTGTTCAATGCTTTGCAGATTTCCTTCTATAAGCGGCAGATTTTCGATTAAGTCGAGTTCAAGTTGAACCCCTGATTTGCGGAGAGTGGTTTGAGCCAGTCGCAACGCATTTCTGACCGCTGTGTTCACTTGTAAGGGGCTTATTTCAGCAACGTTGGATTGCCTGGAGAAATTTTTTAGGTCGGCCACGATTTTAGCTATCCGATTGGCAGCCATATCCATATCAGAAATAAGTTGCGGTAAATTGTCTTTGAGAAAGTCATAGGTAAGACCGCCATATTTTCTATGCGGATCTTTTTCTTTTTGTTGCATTAAGATCGGCAGTAAATCAACCCAAACCTTCTGAATCAGCGGTAGATTAAACATAATGAGGTTGATGGGATTGTTGATTTCATGGGCAACCCCGGCTACCAGGGTGCCCAAGGTTTCCATTTTCTGTGCCTGCTGGAGCTGCTGTTGATAATCTTTCAGAGTTTTTTCCGCTCTCATACTGTGAATTTCCAACTGCATGATTTGCTCGCGCAACTCAGCTAACTCCTTGATCAATTCTTCGTTTGTCTTCTTTTCATCGATCATACATATATATCCACCTTTTCGTTTATCAATTGCACATTAAATTCGTCTAGACGCTTGCGTTTTCAAGTTTGACATTTTCTTTGAGCGTCAGCTTGGCCATTTGTTCAAACTGATGGGTGATATCAGAAACAAACAATCTTAAAATACCATTTTTGCGCAATAGATGAGCTCTATCAAATTGATTTTGCAGGTATTTCTCTAAATGTTCGGCGACACAAATCGAAGAATCCACAATACCCACATGTTTACCTATCTTCCGTTGAATAAGCGCTTTGATCAAAGGGTAATGGGTGCAGCCCAGAAGAAGGGTATCAATCTGTCGAATCTTTAACCGATGCAAATATTTTTTAACGATCATCGCCGTCTCAGGTTTCCTCAGCCAGCCTTCTTCCACCAAAGGTACCAGCAACGGACATGCAATCGAGAATATCTTTGCCTCAGGGTTGTTTTCGATGATCTTTTTTTCATAAACCCCGCTTTGGACAGTTGCCCGGGTTCCAATGACGCCAAACCGCAAACGTCTGGAGATTTTCAATGCAAGTTCCACAGCCGGTGTGACCACCTCGAAAATAGGGATACTAAATCTTTCCCGAGCATATTCGAAAGCCAGACTTGATGCGGTATTGCATGCCATCACAATTATAACTGCCCCGTGGTTGACAAGAAAGTTTATATTCTCAATAGCATATTCAACTACTGTTTCAGCGCTTTTGATTCCATAAGGCGTGCGTGCGGTATCCCCGAAGTAAATCAGGTCATGGTCGGGGATTCGTTCGCGAATTGCCTTAACGACGGTGAGGCCACCGACGCCTGAATCAAATATGCCGATCATAGTATTATTTCACAGGAAAGTTGAAAACGCTAGATGGGCTCAATGTTTGTTAAACGGATCCAAGAAACTAGCTGCAGGTCGAAAGCTTTTTTTTGACGCATTCTTTTATCAGCCGGTCAGGCACATCCGTTCGAATACCGGAACAGCAAGCGGCTATGATATGCCAGTTATTGACATCGGCTAATATACTTCCGATAAAGGGCCATTTTTTGCACATCTGCGGTTTGACTGGGTGAATCGTACACAGCCGATCCCAGAAGATACAATAACCGTTGTCACCCTGAGTAAGAACAGGTTTGCCGCCTGATATCTGGCAGAATTCAGCCACAAATTGGCTCGAGTCCATATTTAGGTACCTTGAAATCCTCTGAATATCTTTGTCGGCAACAAAGGTTCCTCCATAACCCCGGCAACAGTCGCCGCATTTTTGACAGGTAAAAATATCGTCTGGGGTGATGGCATCAGACACCGTGCCGAGTCTCCATGGCTTTTTTCAGCGTGACTTGATCTACATATTTGAGATCGCCCCCCATGGGCACACCTGATGCAATTCGGGTGACTTTGACCGGATATTTCTCGAGGCATTGTGCGATATATACGGCCGTCGCCTCTCCTTCTACATTGGTGCCCGTGGCAAGCACAACTTCATTCACCTGCCGGCCTTCGATCTTTGATATAAGCTCATTGATCCGAATATCATCCGGACCGATCCCATTCATGGGGGACAATGCACCCGAGAGAATATGATACATTCCACGAAATGCTCCGGATTTTTCGACCGCCACCATGTCTGCTGGCTGCTCCACCACACATAAAATAGACGCATCTCTCGTCGAATCGCCGCATATTTTGCATAGATCGCTGTCACTTAATCCGTAACATTTTTTACATAATCGTACCGTATCTTTGACCTTCACAATACTTTGGGCCAGTTCTTGGGCGTCTTTCCGGGGTGATCGCAGAATGTGCAGCGTAAGACGTTCAGCCGTTTTTTCGCCTATTCCCGGAAGCTTTGAGATCTTATTGATCAAATCCAATATAGATGAAGGGTAATAGGTCATAATGCTTTTAGCCTCAGAAGTTATCAATATAATATGAAGGCATTTTAATATCAAACATCGGCGTTGAAATGATTCTGTTGCGAGGTGCATGATGCCGTTTGAAAACAGTAACCCGCAACACGCAACGCGAATCTCGTAACCCGCATTACATCAATCCCGGTATATTCATTCCGCCGGTTAGTTTACTCATTTCAGCCGTTACCATCTCCTGGGAATTTGTCAACGCGTCGTTAACGGCTGAAAGGATTAAATCTTGAAGCATCTCCACATCATCAGGGTCAACAACCTCTTTTTCAATTTGGATGGAAACAATCTGCTGCCGACCGTTGGCAACTACTTTTACCATCCCGCCACCGGAAGCGGATTCCACGGTTTTCTCAGCCATCTCTTCCTGTAGTTTCATCATCTTCGCCTGAAGTTTCTGGGCCTGCTTCATCATGTTTGCCATACCTTTCATGAATATACCTCCTAACAATGACTACCTTATTTTTACATCTATCAGCTTGCCATTAAAAATATCAATAGCATCTGCGATCAAAGGGTGACTTAAGGCTTTTTGTTTCAAATGAGTGTCCTTAGTATTTTTTTTTTGATTATCCTCAGACGGATCGATTTTGGTCGTAATAAAGATCTGTTTCTCCTTACCAAAATACTCAGTGCATATCCTTTTTAGAAAGGCCATGTTTTTTTCGCGCTGGACCATATTAATGGTAAATCCATTGCCGACGACTTCAATTTCAAGACGGTTTTCGGACACATTCTTTAAACTGCATTTGGTTAAGTTGACCGCAAGGGAAGGATTTTTTTGTGAAATATGCTCATAAATGGTATTCCAGATGTCATCAAGGTTCGCCTGGATAACATCAGTTGAAACGTTGAGTGTCGCTCGAACTTCTGGGAAACCCCGGCCAGTGTTAAAGCTCCTTTTTTGATCGTTCCGAGCACCATATCTTTCAGATTCTAGTCGAATATCCTCTGCTTCCTTCTCTGGCGTTAAACCATCGCTCGGCTGCAGGTTACTGGCAATTTCCTGTCGCAAATAATCAAGTTTATCAATAAGATCATCGATCGGCAAGGCTGGTTTGAACTGAAACATCCGAATCAAGCTCATTTCAAGGGCCAATTTCGGCTGGACGGCAAGCCGAATGGAGGATTCGTCCCTGAAAAGAAGATCGAAAATCTGATTTAAAACCGCCACAGATACTGGTTTGGATTGCTCAACCAATAAATCAATTTCGTGTTCAGGCAGATCCACTAATTTGCCAATCTTTTTTCCCATTTTAACAACCAACAGGTTCCGAAAATGATCCAAGAGGTCCGCATATAGCTTTTTCAGATCATGACCCCGTTCATAAATGTCATCCAGTATATCAAGAGCAGTGGTAAAATCGCCACGCAGGATAGAATCTGATAGATCAAACAAAAATTTCCTGTCGATAACGCCTAATATGTCTAACAGCTGCTCATGCGTTATCGATTCTTTGGAACAGGACATGACCTGATCCAGGAGACTTATCGCGTCTCTCATACTACCGCCTGCCTCCCGTGCTATCAGCCCAAGGCTCTCTTGGGCAAGCGCAAAGTCTTCTTGATTACAGATAAATCCCAGGTGCGATGAAACCGCTTCGAGGTTTATGCGTTTAAAATCATGCCGCTGACAGCGGGAAAGAATGGTTATCGGAATTTTATGCGGTTCTGTGGTAGCAAAAATAAACATTATATGCGACGGCGGCTCCTCAAGGGTCTTCAAAAGGGCGTTGAAGGCGGGAGTGCTGAGCATGTGGACTTCATCAATAATGTAGATCTTGTAAAGACTATGGGCCGGCATGTATTTGATGTTTTCCCGCAACTCCCGAACCTGGTCAACGCTATTATTCGACGCTCCGTCGATTTCATGGACATCCACTGCATGTCCAGCAGTGATTTCAGTGCAGGATCGGCAGATATTACAGGGTTTCGGCGTGGGTCCCTCTTCACAATTCATGGCCTTTGCCAAAATCCTGGCAACGGTCGTCTTTCCGGTCCCTCGAGGGCCAGAAAACAGGACGGCATGGGCAACTCTATCCGCAGAAATCGCATTGGACAACGTGCGTGTGATATGATCCTGTTCAACAACCTGCTCAAAGGCTTGTGGACGGTATTTGCGTGCAAGAACTAGATAGGACATAAAGAAGTGCCTAATTAACGATGGCGGAGAGAGAGGGATTCGAACCCTCGGTGCCGCTTTTGGCAGCACACACGATTTCCAGTCGTGCTCCTTCGGCCAGCTCGGACATCTCTCCGCAAAACCTTTTATGTGATACTTTAATTTGGATACTGATCGCTATGGGTCATTTGATAATGAAAGAATGGAACAGTGTTTTTTTCGAATAACAATCAACTAATAACAAATAACGACATTGGCGGAGAGGGTGGGATTCGAACCCACGATCCCGTTTTTGACAGGATACCGCTTTTCGAGAGCGGAGCCTTCAGCCACTCGGCCACCTCTCCAGAATTCTTCTATGCCTATATGTCAGGTAGCTCTGAATATACTTTTTAGCAAGGGCTGTCAATGATCTTCTGGCCAAACAACTCTACACCAAAGACCCTTGATTTTAGATCTTTATCAATCTTATTGCAAAAATTCTCTTAACGAATAATTCTTTTTAGACCAGCGAGCAAAAGTCCATGATAATTACAAAAAGGTTAAGCCTCAAACATTTGCTTAACCTCTTGGGTATAATTACCGGCTTCGTCGCACAGGATTAGAGGCGATTCGATTTTGGTGCCAGGGCGCCCTCCCTTCACCCCTTCAACGATAATCAATTTCGCCTCTGAAAGTCTGCTGGAATGTATGGTCCGAACAATTTTCGGCTCAATTCGATCGGATCGCATCTGCGTTAAAAGCTCCGCCGTGCGCTCAGCCGTATAGATGGTAACAAACCTACCGGCTGGCCGCAACATCCGCCGGGCTGTCACTATCACATCAGAGAGGGTAGCCTGAATCTCGTGTCGAGCAACCGCGCGCTGATGGTCCGGATTTATCCGGCCCGCATGCGATTTCCGAAAAGGCGGATTGCAAACAACAAGATCAACCTGGCCCGATATCATCTCAGATCTTAGCAATTTCATATCCTTGCAAACAATCGTAATACGCTCTTCCATGCGGTTGTCTTTTATATTGAAATTGGCAAGTTCTGATAGCTCTTTTTGTACCTCAATTCCGTAAACAATTATTGTTGGATTACGATAGGCCATTATCAGCGGAATAATGCCGCAGCCCGTCCCCAGATCAAGGACCCTGTCGCCCGGATGAGGTCTGGCATAATAAGCCAATAACACGGCATCAATGGAAAAACGATATCCGGACTGATTCTGCCGGATTCGGATCTGACCGTTAAAATAGGAATCTGAAGTCATTGCTTGCATGAATATAAATTCTGCAATTTAGGAATTGCGAATTTAGGTATTTAGGAATTATTATATCGGCCCAATCTTAAATTTTATTTCTTCGACAAGTGTTTTACCGAAAGCAGCATTTAATTTTGAAATGATATCCTTTTTTAAAAACTGCAATTGATGTATCCATGTGGAGCTTGTCACATGAACCAGTAAAAGATGGCCTTTGAAGGCAGCCGGTTGAGCATTCTTTGCAATTGCTTCACCAACAACGCTATCCCATATTTGCCAAACCTGAGTTAATTCTCCATCAGACTCACGACGGTATTCACTTAAGACATGATCAATTAATTTGCCGATGTGCACAAAACCTGTTTTTTTATTTCGTTCTCGCATGTCCGCTAAACTAAATTTAAGGAAAAATACCTCTTGGATTAAATCCAAAAAAATAATATATTAAATTCCAATGTTCCGGATCATGTATTCACAAATATTAAGCCAGTCCCCAAATGTAATGTCAAGGGAAACCCATTGCTTTTTGCTTGACTTGATGACGTGGGTAACTTATTTTAGAAATAACTTTAATTTATCCGATTTTTGTATAGGTAAATAATTGACAAACCGGGGTGTTTTCTCCGTCATGCCCACAAAAGCGGTCATCCAGGCATCGTCTCCGCGCAAGCGGGGATCCAGACATAAAATAAATTTTCCGGATTCCTGCTTTCGCAGGAATGAGAGTCATTATCGCAGAAAATTCCCCGACACCTCAAATAATCATAACCTTAACCCCTTTGGCACATTCTGAATAGGACATGATTGATTGAGCGGAAAGTTGCCTGAATGTACAGGGTTCACATGTTTTAAAGGAAAAAATGATGAGTTGGGACTGGGAAAAGCTTAAACAGCAACAGCAAGGCAGAGGTGGGGTTCCTCCGCAGATGGATGAAATCGTTGACAAGCTTAAAAAGTTTAAACTTCCAGGGGGGCCGTTTGTGATTGTGATCTGCATTATTCTAGCGATCATCTTTGCTTACAGCGCGATCTATACCATTTCACCCGGCCACCGCGGGGTCATTCTTCGATTTGGCAAGTATGCTGGTACGGTCGGGGAAGGCCTTCACCTTAAGATCCCCTTTGGCGTCGACAAGGTTTTCAAGGTGCACACCGAACAAGTGGATACGGAGACCTTTGGTTTCCGAACCGTCCGCCCCGGTATTCGGACCCAATATGAAAAGGGCCCCGTGGGGGGGAGGGAATCTCTCATGCTCACCGGCGATCTCAACGTCATCGATGTGGAATGGATCGTCCAGTTCCGGAGGGAAGACCCGCAGAAGTTCCTCTTTAACGTTCGGGACCCGGTTAAGGCACTCCGAGACATCAGTGAATCGGTCAATCGGCGTATCGTGGGAAACTGGAGCTTTGACTATGTCCTCCAAAACCGGGAGGAGGTTAACAAAAATGCTCAGGAGGAGCTCCAGAAGATTCTCAACGAGTATGAAACCGGAATCCGCGTTGTCAACGTGAGGCTCCAGAACGTGGTCCCTCCCGACCCTGTGAAGGGCGCCTTCAATGAGGTCAACGAGGCCCAGCAGGAAAGGGAGAACCTCATCAACCAGGCCCAGGAAACATACAACCGAGAGATTCCAAAGGCCAGGGGAGAAGCAGAAAGAACCATCAACGGCGCCCGAGGATTCGCCCTGGAGCGAGTGAACCGGGCCAAGGGGGATGTGGCCCGGTTCTCGGCCGTCCTCAAAGAATACCAAAACGCGGAAGAGGTCACCAAACGGCGCCTCTATCTGGAGGCCTTTCAGACGATCTTACCCAACGCCAAGCAGATCTATATCATCGATAGTGACCAGCAAGGCGTTTTGCCGCTGCTTCAATTGAATCAAACAGAGCGCAAAGGGGGTGAGGCCCAATGAGACGAATGGGAGGTTACATCATTGTTGTTATCGCCATCTTTCTGATCCTTATCTTAAGCTCCTTTTACACGGTACGCGAATGGGAACAGGTGGTGATCACCCAGTTTGGAAAGGTTATCGGAAACCCAAAGACCGAGGCGGGACTCTATTTCAAGATCCCCTTCATCCAGGAAATCAATCGTTATGAGAAGCGGATCATGAGGTGGGATGGGGATCCAAAAGAAATCCCCACTCGAGACAAACGCTTTATTTATGTCGACACAACTGCCCGATGGCGAATCGTGGATGCCCGAAAATTCCGTAGGGTTTTGGTCAGTTACGATCAGGCATACGCCAAACTGGATGACACGATCGACGCTGTCGTCCGAGATTATGTTTCGGCAAATCCGTTGGTGGAGCTCGTCCGAAGCACTGACTGGATGCCGACACTAAAGGAGGGAGAAGAGAAGGTCCTTTCCCCGTTCCCGGATGAGACCGCCCGAGCAACCGTCGTCTTAGGCCGGGAGAAGATCACGCGGGCCATTCTGGCCGAGGCGTCCAAGGCCATGCCCGCCTTTGGTATGGAACTGGTCGATGTTCGCATCAAGCGGATTAACTACGTGGAACGGGTTCGTCAGAAGGTTTACGAACGGATGATATCGGAGAGAAAACGCAAGGCTGCCCAGTTTCGATCAGAGGGAGAGGGCAAGAAAGCGGCGATTCTCGGGCAGATGGAAAAAGAGCTGAAATCGATCGTATCGGGAGCCTACCGGACGGCCGAGGAGATCCGCGGAGAAGCGGATGCCGAGGCTACCAGGATCTATGGGGAAGCTTATGGCCAAGACCCCGAATTCTATGCTTTTTTTAAGACCCTGGAGACTTACAAGGAGGCTGCCTATAAGAATGCCTCTGTGATCCTTGGAACCGATTCTGACTATTACCGGTTCCTGAAGACGATCCCGGAATGAGCCTGATTCGTTTCGTTGATTAATCAGGTGGTTGGTTAAAAAAACACCGGAGCGAGGTCGCTCCGGTGTTTTTTGGGTAAAGAAATGACTTTCGGTAACATTATTTACCCTTCCTTCTCTGATGGCGTGTCTTGGCCAACAGCTTTCGATGTTTGTGCCTTCTCATTTTTTTTCTGCGTTTTTTAACAACACTGCCCAACTCATCACCTCCTTTATAGTATAGTTTTGATGAATACTCGTAAATTTTTTTCTAACACACTTAAAAAGTCTATGTCCACACTTTTTTAACGCTTATGATTGACTTGGATACAGGCGCGTGTAATTATAAATCTGTGGATAGTACAACTTTGGTAAACAGCTTGGGAATCGGCGGGACAATTTTTGCCGGCTTCGTTGTGTTATGGTTTTTGCGAACTTATTTTAGACGAAGGATGACGAAGAATCCATCCAACTCTATGTTAGTATCACCGCAAAAGACATCTTGGGGAGAAAAACGCCAGCATCCGAGATTGGCTGTCTCTTGGCCGGCGCAAATGGAAACTTCACAGGGACCTATGCGTGTACAATTAAAAGATATCAGTCTTGGTGGCGCATTTGTTGTGTGTCAGAATCCGCTGCCTTTGACAGAACAATTTCATATAACAATCAGCGCACCAAGCCAAGAACCATTTAGGCTGAACGCCGAAGTGGTGTGGTCAAATATCAATGTCCCTGAAGATAACGTCATAAATCGTGGAATGGGGATCAGATTCATCCAAAACACAGATGAGAATCGTAACCGTCTAAAACATGTCATTATGTCTCATCTTGAAGAAAAGATGGAATAAATATAAGGCAGCCCGCCCAGCAGCTAAAACCTCTAACGTCTGTAAATGATCTGAACTACTGAAATGAATTGTCATGGAGCAACTGCAAAAATTCACTAAAGATCAGATTAAAATCGTTACGAATGCCGTAGCCATTGCTGAAGAACTGGTCAGCAACCACTATAAAATGTCTGCCAGCGAATGGCTTCGTCCGAGGTACGACGTCAAGACGTTAGTCGATCTAACCCCGGAGGAAATTGTGTACGGCCCTTTTGCACAAATCGTTCGCTATGAAGCCCATCGAAAAGATACGTCTCTGGGATCTTCAATCTATGATTTCTATAAAATTTGCCTTCAGGATCATGCCATTGATGCGGCGTTGCAAGCGTCACCGCCGATGAGACTATTTCCATTTTCCATTTATATTATCACGCATGAGTTAATTCATATTGTTCGGTTCAGTAAATTTTTGCAAAGTTTTGAGGCTTCTCCTGAGGCTCGGATGAAAGAGGAAAAGCGCGTGCACAGTAAAACCCGCAAAATTCTTAGCGATGTTCGTGTTGCAGGAATTTCAGATGTTCTCAAGTTTTATAGAAATTGGCGCATGCCATATGAGGAATTACAACAGGTTTAGACCAATAAACCCTAACGCGCCTGAGCCGGTATCAAAGAGGTTTTGTTTAGTGATTAACAGTTCTTGACAACACCTTAGCGCTACCTATATTTAGGCAAACTTAATTTATCAAGATGATGCAAGCCTAATGGTTGCACGAGGGTAAAAACGGGAGGTTCATGTACAATGCCAATTTATGAGTATGAATGCGCAAAATGCGGAAGGATCGAAGAAGTATTACAAAAATTTTCCGACAAACCGCTCAAAAAATGCAGGCACTGTTCCGGCAAACTCCATAAGCTCGTCTCCCATAGCACCTTTCACCTTAAGGGCAATGGTTGGTATGTGACCGACTATGCCGACAAATCAAAAGCTTCATCAACAGCATCAAAAGAGAGCAAAACGAGCTCTTCAACAGACTCATCATCGGCAACATCCGATAAGAAAACCGTGAAAAAATCAACCGCTTAGCTTGCCACTTGTAATCATTTCCCGAAGCTTTTCAACATTTATCGTGGTTATCGGAATTTTGTACTCAAAAAATTCCCTCTGGTCGCTCACTGAAAAACGCTGAGGTCAATCACAGCATGTCCGTGGCAATCACTAAAAAATGGAGTATTTCTTTTTTCAAGAAAAAACTTAAATTGATCAAAAAAATTTATGTGCTATGACTTTACAAATATAAATGTGTGATTATAGTTTCAACAAATAAATCGCACGCCAATACTTTCCAAATTTTCAAAAGCTTACACACATATAATTTACAATTTAAACTGCGAAGGGGGGTGAAAAAAAGCCCCGAGGTGAGAGGGGCTATTTGGGTAGATGTTTGGTAATTTGCAAAACACTCAAGGTATCAGATTTATAACTATCAGTAATATGTAAAAGGAGAATTTTTATCATGAAACTCAGACCATTACAGGACCGAATCTTAGTTCAACGTGTTGAAGAAGAAGAACGTACAAAAGGCGGAATTATCATCCCCGATACAGCCAAAGAAAAACCGGCTGAAGGAAAAGTCTTTGCCGTCGGCAATGGAAAAATCGCCGAAGACGGAAAAAGGATTAAGCTGGAAGTCAAAAAAGGTGACCGGATACTATTTGGCAAGTATTCTGGTACTGAGGTGAAAATCGAGGGTGAAGAATATTTGATCATGCGCGAAGATGACGTGCTTGGCATCATCGAATAACAATAAAAATGGAGGTTAAATAAGATGGCTAAATTGATTAAATACGATATGAAAGCCCGTGAATCGATGCTCAACGGGGTCAGAACACTTGCTGATGCGGTTGTCGTAACGTTGGGTCCCAAAGGAAGAAACGTCGTTCTCGATAAATCCTGGGGCTCGCCGACGGTCACCAAAGATGGCGTCACAGTGGCCAAAGAAATTGAATTGGAAGATAAATTCGAAAACATGGGCGCCCAGATGGTAAAAGAGGTTGCCAGCAAAACAAGTGACATGGCCGGTGATGGGACAACAACTGCTACTGTTTTAGCAAGATCTATTTATGAGGAGGGACAGAAACTGGTCGCAGCCGGCAACAATCCCATGGCAATTAAACGGGGTGTGGATGCAGCGGTTGAGGTAATTGTGAAGGAACTTGAAGGTTTAAGCAAACCGACGAAAGACCAGCGTGAAATTGCCCAAGTTGGAACCATTTCTGCCAACAATGATGAAACCATCGGCAATATCATTGCTGAAGCCATGAACAAAGTGGGTAAAGAAGGGGTCATCACCGTTGAAGAAGCGAAAAGCATGGAGACAACCCTTGAAGTCGTAGAGGGCATGCAATTTGATCGAGGTTACTTATCACCCTATTTTGTCACTGATGCGGAAAAAATGGTTGCCTCGGTTGAGGATCCTTACATTTTGATTCATGAGAAAAAAGTCAGTAACATGAAAGATCTTTTGCCAATTCTCGAACAGGTTGCAAAAATGGGCAAACCGTTGCTGATTATTGCGGAAGACGTCGAAGGTGAAGCGCTGGCTACATTGGTTGTCAATAAACTGAGAGGTACCTTGCAGGTCGCCGCTGTAAAAGCGCCAGGCTTTGGTGATAGACGCAAAGCCATGCTGGAAGATATCGCCATTTTAACCGGTGGTCAGGTCGTATCCGAAGATCTGGGAATCAAACTGGAAAACGTGACGGTATCAGACCTTGGCAGGGCCAAACGTGTAAACATCGATAAAGATAATACGACCATCGTAGACGGCGCGGGGTCACGCTCCGCACTTGAGGGTCGCGTAAAACAAATTCGAGCCCAAATTGACGAAACGACATCTGATTATGACCGTGAAAAGCTGCAAGAACGATTAGCCAAACTGATCGGTGGTGTGGCCGTGATCAACGTCGGTGCGGCAACAGAGACAGAAATGAAAGAGAAAAAAGCTCGTGTTGAAGATGCACTCAACGCAACCCGTGCGGCTGTTGAGGAAGGCATCGTGCCCGGTGGCGGCGTTGCACTGGTTCGCTGCATAAGCGCTCTTGATAAAATTAGAATCAAAGCTGACAAAAAGCTGGGTGTAAAAGTTGTTATGCGCGCCATGGAAGAGCCGCTTCGTCAGATTGCCAACAACGCTGGTTTAGAAGGATCTGTCGTGATTGATAAAGTCAAGAACGCTGAAGGGCCGTTTGGTTACAATGCCGAAACCGACACCTACGAAGATCTGATGAAAGCCGGTGTTATTGATCCGACAAAAGTTGTACGACTGGCATTGCAAAACGCCGCCAGTGTTGCTTCATTAATGCTAACCACCCAGGCTATGGTTGCAGAAAAACCTGAAGAAAAACAGGAACCCGCCATGCCTCCGGGCGCCCCCGGAATGGGCGGTGGAATGGGTGGAATGATGTAAATTCATCTGTTCAGTTTCAATCAAAAAAAAGCCTTTATGGCATTCAAGGATGCCATGAGGGCTTTTTTTCTGGTCGAGAAAAAAGAGCCCTCGCGCGCCCAGTACCTTACGATGGTCTGTTTTTTCGGAACGGAATTATAAGAATCACTATAACCATCGAAAAATGATCAATTTGAATTTGCAAGACAATTGCCGGAACGAATTGAAAAACTTGACAAATCAACCATAAACAGGTAATTTTATAAGAGTAAATTACTATTTATTCTCAATTACCACATAAAGGATAAAGGAATCGAGGCATCAAATGAATAGGATAACTTACTTGCTCGTTGTAATTTGCTTATCCATTTTTATTGCTGCTCCGCTGACAAGCAACTGCTCGGCATGGGCAGCTGAAAATGAAACAGGTGCAGGCCCGGCTGTTGTTGAACACGAAACCGGATTTTATTATACCGTTCAAAAAGGCGACACGCTTTGGGATCTTTCCCAACGTTTTTCCAATTCACCCTGGCAGTGGCCGGAACTCTGGAGAGAGAACCGTCAAATCGCGAATCCACACCGTATCTATCCGGGGGAACGAATCCGTCTTTACCGGCGCAAAGGCGCTCACAGATTTGGAGAGATCAACAAAGGTTCTCTGCCAAAAGAGTCACTACCACTAGAAGAAGAGTCACTGCCACTAGAATCTGTGAAATTTTATTACGTCGCCATTGACCAGGTAGGTTTTATTCGCAAAGAGCCTGTTAAGCCTTATGGAACAATCTACAAGGTAAGAAAAGAAAAAGAGATGATCTATGAGGGTGATGTGGTCTATATTAAACCTGAAGACAATATCTCACTTGCTCCGGGTAATCGATATACAATCTATCGAACGTTAAAGCCGATAAAATATAAAAAGACCAATGCCTACATCGGCATTCAGCATTATCTGACCGGGGTGGTAGAAATTATTCAGCAGGAGAACCAATTTGCGATTGCCAAGGTTATGCGATCCTACCGGCCTATTAAAATCAACGATCTGATAATGCCGTACAATCGACGCTTGCCTCACATTACTCTGCAAAAGAGCCAAAAGGGACTGGAAGGCCAGATTATTGAAGGTGAAGAGCATCAGGCGATGATTGGCGATAGGGTCATTGCATTCATCGATAAGGGCCAACAGGATGGGGTTAAACCCGGCCAATTTTACAATCTATATTATGAGGACGAGCATCGCGTTAAAACGGGATCCGGGAATAAGGTTGTATTTACGCCTGTGGACTTTGGTGAGTTCCTCGTCATTCACATCGAAAAGAGCACTGCAACCGTTTTAATCACTCGAACTGAAAAGGAGTTTGAAGGGGGAACAAAGATTCGTACTCCAGGGCAGTGAACATCAATGACCTAATATCAAAGTAAAGGGCTTTAATTATACCCAGTTGCATAAATCTTCGACAAATTAACCTGAATTTCTGCGGTTGAATTATTAAGGTGCGCTCGTTTGGCATTTGAGGTTACATCGAAATAATGCCGTTGGTATTTGGCACCGCTACCCGGAACCGGTGCCGTTTCGTTCGGCAGATGTGCAATCTCATAAAAATACTGAATATCATAGATGCTGTTGAAGGCGGTTTCGCCGGCTTCATCGATAGTGCCGTCATTGTCATTATCAATACCATCCGGTGGAAGTGTGCTGTCGGGATTTAATGCATTAAAGTCCGGATCCGGAGGCGCTCCGCCATAGGCGATGTCGTTAATACCTGCATTCCAACTGAAGTTTTTCACAACGCTTCCTGCAGTGTTTTTCCACGCAGGCACACCGGCTTGACTCTCTAAAAACATGGCTGCATCCTTCCAGCCGCTGTCTGCCACATAAAAATCCAACTGATTATCTTGGCTGTTGGTGGCAATTCGCACTTCAATATTGCTTGTGTTGGTACTGGAGATTCCGAGAATAGTGAGCAATGCCAGAATAATCAGAGCCACAAGGATGACCGAACCCTTCTCATTATGAAATGATGAAATCATTTTCGACATTGGATTTCCTTTCCACCCTTATTGTAAATTTCAGTTTTCCCTAAAATTATTCGCTGATTTAATTCTTACCAGTTTGCTTTGAAAAAATCGATGTTGATTGTCCTTTGATCACCGCTATTTACCGTTGAGGTTAGGGTAACTCGAACGGATTTGATATTCTGAGCCCAGAGCGAATTTTGCCAAACTTGCCAGCTTATTGTGAGATGGCCGGTCTCCCCGCCTTCATCAACCACTCCGTCCCCATCATTGTCAATTCCATCGCCATCTTGTGCAGGCGTAAAAGGAGAACCTGCCGGATCTAAATTAGCATCATCATACGACAGTGCTAAAAGCTCTTCCACCTTATCCATCGCGGCCGTGTAATTTTCGGTTAGTCCTCTGGCCAACGCATTGCCGCTGGTGGCGGTAACTTGCATGCTGAAAATAGCCAGTATGCCAACGGCGAACACCGCCATGGCAATCAGCACTTCGATAAGCGTATAGCCCTGAGCATTTATCTCGTTTTTGGTTTTCATTTCAATCCGCTGATACATTTTCGATTACCTCAATGTATGTCCCTGATTATGAAATTCAGAGATTACGGCACCGCACTTGTACGGTTAACCGCTGAGCGTTTTTAGCGACTGCGCGAGTGTACATCTCATCCACCGTACGAGCTTCGATGGTGATTTGAACCGATCGGATATCTGCCGGTGTTGGTGGATTCCCCAGGGCACTGTTATCTGAATCGAGATAAACAAAATTAAGCGAGGCAATGTTTTGGGCGATAGGCTCCCAATTCCAGTCCCCCGCAGTATCGGGGTCCTCTCTCCAGACCTCCAAATTATTGTTGTTCAACCGGTAGGCAATCAGCTCGGAATCGTTAATATCGATAACTCCGTCGTCATCATTATCGATGGTAAACGCAATACTATTGGCTCCGGTGATTGCCCCTGAGGTTTCTCCAAAATCATCATCATAGTCCGTAGCAAAGTCCGCCACAAATCCCGCACCGTCGCCAAATCCGGCCATACGGATCGAGCGTTGCATAAAATACATGGCTCCTCTGAGATTTTGCTGAATATCCACCACTGCCTGCTGGGTAACATGGGTTCTCAACTGGGCCTGATAGGCGGCATAAATGCCGGCCAAAAGGATGGCCGCTACGACCATGGTGACCATCAGCTCGACTAGCGTAAAACCGTTTTTTTGGGTTGATTCGGCTATTGTTTTTTTACTTCTTTTTGGCATCATATTCTTTTACCAAATCCAAAATGTTTTCTATTTCAAATGTATGTATTCTCTTTAAGGCTATTGAATCGAAGCATTACCGGCTAAAGTCAATCCAACGACGCAGTTATCCTTTTTATTCGTTAAGGTAATGCTACCGGCGGTTGGGTCGTCATCCGTTCCGATGGGAAACCCCTGGCTGTCAAATCGAAAACTCCGAGGACCTCCAAATGTCACGCCGGCAACGGTTATGCCGGCCGGCATCGTACGCGTGAGAATGGTTCGTTCGGTGCCATTTAAGATAGCATCATCTCGATTTCCAACGCCGGTTCCATCGTCTAACCATACTCTATAAGTTACATTATCGGCTAGAAACTCAATACCGACACTCACACGGTTTCGGACAGCCGTGAGTCGTGCAGATTCGACCGTAGAAAGTACATCCCTGGCAGCAGCCCCTAGCTTGCGCTTGGGAATCCATCCAACTAAGTTGGGCACGGCAATCGCACTGAGTATGGCGACGATGGCAATAGCCACCACAAGCTCCATTATTGTAAATCCCGATTTTTTACATCTCATTTCTATCTCCTGCCCGGTAGATCTACCCTACGCCTACTGCAAACCTTATGCCATATCGCCCTGCATTTAAATCAAATCCACCCCAAAGATGCTTTGCTCAATTTTAATAATGATATCAGATGCCTAAAAAAAATTTACACATAAATTGAAAGCAAAATTTGTGCCACTGGACGTTTTCTGGTTTACAAATCGCTAAATGCAACGATCCCCATATCAATTGGCTCTATATAATGCTGAAATTATTATAATTTACTAATTTCAACATTTTGTGGGTTACAAATTTGTAATCTTTCTCTTATTAAATTTTTTTATAAAGCATTAAATTGTTTTATACTATTGCTGAATTTCCTTCCAGTAGACCACGCCCAAATTTGCGCAAGTTTCTATCAAACTCGGCATTTTTCCGGTTGATGAAGTTGTTATTTTTACCTCGACACAATCATTGTCATCATGGTTGTGGCTGGATCCGGGTCCCAGCCCTATAATCACAGGTGTCTGAATATTTCCCGGTAAAAGGATACCACTTGGCGGTACCCAAACAGCATCATCTGATAAGCCGATATTTACATAATCCCCCGTACGAGCAGCGTCGTCATCGTCTACAGATCCATCATCATTGAGGTCAAAAATTGCCTCAGCAAACCTTCCTCCGGTCGTCGCATTTATTTCCATAAAAAATGAATTGCCGCTGTGGCCACACCGTGAGTCATCCGGGATGAAACCGGTCGCAATCAGTTTCCCGTCGCGAATGAGGACATCGCTGATCACTCTCTCGCCTTCGGATAAATCAAAATACCAGCCGACATGATTTAGCTGTAAACTTGAAGGATTGGGAAGTTGACCGCCTGAATCCTTCTCTGTAAGCCAAATCGGTATCTCATTACTGAGGATTCGTACAAATATTTGCGTGCCATCAATTCCAACTATCCGATCACTACGTTCCTGTTTTAAAAGCTTCACAAATTTTACTTGATTTGAAAATTGCTTAATATCTAAATCTATATTTCTGTTGTTTATTTGGCCCAGATATTCACGATCATCATCATGCGACCATCCAGTTCCGATTTGGTATACCCGATCCCCATAGTCCCATATGCCGTAAATAGACTGGGTAGTTCTATCGGAATAATCGCTGTCTCCCAAAAATTTTCCGGTACCAAAACAGACCAGATAACCCGCCTCCTTCGGATGAAGCATAACATCAGGTTTAGCGGTGATTGGCTGAATCGCTTCATCGGCATTTTCTTCGGGGCCTCTGGCGATAAAAAGGGGTTGCGGATCACCGATGTGGTCCTTGTAGGCGACATCCCAATCAGATAGATTGTTGCTGGTCAAATCAAATTTCCATAAGTTGCCTTTTAAATCACCCGCGTAAACAAAATCAACTTTGTCATCCAAATTGACATCAACCGCTGTCGGCGTAGAGAGTCCGTTGTCCGGTCCGGCACCGGCTCTTATTTTCGTGATAACAGTGCCATCTGATGGGTCGAGGATAAAAAGAACTGATTTGCCATTTTTGCTGCTGTAGCCGTTGCCAACTATCACGATCCACTTATAGGTATTGTGATAGGATTGCGCAATAACGGGTCTGCTGAACGAATAACCGATGTCATCAATATGGATAGCTGGCGTGTCAGCTTTCGGAAACTCCCACTTTACCTTATCGGTCGTCATGGACATCGATTCGGTAATGTCCAAAGCAAAATATCCCTTTCCACCTTTCCCGAGGCCACCGACCAAAATTGTTTTGATCTCCGTTCTACCAAACAGACCTCTCCCCTCCTTTACGACAGGCGTCAAATCCACAAAGTATTTATGCGCATAGGCGGTATCTGCTAAGAGTTTAAGGTTGCCAAAAACCAAATTGGGAATATAAGCAAAAATTTCCTCACCCAGTTGGGGATCTCCGCCTCCGGCAGGCGCCTTGGCATTAAATGCATGCAACATTCCGTCATTTGCTCCGACATAGATGGTATCGTTATGAAACACAGGAGCAGAATGAACGATATCGCCCAGTTTTTGACTGCGGGATCGGTAGCCGTCGATCTCCTGACCCCTTATATACGCGATCATATTGGTGCGATCGGTCAGATCAGGATCCAAGGCATTTTTTTGGTAGTTCGTTAGCTGACTCTCAACAAAAAGTATCCCGACGTTCTCCTCGTTGTAACTTACAATAGTTCGCTGGTCCGGATCTTTTTTCTTGAGAACCTCAGCAGCGGACCATTCGGGGTTATCAACAACTACTTCTCCGGTGTGTGCATCAAGGCGGTAGGCTCTTACATCGCCGGTCCATTCGTCATTGTAGTTACTATAACTGGATTGAAAAATACGGATCTGATCGAAAACCTGTGCATAAAGCGGATCGCCATTGATGGAGACCGAGGCAGCAGAGCCCCTTTGTTGCTTCGATATGCTCTGTATGCGTGCCGCCAAGGTATCGACCAACTCTTGTGGATTTCCGGCATTTAATAATTCTCCCCGACCGTTTATTGCGGCATGCCAGAGATCGTCGATCGACTCCGGTTTCCTGACTCCCAAAACTTCAGGCCAGATCACATAGTCATTCGAATCTTTGTGTTTAAGAAAATCCGGGTTGGTAGGACCCAACTCATAATCAGCGGGATTCAAGGTACCGGTCACACCAAACGCCGCAGCATAGGTAACCATGTGCTGATGTTCGGCGTTATCACTTTTACTTGTTGGATGCTGATCTGGATAATCGGAGATATCGTTTTCATAATAATACATGGCGATATCAGCGAGCGTATTACTATAACTATCCGCATAAGGTTCTCCATTGTCAGCATCTGCATTTTTCGCTTTGGCATTAAAATTAGGATCGCTGTAATAACCATCCGTCATAACCATAACATACGATTGCTGACAAGCACCGCCATCAGCAGGATAAGGCACTTCACCGGATACACCGGCCAGATTGCCGTCGTTTTCTTTGTAATATTCCCCGACGGTTTCCAAACCCTCCTTCAACGGGGTATCGCCTTTGGATTGGAAGCCATATAATTTTTCTAAAAGAATATCCGATTCATCTTTAGATTCACCATTGATGGTGGCTTTTACCGGTTTGAGCGGTACTTTTATTTTACCGTTGATACCTAGAATCCCGACTCTAACCTCTTTTAGGCTTTTGATCACTTTGGCGATCGCCGCTTTGGCCATATATTCGCGCCGGCGGTTATAGGTATACCAGTTAGCAAAGTTCTGGCGCTCTTCAGCATAAGTGCGGCCGGTGACAATTCCGTCAGGAGGAGGGTCTATGAGCGATAACGTATCAACCTTCTCTGCCAAACCGGTTCCGGTAACACCGACGGTATAATATTTAATTCCTTTGTCATCGCCATCAATCACCACCATATAAACACCATCACCGTACTTCACAAAATAATGGGCGTGTTTGACGTCTATGCCACTTGCCGAAAATGATTTTCCATCCAGATCAAAGGTATTGCCGGTATCAATCACTGGATGGGCTCTGGCGTGCTCGATGTCGGCATTTTCAAAGGTTAGCTTGCCATAGTTGGGCCAGGGCTCATAGGTCAAATTCGGATTATAATAAATTATATTGATTTCATGCCATTGGGATTTCCAGTATTTTCTACCTTCCTGCCCAAAGTAAAACGCTTCACCTGTGTAGACGCTATCACCAAGGTTATCGAAAACATAGCCATAACCATCTTCCCCAGGTTTTTCTTGATTCGGATTGGGGTACCGCCCATCATAAAAGCCCCTGATAAGAACCGAAAAGTTCATGCTACTGGAATCATCCAACAAAATCATAATATTCGCAGGTGGAGGCTGAATCCGAGTAAACATGGGTGCATCGGCAATATCCACTTCTGCTTGCGTAGGCTTACCCCCAAAATAGGCCATGCATAGCCATGCACTGAAGAAGGCAATGAGGAGCAGACAATTTTTTTTTAGGCGGCTGCGGATCCGAGATAATCGATGAGAGATTTGATTATTTAACACAGCCAATATCCTTCCTCCGGCTACCCTCCCGGTTTTATGGTGAGGGAATTAAACCGAGTTTTTTTGTGAGATTGTCAGGTTATATCTGAAATAAATATTCATCATGGAAAGTGGCGGGGTAGGATCTGAAGTAACCGTGTAGCTGTCCATCTAAACAGTTAATAGGTTGCCAAATATCCGACCTTTATCACGGTCACTCCGTTTTTCTCGCACTGACCGTAAATCCCAATGGCGTGCACCGCAGTCTTATCAACATCAAGGGAACTGCCTGCGCCAATATTTTCGACGCCTGCCACAAAACGGGTATTGCCGGTTGGATCGATCGCAGCTATTCCGGCCCCATCCCAATATGCCTCTAGATTGTCTTGTGTCATTGCCCCGGGTACTGTATCGAGCCATGCAGGAGGCTTGTTATGCAGATCGGCGGCGTTAATAAGATGGTCGACAGCTTCCATGACGGCACCTTCTGCCAGATAAAAATTGCGTTGATAAATAAGCTCATTGGTGGAAACTGTAATTTCCGTATTGGCTGTCCGAGATGCGGCAATGCCGAGGATTGTCAGCAATGCAAGTATCATCAGGGTGGCCAGTATAAGGAAGTATCCTTCTTCATTTTTCAGAATGTCAACACGTTTGATCATAACTTGACAGTTCTTTCATTTGTATGAAATCAGATTGACTTTGTTTCTCTTGTAACGGTTTTACCCTCTGGGTACCAAGCTGCCTCACAGCCCCAGATTCCTACAGATAACCCGGGAGGAATAAGTGCGGCTAACCGGTTGTTGTTCTCGACCGGACCGTAGCGCAACAATTAATAAAATCTCAACCGTTCTAATTCTTTCAAGGTTCGGTGTTGGGCCCAAATCATTTCCCTCTCTATCTCGGTAGGTAAATGTCAACTCCGTTACGTTTTTGACAAGTGGATAAGGGGCGCGGCTATCTAAGGCTTCGCCTACTTTCATTTTAGCGCTATCATATATGTAGGCAACATGTTCTTCGGCGGAACTATCTATTTGACCATTTAAGTTTCTATCGAGATTAAATTCAATGCTTGTGGATGTGGCCGAAATGATACCGACATTATCAATTCGCCTTGGATTAAGACCGGCCATGCGGATGCTTTGTGTCATATAGTCAATCGCTGCGCGCCCCACCTGTTGGAGACTTGCCGATGCATTTTGAGCGGTATAGGCGCGCGTAAGTGTGACAAACACGCTTATAATAACAACCAAACCCATCGCGGCTGCGGCAAGACCAATTACAAGTTCAAGAAGAGAAAATCCTTCTTTACCAGCCAAGGACCAATATGCGGTTTTTTTATGCTTTAAGAAAATATAGTCTGGCCTTATCATGTTCCCTTCCCTTTTGTAACGGTCTTAAGTTCCAATGTGCGCGTATGCCCGCGTCGCCTCCAGCTCACGGTGACATGGATCTGGCGGGAAGTGTTATAACCGATAGTGTCGGCAACAGTCCATGATCGGCTAAAAATGCTTTGGCGGTCATGGCCTGATTTCATTTGGTCTAAAGGTTGACTCTTAAGCTCTTCTATTTTTTGGGTTGCCAGCAGGGTTGCTTGGGTTATTATGTTTGATCGAGTATTGTTGCGTGTGGCGGATATTACCATTTTTCCAACGGCCAGAAATCCGATGGCAAATATGGACAGGGCAATCAAGGCCTCAATTAGCAAATAGCCTCTTGGTTCATTGGATAACGTTTGAAAGTTGCTATTCGTCTTCATAAACGTGTCCTGTATGCTTTATTCCTTTTTCAGGCTGATTCCACCTAAACGATTAACGGTCACTCGTATCGCTGCAGCTTTCGAATTTTTCACAACTGTCGCGCCAGGAGAACAATGCCCTCTGCCGGTAAAGCGGGTTTTATCGCCTAAAATACCAAAGCTTGTACCAGCGAGATCGATGCTGACACCACCGGGCAGCGCACGGTTTCTCAAAAGCAGCTCGGAACCGTCACGGATCCAATTACGATCATCCCCTCCTCCTGCGCCATTATCTACAAAAACTTCATATCGATTATGATAAAAACGAATTGCCACATAGTAATTTTCTCGGATCGCTCGGGATTTGGCCAATTCCAGGTCGCCCTTGAGATTATTGGCAGCGCCTCTTAATTTCACATCACTACGCCAGCTGATGATATGGGGAACGACAAAACCGGAAACAATAGCCAGTATGGCAATTACGACCAGCACCTCGAATATGGTGAGTCCTCTGCAGTTTTGTATCATTTTGGTTTCTCGTAGATCTACCCAAAAAAAGCCGGATCGCCTTTTACCAGGGCACTCCAGTTATCCCTCCGCTAGAAGATAAGCAGGACCCGTAGCGTTCCGTCTCTCGATTACTCGAGATTTGGCTTTATCATGGGATACTCTCAAAAACCTTTTAATGTCATATTCTATTTAAAGTCAAGGGTATAGTGATTATCAGAATTTCATTTCGGAAAAAGAATTTTTTCTGAGTGGCCCAAGGCCGGGGGGTTCTTTTTTCTCGACAAGATACAGATATAGGGCATGAATCCGACAGGTATGTAATGGTGCTCGGCGGGTTTAATTTGCTTGTTTTAAGGTGTGGGTATTTTTGGAATCGGGCGTATTTAAGCTCTCGTTTACCATTAGCGATTTAGTTTTTGGATAAATGAAGCGATTATGCTGCCGTCTGGTTGTCTGAGACCTTCTATCAGAACAAGATCGCCTTTTTCAAATAATTCGAGCGCAATGGATTTACCCTTCGCATTCTTTAAGGCGGTGGAAAAGCGCTGTTCTCCGCTGATTAAATCGACCACAAGAACCGTCTGCTCCGCAACAACCAATTGGGCTTTTGCATAGTTTATCGCCATGATCCTGGCCCTGTATCCCACCGGGTCACTGGCATCAAAATCGAAATTAAATTTTCGCTCCGAAGCGTCACAGGGCTGCATCGGCACCACAACTGCAAAGCATACCATCAAAATAGCCAACCAAAGAGATTTTTTGAGTCTGTTCATGTAGTCCATGTGTCTTCCTATTTTCTAAAAGAGTTGATGCCAATAATAGCGGTGCATATCCTCTGTTGGAATCGTCGGCAGGCTGACAATACCCCCCTCGACCCCGACAAATATTTGGGCACCACCCTCAAGGATGGCAATTACCGGCGCAGACGGTATGGCCGTACCCAATACCAACGCACGATCCTTTTTTCCCAGCGCAACCACATTTGTATCCCCATCGGTTTCTGTATCAGTGCTGAAGTCATGCACGGAGGCACCCGTTTTGTAGTCCACCGCATATAATCGCGCCACTCCCCTTACGGTTGAAGCCGCACAGGGATCATCCGGATCTCCGCCGGATCCAGAATCCGGCGTATAGGTGGTAAAATAGACCACTCCGGCATATACGCGCGGAGATGCAACCACTTTTTCGCCGGCATTTTCCAAACGGATATACCAGCCACTTTCAGATTCTAAAGCATTTCGAACCGCTACCTTCTCGTCTTGCGTACCCAGTTGAATCAAATCTGCGGTAACATCCACCAGATTAGTTTCGGTTAAGGTGGTGGTTGTGGTCCAGTCGTTTTTGACGGCATAAAAGCGATTGACGACATCGCTTTCTTCCGGATCGGCGCGATCACCGGTGCCAAAGAAGATATATTCACCGAAGCTTTCCTCAACTCCATCGGGGGCGTAAAGAATTTTACGCTGAATATTATCCGCCGATGCATTAAAAAATCGCTTGGCCACCCAGGTGCCGTCGGCAACGGATTTGTAAACCGGCTGACCGCATACATCTATTTCTTGCACCAGATCGTCTTTGAAGGCAAAAATACTGCCCCCCATGTCACCGGCATATATGCGGCTGACGATACCGTCCCCGTCATGATCAAATCCGGACACATCCACGATAGAATGGGTCATGCCTAAGGTCGGTTGATTGACCGCATTGAAGTTCAGCCCGCTGATGAGCTGCCCATCGGTGACATTGACGGCAAAAACGGCCCGTCCGACCGAATCATTCGCAATCGGCGTTTCATTGTCTTGGTTATTATCGTATCCGCCGGCCAACAGAAAAGCATCGACCACATTGGTTGTTATCGACAGTTGACAACTATCCGTTGTATAAGAGCTACCGGTTGCAATCATACAGCTTTGCGGTTTGCTCCAGGATTGACCTAATTCCTCGTAGACATCCGAACCGTTTGACGGATCCGGGTCTAGTACATGCGGTCCGATGCTGTAAAGCCATGCCGGGGCATTGTAGGAAGTAATATCCAGCGCCGTGTAATAACTGCCCCCGCGGCGCTCGCCGATAAAAAGGATTCTTTGCGCTGCCGTATTATAAAATACCGGTGACCCATTCACAAAGTAAAGGATTCTTTGCGCTGCCCCATCATAAATAACCGGTGATCCATCCACAAAGTAGTCGTGATTATTATCATTAAGCAAATACAGTCGGCTTAGCAGATCCGGCGGAATAAATCCCCATACTTCACTGCCGTCATCATCATCAATACAGTGCAAAATGCCGTCATTTGAACCGGCCAGGATCATGGTTTTCGCGTCGTCGGTGTTTGGATCGTTGTCCGGGTCAGGATAATACACCACCACCGGTTCGGAGTGAATAATATCACCCATGGTCGAACCATGAACACTTTGAATCAGGTTTTGCCTGTCGGTGTCGTTGCTTACATTCAGATCCGCATTGGTGACAGCGGTGTTGTCGTCAGCAAACAGATTGGAAGCGTCGGTTAGTGCGGCCACGCTCCCGGTGTAGGTATAGAGGTTGCGCGAAGTGGTGCTTTCGATGAGTAGGTTGAGCACTTCGGCGGCACCCCCCTTTTCCACATTCGGCCCATCATTTCCCAATGTGGTCCAATAGGATAAGGCGTTGTCCTTGATCAGGCCGTCTGGCGTGCAGGCTGCAACATCGTTGGCATCATAAAGGGTACCATCGGTACCCAGGGCATATCGTTTGACATTTCCCAGCCAGCGGCCACTTTGCTGGGGCTTAAAAAAGCCCAGATAAATCCGGTCGCCGGCATAGGTGCGGTTCATTCGGCTGATGGGTACCACCGGAGCGACAAACACGGCATTTTCTTCTGAAATGGCCGTTAATATTTGTTCAAAGGCTTCATCCAGTTCGGATATGGTAAATGCCGTGTAATATTGTCCGCCGCCGTTTGTTGCCGTATCTTGCAGCAGCTGATGCTGAATCTGAAAGCCGATCGTGAAGGTGATAATGTTTTGTTTATGAAAAGCGGTACCTTGACCCAGAGTCGGATGGCAGTCGTTTTCATATAGGTATTTCGCGACATCATCCAAATAGTCGGAACCATCCATTGTATAGATGTTTTCATCACCCCCATGATCGTTGTCATAGTCGCCAATGGTATCTCCGTTAATATAGGTACCTGAGCTCAATTTGGCGTCCCGATCTTTGGTAGACTCCCCGTCGGTCATAATAATGATGTAGTTTTTCTGACAGCGCTCCTGTATCGGAGACGTATAGTCAAAATTTCCATTGAACCAGCTTCGCATTCCTGCGAAGTAAAGTCCGGCTTCAGCCAGCGTTTCGGCCAGCGGTGTATAGCCGTCGGCATCAATGGCATCGATTTGATCGATTAGGGTTGCCTTAGCGCTGCCGCACCCGGCAAGCACCCGGCCCCCATCGGCTTCCGTATCACTGGTGTTGTTGAATCTCATCAGGCCGAAGCGCACCCCGTCCGTGGTGTTGACCAACTCCGTGATCACTGTTTTGGCGACGTCAATTCTGCTGCCAAAAGTGACGAATTCGTCTTCAAGATAATTTCGGTAATTTCCCAGGCGCAGCCGCAGGCTCATGAAGCCGGGACAATTTAAGGTGCTGAAACTAATGGACTCTCTGGCATATCCATCGGATAATAATTTATCTTTTACCGAAGCACACTGGATATTTTCGACATCGGATGTGAACTCACTCCAGCCGCCAAAAAATCTCTGATAATAAACCGCGTTGGTGGAATAGGATCCGGCATAGGTCGTATTGGGATCATAGGGAATATTGGGCACATCTTGCGTGCTCATACTCCCGGAAGAGTCAAATATAATCAGAATATTGGGTTCCAGTCCCGGGTTGGTCACGGTGCCATAAATAGAGGTATCATCCGCCCATATGTGGGCCGAGGTTCCGAGAAAAAGTATGACGGTTATTATCCATAAGCATTTTTTCATGCCTTTGCCTCCTTATCCAACCCCAAGACAACCGTTTCTAAAAAACGGAAAGCGGGACATCATTCTCGGTATTAATATTTATTGAATATTTTCCATACCCCCACTTGCACCTGGGTGTTGCCATCGGTGGAGGTCGCCGTGATGGCGTAGCGTCTCACCTCGAAATATTTTAAGCTATATCCGGAACCCACCGGCGGCGAACTTGTGTGAGGCTGCATAGGCAAATTATCGGCTGCATCGGTTAAGGGCGAGTCATAATCACTATTTCGAATACAGCGCACTTCAACCAAGGCCAGCGAATTGCCGTTTCCATCCGTGTAAGTTGCGGCGTTATTGGCATCTTCCCCGTTAAGCAAAAATGTGTTGGTGAGCCACCGGGTGGAAACGGTATCATTGTTGTAGTTTTCAATGGCATCCACCACCCCGGCTTCGGCATTGTAAAATTCTCTGATCATTTCACTTTCATTTCGGACCATATGCATCTCCGTGTTAGCGGTCCATATCGCAAAAGTTCCGGCCAGAATCAGAATGGCCGATATCAGGATAGCTGTGCCCAGAACAAACCCATGTTCATTCTCAATTGTTTTTTTCAGTGCTTTAATCATTTATTTTCTCATCGATTTCTATAGATTTCGACATCTTACGCGTGTCATATAGGTGCGGCTGACAGGATCGTCCCGACCGGCCGGCCGCTGGGCAGTCAGAGATATGACCACCGTTCGAATATCTTCCAGCTCATCCGCTGGAACGCGCACAGGTGTTAATGTATAATCGATCAAATCATTCTCTTGTTCATCAAGATAGATAAAGGTTAATCCGATCACATTGTCGAGTAAGGTAGTACTGCTGTCGATGCCACCTGAATTATACAGAATCATTTCAAGAAGACTATTGCCGTCATAGTTATAGGCCATTTGTTCCAAATCTGATGCGTCAGGGCCGTCTGAGAAATCCGGGTCATCCAGTTCGCCATCCACATCTCTATCTGCACTAAATTGAATATTTGTCATGGAGGCATAAATGATGCCAGCTCCTGCAGTTCCCAGTGGGTCCAGCCCGGCCAATCGAATATCCTGGACCATGAATTCCACAGCGATGCGTGTTTTTTGTTGAACACCGGCCACAACGCTCTCGGTGGTGTAAGCTCGGTTAAAGGATTCAAAGGTTTGGTAGAGGGTGCCAAAAAGAATGGAAAGAATGGCGATGACCATCATGACCTCGATTAAGGTGAAGCCTTTTGAACGACATCGCATCGATTGATCGCTGTAAATAAAATTCGATAGGTTGCGTCTCATATCCCGCTTCCTCTGGTGTTGGAGCCCACGACGACCTGGCGGGTGTCTCCGAGTCGGGTCCACTCAACGGTCACTGTGATACGGCGTGCTTGCGTGCCCAATTGTGTTATGGTCCAGAATCGGTTATAAATGCCGCCGGGTTGTCCATTTTCATCGATGAGCGCCCCATCATTATAATCGCCCACTGCCAGATTTGCCGAACCAATATCCAAATTTTTAAGGAACTCCAGCTGGGTCTTGGCCAGCATGTTGGCCTGTGTATAGATATTTCCATTTGTATTGTTACGAATGGCGGAATACTGCAAAGAGGCCGCCGCCAGCATGCCAAATGCCAAAACGGCCATGGCAAAAAGCAGCTCAATTATGGAAAAGCCGTTTGCATTATTCAACAATTTCCGGCTATTTTTCTTTCTATTGTTCGTCAAATGGTTATTGGACATTCATGTATCCCAGTCGATTAATGATGATTTGTTTCGTGTTGATGGAATTCGTTAAGATAATGCTCTCCTCATCCACAATTTCCGGGGGGATTCCCCGGCCGTTAAAGCGCGTTTGATCATCAAGAAAGTTCATACTTCCGAGATCAAAGCGCACACCGGCGGGCAAATCCCGGTTTCGTAAAAGACGCTCGTCGCCATTACGTACGTAATCTCCGAGCTTACCGCCAGCGCCCACGCCGTTGTCCAAAAATACGGTGTAGCCGGCGGCAGAAAA
>CP070746.1:467978-485950 GCA_020348305.1 Desulfobacterales bacterium
AAGCTATCTTTGAAGTCGACGAATCTGGGTGGCAACATTATCGGCGGGCTGATTTTTGGTCTCGGCTGGGGACTGCTGGGGTATTGTCCGGGAACCTCAGCCGGAGCATTGGGCGAAGGGAGATGGGACGCGTTATGGGGCGTTATCGGAATGATCATAGGCGCTGCGATTTTCGCTGAGACATTTCCGATATGGAAGAAAAGCATACTCACGTGGGGTGATTTTGGAAAGATTACGCTGCCTCAAATTATAGGCCTAAACCATTGGATCGTCATTTTCATCATTGTTGTTTGCGGACTGGCGCTTTTTGGATTTTTCGAAAAGAAGCGCCTGTGACTGGGATGTTGTTCTCAAATTTGATCCTGTTCAAATATTGGACGAACATGAGGCATAGTGGAAAGGGTGGATAGTCAACCTTTTGGGGCTAAGGGCTACCAGCATAACGGTCCCTGAAAAATGAATACGGTAATGGTCTGGAATATCATAATACAATGCGGGGAATATGTGATATGAAAATTTTAAAAATCGGAGGCCCATTAGTCATTTCAGCTATACTGATTACGTTCGTTGGATTGATGCTGCGCAGCCATCTTAAATATGAGGGGATCGTTACCGATCTATCATCATGGAGTTCATTTTTTACTGTTTTTGGCGTTATCTTTGCCATTGTTGCCGGCTTTCTTCTTCTAACTGTTCTGAACCGATACAGCAATCTAAATCAGACCATCGAAGATGAACTAAATGCCGTCGAGTCTGTTCGAGACTTTTTAGTTTATTTAGACGACCACCAGCAAATCGAGATTGATAAAATCAAACGTGCTCTCGCAATTTATGTGAAGTCAGTGGCCGACACGGAATGGGCGGAAATGAGCGCTCCGGGCACACCAATGAACTCCGACACATCTGAAGAGCTTTATGAGGTCATGCGCAGCGGAAAGAGAATAAAAGTAAGTGAAGAAAGAGACAATATCGTGCTTTCTGCGCTAATAGAAACAATATCCGAGATTACAAAATTGCGAACCAGGAGAATTGCACTTGCTAATGAAAGACTTCCGCCGCGACTGCGCGCGTTGATGCTATTCATGTCAACCACACTGGTGGGGGCATTTGTGTTTTTAGGGGTCCAGGGCACTTTTGCGCACATATACATGCTTGTAACCCTTACTGTTTCGATTCACCTGCTTTATATGGTCATTGAGGATCTTGACCATCCGTTTTATGGTGTTTGGAATATAAGGCGTGGACCACTGGACGAACTCGTAAAAAGATTTGAGCAAGATGGGCCCAATCCCAATACATAATTTGTAATTTTTGAACGTGTGACGTTCGGCAAAGAAGGCACTCAACTCTTGAGTATCTTTGTCCTGTTGATTATGAGAAACAGAAGGTGAAACTTTGCGCTTGACCGTGTCTACTTTTTTGGGGAAAATTCAAATTGAGGCATTTGCCAATTTGTGGACAGGGGCGCAGCTGGATGAGCTGTCCCTTGATCTGATGCGCTATTTACCTCAGGCACCTGATGGCGTGATGGAGTATCTTTTTATTCGCTTGATGCTGTGGGGAAAAGCGCGGGGATACCGCTGGTTCAACCTGGGCATGTCACCTGTTTCAGGCCTTGAGAACCGGGCTTTGGCACCGCTGTGGAATCGACTCAGTGCATTTGTCTTCCGGTACGGGGAACATTTTTACAATTTCCAGGGGTTGCGCCAATACAAGGAAAAATTTGATCCCCAATGGCGGCCGAGATATCTGGCCTCTCCCGGAGGTCTGGCGTTGCCTCAAATTTTTGCCAATTTAGCGACGTTCATCTCGGGAAGCACAAAAGGTGTCGTGGCAAAATGAATCGCATGGCGGTGTTTTGGTCCGGTGACGGCGGTTGGGCCGAGCTGGACAAAGAAATCAGCGCCAGCCTCGCCGGTCACGGTGTTCCGGTAGTTGGTGTCAATTCGTTGAAATATTTCTGGACCAACCTAACGCCGGAGCAAACCGTTTTTCATAACCAAAAGGAGGACATTATGAAAATTCATCAATACGTTAGCGTTGAAGAAGTAAAGAAGGTTTGCAAAAATTTAAACATCAGCGATTGGACGAAAAAGAAAGAACCGAAAGTATCCGTTAAAGAAGCCAAGGTGATCCTCACCGAACTGAATCCAAAAGCAATGGATATTGATCCCAAGGAGTTTTGTAGCGGGCTCAAAGTTGAACTCGAACACGGGATGCAATTCAAAGATGCCAATGTAACCAACAATCATCCATTGCTGACCGGTCTGATTGTCCTGGCGCATTTCAAAGAATCACTGGATTATTATAAACTGCTCGAGGTTGCCGAGCTGGAAGGTGACTTAATCAAAGCCGTGGCCAAAGGTAATGCGGTCAAAACAAAAGAGTATTATAAGAGGCTGGCGAAAGCCAAAATTGCCCTCAATCAGGCTGAATTAGATCGCTTAGCATGAGAGTTGAAAAATAGTCAAATATTCCTTATTTTGAGAAAATCAGCATGTTAACCAAACAAGCACACTATCTTATCCTCGTATTTTTAGTTGCACTGCTGGTGACGGCTCTTTCCCATGCCGCTGCCCCGCAGCCGGCTCCTGAAAATGAAAAACAACCGGCGATTTCCCTTCCCGAAGATGTCAGCACTACCATCGCCCAAAAAGCTGCAAGCGTTAAAACGGAGATCGCAAACCGAGCCAGCTCGCTGTTCGAACGGAAGCCTATCGGCTGGAATTGGAATACGATCGAGTATCTGTATAAATGGCTCGTTGGCTTGCCGCTTAAACTCCCTGAAATTATTAAGCAGATTATGGTGCAAAGCCGTGTACTCGGCGTGGCGGGTTCCTGCATCGTATTTATCTTTTTGGCAGCCGTGTTTTACAGCCTGCTGGGAAGGAAACGGATTTTTGCACAGATCGAAAAAAAGGTGCAGCCGCTAAGGCAGAAAATCCCGCAGACCGTCTATCCATTTTTCCTTTCAGCCCTCAAGGTATTGGTCGCAGCCTTGATACCACTGATTTTGCTTGCTGCCTTTTCCCTGATCAATGCCCTGATCCACTATCGGGCGACCTGGTTTCAACTAATCGGAAAATTACTGATTCTCTGGGCTATCGGTTCCCTGGTCATCAGCCTTTTGCGTGAGTCACTGACCCAAAATCTTTTTCAGGCAACATCTCGCTACGGGAAAAAGATCTTTCAACTGGCGCGTCTGGCCCTTCTATATGGTCTGATCGGCTTTGCGGCAATCCAGTGCGCGGCAGCCTTTCAGATTAGACAGGATGTGATCGACCTGCTGAAATTTGCGATCTCGGTTTCGATTGTTGTGATCTTGTTTTTGTTTCATCTGATGAAAACCGCCCTGATGTCCTTCTTGCCGGATCTGCCCTATCGAACGTACCAGAGCTTTATTCGAATTCTGAACCGATTCTATTATCCCATTATTTTTCTCTCTTTCCTTACGGCACTGCTTTGGTGCATCGGTTACAAGCAGCTGGGCCGGGTTGTTTTGATTAAAATATGGTCTTCCGGTGGTGCGTACATTTTGATTATGCTGGCTTACCACAAGATAACAGGATGGCTGCAGAAATGGCACGCCAGCAAAGATGTTTCAGATGAAGCAGCGCAATTTCTTTTTCAATCATTCAGGACGATGCTGTTATACGCCACCGTGCTGGCAACGATCATCATTATTTTGAACATGCTGGGACTGCTTGATCTGCTTGAACGCGTTATTTCGTTTCCGATTGTAAAACTAGGGAAGACACAGGTAACTTTATGGTTGATGATAAAGGCTGTTATCATCCTTCTGGCATTTATTTATGCCGCGCGTTTGCTACAAGCGTATCTGGACTATAAAATTTATCCTTCCCTGGGAATCGACCCCGGTCTGGGTTATGCCCTGGATACTACCTTTAAATATACCTTTATTGCCATCGGTGTTTTAATTTCCTTTAAAGTTGTGGGGCTTGATCTTCGCTTTCTGCTGGTTTTTGCCGGTGCCGCCGGCATCGGCATCGGGCTGGGACTGCAGCATATTGCCGCCAATATCATCAGCGGTTTTACGATCATTTTCGGGGGTAAAATCAGAAAAGGCGACTGGCTTGAAGTTGAAAAAGGACTGGGCGTGGTCACGGATATCTATCTGCGTGCCACCAAGGTCAGAACCAGAGACAATATCGAATATCTTATTCCAAACTCCAACCTTATTTCGAGTACCATTGTAAATTATTCGCTTTCCTCACCTATGATCCGCATTGATCTGCCGGTGGGGGTTTCATATCGTTCCGACCCCCAGCAGGTTAAGAAGATATTACTGGAGGTTGCAGAGAAAGAGCCCATGGTTTCAAAGTACCAGAAACCTGAAGTGAGGTTTTCCGAATATGGTGACAGTTCGATCAATTTTAATCTGCTAATTTGGATAGATGTCAGGGTAACGCCGCGAAGAGCTGTTCGCAGTGCACTTTATTTTGCCATCTTTGAAGAACTCAAAAAGGCCGGGATAGAGATTCCCTTTCCGCAAAGAGATATACATGTCCGCAGCTCAGACGTGCAGCGTCCTCTTTGAAATTATCGGTTTTTCTTTATCTTTGAAAATTGAATGAGAACGTAGTATGTAACAATTGCAGCAATAGTCGTGGGAACTGCTGCAAGCTAGAATAATTCCAGGTTGGCTTCAATCAAAAGCCGGAACAGAAAAGTTAAGCCGTTAACCGTAGGTGAGTGATGAATAAGCATTTAATACTGGTGGGCGGCGGACATGCCCATATGACCGTCATGTTAAATCTGCGGGATTATATTGAACGCGGTCACCGGGTGACGCTGATTGGCCCTTCTCCCTATCATTATTACTCCGGTATGGGTCCGGGGTTGCTTTCCGGAATATACCGGCCGCAGGATGTGCGTTTTCATATCAAAAAAATGGCCGAGGACCGTGGTGCCTTTTTCATTCAAGATACCGTGACACGCATCGATCCCGAGCGGAAGGTTTTGATTCTCCATTCCGGGACAGAAATCAAATACGATGTGGTTTCATTTAACACCGGCAGCTACGTTCCGATGGATTCAAATGTTGTTTTGAATAATACCATCTTTCCGGTCAAGCCGGTCGTAAACCTGCTGAAGGCACGGCTGGTTATTGTGGATCTTGTAAACAACCGAGCTCCACGGCTGGTGGTCATAGGGGGCGGTCCTGCTGCACTTGAGATTTGCGGCAATCTCTGGCGGTTGGTTCATGGCACAGGAGCCACTGCTTCCATCACCGTTCTGAGTGGGCGAAAATTTTTAGCTTTATTTCCGGAAAAAGCGCAGCGTTATGCCAGAAAATCACTGGCTTCACGAAACATCGAGATCGTCGAGGGGTTTAACGTTGGTCGATTGGAGAACAGCCGTGCCATTCTGGAAAACAGCAGAGAGTTTCCGTTTGACCTGGCGCTTTTGGCCTGGGGAATCCAGCCGTCAACTCTTTTCCGGGAGTCTGATTTGCCAACGGGAGAAGACGGCGGGCTTTTGGTGAATGCCTATCTTCAGAGTGTGGCCTACCCGAATATTTTCGGCGGCGGAGACTGTATCAGCTTTGAAAAGCGTCCTCTGGATAAAGTCGGTGTATACGCCGTACGTCAAAATCCCGTTCTGCACCACAATTTACTGGCCGCGCTGGAAGATAGAAGTTTGGAAGCCTTTCAACCACAGGAGACTTATCTCCTAATTTTTAATTTAGGCAACGGTACCGGTATTTTTTACCGTGAAGATTGGGTGTGGAAGGGAAGGCTGGTGTTTTATCTCAAAAACTATATCGATCGAAAATTTATGAAAAAATTTCAGGTATCGGGTGAAAGCCGGGAGCCAGAAAATTTTGAGGGAGGTAAAAGATGATCAGTCTAAAAAAGCTTTTTACACCGGTAAAATCCGTAGACAGTGATGAGGCCAAAAAGTTTATGACTGAACATAAAGAGGGCGCCTATACACTTTTAGACGTACGCCAGCCGCGAGAGTATGAAGCAGACCACATACCTGGTGCCAAACTCATTCCGCTGCCGAGTTTGAAGGATAGCCTCAGCCAATTGGACTCCCAGAAGCCGGTTATCGCTTACTGCGCAATCGGGGGACGCAGCTTTGCTGCTGCCCAGCTATTGTCCGGTTTAGGCTTCAAAGAGGTCTATAATCTTCAAGGCGGTATCAAGGCCTGGCGGGGCCAGAAAGCCGTGGGACCGGAGGAGCTTAACCTCGAGCTTGTGCGCGGGGATGAAACAGCGGCTGAAATAATCGCTTTGGCATACGGCATGGAGATGGGATTGGGGGTCTTTTACCGGACTATGATTGATAAATCCAAAGACTACCAACTGCGAGAGCTGCTCTCGAAACTTGCCGACATCGAGACACAGCACAAGAAAAAACTCCTTGATTTACTGGCCGAGATCGATTCTCCGGTTAAGGACGCTGACGCCTACGAGGCGGATATCCGGCCGAAAATCTTAGAAGGTGGTTTTCAATTGAATGATTTCATGAAAAAAAACGAATCATTCTTGCGCAGCGCCAGGGATGTTCTCGACCTGGCCATGATGTTGGAAACCCAGGCGTTGGATCTCTATCTGCGGTTTGCCGACAGAAGTACCCATACGCTAACCAAAGAGACGCTTTTTACGATTGCAGATGAGGAGAAGGCTCATCTTAATTCTCTGGGCGATCTGCTGGAACGAAAGATTCAGACAGTCTAAACTATTGTGGCCACCTAAATTTTAATGCAGCTTCTGCTCTATGCAGGCTCTTGTTAAATGAGTCACTAAGTTATTTTTGATAATATCGCATTGCCTCTGGAATATACTTTTTTATATCTGCGATCCTCGTTTCTGGAGCCGGATGAGTCGACAAAAATGCCGGCGGTCGCGATTTCCCTTCTTGCTTATTCATACGCTCCCAGAAGGGGATCGCTTCCCGGGGATCATATCCCGCCCGAGCCATTAATATCAAACCGATGCGATCGGCTTCGCTTTCGTGCAAACGACTGTATGGCAGCAAAAAGCCGACGGTGGCTCCGGCACCATATACGGTCATGAAAAGTTGTTTGGTTTGCTGTGACTGGTTCGAAAGCGCCACCGAGAGCGCCATTCCTCCCATTTGAGCCACCAATGCATCGCTCATACGTTCGTTGCCATGGTCGGCCAGGGCATGGCCGACTTCATGGCCCAGCACCACGGCCAGTCCGGATTCATTCTGAGTATACGATAAAATTCCGGTGTAAACAGCTGCCTTTCCGCCGGGCATGACCCAGGCGTTGACCATTTTGTCATCCTCTATGACGTTGAACTCCCATTTGTAATTTTTAATATTGGCGCTTTGACCGGCCTCTGCCAAAAATGCTTCTGCTGCTTTCGCAATTTTAAACCCCACATTGCGAACCATTTGCACCGTCTGTTGATCCGTTGAGAGCTTGCTTTTTTTAAGTACCTCGCTGTACTGCTGAAAACTCATCCTCAAAAGCTCAGACCCCGGCACCAGGTGCAAACTCTTACGGTGGGTGATCGGGACCTCCGCACAGCCGACGACATAACATAGCAGCAACATGAAAAAAAGATATCTGGTATAAAGTAACGTTCGATGCGATTTTGGGATTATCATCGTTTTACCCCCTAATCATTTTTATTTTTTAGTTTATTGGCCGAGTTAATCGCTGCCAATTATTTTTTCCGATCGATCCGAAGCCATCAGTTTGTACTGGAAAAACGATCCTAAAACGACCAAGGTAACAAGTACGATTTTTTCCAAGGCGGGATTAAAATGAATGCTTTGAACCACGAGAGCAGCCCCGGAAAACGAGGAAAGAAAAATCAAGGCCCAGTCAAACAGGAAAAACAGCAAAACTGCGCCGCTAATACCTCCGACGATATGCGGCAGCCACATGAATTGACCCGGAATAAGGCCCAAGAGATCCATCAGATTAACCGCGATAAAGCTGCCTGCGGCAAAACCTGCCAGCACAATCGCAACTTTTTGGAACAAAATCGCTAAAATGGTACCCACGATGCCGCCGGCAACGGCGACAACCAGCAAAATTAGATCGGATTGTATCGCCCATATCTGGGGCGTATAATAAAACCCGACCGCAAAACCCATGCAGCCGACAAAGAGCCAAAATAGTTTGCGTCCGAGAGTAAGCATTGATATTCCAATGATTAAATTTACGATTCCCATAAGCCTTCCTCTCTGTCATATAAGGCTCAGCCAGTGTTTTCGAGTTTTTTTCGAGAACCTAAAGACCCGGTAAAATCTAAGTATCTTTTCCGGCCTGACAATGGTTCCCGATGTCCCCTTCAATATCACTTGTTTATTCCGGATAATCCGGCTATTTTTTCACGCTGAGGGTCACAAAAATCGTCGTGCCACCCCGATCGATCAGAAAAAGGAGGGTATCCCCTTCTTTAATCCCCGCCAGCAACCGGTTGAAAGACTTTACATCGCTGACCGGTTTCTTATCAATCTCAACGATGATATCCCCAGGGACCAGTCCGGCCTCTGCGGCCGGGGAACCGCTTTCAACCTCAACGATAATAACACCGCTGGTTCGCGACAGGCCGTAGTTTTTTGCCATTTCGGGGGTTATTTCCTGCACTTGCATACCGAGGTAAGGACGGGCTTCGTCGGGAGGTGCTGCATCGGCTTCTTCTTTAAGCTCTTCGGTTTTGACCTGTAAATTTATTTGTTGGCTGTCCCTTATGACTTCTACCGTAACCGTCTTTCCAATGGGTGTGGACGCCACAACAAAGGGCAGATCACGGGAGCTTCGAATTGCCTTGTCGTCAAATCGAAGAATAACATCACCCCGTTTCATGCCGGCTTTATCGGCCGGACCGCCGGACACCACATCCGAAACGAGCGCGCCCTCCTCAGTGCCCAAACCGAGTTTCTCTTTCAGCTCCGGTGTTATATTCTGAATCATCACGCCGAGCCACGACCGGCTTACTTTTCCCTTCCTTAATTGCGGAAGCAACTGTTTGGCCATGTTGATCGGTATGGCGAATCCGATTCCGATATTACCGCCGCTTTGGGAGAAAATGGCCGAATTTACCCCGATAACTTCGCCATCCAGGTCCAACAGCGGTCCGCCGCTGTTTCCCGGATTGATGGAAGCATCGGTTTGGATGAAATTGTCGTAGGGCCCGCCCCCGATCTGGCGGTATTTGGCGCTGACGATGCCGGCGGTCACCGTGTTGCCCAGACCGAACGGATTGCCAATGGCCACTACCCAGTCGCCTACCTCCAGGCTGTCGGAGTCACCCAGAACCAGCGGAGTCAGCGGCTTTTGCGCATCGATTTTGATAAGGGCCAAATCGGTTTTGGGATCCCGGCCGATGATTTTCGCGTTATACTCCTTTTCATCGCTCAAGCGCACCTTCAGTTCCTCGGTTTGCTCAACCACGTGGTTGTTGGTCAGAATAAATCCCTCTTTATCGATGATAAACCCGGTTCCCAGCGCATTTTGCCGGTATTCTTTCGGCAGCTGCCCTCCGAAAAACCTTTCAAAGAAATCGCGCAATGGGTCCTCCATACCAAATGGTGAGCCACCTTGATCAGGTGTGCGCATGACTTTGACGGCAATGATGTTCACCACCGATGGACTGGCCTTTTTGATCAACTCGGCAAATGACCCCGGATATCCTTGGGCGCCGACTTTTGCGAAGGCTGGTGTTTGGTGGAGTGCAAACACGAATCCGATGATAAGAAATGTGACAAATCCACGAACAAAAATAGAACGAGCTAGTTTTTTCTTCTGAACTTGCATGGCTTCCTCCTTTCTGGATTTGTTGCAGATTATTTCCCCAAAAGCTCTTAAGTTACTAATTTTGGAAAAACTGAATTTGTGGATTATCCGTCAATCCGATTGGACCCGATCCATAGATGGAGAATTTTGTTTTTGCGCGTAGGTTATCCTTACCTTCACAAGGTCGAAGAAACAGAAAAAAACCGGTAAATAAACAAGTGCAGAATCAGAAATTGAGCTAATATTAGAGCGTTTAAGATCTGCGTATTTTTTCCCCCATATAATATAACATAATTGGCTTGTATAGTATTATTTATGCCAAGTTTGCAAAGAATTATACATCAGCGATTGGACGAAAAAGAAAGATGCATAAAAATCGGCTGCAGCGGGGGAAGGAAATCCATATTCCGATGTCGAGTGCATAACGTGGTGTTGGACGGAGATGACTGGACAACAATCAAAGATTAGATTTACTCGATTTTACAATTTCAATTCTGTCATATATGAAATGCACAGGAACATAGCATATTCTGAGTTAATAAAAAATTGTCGGCTAATCGGATACACCCGTTTCAATCACCCAGAAAAAAATTAAACATACGGAAGTTTTATTGATGGCCCAGTTTATTGAAGATTTGAAACAACGGGCAAGACAACTAAAAATCGAAGTCTACACTATTTATTTAGCTTACAAAGACCCACGAGTCCCCTGGTACGCCCGTATTTTTGCAGCTTGTGTTGTTGGATATGCTTTCAGCCCAATAGACCTAATTCCCGACCCCATACCTATTCTAGGATATTTGGATGACCTCATTCTCATTCCTTTTGGTGTCGTACTTGCATTGAAAATGATACCTAAAGAAGTATTGGAAGAGTGTCGTGAACGTGCCCAAGAACGAATGCGGCAAGACAAACCGGTAAATCGAGCAGCCGCCATCGTAATTATAGCGATATGGATTATATGTGCGGCAATCGCGGTTGTTTTTATGTTAAAATTGTGTTGATGATACCAGATTTAGTAGTATCGTTGGGTATCGGATTATCCAGTTATGGTTTTCCATAATCCGAGACAGGCATTATTTTGTCGAAAACACCCATCCGTTTTTAACATGGAATTTTTCAGGAGATAAGACAATGAAAATGGGCGAAATTCGTAACATAGCGAAAAATCTCAAAATCAACTCTTTCGGCAAAAGCAAAGTTGAGCTTGTCCGGGAAATCCAGCTTAGACAGGGCTATTTCGACTGTTTTGCCACCGTAACCGATTACTGCGATCAGGCAGACTGCTGCTTCAAAACAACCTGTTTTGAGGAGGCGAAAAAAATAGCACGTTAGAATACGTCAGCCCTGTGCTCATGCCATTTCAGTGGATCTAGACTGTTTATCGTATTGTTGCCTGGCACCATCCGAATTAAGCGAAAAAGATAGCCCCATTCACAGCGGTGTATTGAAATGATCAGCCCCGGGAGGGGAGATCATCATCGTTGAGTGATGCAATCATCCAACTTTAAATTTCGATTTCTCCTTGCTCGGTTATGACGTGATCGATCAAATGCAAATCCACCTGATCATGGGAAAAAGTGGCATGCCGGTAGATCATATTGTCAAGTGAGTGTTGAATTTCCTCTTTATAGATATGCTGTTCGGATACCATCCGGTGGGCGAATTTGAGAGAATTTGCCAGCAGGTAAATCGGGAGCCGGTTCAGGTGACATAAACCGACGGCATTGGCGGTTCCCACCGTGGTAATGATTTTTTTGTCGGGGGTAATCGATACGGCGCCGATGAAAAGCTTGGTTGCCGTCTTCAGAAAATGACTCAGATTGTATTCTGGAACCACAAGAAACTCTGCGCCTTCCTGGGACAATTCTTTGACGAGTTGCTTAATCCGAATAAAATTCTGATCGAGAATCAAAACCTTAAATTTTTTATTCAGTTCGGAATGCGCCCGTTTCAACGCGCTTCGAATCGCCAAGCTGGGTGATTGGGCAATGATGAAATCATTTTCTTCGATCAAGCGCATGCCATGGTCAATAACGCCTTGTATGCAGGTTTCGTAGCGGTTGAGCTTTTGGTTAAGTATGTTTAGGGCCTGATCGCGGACCAGCTCAAAGGGATCTTCGAAATAAATTTGCAGCTCGGTTTCAAATTCTTCGATGAGGTGGGTGAGCGGTATAATTTTGGGTTCTGTATTTTTGATCACCTCGTTTAGCTCTGAAACCGAATCCTTAAAAGCTTTGTTGTCGGTGCTTTTAAGTTTTTGTAAGGCCTGCCGATAAGACTGCAGGGAAACTATGGTCGTCCGGGACACTCCCTTGACTTCTTCATGCTCCCGGATTAGTTTGTAAAGAATTTCTCTTTCGTTTGGGTTCATGGTAGTATCAGCATATACACTATAAGAATTAGCGACGAAAGCACCAGAGAGATAATGGTGGCAATTGCACTGGTGCGCATGAATTCAAAGAATGTGATGGGGTAACCATATTTTTTGGCCGTTCCGCAGGATACAATACTCGCCGAAGCCCCAATCATGGTAAGGTTGCCGCCCATACAGGCACCCAAAGATAAAGCCCACCACAAAACGTTATGGGGAACCGCCTGTGATTCCAACATCAACCTGACGACTGGAATCATGGTTATGGTAAAGGGGATATTATCGATGAAACCGGATACAATCCCGGACACCCACAGAACCGTCAGCACCATGGCGTAGGGGTTGTGTCCGATGCGAAGAAATATGCTGCGCGCAATCCACTCGATGAAGCCCTTTTCTTCCAATATGCCCACCAGTATAAATAGACCTGAGAAAAACAGTAATGTGCTCCAATCGATTTCCCGGAGCATTTCTTCGACATCCACCGCTGTAATGACAAAAAGAATCATGGCGACACTGAGCGCAGTCACTCCGGGAGTCAACCCGGTTATGGTTTGAGTGACAAACAGCAGCAACGCCATTCCCAGGCCGCCAAGGCTCGTAAGCAGAAAATTTCTGTCGATGGGAATATTCAGGGAATCATATTCAATTTTCTCTAGCAGCAGCTGCACGGAAAAGAGTTTTGCCAAATTCGTGTCAATCGGGCGGAATCGCTCACGATTGGTCAACCAACAGTAGAATAGCACTCCCGTGAAGGAGACTATGACTGGCACAGCAAGATAAGCGGCAAATTGATTGAAGGTCAACCCGACCTTGGACCCGATGATGACATTCGGTGGATCACCGATCAGGGTAGCCGTTCCCCCAATGTTTGAAACCATCGCCTGGGTGATAACATAAATTTTGGGGTCCAGCCCCATGCCTCTGGTGATTTCGATCACCATGGGCACCATGATCAAAACGGTTGTCACATTATCGAGAAATGCCGATGTGCAGGCTGTCACCAGCGAAAATAGAACCAGAATTTTGAGCGGGCTTCCCTCCGTGAGTTTGGCTATTTTGACGCTCAACATAGCAAAAACACCCGTTTTGCGCAAAACGGCCACGATAGCCATCATCCCCAACAACAACATGATCGTTTCAAAGTCGATATTACCGGCGGCTGTGTGGACATCGGTCACTCTCAGGATAATCAGGACCATTACGCCGAGCAATGCTGCTACGGCCTTATTTAACACTTCAAAGGAGATTAGGCCATATACGGCGACAAACACCAAAATTGGAATCAGTTTACTTTCCATTTGCAGGCACTCGATTCGGATTCCGTTGCGGATCCGAATCATGATTGGGTTTCTGTTCTTCCCTAATATGAATTTACGATGGACTTTTTTAAAATTTCAAGAGGAACTAATAAGCCCAATGCATTCTCCGACGACCTTCTATCCTGTGGGCAGCGGGAGAAAATGGAGAAAATAGCGGGTCAAAAATGCGACCAGTGCGGTTCCCGGAATCGTCAGCAGCCAGGCCCAGACGACCCGGTAAGCAACCCCCCAACGAATGGCGGATAGTTTCGTGGTGGCGCCGACACCGATGATTGCGCCCGTGATGGTATGCGTGGTGGAGACGGGAATCCCCCCGGCCGTTGACAGCAGAATCGAGGTCGCTGCGGCGGTTTCTGCGCAAAAGCCGTGAACCGAGCGCAATTTGGTCATTTTCATTCCCAATGTTTCTATGACCCGCCAGCCACCCAAAAGGGTACCCAGTGCAATAACCATGTGACAGCTGATGACGATCCAGAAAGGCACATGAAAATCGCCTTTCATGTAGCCGGTGCTAAAGAGCAGCACAGAAATGATACCCATCGTTTTTTGAGCGTCATTTGTGCCGTGGCCCAGGCTGTATGCCGCAGCAGAGACGAGTTGCAGGCGCCGAAACCATTTATTAACCATTTGAGGTGGGCAGCGACGGCAAATCCAATACACGGCCACCATGTAAATATATCCTAAAAGAGTACCCATTAGCGGGGCCAGGGCGATAAAAATAGCAATCTTCAGCAGTCCTGATAAAACCAACGCGCTGAAACCTGCCTTTGCAATCCCGGCGCCAACCAGCCCGCCCACTAAAGCATGGGATACACTGATGGGCAATCCTAGTTGGGTGCATACGAATGTCCACACAATGGCGGCAATAAGGGTGGCAAGGATCAGAACAGCGTCGATAATGCCGGGGTCAACAACTCCCTTGCCAATGGTGGTGGCCACGTGCACGCCAAAGAAAAACGCTGCAACCAAGTTAAAGAACGCCGCCCATAAAACAGCAAGTCTTGGGGTCAGCACCCGCGTAGAGACGACAGTAGCGATGGAATTTGCGGCATCGTTCATGCCGTTTAGAAAATCGAAAAAAAGGGCAAGGAGTATGATTATGATGACAAACGAAAGCATGGTCGGACACCCCTGGTTCAAGCATTTTCAAGTACAATACCCTCAATAATATCTGATACATCTTCACAGCGGTCGGTTGCCGTCTCAATATGCTCCAATATATCCTTCCATTTGATCAATTCTTTGGTGTCATTTTCTTCTCGAAAAAGCCAAGCAATGGCATTTTGATAAAGCTGATCGGCATCATTCTCTAATTGACTGACCGTAACAGCAAGTTCTAAAATTTGGCTGGATTGTTTTTTGAGGTTCCGAAGAAACCCAACCATTTCAGCGACCGTCTTTGAGCTCTGAATCAACACATCGGCTATTTTTTCGGCCTCCCAAACGACCTGTTTTGGATCGTATAATCTTAGCAAAGAGGAGACAGCCTCGATCATGTCGAGAATATCATCCAATCCGGTGGCTAATTTGAGGATATCCTGTCGGTCAAATGGCGTGACGAAAGTTTTGTGTAATTTTTCTACAGTTTGGCGAACCTTTTGATCCACTTCTCGTTCAATTTTTTTTATGTTTAGAGCAGATTCGTCAAAAGGGCGGCCTCCGATGAGCATTGCTTTTAATTTTTCTGCTGATTTAACGATAAGCACGCAGATTTGTTCAAAATTATCAAAAAAAGCTTCTTCTTTTGGGATAATTGAACGTATCATGGTATCTCCCCTGACGTCATAATATTATTCAGAACTACCGGTGTCCTGCTGATGATGAAGTTAATTAAATTATAATAAAAACCCCCATCTCTTTTTTTGAGAAATGGGGGTTGTCGGACTCATCTCATAGCTACCTCTTCGTTAGGTCCCATCCGAAATACCGCTGTTTCCTCCCCGCTTGACCCCCTTCCGACTCGGCTGAGCTTGTCGCAGGCCGCCAGGGGAGAGGAAATGGATTTTACTAATGGACACTAGTTAAGGTGAACACATTCAAATTGGATATTGTTTTTATCACGGCGGTCTTTCCTAAGTCAATTACTATCAGTAACTTAAAGCCGAGGGGCGTGCGACTTATGGCGCGCCCCTCTTCAGTAAATTTCGGATAGGGATCGATTTATTGACACGCTATTATCTTTGCAGTATTGTCGGACTAACTCGGGATGCCATGACGAAGCAAAGCATATCCGACGACATTTTCCGGAGAGAAAGGCAATCATGATTTGATGTCATTTGCGCTTTTTCGGATGTTCACCCTATAGGTAAAATGGAGATCATATGACACTCTCCTGGAGGGGTTTGATTGGGTTCTCGATTTTGATGATCGTGAGTGTCAACGCGCAACAACAGCCGCTCCCCCAGAGGGCCTTGATGGTGGGAACCAAAGAAGCCCCGCCCTTTTCGATGAAGGAACCGGATGGTAACTGGATCGGGATAAGCATTGATCTCTGGCGGCAGATTGCAGCAGAATTAGACTTGACGTATGAGTTTCGGGAGCTTGACCTGAAGCAATTACTAGATGGAGTCAAGAATCATTCGTTGGATGTTGCCGTAGCGGCCTTGACCATAACCCCCGAACGTGAGAAAAATTTTGATTTTACGCATGCTTACTATATGACAGGCCTCGGAATTGCCGTCGCCTCGAAGGCCCGCAATCCATGGTTTGCGGTTATCAGACGGTTTATGTCTTTTGCGTTTCTGAAAATCTTGCTCAGCCTCGCCCTGGTGCTGCTGGTGGTGGGCTTTCTGGTCTGGTGGTTTGAGCGGAAAAAAAATCCTAAACAATTCAACGGCAATATCGCCAAGGGGATTGGCTCGGGATTCTGGTGGTCAGCCGTCACCATGACCACCGTCGGTTATGGCGATAAGGCACCGATTACGTTTGCCGGACGATTCGCCGCACTTATCTGGATGTTTGTTGGCATTATTCTTATTTCAAGCTTTACAGCAGCGATCACCTCTTCTTTAACTGTCTCACAGCTCGGATCGATGGTAAAAGGCCCCGAAGATCTGCCCAGAGTGACCGTCGGGACCATCATCAATACCACCAGCGAATCGTATCTTGAGCAAATTCGGATATCATATCTACCGTATAAGACGCCCCAGGAAGGACTGATCGCCTTAAAAAAAGGCGAAATCGATGCCCTGGTATATGATGCACCGATTCTTCGATATTATATTCAGCGGGATTATATAGGGTCATTGCACGTGCTGCCCAAACGACTGCTGCGACAGAATTATGGTATTGCGCTGACGTCGAACAGTCTCTTGCGCGAGCAAATCAATGTTGTTTTGTTGCAAAAGATTCGGGAGAAAGCCTGGCAGGACAAGCTTTTCCAATATTTAGGAGAATAATTTATCACCTCCCCGGAGCTCTGCATCGGAATTTTAAGGCACAATTCTTTCGCTAATTATTCCTCTGCGGGTTGGTTTAAAACGCCTCCCCCTCAAAGGCCGATCATTGCCTGGAAAAAATTATAACCATGGAATAGAAAGGAGGTTAGATATGCGAAAAATACTGACTGGTTTGGCTATTTTGGCCCTTGTTTATAACGGCGCTAGCGCCGGTTTATTCGGGGATGATGTGGATCTTGCCGATCTTTCCCAGCTTTCCCCGGAAGCCTTGGAAACCTTTAAAGACAAAGAGTTTAACGTCTTTCTGATGAAAGTCAAGCATTCCGGAGCAAAGGTGCTTGAGAATAAGGCCAAAAATGATCTCAAAACATCCAAGCTCACCCTCGATGCCAAACAACAGCACTTTAAATCTGCAGAAGCCGACCTCAAAGAGGCGAAGGCAGCCCAAGATTCGACGCGTATTGACGCTGCGGAGAAGGTTTTGCGCAACGCCAATATAGAGCTTGCGCATGCCAAATTACTGATCCAGTGGAAAGAAAAGGAGGTCGATGTTCAAGCCGCCAGCGTGGAGAAAGCCAAGCTTGCCGTTGCGCTAGCTGAGGCGGAACGGGACGTTGCCCGGGTTTCAAAGCTGATTGAGCAGAACGTGCCTTCGGCGCAAAAATATAATCTTTCGGATTTCAAAACAAAGTTGGATAAAAAACATAAGGAATACCAAAAGGCTCTGGGCACTGAGACAAAAGAGATAGTGGAGGCCAAAAAACTCAAGGCGGAGTACGAGAAGCTATCCACACAGTAGAAGTCATTTTTTTTCTCAAACGGAGACTATGATGCTGAGGGTATGCGCGTTTCCCTTTCCCCTTGCACTGCTCAGTAAAAAGAGGGTATAAACGGCCTATGCTGATGGCCGAAGTGCGATTCTCGCCTGCTCATGCAGGCCATTTTTTGAGATTTTATTCCGGAAGAAATTTCACATGGATCATTTTGACTTCATCGTAATCGGCAGCGGCCCGGCCGGACAGAAAAGTGCCGTCCAGGCAGCCAAACTCGGAAAAACCGTGGCTGTTGTTGAACGGCAAGCTGTCATCGGTGGGGTTTCTGTCCATACCGGGACCATTCCCAGTAAAACC
>CP070746.1:486050-499509 GCA_020348305.1 Desulfobacterales bacterium
GATTGTAGGAGGCTAATGGAAGATTAGAAGAATAACTGAATTAAAATATTGGGTTCTTTCTTAGAAGGGCTGTTATTTGAAAATATCAAAATGCGGTCGAAGGCGGAATAAGTCAAAAAGGCTTTTTCGACAATTTCTGCTAGTATCTGCAAAAAATCGAGTCTCTCAATAGTACCGATATTGTAAACAATTCGGTATATATCAATTCTTAAAATTGTTTGGATTTTCTCTGTAATGCGACATAACCATCTAAAATAAATTCTTAATTATCTATTATATGTTTGCTTTCCTCGAGTGTTTGACCGCGCAAAATAGTGAGAGCTAACAACTTCGTTTTTCTTAAAAAATAAAATCGCCCCAAAATCATAATCACGATAATAATAAAGGTGCATGTAAGCAAAATTCCAGCGTCCTCCACGGCACCAAAAAAAACAGTATGTAAAACTTGGACCCATCCGGAATTTCCAGTCGACCAACTAATCTCAAAAGGCCAATAAAAGGACACCGGTGAGGAGGTTAAAAAATAATCAGCAACTACATGTGAAAGAATGAGACAAAAACAGGTTTTGAAACTTATCTTGGGTATTTGCGACCAGAGCGTCGAGGATTTGGGCGCTACAAATCCCATTATTAAGGCAAAAAGAATACTATGAGTCGGTCCTCTATGGAAGGCACTGCCATTATTTTGTAGAATAAGGCCAAGCAGAACATCAATATCGGGTAAATTTGAAAGAATAACTATAAATATTGCCACTTGCCACTTTTTAAAGCAGCCTTTATCATTTGATATTAAGCTGTGGGTTGCGAATCCGATAGCTGAGTGACCTAATGGTAGGGGCATAATTAATAACTTCAAATTCAATATTTCGAAATGAAAATATAATTCAAATAAAATGCGTTAAAAATTTTGGTTTGGGGAACTGCAAAAACCATGCAATGATTGAGATTGGTTCTATTTTTATAAAAACTGAATCCAATAAAGGACTTATGTTCGAGCATCAGCAATAATTGTAAAGATGTACATCCCGCCCATTGGGAAATATATTTCATAAGTTATGGAAATTCGGTAAGCATTTATGGCGATAATATCGATAATATGAAACGCATCAATGAGTCATTGATCACTATGTTTTAAGGAGATAATAGTTAGGCTATTTTTAATAAAGATTAGAAATGCGATAGAAGTTAATTCGTTTCCATCTGGAAACTATTTGGCGAATGGCTTGTTTATCCCCTGCCCTTTTGCTTTTAACCACTTTTCTTATGTGAAACATGCAAAGGACTTTTAGTTTTGCCTTGGGCAATATCTGGCGATGGGACAGCTCTGAAAATAGAAATGCGTTGATAGATTATGTAAGAGATCTTGATGTATCAGGAGTTGAATTAACGCTTGCAACCAAAAAAGATCTATATTCATTAAAATTGTCCAACGAAAATAATCTGTGGCTCAAAAAGCTGGAATATGTAACGATTCATGCTCCCTTTAACCTATTTGAAGACGCTGAAAATGAGAAAGAGGTATCTGATCAGTTAAACACCATGACAAAAATTTATCATCAGATTGATGCCAAACGTGTCATCATTCATCCAGAGCCGGAATTAATTCAATCTGAAATCTTAAAAGAGTATCCGATTCAATTTTCCATTGAAAATCTGCCCCGAAAATATAATTTTTCTTTATCCTTTATAAAAAACATTCTTGGTAAGTACCCCCATGTGGATATGTGTCTGGATATATCTCACGCTTATTCCTGGTCAAAATACGAAACTCGTAAACTGATCCAGGCTTTTAAGGAAAAAATTTCGCAAATTCATTTTAGCGGATCTTACAGGAGAAAACAGCACGTATCTTTGAGGAGAGTTTCCAAAGATTTTCTTTTCTCAATTCAACCTCTAAAATATTTAGATGTGCCAATCGTTATTGAGGAGGATTTGGAAATAAAATCGCTTCAAAACGTAAGGCAAGAATTGGAATATATCAAAAGATTGTTTTAAGCTCTTTTAGCCAACCGCTTCAGCATGATATCTTTTTACCAACGGATGGAGTAGAGAGGCTTTCTTTTCAGCAATCTTTTCATATACATCGATGAGTATTCCGGTTCGATTATTTATTATCCGCATTTTTACCAAAGTTGGTATTATATCATACAAATCAGTAGCTTGGGGCAAGTTGTGATATTTTAATATCAAAAGTTTTTTTCAGCGCAGGCTAGAGTGCAAATCAAGGAGAAATTTTGGAGGTGAATTATGGGTCAACATAGATGCTTTGCCTGCGATGAGCAAAATCCAGGCCGCATTGTAACTAACACTGATGATGGCTGGACATTCATGTTCATCGAGCGCTTCGTTGGCCCGCCTGGTCGTGTTCATGGTGGAACTGCTGTTGGAGCCCTAACATGCCCGGCACTACAACTAGCAGAACGTGATGGAATGCAACATCCAGTTGTCCTACATGTTAATGGACGCCTTAATCTCCCGGTGCCTTTGGCCGAACCGATTAGTGTTAAAGCATACTCAGAAGAAGGCAGATACCGTGTAAAATTACACGAAGATTCCAATGTGATTTTAGACGGGTACGTTGAAGTTGCTGATCAAGAGACTAATATTGGATCTGTATTACAAGAACCTCCTTCTGAGTATGTTGAAGACCTCCAGTCTCTATCTGACGTAACAGACGCCGATATCGAAGGCCACTCATTATTTACTCAATTTCTTGAAGTTCAGAAGGCTGCTGGGTACCCATTAGAACCACCACCTAAATGCTTCGGTTGTAGTGAGGCTGATGGAGCACTTGAGCTCAGTATCCGTAAGACTCGTCAAGGTGATACTTATACTCGCTGGAAGAGTGAAGAGGCATTCACCGATGGCGAGGGTAGATTGGCTACGACCATGGTCGTATCTGCCATTGATTGTATGAACCTCCATGCAATCAACGCCAACGATGATTTTGATCTACTTTTTAAACTGACTCAAGAAAAAAAGAATTTTTTTACTGGTTCTTATGGGGTTCGCATCTTTCGTGTGCCCCCTGTGGAAATTAAGGACGATTACCGAATCACATCTCGCTACCTCAGACGAGATGGGCGTAAATTATTTACAATCTCAGCGCTAAGCGATAGTAATGGCACAATTTATGCGATGGGTGAATCGATAGCCATCATTTTCGATCTTACAGACGAAATTTTCGGTACGGACAGTTGATCTCTCCATATCACCACTCGAAATCTTCAATATTATGAACATAACGTCTATTAAATAATACATTCGTAACATTTCTTTGGCATTGCTTGGTGCCTTTATTGTAATGTTGGGTACATACGCTCTCCCTTCTCAAATGATTTCCTCCGAAAAACATATGGTCATTGACCAAATAGGAAAAATTCGTTTTATTGGCCCAATTTTAATAGTAATTGGAATAATTGGATATCTGCTTTGTTTTTGGAACTTTATTTTTCAAGCAAAGGGATCACCCTTCCCAGGCGATCAAAAACATCTTATAGTTAAAGGGCCTTATCGGTATGTTAGAAACCCAATGTATATTTCATGGCATCTTATCATTTTCGGGGAGGCATTATTTTTTCAATCACTGGATTTGCTACTCTATTTTTCCTTTTGGTTAGTTTGGTTCGGAATTAAAGTAATCTTTATTGAAGAACGTACCTTGAAGAAGAGATTTGGAGAGACTTACGAGCAGTATCGCAAGTCCGTGCGTCGCTGGATTCCACGACTGACACCTTATCGAGAAAATGGCTAAGAGTTTTTCTAACCAACAGATGAACCATAGGGGAGCATTTGATATCACAAATTCTCCGCTTTGGTGATATTCTCAAAATTCCTGCAATCGACTGATTTCTTATCTTAAGGAGGAGCCATGATCTCACGACAAAATAAGAAGTCCATTGTTCTTTACATCTTTCCTGTTTTTGTAGTTCTGGTCTCTTTTTATTCATACTCTACCGCATCGGTTACCACCTACCCAACAGAAGGGTGGCAATTCTCCACTCCTGAGGAGCAAGGCATGCGCTCCCAGAGGTTGGTTGAGATGATGGAGCACGTCAAGACATACAACTTCAGTATTGATAGTATATTAATTGTTCGCAATGGCTACGTTGTTTTGGATGCATACTTTTATCCATTTTTAAAAGGACAGAAACACATTATTCATTCGTGCACAAAAAGCATCATGTCGGCATTAATAGGAATCGCCATAGATAAAGGTTACATTAAAAGTGTAGACCAACCCATCACTGATTTTTTCCCGGGTAAAGAATTTGCTAATATGGATGACCTTAAAAAATCTATAACGCTTGAAAACTTATTGATGATGGCATCAGGCTTGAAATGCAGGGATTCATATCTTTATCGCTGGGTAGGATTGTATGAAATGCGAAATAGCAGTGATTGGGCTCAATACGTTCTTGACCTTCCCATGTCTGAGGCTCCAGGAGAAAGATTTGAGTACTGCAACGGGGTCTCTTATCTCCTATCTGTAATCATCCAAAATACAACAGGAATGAAAACCTTGGATTTTGCGAGAAAGCATTTATTTGGGCCTCTTGGTATTGTTGACGTTGGTTGGGCAACAAGTCCCCAGGGTGTTGATATCGGGTATGGCGAAATGTGGCTGAAACCCCATGACATGGCCAAATTTGGATGGTTATTTCTGAATAAAGGCCGATGGAGTAATAAACAAATATTACCTTCATCATGGGTCGATGTTTCTACACGTGGGCATATCGGTGCTGCCCTATTTGATCAATATGGTTATCAATGGTGGGTAGATTCTGAAGGATTTTATATGGCTGTCGGCTATAAAGGCCAATTTATTTTCGTAGTACCACAAAAAAACTTAGTAGTTGTATTTACAAGCGACCTGTCTGGTCGTCATTTTCCCATACCGAATTTATTGCTTCAAAATTATATAATTCCTGCGGCTGAGGCATCAAAGCCATTACCTTCAAACACGGAAGAACAAGCCCGGCTGGATGCATTAGTAAAAAGTGTTGCCAGGGCGACACCGTATATCTGGACTTCAGAAAAAGAGGGAATGGCGAAAGATGGTGTGTTTAAGCGAACAGCCTCACCGGCTTTTAATTTTGAGTATCCATTAGGCAGTAAAAAAGCTGCAATTGAATATCCAGGCCAAGTAATGGTTATGAGAACCCCCGACGATGTTGAATTTTCCGCCTCCGTTGGTGATATCCCTGAGGGCATAAGATTAGAAGATTTTGGTCCAAAGTTTTATTCTAAAGAGCTTGAGAGCGTTGGTTCGAATATCAGAGTTATTTCAAATAAAGAAATCACGCTTAATTGTGGCACAAAAGCATATCGAACCGATATTACATGGTTGTGGAATAATGCCTTACCAATAACAACCTATTTGGTGTCCGCATATAGGGATGGCAAAATTATATTTGTATGCACTCACCCATGGAGATATCATGATAAAGCTGAACCAATTGTTCAGAGTTTAAGCTTTAAATAGATTGTGATACCTCCAATTGCAGATGAGCCAAAATTGCAGATATCAACAAAAAAACCAAGTATCTTGCGCCCTCACATTTTGCAGATTATGTAAACATATCACCACGTAAAGCCACACTGGAGATAATGGCCATACGCAACATTTTTCTCTAATCATTCAGCCACAATATACTTGTTTTAGAATTTGATTTAAGTCCCTAAATCCTATATGAAAGAATTAACCGTTTCAAAGGTCATCTCCTTTTAACTCAAACTAATTTTAATATAATCGAGAGGGCATAAAAATGAAGTGCCTATGGCAAGCAGTTACCAAGCGAGGCGGTGTTTTGTGATAAGTGCAGCCATAAGTTAGCTGAACGTTCAGAATTTCTCCCTTAGATTATAATCTGTTCCAAATCTTATACCCTAAAATTCTTAGCTGAAAAATACTGGCCGACCGAAATTTCATTGAAGGCGATAATAGCTTGGGCGGTAACGTCACCGATTAACCTTAAGAAAGAATGTGACCCGAGCTAAAAGCACTAATAGTTCACATTTATTTCAATGATTCACAAGAGTTGTATAGGAAGGATAATGACCAACGAGCAAAATACAAAAAGAAATCCCTGGCAATTTATTAATGCATTTTTCAAGCGCAAGTACACAATTTTACAGATTGGTGCCAATCTGGCCGGATCGGGCATTGTGACATTCTATTTTATGTTTTTATATCAAGGCCTTGCGGTTCCGGATGCCAAAAAAAACCTCATCGTGATCGGCATTATGTTTGTCGGGCTTGTCATTATTGGTTATGTTTTTTTGAGCCGCTGGCAGAGAGACCTGGACCGATTCGTTGATCTAAAAATGCACAATCAAGCAGTAGATTTAGATCTGCTAAAAAAGGTTCAGCGCAAAATCCTGAATCTGCCATACATCTGTTCGCTGACCAGCCTGTTTAACTGGTTTCTGGCTGCAATAATCATGACGATATACTCTTCAATTGACCTTATTGAAGGCTCATTTGCCGTTAAGTATTTCCATGGTTCACGAATTTTTATCGGAGTGATTATTGCCGGTATCGTTACCTGTGCCATCATCTTTTTTAGCATTGAGAAATCCTGCACCAAAATATGGCCCCATTTTTTCCCCGATGGCGGTTTGATTAAAACTTCCGCTGTTTTTCGTCTCAGGCTTCACGTTCGCATGCTCGTCATTTTTGGTCTTTCCAGTGTGATGCCCATCATTTTAATGGCTGTCTTATCGTATAACAAAGCAAGGATGATGCTGGTGCTACCCCCCCAGGATGTCATCGGAAGCCTTTTGTATTTAACGGCTTTTTTGCTGGTGGTGGCGCTGGCCACAGTTATTTTTCTGTCCCGCACATTTTCCAAAAGCATCATTGCGCCTGTCAGACGGATGGAAAACGCCATGGTTAAGGTTGAAGCTGGAGATTTTACGGCTTTTGTACCGGTGGACACCAATGACGAACTGGGAGCTCTGGCCGAGCATTTCAACCAGATGACCGAAGGTCTTAAAGAACGATACCAGTTGCGACGATCACTGGATCTGGCCAAGGAGGTCCAGCAAAACCTTCTGCCCAAAGCAAATCCTGTTGTCGAAGGGTTAGACATCGCAGGCAAAAGTATTTACTGTGATGAAACCGGCGGAGATTATTATGATTTTATATCTATTGGAGACAATGATAAACACAAAATTGGGGTGGCCATTGGAGATGTATCGGGGCATGGTATTTCTTCGGCCTTACTTATGGCCGCTGTTCGCTCTTCCTTGCGGCAGCGCTCGTCCTTGCCTGGCGGTATAAGTGGCATAATGTCCGATGTAAACCGTCAGCTGGTTCAAGATGTGGAGGATTCGGGGCAATTTATTACTATGTTTTACCTGACCATTGACCCGATTGAAAGGCAACTCCAATGGGTTCGGGCTGGTCACGATCCCGCCATTTTTTATGATCCTGGCTCAGACACATTTGAGGAACTGGCTGGCTCAGGGATCGCACTTGGTGTCAATGAAGATTGGATCTTTAAGGAGTTTACAAAAGCGGATCTTCATAAGGGACAAATAATCTTTCTTAGCACTGACGGTATTTGGGAGGCAAGAAACGATAAAGGAGAAATGTTCGGTAAAGAGCCAATCTACAATATTATTCGCAACAATTCGTCATTAAGTGCAAATGAAATTCTCGAAATAATTTTTGAATCACTAAATAGTTTCCAAAAGGGCTTTAAAGTAGAAGATGATATAACTTTGTTGATCATTAAAATCACTTACTGAATTTTTTGATAAGCATATTGGGATAGATAAAATGGAATAAATATATATAGACATTTGAATATCTAGCTATCACAAGCATTTTAGCAATTCTATAAATTGGGGTATCCAACTAATCGCAGATGAGTCTCAATTACCGATATATACATAGTATCCGTAAAAAATTGGGACTCTCAAAATTGCATATACTGTAAACATCTATGCAGAATTGATCACCCTTAAAAACTTGTGATATCAGATTACGATATCCGTATTTTTACCAGAGTTGTGATTACATAATAGTATCTAAGGTTTTGGGAAGTGTGTTTTTCTGCAAATAACCCCAAAGCATCAGCGCTTCATTTTCCTTTCTGATTAATATTATTTCATATATTTTTTTCTAAGACAAAATCCATAAAAACATAAAATGTTCTTGACAACTGATGCCACAATGTGGCATTGAAGAAACAGCGTCTTTTCTATTTGAACTGGAATACTACCTTTTTTATAGATGATCCATCTTCAACCTTGCAGTGACAACTTGCGCTGAAACAGATTATGTCTGCACTTAAAATTTAAATAAAAATTAGTGAAAGGAGATTCATCATGCCCGATGAAAAGGTCGATCACCAGCTTGACCTAATAGGGAAGGTATGTCCATATCCGACCGTTAAAACAAACGGAACCCTCAAAAAAATGGCTACGGGTGAGGTGCTGGAGGTCATTACTGATTATTACCCAGCCCGACAGACAATTCCGGATATTATGCGAGAACTTGGATATCCGTGTAAACTTGTCGATGGAGAAAAGCCTGTCTTCCGTTTTATCATCCAAAAGATTTAGAAGCCTACAAAGGAGGTCAAGTCAGAGAAAACTAATACGACTTTGTTCAATCATCGCCAAAACTTGTCACGAATAGCGAAGAAAGGAGTAAAAAATGGGAAAGATTTTAGCAGTGGCTACGCACGCAACTGATGATCAAACCAAAAGTACTGCCGCATTCGTTACCGCCATCGGAGCACTCGGTGCCGGTAAAGAGGTAAGTATTGTTCTCATTGGAGAAGCCGCATATTTGGCAAAGGTGGAGGTTGCTAAGAGTGTTCATGGTGTTGGCTTTCCGCCTCTGCCCGAGTTGATAGAGCAAGTAGTTGTGGGGGGTGTCCCGGTGTATGTCTGAGGGGCCTGTTCTGTTGCCCGTGGGGTGACCGAAGATGATCTGAAAACTTTAAATGCCTCATTCATCGATCCGATAAAATTTGCGAATTTGGTTGCAGAATCAAATGTCGTCAGCTTTTGAGAAGAAAGTGTCGAAAAAGAATATTTGCCATGAGCTCACAGATTACTATCCACCGGCGTTTCAACGGTCCTCCCAAATCTGGTCACGGAGGCTATGTTTGCGGTATTATTGCTGATCTTATTGGTCCCTGTGCTGAAGTTACTCTGCGATCTCCACCCCCTCTGGACCTGCCCTTGACAGTCGAAAGGATTGAGAGTGGAAAAGTTCATCTTTCAGATACCGAGATGACCATTGCAGAAGGACGGAAAGCGGAGCTGCGCCTTGATATCCCGGATCCGCCCACCCTTGAAGAAGCAAAAAGAGCAGCCGAGAGATATCCAGGCTTTGAAACACACCCCTTTCCGACCTGTTTCGGATGCGGTCACGAACGGGATGAGGGCGATGGGCTGCGTATTTTCTCCGGTCCGGTAAATGGAAGCGAAGTTATGGCGGCTCCTTGGCTGCCCGATGCTTCATTGGCCGGGGAAACCGGTATAGTAAGAACCGAGTTTCTGTGGGCAGCACTGGACTGTCCAGCTGGGTGGGCTGTAGTTAACCTTCAAAACGTTCTATATCCTGATACCCCATATATTTTGTTAGGCCGATTTGTTGCTGAAGTAAAAGTGGGGCTTAAATCAGGTCAAAACTGTGTGATCATCGGATGGCCGATCGGAAACGATGGCCGCAAACTTTTCGGGGGGTCGGCGATTTTCTCAGAAAGCGGTGAATTATTGGCAGCCGGTAAGGCAACATGGTTCGCCATTCAACCACGCACATAAATCCTACACGCTTTGCAAACAGCTAACGAGCAGGTTTATGCAAAGGGTGAATATTGTTAAACTGATACCCATATGGGGTTGTGATTTCTCAACAAAAACCAACTATCTGGCGTCCTAATTTTTTACAAGTACTGTAAACGAATCTGGATTTCCCTTGACATTGGATTATGTTTCAGAATATTAGACTGCCAATAGTATACGATCTTGAAACTCAATCTCACACCTGAATCTGACTGTTTCTATTGCGGTTACCTCGAACTTTTCTCTCTGCGCAGTATCGCTCATCCTAAATCTCTTTGCTGAGATTGGTACTGGGTTTCCTTAAAATTTAGCCTAATAATCAGGTAAAGATTCAATGGAGAAACCCCTCAAATTGTGCCTACCAAACTCTTAACAGGAATTTGTATATACTGTTAGGATTTCAAATAAATTACCCTTCAAGCCAAACTCATCCACCCAGAAAAAAAAGGAGGTTATAAAATGCCATACATTATTGTCAAAACTTGTATGCCAAATGAAAGGGCAACAGAAGCGGCAAATAAGTATCTGGAAGTTACAGAGAAGTATCCACCTGATGAGACTATAGCAAAGATAATTTTGCAAAGTGCTATCTATGTTGATGAAGATGGTATTCATGGCTTATCTATTAGTGAGCCACAAGAGGGAAAACTTGAAGAAGCACTTCAACGCACTGAGACAATTATGGTTGAGTATCTCAATGTTCCTGATTACAGATTTGAAATACAAATTTGGTCAACGGTACAAGAAGCTCTCAAGTATATAGGGTAGGGGTAAAAATTAAGGCAGGGTCAGTAGTGGTCCTGCATTTCATTATCTTTAATAAATAGTATATTATCTCATGTAACTGCTAATATGGATAAGAATCCTTATAATTTATTATGATCTCATAAAGTTTTTTAGAATTTTAAGGCTGAGGCGGTTTCGACAAGATATATGGCCGCATAACACATTTTGAACGAAATGGTGACAATCTAAATTTAGATGAAAAGGAGGTGTAGAATCATGAAATTCCTTATGACCGCTAGACCAGGCACAACGAATATAAAACTTAAATACGGAGCCAGCTTGTTTCAAGCAGCGAAGGAGTGGATACAAACTCGTCTCTCAGACGGGACATTCGACTGCCACTACGTTTTTATTGATCTCGGTGGTCTTACTATCTTGAATGCAGAATCCTCTGAGGCGGTATTTGAAATGATCTTAGATTATCCGCTGTATCCATTTTTTGAGTGGGAGGTAACAGCTCTGTGCGATTGGCAACATGGCTACGATAAAAACATTGAATACTTTAAAAAATTGGCTAAATAATTATCCAAAAAGAACAATTACATACTAGATTTTTATTGTGGTTCGAGAACAAAGCTATTGTTGCCGTTTCGTATAAACGCTGTAGTTACCAGCCTCTAAAAAACCTTGCGATATCAATTTGAAACCTGTACTTTGAGCAGAATTTTGTTTATGGCAAAACCAAGCTTTTGAATTGCATCAAATTTTATTCCGATTCATTAGATATCACAACTTTGCCCTATGCTTTGGTATCTCAATAACCGTGCTTTTTAACCAAAAGGTAGAGAACTAACTATAGAAGGAGACAAACTTGTGAATAGCAAAAACGAGAAATCTGAAAAACATAAATTCCAAAATTATTTCAGCCAGACTTATGAGGATGCATTCAGATGGAAGTTTGATTACTATATCAATATAATGAAACGTTTTTCTGATTATCTCGGCATGGATAAGCTTCTTGAGCTGATTAAGCGAGCAGTTGAGGAAAATAACAAAAGAATTGCAACCGATAATCCCAAACATACGCTATCAAAATTTGTTGAGTACGGCAAAGAGGCCTATAAAAACATGATGGTCTACGAAGTCATAGAGGAATCTGACGAAGTTTTTGAAATGAAAGTGACCGAATGCCTGTGGGCGAAGACCTTTAGAGATAAGAAAGCGACAGATATAGGTTATGCGACTATATGTCATGGCGATTTTACTGAAGCTGGAGCTTACCATCCAAAACTGAGACTTAAACGAACCAAAACCCTTATGCAAGGACATGATTGCTGTAATCATCGTTGGACTTGGGAAGGATAAAAACATACCCTTCTATTTACTTAACTATTTATTTTATCCTTCAACTTTGCTGAACACCTAAAAGTCACAACTCTCCTCGGTGCCAGTATCATACCCTCAATGGCAGTGCTCTCTTTAATAATCTTCAACTCTTGATCAGGAGGTCCCTTTTTACATGTTCCGGGTCGGAGGAGCCGGTCATAGACATGAAGCGCTTCAACTCTTCAGTAACCTGCTGGATCACGTCCTTAACACTCACGGCCCCATTAGCAGCTAGCCCGTAGAGGATCGGTCTTCCAAGACCCACCAGTTGGGCCCCGAAGGCAAGGCCCTTGAAAGCATCGCTGCCCCGTCGGAAACCGCCGTCCACCAGAATGGCCGCCTTTCCCTTGGCAACGCAGACGATCTCATCCATGACCTGAAACGGATGGGGAAGGTAATCCAGGGTATGGGCACCGTGATTAGAGATGAATATCCCGTCGGCCCCGGCCTCTAAAGATTTTTCGGCATCCTCTTTACTCAAGACCCCCTTAAAAATAAGAGGAACGGATACACTTTTTCTGATCTCCTTCAGCGTTGATATCTTTAACAGAAACCAACTATCTGGCGTCCTAAATTATTGCATATACTGTAAACTATCTGGATTCCCCTTGACATTGAATTATGTTTCAGAATATTAAATTGCCAGCAGTATGAGCTCCTGAAATTCAATCTCACACCTGAACCTGATTGCTCCTATTTGCGTTTACCTCGAATCTTTCTTTCTGCGTAGTATCGCTCATCCTGAATCTCTCAGCTGAAATAGATACTGGTACCCCTTCAATTTTAACCTAATAATCAGGTAAAGATTCAATGGAGAAGCCCCTCAAGCTGTGCATAGTTTGCTCCTAATGGAATGTGAAAGTTCTATTAGGAGCAAAAAGATATACTCAATATTAAAAGATATTCGACAGATTAATATTTAATCACAAGGAGGTGCTCGGTGAAATTCCTAAGTATTAATACGTATCATATTGATAAATTGGGTGATGCTGCTAAAGCTACCGCTAAGCTAAATGCTAATCCGCCGGAAGGGTATAAGATTTTGGCTATTTACTCGTGTCTGGCAAACCCCTTTCCCGGTGTAGAGCTCCCGCCAGGGACTATGGTAACTATTTCCGTCTTAGAATCTGATAACGCTGAGTCGTTGGCATCAGCCGCACTCGAAATGACACTTGCAGGCGTCAATGTTAATAGAATACCTGTGATGGAAGTTCCAGTTGGTGAAGTTGAAGAAACAGTGGAAAGATTAAAGGTGTGAAAGTTTGTTGCATTTCTCGCGTGCTCTGATTTAGAGGGATGCGATATACACCTGCATCCCTTATGCAGAATTGACCAACCTCGAGAACTTGTGATATCAGATTATTGTATCTGCAGTTTTACCAGAGTTGGGATTACATCTACTAATCACAACTGCGACACTTGACTGTTCAGCGGAGATATAAAGTCTTCGTCTGAACCCAGCTTCCCGTCGCTGCGATCCTATGGAAGCATGCGCCCATGGTGCATCCATGACGGGTATGAAGCCTTCCTGACAATGCGC
>CP070746.1:499609-534984 GCA_020348305.1 Desulfobacterales bacterium
CTCGAACCCTGATGGGAAATCCAGATCTATTACTTGTAGACGAGCCCACCGAAGGTCTGGCTCCGGTTTTAGTCGAGGAAGTTCGCGATATGCTGGAGGAAATCAACAACGCGGGAGTGTCGATCCTTTTGGTCGAGCACAACCTCAAAGTTGCCCTTTCGCTGGCAAACCGCGTTTATCTGATGGGTAAGGCCCATCTTGGTTTTACTGGCACAGTGGAAGAACTTGAGGCCCAGTCGGATATGCGGACGAAGTATTTGGAAGTGTAGCTGGTTTCTGGCTTCCGGCAGCTAGTCACTGGTACCAGGGTACTGGATAAAACAAGGTTCACGGCACAAGGCGCAGGGCGCAAGGCGAAAAAAATGAAGATGATCTAAAGAAGTCTGAAAGATTGGGATTAGGACTTAGATATTTGTTTCTGGTTGAGGATTAAAATTTTTACTTTAATCCGAAATCAGCAATCGAGAGGAGGGTGTTTTATGGGTGAGCTTAAAATCAAAGACGCAGCGGATATTGAAGCGTTTGAAAAAGTCCCTATTGAAGAACGATTGGAAGTATTTAACACCTACGAGATGCTTAAAAAAGGCGCATCAATCAACCCCGATGCCACGGCTATCAGCTTTTTTCTAACCGGTGATACCTATGATCAACCGATGCAAATCAGTTACCGGGATTTTATGGCTCAGATTCATCGCACGGCCAATCTCTTTTACGATTTGGGTATTGGACCAACGGATGTCATTACCTATCTGCTTCCCAACTTACCGCAAACGCATTATGTTCTCTGGGGCGGTGAAGCGGCCGGAATCGTCAATCCGATAAATCCACTGCTGGAAGCTTCCACCATTGCGGAAATATGCCGATCGGCAGGCACAAAAGTGTTGGTGAGCCTGGGTGAGTTTCCGGGTTCGGATCTCTGGGAGAAAGCAGTGGCTGTGCGCAAAGAATTGCCTGCGCTCAAAGCCGTCGTTCGGGTAGCCGGCCCCAGTGATGAAAAAGAAGGAATTTACGGCTTTGATGAAGTGCTTGGCAATTACAACGGGGAGAAACTGGATTCCAACCGGGTGATCGATCCCCAGGATATTTGCTCAATGTACCACACCGGTGGAACCACCGGAACACCTAAAATTGCCCCGCATACCCATTTCAACGAGGTCGCCATGGCTTACATGATTATTTCGGCAGCTGAATTGAACACGGGGGAAATTACCCTGTGCGGCCTGCCTCTTTTTCATGTCAACGGTACCACGGTGACCGGTTCGGCGCCCTTTTCCATTGGCGCGCATGTGGTGCTTCTTGGCCCCAGGGGGTATCGAGATCCTTCTGTGATGGAAAATTTTTACAAAATTGTGCAACATTACCAGGCTGTCACGTTCTCATGCGTGCCAACCGTACTTTCGGTACTGTTGGATATTCCCAAAGGAGAGGCGGACATCTCTTCGCTGCGCTATGCTATTTGCGGAGCTGCGCCATTGTCGGTTGAACTTTTCAAGCGCTTTGAAGAACACTGCGGAATGAGAATTTTAGAAGGTTACGGACTGACTGAGGGCACCTGCGGCTCATCCTTTAACCCCTACCACGGGGAGCGGAAAGTGGGCTCCATTGGTCTGCGCCTGCCGTATCAGCAGATGAAAATCTTCATGATCGATGAAGAAGGTCAATTTGTTCGCGAGGCCGAAACCGATGAAATCGGTTCTGTCTGCATTGCAGGACCCAATGTCTTTGCCGGTTACCTTGATGAAGCCCATAACCGCGGAATCTGGGCGAAGGAAGGGTGGTTAAATACCGGAGATCTGGGGCGACAGGATACCGACGGGTATTTTTGGCTGACAGGGCGTACAAAAGAACTGATTATTCGGGGCGGTCATAACATTGATCCTGCAGTCATTGAAGATCCTTTATACAGAATCGATGGCGTACAGGTGGCGGCTGCCGTGGGACGTCCCGATCCCCATGCCGGAGAAGTACCGGTAGCCTACGTGCAACTCCAGGAAGGTGCCGATCTTAAACCCGAAAAAATCCTTGAGCTCTTGCAGAAAGAAATCGGTGAACGGGCGGCTATTCCCAAAGAAGTAACGATCATTGATGAAGTGCCGCTGACGCCCGTGGGCAAGATTTTCAAACCGGCGCTGCGCTGGAATGCCATCCAAAAAGTCTATCAGGCAGAGCTTGAAGCCCTTGGCGATTTGGCCGAATCTGTAAAGGTGGCGGTTAGCGAGGATAAAGTCCACGGATCCTTGGCTGCCATTACCATAAAAGCTGCTCAACAGGCGACTGAAGATCAAATTAAAGGTAAGGTAAACGAAATTTTGGCGCGGTATACGGTGAAGTATACTGTAGAAGTAATTTGATAAATGAAGAAGTGTTGAGTGTTTGCTATTTGGTGTTTAGCAGGTGTTAATTATTTAGTGCAACACAGGAGTATAAAGGGAACAATCACTTATCATAGATTAATTTTATTTTTCAAACAAATAACCAGTAGCTGACTGAAACAGCAGGAAGGAGAAAGGACTATTAGACATGGCAGGGAGACATGACTTTAGTAATAAAGTGGCTATCGTGACCGGTGGCGGCAGAGGCATTGGCAGGGCCATTGCGCTGGGGCTGGCCGAGTGCGGGGCAAAATTGGTATTGGCTTCCAGAACCCACGAAGAACTTGATAAGGTGGTCAATGAAATCAAGGAAAATGGTGGCGAAGCCACTGCTGTGGTGACCGATTTAATGGTGAGCGAACAAATCGATAAGCTGGTGGAGACCGCCATGCAAACCTATGATCGTGTGGATATCCTGATTAACAATTCCGCCAGAAGCTTTATGCGGCCGCTGATGGAGCTCAGAGAAGATGGCTGGGACAAGATTTTTGGTGTCAACTGTAAAGCAGTGTTCCTGCTGAGCCGAGCAGTGGCTAAAATCATGTCGGATCTCGGCGGAGGTAGAATCGTCAACATTACAACGGTCGGCGCGGTTCGCGGTGGTGCCGGAATGGGAGTTTATCACGCCAGCAAAGCTGCGCTTTCGATGCTGACCAAGTGTATGGCGGTTGAATGGGCACCGCTGAATATCAATGTGAATGCGGTTGGTCCGGGGTTGACTAAAACGGCCTTCAGTCAGCCGATATGGTCCAATCCGGAGGTTGAACAAATGATGGCCGGCAGAATTCCCAAAGGCAGACTGGCAGAGCCTGAAGAAGTTGTGGGTGCTGTGCTTTTCCTCTGCTCGGAAGACTCCAATTACATTACCGGTGGGACGATATACGTGGATGGAGGGAGTCTGGCAAACTATTGAACTCGGATTTGGGCATCTGCCCTACTAAACTCAGCAACCGACTCATAAAATTCCAATACTCCACTGACAGCATTCATCAGAATTATGAAATAAATAGAATAGGAAATAAAGATGATATTTGATGATCTTGCCTGGTTGGATGCTACGGCTCAGGCGGAATTGGTGCGAAAAAAAGAGGTCAAGCCGATTGAGCTGGTGGAAGCCGCCATTGAGCGCATTGAGCGGTTAAACCCAACGCTGAATGCGGTGGTTACTCCCATGTACGATCTGGCCCGTGAAGCGGCGACAGGAAAGTTGCCTGAAGGACCTTTTAGCGGAGTTCCGTATTTATTAAAAGATATTTTAGCTGCTTATGCCGGTGTAAAAATGACTCTGGGGTCTAAAGTCCTGCAAAATTTTGTGCCCGATCAAGACAGCGAGCTTGTTGCACGGCTGAAGCGCGCAGGGTTGATCATTATCGGAAAGACCAATGTGCCGGAGTTTGGCATACTTCCAACCACCGAGCCGCATCTTTTCGGTCCCAGTTGCAATCCCTGGAATACTGAGCGCACCACCGGCGGTTCAAGCGGCGGGTCGGCAGCGGCCGTCGCCTCCGGCATCATCCCCATGGCCCATGCCAACGACGGCGGCGGATCTATTCGGATCCCCGCTTCGTGCTGCGGGGGTTTTGGTCTCATGCCTACCCGGGCGCGCAACCCCTTAGGCCCTAATTTTGGTGATCTCATCAGTGGACTGATAATTGAACATGCCATTACCCGCTCGGTGAGAGATAGTGCTGCTTTGCTGGACGCCACGTCCGGACCGGATATTGGCGATCCGTACTGGGCACCCCCGCCAAAACGGCCATTTCTTCAGGAAGTCGGGGAAGATCCCGGCAAACTTCGAATTGCTTTTACCACAAAAGCATTTACCGGCGTAGATATACATTCGGACTGCATCCAGGCCGTTCACGATGCGGCGAATCTGTGCGCCGAGCTCGGTCATGCGATGGAGGAGGTCGCTCCTGAGTTAGATGGAGAGCTGATATTGAAAGCCTTTACTGCCTTATGGTCGTCAGGTACTGCATCGACGCTCAAATTTTTGAGTGCATCTAAAGACCAGGTGGAACCACTCACCTGGGCAATATATGAAATGGGGAGCAGTTATAGTGCACCGGATTACCTTCTTGCATTACAAACGGTTCAATGGATCTCCCGCCAGATTGCCAGATTCTTTTGCGATTATGATGTGTTGCTTACGCCGACACTGGCGGAACCGCCCGTGCCGCTCGGAACGTTTGATTCACCGCCCGATGATCCCCTGAAAGGATTTCATCGCGCAACTGAATTTGTGCCCTTTACGCCAATTTGCAACATGACCGGTCAACCGGCAATGTCGGTCCCTCTCTACTGGAATTCCGATGGACTTCCTATCGGCACACACTTCATTGGAAAATTTGGTGATGAAGCCACCCTTTTCAGCCTTGCCGCTCAACTTGAGCAAGCTCGACCTTGGGCAGATCGTAAGCCCCCGGTGTCCGTTTGATCATTCATCGTATTGCAGGGGTCTCTCGACTCATAAAGGAGGCTAGGATGGTTCCTTTCTCAGTTGATCCAGAAAAGTGTAAAAACGACGGCATCTGTGTAAAAGCGTGTCCGACACAGATTATTCAGATGAAATCCCCCGAGGGGATTCCGGTTCCAACTGAGGACTTTGAGGAGCATTGCCTGGCATGCGGACACTGCGTGGCGGCCTGTCCCACTGGCGCGTTTAGTCTTGACTGGCTCAGCTCGGAGGAGTGCCCCCCTATTGAAAGAGAGCTGGTGTTGAGCCCGGAACAAGCGGAGCAGTTTCTGCGCTCACGTCGATCGATTCGCAATTTCAATGACACGCCGGTTGAACGACCTCTTTTGGGAAAGCTTTTAGAGATCGCCTGCTACGCACCATCGGCGAAAAACAACCAGCCGTGGCACTGGACCGTGGTGGAAGAGCCGGCCAAAGTAAAGCAATGCGCATCTTTTGTGATCGATTGGATGCGGTCTGTCATTAAGAAAACCCCCACCATTGCTGAAAGCAGGGGATTTGTTCGCGTTGTGGCTGCCTGGGATAGCGGTGAAGAGCGGATCTGCAGGGGCGCTCCACACGTTATTGTTGCGCATGCAGAGAAAAACTACGGTTTTGGCGCTGAGGACTGTGCGCTGGCATTGAGCTATCTCGAATTATTCGCTCATGCAATTGGATTAGGGGCTTGTTGGGGCGGTTATTTTTATTCTGCGACCAACAGCTACCCACCGCTGTTCAAAGCCCTTGGACTTCCTAAGGATCATCGTGCATTTGGAGCAATGATGGTCGGCTATCCCCAACTTAACTATTGTCGTATACCGTTGCGGTACCCTCCGCGGGTTACATGGATATGATGGTATAGGTTTAGCCGGTTTGCCAGTTGGCCTGTTTGGCCAGTTAAAAAGGGAATTCTTTCTAATTTAAACCGGCTAACGGGTCAAGAGGCTCAACGGGCCAACCTGTGATCATGTGAGCATTTTGCGCCGGTTTACAAAGCAGCATTTAGGAGTTAGATGGGGTTTTGAAACCAGTTCTACTTTCTTTTCTCCCTTTCTTCGGTTACACAATAGATGCCATCACCCTTCATTGCCGGTTTAAAACACATGTTATCGGAAACACACGCGGCTTTTTGCAGATCGCCGGATTTCCAACGCTTGATCAAATCCGGTTCCCGGACAAACGGACGGCTCATGGAAATATAGTCGGCGACGCCTTGCTCCACGAGGCGTTCAGCCACCTGATAGGATCGGTTTCCACCCACTAAAATCAACGGAACATCGATCTGACTTTTAAATGCTTTGGCTTCCTTCTGAAAGTACGCTTCTTTGTCTTCGGATTTAATACCCATTCGGCTTGGATTCAGTTTTCCGCCGGTTAAAACCCCACCGCTTAACTCGATAGCATCAATTCCTGCGTTCGCCAGCATTTGCGCGGCTTGAAGAGAATCTTGAAGGTCCAAGCCATTTTCAATGAAATCCTGACAATTCATTTTTATCAAGACAGGGTAATTCTTCCCCACAGTTTGTCTAATAAGTTTCACGACTTCTACATGTAGCCTTGCCCGATTTTGGATGTCACCGCCGTATTTATCGTTGCGCTGATTGAAGACCGGTGAGAGAAACTGACTGGGAAGGTATCCGTGAGCCGAATGAATTTGAACGCCGTCAAAACCGGCGTCTTTGGCCCTTTTAGCGCCGACTTCAAATGCCCTGATAACGTGCTGGATGTCATCCACAGTCATTTCTTTGCGCGGTGATTTGGCTATGCCTTCCACCTTTGAAGGTGCCATGGGGGTTTGTCCGGTCAGTTTGGGATAGGAAAAAAATCCGCCATGGGAAAGCTGCATCACAATTTTTCCGCCGTTTTCGTGAACCGCATCGGTCATGTCTTTAAGACCCGGGATCAGTTCGTCTTTATCAACACCCAGTTGCCAGGGAGTTGCCTGTCCCTCCTTCTGAACATAGGCGTGGCTGCTGACAATCAGACCCACACCGCCTTTTGCTAAGTTGGCCATCAGATCAATCAGTTTGGGTGTGCATGCGCCATCATCGGTGGCCATGCCCTCCCAGGTTGCCGATCGAACGAACCGATTCGACACGGTCATTCCGTTAATAGTCGTTTGTTCGAATAGTTTGCTCATTTCACTCTGTTCCCACTATATTTTTTAAACCTGTATATTACCAACAACCATTTTTTGCAATATATCGAAAATGGAAACGTTTTATTTAACTGACGGGTGCTTAGTATGAAAACCCATCTGCAATCAGCGGTCTGTTCCGAACGGAACAAGCTGTTCAGGGTGATTGGTTGCCTCAAAATTATCCCCCCAAAATGCTCTTGACATAATATAAAAGTTAGTTTAATATACAAAGCCTTTTTAATATTACATATAATTTCAACTAGTTATGTTACTAATCATTTTATAATCCTCTTTGTAAATTCTGCAAGCATCACAAATAGAACAAAATTTTCCAGATTAAGTATTTGTTTTCTTACATAATAAAACCAGATAAAAATATGAAACTAATACCCTCCGCTCGTCTATATGATTCGAATGATTTGTTTCAGTCTGAATGGATATAATTAATCTATTGATAGGAGAAGGATCAATTCTGTGGCATCTAAGTCTTACATTATCAATTCAGTTCTGCGGGCTGCGAAGATCCTTGAATGTTTTTCTTTTGAAAACCCGGTACTTGCGAACAGCCAGCTCTCTAAAATGTTCGGTTTGAATAAAAGCCCTGTCACCAGACCGCTTTATTCCTTAGAGGATGCCGGATTTCTGCGCAGGGACAAAAAAGACTAACAAATACAGCCTTACTTCAGACTATTCCGAATAGGAAATTCATAGGCCATCAAATATGAAGGCCGTGTTCAACGGTGAAAGGGGGTGAGCTTTAAAATCTGGCGAATCAATATCTAAAACCGATGATTTTTAGAAAGGAGGAGCTAAAATGAAAAGATGCAATTGGAAAGCATTACAGATTGCGCTAATCGCAGTCTTTGCCCTGGCTTTAGTGTTTCCGGTAGTTACGGAGGCCAAGGACTGGAAATTAGCCATCTCTCAGGGTTGGCTGGACAATGATTCCGGTCAGAATATGAATAAGGGCTACAAGAAGGGAATAAAGGAATTTTTCGGGGACAAGGCCTTAAAGGATGCCAAGTTCGTCAACTCCAACTACGACACCAAACTGCAGTCGGAACAGATTGAGGCCTTTATCAAGATGAAGCCGGACGCATTGTTCGTCACTGCTTCAGAAGCGGCGGCCATCACGCCGGCGGTTAAACGGGCAATTGAGGCCGGAATCCCGGTTTTTTCAGGTGACTCCCTGATTTCAGGCACGGGCTGTACGACCTCTGTTCTTTCCAACAATTTTGGCATGGGCATGCTGACGGGTCAGTGGATTGCCGAGCAGCTTAATGGCAAAGGCAAAATCGGTGTTATCGGACTGCCGGCCAATGAAACCTGGGATCATCGTGAACAGGGGCTGGACTGGATCCTGAAAGAATATCCGGGTATCCAGGTGGTGGCCCGCTGGAACTACGATCCCGCCGGAGCCGTTACCCCGCGGCAAGGCATTGATAACATGTTGGCCGCGAATCCCAAGAAGGGAGACCTTGACGCTATCTGGTGTGCCTGGGACGGTGCTGCCATGGAAGGCGCTTTGGCTATAAAGAATGCCGGCCGAGAAAAGGAAATTTTTACCACCGGCATTGACGGCGGCACCCGCGCGTTTCAGTACATTAAAGGCGGTAAAACGTCCATGAAGTTCACGGCTGCCCAGAGTATGTGGTTGATGGCGTATCAGTCCGTCTTCTATGCTTCGGAATATCTCAAGGGCAATAAAGTGCCGCGGCTGGTCATCAGCCCGGTCTATGCCATTACGGCCAAAGAGCTGGAAAAGGTGGACATCAAGAAATACGGTGACACTTACGATCATCCCGGCAATGCCCAAAAATTGGGCTGGAAGAGATCACTTTAGGACGGATCTGAAACTGCGGCGTATCAAACCGGGCTTCCGGTTTATACGCCGCGCAATTTTAAATGGCGTGTATCCCTAACCCAGATCCCGCCGGTGGGACTCAATTCTAGTCTGGAATTAAACAACCTTACTTAAAATCGACAAATAATAGTAGATATGGTGCCGCTAAGCGCTTAATCTTCCTGAAAGCAGGTGAGACGCATTGACTAACTACCGATTGGAAATGAAAGGCATCAGCAAGGAGTTTTTCGGTGTCAAAGCACTGGATGCTGTTGATTTTACTTTAAAGGCAGGAGAGGTTCATGCCCTGCTCGGCATTAACGGCGCCGGCAAGTCGACCTTGATAAAGATCCTATCCGGCACCTACCGCAAAGATGCAGGAACAATATTCCTGGATGGAAGCCCGATAGAAATTAACAGCCCTCAGGACGCCATGAATTTTGGGATCGCCACCGTCTATCAGGATCCCGAAATGATTCCGTCTTTCACGGGATATGAGAATATCTTTTTGGGATTTGAAACCGAAAAAAGGGGATCTTTTGCCAGAATTGATCGGAAAAAACTGCAGGAAAAGGCAGAACACATCCTGGAGCGGTTTCCAGTTAAATTGGATCTTACCAAGCCTGTTTTACAATTGACGGCCGTTGAACAGGAAATCATTGCAATCTTAAGGGCGTTGTCAAGGGAGATGGCCGTCCTGGTGCTGGACGAACCCACTTCCATCCTCACTGAAAACGAAAAGCAAGTCCTTTTTCGCCTCATGGATGTGCTCAAAGAACAGGGGATTTCGATCATTTATATCTCTCACAGGCTGGAGGAGATTTTTGAGGTTGCGGACCGCTTGACGGTTATTCGCGACGGCAAAAACGTGGCGACTATAGGGGCCAAAGAGGTGGGTTCCGACCACATGGCCATCGCCGAATTGATGCTGGGCGAAAAGATGGATCATCTATTTCCAGTCAAGACGCCGAGCGCCGGTGACGAGATGCTTGCTGTCAGCGAGCTTTCTTTTGAAGATCGGTTCCAGGATGTCAGCTTTACTGCGAAGATCGGACAAATCCTGGGCATTTTCGGTCTAGTGGGCTCCGGCGTTGAAGAACTGGCCAAGGTGATCTTCGGCTTGGCTCCGAGCACGCGGGGTAATTTACAAATTCGTGGCCGGAACGTGCAGCTGGGCGCCCCTGATGATGCGATTCAAAACGGTATTTTTCTGATTCCTGGTGACCGCAGGCGCGAAGGGCTGATCGATGTGCAACCCATGTCATTTAATATCTCGCTGGCCAGTTTGAAGCGAGTCGCCAATTTTTTGGGATTTGTTCAACGCAAAAGAGAAAAAAAGGAAGTCGTCGAGCTTATCGAGCAGTTGGCGATCACCCCTGCCGATGTCAACCTGAAGGTGTCCTATCTCAGCGGAGGAAATCAGCAAAAAGTGGTGATCAGCAAGGGCCTTTTTACCGAAGCTCAAATTTACATTTTTCTGGAACCCACTGCCGGAGTGGACATCGGGGCTAAGGCGGGTATTTACAACTTGATAAGAGAGCTGTCAAAAAGAGCGGCTGTGATTATCATCTCTTCTGACTGTGAGGAGGTCTCCGGCCTATGCGACCATGTCTTGGCTATGTTCAAGGGGCGCGTCACTCTGGATGAGGATGTTGACCGGATCACCCCTGAGGAGATACTTCTTTGTGGCGTAAAAGGAAGCAAAACGTGACAGAAAAAAATAAAAAGATCATTTCGGCCGAGACCCGACCGGTGGTGGTATTCTTTCTGCTGCTGGCTTTCATTGTCATTGTCTTTTCCTTTTTGCATGATCAGTTTCTGACCAGCAGGAATATTGCCACCTTGCTGAAACATGCATCCGTCAGTGCCATGTTCGCGTTGGGCGCTACCTTCGTTGTTGTCGTCGGCCATTTTGATATATCGTTTCCAATGGTGAGCAGCCTGGCAGGAATGACCACCAGTTTTATGATCGCCAAGGACATTCACGTGATGCTCGCTATCTTCATCGGACTGGCGGTAGGGATTGCTTTTGGTTTAATAAACGGGGTGGCAGTTGGTATCATGAAGCTGCCTGATATCGTTACCACCATTGGCACTGGAGCATTATCCTGGGGATTTGCATGGATATACAGCGGTGGGGCCTATATCTGGGAAAATGTTTTGACATCCGGAATCCTCGAGATAAACGATTCGGTTATAGTGGGCATTCCCTTTCCCGTCATTCTGCTGCTGAGCCTGTATTTTATCGCTTTTCTCATATTACACCGCTCGCGCCACGGGCGGAGCTTTTATGCCACCGGCGATAACCGGGTGGCCGCTATCTTTTCGGGGGTGAAGACCAAGTACTATATTGTGGCTGCCTTCGCCTTCTGTGCCGCAACGACCTCCCTTGGCGCCATCATGAGCAATGCGTCCCAGGGCAGCGGCAGTGTCAGAGTGGGCCTGGTGTTCTTGCTGCCGGCTTACGCCCCTATTTTTCTCGGCAACGCCGTGTTCAGGAAAACGACGATTTATGGAACCTTTATGGCCTCCATGTTCATCGCCACCATGTTAAACGGATTTACGCTGATGGCGGTACCTTATTACTACAGCGATTTTATTATCGGGATTGTTCTGATTATTGCATTGAGCATTTCCACGGATGTTGTTGTCAAAAAAAGGAAAGGAAGTCGATTATCAAAGTTGCCGGATGCGGGCGAAGAGGTGACGTCATGAATCAAGCAAATTCGAATACGTTCCGTTTCAGCCGACTGACTCAACCCCAGTTCGGCCTGATATGGCTGTTGTTCGCCATGTTGGCTCTGTTTTCGGTCACATCAAGCGCCTTTCGCACCCCCGACAATTTGCTGGAAATTCTGCGGGCCTCGGGTATTAACGCCATATTAGTGCTGGGGCTCACATGGATATTAGCTATTGGAGAGCTTGATGTTTCCTTTGCGGATGTGGCCGCACTGGTGAGTATGATCACCGCCTATCTCGTGATGAAAAGCGGTGTTCCCATGGGTTTAGCCCTGGTTGCAGCGTTTATCGGGGGTACATTGATCGGGGTCATCAACGGCTTTATGGCAGCTTATATGAAAATACCCTCGCTGATCACCACCATTGCAACTGGTTTCGCGGCCAAGGCCATTGCCAAAATATTAAATCAGGGCAAACCGCTGGCCATTGTTAGCAGCTCAAAGATCATATACAACTTCGTATTCGGAGAAATACTGGGAATTCCGGTATTGTTTCTCACTGCACTGGCGATTTATATTGTCAGTTATTTCCTGCAGGACCGCACAACCATGGGACAACACCTCTACGCCCTGGGCGAGAACCGGCAGGCCACCCGGGAAGCCGGCATCAAGGAATCTAAAATTGTACTATATTATTTTATCCTCACCTCCGCAATGGCGGCCATAGCCGGCATTCTGGTAACCGCTCAATTAGGTTCCGGGGTGTCGGAGATTGGGGGCGGAACCTTGATGATCCAGGGTTTTACAGCGGTCTTCCTCGGAGCCCTGGTGGTTAAGGCCGGCAAGCACAATGTTATCGGAACGTTTATCGGTGTTGTCATTTTGACCGTGCTGGTAAACTGGATTACGCTCTTGGGGTGGCCGACATTCATTGTGTGGCTTACCAGAGGGGCCATGCTGATTGTTGGCGTAACCGTTGTTACTCTATTAAGCTATCGGCAGAGAGGAGTTTTGAAATTAAAGGTAGAGTGACGATGCCGGCAGCAATTCCATAGAGGTCAGGATTGCAGCAAGCGCCTTTCAAAAAGGTACAGCATTTAAGAATCGAATGACACCAATTTATTATTGTTGAGGGAGGTTGCACATGAAAAGCGGATACATGGAAAAGATTTTGGATATCGATTTGGCCGAGCGGAAGGTTAAAACCATTGATTTTCCCGAGATAGTCAAAAAGCAATACATTGGTGGGTCTGGGCTGGCGGCATGGTACCTGCACAATGAGACGGAACCGGCTAAGATTGATCCGTTGGGTCCGGAAAACACCTTCGTGCTGCTGACCGGACCAGTATGCAATACACCGGTTTATTCTTCATCCCGCTACGAAGCCTGTGCGAAAGCTCCGCTGACTGGTGTCTGGGGCGAGGCAAACAGCGGCGGAAAGGTTGCTCAGGATTTGAAAAGTACCGGATACGACGGGCTCATCATCAGGAATGCCTCAGAAAAACCGGTTCGGATTTTCATATCCGAGGACAAGGTTGACATCAGCGCTGCCGGCCAATTAGCGGGCAAAGATGCTTACGAAATGGAGCAGGTGCTTAAATCGGAATCCGGTAAAAAAGTTAATTTTGTCGGCATCGGCCAGGCCGGGGAAAAAATGGTGCCTATTGCCGCATTGATGAATGACGGCGCGGACGGCCGTGCTGCCGGCCGGGGCGGGCTCGGAGCCGTGCTCGGTTCAAAGAACGTCAAGGCGATTGTTGTCGCAAAGGGCAGTTTGAGTACCCCGGTCAACGACAGGGAAGCGTTGATGGCGTCTATTAAAGAACATAAAGAGGATATGAAAGAATTGCCTGCCTCGTTAAGGGAATTCGGCACTGCCGGAGTCATCACACCCAATGAGGAGAGCGGAGATCTACCCATAAAAAACTGGGCCCAAGGAAGCTGGCGCGAAGGAGCTCAAAAGATCAGCGGTCCGACCATGAACCGGACAATCCTCACCAAGCGCTATAATTGCGGCCGATGTGCCATCGGCTGCGGCCGGGTGGTTAAGGTGGATGGCGGGCCTTATGCCGTTGCAGAAGGACCGGGCCCGGAATACGAGACCCTGGCTATGATCGGCTCCAACTGCCTGGTTGACAACTTGGAAGCCATCGCCAAGGCCAATGAGCTGTGCAATCGCTACGGTCTGGATACCATAGCCGCAGGCGCGGTCATCGCTTTTGGGATGGAGGCCTATGACCGAGATCTGATTTCCAAAAATGATACCGACGGTGTTGAGCTGGTGTGGGGCAATGCCGACGCCATGCTGGAAATGATAAAAGCTATCGGCGAAAACCGGGGATTTGGTAAGATATTGGGCCAGGGTGTTCGTAAGGCCGCGGAAATCATCGGCGGGAATGCCGTTGAGTTTGCCAACCATGTAAAAGGCATGGAGGTGCCGGCCCACGACCCCAGAGCTAGGTTCAGCAATGCCATCGGCTATGCCACCTGCAATCGGGGAGCCTGCCATCTGAGCGTGTTCGGAATGGATTTTGAAAGCGGGCTGGAGCCGCCGGCCGGAATCGGTTTTGATCAGCCCCAGGATCCCTACGAAGTGGAGGCCAAAGCCGAATTTTCGGTGGTTATGCAAGATCTCATGTCCGTCTTTGATGCGCTGACGGTCTGTAAATTTGTCGTATTTGGGGGGGTAGGGGTTCCCTCTCTGGTTCACTGGCTAAATTGCATCACTGGGTGGGATTATGATGTGGACTCTCTGCTGAAGACCGGCACACGCATTTTTACCCTCAAGCGCTTGTACAACAACCGGCTTGGGATCGGCAGAAAGGATGACACCCTGCCGCCGCGTCTCACCGATTTTCCGCGAGATTCAGGCGGTTCCAAGGATAGAATTCCGCCTCTGGGCAAATTGCTGAACGATTACTATAAATTGCGAAAGTGGAACGAATTAGGTAAGCCGACAGCAGAGGCCTTGAAGGAGTTGGGCATCGAAGAATAAGCGCAGCAGCAGTCACCGCTAGACTGCAACAAAGCCATGATCGCCTTTAGTATCGTTGACAATGACTTATTCAATTAAGCTCGAAGAAAAATTAGAATCCATGTCTGCATGGCGCGGATTATTTGCCATACGATTTTCGAAGTACTTTTTTATCCAATTTTCCCACACTGGTTTTGGGAATCATATCGACAAATTCGTAGCGGTCTGGAACACCATATTGCGGCAATTTGCCTTCTGCGGCAAATTTTTTCATGAATTGCTTCAATTCATCTTCGGTAATTTTGTCCTTATATTCAGGTTTAAGGGTTATCACCATCAGGGGTCTTTCGCCCCATTTTTCATCCGGCACACCGATGGCGGCAGATTCCAATACGGCTTCATGTTGACTCATCAAATTCTCCAAATCCAATGAAGACACCCATTCGCCGCCACTTTTGATCACGTCTTTGATTCTGTCGGTAATTTGCAGATAGCCATCTTCATCGATGTAGCCTACATCACCGCTGTGCAGCCATCCGCTGCGCCATAGTTCTTCGGTTTTGTCAGGCGCCTTGAAATAGCTCTGGGTCAACCAGGGTGACCGCATGACGACCTCCCCGGTGGAAACCCCATCATGGGGCAAGATGTTATCATCGGCATCCACGACCTCAACTTCTGCCAGTGGTATGGGTTTTCCGGTCTTGATGATGATGTCCAGTAATTTATCATCCTCCCAATCCAGCATATCTTCTTTGGGGGTTGCCGAGGTCATGACCGGGCCGGTTTCCGACATCCCGTAACCGGCATGAATTTCGACCCCAAGATCTTTGGCAGCTTTTGCCAGTCCCCTGGGTAACTGCGAGCCGCCGATGACGACTTTCCAGTTCGATAAATCCACATCTTCGATCGCTGGACAATTTAAAAGCATTTGTAAAATCGTCGGTACACAGTGTGAAAAAGTTACCTTTTCCTTTTGAATCAGCCGCAAAAGTTTTTCCGGCTCATACTGGCCCGGATAAACCTGTTTGGCACCCAGCAAAGTGGCTAGATATGGAAAGCCCCAGGCATGCACGTGAAACATCGGCGTCAGCGGCATGTAAACATCGTCGGATCTAAAGCGCCCGATGGTGTTATAGCAGCCGGATACGACGGATACGGCCAAAGTATGCAGCACCAGCTGGCGATGGGTGAAGTAGACGCCTTTCGGGTTACCGGTAGTTCCGGTGGTATAGAAGGTCGTTGCTTTCATGTTTTCATTTAAATCCGGGAAAGGATACGTTGAGGAGATCGATTGCATTAATTCTTCATATTCGGCAGCAAGTTTTATTTTCGTATCCGGCGGATTGCCATCTTCGGCGATCACCAGCACCGATTTTACCTTCTCCAATTTGTTCCAAATGTTTTCCAAAATAGGGAAGAAATCAGCATGAATGATGATCACCTTGGCTTCGGCATGATTCAGCGTATATAAGATCTGATCCCCAGACAAACGCCAGTTAACGGTTTGCAGCACCGATCCCATCATGGGAATTACAAAAAAACATTCCAAATAACGGTGGCAATCGTAATCAAATACAGCCACCGTATCTCCCGATTTTATACCGAGCCGGTTAAGACCGTTGGCCAGGCGGTGGATGCGTTCATTCAAGGTTACATAATTATAACGGTGTTTGTCCGCATATACGATTTCCCGATCCGGAGAGTAGATCAGCGGTGTGTTGAGTAATTTCTTAATGATTAACGGGTATTGGTAAGATTCTCCGGGTTGATAAGCTTTTTTCACCATAGTTACCTCCCACTGGACGCTCTATCTGCATACTTTATGACAACCAATAATTTCAAGCGAGATATCACAGCATTATTAGTTCATTTTTTTCAAATACTTAAACGCCACTATCATTCTATAAATAAAACCGATTAGAAGAACTCCGCTGATCAGAATGATAAAATTGGAGGCAAAAAATGTGAGTATAAATGAAAACGGGTTATTCATCTGATAGGATGATATGAGTAAATGAATCCCAAAATAGAGGTAAAACCCTCCGATAATCACCAAAACGATCTGCTTAATCCACCAAATCTTGTCGATTTGGTAGGGTTCCCCATTGCTGTCGTCTTTTGGTTCCATAACGGTTTGAAATTAAGAACATTCTTTGTGGTGTCAATATGCATTCCTGAGTATCACTTCAATAGCACCAGACTCAACCATGGCAGGTAGGTAATAATCGCAAGACAGAGCAGCAGTATTGCGATGAACGGCAGTGAGGCAACATAAAGATTTAAGACCGGTCGTTCAAAACGCATACTGGAAATAAATAGATTGATTCCTAGGGGAGGAAGACTGGCGCCTATCTCCAGATTGGTGAGAAAGATGATTCCAAGATGAATTGGGTCAATACCATAAGCCTGGCCGATGGGTGTAAGCAAAGGGACCACAACGACCAGTGCGGAAAAAATGCCCATCGTACATCCAACAGCCAGCAGAAACAAATTGAGAACCACCAGGAAAAGGAATCGGCTTTCAATGTTGGTTTTGAAAAAATCCAACAATCTCATCGGGATTTCTGCATCGATTAAATAGTTTGTCAGCCCCATAGCCGCGCCGAGAATGATTAAAACCCCACCCACCAGCACCATGCTTTTTTTCATGATTTCCGGCAGCTCTCTGTATTTGATATCGCGGTAGATGACCACTTCCACCAACAATACATAGACGGCCGTGATCGCAGCGGCTTCACTAACGGCGAAAAATCCGCTGTAAATACCTCCCAACACCACTACCGGCAAGGGTAATTCCCATATAGATTCCTTAAAGGCATTGATGAGTTCTCCCAGCTGGAATCTTGTTTTTGGGACATCCGCCCGAAAGGATCGAATAACACTAAAAGCGGATAGCAAAACCACCAGGAGGATTCCAGGCAGAATGCCCGCGATAAAAAGCTGGTCTATTCTAACCTTGGCAACAATTGCATAAATAATCAAGGGCAGGCTGGGGGGAAACAAAAGGCCCAATGTGCCTGAAGTCGTTAACAAGCCCAGCGAAAAAAGTTCCGGATATTTCCCGCGCTTCATGGCCGGCAGAAGGATCCCGCCCAGGGCGATAATTGTCAAACCAGTGGCACCGGTTAACGCCGTGAAGACGGCACATGTGATCAGGGCGATTACAGATAAACCTCCCGGTAGCCAGCCTAAAATCGCATTGGACAGCCGGATCAATCTTTTCGGCGCCCCACTTTCGGAAAGAAGATATCCCGCAAACGTAAACAGAGGGATGGCTACCAGAACCGGGGTGGTCGCCATTCGATGCATCTCAATGATTACAGCCGAGAGATCGATTTGACTGGAGGAAAACAAATAGAGCGCCAAACCGGAAATAACGACAAAAATCGGCGCACCGATGAGCAGGAGGATGATGGTAAGGATAACAGTCAGCAGCAGGATCATAGTTTTTTATTGAGTCCCGGGTCCGAATCAGGCGTTAAAATTTTAGCAAGTTCCTTGAAGAAACGCAGTGCGAAACGGAAGGTCATTAATCCAAACGTCATAGGGATGATAAATTCGAGTATCCAGGCTGGAATTCCTAAAAAGGTGGTGCTTTCCATCTGAACTTCGAAATTTATAAATTTTATCGCCGCATAGGTAAGAAGACCGCAAATACATAGGGAACATAACTGGGCTATTGCCTTAAGGTAAATCTCTCCCCTCCCGGACACCCATCGCGAGAATACTTCAATCGTAATATGCTTACCCTCCTTGGTGGCCAAGGCTGCACCGATAAAGCCCACCCAAACGACCAGGTATCTGACCAGCACATCTGCCCAGGATAAACCGGTGGCAAAGAAATTTCTCAGAACAATCTGCAAAAACGCCACGAGAATCATGAGGCTCAATAAAAAAACCACCAGGGTTTTCTCCACTCGAGAGATGAATTCATCCAACTGATCCCATCGATTCATTGCTTATTTTCTCCGCGAAACGTTTTCAGGTGCCCTTCCACGGCTTCTCTGGTCTTTTTGGAGAAGCTTTTTTTGCCCAAACGTTTCATCGCCCTATCGGATAGATCTTTGAATTCTTTGATCTGGTCCTGCGATGGTTTTAAAATTTTTACACCGTGCTTGGCCATCACCTGGAGGGCGTCTTGATTTTCTTTGCGAATGACACGTTTTAGTTGGTCCATATGTTGTTGGAAACTTTCCCGCAGCAATTTCTGATGCTCCGGTGATATCTTTTGAAATACATTTTTTTTTACAACGAGCGCTCCTACCAGAAAGATGAGAGGGACATCGGTTATATATTTCGTTTTGGTGAACCATTGCATGGCGATGGCGCCAGATGGTGGTGCATACACCACATCCACCAATCCCGTTTGAAGCCCAACCAGCACATCAGGCACCGAGAGGGGAATCGCCATCACTTGGGCTTCGTTAAATACAGCTTTTGCCATCGGTGAATCTTCCCATGTCCAGACCTTAGCCTTTTTAAGTTTGTCCAGGGTGTCAACAGGGACGGTGGACATCAGGCGGACAAATCCGCCTTCAGACCACCCCAGCATGATATATCCCTTTGTGTCGAATCCCTTTTTGAAAAAGGCATCCATCTTGTCGATAACATAATCAACTTCTTCATAGTTTTTGAAAAGGAAGGGAATTTGAAATACGTCCATTTCGTGAAATATCGCCGACAGACCTGATGAGGTGAGGACCGCTCCCTGAATTTGACCAATGTACATCTTGCGAATCATGTCTTTTTCATCGCCCAATACGCCACCAGGATATATTCTGAACCGGACTTGGTTGTTCGTTTTTTTGGATATCTCTTCATTGACAGCGTTGAATGTCTGTATCCAGGAGCTACCCTCGGGGGCTAGGGTGGCAATTTTTATTACTTGGGCTTTTTGTGCCCCGGCAACCGGTGTTCCCAGAAATGAAAATAATATCAACATGCAAAATGCGATAGCCTTCATTTCAGCCCGTGCGTTCATCCGTTTTTCTCCTCTTAGAAATATTCATCAACCTGGTTTAGCATTTCATTTGCTCTATTGTGTGCTACGGTATTAAGTAAGGTCAGCTCAGGTACAATATCAGCCGGTGTTTCCAGGACCTTCTCAAGAATGGATATGTAAAGTTCTTTGTCGAACGCTCTCTTAGCGTAGTGGTTCGCGTAATAAATATTGGCCATTAAAAATTTTCCTTGACCAAGCGCTATGGCCTTCAGAAAATGCTGCCGCGCCAAATTCAAATCTCCGCCGGCCATTTTAGGTCTGGATGCATACCACACTCCCATAAAGAGATGGGGGCCGCCATAATAAAATCCTTCATCAAGATCTAACACTCTTTTCATCAACAATTCAACCCTGGGAAGCTCGGCCAACGCTTCCATGGACCCCATGTTCAGTCGTATCCAGTTACCCCAACACATCGCTGTCCAAAACATATAAGGGACATCCTTTTTTCCTAAATCTTTTAAGCCGGTTTCAAAGTCATCAAACGGTCGTGATACTGGATTTTTGAACCCTTTTTGCTCCATTGATCGTAACGCATAATCTTTGGCCCTCTTATACAGTACGGTGGCGTAAACTTTATCCTGCGTCTCCACGAAGGCCGATGCAAAGGTGGCATAGCCTTGGGCGGCGGCAATCAACAGCCGCTCATTATCCGGCCATGCTTCCACCATGCCGTCCATGAGCAACAGATAGGCCGGCATCCCTTCGCGAATAACTCGTGTGTCGGATTGTTTATAGGAAGATTTGGCAATATCCTCCAACAGTGTAGCCGTAGCTCCCACTGTTAGTTTTTTTTGAGAAGCACAGGCTGTGGGAAGGATAATCAGCAGCAATATCAGGATAATCCATAGCAAAAACCGTGGGGCCCGCATCTATTTCACCTCAATCGCATGAAGGATGTTTGGTTCTTGATTACTGACTTATATTGCCAAATCGGTCCGGTGTCAACTTTAGGGAAAGTAATGGGTCATTCTGAATGAAGTAGTATATGTAAGCAAAGATTGTGGGTCAAGAGAAAAAGACCACAATATATTGTAGTTATTACGATTCGCTGAGAAAGAATATCGCGGCAAATGCATTATGGAGTGTGTGAAAACGTTTATAAACAGTGGCTGTTTGAGTCAACGACCATCCCGGCCTGAGGTCGGGATGGCTTGGATTTTCGGCCATAGGCCGCAAAGACAAGGGCACAACCGTGCCCTGATCGTTGCGTTTGCAACCGGGTGCGAAGTCCCGCCGCGGGATTTGAAGGCAAACAATCACCGCCACATATGTGTAATTCGGGAGATCTTTATCAAGGGTCATAAAAAAAGGCGGTTTGATACAAACCACCTCTTTTATCTATATGAATGAATTAATATAGAATTACTCAACCAATTCAGAATGGTTTACCTGAATTGCAAATGTGATGCACGCAGGGTTTAGGTTCTAAAAAATCTTCTCTTATTTATATTCCGGTGATGCGCCGTTACTCCGCTGGGATGTAGGGTATTTCTTTGCCCCACCATCCTTGATCTTGGGATTTGCTGGCATCTTCAGCAGTCACATCTTGGTATCCCCACCAGCTGAAAAACATATGATCATTGGTTTTATATAAGGTATCATGTGCTAAAAACTCATCACTACATGCACCAATGATTAATGCCAGTAAAATCAAAACAATTAGTTTTTTCATCATTTTACCTCCTTTTTAATCAGATTATCGACAACCCCAATGCTTCGTCTCTTTTAAACTTTCGCATACTATAATCATAGTATCTTAAATGTCTATAGAATAAAGGCGTATTAAGTGCAAGAAAATTATCCTGCGATGTTCAAAGAAAATACAAAATGATATTCATTTTGTATTGGCGGTTACTTAAATAGCAAGAGTCATACCATTTTTCCGATATGTTTTTATTACGAATAATTTTATATAGTTAACACTCATTTTTTGACCCCGGCTGCCAGTGCAAAACTCTTTTTTTATATGATTTCTGTGAATTTTGTTACACATTGAGAAGAATTATACACAATCGAAGTAAACTTTAAATTGGCTAAAGTTTGGGCTCCGATTTGCCGATGACTAATATGTTCATCGGTAAATTCGCGATAGGAGCTCAACTAGACGGTGCCCAACACTATTCAACGCGTCACATTATTTCCTCTTCTGTCCCTCCTGTTGATTTTTTTTTGTCTGGTCGGTTGTGTTTCACCTGGGCCTAAAGTGCATCCCGAATTTGAGACTAGAGTTCAGCAGATAACAAAACCCGTACTCATGCCCCCTGACGTTAAGGTTTTTGAAGCCTTAGCCGGTGGTGTAGTTGTATTGAGAGACGACTGGAGTGCCGTCGGTCGAGAAAACCTGAAAAATGCGATTGTAAACGGGTTCAGTGAAAAAAATTGCATCGTCAAGCCCTTGGATCCCGCTATTGAAATCACTGAGGAACTGCAGGAGATTCAATCACTTTATAAAGTAGTGAATAAATCAATTCGATTGCAGGCTTGCGGCTCACAGATTTCTTCCGGTGGAAAGCGTTTCATTGATTATTCAGTCGGTTCTCTTGAGAGCATACTATCAAAGCTTGATGCTGATGCGATGATTTTTGTCTGTGGTCTCGAAGAAGTTTCGAAAGGTAAAACAAGGGCTGTAATTAATTTGGCGGTGGCCGATCCTTCCGGAGCCATCATCTGGTATGCCGTTCAAGGTTCCCGCGGCAAGCATGATCTCACCAATTCTAAAAGCGCCGCAGATTTGGTTCAGAATTTAATCGTTTCTTTCCCCAAGGGTGGTGTATGAGAAAGGCATTTTTAATCGTTATTTTAGTTTTCTTGGCGGCAGGATGCGCCACAACGGTGCGTCCTCCGGTGAAGGAAGATTTGCTGAGCAATGAAGACGAAAAGATAATTTGGCGCCGTTCGTTGGAGGAACAAAAATCGCTCAATGCCAGTGTGGTGATCTTGCAGGATAAAAACCTCGAAGATTATTTAGACCAAATTGTCCAAAAGCTTCAACCAGAAGAGCTGCCGCCGGGAATGTCTTTCAAAGTAGTTGTAGTCAAAGATCCTTATCTAAACGCTTTCGCATTTCCGAATGGCATAATTTATGTTCATACTGGACTTTTGGCACGCATGGACAACGAGGCTCAGCTTGCAGGCCTGCTTGCCCATGAGATGGCCCACTGTACGCAACGACATACATTGCGAGCCTTAAGAAGCATCACGGACAAGCCCGCCTTTATGGTTTCTGCTCAACAAACCTTAGCGGGTCTATCAATGATCCAGGAAGTGGTAAAATTTCTTGGTTTAACGGGTTCTATGACCGCTGTAACCGGTTATGTTCGCGAGCTTGAAAGCGAGGCCGATACTGTCGGACTTGACTATATGGTATTGGCAGGCTATGATTCTTATGAGGTATTACGTCTTTTTGAACACTTGAAAAGGGAAATTGAACGTGAGCGGATAACGGAGCCTTTCTTTTTCGGAACTCATCCGAAAGTGCAAGCGCGGATAGACACTATCATGAGCTTGCTTGAAACCAAATACAAGGATAAAAGAGGCGGAATTAAAAATGCCGAGCTGTTTCTTTCCAAGGTGAACCAAGCGATATTAGAAAATGCCCGGTTGGATCTCAGGATCGGACGCTTTGACATTGCTCAAAGCGGTGTCGAAAAATATTTGCGAATTAAAAAAAATGATGCTCGCGCATATTACCTAATCGGCGAGATCTATAGACAACGAGGAGAGGAACACGATTATGACAAGGCCTTAGCCTATTATCAAAAGGCCATTTTGATTGATTCATCATATGCGGAGCCTCATAAGGCTATCGGGCTAATCCATTATAAAGAGGGGCAGAGGGTGCTTGCCAAGAAATTTTTTGAATCCTGTTTGTTGTTGGCTCCCGATACCCCTGATAAAGCATATATCCAGGGATATATAAAAAAATGTGTGAATGATAGAGAAGGATGATGAAAAAGCTTTTATTCCTAATTTTAATTTTTATTATAGGTTGCGCACATGGAGTCCAAAAGGGTGATTCCACCTACCATTTCGCAGTAAAGATCCCAAAGGGTTGGTGGCAGCTGGAGACGGACAAATATTTTCTGATTACCAAGGACAATCCCTATCTGCAGTATGCCCTGATTCAAGAGCGTCCGATTGATAAAGCCTTTCAGCATACAAAGAAGAAATTAGAAAGGGGAATGTTGCCTCAAGAGGCAGCCGATGTTATTCTTGATGAGATTGGTGCAGATATAAATGTCTTAAATTTTGAATTGATCGAAAACACGCCTGCCACCATAGACGGGCATGAAGGTTTTAGGATATTATTCACTTATCAAGACAAGAATGGCTCAACATTCAAAACGCTATACTACGGGTTTATAAAAGGCAATATATTTTATAATTTGCGGTACACGGCGGCCAAACGACATTATTTTCAAAAAGATTTAAAAACGTTCGAAAGCTTTCTAGATAGTTTTAGACTCATTAAATCACAAGCAACATAAGTAATCGAACTGTTTATGGGTCTGGCCGCCTATATTATGATCCTTTGCTGACTTTTTCCATGCTTTCGAAAAAGTGTGCCGTGTGATTTTTGTATTGCTGGGCTACATCTTTATTATAAACCACAAACATATCTCCATCGATGTCAGTGACATGCCTGTCGGGTGTTCTGAAATTGTTAAATGTTCGATTGATTATTTCATCAGCTGAAATGACATGGTGGTTGTAGCCCATGATATAATGCAGATCAACTCGCCTATTTTCTTTTCCCCACTCCAGTGTTCGCAAATGATCTCTCATATCATCAATTTTTTCTTTCATCACTCGCGCAGGAATTCTGTTAAAGTTTTCATCAAAGGCTGTAAAATAGATATTGGCGGGGAAAACCGGTTGCATCGAAAGCATCCTCTCAAACGTCTCCTGAGCATATTTATAGGCCGTATTCTTTATTTTTCTGCTCACCAGTCCTTCCTTTAAGAAGGACGTATCGATCTTACGGGGTTGACCAAATTTGATGGATAGATTTCCTTTCTTTTTGTCACTAATAAATTCTTTAATGATGTAACCCAAGTCTTGTACATATATATCTTTTTTGCTTACGCCAGCGTCATGCATTCGGGTCAGTTCACTAAAATTTTCGTCTTCCATTACCTGCTCATAGGCAATGTTGACATCGATGATATACACATCAACGCCGGTATACAGCGACGCTTCAATATCCATTTGGAATGGGAGATGATGAAATCCGTCGATTTTTCCGGTATAGCTTCTTCCGGTTTTCATTCCATTTTTTTTCAATAATTCAAGCAAGCTTGATTTTACTTCGGAATAACCCGGAAAGGTTACATACATCTCCTTTTCTTTAACCAGATGGTAACGATACGCGCGTGTCAACGACAAAATTTCCTTTTTGCCGAGTTTGATTTCACTGCCGTCCTCTTGCTTTATTTCAACGGGTTCCCTGAACACTTTAAAGGCTCCCCTGCTGCTCAAATATTGCGCTATACTCAGCTGCTGGTTTGCACCGGAAGGTTTAAAATTATGATTAATAACATTCGGTATGACGTGTTTAAAAATGTCAATATCCTCGATAAACAGATTTGCGCCTCCCTCTGTTACCACCCTCATTTTATGCTCCCTGAAGAGCAAGCCTAGTAGAATAAAATCCGCTTCACTGAGATGATTTGGCTTAAAGGTTATGGAACAATCCGCATGATCTTTTCTAAATTTCTTTATGCCTTCAAGCCCGACAACCCTCATGTTATAGGTATTACCTCTGGCCAGTTTATAGAGCATAATCTCTAGAGGGTGAGTGTCATGATAGTCATGTTCTATTAGATGGAACATGGATTCCATTTTTTCGTATAATTGCTTCTTCATGACTGGCACCTATAAATTAATTGAACCCGGAAAATCAACGCTTCCAATTAGCGTCTGACTATGTTGATTTTAACACCTTAATTCGTGGATCTCTGTTCCTGGGGAAAGCTTGGAAGGTTTAGCGATAAATTTGATTTTTTCTTAAATAAGGTTGCAGTTTTACGGAACCAAATCTCCTTTTCTATTTTGTAAATTTGACCCAAAAGTACTCAGGTGATAATGTCATCGTTAAGGATACCAAAAATTTTCAAAAAAAGAAACCAATGGTTATTACTCCGAATGAAATGGCGATCGCCTTACACTCAGTTGTGATATACCAAATATGATGTCAACTTATTATTTATATCATCGTGATTATTTGAAATCAATCCCTATTGATCAATCCAGGCTTTGAAATGGCTCGTAATGCATAAACCATCATAAATGAACAGCAAACATTAAACCGCTGAAGTAAAGAACAGGGACTTCTTCGGCGGGATTAGGACTGTTATCATGAAGATCAAAACAGATGAGAAAATCGGTACCCTGGCCCAGTGGTTTTATGAGGCTCACTATCCGGTTGTCTTTACCGGAGCAGGCATCAGCACCGAATCCGGTTTACCGGATTTTAGAGGTCCTGATGGCGTGTGGACCCGTCGGGATAAGGGACTATCACCAAAGCCTATGAGTAAGTCCTGGGATGCGGTGGAGCCCAATAGCGGACATTATGCGATCGTAGAATTACAGAAGATGGGCAAATTAAAATTTTTGATTTCCCAAAATGTGGATAACCTGCATTTGAAATCGGGCATACGTCCCGAGATTTTGGCTGAATTGCACGGCAATATGACCAAGATGCGCTGCAAGCGCTGCGAGAAAACAGTCGATCAATCCGAGGGTCTGATAACCTGCCCATGTGGGGGGGCGCTGGTCTCCAGTGTGGTCGATTTCGGTCAGTCCTTACCGCAAAAGGATTTGGCCCTATCCTATGATCACTCGCGCCAAAGCGATTTATTTATGGTGGTCGGATCCAGTCTGGTGGTAACTCCGGCCGCAGATATGCCCCGAGAAGCCCTTATGGCCGGAGCCAAGCTGGTCATCCTCAACCAGGGTGAAACTCCCTTTGATGCGCATGCGCATCTAAGATTCCATGAAAAAATCAGAGAGGTTTTGCCGCGGGCGGTGAAACGGTTGAAACGCTTGATGGGATGGTTTGAATGATAGCGGCAAATAAAGTTCACAATTAGAAGACTATAGTTACCTTGGCTGCTGGATATTCCCTAAAACCCTGATCAAACGTTACGATCTCAAGGTTAGCTGTCTGGGCAAAGGCCGCCAAATACGCATCATTCCACACCCTGTGGGAGTATCCTCGATTTCTTTTGCATCCTCTCCAGGCTTGCTCAAGTCCTTAATGTTCTCGCATGAAGTAAACCCTCCCGCCCTCAAGCAGTCTGTCATAAAATGACCACGCTATATCCGTTGTGACGGCTTCCGTAAGAAATGCCTTTAGGCTCTTCCCTTCCAGGGCAACTGCCGCCTTTGCTCATCTAAGAAGCTGATCCGTTATATCCACTGTAGTTCTCATAATCTCATATTTTACATAAATTTGCTTTTATGCAAACATCCATTAGCAAAAAAGCATTGACAAAAAAACCTTAACATTACATCAATTATTTAATCATGTCCGCTCATAATAAGATCATTTCATCACCTAATAAATTTATCTGGTCGAATTTATAGTTCATTGTGCTTTTTGGCCTCGGCAACCGAAAGGAGTATATATGGAACGCAAACGTTTTGTCGATTTGAGCATCGCCATTGAACCCGATCTTCCCAGTGATCCTCCCATGATGATCCCCAAAATAGACTATGTTACCCATGAAATGGGCGCCGAACAGATGAAAGATTTTTATCCCGGGGTTAAAAAAGAACAATTACCCGGAGGACTCGGTTGGGCTGTCGAATTTATAACTTTAACCACCCACTCCGGGACTCACTTGGATGCGCCTTACCATTATCATCCCACCATGGATAAAGGGAAAATGGCATTGACCATTGACGAAATCCCGCTGGAATGGTGTTTCAATGACGGCGTGCTCCTGGATTTTCGCCATAAGGGAGACGGTGAGCGCATCACCGTCGAAGATGTCAAAAAGGAGTTGCAACGGATTCAATATGAGATTAAGCCCTTGGATATTGTGCTGATTCAAACCGGTGCGGATTCGGCTTGGGGTACAGAACAGTATTTGGTAAAAGGTGCTGGCATGGATCGTGAAAGTACGCTGTTTCTCACCGAAAAAGGTATCAAGGTTGTCGGCATCGATGCCTGGAGCTGGGATCGTCCGCTGCCGTTTCAGGCCCAGGAATTCAAGGAAACCGGCGATCCCAAGGTAATTTGGGAGGCACACTTTGCCGGTATCGAAATCGGCTATTGCCATATGGAAAAATTAGCTAACCTGTCGGCCATTGGAAAAGCGCATGGATTTACGGTATGCTGCTTTCCGGTCAAAATCAAAGGCGCCAGTGCGGGTTGGGCCAGGCCGGTGGCAATCGTGGATGAAGATTAATTTATGCTCAAAGGAACAAATATTACAAAACGATTTGGCGGTTTGGTTGCGCTTTCCGAGGTCGATTTCGAAGTCCAGCGCAAAGAAATCGTGGGCTTGATCGGCCCCAATGGCTCGGGCAAAACCACCCTGTTCAACGTAATTTCCGGCCTTTTTAAACCCGAATCCGGCCAAATCACGTTTGAGGGCGCGCCCATCAACGGCTTGCCGCCTCATAAAATTGCCCGCATGGGCATCGGACGCACGTTCCAGATTGTAAGACCCCTTATGGATTTGAGCCTTATTCAAAATGTGGCTATTGCCGTGATGTACGGCAGGCAGGACATCAATACGCTCCAACCGGCCTTGGAGCGAGCTTCGGAGCTTCTGAAATTCACGAGCTTGAACGACAAGGCCCATATACTCCCCGGACAGTTGGCCTTGGAGGATCGCAAACGATTGGAGGTTGCCAGGGCGCTGGCGAGCAAACCGGAAATAATCCTTCTCGATGAAGTGTTCGCCGGATTGAACCAGAAGGAGATTGAAGGCGCCATCGAGTTGACCTTTCGAATCAGGGATGAGTTTGGGGTTACGGTATTTATGATAGAACATGTTATGAAAGCCATCATGGGGACCTGTTCACGGGTTATGGCACTGCACAATGGCATTAAAATAGCCGATGGCGATCCTGAGTCCGTTGCCAATGACCCTAAAGTTATTCGGGCCTATCTTGGAGCGGGTTATGCTGGCCGTTAACGATTTAGAGGTGCATTATCAGGAATTGCGAGCTTTGCGGGGAGTATCCCTTGAGGTAACTCAAGCAGACCTGGTGGCCCTGATTGGATCCAATGGGGCCGGGAAAACAACTCTGTTGAATACGATTTCCGGATTGATTCCTGCCGTAAAAGGCCAAGTGTCTTGGCGTGGAAATTCGATACTGGGGTTTTCTGCGGATGCGATTTGTCAAGAAGGCATTATTCAGGTTCCGGAAGGGCGCAAGCTTTTTTCCAAAATGACAGTCGGGGAAAACCTCGAAATGGGGGCGTATTTACCGACTGCCCGGGCTTACATCGCCGAAAACCTTCAAATGGTTTTTGATATCTTTCCCCGTCTGGCTGAACGACGCAAGCAACTGGCTGGAAGCCTCTCCGGTGGAGAACAGCAAATGGTAGCGGTGGCACGTGCGATTATGGCCAGGCCGCAACTATTAATGTTGGATGAACCGTCTTTGGGATTAGCGCCGGTTATGGCGGCGGACATTTTCCAAGTAGTTGAAGATTTAAACCAGCGCGGGATCACGATACTTTTGATTTCTCAGGAGGTTCTACATACCTTGACGATTGCCACCTATGCGTATGTTTTGGAAAACGGGAAGGTGACTTTAGATGGTACAGCTCAACACCTTCTGGATGACCCCCGCATAAAAGAATCCTATTTGGGGTTGTGAAAAATTATTCGATTAATTCATCAGAAAGGAGGGTATAGAGATGATTCAAAATGTTATCAAAAAAGCTTTATTGTTGACCTTGGCAATTTGCGTTGCTCTGATTATCGCTCACCCGGCTTATGCCGAGGATAAACCGATTGTCATTGGGGGATCATTGCCGCTGACCGGCAAGTTTGCCGAAACTGCCAAGTGGATTGAAAAGGGCATGAAGTTCTGGGCCGATGAAGTCAATGCCAAAGGTGGAATTCTGGGCCGCAAGGTGGAGTTTATAATTTACGACGACGAATCGGATGCCAAGAAGGCGGTGACTTTCGCTGAGAAGGCCATCACCGTTGACAAAGTGGATCTGTTGTTCGGGGGATATCCCGGCACGGCGGCCCGAGCAGTGATGCCGGTGGCGGAAAAACACAAATATGTCTACGTGTCGATGGGTGGCCACATGAAGAGTTTCCAGCAGGGTTATACGTATTCATTTGGTGGCCCACCGCTGATGGGCGAATGGTGGTACGAAGGCTTTTTTCAGTACATGAAGGCCATGCCAGCCGATCAGCGCCCTAAACGGGCTGCCGTGTACACCATGAACAATCCCATCGGCGCTTCCGCAAGTTCAACGCTGGCCGGCTGGTTGCAGAAACTGGGCATTGAGATGGTCATCAATGAGAAGTACAACCTGCCACTGCCCGACGCCACTCCGCTGATTGTCAAGTCCAAACAGATGAACACCGACATTTTGTTCTCAAACGGTTTTTTTGCGGATGGAGTCATGACCCTTCGTGCGGCCAAAGCACTTGATTACAGACCCAAGGTTATCGTTCAGGCGATTGGTTCGGTCATACCGGCCTGGGTAAAGGAATTAGGCAAAGACGGTGACTATATATTTTCCGGTACCGCCCTGCACAATAAGCTGAACTATCCCGGAAACGACAAACTCAATGCCTATATCAAAAAGAAGTTCGGCTTGCCGGGTTATCCAGTATACTTCGGTTTCGGCTATGCCTGGATGCAGACGCTTTCCCAGGGCGTTGAAGGTGCCAAGAGCCTGGATCAGACCAAAATTCGGGATTGGTTGAAATCCAATACGGTTAACAACATTGCAGGCCCGATGAGCTTTGATGAGAAGGGATTGCCGGCGCCCATCAATTTCTGCACCCAGATCATCAATGGCCAGGTGGAGCTCATTTGGCCCAAAGAGGTTCGCACGGCGGAGCCGGTGTATCCGAGGCCGGCCTGGAAATAAGCTTGAGTGACGGCCACTCGGAAATTATAACTCGAAACTCGAGACGCGTAACTCGCAACTCAAATGAATTCAGTTCTAGTTTTACAGTCCTTGTTCAGCGGGATCATGATGGGGTCAGTGTATGCCTTGCTGGGTATCGGTTTTTCGCTGTCCTGGGGGGTCATGAAGGTCATCAATATTTCGCATGCCGCCTTTGGTTTAATTGCCGCGTTTTTAGCATATACGCTCTTGCAGGCGTGGGGACTGGATCCGATTCTTTCCATCGCCGTTTCCGTGCCGCTGCTGTTTTTTGCGGCGTGTTTTATCTACCGGTTTTTAATCACTCCCATTACCCAAGCTAAGGAGGTGATCGTATCATCGATGATTCTGACCTTCGGCATTGCCATCATTCTGGAAAACCTGATGTTGCTCATATGGAGCCCCGACCCTAGGGTTCTAACCACCAGTTATACGAGCAAAGTCATCATTGTGGGTCCTTTTTATTTTCAGTATCCGAGGTTGGCCGGTTTTTTGATGGCCTCTATGGGAGTTGGGATCATTCAATTTTTTCTCAAACTAACCTACACAGGCAAAGCGGTGCGCGCCGCCTGGCAGCAACCCGACGCTGCTCAACTGTACGGCGTGAATCTCAAACGCATCAGTATGATCACCTTTGGACTGGCGGTTGCATCTGCCGGGGCTGGCGGCGTCTGCATGGCGTATTTATATTCGTTTGAGCCGCATACTCACAGCCTTTGGCTGATTTACTTATTTTTAGTTGTGATTGTCGGAGGTGTGGGCAATGTGTTGGGTGCGGCGTCTGCAGGCTTGATTATTGGTGTGATTACGGGATTATCGTTGGCTTTTTTGCCGTATCAATGGGTAAATTTGTTGACCTTTGGGTTGCTCATGATCATTCTAATTCTAAGACCTCAGGGCTTGTTTCAAAGTGAGGTTTGAGCATGGTTTCTTCATCGAATCGATTGGTATTCGGCGTATCCATCCTTTTGTTTTTATGCCTGGCCATATTCCCCTGGTTTGGGCTTCCGGTTTATTTTGTGTCGTTGCTCTTTACCGTTTTCATGTTTGTTACGCTGGCAACTTCGTGGAACCTTATTGGCGGCTATGCTGGCTATCTTTCTTTCGGGCATGTTGCTTTTTTCGGTATTGGTGCCTATACTACCGCATTGATGATGAAAGGATTGCACCTTTCACCATTTTGGACCATCCTATCATCCATTCCGGCCGGATTTGTGGCGATGCTGATTGCGATGATTGTGGGCTATCCATGTTTGCGGCTCAGAGGGCCATATTTTGCGGTAGTCACCCTCTGTTTTGCATTCGTGGTGGATTTGGGGATCAAAAACCTGGACATACTAGGTGGACCGGAGGGGCTGTGGCTAAAATCCCCGGATCTACCCATCGAAACCATCCGGGCCATCTTATTTGAAGCCATGTTGGTGACCATGATGTTGTCGATTATGTTGGCGTACTGGACCAGCCGCTCCAAATTTGGTGCCGGCTTGCGGGCCATAAAAGAGGATGAAGAGGTGGCTCAAACCATGGCCATCAATGCCCCCAGGCTCAAAATTCAGGCCTTTGCGTTATCGGCCTTTTTTCCCGGGATGGCCGGAGGTATCTATGCTTACTATCTGACTTATATTCACACCGACATCGTTTTTGACATGATGATATCTATCCTCATTGTCTTAATGGCGCTGTTCGGCGGTGGCGGCACCGTGATGGGCCCGGTTATTGGTGCAGTCCTGCTGACATTGATTAACGAAGGACTTTCAACATTTGTCAAGGCGGAGTTTGCCAGAATTATCTATGGCTGTCTGTTTATCGGTGTGATTATTTTTCTGCCCAACGGAATCATGGAGTTTTTTAAAAAGGAACACCGGGTAGAGTCAGGTATATCTTTGGCTGAAAATGGAGGAAATAGATCGGCGGCCTGAGGAGAATAAGGATACCCTATTTTCAGTCTGCAGTGGGAGGGCTACTTGAGGTTCATTGCAAGAAATGTTAAGTCGACTGCGCCGGTTGTCCGGTTTGCCGGAAAAGAATAACCCTAATTGAGCGAAAGCTCAATTAGGGTATAAATTCCGGCGAACGGGCTAAACAGGCAAACCGGCAAAACCAGACTTAATCACAAAACCAAATAAAAGGAGTAACCCATGAGCAAATTTATTGTGACAGCAGCGATTACCGGTTCAATTCATACGCCGACCATGTCTTCCGACTTGCCGATTGCCCCGGATGAGATTGTTGAAGAAGCTCACCGGGCATATGAAGCGGGCGCGGCCGTTGTCCACGTCCATGTCCGCAATCCGGAAACCGGACAGCCTTCGGCGGATTCCTATTTGTTCGGAGAAGTGCTTTCAAAAATCAAAAGCAAGTGTAATGTGGTCGTCTGTACGACCACCGGTGGGGGAATGGGGCAAACCACCGAACAACGGGTGGCGGTGGTGCAAACATACAGTCCGGAGCTGGCTTCGTTAAATGCCGGATCTATGAACTTTGCGCTTTTTCCCGTCCTGGAAAAAATCAAAGAATTCAAACACGACTGGGAGCCGCAATTTTTGAGCATGACCGAAGATTTTATATTCCCCAATACATTTAAAACCCTGAAGGAGTTCAGCCAGTATTTTGGTGAGGAAAACACCAAGCCGGAATTTGAAGTTTATGACGCCGGTATGTTGAATAATCTGGCTTTTCTGATTGAAAGAGGTTTTGTCAAAAAACCGGTTTATATCCAATTTGTTCTGGGAATCCTCGGGGGTATGCAGGCGACCATTAATAATCTTGTTTTCTTACACAACTCCGCACGGGAAATCATTGGTGACGATTTTCAGTGGTCCGTGTGTGCCGCCGGTAAAAATCAGTTCAGGATGTGCAATGCTTCTCTGCTGATGGGAGGCTACACCCGGGTTGGACTTGAAGATAATCTTTACCTTGAAAAAGGCGTTATGGCCAAAAGCAGTGCGGAACAGGTTGAGAAGATTATCCGGATTGCCAAGGAGCACGGTATCGAGCCCGCCTCACCGGATGAAGCACGCGAAATCCTCATTCTCAAAGGACTGGATAAGGTTAAATATTGATGAGTTCACACATCAAACAAGCGCCAGATAGCTCGCAGCCTCTCATTATCCTCGATAACATCACTATCCGGGTACGAGAACAATTTATTTTAGCGAACACCAGCTGGGTTATAAAAAAAAACCAGAACTGGGCGATCATCGGCCCCAATGGTGCCGGAAAATCGTCTTTAGTTCGTGCGATTGCAGGTGAATTTCCTGTTGTTCAGGGAAAAATCGCATATCATGGCGATGAGTCCTTTAAAGATAAAATATGTTATGTGTCCTTTGAACGCCATCAGCACCTGATTGCGCGTGAAGAAGATCGTGATGCATCCCGCTATTTCAGCGGAAGGCTGAATGATTTTACAACCGCTCGCCAAGTGATTTACGAAGGCCTTTCAAACTTATGCAGCCGTGGCCAGCAATTCGATTCCATAATCGAGCAATTGGGTATTGAGCATTTGCTAGAGCGAGGGATTCGTTTTTTGTCAACCGGTGAGATGAGAAAAGTTCTGATTGTCCGGGCCCTGATCATGTTTCCGAAAATTCTCATCCTGGACGAACCGTTTGATGGGCTAGATGCTGCCTCCCGATCTCAGCTTGCAGAAACGATTAATGCTTCAATGAATAAGGACACACAAGTTATTTTGGTGACCCACCGACTTGAGGAAATCCTACCGAATATTTCCCATGTGATGGGTTTAAAGGATGGCAGGATGTTTTTTCAGGAAAAGCGGGACGATATTTTGAACCATGATCAAATAAAACGCCTCTATCATCGCAACCGATTTCACGCTGATGTCTTTCCAATCAACGAACGACCTGCTTGTTCCAAATCATCAATAATACCCGATGTGCTGGTGGAGATGAAAAACACCGCCGTCAGATATACCGATGTTACCGTGTTGGACAATCTAAACTGGCAGATGAAATCAGGTGAGAATTGGGCGATTGCCGGACCCAATGGGTCAGGTAAAACCACGCTGTTGAGCTTAATCGCCGGAGATAATCCCCAAGCCTATGCCAATGAGATTTATCTGTTTGGAAGACGCAGAGGCACTGGCGAGAGTATTTGGGAGATTAAACAAAGAATCGGCATGATTTCATCTGAATTTCAAATTCGCTACCGCAGGTCCATTCAGGCTGTGGATGTCATCCTATCCGGTTTTTTTGATTCAGTAGGGCTTTACCGGCAAAGTAGTTTTGCTCAGCGAGAAATTGCTAAAAAGTGGATCGATTTTATTCACATGACCGAAAAGGCAGACAAGCCCTTTAACCAATTATCCTATGGTGAGCAGCGTTTGTTGTTGTTGGCACGCGCAATGGTAAAATTGCCGGTGCTTCTGATTTTGGATGAGCCCTGCCAGGGGCTGGATCGAACAAATCGTAAGATGATTTTGGATTTAATCGATGTTATCGCCCAAAATAGCCACACTCACATTCTGTTTGTTACTCATCATGATGAGGAAGTACCTGCCTGTATTACTCATTTGTTGCGATTTGAAAAAGAGCTGACCGGCAAATATACCATAGTTTCCACTTGTATGTAGTTTTCAATTCCTCACCTTCAATTTTATGGATTTCTAAAATTCATTTCGAAAAAAATATTTAAATTATTCTGGATGACAAGTGGCCAAATATAAAATTATGTCTATAGTATATAAATATACAGAACGACATAAATCATTTCGCATACATACACAGCGTTCTGCATGTTTGACCCTAACCTGTAGTGCTAAAATCAACGATTCAATGGGCGAATACGCAATTTA
>CP070746.1:535084-544979 GCA_020348305.1 Desulfobacterales bacterium
CGTCGCTTTCTCCCAACTTTTCGATCAGCGCCCGGTCCACTTCGTTTTCGGCCTCGGCAAGTTGCTTGATGTGATTTTCATATAGGCTGCGGGACGGATAGGCATTTTGGATCAACTCATAATAGCTTTCTCCTTCCGCCTTGAGAAGCTTTCCATAATGGGCGATCAGTACATCAATAGCCGCTTTTTGGGTGCTGATCAGTTTTTCCGAATACAGATTCAGTGACGTCAGCCAATGGGTTATTTCACTGTCGATTCGCGAATGGACAGAGGCCGCATCGTAATCCATTGAAAGATCACGGGCTGCATCAATGGCTAATCTTCTGGGGAACATAAAATGCTTGGAATATGCTCTGATCGCACTGGTGCGGCGCAAGAAATCAATGATGAACATGCCCGGTATAAGATAGTGCCATACAGACAAGGGTCGCGAAACGATAACGCCCAGTGTCACTTCTCTGGCAAACTGCCGTTCGGCAGTTAAAATCATGTCATACTTATCCATGGCAAATTACCTTTGGCTCTGGCATACCATTGCTTGCAAGCATCTGTCAACGCTCCTGCTTTTGGCAAGGTCAAAACGAAACAGAATGTCATGCAATAATGGACAAGGGTATTTTTATGTATAATTGCTGGGTCCAACTGTCGAAAAGGCGGGGTAAGGGAAGGCGCTCTTAACGAAAACGCCTTCCCGTTAGGTTGAATGGGTTAAGATCCGCTTTGCTCATCAATCGGGTGGAATAACCGCCGGGAAGAAGGTACTGGACCACAGAATCCAGGTAATAAACAGGGTCCAGACAGCGTTGGCGGTCTGGGAAATCCAGTACGCGGCGGCTGGTCGGCCGCCACCTACTGATACCAGTTCTTTAAAATTGGTTTCCAAACCGATGGACACGAAACACAGGGCAAAAAACCAATTCCGGTAGGTCTTGGTGGCACTGCCAATGGCCTTGACGGCTTTAAGCCCCGAGGCCGGCTCGACAAAGACCGAGACGACGATCGAAGCTATTATAAACCCGAGCACAAATTTGGGGAACCGATACCAGATTTCCATAAAGGAAGGTCTTTCCGCAGTCGCTCCGGCCTCTTTGCGGTCGAGGCTCATGGTTGCCCACAGGGCCAGCAAGAAGGCAACCAAGCCAATTAGCACATTCTGGGCCATCTTAACCATGGCGGCGACTTTATAGGCGGCATCACCGCCGATAATTCCGCCGGCGGCAACAACGGCTCCGGTATTGTCGATAACCCCGCCGACCCAGGCACCGGCCCAGTTGTTGGGCAAATTCATCCATTTGGCAATCGGCGGCATTACCAGAATCAATACCACGGCACATACCAGCACCCAAGCGATCATATAGCTGACTTCCTTTTTATCGCCCTGGATCGCCCCGCCGGCAGCGATAGTCGCCGAAACCCCGCAGATGGAGTTGGCCGTGGCAATAATACTACTGAACCGTTCTGATACTTTAAATGCCCGGCAAATATAGTAGGTCAAAAACCAGACCGCTGTGGCCACCAAAACAGCCTGGACGAGACCCATGAAGCCGCCCCTGAGGACATCTGAGAACAGAATTCCCGCCCCCATGCACACCAGGCCGATTTTTATGAAGTATTCCGTCTGGCCGGCAGCTTTTAGAATCTGGGGTACCTTGAAAATATTGCTGATAATCAGACCAAAAGCGAGTGCAAAGATTACATATTCTATGCCCCACTTGGCAAAAAATGCCTGTTTGGATAAGACCATAGAAACTAAAGCCAGAATAAAGATCACGAGAAAACCGGGGATGTAGCGCTTGAAATCGAACTTCATGAAGGCGCCGCCGATTCCGGTGATGACCGTTATAAAAACAAAAAGAATGACGCTCTGCCAAAGGAACGTACCGAACCCTTTGGGAAAAGCCGCTGCCAGGCTCGTCCATTTGCCGATCTTGGGACCAGCGGGTAACAACCCGACGGCCCATTTGCCGGCTTCAAGTTCTTTCAATCCAACGATGGCTATTAGCAAGATGAACCAGCCTAAAAAACATGCCCACCAATCCTCACTTTGCAGAACAGGGGGTCTTTGATTTCCGTTGCTCATGAGATTCGCCTCCTTTCGCAAGAGTTAAAATGAAAACATTTGGTATAAAATATTTCCATCTGAGCAGGAGACCGTTCATTTGTATTCCTCCTGCGCAGTTTAAGAATGGTAACCAATTCACCTCCTTTCGCCCAATCATTTCAACTCAATCACTGTTTAATTCCGTCCTGATTAATTAGATTCAGCAATTAATTATAAAATGCTGTTCAGAAATGCAAGGAAATTATATTTTCCATAGAATTTTGTAAGATTTTAAAAAATCTATTCCACCTGGGTATTTTTATTTCAAAAGATATTATCCCTTAAAAACCTAATCATTAGAAATTACAAATAGTTAACAACATAGATAGTAAAATAGACACGTTTCGATACGTTCAAGTACTATATATAGTATATGAATAAAGTTATAAACACAAGAATTTTATTCGAATTCAGCGTATTTATTTATTTTTCCAAAAAATGGCCCCATACGATATATTCTTGACACGCACCGATGACTAACCTATTATCCCTGCGCAAAAATCGGGGATCACCCGGATCACCGATGGTGATCTGAATTCGCGTGCGAGTTATCGCTGGTTTGTGAAAGGAGATTAAAAATCATGGTTCTGTATGGGTTCTTATGTCTGGTTGGATTTGTCCTGCTTTATTTCGGCGCGGAATGGCTCGTGAAAGGGTCTTCCAGTCTGGCACGAAGCCTGGGGGTGTCGCCGATCGTCATCGGGCTGACCGTCGTAGCATTCGGAACTTCCGCACCTGAACTGGTTGTCAGTCTCATTTCCTCGATTCAGGGAAAAAGTATGATCGCGGTGGGAAACGTGGTCGGCAGCAATATCTGCAACATCGCACTGGTGCTTGGTTTGGCGGCTTTGTTTCAGCCCATTAAAAGCGATCCGTCGGTCGTGAGACGCGACATACCGATCATGCTCGGCATATCTCTATACCTTTTGGTATTGACCGCAAATTCGAAACTCGGTCGCATTGAAGGTATCACGCTATTTGTCGGCATCATTGTTTATACCTTCATGAATTATTATTTGGCTAAAAAGGAGGCCATCGATACATCTGAGATCGTATCCGAGTTGGAAGAAATCGGATATATCGCTTCCAGACCGAAACAAATTTTACTGATTCTGGTTGGCATTGCCGGTGTCGTCGGCGGTGCCCAAATCGTGGTGGACAATGCGGTCATCATCATGCAGATACTGGGTGTCAGCGAAAAATTCATCGGTTTAACCATTGTGGCCTTCGGAACGTCGTTGCCAGAATTGGCGACATCGGTGGTAGCAGCGATAAGAGGCGAGATGGACATCAGCATCGGTAATTTGGTGGGAAGCAATGTGTTTAATATCATGAGTGTATTGGGCGCCGCCTCACTGGTGCGGCCAATTCCCATACCCGGCGGATTTTTCGAGAGCGGATTGTGGATTGATTATCTGGTAATGCTGTTTACCAGTTTCCTGCCGTGGCTGATGATGAGAAAAAATTTAACCGTTCAGCGCAGGGATGGATTTATTCTCTTGTTTTGTTATTTTGGATACCTTGCGTACCTAATTATTAAAGCCTAAATTGAATTCGGAAGGCGGAATGATTCGATTTTGGATTGTGGAAGAAAAGCTTATAGCTCATAGCTCACAGCTCGCAGCAAAAAATTGATATTTTCGTACTACGATGCCATCAGCTATGAGCTATCAGCAATCAGCTTGAAACATCCAGCAACCCGCAACCCCGCAACCCACTCACCTTAAGTTACACCCCTTAGTTTATTGAGCAACTCTTTCATATCCTTCGGAAGCGGTGCTTCAAATACCACTTTTTGACCGTTTTGCGGATGGGTGAATCCCAATCGCCAGGCATGCAGCATTTGCCGTTTTACCGATTGCAGCGCATCGGCGATGGCAGGAGGAATGGATGAAAAATTTTTTGTAATATTTTTCAGTAACTTATGAGGACAATAGACGGGATCACCCACAACCGGATGGTTGATGGCTGCACAGTGTACGCGAATCTGATGTGTCCGTCCGGTCTTTAGATTCAATTCCAGAAGCGTAACTCCTTGAAATCGCTCTCTAACCTGCCATTGTGTTTCGGCCTCGCGACGTTTGCGGCTTCTGGTAGACATCCGCTTGCGGTCAATGGGATGGCGGCCAATGGAAAGTATGATGGTGCCTTTGTTAGAATCGAACTCACCGAAAACGAGGACCAAATATTTTTTATGAATGTTTCGTGTCTTAAACTGCTTGGCCAAATGTTCATGGGCTGATGCGGTTTTCGCAACTACCAGAGCACCCGATGTATCTTTGTCCAGTCGGTGCACAATGCCCGGCCTCAGTTTGCCACCGATACCTTCCAAATCCGGGCAATGATAGAGCAATGCGTTGACTAACGTGCCTGAATAATGACCCGGCGCAGGATGCACGACAAGCCCAGGCGCTTTGTTGATCACAATCAGGTGGTCGTCTTGGTACAGGATATCAATTCCGATGGGCTCGGGTTTGAAATCGAGCGGCTGCGGAGCGGGAATCTGGCCCCGAATTTGATCACCGGCCCTTACGCGATAGCCCGGTTTTTTGTTTTGACCACCGACTTGAATTTTATGATCATTGATCAGATTTGCTGCAAATGACCGGGAACAGTCAGATAGGTAGGAGGCAATAACAACATCAAGCCGCTTGCCCTTATCGGTTTTATTAACGAGAATGGTAAACGCACCATATTGAAGCATGATGCTGGAGGAGAGGTTTAATTTTCGGCGTTATCAGAAACAAATAACGATTCGATTTCTGATATGATGGTTGCTTCGTCCGTTTCTTTTGCTGTCGACAGCTCCCTGACCAGTAGAACCTGCGCCGTATCATAAAGTTTGCGCTCACCAAAGGATAAATCTTTGGTTAATTTAAGCAAAAATAGATCTCTGAAGACCTCGGCGACATCATAAAGGGAACCGGTTTTAATCTTATCCATATATTCGCGATATCGGCGATTCCAGGTCTGATTGTCGGGAAGGACTTCTTTTCGGGTTTTCATCACCGCATAAACTTTGGGAATCTCTTTTTTATCAATGATGTCCCTTAGTCCGACAGACGCGACGTTGTTGGTGGGAATCATGATTACCATGCCGTTTTCAAGAACCTTCATAATATAAAAATCATGTTTTTCCCCGTTTACAACACGGCTTTCAACTGCTTGGATCTGACCAACACCGTGAGCTGGATAAACCGCAAGATCGCCGACGTCAAATGTCGGTGTTTTTGATTTACCGGATTGAGTACCTTCTTTGGCTTTTTTCTCTGTCATATTCCCACCAATCTTATTTTTTTAGATGCAGCTCTTGCAAATAGCAACATTCTCTAAGATCTTCATAACATACCTTTCGCCAACAATCAATTAAAAAAAGATTGACGCACGATGGCGCCAATCCTTTTTGTTAAACCCGAGAATTAAGAAAAAAAGCTTACAGTAAGAAAGGCACCAATAGCAACGCAACCACATTGAGGATCTTAATCATCGGGTTGATCGCAGGCCCGGCGGTATCCTTGTATGGATCGCCGACCGTATCGCCGGTCACCGCCGCCTTGTGAGCGTCACTGCCTTTGCCGCCCAAATGACCGTCTTCGATAAACTTTTTGGCGTTGTCCCATGCGGCACCACCGGTGGTCATAGCAATGGCCAGAAATAGGCCGGTAATGATACTTCCGATAAGCAGTCCGCCTAAGGCAATTTTTCCTAAAATGATACCGACCAGAACCGGGACCACCACCGGCAGCAGCGCCGGAATGATCATTTCTTTTAAGGCAAACTTGGTGACGATATCCACACATCTGGCATAATCCGGTTTTCCCGTGCCTTCCATAATGCCCGGGATCTCACGAAATTGACGTCGCACTTCGTCAACCACTGCACCGCCGGCTTTACCGACCGCCCGCATGGCAATCGAGGCAAAAAGAAACGGCAGCAAACCGCCGAGGAAAAGGCCGATAATCACATGGACATCGCTCAGGTCAAACTTCAATTCCGCTACGCCGCCATGCAGAGCAAATTCCTGCGTATAGGCGGCAAACAGAACTAACGCCGCTAAACCGGCCGAACCGATGGCATAGCCCTTGGTGACCGCTTTGGTGGTATTTCCGACCGCATCCAAGGGGTCTGTGACCGCCCGGACACTCTCATCCATTTCCGCCATTTCGGCAATTCCGCCGGCATTGTCGGTGATGGGGCCATAGGCATCAATGGCAATCACCATACCGGTCATGGAAAGCATAGACATGGCAGCCATGGCAATTCCGTAAAGCCCGGCTGCAAAATATGCCGTCCCGATGGCAAAACATATAGCCACCACCGGCAGTGCTGTGGCCTCCATGCTGACGGCCAGTCCGGCGATGATATTGGTGCCATGGCCGGTGGTGGAAGCCTCAGCCACCATCTTAACCGGTTTGCGGATACCGGTGTAATATTCGGTAATGATAACAATGACAACCGTGAGTACCAGACCGACGAGTGCCGCTAAAAAGATCCTCATGCCGGAAAGCTCCGCCACGGCGCTAAACATGGTTGAACAGGCCACCAAGAATGCGAGGGCCGCCAATATGGCTGACCCGAACATGCCTCTATAGAGGGCCCCCATGATATACTCATTTTTTCCCAGCTTGACAAAGAAAACGGCGATCATGGAAGCAACGATCGAAATGGCACCAAGTACAAGGGGAAATTGGGTGGCTATGAAGATATCGGGATATAGCAGATTTCCCAGAAGCATAGCGGCTACCGCCGTTACGGCATAGGTTTCAAACAGGTCGGCCGCCATACCGGCACAATCGCCGACATTGTCTCCGACGTTGTCGGCAATCACCGCCGGGTTGCGCGGATCGTCTTCCGGAATTCCGGCTTCAACCTTTCCTACCAGGTCGGCACCAACATCAGCCCCCTTGGTGAAGATACCGCCGCCCAGCCGCGCAAAAATAGAGATCAGACTTCCACCGAAACCCAAAGCCACCAGCGCAATCACAGCATCCCGCGGTGCAGTGCCCGTGGCCAAAAGCACCGTAAAAAAACCGGCAACTGCCGTTAGCGCCAAACCGGCAACAATCATACCGGTTACCGAGCCACCTTTAAACGCCAGGGCAAGCCCTTTGGCCAGTCCACCTTTGGCGGCTTCAGCCGTCCGTACGTTGGCCAGCACCGATACCCGCATCCCGACATATCCGGCAACAAAAGACGCGATCGCTCCGATTAAAAAGCCGATGGCGGTCTTCCAATTCAGAGCCAATCCGATGATAATAAATAGTACGATTCCGGCTATGCCCATGCTTTTGAGCTGGCGGTTGAGGTAGGCGATGGCTCCTGATTTGATGGCCGCGGCAATTTCCATCATTTTTTCGTTGCCTGTCGGAGCGTTTCGAACAACACCCGCAATAATAATCGAAAAGATAACACCTGCAATACCAACCAGTGTGCAAATCAGCGGTAATAAATAGTCCATCCTTTCCTCCATATTTCAATGTTAACTTAGTGTGTGATCATGAAATTTCTGTTGTTAAAATTCGTCATTCCTACCTTCGTTCCCTGACAAAGTATCGTCACCACTGCATCCCGAGCCCAGCTGATGATCTGGTCCAGAAGATTACTTTCCTCATCTGTGAATCTGCCCAGAACGTGATCCGTCACGCTGATCCCGGTCTCGGAACGCCCGATACCGATGCGAAGACGAACAAAATCACCTCCACCAAACGCATCGATCAACGATCGTATTCCCTTATGTCCCCCATGTCCTCCTTTCTCTTTTATTTTGAATCTTCCAAAAGCGAGATCGATGTCATCATGAATGACCAACACATCTTCGCTGAGTATTTTAAAGAAATTAGCCAGTTTTTTAACAGGCGGTCCGCTGCGATTCATAAACGTCATCGGTTTGGCCAAAATCACCTCTGCGCTTTCGATGAATCCGCGCCCATAAACGGCATCAAACTTTTGCTTATCAAACATAAAACCGAATTCAGCGGCAAGTTTATCCGCCACCATAAACCCGGCGTTATGCCGGGTTTTCTCATAGGCCGCGCCGGGATTACCAAGACCGACAACCAGACCTAATCGATTCGGTAGCATACCATTCTTAATTTCAAGCCCCCTTATACGCAGCAGGCTGGTAAGCCTGCTCCACATTCGCTGTCCCAGCGTGGGACAGGCTTACCAGCCTGCCTTTATCTTAACTTTCCTCAGTGGCTTCAGGAGTCTCTTTTTCCTCAGCAGCCTCTGCGCCTTCTTCTTCAGCGGCTTCTTCTACTTCTTCTTCCTCTTCGGCAACCTCTAGCTCAACCTTCGGACTGAGTACGGTTACGACAGTAAAATTAACATCTGCCGGTATTTCAATATCACCCTCTAATTGGATTTCGTTGACATGCAGCGAATCACCGACATCAAGGTCCGTGACATCGACCTCAATGGCATCGGGGATCTGAGTTGGCAAACAGAGAACTTCAAGTTCTCGTCGGATAATCTGCAATAATCCACCGAATTCAGTGCCTTTGGATTTACCTTTGGCCACAACCGGAACTTTAACCCGAATCTTGCGTTGCATGTCGATTTCATAAAAATCGATATGAAGAAATTTACCTGAAACCGGATGGATCTGCAATTCCTTAATCATCGCCGGTTTGGTAACAGCTTTTCCGTTTTGAATCACTAGATTTAAGAGTACCTGACCAAAACTGCCTTGTTTTAAAATTTGCTCGATGTCTTTGATATCCACAGAAAGGATTATAGGCTCTGTTTTCGGTCCATAAAGCACTGCCGGTATTTTACCTTCCCGACGCAATGCCCTGGCAGGGCCATTTCCAACGGATTTCCTAACTTTGGCTTTAATTTCAAGTTGTTCCAAGAAAATATCCTCCTTTATTACTATACAAAAAGTGAGGTCACCGAATCGCCTCGATAACTGCGAATGATTGCCTCTCCAACCAGTTCGGAGATTGAAAGGACGACTATTTTATCGCAGCCAGCTGAATTCTCATTTAAAGGAATAGTGTCGGTGACAACAAGGCTTTTGAGACTCGACTCGGTAATTCTCTCTATGGCCGGTCCGGAAAGCACCGGATGGGCACAACAGGCGTGAATTTCTTTAGCGCCGGCATTTTGGATAGCCTCTACAGCTTCAGTTAACGTACCGGCTGTATCTGCCATATCATCAAGGATAACAACAACCTTATCTGTTACATCGCCGATAACCGCCATTGCCTTGGCCAGATTCGGAGCAGAGCGTCGTTTATCGATAATGGCAAGATCGGCATCCAGACGCTTGGCAAAGGCTCTGGCCCGTTCCACACCGCCTGCATCCGGAGAAACAATGGCAAGATTAGCGTTAAGGTTGTTTCGGATATGATCAATTAATACCGGTGCGGCAAAAATGTTGTCCACCGGGATGTCAAAAAATCCTTGGATTTGACCGGCATGCAAATCCATGGTAATAATGCGATTTGCACCGGAAACGGTTAACAAGTCTGCAACCAGCTTGGCACTTATCGGAACCCTTGGAGCGACTTTTTTATCCTGTCTGCCATAACCGAAATAGGGTATCACAGCTGTTATTCTTCTGGCAGAGGACCGTTTGAAGGCATCAATCATCAACAGCAACTCGACCAGGTTGTCATTGACCGGTGCGCAAGTTGATTGAATAACAAAAACATCTTTGGATCGAACATTATCGTGAAGTTCAATCTGGATCTCGCCATCACTAAATCTCCCAACCTTAGCTCCACCAAGGGGTAAGTCGAGGTAAGCACAAATTTTCTTTGAAAGCGCAGGGTTTGAGTTTCCGGCGAA
>CP070746.1:545079-548611 GCA_020348305.1 Desulfobacterales bacterium
AATGGAACTAAGAGCCGAAGAAATAAGTCAGATCATCAAGGAACAGATCACCGACTATGACAAAAAAGTTGAGCTCAGCGAAACCGGAGTGGTTTTATCGGTGGGCGATGGAATCGCAAGAATATATGGGCTCGAAGAAGTTATGGCTTTGGAACTTGTAGAATTTCCAGGCGGTATTTTGGGGCTTGTGTTAAACCTTGAAGAGGACAATGTGGGTGTCGCCATCATGGGTGAAGATACCCACATAAAAGAAGGAGATATCGTGAAACGCACCGGTCGGATTGCTCAGGTTCCGGTCGGAGAAGCAGTCTTGGGTCGTGTGGTTTCAGCAGTTGGTGAGCCGCTGGACGGCAAAGGCCCGATAGAATCAAAGGAATTCCGCCGAGTGGAAATGGTCGCACCCGGTGTTATTGCCCGAAAAAGTGTTCATGAGCCCTGCTATACGGGTTTGAAAGCCATTGACGCAATGACACCGGTGGGTCGGGGCCAGCGGGAATTGATCATTGGCGACCGGCAGATCGGTAAAACCGCTTGTGCCATCGATGCTATTCTTGCCCAGAAGGATACGGACATCTATTGTATATATGTAGCCTGTGGACAAAAACAATCAACGGTTGCCCAGGTGCATGCAGTTCTCGAAAAACATGGTGCGATGGAATATTCGACGATCGTATCGGCTTGTGCCAGTGACCCGGCAACATTGCAATATATCGCGCCTTATGCCGGATGTGCCATGGGGGAATACTTCCGCGACAACAAACAACATGCCTTGATTATTTACGATGACCTATCCAAACAAGCGGCAGCATATCGGCAGGTGTCGCTTCTTTTGCGTCGCCCACCTGGTCGCGAAGCGTATCCGGGGGATATTTTCTATAACCACTCCCGTCTTCTGGAACGGGCCGCCAAGCTGAACGATGAGCTGGGCGCGGGTTCGCTGACTGCCCTTCCGATTATCGAAACACAGGCAGGTGACGTATCGGCTTATATTCCGACAAACGTCATTTCGATTACCGACGGGCAGATTTATCTTGAACCCGGTTTATTTTTTGCAGGTGTAAGACCAGCCATTAATGTCGGACTCTCTGTATCCCGGGTCGGAGGATCCGCCCAAGTGAAGGCCATGAAACAGGTGGCCGGAACCCTTCGCCTTGATTTGGCTCAATATCGTGAACTGGAAGCTTTTGCCGCGTTCGGCAGTGATCTGGACAAAGCAACCCAGAGACAGCTTACACGCGGTGCAAGACTGGTTGAGATTTTAAAACAGTCACAATATCAACCGTTACCGGTGGAGAAGCAAGTAACCATCCTATATGCCGGCACGCGCGGATTCCTCGATAACTATCCGGTTGATGTCTTGGCCAAATATGAAGCCGGCCTTTACGCGTTTATCGAGGACCGTTATCCTCAGATCCTTGCTGATCTCAAAGAGAAACTAGAGATTAGCGATGATCTGGACAAGCTGATGACAGAGGCCTTAAACGCTTATGATGAAGAGTTCAAGGATACGATCAAATAGTTATTTGTTATCCGTTATTTGCTAATGGTTTGATCGATACACGAATAACGAATGACCAATAACAAATAACTTGAGGTTCTTATGGCAACGTTAAAAGATGTTCTGAACAAAATCAATGCGGTTAAGAAGACTAGGCAAATTACGAAGGCCATGAATATGGTGGCGGCTTCCCGATTGCGCGGCGCTCAGAGCAGTATGGAATCGTTTCGACCATATGCCGGAAAGTTTGCTGAAGTCTTGGGAAGCTTGGCAGAGCATTCCGGTGAAGAGGCGAATCCGCTTCTGATACCGCGCGAGAAAATCAAGAAAATACATATTGTATTGTGCACGTCCGACCGAGGCCTTTGTGGCGGCTTTAATATTAATCTGATTGAAAGGACCGAAGGATTTATGAAGGAAAAAGCCGGTCAAGGCATGCAGTTTTCGTTTACCAATTTTGGTAAAAAAGGACGTGATTGGTGTCGAAAAAATGATTTTACTATTGAAAGTGAGCACTTAGGAGTTGTCGGCGCTGATTTCGGCTTTAATGTCGCTCTCGCAGCCGGTAAGCAGCTGGTGGATAGTTTTTTAGGGGCGCACTATGACGAGGTCTATATCGTATTTGCAGAATTTTTAAGCATGGCCAAACAGCTGCCGGTGCTCAAACAGATCCTTCCGATACCACCTATTCAGTCTTTGGAAGCGGAGCAAGAGAAAGATGCAGACACGCCCTATTTGCCCGAGCATATCTGTGAGCCTTCTATGGATGCGCTTTTAGGGGAAATGTTACCCAGAAATGTTTATGTGCAGATTTATAGTGCACTGCTGGAGACATCCACCAGCGAACATGCAGCCCGGATGATGGCCATGGACAATGCGACCAAGGCGTGTAATGACATGCTCGATAGCCTCACCTTGGCATACAATAAGGCCCGGCAGGCAGCCATTACGGCAGAATTGATGGATATCGTCGGTGGCGCCGAGGCCCTTAGAGGATAATTTCGTTAACAGTTAATAGTTATTTGTTGATCGTTATCATTTATGTGTTTTATGGTTATTCATGAATAAATAAGGAAAATCAAGTAACAAATAACAAATTCGGAGGTCATTAGATGGGAGAGAATATGGGTAAAGTCGTACAGGTTATGGGACCTGTCGTCGACGTGGAGTTCGAGCAAGGTAAGCTGCCAACGATCTACACGGCACTGGCAATTTCTAATCCTACGATCAACGATGAACCGGATAATCTTATCGTCGAGGTTGCCCAGCATCTTGGTGACAATGTTGTTCGTACGATCGCAATGGACGTCACCGACGGCCTTGTGCGGGGAATGCCTGTAAAGGATACTGAAAAACCGATATTGATGCCGGTGGGTGAGGCCGGATTGGGCCGCGTTCTGAATGTTGTGGGCAGACCGGTTGACGGCCTGGGAGCGGTCAGTCGGGAAAAGGTGTTGCCGATACACCGTGAGGCCCCCAAATTTACCGAACAGGACACCACCGTGCGGGTGCTTGAGACCGGCGTTAAGGTCATCGATCTGCTGGTGCCATTTCCCCGCGGAGGCAAGATGGGTATGTTTGGCGGTGCCGGCGTCGGTAAAACCGTCATTATGATGGAAATGGTGCACAATATCGCCATGCAACACGGTGGTATTTCAGTTTTTGCCGGAGTGGGTGAACGCACGCGTGAAGGCAATGACCTTTACCATGAAATGAAGGATTCCGGTGTTCTTCCGAAGGCAGCTCTAATCTATGGTCAGATGACAGAGCCGCCCGGCGCCAGAGCCCGGGTCGCACTGTCTGCTCTGACCGCGGCAGAGTACTTTCGCGATGAAGAAGGACAGGATGTGTTGATTTTTATCGACAATATTTTCCGGTTTACGCAGGCTGGCTCTGAAGTTTCAGCGCTTCTGGGGCGGATGCCCTCAGCAGTCGGTTATCAACCCACCCTGGCGGTTGACTTAGGTGAGTTGCAAGAGCGAATTACATCCACGGACAAAGGCTCTATTACAGCCGTTCAGTGTGTATACGTAC
>CP070746.1:548711-561974 GCA_020348305.1 Desulfobacterales bacterium
ATTCAAATCTTGAAATCTATTCTTAAAAAGCACCATGCTGTCTTGATTTCATCTCTTCCCATGTAACCGGCTCAATCCTCAGCTCGGCAACACCCAAATTCACAAATTTAGTGACATCAAAACGGGGAGCAAGAACATCAATAAAACCTTGTTTGACGAACCAAACTAAACCTAACGCGAATAAATCGATTATAGAATAAAAAAGGAGATGTTAGATGTTTTTTTTTGAAACCGAGTTTCCTTTTAAATTTGTTTTAAAATGACGCTGAGGTGTGCTATGAACCTAAAAATTCCAGTTCATTCGGAAACAGATACCATCTCAATTGAGCTTGTTCGAATTGAGATACAAGTGAATCCGGCACTCTTCCTGGGGGTAAGGCAATGAAAAAATTAGAAAGTCATTTCAAAAAATACGTAGAGTTGAAGATCGTACTTATTTTGCTGATTTTCATGACGGCGACCACATTTGCATTTGAAATACCAGGTCTAAATATTAAAATACCAGGTTTTAGATATGGAAGCCTCAAGCGTGACAAAGAGACCACACAAGCTTTTGAAACGTATATAATTCTTCCAGATCATAAATATTATATTAACGGTTTGGGAAATATTCCCTATGCTATCATCGGAATTCATGAAAACTATACCCTACGCAAGGGACTCTGGAAAGAAGTCGACCTTACAACCCAATTACTGAGAAGCTGGGTCTCCCGAATGGATATGATATATGGATATCCTCCTTATGGATCGCAAATATTGGACGATTCTGGTAACCGGGTGGGCGTTTGGTATTCAAGCAAGCAATGGACAACGGTGATCGTGGAAGAAGATAATGTTATCGCGGTATTGGCACCGGAGCCCCCTGGCTTTCGAGGCGGCAAATAGGCAATGATAGGTGGGTGAGCGTGGAACATCAAATTTTTGACTGTGAAAAGTAAAAATATAAAAACCAATAAATTAGAATTTGGTTCCACATATGTCTCGCGATGCAAAAAGTAAAACGAAAATAGACATCGATGCCCGCTACCGCTCATTATTACAGAAGGCGGTGCGCCGCGGAAATATTGATCTTGTATTTACGATAAGTGCATTGCTCGAAAGTTTAGGCCAGATGGGAAAAAACTGGTTTACCTCACGCACGGCGATCATAACCTTTGAAGAGTGCTGGCCCTTGGGAGCGAAACTGAAATTCAATAAAAAATTTCACAGTAAAGTCGCTGCAATAATCAACGTGACGCAATCCACCAAGGTAAGAGATGCCACCGGACTCGGATATATGGCGTTCGCCTTATCGGAAGGAGATCGATCAGTTCTAGGCGGCACCGAAGATGATAGGCATATTAAGATTTTGTCTAAAGCCATTGAGCGTCCGACAGACTTCTGGAAATGGGTGGATTCTAAAAAAAAAGCCGAACAGCAATCCTTTATAATTAAAAATGCCATAAAATACAGACATGCCGGATCTCCACAGGATCGAGCGGTTCTGCAAGCCGCAGCCTATCTGGCTTTTACGGATAATTTGCCGGAAATTAAATTATTGGAACCGGCCGATCAGATTTTCCCATATTGGATTGCCTTTGATACACACACACGGGAGGGCAACCGCGTATTGCACGATATCGCCAGGGATTTACATATCCCGTTACCCCATTTAGAATGGATCAGCTTCTATTTTGAGGGCGCAAAAACCAACGCTGAAATTCCCTCGAAATGGTGGGAAAGACAATGTCAGTGGCGTTTCCGTAGACTCGGCCTGCCTATGGAAGAAGCGCATTTGATTTGGGAACCGGCAAAGCCACAGGTGATAGAGGCTCTGGCAGAAGAGAGTCGTAATTTACACACCGAATTTTATAAATGGAAGCTATCCCATCTAAAGCAAATCGAGTCTCTGAAAAAGCAAGTCGAAATTTTCAACGAGCATATCGATGAGGTTCAAACGGATCAATTGGATTTGTTCTAGGAGATGCCCACCCTGACCATAATTCACCTGGAATAAAATCAACCGATGTTTAATTTCTTAAGACATTAAAGATGATGGATAACAAACATGTCGAACATTGTTGCCAATCCCGAAAAATATTTTAGACAGTTTATCCCTGATAGGGATTCATTGTGGATAGAGCTTGAAGCAGAAGCACAACACGAAAAAATACCGATAGTCGGTCCAGTTGTTGGCGAGTTGTTGTTTATCCTGGCCAGGACATCCCAGTCTAAAAAGATTTTGGAACTGGGTACGGCAACCGGATATTCTGCTATCTATCTTGCCAAAGCATGCGAGATGTTTAAAGGCAAAGTCGTTACGCTAGAAAATGACAGAGATATGGCAGCTAGAGCTCGGCAGAATATTCAAAAAGCGGGTTTGGAAGATAGTGTTGAAATCCGAGTTGGAGATGCTTTAGCAGAAATAGCAAAATCAGATGAAATATTTGATTTTATTTTCATGGACATCGAAAAAGAGGATTATATCCGGGCATTGTCCGATTGCCAAAGGCTATTAAAGAGAGGCGGGCTTTTGGTGGCCGACAACGTCGGTTTCAAGGATGCCGATGAATTTAACCAATCCATCTCGACCAATCCGGAATGGAGACCGGTTTCTTTTTTTGCGTATTTGCCTTTGCATTCACCTGAAAATGACGGATTGTGCATAGCACTTCGACAATAAATGAACAGCTTGACAATTCATGATCTGAATGTCAAATTGTAACTATGAGTACGCAAGGTATCCAAATACAAGATCTCCTCCAATTGGAAAAACCTTTGATGATTGCGGGTTTCGACGGCTGGGGCAATGCACTGAAAATCTCAAGTGCAATGGCCACCTATTTGGTCCGTAAGCTGAACGCAAGGCAATTTGCAACGATACACCCGGATACTTTTTTCCGCTATGATGAAGCCCGCCCTATCGTAAAAATCGAAGACGGGCTATTTAAAAGTCTGGCACCACCGGGCGGTTCCTTTTATGCGGTCCAGAGAACTGCAGGCAAAAATGATATCGTTATTTTAAAAGCAGATGAGCCGAATTTGCGATGGTACCAGTTTATTGATGAACTGTTATCTCTGTGCAGGAATTTAGGCGTAGGAACCATAATAACTTTGGGAAGTATGTATGATAATGTTCTGCATACGGATCGAGTTATTTCGGGCGTGGCTTCAACAGAAGACCTGATTTCCATGCTCAAAGAAAAACATGTCAATTCGATCAGCTATCATGGACCAAGTGCTATCCATTCCATCATTCAAGCTGAGTGCCCCAGAGAAGGCTTCGAGTGCATTAGCCTGTGGTGCCACTGTCCGTTCTATCTTCAAGGGACAACCCATTATGGTATATTATCCCACCTCGGCGCTTTGCTGTCATCTTTAGGTCAATTTGAATTGGACACCGCAGACCTTGAAGAAAGCTGGAAAGGTTTAAACGAACAGATTGAAGAACTTATTAAAAATAATGCGGAAATTCAAAGTATCATCAGCGAGCTTCGGAAATTAAAAGTGAGAGGCTCCACGACCACCATGAAGGGATCACTAAAAGATGGAAAAGTCATCAACATTAGTGACTTCTTGGATCCCAAGTAATCTATTGCTAATAGAAGCCCTTCCCTTAAAAACGTTTCCATACGGTTGCATTTAGACAAATTATTTGTATTCCTCGACACCGGATCTCACATTTACCCATGCAGCCGGAATGCTATCTTAATCGTCCAAAACGAGCAGGATGCCCCCTGCTGAACCGATGTCCGTTAAAATGGCGGTTGCTTTCGAACCGTGTGTGATGTTCACCGTGCCGCAGTTTATTGGGCTCGAAATCGTGCCTTTTAGGATGATGTTTCTTGAGGTAACCACCGTCGTCTTTGTGGCGATAGCCGTGCGTGTAATGATGTTTATAACGGCGCTTATAATGAGAGCTTTTGTAGTCAGGGTATTTGTAAGTATAAGGATAGTATCCATAAGACACATAACGCCGGCCGGAGTATTGAGTGTAATTTTCAGCTTCATACAACAAGGCCTCGGCTTGTTGCAGTGCTTCCTCTGCCTTTCGATTGGCCTCTGCAATTCTTTGATCAGCCTCCTGCTGCCTTTCCAGCAACTGGGCTTCTTTTTCGGCAATCTCTTGCCATGCAGCCACGAGTCTATCCTGTCGCTCCGCTTCAATTCGTTCTTTATCTGCCTCTTCGTCATACGGCAATTCCTCGGTTCTCATTAGAACTTGGGCCTGGGCCGGTGGCGCATAGTTGGTAAAATGTTTGACCCCATGTTCATCCGTCCACACGTAAATATCAGCGCTCACCATTGAATAAAGACAGCAAAACAAAACGCAAACAAATAATAGCTGTAATCGTCTCATGACAACCTCCCTTCAGGCTCGATGCAGCCTTTCAAGATACCGTTATCACAAATTCGGCTAATTTTAACATAAGCATTTTATTGTCTGAGCAAATTAACAGGCTGCCAGGAATTTGGGTTGATCTGAAATTTGGATAAGAAATTATTGGTATTCGCGAACAATTCCTAAGCACTTGAAAAACATAACTAAATGGTTATCTATCTTCCAATCAAAACCCAAACTATCAATTTTGATTCGTTGGACATAACATCACAATACTTACAAATCAAGATTAAGTCATTTTAAACACCGGGTACGCATTCGAAATCCTATCGATTATCAAGTGTTTTGAATGAATTAATAACTTTAAGGTTGATAACATTCGCAAAATAGGACAAAAAACGATAATAAATAAATTCAGACTAAAAAACTAATTAAGCGAATGGAAGGAAAAGATGAAAATAAAAGTCGAGAGCCAAAAAATCATTAAAGCGGTTAAAAAATTGGATGGCATTGAAATTGTTTTGGAGAATCTTGAAGATGCCAAGGAAGCCATCAATCTGATCCTAATACGCACAGGTTTATTTGAAAAGCACAAGGAGGCAAAACTAAAGGATGTAACGGTTACGTCATTTCAGAAATATGAGACCACTGCCGTGGATTATAAAATGATATTTTTGCTGGAATTTGTATTTGAACCAGATACATCATTGAATGCCAAGGTGACTGCCATTAAAGAGTTACAGGAATTTTTTAATAAGGTCTGATGAAAAAGAAAAAAAGCAACCTAATCATAAAACACTTTGAATCTCCGCACCAAAAAAACGAATATTTCCTCATTGATGGCAATGATGCGGCAACTATAGATATTTCCAATGCATATGATGAGGTGAGCCACCTTCTCGGTGAAATGGGCGTTGAACTCAAATACCTGCTCATCACCCATGCCCATAAATCTCATGTAAAAGCCCTATCCAAGCTGAAAGAAAACTTCGGGGGCACCTTCTGTCTCCATGACTACGAACTTGAGCATCTCATGGGGTCCGACAAAAACTTAGAACCGGACAAGTATCTAAAAGACAATGAAATCTTAATGCTGGGGGATGCTAAAATTAAAGTATTGCTCACCCCGGGACATACCAAAGGTTCGGTCTGCTATTATGTGAAGCAAGCCAACGCCCTTTTTAGCGGGAGCACCCTTTTAAAACGCGGATATGGGAAAATTTGGGGTCCGGATAGCATGTCGTTGATGCATTTCAGCCTTAAACGGCTCGGTTCTATAATTCCTGATGAAACTGTTATTTATACCGGAAGCGGGGATTTGACGGAGATGAAGAAAGAAGGGTGGATACACTGTATGCGCTCTGCCTAGTTTGCATCTCAGACGATCATTGCCTGATTGTCAGGCCTAATGAGTTGCACCCAGTTTTGGGTAGAGTACTTGAATCACGAATTTCTTATTTCTTATTTCGTGCTTCGGATCTATCGTTTATCAGATGTAAGCATTTAATCCTTTTCTCAGCTATCCTATATAAAAATATCCGAATTAAAAATTTACGATTTTTAAAACATTTGAGGCAGAAGTGAAAGAACGGACAAGGGCATCCGCTGCGCTGTGTGCTTGCTGCATGGCCATATTTTGGCCGGGGGCTTTCATTTTCAGTTTTCCCGGTGTGATGGGCCTGCATTGGCAAGAAATCTTTACGGTTGGGCGAGCGGATATCGGCCGAACGCTTTTTTTTGTACTCGCGGCCGCAGGCATTTTCATGTTCTGCATTGGTCGCTGGCAGGAAAAAATTGGTCCGGCATGGTTGGTTGCTGGCGGCGCAACACTGTGCGGCGCGAGCACCATCTTACTTGGTTATGCTTCACATATAAATTTTGTTTACCTGTGGGCGTTTTTGGTCGGTACATTGTTTGCCGTTTCCGCCCCGCTAGCCAACGACTGTTTTGGAATGCAGCATTTTGGGGCAATTTTTGGGTTGGTGTTTACCGCCTATGGGTTTGTTGCCGGCGTGCTGGGGCCGTGGTTGAGCGGTTATTTACTGGATGCAACCGGAGGCAATTTTATCCTGGTATTTTCCTATTTAGGAATTTTCTGTTTGGCATCTTCTGCATTCATCTGGTTTGCCAAACCACCGCGGGTTAAATGCTAAAGGCAAAATTAAGTTAATGAAGTAAAAACCACTGCTGCAAAACTGACGGCCGATTAGGTTGCGGCTTCATGGAGCAACCGATAGCCGAGTATTTCACCCTGGCATTTAGGCAAAATTTCCAGCAGGCAGGCCATCGCGGGAAACCCACACACATTAAATCGATCCTCCACAGCAATTGATTCTTCCCAGAAGTTGTCGATCTCAAACCGGCAGAGATGCTGTATTAGATTTTTATCGTGGATTTCAGTCTGGCGCTCCAAATAATCGGCCGGCCTATCATGGCCAAATTTTAGGCCAATATGGGAAAAGTCTACCCCTGCCACAACCATTGTATCTTTTTCTTCGTCTAGTATAATTTGCTTCAGTTTTTCAAGAAAAGGTCCTGCTTTTTCCAGGTAAGCACTTCGCGTATATGCAGACAAATTGGTCTGTAGGGAACCGCAGAGGATAGGGATAATCTTAAAAGGGGCTTCTGAAAATAAATGCTGTAAAAATATAATCTGAAATTCGATGGAATGTTCAGAGCGGTGGGCAAAATCATCGGCGGCTATGATTTCTGCAGCAACATCGCGCAATTCCTGAGTCAAAGCCGACTCATTCTTTACAATTCCTAAAGGCGTCAGAAAATCTTTCTGTGTTAGGCTAAATAAACCCTCGGCCAGTTGATGGCCGGTTCCGAGCACCACCACCCGTTGCGGGGATGCGTAGTTGAGCATCTGATACGCGCTGGCGTAAACTTTAGAACCGGCACTCGGATCAACGTGTGGACAAACCAGCGCTTTTATTTTTCCTTGCGGTTTGGATGAAGGCGGTTGGATGCCCAGAATTTCATCCAGCATTTTCTTAAGTGCTATTGGATTTTCGGGATAGGAACGGCCACAATGTGAGCAAGGTCTGGTTTTTTGGGCAGTATATTCAGAAACGATCTGTTGTTTTGCCCTTTTAAACCGATCGGAATCAAGCAGAAATGAATCGTCAAGCTTGGCCAACACCTTTTTCACCTCATCAGAGCCTACCAATACCCCTCCTTTCAACCGCATCATCTCCATTTGTAAGTCTCTTAGGGTCTTGTTGCCGTCTAAAAGCGTCATTATCCGGTAAAGGTGTGGGGCGACCATCTTGCCTTCCTGCACGAGTCCAAGATGGTCGCGAATGAGAATGAGCTGCTGACCGCCGTGTTGCAGGGGAAAAAATTCTAAATCTCTTCTTACCACCGGGAGTGTATCATTCATGAACGTAATCCTTATAAATCCTGATTAAAATTCGGTGGCTTGGGATATGATTTCCCAAGCTTCTTCTGCCGTTTCCACATAGGCGAAAAGCTCCAAATCCCTTGACGAAATCGTTCCTTCCTCAACCAGGGCATCAAAGTTAACGATCCGCTGCCAAAACGCTTTGCCAAACAATAAAACGGGTATAGGGTTTACTTTCCGGGTTTGGATCAGCGTTAAGGTCTCAAAGAGTTCGTCAAGTGTACCGAATCCACCTGGAAAGGCGACGAGGCCTTTGGCCCTCATTAATAAATGCATTTTTCGAATCGCAAAATAATGAAATTGGAAGCTTAGATCCGGTGTTATATAGGGATTCGGAGCCTGCTCATGGGGCAAAACAATATTCATCCCAATGCTGGGTATCCCTGCTTCATGAGCACCCCGGTTTGCGGCTTCCATGATACCCTTCCCGCCACCGGTGACCACCACCAATCTATCTTTGGCTGAGTTACGGGAAATCAGATTTCCCAGCTTACGGGCCGCTTCATAATACTTACTGTTTTCAAGGGCTTTGCGGGAAGTTTCTACCCGCCTGACCAGCACAGGATCTTCTTTGTTTTTGCGGTATTCGGCCTGGGCAGAAACCAATTGGGCTTCAGCCGTTTCAGGATCAGGAATTCTGGCGCTTCCAAAAATCACTACGGTAGATTCGATATGTTGTTCCTGCAAGATGAGTTCCGGTTTTAACAGCTCAAGTTGCAGTCGCACAGGCCGCAACTCGTCTCGCAAAAGAAAATCTATATCTTGATAGGCCAAATTGTAAGATGAAGATTTGCATTGGGGCGAGTCTATGTGCAGGCGAGCGGATTTTGCATCTTGCAGTGCGGACCGAAAAGGACTTTTTTTGATCGAACCTGAAGGCATGCTGTTATCCTCCTTTATGATTTATATGTTTACAGACTTATTTAAATATTCTATGCTGGCAGAAGATTCGAACGTGTAATACCCGATTGCGCCTAGTGGAGTAAGCCTGCTGCTTTTATCGGATTTTATACGGACGAATTTTTTTGTTAAGATCTTGGGGTACAAAAGACTTTTTTATTTAAAAAAACAAAAGGTATTCATATGTTTTTAATTAATGATATAATTGACCTGGCCATTCAGATCGAACAAAATGCGGAAAAAGTCTATCGAAACGCACAAAATAAAATTTCAAATCCTTCGCTAACCGCGCTGCTCAAGTGGTTGGCCGACGAAGAAATAGGACATGCAAAATGGTTTTCCGACCTTAGAAAAAAGATTAGCACACCTATAAAAGATCCGAAAGTGGAAGAATTGGGCAAAGCGCTTTTAAGCGATGTGCTGGGTAGCCAGAGTTTTTCGCTTGAGGACGCCAAATTTTCAAAAATTAGTCAACTGGAGGAATTGCTTTCATTGGCAATTGAGTTCGAAAAAGATAAGGTCATGTTCTATAATCTGCTGCAACCATTTATTGAGGATAAGGCCACCTTGGATTTCCTCGAATCGATTATTAGAGAAGAAAATGAACACATTCAGCGATTGCAGGCATTTCTGGATGGCGGTGCCATAGAAAATGTTATCATGTCCGAAAGCTTGTAGTACGGAAAAGGTGGGAAATAAATTCAGTAAGCAGGGAACGGTTTAGGTAACGATATCTAAAAGGGAACCTATCATCTTATCTTGGGTTTGGATGGTTTTTAAATTGGCCTCATAGCCCCGTTGTGCAATCATTAAATTGGGTATCTCTTCGGTCAAGTCCACATTTGACATTTCTTTTTCAAGCGGTTGTCCGTTTTCAATCAATTCGTATGGAAAGCCTGGAGTGTCAAGGCGGGTTAGATTAACCTTGATGCCACCATGAGGACCTTCTTCCATGCTGGCCCTATATTTTTTGTATCCCTCAGAAATTACATTGGCAATGTTATTGGCGGTAACCCCCAATTTTTTGACGCGGGCCTGAAGAGCCGATATCGAATTATTTAATGGGACTATCATCTTTGTCCTCTGAGCAGCACCTTATCGTTCCCTAAAAAAATTAAAACTTCCCTAAATGCCGTTATTCCAGCGGAGCTATTCTCCATCTTCTATTATGTGAGAGCCCGACATAGAAGATGCACGCACATCCGAGAAGTTTTAATTTTAAAAATCAATCAGCTTTTCGTTAATCCTAAAGCTGAATTTCTGCCAACATTTATACCAAAGAGCCACTTGGAACGTCTTAATCCCAATGCATTCGAGCAAAATATATATACAATATTCGTGCCAAATTTGATGATTTGATATATCGTAATTAATTTCAATTAGTTAATAAATTTCCCAAAATTTGGGAGAATATGAAATTGACAAATATCGTCAGATTTTTTGCCCTAAAATGTCATTTTGACGGTTAAAACAGGCAAAATATTTGCGCAATGAAATCTAAATTGAACTGTTTTGAACAAAATGATAATAAAAAGGACAAAGGAGTTGATTACAAGGTTTTGGAATTTGCATAATTATTTGAAATTATATTGCATTTATGGAGGGTGAGTTATGTTTATTGTCCATGTATTTGTACGGGTGAAAACCGAGGACATTAATGTCTTCAAAGCTGCAACCATTGAAAATGCCAGTAACAGCGTTAAGGAGTCAGGTGTCGCCCGTTTTGATGTTATTCAGCAACAAGATGATCCGAACCGCTTTGTACTGGTGGAAGTCTATCGCACACCGGATGATGCAAATAGCCACAAAGAAACAGCGCATTATCGGAAATGGCGCGATATCGTGGCCAGTATGATGGCCGAACCTCGAAGCAGTATAAAATTCTCAAATATTTTCCCCGACGAACAGGGTTGGGGCTAAGGAAACGAGAAATTATGAGATTTGAATTTGCTACAGCCACACGCATCATATTTGGCGCAGGAGCGATCAACGAAGTCGCACCGTTGGCCACTGAAATGGGACAGCGCGCTTTTGTGGTTACCGGTTACAACGTTGATCGGGCGGCATCACTAATCAAAGCGTTTGAAAATCAAAATATTATGGTCACTCAATTCAGCGTGACCGGTGAACCCACAACCCAAACAGCACTTTCGGCTGTTCAGAAGGCCCGCGGTGCCAAGGCCGATCTGGTAGTTGCCATTGGGGGAGGCAGTGTCATAGATACCGGAAAAGTGGTTGCTGCGTTATTAACCAACAGCGGAGAATTAATGGATTATCTTGAGGTCATCGGTAAAGGAAAGTCTTTAGTCAATAATTGCGCTCCTTTTATCGCAATGCCCACCACAGCCGGAACCGGCGCAGAGGTTACCCGCAATTCGGTCCTGGGTTCCCCGCAACATCGTGTCAAAGTAAGTATGCGAAGCCCACTGATGCTGCCACGCCTTGCAGTGGTCGACCCGGAGTTGACGTATTCCATGCCACCGAATATTACGGCCAGCACCGGCTTGGATGCGTTCACCCAGCTGTTGGAGGCATTTGTTTCAAATCAGGCAAACCCCATGACGGACGGTATATGCCGTGAAGGACTCAATTGTGCGTCAAAGGCTTTGCAACGCGCATATGAACATGGTGATGACGTCAGTGCCCGTGAAGATATGTGTGTGGCAAGTCTGTTTGGGGGTTTGGCTCTTGCAAACGTTAAATTGGGAGCTGTACACGGCATTGCCGGTCCTTTCGGCGGTATGTATTCGGCAGCCCATGGAGCCATCTGTGCCAGGTTATTGCCCTATATTATGGAGGCCAATATAACGGCGCTGCACTTGCGGGCACCTGATTCCCCGATATTAACTCGTTATAACGAAGTTGCCCAAATTTTGAGACAGAAAATTACCGCAACTGCGGAAGATGGAATTACCTGGGTTCAGGATATTTGTGCAAAATTAGATACACCGCCCTTGTCTCAATACGGATTAAAAACACGCGATTTCGACGTTGTTGTTAAAAAATCACAAAAAGCGAGCAGTATGCAAGGAAATCCCATAAAACTGACGGATGAAGAATTGGTGGAGGTTTTGCGTAAAGCGATGTAAATGATTCGGAAGACAGTCAATTTCTCTGAGCCGGAGGTTGGCCTTACCTGAAAATAAACGGCGGTGCTTCTTCATCACTCCTAGCTGGCTTGGATTGACCCTGAGCTCTGACCACTCTTTTAATCCTGAAACGCGGACGACCGGAGAACAAACTGGATAAAAGAAAAACAATGAACTTAAACACCGACCTTGATATTAGCAACACCACATAAAACAAGCCTATCCCAATGGCAACTTCTAAAAATACGGGCTGATTGGATACCCAAAGACTAATCTTTTCCCAAATTTCTGCCAGCCAATTTATCGTTGAAACCATAGCAATAAAATTTCAGCTTTTTTTCATTGATAGCTCTGAATAACGCTATTGTCAAGAAACAGTGCTAGTTTATAGAGACAATTAAAATAAGCTGATAGATTGTGTTTTCTTTTAAGGAAGTCGTCGCGGAATTATTCTTACAACTTCTCAGGTGAGAAAAAAATGAAACCCATTGTAAGAGGTCAAAATTTTGACATTCTTTTACGCAGTCCATTCAATACGTCGTGAATTTATTTGGTTAAAAATTTGTTAATTATCAATATGTTAAACAATTATTGCATCATGTATAAGTTGGCATGATTGTTGAATTTTTATTGGCGCAATCTTTAATGAAACTGTTTTAAAGTCTTAAGAGGTGATGTGTTTTATGGTGTGCGTGGTTGAGTATGGAGAAAATATTGGAACGCTGAGAAACCTGTTTCAAGATTTACAACAAGCGCTTATTTTTGTCGAACAGCTGATTGCCTTGTCGGGGGACAATTATGAGTGTATCGGACCCAATCAATGGTATTGTCAGGACAAAAATGAGTATGTCAAAATAGAAGATTCATAACATGGATCTATATACAGCGTCATAATAAATTGCGTATTCGCCATTTGAATTATTGATTTTAAAACTACCGCATAAGGTCAAACATGCACAACGCTGTGTATGTAGGCGCAATGATTTATGTCGTTCTATATAATCTGCCAATACCTTGGCGCAGAAATGCATTTTTTCAGTAAAGTTTTTTTCTAAAGCTCCGATAACATCATTAACAGTGTGCTGGCGGGCACACTGTATCAAATAATTCCTTAGGGAGGGGGTAGCTCATAAAGAGCTACCCCTAATTTTTTTTGGGGGATTACTTTTGATTCTTTATATCTAATAGATAGTCGTTTGCATAAACAAATTGTTGCTGATATACAAAGTAGAGCAAATAATGAATAGATCAAAGTATACGCCCTCAAAGGCGGTTGGAATGCTTGGCGCAAAGCAGGTTATACAATCGAAAAAAAGTAAACGGAATTTCGGTAAGCATCAATTGGAGACAGCAATGCCCTGAGGCTGCAGTAATGTGTGGAAGATTCGTTCAATTTAGTTCGTTAAGAACACTTCATAATTTTTTTAACATCCAGCCTTCGCCTGTCGACATCATTCCGAATTATAATATTGCGCCGACTCAGCAAATACTGGCCATCGTTAAGAGGGATGATTACAGCCTGGAGAAGCTTTATTGGGGGTTGGTTC
>CP070746.1:562074-570073 GCA_020348305.1 Desulfobacterales bacterium
AATAATAGAAATCACTTCTGAAACGATCCTGAATTTGCCCATGTTTTCAATTAATCAATTTGGTGAGCTCTCAAGTGCGTCTTTTAATAATTTTTTATATCGCCGCCTGAAACCGTAAACCTTGCTTAAGAAATCGACACACTCATCGCAAAAATTCAGGCCTCTGCCATCAATTATTATTTTGATATACCCTCGATACCCAAATTTATTGAATTCTCCTCTGCTCATGGGACATAAGGATCCATCCCGCGTCTGCCTGTAGGAAGCGTGATCGGTTAAACCGAAGTTGTGTCCCACTTCATGCAGCGATACTTTCAAAGTTCTATCGATAAATAATTCATAATGCTTACTTGAAGACATTTTTAATGGAAGGAGCTTTTTGGTAGAAACTACCGCAACATCGTTTCTGGGGTTCTTGCCGCCTAAAATCGAATTATAAAATTCGTCTTCATCTTGAGTCTTCAAGTCCGCATCAGTTATCCCTAAAGTGTGTCCGCTATATTCTTCATCAAGTATCATCGTCAATAACTGCGCATCAACGCTTTCGACGACGGGGGATGCATGGTGAGACAAGTTTATCTCATTAATAAGACCGCGAAAGGATGCTAATATCCCATCTCCAATCTTTTTAAGACTGCTGTATGTAATATCGCTACCGATGCGCACTACGTTTAATTTTGATGCTCTTTTCAACATGTCTTAATTTCTTAATAATTTTGTAAACAATCTAGAATTTGAACCATTTAGTCATATTCTACCAATATTTGCGCCCAAGCGCAAATCAAAACCAGAATCGTAATTTAGATGGCAAGTTAGCTTATAGCGCTGACGCAAACCGCTCCCCGACATTTAATGAATGTTCTGATGCAAACACAGCAGCCCTCACTTTCCCTGTGCTCTCAGAGTGAACTTTGCCGACCACGAGTTTTCCGCCATTCACCGCAATGTGAATGCTGTTAGAATCGATCTGCACAATCGTACCCGGTTGCTCAGCTACGGGGTCTTGCAACAGTCGGGCTCCATACAAACGGATTTTTTCTCCCTGCCGATGCGTATATGCGCCCGGCTGAGGATCACAACCGCGCACTAAATTGTAAATCTCATGATCAGATTTGTTCCAGTTAATACCGGCTGCCTGATCTTCACAGGGCGGCTCATAGGTTGCCTCATCCTCATTTTGACGGATTTTCGGGGCTTTGCCCGCTTTGATCAAATCTACGGATTCGATAATAGCATCAACCCCCATAGGAAACAGATGATTGAAGTAGATTGATCCGGCTGTATCGTCCGAACCGATTTCAACTTCCCGTTGAAGCAGGATGGGCCCTGTATCAATACCGGCATCCGGCCAGAAAATGGTAAGACCCGTCTTGATGTCTCCCATAATGAGCGCCCAGTTGATCGCGCTGGCACCGCGGTGACGCGGAAGAAATGAGGGGTGATAACAGATGGCATCAAAGGTGGGCAATTCCAAATATGGCAAAGGGATAATGCGGTTAACAAAGGCTAAAATCGCCAGATCCGGTTTAAGGTCTTTGTAAGCCGCAAACACCTGATCCGCTTTGTAGGTATTCGGTTGAAAGACCGCTATTTTTTTATAAAGCGCTGTGCGCTTGAGTGGGTCCAATGGGCCCTGGGGTTTATCCGGCGGCGTGTAAACTGCTACAATCTCGGCGTCTTTTTCCAATAGGCCCTCCAATACCTTGGCGCCAAATGGCGCCTGACCGATCAATATGATACGCATAATGCGCCTCCATCATGGATAGGATAATTACCTGTCGAATCGGGGTGTTTATTCCGAGACGTCAAGCCAATTTTGTGGTCCCCACCGCAATCCGTGTTATCGCGATTAGTCCTTCATCAAAACAGACGGCAACATCGGTCCCAGAATCCCGCGGACGTTCATGAATGCTGCCATTATAGGTATATTCGCCTCCCTTTTTTTCATATTCATATTTATGCGAATGGGTATCCAAACCGCAAAATCGGTAAGAACGCTCAGTGTCATTGTCCAGCGGATGGGGCAGGTTTACATTCCAGAAATGGGCAGTGGGAAGATCGTGTTCAAACAGCATTTTAAGCATCGGTTCGGCGTGGTGTCCGGTGATATCCCATTTGATCTGCTGATCTTTGGCAACATATTGTGAAATCGCAATCGATCGGCACCCTAATATGGCAGCTTCCCGTGCAGCGGCCACCGTACCGGAGTTGTAAACGTCGGAGCCGAGATTGGCTCCCGGATTTATGCCTGAAATTAGCCAATCTGCATCCGGAGCGATGTCTTTCAGCGCTATACGAGAACAATCGGCAGGAGTACCCTCAACACGGTAAACACGTTGTCTGATTTCATTCACCCGGATGGGTGCGCGGGTGGTGACTCGATGAGCAATACCGGATTGAGGATCACCGGGTGCAACAATAATGACGTCGCCACAACCCTCAACACAGCCACTAAGGGTTTGAAGCCCCGGCGCATCAATGCCATCATCGTTAGTCAAAATAATTTTCACAACACATTGGTCCTTTTAGTTTTCGGTGCAGATCAAAGTCAAATGTAGCGCTATCGAGTGAGAGGTCTCTATCTATTTTTTTGAATCCTTGGCATCATAAGCTTTGGCGCCGGCATCGTATACCTGAGTAATCTCAACTAAAGCGTCTAATGACTTGCCGGCTGCAGCCAGTTCATCAGCACGTGCAAGTCCAAGAGCAAGCGGTGCACCGTCATTCGATCGCAACCCTTGAACAGTATAATCGGCTAACAAGCGCCGCTCTTCGGCACGGCTTAAGCCCAGATAGGGCAATGCATCATACCATAATAAACGCTCTTCCAGACCTTTAAACGGAGCACGCTGCAAAGCCATCTTAGCAATTTCTTCTCCGCGTTCTTCAGCCCGCTCCAAAGCAATATCGAAGTTGAAACGGGTAACCGGAAGCGGCTCTATCGCGCGCATTTGCATCATCTGGAAAAAGTGGTACACCGGACGAAGTCCGGAGACCAGACCATTTCCGGTGCCTCCGGCAATGGCAATGCCAAACGCCGAAAGTCCTTGCAACGGTGCTGAAGATGCATAAACCCTGAACATTTTTAAAATGAGATACTTCACCAACCCGCTGGTATCCCACCAATAGACAGGCGTACCCAAAATCAGCGCGCCACAATTCAGGACTTTTTGGCTGAGAAATTCGAAAGCCTCATCCTCATAGGTACATTTCAGGTTTTCTTTGCACACCCAAGGCATACAATCCTTACAAGCGGCCACTACATGATCGGCCATCTGAATCAGCTCGGTGGGTGCACCGGATCGGGCTGCACCCTTCAAAGCAGCGCTGACGAGCTGATTGGTTCGTCCGTCGCGATTGGGGCTTCCGATAAGCCCGATGACGTTTCCATTGGCTACCATAATTGACCTCCTAATATCATAAGGGTTTCCATTCACTAAAGTGGTTCAGCAATTTACAATAGGCACTTTGGCCAAGTTCAAAACTGCTGAGCCGGAAAAACTCATCGGGAGCATGCGCGTTTTCATCATTTAGTCCGAAGGCAAAATTCACCGTGTATGCGCCCAGGGCTTTTAACAAAATGCCGCAAACCGGAATACTGCCTCCCATTCTGGCATAATAAGGTTCTTTGCCGAATAGCTCTTTGTGAACGGCTCGCGCCGCTTGATTGCCCGGATGATCATAAGGAATCAGGTAAGGATCGGCAACGCCGGGTATTTGGCTGACCGTGACGTTTACGTTTTTCGGCGCATATTTTTGACTATGCGCGCAAACCAATTCAATAATCTTATCCGGATCCTGATCAGGTACCAACCGACAGCTTACCTTTGCATGGGCTTTGCTCGGTATCACGGTTTTGAGCCCGTCTCCCTGATATCCGCCCCAGATACCGTTGACTTCCAAAGTGGGACGCGTCCACGCACGCTCATAGGTGGAATACCCGGGCTCCCCAAATAACTCGTCCACACCAAGTTCTTTTTTGTACTGCGATTCACTATAGGGAATCGCCGCAATGTGGGACCTTTCAAGATCAGAGAGGGAACGCACATCTTCATAAAACCCTTCAACTAATACCTTGCCATCCGGGCTGCGCATCGATTCAATAATTCGCACCAAGGCATCAATCGGATTCATGAAGGTACCGCCATAGGTGCCGGAATGAACATCAGCTTTGGCGCCGAGTACGTCAATCTGCAGCGCACAAATCCCCCTGAGTCCAATGTGCAAGGCGGGCTGATCTTCTTCCCATTGCCCGCCGTCCGCGCTGAGAATCAAATCACATGACAATAGATCCCGATGAGAAGGGATGAAATCTGCTAACTGCGGGCTGCCGATTTCTTCTTGTCCTTCGAAGAAGAATTTGACGTTCACCGGCAGGGTACCTTGGGTTTTTAATAATGCTTCAACAGCAAGAATCGGAATCAACAAGTTGCCCTTGTCATCGGTGGCACCACGTGCATACACACGATTTTCTTTGACCACAGGCTCAAACGGAGGATTCGACCAAAGCTCAATCGGATCCACCGGCTGCGTGTCAAAATGCCCGTAGATTAAAATGACCGGCCTGTCATCGGCATGCAGCCACTGCCCATAAACGACCGGATGACCGCCTGTTGACAAAATTTGGACATCTTCGATGCCCGCTTTCTGCAATCGAGCCGAAACCCATTCGGCAGCGCGCTCGACGTCATTTTCATGCTCCGGTTGACTGGATATGCTCGGTATACGAAGAAACTCAAAAAGTTCCTCAAGGTATTGAGAGCAGTGCTTTTGCAAGTAGGTTTTCCAGGTAACCATTTGTTTGGTCTCCTTTCTTCTATGCGAACAAAAATGATGTGCTATTGAACGCCAATCGCAAACAGATTTCAAGCATAAATTTTGAAAATATCAACAAAGACATTCGCCTATCTTTTATATTCACCTCAGCTTTTTTGCCTTGAAGTTTGAATCATTTTGGTTATCTTAATTATGAATAAACAATAACTGAGACTATATTTCTTGGACTTGTGGTTGCACTCATATTTGAACGGAGGTCATTATGGCAGTAAAGGTTTTTATCAAACGACATATTAAAGAAGGTAAAGTTGATGACGCATATAAACTGCTGAATAAAATACGCAGTAAAGCCATGAATCAGCCCGGCTATATTTCAGGAGAAACTCTGGTGAATCATTATGATTACCGGAGCATAACCGTTATTTCCACATGGCAAAGTGTTGAGGATTGGATCGGCTGGGAGGAAAGCGAGAACCGCGCAGCAAACGAATCGGAATTGGAAAATTTGCTGGAAGAGCCGACCAAATTTGAGATATATGATTTGGGTTTATCACCCAAGAGCTAAAATGACAAAACATGGGAAATTGCTCACAAACGAAAAACAGAAGATATTCATATTTCCCTTTTATCATTCGCCGAATTGCATTTCAATGGGATTTTGAAACGACTCTAGCCGAAGGTTTTAACCAAATGAGCTAAACCCAGTTTTTCCAATGTGGCCCCCTGTGGTTCACCGCTAACCGGATCCCAACCCATCGACTGGAAATATTCACGTGTCAGGCTGTCGACATCAACAGTTATGCCGCTCAAAGGACCTTCCGCCATAGGCGGCCGGCCTGACATACGCCCAGGCATTTTTACATCAACAGACTGAATGCCTTCGCGGATATTGAAACACTGACGCAAAGTCTGGATGCGTGCGCCGGAGTTCAAAGTCTCTGTTAGGTCGACGTCCAACCCGGTTACGGCGTTGAAAAATTCAATCAAGGGGTAATTACCGAAAAAAATCATGGGCATCAGACAGATGCCGGCGCAATTTCCCACTTGCAGGTAACTGGAAAGCCTGGCACCCAAAGGGCCTTTACCGGTGTATGCATAGCGCTCATAACCTTTGAACGTTAATTCCGGATAAGGTGCGGCTGCTCCGTCGCCAGCATCGATCCGGGCCATCGGTGCCGCGGTGTGACGTCCAGGAGTTGGATCACTAATATAACCAACGCCTCTGCCGGGCAGCAGCAGCGGACTGTGCAATCCAGGCTCCTGTCCGCCGACATGCATCGCAAACGCTTCAGCCCCATTTCCGATTTTTTCGGCGGCAATCTTAACCCCGTCGGCAAGAATATCGCCAAAACCCTCACGCACTATGATTTTTTCCAGCATGGCAATCATGGCCTCGGCATTGCCCCAGGTCAATGCAATACCGTCAGTATCGGATTCGGAAATAATACCCGTTTCAAAGCACTCCATGGCGAAAGCCAGAACCGTTCCGGCGGATATGGTATCCAGACCGCTTCGATTGCACATATCATGTAATTTAATGATGGACCCAAAATCATCATTCATACACATCGGGCCGAAGGCGCCGATGGTCTCATATTCGGGTTTATGCACTTCGCCAACCGGGTATTTGCCTTCGGCAACATTGAATATGCCGCCGCAGGCTATCGGACAATTCGCACAACCATATTTCCGGGTTTGGTACTGGATGATGGTATCTGCATCGGCAATTTTCATAAGATGCGGAAATGCTTGTTCTCCGGTCAGTTGCCAGTTTTTGACCGGCGTTGCTCCGGAGGCCACCAGCCCTGCCGTAAACCCGCAAGTTCCGTGTTTCATCAAGACATCCGGCATTCCCGGCATTTCTCGCATTTCCTTTAAAAACGCTTTGCGTAACGCATCAAGCTTGGTTTTATCATCCACAGCCACCTTGCCGGTCCCGCGTACCGCCACCGCTTTGAGCTTTTTGGCCCCCATAACCGCCCCCACACCCGAACGCGCAGCAATTCGGCCTCGATCGTTAACGATTCCGGTGATTAATGATAACCGCTCAGATGCGGGTCCGATAGTGGCAACTCTCATCTTAGATTCATTCAATTCTTTTTGGATCGACAATTCAGTTTCGACGGTATCTTTGCCCCACAGATGGGAAGCATCACGTATTTCAATGCTGCCGTCATTAATAATTACCCACTTTGGCGCTGCTGCCATACCGGAAATAAAAATTGCATCCCAACCTGCTGATTTCAGTTCACTGCCAAAATAACCGCCTGAATTGGCATCTCCCCACCCACCGGTCAGCGGCGATTTGCAGACCGCCATATAACGACCGCTGGCAGGCGTTTTGGTCCCTGTCAATGTTCCCGCGGTAAAGCCTAAGATGTTTTCGGGGCCCAAAGGATCTACGCCTTTTTTCTGGTGTTCAAACAGTATGCGCACACCAAGGCCGTAACCGCCTATATAATCGCGAATCAGTGGCTCATCGAGTGCCTGTGTTCTGATTTCTCCGGTGGTTAAATCAACAAAACCGATCTTTCCCATATAACCGTCAACCATTGAATGCCTCCTTTTTCGAGATTTTATATTTTATGTATATGTTTATTCCCTCTTTGACAAGTTGTAATCAGCAAATTTGGATAGACTTAAAATTTTTGGGGTACACCCTCTACATATCTCAAATTTTCCCAAAGTTGAGAATATCTCAATACCCGATCTTGACATCACTTTGAGATAATGGCAACCTGACGCAATTATTGCATCAGATACATTATGCCGTTGAACTAAAGTGGAGATATATTAGGAGTCAAACATGAATACAGTTGGAATTGTTGGTGGAATCGGACCTGAATCTACAGCATTAGTTTGGGGGAATCTTAACATCTTTTTAGTTGATTTTAGGGTAATAATAACATGATTCGATTTTACTTAGAACCGAGAACTGTAATAGATTGGAAAGATTTCATAAATTTAAAGCCAAATTTTTCGATTGCCCTTGATGGCTATGTTAAAGGCCCTCCAAGATTTTCAATTCTGGGACGTTATGCCAATTTCAATGTTCATACTGATAGGAACTATGATTCTTTCTCTAATACAACTAGTTATTACGATTTCTCTACTTGTTGCCTAATCTTTCTTGACTTGATTTCATAATAGACTGACCTGAAACTTACAGAACAATTGAATTCTTGATTTGAATTTCTATCGAACTTTATAGTGCTTTATTTCA
>CP070746.1:570173-580358 GCA_020348305.1 Desulfobacterales bacterium
CTCCCCTCGAGACTGACGTTGAGGTGACGGGACATCCAGTTGCTCATCTTTGGCTCTCTACCGATGCCCCGGACCTGGATGTATTCGTCTATCTGTTAGAAGTGGATCGCAAGGGCAGGTCCACCTACATCACCGAAGGGAACCTCCGGGCTTCTCATCGCAAGCGAAGCCAAGCTCCTTTCAAGAATATGGGGCTGCCCTATCACTCTCATTATCAGAGTGACGTGGCGCAAATGCCGGCCGGGGACCCAGCCGAGTTGGCCTTCAGCTTACTGCCAACCTCGTACCGGTTCCATAAGGGAAACAGGATACGCACTACGATTGTTTGTGCGGATGCAGACAACTTCGATACGCCAATTATCAAGCCGGCACCCAAGCTCCATTTACTGAGAGAAATGAATCATCCATCATTTATCGAACTCCCAGTTGCCCAATCACGATGAGCTTAAAGTCGGCAGTGAACAAAAAGAATAAGAGGGCAGAGTTAACCGCCCAACCACAGGATTCACTGGATGGTTGTTCGGCTGGCGCCTTGCAGCCACCACTGATCCAAACGTTGGGCTTGCCCATAGAGAAACAATATAAAAGATTATGCCACCTTATGTGAAGATACCCTTGCTTGGTCGTCTGAGGGTTGGGTTCTGGATATCGCATGCGGCTCCTTGGCATTTACGGCAGAAATTTATGCAAATTGTTCGAATCGACCTGTAGTATTTCTGGATCAGTCACTAAAGTTGTTGCGAAAAGGCAAATCTCGACTTGAGAAACTAAAGGGGAATATATCTGAAACTATGTTCTTTTTGCACGCAGATGCACTTCGGTTGCCATTCAAAACTAATATTTTCCATACTGTTATATCGCTCAATCTCCTACATTGTATAGATGACGTGAAAACAGCGATGAAAGAAATAAAACGTGTATTAACAGTTGGTGGAAAGTCAGCGATAACTGATCTGGTACAGAGCAGTCGTTGGAGCGACCGCTATTTGAGTATGCTAGCCGGATCAGGAGCGCTCATTTCCCGAAGTCCAGGTGAACTCTTATCCGCATTCAATGCCATGGGAATGCAAGTCACACATAAGATTAAGGGGAACTTGGCGTTTATCAATTATGGATGAGTTAGTTACGAACAAATTTCATTAGAAACCGCCCGGCCCCTCAGTTCAGCGTTAGGCAGCGCTGCGCGCCGCCTATCAGCTCAATGGAGCGGAAAGCACCTCCGCATAACCCCGCCGCTAGCGCGCCGCATTATGTGGAGAACCTTCCGCTCAACTCGCGGCCTGTTAGGACGAAAAGGAGAGAATACAATGATTAAGAAATTATCCATTACAATTTTATTAATCCTGTTTGTTTCAGTTTCAATATCCTATGCAAAGCAACAAGGCCCAACTCAAATGGTCGAAGCTTTTTTTGCAATGCTTCAGAATGGTAAAATAAGCGAAGCCTATGACTTACTTCTTCAAGGCTCTAGTATTCCCACCTCTAAACCACAGGCTGTTCAGTTACTAAAAACTCAGACTGCAAGTGGTCTACCTCTTTATGGAAGCATTCTAGGTGTTGAGAAAATTCATGAGGAAAGAATCGGGCAATCTATTATTAGATTAGTTTATGTATTAAAATCAGAATTGGCTCCAACAGCTTGGGAGTTTTATTTTTATAAGCCAAAATCAAATTGGTTTCTAGCAAACATCACATTTAATGACCAATTTCAATTATTTGAATCAAAACAATAAAACCATGAATCGGGGCCAGGCCCTGACATGAGATATTTTCGCCCAACTTTCAATTTAGCTTCTTGACCCGCACAGAGATTTGCTGACCTCTCTTCCTTCGGGAGCAAAGATATTGGATTGCGCTTGTGGAATTGGAATACATGCCTTTGCTTTAGCGTTAGAATCATATCCAATGAAAAAATCACATATACAAAACGGCTTTAATGTTCTTATCAAATATAAACAAGGAATATGCGTTGAAGCGGATAACTGGATTCCCTGCAAAATCGCAATTTCATTGCATTCATGCTATACTGAAACTGACAGTAATTTAGTGCCTTTTAACCGTTGTCGCTTAACTATAGTTATACGATTTAGAAATGCCACAATTTTATGATCTGCAGGGAATCCGATTTTTTCTTCCAGGCGATATCAATCGTTTGCCGGGAGTGACCACATATTTATGATGAGACGATCTTTCATGTCAGATGAACTGCGCTGCGCTAGCAATCATAAATATGTGGTCACCGCTGGGGCGCAGTCGCCAAAAACACAGATATCGCCTTCCAGAAAAAGTCGGACTCCCCTCATGGCGAAAGAAATGTCGGGTTTCAACAACGTATAACTATAAAAGTTAGGGGCGAACTTCTTGAAAGCATAATATATTTTTTGCCCTGGGTGTAAATCTGAATTCATCGAAGGCTTTAGGATATGTCCTGCAAAATCCTAAAGTGGTTTCCAATTATATTTTGAGAAAGGGTGCAAAGATGAAAAAATTGAGCCCAAAAGTCAACGCTGGCTGAAAGGTCTTCATTCTTTTTTTGGGTGTATGGGGTGGCTTTTGGAACCTACCCGCTGGGACCCTGGATGAGCAGCCTGGCTCAAATATCCAATAAACAGGGGTTGGCCGCTCTCTCGGACCCGACCTATCTGCACAACAGAACGATGCTGTACATTTTCGGAACCTTTCAGGGCTCAACTTTGATTTTGGCTATATTTATCACTGCATTAAAACCATGGAAAAAGAAATCAAAAACTCGATCTCAAACGGATGAGGGAACCGACACCTGATGCGAAAGGCAAGACGATGGTATTTAGTAAAAATAAAGTCATTTTCTCATAACGAATAATAATTAGCGCCTAATTGAGATTTTTTCTCTCAATTAGAATAATAAGATGTGGATTTCTGCTTATGATCCGAATTTCACTAGTTGTACCGGTTTATAATGAAGAAGAATATCTTCCTGCCCTTTTGGATTCAGTAGAAAAGGCCTGCGAACATTTTGCCTTTGGCCCTTCTTTAATTGAGGTGATTGTAGTTGATAATGTATCCACCGATAATACGGCTAAAATTGCTGGGCGCAGAGGGTGTCTAATTGTTCATGAAGAACGGCGGATTATTGCAGCCGTACGCAACACAGGTGCAAGGGTCGCACAGGGTGAGATATTAGCGTTTACGGATGCCGATAATGTCATCCATCATGATACATTCAACGAAATTGAAAAAGCACTGTCATCATCAAAAATAGTAGGCGGTTCAACGGGGGTTCGTTTGGAAAGGATGTCACTTGGTATTGCTTCTGCTTACGCAATTATGGTTCCGATGGTGTGGGCTACGGGGATGGATACGGGGGTCATATTTTGTCGCAAAAGAGACTTCTGGGACATTGGGGGATATAATGAAAATTTTTTATTTGCTGAGGATGTCCAGTTTTTATGGAAACTAAGAAACCATGGACGAATTCGAGGTCAACGTCTCGTTAGAATCAGGAAATGCAAGGCGATAACTTCAACACGGAAATTTGATCAATTTGGGGAGTGGCACTACATTTGCCTAATTTTCAAGTTTTTTTTAAGTCTCATCATTCCTAAATACACACTTGAAGGTTTTGCTCGAAAGTATTGGTATTCTGATGAGCGACAAGCATCAAAAAAAACATCAGAGGCATAAGGAACATCCATAAAAAGGCTACGAACTCATTTTTTTTTGCCGATCCAATCCAAATAAGCTTGAGGCAAAATCAGATATCAGGGTTGTATTATTGCGGATAGGCGAGATTTATTAGCTGAGCTAAAACCAGCTAAATTTTAAAGTATCGATCACTTTACAGCTATTACAATCCTGTTGAGAATTATCGGCTGACATGTTAATAGGGTCATGGCTTAATAAAATTGAAAATAGTCTCAAGAAGCATTGCATTTTTATACTTGTCGACTCGCATGATATATACATTTTGATTTCCGCGGAGGGCAGAAGATATGTCTGATATCTTGATCGGGGTTATTATAGGTGGATTGATCGCAAGCATCACTCCGATAGTTACGCTAATTTTTGATCATAGACATTGGAACCGAGAATCAAAACTTGAGCATCTTAAGTCTGAACGGAAAAGGCTTGAAAATATATATAGTAAAAATCTTAAAAGATTTTCGGAGGCAATGAGAGAGAACAGTTACTCGTCAGATATGATTATGGATTTTATTTTAACTATGCCAAAAGATATTTCTGCAACATTTAAAGAATTTATGGCTAACCCGAACAAAACTGATGCAAAAAGCAAAAAAGCCTATATTAATACCGTCTTATTGATGAAAAAGTCTTTATCCGATATTGATAAAAAGATTGAAAACATAATTTTTCAAAAATAAAATTTTCGACAGCGATACTGTGTGCAGAAAAATTTTTCTGAAAATGCCATCGAAGGCTGTTAAGTGACTTTTTAGACGCAAAAGGTATGGCCGGAACCCACTTCCTCTATCATTACAATTTAAGGCCCCATAAACTTACGTCCGGTGCAGTCCTCACAAAAAAAGGCCAGGTTATCTATCCAAAGCCCTCGGAGCTCTTTTCCGAATAACTTCAATGGAGAAAATATTTTGTTTCATCAGGCAAAAGATTGGGTGTTGAAGCTAGTTCTATGAAAAGGAGGAGACTAATGACCGAGTTCATCGAAGTGAAACAACATGAAAGCATTGTGGAAGTTGCTTTAAACCGGCCGGAGACTTACAATGCCTTTAACTTGGAAATGGTTTCCCAATTAGCAGGCCATCTTTCTAGATTGGCGAAAGACAGCGGTGTCAAAGGAATTGTGATTGCCGGCAAAGGTAAGGCTTTTTGTGCCGGGGGAGATCTTAAATATGCGGTAGAATCCCCGGATGGTGCTGGCGCAGCTTTTCATCGATTAGCCGCCCAGTTTCATTTAGCAATCGTTGAGATTCGACGGATGCGCAAGCCGGTGGTGGCGGCCATCCATGGCGTTGCAGCCGGCGGAGGCTTCTCATTAGCACTCGCCTGTGACTTCCGGGTAATGGAAAAAAAAGCACGGCTGGTTCAAGCTTATACCTCAAATGGATTATGTATTGATGGCGGAGGGACTTTCACCTTGCCGAGAATTGTGGGTCTTGCGCGTGCATTAGAGATCGCTGCTTTTGACAATCCAATATCGGCGGATCAAGCGTTAGAATGGGGGATGGTAACAAAGGTGGTGGAAGATGGGAGATCCTTAGATGAGGCGATAGGCATGTTACAACAATTGACGCAACGGTCGCTGCAATCATTTGGCTGGACAAAAAACTTGCTTACGGACTCGTTTACTACATCATTTGAGTCTCAAATTGAAAGGGAACGGCTAGGACTGTGCGATTGTGCCGATCATCCCGATGGTCAAGAAGGGCTTAATGCTTTTGTTGAGAAGCGCAAACCGGCTTATGGCAAGGACTGATTTGGGGTGAATTTTTCCAATGTCTGAGCTGAATAAAATAGTTGAAAAATATATCGATTTCGAAAAACGCTTACGGGCGTTTATGGATACAATCTGTGCCCAGCATTGCCGCAATTGCGATGATGTCTGTTGTAGGCAGGAGTTTTGCCGCGAGACCATCGAAAGTCCTTTTCTTTCTCTTTTGCGGGAAAAAGCCCCGCCGCTTGCAACGTATAGCTCAGAATTTGGCTGGCTGACCGAAACCGGCTGTGCCCTGTGCATGGGTCGGGCGCCTGTCTGTTACGAATTCTTATGCACAGATATTCTGGCGTCCCAAAAGACGAAATTCGATCGTTCCATGATTAAGGTTCTTTCCGCATTAATCAATCACCTTGGAAAGAATGCACTCGGCCCTAGACACCTTGTAGAAATATTGCACAAGGAAGATTTGCATCGTTTAAGGCTTGCACGATTTGAAAAAAGGCTAAACGACGCCGAAGCGGGCTTAAATGTTGTTACAACCTATTTGAGAAATCAATCCTTTGACGGTAGGTATCTGCCTATTCTTGTAAGAATTACCCCGTCTCAAGTTTACGTTAGCAAAGATTTTGCAAAGGATGAACATCGGAAACAAAAATCGATATTTAATAACTAATACCGCAACCGGCATATATCTTCTCATTCCTCTATTAGTGTCTTTATCAGTAGTTAGTGAACCCGATGAAGAGCGCAAATTATCGTTTTAGTATACCCACACCCATGAACGCCTGATGGTTATTTACAAAAATGGATTTTCTCAGCGAACTTAGCCATTGCGAACTTTGCGAGCATCGCTGCAGAGTAAATCGACTAAACGCTGAAACCGGGGTTTGCAGGGCTACATTGCCCGTTGTAGCGTCAGCTACTTTGCATGCGGCCCCGCCGGAAAGCTATACTGTTTTTATGGCCGGTTGTAACTATAAGTGTCTGCACTGCCAGAACTGGACCATCTCCCAATACCCGGACAACGGTATTGAACAGAGAGGGTATCTGGATCCGCAAGGGTTGGCTGAGGAATGTGTCGATCAACTGAATTCATTTGCCGGCAAGCGAATGCAAGCGGACCGAATTTTTTTCTCCGGCGGCGAGCCCACCATTCACTTACCTTACATTGAAAAGGTCGTCGAAGCGGCCAGAAAACTGGAACCCGACACAAAAGTCAACTTTGACACCAATGGATTTATGACCGCAGAAAGCTTAAAACGAGTGTTGAAGTTTACTACCTCCGTCACATTTGATTTGAAGGCGTATCACGATGACGTTCACATGACGCTGACAGGAGCATCGGCAATGCCGGCGCTTCGAAATGCCGAATATATCGGAAAATATGCCAAAGACCAGCTCTGGGAATACCGAATTGTTGTGATCCCTAAATTGAATGAAAATGAAATAAAACCCCTAACCGAATTTATTGCCTCTATCGATCCCTCGCTTAATGTTTGCTTCCTGGCTTTTAGACCGAATTTTGCTTTGGAACGTCATCCCGGAGCGGATCGGCAGCTTATGCGAAGATGTGTTGACATTGCACGGCAATCGGGTTTGGAAAATGCAAACTGGGCCGGGTATGCAGGCATTGCCGGCACGGTCGCCAATATTGATGATGAGATGAAAAAAATCTATACATCCGAGGCAACCCGGCTCGCCGGCTCCTATGCGTTTTATGCGGGCTGCCAAAGACATCCTCGCAATTGTAACTTGTGTGATGTAAACCAGAATTGTCAGGTGAAAAAATATATGCCTAGGATTTCAACTTGAATGAAAGGATCATGCAAATGGAGGATGTATACAAGGAACTCGCAGAATTATTGGTAAACAAAAAGATGCAAAAGCTGTTGAAGTCAACCCGGTGAAAGCCTTTCAAAATGCGGATTACTACTTAGAGGAAAAAGCCGCGGTTGCAATCTCAAAATTATTTGAAGAAATAAAGAAAAGGTAAAAAATATTGTAATATTTATTCTTTTCTACTATTTTATATCAATTGTGGGTTAAGATATGTACGATGGAATTTGATCGAACAAAAATAACATTTGCTTTCCAGGGGATTCTGGTACTGGTGGCGGTCGGCATGGTATTGAAATTTACCCAGCCGGTGGTGCTTCCCTTGATTATCGCCTGGTTGCTTTCTTATCTCATCGGACCGGCCGTTAACTTTATGACCCAGAGGAAAATACCCACGACCCTGGCTGTTTTTGTAATTCTTATAATTTTGCTTGGTATTTTTTATTTATCCGGTACTTTTTTGTATTCACCGTTTTCTGCTTTTGTGGCGGCATACCCAAAATACCATTCGCGCTTAACTGAACTGATAACAACAGTGACCAGTCGATGGAACTTGGAATTTGATCCGCTTGCCGGCATCAACTGGGGCCAAAATATCGGCCGTTTTCTTGTTACGTTTTCACAGTCCATCTTTGGATTTGTTTCAAAATTGGTTCTGGTAATCATATTTCTTTTCTTTATTTTGCTGGGCAAACCTTACTTCCGATACAAGATTTTAAAATCTTTTTCTGCGCAAAATGCCGACCAAATCAGCCAAATCACCTTCTCAATCACCGCCCAGATCCGACGCTATTTATCCCTTCAGTTTTTAATCAGCTTTGTTACCGGTGTGCTGGTCTGGTTTGTCCTGCTATTAATAGGTGTGGATTTTGCGGTAACGTGGGGTGCGCTGGCGTTTTTCCTCAATTTTATCCCAACGGTCGGCTCCATCTTAGCCTCCATCCCGCCGATTCTTTTAGCGCTGGTACAGTTTTATCCGAGCTTCTGGCCCGGGGTTGTCACCCTAATTGTGCTGGTAACCATACAATTGGGTATGGGCAATGGCATAGCGCCGAAGGTCATGGGCGATCAATTGAATTTAAGTCCGGTGGTTGTGTTGCTTTCACTGTTGTTTTTTGGTTGGCTGTGGGGCATTGTGGGCGCCTTGCTATCGGTTCCGATCGCAGCGGCGATTAAAATAGTCTGCGAAAACATCGAAACGCTCCATCCCATCAGTGTGATGATGGGATCCGGCAAAATCTATCGGCGCGAGTTTCTGAAATCAAATAAGAGCAACTAGCACCCAATCTTCGGATTTATGGTCACTTGTCTCTGGATTCTGGCAGCTGGTCGCTGGTTGTTAGCTGCGGGGTAATTGTTATCAGGTCTAAATTCCGAAATCGAATCAAGCCCACCCGGCCTCTTTCTTCAACGATTTCAACGTCAAAACCAGGCAGGTTTTTAGTGTGTCGTTAACTCCTTGTCCTGTAATTGCGCTGGCCGGATAGGAAGGCGCTTTGAGCTGACCGTTGTAAGCCTTTTCCATCTCTTCAATTGACATCACAGGTAAGTCATCGTTGGCAAGGTCACGCTTATTGTACTGCATTACAATCGGCGTTTTCATAATGTTCAAGCCATATGCATTTAAATTTTTCGCCAGATCTTTTAATGAAAGAATGTTCTTTTCATGACGGATTTTAAGTGAGTCCGCAACGAAGACTACACCATCAACCCCCTTTAGAACAAGCTTCCGGGTGGAGCTGTATTTCTGTTGGCCAGGAACTGTGTATAGCTGGATACGAACATCACACCCTTTTATTTTTCCGACTCCCATAGGAACAAAGTCAAAAAAGAGTGTAAGATCTCCTTGCGTATTAATGGAGACCAACTCATCCGTCATATATTTTCTGCTATTATTAAAAATATATTCCAGATTGGTAGTCTTACCTCCACGACCCGGGCCATAATACACAATCTTGCACTCAACCTCCCTTTTTTGCAAATTAATAATGGCCATAAAGTCTGTATCCGGGTAACCTTCTTAAATAAGAAGTAATCTGATCCTTTACTTCATATGGTGAATAAATCGCTAAATTTTACCAATATGTATGATAGATATTCTCTAACTTTGCTCAAATTGCGTTTATTGGATAATTATAGAAACTTGAGTGGAAAATGTCAATCAGGAATAAGAAAACTTAAAGATAACAATGGATTGGCGAAAGGCCGATTTCTGCTGCTATCGCTTCCCGATATCAAAGATAAATGCTTCAAAGTTTAATATTCCGGTGAGAATATTTTTCAGAAAAATGGTTTTTTGCCTTCCATTTGTGCCTCCCCATTTAATTTAATTAAAAAGCGTGGCGGGAAAAAGCTCCCGGCACGCTTTTCTAATCTGGTGCCTCCTCCAAAGCGTTAATTGGAGATGCTTTTTTATGCCAATTGATTCATGACTTCATTCTGCAAGGGCTACTTTTTATAATCAGAGCTTCTAGAGGCCGGTACATCCGTCTCAACCGCTTCTTTATCACCGACTTTTAATGCGTTATCGAGGATGCTGATGGCCTCATCGATTTGCTCTTCAGTAATAATCAATGGCGGTGCAATCACCATGGTATCATACCAGGAGGCCACATATAGACCATTTTTCATGGCTTCAGCACCAATTTGTGCCGGCATCAGTGCCTTACCGGCGAATTTCTCAGCCTTTGTGTCAAAGGGTTCCTTGGTTTTGCGGTTCTTAACAATCTCAAGAGCCCAGAAGTGGCCGATTCCTCGTACGTCCCCAACACAAATGTGCTTATCGGCCAATGCATAGAGTCTTTGTTTTAGATGTTCGCTGGCTTTCTGCGGTGCACCGGAATCAAACAATGTTTGGTATTCTTTGACTGCCGCCGGTATAGCGGATGTCGCCAATGCATGATACGCATAGGTGTGGCCATGGCAGAAAAGCTCATCATCGAAAAAATTGGCCA
>CP070746.1:580458-599551 GCA_020348305.1 Desulfobacterales bacterium
ACTCCACATTGCTTTTGCCGGAAAGATCGGAAACCAGAACACGCCTTTCATTACCAACCTGGACCGGATTAATGTGTTCATAGGCTCGTGGTATTTTCATGATGGCACTGACATGGATTCCACCTTTATGGGCAAACGCACTTCTACCCACAAATGGTCTATTGTTTAACGGCACCAGATTTGCAGTTTCACTGACATATCTGGAAAGGCTTTTGAGTTTCTTCAGATTGTCTTGGGAAACGCTGGGCTGTTTCATTTTTAAGCACAGAATCGGAATAATCGATGTCAAATCCGCATTGCCGCAGCGTTCACCGTAGCCATTAATGGTCCCATGGAGCATAACCGCACCAGCGCGCACGGCGGCGATCGAATTTGCGACCGCCATTCCACAATCATTGTGGGTATGAATACCCAATTTAACCGGGCTGCCGTCGGAATTTGTAAAGCTTTTATTCTTCAAGTAATTTTGGACATCATTGATGATTGCTTCGAGTTCGAAGGGCAGGGTACCGCCGTTTGTATCACAAAGTACGATGTAATCGGCACCGGCTTCCAATGCAGCGGACAGAGTTTTCAGAGCATACTCGCGGTTGTTTTTATACCCGTCGAAAAAATGCTCCGCATCGTAGATAACTTCTTTAGCGTTCCATTTTAAAAATTTGACGGAATCGTGAATCATTGCGAGGTTTTCATCCAGAGTATTTCTCATCACTTCTTCGACATGCAAATCCCAGCTTTTCCCAAAAATCGTCACGGTTGACATGCCGCTATCAAGAAGTGCTTGTAAATTGTCGTCTTTGTCGGGTTGTATTCCCGGTTTGCGGGTCGAACCAAAGGCGACGAGTCGGGCATGCTTAAACTCCACATTTTGGGCCAGATCAAAAAACTGCATATCCTTCGGATTTGACCCCGGCCATCCGCCCTCGATATAGTGTACGCCGATATCATCTAATCGCAATGCGATCTTGACTTTTTCTTCAGCAGAAAAGTTGATATTTTCTCCCTGGGTACCATCCCTTAACGTGGTATCATATAATAGTACGGGTTCCATGCTGTTCTCCAACTATCTCCTATTTTCCGGTCGAAGCGATCGTACCGTCGCACCGGTTTTCCACATTTCGGTATTCTTTATGGTATTGAGTTCTTTCTGCAATTTTTCACGATAATCCGGTGCGCTGTTGGCTTCCAAGACTCTTTTGGTTTCCTCCCCGGCAATTACTTTTTGGTAGAGTTCTTCGAAAACAGGCGCCACGGCATCGCGGAATCGGGGTGCCCAATCCAAAGCCCCTCGTTGAGCCGTTGTGGAACAATTGGAAAACATCCAGTCCATCCCGTTTTCGGCCACCAGTCGGATGAGACTTTGGGTCAATTCCTCCACAGTTTCATTGAAGGCTTCACTTGGACTGTGGCCGTTTTTTCGCAGCAGATTGTACTGGGCTTCCATCACTCCCGCTAGACATCCCATTAAAACACCGCGCTCGCCGGTAAGATCACTGTAAACCTCATTTTCAAAGGTCGTCGGAAACAGGTAGCCGGATCCAATCGCAATGCCTAGCGCAAGGGTTTTTTCTTTGGCCTGACCCGTATAATCCTGAAATATGGCAAAGCTGGAGTTAATTCCGCTACCGTCCAGAAAATTGGTTCGAACCGTGCGACCCGAACCTTTGGGGGCGACCAAAACGACATCAACATTTGGCGGCGGCACAATGCCGGTTTGATCTTTATACACAATGGAAAATCCGTGGGAAAAATAAAGCGTGTTGCCGTCATCCAGACATTTTTTTACGGTCGGCCATGTCGCCACCTGGCCGGCATCTGAGAGCAGAAATTGAATGACGGTTCCTCTTTTTGCGGCTTCCTCAATGGGAAAAAGGGTTTCTCCCGGAACAAAGCCGTCGTCCACGGCACGTTCCCAGGATGATCCGCCTTCACGTTGTCCGACGATAACTCGGATACCGTTATCCCTCATGTTCAGCGCCTGTCCCGGCCCTTGAACACCATAACCCAAGATCGCCACAGTTTCATCCTGAAGACGTTCTCTGGCCTTTTGCAGAGAAAACTCCTCGGACGTAATCACTTCTTCCATCACACCACCAAAATCAAATTGTGCCATCGTTATCCTCGCATTATTTATTAGTTATTGGTTGAGTTTTATCCGTTGAATGACTGCCAAAGTTTTCTTATATTTTTAAGTCGCACAACCAAATTCCGCAAATTGACGTCGAGATTGCGGGAAATGGCCATTTCCGGTCGGAAACTACCTGGGTTCACGGTATAGTGCTAACGCCCCACTTCTGGCGATCTTTTCAATACCCATCGGCTTTAATAGATTCAACAAAGCCGTTAATTTGCCTTCATCGCCGGTAACTTCAATTATGTAATGCTCCAGACCCACGTCAACAACCTTGCATCTGAAAATATCGACAATGCGCAGTATTTCTGCGCGGTGCTCGGGTTTGGCCCTGACGCAGATCAACGCCATTTCTCGTTTGACCGCTTTGGGTCCTGTCATATCGCGCAGTTTGATGACGTTGATAAGTTTCCTGAGCTGTTTTTCGATTTGCTCAATAACCGGCGGATTGGCCTTGGTAACAATGGTAATCCTGGAAACTTTGAGATCCATGGTGGGCGCTACACAAAGGCTTTCGATGTTGAAGCCTTTTCCACTGAACAAGCCCACGACCCTTGAAAGAACACCGGGTTCATTGTCAACCAGCATGGTCATGATGTGTTTTTCTTCTTGCATGCCTTAAATCCATTGTTACGAGTTACAAGTTACGGGTTCCGGGTTCCGGCTTTTAGGTTAGGGGTGTCAGGTTTCACGGTGTCAGGGTTTAGAAAGCCAGGAGCTGAAACCTGACACCCGCAACGCCTATAATCTACACCAACAGCATTTCTGTAATCGGAGCCCCTGCAGGGACCATGGGATATACACTTTCTTCCTGGTCGACCTCAAAATCCATAATAACCGGCTGCGGTATGGATAAGCCTTCTTTAAGTACAGATTCCACCTCTTCAGGTTTTGAAGCCCTTAACCCAACTGCTCCGAAAGCCTCCGCAAGCTTCACAAAATCAGGCGCATGATCCATGCCTGTGCAGGCGTATCTTTTTTCGTAAAACAATTCCTGCCATTGTCTGACCATACCTAAATAACGGTTGTTTAAAATGACGACTTTCACCGGTAGACAACATTGAACGGCGGTCGCCATCTCCTGGATATTCATTTGAATACTGCCGTCTCCGGCAACATCCACCACAAGTTTATCCGGGCAGGCAACCTGAGCGCCGATGGCTGCCGGAAGACCAAAGCCCATGCAGCCCAGTCCACCGGAAGTAATGAAATGATTGGGTCTTTCAAAATGGTAGTACTGGGCTGCCCACATCTGGTTTTGACCAACCTCTGTGGTGATGATGGCATTACCCTTCGTTACTTCATAAAGTTTTTCAATCACATATTGCGGCTTAATGACATCTTCCTGTTTATACGCCAGCGGTTTTGTGTTTTTCCATTGTTCAATTTGATCCAGCCATTTTTTCCGCTTGGTGTGGATATCTCCCAAATCAATTTGGTCAATAAGCGGATTGAGGTGTTTCAAACTCGTTTTACAATCTCCGACGATAGGTATGGTTACCGGAATATTTTTGCGAATCGATGTGGGATCGATATCAATATGCACGATATTGGCCTGAGAAGCAAACGCTTCGGTTTTGCCTGTAACGCGATCATCGAATCGCACACCTATGGCGATCATAAGATCACATGCGCCCGTGCTCATGTTTGCGCGGTAGGTACCGTGCATTCCAATCATGCCTAGCCACAAAGGATCGGTTCCAGGAAAGGCACCCAACCCCATCAACGATGTTGTAACCGGTATCTGGGTTTTGCGTGCAAGTTCCGTCAGTTCCTCAGATGCCTTTGAGAGTATAATTCCGCCCCCGGCAAATATTACCGGTTTTTCAGCATGTTCGATGAGTTCCACCACTTTTCGTAATTGCTTCTTATTTGGATGATAGGTCGGATTATATGATTTTAGATTAACTTCTTCTTGCGGAACATAATCCAGCTTACCGGCGACGACATCTTTGGGAAGATCTACCAGAACCGGGCCGGGGCGGCCGGATTGTGCCAAGTAAAACGCCTCTTTGATGATACGAGGAAGATCTTCGGCCGATTGTACCAGGTAGTTGTGTTTCGTACAGGGACGGGTAATACCGACGATGTCTACTTCTTGAAAGGCATCATTGCCGATAAGATGGGTGGGCACCTGACCGGTGAGAACAACTATCGGTATGGAGTCCATGTATGCAGATGCAATTCCGGTGACCGTGTTGGTTGCACCCGGTCCGGATGTCACCAAACAGACGCCGACTTTACCGCCAGCCCGTGCGTATCCATCGGCTGCATGAACAGCACCTTGTTCATGCCGAACCAATACATGCCGAATATCGGTTTTTGCAAGCTCGTCATAAATGTCTATGACGGCTCCTCCGGGAAATCCAAAGATGGTGTCAACGCCCTCATCCTTGAGCACTTCCATCAAGACTTGAGTGCCGGTCAGCGTTTTAGATTTTTGCACTGTGCGAGATTTCATCGTGGCATGGTTGTTTCTTCGATACACTTTTCATTACCCCCCCTGCATGATTAATTTAATTGTCCTTTTCATTTTTTCAAAAAAAAATCCGTTGCCAGCCTTTTAGGGCTGATAACGGATTTTTTTTAGCTTTTAATATATTTAGGCCATTACCAACCCCTTTGCTCGCAGCCGATAATAATACCGACTACGAGAACGAGAATAAGGCTAATAAGGTTGCTAATGGCTAGAATTTTCTTCATAATAATTTTACAATACCTAAATTTCGTAGAACATTATCAAGCCAATGTTGTAATGTCAAGTATTTATTTTAGGCACTCTAATGTTGTTGCTTTTCCGTCAACCTGCATCTCGTCCTCAAGCCTGATCGGAGGTTTAAAACAGCTTCTAGTCACGTCACACCTTCTTTATATCCACAACCATTCTCAACACAGGCCAAGACGGTGCCTTCTTTTTTGGTGGTTTTTTCTACCAAGAATTTGGCACCACACGCCGGGCATTCCTTGACTACCGGTTTATCCCAGGTGGCAAAGGTGCAATCCGGAAATCGGCTGCAGCCGTAGAAAATCTTACCCCGCTTTGATTGCCGTTCGAGGATCTCTCCGCTACACCCGTTTTCCAGGCATTTGACCCCAATCGGCTTTCCCGGACCATTGGAATTTAACGACTGCGTGTGCTCACAGTCGGGAAACCCGCTGCAGGCTAGAAATTCGCCATACCGGCCGCGCTTTATCACCATCGGCCTGCCGCATTTGTCGCATACTTTATCCGTTATTTCTTCCGAATTAGACTCAACAGGTTGAATCTTTCCTTTCTCATCCCTGACATAATCCCGGGAATAGGTGCAATCCGGATATCCACTGCAGGCGAGAAAATGACCGTTCTTTCCGACTTTAATATGGAGTTGCTTGCCGCAGTCCGGACAGGAGAGGCCGGTGGGTATGCCGACACCTTTGACACTGAGCATTTTTTCTGAAGCAGCGTCCAGATCTTTTTTGAACGGGTTGTAAAAGCGTGTCAAAATTTCTGAAGAATCAGCTTCTGCAGATTCCACCAGATCGAGGTTTTCTTCCATTCTGGCCGTAAATTCGACATTAAATATATCGGGAAAGCTCTTTACCAATAAATCATTTACGATAAATCCAAGCTCAGTCGGTCTGAAATACCCCTTTAAGAGATTGACATACTCCTTTTGCCGAATCGTAGATAAAATTGTAGCATATGTGCTGGGACGGCCGATTCCGTTTTCTTCTAGTTCTTTTACCAAGGAAGCTTCGGAAAACCGTGGCGGCGGCACGGTGAAATGCTGTTTTGGCTCTAATTGATTTAGTTTCAATGCCATGCCCTCTGCAAGCTCAGGCAGAACAGGTTTTTTGCGCTGGCTCTCATTTTCGATTTCATCGTCAACGGACATGTAAAGTTTCATAAAACCTGGAAATTTTACCGATGATCCGCTGGCCGCAAATATATACAAGCCGGCATGAATCGATACCGACACCTGGTTAATAAGTGCCTCGGTCATTTGGGAAGCCACAAAGCGTTGCCAGATGAGACGATATAAAGCCAACTGATCCTTGGATAGATACGGGGCTAGGTTGACCGGGATATTATAGACGGAGGTGGGCCGGATGGCTTCATGGGCATCTTGAGCTTTTTTTCGATTTTTGAAAAATCTTGGTTTTTCCAGCGTGTATTCGTTGCCGAACTTTTCTGCGATTAACTGAAGCGCTTCATCGGCGGCCTCTTTGGCTATCCGTGTGGAATCTGTGCGCATATATGTGATCAGGCCGACCGGCTCTCCGGGTCCGAGTTCGATCCCTTCATATAACTGTTGTGCAATCAGCATGGTTTTTTTAGCCGAAAATCTAAGTTTTCGGATAGCTTCTTGCTGAAGTTTGCTTGTCGTAAATGGCGGCAGGGGATTCTTTTTGATGGTTTTTTTAAGAACTTTATCGACAACAAATTTTTTGCCCTTAAGGTCAGCCAAAATATTATTGGCCGCCTTTTCGTTCGGAATTTTTATCTTTTCAGCATTTCTCTTTACCAGCTTGGCCGTAAACGGCGGAGGGGAACTGCCTTCGAGATGGGCGGTTATCGACCAGTATTCTTCAGCTTCAAAAGCCAGTATGTCGCGCTCTCGCTCACAAATGATGCGCAATGCTACGGATTGAACTCTTCCGGCGCTGAGCCCTCCTTTTACCTTGCGCCACAACAGAGGCGATATTTGATAACCTACAAGCCGATCAAGTATGCGACGCGCCTGTTGGGCTTCATATTTATGGAGATGGAGATTTTCGGGCGATGCCATCGCCTTTTGAATGGCATCTTTTGTAAGTTCGTGAAAAAGTACCCGATGGAATTTTCTTCCCTTTTTTTTGAGGACTTCGGCGGTATGCCATGCTATGGCTTCGCCCTCTCGATCGGGGTCCGGTGCTAAATAGACATCCTTGGCGTCGCCGACGGCCTGTTTTAACGATTTAATTACTTTTTGCTTGCCGGGGATGGTTCTGTATATGGGTTTAAACCCGTTTTCAATATCAATGCCCATCTCTTTACCGGGGAGATCTTTTATGTGACCAACGGTGGCAGCGATATTGTAGTGGTGACCCAGATACTTTTTAACCGTTCTCACTTTTGTCGGCGATTCTACAACAACAAGCGGTTTCGTCACTGTGTATCCTCACTTTAGCAATGGGTAAAAAGGGTAGGCGATTGTATTATCGTTTAATGACTCAACAATTTAATAACTATTTTAGTTTTGTCAAAAATTTAGTCAAGTTATTTCCAAATCGTTAAATAGCAAAACCATCAATTGGTTTAATCGGAAAAAATAATCAAAAGCTTTAGCAATTCTTATATTGCATATATAGAAAATAATTTACCAGGTGATTGTTGCACAATTCCCTTGAGTTCCAATTTTAGCAAGATGCTCGAAAGTTTTCCAGGATCCATCGATGTTTTGCGCACCAGATCGTCGATATGCTCCGGATAAGGTCCCAATGTTTCGTAAACCAAAACTTCATCTGGTGAAAGGGATGCAAGTATTTCTTTTGTTTGATCATGCTCTTTATGATTCATCGTATCTTGAACTGCAATTGCAGCTCCCAGCTCTTCAAGAATGTCCTGTGCGTGTTCAACAAGTTTGGCTCCCTGTTTGATCAAGGTGTGAGTGCCGATACTTTTAAAGGATTGCACACTACCGGGTACGGCGAACACTTCTCTGTTTTGTTCTGCCGCAAGGCGTGCGGTAATTAGAGACCCGCTTTTTTTGGACGCTTCGACCACAACGGTCCCCAGGGCCATACCGCTAATGACTCTGTTTCGGATAGGGAAATTGTGAGCCTCGGGTTCGGTCTTTAAAGCAAATTCAGATACGACTGCTCCATTTGCAGAAATCCGGTGGTAGATATTTTCATTATCTGATGGATACACTCTGTCCAAGCCACTGCCAAGAACTGCAATTGTTTTTCCTTTCCCCATTAGCGCTCCTTCATGGGCGGCTGTGTCAATTCCTCTGGCCATGCCACTGACAACGGTAACGCCCAGCCGAGCTAAATCCGCACATAGGTTTCTGGTGGTTGTGAGTCCGTAAGTTGTTGCGTGTCGGGACCCGACCACCGCAATGTTATTCGCAGTACCGTCCAGATTTCCGTAAACATAAAGAAAAGGCGGAGGATCCGGTATCTCGCGTAAGAGCGCCGGATAATTCGGGTCCAGCAGGGTTACGATCTGAAATCCTTTTTGGCTGATTTGGTCGAGCTCTTTTTGGAGATCATCCGATATTTTGTGATTCTGGATCGCTGCTACCACTCGGGTTGTCACCCCTTCTACCTGAAGAAGGTCTTTTTGGGTTGCATTGAAAACCTGTTCCGGAGATTTGAAATGATGTATCAATCTTTTAAAAAGATGATTTCCGACACCCGGAACGCTTTTTAAACAAAACCACGGAAGTAAGTGTTTCATAATAGACAATTCGTCGGATGCGCCATCCAAAAAAAACCCCCTTGAATATAGGGGAATTTCTATTGCTAATTGAAATTTTAAACCGCTAAGCGCCTATTACTCCATTGGCCGCTAACTTTTTAATGGCTGAAAAGGGTTTTACTTCATTTTCGCTTTTCCCGTTGCTGCCAAGTCAGCAGAATCGGACTTGCTACATAAATCGATGAGTAGGTGCCGACAAGCACGCCGATAATCAAAGCAAATGCAAAGTCATGAATAATTCCGCCGCCAAGAATAAACAGGGTTACCACCACAAAAAGGGTCGTCACAGATGTGAGAATTGTTCGACCGAGGGTTTCGTTAATACTTCGGTTGATAATAAACTCCATAGGTTTTTTATGATGTTTTTTTAAGTTTTCACGGATGCGGTCAAACACAATAATGGTGTCATTTAATGAATAACCAATAATGGTGAGCAGGGCCGCAATAATCGGTAGTGTAAATTCTTTTTCAAAAATAGAAAATACACCAACTGTAATAGTGACATCATGGATAAGCGCCACGATGGCACCCATGGCGTATTTTAACTCGAGGAACCAAAAGAGAATCAAGGTCACAATGAGCGCTGCTACAATGAGAAAAGGAATACTGACATCAAATAGTTTAAAAATATAAACCGCTCCGATGAGTGCCCCAGCCATGATAGCGCTGATTAGCCATTTCAACTCAAATCGGCCCGAGATATAGATGGTAATAAACAGCAGGGCATAAAACATGGCAAACAAGGCTTTTGCCCTTAAATCTTCACCGACCTGGGGGCCGACCATTTCCAAACGACGAATCTCTATATCAGAGCCAACCGATGATTCTAAGGCCTGATTGAGTTCCGATGAAAATCCTTCGGAGGTAACTAGGGGGCTGTCGGTACGAATGAGATATTCATTGCCGCTTTCTTCGCCGAATCCTTGCACCGATGATTTTCCAAGGCCAATGGTTTTGAGACCGGATTTGATGTCATCGATGTTTACTGAAGCAAGAAACTTCACCTGGATGAGCGTTCCACCCTCAAAATCGATTCCTAATTTGGGACCCTTGTGAATTATCAGCGACAGGATGCTGATGATAATAACTGCTATGGACAAATAAAAGGCAATCTTTCGTCTCCCAATGAAGTTCATATTGATGTCGGCTTTTACAAAATGCATTGATGTTCCTTTTTTTATATACTTAGCGTTTTGACTCGCCGGTTTAGCAATATATAATTAAATATCATGCGCGATAAAATAAGCGCGGTGAACATGCTGGCAATAACACCCAAACTCAAGGTTACGGCAAACCCTTTGACCGGTCCTGTTCCAAACTGAAACAACACCACCGCGGCAATCAATGTGGTAACGTTCGCATCCAAAATGGTAAGGGTTGCCCGATCGTAGCCGGCATCAACCGCCGCCCTAGGGGTTCGGCCCAGTGCCAGCTCTTCTCTTATTCGCTCAAAAATGATCACATTGGCATCTACGGCCATACCAATCGTAAGAATAATGCCGGCGATTCCCGGCAGGGTCAAGGTAGCCTGAAAACCGGCCAATCCACCGGCGATCAATATGATGTTGAGCACCAGGGCAAAATCCGCAATTAGCCCCGAACCTTTGTAATATAAAATCATAAACAGGATAACCAGGATACCGCCGATACACGTGGAGATAAGGCCTTTGCGTATAGAATCGGTACCTAGTGAAGGGCCGACAGTGCGCTCCTCAAGTACAATAACGGGTGCCGGCAGCGCACCGGCACGCAGCACAATGGCAAGGTCCCGAGCCTCATCCATGGTAAAGTTTCCGGTGATTCGAGCCTGACCGCCGGAAATTTTTTCCTGGATCACTGGCGCAGAGGCAACTTTTTGGTCTAATACGATGGCCAAACGCTTATTGACATTGTCTGCGGTTATCCTTTCGAAAATCCGTGCCCCTTTTTTATCAAATTCCAAGGACACATAAGGAGTATTGTACTGCGAATCAATTTGAACCCTGGCATCGGTGAGGTAGCCGCCGGTTAACAGGGTGCGTTTTTTTAATAGAAACGGCGTTTTCAGGGTGCGTTTGGTATCAGGATCTTCATCGACTTTATAGAGTACCACCCTGCCGGGCGCAAGGTTTCCCTTTAAGGCGGCTTGGAGATCGCCGGCTTCATCCACCAATTTAAATTCCAACAGAGCCGTTCTTCCGATCAGGTCTTTGGCGCGTTGAGGGTCTTCGACTCCGGGAAGTTGGATTAAAATGCGTTTGTCGCCTTGACGGCGGATATCCGGTTCGGAAACGCCAAATTGGTCAATACGGTTTCGAATGGTCTCAAGTGCTTGGTCAACAGCCAATTTTTTGATATGGTCGGACTCTCTATCCGGAATTTCCATTGTGAAGACAGTCATTTCGTTATCTGTTGATTCTGAAAGCTTTAAATCCCTAAACTCATCATCAAGTAGTTCTTTGACTTTACTGACCGCTTCCTTGTTTTGAACCCGAGTGGCGATTTTTATTCCCTCAATACGATCCACCGCCACATTGCGAATTCGTTTTTTCTTGAGACCCTCCCTAATTTCTTGAGAAATACGTTCGGCATTGCTTTCAACAGCTTTTTCCGTGTCCACTTCCAAGACGAGATGCATGCCGCCTTGCAAATCAAGACCAAGGTTTATTTGTTTACGCGGCCACAAAGTCGGCTCTTTCTTATGGTTTATTCTCATCTCCACCGTCGGGATAATGTAAATAATAGCTGCCACAATGACCGCAAAAACCAACAGCAATTTCCAGGAAAACGTTTTCAATGGTCCGTCCTTTTAAAACCTGAACGAGGTTTTAACTAAATCCTATGGGGCCTCTGTTTGTTCGAAAAACACGTATTTAATGGATCGAAATTTAACCAGCTATTTTTTTTCAGATTGAGTCTGGGAACCAGGCTGAACCAGTCCAGATACATTTCCACGGGCAACTTTAACCCGGACTTTATCGGCAATTTCCACGGTTAATGTGGTATCATCCATTCCGGTTATACGGCCGTGTATACCACCGCTGGTAATAATACGATCTCCCTTTTTCAGATTCGATACCATCTGACGGTGTTCTTTGCTTCTTTTCTGCTGCGGGCGAATTAGCAGAAAATAAAAGATGACGAACATTAAAATAAGCGGGATAAAACCGGTGAATCCACCGGCGCCTCCTTCACCGCCACCGCCCGGACTTAATGCATAAGCGATATCAATCAAGATAAACCTCCTTGCTTTTTTGATACATGAAACCGGTTGTTCGGTTCAGCAACCCGTATCAGATTCGATTTTAGTTAAAAGTAACTTGTTCGTTTAGTTTAAGCAATAAAAGCCATGTATGGTGATAAAAGGATCAAAAATGGCGCTGATATACTTTAAATAAAAACTTTCGTCAAATCATTATTCAATTTTTTTTATTTTTGATCAACCATCTAGCGAATGAAATCCTACTGACAGCCGGCTGCACGTTGAATTTAAAAAAAATTCAAAAATCTCGATAATTTTATAACTTATTGATAATAATTACCATTCCAATTAAGCCGTCATAACCATAGGCTACTATCCGACCTTCGTAGCCGTAGTTACCACGGCGCAGTAGGCTGGCGAAGTCGGCCATTCCAATTAAGGCGAAGGCCCTAAGTTCTAAACAGATCCAAACGTTCACTCATTACAAATAATCTGGCTTTCTCCCGGAGCCATGGAACTATCGCCTTCAACCTCTATGGTAAGGTCGCGCCTGTGCTCAAGTTCCACAATTTCCTTGCGTTTTTTATTTAAAAGATAGTCAGCAACTTCAGCGGGAACAATTCCTTTTACAGTGGAGATTTCCTGCTTCAATGTTTCCAGACTCAGTTTTCGTAAAAAACCAATTCCCAGGGTTTCAGGCGATGGCACCAACCCCTTGCCCCGACAATACCGGCATGGATGGTAACTGCCAAATTCAATGGACGGCCGGATGCGCTGCCTGGACATTTCTAGCAGGCCGAATCGTGAAATCTTGCCGACCGTCGTTCTCGCTCTATCATCTTTAACATGGCGTCTTAGCTTTCTTTCCACTTCGGCGCGGTGTTTTGGATCTTTCATATCGATGAAGTCGATAACAATAAGACCACCCAAATCTCTTAATCTGAGCTGACGCGCAATTTCTTCAGCCGATTCTATGTTTGTGAGATAGGCAGTTTGCTCCACGGATTTCTCATGGGTCGACTTGCCGGAGTTGACATCTATGGAAACCAGTGCTTCGGTCGGCTCTATGACAATTGTTCCGCCGGATTTCAAATGAACCCGGTTTTCATAAATGGATGCAATTTGGTCTTCAAGCTGGAACTTTGCGAAGATGGGCTTAGCGCCTTTGTAATGTTTGACGATTTTGATATGCTTACGGGAAATAATTTTTAAAAAACCTTTGACCTCATGATGGACGGCTGCATCATCGACGAGAATCTCTGTTACATCAGGGGTAAAATAATCTCGAATTGACCGTAATATCAGGTGTCTTTCCTTATAGAGAAGTGCAGGGGCTTTTGCCTTCATGACGCTGCCTTTGATGGTTTTCCAAAGCCGTAAAAGATACCTTAGATCTCTCACTAAAAGCGTTTTGGTACAATGCTGGCCTGCAGTCCGGACAATGGCCCCAAAATCATCGGGTAGTTTTAGTTTATCCACAAGATCTTTCAGTCGGTTGCGTTCTTCTTCATCCTCTATCTTACGGGATATTCCCTTTTTGTCACCTCCGGGCATCAGGACCAAATATCTTCCCGCCAACGAAATATAAGTTGTAAGCATAGCCCCCTTTTTCATAAGGGGCTCTTTGGTGACCTGTACCAGTAGTTCCTGCCCTCGTTTTACGAGATTTTGAATATCGCGGTCTCCCGAGTCGATGTCCTGAAAATAGTCGCTGTGAATTTCATATTTTTGCAGAAATCCATGGCGCTCAGCACCATAATCGACAAACACGGCTTGAAGACTGGGCTCAATTCGGGTGATCGTACCTTTGTATATATTGCCTTGAGTGATTTCCCTGGCCGTACTTTCAATATAGAATTCTTCCAATCGGTTATTCTTGACTATGGCAACTCTGCATTCTTCATGCTCGACCGCATTTATTAAAATTTTCATGCTCATTAAGTTTTATCCTTGCGACCCATGTTGAATGTGATATTTTTCTATTACCGAATCCTACTTAATAATTATGTTTTTCTTTCATAAAGCGTGGTCCTTTAGATTGAATATGAAATTGTTCGAGACAAGTCAAATGATTTTTCCCCGCAGATTTCCCGAGGATAAGAGGGATAACCAGAAGTTTGCCATATTAGCAACATCGAAATTGCGAAGAGATGTTGGTTTCGGTTTGACGGACTGTCTTGTTATTTGTATCATATTGTGGCATGAAAGATGCGACTGAAGTTCTGCAGTATTTTAATGGATTATCTTCTGATATAAACAGTTGGAAACGGATCTTTAATCTGGATAAAAGAAAAAAGAGGGAAAGATAAGTAATGGAGCCTAAATACGACCCGAAAAAAATTGAACCAAAGTGGCAGGCCTATTGGGGATCAATCAAGCTTTTTAAGGTAAAAGAGGACCCGGCCAAACAAAAATATTATCTTTTGGAGATGTTTCCCTATCCATCAGGCAATATACACATGGGCCATGTTCGCAATTACTCCATTGGCGATGTGGTGGCCAGATATAAACGAATGCGGGGCTTCAATGTTTTGCACCCTATGGGTTGGGATGCTTTTGGTATGCCGGCAGAAAATGCTGCGATTGCCAATAATTCTCACCCGGCCAAATGGACCTATCAAAATATTGATGCCATGCGTGCTCAGCTTAAACGTCTGGGATTCAGTTACGACTGGGACAGAGAAATTGCCACTTGCAAGCCTGATTATTATCGCTGGGAACAGTGGTTGTTTTTAAAGATGTATGAGAAAGGCATGGCATACCGCAAGGAATCTTTTGTGAATTGGTGTGAAGCCTGCCAAACCGTATTGGCCAATGAACAAGTTGAAGCCGGTCTGTGCTGGCGATGTGGTCAGCAGGTACGCCAGAAAAAGCTATGGCAGTGGTTTTTTAAAATTACCGACTATGCAGACGATCTGCTTTTATACTGTGATAAGTTGCCCGGATGGCCGGAAAAAGTGATTACGATGCAGAAAAATTGGATTGGTAAAAGTTACGGGGCTGAAATTCGGTTTCCTATCGAGGACCGCGATGATTTTATTCCTGTATTTACCACCCGACACGATACCGTTTTCGGGGCCACATTTATGGTTCTGGCACCGGAGCACCCGTTGGTAGCTGAGCTTTCCAAAGGAACACCGCAAGAAAAGGAGGTTCAGGCATTTGTGGAACGTATATCCTTGCAGGACCGATCGGCAAAATCTGTCGAAGATTATGAAAAGGAAGGGGTGTTTATTGGCCGCTATTGCAAAAATCCGATGACCGATAAGCGCATTCCCATATATACAGCCAATTTCGCCCTGATGGAATATGGTACGGGGGCCGTAATGGCCGTGCCGGCGCATGACCAGCGAGATTTTGATTTTGCGAAAAAATATGGTTTGGATATTATCGTTGTTGTCAAACCGCACGATCTTGATCTTGAATCAGACACCATGAAGGAAGCTTATGTGAGCGAGGGCGTTATGGTCAATTCCGGCCAGTTCGACGGGATGGATAATATCGTGGCCATGGAAAAAATTGCTGAATATCTTGAAATAAATGATCTAGGCCGTAACACTGCGAGTTTTAGGATAAGAGATTGGGGCATTTCCAGACAGCGATACTGGGGGGCTCCGATTCCCGTCATTCATTGCGATTCATGCGGCATCGTGCCGGTACCCGAAGATGATCTTCCCGTTATCCTGCCGGAAGAGGCGGATATACTTGAAGGCGGAAAATCGCCATTGCCTGAACTTGATGATTTTGTACGAACAGAGTGTCCAAAATGCGGCAACGCCGATGCCAGAAGAGAGACAGATACGATGGATACGTTTGTCGAGTCTTCGTGGTATTTCGATAGATATTGCAGCCCAATCTATGATGCGGGTATGTTTGATAAAGCTGCCGTAGATTACTGGATGCCGGTTGATCAATATATCGGCGGCGTTGAACATGCAATTTTACATCTTCTCTATTCGAGATATTACACACGTGTGTTAAAGGATCAGGGATTGCTCAAAATTGAGGAGCCGTTTACCCGATTGCTCACCCAAGGCATGGTTTGCAAAGAGACGATGAATTGTGAGAAACACGGTTTTCTTCTTCCCGAAGAGATAAAAAGTAAAAATGGGAATCGTTTTTGTCGAAAGTGCAATAAGCCGGTAACGTTTGGCCGGGTGGAGAAAATGTCCAAATCAAAAAAGAACGTGGTTGACCCGAATATTTTGCTTGATAAATATGGAGCAGATACCACGCGTTTTTTTTGCTTGTTTGCTGCCCCTCCCGAGCGCGATCTGGAGTGGAGTGAGCAAGGGGTGGAAGGCGGGTTTCGCTTTTTAAATCGTGTATGGCGACTGGCTGCAAGTGTCATGGATTCAATTAAAAACATACAAGGCTTTGATGATAACCCGGATCGTCTCAATGGGAAAATCAGGGAGCTCTATAAAAAAACCCACCAAACTATTCAAAAAGTTACCAATGACATCGAAGACAGGTTTCATTTTAATACCGCTATTAGCGCGATTATGGAGCTGTTTAACACGATGTCGGGGATCGGAATAGAAAAAGATAATGCTGAGCAGGCAGCTGTAATGAGATCTGCTATGGAATCTCTTGCTCTGCTGCTTTCACCGATCGTACCTCATTTTGCTGAAGAGTTGTGGGAAGCTTTAGGATATGAGTCTAGCATTCTTCTGGCTTCATGGCCCACTTATCGAAAGGATGCTCTTGAAAAAGATGAGTTATTAATCGTCGTGCAGGTCAACGGAAAACTTCGAAGCCGCTTCAATGCAAATGTTAATGCAAGTGATGATAGAATTAAGGAGATGGCGTTGGCGGATGAAAAGGTAAAGAAATTCATCGGTGGCAAACCCATAAAAAAAATTTTTGTGGTTAAAAATAAGCTTGTCAATATTGTCGTGTAAGGCACAAAGCAAAGGATTCAAGGCAAAAAGTAAAGAAAATATGCACTTACGCAAGCAATCTTTCTTAAAATCTATGCCCTATGCGCTTTGCGCTAATGTAAATGATAATGTATCAAAAAATTAAAATTATCTGGTTGATTCTACCAGTATTATTAGCAATCTCCGGTTGCGGGTATCATCTCCCGAGGGGAGGCGGGTTTCCCGAAGGTGTTGATCGTATTTTCGTAGAAATTCTTGAAAACCGCACCACTGAAACCGGCGTGGAAACTATCGTTACCCAAAACTTAGTCAATGAATTCGTGCTGCGCGAGAAAAAAAGTCTTACCAGCAATCTCAACGATGCCGATGCCATTTTAAGCGGCGATGTCTCGAAAATAACTATACAGACGATTGCCGCTAAAGGTAGAGATTCCGCGAGAGAGCGTCGTGTGACCGTTACGATAAATTTGAAACTGGGAAATAGAGAGGGCAGAGTGATTTGGGCTGCGAAGGGGCTTTCTGATAACCAGGCTTATTTTGTTGCTGAAGACAAGAATGTAACGGAAAAAAACAAGCGGAATGCGATAAAGTTAGCTTCGAAACGAATTGCCGAAAGAGCGCTGAATCGCTTAACCGATGATTTCTAAAATGCGGTTTGGTTATAAGACCATAGAGCAATGAATGACAAGCGACCGGCCCATTTCCTCTATTAATCAGGCGCTTTGTGAGCTGTCAATCTGGTGAGACGAGAAATTTTTCGAGCAGCGGTTCTCTTATGGATAACACCTTTTTTAGCTGCTTTATCGATCGCTGACTGGGCAGCTGCCAGTTTGCTAAACGCTGCTTCCTTTGATGCTTCACCTGCCGCTAAATGCACATCCTTGGTAACATGTTTTATCCGTGTTTTTACCGATTTGTTGCGCAATCGGCGCTTCATGTTTTGACGGGCACGTTTTTCTGCCGATTTATGATTTGCCAACATAGTTTACTCCTTTTTCCGGGTTTTCATAAAGCTGTATTAATATAAGTCCAATTTATAGATGTCAAGTTATTTTGTTTATCGTTCCTAGGAAAGTTACCAAGATCCGCTGCAAACAAATCAATCTGTGTTATAATTACCCATTAAGGAATCATTTATTTAAGGATTTAACGAAAGCGATATATGTCTGAAAATACTCGGGTGGTTAAAGCTGCCGGGGTGGTCGGGGCGGCCACCTTTCTAAGCCGTGTACTGGGTTTTCTTCGAGATGCCGTTATTGCCTGGTTTTTTGGGGTCGGGCTCAGCACGGATGCATTTATTGCCGCATTCCGTATACCCAACTTGTTACGCAAACTCTTTGGCGAGGGATCATTGAGCCATGCGTTTGTACCGGTATTTACGGAATATCTTAGCAAACAAGGGCAAACGCAAGCGATTAAACTGGCCAGGTCGGCACTGTGGCTGTTGTCAGCTATTTTGGCGGCTATTTCGATCTTGGGAATTCTGCTATCGCCTCTGATCGTTCATGTCATCGCTCCTGGATTTGCGGGGACAGCGACGAAGCTTTCGCTTACCGTCACGCTTACCCGCATCATGTTTCCCTATGTTTTCTTTATCTGTCTGGTGGCCTTGTGTATGGGAATATTAAATGCGCTTGGTCATTTTGCGACGCCCGCCCTTGCGCCGGTTCTTTTAAACCTGGCCATGATAAGCGCGGTTTTATTTATCTGTCCTCATTTCGCTCAGCCGGTAGTTGGCCTTGCTGTCGGGGTTGTAATCGGTGGCGTAATGCAACTCTTGTTGCAGTTGCCGGTTTTGATCCGAAAAGGAATACAATTTTGGCAAAAGACGAAAATTTTTCATCCCGGGCTGAAAAAGATCGGCAAAATGATGCTTCCGGTCATTATCGGCGGGGCTGTATACCAAATCAACATTCTAGTGGGCACCTTGCTGGCGTCTTTTTTAAAAGAGGGCAGCGTGTCATATCTTTATTTTGCGGATCGGTTGGTTCAATTTCCCCTGGGTATTTTTGCCATTGCCACTGCTACCGCGGTTTTGCCGAGCCTCTCTCGGCAAGCATCAGCAAAAGATTTTGCAGCGCTTAAGACCACCTTTGCTGACGCCCTAAAGTTATTACTGTTTGTCACTATACCCGCCATGGCTGGTTTAATCGTTTTAAGAGAGCCTATTATTGCCGTGTTGTTTCAGCGAGGAGAATTTGACGCTGAAGCCACACGGTTGACTGCCTATGCACTTTTGTATTATGGTATAGGTCTATGGGCCTTTTCGGCCGTTAGAATCGTTGTGGCCACATTTTTTGCTTTGCAGGACACCCGGACACCCGTGCAAACAGCGGTGGTTTCCATAATTGTCAATATATTGCTTGGAATCCTATTGATGAGACCGCTGGCTCATGGCGGTCTTGCATTGGCAACATCATTGGCTTCAATCGTAAATCTCGGTCTTCTGATCA
>CP070746.1:599651-607218 GCA_020348305.1 Desulfobacterales bacterium
ATAAATTGTTGCCGTAAATAAGCGAAAATCGCTCATTTAGTAATTCAAAAATTATTGAAAAGAATACAGAAAAGTGCCGATATATTAAATAGATGAGGTTTCGGGGAGTCTTCTCTGATAAAGACCGTCATTCCTGCGAAAGCAGGAATCCAGAAAATTTTGTGCCTGCTAACCTGGATGCTCGCCTTCGCGAGCATGACAAGAAAAACACTTCGATCCATCAAATAGATATGAGAATATTTAGGATCTAATTAGGAGGTCAGAGGGCAGATTAATGGAGGAATCTCGGGCACATGTAAGGAATGGAAGCATTGCAGGGACAAATTAGAATGGATTTTTAATACCTATCAGAATGCTGATAATTATCGGCTAAATTCTATTATCTGTCTTCGGTCCTCTGCCCTCTGTCATCTCAAAGGGGAATCAATGAGTTTGAGAGAATTACCTGAAAATTGGGATCTGATCATCATCGGCGGCGGAATTACCGGTGCCGGTATACTCCGGGAAGCCACCCGCATGGGTTTATACGTACTTCTGGTCGAGCAAAAAGATTTCGCCTGGGGCACCTCCAGTCGCTCTTCAAAATTGGTGCATGGCGGCTTGCGCTATCTGAGAGAAGGAAAATTTATGTTGACTAAAATTGCAGTGGAAGAACGTGAGTATTTGCTTAAAGACGCCCCCGGATTGGTGGAATCTTTGGGCTTTCTGTTACCGGTATATGAAGACCAGCGACCCGGAAGGCGTACACTAAAGGTCGGTTTGTCATTATATGATATAATGGCGCGAGAGCGGCAACACAAATTCTATGAGACTGATGCGTTTTCAAAACGCATACCATTTATCAAGCAGGAAGGTCTTACCGGCGGATTTTTCTATATGGATGCCCAGGTTGACGATTCCCGGCTGGTTTTGCGGTTGATCAATGAATCGGTGGCTGCCGGTGCTCGTGCATTGAACTACACGAAGGTGACCGAGGTTCTTCGCAATGTCGACGGAGATGTTGTCGGCGTACAGTTAATGGATACCGAAACCCATGAAACCAAAGCGCTATCTTCATCCGCAGTTATCAATGCGACCGGCTGCTGGGCCGAAAGACTTCACCCATCACCCGAGCCCAATCGCCATCTGCGCCCGCTGCGCGGCAGCCACCTGGTTTTTCCGGCTGACGTGTTGCCGATAACCCAGGGATTTGGCTTCATGCATCCTCGAGATAACCGAAGTGTTTTTATGGTCCCCTGGGAAGGCGCGGTTCTGGTAGGAACCACAGATTTGGATCACAAGCAGGATCTTTCCAAAGAACCGACCATCACCGAAGCGGAAGTAAATTATCTGATGGAAGGTATCCAGGCCATATTTCCTTCGCTAAATATCTCTTTGGAGGATTGTATTGCGGCATTTGCCGGTGTGCGACCGGTTCTCAGCGAAGGTGATCGTCCGCCGTCTGAGGAATCCCGTGAGCATGTGGTCTGGGTCGATAAAGGTTTGGTGACCGTCACCGGCGGCAAACTCACAACATTCCGGCACTTGGCCTGGGATGCGCTGAAGGCAGCAAAGCCTTTTCTCCCATCGGTAGACTTACCGGATAAAAAGGATTCCATTTTTTCCAAAGCACCTGACAAACGAGAAAAAGATTATCGTTTATCGGATGAAGTCTGGCGGCGCCTATACGGCCGCTATGGAGAAGCCGCCAATACGCTTGTCCAAACGGCTGCAGCCGCAGATCTTAGTATTATTCCCGGCACGCAAACCATTTGGGCTGAATTGCCGTTTGTCGCCAAAAACGAACAGGTCAGACATCTTGACGACCTGCTTTTAAGACGGGTACGTATGGGATTGTTGACATCCCGCGGCGGAAAAGCATATCTTAAACGAATCCGAAAACTATGCCGGAATGTTCTGCCTTGGGATAGGCGTCGTTGGAAGAAGGAAATAACCGACTATATCGATCTTTGGATCCGGTCCCATGCCCTGCCGGTTCAACGGGCCGGCATCCTGGCTGAAAGAAAAATTATTTCGCTTAAAGCCATCAGGGCTTTTTTAAGGTACGTGTACTACAAAATTCGGTCCTCGAAATTGCAACACCATACATAACCGTATAAACTCAAAAAAAGGGGATTAGGATTTTTTCTTCTCTCGCATAGCGCAACAGCGTCAACATCGTAAAGCTATAATTAAAGGTGGTTTATGAGTGCAAAAGATCTGTTGCTGGCCATCGATAACGGTACGCAAAGCTTAAAAGCGTTGGTTTTCGATCCGGAGGGACAACTTCTGGCTAAGCAGCAAGTCAAATTTACGCCCTATTTCTCGGAACAACCGGCCTGGGCAGAGCAAGATCCGGAGATCTTCTGGCAAACCCTGTGCCAGGCCTGCCAAGGCCTCTGGCAGAATCACAGGGTTGACAGACAAAACATTGCAGGCGTGGCGCTCACCACCCAACGCGGCACCGTCGTCAATGTGGATAAAAACGGCAAACCGCTGCGCCCGGCCATGCTGTGGCTGGATCAACGCAAAACGTATGGCCTGCCACCGGTTGGAGGCCTGTGGGGAATGATTTTCAAGCTGGCAGGCCTCACCAAAACGGTCGCCTATCTTCAAGCCGAGGCCGAAGCAAATTGGATCAGCACCTATCAACCGGAAATTTGGCAAAACACCTATAAATATTTACTGCTATCCGGTTATTTGACCTACAAGCTAGTTGAAAAATTTGTGGATTCCGTCGGCTGCCAGGTTGGCTATATTCAGTTTGATTACAAACGCTTGCGCTGGGCGGCCGGCTGGGATTGGAAATGGCGGGTGTTGCCATTTGATCCGGCCCTTCTTCCCAAGCTTATCCCGCCGGCTCAAACACTGGGCACCATTACGACGCGTGCATCCAAAGAAACCGGCATACCTGAAGGCTTGCCGTTAATCGCCGCTGCGGCCGATAAAGCCTGTGAGGTCATCGGATCGGGCAGTCTCAAATCCTCCATCGGCTGCCTCAGCTATGGGACAACCGCTACCATCAACGTCACCCATAAGAAATATGTTGAACCCATACCGCTGCTTCCGGCGTATCCGGCGGCCGTACCTGATTATCACACCATGGAAGTTCAAGTGTATCGCGGCTATTGGATGGTGAAATGGTTTAAAGAACAATTCGGCCATCTTGAAAAACAGGCGGCCGCGGGACAAGGACTGAGCCCAGAGGAGCTGTTTGATAGACTTGTGGATGATATTCCACCGGGGTCCATGGGGTTGATTCTGCAACCCTATTGGACGCCGGGATTAAAAATGCCGGGGCCGGAAGCAAAGGGCGCTATCATCGGCTTTGGTGATGTGCACACCCGGGCCCATCTTTACCGTTCCATATTGGAAGGATTGGCATTCGCCCTCAGAGAAGGCAAGGAGCGTATTGAACGTCGAAGCCGCACCCCCATTACGAGTTTGCGCGTATCGGGCGGCGGTAGTCAGAGCCGAAATGCCTTGCAGCTGACGGCAGATATATTTGGTTTGCCGACAGCCAGACCGCACCTATATGAAACATCCGGTCTGGGGGCAGCCATCGATGCTGCCGTCGGATTGGGGCTGCATAAGGATTTTCAAACCGCCGTAAAAGCCATGACCCATGTGGGCGCCGTATATGAGCCTGACCCCAAAAACCATAAGATCTACGATGCGCTTTATCACGACGTTTACAAGAAACTGTATAAGCGGCTAAAACCCTTATATGAGCGGATCAGGGAAATTACAGGGTATCCCAAATAAAAGTACGCGAACCGGCTCTGTTATAAGGAAATGATTCTGCCTTTTTTTAGACATTAAAAAAGGAGGGTGACGGTATGAAAATACCCGATAAAGGATTGAAAAAAGAAGATGTTTTAAAAGCGTTGAAAAGCTACAAAGGCCAGGACCCGGACTGGAAGTCGGGCCGGGTACTGGGATACATCTATTATCCCGGCGATAAGGCCCAGGACGTCATCGATGAGGCCTACACCATGTACTTAACCGAAAATGCACTGGATCCGAGCACGTTTCCGAGTACCCTGCGTCTGGAAAACGAAGTGGTCGGCATGGTGGCTCATTTGCTACGGGGAGATGAAAATGTTGTCGGCAACTTTACATCCGGTGGAACGGAGAGCCTGATTTTAGCAGTCAAAACCGCCCGCGACTATGCCCGGACAACCCGGCCGCATATCAGGGAACCGGAAATGGTGCTACCGGTAACCGCCCATGCGTCCTTTTACAAGGCCGCACATTACCTTAATGTCAAACCCGTTATCACACCGGTTCATGATGATTCATTCCTCGCGGATGTTGATGCCATGCGCGACGCCATCACCGACAATACCATTTTGCTCGTAGGATCGGCCCCGGGCTATGCGCATGGGGTGGTGGACCCTATTTCGGAAATTGCAAAGCTTGCGCAGGAAAAAGATCTTTTATGTCATGTGGATGGCTGCGTCGGCGGCATTCACCTTTCCTATATGCGCAAGCTGGGTATTCGTGTTCCGGAATTCGATTTCACAGTACCCGGGGTCACCTCTATCTCCGCTGATCTGCACAAATATGGATATGCTGCCAAAGGGGCTTCTGTTGTTCTATATAAAAACAAAGAACTTAGAAAACACCAGATTTTTGCCTGCTCGCGTTGGACCGGTTATACGGTCATCAACGCTGCGGTGACCAGTAGTAAAACGGCTGGGCCCATGGCGGCTGCCTGGGCGGTAATGAGCTACATCGGGGACGAAGGTTACATGAAGATCGTCCGCGAAGTCATGGAGGCCACCCAAATAGTTATCGACGGCATCAATCGCATTGATGGCCTACAGGTTCTGGGAGAACCAAATATGTGTATGTTCTCGTTTGCTTCTACGTCGCAAAAAATCAACGTCTACCGTTTGGCCGATGCATTAAAGACCAAGGGCTGGTTTCTACAACCTCAGTTCAAGCGGGCCAATTCACCGGCCAATTTGCACATTTCCATGAACCGTTCGACTGTTCACCAAGCGAAAACATTTTTAAAAGTTTTTGAAGACACCATCGAAGAACTCAAGCATGAAGAAGTAGATGATAAAACCAAAGAGCTTCAAGCCGAACTTGAAAAACTCTCGATCAAGTTTGATGATGAAACTTTTTTTAAACTGGCCGGTATGGCAGGTGTTACCGGCACTGAGCTTCCGGATAAAATGGAAACCATCAATCAAATTATGGAAGTGCTTCCGTATGATGTTTCGGAGTGGATTCTGATAGAATATTTGAATAATCTGATGATTCCGGGGGAGAAATAGAAAAGCCAAATCTTTATCGTGGTGGAAATTGAATCCACATCAAATATAAGTAAAGGAAAGCTCCAAAAAACAACGGCATTTTGAGGGGCCACATCTTTATTTATATCGTCTGCAACGATTCTACCCTCTTTTCGATCCACCTCGCCGAAAGCGCCTATTTAAGAAGAAAGACTGATCTCAAAATAGCGCATCATTCTAAACTATTACTAGATTCATCTTTTGGATTGCATGTACCTTTGATTTTATAGTATCTTTATATTCTAATCCTAAACATCTTACAAAGGAAGAGGAGCCATGAAAGATCTGATTCGTGATATTGTTCGAGCACTCGTTGACCATCCGGAAGAGGTAATCGTTTCTGAGGTTGAAGGTGAGCACGCCTTGATATTAGAGCTTAAAGTCGCCAAAACGGATTTTGGAAAGGTTATCGGTCGACATGGAAGAACTGCTCAAGCGATACGGACCATATTGAGCGCAGCATCCGGAAAGGCAAAAAAACGGATCGTGCTTGAGATTTTAGAATGATGGTGTTGCAAATATCGTGATTCGCAACTTAGAAGCTAAACGAATCGGTAAACGCTACGAAACGAGTATGGTAATTCCCAAATAACATTACAAGGAGCGCCATCAAATTATGAAAAAGTATCGGATTTTCACAAACCGCATAAACGCCCACTTTATGCAGGGGTCTGTCTTTAAAATAGATGCAATCGCCGCCACCGAATATATCGGGATAAGCTGTGCTTTGCAGGAATCTGTTTACCTCCATGCCTCCAAAAGGGCCAATGGGCAGGCCGAATTCTTTAAATATCGAGGACGGTTTCACACCGCTCAAGAGTTAGTCGTAGAATATGTGGAAGCCCGGTTGCGGGAGAAGACAAGCACGCACAATAAATTCTATTATCCAGTCTCCGGTTCCGGCAACTTCAGCTCTGTCAAAAGCGCGCCAATGATTGATAGGATGGTGAAAACAAAAACCCGCCACACACAATTTATGGCAATCTCGCCGATATCAATCGGTGTAGGATAACTAAACACGGGAGATATAACCGAATACAAAACCCCAACACAAGCCCCGCACCCAGCGGCACTTATTATTCTTTTCCACAAGGAAGCTCCACCCGCACCAAGAGTAACAGCAGAGCCACAAAGCAAGGGTACAATCACCGCAAGTGGCCACATCGTCCACGAACTTGGCAGTTCGCCAAACCTCATGTAATGGACAAAATCGGCAAGCATAAATATTGCTGGCCCGGTGATTGCGCACAGCAAAATATGCCAATAGCGCGGCTTCAATGTTGCCCGCCACTCACTTCGCTTCCGCATCCTGCGCCGGATCGTCAACGGCCAATTATAAAAAAGATTAAACACGCTGTGTTCCAGTAAGGCACCTCGCTCACCAAAAACCGGAACCACATGCACAGCCTCGGTAGCCCAGTGTCCTGCCATAAATCTGGCCAACGCAGGGTAGCGATAGGTCATCTGAATCGGAAAAGCCAGATAGCCGATATACTTAAAAAATCCAAGAAACACCGCAATATTATAGTCTTTGAAATTTCGCTCCCGAATAACAAGGTATACCACATAAAGCCCACGGACCAATGAGCCCGGTGAAATCGGTACCACCTGAAACAGCGCAATAATCCCAAGCCCAATGGCGTACGCCTGAGTGCGTGGCATTTCAGGGTGCATCACAACATATATAATCGCCACCAGTACAGAGACAACCTGGGTAACCGGCAGCGTGCAGACGTGCACGGCCAGGCTCTTAAGATACTTCTGGATAAAGGGTTCCTTGATCTGTGAAAGAATAACTTCGGCATCCTCATCGTTAAGCAGGTGTTTATCTTTTCCTTCGGTTACCATTTCCCGCAGCCATTGCTCGCGCAGCTCATTATTAAAATACAAGCGAACCGGTCGAAGCAATAGATAATCCAGCTTTTCCTTTGCATACTGCCAATCCGTTATAAATCGGTGTATACTCACCGGCAAAAATGACAATGGCAAATGATACAAAAAGGGCCAAATCTTTTCTGATAATTTCAAGGCGCTTTCATTTTCAAGCCTATCTGCCCTGTGCCAGCTGATAACCTTCTCAACGACCTTTGCACGAACCGCCCGCTTCAGATAAACCCAGCTGGTCAGCATGGCCCTGTAATGCTTACGCCAATAGGTTTGACCCCAAATTCGCCGCAAAAATCGACCCATCAAAGGAATAAGCCCGAGCAATGCAAACAGCAGGGTTAAAGCCATGCTATTTTGCAGCTTCTGGTACCATCTTTCGTCGATTAAATTGCGAA
>CP070746.1:607318-610635 GCA_020348305.1 Desulfobacterales bacterium
CGCCCAGGGTATGCATATTGAAACATTCATGCTCGATAATAATCCTGTGCTTGTCGAGTTTACCCGGGAGATATCGAAAATAAGCAGAGGACGAGCGGAGATGTGTGTTCCCGTCAAACACGGTGAATTGATCCTGGTCGAGGAGATTAAAAGACGGGGAGGAAGAATATAACCACTTTAAATTGCAAATCCTAATGACCAAGGTTTTGGGTTTCAGGTTTCAGTATTCAGCCCAGCCGCTGGCCACCGAAGCGGCCGGTTTGATTCGAATAGAAAACTTAACGGCATGAACTTTCCATTTTCTGACAGGATCAACCAGTCTTCGCTGAAAAGCTTCGCCCTGGCAGGCAGGATGGACAGGATATAGCTATAGAAAACCAAAAAACCGGCCTTACCGAAGGACAAATCATTGTTGTCGGAACCGATGGAATATTGATTTTTTAGAGGATGTTGTCCATTTATTATTTTTTGTCACAATGACTTTTACCATCTAAAACACCACCCTTGTTTGTTCAATTGAATTACCGGCCGAAATCAAATTCGATCTGATTCTTTGTTTGACATAGGAATCTTATTTTTCTATGTTTCTTCTTTACATGTTTAAAATTGTTAAATTCAGCAATTTATCATTGTATTGAGGCAAGGAGGGTATTATATGCAGCAAGTCTTCGGACCTAAAGAGTTATTAGAGGATGTTTTTCAGAATGACCTGTGCATCGGATGCGGTGCCTGTGTTGAACTTTGTCCCTATTTTAAGAATTATCAAGGAAAAACTGCCCAACTTTTTCCCTGTGACCTTTCTCAGGGTCGATGCTATGCCTATTGTCCCAAGGCTGAAGTGAATTTAAACGAGCTGTCGAATCACATTTGGGGACTCCCCTATGACGGTAGTCCCTTGGGAAACTGCCGCAAGGTGCTGGCCTCCCGCGCCGGAAAAAAGATTAAAGAAACTTCCTATCAGGCCGGTGGAACTGTATCCGCGTTGATCATTTATGCCCTCAAAAAAGGACTCATAGAAGCTGCGGCCCTTACCGACCGGGAAGGACTAAATCCGGTTGCTCGGCTGGTGACGTCACCCGACGAGGTGATGAAATGTTCCACCTCCAAATTTATGGCGTCGCCGACCTTATCAGCCATCAATACCGGAATGAGGGAAGGCTACACGCGTATTGGGGTTGTCGGCACCCCCTGTCAATTAACGGCGGTGGCCCAGATGCGGGTCAATCCTCTTGATCAGGAAGATTTCGTCGACCCTGTTGCGCTTACCGTCGGTTTATTTTGTAATTGGGCACTGGACACGAGACAGCTGATGCCCTTGCTGTCCGAGAAGTTAGATATTTCCACAATCCAAAGCATGGACATTCCTCCGCCGCCGGCAAATATGATGGTTTTAGAGACCGACTCCGGAAAGGTGGAGATTCCCCTCTCGGAGATTAAACCGCTTATCCCGCACACATGCTTCATCTGTCCGGATATGACATCCGAATTCTCTGACGTATCCGTAGGCATGTTTGAAGGCCGGCCGGGGTGGAACACGTTGATTATTCGCTCGCAAAAAGGTGCCGCGTTGGTTGAAAAAGCGTGCAAAGACGAAATTTTGGAAACAGAAAAGATGCCGGAGGAAAACCTGAACCATCTTTCAAAGGCGGCTGCGGATAAAAAAGAAAACGCGTTAAGAACCTTGATAAGGAGGGAATTGATCAACACCGAAAAGAAAAATCAAAGGTGTGCGGTGAGAATTCCACCGGAAGTTGTTCAAAAGATACTCCGATAAAAAATGGAGGTGTTATGTCGAATTTTATACTGGAAGGTAAGAAGGGATCCCGATATCTGTTAATGGGAAATGAGGCGATTGCACGCGGGGCGCTGGAAGCCGGAGTTTGCGTGGCTGCCGGGTATCCCGGAACCCCCTCTTCTGAGATCATCGAAACCCTGAGTGACGCATCAAAAGAAAGAAAGCTTTATGTAGAGTGGTCCGTAAATGAGAAAGTAGCTATGGAAGTTGCAGCGGCGGCCTCGTTTGCGGGTCTGCGTTCCATTTGTGTCATGAAACAAAACGGTGTCAATGTGGCTTCGGATTTTTTGCTGCATTTAGCCTATTCCGGCACCCGGGGAGGGATGGTTCTGGTGCCCTGCGATGATCCTGAAGCACTGTCGAGTGCCAACGAAGGCGAATCACGCCATTTTGCCAAACTTGTGGAAATACCACTGCTGGAGCCCGGTGATTTCCAGGAGGCAAAGGATATGGTGAAATGGGCCTTCGAACTATCAGAGGAGATAAAATCGTTGGTAATGGTGCGCAGTGTCACGCGCCTGTCGCATGCCAGTGGCAGTGTCGTGTTTGATGAGCTTCCGGAGCAGGATACAACTGCCCACTTTTCACATAGTGGTGGATTTATTGATCCGGTAGAAGGCCCGATGATCACGCTTCCAGTCACCTGGAGACATACCCAGTTGCAGGAAAAACTTCAGCAGGCAGTGGCTAAATTTGAAAAATCTCCCTTTAACACCTATACAGGACCGCAGACGCCCGAGCTTCTGATCATAACCAGCAGTGCCTGCCACCTTTACAGCAAGGAGGCCATAGATCTCATAGGAGTCAAAGATCGCGTAGGGCTTCTGAAATTGGGAACGACCTGGCCGCTGCCTCCCCAACTTATGGAAGAATATCTGAGCCGCACAGACAAAATTTTGATTGTAGAAGAGGTTATTTCCTTTTTGGAAGATAACGTAAAAATTTTTGCCGCCGAACTCGCTTCAAAAATCGGTATCAAAACCTTTTTCGGCAAAAAAAACGGTGCCATTCCGACGGCAGGGGAATTGAATCCGGATCTTGTGGTGACGGCTATTTCGAAAATTCTGGGAATTAATTATGAAGCGATGCCCCAAGCCTATGGCAATCGGGCCAAAGAGCTTGCCGGTCTTGGAGCTCCCGGACGGGACCTCACCTTTTGTGCCGGTTGTCCGCATCGAGCCTCTTTTTGGACTATCCACAATATTCTCCAAATGGACAATCGTGAAGGGTTTGTTTGTGGGGATATCGGGTGCTATTCACTGGCGATGCTGCCATGCGGCTTTGGAACGCTTAAAACCTTACATTCCATGGGTTCCGGTGCCGGTTTGGCCAGCGGATTTGGGAAATTGAAGATGTTCGGTATGGACCAGCCGGTGGTGGCGACTGTCGGCGATTCCACATTTTTCCATGCCGTTTTGCCGGCTTTTATAAACGCTGTACATAATAGGTCCGATATCACCTTAATCATTTTAGATAATAGCGGTACAGCCATGACCGGATTTCAGCCGCATCCGGGACTGCA
>CP070746.1:610735-622714 GCA_020348305.1 Desulfobacterales bacterium
CGCAATCCCCGGGTCTATATAAGTACATCGTGTCGCCATGATGGCCCCTGTGGCTCCCATGAAGAAAGCGCTGATGGCAAAGGTTATCGTTTTTAAAGATGTTACGCCAATACCTATGTGGGAAGCAGCCTCCTCCTGTTCTCCGATACTCCGCAGAGCTAGTCCGAATTTTGAGCGTTTGATAAGGTCGGCGGCAAAAAGCGTAATGATAAATATAATCAGCATGACATAATAGACGGTAGTGTGGTCAACGACGATGACCCATCTACCGACGGTACCCGTGAATTTAGCCTCCCACCACAGGATAGAATGCCGGATGAGCTCACTGACTCCGAAAGTGAATATGATAAAATACATACCTCTTAGCCTCAGGGTAATAAGACCTATAAAGAGGGCAAGTATAAAACTTATCAGACCGCCACCAGCGATAACCAAAGGGAGGGGCCATAGTTCTCCTAATATGGCCGAGATATAAACACCAATCCCGAAAAACGCGGCAGACGCTAAAGAGATATACCGGGTGGGACCGGAAAAGATAGCCCAACTTAATGTGATAATCACATACATTAAGACAGCGCTTAGCAATATGACGAGGTAAGGCTGGACATAAAGGGGTAACGTTGCCAGTACGATTAGGCCTATGAAAAGTATCCCTAAGGAAAAAGGCTTTCTATAAATGACTCTGGCGCTTTCCATCTCTTTATTTCCCAAAAATACCTGTCGGTTTTATTAGCAGCAGCAGTATGAAAATGATGTAGTAAGCAATCAAGGATAGGCCCGCATCAAAATATGTCACAATACTACCGATAAGGCCCAATATGAAACCTCCGATTAAACTGCCGGTGATACTCCCCAATCCGCCAAGGACTACCACTATAATGGCGATAATGGTATACTCGAGCCCCATGGTGGGTTGCATCTCATACATCATGCTGATAAGTACGCCCGCCAAACCGGCCATCAACGCGCCCAATCCAAAACAAATGGCTAACACTCGATGAATTTTTACGCCCAATACCTGCGCGGTCACCGGGTCTTCAGCGGCCGCCCTGATGGCTTTGCCCAGGCGTGAACGCGTTAGAAAGATATAGAAGACCAGGCTTATAACAACGGCAGATAATAGAGCGATTAAACGGTTTCCCACAAACACGGCTCCGAGGATATTGGCCGAGAAATCCAGATAGGAGTACCCTCTTATGTCCGCCTTCCATATTATCAAGGCTATATTCTGGATTATAAAAAGGAGACCGAAAGACGCCAGAAGGGAACTATCGGCAAACGCGTCAATGGATTCCGATTTGTTTCTGAGGAATTCAAAGAGGGTCCTGTGGATCAGATAACCAATAACAAAAAGAACCGGACCGCAAATGGCAAGAGAAATGAGAGGACTTATCCCAAAGACCGTATAGAGTGAATAGGTGGAAAAGGCCCCGATCATAATAAACTCGCCATGGGAGATATTCAGGACTCGACCCACACCATACTGAAGGCTGAGTCCCACTGCGATCAGGGCATAGATACCACCTGTTATTAATCCGCCGATTACGACATCTAAGACGGCTAAAAACAAAATGATGCCTTTCTGAGTTTAGCAACAAAGTTTGCAGGCCGCCTGGATAGATACAATCTGCCGTTGCTGACTATCTTCAATGCGGGTAAGTCTTTCCAGGCAGCCTGCTCGGAGGAACTAAAACATACGCTCCAAAGAAGAATTCTTCATTGGAGCGTTATTATATCAAGAATGCCTGCTTACTCCCATGCAGGCTTAGGGTAGATAGGTTTCGCTGTACGCTTCGCTTTATCTACAACTTCAAACTCCCCGTTTTGCCACTGGCCAACCTCGCCCGGATAGTTTGGGTTAAACTGGCCTTCAAATTTCACCGGGCTAAGAACGGTATCAAACGTCTCGCTGGCTATTACATTCCTCACCTTTACCGGGTCAAGGGTTCCTGCAATCTCAATGGCCTTCTGCATAATTTGAACCGTGGCGTAACCACCTGCAGTCCCCCAGCGGTCAGGTTCTTCGCCCCATCGCTTGACATACCTGTCAAACCATTTTTTCGCAGCAGGAGAGACTTTCGGGTTCCAGGTCCCAGCACCCATTATACCCTCCACTGTCTTGGCACTAAAAGTATCTCTATAGGAGGGGAAAGCTACACCCACGGTCAAGTAAAGGAGCTTGGGATTTAAACCGATCGCCTTGGCCTGCCCGGTAATCAGGAAGGTCCCGGGGGGATAAGAAAAGACAAGTAGTGCATCGACGTTGGCGGCCTTAACCTTTTTCAACAGCGGGGACAGGTCCTTGGCACCCATCGGATAGCTCTTGTATAGGGCAACATCGACCCCGGATACGACGAGTTGGGGCAGCACAGCGCCGGCACACTCTATGCCGTGGAGGTCCGTATGATGGATCACCGCTGCCGACTTAATCCCTAACTCTACACAAAGATCTACAAGGGCTTGCCCCTGCTCCCTGGGCTGGTTCAACACGATAAACATATAAGGTACCTTCGGCGCCATTTCTCTGATCTTTTCGGAAGAAACGGTAATCGCCACCACCGGGGACTTATACTTGGTGATTACAGGGGCGATGGCAAAGTGCGAAGCAGTGCCCCAGGGGGGAAGTATAAAGTGAACCTTGTCTTGTAAAAGCAATTTTTCAGTCAGTTTCACCGCTGTTCCCACATCGCTCTTATCATCATATCTGATTATCTCTACCGGTATTTTTTTGCCATACTCCTTTACATATATACCACCCTGGGCATTGACAGTTTCCTTCCAGAGGTCATAGCTACGTATCTGTGTCATCATTGCACCAGCGGCATCCATTCCTGACAGAGCGATTGGATTACCAAAAAGGATTTTATCAGGGGCTTTCGCCGATGCCGCCTGTATTTGAGTTGGCATAGCCCAACCAACCATTAGCAGCATCGATGCTATCCCAAAGACTAAACTGAAATGGCTTAATGATGTTAGCAATCTTTTCTTTCTCATTTTAACCTCCTTACCTTCGGCTAATTTAACGCACGTGTTTAATACTTCGTTCCCTACTAACACCTAATTTCCACCTCCTTTCTTGTAAAATGGGCCTGCATCTTGAGAATCATATGCTAGCGTCCTGCTCTCAAGTACCTTCGTTTGATTATTGTACAATTATTAAAGTGATTTCTGTCAGCATCGGTGATGAAGCTATCAATTTCGATGATCTTTATGGGCGACCTAAAGCGCCAAGAAAACATTGTCTTCTGCCAAGTGATGCTCAAAAGGAGTCGGGATAAGGCCGGGAAAGAACCTCTCGATAGGTTGGTTTTTGGGTAAACCTTCTGCACGGGCTCTCTTCTCCTAATTTTCAAATGATTGGAGAGTTGCTTCATTAAATATCAGTAGATTGATATAGTGAATGCAGTCGGCTCGGTTTCCTAATAGTATATTTAGTTACGCTTTATCTCCCGCATCCCGCCAGGTGATAAACATAAGCTTGGTGGAGGTATGGGCCATTATGCAATATTTTGATTTAATAACAAGAATTTATATTTATTAAAATCTCTTAAAGTCTTTATGTTCATTTTGTATAGTTTTTCAACAATTATTCATCGTTTCCAAAATGTCAACAAAAAAATTGGATAAGCGACATTTTTATTGTAATGCTTCAAAATCTCTTGCTTTTAATGGCCTGGAATTTATGACTTCCTTGACTCGGATGCCACCTCTTATTATAGTTATTGCCAGGAGTAAAAAAAGAAAGGAGCTCGTTATGGCAGTTCTTTACGAAAAAGAAGGTAAAATTGTGACGATCACACTCAATCTCACCGAGACGCTGAATCGCATTGATGCTCAAACCTACCAGGCGTTTAGCAGCGCGTTAATGGAATTTCGAGACGATCCCGAGGCGTGGGTTGCTATTATCACCGGCACGGATGAGGTCTTTTCCACCGGTGCCGACCACGATACGCTGCTGATACCATGGAGTGACAAATCCTTTCAAGAGCCCCCCATGATTACGCGAGGCCTTGATATTTGGAAGCCCCTGATCGCTGCCATCAACGGTCCAGCCAGGGGCGGCGGGGTTGAGATTGCACTGGCCTGCGATATCAGGATTGCTTCCGAGAATACATACTTACAATTTCCAGAGGTCGGGCGGGGACTGATACCAGGCTTGGGTGGAACGCAAAGACTGCCGCGGATGATATCTCCGGCCAAAGCGGCGGAGATGATCTTGTTGGGCACCCCTATTAGCGCCGAAGAAGCCTACGGGCTTGGGCTGGTCAATAAGGTCGTCCCTTTAGCCCAGCTTGTGCCGACAGCCAAGGAGTGGGCGGGCAAGATCTGTGAAAAAGGCCCCCTTGGAGTTCGCAGAGCCAAAGAGGCCATGATTCGGGGTGGCAACATGGCTCTGGAAGATGGATTGCGCCTGGAACTGGCTTTCTTCGAGGAAGTGCTTCAGAGCGAGGATTATCAGGAAGGGCTTCGGGCATTAAGAGAGGAACGCAAGCCTGAATACAAGGGGCGATAAGAAAAAGTAACTTGGATACTAGAAACACAAGAAGGAAAATTCATGAACGATATAACCGAAAGTGAAGGCATGCATTATGAAGGCAACTGTATCCGACCACCCCCTGAGGCCTCCAGTATTCTTCTTCAGGTAACGTTGGGATGTTCCCATAACAAATGTACTTTTTGCGGGACTTTTAAGGATAAACGCTTTCGGATAAAGAACAATGAAATCATCCTAAGCGATATCCTGTTTGCCTCAAAGCATATGCAAAGACAGGACCAGCTCTTCCTCATGGACGGCGACGCCCTGATTATTCCTCAAAAGCGGTTGATGTGGATCCTTGAGAAAATCCAGGAACATCTCCCCCGGGTCCAACGGGTGGGCGCTTATGCCAATACAAAAAGCATCGGCATGAAATCTCCCCAAGAATTAGTCGAACTGCGGGAAAACCGACTGGGCATGCTCTACCTGGGTGTTGAAACCGGAGATGATGAGATCCGTAAAAAGATTAATAAGGGTTCAAGCGCTCAGCACTGCCTCGAGATGGGCAACAGGGTGAAGAATGCAGGGATACAACTTACTGTGACACTACTTTTGGGAATTGCCGGCAAGGAAAAGTCCTTGGACCATGCCCGGGCAACCGGAGAACTCATCAGCGCCATGGATCCCGACTATGCCAGCGCCCTGACCGTGATACTGATTCCCGGCACACCCCTTTGGGAAGAATATGAGAGGGGTAATTTCCAAATGCCGGATGAGCGGGGGCTGCTGATGGAAATGAAGGAGATGATCGCCCACACCAACCTGAGCTGCGGCCTCTTTTCTTCGAGTCACGCATCCAACTACCTGCCCATCAGGGCGCGGCTCCCAGAGGGCAAGCAGGAAGTTCTGGACTTGATCGACGCCGCCCTGAGAGGCGAAATCGGACTCAAGCCGGAGTGGATGCGGGCGTTTTAAAGCATCTAAAAAGGCGCTAAATCGAGTTTGTTGCGCATACCAAAGCCACCCAGCTCAACCGCGGGGTGGCTTTTTTTTGCAAACCCTAGCAGAATCCCCTGCGACTTTCCACGGGGAGGTTCACGAATTCAAGATATAAACCACGCCTAAATCGCCGTCAATCTTTACTTTCTGACCTGTCTTGATCTTCTGGGTTCCTTCCACGCAGCCAGCTACACAGGGAATGCCGTATTCCCGGGCCATGATGACCGGGTGGGACAGCGCGCCCCCGCCATCGGTGATGAGGCCCTTAATGAAGCTAAAGGCCACCGTCCATGCTGCGGAAGTACCCGGTGCAACCAGAATTTCTCCTTCCTTCAGCTCGGGCAGCTGATGGGCTCCCATGATGACCCGAGCCACCCCTTCGACCATCCCGGGTGCCGCTGCGGCACCATAAAGATCGGCTTTTAATTCTTCTCTGACGATCGGAACCTGGGTAGAGACCGAGAGGGTGGGGTCACTTCTCAGCACATCCTGGGCCTTTGTGATATCGCCGTAAAATGGTGGCGGATCTAAGTTGTAACTCTTCTCCCAGGCCGCCTTTCTTCTTTCCACATACGGACGCAAGTTGACATTCCCCATAGGTATGGCTGCTTTCCGGATCTCGAATGCATGTAAAAAATGGATGTCCTCGGGATCATCGATGCATCCGGCTTCAGCAAAGCGTCTTCCAAATTCAGAAACAATCCACCTACCCATGGCACCCACGTAGAAATCGCAGAAATAACCATGGTCTTCACTCCAGTATCCTGATCTTTGTGCTGATTTCATTAACGTGCCGAACCATTCTTTCTGTTCCGCGGATAATCTGGCAAGCACCTTTTTTTCGGTTTCCTCCCGCTCCTTAATATTACGATCATGTTCGTCATCGAAGACAAAAGTTTTCTGGGAAAGGAGCATTTTAATTCTCCCGATGGCCAGACTGGGTTTTTCGACCCATGCAGGGTTGTCATAGGCATGCATGCGTTCACATCGCCATCCATGTTCCAAAAGAAATTTCTTGTATTCAGCTAGCCATTTTTTGCCGTTGTCGGTTTTTTCAAGTTCCTTCAATACCGCTTCATTGTCTTCAGACTTGAAAGAACCCTCCAAACCCATGTCCACCGCCTTTCGGGCGAGTTTCCACAATTCCCGAAATACCCGACTGTCCTGGGCTTCAAATCCGGTCATTAATTTGCCAAAATCCGGATCGATGGGGGCCTCCTTGCCGAATACATCACGCCACATCTCCTGGAATAAACCATTGATATAATAGGTTGCCACCAGCATCAGCATGTGGGTCTCGGCTTCCTTGCGATTGATGACAAGCGCATAGTCCAGGAAAAATTTGAGCAGTTCTATGTTACTGAGCTTTTTAATATCATCCCACTCCTTAAGACCCCGTGATTCCTTGGCCTCAGTGTATATCTCCATCAATTCGGCTTTGAGGGGGTCCCAGACCCCGTCGAAATCCTCAATAAAGGGCCTAATTTTTTCCTTGAAGATGGGTTCCCGGGCCTTGGCTTCTTCTTCCGATGTTCGCATGGCAGTAAGGTAAGGATACCCGTCTCTGACTCGATAATCCCAGCCCTTGGTCGTTGGCAGGTGCAGGGTTTCAGCGGTACACGAAATGGCATATACATACCAATACCATCCGAGACCAATGTAAAGCGGTTTAAAAGGAGGTTTTCCGTGAACGAGGTCACACAAAAGAACTTCGTAAATCTGGGGGTCTCGTTCATCATCGAACTCATAAAAAGTAAGATCATAAGCTGGATGTAACATTTTCATTTCTCCTTTCAGTTAATTGAACCCGTCGCTTCCCGACATGGCTCAGTTTTGATCCTCTATGCTTACCTAAAGCCCTTCTGCTTCACCTCTTTATGAATCGCCTCAACATCAAATCGACCACCTGATCAACAGGCTTCTTTCGTTGAGCGATCACCTCGGGGCGAGTCTGCAACAGGATGACGCTTTCCGGGAAACCCAGATCCTGGTCCACAGCCCATTCGGTGTCCTGTGGTACATGGAAGTGTGACTCCAGGATCTTGCCTAATCGCCCGACTTCCTTTACTTCCTCATCACTCAAACAGAAAGTGCAACTCTTTTCGGTGGGGGTATCCTGCTCGGCAACACCGACTTCCTTAAAGGTTACGCATCTGCCCTTGGTGCCCAGTTTTCTGTCGATTATCTCTAAACTCGCCTTGTCCAAAATATATACGTCCGGCATGGCTTCACCGCCGACAACGCTCTCCCCTAAACCCCAGTTGGCCTCGATAATCATTCTAGATGTATCACCGGTATTGGGATCAGCCGTGAACAATATTCCTGCAGAACGCGCATTCACCATTTTAAGAACGGCCACGCCTATGGGATCGCTTTTCAGAGGCGCTCCGACACGTTTTCTGGCAGACAGGGATCTGGGATTGAAGGTGCTGGACCATACTTTTATAATTTTTTCAATGATATCCTGGTCTCCCCGCACATTTAAGTGAGTCTCATATTGCCCTGGATGGCTTGAGGCACCGGCCGATCGGGTCGAGACAGCCATATCTTTCATATCCCACCTTTGACACAATTCCTGATAGTGGGACAGGATCGCCGCGCTCATCTCCCGGGGCATCTCCTTGGACTCTACAATCCAGCGCAACTCTTCACTCGCCGCATTGAAATGTTGGATTTTTTCGAAGCCATGGATCACATTATCCAGATACTCCTTTATTTCCATGTCCGCTCCCGTTAGGAACATAAAATCCTTATATGCTTCCAGTGAGAGAGCAAAGCCCGGAGGGACGCGCAGTCCCATTTTTGTCATCTCACCCAGGTTGGCGCACTTCTTCCCTACTTGATCGTTGCATTCCTGATTTAATTCGTCAAACCATAGAATCCACTCATTGGACATATCGATACTCCCTTTTCATCAGATCCCCTCAGCCCTGACGGATGAGGGATCAGGCTTTGATCTGATTTATTGCCTTTATAAGCCTCACGGAATCCGTTACCCAGCCAAAGGTAGATTGAACGTTGGAAATCGTTGCCTCCTGCATCATGCTTGGGCCCTTCTGGCCTACAGCATCTGAAACAAGTATGGGAAAATAATCCAGCAAGAAAGCATGTCTGAGCGTCGATTCAACACAAATGTTAGAAGCTGTTCCCATGAATATTAGATATTTAATACCAAAGGTCATTAAGGTCAGTTCTAGATTTGTGCCGATAAAACCATCGTATCTTTGCTTTTTTATGGTAATGTCTCCTTGCTGGGGCCTAAGTTCTTCTATGATCTCAGCTCCCCACGTGCCGTAGACATACAGCTTGTCTTTCAGCTCTGGACGCTGACGTATCAGGTCTAAGCCTTTGGACTTAATGGCCCTGGGTGCGTCCGCTGGACCTATGTCGGACAGGTCCGGGCTGCATCCCATCTGGAAATATATGATCTTGACGCCTTTTTGTCGGGCCTTGGTGATTATCTTTTGGCAAGGTGCAATGATTTTTTCGCATGCGGAAATATCGTTGCCGGTCAAATCTAAATAGCCCCCTTTCCTCACAAAGGCATTCTGCATATCCACGACGATAACAGCGGTCTTCAGGAGATCAATCGTGATTGGCTCCGGTTCGGCTTTGATCGTTATAGTATGCTTTGGTCCTGCTTCCATAGGAAGGCCCACCCTTTTAGTGGATAAAAACGATTCCGACCGACAACGCCCTTGGCACTTCTCCAGGGTTTACACTTCTGTAAATCGGGTAAATGTCCCACCCCACCTTGGTTACGAGACCATAAACGTCCATTCCAACTGCTTCCATAGATGCACGTGCCTTAAGCGGGTAAGGACAGTTGCGGCCCTCAAGGACAAGGCACCTTTCTTGTCCGCATAAGGCTTTTTTACAACTGGCCTGGCCAAAGCCCATAGCAAGGTAATAGCCGCTTCCCAAAGCTAGCGTCTCAATTCGACCGACGATTTCAAATGCCTTTCTGGCCCAGTCCGCAGCCTGGCGCTTATTTGATTGATCGGAAAATTGCTCAGCAGGAATCACATCAAGTGCAAATAGAATTGCCCAACTGTATCGGCTAAGCGCTTTTGCTACATTTTCGAGGTCGGGACCATGGGGTGGACAATAAATGTTTTTTTGGTAATGCGGACATAAGGGAATAGCGCATTTAAGTCTGACTCTCTCGTCTATCTGAACCCAATTGGCAGGGATAATTTCGGCCATTGAAGCACCGAATTCGACAGCTTTGCGCCGAAAACAATCCAGATCCTGTCGCAGCTTGTTGTGGGGGATTTCGCGTGTTATTAATCTTGAGAGGCCATTTTGATCTTTCGACACTCAGCTCTGCCCTTCAAATCTATTCAAGCGTTGTGTGCTTTAGAGAACCGGGGAATACCTTATGACCTTTGAAATCTCAAAAAGCTTTTGCCTGATCCACACGAAAGTTTCTCAATAATAAACTATTGATTCAGGGGTCGGGACGTTTTTTATATTAATACTTGATATTGTTATAATTTGTTGGTTTCTTCGATCTTTTTGTATGAATCCCAATTGGTTATTGATTAGATCGATCTCATCTATCCTAAGGTTGTTGGTGGATTGCAAATACCCGTCTCCAAAGGTCCTTAAATTGAGTATCCTAACAGGAAACCTCTGTCAAGAAAAAACTAGAATTTTCAGTTTGAAAAGAACGAGGAAACCTTGGCAAGGACATGCGATAAATGCGATTTTTACCGGCGGCGCTTTGAGAAGGCATAAGTTAAACCGGTCAATATTGGATCACTGTTTAATCCTCATTCGCTAGAAAATTTTCGAATAGCACCTGCACAACCCTGAGAGGAAGTAGCAACTAAATCGACCGCACCCTCCAAAACTTTCTTAGCTTCCTTATCTAATAAGTTCATTAAACACTAAGGGACTTTCGTTAATTTCAGTCGGACAGCATAAAAAACTATCGCTTTTCTAAAAGTGGATTCATGGTTATCCTGACAATGATCACGAGTACCCTCCTGTCAGTAAAGACAAGACATACGCCTTAGTATAGCTTGGAAATTTTCCCTCCCAGGCTGCTGTCAAGGAAATTTAAACTGTCCGTAATCATACCTTCAAACTTCGTGCCAGGCAGAATGAGTCCAACTCAAATTAATCTAACAAATTGATATTTAATATAATATTTTTATAAAAGAGCCTGATCGAGAAGGGATGAATTCGTGTCATTATATGGTCATATATGACCAATGGTCATATATGACCATGTTCGGTATCCTTGAGGGGGTGTTTATAGCTCTGCGTGAGGCAATACAAATAGACCCCACATGCTTATGACTGACGGATACCCAATTTTCGTATACGGGCGCGCAGGGTGCTGCGGTTGAGCCCAAGGATTTCTGCAGCCCCGTTTTGGCCGCTTACTTTCCAATGCGTCTGCTCAAGTACCCGGACAATATGCTCGCGCTCAACCTCTTGCAGAGTTTTTTGCGTGGTCGTTAAATCCTTATGAGGTTTCTTCAGTTCATCCACCAGGCGTAGTTTGGGCCCCGAGGAGTTGATTACCGCCCGCTCGAGGACGTTTTCCAACTCCCTGACATTGCCGGGCCATTGATAATCCTGTAAGGTATTCATGACGCTCGTCGGGATGCTCTCAATGGACTTGCCCAGTCTCTTGGAAATTTTATCTACAAAAAAATCCACCAGCAGGGCAATGTCTTCCATCCGTTCTCTCAGCGGGGGCACCGTAATCGGAAAAATACTTAGCCGGTACCAAAGATCTTCCCGAAACCGGCCCCTGCGGACCTCCTCTTCCAGATTGCGGTTAGTGGCAGCGATGACCCGCACATCGACTTTGATCGTACCGGAGCTGCCCAACCGTTCAAACTCACCATCCTGGATCACCCGGAGCAGTTTGGGCTGCAGTTGCAGCGGCAGTTCCCCGATCTCATCCAGAAAAAGGGTGGTGCCGTTGGCAACTTCAAATCGGCCCAACTGTCTGGCATGGGCACCGGTGAAAGCGCCTTTCTGGTGGCCGAACAGCTCACTTTCAATGAGGTTTGAAGGCAGTGTGGCACAATTCACTTTCACTAAGGCCCGATCTTTGCGCGGGCTCAAGCCATGAATGGCCCGGGCCACCAACTCCTTACCGGTTCCGGTCTCACCGAGAACGAGAACGGTCGTATCGCTGGGGGCAATTTGCTCAACCTTATAGAGCACATAGTTGAGCCCGTCACTTCGACCGATAATGTTCTCATAGTTGTATTCCAATTTGATTTCTTCTTGCAGATACGCTCTCTCGACCTCAAGTTTTTCTTTTAACTCCTTTATTTCGGAAAGTGCAGCCTGGAGATTAAGCTCAGCCTGCTTGCGCTCGGTAATGTCCTGAATAGAACCGGACATCCGGATAGCTTTTCCCGCGGTGTTCCAGATTGCCTGGCCACGTGCGAGGAACCACAGATAATCGCCCGATTTCGTTTGCAGGCGGTATTCGACCTTGTATGGAACACGCTCTTGAAGATGGCGTTCGATCG
>CP070746.1:622814-687329 GCA_020348305.1 Desulfobacterales bacterium
ATTCGACAAAACTCTTATTCAGATGCTACACACATTATTGATTCAATTTTTGACACCTTGGACAAATTCATAAGCGGGGTGAAAATAGATGATGACATAACATCGGTGGTCATAAAAATGTAAAATTGACCAAGTAAGTTAAAAAAGTCTGATAAATTATTAAAAATTATTACACATATATATGTCTATAGGCGCTAGAGATTCCAGCTATTAACAAAGGTTTTTTACAATTCTAAAACCTGCAATATCTCATAAGCGATATGCATTCGCCTGATTGTTTAGATCTCTGGAAGAGAAAGACCGGCAATATTGAGAACCTGCTGGGGAATCAATGACCGGGCGCAACCAGGATGTCTGCCGCGGACCCATTAAACGGGATACTTTTCTCTTAACTCTCTTTTAAGAACTTTTCCATAGGCGCTTTTTGGCAGCGTTTCGAAAAATTCCACCGATTTGGGTTTCTTGTAGCTGGCAACATGCGCTTTACAAAAAGCGATTATTTCCGACTCACTGGATTTTGTATTTTCCTTCAGGACCACCACGGCTTTGACGGATTCGCCCCATAAAGGATGTATGCATTCCCTGCAAAGAAAAAAATGGAAAAGGAGGAGTATAAATAAAACTACGGAAAGATAGGAATTTGTCAACCTTCGCATCGACTGATTTGACATCCCCTTTTCCCTTCAAGTTTTATCGCTTTGAGGAAACAGGGCTGCTCGCCCGATGATCTGAAGATTTGATGAGCCAGCGTTCACGGGAATTGATGATGCGATCACTTTTAAAAAATGTCAAAATTTTGCTTGACAGAAGATATAAATTGAATATTAATGAATTTTTGGGAAGGGCAAAAGCATGTCTATATTTGATGGAAATGAACATGAATGATAACGATCAAAGGGGTAGATCCATTGAGAGAAAATAAAATAATGCGGATTTCACTCATTGGATCTTTGTGTGGTGAGAATACATCTAACGAAGGAGGTGAAAGATAAGAACATCAATGAGGAATTATATTTTGGCGAGGAAAAATTACTTAAGAGAGAAACGCGGAAAGAGTAATTTATCTTTCAAGGAGGGGAAAATGAAAAAGATAATTATTATTTTACTATCGTTGTTTTTACTGATGTCCTTTGCTTTTAGTGCGAATGCCAAAAGCCTAAAATTTGCCTTTATGCCGGGAATTGCAGACCCTTTCTACTTTACCATGGAAAAAGGAGCCAAGGCTAAAGCAAAGGAACTAGGCGTACAACTTATCGTAGGAGAATTTCCCAAGGCCTGGGGGCCGGAATATCAGGTTCCAATCCTAAAGGCCTTAGTTGCCCGGGGAGATATCGACTTGCTCTTTACTGCTCCCACCTCAACTGAAGCTTTGATTCCGGTATTGAAAGAAATTCATGATAGCGGCATCCCGGTTATTACAGTGGACACTTACATAGGAGATGGTGATTATTCCAAGCCGAGCAAATACAGTTTTCCTCTATCTTATATCGGAACCGATAATTTCCTAGGCGGCCAAACGGTAGCCGGGGCCCTAGCTATCATGCTGAAGGGGAAAGGGAAAGTATTTCTTGAAAACACGAATCCTGATACGTCCAGTGTTATAAACCGAGAAAAGGGATTCCGAGCAGGTCTAAAAATATTTCCTGATATGGAACTGGTCGGCGTAGAATATTGCCTGGATGTTCAGGAAACCGCGGCTGCTCAAGTAAGCGCAGCACTGCAAAAACATCCTGACCTTGCAGCAGTCTTTGGTGTCAATGTATTTAGTGCTCAAGGTGCATACCAGGCTGTGGCTCGTTCCGGGCTACAAGGGGCCGTAAAAATAGCGACCTGGGATGCAACCCAGACCCTTATCCAGGCTTTGAAAAAGGGTGAAGTAGACCTTATTTTGGCACAGATGCCGGCAGAAATGGGCGCTCTATGCGTAGAATGGGGTGTAAAATATCTCAAGGAAGGGGCCAAAATACCGCGAAAAGTTATACCTGGCTTCTTCATTTTCACCAAAGACAATGTGAATGATCCTGAGGCACAACAATACATTTACAAGTAAAAAGTGGCTATAGGGACCAATAGGAACGGTATAGGATTAGACGATAGGGCGTAGACCCACCCTGTCGTCTAAGTAATTTTAAAGCAGAATTTTTTATGAACGCGCCAGACCCTTCTATTTCTCTAAACCTAAACCCAAGCAGGCAAAGCAAAGTTTTCGGCTTTGTCGGTCGAAATTGGGCTCTGCTCTTTCTCCTCTTTATGATGATCATCTTTAGCTTCTTAGGAAAAAATTTTTTCGGTCTTAAAAATTTTACCATTATTGTTTTAGGCGTCACCTCACTCCTCTTACTGGCCAGTGGAGAGACCTTTGTAATCATTAGTGGCGGGATCGACCTTTCTATCGGTTTTATAATGGGATTTGTTTGCGTAAGCTCGGCTATAATTATGCGAGATTTGCATGCTGCCGGTTATTCCCAAACTGTCAGCATAATGGCTGGCTCTTTTATTGGGCTTTTGCTGGGGCTCATTCCCGGATTGATCAACGGGGTTTTGATTGCAAAGCTCAGGGTTCCTCCCTTCATTGCTACACTGGGTATGTGGGGTATTGCCAATGGTTTGGCCTGGCGGCTCTGCGAGGGCTTCCCCATCGCTTTTTTACCGCCCCGGGTAAGAGAACTCGGTATGGCCTATATTGCATATTTTTCTACTAAAAAAGGTTTTTCCTTGTTTCAGAAGCCGGTACTCACGGAACGTTCGGATATTTTGAGCCTAGTAAAAATTATCCCTCTGCCTGTGCTCCTAATCACGATTATCTTGCTTATCTTTGCCTTCATTTTATCACGGACCAAGTTCGGTCAGCACACTTACTCTATCGGAGGGTCAGTCGATGCATCCATACGTGCCGGAATTAATGTACCTATGCATCTCATTAAAGTTTATGTCATTTCCTCATTTTTTGCTTCCTGCGCGGGCGTACTCCTGGTCTTCAAATTAGATATGGGTGTCCATACCCAATATACCTCAAGCTATGAGCTTTTCGCTATTGCAGCGGTGGTTATTGGCGGGGCCAGTTTGATGGGAGGTCAAGGAAGTATCCTGGGCACGGTCATCGGGGTACTCCTGATCGGAACCTTAAACAACGGCTTGATGATGATGGGATTACCGATTTTTTACCGCTACATCGCTGTCGGATGTATCCTCATTATTGCCGTACTTATTGATCAATTCTTCCCAGAGTTGGTGCACAGAGAATGATAGGAAATCAAAAAGCAAGACATATATTTCTCAGCCTGATCAGAAGATGGATTTTCTTTTTTTTTGCCGCTGAGATTGTGTTTTTCAGTATTACGGGGACCAACTATTTCAGTTTGAAAAATTTGCAGAATATTCTCCTTGCTTCCACCACGGTACTCCTATTGGCAACCGGGGAGACTTTTGTGATTATTACCGGAGGCATCGATTTATCAGTTGGTTTTGTTGTCGGTTTAAGCTCTGTGGTTTGCGCCAAAGTTATGGTAGATTTGGAGGCGGCGGGCCTTTCACAGACACTGTCTATTTCTTCCGGCATTATAGCTGCCCTAATCCTCGGTCTTCTCCCGGGATTGGTCAATGGCTTACTGGTGGCCAATTTCAGGGTTCCACCCTTCGTGGCGACTTTTGGAATGTATGGTATAGCCTATGGTTCTGCCGAAATTATTTGCAATAATGTTCCAGTCCATAATCTCCCCACTTCTGTAGCTTCTATGGGTCACGGATATCTTTTCTACTGGCTTCCCGGGAAGGCCTTTACTTTCCTTAGCAAGCCGGAGAATCTTACACGAATGGAATTGAAAGATTTGATCTCCATTATTCCCAATGTTACGATGATCACATTTTTAGCTATCGGTGTATTCGCCTTTATCCTGGCCAAGACAAAGTTTGGTCAACATACTTACGCTATCGGGGGCTGCACGACTGCTGCCGAAAGGGCCGGCGTCAACGTAAAAAACCATTTGATCAAAGTCTATATGATTTCATCCTTTTTCGCCTCCCTGGCCGGGGTCATGTATGTTCTACGATTCATCACAGGTAGAGCACCGGCCGGCAGTGCACGTTTACTAGATGCGGTTGTGGCGGTGGTTATCGGTGGTGCCAGCCTATATGGAGGTACAGGAACAATTCTTGGTACTGTCATTGGCGCATTGATTATTGGAGCCCTTGAGATAGGCCTTGTCAATTTGGCAATTCCGACCTATAATCTGCACATCGCCGTGGGTTGTATCCTTATTCTTGCGGTTCTTGTCGATCAATTTTCTCCAGAACTGGTCCATAGAGAGGATTGATGATATGGTGGATAAGAAGGAACCTCTATTGGAAGTCAAGCGCATTACCAAAAAATTTGGCGGATTGACTGCTGTAGACAATATGGATATGCAGATTTTTCCCGGCGAAGTTGTGGGGCTTTTGGGTGACAATGGCGCGGGCAAATCTACCTTGATTAAGGTCATCTCCGGCGTTTACCATGCTGATGCGGGAGAGATCTTTTTTAAAGGCAAGCCTGTCCGCATAGGTAATCCTATGGAGGCGTTAAAAATAGGGATTGAAACCATTTATCAGGATCTGGCGCTGGCTGAAAATCTCAATGTCTATTCCAATATTTTTTTAGGCCGAGAAATGTTAAAAAAATTCTTAGGCCTCATCAAAGTGCTGGATCATGAATATATGCTCAACGAGTCCAAAAAGGTTCTTGATCAATTAGAGATTGAGGTTCCTTCCTTAAGAAACAAGATTAGGACCTTATCGGGTGGTCAACGGCAAGCCGTTGCCATTTCTCGTTCTATTTACTGGGATGCAAAATTTTTAATCATGGATGAACCCACCGCAGCCCTGGGAGTCGTGGAACAAAAAAAGGTATTGGATTTGGTAAGGAAATTAAGTTCACAGGGCGTACCTATCATCATTATTAGTCATCAGCTTCATGATGTTTTTTCCGTGGCCGACCGGTTGGTCATCATGCGGCGGGGCAAAAAAATAGCTGAAAGAATCACGGCAAAGACAACTCCCGATGAGGTCGTGGGATTGATCGTTGGTACTTTGCCCGGCGATTATGATAATATCAATAATAATTAAGGTATAGCTATCTTTTAAATCTACCTTCATAACTCTGGGGCCAAAAATTCGTCTAACCGTTTTTCAGCGCCTTCAATGATTTCTTTCTGAAATCCGCTGACTGAAACGGGAGGAACGTAAATGCCTGTAAAATAATCAAGTTCTCTTGCCACAAACAAAAGGTGAATTTCGGCCTTAAATTTATTTGCAACCATCAAAGCATAAGGGGCGATCTTTGCAGATGATTCCGAAAGATCAACCGGAAACAAAATTTTTTTAAATTCTCTCATCTTAACCCTCCTTTTTTAAAACATTTCTCTTGTCTTATCCATATGATCCGCAATGTAGAGTAAGTTTGCTTTTTCCTTGAGCACTTCTATGAGCCTTAGCAGACTGGGACGATCAATATCATTTATGTGAATGTAGACTTTTCGATAACCGTTTCCGGCTCTGCGCTGAGTGGAAAGAAAGTTTGATATGTGAGCCCCATAGTCCCTGATCGTATCGGTAATCTCGTTGACGTTCTCTGGTCGGTCTGCAAGCTCCAAAGCAAGCTGAACTCCTTTTTTTCGCGCACCGGCAAGCGTAACAATATATTTGAATATATCTGTTTTCGTTATTATCCCAACCATTTTTTCCTGCTCGTCAACCACAGGCACGCCGGAGATCTTATAAACCAGCAGCAACTCGGCAATCTCTTCGATGGTATTATTGTCGGGAACTGTAATAGGATTTTTCGACATTACATCTCGGATTCTAGTTGGAGACAGGCCATCCTCAAGATTCGAAAGTTTTGCGGAAGTCGTGTCAGAATCTGTCGCTTTTATCAAATCACGCTCCGTGACGATACCTACAAGTTGATCCTTATTCATTACCGGCAGCATATGGATTTTGTGGTGATTTATTAATTTTATTGCTTCCGGGAGGATCGCATCGGCATCGATGGTTATTGCCGGGCTGCTCATCCAATTTTTAGCTAGCATTTTTGTTCCTTTTTTTATTTGAAAAAGTTTTATTCAAAGGATTGCCTAATTGATGAGGCACTCTTTCCCCACACTTCGGGCAAATACAGTCACCGCCGGGACCTGCGCCAAATCCACCACCACGCCCTCGGCCTCCGTCTTGCGATCTTCCCATGCCCCTACCTGTTCCGGGACCTCGGAGATAAATTGTCTGATAGCGTTAATCTTAAGCGGCCCTCTCTAGATGGTTGCCGCATCTTTGTTTTCTCCCATGAGGGTTTCAATTGAAATTCCTGGGCGCGAAGATAACGATTCGAAACAAAATATTCTAAAATAATTTAAAAGGAGAAGTTTTGAGACGACGCTTGAATTTGTTCACCTTTCTCAGATAAGCAAGTTCTGGAAAAGATGATGACAAAGAATATTTTAAAAGCTTAATCTCTAGGCAGAAAAGATGGACTGCCCTTCCAACGAAAATGGTCGATCCCATATACGTAAACGTAAACACGAGGCTGATAAAACTCGGTATTATTCATGAATTCTCCTATGTTCCCGGTACTCATGCATCTCGATTAAATGTGCCAAAGAAGCCATGAAGGAATCAGAGATGAACGGCTTTTCGATGAAACCCTGAACTTTTAACTTCTTCGCTTCAAAAACAACCTTGTCATTTCGATAGGCGGTAATGAGAACCTTGATGGCACCCGATTGGGCATTTTGAGTGCGTTTGAGAAATTCCAGACCATCCAATCCCGGTAATTTATAATCTACTATGATAAGGTCATAGGTCTAGTCTTTGAATTCAGCCAGGCCCTCTTCAGCCGTCTCAAAGACCATCAATTGACATCCTTCGGCTTCGAAGAAAATACTCAACGAATCTCTGATCCACTCATCATCATCTATGAGTAGAATTTTCATGGTTCTGAGTTTGTCAAATACATCCATTATCAGACTTGCTTTTGCTTCTTTAAAGGGGACACATTTCTTTTTTATCCGAATGAATAAACCCGTGATGAAAATACTTTCAATCTACACTGATAGCACAAGGTGTGCGAACACCATTAAAATAAGTTAATTAACTAAATATCAATTACTTATATAGATTGTGCTCATCAGATCATATCACCAAGCGATGGAATTTAGAAAAATTACGAAACATCTTTTCGCAGTTATTCAAATCTTATAATTCTTCCAACGCCCACATTGATAAAATCATTACCATATTCATTTTTAAACAACTGCCTGCTCAAATCCCCTGAGCAATGACATGGGCCGACATGTTTTACGCCTGATCTTCTGAAGTACAAAACGATTTCTTCTAATTCAGGTTTATTCATTCCGGCCAGATGGAATCCGCCCATCACCAGCAATATGTCAGCTCCGATCAAATCTCCAGCTGTGTTTATGATTTTTACAATTCCCGGATGGGCACATCCGGTGATGACGATGATTCCTTTGTCGGTGTTTATAACCACTGATTGCTCTTTGATCCCTGATCCTAATAGCCCGGTTGAATAAACACCTCTACAGATATTTATGGCGTCATGTACCTGTGTCGTTTTTACGCCGGAGTTTTGGAGTCGGGATTGAAACTCCTGCGGAAAAGAGTGAGGAAAATAAATCCTAACCTTCTTATTTTTTTTAATGCATTCTTCGAGTCCGCCGGTATGGTCTCTATGAATATGGGACAATACGATAATATCTATTTCTTCAGGATCAATTCCCAACTGTCGCATGTTGGCTATTAATACGGAACCATTACCCCCGGAATCAAAAAGGATCGTTTTTTCCGTTCCCCTGATCAGGCATGAAAATCCCCAGGAGGTTAATAATCCCTCCTTATAGGGATTATTATCGTAAACAATTGTAAGGCTGAGATTTCTAATGCTAATCGGAGACCTATTTCCGAAGTACTTGTTCATAGTGGGCTCTTTTGCGGTCCTTCCTGTTTTTATTAATATATTGCTGTTTAACAATGTACCGGTCATCCCAGCCAATAATAAGACAATTAAAGCGCTAATCGTTTTCATATGAATATTTTTCAATCAAAAGCCCATTACGAAAACGAAAATGGATTCCTGGAGGTTCCGATCTTGCAGAGCTATATCAGTGTCCTTTTTGGATGCACTATCTATTTAAGTAACCGTCGCCTTTCTCGTATTCTGTATACCCCGCTGCTGATCATAAATCTGAAAGTCGTTAAACATCTTCATACCCTCTTATTAACTGGTTAGCATGAAATATGCCACATTATTGGAGTTTTGATAGTTTTAATAACTTCAAATCTTTAGATTTAAGGTTGTAACAACAACATTCCTGTGGTTAGCCAGGTTTAGAAAAATTTCGAAATTTCATTTCGTAAATTTTCGAATAGCTGTCTGGGAGAGAAAGTTAAAAAGATTAATAGGAATAATCCAGGCTAAAGGCTTTTGATCGAAAGGAAGATTAAATGTGAAGTGTTGAGACCGATGTTACGCTGCCAGGCGGGCAGGCATTGAGCGAGATTTACGATTTTTCATATTGACATTGATTACCGGCTGCCGAAGCATCCTTTCATAGGTATTAATGTAATGGTGTAAGTTGAAGGATTGAGTATTATGGATTGATGGACCGCCGGTATTCAATTTGTCGGCCAAAATCTCACTCATTGGTAATTCAGTGAAGGGGTTCCGATGTTGCTCCTTTTTCATCAGGAAAGCAAAGCCGCCTACAGTGACAACAGGAGCCGCAAATATACCGCTTAAAAGAAAATTGACAGGATTTGTCTCCCGTGTTTCTTCATAGTTAGCCGGATATCGATCATAAAACAGATATTGCCAGAACGCCGCTGCATCAATTCCCATATCTTCGACAGAGGCCAAGAGGCTTTTGGCCGTATCCGGTTTATGGACCGTAAAAAGACATGGAATCTCAAGTTTTTTTGCCGCAGCCGGAATCAAACCGGTCATCCAATCATGACAGTGAATTAGATCCGGCTGAACTGTGGGTATGATTTGATGAATAACCTCTCGCTGAAAAGCAATAGAAATTTTGATATTTTCCCATTTATAATTTGAATCCGTGCAATTGGAATAAAAAAATACCCTGTCTTCCGTAAGATGTATCTGGCCTGCGGGCATCATTTTTGCTTTTTTGTCCTGTATCTCCCGGGAGGTGGCTGCAAAAATTTGCCGGTAGTCCGGCTGAACCACATGCACATCGACCCCCAGATCATACAAACCGACGATTAAACCCGCCAGATCATCAGCACACTCTTCGCTATTAATGACCATACAACGGGTCATATGTTCCGAGCGATTCGGAATAAATATAACGTCAGCGGATACAAAAAGAATTCGAGGTTGAGCCGGAGAATTGGACATTTTTATTTTCTCCTAAAGGACAATAACTGAATTTTCACTATCCCCGAAGGGAGTGGTCACAAATTTGTCAGCTTCTACATCATTCTCCCAATTCATTTTATCCAACAAGTACCGAAACTGGTATTCTCTGCCTTGCTCGAGATTTAAAGTCGTCGTAAACGCTCCGGATTTCAGCTTTCTCATCGGTGTCGCCAAGAAGCTCCAGCCATTAAATTCTCCAACAACGTGAGCGGTTTTGGCCGAATTCCCAATTTCCTCAGAGACTCGAAACGTCACTTTGCATACCGGTTTGGTTTTAAGGAATTGCTTTTTAATACTCATTAAAACCTCCTTTTAATAATAGCCAACGTCAATACATAAAAGGTCATTGCGACCTGCCCACTCGTGTTGTTGACGCTGCAGGCAGGTCGCCAACTGCCCACTTTCGCCCGCCAGAAAAGTCTGCCTGTCATAGCCAGCCCCCTTTGGCGGAAGGCGGGCAGGGATAGCCACATGGTCGAGACGTCGGATGCATTGGAATTAATATTCCGGTTCGAAATATTTGACGCCAATCCCATAAGAGGGAACATTGGCATCTGGTATTTCTCTGCACCATTTTACATCTGCGAGGGTTACCGAGCGTAATCCCTCGCAATTGCCGCTGTAAGAGCCGTTAAGGTGAAATTTTTTTACCCGAATATAAACGGTTGCTCCGGGTTGAAGAAAGAAACTTGATTTAAAAAACATACCCCCAGCGCCATGATTAAGGGTCTGAGCTTCAAAGCAATGTTCTTTATTGAAATATGAAAGCGCAATGGGTGCGAAGTAGTTGCTACGTTTATAAGCTCTTTTTTCTGTATAAGTCTCCATTTTTGGACCCTTTGAGATTAAGGTGACATAATTTGATATGCATTCTTACCGATGAACTTTACGCAGGCCTGATGGTGTTTTAATTTTGAAAAATGTCGTTTAAATACCTGGCGGCCAAATGGATGAATTGTATTCAAGCTGCTGGTATTAATTGAGACGCAATCATTCTTGTTCAAATTTGCCTCTAATGTATTGAGCAGCTCGAAGGCTGAGCTGCCGTCAAAATCTCCCCCCAAACTCAATTGCAGATTACCATCGGTGCGATGCCTTAAAATTTTAAAATTGTTGGCCATGTCGGATTCTTTCACGTCTAAGGTATTTTTATTTTGTCTGACTGAGGAGCCGCTTTTTGACCTAAGGCATCAGCGATGGCAGCTTTGATTCTATCCATCGCATCAAAACCTTTGGTTTTGAAAACAATAACCTGAAAGTCTCTATATTTCTGCTTGACTTCAAAATAAAGTTTCATGGTGCTAAATCCATCCGAATCAGAATCGAGAAGCACCAGTTCCGCTTGCGTATTTTCGATTTGCTCCCAAATCAAATCCACATCATTCAGACTTACAACCTGATAGCCCTCTTTCGTTAGCACCTCTGAAGTTATCACCCCAACGTAGGAGTTATCATGCAATATTAGTATTTTGGCATGATAAGCTCCCGAATTCGTCAGTTATGGAGTTCTCCGATAAGGAGCCAAACGGATAGGATTTAATGTCCTCTTCATCGTGTGTAACCATCCGGATTTCAATTTCACATTCGGGGAAAAAGGTATTGAGCAAAGTAATCCAGCTGTATCTGCCACCCGCATGTTCGGACAAAATCACGATCTTTTTCATCGGATATCTTCCTTATTTTCCTCCGCATATTCTTGCTCTTCTTCTAAACAGTAAACACGCCATACACAGTCCAGGTGCTCACAATCTCCTTTCGCCTTGCGGAAGCAATCCGGATTTCCATCGAGACGCTGCACGCTTCGAATGAGGTGCTTTAAATCAGGTGAATTATCTTGCAACTCAGATATCTTCTTCTATGTTATGACAACTACCGGCTTTCAGGCTATTACACCACAAGCTTAATGTAACCTATTGCCTAAATTTATCGGTTTGTCTATAGAGAATGGGCTTCATTTTAATGAGGGAAGCGCCCATAGGTAGGAAATTATCCCGGAGCGTTAGGAAAATTACGAATAAAGGACATCCACGGTTGTTGAAGGCGGGGTTTATTCTTTCCAAAGATCGATGTTGATAAGGCCGAGTTTGGCGGCATAGCGAGCAATATCGATCATGCTGTGGAGGTCCAGCTTGCGCATAATGCTGGAGCGGTGGTTCTCAACAGTTTTGGAGCTGATAAAAAGCATTTCACCAATTTCATTGGTGGAATGCCCTTCGGCCACCAGTGCCATGATCTCTTGTTCACGGGGGGTCAAGGTGTCATATGCATCATCTGGGATTTTTATCTCCTTTTCCTGTAATCCCACTAACTTCTTAACAATTTTTTGGGAGACAGAAGTGTCCATGAAGAAATCGCCTTTTATGACAGTTTTAATCCCTTGCAGAAGTTTGTCGGAAGCGGATTCCTTAATCACATAGCCAGTGGCTCCGGCGCGGAACGCCCCCACGATATAGTCTATTTTGGAATGCATACTGACAATCATGATCCGTGTCGTTGGTGAAAACTTCAGCACATCCCGAGTCAATTCAATGCCGCTTTTATCCGGCAGGGATATATCAATAAGCGCAACATCAGGTTTGAATTTTTGAACCATTTTCAGGGCTTCACGTCCATTTCCGGCCTCCCCAACCACTTCAAAATTGGCATTACGTTCGATAATCGCTTTAAGTCCATCCCTGAAAAGACCATGGTCATCAACGATCAATATGGTTTTCTTTTGAACCATACTTTTTCTCCTGATAGGGAAATTTTATAAAGATATGAGTACCCTTCATCGGCTGCGATTGAATTGTCATTTCACCTTGCATCAGGCTGACCCTCTCGGCCATGCTGCGAAGCCCCATCCGTCTTTGCCTGTCGACGGTGCGCATCCGTTCCTGCAAATCAAAACCTTTGCCGTTATCTTCAATGCGCAGGATGATATTCGGATATGTTCCCACCAGCTTGACGTTTGCCTGACCGGCATGCGCATGCTTGCGTATATTATTAAGTCCCTCTTGTACCAGGCGGTAAAGATTCAACTCAGTATCGGAATCCAGGAAAAAGTTACTCATACCGACCGGTTCAAAGTTAACCTTCACTCCGCTTTTTTCAGCAAATTCATCACAATACATGAAAAGCGCATGGACAAGCCCCATATCATCGAGTCCCGGGGGGTGTAGATCATATGAAAGATCTCGCACAGATCCAATGGCTTTCTGAAGTATTTGTGAATATTCCAAAACATTTTTTCTGACTTCGGCAGATAAGCACGGTTCTCGATCAACAAGGGTGTCTATGCCAATTTTTATACTGGAAAGATCCTGCGTTACACGGTCATGCAGCTCCCGGGAAATCATCTGACGCTCTGATTCTTGGGACTGTATCAGTTGTTGGCTGAGGGTACGAATCTGTATTTCAGCTTGCTTGCGCTCGGTAATGTCACGAATGTGTTCGATCACCGAGACCACCTTTCCTTCATCATCAAATATCGGAAGCACGCGTATATCATTGATCTTTCCATCAATCGGATTTGTATGCTCAAGCTGCTTTATTTCACCGGTAGTAAACACCTCCATGGCGTGGCAGGGATTACAGGGCTTTTTGCGGTTCATAAACACTTCATAGCAATAAGGATGAGCCTGACGATCTTTTTCTGAAATGTCATCATGATCTTTCCAATTCGACATTATAACCCGTAAATCTTTATCGATGACGACCACCAAGTCTTGGAGAGCGTTAAAAGAATTGGAAAGCAGGTTTTTTGTCTCATGAAAGTCATTCTCCGCTCTTTTGCGCTCTTCTATTTCTTGTCTTAACTTCTCGTTCGCTTCAACCAGCTCGGCAGAGCGTTTTCCCACCCGTAATTCCAATTCATCTTTGGCTTTGCGGAGTGCTTCTTCGGCCCGCTTGCGGTCGGTGATATCCAAGGTAAGCTCAGTCGTACCCATAACATGGCCATTATCGTCTTGGACTTGATGGCCTTGTATATACCACCACCGCCCGTCCGGGCTCATCTTTTCAACCGCTTGGGGCTGTTTGGTGTCACGCGCTTTTGTTACCGGGCAGTCTTCGCAGGGAGTCTGGCGGTCAGCCCATACCTCATGACAGTGGCGGCCCAGGAGGTCTTCTCGCTTCATGTGCACTGATTCGCAGGCTGCTCTATTCGCCCACAGGATTTTCATCTCTCTATCCTGGAAGACCACGTGCTCCATTAGGCTGTCGAGAATGGCTATCTTCTCTTGTTCGTTTTTTCCCAGGATCTCCTCGACCTCTTTTCGTTTGGTGATGTTTATACTTGAAGTCATAAGCCCCTCGACGCGTCCTGTTTCGCTCTTGAGAGGTACTTTTTGTCGTAATTCCTCTAACTCACGAATGAGTTGAGCTTTTGTCTTGTCTTTGTCTCGCATATGATCCCTCTTTTGAAAATCTAAAGATTGCTATCTTTGGATGACCTGAGAAGCTTTTAGGTAAAAACAAAAAGGCCCGCATCTGGACAAAATGATGCATCCGGATGAGGGCTTAATTTAAAATTGATTCCGTATCCTCCCCTCAACGAATTCGATTAGAGGTAAGGATTTTATGGATGAATTGTTGGTATTCATTGCGATGCCAGATGGTGTTCAAAGACTCTTGCTGAATATTGCCATAACTTCGGTTTAGCTGAAGGTGCTTTTGACCTTTAAAGTAATGATAATTTTCTCCTCGCTCAGGTATCTGCTTCATGACACAGGGAGAAAGGTTTCCATCCGAACCAACGACAACCGCGTGGGTTACATTTTCGCTGCAGCCAAAATTTGTTTTCACCGGTGAAACCAAATGGAAGTGAACATCCGCACCCAATGCGGCGGATTCATCTCTGACGTGCCATAATCGATGCTTTAGCTCTGAATATTCTTTTTCTCCGGCAGCAAGGATGGATTCTGCCTCCATGAACGACTTTTCTTGATGTACTGACTGGTGATAATTGCTTTAAGAAGCGAAAAATTTAATGGTGATTTCACATTGCCAGCTTTTCTCCTGGCACGGTTCTTCATTCCTGCATGATCTTTTCAATTTCAAAGAACAAATCCTGCTCGCGGATCACACCGACAATTTCGCCGGACCATTCAACAGTTAACCGTCTTTGATTAAGTTTAATCATGGTATAAGCAGCCTCCATGAGATTGGCATTGGCGTCAATGCTGGACGGGGCTGGGGACATGACATCTTTGATGCTTTTAGAGGCCAGGCGTGAGGTCTCTCTTTTAAACATGCCGGACCAGAACATCGGTGAATACTGAATACTATCGGCCATCGAAGGTTTGGGTGCACTCAGGTAGGCCGGCATTATGGTTTTGAGCAAATCGATGATGGCCAGAATGCCGATTATTTTACCGTTGTCGTCATATACCAGAAGTGAGCGATGGCCTGTCTCCATGATGTTGTTGGTGGATACCTTGGCGGCAAAAGATTCGCGTAGCTTAAACACCGCTTCCCGGATGGTACTGTTCTGATGTTGAGTCGTATAGTCTTCTAAAGGAATCATCACCTCTCGGACGGTTTTTTCTTCAAAATCCACCTCCACCTTTGAGTGACGGTAAGCGTCAGTGATCTTCGATGTTAGCAGGTCTATATCACAGGGTTTTGTGAGATAATCGTATGCCCCCTGGTTAAGCGCTTCCTGAGCAGAAGGAAGGGCGCCGTGCCCCGTAAGCATGATCACGGGCAAATCGGGCCGGCGCTTTTTAATTTCTTGCAGGGTGTCGTGTCCGTCCATGCCGGGCATCTTAATGTCAAGAACCACGACCTCAGGCTCCTCTTTAAGCAGTTCAATCGCCTTTTCTCCGCCGGCAGCCAACAGAGTGTCGAATCCTTTTCGATTCAAAATCTTTTTGGTAGTCAAACGAAATTTTTCTTCATCATCAACCATCAACACTTTAATTTTTTTAGACATTCTATAGATCTCCTTTTCAGAGACGCGGTGGTCTATCGATTCCTTCCAATTCGTTTATCAAAACCTTCAAAGAACAATCTGACGGCTGAGGCTTAGCGACCACCGGACAATGGCAGAGACAGGGCCGTCCAGAAAAACAATATCAGAATACCGATCGAAAAGCCGATTATTAAAAGTGCCTGTGTCCATCTAAATCCCAAACCCTTGGTCATGCCGGTTGCGACAAGCCACCACTTCCAGGGTTCGGCAAATAATGAGAACAACGGTATCCACGAAACAAGAAGTGTGACGCCCGTAGAAAACGCATAGAGGCTGAAAAATTTAGTAAAGCTTGCTCGTTTACCCACAGTCAAGACCATTACCATGAAGCCAAGGCTTGCTGTAATAACAACCATACCTACCGCATTGATAAATAGGATGGCACCCATCATAAATATATTTTGATGTGCGTTGCAAACCAGGCTTGCGCCTGTGAAAAAAAGACTGGATATGATTAGAAAACCGAGGGACTGTTTCCATTCCACTTCCCGCGGGTACTCACTAAAAAATTTCCGGGGTTCACCCAGTATTCCGGTCAGGGTCTGATAATAAAATCGCAAAGTAAATTGTTTGGCCGCAGACATGAGCTCACCTGTATTCAGACGATTCCTAATTTTGCGAGGGCACCATATAAGAGCATTGCCAGCGTCAGAACAAAAAACAGTTTACGTTCGGCCTTTGCGCTGAAATAAACTTTGCCGTTTTCATATTTCAGCACTCTACGGTGCTCAGCTAAGTTTGCATTTTCAGTTTTCGCCATGCGCCCTCCCTTAAATCAGTCATTAAGATGATAGATCTGATTTTACACGTCCGCTCGGCCTTACTCGTCTGAAATCTGCAGATAGATACAGTATATTTGTCCTATTTTACCTAAAAGCCCGGCAATCCGCCAAATCCCCTCAAAGACCAGTAGATTCCTGTAAGAAAAAGCACAGCGATATTTGCGATGACAAAAATAGGAATTCCAACCCTGAGGTAATCTTTCGGCTCAAGATAGCCGCTGGCGTATACAATGGCATTTGGCGGTGTTCCAATGATTAAACAATATGCAAAAGATGATGCCATGGCAGTGGACATGGCCATAAAGGGTAAATAGGTCGTGCCCGGATGAACTAAACCGGCTATGTTCAGTGTAATGGGACCTACCGCAGCGGCTGAGGGACCGTCTGCCATGAGATTGGTGATGACTGCGGTTATTCCGTTGGAGATTCCCATTAGTGGGAGCCCTGAGTCCATACCCAAGGGAGAGAGAAACTCCAGCACCGTTCTGGCCAGCCAATAGGCAGCCCCTGTGCTGTCTAACGTTCGGCCGAAGATAATAGCACCGGCGTACAGCCAGACCACACCCCAGTCCACTCTTTCCTGGTAATCTCTCCAGTTGGTAACACCGGCGAACAGATAGGCCACGGCACCGGCGATTGCAATCACACCGATACCGAGGCGGACCGGATAAATTCCCAATTCATAAAATGTTTTTTCAGTAAACCAGCCAAATATCATTACAATGAAGATAATGACCGCCCAGATTTGTTTACGGTTCCAGCCGCCCATTTTGTCGATTTCATTTTTTAGCTGGCTCATGGCCGGCGCCAGGGATGTGATCCGGGGCTTAAATCGCCAGTTGACGGAAACCCAGGTGATAGGAATCATAATCAAAAGAAACGGGAAGCAATAGGTTACCCACTGAAAATAACCGATGTCCAAACCGAACATATCATTCAGATACGTCATCATAATGACATTGCGCGCCCCCCCTGACGGTGCGCCCGGGCCGCCGATGTTGCAGGCCATGGCGATGGTAATCATCAGCAACTTGCCCAGCTCGGGATCTTCCGGGACCTCCCGTGTCAGGCTGTTCTGATACAGCAGCATGCCGATGGGGAGAAACATGGCAGCCAGAGCATGATCTGAAATAAATGCCGCCAAGGGGGTGATGATAATAAAGAAAATCAGCGTAATCCATCGTGCACTCGGAATGGCTATCTTTCGGAAGATCATCAGGCAGACGCGCTTGTCCACTCCGGTTTTTATAAAGGCTGCTGCAAACATCAGGCTGCCCATGATAAACCAGCAGGCATCATCCCAGTAAAGCATGGCCACACTTTTGCGCGAAACAACACCGCTAAAAACCAACAGCAGTCCAATACAAAATGCAACTCCCGGCAGAGGTATGCATTCCGTTAGAAAACAGAGCACCACAAACACCACCATGGCAATGGAAACTTTAATATGCCAGGCACCTTGATCCGCAGTCTTTTTATCTTTAGCAGATAATTCCTCGTATTTGAGCCCATGCTTGCGAAGATCCAGAGACCTTTTCATAATATCCAAGTAAGCTTCATCGCTGACCTTTTCTTTTATATGCGCGACGGCTTTTTTGAAGTTTTTTTGATCCAGCGGTATATTGTATTTTTTTGCCCACATTAAATCTCTTTTTAAAAAGCCTTTTTTGTGCAATGCCCCCATGCGCATGTTACGCTCCATCATCTGAGCAGTTATAAGCTGCCATTGTTCGACGTCTGAGCTTGGTTTATTGTACAGCGTCCGAGTGAGATAATTTACGACGGCTTTTGGACCAACTTTGTATTCCGTTCCTACATCCTTCATGCCGTAAGGAGTGGGCATCATCAAGATGCCAAAAAGTAGGACAACCGGTAAAATGAATATTTTCCATTCCACATATTTGTCGTATCCGGTAGCTTTTTGCTTCTTTTCGACAGCCATTTTCCATTTTTCCTTGAGTTAGCCGTAAAGCGTAAGTTTAAAAGATCATGCTGCATTCTAGTGCTTGATGATTCATTGCCAGATCTTATTTAAGAACAGACCGGTCAAGCCTACGTATAAAATCAGGAAGTGCTTTGGTCCCGGATAATTTCCCTCGGAGATTTCATGAACTTGCGGCCTTGGGCCAATCGAATTTTTTCTTCCAGCCGCTGGCGTTTCTCAAATGCCTCTTCGGCTTTTTGAAGAAGATCATCGACTTCCGTGGGTTTCATTAAATAATCAGTCGCGCCGGACTTCAGTCCCTCGATTGCGGATTCCACCGTAGCGTGACCTGTCAGCATGATGACTTCTACCAGGGGAAATTGTTTTTTAATTTCTTTCAAGGTAGCGATGCCGTCCATACCGGGCATTTTGACATCTAATATGACGATGTGGATGTTCCTTTGCTTCAAAATTTCAAGCGCTTCTGCACCGCTGGCTGCAGTCAATGTCTCATAACCTTTCTTTATAAGTAATTTTTTTGTAGTGGAAAGAAACCGTTCTTCATCATCCACCAACATAATCTTCATTTTTTCCATCGTTAACTCCTCTGGTTCGCTTATTAAACCGCAAAAATGCTGCTAAGCCTTATACGGCAGTCGGTATCCGTATGGTGAAGGTTGTTCCAACGTTCTCTTGACTGTCAACCGACATCTCTCCGCCTATTTTATGGATAATGCCGAAACATACCGAAAGGCCCAAGCCTGTACCTTTTCCTAAAGGCTTGGTTGTAAAAAACGGTGTAAAAACTTTCGGCAGATTCTCTGAACGAATACCGATGCCGTTGTCACTGATCCGGATATCAACATGATTGTTTTCGGAGGGCAAGGCCTCGACGATCAGTTCGCCCCCCGAGAAGCCGTGTCTGGCCACAATTGCGTCGATCGCATTATTTAAGAGATTTATCATTACCTGCTGAAGTTGACTGGGATCGCCGTGAATGGGAGGCAGGCTATCGGATATATTTTGTTTCACGCCAATTCCGTGTACACTTGCTTTTTTTGCCACCATGCCGATGATCTCAGGGATAAATGTGCATAGAACAACGTCTTCGGGAACCGGCTCACTCTTCCTGCCAAATTTAAGAATGGCCTGGGTAATTTCTGCGCAGCGATCCACCTGGTGTTTGATTTGACTGACGGAATCTTCCAGATCGGCTACGTCTTCTGATTCTATCAGTTCTCCTTTTGCTTTCAGGTCCGCAAGGATCATGCTGATCAGGGTATGCTCACTCTTCATGATTTGAAGGGGATTGTTGATTTCGTGGGCAAATCCGGCAGCCATTTCACCGATTTCTGCCAGCCGGCCGGCGTGGATGAGTTGTTCTCCGAGTTGATTTTTTTCCGCATCCATTCGCTCCATGCGCCAGATGATTCTGCCCGTCAAATAAAATGCCACACCGATGATTACCGCACCGCCCGCCAAGCTGATCAAAACGATCAGGTACGAAGCTTTTTGAAGGGATTTAAAAGCATCCGCTTTTTTCTGGCGAACCACCAGCAACCAGCTCTTATCTTTTAGCCAGGTGGTGGCATAAAGATATTGTTCTCCTTTTGTATCGGTTCCAAGAAATGTCTTAATGCCGTCATGGGCAGGCCCGTATTTGCGATAATCCGGATCCTTTTGCGTCAAGGAACCGCCGGAACGTCTCTCTGTCTGAAAAACACCCCCAGCATCCAGCAGGTAAGCTTCGCCGGTTTTGCCGATACTTACGCCTTCTACCAGTTCGTTGAATATCTGAGTGTCAATGGTTGCACGAATCACCCACCTTTGCTCGGTATCGCTTTTGGCAATGGCAATAATAAAATGCGGTATCTGGCGGTAACCCAAAAACACATCACTGATGTAATACCCTTCCTTCATTACTTCACGGAACCAGGATGTGTTTTGGTAATTTCTACCGCTTAGCTGAAAGGGTCCAATATAGGCTACATGTAATCCGTTTTCATTGAAAATACCCAGATCCACAAATGCATTGGAAACTTTTCGCAAGTGCTCAAACACATTTCGCAGATTTTCAGCCTGACCGAGATAATCAAACGATTCGGAATTCAGAATGTAATTTAAATCCGCGGTACGCTCGCGAAGAAACGATTCAATCATCTGCCGATGATCTTCCACGATGCGCTTCATGGCGAAGATAGTGCTGGTTTCAAGGGAAATGGTAAAATAATAGTAACCGATCCCCAGAACCAGAATAAACGGAATGAACGGCACCAGGATCATGCAGGTCAGAATCGTTTTCTTCAACGCGCCATATGGGTTTGGTTTCATAATTTAGGAATTCAAATTACGTCTTCGATATAATCTGTGTCTTGCCGGTTTTCGGCGACATTATTTTTGCGATAAAGATAACGCTCCAGTGCTCGTGTTGACATTTCGTAGTCCTAGATACGCAAGCTATATGCCAACCCACAAGCAACGCGAGTGTTTCTATAAGCGATTTATTTCATTGAGTTTATTGAAAAGGCCGTCTTTACGGCTTTACAACAGCGGACATGATAGATGTCGATATTTTTTACAGTTTGTAAATACGCAATCGCTATGCCCGGATAGAACCGATCTGCGGCGTTATTACGCTTGCTTCTTCCTGCGGCAAGACGAGGATGGCGCCGCTGTCGGTTTGCGCTGTGATAAAACCTCACGCCTTTACCGCAATCGCCGATGGCGTTGTGTGCGTGATATCCGGCGTCATTTTTTTTGCGGAAACAAGTCGAAAACATCGTGAGGAGATTCCACCACCTTCTGAATCTTTTCGTGCATGTCTTTTTTTACTTCGCCGTCCTTTTTCTGCCAGGCGCTTTCAATCTTGGCGACGAGTTCGTCGATTTCGCAAGGCTTGGTTAAATAGTCGTATGCCCCCAGCTTTATCGCCTCCAGTGCCGTATCAATGGAGCCGTGTCCGGTCAAGATCAACGTCTCCGTGAAAAGACCGAGCTTTTTGATTTCTTTCAATGTTGTGATACCGTCCATGCCGGGCATTTTGAGGTCTAACACTACAACATCGAAATCTTTTTCTTCCAGGGCTCGAATAGCACTATCACCGCTGTTAACCTCCGTGACAATATATCCTCGATTGGTCAAAAGTTTTGCCATATTTTTGGTAAATACGACTTCATCATCGACCAATAAAATTTTAGAGCCTATCATGGTATTCCTCCTTTTGTATGAATTTGAAGAAAATTAAGAAGCTTCATGCATAGCCATGTCTTTTTCCAATTCCATGGGAGGTCGATTTGGAATAAACAGCACAAATTCTGTACCTGTGTCTAATTCACTGCGAACCGAAATATTTCCTCCCAGCTGTTTCATAATGCTGTAGCAAATCGATAAGCCTAAACCGGTCCCCTTGCCCACCGATTTAGTGGTGAAAAACGGATCAAATATTTTTACCAAATTTTCCGGGGCAATACCCGAACCGCTATCCTCGAATGTAATCGTCACGCCATCGTGGGCTTGATCGACTTGGGTTTTGATCCGGATGGAACCATAGGGTTTTGCATCGTGCGCATCGATGGCATTGGTAATAATGTTGAGAAACACCTGCTGGAGCTGGGAGGGATCCGAAATTAACGCTGGAAGCGCCTGATCCAACTCAACAAAAAATTTAATCCCGCTGGCGCGAGCCTCACGCTCCATAAGCTCAATGATTTCTTTGATAAACTGATTAATATCCACCGTTTCGAGAACCGATTCAGTACGACGGGAAAATCTGAGCAAATTTTGGGTGATCCGTTTGCAGCGCTGTACCTGAACATCGATTTGGTTCATGGAATCTTTAAATTGTTTTTCAAATTCAGAGCATTGAATCGGATGCCGGGCCGCGGCGTCCAGCAGCAGTTGTCTTTCGGTAAGAACAATGGCCAAAGGGTTGTTGATCTCGTGGGCAACACCGGCCGATAATTGTCCGATGGCCGCCAGTTTGCCTGCCTGCATCAGCTGCTTGCCTAACTGATCGGACTCATGATCGCGCTTTTTGATCGCAGAAATCATATGCCTCGTACTAAGAATAGCGACCAACAAAATTGTCAGAGCGCTGAGATGAAGAAATATTAATGTGGCATAATTGGCATGATTGACATCGTTGAAGGCTTCCGAATAATTTTGCTTCACAACCAGCAGCCACTTCGGGTTTTCAAGCCACGTTTCACAGGTGATTTGACGCGGTCTGCGTTCGTTGGGAAATCCATTCTTTTTTTTCAGGATTTTGACTCGCATCCCTTTGTAGATAGCTTCAATGGGATAGGACGCTGCTTGCATGATGTTGCCCTGGAAACGAGGGGTGGTTTGGAAGATGCCCTGACGGTTGAGCAGGTAGACTTCGCCGGTTTTCCCGATGCGAACATTTTCGACCAGAGAGCGAAACACTTCCGTATTGATGGTCGCTCTCAAAATCCATTTCGAGCCGTTTTCCAGGCGAGATACCGCAATGACAAAATGGGGGTCTTTGCGAAATCCCATAAACATGTCACTGATGTAGAGGTCCTTTTCCATAACCTCTTTGAACCAGAAGGCCTGGGAATAATTTTTGCTCATTAAATCATAAGGTCCGATGTAGGCCAGATGGCGGCCGTCGGCATCGATGATTCCCAGGTCCGTAATGGCCCAATAATCGCGGTTGATCATCTCAAAGATGTCATTCAGATTCGCAATTTGAGTTAAGTACCCCTTCGAATGGGAATGCGCGATGAGGTGCAGCTTCGAGCTGTGTTCGGCTAAAAACAGCTCAATGATTCTTTTGTGATGTTCTACTTCGGTTCGCAGGGAATTCATCATACGGTCTTTTGCAAAGCCGGTGTAATAGACGCTAATTCCCCAGCCCACCAGTAACAGGGGGACCAGCGAACACAGAACGGTTAACAGCACAAATTTGCGAAACAGGTGTGAATAATACTTCTTTTGCCGTTCTGCCAAACTGGTTTCGTTGGAATCTTTATTGATGGTTTTTTGTGATTCCATTTTTGTCCTCATACAGCCGACAGGATTGCAGCGGTAAAGTTTGCTAATGCCTGCTGCCTGCTCATCTCAAACGTTCGATATTCTTGGTTTCAATAAACATGCCAGAAATAATGGAATAAACGTCGGCGTAAAATACAATATAATCAATAGGTTTTTCATCACATTGATTGGGTTTGTCAGAACCGGAAGCGTCGGTGTAAACTGGAAGGTTACAGTGGTTGTATATTCGAGAGTTACATATATTTGAAAACGGATTTAAGTTAGAGAAGGCCAATACTTCTTATGGATTTCGATCGCCTTTCTCAATGCCGCCAGTTTCGGAACGGGATTGGCAATAATTTGATTTAACTTTTTACGGTTCAGCGATGATATATTGCAGAGCTCCCGGATGAGATGGAGGCTACATGCTTGAATTCCTTTGATGCTGTATCCGCCTTCTAAGGCAAATACGATACGACCGTCACAGATCTGTTCCGCAATGTCCACCAGCAACGAGCTCATCGATGCATAGCCTTCCGGGGTGGCGCGCATGCCTCCCAGGCGATCATGCAGGTAGAGATCGAATCCGCAGGACACCAGGACCATGCCGGGTTTAAAGTGGCAGGCCAAAGGCTGTACCAGATAATGAATGATTTCGACAAAGTCCCTGTCGACGTGGCCGTTGGCGAGGGGAACATTGACCGTGAAGCCCTCGCCCTTGCCGCAGCCGACTTCACTAAAATTTCCGGTTCCCGGAAATCCTGGAAAACGATGCAGGGAGACATACAGGACCTCATCGGTATCGTAAAAAGCAGATTGGGTGCCGTTGCCATGATGGGCATCGATATCGACGATCATCACCCGTTGCAAACCATAACGATGTTGCAAATAGCGGGCGCCCAGGGCGACATTGTTAAACAGGCAAAACCCCATAGCCTTGCCCGCTTCGGCATGGTGCCCCGGGGGACGGATGCACGCGAAGCCTCGTTTGGCGCTGCCGGCCCAAATGGCATCTATCAGACTGAATACCGACCCGACAGCCATGCGAGCCACCTCATAAGATTTTTCACTGGTTTGCGTGTCCAGATCCAAGGTGCTCAGGGGTTTGCCCGCCGTCTGAGCGATGCGCTCGATGTGTTCGAAAGTATGAACCCAGGAGAGCTCATCCACCGTAGCCAACCGTGGTTCTATCGGCAGCCATTTTCCTTCCAGCGACGGGTGATGAAGTACGGATTGAATGGCTTGGATACGTTTGGCATTTTCCAAATGAAAAATATTTTCCAAGTGACGGGCAAAATCCTCGCTGTAACTTACCAGCAGTGGCTGAAAACTTGGTTGCGGCGCCTGATACAATCGTACCCATCCCGACGCTGCGGCCAGTTCCAGCAGTTTTCTGGCCTCGGGTAATTTGTCTCGGTGTTTGAACAGATATTTAAGCGCCGCATCGGCCAGCGTCGGGTGCGTTCGGGATTGCACGCTTAGTTTCAAAAAGGCGAATATTATCTTGCGATGGGCTCTGGTGGCTTTGGTGCGCGGGTGTTTGCTCAGCCATTTCATCTGTTGCGCAATCAACTTATTGACCGCTTCGAGCAGTTCGGTGCTCGGCTTCCGGCAGTTATTGACCATCACCAGAATGCTGCGCAGAAGAAATCCCCTGGGTTGCTTCAAGACATATTCGTAAGGCCTGCGAGGCTGGAAACCGATGGAGCGATAGAAGCGCAACGCCCCGATTTCAGCATTGAGGACAACCTCTCCGACTTCCGGGAAATCGCTTTTCCAGAGCAACCATGTTCCGGCCACCAAGAAGGTGCCTACCCCTTTTACTTTTTGAGGTCTAAGCGCCTCCGGGATTTGTTCCAGGCCGCCGACGGTCGCCAGATATTTTATTTCCAGGCTTTTTTTTAGATAATGCCGTTTTAGCTCGAGGAAGATCAATCCGAGAATTTTTCCTTGCACCACACACGCGAACAGCAGATTTTTGGATCGTTGAATTAAACACGTCAATAGAAAGCGGACATGGAAAAATTCGAGATTCATGGATGCCACCTGCAGCAGGGCATCCATGCAAAAAGGAAAAGGGATAAAGCGTGCCGGTGTGACATATTCGACGACACCTTCAAATTGAGTCCTCGGGACGTCCGGCCCATGGTCTTCATGCAGGTACGTCAGCAACGGCCGGTCATCTCGTTTCATGCTTTCCAGAAGAGAGACAAGATCAACAAGCACCTGAACTCGTCCTCGGTGCTTGGATATCGGTGCAGCTCCTGTTTGTCTGTCGCGTTTCAGGCCGGCACCTTTGCCGTTCCTGGTTTCCAAACGCTTAAGGTCCTTGCGTACCCGAGCGATGGCATAATCGATCTCATGGCCGACCATCAATCTCAGACCGGCCTGGTGAATTTGGCCGGCGGCCCCGCGGTAATCGACGGGATCGGAGCCGTTCTGCAGTTCCTGCTTTTTGAACAGCTCCCCGTATTTGATGAGCAGCTGCTGTTCGAGCGCGACGGTACCTTCCTGGAAATACAGATATTTTTTGAAAAAAACGGGTTGACCCTTGAAAAGAAAAAAAAGATCGTCGACCCCATCCCCGGTATCGGTTTTTTCCGACACACCGATCTCGCCCGCCCCGAGCATGGTATCCAGGGAATACCCGATTGCGGGATCGCGTTTTGCAATTTCTTCGATGGCTTGTTTGAGGTTTTCCCGTTTTATCATGGGCGCAGTATCGGCCGGATATTATGTGCCGCTCTCAGCCGGACGGTTGAATTGAAGCGGGAGTTTGACGACAAAGCTGGCGCCCCCTTCCGGCAGATTGTGTGCGGCAATCCGCGCGCCTAACCTTTCCAGGATGTCGGCGCAGATCGGCAACCCCAAACCCGTTCCACCGGGTTTGGTGGTAAAAAGGGGATCGAAGATTTTGTCAAAATGGGCTGCGGCAATCCCCGGGCCGGTATCGGCGACCGCAGCCACCACGCCGTCGGATTCTCGCCGAGTCGTCAACGTGATCTCGCCGTTGGTCTGAATGGCGGCCACGGCATTCAGAATCAGATTTTGAAAGACCTGGCGCAGTTCGGAAGGATCGCTGCGAATGGCGGGCAGGGAATCTTCATAGTTGCGCACCACCCGAATGTTGTTGAAGCGCAGTTCTTTGTCCATAAATTCGATCAAATCATCGAGCACTTCGGTGACATTCAGCGCTTTGATGATCGGCTCGGTGCTGCGGGTGAACCGCAGGAATTTGTCGATGGACGTGCGGCTGCGGGCCGCTTCCGATCGAAGCTGCGAGAGGCTCTCGGAAATCCTCTCCACTGGATTGCTGCGACATAGGTCCTGGATGCTCATTGCAGCCGCATCGATATTTGTCAGGGCGTCTTTGATTTCCCGAAAAAATCCAAGGGCCAATTCCATGGCCGACGCCAGCCGATTGGACTGGCGCAGCTGGCGGTCCAGAAACCGAATGCTGCGGCGTTTGACTTCCAGGCGGGACACTAGATGGTTGGTGGTCAGCAGCACGGTCATCACGATCAGGATGGCTGCCAGTACGAAGACCCAGATGCCGATCATACGAATGCGCCGCAGCTCGGCGAAGGCATTTTTGCGATCCATCTGGACGGCACAGAGCCAGGGGACGTTTTCAAGCCAGACGGTCATCAAAAGATGATCGTCTTGTTCTTGAAACGTTACCCCTTCAAACGGTTTGAGATTCGTAAACCGGGACGGTTCCATTAACTGCCCGGCCGAACGGGGTCTGCTCTGGTAGACACCTCGGCGATTTACAAAATAGGCGTCGGCGTTGCTTTTTTCGGCGATGGCGGAGATCATGCGGTGAAAATAATTCGTGTCGATGGTGGCGCGCAGAAACCAAACGCCTTCGCTGCTTGCTGTTTTGACGGCGATGACGAAGTGCGGGGTATTGCGGTGTCCCAAAAAGACATCGCTGATGTATACGCCGCGGGCCATCACGGTTTCAAACCAGGCGGCTTCCCTGTAATTTTTCTTTAAAAGATCGTAGGGCCCCACATAAGCCAAGTGACGGCCCTGATCATCGATGACGCCCAGGTCCGTATAGCAGGGCAATTGCTGCTGCAGGGAATGAAAGACGTTTTGCAGGGTCTGCGAATCGCGCAAGCCGGGCAACCCGATATTTTTGGATATCAACTTCAGATCCATGGTCCGTTCAGCGAGAAATTGATCGACCGCGTTCTTGAGATCGAGCGCATCCACCCGCAGAGTTGCAACGGTCTTTTGTTTGATAACCGAGGTCAGATAGGAATACATTCCGCCGCCGATGATGATCAGCGGCACAAATGCCGCGGCCAGCAGCGTTACGACCACCGTATTCCATGTCCGGCGGAAATAGGGAAAATCTCCGGAACGGCCCTGGGCCGTCGTATTTAGGATTTCATCCATGACCTACCCGCCTTCCTGCAAATTATTTTGCAGCAATTCTAATCTATTCGATTTCATGCTCCAGGTGTAGAAAGATATCCTGTAACCTGACAACCCCAACTACCTTTCCCTGATCGATAACCGGCATGGTTCGAAACTTGTTCGTGATCATCTGGTGGGCGACATCCGAGAGGAGTTCATCCGATCGGCAATAAAGAATCCGGCTGTGCATTACGTGCCGCAATCTTTTGGGAGGAAGCCAATCGGGATTTTCACGCAATGCCGTCCAGGTTAACGAAAATTCCGGGCATGTTTCCCGGGCGGCCTCAATCAAATCTCGCTTGGTGATGAATCCCAGCAGCCTGTCTTCACTGTCCAGGATATACGCCGTTTCTGCCGCCCGCGCACCGTTTTCCTGTTTCAAAACATCCAGTGCATCTGCCAGCCGACCATCCGGATCCAACCGCTCAAAGGTGTAGCAGATGAGTTCTTCGACTTTGTTCCGCGGCCACAGCACCGGATGCCGCTTGATCGTTTCAACAGCATAGGCTTCTTGAATCTTTGCGGTCAAATCTTCAATGTCGCAGGGTTTCATGAGATAATCGAAAGCGCCCTCCCGGATGGCCTGAATCCCGGATTTTAATGTCGCATGACCGGTCAGCATAATCACCTCGGTTGCCGGTGCGAGTTGCTTGATTCTCTTCAATGCATTTATTCCGTCCATGCCGGGCATTTTCACATCCATTACGATCACATCAAAGCCTTCCGTATTTTGAACGGCATCCACGGCCTGAAAGCCGTCGAAGGCCGTGCTCATCTTGAATCCCCTGCTTTCTAAAAGTTTGCCCAGATTCAGGACAAATTGCTCCTCGTCATCGACCAGCAGGACATGGATGATTGCGCTCAATGTCGATCACTCCTTGTCGTTAAGTTCCAAGCGGAGTTCAGGGCCTCACTTTGCGCCTGAAACGGTGGTTGCATGTTGCCGTTTTGTGCCTTGCGTTTATCAAGCGCCCGAATTTTATCCGAATTCTTAATCAAACTGTAGCACTATAAGTGAACAAATTCAATCGAATGCGCGGGCTTTTGTCCCCGTAAAAACACGATGCAGATCAAACTTACAAGCCCCAATAATCCCACCAGGATGAAGGCCCAATCAAGGCCCATGGTTTGGCCGATAAATCCCATGGCAAGAGGGCCGACCATTTCGCCCACTTCCTTGTAAGAACCTGCTATTCCGAGATTGATGGCGAGATCATCCGGATCACTTACATCGCCTACAAAGGCATCACCCAACGGAGAAACCCAGCCGATACCGACGGCCAGCGTGCCGCTAAAAATGAGATAAAACGGATGGCTGAAAAAGGTGATCAGCATGATGCTAAGAGTCGCGGTGCTCAAGCCCAAGGCCATCAGTTTTTTCCTGCCAAAGGTATCCGATAGCCTGCCTGCGAATGGCTGAATGGAAAGATAAACCATTGCATTGCCTGCCAGAACGATGCCGGCCTCCAGAGAATCCAGTCCCTTGCCGGAAAGGAAAACCGGCATAAAACCGAAAAAGGCCGCCATGAAAATCATGTTAAAAAACATAATTAAAAAGATGGGGAGCGTCTGCCGGTTTTTTAGGGAATTGAAGAGATCTCTTGGACCAGCGCTTTTCTTCCATTTATTGCCGGGGATCAACTGTCCGGAAGGATAAAGTCTTGGGCGAACCAGATAGCTGAGGATGATCACCAGAAGGCCGACGCCCAAACATATGACAAAAACGGATCGAAAACCGGACCGATAAACTAAGATCCCCCCGATGGTCGGGGCCAGAACATATCCGGCATTCTTGACGGCACCATATATACCGAGGGCCGCGCCTTTTTTATCCGTAAAATACCGGATAAGAAGGGTTATCGACATGACCGAAAAAAAGGCGGCACCGGCTCCCTGCGCCAGACGAACCACTATCAGCCACTGCGGGGGAAAGATGAGATAGATTCCCGAGGCCAGCGCAAACAGCATCAGGCCTATCCGCAAAATCGACCATTCGCCCCAGCGTCTTGACAGCAAGGCGCCTATGGGTTTGACCAGAATCTCGGCAACGTCATAGAGTGCGATTAAAATTCCGATCACAATCAGTCCTGCACCGGTTTCCCGGGAATAGGCTGGAAGATTGGCGGCCACGATATAGGAACCAAAGGAGGTCACAAATCCTGTAAGGCTTAGGAACACCAGCAAAAAAAAGTTTCTTTTCATTTCAATTTATCACCCCGCATGTTTGTCCCCGGCCGCCAATGTTTTCCGTTCGGCAGATATCGTAGACATCAGCGCGCATCGTTGCAAAAACAGGTCTAAAATTTTTTGAATACCTTATGCTATCAATAGGACGCGTAAAAAACAATGAAGGTAAATATCACCGAAATCATCCAGACCACATGGCCGACAGTGCCTTTCTTAACCGCATGAAAGTGTGCCTCAGCCTGCTTGTGGCCTTCGCCGCATAGATAGCGGCGTATTCGTTTACTGTTCTTTCTGCGGGTCAACGTTATGCGACCGACCGGCTCACCGCAGACATAACCTCGAGTATCGATTTTGCTGCAGGTCAGGCGTTTCCCGCGCAAGAAACTGGCTAGATTGTAGATCCAGTTCCAGGTTAAAGATAATAGCGTTAGAAACACAACGATGATCATAATATGCGCTTTGGAGACGCCCAAAGCTGCAAGATGTTCTCCCAATTGCGAAGGGTTCAGGGGCCCGTCGACCCGGCCGAATAAACCCAGGTAATACAAAAAGAAAGAGATCCCCATGACAATCATGGTAAGGCCGAAATGCCATAACCGCTGTTGACCGTAACTGTGACGATACAGCTCCACCCCGGATTTCGGCGGCGCAGGCGTGTGGTGAAATTTCATAACCTACCTCCTTAATTTGCGGCTGTTTCCGTATCGGACGAGAGCGGGGCCACCTGTCATCGGGAGCCCCGGCCGGAAAGCCATGCCCGGCGACCTTAGCACGATCGCTTATCAGCCACTCAGTTTCGCGATGATGTCGGGTATGACCTTGTAAAAGGTATAGCCGGCGAGAATACAGCAGTAAACCGGAACGATAAACTTCCAGGCCTTTTCGGGAAAAACCCGGGTCGTGTAGGGTGCGGCCACGGCAGTGAACATGGTCGCCAGCATCATCGATGGCAGCAGCAGGTAGTCGATGGTCACCCCGCCGGTCAGCAGTGCCAGCCAGACCAGAACCGAAAAGGTGCTGACGGTGCCCTCCGAGATGGCCGTGACGGCCAGCATGCTTTTGACCGGCACGCCGGAAATCAGGCCGCCGACGGTCACCACCGGGCCGTAGCCGCCGCCTCCCACGCCTTTGTTAAAGCCTGCCAGGGCCGCAAAGCCGAACATCATCTTGGGTTTGTAGGGGCGATCTTTTCTGGATTGGTAAAGCGATACCAGACCCATCATCACCAGCAGAACGGCCACATAGAGCTTGATCCAAATCTTGGCCACTTTGAACACGGCATAGATGGCGGTAATGGAAAAAGCTACCGCCGCACAGCCGGTTACGGCGATGATCAGCCACAGCTTTATGGTTTCCGACATGGGTTTGAACTTCCATTCAACGTTTTCAAACTCACGGTGCAGAAAGGCTCCCACAAGACCCGCCACGCCTTGTTGGATCATTACCACCGGCACAATTTGCTTGGGGTTAAATCCCATCAGCAGCAGCAGCGGAGTGATGGCCGTTCCAAATCCCATCCCGGCCGAAGCATCCATGAACTCGAAAAACATGGCGGACAATACCACGCTCCAGATGATACTCCATTCATTGGTTCCCACCCAGCCTCTGGCTTCGACAAACGGCGAAGCAATCCGCTTGGTGGCCTCAAACGGGTTGCCGGCCAGCCAGCACCCCAGCAAAAATACCGCGAAAAGGGCTAAAAATCCCCATGCTGCCGCGACTAGCTGTCTTTTTTCCGGGAGAAACCGTGCCCACATGGAGGATTTCTTCACCTCCAGTTCCCGGGCCACCTCCCAACCTTTGGTTCTAGCGTCGTCTGACATAATAGGTGCCTCCTTAATTGAATTAAATGGTTTGCATGCTGCGATAGTATGTATATTCAAAAGCGAATCCGGTCCGGAATATCGACTGGCCGTTTATGCCCAATTCCTTAATCAAGATATATGCCAACCAGACAAATGCGGATAAGGTACTGGCGTGAAAAATCATAACCTGCCGAAACGACGATAAATTCTATGTGAGTTGGTCTTCTTCTTCATCGGCAAAAAAGGAACATGCGACAAATCAGAGCAAAACCTGTCCACAGACAAGTGACAGCCCCATGAAACACTGAAATTTTTAGAGGACACATTTTGGTGTAACGACAACTATGGGGAGGGGGACGACGACCAGAAACGGTGCCTTTCGAATATCCGGCAGCTTCAGACTATCGGGTTGCTGCTGAAAACCATCGGGAACGTGCGTAAAATCACTCAATCTAAAATTGCGTAATATTTCAGAAGATAAGATAAACATTCGATATGAATTCTAGAGTCCTGAAGCTAGTGAACCGATTTTTGTTAGATCCGATTTGAGGATGGTTATCAATATTTCTTTATTTCTGGCATACACCTTGCTTTAACTCGAGGTAAAGGTTGGCAAGGAGCGGCGGCTGAAACTGACATATTTTTTTTACTGACATATTTGTCGGATATCTGGCTTACCTGATCGCGAAATCTTAGTACCTGAATCTTGCATGAAAATTGATGAAAAGGTTTACTTTACGTGTACACAGCGGGTTTATCTAAAATAACAGAACGATATTAGTTTACCTATAGGGTATATCGGACGATGAAAACACGCAAGGTGATCACCATCATTCATCCTTATCCGCGTGGATTGCCGCTGAATCCATCAGTGACAACCGAAGACAGAATCACTTATGCGATTGAGCTGATGGTCAAAAATAATGTTCGATGTATTGCAGTCGTTCGAAACCACGTACCTATCGGAATGATTCGTCTCGAAGATGCCTTTAAAGAGCTGGGGTTGCAGCTCTGCGAACGATAAGCCTGACCACGACAATAATCGATTCGAAATGACTTGCATCGGCAGAGATGTGATCTCATGAGACTTGGCAACCGAAATTCTTGAAGGATGGAAAGCCAAACAAAACCCGGCGAAACAAGAAATGCTTGATTAAGTCGAGCCGTTGGCTTTGAAATCATCGGCTCTGATACCGGCTTCTTTCATGATACGATGCAGATATTGTCTTTGAATACCGGCCGCCTCGGCTGCTCTACTGATGTTTCCGGCACTTCTGGAAAGAAGTGATTGGATATAAAGACGATGAAAAATCTGAGTCATCTTTTCTTTCGCTTCCTTAAAGCACAATTGCGTGATGTCTTCATGAAATTCGGGATAAATCGGATATTCTTCGTTATCCAAATGAAGATCTCTGACTTCTAAGGTATTTGTTCTGCAGAAAATGACACCTCGCTCAATAATATTTTCCAACTCTCTGACGTTGCCGGGAAATTCCTGGGATATAAGAATTTGCATGGCTTCCGGTGAGATATGCTCAATGCTTTTTTGATTTAAACGTGCATATTTTTCTAAGAAATGGTAGCTCAACAAGGGAATATCCTGCTTTCGTTCTTTGAGAGAAGGCACATCAAATCGGATGACGTTCAGACGGTAATAGAGATCTTCGCGGAAACGATCTTCCTTGATATCGCTTTTCAAATCATGATTGGTGGCGGCGATGAAACGGAGATCGGCATATTTGGTGGTTACCCCGCCGACCGGCTTATATTCGCCTTCCTGCAGAAGCCGCAGCAGTTTGGTTTGCATCTGAAAGCTAAGATCGCCGATCTCATCTAAAAAAAGGGTGCCGCCATCGGCTTCATCAACCAATCCCTTTTTGTCCTGCCAAGCTCCGGTGAAGGCTCCTTTCACATGACCGAAAAGCTCGCTTTCCAGCACCTGTTCCGGAATTGCCGTGCAGTTTACGGTAATTAATTTTTCGGAATGCCGCAAACTGTGTTGATGAATGGCCTTGGCGACCAATTCTTTGCCGGTACCGCTGGGGCCGGTGATTAAAACCGTTCCCATGGTGGGAGCAACCTGGCGGATCCGATCGAAGACATCCTGCATCACCGGAGTTGACCCCACCAGGGACGCAAAACCGTTTCTTTCCGCCAGTGCTTGACGCAAGCAGCGGTTCTCATTGACAATCGCTTGCCACTTCATGGCTTTATCCAGTGTCAATAGAACGCGTTCCCGGCGGAATGGTTTGGTAATGTAATCTTGGGCGCCTTTTTGAATGGCTTCCACCGCATTTTCGATGGTAGCATAGGCGGTTAAGATAATTACTGAAATTTCCGGTCTGATTTTTTTACACTCCTCCAGAAGTTGGATGCCATCCATTTTTGGCATTTTTAAATCGGTGATCACAACATCAAAATGGCGCTGCTTTACTAATTCGAGAGCCTCTTGAGGATCGCTCTCGGCAACCAATTTGTGCTGTGTTTCTTCAGAGATAATGCGTTTCAATAGAACCAGCATATCTTCTTGGTCATCGACAATTAAAATTTTGCCGCTCATCCGTTGCTCCCCTATACCGTGACAAGTTTTACCGTAAACGTCGTACCGGACGGTTTGCCTGGATTATCGCCACACTGACTGAAGCAGTCGATGGTACCTCCATACTTGGCAATAATTCCATAGCTAACGAATAACCCCAAACCGGTTCCTTCTCCCTCCGGTTTGGTCGTAAAGAATGGTTCAAAGATGTGATCGATATCTTCCGGTTTTATGCCGATGCCGGTGTCCCGAAATTGAACGATGGTTTTTCGGTGTTTTTTTTTGAAATAGGTACGAATGATCAAGGCCCCGCCCTCTTTCATCGCCGCCACCGCATTGGTGATCAGGTTTAAGAACACTTGCTGGAGCTGGCGTGAATCCCCTTCAACCATTGGCAATCCTGGAGTTAACTGCATCACGAGGTTAATGTGGTTCATTTCCAAAACATGTCTGACAATCTTGATGGTTTCTTCCAGAGACGTATTTACATCGGCATATTGGTGGCTGTCTTCTTCAACGCGGGTAAAGCTCAAAAGATTTTCGATCACCTCCTTGCAATGAAGTCCCTGCCGTTCAATGGCTTTTAGATCTTCATAATCTTGAGAACCCGTTTCGGTTTTGCGGAGTAAAATATCGGTAAATCCAAGAATAACTCCCAGCGGATTGTTGACTTCATGGGCTACACCGGCTGCCAGGGTGCCCAGAGAGGCCAGCTTTTCGGCATTTACCAACTGTCTTTCCAGGTTCTTGTTCTCGGTAATGTCCCTGGCGATACATAAAACAGAACTGACTTCTCCGCGATCATTTTTTATGGGCATAAAATTTACGCTGATCCAAATGGGATGCTCTTCAAACTGGATTTTAAATTCTTCACGGACGCTTTTCCCATGATGATACACCAGATCCGTGAGCTGATGTTGTCGTCGGGCCAGTGGTTCCGAGAATAAACTCGAAAGATGTTTGCCGATGAAGTCCTGCGGATGTCCTCCGAAGAAATTTGCCGTAAAGCTGTTCATGGATTGAAATTGGCCTTGACTGTCAACTGTAAAAATAAAGTCTTCAGCACTTTCCACCAACGATCGGTATTTTTCTTCTGATTTTTTGAGCTCCTCAGTGCGTTGCTGTACCTTTTTTTCCAGGAGGCGAGACCATCGTATTTCAAAAACCAGTATCGTCGCGCTACCGAAAAGAATGAATACAATTACCAGTCCCTGTAATAGAAATAATTTCAAAGAGCCTTTGCGCAGCGCACCTTCGATTTCCGATACAGGAGCCACTACCGCCACGGACCAACTTTGCGGCGGTTCCTCGGAGACGACTACCGGGCAATAAGCAATCAACTTCTTTATTTGACCGGTAATCCCCCGGTGCCAGCCCGAGTAATACCAGCCCGTGCCTTGTTGGCCTTTGAGCATCCTTTCCCTTTGAATGAAGTTGATCTTCGCAAACGGCACATCCGGGAATTTTTCTTCCCGCGCGGTAAAGGCATTTTTGCCGATGAAGTTGGCGTCCGGGTGAAAGAGGAAGTAGCCGTTTTGCTCGATCATCCAGACATAACCGCTACTGCCTGAACGGATTTCTTTTAAGAATGGCGCCAGAAACCAGGAGGCGTTGATATGGAAAATTAGATATTTGAATTTCTCATCCGGCAGCGGAGCCGCCAGATAAAAGGCAAAGCCCCATGTTTTGATTTGCGGTGGAGACACCCAAACCGATTCATTCTCCGGAATTGTTGGCAGCTGAGTGGGATAAGGACTGCCCTCTAAAATCGGTTTTACGGACCAGCGCCGATGGGGCATGAACGTATGGAGCCTGCGGTTGGAAATATCAACACTTTCAATTTTCCAAACCCCGCTTTCCAAAACCCGAAAAAAACTTTGCTGGATACGTTCATTTTGGTCTTCCAAATCCAGAGGCCTTGCGGAAATATCCTCCGCCAATAAAGCAAATTCTCTTTTTAATAATTTGATCTCCCTTTCGATGCGCTGTTTAACCATGCGGGCGATGACCAGCTGTTCCTGATTAAACTGGTCTGCAACGATCTTTTTCATCTCCTTTATTGCCGACAATCCAAGCACCGCGCCGGCCAACAAAAAAAAGACAGCTATAAATATGATGAACATAACGACGGGTTTTTCAATTTTCGGTCTGATGGTATCCTTCATGTTGAAATAATCATTTTGATTTTTTCCTAGCTAAAATCTCAGCGACAAGCAGTTTTAAGCATTCTATGCTTTTTCCTCCTTTTTCCACGAAAACAGCGTCAGTTGTTAATAACCAATGAAATTCATTATCTGACCGAAAAGCGTGGATAATAATCGGCAGCGATGGGATACGATCCTGGAGTCGTTTCAGCAAAATGTTCTCGTCTGAATCGGGTAGATCAGGGTCCAGAATTATGAGGTCGAGCGGATCAGGGTGGAATACCCCTTTTAAGACTTGCTTTCCGTTTTCTGCCAGCCGAACCTGATAGCCCTCAGCCGTTAACTCACGTTTTAAAAATCCACGCACATGGGCATTCCGATCTGCAATTAATATGGTAGGTTGATCTCCCATCCCTTTGCCTTAACTTCATTGTTGAAATGGTTCATAAATGGTTTAAATCCGTTATCTTGGAAGCGGTGCCATACCATTTTTCCTCATAATTGCTTTTCCTTTCTCGGAGAACGCGAAATCGATGAGTTTTTTGGCAGCGTCACCGAGCTCTCCTTTTGTTACAAAAGAGAATGTCTGATGATAAGGATAATTTTTATCGCTTGGTTTCAGATCGTCTATTTTGATCACCTTGATCGCTGCATTAATGGTATGAGCTCCCTGGGAGATGAAGGAAATGCTCCAGGGAATACGGTGCACCAATTTAACGACATCTGCCGACCGATAGGCCATATAGTCGTATTTGACATTGGAGCGTTTCAATGCCAGTTTCCTGAAGTTCTTGAATGCGCCCGTATGTTTTCCAGGTACAACCACGACGATTGACATTTCCGGTCCGCCTAACTCCTTCCAATTGGTAATCATACCACTGAAAACTCCTCTGAGCTGGGAGCTGGAGATATTTCTAACCGGTGTTTCTGCATTGGTGATCACTATTAGAGGTGCCTTGCAAAATGGTATCTCCCTATAACCGTACTGTTGGTGCCGGCCATGAAGTCTTTCAACCGTGCTAGCAATATCGCTGAAACCATTCATCAGTCTGTGAACTGCAGAAGAAGATGAACCAACATACAGATCGACTTCTATTCCGGTTGCCTCGGTAAAGGCATTTAACCCCTCCATTCCAAAAGCTTCACGAACCTGGGCCGAGCTGCTATATCTCAATGTTTTTTTAGCACTTGCAATTGAGCCAGAAATCATGCTGCAGAGAAATAAGAGCGAGACAACAGCAGTCAGTGGTAAAGCTGATTTCCTTAACATAATATTAGCCTCCCACCGGGAGTGTTTTTACACGTATGTTATGCATCTAAATGTAAACTAAATTGGGTGACTTACAATTTACTTTAGCAAGGTATGTGCCAAAATATGGTGCATGGTTCTTGCTTTAATGTCTCTAAAACAAAAGAAATATTTTGTTGAAGCGAAAAATTCCTCAGAAATTAAAGAATCGGTGTCAGTTTTTTTTGCATTCTGTAAATATTGAGATAGATCTTGGCGGGATAATATATCGAGAAGCAACCGCAAAGCTAAAGTCGAGAGACGTCAAAATGGATAGAGCTACCTGTACTAAAGTAGCCCCCGATGCCAAAAAAGTAGCTCGATATGTTATCTGGAAAGAGGTAACATACCATTTTTTCTGATAATTTGTCGCCCCTCTTCCGAGAATGTGAAATCGATAAATTTTTTCACCATACCAGAAGATTCTCCCTTGGTAATGTAGTAGAAAATCTGGTAATAAGCATAATCTTTATCCATAGGTAAAAGGCCGTTTATCTTAAGAGTTTTAATTTCTTTGTATTTAGTAGTAGTTCCCTGAGATATAAAGGATATAGTTCCACATGGAAAATATTTTACTGCTTCAAGGACCATCGTAGAATCGTATGTCTCGAAATGATATTGAATCTCTTTATGCTTCATGATCTGACGTCTGAAATTCTTGTTTGCCGCTGTATCCTTATCGGGTACAATGACTGTTATCGGAAGATCGCGGCCTCCAAGTTCTTTCCAATTTGTGATCTCTCCACTGAAGATATCCTGCAGCTGCTGCTCTGATAAATTATCAACTTCGCAACCCTTTTTAGCGATTACAGCTAAAGGGTCTTTACAAATCGGTATTTGCGCGAAGCCGTAATCGGCATGTCGACGATACAACGCTCTGGCCGTGCTAGCGATATCGCTATAGCCGTGCATTAAACGATAAACACAAGAAGGAGATGAAGCCGTATAGACTTGTACGTTAATTCCGGTTTTTTGGGTAAAGGCTTCTATTTTTTCCTTCTCAAATGCGTGGTACGCTTGATTTGAACAGGCATATTTCAGTTCTTCTTGCGCTGTGACAGGTGAAGCAGTTATCATGGCGCAAAACAAAATAAAGACGGCGCCTATTATTAGCGCTAAACTCAATTTGCTTCTCATGATGATACCTCCTTATTTGACCAGGTTTTGTTTTGGTGTTGCTTTTATTTTTACTCCTATGTTTTTTCAGTTTTAGGCTTTTAACGACCTTGATCAGCAAAGTCCATGCCAATAATCAAGACGAATGTGATATCCTTTAACTTGCCGGAAAATAAATAAATTATTTAAATGAGAGTGGAACATCCAAACGGTGTCATTGGAGCGGATGTCGATTTTCTTTACAGGATGTAAAAATCGATCCGACGCCTTTACTGCCCTGGACGCACCCGAAGGTAAAAAATCGAAGGCCAGAACCATACCGAAGTGTTCAACAATAAATCATTGCCACTGCAAAACCTCTTTTTGAAGCAGAACCGTCGGATCCATATAGGCATCATTCGGAAGCCGACATTCATACTTCTGAAGAAGACTTTTTTCGGACTCCTCTTCTTATGATGAATATCGATCAATTTACAATCCACAAGGCCGGTTGATAGGCAAACTGCAAAATTTTTTTACTGACTCGTCCGATCTGAAAATCTCCAACCGTCGAAAATCCACGTCTTCCCAGTACGACGGTGTCATAATAACCGGTCCTGGCCGCTTTGGCGATGGCGGCCGCTCTGCTCTGCGCATAGGTCAAGATTTCGCTGGATATATGATCTTCTGAGAAACCTGCATCCATCAAGCGTTTTTTGGCTTCCATGATAGCGGGGACTATTTTTCGTTTATTGAATTCAATCCAATCCTTTTCATGTTTTTGAATGAAAAACTCCTTAGCGCTCAGCTGTTGAATACTTAAAGGCCTAATGACGTGGCATAACATGATTTCGCAAACGGCCTGGTCTAGAAGAGTGCCAGCACACTTCACCGCTTTCATTGATCCTTTCGATCCGTCTAACGCAATAAGGATTTTATTGGATTCAGGTTTTTCACCGACGACTATAAGGGGAATGTGACTTACAACTTCAACCAATTTAGCAGCAACACTTCCCATCGTGATCTCCACAATTTTGCTGACTCCGGTACGTCCGATCACTAGTGCCGTATAATCCTGATATGATTCATTGATAATATCTCTGGCAATGCCGGCTGTTATTGTTTTTGTCTTAACGGCCACAGCATCCTGCGCCATGCCAGAATCAACTAATATTTCACGAGCCTTGGTTATAAATTCATTTACGATTTCTTTCTGATGAACTTTCCAAACATGTAGTGGGTATTCCACTTTACTGGCCGATGGGTCAATATTCATATCTCGAAATGCCTCCGGTGCCTCACCCATGACACGAAATAAAACCATCTGCGCCTGTTTTGAAATGACTCGGCCAATATAGCGCACAGTGATAAGGGATTGCTCAGACCCATCAATGGCCATCAAAATTTTTAGATGTTCTTTGATTATCGTGTTTTTCATTTTTCAGATATAAACTTTTCTTCATATGCCCGAGCCACAATCTCCGCAGCGCCATGGGGATCAGTGATATAATCACAGTTGATGACCATATCAAATTCGTACGGTGAGGCTTCCTTTTCGCCGAATGCCTTTTTAAAAAAATCGTGTTGTTCCTTGTCGAATTTACCGAGGAGTTTTGTGGCTTCTTTTTCCCCCAGGTCAAGAAATTTTGCCAAACGCTGTATCCGATGTTCTTCAGAACAGATAAATCGCACAGCCAGAACCCGATCCCTCGGCAAGACAAGGTGGGTTCCGCGGCCAACAAAAATTGTGGATTCCATATCTGCTAATGTAAATACCGTACTGATAAAGCTCCTGATATAATCACTCATGATAAACGATTTTTCGCCGAAAAGCATGGCCGACAACTCAATCATTTTCCCGGGGTAGCGCTCATCAAAAAAAGAGACTGTTTCCTTACTCAGTTTGGCGTCTTTGGCCATATAATCTATGATTTCCCGGTCCACTACTTGAAAATTGATTTTATCCGCCAGAATATCTGCGACCTCCAAGGCACCGACACCGATTTTTCGTGAAAAGCAAATAGCAGGGAAAATCTCGGACGGGAAGGGTTCTTTTGCTTTCGCTTTGAGACGCTTGTTTTCCCATTCGCGTATATACTGACCGGCCAATTGAGCAGAATCCGGACGCTTTTTGGCATACGTACCCGGAACATAATCTGTTTTCCTTATTTTTATAGCCATATGTCTTTTTTTAACCCCCATGTTCTCAGAACGCTGAGATTTTTTCGACCGTTCCCTTAAGTTTCTCGTTTTATGCACGTTTAACTTTCAACGGTGCGGGGTCTTTCGGGTCGTTGCTCTCGGGCCGTACTTGTTTATATCAGCCGGCATTGGACAGCACCCGCTGTTTAATTTCTTTGACCTTGCGCATACGAACACCAAGGATATAGGCAATCTGATTGTCTGGCGATTCCAGCATGCACACGGTTGCGGAACTAATCATGCCGCGGTCGGCAACAATGCAAATGCGCTCAATCTTATATCGTATCGCTTTTGCAGTTTCTCAACGATGGGCAGCAGCTTTTGAATTGCAGCCTGTATGCCGGTTTGTTGCCAAAGACGCTCGAAGATCAAAGTCGGTCCTATTTTGCTCGCATCGACCGACACATCGCTATTTCCGGAGATGATCAACAGCGCCTGTTTGGAAAATCGGGAAAGCGAACGGATCAGCCTTTCCACCCGTCCCTTTACCTGAAGCTGGTCCATACGGCCGATGGTGGCCACCACACGCTGTTTTACTTTACCTTTTTCTTTGCGGTTTTCGACGATTTGAAGGTACTGATATTTGTTGGCACTACCTTTTGGAGCTCAGATCCAAGTTGGGTTCTGTAATTTCAGTTAGTTATGAGATTTGAAGTGTAATTTTCTATGGTCAAGTGTCAAACTTAAGCTAAAAGTTCTATTCCATTCGACGACGACCCCAAAAGTTATTTCATTGCAGAAGAATTCCTCCGGCTTTTCGAAGAGCGGGTTGCTTGTCCAATTGCCAAGGGTCTGTCTAGATGTAAAGCAAGGTTTGTGCCAAGTAATTTCTCATTCCGAACGCAAGAGTTATCTAATATGAATTATGATCTAAACCGCTTTGAGACCGGCTTGGCCGGCAGGGGACGGATGCAACCGGGACGGCAGGCTTTTTTTCAGATTGTAAAAGGCTTCCTGATGTCGGAATTCCATTCCCCATCATCACTTGCCTTTACCCCTTTACAAGGTGGAAAAAAATCTGACACATGATTTTACTTCTCCGGTCGCCGTCGGGTGGAATCCTGAAAAAAATATTCATGATATTAGTAAGTTATTATTTTCATCGTCGGTGTATCGGTTGGCATGGAGGTTGCTCCCAAGAATATCAAACCACAATGGTTTATTACTAGTTCTAGCCACACAAGAGCATTTCTTAGTTTGCGGTCAACGGTCAAGAGGGAAGTGGTGAATATCTAACTGTGATTTCAGCGGTCAGCCGTTCACCCATTAAAATGATAGCAGGATAGAGATTTCTGCCGTCTTACCAACAATAAACAGCTGATCTAACAAAAGAGGGAGATTACGATGGCACACAACAGCATACCGGCATGCGAAAAAACGGAAAGTCAATTGGAACCCACCAAGGCGGAAATGTCCGCTGTGGAAGCTATCATTTCACGTTTTGCCGGCAAACCGGGCGCTCTTATTCCGGTTCTGGAAGAAATTCAGGAAGCGATTGGATACATTCCGAAAGCGGCCCAAAAAATGGTTGCCAGTGGTCTGAGACTTCCAGCGGGCGACGTATACGGAGTCGTCACTTTCTACTCGTTTTTTTCGAGGGTTCCAAAGGGCAAACACACCGCCCGCTGTTGCCTGGGTACCGCTTGCTATGTAAGGGGCAGTAAAAAAAACATGGAAAAGCTGGTGGAGATCTTGAAGATCAACCCTGGAAGCACCACCCCCGACAGACGCTTTTCCCTGGAAATCGTAAGATGCTTGGGGGCTTGCGGATTGGCGCCGATCATTATGGTGGATGACGATACGCATCGACAGGTGAAGCCACCCAGGATACCCGAGATTTTAGCCGGTTATGACAAATAAAGGAGTGTCGCTATGTCACAGCTAAGGATTGAGGATTTGAACCGAATTAAGGCGGAGGTTCTGCATTCGTGGCAGTTGGATAAGCGCCGGCAGAGAGTGCGCATCACCGTGCACATGGGGACCTGTGGAATTTCATCCGGCGCAGATAAGGTTCTAAATGTCCTGCAAGCGGAAATCGAGGCGTGCAGAAGAAAAGATATTGCCTTCACCACCTCCGGCTGTGCCGGCATCTGCAACCGGGAACCGTTGGTCACGATCGAAATTGCCGGGCAAGAGCCCGTCAAATATTGTGAAGTAGACGGCGAGAAGGCCCGGCGGATTTTTGAGCAGCATGTGATCGGCGGTCAGCCGGTTGCAGAATGGGTGTTTGCCAGAGGCTGGGAGCAAACTGAAAAGGATTTTGAAGGACCGTCATCGCCGATTGCCGATGTCAGCCGCCATGTGCGCGATATCCCCTTTTTCGGCTTGCAGAAGCCTTGGGTGATGCGAAACCGGGGGCTCATTCAGGCCGATAAAATCGAAGAATACATTGCCCGCGACGGGTACGCCGCTGCTGCCAAAGCGCTTTTTCAGATGACCCCCGACGACATTATTGGTGAAGTCAAGACGTCGGGAATCCGCGGCCGCGGCGGGGCCGGTTTTCCGACCGGTCTGAAATGGGAGTTTGCCGCGCGATCCGCCGGCGATGTTAAGTATGTGCTGTGCAATGCCGATGAGGGCGATCCGGGAGCCTTTATGGATCGCTGTGTGTTGGAATCCGATCCGCACGCCGTCCTGGAAGGAATGATCATTGCCGCAAGGGCCATCGGCTCCCACCAGGGGTATATTTATTGCCGCGCTGAATATCCGTTGGCGGTTCGCACCTTAAACACGGCCATTGACCAGGCCCGCAAGATGGGACTGCTGGGTCAAGATATTCTGGGATCGGGGTTCGGCTTCGATGTCGAAGTATACCGCGGTGCGGGTGCTTTCGTTTGCGGGGAAGAAACGGCGCTGATGACCTCGATCGAAGGCAAACGAGGCACGCCTCGACCGCGACCCCCGTTTCCGGCGGTTCAAGGACTCTGGAAGAAGCCGACGATTTTGAACAATGTGGAGACGCTGGCCAATATTGCCCAGATCATTTTAAACGGTGGTCAATGGTATGCCGGTGTCGGGACCCTGCGCAGCAAAGGCACCAAGGTTTTTGCGATTACCGGAGATGTGAACAACGTCGGTCTGGTCGAAGTACCCATGGGCATCCCGTTGCAACAGATCATTTATGACATTGGCGGAGGAATTTCCGAGGGCAGACAATTTAAGGCGGTTCAGCTGGGAGGTCCGTCAGGCGGCTGTGTTCCCGCTCAACACCTGGACGTGCCGGTTGATTATGAATCCATTACTCAGCTGGGGGCGATCGTGGGCTCGGGCGGCATGATCGTGATGGACGAGGACAAGTGTATGGTAGACGTGGCAAGATTTTTTATGGACTTTTGCACGGATGAATCTTGCGGGAAGTGCGCCCCCTGCCGCGCCGGAACCACCAAGATGCTCAAAATTTTAAACCGCGCCTGCGAGGGTAATGGAAAGGCGGACGACATTCAAACCCTCGAAAAATGGGCGACTATTATTCAGGATACGGCGTTATGCGGCCTGGGGCAAACCGCACCGAACCCGGTGCTTTCCACCCTGCGCTATTTCCGCCACGAGTATGAATCCCATATCCTCGCCAAGCGCTGCCCCACCGGGGTATGTCGCCCCCTGGTTATTTATCATGCCCTCGAGGATCAATGTCTGCCGTGCCTCCAGACCGTGGCCGGCTATGATGCCGGCGGCTATGAAGTGCTGAAGAGCTTTTTGCCCGAACTGGTTCCCGAGCGTCTTATGACCAAAATAGAGAATTCAGGCTGTGCTGTGGATTTGGCGCGCTTTTCGATGATGGCCCCGATCCAGAACAATTCCTGCACGAAATGTGTCACCTGCCGCCTGGGTGGCGCCCAGGTGATGGGCATCCTGGAAGACATCGCCAGCGGGCGGGGCAAACCGCAAATGCTCGATATGCTCACCGAACTGACAGACACGATGCGGGTTGCATCCGAATGCCCGGTGGGCAAGACGGCGGGAGATATCGTTCTTTTGATGTTGGAGCACTTCGGCGATCAATTTGAAACCCATATCCGTGACGGCGCCTGCCCCGGCGGTATTTGCCGCGTCGAGCCCGTCTATCACACCATCTGCCCGCTGAGGGCACCAGAAACGGATGAGAGGAGGAGGTAACCAGAATGGCTCGCATTAAAATGGTCATCGACGGAATTGAGATAGAAGCAAGAGAAGAGGCCACCGTTTTGGAAGCGGCCCGGGAAGCGGGTATCTATATCCCGAATCTTTGCGCCGACCCCGACCTGGAACCTTTTGGGGCCTGCCGGCTTTGTCTGGTTGAGGTCGATGGCGAGGATGGCTTGCCTACCGCCTGCACGTTGCCGGTGGCAGCGGGTATGGTGGTGCGCACGGAGACAGACCGGATCAACGCGATTCGCCGGCGGATTATCCAACTGCTCATGTCCGATCATCCGTCCGATTGTTTGCTGTGCCCCAAAAATCAGCGCTGTGAATTGCAGAAGGTCGCGGCTTATCTCGGTGTTGGAGATCAGCCTTACCGCCGGCTGGAAAGAGCATCTGTCATCGATTCCAGCAATCCTTTCTTTGTTCGTGATTCCAGCCTGTGCATCCTTTGCGGCAAATGTGTGCGGGTTTGTGCCGAGGTGCAAGGTCGGCGTGCCTTGGAGATTCAACATGAAGGCCGGTTCTCGAAAATCATCCCGACGGGAGGCGACAAACCGATTGCCGATTCTATTTGCGAATCCTGCGGTCAATGTGTGGTCAAATGCCCGACCGGGGCGATCGTTCCCAAAAAGTTCGACTTTCCATCCAAAGCGGTCAAGAGCATATGCCCATACTGTGGTGTGGGCTGCGGCATCGTGCTTGAGGTACGGGGAGACAACCTCATCGGCGCCCGGGGTGATGCGGATAACCGGGTCAATAATGGCAGCCTGTGCGTGAAAGGGCGATTTGGGCTCGATTATGTTAACCATGCTCAACGGCTGACGACACCCTTGATCCGCCGAGACGGGAAACTGGAGCCGGCAACCTGGGACGAGGCCCTGGATCTGGTGACCGGCAAGTTCGCCCGGTACCGGGGAAAGGAAATCGGCGTGCTGGCCTCGGCCAAATGTAGCAATGAAGAAAATTATCTTATTCAGAAATTTGGGCGGGCTGTTCTGGGTACCCAGCATATCGACCACTGCGCGCGATTGTGCCACGCCTCCACGGTTGCGGGGCTGGGTCTGAGTTTTGGTAGCGGGGCCATGACCAACTCGATTGAAGAAATCAGGGGTGCCGACTGTATTCTGGCCATTGGAACCGACACCACCGCCACCCATCCGGTGATCGGGCTGGAGGTCAGACGGGCGGTGAGGGAAGGAACCCAACTGATTGTAGCCAATCCAAGAGAGATTGACCTGTGCGGCATCGCTCAGACTTGGATTCGGCACCGTCCCGGCAGTGATGTGGCGCTATTGATGGGCATGATGCGGGTGATTGTCGACGAAGGTCTGGCGGATACGGCCTTTATCAAGAGACGGTGTGAAAATTTCGAAGCCTTCAAGCGCTCTCTGAAATTCTTTGATTTGGATTTCGTAGAGCGCACCACCGGCGTGCCGCGGTCTATGCTCAGCGAGGCCGCCCGGCTATATGCTACCCGCAAACCCGGGTCTATTCTTTATGCTATGGGCATCACTCAGCACAGTCACGGTACCGACAATGTTCTGGCGATCGCAAATTTGGCAATGCTGACCGGCAACGTCGGCAAACCCTCGAGCGGCGTAAATGCCTTGAGAGGTCAAAACAACGTTCAGGGCGCCTGCGACATGGGGGCCTTGCCCAACGTTTATCCGGGGTACCAGCGAGTGGATGATCCCAAGATCAGAAAAAAATTCGAGCAGGCCTGGAATCGGTCCTTGCCCGCCCGACCGGGCTTGACGCTTACCGAAATTTTTCAAGCCGCTGCCGAGAAAGAAATCAAAGCGCTTTACCTGGTCGGCGAGAACCCGATGCTCAGTGATCCGGATATCCACCATGTCGCCGAAGCCCTCCGGCAGCTGGAGTTTTTCGTGGTCCAGGATATTTTTCTCACCGAAACGGCGCGATTGGCCCATGTGGTGCTGCCCTCGGTGACTTTTGCGGAAAAGGAGGGCACCTTTACCAACACCGAGCGCCGGGTGCAGCGGATTCACCAGGCAATCGAGCCTGTCGGTGACGCCCGGCCGGACTGGTGGATTACCTGCCAGATCGCCCGACGAATGAACGGCCGCGGTTTTGATTTTGATCATCCCCGCCAGATCATGGCCGAGATTGCCAAACTGACACCCAGCTACGGGGGTATTACCTATGCCCGTCTGGAAAAAGGTGGATTACAGTGGCCATGTCCGACCAAAAATCATCCGGGAACGCCGATCCTGCACACCCAACAATTTGCGCGGGGCAAAGGCAAGTTCATTCCCCTGACCTATCAAGCACCGGCCGAGCTGCCGGATGAGGAATATCCGTTGATTCTGACGACCGCACGCAATCTTTACCAATATCACACCGGCACCATGAGCCGCAAGGTGCAAGGAATCAATGTGCTTCACGGTGAAGAACGGGTGGAGGTCAATCCCCAGGACGCCAAAGCCCACGGCATTCAAGATGGTGAGATGATCCGCCTGGTTTCCCGCCGCGGCGATTTGGCGGTCAAGGCAAAGGTGACGCCGGTCTCACCGCCCGGGGTTGTCTCCATGAGTTTTCATTTCAGCGAAACGCCGGCAAATGTTTTGACCAATTCGGCCCTCGACCCGGTGGCCAAAATACCGGAGCTGAAATTTTGTGCGGTCAGAAAGGAAGTGCTTGTTGCGGGCCAAAAAAAGAAGAAAGGCGTCCGAGGCGCCGCCCGCAAAAAACAGACGGTGGCAAAATGATGCTATCCGAACACCAACCATGCGATGAGGAAATCCGATGGAACCGAAATCAAAAATCAGGCTGACGATCGATGGAAATGAGGTCACGGCCGACGAGGGCATGACCATATTGGAAGTAGCGCAACAGGCCGGAATCCATATTCCGACGCTTTGCCATCAGCCGGCGCTTTCCAACTGGGGAGGATGCCGGATGTGCGTGGTGGCGGTGCAAGGGCTTCCCCGGCTGGTTGCCAGCTGTGTCATGCCGGTTCGCGAGGGGATGGCGGTGGTTACCACCAACGAGCGAATCATCAAGAGCCGACGAACGGTTTTGGAATTTATTTTCGCCGAAAGAAATCACAACTGTATGTTTTGCCCCAAAAGCGGTGATTGTGAACTGCAACAGCTGGCTTACGATCTGCAAATGGATCATATGACGGTGCCCCAGTCGTTTATCCCGTTTTCGGTGGATGTGACCAACGATTACATGGGGATCGATCACAATCGATGCATTCTTTGCGGAAGATGCGTGCGGGCATGCGCGGAACTGGCGGGAAACCATGTGCTGGCCTTTCAAAATCGGGGCCCCCGCAGCCTGGTCGGCTTCGATTTGAATGAAACCCTGAAGAGCTCCACCTGTTATGGTTGCGGAGTCTGTCTGCAGGTATGTCCGACCGGGGCCATCTTCAGTCGCCAGCACACGCATTACGCCGTCAAGGGACACGCCAAGGCCTGGCATGCAATCGACTCGCATTGCCCGCTGTGCGGACTGTTATGCCCGACGACGATGGTCGTCACAGACAACACCCTGCTGAAAGTTGAAGGCCGCCTGATGGCGGCCGGCAACCGGCCGGATCGCGGCCAACTTTGCGCCAGGGGACGTTTTGAAGTTCTCAACGACGCCGGCGAACGCCTGCGACATCCTCTGGTCCGAACCGCAAACGGCCGATGGACCGAAGCGAGCTGGGAAAATGCCCTGGACCGCGTGGCCGAAAAAATGAATGTCCTGCGGGATACACTCGGCGGCCAGGTCCTGTTCGGAATTGCCTCCTGCGAGGTATCCAATGAAGTTTTGATTTCATTCCGGGATCTTTTGGTCAAAGGCTGGTCGGCCGGCACCATCGATACATTTGACGGCAGCCATTATCGAACGGTTTTAGCAGCAAGCCGGGATCTCGGTCATCCGCTCAAGGAAGCTTCCTGGAAACAACTTCCCGAATCGGATTTTGTCATTGTCTGCGGCACGGACCTGTCGGAGCGCCAGCCGCTGCTGATGTCCCTGCTGCGCCGCAATGTTCTTGAAACCGGTACCCGCGTGGCCGTTATCGGCCCGGCCGATATTATGGCATCATTTCGATCGTTTTATTTTGCCACCGGCGATGATGATCTTCCAGCGTGGGTCGATATCCTCTGGAACATGGCGGCTCAGGCATCGGAGGGTGCGCTGAACGCGGGGGTGAAGCCCAAAAGAACCGGGCTGCCGGAAAGAAAACGGTATCTCAGGGATCTTCAAAAAGAGGTCGGGATGCAGGCCCAGACACGCAAAGCCCTGGCCGCTATGGTCAGCCAATATCTGGCCTCGAAACAGCCCCTGCTGATTGCCGGCGAGGCCCTGTCAAGTGCGCAACAACCATCCGCCTTGAACAATCTGGCCAAACTGGCCCGCTTAAAGGATCTGGATTCCGGCGGCCGGCTGATGATTTTAAAACGCGATGGTAACAGCGCCGGCGCCTGGAAACTGGGCATCGCCGCGGAAAACAAACCCGGCCCTAAAAAACGGCTGAAAGCCGGGCTGATGCTGTTGGACGGGGAATCGGCGGCCGATATCGCGGCCTGGACCGGACGTTCCTCCCCCGAGTTTTTAGCCGTCATCAGCCCTTATCTGCATACGAACTTGCTTGACAAAGCCCAGGTTCTCGTTCCCAGGCCTTGCTGGCTGGAGGAAGAGGGAACCTACACGGCTTCAGACGGCAATGAGACGGCGCATGTACAAAAAGTATTGGCGGCGCCCGGAGACATTCGCAACACATGGCAGACATTGCTGGCCCTGGCGGAGCGGACCGGCGGTGCCGCCGCATTGAAAACCCTGGAGCAGCTAACCCAAAAGGCGGCGGCCGAATTGAATCTGGGCATTGAGACATAGGATATCATTATCGGATCAAGGGGAGGATCACCCATGACTAAACCGAAAATCGCAACGGTATGGTTTGAAGCCTGTTCAGGATGTCATATGTCATTTCTGGATCTGGATGAGACCCTGGTGGATATACTATCCAAGGTCCAGTTGACGGTTTCACCCATTACCGACTTCAAGGACTATGACTTTCCTGAAGTTGATGTCGGCATCGTGGAAGGCGGTATCGGCAACACCGAGCATAAGGAAATTGCCGAAAAACTCAGAAAGCACTGCCGCATTTTAGTGGCCTGGGGGGACTGTGCCGTGTTCGGCGGAATCAATACGCTGCGCAACGGGATCCCCAAAGAGGAGGTGCTCCGGTATGGTTTTATCGAAACCGAAAGCACGATCAACGGCGTGATGCCGATCCACAAGGAGCTGCCGGCACTGCTGGATAAAGTTTTACCGCTTCACGAGGTGGTGCCGGTAGATGTGTACCTGCCCGGTTGTCCGCCTTCGCCGGAAGTTATTGCCTACGGCTTGACCGAAATTCTGGAAGGACGCATTCCGGTTCTTCCGGCCGACATGATCCATTTTGATTGAGGAGATGCAGCGATGACCACCACCCAAAAAATTACATTGAATCCCATAAGTCGCTTGGAAGGCCATGGAAAAGTTACCATCCACCTGGATGCGGCGGGTGAAGTTCAGGAGGCCCGATTTCACATTACCCAGTTTCGGGGATACGAGCGCTTTTGTTACGGACGCCCGTTTGAAGAAATGCCGATCATCACCCAGCGAATTTGCGGCATCTGCCCGGTCAGCCACCAGCTGGCTTCGGCCAAAGCCTGCGATGCGATTTTAGGCGTGGAGATTCCGCCCGCCGCAAAAGCGCTGCGGGTATTGGAACACATGGGACAGTACATCCAATCGCATGCCCTGCACTTCTTTTATCTGGCCAGTCCCGACTTGTTGCTCGGATGGGATGCCGATCCGGCGGAACGCAATGTGGTGGGCGTTATCGGCAAGTACCCGGAGCTGGCCATGAAGGGAATCCGGATGCGAAAGCTCGGCCAGGAGATCATCCGCGCGCTGGGCGGCAAGAAAATTCACCCGGCCTTTGCGGTCGCGGGCGGCGTCACCAATTCGCTATCCGAAACCGATCGCGCCAGCCTGCTGGCGGGTTTTCCGGACGCTTACACGACATGCCACGCCGGCATCGAATTGATCAGAGGCTGGCTGCAGGATCATTGGGAGGAAGTGAAGCGCTTTGCCAATTTCTCATCCCATTATGCCGGGCTGGTCGATTCAAACGGATGCCCCGATATGTATGACGGGAAGCTTCGCATAACCCGCCACGACCATCAGATTATCGAGGAATTCGATCCCGCCGACTATCTAACCTTCATCGCTGAGCACGTGGAGCCCTGGTCTTACCTGAAATTCCCGTTCTTCAAGCCCGAGGGATATCCCGAGGGGTGTTATCGGGTCGGGCCGCTGGCCAGGCTGAACATCGCCGACGCCATGAGCACCCCTCAGGCCGACGAGGAATTACAGCATTTCCGCAAGTTATCTGAAAACGGTTTGAACGGTTGCACCCTGCTGTACCATTATGCGCGGTTGATTGAGGCGCTGAACTGCCTGGAAAGGGCAGAGCAACTCTTAAGCGATGATCGCATTTGCAGCCGTGATGTTCGCTACACCGGGCAGCCGGTCAATGAAGAAGGCGTCGGCGTTGTGGAAGCTCCCCGGGGTACCCTGATTCACCATTACCAGGTGGACGACTACGGTGCGATCCGCAAAGTCAATCTGATCGTGGCGACGGGTCATAACAATATTGCCATGAATCGCTCGGTTCAGCTTGTAGCCCAGGAATACATCCACAACGGGCAGGTGCAAGAAGGCCTTTTAAATCGCGTGGAAGGGGCCATCCGCTGTTACGATCCATGCCTGTCCTGTTCAACCCATGCCTTCGGCCAGATGCTGCTCAGCATTCAAATTTATGGGGCGGACGGCGAACTTCTGGCTGAGATCCGACGGGAGTAATGTGTGTCGGTGCCGATTGATCCATCATGGGACCTTTACATCGTTGGCTTCGGCAATCCGCAACGCCGGGACGACGGGATCGGATCTTACATCGTCCGTCAGCTGAAGTCCGCCCTGACTGCGTATGACAAAATCGGGTTTCTTAGCGTCCGCCATCCCGAACCCTCGATAGTTGACGAGTTACACGGCGCGGAACAAATTTTATTCGTCGATGCGACCATCGAGGTGCTGACCAACGGCTGGCAATTGCATCGGATTCAGCCCGAACTGGAAATGCTGCCATACACGACCCACCACTTTACGCCGATGGTTATTTTAGGTATGATCAAGATGATTTACGGGCAATCCCCTCCGACATGGGTGCTTACGGTAGAGGGCTGTGATTTCGGATTCGGCCGCAGGCTGACATCTACGGCCAAAAAACGAGCAAGGTCGGCGATTTCAGCAACTATCGGATTTGTAAGGGCAAATCTACAAACCCCGCTGATTTGGGGACAAACTTTTTGAGAGGCACAGGAGTTTAAAATGAGCACACCGGCAGATATTCTGATTATCGATGACGACAGGGATCTTGTCAATTCGATCGAGATTATTTTGCAGACTAAAGACTACCAGGTGCGAAGTGCGTTTGACGGGAAAGACGGCTATGCTGAAATCGAAAAAAAGATTCCAGACCTCATTCTTCTGGATGTGATGATGGCCACCGATACAGAAGGCTTTGACCTGGCCTACAAACTCAAAGAAAATCCGAAGTATCGCGATATCCCGATCGTCATGATTACCTCCTTCACGCAAAAGATGGCTGAACAGGGACCTGATCGCTTTCAGCACATCCTGGGGGAAGCCTGGCCGGTATCGTCCTTTCTGGAAAAACCGATCGCTCCCGAAGTGTTGTTGTCCACCGTTGAAAAGGTACTGTCGGAGGCACCTGCGAAAGCGTAAGCGAATTGGGACGGCCGCTGTAAGGAGACGCCTGCGATGGATCTGGGATACGAGTTAGTCAAGGAACAATTATTTTTCCGCAAAGAAATGATGGAGCGGGTCTCCTGGATGATCCGTCTGAGATGGATGGCGGTCGCTGCCGGGTTTAGCGGATGCTTGATCGGCTATGTTGCAGATTGGCCACTGCCTTTTGTTCCCATCAATCTGATCTTTGCCTTTATCGCCTTTTACAACGTTTTATTTTTTTTTATCGGACACCGGCTCCCGTCGATTAAACCCCAGGCCGTCCAAGCATTTACCATTTTTGCGCATGCCCAGATCGCGCTTGACCTTTTTGCACTTTATGCGATTTTCTATTTTACTGGTGGGATCCATAGTCCTTTTTTGGTATTTGTCCTTTTTCACATTATTTTAGCCGGCATTCTGCTTTCGCCCCTCAGCTGTTTTATCTATAGTATTCTCGTGCTGTTGGCGGCCGCCGGTCTGTTTCTCATCCAAAAATACGCTATTTTACCACCCCAGCCGATCTTGTTTGAGAGTCATCTATTTTTTCATGCCCTGGAGCTTCGGGACATTGTCCTTTCAACCATCGTCTTTGCTGCGATGGTTTTTATCACCGCTTTTCTGATTACGTCCATCAAGCTCAGTCTGCGGGCCAAAGGCCGGGAACTTCTGAGGGTATCCAAGGAAATTGATACCGGCAACGCCAAACTGAAGGCGCTCTATCAAATGGTGAAAGAAATGGGGCTGTGCCAGGAGCTTCAAGCAATGATGGACTCCGCCACCCTCAATGCGGCAACCATCATGGGAGTTAAGGCTTGCTCCATAAAGCTTCTGGATGAACAACGCCGCCAATTGCGCTTCAGCTCTACTTACGGACTCAGCGAGAATTATGTCGGCCGCGGAAGCATCGATCTTGAAAAAAGCCCCATCAATCGCAGCATTATCGAAGGGTCTTACTATGCCATCGGCAAGATTGATCAGAATGACTACTTTCAATATCCTGAAGATATTCGCAAAGAAGGAATCGCTTCGATGTTGTGTCTTCCCTTGCGGGTGGAAAAAATGGTGCTGGGAGTCTTTTGTGTATACAGTGATGTAACCCACGACTTTAATGATGAAGATGTCGATTTTTTTTTATTAATGGCAGATCTGACCGCGCTGGCCATCGAGAAGTTAAGTAGCGAATTGAACAAAACCTGGTTTCTCGAAAAAGCCGCTCACCAGCTTCGATCCCCGTTAAATGCCATCGACACGATGCTTAAAACGTTGCGCCAAGGGTATTTGGGACCGACTCAGACCGAGCAGGCAAAATTGATCGCACGGTGTGAGCAGCGCATCGAAAATCTCTGCCAGGTGATTGCCGATTTACTGGATCTCGGTGTGAAACGCACGGATCTAAGTAAAATTAAAATGCATCCGGTGAACATCGGCGATGTGGTAAAGACCCTTGTCCATTTGTATCAGAGCCAGGCGGCGGCCAAGAATTTGGATTTCAGCTGCCACATCGAGGAAGGCCTTCCGAATATCCTGGCGCAGGAAAAGCTCATGGACGAACTGTTGAACAACCTGATATCCAATGCGATCAAGTACACGCCTTCCGGCGGTAAGGTTCGCATTCGCGTCGCCCGGGAATCTTCCGACAGGCTTCTTTGCGAGGTAGCCGATACCGGAATCGGAATTCCCGCAGATGACATTTCACGCCTATTTAGCGAATTTTTCCGCAGCGCAAATGCCAAAGAGTGGACCGAAGAGGGTACGGGGTTAGGGCTGGTGATTGTCAAAGAAATCTTGGATCGCTTACACGGTACCATCGCCGTAAACAGCAAGCTGGACGAAGGCACATGTTTTACTTGTTTTTTTCCAGTTATCGATGGCCGCTAATGCAAATGCAAATAGAACTGCGCAATCGGATTTTTTTCGATTTCATGGTCGATAATTTAGAGCCACATTTCTTCCAGCTAGGTCAAGTCAAGGGTTTCCGGCTCTGTCATGCTGACTTCCTTTTTGATTTTTTGCTACGGGCAGATCGACAACGAAGATGGTTCCCATGCGCTCCTCGCTTTCCACCAGAATCCGGCCTCCGAGTTTGTCAACAAACTCTTTTACAATGGCCAGCCCCAAACCGGTGCCGTTTTTTTCGATGGCGCGCGCATTTTCGGCGCGAAAAAATTCTGAAAACAATCTGGATCTGTCGGATTTTGGAATTCCGATACCTGTATCGCTGACCTCCATTCGAATCATCGTGGCGGCCGGTGAAAATTTAACTTCTACCTTTCCATCGGGAAGGGTGTATTTGATGGCGTTGGAAACAAGATTTTCTAAAATTTGCTCGACCATTTCCAAATCTCCCCGAATTGCCGGTAGATCTTCAGGGACTGTCACATTGAAAGAAATATTCTTTTCTCCCGCTCTTTCCTGAAAGGTTCTACGGATTCGTTGTGCCACGAGTTCAGGCTCCACGGATCTGGTCTGGTCTGTTGGCTGTGCTTCCCTGCTTTTTGCCAATGTCATCAGTTCGTTGACCATCATGAGCATCGTGCGGGAACGACGGTCCAAACGGCGCAAGTATTCCTGCTGTTCCGCGTTTAAGCTACCGAGATATTCCCCTCTAACAACATCCAAAATGCTCAGCATGCCTGCCAGAGGAGCGCGCAGATTATGAGCGACTCTGAGCATGTACCAGGATCTTTCCTTCACAAGTTTCTCAACCGCTTCGTAAGCCCGAGCATTTTCCAAAGCAATCGCGACCAGCTCAGCAACCAGACGGAAAAAATCCACGTCTTCATCTGTAAACCGATCCGGAAGCAGGCAGTAGGCGCCCAAGATGCCAATAACTTTGCCTTCAAGGCGAAGCGGTAAAAAAAGCACCGATTTAATTTGGGCTTCGGCCAGAACCTCTCCAAACTGAAACATTTCCGTAGTCGTCACATTTCCGGTAACAAATGATTCGCCTTCGATGATTCGCTTGTTCAACGGACTTTTTTTAACCTCCACCGCTTTTTCTCGGACAAAGTCTTCCGGCAGTCCATAAGCGGCGGCATACCGAAGATATTTGGCGTCTTCACTGAGAAGCTTGATGGAAATGCCTTTGACATTCATCACCACAGCGGCTTCGGAACTCACAACATCTAATAGTTGTTCGAGATTTTGCGCCGAACCGATGTTCTGAATCATTGAAAACAATCTCCAGAATTTTCGGTTGAGCTTCGTCACCGATTCAAACAGATCTTCAAGCGCTTTGGTTTTATCTTTTTTTACTTTAGACCGCGTCGTCGCAAGAAACGTGGCGGTTGTTAAAAGCAGATACAGAACCAAAAGGCTAAAAAGAAGCTGTTGCAGATTCGGCGGTGAGAAAATTTCTTTCTGCCGGAAGATAGGGGATTGATGCGGCAGCCAACCTAGCTGTTCAACAATTGTCAATAGAGTTATGCCGGCTAAAACAAATGCCGTAAAACCATAGGTCGAGCGTGCAGACAAAATGGTCGAAACAGGGATCATTGGGAGAACAAAAAGGAAACACACCGGACTGATAGTTCCCCCGGTAAAGTAGGTAAGCAACAATAAGGCACTGCAATCCACTGCTGCTTGCCAGATTACGAAATGATGCAGCCTATGTTGCGTTGCTACAGGTTCAGCTTCAAGTCTCCGACTCCACCGATAAAAAAGTGTATTGTAACCCATCACATAGGCGACGACAAGAAAAAGCTTCGCCAATCCTTCATCGAACCCGGCTAAAACACCCATTCCGGCGATTGCCGTAATGAGTATCGGAGCCCACCAGCGGATGCTTATCAGCCACTGGATGCACTCCACTTCCTCTCGAACGGAATTGCGGCCAAGCTGGATACCTTCTTCAGATAAAAAATCGCGCGGCGCTTTCATTCGTTTCTGGCTCCGGGTGTTAAGGTTATGGGCTTTCGTTTAAAATATCGTCGATTTTATCCAGAAGCCTATTTGTATCCAGAGGTTTTTCAAACAACCAATGGGCCGGCCATTGTTCACCCAGAATATATGCGAAATTCCCGGGGCCCTCCTCGCGAACCTTCTCGAGAAAGCTGGTCAACATGATGATCGGAAGGTTCTTGAATTTAGGATTCTCCTTGAGGTCATAGGCTAAATCGAATCCTTCGGTATCGGTCGCCATCATGATGTCAAGAATCATGAGATCCGGTATTTGATCCTCAAGTGCTTCGATTGCTTCTTTGCCGTTTGAAGCTGTGCGGACAGTGAAATCGTGACTCTCCAGGATGATTTTCAAAGAGTCGGTGATATCCGGATCGTCATCCACTACCAAAATTTCGGCTTTTTTTTTCATGTTAAGCCCTCCGGAGCGTTGATCTGCCTTGCATTTTACATTTTAGAGCTCGCAAGTTTTATGCCATGCTAAAATCGGTGGTCTGATTCCCTAATAGTTTAAAATTATTAAATTATTTAAGTTTTTCGGAACTGATTCAAAGCCACCTATCGATCTTATTTCTTGCCAAGTTGCAAAAAAAACTGACATATCAGGCTGCTTGAAATGGATAAGACTGGCTATTTCGTACCTGCTGGTTGATGCATTTCCCGTTTATTTTCTTCAAAATCCACTAAATAAAATAATGGGTCTTTGTCCCTGATTATTTCTGTAATCCTATGTCGACTCGGCAAATCCAAACCGTAGGCCCGGACATAAACATTAAAATAGCCTTCTTCTGCCCTATCGCAGGTGCTGAGTATGCTGGCTATTCGACCGCCATAGTCACGAATGATATCGGTTACTTCTTTGATAGCGCCGGGCTGGTCTTTTAGCCTGATGGCAAATTGAATGCCTCTCTTATTTATTCCGGTCAGCGAAATAAATGCCCGGAAAAGGTCGTTTTTTGTAAACACACCGACTAATTTGCCCTCCGGATTTATCACAGGAACCCCGGATATGTTGTGTGCGAACAGTAATATTGCAGTTTCTTCTAAGGTGTGATTATACGGAACGGTGATGGGTCTTTTATTCATGATGGCTTTAATTTTAATTCGTGATATTGACTTAACCAGGTCATGATTTTCCAAAGCAACCATGTCAGAGGTCGACGCCTGTTTTATATCACGGTCGGTTACGACGCCCATGATTTGATCGTTTTCGACAACCGGCAACATGTGTATATCGTGTTTTTTTAATAATTGTATTGCATCCTGCAACGTCGCATTGACATCGACCGTAATAGGTGGCTTGCTCATCCAATTTATGACTAGCATAACTTCCCCCTGATTTAATAAGATCTGAGATCCAGGTTATTTGGTTATAATTCGTTATCCAGATGACATTCTCATCCAATTTATCTCACCACCCACACACTTCTATCTCTAGCCAGATGAATAACTTTGTTTGTTACTCGACCGATGAAAAACTCCTGGAGACGCGACAATCCTCTTCTTCCGAGCACGATGGTTCCATAACCTCCCTGTCTGGCTTCCTGGGCAATAGCACCCGCACGGCTGAACGCTCCGGTGATAATTCTGTAAGAAACGTTATGGGGTTTGAATCCGGATTCAATCAGCTTTGCTTTAGCCTTCTCAATTGCATGCTCAATAGCTTTTTTGGTGGCTTGCGTATGTTCTTTTGGTGCGTAATTGGTTTGTTGGATCCTTCGCTTGTTTTCTTTGCCACGGATGACATGCAGCAGGCGTACCTTATAATTATGGCCTCCCAGGAGGGAACCCACAAAATCAACTGCACGCGTGGCATTATCCGAACCATCAAAAGCCAGCAGGAGCTTATCGCCCGGTGGCTTATTACCGATCATCATCATCGGAATAAATGCCAGCTTTTCAAGCAGCTTTGCAGCGACACCTCCGAGTATAATTCCTCTGAGGCCTGCCGAGCCTCTTCTGCGAACCACCACCGCCTCATAGCCGTTGAGGGCTTCTTGGATGATGTCTCTGGCGATACCCTCATTTCTTTTCTGGATCCTGACCTCTATGGAGTTCGAAGGAAAGCCGGCTTTTACTAAAAATTGATTGATCTGCTGTATGAATTGTCGGATATACTTTTCTTGTTGAATTTCCCAACTTCTGATTTTTCTCACCGTCTGCGAGCCTATGGGGTCTTTTTCCAGGTCCCAGTAACTATCGGGTACCGAGCTAAAGACGTGAAATAAAACGACGTGCATCTTATGAAAGGGTTCAACCTTTGCAATGTATCTGACCATGTTTAACGCTCGATCGGATCCGTCGACCGCTAACAGAATTTTCCGCTGATTCGTGTCTATATTCATCGCAGTTCCTTTCTGACCGGAAAAATTTGAGTCCAGCAGCAGCTTTTTCCGGATTCCCGTTTTTCTCAAATTAGTATATTTCTCTTTTGTCTTCACGATGGTCTACCGTATACAGCAGGGTAGCGGTTTTGCTGATCTCGTCGCTAAGTTCCGGGAGTTTGAGGCGGTCAATGCTGCGTGCGCGGATATATACGTTGCGATATCCTTCGGGAACCCCGTCGTAAGAAGTGAGAATGCTTACCATGCTTCCACCAAATGCTCGAATAATATCGGCCACTTCTTTGATTGAACCCGGTTTGTCATCGATTTGAACAGCAATCTGGATTCCCCGTTTCCCCACCCCGGTTAGCGAAATCAGAACCCGGAACAAATCAGTTTGGGTAATTGTGCCAACAATATTGCCGCCGTGGTCGACCACCGGCACCCCGGATATTCTGTTATTCAGAAGAACTTCGGCAGTTTCCTCAACCGTGAAATCAAGAGGCACAGTGATCGGGTCTTTGGTCATAATATCCTTCACCTTGATCTTCGATATGAGGTAAAGGAGTTCATGGATATCCAATGAGGTGGCATCTGATGCCGAGGCTCGCTTGAGATCGCGATCTGTAACGATTCCCACAAGTATGCCATTCTTCAGAACCGGAAGCATTCGGATCTTATGCTCTTTCAAAAGCTTGATGGCATCCTGCATCGAATCGTCGACATCAATGGTGATGATATTTTTACTCATCCAATTTTTAACTAACATATTCTTCCTCCATGCTTTTATAAGTATATATTCTGATTTTCTATTTTGAATTTCCTCTGAAAATTACGAAAATTTTCCCTCAGCCATGCACCAATAGAGCAAAGGATATGCCAGAGGATAAATTGGGAATAGATCTAGATAAGGACCTGAAATATAATCAAATTATGATATAAGCCTTAACCTGTGCTGTTTGCTGGTAAAAAAATAGTGTCCACAATTTTTACATAATGTAAAATCAACAAAAAAAACATCTTATCAAACCCGCAGGGTGACAGATTTTCAGGACAAAAATCAGCTGCCAAGGCAGGCTTTCCGGATCCGGTTTAATAAATTTTCGGGATGTCTATTAAATTCTGGCAGGAGAGATTTGGCTGGTCTTATTCGTTAACGGTTGTTTTAAGCTTGAGCCCGTATTTTTCAATTTTGGAATGTAGCGTAGGGCGAGAAAGACCGAGAAGTTTGGCGGCGCGAGAGCGGTTTCCTTCCGTCAAGTTTAGCGCTTCACCAATCATAATGCTGGCAAAATGATCCATGATCGTATCAAATTTATTTTTTTCGGTGCCTGCTGCAATCGTTTGGCGCACCCACTGACGAATGATTTGATTTGCGGATTTGCCGTTTGTCACGGTCACAGAGCTTTCGCTGCTTATGGCCTGAACAATATCTTCAGGATGGATAGGTGTTCCCCGGTTAAATATCAAGGCCTTCTGAATGGTATTCGCCAGCTCTCGCACATTGCCTGGCCACCGGTGACTGCTGAGGGTCGCAATGGCTTCTTTCGTAATTCCGGGATTGCTCATATCCAGTTCTTCAGCGTAGCGCGATAAGAAGTATTCAATCAGCAGGAGTATATCATCTTGCCGTTCTCGCAAGGGTGGAAGGGAGATTGTCACGACTTTCAGTCGGTAATAGAGATCTTCACGAAAGCGACCTTCAGCAAGGGCGGTTTCCAGGTCCCGATTGGTAGCTGCGATGATACGCACATCAACCGGTATGGTTTCACGGCCGCCAAGTCGTTCAATACTTTTTTCCTGCAGCAATCGCAAAATCTTTGCCTGGATACTGAAGGGCATATCCCCAATTTCATCGAGAAAAACCGTTCCGCCGTTGGCTTGTTCGATCTTTCCCATGCGGCGGTGGGATGCCCCGGTAAATGCGCCTTTTTCGTAACCGAAGAGCTCGCTTTCCAGCAGATTTTCAGGGATGGCCACACAGTTGATCACCAAAAAGGGTTTTTGGGCTCGAAGACTGTGTTGGTAAATCGCGCGGGCGACCAATTCTTTGCCGGTACCGGACTCACCACGAATAAGTACGGTGGCATCGGCCGATGATACCCTACCGATGGCCTTGTAAACATCCTGCATGGGTTTGCTGCGGCCAATTATAGCTTCCCGGGAAGCGTCATCCGGCATGACGTCCATTTCTATCGGTGAACGCATAAAACGGCCTGCTTCCAAGGCCTGTTTTATAACCGACAGCATATCAGGGATTTCGAAAGGTTTGAGAATATAGTCAAAGGCTCCCATTTTGGTGGCTTCGATGGCTGTTTCGGTTGTGCCGAAAGCTGTCATTATGATCACCGGAAGTTTGGGCTCTATATCGTGGATAGCCTGAAAAGTTTCCAGTCCGTTCATTCCCGGCAAGCGCACATCCAGTATAACCAAATCCGGAACTTTAATTTGGATTTTTTCCAAACCCGCTTCACCGGAAGCTGCGCTTTCTGCATTGTAGCCTTCTTCGGTCAACAGCTTATGAAAGCTTTTGCGCAACTGATCGTCATCATCGATGACCAAAATATTACTCATCGGGTAACTCCTTTATCGGCAGGGCAATGATGAAGGTGGCTCCTTGACCTTCCTTTGATTCGATATCGATTCGTCCGTGATGTTCCTCGATAGTGCGGCCGGCAATACTCAATCCCAAACCGGTACCCTCTTCTTTGGTTGTAAAAAAAGGTTGTATCACTTTTTCCTGAAGTGATTCAGGGATTCCCGGACCCGTATCGCTTACTCGGATGACAGCCTCTCTCTGATTTAAACGGTTTCGCGCTTCTTCTTCCTGAATTACGATGGAGCCGCCTTTTGGCATGGCCTCACAAGCATTCACGATGAGATTGACGATGACTTCCTTAAGCTGTTCTGGATCGGCTTCGATTTTCGGAAGCAGTCCCTGACGTTCAACCTTCACGCTAACATCATAGGCTCTTAAACGATGTTCCAACAATTGAATCGCTTGGTCAACAATAATCGAAGGCCTGATGGGTTGCATTTTGAGTTTCGGGGGTCTTGAAAATTCCAAGAAATTTTGAACAATCGTATCAATATGACGAATTTCTTCTGAAATAACATCAAAATCCTCTTTCTGGGTCTCAGACAATTCAAGGGATCGGCTCAGGGAAAATAAACGCATCTTGACGGAAGTAAAGGGGTTACGGATGCTGTGGGCCATTCCGGCGGCAAGCTTTCCGACGAGCGCAAGCTTTTCTGCCTGCAAAAGGGATTCGCGGCTTTTTACGAGCTCAGACTGTGTTTGGTCGACATCTTCAATTAATCCACGGACTCTGCGGCTGAGAGCTTTTACTTCATTCTCGGATATGTTTTCCTCTTCTTCTCTGCCCGCTTCAGCACTTATGCGACGCACCGGTCCCAGAATTTGATTTACCAGGACAAAGGCTAAAAGTACAGCTAACAAAAAACTGATAATCATTGCCACCCCGGCCATGATTCTAAGTTTTATAGCCTGGGAATGACTTTGGGCTTCCGCCGTTAAAATGCGTTGCTGGTGAAACTTTTTATAATCCTCACAATGCTCCAAGACCCTGAAAAAATGATTACGCGCCTCATGATGAAGTTCTGCCCCGCCTTTGCGTTCTCCGGCTTCGTAAAGCTCAATAACACGGTCTTTTTTGGTGATATATTTTTGATACTCAGCGTCAATTTCTTTTATAGCCCTGCGCTCGCGTTCGCCTTCTGCGTGGAGACTGGCTTCCTCAAGCCTTGCTTTGAAAATCTGACGGTATTCCCCAAGTTGTCTGAGCCAGTCCGGGTCTCCATCAATAAAATAATACGACACAAAACCCTTTTGATTAACCAGAGCAGTCTCCAGGGCTTCGGCTGCCTGAAAGCCGGCCAGATTCTTTTCTGTAATGGAAGCCAACAGTCCTTCCATCTGATAGGTATACCAGACCAAAACCAGACCGCCCAACAAGGTGATCAACACCAAAGCAACTAAAATCATATAAATACGGACTCTCAGACTTAACCTGTGCCACATTTTCCGAGCTTCCTTTTATTCTTCATTGGGTGTCTGGGGCCATGTTTTGTTCCCTTACCCGAATTTTTCCAACGATAGAAAATGATAGATGATAAATATCTGTTAAATAAAAACAAAAAACTGACTGTTTTTACCCTAACTCCGAGTTTTTTTGCAACTATTTTCCGCAACGTTAAAGGCAAACTTTGTCGCACCCATAATCAAAGTTAGATTTTCACTCCGACATAAAAAAAGGGGGCGTTTTTATTATTCAATTTTTTGCACCATATGACCTGAGCCCGGCATCCCTCGTAGACTTCATGGGCAAGGCTGTCAAGCGGGCGGCTGTGACTCATTTTGTGTCAGGATTCTTTACAGAATGTAAAAGAAATAGGAGATAACAGTGGTTGGCAATGCCATCCAGACATCGGGTGCTTTTTTCAGATTCAATCTGTGTGCTAACCACCCGGGCAACCCAAATTAAGCCAGTACGAGGGCGCAGGCTGTTTTTTTTCACTTATAATAAAGTTCTCGTTTATTGAAATATTTAGATAAACGATTTTGGCATAATTCCTGCGTATTAATTCATTAAATGGAGAGATGCAATATTTTCCAATGCAGTATTTATCCTCCAGAAAAAGTATGGGATTTAAAAAGAATGAGAGGCATGATTGCAAAAGGAGAAATAATGAAAAACAAATTTTTGATCATTTTAGCCCTTTTTGTCCTATTTGCAGGCAAGACGGACTTCAACCTGGACGCTGCAGAAGATAGGATGTATCGGACTTACCTTGTTAACAGATCACATCATTATGTTGAATATACGATAGAAAGCATTGAATATGGCATGATAAGCCATGCGGGTGTATTGCCTCCTGAAAAAGATTGCGAGAACGAATTGAACGTATCTCTAAAAAAGGGCGTTTCGGAAAGCACCAATCTCCCCTGGGTATTAAAGTTGGACATCCCTTTGGGTGAATACAAAATCTGTTTGAGATTTCCTCAGAAGGATGAGAAATGCCACACGAAAATTCTAAGAAAATCTGATTATAACAATTCGCTGATTCCGTATTGGGAGATTGAAGACGAACCGACAGAACATAGGCGGGATGGGCTCAAGGACGAAGGTAACAGCAACTGCGAGGGTGATTTCCAAAAACGATTCAAAGCTTCATGGATAAAAAAGAAATAACCCTACTGATGCGCTGCTTCGCAATAACATGGCCCTCTTCTTAAACGGGTTAAAGCGTGTATTAAGCGCTGGGAAATCAAAGGGTTTCAGGGCCATTTCAACCGATTCCCATTTTTTACCAGTATTTGAGTAGTTTCCGAATTTGCTCGCTTTGACGTTTGTGTTCTGCGGTGTCTTTTTTTTCCAGTGCTTGCGCAAGTTTTTCCAGAAGATCTTCCAATTTTATCGGCTTGAGCAGGTAGTCAAAGGCGCCCAGTTTCATTCCTTCAATGCTTGTTTCCACCGACGCATGGCCGGTGAGCAACAGCACTTCGGCCTCCGGCTGAATTTTTTTGATCTCACGCAACGTTTCGATCCCATCCATGCCACCGG
>CP070746.1:687429-697980 GCA_020348305.1 Desulfobacterales bacterium
CCAATAAGTACGCCGGCATTTCCACAAACGACATTAAAAAAAATTCGGTCGGAATCTTCTTCAACCGTGATTGAGGCATCAGAGGTAATTGAGTCGATAATCCGTTGAAGGACACTTCGGCCTAAATCTATTGGGTCTTTTGGAAAGGTGAAAAGTTTCTGTTCAATGGAATGATCATTCTGATATTCCTTTTCAGCTGTGGCAAAATCATCATGAGTTTCAGCTGGCATTTCAATTTCTTCATCAAATGTGCTGGTTTCGCTAACAGCTCCTGGTGACGCTTCGGATAAATTTACACGAATTCTAGCCTTCTTCGTACCGGCTAGGCCAAAAATACCGCTGGAACCATACGAGAGTATGTCATATTCCAATTGATCTTTAGCAATATTGAGTTGTTTACTTGCTTTATCAAGTGCTTTTTCAACATTTTTTCCTTCAAATTCCAACGAAGACATCATGTAAAACCTCCCTGATCAAGCGAATTTCTTCTGTATATAGTATTGTTGTGCAATCGATAGAATGTTATTCACCAGCCAGTATAAAACAAGTCCGGATGAAAAATTTATAAAGATAACCGTAAATACAATAGGCATCAGCATCATCATTTTAGCTTGCGTAGGATCTCCCATCGGTGGAGACATTTTTTGCTGCAACAGCATGGTGGCTCCCATCACCAACGTCAAAACCGGAATTCCATAGGGCGGCTCCATGAACGGGATCGAGAAACCAAACCGGAACAGTCGGTCGGGAGCAGACAGGTCGTTAATCCACAAGAAAAACGGCGCATGCCTGAGCTCGATAGCCTGATATAGCATCCGATACAGTGCAAAAAAGACAGGAATTTGAACAACCATGGGAAGACAGCCACCTAAAGGATTGATCTTGTATGTTTTATAAAGGGCCATCACTTCTTGGTTCATTTTTTTCTTGTCGTCTTTATATTTCTCCCGAATCTCTTTCATCAGCGGCTGGATCTTCTTCATCTCGCTCATCGATTTATAGCTTTTTGATCCCAGCGGCCATAGAATAATCTTGATGAGAACTGTCAAGATAATGATGGCAACGCCATAATTTGGTATAATGTCATACAGGAAATTCATTAATAAAAGACAGTATTTGGCAATAATGTGAAACCAACCGAAATTGACTGCTTCTTTGAGATCATGTCCAGCGTTGCCTAAAACTCTCATGCTCTTGGGACCAAAAAACAGATAGTAATCGAATTGATGCTGGGTGCCCGGCCGGATGATCTTCTCCGGCTGAACATATTGCGCTTCGATGATATCAGTGGGATTAAGAGAAAGCTTCATACTCGCTTCTTCACCATTTTGAGATATAATGCTGCTCATAAAATAGCGATCCTGGATCGCAATCCATTTCAAATTTCCATTATACGTGCTTTGCTCTTCAATTTTCTTGATCTTGATTTCTTCCACTTTGTTATTGATCAAGGCACTGGGGCCTTCAAAACCATACATGCGCGTTTCTTTGGGCACCGCCCCCCTGAGAGCTAACGTTAATTGGCCCTGAATGGTTTGATCGGACCCGTTTTTAATATTTACCACAAAACCGATGAGATAAGTATCCGGAGAAAAATTGAAAATCTTTTCAATCTTAATACCGTTGTTGGATTCCCAATAAAATGTAAGCTTTTGAGGGCTTTCAGAAACCGTTAAGGTATCCAAGTTGGGCTCGGTTAAGTAAACCGCCTTATCCAAATCAGGGATGCTTTTACCGCTAAATCCTAGTTTTACCGTCTCCAAGGAGGAATCGGCGGCCAAGAGTTCTTTTAAGGCAGAATTTTTTTCTACCTTTTCGCGATAGTCTTTCAGCACGTAGCTGTTGAATACGGCCCCCTGTTCTGAAATTTTAAGCCGGTAAAGGGGCGTTTCAACGGTAATCGTTTTGGCTATCTTTTGCGGGCGCTCAACATCAACCGGCGTAACGGATTTCTCAGTAACACCAGGTTTCTCTTTATCTTTTACATAAGGAGTTTCCGATACAGGCGCTTCTTTTGTAACCGGTGTTGTCGGTTGCTTTTGGTCGGACTTCTTTATGGCTTCTTTATCCACAAAGAAAAACTGCCAAATCACAAACACTAATACTGAAAGCACGATAGCTATGATTAACCGCTTTTCGTCCATTGTATTCTCCTAAAGTATGTTCTCTTCTATGCTATTATCCGTATATGTTATCTGCATCGGTAATTGATTTCCGGCGATTACGAAAGGCTTCTGTTGTGTGGAATTGATCTTGGTAGGTTGACATAGACAACCCTGCGGTTGCACCTATACTAAAATGTCAATTCCCTTCTTTATGTGTCGATCGCAATGCTTTCGTAGTATAATTTAAAACTGGCCTTTACAACCAAATCCTAAGGAACCGGATCAACTCCTCCAGCATTAAAGGGATGACATCGCAAAAGCCTCTTAAAAGCCAAAAGCAGGCCTTTAAACGGACCATAACGCTGAATAGCTTGATAGGCATAATCCGAGCAGGATGGATAAAACCGACATGTAGGACCAAAAATCGGGGATAAAATAAATTGATATGCCTTAATTAAGCTTAAGAATGGTAGTGTAATCAGTTTCTTATGTTTCAACACGACTTGATATTCTCTTAAAAATGCTTTGCAGAGATTCAAATATCTCCTCCGATGAAAGGTCTGCGGCCTCTTTTTTGGCTATGATGTTAATATCCCATTCACCTGAAATCAAATGCCTATTTAATCGAAAATACTCCCTTATGAAACGCTTTATCCTGTTGCGCTGAACAGCTCGACCGAACTTTTTGGTTACCGTAACCCCCAGCCGGTTGCGGTCAAATCGACCGGGAGCATAATATGCAATGAAATATTCGTTTTGTAAATTCCGGCCAGATTTAGCAATCTGAATATATTCATTACGCTTTAAAATTCTGTCTGCCTTTGTGAACGAAAAATCCAAAGGACAAAGTAACCTTTAAGTTATTGATATTACTAATTTTATAGATTTAAGTAGGGTTAACGGTTTGTTTTTCGATAATCTTGCTCTTAAGGCTTTTCTCATAATTCCGTCGTTCAACTTAGCCTGCCAATCGAACTCTGCCCTTAGCTCTCCTTCTGTTAATTATTTTTCGCCCCCCCTTGGTGGACATGCGTTTGCGAAATCCATGGTTTCTGGATCTTTTTCTTCTGCTCGGTTGAAAAGTACGCTTCATTGTTCAAGTCCTTGTTTCGTGTATTATTTCTGATTCTATCCTGAAGGTTCAAACTCCAAAAGAGATATCTGTAAGCACGATGCCTGCGATAGTCAATCTGAAATCTTATGAGTAAAACATAAGACTTAATTGATGTCAAGATTATTGATCAATCTCATAAATATCAAATTGTTCCATGTGAAACTGGGGATTCGGATAGATGACAATTTGTTTGCCAATTTTTCGTTCGAGGGATGTAATAATGTCATTTTCCTCACCGTGCAGAAATTCGGCGATTTGCGGATTAACCCTTATGGTTAAGCGACCCGCATTCATGTCATATGCATCACGCAGAATCTCACGATAAATATTATAGCAAATAGATTGCCTGGATATTAAATACCCCTCACCATCACAGTAAAAGCATGGTTCACATAAAATTCGAGTCAAGGGCTCTCGGGTCCGTTTGCGGGTCATCTGGATGAGTCCCATCTCTGACATTGGAAGCACGTGGGTCTTGCTCTTATCCTTTTTGAGCGCCTCTTTTAGCGCATTAAACACTTTTTCCCGATTGGATGTTTTCTCCATATCAATGAAATCAATGATGATAAGGCCGCCGATATCCCGGAGGCGAACTTGATAGGCGATTTCCTTTACCGCTTCAAGGTTGGTCTTCAGTATCGTTTCTTCCAAATTATGCATCCCGACATATCGACCCGTATTGACATCAATGGCGACGAGCGCTTCGGTGTGCTCTATCAAAATGTAGCCGCCGGATTTCAGCCATACTTTGCGTTTGAGCGCTCGGGATATGTCGCCTTCCAAATTATACGCATCAAAAACCGGTTCAGAGCCCTCGTATAAGACCACGTGATCTTTTAAGCTGGGCATGTAAGTATTGAGAAACGATAACACCGCCTCGTATGTTGGTTTTGAATCGATAACCAGTTTTTCGACTTCATGGATCAGAAGATCGCGCACGGCACGGAGACTTACGGATAATTCCTGGTGAAGAAGCGAGGGTACAGGCGCTGATTGGAATTTTTTTTTAATATTTTCCCACAAATTATTCAGAAAATTCATTTCATATGCAAGTTTTTCTTCCTGTTCACCTTCAGCCGCCGTTCTGACAATATAACCGTAATCCGTCATCCTTAACGTTTGCACCAACGCCTTCAATCGCTCCCGCTCAATCTCATCTTCAATGCGGCGGGAAATACCTATATGATCGGAAGTCGGCATTAAAACCAAAAAGCGACCTGGAAGCGATGCATAGGAAGAAATACGCGCACCTTTTGTGCCCATAGGAGATTTGGCCACCTGAACGAGGATTTCTTGTCCTTCTGAGATCAGCTCCTCGATTTGAATATCACGTTTTTTAAAGTTTGATAAATTCGAATCTTCATCCGAAACGGTTTCTTCATCGTCGGATTCGATATTAAATAACTGTTCATATTCTTTGTAACCATTGCTGTAAACATCATCCACATAAATAAAGGCGGCCTGATTGAGCCCGATATCGACAAAAGCGGCCTGCATTCCGGGCAACACCCGCAGAACTTTGCCCTTGTAAATATTTCCGGCAATGTCGGAATCATCTCCACGGTCCACGTAAAGTTCGGCAATGGTTCCATCTTCAAGTAGGGCAACCCGGGTTTCGTGATCGTTGACATTAATAATAAGTTGTTTGTACATGGATTGCTTCGCTCCAATTAGGGAATCAACGATTGAATATTGACAATTCCTAAATTCCTTAATCCCTCAATTAATCTTTACAATTCTTGCTAGTTTAATCTGGCTTGCGGGTAAACTGAATATTTGGTGAAGAACTTCCAGCGGTCGCATCGTTTTGCCCGGTTCAGATCTCAATCTTATCTGCAGTTTCCTGGAATGAATTAACTCTATATTTAGTACCATATCTTTTAAATTTATTTTTTTCAACTTTCCTTTTCGATCCTCAAGCTCAATGATGAAATCTGAACGACAAACAAATGATTCGAACTTATTTTTATCAAAATTTCCATTCTTCAACGTGACATGATAGGTGCTCGATTTAGAAATTTTTATATTGGCCTTGGCTGGCGCCAACTCAACATGATGCACCAAAAGACCATCTGGTAATTTGTTATTCAAGCCTTCACTGACAGACTGTGGCTTGATGTATGCTGGCACGGTCATGGTTAGTTTCTCGTTTTGGCTTTCCAAACCAATTGGCAGCGGATTATCAAAAGAAACTTTGGGCTTGGGATGAAATCCTTCAGAGAACTTAACAGGTATGCCGGCACGCTTGAGGGCTCTTAAAAAAATATTCACCAGTTCAAGATGGCCATAGTATTTTGCCTGACCTAATTTTGAATACGATAGCGTTAACTTCTTATATGATAAATTCGGATCCTCTGCCTTCGGCAGGAATTCGGATTCCGTATTGCGGCATTCCCGGTAAGTTCTTGGTTCTATTGCTTCAAAATCACAGACACCACAGTTGTTGCAATCACCGTCACGACAGTCTTCTGTGAGCGCAGCCTGCATCGATTTATGCCACTCGTCCTGCAAAAATTCTTTGCTGATCTGAGTGTCGATATGATCCCAAGGCAGCGGTTCACAAATATCCCTTTTGCGCAAGGTATAAAAGTCAGGATTCATACCTTCTTCTGCAACAGCTTCTTGCCATAAACGGAACTGAAACTTATCGCTCCACCCGTCAAGCTTACATCCGTTTTTGTAAGCAGTTATCAACAGATTGCTTAACCTCCTGTCTCCACGAGCCCAAATTCCTTCGAGCAGGCTGACTTCCGGATTTTGCCATTTGAATTGAATTCCCGGTATCTTTAACTGATGTTTAAGCCACCTAAGCCTCTCCTTGGATTCAGCCAAACTGATTTGGGGGGCCCACTGAAACGGAGTGTGGGGCTTGGGGATAAACGTCGCAACGCTCACATTAATCTTGCCGCTTCGCCGGTTAGGACCTTTGATCTTGCGAAGTTTATTAACCAATTCGACCAGAGCGCGCAGATCCTCATGGGTTTCGGTTGGAAGACCGATCATAAAATATAGTTTTATCACCTGCCATCCCAAATGAAATGCGTCTTTGACGGTCTCAACGATTTCGGTTTCACTGATATTCTTGTTGATTACATCCCTCAATCTCTGGCTGCCGGCTTCGGGCGCAATGGTGAACCCGGTTTTACGGACTTTTTTGATAAGCTTCATTAATTGCGGTGTAAGGGTGCCCGCTCGCAAGGAGGGTAAGGAGACGGCAACGTGATCCAAAGCTAAGCGAGCCATCAGCCGTTCCATCAGAGGAACAATACATTCGTAATCGCCTGTGCTCAGAGAAAGCAACGATAAATCTTCATAGCCGGTGTCTGCAATTGAATTATCAGTAAGGGACATCAACATCTCCGGAGAACGTTCACGAACCGGACGATAAATCATGCCGGCTTGGCAAAACCGACATCCTCGTGTGCATCCCCTGGATACTTCAATCCGAAGTCGATCGTGCACCGGCTTCCCATATGGCACAATGGGTTTTTCCGGAAAAGGCATATGATCAAGATCAGCAACAATGGCCCGTTTGACCCGGGTATAGTCCGAAAAACGCGGTTTGAGCGTCTGTAATCCATGCGGATTAATTTGAGGTTCAAAAAAAGATGGTATGTATACTCCCTCTATTTTGGACCATTGTTTCATCAAATCATCTTTGTTTCGTTGGGTGCTGTCTTTCCACTGAATCCAAGTTTGAGAAATCTCCATGATTACGTGTTCGCCATCTCCCACAATAACCGCATCAAAAAATTCGGCAATGGGCTCCGGATTGCACGTGCTCGGACCACCGGCAATGATCATCGGATGAGATGGATCTCTTTGGTCAGCCCGAAATGGAATTCCGGCAAGTTCGAGGATCGTCAGGATATTTGTGTAATTAAGCTCGTATAATAAACTGAAACCGAGAATATCAAAATGATTGACGGGCTCATGGGACTCCAGGGAAAAAAGAGGTAAGTGAGAGCTCCTAAGGTAGGCTTCCATATCGACACCCGGAGCAAATACCCTTTCGGCGGCAATATCCGGATGGCTGTTTAAAATATGATAAAGAATCTGTATGCCAAAGTGGGACGTGCCAATTTCATATAAATCCGGAAAGGCTAAAGCAAAGCGGAGCTTCACCTTGCTTAGATCTTTTTTAATGGCGTTGATTTCCGAACCTAAATATCGACTGGGCCTTTCAACTAGAGGTAAGATATCGTGAAGGTTCCGAAAAAACCCATTATTGCAACATACCATGATTCCAAAACCCCAGGATAATATAGTTATCGGCAGAGCCAATTGTCTCTAACCTGGCCCAAAGGACCAGTTTTTCGATGACAAAATATATGTTAATCCTTTATTTTCTAGTGTGGATGTTTATGTTAAACCATTATTAATCGAAAATCGTCAATCATAAAAAAGGTAAAAATGCTAAAATTACATCTTCGTTTCAACACAAGACTGACGAACAGGATCATAGCCATCGTTTTCATTTGCTTTCTGATGCAGGTTGAAATCCAGCCATCTCTGGGCCATCCGGTCGATCGTGAAAGCCCTGTCGTTAAAGCGGTGCTCAAAGTCAGCCCGGCTGTGGTAAATATAAGCTCATCCTATGAAGTCCGCAAGCGAGTTAATCCCTTTTCGGGTTTTGGCCTGGATCCGTTTTTTGAAAATTTTTTCAAAGATTTTTTCGACCCTAGATTCGAACGACGACAACAGCGCACCAGTTTAGGTTCCGGTGTCATTATAGACGGGAAAAGAGGTTTCATTCTAACGAATGCGCATGTGATTGAAAGAGCCGGAACCATTGAGGTCGTATTACAAGATGAACGAGAATTTGAGGCTCAAATCATCGGAGCGGACCCCGATTCAGACTTGGCGGTTTTGAAAATCGATTCCCAAGAACCCCTTCCGGTTATCGAAATGGGAAGCAGCGATGATCTTATGATCGGAGAAACGGTGATTGCTATCGGCAACCCTTTCGGCTTTTCCCACACCGTAACAACCGGGGTCATCAGCTCCGTAAACCGAAGCGTGCGTGCCGAAGACAGGGTCTTTCACGACTTCATTCAGATCGATGCATCCATCAATCCCGGCAACAGTGGCGGTCCGCTTTTAAACATTAACGGGGAACTGATCGGAATTAATACCGCCATCTATGCCAAGGCCCAAGGTATCGGATTCGCCATACCCATCAGCAAAGCCAAAAAAATAATTTCGGATCTCATCCAGTTCGGTGAAGTTATTCAGGCCTGGATCGGCATCACTGTACAAAACATCGATGCGAGGCTTGCGGATTATCTTAACTTTCCGAGAAAAAAAGCTATAATGATTAAAGCGGTTGAACCCAAAAGCCCGGCTCAGAGCGCAGGGTTGGAAGAGGGAGATATCATCCTTTCTATCGGAAATAAAAAAATAGAATCAGTGCGTGATTACTGGTCGGCTAAAAAAACCTATGCTGCAGGTGATAACCTAAAAACAAAGATTTGGCGCAACGGCAAAATAAAAACCATCTCGGTGAAAACAAAGGTTTTCCCTCTAACGCTGGCAGAAGAACTGGCATTCAGACTTCTGGGAATAAAAGTTGAAGATTTGACAACTAAAAACCGTTTACAATATCAGATCCCGGCACGCAAAGGGGTGGTTATTTCTGAAATCGACAAAAAATCTTATCTGGCGAACATTGGTGCTCGTTCGGGAGACGTTATCCGCCGGATTGATGATTACAAAATAAAAGACAAAGAAGACTTTAAAAAGGCAATAATTAAGTACCGTCAGAAAAATTCGGTTGTTTTGCTACTCCAACGTGGTGATCAGGGGTATTATATTACAGTAAATATAGGAGGATAAAAGAGGAATTCTCCATGAAACGAAAGAAAATTTTCAAGCTTTTACAGACAGAGGCCCCGATAGATAAATTATTGATCCAGGGCTGGGTCCGAACGCGTCGGGATTCGAAAGGGTTTTCGTTTATCGAAGTCAATGACGGATCCTGTCTGAAAAATTTGCAGGTGGTGGCCAATGAATCGTTGGATAATTATTCAGAGATCAAAAAATTGACCACCGGATCTGCTGTGGCTATTCACGGAAAGCTCGTTGAATCCAAGGGCGGTGGGCAGGAATGGGAAATCCAAGCAGAAAATATTGAGATTGTTGATTTGGCACCGGAATCTTATCCGTTGCAGAAAAAACGACATAGCGATGAGTTTCTCAGAACTATTGCTCATTTAAGGCCAAGAACAAACAAATATGGCGCAACCTTCCGTATACGATCAGAAATATCATACGCGATTCACAAGTTTTTTAGAGACCGCGGGTTTCGCTATATCCACACGCCTATCATTACTGGATCGGATTGCGAAGGTGCCGGCGAATTATTTAAGGTGACCGCTCTCGATTTGGATCATCTGCCCAAGAAAGATGACAGAACCGACTTTCAACAGGATTTTTTCGGCAAAGAAGCCAACTTGACTGTCTCAGGTCAATTATCCGCTGAAATGTTTGCCCTGGCCCTGGGCGATGTTTACACCTTTGGGCCGACATTCCGGGCTGAAAATTCAAACACCCGTAGACACGCAGCCGAATTCTGGATGGTCGAACCGGAAATGGCATTTTGTGATAACGACGGCAATATGGATCTTGGTGAAGAACTTGTAAAATATCTGACAACCTATGCCTTGGAAGAGTGTGGAGATGATATTGAGCTCTTTGCTAAGTGGGTAGATAAAAATCTTATGGCTACTTTGGAAAACACAGCCACCTCGGAATACATTCGGCTTCCTTACCGGGAAGCCGTCAAGATTTTAATGAAATCCGGTCAGATGTTCGAATACGAAGTCGATTTCGGAAAAGATCTCCAGACAGAACATGAACGCTATCTGACGGAACTTTATTTTAAGAAGCCCGTTATTGTTTATGACTATCCCAATGTCATAAAGCCATTTTATATGCGGATCAATGATGATCAGGAAACCGTGGCGGCTATGGATGTGTTAGTACCCAATATTGGTGAAATCATTGGCGGAAGCCAACGTGAAGAACGCCTTGAAATCTTGGAAGCGCGTATGGATGAGATGGGAATGGATAAAGCCCCTTATTGGTGGTATCTGGATGCTCGCAGATACGGAAGCGTACCACACAGCGGCTTTGGATTAGGCTTTGAGCGCTTGCTGATGTTGATCACCGGCATAAATAATATCCGGGATGTCATTCCTTTCCCAAGAACGCCGAGTAGTATTGAATTCTAGATATATCAGTCTATTTATCTGAAAAACTTGACAAAAACTACAATGTAGGATAATAAAATAAATGAGCGTAAGGAAGCCGACTACCGTAAGGCGTCGGGGG
>CP070746.1:698080-716030 GCA_020348305.1 Desulfobacterales bacterium
ACGGATACAGGATGCATAAATTGTCAACATTCATGGGGCACATCAGCCGAACGGGCTTTCCTTGCTTATCCAATTCAGTCGATTTCTGGTAAATTTCCAATGCTCTCTGTTTAATTTCGAACTGTCTTTTAGAATTAAGCGTCTTAACGCCCTCTATTATATAAAGGTATTCAACGTAGGTGTGATGGTAAAAACGAGTCCGGCAGCAATTATCCGTGCATGCATGACAATCAAAACGATAATAGGTCGCCGCTTGATTGTATTGGTGATCCATAGCGGCATATATCATCTGCAAACGTTCCAAAAAAGGTCTAATATTATAATTCTGTATGCCTTTTATTTCAATTTCCATAGTCTATCTGTCTAAACGGCGACATAAAATTTGGCTCACGTTTTTCTTATTCCTCACGGATAGACATAATCGCGGAACCATAAAATAATTTTGAAATTTTTAAAAAATATGCATAATATTAAAGTAACGAAATGTTGTAAAGAAATAATTTGCCCATTATTAAACGGATAATCTAAAAATAATTAGAGGCGAACCCATCATTCAGTAGCCAACAATTACTCCGAAAAGCAATGTTAATTTAAGCTGAAAACCCGGTAAACGGGCTAACAGGCCAATCCTATGAGTGGACACCATCTTATACTCGGTGAATTAAGTGATTTTATCACCGGTGAAACGATTAAAGATACCCATGACGAACGATACCGCCAGAAAATCGCCTGCTTGCTCGTCAATCAGAAAGGATATTTAAAAAAAGACATTGAGCCTCACCGAAAGCTTGTTGCCAAGGCCGGTGATTGCAAGGCAATTGTGAGAATTGACTTTGTGATCCAATTATCCGGCAAGATGTGCATGCTAATAAAATTCGGTCCTGGTTCTATTGTGACAAGACGCCGCTCGGCACTGGCAGCATCCCGAATTATAACGTCCTATCAGATACCGATTGCAGTCGTTACTAACGGGGAGGATGCCGAGATCTTAGAAGGCACATCGGGCAAAGTTTTATCGCAAGGTCTACTTAGCATACCATCTCGATCAGAGTTGAAAAGAATAGCGGGAAAGAACCATTTCAAATCCATTCCAAAGAATCGGGCTGAAATCGAATCGCGAATCATTTATTGTTATGAAGTCGATGGGAGTTGTCCGTGCGATGACGATATTTGCAAGCTTTAGAATTGGCTCAATATACGCTCCACCAATAATTGTTAGTTGGTCGCACCTGCGGCTAAAAACTTGTAATTTGAATGAATTAAGTTTTATTTGACTTGCATTTTTTTCTTGCTTTTATTTATGTTGTTTTATATTTCACTATTGAAATAAAGGTGTGAGCGTATACCTATTTGGCAACGCCAAAGGGTATTGACCATAATTTACAACCCAGGAGGTGAAAGTATAGCTATAATAAGAAAACCCTATAGACCAAATCGATCCGATAAAATAAGGGTAAATAAAAATATACGCGCCAAAGAAGTGAGGGTGATTGACCCTGACGGCAAACAGATTGGTATAATAGCGACAAAAGAAGCCCTCGCTACTGCCGCTGATTTTGATCTCGATCTTGTAGAAGTTTCCCCGACTGCCAATCCTCCGGTTTGCAAAATAATGGATTATGGTCGATATCGATACGAACAAACCAAAAAAAAACAAGAAGCCAAAAAGAAGCAAAGCACCTTTCAAGTAAAGGAAATAAAAATACGCCCAAAGACTGGTGAACACGACCTGCAGGTTAAGATCAGTCATATAAAAAAGTTTATTGGGAGAAAAGACAAGGTCAAAGTATCCGTACTTTTTAGGGGACGAGAAATCACACTTTCGCAATTAGGTATGGATTTACTCGAAAAAATTATTGAAGAAACCGAGGAACTTGCAGCAGTAGAGCAAAGCCCCAAATTTGAGGGCCGCACCTTGGTAATGGTCCTTTCGCCAAAATAACTTTTCGTAAACAAAACTGGTTGGTATTGAGTCGTTTAGTTGCCCAAGGCGTTGTAAAAACAACTTACTGTTAACTTTTTAAAAGGTGGCGTGGGTCGGTTTTTTCGATTGCTCACGCCATCTATTTTTACATTTAGTGAGGAGAATCATATATGCCAAAGATAAAAACAAATCGAGCCGCAGCCAAACGTTTTAGAAAAACAGGTACCGGTAAAATCGTCTATCGAAAATCTTGTGCCAGTCATATTCTTACCAAAAAAACCACCAAACGGAAGCGGTCATTAAGACAAAGCCGATTGGTTGATAAAACCAATAAGAGAACAATAAGGTTGTTATTGCCAAACGGCTAATTATTGATTTCCCAGAAAACGAATCGAAAAGAATCGCTAAATCAAGAATTTTAAATCGCCATTGAAAAACAGCGAAGCAATGCCTATAATTGTCTGATAGTAAATATTACGGAGATAATAATATGAGAGTCAAACGAGGATTCAAAGCCAGAAGACGAAGAAAAAAAGTGTTAACCTCAGCCAAAGGATTTCGCGGCGGCCGCAGCAAATTATATCGTACAGCAGCAGATGCTGTAGACAAGGCCCTTATGTATGCTTATCGGGATCGTAGGGTGCGGAAAAGAGATTTTCGAAAATTGTGGATTGCTCGAATTAATGCCGCAGCTCGTATAAATAACCTATCCTATAGCAATTTCATGCACGGTTTAAAACTCGCCAACATCGAGCTCGATCGCAAAGTTTTGGCCGAATTGGCAATTTCCGATCCGGATGGATTTGCACAGATTGCCAATCTTGCATCCCAGCAACTTTAACGTCGAATGCATAATTAAATGGATGGAATTTCAGACATCCCGCATCAGAGGTAAAAAGAAACGTGGAAAAATCAATTACGCACAGGCTTGTAAAAGCGTTTGACGCGACATTGCCCGCGTAAAAATTTCGGCAACCTGTTTGCTTCTAACCATGCAAAATCATTTGCATTTTTCAAAGAAAATACCTGACAAACTTTACTTTACAATCGGTGAAGTCAGCAAAATTGTAGAGCTTCCAACCTACGTTCTACGGTTTTGGGAAACCGAATTTTCAAGGGTAAAACCAAAACGAACCTCATCAGGCCGTCGTTTATACACCAAAAGAGATATCGAACTGATTATGGAGATAAAATATTTGCTGCATGAAAAAAAATTTACCATACAAGGTGCGCGGCAGCATTTAGACGGCCGGGTCGGAAAAAGAAGACCACCCATCCATCGCTTCCTGGATGATTTGCGCGCGGAGCTGAAAAGCATCAGAGATCTGTTGGATTAGTTTTGATGAATTGCTAAGGACTAAAATAATTTTTATTGCTTGAAATATATTGACAACTACCAGATTTTGTCATAATTATTCTAGCATTGATGAGCGGGCATAGCTCAGTTGGTAGAGTACAAGCTTCCCAAGCTTGGTGTCGCGAGTTCGAGTCTCGTTGCCCGCTCCATCTCTGGGTCGCCTTTTCCATCAAGAGGTGGATTGGGGTAGTGCTTTTTATGTTTTGTGGGATCGAATTAATTAATTTCTTATGGTTAGGGTCATGAACTGATAAACTCTCTCGCTCCACAGCAAAAGATCTACCTGAGTATATGGAAACGGGCGGCGGCCCGTTTTTTTGTTTTTAAAAATAGTAATAGACCGATTAAGATATGAAAGTTGAACGCGCCAAAAACAAGTTTAAAAAAAAATCGCAGAAACGAACCCAAACGGTTTCACCTAAGAACGAACAATCGATTATTGCGCAGGCCGCGGCATTAGCAGAGCCTGTGTGTGATAGCGAGGGAATTGAGCTTGTCCATATCGAATATCAGCGGGAGCCCGGCGGATGGATTTTGCGCCTTTACATAGACAAACCCGGGGGCGTGACCCTTGATGACTGTGTAAATGTCAGCCATCAGATGAATGATCTTCTGGATGTGTATCTCGATGACATCGCGCCCTACAATTTGGAAGTCACTTCCCCAGGGCTTGATCGGCCGTTGGCCAAAAGGCAGGACTTTGAAAAATTCAAAGGAAATCTTGTAAAGATCAAAACCGTCCGACCATTTGATGGACAAAAAAATTTTTCGGGCGTGCTGATGGGAATATCCGGCGAGCAGGTAAAACTTATGGTTGGCGAAGAAACAGTCAACATATCGCTAAATGATATTTCCAAAGCGCGACTGGTAAACTTCAGTGGAGAAATTTGATGTATATTTCAGATATCAAGCGGGTCGTCGATCAAGTTAGCCGAGACAAGGGTATTGACAGAAATGTTCTCATCAAAGCTCTTGAAGAGGCCTTAAAATCCGCTGCCAGAAAAAAGTTTGGCAGTAAAATGGATATTGAAGTAAATTATAATGAAGAAAGTGGCGAAATTGAAGTCTTTCAGTTTAAAGATGTGGCCGAAGTGGTGAGTGAGCCTGCGCTTGAAATCAGTCTTGAAGAAGGGCGCAAATTGGATCCTGACTGCGAGATCGGTGACAGCCTCGGAACTAAAATGGATACCACCACCTTTGGCCGCATAGCAGCCCAGTCCGCCAAACAGGTTATTATACAGAAGATGAAAGACGCTGAAAAAGACGCCGTTTATGCCAGCTTCATCGACCGCAAGGGTGATATCATAAACGGAATTGTTCAGCGCGTTGACCGCGGTGAGATCATCGTGAATTTAGGTCATACCGAAGGTGTGGTTCCGGCAAAAGAACAGGTTCCCAGAGAAACTTACCGCCGCGGTGACCGCATTCGGGCTTACATACTCGATGTGCTTCATGAGTCGCGTGGTCCGCAGATTATTCTTTCGCGCACCCACCCAAATTTTTTGGTCAATCTTTTCCGAATGGAAGTGCCAGAAATTTCCGAAGGCATTGTAAATATTTTGGGCGCCGCCCGCGAACCGGGAATTCGTGCAAAAATCGCTGTTGCTTCGAACAATTCCGATATCGACCCCGTGGGCGCCTGCGTGGGCATGAAAGGCAGTCGCGTACAGAACGTTGTTCAAGAGCTAAGGGGGGAAAAGATAGATATCATTCCTTGGCATGTCGACCCTGCAAAATTTGTTTGCAATGCACTGGCGCCTGCTGAAATTTCTAGAGTTATCATTGATGAATCAAATCGCGCAATGGAAGTTGTTGTCCCGGACGAATTTTTGTCCATTGCGATCGGGAAAAAGGGACAAAATGTAAGACTGGCCTCCAAGCTTGCGGGGTATCATCTGGATGTTAAAAGTGAGACCCGATACAGCAAAGCCATGCAAAGTGGCTATGATTCGCTGGTAGCACTGCCCGGTGTGGGTATAAGCTTGGCTGATGCACTGTATGAAAAGGGCTTTTATTCTGCCGAGGAAGTCAGCCATACGTCCATAGAAGATTTGATTCAAATTCGAGGAATTGGGGAAGAAAAAGCAAAAAAGTTAATCAAAGCAGCAAATCTTTCGGTGGAAATGGCTGAATCAGACGAGCAAGCAGCCGATGGCTCCGAAACGCAAGAAACTGAAGACGATGATGCCGCAAACGTCGAAGAGCCAAAGGAGCAGGCGGCATCTGATGAGACCGAACCAGACGAGACAAATTAACTTAATGTACCCATCACGTTAAGCAAAGAAAGGCTATGAGCTAAAAACGGATATCCGAATTTAAAAATGTTGAAATGCGAAGGGGCACCCCATAATAAATAAAACCCAAATTCAGCAAAACTCAATTGGGTTAGTTTTCGGGGGAAAGAATGGCAAATATGAGAATATATGAACTTGCCAGAGATCTGAATATGACCAATAAAATTTTGCTCGATAAACTGAGCGAGATGGACATTTCTGTAAAGAGTCATATGAGTTCTCTGGATGATGAAACCATCGCCAAAGTTAGATCACATCTCTTTGGTACCAAAGAAGAAACTATTGAGGAAACCCGCATAAAGCCGACTATTATTCGAAGGCGCAGAAAAAAAGTTCAGATCGAAGTGGTCCCCTCAGCAGAACCAGAATTAGAAGAAGTTCAAGCAGCCGCAAATCCCTCTGAAGCAGCCCTGATGCAAGAGGAACCCGGCGAAGTTGCAAAAGTTGATGAGACTGCTGAAGAAAAGCCCATGGAGATAAAGCCGGTAACCTAGGAGCCTGCACCGCTCAAAGCTAAAAAACCTCCTGTAAAACCAAAAGAGAAGCCGAAAAAGGTCGTTAAAAAACCAAAGAAGAAGGAACCGGCCGCTAAAATTATCAGACTGCCGGTAACGCCTCCCGTAAAACCTTCGGATAAGCCAAAAGCAAAGCCTGAGGAACGCATAGCCAAGGTCGCAAAAACCCCTGTTGGCAAAACAGCGGTCCCGGTCAGTCCCCCGACTGCAGCCGAAATGGCGCTAAAAGAAACGAAGAAAAGGAAGAAAAAGAAAAAAGCAGAAGAGGTCGAGGTTGACAAGAAATTTCTGAAAAAGAAAATATCGTTCCGAAGAAAAGCTGTTGTAGAGGGCGAAGATCTCTATGATGACACGCATCGGGCCCGCAAACCGCGCAAGATAGCCAAAGCCAAAAAAGCGGCAGTCGGCCAAAAAACTCAAATTACAGTTGCCAAAGCGATCAAGCGCCGCATAAAAATCGACGAGGCCATTATCCTTTCGGATCTGGCCAAGCGAATGGGGATCAAAGCCAATGAACTCATTCAAAGCCTCATGGCAATGGGCGTGATGACCACTGTGAATCAGCCGCTCGATTTCGACACAGCCTCCTTGGTTGCTTCAGAATTTGACTATGAAGTCGAACGCGTCACGTTTGAAGAAGAAACGCTATTAAAGCAAGAAAAAGACGATCCTAAAAAACTGACCGAACGCCCACCGGTGGTTACCATAATGGGACACGTGGACCACGGCAAAACGTCTTTGCTTGATGTCATTCGCAAAACCAAAATCACAGAGTTGGAAGCCGGCGGGATTACCCAGCATATTGGGGCCTATCATGTTACCACGGATAAAGGCCAAATCGCTTTTCTGGATACTCCGGGCCATGAAGCCTTTACCGCGATGCGAGCCCGGGGGGCCAGGGTTACAGATATAGTTGTTTTAGTCGTTGCTGCCGATGACGGGGTGATGCCTCAGACAATTGAGGCCATCAATCACGCCAAAGTGGCAAATGTTCCCATCATCGTTGCCATAAATAAAATCGACAAAGCCAACGCCGATCCAGAAAGAGTTCAGCGCGAGCTTTCAGAAAATGGACTGACCCCCGAAGATTGGGGTGGCGATACCATATTTGTAAGTGTTTCGGCTAAAAAAAACCAGGGAATCGACGAACTACTGGAGATGATATTGCTGCAGGCCGAAGTTTTGGAGCTGAAGGCCAACCCCGATAAGCTGGCTTTTGGGCATGTGATCGAGGCCCAAATCGACTCCGGCAGAGGCGCTGTGGCCACCGTTTTAGTCAGAGACGGTACCCTGCGTACTGGTGATCCGGTTGTGTGCGGTGTGCATTTCGGAAAAATTCGGGCGATGCTCAATGATAGAGGCGTTCCGGTAGAATCCGCAGGGCCCTCTATTCCGGTTGAGGTGCTGGGCTTATCCGGAGTACCCATGGCCGGCGATGAATTAATCGCGTTAGCGGATGAAAAAAACGCAAAACAGGTAGGAATGCATCGCCTGCAAAAGCAGCGAACGAAAGAACTGGCTCAATCCAGCCGATTAAGTCTGGACAGTCTCTATGAACAAATGCAACAAGGTGATGTCAAGGAATTAAGCCTCATTATTAAAGCCGATGTTCATGGTTCCATTGAAGCCCTTGTTGATTCTTTGACCAAGCTTTCCAATGAAGAGGTAAAAGTAAGTGTGGTGCATTCAGCTACCGGAACAATCATTGAATCGGACGTCTCACTGGCAACTGTATCCAATGCCATTATCATCGGCTTTAACGTCCGCCCAAGTCCAAAAGTTCAAGCCCTGGCTGGCGATGAACATGTAGATATGCGATTTTACAACGTTATTTATGATGTGATTAAAGACGTCAAGGATGCCATGGCAGGCATGATGGCGTCCACCTATGAAGAACGTATTTTGGGCACAGCCGAGGTGCGGGAGATATTTCAAATACCTAAGATCGGCACCATCGCCGGTTGCTATGTCACCGATGGAAAAATTGAGCGCGGACAGCTTTTGCGTGTCATTCGAGACGGCGTTGTTTTTTATGAAGGCAAAAATTCTTCATTGCGTCGTTTTAAAGATGATGTACGGGAAGTTCAAGCCGGATATGAATGCGGTATTGGAGTTGAAAATTTTAATGATATCAAAATCGGCGATGTCCTAGAGTGCTATTACCTGGAGGAAATCAAACCTGAAATCGAATAGTCCACATAGCACCATGGTTGTAGGTATTGGCATTATTACGTTAAGATTGCATGAGTGTCGCTCCTTGAAGAGTAAGAGAAAAATTGTAAAATCAATCATCAGTCAGCTCCGCAACAAGTTTAACGCTTCGGTAGCCGAGGTTGGTGCCAACGATATTTATCAACGGGCAGAAATAGGATTCTGTCTTGTTGGTAATGATAAGACCCTGATTAACTCGAAGCTAGATAAGGGTTTTAATTTGGTTGATACGTTGGGGCTGGCTGAAATCATTGATACCGAAATGGAAATAATCTCTCTATGATTCATTTTTCACGGGCCGATAGAGTTAGCGGACTCATACAGGAAGTCTTGTCCGATATATTAAAAAAAGATGTGGCCGACCCCCGGCTTAAATTGACGACCATTACAGCAGTTAAAATGTCGGCGGATTTAAAGTTGGCGCGCATCTACTATACGACTTCCGGCGGCAAACAAAAGATAGATGCCGCCACACAAGCACTTCGCGGTGCACATGGCTATATTAAAAAGAAACTCGCGCGGCAACTGGGTCTGCGCTATATGCCCGAGTTAAAATTTTTTTATGATGACTCTTTTGATTACGGATCACGGATTGAAGAATTGCTCAAAACGGTAGCGACAGAAAATGGAACAGATCATACATCAAATTAAGAAAAGTTCTCATTTATTGATAGCCTCCCACGCTCAACCGGATGGAGATGCGGTGGGGTCCCTGATCGCCTTGGGGCTTGCTATCGGCAGGCTCAGCCTAAAAACCACGTTGTACAATGAAAGTCCCATTCCGGCCGTGTATCGTTTTCTACCGTCAGTGGAGCGCATTGTCAGACATATCAAAAAAGTAAATACCTATGATACCGCCATCATTCTTGATTGCGGGGATTTATCGCGGATCGGAGAAATCAGCTCGGCGATCAGTCAAATACCATTTATCATTAACATTGACCACCATATCTCCAATACCCGCTTTGGCAATCATCAACTGCTCGATACCTGCGCATGCTCAACTGCAGAAATCGTATACCGCCTGATTAAAGCCTTGCCTGTCCCCATAGACAAGGCCATTGCGACGTGCTTGTATACTGGCATTTTGACGGACACGGGATCGTTTCGGTTTTCAAATACCAATCAGACTGCCTTTGCCATCAGCAAAGAAATGGCAGAATTGGGGGTCGAGCCATACGATGTGGCCCAACATGTATTTGGAACCTATTCCTTGGGACGCATAAAGCTTTTGAATCTGGCGCTTGATTCTATTGAAATCTCGGAAAACGGCAAATTGTCGATGATGACCGTAACAAAAAATATGCTGGCCGAAACCGGTACACAGGCTGAAGATCTCGACGGGATGATAAATTACGCTCGACGGATTAAAAATGTTAAAGTTGCCGCCTTGATTCAGGAGATCCAAAATGGAACAGGAACATCAGGTCATATTAACCGCTATCATGTAAGTCTGCGCTCTGATGGTACAGTGGATGTCGCCACCATCGCCGGCTCTTTTGGGGGAGGAGGTCATGTAAGCGCAGCCGGATTTCAAATTGAGTCGAGCCTTATAAATTTAAAATCCGAAATAATTACCTTGGCTAAAAAATTGTGAACCGGGTCTCTGGTCACTGGTCCCTGGCGACTGGCATCCAAGATAAAGCAACCGGCAACCAACTGCCTGGTTCTAACAAACGTCGACCCGTGATCAGAAACCAGCGAGCGGAAATAAGTAACCCGAAACCAGTGTCCAGAAACCAGCGACCAGAAACCCGTGACCAGGCAGAGTTAGATGGCGTTATTGTTGTCGACAAGCCAACGGGCATATCCTCAGCCAAGGCAGTCGCCAAGGTAAAACGCATACTGAATGCCAAAAAAGTAGGCCATGCCGGCACACTTGATCCGTTTGCACACGGTGTGCTGGTATGCTGTGTGAATAAGGCAACCCGGCTTGCCCGTTTCCTTTTGCACGGCAATAAAACATACGTGGCGAATCTCAAATTGGGCGAAGAAACCGATACCCAGGATTCTACGGGTACCGTCGTTGCCGTTGGCAACCCGGCTAAACTTTCAGAAAAAACCATGAGATCCGTCTTTAAACAATTTGTGGGGTCAATTGAGCAACTGCCGCCGGTTTATTCAGCATTAAAACACAAAGGGGCACCACTGTATAAGCTTGCGCGACGCGGTCAACCGATTCAAAAACCGCCAAGGCGCGTTCAGATTTCAAACATTCACATACATGAAATTAAGATTCCGTTCGTTTGGTTTGAGGTAACCTGCTCCGCAGGTACATATATCCGAACGCTTTGTGCCGATATCGGAAAAATCTTGGGTTGTGGAGGGCATCTGCAAGCGCTTCAGCGCATAGAAAGCAGCGGCTTTAACATTAACCAGGCTGTTGGGTTATCAGAGCTGGAGCAGTTCACATCAGTCGGAGATTTTGCCAGTTTGATGATCAGTATGGCAGACGCTTTGCGTGATATACCGGGGTACATTGCCGACCGGCATTTAATTGAAAAAATCCGACATGGTATTGTTTTAACACAAAAAGATTTAATTTTCGGGCAACTCGTGAATCAGAGCACCGATTTGCAATCCTATATTAAGATACTTGATGCCCGCAACAATCTGATTGCTGTCCTGGAGTATACGAAAGGAAAAAACAGACTGAATTATTGCTGCGTATTCAACCAATAGCATCCAAGATTTACGATTGCGGTATTTGTTTAAATAAAAGCTTGTTCGGAAGGCCGATTAACGATATACAGCCAAGATTGTCGCAGTCATTAATCTTTTTTACAAGGAGGAGGCATAAAAAAGTGGGTTTTACACCAGAAGATAAAAAAAAACTGATTGACCAATTTAAGCTGCACGACGCAGATACAGGATCACCGGAGGTACAGGTTGGACTTTTAACCCATCGCATTTCCTACCTCACCGACCATTTGAAGATTCATAAAAAAGATCATCACTCCCGTAGAGGCCTGTTGATGCTTGTCGGTAGGCGCCGCAGATTATTAAACTACGTAAAACACAAAGACATAAACCGCTACCGGGCAATAATTGAAACATTAGGATTAAAAAAATAAAAGTGTTGAAATCCATATCGGCGATTACAAGCATTTACATTCAAGCCTTTGATATTTTGCACGTGTTGCTGCGAATTTAAGACTGGATGTGGGGCAGTTATCGGTTTGATGTCGATTGGCGCAGGAGAAAAAAATGGAAATTTCGCTCAAAGAGAAAATCGGGGGACGAACCCTAAGCATACAAGCCGGCAAGTTAGCCAAGCAAGCATCGGGCTCAGTTGTCGTTCAATACGGAGACACGATTGTACTTGTTACCGTTGTATCGGCAAATGAAGAAAGAGCCTCGGATTTTTTACCCCTTTCAGTTGAATATCAGGAAAAAATTTATGCAGCAGGTCGGATCCCCGGAAATTATTTTCGACGTGAAGTCGGCCGCCCAAGTGAGAAAGAGACATTAACGGCGCGGTTGATTGACCGCCCTATTCGCCCGCTTTTCCCGAAAGACTACCGTTACGAAACCCAAGTTATTGCGACCGTATTGTCCATGGACCAAGAAAATGACCCGGATACCTTGGCTATGATTGGGGCATCGGCAGCGCTGGAAATATCGGACATTCCGTTTACCGGACCGATTGCCAGTGTACGAGTTGCTCGGATCAACGGTCAATTCAAAATCAATCCATCTATTCAAGAGCTAGAAGACAGCGATATCAATATCATTGTTGCCGGCTCCAAGACCGGCGTGGTGATGGTTGAAGGTGGCGCAAACATTGTAAGCGAAGCCGATATGCTGGAAGCCATATTTTTTGGACACCAAGCCATGCAGCCCCTCATTGACCTTCAATCCAAGCTTAGAGAAACCCACGGCATTCCCAAACGACCTTTTTCACCTCCCGAAAGAGATTCAGATCTGGTTAGCCGCTTGGAGGCCGAAGCTGCAGCGCGATTGCGCGAAGCCATATTGATCCCCGCAAAAGTCCAGCGACATGCGGCATTGCGAACAATTAGAGCTGAACTTTTTGAAAGTTTAGGTGAAGATTACCAGGATCGCAAGCAGGAGGTCTACGACATATTGTACGATTTACAGAAACAAATCTCCCGCGATCTGATTTTGAAAGAAGGGCGCCGGATTGATAATCGTAGTTTTGATGAGATTCGACCGATTACATGCGACGTCGGGGTTTTGCCCAGACCTCACGGAAGCGCCCTGTTTACCCGGGGAGAAACCCAAGTGTTGGGGGTGTTAACCCTCGGCTCCGGCCAGGACGAGCAACGGGTGGAGACCCTAATCGGAGAAGAATTCCGACCCTTTATGCTCCATTACAACTTTCCGCCCTATTCGGTGGGTGAGGTAAAACGCATTGTAGGTCCTTCTCGCAGAGATATCGGCCACGGGGGTTTGTCCACACGTGCCATCGAAAAGATATTGCCGGCCAAAGATGGATTTGACTATACCATCCGTCTGGTTTCGGAGGTTTTGGAATCAAACGGCTCTTCATCTATGGGAACCGTCTGCGCATGTACCATGGCACTCATGGACGGCGGCGTTCCTATTAAAGCGCCGGTAGCCGGTATTGCGATGGGACTTGTCAAAGAGGATGATCAGATCGTGATCCTTTCGGATATCCTCGGTGACGAGGATCATGCCGGGGATATGGACTTTAAGGTCACAGGCACCAAAGATGGTATTACCGCGCTTCAGATGGATATTAAAATCCATGAGCTATCCAAAGACATCATGCACAGGGCGCTGGAGCAGGCGCGCGTCGGGCGGCTGTTTATCCTCGGCAAGATGCTGGAGGCCTTGAGTGAGCCCCGTAAGGAAATTTCGCCGTATGCACCGACCATCAACACCATTACAATTAATCCGGATAAAATCCGTGATGTCATCGGCCCCGGTGGTAAAACGATCCGCTCGATTCAAAATGATACCAATACGAGCATTATGATCGAAGATGACGGAATGGTGAAAATTGCCGCTTTCTCCAAAGAAGAAGCAGAAGCGGCCACCGAAATGATCAATGAAATCACCCGGGAACCTGAAGTCGGCGGCATCTATGAAGGGACGGTGATCAAAATTACGGACTTTGGTGCCTTTGTCCAAATCTTGCCGGGCACCGACGGGCTGGTTCACATCTCCCAGCTTGCCAATCGCCGAATTACAAGAGTATCAGACGTTGTTAAGGAAGGCGAAAAAATCAAAGTCAAAGTCTTAGAAATCGGTCGCGACGGAAAGATTCGGCTGAGCCACAAGGCGCTCTTGGAAGAGGGACATGGACACGCCAGCAGATAAGACGGTTCTCGAAAATGGAATCCGGATTTTAACCAAAAAAATGCCCCATACCCGATCCGTTTCAATGGGGGTGTGGGTATGTGTCGGTGCGCGTGATGAAAACATGGATGAAAGCGGGCTTTCCCATTTTATCGAGCATATGATATTTAAAGGAACCCGCAAACGCAATGCGTTTCAAATTGCCAAGGAATTTGATGCCATCGGCGGACATACCAACGCTTTTACGACCATGGAAAATACCTGCTACCATGCCAAGGTCATGGATACCCATACCGAAACTATGGTCGATATTCTCTCCGACATTTTTCTGAATTCTGTGTTTGATCCCCGGGAAATAGAAAGAGAACGACCGGTCATTTTGCAGGAAATCGGGATGATCGAGGATAGTCCGGATGAATATGTGCATGTGCTTTCGGGTCGCAATCTTTGGGGCGACAATCCCTTAGGACGCTCGATCCTCGGCAGGCCTGAAAATATTGTTCGTTTTGACACCGAAATTATTAAACAATTTTTCCATCGCTTATATCAGCCCGATCGTATCGTTATTTCCGTTGCGGGAAATATCGACCATGCTTCCTTTATTGATCGTGTCGGACCGGCCTTCGAATCAATCCGTCCGGGTAACGGATTTCCCGACCGTATAACCCCCGAAGGTCGATCTCTGGTTGACTTAAACTACCGCAAACTTGAACAGGTTCACATCTGCCTGAGCGCCAGGGGGCTGTCCATCAGCGATCAGCGCCGCTATACCTTTTCGCTGCTAAATACGATTTTGGGAGGCAATATGAGCTCGCGGCTATTTCAGGAGATTCGGGAAAAACGGGGGCTTGCTTATGCGGTATATTCCTTTATATCCGCGCATGTGGATACCGGGATGTTCGGCGTCTATTTAGGTGTCGACCCAAAACGGGCTGGTGAAACAACCGAACTGGTTTTAAACGAAATCCGCAAATTAAAAAACAAAAAAGTGGATTCATCTGAACTTAAAGGCGCGAAAGAATACACCAAAGGTAGTCTCCTGCTGTCATCGGAGAGCACTGACAATCAGATGGTCCGTACGGCGCAAAACGAAATTCATTTTGGACGCGATATTCCGTTGCAACATGTTTTGGAAAAAGTCGAATCCGTGACCCGAGATCAAATCCTTGAGCTGGCCCAATATCTTTTCCAGAGCGATCAAATGGTGTTAACCATGCTGGGCCCGGTTAACGAAAAGAAAGTCTTCGAAGATATCCTGTACCATTAGTCCCAGATAGCGTTCTTCAAATAGCGATAATACATGCAAGATTACTTACTTTGATTTCTGACCCTGTTATAAAAATTGTGCGACTCAGGCCGGATGCGGATTCTGATATTCCCCTGCCGCGCTACATGACACCCCAGTCTGCAGGAATGGATATCTGTGCAGCCCTTGAAAAGGACATTGTCCTTGAAAAAGGCGCATTTACCCGAATACCCACCGGGTTTGCTATCGCTCTTCCTACCGGGTTTGAGGCCCAAATCCGTCCCCGCAGCGGACTGGCCGCAAAGCACGGAATCGGTCTCATCAACTCACCCGGTACCGTCGATGCGGATTATCGCGGTGAGATAATGATTGCGGTAATAAACCTAGCAAACGCACCGTATACGTTTCGGCGGGGTGACAGAATTGCCCAAATGGTCATCCAAAAAGTGTATCATGCCAGGTTAGAGGTTGCTGAACACCTTGACGAAACCCGGCGCAATACCGGCGGATTTGGGCACACGGGTAAATAAGCTCATGGCTCATAGCTCATAGCTCAAAGTCAAAGAGGATATTATCCTTCCAAACCATCATCTATCAACTATGAGCTATTAGCTTATTAGCGCCAGATCGTATAGAATAATTCTGATGAACTTGATATTGGATAACCCCAAACAATGCCCTGACTACAATCTGGCTGTCTGTATACTTGCCAGTGGCAGCAAGGGTAATGCTATATATGTTTCAGACGGATCTACCGCCATTCTGGTCGATGCCGGCCTTTCCGGAGTCGCGATCGAGCGTCGATTAAGATCGCGGGCGCTGAGCCCCAAAAGCCTTGATGGCATTGTGGTGTCCCACGAACATACCGACCATATTCAGGCGGCAGGGGTTTTGTCCCGTCGGTATAAGCTTCCGGTATATATCAGCCACAAGACGAAAAAGGTCTCATCTCAATTGGGAAACGTTCATGAACTGAGAATCTTCGAGTGCGGATCGACGTTTCAGATAAACAGACTGACGATTCACCCGTTTGCCGTATCCCATGATGCCGAAGATCCCGTAGGGTTTACCATCGCACAAAACGGCACAACCATTGGAATTGCAACCGATCTTGGCATCGCCACCTCTATGGTGAAACAACATTTGAAACGCTGCTTTTTGCTGATCCTTGAATCCAACCATGATACCGCCATGCTGACAAACGGCCCTTACCCCTGGCCGATAAAACAACGCATCAAAAGCCGAACCGGACACCTTTCGAATGTCGAATCCAAAAATCTTCTGAAACAACTGCTCCACGATCGACTCGAATACGTGATATTGGCCCATTTAAGTGAAATCAACAATACCCCGCAAAAAGCCTTCAATGAAGTTGCCAAGGTGCTTACTCAGTGCAAGGCTCGCTTAATAGTCGCTGAACAAGATGCCTGCGGCCCGATCGTGTATCTCAAGTAGCTTAATTCTCCAGCTCGGATCGCCAGACCGTCCTGGCGCGCACCAGCTCCTGGCCGTCTTCTTCCCGATGCAGGCTGTGGTTAAAGACCCACTCATGTGCATCATGGGCTTGGCATTTTGAAACAATGTTGTTGTGGATAAAGGATTCTGCCAGAAAGTTAATTTCAAATTCCGATAATATGACATCATTTTGAGTCAGGAAAGGCAGAGTTTCAAGAACCCATTCAACATAGCTGGCATTGTTGACATGCAGGTTGATATCTAAATCATGATAGCGAACCTGAAATTTGCGCTCATAGGTGTGTTTTTTGAGTGACGAAAGCTTGTCAAGTTTGTCCGGCAAAATATGATCTCCCTCAATCGGATGAAGTCGATCCACAAATGGGGAAATCCTGACAGGGCGTCGTTTGTGGGTGTCAATCACAAGCCATGCAGACAGTGCAGCGCCAACAAAATTATCGTTTTGATCTTTCAGAGAATAATCGCGTAATGCAAATAACCGTTGTGTCCCCGACGGCCACGTGCAAACCGTTAGTTGATCCCTCCAGACCGGATACGAATTCATCTTTATTTTTAGACGCGACAGCAACCACGTATAATTTTCAGAAAGCAATTGTTGGATCGAAACACCAAGCGCATCGGCGTGTTGGCTAGCTGCTTCCTGCATGAAATTGAAAATTGATTCGATCGAAAGTCGGCCGCGACAATCAACCTCATAGGATCGGATCCTGAAATTTTCCTTCCAGATATTGGGTTCCATATGACCTTCGCCTGTGCTATTCGTTTTTTCTTTTATTATCGTAGAGATCCCTCGCGGAATGCCCTATACATTGAACATATTTTGCGAGGCACCCATCCTGATAAATGAGGCTCAGTATATAACCGGCAAAAGGCGCTGTGTCAATTGCGCGAATATCCCCAAACCCGGATATTTGATTGACAATTAAAAAATGGTGACTACCTTAACTATCCGGGTTCACATCTAATAAAATCGAAATCATACCCATTGAAAAGCAATAAAGATCTATTTTGGAGGTAAAAAGGTGACGATTCATCAGATGGCAAGAAAATTTTTCGATGAAGGTGTAGCCGCATATGTAAAAAATGATCTCAAAAGGAGCATTCAACTGTTCTCTGACGCTCTCAAATATGATTCGAAATTCGAATTGGGCTATATCAGCCGTGGCGCTGCCTATCTAAAATTGTCTAAGGTTAAAAAAGCGATGGCAGATTTTAACCGTGCGATTAAGCTGAATCCGAATTCTGCTCGCGCATATCATCTGCGTGGTTTGACGTTTGAAAAACGAGGCGAGATCGCGAAAGCCTATCAGGATTTTGACCGAGCCTTAGAGATCGATCCAGACTACGGGGTAGCTTACCACAGTCGCGATTTGCTACTCTCAAAAGGCGGACAAACGGATTTCTCGCTTGAAGAACTCGATATTATCAACCATTTAATGGCCATGCGAGTGTCTCGGTTTGATGATACGCAAGAATCCGGTAATCTTGCCGCTTAAGCCATCGATATTTTATTCGAAATTTGTTGAAGGTTAGACAGTCCAATTGCCGAGAAGATGACCAAGATAAGAGATTTAGGTAGGTGCAACGCCTTCAGCGCTGATGCCCCTAATATAGTATTGGGAGTCATTTAAAAAACTTAAG
>CP070746.1:716130-747465 GCA_020348305.1 Desulfobacterales bacterium
ACGTACGCGCAGGTGAAGGGTTTTCATTCCTCGCAACAAAAAATAGGCAGCCATCGGCTCCAAAACCGCCCCGTTTATTTCTCGAAAATGATAGATCTGCTCGACCAGCTCCGAGGGTCCGCAAACTACCCCACCTAAGGCATCTGCATGTCCTCCCAGGAATTTGGTGGCACTATGCAAAACTAGGTCAGCTCCCAGCTTCAAAGGTTTCTGATTAATTGGTGTCGCAAATGTGTTGTCCACCACAACGAGTGCTCCGACCCTGCTGGCAGCATTTGACAAGCGAGTAATATCCACAATTTTCATGGTAGGGTTTGTGGGGCTTTCCAGATAAAGGATTTTGCAGCCTAAACTTACAGCATGCTCTATGACTTCGTGATCGGTGGTATTGCACAGAGTGACTTCAATATTAAAGCGAGGCAGAAATTCAATGAAAATCTTATTTGTTCCACCATAGCTGTCTTTAATTGAAACGATCCGATCTCCGGGCGATAGCAGGGTAAAAAGCGTGTTTGAGATGGCCGCCATTCCGCTGGCGAAACTGGTGGCTGACGCTGCCCCTTCAAGTTGGCGAATCTTATTCTCAAAGACTCGCACCGTAGGATTGGTGTTCCGGCTGTATATATGGCCTGCGGCTTTTCCTTGTCCGATTTCTAACCACTTATCCAAATCATTATAACCAAATGATACGCTGTGAACTACCGGAACCTGAGTGGCGCATTCCCAAAATGGTTCTTCTTCACCAGCCCAGACAGTCATGGTGCCTTCTCCAGGGGTTTTGTTGTGACTCATTATACTTTTCTCCTTTTTTCTTAATTTTTAATTCGATTGTTATCATTTCTTCTATACTGCCATAAATCTGCACTTTCAACCGAATATAGTTTTATGTCCCTTGCGTAATACAAAATCATAGACATTTCGTTTATAGATTCCGTCTTCAAATCTAAACTCAATGATACAAGATTTTCAATCTGTCTACCTTATCATCACATCTCTCTTTAGAACCCTGGTAATTTCTCAGTAAGTGTTGGACTAAATTCTACAACTATCGCATGGTCACTCATATCTGAAAGGCTTTTTGTTGGTTTCTGCTGTTATTGACATTTCCCACAATGTGGTATAATTTAACGCCGATATACTTTCGCTTTAGAGCAGCAGATAATCAGTCATTTGACTGGCCATGTCGCATTAGAGTGTCCCAGTGTCCTATAATTATAGAATTTTTACGGATGATTCGGGATAATTTTAAACGCGCAAAACACCTGAAATCACAAGATTTCATAAATCAATCAAACAATATGCAATATTCGCGATGTTTTTTAGGTACGTGATTTTTAAGCTCATCTAACATGCATTTGATTTTTCGGTTATAAACATATCCTTCAATTTCAAAATATTACGAAACTACATCATTCATTTTACGTTATTGGCACAACTGTTGCTCTCTTATTTTCAAAAATTCACTTAAAAAGGGTAAAAAATATGGACCAGCCTAGTAATACCAAATGCAAAAATACAAAGCTGCTTGTAGACGCCATGAAACTAGCAGATAAAATGCTGGTGATGGCCCAAAACGGTGTGCCCGAGTGTGAGGACGACAGTTGTATGATGATTTACGGAATTATCAGAGATTGCGGCTACAAAATTCGAAAAACTTTAGAACAGGAGCAATTTACTGATATTGCGAAGATTGAGCATCGCCAGATTTTGCATTACTGAAGATCTGCGCCCACAAAGCCTCAACTAAATCGGACTTACAATATTGCTATAGACTCCGAAATTGGTAAAACATATTTAGGGGCAAATTAGTCAAAAAGATAAAATCATTCTATATCCAAAATGATCAGGTTAAAGTCGTAGCCTTTTAACTATGAGCGATCTTGAAAAAATACTTCAGGATAATTCTTTTACAAGTCAATTGATAGATGCTTTGCCATGTGGAGTTCTGATTATCAATGAAGATGGTAAAATAGTTGCATTTAACAATGTAATCGAGCATATCTTCGGTATTAACAATGCAGAAGTGATCGGGGAAGGCTTTGGCAAGGCATTGTGCTGTATCAATTCTTATGAGGACAAAGTTGAATGTGAATCTACTAATGAATGTGAGGACTGCGGGGTCCGCAAACTGGCTTTGATGGCACTTTTCAGCAATCAGAAGAAGAGAAGGCGTATTTCGCTTCAGGTAAACGTCAATCGTCATATCAAGGACGTCACCTTTTTAATCTGTGCATCGCCTCTCAAATTTAGGAATAATCGACTCGGCATTCTCACCATAGAAGATATTACCAATTTAAAGTCCATCCTTCCCCCGCGCAGCGAAGAGGGATTCCGGGGGATTGTCGGCAACGACGAAAAAATGAAGGCGTTATGTGGGACGCTAAAACAGATCTCGCAAACGGACGCTCCAGTGTTGATTCAGGGAGAAAGCGGAACCGGCAAAGAGTTGGTGGCGCTGGCCGTTCACAAAGAAAGCCGGAGAGCTCAAAGTCGATTCGTAACGGTCAATTGCGGGGCTCTGCCACAAGGCCTGCTGGAGTCCGAACTGTTTGGACATGTCAAAGGCGCCTTTACCGGAGCGCTTTATGACAGAAAGGGACGTTTCGAGCTGGCGGATAGCGGTACCATATTTCTAGACGAGGTAGCCGAATTGAGCCCCGAGATGCAGGTTAAATTTTTACGAGTTTTGCAGGACGGCAGCTTTGAGAGGGTAGGTGCGACGCGCCCGCAAAGGGTGAATGTACGCGTTATCAGCGCAACCAACGTCAGTCTGGAAAAGGCAGTTGCTCAGGGAAAATTTCGCAAGGATCTTTACTACCGCTTGTGTGTTATGCCAGTGACCATACCCCCTTTGCGCGAGCGCCGCGCCGACATCGAACTGCTGGCAAAACATTTCCTAAAAGAATTCGGCGAAGCGTCGTATCACACTCGTGTTAAACTTTCGCCCGAGACCCTTTCTATCTTCCAAACACATGATTGGCCGGGCAATTGCCGGGAACTGCAGAATGTCATTCAATACGCGCTGGTCAAATGTCAGGGAGATGAAATCGAACCCGAACATCTGCCGGCAACTATTTTTGCGAATGAAAATTATGGATTTGTGCGGCACCATCGCCCATCCAAGCTCAGTGAAGAACTTGTAATCGAAGCTTTGCAAAAAGCCGGCGGCAACAAGCGTCGCGCCGCTGAATTCCTCGGGGTCTCCAGATCTACCCTATATCGATTTTTCGACAAGCAAGAAGAGAACTCAAAATCTCATTAAAAAATTCTATCCTACTAGCTTTTTTTCATGACTGCATCATCTAATTTGGTTCGGATTTATTTTTAAAATGTCCGACAGGATGTGTCCCAGTGTCCTTTCCCTCTCAATGAAACAGGCCAGAAGTTGCCATTGAGCAGCTTTTACGTAACTATTTGAAATAACATATTAATATTTATACAAGACGTGCTTTCTTATATCCTATGTGTGTCCCGTATTTATTTCGGACGCTTATAGCCATGGTTTGTTCTCAACAGTTTTGTGTAAAATAATGTCAATTTTATCGGTACTTTATTAATATTAAGAATATCGTAATGTCCGGTTGGTACTGATATTGCTTTCCTGTACATCAAACTTAAGCTTAAAGGATTTCTGGATGAAAGAGAAGTTAAACAGAGAAGCGTTTGAACGGAAAGTTAAGAAATCTGAATATATGGCTGCTGATTGCAAAGAAAATTTTCCAGATTCCACTGGTACAGCAAAAAATATCAGTGTATGCAAACAGCCTGAAGAAGAAAGCCGAGAAAGCATAGAACAACTGCGGGCAGATCGAGATTTCTTCAAAGAGGTAATCTCCGCTGTATCTCATCCTTTTTATGCAATAGATGCTAATGATCACAAAATTCTTATGGCGAACCAGGCCGCAATTAATTTTTTCGGAGATCTTTCTGATCATCCGTTTTGCTACTCATGGACACATGGTCGGTCGACGCCTTGCTCCGGCGAAGACCATCCCTGCCCATTAGAAATAATTAAGAAAACAAAACAACCCCTGGCAGTAGAACACACCCATTATGATAATCAGGGGCAACCCTCGAATTTTCAAATTCATGCCTACCCGCTTTTGGATTCCAAGGGCAACGTCAGCAAGGTCATCGAATACACTTTGGAAATTACAAAATTCAAAAGGATGGAAGAGGCACATCGGGAGACAGAACAACGCTATCATGAAATCATTGAAAACGCTCACGACATTATCCAAAGCACCAGGCCGGATGGCACTTTGACCTTTGTTAATCAAGCATGGCATGAAGCCTTAGGGTACATAAAAGCCGACCTGAAATCGCTAAATCTATCTGATATTATTCATCCCAATTCATTACCGCAGTACATGAAATTGTTCGCTCGGGTACTGGCGGGGCAAAGCGTTACTGAAATTGCCGCTACTTTCGTAGCCAAGGATGGCAGAAAGATATTTGTAGAGGGTAATGTGAGTCCGCGGAAATTAAATGGTAAAGTGATTTCGACGCACGGCATTTTTCGCAATGTAACTGCGCGCAAGCGGGCCGAAGCGGCACTTTGGGAAAGCGAAAAAAAGTATCGAAATATACTGGAGAGCATTGAAGATGGTTATTATGAGGTCGACAGATTCGGGAATATGACCTTCTTCAACGATTCGCTATGCATGATCTTTGGCTACTCTGAAAACGAATTGTTGGGGATGAATTTTAGGCAATACATGGATGAAAAATTTGCCCGGAAAGTGTTTAAGACGTTCAATCAAGTGTACCTGACCGGAAAACCTGAGAAAGCATTTGACTGGCAGATTGAAAGAAAAGACGGTGCCAAACGTTGGATTGAGGGTTCCGTATCCTTAATAACCAATGCAGAAGGTTCAGTTGCTGGTTTTCGTGGCATAATTCGAGATGTCACCGATCGTAAGTTGGCAGAAGAAAAACTGGCCATGTATAGTAAACACCTAGAAAAGATCATCGCAGACCTGAACGTGGCACAGGAGGTGCAACAAAACCTCTTGCCGCGCCACCCCCCCAAGGATAAATACTTTGACATTGCGGGCACCAGTCTGTACTGCGATGAAACAGGCGGAGATTATTACGATTATATTAGATTGCCCTGGTTAGGTTCTAATGTTCACGCAATCGTAGTTGGTGACGTCAGCGGCCACGGTGTCTCATCTGCTTTGCTGATGGCCAGCGTAAGGGCCTATCTCAGGGGCAGGACCTTGCAACCAGGATCAGTAGCCGAAATTCTCACCGACGTAAACAGGCTTGTTTCGGCCGATACACTGGAAACGGGTCAATTCATGACTCTTTTTTTCCTTGTGATTGATGCTCAGACCGGTCGGCTTACCTGGGTTCGGGCAGGCCATCATCCAGCCCTTTTCTACTCCCCATTTGCGGGGTGTTGCGGTGAATTAGGGGGTGAAGGCCTTCCCCTGGGTGTAACGGGGACCTGGAAATATAAAGAGTATAACGCGACTGCTAAACCGGGTGAAATATTTATCTTAACCACAGACGGGGTATGGGAAGCCCAAAATGATAAAGGGGAAATGTTTGGCAAGAAAAGGTTCAAAGAGCTCATTGGCAAAAATGCCGCTCTGGGGGCTGAAGACATCCATGAGTCAATAATCGAGGCCGTGGCAACCTTTCAGGGAAAAACCCCGCAGGATGATGACATTACGCTTGTGGTTTTAAAATATTTGTAAAAACATAATTTTGCTGAATTGTAGATTGCGCATGACAAACCTACACTTTTTTATGTGTTGGTTTTGTTTACATTGCGAGGTTACATCGAATCTTAGTAATCCTCTCAAAATTATTGCATATTTCATCTATCAATCCTAAAATCGAGCCATTCTGAAAGCAGGACTCCCAAAATTATAAAAAAATCAATTAATTCACCAAATTTACTTTTAAATCCAAAAAATTGATTGCATTCAAAATGTTTTCAAATATTATAAATATGTTGAAAATACTCAAAATTCTTTGTCCTTTCGATTATGCATGCAAAGCATCTGCAGGATAACTCGACAAAGACCCGCTTTGGAGACCACAGTTTGCGCTTTTCATCTCATGGCAATTCGATAGCCGCAAAGGGCTTCTTGTTTCTTCAACGCCACTGGTATCATCTGACCGTATTCGTTGCCTTTTTCATTTGCTTTTTCGTGCTATACTCTTACAGCCAACGCCAGACCTCTAGGTTCATATATTGGTTCGACGACTGGGTCTTTTATGCTGATTCGAGCGGATCGTACGATCACATGAAAGATATTGCTTTTGACGGCAACATGTGGCGGCATCCGCTCTATCCGTTGATCGTATCGCCTCTCGTGTCTGCGATAAAGGCCATTTTCGGGATTGGAAACCGTCAGACCGCCAAAGTGGTCGTGGCATTGCTCGCAGCCCTGAATGTTGCGCTCTTCTTCACATTGTTCCACTCTTGCTTCAAGGAAAAAATTGCAGGACTTGTTTTCACCATCCTTTACGGGCTCTTATTTTCGAACCTTGTTTTCTTTTCGATCCCCGAGACCTATAGCCTTGCAAACGTGGGTATTTTGGTTTTTTTCATTCTGGTCATACGATTTCGTTTCGACATCACCAAAAAACGTGCAATGATCCTTGGCGTTGCCTCAGGAGTGGGGGCTCTGGCAAATCCACCTCTCGGGCTGCTATTGTTTTCGCTTTACGCACTGTGTTCACGCCGGTTGGCTTGGATCCAAAGTTTGCAACGCTGCCTTTGGGCCGCCCTCATGGCACTTCTGGTTTACCTGGGAGCTAATTTCTTTCTTTTCGGCTTGGATTATATCGAAAAATCCCAAAAACTTGCCAATAAATGGGCTACAATTGCGAACATTTTTGAGCCCATGAACTGGCTCAACGTGGGAGTTTCGTTTTTTATTTATGCCGTCATCTCACCTTTGGACGAATTGGAGCGGTCAATCGGACTGAAAGATTTCAGCGGTTATTTTCAGTCACCTGCGAGAAGCCTGGTATTTGCAATCTTGATCCTTTACCTGGTATTTACAGTTATTCAATTGGCACGGCGCGGTGTCGACGACCTTGTTATCACGGCAGCGGCCTGGTTGGGTGTACTTTCGGTTTTTCACTTGTATTTCAACCCTCGCGAGGCATTGCTGTATTCGTGTCAGGCACTGGGTCCATTTATGTTGATTTTGGGACGGGTGTTCGCAGACATCTCTTGGAAATGGAAGGGTCTTGTTATAGGGATATTTGCAATCGGTTTGGGCTACGTCAATTTCAAATGTTTTATGGGATAGCTTGCCTGCAGTTTGAACGCGCGAAAAACATTGAATCTGAAATGTTTATCGATCTTTTAATCAGCTTTTAAAATGTTACTTGTTTAAGAATCAAGACTTACTGAGTAACGAGGATGCAGCGGTGATCACGAAGTTGAAACATGTCATCGTTTCCATGCGGCCCGGGCATTGGGTCAAAAACCTGTTTATCTTCGCAGGCCTTATTTTTTCGGGTAATCTTTTTCATCCCGAAGTCCTCATCCGGGTCAGCAATGGTTTCATTCTATTCAGTGTGGTCGCCAGCAGCATATATATCTTTAATGATATCATCGACCTGGAATTTGACCGTGCACACCCGGAAAAGAAAAACCGACCCGTGGCGGCCGGTCTGTTGAGTGTACCTGCGGCTTATGCGGGTGCCATTGTTCTTGCGCTGGCAGGCTTGATTGGCGCCTTGACATTGGATCGAGTGTTCTTTGCCATATTGCTGAGCTACCTCATTATTAACTTTGCATATACCATCAAAATCAAAAAGATGGTCATTCTGGATATCATGTGCATTGCATCTGGATTTGTACTGCGAGTTTTTGCCGGAACTGAGTTGGCCGAAGTTATGCCCTCTGACTGGCTCATCCTCTGCACCATAATGCTCTCTCTGTTCCTGGGTTTCAGTAAACGGCGTCACGAGCTCGCCACAACAGGCACCGACGCGCTAAGCCACAGAAAGGTTCTGGGAGAGTACAGCCTTAGCTTTCTGGATCAAATGATCGCGGTGGCCACTGCCTGCACAGTGATGTCATATGCCCTCTATACAGTGTCACCCCAAACGATATCTCGATTTGGCACCCGGAATCTGGTGTTTTCCATACCCTTTGTCATTTACGGCATCTATCGATATCTGTACTTAATCCACCAGAAAAACATGGGCGGCAATCCGACCAGAGAGATAGTCAGTGATATTCCGCTGCTCATCAATGCGCTTTTGTGGGCTTTGCTTGTTGTCCTGATCATTTACTGAGATTAGGGTTTTTGATTTAAAATCCATTCTCTTGAATTGGGGTACGGGAATCTAATCCGGCCCCAATTTTTTTGAATCATTTTAAAAGGCCGACCAAGCAAATACGGAAAATACCACAATGTGTTATTTTTTCCTTGACATAGCTTTTTACAAGTGCGATTAATATTAGAACGGACTCCCGTCCGTTTACCTTCATATTTGGGTGGTTCCTCAGTCGGTGGAGAACCACCCATTTTTTTGGCATTATTAGTTTAGCCTCCCTGGAGAAATCAGCCATTCGGATATCGAAGGATTTTGAGCAAGATTTATTTTAAAAATATGTTGGAGATCACAAGTTGTCTACAAATTACTATTTCTTAAATACGGATAAGAAAGCTTTTTTTGCTGCTGAAAGAGCTTTTTGATCTTTAATAATTTCTTTCAGTTCCCCTGGATCCAAATGAACCGCGCCGCAGTTTTCATTTACACATATGTCAATTTTGACATTGCCCTCGTCGATTTCAGCTAAGCTCTGTGTACCACATCGAAAACAATGATACTTATGTTCTTCGCAATATTTTTTGGTTGCTTCTTTAGCTGCCTTTTCCCTGAGCTCCCTGAGTCTATGTTGATCTCGTTCTGCAAAATATGCTTCTTCAGATCCTTTTTTCGGTTGAATCTTAACAGAAACTCGTTTTCCGGTCATAACTTCCTCCTTTTAAGTCAAACTTGCTTTAAATCACAAATCAAAACACATTATCCATTGCCGAATGAAAAATTCGTTGAAAAATTTTTACTTTTTTAGCATTACCTCTTGATCTCAATAAGATCAGCCCCAAAATGGAGCTACCTTACCAGTATCACAAATTGACCCAAACTACAAATATGTAAATGAAATCACAAAAACCGTAAGACTTACTGAACTCGCCTGTTTTCTTATAAATTCCATCTGATAATTTCCGCTTTTCAGTTTTCGAAATTGATTTGTGAATTTCGTGAAAATAAAAAACCGGAGCAAAGCCAATATGCTTCACTCCGGCCATTCTATTGTTTTTCAGTGTAGATTTTTTTATTTCTATTCTTCCAGTTGCTCAAGGAATTGATCGACAGAAAGTGTCTGCCCCAGCAGAGGGAAAATTTTCGCTTCAGCGTGATTTTGCTCTTCCTCTGAGTTGGCAGCAGTAGCATCCTTCATTATGGTCACTCCATAACCCTTGTCATAAGCTGTACGAGCAGTGCTCTCAACACAGAAATTAGTCAAAAAACCGCCAATGACTACGTTCTTGATATTGCCTTCTTTTAAAAGATTTTCCAGATCGGTATTGTTAAAACCGCATAATGTACACTTACCGCTGACAACCTTATCCCCTTCCTGCGGTTTTAATTCGTCAATAATCTCAGCTCCCCAGGTTCCTTCACGAAAGGCATCGCCATCTGCCACAGCTTTGACAATTCCCTGCATTTGATGATCTTCGAAATATCTTTCATTAAACACAAACGGCGAATGGATAACCAAAGCTCCTTTTTTACGAGCTCCCTCCGACAGTTTCACAGCGTTTGGAATCGTATTCTGCCGGGCAATTTCACCCTTTACGCCGTCGTGCAGTTTGCCCCCTTCTTTGCAAAATTCGTTTTGAAATTCTATCAATACAACTGCTGTTTCTTTTGCCTTCATTTTGTTGCCTCCTTTCATTTGGTTACTATTAGTAAAAAAGATTCCATGAGATGATGCCAACAAGAAATAATGCTTTTAAAATTCCAGTAAAGGGTTATGAAACTTTTGTCAAGAATAAGCGAAAACCCTACCGCCAGACTTGGCCAGCGGCCTCTAATAAGGCCATTTTGGTTTAATGGGGCGGTGTATAATTAATAAATTGCGATGACCAAGATTCAATCTTTCATTTATCAAATTTCAGATATACATTGATCTGACGATACACTGAATTGCGATATGGAATGGATATAACAGGTTTTCTGGTGGATGAAAAACTTAGGTATGCTGGAGGCCTCTGGATTTATGATAACGCTCAAGCTCAGCCACTCAGAGACCGCCTCGGCTGGAGTTCCTTGTCAGCCGTTCAAAGGAATCTACCAGATTCCCGGCACAAGTCTATACGTGACCCTCTGTGAATATGCTTTGTAACCTTCAAGTTCTGAACGCAGCGTCTTGTCTTCGAAATGTGTGCGAATAACAATCAGTGCTGTGAGGAGCGTCCCTGGGATTAGGGTCAAAAGTGAACCCAGAGCAAGTGGGATGCAGAAAAACAGGATAATGACTCCGACATACATGGGATGGCGAATATACTGATAAGGTCCTGTAGTGATGACTCTGTGACCTCTCTCCTTTTGAATTTCGACAACGCGGGAAAGGTATGTGTTCTCTCGCATGACCCAGGAAATCAGCAGTAAATTCGCTACTATGCCTATAAAACCAAAAACCTTGACGAACAAAGGTACCGATGACCATTGATATCGGATTGCGTCCAAGCCAGGCAAAAAGAGATAGGGAATAAAAACGACGGTTGAAATCCACAAAATGGCCTTATCCCAGCCTCTGGCAGATGACTTCAGAAAGGTCATCCGATCTTTGAGCAGGTCAGGGTTGTTTTTCTTCAGCCATACTGCAAACGCTGCCGAAAAAGAAAATTGAAAGATCATGTAGAGCCAGGCTTCGGGCCAGTCGAAGGTACCTGCTGATCCGAAAAATGCAGCCGACATGACGACAATGCCAATCATTAACCTAACCACTATTCGTGCGGTAGAGATTTCTGTAGCCATTAATTTCTTTGCCCTTTTATAAGGTGGCACGCGCCAGGAAGCCGATTTCGGTTAAGACTCTGCGATCCAGGATCATCTGCGCGACAGCTCCCCATGGGTAATTTTGGTTGTGTCCAACACTTCTCTATCCATAGGATTGCTAACGATCATCTATAAAACTCCTTTGAACAAGCTAAGAGTCAACACATGGATTGTGAAATCAGCACGTCTGATCCATTTTGAAGGTCTTCATCAGGATGCTGGATCCGATCATATTGGTACCGTGTGCCAGGGCATCCATGATATCGCTGTCCGTCCAGCCAAGATCATGCAATTTATCCACATCCTGTTTTTCAACGGCGTTGGATGTTTTGACCGCCTTCATCACAAAGGCAACCATCGCCCGGTCCTTGTCGTCCAGAGGTGCCTGGAGAGGATCTTTTTCCATATTTTCGATATCCTCATCGGACAGCCCCTGCATTTTCAACATATTCTTATTGAAATCGGTGCAGAAAGCGTAATCGTATTGTTGGGCCACCAGATAACGTATACTGGAAAGTAGCCCGAATCCCAAATTCGGATGTTGGGAATAGTACTGAATAGATCGCCAAACCATATCCAACATCCAGGGGCTGGCGCTCGCCAGCTGCAGCGGAGCGGGAATCACGCCTGCATTTTTCTGCATGAAGTCATAAATCTCCTTAACTTGACCTTCTGCCTTGTCGGGTTCAACGGTTTGAATTAGAGTCATCGTATTCTCCTTTGCTGTAAATATGGTTGTTTGGATTGTTAAAGAGGTGCAGACATCGGCCACTTTCCTTATCACATTTCAATTCCATTTTCTAAGAAAAAGATAGGGGCGTTCGGGGGGCCTTACAATTTTAGAGCTGAGTTGTGCATTACGCATGACTGTTTGGATCAAATCATAATTACCAGTAGATTATTCGCCTTCGAAATAAGCTCGAAAAACCTTGACAAATTATCTAAGATAGTCAATTATTTTGTTAACAATTTTTCCTTTAAAAATAATTAATTGTATTAAATCAAATAGTTATACAATTAGTTGAAATACAGTCCATCAGATTATTACCGGAAAAGGCAAAGAAAGCGCATCAACAATTTTTTGAGGATCAGTAAATATGGGATCACGGTTTAAAATTTTGCTGTATGAATCCATGCACCACGAGGGGACTGAGCTTCTGGAAAAAAAATGCGATCTGATCTATTCCAAGTCCTATGATGAAAAAGATTTGATCGTTCAAGCCGCAGATGTCGATGCCATTATTATTCGGGCCAACGGTTCGGTCACCAAAGCCATTATCGAATCCGGTGCAAAGCTCAAAGTTATCGGCAGACATGGTGTTGGCCTTGATGCTATCGATCTTGAAGCTGCAAAGAAAAATGGCGTTAAGGTCGTTTATACGCCCATGGCCAATAAGGAAAGTGTAGCCGAACATTTCGTGGGATTGGCACTGATGCTCGCCAAAAAGATGAGGCTGGCAGATATTGCCCTAAGAGATGGCCGATGGCAAGCCCGATACGAACTTATTGGAACCGAAATATACGGTAAAACTTTGGGCGTGCTGGGGTTTGGAAGAATCGGCCGGCAAACCGCTCGTATTTGCAAAAATGGTTTCGATATGAAGATTCTCTACTATGACCAGATGGATTATCCTGAAGCCGAAGTCGAGCTGAATGCTAAACGGGTGGATGAAAGGACGTTATTTTCAAACGCTGATTTTATATCCATCAATCTGCCGCTGCTGCCGGAAACCCGCCATTTTGTAAATTCCGAACGGTTGCATTTCATGAAACCAACCGCCTTTTTGATTAATATGGCCAGAGGACCGATTTGGAACGAAGCGGATGTGGTCAAAGCGCTGGAAGATAAAAGGATTGCAGGTGCCGGTTCGGATGTATACGAGATAGAGCCGATCACCCCTGACAATCCGCTTTTTAAACTAGAAAACTTTGTGGGAACCCCCCACATGTCGGCTCACACGGAAGAAAGCATGATACGAATGAGTATGGTGGCCAGAGATGTGTTGGCGGTGTTGGAAGGCAGGGAACCGGAATTTGCAGTATTTTAATAACTGGATTTGGAGTTTGACGAATGCAAAAGAAGAGCCCGAAGGCAAAAGTAACCATAATCGCCGAATCATGCAAAGGTATGGATGATTGCGGAATCTGCCGATTTGTCTGTCCCAAGGACCTTTTTGAAGCCTGCAAAGAAATGAATGCAACCGGCTACTATCCGCCTGAAATCAAGGATGAAAGCGACTGCAGCGGTTGTCAGAATTGCATGATTTGCTGCCCGGATTTCGCTATTGTCGCGGAAAAGAAAACTGACGGGGCACCAAACAGTTTAGAGGATGAAGATGCAGAACAATAAAAGAGTATTGAAAGGTACTCATTTTGAAATGGGCAATTGGGCCTGCACGGAAGGCGCGATTGCAGCGGGATGCAACTTTGCAGCCGGCTATCCTATAACACCGGCCAGTGAAGTGGCCAACCGTCTGGCAGACAGACTTCCCCAGGTCGGGGGCACCTTCCTGCAGACCGAAGATGAGATCAGCGCGATTTGCTCGGCCATTGGGGCATCATGGGCCGGCTGCAAGGCCATGACTGTGACTTCCGGCCCTGGAATCAGCCTGATGCAAGAAAATATCGGCTTTGGCGTATCAACTGAAACGCCTCTGGTAATTGTTGATGTGCAGCGGTTTGGCCCATCCACCGGCGTACCGTCGGTTGGTTTGGCCGGCGATATCGTTCAAGTGGCCCGGGGGTCCCATGGCGATTATCAGATCATTGCCTTATGCCCCGAAAGCCCCCAGGAAATGTTTGATTTGACCATTCGTGCATTTAACCTGGCCGAAACATATCGCGTGCCGGTTTTTCTGATGGCCGACGGCTTCATCGGGCATATGCGCGAACAGATCGTAATTCCGGAAGCGGATCAGATTGAAATTAAGCAGCGCAAGATTGCCGAACCGGCGGAATCGGTTCTGGATCGTCAGGATTTTCTCGACGTCAATGTGGCCCCGATGCCGGTGTTCGGCCGGGGGCTTAAAGCCCATGTGACCAGTTCCTGCCATGACGAACACGGCATGCGAAATTTATCAGATCCGGCGGTTATGCATCGGTACGCTATACGTCCCATTGAGAAAATTTGCACCCATCGCGACGATATTATTCAAGTGCAGGCCGACTGTGCTGATGCGCAGATTGCGCTGGTCACGTATGGCACCGTTTCGCGTTCGGCCCGTGCCGCAGCCCGCCTGGCGCGTAAAGAAGGTTTAAAAATAGGCACCTTGCGTCTTCTGACCTGCTGGCCGTTTCCGGATAAGGAAATCCGACAGGTGGCTGAACAAGTCGACGATATGCTAGTCCTCGAGAATAACATGGGCCAGCTTTATCCATATATCAAAGCGGAAGCCGCCCATGCCTGTCACGTTTCATTTCTCGGACCCCAAACTCTGGGACAGATCCATGATCCGGAATTCATTTTCAGCCATATAAAGGAGTTGATTGCATGAGTACTTCAACCCACCCTTTAAAAAAATATACCCGCAGCCATATTATGCGTACCACCACCTGTCCGGGTTGCGGTATCGGGACGGTTTCCCAGGCCATTCTGCGAGCAATCGATGAACTGGAATTAGACATGGATGATTTTGTCTTTGTCTCAGGCATTGGATGCTCAGCCTGGATACCGAGTCCCTTTTATAATGCCGATACCCTTCATACCACCCACGGCCGACCTATTGCCTATGCTACCGGAGTAAAGCTGGGATTGCCCGATAAACATGTAATGGTTGTCAGCGGTGATGGCGATTTAACTGCTATCGGCGGAAATCACCTCATCCACGCCGCACGACGCAATATTGATTTAACCGTAGTACTTGTGAACAATGGCATTTACGCCATGACCGGTGGTCAAACCGCACCTACCACGCCAAGGGGGCTGACCACCATTACCAGCCCGCACGGCACCCTGGAACACACGTTTGATATCTCACCCATGATTGCTGCCGCCGGGGCATCCTTTGTGGCCCGTTGGACCACATATCATCCTCGACAAATGACCCGTTCCATTAAAAAAGGAATTCAAAAAAAGGGATTTGCGTTGATCGAAGCGGTGAGTCAGTGTCCGGTTCAATACGGTCGGGCGAGCAACCTGGGCGACGCCGTCAGCATGTTGACCTATTTTAAAGACAACAGTGTGCGGATTAGCAAGACCCAAAAAATGGATGCAGCCGAGTTGCAATCCAAAATCGTTGTTGGCGAATTCGTGGACACCGAAAAAGCCGAATTAACTACCGAGTTGGCACAGGTCAAAAACAAATTAAGGGCTTCGCCCTAATTGGAATAGTGGATATATTAAATAACAAATCCAAATGATCAAGGTTTCGGGTGTGCCCCCTTTGCCCAAAGGGCTTCGGGGGGCAGGCAGGTGTCAGAAGTAATTTGGTTTCAGGTGAAACCTAAAAGACATCTGAAACCAAGAAAATGACCGATGAGATTTGGTGCAGTGCACAAAAATACTACTAAGTTACCAGGGGGGGCGAGCTAATGTCACAAACTGATTTGACCATCGCCGGGGTAGGGGGGCAGGGTTCCATTCTGGCCGGGGTCATTTTAGGCTCAGCAGCGGTCACCTATGATGATAAGTACGCAACGCAGACCCAGGCTTATTCCTCGGAATTGCGAGGCGGCTTTGCGGCTACCTGGGTAATTATTTCAGATGAACCGATCGAGTTTCCGAGGGTAACACATCCGGATGTTCTCGTGGCCCAGGCACAGGACTCCATTAACCGTTTTGGAGAGATGCTTAAACCGGGCGGAATTTTGATTTGCGACAGCGACATGGTTCAAGAGGTGCCGCAGACTATCGAGCGTCAATTCAGGGTTGCGGCTACCTCGATTGCCCGCAACCGATTGCAAGCTCCGGTCACAGCCAATATGGTGATGCTCGGTGCCCTGTGCAACGTCACGCAGGTGGTCAGTCGCACGGCGCTAGAGAAGGCCATAGCCAAGGCGGTTCCCAAGGGCAAGGAACAAATTAATCTCGAGGCTTTTAATTTAGGGTTTGAACAGGTCAAAAACATGTAGATACTTTTGAGGATAAGGTTGCTTTTTTAGTTTACATAACCGTTTGTTGGAGTAGAGGAGTAATGGATTATTGTAAATTCCAAATAGCAAATCTCAAATAACAAATAAATTCCGCCGAAGGCGGAACGAAATTCAAAATTCCAAACGTTTGGTCATTGAGTATTGGAATTTGTTATTTATTTGTAATTTGCCTGCCCGCCATCTTTCTGGCGGGGTGCTTGGGATTTGGGATTTTATAAATTGGTGAAGTGGAACATAAAGGAAATAAAAAATGGGTTTAAAAACAAAAGAACAATACATCGAATCCATAAAGCAGATGAACCCCACAGCATATATGTTCGGTGAAAAAATAACCAGTGTAGCGGATAATCCGCGCCTGCGGGCCGGTTTAGAAGCTACGGCAGCTACCTACGAGCTTGCCCAAATGGAAGAATATCGTGATCTGTTTGTCACGCAGAGCCCCTTGATCGATGAACCGGTTAATCGCTTTACGCTGCCACCCGGGTCAATTGAAGATCTGGTGGCCAGGGTTAAAATAAACCGTACCCTGGGCAACTGGGTGGGCACCTGTCACCAGCGCTGTACCGGACTGGATTGCCTTTCTGCCCTGTCGATTGTTACCTATGACATTGATCAAAAGCACGGATCCGACTATTTTGACCGGTTTAAGGAATTTTTAAAACATATTCAGAAAAACGATCTTACCTGCAATGCAGGGGTAACCGATGTCAAGGGTGACCGCTCCTTGAGCCCTCATGATCAGGCAGATAAAGATATGTACCTGCACGTTATAGAGCGGCGGGATGACGGCATTGTTGTTAGAGGGGCCAAAGCTCATCAGACCGGATCGCTATCTTCCCATGAGATCATTGTTCTTCCAACCAGAGCCATGCAAACAGGCGACGAAGATTATTCAATTGCGTTTGCAATCCCCAATGACACCCCCGGTCTGATACACGTTGTCGGTCGTTCAAGTTTGGATACCAGAGAACTCGATGGTTTCGATTGCGGCAACGTCCGTTATTCCAAGTACTGTCCTACGGTCATATTTGACGATGTATTTGTGCCATGGGAACGTGTTTTTATGTGCGGAGAGGTGGAATTTGCGGTGGATATGGTTGTGAAGTTTTCTTCCTATCATCGTCAAAGTCATGGCGGATGCAAATCCGGGAAGATTGACTGCATGACCGGTGCCGCTCTGACGATGATGGAATACAGCGGTACCGAAAAAGCAAGCCACCTCAAGCAGAAAATCATTGACATGATACACCGGGCCGAAACGCTTTATGGCTGCAGTCTGGCTGCCTCTTATGAAGGTAAAAAACAACCATCCGGAACCTATTTCATAGATACGGTTTTAGCCAATGCCTCAAAGATCCATGAAGGCAGGGAGATGGCCGAGGCTACCCGTCTGATGGTAGACATTTGCGGGGGTTATGTGGCTGATTTGCCTTCTGATAAAGACATCGAAAATCCTGAAATTGGTCACCTTGTAAAAAAATATCTGAAAGGCAAAGACAAGATTCCAGTGGAAGATCGCATAAAAATGTTCAGACTGGTGGAAAAGATGGCCATGGAAAGTGCCGATACCATTTCTGATATTCATGGCGGCGGCTCCCCCGAGGCGCACCGGGTGACCATCCTTCGAGAAGTTGATTTAGATGTCAGAAAAAAAGCAGCCAAACGGCTGGCGGGTATTGATGAGGATTAAGCCCTAATTGAGCAAAAACTCAATTAGGTGTTATTCGTTTGTCGCTAGATCAGGAACACTTTACTTTTTAATTGCCGCCAGCTCATACAAACACGCCACAATTGTCCTGATCCCCTTAATGAAGCAGTCGATGCTTAAATTTTCATTCGGAGCATGAGAGTTCTCATCCGGGTTTCCGAAGGGTACCAAGAATCGTTGTATACCCAGATTCTCCATAAAAAGATAATCAGGGTCTGTTCCTCCACAAACAGGGATCAACACCGGCGGCTCCTCAAAACCTTTGGTAATGGCCCTTATAATTGGTTGGGCGTAAGGATGGTCCAAAGGTATTTTTGTAGGTTTAATCGCTGTGATAAGCTCAACTTCTGCTGCACCAAAGCTGTGGTGCTTCATATGATCCAACAATTTTTGATAAATGTCATTGGGATTTTGATTGGGAACAAGCCGGATATCAATCTTGGCTGTTGCGCAGCAGGGAATGATAGGTTGGGAGCCGCTGCCGGTGTAACCGCCCGTTAATCCATTTATATTGAATGTGGGTCGAAACATAATATTTTCGTAAAAGGGCACACCTTGCTCTTTATCAAGCGTTTGTAAACCCCAATTAGCCATTATTGCGTCTTCATGAACAGGAATCTTTTTGAGAGCTTCTTGCTCCAACGAACTGAGCGGGGCGATGTCATCATAAAAACCATCGATCAGAACTCGTTTGTGTTTGTCGACACATGTGTTAAGAAGCTGAACCATTTTCCAAGCAGCATTTGGGACGACCCCCCCAAATAAACCGGAATGAAGATCTCGATTTGCCAGTCGGACTCCTATTTCAACCTTTAGCATACCCCTTCGACCAAATATTAGACACGGTTGGCCCGTAAAATGGATTGCTGCATCGGCGACCAAACCCACATCAGCCTCTATCAGCTGCTTATGCTTTCGGATAAATTCCTCTAAATGGGGACTTCCTATTTCTTCCTCGCCATCAATGAGAAACTTCACATTTAAAGGAAGTCTACCCTTTACCAGATGGACAGCCTCAACTGCTTTCAGGATGGCCCATAACTGCCCTTTATTGTCGGAACTTCCCCTGCCATAAATTCTACCGTCTCGAACTTGAGGTTCAAAAGGATGAGATTTCCATAATTCAAGCGGGCCGGGAGGCTGCACATCGTAGTGTCCATAAAAAGAACAGTCATGCTAGCATCCGGGTTATTGATTTCTCCGAAGATATAGGAAGGACCACCACCTGAGATTAGTCTTGTTCGTATCCCCATCCCCGTCATCCGATCTTTAAATAGCTTGGCGCATTCCTGCATACCTTCTTTTTCAATACTGATACTAGGCTGCTGTACTAATTGGAGAACTTCATCAATGAAGCGTTTTTTATTCTCTTGTATGTATCGAAAAATGGATTCCATCATGTTTTCCTTTCAAGCTGGGATTTTTCATGAACGCTAAGCTGACATGTTCAAATATGCTACAGGCGTTAAAAATTAACAACATCTTGAGACGATCATGAAACATGGATCTTTTGGTAATCCGCGTCATGAATCATACAGATGACAAGCAACATGGTGATTGGGGCTTGCTTCGATTAGAGAAGGCGGGATCTCGGGTCGGCATTTTTTTCCTATATTGAAACACCTGCTGTGGAAACTGCAACCATGGGGTGGATTAATGGGACTGGGCACATCGCCTTCAAGGAGAATCCTCTTACTAGCCAAATTCGGTTCCGGAATAGGGATGGCGGACAATAGCGCTCGCGTATAGGGATGTAAAGGTTCCTCATAGAGAACCTTGGAAGGGGCGATTTCCAATATTTTGCCGAGGTACATAACAGCAATCGTGTCACTGATATACTTAACGACGCTTAAGTCGTGGGCGATCATAATCATAGAGAACTGAAAGTCTTTTTGAAGGTCACTGAGCAAGTTGAGGACTTGCGCCTGTACCGAGACATCTAACGCTGAGACAGGCTCATCGGCGATAATTAAATCTGGATTCAGAACCAGAGCCCTGGCGATACCGATTCTCTGTCGTTGACCTCCACTAAACTGGTGTGGGTAACGACTCATGTGTTCGGGTTTCATTCCTACTTTTCGGAGGATATCGGCAACCAAATCTTTTAGCCCTTTCTCCTCACTCAAATGGTGAACTTTTGGACCTCTTCCTATAATTTCAGCCACAGACATCCTAGGATTCAAAGAGGCGTAAGGATCCTGGAAAACGACTTGGATCCTTTTTCTAAGGGAACGTAGCTCTCTTTTGGGCATCTCGAGCAGGTTCATACCTTCAAAAATAATTATCCCATCTGTTGGTTCAATGAGTCGAAGAATGCACAGACCCGTTGTCGTTTTTCCACAGCCACTCTCGCCAACCAATCCAAGGGTTTCGCCTTTCTTGAGTGTAAAGCTGACATCTTCGACAGCATGCACATATCCCCGGATACCGAACAACCCCTGTTTGACGGGGAAGTATTTTTTCAGATTCCGGACGACCAGTTTAGTGTCTTGATGATTTAGATTGGCTAGCTTCGGTGCGCTATTTTCCATTTGTTTCTATCCAGCAACTGACATAGTGCTCATTTTCAATCTGCACCATATTAGCGCGCTCTTGGGCGCATATTGACATTCGTCTCGGACATCGCGGGAAAAAGGTACATCCGGGCGGAAGACGCAGAAGGCTGGGAACAACTCCCGGGATTTCATGCAAACTATGCGTTTCACGGTTATAATCCACATCAACCCGTGGAATTGATTTCAATAGCCCTTGAGTATAAGGGTGCAAGGGATTATTGAATATCTGATCAACCAGACCTTCCTCGACAATTCTGCCCGCATACATGACTGCTACTCTGCGTGCCATCCCGGCGATGATCCCAAGGTTGTGAGTAATTAGGATCGTCGACATATCCAATTTGTCATTGAGATCCATAATGATATCCAGGATCTGAGCCTGAATCGTCACGTCCAGAGCAGTCGTAGGTTCATCAGCGATCAGCAAGTTAGGGCGGCAGGACAATGCCATTGCAATCATGGCACGCTGCCGCATACCTCCGCTCATCTGATGCGGATAGTCATTGAACCGTCGTTCGGCAGCTGGAATTCCTACCATCTTCAAGAGGCTTATGGATTGCTCTCGGGCTTGTTTTTTGGAAGCATTCTGATGAAGCATGATGGCTTCAGCGATCTGATCCCCCACCGTATAAACGGGATTCAAAGAGGTCATGGGTTCCTGAAAAATCATAGAGATTTCATTGCCACGGATCCGGCGCATTTCGGTTTCTGAGACCTTCAATAGATCCCGACCTTCAAACTCTATTTGTCCGCTTACGATTCGCCCCATAGGCACCGGAACCAACCGCAGTATTGAAAGTGCCGTTATGCTTTTCCCGCAACCACTTTCTCCAACGACACCAAACGTCTCGCCGCGCTTGACGTGCAAACTCACCCCATCTACGGCCTTAGCCACTCCTCGTCGTCCGTAAAAATAAGTTTTTAAGTCCGTTATCCGCAAAATCTCAGATCCGGCAGGTTCAGTGGTGGCATGATGATTCTGAGATACAGAAAAATGGGTATGTGTCATATTTTGAACCATTGATTGGCAGCTAATACGTCGTTGTCTGGATTCTGATTATCCATGACCAGTTCGTCAACTGACGTCATTGTCCGCTTCAAAGAAACGCTCTCTTCAAGCTCACAGCAAAATCGTGCGGATATCCATCATCTGACACCAACGTTCCAGTGGAGCTACCAAATCCCCATAACCAACGGTAATGTGGTGCTCGACCCCTTCCTCGATCATCGTCGAAATAAATCGATTCACATCAGCTTCAGGTTTTACATAAATTATGCTGCCGCGGTGGTCGGGTCCTTCAACGCTTTCGCCCTTGGCAAGGAACATGGAGAAAAGCCCTCGTTGAGGTCGCATGAGTTTTGCCAGAGTGACCGGCCCCCGTTTCAGGGGGAATTCGATACATACGCCGCCTTTGGGCTGAAGAACATATCGACGGATCTGCACTGAATCTTGATCCGCGGCTAATTGTGTGGAAGCAACACCACAATGACAAAGACTTAGGATTCCTGCGGCTTGATTTATGCGCCCCATATCTGCTAAAAAAACGGGCTCTCCGGAAGCATGATAAAGAGCCCACATGGTAACGCCGGATGTCGGATCGTTTTCACAAATTCCCATGATCCCTTTGTCCATTAAATTGGAGAAAGCCAGACATGGATGAACCTTGTATTCAGCTCTGAGCTCCGGCCAGCATCTAACTCCGACCATGTCTAAATGATCCTTTTTGATCTTCTCGATCAGAGCTAGGTGCATCCGTGCCGAGCGAACCAGCTCTTCCTGCCCGGGCTCAATACCACCGCCGACATTTTCCACTAAAGCGGAGACCGACCGCTCGGCCAGACCCTCTGAGATCTGGTCGTACACTTGCGTGAGATCAGACAGTTCATAACGGATGACCTCCGGGCCCAGAGTCGCGAGGGCCATATCATCCCCGCCCACATCGATCATGCCGGGACAATTCTGCCCAAAGAGACCGATGCGGATCGCTTGAGTCTTCCGTTTCAAAAAGGCTGCCAGCGTGCAATCGCGAATTTCTTGAAAAATATCATTTGATTCCTCCGATCCAATCCCATAAAAGAAGGATTTGCTCAACTGCCGAAGATTGCTAGCCGTCGCTGTGATTCCGGAGAGGAGAGAGTGAGCGGTACCGTGCGGAACGGACCATAAATATATCGGAATATTCAAAGAATTCAGTACTCTGATTGGAAGAAACTCTTCCACCCAACTGGTAAAAGTGCAAAGCAGCAGATTCGGTTGGTCTTCCTGAAGGTTTCGCACGACCTCATCGGTATCGGAGTTTGCGTTTACCGAAAGGGTTTTTTTGATCTTGAGGTCGAGTTCCTCCAAACTTTTAATGGTCTTTTTCCGATGTTCTTCAAGAAAACTGGCAGCCACATGCGTAGGGTTTTCGAAGAAAACGATACTCAACTCCGGTTTTCTTATTTCCTTATCAAAACCATCGAATTTCGTTTCTGTTTTTACCATTGTCTACAGAACCTCGCGAAGTTGTGGATCCAGGGCGTCTCTTAGCCCGTCTCCAAACAAGTTTAGACCCAAGCAGGCCAACACGATTGCTATGCCTGGAAATAGTGATATCCAAGGTACGTCTCGCATGAATAGTTGCCCGGAACTAATGATGGTGCCCCAACTGGGGATGTGAGGAGGAACTCCGGCCCCAAGGAAGCTGAGGGCCGCCTCGGTAAGAATCGAATAAGCAAAGATAAACGTTCCCTGAACAATGACCGGAGGCAAACATCCCGGCAGAACATCTTTAAAGATAATGCCGACATCCCGCACGCCTAACGCTCGGGCCGCTTGGACAAAAGTCATCTCGCGCACAACCAGAACGACGCTCCGAACAATTCTTGCGGTGCGCGGCGCATAGATTGCCGAAAGGGTGATGATAACATTGGAGACTTTCGGCCCCAATACCGCCATGAGGGCTATGGCCATGAGCATTCCTGGCAAAGCCATGAGGCCATCCATGATGCGCATCAGAATATTGTCGAGGAACCTGTAATAGGCGGCCAGAACGCCGAAAAGAATTCCAAGCACACTTGTGATGAGCATTACAACAAAGCCTACAAATAATGAGATTCTCGCACCATAAATCACGCGGCTATACAGATCCCTGCCAAATTCGTCTGTACCGAACCAATGATCGGGACCGGGTCCCTGCAGCCGGTTCATGACGTCTAAATACACTGGGTCATGCGTACTTATCCAAGGGGCCAACACCGCGACAAAGACCATAAAAACAACCAGAGCGAGTCCTATGACAGCCACCTTACTCCGAAAGAGTGTTTCGTACCACCTAACTTCGGGTACGAGGACCTCTTCATCCCAGTAAACATTCTGGTCTCCGATTTTTTCATTCATAGGTTACCCTCGGATCGATGATTCCATAGATGATATCAATGATTAGGTTTATAAATACGTAAGCCATCGCAATAATGAGCACACTTCCCTGAATAACAGCGTAATCCCGACGAAGAATCGATGAAATGATAAGACGCTCAGCTCCCGGAATATTGAATACCATTTCAATGATTGCCGTGCCACCGATCAGAGCCGCAAAGGCTGTTCCCACGGCGGTGACGGTGGGTAAAAGTGCATTCCGAAGGGCATGTTTAAGGATCACCCATTTTTCCGAGACACCTTTGGAACGGGCGGTACGAATATAATCTTGCTGCATGACTTCCAGCATAGAAGAGCGGCAGATGCGCGCAAAAAGAGCCGCTTGATTAAAGGCGAGAGAAATTGCCGGTAGTGTTAAAGAACGTAAAGACTTTAAGACTCCTTCGGAAAGGGGTGCGTAGCCTGAGGCCGGCAGCCAGTCAAGCTGGATGGAGAATGCCTGAATCAAATTCAAACCAAGCCAGAATGTTGGAATCGAAACACCCAGAAGAGCGAAGAGCATTGAAGATTTATCCAGAATGGAATCGGGACGGACAGCTGATAGGATGCCGCTCGGAATACCGATCAGAACGGCCAACACTAGACCCAAGGTAATAAGAAGAATCGTTGGCTCCACGCGTTCCATGAAGGCCAACACCACCGATCGTTTTAAAAAGATCGAATCGCCCAAGTCTCCGTGAAGTACTCGAATAATATATTTGACATACTGAACATAGATTGGCTCATCCAGGCCTAACTGGGCCCGAAGTTCGGCAATCTGTTCGGCTGAGGCTTGAATCCCCAGCATAGCAGCGGCAGGGTCGCCTGGAATGAGATGGAGAAGTAAAAAAACAACCGTGACCACGATAAACATCGTGGGTATTACCGAGAGAATCCGCCGTATTAGGAAACCAACCATGTCGTGCCATTTCCAGATTTAGACCCTGCCGCAGACGATACCGGCGCTCACAAAAGATTAGGAGGCCAGCCAGACATTCCACTCGAAAGGCTGAACGAGATTCTTAAAGCCTTGAACCCTTTTGCCCATGATTCGCATACTGAAGAAGTCACCACATTTTACTACACCCACATCCTCATAATGCCATCGTTGCAAGTTCTCCCAGATGGAATATCGTTTTTGGAAATCGGTTTCCAGAGAAAGCTCTTCCAATAGTTTGTTCTTTTTAGCATCGCACCATTTTCCTCCAACACCACATCCCAGGAGTTCCACTTGGGTCGGGTCCGGATTAAAGCCCTCACCTGTCATATAGATATCCCAAATCTTTGGGTTCGCTCTGCGGCTAACAACCGTTGCCCAGTCATAGACTTGAAGGTCAACTTTGAAACCGACTTGCTCTGCTTGTTGTTTAATCACCAGGGCGCTGTTGTACATCCACATGAAGGACTGAGAGCACATCAGTCGAATGGGCTCTCCTTTGTACCCAGATTCTTTGAGAAGCTTGCGAGCTTTTTCAGGATTTTTTTGATTATAATTTTCAGCTCCCGCATCCGTCCACCATGCTTGTTCCTTAAACATCAAGCCAGGATCGAGACGAATGAAATTCTTGTTGCTAAAAGCCGCCAGCATTACGGGTTCACAGTCGATCACTGCTTGTAGGGCTTGGCGAACTTTCCTGTCCTTACTAATCGGTCCATCTCCTGCGTGATTTAGAACCGCCTTAAGGTATTCCTTTGGCTTGACAATCAGCGGTTCGATACGCCCCTCTCTTTTCAAGCGGTCATATGCATCCGGTGGAATCCAGTCGCCCAGGTCGAGATCTCCGCTCTCAACCGACGCAATTCGGGTGGCAACATCAGGAACCGGGATAAATAGGATTTCGTCGACGTAGGCAACTTTTTTCCCTCCATATCCTTTTGCCGGCCCCGGCAGCGCACTGTATTTGTCAAAGCGGACCATTTTGATGTGTCGGTCTGGTTTCCATTCTACAAATTTGAACGGACCGGTACCAATATATTCTTTGATCTCTCCTTTGCCGGCGTTTTCAACGACCTCTTTGGGGTAGATACTTGCCATTTGTCTGGGTAAAGCCAGAAACGAGAGAAAGGCTCCAGAAGGGACCTTCAAACGGGCTTTAACCGTATATTTGTCTTTAGCTTCAAAAGCGTCGACGATTGAAAATATCTGTTTGCCAGTTTGAGCATGTCCACCCCACTTAACAATTGATGCAACCACATCATCAGAAGTCATTTCCTTGCCGTTGTGGAAGAGAACACCCCGTCTTAGAGGAATCGTATAGACCTTGCCATCTGGACTCACCTTGTAGCCTTCGGCCAGCATCGGAATGACTTCGAACTTTTCGCCCAGCGTAAAGAGGGGTTCGGCATAATGCCAAGCCGCGTCAATTACCAGGTAGGTGGTGACCCAATGGGTGTCTAAAGTTGGTGGGTTATCTGGTAGGGCGACTCGCAAAGTCCCGCCTGATTTTGGAGTCTCTGCACGCAGGATAGAAGGAAATCCCGGCAAGGTCGCGCAAGCTCCAGCCATTGCCGTATATTTCAAGAACTTTCTACGGCTGATATTGCTCATAACAAACCTCCTTTTTTTGTTAGTTGTCCCTTTCATTCACTTAATCGTTAGGATTTTCACCTCCTTTCATGCTTCTGCTGGGTTAATAGATTGTCAAAATAGCCCAACTTCCATTTGTCAATTCTTGTTGGAAGAGAGCCTAGGATCCGTCCCATCCTGATCAAATGATGGGAAGCGTCAATTTACCTTTTAAAAGATATTTTTCCAGCTTAATATCCTCTCAAGTTTAGGAAAAGCCATTCGCAGGGTTAAATCGATAGGACCATTACATGCCTGAGAGATCATTAGATTTCCTGCCGCTCCTATCAACCAGAAAGCTTCTAACCGATTAACTCCCAGCCCGGTTTGAAGAAGGCTGATCATTTCCTCAGTTGCAATTTGGCTGGCTTCATTGAAGCTTGGTGCGTTACTTGTAACCACATAAGCTGTTTCAGTTTCAATGATCGGTCTTTTGATAGATCTTCCTTTCAGAACATCAAGATGAACGGTAACGTCAGCACAAATGTCGATACCCGCGCCAGGCAATTCACCATCCCCCATATTGGCATGCACATCACCCAAAGCAAATAAGGCACCATCAACAAATACCGGAAAATAAATCGTGGTTCCGGCTTTGACTTCATTGTTGTCCATATTCCCACCGTGGGGACCGGGATCCACGGTATAGATTTCCCCCTCCGCCGGTGCAACACCTATTGTTCCGATCATAGGTTCGATTGGAAGTTTGATGGTGTCATTAAAAATACTAAAACCATCTTTTATTTCTACGGTTCTCGTGTGATTTTCTTCCAAAAAATTTGGTATTGGTCCCATGCCTTTAAAGGCCTGAATATGACCGAAAGAAGCTAACTTGATGTCCTCAATTCTTGCGACCAATATATCACCCGCTTTAGCTCCTTCGATTTCAACTGGACCTGTCACCGGATTAACCTGTGAGAGATCTAAATCAGGAAATATTTCATCCTTCCCTCTGGGTGCATTTCTGCAAAGAGCATCCTGGGTTTCAAAAGTGACTGTTTCAGCGGGATGCACTTTAGCGATTGGCTCGAGGTTTTTGGAGAAGGAGAAATTCACCTGTTCTCTTGATAATACGGTAGCCATAAAGAGTTCCTTATAATATTTTAATGAAATTGACAGGTTATTTCTAAAATTGTTTACAAAATTGATCACAAAATAAAGGATGTTAATTTTTATGTCAAGGTTTAATTTCAAAGGCAAAATTGAATAGGAGGGACTATTTGGAGAAGTTAAAAAGCTTGACATCAGAAATTTGTTATTGATAATATTGTTAACAATTTTTGAGGCTATGTTGAAATTGCGATCATTATATAGGCTAATCATAAATCAAAATACTTAAATCTCTTTCATAGCGACAAGTTATCCGCAATTTCTTTCATCGCTTTCTAAAACCAGTTATCGTTAGTATGAAAAGACTATTTGAACCATGTAAAATAGGGCACTTAACCTTAAGGAACCGCTTAGTGATGACGGCCATGTCTACCTGCTTTGCCGGTCCAAAGGGAGAGATAACCGATCGAATGATCGAATATTATGCTACCCGTGCTGCTGGCGGTGTGGCTCTGATAACTGTTGAAGAGGCCTATATTCACCCGTACCTTCAAAATATTAAAAATGCTTTGGGTATATATAGTGATAATCTGATTCCAAGTTTGCGGAGCCTCACCAGGCGAATTCATGAGGCTGAAGCGAAAGTCTCGCTTCAAATTGGCCTTCATTTTTCGCAACAGTTTAATGGATTTCCCCAATATACCGTCTCCAGGCAAGCCCCTAACTGCGGACCAGATGCCAAAGAACTGAACAGAGATGAAATCCATTATTTAACCCATCTTTTCGTGGATGCAGCCGATCGAGCCCAGCGAGCCGAATTTGATGCCGTGGAGATCCATGCCTGCCATGGTTGTACGCTATCGGAATTTCTTTCGCCCTTTTGGAATAAGAGAACGGATGAATACGGCGGCGATCAAGCTGGGCGATTTCGTTTCGCAAAGGAGATTTTAGAAGGAATCCGTCAACGCCTCGGATTGGATTTTGCGGTTTTTTTCAGGATATCCGGAAGCGAATTTGTTCAAGAAGGATTTACACCGGAGGATGCCGTAGCATTATCCAAAGTTCTAGAAGAAGGTGGTGTCACCGCAATTAACGTTTCTGGAGGGCTCGGCCATCTAAATCACATTGCCATTCCCCCGGGGGATATTCCCAGAGGCTTGTTGTTGCCCATTGGCAAGCGCATTAGAAAAGCAGTCAAGGTTCCGATAATCATGGGTAATTCAATGACACCGAGTTTGGCCCAGAAGGCGGTTGAAACCGGCGCCACCGATCTGGTTGGTCTGGGAAGGCCCCTGATCGCCGACCCTGAATGGCCGCAAAAGGTTGAACAAGGCAGGCTTGATGAAATTCGTCATTGCCTACGATGTAACCAGGGCTGTTTTTGGGGCTTGATGGATGATAGGCGGCAACGGATCTGCTGTATGTATAATCCGCTTGCCGGCCGTGAATTTGAATGTGCCATCACCAAAGCCGGCACGAAACGATGCGTAGTGGTTGTCGGCGGAGGTCCGGCCGGTTGCGAGGTTGCCAGGGTGTTAAGACTCAGGGGCCATGATGTCATATTATTGGAAAAAACTGATCGCTTAGGCGGACAGTTTAATCTGGCATCTGTGGCTCCCAAAAAAGAGGGTTTCAAAAAGCTGGTGGATTTTTATACGGGCGAACTCAGACGACTTGGTGTGGATGTGCGTTTAGAGACGGAAGCAACGTCTAATTTACTTGATGCGTTGGATGTGGATATGCAAGTGTTTGCTACAGGCTCAGCGCCGGTGCGTCCGGCGATCCCTGGGGCGAACCTACCGCATGTGATAACTACCTATGAGGTATTATCTGGAAACGTTGAAGTCAATGAAAGCTCAGTCATTATTATTGGAGGTGGCGCCACGGGGCTGGAGACAGCCGATTTTCTCTCGGAGAAGGGCATCAAAGTGACAGTGATCGAAATGCTGGATTCGCCTGGACGTGACATTTTGGAGGGCATTGGAATCCGCGAAGCTCTTCTTGCTAGACTTGTGGCCAAAGATGTCACCATTCTTAGTGGCCACCGTGTTATGGCTATCATGGAGGATGCAGTAGTGGTCTCCAACCGCCCGCTTGTGGGCGGCGGGAAGGAAAGGCAAATTGCGGCCAAAAAAGTGGTATTATCCATCGGTCTGAAACCACAAAATATTTTGGAAGAATCCATGGGAGTGGGTAAACCCATTCGTTATCGCATTGGCGATTGCCAGAGTCCCGGAAATGCCTTTGATGCTATCCAGCAGGCATTTGAATTGGCCATTAAGATATAGAATTATGAGTGTCTGTTTTTAACAGAACTTTTTCTCATTTTTCACTTGTTGTAACCAGCCTGGTTCAATAGGCTGTGGAATAGATGTTTCGAATTTTTCACAATAACTGTCATAAGATAAATAGGAGGGTGAAATGTATTACGCCAAGGAACAAGATGCTGAATGGCTTCAGCTGCCCGGTCGATTGTGGAAAAAGCTGATCGGACCTGAAAACAGTGAATGCCAGAATATGATTTTTGGTATGGTAAGTTTTCCACCAGGCAGTGATCCGGGAACCCATAAGCATGAAAGTGAAGAAGAGATAATCTATGTCATTTCAGGGCGTGGGGAAACCAAAGTGGGAGACGAGATTTATCCATTGGAACCGGGTGTAGCCGTCTACACCGAACCTGGCATCGAACATGGGGTTAAAACTTTGGGAGATGAGCCTTTAATGCTGATCTGCGTATTCAGCCCTCCTGTTAAACCAGGTTCTTATGATAAAAAGAAATAGAGACATATAAGATAAATTTGATGGATTGATTTCAACCTTAGGAGGTTTTAAAATGGAAAGAAAAGATTTTCTGAATGAAGTGAAATACTATTTTGCAGAATCAGATCATTGGCGCCGTCTTTGCGCCGCGCTGCAAGGAGATCCGGATCCCGAAGGCTCTCATGTCCATGCCTATGTAGAAACCTCGGTACATCCAGAATCCTTGGAAGCTCTTATGACAGGATACTTTGAACGATTGGGTTGGCCATCTGCTAGAAAAATCGACCATATGGCTCCCAAGCGCGGAATGGGAAGCCTTCACGGGATTGAACCCAAAGGCAAGCCACACTTTGATTATCAATGGTTCTTTAACAAAGATGTCGGATTGAAACCCCTCGACGGCGGCGAGTCGGGCTGCAATCTGCTAGTCTGGAACCGGTGGTACATTAACCAATTTTACCTCCAGTTTCCTTTCCGTGAGGTCGGTTTTGAGGAAGAAGATGCTCTGGAAGACTACTTCAAATCGGATCATTTCATAAAAGGTCTAGAATTTCCTGTTATGCCAACCACCAATCATATGCACATCAATGTGAATTCAAGTGTGCACCCAGATTACATACAAAAATATGCCGAAGCAGCTTTGGAGCAAGAAGGAATAAAGGTTTTTTACGTCTGTCCAAATGTTTACCTGGCAGATGGCAAAAATTATCGTGGCAAATTGGTATTTATGAGCCAGGAACCAGAAGTGGTCTTCGATATTGGATGGAAGTTTACTCCTGAGGTAATTATTGAGCCTGCTTGGGAAGCCTGGATTTTTGAGGAGAATCCTGGTTATGATGTCTGGTCTCAAGATTTGCTGGATGAGGTAATGAACGAAGATTATGTCCGTCTGACCGGCGATGAAATCAAAGAGGTTTTAGACGCTTGCATATTTTCCAGGTAATGAAAGTATCAAAAATTCAAACACTAATCAGTGCCCATCCGAAAATTAAAATAAACACTAATTAGCTGCTATCCGATCAATCAGGGCCTTGGTAGCTCGCGTAACGGTTAATGCAGGGGAAGCGATACCGAAGCCATAGGGTTGGCTGGATTGAGCATCGATGGCGAAAAAGGTTTGCAACATTTTGCATGCCTTCGCAGAACGATTGGCTTT
>CP070746.1:747565-751330 GCA_020348305.1 Desulfobacterales bacterium
ACGAATCACACAAATTCATATTTTCTGGTACGGATAGTTTTCCAAATTGCGTTCCGGTCATCCTGCACACTGAAATTTTAGCGTTTATATCCAAGTCAAAATTAAAATATTTAGCTCGTGCTCTTACAAATCTTAGCCAATTACATTTCCAACCAAGGGGGCCTATAAACTTCTCAACCATGGCAATTTCGGCAAAATGGCCCTTTTTTATGAAAGCCAATCCATGAATTTCCAACCGTCGAATCCAGCGGTAGGCATCATCTAAAGTATGAAACATAATTGCGGTCAGATGTTCGTCAGCGCAAAAGCTACTATTCGGGCAATCCTCGATATATTGTCCTAGCCCACCCCTGTACTTATCTATAATTATCGCTTTTTGAGTAACAATGCTGATCCCTTCTATTAATAAGCTCATACCTATACTCCAATGCGATTTGTGAAACTTAAATCTGAAAAAGGCGCAGAAATTTATTTCAAAGGTAAACTATGCGTAAGTTGGCTTCTTGAATCTAAGTGACAGGGTTAAAATGGCTGGGATTCTGATTAAATGAACTTGTAATCTGGTTAATGGATCTCGAGTATTTTTTGTTTCTTATTATATAATAGTTGCGATCTGTCCGAAAATGTGACTAAAAAGATTACATGATAATAATTTTTGATATAACAATCTGAAATATATGTTAAATTCAATTATAAAAAAAATATCAGTGCGAATATTCAAGGGCTAATTATGATGGGGTTTTGTCTGAGAGCCTTCAAATTTAAAGCTTAATCGTCAGGAATTATTGCTTCCTGCTATATAATAGTTGCGCGCTTCTCCAAAAATAGAAATATTTAATAAGGAAAAGGTGGTACTAAATACAAATAATTGAAATGATTTAAAATTATCAAACTATGTGCTGTGGTTAATATTTGACCCAACAGGTTTTTTCAAATAAAATTAGTTGGATCAAGCAGCTTTGAACCATTAAGCTAAAGATATAAAAAACATATCTGTAGTTTGGGGTAGTTGTGATTGTTAATGGCCGCCAATATGGAGCCATTCGATGATCGCCTTAATGGGGCCACCCTGGGATCGGGTTAATGGAGCCAGTCGATGATCGGCCTAATGGAGCCACTTCATGTTCAGCTTAATGGCGCCACATGATGATCGGCCTAATGGAGCCACCCGATAGGCAAATGGGTCTCGGACTTTCCTGAAAAATGATGTAGTCTCCGGCAAAAATTCATCCAGGAGGCGATAACATGGCAAACAGGAGGTTCGAGATGTATGAGTACCGTCAAGTAATTTACCGCATGCGGCTGGGCGAATCCGACCGCCGCATTGCCAAATCCGGTCTGATGGGCCGACGTAAGGCTGCCGAGTTAAGACAACTTGCCAAAGAACGTGGCTGGCTTGCCAAAGGGCCGCTACCCGAAGACAGTGAACTGGCCGAATATCTAAAGCCAAAACTAACAGCAACATCAAACTTGTCGCTGGTTGCGCCTTATGCCGATGAGGTTGAGCGTTGGTGGCGCAGTGGTATTCAAGGCACCACCATCCACCAGACACTTGAACGCAAATACGATTTTAGCGGTAGCTACTCGTGTGTTCGCCGATATCTGGCCACCTTAAAACAAGCAAACCCAGAAGCCACTACCATCTTAGAATTTGAGCCGGCCGAAGCCGCCCAGGTCGATTTTGGCAAAGGCCCCACGATTAAGGACGTCTTCAGCGCTGAACAGATCTCCACCTGGTTTTTTGTCATGACCCTGGCCTTCAGTCGCCACCAGTATGCGGAGATCGTCACCGATCAGAAAGTGGCCACCTGGCTGGGATGCCACCGCCGGGCCTTTGAATTTTTCGGCGGCGTTCCCCACAAAATTATCATTGATAACCCCAAATGTGCGATCACAAAAGCCTGCTCTAGAGATCCGGTGGTGCAGCGTGCCTATGGGGAATGTGCCGAAGGATATGGTTTTATCATCTCGCCATGTCCGCCTGCGGATCCGAAAAAGAAAGGACGCGTTGAGTCCGGTGTTAAATATATCAAACGCAACTTTATGCCGCTGAGAGACTTTCGCAGTCTCAGCGACGCAAACGGCCAGCTCAAGCACTGGATCCTTCAAACAGCGGGCAATCGCATCCACGGCACGACCAAACAAAAGCCGCTTTCCAGTTTTATTGAGACTGAAAAGCCCTTGCTGACTGCGCTTCCGGATGTCCCTCCGGAACTGGCCACCTGGGCTAAAGTCAAACTGCATGGCAACTGCCATGTGCAGTTTGAATACTGCTATTACTCCGCCCCCTTTAGGCTGGTACACCGTCAGCTGTGGCTCAAGGCCACCGAAACCACTGTGAAAGTGTTCCGTAACCTGCAGCTGGTCGCCGTTCATCCCCGGCTGAAAAAACCCGGTGCACGTTCCACCCTTGATGACCACCTGCCGCCGGAGGCACTGGCTTATAAAATGCAAGACCCGCAGTGGTGCCTCAAGCAAGCCGCCCAGATCGGAGCTGGCTGCAGGGCGCTGATTGAACAGCTTTTCTCCGACCGGGTGCTCGACAACCTGCGCGCTGCACAGGGCATTGTTGGTTTTGCCAAAAAGTATGGAAAAAAACGCCTGGAAGCCGCCTGTCAGCGGGCATTGTTCTTTGACAATCCAAAATATCGGGCTGTGAAAATCATCCTTCAAAAGGGCCTGGACCAAGAACCCTGCCAGCTGAGCGCTTTTGATCGGCTCGGTGAAGTCTACACCGGCAAAGGACGCTTTTATCGCAACATCAACTCGCTTTTAATCCAGTGAAAGGAGAAATACATATGAATCCAATGCCTGAATTAACTCCCATGCTCAAAGAATTGCGACTTTCCGGTGTGATGGACTCACTGGAACAACGAAACCGACAGGCCATTGAAGAAAAATTAGCCTACACTGACTTTCTGGCCCTCATCCTGCAAGATGAAGTGGCACGCAGGGCTCAAAAAAAACTGGCCCTGGCCCTGCGACGAGCTAACTTCCGCAATCATAAAACCCTTGAACAATTTGACTTTACCTTTAACCCGACCATCAGCCGGTCGCTGATTACCGATCTTGCCACCTGCCTGTTTATCGACGAGAAAGTATCCGTGTTCATTGTCGGTCCCTGCGGCACCGGTAAAAGCCATATCGCCCAAGCACTGGGACATTGCGCTATCAGAAAAGGCTACGATGTACTTTTTACGACTCAAAGCAAAATGCTGGGAAAACTGTATGCTGCCAGGGCCACCCATACCTATGAGCGGCAGTTTAACCAGCTCACCAAGGTAAGATTGCTAATTATCGATGACTTCGGACTAAAACCCTTGCGCTCGCCTCAGGATGAAGACCTGCATGATATCATCTCTGAGCGCTATGAACGGCGCTCCACTATTGTTACCAGTAACCTGGATCTGTCCGAATGGGGCGATGCCTTCCCAAACCGTCTTTTAGGCGCTGCTACTATCGATCGGCTGCGTCATGGTGCCTATAAAGTAGTGCTGGAAGGCAAAAGCTTTCGATGTATGAAACCAGATCAAAAAAACACAAAATCAAGCAGCAAAAAAACGCTAAAAAATACTGTTGCGAAAGGGGGTGAAAAACGCTAATTTGAAAGTCCTCCGAGACCGCTGATTTTGCCACTTTAAAGTGGCTCCATTAGACCGGACATGGGTGGCTCCATTAGGGCGATCATTAACAATTTAGCGGAGTTAGTGAAATTATTTAATAAAAAAAGGTATACATACCTAAGATATATAGCCCTTTGTATAC
>CP070746.1:751430-754076 GCA_020348305.1 Desulfobacterales bacterium
CAGATTATAAAAATGATCAGTGATAGTTTAGTGATTCTGCTCAGCTTATGAAAATTGAAGATCAATGTATTTCACTCAAATCGGTTTCAAATTAACTTCTTGAAAGCAAAAAATTGATTATATGCTTTCAGCTCAACTAAATTAGGTATTAAGAAATGTTATTTACAAAAAAGATTTTAAACTCAAGAAATATAATTTCAGATTTCTTGCCGGCAAACCAAATATCCGCCAACCTGTGATAATTGAGAATACCTTAGTTCAGGGTAAAGTTGTGATATCTAATAAATCGGAATAAATTATAGCCGAATTTAAAACCGGAATTTAGTGTGAACACAACCCGTTTGAAACTACAGGTTTCATATGGTAATCTCAATATACCAAAATTTGACCCCACTTTATAATCATGGCAAAATAGTAACATTCCCGTAAAGGCTGTGCAAGGTTCGAAACGCTTTTGTCACGCAGCTTATTTGCAAACGGTATGTGAAAAAGGAGACCATAGGTTGAAAATAGCCAACAGAAACGGAAACAAATTGTCGAGGATATCGAAGGGGTTTTTGTGTGTATTAATCTATTTTACTACACTGGGGTGCAGCAGCGCTCCTGCGACGAGTGATTCAAATTGGGTTGGGTACATCGAGTCAGGAAAGGCTTCATATTATGCAATGAAGTTTCAGTCAAAGAAAACGGCGAGTGGTGAACTTTATGACAAAGCCAAAAAGACTGCTGCTCACAAGAAATTACCGTTCGGAACAAAAGTTAAAGTAACAAATACTAAAAATAGTAAAAGCGTCATTGTAAAAATCAATGATAGAGGGCCTTTTGCGAAAGGCCGAATAGTTGATTTATCAAGTTCAGCATTTAGCAGTATTGCTAAATTAGATGCTGGTGTTATTGATGTGAAAATTGAGGTCATCAAATAGCAAGTCTATATATGGGTATTTGCATAATTGACATCGAATCCATAATAAAATATTTCTCAAGTTAAGAGTCCAAATTCCTTCACACCATTCAAACTGTTTAAAAGCACAAGGAAAGGACGAAGCGCAGCAACACTTTGATGATTTTATCAGCATATATGAAGCCAAGTATCCCAAGGCTGTTGAGTGCATTGAAAAGCACCGCGATGTACTGTTAACTTTTTATGACTTTCCAGCGGAACACTGGCGGCATATTCGCACAACCAATCCGATTGAATCAACTTTTTCAACGGTAAGATTAAGAACCGCCAAGGTAAGGAGCTGCTTTTCCTCAAAGACGGTTTTAACAATGGCATTTCAACTTTGTCGATGTGCAGAGAAAAGATGGATTAAATTATATTGCCCTGAAAGGATAGCAGAATTAATTGGAGGAGTAAAATTTGTCAATGGTATAGAAGAAAATCGGATCGCCGCCTAAATTTCTCATACACAACTATTGACAATAACTCTTTTCCAAATCAGAGAAACCATAATTATTTCTTTTGAAAAAGGAGGTAAACATGGCGGATCAAACACCTCAGGACGAGTATGTCAAAGTTGGCAAAGTTAAATCACGCTATTGGGTCCAGGGGTCACAAGGATCGACAGTAATCCTGATCCCCGGGATTGGAGTTGCGGTAGAAAGCTGGGTTTCCAATATCGAGGCTCTTTCTCAGAAACATCGTGTTTATGAAATAGATCTGGTCGGTTGTGGCCGCTCTGATAAGCCATCGGTCGATTATTCACTCCCATTTTTTGCCCAGTTCGTTAAAGATTTTATGGAAGTACAAAATATTGACCATGCCAGCTTGGTTGGATGGTCTCTTGGAGGCGGTGTCAGTATGCAATGCGCTATTCAATTCCCAGAAAAATTAGACAAACTAATTCTAGTGGATTCAATAGGGTTCGGAAGAGAAGCCCACTTTATGTTTCGACTTTCTTCAATTCCTTGGATAGGCAAAATATTATCCCGCCCCACCAAAAAGGGAACGGCTCGCCTTTTAAAAGAATGTGTATTTGATCATACTTTAATTACAGACGAAATCGTTGATTTATACTATCAACTTGCTGCTTTACCGGGCGCACATGAAGCCTTTCTGGCTTACCTTCGCAGCAATGCAAGTTTTTTTGGTAGTTTTAAAAAAGAGGTTATTCAAGCATTCCAGGATAACCTTGGTACAATGACCATACCGACTTTGATTATTTGGGGTAAACAAGACCGACTTTTACCAGCAAAACATGCGTCCATCGCTGAGTCTTGGATTCCGAATGCACGAGTTCACCTTATTGATGACTGTGGACACTGCCCACAAATGGAACACCCAGAGGAATTTAACACCCAAGTTCTGGCGTTTCTCAATAGTTAGAAGTAAATACTTCAAATAAACTTTTTTCAAGCTATAGATCAGCTACCTTTGATTACTGTGAAATATACAGATTCGCCCCACTTAACGTGGTGTGCTGCAATTGCATATATCCTGCTATGATATCTTCAATAAATTTCGCCTCCCAAAAGTGCATGTATTGTAAACTAATCTGCAAAATTGAACAACCTCGAGAACTTGTGAGTGCGCCGGTGAAACCGTCGAGGAGCAGTGGATGAAAGTTCCATACGATGAAGGATTAGCAGCCCACATCGGCTTCGAGTCATGCGTTTATGCTCGTAAGGGTATAAGCGAAGCGTTGA
>CP070746.1:754176-757134 GCA_020348305.1 Desulfobacterales bacterium
ATATCCTGGAAAGCGTTTATGATCAGCCAGGCCGTCGTACGTTTGCCGACCGCTGAATCGGTCCCCAAAACGGCTATTTTTAGCGCCTTAACCGCTTCAATTTTACCGCTGAAAAAATGAAGTGCCCTGGTAGGTACGGGTTTGCGTATATCCCGGATTTGGACCCCATATCTATCGGCAAGACTCACCAGTTTCGGATCCTCCGAGAGATAATCATGCAATCCGCAATCCACATTTAACCCAAAAGCGATGGCATCACTTACATCCTGTCGCGCTTTTGAAGGAAGACGGCCGCCGTCGGGAGCCAATCCGACAATGAAATGCGTGGCCGGTCGATTACTGCTGACAGCCATCCGCACCGCTTGATCCAAGGAGACAAATATCGGAATATTTTTAGTTTTACCATCTAATACTTCACCGGCATCCTGGCCGGCATAGCGAGAATCTATGACAGAAAGAACTCGATACCGCTTTGTAAACCGCACCAATCCGTGGGCGGTTTTCCCATTGAGGGTGTTGAACATCCCCTCGCAATAAACAATTGCATTTCCATCCGGTGATGATTTCATGATTTTCTCCCGGTTAATACCACAACATACCGATCATTCGGCAATGTTTCCTTCGCATGTTTGTCCATCAAGGCAATCAGGCCTGCAGTTGAGGCCGGCAGCACCTGCAGACCCTCCTTTTCACGAATGAGGCGAGAATAGGTTCGCATCGCTTTGTCGGAGGCATCGGCGGCCCACCCTCCGGTTTGGCGGATAGCGCCGAGGGCATGATCGCCATCAATGGAATGCCAGTTAATCAGCGGTTCGTTTATACTTGTCTCATGAATTCTTTGGGGATTAAGATCTTCACATGACGGGGTGTTATTTAAAAACGCATGCACGATCGGATTCTTGCGAAATGAAGATCCGGCAATGATCCGTGGTATGCGTGAGGTCTTGCCCCGTCGATAAAGGCTCAGAAACCCCCTGTAAATTCCGGCCAGCGTTGTTCCATTGGAGACGGGCACCGAAACGGCCAATGGGGCATCACGCAGTTCGTCATAGATTTCATAGGCTATTTGTCCGTATGCCCGCATCTGGGTAAGCATGTTGTTGCCGCCGGGATTGGCATCATAAAATTCCTGTTTATGCGCCTGTATAGAAGATTCTTCTACCGTTTTCTCATAATCACCCTGTATTCGAATAATTTCCGCCCCTAAATCGGTCATTTCTTTTATCCGATGAGCATGGTAGTTTTGCGGAATATAAATTCGACTCCGAAGCCCGGCGAAGCTGGCCGCCAGTGCTATAGCTACCCCGTAGTTTCCGCATGTGGCAACCGTGATCGTATCAAATCCTCGCCGCAAAGCATCCATTGCTTGGGCAAAAGCGATGCGGTCCTTTTGAGTACCGGTGGGATTGCCTCCTTCGAACTTTAAATAGATCTGGCGAAATCCGACCTCCCGTTCAATGTTGCGTGCCCTCACTAAAGATGTGTCGCCGACTTCGGAATCAAATATGTCCTCATAGGCCTCCAGGCGCTGTTCCAGCGGCAACTTGGAATCAGCAGCAATTCTCCGCTGATGGTCCACCTCCCGGGCGACATCAATAGCTCCACCGGTAGCACCGTTAATAAGATTAAAAGGTTTATCATCATTTGCCATATCTTATTCACCTTCATTATTTGTTGAAAATGTCAGTCTTCGTTAAATGTTTCAATGCTTCGCGGATACCTTTAAGCGTGGTCTCCGAAAGTAGTCTGCCGGCGTATAATTGAGCGTCGTCGATCGTAAGTCCACTAATCGCCTTTTGAACGGATGGCAGAAATTTTGGATAGACGCTGAGAATCCTTACGCCGATGCCCAGCAAAAAAGGAATATCGCTTAATGAGTATTTGGTTTCTGTGTCGATTTCAACAGAAACCAATGCGCCGTGACTCTTGTCAAACATCGTTGCCGGAGCAAACGCATATCCTGGAGAAGCCACCTGCCCTTTAATCATCCGGAGCCTCGGCGAGATTCAATAATTAGAGGTCTTCTGCGCTCTTTGTTGGTTTTGTTCCATCAACTGGCGAGCATTTCCGATGGCCCCGGCTAATTGAGAGGAGATCGCTCGCATGGCCATCACATCGACTTCATCGAAATAATCCCGCTTTTTATGTTGAACCACCAAAACACCTATTTTTTCTTCACCTCTCTGGACGGGCACCGAGAGAAATGAGTCAAAGGGGTCCTCCTGTGCCTCTTTAAAATATTTAAACTTAGGATGCCGGCCGGCGGACCCTTCACGCATCGGTTTCAGTTTCTGCAAAGTTGTGCCTACAAGTCCCCCGCCAATTTTCATGCGTATTTGGCCAACCGCCTCGGGATTCAGACCAATTGTTGCTTTTAAAACTAGTTCTTCGGAATTTTCATCAAGCAGGTAAATCGAACAAACATCAGCCTCCATGTGGCGGGCAACCATCTTTACTGCTTGCTGGAAGAAACTTTCAATATTCTCGCTTCCGATTAAAAGCGCAGCCAGTTCGCTGATATCGCAAAGTAAATGTAAATGCCGGCGGCCTTTCTTCTTCATTCGCAACTCTCTTAAAGATTATCTCTCGCGGCAAGATGCCGCCCCTACTGAAAAAGCTTTATTCGACTGGAACATCGGTCAGCTCTACTTATTGATAAAATTACGCTCTCTTTTTTGCTCGAAGCACACGTTCTCTCCGATTGATGACGTTATCTCATCTACGTTAAATGCCACTTGAGTATCGGCACCACGGGATAACATATTTAGGGGTATTTTAATTCTGGCAGTCAAAACAACCTGCCAGCGATCTCCGCCAACGCTGTGTGAACTGTCAAAAATTTCAAGGTGAAAAAAGTAAAGGCAATACACGTGCCAAATTTATAAGAAATTGAAATAAAAACAGATATTGAAAATTTCAAAAACTATACCGGAACTGTCGATTCCTATTTTTTTCAAA
>CP070746.1:757234-770867 GCA_020348305.1 Desulfobacterales bacterium
CAAGCCCGAGTGTCCGGGCCGCCACCGAATGGGCTAATGTCCGCTGGGGAGTCGGTAAAAGATATCCTGCCGCCTTCTGCGATCGGCAAAAAAACTTCTCAAACCGGTCCGCTAGAACGCTTACGGATGATCGGCGAAACCCTGGCCATGCAGGAACTAAGAAGAAATATCGAGCGCGTAGCCGGTTTAGATTGCCCCGTGATAATACGCGGCGAAACGGGTGCCGGCAAGGAATTGGCTGCCAGGATTATCCACAACTTAAGCCCCCGAAGGCTAAACCGTTTTATGGCAGTCAACTGCGGCTGTTTCAGCAACGACCTGCTCATCGAAGAGCTCTTCAGACCCGTCAACGGGCTCCTTCCCGGTAGTGTTCAGAATCAAAACAGCGGTAACGATTCTGATTCGGGAGGCACCATCCTGCTGGACCAGATCGAGGATTTGTCCCCGAAGATGCAGCTTTCAATGTTGAAGATTATCGACAGTAAAAACGTCTCCCTGCAGAGCAGCGGCGCTAATTTTCCGCTTGATGTCCGCATCCTGGCTGCCAGCCGTTACAACCTGGGAAAGCTGGTCGAGGAGGGAAAATTCAGAGAAGAGCTCTATTATCGTTTGAATGTGCTCGAGCTGTACATCCCGCCTTTAAGGCAGCGCACAGACGACATTCCGCCCTTATGCGGCTACTTTCTCGACAAGTATGCAAAAGAGTTCAATAAAGCAGTAGATTTTATCTCAGACGATGTCATCAAAATCTTTATGTCCTATGATTTTCCCGGTAATGTCCGCGAGCTTGAACACATCATCGAGCGTGCCGTCATCCTTGCCGACGGCAACATCATAGGATCCAAACATCTTCCCGGACGATTTCAAACGTCCGATCCGCGACCGTTGGGCGCCGATCAAAAATTTATGACCCTGGCCGAGATGGAAAAGCAGTACATTCTCAAGGTCCTAAAGGCAACCGGCGGCAACAAATCCAGGGCGGTTGAGCTGTTGGCCATCAGCCGGGCAGCGTTGTGGCGAAAGCTCAAACAATTCGAACAAGAAGACCAGGCCCCAACTGCTGCCGAAAAGGACCGCAGGAAGGAATATTGATAATCAGGAAGGTTTCTGACGATCTGTTGTAATACTTTCTTGGTTTCTACTTCCGAAATCGTTCTCGATGTTCGTCCTTTTCCGCCAGCTACGCCAGGCCGTCTTTGCCGAATTTTTTGATCTTCACACCACCGGACAGTTTGGGAAAATCATCCATGATGCACAGCTCATCCGGAAGTTTATGCGGGGCTACTTCATCTTTCATTAAATCCCGAACCTCCTTCAGGGTAACCGTTTGACCCGCTTTGGGGATCACACAGGCACAGATCGATTCGCCTAAAATAGGGTTGGGGGTTGCAACAATGCAAACCTGTTCAACTTTGGGATGCTCGATGAGCATGCATTCGAGTTCATAAGGATTAATTTTATATCCTCCTCGATTGATCAAGTCTTTTGTACGCCCATAAATTTTGAAGTAACCGCCTTTTTCTCTGGATGCCAGATCACCCATGAAAAGCCAGCCATCAATAATTTGTCTTTGGGTCTCATCAGGATTTTTCCAATAGCCTTTCATGACATGCCATCCGGCTAAGGTTAACTCTCCGATCTGTCCGTCTTCCAGTTCTTTACGGGTATTGGGATCCACTACCCGCATCCGTGTATCGGCAATCGGCCGCCCGATATATTTTTCTCTGATATCCAGCGGCGAAGGATAGGGACACATGGTCCCCAGGCCCGGACCGACTTCGGATGCTCCCCAAAAAGACGTCAGATAGACGCCCATCTCTTTTTCCACCTGGGTGATCAAGCCCTCTGGTGCGATCATTCCGGCGATGAGACCGGCTCTAAGAGAACTAAGATCATAATTTGGCCGGCTGTTGTGATTGAGTTCAAGGATATAGTGGGGCGGTGCAGCTAATTGTAAGGTAATCTTTTCTTGCTCGATGAGTCGGAACGCCTTTTCCACTTCAAACTTATCCATCAGGACAACGGTTGATTGGAGCAAAATGGGCTGGATCAAGATCGACCCGCACCCATAGGAATGACTCATGGGTAAAAAGCCGATAAAAATATCCTCGGAGTTTGCTTGAACACCTAACGAATATTCCCATCCCGAGCGAACCGCTGCATAATGGGTAATCATGGCCCCTTTTGGTTTACCCGTGGTGCCGGAAGTATAAAGCAGCATCGAGAGGTCTTCTTGGGAATTGATGTCGACAGATGGAACTGCCTTATCCCCTGCCCTCTCTATTAAACTGTAAAACGAATATATGCCCTGGCCTTCGTCATCTCCGACAAGAATGATGGACTCAAGCTCCACAAGCTCGTTTTTGAGGCTCAAAATGTCAAGTAGATAATGGTGATCGTTCCATTCCCTGAAAATAAAAACCCCTTTGGCCTCTGAATTTTTGAGGATGAATTCTGCTTCTTTTTTGCGATACAGAGAATTTACCCATACCACGATAGCCCCTAGCTTTTGCAGGGCATAAAACGCCACCATGAACTCAATGGAATTTTTCATATAAATGGCGGCCCGATCTCCTTTTTTAAATCCGATTTCGGCAAGACTGGCTGCCAGTGCATTGGCCATGGTGTTTAGTTCTTTAAAGGTTTTCCTCTGTTCCCCATCCACCACAGCAGTTTTGTCCGGAACTTGAGTAGCACTTTTTTCTAAAACTTTTCCCACCGTTAGAGATTCGAAAATCTTCATGTTATAACCTTTCTGGTAGAGGTTTAAAGGTTCAAATGTTTGGGGTTCATCGGTTCAGGGTTCACGCAAAAACTGAACCTGTGATGATTGCGAAAAAAAGGTAACCTTGAACGCTGAACTCTGAACCTCTGAACGGTTAAATCTTTAGGTATCCCATATCAGACGAAATGGTTTCGCATGTGTGTTTCACCAAACCCGCAATCCGATCCAAATCTTGATTTAGGTTGCGTTGACCCACCGGCAAAGCGATACCTAACGCTGCTACGACCTGTCGCGTATAATCCCTGATTGGCGCAGCAATACCCATCACACCTTCTACTGCTTCTTCTTTTTCTAAAACATACCCCTGAGCACGAATTTTTTCTAAACGCAAACTGAACGCATCTTCATCTGTAATGGAAAATGCGGTATGGGCTTGCAGGGGATCTTTCTTCAAAATCCTCATCACGTCTTTTGAGTCGAGACTGGCCATCAACACCATACCCAACATACCGTAGTTTAGCGGTCGCCGCCAACCGATATCCGATGCAATTCGGATCATTCCATCCCCTTCGCGTTTGTCGATATACACCAACTGATCCTCAATCTGAACCCCTAAAAGAACAGTTGCGCCGGTTTCACTCTGAAGATTGGACATCGGGTAAGCGGCTGCCCGGCGCATGGAGAACGAAGAAAAAACAATTCCGCCTAATTCGAATAGACGCATGCCGAGCTGATACATTTTGGTTTGGGGATCTTGTTTGAGATATCCGCGGCGTGTAAGATTTGAAATCAATCGTTTGGCGGTTGTTTTATTGAGTCCGGTACGGTATACCACATCGGAGAGACTCAATTCTCTATTCTGAAAACTAAAGCTGTCTAGAATATCCAGAGCACGTTCTAATGCCTGTACTTTATATACCGAATTTTGGGAACTAATTTGTTTCATTTTATGAATCTTTATTTTATTATATGAAATTTATATCATTTATTCTGTGAAGGTCAAATAGTCAATTTTCAATTCGTTGAAGCAGGAGGGCAGTCGTGAGATTACCAAAATTCGAATATTTCGCGCCAAAAAGCCTGAAGGAGGCGGTCTCGATTTTACAAAATGAGCCATCGGCTAAAATACTGGCTGGCGGAACCGATCTTTTAGTCAACATGAAACATAAGGTTGAATGCCCACCGGCGATTGTGAACATAAAAGGCATTAATGATCTGGACTACATTAAACAAGATAATGCAGCCGTTCGAATTGGTGCACTCACCACTCTCAAGCACATCTATATGACATCTCTGATACAAGAAAAGCTGCCCGTACTTGCCGAAGCGGCTTCAACTGTGGGCTCATACCATCATCAGACTATGGGTACCCTGGCAGGCAATCTTTGTCAACAAAACCGCTGTAAGTTCTTTAATCAATCCCAGTGGTGGCGAAGTGCCAGGCCAACTTGCTTTAAAGCCGGCGGACAGATCTGTCACGTAGTGAATAAAAAAGAGATCTGCTATTCGAGTTATTGCGGAGATGTCGCCCCCGCGCTTCTGGCACTAAATGCCAAAATCCTGGTAACAGGCCACAAGGATTCAAGGGAGATTCTTTTGGAAGACCTTTTTTCTGGAGATGGAAAAGCCCCGTTGAATTTGAATCCTGGAGAAATTTTAGCCGAGATTATCATAGCCCTGGAAGAAATGGATGGGGTTTCCAGTTACATAAAATTTGCCAATCGGGAAAGCATCGATTTTCCCATTGTGGGAACAGCATTTTGGGCTTCAATGGAGAATAAAGAATACCGGGTCGCTTTTACCGCTGCAGATCGCAAGCCCTTAAGAGCACACCAGGTTGAAGCATTTATGAATGGGAAAAATCTGAGTGAAAATATCCTGGACGAAGCTTCCGCCCTTGCCGCTAAGGAGGCCAAGCCTATTAAAACATCTGTTTATTCGACGACTTATAAACGCAGGCTGATGGGGTTGCTGCTGAAAAGCACCGTGAGTGAAGCCATGAGGAGGGCAAAATCATGAAACAGGCGATTGAACTGAACATAAATGGCGATACCCATGAGATACTGGTTTCCCCGAACAATACACTTCTTGAGGTATTGCGGGACAAGCTTGGATTAATGGGCACAAAGCGAGGGTGTGATCTGGGTGCCTGTGGTGCCTGCACCGTACTGATCAACGGAGATGCCTATCTGTCTTGTATAATGCTCGCAGTTGATGCGATCGGCAAAGAAATTTTAACCATTGAAGGATTGGATGAAGGCGGGGATTTGCATCCATTGCAACGGTCCTTTGTTGAAAACGGCGGGCTTCAATGTGGTTTCTGCACACCCGGGATGATTTTAACGGCCAAAGCCATCCTTGGTGAAGAAAAGCACCCCACCGAGGAAGTGATTAAGAGAAAAATGGCCGGTAATCTCTGCCGTTGCACCGGATACAAAAAAATCTTTGAAGCCGTGATGAGCGTCACCGAGCAAAGCGGCAAGGAGTTTTAGATGGAAAAAGAATTAAATGTTGTCGGCGCGCGCTTGCCGATGATGGATGCGGCCCAGAAAGTAAAAGGAACCGCCCTATTTACGGATGATCTCATCCTTCCGGGTATGCTATTTGGCAAGATCCTGAGAAGTCCGGTTCCGCACGCCAAAATTCTTAACATTGACACCTCAAGAGCCGAGAAACTGCCGGGCGTAAAAGGCGTCGTCACGGGGCGGGATATTCCCGATCGAAAATACGGCATCGTACCCATGGCCAAAGATGAGTATGCCCTGGCCAAGGATAAGGTACGCTACATTGGCGATGATGTGGCCGCCGTCTGCGCGATTGACCCTGAGATTGCGGAAGAGGCCGTGGAGCTGATCAAGGTGGACTATGAAGAGTTGCCGGCCGTATTTGATCCCTTGGAAGCCAAAAGAGAAGGCGCTCCTGAGATTCATGCAGGCATAAAGAATAACACCTCCTTTGCCATCCGAAAAGAATTTGGTGATGTGAGAAAAGCTTTTGCCGAATGTGATGCTATTTTTGAAGACACGTTTTACTCCCAGCCCGTCAATCACGCTCCCCTGGAACCCCACGCCGCCCTGGCTCAGTTTGATCCGTTAAACGGGGAACTCACCATCTGGTCATCGACCCAGATACCGTTTTTCTTAAGAAGAAATCTATCGAATACCCTCCAGATTCCGGAAAGCAAAGTGCGTGTCGTCAAACCCAAAGTCGGCGGCGGTTTCGGACAAAAGATTGATTTATACGCCAAGGATTTCTGTGCGGCCTGGTTTGCCATCCAGCTGGGCAAACCGGTAAAATTTGTTTATGAACGAGAAGAAGTTTTCATCTCAACTCGACAGCGACACCCCATGTATATCACCGTGAAAACCGGTATGAAAAAAGACGGAATCATCCTGGCCCAAAAATTTCAAGCGCATGCGGATGGCGGGGCATACAACAGCACCGCACCGACCATGATCGCCTTGTCTTGTTATTTTCTCATGATCCCCTATCGTGTGCCCAATCTGATCTACGAGGGCTACCATGTCTATACGAACAAACCGGTGGGCGGTGCCATGCGGGGACACGGCATTCCTCAAGCCCGATTTGCGGTGGAACGACAGTTGGATATGATCGCCGAACGCCTCGGACTGGATGCGGCCGAGGTTCGGATTAAGAACAGCATTCATGCCGGAGAACCGCACCCGGCCAAATTTATTATCAATACCTGCGGTTTTTCCGATTCGGTAAAGAAAGCAGCCGACGCCATTGGGTGGAAGGAAAAGCGCGGGAAGTTGCCCTTGGGCAGGGGCGTAGGCTTGGCCGGCGCCTCCTTTCCCAGCGGGGTCAGCAATATGAGTCATATCAGCTCCGGAGCGGTGGTCCAACTCGGACGTGATGGAGCGGTCAATGTACTTTCGGGAGCCGCCGACATCGGACAGGGAGCGGAAACGGTGATCAGCCAGATCGTTGCCGAGGAGCTCGGTGTGCCCATCGAAGACATTCGCATCACGGCCGCCGATACGGGTATCACCCCCCTGGACCCCGGCACCTTTGGAAGCGGGGTTACGGTTCGAGCCGGGAATGCGGCCCGGCTGGCAGTGATCTCTGTGAAGCAGAAGCTGTTTAATTTCATCGCCGATAAACTGGAAGCCAATGTGGCCGATCTTGTGGCCAAAGACCGCAACATTTTCGTAAAGGGCTCACCTGAAAAGGGAATGACATTGTCAGAAGCCTTGAAATCTTACCAGTATGCGGATCTTCCCATGCCCATTGTCGGCAGAGGATCATGGATGGCACCGGCCACGGAACCGACCACCCTTTTTAAAGAAGACGGTAATTTTGCTCCCAGTTACTCCTTCATGACCCAGGCCGCTGAGGTCGACGTCGATCTTCACACTGGCAAAGTTAAGCTTTTGCGGATGGTGACGGCTCATGACTGCGGACGAGCCATCAATCCCATGCTGGTGGAGGGACAACTGGAAGGCTCTGTCGTCGGCGGTATGGGACAGGCGCTCTATGAAGATGTGATCGTTGAAAAGGGGCAGGTAATGAATCCCTCTTTTCTCGACTATGGCTTCCCGACGTTTCTGGAAATGCCCGAAATCGAAGCTATTGAAGTGGAGACCGACGACCCCATCGGACCCTTCGGTGCCAAAGAAGCCGGAGAAGGAACCCAGTTATCCCCTGCCCCGGCGATTGTGAATGCCATTTACGATGCCATCGGCGTTAACTTCATGGAGCTCCCCATAACACCTGAAAAAATTCTCGATGCATTAGAAGAGAAGAAAAATAGAAAAAATTCACGAAGTGACCAATGCATATCCCACTGCTGAAATAACTTACTTAATTCGAATAACTTTGACCGCTGTTATGTCGCCCCTTCAATGCGTTCCCTGATTTGTTGCAAGTGGTCTTTCAAATGTCTCAGGTAATCAATCATGAGTTCACCGAGTGTAATCGAAGTGTCTTCATCCACCACCCATATATGGTCGATGCATCTTTCATTGACGCTCCGGATGACTCGTGCTAGGTGAAGGTTGAAATATCGCCAGAGAGCTAACAGGTCATCCCAAGGCGCCCCCTGGTACCTTTGGATAGACACCCAGGCATCGTTGTCTTGTGAATAATCCGGGAAAGCCAGACCGTCGGCTACCTGCAAACGGACAAAGCGTTGGTGATTATTTGACGCCGAGTCTACCAGGTGCCCAATTATCTCCTTCACCGACCAGTCGCCAGGATTTGGCCGCGCCTCGATAGTTTCCTCCGAAAGGTTCCTAAACTGTTTGCAGGCCTCATCTACAGCGTTTTCGATATCTGAGCTCAGTCTATTCCAATCAGTAATAGAATACACAAAAAAGTCCTCCAATTTCACAAATCGTAATAAAACCTCTAAGCAATCAACTTTTCCAGCATATGGCTCAAAAAATGGAGATCCTGCGGAGCGCCCATGGGCAAAAAGTAATCTACATGGGGAAGCGCTGCGCTCATTCCCTGGCAAATTGGTTGATAATTCTTTGCTCCCGATAAGGGATTGAGCCATATGATCTTATATACCTTGCGCTTAAAAAAAGCCATTTGCCTTTCGAGCATATCGACTTCGCCCCGGTCCCAACCGTCGCTGAAAATCATTACAATGGATTTGCTCGAAAGCAACCGTTTGCCGTAGGTCTCATTAAAGTGTCTAAGACTATGGCCGATCCGTGTGCCGCCGCTCCAGGCCGCAACAACTCCCGGAAGTCCTGATATGACGGAAGCGAAATCACCCCCATCGAAATGATGGGTTCCCCTGGAAAGATCTGTTGAAAAAAAGAAGATTTCCGTGCGACGATCGATTCGTTTAAGCGCATGGATGAATTGGAGAATCATCAGGGTATAAATATCCATGGAGCCGCTGATGTCGCAAAAAAAGATAACGCGTCGTTTTTTTAATTTCTTCTTTTTAAAATCAAGCAAAATGAGTTCCCCTCCAAATTGCATGTTTTTTCTGAGTATTCTCCTGAGACTGATTTCTTTACCGCAAATTGTGTATTTAAACCGCCGGCTTATGCGGTTGGTCAGCGGCTGTAGCAATTTATAGATGTATTCGTATACGGCTTTGGATGCTGCGAAACTGAGATCTTGCGTTTCACCTATCCTGGGAGGGGAATCCGGACTGTAGCGAAGCGTCGCTTGCCTGACCGCCACTGTTGCAGCGTCATCCGGGCTTCTGGCATCGGTCATTTTCTCTTTTAGGGAGGAGACCCCAGCCGGTTCTTCTTCACCTTCTCCGTTACGCTCTCTCTGGATCGTCAATCTGCTTCTATTTTCCGGCAACCAATACGCATAAAATAACCTATCGAATGTGGCGATGTCTTCTTTGCGGCAAACGAAATTTACCTGAAGCAAACACTTGAATACATCGAGGTCGGAAAAATCAATCAAAGGCAAGCCTTCGAAGGTATCCAATACAGCCGGCAAAGATACTGAAAGACCGTTTTCCCGCAACAGATTTGAAAACCGGACGATATTTTCGATCAATCCTTTGCCGGATCGTTGGGAAGCCGGGGTGGTCTCATCCATCATGATGGTTTGAATAAGAGGTTAAAAGATGTTCGCGTTTATCGGGGTCCGCCCAGATGCTTGACTTGAACTTTAAAATATCTTCGCGGTATTTGAGGATGCAACCGAGGGTCTGTGCCACGGTTTCTTCATCCAGGACACTTCGGTGCAGTTTGAGAAGAGCCTCCGCCCAATCAAGGGTTTCGGATATGCCCGGTTTTTTCAAAAGATCCTCCTGACGAATGTTCTGCATGAAGATGGCTACCTGATGGGTCAGAGATTCTTCCAGATGGGGAACCCGTGCCTGGATGATCTTCATTTCTTTATCCAGATCTGGGTAGTCGATCCAATGATAAAGGCAACGCCGCTTGAGCGCATCGTGGATGTCTCTGGTCCGGTTAGAGGTAATCACCACCATCGGTTTGTGGGTGGCCTTCAGGGTGCCAATTTCAGGTATCGATACCTGAAAATCCGAGAGGATCTCGAGCAGAAAGGCCTCAAATTCCTCATCGGCACGATCCAGTTCATCGATTAACAAAACCGGGGGGCTTCCTTGAGAACTTTGGATGGCTTCCAGCAAGGGTCTTTTGATCAAATACGGCTCACTGTATATGACCTGACCCATTTCTTCCGGAGACAAACCGCACTGCTCATCCATTTTAATACGCAGCAGCTGCTTGGGATAATTCCATTCATACAGAGCTGAATTCGCGTCCAGGCCTTCATAGCATTGGAGTCTGATAAGTTGCGTGGCGAGGATATCCGCAAGGACCAATGCAACTTCAGTTTTACCAACCCCCGGCTCTCCTTCTAAAAATATGGGCTTGTGAAGATGGTAGGAGAGGTAAATGACCGTTGCCAGCGATTGATCGGTTATGTATCGATGCTCTGAAAGATGTTCGCAGATGGCATCAATGGAGCAAAACGTTGCCTGTTCACTCATCATAGATCCTATGCTATGCGGACGATTGGAACCATCTGATTTATTAAAACAAAATGTGATATTACAGTCAATTTATTTTAATTGTCACGCTCCAGATTGACAACGTCGGATATATTAATTTCCAGCATCTTTAAGCTGGCCAAAATCCGAACCATATTTCTGGATAATGCCGGAAAATTCTTCCCTAACTGCTCCAATTCTTCAGCCGTGTTTTTCATTAATTGAATTTTGGAATGAATCTTCTTGATATCGATCTGCTTACTCATCGCATCTCCTTAGATTATGCGTAACTCAATCAGTCTTCGGATTTTTGTTTTCTTAAGTCTTTAAATCGTTTCGCCTTCACTTCATATCTGGGAAGCGTCTCGCAGCCGCAAATTTCCAAATCGTATCGCAGATTGGTTTTTAGCCTGAGCTGATCTTGAAGTTCTGTCTCTATGAGCTGGTATTGATCCTGAGCCTCGGGCAACACTTCCACCCTGAGCTTAATCTGATCCGCATCGCCGACTTTGTCTACAACCACCTCATACTCATCCCCCAAACCATCTACGCTACGAACTACCTCTTCGATGGCAGAAGGTGCCAGAAGCACCCCTTTCACCTTGGTAATATCATCGGCCCGGCCGACCACCCCGCCTTGAATCAATCTTGAGGTTCGACCGCACGAACAAGGCTCCGCTGCCCATTCGATAACATCTTTGGAATCAAAACGCACACAGGGTTGGGCCTGGCGATCCAAGGCGGTGATGATCATTTTTCCTCTGCGGCCCGGCTCTTCGATAATTTCTCCGGTTTCCATATCGGCAATTTCCGCCAGGAAAAGCGCTTCATTCACATGCATACCGCCGGGCTGTTCCTGGCATTCAAAGGACCAGGCACCGATTTCCGTGGCACCGGCATGGTCATATACCTTGGCGCCCCAGGCATCTTGCAAACGTTTTTTGGTGCTGGGAATGCTGGCGCCGCATTCGCCGGCACAGGTAATCTTTTCAATTGTCAATTTTGATGGATCCACATCCATTTTCATCCGGGCCGTCTCCGCCATTCCAAGAATGTATGTGGGCGTACCCATCATGGCCGTGGCCCGCAATTCCTGAATCTTTAGAATACGAGCTTTTGTGTCCAGCACACCTCCCGGTATAACCTCACAGCCGATCTTTTCGGCGGCATAATGGCCGGCCCAGAAGGCCACGAAAATGTTATAACCAAACGGAATAAACACCCGATCGCTGGGGCGATAGCCCTGGGCCCAGAGAATATACGCCCAGCTTTCCATCCACCACTCCCAGTCCTGCCAAGTATCGGGTTGATACACGGGTTGACCGGTGGTACCGCTGGTCTGTCGGAAAATCGTTACCTCCTCTAAAGGAACGCAAAGCGCATCCCCGTATGGAAACGGGTCTTTGCCCTGGATGTCTCTCATCATGGATTTTTCCACCGTCGGCACATGTCGGATGTCTTCAAACGAGCGGATATCTTTTGGCTTTACCCCGGCTGCATCATACAACTTTCTGTGGAATTTGGAGTGATCATACGCCCATTTGAAAATCTTTTTGAACTTTCCAAGTTGCAGTTCTCGAATCTTTTCGATGGGAAGGGTTTCCAGAACCGGATTCCAATATTTTTGTGATTCTTTCATAAATAAACCTTCTGCATGAATGTACTACCCTAATTGAGCGAAAGCTCAATTAGGGTTAAGCTGCGCCCATTTTGGAGCGGCTTTGGGTTTGGGCTTTTTGCCGTAAAAAATATTGTCCATGATAGAAAATAAGCGTCTTGAATAACGGTTTCGACTGATTAATGCCCGTATGATTTTATGAGGAAAAGTATTGGCATGGCTCCATGGGCATACCCGCATACAGATGTTGCAATCCGTTCCCACTGTACCCCAATAATCAAAGCAGGTCTCAGCGTTGAGCTTCCAGCGCAGGGTTCCATTGACTTCTGTGGGATCATCAGATGGAATGGAGTTGGACGGACAACATACCGCACATTTTTTACAGATTCGGCAAAAATCTTCTACGCCGATGTCCACAGGGCGGTCGGGTACCAGCGGAAGATCGGTACTCACAGCTCCCAGCCTGACCCGCGGGCCAAACTCTTTGGTCATCAAGTAGCCGAGACGACCGCATCCCCCCAAACCGGCGTCTACGGCCATGGGAACCAGAACAAAGTCGTAATGCCGAAGGTGATGGGCTGTAGCAGAATAGCCGAGGTTTGCCATATAAGCTGCAAGTTGCGTCGCAATATAGGCGCCTTTGGCGTAGTTACCCATACTCGCAATGGTTGTTGGCGTATGGGGAGCAGTGCCGACCAAGTCTAAAGACATTTCCGTAGCAAAAACCACGGCATATTTATGCTTTAATTCAATCTCCTTGCCCCACTCATCCCAATTCTCATGAAAAATCTCTCCCCGGTGGGAATAGACCCATAACGGATTGGTTTCCGTAATTCCGACCAAATCCGCACCAAGATTTTTGGTGTAACCCTTTACTATCTCACTGGCGATGTCTGGATTTATATTTTGCGGTTGATCCGGAAATATGGGCAGCGCTCGAGGTTCAACTTTTTCAGGGGTTGAAAGGAACAAGGGGATGGATAGGGAGGCAAAAGTAGCCGCCAAATTGGGTCTTTCAAGGGGCTTGTCGATTGTTCCGGGTTGACCTAAAGGTCCTCCTTTTTCTCTTCTGGCGGTATCGTATTCCTCATATTCCGGATGGGCATCATAAAAGTGCTTATATTGTTCGGAACCCGGTGGAAGCGACCGATTTCTGGCAAACATAATTTCGCGTTCATCCTGACGGCTCACTGCGCTGACGATTAGCCCCTTAGTACCTTCCAAAGCCTTGACATTCTCCCCTATTCTTTTAATAAGGAAAAAAGCGGCCAATGCGCCAATAATAAGCCCAACAATTAAGAGCATAACCCCGGGGGGTGTCTTTAGAAACCCCGTATTGAGCAGATAAAAGAAAAGGATTACCAACGCCAGCATTCCTATAAATTGCAAACCTCCAAAAACCGTGGCCCGGCGCTCTTTTTCCCACATAGATGAAATCAAGAAAGTTAATCCGATACTGGCTTGTAAAATGAGACCCGCCGCAACGATAAAAAACAATAAACTCAGCATAACACCTCAAATCGCATATGTATTTGACGAAAGTGGATTAAACCTAAAGTCGATAGGACATCGCTAAGCGCCTAATTGAGATTCCGAGCATTACATACCTTAATTGAGCTTGGTTCAATTAAGCTAACCCCAGGCTCATTCTTATTTATTACACATGGCTATACTGTCAAGTTTTTTTATCTTTATACCTACTTATGTTTTCGTACCTGAGAATCTGTACATTTTATTACTTGACTTGTGACCCTAAACGGTTGTTCAATGCAACTTAAGATGAATTCGTAAAAAGTCGAATTCATCAATATTAAAGACCCTTACTTAA
>CP070746.1:770967-781636 GCA_020348305.1 Desulfobacterales bacterium
CGTTCTCGAATCTGAAAAATACGCCGAAAGTTTCAGTATTTTTTTTCAAAGTCTTACCATCTGGCTGTTGGTTCATCAGGTCTGGCGCTCCTGGGCGATATTTGCGGCCGGCTTAGACTTTGCGTTATAAGCCGGTGTTCGGGCCAATCTCTTTCTGATTTTCCCTTTTATCTTAGGATGGATCATCTATTGCCATAAACAATGGCGGTCAAAAGCGATCAAAAATGCTGCGCTGTTTTCAATCGGCACCCTCATTCTCATTGGGCCCATTGTTGTGCGCAATTTTCAGCTCACCGGTGTGCCCATGTTGCGAGCCCAGGCGACGTGGAGCCTTTATTCCGCCATCGACCCCGAGTTTGAGGGTCTTCACCCGCCTTCCGGAATTTTATTTCAGAAATATATGCACTTGCCTTTTCAGGCTGGTTTGCGCTCCGAAGCGGAAATCGAGCGTTTCTGGGCTGAAAAGACATGGCATATTTTGCACGCTGATCCCCTTGGCGTTGTAAGGAATCTCTTAAAGCGCTTGTTGATTTTTTTAAATGCCCGCGAATGGAGTCAAGAGTTCGACGTATATGCCTATCGAGGCTATTCATGGTTTCTTTCCCTGCCATGGACGGCTTTTTGGTTGATCGGGCCCTTCGGTTTTCTAGGAATTATTGTTGTTCGACCTGCAACAAAAAATCAAGGTTTGGTGTTTATCTATACCCTGGTTGCGACTGTATCGATTTTTCCTTTCAAAGTATCCGACCGCTACCGCCTGCCGTTTGTGGTGCTTTTGACTTTGTTTGCTGCTTTTGCCCTGTGGAAATTGTTTACCCTTTTACAATCCAAGAACAGACGGTTTCTTTACGGAGTAATTCCTTTACTTGGGATTTTATGTCTGTTGTGTTGGCCGGATTGGCCGCATCTTGCGGACCGTAAGACTGCTCGACAGGAATTTTTCATTGGCATGCGACACGAAATAAACGGTTCCTTGAATGAGGCTCTGGAGTTTTATGAAATGTCCATGGTAAAGTATCCCTGGGATCCCGACTCCCCATACCGCATCGGCCGTATTTTATCTTTACATGGCCGCACAAAGCAGGCCATGGTTTATTTGCAAGAGGCGCTGCGCCGTGAGCCGCAGTTTCCAAAAGTCATGAATGAAATCGCAAAAATCCATCTGAAAGCAGATAATTTCGAGCAAGCCGAAGCCCTGGTGAGTAAAAGCTTAAAACTTTACCCGAACGACAAAGCCACTTTGCGCTTAATGGCTAAAGTACAGCACAGAAAAGGCCATCTAACCGGTGAACTTGATTTTTTAAAACGGGCCGTCTATGAAAGCAAAGATCCCCAGACGGCTATGTCATTGGCCGCCCGCCTGATTGAGTTGCAAAAATTCGAAGAAGCCCTCGGCTGGTACGATTCGGTTATCCATTCCCCACGGGTTGACAAAACCATTCGGGCCCATGCAGCGATGCTTGCCGGCATAACGGTTGCCAGACATTTTAGAGATAAAAAACGGGCAAGCGGTTACTGGCAGATGATTGTTGATAAATTTGCTGACGCTTCTTTTTGGGGACACCGGGCCAACTATCTCACAGGTGCTTTGCCAGAAGCTGTTTTTCGCAGGCAGTTAATAAAATCACAGGAGCTTTGGATGGAAAATGAATACATCATTGGGTTAAAGCACTGGCTTGAAGGCGATTTAATGTCTGCGGGTAGAGCTTTTGAACACTCTCTGGCATTAGGTTCCGCACCGAGGTCATCAATGCTAAATATCCCGCGAAAATGGATCCGCGAGGATCTTACCAGCCTGCGTCAGGAAGAAACTAAACATCGATAGGAGCAGAGACCATGAAACCGGCCATAATATTCTTCCACACAATTGATGTCCGATTAAATACGGGTCCAGATATTTGCGACATTACCCCTCAACTCACGCACTTGATCCGGGAATCAAAAATCGAAAACGGACATCTTTCCGCAACCATGGTGGGATCAACCGGTTCGCTGACAACAATCGAATACGAACGGGGGGTTGTTGAGGATTTAAAAAGGGCCATTAACCAATTGGCACCACCTGGTCTGGAATATGAACATGAAAAGGCCTGGCACGATGGTAACGGTCACAGTCATGTACAGGCAGCATTGATGGGACCCTCCATCGCGTTGCAGATTAGAGGCGGGCGTTTGAAAACGGGCACCTGGCAACAGGTTGTAGCGATCAACCATGACAACCGTGCCCGTAAGCGGAGCATCGAGGTGACGATTACCGGAACATCAAGCTAATTTATCTTTTTCTACGCAGACGACTCATCGCCAAACGCAAGCTGGTTTGCATCCGTCCGATGGCCTGTGCTAGCAGGCCGATTTCATCTTTGGAGCGAACATCGATTTTTACATTTAATTCACCGAAGCTCATCCGTTCGGCGGCGTCGGTAAGCTTTCTGACTGGGATGACAATGGCACGGGCTGACAACCAAGCGATGATGATTACGATCACTACCGTGGACAACAGCAGATAAAGGGCAAATTTTTGGACTCGTTGCAGAGCATAGAATACTTCTTGATTTTCCTGCTGCAGCGCCAACGCCCAACCATAATTATTGCTTCGGACATGACCCAGAGAGGCGTTGCCTTGTGAATTCGCAAACCGGGTAGTTATCGTGGTCCATCCCCTCTTGCGGAAGTTGGCGATTAACGGGTGGGAGTTCAAACTTTTACGTGAAGCCACATATTGCCGGATCGGATGGGAAATTACAAAGCCCTTCTCATCTACCAGGAATGCATAACCGGTTTTGCCTGTTTTCCAGGTAGCAATATTTTGGGATATAGCATCCACTGTCATCTCGGCCGCCATCACGCCCACTATATTATTTTCGGATTTAATCGGAACCGCCAGCACCAGGGCCGGTTTTTTGGACGTCCTACCAATCAAGGTTTGCCAGCTAAGGTTTTTTCCTTTTACGATATCCTTATAGTACTGCCGGTCGGAAAAATCTTTTAAGGGGACATCATCACTTCTAGCGACGTTCATCCCGTCAAGTCCGAGAGTAAAAGCCAGATATATATAGGGGTATTCTTCATGAATGGTTTTTAACACCGTTACCTGGCGTTCGGGTTTCATCGACATAATTTCCGGCAGTCTTGCTGCTGTTTTCAAAATTGAAACGTTGTTGTTAATCCAGCTGTCTATCTGGTTTCCCAAGCCCTTAGCGGTTTGCGCCATCAGGATTTCAGTTTCCGATCGAATTCGATCGTTGGTTTCCCGCCAGGTGAGCGCCCAAAAACTTAGAAAGGGGACCAGGCTAATGAACAGCATAAGGATGATAATTTTTGTAAAAAGTCCAAAACGTACTTTTTGTGCGCCATAAAACGCCGGTATTTCTTTCTCCCTTTCGGCAGGTTGCTCATCTGCCGGCGGAACCGACCGCTCACCAACACTTCTGGGTACTTCAGCACGCACTTCGGGTTGCCGCGGTATGGCCGGCTGTTCAATTTCGGGGGATATTGAAGGTGCTGATGTGGGTTCGGGTTTTGGTTTGGTGACAACCATGATGTGATTGCAGGTTTTGCACTTAACCTTTGCACTATCTTTCATCATTTTGGTTTCATCAATTCGGTATCTTTTCCCGCATGCATCACAGGTAATGTCTATCATGGTGGGAGCTCCTCATTTTTGATTCATTTTTTATTCAATATAGCAAGCATGAATTTCTTAAAATCGATTCGGTTTTTCTCATCCGGGATTTCCAGCGAAAGATTATTGATCAATTCTGCCGCTTGATTTACGGGTATTTCAGAAATATTTAAGTTCATTTCCGCCACAACATCATCGACAAGGATTTCAGCCATGGGCCCGATCGCCTTTGACAAATTGATTCTGAGCGCTTCGAGAAAGAAACGATCGAGATAGGGAACATTTTTTTTTACCGGTTCAATGAGTCCCTGCTCCAGCAATTTGGACAGTGTCTTTTTCAGAGTTGTCGTCTCCATATCAACTTCCTCGGCGATCTTATAAAGACTTTTGTTTTCATCAATGGCAATCAGCAACCGGATCATATCCGCATCCAATGAGATTTCTTCGCTATCTTTTCGCATCACCTTCCGGAAATAAAAGTCCCCCTGAACTGAGCCCGGTATGTTCATATTGTTTTCCATAATAAGAATAACTTATTTAAATTGATGATAAATTCGACTATATATCAAGGAAAAATCATTTGGTTTTCTTGTCCAGTTCTTCTTTCAGTTTTTTTTCCATTTCGGCGAAAAGGTCCTTTTTCTTTTGTGACTGCTGGATCTGGAATGACTCAATTTTTTGCGAAAATGCTTTTTGAGCATTTCGAAATTTCTTCAGTTCTTCTTCAAGTTTGCTCTCTTCTTCACCTCGCGGGATATCTTCTAATTTAAGATGGTTCCGAACAAAAAGCCGATCGCCGAAGGACCCCTCCACCATATCAATTATTTCCATCTCTTTGAGTTTTCTGCAAATTAAATTTCCTTTTTCCACAGAAAACGAAAGGGCTTTGCAGACGTCTTCGAGCGATGGCGATGCCGAACTCTGGTGTTCGCAAATACGTATCGCTGCCACAAAAAGATGGGCATTGGAGTAAAAATCTTTTTCTTTTTTTTGCGTAATTTCTTTTTCCACGTATGTGCTCAGAAATAAGTCTAACCCCAATTGAGTTAAAAACCAATTGGGTGTAAGCTTATTCTCGGGTGATTGCTGCTAATAAGGGTATACTGCGCTTTCCATCATGTCTTCAAGGTGCTTGCGTAATACGTTTCGCTGACTTGACATCAATTCATAAGAAGAGTAACATTTTTAATTAATTTATTCAAGATGCAACACTACGACAAAAAGGGAGTTGAGGACAATGACTGAAATAGTAGATATTAAAGCAAGGCAAATATTAGATTCCAGAGGAAACCCCACCATTGAAGTAGACGTTTACGTGGCTTGTGGCGCAGTCGGAAGCGCTGCAGTGCCTTCCGGAGCATCCACAGGCAAACGGGAAGCTTTAGAGCTGCGTGATAAACGACTTAAACGTTTTGGTGGTAAAGGTGTTACCCGTGCGGTTGAAAATGTGATTACCAAAATTGCTCCCGCCGTCCAAGGAATGGATGCCGCCGACCAAGCTTCGTTGGACAAACGGATGATTGAGCTTGACGGTACATCGAATAAATCAAAACTTGGTGCCAATGCCGTTCTCGGTGTATCAATGGCGGCCGCCAGGGCAGCGGCAGCAGCTTATGGTTTACCCCTTTACCGATATATAGGCGGTATCAATGCAAGATATCTTCCGGTACCAATGATGAATGTCGTCAACGGCGGCGCCCATGCTGCCAACAACCTCGATATTCAGGAGTTTATGATTTTGCCTTTTGGCGCCAAGTCTATCGCTCAGGCTGTCCAGATGGGGGCAGAGACATTTCAGCATTTAAAAAGCATACTCAAGAAGGACGGCCATAGTACCGGAGTCGGGGATGAGGGCGGATTTGCACCGAACCTTGAATCCAATGAGGCAGCGATTCAGTATATCATGAATGCCATCGAAGCAGCCGGCTATAAGCCCGGTATCGATATCGGTATTGCTTTGGATGTGGCCGCCAGTGAGTTTTATAAAAATGGCAAGTATATTTTGGCTTCCGAAAATAAAAAACTGACCGTTGATCAGATGATTGACTATTACGAAAATCTCATTGATAAATACCCTATTCTTTCCATTGAGGATGGTCTCGCCGAAGGAGATTGGGATGGTTGGAAAGTCATGACGGATCGGCTGGAAGGATCGATCCAGATTGTCGGCGATGATATTTTCGTAACCAATCCCAAGATATTCAGCAAAGGCATCGAGCAGGCAATTGCCAACTCCATTTTAATCAAGCTCAATCAGATTGGAACGCTTACGGAAACCCTTGATGCCATAGAATTGGCCAAGCAAGTGGGCTATACCACAATCATCTCTCATCGGTCCGGCGAAACCGAAGATACCTTTATTGCAGACCTTGTTGTGGGCGTAAACGGCGGTCAGATAAAAACCGGATCTCTGTCCCGCAGCGATCGAGTTGCTAAGTATAATCAGTTAATTCGAATTGAAGAGGAACTCGGAGCGTCTGCCTTTTTCTCAGAGTCAATTTTTTAATGCCTCAAGGCCATGTGCTTCGGTGAGTTTTCCACTTTTTCCCTAATTGAGCAAAAAACGCTCAATTAGGCGTTAATTGTTAATTGATTAAGCGATAACAAATAACGAATAACTCCCAATTGGTTTTAACTCAATTGGGGTGATATCATGAAGGGGATAATGAGAAAGATGTCATCCTGCTTAAAAAAAACCATTGGCTGGGGATTTTTTATTATAATTGTTGCCTATTTTCATTCAATAGCGGACGCCTATGTGCTTCAGGGGCAACATATTCTGGAATTAATGATCGCAAGACTTGGCCAGGCGGAAAGTCTTTTTGTCTCTCAGAAGGTCAGCATTTATAAAGTTGCGTCCTCTTCGGTTGGCGTTGATGCCCCGCAGGAACAAACAACAGAAACAGCGGGACCTGAGCCATTATATCCCGACCAGAGGACCGAAGGTATGGCGCCGGTGACAGATGATCTTGCCCCGCAGATAATTGAAATGGAAGAATCGCTAAGATATCTGTTTTCCAAAGCGTTCCGATCGGATATTGTTAGGAACGACAATCAGCGAATCCATGTGTTTACCGAGGGGGAGGCACTTACCGTGATTGACGGAACTGCGCGGGAGACGCCCCAAACCCGCTTTGATCTTTACAAGGACATTTTACTTTTTCGCACTCGCCCGGAACTCTCCGAGAGACTGCTCCAACTCAACGTGGAAGTATCCGCTACTAGCCTGGCCCGGTTTGAAGAAAAGATTGCTTTTGTGATCGGCACAGAATATCCAGATGACTCACTGGCCCAATTATGGGTTGATAAAGAAACCTTTTTGCCTCTGCGTTGGATAATCACCAACGGAGCAGGGGGATTTCAGTCAAATACCTTGGAAGTCAGATACCTTGAATGGTGGCAACTTGCAGATAATTTCTGGTATCCGATGCGCATTGAGTTCTTTCAGGGTGACGAGCTGGTCCGGGTGATTCAGGCCCAACGTTATGAACTAAACCCGGCCTTTTCAAAAGATTTGTTTGACATTAACGAGCTTCGATCCATGTACCCCGCAGCTCCTCCAGCTTTAAACGATTCGGACGAATCAGAAGGTGTCAGTGAGGTACAAAAAACACTGGAAGAATTCAAAAAAATATTTGAGTAAATTTTTCATCGAAAAATTTGAAAAATAAATCTTGAATTTCTTTGCACGTATCTTTATAATTGGAGCTTAAAGAAATCCGATAGATCTTTTGAACTTTTTAAGGTATGGAGTGTTGATTTTAACGGATATTGCGGGAAACAGTAAAATTCCTCATCCACACATAAAAAGCTGTCACAGCTTACCATCTAGAAAACCCCTTTGGGCAGAGCACAAAGGGGTTTTCGCTTTTTTAAAAGCGCCGTAGCGACTTATTGGGATTTTTTTTGATATCGAAAACCGGGTCTTTTGGACACGTCGAAGATTCCGCTCTACGGGAGTCAATTTGCCGAAAGGCGGGGGTTTCACCCTGTAAGCCCCAAGTTGTTTTTACACTGGGGAACGGTGGCATGTTTACTAAAAAAACGTCGAACATCGAACGTTGAATGGGAAAAGATGAAGAAACAAACTTACAATTCAGAAGAAAGGCTGCTGGAGTATTCAGTGAGAATCATTAAGATCGTTGAACAGCTTCCAAATACCAAAGCAGGCAACCATGTTACGGGCCAATTGTTAGGATCGGGAACTTCACCTTAACCCAACTATGGTGAAGCCCAGGCAGCGGAGTCCCCGAAGGACTTTGTCTATAATAGATGTTGAATGTTCGGTATTTGGTGTTTGTTTTTCATTCGACGTTGGACGTTGGATGTTCGATGTTCGACGTTCATCTTTCAAAGCAACCCTGTAAGGCATAAACGTAACATCTTATTGGAGGATAATGCAGCTGAGGTACAATTATGGCGTTTAATACAAAATTTATCTTTGTGACCGGCGGTGTGCTTTCGTCTCTGGGAAAAGGTCTGGCTTCTGCGGCAGTCGGTGCGTTGCTCGAAAGCCGCGGTCTCACGGTAACCCTTCAAAAACTCGATCCGTACATTAACGTGGATCCAGGTACGATGAATCCCTTTCAGCACGGTGAGGTCTTTGTGACAGATGATGGCGCCGAAACCGATCTTGATCTCGGGCATTACGAAAGATTTACCAGCGCTAATTTGGGCCAGGATAATAACTTCACGACGGGAAAAATATACCATTCCGTCATCACCAAAGAGCGCAAGGGGGATTATCTTGGTGGGACCGTCCAGGTCATTCCGCATATTACCGATGAGATAAAAAACAGTATTAAGCTGGTTGCCGATGGCGTTGATGTTGTTATTGTGGAAATCGGAGGGACCATCGGCGACATCGAGAGCCTGCCATTTTTGGAGGCCATCCGGCAATTTAGGGCAGATGTGGGCAGAGAAAACTCCCTTTACATTCATCTCACCCTTGTACCCTATATCGGCACCGCAGGAGAAGTCAAAACCAAGCCGACTCAGCACAGCGTAAAAGAGCTGCGGAGCATCGGCATTCAGCCTGATATTATTCTATGCCGTACAGACAGGTTTTTGTCCAAGGATATCAAAGCCAAGATTGCACTTTTTTGCAATGTCGAGATTGACGCGGTGGTAACGGCCAAAGATGTCGACTGTATCTACGAAGTCCCGTTGGTGTTCCACAAAGAAGGTTTAGATGAAAAAATTGTTGAAATGCTCAATATCTGGACCCGAACTCCGCGTCTTGAAGCCTGGGAAAAAGTGGTCAAAAGATTCAAGGAACCGCAACATTCGGTGACTATCGCAATTGTGGGTAAATACGTCAACCTGACCGAATCGTACAAAAGTCTTAATGAAGCCCTGTACCATGGCGGTATCGCAAATGACTGTAGGGTTCAGCTCACGTTTGTGGATTCAGAAAAGATCGAAGACGGTACCTGCAGCCAAATGCTGACCGAGGTGGACGGCGTTTTAGTACCGGGCGGTTTTGGAACCCGGGGCATCGAGGGTAAGGTATGTGCGGCCAAATACGCGCGTGAAAACAAAATCCCGTATTTTGGTATTTGTTTGGGGATGCAAGTGGCCGTGATTGAGTTTGCCCGCCATGTTGCCGGTATGGAAAATGCCAATAGTTCTGAATTTGATGGGAAAACGCCCTATCCGGTGATTTACCTGATGCTGGAGTGGTATGATGACAAAACGGCAACCACACAACGCCGGACGGCAGCATCGGACAAAGGCGCAACTATGCGTCTGGGCGCCTATCCCTGTCATTTGAAAAAAAATACGTTTGCCTATTGCGCCTATGAATCTGATGAAATTTCAGAACGGCATCGTCATCGATATGAATTTAACAATTCGTTGAAGGACCGTTTGGTTGAAAATGGCTTGGTGATCAGCGGCTCATCGCCGGATGGAGAACTGGTTGAGATTGTGGAGATTAAAGATCATCCCTGGTTTCTGGGATGTCAATTTCATCCTGAATTTAAATCACGACCGATGCATCCTCACCCGCTATTTAAAGATTTTATCAAAGCAGCTTTGGCATACTCCCAGCGCCGATCCCGTTAGTTGTCGGAAGATTTTTTTAATTCCTTTTCGATAGCGCCTTGAAATTCATTCAGGCGTCTGCTTGTGAATCGTTTCCCATTGATATATACAGTCGGAATTCCTTTTACACCGATGCGCAGTCCCTCCTGATAATCCTGCCGGATAATCTCCATAATTGCCCGATTCTTAATATCTTTTTCAAATTGATCTAAATTTAAAGCAAGTATTTGCGCGATCTCAGAGATCTTTTCATCACTGAGTTGATTATAGAATTTAAACAGCTCATCGTGAAATTCCCAGAATTTTCCCTGGCGATCAGCAGCTAAGGCTGCTGCTGCGGCAGTCGTCGCATATTTATGGCTTCTGAGCGGAAAATTTTTAAATACAATTTTAACGCTGGTGGGATTATTCTCGAGCACCTGCTCAAGTAAAGGCGCAAGCCTCGCACAATACGGTCATTGAAAGTCGCTAAACACCGCAATATTCACCGGAGCGTCTTTGGCCCCCTTGTAAGGGGAGCCGGAAATATTAATATCATAGATATAATCAAGCGTGATGACCTTAAGTGTTTTGTTTTGTCGGCTGGAAACGAAAAGACGCTCGCCCTTTGGCCCGATTTTGATGTGATCTACCTGGCTGCCGATATGGATTTTGTCTTTAAGTATGCCGTCAGCCGAATATATGTGGATGTTTCCATCCTCGGTAAGAACATAAATGGAGCGGCCATCGGGTGAAACCGCCATATCAAGGGGGGAAGCATCAATATTCAATGTTTGGATAATTTGCCATTCGACCGTTGCAAAACATATGGACGCCGCTGCAAAAATGAAAAGCATGCTGAAGAAAAATTTCGAAAATCTAGATTTCATATTAACCCCTAAAAAAGCAGTATCTTCGGACACTGCTTTTTTATAAATGCATAACACGAATTTTTTAAATGAAAAACAATAAAATCATTTTTAAGAAAAAAAACTGCTCGTCACTCGCTTTAAATCCATGGGC
>CP070746.1:781736-784333 GCA_020348305.1 Desulfobacterales bacterium
ACAAAACTCAAATTCCAAATAAATCTCAATAACCAATGAATTAAATTCAAAACGGTTTAAGCGCATTGTAAATTGGAATTTGGATATTGTTTGGAATTTGTGATTTGGTGCTTGGAATTTTCTCAATTCAAGCACTTAATTCGGTTTAGATATTCCGTACGATTTTTTTAATATATTTGTGGAACAGCAACTAAGTGTTATGAGCTAAACCCAAGCACCTCTCGATTCATGGCCTCAAAATTCGCTCTGGGCGTATTGGGGGATGTGGTGCCGGAAGTGGAGAAAATGTAGCCGATCATCGATTTGGCCCTTTCCAGGTGCTCCCTGGTTTCTTGTGCCACCTCATCCGGTGTTCCGATAAAGAGGCTGCCGTTGGGATTTAAGTTGTCGAAAATGCAGATCCGTTCGCCGCATTTATCTTTGAGCTGTCGCAGGTCGAGGACCGTCTCCTGGGTGAGGTTGCCGGGCATAATGCCATGGATGTCTAACTCAAACAGCATGGCGACAATGCCTGTTTTAACGATGTCTCCGCACATATGCGGCAATACGCGGGCTCCCATTGCGGCCAGCGCATCGACGACCTTGCCAGTGGGTTCATGTACGAATTCCCGGTAATGATCGGGAGAAATCAACAGCGGGCACTCCATGTCCGCACCGTAGAAGATATACTCCACGCCGGCCTCGATCAGAGCCCGGCCGACCTCAATGTCCAAAGGAACCAGTACGTCTTGGAGAGCTCGAACCAGCTCCGGCAACTCGTATAAATCCGCCATGATTTCATTGGTACCCCTGAGGCGCGTGGCGATGGTAAAGGGCGAAATGTACTCGCAGGCGATGGGTACTTGCTGATTTAGTTTCTGTTTCAAAAGGGCGATCCCTTTTAAAAATCGCTTCATCCGATGGGTGTGAACCTTCGCCTTGGCGACCGTGTTTACATCGGTCAGGGATTTGACGATGGTCTGCTCGATAACGGGAAAGGCATCTTCGGGATAGTTGACCTTGCATCCCAGGGCCTCCGGGATGATTCCGCCGATGAGTCCCATGCCCACCATGACCCAATCAAATTTGAACGCATCCAGCGCTGCCAGGTGGGCGTCTGCCATGGCTTGGTCTTCCAACAAAGCGGTACGAAAGCTGGTGTCGAAATAACTGCAGATCGGGGCTTCGTAAAACGGGGCATTGGGCACCCGGTCAACCGGTTTCAGATGGATGGCGGCATCCATGCGTTCTTTGGAATTCATTTGTATAAAAATCGCTATTCTGTTTTTTACGAGCTCATAAATTTTAGTCGATCTATTAAATGCTAAAAAATCAATGTTGTTAATATCTAAATTTTGCACGTAATTGACAGTAGCGGTCAACTTGATCCAATTTTTTATCTGAACCGAAAGTTTTCCGAAGATAAAATTTTGTTAAAGTTTTCTTCTTTCGAGCCGGAATCAACCAGAGTTCATTTTTTCACCGGATGTTTAACATATTGATTTTTAATTGGTTTTTGTTCGTGCAAGAAATTTCTTGCTCAATTTTGGATTGCAAAGCGCGACGGCCAGACACTGCCTTGATGCCAGGGTCTTGGACGGGAACGCGCTTTATCTAGAAACTGCAATAAGTAAAACATTGCCGGTGTTCTGGCATCGTGGATCGAATATTTAACCTTGTCGCGGTTGCCATCTTTGACGACTTTGGCTGCGATAAACAGCAGCTTCAAGCGAGCAATGCGAACCGTATTGCTCATAATGCCTTTTAAAATACTGCCTTCGGCTGCAGCGGCCAGAGATTGTTTACCGGATACGCTCTGATTGGCGATCATCTTCATGTAACGCCAGATGTTATAGGCCAGCATTACGATTTGGAAAAAGGCATAGTTGTTTTTAAACTTGGCCGATGGGATCATGTCCAGGCCTTCACGCTTGGCTTCGCCGACCAGGTTTTCCACATCGGCGCGCTTGTCGTATTCGGCAATCACCTTGTGGGCAGGGCCGGCCAGGCTCGTGCAAAAGATCCGATAGGTGTATTTATCGTCTTCAAACAGCACGCACTGTTGCGGCTGATGCGAAGGATGTTTTTGCTCTTTTAAAATACGCATGACCACAAATCGACATGGCTGGCCCCAGCCGCCGGGTTGATAGATGCAGCTGTTGTATTCGAATGGTTTCCGTTTGAAGGGCTGATACCACTGGTGACTGTCAAAAAACGGGGTGCAGCCTTTATTGGCGATGATAAAGTCAAATCCGGCTTCCATCGCTGCTTGGACACTTTGCCAGGACAAAAACTCCCCGTCGGCCCGCAGCAGCACCTCCTGAACGCAGCCAGGCAGGTGGTTTTCAATGTCGGCAATAAATGCGGCGGCTTCCGTACCGTCAACCGAAGTGCCCGGGCGCAGTTTACCAATCAGATATTCACGGGTCTCTTCGATAAAACCCAGCAAGGGTCGAAGGCCTTCTTTTCCGCGGTGTTTTGGATTGTGGCCCTTGCGCGCACCTTGCTGATTGCCGTAAACGGTTTTAACGGTGGTATCGATGTTGACGCGGATGCGGTAAAAGGTAAAACCGCACAGTTGCCAGACGCGCTCACGCAAAATGCTCATCACTTTCAGC
>CP070746.1:784433-793263 GCA_020348305.1 Desulfobacterales bacterium
AGGCGCATGAGAATTTTCATGAAACATTTGAGGACGTGGTTGTCGATACGTGTGCGAAATGCGGTGATGTATTATTAGAAGGCCCAGAAGAACCCATCTATCGCATTGTTTACAGTGATTTGCCCAAGCTTATCTCAATGAATCAATTGTTAAGGAGGAGTGCTGCTGGGGAATCTGATGGTTACGCAGTGGATTCGGGGCAAACTGTCACCGTTATGGCTTTGCACAAAGTCCGTCCAGGCCTAGAAGAGGAATTTGAAGCCGGTGAAACTGCAACTATGGGAAAACTTAAAGAATCCACGGGTATGGTCGGCTGCCAGATCCTCAAGCGGATTGGCCTTTCAACTCTCGGCAGTGGACATGCCACTGTTGAATCCATGCTGGAAAAACTTAAGAATAGTTCAGGTAGCAAACTGCAACGCACTGCAGATGTCTGGGAGGGCTATACGGTACCTGCAGAATATCTAGTTATGGTTGAGTGGGAAAGTTTGCACGACGCGCAAGGAGGTATGCCACATGTGAATGTAAAACCTGAATTGTTATCCATTCATGGTCCTAAGGTGTTAAATAATTGTTTGCATATGCCCAATGTGCGTTTGGCCGATTCGATGTTTCGGGAGCAAACTTATCGAGAAATACTAAATAAAAAATGAACGTCGCCAAAAAGTGGCGCGGTCTATCCGGGCAGCTGCGAATATCTCCAATATATCAATGGCTTTGAACCTCTAAAAAACCTGCGATATTCAATTTATATCACAACTCAAAAGGGTGAATTCGAGCCTATGGATTTGCCCTTTTTATTTTCCCAAAGCCGCATTTTCCGGGCCTTCATTTTGACACCGGATGAAAAAATGCGATACGTTGCATATATCCATCTAGTATCTACAAAAACCACATTATTATTAAAAGTCCAGATTATCTCAATTTATCACCAGTTGGCTGATATTTGCTTTTTGATAGGTGATATCTGCAAAATCCTCTTGTGTCCTCTACCACAACATATTGTATTCCCTATGATTTGACACTAACCTTTATTTACGATATTTCAAATTTGACCATCCAAAATAGCTTCAGCATTATTCAAACTGTATAACCTATCAATGGAGGGCTTCAAAATGCAATGCCCGAAGTGTCAGTTTGAGAATCCAGAAGGATCGAAGTTTTGCGGCGGATGTGGACAAAAATTTGATCTTACCTGTCCAGAATGTGAAGCCAATAATCCGGCTGAAAATAAATTTTGCAATGAATGCGGATCTGATTTGAAGCCGGTTAAAGAGGTTTCCGATCAAATCACAGAGACAATAAGCCCGCCTGTTTCCCATTCTAAAGAGACCCTATATACAGATACCCCTTCCGCTACCAGTGAGCGCAAACATGTGACGGTCCTTTTCTCAGACCTCACTGGATATACAGCCATGTCCGAAAAACTGGATCCAGAAGAGCTGAAAGAGATTACGAGTCGAATCTTTGGTGATATATCCAAAATCGTTGGAAAATACGATGGATTCATTGAAAAGTATGCGGGTGATGCAGTGATGGCCATTTTTGGTATACCAAATGCTCATGAGGACGATCCTATAAGAGCAGTTAAAGCTGCACGAGAAATCCATGAACTTGTCGATGCTGTAAGCCCGGAGATAGAAACCAGGATTGAACAACCCCTTTCGATGCACACTGGCATAAACACCGGGCTAGTGGTAACCGGTGAAGTGGACATGGATAGAGGTACCCATGGTGTTGCAGGGGACACCATCAATCTGGCTTCTCGGCTGAGTAGCCTTGCTAAACCAGGTGAAATTTTGATCGATGCAGATACCTGCCTTCAAGCTGAGGGACATTTTGCATGCGAATATTTAGAAGATACAACTGTCAAAGGTAAAGCAGATCCCATTCAGGTGCATAAAGTGTTATCTCAAAGGGAAAAACCTGTGACCATCCGGCGCCTTTCTGGCGTGAGAGCCGATTTAGTTGGCAGAAAAGTGGAGATGGCTGAATTGGCCGAAGCCGTTGAAAACCTCCATCGAGGCAAGGGCAGGATTTTCTCTATTAGTGGAGATGCCGGTACGGGGAAAAGCCGTTTGGTCGAGGAATTTAAAGCCAGTCAAGATCTTGAAGAAATCCAGTGGCTGGAAGGGCATGCATATGCATATACTCAAAATATACCCTATTTTCCGATGATTGATTTGCTAAACAGAGTATTTCGCATTAAAGAAGGCGATCCGGTTGAAAGCGTAAGGGAAAAGCTAGAGTCGGGGATTGAAGATCTAGTCGACAACCATAAGGATGTGTTACCTTATGTTGGCGGTCTTTACTCGTTAAGTTACACTGAGGTCGAAGAGGTCAGCCCCGAATTTTGGAAATTCCGCCTGCAGGAATCCATCTCAGCAATTTTAACAGCTTTGGCCATAAGAGCACCGACGATCTTTTTCCTGGAGGATTTGCACTGGGCTGACCCTTCCTTTGTGGAGTTGCTACAGCGAGTCTGTTTAGAGTTCCGACAGCCTGCTATTGTTCTATGTGTTTACCGGCCTGCCTTCAGTCTGTTTACAAGTCATCAGGTCAGCAGTATCGGCAAACTATACCATGAAATGCGACTGGAAGACTTATCACGTTCAGAATCGCAGGAAATGGTTCAGTCTCTTTTGAAAACCGAAAAAGTTCCATCTGAATTGCAGCGATTTATCCAAGAAAAAATGGAAGGCAATCCGTTTTATCTGGAGGAAGCCATTAATTCGCTGATCGAATCGAACACCCTGGTACGGGACAATGGTCACTGGCGGGTTATAAAGCATATTGGTGAGGCTGAAATATCTTCAACGATTCATGGCGTTATTTCGGCAAGGGTTGATAGATTGGAACAAGAATCAAAACGGATTCTTCAAGAGGCTTCTGTGATTGGAAGGTCTTTTTACTATGAAATTCTTAAGCGGACTACCGCACTGAAAAATAGCATCGATAAAAACCTGAGCGGTCTTGAGCATCTTGATCTTATCAAAACAAAGTCAATTCAACCGGATTTGGAATATATTTTTAAACATGCTTTAACCCAAGAGGTCGTTTACAATGGACTGCTTAAGAAGGAGCGTAGTGAAATCCATGAACGTATTGCGATTGTAATGGAGCAGCTTTTCCAGGACCGGCTTCCGGAGTTTTATGAAACCCTGGCATTTCATTTTGCCCGGGGCCTATCATTAAATAAGGCGATCAACTATCTTATGAAATCGGGGAAAAAGAGCTTGGCAAGATATTCGATTGAAGAATCTCATCAGTACTACAAACAAGCTTTTGATCTCCTTGATAACAAGGTGAATAAGACGAATGCGGAAAAGGAGCTCCTTATTGAACTCCTTATTGATTGGGCTTATGTCTTTTATTATCGCGGATACTTTAGAGAAATGGAAGAAGTATTCAGCTCTAACAAATCGATTGCTGAGTCACTTGAAGACAAGACTATACTTGGGATGTTCTACTCATGGTATGGGTGGGCATTTTTTTGTCAACATAAAGGTCCGGATTCATTTCCATGGCTTGAGAAAGCCCTTCAGATTGGTGAAGAGAACAAAGATCAGCGAGTTATCGGCTATGCATGTACCTGGCTTACCTGGTATTATCTTATAAGCGGCAGACTAGATCTATCAATTAAATATGGAGAAAGAACACAAGAGATTTCAAAAGTTTTCAAGTCGGATGCATATCTGTATTTTAAATCTCTTACGGGATTGGGGTTTGCTTATTCAGTAAGCGGAGACAAGAAAAAAGCTGTAGAAATAGGGAATACACTCGTTGATTATGGAAAAAAACATTCAAATATACGAAGTTTGACCATGGGTTACGCAGTCCTTGGGGCGGCGTACCAAGAACCCAATGATTTAACCCTATCTATTGAGGCTTATGAAAAGTCGATCCAAGTGGGAGTAGAACCTTTTTATGTAGAGTATATTAGAATGAATCTTGCAGTAGTATATATAATGAATGGCCAAATAGCGGAAGCTGAAAATGCTATCAATCGTGTTGTGGCATTCAGCCAAGATTCAGGCGCATGGGGCGCTGGAAAACCGGCTCAGGTGTTTCTTGGAGCGGTTTTGATGGCCAAGGGGCAAATGGGTCTTGGATTAAAGCTATTAAAAGAGGGTAAACAGGAACTGTTAACTAGCGGGAACATGCTTTGTTATTTACTGTGCGAGAATATCCTTGCAAAGGTCTTCTCACAGATCGCCGAGAGAACTGAGCCAATTAATATATCAAAGATAGTTAAAAATATGGGATTTATTGCGAAAAATGTCCCTTTTGCCAGCAAAAAAGCTGAAGGGCATTTTAAAAAAGTTATTGAGGTTGCGGAAGAAATGGGGGCCAAGATCGTTTTGGGGGGTGCATATTTAGATTTAGGCCTATTATACAAAGCTAAGAAAAGGAAGGACCAGGCTAATAAATTTATATCGAAAGCTGTGAAGGTCTTTGAGCAATGCGAGCCAGATATATTCCTAAAACACGCCAATGAGGCACTTGAGTCTTTACAATAGAAGCTCTTTGTTCATTTTATGTGTATGAAAATCAATATATTGTGGTTTTAGATTAAGTCTCGAAAGTGTGAATACCAGGTGTATATCCGTAATAGAAAAGCACTCCCAAAAATTTATATACCTCCAACTAATCTGTATCCTATTGAAATGATTTTATATTGTGATATCGTTTTTATATCAAAAGCTTCAGGCTGTGACCTCATAAACACACCCTAAGGGTCGGAGTAGTTCGCTTCCCTGCCAGTTCAATACCGTCTTCCGATACCCCTCATGTACCTACCACCTCAAAACTGATGCTTTTTCCTGCTCTAGGCCCGGGAAGTTACGGATTCTTTAACATTTCAAAACGTTACTCATACAGGTGGTTCCATTTCGACAATTTCCACCATATGGAAAAATTCGGATTCTTGATGATTTCAATGCATTATACCCACATTAGTCTCACCTGCTTAAATCTTGAATCTCTAGCCTTTCTTAGGGAGGATGAAGGATGATTTGATCTTCTTACAGCCATATGTCAAGTGGAGCCAATTTTTAAAGGCCCAATCAAAAGATTGGGCCTTTTTCTTTGGATAGACCATAATGCCATATTGGGTATACATCATCCAAAGTCAATCAACCGGCAGATATTATTGTGGCTACAGCGATAATGTGGAACGTCGCTTAAGCCAACATAACGACCCTGAATACCGAGGGACTCGAACAACAAAAGTTTTTCAAGGTCCATGGAATATCATTTGGACACAGGAATGTTTAAGTCGAAGTGAAGCTATGGAACTTGAAAGAAAAATTAAAAAGCGCGGAATTGGCCGGTATTTGCAAGCTCAGCCCCGCTGAAGAGAAGCGGGATTTCGTTATCACTCAATTGGCAGAGTCCCGCTGAATAGCGGGCTTAACCATCGGGTCCGCGGTTCGAGTCCGTCCGGGGAGCCATTTCGACGCGAAAAGGGTACTCATCGATAAATCGATAGTATCCTTTTCTTGCTCAAGGCCTCCGCCCGTTGAAAAAAGCGTCGAAATAGCCCTGAGCCTGTCGAAGGGCCATTAAACGACAGATTTTTAAAACTCAATAATTGTTCTGATATCGTTAAAAAATTGATGATATCACAGGTTATGGCATTTCTTTGATTATCTCAATATATCGGTACTTGGGTGATATTTGGTTTTCTGTCAGGTAATCACTATCGACCAGAATTCTCAATTATGTTTGACTAAACCTCATTGAATTAGGTATAAATGCATTTAAAATATCCCTGATTCTCCTGTTCAATTTGATCTGAACTGGTTCTCCATTTACAGAATCGAAACCTATTTCTTTACGCAGTTCTTAGAATGACCCACATACTGAGTTTCTCTGTTTGAAACCTTTAAAAAAGGGAGTGTCAATATGGCAGATGAAGGATTCAAACCTAAGCTATCCGCAATGGGGTACCAAAACATTAAGTCTTCCATTTTAATAATTTACTTGTGTTTTTCTACAATAACAGGTTGTGCTGTCATTCAGGGCAAGTTGATAAAAACTTATGACTCAGAATATCATGATACCGTCCGAGCAAGCAGCGATACATTAAAAAATTTAAAAATACCAGTAACTGAAAAAATGTCGGATGAATTAAAAACAGTAATTAATGCAAAACGTTTTAATGGAACACCGGTGACAATTGAAATCGTGAGGATAGATCGGAATCTTACAGAGGTTTCTGTGAGAACCGGTGTAGGGGTAGTTTGGGATAAAAGAGTTTCAACGCAAATTCATGAATTTATTAATGAGAATCTAATACAGCAAGGAAAGGATGATACGAAGCACACAGGAAATATAGATTTTGATGAAGCAACTAAACAAGGAATTACAGAAGAAGACCTTGATGACTATTCTGCTCAAGAAATAATTCCTGCCGAATCTACCACTGACATTAAGGATCAAATACAAAGTAAGAGTCCAGCGAATTTAGCTGAGATTTATTCAGAATCTGTTTTCCTAATTTTTTTTAATCAAGATTCAAATGCGCTTTCGGCAAAAGCAATGGAAAAACTTGATCGGGTTGCTGAAATTATTTTTAAAAATCCAAAAGTTGAAATTATACTAAATGGCTATACGGATTCATTCGGATCACCACCTTACAACAAAATAGTCTCTGAAAGCCGGGCCAAGGCGGTTAAGGTCTATTTCATTCGAAAAGGGGTGGAACCTTCTAAAATAAAAACTATGGGCTATGGAGCACAAAAATTTTTGGCGAGCAATAAAACTAAAGAAGGAAGACGATTTAATCGTCGTGTTGAAATTGAACTTAATAACCTGAGAACAAAGTAAGCTTTATTATAAAATTTGTATTTGAAAGGAGGAAAATTATGTTCAATAAAGTAACATTCATTGCTTTGTGTTTGCCCTTTATTTTGCTTTCAGCGTGCGTGTCGAAAAGTAAGTATGTGGAGCTCGAAGCTGATCTTAACCAAACCCAGGAGCAATTGCAGGGGGAAAATAAAAAGGTGGCAGATCTTCGTGAACAAATCTCCAAATTGGTGAGCGAAAACAACCGCCATTTAAATACGATTGAGGATTTAAAGGGTACGATTGGGGGTTTAGAGAATGAATTAACAAAGGAAAGATCGATTGTTCACCAAAAAGACAAAGAAATTTCAGAATTAGAGTTAACCCGCAGAGAAATAGAAACCAATCTTAAAGAGCAGATTGCTCAAAAGAACATAAAGATAGAGGAGATCGAAGGCAAGTTAAAGGTAACTTTCGTGGATAAGATCCTTTTTGATTCAGGAAGTGTGAGAATCAAACCAAAAGGCAGAGAAGCGATATTAACATTAGCAGATTCATTCAAGGATAATAAAGAGCAAAGGATAGTGGTGGAGGGACATACGGATGATGTACCGATTGGATTAACATTGCAGGACAGGTTTCCAACAAACTGGGAGTTGTCTACGGCAAGGGCAACTGCTGTCGTCCGATTTCTACAGGAAAAAGGAAATATTGGACCTGAAAGGTTGACAGCCAGCGGTTTTAGTTCTTACATGCCCGTTGATACAAATGAGACGGATGAAGGCCGAAAACAGAATCGACGCATAGAAATTATTTTGGTTCCAGAACGATAACGAAATATCCTCAAAGTTTTAATAGATTTTTTTGAAATACGCAGGGTCAGAAATGACCCTGCTTTTTATTCACACAACAAGGGGCACATATACCCGTTGTTCCAGGAAGAGGAGAGTTGTGTTTACAGTTCTTTGGAATCTGAGACCATTGTGAGACGTTTGGATATCCAATAAATCGCAAAGGAGCCAAAATCACTTGTTACATAATATTTCTATAAGGAGGAATCAGATGACAATCGAAAAGCGTTACCGAAAAAGATACAAATCAGGGGATACTCCTTGGGACGCAGGTCAGCCAGATTTCAATCTTATCGAAACTGTGATCCAAAATCCTATTCTGAGCTGCAAAGTCTTAGATGTTGGTTGTGGAACCGGAGACAATTCCATATGGCTTGCCCAGAATCGCTTTCAGGTTATTGGTACTGATGTTTCGGACATTGCAATAGAGAAAGCAAAAGAAAAAGCTTCTCAAGCCAACGTTAAATGTGATTTCATACTTGTTGATTTTCTTAAGAACAAAATTGAAGGAGTTCCTTTTGGTTTTATCTTTGACAGAGGCTGTTTTCACTCATTCAGTTCTGAAGATGATCGAAGAAGGTTCGCACAAAATGTCGCTACTCATTTGGAAGAAGCTGGCCTGTGGCTAACAATCGTTGGCAATGCTGATGAGGATCGCCAAGGACCTGGCCCACCTCAACGGACTGCAGCAGATATAGTCTTAGCAGTGGAGCCTTATTTTGAGATTCTTTCACTTCAATCAAGCCACTTTGGATCGAATCGTCCAAATCCACCAAGAGCCTGGAGGTGTCTGATGCAGAAACGGCATGTCACATAGTTGTGTTATACCTCCAACTAATCGCAAATGAGCCTCAGTTAGCGATCATTTACAAATCTGTAGTTTGGGTAAATTTGTGATATTTTAATTAATCACCGGTCTGAATTTTCTTGAAATTTTATGGTGTCCCATAATATTTGAATTTTAACATTGTGCTCATCTGAAGCTCAATCTCACATTCATTGTAAGTTCTCATAAATTCTTATTTGATATTCCTACTCATGGTTGAATCGCGTCATGGTGAGGGTAAATTTTATGCTGAATCCGTCACCCTTGATCGTCTATTGAAAAATAACCAAATTGTAATTCAGTATGCCCTTCCGAATGGAAGCCCGGCAGGCGGGCGTTTTCCGTATAATCCCAACGGATCGAT
>CP070746.1:793363-796521 GCA_020348305.1 Desulfobacterales bacterium
ATTGCTACAGGTACCGCGAACGCCGTTAGCAGCATGGACAATTGCACACCGGACTGGTTTCCTGACTCACAGCACCTCATCTTCTCTTATCGCCCTACGGACCAAGAAATTGGCGAATACGGCTGGACACAGTTGTGGATGGCAGATGGAGAAGGGAAGGAAAGGACTCTGGTGTACGGGGAAGATGGGCGGCATGTCTATGGAGGCGCGGTTTCTCCGGACGGCCTGTATGTGCTTTTCACCGGGAACATGAAGGAAGACGGGGACGCCAGCGGATCAGGTGCTCCGATGGGTTTAATGCGGCTCAGTGATGCGCCCACGATTGGCGGCCAGAGCAAGGCTCTGCGCAAAGTCCACGGCTCTACCAAAGATGGCCCGGTACTTGTGTTGCCTGATGGCTGGGAACCACACTGGACATATTGTGAGTTAGGAGCAGCGAAATGACACGATTCCTAATACCTATCAGCCGATATGCCCATATTAATCTATTACTCTCGTTGCTCTGCGTTCTGGTTTTTTGTGCTTCCTGCTCAAAGAAACCAGATACAGGTGAAGATGCTAAAGTGACTACTCTCGGAAGCATCGAGGTGACGGCGCAATTGCTTGAAATAAGGGGCAAAATAATAGACGACCCTTTATACGACTATGCTCACGTTATGAAATACAGGGTCCTCCAGGTTCACCGCGGCAAAATTGACGGAGACATCATCTATGTCGGCCACTATAATCCCGCAGAGACCCGCAACAGTGTCGCGGATGCACGAGTGCGGGAAATCGGCGGCAATCTCAGGAGATTCAAAGCAACAGACATACACCGTATAGCTCTGGAAGTGCCGATCGATGATTACTACATGGGAGGCATTATCAACAAGTACTTTGGCGAGAGCAAAGATCCGATTTACTGGGCATTATGGACCAATCTGGTGATAAGATAGAAGTCGATGGCATTCACATCACATATCTTCATGTTCTATTTTCTGCCCCTTTTACTGGTGCTGTACTATCTCCTACCAGGCAAATTCATACTACTGCGTAACGTTTTTCTTATCTTGGCCAGCTACGTCTTCTATGTGTGGCTGAATCCCTGGTTTGCGGTTCTGTTGTTTGGTGTCAGTTTAATACACTATCTCTTGTCCATTCTTATGGCCAGATCGAAGAGCAACAGATCGAAGTTGCCAGTTATGACAATCTCCGTTATAGTGAATCTGGGAGTGCTCGGTTTCTTCAAGTACTTCGTATTCTTGCAGGAGAATTTGAACTATGTCCTGAGAGCCTTCGGGTCGGAGGTTTTGCCTGTCTTAAAGGTTGCCTGGCTGGTTGGTGTATCGTTCTACACTTTCAAAATCCTCAGCTATATGATTGATGTTTACCGCGGCGCTCCGCCGGCGCGTTCCTTTTTTGATTTTGGGTGTTACGTTTCTTTCTTCCCGCAGATTCTGTCCGGCCCGATTCAGCGTTACGGCACCATAGATGCCAAGTCACAACAAGTTCCAACTTTCGCCGAGCAGCTTGTTTGCCGGACGCACAGCCTGGATAAGTTCTCGTACGGTGCGGCGCTGTTTATCCTCGGCTTTGCAAAGAAAATCCTTTTGGCAAACGTCGTGGCCAAGGTGGCAGATGCTGTCTTCGCCGCCGAAGCACCTGGCAGCCTTGATGCCTGGTTTGGTGCCGCTGCTTACACATTTCAGCTTTATTTCGATTTTTCCGCTTATTCTGAAATGGCCATCGGCCTGGGATTGATGCTCGGATTTGAATGTCCGCGCAACTTCAATGCTCCGTATCTGTCCATCAGCATCACGGATTTTTGGCGTCGATGGCATATCTCACTTTCCAGCTGGTTCAGGGATTACCTTTACATACCGCTCGGCGGCAATAGAAATGGAATCGGACGCTCGTACTTCAATCTGGTCGTTGTGTTTTTGCTGTGTGGTCTATGGCACGGTGCAAGCTGGACGTTTATTATCTGGGGGACATATCACGGCATATTACTGGTGATCGAGCGCTTCCTCGACAGAAAGACTCTTTATCATGCTTTACCGAGACCAGTGCAGGTTCTCTTTACCTTCTTGCTGATTATGATAGGCTGGGTGTTCTTCCGTTCTGTGACAATATCCGGTGCCTGGCAATATCTAACGGTTATGTTTTTGCCGTCGAAAGCCCAGGGCGGCTCTGTTCTGCTTGGAGCTGAAATCTATACGCGGGGCAATGTGCTTATAATGATAATCTGTGCCTTTCTAACGTTTCAATCCCTGCAAGCGTTTGACTGGGCCAAGACTATAACCTTGCCCAAAGTAATCATTCTTATTGTTTTATTCTGTGTATCAATAATGATAATGTTCGCGCAGTCGTTCAGCTCGTTCTTGTATTTTCAGTTTTAGGAGCAACCCCGTTGACCAAAGGCAAATCCAAACACGTTTTCCTAATAACGACCTTCATAATAGTGCTTCTGAGCGTTGGTGTGGTCCAGGTCTCAGTTGAGTTGAGCGAAGATGAGCGGCCGCAGCTTGCTGAACTGTTCTCGCAATTACCGACGAAAGATAATCTAAGAATGTTTGAAAATGATCTGGAGAAAAACTGCCGGCTTACAAACAGACTCCGTCCTTCAATTCAATACTTGCAATTTCTAGTATTAAGAGACACGGGCGATAAGGCTATTATGGGCCGGTCCGGCTGGTTTTTCTACAAACCTGCTGTAGAATATCTCATCGAGCCTTTGCCCGTCGATTTGCAATATAGCCGGGCGGATGTTATTTCTGCGATTAATTCCTTTCGGGACCAACTGGCCCAGCGAGGTATCAGGCTGTTGGTCGTGCCTGTACCGAATAAGGCGAGCATCTATCCGGAAATGCTGACTTTCCGAGCAGATAGGGTGGAGCAGCCTGTCAATCCTAAGACGATCGAGATTATATCTGAGCTTAGGGAGTCGGGCGTGGAGATTGTTGACTTATTTAGGGTATTCGCCGAGGCCCGTGAAGGTTTGTCACCGGGTGATAGTACGAGGTATTATCTCTCACAGGACAGCCACTGGTCTCCGGAGTGGTTACGTTTGGCCGCCCAAGCCGTGGCAGGGAGGATTCTTGATTTAGGATGGGCCGAGAAGGGAAAAGTCGAATACAGTCTGGATCCCACAATTGTCAGAAGGCGTGGTGATGTTCTAA
>CP070746.1:796621-800185 GCA_020348305.1 Desulfobacterales bacterium
CCCGCAGGCGCATGTATCCTGCCCTTGTTTGCCAGGTTGACCGCTCCCGAGCAGCACCGGGTGTTCAATCCGATTCCCGAGCGAAAAATCATTGTGGCCACCAATGTTGCCGAAACATCAATTACCATTCCCGGTATCAAATATGTGATCGACTCGGGCCTGGCGCGAATTTCGCGATATTCGCCGCGTTCGCGGACAACGTCTTTGCCGGTACTGCCGGTTTCCAGGAGCAGCGCCGACCAGCGCATGGGGCGATGCGGTCGGGTGGAAAACGGTGTGTGCATTCGCCTATATTCGGAAGCAGATTATGACAGTCGTTCGCATTTTACGCCCCCTGAAATTGTGCGGGCCAACCTGGCTGAGGTTATTTTAAGAATGATCGCTTTGAAACTTGGCGATATCTCCGATTTTCCCTTTATCGATCGACCGGATGCAAAAAGCATTAAAGATGGATTTGATCTGCTGTTAGAACTGGGTGCGATTCAAAAGGTACAGAAGACAGAAGTCAGACGACAGAAGACAGAAGGCGTGAGGCAGAGGGCAAAGGGTAGAGGGCAAAGAGTTTTTCGGGATTCTGCCGATCCGCAAAATGCGGCCGCCGGATCATCAAAATACGTGACATTGACCGAAAAAGGGCGGTTGATGGCCAAAATACCGCTTGATCCGCGACTGTCCCGCATGCTTATCGAAGCCAAATCGCAGGGATGCATGGATGAAATTGCGGTGATTGCATCGGCGTTGAGCATTCAGGATCCCCGTGAACGACCGTCTGAAAAGACCCGCGAAGCCGATCGCATGCATTCGGTCTTCAACGATCCCCATTCGGATTTTGTTACCCTGCTAAATATTTGGAATCGGTGTCAGCATACATGGCGGAGGCTAAAAACCAATAATCAGATCAAGCGGTTTTGCAGAGAGTATTATCTGTCCTATCGGCGGATACGGGAATGGCGGGACATTTATCATCAGATATGCACCTTGCTCGAAGAACATGGCCTGGGTCGCAATATCCGCAAACTGATTTCCCAGGAAACCAATTATGAAATGCCGGCCGAAAGCTCGCGATATGCGGCTATTCATAAATCCATTTTGAGCGGATTTCTATCCAACATAGCCGAGAAGAAGGAAAAAAATATTTTCCGGGCGGCCAAGGGCCGAGACGTCATGATCTTTCCGGGTTCCGGGATTTTTGACCGGGCGGCAAACTGGATTGTCGCTGCTGAGGTTGTGGAAACCTCCCGGGTATTTGCCCGTACGGTAGCCAATATCGACCGTAGCTGGTTGGAAGATCTGGGAGGCGAGTTGTGTCGCCGTTCGTATCTGCACCCGCATTGGGAGAGAAGGCGCGGGGAGGTGGTGGCATCGGAGCAGGTCAGCCTTTTCGGTTTAATCATCGTGCCCGAGCGCAAGGTTTCCTATGGCAAAATTAACCCGCAAGAAGCCTGCGACATATTTATACGCAGTGCGTTGATTGTTGGTGATCTAAAAAAACCGTTTGCCTTTATGAAACATAATCATCGTTTAATCGATAGTGTTAAAGCCATCGAAGATCGTATTCGGCGCAGAGATATATTGATCAGCGAAGCGGAGATGTTTGCATTTTATAAAGAGAGACTTGATGGTATTTATAACCTGAAAGCATTATCCACCTATCTAAAGACCAAAGAAGATGATGATTTCTTGCGGATGAATAAAGCCGATCTGTTCGTGTATCACCCTGGCGCGGCCGAGCTTTCGCTTTACCCGCAACAGATCGAACTGGGAGAACATTCATTTGACTGCAGTTATCGTTTTGAGCCCGGGGAAGATGATGACGGTATAACGGTCAAGGTGCCATCAACGTTAGCGCCACAGGTTCCTACTGAAGCGATGGATTGGTTGGTGCCCGGCCTGTATAAAGAAAAAATAGCTGCGCTGATCAAAAGTTTACCCAAGGCCTATCGCAGAAAGTTGGTCCCGGTAAACGCTACCGTTGATGTGATTGCCGCAGAAATGCAGCATGCGGAAGGCTCCTTGATCGCTGCTTTAGGTCATTTTATATACAAGCGATTTGGGGTTGATATTCCGGCATCCGCTTGGCCGGTTGATACGCTGCCGGATCACCTTAAAATGCGAATCGCGATCACCGCTGCTGACGGCCGGGAGATTAGCGCCAGCAGAGATCCTGCCATTTTACGATATCACACGGATGAAAAAGCAAACCTGACCGGTTTCGAATCGGCCCGCAAAAAATGGGAAAAGACCGGTATTGCCCGTTGGGAGTTTGGTAATTTGCCCGATTATGTCAGCCCTGGTGGTTCCAAAACTGGCCGTTGGATCGCCTATCCTGCCCTGGAAAAATCCCAAACGGGGGAAAAAAGCGTCAATCTGAGATTATTTCGGAAGCGAGACGAAGCAATCGCCGCGCATAAACTGGGGGTTGCCGTTCTGTATCGTAATTATTTTTCAAAGGATTTGAAATTTTTGAAGAAGCTCCTGACGCTGCCGGCCGACATCATCCCCAAGGCCGATTATTTCGGCGGTGCCGGGCAATTTGAAAAAAGACTGATGGACCGGGTCATTCAGACGCTGTTTGCTAAAAATATACGCTCTCAAAACGAATTCCACGCCTATGCGGAACGTGTTGCTCCGAACATTATAACCAGCGCAAAGCAGCTTATCGAAAATGTCCTGCCGATCGTGTCGGCCTATGACGAAACCAGACGTCTCGTTTACAGACTGCAGCAGGCAAACCCAAACAACGCGACAGCGGTGCAATTTTTTAATAATATCATTGAAGATCTGGTGCGACTTGTGCCGGAAAACTTCATAGAACTTTATGATCCGGATCGGTTGGTGCACATCGAACGATACGTTAAAGCCGTCGGGATTCGCGCCCAAAGAGCCTTGGTGGATTTCGAAAAAGATCAAACCAAACAACATGAAGTGCACCCGTTCAGCGAAAGCTTGAACCAACTGCTCGGCACATTGTCGCCGAATGACTCGGAAGAAAAGCGAAAAGCCGTGGAAGAATACTTCTGGATGGTTGAGGAATATAAGGTATCGGTTTTTGCCCAGGAGCTCAAAACCGATTTTCCGGTATCCAAAAAGCGGCTGCAGGATAAATTAAGACAAATTGAAAAAATGATATAAGATGTTTTCGGTTGCTCACAGAAGCCAGTAACCAGCGACCAGTGGCGATCTGTGATGGCGAATTCTGACTTCTGCCCTCTGACATCTGCTATTCGCTTGGTAAGCACAATTATAGACGAATGATAAAAAGATCAAAACCCCCCCTAGTTAGTGTAATAATTCCGACCTACAATCGAGGCTGGACAATAAAGGAGGCCATTGATTCGGTTTTGGACCAGGATTTTCGCGACTATGAACTGATCGTTGTGGATGACGGGTCCACCGATAATACGCCTGATATCCTCAAATCCTGCGGCAACTCGATTGCCGTGTTACAACAATCAAATAAAGGGGTCAGCGCGGCACGCAATAGCGGTATCGGTGTATCAGCCGGGCAGTTGATTGCATTTTTGGATTCCGACGATCTGTGGCTTCCGCAAAAGCTTTCACGTC
>CP070746.1:800285-804449 GCA_020348305.1 Desulfobacterales bacterium
AGCATTTAAAAACTGTTTGTCAAGTAATTTTATTAAAAAATGTTAAATATTTTGGTTTTACAAGGAAATCAAATTTTTAAAAGCTTATTCAAGATGTTCATTATAATGAACTAATTCTTGATTTGGCGGCCATTATGCTCATGCAGCAGCTAGCGACCGCCCTCCCTCAACAGGGGTCCCTCATCGAGTAAAAGTGGCCGGCTATCTTTGGTGGGCAAGGAATACGTCGTTCAATGTTCTCGTACATGGCCAGATTCCGCGCGTTATGCAATTATTTACTTGACTTCGCATATCGATTTATGATTCGTAAACCTAATTTCAAACAATTACGAGTATGGTGCCAATTGACAAGCACCTCGCGCCAGGGTGGGCTTTAGTCCGCCAAAGGCGGATTAGTTCCCTTTATTCACTTTAAACTATTACACAAATATCAAAAAAAAGGGGGAAACCTATGAAAAGAAAATTAGCGTTGTTTGGACTCTTGTTGATCGTATCGTTTATCTGGATTACACCCGTCACCCATGTAAGTGCAGCCGAACCGATCGTTATCGGTGTACCGACTTCCCTGGGATTTTTAGAGGGCAAAGAGGCCCATAAGGCCGTCCAAATTGCCGTCAGCGAAATAAATGCCAAAGGCGGCGTGAATGTGGGTGGTACCAATAGGTTACTAAAAGTGGCTGCCGCTGATCTTCGCGATGCCGCACCCGGTGTTCCGGTTCCCGAGGCATTGCTGGGACTTGAAAAAAATATTCTGGAACAAAAACCCGCGGCCATTGTAGTCGGACCGTTTCGCTCAGAGGCATTGATTGCGGGCATGGATATTATTGCCAAATACAAAGTACCGATGCTGGGTACCGTTGCCATGAGCCCCACCTCCGAAAAAAAGATAAAAGAGGATCCCGAGAAATATAAATATATTTTTAGAACCTGTCTGAACAGCATTTTCCTGGCAAAATATCTCGCTGGAGGAATGGCCTTAATCAATAAGGAGTTCGGATTCAATAAAGTGTTTGTCATGCATCAAGATGTGGCCTGGGCCAGAGCCGGAGCCGGAGCCATGAAAGCGATGTTCTTCGACAAGGCAGGCTGGGACGTGTTAGGGATGGAAGCGTATCCTACGGGTAGCGCTGATTTTTCATCCGGATTAATGAAAGCGCGGGCTTCAGGCGCTCAGGTAATTATGCCCATTTTTGATATGCCCCAGAGCGGAATCCTGGTTAAACAGTGGAAAGCAATGAAGGTGCCGGCCTTAATGTTTGGCTTCATTTCACCGCTTGCTGGTTCGCAAGCCTGGAAGACATTTGATGGTAAAATCGGTGGAGGGATGAATTGTATCTTTGAAATAGGCAATTCCATCGCTAGTCCAAACGTTCCTAAATCTCTGGCGTTTACCAGCAAATATAAACAAGTCTTTGGAAGTGATATTCAATCAGGTCATGGGGTCGCCCCTGCTTACGAATCCGTTTATATTCTGGCTGAAGCCATTGAACGAGCAGGAAGTCTTGACCCTGACGCTATCGTAGCCGAGCTGGAAAAAACGGATCGCATGGGGGTTCTGGGACGTGTGAAATATGGTGAAGGAAACCAGGCCGTCTATGGCATAGATCCCAACGAGACGGCGGTGGGAGCTGTTATCCAATGGACCGAAGACGGTAAACGTAAGATTGTTTTCCCTGAAACACTTGCTAACGGGAAAATTCATCTTCCTCCAGGGCTGAAGTCGATGAAATAAACTTCAGCGCGGCTTGTTTAAATAGCTAATTTTCTCCCTAAGAAATAAATTGACAAGCCGCACTTATTGACCGGTTACTTTATTGTGGGAGCGGCTTCCAGCCGCGATATAATATGTGAACCAAGGAGGGCTATATCGTGGCTGGAAGCCACTCCCACTGTTTTTTTTATATTCGACTTCAAGATTCAATCCTATGCGTATAATGTGATTGAATAAATATGACTGCTCTTTAAATAAGGAGAAAAATTCTTTAAATGTTTCTCGGCACAGTTGTATATGCGTTAATTAACAGTGTCATTCTGGCGTTGATGGCGATTGGTTTTAACTTAACTTTTGGCATCAGCGGTGTTGCCAATTTTGCCTATGGCGCATTGTATGTCACCGCTGCCTATGTTAGCTGGATGCTTCTGAATCTTTTAAAGCTTCCCTATTTTCTCTCGGCATTCATTTCCATACTCTTTACCACCCTGTTGGGAGCGCTGATGTACCGGTTTATACTCTTACGCGTTCGCGGTCAGGCGCTCTCGGAAGTCATTGCCACATTCGGTATCGGTCTGGCCATCCTTGAATTGTTCAGGTATCTCGGATTTGTCGGTTTTGAATACACCCTGCCGGTTTTTATCGACCAAAGCTTTTTTATTCTTGGTGCTTATGTCGATATGCAGCGGATTCTGATCGTAATTTTTGGTGCGCTGTTGATCTTAGGGCTATGGGTCTTTACCCACCATACCTCGTTGGGCCTTGCATTCAGAGGCATTGCCCAGGATGAACGTACGGCACTCAGCCTTGGTATCGATTCGGATTGGATTGCTACTTTGGCCGTATCCTTTGGGGCCGGGTTGGCGGCCATTGCAGCCACTATCATCATACCGCTGGGCAGCATTTCTCCCAGCGAGGGTTACAGTGTGCTGATTAAAGCCTTGGCGGTTTGCATTATTGGAGGCCTGGGCAGCACCGGCGGCGTCATTGTGGCCAGTTTTATCATCGGTTTTGCGGAACGATTTACTGATTCTTACATCAGCTCGCACTGGACAATGATTGTCAGCCTAGCTGCCATTCTGATTGTATTGATCGTTAAACCTTCAGGTCTGTTCGGAGAGCAAAAGGAACTGGAGGAAAGAATCTAATATGAAAAAACGAAAGCAACGAATAGACCGAGGAATTAAAGCCAGATCCGGAGACATCTTTTCCCTGTGTTCCTGGCGGGAGATGCTTTATCTGGCCTCACCCAGATTAATACCGATCTTGGGTTTTTTGATACTACCTCTGTTACTGGGTGCCTACTGGCAAAAAGTGTTGCTCTCAGTGGCTGTGTTTGCACTGTTGGCGATTAGTTGGGATATTCTGGCCCAAAGCGGGATGATATCTCTAGGCCAGGCATTATTTTTTGGTATGGGGGCGTATGCTTCAGGAGTTTTTAATCACTACTGGGGGTGGCACCCACTGGTGGCCCTACCCTTTGCAACTGTAATGGGCGGAGTGATGTGCACAGTGTTTCTGCTTCCGGTTCTGCGATTGCGCGGCATATATTTCTCCATGGTAACCCTCATTATCCCCTTAATGCTGGAGCGGATCATCGAAGCCACCAAGGTTTTCGGAGGCACCGAGGGACTCAGTGAAATAGCCCGGTTACCATCGAAATGGCTGGAGCTCTATCTGATAATGGGTGTATTGATGGCGGCACTGTTTGGTTTCAGACGCATGATGGACTCTGACTACGGTTTGGTTTTAAAGGGTATTCGCGACAACGATCTTTCGGTCATCAATGCCGGCATTAATATTTATTGGTTTAAGACCCAGGCACTGTTTATTTCCAGCAGTATTGGAGCATTCACCGGCGCCTTCATTACCCACGTGTATGAGTTTGTCGGAATGCCGGCTTTTGCTCTGGAATATTCGATTTTGCCTATTGCGGCAGCGGTTGTTGGCGGACCCGGAAACCTTGCCGGCGCAACGCTGGGCGCATTTATACTTGTTCCTTTATCAGAAATTTTGCGCGGAACCGGTGGACTGCGCATCATATTTTACGGGTTGTTTTTAGTTGTCTTTATAGTCGCATTGCCTGAGGGAATCTTCCATTACATTCAGCGCAAATATCATCAGTTTGAGCGATGGGTGGAGGTGGAAGGATGAGCAGTTCTCCGTTGCTGAAAATATCCGGGCTTTGCAAAAACTTCGGTGGTGTGCAGGCCATCAGCGATTTGAGTTTTGAACTGGCTGAAGGAGAGCTTTTGGGTTTGATCGGGCCGAACGGATCGGGAAAAACCACAGCGGTTAATCTGATAACCGGTTTTATAAAACCCACCGAAGGGGAGGTTTATTACCGCAGCCGCAACATCACCGGCTGGCCGCCCTATAAAATTGTTCGACTTGGAATCGCGCGGACGTTTCAAATGGTAAAACCGTTTTATCAACTTCCGGCCTATAAGAAC
>CP070746.1:804549-809675 GCA_020348305.1 Desulfobacterales bacterium
CCATGACAGCCATCGGGTGTATGGGAAGCCCCCCGAGCCAGTCGGCCAGCATGAAGGGTATTCTCGATACCGCCATGAAATGGCCAAAGATGACGGCCCCGGTAATAATGAATATCACCATGCAGGATGTTCGCAGGGCTTCCTTGCCGGCCGCAATAAATGCCTGCCAGTCAAGTTGGCGTCGGGCCAGGCCGATGATCAACGCACCACCGGCTCCGATGGCTCCGGCCTGAGTGGGACTGAACCATCCGAGGAAAAGCCCCCCAATGGCGAGCAGGAAAAGAAGCAAGGCTTCAATAATTCCCGTAAGTGCTTTGAGCTTTTCCCTCCAGCTGGTTGGGGCTCCAGGGGGACCGATCGCGGGGTTGCGCCAGCATAGAAACGCCACGGTTGCGGCAAATAAGATGCTCAGGAGTATCCCCGGCAATATCCCGGCGGAGAAAAGTTTGCCTATGGATTGCTCGGCCAAATACCCATAGACAAGAAGGACGGTGCTCGGTGGGATAAGGATGCCGAGGGTGCCGGCAGCGGCAACGGTGCCGGTGGCGAGTGTGTCATCGTACTTATACTTTTTCATCTCCGGAAGCGCTATTTTACCCATTGTGGCTGCCGTTGCCGTGCTCGATCCACTGATAGCGCCAAAACCGGCACAGGCAAAGACGGTGGCTATGGTCAGGCCGCCCCGGCGGTGCCCTATCCAGGCATAGGCCGTCTTGAAAAGCCTTTGGCTAATTCCCGAAGCAAAGGCAAAGGTACCCATAAGGATAAACATGGGGATAACACTTAAGGGGTAAGATGAAAACTGGTCGTAGATATCGAGGCCTAAAAGACTGAGTGCCGCTTCCGGGGTAGTTAAATAAGCAAAACCAACAAATCCAACCAGGGCCATGGCAAAGGCAACCGGCATTCTGAGGAGAAAGAGAACAACCAGGAGAACGATACCGATAATGCCTGCAATAGCCGGGTTCATTTCTATTCCCTCTTCGTCAGTGAATCAAGAAGCCCCAGTAACAATACCAAACAGATAGGAATACTGGCAAGGGCAATACAATAAGCGAAAGGATACAGGGGTATGTAAGCAGTTGGGCTATATTCGCCCGAGGTTTGAAAGGAATGACCCAGCACACAAAGACGCCAAATAACGAGGATGAAGAGTCCTAGGCCAAGAAGAAGCACAAAGCTGTTGACCACTTTTTGGGCACGTCGTGGCAGCAGATTGAAAAAAAATTCTACCTGAACATGCCGGCCAAGAATCAGCGTCATGCCGGCAGCAAAGGAAATGGCCACGATCTGGGTGAGCATCACGATGTCAATGGCTCCCAAAAGACGCCAGCGAAAGACCTTTGCCCCGACGATATCGATGCAGGTAATAACCATCATCAAAAGCATCGCTGCAAGCCCTAACCACTCACACCAGCCGCTCAACCGACGATTAAACCTTTCGAATTTGTCTAACACTGATTCTCCCTCACGATCTTCTATGAGTGCGGGAGCAAAACCCCCGCACACACCTCAAGGACACAATATCGACGAATAAACAATCCAGGGCTCTCAAGGCTCTAGCCCCTCCGGTTCGTGAGCCTTATGACCCCCGCCTGTGGGGAAGGGCTTGCCCGGCGAGTCAACCGTTTAATTTTATTTCACAGCCTCGGGTCTCACCTCCGGAGGACCGACTGCTGACGGGATACGCAATGATATCTGCTTTCTTGTCCAAAAATCAGATCGCTCCTGCAGAAATTTAATCCAGCCTTTCACCTCTGTCTCGGAAAACCCTTTATCCACCATCCTTTTCGCATAATCATCTATTACCGGCATGACGGCTGTCTGCCACACTTGAAGCTCACTCGGGGGCAGATCGATAATTTCTACTCCCTTGGACAAACCAAACGCTTTGCCGACGAAATCTACGGCATTCCACATCAAGATATATCGCTCCTTATACTCTCCAACAAGTTTGTCAAAGATGGCTTTTATGTCTGGCGGTAACTTATTATAGCTGTTCTTGTTCATCACAAGGTAAAAAGGAAAGGGATGATTGATTTGCCAGATTGACGTGGTATATTTTACCACTTCGGCAAACTTGAAGGCGAAAAGGGTTTCAAAGTTTGAGGTCTCCCCATCAATGACACCTTTCGAGATCGCGTCATACACTTCTATCATCGGTGTGGGGGCCGGGGTTCCACCCAGTGCCTTGATAATCTCGCCAGGCAGCCCGGGTGCTCTGATGGTGAGGCCCTTGAGGTCACCCAGCTTGCGTATGGGCTTCTTGGCAGTGGCGATGGCACTACAGGGGGAAGCATTCAGCCAGAGCACCTTGACCTGATCAAATTCCTTGGGCTTAAATTCGTGATAGAAATCATTCATAACTTGACTGGCTACCCAACCACTGGGATAGCCGAGAGGCAAACCAGTCGCTTCGGTAACCGGCATGCGACCGGCGGTGTAATACACATGGGAGTAACCGATATCGGCAATGCCACTTACTACCCCCTCAAACATCTTCGGAGCATTCAGCAATGAGCCGCCGGCATAGTAATCGACCTTCACTCGTCCATCGGTGCGCTTTTCCAATTCGCGACAAAATTCATCTAATACTTTGGCCTGTAAGGCCGGGGGAGGAAAGTACATCGCTACTTTTAGTCTTATCACATCCGCGGAATGGGCTGATGGACTAAAATTGGGGATCAGGAGTACCATGTTTATGACCACTGCCAAAGACAGAAATATTAAGAAATGTTTCTTTTTCATTGGTAGGTTACCTCCTTTCAAGATGAGTTTAAAGAACAAGAATCTCTCTACTCATGCGTAAATCTTTTATCACCTCCCTCCTCAGTTTAGGGCTTCATTTGTGTCATACCAGATTTGAGCATATTTTTTAAAATTATAAAGATTCCCTTTTGTTTAAAGGTTTTGGATAATTTTGTCAAATGTAAAGAATATTGGCTGCATATCGGGTTTGCAGTTGCGCGCAAAGCACGCGCTGCAGGACAAACCGGCAATAAATATGCCTAGAGCAGTTAGATAGAATCATAATTGATCTCTATGGAGAACGGAATGTTTCTAAATAGAATATCTTTTCAGAATTGTCAACTCAAAAATGGACAGATTGTTTGCATTATTTTTTTCTTGACATTCGAATTCGGAAAATCTATATAGAATACCTATGTTCTCTATAGAGTCTATATTCTATGAAAAACAAGACCAAAATGAACATCGGATTTAAAAGAGTCCCTGCCATAGATAAATGTTTCGCGATTCTGGAGCTATTCGTCCGCCTAAAAAAACCACTGGGTGTCAGTGAGATTGCCAAAAAGTTGAATTACAACAAAAGCACCGTGTTCAACATGGTTCATACGCTTAATGATCTGGGTGTTCTCGAAAAATCCGGAGAGAATAAATTTCAGTTCGGCATGCAGATATACACTCTGGGTAAAGCCGCCGGTCGCAGCTCTGAGTTAATCAGCACGGTTCATCCTTATCTTGAAAAAATAAACCAAGAAACCAAATTGTCGGCATTTCTGGGAATTCGTTCAGGCATGCGTGCCGTCATTATCGATAAGGCCGATACGGCGTTTGATATAAAATTATATTCCGAAATCGGCATGCGAATTCCTTTGCTCGCAGGAGCCGGCGGGAGAGTTTTACTTGCACAATTGTCCGAGGCGGAGGTGGACGACATTTTATCAAAAAATAAATTGGAGAAGTTTACGCCCAACTCTTGTGTGAATAAAAACAAATATAAAGAGATGGTAAAAAAGGCTCGCAGAGACGGCATTGCAACTGACATGGAGGAATATATAGAAGGCATCCGAGGTTTTGCAGTTCCTCTCAATATTAACAGAGCCAACACCCAAGCGGCCATTTGGGCGGTGGGTCTAAAAAGACAAATAACCGATGAGACCATTCCGCGCTATTCTGCGTACTTAAAAAAGATTGCCAAAGATATTGAGATCCGGTTCACTTCAGGATGAGGCGATACAGACGCCCAACGCGCATGCATTTGAATCTGGAGATTCGTTAATATTTTGAAGCTTGGCATCGCAGATCCTGCCGAGCTGATGATTAATAAGGAGGTTAAATATGGGAGAAGTAACAAAGATCAGAACGGCCTGCCGAGGCTGCCATGGGGCCTGCGGTGTGATCGCCCAGGTCAAAGACGGCAAGGTGATTAAGGTGGAAGGGGACCCCAGTTCCCCCATCAGCCGCGGTACGATGTGCACCAAGGGCCTTGCCATCACGCAACTGGCCTACCATCCGGACAGGATTATCCATCCGATGAAGAAGGCCAACGGGAAATGGGAACAAATTACCTGGGATGAGGCGCTGGATACGATAGCCACCAAGTTCCAGTCAGTCATCGACGAATACGGGCCGGAATACATCGTCGTCGGTCAGGGAACGGGAAGGGATTATGAGAGTCACCTGTACCGCTTTGCCAATCTTCTCGGCACCCCCAATGTCCTGACGGCCGGGCACATGTGTTATGTCTCCAGGGTCTCAACAAGTCTGATTACCTGCGGCAATCTGCCCGTGGTCGACTACGAGGGTGAGCCCAAATTAATTGTCATGTGGGCCTGCAATCCCTTGTGGACGAATCCGGACGAATATAAGGGCGAAAATTTCTATCGAGCCTTTAAGAAAGGGGCCAAACTGATCAGCATCGATCCTCGAAAATCCCTTTATGCCGGCAAGGCCGACCTTTGGCTTCAGCTCCGTCCGGGGACCGACGGCGCCCTTGCCTTCGGCTTCCACCATGTAATCATTGAGGAAGAGCTGTATGAAAAAGATTTCGTGGAGAATCACGTCCACGGATGGGATGCGTTCAAGGAAAGGGTCATGCAGGATTATCCGCTTGAGAAGGTCCAAGAAATTACCTGGGTTGATAAGGAACTGATCCGAGAGACCGCCAGGATGTATGCCACCACAAAACCGGCGGCCGTCCATTGGGGCGTGCCCACCGAGCAGACCATTAACTGTGCCGACTGTACTCGCACCATGATAGGGCTGATGGGGATAACGGGCAATCTGGACGCCCCCGGAGCCAATGCCCTCTTTGTGAACCCTCCCACCCGGACGGTTGCTGAATTCGCCCGCCACAGGGATCTCTCTAAGGAGGTGATTGCAAA
>CP070746.1:809775-813463 GCA_020348305.1 Desulfobacterales bacterium
GCATTGAGATTAAGGGTTTCAAAATTCATTTGATTTGCACATCCCGGAAATTCATCAGGGGTGATACCTTTAAAAAATTGTCTAGTTGTCAACTATATCTTCTGCAAACGTATCCTGGAATAAGTAGGTTTCATGTGTGAGAAGACAGATGACAGAGATGGAGAGATTTATGAATTAAGGGATTGATGGATTGAAAAACACGAAACTCCAAGCCTGAAACTCGCAGCCCATAACCCTTAACCCGAAACACGTAACACGCAACCGGTGAACCCTGAACCTCGGAACCTCTTATGAAACTAGCCAAAGGCGAAGTTTCTTTTTCGATCAAACTGGCCGCTTTTCAGGTCAGCGGCTGGGCTGAACACTGACACCTGAAACCAGGAAATCGAAACTAAAAACGAGATAAAAATTTAAGTCTATATAGGCGAAGGTAGATCCTCTAGCCACTGACTTTACTGCGCACCACTTTCCATAACCGCCTTGGCTGTTTCGAGAATTCCCTCGGGGAACCCGACGACATTGTAAACTACCAGAAACCCGATAATCCAGACAACCAGCATGGATAGGACAAAAAGTAGAAATCCGTATTTTATAAAATCCATTGGATGAATGGCTCGCTCCCCCGTATCCGGGTAGATGCCCAAACCATAGACGATGGCGTTATTCGGGGTGCCGACAATCAGGAAATGGGCAAAAGAGGTGGCAAAGGCTACGGCCAGACCCACGGCCCAGGGTTCTCCCTCAACGCCGGTCATAATACCCATGGGGATGACAATCGGGCCCAGAAGTGCGGTCGTACCGGCATCGGACATAAAATTGGTAATTAAACCGGATAGGCCCGAAAGCCCAACCCACAGTCCAAAGCCTGCATTCATCCCCACATTGCTGAGAACATTCAAAAATGTCTGAGCCAGCCATAGCGCGGCACCACTTTCTTTTAAGAGAGCGCCCAAGGTCAACGCACCGCAGTACATGAACCAGGCGTCCCAGGATATGCCTCCCAAAATCTTGCGCCAGTCCGTCGTTCTGAAAACCACTGGAATTAAGAGGGCCAGCAGCGAAGGCCCACCCAACCCGAGTTCTTCTCCGCCGACAATCCAGAGGATTAAGATTAGCAGCAGCATGCCGAAGGTGACATATTCCGGATAGGTCATCTTTCCCATTTTTTTGGTTTCTTCTTTGATGGCAGCCAGCCCGGGCGTAAGATCTTTGGTTTTGATCTTTCTTCCAAACAGCACCATCATGTAAAAAGCCACCATGACACCTAAGATCGGTACCATGGGGAGTCCGTATTTCATCCAGGTGAAAAAGTCCATGGGAACGTTGTATTCACTCCAAAATCCCATCATGATGACGTTACGACCGCCGGCGGCCGGAGAGCCCACGCCACCGACGTTCAAGGCATAGCAGAGCGCAAAAAGCAAAAATTTGGCCAGCGCCGGATCATGTACCAGTTCCCCCTCTTTGCGGTTGGCTTCCACGGCCCCAAAATAAACTGCCATCATCACCGGGGTCATAAAGGCGCACATGGCGTGGGCCGAGATAAATGATCCCACCACAGCCATACTGATGCACAGCACAAAAACAGGAATTAAAAACCCTCTGGTCCAGCCTAACAGCCAGGTGGCCAGGCGTTTATGTAACCCGACGTCCACAACCGCCACTCCCATGGCCAGAACCCCCAGCAGGAACATAGGCGCATCACCGGCAAACGTTTTACCGATCATGCCACGGGGCAAAAGATGCAGAAAGTAGGCTAAGGTTGGCATCAGGATGCCCGTCAAACCGATAGGGATCGCTTCAGTGGCAAAAAAGATCACTGCCATGGGAATGATGCCCAACACGATCATGGTCTTGCGAGCTGCCTCCTGGGCATCATGGGCAACTTCCCATTCCACTAATTTTTTTACAAATCCATATTTTTCCACCGTATCCACCACGCTTTGCGGCGTGGGCAAAACAAACCCGACCAAGATAAAAATCCCCACCCCGACACAGATCCACAAAATTTTATTTGAAAGGATTCCGCCCCCACCGGTATCGTGATTAATTTCGTGGCTCATATATCGTCTCCTCCTTTCTTTGCCTTCCAACCCGTTTATTTCAGAGAAAAAACTATATTTAAGAATTTTTATCTATTCCAATTACTAAGAAGAACAAAAGCCACTCGACATGAACGATTTCTCACGGCTTCCAGCCGCGATCGAAACGAATCCATCTCATGTCGGTTACTTTATGAACTCATTAGTAACTTGGGGATCATACCTCGCAGGCCTTTATCGTTTGAGAAATTTCTTCAAAAACATCGCTTAATCTCAATATGCCAACGATTTTTTCTTCTTGGTTCAATACGAGCAGCGAATGGTGATGGCCCATCACCAACTGGTGGATGGCCTCTCCTAACATGGCGCTTTCCTTTATGTATTCTCCCTCAGTGGGGGTATACATGAAATCTTTTGCTTTAATTTTTGATGCTTTTTGGCAAGTAACCGCTAACGGTTCTTGCCACAGTCCGAAGGTATCCAACATGGACTTTAGAAATTGAGGGCTGAAACCGGCTCGGGATATCTTCGCTGGATCACCGATTTTTCCGTATTTAGGTTCCAACGCTCTGATTAAATCCATCTGGCTGACTTTTCCAACAATTTGGTTATTGTTGTCAAATACCAGGATGGCTCGATGTTTGTATCTCGATCGATTAAATGCAGCCTGCGTTTTTTCCAAAGCCAAAACCGCTTCGAATAGTGTCGCATCTTCGTGGACAGTCGCATATTCGACAAGCGGAATCATTAATTCTTTTACACTCTTTGATTTCACTAGAGCCCTCCTAATTTTTTTATCTGTTTGTAAATTTGGGTTCACCTATCATAAAATTAGCATATTGTATAGACTTTTTGGGGCTTAATGGTGGTGAGTTTTAAATGAGGTTGTGACCCCTCTCGAGCTGCGAAAGCCATATCATTGCGTTAATCAGATGATTCATTTTCCGATAAATCCTTTACTTTATTCTTCTCGGCTTTGCTGCAGAGGTCAATGAGTGGGTTTTTCCAAAGCGAATACTGCTCCAACATTGATTTTAAAAATTGCGGACTGAAGCCATATGTGATATTTTTTTAATCGTTTTAAAACTCTAGCTCTGATAACTTTTGGGTAATCAAAGAAAACACATCCGTTAATCTTAAAATGCCGACGATGTCACGGCCTCGGGTAACGAGAAGGGAATGATGATGCCCCACGACTAAACGATGTATGGCCGCATCCAGGGACGCATCTTCTTCAATGTATTCTCCTTCCTCGGGAGTATACATAATCTCTTTTACTTTTTCTTTCGCCGCAGTTAAGCAAAGAGACTCCAGAGGTCTGTCCCAAAGGCTGTATTGCTCCATCATAGATTTAACGAGTTCCGGACTCAGACCGAAACGGTCCAAAGACTTCAGTTCTTGAACTTTTCTATAATTTGGCTCCAGGGCTTTGATCACATCATGTTGACTGAGTTTGCCCACGACGTGATTGTTTTTGTTCAACACCAGAATTGCCCTGTGCCGATAGCGCGTTTGGTCAAACTCCGCCTGGGCTTTTTTCAAAGCCATGACTGCCTCCAAAAGGGTAGCGTCTTCGGAAACCGTCGCATACTCGGAAAGCGGAACCATTAATTCCTTTACAGCTAATGTTTTCATGGAGAACCTCC
>CP070746.1:813563-820065 GCA_020348305.1 Desulfobacterales bacterium
GATGTCCGCCATCAAAAGCTTTTTATTCAAATTCATTATCCTGGCAGCAATGCTGCTCGGCGCTCCCTTGCTGGGTGTATCTCTGGCCGGGTATCCGGTCTCAAGATTTTTAGAGTTTCCTCCGAAAACACAGTACGTCCAGCATGCACCGTTTTCATGGGTCGCTTTTGCAGCATACACCTTCAGCATTCTGGCTGTTGTTGTTCCGCTAATAATAAACGGATTACGACAAAACCCAAATCAAAGCACCGCCACCTCCAGCCGTAAGCCATTTCCTTGGTGGGGCTGGCTTGGCTTGCTTAGCGGTCTTATCTCCTGGATTCTCGCTTGGACCCGATTCCCATGGTTTGCTGAATTTCAGCCGCATACCTTCACACCCTTATGGCTTTCTTTGATCCTAGTGATCAACGCCATGTGCTATCAACAGACTGGTAGCTGCCTGATGACGGACCGTCCGGGCTATTTCTTGCTGCTCTTTCCTACAAGCGCTGCCTTTTGGTGGTTTTTTGAATATTTAAATCGTTTTGTTCAAAACTGGTATTATGTTGGTCGGGATTTCAGTCCCCAGGAGTATTTTTGGTATGCCACCCTTCCTTTTTCAACCGTCCTCCCGGCGGTTTTAAGCACCCGGCAATGGTTTTTTTCATTCCACTGGATCCTTCAACGATACGGCAATTTCGTATCCTTTACCCTTCCTTATCCCAGACTATTGGCCGGCAGTATTTTGCTGATATCCGCTATTGGTCTAACCGGTATCGGTGTGTGGCCGAATTATTTGTTTCCCCTGCTTTGGGTGTCTCCGCTATTGATCATTGTCTCCTTGCAGATCCTGATGAAAGAGCAAAATATCATTGACCAGATGTGCGGCGGCAATTGGAGCTTTGCGGTATCTTCCGTTTTAGGCGCGTTGTTTTGCGGCGGGTTCTGGGAAATGTGGAATTATTTCAGTCTGGCGAAGTGGGAATATAGCATCCCGTTTGTGCATCGATTCCAAATCTTTGAAATGCCGCTTTTAGGTTATTCGGGATACCTTCCGTTCGGGCTGCAGTGTACTGTGGTGGGTACGATGATAGAGCGGGTGATACGGCGGTAAATTTGTTGCTCAAATGAATAAGAATTTTCAAAGGGCATTATTGCGAATCGCTCTATTGGGCTTGAGCAGTTCCAATCGATTCTTATTTTAAAAATATCATCGCACCCGTTGAGCGATCATCGGAGACTGACCATGCCGTTTGTTGGGGTACCCGGATTAAAAGGAAAAGTATTTGTCCCTGAACAAAAGGAAGGCGCCCCTAAAAAGCATCCATGAAAGAATCTTGAATGCGAAGGAAAAGGCCATGCAAGGTACCGGGTTTCTTATTCGGATATTAAACCATAGGCCATGGGTATGAATTTATATTGACCGAATGCTTTTAATCGTATATCGTATAATTACGATTAACGATATGGGAATACCCAGAGCAAAATAAAAGTATATTGAGTTACGTTTATCATGTCATTTCTTCACGGATAGTTAGAGAATGGATAAAAAGGTTCAAAATCACGAAGGATGCTGCACAGATGACAATCTATCAGGTGCATATTCTGGGCAACAAGAAATCGTTATTCAACCGTCCATGCCGGCCCCTGTCCAGGATGAAGTTTGCTGCGGCGCTCCCCCCGGTCCGGAAAGCAATCCTTTTGAACGTCCCGGATATGTCTTGCAGCGCTTTGTAAAGGATTTCGTTGACACACCGGTCGGTCCTGTACCCAGCATAAAAACCGATTTGGATCGAAATGATCTTTTCGGCAAAATGGCGGTTCGCTGGGGAATCCACCGCGATAATTATAAAGTGGCGCCGGGACTTTATTGCGTTGGAACACCGGATCAGAACGCTCCGGTTCTGGTGACGGCTAATTATAAGTTAACCTTCGATGTTTTCCGCAAAGAACTGGGATCAATCCATGCCTGGATTCTGGTTTTGGATACCCGTGGAATTAATGTGTGGTGCGCTGCTGGAAAAGATCTTTTTTCGACCACCGAAGTCATTCAAAGGGTGCAACTCACTGGTCTGGCAAAAATTGTTCGGCACCGCCAGTTAATTTTACCTCAGTTAGCGGCAACAGGCGTCTCTGCTCATCGGGTAAAAAAAGCCAGCGGTTTTAAAGTCATTTGGGGGCCCATCCGGGCCAAGGATATCAATTACTTTTTAAAAAACGACCTCAACGCTGATGATTCAATGCGCCGGGTAACTTTCGCATTCAGGGAGCGATTGGGGCTCGTGCCCGTGGAGCTCTCACATCTCGTGAAACCGAGCCTATGGGTTCTATTGGCTATATTCCTCGCCTCCGGTATCGGGTCGCATATTTTTTCTGTCGGGGTCGCTTGGACTCGAGGCTTGATGGCGACGGCAGCTTATGCCGCAGGGATTTTAGCCGGTGCGCTGGCTGCACCGGCCCTTTTGCCCTGGATCCCCGTGCGTTCCTTCGCACTAAAAGGCACAATTACCGGTTTCATTTGTGGGATCGGAGTTATTTTGATCTTCCATGCTGCATTGCAATTTTGGGAAGTGCTGGCCCTTGTGTTTGGCACCACCGCAATCAGCTCGTATCTGGCCATGAATTTTACCGGGTCAACACCGTTTACATCGCCATCCGGTGTAGAGAAAGAAATGCGCAAAGCCATACCCTTACAAGCCCTTGCCGTATTGATTGCAGCCGTATCATGGATTGGATCGGCATTTGCTAAATAAGGCTAAAATAGACTAGGAAAAAATATGGAAAAATTCAGATATCTACCTGGTGTTTCAACGTTGGAGCTCGATGTCCAAGCCTGTGTGGGCTGCGGCATGTGCGAAATCGTATGCCCGCATGGGGTGTTTTTATTGGAAAACAGTAAAGCAAAAATCTGTGACCTTGATGGGTGCATGGAATGCGGAGCCTGCGCGAAGAATTGTCCGACAAGCGCCATCAGGGTTACTCCCGGTGTGGGATGCGCCAATTATATTATTCAAACCTGGATTAAAGGAAAAGATGCGGCGTCATGTGATAGTGTGGAATGTTGCTGATTTTCCAATAATAAGCAGACATTAGATGGGATTATGGAACCACTTCCGGCCAATCTATTCGGATAACCGATCCCAAAAGGCTTTGGCATCTGCCTGTCGTCCGTCCTTTCCGGAGTCGGAGCCCTGTTTCGCCGGACGATAGCCTCGCAACCGGGCAATTCGTTCTTCCAGGGGAGGATGGGTCGAAAACAGGCTCATCAAGCTCCTGCCTGACAACGGATTGACAATAAACATATGTGCCGTTGAAGGATTGGCCTTCATCGGTAGTTTTTTCGAATAATATCCAAGTTTTTCCAGTGCGCGCGCCAGTCCTTCCGGATGGCCGACAAAACCAGCTCCGCTAGCATCCGCCAGATATTCCCTGGAACGCGATATGGCCATCTGAATAATTAAGGCCGCTATCGGGGCTAAGATCGACATCACAAGCAATCCAATAATACCTAACCCGCCTTCATCATCGTCCCTACCACCGCCTCCAAAAAATGCAAAAAAGCGCGCCATATAACCCAAAATCATAATGGCCCCTGCCATGGTGGCCGCAATACTGCCGATCAAGATATCACGATTTCTGACATGCGCCATTTCATGGGCCAACACACCCATCACCTCTTCGCGATCCATGATGCCAAGAAGACCCTCTGTCACCGCCACAACCGCATGCCGGGGGTTTCTTCCGGTGGCAAAGGCATTGGGTGCTTGATTGGGCATGACACATACTTTTGGCATGGGCAGTCCCGCCCTCCGGGATAGTTCTTGTACCATCTCATAAAGCTCCGGTGCCTGTTGTTGGGTGACCTCCTGGGCACGATACATTTTTAATACGATCTTATCCGAATACCAGTAACTGAAAAAGTTCATCCCCGCTGCCAGAAACAATGCCATGATCATTCCCTGTTGACCGCCAAATAGTTGTCCGATCCACAGAATTAGGGCAGTCATAACTGCCAGCAAAATGGTGGTTCGAATTTGATTTCCCATTACCCTAAACTCCCTTCGATGATAATTTTATACGCTTATCGGCTTAATAATAATTTAAACGCCCCGTAACAAGTGGCTGTCTCAATATGCCAAAATATAAAACCGATTGTAAAAAACGCAATGTGCAATTCTAAGAAAGGACCGATACTATGCAGCCCGACAACATAAGTAATTGCGCATACATACACAGCGTTTTGCATGTTTAACCCTATACGGTGGTTCTAAAATCTACGCTCTAATGGGCGAATACGCAATTTATTATGCCGCTGTGTATAAATGCAATTTAATAAAAAGTTTTGATTTTACGTAAACAGCCGTTGTATAGGGAAATTTTATATGCTAATAAATAACATACTCACGACTGTTGGAGGTTGTTTAATGAAATTGCAGCCAAAAAAAAACAGCAACACGTTGGCCGGCATTCTTTCGAAACTGACTCTGTTATTGCTCTCATAGTGAAACCTGAAGATGCTTCATTCGCAACCTAACCTAATGGTGATACAGTGGAAAAAATGGAAAGCGCGAAAAACAACCTCCAACTGGTTGAATCAAGCACTGAAATAATTGATCAGAGAAAAACACAATCCACCAAGGAAGCTGATACAAAAGCACGAGTCAGCGATCACGAACAAGTAAAAATCTCCGAAATTTCCAGTGAAATAAGAGGCAATAGGAAAAAGCAGATAGGTGAAACGGTTACTAAATCTTTCCTCATCAACAAACTAAACTACATTAACTTCCAAGACGGCACCGTTTTTATTAATTTCAAACACCACAAATATGATAAGAGCCTCACCCTTCTTGCCAAACCACAGCCTTGCATCGGTGATTCGTTGGACTGTCTGTGGGCTGACGCGGATGATTTTCGCCAAATAACCCAATCTTACGAATTTAGAAATTTAATGCTTGCCGACGGCAACAGACTGCTCTTAGTAGAACCCCAACTGATCAGCCTATACAAAAAGGGTATCAGCATTGCTTTGCCTCAAAAAGGTTACGAGGTAAGTGCTCGATCAAAATCGCGCCACTTGTGTCAAGGCATAACAGTTCAATTTATTCAAAATAGCTCGCAGTTTACCGGGGCTCTTATAGATTTTAACGCCAGTTCTTTCAAAGTTGAGCTCAAAGCCATTCCTCCTCAAACTTTTGAATGGATTAACCCTGAAACAACGGCCAATCTTATTTTGTCTGAGGGACAGGAAACCTTGTATGCCGGAGAATGCAGAATCATTAGGCACATGCCTGTTAAGAATAAACGATGTTATGTTCTGGAGCCCCTGAAACATCAAATACAGAGATTCAAACAGAAAGCGCATCGCAGTGAAAGACAGGAATTGAACCCATCTCCTGATATCGTCTTCAGACATCCTTTCACCAAAAAAATGATATCTCGGAAGGTCATCGACTTATCTGGAGCCGGATTTTCGGTAGAAGAAGACAAAAGAAACTCCGTGCTTTTGGCGGGCATGATTATCCCTGAACTGGAACTGAACTTTGCAAACAGTTTTAAACTCAAATGCAGCGCTCAGGTTGTTTATCAAAAAGATTACAATCATGCAAAAGAGAATAACACCTTAAAATGCGGCCTGGCCATACTGGATATGGATATTCAACAGCATGCATGGCTTATAGCGCTTTTGGATCAGGCAAAAAACGGAAATGCTTATGTTTGTAACCCTGTGGATTTGGACGACTTATGGGATTTCTTTTTTGAAACTGGTTTCATTTATCCTGAAAAATATGCGCTAATTCAAAAAAACAAACAACAAATCAAAGAAACCTATGAAAAACTCTATAACCGAAACCCGCATATTGCTAGACATTTAATTTACCAAGAAAATGGGCGTATCATGGGCCATATGGCCATGATTCGTTTTTATAAAAACACCTGGCTGATCCAGCATCATACCGCCAGGAAATCAGCCCTCAATAAGGCCGGTCTAGTTGTGTTGAGCCGGATTGGAAGATTGTCCAATGATTCCCATAGACTCTATTCCTTACATATGGATCATTGTATTTGCTATTTCAGACATAACAACAAATTCCCGAGCTGTGTTTTTGGAGGTGCTGCTAAAGCAATAAATAATTCAAAAAAATGCTCAGTCGATTCCTTCGCATATCTTTACTTTAAGAGAGGGCCTAATAATTGCTTTGATATGGATAAAACTTGGTGCTTGACTAAAACTCAGATGGAAGATCTTTTTGATCTAGATAGCCTTTATAATTATGTATCTGGAGGGCTTATGTTAAGCGCTCTGGATTTGAAGCCGAATAAACTTGACCTCAATGAGCTCTCAACGGAATATCATAATGTCGGATTGCGGAGGGAAAGATATCTTTTCTCGTTGAAAAAAGACAGCGTCCTAAAAGCTATCGTCATGGTAAACAAGACGAATTTAGGATTGAACCTTTCGGAATTAACCAATAGTATTAAAATTTTCGTCTTGGATTCAGAAGGGCTTTCAAAAGAAATATTA
>CP070746.1:820165-829250 GCA_020348305.1 Desulfobacterales bacterium
AGAAAACCATTCAAGAAAGATAGGTTTTTGTTTTTTTCCTTTTTCATATTTCCTCCCTTGGGTTTAATTAAAAAAAAGGATTCGGGTATCGGGCTGTGTTAAAATGAACCTGGTTGATCTGCGATCTCAGGTGTCCGGAATTTCTTCTTCTTCATAAATACTTTTGATCCAGTACAAAAGTTCATCCGGATCCACCGGTTTGTTTAGACAGGCGTATATGTGGTAACAAATGGCATCTTTGAGCTCCGGGTGGAAGCGGTCCTTTGAAGTGCATAAAAAACGGACTCCCGGGTATTTAAGCGTTAGATTGCGGATCGTGCGGTTGTCCACCGGAACCGAATCGATATCGACGATCACCGCAATGTAGTCTTCCTTTCTGATAAGCGGCTCCAGATCAGACAAAAAATGGATGGTAGTGCTCGGGTAGCGCTTAGATTCGAGAATATTGCATAATTCCTGGCTGCTTTCTTCCAGGCCGTCGAGCACCACAATTTTCTTTTGCATGACCCCCGGATTTCCCTGTAATTCTGAATTTCGAAGATATCGTTTGCAATTAAAATATACGATTTTGATGCGACAATGTAGCAAACGTGATGCCAAAATGTTTATTTTCGGGATCTATGGGTTATATGGGGGAGATTTCTTTGACTGACAAAGCATTAAGTGTTTGAAATATAAACAATTTCTAAATCAGAGGGAATATCCCATCGATACCAATTCTTTCCGCACCTTCGGAAACTGCAGATAGGCTAACCTTTAATTTTGTTCGGTTTTCAGACATTAGTTTTGATTAAATATATTTTTATAATAATTTCAATGAAGTATATATGTATGAAATCCGTACATGATTTCGATGGAAAATACACTGCCGCTATATACACCCTATGAATAAGAAATCAGGACAATGCTTGAATGTTGTGTTTGGTTGGAGGGATGGAGAAATTTCTAAAAATGTAGAAATGTCTGAATCTAACAACACTTTTCTTTCGCCGAAACTTCGACGTGCTTTGAAAGTAGCGCTGTCATTTTTTTATTTCTTTTATCAGCTGATGTCTTGCGGTTGTTTTCGGTATACAGTAAATCGGGTTGTTTTAAGATGACCTTGGTATCCGGTGGAACGCTTTTTGTAATCCAAACATTCCCTCCAATGACAGAGCGTGCACCAATTATTGTATCACCTCCCAATATGGTCGCATTCGCATAAATGATGACATCGTCCTCTATGCTGGGGTGTCGTTTTTTGTATCGGTAAAGCTCAATCCGATCACTGGGAATGGATAGGGCTCCCAATGTGACTCCCTGATAGATCCGGACGCGGCTTCCGATTTCCGTGGTCTCACCCACCACCACACCTGTGCCATGGTCGATGAAAAAGCTCTCGGATATTTTCGCCCCGGGGTGGATGTCGATGCCGGTTAGGCTATGGGCGTATTCGGTCATCATGCGCGGTAGCAATGGAATATCCAACCGATGCAGTTCATGGGCCATGCGATAGACGAGAATGGCGAATAATCCAGGGTAACTGAAGATAACTTCATCGTGGCTTTTGGCCGCAGGATCCCCCGTGAAGCCGGCTTGAACATCTGTTGCCAGAAGCGTTCTTAACCTGGGCAATGAATGCATGAATTCGAGCGCTTTCTTATGCCCTAACTCGTTACATTGGGAACTGGACCAATCGGAATGTTTAACTTTATGCTGAATGCATAAACAAATTTGTTTTGATAGGAGCTTTAAAAGTTCTTTTACCTCTTGGTGCAGGCAATACTCTAAGTTAGAGGGTCCAAGTTCCGACTGCGTAAAATAACCCGGAAACATGATTCTTCTGGTCGATTGAATAATCTGTGCAACCGAATCTTGTGAAGGGATCGGCGTGGAATCCAGATTTTCGAAACATCGACCCGCAAGGCAGGATTGCAACAGCCGCTTTGTGATTAAAGAGGTCGTGTTACTAGAATCGTCGTTTTCTTCCTTGGCCCTGTTGTTTCGGAAATATTCCTTATTTTCTGTTGCCATTTCAGTTGATCTCACCTTTAATTTTGTTTTACGTAAAAAGGGTGATTCTTCTCGAATCCGCTGAAATTTTTTCGAGAGGAACCACCCCGAAATTAGGAGATATAAATAAAAGAATGCAGGTTATATGGCAGTTAACCAGTAACCAGATACCAATAAGCGGAAGCTAAGTCAAGAAAAAAATACCACATTGTGGCAATTTTTTCGTTTGATATTTCAATCGAAATATGGGTAACGGTACTTGAGGGATAGAATGTTGTGAAGATCTGAGACGAATAACGCTTTAATGGAGGGTTGGCCTGGTGATCTGATATTTTTTAAGTTTGTCATATAGCGTACTGCGGCTAATTCCCAGCCTTACAGCGGCTTCTTTTTTGTTCCAGCCGCATTCTTCTAGTACTTCTTTAAGCAGCTTTCGTTCATTTTCCAAAATGGTGCGATTGGGTCCAGATGGTATTTTCATTACTGCTTGTTGGATCGCGGTGGGCAAATCAGATACTTCAACATATCTACCTTTTGCAATAACCATGGCGTGCTCAATGCTGTTTTCAAGTTCGCGCACATTTCCAGGCCAGTCATAGTCAAGAAGCAGTCTCATGGCTTCTGGGCTGAACCGTTGAACTTCTTTATCCTGTTCGGCGGCAAAGTTTTGCAGAAAATGTCTTGCCAGCAAGGGGATATCGTTGTGTCGATCTCGTAAGTGCGGCAGATAAATTGGTATTACATTTAAGCGATAAAAAAGATCTTCTCTAAAATTACCGTTTTTTACTTCCTGAAGAAGATCTTTATTGGTAGCAGCAAGTACTCTTACATTCACCGATAGGGTCTTTTCACCCCCTACTCGTTCAAATTTCTGACTTTGTAGAATACGGAGTAATTTAATCTGAGCGGTTGGAGAAATATCCCCGATTTCATCCAAGAATACGGTCCCTCCATCGGCTTGCTCGAATCGCCCGGTTTTCTGACGGAGGGCTCCTGTAAAAGCGCCTTTCTCATGACCAAAAAGCTCGCTTTCAAGAAGTGTGGTCGGGTAGGCCGAACAATTAATAACGACAAATGGCTTATTTTTGCGTAGGCTATGATTGTGAATGGCACGCGCAACAAGTTCCTTGCCGGTACCACTTTCTCCTTGAATTAAAACCGTCGCATCGGTTGGGGCGACGTCTTCGATGAGCTTATAAATGACCTGCATCTGAGGATCTTTTCCAATTAGTTCGCCAAATCCGCTGGATTGTTCAATCCGGGTTCTCAACTCACGGATTTCTTCTTCATGCGCAATTGCCCTTCGAATCGCACCGGTTGACTGCGCTAGAATAATTTCTATAATATCCAAATCTTTATTTACACAGTTGCACTCACCGGGGCAGGCAATTAACATGGCCCCCAGGAATTGCCCTTCATGTCGCAGGGGAAATGCAACCATTTTCCCCGATGCCCCGAAGGCATCCGGCAGGAATTCCATCTTTTCTTGATTGTTCTCAATAAATGTTGTTTCTTTAAACCCCGCGAATAACTCGTATGCAATTCTGGAGTGGTCTTCAGGCCAGGCGGCACATTCTTGTCGGGAATAACAAAAAAGAGTACTACTACCATGATTGAAAACCACGACCGCCATTTCACTGCAAGTGACAATGGATTGAAGCTTTTTAACCAGATAGGCACATACCTCATTCAGCGTGGTTAGAGCATTAATTTCCTGTGAGATAAGAAAGGAGGTGCGCGTTTGATGATGGGCGCGATCCAGCTGTTGGTTTTTTTCTTCCAGATTTCGGGTGTATTCTTTGATACGCCCAAGCATTTTATTAAACGACAATGCCAATCTGCCGACTTCACTGTCCGGCGGAATATTCAGCTCAAGGTCAAGGCGTTCTTCGCCAATTTTTTCGGCCGCCGTTGCCAAAGATGCTAAAGGTCGGGTGACGCGCCTGATAAAAAAGAGACTTCCTCCGATAGCCAGTAAAAGAATCGAGAAGGTCAGCGCACTCATTTGCAGCCATAACTGCTTAACCTGATCCCGGAAAGGCTTTTCAAATACGCCGAGGCGCAGTGTGCCTGCCTTTCCTGAAAAAATGGCCCGGGCGATGTCGAAGTATCGTTCGCCCTCGGTGGAAATAATTTCTTTGTGATGGCTGTAATTATCCAGAACAATATCGTTTGCTTCTATCAGCTCAACAGGCATTCCCCCGGGAAATGTATGTGCCAGCACCTGATTATTCCTGATGATAAAAATGTATGCTGCATGGGGCGTACTGGTCATATGGTAATCGAGCATTTTCTGAAGTGCCACCAAATCATTGGTCAAAATTTTATCAGTGGCGTCGAGAGCAATTGCCTGGGCCAGATTTTCCGCCTGGGCCGTCATAGATTCAAACAGGCTTCTACTGTAACGATGAGTAACGAGCAGCGAGATAAGCAATCCGCTGCCGATAACCAGGAATGATACGATGATTAGCAACTTACTTTTAAGGCTGTGTGGCCGCATTCGATTCTTTCTCCAGTGAGGCAAGTTTCAAGTTCATATTCCGGATGCTGTCGTACCACTCGTCACGCGGGTTGACAAACCGATCGATCATCAACTCGCTGATGATCTTTTTCCCATTGGGATCCTGATGCATATCAAACAGCTCCTGGCGGACTCGTGTCTTTATTTCGAAAGACAAAGATTTCGACGCCACGAGCGGCGGAATACCGTATTGCTCCGACTTTCGAATAATACGGGTTTCAGAGGTGAAAACAGGATTTTTGCGGTGATAATATTCCCAGATTAAACCATCAACTGCTGCTCCATCCACCAGACCTTTGGCCACCGCCAGTATCGCGTTATCATGGCTGTAGGTGTAAATGGTTTTACTAAAAAAAGTCTCAGGTCGTTCATTCATTAGACTGAGCCAATAGGTTGGCACCAATTTGCCGGTGTTGGAATCCGGATCGGTAAATGCAAAAACTTGACCCCGAAGATCTGCAAGTGTCTGAAGCGAACTGTTTTTATTAACAATAAGATAAGAATGATAAAAGTGGCTATTTTGCACTTCCGGCGTGGCCAGTAGCTCGAAACCGTGTTTTTCTTTGCCGACGACATAGGGTCCGGAACAAATAAATGCCATATCAATTTGGCCTTTGGCTAATAATTCATTGATTTCGCCATACGTCTTTCTCTGGATAAACTGAATTTCGCGTCCCAGTTTTTGACCAATATAATCCAAAAGCTGTCGGTAATAGGCAAATGTCTCTTTAGGTGATATTATTGCGGCCACCGCAACTCTTAGCTGTGCCGATTCCGGAACTGAACTTATCGGACGATCTACCGCCACGGTTTTAGAAAAATCAACCACGACGGCATCGCTGCCCCTGTCGCAGCCGTTAATACCGATCAGCATGACCCAAAGAAGAATACTGATTAAAATTTTTGTTTTTGTGGTCATGACAGAAAACAACCCTTAATCCTTTATTTGACTTTTATCATGAATGAATCAAGAATATACTGATATACTGTGTCCGAAACCCGGACATACACAGGTCATCTACCACCATGTAGCATTGTTAGTCAATAAAAAAATATTCGAATTGAAAATGCACTCTATATGTTAAGAGGTGGATTAGATCGCTTCTTTAACCATTGTTGAGCACTCAATTGAACCGGATCCCAGGGGCTGCTCAACGGTGGTGTGTAAGAAAGGTCAATATCACTCAAGTCTTCTATTTTTAGTTCGTTAAAAATTGCAGTGGCCACGACATCGACTCTTTTTGACACTTCGGAAGACACATGCCCCATGATCTGGGCTCCTAATATTAGACGGTTGATTCGATCGCCAGTGAAGCGGATCCGCATTTTTTGAGCGCCCGGGTAATACACCTTATGATCCCAGGTTTCAATTTCAACAGTCAATGGATCAAAACCGGCTTCTCTGGCGGTCGCATCACGCAATCCGGTGCCGACCGCTACGAGATTAAAAATTTTAACCGCCTGAGTGCCAAGGGTTCCCTGAAACTTTGCATCTCCTCCGGCCATGTTTTCGCCTGCCACTCGGCCCTGCTTGTGAGCGGTGCTTCGCAGGGGCAGGTAGGTGTATTTCTGCAAAATTTTATGCCAGGTTTCTACACAGTCACCGGCGGCATAATTATCCGGCAGATTGGTATGCATCCGGCGGTTGACTTTAATGGCACCTTTGATTCCGGTTGCGATACCGGCTGCGCGCGCCAACTTCGTCTCTGGTCGGGCGCCGACGGCGACTAATACCATATCGGCGGATGCGGAGAAGCCTTTCGAGCCGATAACGGTAAGGCTTTGTTCATTTTTTTCAATTTTTTCTACCGCGATGCCGGTATTGACTGTCACGCCGTGTTTTTCGAGTTCACCCCGCACCAGATTTCCGAATTCAGGATCCACAGTTGTCAAAACCGAATCGAAATATTCAACCACCGTAACCTTGAGGCCACGGTAAGTCAGGGAATCGGCCATTTCCATGCCGATATAGCCCGCTCCGATGATAATGGCGGATTTTGGGTTTTGTTCGGCTAAAAAGCGCTGCATCGTGAAACTGTCGTCCATCCAGCGCAAAGCAAACACCCCCGGTAATTGAAGCCCTTCGATATCGGGGTTAACCGACACAGCTCCAGTGCCGATGACAAGACGGTCATAACCAAAGTTCTTTGAATTGTCGTTTTTTTCGACCACCTTCACCTGCTTTTTATCCGGGTCGATGGCGGTGGCAGTATGATCCAGCAGCAGGTGAATGCCTTCGTTTTCAATGTCTGCAGCTGCTCGGTGGGCCAGTGTTTTCCAGTCCTGAACTTCACCGCTCAGATAAAACGGCAGGCCGCAGATGCTGAAGTTCGGGTACTGATCGGCAACTACAACGGTCAATTCTACTTGTTGATAAACTTCTTTAGCGCGCAATGACACACTGATACCGGCATCGCTGCCGCCGATGATGAGAATTCGGCTCATAATTTGCCCTCCATTCAGTAACGGCTGGCTGACATTTTGGTCATCTAACCGGAAAGCTTACTCTAAGCCAATACATAATTATACAAACGCCGATCAGACAGACCAGCCCGCTGATCAGATTGAAGCGGTCCGGCTGGATATGATCGATCTTCACCCTCAGAGGATGGACAAAACCACGAATATGCCGCCGCGCTCGTCAATGAGGCGAGCAGAGATGCTTGCTACGTAAATGTTCCGGGGATAATGTATGTTGAATTTTACCCGGTCGTCGGCTGTTGGGCGGCGGCCACCGTTTCTACTGTCTTAAACCAGTGGGTGGTTTTCCGGCAAATCTTTACCAGCATCAGCATCACCGGCACCTCGATCAAAACCCCCACAACAGTGGCCAGGGCGGCTCCGGAGGATAACCCGAACAACATGGTGGCCGTGGCAATGGCCACTTCAAAGTGGTTCGAGGCACCGATCATGGAGGCCGGTGCGGCATCAACGTAACGCAGTTTCAACAGGCGCGCCAGAACATACGCCAGCCAGAATATCAGCATGGTCTGAATGAAGAGCGGAATGGCGATCCACAGGATGGTCAACGGGTTGCCGATGATCACCTCGCCTTTAAACGAGAACAGCAGCACCAGGGTGATGAGCAGGGCGATAATCGTAATGGGTGTGAGAACGTGTAAAAACTTTTCCTTAAACCAGGTTTCGCCTTTTGCGGCAATGATCCACTTACGGGAAAGATAACCAGCCACCAGTGGCAGAGCTACGTAAATGCCGATGGACAGCAGCAATGCCTGCCAGGGCACCGGCAGGCGTCCTACTCCCAGCAAAAATCCGCCCAAAACGCCATAAAGCAGCAGCATGGTTAGCGAGTTGATGGCCACCATCACCAGCGTTAAACCGTCATTGCCGCGGGACAGGTAACCCCACACCAGCACCATGGCAGTGCAAGGTGCGATGCCCAAAAGTATACATCCTGCAAGATAGCTGCGCCAAAGCGGCACTTCCAGCATTTTCATACCATCAACCAGGATAACCGTCCCGGCCCCGTGGGTGGCACCCACCGGCAGGTCCAGGCCAAATGGCATCTTAACCAGATCAACGGCCTCGGGCCCTATGAAATGATAAAACAGCGTGCCGAGAAAAAAGAGAGCAATTCCGTACATGGTAAAAGGCTTTATAGCCCAATTGATAAAGAGCGTCAAAAACACAGGTTTTCCGCTTTTGCCGGCCTTGATGACCTCGCTGAAATCGATTTTGACCATGATGGGGTACATCATGAAAAACAGGCAGACGGCGATTGGAATCGATACCACCGGTGCCCCTTTGACATAGATGGCCAGACCGTCTAGATACTGTGCGATACCCGGGGCGATTTTCCCAAGCAGGATACCTGCAATAATGCACAAAATTACCCACAATGAAAGAAATCGTTCGAAAACACTGGTCATTTTACGTTCATTGTTTAAAACCTCATCGTTACTCATCGTTCATTCACCCTTCCCGGTTTAAATTTTTTTGTTTGTGCCAGCAATGGCCGGTGCGTAAAATAAAAATTGTCAGGTTACATGCCTTCGGCAGTGCTATCTTATATTCACATCCGTGTAGTTTGGGCGGTCTCATAAACACTGGAGCGTGCCTGCTGGCTGCATAGGACTTCCCGGTCAATTTTCAGTATCTCTTTCAGTCGTTTCGCATCCTCTAAGATGCGTCGGTTTTCCGCAAGTGATGTTTTCACCCAGTTAAGGGCCTCTGTTACCACCACGGGTGCGCTCTCATCGGCCAGCCGGTAGTACATCCAGCGGCCATCTTTACGTCCCTCTACCAATCGGGCCTGTTTAAGCACCGACATATGTTTGGACACCGTGGAGGGAGCCAGCTCGAGCAGTTCGATAATCTGGCAGACGCACAACTCGCAGTGTTCCAGTGCCAGCAGAATGCGAACCCGGTTTTCTTCGGCTAAAGCCTTGGTAATGTTTAAAAATTCAAACATATCTACATATCATAATTCGTCATATGGCGAACTATAGAATTATAATATGCGAAAGTCAAGCTATATATCTGCAATAATCGAAATCAAGTGTAGAGTGTATCTCAAAATCGATACTCCATAGAGTTTCTCGCAATAATGAA
>CP070746.1:829350-832807 GCA_020348305.1 Desulfobacterales bacterium
ATGAAGAAAATACTTAAATTGTGCATGCGTTGCTCCTGACAGAATGAACGTGTTCTGCAAGGAGCTTTAAATGCTGTGGAGGTTCATATTCATGCTGTATAAATTAAAATGAGGAGGTATCCAATGACAGTGAATAAAGAAAAAATTAAAACCGGTGTGTGGGGTGCCATTGTGGGTGCCATTATCGTCATGATTATCGGCTTTGGTTGGGGCGGCTGGGTGTTGGGGAGTACGTCCCAGAAAAACGCTGATACAATGGTTGCAGATGCGCTTGGCGCTCGTTTGGTGCCGATGTGTGTCGCACAATTTAACGCAGATGCGGAAAAAGAAACGAAGTTTAAAGAATTGAAAGCAAAAAACTACTGGGAAAGAGAAAAATATGTCGAGGAGCAGGGTTGGGCAACCATGCCATTTGAGAAGGAATCCGATAGCGAGGTTGCAGAGGTGTGTGTCGAGCAGATCCTGAACGGTCAGTAAACACCCTATGGCTGCAGATGCTGGGGGTCAGATGAGGCTGACCCTCCTTCATCATATGTTCCAAGGATAATTCTCACGATTTGTAAAAAATCGACATCCACACAGGTTGTGCTTATGACGGGTGATGAGAAACAGTTCATCCTATCCAGAATCAGAGACACTGCTGTGGATCAGGCCCTTTTTAAGCCCTTTACTTTAGCGCAAATGGATGTAGCGGTCCAAGGATTGTTGCATCCCTGAAAATTAAAGGACTTACTAAAGTATCCTTAGGTACTGTCTTTACCGGCGAATTTCGTGCAACCCGCGCATTCATCGCCATAAATTTGCACCAATATTCCTAAACATTGCTTATTAGAAGCCGAAAAAGGAGCCTTACGATATGAACGTTCTTCTGATTTACCCGAAGTTTCCCGACACGTTTTGGTCTTTCAAATACGCTTTAAAATTCATCCGCAAGAAAGCAGCCAATCCACCGCTTGGCTTGCTGACCGTCGCGGCCATGTTGCCGGATGAATTTCACCGGCGTGTTATCGATATCAACGTGGAAGGCCTCACCGATGAAGATCTCGCATGGGCGGACTTAGCTTTTATCGGAGCGATGGCCGTTCAACGGGAATCGGCCAAACAAATAATTGCGCGTTGCCAGGCGACGGGCGTGAAGGTCATCGCGGGGGGACCGCTTTTTACTGCAGAACCCGATGAGTTTGAGGAGGTGGATCACCTTGTTCTGGACGAGGCCGAACTGACATTGCCGTGTTTTCTTGAGGACCTAAAAAGCGGTCATCTGAAAAAAATCTACCGGGCAGCGGGTTTCTGCGATCTTCATCAGACCCCCTCTCCCGCCTGGGATCTGATAGATATGAAAAAATATGCATCCATGAGCATTCAGTTTTCCAGGGGGTGCCCATTCAACTGCGATTTTTGCAACGTGACGGTTCTCTTCGGCCACAAGCCCCGGCTGAAATCAGCCCAGCAGGTGATCGCAGAACTGGATCGTATGTATGATTCGGGTTGGCGTGGTAATATTTTTTTTGTTGACGACAATTTGATCCGAAACAAACACTATCTGAAGACAAGTATATTGCCGGCACTGATCGAATGGCGCAAGGATAAAAAAGGATGTGTCTTTTATACGGAAGCCTCGATAAATTTAGCCGACGACCCCCAACTCCTGGACCTGATGGTCGAGGCGGGATTTGATTCGGTGTTTATCGGAATCGAGTCACCCGATGAGGACAGTCTGACGGAATGCCGCAAAAATCAGAACAAAAACCGGGATCTCCTTCAAAATGTCAAAATTATCCAACATTCCGGATTACAGGTAACGGGTGGGTTTATTATTGGCTTCGACAGTGACACCCCGTCTACTTTCCGGCGGCAGATCGAGTTCATTCAGAAAAGCGGAATTGTAACCGCAATGGTAGGAATACTGAATGCCCCCCCGGGAACCAGGCTCTTTGATCGGCTTTATAAGGAAAACCGGGTGATCGGTAAAGTCTCCGGCGACAATGTAGATGGAACCACCAATATTATTCCGAAAATGGGTTTGCCCAGGCTTTTAGAAGGCTACCGGTCCATCATGGGGCATATCTATTCCCCCAAGCATTATTATCGGCGGGTAAAAGTATTGCTCAAAGAATTTGGCAATTCCAAGGTGGACACACACATCGATCTTCAACGATTTTTGGCGTTTTTCCGTTCCAGCGTTCGGCTGGGATTTCTGGGCAAGGAGCGTTTCCATTACTGGTATTTAATGACCTGGACGCTGATGCGCAAACCCAGGCTGCTTCCCTTGGCCGTTACTCTGGCAATATACGGGTATCACTTCCGGAGGATATGCGAGATACATATTCTTTGAGCCGGGTAGCAAATTATACTTTGAAAACGGCAGACATTTGCCGCAAACAGATAAGGATTTATGATGAATGAATTTATTGAATTTTTTGAAAGCAACGGGATCAAAAATATTAAAAATTTGACTGCTTTTGTCCATAATTTGCAGGAGCCAGTAATTTTTTTCGATTTAACTAAAGCTGAAAGAAATGAAATGGAACAAAAATTGGATGAAGCCCTGGCTCTCTTCAAAGATTGAAAACTGCTAAACCTGCCGGGCTCAGAATTCAGGGAGGCAGGATATGCCGGATAGTTTTGTTTCGGTAAAGGGTACGAAAATGATTCGTCAGCATGTAAGGTCTGGCCGAAATTCATGAGTGCTACGAATTGTGTGAACACAAAGGAGGTAAGCTATGCCCGAATGGAATCAATCTCCAGGCGGATCACCGCCGTCTTTGGATGACGTGCTGGAGAAAATTCGACTGAGGTTAAAGGGGTTCAGATTAAAGGGGTTCAAAGGATCTCCGATCCTTATCCTTGTCGCCGTTGCAGTGGTGGTGACTGTCTTGTGGACAGCCTGGTTCACCGTGCAGCCGGAAGAGACGGGGATTGTGCAGCGCTTTGGAAAAGTCATGCGCACGGCCGGCCCGGGACTGCATTTTAAACTACCTTTCGGTGTCGAAAAGGTCCGTCTGTTACCCACAGCCCGCGTACTCAAAGAAGAGTTCGGCTTCCGGACGGTGGCTACCGTGCCCGGCGAGAAGACGCGCTATGATCCCAGCGGTGCTTATAAGGACGAGTCGCTGATGCTAACCGGAGATTTAAACGTTATCGATGTCCAGTGGATCATCCAGTACCGCATCGAAGACCCGATCCGCTACTTGTTTCAGGTGCGCAACACACCGAAAACGATCCGCGATATCACCGAGGCGGTCATGCGCCGAGCGGTGGGCAATCGTCTCGGCAGCGATGTGCTGACAACCGGCCGGGTGGCGGTTGCAAGTGAAGCAAAAATTGAGATCCAGAAAGTTTTGACGGCCTATGAGACCGGAGTGCGTCTGGTTACCGTGGAACTTCAGGATGTGACCCCGCCGGATAGTGTGAAACCGGCCTTCAATGAAGTAAACGAGTCGCGTCAGGACAAAGA
>CP070746.1:832907-851437 GCA_020348305.1 Desulfobacterales bacterium
GAATCAGACCCAAATTGCCAGCTGCGGTGTTCTTGCCAATGGACTGATCTACATGGCCAAACGGGCTTCTTGGCAGCAGCACCCCGTACTGATAAAACAAGCGACGCGACATGGCATTGCCAGCATAGACATTCTCAGCGACTGCGTACTTCATGAAACCAACCGGTGCAATGATCTGCACTTTTCCGCTCTTCACGTCCGCCTCGTCCACCACACCACGCACACCGCCGAAATGATCGGCGTGAGAATGGGAATACACCACAGCCACCACCGGGCGTTTTCCCACCTTTTCATTAATGAAATCCAGCGCTGCCTTGGCAGTTTCCTTGGCGGTCAAAGGGTCGAACACGATCCAGCCCTTTTTGCTCTTAATAAAGCTGATATTGGCGAGGTCGTAACCGCGGACTTGATAAATTTTTCCAGGTAGAACTTCATATAGGCCGTAAGCCATATTCAGAATGGCCTGACGTTGCAAAGATGGATGAATGCTGTCGAAATCCTTGCCCTGCATCAGGAATTCGTAGCTACCCATGTCCCAGGCGACATGACCGGCTTCTGCCTTGATTTGCTTGTAAGGTGGTGCAGCGATAAAGCCTTTCTTGGCTTCCTCGAAATCGCGTTTGTCGTCAAACGGCAGCGATTTTCGAAGCCCCTTTTGCAACTCAATCGTGAACTTGGACGGCATTTTTCCTTTCTTGTCAAAGTGCTTTCCTTCCATTGCACCCGGGTCGGTCAACACACCACCACCGCCGGCAGCAAAGACCGTGTAGCTGGGCCCGCTAAAGAGTGCAATCGCCACCACGCATGCCGCTATGACCGATTGAAAGAATAATTTAAATTCCAATTTTTTAATCATCTTTTTCTCCTCCCTATTTTTGTTATGATTTTTCATGACGTTCCGTAGTATATCAAGAATAAATTTCCGCCCATACGGGAAATATTTACATATTTAGGGACCTCTTTCTCGTTGAAGGGTTTCCATTTTCAATCGGTACGTTGCCAGTACATCCGCTGACATTTCATCAGGGAACTGCAGATCAACCTGAGTTAAACAATCCAAAAGATTATGGGCGTAAAGGACCAGTTCAAGCATGCTCACTTTTGTGCCAAGTTCCAAATTGATTTTGCCCAGAATGAAATCTGTGACAAAATCACGTTTTTTTCTTAGTATCTTTTTCCACGTTTGCGGTGTTGCCGCCATCAGATATTCGGCAGCTCGAAAAGCTTCATCTTCTGTGAAAAAATTTAACTTCTTCAGCTCACCCTTTTCAAAAAAGGAACAAAAAATGATATCTTCACGAATATACCAATCCGGATCAGATTTAACACGGTAACAAATCTTTGTCGTAAGCTTATTCAGATTATCTTTAGTGTCTGGCGTCGCCTTATAAATTCGCGCACTTTCTTTCAGCCATCCTGGTGTACAAAACTGATGCACAGTCATGGTTATCCTCCAAGGCTTGGTTGTCGTAATGCATCTTGATGTTGGTTTTAAGAGCAAAGTGCATGCCAAGTTCTATCAAAAAAATATTTGTAATAATATTAAGTTTTTATGAAGGAATTGATAATAAGGAGATCAACTGTCTATGAGGAAGCAAACTGCCGATTATGGCAGTAATTATTGAATTACGGACAATAGTATTTGATATTATTAATATTTTAATACATGCCATATATGACAGTTTTACTGCCACTATCGGCCATATTTTTTTATTTTTCTGTAAAATGTACGAGATGGTAGTTCAAGACTGGCAGCAGCTTGTTCCCGGTGCCACCGGTTGGTTTCCAAGGCTTTTGCCAGAAGATTTTTCTCGAAATTCTCTGTGGCTTTTTTAAAAGAAATAAATTCTTTATCGGTCAACGCTTTTGAGGCCTCGTCAGATTTGAAATCTTGCATTTCGCTTGAGACGATGATGTCAAACTGGTTCAAAGTGACATACCGATAGATAACATTTTGAAGTTCTCGAACGTTTCCAGGCCAACTGTACTTAAACAAAGCCTCATGCATTTTGCCGCTCAAGGGTTGAGTCGATTTCCCTTTAGCGAAAAGATTTATGAAATAATCTACCAACAAGGGGATGTCTTCGCTGCGTTTCCTTAAGGGGGGTAAATTAATCGGCAAAATGTGAATCCTGTAAAAAAAGTCTTCTCGCATTAAACCTTTATCGATTTTTTCTCGAAGGTTGCTATTGGTCGCGGCAATAATGCGAACGTCAGAGCGCTTTACTTGATTTGCGCCAACAGGCGTATATTCTTTGCTTTCCAATACCCTTAAAAGCTTAACCTGCATGTTCAGACTAATTTCACCCATTTCATCTAAAAACAGGGTTCCGCCATCAGCAATATCAAAATAACCGCTTTTGTCCGCATTGGCTCCTGTGAAAGCGCCCTTTTTATAACCAAAAAATTCACTTTCCATCAGGTTTTCCGGTATGGCGCCGCAATGAACCGGAACAAATTTTTTGCCCTTACGGTCGCTCATTTCATGAATCGCGCCGGCCACCATCTCTTTGCCTGTTCCCGATTCGCCGTACACGATAACATTTGCGTCTGTGACCGCCGCTTTTAAAATGAGTTCATATACTTCCTGCATAGCCGGGCTTTTGCCGATAATATTACCAAATTTATATCTATCTTGAATGTTCGACCGTAAACGAATATTCTCTTCCCGCAGATATGCTTCTCGCTGCTTTAATTCTTCCGTCTCCAGTTTTTGCTCGGTAATGTCTGCCATGATCCCTTCGATGAGTATCAGCGTTCCTTCCTGATCCAAAACCGATCGCGCATGCACCGACGCCCAAATCTGACTTCCATCCTTACGATAAAACTGGATTTCAAATCCTGAGACCTCCTTTTGGGTCTTAATTATTCGTATAAAATCATCCCTGACTTCTTTTGAGACATAGAGCTTTTTTTTGATATTTTTAACCGTTGTCATCAGTTCCTGCGGTGAATCATATCCTAAAGTACGTGCCATGGCCGGATTGGCGCTGACAAAACGTCCCTTTGGTGTTGTCTGAAAAATACCCTCTACCGCATTTTCAAAAATCTGTCTGTATTTTTCCTCGCTTTTACGTAATTTCTCTTCCGTTTTTTTGAGCTTGCTCAGATCGGTACCCATGCCCAAAAGGTATTTCTTTTTATCGGCGATCATTCGCATGGCGGTAAAATAGTACGGAACCCTTTCCCCGCTTTTAATAACCAAATTGCCTTCGGCATCAGATTTTCCTCGATTAAAAGTCTCCTTTACTCTTGAAGCGATGTGTTTTTTTTCTTCTTCGTCGAACCAGTCCAGTATTTTCCGGTGAGATATCTCCTCGGCGGAAAACCCGGTTAGAATTTCGTGATTCCTATTCCAGCGAACATTATTTCCATCCTCATCATAAAGGTAAAAAATACCTGGAAGGCTATTTAGCACCTTTTCGGAGAACTTCTTTTCCTGTTTAAGATCTTTTGCCACCCGATTACTTTCCTCAACATTCTTCTCTAATTGCTTGACTCGTTTTAACAACTCTTCATAGGTCGGCTTCTTACCCATTCCGGCATCCTTCCTGAGATTCATATGGAATATAAGTTTCGCTGATAATATTTATCAGTTCAAGGAATGTTTTACGAAAATAAACCTTCGATTTTGATGTTCGCCGTGTGGTAATGTCTGAGAGTTCAGCATCCTTGCATAATACCTGAATTTCGCCATACTCAACAATACTGATGATATGCTTCAATTTCCAGAGAATCCGAGAAAGAAGAGCATCATGATTGCCACTGTCATCGAATTGGATCATTAGACATTGCATACATTGCATATGGCATTGCACAGCATTTTGCAAGGGTTTGGATTGTGTAAATCGTGCCTGATGTTAAAATTTCTAAGTAATGGAAATTTTTTGGATGTGCTAATGAAATTAGAGAGAATCGCATTGATATACAATCCTGCCGTCGAAAATTGTCATATCAACGCTGGCATGGATGATGTCCATCGGATCGATATCATATATGTTGCGGTCGATGATAACCATATCCGCTCGTTTGCCTGCCGTAATGCTGCCAAGGCGGTCGCCAACCCCGCTTGCAATCGCTGGAGTCAGGGTGTAACCACGCACGGCTTCCTCAACTGAAATTCTTTGCCGGGGATACCAGCCACCTGCAGGAGTACCATCTTGTCTGCATCGCGTTACAGCAGCGTGGATATTTACAAGTGGACTCGGGTTACAGACCGGAGAATCAGAGCTCAAACATAAGGGGATACCGGCATCTAACATATCGCGGAAAGTATAAGTATAACTCCCCCTGGGCCCAGCACACTCATCGATCATACTGATATCAAGGATCAGATTATGGGGCTGAACACAGGCCACCCGATTCTCGCAGGTGCTGCCAGGCTCTGAGGGCAGTCGCCCCTTCAATACCACCCATGAGACGAATGTCATGCACGCCGGTGATACCTAGAGAATGTAAAACCGCAATGCCGTCTCGCATGGCCGCGACAGTTTTATCTTTCCTGAGCTCCGGAAGAGCGTCTTGGACCAGATTGATGGCAAGCTCTCGAAGGATTCCATTGAGCAAAGGCAGATCAGCTGCCTTACCTCTATCGGTCATAACAAAAATCCTTCAGGAAACGGGTCCTGAGGATCAAGAACAAATTCGTGAATACCGGTGATCTGAGCGCTGCCGCGAATTATAGGCTAATCCACTGCCCAACAGTCTCCAGCGCTTTTCCGGTTCCAAAATGATGGCGGAAGATGCGAAAATAAAATAATTCCTCCTTGCTGCGAACAATGGGATAATATGCTTGGGTATATTCCAGTTCATCATCGGCAATCTCGTTTTCAAAATATTGTGGAAGAATATCGGCGGAACCGGAGCCTTGGGAAAATTCCTGTTTGAGACGCCAAACAATATCTTTGGGTAGTATATTCTCAAAGGTTTTCCGGAAAATCCACTTTTCAACTTTTTGTTCTCCATCCGGCTTCAGTTTATATTCCATAGGAATTGACAGGGCATAGTTTAACAATTCACCTGATATCAATGGGGCAACCACGCGAACACTGTTGCCGAGGTTCATTCTGTCTAAACGCAACGCCGCATTGTTATGCAAGAATCCGAGGCATTCCATTTGTCGCGCAAAAAGCTCATCGGTGGCAAAGCCTTTAAGATACAGATACCCGCAAAAGATCTCATCACCGCCTTCTCCCGAAAGCAAAACTTCGATATCTTTTTCTTTTGCATATCTTGAAATCAGAAAATTTGATACGGCACTTCGCACCAATGAAGGGTCAAAAGATTCCAGATGGTATATCACATCGGGTAGTAGCTCCAGGATCTGATCCAGATCAACCATCAGCTCATGATGGTCGGATTTGATATGCCCGGCCATCATACGGGCATATTGAATGTCTTCACTTTCACCCACACCCAAAGCAAATGTCTTTAAGCGGGTGTTTTTTCCAAATTTTTTTCTACAAGCCTCACTGGCCAGCCATGCAACCACACTGCTATCTATACCGCCGCTGAGCAGGCATCCTGTGGGTGAGATAAAGTTTACGCGATTGTTGAAGCTGCGCTGGATAATACTTCGAATCATTTGCATCATATCTGTAATATCAGTATGGAGGATGCTGGGCGGGCTTTCAGGCAATTTGGCAAATTGGGTAAGCTGGGCATCTTTGTTCATATAATGTCCTGCTGGAAATTCATAAACTTCACCGGTAATCTCCAATAGACTTTTGAGTTCGGAAGCAAAGTAAAGCGTACCGTTTTTTCTTCCATAATATAGAGTTTTGATCCCCAACAGGTCTCGGGCAGCAAACAGGCTTTCACCGTCCGATATCACTAACGCAAAGATAGCATCGTCCAAATATTCTAACATTTGGCTGCCGTATTGCCGGTAGAGCTGAAGAATCAAGCGCTCTTCGCGGAAAGGACCATCGAATATGTCAGGGCATTGGCTGTTCACCAACGCTTGCCAGTTGCCTATCTGACCGTCATAGCAAATCTTATGGTCCGAATAGGGGGAATCTGAAACCGGAGTGGCTATTTGAATTGCATCACCTTGTGTTAAAGGAATGTCCGCCTCAAGATAATTCTGGGCCATGAGGACGCGGCCGTTTTGAATTTTTCCAGAAACAAACGGGCCGCGATGACGTATTTTATTTATCAAAATTTCAAGTTCCGATCGATCCTGTTTATTATATACTACAGCGAAACCACTCATGGCAGTCCAAACCTCCTAAACGAATAATAGTTTGAATTTATAACAAAATTGGACTTATATATTTTGGCGGGTAAATATTGCAGAGAAGACTACGCGGCTTTTTTATTTAGTTCTGCTCCAGCGAATCCTGACCAATTGTCCAGGTTCTTCAACATCTCCGGAACCTGTAAAGCATTTTCGCAGTAAGCATCGGCCCCGATTTGTTCGGCAAATTGATCTGAAGTGGCGGCACCGCCAATTACAACCTTGACTTCGTCACGAATCCCCCACGCCTCCAATTTAGTAATCACATGCTCCATTTCTCCCCTGGCAGGGGCATAAAAAGCCGACAACCCGACATAGGCAGCCTTATGATTTTTGACGGTTTCTGCGATTCGATTTGCGGATACATTGCTACCCAAATTGATCGTTTTGTAACCTACGCCCTTTAACATCATGGCAACATATTTTGCTCCGATTTCATGGCAATCGCCTTTGACAACAGCAATGACGAACTTGGGTTGCATTATTCCGGTCTCCTCCAGATCTGGTGCGAGCATGTCCATGGCAACCCCAACGCATTTAGCAGATATTAGAACATGCGGTGCCAAATAGTCATCGGTTTCATACTTTTCGATAACCTCATCCATAGGTTTGGCTAAAGACTCCACAATAATTTCTTTTAGATCAATGTTTTGATTCAGCGCTTTTTGCATCAGTTCAATGACTCCCGGCTGACCTTTAAGCCTCAGGTTATGCCCTGGGTATTTAACATTCAGATTGCCCTGGATGACGTTATAAGCTATTTTATCAAGAAGTTCTTGGTTATTCATTATATCCTCCATTTCGAAACACTTGATCTCAGAAAATAATTTCTACTGATATTCTACAAAATAATAATTTTTTTAACTAAATATTTTCTGTTGAAAATATTTATATAAAAACTAAAATGATTTGTCAACTCTAATCTCAGACAATTCAGCCGATCAGTTCATTATGTTGAAATCTCCTATAAAATCTGATACCTAAGATTAAGTTTAAAAATATATATTAATAATTTTACGATGCCAAATCGTTTTTATAAATCCATATCGTTTTTATAAATTTGTTAAATGGGAGAATACCATTATGCCAGAACAATTCAGCATGCAAATTATGATGAGACTCCGCCAAATTTTTCAGGAAATGTCGAAACATTCCAAACACATTCAGGAAAATTACAAGATTACGGTACCCCAACTCATTTGCCTACAAGAGGTGTATGAACATGGGCCGATTTCCATTGGTGCACTTACCAAAATTGTTTTTTTGAATAACAGCACGGTAACGGGGATTGTAGACCGATTGGAAAAGAGGGAATTGGTAAGACGAAACCGGATCAGCAAAGACCGCCGCCAGGTGCATGTTGAAATTACCGATGCAGGCATCAAATTTATTCAAGAAGCACCAAAACCTCTTCATACGCGTTTTTATGACAGATTAAAACAATTTGATGAAGAAAAAATCACGATGATTATGTGGGCGCTTGAGATGCTGGTTGACCTGCTGGGACCAGAAGAAAGCCCGATGGATATACCTTCTCCGCCCAGCCATCTTGCACAGCCTGGAAGCGAGATCACAGCCGAGACCGAAATCTGAAAATTAAGGATTGCACAATTTTTATATTTCCCCTCTCGTAAGATCAAGACATCAAATACCAAAGCTAATGGAATTCGAAATTCGAAATTCTTATTCTCTTGAATACTTCCCCTTAAATAGCAGGTACGCAGCTATAACGGCACCTACCCCGCCCAACCCCAGCACGCAAAATGCCCAGCCCCAGGTAGCATAGAAACCGTCTGTTGCGAAATTAGGGTTGCTCCAATCCAAAATAGCACCAAATGCCAGAGGTGCAATCGCGCCGGCCCCAAAACCTACAAAACTCCGCAACGCAAACGCAGCGCCGAGGTAAGAGGGATCGACACTTTCGGTAATGCCCGCAGAAAGTGCCGGAGAGTCACCTATTGCTGAAAATGCATAAATCATTCCGACCGCAACAATTAAAATAATAGGCAAAGCAATCATCCATCCAACTGAAAAAGAGCAAAATGTGCTGAGACCGGCTACGAAAAGAATCAAAAAAGCTCGCCCGAGTCTATCAGAAAGAGTTCCCATGGTGAGGGAAGCCAGCATACCCATGATATGAAACAATCCAACAATCTGTGAACCGCCTCCGGCCGCAGCCCATGCTTCCGATCCCTTTGACATCAGGCAGGCAGAAAGAAACGCTGGCGTCCAGGCCCACATTCCAAGTAGTTCCCAACTATGAAGTGTATAGGCCGATATATAGAGAAGCGCCGGTTTGTTTCGTAAAACTTCTTTTGAAAATTTCTGCTCCTGACGGCGTGGATAAATTTTGTTCAGCGTAGAAGCCAATGTAATCCATGCCAAAATAAATCCCACTATCGGCCCTGAGCATGTCATCAAAAAAGCGATGCGATAGCCTCCCCAAGGCAAAGCTGTCCCGCTAATGCCAAGGGAAAACGCGTAACTTAAAGACGTGCTGGCAATAAAAAATCCAACCGACTTACCCCGGTGATGTGGAGAATAACGATCCGCTATCATCATAATGCCTGGAGTATATGATCCACCCATGGATATACCAATTAAGGTATATAAGATCAGACCCGAATAGTAACCCCGAGCAAAAAACGCAAATAGCAAAGATGTAATAACTGAAAAAAAGGTCGATAGGAGAAAGACACGTTTGGCTCCGATGCGATCGGCCAAGACCGAAAAGATTAATAAAGAGACGGCGTAGCCAATTTGGAATCCGCCGGAAATAGAACCTGCAGCTGCTGCAGACATTTCCCATTCTGATTGCAGCACCGGCAGGGCCGCCGCATAGGCCATAAACACAAGGTAGGTAAGCACACGGGAGGAGCAGAGCCCCAAAAGCCAGAGATCCAAATTTATCAACTGCTTTCTCATTCTATCAAAAACCATAAACCGAATATCCCATGCCGGTTTTCGATCGCGTGACGCCCTTGTCTCCCGTCGACAATTTAAGCACTTATATAAAGTTTGGTGAGAACAAACTCTCGATGGCCGAGTGCTTCGGCTGCAGTCAGACGGCCGTTACAGGTACGGATAATCATGTCTATCAATTGGTCCCCGGATTCATCAAGTGTCAACTCCCCCCTTAGAATAGCTGAAACATCGAGATCGATATGCTCACTCATCGTCCTGCAGGTCAAAGGGTTGGCCGAAAGCTTGATTACCGGCAAAATCGGGTTGCCGATGATATTTCCCTGACCGGTTGGGAATAAATGTACGACTGCCCCGGACGCAGCCCAAAGGGTGACGGCCTCGGCTGCCGCAGAGGAAGTATCCATAAACCATAAACCCGGCCCTTTGGGCGCCTCGGCCGGCTTTAGTACACCCACATAGCGAGCCTTCTTGCCGATCTTTTGCAAATTCCCAAAGGCTTTCTCTTCAATGGTCGTCAAACCGCCTCGAATATTTCCTTTGGTGGGTTGAGATCCTGACAAATCGTCGGTTTTGTTCTGAAGGATGACATCATTGTAAGCATTGAATGTGCGCATGAAGGCTTCGCCCACTTCGGGGGTTGCTGCTCGCTCTTTGCAAACCAGCTCCGCACCCATGATCTCGGAGGTTTCGCCAAAGCATGTGGTTGCTCCCATTTCATTGAGTTTGTCAAAGACGTTTCCCACTGTTGGGTTTGAAGCGAGCCCTGAAGTCGTATCGGATTCCCCGCATTTGGTGGAAACATATAGCTCATCCATTGAACATTCAGTTTTTTGAATCTCAGATGCCCATTGAACATACGCCATGGCCTGGCGAGAGGCTTTGGCGATGGTGTTAATGTCTCCATCACGTTCAATGGAAAAACCCTTGACTGGCTTTCCGCATTGAGCAATGCCCTCTACCACTCGATTGGTCCACTCCGGTTCAATACCAATCACAACCACCGCCGCCACATTGGGATTTGTTCCGGTCCCGATAAGGGTTCTGAAAAAAAGCTCCAAATCCTCACCGAACTGCAACCGGCCGTAAGGGTGAGGAAGTGCCATTGTCCCTTTAATGTTATTGGCCACCGCCTCGCAGGCCGCGTTGGAAAGATCATCCAGAGGCAGTATGATTGTGTAATTCCTGATACCCACCTTGCCGCTTTCTCGTCGATAACCCAAAATTTTCGGTATACTCATTTTACCACCTCTTGGTCTTTAAATTGTGAGTGTGAACGTGATCTCCCGCCTTAATGTCCTTTACAGCTTTGCCGATGTCATGACCATATTTTAAGACCGTATCGCCTATCTTAAAATCCTTCAGGGCAATCTTGTGACCCAGGGAAATATCCTTCAAGGCTTTCATTTCAATTGGCTCCTGGGTGTCCATAAACAGACCTTTGGCCATTTGGCCGGCTTTGATGTCCTCTGTGGCAACTCCCACCGTATCTGTCTTTTCGTGAACTAAAAATTTAATCATGTGCAACCCTCCTTGTTGTGCTCCGTATTATATCCTTTTTAGCTTTGAAAGACCAAATCGATAATTCTTAGAATACCTAAAAGCGAAAATTATTAGGCTCAGCTATCGATTAACCGATCGGCAAGGCGCGACAATCGTTTTTGGGGGTTATCGTTTTGAAGTGCAATGGACAGCGCTTTACGGGTGCCGATCAGGATGACCAGGTTTTTTCCTCTGGTGATCGCCGTGTATAAAAGGTTTCGTTGTAGAAGCGCAAAGTGCTGGGTCATCATCGGCACGATGACCGCCGGGTATTCGGACCCTTGGGATTTATGCACCGAAATGGCATAGGCCATAGAGATTTCATCAGTTTCAGATCGATCATAATTTACTGTGCGACCATAATAATCAACGGATATTTCACCACCTTTTTTGTCAATCTGCCGAATGGTCCCGATATCTCCGTTATAAACATCTTTTTGATAATTGTTTTTCAGGTGCATAACCTTATCGCCGATCTTAAATGCACCACCGACAGTCTCGATCAAAACAGGATTCGAATTGAGAACCTCCTGGAGGACATGGTTCAAATTAATCGTGCCGACCACCCCCTTGTGCATGGGGGTTAACACCTGAACATCTTGCAGGGGATCAAGTTTAAATCGCCGGGGGATATCGTCGCTGCACAATTGAACAATTTTTAAGACAACTTGCTCCGGATTGCTTTCTTCCAGAAAATAGAAATCAGATAATCCATCAATATCTTCTACAGGTTTATATTCCGGAAATTCGCCCTTGCGAATTCTGTGGGCATTGATGACAATCGGGCTCTCGGTTTCTTGCCTGAAGATTGTGTTCAAATAAAACACCGGTATGCGCTCTGAACGAATCATGTCGGCTAGCACATTGCCGGGGCCCACCGACGGCAACTGGAACACATCACCCACCAAAACAAGCGTTGCCGACGTCGGTACTGCCTTTAGTAAGTGATACATGAGCTCGGTATCCACCATCGAGGCTTCATCGACAATGATCGCATCGGCCTCCAGCGGATTGTCCTGGCTTCTAACAAATAAGCCATCTTTAAAATTGTATCCCAAAAGTCGGTGAATGGTTCGCGCTCTTCTGCGAGTCACATCAGCCAACCGGCGAGTCGCCCGACCCGTGGGAGCCGCCAATTGCACTTTTTTACCCAGGGCTTCGAATATGGTGCTGATGGAGCGCAATAGGGTCGTTTTACCGGTTCCGGGGCCACCGGTAATAATGGAAATGCGGTGTGAAAAAACCTTATCCAAAACATGAAGCTGTTCTGCAGAAAGATTGAGGGCGAGCTTTTTTTGAACTTCTGTTAATATCCGATCGGGATCTATTTTAACGGGTGCAATAGGTACGGACAGCAATGCCTTCAAACGGTTCGCCAGCCCGGTTTCGGCCAGATGTAACTCTTTGAGATATATCGCCTGCGTTTGCGTATCATTTTTATACGGTTCCGCAACGATACGTTTCGAGTGCACGAGTTCTTCGACGGCATTTTGAATGGCATTGCGGTCGATCTGAAATAAATTTTCGCAGCGCACGACAAGATTCTCTTCTTCAGCAAAGGTATGGCCGTCCTCTGTAATTTGCAGTATCATATGGATGATACCGGTGCGGATCCGATCCGGCTCTTCTTTAGCTAAGCCCAGATTCTGAGCAATGGTATCGGCGATTAAAAAGCCGGTACCCGGAAAATCATTTGCCAGTTGATAAGGATCCTCACGCAGAAGTTCGACGGCATCCGACCCGTATTCTTTATAGATTTTTGCACCGTAGGATGTTTTCACACCCATCTCCTGCAAGAATTGCATTAGGCCGCGAATCGTATGATGATCTCTCCAGGCATTGCATATCATGGCTGCTTTGGTTTCACCGATGCCGTCAACCTCAAGCAGCCGCTCAGGTTTCTTTTCAATGACATCAAATGTCTGGGCGCCGAAAGCACCCACCAATCTGCCGGCCATTGAAGGACCGATACCTTTGATCATACCGGATTCGAGGTATTTGCAAATACCGTCAAGCGTAGCGGGAAGGGTCACGTCATAGGATTGAACTTTAAATTGCTGACCATATTTCGGATGGATTTTCCATTTTCCCCTAATTTTTAAGGTTTCTCCGGGGCTTATCCCGGCCATATACCCGACAATTGTGACGGGGTTTTGGGAGGGACCGGTTATTATTCTGGCAACCGTGTAATGGGTGTCTTTATTAAAGTAGGTGATATGCTCAAGATGACCCTCTAGAGTAAGAATGTGGGAATTTTTCCTTTTCCTTGATCTCATTCTTTTTAGCAAGAATTCACCTAATCAGAATTTCGAAATTTTTAATTCAATGACAAATAAATTACGTTATACATCATAGTTAAGCGTGCGTATTAATGATCCAGTTGGATGCATCATACAGATCCACCGCCACAAAATCAGGAGCGCTCCCTTTTTCCGCCAAACGACGTTGCGCTTTCCGGCTGTTGCCGGTTTTTACCATAACAGCACCCCCGCAGCCCGCATTGCGCGCGCATACAATATCTCTATCACTATCCCCCACCATAATCGCGGCAGAAAGATCGATATGGTATTTTTTCTGAGCTTGATGTATCAGTCCGGGTTGCGGTTTGCGGCAATCACAGTCATCATCAGGCATATGAGGACAATAGAAGACATCTTTTATTTTTCCACCGTTTGACTGAATCATCTTTCGCATCATGGTATGAATCTGTTCAAGCTCCTGGAGTGATATCAGCATACGGGCAACGGCGGATTGATTGGTGATAACAATGGTCGTAAACCCATTTAAGGTGAGCTGCTTGATGGCGTTCAGACTTCGAGGAAGAAATTTAAATTCCTCCCAGTTTTTTATGTAATTAGGCGAATCTTTGTTAATCGTGCCGTCTCTATCTAAAAAAACGACCTTTCGTAACAAAGCAGTACTCTCCCCCGCTTAAAATTCAAGATTAATTATGTAGGTTGCGCCTTTAAAGTCGCGGCTAGAAGCCGCTCCCACAATTTTATCATCGTTTAATTCAATGGCTTGTATCTTCAAAGAGCGCCTCAGATTTCCGGATAACCAGATTAAAACAATAGAACCTAAGTTGAGCTATTCTGCAACTAAAAAGGCTTCCGGAAATCCGTCTTTTATAAGAATCTCCTCTTGCGCTATGGCCTCTTCTAACGTCGTAAATCTGCCGACCCGAACCCGATAAAAGATCTCGTCTCCTCTGTCGTAAACGGTGATGTGCGCATTTTTATATTTTTTATCAAGTTCGCGCTTTTGCCGCTCAGCATTTTCTCGAATGACAAACGCACCGACTTGGAATGTAAAACTGCCCGAATAGTAATTTCCGGCAACATAAGTGCGACTACCACCGTCGCTCGTTGAAAGCGTACCTAATGCGAAAATTTCAACCTGGGCCGTACCGGGTCCGACCAGCCCGATTGCATTTGCAGCTGTAAAGGATAGATCGATAATTCTCCCACGAACAAACGGCCCGCGGTCGTTTACCCGCACATCAACCCTTCGGTTGTTTTCAAGATTGTGGACACGCACATAGGTGCCCAGCGGCAATGTTTTATGAGCAGCGGTCATGGCATACATGTTGTAAATTTCGCCGCTGGATGTTTTTTTCCCATGGAAATCTTGCCCGTACCATGATGCCAGGCCACGCTGCCGGAACCCCTTTGCATGTGGTAACGGCTGATACCACTTGCCGTAAACTTTATACGGTTTGGTATACCCGGGTTTCTGTTTGGACGGCGAGGTGCTCGATGGGGTGCTATGCGGGGTAGTGGTTGCACAACTGTAAAGAAAAAGTACGATGGGGATGCACACAAATTTGAAGCGTCCGACAACTGGTTGGCGTTCGGTTTTCAATTTCAAATTAGGATCGCTCATATGCCCATATTAGCATGCATCTCCGCGCATTGCGTTTAAATTCTCGCCCTCGGTCTTTTGTCATCCAAGGCAATCTTTACTACATCCATCATTTTGTCGACAAAATGAAATCGGATTTCTTTTTGGACATTTTTCGGTACGTCTTCTAAATCCTTACGGTTCCAATCCGGCAAAATAAGCATTTTAATGCCTGCCCGATGCGCCGCGAGCACTTTCTCCTTGATCCCGCCAACCGGCAAAACCTGCCCTCGCAAGGTTATTTCACCGGTCATAGCGAGATCTTTGTGGATGGTCCTGTTTGTTAAAAGCGATGTCAAAGCGGTCATCATGGTTACCCCTGCAGAAGGCCCATCTTTTGGTATCGCACCTGCCGGCACATGAATATGGATGTCGTGGTTTTCAAAAAATTCCTCGTCAATATCTAAGGATTTCGAATTTGACCGAATAAAACTCAGTGCAGCCGTTGCCGACTCCTTCATGACATCACCAAGCTGTCCGGTTAACGTCAGACCTTTTTTGCCTTTCATCGCGGTGGCTTCAATAAAAAGAAGTTCACCGCCTGTTGGTGTCCAGGCCAGCCCGGTAGCTACACCGGGTGTCGTTACTCTGGCTTTGGTTTCAGAAGTAAACCGAATGGGGCCAAGATATCCATGGATATCCTCTACTTTGATCGTTACGGACCTCGTTCTGCCCTCGGCGATTTTGCTGGCAACACCACGACAGATATTGGCGATTTCCCTTTCCAAATTTCGTAATCCGGCTTCCCGGGTGTATCCGGTTATAATCTGTTTTACGGCACCATTGGTGAATTTAATTTGTTTGGCTTTGATCCCGTGTTCGTCACGCTGACGGGGTATAAGGTAACGGTTGGCTATTTTAATTTTTTCATCCAGCGTGTAACCGGGCAGATCCAGTACCTCCATCCTATCGCGCAAAGCCGGAGGGATGGTATCCAGGATGTTGGCTGTGGTGATAAACATGACCTTAGACAGGTCAAAAGGTACATCCAGGTAATGATCACTAAACGAAAAATTTTGTTCTGGATCTAGAACCTCAAGCAATGCAGAAGACGGGTCCCCACGAAAATCACTGCCGACCTTGTCAATCTCATCCAGCATAAAAACCGGATTGTTGGACTCAGCCCGCCGTAAACCCTGAACGATTCGGCCTGGAAGCGCCCCCACATAAGTGCGACGATGGCCTCGAATTTCAGCCTCGTCTCTTACGCCGCCTAACGAAATGCGATGAAATTTTCGGCCTAACGCCCGGGCAATGGATTGACCGAGAGACGTTTTACCGGTTCCGGGAGGTCCAGCAAAGCATAGAATGGGCCCCTTGGATTCAGGCTTGAGTTTCCTTACAGCGAGAAATTCAATAATACGACGTTTGGGTTTCTCAAGGCCGTAATGGTCATCATCCAAAATTTTTCTCGCTTTTTTAATGTCCAGGTTGTCTTCGGTGCTTTCATGCCACGGAAGTGAGGTGATCCAGTCCAGATAGGTAGATGCGACGGTATATTCGGCTGAGGAGGGGTGCATACGAGATAAGCGGTCCAATTCCCGTTCTGCCTCTTTTTGAGCTTCTTCGGGAAGATGTTTCGCCTCAATTTTAGCTCTGTATTCTTCAATTTCAACCTGAGTTTCGTCCTTCTCACCCAGCTCTTCTTTAATCGCTTTAAGTTGTTGACGCAGATAATATTCTCTTTGACTTTTATCCATGTCACCCTTAACCTGGCTTTGGATTTTATTGCCGAGCTCAAGGATTTCGACCTGATGATTGACCAGACGGGTGACTTCTTTTAGGCGTCTTTTAACATCCACACACGCCAGAACTTTTTGTTTTTCTTCCGGTGAGGAATTAATGGTAGAGGTCACCATATCCGCTAAGGTACCCGGCTCTTGAATTGTTTTGGCCATTTGACCAATCTCCGGCGGAAGTCCGGGAGACAACTCCACAATCCTGGAAAACTGGCCGATGATATTAGACATCAAGGCTTCGGTTTCATTGTCTTTCTGTTCCATTTCTTTGATAAGCTCAACTCGAGCTCGAAAATAAGGCCGGCCTTCTTCAAACGCTTTAATTTTGAATCGACTTAATCCCTGGACCAGCAGTTGAGATCGATTGTCGGTAGTTTTGGCCATCTTCAGAATCAATGCACTGACCCCTACGTTTGCCAGGTCTTCTTTCCCTGGTGTTTGTTTATCTTCCGGTTTGTTGGATACAACCAAGCCAATGATTCGGTTTTTGGCCATCGCCTCATCAACAAGCTGAACAGATTCACCTTGCATGACGACTAATGGTAACACCATTTTGGGGAAAAGCACTGCATCAAACAACGGAAGAATAGGAAGCAATTCCGGTATTTTTTCAGCATCAAATTCCGCCGGTGCCTGCTGATCCGTCATGATTACCTCCAAACATCTGAGTATTACGTGTTATGATAAAATAGTTAACTGTGACCTTTTAAGGTTTTTCTAAATGAAACATAAAAGCTACCTATTCACTTCTAGCCGTCTGAAATCGGTATCTTATGGGCTATATCTCGTGGCAATTTGGCCATTCGAATTTCAAGAAAACCATTTGAATAAGAGGCAGATATAACTTCTGGATCAATGGGTGCCGGTAGAAAAATAGTCCGTTCAAAATTTCCGTATTGGATTTCTGCGAGCCGGTAAGTAGAATTTGCAGAGCAATGTTTCGCATAACGATTGCCCTCAATCCTTACCGCCTTATTGCTGATTTCGACCTCCAAATCATCTTTATCCACGCCTGCAATCTCGGCGACGATAATAATTTCTTCCGGTGTTTCGTTAATATCCATTGGGGGTCGCCATGTACGTTCAGCAAGGGTAAAACCCGGGCTCATCGACCTGAACATATCATCAATCGTTTTTTCGAATTTTGAACTTAAATGACTGAAGTCTTCCGAAAATCGTATCTTTATGTATTCCATTTTCGGCTCCTACCTTTAAAAGCTTATTAGAAATTCCCTTTCCCCCGTCCAATTTTAAAAGAAGATAACATTGAAAAAAGGGTTTGTAAAGAGACCGGGCCGCTTTGCTCGTTTCAGATTACGACCGACCGAGCGTGGCCTTTTTCTTCGATCCTTTCATCAAGTGAGTGATCCATGCAATTTGGGTAAAAGGCAACTATTGAGAATCATAATAATTTTTCGCTGTAAATATTGCCTGGTAGTTGGAGTGAGCGCAAAATCTTGACATGGTTGCAGATATGATTAAGTTTTTGGAAACAAAAACGTTTAATCAAGGAGCAAAAACAATGGCAATTGTAAGATGGGACCCTTTCAGAGATGTTGCCGCGTTGCAGGATCGAATTAATCGTATATTTAGCGAATCATTTGGACAAACAAGGGATCTAGACGACGAAATGAGCTTATGTGCCTGGAGGCCGGCAGTAGATATTTATGAGACTGAAAACGGCATTGTTTTAAAGGCAGAATTACCCGGAGTTACCAAGGAAGAAGTTTCGGTGGAAGTTAAAGACAATGTACTTACGCTTAAAGGCGAACGACATGCTGATCCGCAACTAGGAGAAGAAAAGTATTATCGTAGAGAAAGATGTTTTGGGACATTTCAGCGCTCTTTTACGCTTCAGGAAAAAATTAGACCCGACCTCATCAAGGCGTCGTTTAAAGAGGGTGTGCTTACAGTGGAAATTCCCAGGCCTGAAGAAGAAAAACCCAAGCAGGTGACTGTCACCGTTGACTAGAACCCTAATTGAGCAATAATCGCTCAATTGGGCTCTAATTGTTATTTGTTATTCGTTATTAGCATCTGACTCCGGCGCAGCGCGTCAGATTTATTTATACAATATAATTCCAACAATTCAAAGATGCCAAGAACCCCAGACCGCAAATTCTTTTAAGCAAATCAAATCTCCTATCATTTACCCAATCTTGTGATATGATTTTATTGAAATGATCTCA
>CP070746.1:851537-863991 GCA_020348305.1 Desulfobacterales bacterium
CAATTACATTCAAACGCCCCACCGATAAAAAGTCGTCTGAAGCGGCGCATGTATTCGTTGGTTTCGGCCAGAGATAATATTTTCTTTTCAAGTTGGTGCCACTCTTGAAATGGATAGGCATACAGACAGTTGTCCAGGCTTGAGACCATGACGCCATCCAGGCCATCGGTCTTGATGAAATCACGAAACCGGGACGGAATGATAATCCGCCCTTTGGGATCGATGGTATGAAAGGAAGTTCCCCGAAACATTTTTTTCTACTTTACTCCACTATACTCCACTAAATTGGATTTAAGTATATAATCAGGGAACTGTCAAGAAAAAAATCAATTTAATACATAATTTTTTTAATAACTTGAAAAAGTTAACAGGGTGATTTCGTGAAGACCCTAGATTTAAAACCCGATGAAGATAGATTTTGATGACTTACGTCAATATTATGTCACCCGCTGCCAAGGATTTTTCCTATTTTCGGCAATCTACGTAAAAAATGATTCACATAAGCCTGCTGGGAGATACGCTTGCCCATCGTGGGATCGTGAAGCGTTGTGTTAAACATCGGCCCATCCGTCTGTGATAACCCTAAATAAAGCATTTAGTACTCTCGCAGATGAACCCGCCAGCCGACAGCCAAATTGCGTGTATTTTGCTGACGGTTTTGCCACACAGCGCCGGGCTTATAGGCACAAAACTTGCAGAAAAAACAATATATTCCGTGAGTTTTCGGATGCATTTACCTCCTAAAGTCCAGATACTTTAGACCGCTAATCCAGAGTCGGTGCAAAACCATAGATATTTGTGTGTTTGTCAATCCCAATTCATTCGGTTGTCCTGATAATACTTGGTGAATACAGAGGATTATTTTTTGTGGCTATTGTAATTGACAAGGCGGAGCTATGTAAGCCAGGGGCATGTTGTATTTTTGAGATAAAATTTGAGCATATTTTAATGGAAATTCGAAATAAATGATGAAAACAGCTGCCCAGAATTTGATCATTATCGAACCCAAAAAGGGATGGACGACCATCGATTTGAAGGAAATCTGGAAGTATCGTGAACTTCTCTATTTTTTAACAAAAAGGGATATCAAGGTTCGTTACAAGCAAACAGTTCTTGGAGGATTGTGGGCTATTATTCAACCGGTTTTCACCATGGTTGTATTTACCCTTTTTTTCGGAAGGTTGGCCAAGGTTCCTTCTGATGGCATACCCTATCCGATATTTGTTTATGCAGGCATTCTGCCATGGACCTATTTTGCCAACGCCATATCCGCATCGGGGAATAGTCTCGTTGGAAGTGCCAATCTGATAAAAAAAGTATATTTTCCTCGGTTAATTATTCCTGCCTCTGCATCTTTGGCCGGAATGCTTGACTTTTTTATTGCTATGTTGGTCTTAGGCGGTTTGATGGGTTATTATCATTTCTTACCAGGTATAGCTCTCCTTCTTTTTCCGGTTTTAGTGGTTTTGACTTTTGTATGTGCGGTGGGCGTTGGATTATGGTTATCGGCATTAAATGTTGAGTATCGCGACATACGATATGCAATCCCTTTTCTAATCCAACTATGGATGTTCATCTCGCCGGTCATTTATCCCGTTAGCATGGTGGGTGAGAAATATCAGTGGCTGCTGGCCCTAAATCCCATGGGCGGCGTCATTACCGCCTTTCGGGCATCGCTGCTCGGCCATCAGCCCATCGATTGGTTCCTTCTGATCCTTTCAGCGGTTATCATCGTTTTATTATTCTTAAGTGGTGTATTTTATTTCGAGAGAATGGAAAAAACCTTTGCGGACATTGTCTAGAGCAGAGAGCATCAGGCATGGGGCTAAAGGAAAAGGTTTAAAAGCCAGAAAATGCTCGAAAACGACAGTTCATCAAATTAATTCACCAAGACGAACAACCATCATAAGTTCTTCAGATGACCGAACCCGTAATCAAAGCTGAAAATTTATCCAAACAGTATCGCCTGGGTGCAACGCAAGGCTATAAAACCTTTCGGGAAGCCATTGCTAACGCCACCAAAGCCCTCTTCCGAAATTTTGGAAAATCCAATCCGCAATCCGCAATCCGCAATCCGCAATCTGACACTATTTGGGCCCTCAAAGATGTTTCTTTCGAAGTAAAACAGGGTGAGGTGATTGGCATCATCGGCAGAAATGGTGCCGGCAAAAGCACATTGCTGAAGATTTTATCGAAAATTACTAAGCCCACCAGCGGAAGAGTTGAACTCAAAGGCAGGGTAGGTTCGCTGCTTGAAGTCGGCACCGGTTTTCATCCGGAATTAACCGGACACGAAAATATCTATCTCTATGGCGCCATTCTGGGGATGGACCGCTGGGAGGTGACCCGAAAATTCGATGAAATCGTAGCCTTTGCCGGGCTTGAAAAATTTGTTGATACTCCGGTGAAAAGGTATTCCAGTGGAATGTGCATGCGTCTTGCTTTTGCCGTGGCAGCCCACCTCGAACCCGAAATCCTTTTGGTTGATGAGGTGCTGGCTGTGGGTGATGTCGCCTTCCAGAAGAAGTGCTTGGGAAAGATGGGTAATATAGCGGAAGAGGGCCGTACGGTCTTATTCGTGAGTCACAACATGGGAGCACTGAGCGCTATGTGCCAAAAAGGTTTACTCATAGAGCAGGGTCAGATTGTCTATAATGGTGAAGTTAAATCTGCAATTGAACAATATTTCAAACGACTTGAAAGCCGCAGCCACTTAGAACTCTCAAAACGACAAGATCGAAAAGGATCAGGGGCTTGTCGATTTACCAGATTAACTTTTGAGGATGAAAGTGGCCAACCGCTGAATACTTTTCGCTCCGGTCAATCAGTACGAGTTGTTTTAGACTATGAGTCGAATTATAATTCTAATTTACACGCTGTAAAAGCAGCAATATCAATTGATCATCACTTGTATGGCGAAATTTTTTATTGCGATAGCTTGACTACAGGAGATTTAATTCATGAAATACCTTCTAATGGCCGGCTAGTTTGTACTGTCGATTCTCTACCCCTGATTCCGGGATCCTATAGTAAGTCAGTTTTTCTCAAGGTCGGAAGTCAGATAGTTGACTGGATAACTGGAGCTGCAACCATTAGTGTAGAGGAAGATGATCTTTATGGTACAGGAAAGCTGCCGACTAGAGGTATAGTTCTTCTTCCTTCCTATTCCTGGAGTACTGTCGAAAATTAGTCGTGATAAATCATAGTAACCGAATTTGCCAATTAAATGCAACCTCCTATAAACCGATAATGGCAGGAAAATCATGTACAAGTATTATTTGCAGGAGCAGGTCGTTACCAAAGATATTCCAGGCTTTGCAATTGTGGTTGTATGCCCGTGCAGGTTATAGTCTGGCGAAGAAAAAAGTAATTAAAAGCTAAATGATAAACCATGGTTCCAGTAATATTAGGATTTCACGTAATAGAAATGTTCGGTGTGTTGAAGGACAACGGCTCGTCTATTATCGATCCCGACCTGATGCAGCATACTGGGATGCACATTGGAAACAAAACTATATTGAAGAAATTTATGAAAAAGCGGAGCAGGGGCATTTAGGCCGCTTTGAGAAACTGTTTACAGGCTATTTGCCTAAATATGGCCGCATTTTGGAAGCTGGTTGTGGCCTTGGACAGCATGTATTAGCTTTGCGAAAGCGAGGCTTTGAGATCGAAGGCATCGACTGGGCTGCCGAAACAGTGAAAACTGCTCTGAGGAAATTTCCGGATCTTCCTATTTACAAAGGTGATGTAACGAATATAGAAGTACCGAGCGATTACTATACCGGCTATATATCACTTGGAGTCGCAGAGCATCTTTTTGAAGGGCCGGAATCTTTACTGCGCGAAGCATATCGGGTGCTCAAACCTGAAGGGGTCGCACTCATTTCCATACCATATTTTCACATCTTGCGACGTCTTAAAGCGCGGTTGCGGCTCTATCAAACTAATACTGATGGAATAGAATTTTATCAATACGCCTTTCGAAATGAAGAATTCACTTCTCTGCTTCTCTCATCGGGTTTCAAAATTATTGACAGAATGGTGTATAGCATTCCGAAAGGAGTGAAGGATGAAATTCCTGGATTTAGCTTGGTTATCAAGTTACGGGGCATTGGTTGGCGTTTGCAACGTGTGCTCCGATCTTGGGCATGGGCCAGAAGCAATCTAGGGCATATGATCCTGTTTATCTGCAAAAAGCCCAGGTAGACTTATCGGGGAATTTTAGAAATCACACTGATGATAATAAGATTTATGTTGAAAATCGGAAACTGGTTACAATGCATTTTTCGTGAATAGATGAATTAATCCTGCGTGTGTAATGATACAGCTGAAAAAGGAAATTAGTGCTGTTTAATTATCAAACGCTGAAAAATAAGATATCACAAATTCGATACCTTTGGAATGGGATTCGAAAAGGAATTCCAATCATTTTATCCGGTATGCCGGATCAGGGAGTTCATCTTTTTTATGGATATGATAGACTACCGGCATTCAGCGAACCCGCACATGGCGGGATGATCAAGATTCAAAGGCTCAATGAAGTTTTTCCGCATAGGTCGCGTCACTTTAATATTCTTTACATGGTTAGCAGCAATCATCCATTTGATGCTAGTCAACTCTGCGATATCGCCCGATATAAAAAGGCAAAATTTGTATGGAATCAGAACGGTGTAGCTTATCCAGCATGGATGCCGTCTGGCTGGGAAGAAAAAAATGCAAAAATGGCGCGATTCCTTCACCGGGCAGATTATGTGTTTTTTCAAAGCGAATATGCTCAGTGCTGTGCGGATCAATATCTAGGAAAAAGAAGTGGGCCATCTGAAATCTTATATAATGCAGTAGATACAAAATTGTTTTCCCCGGCAGCGCAGAAAAATATCGGAAAAAATATGACTTTGTTGCTGATTGGATCGCAATATCAATCCTATTGTCTAGAATCAGCAATTCTTGCTCTAGAAATCATCCGCAAGGATCGCATTCATACCCGGCTGGTTGTTGTGGGTAAGGTTTGTGAACATGTTATGGTGTCGGTAAGGCAGCTTATTTGTGATTTGCGACTAGAAGACGCAATTGAATTTTTGCCTTCATTTACACAAAGTGAAGCGGTTGAAATATTTAATCAAGGTGACATTCTTCTGCATACGAAGGTTCAAGATGTTTGCCCGGGAGTTGTGATTGAAGCCATGGCCTGTGGTGTGCCGATTGTATACTCATCAAGCGGCGGTGTACCGGAGTTAGTTGGGCAATATGGAGGAGTGGGTGTGCCAACAAGTTGCAGCTGGGAAGAGCGCACGCCTCCCGAGCCGGAATTGTGGGCCGAAGCCGTCCTGAAGGTTGCGGAAGATATTTCAGGCTATAGTGAAGCCGTACGGCAACGTGCAGTGGAACGATATGATCTGCGATCTTGGATTGAGAGACATAGGCAAGTATTCTCGGAGTTACTTAGCAAATGATTGCTGCGGAGTTGAGTATATCACATATTGAAATTAGCCGGGGTGAAATCCGGGCGGAGGTTGTCCCGGATGCCTAAAGTTACAGTTCTCATGTCTGTTTACAACGGCGAACGGTTTCTTTGCAAGGCTATTGAATCTATCCTTGGACAGACATGGAAGGATTTTGAATTTCTTATCATTAATGATCGATCAACGGACAACTCGAAAAATATTGTTTTATCTTTTAATGATTCCCGAATTCGCTTTTTAGAAAATTCTAGTAGAAAGGGACTGACGAAATCACTAAATCGGGGCCTGCAATTATCGCACGGAGAACTCGTAGCCCGTCAGGATGCGGATGATGTCTCTCATCCTACGCGTCTTGCCAGACAGATACTTTTTCTGGAGTCCCATCCTGAAGTTGTATTACTGGGCTCAAGTGCACGTGCTATTGACGATTGCAGTGAGTTGAAAAATGTTGACTTGAAAATGCCCACTGGTTTGGCTGCTATCCGATGGTATTTGATGTTTCACAATGCATTTATCCACTCTTCAGTAATGTTTCGTCGAAACATTATCATTAACAACCTGGACGGATATAATGAATCTTTTAAACGTGCTCAAGACTATGAGTTGTGGTCAAGGCTGGCACGTGATTTTGTAGTCGAGAATCTCTCCGATATTCTCCTGGATCACCGTTACGAATATGGATCGATAACATCTCTAATGCCATTGCCTTCTGCAGCGATAGAAAAGGTTATTCTTAACAATCTTCGAGTTTTTTTAAAAGACCCGGCCATTCCGGCAGAGTGTGCCCAATTCATCATGAGATTTCGGCGCCTGGATAAATTCAGCCGGGATACTGATTGGAAACATATCGCTGAGATGTATCAGCAAACATATGAAAAATATTGCCTTTTATATCCTGAAGCAGAATCTGATCAGACTATCCGATCACATTTAGCAGGCATTCTTTATTGGATCGCTTATTACGCTGCCAGTGGCAACCGACGAGTTTCATTTCAAACTTATGTTAGGGCAAAAAAATTGGCTCCTAAAATTAATAGACACCCTTGTTTAGCAAGGTATATGGCTTTATGGATAGGAGGAGAAGGAGCTAGATGCGCTTATTATCGCTTCGGGCAACGCAATCGCGTTGATAGAAATCTACAAATTTCTCGCGACGAAGAAAAACCATATTAACATGAGACTTTGTTTTTTATGTGAATCCCATAGCATTCATTCCCAAAGATGGATTGATTTCTTTGTAAAACAAGGTCATGAATCGCATGTCATTACTCCAAGTCCTCCTACCCCCACAGTGATCCAGGGAACCCATGTGTATCATTTAAAAAGAAAATTAGGCATAATAGGCATACACAAATATATAGATTACTTATTTCAGATTATTCAAGTCAGGTCCTATATTAGAGGCATCAAGCCAGACCTGCTTAATGTTCTCTTTTTAACCGATTATGGATTCTATGGAGCTTTAAGCCGATTTCATCCCTATGTAGTCACACCTTGGGGGTCAGATATTTTAAGACATCCGTATCAGAAAAAATTTTGGTTAATCAGCAATAAATTTTCGCTGAAGAGCAGCGATCTGATATTTTGTAATTCTAAGCCTATGCATGAAGTACTTGTAGGAAAATTAGAAGTATCTGAAGAAAAAATAAAAGACATTACTTGGAATGGTGTGGATCGAACAATTTTCAACCCTCATAACTGTGATTACTTGAGAGATAAGCATAAGCTGAAAAACAAAGTAATTCTCTTTAGCAATCGAAATCTAGAGCCTATTTATAATATAGATTGTATATTAAGAATGTTTGCTGATTTAAATGGAATTCTGCGTGAGTCTGTATTACTAGTAGCAGGAGACGGATCGCAAAGAGAAGTTTTACTAAAGTTATGTGTGAAGCTGCAATTAAATAAATCTGTAATTTTCTTGGGCCGGCTATCACCCTATTTGATGAGCGATTATCTCAACATAGTTGATATTTACATTACGGTACCCCAATCGGATAGTTGTTCCGGGTCGCTGTTGGAGGCTTTTGCCTGTGAGAAAATAGTTATTGCCTCGGATATACCGGCCAATAAGGTATGGATTGAAAACAGTAGAGACGGATGGTTGGTAAATCCTGAGAATAAAGAGGAATTTACAAGCGTATGTTTGCATGCAATAAAACAGCCTCTGAAAGATAAGGAGATAAAAAATAATCTCAGGGTTATTAAAAAGCAGGCAGATTATTATACAAATATGCTAAGAGTTGAAAAAGAATTTAGTCGGTTAGTCGATTCAATACCTGTTCACTAGCGGATTTCAGGGATTGAATCCTTTATAAATATAATGATTAGAAGTATATTTTATATATCTTATGACTTTGGATTTTTGTCGATCCATTCGCACGAGATCATTTCAAATATGCTAATATCTGGAGTTAGAGTCGACTTATTTATGCCAGATAAAATCCAACCCAGTCTAACCATAAATCCTCAGTGTACTATTCACAAAATACCTGTTTTATTTAAAAGTCATATTTTAAGATTTATTGTTTTCAATATTTTACTTATTATTAATTTTTTATTTGAAATTACCAAAAATGCTAAGCCGGATATGATTTATGCCAGGCAAATTTATTCAGGTATCATTCCTATATTATTCTCGCGCATATTTAGAATTTCGTATTTTTCTGAAATTAATAATATTATCCCTCGTTCTAAGCTAAAAACTTATTATTTAAAAACGAAAATAAAAATAGTTCTTGAAAGACTCAGTCTTAAATTAGCAAATTTCATCATCACACCATCCTTGACTTTAAAAAATGGAATTGTTGAGCGTTATGGGTTTGCCCCTGATAAGATCCATGTGGTGCCTAACGGGGTAAATGAAAAAATTTTTTATCCTTCCTTTAAAAAATGCTGCTTGTGTGAAAATTTTGGCATTAAAAATAATGACTTTATTGTCGGCTTTGTCGGCAGTATGGCTAAGTGGCAGGGCCTTAACATTTTAAAGAATGCCATAATAAAGGCACTAGATAGTAATAATAAAATTAAATTTTTGCTTGTCGGTGATTATGTTGAAGATTCAAATCATGATAAAATGAAAGCTGGATCGGGTGATGCTGCAGAAAATATTCTAAGTTTTATAAAAGACCATTCCTTAGAGGGGAGAGTTATCTATCATGGATTTGTTAACTATGAAGCAACGGCTGATTTTATGAATATTTGTGATGTTCTTTTGGCTCCTTATACCAGTGAATGCCACGAATTTGGTGGTGGGTCTCCGATGAAACTTTATGCTTATTTTGGATGCGGTAAGCCAGTGATTATATCGGACTTGGGAGAATTTACTGACTCAATTTCATTGAAAAAAAGGGGTGCCGCTTATCTCATCCCCCCGGATGACAGTGACGCTTTAGCAAAAGCAATCCTCTATTTTAAAAAAAATAAAACCGCGGTTAAGAAATATGGTGAGAGAGGAAGAACATTTGTGTTAAATGAAAGAAAATGGTCTGATTCTTGCTCCAAAATATTGTCAATTTTACACCAGTAAATTTTTCTCCCCTGACATTAGTGACCTATATTTTATCATTTTACCTTATTCCCAATTGATGAACCATATATAATGTTATGTGCGGTATTTGTGGAGAGCTTAGATTTGATGGACAACCAGGTGACGTAAATCTGGTTTCTAATATGAGAGATGTTCTAAAACATCGCGGACCCGATGATGAGGGGCTATGGCAGTCTAATTTTGATGGTGGCAGTGTTGCACTTGGACATACGCGTTTGGCTATATTAGATCTGACATACTCCGGTCACCAGCCCATGTGGGACTTAAAAAAGCGCTATTGTATTGTTTATAATGGTGAAGTTTATAACTATCACGAGCTAAGGAAAGCATTAAAGAAAGAGGGCTTTTTATTTAAAACTAAGACTGACACTGAGGTAGTGTTAAATGCCTATATAAAACATGGGATTGATTGTTTAGAATTGTTTAACGGGATGTATTCCTTTGTCGTTTGGGACAACAAGAAAAAGAGTCTTTTTTGCGGTCGTGATCGGTTAGGTATCAAACCTTTTTATTATAGATGGCAAGGTAACAGATTTTATTTTGCCTCAGAAATCAAAGCTCTATTGCTTACCTCTAACGGTGCGCCAGATCCAAATCCTATAGCTGTTTATGATTATTTAAGTTTGGGCTTAATGCATCATGAACAACATACATTTTTCAAGGACATCCATCAACTTCCTGCGGGGAGCTTTTTACATTTAGATTCTTCCGGGCTTTCTATTCAGCAATATTGGCACCTCTCCAAGGAAAGCTCAGGCTGTCAATATCATCCCGATCTGAACCAATTAAAAACAATTGTTGATGATGCTGTGCGCTTGAGGCTTCGCAGCGATGTGCCGGTGGGGATTCTGCTCTCCGGTGGGCTTGATTCATCTAGTATAACTGCCCTGGCTGTTTGCCATAACGGCGCTTCTCCGACGGCATTTTCTCTTCAATTTGATAATGATGATTTTGATGAATCGATCCACGCCAAAATGGTTGCCGCACACTGCAATGCGAGGTTGAGTTTATTGAATCCGCAGGGGCACAGACTGTGGCAGGAGCTGGACAATCTTATCAAAGCCCAGGATGCACCAACGCACGCTCCGGAAGTTTATTCCAACTGGTGCATGATGCGAGCGGTTGCCCGCTGCAATATAAAGGTGTTGCTTTCCGGGCAGGGAGGAGACGAGCTTTTTGCCGGATATAACTGGTATCCCAAGCATCTTCTCGTTTCGCTGTTTAAAAAGGGAAAGATGTTCTCTTTGCTACAGGAATTTTTAAGGCTGCCACAAAACTTTCCCAATAACAACACCCGCAAGCCTTTATGGCTTCTGGCTTCCATGCTGCATGCTTTGCTGCCGGTGACCCTGAAGCTCAAGGTAAAGCCAGAATTTAGTTGTATGAATGATATTTTGCAACCACAATTTCGAATCGATCATCAAGAGCGCGATGTCTTGAATTTAAGCCTCATTGACCCCGCCGGACTTGAAGAAAAACTTTATAATGATTTAAAGTGTTGCAACATTCCATATTATCTACATTATGAAGATGCGAATTCTATGGCTTTCGGCATTGAGGAGCGCGTTCCTTTTCTGGATCATCGCCTGGTGGAGTGGGCTCACCGGTTAGTTGCCTGGCAGAAAATACGAAATGGCGTGAGTAAATACCCGTTGCGTTCCATCATGAAAGGCTTGCTGCCGGAAGAGGTGATCAACCGCAAAGATAAAATGGGCTTATCGGCGCCCAGGGATCAATGGTTTCGGAATGAATTGAGGCGCCCGATTACCGATCTATTCTCCGATGACTGCAAAATTTATGAAAAATGGATTGATCAACGTCCTTTTTTGGATCATCTCGATGCCTATATGCAGGGAAAACCGACTCGCCTATCCAGTGTATTATGGCGTGTCATAAATCTGGAAAAATGGCTCAGACTGTACACTTAACAGATTTTAAATTTTTATGGCCCTAATTTTCTGATGAGGATAATTCATTTCAGTCATTGCGATCTTGGCAGCACCGAAGCATCTACGGCACATGTGATGGAATTTGCCAACGGACTTGCGCGCAGGGGGCACCAGATCCGGGTTGTCAGCCCGAAAAAGAGCAACGCCTACCCTTACCAAACGCCCTGTGAAATGCAGTATTTTCCATTGATTAATATCAAGGGCCTCAGACAAATATCAGCGATCTTGGCCGGTTTTTTAACTTTGCTTCATTTAAAAAAAGCCTGGAAGCCCGATTGCTTATATGTTCGCAGGCTCGTACTCGATCCCATGCCGGGAATATTTGCCTGGATCAGCGGAACACCCTTGATTACGGAGACCAACGGCCAAATTGAAGTGCATAAGTACGAGGTACCGTTGCATACATTATGGAAATATTTCTGGTACCCGCTGATGCTTTTTTTTGAGCGAATTGTATTTTCCAACTCCTATGCCGTAACCGCTGACGGAAAACAGAGATTAAGTGTTTTTAAAAGCAGATACCCTGACTGGCGCAATCGGTTTCATCTAGTGCGTTCAGGCGGAATTGACCTCAACCGATTCAGCAGGATAAATAAGAAAGAGGCCCGAAAACAGCTTGGGCTCCCGATGGAAAAGCGTTTGCTGGTTTGGGTAGGGACCATTTTTGACTTCAGCGGTCTGGAGATTTTAGTCCAGGCTGCTCGTAAAATTTGTATGAAGCTTTCGGACGTGGAGTTTCTTATCATTGGAGACGGTGCGGCGAAAAAACACTATAATAGAATGGTAAAAGAAAACGGTCTATCTGAGCGTATACGATTCACCGGGTACATTCCAAACAGTGATTTGTACCGCTGGCTTTCAGCCTGTGATCTAGCGCTGGCTCCCTATAACTGTCTGCGATTGGGGAAGGAAGATTTTACATCTTATAAAATATTTGAATATCTGGCTTGTGGTCTTCCTGTTGTGTGCTCCTATGAAAAAGGTGGCAGTAATGTAAGCTATGTCCGAGATTATAACCTGGGGGCCACTGCTCCGTTGGAGAATGCGGAAGCCTTTGCTGACGCTGTTTTAAAAGTATTACAGGATAAATCTTATTTTAACACTGATTTTGAAAACCGTGCAAGGGCCGTCCTGCATGATTTGAATGTCACCTGGGATGCCCTGGTGAACAGAGTTGAATCATTGTGCCGGTCAGCAGCGGATTCGAATCTTTGCTAAAAGTGACCTGTGCGTATTTTCAGGTTTAGCGCAACCTTTTCATAAAACTAAGATTCTATTTCTTCCCAAAACTTTCTTTCCCATCAGAAGCTTAAGATTATGTGCGGTATTTGCGGCTTTATAGTTCAGGGCCGAAAGCCCTCGGTTGATTGCAAAAATCTCCTTGTTCCAATGACGCGATCATTGTCTCATCGAGGCCCCGACAATGAGGGTTATTTTTGTGCAGAAAATGAGGGATCAATAGTCGGGTTAGGACACCGGCGTCTTTCTATCAT
>CP070746.1:864091-874021 GCA_020348305.1 Desulfobacterales bacterium
CGCTGCCGGTTTTGTATCCGGCTATTATTCGTTTGCCGTGATTGCCAGCGAAGACGAAGACGTCGATAAGACGCTGCGTTCCCTTCGCGGTGCCTTGGTAGCCAGTCTGACCCGATTCATCAGTGAGTCACTCCCTCCGCTAGGAACGGCAGCTAAAAGTGGATACAGTTAGCAGCAGGGGAACATCCCGGCGCTGCTGTATAAATTAACAAAATAACCTAAAATAACGAGGTAAAGGTGAAAACCCAAAAAATTGCTCGAAAGGTTTTACCCAGGGAGATGTGGGAAATTGCATCCGATTTTGTTGCTTATGATGCTTATTCTAAAAGCACCTGCGATACTCGCATCGTTTCGGATTTAGATGAATGTCAGGCGCTTTGGCGGGCCGTGATGCCAGCTGAGTATATCACCGACCTGTGGGAAGTCCGGTCGTGTTTTCAGCAGCATTTCAGGCGTCCCCTGTATTTCATTGTGGTGGAAGACAATGAGGGAGTCTGCGGTCTGCTGCCCTTAAGTTTGATTGAAGAGCTTCACTGTTATGGATATTTCCCCGGCGAAACCTGGCATGGCAAGACATGGCTGGAACAAAACCGCATCTATTTTCGTAACGGAGGACCCCAGGCGCTGTTGTCCCGTTGCAACCTGCCGTACCATTTGAACTATTTATCAATGCCGGAAAACCTGACCGACGGCAATCTGGTCATAGACGAAATCGGCTATTTGTTTTCACCTTCGCAGTACGATTATGACATCAAAAACTATTTTGCGGAATTCTCCCACAAATCCATCAAGCAAATTTTGCGCGACGTTGCTGCCCTCGAGAATCAGGGCGTCTCCTACCGCAACAACGAATTAGCGGATTTCGACCTGATGATTCAACTTAATATCAGCCGCTTCGGCGCTAACTCGTATTTCTACGACCGCAGATTCTGCGAAGGCTTCCGCAGTCTGGCACATCTTCTCCATGACAACGGCTGGCTTCGATTCACCACGGTGTTAATCGGCAATGAACCGGCGGCTGTCGATATGGGTTGCTTTTACAACGGTGTTTATACTCTGCTGGCTGGCGGAACCAACAGCCGCTTTCCCGGTGTTGCCAAACTGATCAATCTGCAACACATCCAGTGCGCCTGCAATGAGCGCATGCAGCAGGTCGACTTTCTGTGCGGCGATTTCAACTGGAAAAAATTATTCCACCTATCGCCGAGGCCATTATTCTTGATTTCCAACCTTCCTTCGGATATCCCTCAAGCGGCGATTCCGAAAGCTACCCTGCACACGCTAAATGTATAGTCAACCGATTGTAGTGGTGGGCACAACCACCGATTACATTGACGAGATTCGTAAACGGTACCCCGGACGAGCGCTATTTGTGACCGCCCCCGTTGAAAGGGAGAAAGCCAGCGAACCGCGCCCTAATCCGAAGGAAGAAGTATTGTGCGATCTGCGTCATGCCCGGTTGGTATGGGCCGCCTTAAACGACCACTTGCATCAATGGCATTTGCAACCCGCCGGGGTCACCTGCTTTGATTGCGAATCCCTGGAACTTGCCGCCCGAATCGCAGGGGCTCTCGATGTGCCCTTTCCATCGCCGGCTGCGGTGGATGCCTGTCGAAACAAACTTCTTTCCAAGCAGATGTGGTCCAACGCCGGACTGCCCTGCCCTCAGGCGGAAATGATTCACAGTCCTTCCCAGCTTCCGGACCTATTGAAACGTTTAGCCTTACCGGTTATCCTCAAACCGCTGACCGGATCCGGCAGCGAGCTGGTATTCAAATGCACCACTGTCGACGACTGTGCACAAGCCCTGGCGACGATTCAATCCCGTTTGGCTGACCATCCGAACCAACGTATGTATAAACCCGAAAAAAACGGATCATCACAAATGAATAGTCGCCGGGAATTGGTCATCGAAACATTCATCGAAGGGAAGGAATACAGTTGTGACGTGATCATCGACGGAGCTCACCTGAAAGTCATTCGAACGGCCGAGAAACTGCCGGCAATTGATCAAACCTTGGGTACCACGCTGGCATATATGGTACCGGCTCAACTACCAATAGGTTTGGACCAAAATCTTTTCGAGCGTCAGCTTCACACCGCCGCCCGCACATTGGGATTGGAGCGAGCCATCTGCATGGTGGACTTTATTGTGAGTGCAGACATCGCCTATTTTCTGGAGATGACACCGCGTCCCGGCGGCGACTGTCTTCCCTGGCTCATCCGTGAAAGTTGCGGACTGGATATACTGGGGCTGGCCCTCGATTTTGCCGCCGGAAACCCGATCCAATTGCCGGAAGACTCCTGCTGGAGACCGCTGGTCGGTGTACGCTTTTTTGCTAAAACAGCCGGAACCATTCGTTCCGTCGACGCATCACGCCTGAATCAGGATGATCGTATTGTATCTTATTATCTAGAAGCACAAGCCGGTTACCGAGTCAAACTGCCTCCGGAAGATTACGATTCGCGCATACTCGGGCACGCCATATTTGAAGCAAATCCGTTTGATCCGATTCAGCAGCAATGTCTGGACATCGAAGCCAAGCTTACCGTTGCAATGGAAACCAGTACATGAGTGATAACAACGACAATATCAAAAAAGCGGCCGAGCTGCTCAGCCAAGCGACACCTCTTTTGGAAAAGCAACACCTCCTGGACTACGTGGGATCGTTTCTTATGCGGGCAGATGCGTTGTTAAACGCCTGCCGGCAACATGGCTCACCGCTTTATCTGTTCGACCAGCAGGCTCTGCTCGATCGTGCCCAGCAGTTCTGTAACGCGTTTAAGAAATTTTTATCTGATTTTTATGTATTTTATGCGGTGAAAAGCAACAATCATCCACTGGTCGCCAAAAGTCTTGTGGATTTCGGTTTGGGATTGGATGTGTCCAGCGGACTGGAGCTCGAACTGGCGCTGAACTGCGGCTGCCGGAATATTATCTTCAGCGGCCCGGGAAAAACAGAACCCGAACTTCGCTTCGCATTGGAAAATTCCGTGGTGACGATCCTGATGGACAGCTTTACCGAATTGGAGCGCCTTGAGCAGGTCTGCCGGTCGCTAAATTATCAGGTGGGCGCAGGTGTTCGCCTGACGACCGACGAACAGGAGCTATGGCGTAAGTTCGGAATCCCTTTGTCTGATCTTGAACATTTTATGAATCATGTCAACCGTTGTCGACATGTGAATCTGACCGGTCTGCAATTTCACACCAGCTGGAATCGGGAACCCGGCCCACAAGTTGCATTTATAAAGCGTTTAGGCCAAACGCTGAAAAAACTTCCTCAAAAATATTTTTCTGCAATAACGTTTTTGGATATTGGAGGCGGTTACTGGCCATCCCGCGGCGAGTGGCTGCAGTATTCGGCTACGCCAGCAGGTCGGCTGAGACAAACAATTGCACCTGACCCACACCCATCCACTGCGCATTACAAGTTAGATGCTCAACCGATTGAAACCTTTGCCCGTCAAATCAGCGAGGCGTTGAAGGCTCATATTTTTCCTGTAGCAACCTGCTCCATCTATGCCGAACCTGGACGATGGTTGTGCGATGACGCCATGCATATCTTGTTGACGGTGGTAGATAAAAAAGCCGACGATCTGGTCATCACTGATGCCGGAACCAATATCATCGGCTGGGAACGCTTTGAAACCGATTTTGCTCCGGTTATCAATCTTTCCCGACCCTCCGAGATCGAGCACGAGTGCCTGGTGCTCGGTTCCCTCTGCACCCCCCATGATGTCTGGGGGTACAGTTATTTTGGCGATCGCATCGAGCCCGGCGATGTTCTGCTGATACCCGCTCAGGGCGCCTACACTTACAGCCTGCGCCAGGAATTTATCAAACCTCTGGCAAACGTTGTTCCGCTGTAATTTACCCTCTTTGACAATTTCCGTATCGACATGGTATTTTATATATTTGGAATGAATACCAATCTGAGGAGTTCTTATGCGAGCAAAGCTTTACTTAGACATCTTGCCTCAGCCGGACAACACAACGTGCGGTCCGACATGCTTACATGCCGTCTACCGTTACTATGACGATGCAATACCGCTGTCACAGATTATTTCTGAAGTTCCTGTATTAAAGGAAGGTGGAACATTGGCTGTGTATCTTGCCTGTCACGCGTTGCAGCGGGGTTATCAGGCCACCATTATTACTTACAATCTGCAAATCTTCGATCCGACGTGGTCTAAAGCCTCGAGGAAAGAATTGATTGAAAAACTTAAACAACAGGTTGTGCATAAAAAAGGCATTACCGGGTTTCAGTCAGCTACCAAGGCATACCTCGAATTCCTGAAAATAGGCGGACATCTTCGATTTGAAGTGCTCACAGCCGGTTTAATTCGTAGGTATCTAAAACGATCGATCCCGCTGTTGTCTGGGCTGAGTGCCACCTATCTCTACAATTCTTCTCGGGAATTAGCGGTTGGAAAGGATCTCGTTTACGATGACATCCGGGGCAAAACACAAGGCCATTTCGTCATTTTAGCGGGTTATGACATGCACGAACGTAGTGTTCTGGTGGCCGACCCGTTTAAACCGAACCCTGTGGCACCCAGCCAACATTATCACGTAAGCATTTATCGTTTAATCTGTGCTATTATGCTGGGTGTTTTGACCTATGACGGAGACATGTTGATTGTTGAGCCTCACAAGAGAAAAAGGCGAGATCTAAATGCCAGCTAAGAACAGGCAACTGCGGAGGACTGCCCTACGTTTCTAATGAGATATTTTTTTTAGTTGAGTAGGGCCGACCTCCGTGCCGGCCCAATACAAATGTCTACAGCGAACTTCTCTACAATAATAATTGCATCATATGTCTCTGAAACGCAGAAAAAACATTCGCCTCAACAAAGAGATTTATTCAAATCAAAATCAAATTTTTAGCCTAACCATCTGTACAAAAGATAGACGACCTATTTTTGGCAAAAAATTGTGGGCAAAAACAATTATTGAAACTTTCCAGACAAAACCTTTTCGCAAAAACTTGGAATTTTATGCATATTGCCTCATGCCGGATCATTTACACCTTCTGGTTTCACCTAAAAATAGTAATTTTATATACTTCATCGGAAGATGGAAAAGCTACACCGCAAATCTTCTGAACAAATCAGGTTGGGAGGGGCCTTGTTGGCAAAGAGGTTTCTACGATCATGCCTTAAGAAAGGATGAAGATATTCGAATCACAGCCGAGTATATTGTACATAATCCGGTACGCAAACATATTGCAGAGCATTGGAGAGAATACCCGTATTCATGGCACAAATGGATGTAGGGCCGGCCTCTGCGCCGGCCATGCGATCTCGCAAGCGAAGATAGCGGGCTGTGCCAGACAGGAGCAAGCAGCCATGGAGGACTGCCCTACAGTTTAATATGGAAATATTTATGTAATTTATAATGTAGGGCCGGCCTCAGTGCCGGCCAAAAAAACGGCGATCCCAGAAGGCCGCCCTGCGTATCATCCCGGAAAAGGCAGCCGCGGACGGTTGTCCTCTTTCATAACAGAAGAGGTACACGCATTGAAATTTGCATGTACCTCTTTATAAAGAATTAGGTTTTATCAAACTGGTTTCACAAACCCTTAGGCTCGGGTTGAGAGCAAAAGATAAGGGTTCGGGGACCAGATTTAGAATCCTTCAAACGGCTCCCGCTTTATAAACTTCCCGCGACCCACCTCACCGACAAACTCCATTTGATTGCCATTCCATTGGGCCACCTTTTTACCACGAGAATACACCGCACTGGGCATACCGGTTACCTCAAACCCTTCATAAGGGGTATAATCGACGTTCATATGCAGTTTGTTCTGGGTGACGGTAAATTTCTGTTTTGGATCAAAGACAACAATATCGGCATCTTTGCCTACGGCGATCTCACCTTTATCCTTCAATCCAAACATGCGAGCTGTGCCGGATGATAGTACATCCACCATCTTTTCAAGTGTGATACGCCCTTTTGCCGCACCTTCTGAATGCAGCATAATCAGAAGCGTTTCGATCCCCGGGGCGCCGTTGGGAATTTTCTTGTAATCATCCTTGCCGAACATATCCTTCTTCCCGTTGAAGTCAAAGGGACAGTGATCGGTGGCCACCACCTGCAGATCGCCGCCTCGCAGACCCTCCCAGAGGGCCTCGTTGCTCGCTTTGGTTCTGAGAGGCGGCGACATGACATATTTGGCGCCGTTCCAATCCGGTTCCTTATAGCGTTCTTCATCCAGCAACAGATATTGTGGACAGGTCTCCGCATATACATTCAGACCGTTATCGCGTGCACGTTTAACAATCCAGAGGCCTTCCTTGGAAGACAGATGCACGATATAAATTCGCGAGCCGGTCACCTCAACCATCTTTGAAGCTCGATAAATGGCCTCTTCCTCAGCGATATTCGGCCGGCTGACCGCGTGGTAATAAGGCTCCAGTTTTCCTTCTTTTTCCAGCACCGCGTTCATGTGATCAATGATGTGGACATTCTCCGCATGAACCTGAACCAGACCCCCATGCGCTTTGGTCTCCTCCAATAGCTTGATCATGGTGGCATCGTCGACCCGGAAATCATACACCATAAAGATCTTGAAACTCGGTGTGCCATACTCCCGGCAGGCTTTTTTCACTTCTTCGATGACCTCCGGTCTGGGATCCATCACCGCCGGATGCAGGGAATAGTCCACGCAGGCCTTGCCCTCCGCCAGCGCTTTTTTGCGTTCGAGTGCCTCCAGCAGGGTCTCACCCTTTTGCTGTAAGTCAAAATCCACCACACAGGTCACCCCACCGCAGGCCGCGGCCTGGGTACCGGTCTCATAGTCGTCCTGGGCATAAGTCCCCATGAACGGCATCGAAATATGGGTGTGGGGATCAATGGCCCCGGGAAGGATATATTTTCCTTTTGCATCGACGACGTCATCAGACGGGTTGTCCAAATCCGTTCCGATGGCCTTGATTTTGTCGCCATCTGCAAACACATCGGCAACATAGCGCCCACTGGCGTTAACTACCGTACCTCCTTTAAATAACACACTCATCTGGACCCTCCTTTGTAAATGGCTCTAACTTGACGTTTTTCTCAAAACTTTTATCCATAACCGGAGTTTCCTGACGCTTCCAGTTCTTCGGCATCTCCTTGTAGGAAATCAGGTCAGGAACCGGGCATACAAACTTGCACAGCATACAGCTCAAACACTTGTCTTCAATCAAATTCGGCCGGCGACTGTCCGCATCCCATTCAATGGCCTGGCCGGCGGCATCACGACAGACAATATAGCATTGCCCGCAGCCGATGCAAAGGTCCAAATTGTACTGGGTAATTCCCTGGCGCTCAAGATCAAATGCTTCGGTTTCATGCAGGTTCGGTAGCGCTTTACCAATCAGGCCCGATAACTGCTGCACCCCCTGTTCGGCCATGAAATCAGAAAGACCTTCGATCATGTCTTCAACGATTCGATAACCATAGTGCATAATTCCGGTGGTCACCTGAATTGTTGAAGCGCCCAGCAGGATGTATTCCAAAGCGTCAATCCAGGTCTCGATTCCACCGATTCCGGAAAGGGGTAAGCCGAGCTGCTCATTTTGGGCCATGGAAGCGATAAAATTCAGACCAATGGGCCGAACTGCAGGCCCCGAGGTTCCGCTGATCGCGCCTTTGCCGTAAACATTGGGTGTCGGAACAAAATCATCCAGACCGACGGATGATATGCCTCGCACGGTGTTGATAGCCGAAATGGCATCCGCACCCCCTTTTTTAGCGTACATGGCCGGTTCATTCATATCCGTGATGTTCGGCGTCATTTTGGCCATCACCGGAATGGACACACTCTCTTTAACGGCCTCGGTAAACCCTTCGAGTAGTTGAAAGGCTTGGCCGACCTTATGACCGGCCCCTTCGATACACATGTGGGGACAGGAAAAGTTTAGCTCCAGCATATCGGCCCCGTTGTCCTCGGCGGCTTTGGCCAGATACACCCATTCATCCGTAAAAAACCCCATAATGCTGGCAATGATGGGATGGTCCGGATATTTCTTCTTTAAATAGAGGAATTCCGTGAGGTTATCTTTCAAGGGCCGATCCGATATCATTTCCACATTCTGCACCGCCATTTCCTTTTTGCTGCCGTAATGCACGCAGTGCATCCGTGGCGACGGATGGATGATCGGCAGTCGATCGGAATTCAAGGTTTTAAATACCACACCGCTCCAGCCGGCATCAAATGCTCTGGCCACCATCTCAGCACTGTTTGAAACCGGCGAAGATGAGAGCAGAAACGGGTTTTTAAACTTCAATCCACAAAAATCTATGGATAAATCGATGTTGTTTACCACGATATTGCCTCCTATCTAAAAAGTTCGCTTCGCTCAAAATTGGAATAGTGGAATGTTGGGATAAAAGGAATTTTTCCTCCTTTTAAAAAGATTATTCTACCTTGTTTACCATCCAATATTCCATTGCCAGGTTGCCCCATCATTCCATTTAAGCCCATAATTTCTAATTAAAAAGTTTGGTTTCAATTGCTTGATAACTTCCAAATTATCGTCCTAGATAATCCTTGATAGCCCGGGCAGCTACTTTGCCGTCCTGGACGGCGGTTACCACAAGGGCCGGACCGCGGACGATATCACCACCGGCGAAAATTCCCTCAACCGAAGTCTGTCCGGTGTCGGGATTCACCTTCACCAATCGTTTATCATCCACTTCGACACTGGGATACCACTGGGGAGATTCTGCCGGGGCCTTGTTGCCGATAGCTTCGATGACGATGTCTACATCCATGACCCATTCAGAACCCTCAATGGCCTCGGGTCTTCTGCGACCCGACTCGTCGGGATCACCCAGCTGGGTACGAACCAGTTTGATGCCCCTGAGCTTATTTTTTTCATCGCTCACATAATCCACCGGCTGGTTCAACAGCAGGAAGTGAATCCCGGCTTCCTGGGCTTCGATACGCTCATCCGGCTCTGCCGGCATCTGGGTAAACGATCTCCGGTAGATCAGATAAACATCTTTAGCATCCAGTTTGACAGCGGACTCCACACAATCCATCGCCACCGATCCGCCGCCGATAACCGCAACCGTTTTTCCCTTGACTTTGTTTTCCATTTCCTCAAATCGGCCGTCACGCAAGGCAGACAGATAATCCACCGATGATAACAGCCCATCGATGTCTTGGCCTTGGGCTTTAATGGTCGCGGCATCCCACAGACCGGGCCCCAGAAAAACCGCGTCGAATCCGTCTTTTAGAAGTTTTTCCGCGCCTTGCTTTCCCTGGATTGGAGAATTGCACTGGAATTCAATGCCCAGCGCTTTGATATCTTCCATCTCATGCTCGAGAAAGTTCATGTCAAACCGGTAGGAAACCACTCCGTAACGCAATACCCCGCCCGGCTCCGGTCGAGCCTCAAAAACCGTTACTTGAAAACCGTCTTTGGCCAATTCGGCGGCACAGCTTAAACCTGCCGGTCCGGATCCTACCACAGCTATTTTTTCCGCTCTGGGCTCAGCCTTTTCAAATACCTTAAACCCTCTATCCCAGGAATGTTCGACCAAAAACCGCTGGATCATACCGATTTGAATCGGATGTTCGGCCCCTTCAGGCCGGTTTTGAGATTTGAACATCGCACTGCACTTTTCCTCGCACAGGCGATGCGTCGGACACAAAACGCCGCAAGCACCGCCCAAAATATTGTTTTGCTTAATCGTCCGAATCGCACCGGTAATGTTTTTAAAACGAAGCTTGCGAATAAATTCAGCCGGTTTTGTGTCGGCCGGGCAGCCCTCCGAACATGGAGCATCGTGGCAAAGAAGGCAGCGATCGGCTTCGGCAACTGCCTGGGCCAATCCAAACCCTTTGCGCATTTCCTTAAATTTATCTGCACTACTCACTGTTTTTCCTCCTTGATAGAAATTGAAGCGTTTAGTTTCCGGATAGCAGTGGTCGTGGT
>CP070746.1:874121-895766 GCA_020348305.1 Desulfobacterales bacterium
CATTTGTACATAGGCGAGAGATGTATGCGGGTTGCATAAATACAGTCAAGATGGGAATATTAATGTTGTAAAAGATAAACAATGGATCACGGATAAGAAGCCATGAACGAAGAAAAAAAAGCAGTCCGGGGGCTGGGGCTATGCTCCGGCGGACTCGACAGTATGCTGTCGGGATTGATTTTACGAGACCAGGGAATAGACGTAGAATGGGTGACCTTTGAAACACCCTTTTTTCATGCTAAAAAGGCTCGCAAAGCTTCAAAAATGACCGGTATTCCTCTCACTGTTAAGCCCATCTTTCCCGTATACATGAAAATGCTTAAAAATCCTCCGGCTGGATACGGTAAACATATGAATCCGTGCATGGACTGCCATGCACTGATGTTTAAGCTGGCGGGTGAAATGATGCAGGAGCAAGGATTTGATTTTCTCTTCAGCGGCGAAGTGCTCGGTCAGCGACCCATGTCGCAAAACAAAACCTCATTGCGATATGTAGAAAAACATTCCGGCTTTGAAGGGTATATTTTACGGCCGCTATGCGCCAAAAAACTACCGGAAACGATCCCGGAAAAAGAAGGCCGGGTTGACAGGGAGCTGTTGTTAGATATCGCAGGAAGATCGCGCAAACGTCAAATAGATCTTGCCAATAAATTCGGCATTACAGACTACCCCGCCCCTGCGGGCGGTTGTCTGCTCACCGACAAAGGATATTCGAACCGTTTAAGAGATCTGTTCCAGCATCAAGAGGCCTGCACCGAGGCGGAGCTTCACCTTTTAAAATTTGGACGCCATTTACGCTTGAATGCGGAAACCAAATTAATTGTGGGCCGCACCCAAAAAGATAATGAAAATATCCTCAACTATCACAACCCTAAAGAAGATACGGTAATCAAGGTCAAAAATTATCCCGGTCCGATTGCCGTGGTGCCCCATAGCGCCAAAAAAGATGCGATCTTTCTTGCCGCATCCATTTGCACCGGATATAGTAAGGCGCCCAAGCTTTCGCAGGTAGAAGTATTGGTTGAAACACACCGGAATCAGGAAACCATACAGGTGATTGCTATACTGCCTGAGGATATCCGGCCAAAGATGATATAGGAGGATGTCATGATCGATCCCGGGCTATAAAACAAAGTTGTTCTGGTCACCGGAGGCAATGACTCTTTCGGTGTAGGCACGGCTATCGCAAAGGCTTTTGCTTCCCATGGGGCTCATGTGTGTATTCATTTATAATTTGTATGTTTGCAGAAAATTTGACTCCAGCAAAAGCGGCTAACATTTAAAAATTTGGGGGATAGGGTGTGAAGATATATCATTTAAAGAAAATTACGATACTGATTATCATAATCTTATTTTTTCTATTTAATGGCGTGTACAAGGGTTACGCTGAAACTGATGATGGGAAAATAATATATTACACTTTGTTAAAAGGAACAATAAATAAGAAATTGGCCACTGATTTCGAAGCTGTTTTGAAAGAGGCGGAGAGCACAAAGGCGAAAGCCCTTATTCTGGAAATAGATACATTTGGAGGCAGACTAGACGCTGCAGTGAAAATTAAGGACAATTTAATTGACACAAAGATAAACACTATTGCTTTCATCAATAAAAAGGCAATTTCAGCAGGGGCCTTAATATCGCTGGCTACAAGGCATATCGTTATGGCCCCGGGAAGCACTATCGGGGCTGCGACTCCGATAAGGCTTACATATTGGGAAGAAAAGCCCGCCGGCGAAAAGACAATATCCTATTTTAGGAAAGAGATGAAGTCAACGGCAGAGGCCAACAACCATCCTGGAGATATTGCTGAGGCGATGGTCGATCCCGATGTTAAGATCGAGGGGGTGGTGGAGAAAGGCAAGCTTCTGACTCTAACTACCAAAGAAGCAATTATGCTGAAAGTGGCTGAGTACGAGATCGAAGATTTGGAGGAACTTTATCAAAAGTTCAATTTACAGGGGATCGTGATAGAAAAACGCCCTATGCCCTGGACCGAGAAAGTCGTAGAACTGATGCCCAGTAATAAAATGATTCTTAATCCTACCTTAATATGGTTTCTTCTTGGTTTGGTACTAATATTCTTAGAGTTTATTGTGCCTGGTGTTATACTCATTTTCTTTGGAATGGGTGCATGGTTTGTGGCTGTTACAACCTACTTCGGCTTAACAGCTTCTTTAGAGTCACAATTGCTAGCATTTGCCATCACCTCAATTGTGCTTCTCGTATTGCTCAGGAAATGGATTAAGGGAAAGTTTTACGGACATGTGAGTGATGTCCAGGACCTTACACAAAACCTGGATGAATTTACCGGGAAAAGTGTAGTCGTCTTGAAAGACGTGATCCCAGGCAAAATGGAAGGAATGGTAGAATTCAAAGGCACAACATGGCGTGCAGTTTCAGATGAACATATAAAAAATGGTGAAGTGGCAATAATAACAGACGTAGATGGAATCACCTTGAAAATTCGAGGAAAAAAGGAGGGATAAAATGGAATACTTAGGCACCATTGTAACAGTCGGGATTGTTCTGCTTGTTGTTGTTACAATTATAAGGACCGCTCGAATAGTGCCACAGAAGACGGCCTTCATTGTCGAGCGACTCGGGAAATACGCAAAGACTTTGGACGCCGGATTTCACATCCTGTTTCCATTTATAGAACGCGTCGCATACAAGCATTCTCTCAAAGAGGTTGCTGTCGACGTCCCCTCACAGAGTTGCATCACTCGGGACAATATTGCTGTGGAGGTTGATGGCGTTTTATATTTGCAGGTAATGGATGCCATGAAGGCAAGCTACGGTATCGAGAACTATATGTTTGCTTCTACGCAGCTCGCCCAGACGACAATGCGTTCGGAAATCGGGAAACTCGAACTGGATCGTACATTTGAAGAGCGCGAGAATATAAACGGGGCAATCATCCAAGCCGTTGATAAGGCATCCGATCCGTGGGGAGTAAAAATTACGAGGTACGAAATTAAAAATATTGAACCACCGGAGAGCGTGAAAGACGCTTTGGAAAAACAGATGAGAGCCGAACGTGAAAAACGTGCTGCGATAGCTGAATCTGAGGGACAGCGTCAGGCGATGATAAACGTTGCAGAGGGGGACAAACAGGAAGCGATAAAAAAATCTGAAGGTGAAAAAATGAAAAGGATAAACGAGGCAGAAGGTCGCGCCAAAGAGATCGAACTGGTAGCAACTGCTACCGCTGAAGGCATAAGGAAAATCGCTGAAGCAATCCAAGCACCTGGCGGGGGAGAGGCGGTCAATCTGCGTGTCGCTGAACAGTACATAAGGGAATTCGGAAAATTGGCAAAGGAGAACAATACCGTGATCATACCATCGAACCTCAGTGATATTGGGGGCATGGTGGCCTCGGTTACCAGTCTAATTAGATCTTCAGCCCTAGCCCCGGATAAGCAATGGGATAAGACGGAATAAGAAATTTTATTTAAGGTGATCTTCCAACCAATTCTCGAGATCTCCGAGAACCTTCTGTCTTTGTTCCATCATTTCGTTGTATACTTCATGATACAGGCCCTCATAAAAATGGAGGGTCTTGTCATTTACAGTGAGGTTTTCAAAAAAGCGCTTGCTGGACTGGGCATTTACCAGGTGGTCGTCTGCGGCTACCTGCAGCAACGTGGGAACCTTTATTTGGGCAGCTTGTTGATTGACCGTTTCCATGGCCGATAAGAACTCCGTAAACCACCGTGCGCTGACCCGTTCGTGTATTAAAGGATCATTTTGGTAAGCGTTGACAACTGCTTCATCATGACTGATTTTTGTGGCATCCAATTCGTTTCCCATCGTTAAACCAGGCCATAGAAAGGACATCACCTTCCCAAGAATACTTTTAATCGCCGGTACTTCTATCACCATCCCCAGACCCGGTGAAGAAGCAATCAGACCGTCAATAAGTTCCGGATTACGCAACGCAAAAAATAAGGCAATTAGACCACCCATACTGTGTCCCAGTAGAAAAACTTTCCTGTTTCCCGGAAGTTGTTCTCTGGCGATTTCGACCATCAGTCGCAGATCCAAAAGATATTGCTCAAAGTTGAGAATATGTCCCCGTTTTCCCTCGCTTTTCCCATGTCCGCGGTGATCCAAAGCCCAGATGGAGATATCTTTCGGAAGCAGCCGATTTACCACATTCCCATAACGGCCGGAGTGTTCTCCCAGACCATGGGCAATGACCAACCGAGCGCGTTCATTTGGCGCTTGATAGTGTCGATAAAAGATATTTACCCCATCGGGACTGGTAAATTTGTCTGTCTTTTCTGTAACGTCTGCCATGGTTACGTCCTCCAATTGTTCTGGTTATGACTAATTATACTCGATGCGTTCTCGACATCATACAAAGCTTTATAACAAATAAGAATCTGGAAATATTTGACATTTGGCAAGCTTTCTGTCAAGGAAATCAATCAATGAAAAACAAACCCATCAATATAAAAGCAGTGATATTACATTTTGATGAATTGCTGCAACAAACGGATGAGGAAGAGACGGCATCGATCAAACACGCCATTGGCTGTCCATCTGAAAGCTCTTTGCTAGAATTTATTCGCAGCCTGCAGGATCTTTCCCGGCAAAAAAAGATTATCTCTGACCTCGAACACTTAGAGATTAAAGCAGCTGCAAAATCAAGACCTAATGCCGATGCTGAAGCAATGATTCAAATCCTGCGTTCAAAAGATTTAAAACTCGGGCTACTCAGCGATAGAGGTCAGGCATCAATTCGCCGAGCTTTAACGAATTTTAAAACCATTCGTCTATCCGATTTTGATTTGATAATTGGAAGAGATGAAATGCTCGAGCACAACGCAGCTGCTAATGTGGTTGTTCTTGCTGCCGAGAAAATGAGCTTAGCGCCAAACCAGATCCTTGCGGTCTGTGAAGATGAAACAAACATCCGGGCAGCTAAAGCATCCGGAGCAGTAACAGTATTTTTTAGCAAACACCCAGATGTTCAGCAACGTAAAGCCGTTTGCGATTATACGATCTCAAATTTAATGGAGCTGAAAAAAATCGTCCGAATGGGCACCCCCTTACCAACCGGCAAATTGCCTAACGAATTATTGCGTGAGTTTCTGGATGATTTTCGTTTTGATGATCCCTCAATACTGATAAACCCCGGTATCGGCGAAGATATAGCGGCGGTGGATGTTGAAGCAGACCAAGTCCTCGTCCTAAAATCTGATCCCATCACCTTTGCCACAGATGCAATCGGACAATATGCTGTTTTGATTAATGCCAACGACATTGCCACATCTGGTGCCATTCCCAAATGGCTGTTAACCACCCTCCTGTTTCCCTATGGGGTCACGGCTTCTGAAATCCGGCAGGTTGTCAATGAGCTTAAAGAATTTTGTCAGCAATGGGATATTACCTTGTGCGGCGGTCATACAGAGATTACCGATGCGGTATCAAGACCGGTTGTGGCAGGAATGATGGCCGGGACCATCACCAAATCTAATCTGATAGATAAGCGCAATATGAATATCGGGGATAAGGTGTTGCTGACGAAAAAAGTGGCTGTGGAAGGTACGGCAATTATAGCCAGAGAATTTGGAGAACGGTTAAAAAGTCTGGGAATGAGTGATGCAGAAATTGATAAATGTTGTGCATTTCTTTCGTATATCAGCGTAATTCCTGAAGCAAAGATTGCAGCACAATTTTCAGAAACCAATGCGATGCATGATATTACCGAAGGCGGATTGGCAACCGCTTTGGAAGAACTCAGCATTGCCGGGGGGCACCGAATTAGAATTGATATGGAAACGATACCGTTATTCCCCGAGACACAGAAAATTGGCCGCCTGTTCGATATTGATCCCTTGGGTCTAATCGGTTCAGGCAGTTTGTTGATTTGCTGCCAAAAAAAAGGTTATCGCAGCCTAATGGCGGCTATTTGTGATGCCGGAATAGAAGTGACGTGTATTGGTGAAGTCATTGAAAAGGGACAGGGCATTGATGCCCGCAAACATAAAAAGCAGGCGGACTGGCCCTGCTTTGAAGTGGATGAAATCACAAAATTGTTTTAGGTAAGCATCTGAAAAAACGATTTATCTTACTATCTTTTTATACCACGTCGAAATATTTCAAACGCGATATCCAGAGTTTGTTTGAGATAGTCTTTTTGCTCATCAATGAGCTTTTTGCTTGTCAGCCATAAAACCACCCCTGAAAACAACGCCCAAAAGGTGTCCGCCAGTGCAACGGGGTGTTTGTCAATAAATAACCCTGCATTGACACCATCTTTAAAAATCTTGGAAATCGCTGAAAGCGATTTGCGGGACAATTCCTTTATTTCCGCCATGAGCTCAGGCGATAAATTTTTTAATGTTTCACTGGATTGAAGATGAAACATGTTGATGATGATGAGCGGATCAAATTCATACACATCATACATGGCTTCCATCATGGAATTTAATTTCTCCTCCGGGCCTGTATCTTTTTCATCATTCACATGTTCCACGCGGATCAGAAGGTATTGAAGTATCCGGAGAGAAAGGGAGGCATACAAATCCTCTTTATTCTTAAAATAAAGATAAAGTGTGCCGGGGCTCAGCTCTGCTTCCTGGGCGATATCCTCCATGGTTGCTTTGTTAAAGCCCCTATCCGAAAATACTCTCTTGGCCGCTACCATAATCTGCTGCCGCCTTCTCTCCTTTTCTCTTTCCTTTCTTTCTTGGATACCCATAGCACCTTATTCTCCCTGAATAATATTTATAAATAATATGCCCTTGTATTTTATATTTTTAATTTGGTCAAGGGAAATATTCACAATTTAAATAAAATTCTATAGTGAACCTTTATAGATCAATCTTGAGGGACAATTAACTATTGACTATTGTTGGAATTGAATATTGAATATTGATCCGCTGATATTTTGCCATATGGCACAAATATGGGCGGATCAATTATCAATCGTAAATAGTTAATTCAAAAGGCGAGGAATTCATATGTCCGGAAAATTGAGTTCAAGCGCACAGAAAATTCAAGAGGCTCTTGAAGCCCATGGCGTTGCGTGTCAGGTTGTTGAAATGAAGGAAACCACGCGCAGTGCCCAGGAGGCAGCCGACGCCTTGGGATGCCGGGTGGGGCAAATTGCCAAGTCGCTTATCTTTAAAGGTAAACAAACAAATCAACCTATCTTGGTAATTGCCAGCGGGCCCAACCGGGTGAATGAAAAAAAGGTCAGCCAGCTCGTATCCGAACCCTTAACCAAAGCAGATGCCGATTTTGTTCGCGAACACACCGGTTTTTCCATCGGCGGGGTTCCACCGCTGGGCCATCACAGGACCTTGACAACCTTTATCGATGAAGATCTGCTAAAATTTGCTGCAATATGGGCTGCCGCCGGAACACCGAATGCAGTTTTCAAACTGACTCCCGATGAACTTCAAAAAATCACCAATGGGCGGGTGATTACCGTCAAGTAGACCATTCTCAAATTGTTTCAGATGAAAATATTATTAGAAAATAGTTTCCATTTAGGAATGGAAACTATCCCATGAAAACAGAGAGGCTGTCTCTTCTGGCACTGACGTGCTGAATGGTCACCTGAATATAATCCTCAGGCTTTAACTCAATGCCGCTCGAAATCGGCAGTTCGCATTCAATCATATATTCCGGCAGCAAGATCTGATAACCATTTCTGCGCTTATATAGAACAATGGCTTCATCTTTCTGGCCGACACGCTTTTCAAGATGTTTTAGCAGCCAATACCGATGACGTGCGGTTTGAATTCGGGCCACGTGGCTCATGGGAATTTCAAGCAATTGAATGATTTTGTCGATTTCTTCGGCCGAATAAGGCTGCTCCAGCCCGAGAACGGCCCTAACCTGACGCTGGGTAACCAGATCAAAATATTTCCGAATGGGCGAAGTTGCTGTAACATACGCCTCTAACCCAAGCCCCGAGTGCCAGTCCGATAGATGACTTAATACAAATCGGCTGATAAGTTTACGCTGCATCCAATTCTGAAATATGGAACCTTCATCACCTTTATACAATCGTTCCCTAGGCTCCGGTTGAGATCTGAAAATTGCCGGCATATTATTTTCAGCCAAAAATTTAGCCATAAGCCAATTGGCCATGATCATTAGTTCCGAAACCAGCATCCGGCCGGGGCTTTCACGATTGATTTTGCTGACGCTTACTTCTCTATCGTCATTAACCCACACATTGATCTCAGGGGTGATGATCTGAACCGCGCCGGCATCTAAACGGTTTTTGCGAAATTTTTCAGCAATATCCCTGAGAATCATCATTTCTTTGTTTTCATCGGCAACAATATTGACATCATAATATGTCAATTGTTGTTTTACCTTGATCAAACTCGGAATTATATCATAATCAATAATTTCACCGGTATGACTTAAGTTTATCATCGTGCTGATGGCCGGCCGGATTTTATCCGCTTTCAAACTGCACAATCCTTCCGCAAGGCTGGAGGGCAGCATTGAAATTTTGTGATCAGGCATGTATATTGAGCTTCCACGGTCTTGGGCCTCTTGGTCAATGAGATCGCCTTTTCGGATAAAATTTCCCACATCTACAATGTGTACGCCCAATCGAAAATAATTACCATAATCTTCTATACTTAATGCATCATCAAAATCGAGGGTACCCTGCCCATCGATCGTCATGATTGGCAATGACGTCAAATCTTTGCGCCGATCATCAGTCGAAATCAGTTGAAACGATTCCGCCAGCTTGGATGCATTTTCCACCACATTATCCGGAAAATCAGTTTCGATTTCGTATCGATGAAGATCAATATTTTCATCCTCATCAAATACCCCCAGCTTTACCAAAACCTTAAAAACACCGCCCAAACCATCGATACCGGCCTTTGCCAGCATGGCCTGGGCCAAGGCATAATAATTACTCTCTTTTTCAAACAGATAATACGATTTTAGAATTTCGATAATTTCTTTTTGTTCGTCAGATAAAGTATTGGCGATGATAACCCCGCCCTGATCGAGGGTGTTTCGCAGCCAGTTGGCACCGACCTCGACAATTCGCTCTTTGCGTTGGGCATCTTTTTTTTGGGCCGTAAGCCGTTCAACCTGCTCTTGTGAATTCGGGAAAAAACCCGTCGGATTGAATTTAAAATACAGCCGGTCATTAAAGAATGCCCGCATGACAGCTGATTCATGGTCACCCGATGGGCTGTTGGGAAAACAGAATTCGGTCATGGTGGCCAGATCAATCCACTCTTGTTCGGTGTTTAAAACTTCCCATAAATCCTTTATGTCTACATGACTGATCAGCGCTTTACGTTTGTTGGCAAGCTCTTTTAAGGTTACTACCGTCCTATCACGCCCCTGCGATAGATCAAGGCGCACGTTGTCCCTGTGCAGCAGCCGGCTTGCCGAGAGGTTTACCTCGCGATTATTCTCCGTCAATAGCCTTAAGCGCTGCTTTTTGACCTCCAAAACAACCGCACACGTTATCTTTTGGCGGTCGATATATTCCACGATATTGCCAACTTCCATAACTTTTTAAAATAACAATACGGCTTTGCAAAGTCAAATGGCTTGCAGTTGTTATGGATTGCAATTATATTTAAGCGTACAAATTTCTAAAAAACACAAATGCATAGATAAAAGCAAAAATGAACACCATCTCATTGATCAAGCCATACTTTTGGGAAAACCGCTATAAAATATTAATCGGTTTGGCCAGCCTGATCATCGTCGACCTTTTGCAGCTTTTTATTCCTCGCATCATTAAATGGACCATAGATGATTTAACCGCGCTTCAAATCGATCTGATGAAACTGCTCGTTTATGCAACTTACATGGTCGGCATTGCCCTGTTCATCGGCCTGTTTCGTTATGTTTGGCGTCGCTGCCTGCTGGGAACCTCACGACGCATTGAGGAGGGATTACGAAACCGTCTCTTTTCACATATTCAATCCCTATCCGCATCCTATTTCGATCATATGAAAACCGGCGATCTAATGGCCCACGCCACCAATGACATTCAGCAAATTCGGATGGCCACAGGTATGGGCATGGTTGCGCTGAATGATGCGATTGTATTGGGAACGGCCGCCATTGGATTTATGCTGTACATCAATATCCGCCTGACATTGTTTGTCCTTATTCCCATGCCCCTAATTGTCTTAGGCACCCGTTTTTTCAGCAAAAAGATGCATCGCCGTTATCAAGCCGTTCAAGCAGCCTTTTCCGACCTTACCGAGGTCGTAAGGGAGCGGTTTGCCGGAATTCGAATTATAAAAGCCCACAACAGAAATAAAGAGGAGGCCGCCAAAGTCCGGTCGGTTTCGAAAACGTACATCGACAAAAATATAGGGCTTGTCAAAATTATCGGCTCATTTTTTCCGATGATGCTCCTTTTTTCAAACTTAAGCCTGGCGATTGTGATTTATCTGGGGGGCCGTCAGACGATTATGCAGACCATTACGCCCGGCGATTTTGTAGCCTTTATCAGCTATCTGGGTTTGCTTACCTGGCCGATGATGGCCTTGGGTTGGGTGACCAATCTCATTCAAAGAGGCCGGGCTTCGTTGGATCGGATTGACCGCATATTGCAAACCCCCCAGGAGATCAAAGACAATGAAAGCACCTTTTTTATGGTGCAAAGCCGTGGCGGAATTGTTTTTGAGAATGTTTCCTTCAGGTATGCACAAAATGGCGGCGCAGGCAATACGATGATTCTTTCAGGAATCGATGTATGCATTGAGCCGGGCAGCGTTTTAGGGATCGTGGGCCCTCCGGGTAGCGGTAAAACAACCCTGTTAAGTCTGATTCCCCGACTTTACAACACAACTCAGGGTCGTGTTTTGCTGGATGGAAAAGATATTCGCAGTCTTAAAGTCAAGGATTTAAGATCTCACATTGCATTTATGTCCCAGGAACCCTTTTTATTTGCCGGAACGATTAGAGAAAACATCACATTCGGTGATATGTCAATTGCAGATGAACAAATGCAAAAGGCCGCCGGAGATGCCGCGTTGCTGGATACGGTAAAGCGTTTTCCCAACGGTTTTGAAACCATTGTCGGTGAAAAGGGTATCATTTTATCGGGGGGACAAAAGCAACGCATCGCTCTGGCCCGCTGCCTGCTGCAGGATACGGCCATCCTCGTCTTGGATGACCCCATCAGCCAGGTGGATCTGGAAACGGGTAGCGTCATCATCAACACCATCAAACAGATGGCGGGATATCGAACGATCATCATTGTCTCCCATCGTCTTTCCGCCGTGCGGTTCGCGGATCAGATTATCAGCCTTGAGCTGGGCCGAATCATTGAGTCCGGCACCCACACGGATTTGCTGGAAAAAAATCAATACTACGCCAAAACGTTCCATCTGCAAGAAATAGAAGAGGAACTGTATGCATCCTGATTTCGGCTACTTCGAGGAAACCAAACTCGGCAAACCCTACGATATAAAGCTGTTAAAGCGGCTTTATCCGTATTCGCGGCCCTACCGACTTTTGCTTTTTGGGTCCATTGGTCTGGTTCTGCTGATTACCGCTCTTGATCTTGCCCTGCCCTATATTACCAAGGTTGCCATTGACCGCTATATTGTACCCCAAACGGATTCCCTATTCAAAGATAGCGGTTATGACACAGAGGCCAAAAGCAGACGATTAAAAGTAAACGTGACGGATCCGGCCAAACGCAGGCTGGTCCAAAAGTATAGTGATTTGTTCTACACTGAAGGTCAGATCGCAACGATACCCTACGATGCCCTCTCACAAGTTGAAAAATCGGACATAGCGGTCCTGCGTCAGAATGATCTCGCAGGTCTGGGTTCAATTTCCGCCATCTTTTTAGGCCTTGTGATCATCAACTTTGTTCTCAATTTTATCCAGAAAATGATTATGGAATACACCGGCCATATGATCATGCATGATTTGCGAATGCGGTTGTTTACCCATATTCAAAATCTGGCTATTGAGTTCTTCACCCGCAATCCAGTGGGCCGGCTGGTGACCCGCGTAACCAATGATGTTCAAAACATGCATGAACTTTTCACCTCGGTGATTTCCCTGGTTTTCAAAGATCTCTTTTTGCTTCTGGGCATTGCGCTGGTCCTGCTGATTCTAAACTGGAAACTGGCACTGGTCTCCTTTACCGTGCTGCCCATCGTTTTATATGCCTCGCTGAATTTCTCGAAACGTGCACGCGATATTTTCCGTGAACTGCGCATAAAAATCGCCGAGATCAATACGCGTTTTTCAGAAACCATCGGCGGTATTCGAATCATCCAGCTGTTTCGACAGGAACTAAATAACTATCGTCGATTCAAAGCACTGAACCACGAAAATTATCTGGCCGGAATGCGCCAGATTCATGTACTGGCCGTGTTTATGCCCTTGATTGAACTTTTGGGTGCTGTGGCGGTCGCGCTGGTTATATTTTACGGTGGTGGTCGCGTGCTCGGCGGATTCCTGAGTTTGGGGGCCTTGGTTGCATTTATCTCGTATATTCGCATGTTTTTTAGGCCTATTCGCGATCTGGCCGAAAAATACAATATTCTACAAAATGCCATGGCGTCTGCGGAACGAATATTTTTGATCCTGGATACCAAAAATAAATTGCAGCGACCCTCCGCTCCCCCGAATACGGATGTGCTAAATCTAGAACAGATTACCGAAGTCAAGCTGGAAAATGTTTCTTTCAGTTACGTTGAAAACGAACCCGTGTTAAAGGGGATTTCTTTTAACATCCAGGCCGGTGAAACGGTAGCGGTGGTAGGGCCGACCGGTGCCGGCAAAACCTCTCTGATCAACCTGATTCCACGTTTTTATGATCCCACATCCGGTCGGGTGCTGATCAACGGCCATGCGTTAAAAAATTTCGATACATCCCTATTCCGATCTAAGATCGCCTTAGTCATGCAAGAGCCCTTCTTATTCTCAGGCACCATTCGGGAAAATATTTTTGATGGTTCTCATCCGATTTCCGAAAAGGATATGAAAAACATCCTTAAAGCCGCAAATTGTAAAAATTTAATTGACCGCTTGCCCGACGGCCTGGATACAACGCTTTCAGAAGGAGGTGCTTCCATTTCCAGCGGCGAACGCCAGCTGATTTCCATCGCCAGAGCTTTTGCCCGAGAACCTCAGCTTATCTTGTTTGACGAGGCCACTTCCTATATTGATTCGCAAACCGAGTTACAAATTCAGGAGGCCCTCAAAAAACTAATGGAAAACAGAACTTCACTTATCGTCGCTCATCGCCTGTCGACCGTGAGAAATGCCGATCGCATCCTTGTGTTAAACCGGGGAAGGATCATTGAGACCGGCTCCCATTTGGAGCTGATCAATAAAAAGGGATTCTATTTCCGATTACATCAGCTACAAAATGGCATATGAACTACAAGGCGTATTCACAGCTCTTCAATAATTCTCAGCAAATCAAAACCCAGTTTTTTTAAACATGACTATTGGAGTAATGGAGCTTGGAGTATTGGCAAGGAGAATTCGCTGAAAAACAGCCGATGTTTCAAGCACCGAATAATAAAATCCCAAATACCAAGCACCAAATCTCGTCTTTCGTGTAATCTATTCATACTCCGATTAATGCTTATATGGGCTTAAATTATTCTCCCGTTTTTGTTTCGATTTCTTGGTGTCAGATGTCGGGTTTCAGCCGTCGTATCCATAGGTTACTAACAGGCCCTCGTAGCCTCAGTCACTACGTCGGAGCAGGCTGGCGAAATCAGCCACTCCAATACTGCCTGAGAGTTGCTGCTGCTCATATATGGTGTTCTTGACCCTTCCTAAAAGCAAGAATTTCACTTTTGCAACAAAATACTTGCCAAAATAGAATTCAAAAGGTATAGGTCTATGCTTGATATTTTCCGAACCTGCGGAATACTCATTCATGGCAATTTTCAAGTTGACGGTTTGCAGGCCATTTTTTGGGTGCACGGTTGGAGGTATAGAGAAAGAAGCAATTATTCACTAAAACTTAAATTTTGTAGCTCATTAAAAAGGAAAGGAGGATGTAATAGATGGCTTATAATGCAGTAAAAATGGCTGACTGGCAAATTGCGGAAGAGGCTGAGAAGAATATGCCTGCTCCTGAGCAATGGCGGGAAAAGCTCGGCTTAGAAAAAGACGAAATTCTGCCAATGGGACGTTTGTGTAAACTGGATTTTTTAAAGATTATTAATCGACTCAAGGACAAGCCGGACGGAAAGTACATTGAAGTCACCGCCATAACCCCAACACCCTTGGGCGAGGGGAAGACCACCACAAGTATGGGACTGCTTGAAGGCATGGGGAAACGCGGCAAGAATGTGGGCGGCTGTATTCGGCAGCCTTCAGGCGGTCCGACGATGAACATCAAGGGTACTGCTGCGGGCGGCGGTAATTCCTTGCTCATCCCCATGACCGAGTTCTCAATGGGATTGACCGGAGATATCAATGACATCATGAACGCCCACAACTTGGCATTGGTTGCGCTCACTGCCAGGATGCAGCATGAACGCAATTACAACGACGAACAACTGGATCGTTTGACCGGCATGCAGCGCTTAGACATTGATCCCACTCGGGTGGAAATGGGCTGGATCATGGATTTCTGCGCTCAAGCGCTCCGCAACATTATCATTGGGTTGGGTGGCCGCATGGACGGATTTACGATGCAGTCTAAGTTCGGCATTGCGGTCAGTTCCGAGCTTATGGCTATCCTGGCCATCGTCCGCGACCTGGCTGACCTGCGCGAAAGGCTGAACGACATCACCGTCGCCTTTGCCAAACAGGGCAACGTGGTGACCACCAGAGACCTCGAAGTGGGCAATGCCATGACTGCCTGGATGCGGAACACCATAAATCCGACTCTAGGCTGCACGGTTGAGTATCAGCCTTGCATGGTGCATGCTGGACCGTTTGCCAACATTGCCGTGGGGCAGAGCTCCATTATTGGAGATCGTGTTGGTCTCAAACTCTTCGATTACCACGTCACCGAGTCCGGCTTTGGAGCTGACATCGGTTTCGAGAAGTTTTGGAACGTTAAGTGCCGGTACAGCGGCCTAACGCCGCACGTCTCGGTGCTCACCTCCACTATTCGGGCCTTGAAGATGCATGGTGGTGGTCCCAAGGTGGTGGCCGGCCTGCCGCTGCCAGAGGAGTACCAGAAAGAGGATCTGAAACTGCTGGAAAAGGGTCTTCCCAACATGATCCACCACATCAATACCGTCAAGAAGTCGGGCATCAGTCCGGTGGTTTGCGTGAACGCCTTCCACACCGACACCAAGGACGAGATCGCAATGGTGCGCAAGGCAGCCGAAGAAGCAGGGGCCCGCTGCGCTGTCTCAACCCACTGGGCTGACGGCGGTGATGGTGCCCTGGAGCTTGCCGATTCGGTCGCCGAGGCAGCCGAGGAGTCGCATCAATTCAAGTTCCTCTATCCGCTTGAGATGAAACTGCGTGACCGCGTGGAAACGATCGCCAAAGAAGTATACGGGGCAGACGGTGTGTCTTGGACACCTGATGCAGAGGCCAAAGCCAAAATGCTCGAAAGCGATTCCAAATACGATGATTACACCACCATGATGGTAAAGACGCACCTCTCTCTTACCCACGACCCGGCGCTGAAAGGTGTGCCCAGTGGGTGGACTCTACCCATTAGAGATGTGTTGATATTTTCTGGTGCTAAATTCCTCTGCCCGTGCGCGGGTACTATTAGCCTGATGCCCGGCACCAGCTCCAACCCGGCTTTCAGAAAGGTGGATGTGGATGTCAAGACCGGTAAAGTTACTGGATTGTTCTAAGGGCATCGTCTTTGAATCGCAAAATGGGGCTCGGAATTTCATCCGGGTCCCTTTTTTTTATTATGCGGCATTTTTAACCTGTGCCTTAACGAAACAATTTTTATTACCCTGTTGTTGAAAAATCCGTAAAAAGTCAAAAAATCGATTTATTGTCATTCCGGCGAAAGCCTGAATCCAGTCATTTCAATAGCTTCTGGACTCCGGCTTTCGCCGGAGTGACGGGATTGAGACTTTTTACGAAAGCATCATTGTTAGATAAATAATGAAATGTCTTCTTATAAATCCTTTCTACCCAATCTCTGAAACGCCTTCCCCTCCCCTGGGCTTGGCTTATCTGGCCGCAGCACTTGAAGCCGCGGGAATCGGCGTTAAAATTCTGGATCTTGTCGTTTATCCCTACAGCCAAAAAAAATTGGAAGCTCTGCTAAACCACTTCAAACCGCAGCTCGTCGGAATCACTGCGGTTACCATGACCGTTGAAAATGCCCTAAACGTAATCACCGATATAAAGCGCATAAATCCTGAAATCTTATCCGTAATGGGCGGCCCCCACGTAACCTTTTGTGCCCGGCAAACCTTAGCAGAGAATCCCGAACTGGATTTTATCGCACTGGGCGAAGGGGAAAATACGATTGTTGAACTGAGCAGAGAAGCTGAAGGCCGGCGAAACTGGGATACCGTTAAAGGCATTGCCTTTCGAAGGGATTCCGAAATTTGCTTCACTCCAGACCGAGAATTTATACAGGATCTGGACACGCTTCCAACGCCGGCCCGGCATCTGCTTCCGCTGGGTCGATACAGGGCCTTGGGCATGCCTGTCAGTTTGACCACCAGCCGCGGCTGCCCGTTTAAATGCATATTTTGTGTCGGCCGTAAAATGGTCGGCGCCAAGGTTCGGTATCGGAATCCGCAACATGTTGTCAATGAGATGGAATACCTGAACACTTTGAACTTTCATCAAATCAACATCGCCGATGATCTGTTCACCGCCAACAAAACGCACTGTGTGGCGGTGTGCGATGAAATTTTAGACCGAAATTTACAAATGAAATGGACATCGTTTGCCAGGGTCGACACCGTTTCCGAAGAGATTTTATCCCGCATGAAAGCCGCCGGCTGCACCGCAGTGAGCTTCGGTATTGAATCGGCAAATCCGGAAATCTTAAAAACGATTAAAAAAGGCATTACACCCCGGCAGGTTGTCGATGCCGTCGACATATGTCATCGAGTCGGTGTCACCCCGTTTGGTTCCTTTATTCTCGGACTTCCCGGAGAAACACAGCAAACAATCAAAGAGACGGTGGATTTTGGCAATCGCCTGAAGAAAAGGGGCTTATCCTTCGGATTTCACCTGCTGGCGCCCTTTCCCGGTACAGAAGTTCGTGAACAAGGCGAAAAATATGACATTAGTATCCTCACAAACGACTGGTCCCAATATCATGCCAATAGGGCCATTGTGGAGACGCCAACGGTCAATCGCAAAATGTTGGATAAAATTGTTACCGACTGGGAAAATGAATATGACGGCTATTTGGAAGATATTAAAAACCGTATGAAAAAGGGCCAGGCGACAGCGGATGAAGTCTGGGAGCTGAAAAACCTGCAACGCATTGTGCTAATTTATGATCTGATGATGAAAAATGTTATTGAAGAAAAGGGGGCCTGGAAAACGGAAAAAAAGCCCATGTCTGAAACAGAAGCAATAAATGCGCTGGTTGATAGTATAAAAAACCTCACGGATTCTAAGTCGGATGAAATTTATGAAACATTAAGCTATGCCATTCAGCAGGGTACTCTGAATTTCAGCGTAAAAGAAGGCCAAATAAAATGGGAATGGGTTGATTACTTATAGTTCTGAAAAATATCTCCTCCCATCATGCAAAAACGCTCAATTCGAATCTTTTCATGAAAACCGCCGACAGTCTTAAATATCAATTCAAACGCATCGACGGTAAAGGCTATAAAGCCTATAAGGACATAAAGGGACAATACAGTTTCCCGCAGTTTCAAATCATCATTGATCATGTTCAGGGAGACCCCTTTGCAGCGCCGTCGCGGATTCGCGTTAAGGTTGACCGTAATTCCTCCGGCTTTGAAGAAGATACAACCTCAAACCGCAGCCGCACCGTTGCGCTTTGTGATTTTCTTACCCGTCAGTTTTACACCAATTGCAAAAAATTATCCCGCGTAAATCGGGGAACCGGAAAAAGCGGACTGATAACCATCGCCCAACCCGGACAGGAAATTCTCGAGCGCAGTTCAATGGTCATTAACGAAAATTTTGTAGAAGCCCGCTTTTTCATGGGCCTGCCGGCTCACGGAAGAAGAATTTCCGGCAACGATGCCGATATCATGTTTTTTGAAGAGCTGCCTGCTATTGTTGCGGCGTCCCTATTTGCCGCAAACCTCAATCGGAATGCACTTTATCAACATATTAAAACCTCAGAAGATGCGGATATCCTAAGAGGCCAGCTCAAGGAATCCGGCCTCATCGGTTTTGTAGCCGACGGTGCTTTGCTACCCAGGGCCAGCGGTATTGACCAGCGCCCTATGGATCGTGAGCGTTCAGTAGTATTCCAATCACCGCAGTCCCTGAAGGCTGAGGCTCGTCTTCCCAATGCCGGTAAGATCACCGGCATGGGTATTCCCAAAGGTGTCACTCTAATTGTGGGCGGTGGCTACCACGGTAAATCCACATTGCTCAATGCACTGGAGCTGGGCATCTATAACCACATACCCGGCGACGGCCGAGAACGTGCAGTAACCCTTCCAGATACAGTTAAGATTCGAGCAGCGGATGGAAGAAATATTGAACACGTCGATATATCCGCTTTTATTAACAATTTGCCGCAGGCAAAAGACACGTTGGCATTTTCAACGCAGAATGCCAGCGGCAGCACCTCCCAGGCCGCCAACATTTCCGAAGCCATTGAGGCCGGCGCTAAGGTACTTTTGCTTGATGAAGATACCTCTGCCACCAATTTTATGATCCGCGATCACCGCATGCAGCAGCTGGTCACCAAAGATAAGGAACCCATCACGCCATTTATCGATAAGATTCGACAGCTCTATCACGACAAAGATATATCAACCGTTTTGGTAATGGGCGGCTCAGGCGACTATTTTTCAGTATCCGATCATGTGATCCAGATGACGGATTATATTCCATCAGATGTCACCGACCGCGCCCATTACATTGCAAACCAATTTGACACACATCGAATGAATGAAGGCGGCAATCAATTTGGAGGCATAAACCAACGAATTCCAATGCCGCAAAGCTTCAACCCTTACCGCAGTAAAAACCGCGTAAAAATAACCGCCCCACGAACCCGGGAAATCGTATTCGGCCGCACCTCCATTGATCTGTGGGACATCGATCAGCTCGTCGATATATCCCAGACAAGGGGTGTCGGGTTTGCGATCCATTATGCCACCCGCTACATGGACGGCAAACATAATTTGAGACAGATCGTTGAGAGGGTCATTCAGGGTATCGATAAAGGAAGCCTCGATATCCTGGTTCCTTATATAACCGGCGACATTGCCAGATTTAGAGGCATCGAGCTGGCGGCTGCCATCAACCGCATACGAACCCTTAAAGTAAAATGCGTGCAAAGCAGATTAAAATGCCAAGTGTGATTTGAGTCTGGATATTCGAAAATTTCTTGTAAATAAAGGAAACTTTAACGAACTCGCTCCCAAGGAATTTTACGATCATTTCGGGTAACCTAACGAATTGCTGACGCCAACGAATGTCTAAATAATTTGGATTCGCGATAGACAGCAGGTCACACAAAAACGAACGAAGTTCATACATGCTGACGAAATCGTAACTTTTTTGACCTGGTATTTCTTCAGATATGCATCACAAATCCATAAAAAATAAAGATATATTTTACACGGAGAATTCCCCATGAAGGTTTACGGATCAAAAATATTTAAATTTACGAATGTAAAATCCTTGCATACTGACCCAATCGAAAACGCGTTTCACAAAAAAGTGACGGTGATTTAGACTCCTACCAATTATCCTATCTTGATTGATTCCCAGATTTGTTGTAAAAACGTATATCCGATCTGCAATTGTATCGTTATTGAGTCTTGAACCTCTCTTCATTACTGTATCTAATCGGAAACAAAAAGCCGGGGTATCATTTTCTACTAGGATAGCCACTTTGAAATCATCTCAACATAAACTCCTAAAATGGGGTGTCTTGCTCTTGCTCATCGGTCTGGCACTGATGACAGCAATCTATGCGTTTCGCAGTGTCCTGGTCGCCCCGTACGCGATCTCGTTTTTGGAACGTATTGTTGCATCCAATCTTGGCTTACAAGTTTCGATTGGAAAGCTGGGGGGAACGTATTTTTCTGATCTTGAAATCGAGAATGTAACTACCGTTAAGCGAATTAAAGACAGCGCGATTTCCTTTTTGGAACTGCGGCGTTTAAAAATCGAATTCAGTCTTTCAGACTTGCGGAAGGGACTTCCGGCCTTTTTGGCCGGGACCCAAGTGGATATGGAGGGTGCTTTTCTGAATGTCGATTTGACCAGACCGTCGGATTCCGATAAAGCCCATGAAGCACCGACCGGTATACCGTTACCGCCACAGCTTCCGCAGATCGGAATTCGTAACAGCTCCATCCGTATTCAGGGGAAAAACTACCAAACCGAATTTAAGGGCATTTTACTGACAGCCCGGAACCAGAACCTATCACCATCTCGCATCCAGCTTCGCGTGTCCGAATGGAGCTGGAGTCACCCTGACCTTCGCGACGCCGCGATTGACTTTGAAACCGATCTTCTCTACGCCGGTGAGCGCGTGACACTGACGAAACTTCTTGTGGGGAAACAGTCGCTTGTGGAATCGGTCACAATTGATCTGAGCGGGCTGCCTGAGCAGTTGCCGTTTCAGGCGCGGTTGAAGCTGGCTGACGGCAAGCTGGAGGCAAGTGGTAATCTAGATAAAGCTCGTTTACAGGTACAGCTGGATGGGTCCGCTATGGATTTGTCCCAAATATCCGGCATGCTGGCATCGCATGTCGCACCCTTTGGAGGCATCTTAACCATGGGGGGACACTTGGACCTGCCACTGGCATCCTTGGTTAACATGGCGGTTGATGTAGATGTTCAGGTATCTAACGGATCGGTGAACAGCATAACCGTTGATGATCTGGCCGGAAAGTTTATAGCAGAAAATGGACGATTGCGCATCGCTGATTTAAGACTGATGAAGGGTGATAATCGGGTAATGGTTCAACAGGCATCTGTTCCTGCAGGGATTGCCTTCAGCGGTGAACCGGATGCTCTTCTCCAGTCCTTGGCCGCCAATTGGGAACTTGAATGTGCTGATATTCCGTCGCTTCTCAAACTAGTAGGAGTCGCCTTGGAGACGCAAGCTGGACCAATTCCACGTCATCGGCTGGTTTTAAACGGACGAATCGATAATGGCAATGTGGTGATTCCGGATGGCCGCCTTGAAACCGACGTTGGCTATATTCGTCTGAAATCAGCCCACATAACGCTGCCCATGTCAGACCGCCCTCTCGCTGATGCGCCGTTGGCGGCTGTCTTGACCGTTAATTTGCCGGACCTCAAACCTCTAAGTCGCATTTTCACCCTGCCGGCGCTGGGGGGATCGCTCAGTGGTCATTTGCAGGTGATGGGAACACTGGGTGCACCTCGTGGTGCGGTGGATTTAAAAGCCAATAGCGTTTCATATCAGAATACGGTTTTCGGAAATTTGGCGCTGAATGCAACAGCTGACGTTCATCAAGTAATTATCAAATCGTGTGTGTTAACAAGAGGCAAGGACCGTGCCACGGCACGGGGTACTGTCAATTGGGTATCCAAGGCGTTTGAAGGATTTCA
>CP070746.1:895866-908977 GCA_020348305.1 Desulfobacterales bacterium
CAAGTTTGCTCAGGAGGGGAAACCTTACCCGTGTCCGATCACGGTGCCACATGAGTTTCCTGCGGTGAGTATGGCCTATGGCTATTACATGATCACCGGAGAACCCCAGGTGGTCATGGTACATGTTATCGTGGGAACAGCCAATGCCTCCGCGGCCATCATGAATGCTGCCCGGGCACATATTCCCATCATTTTCAGCGCGGGACGCACGCCGCTTACCGAAGCAGGGCTAGCGGGTTCTCGGGATGTGCAAATCCACTGGGCTCAGGAGTCCTTTGACCAGGCAAGCCTGATTCGAGAATTTGTCAAATGGGATTATGAGCTCAAGCACTTTTCTCAGCTGGAATCGGTGGTGGATCGGGCCCTGGCCATTGCCATGGCCGAGCCGCGCGGACCGGTGTATCTTTCGTTTCCCCGCGAGGTGTTCGCGGAGGCGCATTCAGAAATAACCATCACCTCAGGGGGAAGACAGCAGATGGGTGTAAGGCTTCATCCCGATCCAAATCAGATAGCGGAAGTAACAGAGCTTTTCGTTCAGGCCGAGCACCCCCTGATCATCACCTCCGGCGTGGGTAGAGATCCACAAGCGGTTGAGGCACTGGTCGCGTTGGCCGAGTCGTTCGCCATCCCGGTGGTGGTGGGAATAAACAACTGGTACATGAACTTTCCAACCAACCATCCCCTCCACCTCGGATTCGACCCGGCACCTTACCTGAAGGAGGCCGATGTGGTGCTGGTCATCGACTCGGATGTTCCCTGGTTTCCGACCGTGGTCACACCGAAAGAAACAGCACGGATCATTCAGTTGCGCTCGGATCCCATGTATAGTCGCTATCCCTTGCGTGGCTATCCGGCCGATATTGCCCTGGCGGCTGACCCGGCAGCCACTCTCCATTTGCTCGCAGAGGAGATGGCACGATACCGCGGTCAGGAAGCGCAAAAGATCAGCAGACGTTTTGAGGCCCTGAGCAAAGTGCACGAGCGCCAAAGGCAGAACTGGCGCGAGCAGGCCGAGGCGGTCAAAAATGATAAGCCCATTGATCCGGTCTGGCTTTCCGCCTGTATCAATCAGGTTAAGGATGCGGAAACGATCCTGATCAATGAGTACGATCTGATTCCCACCCAGGTGGATCTGGAAATACCCGGCAGTTTTTTCGGATCTTCATCGGCTTCCGGCTTGGGCTGGGGTGTGGGCGCGGCCTTGGGAGCAAAGTTGGCTGCACCGGATAAGACGGTCATTGCCACGGTGGGAGATGGGAGCTATCTGTTCTGCGTTCCCACCGCCTGCCATTTTGTCTCCCGGGCTTGCACCTTGCCGATTGTGGTGATCATCTTCAACAATCAGTGCTGGAATGCCGTGCGGCAGGCTACCCGGGGATTGCATCCGCAGGGGTGGGCAGTGAAGAACAACCATTTTCCTCTCACCGACCTTACGCCAACGCCGGCATATGAGATGATCTGCGAGGCCAATGGCGGGTACGGAGAACGGGTCGAAGACCCGCAAGACTTGGTTCCGGCCCTGCAGCGAGCGTTGCGAGTTGTACGGGAGGAACAGCGGCAGGCGCTGCTCAACGTGATCTGTAAGCACCCCTGACCGTTTTCAAAATGTGAATCCTCATTTGCATGGTATTGCCCACGCCGGATGCTTTCATGACAAGAGCACCTTTATGGTTTATCCGGCTTGACACACAATCTTCTTTCTGCCATATTTCGCTACGAAAAGGTAAATTCGTATCTATCATTTTGTCACTGGTGTGATCGTTGAAGATCCAAAAAGGGAGGAAAGCGATGGAAAAAGGCGAAATCATCAATGCCTTGAACAGGAATTTGAGGGCCGAATTGAGTGCCGTGGAGATCTATGGCGCTCATGCAGAAGCAATAAAAGAAGACGAAATCGCCCAAGGGGTCAAAGCCATTCTGGAGGTCGAACGTGGACATGCCGAAAAATTGACCAAGAGAATCGAGGAACTTGGGGGTTTACCGGCTCAACCGGGCGAAAAGGATACCAGGATCGGTAAGTCCTTGGGCATGACCTCCAGCCAGGCGAGTACTCAGGAGATGCTCAAATTCGAGTTATCCGAGGAACAACAGGCGATTAAGGACTACAGCTTCCAAATTGCTTATATCATGGATGATACCACCACGATAGAAATGCTCAAAAAGAACCTCATGGATGAGATCGATCACGCGGATTGGCTCAAGTCCAAGATTGCGGAATTAGAGCTCAAGCAGAAATAAGCCCATTTTATAAATCTAATCAAATAATTACATACACTCACCATTGCTGAGGAGGCATCCCATGAAAGCTGCATTCACACTTATACCCGCAGAGTCTCGTCGTTTGATTGCCAAAGCGGTTGTCGAGATGGATGAAATTAAGACCGCCATGCAAAAGGCCTATGTCATATTAAACGGCGGAACCACCAACGGATATATTGCGCAAGAGCTATTTGGAATGAATAACATAGAGCCTCAAAAATTTACGGCCGGCACAAATTCTCATCGACTGCTGTGCATCACCGATGCCGACAAGCGAACCCCCTTTCCCATTATTTATTATAAGGGCGAGAAATCTTCAAAAAACCTTAAAGAAGCATTAGAAGATTTTCATAAGGAAACGGCTCTGATCAAAGGGGCAAACGCCGTGGATGCAAATGGTAATGCGGCCGTGATTGCTGCCGGATTTGACGGTGGAACCATGGGTGCCACCATCGGCACTGCCGTATCTCAGGGTCTTAAATACATTGTACCGGTGGGCCTCGAAAAACTGGTCCCTTCGGTGGATTCATGTACCGCCTTTACGGGCGCCAAAACTTTTGATTACACCATTGGTGCCGATTTCGGGATGTTTTGCATTCCAAACGCCGTTGTGATCACTGAAATAGAAGCCCTAAAAATTCTGGCTGATGTGGAGGCAATCCATGTTGCCTCCGGTGGCATTGGGGAGTCTGCCGGATCTGTGGTCCTCGTCGTACAAGGCGAGGAGGCAAATGTGAAAAAAGCGATCTCCATAGTAGAATCCATTAAGGGAGAACCTCCGTTGGCCGGTTTTAAAGGCACCTGCGAAAAATGTCCTTATCTATGTAAATTTGCCGGTAAGAAGCTGGAAGAACTTCCCACTTGGCTAGCAGACTAAGTTTTCTGGATTCCTGCTCCCTGATCGGAGTCAGGGACAGGCTTCGCAGGAATGACCTAATCTATCGCAGAAAACTCCCCGAGGTCTCAGTTATTTAGCAGTCCAGCCGATACTCCATCCACCGTCAACGCATAGGCAGCTACCGGTAGCGAAGTTAGAGGCATCGCTGGCCAAGAATATGGCGGCTCCTGTCAACTCTTCTGGCTTACCCATCCTGCCCAGTGGAGTATTATCTTCAATCTTTCGCAACATTTCGGGATTGTTCTTTAATGGTGCAGTCAGTTCGGTCTCAAACCAGCCCGGTACGATGCAATTAACGTTTATATTGTGCTGGGCCCATTCAATAGCCAAAGCTTTGGTCATATGATAGACAGCTGCCTTGCTTACCGGATATGGTAAAATACCTGCTCTTGCTTGTGTTGCCCATGCTGAGGCTATGTTAATTACCTTTCCGCTTCTTTGTGCGATCATTATTTTTCCTGCTTCGCGGCAACACCAGAAAGCACCTTTGAGGTTGGTATCCAAAACGGTGTCCCATTCCGACGTAGAAATATCAACAGCATTTTTTCGCAGGATTGTACCGGCATTATTTACCAAGATATCAATCTTGCCAAATTCATCGAAGGCCGCCTTGGCCAGGTCTATCACCTCGCCTTCTTTCGTTATATTGGTTCGTTTATGCAAAGCCTTTCTACCCATCTGAGAGATCTCAGCGGAAACCTCCTTAAGCCGCACCTCATCCCGGCTGGCTAGGACAACATCTGCGCCGGCATTGGCATAAGCTAAAGCAATGGCTCGACCCAACCCCCTGCTGGCACCAGTGACAATAGCTACTTTATCATTCAGACTCCAATTCGGAAATTCCATTTTCTTGCCTCCTCTTCTAATTTGTTAAGAAAACCCAATTTTCATTAATAAATATTTTGCTTATCTTCCTAATTTATAAACGGATTTGAATCAAGTACAGCTTAGCTGCATTTTACCATTAACACGCTAAATCACAAGCGAGGTATTGGAAGCCTTGCTCCTTAGATTTTCGACATCGAAATAAATCCGCAATTATTAAACCGTTAGCAGCTATGAGGCAAACTGTTTGCCATGCACACTTATTTTTTGCACTGCAATCAATGAAATCAAGGCCATCGCCGCTCCGCCGAAAAACGGGATCCGGTAGTCAATAATCCATAAAAAACCGCCAATGGCTGGCAGAAAAACCGCCGCGATATGATTGATGGTGAAGCCCACAGCCATGCTGGGTGCAATGTCCCGGGGATCGCCCACTTTTTGAAAATAGGTGCGGATGGCAATCGAAAAATTAAAAAATATATGATCCAATATGTAGAGAATGGCAACGATAAGTTTAGAATCGGTTATGGCATATGCCACAAAAACAAAAATCAAACTAAGATACTCTATCGACAAGACTTTTCGTTCACTAAAACGGATAATTCCTCTTCCGATCATTGGGCTCAGAAAGTAGTTGATAATATTGTTAATTACAAAAAGAAGGGTGACTTCCTGAAGCGAATAATGAAATTTTTGAACCATCAGCAATACGGCAAAGGCCATAAATATCTGGCGCCGGGCGCCGGCCATAAACGTAAGGAAGTAAAACAACCAATATTTTTTTCGCAAAATCATTTGCTTGCGTTGAGGAGTTATCTGCTTGTCTGCAGGGTCTTGCGTAAATCCCCAGATAGCCGCAGCGATAATGAGACTGCCCATAGCGAGATAGATTTGAGTGTAATTCAGAAAAAAGGCTAGTACATAGATTAAAAGGCCAACGGCGATATTCGAAGCCGCTGCCACGCTGCGCTGTTTACCGAATACCCATGGAGAGGTGCCTTTATCAAAATACTGCAATGTCAAGGACATGTTGGTGGTTTCATAGTAGTGAAAGCCGAAACTCATCAGCAAAGTTGTCAGAAGCAGCCCCAAATAGGATGGAAATAATCCGGTGATGGCCAAACCAATACCCAAGATCAGAATCGACAATGCTGAAAGTCGATGTTCCTTGATAGCCAAAATGACGTAAACCGCAAATAGCGCTAAAAATCCGGGGATCTCCCTCACCGATTGAATCATTCCGACATGGTTGCCGTGCAAACCGGCCACTTCCACAGCAAAATTGTTAAACAGCGTTCGCCATACCTCCAATCCGATAGTTGAGCTGATGGTCAAGATAATCAAATAGAAGTACATCGGATTTTGTTTTGTTTTTTTGAAGCTGTCCAATTTTAGTTTTTGGGCAGCATCTGGGCTTCTGGTCAGAATCATTTTTAGCTATTTCAGCATAGAGTTCAAAGCTGTAAACATCAAATTAATATAAATATTAGATAGATATATGTTTTTTCCCTATCTGCGCAAACTGGGTTCAAAATTTTGAACTTCACGAAATAATAAATAAATGCTTTAATAACAACAGGTTTTTTTATTTGCACTCGGATTGAGTTAAAAATAATGAACCAAACCACTAAATTTCAGCTATTAAAATTGTTTTTGCAAAAATCACAACGTGACCCTCAATAATTATAACTATCTGAATTTTATAATAATAATTAAAATAGTATATAATTTCGGGAACCGAAATTATCTTTGGCAAGATTTTTGCATAAACTTATCACAGCCTAATAATTTCTTCATCTGTTCTCCTCCTTAACGGCTAATTGGAAAACCCAGTTAGCCGTTATTTTTTTGTCAAAAAAATTAATAAATCTATATTATTTACTCAAAAGTTAAAATCTACAATTTAAATGGATTTTAAATATTGCATTACTCCAACAGTTCTCCATTACTGGTTTTGGGAGAGAAACCGATGATTGTCGATTTTCATACCCACCTTTTCCCGAAAGCTATTCGCGAGAACAGGGAAGCGTATTTCCTTGCTGAGCCCGCATTTAGACACTTATACGAATCCACGAAATCCAAGCTTGTGGGCGCCAAGGAATTGTTAAATGCGATGGACGAAAATCAGGTGGATAAATCAGTGGTTTTCGGTTTTCCATGGATAAATTCAGATATCATCAAAAAGCACAACGACTATATCATAGAAGTGGTTGAAAAATATTCCGATCGCTTAATCGGGCTAGGTTGTCTGAATCCAGCCAGCAGAGACGCTGCTGCCGAAGCTCTGCGGTGTCTTGATGCAAAACTGTGTGGTATCGGCGAACTTGCTTTTTACCAATCCGGATTTGATAAGACTGCACTTGATCAGCTAGCCCCCATCATGAACATGTGCCATGAGCGGGATCTTCCCGTGTTAATCCATACAAATGAACCTGTTGGACATACGTATCCCGGCAAGACGCCGATTACATTGAATCAGATTTACCAGCTCATCAAAAAGTTTCCGGAGAACAAAATCGTATTAGCCCACTGGGGCGGGGGTCTGTTTTTTTTCAACCTCATCAAAAGGGAAGTCAAAGAATCTCTGAAAAATGTTTTTTTCGACACGGCCGCCTCTCCCTTTCTTTATGATCCCGAGATATATTCGGTGGCCATCAAACTTATAGGATTAGAAAAGATTCTATTTGGAAGCGACTATCCCCTTTTGCCTCCGAAGAGATACTTTAAGGAGATGGCGGAGACCGGATTGTCAGACAACCAAATAACAAATATTTGTGGTTTAAATGCGGCTAGGCTACTGGGAGTATAAATTTATTGATTTTAGTGGTCATTGTTGATTGAATTCTTAATGACGTTGTAATTTTTGCGATTATTCGATTTCACATTTTATCAGGAGGCTGACTATGAATAAGAAGCTGGTTGCCATCGTGCGCTATGAAAAACCTCTGGCGTCTGTGCGCAAAGCTGTTGAATTATCCAAAGGGTTGGATCACCTGACTTCTGGTGCCAAGGTCTTTATCAAACCCAACATTGTGTTCTGGACCCGGGCTGTACCGTTTCCAAAATGGGGTGTTATTACCACTTCCCGGGTTGTAGAGGATATGGTCGTTTTGCTTAAGGAGCGGGGGATTGAAGATATTACGATTGGCGAAGGTATGGTGACCGGCGACCCCAAAGATACCGAAACACCGGCTCATGCCTTTGAATATCTCGGCTACGGTGTATTAAAGCAACGATATGGGATTAACTATCTGAACGTTTTCGAAAGGCCATTTGAAAAGCTCGATCTTGGCGACGGTGTAAGGCTGCGGTTCAATACTGACATTCTAACCAGCGACTTTGTGATAGATCTCCCGGTGTTGAAGTGCCACAATCAGACGGTCGTGAGTCTGGGAATCAAAAATCTGAAGGGCATGATCGATATTCCCTCCCGCAAACGATGCCACAATATGAATCCGGGAAAAGACCTTCATTTCTGGATCGCCAAGCTCGTCGACAAAATGCCTCCGATGTTTACACTGCTGGACGGTATTTACTCCAATGAGCGTGGACCGGGACCGGATGGACGTCTTCACCGAACCAACCTTCTGGTGGCATCCGCCGATGTGCTATCTGCCGATATGGTAGGCGCCCGGGTTTTAGGGTACGAACCCGAACAGGTTCCTCATCTGGTGTATGCGGCCAAAAATCGCAGCCGTCCGTTTGATCTGTCCGATGTTGAAGTGATCGGTGAGCAAATTGAAAACGTGGCCCGATACCATGAATACGACTTTAAATACAGCGAAACCGAAGATGGTATCATTCCGGTGCCGATGGCCAAGCAGGGCCTAAAGGGAGTATACTATCAAAAATTTGATCTTTCCATGTGCACCTATTGCTCCGGAATCAATGGTTTAATGCTTTCGGCCATTCGTTTCGCCTGGAAAGGCGATCCCTGGGATAAGGTAGAAGTGCTTACCGGCAAATCCATGAAGCCCACAGCCGGCATGAAAAAGACGATTTTAATGGGCAAATGCATCTACCAGGCGCACAAAGAAAACCCGGATATACAGGAGATGATTCCTGTCAAAGGCTGCCCCCCTAAACCCCAGGACATGCTCAACGCACTTCACCAGGCCGGTATCGAAGCAGATCCGGGTTTGTTTGAGAATATAGATAAAATGCCGGGATTTTTTATGCGCCGCTTTGAAGGTAAACCCGAATATGATGAAACATTTTTTCAGATAAAATAGGTTCCCGCAAGGCTCGACTGAGTTCGCCGAAGTCTGAGCCGGTTCTTTTAAACTTGAGCCAAGGCTATATTTTTATTTGTCGAAGGGCTTGAAGAATAGGTTCCATTCTTGTGCGATGTTCAGGGGGTATCATCAAAACCTTTAACGGGTGATTGGAGATAAGCCCGACCGTTTGACAGTTCAATGCATTGTTTTTGTAAGCCGTTTGATTATCCTCCGATGACATCACATTCAAAACATCCATTAGATTTCCCGTTAATCCGTTGATATCCACGTGCTCAATAGTTTGTAAAATTACGGTATTCACCGATATGACAAAATCATCTATTTCCGCATAGCCTTTTTCTCCGCAGTTGTACCGGGAAACCAGACAGCGACAGCCAAAAGGCCTCAATTTGTAAATTGAGCACAGACTGTCCGCTAACAGAGAACACTTCTTTTCTTCGGACTCGATGGTTTCATCAGGTGGGTCAATCCCTTGCGCACAAAGCGTTGCCAGGTGGTTGGTTGTGATTTTGGGTTGGAATCGCTTTTGGGTTAAGTTTAGTTTTACCTTTTGGATGAGATCTGATTTTTGGTTTGATGCCCGACGGGAGATAATTTTGTATCCTTCAAGGGTGGTCAAGATGACATTGGTCGTGCAGCAATACGCACAGTTTTCTTTACAAGCCAAATCCAGTTTGGCCACAAAGTCATCATAGACAGCGTAAATTTTATCTAAGATGGTTATTTTTTTTGCCAGTTCCATAATAGTGTGCCTTGCGAGCGAAGCAATCGTTTTCGGGTTCAGCTTGACGTGAAGAATTTCACCCGATACTGTTTAGAAAAATATTTGATTATAGGAGTAAATCATGCAAAGCACCGTTTATTTTATTGATCTGAGAGCAAAATACAAGGATAACTTTGTCGGAAAGCTGGGGAAACTGTTGGAGACCGCCGGCCTTGCGGATGTTATCAAAAAACGAGATCTTGTGGCTGTCAAGCTTCATTTCGGAGAGTTGGGAAATACTGCCTTCATCCGTCCTGTGTTTCTGCGAAAGATCGTAGAATGCATAAAAAGGATCGGTGCCGTTCCCTTTTTGACGGATTCCAGCACATTGTATGTGGGCACCCGCTGCGATGCTCCTCAGCACATTACCACCGCCATACAAAATGGTTTTGCCTATCCGGTGGTCGATGCTCCCATTATCATTGCCGACGGATTAAGGGGTAAGAGCGAAACCGCCGTTGCAATTAATCAGAAACGTTTTAAAGAAGCGTATATCTGCACCGAAATTTTTCAGGCGAATTCACTCGTATCGGTTGCTCATTTCAAAGCCCATGAGCTTTCGGGTTTTGGCGGAACCATAAAGAATGTGGGTATGGGGTGTGCGTCACGCAAAGGAAAGATGGCGCAACATTCCGATGTCGCCCCCAAAATCAAAACAAAAAAATGTGTGGGATGTGGCGACTGCATTCCGCGATGCGCCCAAAAGGCAATTTCCATGGTCCAAGAAAAGGCGCGTATAAAATCGAAAAAATGTATTGGATGCGGGGAATGTATTTTGGTATGCCCCAACCAAGCCATTCAAATCCAGTGGAATGCATCGGTTCCCGTTTTTTTGGAAAAGATGGTGGAGTACACCCTCGGTGTTCTAAAAAACAAAAAGGACCGTGTGTTATTTGTCAATTTCATCACCGATGTTTCCCCGGCCTGTGATTGTCCGCCGTTTAATGATGCACCAATTGTAAGAGATATCGGGGTGGTGGCTTCAACCGATCCGGTAGCGATTGATCAGGCATCCGTCGATCTGGTGAATCAAGAACGGGCGCTTCCCGGCTCCTGCCTGAAGAAGAATCGCGGCCCCGGAAAAGATAAGTTTAAAGGCGTGTATCCTGATGTGGATTGGCACCATCAGTTTGAGTATGCCGAAGAGATTGGGTTGGGAAGTCGGGATTATATTTTGGACCAGTTTTAATCTCAATACACCCGGTAAAAAGCCTCAATGACCGTTTGGGGAGTCGTATCATCCAGACATTTTGGCTCGCAGCAATTGGTTTGATCGGTTTCAAAACAGGGGAGGCATTCAAGCTCAGGCCGAACCATCTCCACAAACGGACCGTTTGGCTTCCATCGTTCAGGGTCGGCGGGTCCAAATATTATTACGCTCGGCAGGCCCAAAAATGCTGCCAGATGACTGGCACCGGAATCATTTCCAATATAGCCGCCAGCAGTTCTTAGCAAAGTGACCAGCTCGACAAGATCACTTAAACGATATATCTTCCTGCCATGTTCGCGGACGGTGTCCATCAGATCCTCTTCTGCCGGTCCTAAAAGAAATTCCGGTTTCAATCCTTCAGATCTCAGCATTTTTTCGAGTACAAAAAAGTGTGAAATCGCCCAACGCTTTCTTGCACTTCCACTGCCCGCATGAATCAAAATTTTGGCTACATCTTTGGATGGGTTGTCTTTTCCTTCAGGATTTTTCAGCAAGTAATAATGATCAATATCCGAATCTGCTTGCTTCAGCAGCCCATAATTAACGAGATTATTAAAGACATATTCGGTAATATGGATTCGTTCGTCGGCAGGCGGCTTGGGTGGCAGACGCAAGCAGCGATTTCGGGTTATTCGATTTACGGAATGTTCCAGCTGAGAAGACAGAGAAAACAAAATGATTTGCGAATATGACCGTAACAGGTCTTCTATTTTCTGATCGGCTCTATGCGTGTAAAGCGAGGCAAAGGAAGCTGTTTCCAACGGATACCATTTAGTGACAAGGCCAAGCTCTGCACTCAGTTTGCCCAGCTGGCTCTGACATAACCCATCGATCCTGGCAAAATAGGTATGCAGTCGGATGATGGCCGGAAAAATGGCGACAACGTCGCCGAATGCCCCTTGGTGGACGATGAGAAGATTTGGTTTCATCATTTTTACTTGGTAACAATTATTAACAAATGAATTTCAGGTTGCCAACCTGTCTTTCAAATTGTTTATTGACTTACTCTGCCAGGATACTATAGTGTGCATCCAAAAATCGGTCACCCTAAAATTGTATAAACAATACGCTGAGCACATAAAGCACACACGATGTTCAATTCATTTCAGCGTTTTATCCAGCAGATCAAGCCAAACACTCCCGGTCAAGGAGGAAAAAAAACATGGCAATTCGGACGATTGAGGAGTACAAGCAGAGCCTGCGCGATGGCAGGCGGGTGTATATTCGCGGAGAAAAAGTGGAAGATATTACCACTCACCGCATTCTGGGGATCACCTGTGACACCATCGGAGCCGGCTATGAATTAACCGCATCCGATGATCCCGTGGTACGGGATCTCTTTGTTGCACCCCATCCTGACACGGGTGAACCCATCAACAGGTTCTTCGTGACACCCCGCACGACGGAAGACCTTGCGAATCGAACCAAGATGATTCAGCGGTCCATCGAACTTACCGGCGGCCTTCCCTTCGGAAAGGATATTGGTACTGACTGCCTCAATGCCGCTTTTGTCGTTGCCGGTCAGATGGGCAGGAAGGACTACCAGGAAAATGCCTTGAATTTTCTGGAGCACTTGCGCAAAAATGATCTGCATACATGCGGAGCCGTGACCTGTGTTAAAGGGGACCGGTCGAAAGAACCCGCCCAGCAGAAGCACTCCGATTACTATCTGCGCGTGGTTGACAAAAGCAAGGACGGAATTGTTGTCAAAGGTGCGAAGATTCATATCACCAGTGCCCCGGCGGCCAATGAAATCATTGTTGTCCCGACCCGTCAGATGCGGGAGAACGAATCTGAATATGCGGTCAGTTTTGCCATACCGGCCAACACCGAAGGCATAACCTTCATCTGTCGCGCCGGGCGGGGTGCCTGGACGGAGCACGAATTCCATGCCGATCGACCGGTCAGAGAGCTGACGGAAGCCATAATCGTCTTTGACAATGTCTTCGTTCCCTGGGAGCGGGTGTTCATGTGCGGCGAATGGCAGTTTTCAATGCTCCTTGCCTATACCTTTGCCACTTTTCACCGGTTTACGGCCATCAGTTACAAAGTTCCCTCCGTTGAGGTAATGGCGGGCTGTGCGGTTGCCATGGCCAAGTATAACGGGTTGTTTAAAGTAGGGCATATACGCGACAAGCTCGCCGACATCGCCGCCTATGTGGAGACGCTGCGTGCCTTGACCAATGCGGCGGCACAGGACCCCGTCATGTACGGCGACATTGCCGTGCCCAATCCTTTGATTGCAAACATGGCCAAACTCCACTTTGCGAGTAAATACCACGCCTTCATTGCGCTGATTCAAGACATCAGCGGCGGTATAGTTGCCACGACGCCGGACAAAAAGGACTGGGAGAATCCCGATATCCACGATTACCTTGAGCACTATCTGGGAGGGTCTGCAACGTACAGCACTCTGGATCGAATGAAGATGATTCATGAGACCATGAGACATGTCTGTTCACACGAATCGGCATTCCATGAAGTGACAACCGTTCATGCTGAGGGTTCCATGGCTGCCCAGAAAATGATGATCCTTGCGGAATCCCCTCTGGATCGGTATGAGACGATGGCAAAGGTGGCCGCCGGTATCAGGCCTCGGGAAAGAGTTGAGTAGCTGAAGAGTTTAAAATTATCGCGCCAGCGGATTGTTGCTGCCGATACCCATTCCCAATTGACTTCGTCTTTTCACAGATATGCTTATCCCCACTAAGGCCGACAATTTCACTATAGCATCTGAGGCTATCCGCAATTTCTAAGATGACAATATAGAGCTAAGCTACCTTCTTTTCCTCTATGTCTTCTTCTTCGACCTTAATGCCGGCTATTTTCTTAACAAGCTCCTTGCGGGATTCTATATCGTATTGGGTGGTGATCGCTATTTGCTCCATGATAGGCGACCCACCTCCGTGATAGCTCCC
>CP070746.1:909077-970565 GCA_020348305.1 Desulfobacterales bacterium
CCCCAAGGCCCACAACCTTATGCATTGGTGGTTAGCGGTGGGGAACTGTCGAATATGACCAAACGATTTCCGCCGACCTCACCCGAAGATGTTACAGCGTTTGCTGTTTCTAGTGCTGATATCGAATTGACCTGGTCGGACCGCTCAACCAATGTAGATGGCTTTATAATTGAGAAGAAAGACAGTAATGGTAATACTTACAGCCAGATAGTTGTAGGTCAAGATGTAGAAAATTATAATGACACGGGGCTAAGTGAGGAAACCATATACTATTATCGCGTGCGTGCATACAGCAACAACAACAATGAGGGAAACTCCAGTTATTTTAATGAAACAAATGTCACGATACATGCGGCACCGAGTGACCTTTCAGCTGCCGCCGTATCAGACTCGAGGATAAACTTGAGCTGGTCGGATAACTCATCATATGAGTCAGGATATGAGATTTGGAGGAGAGTCGGTGAAGATGTGAATCACAGTCGGGTTGCTACCGTCGATGCGGATATGACCAGTTACATGGATACTCATTTAAGCTCATCCACCAGCTACTATTATCTCGTGCGTGCGATCAGTACAAATTCAGGCTCCGACTTCTCCAATGAAGCTAACATCAACACCTTAGCCGCTTCAGCCTCCAGCGGTGATGGTGGTGGTGGCGGTGGTGGCGGTGTTGTATGCTTTATCGCCACATCAGGTTGCATGGCTTTTATGACAAGAGAGATAATGGTTACTTTACTCATTTTAGGATTTGGTATAATCGGTTTAGCGGGATGGCAAAAAAGGTTTCGAAACCCGCACTTATAAACCTTTAGGATTTGGATATGGGTAAACTCTTCGGAACGGACGGAATACGTGGTGTAGCCAATGAATATCCGCTGACCCCGGAAATGGCGATGACAATAGGAAGGGCAGTGGTCGCTATCTTTAAATCAAATAATAACCTTTCCAAAATCGTCATTGGAAAAGATACTCGCTTATCCGGATTTATGATTGAACACGCCCTTGCTTCGGGTATTTGTTCAATGGGGGGGGAGGTGCATCTTGCCGGGACATTGCCGACGCCCGGCGTGGCGTTTCTCGCGTCTTCTACTGATGCCAATGCAGGAATTGTTATCTCGGCTTCGCATAATCCATTTTATGACAACGGTATAAAGATTTTTAATGGCGATGGCTTCAAACTTTCGGATGAATTAGAAGCAAAGATAGAAAAAACAGCTTTGGATGATCAAACCATTGCGTTGAGCAAATCTGTCCGTGAGACCGGCCGTGTGCGTAGGTTAGACGACGCATCGCAAAGGTACAAAGAATTTCTCAAGCGTGTTTTATCTGAAGAAAACCCTTTCAAAGGAATGAAAATTGTCTTGGATTGCTCAAACGGTGCAACCTGCAGGGTTGCACCGCAATTATTCGATGAACTGGGTGCAAAAGTTGAATCCATATCCGTTCAACCTGATGGTAAAAATATTAACGCAAACTGTGGATCGGAGCATCCGGACAAACTGGCCCAAGAGGTTATGGGTCGGAAAGCGGATATCGGATTGGCATTTGATGGGGATGGTGACAGGTTGATTGCGGTGGATGAGAAAGGCCAAATCGTCACCGGCGATCGGATTTTAGCCATATGCGCGAAAGTCTTAAAGCAAGAGGGGAGATTGAAAAACAATTTGGTCGTCAGCACGGTGATGAGCAACCTGGGTCTTCGGATAGCGCTAAAAGACATGGGCATCAATCATGTCATGACAAATGTCGGAGATCGTTACGTTCTTGAAGAAATGCTTACCTCTGGGGCTGTAATCGGCGGTGAGGATTCGGGTCATATGATCTTTTTGGATAATCATACGACCGGAGATGGGGTATTGACAGGCATAAAGCTTATTGAAGCCATGCAAAAGGAGTGTAAAACACTATCAGAGCTTCGTGAGATCATAACAGTGTTTCCACAAGTGCTCATCAGCGTGAATGTTCAGCGCAAACCAGATATTCAAACCGTTCCGAAGATTGTTGATGTGGTTCATTCGGTGGAGAAAATCTTGGGCCAAAAGGGTAGGGTGCTCGTGCGATATTCAGGCACACAGCCGCTTTGTCGGGTCATGGTGGAAGGACCCAGCAAAAGTGAAACCCAAAAATACTGTCAGCAAATTGCGGACGTGATTCAATCGGAGCTCGGTAAATGAAAATCTCCCCATATTTGAAATTACAACTTTTATTCTCTAGCTCCGCCAAAAATATGCAGTAAAAACAAAAACAGGTTGATAAAGGTAACATATAAGGAAAGCGCTCCGAGAATCGCACCTTTTCTCATGACCCCGGCGTCAAGTCCGTCGGGCTGTGATAATGCCATAGCTTTGAGATGTTGCGTATGATATGCCGTTAACCCCAGAAATACGAAGACCCCGATATAGCTTATAATTGTGGAAACTGCCTGGCTGGCTACAAAAATATTGACTAGGCTGGCGATAATAATTCCGATTAAACCCATAAACAGAAAACCGCCAAAGCTCGTCAGATCGCGTTTTGTGGCCCAACCGAAGATACTGCAGGCGATAAAGGCCGCTGAACAGATAAAGAACGTAGAAGCGATTGAGGCGGCCGTGTAAGCCAGAAATATCGTTGAAAGCGCAAAGCCCATGAGAGATGCGTAAATAACATACAAAACGGTTGCGGTTGTCGGCTGTAATTTATGCATTCTGGCGTTAATGAAAATTCCCAAAAAGAACCATATAATCATTGCAAAAAGCGGCAAATATGGATTACGTAAAATCAGGTTAAGGGTAAAGGCACTGTGAGCTACATAATAGGCAACCAAGCCGGTAATACCTAAGCCGATGGCCATCCAGTTGTATACGCTGCGGACAAATTCATTAACTCGAACCTGGACTTGGGTCTGTTTTAACGGTACAGTTTCCATTCATGCCTCCTTGAATTCCGATTATTTTGAATTAGCTTCATCAAGTAATCTAAATAATAACACATAAGTTTTGCTTTTCAAGGTTAATCTGTAACGATGAAACCGGAGCAATTATACCAAGAGCTTAAGGATCTTGCTGAAAAACTTGAAATTAGCGTCTCGGAACAGAATTTTCGTAAATCCGGCATAAATGTCAGCAGTGGTTTGTGTAAGGTGAAAGGCGAATACTTATTTATTATAGATAAACATAAATCCGTTTATAAAAAAATAAGGATTTTGGCATCTCAACTTTCGAAATTGCCGCATGAGAATATCTATATCGTACCGGCTGTGCGTGAACTGCTCGAAAAATATGCCGAGGATTAGACTCGATGCCATTAACTGGTCTCTGGTTACTGGTTAGAAATTACTGACGAATTCAAAATTATTTTCGCAAGCGTTTTGAATAGCGGATAGGGGATGCCATGCAAATATATTGTGTAAACTTTTGAATAAATGTTCTAAAGTTTACATAATATATCTTATCAGACCTTAATACAAATCGGGCAACCAATGGATATCCGATAGGATGGATTTATTCTGTGAAATTAACGAATGACGGCATAGCCCAAAAAATTTATACGGTCTCGGAACTCAACGCAAATATTAAAGCGTTGTTGGAAGAACAATTTCCATTTGTTTGGATCTGCGGGGAAATTTCAAATTTACGCAGACCGTTATCCGGTCATTTCTATTTTACTCTAAAAGATGACATTTCTCAGATGAATGCCATCATGTTTCGTGGGCAACAAAAACAACTGAAATTTGAACCTGAAGACGGTATGAGCGTCATCGGTATGGGACGTATCAGTGTCTATGAACCCCGAGGAACCTATCAAATTATTTTGGAGTACCTGGAGCCTTCAGGGGTCGGGGCGTTGCAGATCGCCTTTGAAAAACTCAAGGCACGCTTGGCCGAAGAAGGATACTTTGACGAATCCCACAAAAAGCCACTACCGTTTCTTCCTCAAAAAATCGCCATCATTACCTCACCAACCGGTGCAGTGGTCCATGATATATTAAAAATAATCAACCGACGTTTTCCGGATGTTTTCATTGATATTATTCCAGTTAAAGTCCAAGGTGATGGCGCTGAAGAAGAAATTGTTGGCGGTCTTCATTTGGTGAATGAGCGTGGTGATGCAGATGTGACCATTCTTGCACGGGGTGGAGGCTCTCTTGAGGATTTGCAGGCATTCAATTCGGAACGGGTAGCCACGGCAATCTTCAACTCCCAAATTCCGGTTATTTCTGCAATCGGTCACGAAACAGATTTTACGATTGCTGATTTTGTGGCCGATCTACGGGCACCAACGCCTTCGGCAGCAGCCGAATTGGTGGTTCCAGAAAAAATGGAGTTGACACGTCGATGCATCGAACTTTCATTAATACTAAAGTCAAATATTTACAATTATATCAATAATATAAAAAACAAATTGGATGTAATCTCTGATAAATTAATTGATCCGAGGAAAACCGTTCAAAATTTAAGACTAAGAATCGATGATATAACGATACGCCTGAGCCAATTCGTTTTCTATTATATGCATATCAAGCAGGAACGTTTTCTCTTTTGGAGTGACAGACTGAATGCTAACAATCCGTTATTTCAAATCAAAAATAGTAATAAGAAACTTGAACAAATTTATACCGATCTTTTGAAATCATTTATAATATATAACCAAAACAAACGGGCTCAGCTTCGCGAAATCGCCGCAAGATTACATGCACTCAGTCCAAACGCAATTTTGGAAAGAGGTTACAGCATTACTCGGACCATACCGGATGCCGTTGTCGTCAGGGATGTCGGCACAGTTTCGTTAAACCAACAGCTTGAAGTAATGGTGGCAAAAGGAAGCTTGTTCTGCCGCGTAAAGGGAAAATCAACCAATGGCCAAAAAAACATTCGAACAATCAATGAAACAACTTGAGCAAATTATCCTGGAGCTTGAATCCGGCGATCTTCCTTTGGAAAAAGCAATAAAAAAATTTGAAGAAGGTATCCAGCTCTCAAGGTTTTGTTCTAAAATGCTTGATGAAACCGAAAAAAAGGTATCTATTTTGTTAGAAGATACTGAAGGAAACATAAAAGAGACACCCTTCCCTTCGGAAGGAGAAGCCGAGTAATATCGAAGGTTTTTTAAAGATTTAGCAAGCAATGTATTGCAAATAATCAAATATTTTGATAAATATACAAATTTACCTCGCTGGATGATAATATATGACATCGAATGAAAACATTGAAAATTGATTTGATGACCGGTAGTGATAAGATGAACTACCAAAAGGGAGATACAGCCATTGAGTCTGTTAGATAAAATTAACTCACCAGATGATTTGAAGCAAATTCCGAGAAAACAACTTCCGGAGCTGGCATCGGAAATGCGAGATGTTATCGTGGAGGTGGTGTCAAATAGTGGCGGCCATCTGGCATCGAGCCTTGGCGCTGTGGAGTTGGCCATTGCCATCGATTACGTTTTCAACCTGCCGCATGACAAGGTGATTTGGGATGTCGGTCATCAGGCTTATGCCCATAAGCTTCTCACAGGCCGGCGTAAGCAATTTCATACGCTTCGCCAGCACAAGGGGCTATCCGGTTTTACCCGCATCAGTGAAAGCCTCTATGATGCCTTTTCCACCGGACATAGCAGTACATCGATATCGGCCAGCTTAGGTATTGCTTGTGCTAAAAATTTAAAAAAGGAAGAAGCCAATGTGATTGCCGTCATCGGGGACGGTTCGATGACGGCGGGATTAGCTTATGAAGGGCTTAATCAGGCCGGCTACACTCACAAAGACAAAAATATTATTGTGATTTTGAACGACAATGATATGTCCATTTCCCGAAACGTCGGAGCCCTTTCCTCATTTTTAAGCCGTACTTTCTCTACTAGAAAATTACAGGATCTTAAAAGGGAACTTGGCGATTTTCTTAAATCCCTGCCGAAGTTTGGCGACGATCTTTACCAGTTAGCCAAGCGCACCGAAGAATCTCTGAAGGCATTTGTTACTCCGGGGATGTTATTTGAGGCCTTTAATTTCGATTATTTTGGCCCCATTGATGGACATAATTTAAATCATTTAATTGATATTCTTGAAAATATCAAGCATCTGAATGAACCGGTGCTTTTACATGTCATCACCAAAAAGGGCAAGGGATATCTCCCGGCTGAAGAAAACCCCATATACTTCCACGGATGCGGAAGCTTTGAAGTTGAAACCGGCAATTGCGTGGATAAAAAGCTTTCGATTCCCACGTATACAGAAGTATTCGGAAATACCATGATCGAGCTGGCTGAAGCGGACAAAAGCATCATTGCCGTAACCGCTGCAATGCCGGAGGGGACGGGCTTGGCTAGGTTTTCAGAGATTTTTCCGGAACGGTTTTTCGATGTGGGCATTGCCGAACAACATGGGGTCACCTTTGCTGCAGGGCTTGCTACAGAGGGATTGAGACCCGTCGTCGCCATTTACTCCACCTTTTTGCAACGCGCTTATGATCAGATTCTGCATGATGTCTGTCTCGAAGCTCTACCGGTGGTTTTTGCGATGGATCGTGGAGGTATCGTTGGTGAAGATGGGCCTACTCATCATGGCCTCTTTGACCTATCGTACTTGAGAAATTTGCCCAATATGGTGGTTATGGCACCAAAAGATGAGAATGAACTGCGCCATATGCTGGTTACGGCGCTGAATCATAATGGCCCGATGGCCATTCGATACCCACGGGGAACCGCTACAGGAGCGGTCATGGAGGAGCCGATGCATCCGTTGCCTATCGGAAAAGGAGAAATCCTTACCGATGGATCCGATATCCTTATTCTGGCTATTGGCCGATCCGTGACCGAAGCGTTGGCAGCTCACTCCCTTTTGCTGGAGCAAGGAATATCGGTAACGATAGTAAATTGCAGGTTTGTCAAGCCAATGGATAGTGAACTGATTGGCGAGCTCGCTGAAAAAATACCACGGATTATCACGGTAGAAGAAAACGTTCTACAAGGTGGATTCGGCAGCGCTGTCCTTGAAGCATTAAATGATTTTGGTGTCAACGGTTATTGTCTGGAACGCTTAGGCATTCCGGATGCGTTTGTCGAACACGGACCTCAACATCTTTTGCGATCAAAATACGGTATCGATGCCCCTGCCATTGTGGAGACGGCCAAACGAATGATGAACTCATCCCATCGGTTGACAGCCAATTTCTAACACCGATAGGCGCATAGACGATCGTCAATTGTTGATTGAAGAATTCCTATCAATTTGAGCCTATAAGGCGCATAATTAGTCAATTGTCAATTCTAACGTTGACTTCATCAAACAAACGCAGGTTAGATCAAGTCTTAGTCGCCAAAGGCTTGGCCGGGAGTCGTCAGCGAGCACAGGCATTGATCATGGCGGGAAACGTTTTGGTCAACAATAAGCCCGTGGACAAGCCGGGTGCGTTGATCCGCCGAGATGATCCTGTTGAATTACGGAGGAAGGATATTCCCTATGTCAGCAGAGGCGGTCTTAAACTTGAAGCCGCTTTGCAACAGCTTCATCTGGATGTCACTGGGCTGATCTGTTTTGACGTGGGCGCTTCAACCGGTGGATTTACCGATTGTCTTTTAAGGCACGGAGCTCAGCAGGTATATGCTGTAGATGTCGGCTATGGACAACTGGCATGGAAACTCCGACAAGATTCACGAGTTGTGGTGATTGAGCGCACAAATATCCGCAACATGTCTGCTGATGCGCTACCTCATCCGGTTGACTTGGCCACAATTGATGTCTCCTTTATCTCCCTTAGAATCGTTGTTCCGGCCGTCCTCAAGTTTATAAAAAAAGATGCCCGCATTCTGGCATTGATTAAGCCGCAATTCGAAGTCGGCAAGGGTCAGGTTGGTAAAGGCGGTGTCGTTCGGGATCAAACACTGCATTCAAAGGTCATCGAAGATCTATCAAATTTTTTCACCGACATCGGTCTATTGTGCGATTCGGTCTTCCCTTCTTCGCTTCTCGGTCCCAAAGGCAATCGTGAATTTTTTATTTCTCTGAAGAATTCTATTCTCACGGTCTAAATTATAGAAATTAATCTTCGAAGGGCTAAGAAGAAAGACCAGAACATTGGTGAAATATGTGAACCATTATGATTTTAGGGTTGATTTTTTTATGTTTAGCCGTTAAAAATTCAGTTTTAAATTTCTAAATACAATTTATAAACCAAATAAGAGAGGAGTTTAAATGAGCGAAAAGGTTGACAATATACGAAACATCGCGCTTATTGCCCATGGCGGTGCTGGGAAAACATCTGTTGCCGAAGCGATGCTTTATAACGCCGGTGTAATCAAGCGGCTCGGACGCGTAGAATCCGGTAATACGGCCATGGATTTTGAGCCCGAAGAAATTAAGCGTTGCTCGAGTATCAGCAGTGGATTCCATCAGCTAAACTGGAAAAAACATACGGTAACCTTAATTGACACGCCTGGTGATCAAAATTTCTTTTCGGACACCAAAAGCTGTCTCCAGGCCGCCGACGGTGCTGTTGTGATTATCGACGCTGTCGACGGCGTAAAAGTTCAAACCGAACAGGCATGGGAATTTGCCAAAGAGTTTGACCAACCCTGTGTCATTTTCATCAATAAATTGGACAGAGAACGCGCCGATTTTCTGCGAACATTTCAAGATGCCAAAGACAGTTTTGAGCCGAAGCCAATTATATTGCAGCTTCCCATCGGAGCGGAAGCCGAATATAAAGGAATTGTGGATTTAATCAACTCGACAGCTCACATCTATGGTGCAGATGGCAAAGCGAAGCAGGGAGAGATTCCAGCGGATATGCAAGCTTCGGTAGAATCTGAAACGGAAGAATTAATCGAAAATATTGCCGAAGCCGATGATGAACTTGTGGAACGCTATTTGGAAGGTGAAACACTGACCGAGGATGAGTTGAAGGCCGCATTGAGAAAGGGAACATTATCAAAAACCTTTGTGCCGGTTATATGCGGCTCGGCTACCCAAAATATCGGAATTGATCTTCTTTTGGACCTTATTGTCAATGCAATGCCCTCCCCTGCCGATCGTGGCGTAAAAATCGGTTCGGATCCCACCAATAATAATGAAATTGAACGGGCTCCCGATCCGAGTTCACCCTTCTCCGGATATGTGGTGAAAACCCTGGCCGATCCGTATGCCGGGCGGTTGACGATATTTAGAGTGGTTTCCGGATCGCTTGGCGCGGATGGGACGTTTTATAACTCCAGCAAAGATGCCAAAGAAAGGTATAATCAACTCTTAATCATAACCGGAAAAGATCAAAAAGTCGTCACCAGCGCTGGTCCGGGTGCCATCGTGGCGGTTGCCAAACTGAAGGAAACCACCACTGGTGATTCCCTTTGCGATGAAAGCGAACGGATTGTTTATAAATGTGCTGAACCGCTTCCCAGCCTGATATCATTTGCCATCGAAGCCAAATCTAAAGGAGATGAAGACAAGGTCTTTATTTCTTTGGCAAAACTCTTAGAAGAAGACCCGTCATTGAAACTGGACCGGCGATCTGAAACCAAAGAGATCCTTTTGTCCGGATTGGGGCAAATTCATATCGAAACCACCATTGATAAGCTCCAGCGAAAATTCAACGTCGACGTCCAGTTGAATATTCCAAAGGTCCCTTACCGGGAGACCATAAAGAAGAAAGTAAGGGTTCAGGGAAAACATAAAAAACAAACCGGGGGCCATGGTCAGTATGGGGATTGCTGGATCCAAATCGAACCGTTACCCAGAGGCCAGGGATTTGAATTTGTAGACGCAATTGTCGGCGGCGCAATTCCCAAACAATATATCCCCGCAGTTCAAAAGGGTATTGTTGAGTCCTCTCAAAAAGGTGTATTGGCCGGATACCCCTGTGTCGACTTCAAGGTAACGTTAAATGATGGATCCTTCCATGCAGTGGATTCCTCGGAGATGGCATTTAAAATAGCCGGTTCGCTGGCATTCAAGAAAGCTTCCGAACAGGCAGTACCAACACTGCTTGAACCGATTATGAAAGTCACGGTCACTGCGCCGGATGAATTCATGGGCGATATTATGGGAGACCTTAATGGTAGACGCGGTCGGGTGCTGGGTATGGATAGTGCCGGAAAAAATCAGGTCATCAATGCCCAGGTACCGCTATCGGAGTTTCTCACCTATGCTCCCGATCTCAGATCCATGACAGGCGGTCGCGGAATGTACTTCATGGAATTTTCGCATTATGACGAGGTGCCTGCCCAGATCGCCGAAAAAATTGTAGAAGAAGTAAACAAAAGCAAACAATAACTGCAACTTAAAAATTAAGGAATTAAAAAATTGAGAAAATACTAATTGAGGAATTGCGAATATTCCTTAACACACTTTTTTGCCGGTGCGTATCCGCCCCAGAAGGCGTCCCATTTTTTTTTAAAAAGAACTCTGTTGCTGCTTTTTATTTTTTTAGCAAACGGGCAGGCCGGTAAATGAAATCGCCTGGAGCGTTTGTTTCCGATATAAGTTGCGTTTTGCTCATTCCATTCTTGCCAGATTCCCTTTTCTGACGACATAGCTTCCTGTTGTGACGCCAGCAAAATTGAATTGTATTTAAGGTTCGGCCTGCGATATAAAAAAAACGCGTACCCCTGCGTTAATAATCTCGCATTTACAAACGTACCATCCTTTAGAAAAACATATGCCAATAATCGTCCGTACTGATCCTGTTTTTCCTGATCATATTCCAAACGCACTTTTTGGTGATAAACTAACTTTTTGTTAAACGATTTTGCCTTATTTCCAAAGGGCTCGGCATTTTGATCCTCATGCTCAATTTCGGGTGCATTAATACCAATATAACGCACGTGTCTCCCATCCTGTAAAACGATCGTATCCCCGTCATCCACCCATCTCACCTGATACCAGGTTTCAGCCAATAATTCTTGTCCGTAAAATGGATAACAAAAGCAAACAAATATTATGATAAGTACTTGTTTTCTCATTTTCTTATCAACCCATCCGGATTAAGCCCACAATGTTTGACCGCCCGTGTATCCAACATTTGCGGCAATCCACCATATTCAGAAGGAATAAATCCCAAAGATTCATTCCAAATTTCGTCATCTTCCATACAAAAATAGATAAGGACATCTGGAGCAAGATCTCTAATCCACGCTACCATTTTACGATATAGATCGATTCTCAATGGTTTAAAATAGCGCATTTTCCCATCTAAACCGGCAATAAATTCTCCGTAGATAATCCTGGAATTTGGAAACCGTTTCTGAATAATGCCTTTCAACGATAACATAAAACGCAGGGTGCCGAGACTGATCCACACGATTTTATCGGGGTCCACTTGGGCAAATAATTGGTGAACAACATGTTTATAGTCTTTTTCACACCCCTCGTAAATAACCATGGGATCAAAATGAAAAGCAAGCGGATATCCCCAAGATGCACATTTGGCGGCAGCTTTAAGTCGAGCGGAAAGCGATGCCGTGTGCCGTTCCTCTTTCTTGATCATCTGATTTGTATTCAACGACCAGGCAACAATCGTCTTGCGATTGTGAGGCAACGCGTATAACTCTTCAATTGCAGTTGTTTTGGTTTTTAACTCTAAGACAGTATATTCCTGCTCGGAAAAGGCGGTTACAAGGAGCTTTGATAAATCCGTCCATAATTCCCAGATCATACTATCGGTAAATTCACCGGTGCCGATCCGATATATTTTTTTCTTAGCAAACACATCTCTGAGCTCCGCCAACAAATCGGCATGATTAACAAAATATTGAAGAACAGGCGGGTGAAAATAGGACTGCAAAATACAATATGTACAGTCCATATGACAAAAGGTGCCGATATGTAAGATTTTATAATCACAACAGGTATAGCAGCGTGTCCCCGGGCATTTTTTAAAAAATGCACCATTGTTGCGGGTGAGGTAAAGGGTCTGTTTTCCCTCTTGAATCGGATCCTTAGCCGACAAAATGTAATCAAATACTTCCCGGGATTCATTTACAACTTCAACGGGCACATTGAGGCGGGATTGAATTGAAAAGGTCTCCGGAAAATTTTTAATATGCTGATTGATAAAAAGTTTTGTGATCGTCATTTTTTAGTTAAAATTTTTTGTAGTCCGGAGCTGCGAATGATTCTATCGAGTTTGGTTCGAAAATCCTTAAGTTCCGCGAGGTTGTGAAAATTCACTTTCAACGTATAGGTTGGTCCTTCAAAGTCTTTCGGTGGCATCAGCTTAATGGAATTGCCAAGTTTTAATTCTTTGACAAGCTTTTCAAATTCGTTTTTTGTTTTGAAAAGTGTCGGAAAGCGCCGCCGGTGGAGATATACGCGTATTATCTTTTGCTTTCGGGCGCGATCAAGCTCATCGTTGTCTAAGATTTCTTTGATGTCTTTTTCGTTCAACAGGCTGTCGATAGTTGTATTTTCCCGAAGCGCAATTTCGTCTAACAGCAAAATGATCTCCCTTTGCTTGTTCAGTCCGATTTTTAACTGATCAAAAAGCTTGACTAGAGCAACTCCAATGTTGGGCTCGAATTTAGACAGTTCTAAACCCATGGCCATGGAAATCGTACTCTTAAGGATACCATCTTGAATCGGCTTTGGAAGATGACAGATTTTTTCAATTTTTTTTATGAGGGAAAGATTATCGGGCAAGCCTAGTATTGATGCACATTCCAGCCGCTGATTCTCATCTTTAAAAAAGGAGGACAGCAAAAAAAGTGATCTGGAAATTTCCACCAGGTTCAGCGGTCTCTGAAGCGTATTGTCGGCGATAGCATATTGAATACATGTATCATCGCTGATTTTAGAACTTAATATTCTGGCTGGAATTTCGATCCAGCCTAGATATCGGCAGGCGGCTATCCGACGAAATCCGCTAATGATAACATATTCTGAAGCGTGCCGTTTCAGGATAGGAGGGTGTATGAGACCCAGCTGTTGAATCGATTCGACCAGTTCAAGGATTTCCGTTTTGGTTGTAATACGAAATCTGCTGTCTTCTGAATTGATTGCTGATAGCGGAATTGATTGCAAAACGTTTATATTAACAAAACCTTGCCCTACAAAGATTTGCTGGTTGCTATCCCCTTCAAAGGCCATAATTGCTGCCGGTAAGCTGGATTAGTGCGTCCAGATATTTTTGGCGCGTATGGTTGATAACATTCTCCGGTAAGCAGGGGCCGGGGGGGGTTTTGTTCCAATCTAAAGAATTGAGGTGATCTCTTACGTATTGTTTGTCAAAACTCTTTTGAGGACCTCCGGGTTTATAGGTCTCCTTGGGCCAAAACCTGGAGGAATCCGGTGTTAGAACCTCATCAATGAGAATAATATCATCGCCTATCCGCCCAAACTCGAACTTGGTGTCCGCGATAAGAATTCCCTTTTCAGCAGCCAGTTCAGCGCCTTTTTGATAAATTGCAAGGCTAGTTTCTCTGACTTTTTCCGCCAGCGCCTGCCCGGTAATTCGGGCAGCTTCTTCAAAATTGATATTGATATCATGGTCGCCAAGTTCTGCTTTGGTGGATGGTGTAAAAATAGGTTCCGGCAACTTATCAGATTCTTTCAATCCGTTAGGCAATCGAATACCGCATATGCTGCCCGTTTCTTGATATGCTTTCCATCCCGATCCGGATATGAAACCCCTAACAACACATTCGATCGGAAGGGGTTCTGTTTTTTGGATCAGCATGCTTCGGCCATGTAAGGTCTCAGCATATGGCTGACATGCCTCGGGATAATCTTCTACTGTGCTGGAAATCACATGATTTGCTATGATAGGCTCCATAATCTCAAACCAAAATAGGGATATCTGAGTCAAGATGATTCCTTTATCAGGTATAGGATCCGGCAGAACGACATCAAATGCCGAAAGTCGATCCGTTGCGACCATCAGAAGTTTGTCATCCAGATCATACATATCCCTGACCTTGCCCCTTTTCAATAGCTTCAAATTCGGAAGTCTCGTTTCTTTAACGGAATTCTTCATCGGTATAAATCCTCGCTGTTCAATGCTTCGCTTTTAGGAAAGTTTTTGGTGGGCCTGACAATGGTGCTTATTCTGGCGTGCCAGCTTCATCTTTCTTATCGACAAAGACCTCTATATATTTCTTTAGTTTCTTGCGTGTCGTTTCGCTGATCTTAAGAAACTGAATTCCAACTTCATGTAATCCTAGATCGTTTGTCTTGGAATGAATAGGTTTGCCTTTAATATCGACGATATCTTCTTCTAATCCAATATTTAATAAAACGGTATGATTGGAGTCAATGGGAAAAGGAGTTTCCAGAAGAATACCGGATTCAGAGACATTTAAGGTTCTGCCCATCCCTTGTTTGACGATTTTATCGTTTTGATCAAGGCAAAAATAAGACAGATTCAGAGAAGTAACTCTCGCGTGCTTTCTTTTCTCTTTAGTCGGCATTGTATTCACCTACGAAGATGTTTATTAATAGTGGTCGTTAAGAAACGATTTTCTTATGAAATTCACATGCCACCAGTGTGGTTACCGATATACAGGTTGCAAGGTGTTGAAAAATATTCTTAAGCGTTGATGAGATTTTCTCATGCTCCTCCTGAAGCTTTTGGGAATCAACGGCGCTCAACTTGAGATTCGGCGAGGCGAAAACATTGGCTGAATTCGGTTCATTTCCCATATCCATGAAAGGAATATTTCCGAAATAATCGTCTTTTTGAAGGTGCATCAGGGGTACATGACCATTATCCGTTTCACGAGCGATGAATACTTCACCCTCTCGAATTCTGAATAATCTTTCTTCGTTTTGACCTTGCTTAATAACCGGTTTTTTCCCTTTAATATAATCATTAATTTTCACGTTGTTGCTTTGAATTTCAGCCGCCATATCGGTAACTTGCCTTAATCTTAAGTCAAGGCTGTTGATCAGGCCTCTGAAATCAGCAGATAAACTTGCAAGCTCACTGGTGAGTTGTTGCGAGTCCAGCATGCCTAGTTGTACATTTCCCACGGCTACAACGGTTGCACTGCGAACGTTATCTCCAGCTAATAAAGAAGCCACGCTTCCTAAAAACGCACCATCTCCGATTCTGGCTATCCGTAAGGGTCCATTTGTAGATACTTTTAGGATTTCGGCAGTTCCTTCCAGTATGACCCACACCCAATTGCCGTGGTTTCCTTCACGGACAATCTCGTCACCGTTGTAGAATACTTCCTCATCGACAACATACGAATAATCTACAAGTGGCCCTTTGATTAATGGAAGATCACCTGATTTGGCTCGTGATTCCTGTGACTTGTGTTTGACTGAAGACGGTCCGAGCCTCTCTATCTTGCCTTCATCCAGCATTCTTAAGCCATCCAGGATAATTTCCATCCGACTTTTCGTGATGGTTTTGGCGCAGGTGACATTGTCCTGACTGAATTCAAATTGCCCTTCGATCCATCCAAACAGGGAATAGACGGCGTCTATGCCGGTAAGGGAGCCATTGGTTGCGTTTATTGGATTGCCCTTCACAATATAGACCACCCCGGGATCTGCTGCATATTTGCTGATGATGCGCAAAACACCGGAGCCGCCATTGGTGCCCAGAAGCTGTAAAACCTCACCTAAATTTAGAAAATTCAAATTTCCTGCAAATGCGACAGTGGTAGTCATAGTAACGTCTCGGAATTTCTGTAAGCGACTGAACCTCTAAAACATGTTTGAGGCTTCCAAATTTGTCTTGGAAACTTATTATTATACTATAGATTTAATTCTTCTTGAATGGATTTTATTGCCAGCTTTAAGCATGCGTGAAGCGTTTTTCCGACGCCCGCACCTTTTACGGCAGCGCCTGGAAATGATGGAACTTTCAATTGACGATTTAAGTCGTGTTCCAGCTGTTCAATCGGTATAAGCGGAATATTTGCTTGGGCCAGATCTCTTTTGTTGTATTGCATAACGAGCGGTATTTTAAAGATACTCACTTCATATTCTTTTAGGTTTTCGGCGAGATCTTTTAACGACAGCATATTCTTTTCACGACGCACTTCAAGGGAGTCCGCTACAAATACAACCGCATCCGCTCCTCTCAGCACTAATTTTCGGGTGGAACTATACCGCACCTGCCCGGGCACCGTATATAATTGAACTCTTAAATTGCAGCCCTTGACTTTACCGAGCTCAAGGGGAAGAAAATCAAAAAAAAGGGTTCGATCACCATCCGTGTTGATCGAAACCATATCCCCGCGCACTTGTTTTTTAAATGACTTGTGAATATATTCAAGATTCGTCGTTTTACCGGATCGCCCGGGTCCATAATACACGATTTTGCACTCAATCTGCCTTTTCTTTAGATTAACTATCGCCATATAAATGAACTCTTATCGATATACAATTCCCTGCACCACTTTCAAATCAGCTCGAAAAGATTCATCGAAAAATCTCGTTTTAACCTATATGAAGTACACACACATCTGCTCTAACACAAGGTTGCAAGTTTTCGCTTGAACAAATCATTTTGTCAACCCAAAAAAAGGCCAAAAGCAGTCCTAACCTATAATAATTTATCCTATTTTTATGCTATCTGTCAATAATGGTTATTATATTAATGGATTGACAATATTCGAAATTATGCTAATGAACGGTACCTTTGAAACGCTTTGAAGTGATGTTGATTTTTTTTATTCTTTAATCCCTATAGCAATAGAAAAGGAGAGACAAATGGATAAGAAAGTAACTGTAATCGGAGCTGGGAACGTCGGTGCCACTGCGGCCCAGCGATTGGCCGAAAAAGAATTATGTGATGTGGCACTGGTGGACATTATAAAAGGGGTTCCCCAGGGTAAGGCTTTAGATTTAGCAGAAGCGGCCCCCATTGAAAAACATGATGCCCGTCTTTCTGGTACCAATACGTACGATGCTTCAGCCGGCTCTAATATTGTCATAATTACCGCTGGCATACCCAGAAAACCCGGTATGAGCCGCGATGATCTGATCAGCACCAATGCAGGAATCGTAAAGAGTGTAACCGAGCAGGTGGTGCAGCAATCTCCGGAGGCAATATTAATCATTGTCAGCAATCCTTTGGATGCCATGTGCCATGTGGCTTATGCGACCAGCGGTTTTCCAAAAGAAAGAGTCATCGGTATGGCGGGTGTGCTGGATTCCGCGCGTTTCAGAGCATTTATCGCAATGGAACTAAACGTTTCGGTTGAAAATACCCATGCATTTGTTCTGGGTGGCCATGGCGATACCATGGTTCCGTTGCCCCGTTATTCTACGGTAGCCGGCATTCCGATCACCGAGTTGCTAACGCAAGATCGCATTGATGCTTTGGTGGAAAGAACACGAAATGGAGGGGCTGAAATCGTTGGGCTGCTGAAAACAGGCAGTGCTTTTTATGCACCTGCATCAGCAGCGGTGGAGATGGCCGAATCGATTTTAAAGGATAAAAAGAAAATCCTCCCTTGTGCGGCCTACCTTGAAGGAGAATACGGGATTGATGATCTTTTTATGGGTGTACCCGTGAAGCTGGGAACAAAGGGGGTTGAGGAGATCATTGAAATTCAGCTCACCGAAGAAGAACAAGCGGCATTGCAGAAGTCCGCAGCGGCCGTCCAAGAACTGAAAGATGTTCTCAAAAAGCTGAAATAATAACTCAAGATCAAACGGAAAGTGACCGGTGTATTTCTTCAGCCAAGCGACGACTTATTCCGGGCAGCGCACTGAGCTCTTCCAGGCTGGCTGTCCGGATGTCTTTCACACTTTTAAAATGCTGAAACAACATCTGTTTTCTTTTTTTACCGATACCCGGGATGGTATCCAAAACAGACCCCATGGCGGTTTTGGTACGGCGTTTGCGGTGAAACCTTATTGCAAAGCGGTGGGCTTCGTCGCGGATTCGTTGAAGAAATAAAAGCAGATCCCCTTCCCTTCCAAAGTTTAACGGATTTGTCCTGCCCGGTTTAAAAATCTTATCCTGAGTTTCACCTCTTTTTTCATCTTTTTTGGCAATACCGATCATTTCAAATTCTCCGATAAGGTTCAAATCCTTAACTACAGCAACTGCGATATTCAGCTGACCTTTGCCCCCGTCCACCATCAGCAGATCCGGATAAGGTTTAGATGCTTGTCCTTTGCCAAATCGTCTTCTCAGAACCTCCGACATATAGCCATAGTCATCATGCTCTGTGACAGTCTTGATCCGGTATTTTCGATAGGAAGACTTCTGCGGCCGACCTTTTTCAAAAACAACCATACCGGCGACCGGTTCACTTCCGGAGATATTGGAGTTATCAAAACATTCAATTCGTTCAGGAACCGTGTTCAATTTCAATCGGTTCTGAAGCCGCAGGAGAATGTCCATCTCAGCCGTTCGGGAGGCGATCAGATCCTGTATCGCTCTATCCGCGTTGCGTATCGCCATTTTCAGCAGTGCTGCCTTTTCTCCCCTTTTCGGACACTGGATACGTACTTTTGCATCTTTGATGGTTGCGAGGTAGTCTTCAATCAATCTAGCATCCTCAAGATCCAATGAAACGAGAATCTCTTTCGGAATAAATCGATTTTTTTCGTAATATTGCCGAATAAATGCACCCAAGATTTCTTCATCAGAAGAGATGATTTCCGAAAAATCAAAATGTTGCGTTCCTCGCAGGAAGCCACCCCGGACAATAAAAAGCGTGATCATCGAATAACCGTTTGAACTGGCAATCGCAAATACATCCCTGTCCTTAAAATCCGTTATGACCGCAACATGCTTTTCAATTGTTTTTTCAAGGGAAAATATTTTGTCTCGCAACCGTGCTGCTCTTTCATACTCTCGTGCCTCGGCAGCATGTTGCATCTCTTTCCTCGTTTTGCGGATCAAATCATGGGTTCTGCCTTTTAAAAACAGGATCGCTTCGTTCACCTGTTCGTGATATACTTTTGGATCGACATCCAGACAACACGGCGCAAGGCAACCTTCCATCTGGCAATGAAGACATGGACGAGTTCTGGTTTTGAAATCCTTGGCTCTGCATTTGCGAAGCTTAAATGTCTTATTAATGGCCTTAAGGGTCTCGCGCACAGCTTGGGCAGAGCTAAATGGGCCAAAGTACATGGCATTGTCCTGACCGATTTTACGAACGATGGTAAAACTGGGATATGCTTCGTTGAGGTCAAGTCGTAAGGAGGGGTAGCGTTTATCATCTTTTAAAACAACGTTATAACGCGGTCTGTAACGCTTGATCAGGTTGGATTCGAGAATCAGTGCTTCTTTTTCGGTTCGGGTGATAACGGTATCGATATCTGCTATTTTTTTTACCAGCACTCCTGTTTTCATGTCCACATGACTCGAGTTTTTATAATACGCCGCAATGCGCTTTTTCAGATCTCTGGCCTTACCGACATATATGATATTTCCGGCGGCATCTTTCAGCAAATAAACGCCGGGCTCCGAGCCAACTCTAGATAATTTATGCTTGATGGTGGATGCTGCGTCACGGTTTTTGGGTTTGTTATTCATACTTCTAAGACAATTAGTTTCTTCAATTCATTAATTTGATCTCTGAGCTCAGCCGCACATTCAAACTCAAGCGCTTTGGCAGCGGCATACATCTCTTCTTCCATCGATTTTATGGCTGTATCCAGATCAGCCGTAGATTTATATTCGGCCAAAGTCTCTGACACTTTATCCAGGGTTTCCGGTTCTGGTTCATATCCGAAATCAAAGATTTGAGTGATTTCTTTTTGAATTGTCTCCGGTATGATGTTGTGCTCCTGGTTGTGTTTCTGCTGGATTATTCTGCGGCGATTGGTTTCATCAATGGTGCGCTGCATGGACTTGGTCACACCATCCGCATACATTATCACCATACCCTGGGCGTTTCTCGCCGCGCGGCCACAGGTTTGAATAAGTGATCGGGCTGAGCGCAAAAATCCTTCTTTATCGGCATCGAGAATGGCAACTAGCGAAACCTCCGGAATATCGAGGCCTTCTCTCAATAAATTGATGCCGACCAACACATCAAACTTCCCCATTCTGAGATCTCTGATAATGTCCATTCGCTCGAGGGTATTAATATCTGAATGAAGATAGCGAACCCGGATACCTAAATCGGAGTAATACTCGGTGAGATCTTCTGCCATGCGTTTCGTTAATGTGGTCACCAGAACTCTTTCATTGCGTTGTTGCCGAAGCACGATTTCGTCTAAAAGATCATCGACTTGATTTCTGGCACCCCTGACCTCCAAAACCGGGTCCACCAAACCGGTGGGTCGAACGATGAGTTCGACCAAGGCTTCTCTTCCCTGCTCAAGTTCATAATCCGCCGGGGTGGCCGACACATAAACGACTTGGGATATACGTGCTTCGGTCTCTTCAAAGCGAAGCGGTCGATTATCCAAGGCAGAAGGCAGCCTGAATCCGTATTCAACAAGGGTTTCTTTTCTGGATCGATCTCCCCTGTACATGCCACGAAGCTGCGGTACGGCGATATGACTTTCATCGATAAACAGCAGAAAATCATTCGGAAAGTAATCGAGCAAGGTCGGAGGCGGTTGGCCGGGTCTTCGTCCTGTGAAGTGACGTGAATAATTTTCGATTCCGTTACAATAGCCGAGCTCTTGAATCATTTCGAGGTCAAAATTGGTTCGTTCTTCGATCCGCTGGGCTTCGATGAGTTTTTGCTCATTGCGGAAATAGTCGATGCGTTGTTTTAATTCCTCAATGATCGTCTCGATGGCTCGTTGCCGAGTTTTTTTTTCAGTAACGTAATGACTTGCAGGGAATATGGTAGTTCGATTTAAGCGTCGTAGAGTTTTACCTCTGAGGGCATCAATCTCTGAAATTCCTTCAACTTCATCCCCAAAAAAATCAATGCGGATGGCTTGATCTTCTTCATAAGCTGGGAATATTTCAACCCGATCGCCTCGAACTCTGAAAGCACCGCGATAAAAATCAATATCATTGCGGGTATATTGCATCGAGACAAGGTTGAAAAGAAGGCGATCACGGTTGAGCTTCATTCCGTTGATCACATCCACGCGCATCGACAGATAATCTTCAGGCGCCCCCAGTCCGAAAATGCACGATACGCTGGCCACAACCACGATGTCCCTGCGTGAAAGAACAGATCTGGTGGCCGAATGCCGCAATTTGTCGATCATATCATTAATCGAGGAATCCTTTTGAATATAGGTGTCCGTAGAAGGGATGTAGGCTTCGGGTTGGTAGTAATCGTAATAGCTAACGAAATACTCTACCGCATTTTCCGGAAATAGCTGCTTAAACTCGTTGTATAATTGGGCAGCAAGAGTTTTGTTCGGAGCGAGCACAAGGGTAGGTTTATTAACGTTCGCGATCACATGAGCCATCGTAAATGTTTTGCCGGAACCCGTGACACCCAAAAGAACATTCTGGCGTCTTCCGTTCAATATATTACGGCTTAGCGCTTCGATGGCGTTGGGTTGATCGCCGGTGGGTTCAAATTGTGAAATCAGTGTAAAGGAGGGCATCGGCGATTTAGAAAATTATCCTTTCTGAAATCTATTTTAATCAGTTTCAGGTTGACAACTATCGAGGACCCGGCGTTATTCAATCATCGCCACACACATCGCTCCAATTCCCTCCCCTTTTCCGATCATACCGAGTCCTTCCGTCGTCGTAGCTTTGATATTAATGCGATCCGGTTCTAAATCAATTGCTGAGGAAATGTTTTGCTGCATAGCTGATCGATAGGGGGATAGTTTCGGTGCTTCAGCAAAAATGATGGTGTCTATGTTAAGAACGGAAAAACCTTTTTCTTGCACCATCTGAAAGGTTTCGATGAAAAGTTGAATGCTGGAAACATCTTTATATTTTGGATCGGTATCCGGAAAATGCATGCCGATATCACCCAAACCTGCGGCTCCTAAAAGCGCATCACAAACTGCGTGCATGAGAACATCCGCATCCGAGTGTCCCTTCAAGCCTTTTTCGAACGGTATTTCTACTCCACCGAGAATCAGCTTACGCTTTTCAACCAACGGATGAACATCATATCCTATACCAGCACGCATTCATAATCCTCTGAAATATATTCTAACGTATTACCCCACCAATCTCGCAAGAACAGCTGCCCACGTCAACCCCGCACCTAATCCAAGAAAAATGACGGCACTCCCATCCCCGATGATGTTCATCTCGAGCGCCTCATCAAGTGCGATTGGGATACTGGCTGCTGTGGTATTACCATAGCGCTGGATATTGTGAAATACTTTCTCCTCCGGCAATTTCATAGATTGCTGGAAAAATTGATTAATGCGCAGATTGGCCTGGTGGGGAATGAATAAATCGATATCTTCCAAAGATAGTCCGGATTTTTGCAAGACTTCCTGTGAAACATTAGGAAGACTTCTAACGGCTTCTTTAAATATGGTTTTACCGTCCATTACAGGCCAATGACGGCCTTCTTTGATCAGCTCCTCACTAATTCGCGGATTCAGTCTGGAGGCTCCGACCTCTATCATCAGACTTTCAGCAAATTCTCCATTGGCATGCAATGCAGAGGCTAAAATGCCGACGTCTTTGTCCGTCTCAATGCCTTCCAGGCATACAACTCCGGCACCATCGCCAAATAGGACGGCCACATCCCTTCCCCGAGTGGATATGTCAATTCCGGTACTGTGGACTTCCGCACACGCCAACAGAATTTTATTTGCCAACCCGCTACGGATATATGCATCGGCAGTCGCCAGACCATAAAGAAATCCCGTACATTGCTGACGAATATCCAGTGCCGGTGTTGAATTCAGCCCGAGTTTATGCTGCAGCAGACAACCCGGACCGGGAAAAAAGATGTCCGGACTTAAAGTAGCAAAAATGATCAAATCAATATCCTTAGCAGTCCAACCGGTCCGTTCTAGAGCAATTTTTGTCGCTTCCAAAGCAAGATCAGATGATCCGACACCACCTTCTTCGGGTATCCAGTGACGTTGCTCGATTCCTGTTCGCTGGCGGATCCATTCATCGGATGTATCCATCCATTGAGTTAAATCATGGTTCGTTACGACTCTAGGCGGAACATAGCGGCCCGTGCTCTTTATAACTGTACGTTTCATCGGTATTGCTCCATGTCTTTAAGATTGGGTTTGCGTCAGTTATTGGATAGACTTCAAACCAGGTGCTTGAAAAACTTCGTAGGAGTTTCGTAACGTTCATCAAATTCATTTAATATAACGTCTATGGCATAGAGTTGCAACCTTCTATCCTATTTCCAAAGTGCCTCTCTGAGACCGGATGTACGTTCTATTTTGCGCTTTATCGTGTTCCTGAGAATCGAGCGAGTCGCCCAAACGGAGAATTTATTTTTTGATCTTGTCAATCCGGTGTAAACCAGTTCCCGGGTTAACACCGGATAGTCTTTATTTGGCAGGATTAATACAACCTCATCAAATTCCGAACCCTGACTTTTGTGAACCGTCATGGCGAATACCGTCTCATGCTCGGGCAGACGATGGATCGCAAAGCGCTTGATCTCACCGTCACCGGCTGAGAAAAAGACGCTCAATTCCCGGGTCTTGGCATCCGGGTTAGGCAACGTAATTCCAATATCGCCATTAAAAAGCCCAAGATTATAGTCGTTGCGAGTGATGAGAATCGGCCGACCTTTATACCACGGATTTGTGTGCACTGTATCAAGATGAATCAAGCCCTGTTGTTCTAAAACCTGTTCAGCCAATTTGTTTAGTGATCTCACACCGAATGGACCCATCCGCAATGCACACACGATTTTAAAGCGGTTAAAGCTTTCCAGGGCTGCTGCCGGATCCTCTGATTCTAAATACGCCCTATAGCCATCAATTATCTTTTTTGCCATGGTATCAAAAAATTCTTCAGCAGGGCCCATTTCATATAAGGCAATGGTTTTGTCCGGCGCATCTTCCAACACCATTAAAGCCTCATCGGCTTCACCGCGATTGACAGCTCGACTCAGTCTACCGATACCACTGCCAACGGCGAACCGGTGGCTTTTTTGTAAAACCACAATGCAATCTTGCAAACCTGGCTCAGGCCTGGAACCTTTGACGATGGCGTTCATATCGTCATCTGTTAGCTCCAAAATTTTTCTACGAAGATCGTCTGAAACGCCATGCAGGTTGTTCCGATCGCAAATATCCCCTAAAACGGAACCGGCCTCAACTGATGCAAGCTGGTCTTTGTCGCCAACTAACACCAGTCGGGCATTCTTCGGAACTGCTTGCACGAGCTTACTCATCAAGGCAAGATCCACCATGGAGGCTTCATCGATGACCACAATATCAGCCGACAGAGGATTTTCGGCGTTATAATGAAAATACGGCGAGGCGGGTTTCGGTTTTAGCATTCGGTGAATAGTTTTCACCTCGGTTGGTATCGCCTCTTTTAGTTTGTCATCGCAATTTAGACTTTGCTTTGTTCGTCTGATTGATTCTTGCAGCCTTGCAGCGGCTTTTCCGGTTGGTGCAGCGAGACATATTTTAAGCGCGCCGCCGGAAACCTGTTCCAATAGCAAGACAAGAATTTTAGTGATCATAAACGTTTTTCCCGTTCCGGGTCCACCTGTAATAACGCTAAACTTTTTTAGCATCGCCGTAACTGCTGCGATTTTCTGCCAGTCAATTGGCTCACCACTATCTTTGGGAAAATGCGTACCAAGGCTCCTTCTTAAGCGTGGGAAATCTAAATCGGTAATATGATCGTGAACTCGTTTTAAGATGAGATCGGTAAGTATTTTTTCGTATTCCCAATAGCGGAATAGATAAAGTCTGTTTTGGGAATCCAGAATTAAGGGTCGCTTTTCCCCGGGCTTGCCCGTCGCAGGAGATACTGATAATGTCTCCACCCATCGGTTAATTTTCGGACAAATTAGCGCATCATGTCCATTTTCTTGTTTAAGAATAATCGTTTCGGCGTTGTCATTAAGATCAAGACAGATATCTCCATTTTCAGTGGCACGACTCACCAGTGCGGCAGCCAAAAAAATATCCGGATCGTTAGCGGAAGGGAAATGCGAAATAAATTGTGCAAAATGGATGTTTATTCTCGAAAATATTTCTCTTTGATAAAGGGCGCTTATAATTTTATTTTTCATGCTCGAAATTTAAAAGTCAGGAATTAATGCTTCACCCAGCCTATTGATGAGGGTTCGCGGTGGAAAATCATCGAACACGCCACTTGTTGAATTTAGCGTAACATCTACTCCCCTGATAAAGATGTAAAATACACCACCGAAGTCGGTATCATAATTGAAATCCGGTTTTCGCCGGCGCAAATACTGGCAAAGGGCAAGAATATATAAATGATACTGCAAAAAGTATAAATTTTCTTCGATTGCTTTGATCAAGGATTCTTTAGTGTAGCTTTCACGGGTTGATCCTAAGTAATTCGATTTCCAATCAATGATATAGAATTTCCCCTGATGGTGAAATACCAAGTCAATAAAGCCCTTCATAAAACCGGCAGTCGGCGCAAATATCAATTTTTCCAATTGCGCGGGATATTCAGGAGCAATGTCATGACTTGTCTCGTTTTTAAAAATCTTCTCTAATAGTTGTGGCGTTACCGGGTTTAATGGAAAATAAAATTCCATTTCATTGATTCGGTCGGACAATGAAATATTAGATAAGGTGAAATCTTTACTGCCTGCCCGTAGCGGAGTGTTTAGGACATTGGTAATTACTTTGCAAATTGTTTTTTGCCACATCTTCTCAAATCCATATTCTTGTAACTTTTTGGCAACTATTTTCTGCACATATTCCTGAGAATGCTCTGCAAAATTTAGGTGTTCAAATAAATCATGGAAAAAAATGCCCGCTCTGGAACCTTTGGGGAAGGAGAAGATATCATTGAAACGGCTGGTTTCACTTAGATTGACATCGTCTGACAACAATTCGAGAGCGCGACCGATGCCGGCCTGGAAACCATCGTAATCGGGTAGATCAATATCTGCGGCACGGGAGGACACCAAGGATGAATAACTTGATATTTTCCAGGTATGGTCGATTTTTCCCAGGAATTTTCGACAGAGTAAATTTTCTTGTTGGTCTTGGGGAAGGCTGTAGGTTCGATCAGATGTCATCGGCAGTGGGGTTAACCTGATGCTCCCCTTAGATTGGCGGGCAAGTAGATCTAAATCGGCCAATATCTCATCTTCGGTTTTAGCAGTAAAACTTTCTTCTAAGGACTCGACAATATCTCGGTTTTGGAGATCCCCCTGGGCGATATCGCGGCCATGGAACAGATACGCCATCGCGGACGTTTCGGCGGTATTAATCCGTCCCCAAGCAAGGTAACAACGCCATTTAGCCCGGGTGAGCGCGACATAGAGCAATCTTAAATTTTCAGCCAAGCGTTCATTTTGCGCGAATGTAAGATGCTTGGATCGGGATTCCGTCCCCAAATCAAAGGTCAACTGCATATCCTGGTCGATATCATGAAAGACGATCTCCTTGCTACTCATCGATGAGCTTTCCCAACCGAAAGGACAAAATACAACAGGGTATTCCAGACCTTTGCTTTTATGAATGGTTGCGATAGTTACCGCATGTTCATCGCTTTCAAGTCGAAGCTGATGTTCTTCAAGACGCGGTGATGACGGATCCCGTTGCTCGGCCAACCACTTAATTAGACCGGTAATTCCCAAATTTTTTTCAATCGAAACGTGATGGAGTATTTCTGATAGATGAAGAACATTGGTTAACCTGCGTTCACCATCGAAAAACGATATCAGACGCTCTTTGACGTTTTCATTTGCCAGGAACAATCGGAACATGCGAGTAAAGCCATGCTGATTCCAAACACGATAGTACTCTTGGATATTTGTCAGCCACCGTTCCCACCATAGCGTGTCTTGATCTGCAAAAACCAGTTCTTCCCCGTTTACACCCATCATGTCCATTACTAAGGCTGCTTTTAAATTTGCAATATTTCCTGGCTCTGAAATACTGGTCAGGATTATCTCCAATTCCATGGCTTCTTGTGAATCAAATATATTACCGGTACTATATAGAACCGATGGAATGCCTTTGGAAGATAGGTGATGTTTTATGAGTTGGGCCTGCTTGTTTGTTCGAACCAGAACTGCGATATCGCTCCGTGCCAAATTTGACGGACCGGGTGAAATTAATCGACAAATCTCCTCGGCAACCGCACCGGCGATGAGTTGCACAGCGTCTGTTTTGCTGATGATTTTTTCTTCTCCATAGATATTTCTCGAATTCAAATACCACATGATCAGCGGCATGCCGTTATTTTTTCCCCCCGCTGAGACGCACTTACCCGACCTTCCCTTCTCAAAAGGTATTTCATCGAATACAAACGGCATGTTGACATTTGAGAAGATCGTGTTTACTGCCGTGATCAGGCCAGGATCTGAACGCCAGTTTTTCATCAGCGTAAATTTAGAGGCCACATTACGTGACGCCTTCATATACGAAAAAATATCGGCACCCCGGAAGCCATAAATCGCCTGTTTGGGATCTCCAATCATAAAGAGAAGATGATCCTTGCTTGAAAATAATTGAGTGAATATGTCGTATTGAACGTTATCAGTATCTTGAAATTCATCTACCAAGGCAGCCTTATATTTCTGCCGGACAGTATCTGCCAGTTCACCGCCACCGTTAGCTTCAAGGGCATTTTTTACCAATATCAGCAAATCATCGAAATAGTGTATATTCTTATTTTTTTTTCTTTTTGTGAGTTCTAGGTTTGCAAAACGAAACAACTGGGTTTTCAAAAACAGTAAGTAATGGTCACATTCGGATTCCAGGGCTTTACCGAATCGATACACTTCTTCACAGATATCAAAAAAATCGTGTGTCGGAGGTATTTGGTTTTTCCTCGTCGATTGAGAGAGATATGGTGTCGCAAATTTTTCGAAGTCTTTGAATAACGGAAATCCGTTACTTTTTGAATCCACGAATCTGTCCATGGATTCAACCAGAAATAAAATTTTCAAATCCCTTTTGGTCATATGCGGCACTGTGGGATCCGGTTTCAGACTGCCATAATATGTACCGCTTAATTCAGGACACTTTAATGCGTGGATGATTGATTCGCGTGAATTCGACCATTGGCGTTTGAGCCGTCGAAAGGCTTTCCGAAATGGCTGTAGATTTCCCAAAGATGGTTTGTCTAATTGAGGGATGATCCTGACGTCCGAGGTTTTTACGTTAGAAAATAAATCGGAAAAGCTTTTGGGTCCTTTTATCTTAGGTGTCGCATAATTGACAAATTCCAGTGGCGCATTGTAGAAATGTTTCCGCCAAAAATCATCGACGACCTCCTGGATCACCTCGGATTGATCGGTCACAAGCTCCGTATCAAACAACTTGCCGGTTTCAAAGGCATTTTCATACAATATTCGCTGACAAAATCCGTGAATCGTGAAAATTGCCGCTCTATCAAAATTGATCAATGCCTCATGGATCAAATGCAGTGCCAAAACCGGATTTTCGTAATGGTTCATCACCGCATCGATAAGGGGGTCTGCGCTTGACCCTTTGGAAAAGGCTTCTTTAGCTTGAAGCAGTTTGTTTCGTATCCGATCCCTTAGTTCTTCTGTGGCGGCATTGGTAAACGTCACCACCAAAATCTGATCAACCAATAGCTGTTTCTCCAGAATGAGTCTGACAAACAACCCTTCGATGGTATAGGTTTTGCCTGTGCCTGCGCTGGCTTCGATGAGATTGGTCCCTGATAGAGGGCTATGAATAATGTCGAAGGTTTTCAACTTTGATTTAATCGATAGATAAAGGCCAATACTTCTGCGACTGCCTGATATAATGGGGTAATAAACTTTTAGTTTTACCTTTTGATCATTTTCCTCACTCCTTCGTATAATATACTCCGGGTATCCAGCTTTTATGAATTTTGGAAGTTTTTTCCGGATTCTTTTTGGTTTCTTCGATAAATTTGAAATTATTCCAGCCGACCCGGATAATATCATTGTGTTCTAATTTTTTGCGGGTAATCTTTTTGCCGTTTACAAATGTGCTGTTGGTGCTGTCCAGATCCTTAACATAATACTCCGGTGATCCTTTTGGTTTCTGACTTTTTTTCACTTCCAGGACAGCATGTTCCGTACTGACGACACCATCATCAATATAAATATCGCTGTCCGGGTCTCTACCGATCCGCAGGATAGGTTTGTCTATTTCAAATTTATTTATGACCACACCTTCATGTATTTGAACGATCATTGCCATATGGACACTCCTTTTGTTTTACGTGAAAAATTATTTTAGAATAATCTCTTCAAATTAAATAACCACCTCTGTGCAATGCGCTAAAAGTGGAAGATAAATGCATTTGGAAATTTCCTCAAAAGATTCGTCGATCGGATCTATATTTCTAAAGCAACGTTGATAATAGGGATTTTCGACTTCGCCTCGCTTATAGTCGTTTCCTATCCATGTTCGCTTGGCATTTTCAAGAGCACGCTTCGGATTATCCGTTTTATTTTGAAGCTGTTGGACATATTCAAGCGACGTTTCCGGGAAAAAATGGATGGGTTCAGTCAAGCCTTGCCAGAATATTTGTAAAATTGTTTCCAGGATCTCTCGGGTGTTGGACGTATGACTAAATCTTAAGGTGCCGTCCTTACAAATAAGAAAGCTGTCTGCCGGCCAATTTTCAGGCTTCAGATCGCAGTAAATCTGATGATATATCCACAATTTTAAAAGATCCTTTGCTTTGTGATTGGCGTAACGCAGATGAATGTATCCATGCTCATAGATGTCTGTGAGTCGACCACTAAGATGAAAGCCTGAAATTTCATAATTTACATCTAGGGGATCGGATATTTTTCCGTGGATATAGTTTTCGATTTGATTGACAAATTTATCAACATCCATACTCATTTCGTTATAAAGAGAATCGCCTACAGGTCCGGGCGGAAGTTGTCCCAATGCGCGTTGAATCGGGCGAAAATCTTGAAGATCCTCACCGGATAGCCTGCTGTTTACGAGATTTTGTTCGATTATGTATTTCTGGAGCGGCGTTAATTCAAAATTTTCCCGATTCTCTGGAATCGCTACCTGTTTATCGAGAAATATTCCAAGGCGTTTTTCGAGTAAAAACCGAGTCGGATTAGCAAAAAATATACATAAAGTATCAATATCAATGGATTTCCATTCTTGAACCTCCTCTGATGCCATATCCAGCGTTTTGGAAATAAAAGCGGTGGGCTGCGTACGGTATAGCCTTTGCGTGCTGGTCAGCATATCTTCTTCAGAATAGCTAAAAAGCCTCGGAGCTCCTTGAAAGTACATAGAAGAAAACGCCTGCAGGCGGTGATCGATAACCACATGGTTGCGGATGCTTTTCTCCGGCAAATAAAAGCCTTTATCAATGGTATCCAGCAATTCGCTAACCAACACAGACGGTGGTATCCGGGAGTTGTCCTGAATGCTTTGACCCACATAAGAAATATAAAGCTTTTTTCTGGTGGAAATAATTGATTCCAGAAATAGATATTTATCATCGTTTCTGCGGGAGCGATCGCCGATTTTGGGCTTATTGGCCACGAGGTCGAAGCTCAACGGTTGAAAATCCCTTGGAAAGGCATCGGCATTCAATCCGACAAAACACATTACCTTAAACGGAATGCTTCGCATCGGCAGCATTGCACAAAAGGTAACACCCCTAGTCATAAATCCGGAACCAAAGCTATTTTTCTCTAAACGGCTGCAAAGGTATGCCCGGATGACTTCAAGTTCGAGCTTCTCATCAAAACCGGTTTGTTTCTGGCGATCCGCCAATTCGTCGAACAAGAATCGTAGGGTTTGTATTTCCCTTTCGGTTTCTTCGTCCGAAACAAAAAATTGCTCAAAAATAAAGTTTAACGCATTTTTCCAACGACTCAGGGTTTTTGGATGTTCCAGGATTTTTATACAACGAAAGATCCGATCTACAAATTCCAAAAAATTTCCCAAAATATTGATTTGGTCGCCCTCAATATCATCGTAAGGTAGAATTCCTTCAAACATCTCCCGATGATAACCCGGCATGGCATAACCCAAAAGAAGTCTTTCGATTCCGGTGCGCCAGGTATTCTCGGAAAAACGGGGAAGACCTAACTCCAAACGATGATCCACATCCCTACCCCACCGGATCTGGCTCTGCGTTATCCAGCGCTCGATAACCTGAATATCAGAATCCGTAAATTCGAAATGCCGCATAATTGATGGATATTCCAGTAATTGGAGTACCTGGGGGGTCCCTAAACGGCTGTCTTTGAGATCGAGCAAGGTAAGAAAGCCCTCGATCAAGCGGCTTTCTTTTCTGGCGGTTTGGTCCGCGATGCTAAATGGAATTCGATGAGCGTCGTCTGTCTGAGCATCAAAGACGGCATGAATATATGGGGCATATGTTTCAATATCCGGAGCCATAACGACAATGTCTTTCGGCAACAGGCTCGGATCCTCTTCAAACATGGCCAATAGGTTGTCATGCAATACCTCTATTTCTCGCATGGGGCTATGACAACAGTGGATCTGGATTGAATTGTCCGACTCTGTCAATTGAACCGGCTCCGCTGGAGGAGATGCAAACGATTGCCCGGATGAATTTTGTTGGTCGGCAAGTCCTCTGTTTCTGAGATTTAAAATATCGGATTGAATACATGAAAGCATATCGCGGCAAGGTTGCTCATCAAACAATTCGTGCAAATCACAGTCAAAATTACCCATCAGCTGAAAAAAATCTTTGCCGAGATGACCCATTGACGCCAGCAGCTGGTTTCCTTCTTCGAAATGGAGCTCCGTTGAGATATCCTCGGTTTCCGGATATCTTCTTCGAATCCGCTGTTGTACGCGATCCGAAACGATATCCGTCCAATACTCCTTGCAGGGATTTAAAAGAAAAAAGTTGACCGGTGTGTGGAAAGACATAGCCGCAAATGTCTCCAGATGGAAAGGCGGTAAATAGGATATCCCGAATACAGAAACTCTTTCAGGGAACCATTTGGTTTCAACGAATCCGCCGGCAAACATTTCAAGTAGATCTTTGCGTAGGCGGGCCCGATGCATCGGACCATTAATTTGCACAAGTTTCCGCCAAAGCTGTGCCTGCCAGGATTCAATTCGATCGTCGGTTACGGCATTCTCTTCCCAGCTGAACACGAGTTCCGGTCGAAAAACCAAATACTGATCAAATATATCGGCAATTTTCTTTGAAAGTTGAAACAATTTGAGATGATTGGGGTCATCTTTTAGATACGCTTTTACATTTTCAAAACCCGACTGTTCTAAACACGCGGGAAGAAGTTTCATTAAGGCAAATGTCGTTCGCTCGGGATCCCATGGTGAAGGTTCGGGCAGCTCTCCAATGAATCGATTAAACATATCCTGAAGGAAGGTATTGGGAAACGGAAAATGACAGTTGGCCCATATGCCGTTGTGTTTTGCCAGCTCCATGGAAATCCAACGTTCCATTCCCCTGCTCTGAATCACAATAAGTTCGGGAGACAATGGAGAGGATAAGGGTATCCGAACAATCTGAGCTAATTGTTCTGCTAAAATTTCGAGCCGATTGCTGAAAAAGATGCTGAGATCTGGCATTGAATAGAACTCACGGGCCTTGCCCCAACTGGAATTGTGGAAGGATTAACCTTAGGGTTTTAAAAATCATCAATAAGAAATTATGCGGTAAGATAAGGGAGTTGTCAATACATTCAGACTTCGGTGGACTTTAAATTTTTCCAACACATCTCCAAAAACTGCAATGACGCGCTGAGTTCATTATAGGAAAACACTTCCACAGATACAGTTCCACCAAATCGTTTCAAAATTCTGAGAATAGGATCGATATCTCCTTTTGGCAGCCGATCTAACGACAAATGATCATGGTTGTTTTCCACCCCGTGCAAATGAATGATCGATATTTTAGAAAAATAACGACTGAAGAATTCTGCAATATCATGCCCATAGCGAATAAGGTGTCCTACGTCCATGCAGATCGATAAATTTAAATCTTCAATGATATCTTCTAACAGTTCAACCGGGTAATCCAGGTTTTCAATCGAAAGCACATCCCCGTCTATTTCAACGCGCAGCAGTCTTTCTAGATTCGATCGCACTCTGTCACGCCATTTTTTTACGGTAATGTTTTCAAAATTGTCCTCCTTATACGGGATGTGCAGTGAAAAGGTGGACGGCTTCAGCGGTAAGAGGCGCTCAATTATTCTCACGTAGGTGTCTACAGCAGGGTATCTTTGGTTGAATTCATGGTCACTTATGGATATGTCCGTCGGCAAGTGAATGTTATAAGAAAGGTTAAAATTCGTTGCCAAGCGGCAAAGCTCACTGATCTCAGACGCGGAAAAAAGAGATTCGATGTCAGCGCTTTCAAAAAGCAATAATTCAACTTCATCGATAAATGGACCCAGCATTTTTATGTTGGGAATATAGTCATCGGGATAGATATAGGATGTGGTGCTGAGTTTGAATGGATACACTCCTTTATAAGATTTGGTTAATGTTGGATATGTATTTGACATATTTTAAACGACTACACCTATTACGACGCTTGTTGCCCAGGCTATTAACAACCACAAAAGCGAGGATAACATCATGATTTGACACGCTTTTTTTATATCTTCGGGCACAGTCTTTCCAAAACGCACACCAATATACGGTTTGTGTACCAGCTGTCCGTTGTAATAATTCGGACCGTTGAGTTTTACGGCCAGCGCACCGGCAAACGCTGCTTCCGGAAATCCTGCATTCGGGCTTGAATGGTTCGCACCTTCGGTGAATGCCGTTTTGAGCGATCGCCTGCCTTTGCCGGAAAGGATTTGGGTTGCCAGGGAAATGATTGGCACCGATACGCGTGCTGGAATAAAATTTAAGATATCATCCAGCCGGGCAGATGCTTTGCCGAAAAACATATATTTTTCATTTTTATAGCCGATCATCGAATCCAGTGTGTTGACCATTTTGTAAACCATGGCAAGCGGAGCACCGCCTATGGCAGCAAAAAATAACGGCGCAATCACGCCGTCGACGAGATTTTCCGCCACGGTTTCCACTACAGCTCTTGAAATTCCTTCTTCTTCATAATCATCAACATCTCTGCCGACAATTAAGGCAACCTTATTCCTGGCCTCCTTCACCCTATTTTCTAAAAGGTAGCGATGGATTTCCAAGGCGGCATCTTCCAGCGAGCTGGCTGAAATGCAGAAATAGATCAGAATAATTTCAATACCATTTTTAACTATCGGATGAATCCATTGGGAGGCGTGCAATAAGAACAATGTCAATCCCCCCGTCATCAAAACATGAAAGGCGGTAAACAGTGCACCTGAAATCACCAGACGGCAAGGACTTTTTCTGAAAACGGGCTCGCAGGTTTCAATGGCTTTGCCCATCCAACGTACAGGATGGGGTAGTGATTGCGGATCGCCGAGAATTAAATCGAGAACAAATGCAGCCGGCAGGATGTACCATGAGGGCAAAAATTCCATACGTCTCAAGCAACCTGTTTTTCTTCTATGCCACGAGCATCGTCCGTTGTGCTTGGAATCAATGCGCTGAGTTTTTCAGCAACCATCTGATTTGCTTCCGGAGTTTTGAGAGATATGCGGATATATCGATCAGATAACCCGTAAAAATTGCTGCAGTTTCGAATCAGAATTTTTTCTTTTGACAATCGTGTCCAAATCTCATCTGAGGTCATTGTCGATGGAAACTTGACCAGCACAAAAGGCGTGCAGCTCGGATAAGCCTTTACATTGGGAATATGTCTAAGGCGTTGATAGAAATGTTGTCGTTGATGTTCAAAAAACGTTCTGGAATTCTGAACAAATGCTTCCGCCCGGATTTTTTGCATGACCAGATAGCGAACCGCAGCTTGCGCAAGACTGTTGACACTCCATGGCAAAAGGTGCTTTCTTAATTTTTCTATGGTTTTGGGGGAAGAAATAGTGAATCCAATCCGCAAACCCGGAATTCTGAAGATTTTTGAAAGGGAGGCCAAAACAATTACATTTTCGAGTCCTGAGTTTGCCATGCTTTCTTTTTCAGCGCCGATGACAAAGGGCAGATAGGATTCATCGATAATGAAATTTGTCTTCGAGTGGGCCCCGCAAAGACGGTGGAGTTTATCAAAAGGGATGTGGCTGCCGGTCGGATTGTTGGGATTGCAGATAAACACCGTATCTTTCCCGATAAGATTCGCTTTTATGGCGTCCATGTTCGGGCGAAAATCTTCCGATTCTTCCGCCAAAATTGAGGAACATTCTATATGATGCAAGGCACATGCATCCGCATAATCAGAATAGGTTGGACCCAAAATAAGGGCGCTTTTAGACTTCAGTACACTTGGTAATGCATAAATAAATTGGGTGGTTCCATTTCCTGCAATTACACGTTCAGGTCCGATGTGCATGTATTCAGCAAAATACCTGATGGCCTCCTTACTATCCACTTCCGGCAGTTCTGTGAGAGACATGAGATTTTCTTTCAAAAAATCCAGCAGTCCTGAAGGCGGTCCTAAAGGATTTATGTTACTGCTCATGTCGATGATTTCGGATGGCTTCCAGCCAAATTGACGGGCTACCGCATAAATATTTCCACCATGTCCATCTAACATCAAACTCCTCCAATAGATATCAATAAAAACAGTCCTGATTCAGTTACCTCTGCCATTGCACCCAGCATATCCCCCGTAATACAGCCGACACGTCTTTTATAGTAGAAAAGAATTGTCGCGATAATGGCTGCAAAACCGGCATTCAACAATATGGCTCTCCAGCTCAAAAACAATGAAAGAATAAGCGGCAACAGCAATCCCCAGAATGCGGATATTCCCAATTTTTCCTTAAAAAAATCCAGACCGGTTCCGCCCTCAGGCCGGCCGTATTCGAGATAGCGGATGCCGAAAATCATGCCGCCGCGTGCATATGCCGGTATGATGATCAGTAAAAGACTCCTGTGGGCTTCCAAACCCACAATACCGCCCCACTTGATGGCTAAACCACAAACAATGGCCGCAAGTCCCATAGCCCCCATACGGCTATCTTTCATGATGGCCAGCGCCGCTTCTTTTGTTCGTTGGCCCCAAAGACCGTCAGCCGTATCTCCCAAACCATCCAGATGGAAGGCGCCGGTCATAATTATTAGCAAGATGACATCGAGCAGCGCGGTAACCGGTGGACGCCACAATCTTAATGCCGCCTGGTCGAAGACAGCAACCAAAATACCTAAAAGCAGGCCGACGACGGGAAAAAAGGGCACCATTTTTTTGGGGTCAAATGCCGCTGATTTGCCGAATGGAAGTATTGTGATGAATTGGATGGCGGCGATAAAGCCTTTCATGCTCGCACCATTTTCTGTTTGTTCCTTAGTTGCCCTAAATTATTAATCAGGATCATCGAATTATAAATGCTTACTTCGATAATTTTTAACAAACGCCTATTCCTTAATTGTTACCGGTATCCCTGCCACCATCCATATGACTTTGTCTGCACTTTTCGCAACAGTCTGGTTAACGGATCCGACCAGATCCCGAAAAACTCTTGCCAGTTTGTTTGCGGGTACAATTCCGGTTCCCACTTCGTTTGAAACCAGTACCACCGGACAAGCAGCTGCCTCAATGGCATGTACCAAGTTCGAAATTTGTTTTTCGACCTTTAAGGTCTCTTCACCCTGCATCAGTAAATTATTGATCCAAAGCGTCAGGCAGTCGACCACAATAACATCGCCTATTTTTGCATTGTCTGCGATAGCCTCCGGTAACTGCAAAGGGGCTTCAACGGTTTTCCACTCTTGACCGCGTCCCTTTTGATGATTCGTTACACGCTGTTTCATTTCTTCATCCTGCGCTATACAGGTGGCGATGAAGATTTTATTATCGGTCGCTATCTTTTCCGCTAGTTTAAGGGCATGGTTGCTTTTCCCGCTGCGACAACCACCAATGACAAATATGTTTTCTTTCAATGATTAACTAACTTTTACAGGTAAGTGGTGATTAATAATTTCAATGATGCTGTCGGTTTGTATATGCGCCTTAAAGTGCTCGGCCAAGAGGTCATATTGCTTGTTCCGTGCTTCTAATCCTTCAAGCGCTGATGTCTTTATGTCTGGCAGCCCAATGCTGTTCAGCCATAAAGCAGTGATCTCTGGATTATCGAATATGCCATGAATGTATGTGCCGATAACTCTAAAATCACTCACTACACAACCGTCCTCATCTGAAGCGGCAATACTGTTACGGGAGACAACTTGAAATAAAGGATCTCCGCTCTTTCTCCGAGTCTGTCCCATATGAATTTCATAGCCTGAACCGTTTGTTCCTTGCCATGAAAATCGGGTCAGAGTAGTGGTTTTGGGTGCTTTTAACGCGGTCTCAACCGGCAGTAAATCCAGTCCTTGGGTTGAACCGGGATGGCCCTCAAGTCCATCCGGATCATGGACGCAATCTCCCATCATTTGATAACCACCACATATTCCCAGTACGTGTCCTCCCCCTTTAACATAGCTTTTTATTTTTTCGGTCCATCCGGTTGAATGCAGCCAAGTTAAGTCATAGCGCGTATTTTTGGATCCCGGCAAGATCACCCCTCGGAAAATGGCTAGATCCTGAACCCTTTCCAAAAAAAAGACCTCCGCTCCCTCCAATAGGAGAAGCGGATCAAAATCATTAAAATTGGAAATGTGCGGAAGCCGAATAACCGCAATTGATGGTTCTTTACTTTTTCCTGGAAAAACCTGTTTCGGTTTTTCTATCACCACCGAATCCTCCGGTTCGATATGAATATGCTCGTACCAGGGAAGCACCCCAAAGACCTTTTTTCCGGTATTCTCTTCGATCCATTTTATTCCATTTTCAAACAATCGAATATCGCCACGGAAGCGATTGATGATAAACCCTTTGACCAAATCCTGTTGATGTGGCTTTAAGCACGTCAAGGTGCCGACGATTTGTGCAAATACACCGCCTCGGTGAATGTCAGCCACCAGAATTACCGGTGCGCGAGCATATTCAGCCATGCGTAAATTGACAATATCGCTATCCATCAAATTTACTTCCGCACATGAACCCGCACCCTCCATCACGATCAACTCGTAGCCCACGCGCAGTCGCTTGAGTGCTTCGGCAGCAACTCCGAAAAGCGTTTCCTTTTTATTATGGTAATCGGCGGCAGATGTGTTTTCGCTGACACTGCCCAGAAGCACAACCTGAGAGCCGATTTCACTGGTCGGTTTCAATAAAATTGGATTCATATCCACATGGGGCGGCACCCTTGCGGCTTCTGCCTGAACGATCTGAGCGCGCCCCATCTCCAGACCTTCCGGGGTAACGCCCGAATTATTCGACATGTTCTGGGCTTTGAACGGTGCAACCCGTATGCCCTGTCTGACAAAATAGCGACACAAAGCAGTGGTAATGATACTTTTGCCCACATCGGATCCAGTTCCCAATATCGCCAGACAAGGAGCGATATTCAAATTTTTATTTTTCAATACCAATTCTCGCTTTTACTCCGCTCTGAAAATAATGCTTAATCGCTTTTACTTCCGAAACCAAATCCGCTTTTTCAACGATTTCAGGTGCCGCGTTTCTTCCGGTGATGATAAGTTCTATATCGTCGGGTTTTCGATCAATGATGTCTAAAAGATCTTCCGGGGAAGAAATACCGTAAGATACGGCAACGTTGATTTCATCGAGAATCACGATATGATGTTGTCTTGAAGACAAGATTTCTTTTACCCGCATGAGACCTTTTCGAGCAGCTTCGATGTCTTCAGGAGTCGGTTTGCCTCTGGTGAAGCGACCACGACCAAATTGTTCCACTGTGACACAATCGGAAAAACGCTTTAATGCGTTGATTTCGCTGTAATCTCCCTTTTTGATAAATTGGGCAATATACACCTTTAGCCCGGCTCCTATGGCTCTGAGAGCAAGGCCAAGAGCAGCGGTAGTTTTGCCCTTCCCATCACCCGTATAAACGTGAACGTATCCCTTCATTTCGAGTCTATCTTGTATTTTTTCGAATATCCTCTGGGGGTAAACATAAAATCCAGATAGTGACCCGATGCACAGCTTCCCACAAATACCGTGGTCTGCATATTGACTTCAGCAATGTGAAGATTTTCTAGAGGTATAATATCAACGTGCTGTCTTTCGCGCATGGCGCTGGTAACAATTCCGACGGGTGTGGTTCTATCGCGATATCTCAAAATGATCTGCTGGGCATTTTCGAGTTGCCAGGTTCTCTTTTTGCTTTTGGGATTATACAGAACAATCACAAAATCTGCCTGGGCAGCGGCTTCAAGGCGTTTTTCAATGACCTTCCAGGGAGTCAGTAAATCGCTGAGGCTTATGACCGCAAAATCGTGAGTTAACGGAGCACCAAGCAGCGACGCACCTGCACAAAGCGCCGGAATACCGGGTACGATTTCAATATATAGGACGTCTTGATGGCTATGATTACTCACACGCTGTTGCGGTGGAGCAATCTGAATATTTCTGGCATTGCAGGTTTCAAACACCAGCCCGGCCATTGCATAAATTCCGGGATCACCGCTGGAGACAATTGCACAAGATTTGCCATGAAGAGCTAAATCGATTGCAGTTTCCACCCGCTGCATTTCTCTGGTCATCCCGGTGCTGATAATGTGCTTGTTGCTGATCAACGGTCGAATGATATCAATATAGGTGGTATAGCCAACTACAGCATTTACTTCGTTGAGCACATCCACTGCGCGCTGGGTTAAATATTCGGGATGGCCGGGCCCTATCCCTACGACATAAAGACTATTCTGGCGACGGCAACCGTCACATCCGGGATGGTCTGCTTGGGAACCACCAGGGTTCCTCTTTGCGCTGCTAGAATTGCTGCGGCTTCGCATACACTTTTAACTCCAACGTGTTTTTCCACCATAGCTGATGGATTCTTAATTTCTTTTACCTGATTCAATTCCTCTTTATCGTAAAAATAGAGGGGTAAATCCAGACTATCGGCTAAAGCAAGCAGCCCGGGCTCATCGGCCTTCAACTTTATGGATGCAATGCCGTTTAAACTTCCGCGGGCTAGATGAAATTTTTCAAATACACGCTCAAAAAAATCCTTGATCTCCTCCATGCGCGTGTTGCGGTTGCATCCAATACCGGCAAACAGTGTTGGTGGTCGTAAAATGAGGACGTCCGGCGGCAAATCGACTCTCACATCGTCAATGAATACCCTTGGGAGATTGTCCGTTTTTTCATTTTTATCGTCCGGCGCTGATCGCATGTTTAAAGCGGCATTCGACCACGGCATTGAATGAGGAATTGTTTCCACCATCAGGCCAAAGGGGTCGTGAAGATAAATGTTCTCCCCCTTGAGCAAGGCCATATTAACGGTTTTTATAGCCTGCGGGGTTTCAATATAAAGCTGTTTTTCTTTGGCCAATACATCAATGGCAACTATTTGATTGACATCCGTTGCCGTGGTGATCACCGGTCTTGCGCCGATGAGTTCAGCGACGGTAATGGCCAGCGCATTTGCACCGCCAATGTGGCCGGATAAAAGACTGACGGCATGGTTGCCCTGGTCGTCGATCACCACAATTGCCGGATCTTCTATTTTGCTTCGGATAAGCGGTGCGATAACTCTAACCACAATACCGGTGGACATGATGAAGATATGGCTCATATATTGATAAAACGCGTTCGATAGCGCCTCGGAAAATGACCGAAATGACGTCGCAGCAAAGCTAGTGTCAGTGAACTTGCCTGATATAAATAAATCTACCTCTGGCAATTTTTTAGCCATTTTTTTTGCCAGCAAAACGCCATTGGGTGTAATCGCCCAAATGGCAATCGTATTTTTCTTAGATGAGTTCATATTATTATTAAAATGACAGCGCGTCAGCGCATCCTTAACAAGGCATTTTAGATCACTTTTAACTTTAATCACTTCAATGCCATCACCCTCGATGCCCATGTTTGAAATTTTTGTCATAGAGCTTCGACTTATGCGTCAGGTCATCATGGCTGACATCCAGAACCTTTCCGACAATGATCACTGCCTGACGGGTGATTTTTTCATCCTTTACTTTTTTGGCAAGATTTTTCAACCTGGTAACAATAATTTTCTCTTCAGGCTGACTGACACGATATACCACCGCACATACCGCCTGATCGCCGTAAGCCTTCGCCAGTATGGCGGCGATCTCATCAATTAGCGAAATACTTAAATAGATAGCCATCGCTGATTGGTGTTGGGCCAGCGATGCTAAGTTTTCTTTTTCAGGAATCGCTGTCCGTCCGGCCATTCGTGTTAAAATTAACGTCTGGGAAATTTCCGGTAATGTGAATTCTATCCCCATGGCGGCAGCGGCTGCAAATGCGGCTGTTACCCCCGGAATCACTTTATAGGGGACTGATCGCTTTTGAAGCTCCGCCATCTGTTCAAATATAGCACTGTATAAACTGGGATCCCCGGTATGCAAACGGACAACTTGTTTGCCTTCAGCAAAGGCCTTTTCGATTTCATTGATGATTTCTTCAAGATGCATGGATGCACTATTCAGAATTTTCGTTTCCGGTTTTGTCCATTTTAGCAAACCCTTGGGGATCAAAGAGCCGGCATAAATAACCAGATCAGCTTCCCTCAATGCGTTTTTACCCTTGACGGTAATCAGCTCCGGATCTCCGGGTCCGGCACCGACAAACAAAACAGGAATAGTTTCTTTGTTCAGGCTCATTTATTTTCCGCCTTCCGAATTCCCGATATGATCCAGACCGGGTTTTGGGCTTCGAGCCTTTCTCCCCAAGGCATGTCGGTGCTGCGGTTGATTTGAACCTGGACAATATCGGTTTGAAAACCCAAGCGATGTAACGTCTCATTAGTGACCTGTAGGTTAGGAATTAACACCGTATTGATCACCATAATTCCACTCGGTTTAAGATGAGCAGCAGCGGTTTTTATGATTTTTGCCAAATCTTTGCCACCACCACCGATAAAGATACGATCAGGTGCCGGAAGACCTGCCAAACCTTCCGGTAAAACAGATTGGATAACTTCTAAATTTTTTATGTCGAAGCGTTTTTTATTTCTCCGAATCTGTTCAATTCTTTGCGGGCTTTTCTCTACTGCAAATATTTGCCCTTTTTTTACAAAAAGAGAGGCTTCAATCGAAATTGACCCACTCCCGGCGCCCAAATCCCATACTATATGGTTGGCCGAAAGCCTCAACTTGGAAAGGGTGACCGCCCTCACCTCTGCTTTGGTGATCAATCCTTCCTGATGCGCAAACCAGCTATCCGGCATGCCAAGAAAAAGATGAGCTTTCGTATCTGAATGCTTGGCGTCCCGTTTTAATACGACTAGATTAGGTGTTGAAAACTCCATTGTTACCGCCTGGCTCAGCGAATACCAGCCAAACCGTTCAGAAGAAGAACCAAGTTCTTCCAGGACACACATTTGAAAATCAACCTTATCGTTTTCGATTAACCGACTGGCAAGCCAAGCCGGATTTTTCTTTGGATCTGTAAAAACGGCGAGTTTATCTTCTTTTTCAAGTGCCGCAAGCAGTTGTCTCTCATTTTTTTTGCCGTGCAAACTAATTATTTGTGCGTCATTCCACGGCTCTTTTATACGTGCGAAAGCAGCGGCTACAGTTGATATATTCGGGTAAATCACAACATTTTCGGGACCCAAAACCCTCAGCAGTCTTGCACCAATGCCGAAAAACAAAGGGTCGCCGGATGCCAGCACAACGATGTTATGTCCTTTCATCTTCTTTTTGACAAAATTGCTGACATCATCAATATTTTTTCCGATTGATTTTTTTTGCGCAATAGAATCTTTAAAAAAATTCAGCAGACGCTTGCCCCCCACCAATATATCTGCCTGTTCAATTAATTTCAGATGTCTGTCCGTAAGATCTTGCGGGCTCATGCCCACACCGATTATTTTCACCGGATCCATAGCAAGATGCATCCTTTAGGATTTTGCAGAATCAAAAACAACCGCACCGGTGTAATCGAATATAACACTGCGGAAATTTGCCTTTGAATGTGAAAACGATTTCGCCGATTTAATAATTTGCTTTCCAACATAAAAAATAACTTCCGGATATTTTTTTTGGATAATTTCGAAAGCGTGCCGGGCGGTATTCGCAGTTCGAATATGTTGTGAAAATGCGCGATCCCGGGTGACCTTTTCGGCCCATTCGGAAAGTTTATCCAACCTTAGGCTTGCTTTGGCTGCATGCGTATGCGCCATCCCCTGGGCCATTTTAATTGCTTTTCCAAAAAATACTGCCAGTGAGATATTCATCAATCTTTTCTCAGAGGCAAATTGCAAAGACATTTTGAAAAAGTCTCCAATTTGGATGAAGGCTTCTTCCGGCAGCTGCGACCAATAGGTTTGGGCAAAACGTTCACTGCGACGTCCGGTAGTCAAGATTACATGGTCCAGCCCCGATGCCTGTGCAATGGATAATGCGGATTTAATCGTCGCCGTAAAGGCATCATGGGACATAGGTCGAACAATGCCGGTGGTTCCCAAAATGGACAAACCGTTTAGGATGCCGAGCCTGGCATTAAGTGTTTTCTCAGCCAGCTTTTTACCTTGCAGTACAAAAATTTCGACCTGTACCGGATGTTGCAATGCGTGTTCATGCAAAACATCATCAACTGCCTGAGTGATCATTTTCCTGGGACCAGGGTTGATGGCAGGATCACCCGGTAGAACCTCAAGCCCCGGTTTGGTAACTCGTCCAACCCCTTCACCGCCGGTAATGAGAACTTTTGCCTTACTTTCCCGATTTAAGCGATCATCTGATCTTATCAATCTTACCTTTGCTCCGATTTCGGCGTTGTGAGTTACATCCGGATCATCACCGGCATCTTTGATTACGGTGCATGTCGCTTTTGCAGCATCATCGAGTTTACATGAATGGATCTTTAACTTCAGGGTATCTCCGGTTAGAAGCGTTATCGAAACCTGCGAAGGCGCTTTTTTTTCTAAAATCATTAAAAGCGCTCCCTTCGTTGCAGCCGCAGCGGCAGTTCCGGTAGTGAATCCTGTGCGCAATTTTTTTGTCATTTACTTTTCCATTACCCCGCATAATAATAAATTATTCCGACAAAAATAATGCTTGTTATCCGGAAGCCCTGACCGATTAAAAGAATTTGGGTGCCCATCTTGGGTGAAAAGATGCCGATATATCTTGGCAATTGGTGTCGTAATACCCGCACAGGGAAGGCCAAAATATTGCCGATTAATAAAGCGCTCACCGTCTGTTTGATGGTAAGAACTCCCGCATCCAGCAATGCTCCGGCGGCAGCAAAACCCGAAGTGAATTCCGACGCAAAGCTCAGTACAATCACTGAAAGTGATTCCATGGGCATAAATGTGGCAATAACATAATCGGCTAAACCTTCGCGCAACAATTTAAATATTCCCATCGCATTCAAAACAAATACCAGCGTATAAATTGGCACCACATATACTGTGATTCTTGCTATCCGACGAGGCAATCGCGATTTAATTTGACTCCAAATTCCTGCCACTTTTTGAACCTTAATTTTTAAAACCTGATGAGCTTCATTTGCGCTTTCAGCTGCAGCGTGCGATAGATGAAAATGGCCATAAATTAATAACAAAATGGTTCGAAGTATTACGGCTACAAATGTAATCAGGAAATACAGCACCCCCGCCAAGCCTGTCAGTGGAATGACAATAAAAAACGTGGTTGGCAGATGCAGAAAAAAAGCGGGTAGCTGGTTTACAAAATTTGATAAGAATAATTGCCTGCGTGTTATTTTCCCTTCTTTAAAAAAATCCAGCAGCATTGCATTGGCTGTTACGCCTGAAAAAAAAGCCGTTGTAAACGCAGCACTGCATTGGTTTCCCAAATTTCCGAACCGAAACAACGGCCGGGCTAGAACGGCGAATGTCCTCGTCCATCCCGTAGCTTCAATGATCTGCCCAATCAAAAGGCCGATAGTAATAAATATCATTAGCCGAACCAACGGCCACAGAAGTCTAAGAAAAATAATTTGAGTATTTAGGGCCTCTATCTGGTATGTCCCTGCAATTAGCAACAGCACAGATACAGATAAAGACAGAAAAAGCGACCTGTAGTCGGCTCTATTCGTTTGATGAGCCATTTGGTTTATTCTGTTTGGCAATAATTAACGTCCAATAATCGGGGATTCGTTTACTCAATTCCTCGATGTCCGTGATGATTTCCTCATTCGGATGGCTACAGTTCTTTACTCCAACGCAGCTGGGATAGTTTCCGATCTCATCAATTGCCACCTTGATATCGTTGACATTGCGGTATGCCTTCATAAAGACAACATTTTCGGGCTTGCCCGCAAGCTCCCGGAGTCGATTACCGCCTTTGGCTCCGGAGACAATCATCAATGATTCCTCGCCTTCCACAAGCGGCGTATTCAATCTGGCCGCCGCCGCCTGGTACGAGGTGACACCCGGTATCGTTCGAATTTCCAGTTGTGGTGCAATGGTCTGAATATGTTTTATGATATATCCAAATGTGGAATACGTCATGGCATCGCCCAGGGTGAGAAAGGCCACATTTTTGCCTTGTTCAAGCTCTTCAATGATGATTTTTGCGTTGTTGCCCCAAGCTTTCCGGGTTTGGTTCCTATCCCTGGTCATCGGAAAGCGCAGGACCTTTACAGCAGTCGTATCTGGAATATAATTTCTGGCAATATTTACAGCCAGACTGTGATTATTTTTGGTGGACGCTGCTGCAAAAACAATATCGACATGGTTGAGTATTTTTGCAGCTTTTAAGGTAATCAATTCCGGATCCCCCGGTCCGACGCTTATTCCATACAACGTTCCGGTTTTTGGTTTCATATATGCCTCACGTGTTTCTTAAGAATGAGCTTTTTGCTTTTGTGGCAAAATATTCTTCCAGCTCAAAAGTTGCTCTTATAATGCCATCTTGGATAACGCATTCACCACACTGGCGGCCACATTGGAGCCCCCCTTACGGCCCACATTGGAAATATAAGGATGATCCATTTCTACCAATGCCGCCTTGGATTCAGCGGCATTTACAAAGCCCACTGGCAAACCGATAATCAATGCGGGATGGGCATTGTTATTAGCTACCAGTTCAATTAGTCGCAAAAGTGCTGTGGGCGCATTGCCTATGACATAGATACCATTGCTCATATCCGATACGGCAGTATCCACTGCAGCCTTGGCACGGGTGATTCCGTTATGACGTGCCATTTCACAAACGGTTGGATCATTCATAAAACATTTTACAGAAACACCGAAGCGCTCCAATTCGTTTTTTCGAATACCCACCCTGGCCATATTCGTGTCGGTAATGATGGATTTTCCAGCTCGGATAGCTTCGATCCCAGCGGTTATCGCTTTGGGATGGAAACGAATCATATCCTTGTATTCAAAATCAGCGGTGGTATGAATCATGCGTCGAACAATTGCCCACTGATCCGGTGTAAAATCATGTGAACCGGCTTCTTGATCGATGATTTGAAAACTTAAACGTTCAATTTGTTCGGGTTTCATACACGCTTTTCCCTTTCGCCCTGATAAGTTAAACAAGATTCTACAAAGTATTTTGCAGCTTCTTGCTGACTGCCGAAATGAAGGTGGTTGTAACTTCCCAGCGTACGATTGACGAGATAACCATCAGGGGGCTTTTTCATTCCCACTCGATCAGAGATTTGATAAGCAGTTACAACATCCGTTGATAGTTTGGTCAATTCCGAATAATGGAATTCATGTCCGCGAATACGTTGACCCGACTCTCCAATAATGGTGTCTTTTGTCAATGTAATCTCTCGGTAACCAAGGGTTTTTAAACGGGTAGACATCTTGGTGGTAAACGGAAAGCAACCTGACATGGGATAACGGATCCCTTTTTGGTCCCATAATTCTTCGCATAAGTACATAAAACCACCGCATTCACCGTAAATCGGCATACCCTTTGTACAATTTTTTTTGATCTCTTTTCGCAAAGCAGCATTATTCGCAAGTCGATCGGCATTCAGTTCAGGATATCCGCCACCGAAATAGAGCCCATCAAGTTCCTGGGGCAGATGTTTATCTGAAATTGGTGAGAAAAAGATAAGCTCAGCTCCATTTTGTTCGAATAAGTCGAGGTTATCCTGGTAATAAAAGCAGAAGGCGTTGTCCCGTGCGACGCCAATGCGCACTTTTCTTTCTTCGGCATGAAACGACCGGTGCTTTTCTTCTTCCGGCAAGGTTACATGGTGCAGATTGTTTACGAGTTTATCCAGATCTATGTTTTCTTCGATGATACTTGCCAGAGTATTTATGTTTTTATCTGTCAGCAAATGATCCTGTTGGGTAACCAGACCCAGATGCCTTTCAGGAATTGATATTTTATCGTCATACAGGATGCCACCCAGACATGACATCTGAACGTTATCCGTCAAGGCCTCCTGCAGGTAGTGCAAATGTCTGCTACTACCAAGATTATTAAAAATCACACCGGCAAAGACTAAATCCTTATCAAAACGCTCAAAACCGCTGACAACGGCAGCCGCACTGCGCGCCATGCTTTTGGCGTCAACCATCAACACCACCGGAAGGTTCAGCCACTTGGCCATTTGAGCGGTGGAACCGGCTTCACTCCTGCCATCATATCCATCAAACAGACCCATAACACCTTCGACGATGGCGATGTCGGCAGATTCCGTATATCGCCTGAAGCACTCCAGATTATATGCCTTTGACAGCATCCAGCCGTCTAAGTTTCGGCTTACGGTACCGGTAATGTGTGTATGATGTCCGGGATCAATAAAGTCAGGCCCCACCTTAAACGGCGCAACTTTCAGACCACGTTTATTCAAGGCTGCCATGAACCCTAATGATACGGTTGTTTTCCCACAACCGCTTTTTGTGCCGGCTACAACTAATCCTTTCATAGATTCTAAAAATGCTTTGCATTTTGAACGATACTAAATGCTTTGCCCTTAAAGATGTTGGGATACAAAATTTTGCCGATCTCATATATTCCGTCCAACAACCGTAATGTCGGTCGAGATACAATCCGTTCATCAATAATGTATATTTCATTTTCTTTTACGGCCTTGATAGCCTGAAAGCCGGGTTCTTTCTTGATATGCTCGATAGTGGGGGTGTTCATTGCCCCGTATTGGGCAAGGTACACATCGATTTTCGCTGCATGAGACAGAATGCGTTCCTTCCCGTAAAACGCAATATTTGTGTTTCTTGCCGGTCTGGCATCATGCGCCACATTAATTCCGCCCGCGGTTTCAAGGGCAAATAATGCCATGGAATCCGGAGAAAATGTTTTCATCTTGCTGTGAATAGCTTCAAAATAAACCTTTTTCTTGTTTTCAATCGCCAACGTCAACATTTTCAGGTTTTCAGTAGCATCCCGAAAATGACGAATAAGCCTTAAGGCCCCTTCACGTCTGCCGGTCAGAATGCCTAAAATTTCCCAATAGTCGTAAAGCTCATCAATGGTGGCCGGCTGCAGGGACGCGACAGTAATGTCGCTCTTTTCGAGTCTTTTGACAAACTGGGGATAACCGCGATCAATCATCGGACGAATCAAGACCAAATCGGGCCTGGCAGCTAAAAATTTCTCGGAATCATCGTGATACGAAAAAATCGGCTTTTGCAATGCTTCGGGCGGATAAACTTCATGGGGTGAAACGCCGATAATTTCTTCACCCAGACCCAGACTATATAGATTTTCAGTGTGAGCGCCGTAAAGTGAAATAATTCGTTGATACGGTTTAACCACCTTTAGTCTTCTGCCGCCTTGGTCGATGATCGAAGCTTTGTTTTCAATTCTTAATTTAGCCGCATCAACACCAGAGACCGATAAACTTAAACAAACTGTTACTAAAAACAGTAAATGCCATACTAAGATTATTGTATTAAACTTCGCACACTCATTCATATGGTTCATTCTTCTTAGTTATATCGATTACTTTTTGAATACCACCTGCAATGAATCAGAATATGATTCGTGATATACCTTGGCCTCGACATTGAATACCGATTGGATCGTATCGGGATTCAGCACCTCCCGGGTGATACCGTGGGCGGCGATTCGGCCCCCGCATAAAAAAATCAGATAATCACAATAGGTGGCAGCTAAGTTGATATTCTGCATGACGGCAATAACTGTTTTGCCTTCCTTTTTCACGCGCTGTTCGGAAATATTCAACAGACTGATGGAATAATTGATATCAAGATTGGATGTGGCTTCATCCAGTATGAGCACCGGTGTGTTTTGCGCTAAGGCCCGGGCAAAAACAACGCGCTGTCTTTCTCCCGCGCTGAGCTCGGTGATAAATCGATCTGCAAATTCATCTATTCCGGTTTTTTCCATCACCTCATTGACGATGTAAATATCTTCCGAGGTCGGTGCAGCAAATCTTGGGATATGGGGATAGCGTCCCATCATGACAATTTCTTTTACGGTAAAAGCAAAATTTATGTAAAAATTCTGAGGCACCAATGCGACCTGTTTTGAAAGCTGCTTTTTGGAATAGAAAGATAAATCCCTGCCGTTGTAATGTATTCTACCAAATTCAGGTTCCAGGTGTTTGGATAGCAGGTCAACAATGGTTGTTTTGCCGCTACCGTTCGGTCCAATAACGCCATAGAAATTTCCGGGAGCAAACGAAATTGAAAAATCTTCGACCACTTTCGCATCGGTGTAGCCAAAGGAAATGTTTTCGCATTCAAAAGGCATCGCTAAAGAAGTTTCCTTGTTTTCTGCTGCTTCCAAAAAATATAGCAAAAAAATGGACCGCCAATTAAGGCCGTTAATACGCCAATCGGAATTTCGGTCGGCAGCACCGCCCGGGTGATGGTGTCGGCACATAAGAGCAATATGCCACCGGATAGCATCGCTACAGGAACAAGTCTTCTGTTATCCGGACCGGTTATAAAGCGCATCATATGGGGAACCAACAATCCCACAAAACCAATGATGCCGGATACTGATACACAAATAGCTGCTACCAATGACGCGGTAGAAAGAAGGATGATTGTCACCTTTTTCGTATCAACTCCTAATGAAGCCGCTGTGCGATTTCCAAGGGACATAAGGTTTAGATCTCGGGAAAAATAAACAAAAACCAGAAATCCGATGCAGACAAAAATACTGGCAAGGGCCACATCCGCCCACGTCTTGGAGCCGAAACTTCCCATCAGCCAGAAAATAATTATTGAGACCTGTTCGTCGGCAACATATTTTAAGAAACTGATGCCGGCGGACAAAATTGCTGCGACGATGATACCGGATAAAATTAAATTGTTTGAAGACAGACCTTCCGCCGAGGAAGAAAGATAGATAACCAAGATCAACGTACTTGCGGCACCGATAAAAGCAAATAAAGGGATAGAATAGGTTCCCAGCAAATGGATGTTTAATAAGATTGCCAATGAAGCACCGAACGCAGCTCCGGCGGATACCCCCAGTGTATAGGGATCTGCAAGCGGATTAAGAAGAATTCCCTGAAAAACAACCCCGGACATGGCCAACCCGCCCCCAACTATAGCAGCCGTCAATATTCTGGGCAAGCGAACATCAAATACCACTACAGGAAAAATCTGATCCAATCCCTCAATGAAACTTAGTTTACCAGAAACTTTGGTAGCAATTATTTTAACGATTGCTTCAAACGGAATCTTAATGTAACCCATACCGGCCGAGATCATAATAACACCGACGAGTGCAATGCTAAGGCACAAAATCAGAGCGGCAGTTGCTTCGCGAAATCGTATGGTTATGGTTGGGCTTTGATCCATTTGAATCGAATCTCGTTTCTATCTAAAACAAAAACCCTTCAAGCCGTTGGGCTTGAAGGGTTGCACCCAGTTTTCTTGACCCTCTTTCCACTGCCCTCCTCTGTTGGCCGCAGCGTTGGAGCAGGTTACTAAGGCAGGTCTTCTGACTCCCCCGCCCCCTTAGCAACCTTCCCATCCCGATCGGTCGAAACAGTGGCATAGCATGGCTAAAAGGGGTCTCTTCACGTTCAGACGCAAAGATCAGGGTTACAGCGGCGGGACCGCTCCCGATTTACACGGGATTCCCTATTAAGCTTATGCACCTTAGCGAAATTATCAATATTTGAAATACGACAATATGTCAAGTCTATTTTAGATTATCTGCCGCAATTATGAAGAGTTACATCGTTTCCGTGAAAAGCTTGACAAAACGATTTGAATCATTTATTTCGAACTGCCAATGGATACAGTAGATATCGGCGGATTTAAGTGCCGGATGGGAAGGCGCGAAAAGTAGAAAGATCCGAGAGTCAGAAGACCTGCCATTAAGTTTTGTTTGGGGAGATGGTAAATCCTCGAGCCGATAGTGCTTGGGGATTTTTTTTTGAACTGGCAATTAAATTTTCAAATGAATAAATATTAGAACAAAAGGAGAATTTGAAGAAATGAAGTTAGCAGAGATTTTAAATGGAATCGAACCTGTTGATCAGACATGGATTGAAAGGGCTCAAGAACGGACGGCTCAGTTGGTGATGCCGACGCGGGCGCTGGGAAGACTGCACGAAATTTCTGAACGCTTATGCGGGATTCTAAAAACCTTAAAGCCTTCAATTACCCGTAAAGCCGTTTTGGTAATGGCCGGCGACCATGGAATCGTGAACGAAGGAGTGAGCGCCTACCCCCAGGAAGTCACTGCTGCAATGATCCAAACGTTTCTTGTCGGTGGGGCAGGAATTAATTCAATTTCCAGACATGTAAATGCTGACGTATGGGTAGTAGATATGGGTATAATTCCAGAGTTGGATGTAACCAAAATGAAAAGAAGTGATCGTTTACTGATTAACAAAATTGGCAACGGTACCGCTAATTTTGCCAGAGGACCGGCAATGTCTAGAGAAATGGCCGAACAGTCAATTATGGCTGGTTTTCAACAGGCTTCGGTGCTTTTTCAAAAAGGTATCGAAATCCTCGGAACGGGAGATATGGGTATCGGCAATACAACACCTTCAGCAGCGATTGGTGCAGTGATTGCCGGCGCTGATCTTGACGCAATGGTGGGTCGCGGCACCGGCGTGGACGATAAAGGCTTAGTGCGAAAACAAGAGGCCATTCGGCGGGGTATCGAGGTAAATCAACCGAATCGCAATGACGGATTGGATGTATTATCAAAAGTCGGTGGTTTTGAAATTGGCGGAATTGCCGGCTCCATTTTAGCCGGCGCTTTTCATAACTATCCGGTGGTCATTGATGGATTTATCTCAACCGCCGGTGCGCTTATTGCAAATGCACTTTGCCCACCTGTAACGGACTATCTCTTCGCCGGACATTGTTCGGCAGAACCCGGTCACCGGTTTATGCTAAGCCACTTAAAGCTTGAACCTATTCTGAATCTTGAAATGCGATTAGGTGAAGGTACCGGAGGGGCGTTGGCGATGAGCATCATGGAAGGCGCGGTGCGGGTATTTAATGATGTGCTGACATTTGAGGAATCTGGCGTAGCCGACAAAAAACCTTAAAATACAGTCCTTTTTTTCATAAAATACTTACTTTCCCCCATGGTGTATTCGAGATTGTTGCAGTATTGTGCCTAAAATTGGTTTTATTGCACCCAACTCATTTTATAAACCGAGACAGGAGGTGCCATGACGCAAGAGGGCAATTCAACCAGTAATAAACCCTTTTGGAAAAGATTTATTAAACCCGCTATTTTCATTATCATTGGCATCATCATCGCCTTTCCTCTATTCAGCATCGGATATTACACCATGGTGCGAACATCCACTCCCCAATTTTGTGCCACCTGTCACGAAATACAGTTTGCCTATAACACCTGGAAAACATCCACCCATGTAAATAATGCCCAGGGCTTTGTCGCCGACTGTATGGATTGCCATCTCCCGGCTCCCCACAACACCTTTGATTTTTTCTACCAGAAAACTTTCCATGGCATCAAAGATATTATTGTTCACTTTGTTCAGAAAGAGTACGATCATCAAAAAAATCGTGAAAAAGCTTATGCCTCATTTACGAATGATCAATGCATGAAATGTCATCGCAATCTTATCTATATTCCAGATAAGCGCGGTGCCATGCTGGCCCACAAGAACGTTTTATATACGCTGACGGGCTATGAGAAAAAATTCGTGTTTTGTCATCGGAACCTGGTTCATATTCGGCGACAATTATATGAATACAAGCAATATAAGGATCCATACAAAGGATTAGGTATTTAGATAGATTTTGATTTTAAATTAGTCTTCAATGAAACATTAAATTGTTTTATACAAAGGAAAGGGGGCTGAGTATGAAAAAGCTGATTTGTTATGCTGCACTAATTCTCGGTCTGACGGGTTTGATCATGTCCGGGGCTCACATGGCGCATGCCCAATCAGCGGGAAACCTTCCCAAGGTGAAGGAGTTTAGAATTGAGCGCAGCATGCCACCCCAAGCTGTTGCCTGCATCGAATGCCACAAACAGGAACATCCCGGTCTATTCGGTGATTGGGCATACAGTCGGCATGCCAGCGCAAACGTAACCTGTTACGACTGTCATAAGGCCGAAGAGTTTGATCCGGATGTCAGTAAACAACATTACAAACAGTATGAACGTTCAGAGGTGAAGTGGGGAAAAAGGGAATATAAAGTTCCGGTGGCCGCTGCGGTCACGCCCAAAGACTGTTCCCGTTGTCATCCTGACGAAGCCAAGCAATACAGCCAGAGCAAACACGCCAATACAATAGAAATAATTTGGAAAATCGATCCCTGGCTGAACAATGGCATGAACAGTGATTTTGAACGGACAACCGGCTGCTTCCACTGTCACGGAACCGTATTGAAAATGAAAGATGACACCTTAGATCCTCAAACTTGGCCAAACACAGGTGTAGGCCGCCTTAATTTCGACGGCAGCAAGGGAAGCTGCACGTCCTGCCATACCCGCCATCGCTTTTCCGTTATGGAAGCCCGCAAACCCGAAGCCTGCGGTCAATGCCATCTCGGTCCGGACCACCCACAGATTGAAATTTTTATGGAATCCAAACATGGTGATATTTACACCGCCTTTGGAGATACCTATAACTGGAATGCGGCGCCTGGCACCTGGACACCGGGAGTTGATTACAGAGCACCGACGTGCGCCTCCTGTCACATGTCGGGTTCAGGATCAGTTATGACAAGCCATGATGTTACCGAGCGATTGGCCTGGGAAACTCAGGCACCGCTTACCATCCGTCCTGAAAATTTTAAGCCCTTTCCGGCCAAGGTCAATCATGAGGTTGAACGGGAAAAGATGAAAGTAGTTTGCATGCAATGTCATGGCAAAGTTTGGACGGACGGTCACTTTGTCAGATTAGACAAAAACGTTAAAGAATACAACGAGGTGTACTTCAAGCCTGCCGATAAAATAATGAAAGACCTCTGGAGCAAAGGATTAGTAGATAAAACAAAAATGTTTGATGAGGAATTAGAGGTTGAATACTATGAACTCTGGCACCATGAAGGCCGCCGGGCCCGCTTCGGCGCGGCCATGATGGCACCCGACTATGCCTGGTGGCATGGCTTCTACGAATGTAAAAAACGCTATGTTAGCTTCATGGAAAAGGCCCAGGATCTAATTAAACATAACCAAAAGGCTTATAAAGCTGCTGAATTTCCCAACGCAACCGGCGATACAACCCGACCCAAGGAAATATTTGGTGAATAAGCACCTATAATCCATTAAAACAAAAAACCCTGCTTCCGATATCCAGGAAGCAGGGTTTTTTTATTCCCACTTATTATTTCCCTTATGTTCGAGATCGATCGTATCATTGCTTTCAGTCCTGTTTTCAATTTTCCCATTATCATACTCATGTCTTACATTGATATAACTCACTGATCCTTGATCGCTAATAAAGGAGTTGAGAAGCCAGCTGATGATGCTTATTAACAGTGAACCAAATATTGCAGTCCAGAAACCATAGACATCGAATCCGGGGATGACACCGGATGCCATCTTCAACATCAGCGCATTGATCACAAACGTGAACAAACCAAGGCTCAGAACATTTATCGGAAGGGTTAACAAAAGAGCGATCGGCCTAAAAAAGGCATTGAAAATTCCCAATATGGCCGCAGCAAAAAAAGCAGAAAAAAAACCGCTAATCCGAATGCCGTCTAACAGGTAAGCGGCGGCAATAATTGCTGCGGTCAGGGTCAACCAGCGGAACAAGATTCCATTCATTATACTAAACACTCTCGTAAAAAGCTCGCTTTTCTGAGTTTTTACGAGACCATCAATTTTCCTCTCCGTTAATTTTTGCCCTCAATAGATGAGAACATCGAAATGTGACAACTCTACGTTGATCGAGGAGCATGTCTTCCCCGGTAGCCGGGTTGCGTCCCCTTCGCTCCTTTTTCTGCTTCACACAAAATTTCCCAAATCCGCTAATGAGCACATCTTCTCCTTTTCCCAACGAGTCTTTAATAATTTCTAACAAGATTTCAAGTAGCTCTGCGGACCTATTTTTAGGGTACCCAATTTGATTGTGGATATCATCAATTATCTTTGCTTTTGTGAGTGTCATCGATCCGTTGCTCCTGTGTTATGGTCAGGGGGACTGTTTTTAGATCTAAACGTACGCTGCGCAAACCTACTTAAATATCAGTTCTTTGTCAAGAACTTAATTCATAAAGGAACGGCGGCCTTATAAAATGTGGCCGCGCCTTTAATTTTGTATCCAGTCACTGCAGAAGGGATAATTACCGACATACCTTTTCTGAGTAAGATCATATCGTTGCTACCGATATCCATAAGTTCTGCCACCCCTTGCGTGCAAAGTAATATTTCAACAGTTCTTCTACTTATGCTGCGATAGGAATCATCTGTACCTAAATAAATAACCGATAAAACAAATTCCTCTACAGGACTTGTGTATACGTATTCAGCGTTATTTTCTTCCTTCGGTTCCAAAAAAATAACTTCACGGTCATCGAAATAAAGTACATTTAATAATTCTTGCACATCTACATGTTTTGGTGTTAAGCCGCCACGCAACACGTTGTCGGAGTTGGCCATTAATTCGATACCAACACCATTCAAATACGCGTGTAGTTGACCTGCTGCCAAAAATATGGCTTGCCCCGGTTCAAGATATATTAAATTTAATAACACGGGCGAAAAAATCCCAATATCATCCGCATATTCTTTTGATAGATGCATTATCCATTGAAAGGCAGGGTCTTTGCCGAAGAATTCCTGGTTATTTCGGGTAGCTTCAGCAATAATCTTTTTGCGGCGTTCGGCTTTAATGGTCATCAGCATCGAGAAAAAGTGTTTCAAGCCTTCGGGAGTCTGTTTATCCTTGAGTCCAGCCAGTTCATCTTTTAGCCCTTGCGGACATAGTTGGCCAAAGTAAGTCAAAATTTCCGATATCTTACGAAACCCGCAAAGGGCCCAGAATGGCGTCAGAGCACAAATACACTCGGGCTTGTGGTTATCATCCCTGTAATTGCGATGAGGGGCATTTAACGGAATATCATGTGCGTTTTCTCGACGAAAGCCTTCCTTGGCCTGGTCTAAATTTGGATGTGCCTGAATTGAAAGCGGTTTGGCAGCAGCCAGAACCTTGAAAAGATAGGGAAGCCTAGCATCAAATTTTTTGACTACCGTTTTTCCCAGAATATCTTCCGGATGGTTATCAATTAATTCGAGTAATGATATCCATTTGCCATCACACCGAACCATTGACGACGCTTTCGGATGAGCACCCATCCAAAGTTCTGCCTGCGGTGTGTTCTTCGGATTCGGAATACCTAGAAGATCAGGTATGGCAGTTAAGGAGCCCCATGCATATTCTTGTACTGTATTCTTCAATATCGCGATTTTTTGCATTTCATCTCCTGCTTACGATAATGATTCTCGGAATGGTCAGTGAAGAAAATCCTTCTCTCTTAAATGACATCCTTTATAGTGAGCATTCATAATGCGTATGTCCAAAAAATTCAAACTTTCTTTAAATTTTCATCTTATTCTGAAGCCGCTGCAGGCGGGGGATCAACTCCTAAATACTTGACTTCAAATGATTTTTATAATATAAATATTTTAATAATCCCATAAATAAAAAACAGCATACATCTTTTTTAAAACTGAATATTCAATATCATCACTTAATTTACATCCCGTATTTATTCAGCTGAGATTGAATTTATATGATTATTGTCGAGTCGGCAGGTATCTCTAATATTGGAAAAAAGCGTAATCAAAATGAGGATGCCTTGTTTTTTGATGACACCATGGGGCTATATGTGGTGGCGGACGGCATGGGGGGGCACTTGGCCGGTGAAGTTGCCAGCAGACTTGTCGTTGAAACCATGCGCGACTATATCCAGCATCAAAATGAAAACGAACAGCCAGAGAATCCGATCGATGGTGATGGCAATCTTTCTAGAGAAGCAAAACACCTCCTTTCCAGTATCCGACTTTCCAACCAGCTAGTTCATCAAGCCTCTCTTAAAAATGAGTCTTATCGCGGGATGGGTTCTACGGTTTCAGCGGTATATTTCACCAACAATACGTTTATTATTGCGAACGTAGGGGATAGCCCCATTTACTTAATTCGCAACGGAAGAATAACACTATTATCGGTACCTCACACAGTATTTGCCGAACAGACAGCTCGTGACCCCGAATCTGCTGAACTTTTGGACAGTAAATTCAAACATATACTTACCCGTGCCATGGGAGTGGATAAATCCGTTCAAACGCATATTCATGAGACACCATGCTATAGTAATGATATTCTGGTGATTAGCTCCGATGGTTTAAGCGATAAGGCATCTCCAGAAGAAATTCTGCAAGTTGTTGAATTCAATAGTTCAGATAAAGCCTGCCAAGAACTTGTGGATCTGGCCAATGAGCGTGGAGGAGATGACAACGTTACCGCTATTGTACTGAAAGTTAAATATGTGCAAAATACGCACCGCCGGGTTATGGACTTTCTTACCCATATGAAGAGACTAAATTTAAAGGAACAAATCAAGAAGAAGGTATTTCGAAATGCCGATCGTGACGCTAAAATTTAAAAATGATCCTATTGCGATTTTTCATCTTGAGAAAGAACGCTCCCTCAAAATCGGCCGCAGTAACGACAATGACGTAATTATTAATAACTTAGCGGTATCTGGATACCATGCCAAAATCGATTCGGTCGGTGATGCGTTTGTATTTGTTGATCTGCAAAGCAAAAATGGTTCTTTTGTGAATGAAAAGCTTGTCAGCTCACACTGGCTGCAAGACGGTGATGTGATTAGCATTGGCAAGCATTTGCTTGTATTTACTTACACTGACGAAGAATCCCTGCCGGTTAATCAGACCAGCAAAATGGATAAAACGATGGCGATGGATACAAGCCATTATCGATCCTTGGTGCAAAAGAGCATGCCGAAGAAAACACCCCGGAGCATGCCGAAGGAAACACCCCGGCCAGTAAAACAAGCAAAACCAGAAAAACGAAAATGGGGATTTTTGACCTATTTAGCCGGCGGTGAAGGCCATATTCGGCTTAGAAGTAAACTAACGAAAATTGGCAAAGATCTTTCTTCTGATATTATCATAAAGGGGTTGACAATCGGCAAGACGGTGGCAACCATTAGCAGAACCCAAGATAGTTATGTATTTAGCTATGTCGGTGGACTCACCAAACCCAGAGTGAATGATCAAAAAATTACGGAGGAACCGGTTATCCTCAAGGAGTCCGATATCATTGATATCGGCACAACGAAGTTGCAATTTGGAATTAAAATGGTTACAATAAAGCCCCATTGATCAGGCCCTTCTATTCGCCATAACCTCCCCCCTGTATATACTGCCCCCTCAACACCAAGGTTAGAAACTAGAAATGAAAATTGCCTTTATCCATTATCATCTCAAAACAGGCGGCGTCACCACGGTATTGCGCCAACAGGTCGAAGCCATTCGTGATCATTGTCAAAGTCTAGTCATTGCCGGCTCCCACCCTGACGCCGATTTTCCTGTAAAAACAGCAGTAATTCCGGAGTTGGGATATACACGGCCGGATCAAAAATCTTTTGACCCCGCAGGCGTTGCAGATTCCATTATTCGGACAATTTACTCGGCATTTAACGGCGATTGCGATGTTCTGCATGTTCACAATCCCACACTGGCAAAAAACAAACACTTTTTACAAATATTAGCTCAACTAAAACGTAGAAATGTTAATCTATTTCTGCAAATCCATGATTTCGCGGAAGATGGGCGTCCGCTAGTTTACTATCCCGACGCATATATTTCCAATTGTCATTACGGTGTGCTCAATTCTCGTGATTATGCCATTCTGCTAAAGGCAGGATTGAAATCAGAAGGCTTACATATCATCCCGAATATGGTAAATCCTGTTCGAGGGATGCGCCAGGATACACCTCCCGGTGACTTTGTGTTATACCCTATCCGGGCTATTCGGCGCAAAAATATCGGCGAAGCCATACTATTGGCCCTTTTCTTTGACCACGGCGAAAAGCTGGTCATTACATTGCCGCCGAACAGTCCGGTTGATATGATCAGTTATCGTGATTGGAAATCGTTTGTAAAAAAACACAATCTCCCTGTTGAATTTGACGCCGGCATCAAAAAAGATTTTAGAGGGCTTGTACAGGCCGCCAAATTTTTAATTACCACAAGTATTACCGAAGGATTTGGATTTTCCTTTCTGGAACCCTGGGTGTACGATAAATTGCTTTGGGGAAGAAGACTCAGCAATATCAGCCAAGATTTTGAAGAAAATGGAATTCGACTGGATCATCTTTATGATCGGCTTATGGTTCCCGTGGATTGGATAGACCCGACGAAGCTATTTAAGCGCTGGCTATCTTGTATTCAAGATACGTGTGATGTCTTCAATTATCCAATTCAAAAAGACCATATAACAACCGCTTTTGAAAGGATTTCCGCCAATGACCGTGTTGATTTTGGTCTGCTGGATGAAGGCTTTCAAAAACAGATCATAATGCGAGTATTGGCTGGCAAGAAGAATGCGGATATCTTAAAACAGATGAATACTTTTCTTATCCACCCAGGAGAAGTGCCGCAAAAATATGCGTTGATTCGAGAAAATAAACGCGCTGCTTTAAAAAATTATGATAGACACTCCTACCGCAAAAAGCTAATGGAGATATATACGTCCGTCAGCCAACAAACCGTGCATCAGCGCATTGATAAAAACGTTCTCTTATCCGAATTTTTGAAATTGGACGAATTTAGTCTCCTGAAATGGTGCAATTACCTTGAATAGAGAGTTTATTGAAAATTATATTATTCCCTTGTCGCCAATTTCGCCAAAATTGAGCCCCAGCGGCAGACTGAACCAACCCATCGCATGTGTTCTGTTTGATGTTTATGGCACATTGTTTATCAGCGATTCAGGCGACATCGGAGCTGCCAAGACAAAAAAACAAAAGCGCCATAAAATCAAACAACTGCTTGAAAAGTACAATTTAAAAACAAGCTCTGAAAACCTTTTGCAGGTACTATATGGCAAAATCGAAAAAAAGCATGATGAGTTGCGTAAACAAGGGATCGATTTTCCGGAAGTGGAGATCGATAACATATGGATGGATATATTGCAAACCAATGACCTACAATCCATTCAACAGTTTGCCATAGAGTTTGAACTGATTGTCAATCCGGTTTATCCGATGCCCCATCTCCGAGAATTGCTTTGCGCTTTAAAACAACAGCACATGCTCATGGGCATCATCTCCAATGCCCAGTTCTTTACACCTTACCTGTTTGTTTGGTTTCTTGGTTGCGATTTGAAACACCTGGGTTTTCATCCAAATCTGATTTTCTTGTCTTATCAGTTGAAACATGCCAAACCATCCAGTCTGCTGTTTGATTTGGCAGTCGAACAGCTAAAACTCTTGGGCATCCAAACGTCTTTTGTTCTCTATCTAGGCAATGATATGTTAAACGATATTTACCCAGCAACCAAAGCGGGGTTTAAAACCGCACTGTTCGCTGGTGATGAACGATCGTTGCGGTTGAGGGAAGATGATCCCAGATGTGAAAATATTTCAGCCGACCTGGTGATTACGGATCTCAGTCAACTGCTTGACCATCTCAAGTAAAATGTTAATTTGTGTGCATATCTTATTGAAACCTAAAAATATAATTCGTTATCAAAAAGAAAATGACATCCCTGAAATCTCGTTCCAAAGCAAAGGATCATTTCATTAATGCGCAAATGCCCTACCCTTTGGGTGAAAAACCTGAGCGCGACGCCTGGTATACCGCCTTCTTCATTGAAAATCATCTGGATTATTTTACCCATCCCGAACACGCGGCAACCCCCGAACAGATCCGATTCATGATCTACACAGAGGATGATGAACGCTATTATCCGTGTTCTGATCGGATGTTTGAGGCTATTATCAATCGAGACCAATCGCGGTTTTTACAGAATAAATATCGTGCGGTTCTAAAAAAGGTACTAGACCTGGTAAACGGGCAAATTGAGGATAAACTTGAGCGTAATTACCTGTCTTCCCTAATTAAAATAAAATTCAAGCATGAAACCCGGGATCAAATCATGATCCCGTCGCGGCTTGAAAAGCGCT
>CP070746.1:970665-988233 GCA_020348305.1 Desulfobacterales bacterium
TTTTTGTGGATAGCTTATGCTAATCTGAAATAAATCGCCACTCGAAAAAGCGTGGATACCATATCTCCGATGGGAAAAGATAAAAATAGATCAAAAATATAAATTCTCTGGTTTCATTGACTTCAGTGCTCTGAATTAAAGAAAAGATCAAAGCTGCGAATTTTAAAAGCAATAGATATGGCTGCGGTTTATGTCAGACAGGCGTACCCTGTGAATCGAAGATTCCAACTAAAGAAGACGTGGCTTAGTCGCAGAGTGAGATCATCTCAAGAGCCTTTTGTTTTGTTTAAAAATTTGCTCAAAACTTTCCTATTTCAAAAATTCCTTAATCTTTTTATCAAGAATTCTCTTAGAACGTCTGCCATATAATTTTTCTACAATCTCGCCGTGCTTAACAAAAAAGAGCATGGGAATGGCATTCAATTTGAACTTATAGACCGCTTTTTCACCATACCAGTAGATAGGAAAATTTATCTTCAACTTGTCCACAATCGGTTGCATGGCTTTGGGACCTTCCAAATCTATGCTAACTCCGATCAGTTTGAGTCCCTTTTCATTGTACTTTAGATACAAATTATTAAGAATCGGCAATTCATCAATACACGGCCCGCACCAGGCCGCCATAAAGGTAATCACCAGACGATTGTCGTTGGCCTGAATCAAATCGTCCAGTGCCGATTCCTCAATTCGCTCAATGGTAACTCCGGCTGCAGCCGGGGAAGCAAGGCTTGCAAAAACTACAAATACAAAGATCACTTTCAAAAAAGAAAACCTATTCCTAAACTGTATCATCAAAATCAACTTTCGTTCGCTTCATCAATAGAATTAGGCAGGCATTCGTATTTACCAGGGTTGATCCAACTTTTGTGACCATCTGCCGGTAGCCAGAAACCAGTGACCTGCAGCCAGAAACCAGATGCCGGCGACCAGTGACCGCTATTTATTCATCTTCTCCAAAGCCGTCGCACAGTACGCCAAATCCGGCCTCTTATTTATGTCTGATACCTGGATATCCTGTATAATTCCTTTTTTATCAATAAAGAACAACGCCCTTTCAGAGACCCCATCGGATCTTAAGACGCCGTATTTTGCGGCTACCGCTCCATGCGGCCAGAAATCAGATAATACCGGAAACCATAGTTTTCCCATCTGCTTTGTCCAGGCATGTAATGTAGGGATATTGTCTACCGTAATTCCGAGAAGAACGGCATCGTTTTCGTCAAACATTTCTTTGACGATGTTATACCCCGGCCATTGGTCGGAGCACACCGGCGTCCAGGCCGCCGGCACGAAGGAAATCACCACATTCTTTTTCCCTCTGTACTGGCTGAGGGTAATTTCCTCTCCTGAAACCGATGGTAACGCAAAATCCGGTGCGAGATCGCCTACTTTAACTTTCAACGTACTGTCAATGGGCTTTAACAGACCCGGATTATAGATGTTATCCTTGAATGCCGCTGATCCGCCGAATGCAGGCGCAATCAAAACGATTACCGAGAGGCTGGTAACCGAGAATATAGCAAATAAGACTTTCATAGTATTCACCCCTTTGATGCTGAACCCTGAACCTACATCAATCCAGAGTTTTTAAGTAAGTTTTTTAGCAATTGGCTTGAGTCTTTTGAACCACCGAGCTTAGAATAAAAAACCTTATGTGAACCGTCTGTCATTATTCGTACTCCGAAAAAATAAGGCGTTCTGACTTCACCAATCTTTTTGTGAATCGAAAAATCACCATCCGGAAAAAGCGGAAAAGGTATCTCGTATTTCTTTTTAAAATACCCGACTTCAAATGCCGAGTTGCCGGCACCGATCCCGATTAATTTGACCTTTCCTTTCAGTTTCTGATTGTTTTCTATTTTGCGAAACATCTCATTGATAGAAGGAGCCTCCCTCTGACAAAAGGGTCAGTACATGCTGAATATTTCAATGATCACGACCTCGGCTTTTATTTCGGGTATTTTAAAGGTATCTTTTCCCGAGATTCCCAAATATTGTTGATGCTCAGAGCTCTCGGGTGCAGCAAGAATGATTTCAGGTAAGACCCCGCCCTCCGGAGGTGGTTGAGACTCAGCTCCGAATGCACCGGTCGATATAAAAAGACATACCCCTAATGCCGCAAATAATTTGAAAGCATCTCCCATGTTTTATGCCCTCCATTTGTTTTCTGATCAGCCATTTGTTTCTGGTTCAGTAAGGATTTTAGTCTTGATCACAGAATAATGCAGATTGTCTCTCGTTCCACCCTGAAACAGTCACAATTAGATAGTGCAACGGGCAATAAGAGTCAAATTCAAAAAATAACTTTCCAATTTCCACGGACTTTGATAGGTGAACTTTTACATTTTTTATCCAAATACATCAAATTTACAGTGTATCAGGTATGTTAGAAAACCTGTCATATTGAGCACAGCTTCTCAATTAACTTCTGTGAAAACCAAAAATGTGCAAAGTGAAATTATGAGACGCCTTAAAACGATCGCAACTGTTCTACTGTTAACCGTTTTTTTGTTTTCTGCTACTGCGCTGTCCTCTGACGAAACAACGACGCTTCAGTCACCGACCCTCAGCGCTGCAAATGATCAGAAGAATGGAGTTGTTTTTGCCAAAGTAGCGTCTAAAGAGCATCAGAGCCCTCCAGTGACGGACGAAGAAAACAGCACCGTTCATAAAACAGATCATGCGAATCTCGGCGAAGTTCTCCCCTTGTGGAGCTGTATCCCTTTTGCCTGCATGCTGCTGTCCATTGCGCTTTTCCCGCTTGCGGCACCGGAATTTTGGCATCATCATTTTGGCAAGGTCTCCGCATTTTGGGCGGCAACGCTGGGCATCCCTTTTCTGATCGCATTCAGGGGAGCTGCCTTATATGAGATTCTTCACATCGTTCTGGCCGATTATGTTCCGTTTATCATCCTGTTATGGTCATTGTATACGGTTTCCGGCGGCATCCTGTTGCGCGGCACTTTGCGCGGTACACCCATCGTTAATGTGGTCATGCTCATTATCGGCACAATGTTGGCTTCGTGGATGGGCACCACCGGCGCAGCCATGCTGCTGATCCGGCCTTTTCTGCGTGCCAACAATTACCGCAAAAACAGAACCTTTATGGTGGTATTCTTTATTTTTCTGGTTGCCAACGTGGGCGGTTCTTTAACCCCTCTGGGCGACCCTCCACTCTTTCTGGGATTTTTGCACGGCGTAACGTTTTTCTGGACCTTTAAAATCTTACCCCACATGGTTTTGGTTGTCATCATCCTTTTATTGGTTTACTTTATGGTTGACACCTACTATTACCGTAAGGAAGGCGCTGCCGCACCTGAAGAACAGGAAAGCAAAGAGCCCTTGAAGCTGGAAGGTGCTTACAACTTCATCTTTCTGGCCGGAATCGTCGGCTCCGTGCTGATGAGCGGAATGGTGCACTGGGGAGAGATTAATATCTTCGGGGTTCACCGGGCGGTCCAGGACTGGGTCCGCGATGGATTGCTGATTCTGATGGGGATTTTATCTTTGGTGGCGACCCCGATCACCGTGCGGCAAGACAATGAATTCAGCTGGTTTCCCATCATAGAGGTGGCGTATCTTTTCATCGGTATTTTCATTACCATGATCCCTTGCCTGTTGATATTAAAGGCGGGACCGCATGGTGCCATGGCGTTTTTGATCAACGGTGTCACCGAACCGAAACACTACTTCTGGGTAACGGGGAGCCTATCGAGCTTCCTCGACAATGCACCCACATATCTGACGTTCTTTAACACGGCCCTGGGAAGTTTTTATTCCGGTATGACAGAAGCGCAGGCCGTTCCGCTTTTGATGGGCGAAAACGCTGTCTATCTGAAGGCAATCTCTGCCGGTGCCGTATTTTTCGGAGCCTGCAGTTATATCGGCAATGCACCGAATTTTATGGTCCGATCCATTTCCGAAGAGGCCGGAACCCCGATGCCGAGCTTTTTCGGCTATATATTAAAATACGCGTTAGTCTTTTTAATTCCTTGCTTTGCGGTGGTAACTATTATCTTCTTTTAAACCATAGGCAGGCAATCTATCCCATATTTGATTCGTTTAAAAGGAGTTCAAAAGAGAATTTAGGCAAAAAGACGTCCAATGTTAAAAGATATACTACAATCAAATATAGCCATTGTCGGTGGCGGCAAGTTTTGCAAAACATTGCTCCAATTGCTTTACAGCGAGCTTTTTAGCGATCAACGCCCGAGGATATTAGGTGTGGCCGATATAAACAGCGAAGCTGAAGGATTATTATATGCTAAAGAAGTGGGGATATTTACCACTCATGATTATCGTAAAATATTCCAACTGAATAAGTTGCAGATTCTGATCGAGCTGACGAAAGATGTCGAGCTCGGCAGTCTGTTAAGAAAAGCGAAGCCTTCCCACATAAAACTAATCGATCATGTAGAGTCAAGAGCGTTATGGAGTTCCCTTCAGCTAGAAGTAGAAAAGAGAAAGGCTTTAAGAAAACTGCGGCAAAAAAAAATTTTCACCCCAGAAATCGATACGCTCTTTGAAGAATTTGCCGATCATCTGGGAGAGGTCATCGAAAAGCGGAATTATCGCTATATCGAAATTGAAAAGGAGTTGACCACCAGCCAAAGAGCCTTAGCCCAGATTGTACAGGGCAGCACCATACCGACGTTTGTCATCGACAAGAACCATAGGGTTACTCATTGGAACAGAGCCTGCGAAAAACTTACCGAATATCCCGCTGAACTGTTGGTCGGAACAAATAAACATTGGATGCCGTTTAGAGCCCAAGAGCGCCCGATTATGGCCGATCTTATTCTAGACCAGGTTAAAGAAGAAGATGTTTGGAAGTATTATGGTACCAAATGGCACAAATCCGCATTAATTGAAGGTGCTTATGAGGCTGAAGAATTTTTCCCACATTTTGGTGAAGACGGCAAATGGCTTTTTTTCACGGCAGCCCCGATTAAAGCACCGGATGGAACGATTGCGGGAGCCATTGAAACCCTGTGGGATACAACCGCGGATAAAAAAGCCCAGGAAGCGCTCGAACGCCATCACAGGGAGTTGGCCGCCAGCGAAAGAACCTTGGCCCAGATTGTCCAAGGCAGTACGATACCCACCTTTGTGATAGACGAGAATCATATCGTCACCCACTGGAATAAAGCAATTGAGATGCTTTCCGGTGTCCTCGCCGAAGAAATGGTAGGAACCAACAGGCAATCAATTCCTTTCTGGGGAAAAGTGCGCCCGAGTATGGCGGACGTTATCCTCGATCAAACCGATGCGGAAGATATCCAAAAATTATATGCCGGAAAGTGGCGTAAATCCGCTCTTATCGAAGGCGCCTACGAAGCCGAGGCATTCTTGCCCAAGCCTGGAAAATGGTGCTGGTTTACGGCTGCGCCAATAAAAGCCCCGGATGGCAGGATCATCGGCGCGATTGAAACAATCTGGGATAAAACCGAGGAAAAAAATGCAGAAGAGCAACGGCAGCGCTATACCAGTGAAATAAGAAGGCAATCCAATTTTCAGAATAAATTGATTAGAAGCTCCAACGATGGTATTGTTGCAACGGACAAAGCGCTCAACATTGTCATCTTCAATCCGGGAGCCGAACGCATATTTGGTTATTCAGCCGATGAGGTAATCGATAAAATCAATGGAATGGATCTGTATCCGCCTGAAATTGCAAAAGCTTTCAAAAACAAGAAGCTCCTGAACAATGTGACAAGAGAATTGCCCTGGAAAGAGGCCCTGATTACGGCCAAAGATGGAACCCCGATTCCGGTTCGGTTTTCGGGGAGACTTTTGTACGAAAAAAAACAAATAACGGGCAGTGTGGCCTTTTTTCAAGATCTAAGAGAAATCAAACGCCTGGAAATGGAATTAGTCAAATCCGAGCGGTTGGCCGCCATCGGGCAGACGGTTGCCGGGTTGGCCCACGGCATCAAGAACATTTTGCATGGGCTCAAAGGGGGAAGTTATCTGGTCGATGTGGGCTTGCAGAAAAACGACACCGAAAAGCTTAAAAATGGCTGGGATATGATCAAACGCAACATCGGGAGTACCTCCAATCTGGTAATGGATCTACTTTCCTATTCCAAAGAAAGAGAACCCGAATACGAACCTTGTTGTCCAAATGAGATCGCAGATGACATTTGTGAACTGCTTGCCGAAACAGCCAATGAAAACAATATCAGGCTTGTAAAAGATTTTGATCTTTCCATTGGTGAAGTTTCTATGGATCCTCACACGATTCATGAGGTTCTGTTGAATCTCATGACAAACGCAATCGATGCATGCCTTTTTGACGAAGATACCGGCAGGAGCTGGCAGATCAGCATGAAAACTACCCGTGAAAAAGACAATTGGATCAGATTTGAAATAGCAGACAATGGCGTCGGCATGAGAAAGGAGATCAGGGACAAGCTGTTTACCTCCTTTTTTAGCACAAAGGGCCATCGCGGTACGGGTCTCGGACTGATGGTTACCCGAAAATTGATCGAGGAGCACCAGGGCACGGTTAAGGTGAAATCCCAGGCCGGCCAAGGAACCACATTTACAGTGCGGCTGCCCTACAGAAAACTGGATCGCGCATAAAGGGATGGGGACTAAAACCGGCAATAGTGAAATAGAATCAAAATCACATCTTAGGGAGGACATATTATGGGTAAAAAAGTACTGGTTGTGGATGATGATCCTGATGTGTTGTTGTTTACTGTAACGGTTCTGGAAGAACACGGGTATACGCCACTGCAGGCAGCCGACGGCGTAGAAGGCCTTAAGATGATCAAAAAAGAGAAGCCCGATTTGGTGATTCTCGACATTATGATGCCCAGGCAAAGCGGGATCAGGCTATATCGGGAGTTAAAAACCGACAAGGCCTTAAAAAATATTCACGTGATTGTGCTCTCCGGCATCGCCAAACGAACGTTTCTAAGGTCCCAAAAGGCCTTAACCGAATTCGGCGGGCCGGAGGTCCCGGAGCCTGAGATCTATTTGGAAAAGCCGGTGGAAGCCGAGGATCTCGCAAAGACAATCAAAGACGTCATCGGCTAGAATTGGTTTCAAAGCCTCAGATCAAAATTAGATAATATAGGTAAGGCATCCCATTTGTAAGCGGGATAAGACAGCAATTGAGCGTTAGATGAGGTTTTGAAATCAATTCTAATCATGTTGCTGAATTAAAGGGTTATATTAAATATGGAGATAAAAAAACTGCTTTTTGTCACCAAGTTTGAAGAGTTGGGATTTGATGCCTTGCAGTCATTGTTGAGCCTCAGAAAGGCGGCTTTAGACCATGTAGTCTTTGTCAACGTCATCGAAAGGGATAAAGTGGCCATGCACAGGGGGACCGGATACCGCAAGCAAGAAGAAATTCGGCTGCGGGAAATGGCCAACATCCGATTCATAGACTGGGCCGAAGACCTCTACGAACAGGGCATGGAGGTCGGTGTCTACATCGTGGTTGGCGACCTGGTTCCCGAGGTGATAAAAGCCGCTCAAAAAGAGGAAGCCGACCTCATCGTCATCGGGCGTTCACACAAGAGTATGTTGGAACAATTTTACTCGGGATCAGATATCACGGAACTCATTCGCAGGATCTCGATTCCGGTATTGGTATATAAACCCGTGCCTGAAAGCGCTTTTGTGCTCGAAAAGCCCTTTGAAAGACCTTTGCTGGCCACCGACTGGTCGGCCGCCGACCTAAGAGCCGTTGAATATCTCAAGGGCCTGACGAACATCACCCAGCTGATAGATGTGGTTCATGTCGCCAGCAAAAAAGAGCTCACCGGCTCCTCGGTTATGGAAATCCAGAAAACACGCAAGGAAAAGAGGCAAAAGCTTGATGAAATCTGCGATATTTTGGATGCCTCTGGTACAGAGGCCCGCTCGCATGTCTATATTGGTGAGCCGGTTGAAGAAATCGAAAAGGCCGCGAGAGAGCACCAGGCGACAATGATTGTTTTGGGCTCATCTGCAAAGCCGGCCTGGGTGGAAAAGTGGATCGGAAGCATTCCGAAGGAAATTGCTGAAGAGTCCATCTATCCCACCCTGCTGATTCCTCCGGAGCTGAAGTGATACTTAACAGGCGTTTCAGAAATTCTACGAGCTATAAGAATTAAATTGTAAACCTAAGGTAAGCGAAGCGAACCAGGTTAATGGGAGGACTTCATGGCGGTAGTAACCATTTCCAGACAGTTCGGTGCCGGGGGGATTACCCTTGGGAAAATGATCGCCGATGAATTGGGATACACGTTTGCTGATCAGGATATCGTCGAAAGAGTCGCCAAAGAAGCAAATGTCTCGCCTCACTGGGTGGAGACGGTCGAAAAGGAAGCCGGCGGCAAACTCTCCAGATTTATCACGAAAATGGTCTCAAAGCCTCTGGTGGATCGCATACTCAAGGATGAGCGCGGCTATATCGATGAAGAAACGTACCTTGACTACATCGTTTTAATTATTGCCCAAATTGCCGACGAGGGCGACGTTGTCATCCTCGGCCGGGGAAGTCAGTATATTCTTAATGATCATCCGGATGCTTACCATATTCTTCTGATCAATGATTTCAAAAACCGGGTAAAATTCATGATGGAACATTACGATCTTCCACATGGCAAGGCTTCTCAGGTTGTGAATCGCGAGGATAAACGGCGAATGAATCTTTTTCGTAAATTAGGCAAAACCGATTATGACAGCTCCGCTCTTTATCACTTGGTGCTGAATATGGGCCGGGTTAACCTGCAGCAGGCGTTAAACCTTGCATGCAGCCTGGTAAGGCCATAGATTTGGAGGCATCTTCATCTGTTATTTTAATTGTAAACGAATGTATGCACAACACCGCCATGAGGCTGCTTGAACATTTCACATCAAAAAAAGCTTCCAAAATTTAGCCCAAATTGATCCTTGACTCTATAAAAAAATAGATGATAGAAAACAGCGTTTTGCAAAATCTGCGCAGGCGGAGGCTGTTGAAAAGCGTTCCGATACAGGAAAATGTTTTTTAACTACAAAAAAAACCGGGCCTGGGTCGAAAACCTATCCATCGTCATGCAGATAGGCCTCACCATGGCCGGATGTATCGTTTTTTGCTTTTTTATTGGCCTGTATCTGGATAAATGGCTAGGCACAAAAGGCATCTTTGTGACAATATTTACAATTTTGGGCGTCATCGGCGGCGGAGTTACGGTTTATCGTCAAATCATGGAAATTATCGAAAATAAGTCTGAAGACAGGGAAGATCGAGACAATGGAGCCACTTAGGCAAATTCAGAAAATATATGTATCGCGGGCCATGATGACGGCGATCATCATCGGACTTGTTTTTATTCTGGCCGGTTATAAACCCATAGGAAAGGGATTAATTCTGGGTAACATTTTCAGTGTGATCAATTTTATTCTCATCGGTGAAACCCTGCCGATGCGAATCGGTAAATCCAGGGGAAAAACATTTTCCCTTTCTCTAGCCTCAATACTTTTCAGATATGCTTTAATGGCTGTTCCGTTGATTGTCGCAATTAATTTTAAGCAGTTTAACTTGTTTGGCGCAATATTCGGGATCTTTATGATCCAGTTTATTATTCTTGCCGATCATTTATTAAAAATTATTACGTCAACCCCAGAAAAACATGTGCAGGGATAAAACTATCTAGATAATAATTATGGGCGAACTCGGCAAACTCCATCAACTCATCATTCCGTTTTTCGGACACACCATTACCCTTAATCTCGAAGTTATAGTGATGACCTGGATAGTTTTTACCATGCTGATTATCCTGGGTCTGTTTGCCGGCCGAAAAAAGAAAATACTGCCCGGTCCAATCCAGGCATTCGGCGAGTTGATTGTATCGATGCTGTACGGCCTGACTGAGGATGCCTTGGGCAAAGAAAGGGCCAAGACCTATGGACCTCTGGTGTGTGCCCTGTTTATGTTCCTGCTGCTTTCCAACTGGCTGGGCATCATACCCCATCTTGAAGAACCAACCAAGGATCTGAATACCACACTCGGTTTAGGAATAATGGGATTTGTCATTGCTCATTACGCGGGGATAAAGTCCAAAGGTTTTAAAGCGTATATAAAAGAATATTTTCAGCCGATATTTTTCATGATGCCTTTGAATTTAATCGGTGAGCTTGCAAAAATTGTTTCGATCTCTTTTCGTCTGTTTGGAAATATCATGGGAGGATCCATCATTATACTTGTGGTATCCTCCCTTACGTACAGCGTTGTACTACCACCTTTTCTCTATGCCTTTTTCGGATTATTCGTGGGCACCATTCAGGCCTTTGTGTTCACCATGCTTACGATCGTATATATTTCGGTGCAGGTAAGATAAATTATGGCAGTGGATGTTGAAACAGTTGTAAAGATTGCCGCTTATGCGGGCGGTGGTATGGCCATGGGATTCGGGGCCATCGGTGCCGCCATCGGAGAAGGGTACACCGCTGCCAGAGCCAATTTAGCCATTTCGCGCAATCCCAAAATTTCCGGCGAAATTTTCAAAAACATGCTGGTGGGACAGGCGGTGGCCGAATCGGCTTCCATTTTTGCCCTTGTCATCGCCATCCTGCTGCTTTTTCTGGATGTTCCCGTACCCAGTCTCCTGAAGGCGTCAGCGCTTTTGGCGGCGGGTATCAGCATGGGCTTTGGCGCCATCGGGTCCGGTGTCGGTTCGGGATATCCGGGAGGAGAGGCCTGTTTCGGAATAGCAAAACAGCCGGAAATAGCTTCTCAATTGACGACCAATATGCTCATCGGGTCTGCGGTGTGTCAAACGCCGGCCATATTTTCCATGGTGGTGGCCTTGATGTTAATGTTCATCGAATTCGGAAACGCCCCCCTTTACCCAACCTGGGCGGCCTATCTCGGAGCCGGTCTAAGTATGGGGCTTGCGGCGATAGGCTCCGGATACGGGGGCGGTCTGGCCGCCGGCGCTTCTTGTGAGGGAATATCACGGCATCCCAAAACGGCCGCAAGTGTAACTACGATAATGCTGGTGGGGCAGGCGGTGTCCCAGACACCTTCCATCTTTGGACTGTTGATCAGCTTTATTCTGATGTTCAAATCGTTTCCGGAGTCCACCTCCTTAAGTGCTGCCATGGCCCTTCTGGCAGCCGGAATCTGCATGGGTTTTGGAGGCATCGGTCCGGGCATCGGCAACGGCATGGCTGCCGAAGGCGCCGTGAGATGGGTGGCCCGAAATGTTGAACACGCCGGTGATTTGATGCGAATTATGTTGGTTGGACAAGCCGTCTCGCAATCGACAGCGATTTATGCCATGGTCGTCAGTCTGGTGTTGATATTTGTAGTTTAATAGGTATGAATTCTATTTTTGTTTTTTGACAGTATTTAATATAAGGAGGAAAAAATGGCCATCGAAGGAGCAGAAATTGTAAAAGCAGCAGCGTTTATCGGAGCAGGTCTTGCGATGGGGCTTGGTGCCATCGGCCCTGGTGTCGGCGAAGGAATGGTGGCAGCAAAAGCATGTGAAGCCATCGGCAGGAACCCGAAGGAGGCAGGTCTTTTGACCCGAACGATGCTTGTGGGTCAAGCCGTTTCAGAATCCACCGGAATATATTCACTGGTTATTGCGTTGCTCCTATTATTTGTTGTTTAGAAGCGGTTCAAAATGCTCAAAAAAGTAAGTGATCTAAAGTGGCTAAAGTTTAACGACCTCGTAAAAAGTCGTCACTCCGGTGAAAACCGGAGTCCAAGCTCTTTGTAACTGGCTGAAAAGACTGGATTGCGGCTACCGGATCGAGTCCGGCACAGGCTTCGCCGGAATGACAAAAAATGGTGATTTATGGCTTTTTACGAGTTCATCTTCTAAAGAATATAACCAAATCTAAACAGAATAAATCCAATGGAAATTGTCAGTAACATTGCGCTTATTAGCATTAATGAAACCTTAATTATTCAGGTTGTCTCTTTTCTGATTTTCCTTTTTATCATCAATCGAATTATGTTTCGCCCTTTACGAAACGTAATCGACGAAAGAGAAAGCTATATCCGGAGCATGCAAAAAGATATCGCTGCTGCTGAAGACGAATACACGTCAATTACCCATCAGGTCGACGAGCAGGAATCGGCACTCAGAAAAGAGGCGTTCGAGATATATGAAAAGCTTGAGAAGGCCGGAAATCAGCAGGCGACTGAAATATTTGCTTCGACCAAGGAAGAAATCGCTGATTTAACAAAGAACGCCGAAAAAGAAATCGATGCGCATATCTTAAAAGCCAGAAAACAGATTCAAACCGAATCAGAAGCGCTTGCCTTGAATATCATGGAAAAAGTGCTGGGTCGGAGGTTGACGCCATGAAATGGATTAAGAAAAGCGCTTTGTTTTTTTGTTGCATGATAGCAGGGGCCATAGGACTTCATTTGTTCGGCCCGAATGCGCTGGCGGCTGAAAATTCCAACAACTGGCGATTTACCTTTGACGTGGTCATGCGTTGGTTAAATTTCGGCATATTGGTATTTATTCTGGTAAAATATACGAAAACACCGATAAAAGAATTCTTTACGGGCAAAAAAGAAGAAGCAGCCCGCCAGATTAATAAAATCGAACAAGAAAAAGAAAAGGCTGAGGGGAAAATTCAAGAATCCCTCAAAATGCTTGATGATAGTAAAGTTCGTTTTGCTAAATTAAAGCAACGAATTGTTGAAGACGGCGAAAAGAAAAAACAAAAGATCATTGAAGAGGCTCAGCAGGAAAGTAAAATCTTGCTTGAGAGTACAATGAAAAAAATAGATAATCAGTTTCTTGAGGCCAAAAATGCGTTTAAATCCGAATTAGCAGAAATGGCCATAGCGTTAGCCATCGAAAGACTGCCCAAGGAAATTACGCAAAAAGACAAGCAGAAATGGGTGAATGATTTTATTGCGAGTGTTGCCCCAAAATAAAACGATAAGCCTGGATATGATCGACAGGCTTTTTTTTTTAGGAAAAAATAATGGATCAAAAGAAAAAATCAATTAAACAGTTTGTCAAAGAACAGATAAAAAAATGGGAACGAATGTATCTGGAGGAGGATGGCAAGACAGAAGCTCGCATACCAGTGATTACGGTGAGTTCTGAGCCCGGAAGCGGGGGGACGATTATCGCGCAAGAGATTGCCAAACGCCTCGACTTTGACTACTTTAACCGCGACATTGTTGAGGGGATCGCCAAAAGCGCCGAAATCAGAAGCTCTGTAATTGATACCATCGAAAAAGAAAGGCTTTCCGGAATTGAGGATTTTATTGCCTCTCTCATCAAAGAGCAATATCTCTATCCCGGTATTTATCTGGAGCACCTATTGAAAGTTATCAGTACCATTGGAAAGCACGGCCAAGCGGTCATCGTCGGCAGAGGTGCCAATTTTATCCTTCCGCCTGACGAGAAATTCAGCGTACGGGTGGTCGCTCCCCTTGAGGTAAGGATTCAAAATGTTGCCGGTTGGCATAACGTTTCCATTGAAAAAGCCAAGCAACGTGTTATTCAAAGAGAATCAAAGCGTCGGGCGTTTATCAGACAATCCTTTAATGCCGATATATCAGACCCCAATAATTACGATCTTATAATTAATACAAATAGAATGAGCATCGAATCTGCGGTGGAGGCGGTAATAGGACCAGTAATGGTTGCTCTGGGCAACAAGACATAGAGGCGATTCCAAAACCCCATCTAACGTCCGATAGTGCGCATACGGTGGATTGCAAGCCTCTTCAAAATGCTCCTCCACCTTGGCGGACTCCGCTTTTTCATTGGCTCCCCGTCTAAGGGATCGGGATTTCGCATCTAATTCTTAACAAAGTGCTGCTCAATGCGCCTTGCTGAACACAATTAATTATTGCAAATCAGAAGGCACTTGCCCCTTATGGAAAATTTCGTTTAGTTAAAAGTCATATAATCAAAATCATATCTAGTACGTTTTGAACTTCTTAGGAAAAGTATTGAAAATGAGAGAAATCATTGAACTGACCAAAGAACTGATTCGCTTCAAAACCATGCATTCGAAACCCGAAGAGATTCAACGGTGTGCGTCACATATCGAAAATTATCTGAAGAATAATGACATCCCATACCGGCGTATGGATCATAATCAGATACCCTCTATTTTGGTGATGCCGCCAAACGATTATGCCTCCATACTGCTGATGTCCCATATCGATGTGGTCGACGCCCCCGATGAAATGTTTGAACCGATCGAAAAAGACGGCAAACTTTTTGGTCGCGGAAGCATCGATGACAAGTACGCCGCCGCATTATCGCTGGTTTTAATTAAAAACCAGCTTCAGCGGCTAAAAGACACCAACGGAGGCCAAGAGGATCTGGCATTTGGTATCCTCATTACCGGAGATGAAGAGATCGGCGGCGCCGATGGCGTTCAAATAGCGCTAAAAGAGATAAAAACCGACTTCGCCATTGCATTGGACGGCGGCAGCATTGAAAAAATTGTGGTCAAAGAAAAAGGTATTGTTCAGCTCAAACTGATCGCCAGGGGAAAATCAGCCCACGGCGCACGCCCCTGGCTCGGGGAAAACGCGATTGAAAATCTGATCGATGATTACATGATACTCAAAAAATATTTTGACCTATCCACCCCGGATCACTGGCATCGAACATTGAATTTCGGCCGCATTCAGGCCGGTGAATCGATTAATCAAGTCCCGGATTATGCCGAGGCGTTGTTCGATGTGCGCTATACGGAAAACGACGATATGGAAGATGTCGTTGAGCAAATACGGGACAAAATTCGCGGTGAACTGATTGTCGAGAAAAAGGAGCCGCTATTCATGGGCGGCGAGACCCCCTATTTGGACCTGCTTTTAGAAATTTCTCCCAAGACCGCCGTAGGATTTGAACACGGGGCCAGCGATGCCCGGTTCCTGTCTGACCACGGCTTCAAGGGAATCGTGTGGGGGGCCGACGGTGATATGAGCCAGCATTCGGCCGATGAGCATCTCAACATCGACAGCGTAGATGAACTTTATCGCGTGCTTGATGAATTCATGGAAAGGTCGATGGATTTAAAAAAAGTCTAGCTTTCCTGTTTTGACATTCCAATGTATTGTAAGTGTGCATCTCTAGTATAACCACAACAGCCTTAACCGTCTTCAAGGATTGTAAATACGATGGAAACCTTTCATGATCTAAAAACTACTAATTTTGAAGATTATTGTGGACGCATTCTGTATGGTGATTACAGTGATCAATTGAAGAAACGCGTCTCCGAATATATTAAGCGTTACCGTGCATTTGAGGAAACCGGAAACCCAACAATACTATATATTTCTGCATGGCAGGGGCATAAAAAGAATATCTGGTATGAATATGTCAGCAAACAATTAATAGAACTTCTAGGATGCAAATATACCGATGTTGCTGAGGTTTTTCGAAAATGCGTCATCGATCGTCGCATTTACAAATACCTGGATTTGGATGTTGGTATTAGAAAAGAGGTTAGAAACCAGGAGGAATTGAGTGATGCCTGGCAAGAATTGCGCGAAGAGGGCAAAGAAACGGGAACGATTGAGGCGGTTTACAAAATCTCGATGAAAAATGACAGCGTTAATTGGCTCAAGGACCAGGCAACCATAGAAACCTATGAGCAAGACAAAGTCTGTCTATCTCTAGGATTTTTGACTATCGTTTCCAAAGAGATGGAAGCAGAAGATGAATTGCTAAAACACCGCGATCATCTTGAAGCAATGGTGCAGGAAAGGACCGCTGAACTCACAAAACTAAATGAGCAGCTTAAACAGGAAATATTAGAGCGCAAAATAGCAGAGGAAAAACTTCAGCAAAGCTACCACAAATTGAAAAAAAACCTGGATCAAATTGTCAAAGCCATGTCTTTGACTGTGGAAAAACGCGACCCCTATACGGCTGGGCATCAAAAGCGCACTGCCGGTCTTGCCATGGCTCTTGCAAGGGAGATGGGGTTTGCCGAGCATCAAATTAAAGGGGTCCAAATGGCAGGGCTTATTCATGATATAGGCAAAATATCCATTCCAGCTGAGATTCTAAGTAAGCCCGGGAAGCTTAACGATATAGAAATTCAATTGATAAGAAGACATCCCCAAGTCGCATATGAAATCTTGAAGGACATTGATTTTCCATGGCCTGTTGATCTAATAGTGCTTCAGCATCACGAAAAAATGGACTGCTCTGGGTACCCACAGGGTCTTTCGGGAGAAAAGATACTTATTGAAGCAAGGATTTTGTGTGTAGCCGATGTTGTTGAAACCATAACGTCACATAGGCCTTACCGGCCGGGCTTTGGCGTAGATAAGGCTCTGGAAGAAATATCAAATAATAGAGGGATCCTTTATGATCCAAATGTGGTAGATGCTTGTTTAAGGCTCTTCAGAGAGCAAAACTTTCAGTACCAATGGGTTTATAGTTAATATCACACCAAGGCAGTATCACTCCACAATCTCAAGGATGTAGCGTTTTCCCGCCTTTCCAGATGCTCCGCTTAATATTGTTCGGATGGCCTGTGCAGTTCGGCCATGTCTTCCGATAATCCTACCCATATCACTCTTTGCTACTTTAAGTTCTAAAACCGATGTTTGGTCACCTGCAATTTCAGTAACCGTTACCTGTTCCGGATATTCAACTATAGCCTTTACGATGCAGCTAATCAGATCTTTCATAGTTTCATCTCCTTAGTTAGCACTGAGCATTTCTATGTAAAAACCCACCTCATAAGCGATTTCATCTTACCAAAATCACAATATCAGATAATTTTGTGATTTGTAATCAATATCACAAGATTTTAGGTATTATCAATAGTTGGCTTTAAAAGCTTTGCAACATTTAACTATTTTTTAACCATTGTATTCCGTTTTTCCAAAAATAGCCGATATAATTGAATATATCTTCTTGTGATATTTTTTTCTGATTATCCACAATAAGCAAGTTAAGTCGCTTTCTAGATTCGCGCATAGGCGTCAACTTAATAAATGAGGTCATCGTGGGGCGGGCCTCTGTGCCCGCCTGATTTGGTCGGTACAGCCCGCCCGCATCGCCTTGCCCTCGGCCTTGAGCTCACCGCCGAAAGGCTCGGGCCGAATGGCGGTCTCGCATGGCGGGCGTGGAGGCCGACCCTTCTATTATAATTTCGGCTATGCCCTCTGGATGATAGGAAAGTTTGAAGAGGCACTCACAGCGGGTAAGCAAGCGCAAAGTCGCAGCCCCAATGATATGTTTAGCCATATGCTTCTGGCCGTCACTTATATCGAATTAGGCCGTGATGAGGATGCCCGTGCATCAGCTGCGGAAGTGGTTCGGATAAAACCCGATCTAACCCTCGAATGGCTGGCAAAGATGGTACCCTGGAAAAATAAAAACGATTCTTTTCGTATTGTCAAATCACTTCTCAGCTTTCTTGTAGCTGATCGAAATTCCCGCCGGGCTGGAGCGGTTTATCATAGTTTCGAAGTTGGGTAAGCTTTGCACATATTCGAGAAACTCTCTAATTCCGCTATAGCCTCCGGACGCATTATGTGCCGTAAAACAGCCACCCACTTCAAGTTTGGGCGCTAAGGCGATGAAGTAGTTTTTGTACCAGTCTTTATCCGCATCGGAAAAAACA
>CP070746.1:988333-1005122 GCA_020348305.1 Desulfobacterales bacterium
ATCATGGGGGCCTATTACGCCCATTTCTATAGTGTGCTCTCGTTCCGTATGGTGAGCATGGCGTTGTTTGGTATGTTGATGGTCATGATGCTGGTAGGCGGTCTCGGCCAGTTTCCCGGCGCCATCCTGGGCGCCTTTTTCATTGTAACGGCCAGTGAACTCATGAATCCGCTGGGCGCCTATCGGGATGTGATCATGGGTGCCTTGGCCGTGATTTTGGTGTTGGCGCTTCCAAACGGCGTCATGGGTCTATTTCTCAAACCATCGGCCGGCGAGGTGGAAAACGACTGACCTTTGAGCAGGTTTCAGGGGACATAGTGTGCGACCATTAAGCCGATCCTGTGGGACGCTGTTTCATTAATTTCTAGTAATCTCGCTTTTTAAACGAGTTTATTTAATCGGCAAGAGGTATTATATCATTAATCCAACCGCACTATTTTTCGATGAAATAGGAGGTGTAACATGAAAAGACTTAGTCTAGTTACAATGGTAGTGGCGGTCTGTCTGCTTTTTGCCCCCTGGGCCATGGCAGCCGAGACCATTCCAGTCGGAGTCCCGATTCCTCAGACCGGTGCTTATGCCGGCTCCGGCGAAGACTATTTCAAGGGCATCAAGATGGCCATCGACGAGATCAACGCATCGGGCGGCCTGCTGGGCAAGCAGCTCGAGATTCTCCGTTTCGATTCCAAGGAGTTCGCCCCTGAAGTGGTCATGCAAGCGGCCGATTACCTGTGCGGCCAAAAGAATGTAGCGGCTGTGCATGCGGGTTGGGCCGGATGGGGTCAGGATGTTCGTGCCTACGGGAAATACGACGCGCCTTTTTTCGCTGACGATGGTTCCCAGGCGGCCGTGGATGTTTTTAATGAGGATCCCAAGAAATATTACAACATCTACCAGACCACCGATGTGGGGGTCGAGCAGGCCAAGAGCATGTTTCGGGCGTTGATGGCCCTGCCCTATGAATACCCCAATAAAACCGCCATGATCATCAATAGCGATGATTCCTGGGGCGTCGAAGTGGGTGACACGCTGTCTGAAAACTTCGCTAAGAAGGGTTGGAAAGTGGCCAAACGTGAAACCGTGCCTTACGGCACCAACGAGTGGGGCACCATTTTAACCCGCATCCGCAGGATCAAACCGGCGCTTGTCCATATCGAGATCCCCAGCGGCCAAGAAAATATCACCTTCGTCCAGCAGTTCCTTAAGAAACCCAGCAACGCAATTCTGAGCCTGGGTTGGGGCATTACGCCGCGTGAGGTGGTGGACGCCCTGGGTTCTCAAGCCGACGGGATTATCGGTGAGATGCCCAGCGGTCTGCCTGCCCCAAAAGCGACCAATGCCAGGGCTCAGGCCTGGATTGACAAGTTCGTCCGACTCTATAAACACCAGATCCCGGCCGGTTCCTGGATCGCCTACACCGCCGTAAAGGCCTGGGCCAATGCGGTTGAAAACGTGGGCGATGCCTATAACTTTAAAGCCGTGAACAAATATATCCAGCAAAACGGCTATGAGGGTGAACTCGGCTTGATCAAATGGGACAAGGAAAATGTCCTGCGCGCCCAATCGGCTGCACCTGTGGTTCACTACCAGGTGCAAGGCGGCGAGTTGCAGCCGATTTTCACCGATCCGCCTCTCACGCCTTATCCAGGCTCCACATTCAAAGTGCCGCGCTGGATAAAAAAGTAATGCGATCGACAGATTAACAATGATACCGGTGGGATAACTCAAAACCGCTTCAGATCGGTGTTGGGGGGTTGCTCCCTTAGGCGGTTCTTCTGTTCCAGACAACGGATCGGTGGGTGCAATCCCCTATATCGGTATTAAGGGCATGATTGTCTGGTAATCCATTCAGTTAATTGGTATAAGTGTCTACAAGTACATTTTTTTGAACTTTTCCCATCGCATTTCTTGGAAGTTCGCGACAGAAAAAAACATTTTGGTAAATAGGGACGGTCATGAAAAAATGCATTTCTCATTTTATTAAGCTTAAATTCATATCCTGAGTCAATTTTGTTCATCGCTATTAATACAGCCCAGCCCCCAGTGCTTCTGAGCAATCCTCCGCCCACCAACTCAGGCCGGCGTGCTAAATCAATTCTTTTCCGAACATATTCTCGGTAATTGCGTCGGACCTCGGCTACCTTATCGTCAAATAGCTGCAGCACATAGTCAACATCTTGAAAGTCTCTTTTTTGCTTACCCATAAGGACACTGTGACCACCGTAACGATTTTGAAACTGATGCCCGTAACGGCGATGGCGGCGATTGAAGCTGACGGCATAACCGGTTGATAGCCTGCGCATGACTGTGGAAATGGGTATTTTGCCGGTTCGCAATAATAGATGAAAATGATTTGGTATCAGCGCCCAACCGTAACAAGGCGTTGAGGTCTTTTTTAAAATAATTCTAAGACGATGCAAAAAATTATCGCGATCGGCATCATCGTTAAATATTTTTCGCTGCTCTATTCCTCGGCAGATGATGTGGTGCAATGCGCCTGGGGCATCTAGGCGAGCTTTGCGGGGCATATTCAACTTATATTATACTTATAATCAAATAGAAATGCATTTTTTCATGTCCGTCCCCATATTGGTAGCCTAAATACATGGTTCCTCCTCCTTTGGGCTTTGGAAGATAAATAAACTTGATAAAAAGAAAAAAGGCAGAGGGATTTACTTCTCTGCCATTAGAGATCGTTATAGTATATCTGCCAGTCTTTTTGGGCGGTTAACTATGTCTGCGAGAGTTTGACCGGCTAAAAAGAGAATACGACCAGGGCACCGCCGAAAAACTGATTCTCACTGCCCTCGTCCACCACGGGGCTGCTATCGTCCGCATCGCCTGTCAAGCGGGTATATTTGGCAATACCTCGCAGACTCCAGCTTTGCGTCATGCTCCAGTTGACTCCTAGATCAACACCAAACTCCTTAATGCCCTTATCCGCATCATACGTAGAAAGTCCGCTGCGCGCCGAATCCGCACCATCGATTCCAAAATAAGTTCTCATGTAATCCTTGCTGGCATAGGTGGTTGAGCCGCCAACAGAAATAACCCAACTGCTCAGTTTCCAATTATACCCGCCTTTCAGAGTGCCCAGCCACCCATCATGCGCATCGCCAATATCCGCCAAAAACTCCCCGTTCGCAAACCAGCCATAGTACTCAAAACCCCCAAAGACACCCAGCTCATTTGCATCGCTCACATTTTTTAAATCATCCACCTTGCTGTTGTCCACAGCGCTTCGAGAAGGACGATAATTGTACACGGGCCCTAAGAGCCAGATATCGCTGGGAATTACACTGGCCCTCAGCGTAAGGCCTTCCAACTTGACATACATCCCATTTTCAAATTTGGCCTCAGCAAACGGGATCGGAACCGGTTCGTAGTCATCTGAGCCCTCATAGTCAGGAGCCATCCCAGCACCGGCGCCGATGGAGAAATCAACCGCCTGCGACATAGAAGCCATGCCAGCAACCACACATACAATCGATACCCCTATCATTACCCGCATCAGCGTCTTTCGGTCTCTCATCTGTTTTCCTCCTTTTGGTTTATTAATTGATGATTCAATGCTTATCATTAAATCAGATGCACAATCGTATATAATTGAATAAATCTTATCCTTCATGCGGACATAATTGAGAGTACAACTTAGAAATTAGCTTTGCAAAAATTAAAACAAAAGTGTAGAAAAATGATTACTATTATTTGTTATAAAAGACAAGAGAATATCTTAAGTAAGGATATCGTCGGGCTGCCGGAAGCGGTCTGGTGTTCGATGTTGAAAGATAATTTTTTTTGGCCAAGACGGTCGAACTGGATTCGGTAAGTAGATTATTTAAAACAGCGCTTGATTTTTATAAATTTAGATGTATATTATGTACATGTGCGTCAATTAGTTGTACATGTTAGCTTAAAGGAAGTCATGATTAAAGTTTCTGCTACAAAACTTAGAAATAATCTCTTCGAGTATCTCAATAAGGTTGCCAATGGGGAAACAATTATTATCCAACGCAACAACCAGGAAGTAGCGCGCCTTGTTTCCGCGCCTATAGCTGACTGGCGCGAAAACATGAAAGTTCAACCCAAGCTGCTTGTTTCACCAGAAGAAATTATTAAACCTTTAGAAGATATTTGGGAGGGATATATTTGACAACAAATCGTTATCTCCTTGATACTCACGCTCTTATATTTTGGAGTTCAAAAGAATGGGTTTCCAAAGATTTCCTTTACTTTCTTGACAATCAAAGCCTGAAGGGAAATGTCTTTGTCTCATCTATTTCATTCTGGGAGGTCGCACTCTTATCCAAGAAAAGAAAAGTCAGCATACGCAATGTTCACGAATGGAAGGCAGGATTACTGGAGAACACCAACATCAAGATTATCAATCCTTCAGCCTCGGACATGATTGATTCAACATTGCTGCCCGATCATCACAAAGATCCATTTGATCGTTTATTAATTACTCAAGCGTTGCGCCATAAAGCATTATTTGTAACCAAAGATCCGACCATTTTCAATTATTCAGTAAAAACTTTTTGGGTATAGATATTCTTGACATTATAATATTAATAAGAAAGTTAGCTACTCTGCAGAATCAGTGGCAAAGCAAAAATCAATCCATTCCATTATTAAGGAAGTGACGATGAAAACAGAAGCCTCCAATAATCAAAAGAAAAATGTAAAAGAGGCGAAATCGAGCTCAAACTTCATCAAGCAAATTATCGAAGAAGATATAAAAGCCAATAAAAATGAAGGACGGGTCCACACCCGCTTTCCACCTGAACCCAACGGCTATCTGCACATCGGACACGCCAAATCGATTTGCCTGAATTTTGGCCTCGCCAAAGAATACAATGGTCTTTGCAACTTGCGTTATGACGATACCGATCCGAGCAAAGAAACCATTGAATACGTTGAAGCCATTAAAGAAGACGTTCGCTGGCTGGGATTTGAATGGGAAGATAGGGAGTATTATGCCTCCGACTATTTTGAGCAGCTTTTCGAATATGCCGTTCAATTAATCAAAGCCGGCAAAGCCTATGTGGACAGTTTGAGCCCTGAGGAAATCCGAGAATACCGCGGAACCTTAACGGAGTCTGGGAAGAACAGCTCCTATCGCGAACGATCCATCCAGGAAAATTTGGATTTGTTCGAACGTATGCGGGCTGGAGAGTTTAAGGATGGAGAGCACGTTTTGCGGGCCAAAATTGATATGGCCTCTCCAAACATCATCATGCGCGACCCCACCCTTTATCGCATAAAACATGTATCCCATTACCGCAGCGGGGACATGTGGTGTATTTATCCGATGTACGATTTTACCCATTGTCTCTCGGACTCTATCGAAGGAATCACACATTCGATTTGTACCCTGGAATTTGAAATCAATCGTGAATTGTACGACTGGGTTCTCGATTGGCTGGAAGTCTACCACCCACAGCAAATCGAGTTTGCGCGCTTGAATCTCAGCCATACGGTGCTCAGCAAACGTAAACTGATCCGTTTGGTCGAAGACGGCCACGTCACCGGATGGGACGATCCCCGCATGCCGACGATTTCCGGTTTACGCCGCCGCGGTTATACCCCTGAAGCCATCCGCAATTTTTGCAATCGCATCGGTGTGGCCAAAGCCGATAGCATGGTGGATATCGCCTTGCTGGAATACTGCATCCGTGAAGATTTGAATAAACGCACCCCCCGCGTAATGGGCGTATTGCGTCCGTTGAAGGTCGTCATCGAAAATTATCCGGAAGATAAAGAAGAAGAGTTAGAAGCCATAAACAACCCGGAGGATCCCTCAATGGGCACGCGCAAGGTGCCGTTTTCACGTGTGCTTTACATTGAACAGGAGGATTTCATGGAAGATCCGCCGAAGAAATTTTTCCGGTTGGCGCCCGGCCGCGAAGTTCGCCTGCGTTACGCCTTTTTCATCAAATGTATCGATGTGATCAAGGACCCCGATACCGGAGACATCATTGAACTTCGATGTACCTATGATCCTGCAACCCGGGGTGGGGATGCCCCGGATGGTCGCAAAGTCAAGGGAACCTTACACTGGGTCTCCGCAAAACACGCCATTCCATCCGAAGTCCGCCTGTATGATCATCTTTTCGTGAAAGAAAATCCCAACGAGGTCGAAGAGGGTAAGGATTTCAGCACCTATTTGAATCCCAATTCCTTGAAAACATTAAAAGATTGCAAGCTTGAACCCAGCCTGGCAAAAGCGACACCTGGAAGCCGTTTTCAGTTTGAGCGCTTGGGCTATTTTTGCGTGGATTCAAAAGATTCTACTGCTAAAGCTCTGGTATTTAACCGCACCGTTAAATTGCGTGACACCTGGGCCAAGATCCTGAAATCACATCAAAAAAATACTGTTGACAAATAGTCTGTTAGACCCACCCGCCGCATTTTTTTCTTTGATTTTAGCTAAAAGCGTTTTTTTCTTGCTTTTTTTCAAATTTTGCGCAATTTGATCATGGTATTTCCAATCAAAAGAAAGGAGAGGATGATAGACTAATTTAAATTTAATAAAAAGATTATTTTTCGGGGCAGCAACCGATGCGGTCTTAAAACCGCCACCGGTTCACCTTCTATTGTTTCCGGTTATTTCGAGATCACCGGCACCCGGCATGTTTGTAAATGAATACCTAAACACTGGGGGCAGGTTTGGTCGCTGCGTTGTTTCTGGCTTAGATTCGATATGCATTGAGGGTCCATCTATTGGTCGTTAGAGGAGAAGAGCAGATATCGGCGTTAGTAGGGGTGATTTCGAAAATGACAAATAGGCTGATGAACAGCATACGGTTAAGTGACGAAAGGTCCGGTAGGATGGGTTGCCCTGTCACCGGAATGACAACTGACTTCCATCCTATATATTGTTATCAGTCGCGTCATCTGGAAAATTGTTTAATGAGCTGGCAAGGTTGCTGCCCCGACTTGTCTTCCCCGAAACTTGAAACTTGATGCTTGATACTGGTCTCTTGCAACTGGCTTTTGGTTGCTGGTCACTGGCTTCTGTCCTCTGCCCATTATACTCTGCGATATATTCCGAATTCCGCATTCCGACTTCCAACTTCTTAGATCCTCTGTCGTCTGACCTCTGTCATTAAAAGACAATCCCTACATATCCCACAAAACTATCTCCCGGGCTTTTGTCATAACTGGTGGTATAAGCGATAGTTTCGGCTTTTTCGGCGCCCAATTCTTTTCCGGTAGCGATGGCGGTTGCGGCCGCACCGGCGCAGCAGGCATTTTGATTGGCAAGCGCTTCGCTGATTACATTTTCAGGTGCCATTGCCAGCATGGCATCAATCACCCGGCGATCGTTTTCATGTTTTACCCATTCCACGGCGCTTGGGCCTGTGCCCCTGGAAACAAAGCCGTAATTATACCCATAATGCGTAAGATCGGTAGATCCGAGGACGTTTACCTGCAGGTCCAGTCGTTTTGCAATTTCAGCAACGCTTTTTCCGATTTCAAGCGAATTTATCGCCGGGGGTACGCCCATGGCTACAATGGTTGCATCTTCAAAAAAATATTTGATGAATGGCAGCTGTAACTCGACGGTATTGTCTTGAGTGAAACTGTCCGGGGTTTCGATAGTAAAGGGAAATCGTTTAGCCAACTCGCCGGCCAGTGTTTCATGAACCGGCAGTTCACCAAAGGGCGTCTCCCAAGCGCCTTGAGTCATCATGAAACAGGGAGACTCCGGGTGAAGATGCATACCAAAAACGACAAACACATCGGTAGCTTCGGCTGACTTCAAGCAGTTGATAACATTGCAGGCGATGCTGCCGGAAAAATACCATCCGGCATGGGGTACAATGCCACCAACCAGTTTTCTGTCCGGAACAGTTCGTTTTTCTCCTTCCTTTAAAAATTGATTAATCTCGCGCTCACACTCAGAAGCACGAGCTGGATACCAGCTGCCGGCAAAAACTGCTCGTCTGATATTTTTGGAATTCATGACCCACCTCCTTGGTTTAGCTGATAATTATCAGCGTGTTAGGTTGGAGGTTAAAGGGAAACTTCAAATTTCAGAAACTTTGAAAATTATTTTAGTAACGTTTTCAATTTTAATGGCTCTAATAAAAAAAATTTAACCGCTGAATTTAAACTGGATTTGATAGCATAGTTCAATTACCTGAATACCAAGAAAACGGAAAGTGGGTAAATGGAATAATGAATTTAAATGATAAAAAAGTCAATTATTAAAAATTTTCGGCGCGATAGCTAAAATGTGATAAGTGTGATTGTGAGTTTGAAATGCTGCTTTCCTCCACCGATGACAGGCACGTTTCATGCCTAAATGTGGCACCAATCAAGTCAAAAAGTTATTGAGCACTGCATGTATCGGGGGATCGGGTTTTGGCAACTGTACTCCTGGCGGATCCGGCGGGTTTTCATGAGCCAGCTGAGCATTTGTGGCAGTCTGGCACAATATTGTCTAAGCCGACTTTTCTTTCAAAATTAAATGATTACATTTTGGGAGTCATGTTAAAATTAATTCGTCAAAAAATGTAATTAACTTCGGAATCAACACGAATTTATCCAAGACAGGAGGATACCATGTGGGAATATACAGATAAGGTCAAGGAGCACTTTCTGAATCCGCGCAATGTGGGCACGATCGAAGACGCAGACGGTGTTGGAGAAGTCGGGTCCCTGGCGTGCGGTGATGCGCTGACCTTTTATTTTAAACTCGATGATAACGGAAAAATAAAGGACGCAAAATTTCAGACATTTGGCTGTGCCAGCGCTATTGCATCCTCCTCAGCATTGACCGAAATGGTCAAAGGCCTGACCCTGGAAGAAGCTGCAAAAATCACCAATGAGGATATCGCTAATTACTTAGGTGGCCTTCCGAAGGAAAAGATGCATTGTTCGGTGATGGGAAGAGATGCACTCGAAAAAGCCATTACCTGTTATCGCGGTGATGAGGAAAAAAAGGTAGAAGGCGAAATCGTGTGCGAGTGCTTTGGTGTCACTGACCTGGAAATTGAACGAGTTGTGCGCGAAAACCATCTCAAGACCATCGAAGATGTTACCGATTATGTCAAAGCCGGAGGCGGGTGCGGCAATTGTCATGATCGTATTCAGGAAATTATCGATTCGATCCTCGGCACCGAGCGCCCGGCAAAAAAACAACCGCAGCAATTAACCAACCTCCAGAAAATCAAATTGATTGAAGAAAGCATTGAGCGGGAAATAAATCCGATGTTGCAGAAAGACGCCGGCAAACTCGAGCTGGTCGATGTAGATGGAAACCGTGTGCTGGTCCGACTGGGCGGCACTTGTGCAGCGTGCACCAAATCCCATGTGACGCTTAAACACTATGTCGAAGCTAAGTTGAGGGAACTGGTAACCCCCGAACTTGTGGTTGAGGAGGTGCAGCAATGAACGTCATTTATATGGACAACAATGCGACCACCAAGGTTGCGCCGGAAGTATTGGAAGCCATGCTGCCCTATTTTAGCGAGTATTATGGCAACCCTTCCAGCATGCCTTCTTTCGGAGGGGACGTGGCTGCTAAAATCAGAGAAGCACGGGAAAATGTCGCTACGTTAATCGGAGCCGCACCCGATGAAATCGTTTTTACCAGTTGCGGTACCGAAAGCGATAGCACTGCCATCCGGGCGGCCATAGAATCTTATCCCGATAAACGGCATATCGTCACCACCCGGGTAGAGCATCCGGCGATTAAAAATCTCTACGAAAACCTCTCAAAAAATGGCTACCAGGTAACCTTTGTGCCGGTCGACAATCACGGACACCTGGACCTCGATTATCTGTATCAAAATCTGAGCGACGATACGGCCATCGTCAGTGTCATGTGGGCCAACAATGAAACAGGCGTTATCTTCCCGATCGAAGAAATTTCCCAAGAGATAAAAAGCAGAGACATCGTCTTTCATACCGATGCGGTTCAAGCCATCGGTAAAATCCCTATAGACGTTAACAATACCGGGGTGGATATGTTATCCCTTTCGGGGCATAAGTTTCATGCACCCAAAGGCATCGGTGCACTCTATATTCGCAAGGGAACTAAATTTGCACCGTTTATGGTCGGCGGTCATCAGGAAAAAGGACGCCGCGGCGGAACGGAAAACACAGCCGCGATTATCGGTTTGGGTAAGGCGGCAAAATTGGCTGAAAAACATCTTGACGAAAATGGCTATGAACGGATTAAAGGGCTGCGCGATAAACTGGAAAACAACCTGTTGGAGAACGTCCAAAATACGATCGTCAATGGTGAACGAGACAGTCGCCTGCCGAATACCACCAGCATTGCCTTTGAATATGTGGAAGGTGAGGCTATTTTGTTGATGATGAATGAACATGGAATATGCGCATCATCTGGTTCAGCATGCACATCCGGCTCTCTTGAGCCATCCCATGTTCTGCGTGCGATGGGGGTGCCGTTTACCGCCGCACACGGATCGATCCGCTTCAGCCTCAGCCGGTACAATACTGAAGAAGAAGTCCATTTTATCGTGGAAAAATTACCGCCGATTATCGAGAACTTGCGAGCGCTCTCGCCGTTTTGGAAGAAAGCGATGGGAACTTGATTCTGGTAGCTGGTAACTGGATACTGGCCGCTGGTTGCTGGATGCTGGTTTCTGGTTGCTGGTCGGGCCAAAGTTTGGGTTACGTGTTGCGGATTGCCACACAGATGAGAGCGTAAGGCAAATACGATAGTCCGAATTCCAAAGGTTTCGGGTTTCAGTGTTCAGCCCAGCCGCTGGCCTGAAAAACGGCCAGTTTGATCGAAAAAGAAACTTCGCCTTTGGCTAGTTTCATAAGAGGTTTCAGGGACAGCATCTTCGGCAACTGAAACCTGACACCCGACACCTGAAACCGATTAAAGGGACTGCGAATTACTAAGGCCAAATTCGAAATACTAATTTGGAAGCGCTCTACTAGCCGATCTTTTCTTTAATTTTCTTGTGCAGCCATTCAATCCAGGGTTCAAATCCTTCTTCAGTGCGGGCAGAGATCTCAAAAACCGGCATATCCGGATGAACCTGATGGATATATTCAACGGCTTTATCTTTGTCGTAATCCAGGTAGGGTAACAAATCGATTTTATTTAACAGGGCCGCTTCGCATTCCCTGAACATCAACGGATATTTGGCGGGCTTATCCTCGCCTTCCGTTACACTCAAAATCACAACCCGCGAATCCTCTCCGATGTCAAACTCCGCCGGGCATACAAGATTTCCCACGTTTTCGACAATTAATAAGTCGATATCCGCCAGATCAAGCCCGCCGGCAGCTTTGTCAATCACATGGGCGGCCAGATGACAATCACCACCAAACTCATCGGTATTGATCTGTACCACCGGAGCACCCGAGATCGCCAAACGATCGGCATCATGGGTGGTGCAGATATCTCCCACAATGACCGCACTTTTGTATTCCGGCAAAATTTTAGCCAACGTTTTTTCAAGGGTGGTGGTTTTGCCGGAACCCGGAGAGCTCATTACATTGAGCACAAAGACGCCATTTTCAGCAAATAGTTTGCGGTTTTCCTCAGCCATTTTTTCATTCACATCCAGCACCCGGCGCACCACTTTTATCTCTCGCGTCCCGCTTTTTTGAACACTGATGGCCGACGCACTGTCGTCGGCGTGTGAATGATGGTTATGGGGAAAATCTTTATGATGATAATATTTTTGGCCTTTGGCAGTATTATCCAGAATCATTTTTATCCTCTTCGGCTATTTCGATGGATTCAATATCAAGTTCGCGCCCCGAAAGAATCTCTAAAGAACCACTATTGCATGTCTGACATTGAAATACTGGATTGGTGATGGTCCATTGCGTGCTGCACTCCTTGCATCTGGCGAGGACGGGAAGCTCTTCAATAACAAGCTCGGCACCATCTAAAGGCGTATCCTTGGTGGCGACGCTAAAACAAAACCGGAGACTATCAGGTACGACCGCAGCCAGTTTGCCGACCTTCAAATTTACCTTGGCAACCCGGACATCACCCAAATTAGGGGGGATGGAAGCGGTGGCAATGTCAACAATCTGCAGGGCAATTCCCATTTCGTGCATGATAAATTTCCAAAATAAATTTTGTAAATTTTTAATTCGTGTTTTGTATTTTTTATTTGGTAAAAATTTTATATTTTCTAAACGCCTACATGGCTCAAAATTTATATAAAAACTTGCGCACACATCTCACCCAGTGTGCCGAGATCTTCGCAAACATGAACACCGTGAGTCTTCATCGCTTCTATCTTGGCCTGAGCCGTTCCGCTGCCGCCACTGATAATGGCTCCGGCATGCCCCATTCGCCTTCCAGGCGGTGCGGTCAAACCGGAGATAAATCCCACAACTGGTATGGTCATGTTGGCAGTGATAAATTCGGAAGCTTCCTCTTCGGCAGTACCACCAATTTCGCCCACAATGACCACTCCTTTTGTTTCGAGATCCTTTTCAAAGGCCTCAAGGCAATCAATAAAGTTCGTCCCGCATATGGGATCGCCACCGATGCCGACACAGGTGGTCTGCCCAATTCCCTGCAAAGTTAATTGATGGACCACTTCATAGGTTAGGGTGCCGGAACGCGAAACCACACCAATGGGGCCACCGGCCTTGTGAATAGGCCCCGGCATAATACCGATTTTGGTCTGCCCGGGCGCAATAATCCCCGGACAGTTGGGACCGATCATGCGCGTGTGTTTGTCGTTGAGATAATTTTTGACTTTCATCATGTCCAGCACCGGAATACCCTCGGTAATGACAACCACAAGATCAAGGCCGGTATCTGCTGCTTCCATGATGGCATCGGCAGCAAAGGCTGGAGGCACAAAAATTAAGCTGCAATTGGCCCCGGTGGCATCAACGGCATCGTGCACGGTGTTAAACACAGGAACATCATCCATTTTTTGCCCATCTTTGCCCGGGGTTACCCCCGCTACCACCTGGGTACCATAAGCAATACAATGCCGGGTGTGAAATTGCCCTTCCCTGCCGGTAATTCCCTGAACCACCACTTTGGTTTCTTTATCAACGAAAATGCTCACTTTTTTCCTCTTTATTCTACTTTTCGCATGGTTAAAATTTTTTATATTTAGTCTAATCGAGTCGGCCACCTTTTTATTCTCCCACCAGTTTCGCTACTTTTTTGGCGGCGTCTTTTAAATCAGTCGCTGTGATCAGATTCAGGCCGGATTTAGACAAGATGTTGCGCCCCTCTTCAACGTTGGTACCCTCCATCCGGACCACGACCGGTACCTTGATACCGGTTTTTTGAGCTGCCTTGATGACACCTTCCGCCAACACATCGCATCGCAGAATTCCGCCGAAAATGTTGATCAGAATCGCTTTCACATTCTCATCACCTAAAATGATTCGAAAACCGTTTTCAACCATTTCGGCGCTCGCCCCACCGCCAACATCCAGAAAATTGGCCGGCTCTGCTCCGGCAAGCTTAATCAGGTCCATGGTCGCCATCGCCAGCCCGGCACCGTTCACCATATTGCCTACATTTCCGTCCAAATTGATATAGTTGAGGTTGAATTTGGACGCTTCGATCTCTAAAGGATTTTCCTCGTCAAGATCGCGATATTCGAGGAGATCTTTATGGCGAAACAGCGCATTGTCATCGAAGTTGATTTTGGCATCCAGTGCGATGACGGTTTCTTCGGCGGTAAGAACCAAAGGATTTATCTCCACCAACGAGCAGTCATATTCGACAAAAAGCTGATACAGGTTTTTGAGCATGGCAACAAACGGTTTCATCAGTTGCGGTGACAGGTTCAGGCCAAAAGCAACCCGGCGACAATGATAAGCCTGAATACCCAGCAACGGATTGATAAAAACCTTGATAATCTTCTGTGGTGTCTTTGCCGCCACTTCTTCAATGTCCATGCCACCGGCCTCACTGGCCATCACCACAATTTTAGCGGATACCCGGTCCGATATGATGCTTAAATAGAGCTCTTTTTCGATGTTCAACCCCTGTTCAACGAGAATTTTTTTGACGAGTCGTCCCTCCGCTCCTGTCTGGTGAGTCACCAGATTCATGCCGATGATTTCTTGAGCGACATTTTTGGTCTCTTCGGCGGATTTGGCAAGCTTAACGCCGCCGCCTTTGCCACGGCCGCCGGCATGGATCTGGGCTTTCAAAACAACCGGATACCCGCCTAATTTTTCGGCAACCGTTACGGCTTCATCAGAACTGAATGCAACGCCACCTTCCGGTATGGGAATGTTGTACTTTTTAAATAATTCTTTGGACTGGTATTCGTGGATCTTCATAGTTACAAATCTCCGATTAAGGCATTAGGTCCAAGGCGCAAGGCTCACGGCGGAAAACCGTGTCAATTGGGGTTATAAGTAAATTATCTGCTTATCTGGAAATTCCAAGTTGCCATTAGATAAACTTTCTGTGGGAAAACATTTTTATATAGTTCACCGGCCTAACGGGCTAAACGGACCAACCGGTCAATTCCATCTACATCGGTATATTCCCATGTTTTTTGGGAGGCCTGGTTTCGCGTTTGCTGCACATGGCCTCCAGAGCATCAATCAAGCGCGGTCTCGTTTCACTTGGCGCGATGACGGCGTCAATATAGCCCCTGCTGGCCGCAACATAAGGATTCGAGAAAAGATCTTCGTACTCCTTGATTTTCTCTTCGCGTTTCGCTGTCTGATCTTCGGCTTCTTTAATTTCTTTGCGATGAATAATGTTAGCCGCACCGGCTGCACCCATAACCGCAATTTCGGCAGACGGCCAGGCAAAGGCCATATCCGCCCCCAAATCTCTGGAGCACATGGCAAGATAAGAACCCCCGTAGTCTTTGCGGGTAACGAGCAACAACTTTGGCACGGTGGCCTCAGAATAACACCACAGGAGCTTGGCGCCGTGACGGATAATTCCCCCCCATTCCTGCTGGCTCCCCGGCAAATAACCGGGAACATCGGCAATGGTTAAAAGCGGGATGTTGAACGAATCACAAAAGCGGATGAAGCGGGTGGCCTTATCCGAAGCATTAATATCCAGACAACCGGCAAGGAACTTCGGTTGATTCGCAATAATACCGACACTTCTACCGTTTAACCGGGCTAGGCAAACGATGATGTTACGGGCATAAAATTCGTGAGGTTCAAAGATTTCACCTTTATCCACAATCGAACAAATAACCTCTCTCATGTCATAAGATTTATTGGGACTATCCGGAATGATTGTATCCAGCGCAGGATCGATTCTCTTCGGATCATCCCGGGTTTCGACAATCGGAGGATCTTCCATATTATTGGATGGTAAATATGAGAGCAGATTTCTGATGCGCTGAATCGCATCATCATCGCTTTCACAGGCAAAATGGGCCACGCCACTTTTTTCGTTGTGCGTTTTGGCCCCACCGAGTTCTTCAAAGGTAATTTCTTCACCGGTCACGGACTTTATCACCTCCGGTCCGGTGATAAACATGTAACTGCTGTTCTTCACCATGAATACCCAGTCAGTCATCGCCGGGGAATATACCGCGCCACCGGCGGTCGGGCCCATGATGGCCGATATCTGTGGAATGACACCGGAGCAGGCGGAGTTGCGAAAGAAAATCTGCCCGTATCCGGAAAGCGCGTCCACGCCTTCCTGTATTCGGGCTCCGCCGGAATCATTAAAACCGATAAACGGCACCCCGGCCTTCAGGGCCAGATCCATTACTTTGCAAATTTTTTTCGAATGCATCTCACCGAGACTGCCCGCCCTTGAAGTAAAATCCTGTGAAAAGGCAAAGACCGGACGCCCGTCTACCATGCCATGGCCGGTGATCACTCCATCGGAAGGGATCTCAACCTTGTCCATACTGAAATTGACGCAGCGGTGGCTGACAAACATATCAATTTCACGAAAGGAGCCCTCATCGAATAAAAGGTTTAATCGTTCTCGTGCGGTCAGCTTGCCCTTCTCGTGTTGTTTGGCAACCGCTTTTTCACCGCCCATCTGAAGGACTTTTATTTCACGGGTTCTAAGTTCATTGATTTTTTCTTCGACAATACCCATGGGGAACATCCTTTCATCATTTAAAATATAATTTTTAATTCTCTAGACTGAAGGTTTCTTGTCAAGCAAAAAAAGAAGCTCACTGGCTGCAAGCGTTGGAGCTGTGGTGCCTTTTTCAACGGACCGGACAATTTTGTATAATTGTTTTTTTATTTCAGGATTTTTATAAAATCGCGCTTTGAGCCCCTCTTCGACTAAAGACCACATCCAATCAACGGCTTGGTTTCGGCGCTTATGTTCCAACTCGCCGCTCTCTGACAAGCGCTCGCGATGATCTAAAACGCTTTGCCAGATTTCCTCGATTCCGGTCATATCCAGGGCGCTGCATATCAAAACGGGGGACGTCCAGGTGGGGGAAGAGGGTTGCAACAAATGCAGTGCAGTTTCATAGATTTTGGCGGCCTTTTTCGCTTTTTGCACATTATCGCCATCTGCTTTATTGATTGCAATGGCATCGGCAAGCTCCAAGACACCTCTTTTGATTCCCTGCAGCTCGTCGCCAGCACCGGCAAGCATCAATACAAGGAAAAAATCGACCATCGACGCCACAGTTGCTTCAGACTGACCGACGCCGACGGTCTCTACGATAATCACATCAAAACCGGCGGCCTCGCAAACAAGCATGGTCTCTCTTGTTTTACGGGCGACGCCACCTAATGTTCCGCCTGATGGTGAGGGCCGGATAAATGCGCTTTCTTCGGCAGAAAGCTTTTCCATGCGAGTCTTGTCGGCCATAACGCTGCCACCGCTTTTGGAACTACTGGG
>CP070746.1:1005222-1011163 GCA_020348305.1 Desulfobacterales bacterium
TGTGGGTCTGGGGCTCAGCTTGGTCAAAGCTTATATTGAATCTATGAACGGCACCATTCGTGTAAAGTCCACCATCAATCAGGGAAGCCATTTTGCTTTGAAATTTGTACGCTAATTTTGTAGATTGATCGCGACAACCTATAAAATCACCTTCTTTTATTTAAAAAATCCCACGATTAATCACCCCTTGTTTTTTGGTATACCCGCAGATCTTTTTTAACAGCGCTGAAATATCTTAGGCTCTATTTTGCAGCCTATAACTGAATTTCATCTATAGGAGTCTTTTCCTCAACCTCATCTGCTTAGCCGCTTCTTTTTCCCCTAGATTATCAATTAATAATTTTGGGGTAATCTTCCGGTAAAATTTATCGATTATACTCGGAAACTAGAGATGATGGAGTTATTATCGCGGCCGTTTGATTTCAGCTGGATGATTCGCGCCGGACCAGCAATAGGCAATGCAGCTAAAAAGCTTTAACAGGGCTGGTTAAAAGTAACCGGCCATACATTTGTTAAGCCATCATTAACCCGGGCACTTCATAATGTGGAGTGCCCGCAAACCACAACACAAGGAGGTAATTATGTTATCAGCAAAGGTTAGAGAAAAATCGATCGGAAAGATGAGTTCCATGCGTTTGTTGGCCGTTCTATTGGTCCCGGTGGTCGCGCTGATCATGGGCGCCGCTGTCCCGGAGGTTTTAGCCTGGGGAGGCTGGGGAGACTGGGGAGATTGTGAAGAATTGCCCTTGGAGGCGAAGATTATTTTCGAGACAAACTTCACTGATAATGACACGGGCATTCAAGTTTTCGCTGATGGAGACCCCTGGAAAAAGCTAATGATCATAGATCCAGACGGGGATTTGATGTTCAACATCAGTACCTGGGGGAGTTTGAGACATTTCGGTCTTGCCGAGCTGTTCTCAGAGAGCAATGAGCCGAATTGGACAGAAGATATGTCGCACTCAGAAATCCTTGGCCTTTTTGATGAGGGGATCTATAAATTCTTTGCCAGGTCGATCGAAGGAGAATGGCTGAAAGGCTGCGCAGAGCTCTCAAAAGATCTGCCGTGCGCGCCTACAGGCCTTTCGCCTTCAAACGTGACAGTGTTAGCGAATGGGATTCTCCTCGAATGGGACCACGTTACACAGATGTTGGTCCCTTTTGATGATGTTGCGACCTGTAGTGGGGGCGATATTGATGTTGAAACCTACCAAGTCATTGTCGAGAATTTAGAAACCGAGAACCAATTTAGCATTTTTGTCGAAGCGCCGCCCGATGGCGACACTCAGGTTACGCTTCCGCCGGAATTCGTCGAGAACGGCGTAACCTATAAGTGGGAGGTTCTGGCCATAGCGGACAACGGAAACCAGACCATCGCCGAGGCTTGGTTCTGCACAGGGGATGTAGGCGATCCTTGTCCTGAGCCTGGGGATTAATAAACTGGTTGAAATACCCGGGACTCCTTCCGCCTCCCGCATCATTGCGCTGACGGAGCCGAATGGAGTCCCACCCATCGTATGCCACCTATGTGGTGATCAAAGCACACAGCCCGCGGGGGTTCTTAATTGCGCTCACCCGGGAATTCGCAGGTAACGCAGAACCTGGCGTTCGAAAGGGCGCAATCCAATAAAAAAGGCCAAGCACGAGATTTTGGCGGGTCAGGGTGCTTGGCTTTGAAAACATTAGGGCCTTATGACACATTCAATTGTTTTAACTATCCTAAAGCATTTGTGATGTGTCAATTGGCTCGCCACCGCTAGATGGAGGAGTTTTTTTATCCAAAAAGATGGTGGGGGTTCTTAAGAATGGACAATACAAATTGGTACGGCCTTCGTTTATCTTGCTTAAATTTTGTAATCCTTTTTCTTCTAGCAAGCTTGGCGTTTGCATCGGAGGTTGAACTTACCAATTTAGTTGTAAAAAATACCAAAGACGATCTTTTGATCGATTTAAAAATCAAAGGTGTTTTTAGAGAAGACATGAGGGAGGCTGTGTTAAGCGGAATACCCGTCAGCTTTACATTTTTAATCAATTTATATGAAGTTCACGACTTCTGGTTTGATAAAAAAATAGCCAGCATAACTACCAATCATAAAATTCAACATGATGCCTTAAAAAAAGAATACAGGATAATGCGTTCCTGGGGAAAAAATGATCCTTTAGTGACAAAGAATTTTGAAAAAGCCCGTTTATTAATGTCGGAAATAGATGGCCTGAAAATCATACCTCTGACAAGGATAAAAAAAGGCAAACATTATCAATTAAGGGTTAAATCAGAGCTTAATGAAAAAAAATTCCTTTTTCCGGCTTTCCCTGGGAATTTGAAACCGATTGGTATACCATCAATTTCATCTATTGATCTGTCATACCGGGTAATAATCCTACAAATCCATAAGGGTTAAGAAGAAACGGTTTGCAGGATTGTAAGTGTTTTAAGACCATTATAGTAAATCCCTTCTTCAAACTCATACCTGGCGATAAATTGGTACCTGTAAGGGAATGCGAAGGAGTTCCATTCAGAGCTGAGGTTAAAGTTTTTCTGGAAACGGATGTGATAGATCTCGGAGGTGCAGATTTAGGTAAAAAATTTATAAAAACCAGAATGCTCAATTTAAAATATTTTCTTGTAACTTTTCTAGCAACTTTGCGTTATATTAACAGGGTGAGCAGTTTCAGGTCATTCTATAAAAAATACAAAGATAAATTTTTTGCATATCTGATGCGAAGCACCGGGGACTATTACCTGTCCAGTGATATTCTACAGGAAAGTTTTACCCGGTATCTGGAGCGTTACGGGAATGACGAACAGAGCGTCTCACTGCTTTACACCATCGGCCGCAATCTGGTTTTTGATGCTGCCCGCAAACAGTCCCGCAATCCAAGTCTTGAAATAGACCAGGAAATCAGCGTTATTGATAACGAACACCATTTCATGGTGCGAGAGGAATACCGGCGGGTGCTTGCGGCCATGCAGCAACTCGATGAGGTTGAACGCGATATTCTGGCACTTGCTGTGAGCAGTGATTTATCGTATCGGGAAATCTCTATGCTCACCGGTTTCAGCGAGGCCAATGTGAAGGTCAAAATTCATCGGACCCGGGTCAAGCTTCGAAAAATCATCCAGGCAGGTGAATGATGGAAGATTACTTAATCAGCATGTTCATTGATGATGAGCTCGATTTCGACGACAAGATTGTGTTCGTTGAAGCTGTGCATTCAGACAAGAACTTCAAAGATGAGACGATCGACCTTTTGCAACAGGAAAAGGTGATCGGCTCGGAGGTCGTCGACCGAGTACCAATGGTTGATGTCCCCGTAAGGCAAAAATTGAGAGTTCCCATATGGCGTCCGATCAGCATATTTGCGGCAGGGCTGGCCGCCGCGATGCTAATTTTGTTTCTAAGCCTACCGTCTCAAGAAAGATTGTCTACTTCACACAGATTTGTTATTTATCAGCCTGAGGTCAATCAAGTCGAAATTACCGGCAGTTTTATCGGATGGAAAACGCTTCCAATGAAACGAGTGGGAACCAGCGGCTATTGGGAGGTCACCCTTGATCTAACGGAAGGAGAACATCGTTTCAGCTATATTCTTGAGGGCAACCGACGACTTGCCGACCCCACCATTTTGACCCGCGAACATGATGATTTCGGTGGAGAGAATTCTATTCTTGAGGTGAAGTTACAGGCGTGAGACGTATTTTTCTGGGTGCAGCTTTTTTTCTGTTAGCCGGATGTGCGACCCATTATTACACAATTGGTGACGATCGGGTAAATTTATTTCTCAAAATACCCAATGCTCGAGTTGTTTATTTTGCATCCTCGCTGGATCAATATAAGTTTCGTCCGGCAAAAAAAATGGATGGCGGGATATGGGAAATCACCGCACCGTCAGCTCATGAATTCCGCTATTTTTACATAGTTGATGGGGTTGTTTATCTGCCGGATTGCAAGTTGAAGGAAAAGGATGATTTCAGTGCAGAAAATTGTATCTTTGTGCCGGATATGTAACCTTTTTTATTCCTAAAGAATAAATAATTTTAATAATGAAAACAATATTTATAACAATATATTGCATCCTGCTTTCGGCTGCCATTGCCTTTGGTGATGAAGTGGATGACCGCCTGCCGAAAACGGTGCCGCAGGAGCTGAAAGCACGTACCCGGAACATGATTCACAATGGCATAAACAGTGATGACGCCATTGAGATAACAGGTGCTATGCTGCAGCACCAGTTTGAGATTCGACACATCCTTGATGCCCAAAAAATCATTGTGGATACCCATAAAAAAGGGCTGCCGACTGCCCCGGTTATGAACAAAGCATATGAGGGTATGAGCAAACAGGTAACGGCAGGAAACATTGTGCAGGCCATGGAAAAGGTCCAATCCCGGTATAACTTCGCATACGACCAAGCCGATGTAATCACGAAACAACACCAGCAAAAAAGCCAATTAGGCAATATATTGGCAGGCGGTCTTGCTGCCGGAATAAACCAGACAGATGCGGCAAAAATTATGAATACACTGAAGTCCAGATTCCAGAATATGAAACCTGCTCAATTAAATAAGCTTGCCTTTGAGAGTCTCAAAACGGTGAGGGATATAGCCCGTCTCGGTGTCTCTTCAAAGGCCAGCGTCGATTTAGTGATTCAAGCCTTGCAAAAAGGTTACAGCGCGGATGACATGAAAAGCATGCGCAGTTCATTTTTATCCCAATCCCAGCACACATCCCCACAAAATCTTGCCAAGAGTTACAGCAAAGCTATCCGAAACGGTAAAAGCCCTCAAGGTACTGGAACCCATGGCGGAAGTCAATCCGGCTCTCCGAACGGCTCCGGGGGCCCCGGCGATTCAGGCGGCTCCGGCGGCTCGGGAGGACCGGGTGGCCCTGGCGGACCGGGCGGATCAGGAGGCCCTGGAGGATCCGGCGGGAATGGCTAGATATACCTCCTTTCCAACCCTTTCTGAGAGCATCATTTCGAAAGATTCTTCGTTTATTATAATTGAACTTTTCCAATTATCCGGTTGCAAAAAAATAATACCGAAACTGTAACCTTTCCATTCACTGTGCGTTTAAAGAATAAAAGTTTTAGAAAGGAGAAAAAATGCTAAAAAAAATATTATGGATCGGTTGTGTAATGGTGGGGTTGGGTTTTTTGGGTACCACAGCCTGGAGTTTAGACGCATTGGATAGTAGTTTCTTGCAGACGGATAAATCGGGAAGTACGCTTCTCATTGCCAAAGGTGGCGGCGGCGGCGCAGGAGCAGGCCCAGGCGCAGGACCCGGTGCTGGTCCGGGTGCAGGTCCCGGTGCAGGACCCGGTGCTGGTCCTGGTGCAGGTCCCGGTGCTGGTCCTGGTGCAGGTCCCGGTGCAGGACCCGGTGCAGGTCCCGGTGCTGGTCCTGGTGCAGGTCCCGGTGCAGGTCCCGGTGCTGGTCCTGGTGCAGGTCCTGGAGAGGGAGATTATGACGGCAGCGGCGGCCCGGGTCCGGGAGCAGGGCAAAATTCCGGATATGGACCCGGTGACGGTGAGGGCAATGATGAAGCCCCACTTGACGGCAGCGGTTACGGGCCTGGAGGAAGTAGCTGATACCGCATCAGGCAAAATTAAAGGGGGCTTTAAAAGCCCCCTTTTTATCTTTTTTTCGGCGAATTGAAGATTAAATGCATCGTGGTTCCGCGGCCCACCTCGCTTTCAATATCAAAGTCCCATCCGAAACGATCGCATAGTCGTTTAACAATGGAGAGCCCCAGTCCAAAGCCTTTACTTCCGTAACCGCGGACACGGGGTTGGGTCACTAGCTCTAACTGCCCGGTTTCAATGCCGGTTCCGGTATCTGAGACCATCACACGGTCATCTTTGACACTTACGCTGATTTTACCGGAGGCCGGGTGTTGAATGGCATTGCGAATTAAATTGGTCAGGGCAATTTGAAACA
>CP070746.1:1011263-1016585 GCA_020348305.1 Desulfobacterales bacterium
CGGTGTACTCGGAGATCCGGATGATAAAGAACTACCCGTCCATCGCATCTGCCCGAAATGTGCTGGAAGCCGGCTAAAACCGCAGGCCCTGGCTGTAAAAATCGGCAATTATTCCATATGGGATCTGGTACAAAAACCGGCACGCGAAGCCTATCAGATCATCAAAAAATTCGTATTCCGTCCGCATCAAAAACCGATTGCCGAACCGGTGAAGGCGGAGTTGCTGACCCGGTTATCGTTATTGGACCAATTGGGTTTGTCCTATCTAGCGCTTGCCCGAAGCGGCAATACCCTTTCCGGTGGCGAAGCCCAGCGTGTTCGACTGGCGGCTCAACTGGGTTCGAATCTCACCGGTGTTTGTTATATTTTGGATGAGCCCACCATCGGTCTGCATGCCAGAGACAACCGGGTGCTGATTGAAGCCCTCAAAACGCTAAGGAATCGGGGCAACACCATTTTAGTGGTCGAACATGACGAAGAAACCATTCGGGCGGCGGATACTATCATCGATTTGGGTCCCGGCGCCGGTGAAAACGGCGGCCAGCTTGTGGCGACCGGCAAACTCTCCGATTTGAAGAAAGTTCCAGCATCCGTTACCGGTGCCCTCTTGGACGGACATCCCAAAAAAGTTACGTCGCGCTTAAGGCCCTACAAAGAAATACCACAGATCACGGTCAAAGGCGCAACCGCAAACAACTTAAAAAATGTGGCTATCGACTTTCCCCTCGGCTGTTTGATTGCCGTGACAGGTGTGTCGGGTTCGGGCAAATCCACGTTGTTAAAAGAAACGCTTTACAAGGGTCTGCGCAACCGGCTGCTGAAACAGCGTTATCCCGCAGGCCAATGTAGGGACATCTTAGGTTGGAACCACTTGAAACGGGTGTTGGAGGTGGATCACAGCCCGATTGGCCGCACACCCCGCTCTATTCCGGCCTCATATGTCGGCTTTTTATCGGATATCCGCAAACTGTTTGCCATGACCCCAACCGCCCGGGCCAGAGGCTACCAACCCGGCCGCTTCTCCTTTAATGTGGCCGAAGGCCGTTGTGCTGCATGCAAAGGCCAGGGGCGTCCGAAGGTGGAGATGAGCTTTTTGCCCGATGTTTATGTGCCCTGCGAGGTGTGTCAGGGAAAACGATTTAATACGGAGACCTTGGCGGTTCAATACAAAGGCAAAACCATAGCCGATGTATTGGAGATGACCTTTGCCGAAGCCACCCGATTTTTCTCGGCAATCCCGGCCGTTCGGCGTGCGGTGCAATTTGTTTGCGATGTCGGTTTAGGGTACCTCTGTCTGGGACAACCCAGCCCGACATTGTCCGGTGGAGAAGCCCAGCGCGTCAAACTGGCTCAGCAGTTGGTTAAATCATCAAACGGCCATACCTTTTATATTTTGGATGAACCCACCACCGGTCTGCATCTGGCGGATGTACAACTGCTGATCAGCGTCCTGCAAGAACTCGTGGATGAAGGCAACACCGTGGCCGTCATTGAACATAATATGGAGATCATCAAGGAAGCCGACTATATCATCGATCTGGGGCCCGAAGGCGGTGACGACGGCGGGCGTCTGGTGGCATCCGGCTCACCCAAAGAATTGTTGAAATGTAGCAAGGTATCCCATACGGCCCGGTGTTTTAAGAAATATCTGAAGAAAACTTAAAATGTTACGGGTTTCGCGTTGCGCGTTACGCGTTGAAGAATAATATTCTTGACGGTAATATTCAGCATTCAGTCATCTTAATCAATAATACCAAATCCTTCCAATCGTCCGCATTATATCACTTCGCTAGCATCCGTAATGTTCAGGCTTGTATGTTCGACCAAAATAAGGTAATTTTTTATAGTATCCCATAATTTTTTGCAAAACGATCAACAGGAAGAAACCCATTTTCAACGGCATCCATCGGTAGCGCCCTGGAGAAACTGCAATGACAAAAAAATTTGAGCTCAAAGCATCTGATCTCAGAAGTATTTGCGATTCTAAAATTTTCAAATTTAAAAATACGTCCGAAATAAAACCGCTGGATGAGGTTATCGGACAGCAGCGGGCCGTCCAAGCCATTGAATTTGGACTGAACATGAAAGATCGCAGTTACAATATTTTTGTCACCGGGATGGCAGGAACCGGCAAATCCACCATCGTCAGAGATCTGGTGACCAAACATGCCAAAAATCAGCCGACACCGCATGAGTGGTGCCTGGTGAATAACTTTAAAGACGAGTTTCGTCCAAATGCCATTGCCGTATCCCCCGGCAAATCGCTTTCGTTTTGCAAAAAGATGAACAAAGTCGTCGAGGATCTTCAAAAAGAGCTGCCGAAAGCGCTTCAAAGTGAAACCTACCTGAAAGGATTATCAAAAATAAAAAAGAAATATTCGGAAGAAAGCAGCAATCTTTTTCACCAGTTGGAAGAATTCGCGGCAAGTCGCAATCTGCAAATTGAACAAACAGAGTCCGATTTTCAAATTGTGCCGGTGGTGAATGGTAAGCCCATTGAACCCGAAGCGTTCGTCAACTTATCCGAAGATCAAAGACTAGCGATCGAAGAAAATATGCGCATCGTTCAAGCTGAAATTGATTCCAAAGCGCTCGAAATTGAAAAATTCGACCAAGCTTTACATGCCGACATCGAAAAAATTATGGATGACGTAGCTTTGACGGTGGTCAAGGCGCGCTTGAATCCCCTTAAAACCGAATTCAAAGATAACAAAGATATTCTGGAGTACCTGGATACCGTTCAGGATGATATCGTCGAAAATTTTAATATTTTCATCCCGTCGGATAAAAGCGAGACCCAGCCGGAAAACCCCTGGGTTCAGGCTCAAAAGCCTAATTTTCATCCATATCAGGTCAATGTACTTGTTGATCAGGAATCGACTGAAGGTGCGCCGGTTATTTTTGAGGCAAACCCAACCTATTATAACGTCTTTGGCCGTATCGAAAAAAGAGCCTATATGGGAACCATAAACACCGATTTTACAATGGTCCAAGCAGGCTCTCTGCTGAATGCGAACGGTGGCTGCTTGATCATGGAGATTGAATCGGTGCTCATGAACCCCTTTGTATGGGAATCACTAAAACGGGCGCTGCGAACCAAAAGCCTTCAAATTGAAGATATTGCGGAAGAAACCGGCTTCGGGACCACATCACTCAAACCCCAACCGATCCCTCTGGATGTCAAAGTAATCCTGCTGGGCAGCTATGAAACCTTTGAAGAACTGCAAAATGAAGACCCACAATTTAACAAGACCTTCAAAGTCAGGGCAGATTTTGATTATGAGGTCGAAAGGACCCCCCAAACCATCCAACAGTATGCGCGATTCATCGCCCGGGTGTGTAAAGAAGAAAACCTGCTGCCGTTTACACCAACAGGAGCCTCCGCCATCGTTGAATACGGCGAAAAATATGTTTCAGATAAAAATAAGCTTTCGATCCGATTCGGCCCCCTTCACGGCGTTTTAAAAGAAGCGGATTACTGGGCAAAAAAGTACAATGCACGGGAGGTTTCAGGAAAATACGTAATCAAGGCCTTTACCGAACACAGATTTCGCTATAACCTGTATGAAGAGAAAATTCACGAATCATATCTAAACGACCAAATCATCATTGATGTGGATGGTGAAGTCGTCGGCCAGGTCAATGCACTGGCCGTCTATCAGATTGGGGAATTTTCCTTCGGCCGTCCGGCACGAATTACGGCGGAAACCTATATGGGCAAACAGGGTGTGATCAACATCGAGCGCGAAGCAAAATTGAGCGGCAGTACCCATGACAAAGGGGTGTTGATTCTATCCGGTTATCTGGGTAGAACGTTCGCTCAATATTATCCGCTCAGTCTATCGATCAGTATTACATTTGAGCAAAGCTACGCCGGTATTGACGGCGATAGTGCATCTTCCACCGAACTGTATGCGATTATCTCCAGTCTCTCGGATATCCCTATCAAGCAGGGAATTGCGGTGACCGGATCCATAAACCAAAAAGGACAAATCCAGACCATCGGCGATGTCAACCAGAAAATTGAAGGATTTTTCGAGGTCTGCAAAGAAAAAGGGCTGACCGGCAAACAAGGTGTCATCATACCGCGGGCCAATAAAGACAATCTAATGATCAAAAAAGAGGTCATTGATGCCGTCAAGCGCAAAAAATTTCACATCTATCAAGTATCGACTGTCGAGGAAGGCATCCAGATATTAACCGGCATCGCGGCAGGCAAACCGGATAAAAATGGCAATTTTCCCGAAGGCACGGTTTACGGCGCAGTTCAGCAAAAATTAAGAACCTATTTTGAAAGGTCGTTAAAACTGAAAAAAGAATTAGAAGCAGAGGCATAATAACAATGCTGTCATAAAGTCATATTATGAACGAAACAAATTAGAATCCTGCAACAACAAAATGGATGCCAATAACTTACATCCATCATCCAGTTCCAGCATCAAGTATCAGGCGACTGCCGCCAGAAGCAAACAGACATGAATCTCCTCGAAATCACAGAAGCCGGCCTTTATTGCCCTGCAGCTAACTTTTTCATCGATCCCTGGCAACCGGTAAATAGAGCCATTATCACCCATGCCCATTCGGATCATGCTGTATGGGGATGTGAAACCTATCTGGCATCAAAAAGCGGTGAACAGGTTTTAAGAACACGCTTGGGTAATGATATCAATGTTCAAGCGGTCAAATACGGGGAAGTCCTTCATATAAACGGCCTGAACATCTCTTTGCATCCGTCCGGCCATATTCTGGGATCGGCCCAGGTGCGAATTGAACGTCAGGGTGAAGTCTGGGTCGTTTCCGGTGATTATAAAATCGAACCGGATCCGACCTGTGCGCCCTTTGAGCAGCTCACATGTCATACGTTCATTACGGAATCCACCTTCGGGTTGCCAGTGTTCCGGTGGCAGCCGCAAAATGAAATATTTGAGGACATTAATGATTGGTGGAAAACCAATCGGGCCCAGAAAAAAACAAGTATTTTATTTGCCTACGCCTTGGGCAAAGCGCAACGCGTCATTGCCGGTATTGATGCCTCCATCGGACCGATTCTGACCCATGGTGCTGTCGAAAATGTCAATCAGAGTTATCGCAAGGCCGGCATTGAACTTTGCCCCACAAAATATGTAGCCGAGATCGAAAATAACACCGATTTCGCCGGTGCATTGGTTATCGCCCCACCTTATGCGGATTCATCCGCCTGGACCAAAAAATTTCCGGAAACCAGTAAAGCATTTACATCGGGCTGGATGCAAATCCGCGGCAATCGCCGTCGACGCGGCGTAGATCGCGGATTTGTGCTTTCCGATCATTCGGATTGGAACG
>CP070746.1:1016685-1021063 GCA_020348305.1 Desulfobacterales bacterium
TAGATGTAATCACCACTCCGGCAAAAATGCAGATATCCTACTCTGATATCACAAGTTCTCGAGGTTGGTCAATTTTGCATAGATGTTTACAATATATGTACTTTTGAGAGGCTCAATTTTTTGCAGATACTATTGAGATATCGGTAATTGATGCTCAGCTGCGATTAGTGGAGAAATCACAAGATTTAGCACCACAAAAGCAATTGTGTTTCAAAGCAAAAAAGCACAATTTACAAAAAGGCTTGCAAATCTTATTCAATTTTCACGGATTTCAAAAAGTGAATCCGCGAGGCTTAACTACTCTACACGAAGAGCCCGAAAATCCTTTACTGTTTTGCGGCCCAACGGAGTTAAAATATTGGGATGAAGGCGATAAAACCACCATAACAAACCGGCATAAAAGGGAAAGGTAATGATAGCCTTGTTACGAATCACTCCCTTCAGTATAAACTGCGCAGCCTTTTTAACATCCATCATTTTGAACGGTATATTAGCGAGGACCTTTTCTCGATCTGCCTTCAGTATAGGGGTCGCATCATAGATGCCAGTATCTACATATCCTGGGCATACAACGCTAACATTTACTCCAAGGTCTTTGCCTTCATTGCGTAACGAAGTCGAAAGTCCGACGACAGCAAACTTTGTCGTGGCATACGGGGTGTTTATAGGATAACCTATCAAACCTGCTAGTGAGGCAATATTTACAATATGACCGAAACCCTGCTTGACCATTAATGGATAAACTGCGATTGTGCCGTAAATCACTCCCATAAGGTTAACCCCTATGACTTTTTGCCAGTGTTCAAGGCTCATATCACGCACTTCCCCTGAGACGCTAATACCTGCGTTGTTGAATATGTAGTCAATTCGTCCATATTCATTTGCTGTCTTGTTTACTAAATTCGTGACATCTCCTGATTGGGATACATCCAAATGCGCTGAAATTGCTTTGCCTCCGGCCTCTGTTATTATTTAGGTAACTTCTTTTACACCTTCAGTGTTGATGTCAGAAGCAATTACAACCGCCTTTTCTCTGCCCAATTCCTCACACAAGGCTCGTCCAATGCCAGAAGCTGCTCCAGTTACAATTGAAATCTTTTCTTTGAAGTTGTCCATAATTGCCATCCTTTCAAAGAGTGTCTTAGTATAGGAAGCTCAAAATAATTCTCTTTCAAAACATCCCAAATTACTCGCCTTTATTTGTCTTTTTTTAGTTCAGCCATGTTATAAGGCATCTAATTTCATAAATGCATATGGTACAAATTCCGTTTGATCAACTTCCGCTACAATACTTCCTGGCAACATCGTATTGTCACCAATAGTATACATAGCACCTAATACACGTACAATCTCGACATCACACCAAGGATCATGCTCTGATGGTCGTAGTATCAGTTCCGCTTCTCCCATTTCGATTGATTTTGGTTTACGCGTAACCACCTCTTTAATGAGACGAGGGTTGTAGTCAAAACCCTCTCTTTCAGGTGCTGGAAAATATTTGAAATTATAAACCACAATATCAGGGGTGGTTTCCATACCCTCAGTTATCATTTGTTGAGCTATGGCATCATTAAACTTGCCGGTGAGCTTCGCTTTGACTTCAAAAAATCGAATGCCATGGCGTTCCGTCCATCCCCTCACATCATTCCCTTCACGTTCGAAACTTATTTCTGCCATTTTTTTGGGATATCCGAAGACCTCTCTGCCGAGAATAAGAGCTATGTCATCTGTTACCGGCATCGCCAAGCAAAAAGCCCCTTCTTCTCCATTGTATTGTGCTAACAAGAAAAGAGCACTTTCCAAATAGGTCACTCCAAAATTAGTTCTGGGATAGTTGGCAACAAAAGCACCGCCCACAGGCAAGGCTGCAGGTTTAAGCGGTGAGGGCAGCAATCTTTCTACGACTTCTTGTTTGGTTTCAAAATATACTGTTAAAACTTCTGCATCATAAAACTCTCCGTTTTTTTGATATCTTTCTGATATTTCTTCCAAAGTTTTCACAAAACCCATGACCTACCTCCTTTCTAATGTTACGGAATGGTTTTTCATATATTGCAGGGAATTTAATCTCGTAACAGGCCAGACAAACACCTTTTAAGAGTTGGGTGTGCACATTGTGCGGGGTTTATTCATTGAATCTTTACCCGATTATTAGGTTAAAGTTTAATGGAAACCAGCATCTATTTCAGTAGAGAGATTCAGGATGAGCGATACTGCCAGAAAGAAAGATACGAAGTAAATAGAAATACATCAGTCAGATTCAGAAGCGAGATTGAATTTCAGGAGCGCATACTATTGGCAGTCTAATATTCTGAAACATAATCCGATGTCAAGGGAAATCCAGATACGTTTACAATACATGCAAAAAGGCAAGGCTCAAGATATTTGGTTTTTGTTGTTGATATCTGCAATTAAGGCCCATCTGCGATTAGTTGGAGAAATCAGCAGGCTGATGGAGCGTTTTATTCATGTCATTTTTGCAGATAGTTCTGCAGATGTTTGCCCAGTAATTAAACAAAGACTTAATATAAAAATGGCAGAGTCTTCGCTGGCCCTGCCATTTTTGCAAATGTGTTTTTTTCTTATTGTAGTTTAATTTTATAAAGATTAGTTTTGCAGCTTAGGGCAATTTATAATTACTCTTCAATATACTCGTGGCAGTCCACACCCCTTCTTTAGCATTACGCAATCCATATCGAGTAAACTCACCACCACCTTGCACTCCCTCATATTTTCCAGTTCCACCCGTAAAGGTCCACGTTCCTTTAACAGGTTCTCCAAATTTACCGGAACTTTTATAGGCTGAATATACTTTATCCCCATCTGGTGGAGTAATAACCATGAAGCCGGTTTCCTCGAAGACGCCTTTGACCGCATGGAGTGATCCGACGAAATATACAGCTGAATTGTGTAAGAACCCCTTTCCACTATCATTTATGGATACACCCGAGCCTTCGTAATTCATTTGAAGACGCTCTTCCCCCATAGGAAGCACTGTGCTTGTACCACTTACAAAATTCCTGCCGGTCGTAGTTCCTTCTTTTGCCATTTCTTCACAAAAAGCATTTCCGCCGGTAGCCAGTAAAAAAAGTGTGAGAATTAACATCATCAGCGCTTTTTTCATAATGTCCTCCTTTTCTATTTGCGGTGGGTGAATTGAACTTGAGTGAGAATTTATTAAGCCTCCTAACAGGTCACAAATATTCCTGTTAGGAGCGAAACAGGCACAATTTAAGTGGATTCTCCATATTCCTTAATTTATACTGGGAAAGGCAATTAGAATTTCAGGTTACGCTCAACAGGTGAACCTTAGTAGCAGAGAGAATGAGGATGAGGTCAGATCAATGTGCGTTCGAGATTGGGCTTCAGCGAGAGCTCAGTTGGCTATTAATATTTGAAACAAACCTTTATTGTCAAGCGTTAAGTTAGGTGGTGATATATTGAGATAATCTGCAGAAAACCACACCTCCCAAAACCTTGGATACCATTATCGTATCTGCAAAATTGCAAAAATACGGATATGTAGATGTAATGCCAACTCTGATAAAATTACAGATATCCTAATCTGATATCACAGATTATACCAAAATACAGAAGTTAAGATGTGACCAAAAAGCGCTTAGATATGGAGTGCGACTGTGGCATCATATTATGAGAGGTATCGCAGTAGATAGCTTATTGCAATGAGCACGATTCCAATTAAATATAAATAAAATGCCGCCTTTCTACTTGATTGCAATTCTTTCATCTCCCTTAATTGCTGTTGACTTGATTGCAATCCTTTCATCTCCCTTAATTGCAGTTGAATTGGTCTATACTTTGACCCAAATTCCATAAATACACCACTTGCCAGAGCTGCAAGACCGCAATATAGCAATATGGTTGCATAGCTTTCGATTGTGATATTACCGAGAAAGAAAGTAATTATTCCGGCTACAAGAAATATAATCGCTTCAACAACGATGAAAATTATGAATTTTTTCATATTGCATGTCTGCTATTTTTTAATACTGTGGATATATCAGATTGCGAATTGGTTACATAAGGATAATACGCAGAAAACTTTGCCTCCCAAAACCTTTGATACCGTTATGTAATCACAGAAATGGGCGAACCTGTGATTTGTAGATGAACTGAACCGCTCCGCGGAAGTAAACATTAGACTTGACTTGCTGTATTCTTGAATGGTAATGGGTATCCACTGTCCTGAGATATCGAGAGCCCGGGGAAGTTCGCCAGCCATGCTCCCAATGCTGGCTGGAAGGAAGAGGACAGTTGAAACTTCACGATCACTGAGATGATCGCGTACGTCGGGCGCGGCTATTATAAGGAGCATATAATACCCGTATTTAGGAGAGTTACGCCCTTTCCCCCTAAA
>CP070746.1:1021163-1024639 GCA_020348305.1 Desulfobacterales bacterium
ATTGAAAAATAGTCAAGACTATTTTTCACTAAATTGAAATATAGTCGGATAGATATAATTTGATTTTTGTATTGAATGCGGTGTATCGCTAAATCTAATGAGAAAAGATATCAGGATGACACAGAAGATCCACAAATACAAAGCCATCGTTTCATCGGACTGGAGTGAGTGTCTGGCGCCTTGCAGTCCGTTTGATTTCATTTCATTTAATTCTCCCGAACTGGATTTCGATTTAGAAATCATATTTAAAAAATATACGGGCAATATGATTTCGCTGGGTGAGGCTAACCGGCAAATCCAAAAATTGCTTCCGGGTCCGATAACGGAAGAACAGATGGATGCCTACCTGGATAAAGCCTTCATCACTTACAATGGTGTTCCGGATCTGATTGAGTGGTGTTTAAATCATGACATTCTTTTTATGATTAACACAACCGGCATGATCGGCTATTTTCAGCGGATTTTCTCTAAAGGTCTTCTTCCAAAAATACCCGCACTTTCTGCTCACCCGATGATCCGGTTCTCAGAACGGGAAACGGATCCGAATTATCTATATGACCTTCTTGAGATTCAAGATAAGAGCAAGAATACTGAAACCGTTGCCCGTATGTTAAAGATTGCTCCAGAGAAAATCATTTTGATGGGTGACAGCGGTGGAGACGGCCCGCACTTCAAATGGGGTGCAGGAATCGGTGCCTTTCTGATTGGAAGTATGACCAAACTGTCGTTGGAAAATTATTGTCAAACCAAGGGTATTCATATCGATTTACGTTTCGGGCTTTCCTACAATTCGGGTGCTAAAAAAGATCCGGATAAAGAGATGCAGATAGATTTTAGGGATCTTTCGTCTATTATAAAAAAATGGATTTTTTGATACGAAATATGCTTCAATATATTAAAAGGCCAGCGATATGATCTTGCGAACCCTATTTGAAAATAATCAAATGATTAAGACACTGACAAACTTAGGCAAAAAAACCATACTGATAAACCTCTTGGTTGTTATGTTTGCTTTGTTTCTTGGATGTGCTTCTAACAACGCTGCCAATGTGAAGCCCTCTATGACGAAACGCATCACCGATATTCTTATTAGTGAAAATTCTGAGTCCTTGATCTTCAACATAAAAGGAAACCAATCATTGATCTACACGGCGATCAAACAGGATTCTCCAATAGGAATACTGTTTCAGTTTCCTGATACGACCATGGACATTCTCAAACGCGTCTATATTCCACCAGACAATCAATTCATTAGTTCCGTCAAGGCTGACGAAATCGTCCAGGATAGGACAACGACATCCCGCCTATTCATTGCATTAAAAAAGGATACGCCCTATGATTTGTCACCAGGTGAAGCCGGGCTACAGATCGCCTTTCCAAAGGTAACCGACATTTCAAAGGATACCAAACCGCAAAAAAAATTAGCGCAGAAAACTCCCGAAGCCAAGTTAACTCAGAATGGATTGTCGGCCGTAACCCGGTTAAAAACGGTTGCAGCAACACCACTTAAAAATAATGTCGTTGTCAATGTTCAAGCCGATGGAACCATAAAAGATTACAAATCATTTAGCTTGGATAATCCGGCCCGAATCATATTTGACCTGTACAACATTAAAAGCCCATATAAAAAAGAGCATATCATTGCAGTTGAGTCGAAGTGGGTGAAACGGATTCGTTTTTTCGGTTATCCGGATAAGGTTCGGCTGGTGCTCGATACCCATAAGGACTATCTATCAAAATATTCGGCCCATCCAACTGATACCGGTCTGTTAATCCATGTAGGTAAGATTCCCGCAGTTACTGATAATGCGAGCCAAACTTTTTTAGATGACAACCTGGGAACTCAACAGGTAACCTTAACTTGGGAAAACGTTCCGAATGCAACCTCATATAATGTGTATTGGAGCAATTCCCCAGGCGTTACCAAGCACAATGGAATTAAAATATCTACCCCAAAAAATTCTGCTACCATAAAAGGCTTAAAACGCGGGACTACTTATTACTTTGTAGTCACTACAGTTAATGATTTAGGAGAGAGCCAAGAATCTGAGCAACTGTCTTTCACTGTCGGCAAATAAACAGGATCAAAACCTCATTTTTGTCTGATTTTGAAAGGCTTGTTCGCGATAAGCTTAATACTCTGCAAAATACCTAATTTTCAATCCGTTTTGGACTCTTACAGGTTCAGGATTGGGGCTTTAGCGGTGTCTTTTTGAACTTCTATGCCTTCATCAATTATTTTCAAAACAAGAGGTTTTTGCTGCGGGAATTTATAGCCTTCATAACTTTGACTGAACAAAAGCCCGCCGTTTTTACCTCGCCACCAGTTGCCGGCGTGGTCGAAGCAGACTTTAGAAGTTACCTCCAATTCTTCCATCATCAGCTTCAGTTCGATGAGTTGCTCACGGGGTGACAGCGGTTTAAATTCTCCGGATTCGTGATCCTCAAAAAGGGGCGTCCCTGGAAAGGGAAAAAAGGGTCGCGAACGGATATAATGCGGATCGATTTCGTTTAACACCCGTGCGGTATTTCTGGCATGGGCTTTCCACATTTCTTTTCCGCCCAGCCCCGGCATCCAGTATTCGGATAACTGAAATCCGGCTTGCATGACCTTTTTGCCGGCCTTGATGTGGCCCTCTGCGCTGACCCCTTTTTTAATTTTTTTCAGCAGCGTATCATCTCCGGTTTCCAAACCGATGTGTAGTCGGTCCAGGCCCGCTTTATAAATTGCTTGCAGCTCTTCTAATTTCTTGTTGGCAAGGGTCTTGGACCGGGCATATGAGGTCACCCGATCAAGCGACGGAAATGTTTTTCGCAAATGCTTCAGGATATCCACAAGCGGGTCGGTTTTCATGATAAAGCTGTTGGCATCCTGCAAAAAGGCGGTTTTTCCACCGGAGATGAGCCAGTTGAAGATCATAACAAATCCCGGACTGGTGTTGAGCACGGGATCTCTGTTGATCATCGCAATGGCCACATCTCTGTTTATGTCCCCTCCGTATCCGAGTTTCCAGGAAATATTTTTCAATCCGTTGCAGATGGCCGCCATGGAGTCGATGTCACCCTTTACTTCCTCAGGTGATCGCAACGAGAATTTTTCCTGTTTGTACATGCCGCAAAACGTGCATCGGTTCCAGGGACAATTGCGGGTAACGCGTATCAACAAGGAATAACTTCCGCCTTCGCTCGGCGGCCGGTATACGCCGGTTTCAAAATGATATTTTCGAGCTGCTTCGGCACTCATAATTTATTCTTTCTGGCTTTAAGCCCAATTGAGTTAGAAACCAATTGGGAGTTGTTCGTTATTTGTTATTGGTTAATGGTTTAAGAGGAATAAAATCTGTTTTTATATTTTATCAATCAGAGCATGATAAAATGAGGCGACCATCAGAGCATGATAAAATGAGGCGACCATCAAATTCGAATAACGAGTAACAAATAACCATTAACGCCTAATTGAGCTATTTTCGCACAAT
>CP070746.1:1024739-1027299 GCA_020348305.1 Desulfobacterales bacterium
AAATTTAAAAATTTGCATATGTATCCCATAAGAAGAATTATGGATTTGTGTCAAGCGTATTTTTTTGAGCCTTGCAATAAAGCCGCTGATTTTAAAATATAAATTACTAAAAGATGCCTTGCAATAACTCTGACCAACTTGACAAAATATTCTGTTTTTAATAGGTATGCATTCATATTTGAAAAGCCAAACATAACATTTTAAAAAATTTATCTCAGGAGACAGACATGGAAAATATGTTCAGCCTTGCAGGCAAAGTGGCGATTGTTACCGGTGGAAACGGTGGCATTGGAAAGGGGATTGCCCGCGGCTTCGCCGGCATGGGTGCAAACCTCGTAATAGCGGCACGCAATCAGCAAAAAACCGCCGATGCGGAGCGCGAAATCAAAGAAGAGTTTGGTGTTCACGTCTTAGGCCTCAAAATTGACGTAACCAAAGAGGAGCAGATTAAGCGTATGGTGGATCAAACGCTCGAAAAATTTGGGCGCATCGACATTCTGGTAAACAATGCCGGGACCAATATTCGCAAGATGCCCCAGGAATATCAAGCTTCAGAGTGGGACGCGGTTCTCAATGCCAACCTGCGCAGTGCCTTCCTTTGCTCCCAGGCGGTCTATTTTGCAATGAAGAAAGCCGGAGGAGGCAAAATTATCAACATCGGCTCGATGACGTCCATTTTCGGCGGCGCCAAGCTGGCACCCTATGGAACCAGCAAAGGCGGTATAGTTCAACTGGCCCGCAGTCTGGCTGCGGCATGGGCACCGGATAACATCCAGGTCAATGCCATTTTACCCGGTTGGATAGATACGGATCTTACCAGGCAAGCACGCATAGATCTCGCCGGACTCGACGAAACCGTAAAATCCCGCACACCCGTCGGACGGTGGGGTGACCCCCAGGATCTGGCAGGAACGGCGGTATTTTTAGCAAGCCGGGCTTCTGACTTTGTGACAGGCGTAGCTCTTCCGGTTGACGGTGGTTTTTCTATAGCGCTGATGTAATTAGCTGAGAAACATCCAATGCTTCAACCACCAAATTTTAAAGCACCAAATTACAATATCCAAATAACAAATAAATTCCAAATTCTAAATCCCAATGACCCAAACATGTTTGGATCAGCAGGCAAGCAGCTATTGTTTCCATTCGGAAATGGCTCTTTTCAATAGTTTCCATTTTCAGATAAGCACTCAATAATTGATCACATTGATGTTGCTAAACAATTGGAAATCCAATATATGATCTTAGATTCTTATATTTTTTGTACCTTTTGTGGCAAAATAGTCCTATGGCAACAAAGCCGTGTTCACTAAAAAGTTTAACGCGCGTCCCTTTGCCAGCAGGATTAAGGAATATTCTGCGGGCTGATCAATCTTTAAATCGACAGAATACCTCAACTTTAGGCACTTTTAATTTTAGGCAATATAGGCACTTCTATGATCACCCCAAGGGTTAGTTGAAGATGCATTAACGATTCTATCCTAGTGGGTTCCAGTTTAAAGAGTTCAGGTAACATGAACATCCTTTTTGAACCGTTTGAATTTTCAGGTATCAAAATGCGCAACCGTTTTGTGCGGTCTGCCACCGTCAACAACCTCACCAATGCAGAAAACCGATTTACACCGGCCCACCACAAGCTATACACCGATCTTGCGCGGGGAGGGGTAGGGCTCATCATCGCAGGTGTTCATCGACCCAGACGGGAGTGGTCCATCGGTCACGTGTTTCAGCAACCCTGTCTGGATGTGCCCGGAATCGCACAGGAATATCTGGCTTTGGTCGATGAGGTGCATCAGCTGGGAGCCGCTATCGTTTCCCAGATCAGCCCACCTTTCAAAATTCATGGCAAGCAGGTCAGCGGATCGGCCGCAGACGTTGACCTGGTTCCGGAGCCACTGGATGAGCGGGATATAGCTGAAATCAGAGCGGCTTACCGTAAGGCCGGACGCGTCCTCAAAACAGTCGGCTGTGATGGGGTGCAGCTTCACTGCTGTCATAATGATGTTTTAAGCCGCATGATTTCGCCCTTGTTCAACCAGCGTAAAGATCAATATGGTGGATCTTCTGAAAATAGGACGCGTTTGGTGCTTGAACTCGTACAGGAACTCAAAGAAGGTGCCGGTGATGACTTTCCGGTAATGATCAAGATGAATGCCGGCGATTTTCGTGAGGGAGGCATGACAGTAGATCAAGCCGCCGAAATCGCAGCGATTTTTGCTTCTGGTGGTGTTTGTGCGCTTGAGCCCTCCTGCGGCGGCGCCGGAGCCTCATACACGCCTTCGGGCCCCATTGAAAAGGATGAATGGCATGAGGGTTATTTGATCGACTATACAGCACGCATCAAAGAGGCCGTTCAAGTGCCGATTATGGCTGTGGGAGGCATGCGCGATCTGCAGATGATGGAAGATGTGGTCGCAACCGGAAAAGGCGATCTCATATCCATGTGCCGACCGTTTATCCGCGAGCCGGATCTTATCAATCGATGGTCATCGGGAGATACCTCCCCGGCCACATGCATCTCGTGCGACGGTTGCCTAAAGGAAACGGAGCGCAGCCGCAAGCT
>CP070746.1:1027399-1031681 GCA_020348305.1 Desulfobacterales bacterium
AGTCTTTTGCACATAATTAACGGTAAGCGTTCACAGGTTCAGGGTTTACCTCGTTAAATAGCCCGAATGGATCCATTATGGGAAATGCAACACGGTTTTGTTCTACGGGACATAGGGCGGCAGCCCGAAGCTGGGCATTTTTAATCTATTCCGAGTTACAGATACGTTTACAGTATCTGTATTTTTTATAGGCGGAATATTTTGCAGATACATGAAATTTTGTAAGGGTTTGTCTATAGCAGATATCAGCAGATATATCTGTAGTCTCGTTGTTATCGATGAAACCACAATATATGGTAAAAGGAATTAAAAGAAATTTAATTTAGAGTTTAGTCAATTCTTTCTCATACTTTTCAACCCATCCATCCGCGCCACATTCCTTCAAGATTTCAATGGCCCTGTCAAGCTTTTCCCTGGCTTTTGATTGATCGCCTTTTCGCCGTATTAATTCAGCATAAAGAGCAAAATCCTGACCCAAATGAAACATCATTCCATATCGCTCATTCGCTTCAATTGCTTGCTTAATCCAATTTTCAGCTTCCAATAGATGCTCATCATCGGTGTTTAGTAAAATTTCACCAAAATATCTTCTAAATAAGCTGTCATATCGCTTTAATTTGTTTTGGGACACATAGTAATCCAATAATTTTAAATCGACGTCTTTCTCATGGTTCATAACCTTCCGCAATGACTCAGCCAATCTAATGAGATTAAATCGTGAAGGCCCAAAGATACCGATTTTTTCGAACGAAATTGCGTTGTTATAAAATTCTTGTGCTCTCCGGTATTCTCCCCTGCAAAAGTAAACCTCACCCAAGTAAAAATTGGATACGAATCTACTCCCAGGCAACTTAGCCCTTTCACTAAAACCTTTCCCTACTAAGAGGTGTTTCTCAGCTTCCTCAAGGAATCCCTTGGCCAAACAGCAGACACCATGGTTAGTATTCGCCTCTGTTTTCGATAATATGTCGCCACTTTCTTCGGCTAACACTAATGCCTCATTACTGGTCTGATAGGCTAAATCGATTTTTCCCTGCGCGTGATAGATATTAAAAGCTATGCAAGCTTTGTGCACCGCGATGCTCCAGAGAACATTTCCCATCTCGACGATCTCCAGGGCTTTTTCTATGTGATAAAACCCCTTGTGAAATTCGCAATTATCAGCAAAAACATGTCCTAAATGATGATTTGCAAATATTAATGAAATAAAATTATTCGTCTCTTGTGCCATCTTAATCGCTTTTTTCAGGTATTCGACAGCTTTGAGATAGTCTTCCTCAATCAAATGACTATGTATTCCCATTGATGTATATATCTGAGCAAGCCTTCTTTTGTAATTATGCTTTAAAGCAAGTTCAACTATAGGATCAATAGGGCTTTTCGATTCTCCAAAATATTCCATCTGAATGTTGTAAAATGCAAGTGTCGTTCTTGCATCAATTATTTTCTTCTCGACCTCTTCTGCTTGGGGCAACTTCTCAAGGCATCTCACCCATCTTTCACCAAAAAAAATTGCATCCGTAAATGATACCGCCCTCGCAGCTTTTCTTCCTGCAAGTCTGCTATATTCCGCCGCTTTTATATAATTCTCACTGGCAATATAGTGCTCTGCCAGTATTTCGTAATACGCATCAATATTATCTGCGTATAATTCCTCAATAGCGTTGCCGATATCATCATGTAGCCTCTTTTTTCTTCTAACTAAAATGGAATCGTAGACCACCTCACGTGTCAGGGCGTGCTTAAAGACATAAGTGGATCCAGGAAAGATACCTCTCTCGAAAAGTAGCTCGGAATCCTTTAGAGCTGAGAGAGCTGATAACAGCTCGTTTTCCGGTAAGCCCGTCACCTTTTTTAGTAACTCGTAATTGAACTCTCTCTCAATTGCAGAACCTACCTGAAAAACCTTTTTAACGCCTTCGGGCAACGTGTCAACCCTAGCCATGATTACATCCTGGATGGTGGAAGGAATAGAAATCTTTTGAATTTCTTTGGCGAGATGATATTTGCCGTTCTTTATCTCTATAATCTTGAGGTCTTTTAGGGATTTGACAAACTCCTCGATGAACAACGGAACTCCCTCTGACTTCTCTAGAATTAATTCCTCAAGATCCCTGTCGATATTATCTGTACCCAAAAGGTGGTAAACCATGAAAAGACTCTCACGGTTGGAAAGCCGGTTCAGGTTGACCTGGCTATGATAGGATCTTCCACCCCAGGTATGGACAAACTCCGGCCTGAAAGTAAATATCAAAAATATCGTTGCACCTGAAATGCTATCAAGCAGAATCTTCAGATACTCCTCAGAACTATTGTCAGACCAATGAAGATCCTCAAATGCTATGACCAGGGTTCTTGCCTCAGCACCTTTGAGGGTGATTCGTTTTAAAGCCTCCATGGTTCGATCTTTTTTTGACTCGGGACTCATGTTTATTTTGTCGAAACCGCTATCTTTTACCGAGAGAAGTTCCAGCAGAAAAGGAAGCGTAGAGCCTTCATCAGTTCCCAGTATTTTGAGACCTTTTTTGATTTTCTCTATTATCTCAAAATCTCCATCACGCTCTTGAACATCGAAGGTTGCCTTAAGGATATCTATAATCGGATGATAGGCAGTACCTTTGCTGTAGGAGAGGCACTTACCCTCCAGAAAGGTTATATCCTCATTGGCTACCCCTTTTCTAAACTCGTACAGAAGTCTGGATTTCCCGACTCCGGCCTCAGAAACAATGGAGAAAGCCTGACCCAGGCCTTTCTTGGATCGTTCAAACCCATCTAATAAAAGCTCCAACTCCCGTTCCCTTCCGACAAAGTGCGTAAGGCCTCGCTCAGCACTGACATCAAACCTCGTTCTTCTGGTACTAGATGAGATGACCCGATAAGTGTTGACAGGCTCTTCTTTGCCCTTAATCTTCTTTTCCCCTAAAGCCTCAAATCGAAAGAAACCTTCTGTGAGTTTGAAGGTCTTCTCGGTAACATATGTAGTCCCTGGTTCTGCCAGATTTTCCATTCTTGAAGTTAAATTCACAGTATCGCCAACGGCCTTAAACTCGACCCGCAGGTCATTGCCAAGTGTTCCTACGACGACAGGTCCTGTGTGGATGCCGATCCGCATTTTAAGCTGCGGAATACTTTCATTTTCTTGTTTTAATTTATCGCTAAATTTCGTCATCTCCCGGTGAATAGCCATCGCTGAACGGATTGCTCGTTGGGGAGCATCCTCTAATGCAATCGGCGCACCAAACAACGCCATAATGCCGTCTCCGGTCATTTCATTGACCGTGCCCTCGTAGTTATGCACTTTATGGATCAAAATCTCATAGACCTGGTCCATAATGGCATAGGCTTCTTCGCTCCCTAACTTTTCTGACAGAGAGGTGAACCCCTCCATGTCGCAAAACATCACCGTAACCTGCTTACGTTCGCCCTCGATTTTATCTCTTTGATTAAGGATTTTTTCAATGAGGCCCTTGGGAAGGTATTTTTGAATCTTTGTTAGTTTTTCATCAAATGAGAGGTCTTTAGGAAGTGCTTCTACTGGAAGGCTTAATTTATGGCCGCATCCACCGCAAAATTTATGTGAAAGGGAATTACCGTAACCACACTCTGGGCAAATCTTTTCTAATTTTCTTCCACATTCTACACAGAAATTCACATCGTCAGGATTCTCAAACTGGCACTTGGGGCATTGCATTTTGGTGCCCTCCACTTAAGGGTTAAGCAATTTGAATGATGTTGAAGTAAGGTAGGATGTTAAGGTTCGGACAGTGGCTTCTTCGTCGTCACCCATTAGGCGGCTATAGCCTCCGAAGTCTGCGCTGAGGATAGCGGTGAGTTTACGTTTAAAACCTTCTTCTGCCATAATGGCACCCCCCTTTAATAAGGTTTCAAATAGAGGAAATCAGTATGTAGATTATTCGAAGGAGCGCAAAAATCAGATGAGAAATCGGTTTCGATTCTGAAAATGGAAAACTGCTTCAGGTCAAATGGAGTAGGAAAATCAGAAATAGTTTATATGCATTTATATCCTAATCGATGAGATTTAGTCAATCATAATCGAGAAAACCGACGGGTTTTGATATTGAGATTATTTGCAGAAAATTATAGCTCCGAAAACCTGTGATATCATAAAATATCACAAATTGACGCAAAAACCGGGTAGCCGGGGGTCATCGCTGACCCCAAGCCCCCTAAGAACTGTGCGTGATAGTTTCCCATCACACAGCTCAAGCCCTTCAAAGGCCAACCTCGGCATAGAGGTGACCCGGTGATCGAAAATTCCAAT
>CP070746.1:1031781-1054375 GCA_020348305.1 Desulfobacterales bacterium
ATCCTGATTTTGAGTCGGCCGGCAGCCAGGGTTTCCTGATACATATTCAGGGTTTGCGGTTCGACCAGGGCGTCTCCGGCAAAGACCAGTCCGAGCGTGGCATAGTTTTCAGTAGCTTTACCACAGAGTTCGACCCGCTGCCTGGTGCCCATGGCTTCCAAATCAGCAAAAAACAGTTTGTTGAATACGTCAAGCATGGCCTGATCGTGGAGCACTCCGGTGGGTTCACCGGTATCCGGGTCTTTTTCGATAATTCCGCCCTGGGGCGATTCGTTTTGGCTGGTGATGCCAATATTTTCGAGTGCCATACTGTTTAGTGCGCAGGCATGAAACGACGTGTGATAAAGTATTACGGGATGTTTGGGACTCACCCGGTCAAGATCGTTTTTTGTTGGATGTCTGTTTTCGGCTAAAAAGTATTCCGCATACCGTGATCCTTTAATCCAGGTGCCGGGAGGTGTTTTTTCAGTCTCGGCCTTTACCAGAGATAGGATATCATCTATCTTTCGGGCATTCGATGGAGAAAGATCAATGCCATCGAGAAGATATCCATAAATCGTCAGATGATTATGGGCTTCCATAAACCCTGGAAACATAACCGCACCCTTGAGATCGATGGTTTTGGTTTTAGGACTGCTGAAGCCCCGCAGTTCATCGTCTGAACCGAGGGCCGTGATTTTACCGGCGGTGACGCCCACTGCGCTGTGAACGCTTCCAGTGTCATCCAGCGTATTGATCCTGCCATTATAAAAGATGATATCCATGACCTTCCTCCATTTCGTTTTCGATATGTCGTAAAGTACCTTTGAAACCGGTTCATTTTGCCCGGCGGAATGGCTATTGTCAAGTGGGCTCTCCCCGATGGGCAATTATATACAGTTATGCCACACTCTTGACACTCAAAAGGCTTTGTCCTATGCTGCCCAGACTTAAACTTGTCAAAAGTGAATATACCGAATCAAGAAAAAAGGAGATATAGAACTGGCCGGGACAGATCAAAAATATAGCGTCACTGTGGAAAGTTTCGAGAATATTTACTCTTATTGGCGCAATGCAATTTATTCTCTAAAGTGGAATTGTCTTTTTGTATTACCTCCCTGGTTGAAGATCTGGTGGGACATATTCGGTTCGACATCTGAGATTTATCTTTGCGCGATTAGACAGGCAGACGACCTTATCGGTATTGCACCCCTAATGTTGGAAAGCGGAAACGCGTCATTTATCGGTAACCTTGATGTTTGTGATTACCAAGACTTCATCATTGCACCCGCCAAGGGCAATGAATTTTTCAGTGTACTGCTCGACCATCTGAGCAAGAAAGGCATTACACGGTTAGATTTAAAACCTTTACGTCCTGATTCAACAACGCTGCTGGCGCTTGCAGAGGTTGCCAGAAAACGGGGCTGCGAGGTCTCCAGCGATGCACTGGATGTTTCTTTTGAGTTGAATTTGCCTGCCACCTGGGACGAATACTTACTGATGTTAAATGGAAAGCAGCGACATGAAATAAGACGTAAACTTAGAAGATTGCAAGAAGTTGGTAACATCACATATCGCGTTATCGAGGAGGTAAAAGACGTTAATAAGGAGATGAAAACTTTTTTTGCACTGTTCAAATCGAGCAGTGCTGATAAGGAAACCTTTATGACCGATAAAATGGCTTCCTTTTTTCGATCAATGGCGGAGACCATGGCCGCGGAAAAAATGTTCAAACTTTATCTGCTTGATATGAATGAAACACCGATAGCTGCTGTGATGTGTTTTGATTATAATTCGAGAGTTTATCTTTACAATAACGGATTTGATGTTAATTTTAGATCTTTGAGTGTGGGCATACTTTCAAAGGTATTTAGCATCAAAGACAGTATCCAAAAAGGTAAAGAAAAATATGATTTTTTAAAGGGTTCCGAAACTTACAAATATCGCTTGGGCGGCAAAGAAGTCCCCTTGTATGAATGCCAAATAGAAATATAATAGAGTTATAAACGATCATAATTGCCATGGGTTCATGATTTTTGAAAGGAAGCGCTTGTGGAAGAAGAAAAGCTTAATATCGCAATATTCAGTATTCATTCCTGCCCGGTCGGAGAATTGGGAACGAAAGATACCGGCGGTATGAATGTTTATATTCGCGAACTTGCCAGCGAGTTGGGAAACAGGGAACATCGCGTAGATATTTATACCCGGATTCACGATCCAAACGATCCCCTGGTTATCCACCTCAATGAAAACGTAAGAGTTGTTCATTTGAAGGCCGGAAAAAATGGATATATGCATAAATTGGCCATTTATCCTTATCTGGAGGATTTCACCGGCGCTCTGGAAGATTTTATTGCCCGGGAAGGTCTTCGATACGATCTGGTACACAGCCATTACTGGCTTTCGGGCCAGGCCGGCAGATGGGCGCAGGCGCGTTGGGATGTACCGCATATGTTGATGTTCCATACCCTGGGAGCTGTCAAAAATTCCACAGGCGTGGGGGAACAGGAGCCTCTGCTGCGCATTGCCACTGAAAAGCAGCTTATTGCAGATTGCCATTGCATTATTGCAGCCACTCAAAGAGAAAAAACCGAAATGATGCGGTATTACGGCGCCGATCCGGAAAAAATTGCCGTGGTTCCTTGCGGCGTGAACCTGGATCGATTTCGACCCGTGAAAAAGGCTTATGCCCGCAAACAGCTGGGTTTCGATTATAATGAGAGGATCGTTCTGTATGTCGGCCGGTTTTCACCTTTGAAAGGAATCGACCGTTTGCTGAAGGCGATGACACATTTACGCCAACAAAAGAGGCTCAGATTAATCATAATCGGCGGCGATGGCCAGACGGCACCGGATTCCATTGAACTTCAACGGCTGTCATCAGAATTGGGCATTAAGCATATGATACGGTTTGCCGGTCGGATAGAGCAAGACGACCTGCCGCCGTATTACAGTGCCTCAGATCTCTTAGTGGTGCCGTCATACCACGAAAGTTTTGGACTTGTTGCTCTGGAATCCCTTGCCTGCGGAACACCGGTGATCGCAACCGAGGTGGGTGCCATGGACAGTATTATTTGTGAAGGTCAGACGGGCTTCATTGTGGCTGACCCCAAGCCCCCGGCACTTGCTAAAGCGATCGGTAATTTTATTTCAAAGCAGCACGCCAACATGGAATCCGTTCATACCATTCGTGAGTCGGTTCGTAAATTCAGCTGGTCCTATGTTGCCGATGCCATGATCGATGAATACTGGAGGATGCTCAACTATTACGATGTTTCTAACCTACGAAACGCATCCTCTAAAGCAGCGCTTCTTTAAGTTTAGAAATGCACCAAATCCCTCGCTGATCAATCGCTAATCCGTAGTTTTCCAAAATTTCATAGGTAAAGATAATTGACCCCCAATTTTCGATATTGTATACAACAAGTTGAATAACACGCAGGGATCTCATATGACATCAAATAAAGGAATTATCGCACTGATGGGCTCAGGTGAACTGACTGCCACCATGGTCGAAGTGCATAAAGAGTTATTCAGAGAATTGCCATCTCCTGCACGCGCTTTTTTTCTGGACACACCGGCCGGTTTTGAGCTCAATGCCGATCAAATATCTCAGCGAGCAATAGATTATTTCCGTATGCATGTGCAGCAACCCATGTCTGTGGCCAGCTATAAAACGAAACAGACGGTGCAAACGTATGATGCCATGCAGACTTTTGAGCAGCTCAAGCAGGCCAATTTTGTCCTCATCGGCCCCGGAAGTCCGACCTATGCCGTACGCCATTGGCGGCAATCACCCATTCCTGAAATCCTGACCCAGCGCATCCAAGATGGTAATTGCCTGGTAGCTGCGAGTGCTGCCGCCTTAACGGTGGGACGATTCACCCTTCCCGTATATGAGATATATAAAGTGGGAGAAGATCTGCATTGGGTGGAGGGGATGAATATTCTTGGGCATTTCGGCTTCAATTTAGTTGTCATACCCCACTGGAACAATGCCGAAGGCGGGACACATGATACCCGTTTTTGCTACATGGGTGAACAGCGCCTCAGGCAACTTGAATCTTTGCTGCCGGATGACGTATCCATTTTCGGCCTCGACGAGCACACGGCTTGCCTTTTGGACCTTGAAAAGGAAGAAGCCATCATAAAAGGCATCGGCAGCGTGACCTTGCGACGCGGCGGTGTGGAAAGGATTTTTAAGAAAACAGATCGATTCCCGCTTCAGATTTTGCGGCAAGGAGAAGTGGAGAAGGAACTGAATATGACAACGCCGCAAACATCGCAACACGAGCTTGCCTTTGATAATAAAGAAGATACTTTTTGGGATAAAGTGCATGCCATCGAACAGGCCTTTCACAATAGCCTTGAGAAGCATGAGCCCAAAGAAACCACCAATGCCCTTCTGGAGCTCGATCGGACAATCTGGAAGGCGCTGCAGGATCTTGAGAACCCCGAGTTCATTTCTCAGGCCAGGGACACACTCCGGGAGCTGATCGTCTCTTTAGGGGTGCGACTCGAGTCCGCTCCGAAAAGCAGGAGCGACTGCCTTGCTCCGCTTGTCGAATCGCTGTTGGAGTTGCGGAAAAAATTCAGGAGTCAAAAACAATATGATGCGGCTGATGCGATTCGTGAAACCCTCAAACGGGCCGGCATCATCGTAGAGGATACCAGGGAGGGCTCCCGATGGCGACTGCAGTAAAAGACAGCAGTAGAAAAGGTAGTGCACAATGATTGTCCATCCTCGTATCTCTATTCTTTTTATCATTAAAGATGACGATTTATCTCTACAGCCCCTTTTCGCTTATCTTCAATCTATCCCACACATCGAACTCACCATCAAAGCCAAGCTGCCTCAAGATATCAGTCAATATGACGTTATCGTTACCGCAGACACCGGATCTTTCGCAGATAGTCATGATCATATGAGACAGTTCGTCCATGCCGGAGGGGGGTGGTTGGGTTTGGTTTCTTTGTCCGACAGTCCCCTGTTGCAGCTATTTGGCGCACATCCCACCCCGGTGGGTCCTATTTGCGAGTTGCGCGTTATGTTTAAAAACAGCAATCATCCAAGGACAAAGCGCCTTCCGGCTGCCATTTATCTGAACAGCCATTACCAATCTCTTGAACCAACGGCCGAAGATACGGAGATAATTCTATATACAGACTGGCACTACCGGCACAGTCCTGTGCTTGTTACCCGCGTTGCGGGTGATGGTCGTGTTGCCTGCACCACGCTGCAGGCCTATGACGATCCTGCTTTCCAGCAAATCCTTTATCGGTTGTTGCGGGAATTGGCCGGGCAACCCATCAACGATCAAACACTGGGGGTTGGACTGTTGGGATACTCACCTTTTATCGGCAAGGATCATGGCATGGGGGTTGAGGCAACAGTCGGATTAGCCCTTACTGCCATCTGTGATCTGAACCCTGAAAGGCTGATTCAGGCCCGTGAGGATTTCCCCGGTGTGAAAATCTATGATTCGTCCGAGGCACTTGCCACTGATCCTGATATGGATCTGGTAATTATTTGCACACCACCACATACACATGCCCAATTTTCATTGGCGATGATGGATTCAGGCAAACATGTACTATGTGAGAAACCCCTGGCATTGAATAAGAAAGAAGCAGCCGCTATGGTTGAAATGGCTGAAAGACGGAAGGTTCATTTGAGTTGTCATCAAAACAGGCGTTGGGATGTAGATTATTTGGCGATTAAACAAGCCATTGCTGAAGGTTTGATCGGAGAACTTTTTTACATGGAAACCTTTATCGGCGGTTTTTCACATCCCTGCGGTTACTGGCACTCGCACGCTGAGATTTCAGGCGGTACGGCTTTTGATTGGGGTGGGCATTATCTGGACTGGGTAGTAAGTCTTATACCGGACCGTGTAAAAACTGTTATCGGCACACGCCACAAACGGGTTTGGCATGATGTAACAAACGCCGACCAGGAGCGCATCCAGATACGTTTTGCAGGAGGGCAGGAGGCGGAATTTCTGCACTCCGATATTGCGGCGCTACGCAAGCCGAAATGGTACTTGCTGGGCACCAAAGGCGCGATTATCGGTCACTGGCGCGATGTGACCCATTACAAAATCGATCCTGTACTGTATTACCATGAACATCACATTCCCGCCACTGAAATGTTGCCGGATCTCACGCTCCACCGCCGCCACCCCTCCGGCCAAATTGTTGCTCAAAAGCTGGCGATGCCTGCGCGGCAACATTATTTATTATACAACAATTTAGCTGATCATCTATTGACCGGGGAGCCGATCATGGCACCACTTGAACATTCGGTGCTGGTGGTAGCAATATTAGAGGCAGCTGCAAGGTCAGCGGCCAATGGCGGTGCCGTGGAGGATTTGGATGGCTGAGCGAATAAAATGGGGTGTTTTGGGCAATGCCAACATCGCAAGGGTGTGCGTCATCCCCGCTATTCAGAAATCCCCAAACAGCATGGTATATGCCCTGGCCACACGTTCGCCGGAACTTGCCGGGCAGGTGACGACCCAATATAACATCGCGCATGTCTACGACCACTATGATAAATTGTTGGCTGATCCTGAGATTCAAGTGGTCTATATTCCACTGCCAAATCATCTCCACCACCCCTGGACGTTAAGGGCGCTAAGGGCAGGCAAACACGTTTTGTGCGAAAAACCGCAGGCATGCAATGCAGGTGAGGCCCAGGAAATGGCTGATACGGCTAAGGATTTGGGATTACTGTTGATGGAAGCGTTTATGTATCGCTTCCATCCCCGCAGCAAGCGCATAAAAGAAATGGTTGCAAACGGTTCAATTGGCACGCCATGCCTGGTGCGATCTTCCTTTTGTTACCCTATGGAGCAGAAACTATTATCAAGCGCTAAAGGTGCACGGTTAAAGCCGGAAATGGGGGGCGGAGCTCTTTTAGATGTAGGATGCTACAGCGTCAGTGTCACGCGCTGGCTATTTGGAACAGAACCAACTCAGGTACAAGGGCAGGCCGTTTATCACCCAAGCGGGGTCGATGTTCATTTTGTGGGCTCGCTTCGGTTTCCCGACAATGGGTTGGCGACCTTTGAAGCCAGCTTTATATCTGCATTGCAGCAAACATATACAGTCGTCGGGAGCCAGGGAGCCATTGAGTTGCCTCATAATGCATTTATCCCTTGGGAAAAGGAAGCGGTGTTCATCTTGCGCGGCAAAGATGATGAGCTGGGGAAGAATCATGTGACGCCGGGTGTGGATGAATATCAGCTCATGGTGGAACATTTTACCGAAGCCGTCTTGGGGAAGACACCGCTGGCTTATTCGCCGGAGGAAAGTGTCTGGAATATGCAGGTATTAGATGCCCTGGCGCAGGCGGCTCAAAGCGGCAGAACTATAGTTTTGTAAAGATCCCCATCCGCGGTGTTATTTGGCTACCCTCAACCGCTGGTATTGCAAAGAGAGGGGTTTTTCAAGGCCGTTTTCTGCGAGTAGTTTTTCGTCTGAGAAAAGCTCTCGTGTCCTTCCATCGGCAGCTACGCGCCCCTCACCCAGGATGATTGTCCGCTCGCAGAGTTCAAGCACCATATCGAGATCGTGGGAAGCAATAATCTTGGAATGATCAAAGGTATTAAGAAGCTGGATGAGTTGTCGGCGAGACCGCGGATCCAGATTAGACGAAGGCTCATCCATTACCAGGATATCCGGATCCATGGCAATCACGGACGCAATTGAAACTGCTCGCTTTTGCCCCATTGAGAGTTTGTGGGGCGGCCGATCTTTCAGGTGTTTGCAGTTTACTTTTTCCAAGGCCTTAAGGGCTGACTGTTCCACATTATCCAGTGTCCAGCCAAGATGAAGCGGCCCAAAGGCCACATCTTCAAAGACCGTTGGCATGAAAATCTGGTCATCAGGGTCCTGAAAGACAAAGCCGATCTTTTTGCGAATCTCCTTGACTGTTTTCTTTGATAGAACAATCTCACCTATTCTGATACTGCCTGCTGTGGGTAAAAGCGTACCGCCGATCTGAAGGAGCAGTGTCGACTTGCCGGCGCCATTGGCACCAACAATTCCCACCGCTTCCCCATGAACGATTCGAAAGGAGATACCACTGAGGGCCTGAGTTCCGTCCGGATACCTATAATGAACATCTTGAAGATCGATGATATGGTGACTCATTGTAAAAGCCTCATTACCGAAAGACTTGCAATACCAGATTTCCAAGGATCTGGTTTGTATTGTAGAACCGAAAGACGGCGAACAACATTATAAATAGGGAAAGAAATAGCAGATCCCTGAGCGTAAATCTCAATCTCTTTATCGTACGGATCTCGCCGTCAAAACCCCGGCTGCACATAGCCAGATATATTCTCTCAGCCCGCTCCAGGGTGCGAAGAAAAAGGAGTCCGACCATTTGAACAAATTGCTTAATGCCCGGACGCTTCTTATCAAAACTTCGCATGCGCCTTGCCCGAACCATCCGCAAGGTCTCTTCTGTGAGAACGAAAATAAAACGATAAAGAAACATGAGCTGGATCACAAAAAGCCGCGGCACTTTCAAACGATCCAGCGCATTGCAGATGCCCGGAAAAGACGTCGTGGCAATGAGGATCAGGGCTGCCCCCACCGTAAGCACAAACCGCAGGATCAGCGATCCGAAAGAGATCCATCCTCCGGTTATGTCAAAGGAGCCCAAGTGGACCAAAACCTCCCGATCCAGAAATGGGTTAAAAATTCCAATGAATACTGCAAATGGCGAGACAATCAGCAGCTTTTTTAATAGAAATCCGACAGGCAGCTCTGCCAGATAGGCCATCAGAATTGGAAAAAAGAAAAAAGGAACCAGGCTTGTCAGGGCATACTTTGGAAAAGAGACCACCACTATGATGAAGACCACAGTAACAAGGAGTTTTGCTCTCGGATCTATGCGATGAATGATCGTATCGTTGTAGGACAGATTATCCAAACGCCCCAGATCCAGGAATGTCGAGTCGAAAGAGGCCATAAAAGACACCCCGAAGCGGGATTCGAATTTGGGATTTTTTTCCTATTTCGGATTTCGTGCTTCGAATTTTAAAAGCACCGTTTAATTACCAGATCCTCACAACGAGCACCATTTTTCTAACTTTCTATTGAAAAAGGCGTCGTTTCTAGCGGACCTTACTTCTGCGTCTCTTAAATACGAAACCGATGAGGAAAGCCAAAGCCAGAGTCATCACGGATCCGACAACGCCTGCTACCGTTGTACCAGAGGCGATCGCCGGCCAGGCTTCTCCCCTCTCGCTTTGATCAGCCTGCATTTCATCTGTCTGCGGAGGTCCGCCCGGCTTGAATCCGTAATCAGGTAGAATAGCCGATTTCTCCTGGATAGCCCCCAGCAACGGAATGATCCCCTTAACAGGTTCAGAGATTTCCGATTTCCCGGTAATCCTTTCGATGGACCACTCGAGGCCATCGGGATGGGATGAAGCAAACCAGGAAAGAATACCACCCGTTAGCAGTGTTACAACCCCCAGTCCAATTAGAACTTTCCGAATGGGAATCTGCGCAAGTAACCGCGATGTCGCTGCAGCTTGCAAAATCTCCGGTCTTGCCTTTCTGACAAAAGCAATGAACGCGGCCGTCACTACGGCTTCTACCAGACCAATGGCCAGATGAATTGGTTGCATAAGGAGAACAAAGGATTTGAAGGGAAGATCACTGATTCCGGAAAGCAGCGTCTGGATGACAACGCTAAAGGGCCCCAATTGCATTGCCGCTAAGACCGATACCAAAGCAGCGAATGTTATCATCGTGGGTTGAGAATCCTGTTTGACTATTTTGCGGTATATCAGAGGATAGGCAACAAAGCACGTCCAGAAGGCCATGTTAAAAATGTTACACCCTAAAGCCAGTAACCCCCCATCACCAAAGAAAAGGGCCTGTATGATAAGCACCGACGCAAGGGTAAGAAAACCGGCATAGGGTCCAAGGAGGATGGCCAGGATCATCCCCCCTCCCAGGTGACCACTCGATCCTGTTCCGGGAATGGTAAAGTTGATCATTTGGGCTGCAAAAACAAAGGCCCCCAAAACCCCCATTAGGGGAATTATCTTTTCGTTTGCTTCTTCCTTGAGTTTTTTGGCACTATAGATGATGGTGCCGCCCGATATGGCGCAAAAAGTTAGGCCGACTGTTGGCGAAATAAGGGCATCTGCCATGTGCATGATCGGTTTTCCTTCTCCCAAAACGTCTCAATCTGTTGAGTGTAAATGAAGACGATATCGGAAAATAAGATAATTGATCGTTTCTGTCAATGATGAATGAAGCCTGTCAGCTTTTTGTCGAGGGCGAAGCCCCATAAGCGCAAAGTTGTTTTGTAAACATTCACAGGTTGCATTTATGCCGTACAGGGTTGTTTTGAAAGATGAACGTCGAACATCCAACATCCAACGTCGAATGAAAAACAAACATCCAATAACAAGCATTCAACAGCTATTATGGATAAAATCTTTTGGCGACTCCGCTGCCGGGGCTTCACCATGGTTTGGATAAGGTGAAGTTCCCGATTTTAACAATTGGTCCGCAACGTGGTTGCCTGCTTTGGTATTTGGTAGCTGTTCAACAATCTTTATGATTCTCACCGAATACTCCAGCAGCCTTTCTTCTAAGTCATAACTCTGTTTCTGCATCTTTTGCCATTCAAGATTCGATGTTGGACGTTCGATGTTCGACCTGTTCGCAAGGCCTTAAAACCGGTGTGAAGCCAATTTAACTGAGTCTCTTTTCATACCATTCAGTTTTCATCCCTTCTCTAAATCCGACCAATTCGTAAAGGCGACGCGCTGTCTGGTCCTCACCATCAGTTGTTAATTCAACAATCTTGACATTTTTGTTTTTAAGATGGAACAATCCCGCCAGCAGAACGTTTCGACCGATACCTTTCTTTCGGAAATCGGGATCTACCCCCAGCATATGGATCTCACCTTTCACTTTTTCTGCCGCCGGATTCTCCTCAAAAAACAGCCGTGTCCAGCAGTAACCGACGGGCTTATCTTCCCGGTAGGCCATGATGATATCTTCCGCAGAGCAACTGCTTACATTGATTCGGTAAGCAATTTCATCTTGGGTATTGGGATTAAAGCCCCAAGCATCGGCAAACGAGCGGTTTTGGATATCGGTTAACTTATCATCCTCACCGCGCTGAAGATGACGGATAATATATTCACCCGATTTTACATCCGGCAATTGGATCTCATCGAGGTCCAACTGCATTTCAACGAAGTTGCGGATAAATCTCAAACCCAGACGTGACGCCAACTTCTTTGCCGCTTGGTTAGTTTCCGGTATGCAGATTTGTGCCACCTTAGACCCTGCGTCCCTTGCATATCGGATGGCGCAGCCGAACAACTCGGTGGCGACGCCCTTTTTTCTGTGTTGCGGATGGATCAGGCCATCAAGCAGAGCGCGTCCAATTCCCGGCTCCAGAAAGACACTGACATAACCGATTATTCTTCCGCTTTGCTCTGCCATAAATATATCGTTTTGCGGGTGAAAACTCGGATGTCCCAGCTCCTCTGTTAATCGTTTTTTTGAAACCTGGCGTCCGGATCGATCAAGCTCTTCTGTCTCAACGTGCAATCGGACATAGTTGTCAAAGTCACTCGGACGATAATTTCTAATGACAAAGTGGTTTTTATGCATTTTATCTATAATTTTCCTAACTCAACTTTTATTTCGAAAATTAGTGATTATTTATAGTCTTTTAACCAAAAAAGTATGAAATTGTAAATAAAGAACCCATCGGTAATTTTAGAAGGGGAGGTTTGGCGTGACGAGAGAAGCGGAAATTATGGTGGTAACTCCTCATCCTGATGATGCGGAATACGGTGTGGCCGGCACGGTGGCGCGCTGGACTAAGAAAGGTAAACGTGTGATCTATGTGGTGTGTACCAATGGCGATAAAGGCAGCAGTGACCCCAACATGACAGGGGAAAAGATAGCGAAAGTCCGTAAAAAAGAGCAAATGGCCGCTGCCGATGTCCTGGGAGTCAGCGAGGTGATCTTTTTAGGTCATCCGGACCAGGGCTTGGAAGATACTCCCAAATTCCGAAAGCAAATTGTTCGTCTAATAAGACAATACCGGCCGAGGCTTATCGTAACCGCGGATCCATATCGACGATACATCTGGCATCGCGATCATCGCATTGCCGGCCAAGTGGTATTAGATGCCGTTTTTCCCTATGCCAGAGATCACCTGGCTTATCCGGATTTAATAGAGGAAGGTTTACAGCCGTATAAGGTGCGGGAGATGTTGTTTTGGGCCGCGGAAGATATCAATTACCGCGCTGACATCACCGACACATTTGATCTTAAAATTGCGGCCCTGCGTTGTCACAAAAGCCAGGTCCAGCAGCTGGATGTTCCGAACCCAGAAGGGTGGCTGAGGCAGCGGTGCAAGGACATCGCCAAAGATGAGGATTTTGAATTGGGAGAGGCCTTTCACCGCATTGAGATAACATGGTAAAATAACTACTAATTGAGTTTGAGCTCAATTAGGATGAGAGCCAGACCACATCCCCACAAAGATTTGGGTCATGGGGTTTTGCGGAAAACCTCTCGAAATTCTGTCTTTCTTTTTTCAGAATCGTTGAGTCACCGTGACCCGGAAACACTTCCGTCTCATCAGGTAAAATAAAAATTTTAGTCGTCAAAGATTCAACGATTTGTTTAAAATCGGCGGGAGACCATGTTTTTCCAGGCCCTCCCGGAAATATGGTATCGCCGGATATCAAATAGTTTCCCGTCAGAAAACACAGACTCCCCGGAGTGTGCCCCGGCGTATACAACACATTGAGTTGAACTTCACCAAACGATATCACATCACCGTCTTTTAAAAATTGTTCGGGTTTTACCGGCAAACTTTCGGCATCGGCGCTATGGGCCGCAAGCGGAACCTTCAATGTTGATTTGAGATCAGCAAGTGCACCGACATGATCCATGTGATTATGTGTCATAAGGATATATTTAGGATGTGTTCCTTCAAGCCGTTTCAGAACTTTTTTGGCTTCGCCGGGTGCATCAACGATCACGCTAGCACCGGTTTTTTGACAGATCAAAATATAGGTATTGGTACCGAAAGGTCCTAATTCAAGTCTTTCTATTTGGATGTTATCATTTTTCACTACAACTGCCATTTGGCCCTCCAATTTAGCTATAATTCAATAATTACTGAATCTTACAATAAAGGATGACGCGTAACTCGCAACACGATGCACGTAACTCGAAACCCAGTAACCTGACTATCATTCATTTTCCATACATGTCAAACGTGATTTTTTTTAGTCGGATACATTTCAGATTATCTTCATTTCCGGTTTCCAATCTATAACCCTGAGTGCTAAATTTTATAAACTAATTTTTATTGTGATAAAGAAGATCTATGTGACATTTCGATGTTTGTGAATTATGTTAGACTAAATGTAATATTTATCAACCGAACGAATTTACATCTTTTAAAATAAATCTAAAAATCTTTAGAGATAAGCTCTATGGAAACCGTTAAAGGCTATCATGGCGAGTGGAACATGGGCAGTCCAGGAGGCTGGGAATATCAGCGGATTGCCCAGCTTCTGGGGAAGTTGGCATGGGATCTGATTTTGGATAATGTTGAAGTTGGCGTTGAGATCGACTTTGAAGATCCCCAGATTAATGCAGTCCCCGGATTTGCACGCATGATCTTGCGCGCCCACAAGAATCGCCATGGGAGAAACCCGGCGCACGTGGTACTTTTGGCTGAGTCAGATACGCTGGATGTCGTGCTCGAAAATAAAAATTTTGTGAATTATTTAAGAAGTTTAGATGGTGTTAACGCCTCCCTTGCCGGACCTAGCCATCTTTCCATCAAGCAGGGAAAGATCTGCTGCAAAGGACAAGAGGCAACGGCTATTTTTATGGATTTTAATATGAATACCCTGGTCAAGATTGGCCAGCAGGAAGATGTAAAACCTATCTTAGAGGCGATCCGGCAGGGTGTTTTGGTCAATCCCCGCGGCATGGAACCTTTGGGGGCCAAGGGAATGTTTGAAGTTATAACGGAAAAATATCATAGTTATCTGAGTGACGACACCAAACTTCATACACCTTGGACCCGTCGGTTTTATCCGCGCATTACAACGGGACCTGACGGCGAGACGATTGACGATCTGGTCGAATGGACAAATGATCATTGGGAGGATCTGGTGCTTAAACCAGCCCATGGGTATTCCGGCCATGGTATATTCGTTGGATATATGAAAAAAAGCCGCCAAAAACATATTGAGACGGCTTTAAATGCAGGCAACTATATCGTTCAAGAACTCGTTCCTTTGGGACTCTGGTCTGAACAAAGTGTCTGGCCGATAGTTGAAGAACGATCCCTGTTTTTGAAAGAATGGCAAACCGATTTCCGCTGTTTTATTACCGATGAAGGGCTTCAAGGGTTTCTGGCACGATTTGGCAGCGTTCCCACCAACGTGGGTTCAGGCGGCGGTGTCCAACCGCTTGCTATTCTTAAAGGTGACATTGCTCCAAACGAGGCTGTCGACAAGATTAATCAGGCACTATTTAAATTGGGCTTTAAAGCCTTTATTCAGATCCAAGAGGAGGTCAATCGCAAAGCGATAGAAATGGGCTTTACCTATCTTTTGGGACCCATACTGGTCACACTCAGGCCTCGATTAATAACCAGATTTCATCTGGAAGATCTCAAGCATTATGCATATAATCTTTGGCAGGATGCGATAAAGCTCGAGGAACTATGGCGCCAGGGGCAACTGGATGATGTCGTGCACATCAGTGAAATGGAAAAAAGCCTGGCCATGAACCAACCCTGGCGAGGAAGCCCTGCCCTGATGGTTTCTGACGGCCTTTTCAGCTTCGGAGCAGATTTGTTGGATGAGCAGGATTAACTTGGAATCCTTTTTATTTGACACACCCATTTGATTTCTCTATACTCTCCTAAGGAAAGAGGATTATTATACGATATCACGCGAAAGGGCAGGGATTTTTGGCAGAAAGATAAATCTATATCTGAAGCTGGCTCTAATGCGTCTGCTCTTTAAGATTGATGGGAGGTTCAGCGAATAAGAGAATATCTTTAGTAACAAACAATATTTTTGCTTTAGCAATCGTTCAATCCTACTGTTGGTAATGATCAATTCACATCCAGTGGCTTCATTTTTATTATATGTTAGCCTGGATAAACCATTCCGATAACTCCGCTTTGCTGTCGAACACGATGTAAATTCGAATAACGAATACTCACCTGAGGCGAGAAAAATGAATCAAATAAATCAATTGAAGCATAATTCGGCGCATTATTTCGAAGGCACCTGTGCAGTCAATTTTTTTAATTGTTTGATTCTTATTTTATTATCGATGGAATTATTGGATATCAAAGGAGAGTTTCGTGGAAAACTATTTTGATGAACATGAGCCGCGAAAACGGTGGTGGATCCTAATCACCGCTGTTATCGTAATTATTGTTATTGCCGGCGGATACTTAGCCTGGCGACTATTAAGGGTAGAGGTTTCAACCAAGGAACAGGCGGAGCCAACCAAATTGCCTCGGATGGCAAACCTCCCCCCTAAAAAAGAGGCGCCCAAGCCTGTCCCGCCGCCCTATTCACCCGATGCTCCTTTGCTGGAACAGGTGAGAGAGGCTATGAGAAAGGGAATTGATCCGGAAGGTGCAGTGACGCTGGCAAAATCATTGCCGGATAAGCCGGAAAAGGCCGACGCTGCATTTATTCTGTTGGAGTACGCTGCTGAGGCCGGACATGCAGAAGCTGCTTTAATTGTGGCTCGCTATTTTGATCCCACCTATACTGGGGATAGCGGAACCATTATCAAAGATCCTGCGGCCGCCTACGAGTGGTATCAGGCGGCGATATCTGGGGAACAGCTGGAAGCGCAAAATCACTTATCAGATCTTAGGAAATGGCTTGAAAAAGAGGCGGCGAACGGGTCTTTTGAGGCGCGTGAGATACTAAAAAATTGGCAGTAGCCTAATAAAAATGGAGGACGAGCGATGCAATTCAAAAACACAAACTCCATGAGTCGAGTCAAATTCATGATTGTATTGATCATTTCCGTTGTATGCTTGGCGCTCATTTGGGTAGGAAACCCGGCAGCGCAACAGCGCAAACCGCTGCTCATACCCGGTAAACGGACGTTATATCAAAAGGCAATCGCCCACCCCGACACCAAACTATATGCGCTCGCGGGAGACTCCGCGGAAGTTTTGGAAAGCTGGATCAAACCTTTTACCGTATTTTATGTTTACCAGCGCGCCTCGGTGGGTGGTGAGAACTGGCTGGAAGTTGGGCTCTCGAGTACCGAGGGAGCAATCGGCTGGATTAAAAAATCCAAGACTTCTGAGTGGAATCAGGCCTTGACGTTGGTTTTCACAGAAAGAACCGGCCGTCAGCAGGCATTATTTTTCAACGATCTGGAATCGCTTCAGAAAATTGCCGGCTCGCCATCTCCGGGTGAACAAGCAGCGCAGATTGCGTCGCAGTTTGCGGCTATTCAATCGGGGAGCATCTCCCAGCCCACAAAATTTCCGTTATTGGCCGTTGAACCGCCGGAGGAAGCCGTCTCAAGAGAGCGATTTTACCTTATGCCGATTTTCCAAGCACTTGAGCTTTTTGAAGGTGTTAAATTCTTGGAAATTGCTTCCATAGATCCCGGCTCAGGCCGATTGCCGGAAAAATTGGAGCTAAAAACAGCCATTGTATTCGTAATCGATACCACGATATCCATGAAACCTTATATTGATCGGACCCGAGAGGCCGTGCGCAAGATTTATGACGCCATCGAAAAAGCCGGTTTATCCGACAAAGTGGCATTTGGATTGGTTGCCTTTCGCAACAGCACGAAGAAAACACCGGGAGTCGAATATGTGGCCAAAATCTTGTCTGATTTGAGGGACGGACGGGAACGCGAGCAGTTTGAACTTGCCCTGGCCCAAGCACAGGAAGCCAAAATCTCTACGCATGCCTTCAACGAGGACGCCTTTGCCGGTCTTAAGATGACCCTTGAAAAACTTAATTGGTCGCCTTATTTATCTCGGCTGGCCTTTTTAATTTCAGATGCAGGTGCTATTCGCAACGACGATCCCTATTCTTCAACCGGTATGAACGAGGCTGAAATAGCCGATATGGCCGCGGCCACAGGGGTCAAGATCTTTGCCCTTCATCTTAAGACACCTGCAGGCAAAAAACTGAACAACTATCCTTATGCTGAAGCCCAATACAGAACGCTGACCGGGCACTCCGATCCGACGATCGGGGATCTGTATGTACCCATTAATGCCGCTCAGCGTGTAACCGGTGTGAAAGGCTTTGGGCGCGTAGTTGAAGGTGTTGCCGCTCAGATGGTGGAACTGGTGAGGGCAACTGGTGCGGGTGAGCGTCTGACATTACCCGAAGTGCGAACCGATCAGCCAAAGGATGTCACCAAGGAAGCGGTGCGCAAGGCCGCCATATTGGGATATGCCATGCAGCTTGAATTTTTAGGCAGTCGTGCGGGTGTTCAAGCACCAAAGGTGGTCAAAGCCTGGGTTTCAGACATGGATTTGGCACGACCCGACACGCCGACTTTCAAGGTGAGCGTTGTTTTGACCAAAAATCAACTTAGCGACTTGAGTCAACGCCTAAAGGTAATTCTTGATCAGGCCCAGAGAACCAAACGAACAGGAGCCAAGGATTTCTTCCAGAGCATTCTTGCAGCGGCTGCACAAACTTCACGTGATCCCATGCAGTTTAGCAGGAAACCAGACCAGAACTTAGGTGAAATGGGTGTTCTTGCGGAATTCCTGGATGATTTACCTTACCGCAGCAATATTATGCGGCTTACCGAAGAGGATTGGTATCGGCTGAGCGTAGGGGAGCAGCAGGCAATCGTCAATAATATAAAATCAAAGATCAGAAGATATACCCAAATCCATGACGATGTGGCCAACTGGGTAACTTTTGGGGCAGCGGAGCCGGGAGATGCGGTATATCGTGTACCCTTGAGCCTTATGCCCTAACCTGGGGGGTCCGCCACCGTGTCCGGCCGCAAAACTCAATCGGCCGAAAAAGAAGGCAATGCGCTCATATTAAAGGAGAGCTCCTTTGAAAATGAAGAAGGTGAGATCTTTGAAAGACGCTGCCAGAGACCCACTGGCGCAGGGCAAGGTGGTTCGGCCATCTCGGGACAAGCCCCGATTTGCTGTCACCGGGGATGATGTCTTTCGTCTGCAAGAAGTGACCAAAAGCTGGCCCGGTGAAAACGGTTTTACTTTGACGGTACCGGAGCTGATTATCCAACGGGGAGAAAAGGTTGCCCTGGTGGGATTCAGCGGATGCGGCAAGAGTACCTTGCTGGACTTGCTGGCTATGGTGCTGCGGCCCGATGAGGCCGGGGAATTTGTGCTCTTTACCCACAAAGGAGAAGAGCTGAATGTCATGGACGCCTGGCAGCGCAGGAAATTGGACAGCTTGGCCCATGCCCGCATGCTGCACATTGGATATGTCTTGCAAACGGGTGGTCTATTTCCTTTCCTATCCGTCCGTGAGAACATCGGCATCAGCCGGCGGGGACTGGGCTTGCCGCTTGATGAAACTGTAGAGGACATCGCACATCGTCTGCATATCGAGCGACATCTAAACAAACTTCCCGGGCAATTGTCGGTAGGGGAACGTCAACGGGTGGCCATTGCCAGGGCCATGGCCCACCATCCTTCAGTGGTCATTGCCGATGAGCCGACCGCCTCGCTGGACCCGATTAACGCCGAAGAAATCATGGGTCTATTCACTGCGCTGACCGATGAATACGGTGTGACCTTGATCATGGCCACCCATGATTGGGGAAAATTGGGCGAACGCGGTTTCCGTCGCGTAGAGTTTGCTTTCAAACGTGATCCGGATCAGGGCGCTGTACAAGCTAAGGTTTCTGGGTAGGCGACAGGCTGACATATGAACTCTTTCCAAACGGTTATTCGTCTGGCATTGCGCGATTACTTCTATGAGCGATTGTTATCTGCGTGCGCGATAATGGGCTTGGCAGCGGTCCTGGCGCCTTTATTGGTGCTATTCGGGGTGAAAAGCGGGATTATAAACACCATGTCTGATCGCCTGATCCAAGATCCCAGGAATCGTGAAATCTCGCCGGTGGGAAGCGGTCGGTACGGAACAGACTGGTTTTCTGCAATGCGCGATCGCCCCGATGTGGCTTTCGTTATTCCTCAAACCCGGTCCATTGCGGCCAGCATGATCCTTTATAATAAGAATTCAACTAACCCCCGTACACTTGTGGTGTCCCTGATTCCTACCGCCGAAGGTGATCCCTTGTTGGAGATATATGGGCGCATATCGACGAAGAACACCCAAGTCGTGTTATCGGAGCCGGTCGCGCGAAAACTTAATGTGAAAGCGGGTCAACGTGTTCTTGGCCAGGTGGGGCGGTCCGTTGCTGGAGTAAAGGAGCAAGTTGCAGTCGATCTACAAATTACCGCAGTCTTGCCGCTTGGGGCCTTTTCCCGCGAGGCTGCGTTTGTGCGCTTGGAGCTTTTGGAAGCAACCGAAGACTACCGTGACGGTCGTGGTTCCAAGACATTTGGATGGACGGGCAGTGCGAGGCCGACTGGGCCGAGGGTTTATCCCAGTTTTCGGCTCTATGCCCGTTCAATTTATGACGTGGCCGATTTGCGCAACATGCTGATGGATCAGGGTCTAGAGGTTTATACCAAAGCGGAGGATATTGAAACTGTCAAAAGCCTGGACCGCTCTTTCAATCTTATTTTCAGCCTCATTGCCGTCGTCGCTGTATTGGGTTACTTTGCCTCTATGGTAAGCAATGTCTTGGCCAATGTGAATCGCAAAAGCCGATATCTTGGGATTTCAAGCTTGATTGGCTTTTCAACCGGTAACATCATCTGGTATCCGATGCTGCAATCCATCGCTACCAGCATTCTTGGTTTTTTAACTGCGGTCATCCTCTATCGGTTAGTGGAGACTCTGATTAACGGACTGTTTTCAGACTATCTTTCGACCGGTGAATACGTCTGCCGGTTGTCGGTTGGGCATATGCTGATTGCTTTAGTGCTTACATTGACGCTGGCCGTATTGGCATCGGCATATGGCGCTTTTCGAGTCTCGAGAATCGAACCATCGGAGGTCATCCGTGAAGTTTAGATTGAACACAAAGCAATTTCGATCCGTTTTGACTCAGAAATGTTGTAAGCGATCCAAAATGCGCATGTTTTTGTCGGGGCATTTTTTGATACCAATCTCAGGGTTAGCCGTCTTGATCGCTTTTGTGCTCCCAGTCCGAACGATCCAGGCTCAGCATTGCCCCTCTGAACAGGGCGCGTTGGCGTCGCCAAATCCGGTGGCGGATGCAATTAATCCCAATCCTTTCGAAGGTGATTTCCAGCTTCCGATGCCCTGCGGGGGGAAAATGATTCTGCGGCATGTCTGTGTTCCTGCTGAGGGATATTTTGCGGATTTGCCCTTTGATATGGGCTGCAAAGACTGTGGACGCTTGAAACACAGCTTCATGGAGGGCAAGCGTTGGAGTGCGGTTTCCGGTCCCTTTACGCTAGAGGATTTGCCATCTGCTTGGCGTGTGGAGCTCAAAAAAGCGATTGCAAACGGTAACGGCCGCTGTCCAAAACTCGGCGATACGAATATCAAAGCATTTTACTATTTTATCGGAAAATACGAGGTCACCAATTTCCAATGGGAAGCTGTAATGGATGATGCATGTTCCGGGACAAGCCGTCAGTTTTCGGTGGATGATCCCCGCCCCAAGACAAATATATCTTGGTTCGAAGCCGTCGAATTTACACGAAAATACACCGAGTGGCTTATTAAGAATGCACCGCAATACCTACCCAAGTTTTCCAATGATCGCTTTGGTTACCTGCGATTGCCGACTGAAGCGGAGTGGGAGTTTGCGGCCCGTGGCGGCCACATGGTTACCGAATCCCAATTGAACAATGAGGAATTTTTCCCTTTAAATGATCATCCGCTCAACGATTTCGCTGTGTTTACCGATCATGATGCAGCCAAGCCTCAGCAAAAGTTAGCCTGGATCGGTTCAAAGTGCGCTAATCCCTTAGATCTATTCGATACTGCGGGTAATGTCGCCGAAATGGTGCTGGATCCTTTTCATTTTTCGGTAGGATTTCGACTGCACGGGGCTGCCGGTGGGTTTATCATCAAAGGTGGCAGCTTTCGCAAAAGCCGTAATGAGATTATGCCCGGAAGGCGCGAAGAACAGCCTTTCTTCCTTAACGATGGTGCCTTCCGCAGCACCGATGTCGGCTTCCGCGTCGCTCTTTCAGGGATTCTTACGCCCGAAGACCGTCGAGAGAGGCTCGATCAGGAGTGGTCCAATCTGGGTGTTCAACAAGATCCGACTCAGGTAACTCCAAAATTTTCGGGGTTAACGATCGAAATAGATCAAAGCAAGGATCCGATTGTCGAGATTGAACAATTTGTGGCCGTATCCACTGATGAAACCGAAAAAAAGAACCTTCTTTTTCTGCGGGAAGTACTCAAACAAAACAGTATTTTGCTAAGAGAGCAGGAAGCCGAAACGGTGAAGGGTATTATCCGCAGCGCTCTTCTTACTGCTGAATCCTTGCAAAATTATGCCATCCGGCGAAAGGTCGTCATCAATGAGCTCAGCAAACTTGAACGGATGAAAGCTGAAACGGTTTCCCAGTCGATCCTTGATTCATTGGAGGGCGGAATCGCCAAGGCAAAAGAGACGGTTGGTATGCTGGATTCCGCCATGGATCATTTCGTAAAATTCTACCTTAATCGAATTAGAGAAACTCAGCGATACCCCGAAGAACTTTTCGAAAGCCAAATCAATCTTATTTCACAGGAATTGAGTCTGGAGCAAGGTTTCAGTCGGAGTTTGAAAAACAGACTGGATGTATTCAAAAGACATGTGGCCCTTTATAAACGACAGGCGGGAAACATTAGCCAGAAAGGCATTCAATCCGATCTTATTTTGCAGTAACATCCGAATCCGTATTCAAACATGTATTGAAGGAGAATGATTATGCGCAATAAAAGATTATTTTTCGGTTTATGTTTGGCTTGTTTTCTGGTTTCAGCATGTGTCTCCAAAGAAAAATATGAAGAACTTGAAGCCGTCCTTTTAGATACTCAGGCGAAATTTGAACAAAAAAACAAGCAATTTCAAGAATTAGAGTTAAAACTGAATGACTCGAAAGAAAGCCGCAACACCTGCCAGCAAGATATTACCGAGCTTCAAGCGCGTTATAACGACTTGGAGAAAACGCAGCAAGAGCTTTCCCAAACCTTAGAACAAACGAGACATGAATTGGAACAGATAAATGCCCTTGTCCAACAAAAAGAGGAAGTCATTCAGGAGGTTGATGGAGCCAAGCGTCAATTAGAAACCAGTTTGCAGTCGCAGATAGAGACCCGTGAAAAAAAGATAAGAGAGCTGGAGAACACCATCGTAAATTTAGGTCAGGCCAGGCATGATTTCGAAAGCACCATGCAATCACAGATTGGAGAACGTGAGAAAAAGATAAGGGAACTGGAGAACACCATCGCAAATTTAGGCCAGGCCAGGCATGATTTAGAAA
>CP070746.1:1054475-1062692 GCA_020348305.1 Desulfobacterales bacterium
AGATAATATCCCAGCATCCCCACCATTGCCAAGATACCAAGCTGGTAGAGAATGGATCGTTTACGAGGATCATACCAGAAAGCAACCTTATCCGACGGTGGGCTGTACGCGGCGTCTGCGTTTTCCTTCATCATCTTCAAATCCAGGTTCGTAAAAAAATAATTCTACTGCACGATGAACTCTTTGGAATTCTTTTTTTACGAAAAATAGAAAAGGTGCCAGTGGCACCTTTTCTTAATTGAATAATTACTTAAATGGCGGTGCATACATTAGACCGCCCCTGGTCCACAGATCATTCAAACCACGCTCAAGTTTAAGGGGGGTATTGACACCCACATTGCGTTCAAAGACTTCACCATAGTTTCCGATTTGTTTGATGATGTTGTACGCCCACTTTTCATCCAACCCCAGTGCCTTGCCATTACCTCCGGTAACACCTAAAAATCTCATAATTTTGGGGTCCAGGTTCTTAAGCATTTGATCAACGTTTTTCGAGGTGATTCCCAGTTCTTCAGCGGCAATCAGTGCCAGAACCGAAAAATTAACAATATCGTACCACTGGTCATCGCCATGGCGTACGACGGGTGCCAGCGGTTCTTTGGAAATTATTTCCGGCAAAATTATGTAATCATCCGGATTGGGAGAAACGGACCGGGTTGAAGCCAACTGGGATGCATCCGAAGTCAGGACATCACAGCGCCCGGCAAAAAAGGCTTTCGCCAGTTCAGGCGTGCTCTCAATGACGACCGGTTTCATTTTCATATCGTGGGCTCTGAAGTAATCCGCCAAATTAAGCTCGGTGGTCGTGCCCGGCAGAACACAGACCGTGGCACCATCGAGTTCTCTGGCGCTTTTCACCCCCAATTTTTTGGGCACCAAAAAGCCCTGGCCATCATAATAATTAACATGAACAAAATTTAGACCCAGAGCGGTTTCACGACCCAATGTCTGCGTACAGTTTCTTGTCAAAACGTCGATTTCACCAGACTGTAAGGCTGTAAAACGGGTTTTGGCTGTTAATGGAACGAATTTTAGTTTGTCGGGAACACCAAAAACCGCCACTGAAATAGCGCGTGCCGTATCGACATCCAGTCCGCGCCACACCCCTTTTTCATCCGGTTTCGAGAATCCAAACAAGCCTTCATTTACACCTACTGAAATTACCCCTTTGGCCTTAACATCGTCTAATGTTCCGGCGATGGCAAAGCCCGCTGTGGCAAAGAGAACCACAGCAACAAATACTGCACAAAGTTTAAATCGTTTCATTTTTTTTCTCCTTTCTTGTTCTACGAGTTTCATATTAATGGCGCAAAATTGCTAACTCTCCATCGGTGTCCAATCCTTGTTTATCAGACTGGAACATCTAAACTTAAAAATATAGAGAACATTTAAATTTGAAATCAACTAACAATGAATGCGCCTCATCAAATAAACATAACCTAATAAAATAATACGCCTATAACAAATAGCTTCCATGTTTGGCAAGCTAAAAATATTGACACAAAAAAACTTGAACCAAAAATCCCTTGATCTTTTAATCATTCCAGAAGCCTATTCCATCCTACTACTAGAAATATTTTCTGATTATTATTGACAGATTTAGTAATTTATCCTATGAATTCGGGTACCTTTAAGCGATTTTAAAAACAGGATGAACCATGTGTGCAATACATCAAGCTTGGACATCCGAATACAGCGCAGAAAGTGAGATCCTCATTGAAATATTGGTTTGAATTTGAGGGTACGTTATGAGCCTGGGTAAAAGCATCAAAAATTCGGAGCTAATAAATGAAGTCGTCGATGAATGGCAACAACGTTCTCGCGTTGAACGCCGTTCTAAAAATGACAAACGCTCTTCAGATAGTAAGAAATACTTCGCAAAGGGCGGAAAAGAGAGAAGAAAGATGGAAGAGCGGAGACAAGCCGATGAACGCAGAGATGGATGGATGCGGGCGGGGAAATGGCGCAGTGTCTCCGTATTTGATGAATAAACTCTTTGCGCATACATACACAGCGTTCTGCATATTTGATTCTATAGGGTCGTTTTAAGATCAAGGATTCAAAGGACGAATACGCAATTTATTATGACGCTGTGTATAATAAGATCAAATTCCCTCAACCCCATCTTTCCAGTATTCCAATATTGCATTATTCCTCGGCATGATTTCCAGGCAGAACCTGCAAGGCTTCTGCTTTTTTATTGGTGAAAAGGGTTAAGAAGGTTATGTTTAAGCAAAATACTATGTACGAAATACTCACAGGTCCGGTTCTTTGGATCACGTTTAGCATTTTCTTGGGCGGCTTGGTTGTGCGGATTGCGTTTCTTTATCGCCTCAGTCGAAAAAAAGACCCGGTTTTCTATAACCATGTCAATTTCACCTGGGGGCTTAAATCGATTCTTCATTGGCTGGTGCCATGGGGAAGTGCTTCTATGCGGAACCAGCCGGTTTTCACCTTTGTGGTTTTTGTGTTTCATTTAACGCTGTTGGCTGTGCCATTATTTCTTGGGGCGCATAATATGTTGTGGGATGAAGCGTTTGGCCTCAGCCTATGGTCTATGCCCGATGTTATCGTCGACGCCCTGACCGTCATCATGCTCGCATCTGTGGTTTTTTTATTCATCAGGCGTATTGTGCGCGATGAAGTTCGCATACTCACCGGTGCATGGGACTATACCTTACTGTGTTTAACCGTAGCGCCCTTTTTGTCAGGATTTTTGGCGTATCATCAATTGGGTCCGTATGAAAGCTTTATGATTCTTCACATCATTTTTGGTGAAATTTTGCTGATTATAATACCATTCTCAAAGCTTGGGCACATGATTCTGTTCTTTTTTACCCGTGCATTTATTGGCTTTGAGATGGGGGGCAGGAGAGGTGCAAGATCGTGGTAAGCACGCTATATAGTTTGATTACTTTGGGGGTGGTAACCATAAATGGCAGATATTCAGACAGTATTGGAAAAAGAATTTAAAAATGCCGATTTCTTATTAGATATTCAAAAAATACGAAATATACTGGATGCCAACAACGGGGCACGGATTCGAACCTGGTTGAGCATTTGCTCAAGGTGCGGATTGTGCGCCGAAAGTTGCTTTGTATACTTGTCTAATGATCAAGATCCGAAACTTAGCCCGGCTTACAAGTTTAAACATACGCTAGGGCAAATATATCGCCTTAAAGGAAAGGTTGATCGCACGTTTTTGGAAAAGTGTTACGAGATTGCATGGCTTCAATGCACGCTGTGTAAACGCTGTTCCATGGATTGTCCGTTTGGCATCGACATCGCTACGATGATCGCGATTTCTAGAAACATTTGCCATTCCCAGGGTATCCGACCGAAAAGCCTTGCCGAGTTTTCAGAGAATTGTCGTAAGGCCGGTAACCATATGGGCATACCGGTTGAAGAGCTAATTGACACGTGTGATTGGATGGCTGAAGAAACCGAGGACGAATTTCGAGGTGTTGAAATTCCTGTGGATAAACCAAACGCGACATTTATGTATACCATAAATCCGCGGGAACCCGTGTACTATCCCCAGGATATTTCCAACGCCGCAATTATTTTTGCAGCTGCTCAAGAAAGCTGGACAATTCCGAGCTTCGGCTGGGATTGCACGAATTTACCCATGTTTGCCGGTGATAGCAAGCTTGCAGGCCAACAGGTCAGAAATGTCTATAAAAAGGCTAAGGAACTCGGTGTTGAAAAGGTGCTGATTACAGAATGTGGGCATGCCTATCGTTCCCTGGCCTTTGAAGGTCCATATCTGGCTGAATACGCGGGTGGTAAACCGCCTGTTGAAATCGTTCATTACGTTAAGCTGATTTATGATTATTTAAAGCAAGGACGCATTAAGATCGATCCTCAAAAAAAAATCAAGGAACCGGTAACGTATCAGGACCCCTGCAATGTCTCACGGAACGGGGGGCTCTGGGAAGAAGCACGCAAAATAATACCTTACATCGCAGAGGATTTCCGGGATATGGCTCCCAACCGAGATCGCAATCATTGTTGCGGAGGGGGAGGCGGGGTCATGCCGATGGGGCCCGACTACAAAGCTGCCCGCATGGCTTCCGGCCGGATCAAAGCGGAACAAATTAAAGCTACGGGAGCAAAAATTGTTATTGCGCCTTGCCATAATTGCTTTGATCAAATCAATGATCTTAGCGAGGAGTATGAATTAGGTGCAAAGGCTCTTTCTCTCAAAGAGGTTATCGTTGAATCAATGCTCATACCCGATCATATTTCGAAATACTAAACTTGCCGGGCTGCAATTAGGGCTGCTCCTATCGCCCCCGTCACCTGGGTTTTCTCAGAGACCTCGATTGCTTTTCCTATTTTTTTCTCCAAAGCGTTAAGCACACCAATATTTTTTGCCACCCCGCCGGTCATCATGATCGGTGCAGCTATCCCGACCCGGTTTGCCATGGCTGCAACTCGGGCAGCAATGGATTCGTGGATTCCCGCGATGATGTTTTCTCTTTTTTCTCCCTTTGAAATGAGTGAGATAACTTCTGATTCGGCAAAAACTGTGCAAAGACTGCTTATCTTGGAGGGCTGGTCTGCTTTTAGTGAAAACTCACCAAAATCATCAAGCTTGACTTGCAGTGCTCTTGCCATGACTTCTAGAAATCTACCCGTACCGGCAGCACATTTGTCGTTCATGGCAAAGTCTTTCACGCTACCATTGTTATCAATTGAAATGGCCTTGCTGTCCTGTCCGCCGATATCAATAACGGATCTTACCTTTGGATTCAGGTAATGGGCCCCAACTGCATGGCAGGTTATCTCTGTGACTGCCTTGTGGGCAAATTCAACACTATTTCTGCCATATCCGGTTGATATGATGCCTTTTAAGGAGACGACATCCAGGCCTAAATCATGGATAATATCGTCAAAAACCTTTTTCCCGGCATCTTTGGCATTGAATCCGGTCTCTATGATCTTATCGGATATCAATTTTCCATTCTCGATTACTGCTGCCTTGGTTGTAATCGAACCTATGTCAATCCCAACGGTAATCATCCTAAAATATTACTCCCTTACAATTGCCCTTTTTTATTTCCGCAATCAGTTCATCCATGCTTTTAATTCCTATCGGTTTAATTAAAGTTTATCCGGTTTTTTCTTGACTCTGATACAATGTAGCTTTAATGTAGCTTTTGATAATTTCTTATAGTATCTGAATTCAGTAATCAAGTTATTTTATTTCAATAAGTTATAGGCTTATCTGTTAATCTGGTCGTTCAACCGTTTAGATTAATAAATAAAAGAGAGGCTATCCAACGTGCCAAACGAAAAGAACCAAAATATCAGGAACGATAAAGAGAGAGAAGCCCCTGTTCAACCTGCAAGCAATAAGGTGAAATTTGAAATATATGGTGAGGAGATGATTGAAAAGCGCGTGAAGTTAAGCGGGAATAGTGGCAGGGTTTACCTTCCTCCGAATTGGGTTGGCCACAAAGTCAAGATTATCCGGCTTTAACATACCAGAAAAAGAGGGAATTATCTGTGGAAAACATAGTAATTAGAAGGTTGAAAAAAGAAGATGCGGATGAGATCAGCAGAATTTATGCGGCAATCACCATGAAGCCCGTCAATGACGATTTTAAACGAGTCGTGGAAGAACACGCACTAAGAGATGACGAGGCATGTTTTGTTGCTGAACAAGACAAAAAAATTGTGGGCTTTATGATCAGCTACATACTCACCGCCGGTTTCGGCATAGCCAAAAGCGCTTGGATAGCGACGTTGGGCGTTGATCCCAACTTTATGGGTCAAGGAATCGGTGCTAGTTTGGCTAAAGAAATATTTAAATACTATAAAGCCCAGGGCATTGAAAATGTCTACACTTCCGTCAGGTGGGATTCCACCGATTTGCTGTCCTTTTTCAAAACATTAGGCTTTAACCGCAGCAATTTTATCAATCTACGAAAGATTATTGATTAATTGAAATCTTGAATTCATTCGTTTGACATGAGCTCGCATTTTAAATAAATTCCTATAAAAAGAGACAAGTTCCATCCCTAAATCCGCCAAATCAGATTCTTAAAATTACATCTTTGGAGGGCCACAACAATGAAGTGTCCGAAATGTGAGTCTGATAACCGGGAAGGGATGAGATTCTGTGAAGAATGTGGAGCCAAGCTTGAATTAGAATGTCCTGATTGTAAAGCGAAAATCCCTCTCGGCAAAAAATTCTGCGGTGAATGTGGTCACGATTTAACAAAACCTGTTAAAGCTCCTCTCATAAATTATTCTGAACCTCAATCCTACACGCCCAAATTCTTAGCCGAAAGCGAATATGCAGAAAAGATAAAAAAGGATTACAGTGTAAACTTTCAAATGCGTATGGGCCTTAACTCAGGCCCGGTTGTAGGCTGTATCGGTGATGATCTGAGGATCGATTACACTGCAGTTGGAGATACAACCAATCTGGCTTCTCGTATGGAAAGCATGGCCAGGCCTGGCACCATCCTAGTATCTAAAAACACTTATAGACTTACCAGGGATTTCTTCGAATTTAAGTCTCTGGGAGAAGTTTAGGTGAAAGGAAAGGAGTATCCGCAAGAGGCTTTTGAGCTAACGAAAGTGGGTGAGATGGCTATTGACGATTCCTCTTGGTATGGTTATTTCGCATTGTGTTTAATTAACTTATCTAAAAAAAAGTATGAAAAAGCCCTTGCTGATGCGGACAAACTGATCACTCTCGCTCCTGAAAGTGCTGACAGTTATGCGCTTATGGCTGTCATTTTCAATTGTGTAGGAAGACCAGGAGAAGCCATTGAAATGGTTGAGAAGGCGATGCAGCTCAATCCTTCTATTCCAGCCTGGTATCTAAGCACACTGGCCACTGCATATGCCATATCTGGCCGTCCGACTGAAGCGGTGGCAAAATATAAAAGAGTTTTCGACCGGAATCCCTCTCACGGAGACAAATTCAATGCCCACTTAAGTCTGGCAATTCTGTATGTTGAGTTAGGTCAAGAAGAGGATGCTCGGACTGAAGCGGAAGAAATCCTAAAGCTCGTACCCAATTTCTCAGTAGAGGTCTGGGGGCAAAGAAATCCTAATAAAGATCAGGCACAAATAGAACAAGGTGTGGCTACCTTGCGAAAAGCGGGATTGAACTGATGTTATGCAGGGAAATATTCAATCCTTCACCCCAAAATATTTTGTTTATTCCGGTTTTGAATAATCAAGCTCATAGTTGGGGATATCTTCCATTTAACACAGGTCTCTTTGCGGTATTAAAACCTTTGATATCTCTCCAACATCCATGCAGAATTGACCGACTCTGAAAACTCGTGATATTAGATTGCGATATCTGGATTTTTACGATTTTTGACATAATCTCAATTTATCTGCAATCGAGCTATATTTGGGTGTCTGGCAAGAAGTGTTTAATCGCTTTAACATTTGGCTCGTTGCTTCCGCTGTTCCGGACACTGGGCGTTGAGTTGCAATAAATAGTTCCCGAAAATAAAGACAGTGCAATAAGGTGAAAACCATGCCAGTTGTGCACAAAGTAATCCTATTTGTGTTGGCAACCATCGGCATCACATGGGTGTCGCGGTCATCATTGCGAGATGTTCAGTTTCACGGTTTCTATCGTTTCTTTGCCTGGGAAACAATCCTGATCTTGTTTTTGGTGAATATGAACTATTGGTTTGTCGATCCGTTTAGTCTCAGGCAAATCATCTCTTGGTCATTTCTGATCGTTTCTCTCGTGCTCATCTATCAAGGTGTTCAATTATTTCGCAGAAAAGGGGGATTAGATCAGGAGCGCAATGATTCGGCATTGGTGGGCATAGAGAAAACAACGGAATTAGTTACAACTGGATTGTATCATTATATTCGGCATCCATTCTATAGCTCATTATTATTTCTCGGGTGGGGGATAACCTTGAAGAACGTGAACTGGATCGGGATATTACTAGCAGTGATAACCACGATACTCCTGATAATAACTGCCAGGAAAGAAGAGATCGAGAACATTCAATACTTTGGTGAGAAGTATCAAGAGTACATGAAACGTACAAAGATGTTTGTGCCATTTATCTTTTGAGAAAGGTTGAAATCCAAGTACATTACAACCCAATCCCACATGCAGGCGATTGCTGCTGCGCAGAGCGAGTAAACGGCGCATTTTTTCAGCATTTTAGACGGAGCAAAGCTGCGTCAGTGTTCACGCCGCAGCGGCGCCTGATGTAAACG
>CP070746.1:1062792-1099206 GCA_020348305.1 Desulfobacterales bacterium
CAAGCGTCAGATCGGCACGCCGGATAGCCGCACAGGCGAGAATGGACAGAGCGTCGAAGTACGGCACGGAAAGGTGTTCTGGACGCAGGGCCAGAGGGATTTCCGTACAACCGGCAATGATGCCTTGAGCGCCTTTTGGCTTTTGAGTAATAAGACCTTCGGCCGCAGCGATGAAGTCAGCCGTGATGGCCTCACGGGGTCGTTTTGATTGTACATTTTTAATATCGTAAATGGCTTCCATAATCCTGGCCTGAACAAGTTCATTCGGTACAATTGTTGTAATGCCATACTCAGCAAGACGTTTTTGAAACTTGTCTCCTTTTACCGTTCCGGTCGTTGCCATAAGACCAACTACCTTAATTTCAGGATAGTCCCGTACAATGGTTTCCGATACAGCGTCAACTATCGACAAGATGGGAAGATTGCTTTGTTCCTGGATTTCGTTCAAAAAGAAGTGGGCCGAAACACACGGGATAATAATGAAATCAGCTCCGGCGCGCTCAAGCGCCCGGCAACCTTCAACGATGGTTGGCACTGGAGATTCGCCGTCGCCAATGATAGCCGGTGTTCGGTCCGGAACTTTTGGATTGGAATCTATAATTACTCTGAGATGCTCTTGATCCTTTTTGGCCGGGGTGTTTTTGATGATTTTGGCAAAGCAGTCCAAGGTCGCTTCCGGACCCATACCGCCCAAGATACCGATTATTTTCTCGTTCATTTGTTTTTAGTGTTTGGTATTTGGTATTTCGTTTTTTATAGAATTTGTTTCAGGAACTCCTTGGCCCTCTCGCTTTTAGGATTCTTGAAGAATTCTTCATAGGTGCCCCGTTCGACGATCTTGCCAAAGTCCATAAAGATGATTTCGTCTGCTACTTCCCGGGCAAAGCCCATCTCATGCGTTACGCACAGCATGGTCATTCCCTCTTTGGCAAGAGCAATCATGACATCGAGAACCTCCTGGATCATCTCCGGGTCCAGGGCGGAGGTCGGCTCATCAAACATCATATACTTAGGCTCCATGGCCAGGGAGCGGGCGATGGCCACCCGCTGTTGTTGACCACCGGACAGGTTGGCCGGATAGGCGTCGGCCTTGTCCGGTATACCGACCCGCTCCAGCAGATCCATAGCTTTTTTTTCGGCCTTTTCTCTTGACAATTTGCGCACCTTCATTGGAGCCAGAGAAATGTTTTGCAGCGCGGTCATATGCGGGTAAAGCTCAAAACGCTGAAAGACCATACCGATATTTTCTCGAAGTTTATAGAGGTTCGTCCTGGGGTCGCTAAGGGAGACGCCATCGACGATAATCTCGCCTTTCTGGTAGGGTTCCAGGCCGTTAATACAGCGAAGCAAAGTGCTTTTACCGGAACCGCTCGGACCGCAAATGACCACCGTCTGACCACGCTCTATGGTTTCATGAATGTCGGTCAGTACCTGAAAATCGTCGAACCATTTGCTAACGGTTTTTATCTCAATCATATCATACCTAACTTTCTGCCTTTTTCTTCGAAATAGCGCGAAATTTTTGAACCGGTAAAACAGAAGATAAAGAACACAATAGCCACAAAGCCAAAGAGCTGGATGGAGCGCACTTCCAGGTTATCCACGATGGAGGTTCTGCGGACAAACTCCTGCAGGCCAATGACAAAGGCCAGACTTGTATCCTGAAACGTGACGATTGATTGGGTAATCAAGCTTGGCAGCATGCGCCTGAAGGCGATGGGAATGAGAATGTGGCGGGCCGTCTGGGAATAGGTCAGGCCGGTGGAGTATGCAGCGCTGGTAAGGTCTTTGCTGATAGACTGATAGCCGGCTCGGAAAATTTCTCCGAAATACGTGGCTTCAAAAATAATGAATGAAATTACCGCTGAAAGAAAAGGATTTAGCGGCCTTCCTGCGATGATCGGCATCACGAAATAGAACCAGAATATGACCAGGATGAGGGGCATGTTGCGAAGAAAGTTGACGTATAAAGTGATCGGATGATAAATCCATTTATTGCGCGAGATCCGACCCAGGCCAACCAACGCACCGAGGGCTATGCCCCCAACCAGGGCGCAAATAGTCAACTGGAGAGTCACCCCAAAGCCACCGAGCAAGAAGTAGATATTGCGAGCAACCGCATTAAACATTATTCCCTCCCAATCATACCGGGTATCTTGAACTTGGCTTCAATGATGCCCATAATCCGAACCACGGTAAGACCCAGGATCAGGTAAATGAACATCGCTCCGGTTGTCGCTTCCAGACCGTGAAAAGTTTCGGCGTCGATGCGATAACTCATGAATGTTATCTCGGCTACACCAATGGTCATAGCGATTGACGAGTTTTTAAAAATGGTCAAAAACTCGGTTGTCAGAGGCGGCGTAATGATTCTCAGGGCGTACGGAATGATAACATAGCGGTACATTTGATATTGGGTCATGCCGGTAGACAGAACGGCCTGGTACTGATCGCGGCTGATGGAGGCAAACCCTGCCCGCATGTGTTCGGCCACCCGTGAGGCTGTGTATAACCCTAATGCAAAGATGGCCACGTAATAGTTGAGCCCCATGATCTGATTGATCTGACGACCCAGGTGTTGGCCGAACACCATGGGTCCGGCATAATACCAGAAGAACAGTTGAACCAGGAAAGGAATGTTGCGAAAGACCTCGGTATAAGCGGTAGCGATGAAGCGTAGCCAGCGCCAGGGGGTGACCCGCAAGGTGCCGATGAAAATGCCAAAGGACAGAGCAATGATCCAGGCCAGAAAACCGATTTTGATCGTCAGCCAGAGACCCTCAAGCAACCACATTCCATATGGCTGTCGCCATAGAACTCCCCAGTCAAAATCATAAGCAAAGCCCATTTTTATTTCTTCCACCACTCATCCGAAATGGGATAGACCATCATGTTAAGGTAAGTGTTGTAAGCTTCCGACATCGGAATTGGGACAATGCCTTTGGGTCCCATCCACTTGTCATACAATTCAAAAAACTTGCCGTTTTTAATAGACCAGATGATGGTATTGTTGACGAAATCACGGAAATCGGATTGACCTTCCCGGCAGATGTAAGCATAAGGCTCATAAGCGATGGCAAAGGGAACCGTCATCCATTTTTCCGGGTTTTGATCCTTCATACGCAACCCCTCCAAAAGGCTACGGTCAGTGGAGTAGGCCTCGATCTTGCCGCTTTTTAAAGCCAGCATGCCCTGGGGATGGGTTTCGGTGACGATGATGTCCTTGGGTTTGAACTTTCCTTCTTTGGCCAGGGCTTCGACCGCCCTCAGGTTGGTCGTTCCGCGAGCAGCCCCGACGCGCTTTCCGTTAAGATCTTCCAAGACCTTGATTCCGCTGCTCTTATCCACTAAAAAGGTCGTTTCCGAGAAGAAGAAGATCATACTGAAGTCGGCCTGTTCTTCGCGTTTCTGGGTATATGTTGTCGAACCCATTTCAACGTCAACGGTACCGTTGACCACCATGGGAATGCGGGTTTTGGGTGTAACCGTAAACGGAACAATCTCAATTTTTTTGCCGAAACGCATACCCAAATATTTGGCCAGCTCACCGGCCATATCTACCGAGAAGCCCACGTGTTTGCCCACCTTGGGGTCTACGAAGGCAAAGGGAATCGAGCCTTCCCTGAAACCCAGTTTGATTTTGCCGGTCTTCTGGATCTGATCCATAGTTTGGTCTGCCAGAACCGGGACCGTCAAAAGACCAACTGCCATGATTATTGCCAATTCGATGGTTAATAATTTTTTCATAACACCCTCCTCTTTTTTTGGCTGGTTAATGGAAAGCAAAATACTTAAGAAATGGAAGATAATTTGAGGCAGGTACAAAACCTGAGCGTAAAATAAATTTTCCTTAGAACAATGTCAAATCAAAACTATATACAGCGTCATAAATAATCGCGCATAAATATATCACTATGAAACTGTAAATATTTAAATTCGTATTTCTGAACTTTAATGAATTACTTTATAAACTATTCTCTGGCGATAACCGGTAATGACGCGTATATAACCACTTAGCATTTTGTTCACGTCGTTGTCTCCGGTGTCGACTAAAAATGGCCTGCCGCTGAGGGAATTGATCTTATTTTGGGTAGACACAACAATAATGTTATCCTTTCCAATTTGCTTTATAATACTGGGACTTATCTGTTGATTGCCTCTACCGAAAAGATACCCCTGCCCACCGATGGGTGTAACAACAAGCTTAGCATTTTCTCTTTTTATTTGGTTGAGAAGTTCTTTTTCACTGAGATCTTTTCCAATAAGATTTTTATTTTTTATAAGATCCACGCCCAGCAACGTAAAATCCAGGTTCAATTTTTGCAGGATAGGTGCGGTTGTCGTACCCGGGCCGATGATATAAAAGAGATCATCTACCATGTTTTCGACGACATCCGCTGCAATGGCTTCCTGGTAATAGTGTTCACTTGCAACGCTTCCGGCCTTCAGACCCTGCACATGTCTTTGATCAAAGGGTATATTCATATATCCATAAAGCTTTGCGGTTATGAACCCTTTTCTGAATGCCGCTTCATCTATGTCCATTACTTCCGCTTTTCTAATTTTTTGGATTTTATTCTGCAGGTACAAGGCGGCCAAGTCGCCGGCTCTCAATGGATTACAGGCAAATACTCCCGAATGCATCTTTACCCCGGTGGGTATGCCTAAAGCGGCGATTTCACCTCCTGCCGTTTTAAGTATGTCCCTTGCGGTTCCATCACCACCGGCGAAGAGTAAAAGATCAATGTTCAAAATGGCTAAATCTTTAGCCGCCTGTTGCGTATCTTGCGCTCTCGTATTTCCTTCAACAATCCTTCCAATGATCTTTAATTCAAATCCGCCCTGCCTTGCGACGCTTTCTCCCATTTCTCCCGGATAAGTTATAATTTTTAAATTTTCTCTAAGTGTAATAAGTCGCTTTAATGCTTCGGCTGTGCGTGTGGCAGCCTGCGGTTTGGCTCCCCGGCGGATCGCCTCTGCTAAGATGTCTTTTCCATCCGTACCCTTAAGTCCGACTTTACCGCCCATTCCGGCGATGGGATTGATGATGAGACCGAGTTTCTTCATCCGGAAATCCTTTTTGAAATCGTCATCGATACTGTGCTGGAGAGACACAGCCCGCTGGAGTGTCGTCATCGTATTCGTCCTCGATCCTTTTGGCATCGTGGTTCACAAACTTCATTTGTCGATTGTGAGAACGAGAACGAGGACGACGACGAGGACGAGAGACAATCTTCAATCATCAGCATTCATTGGTGGACAATGCCTAACATACGATAAAGAATTTTTGCAACGTTAAGAGGGTTTATTATTTGTCCTTATTAATCTTTTGCGGCTTAGCGGCTTGGTGTGAGGCATTTTCGTTTACCATCATTCTTTCTTGTGTCTGTGTTTTTTAAGATAAGCTCTCCACGTCACGGCCCATTTTTGGGGATCATCCAACCAGGAGTTGTCGATTTTATGTACGACACTGTTATGGGGTGCGTTTTTTACTTTATCCGGATTTTCAAAGGCTTCTTGGGATACCTTTTGCAGTCCGGCAATGTATTCATCTAATTCAGCCTTGGCGTAAGATTCCGTGGGTTCAAGGGTGAAGGGCTCCGGTACGATAAACGGATGATGGCTCGACCACATGTGAAAACCAAAATCGATCATTCGGTTGGTGACATCTTCTGTGGTTACCCCGGTTTCTTGGGTAAGATACTCCCAGCTATAGCGCACCTGTTCGATTCTATGCCTTCCTTTGGCATACGGCGCGCTGGCCCCACGGATTTGCAACACTTTTCTAAATAAATAATTGTTGTTGAGTACTGCCGTACACGCTACATCCTTCAGCCCCTGACTGCCCAGGCTCCTAATCCAGGCGTAGGCTTTCATTATAACCGGAATCGATCCATAAAAATCCCTGACCTTACCGATGCTTTCCGGCACCTTGAAATTGAGGGAGTATTTGTTTCCGTTGTATTCCACATGAGGGACCGGCAGAAACTTCACAAGTTGCTCTGTGACACCCAATGCGCCGGAAGCCGGTCCGCCGCATCCATGGGGCGCCGAAAATGTTTTATGTAAATTAAAGAAGCAAAGATCAAATCCCGCTTCGCGTGCACGCGTAATGCCCAATATGCCATTGGCGTTTGCTTGATCATATCCGCAAAGACCGCCGGCTTCGTGCACCGCCCGGGTAAATTCGGCAATCTGCGGATTAAAAATTCCGGTATCTTCCGGATTGGTGATAAACAATCCAGCGGTGCGATCCGAAACGGCGGCTTTTAACGCCTCAAGTTCGGGTAGTCCGTCTTCATTCTGGTAGAGTGTAATGACTTTATACCCCTTTACGGCGGCGGCGGCGGCATCGGAAGGATGGGAAAATATGGTGGTAATCAGTTCATCCCGTTGCTCTGATTCACCACGGGAGGCATGATAGGCCTGAACGATGGATGCCATAGCTAAAATGGCCTGGGAGCCGCTGGCAGGTTGCAGGGAAAATTGGTCCATTCCGGAAATTTCCCTGAGAAACACATCGAGATTATACATAACCTCCAGGATTCCTTGGACGGTATCCTCATCCTGAAATGGATGCAATTCTGTCAATTTGGGAGAGGCGGCAAATTGTTCGTTAATTTTCGGGCTGTATTTCATGGTGCAGGTTCCCTGTCCCACATCGACATTCAAATCGGCGCCTAGATTTTGTTGAGACAGCCGCAAATAATGTTTGAGAACCTGCATCTGCCCCAGCTCCGGCAACGCCGGTGCCTTCTTTCTTTTCATGTTTTCTGGCAAGACCGACACGCCGTCACCGACTGTCGCTTCTATTTCTTCTTCAATTTCGGGCACCAATATGCCTCGCTCACCCTTATTGCTCAATTCGAATATAATCGGCTCATCCCATTTTGCCTGATGAAAGGCACGTACTTTTGTCTTTTCCTTGATCCCCATGTTTCACCTGATCCTTTTTTTGAGTTTTTAAGAAATTGTCAATGACGCTTTTATAGCTGCGATTGCATTACAATTAATCATTCACAATTTCATTTAACGATTTTACAAGATGGTCAATATTCTCCTTTGAGTGAATTTCAGTCACACAATACAAGGCGCTGTTTCCAAGGTCAGAAAATTCAGTCGAAAGGTCTTTGCCACCAAAGATTCCCTTTTCCAGCAATGCGCGGTTTATTTCTCTGACGGTTTTACCGGTCGCATTAAAATCGACGACAAATTCTTTAAAATGGGCGGTTTGAAACAGTGGTGCTGAAATTCCGCCAATTTCTGATAAGCGCCTCATGGCATATTGAGTTTTTTGCATAATAATTTGCCCCAGTTCCTGCATGCCCCCGGGTCCCATCAATGCCAGGTAGACGCCGGCGGTAATGCCCCACAGGGCGGCAGCCGTTCCGATAAATTCGTTTCCTTCTTCCCGGTGGGCAAAGGATGTGCGTTCGTAGGCCACATCGCCAAATCCCCATTCACCATCCACTGCTGTTTGGGTGATACCAAAAAGTCGTGACGGATATTGCATCACAAAACGCTCTTCATCGTGTGTCGCAATGAAGCCGGCTTGCCCCCCGCCATATTGCATATGCATTCCCAATGGCTGGATGTCGCCGCAGACAATGTCGGCCCCATAATTGCTGGGCGGTGACAGAATCCCCAACGAAATCGGATCGACCCCAGCAATGCAGACGGAGCCGTTTTGATGGGTGATATCAGCTATAATTTGGCATTGGTCTTCGATAAAGCCCAGATAGGATGGGTTTTCGAAGTAAACGGCGGCGGTGTTGGCAGACATTTTTGCTTTTAAATCGTCAACATCCATTTGTCCGGTTTTGGGACAAGACTTGACCGGATTTACAACCATAGCGGGGTGACAATAATTCTGGATAACCGCCAATCTGCCCGGAGATATTGTCGAGCATACCAACACTTCGGAACGATCGGTAATTCGTTCAGCCATCCGGATAGACGTGCCGGCGGCCTGGGCCCAGTCAAACGTTGGTACATTGACCACATCCATATCCAGGAGTTCACCCATCATGCTCTCGTATTCAAACAGCGCTTGAAACCGTCCCTGGTCTTCATAAGGTTCACCGGCATAAGCCGTTAAAAACTCTGCGCGGTGATTGATTTCATCGCAGATGGCCGGTACATAATGTTGCCAGCAGCCGCCCCCTAAAAAACTGAGGCGTTCCTGGCAGGATTTATTCTTCGATAAAATACGATCTACATGGCATTTTAAGGCATATTCGGAAGAAAGCGGTTCCGGAAGATTCATTTTCCCTTTGAAGCGCAGATGTTGCGGAATATCGTTATAAAGTTCGTCGATATTCTTTACCCCAATTTCTTCAAGCATCTTTGCCTGTACATCCGGTACCAGGTTTGGAATGTAAGGATGAATTCTGGTTTGCTTTTTACTCATGTTGTATCCTTTCTCAGATCATATTGCTAGAAACTGAAGTTTTCAGACGAAAGCGGAATTTTTAGAAGATCGTCAAAATTTCATCACCCAAGTTTCTTTTTGGATCAAACTGGCCACTTCGGCGGCCAGCGGCTGTGCTGAAACCTGAACTTAGAAACCTATAACTTTCTCAATTCGTAATTCCTCAATTATGGTAAAAGCTTGCAGCCAGCTGTAAAAAGCTGATCTGGTGCAATTAATAAAGGTATCTGATAAAGGTGCCCTATGCCAACCTTCCACCATCAACCACAATATGGGTGCCTGTCACCCAAGTGGATAAGTCGCTGGCGAGAAACAATACAGCCTTGGCAACGTCTTCGGGTGTTCCTACTCGGTTGATGGGACGATCGGCGGCTTCTTGCATGAAGTCTTCTTCGTTGATGCCCAGTTGATGAGCTTCACCGCGCAGCAGCGGGGTATCTATATCTCCCGGGCAAACACAATTGACGCGAATACCCTTTCTACCATGGTCAATGGCCATGGCGCGAGTCAAATTCGCAACACCGCCTTTAGCGGCGCAATACGCTGCTGCCTTTGGTCCGCCTTTCAGTCCCCAGCCGGAGCCGCAATTTATGATACTGCCGCCGCCGTTTCTAATCATCTTGGGAATTACATAACGAGATAGAAAAAATATAGCTTTTAAATTGACATCAAGCTCAAGATCCCATTCCGGCTCTTCCAGCTCTACAACACTTTTACGGTGAATCAAACCGGCGTTGTTAAACAGCGTATCAATTCTGCCGAAATGGGTGTGGATATCCTCGACAACGCTTCTACAATCAAAATCTGAAATTACATTACAGTGAAAGAATTGCGATTTTCCCCCAGAATCATTTATATTTGCAGCTGTTTCTTTGCCACCGGATTCATCAATATCAATTAAAGCAACAGCAGCACCAACATCTGCCAGTAGTTTCGCAGTGGCTCTTCCGATTCCGGATGCTGCACCGGTAATGATGGCGACTTTGCCATCAAGGGAGAGAAGATTTTCAAATACACTTTGCTTGCTGGTCATAGGTTTAGTCTCCTTATTTTGCCAATTGATCTCAGTGAGGTGCTTTTACGAATCCATCGGAATAAACTGCCCGGCTGTCTCTCCACCGTCAATGGCTATGGTCGTTCCGGTAATGTATTTTGCTTCCGAAGATGCTAAAAAGACAAACAATGAAGCAATTTCTTCCGGTTTGGCATGACGGTTTAACGGAATCTTACGGTTGACTTCTTCCAGCATTTCCGCTGTGTACTCCGTTTTTTGCATCGGTGTCAGGACATAGCCGGGGCAAACAGCGTTTGCTCGCAGCCAAGGTGCGCATTCTAAGGCAATGGTCCTTGCCAGATTGATTACGCCTGCTTTAGATGCATTGTAATCAGTATAGAATGGGTGTCCGTCAAATCCGTTGGTTGAAGCCGTAAAAAGAATTACGCCCGAACGCTGCTTTTTCATTCGATCAATTGCCTCTTTTGCGCATAGAAACATGCCATCCAAATTGACTCGCAGTACTTTTGACCATTGAGGGTAGTCAATTTCAATAAACGGCTTGCGCACACTGATTCCGGCGTTTGATATTAAGATATCAATGCCTCCCATGGTATCATCGATTTTTTTAAATGCGACCTCAATATCATCCGGTATGCTCACATCCGCACATACCCCACCTTTTAGTTCAGGCAATTCAGACAGAGCCTTGACCAGGGTCTCCTGATTACAATCAAGGATGACAACATTGGAGTCTTCAGCAATAAATCGTTTCGCAGTGGCATAGCCGATTCCGCTGGCACCGCCGGTAATAACCACCCGTTTATCTTTAAGATCATCATACATAGGTTTTTCTACCCCTTTTATTAGAATTGGCTTAAAAATCCCATCTTTTGACCGATGGCTGTGTTGCTCGTAGCCGAAAAAATATCGCGGCTTGGAAGCCGCTCCCACCGGTAATATAAATTAGATGTGAAGCGCCGCTTATTTTTAGTGTGTCCCTCAGACAAAATATACGGTTTTGAAACCAATACAAGCAAAATTATCACGAATTAGGCACAATGCCTTCCTTGAATGCTACGATATCCCGACACAACTCTTCTTTTGTGTTTTCTGTGAGTTTTGTCTTAAAATCATCCATATCAAGGGTGCATGAATTTACGTCAACGGCCACATCTTCAACCACGATACCTTTTTCTTGCAGTTCAATCCATAAATTCAATATTTTAAGATTTTTTGATTCCATATGATCAAGCGGACACTCTTTATCAGAAATTGACTCAGTTTTGCAATAAAACCCGCGTCTGTAATTATCGGTCTTGGGAACGCTTTACAAAACGAAAAAAAAGAAATATTTATCACAATCTGGTTATCTACAAAAGCCAAGTGAGCATAATAATATATAAGGTTATCCCACGATTAAAGAAGCCTACTTGGTCTTTCTGGATAACCAGATATCACAAAGTTACACGAAATTCCGAAACGTTTAATTAATCACTATGATATTAGGCGATAAATGGAATTGAGGCCCAAATCAATGAGAAATAGCAATAACAATGTTGATGAAGCTGAACTTGCCAGGTTTGAATCTATGGCTTCGATCTGGTGGGATAAAAAAAGTGATTTCAAAGCGCTTCACGACATCAATGTCCTGCGCCTGAATTATATTAGCAATCGCTCTTCTCTTGAGAGCAAACGGGTATTGGATGTGGGCTGCGGCGGTGGAATCCTTTCAGAAGCAATGGCAGCCAGGGGTGCTGATGTCACTGGGATTGATATGGGGAAGCAGGCCCTGGCGGTTGCGAAACTGCATTTAAAAAAATCGAGTCTTCACGTCAACTATCAGCTTAGTACCGCTGAGGAATTTTCACATGCCCACCAGGACAGCTTTGATGTCATCACATGTCTCGAACTACTGGAACACGTGCCGGATCCGTCATCGGTTATTCTATCCTGCAAGAAATCGGTTAAACCAGGTGGCGATGTGTTTTTTGCCACCATTAATCGCAATCCGAAATCGTTTCTTTTTGCGATAATTGGTGCCGAATATATTCTTGGTTTAGTGCGCAAAGGAACACACACTTATAGTAAATTCATCAAGCCAGTTGAACTTGAAAATTGGGCAAGCACCGCTGGTTTGAAGCTTAAGGACCTCACCGGCTTGCATTACAATCCATTCATACGAAAATACTCTCTCGGTGGCAATGTACATGTGAACTATATGATGCACTACCGCCGAGAATCTTAAAGAATCCAAGCTTCATAAATTCCATTATTATTCAAATTGGAATTGCTGATTGTATGTTCACTCCGAATTTAGACAATAAGTAAGTTTTTACAGAAGGTTAGGTTTTATACACAGCGTCATAATAAATGCCGTATTCGCCATTTGAATCGTTGGTTTTAAATTGCAATATCGGGGCAATCATGCAGAACGCTGTGTATGTATGCGAAAGGATTTATGTCTTTCTGTATAGGGGCAATGAAGCAATTTGCTCTAATCGAATATATTGGATATAATTGATTCCTAAGTTGAGCGGTTCAACGTTCACGGTTCCCAGTTAAAGTGCCCTAACTGGTCTCTAACAATGGTATTACGCGTCAATCGGGTCGAATTCCATGTTTCACCTAATGGGTGAAAGAGGCCAATAAAAGCAATGGAATATAAAGTTATGGAAATCAGGATTTTATAACCTTTGAACCCTGAACCTGGAACCGATCACTTTAGGTGATAGTTTGTTACATGAAGACCTAAGCTTTTCTTTTGAAGTGAATTTTAGGGTGTGCCAGCTTGGAGGTGCTCTATGGCTGAATACGAAATAGAATGTAATGAATGTGGCTGGCGAGGAATGGGGTCGGCACTTGATAAAGATACGGATAAGTCCAGTGGGAAAACGCTTACCTTTTGTCCGGGTTGTGGCAGTACCGATTTTGAAAGCGTAACCGAGAAAAAACAAGGGGAAAGTTCCTAGCGGCTGTTGAAGATTTTAAAGAGCCCTATATTTCTTTTGCCTTTCCTTGATCCTTCCATTTAAACTGCGCTTGAAATTGTCTTTGATCGCCTTTGATTTAGTATTAATAACAGTGTAGCCGTATTTTATATTTTTTTCGACCAGATCCGGGTAATTTTTGATATTTGTCCGCAATTTAACCCCGTTTGATGTGACTTTTCGGATAATGTCGATTTCCTTTCCAATGACCCTATTTTTCTTTTTTTTAATGGCGTTTAGAAATGCTTTTCGATTGGGTTTAGACTCAGCATAGCTGACCGCCTTGCCCATTTGAACCAATCGGTGTCCATCACTTCCAGCGGTAATACATTTATCCAAATTAAAACCCAATATTGCACTGCGCAAATTCCACTTATTCAAATTCTCCGAGTTGATAACCTCTACGCCATCAATTAAGTCGAAGATAGGGTTGAGTCTTTCTACCGGAAAATAGTGATTGGATATTCCTGTGTAAGCACCGGAAAAGGGATGAGGGAAAATAATGAGCGAATTAAAAAACCGAGCACGTCGAATGATTTCCTCCATATCAAGAGCGGTAGAGCTCATGATTTCGTGACCCATATGGGGCTCGATATCATTCTCGTAGAAAACCTTGAGGCTTTCAATATCATAGAAATAGACAAGGATATGGGTTCCTTCTAATGAGGTTATTTCAATTCCGGGGATGCTGAGAATATCTTTATAGCCGTCGATTTCAACAGCCCCTTTAATTTCATTATGATCGGTAATGGCGATGCCTATATTTAATTCACGCGCTCTATTGGCAATCGCGTGTATCGTATTAAAGCCATCGGAATGATGGGAGTGAAAGTGCATATCGACCACTGTAAATTTTGGGGTCAGCTCTATGAGGTTTGGGCGCTCAAATAGGATTCGATGATGGTTATCGTTTTTCATATATTAATCTTTTAAAATATTTATTAAACGTTAGGTGATTAAAGGTCGGATATTTTCCTGCTATTACATTTGACGAACTTCTATGTTTCCGTAACATCAGACCCGAAATATTTTCTATCAATTTGTCTAATATATCAAATAAGCAATCTTTCTTCAAATTTTTCAACATTGTTTGTTTATCGGAAAAAATTCAGCAAAACTTAACCAAAAAATTTGATGGATCTGAATAAGATCGAAGAACATTAAACCACCAAAAAATAAGGTTCCTGCAAACAAATTCAAGTCTGGAGCACCAGGAAGGCGATTGAAAGCATTTGTTAAAATGAGGTTAAGTTACTAGATTCATAATCATTATGATGAGAATGGAATGTCAAATTTTTGATTTTACTTTTTCACGACGGTACCAGTGAGCGAGGCTTTCAGGTGAGGCACCAAAGTGGTAAGCGATTATAATTATTTGATTTATCAGCCATGTTTTAAAGATACCCATATTTAACCATCGGCGGGGCGATGTTTTTAAGGCTTCGTTTAAAATGACGATCTTTCCTTTTCGTCTCAACCGGCGGATAAGCTCGAAATCCTCCATAATCGGAATATCCGGATACCCGCCGATTTCATCAAAAAGCGCTTTGGTGACAAAAATCCCTTGATCTCCATAAGGTGCCTGTAGGTGACGAGATCGCCAATTTGCAACCCGCTCGATAAATCGAAGACCTCTTCCATCTGAGTCGATGCACAACTGAAAAGCACCGGCAGCCACACCGTTTTGACTGATCTTGTCCAAAATCGGTTTTTCAAAATTTTTGGGCAACCTGTTGTCGGCGTGCAGAAATAAAAGTATCTCACCGCTCGCTGCGGCGGCACCGGCATTCATTTGCCTGGCTTTTGAAGGCGTTGTCGTAAGCACTTTAGCACCTGAGGATCTGGCTATGTCTGCCGTATCGTCGCAGCTTCCGCCATCCACCAGAATAACTTCCACCTCGTCACGATTTTTGAGCGCAGACAGGGTGTTTATTATGTTATCCGCTTCGTTTAAGGCCGGAATAATAATTGAGATTTTTTTTTGGCTTGTGGGGATAGGATATGCTTCAGCACACTGTTGCCAGGCATAAAGGTCTTCAGGTTGATCCACATCATCTAGTGTTTCCAATAGGCTATAACCTAGACCGAGCTTATCTGCAAGGTGCAGGGTCTGATTCAACACTTCTGCTGTTCCCCAGTTTATTCCCGAAAATAATTGAGGATTCGCTTCCGACCAGGAGACCTCTTTTATTCCAATTAGATAATAGCCGCCATCGCTGGCCGGACCAAAGATCAGATCATTCGTTTTGAGTTTCTCAAAAGCGTTTTTCAAACTGTCAATGGTGATGCCCGGAATATCGGTTCCAATAATTATCGCTGCTTTGGTACCGGATTGAAATGCATCATCCAAGGCAAAGCACATCCGTTGGCCGATATCCCCCTCCTGCTGCGGATAGTAGCTAAATTCGGGACCAAGCCAGTTTTGCATTAAGCTTTTATTGCCCTCTTCATAGCGGATTTCTATTGTCAAAGAGCGGAATTTTAAAAGATTGCGGACTTTTGAAATCAGATGTTCGGTCATCTGGCGTTGAAGTTTTGCAGCACCTTGCTCACCCAAGACCGGAATCAGGCGGGTTTTGGTTTTCCCCGGCTCGGGATAACGGGTAAAAATTATTAGTCGCTCGCAAGCGCCTGCTGACATCGCTTTGCTCCGAGTCAAGCACTGAACAGTGAAATTTTTTCCTGTACTGTTGGTATTAAAGGCTTGATAGAAAAAGGTTCGGTTCGTAACGCCTAAATTGAAATCATAACAGTAATAGGAAGGATAAACAAGAATGTTAGCAGATTGGTTATTTTATGAGTCAGAAGATTTTTTCATTACCGGAAAACCCTCAATGAGCTCATCCCCCCATCGACATGGATAATTTGTCCACTGATCCACGCGCCGGTATCAGAAAGCAAATGCGCCGCCAGCTGAGCTATATCTTGAGGCGCCCCGATGCGTTTTAGCGGATGCCGTTGAGCCGATGCCTGGCGTTTTTCCTCACTGGATAAAAGATTCTGCGCCAGAGGTGTATCCGTTAGAGAAGGGGCGATTGCATTCACCCGAATGCGGGGAGCGAATTCGGCAGCCAACGACCGGGTGAGTCCTTCGACGGCCGCTTTGGCGCTGGCCACTGATGCATGAAACGCCATGCCGGTTTTTACCGCCACCGTACTGAACAGAACAATGGAGGCGCCGGCCAGGGATTTCTTCAAGCGTTTTAAACAGCCTTGGATTGTTTTTACCGCTCCGAGAAGATTGATGTTAAAGTCCTCCAGAAAATCATCGATGGTAAGACGCTGAAATGGTTTTAGCACTATCGTGCCCGGACAATATACCAGTCCATGTAAGATTTCCGGCAAAGCTTCGAGGTCAAAGAATTCGGCTTTTACATCAAGTGCAAGATGATGAACATGCGACATTTCCGCCAAGGTGTTGTTGGTTCTGGATCCAACGTAAATTTCGTGATGATTATTGCTAAGAACTTTTACCAGTTCTAATCCGATGCCTGAACTTCCGCCCACAATGAATATGTTTTTTTTGTCCATGACGAGTCCTTTCTTTATTGATTTTCTTCGATCGCCACTATCGTTTCCTGCAAAAATCACAAACTTAATCGAAGTTGCTGCATCTTTGTCAGCATTCAGATCGATTTCGTGGCCATTTGATCTGAATCATAATCATCCTCGATCTAAGATCAAGCTGAGTTCGGCGAGCGACAACATCATCTGTCTGATAGTTTCTGCCTATCACTATCCTGCATATATTTCCTTATTGATTTGGCGATTCGAATGCTAACATTACTTTTTTTAATCAATATTTAATTCCACTGAAATATTCAGCGTTTGATCCTTAATTTCGACGAATCTTAAAAAGTAATTTAATCGATGACAATGCGAAACAAAACGTTGCAAAGGTTCTGGAGAAGAAGAATTACTGAGCCTTTTGTTGATTTTCTGACGCAGGGTCTGAGTAACCAAAAATTAGCGCTAAGCCTTGCTTTTGGGATCACCCTCGGCACCTTTCCGGTGCTCGGTATAACGACACTTTTATGCTTGCTGGCAGCGCTTACCCTTAAGCTTAATCTGCCTGTGATTCAATTTGCAAATTTCTTGGTATATCCCCTGCAGATCCTGCTTCTGGTACCCTATTACTATTTGGGTAATTTGCTCTTTAACGCTCAGAAACACTTAGACTTTGACACCCTCAATAATATACTGGCAGAAATTACGAACAAGAAGGCGATAAATATGTTATTAGAATCAACATTTTATGCCATCGGCGCTTGGCTCTTAATCAGTCCACTGGTGCTTGTACTGCTCTACACAGGCCTTAAACCGGCCTTGGTAAAATTAAATTCTGAATCGTCGCGATTTAAATTATTCCGGCGTTAAATGAAGGTGTATTATGCCAGACCATGCTACATACCGGGTTCCGATACTCAAAAAAATCGTCTACGCGCTGCCGGCCTTTTTCTTAGCCGTGGTGGGCATCCCTGTTTATGTCTACATTCCAAAATTTTACACTGATGTAGTCGGCGTTAACATCGCCCTGCTGGGTTATATCCTATTTAGTGTTCGCATTTTCGATGCCGTGACGGATCCGGCACTTGGTTATTTATCCGATCGAACACGAACCCGCATGGGTCGACGACGACCCTATATCGCCGTGGGTTCCGTGTTTGTTGCCCTGACGATGTTCTTGCTGTTTAATCCGCCTCGAGTTTCCGCGTCACTCGAGACGGCCTGGTTCGCAGGGTGTATCTATGCCCTTTTTTTATGCTGGACGGCCGTTGTAGTTCCTTACGAATCATTGGGGCCTGAAATTACCTTCGATTACAACGAGCGCACGAGTCTATTCGGCATGCGCGACGGGTTTCTTATCGCCGGAACGCTGGCAGCTGCAAGTTCCCCGGCACTCGTACAGTGGCTTTTCGGCCTTGCGGGAGACGCAGACGGCGAGCGGGCCAAGTTTTTCTGGATCGCCGTGATCTACGCGCCACTACTGATCGGATCCTGTTGGTGGTGTGTGCTGGTAATTAAAGAGCATCCGCAGGGGCCTAAGTTTCAAACATCCAGCATCCGGCGCGGGCTTCGCGAGATAGGCCGCAACCGGCCTTTTCTAATTCTTCTGATTGCCTACACCATAAGCGCCATTGGGAACAACCTGCCGGCAACGCTGATCCTCTATTACGTCGAGTACGTGCTGCACTCCAAAATGGCCGATGCCTTCCTGCTGCTCTACTTTATCACCGGAATACTCTTTTTGCCGGGCTGGATCATCATTGCGCGCCGAACCGGGAAAAAGGCAGCCTGGCTGGCTTCCATGGCCATTAACACCGGTGCCTTTATCGGTGTTTTTTTTCTAGGTCCTGGCGATGCGGCTATTTACGGCGTCCTGGTATTTTTGTCCGGAATTGGTTTTGGTGCAACCCTGGCAATCCCATCCGCGATCCAGGCCGATGTCATCGATTACGACGAATTGTTGACCGGCGAACGACGGGAGGGCCAGTACATCGGGTTGTGGTCGATTGCAAAAAAGCTCGCTGCCGCGGTCGGGGTTGGCGCCGGCTTGTCTATTTTAGGTCTTGTGGGCTATACTCCCAACGTTGAGCAATCCGAGCAAGTCCGGCTGACGCTGCGAGCGCTTTATGCGTTGGTCCCCTCGCTATGCAACATCATCGCATTCTTCATTGCATTGGCGTATCCGATTAGCAGCAGTATCCATAAGGATATACGAACGGCAATTGCCCAACGGCAAAAAGGCCGTCCGGTTACCAACCCCTTAAAACCGGCTCAAACTCTGGCATAAACATTTATTTGGAGGAAACGTCATGCAATCCGCAGTTACGATTATGGGATTTAATCTTGCCGCCGTCTTCGCCATGATGATCATCGGATGGTTCATCAGCCTTTGGTACCGGAATGTCACCATCGTGGACAGTTTGTGGGGACTCGGTTTTGTGTTGATTGTCTGGATTACATTTTCTCTCTCAGAAGGTTTTCCGGGCCGCAAGACACTCATTGCCGTCCTGGTAACAGTTTGGGGCCTGAGACTGAGTATTTATCTTAGCACACGCAACTGGGGAGCCGGTGAAGATCCCCGTTATGGCGAATGGCGCAAAAAAAGTGGTAAACGATTCTGGATTGTGAGCTTATTCAAAGTTTTTCTTTTACAGGCCATTTTCATGTGGGTCATTTCCATTGTCCTGCAGGTTGGCCAGCTTGCACCGACACCCGACACAATTGGCTGGCTCGATATACTGGGAGTGTTCGCATGGGCAATCGGTTTTTTCTTCGAAGCGGTCGGAGACTGGCAACTTGCGCGGTTTAAAGCAGATCCGGCTAATAAGGGTAGCGTGATGGACCGGGGACTGTGGGCATACTCCCGCCATCCGAATTACTTCGGCGAATTTCTCATCTGGTGGGGACTTTTTCTGATAACCCTGTCAACTCCCAACAGCTGGTGGACGGTGATCAGTCCGTTGATCATTACTGCCGTGCTGCTGAAAATGACCGGCATTCCGTTAACGGAATATACCATTGTGAAAACCCGCCCGGGATATAAGGACTACATCAAGCGCACAAGCGCATTTGTACCTTGGTTTCCCAGAAAGGAGAACTCATGATCACATTGGCTGATCTTTCAGATCGGGGTATCTTGCCGGACAGACTGATTCGATTCGGCATCCGCAGACTCGATAAAAAACGGCTGCAGGCTGAAAAACGCAGAAATATCGAAGATCAAGGCAAAGCGCTTTTCAAGTTCATTGATAGCATGCGCAACAGCCCCATCGCCATTCGCCCGGAAAAACCCAATGAACAGCATTATGAGATTCCCCCGGCCTTTTTTCAAAATATCCTCGGTAAGCATCTCAAATACAGCGGATGCTACTGGCCGGCAGGGGTCACGAACCTGGATGAGGCAGAAGAACAAATGCTCATGCTAACCTGTAAAAGAGCAGAATTGGAAGATGGCATGGAGATCCTCGAACTTGGCTGCGGATGGGGTTCACTAACCCTATGGATGGCTGAACGCTATCCGGAGAGCCGGGTGGTGGCCGTATCAAACTCAAGACTCCAGGCGGATTTTATCAGAGCCAGATGTGTCGAACGAAATCTGAAAAATATTACTGTTATCACGGAGGATATGAATAGTTTCAGCATCGATCGGCAGTTCGACCGGGTTGTGAGCGTTGAAATGTTCGAACATATGCGCAACTGGCCGCTTCTGCTGCAAAATATCAGCCAGTGGCTGAAACCGGAAGGTAAGTTATTTATGCACATCTTCTGTCACCGGAAGTTTGCCTACACCTATGACGACGAGGGCGACAAAAATTGGATGGGAAAATACTTTTTCAGCGGGGGCGTGATGCCCTCATATAAGCTTTTATTTTATTTTCAGTGCCACCTGATGGTCGAAAACCACTGGTACGTCAATGGCCTGCATTACAGCAAAACTGCCGAGGCCTGGTTGGCAAATCTGGATAGAAATCGTAACGACATCATGCCGATTCTGCAGGGTGTTTATGAGCCCAAAGAGGCTGAACGCTGGTTGCAGCGCTGGCGCATTTTTTTTATGGCCTGCGCGGAGCTGTGGGGCTATCGTAATGGCCAGGAATGGCTGGTGTCCCACTATCTATTGCGAAAGAAGTAAAGAATTTGGTCCAAACCCACGTGGAGGTGATCATAGATGACGAATAATTTGAGCGAAACATTAGCTAAAATAGGCGAAGAATATAAGGAAAATATTCAAGATGATTCGCGCTATTACATTGAAATTAGTATCGCCCAAAAGGCGGCCGAATTAGGTTTTCCAGAAGTTGAAGAGAGTTACCGGAATGTTTACGCAATTGTACCTTTAAGGCGTCCAGTAAACGGAATGAAAGTCCGGGTGGACGGCAGAACCTTTGCCAATTATGCCCAGTTTGAATCCGGGATCGTCGTGCCGAATTACGTGGCCAGGGATGCTGGTTTACTCCACGAGACCTTTGTACCAAATGACAGCATGATACGGAATTTTGCCTGATAGCTGCAATGGATTTATATAAAGCCAATCATCTGCAATAAGGTCAAGAGACATCCCGTTGGATCGCCAGATAGTGCGTGATTTCATCATTTTCATTGCGAATGGGTGCGATTTTCCATTCCATCATAAATTCGGATCTGTCTTTACGATAATTAATCGCCTGGCCGTGAAACAATCTTCCTTCCGAAATGTCTTTGTTCAAGCGCTCAAGAACAGCTTCGTCTGTATTGGGTCCTTGCAGAATGGATGGCGACTTACCGATGACTTCATGGGGTCCGTAGCCGGTTAGTTCGCAGAACGCTGGATTAACATAAACAATTGGATATCCTGGACCGGCCTCGGTAATAACGACTGAATTAAAAGACTCTTCTATGGAGACTTCCAGCAGGCGTTTCATGATGTATTTGAAGCTCTCGTCATGTTCAAAAATATCAAAAATATCCTTTTTCGTTTCCATTTTGTTCTACCATTTTTAATCAATGAGTTGTTATGTACCAAAATATGTTCTCACAATAAGCATTAGTGGTTCAACATCAAGTCCTGTTGGAGGTCCAGATTTGAAGCACAACTGGTAAAGCATAAGTATTGGCTTTTTCGAGGTCATCGATGATATGCGCTCATCAGCGAAACGGGCATGATCATTTGACTACCGTATTTCTAAACTCGGTTTAGATCATTGTTTAAAAATGCTTTTAGTTTAATACGTGTATTCATGTATTAATGGTCCTGAATCCGGGGTTGGCCTAGTAAATGGTTTTTAGGAAGAACTAATTTTCAATCAATAAAGTTATAATTTTAGGATGTCCCTCTTTTCTTACGGTTATCGCAGATCATCCGCTGGTTGCGTAGCAGACAGACCCCGAAATTTTTTCAGCGCTGCTCGAGACCTTTAGATAGACAAACTGCCGTCTCATTCTTTTGGAGAGATTCACTTCAACTTTTCAAAGCGGCCTGAATTCGGATGTACTCACCAAGATTATCCATGGTTAACAACCCCACCAATTTGCCCTTTAGCGTTACAGGTAGTGTGTGGCAATTACAGTCTTTCAGCCTGGCGAAAGCAGTTTCTAGCATTTCCAGGGAATCCACCGTGACGAAATTGTTCTGCATGGCCGATTTGACTGTAGTATGTTGATCTCGCGCCGACAATGCTTTCAGTAAGTCCGTTTGAGTCAGGATGCCTTCGATGTGGCCGTTATCCACCACCGGAAAATCCTTTTGAGAGCCAGCCAGCGTCAGTTCGACTGCACGATCCAGACTATCGCTTTTATGAAGTGACCTAAAATCAGTCAACATGGCCTGCTGAACCGGGATGCCGCCAATGGCAGATTTCATCTGGGCCATACTGGCCTCCTGGGCTGCACCGATCCAAACAAAAAATGCGATAAACAGCAGCAAGGGGTTGTAGAATAATCCGATGACGCCAAAAAAAACGGCAATTCCCTGTCCGATAGTCGCCGCAATTTGGGTCGCCCGGCTGTACTCTATACGCGTGGCTAAAACTGCGCGCAGCACGCGCCCGCCATCCATCGGAAAGGCCGGTATCATGTTAAATACAACGAGAAACAGGTTCACCGCCATGATTCGTTCTAGGAAAGGTCCGGTAGTTAGCGTCAGTTTCTGGATCGGCTCGAAAGATGCGGTGAAATTCAGCCAGACGAAAATGCCGACGGCGATCACAACATTTACAGCCGGTCCGGCCAACGCGACCCATAACTCCTGCAACGGATTGGTCGGCAGTCTTTCCAGACGTGCCACACCGCCTATCGGCAGCAAAATGATGTCGCGTGTTTTGATACCATAACGTCTGGCTGTCAGCGCATGGCCGAATTCGTGCAGAACCACACAAAGGAATATAGCCAGAATAAAGGTTACCCCTGCAATGGCAGCCATAATGCTCTGTCCCTGCCGCCAATGCAGCAGGGCCACCCAGCTGATGAGCAGCAGAAACGTGACATGCATATACACATCGATACCGGCAAAACGACCTATTTTAATTGACCATTTCATCTTTCAAAACCTCCCCAACTAATTTCCCTACTAAAGGCCTTACGAGCTATATATTAATCTTCACTCTTTGTATTTCAACTTCTTAGCTAATGATCGACTTCTTATTTTAAGGAGAATGTAATACATTTCTAAAGCAATTAAATGGGAAAGGTATAATGGGGATATGGTAGGTAAAACCTACCGGTAATTTGTAAGATATCAACTTTCTTAACAAGTGCGCAAAACAGGCTGATGGGTCTGAGTATATGCAAAATATAAAATAAATCGGGCAGAGCAAAAATTTGCTCTGCCTCACTTATTTCGTTCTTTATCCGTAAGCTCTTTCACAGAAGATAAACACCCCATTTAATTCACTGCATCCAATTCTTCGATCAACTCTGCCATGCAAGCGATGATTCTTGCCGCCAAAGCGGTTTTGCAAGCACCATCTGAACGTCACCGATATATCTTTCAGCAAAACCACCTTCGCAATAGCAAAGATAGTACTCCCACATCCGGATAAATGTGTCTGAAAATCCTAAAGCACGTACCTTTCGGATATTGGCGAAAAGACGCCTGCGCCATTCACGCAAGGTTCTGGCATAATGCGGCGTAATATCCTCCAAGTGAACGAGCCGCAAATCCGTTGCCTCGGCAATGGCGTTGCCGATGGCGGTGATCGAGGGACTGCAGCTGCCCGGAAAAATGTAACGCTTGATGAAATCCACCGATCGCTTGTGGCGATCAAATATTTGATCTCCGATGGTGATTGCCTGCAGCGCCATCACGCCATCGTCTTTGAGCAACCGGCTGCATGTTCGGAAAAAGGTGGCCAAGTAGTGATGGCCGACGGCCTCGATCATTTCTATGGAGACCAGTTTGTCGAATTTTCCGACGAGATCGCGGTAATCCTTTTTCAATAGGGTGATTCGATCTTCCAGTCCCCCTTCTTTAATTCGCTTTTTGGCAAACTGGTACTGCTCGTCGGAGATGGTGGTGGTCGTCACGTGCACCCCATAGTTCCGAACCGCATGCACGGCAAAACCGCCCCAGCCGGTGCCGATCTCCACGACCCGGTCGCCGGACTTTAGCTGCAGCTTGCGGCAAATTCGATCGTACTTTTCCTCAGATGCTTTTTTGAGGGTGCTCTCCTCCTTTTCGAATATTCCGCAGGAATAGGTCATGGTTTCATCGAGAAACAATGCATAGAAATCGTTTCCCAGATCATAATGGGCCAGGATGTTCTTGCGGCTGCTCGCCTTCGTATTCTTTCTAACAAAATGATAGAATTTGTGAAGCGGCGCCGTCAGGCGCGCCAACCCTTTTTCCATCTCTTCAAAGGCTTTTTGGTTCAGGGCTAAAATACGCATGACCATCGTCAAATCGTCTGCCGACCACAAACCTTCCATGTAGGCCTCAGCAGCGCCAATGCTGCCGCCAAAAAGAATGCGCGTATAGAGTTGGGGATGGTGAACGGTGATGACGGCCTGTAAAGCAAACCGATCCGATATTTCGCCGAAGTGATGGCGATGCCCATTTTCGACAAGCGTAATCCGTCCGTGCACCAATTTTTTTAACAGCGCCAAAATCGCCCGGCGTGCCATGCGATCCACCCACCGCTCTTTAAGTTCATTCAAATCGGGGGCTTCAGCGGGAATAATGAATTCGGTCATTTAGTGACCCTCTCCACCATGGATTCTCTTTTTTTCGGATGGGTAAAAAATGGTGTCCTTTTTGTAATCAGACGCAATGCCTGCCAGTAAATCATGGTAATCACTTTGCCGGTCATTATCGGATATCGAATAAGCACCCGCGTCAGCGAACGTTGAGTAATTTCCTGGCGCTGAAGTTTCAAGCTGGCGTCGAAAAGCTTTTCGCCTCCCTGGTAATCTATCATGTGCACCTGCAGGGAATCATCCGGCTCGCGAAAGCGCCAATCGTAGTGAATGTCCATATCGATAAACGGCGACACATGAAATGACTTGGCTAACTGATGACGCCGCCAATATTTAACGGGATGCTCATTCTGTTCGCGGCCTAGTACATAACAATAGCGCTCTCCCCAAGGGGTATTATGAATTTCGACCACAATGATCTCAACCCCGCTATCCGCCGGATCGTAGCAGTAATAAAAACTGGCCGGGTTGAAACAATGGCCGAAATACCTCAAATGGGTCAGCAGGCGAATCGGACCTTTCGGTCGACTGCCGAGACGCTCCTCAACAAGATCTCGAACTGCCTGCTCCAATGGAATCGTCGGGTCTCCGAAATGATCCCGTCGGCGAAAACAGGCAATATTGAAACGTTCATAAGACCACAAAGGATGAATATTAAACAGGGTCGGCAATTCGGCTAAATCAAGAAACATAAAAAAAATGCGGTATTCAAACATGTTCGGTCGTGGTCTGAACCGCCGGTGCCGAATGCTCCCTTCGTATATACAACTATGCATGGCTCATTTCGCGATAAATGCTCAACCAGTCCATTCGTTAAATGCGTATCTTAAACATAACCATTAAGCTCCAAACGTCAGCACGCAATCGTCGCTTTAAAACGAACTATTATTCGATTGGCCCAATATGATTGCTAAACCGGCTACCAAAGCCTAGATTTTACTCGAGGGCAAGGCTCGTGGCGGTTCCAAAGCGCAGCGTACACGTGAGTACGTGAGCATTTGGAATCGCCGCGAAACGCTGCCGTCGGGTAAAATATGATACTTTGGAAGCCGGTTTTAGAGGGTTATACCAAAGTGCTTACTAACCTCCAGCGCACTATTCACACCATCTTCATGGAAACCATAGCCCCAGTAGGCTCCGGCGTAATAGGTGCGATTTACCCCATTTATTTCTCGGTGACTGTGTCTTGCCGCCAGACTTTCGGGATTATACACCGGATGATGATAAATCATCTCCCGGAAGATTTTGGCCGGGTCAATGACTTTCGCCAGATTCAGTGAAACACAAAGTTCCTTAGGTGCACCGATACTCTGCAAAATGTTCATATCGTAGGTGACGGCGACCCGTCCGAGATCTTCTTGCGGGATGTGGTAGTTCCAGCTGGCCCAGGCCGCTTTTTTGCTGGGAAGCAAAGATACATCGCAATGCAACACCGCCTGATTTTCCTGGTAGGGGATAACACTCAAAATATTTTTTTCGGTATCTGTCGGATCCTCTAGCAGAGCTAAGGCCTGGTCGCTGTGCGTGGCAATTACCACCTGATCGAACTTTTCCGTCACCTCGTTTTGCGGTTGAATTTCCACATGGTCCGGAAACCGTCGAACCGCTGCGACCGGACAATTCCGGCGGATTTGATCGACATAGGGTTGCGTTATGGGTTTTATATATTGCCTTGATCGACCTTTTATGGTGAGCCACTGGGGCTGATCTTTAACGTTTAGAAACCCGTGGTTTTTAAAAAACTGAGCAAAATAACGCGCCGGAAATTTATTAAATTCAACCGGATCCGCCGACCAAATGGCCTCACCCATGGGAATAATAAAATGCTGCACAAATGCTCGCGAATAACCTTTACCGTCAAGAAATGCAGCCAGCGTTAAGTCATAATCATCTGATTCCAATAGCGTTTCCGAATCTTGCTTGAAGCGCATGACATCCCACAGCATGCGATAAAAGGACAGCCGCAGCAGGTTGCGACGCTGGATGAAAAGGGAATTAAGCGTGCTGGGGCTGAATTCCAGGCCGGTTTTCTCACATTGCACACTGAAGCTCATCACCGAGTTTTGCCAGCCCACACCCAGGCGCTTCATCAGCTTTACGAAATTCGGATAGGTCTTCTCATTGAAAACAATAAACCCCGTATCCACCGCATATTGCTGCCCGTTTAGGGTCACGTCCACGGTATTGGTGTGCCCGCCGACATAGTTATTGGCTTCGTAGACGACGACCTCGTGATCTTCATTGAGCAAATAGGCCGCCGTCATACCTGAAATTCCGGTACCGATAATGGCAATTCGCATTGCATGACCTCCAGCTGGGTCCTCAAATGTCGTTCAATCTACTTTTGGGTTGATGATTCAGCGCTTATACGGTTCTTATGGAGCACCTGCGCGGGAACGGGACGCAGATCCCTGACGATACCCAGCCAGGACATAAAAACCAGCAAATAATAGGTAATGTCAATTTCCCACCAGAAAAAACCCTGGCGCGTGGAAACGGCATACTGATGATGATTGTTGTGCCAGCCTTCGCCGAGCGTAATCAAAGCCAGAAGTGCATTATTTCGACTGGTGTCCGGGGTGTCGTATCTACGAGTACCATACATATGGTCAAAGGAGTTGATCGTCACCGTACCGTGAAACAAGGCGACGGTGGAAATAAAAAATCCCCAAATAAGCAGCTGCGGTCCGTTGGTTTCAAGACCGGGGGCGTATCGCTCAAGAACATTTCCAAGGACATAAAGCGCAATGGCCAACAAAATTGGGATCACTGTATCAAACCGGTTAATCCAGTGTAGTTCCGGAAACTGCATCCATTCCTTAACGTATTTCGTTTTGGTAGCAAAATTTGACCTGGACGTTAACCAGCCAATGTGACTCCACCAGAATCCATGGCGACTGGGTGAGTGAACATCCTGCTCTTGATCTGTGTAGCGGTGATGATGGCGATGATGGGAAGCCCACCAAAGGGGGCCGCGTTGGACCGACGCATTGCCCAAAACCCCGAAGACAAACTGCCAGAAACGATTGGTCTTGAAAGTTTTATGGGAAAAGTAGCGGTGATAAAAGCCGGTGATGGCAAACATGCGGATGACGTAGAGCAGAAGTGCAACGATGACCGCTGTCCAGCTCCAACCGACCCAGACGACTAAGAGGCACATGGCGTGGAGAAACACAAACGGGATAATCCTGAACCAGTCCACTCTCTTTTGGTCATCTGCTGCAATGGACTCAAGGCCCGCCTCTGAATCAAACCATCGGATAAGCGAGAGAGCCGGCTGAAAAGATAAGATTGATTTTATAAAGCTGGTCATTTTACGCTGCGTGCAAATTGTAAAAGATGATCTTTCAGCTAAGCATGAAATCAGCTTAAAATCAATCGCCAATTCAGCATGGATTATTCAAGGGTCGCAAAACAGTTCATTCAAACACAAATGTCATGCATTGTTTTCTGAACGAAACTTATTGCAACCTTCCTGCAGATGTAATATTTTTTGGTATCTCAAATACCAGTAACCGGAGATCAAATCTATGAAAACGAATGCCGAAGATTCAACCCTCACTATCGAACCGCTGAGTTTTTCAGATGAGCTGGCCCGAACCGTGCTCAATTCGTTATCGGCTCATATCGCGATATTAGACGAAAACGGGGTTATTCTCGAGACCAACAAAGCATGGCAAACGTATGCCCTGAAAAGCGGCATGCTAGAGGGCTACGACCACAGAGGGGTTAATTATCTTGAACTCTGCGACGCGACCACCGGCAGTGAGGCCGCAGATGCCGGCAAAGTCGCCGAGGGTATTCGGGCAGTGGTACGAGGTGACCTGGGGGAGTTTTTATATGACTATCCCTGCCATTCAGAAGACGGCCCGCACTGGTATTACATGCGAACCATGCGCATGGCGGGTCCGGGCCCCATCCGAGTGGTGATCAGTCACGAGGAAATTACGGCCCTCAAGCTGGCTGAAGAAGCCTTGAAAAAAAGTCAGGAAGAACTCTTCGAACAAAAACAAAGCCTGGAAGAAGCCAACATTGCCTTGAAAGTCCTGCTAAAACAGCGCGAAGAGGACAAGCTGGAGCTGGAAAAGAAATTCCTCAACAATGTCAAAGATCTTGTGCTGCCGTATGTTGAAAAATTAAAGAATTCCAGACTGAAACCCAAGGACAAGACTCTGGTAGAGATCGTTGAGACGCACCTGAATGATGTGATATCCCCGTTGCTGCAACGCTTTGCTAATGCCAAAATTTTGTTGACGCCCCAGGAGATGCAGGTGGCCAGTCTGGTCAAAGACGGCAAAACCAGCAAGGAAATCGCCAACATCCTGAACGTTTCCGAAACCACGGTCAATTTTCATCGCAAAAACTTGCGCGTTAAATTCGGCTTGACCAATCAACGGACCAACCTGCGGTCTTATCTACTTTCCATTTCCTGAAAGCGCCAATTTTGCGTCCCGGAACTTCTAGAAGAGGATATCATTACAATATTATGGGGTTTGATTCTTTTTTTCTTTAACCCCTTCATAACATTGATCCAGTACCCATGATTCTACCATTCCAGCATTCCAACATTCCCCGTCTCCGGTGGATGAGCGAAGCGAACTAAGTTCTTAATACCCTTTTCGCTCAATGAGGATAGTAGTTTTTTCCTACCATTAGACTCCGAAATCTCTCCCATTGCGCTTTACGCTTTTGTGTATAATTTCCAAGTGTTATCAATTATGCTCTGAATATAAAATCGATTTCAATGAAACAATGGCTTTCAGCAGCCAGAGGGGTTTAGGCTCGAAGTTGATAGTTAAACTTCAGGGAGAATAGCAATGGCGATAATTAATCGAATCAGTTCGGAAAGCGTAGTCGATTTAATCTTCTACCTGAAATGGAAAAGCAGTATTGCAGTCCACACCGACGGCTTTCAGGCCAGCAAAGTAAACATCTGGCGCGACTATCTGCCGCCGCGATTGTTGGATGCGCTGATGAACAAGGAGGCAGGCGAACGGTTGCAAGTGTCACTCAAGGATAGGGATATTGTTGCGGCCTTCACCGACCAAAACCTCTTCGATATCAAGAGTTCCCAGTTCGACCGCCGTTTTATGCAGGGGGCGGTTACCGAACCGCGCCTAGGCCGTTTTTATCTTAAAGGCATGTTGAAGGGAATTGCAGGAGTTTTCAGGGCCAATGTCCAGCCATTCCGGTGCGTTGGATTGGGCAACGGCCATATAACGGTCGATTTTAATCATGCGCTGGCCGGCAAGGACATAACGGTTTCTGTCGTCATCGGAAAGGTCGGACGCAAACGGGCCGAGCGGGGCGTAACCAGCTTCGACTGGATGGATTCCCTAACGACCGGCCCCGGAATGCAGGCCCGCTGGCAAAATCAGCAGACCGATTATTTCTCTGACGACGCCTTTACGCGCGATGATGCTCATTCCGATACAGAATTTTACCGAAAACCAAGATTTGTCCATCACATCGATGACACCGCACGTGAGATGGTGAGTAACACCTACGGACGATTTTTGGCCGATGGAATGCAGGTTCTCGATCTAATGAGCAGTTGGCACTCGCATATTCCCACCAATTTGCATCTGGAACGTCTCGTCGGCATAGGGCTCAATGAAGACGAGCTCAAAAGAAATTCGCAATTGAGTGACTTCCTGGTTCAAGATCTGAATGCCGACTTCAGGTTGCCGTTCGAATCCAACACTTTTGATGTCGTTGTCAATACGGCGTCTGTTGAATATCTAACTGATCCCTTGGCTAACTTCAGAGAGATATCTAGAATTTTACGACCGGACGGTTATTTCATCGTCACATTTTCAAATCGGTGGTTTCCGACCAAAGCTATCAAGATCTGGCAGGAACTGCACGAGTTTGAGCGCATGGGGCTGGTGCTGGAATACTTCTCACGCGCCGGTGGTTTCAAAGACTTGCAAACCTATTCAATAAGGGGACTGCCCCGGCCGCACGATGACAAATATTTCCCCGAGTTGTCGTATTCCGATCCGGTCTATGCCGTATGGGGAAGGAATCAATAAAAAATAAATACAGCCTTAAGGAATCATATAAACGTGAATATGAATGAACATACAAAAACGATGGAACCATGCCCGAAAACGCCCAATTGCGTGTCTTCAGTGGACACTGATCGGAGGCATTCTGTTAATCCATTGCGATTTGCGGGCAGCGCCAAGGATGCGCAGTACATGCTGCTGAGAATCCTCAATGAAATAGAAGGAGCTCGGGTGGTGACTTTTGAAAAAAATTATATCCAGGTCGAATTTATCTCTTCTGTTTTTCGCTTCACCGATGATGTCCATTTTTACTTTGATGATCACAAGAAAATCATTCACGTAAAATCGACTTCTCGACTAGGATTTTACGATCTGGGGGTCAACCGTCGAAGAATTGAGAAAATACGAAGACGATTCGATCAAGGTGAAAAAAGTTACAGTAATTAAGCTGAAAGGGGGGTAACAATGGTTGAGATCGGAAAGAAGGCAAAAGATTTTTGCGTTGCATCAGCAAACGCAGAACAGATCTGTCTAAAAGACTACGCCGGTAAATGGGTGGTCCTGTTTTTTTATGTCAAGGACAACACGAGTGGCTGAACGGCTGAAGCTCTGGAGTTCTCAGAGTTAAATCCGCAGTTTAAGGCCCTGAATGCAAAGGTTTTGGGAGTGAGTCCCGATTCCGTCTCGTCTCATCAAAAGTTTATTCAAAAACACAACCTTTCGATAGATTTGCTCAGTGATCCGGATCATAAAATTGTAAAAAGCTACAACGCCTGGGGCAAGAAAAAGATGTATGGGAAAGAATATGAAGGTGTTATTCGCAGTACGGTTATAATTGATCCGGATGGCATGGTTCGGCTTATATGGCCCAAAGCCAAGGCAAAGGGGCATGCTTTAGAGGTGTTGAACGAACTGAAAAGCATAGTTGGATGAGTATGAGGACTAAACTTACAAATACAGAGGAATTCAAGAAACTGATTCAGCCGGCCCGGTTTTTTTGTAAAAACTGTGGGCGCAGCGCGGTGAGCGAGAATAATTTGTGTAACCCTGAAAAACTTAAATAAAACATAGACCTTAAAACGGACACCCCGAGTCAAGTATAATTCTGTTTGTCTCGGGGTGTTTAATATCTGGGTTTGCTTATTTATTATCCAGTCTGCATAAACACGGTGACAAAAGAGACTATTTGGCCTTACGGCGCATTTCTTCCTGGCGCATGGGCATGGAATCGATCAATGCAAAGATATCCTTTAATTTGACCATAGCGTTTCGTGTTAGCTTAACTCCGCCATCTTTTCCTACCAGGATGACGGTGAATCGTCCCGGGGGTACATCAAATTGCTTACGGATGACTTCGGCGGTCGTATGACCGATTTGTGTCGTGTTCTTAAACGACGGGCCGGTTTCAAAAATTTTAAAAACGACCAAGTCCCGATCCAACACCTCGCCTCTTTGGGTTGAAATTTCGTTTTGTAGGGCACTAAAGAACGGGTCGCTGTTCTGAGGGGCAAAAATAAAAAGCAGACGATTTTTCCATTTAAACTGATTTAAATCCATAGACCAGGCTTTCTTATTCCAAAATACCGATAAAGCGAAAACAGTAATCGATACGAGCGTAATTATTTTTGTAGCTTTAAGTAAAGTCATTTAGAGTCCATGAACTTTGAAGGATTCTTTTAATTTGATTGAAAAATGTCAATTGCAAAACTGTTTTACATACCCATTCACTTGACATATTCTAATACAATTTTGACATCGGTAAAGATGCTTCTTATTTGAAAGTACTGGAAAATGAGGTTGATTAAAAATTATGCAACAGGTTACTTTAGGGCTTTCAGTACATAGACCGGAGATGATCCCGATCATTTCCGAGCAAATGCAAAAGCATGCCGCCATTTTTCTGGAAGAACCGCCGGCTTCTTGGTTTGTATAGCCGTTTTGCTGAGCTAATGCCTTAGTCCCATGTGAGTTTCTATATGTTGCGGCCATCTGCCACAGGGTTTGATGTTGGATGTGCTTTAGTTCTTTGTCAGCCAAGTCAAGCGATGCTGCCAAGTGGGCAGCCCTCGTAAAATTTTTACGTTCAATTTCGGTTTCGAGTAAAATATTTTCGTTGATCCGATATTCTTCAAAATATTCCTGTCTTTCCATAAGATTTTCGAACTTCGGCTTTAAATGAACCTATTAATGATGTACCTGTCTATTAAATAAGCAATCCGACAGCAAAGCTCATCGCACTGTTGGATAATTGATAGGAGTCTAAGGAAATCGGGCACTTCTTATTGAGGATGGAAAAGCTCGGGACGCAATACCCTTACAATTTTTTTTATACTACTGTGCTCACAGTCGCTTCTCTGAATTGGATGAGTCTTTTTTGAATGGAAAAGTTTTTGGGTCTCAAAATCCTTGCAGGCATGAAGTCGCAAGCCTTGATAAAACCGCCAACTATCATTTTCTCTGGAAAATAAGCGAAATTTCAAAAAAATTGTCAGACTGAATTACTGCCTGTTGGCCGAAATAAGACGGTAATATGAACGTTTCGTATGCCGAATCGATCCAAAGGGATCATCACAGCATGGTCTTTTGTTAGACCCGGCGGAAATGAAACCGAAACTGGCATTTCACCGGAAATAACACCCTCACCGGCACATCGTGTGCATTCATAAAATCCCACGCCTCCCTGACCGCGACATGTCGGACAAACAGCTTGGGCGGGGACCATAATCCTGGCATTTCCGCCTCGGCGCGCCTGCTCCGGCGTGAGCGTCACCTCAAGCGTCAGGTTTTTAGCGCGACCGGATTTTGGCTGAGCAAGATCGGAAAAATTACTCCACAGCCAGTCAAAGATTTCGTCAAACGATGGGGTGAATGACTGAAACGATCTCACAGGTGACACTTCACCCACATCGACAGGGCTTTCCTCGGTAATAAGCGGTTCGGGTTCAGAGTAAGCGGTAGGTCTCAACGGTGTTTTTGGCGACACTTTTCGGATGTTCTGCTCATATCTACGTCGTCTTCGGTTATTTCCAAGCACCGAGTAGGCCTCCTGAATATCCCGGAATCTCTCGCTGCCACCGGCATAATGATCCGGGTGATATTCCTTGGCAAGTCGCCGATACGCACTTTTAATTTCATCCGCTGTGGCATTTGACGAAATACCCAAAATTACAAAATAGCTTTTTGCCATGCTAAAGCTCCTTAGGTAATATTAATGATCTGTACACGCGTTTTTTTGTCGATGCCGAATACAATCTGTATTATTTAAATCAGATAATTAACATTACTCTTTTATACTTGCAATTGCCATGCTTTCTGTCTTTTGAGTGGTAAAGGGAGCACTAATATGTATACCGTGTCTGTTTAATAACCATAGCTCCGGTAGAATCTCTGTGACAATTTCTCCTCGATCGAAAATGCGGACCACCGAGCTCTCTGAAACCACAACCGCAATGGATTTGGTTTGTTTGGTAATGGAAGCGGTTGCTACATGACGACTACCAAGTCCCAATGAAAGTTTTATACCACGGGAAGAAGCATTGATATAACGTCATGCAGAAAGCACAACCCCTTCATCAGAGATTATGAAAGCACCGTCGAGTTGTGATAATTCCTTTACGGTTTCCCGAAGATCCGGATTATCAATATGTTTAGCTTCAGCAGGATGTAAGATGAGAGGGTCGAGAATAAGGCATTTGGATTTTCTCATCACATTATCGGAATCAGATACGATAAACATCGTACCGATCTTTTTGCCCTCTCTTCCTTCCCGTGCAATTTCGACGGCAAGTATAATTGCGCTTTCCAAGGTGTTAAAGTTAAAACCTTTTCTTCTCTTACATACCTTAGTAATGAGATTTTTTTCTTTGGTTTTTGTCATTTTATTAAAATCTGAGCAATCGATTTTGGTATAATTCTTTCGAATCAGGATATGATTGATCGTTTTCTACCTTGAAAGAATAGCTGTACTGATCAGAATTTTCATCCCAGTCACAAAAGGGGCAAATGCCTCGGCTTATCGATAACAAGTGGCCACATTCAGGGCAACATTTTCTAAACATTTTTACCCTCCTTTGAAATATTTAAACTAAGAATTATTGACACAGTTCAAAATATTCAATGGCTATCCGATAACAAGGTCTTTCATCCGGGCTGAATATCTCATCGCACCGCACCACCCGAGCATGTATGCCGTCGTTCAATTCATCTTCGGCATCCTTTTCCGAGAAATGTTTGAGCCGAACCAAAATTGGCATTCCAATTTCCAATGGTTCGTTTGTTGTGAGCAATAGGCCTGCTTCACTTTTGTTTTCCACTTTGGCACTCACAATTTCAAAATCATTTTTTAGATTATCGTAGAATGTACAGGTGACTTCCAGTTGAGCTTGATATCGAGGATATCGTCTTTTCTCAGCTTCAAATGCAGAGAGCTTATCATGATGATTTATCCAACCTAAACTGGCATTAGTTGAACCATTTAATGATAAGTTCGCATTCATAGCAGCCGGCTTCCTTTCTGGTATAAAATTTTTATAGTCAAATTAATATTCGTTCATTATCATGCATGTCAGTCCGCATATTTGACCTTAACCTGTTGTAACTTTAATTCTTTTCGTTTCATAATCTTTAGCTTTTCGTAATTTGATTTTCAGGATACCCCGTTTATAGCTTGCGTCCACTTTATCAGGATCAACTTCTGCAGGCAACTCAATGGTTCTGTTGAAATATCCATATGATCTTTCGACACGATAATAGGTTTCCTCTTTTTCTTTTTGCTCCTGCTTTTTTTCACCCCTAATGGTTAGGAGTCGACCATCTATGGAGATATCGAAATCTTTGGCTTCAATTCCAGGGATTTCAGCCTTGACCGTGATATCTTTTCTTCCCTCGCTGATGTCTACAGTTGGATCCCATTTTCCTTTGCCAAAAAGATATGATGACGGTAGAAAATTTGGCTCAAAAAAGCGGTCATACATGTTGTCAATTTCTCGACGTAATTCATTTGCATGGTTTTCCTTTTTTCTTTTCCACGGTAACATGTCAAACATTTGTATCACCTCCCTGATAGACAAAAGTGCGCTTCTTTTTTCTGAGAAAATCTCAGAAAATATTGCTATTGTTTTCTACTTCTAGGTCTAAATTAGTTTAATCAGATAGAGCCGATTGGCCAATGAAAGTGTAGGCGATCTGGGGAAAGTTTATACATTATCTCACCTCCTATTTTATCAGCCTGGCCCAGCACCAATTAAACAAAAGGCGAATGTATGTGAAATCTGTTGAACGAAATCTAAATTTATTTATATACAGAGATTATGCGGAGCCGGAATCCCGCAAATCATCCGGCTCCTTAGTGCGCTTAGCCTGTTTTAACCGTAATCTTTTTCGGAGTTGCCTTTTCAACCTTTGGAAGTGAAAGGCGAAGTACGCCATCGTTTAGCTTCGCATCAATGTTTTCCTGGTTGATTAATTCACCGAGCGTAAACTGTCGATAATACCTCCCGGATTCATACTCCACCAGGATGTCTTGTTCTGCGGTGGTATCAACGGGAGCGATGTCCGCCGACAAAGTCAAGGTGTTGTCACGAAGATCGATGATTAAATCATCGGACTTGACACCCGGCATATCGGCAAGCAGCGTAATCTCTTTTTCGGTCTCAAATATGTCGACAGCAGGAGTGAATACCAATCCCGGCGTGGTTTGCTCGGCTGGACTGGTCACCTCTTGCTTTTCTCGAACCTTAAGCTCTTTGCTTTCTGTATCAGCCATTTCTTAATCCCTCCTTTGTGAAATTCTTTTTTCAGGAACTTACAGAAATTTGTTTGGGCTTTGCGATCTCGGCTTTTGATATCACAATAGTTAATATCCCGTTTTCGAGGTTGGCATCCACTTTATCAGAGTCGATTTCACCGGGAAGTGCGATCATCCTGGAAAATGTCCCGGCCTCGCGTTCCCTTCGGTGATACCTGGCGCCTTCTTCTTCCGCAGCGATCTTTCTTTCACCGGAAATGGCAAGATTGTTAGCGGTAACCTGAATGTCAAGCTCATCTGCCTTAACACCCGGTAATTCGGCACGAACATAATAATTGTCTTTGTCCTCAGTCAGATTGATCAGCGGAAATACACCGGTTTGGGGTCGTTGGTAAGGCGTCATGGCATCTTCAAACAAGCGGTCCATTTGCCGTCTCATGCGTTCCAACTCCCCAAACGGACTTCTTAATCTCAATGTCGGAAAGTCAAACAATCTGCGGTAAATCATTTTAACACCTCCTCAATTTTAAGGGTTATTGACCTTTAAGTTGCTTGAATGTAAGCTC
>CP070746.1:1099306-1102203 GCA_020348305.1 Desulfobacterales bacterium
AAATCTAAGCAAACATATATCAAAAGCCTATCATGGCCGATTACACGATTCTCATTTTCATTGTTTTGATAATCTTAGTCCTATCCCTTTTAGTCTACGGATTATTAGGGGTCTACGGAGGATTAGGTAAAGCAAAAAAACGGAAGCTAAATTATTTGAAAGAGAACGGAGAAATAATCGAAGCTGAAATAACTGATTTTAAATCGTATACAGCTGCTTCTCTTCAATCAATTCCTGCTATTTATATTATAATAGTTGCAAGCTCATTTGTGCACGGTAAGCCTCAAGAATTTAAAAGTGAAAGAATTTACCGCAATAAATGTAAATTGGAAGTAGGTGATAAAGTTAAAATTTTGGTAAATATGAAGAATCCAAAGCAATATTATTTTGATCCTTATCAAAAGGAATATTAGCTTCAAAATTATAAATTGTTGAATTGCCTGCCCTTAATTAATGCATAGCGCACAATTTATACAGCTCCAACTAATCGCAGATGAGCCTCAATTACCGATATCTGTATAGTTATCTGCAAAAAATCGGGTCACTCTAAAGTGCTGATACTGTAAACAAAGTTGTATATATCAATTTTGAAAATTGTTTGGATATTAGTTTGTAATCACACCCAACTGGTCGATCCTATATTATAGATCTTCCCATATTTTTATTGGAGGTCGGCAGTGGTCCTATTTGGAAGGACCGTAATTTGATCTTAAGAAAAAAGATCCGATAAAGCTGATGGTATTGGTTATTGTTTAGCTGCACATTGACAAGCGGAGAGAATTTTGGAAATAGTTTCCCACCCCACCCCAATTCGTGGTCCCCCAACTATTATTGCCTCCAGCTAGCTTTTTCTATCCCATCGAAGCATTAGATAATGATTAGGCCCTATAATATTAGGAGGTAAAAAATGAATCGAGATCGAGTAATCCGTTTGGTCTTTCTGACCGTGCTTTATTGTTTCTGTGGGATCAGTTTTTCTTTCGCGCAGGAACTCAAATTAACGCCGGAGTACTATCACATCAAGGATTTTAAGTTCAAATCCGGGATGGTTATTGAAGACCTGAAAATAGAATATGCCACGTTGGGAACGCCTAAAAAGGATAGCCAGGGTGACGTTACCAACGCGGTTGTTTTCTGCCACGGCTTCAGCGGCAATTATGCTCAAATAGCAATTCTCAAGGGCATGGTGGGGCCGGGCAAACCCTTTGATACAGACAAATATTTTTTCATCCTCCCCACCGCAATAGGTTCACCCGGATCCTCGTGCCCCTCAGTCTCCGGACTTGGCCCAAAGTTTCCCAAGTATACCGTTGCGGATATGATTTCCTCTCAGTACCTACTCGTTACCCAGCATTTGAATATTAAACACTTGGCGGGTGTGGCCGGCGCGAGTATGGGTGGTTTTCAGACCTTGCAATGGATAACCATGTATCCCGATTTTATGGATTGGGCCATCCCCATTGCAACTTCCTCGAAAACCATCGGGCGCCTCCTTGGCCGTAGCGCAGCTTTAGTGGACATCATAAAGCTCGATCCAGCCTATCAGGACGGCTATTACAAGGAGCAACCCAAGAAGGGTATGGAAGTGTACTTCATGGGGGCCTACCTGTGGTATTTTGCCCATGATTATTACACTCAAAACTGGAAAACAAAAGAGGAATTGCTGAAAGGGCTCAAGGATGTTGGTCTTGGCAGCGCCAAGGCGGATGCGAACGACACCATCTGGCGGGAAGAAGCGCTCATGAATTATGATGTCGCAGAACTACTTCCCAGCGTGAAGGCTAAAACTTTAGTAATCGGTGTTAACGATGATGAACTATTCCCTCCGAGTTCTTTTAAAGCAATCGCGGAAGCAATTCCAGGGGCAAAAGTGTTTGGTTATGACTCTATTCTCGGTCACCTTGGTTGTGCTTTTCACCTTACAAAGGCAAGTGAAGTCATAACAGAGTTTTTGAAGTAGCCCTGATTCAGGAGGAACAGCAACTTTTATAGGCAGGCCCAGGCCTGCCTTTTTTTCAAAAAAAGCTTAGCATCAAGTATTATAGCGCCCAAATAAATGGGCAAAGGTTTGAAACCCAAATGCATATAAGGAAGTAAGCATAAGGATCCAAAACCTGACGGAAGATATTTCAAGCCACAATATCTGGTAGTCGGACAGTTTTCTGCTGACCCGGCTGTGGGTGTAACATGCTTGCATAGATTATGTAGCAAAATCTATAATTTTTCTAAAAATTATTGAGTACCAATAACCCCAATATATAGTGGAAGCTGTTACAACTAATTTTTGTTACGGGTAGCGGCTATAAGTCCATTCCATGCAATTTTAAAATTCTCTTTGTTATTAGCGAACGCAATACACACATGCACCCACTCCAAATATGCTCTCCAACCCCATCCGCCGGCGCTTTTCATCATCTCTGAGCATCTCACATTCACAAACCAGTTTGCGGCCGAGCCGCTCAAATATGATATCTAGGACAACAAAAAAATCATAACCGGTCCTCTCGCAATATTCCCAGAGTAACCGAAATGGTCTCCAATTGGGGTTTCGCCGATCATGGGGCTCACCACAGGTAAAGGTCGTGTAACTGTAATTATGACCGATGTGTTTGACCTGCTTGAGATTTGATTGCAGTACCTTGATATATCCATCAATGAATGGGCGATAGTATTTTTCCTGGCCAAGATTGAGTCGAGTGTGATCTGGTGTTCTCATTTTGGGTGGTCGTTTCATGGTGGGTGTCCGTCCTTTTTGGTGTTTGTTCTTGGGATACGGGCATAGAGAGGGATAGATTGAAATGCATTTTGCTTTTGAAAATGAAAAATTTAGTTGTATCGGAAGAGAGGGTCTGCTTGGGAAATCGAAAACGGATATTGTTCTGTTTTCTTTAGTGCAA
>CP070746.1:1102303-1105532 GCA_020348305.1 Desulfobacterales bacterium
CTTTGGCGGCATATGCGATCATATCTTCGGGCAATGGCCGTTTGGACCAGTCTTTGCGCTGATACTTTTTATCGAGGCTAACATGAAATTTGTTCTTGAGAACCGCTTCTAATCCGGTTTCCTGGAAGCATAAAAAGCGGCTCGCCAGTTGGGTATCAAATAGATTGTTAACCGTAATCTGGAAATCACGATATAACGACCGGACATCATAATCCGCCCCGTGAAATATTTTCTGGATGTCTCGCTGCATAAATATCGGTTTAAGTGCCGACAGATCCTTAATCATAAGAGGATCGATGACCACGCTGATATTTTTGGTAGCCATCTGAATCAGACAGACCTTTTCTTTGAAATGATACATGGAATCCGCTTCCAGATCGACACCAATAGCCTTTTCATAAATTAACGTCCGCACAAAGTTTTTCAGTTTTGATGGCGTATCGATGATCTCGCAGCCGATGTCAGTTTTCGCTTCCATTTTTTTCTTGACCCACTGGAACCTTTAACCTAATTGTATCTCTTTATCCGCTTTCACAGATTACGTCCCGGAAAATAGAGGCTTAAATAGCGTGTATTGAGTTAAATCGTCGATTTTGTGCTTTGCTCAAATTTGTAATTTTGATATTCTAAATTTTTAACATTTCAGTACTTTCGAGTGCTTGACATCGTGATTTGATCGATTACTATTTTTAAACACGCATTGACTGCTAAAACGATGAATAAATCAATTTCAATTTTCTTACGGTGATAGTTCAATGGTGAACATAACATTTCCAGATGGCGATATAAAGGCTTTTGAGCATCCGCTAACGGGTTTTGATCTAGCCCGAAACATTTCAGACGGTTTTGCACGCGAATGTGTGGCGATGGAGATGGACGATCAATTGGTGGATTTGAAGGCAGCGATCGACCATGACGCCAGGATCCGATTTATTACCTCCAAAGATCCGGAGGCGCTGGATATTTTGCGCCACAGCGCATCCCACGTTATGGCGCAGGCCATTTTACGGCTTTATAAAGACGCTAAGCTGACGATTGGCCCGGCGGTGGAAAACGGATTTTATTACGATATCGACATGGAACCGGTATCTGAAGACGACTTTCCAAAGATCGAAGAAGAAATTAAAAAAATAGTGAATGAAAAGCTGCCCGTCCGGCGCAAAGAAGTTTCCAAAACCGAGGCCATGGAGTTTTATAAGGACGAGCCCTACAAGCTTGAGATGCTCTCTGAAATGGAAGACGGGACCATTTCGTTTTACGAGCAAGGTGAGTTTACCGATTTGTGTCGAGGGCCCCATGTTCCGCACACCGGATATGTCAAAAACATCAAACTGACCAAGGTTTCCGGCGCTTATTGGCGAGCCGACCCCTCTAAACCTCAGCTTCAGCGCATATACGGTACGGCCTTTTTTACTAAAAAAGAATTGAAAAATCATTTAACCTTTCTCGAAGAAGCCAAAAAGAGAAATCATCGTAAAATCGGCCGCGCCCTGGACCTATTCAGTTTTCAAGAAGAAGCGCCCGGCATGCCGTTCTTCCATCCCAAGGGGATGGAGCTCTGGAATGCGCTGCTGGACTACTGGCGGGAGGAGCACCGGGTAGCCGGATATGTGGAAACCAAAACCCCGATAATGCTGAACCGCGCGCTTTGGGAAAGATCCGGGCACTGGGAAAATTATCGCGAAAATATGTATATATCAGCAATTGATGATATCGAGTATGCGATCAAACCCATGAACTGTCCCGGCGGGATGCTCATCTACGGACGGAAACCACATTCCTATAGAGACTTGCCGCTGCGGGCTGCGGAGGTCGGGCTGGTTCACCGACACGAACTCAGTGGCGTACTGTCCGGACTTTTCCGGGTGAGAGCGTTTCACCAGGATGATGCGCATTTATATATGACGCCGGGCCAAATCCAGGACGAGATTCTGGGCATCCTTAAGCTGTCAGACCGGATGTACAGTACCTTTGGTTTGGGGTTTCATTTGGAGCTTTCCACCAGACCGGAAAAGTCGATCGGAACCGATGAACAGTGGGAAACGGCTACCAACGGTTTAGACTCGGCACTTAAGGTGTACGCAAAAGACTACATTTTAAACGAAGGCGATGGCGCTTTTTACGGACCGAAAATTGATCTTCATATCAAAGATGCCCTGGGTCGTACCTGGCAATGCGGAACGATCCAGTTGGACATGGCAAATCCCGAGCGTTTCAACCTAAATTATATCGACAAAGACAATCAAAGGCATCGACCGATAATGATTCACCGAACGGTTTTCGGTTCCATCGAGCGTTTCCTCGGTATATTGATTGAGCATTTTGCGGGCAAATTTCCGTTATGGATGGCTCCGATCCAGGCGATCATATTGCCGCTGAATGATGATCTTGTGCCTTACTCAAACGAGATTAACGACATTTTGAAAAATGGCGGGGTACGTGTGGAGGTCGACAGCCGGACCGAAAGTTTGAATAAAAAAGTGCGTGAAGCCCAGCTAAATTATATTCCGTTAATTCTTACGATCGGGGGTAAAGAAAAGGAAGCTGGAACCCTGGCGGTGCGGACCCTGGATGGAAAAGTGAAATACGGAGTATCCCACGAAACGTTTTTGAGTACGGTGCTGCCTCACATACGGAATCGGGAGCTGTCTCTGGAAATTTTCAACGAATAATCCAATCACCCTCGGCAACACAGATGTTCCTTGTTGTGTTTCCGGTAAATTTCGTACTTGAAAAAATGGTCATATTTGCTGGGCCACAGATGATTGGCCTCGTCGGCAACAATTGTACCTGGAATGTTGGAATACTAAAATATCTGAAATCCTAAATAAAGATGGCCAAAAATGCAGACGTAACCACGCGCCGAGTGAAGTTTTGCGATTTACGGTGTGAATATGCCGATTTTGCCAAAGCGGATGCATTGGATGGAAGCTGCCGAACATTTCAGAGTTTGTGGTGTCAGAAACTTAAAAAACATGTCACCAAAAACGCTCCCTGTGAAGTGTTATTTGGCAAGCGAAGGCCGACAACCGGATTCTAGGCTGGTTTCCGCTAACTGGTTACCGGTCGCCAGTTTCCGGCTATAAATAAGCAGAGGGTAGAGAGTATGGAGCCTGGCATATAAAACTGATCGCTCCGCACCCCCAACTATTAAAGAAAACTCTTTGTCCCATGCACTATGTCCGATGATTTAGTTCCTTAAATGTGAATTCTTTGCTTTTTCTGGCAA
>CP070746.1:1105632-1134838 GCA_020348305.1 Desulfobacterales bacterium
GATAATACGAGATGGCCGGTTAATGAGGCCTCGATACCAATAGATGTTGTTTCTTTGTCGCGCATCTCTCCCACCATAATAACATCAGGATCTGCTCTGAGAAAGGATCGCATGGCAGCCGCAAAATCAAAACCGATTTTGGGCTTTACTTGAACCTGACGCAAACCCTTTTGGGTAATTTCCACAGGATCTTCAGCGGTCCAAATCTTTGTTTCAGGCACATTAATGTATTTTAAGGCAGAATGCAGGGTTGTGGTTTTCCCGGAGCCTGTGGGACCACAAAGAAATACGATGCCGTAAGGTTGGGTAATGGCGCTGATAAAGTTGTCATGATTGGATTTCGAAAAGCCCATTTTCGCAAGATCTAAAGGCTCACTGGCGTCTAATATTCGCAATACGACATCTTCCAACCCTCCCTGTGTGGGAATTGTTGCCACTCTGAGCTCGATATCCTTGTCACCAAATCTTTTAAATTTGATCTTGCCGTCTTGGGGTTTACGACGTTCGGCAATATCCAAATCCGACATAATCTTAATTCTCGAAACAATGGCATTTTTATAATGGAACGGTATGGTTTGGTAGACAGCGCAACTGCCATCGATTCGTATTCGAACTTGTGTGTTATCCTTGCCGGGGAAAGGCTCAATATGAATATCGGAAGCCCCACGCACATGGGCATCAAGAATTATTTTATTTACTAGTTTTACTACCGCACTGTCTTCCTCGCCGGATGAAGACTCAACTTCCTCGATTTCTTCAGCTTCTTCTTGAAGTTGGTTGAGAATATCATCAATATCGGCGAGCTGCTGCTCATTCTTGGAAAACAAGTTAATCAATTCGAGAATGTCCTGCTTGAGCGCAACACGATATGTGAAGCTTTGGCCGGGAAAAAGAGCCTTGATTTCACCGATGCGTTGAAGATCATGGGGATTGTCAATTGCGATGATGATTTTACCCTCTTCTTCTCCCAATGGGACCCATAAATTGTTTCTCAGAAACGGTACTTTCACACGCGCTATTAGATCTACCGGAATGGGAGCGGTTGGATTATATTCTGCCGTTTCAAGGCTAAAGAAATTACCGAGAGCAACCAAAATTTCTTTTTTGGGTATCTCATATTTCGACATTAAGATGTTTTCTATTGATTCCTTTTTATCGCGCGCATCAGCGATAGCTTGATCAAGTTCATGCTGGGAGAGTAAATGATTTTCAACTAGAACGTCATATTTTTTAGATTTTTTGCCTTGAGCAATCTTTTTCTGGTTAAACAGTGCAATACCGAGGATGTGAGCTACCTTTTTGAGAGCTTGCTCATCAATGTTAATAAATGAATTTCCTGTCTTTCGATTGATGAGCTGAATGACACCCAGCAAATACTTTTTAAAAATAATCGGATAGGCAAGAATCTGTCGGCTAGTAAATCCGGTTTTTTCATCCCAACTTTTGTCAAATTTCAAATCGGGATCAATTGCAGCCAGTTCTTTTTCATTGTAGACATTCTTGATGTTCAGGGGTTTATTCTTATCGGCACACCAGCCGGCAATACTGGCAGAAGAGATGGGCAGACGGATTTCAGCGATTTCTGCACCGGATTTAAATCGTGAGATAAGTTCGCGTTTTGCTCCGTCGACCACGTAAACCGTTATTCTTTCGGCTGCAAAGAGGGAGGCCATATCATCTTTTAAATCGATCAAAATCTCGTCGAGATTTACAGCCGCGTTTATTTTATTGCAAATTTTTTGCAGGCGATCCCGATAGGCCACCTCGGATTTAAGATGTTGAATCCGGCTTTCCGTGGAGCCAAAATTGACATTCGTGGCGGACATTTTCTTCGATGACTGTTTGCTGAACGTAAATTTCGTTATTGGTTTGAGCCCTTGACCGTTAAAATTTTGTAGTTGTCGTAAATCTTTCTTGACCCTCCACCGATCAGCATCAAAGCGACGATATAAAGGATAATCCGAATAAGCCATTTAATAGATGCATAATATTCTATCTCTACGATTCGTTCCATCACATATGGTACGCGAAAAATTAAGGCAATGCCCATCAGCGCAAGTAATGCGCCCCATATTATCTGGAAAGTCGCTTTATTTTTATCCATTATTGGTTTAGTTTGCCGGTAAAATTCGCTTTTCGCTTTTCGAGAAAAGCTGTGGTACCTTCCTTGGCATCAAGGCTGGCAAAGCTGAGTGCAAATGCATCAATCTCAATGTTAAGGCCGGTTGAAAGATCCGCATTGATGCCGTTGTTAATTGCTTGCTTGGCGGCACGTAGGGAGACTTTTCCCTTAGAAGCAATTTCTTTGGCCACCTTCATAACTTCATCCATAAGCTGATCCGAGGCAATCACCTTGTTGACTAAACCCATTTGATTGCCTTCAGCAGCGGATATCATTTTGCCGGTATATATCAATTCTTTGGCCATGTTGGTGCCAATCAAACGCGGTAGTCTTTGAGTACCGCCAAAACCGGGGATAAGTCCCAGATTGATTTCCGGTTGGCCGAACTTGGCATTTTCGGATGCATAAATGAAATCGCAGGCAATGGATATTTCTGTGCCACCCCCCAAGGCAAACCCGTTTACGGCTGCAATGACGATAATCGCTAATTTTTGTAACTTATTGACGATGTTTTGGCCGAATGTTGCAAAATTTTTGGCTGACAATGAATTGAAGGTGGCCAATTCACTAATATCCGCCCCGGCCACAAACGCTTTATCGCCGGCACCGGTAAGTATGAGGACGCGGATATCCTCGTCAGCGGCAATTTTGTCTAGGGCATCGGATAATTCCTCAAGTAACGCGGAATTCAGCGCATTCAACGCTTTCGGACGGTTAAACGTAATTGTCGCAATTCCCTCTTCAACATGATAGATAATATTCTCGTAACCCATGTCTCACCTCCGTAATAATAAGTATGTTTGGAATCAATTCTGTTGGATAGAAGATCAAACGTGATTTGTCAATTTAAAACCCACTTATTCGGGCAAAGTAAGGATTAAAAGGGGGGAAGCGTTTGAGGCTTTGACGGCCATCAACGAAACTGCATTTTTACTATAAGTTTCCATTTTTATTTCGGTAGAATTGGTGAATGTATTTTTCTTGCACTGAATAGGACCAGTGAACATCTCTCATGATATGTGCAGCGCCTTCACGATCTTTCTTTTTAAGCAGTTCGATGAATTGATGATGCTCTTCACAATTGTTTTGTTCCCATTCTTTAATATAACCTCGTCTGGGAAAATCATACAAGCGCTGCTTATGCGGAGTTATTATATTCAATAGCGTCTTATTATCCGAAAGTTCAAGAAAAACGCCATGAAAGTCCAGATTTAATTTATAATAACTGTCGTAATTTTCACTTTCCAAGGCCGCTATTTGCTCTCCATTGAGCGTTTCCATTTGCGAAATGTGGGAAGCGGTTATTTTGTCAAACACACTTAAGATTACCGCTCCTTCCAGAGCTCCAACAATTTCGTAAGAATGTTTTATTTCATGAAGGCTCAACTTTTTGACTGTAACCCCGCGTCTGGGCAAAATGGTAACAAATCCCTCTATCTCAAGCTGGATGATCGCATCTCTGAGAGGCGTCTTGCTGATGCCAAGCTGTTGGCTAATCTCATTCAGGTTTATGGTTGAACCCGGGAGAAGGTTGCGATTTTGAATTTCGTTCCTTAAGTATTCATAAACCTGTTCGCGCAGGGATTTTGTGTTTAACATAGTGTGTGCGTTTTCGTAAAATTCAGAAAATTTTTTCAGTGTTGAAATTTTTATCCCAGGAATGGTTCACTTTAGTGATATCTAATACATCAGATTTCAATACGACTGTCAATAAATTATTTTTCTGGATTTCCAGATTTACATCTTGGTTCTTTCATTTTTCGGATCATATGGAGAACGAATGTGTTCCTTGGCCGGTATCATCTTACCCTGAACTTCAAGTTCATATTTTCCGTCTAAGATCCACTCATTGGTGATGGGCTTTTCATGTTTCACATATCCCATGCCGACGGCAGATCCAACCTTGAATCCGTAAGCACCGGACCGTAAGTTGTCCATCCAAACGCCGTTTCGATACATGGGTTCGCTGCCATAAAGCATGATATCCGGATCATCCAGGGTAAACATAACCAGCTTTCGTTTGATGCCTTCTTCCTTTTGTTTTATCAATGCGTCACGTCCGATAAACTCGCCTTTATTCAGCTTCACACCAAAGCCTAAACCAGCTTCGTAGGGCGTCTCATCCGGCGTGATGTCGGATTCCCAGTGACGATATCCGGTTTCCAGGCGCAGGGTATTCACTGCCTGCATACCGACTAGACGCAAACCCACCTGTTTGCTCTCTTCAAATATCGCATCAAAAACCGGAAGTGCGAACATGGTCGGAATGTAAAGCTCCCAACCCAGTTCACCGACATAAGACATTCTCAGTGCCCATGGTCTGGCGTAGGCCACATCGATTTCCTGAGCCGTACCGTACGGAAAGGCGTCATTCGAAAGATCCGCATTGGTCAGTTTTTGAAGCAGATCCCGTGACTTAGGTCCCATTACTGCCAGCATGGCATATCCATGGGTAACATCGGTGATGGTTGTCAGGGCGTCTTCAGGAATATGGCGTCTAAAGTAGTCGTAATCATGAACCACTGTAGCGGCTGCTGTAACGACAAAAAATGTGTCTTCGGAAAATCGAGTCACCGTAACATCGGTTTCAAACCCGCCTCTTTCGTTAAGCACAGGGGTGTAAACAACTTTCCCTATGGACACGGCAACATCATTTGAACAAAGGCTCTGAAGAACAGATTCTGCATCGCGTCCTTGAACGAGAAGTTTACCCATGGAGGTCAAATCATATAGGCCGACACCTTCTCGGATTGCCATATGCTCTTCGCATTGATAGTCAAACCAGTTCGGTTTTTCCCAGCTGTATTTATGAACAGGTTCGACGCCTTCGGGTGCAAACCAATCCGCCCGTTCCCATCCGGCGGTCATGCTGAATGCGGCACCATTGTCCGCTAATCGATCGTGGATTGGCGAGCAGATTACCGGACGAGCCGAGGTGCGCTGCCGGTTTGGATAGTGATGATGATAAAGCACCCCGACGGCCTCAACAATGCGGTCATGCAGATATTTAGCATTGCGCTGCCAGGGGAAATAGCGTTTGATATCAACGGGCCACAGCTGCTCTTCGGGATGCCCGTCCACAATCCAATGGGACAGTGCGCGACCCACACCTCCGGCACTTTGAATACCAACTGAATTCATGCCGCATCCTATAAAAAAGTTTTTAACACCCGGTGCTTCGCCAACCATAAAGGCTGTGTCAGGAGTAAAGCTTTCGGGTACAACAGATAGATGGCGTATCTGAGCGGTTTCCATGGCCGGAAAGCGTGTCAACGCACAATCCATGAACGGTTGAAACTGATCCCAATCTTCCTGAAGTTCCGTGTACATGAATTTTTCCGGAATTCCTTTCATGCCCCAGGGTTTAGATACCGACTCAAATCCTCCGAAAAGAATACCATCGGATTCCGATTTAAAATACGTCTCCCCATCAAAATCGCGTACCGTGGGAAAGTGTTTCTTTAATCCCTCAATCGGCATAGTCACCGCATGCATGTGTTCGGCGGCATGCAACGGGACACTCACGTTCACCATCTGACCAATGTGGCGGCCCCACATGCCCGCACAATTGACCACATATTCGCTGATTACATCGCCTTGATCGGTGCTCACACCGCAAACCGCACCTTTTTGGGTTTTGATTGCGGTGACGTTGACATTCTCCAAAATCTTGGCTCCGCCCATTTTGGCACCCTTGGCCAATGCCCGGGTGGTCTCAATGGGATTGGTAATCCCATCATAAGGAAGATAAAAGGCAGCTACCAAATCTTTGGTGCTCATCCCCGGCACTAAATCTTCAGTTTCATTGAGGCTGATTTCATGCATTTCAACATTGAAGGCGCGAGCCATGGCCGCGGCCCGAATTAATTCTTTGCGTCGATCCTCGGTCTGACACACAGCCACAGCTCCGTTTTTTCTGAATCCGGTCGCCACACCGGTTTCGGTCTCCAGTCCTTCATAAAGATCAAGGGTATATTTGGCCAGGTTGGTCATTTCTTGATTTTGCCGCAGTTGTGCCAACAGCCCGGCGGCCGCCCATGTGGTTCCGGAACCCAATTCTTTGCGTTCCAAAACCAACACATCCGCCCAACCCAGCTTGGTCAAATGGTAGGCCACACTACATCCAACAATTCCACCACCGATAATGACGACTTGTACGTGATCAGAAATTTTTGTACTCATATCTACCTCCCATATACAGCGTTTGATTTAATTACGAATAAAGTCCCCACATCAGGACAAATATATGGTTTTATGGCTAAAGTATGCGCAAATATTTTAGAACCATCTTTGAGTCAAAATCTTAGAATCCGTAAAAAAACGCATGGCCTCCTGGCCTTGTCCGTGCATGATACCAAAAAAGGAGTCTTTCGTGCCACCAAAAGGGAAAAGACAAAGCGGGCAAGGAATTCCGATATTAACGCCTACGTTATCCGTATCGACTTTGTGGTTAAATTCTCTGGCCGCCTTACCGTTGGTCGTAAAAATACAGGCACCGTTTCCATAGTTGCTGCTGTTGACAAAATCAATGGCCTCATCCAAATCTCCAAACCTCAGAACACTCATGACAGGTCCGAAGATTTCTTCTCTGGCAATTGTCATATCCGGCGCAACGTCTTCAAAAATGTTCGGGCCAAGAAAGCAGGTATCCGGATAATCTCCGACGATTTCGGGTTTTCTTCCATCCAGTCTAAGGGTGGCACCTTCTCCGAGACCCTTTTCGATGTAACTCAAGACTCTCTCTTTACCGGCCACAGATTGCATGGGTCCCATGTTAACTGTTTGATCTAAGCCATAACCCACCCTAATCTGAGACACAGCTGCAACAACCTTATCCATTAATTCCTTATAAAATTCATCTCCCCCCACCACAACAAAATTGGCAGCCGAAAGACATCGTTGACCGGTGTTGCCAAAGAAGGAAGGCAATATATTTGTCACCGTCTCTGTTATATTCGTATCCGGTAGAACCACTAACGGATTTTTGGCACTACACTGGGCAATATATCTTTTGCCGGTTTCTCCGCACTTTTTGGCAATGACATCCCGGCCAACCTGGGTGGAGCCCACAAAGCATATGCCTTTGATATCCGGATTCTCCAACAGCTCTAAGGCGGCATCAACATCTCCATTGACGTGATTGTATACTCCGGGTGGTAACTCGATTTCATCGACAACCTCGCTGAGTTTGTTGGCGCAGATAGGATCCAGGGGGGATGGTTTGACAATCACGCAATTGCCGGAAGCGATCGCATAGGGAGCGTACCAAAGTGGAACCATGGATGGAAAATTAAAAGGCGAGATGATTCCAAAAATACCTAAGGGTTCATAAGAGAGCACGGTATCCACACCGGGCTCTATGTCTTTAATATTGTATCCCATCATTAGCGAGGGTGTGCCCAGAGCTACTTCAATGTTTTCAATTGCGCGCTCGGTTCCTTTGGTGGCTTCATCAATGATTTTGCCGTGCTCCATGGTCTCGATCCGTGAAATTTCATCATTGTGTTTGTCCATTGCCGTTTTCCATTTCACCAGATATCGCAACCTTTCGAGAGGCGGTTTTGCTCTCCACGCCGGGAAAGCGTCTTTGGCTGCTTGTATGGCATCCTTCATCTCATCTCGGGTAGAAAGGGGAACCTGGCCAATTATTTTCTGCGTGGCCGGATTGACAATATCCTTTAGGTCACCCTTTGAGGCGAGCCAATTTCCTCCAACATAGTTTTTAAGTTTAACTGTCTCTTTTATTGGTTCTTATAGAATCGTCATAGTAAGTTCCTTCTTTCGTATCTCAATGTTTTAAACTATTTAAATCGAAACTCCTTGCGGCAAGCTGCAGGGCATCAAAAAGTTAATTTGGAAAGTTAATGAATTGAATTCATTAGATAATTTAAGGTAATAAATATTTCGTACTGATATATCAGAGAATAGCCTCTGTCAAGAAATAAATGATGAAATATACTTATAAAACAGCATGTTATATCTTGACATTTTAAATTCGCTGATATATCTATGTTTCATATATAGTTCCGAAAATCATATTGATTCTGCGATCATGCGATCAATGGCTATGGCATAATGAAAGACCTTGGAGTTATCTTGCTATGTCAGATCAAATTTCGTTACGGGAACAAGTATATCAATTCTTCTGGCAAGAAATGCAAAGCGGAAACCTTGCTCCCGGCGCTTCTATCAACATCTTGAAGAAAATACTGATGCCTATCAAACGCCGTCTTTATGACTTTCCCAGACGCGACTATTTAAAAGAATGGGAGATGATAAACATCGATGAGCATGACAGACTGATCACTTAATAGAGAAACTTAATAAAATAGATTAAGAGGTGAGAATTATGAATATTCTGGTAGGCTATGATGGATCCAAAGTGGCAAATGATGCGTTAAAACTGGCAAAACAACATGCCAAGGCCTTTGATGGCAAAGTTCATATCGTAACCTCCATGGAGGGTGGACCTGAAGTCCCGCGAGAGGATTTTGAAAAGGCCGAAAAAGATTTGAATTACGCTAAGTCCGTCATTAGAAAAGAAGATATCCCCTGCGAGACACACCTTTCTGTTCGTGGATTAGAACCCGGCGAAGATCTGGTACAATTTGCCGAAGAAAACCAAATTGACCAAATTATTGTGGGTATTCGAAGAAGATCGAGAGTCGGGAAATTGGTTTTCGGATCCACGGCCCAATATGTGATCCTTGAGGCGCCCTGCCCTGTCCTCACAGTTAAATAGATAAGCGTTCACAGGTTCAGAGTTTACCGTTATGATCTAAATTAAATCGCTCATTTCAAGGTGATTGCGGTATTAACGTCGCCGATTTTGGTGCTATCCCCGGACCATCGTTCGGTTATTGTCTTGGTTTGGGTATAAAATTCGACCACTCCCGGGAAATTGAACGGTGTAATCCCGGCACACACACCCAGGGGCTGGAGCATGGTGAACGTGTTAACCCCTTTGGCGACGTTTTCAACGAAACCGCCCATTTGCAAAGAAGGGATGCCACACGCATGCTCGACAACTTCCAGACCACGGAAGACATCGCCTTCTGCATCTGAACGGATTTTTCCTAATTCCGCAGTTATCGATTCTGCCAACCGGTCAAGGTTATTACGTATCAATTCTTGGAGTTTAAAAAATATGCGCGCACGGGCAGAAATTGGCGTATTTTTCCAAGTTTGAAATGCTAATCGTGCAGCCGGAACAGCTGCCTCAATCTCATCCTCAGTAGAAAAAGGCACCCGCGCGAGTACTTCCTGGGTTGCCGGATTTACGACATCTTCAAAGTGCGGGGTATCTGACTCAACGAAATTCCCATTTATCAACATTTTAACTGTTGGCACAGAGGCCATCGTACTTCTCCCCTTTCTTCGATTTATAATTTGCTTAAACTTTGATCTAACACCTCAATTACATAGTCGATGTCTTCTTTTTGAATACACAAAGGCGGATTAATACGAAGCATATTTCCCATTGCCCCGCCTTTACCGATAATAACCCCGTTGCCCTTGGCGGTCTCAACAACTTGGCCTGCTTCCTCATCGGCGGGTTCTTTTGTGGAGCGATCTTTGACCAGTTCAACGCCAATCATTAAACCTCTACCACGTATATCACCGATGATATCGTATTTGGCCTGAAAACTCTGCAGCTTGTCTTTAAAATAAGCCCCAACTTCTTTGGCATGTTGTTGAGTTTGATCCTCATCAATAGCCCGCAACACGGCACGTCCGGCTGCACAACTCATGGGATTTGAGCCGTAGGTGTTGAACCATTTTTTATGCGCCATGGCTTCGGCGATTTCGCGTTTTACGACCACGGCAGAAAGCGGGAAGCCGTTCCCGATACCCTTCCCCAGCACGATGATATCCGGAATTACATCATCCATTTGAAAACCCCAGAAGTGTTCGCCGGTGCGGGTGACGCCGGTTTGAATTTCATCGACAATGCAAACACCTCCGGCAGCCCGGATACGTTCAAACGCACCGGACAAATAGCCGTTGGGCATGGGGATGACTCCACCGAACCCCTGGATCGGTTCCACGATAAATCCGGCCACCTTCCCTGGCGTGGAGGACTCAATGGTGCGATTAATCTCATCGAGATAGGCCTCGGTCGACGTCCCGAATACACCCCGGTACGGATGAGGATTGGCCACATGCAGAATGCCGGGATCCGGTGGGACCGGCTGACGGAAGATATGCATGCCGGCCAATGACAGCGCGCTACCCTGAACGCCGTGATAACAGGTTCGCAGCGCGATCATTTCGAGATTGCCGGTATAAAGACGGGCCATCATAAGAGCAACATCGACGGCTTCGGCGCCGCTATTGACCAGCTGAACAACCCAGTTCTGACCGGCAGGAAACCGGTCGGCAAGCTCTTCGGCATAGTGTACGGGAACCGCATGGACATACATGGCCGTGCTGTGCGTCAGCATATCCATTTGCTTTTTTACTTCACTGTTCACCAGTGGGTGGTTGTAGCCGACGCTGATGCACAGATTTTGAGCCATTAGATCCAGATACTTTTTGCCGTTTACGTCCCAAAGATATTGTCCTTCTCCTTTTTTCAAGACCAGCGGTTGCGAGTAGGCCTGAAACGTCTTTACGGATGGAGACGTAAAGGTGAGACCTTTTTGAACGACCCCGTCGTAGGACCAATTAGTTTCGATCGGGCTGTAATTCCGTTTATAGGGATTTGCCATTTTTCGCTCCTTATTTAAATCAGAGGTTCAAAGGTTTTGGGCACAGAGGTTCAAGCGTTCAGGGTTAAAGATTACGCGTTTCGCGTTCCGTGTTTCGTCTTTGATCTTTGAATTTCCGAATTCCGCATTCTGCCTTCCGAATTTATTAACCCTGAATCCCTCAATCCTCTGTCATCTGACTTCTGTCATCTGTTTTCTGACACCTGGTGACACTTGAAAGCTTCAGTATCTTACCAACACCTTGCGAGTGTACAAGCACTAAAGATCTGGTATTTACAATCATTACCTTAACAGATACGGTATCTCCACCCACAGCGCCTCATGGGGACAATCTACCTCACAGGGCAAACAAAACCAGCAGGTGCGATACTTGCCAAAGGGCTGGCCGCAGGACAAACACCGTTTGGCCTCTTGTCGGGCGGTTTTTGAATCGACGCCCGACTCCAGTTCATTGAAGTCATTTTTGCCTTTAAACTGATGTTGTGAAATGCTTAGCCTCTTTGCTGGATCGGCATTATCGGTATTAATTTCAAATTCAGTTTCAATGGGGCCGGCGTATTCACGCCCGTAATGCAGGTGTTGGACCTTGAGGAATCGATCAACTGATTCGGCAGCCTGGCGCCCGCAGGCCATGGCTTCCACAACGGAGGTGGGCCCGCTGATCACATCGCCGGCCAGAAATATCATTTCATCTGAGGATTGAAGCGTTACCGGATCGATGTTTTGAGGATTCATTTCAATCTTTTCCATCAAGGCCTTATCGGAAACCTGCCCGATGGCGACGATGACGGTGTCGGCATCCAGCGACAAAAGTTCGCAATTATCAAAAGTTGGCTGAAATACGCCCCTGGCGTCATAGACCTGCAGACAGCGTTGAAATTCGACACCGCTGACAACGCCGTTTTGGGATGAAAATCTTAAGGGACCCCAGGAGCATTCCATTTTCGCGCCTTCAGAACGTGCGCTCTCGACGGCCCAGGGAAATGCCGGAACTTCCTCATCAGACTCCAGACATACCATGGTTACGTCTTTCGCGCCCAGGCGCAGTGCCGTTTGAGCGGCGTCCACCGCCACATTGCCGGCGCCGATGACAATTGTCTTCTCTCCGACTTGCGGTTTTTTACCGGAGCGAACGTCTCTCAGAAACGAAAGGCCGTGATAAACACCCGGCAGATCTTCATTCTCTATATTTAACCTGAGATGTTTTGGGCACCCGCTGGCAATAACAATGGCCTGGAATTCCAGCTTCAGTTCATCTACGGTCTTTTCCTGCCCGATTGTTATCCCGCATTGAAAGTCAATTCCCAGCGCAGTCAGCACCGCCAGTTCCTTTTCTAAAACCTTTTCCGGCAGCCTGAACTCGGGAATCGCCCACCGCAGCATTCCCCCCGGGGCCTCTTCTGCATCAAAAACAGTGACCGCGTGTCCCTTAACTCTAAGATCATATGCGGCCATCAATCCCGCCGGGCCGGAGCCGATTACAGCCACCGTTTTTCCCGTGTCCACAGCCACATCTGGCAGTGGTATTTTGCTATTATCAACGTGATCGACAAGGTATCGTTTCAGATATCGTATGGCCACAGGCTTCTCATCGACATTCTTGCGATAGCAGATTTCTTCACAGGGCTGAGAGCAAATCCGGCCTAAAATGCCCGGAAACGGCAATTTTTCCCACAGGATCTTCATGCCTTCGACTTCTTCACCCCGTGCAATCAGCTGAACGTAACCATGACAGTTGACTCCCAACGGACATGCCTGCCGACACGGTGCCAATTTCATTCTGAGGTTATCCAGCACGCAGCGCTCGATACAAATTCCGCAGAAGGTACATTTGTCTTTATCGATGATAATGTTATCAGACAGACTTTCCAGCAGATTGATTCTCATTTCGTTTCCTCCGGTTATTATCTGAGAAGGTGGAACTTTCTCCTCACGAGGACGTAGCCTTTATTCTCGTTTTTGTTACGACTTTTTTGTTTCAGTGTCGGGTGTCAGCAATAGTTAGGTTTCAGGTTTCGGGTGTCAGGTGTCAGTAGTAGGAAGAGTAATAGCTGAAACCTGAAAACCAAGAAAATAAACGATGAGATTTGGTACTTAACAATCAAAGTGTTTTGGAATTACCAAGACGTACTATTTCTCGATGAGAGATCCTGACATCTTCCGGTACCTCTCCCTGGGTTAGAACAATATGTTTTAACCAATCCTGATTGTTTGGCTCCTGATAATCGGTGCGGTAATGCCACAATCCCCAGCGACTTTCCTTTCTTTCTTTTGAGGCCAATGCACTCATGGTGGCACATTGGATGATATTTTGAATTTCATAAAATTTAAACAGGTCATGAACATCTTTTACGCGAACCTCTTCATTGAGTTCTTTTCGAAATCGATCCATCCATCGCAGCGCATGGTTGAGTTTATAATCGTTTTTGGGAGGTACGATATAATCGTTGATGATCCGCCGGACCTTATATTCAAACTCTTCGATCGGGACCGGATTTCCACTTTGATCAAATCGCGTTTCTTGAGTTTTTATAAATTTATTTATCTGCTCTGTTTCCAGTTCCGCGGACTCAATGCCGGCAGCAAATTCGGAAGCACTTTCAGCGGCGATTTCACCAAACACAAAGGCTCCCGAAAGATGACCCCGGGCCACCAGTGATGTGTCTCCGGCAGCATATAAACCGCTAACGGTGGTTTCGGCCTTTTCGTTTACGCGCACACCGGTGAGGCCGTGCCCCCCGCACAGGAAACATTCAGTCGGCCAGAGCTCAATCTCACCACTTCGAAAATCAACATTCCGTCCCTGGAAAAATCGCTCTTGGACTGGACGCTCGGTCGTAAAGAGAATATCCTCAATTTCTCTGATCTTTTCTTCCGGCAGGTGACTCATAATAATACGCATGGGCCCCCGACCTTCATGATGCTCCTGCAGCATTGATTTAATTGACGGATGATCTTTTTCACGATGATCATCAAAAGCATTGAGCAGATTTGCACCGCGGGTTAAGGTGATGTAAAGCAGCGGTGCATTGATGTCTTTGATGATGTAATAAATAAGGGTATATTCAAAACCGCTTAGCTCTGCACCGGCTCGATACGCCAGACAGTAACCGTCGCCGGTGTTGCCCGGAAAATCATACACACCGTAGAGATAGCCATTGTTGGGCAGACCAAAGCGGGCCGTTCCACCAGAGGAAAGGATAACGGATTTGGCTTTGCACACAATGATTTCGCCGGTGCGAACATTCATGCCGATGGCGCCGCTAACCTGATCCCCGACTTTGAGAAGCTGCACGGCCATCGTGCGATTGATAACCCGAACCCCCAGATCATAGACGCGCTGAGCCAAGATGGCCTTCAGCTCCGGCTCTTTCATCGTCACACAGAAACGTCCTTTGGGGTGGACTTGCAAAACTTCGTATTCGCCTTTTTCATCGAGCGGAAAACAAACATCCCATGATTCCAGTTTTTTGAGCATCTGCCAGCTTCGCTGGGCCATTCGATAGTTCACGGGTTCGTCCATGATGCCATCGCAGGCCAAAGCGTTGGCCTCAATATATAATTCGGGTGTTGAAATCCCGGGCACGGCGACAATATTGAGCGCGTCCATGCCTCTGGCAATGCATCCCGAGTATTTGAGATCTCCTTTTTCAAATACCACCACCTTTTGATTGGGATCCACTTCTTTGGCGCGGATGGCGGCCATGGCACCGGCACTGCCCCCGCCAATGATAAGCACATCGCAGACAATAATCGGATAATCAGGTCTCATCTTTTCTCCTTTATTCCATTCAATTGTCATTAAAGCCAGCTTTGAACGAATTTTTCAAAATATTGCTTTTTATTTCATTAAGCAATGTTTTTTTGGTATTTATTTGAATTACCTTTTATCTTGACACAGAAGTCCGGCTAATTTATGGTGGCAGTCATAAGTTTTAAATCATTGGCATAAAGTAAATTTCTATCAGCAATTATTAAACTAAAAAAAGGAGGAATGAGTTCAATGAAAAAAACATTTAAATTCGTCGGTTTGATCGTAGCACTATCCGTGATACTGATTCCTTTAGGAATCGGTACGAGCTTCGCCGCAGAGAAGGAAGCCACCATCGGTTACCAGTTGGTTTTCGGCCCCTGGCTGACGTCGATTGTCGATGGAACCTTCGAAAAGGAAACGGGCTATAAGATCAACTGGAAAAAATTTGACTCCGGCGCCAAGGTGATTAACGCCATGGCCTCGGGCGACGTCCACATTGCCCTGTGCGGTTCCAGCCCAACTGCCGCCGGTGTAAGCCGTGGACTCGACATCGAAGTCATCTGGATTTTCGAAGATATTGCCTCGGCCGAAGCGCTGGTCGTGCGCGATGGATCGGGTATTATCGCCCCCCAGGATCTCAAGGGCAAAAAGCTGGGGGTCCCTTTTGTCTCCACCACCCATTTCCACACTCTGTTTGCGCTGGAGCAATTCGGCATTAATCCGAAAGAAGTAAAAATTCTGAATATGACGCCGCCTTCCATAGCCGCCGCCTGGGAGCGAGGCGATATCGATGCCGCTTTTGTCTGGGACCCGGCGCTCGGAAGAATAAAAAAGAACGGCAAAGTATTGATCACCTCGGGACAACTTAGCAACTGGGGAAAAGCTACATTTGACGGTTGTGTGGCCCATAAAAAATGGGCCGCGGCTAATCCTGACTTTATGGTAAAATTCATCAAGATCGTGGCAGCGGCCGATGAATCCTACCGCAGCAATCCCCAGGCCTGGACTCCGGATTCGCCCATGGTCAAAAAGATGGTCAGCTTGATCGGCGGCGATCCCTCTGAAGTTCCCGACATACTGGCCCTCTATGGCTGGCTTCCGCCGGAGGAACAAGCTTCAGATCGGTGGCTGGGTGGCGGGAAAGACGGCGGTGTAGCCAGAGCGCTTTACTTTACGTCTGAATTCCTTTTGAAGGAAAAAAAGATCGAAAAAATGCTGCCGGACTACTCCGCGGTGGTCAATCCCAAATATCTCAACATGGCTTTAGGCAAATAACGATGGACTGAATCTTGGATCCCCGGCAGGCAAACGCCGGGGATCTTTTTTTTTAAGCTTAGCATGCAACAGATCAGGTGGAATTAAATGAGCGTTCTCGAACTCAAAAGTGTAAGTGTGATTTACCCTCCTGCCACCAAGACAGGAGAAGATGTCCATGCTTTGGAAAATATCACCCTTAACATCACAGGCAATGACTTCGTGGTCGCACTCGGTGCCTCGGGCTGCGGCAAAACAACGCTTCTCAACGTGATGGCGGGGTTTATACAGCCGAGCGGCGGTGAAGTGTTGCTTGATTCGAAACCGATCAAAGGACCGGGCGCTGATCGCGGTGTTGTATTCCAACAGCATGCACTATTGCCCTGGCTCAATGTCATCGATAACACGTCATTTGGTCTCATGCTGCAAAAAATGAAAACAGATGAGCGGACAAAGGTAGCATCAAAATATCTTAAGTTAGTGGGTCTTGAGGAATTCCAGAAGCATTACCCCTACCAATTGTCGGGGGGCATGCGGCAGCGCGTCGGGCTGGCCCGAGCGTTAACCAGCGATCCTGCCATTCTGCTTATGGACGAACCGCTCGGAGCACTGGATGCCCTGACCCGTGAGATCATGCAGGAATTGGTTCTCGATATATGGCGCGAAACCGGTAAAATGGTCTTTTTTATAACGCATAGCGTCGATGAGGCCATTTTCATGGCAACGCGCCTTATCGTTATGTCGCCCCGTCCTGGAAGAATTATTAAATCGTATAATCTTGACTTTTACCAACGGTTTTTCAAGACCCGTGATGCACGGCGAGTCAAGTCCCAACAGGAATTCATCGATGTGCGTCAAGAAGTTTTGAATATCATCCACGGTGATGAAATACGAATAGATCAGGGTTGAGGTAACTTCCATGTCAGTAACAAATAGTATTAAAGAAGTATCAATAAAAAATTTATCAAAAATTTTTGGCCGTGGTGCGGTTAAACCCGGTGAATCATACGGTGCGCCCGGTATCGGGAGCAGCACAGCAATTAGTGTATTTACATCCATTACCCTTATTTTTCTGTGGTGGTTTATCACCAACATGGGCTGGATTGAGCCGCTGTTTTTGCCGACCCCTGAAGCTGTTCTCAAGAAGTTCGCAGATGTCTCGAGCGAGGAATTTGCCGGCTCAACTCTGTGGGGGCATACCAAAGCAAGTCTGTTTCGGGTATTCGGGTCATTTTTCCTGGCCTGTGTGACGGCCATACCTGTCGGCATCGCTATGGGTGTAAACCGTATCTTCCGGGGTATCTTCGACCCGCCGATCGAGTTCTATCGGCCGATCCCCCCTTTGGGTTACCTACCGTTGACTATTATCTGGCTGGGAATCGACGATGTACAGAAGATTACGTTGATTTATCTCGCGGTTTTTGCGCCGATGGCGCTGAGCGCCCGCGCCGGAGTGCGCTCGGTGACGATCGAACAAATCCAGATGGCCTATTCCTTAGGAGCCTCCCGCGGACAGGTGATCTGGCATGTGATAGTCAAAGGTGCCATGCCCGAAATTATTACCGGAATGCGTATTGGCATCGGTTTTGGTTGGACGACGTTGGTGGCTGCCGAGATGGTCGCCGCCGAAGCCGGTATTGGTCACATGGTTCTCAGTGCCGCAGAATTTCTCGTCACCGATGTGGTGATCATGGGTATTTTTGTAATCGGTGCCATTGCCTATATGTTCGATTTGTTCATGCGTTTCATTGAGAGAAAAGTGGTACCATGGAAAGGTAAGATGTAAACCTGCTCACGTGATATTTTCAGACCATTGATGAACTGTAATTAGCTCCTCTTATATCCTAATGACAAAATACTTATTTCCATCTAATCCGCAAGCCTTTTTCAAATGCAAATTTTTTGTTTAAATTCCTGTAAAAAGGAGAATTTAAAGTGTTAAAGAATCCAAAAATCGCAGTTTTATTGGCAGTGGCCATCGCCTCTTGCTTTTCTCTGATATCGCTGCTACAGGCCGGCCAAAGCGCTTCAGATATGGATGGGAATAAAACCGGGGGTGTAAATATCCCCATTTGGAAAATCACTCAAGGAGAGACAGATAAATCGGTAACGAAGGCAATCCATGCACCCAATCCGAGGTTTAGCATTTATGACCCCGGCACCCCTGAAGAGGCAGCGGATGATCTGGTGTTGGATAAAGAGACGGGGCTCATCTGGGCCAGGAATGCCAATTTAGCAAATAGGACCAAACCATGGCAACATGCCATTTATTATTGCCGAAATGTTTCACTGGGCAATCGCAAAGGCTGGCAACTCCCCACTGTCGAAGAGTTATCTAGCCTTGTAGATCCATCACAGCCAAGCCCTAAACTTCCCAGCGGGCATCCATTTTTTAATGTACAATCTGATCTCTATTGGACCTGCACTACTTACGAGTCCATTAATGACTATGCCTGGGGCGTGAATATGCCTAATGGCTATGTGCACCATTACCCTAAGAAGAATTACTACTTTGTGTGGCCGGTGCGTGGTAGTAAATGATATGTGCCACCGTTAACTCATGGTTGAAAGAAAAGCCCTTCGCATGATTTCCGGCTTTCGTCCTTTAACATAATGTCCACGTAAATGATCGATTTTCGTAAGTTAAATATAGGGAGAATCTTATGATTACCTACCTCAAGAAGGCAATTAAAACCCCTGAATCCGATGAAGCCGAAACCAGAGAAATAGTCGAAAAAATTATTAAAGCTGTTCGCGAAAACGGAGATGATGAAATTCTTCGGCATTATTCAGCAAAGTTTAAAAATTGGAAGGGTAAGCTTATACTATCTGCGGATGAAATAGAACAGCGAGCCAAAAATATACCCGAAACAATCAGAGAAGATTTAACGTTCGCCTATGAACAGGTGTACGGTTTTGCAATGAAACAACGCGAAAGCATGCAAGAGTTTGAAACCGAAATCACGCCCGGGGTCACCCTCGGCCAGCGTCTGATTCCGTGCGATTGTGCGGGGTGTTATATTCCTGGCGGTCTGTTTGCACATGCCGCTTCAGCCATCATGAGCATCGCCACCGCCAAAGCAGCGGGAGTTCCTTTTGTGGTCGCCTGCTCTCCATCCCATGATGGCGAAACAATCAACCCCGCTATTATGTGTGCGGTATCAATTTGCAGACCCGATGTATTCATGATGATGGGCGGTGCCCATGCCATTGCTGCAATGGCCTATGGCAATTTCACCGGAAAGCCGGCGGATGTGATTGTCGGTCCTGGCAATCGTTTTGTTGCCGAAGCCAAACGTCAGCTCTTCGGAAAGATCGGAATCGATGTTTTTGCCGGCCCCACGGAATCCTTGGTTATCGCCGACAAGACCGCCGATCCCTATATGGTGGCAATTGACCTGATGAGCCAAGCCGAACATGGTTACGACTCACCGGTATGGCTGGTGACCGATTCAAAAGAACTGGCTGAGACCGTTATGAACGAAATGCCAAAGGTAATCGCTGATTTACCCGAACCTAAAGTGGCTAAAGCCTCATGGCGAGACTATGGCGAGGTGGTTTTATGCTCAACCAGAGAAGAAATGCTGGAGGTCAGCAATGACTACGCTGCCGAGCATGTGCAGGTCATTGTCGAAGACCTTGACTGGTGGTTGGACAACCTGTCCAAATACGGGTCGTTGTTTTTAGGAGAAGAATGCACCGTTCCTTACGGTGATAAAACCACCGGTACCAATCATATTTTACCGACCAACAAGGCAGCGCGTTATTCGGGAGGATTGAGCGTCGGCAAATTTATTAAAGTGGTAACGTATCAACGAATGACGCGGCAGGCGAGCAAGAGAATCGGCGAAGTCGCTTCGCGTATCTCCCGCCTGGAGGGTATGGAAGGTCATGCGCGGGCAGCCGACGTCCGTCTCCGAAAATATTTTCCGGATGAAAAATTTGATTTTGAGGTGTATGATCCAAAGGGCGAACGTTAGCCCTCAGGGTTGTTCATCTAACTGCATGTTGGTAAAAGACTGAAGGTGTCAGGGGTTCGGTGACAATGAAGAATTATACGAATATTGGAGCAGAAAATTTCAAATAATAAAACAATATTTACCAAAGAATTTACCAAGCAAGAACCGATCCCGGAGCAAGGGATACAAAGAGCTCTGGAATTGTTACAGAGCGGCAGATTGCATCGCTATAATACCGCACCCGGTGAAACCTCCGACGTTTCCCTTCTTGAAAAAGAATTTGCCGAATATATCGGCAGCAGGTATTGTGCGGCCTTCTCCTCGTGCGGTAGTTCCATTTATGTTGCGCTAAAATGTTGCAGTATACAGCCGGGTGACAAAGTGCTGACCAATGCATTCACGCTGGCTCCTGTACCCGGTGCTATTCAAAATGCCGGTGCCGTTCCCGTGTTTGTCGAATGTATCTCCGATTACACGATCGATCTGGTGGATCTCGAACAAAAAGCCGTCAGCAGCGATGCTAATTATTTTTTGATTTCGTATATGCGGGGCCATATCCCCGATATGGATGCGATTTCAAAAATATGCGAAAAACATAATTTATGCTTAATTGAAGACTGTGCCCATACCATGGGTGGTGGCTGGAATAAACAGAATACGGGAACATTCGGCAAAGTTGGGTGCTTCAGTACTCAAACGTATAAGCACATAAATTCAGGCGAAGGCGGGCTGCTGGTAACAAATGATGATGACATTATCGCCCAGGCTATCTTATATTCAGGTTCCTACATGCTCTACGATACCCATTTGTCCAGACCATCGTTAGAGGTTTTTGAGCAGTATAAAAAAATGATTCCAAATTACAGTCTGCGAATGACCAATTTGCAAGCGGCGTTACTGCGTCCACAACTCAAAGACCTCGATGCCCAAGTCGCTCGATGGAATAAACGCTACCAGATACTTGAAAATAAACTAAACAAAATTGATTTAGTCGAAGTTCCAAAGCGTTCAGCAAAGGAACATTTTGTGGGAAGCTCGATTCAATTTACACTAACAGGCCTCACACGTGGTCAGATAAAGTCATTTTTGGAAGAATGTGATGATAGAGGCGTTCGCATAAAATGGTTTGGCTGGCAGGAACCCCGGGGCTATACAAGTTCTTTTGAAAGCTGGCAGTATATATCGCTCATACCAGACTTGCCTCAAACCAAAAATGTGCTCGATTATATGTGCGATATGCGTATTCCACTGACGTTTACAATTCAGGATTGTGAGACAATTGCGATGATAATCTGCGAAGTGCTGGAAGATATAAAGAAATAAATTAGGAGAAAAAGAGGTGAGAATAAAAAGCCCGGGCCGTTAACAGCAACAACATCGACGAACAGCAACCAGTCGGCCCGGGCAACCAAGAAAGGAGGGATTAATTTTCAGCATAGGCATCGGCCACTTCTAAGGCCTGATCCTTGATGCGTATGCCTTCGTCGATTTCATCTTTAGTCACAATCAAGGGAGGTGCCATGGCAATCACATTGCTGGGGTTTGCCGCCATGGCCATCATTCCCAGCTCGGTGAGTTTTTTGGCAACTTCCAGTTTGGGATTCATACCTGGTTTTACTTTGGCATTCAACGCCATGATCGGCTCACGCGTCTTCTTGTTTTTCACCAGTTCCAATCCCACAAACAATCCGAGTCCTCGCACTTCGCCGACGCTGGGATGCTTGTCCTTGAGTTCCATGGCTTTTTCAAACAGGTATTTGCCCATCTTTGCGCAGTTTTCGATGAGATTGTCCTCCTGATAAATAGGAATTACGGCAAGTGCCGCGGCACATGCCAGGGCATGGCCGGCATAGGTAGCACCGTGGCTGAAAAAATGTCCCTTAAAACGGTCACCGATGTGTTTCCGCACAATGGTTGCTCCCAAAGGTACATAAGCTCCGGAAATGCCTTTGGCCATGGTCATGATATCCGGTACGACATCCCAGTGATCCACCGCAAACCATTTACCGGTGCGGCCGAAGCCGGACATGACCTCATCGGCAATCAACAGAACTCCCCATTTGTCGCAGATTTCCCTTAGCCGCGGAAAATATTCCGGCGGCGGCACAATGATGCCCATGGCTCCGGTGACGGGCTCAACGATGATGCCGGCCACCTTTTCGCCGCCGCCTTCCATTTCAATGATTTCATCCACATGTTCCACGCAATACAGGTTACAGTTCGGATATTGCTGCCCCGTGGGACACCGATAACAATAAGGATTGGGAGCGCGCACCAGCTCCGCACCGCCTAAAACCTGAGCCCAGTTGCGCGGATCACCGGCAGAAAGTGACATCGACGTAGCTGTTCCGCCGTGATAGCTGCGGTAACGTGCAATGATTTTTCTTCGTCCCGTGTATTGGTGGCAAATTTTAATAGCGGCCTCGTTGGCTTCGGTTCCCCCCAGTGAAATAAACGAACGCGAAAGATCCCCCGGGGTAACCTCCGCCAGCATCTTAGCCAGAAGGGCTCTCGGCTTGGTGGACATACTCGGTGCAAATGAACACAGGGTATTGGCTTGTTCGGTAATGGCTTTGATCACTCGCGGGTCCTGATGCCCGATATTATGACTGACGAAACAGGAACTAAAATCCAAGCGCTCTCGATCGTCTTCGGTGGTAAATCGCACGCCTTTTGCGGAAACCACTCGCAGAGGAGACTGTGAGGGCTGATACGACCAGGACTGGAAATTATGCTCAACTTCATATGAATCAAGATCTTCTTTGCCATCGGGAATGCTTCTCAGATCGATCATTGCTCCTCCTATGGTACAAAGGGTTCAAAGGTTCAGCGTTCAAAGGTTAAAAGGTTAGAAAACAATGAAACAAGACACATGTGATGTCAAAGGATAGAGGGACGCAACCTGCAGGCAGCCTGCAACTTGCTCAGTCGAGTCGAAGCCAGAAGCCTTGAACCCCTGAACCTCTGAACCTTGAACCCTGAACCTTACCTATTTTCCATATTTTGTCCAGTGTTTACCAAAAAGGTCTTCATCCGTGATCTGGGCAGGTTCAATGGGTTCTGAAAGCCAGGTGACGTTGATGAAATGCTTCCAGTGGATGTTTTCGGTGGTGATGTTTCCACCCCAGGTCCCGCAACCCAAAGTTACGGTGGACGGCATACCGTTCCACAAATTCCCTCCGGCCGAGGGTGCATGGGCCTGGCGCACCAAAACCCGGCTCACTTTTAAGGCTGCAGCGGCTTTGTGAATATAATCCTGGTTGAAAGTATAAAGCCCGGCAGAATGGCCTAATCCGGCATACTCGTGCATTTTCATCACCATCTCCAGGGCCTCATCAAACGATTGGCATTTCCAAAGTGCCATCACCGGCGATATTTTTTCGCCACTGTATCTGTCTATGCCGGCGCCATTTCCGAAAACCATTAACATTTTTGTGGTATCGGGCACGTCAATGCCGGCGTCTGCAGCTATTTTGCAGGCGGATTGCGCAACGATTTTTAAATTCAAACCCACCGCGCCGGTTTCTTCATTTTTAATCCACATCCACTTTTCAAGCTTAGCTTTTTCATCGTCATTGCAAAGATAACCGCCCTTCTTTTTAAGCTCCTCAACCATCCGGTCAAATATACTTTCGTGGATTACGATGGAATTATCCGAGCTGCAGGAGGTAGCATTGTCAAAGCATTTGCTGATCCTAATTTTTTCGGCGGCATCGGCCAGATCCGCATCTTCAGCAACAATAATCACCGGATTACCGGCACCGACGCCATAAGACGGTGTTCCGCTGGAATACGCTGATTTCACCATGGCCCCTCCACCGGTGGCCAGCACCAGATCCACCTGCCGCATGAGTTCCTGGCTGCGGGGTATGCTAGGCTCTTCGATGGATTGAACCAGATCAAGCGGCGCGCCGACCTGTTTCAATCCTTTGCGCATAAAATCGCACGCCACCTTGCAGGCCTTTTTAGCGCGAGGATGGGGTGCAAAAATTACGGCATTGCGTCCTTTCAGAATGCCGACCCCATTGCTGGCCGGGGTGGCTGTGGGATTTGTCACGGGCGTTAGGGCGCCGATAACACCTACCGGCTTGGCATATTTGGTAATTCCCGTGGCCTCATCCCGTTCTATGACACCAACGGTCTTGGCTTTTAAAATATCCCGAACAACACCACCGACTTTGACTTTGTGTTTCTTTAATTTGTCTTCATAAACGCCCATGCCGCTTTCTTCTACCGCGCTGTTCGCACACACGGCAATATTGTCATCCTTGTATACCTGCCAGGCAACAGACAGACAGACCTCGTCGATCTGCTCCTGGGTGTAATTCTCAACCTGTTTTTGGGCGGCACGAGCTTTATCTACGAGTTCTTTGATGATTTGCTGATCGTCCATCGTGATCTCCTTATGATCAAATTTGATAGTGCTGATAACCACAAGGCGGGTTGGCGAGACTAATTGAGTATATTTTCACCACCCACTTCGCTCGAGGCACAGAGAGCACAGAGGATTCTTATTTTTTGCCCATCGGGAGACAGCGATGGGCAAAAAGATCCCACTCTCACGGCTTAGTTACAGATGCTAAATACTAGCTTGTTGCAAACCAGATTATTAATATCTTTAGTCCAAAAGGACTGATGGTTTTCGTTTGCCGCCGTCTCCCGGCAAACGAAAAAAAAATTATATCTCTGTGTACTCGGTGTCTCTGTGGTGAACAAAATCTTTATTTATTCCGTTGCTTTGCTATTGGTTAACTTGACTTTCTCTCAACCTGTTACCATAGCGTACCCCATTTCAAACGCATTCTTATTTTCATCCTTAAATTTGGGAATAATACCCAGCATGGTTTCGAGCATATTATCCTTATCCAGTACTTCTTCTGCCGCTTTGGTCAGAGCCCCCAGCATGATAATATTGGCATAAATCGGTCGGCCCAATTTTTCGATGGCGGTATCCTTGGCCGGAACAGCTATCTGGCGGAACGGTTTGCTTTCATCGATCTTTACCATGGCCGGGTCATACAAGACGACTCCATCTTTCATCATGTGGCCGAATTGCTTGTACGCTGCAGCTGAAAACGAGCAGAAATAATCCGGTTCTTCTACCAAGGGGCTGTCAATTTCTTCTTTGGATAGTACGACTTGAGTTCGAACGTATCCGCCCCGCTGCTCTGTGCCGTGACTTTTTAGCATGGTCACCCGAAAACCTTGATTGACGGCTGCGGTGCCGACAATCTGTCCCAGCCGCACGACGCCCTGTCCGCCAAAACCGCTGGCTAATATCTCAATGCGATCCTTCATCTTGATACCTCCTTTGAATCTCTGCCGTTTGTTCCCTCAAGGATTGTGAGAACTCAGGTCTGGAATTGCTGGCATCATAGTAGATCCCCGTGCGCCAGATAATCTCTTGATTATCTTCCTCTTCTCCTAACGGCGCGGCATGATTCTTAATCCAGTTAAACATGTTCACTGTGTTGCGCGAGCCGAGTGCATTCTTTCCGAAATTGGTGATACAAGGAAAGACGCAATGCACCAGTGAAAAGCCATTGTTTTGCAAGGCTTTCTTACAGGTATCCACCAGAGCCCGGCCGTCCATGCTCACATGTCGCGCCAGAAACGTCCCCCCGGCGGCCTTGATGACGTTTAAGACATCCATTTCCGGTTGAACCCAGTTTGGATCGGACATCCCATAGGGGCTGCTGTCGGTGACCACCCCCGGCGGGGTTGTCCAGCCGTATTGCCCACCGGTGGATTGATAGCCGAGATTATCGCAGACTAAGACGGTCATCTGGGCATTGGAACGCGCGGCATGCAACAGATGATTTAACCCGATGCCAAAGGCGTCTCCATCTCCGACGGTTAAAACAATTTTCATCTCCGGCGGTATGGCCAGTCTTAAGCCCCTGGCGATGGCATACACGCGACCGTGAGTTCCGGCAAAATTATCGCCATTCCAGGTGGCAAATGTTTGCCGGCCGGCACACCCGATGGATGTTCCCCAGATGATGTCGTTGACTTCCATGTCCAGTTCATCAATTGCCTGTACCATGGCTTTATGCGCTTGCCCGAGGCCACACCCCGAACAGGCCGTGCTGGGTATTTTTCTTGCTCTTAAATATTTATCTGAAAGTTTATCCATTACCAGGCCTCCCTTTCCCATCCTTTGCGGCTTAAGGATTCGCCGTTAAGGAGTTTGTCGAATGTTTCGTGCAATTCCGCCACCGTGGGTAACTCCCCGCATTTACCGAAAAAATGGACTTCACTGTCTTTGGGAGCCGCCCGTTGGACTTCCCGAACCATCTGGCCATCGTAATCCAGCTCTACGGAGAGATACTTGGATTTTCTGGAAAAGGCCTCATCCGGAAACGGCCACAGGGAGATCGGTCGGATCATCCCGATTTTGAGTCCTTTTTCCCGGGCCTTTTTTACAGCCGTCTTTACGGATCTGGACGGGGTCCCAAAGGACACAGCGATGATATCCGGATCGTCGTCCAGAAATAATGATTCGTAACGGGTGATGATGTCCCGGTTATTTCTGATTTTGTAAACCATACGATAGGAATGCTTGTGGTGGGCTTCTACTGTCTCAATATCATAACCTTCCTCAGTAGGCGTCCAGTCAGAACACATAGCTCCCGTGCCTTTACCCAGAACCACCGGAGGAACATCAACTTCATCTGTTGGCGGGTAAAAATCCGGTCCCTGTTTAACCTTTCGCTCCATAAATCTCAGGCCCATAGCTTCTTTTTCTTCATCGGTTTCCGGAACGCTGATGTCTTCGAGACCATCGGTAATTAATTGATCCGCCAGGACGGTAACCGGTGTGCGAAATCGTTCCGATAGATAAAAGGCCTCCACGGTGAGTTCCATGGCTTCCTGGGCGCTGTTGGGAGCCAGCACGATGGTTTCATAGTTGCCGCCCTGGGTGGGGTAACGGGTATTATAAAATTCACCCTGTCCCGGAGCGCCGGTAATACCACTGACCGGCCCAACCCGCTGGGAGTTGAGCACTACCATGGGTATTTCGCATCCAATGGCCCATCCATAAGGATCCGCATAAAGAATATATCCGGGCCCGGATGTGGCGGTCATGGTCTTCATGCCGCCGGAAGCCGCACCGACAGCAATATGCATGGCCGCGCATTCGTCCTCCGCCTGGACATAATAGCCGCCGACCTTGGGCAACTCAGCAGACATAGCCTCGGCGATTTCTGTGGCCGGGGTAATCGGGTAACCTGCAAATAGCCGGCAGCCTGCCATAATCGCGCCTTCAGTAATGGCAAAATTTCCAGTTTCTAAAAAACGCTTCATATCCCAAGTCTCCTTGATAAATTGTTTAGTTTTTTAAATTTCGGATTCGTTTCAAATTTCGAGATTCGATTTCTATGTCAAAAAAAAGCACAAATTTCCCAAAAAAACGCAGAACTATCTCCGAAATTTAAGCTGTCTCCTTTTCACTAACATCAATGGAAAAGTCCGGACAGGCATAGAAGCACAACTGGCATCCCACGCATCTTTCGGGATGCTGCACTTCCATGGGCCGATACCCTTTTTCATTAAATTTGTCAGCCGGCCCGAAGACACCCAACCCGCAGACTTCCACACAATAAGAGCATTCCTTACAGCCATCACCGTAAAGATTAATTTCAAATTGCCTGGCATCACAGCCTCTGCAGCGCTCGGCTTCCCTGATGGCCATATCATTGGAGAGCCCGGCTTCGACCGCGGCAAAACTGCAGGTACGCTCATCCAGAGAAATGCAGGGTATGACAACACGAGCCTGGTCACCGGCCTGGTAATCCACCACCATGATGTCCTGTTCGGGGGGCGCCAGTTCCTGGTCGATCTGTCCGGATCCGCCCAGGAATTTATCAATGGATTCCGCCGCCAGCCTGCCCTGGGCGATTGCATCAATGATGGATGCCGGCCCGGTGACTAAATCCCCACCGGCGAAAATCCCGGCTTTGTCTGTTGCCAGGGAGTCAGCATCCACTTGGACAAAATCCCCTTTGGCCAAAGCGACCCCTAGTGATTGGGTATCCACCGGAACCTGGCCCACCGCAGCGATGACATTATCAAATTCCTTTTTAAATTCGCTGCCTTCGATGGGAACCGGACTTGGCCGGCCGCTGGCATCGGGTTTGCCCAACTTCATACGGGTAAATGTCACTTCCACGGCCCCGTTCTTACCCGTTGCGGCCACCGGCGTTGTCAGATACTCGACCTTGACACCTTCAAACATCGCCGCGCCGACTTCTTCCTCGTAGGCAGTCATCTCGGCTTCGCTGCGCCGATAGATGACCTGGACGTCTTTGGCGCCCAGCCGAATCGCGCTGCGGGCGGCATCAAAAGCCGTATTGCCGCCGCCGATAACCGCCACCCGTTCGCCGATTTCAACTTTTTGGTCCCGATTGACTTTGCGGAGGAAAGAAATGCCATCCACCATAGCAGGCAAGTCATCACCGGGGATGCCCAGCTTTGCGCCCTGATGGGCACCGCACGCCAGATAGACCGCATCAAAATTATCCTGCATGAGCTGATCGACGGACTCAACCCGGACTCCGGTCTTAATCGTAACGCCCACCTCCTTGAGATAATCAACTTCCTTATCCAGGGTTTCTCTGGGCAGGCGGTATTTCGGGATACCCACCCGCAGCATCCCGCCGGTTTCCTCAAGGGCCTCAAGGACGGTAACTTTGTGGCCCAATGTTGCTAGGTAGTATGCTGCAGATAGTCCGCTGGGACCGGATCCGACCACAGCGACCTTTTTGCCGGTTTCCGGCGCCAGGGTTAAATTCTTAAACCACAGATCGCCGCCTTTTTCGGCTGCAGCGCGCTTCAACGCCCGGATCGCAACAGGCTCACCAAATTGCTGATTTCCGCAATTTCCCTCGCACGGGGCGTAGCAGGCAAATCCGCAGATGGATGGAAGCGGTATCCTTTCGCGGATTACGGCCAACGCCTCATCAAATTTTCCCTCTTTGATGCGCCGGATGTATCGCGGAACATCAATCCCGGCCGGGCATGCACACTGACAGGGAGGAGTCGTTGTTTCTGCCTTTGGAACTCGTTTTTCGCTCATGACTTTAGGCCTCCTGAAAATTAATTAGTTATTCGGTAACACTTTGAAATTTATATGAAAATTTTTTAATTCGGATAGTTGATATCTAATACATCAGATTTCAGAATAATGTCAATAAAAGATTAAATAATTTTTGTAAAATTTTTTAAATAAAACCCTATAAGATAAGTTTTGCTTTTTATATGCAAAACTATCCCAAGTGTAATTCCGGGCTTGATCCTGAATCCATCATGATTACAAGATCATATTCGCCTGGATTCCTTATCAAGGATGGCATGACGTGAGACTGATTAAGATAGATAAAAACTGATGCTCAGTTTATACATC
>CP070746.1:1134938-1140226 GCA_020348305.1 Desulfobacterales bacterium
GGTGGAAGGCTTTGAAGACGTGATTATATCGGAAGGGATGCGGCCTTTAAGAGACGTTGCCAATATATTCAAAAAAAATGATTTGGAGGTACACATTATCGGGGACGCCAAAGCCCCCCGCTATCTTCTCTATTCCCAGAGCGAAGCGGATGAGCTCGGGCACTCAATTTGAATATTTCCATTTACTGCAAAAATGTGACTTTCATGATTAAGAAAGAACAGCATTGGCATCTGCCCCTAAGCAGAGACTATAATTATTTCGGATGCAGCCCGGTAAGCCCGTTGGGGCTCCAGTCGAAATCAGCTGCAGCGGAAAAGGGTTTGTTTCAATAGTGAGGCTAGTTTGGGGTGTAAAACCAGATGAGTTGCCGCTTATGTGAACCGTCGCGTTTCATTAAAAAGTCAAACGAAGACCCTCTCTTATTGTTGTATTGGGTTCAGGCGTTGATAGGTTCTTCAATCCACAATGGCAAAAATTTATTTATGGATATGTTATGCAAATCTGAAAAAAATTGCTGGTCTAAAGAGTTAAGATTAACCGTTAATCCAATATTTCACTAATCTGTCGAATGGGAGTGGTATTGGTGAAATTGGGAATATCTGCCCGCAATATGGAGCCGACTTCGGCAAGCCCTTTATCATAGCCTTCCTGGGTTTGAAAATAGAGATGGCCGATGCAAATATAGGGTGCCCGCTGATCGCCGCCGCCCGAAATGCCCTTGTCGACGCCGGTTTTGATGAGACCGAAGGATTTCAGATGTCTCTCTACCAGTTGCATATGGGTGGTGCGGTAATATTCGAAATTGAATTTGGCTACTTCTTGATTTGGATACATCACGCTGACTTTGTACATGTATGGTCCTCCTCCATTTTTTTTAATTATTATTTTGGAATTTGAAAGGTTCCGTCTAAGCGTTCCAACATCTCATCATGGCGTCGGTCGAGATCATTGGTGGCCTCTTCATATTCCTGAGCACTCAATTTACCCGCTTTAAAACGGGCTTTCAGCACCGCCAGTTCGTTTTCATACCATCGATCCGGATCAAAGTTATATGTCATCTCTCGGTTTCTACTATGTAATCGTTATTGGTATAAAAAAAATATATTATAACCTTATCTTCAACCGATCAATATATAGAGGACGAACGGGTGAACCGGCTCAAAGGGGCAATCTGTTTTTTCTATTCACCACGGATCGTGACCTTCCCCTTTACGCCCTCAATATTCAGTTCACCGCTGCCTGCTTGTCTAATGAAAACGTTCTTTTTCACATCATGGATGTCGATACTCCCGGAGTCATCGGTTACGTTTACATTGCCGTCGATATCCTCTATGGTCATGCTCCCCGACCCGTCTTTTATTTGCATATCTCCTGTAACAAATTCGACGTTAATGCTTCCGGAGCCGTCTTTTATAAATAAATTTCCCTTGATGTCCTCGATATCAATACTCCCGGAGCTGTCATCGACAAATACTTCGCCAATTATATTTTTTATTTTAATGCTTCCGGTGTCATCATCAATTTTTAAAGTGCCCCTTAGTTTATCAACGATAATGGAACCCGAGCCGTCACTAATTTTCACATTTATTGTCTTGGGGATCTCAATCGTCAGGTTGATCCGCGCTTCCGGCGCAACTATGGCTGACGGTTCAATATCACTTTGCAATATGGCCTTTTTGCCCTGTTTTTCCAATTTTAATCTTATGTTCTTTTGAACAAATTCCTGAAAATCATTTGCTTCAATGTCCTCCACTTCAATTTGGGCGGTCACCTTAATCTCATTGCGATCGACAGCACCATGAAGGTTTAGCGATCCGGCGCCGCAATTTGCTACAAACGTATCGAGGCCGTCGGCAGATAGGACTAACTCTTTGGTTTCCCGTATGGTTGCGGCTATGACTAAAACGGGTAAAAGAATCAGAACAAAAATAGAAGCGAATTTCATGGTTGCTCCTTTAAATGATCCCAATTTTAAAGCGGGTTTTATTTTCGGTTTGATTTTATGCGCAAAATGAGGTGAAAAACAAGGAATTTATGGGCTAATTTGAACCAATTTCGAAATGCAATATAAACAGCAGAAAGCCAAAAGATTACTCGCCTTGTGATTGGTTTACAGTATCACAGGTTTTGATGGTCATCTGATTTTACATGTAAGTTGGATACCACCAGTTTTAGCACTTAAGAATGTTGTGACATAGCGGTGATCGGTAACTCCTTCACCTCCGGTGAGAGGATCACGCTATTGCCCTCGCGCCGTTTAGCTTCATACATTGTTATATCGGCACGATGCACAAATTGCTGATTTCCCTCATTCATTTGATATTCAGCTATACCAATGCTTAAGGTAATTTCTGATATTTCTTTTTCATTGATCACAAAGGATTCATGAGCAAATTTTGCTAATATTCTATCTGCTACAAATTTAGCTTCACTAGAGGTTGTTTCTGGTAATATTATCGTAAATTCATCTCCTGCAAATCGATAAGCGGTATCGTGCGATCTGAGACAGGCTTTTATCCTTTTTGCTATTAGCGATAAAATTTTATCCCCAATCATGTGGCCATAAGTGTCATTAATTCCTTTAAAATTATCAATATCAATAAACATCAAGGAAATTGGATGTAAATAACGATCTGATCTTTTAATCTCCTTATCAAGTTGGTCGAAAAAATGCCTTGAATTATATAGGCCGGTCAATGAGTCTTCTATTGTTAATCTCTTCAGTTCCTTAATCATTTTATCACGCTCATCTAAAAGCGATCGCTCTTTTATAACTCTGTTAATTCTTAAAACTAATTCGTTTAATTTAACCGGCTTAAAAAGCAGATCACTTGCACCATTTTTGATGGCATCTTCATAAGAATATTCAGAACTGTAACCAGTCATAGCTATAACATCAAGATTATATTCTTTTTTAATATTGTTGGTAAATTTTATGCCATCTGTGCCTGGTAATTTTATATCTGTTATTACTGTGTTTATTTCTTCATTTTTTAAAATTTCTTCAGCCTCTTCAGCACTTTTAGCACTTTTAGCTTTAAAACCAGACTTGATAAGAAATTCAACTAGTAATTTTGAAACAACAACATCATCTTCAACAACTAATATTTTAATTACCATCTTGAGTTAACCTTCAACAGATATTTCTAATAAAATTAATTATATTAGTGAAATCGAACTATTTCAGTCTCAATCTCAAAGGATTAATGATCGTATTTTTTATCGGTATCTTAGGGGAAATACTTAAGAAAAACTTGGAAGAACAATAGGATTTTATTGGAAAGATGGATAGAAACGACACGGTGTCAAGCCTAATTTAACTAAACTCCAATATAATAGGGTTAGATAATCTCATTTCAAATTCATTGGAATATTTTTGACGCAAACTTGACTAACCGAAACTCAAATCTAACCCTCTTCCAAAACTCTGACTTCGTTTGTTCCCTTACGCAGGCGATTACTCATTTCCAAGGCGTTATTTCGAATCAGTTTGACAGCAATTTCCGAGGTTTCATCCTTGAGAATATCCATCTGCTCAAATTGAATTTCGCCAGATATTCCTGCCAGTTCAATAGATTGAGTGAGCACGTTATCCTCTGCCCATTCAAGTGCGGCATCGGTGTCCGGGAAAAAACAGTTTTCATCTAGTATTTCATATACGCCCATGGCTTTGAGGAAATCTGATAATGAAGGGTCATCACTCAGGTGACTGATCAGAAGATATTTCCCAGATTCATTTACTTTTTTACTGATCTGACCTAAAATTTTAGCACCCGTGCTGTCAATCTCATTGACTCGCTTCATGTCAACGATGCAGTAGGTGCACTGATTCATTGCGCTCTCAATTTCCCTCGCAAGATTATCGGCAGAGCCGAAAAATAACTGCAACAATAAGATTAATGCACACCGTGATAACCGCTACAGCAACAGTAACGGCAAGATTAGCGAGGATTCTTTTATGCTGTTCGCGAGTTTGCAACAGATTTCGAAATAGATCTATCGTCCATTTATCAATTCTCTTCAAATTTAATACAGTCATTGATCACTTTTTACACTTTTTTAGGGGATAGACGGCTGCCGGTTTTCCGTGGTGAGCCGCCAATGATAGAGCTTCCACCCCAGCAATCTTCCTGTGATGTTATACCTTCAGTTTTATTCAAAGCTTGATAAATTCGTTCAACAGGAAACTTGATAAAAGGTGACATTTTCCCAATTGTATAAGAGTAAGTATCTTCACTGCTTTCAATCAGTGCGACATATGCCTTTATCCTTTCAGAGAATAGTTTCGTGCGCGCGTAAGGGCCCTTTTCAACAATAAGCTGCCATCCGGGTCCGCCACCAATTGTCTCAAACCTTGTATCCAATTCAACTTCTTCGCTTTGCCCACTAATTGCCGAATCAATTCTGTCGCACACAGACCAGAGGATATCTTCCATTTCATTTTTCGACATGTGGTATATGCTTCCATCAACTCGCGCTTTCGTATAAGGCTCATATATCCATGCTTGCTCACGAATTCTTGGACCGTTAGGATTTATCGGATAGGCACCAGCGGACGCATCCAGAATATCTTCAAATAATATTAATTGGAATAAAAGGTTCTCAAATCTTAACCCCATCAGTTTATCGGAATTTTTTAGCAGCCAGCAAGATAGGCAAACATCCTGATCGACGTCATTGATGTAAACTTGAGCATGTGGCTCACTTTGTTTTTGAAACGTATCAAGCAGTCCAAGACAAATATAAAAATATACCTGGGCGCATGTGCTGCGTGTAGCAATGCGGGGGACACCCTCATGATGATTGAAATTGGCATAAGGTCCCTGAATTGAAAATCTTGGAGGTCCTTTAACATAGCCATCAAGGGCAATCGAAAAATTTGGCTTTGAATTTATGAAATCCTTCCAATCTATTACAGTTCTCGGTTCTAAATAAAATCGAATCATGTTATTATCACCCCAAAATCAGCCAAAAAGATGTTAAGATTCCCTAAACTAATGCTGTAGATTCAGGTCCGATTCCACCAACAATTCCAACTGTCTTCATGTTTGACTCCTCATATATCTCCACTTTAGTTCAACAGCATAATGTTTATGATGCAATAATTGCTTCAGGTTGCCATTATCTCAAAGTGATGTCAAGATCGGGTATTGAGATATTCTCTACTTGGGGAAAATAGGAGATATGTAGATGGTGTACCCCAAAAATCTTAAGTCTATCCAAATCTGCTGTTTACAACTTGTCAAAGAGCGAATAAACATATAAATAAAATATATAATCTCGAAAA
>CP070746.1:1140326-1145020 GCA_020348305.1 Desulfobacterales bacterium
CAGAATGTTGGCATCCGGCTCCGGCTTGATGCCGATGGCAATGCCCTCCTTACCCCGATTTAACATGGCAGCGGTAGGTTTTTGATACCCGAAGCTTACTTTAGCCAAATCCGCCACCCGAATGCGCTGCAGTCCGGTGGACCGAATGACTATGTTTTCAATATCTGCAGGAGATTTGAATTCTGCAACCGTCCGAATTCTATAGTCTCTGCGACCAACGCCCAGAGTGCCTGCCGAAATGTTGATGTTTTCCGCTCTCAGAATGTCGATCAGATCGGATATCGTAAGTCCATAAGCAGCCAGCCTTTCCGGCTCAACAATGATTTGCATCTCCTTTTTGATCCCGCCGCCGATAAATAGATCTGCGACGCCTTCCGTCCTTTCAAGAAACTGTCTGATATTATTGTCAAAATATGTTAAGTAGGTGTAGGGAGATTTGTGATTATCCGCGGTGTTTCTGAGCACCATCCAGATGACCGGAGAGGTCGCTGCACCTGTGGCGGTAATGACGGGTCTATCAACATTCTCGGGATAGGAAGGCACTTCATTGAGTTTATTCGAAACCCTTAGCAGGGCATCGTCCACATCGGTTCCGATCCTGAATTTCAGAGTCACTGTACCCTGGGAATTAAATGAGGAGCTTTCCATTTCCACCAGGCCAGGGATACCCTTTAGTACCTTCTCCTGTTCCTCGATAATTTCACGCTCCACATCGTATGGTGTTGCACCAGGCCAGATAGTGGCTACTGTTATCTCAGGCTCAATGACCGTGGGGCTCAACTGATAGGGCATTCGATTGAGACCTATCCAGCCAAAAAGAACCACCAAGACGATCCCTACGATCACGGTTACTGGTTTTTCGATTGAGAATCTAATGGCATTCATATTGCTGGTCTCTGGCCGCTGGTTTCTGGTTACTGGTCACTAGCTGCTGGTTACCGGGTGCTTTTACTTAATTGTGGATGAACGCAAAGCATAGATCATTGAGTAATGAAAAAGTTGTTTAGAGCTCTTTTTTTGGATCCTATGCAATCTGCTCTTTGCTTGTTCATTCCGCCTTCCGCCTTCCAAATTCCGAATTCTTTCCTCTATCTTCTGATTTCTGTCCTCTGTCCTCTGACATCAGGTCCCTGTTTTCCGACTCCTTAAAAACCACCGCCTGTCCATCCCTTAATCGCTCGTTGCCATCCACAACAACAAGCATTCCCTCCTCAAGGCCATTGGCCTCTATACCGGCATTCAATCCCTCATAACCAATGATCTTTACAGGTCTCATACCGGCTTTTGACTCATTAACGCTGAACACCACCGTTTGGCCAAACATGGATATGACCGCATCCCGGGGCACAATCAGCGCCTTTTTGGGATTTCCGGTGGGCAGGGTAACCTTGGCCGACATTCCTTCGATAAGGGACAAACTATTGGGCAGTCTGATTTTTATCGGAATGGTTCGCGTGATTATGTCTCCTCTGGGAATGATGGTAAATACGTTTCCTTTTATAGCATTGCTGTTTACCGTTCCATTGACTTGCATGCCTTTTTTTACAAACGGAATAAATCGCTCCGGAACTTCGACAACAATGTCCACGACATCATCCTTTGCTAAAATCGCCACGCTTTTCCCTTCTGAGATCCACTCCCCGCGGTCCACAAGCCGTTTTATCACGATGGCATGATACGGCGCTCTGATAATCTTTTTCTTAAGTTCGATCTCAATACGTTCTACCTGGGCTTTAAGTGAAGCCGCACGTTTTTCAAGACCAATGACCCGGAATCGGTCTTGGTCATATGTCTGTTCGGCGATGGATTTCTTTTTAAGAAGCTTTTCTTTGCGCTTTAGTTCGATTTTCGCTATTTCTAGTTCCGATAAAACCTGCTCATAAGTTGATATGGTTGCTTGAAGGCTTTTACGAAGTATATCCGATCCGAGCTTAACAAGTACTTGTCCTTTTTTTACCCGTTGTCCCTCCTCGAATTTTACCACTTCTGCCCCGCCGTTTATCTCGGAGGCAACATCAGAAACTTCCTGGTAAAAAACGGTTCCGATAAATTCTGCTTGAGGTGAAACGAGACCTTTTGTAGCTTCTGCCACAGACACATTGGCAGGCGGAGGGCCCTTGGGTTTATCCTGGCCCCAGAGAAATGAACCGAAAATTGAAACGTACACCCATACGATTAGCAGATATAAAAAGGTTAAAGTAAATCTGCTAAGCATGTCTTACCTCCATTTGATAGGAATGCAGGCAAATTCAATCATTTGCTTATCTTTTAAAACGCCGAACGCACCCCTATCATCCACTTCAGAAGCGGATCTAAAAATCGTTTACTACAACATAAGGCTATTTCTTCTCATGGCAAGTTGCCACTGGAATGATGAGCCTTTATTCCAACATTCCAACCTTCCATGTCAACATAATAAAACCAGCGTCGCTAGAAGCTACATGATTTCAATATATTATAGAAATTCCCAAACGTTAAATAAAGATTTGACACGCCTTTATCTTTTCCATATTATCTTTTCTGCAGCATACAATCCTTATATCTCTGATCACAAACCACGGTCTTGGGCTGCAATCATCCCAATCGCTAGAAATTATGGTAGCATAAACCAAATAAGGGTTTGAAAATAGCGGTTTGAAAGAAGAAGTAGGTAACACCAGCATGGATATAGCAGAAACATGGAATGCGGACTTTATTGAGGCGCAGTATAAGCTTTGGAAAACCGATCCGAGCACGGTTTCCACGGATTGGCAGTTTTTCTTCAAGGGCTTTGAGCTGGCCGCATCTGGCAAAACGAAAGATTTCAAAGCCGAAGATGAAGCGCAGTTGCTGCGACAATCCAGGGTTCACGCGCTTATATATCGCTACCGCGATATCGGCCATTTGATGGCATGCCTGGATCCACTGGCAGCTTGTCCCACGGATCATCCGCTTTTAAATCTTGAAGCATTCAATCTTTCTCCAGATGATTTGGACCGACAATTCTTAACCCGGCGATTTTCAAAATCCGGCTGGGCGCCTTTAGGTGATATTGTCCTGGCACTTAAAGAAACCTATTGCCGCTCAATTGGTGTCGAGTTTATGCACCTTCAGGATCCTGCCGAACGCAGATGGCTTCTGGATCGGATGGAACCGCTGCGTAATCAGCCCCAACTGGATCCCTCCGTCAAACGTCGGATTTTGGAAAAACTACTCCAAGCAGCCCTGTTTGAGCAATTCCTCAATAAAAAATACATTGCGGTAACGCGCTTTTCGCTTGAAGGCGGGGATGCGATCATCCCCGCACTGGATATGCTGATTGAGCATGTTGCGCAACGTGGATGTCGGGAAATAATCCTGGGCATGGCCCATCGAGGACGATTAAATGTTCAGACAAACATATTAAATAAGTCCTATGAAGACATTTTTGGTGAATTTGAAAGCTGCTATAACTCCGAAGATTTAATCGGCGCTGGTGATGTGAAATACCACAATGGTTATTTAGCCGACATTAAAGCTGCGAATAAGCAACCGCTACGCCTTTTTCTAATGAATAATCCAAGTCATCTGGAGTCCGTAAATCCCGTAGTGGAGGGCTTTGTCCGGGCCCGTCAGGAAATAGTCAATGATGAAAATCGAAAGCAGGTGTTAGCTCTGTTGATCCATGGGGATGCGGCCTTTGCCGGTCAGGGAATTGTTACCGAAACGCTGAATATGTCCCAATTGGAAGGTTACAGAACCGGCGGTACGATTCATCTGGTGATTAACAATCAGATCGGCTATACAACCCTTCCGGAAAATGCGCGCTCAACCCGATATTCCACCGATGTCGCCAAAATGCTCATGATACCGATCTTCCATGTGCACGGTGAGAACCCGGAAGCGCTGGCGCACGTCTTTTGCCTTGCAGCAGACTACCGCTGGGAGTTTGGCAAAGATGTGGTGATCGATATCGTCTGTTACCGTAAGTATGGACATAACGAGGGCGATGAACCCTATTTCACCCAGCCCCAAATGTATGAACGTATCCGGCAACGATCCTCGCTGCAGCAGATGTATGCTGAAAAACTATTGGCAGAAGCCGTCGTTCAAAAAGCTGAGATCGAAAGGCTTGCTGATAGTATCAATCGCCGTTTAGATAAAGCTTATGAGGCAATTCATGGCAGCGAATGTCTCTTTCCAATACCCAAATATTACGAAAATTGGCAAGGATTTCATGGAAAATATTCCCATGACCCTCTAAATACCGGGGTGGATAAAGAAACGCTTATATCACTTGCCAAAAAACTAAACGCCGTTTCAGACGACATTGCTTTGAATCCGAAGCTGGAGCGACTATTGAAGAAACGGCGCGAATCGGTTGAAAAAGGAGACGGCATCGACTGGGCCAATGCTGAAGCGCTGGCATTTGCTTCTTTGCTAACCGCCGGCATCCCCATCCGCCTCAGCGGTCAAGACAGCGGCAGGGGAACATTCAGTCAACGCCACAGTGTTCTGGTTGATATCCAAACCGAAAATCTTTTTATACCCCTGAATGCATTAGACCCAAATCAAGCAGCCTTTCGTGTATATGACAGCCTGCTTTCAGAAATAGGGGTCCTCGGCTTTGAATATGGATATTCCATCGCCCAGCCTGAGGGACTGGTTCTCTGGGAAGCCCAGTTCGGTGATTTCGCAAATAATGCCCAATCCATCATCGACTTATTTATCGCCAG
>CP070746.1:1145120-1150098 GCA_020348305.1 Desulfobacterales bacterium
TCAACTCTCTTTATACCCGCTATGGCATCAATGGCCCTCCGCGGATCTTCATAGAGGTTGTTGTGCCGACCCAGATAACAGGGATCATGGTAAACATAAACCTTGGAGTTGTCTTCCACCGGCTTTAAGCGAAGTTTACCGGATTTCACGCTGCGCACGATGGTCTGGCTGATATGCTCAACCGGAATAATTTCTTTATAGTCTTTTCTCAAGGCATTGAAGGCGTGGGGGTCGGCAGTCACGATGTTTTCAACGCCGGAGTTTAAAATCATCTCGGTGTTTTGGTCCTTTAAATCCTGAAACAGCATTTCTTCGCCGAATCGTCTGACCTCATGGCCACTGTCTTTTTCAGCCTTGCCCAGAATGCCGAAATCAATCCCGGCGCCATGAAGGATTTTTATTGTCGACCGGGCGATCTCCTGCATGCGATCATCAAAGGATGATATGCTGTCCACGAAATACAGGGTTTCTGCCGTCTGCTTTTTTTCCAGAATTTTTACGGAAAAGCCTTCACCAAGCTCCTTGGTCCAGTCAGCCCGTTTTCTCTCCATTTTCCCCCAGGGATTACCGCGTTTTTCAAGCGCGCTGAGCGGTTTTTGGAGAGATTGAGGAACGATGCCCTCATCCACCATTCCACGTCTTAAATCAACCATCTTGTCAATATATTCTATTCCCAGCGGACATTCCTGTTCACAGGCACCGCAGGTGGTGCAGGACCAAATTTCATCCTCGCCGTATATGTCTCCAATCAATGGCCTGGGATCTCCGCTATTGCCGCCGATCAGCGGATAATTCTTAAACGCGTAATCACGGCCTTTAATTGAAATAAAGCGGGGAGACAACGGGCGTCCGACCGCATTGGCGGGACAACGATCGGAGCAACGACCGCAGTCGGCACAGGTATAGAAATCGAGCATATGTTTCCAGGTAAAATCCTCAAATACCTTCACACCAAACGATTCAAGATCATCCAGTTTCTCATCATCAACACCATAACGCACGGGCTTTACATTACCCCTGTCAAGGCGCATAAAAAACACGTTGAAGATAGAGATGATGACATGGAAATGCTTGCCCATTGGCAGGAAACACAGGAAAAAGAAAAAGGTTAGCTCATGAATTAAATAGGTAACCGAATGCAATTCCTGGAGCGCTGACATAGAAGCACCGCTTAACATATGTTTGAAAAGCCACACCAGGGTTAAAGGGGCCACAAATTCCGCGTGGAATTTTTTTTGGATCTGCGCCGCCACCAGACTGGCTTCAAAAAGGCTTTCACTGATCACCAGAGTCGCAATCAGCCCGAGTACCAATAAGGCTTCCCAGGTATGATCACGTCCGTATTGAGGCGGCACCGCATATCTGGCCGGTTTGAAAATCCCCCGCCGAATGGCAGCGATGATAACCGCAATCAGAACCCATGTGGTGGCATAATCCTTTAATATGTTGTAAAAATCACCGAAAGATCCACTGAACCCCGGCAAAACAAAACCATCCACAAAGCCCATGAATATCAGCTGGGTGGACCGAGCCCCGAGAATCAGAAATCCGGCAAAAAGGAAGATATGCACCAGCCCGGCCAGCATGTACCGGGGATGCCGCCATTGGGCCAGCCAAATTTTAAGGACCAGCGTAATCCTTTCCGGAATTCTGTTAAAACGATCATCCGCGGCGGCTTTAAGCAGCGGTGCAATTCGCCGAGCGATGATATAAGCAAATATCCCGACACCGACCAATGGAATTAGGATATATAAAATTTTTGCGGGAATACCAAGAAACGAGGCAGAAGCCGGAGAGATCAACGCGGGTTCCATTGCTTTATTACGTTCCCCTCTTGTTTTAATTTCAATCAAACCGATCTTGAGCGCAAGGCTGCATGCATATCATGAAAACGCCGCTCAGACAAGACTGGTTTGCAATTTTCAATCACCCTAATCGAGTCAAACTCAATTCATGTACCAGAAACCAACGACCAGTTGCCAGAGGTCAGAACCCGGCTGCCGGTCTATTTGCCACCAAATGCCTCCTCTGATATATCCACCACCGCGCTGTTGCTGGCAAGAATCGCATCCATTTTTCCGGAGGTCACGGGTAACACGGAATGGGTAAAGTATTCGGCACTTTTCAACTGGCCTTCATAAAAGGCAGCATCTTTTTTCTTGGCGCCGTTTTCCAGGTTTTCTGCCGCAATTTGGGCACGCCACAGCAACATCCACGATAAAACCACATCACCGGCTACCTCCATGAAGGGATAGGCAAACGCAAAGGCCGTCATCACCGCCTCGGACATGGCCGTTTTGCCCATGTGCATGGCCACCTCGCCAAGTTTATTAACCGCGCCTTCTACTTTATTGGCAAGCTCTTCGGTGGCACTAAACTTTCTGGCAGCGGCGATGGTTTGCTGAATTTCTCCTAAAAGGTCCATGATGGGCTTGCCTTTATTCATCCCAAGCTTTCGGCCCAAAAGGTCCATGGCCTGGATGCCGTTGGTTCCCTCATAAATCGGTGTGATCCTGCAATCGCGCAGCAATTGTTCCACCGGATATTCTTTGATGTAGCCATAGCCACCGTAAACTTGTACCGCGATACTGCAGATTTCAAAAGCGCGATCCGTTACATAGCCTTTGGCCACCGGAATGAGCAGATCGACGATGCCCTGATATTTTGCTTTTTCCTCGGCATCACCAGAAATCTGGATTTTGTCTCCGCACATGCCCACGTAATACAAAAAGCTGCGCATCCCTTCGACATAGGTTTTCATGGTCAACAGCATCCGCCGCACATCCGGATGTTGAATAATGGGAACCGAAGGTGCACTTTTATCCATTATATTTAATAAATACCTTCCCTGAACCCTTTGACGCGCATAATTTACGGCATACATGTAAGCCGAACTAGCAGTGGCCAGGCCCGAGAGGCCAACCAGCAGGCGGGCCTCGTTCATCATCAAAAACATGGCTCGCATGCCCTTATTTTCTTCGCCCAGCAGCGTCCCGCGACAGCGGCCTTTGCTGCCCAGAGCAAGGGAACAGGTGGCATTTCCATGGATTCCCATTTTTTCTTCAACGCCGGTGCAGACCACATCGTTGTCTTCGCCGAGACTGCCGTCGTCATTGACCCATATTTTCGGAACTATAAACAGGGAAATCCCTTTGGTTCCTTCCGGAGCGCCTTCGATCCTTGCCAAAACAGGGTGAATGATGTTATCCGCCAGATCATGGTCGCCGGAGGAAATAAAAATTTTGTTTCCGGTGAGGGAATAGGTGCCATCTTCATTATTAACCGCCGATGTTGTTAAGGCACCCAGATCAGATCCGGACTCAGGTTCGGTCAGCAGCATGGTGCCGGTCCATTCGCCAGTGAACATCTTTTTCAAGAAGAGCTTTTTTTGTTTCTCGGAGCCGAATTTCTCCACCAACCGCCCGGCACCATGGGTTAATCCGCAATACATCATCAAGGCAAAATTGGCGGCGATGAAATATTCGTTAGCAGCTAGCGTCAGGGCATACGGCGTACCCTGCCCTCCCCACTCAGGATTATCTGCCAGAGCGATCCATTCACCTGCTTTCAATTCCTCCCAGGCTTTGTGGAAAGACTCCGGAACCGCAACATTGCCATTTTCAAATCGAGTTCCCTCACGGTCGCCGTCAACCTGGGTGGGGAGTATTTCTTTTACAGCAAGGTTGCGGGCTTCGGAAATGATCAGATCCACCGTTTTTTTGTTAAACTCAGCATATGTCTCAAATTTACTGAGTTCTTCAACATTTAATTGTTCATGAAGGACAAAATCAACATCTCTTCGGTCTGCTAATAATTGTGCCATTTTTTTTCTCCTTTAAATTGTTTATTTTTTCTAGCAGTGCCCCGGAGATCTAAATTAAGTTCTTTACTCGGAAACCAAATTATCATTGGCTTTATCCGGGCTACCGATACCCCGTATAAATAGCTCCACCAAAGGATCCGCCATGGAAACTAGATCATAATCTTCATCCGAATGGATCCAGGTATTGATCACTTCATCCACTGCCCCGATGATGAAGCGTTTAACCAGTCCCACATATAAATCTTTGCGAATGGTTCCTTCCTGCTGGCCGTGTTCGACGATTTCGGTAATGATGTCACGGTACATCTTGGACATCTCTTTGATCTGAGCCTCTGCTAATCGGTTGTTTGAGTGCGTTTCAACCTGATAGAGGATGGCCCCATCTCTATCTCGCTGAAATTCGGTTAAATGGCTGTGGATAAGATTTCGCAACTTACCCAAACTGGAATTTGCGCGATCAACTCCGGCTTGAAAGCGGTCGAAAACCTGTTTGGTACGATGGCTGAAAAATTGAACCAAAATGTCATCTTTATTTTTAAAATAGAGATAAATCGTTCCGTCCGCCACACCCGCTTCTTTCGCGATCTGGGCAACCGTGGACTGATGAAACCCCTGGCTGGCAAATACCTTGGCGGCAGCTTCCAGAATACGACGGTACTTATCGTTTCTTTCTTTATTGATGAATTGAGACAATTTTGCTTCCCCGGTTTAATTGTTAAGAAATGAATGAATACTCATTCATATTTTTACCAAATTATGGTGCCCGCTGTCAACCCAAAATATTAAAAATGTAAAAATATATATTTCATAGTATTTCAGTATATTATATTTGAAATTATTTTGGAAAAAAAGAAAACAAATTTATTTTCTGTTTTTAAAGATACTGAATGAATATTCATAATAAATTTAAAACAAGTCTAATCTGACAACAATTTATTGAATCAAGAAATAATGGGATTTAGGCTTGGAAATCTCAAATATAAGGAAAAGTCTTTTTGAATTGTTGTGAATACGGAAGGATAGCAAACATCCTGTGGATTCTCATTTAGCAAAGATAAAATCCTAAATAGGAACTTAGCTGAGCCACCGCTTACGGCGTTTGTAGTGTTTCACATCGCGGTAGCTCTTTCGTTTTCCGACTTCTGTCAGTCCTAA
>CP070746.1:1150198-1162049 GCA_020348305.1 Desulfobacterales bacterium
ATCGGACTCTCCCAGTTATGTCCGTCCGATGATATCTTACGAGGCTGCACCATTCGCTTAATGCTACGGCCAGCGGTTTTGGCCGGCACCCCTGACTGGGTAAGAACCGCTAATTGCTAGCAGTCTCGGTACCGTGTCGGGGCAAGTTCAGCCCGTGTGTTACTACACAAACCCGCCCTCTGCCTGCATATCCATAAGGGCAACTGATATGATAACCTCCTTTCAGGTTATTAGATAACGGTCTCGCGACCTTGTACAAAATTGTGATATCATACTGTCAATCGATTTTTTTCCTCGCCTTTCAATTCCGTCAAATTAATTATAGGTCAGGACAATTTAAGATTTCATGCTCTATGCACTGTCTTCTATCGACTGACTTCTGTCCTCTGTTATCTGTTCTCTGTTCACCGTCCTCTGTTCTCTGGTCCTCTGTTTATAAAAAAAGGCAGAGTCATTTTCGTCCCTGCCTTTTTCGGATCTAAAATATGATTGAAAGTTAACTTATGGTAATCTGATGTGCTCCCTCCATTGGATCTTTAAAGGGAACTGTTACTTTTAGAACACCGTTTTCGTATGTTGCATTGGCCGCTTTAGCTTCCACCGGGCAACAGAAAGCTGCGGTGGTCACATAATCATAATCATCTCTCGGTGCTGTTAAGCTAAAGCTGTCATCCAGTATTCTCAGATTGATGTCTTCTTTTTTTACACCTGGAATGCAGATTTCGAGATTCAGATTTTTGTTGTCTTTATCAACGTATGAGCAAACCTCTGCGGCCATTTTAAATTTTTCCTCGGCCATATAATCACCTCCCTTACTCTACCACAACGGCAAAGTAGTCATGTATTTTAGCTTTATTAACTGTTGGTTCACTTTCAGAGTCTATGGTTTAGAATACCATCCAACATATGTTATTCTAATGCAGGCGCACGAAAAAGCAAGACCATCCGCCAGGATGATTTCTATGCACAAGCCGCTGCAGAAAGATAAAGCATCCCGGACCGATTAAAATCCCATATTTGCGCCCAATGGGTCCATTGACTATGAAAAAAATCGGTCTTAGATTGTCTCAAATTTATCATTCCGTCCTTTAAAATAGTAAATCCAGAAAATTTTTTTTAGCACGTGCCGGAGTTCTTAACCAGTGATGGAGCAGCACAGTGACGGCTTGAAGAAGTCAGTCATCTGAAGGACGGCTGCATTTATGTCAGCCTTCTGGATCCCTTTACCGAACGAGAACTTATCGAGGCGTTTGTAACTGAAGGAATCAGCGCAATCAGCATGGAAATGATACCCCGCATAACCCGTGCTCAGAAAGTGGAAGCATTTGACACCCGCCCCGTGGTTGAAGTACAGGTTAAATCTCTGGGGGCTCGATTTGTAAAAATTGATCTGGGAGAAACCGGCCAGACCAAGGATGGATATGCAAAAGCATTGACCGACGAGCAATTGCAAAAACAGCGTGAAGGTATGGCCAAAGTGTGTGCAGCATCTGATGTGGTCAACCCCGCGGCACGGGAGGTGGCGTCAAGCCCGATCTACGGGATGCCGATTTTTGATGCGGATAACGCCAAAACCGTCTTGGTGTTGAAACGATCCATGGCAGCCGGTTTTTCCGGTGTTGATAATCCCCTATTTGTTAAGGAAAATACCCGTATGTTATTCGGCGATGCGAAAGCCACGGTGCAACAATTGGTGGCCGAGTTTAAAGAAAGTTAAATAAAGAAGCCGGCAGAAAGGGATTACCTGCCTATTTTTTTAAAATTTCAGCAAAAAAGGAAATTTCAAATGCACGTGATTGACAATATTCATGCCTTTATCTGGCAGTCCATGACCGCAAACAATTGTAACAGCTACCTGATTGACGGACCGACCCGTGTGCTCATCGATCCGGGCCATCGGGCGATGTTCGGTCATGTAGAGTCGGGCTTAAAAGAATTAGGCCTGGGAGTTGATGACATAGACCTGATCATATGTACCCATGCCCATCAGGATCACCTTGAAGCGCTCCAATTATTTAAAGAAAAACGCGCGCTTTTTACATTGCATGAAACCGAGTGGCAGTGGATTGACACCATTGGCAAACAGATGAGTGCTGCTTTTGGAATTGATATGGATTCGATTCGGCCGGATTTCTTTCTGCAGCAAGGCGATCTTTCGCTTGATGATCTCGAGCTCAAGGTATTTCATACGCCGGGTCATTCACCGGGATCGGTATCCCTTTACTGGCCGGATCAAAAAGCCTTATTTACCGGCGACCTGATATTCAAAGACGGTCTCGGAAGAACGGATCTTCCCGGCGGAGACGGTTCAAAACTCAAGGCAAGCATAAAGAGACTTGCCGAGTTGGATGTCGAATGGTTGCTGTCAGGACACGGAGATATTATCTCCGGCTCAAAGGAGGTCAAAGCCAACTTCGAAGTTATCGAACAATTTTGGTTTGCGTACATTTAGGATATAGAGCAAATATGACAGATCTTTGACGTGACAGCGCTATGTGTATGCTGCTGTGCTATGTTATTTGTTTTAATCGCCACCACCGTATCGGTCCAGGATTTACGGAGCGGCTTTATAAAAATTGCGGATATGTTCATGAGGCGATATACCGGTTATAAAAATTATTAATTCAATTTACATATCTCTTGCTTCTCTCATTGTCATTAAAACATCGATATAATCCTTCTGCCCCTGGTAGAGCCTGCACATATCTATCACAACCCCGGCTATTTGAGCCAGTGCTTGTACAAAATTAACATCTTCCAGAGTAAACTCCCATTGCTCCGAAGTATATACTCGCATAGAACCAATTACATTTCCGCGGCTATAAATAGGCACGGACAAAATAGAAGCAACGCCCTCTTTCTTTGCAGCTTCCGGATACTGGATTCTGGGGTCATCTTTCACATCATAAATTGCCACCGGCCCATCTGTCAGAGACTGACCAATTGAATGTATTGAACTCACAGGACCTTTTTTCAAATATTCAGAGCTCAGTCCGCATGAGGCGGCCACTTCCAACTCATTGCTTTTTGGATTAAGAAGAAACAACGCACATCCCTTAATCTCCAAAGATGTTTTGACGCTTTGCACCGCTAGTTGGACAACCTCTTCGGGCTCTGTAGACATGGTCATCGCCTTCGTTACCTTGAGAAGCGTTTCGTAGTTGATCAGTTGTTTTTTCATTTCCTTTCTCCTTTTTCGGTGGTCATGCTACCGATATTATTCGATATTTATAGGCTTCAGGCGGATAGACATAAAAAGCACCAATTTCAGAACTAATTGATTAAGTACGATCCAATTTATCTTTTTCCCCATCCAATATTTGCTCAAACTTCGAGCGAATGTCTCTGGCTTCTGTTTGCCAGGTTTCGTCGGCGTTCAAGTTGGGGACAACGGCAGATCCTGAAATGTAATGCTTTTGGGCGAGATCTTCCCGGAGTTCGATCATACGGTAGGAGGCAGCCGCGTTTATGGCATCTTGATAATCATTCAAAACTGACTCAATTTCCTTGGTGTTTGCACCACATAAGTCTTTCAGCAGCGCCAATAGTTCTTGGTTGTGTTTGTCTAAATCAAGCCTGTTAAAAATTTCGTTCATCAATATGATATTGTTAGACAGATTATTTTCTTTTTTTAGGCGCTCATAATCAGAATTGAGTTGATCCTTTGACAATGCCTGATCCTGAAGTCTCTGCAGCAGGCCCCTGATTTTCTTTTCAATCTCAATTTCTTTTTGTTTCTCTCGTTCTTCAGTGCTCAGACTCAAATTTTTTGTCTTCTCCATAACCAGATCGAGGGTGCTCTTTATTTCTCCCATATAAAACCTCATTTAATAATAAACATGCCTTTAAACCATTACCAAATGCATAATACCGAAACCACCCAAATTGAGTTTAACCTCAATTGAGGTTTTATTCTTCAGCCAAACATACCCTATCGAAAAATTGCTCCATTTCCGGGAACAGATCTTTGAGTTCCGACAATCGGTTTTGCTCAAAGACATTATCAAGAGAAGGGGGATCCACCCCGATACCGGATTCTCTTCTTATGGTCTCAATCGTAATGTGAATCGAATAAATCGTAATTCTTTTTATAAGATCATTGGGAGAGGTTTCTGTTGTGCCGTCTTGTTGATATGATAATATCTCAGATACACAGGCAGATAGAATCGGATCAACAATATCGCCCACATCATCGCAGCTATCCGCTTCAAAATTGATGTCCAGAAAATCATCAGCCATTTTTTGAATCTTCGCCAGCCATTCCGAGCTTAAATTCTGGGGCAGCAAAGCCGACGGACCTTTGGACAAAACCTCATTGGCAAATTTTGACAGTAACATAGTTATCTAGTCTGGAACATTCAATTTTATAATTTGTTTCCTATTCGGAAATGCGCACTTTTTTTTCGATAAGCCCCGCCACTAGGCGGGATTTCATGTCTTGATCCTTTGCATTAATGGGTTCAACAAGCCGTACAAGCCGCCTTCGCTAAAGCTACGGCGCGCCATGGGGTTTGGGTCGAGGCGTACGTGAAGTACGTCGCAGGCGCAAACCCGCGGAGAATCCCGCCAACAATAGGCGGGAGAAAAAGGGCCCTTTCCGAATGGAAACTAATTGGGTTCTATGAGCCTATCCAAAATCAGCCCATGAAAAATATCGCCACTGCCTGAAATAAATATCCATCCCAAATGAGTCAGACACATGCTACAAAAACCAACCCTCCAGCTGTAACCCGCAAACCAGCTAAATTCATCAGTAACAGGACCTGCATAACCGCAGCCTTTCACCGTTTTGAAACAGCCGATCTCAAACACAATACCATGGGGGTTGGCAAAGGTATGCCGGTGCGATCCTTGAACTGCAATACGATCGGCAGGTCGGGTAATTGCCTGATGGCACTGGCGGCAAAGTATGTATTCCTCTTCCTCGGGCTCCTGTTCTTCAGCTTCTTCTATAACAACTGTGGGGGCTTTTTGATCGCCCCGCTTTTCAGAAGGTTGGCGAAGAAGATGAACGGAGTCCGCATCTAGGGAAATCATTTTAAATGACCCCCACCTATCAAAGGACGTGCTTGAGTTCACACACTGGCCTTTGCTTAATTCCGGTCACTTGTCGTTGGCCTGTTTTGTGATGGTCTGGAATAAATGTTGGTATAGATTTATTTGATTGTCAAGATAATATAATATTAAGTGGGCATCCTACTCCAGAGCAACCGTTTTTGATTTTATCATAAATGACCAAAACTTGTTTATTCTGCACTCGTGATTTGGAATTTCCAATTATCCACCACTCCAATCCAGCCTTCGTAGCCGTAACTGTTACGGCGGAGTATGCTTCAGCCGCAGAAGCCAACTTGCTGCGGCGTTGCGACTGCGAAGGCCGGGTAAGCTGAGTGCCGGTGCGGAAACGGGCATTTAACCCTTAAAAAGCGATTTTTTGATCACGGCCTTTTCATAAGCGCCGATAATGTCTCGCCGGGTCACAATACCGACAAGTTGCTGCGGGTCATCCGGTGATACCACCGGCAGGGTCGAGAAATCTTTTAGGCTGATTTTTTCCAAGGCGGTATAAAGGTCGTCTTCCGAGGAGACGGTCACGACATCGGTAGATGCAAGGTCTTTGGCGACCACGATGTCTTTTAAATCTTCATCAAACATCGCTTCATAATAATCATTGAAGGAAATGATTCCGGCTAATCTATTTTCTGCATTTAGCACCGGAAAGCTGTTATATTTACTTTTGGATATTTTTTCCGCCAGGTTAACCAGGGATAAGCTTTCCGGAACCGTTTCCACCCGTGAATTCATGACATCTCTAACATGCATTGATCTTAGCACATTAATCTCTTTGCCGGCCTGAATGTTGATACCTTTTCGAATCATTTTTAAGGTATAAATCGATTCTCTAAACAACTGTCCGGCTGCAATCGTACCGATAATACAGGATAACATCAGCGGAAGGATTATTGTGTAACTACCCGTCATCTCGAAAAGTATCAAAATGGCAGCCATGGGTCCATGGGTGGTGGCGCTCACCACGGCGCCCATCCCCACAATGCTGTATGCCCCGGGAGTAGCAGTCACGCCTGGAAATAGATCATGCACAACCGTTCCAAAAAAGCCCCCGGCCATGGCACCCAAAAAAAGCGAAGGTGCAAAAACGCCACCGGAACCACCGGATCCAATGGTAATTGATGTCGCCAGGATTTTGCTAAACACCAGCACCAGCAGCAACCACCATGAATACTTTTGGATCAAGGCCAAATCAATGGCCCCATATCCGACGCCTAAGATTTGAGGCACCAGCAGGCCGCCGGCACCCAGGATGAGTCCTCCAATTATAGCTTTAAGATATCCGGGGAACTTAAAGTCATCAAATAAATCTTCCAGCTTGTATAGCGTTCTGGTAAAGGTTACCCCAACAATGGCGCAAAAAAGGCCCAGGACCATATAGATGGGAAGCTCCCAAGCACTAACCAGTTCATAGGCCGGGACAATAAATGCCGGCGTATCGCCCAGAAAATACCTGGAAACCGCGGTGGCGACAACGGAAGAAATGACAATCGGACTGAAGGTGGCCAGGCCGAAATCCCCGAGGATAACCTCCAGGGCAAACATGGAGCCGGCAATCGGAGCATTGAAGGTGGCGGCAATCCCGGCCGCCGCACCGCAACCCACCAACGTGCGCATTCGATCGGCTGATACCTTCAGCATTTGCCCGATAGATGATCCGATAGCCGAGCCGATTTGAACAATCGGTCCTTCTCTGCCGACCGAACCACCGGTTCCAATACAAATAGCTGACGCCAATGTTTTGATTAAAACAACCCGTTTTCTAATGAGCCCGCCTCGGAGGGCAACGGCTTCCATCACCTCAGGTACGCCATGCCCTTTGGCTTCTCTGGCCAAAAGATAGACTAGCGGGCCGACGACCATTCCCCCAATTGCCGGAATCCACAATTTGTAATACCACGGCAGTTTTTGCACCACATGCAGCAGCTCACTGGGCGAACCATAGGCGATGGTCTGAAAAAAATTGATCAGGTAGCGAAATCCAACAGCCCCAAAACCACCGGCCAATCCAACGATGACTGCCAAAACAGCCATAATTGTATGTTCATTGGCCTTTATTTGGCTAAATTTTTTTAATGTTTTTAATAGGTTACTGACCATAGGGATAGATGCAAGGCTAAATGCATGCAATGCTTTTCCGCCCCTGACGAATTATGCAAATAAGAGACATCGTACTTCCCGAAAAGATTTGGGAAGCTTATATAGACCCAAAGCCAAAAGTGTCAAGGGATAAATGTTATCCAAATTTAAAGCTTGACTTCTTGACTTAATAGAAATAATGGCTACTTTTCAGTTACTAAATTTCAATAATTTTAGTATCTATTTGAAATTGATATATTATTTTGATTCTAGAGCAAGATTATGCCGTTTTATGAATTTAGGTGCCCTGACGGAACGATCACCGAAAAACTGGTTCCAATTGACACAAAAACCATCACGTGTCCGCATTGTCAAAAGAGAGCCAAAAAGATCATATCGCCCTGTTCGTTCAAACTTGTTGGCGGCGGATGGTACGCGGATGGCTATTCGTCTTCCAAATCAACCAGCAATAAAAAGAGCGATTGATAGTTAAAAATTAGCCATTTGAAAGATAATTTAGAATTGCACTAACCTCCTGAAGTTGAAAAAAATTAGTGATTAAAAAACCGAATCAACGCTTGTCGGCGACATCTTGTCCGGCAAGCGTTTTTTTTGCAACCCTATTTGTGAAGAAATACCAGCTCTTTGATGGTGGAAGTCATTAAGAATTGAGCGAGGTTCATCGTGGAATCCAAATGCGAATTTTCTACGCTAACCATTCCCAATGATGCCAAATACGCTAAAGCTGCTGCCGGTTACGTTATTGAAATTGCAAAGCTCATTGGTTTTGACGAGCAGGACCTGCGCTCCATATCTGAAGGTGTAAATCAGGCCATCGTCGCCCAAATTGATTACTCGTTTGAACCCCGCGAAAAAGCCTTCATCGAAATTACCTGCGAGCCTATCCCGGAAGGACTCAAGATATCTCTAAAAGACCAGGGATTGCCGTTTGATGATACGGGCGATACGGGACAGGATATTGACAGTAAATCATCTTTCGGACAGGAGATCTTTCGGCTCAAAGAGTATATGCAGGAGGTGCTGCTGAACAACTTGGGTCCGGAAGGCAAAGAAATCGTCTTGATCAAGCATCTGAAAAATAAAAATATTACCGACTATTATGCTGCCTGCGATTTAGAACTATATGATAAAGCAGAAATTAATATTGCCCCAACCCAAAAACAACGGCAATGCACCGTCAGGCAGATGAAGCCGAATGAGGCCGCCGAAGTCTCCAAAAGCATTTATAAAACCTACGGATACACGTATCCCCACAATTTTGTTTACTATCCTGAAAAAATCATGGCGCTAAACCAAAGCGGTAAGATTCACTCGGCAGTTGCCGTAATGGATGGCAAAGATATTGCCGGTCACTGTGCGCTGCAGCACTGGTCAGAAAATCCTCAAATTGTCGAAATGGTGGCCGGCGTTGTCAAACCGGAATTTCGATCCCAGGGGTGCTTTGTCAAATTGACAGAATATTTGATTGCTCGCGCGCAATCGGAGGGAAAGCTGGGCATTTTTGGTCAGGCTGTAACCAACCATATTTTCTCTCAACGACCCAGTCATCGTTCTAAATTTCAGGACTGCGGCATCTTGCTCGGCTTAGTTCCCCGGTCAGCAGACTTCAAAGGTCTAAACGGAACATCGTCCCAAAAAATAAGCATGGTGATGGGCTTTCGATATCTCCGGCAGCCTCAGTTAATGAGCCTTTACCCGCCGCATCGTCACAAAGAAATCATCGGAAAGATCTATGAGGAGATCGGCATAGTCCCAAAAATGAAATGGCAATCGCAAGAAGAAAGTGTGGCTAAAATTGAGGAATCGGTTTTTCGATTAAATGTCCTCGGATCATTTCAATTTGCCCGCATCATCATCGATCGTTACGGACGCAATATCGTAACGGAGGTGAAAACAAAACTAAAAGAGCTTTGCTTAAAAAGAATTGAAGTCATACACCTTTTTTTAAATCTTACCGATCCGCTGACATCCCACTTCAGCGATCAATTCGAAAACCTCGGCTTTTTTTTCGCCGGGGTGCTGCCCGGCGGTCTCCACAACGGTGACGCCCTTATTTTACAATATTTAAATAATGTGCCCATCAATTATGACGCCATTCAACTGGAATCCAACATCGCCAAACAGATCCTCGCCTATATCAGGAAATATGATCCCAACCGGGTTTAAGTATCGAATATAAAGGCAAAAAGTCCCACTTTTGACCAGTCTAAAAATCTCCGTCCATCAGAATCTTATCTGCAAATTACCAAAATTCCATATTTCATCTTGATATTCACAAATTTTCAGCGAGAATCTTTCTTTAGGTGTAGGTACGAAACCTGAAGAAAATAAAGAGCCAAAAAAGTGCGTATTCGTTATAGTCTAATCTGTAAAAAGAATCGGTTTCAATTGAGCCACGAATGCTGTCATCGGCAAACCTAGAAATGTGATCTGCTATTTTTGAGATGGATTTTAGTACTTTAAATAATTTCGAAATGTTATATTCGGTTTGCAGGAATAATATTTTAACTTGATCATTTTAGTAGGATTTAATAGGATTAATAATTAATGCTATCAGTTGAAGTTTCTCTCATGATTCGATTGATTCCTAAAATATCAGCCATCACTCTCGCATGCCTTTTGGTGTTAAACGTAGCGGCCGGTGCCGCCGTTGTGATTGGACATTGCCCATCCTCGATGGGCAGCAGCAACCCAATGGACATGGACCATTGCGACGGCCTGCTTAATTTTGCCTTCCCTATGCATGGGTGCTGCGGTGAATGTAATGATATATTTTGCGATCTAATGAAGAAGCCCATGCAGGATGCAAATGCCGCGAATACATCACCCTTTCAAGGAAGTTGTTACCCCATTCCTCCGGGAACTGTGAATCCCATTGATGAGTCTGGCGGCCGGATAGCGTTATCCGAACCGAGGTATCAGCTCACCGCTGCGCTGGCATGGAGTCAAATTCCCCTGTATATAGAGCATCTCTCTCTTATCATTTGAAACCGCAACCTGTCTGCCTAAATTTAAACGTCTGTCATAAGGTTTTTGCCCGAACAGACGAACCCTATCAGTATACACCTATTACCTATTTTTGAAGTGGAGATTTTACGAAATGAAAATAATCAAATGGATCGCATCGAATAAAATCGTCATTATTGCCCCGCTGATTACATTGATTACGGCGGTAGTTATATCATACGCATATAAATGGAATGAAGATAGAAAAACAAATCCTGAGGTAGCAAAATCTTACCCAACACCAACAATAAAAACTGTTGATAAACAGGTGGTTGAGAATCAGGAGATCGCTCGGGCGGCCGACAATTCGCCAGTAACAGCAGAAATTACCGCAAACACTGCCAAGGTTATTCTTAATGTTGAAGGCATGTCTTGTTCCGGGTGTATTTCAACTATCAAATCAAGTCTATCCGGATATGAAGGCATCCAGGACATCATCGTCAATATTTCCGGCGGTACCGCCGAGGTTTATTATGATAGTCGTAAAATTAAAGACGTCAACCGCTTTGTATCATCCATCACAGCCAGCGGCTATCCGGCCACGGTCAACCGGCTCGTGACGGCTGACCAGCTCAGAGAAGAAGAAGCCGCTGCATCCCAACGCGCCAAGTTTTACATCGCTTCTGTTGGCGGCTGGGATATCTCACGCGCAGATTTTGACACCGAGGTTGCCTACGCGAAAAATCGGTATAAAAAGGCTTATGGGCAAAATGTTTTTTCAGATGAGCGCGGACAAAAAGTGTTGGACAGTATTAAGGCGCAGGTCGCATCTCGTCTGATCAATGAAGGCATTCAGATGCAAGAAGTTCAGCGGGTCGGTTTTCGGCTTGATCCGAAGGTACTTGAACAAGAGTTCGACAATTTTCTAATGCAAAAGAATATCGATCTTGAGAAATTTAAAGCCTCGCTGGCGGATAGCGGATATCCATTTGACTACTTCATGAAAAAATTTGAAAATCGTATGCTACTCCGTCACTATTTAGAAGAACAAGTTCTCAGAGGTGTAGCCAGCGATTATGATAAACAACAACAGTATCTGGCTTGGTTTAACAATGCTCGTGGCTTGTCAAGGGTAACCATTTATGACAAACAACTCGAGCGTCTGACCTTAAACCAGTCAGCCGTTGGGGGCTGTGGTTCTTCATGTAGGAGCTAACCTCAGGTTTAGAAAAGCTGAATTTAAAAACCCCGTTTTATGAAAGATAAGCGGGGTTTTTCCTAACAGTTTAGCCCTTTCTTAATCCAAATTTTATTCCCGAATAATTAGTACCTCTATCCGAGTCAGGAGACGAAAAATGAATACAGAAGACTTGGGAAATTCAAAGATTCTGAATTTGCTTTTCAAACCAGCTGGAGTGATGATGGAGAGCAGACTTCGACAGTGGCTCATGAACCCCGTGAAAACCCTGCGAGGTGCTGGCATTCAGCCTGGGCAGACCGTTTTAGAGGTGGGGTGTGGTACGGGATTTTTCACTATGCCTGCAGCACAGCTGATTGGCGATCAAGGTTGCCTGATTGCGATGAATGCGTTATTTGGTTATGTCGAACGGATATTAAAAAAACTGCAGACTTTTGATTTAAAAAACGTCCGCGTTATAAAACGTGATGCTCTGGATACAGGATTAGATGACGCCAGCATTGACACCGCACTGTTGTTTGGCGTGCTTCCTTGGCC
>CP070746.1:1162149-1174134 GCA_020348305.1 Desulfobacterales bacterium
CTTAAATCGTTCGCCATATTGGTGCCTGTTAGTAATTTTTGATTCGCATTTAAACTTTGAGTCCCAGTTTCCCCGGATTGAGAATGGCATTCGGATCAAATAAATTTTTCAGGCCATTCATTACCTCCAGAAACACCGAGTCGTGTTCCATATTCATATACCTGGATTTGTGAATGCCCACGCCATGTTCGCCCGTAAGGGTTCCACCGAGTTCGATCGCTAATTTGAACAAATCAGCTTCAACTTGTTTGACCCGGTCGGCCTCTCCAGAATCGGTACCGTCATAGACAATAACCGGGTGAATATTTCCGTCACCGGCGTGCGCAACTGTGGCAATCAGAATACTATATCGCTTTGAGATATCCAGAATGCCAGCCAGCATTTCAGCCACTTTACTGATGGGGACCACGATGTCTTCAGCCAGGACATTATAGTTCAAACGGGTTAGAACACCATAGGCCGCCTTGCGGGCCGCCCACAGATTTTCTGCCTCATCAACCCTCGAGGTTTGGACGATTTCAGCGGCATCGTTGTTCTTGAGGGCTTCTACAACCTTGTCCATTTGGTAGTCAGCCTCTTGCTGGGTGTACCCGTCGGTTTCCACTAGAAGCATAGCCGCCACTTCGGGCAAATCCAGATCAGTGGCTTGGTTGACAGCCTGCAAGGTTGGGCTATCCATAAGCTCCAGTACGCTGGGGATGATCCCGGAATGCATGATTTCGCTGACAGCTTTCCCCGCCTGCGGCAGATCATAGAATGTGGCGGTGCAGGTAGTGGTGGCCCGGGGTATGGGGTTGATTTTTAAAGTAACTTCGGTAACCACCCCCAAGGTGCCTTCCGAGCCCACAAAAAGCCTGGTTAAATCATAACCTGAAACACATTTCATGGTGTGCGAGCCGGTGTGGAGCACCGATCCATTCGGCAAAACAACCTCCAAATCAAGTACATAATCCCGAGTAGTGCCGTATTTAGCACCTTTAACACCACCGGCATTGGTGGCCACATTACCGCCGATTGTGGAAACTTTGCCTGAGGCAGGGTTGGGTGGGAAAAAAAAGCCATAAGGGGCAAGCACCTGATTTAGGTGATCGAAAACGACGCCAGGCTGAACTACGACCAGACGATCTTCGATACTGATTTGAAGGATTTCGTTCATAGGGCACATATCCAGCACCAGGCCGCCTTCTTGTGGTACGGCTGAGCCGGACAATGAGGTACCGGCACCGCGCGGGGTGACTGGGAATTTATGTATGTTGGCCAGTTTCAGGACTTCTGCAACCTGATTGGTGTTGTGTATCCAGACAGCCGCCGCCGGCCGCCGGTTTAGCCCTGAAGAGTCATAGCTGAAACTGACCAGGTCAATCAAGGCATCAGTGAAGTTATCCGGTCCAACAATATTGATCAGAGATTCCTTAATTTTCGAGTCCATGGCACCTCTCTTTCACATCGCGCTTCGACTTTATATTCTTTGATATCTAGCTTATTTTGAAAATTGAAGGGTTGGCGCTATCTTAAGCCAAGCAAGATCAACTCATGCTTTGACATTTCTCGCAATTTCGGCGAACTCGTCTTCAGTAAGCACTCTTTTTAAGTCATGTGACTTTTGCTTTACCTCCCGCAGAACGGCCATCTTTTCATCTTCCGTAAGCTCAATGTTCAATTTCTGAGTCCAGATCCCGATATTGTCAAGACCGCTTTTTTTACCCATGAATATGTCCGGTGGTTCATGGCCGACAAATGCAGGATTTACAGGATACACAATTGTCGGGTCAGTATGAAACACATTCTTAAACCAGCCGGTAACGATTCCGGATTCAATATTGTAAGCATAGTCTCCTATAAATGGCCGATTTTTAGGCACTTCCATCCCGGTAAGCTTCTGCACGAGTTTGGAGAGTTCATTGAGTTTGCCGTAATCGATGCCGACGTCGATCCCATATAGGGTTAGCAGGGCCAACACGGTTTCCTCCATCGGCGTGTTGCCCGCGCGTTCACCGATTCCTAAAACAGTGGTATGAATCACTTCAGCGCCAGCCAGCACGGCGTTGATGGTGTTGGCCACCCCCAGACCGAAATCCGAGTGGAAGTGGATCTCCACAGGGGTATTTACGCGCTCTATCACCTTTTGCGTAAAATATGTTGCCGCATGGGAGGAAAGCACACCAAAGGTGTCTACCAAGGTGAACGCATCCATATGCCCCTCGGTGGCCACCTTTTCAACTAAATTCAACAACCAATTCATGTCCGACCGGGTTGCATCAATGGTGAAGAATACCGTATACAATCCCGCTTTCTTGGCAGCCTGAGTGGCGGTGATCGACAGTTCAACGGCCTTTTCCAGCGGCCATTTATATCCCTGCTCGATCAAATGCTTGCTGGTTGGAATTTCGATGACAATGCCGTCCACGCCGCAATCTGCCGCCAGCTCTACGTCCGGAACCATGCAGCGCGCAAAACAAAATATCTCTGCATCCAGGTTTCGTTTTACAATTTCTCTAATCGCAACCTCATCATTGGGGGACACGGCCGGCATCCCCGCCTCAATCCGGTGGATGCCAACTTCAGAGAGTTTTTCGGCGATTTTTATTTTATCATCTTTGGTCAAAATAATCCCGGCCTGTTGTTCTCCGTCACGCAAGGTAATATCATGAACTTTGACAGCCTTGGGAGGATTAAAGTCCTTTGTGACCTCCTCTAAATAATTCCAAGAGCTGACATACCAGTTTTCGGTTTTCCAAGGCTGAGGGTTGTTTTTCTTATCTGATTGGCTCATTTTTTTATCCTCCATTTCCAATAGTTCTGCATTGCAAACAGCAGCTGTGCGATCTCATGCAGGCGGTTGTAAATCCTTATTCCCTCTTTATTGAGGTCACTGACGACCTGGCTTTCCCAGGGATTATAATGGCTTCCGATTAAAACCGGCAAGCCGGTATCATTTTCCAGAGCCGTAAATCTACGAATCTGTTGCTTTTCAACATCCAGAAAAATTCTCCATTCTTGCGGCGTCTTTTCGGTGTGCATGCCCGGCCTTCCGACCCCATGTAAAATTAAAGCGTCCACGTCACCTGAAATTAGAATCTCGCGTGCGAGGCCCAGCAGGAGATCAGTGGAGAGAAATTGCCCGGATGCCCCAAAATCAAGCGGGTTTTTAATCGAGGCGCGCTCAGGCATACCGAGCGATCTCAGTTTTTTTTGTAAAGCAGCACTAAACTCAGGGACGCTAAGTCCGGCTTCTACTAGACAATCCGTAAGCGCCACACCCCATGATCCGCCGATGGTAATGATGGCCGTTCGGTTACCTTTCATCGGCGGACGTTCAATGAGGGCATGACCCAGAGGCAAAAGAAGCTCCATGCTCGGTGATGTGATAATTCCATTTTGGCGAAACAGCCCCTCATAGATTTCCTTCTTTCCAGCCAGTGCTCCGGTGTGGCTGTTGGCTGCACGCGCACTATCCGGTGTTCTCCCGGCCTTGTATACCACCACCGGTTTTATTTTAGTCACTTTATCGGCGATCTCAATGAAGCGTCTGCCGTCGCGCACAGCTTCAATATACATCACAATTGCTTTCACTTCCAGGTCCTGACCAAAGTACTCAAGAAAATCCGTCACGGTGATATCACACTCATTGCCGGTGTGGATGAACTTGCCCAACCCAATTCCTCGCTGCCAGCCCGAAGAGAGGATATCATAAAATGCATAGCCTCCCTGGCAGGCACCGGCAAGTGGAGTGGCTAAAAGATTGCCGGCAAGTGTGCCGGAAGCATTGAATTCAGCATGTAAGTTAAAGGTACCACTCACATTGGGACCCAAAATTCGCATGCCGAAAGAATGTGCGAGATCCGCAAAACGCTTTTGTCTTTTTTTTCCTTTATCCGAGATCTCACCGAACCCGGCTGTAATCATGGTAATTCCCTTGATCTGTTTTTGGCCACAGGCTTCAATTTCCTTTTCCACATAATGTTCGGGGATGGCAAGTACGGCGAGGTCGACCGGTGCCTGGATTTCTCTGACATCTTTAACCGCAGGTATTCCGAAAACCGTATCTGCCTGGTGGTTGACGGGATAGATATTTCCCGAATAGTTTCGAGACAGCAGCCCACCCATTATGAATGAGCCCCATGATCCGGGTCTCTCCGTTGCGCCGATGACTGCCACCGACCTGGGGTTCAGGAATACATCCAAATTATGATCAGACGCCATGGTTTCTCCTTTAATTGGAAGTTCAGGCCACCCCATTTAAGGAGGGTAATTAACAGCTAAAGACAGCTCCTTCGGGGTTTGGGGCCGGAGCGAAATAGCTGTGCTTTATGCGGTAAAAATTGCGAACAAGAAAAATCATCGGACCGCGAAACGCATAATATTTTTTAGGGAAAAAAGTCAATTTATTTAATTTGTCGAAACCTTCAATCATGTCATCCGTATGCCAAGCCACCGTTGCGCCGGTTCTTTGAAATCCCCAGGTATTAAATCTCTGAGCCAGTTTCTCATTACGGAACGTCCCTTCAAAGTGGAGCGGTCCAGTTAAAGTCAGCGGTTTCATCTCCGAGGCTTTACGTACTGCTCTATCAGCCGTATGTCTGAGTTTCTCTCTGCCCTCAGCAAGATTATTTTCACTTTCTTTCCCTGATGTGTATGTCTCTTTGCGTTTGTCGACAATCACCGATTCCACCCACGGCAATACCCGTAAGGCTTGTTGAACAGCGATGTCTTCTCCGGAGACAAAACCTATTGGAACGCTGAATTCTCCCAAATAGCCGCCGTAAATGTCCATCTCTGACGCTGGTATCCCATTTAACTTGAGTTCTGAAAAAATCCCTAAATGCGTATGAGGAAAAAAAGCATCGGGTGTGCCCGAGGCTGCATGGATGGCGACATATAGAATTAAATCATAATCTGAAACCCCACCAAATAGGGTCGGCTGCGTAAAATGACCCCCAATGTATTTTGCTCTTTTATCCAGTTTCTTTACGATACAGTTAAAACCGCTGTCATGGGTATCTTTGACGGTAACTTTACGTGCACCCCCGTCAAACGCCCCCTGAATGACGTGGTTCACATCTTCAGTTAAACAATGTCGACCGTATTGCCATTCAGCGGTTCCTGTATGACATTGGCGCATCCGCCAAATACCAAAGCTTCCTTCAATGTCCGCGAAAACTGCTATGTGCATGATTCTAATCTCCGTAATGTAGAGGTCAGAGGTCAGATGAAAGAGGTTAGAAGACTGAGGACAGGAGACAGAATTCAGATTTCAGAAGACAGAAATTATTACGAAATACTTTTTTATTCTGTTTTCTGTTCTCTGACCTATGTTCTCTGTCTTCTGTAGGTTATGTTTGACACCGGCTCAGCATTTTCATATAGTCGTCAATTCAAAAAAAGGATCGTCATATGCAAACAATTTCTGAACTCCAAGATTTCATACATCCAAATCTCGGTCAAGAGATTACTGCTATTGGAGGCCATTATGTCTTCAACAAAGAGGGCCGAATTTCTTTTAATGATAGAGAAGTGCTGTACATGGTGGGCTATGCGGTCGTGAATACGTCGTGTTGCGGGGCAGGGGGCTGTGCCTATGCTTTGGTCCCAGGATTTATCAACGATTGGAAATATAAAAAAGACATAAATGGTTTATTTGTTTCACAAATTGAACCGATCCGAAATACTATCGAACAACGGGCGATTCGACGTCTAATTCAAAAAAAAGAAATAATTCAGCAAGTGACATTTCAGTAAGGGCTAAGAATCTAACACCTAAATTTTGTTTATAGTTTCGATTACTAATGAGCTAAAGCGAGGAGTTGATATGCCAAAAGTGAATACTGAAAATCAGAAGTTGCCGGGACCTTTGGATGGAATTCGGATTGTGGAATATGGCGTATTTCATGCAGGACCAGGTGGAAATGCCATTTTGGGTGATCTGGGGGCAGAGATCATCAAGATTGAAACGTTTTCCGGCGATCCGGAGCGGTATTGGACCAGAGTAGCCGGAGCCGATTTTTCGCTCAAAAACAAAGAGAGTATTATTTTCGACGCTTCGAATCGAAATAAAAAGAGTATTTGTCTTGATATAAAGCAAAAAAAGGGTCGTGAGATTTTCAATCGGCTGATAAAAGATGCAGATGTTTTTTTGACCAACTTGCGCAAAAGCACGAAAGCCAGGATGGGTTTGGATTACGGTACAATATCCGAATTGAATCCCAATATTGTTTACGCCAGTGTCTCCGGGTATGGATCCGAAGGACCCATGAGCGATCTTGGTGCCTTTGATCCGTTAGGGTCAGCTCGATCCGGTTTGATGTTTGTGGCTGGAAATCAAGAGCCACAGCTGCTTCATATTGGTATTTTGGATCAAACGACAGCCATTACGGTGAGCCATGCAATTTTGACAGCTTTATTGGACCGGGAACGCAGGGGCGTAGGGCAAGAAGTGCATATCTCACTTTACGGCACAGCCCTATGGATGCAGTATATTAACTTTTTAATTACCGGTGTTCTTTCCATTGATCCCTGTATCCCCGGGGATCGTACGAAACATTCGCCATTGCGGAATCGATTTCGCTGTAAAGATGGCAGATGGATATTTGGAACCCATCACCCTGAAGAAAAATACTGGGCGACGTTTTGCAAAGCAGCAGAGCAGACTGCACTTTTGGAAGACCCTCGCTATACGACTGAGTCCGGTGGGCCCACCAACTATGTTGAACTCAATAAGATATTTGATAAGGTTTTTGCGACCAAGACAGGAGATGAATGGATGGAAATTTTTTTGCCCCATGGTCTTATGTTCTGTGCCGTTCAAAGTATTGTGGAGGTCCCGGATGATCCTCAGGCTATCGCCAATGATTTTTTAGTCCCGTTTAAGCACCCGTATCAGGGGCAAGTCAAAATTCCCGGCTATCCGATTCATTTTAGTGCCTGTGCTGCGGGAACCAAAAGTGCAGCACCGAAATTAGGCGGACATACAGATTTGGTTCTCAACGACTTAGGTTACTCAAAGCAGGAAATAGAAAATCTCAAGAAAGAGGGAGTTATTAAGTAGTTGAGGAATTAAGGAATTCAGGGATTAAGGAATTGGGGATTGAGTGGAAATGATTTCGGAATTCGGAATTCGGAATGCGGAATGCGGAAAAGGAAAGGATAAAGATTGGGGGATTAAGAAATTTAGGCATTGAAAAGGTTCATATCTGTAGTGTAAGGCACGACTCGACAAAGCTCGCCGAAGTCCACGCCTGAGATGAGAAACCACAAGGCGAGGCGGACGGGCTGAGCCGATCGAAAAAGATAAAATACTAATTTAGTCAAAGCTCAATTCGCCTTTAATTTTTAGCAGGTTGAGATGCAGGAACGGAAAACAGGCGGTATTGGATACATCGTCGGAAGTTGGCCTTTGGATCCTGATAAATCGACGATTGTATTCATTCACGGAGCCGGTGGCTCCGGTTACTTCTGGCAGGCTCAGATCGATGCTCTGGCAGATCGAGTAAATACGGTCGCCATTGATCTTCCCGGGCACGGCCGAAGCGACGGTTCAGGAAAGGATAACATTGAGGATTATGCTAATGTTGTCGACGAATTTATAAATGATATTGATGTACCAGGACCCATTGTCTGTGGTATAAGTTTAGGAGGAGCCGTTGCCCAACAACTTCTGTTGGATTATCCCGGACGATTTCCGGCAGGTATTTTGATCAGTACGGGCGCAAAATTGCGGGTTGCTTCGGTGATTTTTGAGACCATAGAAAAAGATTTTGCTGAATTTGTTGATATGATCGCCAAATTTGCAGGATCAAAAAAAACAAACCCCAAGTTGTTGCAACCATTCAAAGAGGATATTGCCAAGTGCAAGCCCGAGGTTGTTATCGGTGATTTCAGGGCTTGTGATTGTTTTGATTCGATGGCGAGGCTGTCTGCAATTGAGGTGCCTGTTTTGATTATAACCTCAGAAGACGATATTCTTACACCGCCGAAATACGGCGAGTTTCTAAGAGAAAAGATTAAAAATGCACATCGCATCCACTTTTTAGATGCTGGGCATATCGTGCCGGTGGAAAAGGCTGAGGAAGTCAATGCGGCGATTAATGAATTTCTTGAAAAGCAAAGGATTTAAAACGAAAAACCAAAAAAGATCAATGAATCGCAACATCAGCGTTCCCCGAAGTGCCCCGCCTCCTCAATCTCATTTATGATCTGGCGTACCATTAGACGGCTCATACCGCTGGATCCGAAAAGACCAGCGTCGACTTCAATATTAGTATCTTAAATTCAATCTTGCATGCTTTTAGATCAGAGATTCTTGAAATCGCCATGCCGTCCTGCTCCTTTTGCAAATCGAGTAGCACCGGCGACAGCCTCCTTTTCAATAGCTGCCAGGCCATGTTTAAATTCATTGGCCATGGCCTCCGCGAACGGCAGGTCGAATTGTTCATAAGCCGAGATGCGATCCCCGAGCATACAGGTTTGCGGGAAAGCGGCTATCTGGTGAGCAAGTTCCTCTGCTGTCTGCCCGGCCATGCCCTTAGGAACAACCCGATTAACCAAACCCATTTGCAATGCTTCATCGGCACCAACCGGTCTGCCGGTTAAAATCAAATCCAGCGCACGGCTTAAACCAATCAAACGTGGCAGACGAACGGAACCCCCATCAATTAAAGGAACTCCCCAGCGTCGGCTGAATATACCCATCACGGCATCCTCTTCCATCACGCGTAAATCACACATCAGGGCCAACTCCAGACCCCCGGCTACCGCATAACCGGATATCGCCGCAATTACCGGTTTGCTGAATCGCATGCGGGTGGGACCCATGGGGCCATCCCCGTCGGGTTGCACCCGATTCGGTTGACCTTCAGCCAATTTTTTTAAGTCGGCACCCGCACAAAAACAACCCTGATCTCCGCTGAATACAGCAACGCGTGCCTCATCATCTGCCTCAAATTCGCGAAAGGCATCAGCCAATTCTGAGGCAGTTTCCCGATTCACGGCATTGCGCACCTCCGGGCGACTTAATATAATCGTCATCACCACCCCATCTTTTTCCACGATAACAGCCATCATTACCCCCTATGCAAAATATATATCACTGATGCGTTGTTCTATGACCCCACAGATATAAGGACAATCCAAATTTTGATGTTGGATCTGAAATTCACCCATAGTGTATTTCTCCTTCAACCATGACGATACTGTGCTGGAGAGACCCAGTTTGCTGGGATGTCGTCCTCGTCCTCGATCCGTTTGCCATCGTGCTTCACAAACGCCATTTATCGACTGCGAGAACGAGGACGACGAGGAGGACGAGAAACAATCTTCAATTCTCAGCATTCATCGGTGGACAATGCCCAGCCTACGATAAAGAATTTTTGCAACGTTAGGGTAAACATTAAGTACCTTTAATCTTCGCATATTCCTCTACCGGCGGCGACAATGATATTGGCTACGGCAATTCCCGTTGTATCGTCCTCGGCTTGTTTTAGACCCAACGAAACAGACTGAAACAGTGGGTAAGTCATGGATTTTATTTCTACCGAACCGTGCCGTTGGGGATCAGGTTCAACCGGCTTAAATATTCCCGGCTGAATCGTGAGAATTGATGCATCCGCTTCCGGAACTTGTTTTACACAGACGAGTATCTCCATAGAGGTGTCCACGAGCCTGTTTTTCAGCTAAAAGTTGATATCCTGCAAAATTTTACTCCAAAACTTAGTCCAGAAAGGTAAATGTGTCAATAAAAAAAACGAACGTTCGCTCGATTTTTCTTGACTAGACGCTTTCATGACTATATAAAACAATCTGGTTATCCTAAATAAACAAGCGATATTTAATGTGGGAGTGGCTTCCAGCCGCGAAATGTTCAAGAATATGAACTACGCTGAGTTTCAAAAACAGGTTAGCCTTTCGAAACAGGATATTTGTCGGGAGGTTTTTGCCGAAAACCGCAAAACCATCCGCGTTAAAAAAGAAGGCACGGTTGTCAAAAATCTTGAAAGAATATTTGATGCTACCCTCAAAATCAGTAATAAAAAAGGCTTCCAGGCTATGAGCATGCGGGATCTTAGCAAAGAGACCCATCTGAGCATGGGTGCGCTGTATTCCTATTTTTCCAGCAAAGAAGAGCTTCTGGAAATGTTGCAGCACCAACGGCGCACCATTACCAAGCGGATTCTTAAAGAGTATATTGAATATGAAAAGGATCCGTTGGCCAAACTTAAGGTTGCCATACGAACCCACCTTTATCTGAGTGAGACCATGCAGCCCTGGTTTTATTTTTCGTATATGGAAACCAAAAACCTTTCGAAGAAGCAACAGCAACAGGCGATTGCCAGCGAATTATATACGGAAAAGATTTTTACAGACATTTTGGACCAGGGTCAGGTTGAGGGCTATTTTCAGGTTCAAAACCGCCAACTGACGGCAAGCTTAATTAAATCCATAATACAGGATTGGTATTTGAAGCGGTGGAAATATGCCTCAAGAAAAGTTTCAGTAGATCAATATGCTCAGTTTGTGCTTGAATTTGTACAAGCTTTTATTTTAAATTCGAAAAGCGCGGCCCGATACGCTGCGTCAACGACCATCCCGTGCGCAGCACGGGATGGGGTGGAATTATCCGCCAACGGCGGAAAATAAAGGAGTCATCATGAAAATTAAAAACGGGGCTGAATACATGGAAAGCTTGCGCAAACTAGATTCTAAAATCTACTACAAAGGCAAGCTAATAGAGGATGTCACCAAACACCCGGCCACTGCGCCCCATGTGCGCGCCGCAGCAATGACCTATGCCTTGGCCAGTCAGGATAAGTATCGGGATCTGGCGACGGCCACCTCCCATTTGACGGGCAGGGTGATCAGCCGTTTTACCCATGTGCATCAAAGCATCGAAGATCTGATCAAAAAAATAAAGCTTCTGCGGGTACTCGGGCAAAAAACGGCGACCTGTTTTCAGCGCTGTGTGGGGTTTGACGGTATAAACGCCGTATATTCCGTGGCCTACGAGGTCGATCAAAAGCACGGAACCGACTATTTAGAGCGTTTTAAAAAGTGGTTGATTCGTATCCAGGATGAAAATTTGATGGTTGTCGGAGCCATGACGGATCCGAAAGGGGATCGATCCAAAGGTCCTGCCGATCAACCCGATCCGGATCAATATGTTCATGTCGTGGAACGTCGTGACGACGGGGTGGTGATTCGAGGTGCCAAGCTACATATGACCGGTGCGGTGAATTCGCATGAAATACTGGTTATGCCCACTACGGCCCTAAACGAGGCATCCAAAGATTATGCCATCGTTTGTGCCATACCGATTGATGATCCCGGAATTACCCTGATCTTCGGGCGTCAGGCCAGTGATGATCGGCGTGATAAGCAGGAATGGATTGATTCCGGCAAACCCCGATTTGGAGCGGTTGGCGGGGAGGCAGTTATCGCTTTCGATGATGTCTTTGTACCCAATGAACGAATTTTCTTAAACGGTGAAACTGAATTTACCGCAACCATTGTTTATCGATTTGCCGCCCATCACCGGGCCAATTATGGGGCCTGCAAAACCGGAATCATGGATGTCTTAACCGGGGCGGTCAGCTATTTGGCACAAATCCAGGGAACCGCCAAAGGTTCCCACGTCAGAGATAAAATCACGGAGATGATCCACCTTTGTGAAACCCTTTACAGCTCGTCGATTGCCTGCTCGGCCGAGGGAGAGCCGACACCTTCCGGGGCGTATATGGTGGATACGATGCTTGCCAATGTGTGTAAGCAAAATGTAACGCGTTTTCATTTTGAAGTCGCCCGGCTGGCAATTGATCTGGCCGGCGGATTTATTGCCACACTTCCCAGTGAATATGATTTGCACAGTGAGGAAGTCGGTCATCTGGTCAAAAAATACTTCTCCGGAGTTGCGGAAATTCCCGTTGAAGATCGCATCAAAATCGGCCGGCTGATTGAAGCCATGACCGGGGGAACAGTGATGATCGAATCGATGCA
>CP070746.1:1174234-1179231 GCA_020348305.1 Desulfobacterales bacterium
ACTCGAAGCCATGGATCATCTGGACAAAGTTCATTACCTCGATGTTGTCCCAACGTTTTTAGGCGCCCATGCGGTACCCAAAAATTTCAAGGGCAGGGAAGATGAATTTATCGACTTTATTATAGACGACGTTATGCCGGAGGTGGGCGAGAGAAAATTAGCTGAATTCTGTGATATTTTTTGTGAAAAAAATGTCTTTTCAGTAGAGCAATCCAGGCATCTGTTATCCAAAGCAAAGGCATTGGGGCTAAAAGCAAAGCTTCACGCCGATGAAATCGTCCAGATCGGCGGTGCCGAATTAGCTGCTGAGCTTGGCGCAGTGTCTGCAGATCATCTTCTGCAAGCCTCTGATGAAGGCATTCGTAAAATGGCAAAGGCCGGTGTGGTGGCAACCTTGCTGCCCGCAACCGCCTTCAGCTTAAAAGAACCCTATGCGCGTGGCAGGTTTATTATTGATAATCATTGTGCCGTGGCGTTGGCCACCGATTTTAATCCGGGAAGCTGTTTTTCGGAATCCATTCCACTGATATTTGCTCTGGCAACCCTTTATATGAACATCACCATAGAAGAAGCGGTCACCGCCCTGACAATAAATGGCGCGGCAGCACTCGACCGGGCCGATACCATCGGCAGTATAGATGTCGGCAAAACCGGTGATCTGATTATTCTGGAGTTTCCGTCCTATAAATTTATTCCCTATCACCTGGGTGTCAGCACAATAGAAAAGGTTATCAAAAAAGGAAATATGATATTCGACAGAGAAAAGGGGGGAATAATTCATTGCTAAAAAATCTAACCATCACAGAATATTTTGAGAAAACTGCCTGCGGTGAGCCTGTCCCCGGCGGCGGCAGCATAGCGGCTTTAAGTGCTGCGGCAGCCGCCAGCCTTTCAGAAATGGTGGCCAACCTGACGATAGGGAAAAAAGGATATGAATCCGTCGAGGCAGAAATGAAGGAAATAGCTGAAGTTGCTTCCGGGCTTCGTGATAAATTAATCAAGGATATCGACAATGACCCCGAGGCCTATCAGCAGGTAATGGCCGCTTTTAAACTGCCTAAAATGACGAAAGACGAAAAAAATCAGCGTACAAAGGCCATTCAAGACGGATTGAAAAAGGCGGCCTTGATCCCCATGGGTGTCGCCGAAGATGCGTTTAAAACTATGGAACTGGCGGAAAAGGTGATTAAAAAAGGTAATAAAAACGCCGTCACTGATGGAGCAGTGGCAGCAATGGCAGCCAGAACAGCGGTGATGGCAGCGGTATACAACGTAAAAATAAATTTAGCCTCCATCAAAGATGATGTCTTCGTGGAGAAATTAACACATAAGGTGCAAATCCTTGAACGTCAGGTCGTAATCAAAGAAAAAGAAATTCTCTCAAATGTTAAAATATAGCTGTCCGCAGTTCGTTATTTTACCGAAAAAGCGAATTACTCTCAATGTAGGAAAAAGCAGTAAATTTATAGAATTACAAAGCCTTTTTGCTAAAGAAATACGCCAACTCTGCCGATTATAAAGATAGTTTTGAGTATAGGGTATGGTTGTTTATCCGCCGGTCTCGATTAACAAACAGAGATGTAGATCTAAACAAGCTAAAGGCGAAACATTTTATGTTACTCATCCCCCTGACAGATAAAATCAGCTGGCGCAACCCGCCCGTTGTTACGATCGTTCTAATTCTCATCAATTGTTTTGTGTATTTCATTTTTCAATTCGGAGATTCGAAAAAGTATTTCAAGGCCGAAGAGTTTTATTTTACTTCCAGGCTGGCCGAAATCGAAATCGAGCGCTATGCTGAGTATCGCAATACGTCCGGAAAAGAAACATCTCTATATAATGCCAAGGGTCAATTAAATGAAAAGGAAGCATTGCGTTGTTATCAGGAAATGCTCAAGGATTATGTTTACCTTGATAAGCTATCTAATGACGAAATTATTACCCCCCGGGACCCTGAATATCAGCAATGGAAGGAATTAAGAGATGAATATGAGTATCTCCGATCGGAGATTACATCTTCAAAATATGGATTTATACCTACCAAAGCCAAACCGATTACCTTTTTAACCTATATGTTTCTCCACGGCGGTTTCGGCCATCTGTTTGGGAATATGCTTTTTCTATGGCTGGTCGGCTGTATGCTTGAGATGGGTGGCGGCAGAAAGTTTTACAGCACATCTTATATCTTAACCGGCCTTGGCGCTGTGACACTCTTCTGGCTCATTTATCCCAAAAGCCCGGTTCCATTAATAGGTGCTTCCGGAGCGATTGCCGGTTTTATGGGTGCCTTTACCGTTCTGTATTACAAGAAAAAGGTAAAAATTTTCTACTCCCTGGGATTTTATTTTAATTATTTAAAGGTTCGGGCGATTTTCCTTCTGCCTATCTGGGTAGCCAATGAATTCTATCAGCTACTCTTCGGCGGCATCAGTAATGTAGCCTATGTGGCCCATATTGGCGGGTTAATATCCGGTTCTATTCTGGGATTGATTAACCTGAAATTTCTACACTCCTTCAACGCGGATGTTCTCGAACCGGAACCGGAAGATGAAGTATCACCGATCATAGAAAAAGCATTGCAACATATCCGGCAATTAGACATGGAAACCGGTGGTAAATTACTCGAAGAGGCATTGATCAAAGAACCGGATCATATTGGTGCAATGACGCATCTGTTTAACGTTAGAAAATCAGATCCGCAGGATCCAAGATTTCATGAAATAACCATAAAATTGTTAAACCGTTTAACGCTGGAAAACAATAATTATGAATCCGCTAAGAAAATCTTTGACGAATATACTGAATTAACCAAACGTCCTCGCCTATCCCCGAATCTATATTTTAAAATGATTCCCATATTATCCCGCGTCGGATCCCCGGAAAAAGCAGAACGTATTCTGGCAATGTTTTTAAAGCAAAAACCGAATTTTCCCGGTATCCCGACGGCACTGCTAAAACTTGCTACCGGTTATCGACAAAAAGGTGTTCATGCAAAGTACCAAAAATGCTTGCAAGTTCTCGACAGCAAGTATCCCAATTCGACGGAAGGGCAAATTGCCAGGCGAAATCTTAGCAAACCGAGCAGTGCGTAATGTCCCTGTTTGTCTATTATAGTCATACGAGGTTGAAACCCGACATTTCTTTCGGCAGGAGGGGAATCCGATTTTTTGTGGAAGGCGATATCTCTGTTAGTGGCGACAGCGCCCCAGCGGTGACCACATATTTTCCTCCACAATTTTTAATAAATTAAATGTTGGCCAGATAATTTTCCACAACGGGTATGATGTCATGCTCCGGATATTTCTGTTTTAAAGCACCGAGCATTTTCTTCGCTTTATCGGTATTCATTAAACGATCATGAAATATCTGGGCCACACGAAAATAAGCTTTGGGTACAATGGGATTTTGTGGATAGGATTTAACAAGTCGATTGTAGGTCTGCAGGGCCTCTTTAATTTTCCCGGTTTCATTCATCCAGCTTCCCAGTTTAAACAAAGCCTCTGCGCCGGGAAGAAAATGTGGCTTTAGCTTTGAGCATTCCGTAAATACCTTAAAGGCCTTAGTTTTTTTATTTTCGGCAACCAGCAAATCTAAATAATTGACCCCGTGTTCTAACAATTCCTTGGTCCGCTTCCTCATCTTTAACAGATTGTAATACCGCTCCGATAAATTTATGCCTTTTATTCCCTGGGCCTGTGTCATTTCTTTTATTTTCACAATGGCTTCATCCAATTTGCCATCCTGAATGAGCGGATTTACGACATTTAACACTACAAGGTCCGGATCGGTTTCTTTAGTCTGATTAACCTCGGTGGAAGGATCCTGGAAATCCTCATAATCGACCTGATATCCGATTCTATCGTGGTATTGCAAGATAACATAACCCATAAGATGGTAGGAAACTATGGTATAGAAGCTTTTTGCAAAATTAAACAGCATAATATGCATGCCGTCCGGAAAAAACTTTATGATGTAATTGGCCAGGAAAGCAGGCGCAGTTCCCAAAAGAAACAGGAAAAAATACATCAGCAGATAAGCCCAGCCGATCCGGAAGGTCAGCCCTACGAAAACAACGGGATTTAATGCATGAATAAGACTGCTGCTGGTAACCAGAAGAATGATCATCGAGGGAACAAAAAAGAGGGTTATAATCAGAAACGTAAAGCCGAGAAACAAACCTGTTTTTGCAACGATAAAACCAAATGCAATAAAAATAAATATATATAATAGAAACTGTTTGAAAACCAGATGGATATCATCGGAAACAGTGTTGGAGTTAAATGGAGGCGGTTTTAGATTACCACTTGCCGTAGCCTTAAGTGATTCAAACGAATACTTCAAAACCATTAACCAAAAAGCCCCGTGTATCAAGGTTATGATTAAGCCCGGCCCTGATAATAAGAAAGACGCAACCGCCATAACACACATCAAGATCAACGGCGCCGGAGAGAAAGGATAGGTAAATATTCGGGGCATACGTTTCCAAAAGGGCTCAATGAGATTGGCCACCCCAACCCATTCGGCAGGAAGATTGCACTTCGGACAAAAATGAAGGGTTTTCTGTCCGAATCCTCCGCCATCGCGCTCCGAAACGCACTCGGGGCATAGATAAGCGCCGCAGTCCCCACAACTCCAGTAGGCTAATCGTGTTGGATGAGAATTACAAAAATTTTTCATTATCTCCTCTTAGGATTATCTATTTTGTGCCGATTTTTGCCCCGGCACTGTCTGAGACCACTGTTTAAATAACTCATAAAAATTTTTCCGGCTACAAAGAGGGATTATTAAGATATGTATCGGTCTAAAATATCAGAAACTTAAATGGAAAATAGAATGAATCGGTTTTGGAGGGCCTTTTAATCAGAATTCAAAGAATATTTAACTCTAGGTTTTTTCGGGAACGCAACTAAGTGCTTTTTTTATCTGGCTTTAACAAATCATAGCGGTATTTCATGGCCGCCCCAAAAACCGTAGCATATCCAGGGTGATCCGGGAAA
>CP070746.1:1179331-1186182 GCA_020348305.1 Desulfobacterales bacterium
ACAACTTGAATGGGTGCGGGCAGGACATGATCCCGGCATAGCTTATGATCCTGGTTCAGACGCATTCAGTGAGCTTGGTGGATCTGGAATAGCACTTGGTGTGGATGCCGAATGGATCTATGAACATAATAAGAAAACTGATTTTTCAAATGGTCAAATCATTTTTCTCAGTACAGACGGAATCTGGGAGGCACGAGACAAAAAGGGAGAAATGTTAGGCAAAGACCCAATCCTAAATGCAATTCGACAAAACGCTTCTTCAGACGCAACGCAAATTATTGATGCAATTTTTGACATCTTGGATAAATTTATAGGTGAGGTGAAAATAGAAGATGACATAACAGCGGTGGTCATAAAAATGTAAAATTGACCAAGCAAATTACAAAAGTCGGATAAATTAATATAAAATTATTCAAATATAATACCTATATAGAAACCACAGCTGGCTATTTATCGGTAATAAATGTTAGGGGATTTTTAGTTACTCGGCCAACAGCCACTTCCATGACGGTACGATATCTATGCGCTTGTCTGAGTAATCTTCATCGAACCAAGTTACAATAGTACTGCGATTGATCCCGAGCTCATTCATGGCCGATAATAAAGCGTTCACCTCCCGTTTTTGCGTAGCCGGCTCGCTCATCTCCCAACAAACTTGAATCAGCCGACGTTTACTTCTATCTTTTCCGGCAATTACAAAATCGACCTCAACACCGCTTTGTGTAACATAATATTCAGGTGCGAGTCCCTGCCTGCGTAAATGTATGTAGACAAGATTCTCCAGCAATGCGCCCCGGTCAGCTGTCATGTGATATGACGTGACATCCAAAAGACCAGGGTCAATGACATACATTTTTTTTGGATTTACACGGCGGACTTTCTCAGAACGAGAGTGTATCGGAACCTGGTAGAAAAGAAAAGCGTCCATTACGTGGTCCAAGAATTCATAAAGATTGTTCTTCGTGCAAGCAATACCCTGACTCTTCAGTGAATTATAGAACTTGTTCACACTGAATCGGGTCGCCGGTGCACTCATGATATGTCTGATCAGTGCTCTCAATGCAGCTATATTTCTGATCGTGTATCTCTCTACCACATCCCTCAGGATAACGACATCTAGGAAGTTGCGAAGCACCTGTCGCCTTATTTCATCATCAAGCGTCTGCACTTCCGGAAATCCGCCAATTTTCGTATAATGATCGAGCTGATTCTGCACTATCGCTCTCGTTCCGGAACCAAATCGGTGTGTGGATTTGAGGTTAACCTGGTGAAATTTTAAAAATTCTAAAAAGCTGAAAGGAAATATTTCTGTGGTAAGCGATCTGCCTCTAAGACTGGTGGCAATCTCGGAACTCAAAAGCTTTGATGACGAACCAGTAACACAGATAGAGATTTGTTCTGTATCAAGCACACGCCGAACGAACTTGTCCCATCCTTCAATCCGTTGGATTTCATCAAGAAATAAATAGCATCGCTTATTCTTGAATGCAGGAAACTTGCGATAATAGGTATCCAGAACGAGTTTGAAGTCTTGAGCCGTAAATGGAAGCAAACGTTCATCTTCGAAATTTATGTAAAGCAGTCGCTCCTTTTCGACGCCTTCTGCCATTAATTCCTGCATTTTCTGAAAACAAAACCAGGTCTTGCCAGCACGCCGCATGCCGATCACCACAGCAGCTTTGCCCTGCACCCATGGCATAGATTGATTGCGTGGCATAAGCTCTGGAAGAGCGCGCTCGTGAAAGTCATCAATTAATAAATCTAGAACATTTTCCATGCTGATAAATCTATCTCTTTTTTAAGGATAAATCAATAAAATTCTTTCTCTTTATTAAGGAAACTTTTGGTGCGCAGGCTAAAGCTATCTCTCAATGCTTTATGAAAACGATTTAAATAATCTGATACAATGCCACGGTGAGTCGTTTGCCGCCACGCTCGCAACCTGCCCGCTCGGGCCTTGCGCGGCAGGCGGGTGTGAAATCGCAAAGCGAGGCGAGCGGGCCGCCCAAAGTTAGGCGCTGCTAATTATGCCGACTTCGGAGGACTGACAATCGCCTCACCATCTAGGACGGTCGTCCCGTCTTGATTTATACAGGTTGTCTTGAATTTTACTCTATTTTTTTCGGAATTGATTTCCTCAACTTCCACCTTAACCGTAATCGTATCGCCGAAACGAACCGGAGCCAGGAAATTTACGCTCTGGTGGATGTAAATGGTGCCAGGTCCTGGGAGTTTATTTCCTAAAATGGTGGAGATAAACCCCGCCGTTAGCATCCCATGCGCAATTCGCGTTTTAAAGAAGGTTTTTCTAGCATATTCTTCATTGACATGGGCCGGATTGAGGTCCCCGGTTATTCCGGCATACAGATAGACATCGGTCTCCGAGATGGTCTTTTGAATTTGCTCACTGTCTCCCAAGCTAAGTTCTTGAATTGTTTTACCGATCATTAAGTGTCCTTCTCTTATTTCATTTTTATAAAGGTGAATGGTTAGCTATATCGCTAGATACTTCTCATATGTTTCACTAGACAGATCACCAATAGCACTTTCATGGCATACCCGTCCCTGCTGGACAATATAGGCCCGATCACATACGGTTTTTGCAAAATTTAAATTCTGTTCGGCCAGCAACACCGAAACCCCCTCCTCTTTAAGTTTATCAATGGTTTTGGTCAACTGTTCCACAATTACAGGGGCTAAACCCTCGGAAGGTTCATCAAGGATAATCATTTCCGGGTTGCCCATTAACGTGCGGGCAATGGTCAACATCTGTTGTTCTCCACCGCTCAGATTACCGCCGTATTGACCGGGTTTTTCCCCTAAATTTGGAAAGAGCTTAAACAAGCGCTCGGGGGTCCATGGATCAGATACTTTGCGGGGAGGTTGTTTACCTACTTCTAAATTCTCCAGTATGCTGAGTTTGGAAAAGATACGTCGATCTTGAGGGACGTAGCCCAGGCCGAGTCCACAGGTTTTATGGGAAGGCAAATCCTGAATGGCTTTCTCTTTGAAATTGATAGTTCCGCTTTTGGGAGTAACGATTCCCATAATACTTTTAAACGTTGTGGTTTTGCCGGCCCCATTGCGACCCAGCAAAACCACCACCTCACCCTTTGCCACTTCAAGGCTCAAATCAAATAATATTTGAGCCTTTCCATAAAAGGTATTGATCGAATCCACCTGCAGCATAATCTCGTTAATTTTGGCTTCCATTGGCAATATGCTCGTGTTGTGTCCTATATGCTCTATGCGCTTTGACCCATGCCCGATGCCTTATGCCCTATGCTGTAATGCCTAGATATATCTCCTGAACTTTATGATTTTCTCGAACCTCTTCCGGCGTGCCCGCAGCTGCCAGCTCACCGCGATTCAAAACGATAATACGATCCGCATGTGTGAATACGACATCCATGTCATGCTCGGTAAATAAAGCACCAATTTTTTGGTTGCGAACAATTTGTGATATCAAATTCATCAGACGCTGACGTTCTGATGGTTCCATACCGGCAGTCGGTTCATCCATAAGCAACAATTTCGGCCGATTGGTCAAGGCCACCCCCAGCTCGACACGTTTAAGCTCACCATAGGATAGGAGGCCGCAAACACGATGAGATTGATCCTCGATCCCCACCAACTTTAGCAAATCCATGGATTCATCGATAAAAAGATGTCTTACTTTTCGAAACGGCGATCTGGCCAGTTTATGGTATGACATCAGCGCCATTTGAACATTTTCTAAGACCGTCATCGAAGCAAACGTTGAGGTAACCTGGAAGGTCCTGCCGACACCCAATTTCCAGACATGTCTGGGCGCAAGACCGACAATCTCTTGACCACAGATTTTGATACTTCCGTGATCCGGACGCAATTGCCCATTGATTAAATTAAAACAGGTTGACTTTCCCGCTCCGTTGGGGCCGATCATTGCCAAAATTTGCCCTGCTTCCACGTCAAAACTGAGGCGGTCTACGGCAGTGATGCCGCCAAAGGACCTCGATAAATTATTAACTTGCAGCAGCTTAGTCATAATGTTTACGTTTGATCAACAAAATATCTACCAAATCGCCGGTTAAAATAACCCACGATCCCCTGAGGAAACGCCACCACCAACACAATGAAAATAGATCCCAAAATAAACTGCCAAAAATCAATGCGCGAAATTTTATCGTGTAACCAGATAAAAGCGGCCGAGCCGACAATTGGGCCGAAAATGGTGTCCACGCCGCCAAGCAGCACCATCAACAAAAAATCAAATGAGCGCGGTATGGCCATCTCATCCGGAAACACGCTTCCCTTTGAAAAGACATAGATGCCGCCGGCAAGTCCGGCGAAACCGCCGGCGATGGCAAACGCAAACCACTGATGGTTGCGTATGTTGATTCCAATAGACTCCGCTCTGAGTGCAGAATCTCGACAAGCTCGCATGGCGTAGCCAAAGGGGGTAAAAATCAGATATCGTAGTGATAGAATCCCGCCGATACATATAATCATGGTCAGATAATAAAAAACCACCTTATTGCTGGCCCATTCTGACGGCCAGATGCTCAAAATACCGTCGTCGCCGCCGGTGAAACCGCCCCATTGGAATACAATCGACCAACAGATTTGCGCAAACGCCAATGTTAGCATGGCCAAATAAACACCGGACAAACGCACACAAAACCATCCGATGATCAGCGCCAGCAGTCCGGTTAACAGCGGTGCAAAGCATATGGCAAGCTCCATCGGCGTCTGAAGGTAGTGCACCATGAGAGCAGCTGCATAAGCACCTCCACCGAAAAACGCCGCATGTCCGAAAGATAACATACCACCGGGACTCATCATAAAATACAAACTCATACCGGCCAGTGAAAAAATGGCAATCTCCGTTATTAAAACGAGCTGGAAGGCACCTGCAAACAGAGGCATGCATGCGACGCCAATCAATAGAATCAAACCGAGACATCGCAGTTTTTTGGAAGCCGGTTGAAGTAAAGAAACTGATACAGCTTCGAACCCATGTTCGTGCACTTCAGCATTGCCGTATAATCCATAGGGCCGAACCACCAAAACAACCGCCATTACCAGAAACATCATGACCAACGTACTCTGCGGGAAAACTAAAATCCCAAATGAGCTAAGCTCTCCGATAATAACGGCAGCCAGATAGGCACCGGCAATACTTCCCATTCCACCGACAACCACAACGACAAATGCGGCGGCGATAATATTCATGTCCATTAGAAGATCCGCGCCGCCTTTCGGCAGTTGAATGGCTCCGCCCAATCCGGCCAAAAAGGAGCCGAGGAAAAAAACGGTGCTGTAAAGTGTCGCTTGATTTACTCCCAGGGCACCTGCCATCTCGCGATCTTCGGTGGCGGCCCGCACCAATACCCCCCAACGGGTGCGATACAATAACAGCCAAATCACGCCAAGAATGAATGGCGCAATTATGATTAACGCCAGATCATATTGGGGAATAAGGCTGCCCATAATATTCACACTGCCCGCTAATCCGGGCGCCCTATGACCAAGAAGATCTTCGGCCCCAAACAGCCAGCGAGTTAAATCTTGCAGGATTAATACAATACCGAAAGTCGCTACGAGCAGGAAAAGTTCGGGGGCATGATATAAGCGCCTGAGTAACAAAGTTTCTACTAAAACTCCGAACACGCCGACGACCAAAGCCGCACCCAACACCCCTACCCAAAAAAGGAAAGGGCTTTGGGGCAGATAAGAAATTATGGCATAGGCCGCATAGGCGCCGACCATATAAAACGAGCCGTGCGCGAAGTTTACAATGCGGGTGACTCCGAAAATGAGGGACAAACCACAGGCAACAAGAAACAAGGCTGAAGCATCTGATAAACCGGTGAGGAACTGTACAATATAAAAACCCAAAATAACTACCTTAATTTAGGGGGCTCCACCCATAAGCGCTAAATTGTTTTATAATCATTCATCAGTTACATATATTCCGTACAGGGATGTTTTGAAAGATGAACGCCGAACATCGAACATCCAACGTCGAATGAAAAACAAACATCCAATACCGAACATTCATAACCTAATTGAGTTTCTTTTCAGCCGTTTTGATACTCTTAAAGAAAATCTTAATTAATTCTTCTGTTTCCTCTAAAATATCATTTAGTAGTTCAGGTTTTTTAATGAGTGAAACAAGCTGGATAAGTTTTAACCATCTATGCGTCTCCCTAAGTTCCTTTAATGAGATACGAAGCTTATGGATAAAGTCCTTTGGTGACTCCGCTGCCTGGGCTTCACCATGGTTTGGATAGGTGAAGTTCCTGATCTTAACAATTGGCCCGCAACATGGTTGCCTGCTTTAGTAGTTGGAAGTTGTTCAACGATCTTTATGATTCTCACTGAATACTCCAGCAGCCTTTCTTCTAAGTCATAGGTTTGTTTCTTCATCTTTTTCCATTCAACGTTCGATTTTGGACGTTCGACGTTCGATGTTCATTTTTTTCCAGTAAACCTGCCACATTCCCACGGCATAAAAATAACTTTGCGCTTATGGGGCTCCACCCCATATTGGAATGTCGGAACACATTAGTGGACATTTGGTATCAGGTGTCTTTCAAGTTTCAGATGTCAGGTTTCAGGTTTCAGAAGTAAGAAACAGCGTAGGTGACACCTGAAGACTGAAACCTGAAACCTTGATCATTCTTGCGTTCGCATCTTTCGAACTTCAGCATCACTGGGTAGATAATCTTTTCCGTCCGCATATTTCCATTCTATCATAACACCTTTGCCGTCTCTTAATGCGGTGCGGCCGACAAAGGCTCCCATGGTAGACTGGTGGTCAATTTTACGAAAGGTTATCGGACCCACAGGAGAAGAAAGTGATAACC
>CP070746.1:1186282-1225031 GCA_020348305.1 Desulfobacterales bacterium
ATGATTATCCCAAGGTCATAAAACCGTTTTATATGCGCATAAATGATGATCAGGAAACCGTGGCGGCTATGGATGTATTAGTACCCAATATTGGTGAAATCATTGGCGGAAGCCAGCGTGAAGAACGCCTTCGAGTCTTGGAAGCGCGTATGGTTGAGATGGGGATGGATAAAGCCCCTTATTGGTGGTATCTGGATGCTCGCAGATATGGAAGCGTACCCCACAGCGGATTTGGATTAGGTTTTGAACGCCTGCTAATGCTGATCACCGGCATAAATAATATCCGGGATGTCATTCCTTTCCCAAGAACGCCGAGCAGTATTGAATTCTAGATATACCAGCCTATTTATCTGAAAAACTTGACAAAAACTACATTGTAGGATAATAAAATAAATGAGCGTAAGGAAGCCGACTACCGTAAGGCGTCGGGGGGTTTTTCCAGCCTTTCCATACTTCCTTGCGCTCACTTTTTTTGGAACTGATACATTTTCTATTTTTTTATGTCAATAATGAAATATCTTGTTAATTTATGAATGTTGGTTTTTAAATCATACTTGGCAGCAATCTAAAAATTTAATACAATTGGTCATAAAACCCAAATAAGCTTACGTCTTCAAACATCGCAATTTCGCAAGATCTTCTGCATATCCATACAAATGAAGCCCTTTGCTCTCAACGACCATTTTTCCGTCCTTAACTTTGATCTCGCTTGCCATATATTCTTTGAGGTTCTGAATTGCCGCCAGATTTGCCGGAAATCCATTCCAAAGATCCCAGGAACGGAAATAGACAAAGAAGTGAAGGGTATCATTCTGAATACGGGTGTCGATAGATCTTAAACAAGGAGGATCGAGTAAGGTAAGATCAGAGGGGTGCGCAACTTGTAAAACCATTTGGTTGTTGCGTTGGCCAAATCTTTTATAGGTATCAATCACCCATTCGATTTGATTTAAATAAATTTGGCCGTCTTCTTCAAATATAACCTTTCCGTCAACTTCGCGCTTATCGATGATTTCGCCAATGTTTTGTTTCCACCAGGCTAATTTATCACCGGAAAGTGGCACTTTAGTCAGCCGTTCGCCATAGGTATACGATTCACCCGGTTCCTTGCGGGGCGACATTAGATATTCAATGTAAGCCCGGTCATAACCCGGTCCACCGTAAATATAATTGTATTCCACAGGGTTTGGGATACCACAGGAAGGGGGAATATCCGGTATCAAGGGTTGAGTACCTGGATATTTGATGTATCCCATAAAGTAATCATATTCAAGACGCGTTTGTCCAGCATAGGATCCCCGATCAATAACAAACCGTTTACCATAATCAAGTATATCATGAACGGCTTGAAACCAAAGATCCGGTAAATCTCTGGCATCTATTTTGTGAATATCCATCTTGTTATGATTATCAGTTTCAATATGACCTTCAACGCGCAACGCGAATCCCGCAATCCGTACCTCATATCCTTAAATATCCAACATACTCACCTCTAATGCATTTGTATGGATAAACTCTTTGCGGGGTTCGACCTCTTCACCCATTAAAATGGTAAAGATTTCATCGGTTTCCATTATATCTTCAACTTTTACCTGAAGTAGGTTTCGTTTTTCCGGGTTCATGGTGGTTTGCCACAGTTGTTCGGGATTCATTTCGCCAAGACCTTTATAGCGCTGGATGGTTATACCTTTCTTCCCGTCCTGCATGAAAATATCCAACAATTCTTTTTTATCTCTTGCAGTTAAAGGTTGGCCTTCTTTTTCTTTATGGTAAACGATAAATGGCGGGAAATCGTATTTGAGAATTTTTTTACCAAGAAGTAGACACTTTTGAAATACTTTGGAATATATCAAGCCACGTCCAATTCTTACGGAAGTAAAGGACTTATCAGAAGGACCGGTACTTACGTCGTCATCCTGCTTTTCATCATACCCATTAATAAACATTTCAAAAATATTTCGCTCCTCAGTCCATATCAATTCATCGACCAAATATCCTTTCTGGATGAGAAGTTCCCGTAACATCGACATTCTTTTTTCGTCTTGCAGGAAGCCTTTATCTTCAACTCCTTCGCCGATTAATAGCTCGACAAGATCCGCTGAAACGCCTCTTTTTCCTAATTGAGTTAATAATGAAAAATACTCCGAAACATCTCCAATAAACATAAACAATTTGTGACCGGATAGCTCATTGTCATTATTTCCATATTTAATAAATCTGCTGTCACAGATCTTTTTTAACAAATAATCATTTAACTCGAATTCATCCTTTAAATAGTTTTCATTCTTACCTTTGCCAACTTTAAACAATGGGGGTTGAGCAATATATAAATGCCCCTTATCAACCATTTCAGGCATTTGACGATAAAAGAATGTCAGAAGGAGTGTTCGAATGTGGGATCCGTCGACATCGGCATCCGTCATGATTATCACTTTGTGATATTTAATTTTATCAATATTGTATTCTTCATCTTTTCCAACTCCGGTTCCTAGAGCAGTAATAATATTTTTTATTTCTTCACTACGTAAAATTTTATCTATCCGCGCCTTTTCAACATTTAGTATTTTACCCTTTAAGGGCAATACCGCTTGAAATTTTCGATCGCGAGCCTGTTTAGCGGAGCCGCCAGCAGAATCACCTTCAACGATAAACAACTCTCTTTGGGAGGGATCAGTCGACTGGCACTCAGCCAATTTTCCTGGAAGTGTGGCATCCACTAACGCACCCTTGCTTCTAGCCAGATCTCGAGCCCGCTTCGCCGCATCCCTTGCCCTAGCGGCATCTACTCCTTTAGCGATAATCTTTTTGGCAATGGGTGGATTTTCTTCAAAAAACGAACTTAATTTTTCATTAACCAGTGATTCAACAAGGCCTTTGACCTCACTGTTGCCAAGTTTGGTTTTTGTCTGTCCCTCAAATTGGGGGTTTTTGATTCTGATATTTATAATGGCTGTCAGTCCTTCTCGAACATCGTCTCCGGAGATTTTAATCTGTAAATTCTTTGGTAGATTTCCGTTGGTAGCATATTGGTTGATAGCACGAGTTAATCCCGCTTTAAACCCAATCAGATGAAAACCGCCCTCGGTGGTATTTATGTTATTCGCAAAGGAAAATATTTTTTCGATATAGGTATCATTGTACTGGATAGCAACTTCAATCTGTACTTCGTTTTTAACCCCCTCCATAAATATGGGTTTATGCAAAAATGAATGCCTTCGGTTAAGATATTCTACGAATTGTTTAATACCACCTTTAAAAACAAATTCATCTTTTTTGTCCGAACGTTCATCTTCAATGGTAATCTTGACACCTTTATTTAAGTAGGCAAGTTCTCGAAGTCGACGCACCAATATCTCATAACTAAATTCGGTGGTCTTGAAAATTTCTAAATCCGGAATAAAACGAACCTTGGTACCTCGCTTTTTGGTTTTTCCCTTCTCGGTCAGTTTAGAGGTCTTTTTTCCGCGCTCATAAGATTGATAATAGATCTTTCCATCCGAATAGGTTTCAACTTCCAGAAAACTTGAAAGGGCATTGACCACGGAAACTCCGACGCCGTGGAGACCACCGGAGACTTTGTAAGAATGATCATCAAATTTTCCACCGGCATGTAGTTTTGTCATCACCACTTCTAAAGCTGGAATCTTTTCCTTTTTATGGATTCCAATCGGAATACCGCGACCATTATCAAAAACACTAACACTGTTGTCCGTATGAATAATAACATTGATCCGATCACAAAACCCCGCCATAGCCTCATCGATACTATTATCCACAACCTCGTAGACCAGATGATGAAGCCCGGCAGAGTCGACATTTCCAATATACATCGCAGGCCTGCGGCGCACCGCTTCCAAGCCTTCGAGAACTTTGATATTATCTTCAGTATATGTGCTGTTTATGATTTCTTCTTTCATATTCGCATCGGCATAATTACACTTAAATAGGTTTTGTCTTTCTCGCCCGCAATTAAACAAGGCTTTTCCTCATTTACAATATTAATTATTACGTTATCGTCGCTCATAACACTGAGTGTATCAATAAAAAATTTTGGATTAAACATCACAGTTATCGGTTCTCCGCTAAACTCAATAATCATATCTTCTTTTGATTCACCAATATCAGGGTTAGTGGAGTTGATCACCAGTTTATCTTTAGAAAAATTAAAGATAACTCCCTTGTAATCTTCTGATGACAAAATAGACATTCGTTTAAGCATCATTAAAAATAACTGTCTATCTAAAAATATATCATTTCCACCACTTTTTTCAATTATATCATCATACGCCGGAAAAGCTCCCTCCAAAAGCCGAATAATTAGAGTTTCACGATTCTTTTTAATAATTAAATTATTTTCTTTGAAACCAACTTGAGCCGGTCCCTCAGATTCTAAAAATTTATTCACTTCAACAAGACCTTTTTTAGGGATTATTACACCAGTTCCAGATGGTAAATTATAATCCTTATCATAAAAATAATCTACTTTTGAAAGCCTGCTGCCATCTGTGGAAACCAGTCTGAATATCCTTCTTTTTTCTTCAATGATCCTTTCAGCATAAACCCCTATAATATGCGCACGTTTATCATCGGAAGCACCACTGACAATCACAGTTTTTTCAATCATTTTTGCTAAGGCAATTGAATCAATTTCGAAAAATTCAACCGCTTCGATTTTAGGTATTTCCGGAAAATCATCCGGATTCATGCCGACAATATGATATTCTACATGCTCGTTTCCGATTTCTATCCAATGATTTTCAATCTCTTTTAAGTCAATGTCTTCACTGGGAAAATCTCTCACAATTTCATAAAATTTTCGAGCATTAATTGCGATTGATCCCTGTGCTTCAACATTAGCTGGATATAAACCTTCAAAGCCTGTCTCAAGGTCGGTTCCAGAAATAGATATACCAGAATCGGTTGTCTTGATTAATAAATTTGTCGTAATGACAAGATTGGTCTTGCGGCCGGTTAATCCTTGAATTTTTGCCAAAACGGGAAGTAAGTCGGATTTTTTAGTTGTAAGCTTCATCCGCTAATCCTTTTTCTTTTTTATATAAATTATTAATAATGAATAAGCTTTGTCAATAAGTCTAATAACTTTTTAATCTACTTAACTTATATAATAATTTTGCTCATCTAAACGTCGATAACGTGACGGAAAAAACATTAAAAAGGTTTTTATATCAACAATACTTATTTTTTTGTTTATAACCTACATCTTTTCATTAAAATATAGATAAAAAAGTTCATAAGATAGAAGTTAACAAAAAAAAACACCATATATGGTATTTGAAAAGATTTTTAATAAGTATATAGCGTGTTTGCTTATTTGATACAAGAAAATATTACTATTAAAAAAAATAAGTAAATATGGTATGTATGTTTGGGTAAATCCGTTCGCCCGTTAACCGGTTGGTATGTTGGGTAGCTAAATAAAATACTTACATTATAGCTGAATAAATAATGGAAGAAAATATAAAGTTTTTCAGGGTTACCTATGGAATTTATTACCGATCTTCACGTTCATTCAAAATTTTCCAGAGCCACAGCAAAGAATCTTGATCTTGAAAATTTATATATTGCAGCGCAATTAAAAGGCATCACCGTTGTAGGAACAGGTGATTTTACATTTCCGGCTTGGTTTTCAGAGATTAATAAAAAATTAGTTCAGGCTGAACCGGGTTTGTTTAAGCTCAGAGATAAACTCGCAGACCTTTGTGACCAGAAGGTTCCGCAGTCCTGTCGAGGTATTGTTCGGTTTATTTTAGCGACCGAAATCAGCAACATCTACAAGAAAAATGGAAAGACCAGAAAAAATCATAACCTTGTATTCGTACCCGATTTAGAAATTGCTGGGCAGTTTATCGCGAAACTAGATAAAATCGGGAATATAAAATCTGATGGGAGACCCATCCTCGGATTAGATGCCCGTGATCTACTTGAGATTGTTCTTGATACTTCCGACCAAGCCTATTTAATACCTGCCCACATATGGACTCCATGGTTTTCGTTACTGGGATCTAAATCCGGCTTTGATTCAATCGAAGAATGTTTCGAAGACCTTACACCAAATATCTTTGCGGTTGAAACCGGATTATCTTCGGATCCTCCAATGAATTGGCGAGTTTCCGGATTGGATGGTTTGACGCTAATTTCCAATTCAGATGCACACTCGCCATCGAATTTAGGCCGTGAGGCTAATCTTTTTGATACCGAACTTTCGTATACAGCTATAAAATCTGCTATCAAATCGGGCGATCCCAAACAATTTTTAGGCACTTTTGAATTCTATCCGGAAGAGGGAAAATATCATTTGGATGGCCATCGAAATTGCAAGGTTCAACTGTGGCCCCAAAAAACCATAGCTTTTGATGGAAAATGTCCGGAATGTGGCAAACCGTTAACTCTCGGTGTACTTTATCGAGTTATAGAGTTGGCAGATCGGGAGGACGGTCAAAAACCCCAAAAACATCACACTTATCGCAGTATCATTCCCTTGGTTGATATATTAGCTGAAATTTTACGTGTGGGTCCGAAGAGCAAAAGAGTCAATCAGGCCTATTTGACGGCCCTTAATAAATTAGGATCTGAATTTAACATCCTCCATTATCTGAAACCGGATGCGATTGATACGCCAGGCATACCTCTGCTTGGGGAAGCGGTTAAACGCATGCGCCACAAACAAATAGAGATAAATCCAGGTTATGATGGTGAATATGGGAAAGTAAAAATCTTTGGACTACATGAACGCAACCAATTAATTGGCCAACAACCCCTTTTTTCTATATCGCCAATTAAATCCCACACAAAAAAAGTTTCGAATCAAAAAACAAAGCAATCCAAAAAAGGATTCAAAGCCGATCGGAAGTATCCTCAAAGTGTTGACCTAGAAAATTCCGCCAATAAAAAAGATTCTACTGATATTATAGGCCAACTGAATAAGGAACAGCGTCGAGCTGTTCAATATACTGGCGGTCCTCTAATGATGGTCGCCGGGCCGGGAACCGGAAAAACCCGCACACTGACTCACCGAATCGCCTATTTAATTGGCCAAAAAGGCATTGCACCCCAAAACATACTCGCGGTCACCTTTACCAACAAAGCAGTTGAAGAGATGCGCGAAAGACTTCAGATCTTGTTAGTTGGTGCCCATCAACTTCCATTTGTGGCCACCTTTCATGCGTTTTGTTTAAAAGTACTAAACGATCTGACTGAGACAAAGGCAGAAATAATTATCGATGAAGATAATCGAAAATATCTGTTATCTGAAGCTATAAGGTATGTGCTGAATACAGGAATTAATATTTCGTTAAAACCACAATCCCTGTTAAATAAGATCATTGAAGCCAAACAACAAATACTTTCACCGGAAGATCTTCTTAAAGAACCTGCTGATGAAGCTGAAGCTAAACTCGTTTCTGAAGTATATCGGACATATCAAGAGCTCTTGTCCATACAAGGCTTAAATGACTATGAAGATTTGATATTTAAAGTTGTCCGATTATTTGAGACAAATTACCAAGTGTGTCGCTCATATCAGGATATTTACAGGCATATTTTTGTAGATGAATACCAGGATTTGAATCAGGGGCAGTACAGAATTATTCGGGCCCTGGCACCGCCCGAGAATCCGGATAATGATATATGTGTCATCGGGGATCCCGATCAATCTATATATGGATTTAGAGGATCCGATATGACCTATTTTAAACGGTTTGTTCAGGATTATCCGAACGCCGGGATCATTCATCTCACGCGGAATTATCGTTCGACCGAGACCATCCTTGATGCTTCCTATCAGGTTATCAAAGAGCATCGAGTTCAACCCTCTGATTCTCGCATCTTTTCACAGATTGATGGGGTTAAAACCATCGGTATTTTTGAGCTTGTCAATGAAATAGAGGAAGCCAAAGCAGTTGCTCGAATCATCGAAAAACTGGTGGGTGGAACAGGATTTCATTCCGTCGATACCGGTGCGATCGATGACGCTAACCTTTCAAGCGCTCGAAGTTATTCTGATTTTGCAGTGCTATATAGGATAAATGAGCAGCATCGGATTATCGCCGAGGTTTTTGAAATGACCGGGATACCCTTTCAAATTGCCAGCAGGGAAAATGCGCTCAACCAATTCGGCTTATCGGAATTGCTATCCTTTTTAAGGGTTGTCGAGGGATGTGCTGGATATGGGGATCATGAAACGGTGATGCGTCATTCCATATCTGGTATCGGTAAAAAGACCCTAAAATTATTTAAAAATTGGTGTTATCAAAATCGATTTTCATTACATGAAGGGCTTAGAAAGGCAAAACGGTTTCCCGTACCAGGGCTGAACGCATCCAAACAACAGATCCTAAATGACTTTACAGATCATCTACTGAAGCTGGAAGAAAAGATGGCCATAATGACGGTTGCCGAAAAACTAATTTTTCTTAGTGAAAACAGTAAATTATCCACAACGTTTAACAATGATACCAAAGCAAGAGATGCTTTAGATAATTTAGTGGAATTTTCAAAAGCTTTCGGAACCCATATGGCTGATTTTCTGGCCGCTGTGGCGCTTCACACAGATACCGACGCCTATGCATTACGGGTTGAAAAAGTTTCGCTAATGACCATGCATGCTGCTAAAGGTCTGGAATTTCCGGTTGTATTTATCACCGGTTGCGAGCAGGATTACATTCCCTTTGAGCGCTCCAGTGATGAACCTCAGGATATACAAGAAGAAAGACGGCTTTTTTATGTGGCCATGACCCGTGCCATGGAACGATTATATTTTACACGTGCCGAAAAGCGTAGAATATATGGCAAACCGGAATCCCGCCATTTATCACCCTTTGTCGCCGATATTGAAACTCGCCTTAAAAAAAGTGAAAGCCCGCAAGTAAAAAAGAAAAAAAAGAAGACAGATCAAAAGCAACTGACGCTCTTCTAAAGGCATAGTGCCTCGCGCAGTTTGAGAATCGTTATAATTTAAGTTGTTTGGGTTTTGGCCGATATATTTCATATTGTTTTTAAATTAAAAGTGAACTATAAAATTATTATAAGCTAGTGAAAAGAAAAAGAAACGTGTTGCTGGCATCAATAAAGTACTTCACAGAAGACGCCAAGGATACGCTATAAATAATGATGCGTTGGAGCGCAATTAAATTTGCTTACTATCTTGCTGCTTTTTCAATTGGTTTGCTTCTTGCAACCGTATTTCCCGTAAATGCCGACATCTATATGTATATCGACGACAAAGGTGTCATGCATTTTACCAATACGCCCACCTCTTCCGATCGCGAATATAAGGTCTATATTCGGGAACGGTCATACAATTCTGGAACCTTTTATCATACAGACGAATATGATGAACTGATAGGCGATGCGTCAGAGCTCTACGGTGTTGATTCTCGGCTGGTGAAGGCTATTATTAAGGTCGAGTCGGATTTTAACCCACGAGCAATTTCTAAAAAAGGGGCCATGGGATTGATGCAAATCATGCCAGAAAATCTCCAACGTCTAGATATTGAAAATCCATTTGATCCGCAGCAAAACATTATGGGGGGTACCCGCTATTTCAAGCAGCTTTACGACCGTTTTAATGGAAAATTGGTCTTATCCCTTGCGGCTTACAATGCCGGCCCTACTGTAGTGGATCAATATAAATCCATTCCGCCATACAAAGAGACGGAAGAATATGTGCAAAGAGTTTTAAGCGCCTATCGTAATTTTAAAAATCTATAAATTCCTGCCTCGCTTCATTCCAAATGAAGCTCCCATCAGCAAGCTGGCGGGGGCCATATTCAAAGATCTTTATTTTATAGTAGGTTCTTTACGGCGAGAATGTGCGCTGGAGATGTACCGCAGCAACCACCAACCAGACGTGCCCCTGCGTTTATGCATTCAGCCATACCTGAGGCAAATTCTTTTGGAGACAGGTCAAAAACTGTTTGATTGTCAATTAATTTTGGCATACCTGCATTCGGCATTGACAATATGGGCAAAGATGTTTCTTGCCCGAGCTTTGCGACAACCGATGCCATTTGTGAGGGGTCCAGATCGCCGCAGTTCGCACCGATCGCATGAACGCCTTGCTCCGTTAACGCTTTAGCGCATACCTTGACTGAATTGCCCATCATAGTGTGCTCACCATTTTTCGAATTTGCAAAAGCCATAGAAACGATGATTGGCAGCGAAGCAACGTTTTTACATGCGCGTACTGCGCATAGTGCTTCGTTTATATCGATCATCGTTTCGATTATGAAGCCGTCCACTCCGCCGCCGGCCAACAATGCTGCCTGCTCCTTAAATGCCTGATAAGCATCTTCTTCTGACAGATCACCGTAAGGTTCAAGCAATTTGCCGGTTGAACTGATGTCACCCAGCACATATAACCGATTGCCTGCTGCAGATTTCGCCAACTGAACACCTTGCTGGTTTACTTCTTTTACACTGATACCTAATTGGTGGGTTTTAATGTAGATTCTATTCATGGTGAGCGTATTGGTTATTAAAATATCACATCCACATTCAGCGTATTCTTTGTGAATGGCCAATACCATGTCTGGATGCGTGACATTATTCTGCCCACCCATCTCCAAACCGGAGGTGGCCAGTTCGGTGCCCATCGCACCATCCAGCAGAATAACATCTTTGTTTAAGATTAATTCAGATAAATTCATTTATAAATCAGAAAACTGCCTAGTTCGCTCTTTTTCCAAAACAATTGTTTCCAGATTGGCTATTCTGTCTTCCAATCTCGATATACGTTGGGAAAGGTTCTCAAAGTCCTCATTCGTTTTCTTTGATTCGGACTTAAATCGCGCTCTGTATATGCCGCTAAATGCTGCAATGGCTACTATAATTACAACGGCTGTCCACATATTCATTAGTTTTACTCCTTGATAACATTTTTTTCACTCATGCTAGACTTGCCAGAGGCCTATTGTTTGGATCGCTTTCGAATAGCCTTTTGCACCGCTGACATCTGCCGAATCCAGGGCGATGCTTTTTTTATCTTTTTCGGCAATTCCTTCAATGCGGTAGAAGCATCTTCTTTGGTGGCATAAACTCCATACAGCAGCGGGTACCAGTCCTTTCCTTTATAGCTGGTTTGATAATAGGCAATTTCATGGTGTTGCTCCAGTAGATTTTCATGGATGAAGCGTAATAGCCATTTCTCATTGCGGACGCCCATTATTTGAATTGTATAATGGGTTGACTTCTGTGAAAGGAGCCATTCTTCACGGTGGGCGCTTTTCTTTTCTGTTTTTTGTTTTTCAACCACCGTTTCGGGTTCTACCGGAGGCTTAGATGATACTATGGGTTCAGATAATTCAGGAGGCTCAGGTGCTACCGGAGGCTCGGATAATACAGTGGGTTTAGAGGATACCAAAGGCTCAGCTGTTACTCGGGGCTCGGAGGATACCTGAGGTTCTGGGGTTTCCGCGACTTCAATCGGTTTCTTTGGTGGTGGTAAGGTTGGTGAAAGTTGGCTTTTTATTTTTTCTGAGGATAAGATCTCGGGCATGACAGGTGGTGTTTTTTCAAGATGGTCGGCTATGACTATTTTTTTTCGAATAATGGTTTTCGCTAATTTTGGAACCTCTGGTTGCAGTTCCGGAGTACTTTGGTAGCGATACAGCACGACCAGAGATAGTATGATGAATGCAAAACCTGCCGTCGCCCAACCGACAATTTTCCGGCGGCGATGAATTCGGCTCTGAAAACTGCGACGGAGCTGTTTTCTTATGGAATATTCTTTCTTAAGCCATTGATCTGCCATTACGTTAATCCTTCCCGGAAGGCCGCCTGTTGAGCGGTGCAATTGTCTGATAAATGAAGAACGAAAAAGACTCCTCCCCACATAACCAGCGAGCGCAAGCCTGTAATTTAGGTATGCAACGGTTTCCTCTTTGGTCATGGCGGGCAAGAAAATTTTGCTAATAGCCGTTTCATCGGCTAATGTCTTGGCAATGGTTGAGACGGTTTCATTCAAACTGGGTTCACAAAAAAAAACGAATCGCTTGACTTTACGAGCACTACTGGAAGACTGAACGTTTTGGAGAAGACCTTTTAATTGCTTTTGGGTAAGTTTATGGGCATCGTCGATGATGATAATTGGATCAGCCACATCTTGCCGAATATGGGCGGGGTAACTATCAACATCCTTATCTAGCGAAGACTGCTTTGCCTCGTCTACGGGAGGGATTCGAATTCGGCAGGTTTTCCAGCTCGCTTCAGAAGAACTTAGATAGCGTTTTAACAGAGTCGTTTTACCACTGCCCGCCTCACCGATGACGAGAATAATGATTTCTGTCCCCTCAACTAAACGCTTGAGCATAGTAAAACATTGCTCAAGTGATTCATATTCAAATAGAAACCTTAAGTCCGGGTCTGGATTAAACGGATCAGCTTTAAGGTTGAAAACGGTTCTATAATTTAATTCATCTTTTTCGTTCGACATATCGGATGGTTTTTATAGAGTTGACTAAGTTTAGGATTTATTTATCAATAATTGTGGCGGGAAGTCAAGAAAAGACATTGAAATTATGATTTTAACTTAATCGATACAAAATCAATGCGGTTCGAGTAGGCAGATAAAGATTGAGAAAATGACATTTACGGTCTGCGACGATATCAGAAAAGGTGAAATGTTCTTGATTCGGCGCCAAACGGCTGTGACCTCCGTATTTCTTTGCATCACTGTCGAGAATTAATTGATACTTCCCCGGCGGGGCTTCAAACCGGTAGTCAGTAAAAGATTGGTCAGGATGAAAATTGAATGCAAACAACAGACCTGCCCGTTCAAATGCAATGAGCTTGTTATCTGAATGCTCGTACAAAAGATGCAGGTCCGGGGTATCCAGCAATCGGAATTTTTTTGCCAATGCAATCATATCTCGGTCAAAGTGGGCAAGAAACTTATACTTGAGATTGGGCTCATCCGCCAGGTGCCACTGGCGGCGGGCATACTTGTAAGACCAGTTGTTGCCTTCCCGCGGGAAATCGATCCATTCCGGGTGCCCGAATTCATTACCCATGAAGTTCAAATAGCCGGCACCAGCGGTGGCCATGGTAATTAAACGAATCATTTTATGAAGGGCTATGCCTCTATCCACCCGAATGTTTTCATCACCAATGTTCATATGATCATACATATCAGCATCGATTAACCGGAAGATGATGGATTTATCTCCTACAAGGGCTTGATCATGGGATTCAGAATAACTAATCGTTTTTTCATCGGTGCGACGGTTGATCAACTCGTGCCACAGGTGGCCCATGGGCCAGTGCTCATCCGAGACTTCTTTAATTAGCTTGATCCAGTTATCCGGAACCCCCATGGCAAAGCGGTAGTCAAATCCGTAGCCGCCATTTTCTGGTGATGCGGCAAGCCCCGGCATTCCGCTGACATCTTCTGCAATGGTCCGCGCATGGGGTCGCACGGCATGAATCATCTTATTCGCCAGAGCCAGATACGTCAGTGCATCTTCATCCACGCTGTCTGCAAAATAATGATCATATGACGTAAAGGCCTTGTTGATTCCATGATGCAGATAAAGCATGCTGGTGATGCCATCGAATCGAAAACCATCAAGGCGGTATTCATCCAGCCAAAAGCGGCAGTTCGAAAGAAGAAAGTGCAGCACCTGATGCTTTCCATAGTCAAAGCAGCGGGAATCCCAGAGTTCATGTAGGCCGCGGGGTCCATCATGGAAGTACTGGTACAGCGTACCGTCAAAGCGGCTCAGACCTTCAACCTCATTGGATACCGCATGGGAATGGATGATATCCATGAGAACAGCTAATCCCGCACTGTGAGCGGCATCGATTAATTCTTTTAATTCTTCTGGAGTGCCGAAGCGGGATGAAGGCGCAAAGAAGTTTGAGACCTGATAGCCGAACGAGCCGTAGTAGGGGTGTTCCTGAATGGCCATCAGCTGCAGGATGTTGTAGCCTGACCCCACCACCCGGGGAAGAACTTTTTCAGTGAATTCTCGAAAAGTTCCGATTTTTTCTTCTTCCTGAGCCATGCCCACATGGACTTCATAAATAAAAGGAGCCCCAACTGGGCGCCTGAAATGTCGACAATGCCATTGATAAGGAGACTCGGGATACCACACCTGGGCGTTAAAAATAAGGGTTTCCGGATCCTGCACCACCCGCCTGGCATAGGCGGGAATGCGATCGCCTTGACCGCTCGGCCAATGAACACGAAGTCGATAAAGATCTTTGTGCCTTAATTTCTCCGCCGGCAGTTGAATTTCCCACATCCCTTCTTTATTAAGCGGCTGTAGTTGATAATTTTTTTCTTCCTGCCACCCGGTCATGCTTCCGATCAGATATATACGCGTTGCATTCGGTGCCCATTCGCGAAATATCCATTGGTTGTCTCGAAAGTGAAGTCCGAAGTATTCATGACCGGAGGCAAAGTCGGCCAAGGTCATTTTACCCTCGGTGAGACGTTTTTCGGTTTCGACGATTTTTGTTAAACGGCGCTGGATGATATCTTTGTAAGGAGCCAGGTAAGGATCTTTTTCTAGCTGAGTTGCTAATGCCTGTGTGATTTGATTGCCGTGTGAGTGATCTGTTTTTTTTGAAGACATACTTATTATTTTATTCAGTAAAATTGCCGGTACATGTTTGCGGAGCGTTTTGGACAATCAACGGCCGTTGCAGCATTTTTTCATAAAGCTCAATGTATTGACGCGCGGTATTCGCATGGGTGAACGTGGCTGCACTCTCATTCATGATGCGCTTGATTTGTTTTGCTTTTACATTTTGGGGCAGATTATAAAATATCATGGCCTGTTCGACAGCCCAAAAAAAGCCGTATGAATCAAAGGTATTAAACAAAAAGCCATTGCCTTTATTTTGGTCAACATCCAGGTGAACAACGGTATCGTGAATCCCGCCGGTTTCGTGGGCTACCGGAAGTGTTCCGTAGATCGGCGCGATCATCTGCGGAAGACCACAAGGTTCAAAACTTGAGGGCATTAAGATAAAATCCGAAGCCCCGTAAGCCAAATGCTCCAGCTCGTTATTAAAGTCACAAATCGCCACTCGTTTCTGAAATCCGTGAAAATTAACGATGTCCCTGAAAGTCATCTGATAATCGCCATTGGCCACAAAAACGATCTGCAAATTTTGATCCCAAAAGCTGGAGATCACTTTATAGAAGATGTCCGCCAGCAAGTGACATCCCTTCTGTTTCGGATCGAGTCGGGACGGCCAGAAAAAGATCGGTGCCTTATCATCTCGAATTAAGCCTAATTTCTTTTGCAGAAAGCGCTTGTTTTCTTTTTTTCCGGAAACATAATTTTTGGGGCCATAATTTTTTTTCAGTTCCTTGTCATTGTTTGGATTAAAAGATGGATCCGGTGCATTGAGGATTCCCGCAGCGCATTGGGCATTATATTTATTAGATAATTCCCGACGAATGGGATTTTCAATAAAATGGTGTTTGCCGTTGACGATTTCCTCTAAAAATGTCGGACTGACCACATTCACAAAATGGGCGGCAAAAATGCCGCTGGTGAGAAGATCAACCGCGTTGGTGTCGCGAGTATCTTCGTACCGATACGCCATCCTTTCATAATAGAGATTTTTCCAGAACGATGCGGCATCAATGCCCCGGTCTTCAATATATGCCAATGTGGTTTTTACGGTATGAACATTATGAATGGTAAACAGACAGGGAATGCCCAATTGTCTGGCCATCGCCGGTATAAGACCGGTCATCCAATCATTGCAGTGAATCAAATCCGGCTGGACATGGGGAACGATATTGTTGATCACCTCTCGTTGAAATGCAAGTGAAAGCTTGATGTTTTCATCACCGTAATGAGAGTAAACCCGATTTATATAATAAAACGCACGATCTTCGGCCAGATGGATACGATCATCGGGCATTTTCCGTTGAATTTTATGGAATTCTTTTTTTAATACAGGTGCCAGACCGTTGCTGAAAATAGCGCGGTAATCCGGAACGGCGACATGAACATCAGCCCCTTGTTCAAACAGCGCACTGATCAGAGCCGCAGAAACATCCGCAAGTCCCCCGGCTTTGGCCGTAAAGAGGGAGGCAAGACCCCCCATGCGGTCAGGCAAATAGGTGACCTCCGGGGTAACGATTAAAACTCTGGGATTGCAGGGTGCGTCGGTCATCGTGATGTTTCCCTTTTACTAGCTATTGCAAGCAGACAAAGCATAAGGCTTTTTATCGTATTTACAAATTCGAAATTCGAATACCGAAACTCGAAACAAATCCGAATTATTAAATAGTTCGGGTTGTCCTCTTTATGCCCATGTAAGCAGTCCGGGTGTAGATTTTAGCCGCTCATCCCCCCGGGGTTTAACTCTTACCGTAAAGCCAAAACGACCGGAGGTCTTGCATGACAGTGAGCAGCCATACAGGTATTGCCCATTTCCTGTGTCCTCCCGCACGGTCATTGGCTCCATATTGCTCTCATCTAATGCCTCCAAAGACTTCATGTGTCCATAGTAGAGCTCGACATCGACTTCATCCGGATGTAGTTCTCCGAGATTTACTTGCGAAGTCACCTGAAATTCGTCGCCGACCCGAAACGGTCCGATATTTTGCCTGATGGGCGCGCCGATTTGAATTTGTTGCCACAGAGAGCGAAGTTTTTTGATTTGTTCGGCAAGACGTCTGGCCTCTTCGCCGTTGTTTGCAACCAACTGTTCAAACCGTTTGGCTGCCGGATTATAAAATTGTTCCTCATACTCTCCTACCATACGAAGGCTGCAAAACATCTCCATAGCCATCTTCATGGATGCCTTCATTTTTTGTAGCCAGCAGTTTGGTAAGTCTCCGTTTCCGCGATCATAAAAACAGGGAATGACTTCATTTTCCAATACATTATAGAGCGCCTGGCTCTCAATCGCATCCTGATAGTCATGGTCTTCATATTCTTCGCCGTTTCCAATCCGCCAACCTCTTTCTTCCGAAAATCCTTCACACCACCACCCATCCAGGATGCTTACGTTGATGACGCCATTGATGGCGGCTTTCATGCCTGAGGTGCCGCAGGCCTCCATGGGTCGCCGGGGGGTGTTGAGCCATACATCGGCACCTTGCAACAGATGGCGGGCCAGATGCATATCGTAGTCTTCAAGAAAAACAATGCGATCCCGTACTTCAGGTTTGCTGGCAAACTGAAAAAGCTGTTTGACAAGATCCTTGCCTTCCTGATCTTTTGGGTGGGCTTTGCCGGCAAAGACAATTTGAACCGGGTAATTTTCATTGTTCACAATCGATGCCAGACGCTGTGGATCTTGTAGCAGCAGATGAGCCCTTTTATAGGTGGCGAAACGTCGGGCGAAGGCAATCGTCAGGCTATTCTGATCCAAAACCGATTCAAGGATTTCAATCACATTTCTGGGGGCATTGCGGCGGGTATATTGTTTGACCAGTTGTCGACGACAGGTCCGGATGAGACGTGATCGATTTCTTTCATGGGCTCGCCATAGCTCTTCGTCGTAGATTTCGTCTATGCGTTCGATGCTTTCAGGTTTGCGGGAACCCATGTGCCAATCCGGCCCAAGATAGCGCTCAAAAAGATAGGCGAACTCTTCGGATATAAAGGTGGGAATATGGATACCATTGGTGATATGGATTATGGGCACTTCGTCTTCGGGTTGATCGGGCCATACATAGGACCACATGCGCCGGGCAATGTTGCCGTGCAAACGGCTGACACCATTGCAGTGAGCCGCCATGTGCAACCCTAAAATAAACATGGAAAGCGGTGCGTCTTTATCGGATCCGACGGGCTGACCCCATGATAGGATTTCGCTTTCTGTAGTTCCCAAGCGTTTTTTAAAGGATGTAATAAAAGGCTTTAAAAGCTCGGTCGGAAATTCGTCGTGGCCTGCAGCCACCGGGGTGTGGGTAGTGAACACCGTCGTTCGGGGAACAATTTCCAGTGCTGTTTTGAGATCAACGTTGTACTCGGATATGATTTGCGCCAGTCGTTCGAGGCTGGAAAAGGCTGAATGTCCCTCATTCATATGAAGAACTTTGGCTTTAATTCCCATGGCAGCAATTGCCCGCATGCCGCCGACCCCTAATAGTACTTCCTGGGCCAGACGAATTTTAGGATCGCCGGCATAAAGTCTGGAGGTGATCTCACGATATGCCGGTGGGTTATCCAAAATATTGGTGTCCAGCAAATAGAGGGGGATGCGCCCTACCGTTATTTTCCAGACGATAGCGTGAATATAACCCTCGGGTCCGACAATACGAATGCGCAATTCGTTTCCGGCAGAATCATGAACCCGTTCAACCGGCAAATTATACAGATCGGTTTCCGGATACGCCTCCTGTTGGATGCCCTCGTGATTGAGATACTGACGAAAATAGCCGTGGCCATACATAAGCCCGATGCCGATTAGAGGCAGCGCCATGTTTGATGCGGCTTTTAAATGATCTCCGGATAGGATACCCAGACCACCGGCAAAAAGGGGCAGGCTCTCATGGATGCCGAACTCCATGGAAAAATAGGCAATGATTTCATTGGAACCGAACGAAGAACCGTTTCGATTAATCGGATCGAGAACTAGATTCTGAAAATTGTCTTTTACCTGCTCCAGATGCGCCAGATAACCATCATCATTTGCCAGTTGTTCAAAACGATCCTGGGAAATTTTTGATAAAAAGGTAATCGGATTTCGTCCCGATTCTCCCCATAGGGGCGGATCAATGCGCCGGAAAAGATCGATGGCATATTTCTTCCAGCTCCACCACATATTGCGCGACAGTGTTTCAAGAAATTCCAGATTCTTAGGAATGCTCGGATATATTTGATATGTTTGGAAATTTTTCATATTTTCAACTACCTATAAACGCGAATCAATTTGAATCAGTGGTCAACAGATTGAACTCGGTTTGAAAGATATAAACAAAAACCAAAAAAATCAATATGGCTGTTATTGGGTTTTCATCAATTTTAATGTCAAAAGGAAATAAAATATATTGATTTTAAATACTTATATCGTGCTAACCTGCGCCATCTTTTTTAGTTCCTATCTATAACGATGTTGTCTCGTAGTTAATTTGAACAATAAATAATCGTTCTTGGGAAATGATCACTTTCAGATATGTTTTGAACTCTGCACTATTAACCACACTCGCAGCAATTCACTTATTCCCCAGGCCTGGGCATCACAGCCGCGTGGCGAGTGGGGATAATCCCCATCTAAAATTTCCGGTATGTGATCCATACAGTCTTGATCCAGCAATCGAGCACTGCTGGTCAACAAGGCGAATGCTGTTTGTTTGCCTTTTTCGCCATAAACCATAGCCCACGCCTCACAAAAAGAAGGAAGCAGCCATGTCCAAGCCGTACCGTTGTGATATGCGGGTTTTCGCTGGGTGTCTTCATCACCGGCATATTTGCCCTGATAGGGGTGATGAGGATCAATGAGCAGGTTTCCATTATGAACAATTTCAATAGGATAACGAACCGGCTGGTCCGCAAGACTTCGGATGGCGCCCGGAACCAGAAGCGTTTCGCAAGCCGCCAAAATATGACGGCAAATGTGGGTATCGGTGATTGCGCCCAGGGTTATTGCCAAAAGCTGATTTGGCCGTAGGGCATCGTCAGGCAGCGCCTGTTTAGCTGAATGTCCGGCAGAAGCGTGGAGGCAGTCTGAGAGGTATCCAAGATCCTCACGCCAAAAGTAATCCCAAATGGAAGTTTGCACGAGTTTTGCCAGATTATCCCAATTTTTGCGATCGTTGACAGTGTCGATCCACGACAAGATGCGCAGCGCGGCGTACCAGAGGGCCTGGATTTCGATGGGATATCCTTGTCGGGGAGTTCCGGCCGGATGATCCGTATCCATCCAGGAGAAATGCGCAGGGCTGAAAATCAGGCCTGATTCCGGATCCATGCGGATACCGTTGGTTGTGCCGGTGATAATGGATTGCCCAATAGACAATAAGATCTGACCAATAGAGCGATCGCCGCATTCTGTGTTAAGAATACTGTCGTTTCCTTCGACGCGGATTAAGTCTGAACAGACTGTAAAAAACCACAGCGGTGCATCCGATGTGTCTCGGTTTCCGGCGTTCTGGCCCACAATCATATTCGGTAGCGTACCCTGCTCTTCAAATTGACCGAACTGTTTTAAAATCGCCCGGGCACACGCTGTCTGTTTCAGCGAGATTAATCCGCGCGCAAAAATTAACGCGTCCCTTCCCCAGTCCAGAAACCAGGGATAGCCGGCAATCACCGTTTTTAAATCTCCTCGATCTACTATATAATGATTCAGCGAGCGTTTAAGGATTTCCATGGGCGTGCGCCGGATGTCAGTTTCATAATTAAAAAGCTTCGATTGGTGACCATGCTTGGGAAGCATAGAGATAGCGGATTTTTGACCGGCGGTGACTGCTGCCGATAAAACAACTTCCTGACGTCCTTCTAAATAGGCATAAAAATATCCGGGACTATATAAATCCGAATTCGGATCCATGCCTCGCTCGGTATCCATGGATCGCTGCACCATATAATGCCATTCCGGTTCCCAGACAAAATTTCCATTGCTGATTTCCATATGCAGATGATGTTTCTCATCCGGATGAAAGGAAAATCCGCTGGTGTTCACGGAGACAGATTCTGGCCATTGATGTTCAGGACCGCTATAGGCTTTTGTGCTTTCATGAAAGCTGCGATTTTCAATGTCGGGTCGCAGAATGAGTTTGACCGGTTTGCAGTCATTGAGCATGGCTCTATTCGGCTTGACCGGGTGGCGGCTGAATATCAATCGTACGGCATTTTCACCGGTGATCATTTCAATCTTTGCTGTAATCAACACATTTTCACCTTGACCGGCCGGGATATGATATTGCCAGCAACCGTTTGAATTGTCATCAACACTAAAGGCTTCCAGGCAGTTGGTGTTGATTTCCTGGGAGTACCCTTGATACACCAGCCAGGCCCGACAGCGGGTGAACATGATCCAGCGGTCCTCCGGATAATCGGGGCTCATATTGGCGGCAAGCAAACCATCGTAGCGGCTGGTAAGTTCCCCCCAGGAAACCGGTGCTCTGAGCATCCCACCACGGCCGTTGGTTGCAAGGAAAAGTAAATTTTTACGCAGCAGCTCGGGGCGCCAAAAAATTCGTTTTACTTTTGCGCTGTCCGCTCCGCACAAAACGAAAAGAGGTGCATCAACATGCTCACAGCACTTTTGGACGTATACCGAAAGCTTCAAGGTATAAGATTTTCCAAGTTCGGAAGGCTGAAATGGAGAAAAAAGTACAAAATAAGAACCATCGGTGCCCGGTATACTATCTTCGCATCCCGTCACTTTCTCGTTATCCGCAATTCGGGCACGAAAGGCGCAATCTGCTTTGATTAATAGAAAATGGCCCGGGGGAATCATTACTTCTCGACGAACATCCCGTGGCCACTGCCAGGTTGTAACCCGTGGCTCACCACTTTGAAAATTCAAACGGGCGCAGAAAGCCCGTGGGTTTTCTTTCATCTGTTGTACAGCCTGGCTCACATCAAAATCTCCCAAATCCCGATAACCGTTGTAGTAGGCGAACACTTCCAGAACCTTGGCGCGCAATCGTTGAATTTCAGATCGTTTTGGAAGCCGTATATGTTGATCAGACAAATTTTGAAAAAGCGCCAGATCGTCTGCATCCGCGGAAAGACACAGGGCCTGGCCCGGTTCTAAACGACACGTATGATCTTTTTCAGACACTGCAACGGTTACCTCTGCCCCGCTGAGCAGATCCGTAAACACGTGGCCCTCAAATCCTGCTGTTGCTGGATTCCAGGAGGCAAGGGTCGAATTTTGGTCATCCAAGTTAATAACGACCAACAGCTTTTTTCCTGAAGACCGATGATGTCTCAGGAGAACGATATGGTTTCCGCTGTTTTGCTGCAGCATGTTCAATTCGGTGTCGTCGTGAAAGGCCGGATGAACCTTCAGCAGTTGGTTCAGACGACGGATGTGATTGACCTGATTGGATTCTGCGCCCCAGTTCAGGGAAGGCGAATTGTGAACATTGATTTTTTCGGTGGCAAGCCATTCAACCCCATTTGCAAAACCAAAAGCACCTTGATGTGAACAAAGGGCACACAACGCTGTACGCATGCATGCATATTCCTTGGAGCGGTCTGCCAGACGGGGATTGTCATGGGTTTCCGCAAAATGAACCGTAATTCCGTCGCTGGTTGAAATATTGATCGCCTCGGGCAGATAATTCTCAATCTGATTACGGTCGTAATTTTGAAACAATTCTGAATAAGTCCAGTTTAAATTGGCAAAATTCAAGAGGTCTCGAGTTACCGAAATTTTTCCGCCAAGCCCCTCCAAAAGAAAAATCGTATCCGGATACTGGTCTCTAACCTTTGCAATGATGTATTTCCAAGCAGCAAGTGGGATCATGTAGCCCGCATCGCATCGAAATCCATCTACTCCCCTGCGGCACCAGGTGATAAACACACCGGCCATATAGCGCCAGAGATCTTTGTTTTTGTAGTCTAATTTGGTCAGATCTTCCCAACGTACACCCCATGCACCGGGTACCTCAATGCGGCCTTCAGGTCCCCGCACCAGCCAATTTGGGTGGGTTTCGTGAAGGCTGGCGGCCCAACCCGTATGGTTAATTGCAATGTCAATTAAAATTTTTCCGGCGTGCTGATGAACGGCATCCACCAGTTCAATAAACTGCTCCAGAGGTGTTGCGTGAGAATCGAATACGGCCAGTGCCGGGTCAACCGCCGTGAAACTCAGCGCAGCGTAAGGGCTTCCGAATCTTCCCATGCGCCCGTAAGTGGTTGGTGTGGGATGTATCGGCAAAAGCATAAGAATTCTGCATCCGAGTTCACCGAAAATAAAATCGAGTTCGGCGATCAGATCACGAAAGGTTCCGGAAGGTGGGATGACAGTATAACCGCTTTGGTCAAGTTTTTCGATGATCACACCCTCAGCGGTTTGAATGGTTTGTTTGCCTGCTTTGTTTGGGCCGAATTGCCGTACAAAGCCATTATAGATGATGTTGGCGCAGCAGGCATCTGCGGGATCCACATTGACTGCGATATTGGCGCCTTCCGGCCAGATCGGGTTGGTTTCACCCTCTTTTAAAAAAAAGCATTTTGCCTCGAAATGCCCAACCTCAATCAGAGGTAGTAATACGTTAAAACGTTGGTCATCTATTCGGTTCATCGGTATGTCAAACCAGTCTCTTCCCAGTCGTGTCTCGTCATGCTCCACTTCTCTAATGATTTCTCTGCGGGATATTTTGGCTTGTCCGAGATTGGTTCGAACCCATGCAGTTCCACTTTGGGAATATGGCAGAGCGAGAGTCAATGTCAGCGTATCGCCGCGGAATTTTACTAATCGGGTTCCGGGAGCCGGATGTTGTTTCAGTTTATCGTCGATTTGCATAATTTCTACCGGCATTTCACCTGAATGTATCAGCTTGAATTAAGAAATAGGATAGTAGAATACAAAAATTGGCTAGAATATGCAAAAGCTTTTGATACGAAGATTTGTTAATTTTTGATTATTTTATTGATCTACAATTTTAGAAGGCAATCGGGCATATTCGAAAATTCAACTTGAAAAAAAATAAATTATAAGTAAAAGATATTTTTATTGATATTTATAATTTACAATATCGATAATATTCCACATTCTAGGACAATTTAAAATGAGACAGAGAATCGTTATTTTTTTTCTGGTGTTTTGGGGGGGTACCGTTTTTTTGTTACAGCCAGCAGCGTCTCAGGAAAATAAGAATGCAGCCCCGAGTGTATCACCTGAAAGCTTGAGCCTTTTTCAGGCGGTAATGTGTGAGGAGATATCTGCCAATGCTCCGCAATACCAGACAGTTATATTCTCAGTTGCTAAAGAAAAAGCCATTTGTTTTACATCGTTTGATACGGTATCGGAGAAAACCTTTATTTACCATAACTGGTTTTACAAAGATATCCCAAGCTCCAGAATACGATTGGTACTCCAGCCGCCGCGTTGGTCAACGTATAGCAGCATTCAGATTCGAAAAACAGACATCGGCCCTTGGCGGGTAGAAATTACAGATTCAAAAGGAAATATTCTGCATATATTAAGGTTTAGCATTACGGATTAATTAACTATGGATAGGATTATCTCTTTTTTTTACAGCTTTCGGTGGCAAGATATCCTGGATATCACGGTGACAAGCTATATTCTGTTTCGATTTTATATTCTTTTCAGAGGAACCAATGTTTTTCGCATATTGATTGGTATGACGATACTGTGGTTCTTTCAGCGATTCGCTGTATCCTTAGGGTTGGTTGTGACCAGTTGGGTGGTTCAGGGTGTTGCTGCGGTGGCTGCACTTATAATAATCGTTGTATTTAGAAACGAAATCCGTAGCGTTCTGCAAGCCAGGAATTTAAAATCCCTTCTTTGGGGATTTTCGTATAAAACAGTTAACACAACCATCGAATTTATCGTGGATAGTGTTTTTAATATGGCGCAGCGCAAATGTGGCGCTTTGATTGTTTTTCCGGGCAAAGAAGATTTAGAAGAAGAGATCCAGAGAGGAATTCCCTGGAAGGGCGTGATTTCAAATGAGATGATTTCAAGCATTTTTTGGCCCGACAACCCGGTTCATGATGGGGCCGCTATCATCCGAGGCAATCAAATTATAGAGGTTTGCGCAATTCTTCCGTTGTCTCATCGCAGCGATCTTCCATCGCATTACGGTACTCGGCACCGAGCTGCCCTGGGGCTGGCGGAGTCCACCGATGCTATGGTTATTGTGGTTTCCGAAGAAAGAGGCGATGTACTCGTGGCTAAAGATTCCCATTTGCGTGAGGTAAAACAAAAACGAGGACTTGAGAAAAAATTGCAGGAGCATATGGGATTGGTCCCCAAGAAGAAACCTTTTGTTAGAAAGGAATCCTTTGAAACCGTAATGGCAGCGCTTTTATCCATTATTTTTATCACCGGTGTATGGTACAACGTCACCAGCGGAAGGGATACACTGGTTACGCTTCGGATTCCAATCGAATATAAGAATCGAAAACCTGCAATGGAAATTCTGCAGAGATCTGCAAATGCTGTCAGCCTTGATCTTAGTGGATCAGGGGCACTTATAAAATCGATAAAACCTGATCAAATTCAGGTGAGTTTGGATCTGAACAAAGCTGTTGTGGGCAACAATTCTTATACGGTTACCAGAGAAAATATTTCATTACCTCCAGGTATATTGTTAAAAAGTGTTTATCCCACAGAGATCAATGTGGAATTAGATGTCACTATTAAAAAGAAATTACCGGTGCAAGTCGATTGGGTCGGTAAACTACCGGATCATTTAATTCTTGTTGAAGCCCAAATTGATCCACAAACAGTTGAGATCATCGGTGGCAAACGAATACTCGAAAAAATTTCTACCCTATATACAGAAAAGGTTCCTCTTGATAATTTAAAAGGTAAGGGCAACATTACGGCAAACCTAGCCCTTAACCCCGCTTCCCTAAAAATTGCTCCCGGCTCTAAAGAAAAAATCACTATAAAATATGAAACGGAAGAAAGATACCCAGAAAGTTCGAAAGAAGCTGCAGGGAAAGGCAGCGAGTGATGTCGGAAGATGGAACTTACCCTTATAGACTCTCTGATCTTTGCTCTAAGCGCTATGCCAATTTTACAAAATCAGGTCCTGATCAATAACCGTTCCCCTCTTTATTACTGCCTGGGATGTGTTGCTGTTTTTGATCAATACCGATCCTTTAATAATCACGTCATTTTCAAATCGTACGTCACCTTCAATGTTTAGTGATTCGCAGTCCACCAGTGAAGGAGGCCCCTGATTGAAGCGATCATCCAGATCATCAATTTTCCCGTAGTATAACGGATCGAGTTTAATTATTATTGTATCCGGTTTTCGATTGGCTTGTCTTTTTGGATTGATTCGCAGATTTTCCTCTTGTGTATACACAAAGCAATCCGAGCGCACCGCCAGTAGATCGTTACACGTTTTTACCGGAAAAAAACGAAATCGTGGAACTTTGACAGCGGTAGCACCCTCAAATAGTGAAATTGCTGCACCCATGGCCGTTTCGATCTGGTATACCGGAGGACTCGATTTGTCTCGTGGATCTAATGATTTAGGATTTAAAATCAGAGGAAGATGAATGGTCTTTTTTTTATCAAACAGTGTTTTTAGCGCTTTTAAATTAATCCAGATATTGTTGGTGTTGAAATACCGATAACGTTGGATATCCTGAAATGCCTCCAGTTCTTCTTCGGGGCACTGGGCAGATTCGCGCAATATAAGCCGTCCGTTGGAATGCCTGGCTAAATGCCCGCCTTTGACATCGGAAGGTGTTTTTTCCGCCACCTCCATCATAAACGGAAACCCATGCTTGACGAAATAGCCCAGAAGGGATGCATTCATGCGGGCGCCCAAATTATCCGAATTGGTGATAAACGCGTATACAATTTTATTAGCCAGCAATTCCTGAAGCAATCCACTGGCCCGCAGGGCCGTGTACACATCACCGTGACCTGGGGGATTCCATTCCAATTTCGGATTTTGGGGCCAACTCACCGGAGCATAATCCTTTTGCAGGATTTTGGGAAATCGATGCTGAATAAAGGTTAGCGGGAATTTACTGGGGTTCAATTTTTTCAAAGCGGCCAGCGTTTCTTCGTGGGTGTTGAAGCTGTTCATAAATGCCAGCTGCACCTCACTGTTTTCCGCCTGCCGCAAAATGAGGCTCAAAAACGAGTGACCTTGTTTGACTTCTAACAAAGACTTGGTGCCCATCAACCCCATGCTGGTACCCAATCCGCCGTTTAAGACAATTCGGATGGCGTATTTAAACGACTGTTTTCCGGCCTCGGCGTAATCAATTAAATTGCCGATCTCCTCAATTTCATTTGGAGATACCGGTTGGATATCTTGGTCATATATCAAGCCGGTTTCCCCGGTAATGACCTTTCTATAATAGTAGGAAAACGTATCAATGACCAAAGGATGTAACCCTTCGTTTGCCATTTTGGAAACGAAGGCGGGCAGATGATCGGTTTTATCAGGATTTTTCATGATTCAACTGACTGGCACAATCCACCCCATGGGATCTTCTGCCTTACCATACTGAATGTCGGTAATGGCTTTGTAGTATTTTTTCGCTACCGGACCTACCTGGTTGTCGGCGATGGTAATGACTTTATCACCGTATTTGATCTGTCCAACCGGTGAGATGACAGCAGCGGTTCCGGCGCCGAAAACTTCTTTCAGTTTGCCGGACGCATGGGCATTCATTAATTCGTCGATGCTGATTTGTCGTTCCGAAGCTTTTTCACCCCAATGTTTGGCGAGTTCTAAAACTGATTTTCGGGTAATTCCCGGCAGGATGCTTCCGTTTAGCTCGGGGGTGATAATTTCATCATCGATCACGAAGAATATATTCATGGACCCGACTTCTTCGAGGTATTTTTGTTCGACACCATCCAGCCACAACACTTGAGTATATCCCGCTTTATGTGCTTCTTCACCCGCCAGAAGGCTGGCGGCATAATTTGCAGGCGTTTTGGCTTCGCCCACGCCGCCTCGCACGGCGCGCACATAGTCTGAAGTGACTAAAATTTTTACCGGATTGAACCCTTCCGGATAATAGACTCCTACCGGTGAGAGAATTATATAGAAACGATAAGTGTAAGAAGAACGGACCCCTAAGAATGGATCCATCGCGATGATATTGGGGCGGATGTACAAAGAGGTTTCCGGTGCGCTCGGTACCCAGTCTTGTTCCAGCGCGATGAGCTGTTTCATGGCATCCAGGGCAAAGTCTTCATCGACTTCTGGGATGCACAAACGACGACAGGAGCGATTCAATCGCTTGATATTTTCCTGGGGTCTGAACAATTGGATATTGCCGGATTCCGTTCGGTAAGCCTTGAGTCCCTCAAAGACGGCCTGACCATAATGCAGAAACATGGTGGCCGGGTCCATCTCAAAATGTGCATAAGGTTCGATGCGTGGTGAATGCCATCCCTTCTCAGTGTCGTAATCCATGTTAAACATGTGATCGGTAAATAAGGTTCCAAAACCTAGATTGGCATCATCCGGCTTTGATTTTAATTTCTCAGCGCGTTTGATTGTCAGTTCCATTGTTTCCTCCTTGGGGAATAAAAGTTCTTAGAAGATATATTTAACTCATAGTAATAGATTTGTTATTTATAGAAGGCGAATTTAAGATACAACAGGAAGCAACCGCTGTAAGTCCAGAAAAAAGCGCGTAACCCTTGATTGGAATCGGTTTAAATTAATATGAGGAATAATACAGCCCCTCCCAATTTGCCGGATTTTCTAATCGTTCGCCAATATCCACATTGAAGTACTCTGCCACCGGCTGCAAAATTTCAGGGGCGGTGGTTTGGACTTTGCGCGCAGCTTCTAGAACTTTCTCCACCCCATTTTTTGTCATTTTACCCAGCGGCGGCCTGCACATACCCGATGGCATCCCCAGAATCGACATTAATACTTTATAGGCTAATGGGTTTCTTGCTCTGCAAACAACTTCGCCATAGGGCGTGTTTTCCATTGTTTTTACAGTGACGAGGTTAAAGAGCGGATCAAGTTTTTCTGCCAGTGGTTTTGCCTCCGACTCATTTCCTTCGGCAAGCAACTGAACCATTTCCGTCACAGCTCTTGGCACCACATTCGAAGCCACTGAGATGACCCCGGCTGCCTTAACTTGAGGATCGACCATCATTTCATAGGTCATGCTGTCATCACCAGATAAGATCATAAAATCCGAGCCGCAGCATTCTCGGGTCCGCCTCATATTTTCAATGTCGGCTGTAGCCTCTTTAACAGTACTAACATTCGGATACGCCTTGAAAAGGAGCGCTAAATCCTCTGGCAACAGCTGGGCCCCTGTTCTACCGGGAATGACATAAGGGATAATATCCAGATCAGGAAACGCCTTTGCAACCGGTGCAACATATTCCTTACGAATTTCAAGTGAACTGGGACCATTGTAATAAGGATCGACCAGCAGCGCAGCATCGACGCCGACCTCGACCGCATGTTTTGTGCCTTCAAGCGTTTCCTTGGTATTGTTGCTACCGGTGCCCGCAATACAAATACACTTGCCTTTTGCTTTCTTGGCGATGACTTCGGTGACCTTGTTGTGTTCATCCCATGTTAAAACCGGACTTTCACCGGTGGTACCGACGGCCAATATGCCGCTAATCCCGTTTATAACCTGAAAGTCCGCGAGTTTTTCGAGACCTTCATAATCGATCTCTTCATTTCTAAACGGTGTTGCAAGTGCTGTGTAACATCCAGTTTTCATTAGGCACCTCCTACAATAAAAATCGTTGTGTTGCTTTTAGGAACAGGTAAGTACAGCAAGGATAACATTTTTATATAAAAGACGGTAGTTTAAAGCTATTATGATGTCAAGAAAAAATTTTGATTTCATCCGGGCTGCAAATATAAACGAATAATGCTTGGAATATCCGGCTGCAACATAATCCAATCAGTATAGAGATTCGTTTTGACAAAACTTATATATGATATTAGTTTGAAATGCGAAGCTGTGAGGGTGAATTTACAAAGCGGTTAAAGGAATAAATCTCATGACAAAAGCAAAGAATGCAGAGGAATTTATTGCTCAACAACGTCGCGCTATTGCCCAAAACCCGGAGTGTGGCAATTCGCATTACAATTTGGCTGTTGCACTCATGGGACAGCAACAATACGATGAAGCCGAGAAGCACTTGTACGAAGCCATTGATTGCAGCCCCGGCTTGGCTGAGGCTTATGTTGCCCTGGGTGGTATTTGCTTGCAGCGTGGTGATCTTGAAGGTTGTTTGAAGCACAATAGAATGGCTGTTAAGGCCAGGCCTGGATTTTCAGAAGGATGGGGCAATATCGGATTTATTGAGCTTCAAAGAGGTAATATTGACGAAGCCATAAAAGCGCTTGAAAAAGCCACTACTTTTAATTTTCGATATGTACAGGCCTTAGCCAATTTAGCCAACGCCTACCTGATGAAAGGTAGAATTGACGACAGCATTGAAGCCAATGTTAAGGCACTTAAGCTCCATCCGGACTTTGCGCCCGCCCACAATAACTTGACCATTGCTTATCTTGAAAAAGGGGAATATGATCTGGCTGTCGAGCATTGTGCCAAGGCAGTGGAGCTGGGATATGATGTTGCTCCGCAGATATTGAAGGAGATTGAGGAGCACACAAAATAGACAGAGGACCAGAGGACAGAAGACAGAAGACAGAAGACAGAGGACAGAAATTTTAGTTTTTTATCTGTCTTCTGATATCTGTCCTTTGTCCTCTTATAGATGCCATGGCTGCCACGCCCCAATTTTCATATTTTTTGTCTCACTCAAAAAATCCGGTATCCCAAAACAGGCCGATCTGGCAAAAAACAATTCCCTTAACCCGAAAACATTTCGAAGATCCGCTTAAAAAAGGTGATGCAATTTCGATAACACACGGAGATTATTTCCAGGCAGCTCGATTTTTTCTCGAACAAAACGACTTTGAAATGATTACCCGGGTCCTGAGCAAACGTCTTCAACAAGATATTGAAACGGACGATCTCAAAGAAATTCGCATATTTCTTGAAAAGCACGGCGAGTTCTATCATCCATCCCGTATTGAAGCGGTGACCTGTGGCAAAAAAATTTCCCTTGTCCTCAATGTAGCGATATCGGAATCCGGTAAGGCGCATATTAAGGGAGAATATCAATTCCTGGAAAAGCTGGGCGAAAAGTATCCTGCTTCATATCTGCCGCAGGTTTATGGCCGAGGCGAAGTTGATATCGAAGATACCTTGAAAGTTCGAATGCTTTTAGGGGAATGGTTTGATGAGTATTATGAATTTCATATTTCCAGAGACAAATCAGATAAAAAAGATAAAATCATTGTCTGGGATACTCAGCGTGGCAACTTTTTCCTGTCTGCCGACCAGTCTTTAAAACTGTATGCTCTGGCTGCCAGAATTTTAACCCATTTTTATGATCTGGAGTCTTTCGCGCAAATTTTCCCCTGGCACCATGCGGCCGGTGATTTTGTTGTCAAAGTTGAAAATAATAAGATTGATTTAAAGTTGATTACGGTGCGTCGATACGCATCCATATTTAAAAGCCTGGGTGATCTGAAACACAGCGAAAATGATGCAGAGCTAATTTTGCAGGCTATGCTGGTTTTCTTATTGAACCTTTCAATTCGAATGCGTCTGGATCGGCGTGACGGCGCAGGAGACATTGTTTGGGCTGATGAATCTGCGGTTTTAGGTACCCTGATCGGTTTTTTGGAAGGTCTTGCCCTAAAGCCGCATATACCAATGTTGCCGGATTCTCCCGATAGGTGTTTCGAATATTATCTCTCCTTGTGTACAGAGGCAGATTTATTAGATCTGTCATTGGCGCTCTTAAATTCCTTCAATCCCAAAGCTGAGGAGGTTTCCGTCATAAAGCCCCATCTGAAAGAACATGTCGAAACCTTGTACCGGTCCATTTGTCAGTATAACGCGTCTGCAGCTTTTTGGTGCTCAAGATAAAGTGTAACTTGCGATCTTGAATTTTTTAAACCCTTTAAGCTGATGAAACACTGCTTTTTTATTGACAAGGCGTAGGATTAATTTTATATGTGCTCCTTAATTTAAAAAACGGATTTTTTCAAAAATATCTGTAAAAAAAATGAAATCCATATATTGAGAGGAGGTGACGTTGATATTTTCCATTCGGTTGATTCGTTCTTTATTGCAGTTTTTTAGGTTAAATATTAACAAAATGGAGGTAGATAATGGCAAAAAGTAAAACCCCTTTGCTGGACCAGCTTGAAAGCGGACCATGGCCAAGTTTTGTGTCTGATCTCAAGCAACAGGCCGAAGTGAGGGCAAAAAACAAAGCAAATGTTGAATTCCAGACTCCCCAGACAGTTGTTGAAGAATTAATGGGTTTGCTGGAACTTTCTTACGTGCACAAGAGGGGACACTGGAAACACGGTGGAATCGTTGGTGTTTTCGGATATGGTGGCGGTGTTATCGGACGGTACTGCGACCAACCCCAACAGTTCCCGGGAGTGGCGCACTTCCACACCTTGCGCGTCAACCAGCCGAGCGGTAAATTTTATACTACTGAATACCTGCGACAGCTCTGTGATCTTTGGGATTTCCGTGGCAGCGGGCTCACCAACATGCACGGGTCCACCGGCGACATTATTTTTCTCGGAACCACAACCCCCCAGTTAGAGGAAATCTTTTATGAGATGACGCATAACCTCAACCAGGATCTAGGCGGCTCCGGTTCCAACCTACGGACACCTTCCGACTGTATCGGTCAGGCGCGCTGCGAATATGCCTGCTACGATACCCACGCGCTTTGCTATCATATGACTCAAGAGTACCAGGACGAACTTCACAGGCCGGCATTCCCCTATAAGTTTAAGTTTAAATTTGACGGATGCCCGAACTGCTGCGTGGCTTCGATTGCGCGGGCAGATTTAGCTTTCATCGGGACATGGCGGGATGATATTCGTGTTGACCAAGAAGCGGTTCAGGCTTACATCGGCGGCGAGCTGCTACCCAATGGTGGCGCCCATTCAGGCCGCGACTGGGGTCCGTTTGACATTCAGAAAGAGGTCATTGTTCTGTGTCCCACTGAATGCATGTGGATGGAAGGCAAAAAGCTAATGATCGACAACAAGGAGTGTACCCGGTGCATGCACTGCATCAATGTTATGCCCAGAGCCCTGAGGATCGGAGAAGACAGAGGCCTTTCCATTCTGATCGGTGGCAAAGCCCCGATTCTCGATGGTGCCCAGATGGCCTCCATGCTGGTTCCGTTTGTTAAGGCTGAAGAGCCTTATGATGACATCAAAGAGATCATTGAGAACATCTGGGATTGGTGGATGGAAGAAGGCAAGAACCGCGAGAGGGTTGGTGAGCTGATGAAGCGTCAGGGCTTCCAGAAACTGCTGGAAGTGACCGGACTTGATCCCGATCCTCGGATGGTTCAGGAGCCGAGATCCAACCCCTACATCTTCTGGAAGGAAGAAGAAGTCGAGGGTGGATTCACACGCGACATCAATGAATTTAGAAAATATCATCAGAGATAGGGGGTAAAGACCATGGCATTTATATCTTCAGGTTACAATCCTGACAAACCGATGGAAAACAGAATCTCTGACATCGGTCCGAGGAAATACGACGATTTTTATCCGCCGGTGATTGCCAAAAACAAAGGTAAATGGCTGTATCATGAATATATCCAACCCGGCGTTTACTATCATTTAGCCGAATCCGGCGACAAAGTATTTACAGTAAGGGTCGGCGGTGCCCGCCTTATGAGCACCACCCATATCCGCGAAATCTGCGAGATTGCGGACAAACATTGTGACGGACATGTTCGGTTCACCACCCGCAACAACATTGAGTTCCTGGTGGATGATGAAAAGAAGGTAGACCCGCTCGTTAAAGACCTCGAAGGCCGCAAGTTTGCTGGCGGCAGCTATAAATTCCCTGTCGGCGGAACTGGTGCCGGTATTACCAACATTGTGCACACCCAGGGCTGGATTCACTGCCATACACCGGCCACGGACGCATCCGGTCCGGTGAAAGCGACTATGGATGTGCTTTTTGATGATTTCAAAGATCACAGATTACCGGCCCATTTGCGGGTGTCTCTGGCATGCTGTCTGAATATGTGCGGTGCGGTCCACTGTTCTGACATTGCAATCTTAGGATATCATCGCAAGCCGCCGATGCTGGATCACGAATATTTGGACAAGATGTGCGAGGTTCCATTGGCCATCGCTGCCTGTCCGACTGCAGCCATTAAACCGGCCAAGGTTGAGATCGAAGGCCAAAAAGTTAACAGTGTTGCCGTAAACGAACCCCGCTGCATGTTTTGCGGAAACTGCTACACAATGTGTCCCGCCATGCCGTTGGCTGATGATGTTGGCGACGGTATCGTTATTATGGCCGGCGGCAAGGTGTCCAACCGGATCACTGCGCCGAAGTTCTCCAAGGTGGTTGTGGCCTTTATCCCCAATGAACCGCCGCGCTGGCCAAAAACCACAGAAACTATTAAAAATATCATTGAGGCCTATGCAAAAGATGCCAGAAAATATGAACGGTTGGGTGAATGGGCAGAGCGCATCGGATGGGAGAGATTTTTTGAGAAATGTGAGCTCGAATTCACCCATCATCTGATCGATGATTTCCGCGATCCGGCTTACTTTACATGGCGCCAGACCACACATTTTAAGTTTTAAGCGCCATTTCATTTGAAGGGGGCACGAATGGTGCCCCCTGTATTGAAATAGAGGAAAATTATGGATTACGAAGAAGCAAAAGCAAAAATAGTCGCAGGACTAGAAAAGAAATCAAAATCAAAAACTAAATTTTATTTCAATGACTTAGCCAAAATTTTAGAGACCAAACCCAGAGATGCCAAGAAGCTGATAAACAGAATGGTGCAAGAAGAGGTTCTCGAGTACTGGTCAAGCGGCAGCACATCTTTGTACGGTCTGAAAGGTGCTGGCAAACAGGCCCACGCAGAACACGAAGATTAAAGAGATCTTATATGTCTTTAATGACGTTTGATCTTCTTGTCTGTTTGTTGACCAGTTAATGCTGCAAGATGGAATGGATTTTCCTAGATTAATCATCGCCGCTCTCCGAGGTGGCTCGGGCAAAACTATCCTTTCCGTCGGAATTATTGCTGCTTGGAGCAAGTTTGGTAGATCCATCGCACCGTTCAAAAAAGGTCCGGATTATATTGATGCAGGCTGGTTGGCTCTTGCGGCGAGCCGGCCTTGCTATAATTTAGACTCCTTCCTTTTGACAGAAGAAGACAACCTCCGGTCATTTCTCTCCCATTCCATAGATTGTGATATCTCCGTTATTGAAGGAAACCGTGGTCTGTATGATGGTATCGACCTGCAAGGCAGTACCAGCACGGCCGAGCTTGCCAAGCTGCTCAAAGCTCCAGTGGTGTTGTGCGTCGATTGCACCAAGATTACACGGACGATGGCTGCAGTAATATCCGGGTGTCTTCAGTTCGATTCGGAGGTCATGATCAAAGGGGTGATTCTAAACCAGGTGGCCAATGCGAGGCACGAAAAGAAGCTGCGCGATAGCATTGCGCACTATTGCGGCCTTCCAGTGCTAGGTGCCATACCAAAACTAGGCCAACAACATTTTCCAGAGCGGCATTTAGGACTGGTCCCAACGCCGGAACACGATTGGGCTAAAGAATCGATTGGTGCCGTAAAGAAGATCGCAGAAAATCATATTGATCTGAATGCCATCGAAACCATTGCCCGCGATGCACCACCTTTAAAAGAATTCAAAAGCCGGCTGCCAGAGACCAGAAGCCAGAGACCAGAAGCCAGAGATCGGAAGGCGGAAATCAAAAATCAGACTCCGGCTCCTCGGATTGGCATTATCAAGGATTCCGCATTCCAGTTTTATTATCCGGAAAACATTGATGCCCTTGCCACTGAAGGAGCCGAAATCGTATTTATCAGTCCGTTGACCAGCCAAACCCTGCCTGAGTTGGATGGGCTTTACATCGGCGGCGGATTTCCGGAAACCCATGCCGAACAATTGGCGGAAAACAAATCTTTCAGCCAGAAGCTGCGATGGTTGGTTGAAGACGGCCTTCCTATTTACGCCGAATGCGGGGGGTTGATGTATCTGGGAGAAGAGTTGATTTTGGAAGGCAAATCTTATCCAATGGCTGGCGTACTCCCGCTTGTTTTCGATTTTTTTAAGCGGCCCCGGGGACACGGTTACACCATTGTCACGGTAGAAGGTGAAAATCCTTATTATCCCGTTGGTACTGAAATCAGAGGACATGAATTTCATTATTCGCGGGTAAAGAAATGGGCCGGAGATGAAAAAGATCTGGTTTTTCTTATGAAAAGGGGCGTTGGTATCTTTAAAGATAGAGACGGTATTCTGTATAAAAATGTGCTGGCCACCTATACTCATGTTCACGCGTTGGGCACCCCCGAATGGGCTCGAGCCTTAGTTCGCAATGCAATCAATTACAAGAAATTAAAAAAATGATGGAAATATATGAATTCTGAAAAGGAAATAATCCCTTTTTATCGCCATTTAAGCATCAAATAATGCAGAGCCAGGTCAAAAGATTGCCTGTCAATTCAATCAAAAATAAAATTCTTAAATTTATAGCGGCATCGCCTACCAAAATAATTCCAACCGCACTGGAGAAAAACTTACATGAACAGTACAATTTAGAAAATAAGCAAATCAGATCTATAATTAAGGATTTAGTAACCCAGGGTGAACTTGTTTATACCTACGAATACGGCTGTACATTTATAGAGCGATCTTTTAACAGACCGGTTCGCGTTTCTAAGTATGTGGTGCTTAAACCACCTCGGTATCATTATCAACCGGCATCGGAAGAGGCTGCCATTCAGATAAAGCCCGGGGCGTCCTTTGGCGACGGCCGGCATCCAACAACTCGTCTGGCCATCAGAGGCATCGAGTATGTCCTAAAGGAATTCAAATTGGACGATCCTGAAAATCAAAGCATGGTTTTGGATATTGGTACCGGATCGGGCATTTTAGTCATGACGGCCGTGCGCTTGGGCATAGCCAAAGGCGTCGGGATTGATATTGATCCCTGTGCCAGGTCTGAAGCCAAAAAAAATGTTTTCATAAACGGCCTTGAAGATCGAATTGAAATTTCAGATCAATATTTGGAAACCATCGATCAAACCTTTTCTCTGGTGACCGCCAATTTGCGGCTTCCAACGTTGAAAAGAATTTGCTCATTTCTGAGGAAAATCACAGTTTCAAAAGGATTCATCGTCCTTTCAGGCATTCGAAGCCACGAATGGGTAGATCTAAGTAAAACGTATTCTAGAAAAAACTTTGAAAGTCTTTGGAAAGACAAAGAGCTAGATTGGGCGGGAGTCGTTTTAAGAAAATTATAATGATTTAAAGTCATATTGTGCCAATTTAAAAAGGGGTAAGTATCACTTCGATACTTACCCCTTTTTAAATTTGGATGGTTTATCTGTAATTATTACTCTTTCGGATGGCATTTGACGCAGGTTGTCGGCGCTTTCTTTGTAGGTTTGTATTTTTTATTGTATTTTCTGTGACAACCTTTGCAGTTTTCGTGCAGCGCCTCGGCATGATAATCTTTTATTTTTTCCTTTTTTGAAAGTTTTTTCTTTGCTTTCTTACCTTTGGGGGCTTCACTCGCTATTTTGTGGCACTCGATGCATTTTTGAACATCGTCCCCTTCTTTGAGATCGGAAAGCGGCTTGTTGTCCTTATCATGGTGGCATTCCCCGCAACCATTTTTGTAAAACTCCGGATATTTTTTGGCATAATCGTCTTGGTGCTTTTTATGTTCAAACTTAACGACTCCCTTTTCATGCTCTTTATACGCCGGGTCCTTCAGTTCGATCACATCCGAGACTGTTTTCGCAAAAATGCCGGCAACAACAAACAGCGTAGCAATACCGACAATCACTAATATCAGAAATGATTTTCTTTTCATAACCTCCAATCTCCCTCCTTTTTTGAGCAGTTTTGATATCTCCATTCACTCCCCAATAACTAGTGCCAATATATTTTTATCAGGCAAAAATTGTTCTGTCAATGACAAAGCTTATAAATTGAAAAAGGATAACTTACTAATATTACTATTAAATAATAAAAAAAATTTTTCGATAAAAAATTTAATGGGTCTATGAAATATTGTCCGGTTTTACGCGCGGCGCTTTGATCCGATTGAATATTAATCGAAGGCGAAACTCGTCGGTAACATCATACTTAACCCGCCAAATCCTCTGCTTGATCCGCTTGAGGCTTTTTTCTACCGAAGATCCTGGCGCCGATAATACTGATTTCGTAGAGAGCCATCAACGGACAGGCCATCATAATCTGGGTGATAACATCAGGTGGTGTCAGAATTGCGGAACCGACAAAAAATAACAGAAGGGCATATTTTCGGTTTTTTTTCAAGAAATCCACGGAGACAATGCCCAATTTGGCTAAAAACGTAAGGACCAGGGGAAGTTCGAATACCAGTCCAAAGGCGAGCAAGAGTTTAGCCGAAAAGGCGAAATATTCCTTCATGGAGGGCAGCGGCCGGATGGTTTCGGTGGCAAACCCCAGAAAAAATTTAAACCCCCACGGAAAGACAATAAAATAACCGAACAACGCGCCCCCGATAAAAAAGAATGATGAAAGAAAAACAATCGGACCCAATAGGCGGCGTTCTTTCTTATATAAACCGGGAGCGACAAACATCCAGAATTCATATAAAATTATGGGACTTGATATTAATATCCCGGAGAGCAAAGCGACTTTTAAATACGTAAAAAAGGCCTCTGGAAGCCCGGTAAAGATTAGGGTGTCACCTTCTTCCATTACTTTAATAAGCGGTTGTATAAGAATGTTAAAAAGCCTTTCCTTGAATGCAAAGGAAATAACAGCACCGACGCCGATGGCGATGAAACTCGTAATTAATCGTTTCCTGAGCTCTTCCAGGTGAGCTGTAAATGGGATTTTTTCATCCTCATGCATTATCGTTCGATCCTCGGTTCAGCAAATTAAACAATTCTTAAAACCGCTCGGTTATCCTTTTTTATTTTGATCATCACTCGCAACAGCAGAATCCTTGTCTTCTTCTTCATTCTCTTTGCTTTCAGGTTCTGCAGATGCTTTGGTGGTTGTATTCAATTCATCAAAAGCATTTT
>CP070746.1:1225131-1230683 GCA_020348305.1 Desulfobacterales bacterium
ATGGCCGAGTTGATCGATAATGTGGAAAATCAAAACCTGGATCACGACAAACATCCACTCCAATTTAAATTGCCAACGATCGGCATCCCCATCAATGCGGATTTTTTTTCACGCAACCGTACGATTAACCCGGAGAGTAGTTACTCAGTCATGGGCTAAATAATTTAATGGCCGAATTAGAAGTGGTTTTTCAACCCGATTTTATTTTCTGTAAGATTGCTTCTATTTCAGCATTGATTTCCGGTGAAAGCGGCTCCGGCTTATGCATTTCAAGAACATGCTTTATTTTTTCTTTCGCCCGTTGTCCCATGGTAGTAGCTCCATCGGCAATCCAGGTTTCATGGGTTGTTCTGTCAGTTATATCCGGTTGCCAGTTTTCCCGAAAATGATTCAATGTATGATTATCTTGCAGAAAATGGCCTCCGGGCCCCACACGCTTGATCGCATCAAGCGCCAAATATTCTCGATCGACCCGAATCCCTTCCATCATGCGTCGAACCTGTCCGATAAACTCGTCACACATGACCAGCAGATCAAACGAATAGGTCAGCCCGAATTCCAGGTAACCCACATCGTGAACCAGATTGGTGCCCATCAAGCCCGACATTAGGATATAGGTTGCGGCTTCATTGACCGCTTGCTCGTCAGCCAGTTTGGAGGCACTGCACCCACCGAATCCCCAGGTCGGAAGGTTGTATAGGCATCGTCCGATCTGGCACAATCCGGCCTGCTCGATCATAGCTTCCGGAGAAGAATAAGTGGGTTGCATGCTCTGCATATCCATCGGTGACATTCCTCCACCAAAAATAAAGGGTGCCCCCGGTTTTTTTAACTGATGGATGATTAGGCCGGCTAAAATCTCCGCAATGGCTTGAGCAATGGAGCCTGCCATGGTTACCGGGCTTGTTCCGCCGGCCATTGAACCCGGAGAATAATTAATCGGCAGCCCGTTTCCTGCCATAAACAAAAGCTTTTCCAGGGCTTCCTCAGTGTGAACAAGGGGTGAAGTGGGCTCGTCATACAAAACAAACACCGGCTTTCGGCTAAGTTCTTCACGATCTCCCACCACCGCAGCGGCGATGTTGATAATATCGTTCAATGATGTCTTATTGGCAGCTGTGATGACTTGAGGCTTGGTGGAGTTGCGAATCATAATGGCGTATTTTTGCTGGTATTGTATATCAATGGGAATGTCAGGCGCCAATCCCATGGACATCATAAAGTTGATATTTGGCAAAAAATCCACCAGCCGGACGGCATCTTCAACATCTGCGGATAAAAATTCTCTTCGCTCTCCACTAAAGCTATCCAGAAGATTCGGGCAGTCTGAGCCCGTGCCATAGTAAACATTTCTTGCCTCCAAAAACATTGCGGGATTTCCGTTTCTATCGTAAACCGTCACTCGCGATGGTGCACTTTGGATGGCTCTTTCCACCAGGTCGCCCGATAAATAAACACGGTTGCCGTCTTTTACATTTGCACCGGCTTGGTGCAAAAGCTCGACGGCTTCTTCATGGTGTACAATGGTTCCTGTATCCTTCAGGATTTCAAGCGCTGCCGAGTGGATGTCGCGCATTTGATCTTCCGAGAGATATTCCAGAACAGCTGAATTAAATTTTCTGATATTTAGATCCATCGATCAAGAATCCTCCTTTGGGTATCTGTTTTCTTAGAGCGTGATTTGCTTTTAATTTATGCTATTGTCAAGTAGCTTTTTCTGATATAAAGACGATCTAAATTTTTTTATAAATCCAAATTCAAATGGGAATCGAAACCTAGAATGATTCAAAACTTACCCTCAAACCAGGATTTGTCTTTTTTGACTGCCCTATTTACGATTTTCTTATGTACCCTTTTCGGGTCTAATGCCGTGGCCATAAAGATGTCGTTTCACGGAGTAGGGGTGTTTACCACAGCTGGAATTCGTTTCAGTATAGCTGCCATAGTCATTTTTATATGGGCCAAATCCTCCGGAAAACGTCTTTCTTTGAAAAAGGGCCAATTCCATCAGATATTTATTTTGTCCATGCTCTTTTGGGCCCAATTATCTTTATTTTACTTTGGTCTCAGTAAATCCAATGCTTCCCGCGGAACATTGCTCGCGAATCTGCTCCCTTTTTTCATTCTTTTTCTGGCCCATTTTTTTATACCCGGTGATCGGATTACCAAACGGAAATTTTTCGGCATTCTCTTAGGGTTTGCCGGCGTGGCGTTTATGTTCATGGAAAAAAAAGGTGTCACATCCGATTTTCGAATAGGCGATGTAATTATTCTGATTGGGATCTTTGTTTGGTCCTGCAGTGTGGTTTATTTAAAGAAAATCATTAGCGCTTATAATGCTTTCCAAATTGTTCTGTATAGTACTGTATTTTCAGCTCCTTTATTTTTTCTCGAAGCTTTCCTCTTTGACAGCCAAATGATATCAAATCTAGATGTCAAGATCCTTGCTGCGCTCCTGTATCAGAGCCTTGTAACGGCATCTTTTGGTTTTGTGACCTGGAATAATTTGCTTCAAAAATACGGGGCTGTGGCACTACATTCGTTTGTGTTCATCATGCCTATCGCCGGAGTTGCATTAGGCGGGCTAATTTTAGGCGAACCGATTACGCCGAAGATTATTTTGGCCTTGGTGCTGATTACCTCAGGAATCCTGGTTGTTCACTGGAAACCCAAGAAAGCCGCACCGGCATATCCGATTCGACGGAGTATTTAGAGTCGGAATAAAGCATTTATTTCACCACAGAGGCACAGAGAGCACAGAGTTTATATTTCTTTTGTCCGATGCGATATTATAAAAAATTTACAATACGGCGAAACGGCAGATGGTTTTCCCTGGGCGTCGTCCCTGCCTTGCCGTAGCTCTTCAGCGAAGGCAGGTCCCGCCCAGGAAAAAAATATATTCTCTGGTAATATGAAAAACGGACGACCTGGTGTAAGATAGAAAATCATAACCAATAACCACTTACACCAAAAGGAGGTCGTCCGATGAGAAAAATAGCACACTTGGCTTTGGATGTACATGCTCGAAACAGTGTTCTGGGAGATATGGATGATAAAGGAGCATTCCGCGGCAATCACAGTTTTACAACTTCGGAAAACAACATCATCAATGCTCTTCAAGCGGTTAACGCCCAAGTGAAGTATTTGGATATTGAAGAAGGCACCCTGGCCCATTGGGCGGCTCAGGTGGCCTCTGTGGTGAATTGACGAAAATGAAAAAAGTTGCTTACCTCATATTAGCATTCGGTATTATATTTATTACGTATGTCGTCTTTTTTCCTACCCAAAATGGTGGATCGCATAAATCAAATTATGAAACTATTATTTGTTTCGGTGACAGCTTGACCTCCGGTATTGGATCCAGCAAGGGCATGGATTATCCTTCGCAGTTGTCAAAAATGATGAACAAGCCGGTCATTAATGCCGGTGTACCCGGCGATACCACCGCCGGAGCATTGAGAAGACTGCAACAGGATGTATTGTCAAAAAACCCGGATATTGTTCTGATTACATTAGGGGGAAACGATTTAAAAAATGGTGTATCCACAGACACCGCATTTAGCAATTTGCTAAAAATCGTCGATGCCATTCAAAAAAACGGTGCAAAAGTAATCATCGGAGGTATTAAATTTCCTTTCAGGGATCGGGGCTATGGGAAAGGGTACCAGGATCTGGCGGATCAAACCGGGGCGATCCTTATTCCTGATATTTTCGAAGGCATCATGGGAAATCAAAAAATGATGAGCGATCCGATTCATCCTAACGATGCGGGTTACACATTGATAGCTCAACGATTCTCTGAAGCATTGGTGCGCTGAAGGATTGCCCTCATTTTTCGATTTACAATCACCTTCTATGTCCTGAGGCCCTAATCCACCTATCTTGTGACCAATTCACCAATGTTTTAAAAAATACTTGACAAATAATTTATAAAGTTATATTTGAATAGTCAAATTTGATTATTTAAAGAGGAATAATCATGGATGTCGCAAAATTTGTGGTTTTAGGTGCATTGGAATCAATAAAAGAGGGCAGCGGTTATGATATTATCATGGAATTGGAAAAGAAAAAGATAAGTAACTGGACCGAAGTCAAAAAAGGGTCTATCTATTACGCGCTCAAAAAACTAAATAAGGATAAGGCGGTCCAGGAAGTGATTAAAACACGGACCGGACTGTATCCGGAAAAAACGATTTATAAAATGACGGACTATGGTAAAGTTATTTTTGATAATTTTCAGGCAGAAGCATTTTTAGGTTTGTATCCTAAATTCTATGGATTCAAACTGGCATTAAAATTCAATACAAGACGTTCTCGAAAAGAGATAAAACAATTTGGCGAAAAGGCGATTAGAGCCATTGATGAAAAATTGGACCTTATGGATATGTATTTAAATTCACCGGCTATACCGAAGCCGGTTAAAGACTTTGACCGGTTTTTTATTGAACATGAAAGAATGTTGTTTGAGGCGGAAAGAAAATGGATCGAAAAGGCCATCAACAGGTTTGGTAAGTAACGCTGGTTACAGAAGAAATTTTTTTTGGATAAATAGTTAATTTTGACTATATCAATATAAATAGTCTAAATTTACTTGATATAAAAAACGAAGAAAAAATGAATGTGAATGAAATTGTCAAAGATGAATCAAAAAAGCATAGCTTTTTAAATTGGTCATAAGTGGTTATAAATTTCTTTTAATGAACAGAAAAACGGAGGTAATAAAATGGAAAAACAAAATTCAATTATTCAAGCTTCAATGAGTTCATTGATTGGTCTTATCGTTCTAAATTGGGTCATGATACAAGCGCTTTTCGCCCAGGTGCCGCCGAATCCTCCGGGTCAATTCGGTCCATATATCGGATCTACCATTGCCCTGGCTGTCGTATCATTATATCTGGTATATTTTCATTTTAAAATCGGATATATTTCTTCTATAATTGTCGGACTAATGTGTTTGCTATCCAGCGGTCCGCAAAAATTTTTCTTCGAACTTCATGCTACAAAGCTGATACCAGTAATAATTCTGGGCACTACTTTTTCTTTGACCCTGATAATCTGCTCAATCCTGGCATTAAAACGAAGAATTTGAGATAGTAATTATAGACAGCAGTTCATGTTCTATTGGATTGCATTATATTGGAATGTGTAATGCTTGTCGGACCAAATTAACTTATTGAAAATCAATGAAATAAATGTTAAACGAGGGGATGTTTAGGGTCTTAGAACCACCTTTTTGATGGCAAAAAAGTGGTTTTAAGCAAGATCAATATTAGAACCGGTATTTATCCAATAAAGTGATTTTAATCATCAATGGCTCGCGCAAATAGACATCATCTGCCTGGCTATGTATGGCATATTACCTATAGATGTCATAAGAGAGAATTGTGCTATAGCCGGGAGAACGGGAAGAGAATATAATCAAAGAAAGAATCGAAAGGGAGCATTTTGGGAAGATAGATATCATGCAACCGCCGTCAAAACCGGCAACCATAGCTGTTGGTGATAAAGAATTTGTGATGGAGACCAAAGCCAAACTGGGTGCAAAGGCAATG
>CP070746.1:1230783-1235178 GCA_020348305.1 Desulfobacterales bacterium
AGCATGGGAAAGAAAACAAACCATGCAGTATCAGGGGCAACAATTTCATGTTGTGTCGTTAGAAGATCTAATTAGATCGAAACGAGCTGCCGGCAGAGACGTTGATCTTGAAGATGTCCGCTTGTTAGAGCTGCCAGACAACGAAGATGCTACATAACCAGATGGAAGAACCAAACCCGTCTTCGCTAAATCTACGATGCGGCAAGAAACTGCGGGGTTTCACGTAAAAAGCCGTGCTAGTTTTAAATGCCTACAGCCCGCAGCTCAGCTGGGGACGGTAAGGGAAGCACTTCAACCTTAATTCATGAGGTAAAACCTTGGACAATCTTGTTGCCATTGCCAGAAAATTCAAGCCACTGGAAAAAATCATAGACATCCAGGAATTTGGGGATGGTAATATCAATGACACCTTCCTGGTAACCCTGGAGTCTAAAGAGGATAAGCATTTTATCCTGCAACGCATCAACTCAAAAGTGTTTGTTCAGCCAGAACTTGTCATGCTGAATATGCGGACCGTCACAGAACATGTTCGCCAGCAACTTAAACGCGCCCCTCTCAAAACAGGATGCCGCTGGGAGATGCCACAGGTGCTTCTCACACAAGACGAACGTGACCACTGGCTTGACTCTTATGGATCGTTCTGGCGAGCGATAAGTTTTATTGAAAACTCGCAATCTTTTGATATCATCAAAAATATTAAGCAAGCAAGAGAAGTCGGCTATGCACTCGGCATGTTCCACGAGCTTCTCAGCGATCTGCCTCCGGATAGACTGGCCGATACGCTGGAAGGGTTTCACAATACGCCGCGCTACTTACGGCACTATGATACGGTTCTGTCTAAACACAGGGCACGCAAATCACCCGAAATGCACTATTGTTTGCAGTTTGTCAGCAAGCGAAGTGTTTGGGCACACGTGCTTGAAAACGCCAGAGCCCGGGGCAAACTGCATCTTCGCCCCATTCATGGCGACCCAAAGGTCAACAATATCATGATGGACAAGGCCACTGGACAGGCCATCAGCATTGTTGACCTCGACACCGTCAAAGCAGGTTTAGTGCATTATGATATTGGCGACTGCCTCCGCTCGGCCTGTAATCTGACTGGAGAAGAATCCAATCAGTTGGAGACGGTTCACTTCGAAACCGACCTCTGCCAAGCCATTCTGAAAGGCTATTTCTCAATGGCAAATGAGTTCCTCACTGTCAATGACTATGATTATCTGTACGACGCTGTCCGCCTGATCGCTTTCGAGCTGGGACTGAGATATTTTACCGACTATTTGGAAGGCGATGTCTACTTTAAGGTCAAAGGGCCGGAACACAATCTTGTCAGAGCGCTTGGTCAGTTCAAGCTCACCGAAAGTATCGAGCTCCAGGCACCAGCCATTCGCGCCATCATCCGGGACATGAGATGACGATCAAGAGCTTGATACACTCCCCAGCCTTTTAGCAGAGCTTAAAATTCCTATCTTATAACGGATCGTTACGTTCACCTTAATTTAATACACTATATCCGAGACCAATTTGCGATGGGAGACAACTCGGTCAAAAAGGTTTAAAATCAAAAGAAATCAATAGCTTACCCTTTTTTCTTGACAGAAAAGGCAAATTTTAATATTCTTTTATGTATTAGATTTAAAAATAAATATTTATCAACCATGATCACTTATCCTAATTCGCGGTCTTTTTAGACAGAAAGAGGTGAAAAATGTACAATAGGCGAACGGTTCGGCGAAATGCGATCGTCGATGCAAAAAATAATATTCCCGGCAGGGATGATCCGAATCCCTCTCAGTTCGAGCAGGAGTTGATGGCGATGGCCCGAAACGAGGCGCGGCAAGTAACGACTAAATATGGGCCCCAGTTGGAGATCCTCAACGGCAAACACAAACCCTTGCTCAAGGATTATGAACGTATCTCCAAAGACTATGATGCTCACGCCGCCAAGATCGAGCGCACCGAACCGAGTGTGGAGTTATCCAGAGGGAAGTATTACATTTTGATGACCCTATTTGTCCTGGGTGAAATCCCCATGAATTCCCTGGCCTTTGCGGTATTTGGTGAAAGCCAAATATTCACATGGATCATGGCGGTCGGTGTGGCCGTGGCCATCCCCTGGATCGCCCATGCCTTGGGAATTCTTTTAAAGCGGGGCTCTGACCCATGGTGGAAAGCCGGCATTGGTGTCGGGGCACTGCTCCTTCTGACTGTTGGCGGTCTCATTGCCATTGGCTACGTGCGTGTCCAGTACCTGGGCGACCTCAGTACCTCAGGTGCGGTCACCAGTTTCGCTAGTAGTAAATTTATCGGTGCCGCATTTGTTGGCCTGAACCTGGTCATATTAGCTGCTGCCACGCTATGCTCCTATTTTGCCCATGACACAGACCCCAAGCTGGAGCATTTGCACCGCAGGACCAACCAGATCAATAAGGCCATGCGGGCCATTGAGGCAAAACACAATAAAATTCTTACCAAGCAACAACAAAAAATCAACCGTATTCATCAACAAGTCCAGGAAATCATCTATTACTATCGTAAAATCAATCAACGCGAGCGTCCTGACCATGCAAAACCCGCGTCCTTTGAACAAGACCATGCGATGGACGTGGAATTTGAAAAACAGGAAGACAGGCAGCAAATGTTAAGCGCGACCACCAAATTGCGTGTGCAGCCGGTGAGCAAATAGTGAACCATCAACCCTTTTCATAAGTTTTGAGGAGGTAAACCCCAATGAAGCGGTGCAGACTTAAACCCTTGTGGCTCACCTTTCTGAGCTCGCTTTTGTTATTGAGTTCCCTGAGCCCGAATGCTGAAGCCTTTTGGAAGTTCGGGAAAGATAAAAAAAGTGCACGGGTAATTCTTGTTTTTGTCGACATGTCGGGCAGCACGAACCGTGCTCGACGCACGGTTTATAGTGAGGCGTTTGAGAAAATCTATCAAAACCTTCAGCAAGGGGATCGTATTGTTGTGGGGACCATTACCGGCCGATCCTTTATCGACTTCAAGCCGGTGGTGGATGCGGAAATTCCCAATAAATCGATATGGGTCAACCGCATTCAGTTCGAACAAAACCTGGCCAAGACCAAAGAAAACATTCGAACGCAGGTAAACCAACTCCTGTCCCGCAAGCGAGGGACTCCGCGAACAGAGATTTTAAATTCCCTGAATATTGCCGATACAATCTTCCATGACGAGAAACGCGAAAAGATCCTGGTTATCCTCTCTGACATGGTCCAGGATTCAAAGGAATACAATTTTGATCAGGTCAAGGTCACGGAAAAGTATATCGCCGATATCATCAGACACCGAAAAAAGCAGAATCTCGTCCCCAACCTCACCAAGGTCAAGGTTTATGTGGCCGGTGCCAGTGCAGATGATTCCAAAAAATTTCGATCAATTGAAAAATTTTGGGATCGTTATTTTTCAGCCAGCGGAGCAGATTTTTCCACTCATCGGTATGGCCATTCCCTTATCGTATTTGAAAAGGGAACCTAGAACCAAAAAAAGGTTTATTGTTTTCGCCGCTTCTTTCTTCTTTCCAATCAACAATCTTATTCACCATTTAAGAGCAGGTGCTTTCCATTCTGATCTATAAAGTAAATCTAATCTAGAATTTGAATCAAATTTTTATCCTTCCGACTAATTTGCCGCTATTGAGGCTGAAAAACTGACAATTTTTGTCATATTCTTCGTGTTTGAATATTGGGTGATAAACATAACTACCTGAATAATCTATAAATTCATGGCTGAATCACAGAATTGGTACGAAATTTGTATAAATTTCATTTGCGTAAGGGAAATTTCGATTTCATTTCAATTGATTTAATATTCACAAACACGCCGATAGTTGAAAAACTTTTATTGATAAACTTTTTAATAAACTCGTTTTTACAAAAAAGGGGGGATTTACATGCTATTTAATCATTGCAGAAAAGGCATGAAGACCAAGCCATGGGGGAAAAAATTATTGTTGGTCACAATGCTTTTGGTCTTCAGCGCCTCCTATGCCTTCGGTGGGGAGAATCCTGCTCGCTGTGCGGGCGGCAAATCTCATATCAACAGCGGATATCATAGCATCAAGGACTTTCTTGCAAAATGGGGTCTAACCTTAAACATCAAGGGCGGTGATGAAGTCGACGCTGGCGATCCCGAGGATAATGGGCAACTCAAAGCTCTTTTTGTGGTGGGGCACCACAGGCTAAATTCCAGTGATCGCGCGATAAAAAGGCATCTGGAAAGAAAGGGCTTCAAAGTTTCTGTTAAAAAGGATAAATATGCCCGAACCGGAGATGCACATGATAAAGATCTGATCTTTATTTCCGAGACGGCCCACTCAAAAAGAGTCAATATCAAAAGCCTCGACAAGGATGTCCCCATCATCTGCTCGGAACCCCG
>CP070746.1:1235278-1250529 GCA_020348305.1 Desulfobacterales bacterium
CATACCGTTGGAAAGATGGAAAACCGCAGTATTTGAACCCGATTCTTTGCCCGTTGGACAAAACCATCTGGCAATCTCGCGCTGAAAAACGACCGGTGGTCGCCTTTGATTTTGGTATCAAGTACAATATCCTGCGATTGCTTTCCTTGGCCGGCTTCGAAGTTATCGTTGTGCCCAGCTCCACCAATGCCGAAATCGTTCAAGCCATGGAACCTGATGGCATCTTTTTATCCAATGGACCGGGAGATCCAGAGCCCGTAACCGACGCCATTGATACCATACGGGCCCTTTTGGACTACCGGCCAATGTTTGGCATTTGTCTGGGCCATCAACTCATCGGACTGGCGCTGGGCGGCAAAACGTTTAAGTTGAAATTCGGTCATCGGGGTATTAACCAACCGGTTAAACATCTTAAATCCGGAAGCGTTGAGATCACCTCTCAAAACCATGGATTCGCTGTGGATATTGAAACACTTGATGAAAAAGATGTCGAGATCACCCACATCAATTTGAATGATAATACTCTGGAAGGATTCCGACACCGCGAATTGCCAATTTTTTCAGTGCAATACCATCCCGAAGCATCACCCGGTCCACACGATGCGAGATATCTTTTTGATGAGTTTAAAAAATTGATGGAACGTCGTTAAATGCCGAAGCGTACCGATATAAACAGGATTCTGATTATTGGCGCGGGGCCGATTATTATCAGCCAGGCCTGTGAGTTTGATTATTCGGGTACCCAGGCCTGCAAAGCGTTGAAAGAAGAGGGATTTGTCATCATCCTGGTGAACAGCAATCCGGCGACGATTATGACGGATCCGGAATTTGCCGACCGAACCTATATCGAGCCCATAACGCCGGATACTGTAGCCAAAATTATTGAAAAGGAGCGACCGCATGCCCTATTGCCGACCTTGGGCGGGCAAACCGGATTAAATACCGCAGTGGAAGTCGCCCGAATGGGAATCCTGGAAAAATTCGGTGCAGAAATGATCGGCGCATCTCCGGATTCTATTAAAAAAGCCGAAGATCGTGATCTCTTCCGCAATGCCATGAGCAACATCGGGTTGCGCATTCCAAATAGCGGCATCGCCGGTAATATGGAAAAGGCCCGAGAGATTGCCGCAGATATCGGGTTTCCAATTATCGTGCGGCCAAGCTTCACCCTGGGGGGTACCGGCGGTGGCGTGGCTTACAATCCAGAAGATTTAGAACAACTGGCCAAAGCCGGTTTGGATGCCAGCCTGATCGGGGAAGTTATGCTGGAAGAGTCGGTCCTGGGCTGGAAAGAATATGAACTGGAGGTTATGCGGGACAAAAATGACAATGTGGTCATCATATGTTCCATTGAAAACATGGATGCCATGGGTATTCATACGGGCGACAGCATCACGGTGGCACCGGCTCAAACCCTCAGCGACAAGGAATATCAAAAGATGCGCAACGCGGCCATTGCCATCATGAGAGAAATCGGTGTGGACACCGGCGGCTCCAATGTGCAGTTTGCCGTCAATCCTGTCGACGGTGAAATGGTTGTTATCGAAATGAATCCCAGAGTTTCCCGCAGCTCGGCCCTGGCTTCCAAGGCCACCGGATTTCCAATTGCCAAAATTGCCGCTAAACTGGCGGTGGGCTATAGCCTTGATGAAATCCCCAACGATATTACGGGAGAGACCCTGGCGTCTTTTGAACCCACCTTGGATTATTGTGTGGTTAAAGTACCGCGCTGGACGTTTGAAAAATTTCCCGAAACTCCGGATTATCTGACCACGTCGATGAAGTCTGTCGGCGAAACGATGGCTATCGGGCGCACGTTTAAAGAAGCGCTGCAAAAAGGTCTGCGCTCTTTGGAAATCGGCCGATTCGGGTTGGGGGGCGATGGAAAATACCCCTATGACCCCAAACTATACAAAGTCGGAAAACCCGCACGCTCAGAAATTGAACAGAAATTGGCCACTGCCAATTCTCAACGCGTTTTCTTTCTGCGTGAAGCCATCCTCAGAGGCATGTCCTTGGAAACAATGTACAAATTATCCGGTATTGATCCATGGTTTTTGTTTCAGATAAAACAGATTGTTGCGTTGGAACAGGAAATCAAAAAAACCGAAAACAACCTGTCCGATGCCTTGCTTAGGCACGCTAAACAATGCGGATTCTCAGATGTTCAGCTGGCGCATCTGACCAAAACCAGCGAGGAAGATATAAAGCGAAGACGCAATGATTTGAATTTAAAGCCGGTTTATAAACTCGTGGATACCTGCGCTGCCGAGTTTAAGGCGTCTACACCCTATTACTATTCAACCTATGAAGCCGAAAACGAAGCAAGGGTCTCGGATCGCCAAAAAGTGATGATCCTGGGTGGCGGCCCAAACCGGATTGGGCAGGGAATTGAGTTTGATTATTGCTGTGTTCATGCTTCTTTTGCATTACGCGAAGAAGGCATAGAAAGCATTATGGTCAACAGCAACCCCGAGACCGTCAGCACGGATTATGATACCTCCGATAAGCTCTATTTTGAACCCCTGACACTGGAAGATGTTCTGCACATCGTGGAAACGGAAAAGCCGATGGGAGTCATCGTTCAGTTCGGCGGTCAAACCCCCCTTAATCTTTCAGCCGGACTGCACAAAGCCGGCGTGCCGATTCTTGGCACCCAGCCGGAAAGCATAGACCGGGCTGAAGATCGAAAACATTTTCAAGAGTTGCTGAACAAGATAGGGCTGGTGCAACCGGCCAATGATACTGCGTTGAGTGTGCAAGAGGCGGTGAAGGTCGCTGAAACCATTGGTTATCCGGTTATTGTTCGTCCTTCTTATGTGCTTGGTGGAAGGGCCATGAAAATTGTTTATGATCGCCCAGGCCTTGAGAATTTTACCCGCTTGGCCCTTATGGCATCTCCGGGACATCCGGTTTTAATCGATAAATTTGTGGAAGATGCGTGGGAAGTGGATGTGGACGCCATTTCAGACGGCAAGGCGACCGTTATCGGTGGCATTATGGAACATATCGAAGAGGCCGGCGTACATTCCGGTGATTCGGCCTGCGTGCTTCCGCCGACCGGTATAAAACCGGATTTTATTGATCGGATTACCCATGCGACCAAGGCCATGGCATCCGAGCTAAATGTAGTGGGTTTAATGAACGTCCAGTATACGATCAGGGACGACCAGCTTTATGTCCTTGAGGTCAATCCCAGAGCATCCCGCACGGTTCCATTTGTCAGTAAGGCCACCGGTGTGCCGCTCGCCAAACTTGCCACCAAAGTGATGCTTGGTCGAAGCCTTGAGGAATTGGGGCTAACCGAAGAAAGAATCCCCGAACATATTTCGGTAAAAGAAGCCGTATTGCCTTTTGACCGCTTTCCGGGCGTGGATATTTTGCTGGGCCCTGAAATGAAATCCACCGGCGAGGTTATGGGAATTGCTTCTGAATTTGGCGCCGCCTATGCGAAGGCTCAATTGGGGGCAGGACAGAATCTTCCGACAGCGGGTACGGTTCTTATCAGTGTTATCGATAATGATAAAGAAACCGTGCTGCCTGTGGCAGAGAAATTTTTGCAGTCCGGTTTCAAAATCATGGCGACCAGCGGTACTGCAAAATTTTTAAAAAAACACGGCATACCCAATAAAATGGTAAAAAAAGTATCTGTCGGGCGTCCGCATGTGGTCGATGCGATTAAAAGCGGAGAGATCCAGTTGGTTATCAATACGTCAGTCGGTGGGGAGACCCGGCGGGACGGATATTATATTCGGCGCGCCGCCTTGAAATACAAAATACCGTATGCCACGACCCTTGCGGGAGGCATGGCCATTTATACGGGCATTCAAGCATTAAAGCAGAAAGATCTTACGGTGAAGGCTCTCCAGGAATACGACTTTTGAAATTGGAAAATTGGCGCAAAAATGAAAGTCGTCTATGAATTGGAAGTATATCGACTGGCTGAGGATATATCAAATTTAATAATTGAAGAATTGGGTCTAAATATAATGCATTTATAAGGAGCACGAAAATAGATGCAGCTGAAAAATAAATCGAGATTCAAGTTTCAAGTTTCAAGTTTCACTGAAAAGCCGCGTGAATCCTGTGGGCTTTTTGGCATTTGTGGACATCCGGACGCTGCACAATTGACGTATTTTGGTCTGTATGCCTTGCAACACAGGGGGCAGGAGAGTGCCGGCATTGCTGTGGTCAGGGATCAGAGCATTATTGAGCATAAAGGCATGGGTTTGGTTTCTGACGTTTTCGATATGGGCCTGCTGGAGCAATTGGAAGGCAAATGCGCCATCGGGCATGTGCGCTATTCGACAACCGGAAGTTCCATCCTTGCCAATGCCCAGCCCTTCATGGTTCGTCATCGCAAAAATTCCTATGCGGTTGCTCACAATGGGAATCTTGTGAATGCGCACCTCCTAAAAAATGAGCTGGAACAATCGGGATCTATTTTCCAGACCACTATGGACAGCGAAGTGTTTTTGCATCTATTTGTCAAAAATCTCACACATGGCTTTGAAAGCGCTCTCGTGGAAACGGTTACCAAATTGGAGGGGGCCTTTTCTTTTGTGGTGTTGACCAGCCGGGGGGAGGTAATCGGAATTAAAGACTCGTATGGTTTCAGGCCGTTGTGTTTGGGCCGATTAAACGGAAATTACGTGTTGGCTTCTGAAACCTGCGCCTTTGATCTAGTGGAAGCCGACTTTGTGCGTGAGCTAAATCCCGGAGAAATCGTAATTATCAGCCCGGACGGAATTAAAAGCATCCAAACGCCTGCAGCCGACCAACGAGCGTTTTGTATATTTGAATTTATCTATTTTGCCAGGCCGGACAGCACCTTTTATGGGCAAAATGTCTATTTAACCCGCAAAGCCCATGGGCGGCGACTTGCCCAAGAAGCACCTGCAGAGGCCGATTTGGTCATGCCTTTTCCGGATTCCGGTACCTATGCCGCCATTGGCTATTCTGAAGAATCCGGCATACCCTTCGAAATGGGTATGATCCGAAATCATTACGTGGGCAGAACCTTTATTCAACCGGCGCAAAGCATGCGCGATTTTGGAGTCCGGATTAAGCTTAATCCTGTCAAAAAGCTTTTAAAAGGGAAAGATATCATCATTATTGAAGATTCCATCATCAGGGGAACCACCATCAAAACCCGTGTGAAAGCATTACGGGAGCTTGGCGTCAATCGAGTTCACATGCGGGTGGCCGGTCCGCCGCATCGATTTCCATGTCATTACGGAATTGATTTTTCGACTAGAGGTGAGCTAATTGCCGCCAGAAAGTCAGTGGATGAGCTTAGAGAATTTTTAGGCCTTGATTCCCTCTATTATCTCAGCATTGATGGGCTATTGCATTCGACTGGTATTGAGAATCCGGACAACCATTTTTGTAAAGCCTGTTTTGATGGGTGTTATCCCGTTCATTTTGATAGTGAGGTGTCTAAGCATTGTCTTGAAATCAACTGATAAAATTAATTATTGCTGAATTTCCAAGGTGTTAAATTTACAGCTTGCCCTTTTTTAAATAGCATTATAGAATACTAGTTATGCCTAGGTCTGGCATAATGGTCATTTGGAGGATGTAATGCTTGAATCTCGCTATCTGCAGGATAATATAGAAAATATTCAAAAACTTATGACGATTCCAGCCTTGAAGAATTTCGAAGCCAAAAGCCTTGGTAAACTGCTTCGGCTCAGCAAGATAAGGGAATACGAGGACGGTGAGCGAATCATCAAAGAAGGTGATTTTGATCCTTGGCTATATTTTCTGCTTTCCGGAAAAATTCGAATTAGCAAAGAAGATATGCAAATCAGCGTCATTGACAAAAAAGGTGAAATTTTTGGTGAAATGCGGGTTATTGATAGTCTAAGTCGATCTGCCTCGGTTTATGCGGTAGGCGAAACGATTTGTCTGGCTGTGGACACTTCGGCCAAAAATAGAATTTCTCCCGGCAGCACCCGGGATGAAAGAGTAGATTTCTTGTTGCTGCTATACCGAATATTTGCCGAGTATATGTCCATTCGATTGCGCGCGACCAACGAAGAGTTGATTGCAGCTAAAAAGAAAGTCAAGCGACTTATTGAACAAATATAACATCCCCCAGAACCGTTGTTTTTGAGAAACATTCCACCAATCTATTTTTCCATATTCTCACTCAGTGTAATCTCAAGTGCCAACATTGTTATATTAATCCCCAGCAGCAAGGAGAAAATGTCTTTTCTTTTTCAATTTTCCATTGCTCCAGCATTCCATTACTTCAATAATTAAAAATGCAAACCATCCGACAGAAGATAGTCGATCTTTTGAGCAGACATGAGATGGATGCCAGGGAGTTATCCCAAGAATTAGGTATTCGGGAAAGGGAGGTTTATACTCATCTTGCCCACGTTGCCCGGTCAGTAAAAGCCGAAAAGAAGAAATTGATTGTTTACCCAAGTCAATGTCTGCTTTGTGGATACGTTTTTGATGAACGCAAACGATTTACCCGCCCCGGTCGTTGTCCGCAATGCAAAAAATCACATCTAACGCGGCCGATGTTTCAAGTCAAATAAACAAAATTATGATAAAATTGAAAAAAGTATCTGATAAAATTAAGAAATGGACAACATCGATGAGTCGAAAGAGGGTCCAAAATATCAGATATCTCCAATATAATGGAATTCAATTTAATGCTCTTTTATCGCCGAATTCCTCCATTGTCTCCCTGGCACAATCGGGACAATAGCTGGAGGTAATGTCCAAACTTGCTTTGTCGTGTATAAATTTTTCGATCGAAACCCATTCGCTATTGTCCCCATCCCCACTTTGATCCACTTGAATCCTTTTGCAAACGCAGCACATCCGTAATAATTTTTGATAAAGTTTGATTTTTCGAGACAGCTTCGATTTCTCTAAACATTGGTTCAGGCAATAAATCATTTCTTCCGATTCACAGGGCTTGAGCAGATAATCATCTGCTTGATTGCGCAGGGCATTGATTGCAGAGGTCATATCACCGTATCCGGTTAGGATAATGACCATCGTTTCGGCATTTAATTCTTTAGCTTTTTTTAATACCTGAATACCATTGGTTTTTTCCATGACTAGATCTGTAATAACCACATCATAAATGTTTTTTCCCAGTAATCTCAAGGCCTTGTCTCCACTGTCGGACCGTGTAACCTGAAAACCAGTCTTCTCTAAATCTTCTCCGATACCATGGAGTACAATCGGATCATCATCCACAAGCAGTAAGTTATATTTTCTCATGATGCTTCTCCAAGGTATCGGATACAGGGTCGATGAAGGTACGATTGACCCGGCATTGACTTCCGGCTGGCAAAAAAATCATGTTTATAAAAATAATAACACGAATTCTTTACGATATCAATTTCGTAAATCATTATTTTTCGAGATCATTATTTGACACTAAACCCAACTATGCGATAAGTAGCATCTATCCATTTGAAAGCTGTACTTCGGGCAAAGTACAAATTATCTCAATTAATCACCAGTCTTGACGCTCGATCCTGAACTTATGGTTCCTGACGGATTTCATCCTGGCCAGTTATTTGCAAGCTTTGGGGCAAAGCGGTGGCTGAAAAAATTCACGAACGCTAGCACTCAAAATCCCATATACCTACCAAGCAAATTGACTGTGATCCAGTAAACTAGTACTTTTGGTCCAAGTTATTACTGAACAGAACTATATTTGATGTCATTTTTGGGGTAGCAAACCATATTTTCCGAGTAATAATCCCCAAAAAGCCGAGTCGGCGGCAAAAGGTGAAAGGAGGATATTCATGAAACGATCCTTTCGATTGATAGGCATTTTGGTTTTGCTATTTTCCCTACTGATGGCTATGGGTGTAAGCGTCAGCGGGCAACAATCTCATTTATCCTTCTGGACGACGGAAATTGAGCCCAAGCGCATGACTATTCAGAACAATTTGGCAAAACAATTTAAAAAGCTGGAAGGTATCGAAGTTGAAGTTGTCCCTGTCAAAGAAAGTGAACTTCCGACTCGGGTTGTAGCTGCGGCAGCGGCCAATGCGTTGCCGGATATGATATTTCTTCCTTTGGATTATGTCGTTGCGTGGGTGGAAGAAGGAATTCTGGATCCCAATGCAGCCACTGAGGTGATCAAGCGATTGGGCCCGGGCAGCTTTTCTTCAGGCCCCCTGACTTTGGCTAAGGTCGAGGGGGGCTGGGCAGCGGTTCCGGCCGATGGCTGGGGACAACTTTTGCTCTTTCGCAAAGATCTATTTGCAAGCAGGACCCTTGAGACTCCGCTGAGTACGCCAAATACTTGGCAAAAAATTCTTAAAGCTGCCCAGGCCTTGCATAACCCTCCTAGGATATGGGGAATTGCCGTCGGCACCGATCCTACAAATGTCTACATGCAACAAGTTTTTGAGCAATTTGCACTTTCCAACGGGGCATACCTTGTTAATCGCGACATCGGAAAAGTTGATTTGAACACGACGGCATTCATGCAAACACTTAAATTTTACAAAAGACTTGCCAGTTTTACGCCCCCAGGGAATATTTATTGGCGCCAAACCCGTGAGGATTATTTTGGGGGTCGGCAAGCCATGATTATATGGTCGCCTTTCATTTTAGATGAACTAGCAGGACTGCGGGATTCGGTTCCCATAACAGCTACAGGGTTAACAAAGCCGCTGCATCAAGTGACGGGAATTGTTACGGCAATTAAGGGACCATCAGGAGCAGGGCCAGCTCAGTGGGGACAAGTGAGTTATTTTGCCATTACGCGCGGCGCCAGTGCTGATGCACACAAATGGGTCGAATATCTGCTCGAAGATGGCTATTTGAACTGGCTGGGTATGGCACCTGAGGGTAAATTTCCCATGCGCCCCGCGTTTGTAGACGGCTGGCAGCATCTCCAAATTGGTGTCGATCGCAAAGCCAGGATTGTCGATCTTTTCCCGCAAAACGTTATTAATAGCATTATTACGGGAGTCGATAATTTCGATCGTTGGGGATTTGCTTCTGGAAAAGGGGCATGTGTCGGTCAAATTTACGGCACAAAGGCGGTAATCAGGATTCTACGGCGCTATCTTGACGGGGAAGTTACTGAGGAGGCCGCTGCAAAGCAAATGGGAAATGCTATTCGGGCACTTGAGGGCTGTTCGTAATTTTTGTCAAATCCCATTGGTGTTGGCGATAGGGTGTTGCTTAGTAAGCAGTGAACGTAAGTTTATGGCGGCCAACCATGAGAATCTAGCAGAGAAGAATTGCTTAGAAATTCATATTGAAAAAGAAAAATTCAGACATTTCCCAAAACAATATCTCATTGCAGCCCCGCGAACATTCTCCTGACAGGCAACCCACGGCTGCTTCGCGCGAGCAGCGCCTAGCTTATTTCTTATTAGGGCCACCGTGCTTGATTGTCACGGCGCTAGTATTGTTTCCCGTGCTGTGGAACATTTGGCTAGCCTTTCATAAGGTACGTTTATTGGATCTGCGTCGTTTTCATTGGTGGGAAATGGAAACGACTGTCAAAAATTTCGTCAAGATCTTTACGCACTATGATTTTTGGCCAGCCCTTAAGGCGACCTTGATATACACCACAGGGGGAACAATGCTCGCGTTGCTGATGGGGTTGGCTGCCGCCCTGATGGTTCACAGCCGATTCAGGGGCAGAAGCTTGGTGCGAGGGGCTTTCTTGATTCCATATATTGCGCCCGTGGTAGCTGTTGCCTTTGCCTGGAGATTTATTCTCGATCCTCGTGGGGTGCTGATGACCAGCCTGGTAGACTCGGGAATTTTACAGCAACCCCTCGACCTGTTGGGTCAGCGCCCATGGGCCATGATATCCCTTATTGCCTTTGAAGGCTGGCGCTATTTTCCTTTTGATTTCCTTTTTATTCTCGCCCGCCTGCAAGCTATCCCCCACGTGCTATATGAGGCTGCGACCATGGATGGCGCCACCCCGCTGCAAAAGTTTTTCTACGTCACATTGCCGCAGTTAAAATTAGTTTTAGCCACCCTTTTTCTACTTCGATTTATGTGGACCTTTAATAAGTTTGATGACGCCTTTTTGGTGACTCGCGGCACAGGAGGAACAAGAGTTATCACGATCAAAGTTTATGATTTCTTAATTGGAGAATTCAATATTGGAGCCGGTGCTGCTATGGCACTAGTGTTGTTCACCGTTTTAGGCTTGTTATTGTTTCTTTACTTCAGATGGGTGATGCCCAGAGCAGAAGTGGAGTAGGTAAATGAGCCGTAGAAAAATCGAAGCGGCAGTAATCAAGATTTTCCACACGATCGGACTCCTATTCTTTATTTTTAGTGTTGCTTTTCCATTTTACTGGATGATCGTCGCCTCTTTGAAGCCTCTGATTGTCTTAGCCATGAACCCGCTTGACTTATGGCTCGATCCTGCTGAACTGACATTAAAAGCCTATCAGGATATCTGGATCCAATTCAAATTCGGTCGCTACTTTGCAAACAGCATTTATGTTTCCGCATTGACGGTGTTTCTCACCGTTGCCTTCGCTACCCTGGCCGCCTATAGCATTGCAAGACTACGATTCAGAGGTCGGACATTTCTTTCCAGAAGCATCCTTATCATCTATATGTTTCCAGCTATAGTGATTGCTGTTCCTCTATATGCCCTGTACACAAAGCTTGAACTGAGAAATAACCTTCACGGCTTAGTGCTGGTTTATCTGGCCCAAACGTTGCCGGTAGCCATATATATGCTTCACAGCTATTTCAAGACAGTGCCCTTGGATTTGGAGGCTGCCGGACTCGTCGACGGCTGTACCCGATTGGAAGTAATTTGGCGAATTACGATTCCTTTAAGCCTACCAGCCATGGCAAGTGTCGCGCTATATACGTTCATGATTGCCTGGAATGAGTTTTTATTCGCATTTTTGTTTCTGGATAGCCCATCGAAATTCACTCTTTCACGAGGGATCATGCAAATTGCTGACAATATTAACGTATCACAACAGTTGCTGATGGCAGGCGCTGTGATTGCCACCGCACCGATCATTATTATTTTTCTAGTCCTCGAGCGGCATCTGGTGAAAGGGCTTACTGCCGGCAGTATAAGATGAAAGAAGTCATTTCGTTCGGTTATTTTAAACAAAGGAGATTAGTGAAATGGTTATAGCAAAAATAAATAAGGACAGATTATTTACTGCAATCCTTTTATTTCCCATGATTTTAATAGCCCTTAGCGGTTGTTCTATGTCAAATTATGGGAAACTAAAGTCAAATCCAGAAGTTACTCAAGCTTTTGAAGCCTATCAGATTTTGGCGAACCACAAATATTACTACAGGGGGACGTATAGTAGGCCTTTTGTCATCGTCGGAATAAATGAAAACTATGAGCTAAATTCAAAGCTGTGGGTGGAAATTGATCCTAAATCGAAAGATTTCCGCATATTGATAGATAGGGTTTCCCTCCAAGGCACGGGCACAACCACCCAGCCATGGGGGTTCATCATTTTAGACCCTGCCGGTAGTGATGTAGGAGTATGGTATTCCGCACTTCGTGCAGCAGTTGTTGAAATAAATGAAAATGGTCAGATAGTAAATTTATCACCTATAGGAACTGTGACGAAAGGAGATCAGCCGCGGTAAAGCGTTCAAAACTCAAATCTTTTTTAGTAAATTCATAATTTTAGGCTAAAAGCATTAGAGCCGAGTTTATAAAGTATCGCATGAGTTTTAATTTTATCAACAGGCTGTATTGATCGAAAAGAGATTCAGAAAAGCCTGGAACCGCGCGGACCTGACTTTAACTGCCTCGCGTTTCATGGGTGAGGCGAAGACCACGATTACAGCAGCGGAAGCAGCAGTGTCCGGCAATTAGTTAAAAAGTCATGACATCTGGTTTAAACAAGTAAAATTAAGGATTGGCAGATGTAAGCTCAACTAATTTAGGTGTAATCAGCAAGTGTGGGAGCAGGACATCTAACAAATTGAACATCTGCAAAATGTTTAGGTTTGGTATGCGTATTTCACAAAATTTATCAATTGGCGTCTGCGGGACGTTTTCCAAGTATTGCTTAATGGATCCATTCGAAAATATATTGCAAAGCTGCACTTTGCGTTAGATTTTCAATTCCGATATGCATATAAAGGGCATTTAGTCAGCCAATTATATACCAATAATATTTTTCATATCACAAGAACTGGTTCGCATAAAAAGCGGGGTATTCGGATTTAATGTCGGGAGAAAATCTTTTTTTATTTAGTCTACTATCAGTTGCGATTCTCCTGTTTCTCAGTAACCGTGTTCGGTTGGACGTTGTGGCCATCCTTGTCATCCTTGCTTTGATGCTTAGCGGTTTACTTTCTCCGAAACAAACATTGGCTGGCTTTGGCGATCCGGTCGTAATTCTGATTGCCGGTCTTTTTGTCGTTGGAGAAGGGCTTTTTCGAACTGGAATCGCCCATTCTGTCGGCAAGTGGTTGACCCATGCTGCCGGAGAGAGCGAAACTCGGCTTCTTGTCCTGCTCATGCTGGTTGTAGCTGTCTTATCGGCGTTTATGAGCTCAACGGGAGCTGTTGCTGTTTTTATACCGGTTGTATTGAGTCTTACCCATCGCGCAGGAATCAGTCCCTCCCAGCTTTTAATGCCCATGGCGTTTGCTTCACTTATCGGGGGGATGTTAACACTCATCGGCACACCTCCTAATTTGGTGGTAAGCATCCAACTGGAGCGTGAAGCATTCGAACCGTTCGGATTCTTCAGCTTTACCCCTATCGGTTTGATAGCTCTCGGTTGCGGTATCGGTTACATGCTGGTCATCGGAAAACGCTTTTTACCCGATCCATCCGTAAACAACCAACCTCGCCACGATAAGCCGTCATTGGCGGATTTGATTGAGCTCTATGATTTGGTCGATCAATTCCGGTGTTTTCAAATAGTCGAGGGTTCTTCTCTTATCGGATTATCGCTGGTGCAAGCTGCACTGCGGTCACGTTACAGTTTTACCGTAGTCGGTATTGAGCGAAGACAACCGATGAAGACTTCAATGATACCAGCTCAACCTCACACTCGCATGGAAATCGGTGATTATCTGTACGGTCTGACATCAGACAAGAGCACACTTGATAAAATCCCCAGCGCAGATTTGCAAACTATTTTTATGACTCAAAAACAGAAAAATACAATCGCCAAAGATTTAGGGCTTGCCGAAATTATTCTTCCGCCGCGATCTGTGTTGGTCGGGCGCTCTCTGAAGGAGAGCCGTTTTCGTGACCATTATGGTGGCAGCGTTTTGGGCATTTTGCGCAAGGGCAAACCGATCGTCGATGATTTGATCCATACGCAGTTGTATTTTGGTGATACACTTCTTATCGGCGGGCATTGGGATCAGATTCGGTTGTTGCAGGAGGAGCGATCCAATTTTATTGTATTAGACCTTCCGGCCGAGATTCAGCAAGTTGCACCAGCCCGCCAAAAAGCACCCTTGGCTCTCTTTATACTTTTATGCATGCTGCTTCTCATGGCGTCGAAATGGGTACCAAGTGTTGCTGCGGTTCTCATCGCGGCTGCTGCGATGGTATTGACCGGTTGTGTCCGCATGAAAGATGCCTACAGCGCAATAAATTGGGAAAGTTTGGTATTGATTGCCGGAATGCTCCCCATGGCAGAGGCACTTGAGCAGAGTGGCGGCATTAATCTGATCGTGGACGGTTTTGTGGCGAGTCTAGGGGAATTCGGGCCGTATGCTGTTTTAACCGGGCTATTTATGCTTACGTCACTTTTCAGCCAGTTCATTTCAAATACGGCGACAACAGTGCTCGTTGCGCCAATTGCGGTAAATATCGCCGCTCAATTGCACCTGTCACCCTATCCGTTTCTAATGACTGTCGCCATCTCAGCTTCGACGGCCTTTGCTACGCCGATCGCATCTCCGGTGAATACTCTAGTTCTTGGTCCTGGAGGGTATGGTTTCGCTGATTTTGCAAAGGTCGGCATTCCGCTACAGGCTGCAATTATGGTGATTACATTAAGTGTCGTAACTCTCTTTTTTCCGCTTTAAAGGATTAAGTGGGCCATCAATTAAACTTAAGATTTTAGGCTGGATCTTATGGTGGAAAATTTTACACCTTATTTTCGATAGGATAGCTAATCAAATCTAAAAGGAAATCAGATTATTGCAAGGATTCTAGTAAGGCACGTAGTCCACAATAAATTAAGTCGCAAAATAGTGTGTATTAACCATTGGCTAATCTGCAAAAAACATAAGCCACGATTGAGACATGAATTTTTTTCCCCAATCAATATACGGCTTTTTATAGGTTCATTTCCAAAAATACGACTGAACCACTTTCTGATTTTTCCGTTCAAATTAAACTGCTGATTTAAGCTAAAAATCATTTACAAAATTCGCATCCGATGGCATTTAAAAACTACCAGCTATTTTTGTTTTTTGGGTTGAAATATTTTTGGCCTTATATTTTAAATGTTGGTCCAAATTTTTTAAAAATTATATGAGCATGAGAAAGAGACGCAAACAAAAAGCTAGGGATACCGGCGTTACGGTAATGGGTATTGCCTGGTACAGGCGTGACCAGTGGGATCGGCTTTTGGAAATCTCTTCAGACCGTGCCGAGCTTGAAGATACTTACGACGAATGGAAGGCGGTGGCAGAAGAAAATCTGGGGAATTTAGCCCAACACGGATATAATCTTCGCAAAGTTAAGATCGATGTTGAGGAGCTTTTGATCTGGTGCAATTCACAGAACCGTGCTGTGGACGGAGATGCTCGGACTGAGTTCACTGTGGTGAAACTCCGTGAATCCAAACAGGAGCGGCTCTAAAAACTTCAGAGTGGATAAAAATTCGCCGATTGGAGCTTCTCTGGTCATCTCAATAACTATAAAAAACTGGAATTTCAATCGGAACAATTAAAATGGACTTTATCGAAGAGTATTTATCGCGCAGTCAAGAAATCATTGGAGATCGCACACGAGCGGAAATGCGTTATGACAATGAGGTTGTAAGGTGGCTTCGCAAAGGCAAAGAAATAAAAAAATCTATTAATAAAGCCAATAAAAAATATCCCAATGAAGCTCTTAAACTGGATGGCAGTAACATCAATGATGTTGCTTCTTACTATGATTACTTGTTGGAGCATGAAAATATCCTTGATGCCTGCCATGAATTTCTTAAACCGAAAAGAAAGCCTCGCTCTGTCACAGATCTGTACATAGAATTTGTTATGAAAGGATATTTGCTTTTCACAGAGGAAGACCTTTACAACGCATTAGCGACTGA
>CP070746.1:1250629-1254618 GCA_020348305.1 Desulfobacterales bacterium
AACGGTTAATTCCAGTTGCCCGAATTTAACTTTGCCGTTTCTTTTTGTTCCGGTTATAAAATTGGAGGTGCCTACAAATTCTGCAATAAAACTTGTTTTGGGTTTTTTATAGACTTCAAAAGGAGAACCGATCTGTCTGATTTCTCCCTCCCGCATAATGGCAACCCGATCCGCGAGTGCCAGCGCTTCCTCCTGGTCATGGGTGACATAGATCATGGTAATTCCGAGTTCTTCCTGTAGCTTTTTAATGACGGTTCTGAGGCGTACCCGAATTTTGGCGTCAAGGGCACTTAAGGGTTCATCCAGCAATAACACCTTTGGTTTAATTGCCAGGGCTCTGCCTAACGCCACTCTTTGCTGCTGTCCGCCGCTCAACTGTGAAGGATAATGAGTTGCCCATTCTGATAACCCCACCAGCTGTAAAATTTCACTGACCCGTTCATCAATCAGTGTTGACGGCATTTTGCGCATTTTTAAACCAAAAGAAATGTTTTGGTGGACGGTCATATTGGGAAACAAGGCATAAGACTGAAAAACAATTCCAAAATCCCTTTTTTGTGGAATAATATCATTGATTACTTTTCCATCATAAACAACATCCCCGGTTGTCTGTTGCTCAAATCCGGTAATGATCCTCAAAAGTGTGGTTTTGCCACATCCGCTCGGGCCCAAAAAGCATATAAATTCACCGGGTTCGATTACAAGATCAACATCTTTGACGGCAACCAACGAACCAAAGTTTTTACTGATGTTTTCTAAAACAAGCTGTTTGGAGGTGGTTTCCATGAAAGCAATCCTTAAAAAAACTTCATAAATCCTGCGATGAGGATTTATGAAGTTTTTTAAATGGTTAAAATGTCTTGGGCATTATTTCAGGAAATGACCCTGCCAGACTTCAAGTATTTTTTCACGATTTTTTGATTGCCAGGGAAAATCCATCGGGGCCAGTTTAATGGTGTCCAATGCAGGTAAATCCTTGGGTCCAGCAATACCCGGATAAGTGACACCGAGCTTAAATTTAGCATATTCTTCCATGGCGCTTTTGCTAATGGCCCAGTCCAAAAACTTCTTGGCAGCGGTTTCATGCTTTGCCCCCTTTAACAGGGCATTCGTCTCGAGCTCAAAACCGACGCCTTCTTCAGGCAACACCAGGGCAACTGGAGATCCTCTCTTTTTCAATGAAGAATACACAAACGCAAAAGAGCAGCCGACCGCATATTCTCCAGCAGCCGTTAGTTTTGCCGGTTTAGACCCGCTCTTGATGTATTGCCCCATGTTTTTGTCCAATTCCTTGAGAAAATCCCAGGCCTTATTCTGTTCTACCGGCTTGTTTTTATAGTCCGGGTCCAGCAGAACCAGGAGGCTGGCTACCTGCAAAAATCCCGTTCCGGAACTGGCCGGGTTCGGCATAATCAACATTCCTTTGTATACCGGATTCAGTAAATCATTCCAGCCCTTGGGCATCGGCAGATTTTTTTCTTCTAAGACTTTTGTGTTGGGCACCAAAGCAGCAGCATATAAATCGATAGCCGTCCAGTAGCCATCTGGATCCTTAAAGTTAGCGGGGATCTTTTCCCAGCCTTTTGGTTTATATGGGACCAGCATTCCTCTTTCGACAAATCCTGCCATATTTGTCACAGCCCATCCCCAGACGCAATCCGCCTGGGGATTATCTTTTTCGGCCAGCATACGGGCCCCGAGTTCCCCGGTTGAAAGACGGATCGACTGGATGTCAAGATCCGACAGTTCTTTTTTAGCAAGTTTGAGATATTCGACGGTCTCTTCAGTTTCCAATGAGGTGTAAACAACCACCCTTTCTTTTGCTGCTGCGGTTCCGATTAATAAAAACACAGATGCCAATCCACAAACAAAAAATAATCCCAGTTTTTTCATAATACTACCTCCTTTTGTTTGATTATGTTCATGCTGAATTAACTTGCGTTTCGGAAATTCTGCAACGAAATGAAAATATAGTGCAAATTAAAAGGTCTGAGTTTTTGCTTCGATCATGGCCCCGGTGAAACAAAATAAGGTTTCACGAGGTGAAAATAATGGAATGGTGGAATATTCCAACATTCTCCGACTGCGGCGGATGAACGAAGCGAATCAAGTTCGTTTTTTAAAGAAGGACATATGGCTTAAATTAGATATATTTGATGTGCATTACATGTCAAGAAAAATAAAGAGAGATTCGCCTTATTTACAGAGTCCCAAAATTTCATATTGCGTCAGCACATCCAACAAATTTTCAGTCCTTCCAGATTTCACGTTCAGGCTATACGTAATTTGGAACAGGTTCATATTTGTTAAATTAACTGATGAAATATACAATAAAAGTAGGTCGGTCCAAGATGTGTCTGAACACTCCTTCGATTATTTTCCAAATAAGCCCAAACTATATGAGTAGCCAAACCATCATGGACTGGCTTTGTCATTGACTAACAAGGCCAACTCCCTTATACTCTGGCACCAAAAAAGGGACTTCTTATAACCTAACTCAGAAATCCTGAGGAAGAGGCAAGGTTGATATTGCTCTTTTTTGTCGATTATCGTTGCAGTGGATTTAACCTTAAAAGATGCAGGAGGCCATGCGGGTGGATGTAGAGGTCATAATATATGGTTTAGTCAATGGCATGACCTTTGTACTAATGGCCGTTGGGTTTTCTTTCGTTTACGGCATCAGCAGATTGCCGAATTTTGCACATGGTGCTCTTTATGTTGTAACTGGATTTATCACATGGAGTTTTATCAACAAAGCCGGTCTTCCTTACTGGCTTAGCGTCTCCCTGTCCATTCTAATTGTATCTCTAATTGGTATGGCCATATACCAGTTCCTTCTTATCCGGGTCAGGGGCATGCCCATTTCAGAAATCATTGTCTCATTCGCTGTAGCTTTGGGTATTCTTGAAGGGTTACGCTTGCAGGGATTCGGTGGATTCAAAGGTTTCATTGGCCCCGGCTACGTTTTGCCGCCAATGGTTGATCGGGTCGTAGTCACTGACTGGTTGACCATCGACTGGCAACGCCTCCTCATTATAGCGGCGGGTTTACTCATATTGGGCTTAATGTGGCTGTTTACCCATTACCACAAATTGGGACTTGCCCTTAGGGCGATGGCACAACATGAGCGGGCCGCTCTGATGCTCGGAATCAATTCTGATAGAATGGCCAATGTTGCTTTGGCCATTGGTTCGGCATTATCCGGGTTTGCCGCTGTTGTCATTATGCCTCTCGGCAATATTAATTGTGAGTCAGGTTATAGTGTTCTCACGCATGCCATAGCCGTATGTGTTATCGGGGGATTGGGCAGTTGGATGGGTACCGTAATAGCTGCCCTCACTCTTGGAATGGCCACGACTGTCATGTCGGCTCTCGGTGGGACAATGTGGAACAATGTCCTCGTATTCGGGCTCATCATTTTAATTCTTATCGCACGACCCTCGGGTCTTTTCGGGCAGCAGAAGGAATTGGAGGAGAGAGTTTAGAGTGGATATAGAGGAAAGACGCAAAGAGAGGCTGGATCGACCTATCAAGGCACGTTCAGAAGGCCTTTATGCTATATCTTCCTGGCGCGAAATCGCTTATCTGTCAGCACCGAGGGCGGGTCTGTTTCTGGTCTTACTCATCATCCCTCTGGTCATGCCCAGCCTTTACTGGCAGAGAGTTTTGGGCCTAGCGGGAGTTTACGCGCTGCTCGCAATCTCATTCGACTTCCTAACCGAGCGAGTGGGGTTAGTTTGCATTGGTGGGGCCTTTATGATCGGGGTGGGCGGTTACATTTCGGGCGCGTTGAATTACTATTTCGGCTTATCGCCCCTGCTGACTATCCCTATAGGTGCGGTTGGTGGAGCAATCATATGCACACTGCTGTGGCGCCCCTGTCTGCCCTTGCGGGGAATCTATTTTGCGGTTGTGACTTTCATGTTTCCTTTCCTCGCAACAAGTATTATCCTCGCCGGAAACCTCTTCAAGGGCACTGAGGGGATGAG
>CP070746.1:1254718-1262580 GCA_020348305.1 Desulfobacterales bacterium
AAGCGTTTTTGTATGGTTTTTTGACCAATAAAAAGGGGCTGATTTAATTTTCTAGAAAGCTCGGGAATCATTTGATCTGATTCATAAAAAACTTTGCAACACGAAGTCAGAAAAAAGGTTAAAGAATAAAGAATGATGGTCTCGTAAAAAGTCTGAAATTCCTTTAAAACGTCATTCCGTCCCGGATCGAGGTCCGGGATGACGGCCAAGCCGGAATCCAGTGATTTCAGTATGTTCTGGATGCCGGATCAGGTCCGGCATGACGAATTCGGGATTTTTTACGAGACCATCAAAACTAAAATTAGCAAATTTGCTTATCTGGAAAGTCCAAGTTGCCATTAGATAAACTCTCTGTGGGAGAGGCTTCCAGCCACGAAATTAACTGTCGCGGCTGGAAACCGCTCCCACATTCAATACCACTTGTTCTTTCTGGATAACCAGATTAGCAAATTCAACCTGACTTTGAAAGTATTGTATTTCAATTTTATTTGAAAAAGCATCACCTATCTTATATACGGATAGATAGTTTTCATCCAGAAATGGCCCTTTTCCTTCTTGAGAGCACTATAACCTTTCAAGGTTTCGGGTTTCGGTGTTCAGCCCAGCCGCTGACTGCCGAAGCGGCCAGTTTGATCGAATAGAAGACTCAACGGCATCAAATTTCCATTTTCTGACAGGACCAACCAGTCTTCGCCCCGCCCCGGCGGGGCTTCGCCCTGGCAGGCAGGATGGACAGGATATAGCGATACTAAACCAAAAAAATCCTGATAATCCTGTAAATCCTGTCTAAATGAATGAAGTTTCATACGCAGTTTCAGGGACAGCATTTTTCGTGTCTGAAACCTGAAACCAATAATTTCCAGGATTATATAAATGTCTATTCGATTTGAAAAAGGCATAGTTGTAATTGGCTCAACAACCATAGATAAAAATGTTCAAAATGATAAAAGCCGGCTAAAAGTTGGTGGTGTAACAACCTATTCGGGAATTACGTATAGGCGGCACGGAATCAAAACTCGGATTGTTTCAAATGTTGCCAAACAGGACTTACAGATCCTTGCGAAGCTAAATCAAGAAAAGCTGGTTATTCATAATGGAACCACACCAAATACCACGCAATTCAAAAACAGCTTCGATGGAGACGAACGCCGACAACAAATGCCGTTCAAGGCTTCGCCCATAAAAGCCAGCCAAGTAAATGAGGTCCTCGATCATGTAAGATCTGTCCATCTGGGACCGTTGCATCCTCTGGATATTGATTCAGGTTGCATAAGCGTCTTGGGGAAAACGAAGCTGCCTGTTTTTCTTGATGTGCAGGGATATGCCCGACGTATAGAAAACACCGAGGTTTATTCCGGAGTTTCAAATCATTTACCAACAGCACTAAAAATTGCCCGAATCGTTAAAGCCAATGATCCTGAAATCAAATCCATACTTCATTTTTTTAACACTGATCTTGATGATCTTTTGCAGGCATATGATATAGATGAGTTTGTCGTCACTCAAGGCAAGAAAGGAGGATACGTCAAAGACAACACCGGTAACGAGTTTCGGTACAATGCAGATCTGGTTCAAACCATAGATGACCCAACAGGGGCAGGAGATGTCTTTTTTGCCGCCTATATTGTAAGCCGATTTTTAAAAAAAAAGAATATTTCGGATGCATGTGTTTACGCTGCAAAATTGGCTGCTTTGCAGGTCAGCGGGAATTACATCACTCAAGATTGTCTTAGCATATCATTTATAGGCCGTTAAAAAATTAACGAATTTTGATGTAAGGCTTTATTCAATAATAGGATTGTGCTAATTAGGCGCTTAGTCACTCTTTATCGAGAATTTGTTGTCGATAGGAAAAAGGGAGTCATATGGCCAACACTAACCGACGCCTAATTCCAGATAGATTGCAAAAAATCTTTATTCGAATTTTGGCACCTCTGACACGCCTCTTCACAAAATGGGACTTGAGTCCAAACTTCTTTACGGTTGCCGGCGTAATCATCACTTCCCTGGCAGCGGTCGTCTTTATGATGGGATACTTGCGGCTGGGAGGGATACTCATATTGCTTGGCGGCTTATGCGATGCGATGGATGGTAGTGTAGCTCGCTCCGCAGGCAAGACTACCCGCTTTGGCGCTCTATTTGACTCAGCCCTAGACCGATATTCGGAATTTGTCATGTTTTTCGGTGTGGCTGCCCATTTTGTCTTGGTAAAGGATTATCAGACATCGATTGTTACCTTCTTTGCCTTGTGCGGCTCAATAATGGTCAGCTATTGCCGGGCTCGCGCGGAAAGTCTGGGTTTTGTTTCAAAGGTAGGCATCATGCAGCGACCCGAACGCATCGTATTCTTGGGACTGGGAGCTATCATCCATGTAATTGCCCTAAAGTTGGTGATATGGTTGATCGCTATCTTTGCCAATTTTACGGCCTTGCAACGCATTCGACACGCCTATAAACAGGATTTAAGCAATTTTGAAAAAGAGACAAAAATCAAAACGGATCATCTTGATAAGGATAAGCGCGCTGTTTTTAAATGATATGAAAAATTCCTGATCCATTCCAAATTGCACTTCGAGTAAATAACTGTTGCGTGTTTATAACTTAAAAACCTTTTAACTATTGAAACAGGAGGACAAAATGAAATTTGCTATTATGGGTACGGGCGTTATGGGATGCGGCTGGATTACGCAATGTGCAATGACTGGACATGAGGTGCACTGCTTCGATTCCTATACGGATGCGGTTGCCAAAGCAAAAGATACCTGTCAGAACCTTGCCGGTAAAGCGGCAAAGAAGTACAAAATCGACGATCCGGAATTCGGGACCAAGACGGTAAATAATATCAACACCTATCAGGATAAAGCTGATTTCATCACAGCGGCCAAGAAGTGTGACATTTTCTTTGAAGTCATTTTCGAGGACCTGAAACTTAAATGCGATGTTCTGACAGAATTGCTGCCCCAGCTTCCTGAAAATATTATTTTCTGGTCAAACACCAGCAGTCTGGACATCGATATTTTAAGCGAGGCCGGCGGAAGGCCTGAGCGGTCAATAGTTGCTCATGGCATGAATCCGGTACCTTTGATGCCAGGCGTAGAAGTGGTCCCGGGAGTCAAGACGTCTGCGGAGACCTTGGAGTCTACCCGCAAAACCCTACTAGATATGAAAAAGGTGCCTTTTTTAGCGCCGAACATCCCCGGGTTTTGGGTCAACAGGCTCCTTTTCCCTCAAATGTTAGACGCCATACGCTTGCTTGAACAAGGCAAAATCAAAGTTGAGGATGGCGATGTCGGCTTAAACACCTGTTTGGGTCATCCCCAAGGAGCCTTCAAGCTATATGACTTTGTTACCACGCCGACTATTTTACGAGTGGCGCTACAAATGTACCAAGCCTCCGATGACCCGCGGATCTATCCCCCACTGTTATTGATACGGATGGTGAAAAACGGCGAATACGGCGCCGGTAGCGGTAAAGGGTTTTACGATTGGAGTGACCCCCGCAATCCGAAAGCACGGGATTTGTCTCAATACGTTATCGGAACCGCTGAAGACATGACCGATATCTTGAAATAGGAACCTTCAGAAGGAATCATGTTCCGTTCGTGCAATAATCTCTTCCTGATGGTGCTGGTCTAAATCGACAAAATAGTCACTGTAGCCTGCTACCCGTACCAGAAGATCACGATATTCATTCGGTGTGGCCTGGGCTTTGCGAAGCGTTTTCGAGTCGACAATATTAAACTGAATATGATGGCCGTTGAGTTTGAAATAGCTGCGAATCAGATGGGCCAGTTTTTCGATACCGTCTTCATCTTCGACAACGCTAGGCAAAAACCTTTGGTTTAACAAAGTACCACCGGATTTCGATTGATCCATCTTTCCTAAAGATTTAATCACGGCCGTCGGACCATAACGATCGGCGCCATGAGACGGAGACGTTCCATCGGAAATCGGCGTTCCGGCAAACCGGCCGTTGGCACTCGCACCAAGTACTTTGCCGAAATACACATGGCAGGTGGTGGAAAGCATGTTTAAATGATACTGGCTGCCTTTGGTATTCGGTTTGCCGTCGATGGCCTCAACCAATGATGCATATACCCGTTGCATAATGGCGTCGGCATAATCATCATCGTTGCCGTAAAACGGCGTCTTGTTGAACAGACGTAGACGTAAGGCTTCTTCATTTTTGAAGTTGGTTTTCAGGGCTTTAAGCAATTGCTCCATCGTTAGCACTTTGTCCTCAAATACATGCTTTTTAATGGCTGACAGACTGTCGGTAACGGTACCTATCCCGCAACATTGAATATAATTGGTGTTGTATCGCGGACCACCGTTGTAATAGTCTTTGCCATTAGCTATACAATCGGCAATCACCACCGATAGAAAGGGGGCCGGCGCATAAGCTGCATACATGCGCTCAATGGTGTTGTTTGCCTTTATCTTTAAATCAACAATATAATTGAGCTGTTTGACAAAGGCGTCATAGAGCTCGTCAAAATTCTGAAACCCGCACGGATCTCCGGTCTCTAGACCGACTTTGCGGCCGCTCATCTGATCCATGCCATTGCTCAAAACCAGCTCAAGAATTTTGGGAATATTAAGGTAACCGGTTAAAATGTAAGCTTCTTTGCCAAAAGCACCTGTTTCGATACATCCGCTGCAGCCGCCTTCTCGCGCATCTTCCAATGTCTTGCCGGCCCGGACCTGCTCCATAACAACTTCATCCGTGTTAAACACCGACGGATATCCGTAACCTTTGCGAATCACCCGGCAGGCAGCCTTTAAAAACCGACGGGGTGTTTTATGGCTGATTTGCACATTGGTTCCCGGCTGGAGCAGATGCATTTCATCAATGACCTCCAGCATCATATAGGATACATCGTTAACCCCGTCGGAACCGTCACGTTTCAAGCCCCCGATATTGATGTTGGTAAAATCATTATAGGTGCCGCTTTCCTTGGCCGTAACACCCACTTTAGGGGGTGCGGGATGATTGTTAAACTTCACCCAGAGGCATGCAATGAGCTCCTTGGCTTTTTCCCGATCCAGCGTTTCATCCACCAATCCTCTTTCATAAAACGGATAAAGGTGCTGGTCCAAATGCCCGGGGTTCATCGCGTCCCAGCCGTTGAGCTCGGTAATCGTTCCTAGATGAACAAACCAGTACATCTGAAGCGCTTCCCAAAAGTCGCCTGGCGCATGGGCTGGAACCCGGCGACAATTGGCCACGATCCGTTTGAGTTCTTCTTTTCGTTCGGGATTTGTCTCTTTTTCGGCCATTTTTTCCGCTAGATCCGCATGGCGCTCCGCAAATATGATGGCTGCATCACAGCAAATATCCATGGCCGTTAATTCTTCGGCTTTATCGCTTGCCTGAGGGTCCCTCAGATAGTCCAATTTTGCCAAGGCCTCGGCGATCTCGGCCTTAAAATCCAACATGCCTTTGTTGTAAATGATGCCGTCAAGCGTGGTGTGCCCCGGGGCCCTCTGTTCCATAAACTCCGTAAACATTCCAACTTCATAGGCGGACTTCCATTCTGCGGGAACGTTGTTGAATACACGATCCCGCATCGTGCGTCCCTGCCAGTATGGAATAATGGTTTGTTTATAGATCTCAATGGCATCGTCGGAAACGCCATATCGCGTCATATCCCTTGAATCTAATATTTTAAAATCTTCTATGGAGTGACAGGTAAGTTCCGGGAAAGTGGAAACCGCCTTAGGAAAAGGACCACGCTCTCCGACGATGAGCTCGTTTTCTCCAATATAGATGGTTTTTTTCTCACAAAGATTCTTAAAATTCAGGGCTCTGAGAACCGGTAGCGAATATTTACCATGGTTTTCTTTATAAAATTCGGTCACCAGCAAGGCTCGCTCTGCAGAAATGCTGGGCTCGCTTTCAAAGCTCATCTTGCGAAGTCTGGCAACTCTTTCATTCATCTTGGTCAGCCTCCTATTTTGACCTGCAAATCAAAACCTTCCAAACGTTCGGCAATGTCATGCACCTCTTTTTTAGAGGGAATTTGTATCTCTGATGGAAAGCAGTGAACACCCAGCCTGGAATATTTGCTTTTGGCTGCGTTGTGGTACGGCAGCAAGCTAACGTCTCTGACTCCAGACAAGGATGAAATAAATTCTCCCGTGTGATTTATATTTTCATCATCTGCATTAAAACCCGGAATGATCGGTATTCGAATATTCACCTTTGCGCCGTGCTGGGCAATAAGTTTGAGGTTATCGAGAATTTTCTTATTCGACACACCTGTATAATTTCTGTGTTTTTCCGCATCCAAGTGCTTTAGATCGTAGAGAAAAAGATCCGTGCGCGCTGCAACAGATAAAAGTAGTTCGGCATCCGCGTACCCGGTTGTATCCACCGTGCGGTGAATGTCAAGCTGGACGCAGGCATCCAATAATTCTAATAGAAACTCCACTTGCATCAATGGTTCACCGCCGGAAAACGTAACCCCTCCCCTTGACTCATCGTAAAAAACAATATCCTTTTTTATTTTATCAACAACCTCACCAGCTGTCACCGTTTGACCAATGAATTCATGGGCCTCTGAAGGACAGGTTTGCACACAGGTTTTACACCGAATACAGCTTTCGTTATCCCAAAGACAACCTTTGTCCGACAGCTCTATGGCGTTTTGGGGACAATGTTGAACACACTCACCGCAACCAATACATCGTTCTGGGTGGTGGATATGCTGTTCTGCGATGGTCAAGCCCTCTGGATTGTGACACCACCAGCAAGCAAGAGGACATCCTTTAAAAAATACAGTGGTGCGAATGCCCGGACCATCGTGGATGGCAAATTTTTTGATGTCAAAAATTACGCCGCTGGTCATTGTAAACGATCCAAATAAAATGATTTCTTAATGTAAATAAACCGTAAGATGGCGCTGCGCAATTACAAAATGCAAGACTTAAATAACCCGCAAAAGCGGCTGGCCAACGGCCACCACTCGTCCAATACGGGCGGCCGTTTCAACACCTGCCCGTTTCAAGGTCGCAATGAAATCATCGGCTTGAGCATCGGGAATTGACAACAACAGACCGCCCGAGGTTTGCGGGTCAAAAAGTAGTTCTTCTTCCGCTTCCGATCTTTTGGTCGATGTTTCCCAATACTCACCAGCTAATTTTTTGTTGGCGTTATTGCTTCCTGTGGTTTCACCCTTGCGATACATATCAAGCGCATTGGGATAAAATGGAAGTTCTTTATAAAAAAGGTCGATTTGTACCCCGCTGCCTTTCGCTATCTCCAACCCATGCCCGATAATGCCAAATCCGGTCACATCGGTGCACGAATGCACATCGAATTTTAAGGCTGTTTCAATGGCTGTGCGGTTTAGTTCGGCCACTTGTGGTAGAATCACTTCCAGTTCACGATAAGGAAGCTTTCCGGATCGGTTCGCATTAAAAAGCACCCCCGTCCCCAGCGGTTTGGTAAGAATGAGCGCATCCCCCGCTTGGGATCCCCCATTTGTCACAATATGCTCCGGATGGATGCTGCCGGTAACCGCCAAACCATACTTGGGTTCATTGTCATCCACCGAATGACCGCCGGCCATGCAGGCACCTGCCTCCCTCACCTTATCGTTTCCGCCGCGCAGAATTTCTTTTAATAATCCCATATCCAGTTTTGTGGAGGGAAACAGCACCAAGTTTAATGCCGTAAGCGGCTTGCCGCCCATGGCATAAATATCCGACAACGAATTTGCCGCAGCAATCTGGCCGAACCAATACGGATCATCCACCGGTGGCGTGATATAATCAACCGTACTGATGAGGGCTAGCTCCGGAGAGATACGGTATACGGCCGCATCATCGCTGGTATCAAAGCCTACCAAGAGATTGGG
>CP070746.1:1262680-1275904 GCA_020348305.1 Desulfobacterales bacterium
CAGTAAAGCAATTCAAAACCATTTGAACCGCGGGTGCGATTTGCTGATGCTCAGCGGTGGCATGAGCGTCGATCCGGACGATGTCACCCGCAAGGGAATTCAGCTTGCCGGCGCCACTGAGATGCACTACGGTGCTGCGGTTCTTCCTGGAGCGATGTTTTTAGTAGCCTATATCGGTGATATACCATTACTGGGTGTGCCGGCCTGCGGTCTGTATCACCGGACCACGGTGCTGGATCTGGTGCTGCCTCGCATCCTGGCAGGTGAAAAGATTGGTAAAGCAGAGCTGGCCTTTCTTGGACATGGGGGTCTGTGCAAGGACTGTGAGGAGTGTTCTTATCCACACTGCCCATTCGGCAAGTAGAAGCGGCATTAGACACTTATCTTGTGTCCGATAACTGCGTTGTGATTCGAATCAAAATGCTCACGTACTTTAACAGAAAACAGAAACCAGAAGTCAGAAGACAGAATATCGGAATTTGTACATGAGTTCCTTGAGCTTTGCGCGTTTGAATATTACAGGCCTTGCTGAACACAATAAATAGGTACAAATATGGCAAAATTGAAATTAAGATCAAGCCAGTGGATTGTTGATGAACACAACAGCATCATCATTGGCAAAGGCAGAGCGGAAATCCTGGAAAACATAGAACGGACAGGATCCATCAACCAGGCCGCGAAAGCAATGAAGATGTCTTATAAAGCCGTTTGGAGTAAAATAAAGGCCACCGAAAAACACTTGAACACAGCAATTGTGCATGCCGATCGAAAGGAAGGAACACGCTTGTCCGAAGAAGGAAAAGAACTGCTTGAAAAATACAGGCTTCTGAAAGAAAAATGCATGTCTGTCGATGATAAAATATTTAGCCGCATTTTTGACTAAAAATACATTACCTCATGCAAAGACGCAAAGAGAATAACAATGACTCTCTCGTGCCTGGAAGCCGCTCCCACAGGTGCTCACAAGGCACGATTCCCTGTTGTAGGAGCGGCTTTTGCTTGCATCCCGCTTTGGCGGGGCAGCCGCGAAAAAACTGCTAATGGCCACCTTTGCCTTTGTGTCAATCAAAAGTTATGAAGTTGTTATTATTGAATTTCCCGGTATCCGGTGTTGAGACCTATATTTTTCTTCCCCCCTTGGTGGCCTTTATTATTTCTTTTTTTACTTCCATGGCAGGAATATCAGGGGCATTTTTACTATTACCATTTCAGATGAGTGTTTTGGGTTTTACATCACCGGCTGTTACTTCTACCAATTTTCTTTACAACGTCACTGGCACACCCGGCGGTGTATATCGTTATGTGAAAGAGTGCCGATTTGTGTGGCCTGTTGCGTTCCTTATCTTAGCAGGGATCATACCAGGGGTTCTTGTAGGTTATTACATCAGGATTACGTACTTACCCGATCCAAAAACCTTTAAACTTTTTGTCGGTTGCGTATTATTAACAATTGCGTTTAAGCTCTTCAAAAAGGTTTGGACTGAGAAAAACACAAAAAAAGAAAATACTTGTGCGCTATCCGAGAGAGTGGAAAAAGCCTCGATTGGAATGAGTAACACCCGATTTGATTTCCAGGGTGTTACATATTCTTTTTCCACCGGTGCTCTATTAATACTTGCATTAGCTGTGGGTGTTGTCGGCGGAACCTATGGCGTTGGTGGTGGTTCAATTATTGCTCCATTTTGTATTACGTTCTTCAAGCTGCCGGTGTATGCGATTGCCGGTGCCGTTTTATTGGGAACATTTACTTCTTCAGCAGCCGGAGTTGCCTTTTATAGTCTTATCCCTATAAACGGATCGACTTTTGCCCCCGACTGGCTGTTGGGAATATTGTTCGGTCTCGGCGGGCTTTTAGGGATGTATTTTGGGGCCAAAATGCAAAAATACACATCTGAGAAGTGGATAAACCTTATACTTGGAATTGTGATCATTATTGTCGCGTCAAAAAATATTATGCGATTTTTCAATATTTGAAGCTTGCCGATTTTGTTTCTAATTATTACATCTTAGTAGCATTAAAAAAGGAAAGGCTGTAATGCTTATCGACAAGTTTTTTGAAAGTGGTCGAAAATTTTTAGTTTTTTCTGAATTTACGATATCCTGCCAAACTCGAACCATCGGTGCGTTTCGTTGATTAAACTTTCATGGTCAGCCTTGAGATGATCATACATGCGGGCATTATCAATAGCGATGCCTCCCATCTCTGCCAATCCGGAAATAAATTCCATTTCATTTTCAAAGAATTTATAAGGTTTTGAGGTATATATTCTAAGCACGCCGATTACGTTTCCCTTTACTGGTATCGGAACGGAAAGGATTGAAGCAATGCCTTCCCCTTGAGCCTGTTTTGGATACTGAACCCGTGAGTCCTTTGTTACATCATACACCAAAACTGTTTTTCCGCTCAATGACGCTTTGATGCTTTTTTCAGCATCCACCGGCCCCTTATTGAGGTATGCGTCGCTCAGACCATAAGAGGCACCGATCTCTAATCTGTTTTCCAGCCTGTTCAAGAGGAAAATAGCACACGCTTTAACCGTCAAAGAGCTTACGGCACTTTTAACGATCGCATTTAATACTTCTTTAACATCCAGGCTTGAACTAATAACACCGCAAACATTTCTGAACTCTTTGAAATGTCGTGCATTTTCAATAGCGATAGCTCCCATATCCGCCAAACTGGAAATAAATTCAATCTCATCATCAGAGTATTTGTGAGGCTTTGAATTATATATTCTAAGCACACCAATTATTTTTCCCATTACCGTGATCGGAACGGAAAGGATTGAAGAAATGCCTTCCTTTTTTGCCTCTTTGGGATACTGAACTCGAGGGTCCTTCATTACATCGTACACCAAAACTGGTTTTCCTTCCAATGACTCTACCATGCTTTTTTCAGCATCCACCACCCCCTTATTGAGATAAGCCTCGCTTAGACCATAAGAAGCCCTGACCTTTAATACATTCCATTCCCTGCTCAAAAGGAAAATAGCACAAGCTTTTACATTTAGCGCTTTAACATAATTTTCGGTAATCGAATTTAACACTTCCGTGAAATTCAAGCTTGAATTAATAATCTTGCAAACATCTCTAAATAACTTAAAATATTGAATTTCTTTAATTTGCATGTATCCCTCCTTTCCTGTTTTCGGATGCGATCTCACTCTACCACGGTCTATTATTGAATGTTTCGCGCATACCAAATTGGGACGAATAGGATATGATATTTATTGCCAAAATCCTCCGAAAGGAAACTTCTTTCTGACAACCCTTTTAACCATAAGAAGGCGTATTGTCTTGCCTTCTAGCGGACAAAAGATCATTATATGCATTGGCGAGCCTTTTATAGCATTTTCTGAACAGGCGAGTTTATTTATGACTAACAGCTGTATGAAATTGAATTTCCGCTAACGGGGCAAGTTCAAAGAGTAAAGTAATCCACCTTGAATGATGAACCTTCTCAGTAAATCAACAATGTAAACCTCATGAAACCTGTTGTCTCGGATCGGACAAATCAAGCCATGTCACAAAGTGCTACCACATTTTAACTAGGTATCATCCTTTAATTTCGGGTTCTTGTCAACAACAAATTCGGTCAGCCAAATAGCCACTGATTTTCAAATGTCGATCCCAATAAAATCAAGTGGCGTCGTCACGATATCTTTTTCGTAACGCCGATATTTTTAACATTCCAGATCAGTATTTATGGACACCTAAAGATCACAACGGAGGCAGCGCCTTGCCTCGAGCTTCGCCGTGATTGCATCGAGACCCAATTCGACTTCCTTGAAATTTTTGATCCGCTCAGCGACATGGAGCTCCCCCACCGAAGGACGAATGAGTCTCTCATCGTCTTCAGTAAGATCCAACCGGTCGACCATTAGGTGAGGCTTTGGATACCAATAGCCGCTAAAGTCTTCTCCGCGAAGGAAGCAGTCAATGGATACCGCTGCTCTGTTGCCAGCGGCGATGGCTTGCACTACTGTAGCTGGTCCGGTTACCGCATCCCCGCCGGCGAAAACCCACGGAACATTGGTCGCCAGAGTTATCTCGTTAACTACCAACCGATTCCTTTGATTGGTTTCCGGCTGGTGATCTCCATTCAGGAAGGAAAGATCCGGTTCCTGACCAACGGCCGGTAATATGGTGTCGCATTCAACGACAAACTCAGATCCCTCGATAGGAATTGGCCGCTGACGTCCACTGGCGTCCGGCGCACCGAGTTTGTTTCGAATGCATTCCATGCCGGAAATCCTTCCGCCCTCACCCAGGATACGAACCGGACTGGCTAAAAAAGTGATCTTAACCCCCTCTTCCAAAGAAGCTTCAATCTCCAGAGGGTTCGCAGGCATTTGGTCTCGTTCACGTCTATAGATGATATAAACCTCCTCTGCGCCCAGACGCAGTAACGTACGGGCCGCATCGATGGCACTGTTGCCGCCTCCGATGATACAAGCTTTTTGTCCGGGCGGAGTTCTATTCCCCAGGTTGACTTTTCTTAAAAAGGTGGTGGCATCTTGATAGCCTTCAAACTGACCTTCTCCGGGAATTCGGAGTTTGAGACCCTTGTGAGCTCCGACTCCCAGAAAATAGGCCTTATAACCTTGTTCCTTGAGCTGCTCAATGCTGACATCGCGACCGATTTTAACGCCTACGCTGATTTCAACGCCGACGCGCTTGATGGCCTCGATCTCATCGTGCAATACATCACGTGGAAGCCGATACTCCGGAATTCCCACAGCAAGCATTCCACCGGCCACCGGAAGCTGTTCAAAGATGGTAACCGGGTATCCCTTTAAAGCCAGGTCATAACCCACGGTGAGGCCTGCCGGCCCGGCACCGATCACCGCAACCTTATCATTTGGAAAATAAATTGGTGCCGGTTCAAATTCCTTAAGCCTCTCGCGCATAGTGTCCGCCGCAAAACGCTTTAAGGCACATATGGAGATCGGCTGATCCACTTCGCCGCGCTTGCAAGTGGCTTCACACGGATGGGGACAAACGCGTCCAAGCGTCATGGGTAGCGGATTTTCTCTACGAATGATGTCCCAGGCTTTGTCGAAACTGCCATGCCCGAGGAGAGCAATGTAAGTGGACGCATCCTGACCCGTCGGACATGTTGCCTGGCAAGGCGGGGCGCTGAGTCGCTTGCAGACACCTGCTGGACAGCGTTTATCATAAATATGCGATTTATATTCGTGGCGGAAATAACGCAACGTGCTGAGCACCGGGTTGGGTGCGGTTTGACCTAATCCGCACAGCGATGCCGATTTCATCACGCGGCTAAGCAGCTCCAGCTTGTCTAAATCTTCCGGCACTCCCTGTCCTTGGGTAATCTTTTCGAGAATCCATAAGAGCTGCTGGGTACCTTCACGGCAAGGTGCACATTTTCCACACGATTCGTCAGCGGTGAAACCAAGGAAAAATTTAGCGACATCCACCATGCAGCTGGTCTCATCCATCACCACCATGCCGCCGGAACCCACGATCGCTCCCACTTTGGCAACGGACTCATAATCCACAGGTGTATCAATCAGGCTCTCAGGAACACAACCTCCTGATGGCCCACCAATTTGCACCGCTTTTAGTTTTTTCCCATCGGGTATCCCACCACCGATATCATAGATGACCGATTTTAGCGGGGTCCCCATAGGCACTTCGACCAATCCGATGTTTTCGACGCGCCCCGATAAAGCAAACACTTTCGTGCCCGCGCTTTTTTCCGTTCCAAAGCCTCTGAACCACTTAGCACCTCGGTAAATGATTTGGGGGACATTGGCAAGCGTCTCAACATTGTTGAGTACCGAGGGACAATCCCATAGACCCTTGTGGGCAGGAAAAGGGGGTCTAGGCCGGGGCATCCCGCGCTGACCTTCAATTGAACGCATCAGGGCGGTTTCTTCGCCGCAGACAAACGCCCCGGCACCAAAATACAATTCTATATCGAAGCTGAAACCGGAACCGAAAATGTCTTCACCGATGAGCCCGTACTCCATAGCATCGTCGATGGCGATATTTAGTCGCTTAATAGCCAGCGGGTACTCCGCGCGAACGTAGATATAACCTTGTCGGGCTCCGATGGATTTGGCGCCGATGATCATCCCCTCCAGCACCGAATGTGGATCACTCTCCAAAATGGAACGATCCATAAAAGCACCTGGATCACCTTCATCGGCATTGCACAACATATACTTGGGGTTGCTCTTAGCAGCAGCACAGTACTGCCATTTGAGACCGGTAGGAAAACCGGCACCCCCGCGTCCCTTCAGGCCGGATGCGCTAACTTCTTCCGCAATCTGATTCGGTGTCATTTCGAGAAGAGCCTTAGCTGTGGCGAGATAACCGTCACGCGCAATATATTCGTCGATATTTTCGGGGTCAATGAGGCTGCGGTTTCTAAGAGCTACAGGGGCCTGCTGATTAAAGAATCGGATATCTTTGAGTTTCGGGATGAGTTGGCCGGTAGTGGGATCTTTGAAAAGATGTTTCTCAACCAGCCGGGCTTTGACGAAATATTCTTCAACAAAGTCGGGAACATCTTCTACGGTTAGTTTCTGGTAGAACACCCCCTCCGGATAGGAAATCATCAATGGACCTGCAGCACAGAATCCGTTACATCCGGTTGTGTAAATACCTACCTCGTTCTCAAGTCCGTGCTTCTTGAGCTCTTGTACCAGCACATCTCTCACTTTTAAAGAACCACCGGACACGCAACTGGTTCCTGCGCACATTAGAAAGTGAACACGATACATTTTGCCAATAAACCTAACTTTGTTTTCTACATTCCAGCGATTAATTCATAAACCTTAATTTAGCTAAAAGAATTTATATCTCGCCCGTTGTGAAGTAAAATTATCAATCTTTTTTGCGACAACAGGCTACGCCCAACTCACCACCGACATTGAGCATAATCGCTCAATTTGTGCAGAACTAGGCTGCGTCTTTAATGCCACGATAGCTTTCGACAATATCCACAACAGTCGATAATTCTACTTGACCGTGAGTGTTATCATCTATGACCATTGTCGGCGCCAGTCCGCAAGCACCCACACACCGCACAACATCTAAAGTGTACTCCCTGTCGTTGGTCGTTTCCCCGACCTCCACTTTAAGGTGCCGTTTTATTGTCTCCAATATCTTTCCTGAACCATTTACGAAGCAAGCGGTACCCAGACAGACCCGGATAATATGCGCACCCCGGGGAACCATAGTGAAGAAGGAATAAAACGACACAACACCAAAGACATCCGCAGGTGGGATAGCCAATCCTAAAGCAATATAATTCTGTATTGATGGTGGTAAAAAGCCCATGATCTCCTGCACCTGCTGAAGCACCGGGATAAGGCCCCCCCTCCGGGATTTATACGTTGCCAAAATTTCATCAATGCGTTCCTTATCGACCGTCTTTTCTTCCTCTTCCAGGAGTTTAATGAAATTATCCGTCACCTTCTGCGGATCAAGCGGAGTGATCCGGTTACTGATTTTTTCTGTTCGGGGAAGGGATTCCAGAAGTCCTTCGCATTGTTCCAACAGTTTTCGATGATGATAGTTAAATGCGCTCTGTGCAGCAGCTGTGTCAAGTCCGTGGCCATTGGAAATCGTCGGGTATATGGAAATGGGTTCGGACAAAGTACATTGCCGTCCGCCATTCTCAATTTGGCTATAAGTGATGCCCTGCAATTGCGGAACTAAGGAAACAATCTCTTTTTCCCAAATTTCCTGACTGTTCCTTTCCTGCCAATCGTGACCCAGTCGACGTGCAAGCTGGGTGAAAATCCATATCTCCGGCTTTGTTTCCTCCGGACCGGCAACGGCAAAACGCATCCGACTAACCCGGCGCTCACAATTGGTATACGTGCCCTCATCTTCGGACCAGGTAGCCACCGGCAACACAACATCAGCATAATTAATTGTTTCACTGCACAAAATATCCTGCACCACCAGAAAGTCGACCGATTCCAGCGCAAATTGAATATCAGGAATTATCGGTTCTCTGAGCACAATATCTTCGCCCACAAGATAAAGAAAGCGAATCCGTTTTTCTTGATCCGCGGTATCACCGCTCATATTACTTACCATATCTGCTAAGCCCAAACCGGCCGTTTTGTTTAATGCAATGCCCCATGCATCTTCAAAGGGCTTGCGGGCTTCATCATCATCGATTCTCACGTAGCCAGGTAAGTGGTCCGGCATAAGACCCATGTCGCAGACACCCTGAGAGTTATTCAAATCTCCTAGATAGTTTACACCGCCATAATCTCTGCCAAGATTGTCGAGCATCTCTTGCAGCCGGACAAACGTCTGAACAAACGAAGCGACCTTCGTGCCGTAGATCAACATGACCGGCTCATCGGAGTCCAGAATATCAATAGCCACCTTGATATCTTGCGTTGAAAGCTTGGTAATTCGACTAACTATGTCAATCGGATAACTTTCAGCAATCTTCTTTATTTCCTCTGATCCTTGCCGGCCACGTTCTAGCAACTGCTGAATGATGCCGAACATTAAGACCAACTCGGTGCCCTCGTTTACCAATAGATGAACTTTTGCGAAACTGTCTATTTTTGTTGGCCGTGTATTGACCACAATCAAGCGGCATCTGTTGTTAACCGCACGCTTGATAAATGTTCCGGCGACGGGATTCTCTTCGGTAACGTCACAGCCGATCAGAATCATTCGTTGGGCGTGTTCCAACTCACCAATGGAATGGTTAAACCCCCTGAAAGCATGGGGCGAAGCTAAGTGATTACTTCCAATAGCAGCCCGGAATAGTTTCTGCATCAAGAAAAGCGCTTCATTGGTTGATTTTCCTGAGCAAATACCGGCTATGGCCTCGGGGCCCTCTTTTTTTCTAATCTCGATGATCTTCGAGGTTATCAAATCTAATGCTTCATCCCATGAAGCCTTTCGCAGCTCACCATTTTCTCTTATCATCGGGTGGGTTAACCGTTCCGGACTATGGACGAAATCATAACCGAAACGTCCCCGGACGCACAATCTGCCGAGATTGGGTAAAACATCTTCGACACCGGTGACTTTCATGATCTGGTTATCTTTAATATGCAAATCCAGCTGACAACCGACTCCACAGTAGTAACAGGTTGTGCGAACGTGGCGGGCCTCCCACGGACGAATTTTGTAAAGGCTTTTCTTTTCGACCAGAGCAGCGACCGGGCATGCCTGAATGCATTGGCCACAAAATACGCAATCAGAACGTTCCATGGGTTGATCACCCTTGGTAACGATTTTGGCCCTGGTTCCACGGTAGCCGTGAGTAATGGCCTCGTTGACCTGAATCACATTGCATGCATCCACGCATCGCCCACAGAGAATGCAACGCGAGAAATCCCGCACGATGAGCGGGCTGGCCATCTCCAAAGTATATTCGGTTCCAAGTCTGACGAAATCGCTGGGGTCAACCTGATACCGATAGGCATAGGTCTGTAACTTACAGGCACTATGCGACGGACACAGTTCTGAGCTACGATCATAACTTGCGGCTCTTTCTTGAAATTCGGTCCAGGCACTGCTGCTCTCCGTGGCTATTGCGCAGTTATGATTACCGTGCTGTAGGAGCAATGCCAGAATCGTCCGCCGAGCTTCCAAAACAGAGGGAGAAATGGTATGGATTACCATACCTTTGGCAGCCGGCATGGCACAGGCAGGTGCGAGAGTTCGAGAGCCTTCAATTTCAACCACACAGACCCGGCAGGCCCCGCTAGGATTGGCTCCCTTCAGATAACACAATGTTGGAATGAAAATTCCGTTCCTTCTGGATACTTCGAGAATTGTCTCATTCGGGGTAAACTCCAGATTGCGCCCGTCGATGGTAATTTTGTTTTCAGGCATTTTCCTTCACCGATTCCGTTTTTTCCAATTTCATGTAGCAAATAAGGCCACACTGCAAACATCTGTCGGCCTCACGCTTGGCTGCCTGTTCATCCAGACCTGGAAATTTTTTTGGAAAGATCCAGGCGGATTTGCTGTCCCCTTCCACATCACACAACGGTGGCTGTTGCCTTACCGATGAACTCACATCCTGCACTTCGGCAACGTCCAAGATGTCGTCTGCTTCAAGGCCAAGATTCTCAATAGGGGTAATGACTTCATCTGTGAAATGCTGGTCAACGGCCCGTGCCAGCCGGCGTCCAGAAAGAATTGATTTGACTACGGCCGCAGAATCGCTGATTCGTCCCGGCTCGGGCGAACTGAAAATACCCTTGCGTCCAGCTGCGGGGAAGGTATGAAATGTCTCAACAGTATGCCACCGGATTGTCTCCGTAGAGGAATCGGGCTGATGGTTGCCATTTACGAAGACCAGCTCCGGCAGTCGTCCAGCAGAGAGAATGAGGGTGTCAACATCGATGAATTCACTCTGATTTATGGTTTGGTGGCGAGGATCATTATCTTCCAAAGTAATCAAATCAATTCGCTCAGATAGGCCACCGATGGCAGTTACGATGGTTAAGGCACGAACCTCAATTCCGTTGCGTCGAAGTTCAAGATTGTCGTGAAACTCCGGGGACATCAGATTAATCGGCTGATCGGAAATAATGGTCACCTTTTGGGCCCCCAGATTTCGACACTTGCTGGCCACCTCCAACGACTTTAAGCCGGAGTCAACGATGGCAACATGTCGACCCGGCTCAATAGTCTCACCTTGAGCGCAGGCGGATAGAAAATCCAGCATGACATGCAAGCCACGACATGGCGCTTCATAGCGCTTTTTTTCAGGATGCAAAATTTTGCGGCTGTCATACCCACCGGATGTCAATACAATTGCGTCAAAACCATCCTGCAGCAAGGAGTTCACCGTGAAGTCGCGTCCCATTGAGGTATTTGTTATTGTCTCGACGCCTATCTCAAGGACACCCTTGATGTCATGGTCCAAAACACTGTGGGGAAGCCGATCTTCGGCGATAATGTAGCGCAGCACGCCGCCCAATTCAGGCTTGGCTTCGAATATGGTAGGTTGATAACCAAGACGAGCCAGGTAGTAAGCTGCGGTCAGTCCCTCCGCACCTCCGCCAACAAGGGCTATTTTGCGGTCATTGTTGGAAGCTTTATAGGGATGAATATGCTTGCCGGTTTTCCTCTCATAGTCAGCCACAAACCGCTTTAATAAGTTGATGGACACCGGCTCATCAATCAAATTGCGGCGGCAATTAAGTTCGCATTGGGCAGGGCAGATGTAACCACAAACCAGGGGCAGTGGACACTTTTCTTTGATAGTGAGAAGTGCTTTTTCGTAATTACCGTCAATAATTTGGCGGATATAGCCGCGGATGTTGATACCGGTGGGACAAGCACGCTCACACGGCGAGGTACACTCATCGATGACATGTTCACCGACAATGCGTCGGGTTGAGGAGGTAAGGGTGATGATGTTTTTAGGACAAATATTTACGCAGGTCCCGCAACCGACGCATCGATTATGGTTAACCACAGGAAGGCAATTATCTCCCATGCGCAGGGCGTTAAAGGGACATGCCTTTACACAAGTACCGAGCCCTATACAGCCGATGGGACAGAGTTTGCTACCCCCATAAAGTGCTGAGGCCGCCCGGCAGTCCTCAATTCCATGGTAGAAATAATTTAGATCTGCCTCACCGATTCCGTAAGTGCAGCCCGGTTGTGCGAATTCAGGTTCCCTTTCATGCGCCTTGATTCCCATAATTTCACCCACGGCCTGGGCGACCTCAAATCCACCTACCATACAGATATTCACAGGTGCTTTCTCTGCAGCAATTGCTTCGGCAGATGCTCTGCAGCCGGGATATCCACAAGCTCCGCAATTCGCCCCGGGCAATGTGTCGGCAATAGCCAACTCTTTAGGGTCTTCCCATACGTAGAAGACACGCGAAGCAACTGCAAGTGCTACACTGATAATAAATCCGATGGAAAACATTAACAAAGTTGCTGTTAACATAGACTCTTCCTCTAAATGCGTTTCCCGTTCTTCGCCAAGCAGACCTCACAGATAAGGAAACAATTAGAAGAAAACCGCGCTTATAACCTATTGCAGCAAGTGGCGTACTTCATGGAAAAAGATGTTCAAAATTTGCCAAAATGATTACGAATTCTGTTAGAGATGGGCATCAGGATAGAGGCAACCAGAATTGGAAATGAAATTCAGATATGAGATTTCGCTTTTGGCCGAGGTAAAGCCATCACTTAGCGCTGCTAGTACTAGTAAGCCGGTGCTTGGCGCCGCAAAGTCAAGATCAAGAAGCTGAGAATTCTCGCTACGGGGCTTGAACTGGTCTCTGGCAATTTTGGCAAAATTTACTAAAAGAAGGCCACGAAGCTCCCAACAGAGCCAACAAGGCTCTGTTGGGAGCAATGTGGGAACATTTTGCGGATCCTTCTCATAAAGGTTTCCTTTTATAGAAATGAATGGATGGCAGAATAAAGTTATAGTAAATTAATAACCACATTGTGTCATCAAATGTCAAGAATTAATTAACTTTTTTCTAAATTTAGTTCTAAGGCATAATTATCTGAAATTTTAAAATAAATATATCGGATGATTCGAGTGATTACATCGCCTTTACAAACTCCAAAGTAGTAGATATCTCCACCCTTGCCACCCTCACAGGGTGCAGAATAGACAGACCCGATGACCTTTCCAGCAGCGACTTCAGTGTCGCGACTACGGATGCCTCCCCAGATACCCTTATACTCGAGTCTGCTAAAACAAAAATCTGATACTTCACTCTTTCCTGCCATTATCCCAGTATTAGGTCAAATAGTGATACATATTGAGATAATCAACAGTTGGTGCAAATTTTGGATATTTTACATACCAAAAGTTTTGGGGCTGAAAGATTAAATATTTCATCTTGTATTAATCAAATCTTTCATAATCCAAAAATTGGTAAAATTTCAAATATATTATGGTTATCTCAGGTTTTTGAAAACGTCAATATCGCTGATACATTGGAGCTATCAGCCATTTTTAAGGGACTATTTTATTGCAGATAAGTAGCTATCTGTAACGAACGATTCTTTAAATCGTAACATGCTCGGGCCGTTCTGCAGTGTTTGACTATGTTATTAAGTTTACAGTAGATAGATCTTCGACCCAGCAGGTCCTCCTATTCGTTGACAATGATACTCAAAAGTATTTAAACTGTTTAAGATTACTTGGCCAAAATCTTGGCCATCCAACTTCCCATTTTGATTGAAGATCTCGAAGAGCTATCATTATATTGCAATTACGCC
>CP070746.1:1276004-1278748 GCA_020348305.1 Desulfobacterales bacterium
ACGCCAATTCCAGGCTTCACAAAGTAGCTTGGATATTTGACGACGACTCGCATTTGGATTATTTGAAATTAATTGATTGATAAATTCAATATCATCCGAATGTAGTTGCATTGCTTATATTAAACTGGACAGATTTTGACGGAAATCATGCCACACTTTCTGGAAATATTAATTAAATCAACCAGGAGGTGTTATCCATGTCAAAGAAATATGATCGTGAAAAGATCGGGGAGATCATTCAGAAGATTACTAAACTTAACATGAGTTATATTGATGGCGCAAACGAATTCGGTATACCGGTACGAGATATATACCGCTATAACAGTGAATCTAAAAGATCAATCAAAGCGTCATGTGCAGATGATGCTCCTAATGATCTCACAAGTAATACATCCGCAAATCATGCAGATGAAGAAAAAAATGAAAGAGTAACCATTAGTTCTTTGCCAACAGATGTACAATCTGCGATAATCAATTATCGCCAGGAAAATCCGGATCATGGTTATCGCAAGATAGAGGATTATCTGCAGGATCATTACTTTATCAAGGTGCAACGGAAGCAGATACGTAAGCTATTGAAAGCGCATGGTCTGGCTAAAACACTGGATTCAAGTTTTGACAGGGAAGCGATTACGGAAAAAGGGACACGACGTTTTGAAGCGTCCTCAGCCCAAGAGCTTTACCAGATGGACATATCTTATGTGTACATCAAGAAACTACCTGTATGTTACTTGATTTTAATTCTCGATGATTATAGCCGTTTTTGTATTGGTTACCAATTAGCCCACGATCAGAAAAGCTTGACCATGATCAATGCGTTGCATCAGAGCATAGACCGGTATGGTAAGCCACAGAAATTGCTAACCGATCAAGGTCGCTGTTTTTATTCATGGAGTTTCGAGGAGACCTTGTTTCAGAGATATCTCCAAGACATGAAAATAGAGCATATTGTAAGCGATCCTCATAGCCCTCAGACTCAGGGGAAAGTGGAACGAATGACGCAAACGATTCAGAAAGAATTGCTACAAAAAGTCCGTTTTAAAAGTTATGACCATGCCCAAAGCGAGCTGGAATCGTATATTCATCGCTATAATTACCAGCGTCCGCATCAAGGCATTGATGGTATGTGCCCATCGGATCGTTTTCACAGTATTGCATATGAGACCGTTAAAGCTGAGTCAGCTTTGTTATCTCCGAATATTGATTTGTCAAAAGGATACTTGATTTTAAAAGATATCCATCGTACGGGTGTGTTTCTGACATTACTTAATAATAATACATAAAATAAGGGATTATAAAAGATAAAGCTTGACATTTATGACAAAATATATTATATTTGTCATATATGGAAACAAAAGATGTGTCAAAACTTGTTTTGATAAGTATTCAGGAAGGGCTCTCACAGCAACTTTTCGAATTGTCAAAGTATTCATTTGATGGCAGTTCAATTCTTATTGCAGAAAAACAGTTTTTTCAAAATATTGGTAAAAGCGGTACAGTTGGGCTTGAGAAATTATTTAGTGAAAATGACGAAATTAAGAAAGTAATAACACATAGAGGGAAAAAACACTATTTCAAATTCACTTCAACTGGAAAATATTTAACTCTGCTTGGTGAAATTAGAGTAAAGCGTGGTATTTTTCAAAGCAATAATGATAAAAACAGTATTTGTCCACTTGAAGAAAAATTAAAATTTATAAATGACTATGTAAGTTTTGCTGCTGCTGAATATATTTGTTATAGCCTGGCGTCTATGACGATAAGAGAGTTTGTAGAACACTGCCGAAAGTGGAGCCTGTTAAAACCATCCGTGAGCACTGTTAAAAGAGTTCTTGATTATGTAGGTCGATTTATTAAGGAAAATGGTTTACCAGATGACATAGCTGAAAAAGAACAAGTTGCTTCGGAGGCTGTTACTCTAGCGATAAGCATGGACGGTACAAGTGTTAACATAAAAGATGAAGGTTGGAAACATGCCGGCGCTGCCACAGTAAGTACCTATGATGCTACGGGGAAACGATTAACTACCATTTATATAGGTCGTATGCCAGAAAAGGGAAAGAAAACAATTAAGGCGTTATTGGAGGCAGAAGTTTCAGCAAAACTATCTCAACATAACTTCAAGTATGTCGTATGTATTGCCGATGGAGCCAGAGAATTCTGGCGCTATTTTCGCGCCAAATATCCTGATGCGATACATGTTGTTGATTTTTTCCATGTTGCAGAACATCTATCCAAATTGTCCCAGCTTCTATTTATGAATGAAATGGATGCAAAAACATGGTATGAGAAGTATGTGAATATTCTAAAAAATGCTCCCAATGGCGCTGCAAAACTCATCCGAGCCGTCAGATATCGCAGAAGTTTACTTCAAAAAAATAACGAGATAGAATCTGAACTCAAATATCTACAACATAATAGACATAGAATGGATTATTATAGCTTAATTGAAAAGCATCTTCCTATTGGTAGTGGCGTAATTGAGGCAGCATGTAAGAATCTTATCGGGGCTCGCTTAAAACGATCAGGGATGAGGTGGACTTATGAAGGGGGTGAAACAATACTGACACTGCGATCTTTGGTCTTAAGCAAGAGATGGGATGCTTTTTGGAACTATTTTTTAAAGTCTCATTTTCATAATTTAAATACGTAATATGAGAAACACACCCGTCCCCTTGATACTGAGACTGGAGGACGCGGTATTGTCCGTTCGAGAATAACGGATGGAAAATATCAGGCATACG
>CP070746.1:1278848-1281469 GCA_020348305.1 Desulfobacterales bacterium
AGTCTTTTATTTTTATTATCTCTAACCTTGGCATTTTCGATCATTGGATTCGATTATCCAAGGGGAGCGTCGGCTGAACCTATTGTTATTGGAGCCCCCATTCCCCGAGCCTCCACCTACGGGCAGAACTGCGAGAGATCCATGATACTGGCCATGGAGGAGATCAATGCAGCCGGAGGTATTAAAGTGGGTGGAGAGAAACGGCCAATCAAACTTGAGATCGTCGATACCAGAGACCAGGAACCCGGAGTCCCTACTAGCGAAGTTCTATTGTCTATTGAAAAGCTCATTTTAGATAAAAAGGCAAAGATCCTTGCGGGCGGTCCTGTTATGTCCGAAGTCTGTCTCGCGGCCATGGACCTGTACCCTAGATACAAAGTTATTGGTTTGATCAGTGCCGGTTGTTGGACACCTGGCTGGCATAAAAAATGCGGTAGCGATATCCAGAAATATAAATATGCCTTTAAACCGAGCGGAAATGTGATTTACTGGATAAAGGATATTGTCGGGCTACTGAAAAACATTAAAGAAAGGCATGGGTTCAACAAGATGTACATTACGGTTGCTGAGGCAGCCCACGCCAAAGCGGCAGCCAAAGCGGTCAAAAAAGGGGCGACTGCCAACGGCTGGACTGTTGTCGGCGAAGAAGTTCATCCCCTTGCCACCACAGACTTCTCTATGATGCTTCGAGAGGTAAAAAAATCCGGAGCCCAGGTTCTTTTCATCTGGGATCATACACCAGAGTCTTTAAACATGATAAAGCAATGGCATGATTACAAAATCCCCGCAGCCGCCATTGGTTTTGTCGGCCCGACTGAAGACCCGGTCATGTGGCAACAAACGAAAGGTAAAGTGGCTTACCTGGTTGAGTGGGCTGGTGAGGGAGGAACTCTTCCCGACCAAGAGATAACGTCCCTGACCAAATCTTACTTTAATGCCTACAAGAAAAGATGGAATGTAGAGCCCCGTGGGACGGGCAACGTTCCCGGTTATAGCGTTCTCTATATTGTGAAAGATGCTATTGAGCGAGCAGGAACCCTGGATGTTGATGCCTTGGCGACGGCCATTGAGCAGACGGATTTGATGACTATAGGTGGCAGGCTTCGGTTTGACAAAAGCAACCACCAGGCCATTTACGGTGATGATCCCAAAGAGACCCTTGTAGGTCAACAGCTTCAATGGCAGGACGGAAAGCGGGTGACCATCTGGCCCCCGAAGATCGCCACGGGTGAGTTTAAATTGCCCTCTTGGATGAAGTAACAGGCGCGAGTGTAATTTCCGCCATTCAGAATGGTTACGTATTATTTTCCGAAGGTTTTGAAGTAAAAGATGTCTGAATCCCAGGAGATGATATACGGGCAAGTAGGCGCGTATCAAAAAACAGTTTACGATGAACCGGTTTTCGCCGCCATTGAACGCATGAGTGAAAAGTATCCGGACAGGCCGGCCATCATATATCTGGGGGAGACCTGGACTTATGCCGAAATGATGCAACTCATCGATCGTTTTTCAAATGCCCTGCATAATCTCGGAGCCAATCGTGATGATAAACTTATGATTTATATACCAAATTGCCCGCAATTTATTGCGGGTTTCTTTGGGGCCATGAAAGCTGGTGTAACGCCTGTACCGGTCTCCCCCATCTACACCCCTTTTGAAATCGAATACCTGATCAACGATGTCGAGGCCAGATTTATACTGTGTCAGGATACAAATTCCGGTTACGTGAAGGAAGTTTTTCCAAAAACATCATTGGAAGCCGTTATCGTCACCAACTATGCAGACCTTTTACCATGGTGGAAACGTGCCGCAGGTGCGCTTTTCGACAAGATTCCCCATGGCGTAGTGGAGCGAGGGGATGAGGTCCATCTCTTTAAGGACCTCATCCAAAACTCCCCCCCCGATCCTCCCCGTATAGAAATCAATCCCAGGGCAGATCTCAGCCGCGTGCTCTATACCGGAGGCACGACCGGTTTCCCAAAAGGTGTCCCGACCAATCATACGGCGGTGGTCAGTTTTGTGAGCGAGATCCGTCAGATCAGCGAGGGCTTTGTCGGTAAAGGGGGAGATGACACATTAATCATGATCAACCCCCTTTTTCATGAAATGGCCCAGGGTATGACCATGGCGTGGGGACTGACAATGGGCAACCCTGTTATCATCATGCCTATACCCCATGTGGATGCTATCCTGGATACCATACAGCGATACAAAGTTACTCTGATGCTTGGTGTGCCCACTCTATATCGAATGATCCTTGAACATGACCGGATTGATCTTTATGATTGCCCGACGTTGAGATACTGTCTTTGTGGTGCTGACAAGCTTCCCCCTGAGGTCAATGCCCGATGGAAGGAGAAGTTTGGATTACCTATCTTTCAGTGTTACGGTGCCACCGAAGTAGGATTTACAACCACCTCACCCTTCGACAGGGAACCCGAACCAAATTCCATTGGTATTCCACTTCCTTCAAGAGAGGTAAAAATCATGAACCCGGAAACTCTCGAAACTGTCGCAGACGGCGAAGTGGGAGAGGTTCTAGTTCGATGTGATTACACCTTTAAACACTACTGGAACAATCCAGAGGAAACGGAGCGGTCATTTGTTAATGTGGACAACAG
>CP070746.1:1281569-1284709 GCA_020348305.1 Desulfobacterales bacterium
ATCTTCCAGAAAATCTTGAAAAACCCTGCCCCATCTATTTTCGCAGCCTTGACTAGGTCGTCAGGAATCGTCACATAGAAATTTCGGAAAAACAGGCTCGTAAATGCCAGTCCGTAAACGATATGTACCAGAATTAAGCCGGTCACACTTTGAGCAATTCCAAGCCGGCCCAACGTACTCGCCATGGGCAGAAGGATTACTTGAAACGGTATAAAACATCCGAGCAACAAACAGGAGAAAAACGTCTCACTCCCCTTAAAGCGCCACTTTGAAAAGACATATCCATTCGCGGCCCCCATTATCGTCGAGATTAACACAGCTGGGACTACCATTCTCACGGAATTCCAAAAATAGCCTTTGATCCCATCACATTTAACCCCAATACAGGCCGACCCCCAAGCCTCCTTCCAGGCATCAAGTGTCACTTCCCTGGGCCAGGAGATCAAGTGGCCAGTCCGTATGTCGTTCATGGTTTTCAGGGAAGTGATGATCATAACGAACAGAGGTATTAAGAAATAGATCGCAGCAATTATTAAAATCGTATATATAATGACCCTGCCGAAGATTGCCCCAGGCGTTTGATACATTGCTGTTTCCGAACTTTCGTTATGCATAACGCGTCTTCCTCAATTCTGAATACAAGTATGGGATGATAATGGCCATCACCGCAAAGAACATCATCATGGCGCTGGAAGCGCCAAATCCCAACCGACCGCGGTTAAAGGCAAAGGCATACATGAATGTCGCGGGCAAATCCGAAGAATATCCCGGTCCGCCGCGAGTGAGGACCATCACAAGGTCGAAACTTTTGATCGCTATATGAGATAAAATGATGATCGCGCTAAGAAATACCGGACGCAAACTTGGAATAATGATGCGCAAGTAAATTCGAGGCAGGCTTGCTCCATCAACCTGCGCCGCTTTTATGATGGCATCATCAATTCCGCGCAGTCCTGCTAAAAAAAGCGCCAACACAAAACCGGTTGATTGCCAGACAGCGGCTATCACCACGGTGTAAATTGCCATCTTGGAGTTGACCAACCAGTCAAAGGTGAATTCAGCAAATCCCATATTTCTAACAAGCCGTTCCACACCTAAATCGGGATTGAGAATCCACTTCCAGGCTGCCCCGGTGACAATAAAAGATAGTGCCATCGGATACAAATAGATAGTCCGCAATGCGCCTTCGACGCGAATCCTTTGATCAAGGAAAATGGCTAATATCAACCCCAGAGCGATGCAAATGGCGATAAATAGAATGGCAAAAATGAGCAGGTTCTTGAGGGCTACGATCCACCGGTCACTGTTAAAAAGTTTTTTATACTGGTATAAGGGATCATGGATATAGGAATGCCTGAGAATCAGCGCCCTATATATACGCGTCTGTTCGGCACCAATTTGCTTTTTGACAGTTCTTAAAAATTTGCTTTTTTTGTTCGTCAGCTCCCGTTTCTCCAAGACCCGTAATTTCTCCAATATGTTCTCCGGAACACCCTCATTGCTCATTTCATTTAGCGTCTTTTTTGTAATTTTGTACCCTGCGGCGATCTTATAATTGGGTAATAGTTCCGATTGTGTGATAGAAATCCATGCGGTCCATAAAATGAAACCGTATATAAAAATGAGGGCAGCCAGAAATGTTGGAGCCAGTACGAGTTTTGGAATCCCATCTTCCAGGTAATCGAAAAATCCTTTGTGAGGGGTTTTGTTTAGATCAGCCATTTTTCTCGACCCACAAAAAATATGAGCTCTGCCTCTTGGTTCTTAAATGTGAATTCTTTGCTGTTTCTGGTAATTCCACTGAAAGCGGGTAAAAAATCAACCACGAAAACACGAAATTTAAAAAGCACGAAAACATATTCTTTCTTTTTCGTGTTTTAGTCCTTTCGTGCTTTCGTGGTAATATGCTCTCTTTAGTTCCGGTTATGCGGGCTATATAGAACCGATCTAATCAGATATTTACCTGGCGGATTCTACTTCGCTCGCCAATTTAGCAGCAGCATTTTTAGCCGACATATCGGAATTATAAAAATTGGTGACAACATCAAGGATTGCTCCGCGTACAGCCGGAAATACCGCCATCTCATGTGCCATGCTGGGCAACAAACCGCCGCTGGCCGCACTGGCGACAAAGGCATTCATCGATCTCAGTGCAGGATCGTCAAAAGGTGCTCGCGGCATCCCTAATCGAACCGGGATTGACCCCTTATTTACGTTAAAGATTTGCTGGAATTCGGGTTGCAAAATCAGGCGAGCCATAGCCTTTTGAGCTTCTATTGCTCCCGGGTCTTTTTGTTTAAACATGATGAAGCTATCCACATTGAAAAGAAATTGATTGCTTGTTCCCGGAGCCGGCATAGCGATATAATCTGAACCCGGCTTTTTGCCGGCCGCTGTGAATTCCCCTTTGGCCCAGTCGCCCATAAACTGCATTCCAGCTTTTCCTTGAATAACCATGGCTGTGGCAAGGTTCCAATCGCGACCCGGAGCGCCTTTATCCGTATGCGACTTAATCATTTTCAGCATTTCAAGCGCCTTTACCATCGTGGGGTTACTCAATGCACCGGTATCCGCATCCACCAATGCGCGTTGATAGAAATCAGACCCACCGACTGCAGCAACAATCATTTCAAAAACCGTGGCTTCCTGCCAGGGCTGCCCACCCCAGGCCACCGGAATAAATCCGGCTTTTTTGATTTTCTTTGCCGCTGCTTCGAATTGTGCCCAGGTCGTAGGAAGCTCGGCACCTGCTTTGCGGAAGACCTCCGGGTTTGCCCACATCCAATTAATCCGGTGCACATTGACCGGGACGGCAACATATGAGCCTTCATATTTCATTACATCAGCCACAACCTTGGGGAGCAGTTCATCCCATTTTTCGGCCCGTGCAACATCATCTAGATTTCCCAAAACCCCTTCTTCGCCCCATAATTGAATTTGGGGGCCTTTTACTTGTGCTGCTGTGGGAGGATTTCCGGCAACCGCTCGGGACTTTAGAACCGTCATAGCAGCATCACCGCCACCGCCTGCAACAGCGAAATCTTTCCAGGTGTGCCCTTCTTTTTCCAATAGTTCCTTCAGAACAGCAACTGATTTGGCTTCTCCACCCGAAGTCCACCAATGCAAGACTTCTACCTCAC
>CP070746.1:1284809-1293833 GCA_020348305.1 Desulfobacterales bacterium
AGTTTCACAAAGCCCATTGTGCCCGATAACATCGTGGAAAAAGAAGATCGGAGCTTGTTTCTGAAGAGAACCGAGGTCAGAAGCAAACACGGAGATTCCCATCTTGGACATGTTTTCCCGGATGGACCCGCACCGACGGGTCTTCGATATTGTATCAACTCTGCCTCTATGAGGTTTATTCCTAAAGAAGATTTGGAAAAAGAGGGATATGGGCATTATTTGAACGTATTTGAATCCGCTCAACCAGCTAACTAACCGATGGATATTGCAGATCAGCCTTAGTCTTAGGAACTATTGAAATATAAGGGGGGAATCAGTTAATACTGATTCCTCTTTTTCTTCCACTTCCTATTTTTGACACACACATTGCCTCCTTATATTTCTTTAAGCGGATGATTTTGATCGGCTTAGTTGTGACCCAAGGCAAACAAGCTCAATCGATGTTATCATTTCTTCATTTGCGGCAAGCTGAAAAACACTAATTATTGATTCTTCCAAGTTACTACCCCAGCTTCTATTCCCTGTTCCGCTTATTTTGCCAAAAGCCTAAAGTTTTAATAGCTTAAGACGATATTCTAATTAATATTTTCCGAAGCTCCAATCAGGTTTTTTTGCACAGCAACTTATTCTTTTAACAAAAAAATATGAGAATTATGAAAAAGTTGATTTTATTTTTTTTATCGGTTGTGTTTGCCGGATTTTTTCTTGGGTGTGCAACGCTATCAAAAAATGAATGTCTTGAAGCCGACTGGCATGAAATCGGATATCGGGATGGGAGCATGGGCGCACCGAGATCCTTATTGCAGGAACATTCTGAAGCCTGCGTAAAGCATAACGTCCGGGCGGACCGGGAAGCGTATTATCGAGGACGTCATGAAGGCTTAAACGTTTATTGCACACTGGATAACGGATTTAATCAGGGAAGACAGGGCAGAAAGTACAACTATGTCTGTCCCCCGGATTTGGAGCGCGAGTTTCTTGCCGGCTATACGAAAGGCAAAGAAATTTACAAATATGAATCGAAAATTTCTTCTCTTGAAGGACGCTTGCGAAGTATCGAAAGTCAAATTCAAACCAAAGAAAAACAGCTCTATTCTTCCAACTTAAGTAAAGAACAAAGAGCCAAAATTCGCGCAGATCTTAAATATCTGGATATACAATACAGAGATACCGTCAGGGAATTGAGATACTGGGAAAAAATGACCCCCGTTGAATAATTTAATTAATCCTGACGTCCCCTTTATCCCGGCCTGTAACCCCGGTCAATCAAACTATTGACTGTCAATACTTTTTCATACATATTTGTTGAACTTAAATTTATTGAAAAAAGCAGGAGATTTTCTCTAATTCTTCGTATCGTGACAACTTAGTGAAAGCATTTTCATGATGATATTAAACAACACCCTTTATAATCTATTTATCGAAAACGCCGCGAAAGTAAATGTCGAAATATTAAGTCTCGGCTTGGGGTACACGGCTGTGACGACTTCAGACGGCGGAATCGGATTAGCGTACACCTATTTTGAGGATAAAAGATCCTGCATGCTGCTTAATAAACTAATTGATTACGAAGGAAAGCCTGCGGCGGATCTGCTGGAAAACATTAAAAGCGACAATATGATCGAAAGAAGCATGGCGCTGGCCTTAATCAACGCTTTAAATTATGAAAAGGCGCTTGAATTGCCAATAGACGAAAATAACGAAATTATGTTTGAAAAGCTAAAAATAGGCAAAGGCACAAAGGCGGCCATGGTTGGATTTTTTGGACCTTTAGTCGATATATTTAAACAGCGCAACGCATCATTGGAGATATTAGATAGATCTCGTAATCTGGGACAGGAAGATGAATTTTACAAAAAGCTTAAAGATTGGGCGGATGTATTGTTTTTAACCTCTACGTCTATTTTGAATAACACGACTGAAAAAATACTTGGATACGTTCACGAAAATGTCAAAACGGTGATGCTCGGCCCGAGCACACCGATGATCGGCGAAGCATTCACGTATTTACCGGTTCATATGCTGGCCGGAACCGTACCCATCGAGAAAGATAAAATATTAAAAGCCATTCGCCACGGCATGGGCACCCCGGTTCTCCACAAATTTAGCCGTAAAGCTTATTTAACATTAAAAAAGGGTTGACGAATTTAAACTAAAAATCTATATTGCCATATATAAATATATTTGTTCTGCTATGAAACCATTTATAAAAGTAATGAAGGCTCTTTCGGATCCGAGCCGGGTCAAAATAATCAAGCTGCTGCAGCAGAAAAAGATGTGCGTATGTGAATTGCAGAAGGCATTAAGCCTGGCTCAGCCAACGGTATCCAAGCACCTGAAAATACTAGAAGAAGCAGGATTGGTTAACTATGAAAAAGATGGCCTCTGGGTAAACTATTTTCTTGCAGACGGCAAGAGCAGTCCTTATGCAGCCAGTCTGCTTGGCAACCTTCAGCATTGGTTAAACGAAGATTCAGAGATCGCAGAATTGATGAAAAAAGCACCATTTATCAACCGGGAAGATATCTGTCGGGATTAATTTTTTTTAACTTAATATATTGCTAAATTGGCATATAGCGTTATATCAAGCGTACCCTTTGATCGAAATATACTGATAAATATTATAAATTCTGCATTGGATCATAAGAGATAAGGAAAAATCAAAGATGAGTGAACTGGCCACAATTCCTGAACAAAAGGCTGGCATCGAACAATCTTCGGAGGTTGAACAGATTGACACACAACCCAGCCTAATCGATTGGAAAGCTATATGGAAACCTTTAAGTCTCATAACCGGTGTTTTTCTCGTATTTTTCTGGCTACCGATTGACAATAGTCGACTCACCGGTGCGGTGATCGAGTCATTGGCTTTAGCCAAGTGGTATGCCCAGGAGCATGTATTGTTATGCCTGGTGCCAGCCTTTTTCATCGCCGGCGCCATCTCGGTTTTCGTTTCCCAGGCGGCCGTGATGAAATACCTGGGAGCCGGTGCCAGGAAAGTCCTGTCTTATGGTGTGGCTTCAATATCCGGTTCGATATTGGCAGTTTGCTCCTGCACCGTTCTTCCGCTGTTTGCCGGCATCTGGAAAAGAGGCGCCGGCCTGGGCCCGGCCATCGCTTTTCTGTACTCCGGGCCGGCCATCAACGTGTTGGCCATCGTCCTGACTGCCAGGGTGCTGGGGATTGAAATCGGAGCAGCCCGGGCCATTGGCGCCATCGTCTTCAGCATTGTCATCGGGCTGTTCATGCATTTGATGTTCCTAAAGGAGGAACACGCCAAGGCTGAGGCGGCGCTGCACATGCCCGAACCGGAAGCAGAACGACCGTTGTGGCAGAATGTGATTTATTTCGCCGTCATGGTAGGCATCCTGGTGTCTGCGACTTGGGGCAAGCCGAATGCGCCGAACGGACTGTGGCACACGATTTACAGCGTTAAATGGCTATTGACCGGTTTTTTTGCGATTATCCTGGGAGTACTGCTGGTTAAATGGTTTTGCGTGAGGGCTTATAAGCTGGTTCTGGCAGTCGCTGCCGTTCTGGTCCTGGCGGTTACTTTCCCGCACGAACCGCTGATTGCCTTTTCGGCCGGCATAATTGGCATGGTGGTCCTGACAGCTTCTACCCGGGGGGAAACCGAGAGCTGGTTTCTATCCACCTGGGATTTTGCCAAACAGATCATGCCGCTGCTGTTTGCCGGGGTGCTGGTTGCCGGCCTGCTGCTGGGACGTCCCGTTTCCGAAGGACTGATTCCTTCGCAATGGGTCAGCGGCCTGGTGGGCGGCAACTCCCTGTGGGCCAACCTGTTTGCTTCGTTGGTGGGGGCCTTCATGTATTTCGCCACCCTGACCGAGGTGCCGATATTACAGGGACTTTTAGGCGCCGGCATGGGCAAGGGGCCGGCCCTGGCGCTTCTGCTGGCCGGCCCGGCACTGAGCCTGCCCAACATGCTCGTCATCCGCAGCGTGCTCGGCACCAAAAAAACCGTCGCTTTTGTAAGCCTGGTTGTCATTATGGCCACCATCAGCGGCATTATATTCGGCCATTATTTTGCCTGACCGCTATGACAGCGCTCCGTGCAAATTTATATCTGTCATTCTTAATTTTATATGTTGGCTTTTGCTTGCATCACGCTTTGGCGGGGCAGCCGCAAAGTATATGATTACAACAAATATCTGCTCCCAAAATAATAAAACAAAAAAACTAAGGAATTATTTAAGAAAACAAAGGAAATAAGATCATGTCTACAGATGAAGTTACCCAGATCAAAATAGGCAAGGACCGCATTGGCATAGTCGGGCTGAAACTCGTTCTGGCAGAGGTGGCCGAAGCGTCTGCCGCCCAGACCGATGAGGAGATCCGTACCGAACTATTAGAACGTCTCAATAAGCGCAACTATATTCCAGAGTCGTCGAAAGAGAAATATGGTCAAGCATTTTTAAGGGAGTTCAAAAAATTTACCGGTCGGCCGGTTGAGAATAGTGACTCGGATGGATTGGAAATCAAGGTTCTGGGCCCCGGCTGTGCACGCTGCAACCAGCTGGAGCGGGATTTGATAGCGGTGATGACCGAGATGGATATGCCAGTTGATCTCGAACATGTTACCGATATCGCTGAGATCGGGAGCTACGGCGTGATGGGCACCCCGGCGCTGGTAATCAACCGCGAGGTCAAGACGGTGGGGTCAATCCCACCGAAAACAAAGCTTAAAAAATGGCTACAAGAGGCATTCACAAAACAGTCAGATAATAAATCCCGTAAAGAATTATCTCATAATTAAATTTGTTAGCAAGGAGGTAGCTATCATGGATATCAAAGTGTTAGGTCCTGGTTGTCGTAAATGCCAGCAGACCGAAAATAATGTCAAGGAAGCTGTCGCAGAGGCCGGAGTCGAAGCAAGTGTGAAAAAAATCACCGACACAATGGAGATCGCGGGCTATGGAGTGTTCGGCACACCTGCGGTAGTGGTTGACGGCGAGGTAAAATCCGTCGGAAAGATTCCAAGCATAGAAGACGTTAAGAGCTGGATCCAAAAATAGTGGGAAAGTTTGCACCTCACAATTAAGTGCCACCTAATTGTTCCAACACAAAAAAGGAGGTTTCATTATGTCTCATGAGTGCTGTACTCCAGATGAAAACATTATGATTCTAGCCTGTTCCGGCGGTTCCAACGTCGGGCAGCTTACCAATCAGGCAGCGGTCGAATTGACCCAGCAGGGTTTTGGCAAAATGTTTTGCCTGGCCGGTATTGGCGGACAACTCAGCGGGTTTGTTCAGTCAGCCAGAGAGGTTCCCCAAATGGTCGCCCTTGACGGCTGCTCGTTGGGATGTGCCAAAGCCATTCTTGAACAGGCGAGTGTGCCGATTAAAAGTTATATTGTGGTAACCGAACTCGGGATTGAAAAAAACAAGAACTTCAATCTGAATGGGGAAGATATCCGCAAGGTAGTAGATGCCGCGAAAGCAGCCCGGCAGGATGGCGTTTATGTCGGTAAAGATACAACTGACGGTGCAGAAAGCTGCTGTGGATAAGAAACGACTGGTGAAAAGGAATGGCTGCACCATGGGTATAATACAGGCTGGAGGAGTATTGATTGTTATCAGACTTCGGAAACCTACCATTCTTCAACTTTTGTTAAGCCTTGCTCTACTGCTTGGCCCGCCGGCGGTCATAGCCGATGTGGGAAAATTCAATGACGTGCCGGTTAAGGGCATGGTCACCATGATCGATCTGGGTGCTACCGAATGCATACCATGCAAGCTGATGGTGCCGATCATGGAAAAGATGAAAAAGCTATATGACGGCAAGGCCGTTATCGTGTTCATCAATGTCTGGAAGCACAAGGAGCAAGCTCGGCGGTTCAGCATACGGGCCATCCCGACGCAAATATTTTTCAATGAAAATGGCAAGGAAGTTTACCGTCATATCGGTTTCATGAGTGAAAAAGCAATTGTAAACCAGTTGAGGAAAATGGGGGTTGAGTAGTTTGAAAAGAATTGGCCGAAATAAGATTGATCCGTACGAATGGGTTGTTTTGCGAACCATCCATTTTTCCACGACCGTACTGATCATAACGTTCATTATGTTTCTGGTGTTCCAGGCACGAATAGCAGATGCACGCTCCAATAACGTTTTGACCATTGAGGAAAAATACCCGGGTTTAGCAACCGGAGTTCTCAAGTCGGCTAAACTGGCCGAATTGACGCCCGGAATCATTTTGAAAGGCGAAAACCTGGAAATCCGTGAATCTGAGCTCAAGGAGAAGATAGCCGGTGCAGAACCGAAAATTCGCGAGCAGTTGCAAAAGAACCTGTTTTTCCTCCTGGAACAGGAAGCCACCATGAAAATTCTGGTTTACGAGGCCAGAAATTCCGTCCGGAATAAAGAGGGCCTTTCCGATTCCGAAGTGTTGAAGAACCACCTGAATCGCATCTCACAACAAGTGTCGGTGTCGGAGACGGAGGTAAAGGCATTTTATGAGGTCAACAAAGAAATGGTCGGCGGAATGCCCTTTGATCATGTCAAAGACAGCATTAATGAATTCCTTCTTAAACAAAAAAGGGCCGAAACCATCGATGACTATATCACCGGCCTGGGCGACCGCAACACCATTGAGGTGAATCAAACGTGGGCCAAAGCCCAGTATCATAAGGCGCGGGACAATCCGGTGGACAGAGCCCGCATGTCGGGCAAACCGACCATGGTGGAATTCGGTGCCACCGGCTGTATCCCGTGCGATATGATGCAGCCAATCCTGGATAAATTGCGCAAAAAATATCCGGATTCGCTGAACGTCGTCTTCGTTCACGTGAGAGAGGAGCAAATTCTTGCAGCCCGGTTCGGCATCCGGTCCATACCCGTGCAGGTGTTTTTTGATCGAAACGGGAAAGAAGTTTTCAGGCACAAAGGGTATTTTCCGGAAAAAGAGGTGCACAAGCAATTGACTCAAATGGGAATAAGATAAATGCTCGAATCCATTTTTCTGACTGTAAACGAGTGGATGGTCAGCGGGACAGCCATTGCCGCCGTGGGATGTTTCGCCTGGGGAATGATCAGCGTGCTGTTCAGCCCCTGTCATCTGGCTTCCATACCACTGATTGTGGCCTATGTCGGTGGTCAGGAAAAGGCCGTTATCCCGCGACAGGCTGCTGGATATTCCGCGGCGTTCACCGTGGGGCTGTTTATTAGCATTGCCGTTATAGGGATCATCTGCGCTCTGCTCGGCCGAATGCTGGGGGATGTGGGCAACTTCTGGCAAATTCTGGTAGGAGCCGTTTTGATCTGGGTAGCCCTGGGAATGCTCGGTGTTGAAAAATGCGCCATGTCCGGAAACTTGCTGTACAAACTGAACTTGAAGGGTCTCACCGGAGCCTTCGGTCTCGGTCTGTTCTATGGAATTCTGTCCGGACCCTGCACCGTCGGCTTTATAGCCCCGATCCTGGCAATTATAACGGTTCAGAAAAAAATAGCGGCCGGAATTCTGTTTATTCTCTTTTTTGCTGGCGGTCATTGTTTGCCGATTGTAGCGGCTGGTAGCTCGACAGCTGCGGTGAGAAAAGTAATGGAAAACAGTGCCTGGCAGGGCACCGGAAACTGGTTCCGGCGCGCGGCCGGAATTGTTATCATTCTTATGGGTGTGTATTTTATCCTTAATCCCATAATATTATCCTGACGCGGGATATTTTGTTTCCAGGTGTCGGGGGATTTATATTCTACCCGACTTTTGTAAAGGTAACTATTCTTTATTATGAGGCATCGCCCATGCTTTTAAAAGGATATATCAAAAACATATTCAGGCCCGAGTGCAATCCCGAATTTGAATCCGTGCACTGCATCGCCCATCTGGATCAGGATATCTCCGAGGTGCTGCCTTATCTCAACGCGGTTCTCGGAGGCTTTGAATACGTAAAAGATCCGCCGGCGGTAATATTTCGCACCCAGGGCAAGTTTATCACCGTTCATGGCCGCAAAATTGCGATCAATGCCCTCAAAGATGAAGCCGAGGCGAACAAGATCCTCGAATGGCTGAAACGGGAAATCAACGTGGCCTGGGAAAATCGCGAAGGCATTGAGCCCAGCTATGAGGGTGCGCCCAAACCCAAAGTTATCGAGATTCTCAAACTGCTGCCGAAGACCAATTGCAAAGAATGCTGCGAGGCGACCTGCATGGTGTTCGCCGCCCGGATGGCCGAAGGCGTCAAAGGCCCGGAGGATTGTCCGTCGTTGGGTGCAGAAAACAAACAGCGGCTTGAAGAATACATGTGCCAGTTTAAGTTTGACGTATAACGCGGGAGGCAAGTCGGTGCACGATTTCAGCAACGATCCCTATGAGGTTCTTGGAATTAGACGAGATGCGACCCAAAGAGAGGTCAAACAGGCCTATCGTAGACTTGCGATGAAATTTCATCCCGACCACAACCCCGAAAAGACCGAAGCCGAAGCGCGCTTCAAACAGATCCAGCATGCTTATGAAACCCTTACCGGCCGTAAGAAACCGGGCAAGATCTCGCCGACAGATTTTTACCGCAGACAGTATCCGTCGGCATTTTTCAAAAACGAGCATCCGGTTTTCAGCTTTTATTGGGCCGTAAAAAGTCATTTTAACCGAATGCATGATAACCGCAAAGTCTCGGAAGACGTTGAAGAGTTGGATGAATAAAAAGATGATTTGCAGGCTATTGCGAATATATCGCTTGACTTTCGAATATTCTAATTCTATAGTTCGCCACATGACGAATTATAGTATATCGATATGTTTGAATTTTTAAACATTACCAAGGCCTTGGCTGAAGAAAACCGGCTTCGCATCCTGTTGGCGCTGGATGGTCAGGAGCTGTGCGTATGTCAACTCATCGAACTGCTCGATCTGGCGCCCTCCACGGTATCCAAGCACATGACAATTCTCAGGCAGGCTCGATTGGTGAACGGGCGTAAGGACGGCCGCTGGATGTATTACCGATTGGCAGATGAGGGTGCTACCACCGAAGTGAAAGAGGCCCTTGTTTGGGTGAAAAAATCGCTTTCGC
>CP070746.1:1293933-1306966 GCA_020348305.1 Desulfobacterales bacterium
CGGCATAAAAGGAAGCCGCCAGAATAATTATGGAGCCTTTGACGATGTATTGAACCTGCACCGGTAAATGGAGTAGCAAAACCAGATTGTAAAGCATGATAATAATTAAAACCCCTACAATGGTTCCCATGACACCGCCTCTGCCGCCTGCAAAGGAGGTGCCTCCCATGACCACCGCGGCTATGGAATCGAGCTCATAGCCCCTTCCGACCCAGTTATCCGAAATTCCCACATAACCGGCAAGGTAAAGACCGGCAATGGCCGCGCAAAAGCCTGAGATCATGTAAACAACAGTGATCACTAAATCGATGCGGTACCCTGATAGATAGGCCGTTTCGATATTTCCGCCAATGGCATAAATCTGCCGCCCCAGAGTCGTCTTATTTAAGACAATGACTGCCAGGGTCACCAGAATGGCCAGTGAAAGAATTGAGGTGGGAATCGGACCAATGTCTCCGGTTCCTAAAAATCGTAAAATAGGCGGAAATCCTCCTTTGGGCGCACCCTTCGTATAAAAAAATCGCAAACCCTGGACGATAATCATCACACCAAGGGTTGCCATAAAAGGCTGAACTTTGCGTTTGGTAACCAGAAGCCCGTTGACCAACCCGACAAGAATGCCAAAAAGCAGACAGACAAAAGCGACCGGCAAAAAAAGCGCATCCTGCCCCCCGGTGTTGTGGGCCATAATCACGGCAACCGTTGCCATGACGGAGGCCACGGATAAATCCAGCCCGCCGCCGCCGATCAGGATAACAAACGTCTGGCCGATGGCGACCATTCCCAGGGCCGCCGCCTGATTGAGGATGTCTTTTAAATTTTGAGGATTTAGAAATTGGGGGGAAACCACTGAGGCGGTAATGAAAAGAAGTCCCAGGAAAATGTATATTCCGTATCTTTCAAATACGCTTTTGAGCGAAATCGATAACTTCGGAGGGTGCGCCTTGACCGAAAGTTCCATAAGGTTTATCTCTCTTGCAATAAAAAAATGGGGGGGAGTGCAGACTGATCCGCACATAGACTCACCCCGTCTGCACCTTTGATCTCGTCATGGAATGAAGTGCCAACCGATAGGATTCCGGTTGACCCAGGCCGCCTATTTTTTCCGGGACTCTTTTTTAAGGCTGCGATAAAGGTCGCGGTAGTATTCATCATGAACGGCACATCCGACGACTTGCTGGGCAAACATAAGCTCCAGACAGCGGTCACAGATGGTGCAGTAATTGACCGCCTCAGATTCTCCGGCCAGAATTTTTTTGGCAAATAGCGGATCCGCCAAGGACTGTCGGCCGACGCCGACCATGTCGACATTGCCGTCTCTGATATTTTTTTCAGCCCAGTACAGAAAGCTTTTTTTCTCTTGCTTGGGTTCCGGCAATTTGTTTTTACCGTCTCTTAAATAGGTGTAACCCGACCCGATTACCGGAATACTGACGGCTTTCTTGACAGCCTGGGCCCATCCAAACAGCCGGTAGACACCCTCCGGATATTTTTTGGACGGTTGTGTGAGTTCAGAGCCGGCAATTCCGGCTGAGACATTGATGTAATGCATCCCCATGTCTTCCATCATTTTCGCAAAGGCCAGAGGTTCGGTGAAATCTTCGACAACCTCATCCGGACCGGCTGTGCCAAAGCCACCGGTTACCCCGTCGTAAAAATTAAATCTCACACCCAACAGAAAGGAATCGTTGTCCAGGGCGGTCTTCATCTTTTGGGCGGTTTCCCTGAAAAACCTCGTGCGGTTCTCGAAAGATCCGCCGTAACGATCATTTCTAATATTGGCCGGTTGGATCATTTCAGTGCAGACATAGCCGTGACAGTGTTTAAAATCGATGCCGTCCGCCCCCACCTGCTTCGCGATAACCGCAGCTTTAACGAAGTTCGAACCGATTTCCTCAATCTCTTCCTCGGTCAGCACATGAATCTCCGGGTCCCCCGTTGGGTAAACTGAGATGATTTTCGAAAAAGCCGCTTCACTGAGTCTCCCCGACTGATTGAGTTGGAATAGAATCAGAGAATCATTGTTGACAGCCCGCATTTCTTTTATCAACCGCGCCAGTCCCTCTGCATTTTCTTCCGTTATCGCCAACTGGCTCTTTCTTGCTCGGCTCTCGGAAGTTAAAGTAAGAGACTCAGAAAAAATGATACCTGCGCCACCCTCGGCAAACCGCCGATAGCGTTTAATGGTAAGGTCAGAGGGGTCCCCGCTGGAATCTGCATCGTTGCATTCCATGGGCTGAAAAACGATCCGATTGGGCGCCATCTTATTTCCAACGGGGATAGGTGAAGAAATCATCTGAACGTCCATGTCGCTAACCTCCTCAATTTGTGTTTAATTGTTAGAAAAATTATAATTTTAAATTGCCAATTGGCAGGGAAGCCGGACTGAAACTGATGCTCGAAAATACACCAATGTTCCGCGATACGTTTAACTCCAGAGCTAAGCCACCGGCTATGCCGGTGGTACTGACTCTTAACTCTCAAAAATTTTAAGGAGATACAATTAATTTCTGATTGACTTATACGGACAACCTAATATACCTACAATTGAGCTCACAGATAATTACAAAAGTTGATTATTGTCAACAAAAAATTGTCATTAGGAAACGAAGTCAGCCACAATCACCGTTCTGCGAAAGGAGGATAAAATGGACCCAAATAAAACGATCGGCGTAGGAATGCTGGGGTACGCTTTTATGGGCAAAGCCCACACAAACGCATTTAAAAAGCTTCCATATTTCTATTATCCTCCCCCGGCAACCCCTGTTCTGCAAGGAATTTGCGGTAGAAATGCCGAGGCTGTGCAGGAGGCGGCCATACGCTTTGGCTATCGGTACGCAACCACCGAGTGGCAAAAGCTCATCGACGACCCCGACATTTCGCTCTTTGATAACAACGGGCCCAACAATGTGCATAAGGATCCCTGCATCGCCGCCCTTCAGGCCGGCAAACATACCATCGTCGAGAAACCCTTGGCAATGGATGTAGCCGAAGCCAGAGACATGGTCGAGGTAGCCAAAGGGGCCGAAAAGCAGGGCATTAAAAACATGGTCTCTTTCAGCAATCGGTTTTGCCCGGCGGTGCTACTAGCCAGACGCCTCATTCAGGAGGGTAAAATCGGCAACGTTTACCACTTCCGGGCCGCGTTTCTCCAGGACTGGCTGCTGGATCCCAATTTCCCTTTGGCCTGGCGGCTGAAAAAGGAGATAGCCGGTTCCGGGGTACTGGGTGATCTTAACGCCCACAGTATCGATATGGCTCGCTTTTTAACAGGCCTGGAGATCTCCGAAGTTTGCGGGATTAGCGAGACATTTATTAAAGAAAGACCCGTGCCCCTTGAGGCTTCAGGCCTGTCAGGCAAGGCCGGTGAGGAAAAAGGAGCCGTCACTGTTGATGATGCCTCCCTGGGCATGTTTCGTTTCGACAACGGTGCCCTGGGTAGTATTGAGGCCAGTCGCTTTGCCACCGGCAGGAAGTCGTTGTGGCAGATCGAAGTTTACGGAAACCGCGGCGCTATCCAGTTTGAACTGACCCAAAATAATCTACTCCAATATTTCTCGATAGATGATCCCTTGGAAGTCCAAGGTTTTCGGACTATTCTGGTAACCGAAGCAGAAGTCCACGACTTTGTCAAACATTGGTGGCCGCCCGGACACATGTTGGGATGGGAACATCATCACTGCCATACCATCTTCCATTTTTTTAACTGTGTTGCAAACAATCTGGATGTAGCGCCCTGGGGAGCAACTTTCGAAGATGGTTTGAAGGTCCAACTGGTATTAGACGCCTTGCAGCGCTCGGAAAAGGAGCGGGGCTGGGTTAAAGTGGAACAATAAACGGAAAGGAGGTTTGCCTCATGAAAATAGGAATGTTTACCGCCAACTTTATGGACCATGATTTGGAAACCGTCTTTAAAATGATGGCTGAAATGGGATATGAGACCGCAGAGCTTCCGGCATTTTCCGATAACGGCCATCTTGACATTGATGAAGTGCTTACCGGCAACGGAGCAAAAAAGATCAAAAATCTGTCAAAACAATATGACCTCACTATTTCGGCTTTGAGTAACCACACCGAGGGGCAATTGGTACTGGGCCCGCATACCAAAGACACCGATGCTTTTTTCAAGGGACTACCGGCTGAAAAAGTTAAATTCGGTATGGAGCGAATGAAGAAAACCGCCCAGGCGGCCGCCGCGCTGGATGTTCCGGTTGTCTGTGGTTTCATCGGCTGTGAAAATTTTGCTCGCTGGTTCCCATGGCCTTACCCCGAAGGATGGGACGAGATGGCCAATGATTTTGTGGAACGATGGGGAGAGATCCTGGACACCTTTGAAAAAGAGGGAGTCAAATTTGCACATGAACCCCATCCCAACGAATATGTCTACAACGTGGAAACCGCCCTTAAAAGTGTGGAACTAATGGGCGGCAGGAAGGAGTGGGGCTTTAACTTCGATCCCGCCAATATCGTCATTATGGGAATCGATCCGGTTATCTTTGTCCAGGAACTCGGCGACAGAATTTATCATGCCCATGCCAAGGACGGAGAAGTTGTGGAGCACAACGTGCGCCGTTCCGGACTCCAGGCGACCGGCAAGTGGGGCCGTATTGATCGCGGGTTCCGATTCCGCATTCCGGGATGGGGCTCGGTACCCTGGAAAAGAGTGCTGACTGAAATGCGACTGGTCAATTACGATTACGTCCTGAGCTATGAGCATGAAGATGTGGTTATGAGCCGCGAAGATGGCATGGAGAAAACCATTGAATATTTGAGGCCCCTGATCATCAAAGGCCGTTACGAGGGGCGCGGCGATAAGCTCTTTGAATAGTATCCTTTGATCTCTTAGGGGCTTAGCGGCGCCACATCGACAATTTGTTGTCGATTTTTGTTACTTACAATTATTGATATTTGCGGCCGATGCTCGATATTTGTGCTTTCCCAGTCAATTCGCCTGAGGCGGATTAATAACGAATATCGAATGTTGAATTATGAATATCGAAGTAAGATATTCTATCATTTTTTATGCATTCAAAAGACCTAGCGGAATCATGGCGGGACCTCCTGTTCCCTGGAGACATGCACAGAGAAACTTCCGCTGGACCCGGATGCCAACTATTTCATTGAGATTAGCCCTATGGGTATTTATTTTCCTGAAAATTCCATTTAGAGCGGCGGGTGCTCCTGGATGAACTGGCTGAAGGCGACATCTACGATTCGCGGAGAAACTGCAAGACAAGACAATTGGGAGACCTTTTACAACATGGCCGATGCGGCCCCACCGGGCAACTGGGGGCTGATGCTCATTGCTTACTTTTCGGGGGCAACGGCGCCATACTGGGACCTTGAGGCCCGGGGAGTCATGTTCGGTTTTTTCATGGATCATTCCACTATTCCATATGGCTGAAACCATACTCCTCTGGGGTGAAATCTAAGCCGGGTCCTTTTGGCCCGGAGTCTTTACTTCCACCTGGGATTGTCAATTATTTCAGGCTTCTCGTTTCCTTCCACGACAATTTTACGAAATCCCTTTGCCTCGATCGTTTTATAATCGTGCCCGGCATCGGCCCGAAAACAAAAGAATGTAATAAACGGTGTATCCCCGATATTAATACTTCGATGGGCAAAGCGCTTGGGAACATAGACCGCCCTGCCGGGAGTCAACTCCTGACAATCCCACTTTCCCTCGGGATTCTCCATCATCATAAATCCCCGTCCCTGGATGCAGTAGTAAACTTCCGCCGTCTCTAAAATTTGGTGAAAATGACCTTTGGTCATATAGAATTCTCCGGCCACTTTTCCGGGGTAGGTAATACTGGTCCCGAAAGCTAAGTCACCGGGGTGACTCGGAATACCGAGTTCATAGAATTCATATACCAGTGGATTTTCTCGTTCGAGGATTCTTTCCGCTTCCGTTGCGTCAACAAAAATCTGTTTGACATCGGAAAGGTGCCGCTTGGTGCTGTTTTTTGCGGGACTTGCTCCATCTTTTAAATTAAAAAAGATGCTAAAGGCGCGATCAATCTCACCATCGGGCACGATGGATTCTGTCGACATGCATTCATCCTTCCTTCGTGGTGTTTAATGAATTAAAACACCCCCCGGCGTGAACAATCGAGATTAAGTTTAAAATTCTTCAAGCTCGAGGTCAAATACTTTAGCTAAATTGCTGACCTGTGGCCCCCAATGGCCGGTGACCAGGAGAATGTGATGGGAATAAAACGAATTCATTAACCTGTGACCATCACCAATCTTAACGAGGGCGCCATTGCGGCAGTCCGAGCCGGGAAACTGGGCATAGTCCACCAGCTCGCCTTTGATCGTCATGAGCTTGCTGAAGGTGTGATCCAATTTAGCAAGGGTGATGTCACCCGCCGGCAGGCGGGCATCAATGGCCGTGGCATTCTCATCGACAATGGCGAGCACTTTGGGGCGCAGCCGCCATTCGGTGGACCAGCATTTCGGCAACACTCCCAGGTATCCGCAATGAACAATCAACAGATGATTTTCGGGATCCGGGACCTCTGGAAAATTTTCGATTTTTTCATGTTTCAGGGCAGCCTGACCGACCAGCTGCGGATAAACATTGCTCATCATAATCGGGACATCCAAGGATTTGTGCAGCAGAAACTTGGTGATCAGCGTCACGGTGTCCGCCTCACAGGCCCACAGAATGCCGGATTCTTCAAAAAGCATGTTCCAGGCCAAACAGGGGGTCGTATCGGAAAAATGGGATTCGTTTAAACAGTTGATCCCCACTCCCTTGATGGCAGAATCTCCTGCCAGTTCACGCTTAACGGCAATATAAATTTTTACGGCACTGTTCAGTGCCCGTTCGGATACCCCCGGGGTTTCTAAGTTCCATTGTTGCCAAACCTCCTGCGCTTCCCGATCGGAGATTTGCTGTGCGGCCTGACCGAATTCCTTGAAGCTTCTTTTTTCGATGGTAACGCCGAATTTCTTCTTCATCTCCCGGGTGCAGCGATCTTCCCACCAGTAAAACCTTTTAAAGATATCGGCCTGGAAGCCCTCGCCCGGATTATCCTGGTATACCAAAAACTTGGTCTGTTGAAGGTCGCGCCTGACGGCCAGACTCTTGCAGACGGCTTTGGTTAAATCCAGATTGTAAGGCGCAAATGTTTTCAGCCCTTCCGCTTTCAGAAAAGAGACAATCTCCCAATCCCACATAGCCACGGTACCGAATTCGGAAGTCACCACCACCAGGGGCAGATCGATTTTTTTCAATTCATCGATTTGCTTGAAGGCGTCTCCCAAAAGTTGCGGAAAGATGACGGCATCGGCTTCCGGCAGCGTCGAACCCAGAGAGACCGGATCCAGAAAATCGGCCACCTCCGCCAGAAGTTTCTTTAAGTTCTCCAGCTGTTGATCAAAATCACTATTTTTCCCGGTCATAAAGTAAACGGGGACCAACCGCGCTTTCATCATTTTATATCCTTTATATGTTCAGGTGGCATAGTTGCGTCCTGAGTTGTTAGATTTCTCGCTGAAGCCCAGGGGACGCAGAGAAAAATAAAGTCAACTCTGTGATCTCTGCGAGCTCAGCGAGAGACCAAAAATTGCTTAATTATCTGATACACGATGCGAATGCGTGCCATCAGTTTAAGATTGCATTTATCGAACGCGCACTAACAAAGCTCAATTTTGCGACCCTCAGCCGCTGATTGCAGGCCGGCTTCCAAGATTTGCATGGCGCGCATACCGTCATAGAAGTTGGGCTCGATTTTTTGATCCTGATCGATGGCGTTGAGAAAATCCACCACGCCGTGCACAAATTCATGCTCATAGCCGATAATATGTCCGGGGGGCCACCAGTTGCCGATATACGCGTGGGCCGGCTCTGTTGCGATAATGTTTCTGAAACCCTGGGCGTTCGCGGGATCTTCATTGGAAAAGAATTGCAATTCGTTCATTCTTTCCAGATCGAAAACAATGCTGCCCTTGTCGCCGTAAATTTCAAAATAGTTATAGTTCTTGCGTCCCGGCGCAAACCGCGTGGCTTCAAAAGATCCCAGGGCGCCGTTTTCAAATTCCGCCAACATAAAAGCCGCATCCTCCACCGTAACCGTGCCTTTGTCGGTTCCTTTGACGGCACCTTTGAATGTACCGGCGGCCTCCTCATCCGGCAGGGGCCTTTCCTTGATAAACTGGGACGTCATGCAGTTGACACTTTTAACTTCACCGACGAGAAACCGCGCCAGATCGACACTGTGGGAATTCAAATCCCAGTGCGGACCCGCCCCCGCATACTCTTTTTGAAGATGCCAGGTTAAAGGAAAGTTGGGGTCAACGATCCAGGACTGCAGGTAGGCGCCGCGCCAGTGAAATATGCGGCCGATCTTTCCGTCTTCAATCAGCTGCTTGGCCAGCATTACCGCCGGACAGCGTCGGTAATTGTGATTCAGGAAATGCTTGATCCGGTTTTCTTCGGCCACCTCGTACATCTCTTTAGCCTGGGTATAGGACATCGCCATGGGTTTTTCGCAGAACAAATGTTTGCCGGCCTTGGCCGCGGCAATCGCGACGTCGTAATGCAGGTGCGTGGGAACCCCGACGTCGATAATGTCGATATCGTCGCGTTTGACGAGCTTCTTCCAGTCGGTCTCGGTTTCTTCCCAACCCCAGCGATCGGCAAATTCCTTTAGTGAGGTCTCATGCCGCCCACAGGCGACCTTCAGGACCGGTTGGACGTTCAGATCAAAGAAATAAGGCGCTTTACGCCATGCATTACTATGGGCTTTGCCCATAAATTTATAGCCGATAATACCAACATTTAACTTTTTCATTTCCGCACCCTCCATTGCCAACTGAGCACTGAACGCTCTGTTGGCGTTAATGGTTATTTGTTATTAGTTATATGCATACTGTAAAATCTTTTGCGATGAACCATCCGCTAAAAGCCATGAGCCGGCGTTTTGGTCCCATCGCCTCCAAGCTTTCCAGCTTTCCCGCTTCAAGCCTTTTACGTCAGACTCTGGGCTATTTTCTTTAATTCCTTAATGCTTTGCGCAACGGCACTGTCTTCATCATCATTATAATCCGGATGCAGCGTGTCGATTTCAACTGCCAAAAATCCTTCGAAATTGGCATTTTTTAATAGTTGCGCTAGCTTTTGGTTATCTACGAGCCCATCCCCAACCGGTGTACAGGAGAAGAAATACCAATCATTCACGGCCGCGTGCGGGTTGATTTTCAAATCTTTGACATGGGTTGCAAAGGTATATTTGGCTAATTTTTCCATGCCCTGAATGGGGTCGTCCAGCACCCTTAGAAAATTGCCGGTATCAAAATTGATACCAAAGTTAGGATGGTTTACATTATGTATGATTTCAAGCATTTCATCTGCACTGTAATCAATATGGTTCTCGTCCGCCAGTTTAATACCGTAGGTATCTGCGATCTTCATGGCATGGGTGAACATCCGGGAAAGTTTTTCGATTTGGGGGCCATGGTCCTCGAATCGGAACATCAGGCTGCTGCCCACAACGCGCATCACCTTGGCACCGATGGCATTGGCATAATTGATGTGATCTATCATGTCATCATAAGCCGCTTCGTTCATGCCGCCCTCGAGACCGTCAGGATGGCCCCAGGCATACACGCGATCAAATTTAAATTCATCCAGCATGCCCTTGATTTCGCTGAGATACTCTTCGTCAAAACGAGGAATGAAACAGGATTCCAGCGAAACCCCGTCGACTTCGAGCTCTTTGGCCCGCTTGATAAATTCTTCCAGGGTCAATTGCTTGGCTGGCTGATTCTGATGAGGATACACCTCACCAAAAAATCGATGATAACAGTAGCTGTCAATTCCTACTTTCATTTCAATGTCTCCTTTCCATATTTTCGTGTTTCAATTTTATTTCCATTCATGGATCAAAGGTTTCTCGCTACTCATCAGCTGAAAGGTCGATCCGTATCTGAAAGGCGGATTGAACCCGATTGCAAAAGCCAAGATATCCGCAGCGTGGATCTGCTCTCGAGCGAACCGATCGCGCCCCAAACAAATCACGGCGACGGTAATCAAATACTCAATACGACCCTGCTTGTCAAGTACATCGGCCGGAGGAGCCAGCTAAGCAGGCGTCAGTTGTCAGTGGTCTATCTGTAGTTCGTCGCAGTTTGGTGCGCGGCGTGTTTATTCATGCAACGAAATAAGGACAACGGACTATGGGGCCTCACGAAAAGCCTCGGATGCCTCTAAAATGAAAAGGGGCACCGGCTTTAAACCAGTATCCCCTAAAAATGATTAAGTGGCGTCCCCAAAGAAATTCCACCCTTATTACGAAAATATTAAGCTACGAATAACATTGGGTTTTTAGTCTGTTTGGGGGGAATGGATCAGCTCTTAATTTTGTCCAAAACTGTACCTGATTTGACAGGATAGGAAGGTGGGCCCAAACATTTGTTGACATTGAAATTATAATGATACGAAGCTCTCATATACCAACTACGGAGCGGCCACAATATGTTGGCAGCAGACTAATGGTCGGAAATATCAGTTCCATTTAGGATTATGTCACGCAATCTTCAAATCAAAGGGATTTAGGATTGAGGGCACGACATCTACAAAAAATTAAGGCTCAAAAAAGTGTGTATATGCCATTACCTAATCTGCAAAAAAAACTTTAAATGAAACTGGATTTTTTTGTGAGGACACCTGTAGCGGACTTTAGCAGATCATTTTCTAATATCCCTTGTGATATCCATTTGAAAAATGTACTTTGGGTAAAGTACAGATTATCTCAATATATCGGAACTTGGAGTCAAGTTGAGTTGCTAAGATATTCAAGACTATTAATGCCTATGGTTTTTTCTGCTCTCGTTAGTTGCATAGACCTAATTTAGCCACTAAAAGGGGGAAAATTATGACAAAAATTGCTAAAGAAGCTCAGGAAAGATACGGCTACACAGATGAGCAAGTAAAAAAATTGAAGGAAAATCAGATTAGGTTAATAAACAACGTCCGTAAATTGATCAATTACAGATTGGTTGCAGAAGTAGTCGAATCTGAGAACTGTGGATGGAACGCAAAAGTGGGAGACAAGATTGTCCTAAGTGGCCCTGGATGGATTTTGCCAGAAGAATGCACTATTAAAGAAAATACTTGTCTCTTTGCTGTATCAGAGCTGGTTCCTTTTTCAATGATGTTATATGATCGTGTTTGCAGTGGCCATGATCCAGCAGATATGATGTTTAAGAGAATAAGATGTAAAGACCCGGGAGTTGAACATTGTGGATGGGGCCAAATTGTAATGGAGGTTCGGGCTGAATTGGCGCAATAAGCATCGAGGTTACTCTCCAAAAGCAGGGTGACATTGCACCCTGCTATTTTCAATAAATCTCACCTTTCAAAGTTGCAGATTTTTCCAACCAATCGGTACTTTTGAAATTCCTAAAAAGCTGTGATATTTGTTTTATATCACCAGTATTAAGTTCTACTACAAGCTACCCCATTCCGAGAAAATTGCCTGATCTAATGGCCGCAATATAGTAGAAAGCCTTTCAGATAAATCATGGACGCGATTGTATATTCGGTATGCGAAACCCACACTTTGGCTGAATTGTGCAAACCAGCTATCTATAGAACATCAGCGATTTTTCCATATATCATTTGCTAATTTGATAAAATTTCCCGCAAAAAATTGTGGATTTCATATTGTTGATTAAAAAAAATAGAAATTGGGGGAATTTTTAACCTATTACAAGCGATCTGCGCATGTTTTGCTGATTTCCTGTTCAGTAAAGGATTTTTGAACCGGTTCAAGTTCAGCATCCAGGAGTTTTTTTCGTTTTGTAAAAAAATGGATCGGGCAGGATGATCGGAATTTACAGTAAATTTCCGGATCACGACAGTGCATGCATTCTTCACACATGTAGATGTTGTGTTTGGTACAGACGCAGCTGGTTTCTCTTTTCGGATGGTTCTCACAGTGTCCCAATTTCAGTTGCCTCCCACCTCCCACTTTAATCTGAAAATTAGTCCTCATCTTTACCGACATCGAGGTATCCAATAATTCTCTTACTGATTTAATTACTCAATATCAATTGCATTAACATACTTGTCAAGGCCAAATTATTTCTGCTAGGTTAAGACATATCATATTCAAAATTGTGTACGTTGATATCAGACGACGTAGGTTGGGTTGAGCTACGAAACCCAACATCAAGACTTGATTAATTTATGCGGATTGGATAGAGATTTTATTATGGCAGGTAAAGGCAAAGGAAGAAGGTTCAAGATTTCTCCGAAATTAAGTTTGCGCAAGACCGTCGTTACGGCCCCTCGTCGCGTCTTAAAGGTAGGCAGAAATGATCCCTGTCCCTGCGGGTCCGGTGAGAAATATAAAAATTGTTGCGTTAAGAAAGGCGAGGCATTTTTGAGAAAAATGGCTAAAAAAAAAGGAAAACTAAAACACAAAGAAGCCAAAAAACAGACCAGGAATACACAAAGTTAACAAATATAACAGATACCGATAATCAGGAGATTTCCAAATGAGTGGTGATATTTATAATCGACTTGCGAAAGTTCTGGATGCGCTTCCCAATGGATTTCCAGCTACAGAAGATGGGTTGGAGATAAAGTTACTCAAGAAAATATTTCGAAATGGACTGGTATGAAACGCGTGGTCAATTGAGAGGGGTGGATTTCAGCAAGTATAAATAACCAGATCGCTTCGATTTGACAGATTTACTACTTATCCTTACTTTCACCTCAACAGAAGCGATTTCAAAATTATCCTTCCAAGTAGAATTATTATAATTTACACATTAGACTATGATTGAAGGGAGACGTCGATGTCAGATATCATAAGCCGCGAAATTCGCCTAAAGAATCGTCCGGTTGGCCTTCCGGGTGAAAACGATTTTGAACTCGCGGAGATAACAATTCCCGAAATAGGCGAGGGCGAGATGCTGGTGCGTAACATTTACATGTCGGTGGATCCTTACATGCGCGGTCGCATGTATGATCGTGAAAGCTATGTGCCGCCGTTTCAATTAAACCAGCCATTGGAAG
>CP070746.1:1307066-1314808 GCA_020348305.1 Desulfobacterales bacterium
ATCTCGTGGATCAATATATGGCTCCCATTCTGGAAGCGGCGTGGAGCGGTGATCTAAATAAAATTGTAACGCTATAAATTTTAGACATTTTATTATTGGAGGCACACAATGCAATATCGATTTCATCACCTTCATCTCGTTTGCAAGGATCTGGAACCAATGATCAGCTTTTTTACTGAAGTCTTGAATGCAAAACTAGTAGGCCGACAAAAATTTGGGACGGCGGACGGCGCCTCGCTTGATCTCCAAGGCACCACCGTCAACCTGCGAGTTGCCAGAGAGGATGAAGAAATGGTCGGCGATTCTTCTCGATCAAAATATGGGTATGACCATATTGGTCTAGAGGTTGACGATGTAGATGCAGCATATAAAGACTTAACACAGAGAGGCTTCTCATTTTTCATACCTCCCAAAGATATCCCCAATCTGAGAATCGCTTTCTTTAGAGGTCCTGAGGATATTGTAATAGAGCTCGTTCAATCTAAAGAATAAATATTTGAGCTGGATTATTGCCTTCGCAGGAAGGACGAATTAGCGTTTCATAATAATTCGAAATTCCTTGTTCGACCCGCCTACTGCGCCTTAGCGCAAGCAATGGCGAGCAGGCATTCGATATTCTATTGACGTAATTTAGCAGGTTAAGGTTGAGGGGAAAAAGGAGACATATCATGCACTTTCCACCATTATACCGTATCCAACAATGCTTCGATGTAACATCCATTGGCGATGTGGCGCGGACTGTGCGTGATGAGTTCGCCAATTTCGATCCTAACGATAAAATCCGACCCGGCCAGACTGTTGCCGTCGGTGTCGGATCCCGTGGCACCCATGATCTCAAGATTCTGGTTGCAACAGCTGTTGAATGTCTCCGCGTCATGCAGCTTGAACCCTATATCATTCCGGCTATGGGTTCACACGGTGGAGCCACCGGCGAGGGGCAGGCACAGGTGCTTGCAGAACTCGGCATTACCGAAGAATCGGTTAAAGCGCCGATTGTGTCTAATATGGATACGGTTTCTCTGGGCCGTGTCGAGTCCGGTGCCGAAGTGTTCTTTGCAAAGGATGCCTTGGCTGCCGACCACATCGTTGTTATCAATCGGGTGAAACCCCATACGGCGTTTCGAGCTGAAGTAGAATCGGGGCTATGTAAAATACTCGCTGTTGGCTGTGGCAGACAAAAAGGTGCTTCAAACATGCATAAATTCGATCTGGCAAAAACAATTATCCCCGCCGCCGAGATGATTATTGAAAAAACGCCTGTTCTCTGTGGCTTGGCAGTTACCGAAAATGCCTTGGGAGGAACGCATTCCATTAAGCTGGCTAGACCGAAAGAGTTTGCGGAGGTAGACCGGGAGTTTTTGAAGACAGCCTGGAAGTTGCTCCCGAAGCTTCCGATAGATGATCTGGATGTATTGCTGGTTGAGGAAATGGGCAAAAATGTGAGCGGTGCAGGAATGGATCCTAATGTGATCGGCTTTTGGCGCAGAGAAGGCGGTGAACGCAAGCCCGACTATCGCATCCTGGTTGTGCTGGATCTTACCCCCCAATCTCACGGCAATGCCACCGGAATCGGCATGGCGGATTTGACCACCCGCAGAGTGATTGACCAAATTGATTATCATGCGACTTACATGAATGCTTTCACTTCCGGAGTTCTGCGAAGCGTCCGGGTCCCGATTACCCTCGAAAACGACAAGGCAGTTTTAGAGACGGCGCTGAATCGATCACCGGATCCGTTTGGGGTACGCCTAGTGCGGATTGTTAACACCGGGGCTTTAGAGACATTTTGGGCGACAGAAGCTGTGCTTCCAGAACTTCGAGGACAGAAAAATATCACCGTGGTTGAAACTCCATTAGAGCTTAAATTCAGTGATGATGATAGATTACTTCCCACGGGAATTTAAAAATTCCAGGCTTGTTATTCCATTTGTAAACAAAGCGAACAAAGTTGATTAATTGGAGGTTAAACAATGCGACCGAACAAACTTCGAGAGTTATTGAATGCCGGCAAACCATCCATTGGCACCCGTGTTCATAGTAGCTGGCCGTCTGTTGTGGAGACGATAGGCCATACCGGTATGTTTGACTATGTTGAGTTTCTGGCTGAGTATGCCCCGTTTGATCTGTATTCACTTGATAACTTTTGCCGGGCGGCTGAGTTGTTTGGTATGTCTGCCATCATCAAGGTCGACCAGGAACCACGAACCTTTCTCGCCCAGCGAGGAATCGGGGCCGGTTTTCAGGGAGTTTTGTTTGCCGACTGCCGATCGGTTGATGAAGTTCGCCAGTGTGCAAGCATCGTCAGCCCGGACACACCTGAAGATGGCGGCATATATGGTGGCGTGACACGTCGTTTCGCCTATATGGGACATGCAGGGTCGGCCGAATACGTTGAGGCACTCAGAGATATCGTCGTGATGATTATGATCGAGAAGCAGTCGGCGGTCGAACGATTGGAAGAGATTCTTTCGGTTCAGAGAATTGATATGATTCAATGGGGGCCGGCAGACTATTCGATGAGCATCGGACGACCAGGCCAAAGAAACTCTCCGGAAGTAAAAGCCATCGAACGCAAGGTCTTTGAAACCGCGCTCAGAATGGGTGTGGCACCACGTGCCGAGATCAACAGCGTCGATCAGGCCAAATACTACCTTGATCTGGGTGTGCGCCATTTCAACATCGGTACAGACCTTTCTATTCTCTACAATTGGTGGAAGACCAATGGTGATAGTCTGAGGAAAATAGTCTTGGGTGCTTAGAAAAAACCTCAATTGAGCAAAGATGGCAAGCTTACACGATTTGCCAAATTGCCAGATAGCCCGCCCAACATCCTGCATACTGATCTGAAAGAAATAACGCAAATAATTCGAAGCATTAATTTTCTCGAGGCTCCGGTTCAGCCGATATTCTTCCACGATATTTTAAAAACGGGATTACCGATATAGCGTACTCTATTGGAATTATGGTCTTGACGACTTACAAATATTTTTATAGATTAGTAACGAACAAAAATTTTAATTCTTTTAGATCCAATGGGAAGAAAGGCTCATGACAAAAGCGGAGTTCGTTGAAAAGATGGTCAAGGACGCAAAAATTGCCAAAGTAGCCGCCGGTGTAACCCTGGATTCATCCATGAGCGGCGTTACCAAGGCATTAAAAAAACGAATCCGATAAGGAAATATTCGATGCAATTGAGAGATGTAACGATATGCATGTTGGTTATTATTTCTTTTGCAAGCCTCTTATTTATTAATAGAGCAAATTCATACGATCACACGGTTTATCAGGTTCAAAAAAAGCTGAAAGATTTGGGGTATGACCCAGGCCGACCTGATGGAATTTGGGGGAAGAAGACGACAGCAGCTGTAAAGCGTTTTCAAGAGGATAATGGCTTGCCGGTGACTGGGCAATTAGATGAGCAAACAAAATCAAAATTAAGCATAATAAAACCATACTCCCATTTGTCACTCAGCGAAGCAGTGAGAATAAATGATATTATCAAGGTCAAAGCGCTACTTGCTGCTGGCGCTGATGTCAATGCCAGAGATAAACTCGGAGAGACACCTCTGCACGTTGCTGCTGTGAGGGGTTACCAGGAAACATCCTCACTGCTCATCGCTAATGGCGCTGATGTCAATGCCAAGGATGAACGCGGCTTGACGCCTCTGCACGCGGCTGCTTGGAGGGGTCACAAGGAGACAGTCGCTTTGCTCATCGCTAATGGCGCTGATATCAATGCCAGAAACGAGGATGGTGTGACGCCGCTGCATGTGTCTGCTTTGGCGGGTCACAAGGAGACAATTGCACTGCTCATCACAAAAGGCGTTGATGTCAATGCCAGAAACGCGGACGGATTGACATCGCTGCATGCGGCTGCTTTGGCGGGTCACACGGAGACGGTCGAACTGCTCATCACAAAAGGTGCTGATGTCAACGCCAAAAACGAAGACGGTTTGACGCCGTTGAATGCGGCATCTCAAAAGGGATATTGGGCGATAGTCGAACTGCTGCGGAGACATGGAACTCAAGAATAAGAGTCTTCGTTCTCCAGCGCTTCGGGATTGGCCACGAAACGTGGTTTGCGACCTTCCAGCACGGCGGCCATGTCTTCGGCCATCATCTTGAAGGATCTATGCATCGCCCGTTTTGACATGCAGATGGCATGGGGTGATGTTAAACAATTCTCCAGTTTAAATATCGGATGATTCACATCCGGCGGCTCAGGCTCAAACACATCCAGGCCGACGCCCGCCAGGGGTCCATTGATTAGAGCTTCATGCACATCATCGAGACTTTCTATAATTCCTCCCCGCGCTAGGTTGATGAGAAAAGATCCCGGCTTCATTAAGCTGAGGCGTGTTTTGTTGATGAGGCCCCTGGTATCTTCATTCAACAGAGCGTGGATCGATACGAAATCGGATCTCTTCAAAAGCTCTTCGAACTCGACAAGCTCGACGTCTAATGCGCGTGCCGTTTCTTCTGAGATAAAAGGGTCATAGGCCAGCACAGTCATGCCGAAGGGTCGGATCAGCTCAGCAAGTTTGCGACCGATTCTTCCCAAGCCTATGATTCCCATGGTTGCCCCCTCCAGATCTCCGGGGCTTTGCTCAAAGCGGCTTCTCCAATTTCCCTGCTTAAACTGGGTGTCCCAGTGAGTCATTTTTTTACAAAGCGCCAGCATAAAGGTCAGGGCCGCTTCGGCGACCGCCTGGGAGTTGGCCCCGGGTGTGATAACGACTGGGATCCTGCGGGCATTGGCCGCCTGGATGTCGACATTATCATAGCCCACGCCGGAACGTCCGATCACTTTTAAATCGGTTGCCGTATCGATGACTTTGCAACTACCGACACCATCGCCTCTTAAAATCAACCCGACGGCACCCTCCAAAATCCGCAAAAGCGCTTCTTCCGAGCTGTCTTCCGCCACGACGATATCCCCGTAAGGTTTTAGAATCTCGATGGCAACCTCTCCGATGGGGCCGCTGCAGGCTATAGCTGGGGATGTCATTTACTTACCTCCATTTTATATAACCGTACTTAAGTTAATTTTTTTATAAGGTATGCTTTTCGATTACAAGGACGAGGACGACGAAGAGGACGACTTAAGCAAAACCTAAAAGCTGAACTCGAACCGCAACGCGCTATCCGAAACCCGGAACACAACTCATAATCCAGAACCCAGAACCTTTGAACCCTGAACCTAGACTTGGATTCGTTTACTTGAATTTACTGCAGGTATCCGCAATCGATTTCAAACCGCTCGCCACACATCCGCCGTCCGACCCGACGATCAGAAAAGTAAAGCCCCTTGCGATCCAATCTTCAAGGTAATCCAGTTTGGGCACCAGAATTCCGGCGGCTTTCCCGTTCTTCAGACAGGCCGCAGCCACCCTATCCATTGCCTGCAGAAATTTTGGATGCTCATAGTTGTTGGCCATGTCCATATTGACACTTAAATCTAGCGGTCCGATAAACAAAACATCAACCCCGTCGACAGCCGCGATTTCTTGTGCTCGGTCAATAGATTCTGTTGTTTCCAGCTGAACCACGGTGAGAAGATTGTTATTTGCTTCCTTAAAATACGTGTCAAAGTTCTGGCCAAAACCACATGCGCGCGTGAATCTGGCCACACCGCGAATACCCTCCGGCGGATATCTCATCGATAAAGAAGCTTGCTTGGCTTCATCGGCTGAAGTTACATAGGGCACCATGATACCGGCGGCGCCTAAATCCAAAACGCGTTTAAATCGCGGTGCTTCATTCCAGGCGATTCGTACAATCGCAGGGGTATTGTAAATGCCGGCGGCCTGTAATTGAGGGATCAATTCGCTGTAGTCACCGGCCCCATGTTCACAATCGATCCAGGTCCAGTCAAATGCGGCAGCCCCGATCATTTCAACGGTCAAGCTCGACCCGAGATTCGCACCAATACCCAACATCACGTCACCCGCTAACACACGCTTGCGAATAAACTGCATGCAATCCTCCCTCTATTTATGTATGTGGATTTTTTACATTAGATATTTTTTTGCATTATGAATTTTTTTGTTTCTCACAAACATCACACTCCATGAGTTCACGTGTTTTTTCGAAACCTATATCTTAATCGATTAAATTTTCTCAAATATATCCGTAAGTAACCTCACGCCGAAACCTGTTCCGCCGGGACCGCAATAGGCACTGGCCTTATTAATATAAGCCGGTCCGGCGATATCGATATGGGCCCAGCGGGTATCCACCACAAACTCTGATAGAAAAAGGGCTGCGGTAATTGCACCCCCCCAGCGCGTGCTGCTGATGTTATTTAAATCGGCAAACTCGCTTTTGAGAAGTTCTTTATAGTCATCCGGCAACGGCATATGCCAGCAGCGTTCTTGAGTTTTTTCTCCGGATTCAATGATCGTATCGGCAAGCGTGTCATCATTGGAAAACACCCCGGCAATTTTTTCTCCCAGGGCTACCATACAGGCACCGGTCAATGTCGCCAGGTCGATCAGCGTTTGGGGTTTGTATTTCTTAAGCACATAGGACATCGCGTCAATCAATATCAAGCGGCCTTCAGCGTCTGTGTTACCGATTTCAATGGTTTTACCGCAAAAGCTTTTGATAATATCACCCGGTCGAGTTGCCGTTCCGGACGGCATATTTTCCACAATTGGAATTGCACCGATGATATTTATTTTTTTCTTTAACTTGGCTGCGGTTATCAATGTCGCGGCTACCGCTGCCGCACCGGACATGTCGGCTTTCATCCCGGCCATGGAGGTCCCCGTTTTTAAGTTGAGGCCACCGGAATCAAAGGTCACTCCTTTTCCAACCAGGGCCACGGTTTTCTTCGCTCCTTTGACTTTATGCTCTAAAATGATCAAACTGGGTTTGCTTTGACTACCGGCTGCCACCGCGAGCAATGCGCCGAACTTTTTTTGCTTCAATTCTTTTTCATTGAGTATCTGAACGTTAAGCCGTGTTTTTCTAGCCAGGTTAACAATGGACCTGGTGAATTTCTCCGGCGTCTTTTCGTTGGAAGGGGTGCTCACCCATTCACGGGCTTGAGTAGTTCCCTGGCAGACCGTGGCCACCTTTGAAGATAACTGGCGGAATCTTTTCGCTACTTCCGGCCTTACCAGAAAATGAATTTGAGTGAGCGCTTTTTTCTTTTTCTCGCCTTTATATTTATCAAACAGGTGATTTCCCAGATAAGCCCCTTCCTGCAGCGATTCTATGGCAGAGGACATCTCCTGCTTCATTTTTTTAGGATCAGGGACTGCAATCCATACTTTTCGGAGTTCTTTTTTGATACAGTTTTTTACTGCTTTGCCAGCCATACCCCGCAAGGCTTCCAGATCGATCTTTTCAAGTTTGCCGAGTCCTTGAAATATTAGACGCTCTGCTTTGATATCCGGTAATTCGTAAAGCGTCACTTCTTCGTCTTTTTTTCCATTGAATTCTTTAAGCTTCAGTGAGGTGTTAACTGCCTTGCGAATCAGCGGGTCAGCATGAATGGTTTTATCTTCACACACGGGAATAACTAATGTCTCGATTTTGGTTTTTTTCAGATCAATTGATGTCAAATGCAGCATGCGATAACTCTCCTTATTAGGTTAAAATAGAGCCGCAGATTTTGGTTACCATTGTTCGATAAAAATATCAAACTATGATTTGGCCAGTTGTTTCAGATCGGTAATCCTATTCCATGAAAAGGGCTCTTTATGGCAGGGAAGTATGGCGTTGTTCGTGAAAAT
>CP070746.1:1314908-1339950 GCA_020348305.1 Desulfobacterales bacterium
CCTGTAGTGGTGGGTACTCTGGGTAACGATCTGCGAGTTGAGTTCAAGGCAGTTGGCGATACGGTAAATCTGGCCTCCAGAATGGAAGCACAGGCCCAACCCGGAGCAACCTATATTACAGAGGATACATTCAAACTCACAGAAGGATTATTTCGCTTTGAGGGCTTGGGCCAGCGGGTGATTAAGGGCAAGGAAGAACCGATCAATATCTACCGTGTCATCGCGCCCAGTACCAGAAGGACCCGGTTTGACGTCAGTGCCGACCGGGGGCTTACGCCTTTTGTGGGAAGACAAAGAGAGCTTGAGCTTTTGGTGGACGGCTTTGAGCGAGCCAAAGCAGGCCGGGGGCAGGCATTTTCTATCGTTTCTGAAGCTGGTGTGGGTAAATCCAGGCTCTTATATGAGTTTAGAAAAGCCGTCGCCCACGAGGATGTTACTTTTTTGGAGGGAAAGTGCCTCTCGTATAGTAAGGGCGTACCTTATCATTTGCTTATAGACACGCTGAAGGCAAACTTTGATATCACAGAAAGAGAAGGGGATTCGGAGATCAGGGAAAAGGTGAAAAAGGGGATCAAAATAGTAAGGGCAGATGAAGATTCAATCCTCCCCTATTTCTTGGAGCTATTGTCTGTCAAAGACAGTGGTATAGATAAGATACCTATGAGCCCCGAGGCTAAGAAAGATCGAATTATAGAGGCATTTAAGCAGATTGCCCTTAAGGGTTCTGAAATTCGACCCCTGATCATGGCCAATGAGGATCTCCACTGGATGGACAAAAGTTCAGAGGATGTATTGAAGTATGTTTTAGAGAGCATACCGGGGGTAAGGATCTTGTTGATATTCACCTACCGCCCGGAATACGTGCACACCTGGGGTGCAAGATCGTACCATAGCCAGGTGACACTGAACCGACTCTCCAACCGTGAAAGCCTGGTAATGACTACCAACCTATTGGGCACAAAGGAGATCGATGGCGATCTTGAAGACTTGATATTAGAAAAGACAGAAGGAATCCCCTTTTTCATTGAGGAGTTTATAAAGTCACTTAAGGATCTATATATCATAGAGAGAAAGGACAACAAATATCATTTAGCAAAAGATATTCAGCAAGTGACCCTGCCGTCTACGATCCAGGAAGTGATCATGGCCAGGGTAGACTCGCTTCCTGAGGGTGCCAAAGAACTGCTTCAAACCTGCTCGGTGATTGAAAGGGAGTTCAGCTACGAATTGATAAAGCGCGTGACGAACTTGTCACAAGATGAATTGCTATCCCACTTATCTGCTTTAAAGGGTTCAGAGCTTCTTTATGAGAGAGGGATATATCCTGAATCTACCTATATTTTTAAGCATGCCCTTACCCGTGAAGTGGTCTATGACTCAATACTGACTAAAAGAAAAAAGAAGATTCATGAAAATATAGGTGATACCATCGAGAAATTATATAAAGAGCATATTGATGAATACTATGGTGTTTTGGTCGAGCATTTTATCTTGAGTGAGAATCATAAAAGAGCGGCTGAATATGCAAGGTTAGCAGCAAGGAAAGCTGAAAAAGCAGTTTCATTTCTCAATGCAATTAGTTATGCCACCAAAAGAGTATCCTGTCTTGAGAAATTAACTAGGACGGAAGATATTGAGAAGAGGTTAGTCAATGCAAGAACGATTCTTGGTTTTTATCTTGTTCAGAAGGAAAACTATATTGAGGCAAAAGAGGCTGTTGAACCGATAGTTGAGCTGGCTATGAAACAAAATAACAAGAGGAGCATTTCACAGATTTATTCGATAATAGGAGCATTTAATGTTTTTGTTGAAGAAAACTCATCAAAAAGTATTGATTATCTGAAAGAGGCGGTAAGGATATCAGATGAGATACAAGATTTTTATTCTTTTGTTTTTTCAACATATCTTTTAGGATTAACTCACACTTTTAATTGCGAATTTGAAGAAGCGTATGGGTGTCTTAAAAAAGTAATTGATATTAATGTGAAGGCAAAAATTTTATGGGGCATATCAATCATGAAAAGCTTGTTGAGTATGTGCGTTTATTACCTTACAGGGAGAATTGAAAAATCCTACCAAAATATCAATGAAGCGTTACGGATAGCCGAGAAAAGTGGTGATGCCTATTCCAAAGCCTTCGCCTACTCAATCCATGGAGTTGCAAGTTATGGTAAAGGGCTTTTGGAAGAAGCTACAAAACATCTCAAAAAGGCAGTCGAATTGTGTGAGAGGGTAAATGTATTAGTACAATGTGGCATATCAGAATTTTATTTAGCTGAGACGCTTTTTGAAGCTGGGGAATATCAAAAAGCAAAAAGTTATTTTGGCAAAGCAATTTGGAGATTTGAACATAATAGAGTTTCTAAATCTTGGGCGAATTTAGCAAAAATATGTATGGTTAAGGCAAAGGTGATGAACAATGAAAGAGATATTCATTTAGGTTCGCTATATGACTATTCAGCTAAAAATAAACTTAAATTATATGATGGCTGGATGCAGAGATATATTGGGCAGATTCTATTGCTAATAAATGATAATCTCATGGTTGAGGCAGAAGACTGGATTCAAAAAGCCATCGATTCAGATAAACAAAATGGAATGAAGTTTGAGCTAGGACAAGATTATGGGCTTTACGCCGAGTTGTATAAGCGCAAGGGATACAAATCAAGAGCCAAAGAATCCTTCATCAAAGCCATTGAAATATTAGATGTGTGCGGAGCTGATGGATGGGTGGAAAAATATGAAAAAGAATTGGAAGGACTTTAATAACAAATATTCTTTAAATTCCTTTTGCCATATATTGTGGTTTTATCAATAACCACGAGAATACAAATACTTGTTGATATCCCAGGTTACTTAGAGACTCCAAAATTGCTGATAACTCCAACGTATATCAGGTCTTTAACATCCCTATATTATTGAGATATCGTTATTATATCACACGTGTTTTATTCCGCTTTAGTATGATAGTGGGTGTGTGAAAATTTCGTTACAATCTTATCCATAATTTTTCATAGTTTCATGATTGTATTTCCCTGTTATTTATTGCGTATCTAATTGATATCATATCAAATAAGTCTCATTTCAATTATTGGCATGTGTCTTGCTCTCTCCGATTAATACCTGGTCAGATCTCCAAAAGCCAAACTAATTGCAATGATTAAAAGAAACTACAATAATATATTAGAAAAAGATCTTCCTGAAACAATTGACCAAGCTGTGGATATGCTCATTTCCCATTTTTCATTGAGAAAGAAGGTAAAGATTGCAAACATGATCAGAGGCGATTTGATTTCTTTAGATAAATCATTAGCCCCATATATTTGGAGCAAGTTTCAGCTTTGGAGAAATGAGTCATTAATTGAATCCGGGCATTCTCAATACGGCAGATACTACCTTCAGGGAGATGATACTTGTTCTGTGATAGTTAAAGAATTGTGGAAAAAATTACGTGAAACACATAAGTTGAGGATTGTTAAATAATCTTTTTTTGATTACTCACCGCCCGTCCGCTTGATTCACTTAGGCACAGAGATCACAGAGAATTTTATTCATTTATACTCAACAGTTTTTGATTCGATCAAGACTAAATATTGACTGGATCTTGTCTAAAAAATTTCTGAAGCGGCTTTGGTAAATTCCGGCAGTCCACAGATGCCGCTTGCTGAGACATATCCACTGAGTTGAATGTATGCCAGTATAATATCGGTTCGGAATTCATTCGTTGCCCTTGGCAATAATCGAGTACAGCGGCAAAGGTTTTGGCGGTATACGTTGGATCCAATTTAATATCTTCATTATCTTTTGCTATATGATAGGCATTGGAGCCCTCTTCGGTCGGAAACCCGTAACCATCTCCCAAATAATCCTGAAGAATTTGCGGCGCTTTAATAGAAATGCTGGGCATTGTCCTGGATTTCTTTCTCAATAATTTGTACGTCTTGTGCATTAATGTTTTAACCGTTTGAGGCGTACAGGCCGGAAACGGGCCGAGATATGCTTCGGATACTCTGACGCCGATAACTTTTGAATTCAAACCTGCCAACTGCACCCCTAAGGAGAGGCCACCTATGGTGCCGCCCGATCCTAAAGGGCAGATGATCATAGATGGTTCCGGCATCTCGCCTCGCTTGATTTGATCTCTTAATTCAAATACCGCATTGACATAACCGATGGTACCCGTGGGATTGGAGCCGCCTGCAAAAATAAAATAAGCACGCGGGTGTGTTATTCTTTCCAGCAAATAATACCCTATCACCGTTTTCCAAAGTGTTTTTTTGTAAATTAATTTAGCTTTGTACTTTTTAATTAAACGTAGATTCTGCTGAACATGAATGGTAACCGGCTGCCAAAACAGTAACAACGTGCATGCTATATCCAGTTGATTGCAGAAAATGGCGGTTGCCAATCCGTGGTTGGTGCCGATTCCTCCAAAAGTAATCAGTTGGGAAGTTCTTCTTCGTTTAGCTTCGGCCAGAATGAATTCAAGCTTTCTGATTTTATTGCCGCCGTAAACTGCGGAACTGAGGTCATCTCTCTTGATCCATAGGTTATCATATCCGAGTCTATTTAGCGGGTGGATTTGGGTAGGGAAGGTACCCAGGGAAATCCAGGCCAATTTTTTTTCTAATTCAGGATATTCTCTGAATATGATCGGCATGCTTGGTTTTTCAAATGAAGCTTTCACCTATGATCCCCATATTAACTTTGCTGACTTTCTTTTCGTTTTTTAATTTGCAATGCGGCTTTAAGCCCCTTTTCGCGGATGACTTTTAATTTCAGTCGAGTTTCGGTGATTTTAAAGAACCGTTTTCCGTATCTGCGCAACAATGATGGGTTGATTTCAAAGCCAAGTCCCGGTCGTGTAAACGGCTGTATCATGCCTTCTGGGTCCGGCAGGATTGGTTCAATAATACCTTCTCTGTACTCTGGAATCCATGATGGCTCTTCTATGGGGTATTCCAGCGGAAGTCGGTTGGTTTTATCCGCCAATACCATGTTCCAGTTGATGTAAAAACCAATACCATTTGTCCATGTGTGCGGTGAAAACAGGCGGTCTCTTTGCTGACACGTATCGATCCTCTGTCTTACCTGAGCGATTCCTCCGGCGAAGGTAGCATCCGGCTGGTACACATCAAAACAGTCTTTTTCAAACATAATTTTGATTGATTACAGATATCCATTTATGACATATAGTGCCATATTATTTAGGATAAAAAAAAGATACTTTTCAAATCATGGATTCGATGGGAATAATACTTGGCGGCATCTGCTGTTGCAAGCATAATTCGCTGTGTTGATATGGGAGCCGGGGCTAATATTGATTAAATTTTTGATATTGGCTATACTACCAAAAGGTACAAGAAATTCATTTGACAGGGCGTTGAGATCGTGCCGGGGAACGATCATCGCTCTGGAAACAGCTCAAAAGCGCAACAGGCAGGCGAACAGCAAAAGGAGATGTTTATGACGCATTGTGTATTGTTAAATGCTGATTACACATTTTTAAATGTGGTTCACTGGAAAAGGGCAATCTGTCTGTTAGCCAAAGGAAAGGTTGAGGTCATAAAAGATTCCGCCAAAACCATCAGAAGTTCCAGCGGCGCCGAGTTTAAGATTCCAGCTGTGATGAGGCTGATCAAATTAATCCGAACCATTTACCGGACAGGTGTCGCATTTTGCAAAAAGAATGTGCTTATTCGAGATGGGTTTAAATGTGGCTATTGCGGATCACATATATTTAAACCTACCATTGATCATATCATACCGAAATCAAAAGGTGGTAAATCCGATTTTGATAATTGTGTTGCGGCCTGTAAGCCGTGCAATACAAAGAAAGGGGATCGAACACCCAGTGAGGCAACCATGTACCTTAAAGTAAGGCCCCGGCAGCCAACAGTTTCAGAATTTTTACGGCTAAAACTCCAAAAACTTGGCATCAATAATGTGTTAAAAGATTTGGGCGTGTATTAGAGGTTGCTATGAAAATAATTGTTACCGGAACAGGATATGTTGGACTTGTCCATGCGGCTGTGTGTTCTGAATATGGCCATGAAGTTTATGCATATGACATTGATGCCGACAAGATCAAGGCATTTTGCAGTGGAAAGTCCGATCAAATTGAAAAATATGTCAACGAGCCCGGTCTGGCCAACATAATCCGGGAAACCCTTAACAAATCCTTGTTTTTCTCTTCCAACTTGAAATCTATTATTGAAGGCACCGATGCGATTTTTATGTGTCTGCCGACACCTTCAAATATTGATGGTTCAACAAATCTAATGTTTTATGACGCGGCTGCAGAGAATATTGCTGAAGCTCTGGCAAACCGAAAGGACACACGTCGTGTTGTCATCGTAAACAAAAGCACCGTACCGATTGGAACCGCGCGTCATATGCAGGGCATAATGGATGCTCACGGGGTGCAAAACTTTGGGGTGGCTTCCAATCCTGAGTTTTTGGCGGAAGGAAGCGCTGTGGTGGATGCCCGCAAACCGGATCGGGTTGTGGTTGGCTGCGACGATGATGAGGATTTCAAAATACTGCGTCGGGTTTACTCTCAATTTGTTAACCATGTTCGTATAAAATATATTGAAACCACGCCGGAAACCGCCGAAGCCATCAAATACGTGGCCAACACCATGTTGCTGACCTATATCTCATTCTGGAACGGCGTGGGTGCCAAAATCGGGGAGAAGATTCCCAATGTAAAAATCGATGATCTCAGACTGGGAGTAACGGCAGACGAACGCATCAGCACATGGGGTTCATTTGTGAGCAATGGCGCAGGCGGCAGTTGCTTTGGCAAGGATATCGCCTCGCTAATTTTCCAGTTGCGGCGGGCAAATGTGAGCACCAAAATGCTGGAGGCCTCTTTTGAAGTCAATGAATATCAAAAGGTTTATCTCGTTGATCGTGCCATTACCGAGGCCGGTTTCAAATTCAACAACAAGATTGTGGCCGTATTGGGTCTTGCCTTTAAGAAGCACACCAACGATATGCGGGATGCCTCGTCTATCAAAGTCATTGAAACATTACTCGGAAAAGGAGTAGCTGCCATACATGCTTACGATCCGTTAGCCAATGAAACGGCAAAAGCTGAATTTGATCCTTCCAAAAATATTCTGTTTGAAAAGATACATTATTTTGATTCTGCCAAAGAAGCCATTGTCGGAACGCATGCGTTGTTCATATCTTCCGATTGTGAGGAGTTTCGCGGCTTTTCCCGCACCGTTGAAGATACGGTTAAACCTCCTTATCTGGTGATGGATGGAAGACGCATGATACCGGACTATGATGAACTTGTAACTAAACGCTTCATATACCTGGCTGTGGGCTCAATGGTGATGATGCCCCCAGAAAGTAAAGCGGTGGCGAAAAACGTCAAACTGAAGTCCGTTGCGGTTTAGGAACAGACGCTTATGAAAGGCATTATTCTCGCCGGTGGTTATGGATCGCGTCTATATCCGATTACCCGGGGTATCGGCAAGGAGCTTTTGCCCGTTTACGATAAACCTATGATTTATTACCCTCTGTCGGTTCTGATAATGATTATGGCCAGTATTTAACCGAGATAGCCATTGAGGGTTGAATTTAATAGCTGCGTTTTACATTATTCCATCCTCGCCCATTGATTTTGTTTTCTACACAAGAATTAAACTAAACGCCTGTTCTTTTCCCAAACAATTAGAAGGTTATTTGATTATGTTCCGATGACATTAAGATCATTGTATTCTCTTTATATGTGGTTATTTTCAAAACGTATTTTCTTGACTTATAAAATCATTGAGAGTAGAAAATTTTATTTAAATCAAAAATTCCGAGCTTGGGGGATTTAATGGACTACAAAAAGACACTTAGCCTTCCGGTAACGAAATTTCCTATGAAAGCGAATCTGGCAATGCGTGAACCGCAACAGTTGAAGAAATGGGAAGACATGGGGTTACACGATCAGGTTCGAAATTCTTCCAATGGCCGGGAATTATTCATTTTGCATGACGGTCCGCCCTATGCCAACGGCTATATTCATATCGGCACGGCACTGAATAAAATCTTGAAGGATATAATCGTTCGATCAAAACAGATGAAGGGATACGACGCGATTTACGTACCGGGCTGGGATTGTCACGGGCTTCCGATTGAACACAATGTGGATAAAGAGCTTGGAGACAAAAAGAAAGACCTCTCGAGGGCAGAGGTCCGAAAGCTTTGTCGAGTCTATGCTGAAAAATTCATTGATATCCAGCGTGAGGAGTTCAAGCGACTCGGCGTGATGGGCGATTGGGAAAATCCTTACCTAACGATGAACTACACCTATGAATCGATCATCGCCAGAGAATGCGGCAAATTCGCTCAGGATGGGAGTCTTTATAGAAGTAAAAAGCCCATTTATTGGTGCTTTACTTGTCAAACCGCCCTGGCGGAAGCCGAGATTGAATATCATGATGAATCTGCCCATTCCATTTACGTAAAATTTCCTTTGAAGGATGATCTCAGCCAAGCATACCCGGTGTTAAGTGATAAAAAGGTATCGGTGGTTATCTGGACCACGACACCCTGGACGCTTCCGGCCAACCTGGCCGTCGCCTTGCATCCGGATTTCAAATATGTTGCCGTGGATGTGGGAAATGACGAGGTCCTCATCGTTGCGCGAGAACTTATGGATTATTGCATGCAGACATTTGGGATATCGAATTATTCGATTCTTGCGGAAATCGACGCCAAAAGCATTGAAAACAAGCGTTTCCGACATCCCTTTTATGATCGGGATTCCGTCATTATCCTCGGCGATCACGTTACCCTCGACGCCGGAACCGGTTGCGTTCACACGGCTCCCGGACATGGTCGCGAGGACTTTGAAGTGGGTCTTGAATACGATCTGGATGTTTATTCGCCGGTAGATGACAATGGATGCTTTACGGATGACATTGAATTCTTTAAAGGTCAATTTGTTTTTGATGCCAACGAAAATATCAATGCGAAGTTGAAAGAGATCGAGGTGCTGCTCGCCGAGGGGACCATTGAGCACTCCTATCCGCATTGCTGGAGGTGCAAGCAACCGGTGATTTTCCGCGCCACCCCGCAGTGGTTTATTTCCATGGATAAAACCAAATTAAGGCAAAGATCGCTGGAAGCCATCGATTCGGTCGAATGGATACCTGGTTGGGGCAGGGATCGAATTTATGGTATGATCGAGAACCGGCCGGATTGGTGTGTTTCCAGACAGCGCGCCTGGGGCGTTCCGATCACGATTTTTTATTGTGAAAAATGCGGGATCTTGCTCCGGGACCAGAAAATAATGGAAAAGATTTATACACTTTTTGAAGCACACGGTGCGGATATCTGGTTTGAAAAGGAGGTTTCTGACTTTCTGCCGGAAGGCACCGTATGTCAAGCGTGCGGGAATGAAACCTTTCAAAAAGAAAATGACATCCTTGACGTGTGGTTTGACTCCGGCGTCAGCCATGCGGCGGTGCTTGAGCCGCGACCCGAATTACGGTGGCCGGCTGATCTTTACCTGGAAGGAAGTGATCAGCATCGCGGATGGTTTCACAGCGCACTTCTGACAGCTGTGGGCACGAGAAACCGTGCGCCTTACAAGGCAGTGCTGACGCATGGTTTTGTTGTGGATGCTGACGGGCGGAAGATGTCAAAGTCGCTTGGAAATGTTATTGCTCCCAATGAAGTGATTAAAAAATACGGTGCTGAGATTTTACGACTCTGGGTATCGGCGTCCGATTATCGGGAAGATATTCGTATATCGGATAATATCTTAAAACAATTGAGTGACGCGTACCGCAGAATCAGAAACACCAGTCGGTTCATGCTCGGCAATCTATTTGATTTCAACCCGCAAGCCGATGAAATTCCCTATGAATCCATGCCGGAACTCGACAGATTTGCTTTGCATAAGCTTCAGGGATTGGTGGAAAAGGCCTGCAAGGCTTACGATGCCTACGAATACCATATTATCTATCATTCCCTATACAATTATTGCATTATTGACCTTTCAGCCTTTTACCTGGATATTTTGAAAGATCGGTTGTATACGTCACCGCCGACATCGGAGGTCAGACGAAGTGCGCAGACCGTGATGCATATAATTCTGAATACTCTCGTAAAGTTTATGGCTCCGATCTTACCGTTTACGGCCGAAGAAATTTGGGAACATATGCCGGATCAGAACCAAAATGTGACAAGTGTTCATCTTACCCAGCTGCCTGAGATGAAGCCCGCCTACAAGGATGAAGATCTTGCACAAAAATGGGAACGTTTGCTTGTGGTCCGCGGTGAAGTGACCAAAGCTTTAGAGGAGGCGCGGATAAAAAAAATCATTGGACATCCTCTGGATTCTGCCGTGACGATCTCGGCTAAAGAAGCGCTTTACAATGCGCTGTTGCCGTATGCCGATGATTTACGATTCATTTTTATTGTTTCCAAAGTTGATCTGGTAAACGAAGAAAAGCTTGAAGGTGCTTTTGTCAGCGAAGATGTTGAAGGGCTGTCTATACAGGTTGAAACGGCCCCAGGAGACAAGTGTGAACGGTGCTGGGTACATGATACTTCTGTCGGAGCAAATTCCGACCATCCGACGATTTGTACTAGATGTCAGGATGCTCTATCGAAAATGAATTAAAAAGCAACTATAATCATGTCTCACCACCGAGACACAGAGCGCACAGAGGTATAGGATCTATTGCTTTGTCTGGAGATAAGGCAAAGCAATAAAATCTGCCGCGTCGCGCTAAAGTTTTCAAATCAAAAAAGCACATGCTCAATAATAAATACATAATGCTTGCCATTATCAGCGGATGTGTTGTAATCGCAGACCAGATTACAAAATTATTAATCCTGAATTACTTGCCATTTAATCACACCCTTCAGATCATAGCAGGTTTTTTCAATCTCACCCATATTCACAATCCGGGAGGAGCCTTTGGATTGATGGCCAATCTGAGCCCAGGCGCGCGTACTATTATTTTTCTTTTTATTTCATCATTGGCCGTTGGATTAATCTTCTACTTCTATATAAAAACGCCCCAAAGCCACCCCTGGCTGGCTGCCGGTTTTGCATTGATTTTTGGAGGTGCAATCGGAAATCTCATCGACCGCATTCGTTTTGGAATTGTGGTAGACTTTCTTGATTTTTATATTGGAAAATACCATTGGCCGGCGTTTAACATTGCCGACAGTGCCATATCTGTGGGAATAGCCACTTTCGTTTTTCATTTATTGTTTAAAAAAATGCCGGATGCCTGAAATAAAATACAAAGAGCTCAAAACCTATTTAAATGAACGGGATAACGCATCTGATAGAGAGTTCGCTTCGGTTTGCCTGATTTACGGAGAAGAGATGCTGGTGAAAACCGTCTGTGATGCGCTTTTAGATTTCCTTCTTCCCGATGCCTCACGCAGCTTGAACTATGATCCTGTTGACGGGACGACTGAAAATGTTCGTGAGGTAATTGAGCGGGTAAACACTTTTTCGCTTTTACCCGGCATTAAGGTCGTTGCTCTGCGGGATTCAAAGATATTTTATTCTCGGCAGGATAAAACCAGGCTGTTGGAAAATGCAAAAAGCGCATATGAAAACAATGACTTAAGAAAAGCCGCAACGTATTTTTTAAGCTTGATGGGGCATTTAAATTTATCCTTTGATGATGTCAGCAAATCAAACCGCAGCAAGGCCTTGGGAGTGGATCCAGATCGTTTATCCGATGATGCCTGGTTGGATACCATCATCGGGTATTGCCAGGAGCTTCATCTGAGCATCCCGACTCCAGAGGATGATTGCACAGTTCTGCAGACGGCGATTGAGAAAGGATTTCCCCCCAACAACCATTTGATCATTACTGCCGAATCCGTTGATAAACGTCGGGGCCTATTCAAGGCCATCGGCCAGAAGGGAATGATCATCGACTGCTCGGTTCCAAAAGGAGAACGCCGGGCGGATAAAATGGCCCAGGGAGATATTTTAATCGAAAAAATGTCCGCAATGCTTAAAGCATCCGGAAAGAAAATGGATAAAGCGGCTTATCTGGCCATGTATGAAATGACGGGTTTTGATCTGCGAACCTTTTCCAATAATCTCGAAAAATTAATTAGCTACGTGGGTAACAATGATACAATTACTGTTGATGATGTCGAATCTGTTTTAAAGCGTACTAAAAAAGATCCGATATTTGATTTGACCAATGCCCTTTGCGATCGCAATATCGAACGATCACTTTTTTATTTGGATTCCATTCTTTCGGCCGACTTTTATCCACTTCAGATTCTTGCAGCCATTACCAATCAGATTCGAAAATTGTTGCTGGTTAAGGATTTTGTGGGAAGTCCGCTTGGCAGCAACTGGCATGCAGGATGTCCGTATAACCGCTTTCAAAAAAGCGTAATGCCTGAAATTGTTGCCTATGATAAGGATTTTTTAACTCAAATTGAAAACTGGCAGAATATGCTTTCAGATACGGATAATTCCGAAGATGTAAAAGCATCGCAAAAAAGTAAAAAGAAAATCACGACGGATCTGTTGATAGCCAGAAGTCCAAAAAATTCTTATCCGGTTTATCAGCTGTTTTTAAAATCTGAGCGCTTTACAAAAGATGACTTGTTAGATGCGCTTGAATTGCTAAGCGAAGCAGATATCCAACTCAAATCAACAAGACAGGATGCTAAATTAGTTTTAGAAAGGGCGATATTTGGCATCTGTAAATCTCAGCAGCGAGCTTAGAACCGCAGGGCTGATAACGTCACAAGGATTTATTTCGATATAGAAAAGGCGGTCCTTTGGGCCCGATTTCTTTACTTTACAGATTCACTTCCCAACGCATCATGGGTTTTTTCAGACAACAAGAAGAACGACTGGCGATCCGATTTTTAAACTGGCAATACCAGAAATTGGACAAACCGACCCCAGATGAGGCCGAACTTAAGCGTCAAGCCACAGCAATCGTCGATGAAGCCCACCGGATAGCCCGGGAAAGGGGCCAAAACGTAGTCTCTATCATGAAGGAGCTGATCACTGATTTGAGAAAATAGCACCGCTACTTGACTTTTTCATCTGAAAGAATTTTATTATATACTAAAGCCGGAAGCGTCGAAACCAAATAGGTAAGAATCGTTAATGCACAAAAATTATTTCTAAGAGATACGTTAATTTTTACTGAAAATAAAAGAGGAGATCCAAAATGGAGGACGTTTGGGCCGAAAAACTATCTTGTGCAACACAATGTCATCGGTGTAACCAAAATTTAGGGCCGAAAGATCAACGCATATTGTCTGTTTATGATCACGAGACCATATGTATGTTGTGTAAAACTCAGGAAGAAAAAAGACCGGATTATGAAGAAATATCCAAGCAGATGATCGGCCAGTGCTTAATCGATACGGAGGTTCAATGGGGAGATCCCGAAGGCTACTGCTTCCATCATTTTTATCCATATACATGCTGATATGGTTAATTGATTCGTCTTAAAGGCAAGATAAAGATCTTATTACGTATGTATTCAAAAATCCCACGTGACCGGATTTTGATCCAGATAATCCGTAACCGAGCGTCCGCTTTCATCTATTTCCACCAAATCGCTTTCCGAACCTAAAAACTATTGTTTACACCTTTAAGATTGTCAACATGTCTGTGGTGTTAACATTGACAGATTTATTGCAGAGACCTATAAAGGCAGTGCAAATATTGTTTCGTATTTCGAATTTGGTGCTTCGAATATCCGGTTTATACGGATTAGGAGGTTTATCAAAAAGTGGCGGCAATACCCCCAAACATATTGGTGATGATTATCCTCGGACTTTTTGTAGGGATCGGTGCCTCGTTTACCGGCTTGGGAGGCGGCTTTTTAATGGTGCCATTGTTGCTGTTTTTGGGCTATTCTTCTCAGAAATCGGTGGGCACATCGTTTTTGGCCATTCTTGTCATTTCTATTTCAGCGCTGGTTGCACACAATAAGCTGGCAAATATCGATTATCGTGCCGGTATTCTTCTGGGTATCGGCGGCATCCTTGGTGCTCAGATTGGAGCCCGCCTCGTTGAGCATGTATCCACTGCAAATTTCAAGAAGATTTTCGCTCTCATATTGGTAGGTTTGGCAGCTTATTTGTTTTTTAAGTAATCGAAAGAGTTTCTTAGTATAATCAATAATCAATTAAAAATTCCCAATATGTAAAAAAATGGTGATGTTTCCAAAATTTGCAATGTGAGTCGAGTGGGTTACGTCAGTTTAATTGCTCTAATTTACGGCTTTTCATCCAAATGGGAGGAAAACCATTGTATCTCGCCCAAAAAGTTATTGAGGGAAAAAACCACTACTTCATTCGGCAATCCTACCGCCAAGACGATACATTTTTAAGCAGAGATCTATTTGATCTGGGAACCAACCCGGCCAAATATATCGTCTATCCGGGAGGAAACGCATTTTATTTCGATGACGTCGTCATCGAGCGGCTTGATGCGTTGAGAGTACGGGAAGGCAATGATGCGTTGGAAGATATTTTTTGGCGATTTTTGAAGCCGGACATAAAGCGGGCGTTGGAGCATTTTCGTCGAAGAGAAAAAAGATCAAAAGTAAGTACAAAAGCAAGCGAGAAGCAACTTTCCAGTCAGAATCACATTTTCGACAAGCGCAGAATCCATTTTTTAAAATTCGGTAGTATGGAGCAACGCAATCTTTGGCGTTTGCCGACCAAATTATTTTGCATGCTTCGACAAAAATCAAGGGATGAAATTGAGCAGAAATTCATTGAAATGGAAAGTGTGTTGAAGCCGGCCGAATATAAAGCATATACTTACGTAATTTTCAATTTGCAGCAATTTTTCTCCCAATGGTTTGCCAAAGAAACCCCGCAGTTGTTGGACCAGCAAAAGGTTGATGAATATTTTCTCAATGAAATTTGTACGCTGAACAAAGACAAAGTGTTTTGGGGCGGTATGGATGTGGGCGATAGTTTGCATGAATATCTGGCGCGTTATGTGTTCATGTATTTTGATTATGAATATGCACCGAAATCCTTTATTGAAGAATATATCTTGAATTTTGTGAATAGCCGCAGAGATTATCGCCCACCTTATTCCGCCAGTTCAATTACACTGAATGATGCCAGCTCCATATTCGGAGAAACAAAGGAAGCGCTTATAAAAATGAGTCGGCGCAATCTCGCCCGTCTTTATCGACGGCACGCGCAAAGGCTTCATCCGGATAAAGGCGGTGACCACGAAAAATTCGTTAAGCTAACCCAGACCTATCATGCCTTACTGAAAACCAAAAAATAAAAATGCTAAAAATGTTTGTGGTGTAGATTAAAATGAGCAACCCTCTTTATTTTGACTTTGATACGCATGTTGAACGCCGGGGCACATCCAGTATGAAATGGGATAAATACAGAGCGCGAGATATCATTCCGCTCTGGGTAGCTGATATGGATTTTCGATCGCCCCCGGCTATCTGTGACGCGCTCCATAAACGCATTGATCATGGGGTATTCGGTTACACGATGCCACCTTCCGAAGTCGATGATGTAGTGGTTTCGATGTTGCAAACTTCTTATGGGTGGAAAATTAAATCGGAGTGGCTCGTATGGTTACCGGGTTTGGTCACCGGTTTAAATGTGGCCTGCAGAGCCGTGGGCGACGATGGTGATGATGTCATCACCGCCGTACCGGTTTACCCACCTTTTTTATCCGCCCCCTTTAATTTTAATCGCAACCTGATCAAAGTCCCCCTGGTGGAAAACAGCAACCGTTGGCGCTTTGATTTTGATCGGTTTGAACAAGCCATTACACCGAAAACCCGGTTGTTCATGCTGTGTAATCCCCATAATCCCATCGGCCGCGTGTATACTCGAGAAGAACTAACAACTCTGGCGGATATCTGCGAAAAACACAATATCGTCATCTGCTCGGATGAAATCCACAGCGGCCTGATCCTGGATCCTGACAAAACGCATATCCCCACGGCAATATTGGATTCTGCAATCGCGCAGCGCACCATCACACTGATGTCATCCAGCAAAACCTTCAATACGCCGGGTCTGGGATGTGCGTTTGCGGTAATATCAAATGAAGCGTTGCGCAAGCGATTTATGCAGGCCATGGCCGGAATCGTTCCCATGATAAATGCGATGGGATACATTGCCACCCTTGTGGCATTTCGGGATTGCTCCGATTGGCATGATGCACTGCTGAATTATTTGCGGACAAACTGTGATCGTGTCGCTCGGGCTATCTCTCAGATGCAAAATCTTTCTATAGCTCCGGTGGAAGCCACTTATCTGGCCTGGATTGATGTGCGAGGCGCTAGGTTGGAGCATCCAATCAAATTTTTTGAAGAAGCCGGCGTGGGGTTGCAGGATGGCGCAGAATTTGCTGGACCGGGCTTTGTACGATTGAATTTCGGCTGCCCGCGTGCCATTCTTGAAAAAGCGCTGAATAGAATGGCATCGGCGTTAGAAGTAAATACGCAAAATAAGTGAAATGAAGGTTTAAGAAAGTTATGATTGAACTGTGAGAGCGGCTTCCAGCCGCGATTCAGGCTTAATTGTCAAAGATTTATCTGTTACGCTTATAAGGATGTTTTAAGTTTGAATGTTATTAGTTGACACATTAGGAGGAAATCACATGGCACTGGAAATATTTCAGGTGGATGCATTTACCCATACACCGTTTAAAGGAAACCCGGCAGCAGTATGTATATTGCCACAAGAAGGGGATAAAGACTGGATGCAGCTTCTGGCCAATGAAATGAATTTATCGGAGACGGCATTTCTATACAGATACAAAGATGGGTATAACCTAAGGTGGTTTACTCCTGCAGTCGAGGTGGATCTCTGCGGGCATGCTACGCTGGCCAGTGCCCATATACTATGGGAAACCGGTCAATTAGCGCCGGACCAACAAGCACGCTTTTATTCCCGAAGCGGTCTGCTCACCGCGGAGCGCCAAGATGATTGGATTCAGCTCGATTTTCCTTCCGAACCAGAAGAAGAGACCGATGCACCGGAAAAACTTGGCGAGGCGCTGGGCATTTCAGCGCAGTATGTCGGTAAAAATCGTTTTGATTATTTAATCGAAGTGGATTCAGAAGAAGCGATTCGCAGTATGAAGCCTGATTTTAGGTTATTGAGCACCATTGGCAGTCGAGGATTTATTGTCACCAGTTTAGCCGATTCAACGGAATTTGATTTTGTTTCCAGGTTTTTCGCACCGGGTGCGGGGATAAACGAAGATCCTGTAACCGGATCCGCCCATTGTTGTCTGGGACCTTATTGGCAAAAAAGGCTTGGGAAAAAGGATTTTTCTGCTTATCAAGCTTCGCCGAGGGGAGGAGTCATAAAAGTGCAGGTGGCCGGTGAACGCGTTATTTTGGCTGGACAAGCCATTACGGTGATGCGAAGTACGCTAATTTGAATTTATACGGAGGAATTAAGTAATGGAGAAAATAACTTCATTACGAGATGTGTGTTGCGGGTTGCCTAGTTTTCTTTTTTCAGCACTTAACGCGTAACTCGAATTAATTATATCTTTGGAAGAATCGAGTGGCTGTATCTTACACCAACCCCATAGTTAAATTTTGATTCTTCATCAGGCAATTGTTTGCGCCATCTTATTTGGGCCCGGTAAACATCAGCGCAGGCATCATAGGGTGAATTTTCAATTCCGATATAAATTTCGGTTCCCGGCAAGGGGGCATAGTCCGATTCAAAATACATACCGCCGCGGCTGTAATTAAACATTTTGGCTTCGTAATAAGCGCCGGTGGGATACGTTTCAAGAAGAATATTGGCCTTATATTTATGGCGAATATCATCGCGCTGCTCTGAGACTCCCTCCATCTCTACCTCCCTAAAGTTGGGTCTAAAAAATAATGACCACAATAGAGGTGAATTCATCAAGCGGATTGCAAAACGCGGCTATTTTTTCCGTTTTAATAAATCAATCTGAGTCGCATGTCAAAAAAAAAGTTTACGTGCGAATAATTCCCAATTCAAATTCATCTTAAATTTCGTGTTCATGCTGACCCGGGAATCGGTTATCCAATGCCCGGATTTCATAACTTATTGTTTATAACCGATTTTTCGCAACAATTCTTTACGCGCCTGAATATCCTCTTCAGTTTCTATCCCTTTTGATGGAAAGCCGTCTATGACACCCAGGATTCCTCGTCCCTGTTTGGTTTCGGCAATAATTACCTCCACCGGATTTGCCGTAGCACAAAATATGCGGCACACCTCCGGCACATTACGGACAGTATTTAAGACGTTTACGGGAAACATATCCTTCATGAAAATAATAAAACTGTGACCGGCTGATAAATTGAAGGCGTTATTTCTAGCCAATTCAACGAGTTCATTGTCGGTGCCGCTATGCCGCACCAGGCATTTATCCGAAGCCTCGCAAAACGCTACACCGAATCTTGCCATTGGTACCGTGTTAACCATAGCTTCATAAATATCTTCGACGGTCTTGATAAAATGAGAATGGCCTAAAATCAAATTCAACCCGTCCGGATTTTCAAGTTTTACTGTTTTAATTTCCATATCGTCCTCCATAAATTTGAAAAGTTAGATAACTGTATAATGGGATTGAATACAATGATTGAAGGGTGCAATCAAAAAAATGAATAAAAACGCAAAAAAAACTTGACCTTGGCTGGTAAGCCTGTTAAAGGAGTCATTTATTGCGCCCATACCAATGCTATCTATATTAATATACTGGCCGGTTGAGTATGGGCTATTTTTATTTAGCCTGGACCGCGATCTGAAGATATGTGCGAGTAAATGTAGCCTCCCACTGCTGCGGTTCCAGGCTCTTTTTTTTCGCCTTCGCCAAAATATCCTTTATTCCTCATCCCCCGATGGCACGCATTTCGCCACAAACGCGGATGCTGTTGTGTCCTGCCAGATTATGATCCGAGGGTTTGTGATGCACGGCCTTAAGAAAAATTTCAGCCAGTTCTTGATCCGAACGACCGCTTCGCAGGGGGCCTTTAATATCCTCTTGATGATCGGATAAAAGACAAGGCCTTAACTGCCCACTGGCAGTTAATCTGAGCCGGTTGCATTTTTCACAAAAATGTTGGCTTAAGGCGGGGATAAACCCAATCTCGCCTTTAGCGCCCTCAAATTTGTAACGCTTTGCCGGTCCATCATTTTTTGAATTTCGGATAGGTACCAGATTCCCTAAGACACGGATACGTTCTTTAATTTCAGGGGCTAGCAAAAGCGAAGCATTTCCCATACGGGATTGACCGATGGGCATATATTCAATAAATCGAATATGGAATGGGTAAGCGAAAGATAACCGTGCCATATCGATCAATTCGTCATCATTGACTCCTTTTAGAGCCACAATATTTAGCTTAATGGGGTAAAACGCCAGAGCCTGAGCCATTTCAATGCCCTGCCAGACCTGATCAAATCCGTCCCAACCGGTGATTTTTTCATATTTTTTTCGGTCTAAGGTGTCTAAGCTGATATTTATCCTCGATATTCCGGCGCAACGAATGTTTTCGATATTATCTTTCAGAAATACGCCATTGGTTGTCATCGATACATCCAAGAGCCCCGGAATTTGCGTCAATTCGCTTAAAAATTCATAAACGCCTTTACGAATCAGGGGCTCTCCTCCGGTGATTCGCACTTTTGTGATGCCAAGGCTGATACCGATAGAGACGACATGCAGAATTTCTTCATAAGTCAAAATTTCTGCGTGAGAAAGTCTCGGGATGAGGTCTTGGGGCACACAGTACATGCACTGCAAATTGCACCGGTCGGTAATGGATACGCGCAAATAATTCAGATGTCGGTTGTGTCTGTCAATCAACTTAGTGTTTGGCAACGTTCGTCTAACCTTTCTAGTTTAGTCATTTCTAAACGGACTTGAGAATTCTCTTATCACTAATACCGAATTTTTTGCGATACTCAGGAATTTCGATCATTGGTGGTCGCTCGTGCCCCTGAATCTTTAATTTTTCAGGCTCATAACTGTTATCGACCAGGTTATACTGGATAATCTCATCAAACATTTCCTCATTGAGTTGGATGAGCCCCAATTTTACTTTGCGATTAATAAAGGTTTTCAATATGACAAAGGACATTCTACCCAATGCCTTGGTGTCTTGGTTGCTATGAATGCGTCGATCCAGATCGACCTGGGCCATGACATCGAGCCCCCATTTTTTGTAAATGTCAATGTTCATACTGGTTTCGACACCGTAGCCGATCGGAAACGGAATTTGTTCAAATATCTCCCGATGGCCGGCATACTCACCGGATAGTGGCTGGATGAGTTGCGTAAGCTCAGGAAAAAAGAGGGAAAACAAGGGCCGGATGACAAGTTCGGTAACACGTCCGCCTCCGGTTGGTCTTATTTTGTTTCTTCCAATAGAAATAGGTCGATCATAAAAGGCCTTCGCGAATTTAATGTGATCGAACAAAAGCAGAGGGCCGATTAGTCCATAAGCAAAGCGGTGATGAATATTTTTAATATCCGCATCCAGATAAACGATAATGTCCCCTTGGGTAATAAAGAGCGCCTTCCACAAGTTCTCGCCCTTACCCCTGAATTTCTCTATATGAGGTAAAATATCGTCTGCCTCGTATACGTCCGCCCCGAACTCCCTGGCGATTTTCCTTGTTCTATCGGTTGAGCCGGAGTCCACCACAACGATTTCGTCTAATAGCGGATAACGTATCATCAACTCCGATTTCATGATGATAATTTCTTTAGCGATTGTTTTTTCCTCATTTAACGTCGGGAGGCACAGCGAGATTTTAAGGTTCTTTTTATTTTTTTCTTCTACAAGACGGTTAAGATCCTTAAAATCAGAATAATGGAACGTATTTTGTTCAAGCCATTTGCTGTTCATCACATACCCCACTGTCGATAGCTTTTAATACACCGATGACCTGGGCGATACCCTTAAACATCGGTTCAATTTCCATGGTGGCATTTTCCATATAATAATTTTCACCATGGGTGATACCCAAGGTCAACGCCGGTATTTTGCGGGAAAGGAAAATGGATAACGCGGATTCGGTTGACTTGCTTACCGGTTTTATATCCAGGCCTTCCAATACTGATGACGCACTTTTGACCAACGGATGGTTGAATTTTAAACGTGCGGCCCTGAGATTGCTGATTGTTTTCAAATTCAGCTCCACTTCATTTTCATGACTGATACCCTCTACGATATCTTTAATATCGCTGTAGATGGATTTGACCATTTTGTAGGAATCGCTGCGTATTTCAAACCCCAGGGTTCCGTCGTAAGCAATTTTGCCGTGGTTGGCCCCACCGGACATTTTACCGATGACAATCGTGGAACGCGGTCTTTGTGAGAGGCGCAAATTCAAAATTTCATTTATGACCTCGTTTAAGATCAATATGGCATTGGGCGTGAATTTATGCATCACGCCTTTTTCTTCTGAGATACTGCATTCGATTTCCCCTCTGATCATTCCATCGGAGTAATAATTAAGTCGTCCGAGTTCGACACCCTCCAGGCATATGCCTCCCCGTATGGGCGTTGGCCAAGTTTTTAATAGATGCCTCACGCCCCTTAGATTACCTTTGCCAAGCGATTGAATAGTACCCGCCAGAACGATATCCGATTCGAAATGCAAATCTAATTCTTTGATGATGACGGGCAACGAGGCCATTACAGCCACGCCTACAGAATTATCTAAAATCCCAGGACCCGTAATGGAATTTTTTCTGATGCGGTAATTGAATATCAGGTCTCTGTCGTAGAATTCATAGAACGTATCCAGGTGGGCCATCACAAAAATAGGTGGCTTGACACCGGAAGATTTGCCCCTGATAATGCCAATTGGATTTCGATAACCGTCGGTCGTGCATTCATCCACCTGAAATTCGGCCAATCGCTCCATGAAAACCTTGGCACGCCGTTTTTCTTTAAATGTCGGCGCAGGAGTCTGACCGATCAAAACGATGTTGGTAATGATAAGATCTTTGAGAGATTTTATCTTTTCGACAAAATCAGGCAATTTTTTATAATAATCGTACACGTTGATTCTCTAAATTATTCGGTCGCTAATCACCAATTCTGAGTCGCATAGAAAAAACAATCCAGAACGATTTAAAATACACTTTAAAATACACTAAAATATCGAATGAGGTCAATATTTCTTTGATTCAAACCGAATTTGGTTAAATAGATTGCAATTTACTGTTTCAAAGATCGGTAATAACTGTCAATGGTGTAAATGGCCGCTAATGGATTGTGGCCCAGCAATCTATCTTTGGCAGCCAATACCGTACACAATGCTTGTGAATATTTTAGGAATAACGAATCATGACCCACACACAAGCCCATCACGATATTAAACTCCGTGTTTTCGCTGTTTAATACAAATGCCTGGGCGATGGGATTGCACATGGACTCAAAGCATCCGATCCTAATTTTCTGATCATCATGAACACCGATCGTTTCTTTGGGTTCCCGACCCAGCTTGCATAATGCTGAAACCACTTCAAAACCTTCAGAAGATAGGAGTTTTTCCACAACTTTGGCTTCTTTGACCAGGCCAATGCAAAACACCAAACCGAGCCGTTTATAATTCATCCTGTGGGCAAATTCGATGGTTTCCATGATGCGTGGTTTGTTTGGTGTAACCTTTTCATATCCGAGATCCCGATTCGCGTAACCCTCTCCTTCCTGAATAGAGGCTTGTCTGGCAAATTCCAGGATTTCCGGTTTTTTCAACTCATCTAATGCTTTTTCGATAACCGCTTGATAATTTTGCGTTGGACAAAACAAAGGTGATTTTCCATCCTCCTGCTGACATACGCGATCTTGTGTGTTAATTGGGCATCGAGCACATCCAGGCAATTCTTTTTCCATATTGACGCCTCCTTTTTTTAAATTAGAAAGCCATACCTCTTACAGTTGGACTATAAGATACTCCTAGAATATATTCAATGGCTTTTGCCAACTGAAATTGCAGCTCAAGATGTCCGGCCAGCAGGACTTCCTCAAGCTCCCGTATCACCAGGCTATCCTCAACGACGAGATTCCTCTGTCTATCGGCGGCGGCATCGGCCAATTCCGGACCTTCATGTATCTATTGCGCACCGCGCGTCTCGGCGAGGTTAGCATCACGGTCTGGCCGAAGAAGCTCAAGGATATCTGCGCGGCCAGGAATATTCATGTGCTGGAATAGAATGGCCCGATTCAAAGAATTATTTCTGATACATTCTACTTCTTGTAATATTTTTAGTTTCACGTCTAGCACTAATCTAACCTAATAATTCATTATTTCGAATTGTTGCAAAATTTGACATGTGATACATTGTGTCATAATTTTGTGTATTATAAGCTTCTTTAAACAACATTTCAAAATTATTCATAATCCGATTTTTGGACAGTGGTTTTATTTGCTGAGGGGGAAAATGAAACGAATTTACCAATCAGTTATATCGGTCAGTGCTTCCGTCCGGGTGTGAATTGATTCTAATAAGATACAGTTTGACAATACGCTATTTCGTTCCTAGATACTGCCAAGTATTTGGAAAACGAATTAGATAGCGAAAAAGAAGGCAAAAATAACTAACGAATAAAAGGGCAAACAGAAGGTGCTCTTGTCGGCAACAAAAGACACAAAACAAGAAAGGGGGAAATTATGAACGAAAAATCAGCTCAGTTAACGTTGGTCATGTTGGTGATTTTGGTTTTCACTGTTGGCGGCGGAGTTCAAGCCGGTGAGATTATCTATGCCGATGACATTCGCGAAAATGTCATAAACAAAGAGGTGCTTGTCAGAACGGCCGACAATGTCATCGTGTTGGTGGACACCTCTAGCTCCATGGCAGCAACAAATAAAACCTACAAAAAGTCTTACTACGAACTCGAACAGGCCGCACTCACAACCGGGTTTGCGCGGCTGCCGGATCTTGGATACAACGTAGGCGTTTATAGATTCACGCCATGGGAAGTTTTGTATCCCATGCAGAAATTTGACGCGGCCGGGGTGGCGGATGCTCTGAAAAAATTTCCGGCGGAACCGGAGGGAAGGACCCCGCTGGTGCAGAGTTTGAATGAATTAGAGTCTGTGCTGAAAGGTCTGAGCGGCAAGACCGTCGTCTACATCTTCAGCGACGGCGGTTACGATAAACTTGCAGGCTCCACAAGTCCCGGGGAAAAGACAACGGTGCTGGCAAAAAAGTATGACGTTTGCTTCCAGGTGATCGATTACTCCGTGCAAGAAAGGGACAGAAAGACGGTCTCTGATATGAGCAGGGCCAATATGTGCTCGCGGGCCATTCCGTTCGACTCGTATATCACCCAACCCTACTATGCCCTGGGTCCTCTTTACTACACAAGATGGGATACAGAGGTCGAGACACTTTCGGAGAGGAAGGTGGCAGGTTACAAGGTCAACAACATCCTCTTTGAATTGGACAAATCCGATCTATCTGCGGCTGGGCAAGAAGAACTCACGGCGGTCGGCAAGTTTATGGTGGAGAAACCGAGCGCTTACACCGTGCTGCATGGCTACACCGACGATACCGGCAGGCCGGAGTACAACGTGGAACTGTCACGGCGCAGAGCCGAGGCGGTGGCAGATTATCTATACAATAACTTTAATCTGGGTCCCGACCGGGTGATTTCCCTGTGGTACGGCGCTGCCAACCCCATCGCCAGTAATGACACCGAGGCGGGTCGCTCTAAAAACCGCCGCGTAGAGGTTTCCATCGGCGGGCTATAATTTGCAGGTACAACGTCGGAGATCCCATCTGCGCCTGACCGCTGGGCCTCCGACGTTAACCTCTTATAAAGTTAAGGTTTTTATGGTCATGTTTGCCTGAGGTGTGTCGCCCTAAGGTCAGAATTAGCGGCTGTTGGAGCCAAAGGTCTCAAACCCACGCGTAACTGCAAGCCGAGGCCCATGCAATGGTCCAATTTGCGCCGTTGGCACCGCGACCAGCTAACCGCTGGCACCGCGACCAGCTAACCGATAGTTTCAGCTAACGGTATTAATGCACCATAGCTAAACAAGGGCGTTCCCAGATTAC
>CP070746.1:1340050-1358425 GCA_020348305.1 Desulfobacterales bacterium
ATATGATATCCACAATTTTCAGGCAGGCGATTTCTTTTGGATTTGCAGATGATATCCATAAAAATCTGCGATTGTGTATGCATAGCCGGAATCCATCATTGTGTTAATATAGAGATTGCGCAACAAAATATAAATGAAAGATCTTAAATAGATTGTGCCTAAAAAGATTGCCTTTTCAAAACTTCCAATTAGCGTTTAAGGCGAAAAAGAATAGATCGTTGCGCTTGTAGTCGCCTTTGAGCAAATCATTGTCTATTTTGGCCTTACCGTAGTCAGCATACACAAATTGCGCCCCGGTTGAGAGCCGGTCGCTCCACTGGTACTGGACCCCGGTGGCATAACGAATCTGACGATCGATGGGCATATCCGGTGTGCGGTCATCAGAATCTACCGGAGAAGTGTCATAGGCAAAACCGAGCTGAAGCAGCCACTTTTCTGCCGGGCGATAATGAACCCCGGCGGCAAATTTCCAGGTATCATCCCAGTTACGCGGGATATTTTGAGACCCCTGGCCGGTTGAGATATTAATGTTTTTAAAGGCGCTCCAATCTTCCCAGCCCACAGAACCGAGAAGGGCCCATTGGTTGTTAAGCTCATGATAAATGGATGCGCGAACAAACTGAGCGAGCGTAATTTTGGTGTCTGTTCCCGCATCGGCATTAATGGCACCGCCTTTGAATTTAACATCACCACTGAATTCAGGTTCGATTTCGGATTGATAGATGACGCCAAGCCGTGTTCGCTCACTCAGTTCAACCATAGCGCCGATATCAAATCCATATGCTACGTCATTGCCGTCGATTTTGACTTCGCCGTTACCGGCCGGGGGCGGGGCTTTTAATTTCATCTCAAGATCGGCATACATTATTTGGGGGCCACCGCCGATAGAGAGCCAATCTGTGACCCGGTACGCCAGGGTAGGGTTGAGCGTGATGGTTATCAGCGTTACATCTGTATTCAGATAACGCCCGGTCCAATCATCATCGTATTCAAGCACAGCTCCTGTAGTAGAAATAATATTGGCACCCAGTTTGAGCCGTTCAGTTAGGCTATGGACGTAGAATTGGCCCAATATGGGAGCGGGGCCACCGGCATCGCCACCATTATTGCCTTGGATGGGCGTGTTGTCGTCAGGATCGAACTTCACGGTCGAATACAGAGCGCCACCGGTGAGCATCAGCTCTTTGCCTTTAATTCGAGTCATGCCGGCCGGGTTGTGAAAGGCGGTGGAGGCATCATTGGCCACCGCCTGAGCTCCGGCAGCGGCAACGCCCATGCTGGGAGTTCCAAATTCGCTGATGTAGAGACCACCGGCCCAGGCTCGTCCTGTGAAAGCAGGCAGCAGCATGTAGGCTAAAACTAAAATATAGCTGCCCCTTAGTATACTAAAGAGCAGATTTCGCTTACATTGCATAATGCCTTTCATAATAATTTTTTACCAACCTTTTGAATAAAAAACAATTGGGTTTTTAAAGCCGGACAAAGATCGCTCAATTCGTATCAATCTCAAACATCTAGTCGTGCGGTGTAAGTTCCGCACCTTTCGGCGTGATTTCTGAAACCCGATGGGGGAACTTCTGGATCATCTGCATGTGTTCCCGCAATTTTATCTGAATCGGTGTTACCGCGAATAGTCCCGGGTAGAGCTGTCCAAACTTCTCACCGGGGTCACGCATGACGTTGTAGAAATCCATGCCCGGCAACCCGCCGTGCCCAGCCTTGATGTGGACTTTGAAGTCCTCGTAGCGGATGGCGCCAAGAACACCACCGCTGTAATGGAATATCATATTCCGTCGGCCGTGGTCTTCGCCCAACAGGAGGAGTGCGGTCTGATCGACACCATCCGTGACGCGGTCGTTGGGTATCTTGTCAAGTGCCCCCGCCAAGCGGGCAGCCGTCGTGAATAGGTCTGTGAGGTGCAGAATGTCCACCGGATCCTGATTGGGCGCGATCATGCCCGGCCACCAGGCCATCGCCGGCACACGCACGCCGCCCTCCAGAACATCACCCTTGCCGCCACGCAGCCAAGAATAGCCGGAGTTCGGGTAGAAGGCGTACATCGGTCCGTTGTCGCTAATCCACACGACCAGTGTGTTTTCGGCGATACCCTCGGCCTTCAAGGTGTCGAGCAGTTGACGCACGTGCGCGTTGTGGGCCGCCATTCCAGAAGCCTGAGCATTTACCTTATCGACATGTTTGTCGTTGTGGTGGGCCTTCGATCCCTGAAGCTGCTGGGTGTAGGTCGCCCAATAGATGAAGAAGGGCTTGTCGTCCTTGGCCTTTTCCTTGACGTAGGCCGTGATTTGCTTGATCGATTCGGCTTCGAAGGTTTCCTGTTTGTCGGGACGAAGCTTGCCGGCAGCACCTTCGATGGGTTTGCGGCCCTTGCCCTTGTGGCCGACGTAACCGCCCACCGATAGATCGATCCCCGTGCGCTTCTTGTATTCTTCTTCACCGGGAAAGTCATAGAACATCGCCTTGTGGGAGTTCGGGGCTTCTTGATACATGTCGAAAGAGCCGGGCCAGTTGTCCGGTGCTCCGTTCCATAGACCATAGTAGGCATAGTCGTAGCCCTGGTTTTCGGGTGCATGCTCGGGCTCGTCACCCAAGTGCCACTTGCCCCACATGGCGGTGTTGTAGCCTGCCTCCGAGAGCACCTCAGCCACTGTTACTTCTTTGGCTGATAACCCTTTGATCTGACCGGGCCACAGGACGCTCAAGAGACCCGTGCGAACCGGGTGCCGGCCGGTATTGATGGCGATCCGGGACGGCGTGCAAGACGGTTCTGCGTAAGCGGCCCAGAATCGCATGCCTTCGTGGGCCATCTTGTCCAGTTCCGGGGTCGGGGTCCCGCGGTGTTTGCCGCCGCCCTGCCAACCCATCTCGCCCCAGCCGACGTCGTCGGCGAGGATGTAGATGATGTTGGGAGGCTTGCCGAATTTTTTTTGCAGCGCAGCAAGCTTTTTGTTGATTTCTTTGTCTTCAGCCGCCCATTTGGCCTCATTTTTCTTAGCAAAATCATAGTAGGGTGCATCGAATTGAGCAGCCTGTAAATAAAATGGCAGCGCAATCATAAAAATTGCGACCATCAAAATAACCTTGGTAAGCTTTTTCATTTTTATCCTCCTTTCAAGCTAAACAGAATAAAATGTCAATGGTACATCACAGGAACTTAATGCAGACCCTCCGACTTGCAAGGCATACGTTTTCGATCAGTCTTATTTGAAAAGCGACGGAATGATCGGCGCAATGGTCAGTCGAATGTTCCATTCTTGGCCAAGAATGTCCGGCTGTATAGGCATCCACTGCATTTCAGCGCCGAGTTTGATCGGCATCTTGCCAAAGAAGCTCGTCTTGTAGACGCCGAGACCGATCGGGACGGTCCAGCGATTGTCGCTGTCGGCCTCCCAGTCAGCGGTAATGATGGGTGTTCCGCCGACCTGTCAGCCATTTTCCAAATTCAGGAAATAGAACATGTTCAGCCAGCTAAAGTTGACGTCGTTGCCACTGCCGTTGCCGCCTTCCGCGTAGGACAACCATTGCTGGTACAAACCACCGAAGATGAACTTCTTTCCAATGAAAGACAGCACCGCCGAGGGTCCTGCGGAATATTTCCCGCTGCCAAGCTGGTCATCCGATGCGGTGGGAACCTGGAAGGTCGGGCCGAGTCCCCAGACGAAGTCGCCGCCGCCCCACTTCTCGGTCGGCAGTGATTGGCCGAGCAGCGAGAAGTAGATGAGGTCGCCGAATCCGCTTTTGCTCTCAAACGGCACGCCCCCCGCAGGAAAATTGTCTGGGATTTCGGGCGTACCTCCCGCAAGCAGGCCCGATTTTATCGCCCCTATGTCGGGGACGTCCGCATTCAGGATGAAGTTAAACGTCGGTCGGTTTACCCAGATCCAGTTTTTGCCAATTGCTTTTTCCATCGGGATAGGGATGACCGGCTGGAAGGCCCACGTGTTCAGGTGCCTGATATTGTCGGTGGCGTCGCCTTGTAGAAAGTAGTTGTCGATTTGGTTGAGAAGGATAAAAAAATCGTCGCCCAGAGGATTGGTAGACTTCTGCGCGGCCTCGCTGGCGTTCGTAAAAGTCCCGCTCGCGGTCTCTGTACCCAGCGCAGTGGCAACATTAAACGACGATAGCAACGTTAACGCTATCGTTGCACATAAAATTGAATTCAACCTGTACATCGTCAACCTCCTTGATTTAGTTATCAATAATGCTTTAAAAGCGGCATTGCCATCGTTGCACTAACCTCCGGATGTGTGAGGTCTTCTGGTTTCAAGAGCGACGGTTCATCACCGTGCGATCATCTTATTAAAACCAAGAACCAACTCATGCTGGGTTTGAATTTACAGCATTCTGCCACCGGCATTAAACGGATGTCGCTTTACGCAGATTTTCGATGACCTCCATTCCTCCGATTTCTGAAAGCGTATAAAAATGAATCTCCGGTGATTGGTTGGCGAGTTCTATCAGGGTCAAAATACTTCGGTATTCATCCGAGCATATGAATCGATCCAGTGCCGCTTTGGATTGCCACTGCTCTAAAATCGTTAATGCATTTTCGCCCAAAATGTCCTGGTAAACGCCGTAGTTAATGCAACCGGGCGACACTCGGATTCGTTCGATGATGGCATTGATAAGTTCTAATGCTTTTGTGCGTGATTCAGGCGAAAACGTAATCTTCATAATAGTTTGGATCATCTAATTTGCGACCTTTCTTTGGCGTATATGAAATTGATATATAATTTCGAAATAATCATGGAGATTGCGGCGATAATACCTTCAACTATTGAAAGATAAGAAATGCTGAATTTATGCCAAAATGGATGGGAAAGATTAAATTGATTTAGTTTATTGAAATTATTATATATTTGTTAGTTGGAGTGATATCAGGGGCGGTGATAATGCAGCTTTTGGGATGATATATCATCTTTAAGATGAAATATCATCTATAATTGGGCAGGCCTTTGAATCCCTAATCGCTTCATTTTGGAATACAATGTGGCCGGATGGAGACCCAGCAGCTCGGCGGCTCCGTTTTGACCCTTTATGCGCCATCCAGTGTTTTGCAGGATCTTAAGGATATGTTTTCGTTCAACATCGACAAGCTTAATTTCCGGTTCCGTTATGAGATCCGACAAGGTCGGCACCCGTACATTCAAAACCTCATCTTTACTGATTATCATCGCCTGTTCGATCACATTACGCAGTTCTCTCACATTTCCAGGCCAGGGATAGTGCTCCAGGGCTTGCATACTTTTACGCGGTATGCGTTTAATACGTCTGGCCATGGTTTCTTCAAATTCTTTCACAAATGCCCATACGAGCATGGGAATATCCTCCCGCCGTTCACGCAACGGTGGAACCGTAATGGGAAAAACGTTCAGTCGATAATACAGGTCCTCTCTGAACCGGCCATTCCGAACCATTTCACTGAGGTCTTGATTCGTAGCGGCCATAATTCGCGCGTCCACGATGATGGTTTTAGGGCTGCCCAAACGCTCAAAGCGTCCTTCTTGCAAAACTCTGAGTAACTTGGGTTGAAGTTCCAGCGGCAGTTCACTAATTTCATCTAAAAAGATGGTCGAACCGTCAGCCAATTCAAAACGTCCCTTTTGTTTTGTTAAAGCCCCTGTATAGGCTCCCTTCTCGCGACCGAACAATTCGGTTTCAATCAAGGTCGGCGGCAGAGCCGCACAATTTACCTTTATCATTGGGCGCGTTTTACGCGCGCTAGTGCTGTGAATGGCGCGAGCTAAAAGCTCCTTTCCCGTTCCGGTTTCTCCGAGGATAAGTACCGTGGCGTCGGCTTCTGCCACCTGCTCGGCACGGCCTAGCATTTCCATAATCGGCTCACTGTTACCGATAATTTCTTCGTGCCGGTGGTGCAGCTCGATCTCTTCGCGCAGATAGATGTTTTCTTGCTCCAGCCGGTCCTTAAGTTGTTTGACTTGCTTCAGCGAGTCCTGTAGTTCTGTCTGAGATTCGACCCGCTGGATCGTTGACCCTATCATGTCGGCCACGATACGCAACCGATCCACTATAGACTTTGGATATTCACGTGGTTGAACGACCGTGTCCAAACCGAGCATTCCAATGGATCTTCCTTCGACCATGACAGGTACAACAACACCCGAGTTAATCCCGTCTCGCTCAAGTCCTCTTCGCACCTCCTCTGCTTCATCGGGCAGGTCGACAAGCCCCGGGCCTGCGTTGACGGTCTTTCCCAAATGCAGCTGTTTTACGAGCCAGGGTCCTTCAGCGGCGATATCCAATTCGAATAAGAAATGCGGAAAATCAATGCCCTCAGCCGCCCAATAATTGGTATGAAATAATCTTTTCCCGTCAGGTGTGAACTGCGCAAGGAATGCCCGCTCGGTCTTGAGAAAGCGGCCGAGGGCCTGGAGCGTTGAATCGATCGACCCCTCCAGCTTCTCCGGCTCCGTCTGCGCCAATTGAGACGCGATGTCGGCAATCAGCCGTTCGAACTCGAGGTGCTCGGCAAGTGTCTGTTCGGCTCGCTTAATTTAAGTAATGTCGAGGGAGACGCCGCCCAGAAGTTTATTTCCGGATTCCAATACGATAGGAAATTTAATGTCCTTTTGCCAACGTACATCACCTTTCTCTGTAATTTTCCATTCCTCGGTGATTTTAGGGACGTCTTCATCTATCACTTTCCGATCCAGCTCGATCAACCGGTCGGCTAAATCGGGAGGCCATAGATCCCGGGTTGTCGAACCAATAAGTTCTTCCAGTTTCTTTTTCACACTCTTTGATGCTGCCTGGTTAGCATATATGTGTATATCGTTTTCATCTTTGATGTAAACAGAGGCCGGAATGTTATCCATAAACGCCCGGAATCGTTCCTGGCTTTCTTTCAGTTTCGTCTCTAATTCTTTTCGATCGCTGACGTCATGAGCAATGATGACTGCGGTGGGTATACCATCAATGTCGATAGGTACGGAAGCGGCTTCTACTGTTATTTTAATTCCATCCTGCCTAATTAACCTCATTTCTTCTGAAGGATTATCCTTGCCGCTTTCAAGCCGCTTGATGCGTTCAGTCACCAATTGTTGCGACTCCGGCGCAACGACGTCCATAGCAGGTATTCCGACCATCTCATTCGGATGAGAAAAGCCTAGCATTCGAGCACCGGCCGGATTGGAAAATAACACGCGTCCTTTTCGCATGGCCATGATTGAAACCGGTGATGCCTCGACCATTGTTCGATAATGCGCTTTCTGTTTCGGTGATGTCTCTGATCTTTCCAACCGGGTAACCTGTCGGCGCAATGCCGATAGCTCTTCGATGAGTTGCTTCTTTGTTTTGTTGGTGTCTTTCATCTTTTTAGCCTTTTTAAATGCAAATAAACCAGATTTTAGGTAACAAATTTGTTTTGCGGTTGATGATTTAAATTAGGATATGGGGAAATATCGTCGCTTCAATGAGGACCAGAATAAGCTAATCCTTAGCGCAGACCCACTCAGATTTCAAGGAAATCAGGCTTTTGAAGGTTGAAGTCGATTGAAATGTGAAATTATTGAAAGCTGCAGAGCAACAAAATGGCAGACATCATTTATATAGTCTTTGAGCCCTTCGGATATCATCAATGATCATAGGGAAGTCAGTCAAATTTAGAGAGTGCCTTTACAGAATTCGCCCGAAGCATATTGACTTTCGTAAACAGTTCAATTATCAATTTGATGACCGCTCATTTAATTCTAAAATGGTTAATTCCGGAGGTGAGCAATATGGAGAAAAAAATGCGTGTGATGACGGAAAAACCATTAAATGCCGAAACGCCGATCGAATATCTGCGTTCTTGGATTACCGACAACTCTGTTTTCTTCAAACGCAATCAGGGTCAGTTTATGGAAACGCCCATCGAACTTTCCGATTGGAAGCTTAGCATTGAAGGACTGGTTGAAAAGGAACTGACGTTGAACTTTGAAGATATTCGACGCATGCCGAAAGTGGAGGTGGCCGACACCCTGGAATGCTCCGGAAATAGCCGCTCGTTGTTCAAAGATAAAGCCTCCGGGAATCCCTGGACGATCGGCGGTGTAGGTAATGCAATTTGGGGTGGCATATGGCTTAAAGAACTGCTCGATAGGGCAGGACTCAAAGATAATGCCAAACACGTCAGCTTCGAAGGGTTGGATAAACCGTTGGGGTCTGCCGGAATTAAATTTATTCGTAGTATTCCTCTGGAAAAGGCCAGCTCATCAACTCTACTCGTTTATGAAATGAATGGGAAACCTTTGCCGCTCAAACACGGGTATCCGCTGAGAGCTCTGGCTTTAGGCTGGACGGGTGCCAATTGCGTAAAGTGGCTTCACAAGATCACGATGCTCGATCGACCATATGAAGGCTTTTTCATGGACAAGGTGTACCGTATATTTCAGAAAGGCGAAGATCCAAAATCGGGTGAGGTAGTCAAAGACATCACTGTCAAATCAATAATCACGGAGCCCATAAAAGGTGAAACACTCCCTGCGGGGATCGTACCGGTTCGAGGTTCAGCATATACAGGGGAAGCCGGTATTCAGCAGGTCGAAGTCTCTGTTGATGATGGCAAGACGTGGAAGGCGGCAGAATTGATCGGTCTTCAGCAACCCTATGCCTGGCGGCACTGGGAGTATTTGTGGGATGTCAAAAAGAAGGGGGAGTACACCATCATGGCCCGTGCCACAGATACGCAAGGGCGCCGGCAACCTGAAAACGCCCATTGGAATGTGCTGGGCTACGGGAACAACGGCATTCGGGAACATGCCATCGTTGTCCACATCGTCTGACCGGATGGAGTCGGATCGTTTGACCCTGAATTTTGCACGAGTCGAAGGATTTCATAGGAAGGGAACATCGGGTGACGGCTGAAAAATTACTCATGGTGAGCATTTCCGGACCTGACCGGCCGGGGATTCTGGCTGCCTTTACAAAAGTTCTTTGGAATTATGGAATCGAAATCATAGACATCCAACAGGTGTCGCTGCAAAACAGATTAGGACTCTATTTGCTGTTGAAACAAAAGGAGTCAGCTGAATCCAAAGATAGTGCCCTAAAAGATCTTCTTTTCGAGGCCAGCAAACTGAATCTGATCCTTAACTTTCAGCTGGTTGATTCGGATCAAGTTCAAGAAATAAGCCATCGAAGACTGCTGGTCCTCACCCATTTTGGCGATACACGCTCCATCGCTGAAATATCGAAGGTGCTGGCGGAGGAAAATGCAAACGTCGAAATGATATCCAGCCAAACCCATCACGGTGCCCGTTCTTTCGAAATGATCGTGAACATAATCGGGGTAAACAGTGTCGACCGTCTGAAGAACCGGATAATGACGAAAAGCCGCCAGCTGAATATCGATCTGGCGATTCAAACCAGGGAGGCGCATCGCAAAAATAAGCGCATGATTTGCTTTGATATGGACAGCACCCTGGTGGACATGGAGGGCATCGATGAGATGGCCCGCAAAGCCGGCGTCCATCGAGAAGTTGCCAGAATCACCGATAAGGCCATGCGCGGCGATTTTGATTTTGAAGCGTCTCTCAGACAACGGGTTGCCATGCTCAGGGGCCTTGCAGTGGATGATTTGATGGATATCAGAAATCGTATGGTCCTTTCCGAAGGGGCGGATGAACTTTTGACCACGCTCAAATGGTTAGGATTTAAACTTGGCATTGTCTCCGGAGGCTTCGATATTTTTGCCGAATATTTGAAGGATAAATTCAGCCTGGATTTCGCCTATGCAAACCATTTAGAGATTAAAAATGGTGCGCTCACAGGAAAGGTTCGCGGGGATATTGTCGATGCCGCCCAAAAAGCTCGCATCGTCAACCAGGTATCCTGTGATATGGGCATCCCGCTGGACCAGGTGGTTGCCATTGGCGATGGCGCAAACGATTCCTTGATGCTGACACAGGCGGGCCTGGGCATCGCCTACCATGCCAAAAAGGGCCTGGATCGAGTGGCCAACGTCGCGTTGTCCAAAACACACTTCAACCATATCTTTCATCTTCTGGGCATTACTGAAGAAGACATAGAAGAAGCGCTGTCCTGCAAGCCCCTATAGATGTTTCGCACGAAGACGGCTTGAAATTAATTAAAGACCAGCCTTCACCTGAAAATTGGAAGGCTCATATAAAAAAGGCGCGGAATCAGAAACACCGCGCCTTTCAACTTTCCGATTTTATGCTCGGACTAAACAGAATCATAAACAGAAAGTTTATCTAATGGCAACTTGGACTTTCCAGATAAGCAGATTATTTTATTCTTAGATAAATTGGCAGGTCAACCATGACAGATCGAATTCATTCTAGATCCCGTGGTACCCTTTATGGTCTTTGTATTGGCGATGCTCTGGCGATGCCGGTTCACTGGTACTACAACCGTAAGGCGCTTTTCAAAGACTATGGCAAGGTGACGGATTATCTGGCTCCTCGCAACCCGCATCCGGACAGTATTTTATGGCGATCAACCTATGTAGCACCAAATTCCAAAGGAGAAATTCTTCACGATCAGGCAGAATACTGGGGACAAAAAGGTATTCATTATCACCAATTCCTGCCGGCCGGTGAGAAAACGCTGAATGTCAAAATCAGCCAGTTGTTGATTGAATCCATCAACCAAAACGGTGGTTATGATTCCGATGATTTTCTAAAGAGATACATCAGATTTATGACCACCCCCGGCAATCACCACGATACTTACATTGAGGAATGCCACCGCAATTTTTTTGCCAACTATGCCAGGGGCATGCCGCCTGGCAAGTGCGGCGTCGACGAAAAACACAATGGCAAACGCCGGATCACTGGTGATCGAGCTGTTGCTGAAAGTGCTTAAGGGAACCCCGTTGAAAGCGGCTATTCTTGAAGAAATCGAGAAACAGCAAAATGCGTTGGTTGGACATCCATTTATCAAATGGCTTGATGATCCGGACGATTGGGTTATTGGTCCGCGTTTCAGCACGACCTGCTATGTTGAAGACTCGGTTCCGGCAGTTGTGTATCTGGCATTAAAATACCATAATGATCCGGAACATGCACTCATCGTCAATACCAATCTTGGCGGAGACAATGCCGCTCGCGGTTCTGTGATAGGGGCGCTTCTGAGTGCTGAGCACGGTGTTGAAAAATTTCCGCGTCGTTGGGTCGATGGATTGTTGGACCCGCTGCCGCAGCTGATGCCGAAATGATGTTGATGCTTCTCTCATCCGGCCAGCTTTTTTAATTCAGTCAATATGCAGCGCAAAAATCTTTTGCCTTTTTTCCGATTTCAACCATTGTTACCCCCTTTTCAGTAATTTATTACTGGAATTCTTTTTTTCACCTTGATCGAATCGTTTTCGTACGATCTTTTATTGCTTACAGTCAATCATCCGGCACGTTATGCTCGACCTTTATCAGCTTTGCGGTATCAAACCCCCATCCAATGGCCTTTGTGACCAAATCCGCATAAATGGCGTCGTCCAGCGTTGTGGTCCTTGATAAAATCCAGAGATAGGAGCGGCTCGGACCGGTTACCATGGAGTAGCTGTAGTTTTGCTTGTCCAACGCAATAATATGATAGCCGCCGTAAAACGGTCCGAAAAAGGAAACCTTCAGACTGCCTACCGTTTCACTTCCAAGAAAACGGGCACGCCCCTCGATCTGTTTCCACTCCCCGGTCTTGAAGTTGTAACCCTTATTGACCACCAATATATCGCCGTTATCACCTCTCGCGTAAGTGGCGCTGACATTGTTCAGATGGCGTTCGAAACCATGATCGAACCTTGCAATTTCGTACCATTTTCCCAAGTATCTTTCAGCCTCGAAACCGGTTACCGGCTTCAAATCTTCAGGAATTGCGGTGCAGCCAAAAATGGATGTTGCCACTAGAAAAACTATGATGAAAATCTTGCAAGCCATATCTTGGCCCTCCCGAAACCATAGTTATTTGAGTGGTCGGGGTGTTTTTCTCGTCATGTCCTCGAAAGCGGGCATCCAGGTTGACCGGCTAAAACTTTTCTGGATTCCTGCTTTAAATCTTGTTTTTTGAGGTAAATGAGACTGCCAGCTGCTCATCAAATCCAGAACACGCATGCCGTCATCAAGGAATCGGTCATAGGTATTTCTGACCATCTCAATGGCGGCATCATCGATGTGCTGCGTGAATCTGGGTTTTATGTAAAATTCCGAATCCGGTGTGTTATCGTCCCTAGAAAATGAATTATCGCAAAAATAATCGGTATGATTATTCTGCCAGCGGGCCTGCATGCCGGGTCCTGCAGTCAGCGTTTCAATCCAATCGGTGCTGCCGCCGCGTTCAACATCTTTGTTTTCAACCTGATCGATGATGGTGGCTAACGTCAGGCTTTTTCCGGATAAGGGATGATTGAAATCTACATGCATTTGACCTTTTTTCAGACTGACAAGCCGAAACGGTTCAATGTTTTGCTTAAACACATTGGTGACACCTTTTAAAATTCCCTTGGGATAAAACCGACCCTGGCAGGGTTGGATGAGCGTGTTTTTGTTGAAGTTACGATCAAACTGGTTATCGTCAATCCTAAATATCTTCTTTGATTCGAACTCAGGCAGAATTTCGCCTTGCTTAAAGCTCAGTTCTATCCGGTCACCGGGAGATCTCATCATTATCGAATCCAATAAAACAGGTGGAAAGTGGTTGCGCCAGATATTTACATTGCTGGCCTGGTAGCAGTCGGTGTGCGAGGCATAGTTGCTCTTCCACTTGAGATGGAACATCAAATCAACAATACTTTCTGTGTTTATCCTCTTCATACACAACCTTCCTTATCTGCAAGCAATCGTATCCGTAACACGACCACTCGTTGAGTTTGTATAGGGTCCACGCTTAGATCTTAACAAGGAGAATCTCCTAACCTTGGATACTATGTTTTTACCTCCTAAATGGCAACTTGAAAGTCTAGAGTTCTTCATACCCCTTTTAATTTTATAAAAATATCATATTATCGTAACCGTCATTTCCGCGAAAGCGGGAATTCAGGAAAATCGAGTGGTGATGGATTTCTGCATCCGCAGAAATAAGAGATCTTTGACCTATTTTGATGGTAAGGATAATGTCGAAAAATACAATGGGAGAGGAGTAGGAGGGTACTAATAGAAAAAAACTATTAAGAGATCGACAGCAAGTAGGATCTCAGGTTGGCCTGTTTGCCTTTCAATAAGAATTCTTCTATTTTACCGGCGATAACCGCACGAATGCCCTCGGCCAATTTGCGAGCAATATCTGTGTCTTCGCCTGTCGTCGCGTCACAAATATCTAGATAATTAACCCCTTTATAGTCAAAGTCCTTTGGTATGCCGCTATTCATCGAGAAAATGCGCCAGGCACTGTTGGTTTCCAGGATGACCCCATTGGCATCCAGGATGGCAATGTGGGTCGATAATGAATCCAACACGGCTCTGGCCAGTTCTTCTGAAAAATTCAGGGGCTCAACTTTGATGGTTGCATACCTAACGCTACTTTTCATTTGCTTCTTTTCCTATCAGTGGGGTTTAAATATATGTTATGAGAAAATATAACAATTAGGTTTAACCTATCCTTTCACTCTATAATATTGCTGATGATCTGCCAGATACACTTATAAAAAATTAAAGCCTTGGATTTATCTTGGTAATCAGATATTATCGGGTTACGTTTTTTGAAATTTAATAGATAGAAAAATTGACAACATTGCGGTATCACTGGTCACCGAAATTCAAGCGATGGGATTTGAGGCCGGCACTTTTAGCGCCTCCGAACGCAAAGATCCCATTAACATCAAAGGTGATTTTCCCCACAAAACTGCGGCAACCCGTGCCGGTCTTGGGTGGGTTAGCCGCAACTGTTTATTGATCACCAGAAAACACGGTCCCTGGATTCGGCAGGGCACCGTGTTTACGGATCTTCCCTTGGATTGTGAAACGCCGCTGAAAAAAAGCTATTGCGGTACGTGTAAGCAATGCGTTGAGGCGTGCCCGGCGGGTGCAATTGTCGGAAATCATCGGAGTCTTTTGAATCCTCTGTTGATGTTTTTTCGATTCATGGTTTGTTTATCCGATGAACCAAATTATTTTTCAACCAGATGGAACACCAATGTACCCAATATTCCATCATTCAATTGTTCCATTATTCTCCCGCTGTAAGCGGGATGAGCGAAGCGAACTAAGTTCGATAATCACAAAAAGGAGACTTCACTATGCAACGCTGTGAGAAGTGCAAAATGAGAGCCAGGTATGATAAAAATCCCCGATCGCTTTTAGGTCGGATATGGAAATGGCATATTGGATGGTGCCCGGGCTGGAAATCCTACCTTAAGTCCTTGCCGGATGAAAAGCGCATGGAATTGGTGGAAAAATACAGATAGCTTGAGTTAATTTACTAAGGTATGGCTTTATAGTTCGTGCCGGGGGTTATAGGGCCCCTCTACTCAAGATACATCTCTAATGTCATTCCCGCGGAGCAGACTGTGACATAATAGGAAAAAGTGATTATTCCTCGCGTCATGCCGGTCCCGGATCAAGTCCGGGATGACTGATCCGGCATCCAGGTAACTATGATACAGTGATCATGATGGATTCCGGGTCAAGCCCGGAATGACAAATTGGCCAGTTTTGCGGATAAAAGGCAAAATCCATTTAATGGAGTCTGGTGATGATCAAGGATATAAGTGAAATGAATCGTATTGCAGAAAAGATTGAAAGCGAATTGCTGCCCGAGCAGTCTGGTCGATTGCAGAAGCAGATCGAATTTATTCTTGAGGCTGATAAATTAAAGCATACCTTGCGGAAAACCATTTTACTGGATCGATCACGGCGCGAAAACTCAGCGGAACATTCCTGGCATATTGCCCTGACGGTTCTTGTTTTATCTGAATATGCCAGAGAAAAAGCAATCGATGTTTTGCGAGTAGTTGAAATGCTGTTAATTCATGACCTGGTTGAGATAGATGCTAAGGATACCTATTGTTACGATGATCAAGGCAGAGAGGATCAGGTCCAGCGGGAAGCGCTGGCTGCCGATCGGATTTTTACTATCCTGCCCGAAGATCAAGCTCGATCTTTTCGCAAGCTCTGGGATGAATTTGAAGCCAGAGAAACACCGGAGTCCCGGCTTGCCAATGCCCTGGATAGATTACAACCATTTTTGCATAACTATTTTACCAAGGGCCAGACCTGGCAAGAAAACGACGTCAAAAGCAGCCAGGTCGTGGCACGCATGCAGCCGGTTGAAGATGGATCATCCCTCCTATGGAATTATGTTAAAGCACTTCTCGATGATGCGGTCAAAAAGGGCTATCTTTCCGATGTCACTAAAAAATAGGCAATCGATTATCACTGCCAAATCACTGACGCGAATCTATGCGGTTGGTGACAGTGAGGTTGTCGGTATCAATAATGTCGATCTGGAAATTGCTGCGGGTGAAATTGTCGTTATCAAAGGCAATAGTGGTTCCGGGAAAAGTACGTTGTTGTCCTTGCTGGCCGGACTGGATTGCCCCACGCAGGGTGAGCTCACCGTTGCCGACCATGATCTGAATCAATGCAGTGAAGCTCAATTGACCCGCTTTCGGCGAGAGGTGATCGGCATGGTATTTCAATCCTTTAACTTGCTGCCGACCTTAAATGTGCTTGAAAATGCCAGCCTACCGGCGCTTTTAGCCGGAAAATCTCTTGCCGAAAGTCAAAACCACGCTATCGATCTGCTCGATTGGCTGGGTCTTAAAGCTCGCCTAACCCATCTGCCAGCTCAGCTTTCAGGCGGTGAGATGCAGCGCACGGCGATTGCCAGAGCACTTGTTAACGATCCGGCCATCATTTTGGCCGATGAGCCCACCGGTAATCTGGACAGTCGCAATGGCCAAATCGTAATCAATTTACTTGTCAAATTGAATCGAAAATGGGGAAGAACCGTTATGATTGCCACCCACAGTAACCTTGCGGATTCCCTGGCGACTGTAAAAATTTATCTTAAGGACGGAATGATTACCAAGCATACATGAATGGACTAATCTTCTTTTTTCGCTTATTTATTTGGTTCAGTCTTCGCAATATGTACAAGCACCTTGGGCGGGCCCTTACGGTGCTGCTGGGCATTGCTTTGGGGGCGGCTGTTTTTACCAGTGTGAGGCTATCTATCCATGCCTCGCTAAATTCGTTTAGCAAAAGTATGGAGCTTATTGCCGGTCGGGCCGATAAGGTATTGGTTCGACCCGGCGGATTCGTTCCTGAGGAAATTATTTCCCGCCTGTTAAACCATCCCTATATTGATAGCGCCTCGCCGTTTCTGACCACCTATGTGAGACCGGCCGGATATGAGACTGATCCGTTTTTGTTGATCGGCTTTGACCCCATTTTGGATCGATCCTTTCGCTCATGGCAGATAGCTGCAAGGGGTGATCAAGATCCGATGATATGGTTAAATCTGTTAAATGAACCCTATACCTTGATTATCGGAGATTTTTTAGCACGGCTGTATGGATGGAAAAAAGGAGACATTCTGCCGCTCGAACATTCACGGCAAAGGGCGAGTTTTCAAATCCTGGGAACTTTGAGGCCGGAAGGCCTGTCCTCGGCCGAGGGCGGACGGATCGCATTAACCGATATTGCTACTTTTCAGGAATTCACCGGGCTTTATGGACGGGTGGATCGCATTGATCTGCGCATAAAGCCCGATGCGGATTCAAAGGATTTGGAAAAAATTCGTGAAATACTTCCGGAAAGCATTATCATAACTTCTCCTTCAGCAACCAAGGAAAGCGGGCAGGGGATGATCCGCGCCTATCAGCTCAATCTTTCAATTCTAAGCTTTGCATCCCTATTTGTGGGTATGTTTCTGGTCTACAGTTTGGTGGCCTTAAATGCAGCTTCCCGCCGCCACGAGCTGGCCATCTTAAGATCCACGGGCGCTTCTTCTCGGCTGCTGTTCATTATCTTTCTGGCAGAAGGTGCTCTGCTAGGCATTGCTGGTTGGGTGGCGGCCATTCCGATCAGCAGTTTTTTGGTGAAATATTTGCTGCATGGTGTCAGCCAAACGATAGCGACGCTGTTTGTGCGGGTTCAGGTCGATAAACTTACACTCAATGCATGGGAAATCATTTTAAGTTTTGGAACAACGGTTTTTATTGCCGTCCTTGCCGCTTTTCAGCCTGCCAAGGAGGCCATGAGCGTCCAGCCGAAAGAGGCGTTGGAGATTTCACAGTTGGGTATGCGGCCGCGTAAATCCCCGAAACAACTTGCTGGATTCGGTTTGGTGTGTATTCTTGGTGTCTGGCCGCTATCCCAATTTCCGGCCTATTTAGATATGCCGTTGCCCGGTTATTTTGCAATATTATTGCTATTTGTGGGCTTTTCATTGTTGTCCCCATTTATCCTCGAGCGCATCGGCAGTGCCATATCACCGACGCTGCGCCACATGGCAGGTGTGCCGGCCTATCTCGCCGCTCGGTATGTGCGTGACAGCGGTACCCGGACAGCCGTTTCCGTAGGTGCCCTGATCACGGCTGTGGCACTTTTTGCATCATTGGTGATTATGATTCACAGCTTTCGCCGGACCGTGGAATTGTGGGTTCAGCAGACGATTCGAGGCGATTTATTTCTCACCACGAAAATGGGGGAGATCAATCAATTTCGATACCCGATACCGCAAGAGATCATCGACGGTCTCCAGATTTTCAAAGATAAAGCAGATTTCGTTCCCAACCGCCGGTTTTTTCTTACTTACCAAAATTTCCCTTATGAGTTTGAAGTACTGGATTTGAAGCTTTTCTTTAATCACGGAGATTTTTTATGGATGAAGGGTGATCCGGAGAAGATTAGGCCCCGGTTGAATCGCGGTGAAGGGGTCATCATTTCAGAAGTGTTCTCCAATCGTGCTGGCTTATCGGTCGGTGATGTATTTCAAACCCGTATTGAAGATTCGCTGGTTAAGCTGCCGATTTTAGGTGTCGTGCGGGATTACCGAACCCAGGGCGGCGTAGTTTTTTACTCCATGCACCATTTTAAGGACCGCTATCATGATTCCAAATGGGGTGGCCTGCGAATTTTCTTTCGGGATCGGGCACAGGATATAGATGCCGCGGTATCGGAGCTTCGCAGTGAAATCCTTAAACGATGGTCTGAAAGGGTAAGCATGATCAGTGGAAACCGACTGCGTCAAGGCATTTTGCGAGTATTTGATGAAACATTTGCGATCACAACGGTACTGCTGCTAATTGCTCTGGTAATCGCTGCGTTAGGTATTACGACCACATTGACGGTTATGGTTTTGGAACGATCCCGCCAATTGAACACGCTTTTAGCCGTGGGTGCGAGTTTTGCCCAAATTCGTTCCATGATTTTCTGGGAGGCAGCATTTATGGTCGTGGCCGGC
>CP070746.1:1358525-1370954 GCA_020348305.1 Desulfobacterales bacterium
GTGACCCCCGCTGGCTTCTCTACCTCGTGCTCAACGTCTCGATAGCGCCTGGAGTTGCGGTGCTGAACCAGATCCTCGGGCCAGGCACCGTAGCGGCCTAGCAGGTGTCTCTTAGAATAGTCAGTGCGCAACAGCGCCTCCAGAGGCAGGCCGATGACTACAAAAGTGAACAGGATGGATACCACCACAGTCGTCAGGTTCTGGAAGGCAGCCGAGCGCAGGAGCCGCAGGCCCGACTGGGTGTGGACCCACTCTGGCCACACCACCACGGCGGCCACCAAGACGACGAGAGCAGCCAGACGGCCGGTAGGCCACGTCTTGGGATACGCCAGGAGAAAGGCCCCCAGCAGGAAGGCAAATTGGCCCAGGAGCTTCAGTGTACCGTCTCCCGAATGCGGATTGCTCAGGGCAGCGGTCGCTTTCCTCAGGAGCCGCCTGCCGGAAGGGGTCTGGGTCCACTCTTGCCAAAGCACACCCGCAGCTACCACGGCAACGAGAGCGGCCAGGCGATGGGGGGGCCATGGCTTAAGGCGCACCAGGAGAAAGCCTCCCAGCAAGAAGACAAATTGGCACAGGAATCTCAACACACTGGCCCCCAGGTATCCCTGGCTGGCCACGGCGGCTTTTCTCAAGAACCGTGTGCCAGATGGAGCCTGTGTCCACTTTGGCCACACCACAACGGCGGCCACTAGAACCACGAGGGCCGTAAAACGTTCGAGGGGCAACCCGGAATGACATGCCACAAGGAAAGCCACCAGCAAGAAAGTAAATTGATACAGGAGTTTCAGGGCACCGGTTCCTGGACGTTCCCCCGCGCTCTTTGTTTCGTCCAATTATAGCACCTCTATGCTCAATTTTACCATCTTTGTCCTTTTATTCCACAATTATAGGAAGTTAGTGATTGCACTGATTTTCTCCTTTTGATGGTAGGATAGATTTGGGTCTGTCCATCCTGTGAAGAAGCGGATACCGAATTAATCTTTAGGTTCCCAATTTCCTATTATTGTATTGAAGAAAGTTTCGGAGGTTTCTGTTAGAGCGGGATTCTTTCTAAAATAGATTCGTATCTTTTTTCCAAATCTCTTTACTTTTTTAACCTCTTCGCCGCTGTGCATTCCGTCCAGCAAAATCACATCATCTTTTTGTATTTCCTTAGCCTTTATTCTCTCCAAAACATACCTGTTTCCGTTAACATCAGCCATTATCCATATCGTGTCATCACAATTAGGACACTTCCAGTCTTTAACATTAGACTTATTGAGTTTCCTTTTGCAATCAGGACACCGCCACGTTTCATTCTTAAAAGTTTCCATGACCTTGCTCCAATCCTGATATGTTATTAGTGATTTTATAAATCTGGGGGGATCAGAGATTTTATCGGCATAACAGGCTAATATCTTTAATTTATTTTCAAGGCTAAATAAGCTGGGGAGACAAGAATAGCCGAGCTATTGATTATGTCTTTAAAAGAAGATAACCCGGAAGCCTTCAGAATTGAAATTTTTTTGACTTGACGTCCATTAATTATGATATCTGTAATTTTATCAAAGTTTTGGATAGTCTCAATACCAATAAGTGGCTGAGATGCTCAAAAAAAATATCTCTTTTTAGGCCAAAAGATGAATAAAATATCCGTTTTATCAGTTTCACAGCAAACTTGGCTGTTTCTTCTTCAGATCCGGCAAAGTTGATTCCAGACTGATACCTTCCAGAATCAATTTCTCTGCAATAGATTAACCTACCCTTCATCTCGATCAGGTTATTGTCTAAATCAACTGTCATTAACAAAACATTCTCTGCTTCGATAGGATGTGCTGTCCGGTTTATGACTCAGTTGGGGAATTGTCTGGGGTGCTACTAACATATCCATTCGTTATCCTCTACAGTTGGTTTAGCATCATATGGATCTTTTTGAATATATACGATGAGCACTAAAGGCGACCCATCGATCTTTTGAGTTTTGCGGCGGTTTAATCTGTTTGAAACCTCTTGCCTGTGTGCCCCGCCCGCGCGTTAGCTCAGCGTTATAAGGTTGTGGGATTCAAATTTGGTAGGTCTTTAAAAAAGGCGGAGAAATTAAAACTTCGGATCTAGTCCGGCCTGTTTACATAGTTCGTTGGCGGTAATTCTATCAAACTGTTTATGCCTTTTGACAGGAATTGCTTTCTTGTCGTTTGTGTAAATGGAGTGTTTAGCACCTTCTCTAAGCAAGTAGAAATCGTTCTTTTCCAAATAGCGTATCAGATCACGTCGCTTGACCGACATGTTCGACCTCTACGGCGAGCTGTTCAATGAGAGCGTTACCCAATGGAACTTCTTTACCAAGCTCTTTATATGCAAGTATCATCTCATTAAGTGCGTCACGAAGCATAGCGCGACAATCTTCGAGATCCTTACCTTCTGTAACGACTTCAGGCCACTCAACAAGCTGCCCCATATAACCGGAGGCAATTTTTGTATATTTTGCGGTATAGTTTATCATAGTAAACCTCCAAACTATAGCCACATTTTACGCATTATTATGATTAGTGTCAAACCTGAAAATTTTCTATGTTTACTTTGTCATAAAAAGTTTGAATAACTTAATTATACGAGTACAGAGATATGGGCTATCAGGGGATTATAAACGGCAATAATTTTCAAACCGGAGATTATTTCTACCTCCAGGCCATCGTAAACCTTGTTGGATTCTTGGAAGAATATGACGATATAATTAGTATGAATGCAAGTCATTCGTCTAACGGAGCCTATGACTTGCTTGAACAACGCTTTATCTGGCCTAATGGTAACTTGGTAAGTTTCTGGAGTACGCTGGTGCGCCCTGCACCCTGGATGTTCGAAGGTGAATGGAGATTCAAGTTAATTTACAGAGACGCGGCCGGTGAAAAGCATAAGCAGGTTTATACTTTTCAACCACCCTTATCAGCTTTTCCCCCTCTAAATTTCGATTATTGCGTTTATTTCCCTTTAAAAACAGGCTTTCGCTTTTCCAGAAATGCCGTAAAACCTTCTACGCAATCCTCTGTTTGTCCAACGATCTTGCTTCCTTCTTCCTCAACTTCCAGACCTTTGTCCATTCCTTCATACTCACCGGCACTCATGGCTTTCAGCACACAACCCACTGCAATCGGTGGTCTTTCGGCGAGCTTGTTTGCTAACTCCAGTGCGTCGTCCATGAGCTTTTCGGGTTTAGATAATTGATTAACCAAACCAATCTCCAATGCCTCCCGGGCATTTATTTGCTTGCTGAATAGAATCATGTCCAGGGCTCTGCCTTTGCCGATCAATTTAGGCAGGCGTTGGGTTCCACCCCAACCCGGGATGATGCCGACATTCAGTTCAGTCAACCCGATGGTGAACTGTGGATCATCCACCATTATTCTGAATTGGCAGCTTATGGCCAACTCCAGCCCACCTGCCAGGACATGGCCGTTGATGACAGCGATAACCGGTTTCGGAAGCCGATCAATTCGCCGCCAAAGCTCCCGGCCTTTAGGACTCGTTAAATGAGCGTTGGCTGAATCGCTGAGATCAAAGCCCGCTGAAAAAGCTTTTTCACCGGATCCGGTAATAATAATAACACGAACGTCTTGATCATTTTCAACATCGTCAATGGCTTTTTCAAATTCCTGCATGGTTGCCCAATTCCAAGCATTTACCGGCGGATGATTGAGGGTGATAATCGCCACATGATCTTTCTTTTCCAGAATTATGTTTTTAAGTTCCATTGTTTTCCTCCTTATTTAACCTTGCCCTTTGTACCCTGTGCCTTGTACCTTAATCTATATTCCGCATTTCACCTTCTGATTTCCGCATTCTTGTTATATGATCATTTCAATCAAATGCGGTCCCGGTTCTTTCAATGCCATGCGTAATTCCTTGGCTAGTTTTTCGGCCGTGTCAACCTTTACCGCCGGTACGCCCATTCCCTTGCTGATCTGAATCCAATCAATCGACGGATTTCCTAAATCGAATAATGTTTGAGCATGCGGACCGGGCGATGTATGGCCGGCACGGGCCAGTTCCAGCTTTAATATTTCGTAACTGCGATTTGAGCAAAGCAACGTCGTTATGTTAAGGGATTCCCGGGCCTGCATCCAAAGCGCCTGAACGGTGTACATGGCACTGCCGTCTGCTTGCAGATTGATGACCGGTCGATCCGGGCGTGCGATAGCCGCGCCTACCGCACATGGCATCCCCTGCCCGATCGCACCACCGGTTAAGGTCAGCCAGCTGTGTGGTGGTGTTTTTGTGGTTAATGCATAGTAAGCTCCGCCGGAAGTAACGGATTCATCCACGATGATCGCGTTTTCCGGCTGGAGGGCCGCCAAAACAGTGCAGGCTTTCGTTGCAGTTAATGGGCCATCGGATAAATCGGGTCGTTGAATAGATTCAAAGCCCTCAGTGATGGAGTATCGGAAAAAGTCAAACCAAAATGTCAACCAGGGCATTCCGGCAATCAGTTCGAGATTTCCCTTTTGAGGGAAAATACTGCAGCCATGCACTCAACCGCCCGATACAGCTCCGGAAATGCCGGTATACCCAATTCTTGAGACAGCATTTGAAATTGATGCGCTTCGTCTCGTTTACCCATAAGCCAGCAAAATAAGGGCTTGCCTGCGGCCTTTGCCATCTCTACCAATTGGGAAATATTTGCTTTCGACACAGAAGCGAAGACAAAAAGGTGAATTAAAATTGCATCCACATCGGGATCCCGGCAGACAGCCCGAAAAGCTTCACCAAATGCTTTTTTTCGCCCGTGCAGCTCTACCGCAGGCCATAAATCGATCGGGTTGGTAATCGGCATCCAATCCGGAAAGAGATTTTTCAATGCTTCCTCTGTATCCCGGGAAAGATTTGCAACAGACAAACCATTCTGATCTATAAAATCAGTGGACATGATGCCGGCAGCACCACTCATCGTCAATATGGCGACCCGACCGTTTTTTTCCCGGGGTATATCCGGATATTGTGCCAACGCCCGGCACAAATCCATCATTTGTTTAAAGTCATATGCCTCCACCACCCCGACCTGGGCCAGTGCTCCGCTGATCACCGCCCCATTGCCGGCAAGACTGGCCGTATGACTCATGGCTGCCTCAGCCCCTTTTTGGCTTTTTCCCCCTTTAAGAACCACAATCGGTTTCCCAGAACGCTTACAAAGATCGGTGAATTTTCGTCCATTGGGAATGGATTCAAGATAAAGGCCGATTGTGCCGGTATCCGGATCTTCAATTAAATATTCGAGAACATCACATTCGTCTATATCAGCCTTATTCCCGATGGAGCAAGCCTTGCTGATTCCCATGGTGCCATGGGTCATAAGATCGATGAGAAAGCCGGCGGACAGCATGCCGCTTTGGACCACCAGTGATACGTTCCCGGGAATTAAACCCTCTTCCCAAATGGCCGGCAAAACAAAAGAAAACACTAGGCCATGCACGGCATCCACCAGGCCCATGCAATTCGGACCCCATAGACGAATGCCTGTTTTTTTGTGTATCTGAATTATTTCTTGCTGAAGCGCTTTGCCTTTTTCTCCACTTTCCGCAAATCCAGCCGATTGGATCATGACTCCTTTGATTCCGCGTTCGGCACATTGATGCACCACCTGAGGCACCATTGGGGCCGGAATAAAAACAATTGCTAGATCCACCGGATCCGGCACCTCTAATACGGACGAATAGGATTTGAGACCTTCGATCTCGGTGTAACCTGGGTTTACCGGATAAATGTTCCGTTTAAAACCAACCTTCAAATTTTTGAGTATATGATAGCCGCCTTTGGCAGGATTGGCAGAGGCTCCGATTAAAGCAATCCCTTTTGGTTTGAAGAAAAAATCCATCTACTATAATACCCTCTGAAGTATTTTGTTGCTATCTCTTTGCGATTTCTGTTGTCTGTATTCTGTTTTCTGACTTCCGTTATTATTTCCGCATTCCGCATTCCAAATTCCGAATTATAATCATTTTTTCTGCGTGCTCCCTGCCCTGTTGAATGCTGCCACAGGTTGCCCTCCTGCGGAGGATTCAACAGGGTGAAAGTCTTTGCGGTGAAACTTATCCTTTCCGCTCAAAAACTGCGGCAATCCCAAGCCCACCTCCACCGCAGATACATTCCAATCCGTAGCGTGCGTTGCGGCGCTTCATTTCATGCAGCATGGTCACCAAAACACGAGTACCGGTAGCTCCAACCGGATGACCGAGAGAAATCCCGGAACCATTGACGTTTACCTTACCGTAATCATCCGCTGTCACACCCATTATTCTTAGATCGGCTAAAACCTGAGCGGCAAAGGCTTCCTGAATCTCAATCAGATCGATTTGATCTATGGTCAGCTGCGCTATATCCAGTGCTCTTTTGACGGCTACCGGAACGGTTGCATACGTTCGTCTGGGGTCATCGCCCACCACGGCACATGACTTCAAAATGGAGAATGGCTCTACTCCCAACTCCGCTGCTTTTTCTGCGGAAGCAACCATAACCGCAGCGGCTCCATCATTTTCAGTGGATGAATTTCCGGCAGTGCAAACACCACCGAGTACAGGTTTGAGGCGGCTGAGCTTGTCAAGTGTCGAATCCGGACGTGGGTTTTCGTCACAATCAACAACTATAGGATCCCCCTTGGGCTGCGCCACTGAAACCGGGATGATCTCGTCTTTGAATTTACCGGCTTCCATTGCGGCACAGGCCTTTTGATGACTTTCCAGAGACCATTGGTCACACTGCTGACGCGTAATGCCCTCCTCCTTTGCAGCGGTTTCGGCCCAGGTCATCATGGCCGGTAAAACGCCATATCGCTCTTCCGGCTGGGACATAACCCGGGCTCTCTGGATGCGATCATAAAACGGCAGACCCCAGATGGACAGATCGCCATGCCCGCGGGGCATACCTTTACGACCGCCCACGCCCCATTTTATATTTCCAGGCAGATAAAACTCGGCATTGCTCATGCTTTCAACACCTCCTGCTACGACAATCTCAGCTTGATTAGAATGAATGAGAGCCGCTGCCAAACGCACCACATCAAGACCCGTGCAACAGCGCCTGTCGATGGTCATCCCCGGAATTTTCTCCGGCCAGCCGGCTTTAAGTAATGCCATCCGTGCAATATTGACGTACTCTCCGCTTTGGTAACACTGACCCATGATGACTTCATCTACCTGTTCGGACATAAGATCTGCTCTTTTAATCACCTCATCTAAAACCAGGCTGGCAAGATCATACGCTTCGAGATTTTTTAATGCGCCCATATAGCGTCCAACAGGAGTCCTGACGGCACTGATAATAACAGGGTTTTTCATGAGTTGCTCCTTTTAGCTCAGTTGTTGAGTATCATATTTCAACTCGACCTATGCGTTACTGAAGGTTTCAGGTGTCGGGTTTCGGATGTCAGAAGCTTCAATTGAGAGCACAGAGACCGAATCCGCGGCGGAAAACCTGCGAAATAAAATTTTCGGTACTCGAAACTCAAAACTCGAACCGCGCAACCCGAAACACGAAACACCAAACACAAATTACCCCTTCAATAGATTCCTTGAAATAACAATTCGCTGGATTTCACTGGTTCCCTCAAAAATACGGTAAAGTCGTACATCTCGTAGATACATCTCGATCTGAGATTTTTTCAAATAGCCTTCGTCTTCAAATATGTCCATGGCCCTATCTGCTATTCTGTCCGCCATCTCCGTACAGAGCAGTTTCACCATGGAGGCCTCATGGGTCACCTTATTGCCTTGGTCCCTGAGCCATGCCGAATGATACAACATCTGCCTGGCGGCATAAATCTCCGTTGCCATATCGGCCAATACGAACTGAACTGATTGCAAATCATCCCAGGATTTCCCGTACTTTGCTTTCTGTTTGACATGGGCCACACACATGTCTAGAAGTTTTTGTGACGCACCCAACGCACAGGCACCCATTGTCAGCCGCCCTTTATCCAAAACACGCATGGCGGTCTTGAATCCCTGACCCACCATAGGCATTCCGCCGATGACATATTCCTTTGGCACCCGGCAGTTTCGAAACGCCAATTCCGTGGTGTGAGATCCTTTTATTCCCATTTTGTTATCCGGCGATCCAATAAAGAAACCGGGCGTATCTCTTTCAATAATAAGTGCTGTAAATCCTCCCCGCGCTCGTTTTCTTTCGTCTGTTACGACAATTGTGGTGAAGAAGTCGGCACAATCGCCGTTGGTAATAAATTGCTTTGTTCCGTTAATAATCCAATGATCTCCCTCTAAAACAGCTCCGGTGGAGATACTGGCAGCATCGGAGCCGGCATTGGGTTCCGTCAGGGCAAAAGCTGCCGTCCAATCACCGGATGAAACGCGCGGCAGATATTTATTCTTCTGCTCTCGGGTGCCGTCAAACAGTATGCCCATAGAACCAATACCATTACTGGTACCGATTCGCGAACGGAAACAGGCATTTGCCTTGGTTAGCTCTTCATAAACTAAAATTTCTCCCAGCGTGGAGAGTCCCAGCCCCCCGAATTCTTCAGGAATCGCTAAGCCGAAGAGCTTCATGGCGCGCATTTTATCAACTATTTGTCCAGGAATGCGCTCCTCAAGCTCCACCTGCAGTGATATCGGATTCAGTTCCTCTTCGACAAACTCTTTAACTTTGTCACGAATCTCTTTTTCTTTTTCGGTAAATATATGATTCATTTTAGAATCCCTTGATCGGCATTTCAACGACTTCCCTGCCCTCTCTCAAACACGTCTCCACGGTGGCGAGGGTATGCGGTAAAGTGACATCGGTAAAATACGCCGCTTGAAGAACTTTTCCAATATAAAAGTCATTCTCCTTACCCTGTTTCATTGCCGTTGAAGCGATGATGCCCATATCCAGAAGGCGCCAGGCCATCGTAATCTCACTGAATGCCAACAAAGCAGGATATGTATTGGACGCCCACTGCAACGGATCAGCTGTCATCTTATCCTTTAGTTCAGTAGCCATTTGATCAATCCGCTTAAACACATTGGACAGATGTTCGACGTTTTCGCCTAGCTGCGGGTGTTCTTTATTCACCTGCAGGAATTTCTGGATTTCGGTTTTATACGCGAAATAGGGCGCTCCAGCGTTAACCCGCATTTTGCGTCCCATAAGATCCATGGACTGGATACCATTGGTGCCCTCGTATAAGGACATTATTTTTGCATCTCTCAAATATTGTTCGATGGGATATTCTTTGCAATACCCGTAACCGCCCAGACATTGGATGGCCATCTCGCACACCCGAAATCCCATGTCTGAGCAATATGCTTTAATAATCGGTGTCATGAAGTCAACGAGGTTTTGATAATGCCGCTTTTCGTCACCATCAGAAAGCTCCAGCGCGTAATCCTGCCAGAATGCTCCGGTATAAATCATAGACCGCATGCCATCCACCATCGCCTTCATACAAAGCAGCATGCGGCGCACATCCGGATGGTCAATAATCGGAACATCGCTTGGTTTTTTGCCGGCGACATCTCTGCCCTGAATACGGGCTTTGGTATATTCCAGTGCATTTTGATAGGCAGTGCTTGCCAATGTCATACCGCTAACCCCGGTATTTATTCTGGCCGCATTCATCATCTGGAACATATGGGATAAGCCTTTATTGGCTTGCCCGCATAAGTATCCGATACATTCATTTTTGGATCCGAAGCTCAGCGCACAGGTAGGTGATGCATGCAGACCGAGTTTCTCTTCCACGCCGGTGCAGACGACATCATTGGGACCTCTTGCAGAACCATCCGGGTTGACCATCACTTTTGGTACGATAAAAAGAGAAATACCTTTGACACCTTCGGGTGCCCCATCGATGCGGGCAAGAACCAAGTGAATGATGTTTTCAGTCAGATCATGATCTCCCCAGGAAATAAAAATCTTCGAGCCTTTTATTTTGTAGTGGTCTTCTTCTGGAAAGGCAGCTGTCTGCAGTGCAGCCAGATTGGATCCGGCGTCGGGTTCGGTCAAACACATGGTCCCGGACCACGTTCCAGTAAACATTTTGGGAATAAAGAGCCTTTTCTGCGCTTCGGAACCAAAGCTTTCAATTAAATGAGCCGCACCATGAGTAAGGCTGGCGGCCATGTTAAAGGCCTGACAGGCTCCGTACATCATATCATTGATGACGATGCGCATCATGTGGGGAAACCCCTGGCCGCCGTACTTCGTATCCCGGGCAGCTGCCGTCCAGCCGTCCTGACCGTATTGTTTAAACGCCTTGCGAAACTCGGGTGCACAGGAAACCTTGCCGTTTTCAAATTTGACTCCCCATTTTTCACCGATTTCCTGCAGCGGATCCACCACACCTCTGGCAAAACTAATGGCCTCTGTCACCAGCATATCCAACGTTTTTTCGTTCAGGTCCTTATTACGTTCCAGGGAACACAGAGAACCGTAGTTGAGCTGATCTTTTAAAATAAAAAAAATGTCTTTCTGGTTGACTTTAAAATGCGCCATTTTTACTCCTATTTCTAAAGTCAAATAGAACGCAGATTTTCGCAGTTATACTCAGATAAAACTGTTGTTAATTGATTTAAGAATCTTGTTAATCTGTGTCCATGTGTGTCCGAGGAAAAATCCTGTTCTTTAAATTCAAAACATCCTGCGCGATCCGGAATTTATGATGTAAGTTGTTGAAGTTTTGCTTTGCCCGCGTTCAACCATAAGTAACCGGTAACCAACACGATAATACCTGCGCCGATGATGTTCCAGGTAAAATTATATGGAATCGTAAGCGGAATACTGGCGAAAAGGATCAATCTTTCATAAAATTTGAGTTCTCTAAAGGCATAGCCGGACGCGCTGGCTGCTAAAGCCCATATGCCCACCAAGGACATGACCAGGGCATAGATGGCTTTTAGGGGATCAGCCGAAACCAGTAATATTTCAGGTCTGTATATGACATAAAAGGGCACCACAAATTTGGCAATTCCCACACGAAACCCGACCAGTGCGGTTTTGAACGGATCGGTGTCTGCGATTCCTGCGGCCGCGTAAGCGGCCAGGGCAACAGGCGGTGTGATTGTTGAGATAACGGCATAGTAAAAAACAAACATGTGGGCTGCCAATTCCGGCACTCCCATTCGAACGAGTACCGGAGCGACAACGATGGCAACCAGCAAATAGGCTGCCGTGGTCGTAATACCCATCCCGAGGAGTATCGAAACCCCCATGGCCAGTAACAATAGAACAGGCAAGCTACCATGGGCCAGTTCAACCAGCAGGTATGATATTTTGAGTCCCAAACCGGTCAACGTAAGCACACCAACGACAATGCCCGAACACGCACATGCGGCCGCAATGGGAAGCACTGCCTTGGCACCCTTTTCCAAGGCCAACAGGATGGTTTTGATTCCCATGCGTGTATCTTTTTGAAAAGCGCTTATCAGGACCACGAAGATAATGGAATAGAAGCCGGCTTTCATGGCGGTGAATCCCATTACCAGCATGACGATTAAGACAATGATGGGTATTATTAAATGACCTTTTTTCTTCAATACCGGCAACAGCTTGGGCAAATCTTCTTTGGGCAGGCCTTTAATGCCATGCCTTTCAGCCTCAAAGTGTACAATGATGTATACAGATAAAAACGAAAGTACGGCAGGAACAAAAGCGGCAATACAAATAGTCAAATAGGGCTTTCCGACCACACTGGCGATGATGAAGGCGGTCGCTCCCATCAGGGGTGGCATTATTTGGCCGCCGGTTGAAGCTGTTCCTTCGATACCGGCTGCTAATAACGCCGGAAAACCCATTTTTTTCATTAAGGGGATGGTGACTGAACCGGTGGTAACCACGTTGCCGACAGCACTGCCCGAAACAGAGCCCATCGCGGCGCTGGAAACGACCGAAATTTTAGCCGCCCCGCCGGTCTTATCACCCGCAATGGCGGTGGATGCATCCATAAAAAAATCTCCAACTCCGGAATTAACCAAAAAGGCGGCAAAGATAACAAAAACAGCAATAAATGTCGCCGAAACCCCCAGGGGAATGGTAAAAAGCCCTTCCGTGCTTAAATAAGTATACGCAATAAACCGGGAGATATCCATTCCGGAGTGGGAGATATAAGGAATATTTAGGTAAGACCCCAGAAAACCGTATGCGATGAAGACTATCGTGATAATGGGCAGGGTCCATCCCATTATCCGTCTGGTCATGTCAATCACCAGGATAATCAATATGGTGCCGAGCACAATGTCCGTTTGTGTTGCGGCCCCGGCACGTTCGTAGAGGACATAATAGATGACAAAGGCAATATTTCCGCAACTGATGAGAGCCCCTATGGATGAGACAAAATTAATGGCAGATGACCATTTTGTCGAAAACCCATTTTTTCTAACCGGAGAAAGGTAAAACGTCAGTATCAGGGCAAAGGCCAAATGGATGGATCTTTGCTGTAATGCCGGAAATCTCCCGAATCCCGCCGTA
>CP070746.1:1371054-1376725 GCA_020348305.1 Desulfobacterales bacterium
AAGGGAGGTTGTATGTTACTTATCGGTGAAAGCTTAAACGTCATATCGAAGAAGATCGGCCAGGCGTTTAAAGAACGCGATCCCAAGCCGATCCAGGAGGAAGCCCTTTTTCAGAAAGAAAAAGGCATGGACTATATCGACATCAACCTCGGTCCGGCCAAAAAGGATGGACATGAGCTGATGCCCTGGGTAGTGCAGACTGTTCAGGAAGTAGTAGCGGACGTACCGCTGGCATTGGATACATCAAATATTGACGCCATCGAGGCTGCGCTCAGGGTCTACAGGGAAACACCCCAGCCACCGCTCATCAACTCAATTATGGTGCGCCCCGAGCGTTACGAACGTATGGTTCCCATAGCTGTGGAACACAATGCTGATTTTATTGCACTAATGTGGGGTCCTGAGGGATTGCCGCGCGATGAAAACGAACGGGCGGCACTGGCTGTGGAGCTTATTTATTTTGCCAATGAAGCCGGCATTCCGAATGAAAAGATCTGGGTGGACGGCATTGTCACTCCAGTCAATATCCAGCAACCTCAGCTCATGAGTCTGATGGCTTTTCAGGAGATGCTGCCGGAGATCGCACCGGAGGCCAAGAGCACCTGCGGTCTTTCAAACATTTCCAATGGTCCGCCGGACCGCCTGCGTCCTATTCTCAATCAGACCTATATGGTCATGCTGATGAAATACGGCATGCACTCGGTGATTGCGGATCCGCTGGATGACCAACTGATAGCGATTGCGAAAGGCAACCGTCAGGATGTTGTTGATCTTATTCATGGTGTCATGGACGGTAGTGAACCGGATATGGCTTCCCTTTCCAAGCAAATGCAGGATTATGTGAAGACCGTCAATGTCATTCTTGGAAAAACTTTGTATTCGGATTCATGGCTTGAAATATAATAGCCCATCATATGCTTGATGCGAATGAATGCTAAAGCCTCTCCGGCTCCTGGAGGGGCTTTTGTTATTTTTTCTGGTTGCTGGTCACTGGCCGTTGGTTTCTTGTGAATTGGAGGGTTGACCAGAGGCCGATTGTATGTAACCATCTATCAGGTATCAGCAACGAGCAACCAAAGACCAGCGACCAGCAGCCAGTGACGAGGTGCCAATATGCCCCGCATCGATGATTATATCACCGCCAGAAAAATTGCCGTCGAACAGCTTTCAAACGAGAACTTTAACGTCATCTTGGAACGGTCGGGATTTGAATCGGAAGATGGGAACATAATTCGTATCCCATTTCTCAACCGGATTTATCGAGTTCACTACTCCGATTTTGAATTTGAAGATCAGACCGAAGCCGAGAAAGAGATACCCATCCAGGAACAAATCCTGATTTTGCACTACATGTTGGCTGATAGCTCCCGATCCCTAACCGGTCAATGGATTTCCTACAGAGAAATCCCCGGGGCGTCGTTTTATTTTAGTGCGTTTATGAAACGCGCCATCGATCCGCTTAAAAACGTTTTTGGACAAAATCTTGCGGGATTTTCAAATGCAGCCAGTCAACTGAATGGTAAACCCATTGGCCCCGGAGATGCTGGCTTTGAGTTTGATATCTTACCGAAAGTACCGTTGCAGCTGATTCTCTATGCAGGAGATGAGGAGTTTCCGGCCGAAGCCAATATTCTTTTTGATAAAACGATCGGTGAAATCCTGTCACCGGAGGATATTGCGTGGTTGGCGGGTATGGTGGTGTACAGGCTAATAGCAATTTCAAAAAGTTGCAAAACTTGAGGAATAAGTATTAAAGGCAAGAACATTCTTTGCCCTATGCGCTTTGCGCTGTGCCCTATGCCTCAATTCAGGATGTGTTCTTTCAAATTCGCCGGCAGTGAATCATAAACTTCGATGGGCGATTTAAGGGGTTTTTGTGGGTCAATTCGAAGCGTTGTTTCAACTAGGCGCTCATCAGCCAGGTCAATGGGTTCCGGTTTTGCTGTGAGTGCGGCTCCATGGGAATCGGTTAACGGTAGAACCACCGGTCCATCACTGATGAGTACATAGCACATTTGACCGTTTTGAAGAGATAGTATGCTGCCTGCCGGATACGTGCCCACAATTTTTAAAAATGAATGCAGAATGAACTGAAGCGAGGAGTCCTTGTTGGCATAATTTAAGAATATATCTTTTACCACGCCAATAGGGTTTAAAGCCTCGTGATAGGCTCTTTTTGAGGTCATCGCATCATAAATATCAGCAAGTTTGCAAATTTTGACATACGCCGGCAGATCGGTGGGAAGTTTTTCCTCCGGATAGCAATTTGGTTCCCCGACGAATAACGCACAGTGATGATATCTTACCGGATTCAGAATAAATGGATTGTTGATCCCGTTTTTTTCTAGGATTTCAATTCCTTTTTCATATGAATGGGTTTTGACAATCGCAAATTCGGTATTCGTGAGTTTGCCCTTTTTCTTCAACAACTCCGCTGGTATCAAAACATTTCCGATATCATGCAACATAAAACCGGTGGACATGTCCAATATTTCTTCGGGCAGATAATTAATAAAGCTATCCGGAAGACTGTCACTCTCCTTACCGGAGGTTCCGGATAGAAGGTTAGCCAAATAATTATTAACAATTTCAGCTAAACGCTGGTTGTATTGGTTTAATATGGCTGTTCCAATCGCACACGTATTCACTGAGCGGTTGTAAAGATAATCTTCATAGGAAGAAATATCCTTTGTCAAGTAGGTGAATGCGGAATCATTTTGGGTGAGAAAATTAAACATATCGGTGACGGTTTTTTGAAGGAGTTGAATATCAAATACGCCACCGGTGCGTTTAATATCCGTGACACTATTTGCAAGATTTTCCTTGGCCTTCCGGTATCTTGCCGACGCCTCTTTCTTTTGGACGGCGATTTTTTTTATTTTTCGGGTAATATCACTCATATTTACCTACTTGTTTTGTTCTTAGGTATAAAATTGAATATTGAAACCGGGTTTTCATTTGTAATGTTATGAAATTTATAGAAAAAATTCAAGCACCTTTTTTGCGGGAGTGGCGATATCGTGGTTGGATCGGCTCTGCCGGCGCTCTGAATCCCCTTGAAAATACTCGTAATCTTTGGTAGTCTTGAAAATCGGTGAATGGCTGATGAGTATTTAGTCGTAAATGAATCATTAGCAATCGCCAGATTTAACGTCTCGAAATTTCTACAACCAACTTGGGATATTCTTTCACTGCTGGAGGAAAGCGCTTTTGAAAGTAAAGTCCAAAGCACTTGAAGTCAATCTGGCCGAATATCGCTTTGATGTCACCATCGATTCCAAATATTCAGCTCTTCAGGAAGTCTTGTCCAAGTATTATGGACTGATGGAGGGCTTGAATACGTTTCTAAGAGAACTTTCGCATCCTCTGAAAAACTGGCCTTTTATCGTTTCAGAGACACGTAAATATTCTCTGGAATACTTCCACCTTCTCAAAAATCATTCAAAAGGACCGCAAGCCGCTCGGCTGTTAGTGGATATTTTTACAGAGACTATAGATTCGGATGCCAGCATGAATGTGAAAGCCGATGCCATAGACAATCTCATCCTTTTTCTTCAAAAAATACTGAAGGATTCCGGATCTGACCTTGATAACTTCATGCCGGTCATCGAATTTACGTTTGAGTCTATATACAGTTTTCCGGATGAGTTGTTTGATGTATTCATTAGAAGTTATTACCAAATCAACCGGCTGGCCGAAATTTTTTTGAATGGAACGTCCCGACACGCCTATAATTTTAAAACGATCAATTCACTGTTAATAAAATTTTTTCAAAGCACCTATGATTATTGGCTGAGTGAAAGAGACCCACTGTTCTGGTTCACAAAAGAAACCGCCGAAATTGATCCTAAAAACAATTTTGATGAATTTTTCAAAAATATATCCCATTCGCAACTTAAACAATGGAAGAGCCATGTCGAAGAGATACAACAACAGAAGGAGCTTGAATCCGAGGAGGTTCTCATACGTCTTTTGGACCTTCCGGGTTTTAGTCAGATTGTGGAGGAGTATCGGCAGATCCCCCGTAGTCTGCTTGAAAAAGGTGACGCAAACGGTCGCGGCCACAATTTCAAGCTTATTTTCCTTTTCCACATCATGAATGTTTCTGGCTTGTCCCTTATTCACGAGGAAGCCTTAAGGGATATCAACCAAACCCTCACCTGGATCATTGCCAATGAAAATTACCGCAACATCCAAAATGTAATTCGGAAAACGTTTTCGATTTTAAAACGACGTGCCGGCGCCTACCCCGCCACTGCGCTAAATTGTGTCCTGAACATGGGAAAAGGCGTGTATAAAACCGATGAGATCGACTTGGTTAATTTTTTCATCGATTCGTTAACTGATTACGGGTTTCAGGCGCCAATGATTGAGGGGGTTGACAATGATTGGAAAATAAAAGTTAACAGCTACCATATTTTGAATATTCGGATATGGTTAGAGCTCATCCAATTAAAACCGAAGTGGAGCTATCGTTTACTCTCAGGCCTAATTATTCACTTATCCCTCTGCGGTGTTTTTATTAGAGATATCGATCTTTTTCCCCGCGATATCACCAAATTTTTGAACAGTGCTATTAGACCCGTTTACAACCTTGTTAAACAGCTTGCCCGACTTTTTCCAATCTACTTTAATGATATTGGGGCCGAGGGAAAACTTAGGGATATATCCACACAGATTGATGAAGTTGCCCATCGTCGAGATATCCTTATCCATTTTTTAAGAAAACAAAGCCATGTCGAAAGTAGCAATCGCATTATCCCATTTATACAAGCGACGTTTCAATTCTGGCAAACCCGTGACAAAGAGGCTTTGATGCCCTTTGTACCCCCATCGATTTATGAACAAATCGAAACTCAGGGGCCGTTCATCGATGGGGTGAACTCCATTATGAACTATATTCAGGAAAAAGGTGTAACGGTTCCAGATGACTTTCTTGCGATCAACGACGATAATATCAAGCAGCTGTTTAGCGGCATTTCGGATGTATCTGATGTCGATCGAGAGCGCTTCCAACATGCCATTAACCTTTATAAGTTGCTCAATCAGAAATATAGCTTGGATTATCTCGAACTGGACAGTTATCTTTCGCAGCTTAAAACCGGCGCCTTGCCGGACTTAAATCGGCTCGAAGAGGGGCTTGCCGAACCCGATTTAAAAAAACGGCTTTTCATGATTCTGGACTATCTTGAAAAATTAAAATCTATCATCTTATCGGATAAGCCCTATGAAATCCGTGAAGATATTTATAAAAAAAGACATATTACGATAGATATTCCTTCCATGTACGGCAGCTACCATGAAATGAAATTTGACTGCCTCGGTCTTACGTTGCGCCTAGAGTCTTTGGTCAATGCTCTTTTTGAAGACCTTATTGGAACCATCGAACTTAACTTGATCACCAAGGCGACCTTCTACCAAATATACAGCCTGCTGAGGATGTTTGATAAAGCTCTGAAATTGGACGGAATTTTATCCCTTGAATATGAACGGCAGCTCGAGTTTTTGGCGCACTCGCTTGAGGTCAAAGGATTTACTCAGACCCAATATTTGGATATTTTTAAAGGTTTTGCCCAGGCAGTTAAAAATATTATCAATGATTACTTTAACAACGTTCACGGACAGAACCTAACACGGATTTCATCGCAAATTCCCGTTGACCGAATTCTTC
>CP070746.1:1376825-1381516 GCA_020348305.1 Desulfobacterales bacterium
AAAAGGCGATCTCATATCCATGTGCCGACCGTTTATCCGCGAGCCGGATCTTATCAATCGATGGTCATCGGGAGATACCTCCCCGGCCACATGCATCTCGTGCGACGGTTGCCTAAAGGAAACGGAGCGCAGCCGCAAGCTGCGTTGTGTGCAGGTCACGCGGCCTGATGGAACGCCCAAAAATAAATGAAGCAGGATTATGTTGGGTTTTGAGAAAGCCATGAGATGGAGTCTTCAGAAGGTGCCAATACGATGCCTCCGAGGGGCCTGTATCCTCTTGGAGGTCTTTTGGGTGATGATGCCGATTCGCTTTAACCAAAAAAGGAGGAGATGGTTATGCCTATCACAAGAAAGCGCGTGATGACTGCTTACTGCTGGCCGCTTGTAGGCCTTTTTCTGGCCTTGGCGTTGCTCTTTTTGTCAATCCAGACGCCAGAAGCATACGCTGAAAGAAAGAAGGTTTCCGGAACCCATAAAGTTATTACGCAACTCGCGCGAGCAAATATTCCCTGTTTTGGTCCCGGTGCGTGGGTTCCCTTATGGGCCTGGCATTCAATGCTCAAGAGTGACGACCCCGATTGGAATAACGTCCAACGATTCTATTTCCAATACGATGACGTTAGTAAAGAACGACACTTCAGAGGTTTTGGCGTCAATACTCACCCAAATGGAGATCAGACGTTCTTCCAATATAAGGGTAAGAGGGAGCCAATTGGTACCGGTCCATATGACTATACCTGGGAAATTGAAGGATTTTTCATAAAAGGTACGGGCAAATTCGAGGAAATTAAAGGCAGCATTATGGCAAAAGGAAAGACGTCGATGGCAGAGAAGACATGGGAGTGGGTAGTCGAATATGAGACGAGGTAAGCGTTCGACTGAAGCGCAATGAAAAAGGACCGTTGACTGAATATCAGCGGTCTTTTTCTTTCTGGAAGAAATCTTCTGCAAGAGGGGGCAGATTCGTTGCCGATTGAAGAGGCAAATCATGGGGTTAACATAACGATGCACGTTCGTATTTCAATCGGGAACACGTCACCGATGAGCGGGTGAAGCCTTGTGAATGATATAAACGTCTTGACAAATAAATTGGAGATAACTCATGCAAGCTTCAAAACCCAACATTTTTTTCATCATCACAGATCAGCAACGCTATGATACGATTTCAGCTCAGGGATTTCCCTATGTTGATACCCCGAATCTAGACCGACTGATTCATGAAGGGGTTTGTTTTACAAACAACTTTGTCACTTCTGCTTCCTGCGGGCCTTCGCGGGCAAGCCTGTTTAAAGGGTACTATCCCCATACAACCGGTATATATAGAAACGCTGAACCTTGGCAACACTCCTGGATCGAATATTTAGCGGACGCCGGCTATTATTGTGTGAACATCGGCAAAATGCATACTTTCCCATATGAAACCCCGCTTGGATTTCATGAACGCTTTGTGGTTGAAAATAAGGATCGGTATTTAGAAGGCCGCTTTTTCTTTGATCGCTGGGATCTGGCCCTTCAAGCAAACGGATACGTCAAACCGCAACGGGAACTTTATCGGAAAAGACCGGACTACAGGAAACGTCTGGGAGCATTTGAGTGGGAGTTGCCGGAAAAGCTCCATTCTGATTTTTATGTGGGGGATTTGGTGACCTGGTGGATTCGAACCAAACCAAAAACCGAGCCGTTATTTCTGCAGGTTGGTTTTCCCGGTCCGCATCCACCCTACGACCCAATTCCGAGATACTTGGAACCGTATATGAGTCGGGATCTGAAAATCATAGAAACTACTCAGGAAGAGCTAGATGCCCTGCCGCCGCCCCAAAAGGCGTGCAACATACACAATACAGAGGTGGACTTCGATTCCATTGCCTGGACCCTGAATCCCACCAAAGAACAGCTCCATCGGGTACGGGCCCACTATCTGGCCAATGTAACCATGATTGATGAAAAGGTGGGTCAAATCTTAACTGCCCTGGAAGAAGAGGGGTATCTGGAAAATACGGTGGTGATTTTTACGTCGGATCATGGGGATTGCTTAGGGGACCATGGCCGTATTCAAAAATGGTGCATGTATGATACCATCACCCGGACGCCTCTGATCGTCTGGGGGCCGAAGTACTTTGAAGGCGGGCAAATTATCGATGACCTGGTTCAACAATTTGATATTGCACCAGTGATTCATGAATTGGCGGGGGCTAAGAGTCCAGATTCCTGGGAGACCAAATCTCTGATGCCTCTGTTAAGAGGTGAAAAAACAGATCCTCATCGTGAGTATGTATTTGCCGAACAACGATCAGATGCGCTTAATTCAGGGCTCACCGAAACCGAATTTATGACCATGGTCAGAAGTAAGGACTGGAAGCTGGTCCATTATCTGGGCAATCAGAGCGGAGAGTTGTATGACCTCAAAAAAGATCCCAATGAACAAAACAACTTGTGGACACTTGCCGATTATAATGCAAAAAAAGACGAATTGCTTCGCGTCTTACTGAATTGGCGGATGCGCAGTGACAACAATACGGCCGACTGGCCCAAACCCTGGCGATGAGCCACTGGGTTCCATTTAAATTGAAACATCAAGGCTCATTAACCCAGCCTCTCATAGAATCTCTTGAACCCTGGTGCAAAATCCCATCCGTCCACAATGAACTCTACCACAGCGGGGGTACCCTTCAGATTCGCCTTTAAGGCCCTTTCAAGTGCGGATCGTATGTCACCCGGTCTTTCTATCCTTTCTCCGTAGCACTTGGAGGCCTCGGCCACTTTGACAAAATCGGGCTGGATGCTGAAGTCCGATGCGATAAATCGTTCTCCTCTCCTTTTTTGATTGAACTTTATCCAGCCGAGGCTAAAGTTGTTCAAGACCACATAGGTGACCGCTGCCTCGTGTTGCACGGCAGTGGGGAGCTCCTTCATAAACATCTGAAAGGCCCCATCTCCCGTGACGCACACGACCTTTTTCTCCGGCATGGCAAGCTTGGCACCGATGGCACCTGCTACCCCGAGTCCCATGCACGTCTGTTCACCGGGCGCCACACAGGCATTAATATCCAGGACCTTATAATAAGGATAGTAATAGGACCACAGGTCCTGTGATCCGTTTTCATTTACGAGAATCGTATCTTTTCCGAAGACTTCGTTTAGTTCTCGTATCACCCGTTTGGTCTTGATGGGGACGGCATCGGAAAGACATTCGGCCTTCATTTTCTCTTCATATTCTTCCTTGGCCTTCAACAGCATATCTTTGCGACCATTGTCTTCAGCTTTTTCTTTCAAACGGTTCCGCAGGAAACTCGTCAAGTCCTGCAGTGCCAGTTTTGCATCACCTACAATGGCAACATCCGGTATCCAGTTGCGTCCGATCTCGTGCGGGTCTATGTCTATCTGTATGTACTTCGCACCTTCGGGGAAAAACTTCCGTTCCCCGGACTGAAAATCTTCGTTGCGCGACCCGACGGTCATGAGTAAATCCGCATCCCCGTAAATCCTCTCTCCGACCTCTGTAAAATATAGTCCCACGAGCCCTAATGCCAGGGGATGATCCTCCGGGATGATTCCCCTGCCGCAGGGCGTTGTCATCACGGGAATGTTCGATAACTCCGCGAATTGTCTCACCGCCTCAAAGGCACGCGAACTCACTGCCCCGCCTCCTGCCACCATCAGGGGTCTTTTGGCTTTCATCAATAGATCAACAGCCGCTTCCGTATCTTGAGGATCTCCACAAGATCGGTGTGGATACCTGGATGGAACATATTCAGAACCCCTTGATTCCAACAGGCCGATGTCTTTTGGAACCTCTATGAAAACAGGCCCTGGTCTTCCATTAGCGGCCAAGGAGAAGGCCCGCCGCATGACCCATGGAGCGCGTTCTGCTAAGGTTATACTTTCGGACCATTTGGTCACAGGTTTCATGATCGAGAGCTGATCGACTTCCTGAAATGCCCCCATGCTGGTGGTGGTGAGATTTGATGCGCTGCCGATGGCTATGATGGGAATACAGGCGGAGTGGGCTTCCATGACTCCGGGAACGAGGTTGGCCACACCGGGTCCGCTGGAGCCGTAACAGACGCCCGGTCTACCCGTAAGCCGCGCATAGGCCATAGCCATAAAGGGGCCTGAGCTCTCCTCCCTTACCAGGACTGTTTTGATCTCCGGCGCGTCGTAAAGGGCATCATAGAATAAATCTCCTCCAGGTAATCCGAATACATATTCGACTCGCTCAGCCCTCAGGGCATCAATAATGGCTTCCCATGTGTTCATTTCATATAACTCCTTTTCTTCATTCAGAAGTCCCACACCAATCAATGAGAAAGGCAGCATAGTCGACCGCCGTTTCCAGAACGTCCATAATATCGGCATATTCGTTTTTCGCATGAGACAAATTACTATTGGCTCCGCCGTAAACGATGCTTGGCATCCCACCCTGATTGAAATAATACCGGGCATCACAAGTGGCCATCATTCCTCCGATCTCGGGATTTCTTCCCCGTGACTTGAGGGTTTCCATCAGGGCGTCGGTAAAGGGATGGCTCAAGGGCATTTGATAAGGTTCGTTTTTCAGGCCATTGAAATCAATCCGGCAGTGGTCTTTTAACCAGGGATCACCGATTTTATCGATGACATCGAGGCACTCTTTCTCGACCTCTGCCATTGTTTTCATGGGAAGAAAACCGATCCCCCCATCCATGGTCACC
>CP070746.1:1381616-1385216 GCA_020348305.1 Desulfobacterales bacterium
AGGGTCATTCGAGATGGTAAAACAGCTCCGGGCGCCGTAGTAGAGGCTATTGAAATGATCGAATATCAAAAAGAAGCGAGACTAATCTCGTTTTTAAATGAAAAGGAAAGATCTAAAAAGCTTGCAGAATACATTGTTCATCTGATCAGAGACGATCCTTCCTCTCCAATAGACAGTCGGCATACATTTATATATCGCATCAAAGATGAGTTCAGACTTTTTGAGAAAATTGATGCGCAAAATAACGAGCTTGAAGCTGGAGAACCGCCAATTTCGGAAAAAAATTATCAGGTGAAAATCGGAGATCTATTAGGCGTTAGGATAATCTGTCTACGTCTCTCAGATGTGGGGAAAGTCGAGGCATATCTCAGGCTTTTATCCGAAGAAAAAATCCTACGTTTCGTAAAAGGACCGGATAAAAAAAGATCCTTCATTCTCCCGGTTGACCCTGGCGAGTCGATATCAGGAGGCATAGATCGAAGATATAGCGGATACTCATCTATTCATTACCAGGTAGAGTTGGGCGAGAACTCAGATGCACCCTCTGGGTTGGAGGATCTTCAAGTCGAATTCCAATTGAGGACTATACTTGAGGAGGCGTGGGGCGAGATTGATCACAAATATAGATACGTGCGCAGTCGAAGTGGCGTAACTCTTCCCGATTATATACAAAGAGGCTTCTACAATTTGAGTATCTACCTTCAGGTCGCCGCTCTTCAAGCAGAAGATTTATGTCTCTTGGCCGAAACTCAAGGTCTAAAGACGAATGCCAAAGTTGAAGGGAGACCAACGCCATCACCGCCAGCTCTCGAGACTCATCTGGAAGAGATTTTAGGGTTTAAGGTTACGCCCAGAACGCTAATTTATATCGAAAGGCGTCTCGATGAAGTCGGTTTCACAGAAAAACCTCACAAAATACTTCAGAAGGTGTTTACAGAAGATCGGATACTTGAATTTAAGACCATTTTCAGTGAAACTCTTAATCTTATAGCTTTTACGAACGCAAAAGAGAGGAACATTGATGTAATAAATGCTTTAAATTTTGCAATTTTTGACGAGCTCCAAGGAAAACGGGTCGCACAAGAAGGATTGAGATCCGTATTGAGATGGAGAAAAGAACGTTCAAAGTGTTAGCATCTCTACATAGATATAGCGGAAATTTTTCTCTTAGGCGCATTGGTTTCCCCTCAATATTCCAATGCGGTTAATTCACCTTTATTCTGCCGGTCTCAAGATAAAAGGAGTTAGAATATGGCAGGTTTTTTAGTTTCCAGAAATGTTAATGGCACCCAAAGAGCTTTGCAACAAGCCATAAGAAAATACGAGCGGCCGAACCTATTGAAGGCCGTATGGCAGCTTGCAAACACTTTCATTCCGTACTTAATTTTATGCATTCTGATGTATTTAAGTTACAAAGCGGGTTTTCCATATTGGATAACAATATGCCTTGGTATTGTAGCATCCGGTCTGTTAGTACGGATCTTCATATTTTTTCATGATTGTGCCCATCAATCGTTTTTTGCCTCCCGAAAAGCCAATACCTTTTTAGGTTATATTTGCGGAGTGTTAACCTTCACGCCCTATGAAGAATGGCGAAAATCCCATGGATGGCATCATAACAGTTTCGGTAACCTTGATCGAAGAGGCCAAGGTGATGTTTGGACACTGACAGCTGAGGAATATCGTACAGCGTCAAAACCAAAACGATTTTGGTATCGGCTTTTTAGAAATCCCTTTGTTCTTTTGTGCTTAGGACCTGCATATTTATTTCTTGTATCTTACCGATACCCCCACAAAGGGTCAAAAAGACGTCAAAGCAATAGTGTTCTTGTTACCAATGTCGCCATTGCAATTATTATTCTAGTAGCAAGTCTCACCATCGGGTTTAAAGCGTATGCTTTGATTCAGTTCCCGGTGATTTTCTTTGCCGGAGTAATTGGAGTATGGTTGTTTTACATCCAGCATCAATTTGAGGGGGTATACTGGTCGCGTCATGACCAGTGGGATCCAATAAAGGCCTCACTTTACGGGAGTTCATACTATAAACTGCCTAAAGCGATACAGTGGTTTACCGGCAATATCGGATTACACCACATACATCATCTTCGAGCCCGGATTCCCAATTATAATTTGCAAAGAGCCTACGATGATACGAAAGCTTTTCTGGATGTTGAACCACTTACCATCCGTAAAAGTATCGCTTGTCTTCAACTTAAGCTATGGGATGAAAAAGTTCAAAAACTGGTGGGGTTTAAGTCAGCGTATGCATGAGTTAAATAGAAGAAACATGCTTAGTCCTATTATTATGGAAACAGGGGATATTATCATGGCCGAAAAACCAACTTACAACGAACTGGAGCGCAAAATCAAGAAATTAGAAAAAGAAGCTCTTGAATATATGCGCAGGGAAAGAGAATTAACCGCGGAACGAAAATTGGTTGATTACGCCCACATGAAGCGCACAATAAGCTTGATGAAGATCAATGAGGAACTGAACAGAGAGATTAAAGAAATCAAAAGTGCTGATAAAGAGGTGCTTGAGCAGATTTCTCATAAACTTAGAGGAAGAATCAAGGAGTTAAACTGCCTCTATGATATATCAAGCTTTCGCAAGGGTAATGATTTTTCCTTGGACAGTCTTCTTCAAGAAATTGTTGATTTCATTCCACCAGCTTGTCAGCACCCTGAAATAACGTGTGCTCGTATTATTATTGAGGGTTATGAGTTGACGACCAAAAATTTTTCGGACACCGTGTGGAAGCAATCATTTAACATCAAGGTAAATAATGAACAGATTGGTGTATTGGAAGTTTTTCGCCTTGAAAAAAAACCAGAACTTGAGGAAAATCTATTTCTTGAGGAAGAAAAAAGCTTAATAGGTGCGATTGTTGAAAGTATCGCCAGGATTGTCGAACGTGAGTGGGCGGAAGCAGAAATAAGAAAATGCAGGAACAAAATTGAGGAGCTCATCAAACAAACTCAATGAATTTAAATTCTACAGGGCTTTCTTTTGAAATGCGAACTGCCCCAAATGGGAAAAGCATATTCCCGCATCATTTGCATTCACAAATTTAGACGCTTCTTGATGAATTTGTTTAACAACAAATTAGCATATTAATTGTTATAATTTTTAGGCCAAAATTGGATTATCAGATTTTAGGTTCATTGGAGCAATATATAAATTTTTTGGATTAAAGGTTTCGGCTGTCATTCTAACCCTTTGTAAAAGTTCACCTTCCGTTTGCTAATACCTAATATTTCGCGTGCCATTAAAGATTCAATGTAGGCACGAAATGTGAAATTCTCAGCCTTGCAACATAGTAGAGCTTAGGTAATCCACAATCCACACCCGTGATAGAAATTGATCAAATCGGTCATATTCAATATATTGAAGGTGTGAAAAATTTTTTGAATCGCGATCATTTTCTTTCACTATTCATAAAAACCGATAATTTTACGGTTGCCATCACAAATTTATAAAAATTTTAAATTAATAATGCAATTTGATAGAGAAGCACAATGTACACTTTCTCAATGGATTGTTTACCCTTACATCTTGTTGTAAAGAAGTTTTGGTTGAAACTTACTGATCCGGCTTAG
>CP070746.1:1385316-1398504 GCA_020348305.1 Desulfobacterales bacterium
AGATTCTGGCGTTTTCGGATAATCCTCAGAGACGCGCAGAACTGCTGCAGTTTGCGGCCTGGATTGAAGGCGGCAGTGGTTTGACCACCCTGGTTCGAATCCTGGAGGGTGAAGGCCTTAAAATGCGTAAACTCAAAGCCGAGGCCGAAGAACAATTGCAGCAAGATATTGCCAAAAACAAATCGAATGCATTTCCGTTGGTCATTGCTGCTCCCAATCTTAATGTCGGAATTCAAACCCTGGTTCAGTCGTATGGCATCGGTTCGATGAAAGCCAACACCATTTTGCTGAATTGGCGCGGACAGTCACCCAAAAAAATCATCGGCCTGCATGATCAACGCTTTGGCCTCAATCTGCGTACGGTATTTATGCAGGGGTGTAATATTGTTGTTCTGGACCTCAAGCCTGATAAATGGACGGCGCTGGACGAAATTCCCGACAAAGAACGCAGCATTGATGTCTGGTGGTGGGGAGATGCCACCAGTCGTTTGATGCTTTTGCTGGCTTATTTGATGACCCGCAACGAAAAATGGAGCGAAGCCAAAATCAGATTGCTGGCCGTTAAAAATGACGATGAATCCGTTACATCCATCGAGAATCTTCAAACCATGTTAGATGAGGTGCGCATTGAAGCTGAGCCCCACGTGATAGAAAACCCGGATGCCGAGTCCATCATAGAATACTCAGCCGATGCATCCCTTGTTTTTCTTCCCTTCCGCATAAAGATCAATCAGGTAGTAGATCCCTTTGGTGGTTCTCTGGATGAACTCATTTTTCTTTTGCCGCTGGTAGCGATGGTTCTGGCGGCAGAAGACATTGAGCTTGACGCCGAACCTGAGGAGGGCCAGGCTGCCGAAATGGCCGCAGCTTTTGATGCACTGGAAGATGCCAAAAAAAGCGCTGAAAAGGCAGCCAAAGAAGCTGCCGAAGCTGCCGAAACCGCTGAAAAGGCAAAAGAAAAACTCAAAGATTTATCGCTTGAAGCAAATGACGAAGACAAAGCCGGGCTGGAAAAAGAAATCCAGGAGACTGAAAAGCAGGCCACCAAAGCCGCCCGCAAAGCCGCCAAAGCCACCGCCAAAGCCCAGCTTGCCGCCGAAGAAGCCGAAGCTTCTGGAATATTGCCGCCGGATGCAAATGATGACACTTCAGAAACGGATGAATAAGTTAGCTCTTTTTTTGTATCAGTTTACGGGCTCAGAGGTTCAGGGTTCACGGCTAAAAACCTTAAACGGTGAACTCTGAACCTGTGAACGTTTACGTTTTCGTTTTATAATTTTATATAAAGCCTAATATAAGTTAGGCCGCTAGTTTACATCATATGGATCAAAGATAGAGAATTAAAGATGGCAAAAACCACCTTTAGAGAAAAGACAGTCATTGTAACAGGAGCATCGAGTGGAATTGGCAAAGCTGTAACCCTTCAATTAGCTGATGAGGGGGCATGGTTGGCTCTTGCTGCGTGTGATGCTCAGCGCCTTGATGAATTAGCTATCATATTCATCATTACCCTGCACACCTGTGCTGGTGGCTGTTAGGAAACAGAATTAATGAAGCTTGAACCAAAAAAATTTTTGGTATTCTTTTTTCTTTCTAATTTTAACTTCGTTGTTCCGGAATCAAAAGCCACATATTTATCATCGAACTGTGGGAGCGGCTTCCAGCCGCGAGAAATCGATCATCTCGAGTGGCTATTGTTCTTCTTAGTAATACTTAGTAATCGAACATGCACAAACCTAAAAGAAAAAGGCAATCCGGGAAGCGAGAGCAGATCATCCGTACCGCCGAAGGACTCTTCTCCCGCTTCGGGGCCAAACGGGTCACAGTGGAGGAGGTCTGCCGGGAAGCCGGCGTCAGCAAAATGACCTTTTATAAATATTTTCCGAACAAGGTCGAACTGGTTAGGAGTATCAGAGACAACTGGGTGGAGGAGGGCTTCAGGAAATTCGACGAGATCAACGCCATGGAGATCCCTTTCCCGCAAAAGATAAATCTCATGACCCGGTGGAAGGTGGAGTTCAGCTCCCGCGTCAAGGCCGAATTCATCCGTGAACTTGTATCCATTGATGACGTGATGGACCGAGCCAAGCACCGCTACCTCAGGAACATCACCAATGCTCAGAAAAAGGGGGAAATCCGTTCCGACATAAATCCGGAATTCTTATGGATAGTCACGGAGAAGCTCTACGAGCTGGTGAAGGAAGAGAGCTGGAGAAACGTGTTCTCCGATTTCAACCAGTTTCAGCAGCAGCTCCGAACCTTGATCTTCTTCGGACTGCTCACCCGATCCGAAGGCGAGAACCGCTGACACGCGCTTGCAATCATGGGGGGCGCTAAGGAGGTTTTCATGAATCAAAGTGCTGATAAAGAATACGTCGAGGGGTTGCTGAAAGACTCCGTTAAAATATACCATCACTAGACCGGGCAGGAATAGAATCACAGGAGAAGAGGGCAAATGGAAATAGTACTAATGATTCTTCGAGTCATTGGCATCATTATGGGCATTCTTATTGGATTAATTATCCTTGAACTAGCAATTGTGGCCCTTGTCCCTGGCATTTCGGTTCCAGAGCAACGCCTGGTAACAGAGAAGCAAATGCCAAAGAAGGTGGATGCAAAACCATCTAGTTCAAGAAAAGATTTGAGTTTTAAAGTTAAAGGGACAGCATTGAGTGCATGGCTGTATCTGCCTGAGAATTTATCTGCCCCGATTCCTTGTATCATTATGGGGCATGGTTTTGGGGGTACCAAGGATATGGGCTTGGAATCTTATGCTGTTCGTTATCAGGAAGCTGGCTTTGCAGTGCTGATATTCGATTACCGGCATTTTGGTAAAAGCGAGGGTAAACCTCGACAATTGATATGGATCCCGTATGAGCTGGAAGATTGGTTCGCAGCGATCAGGTATGCCCGAGGCCTCAAGGAGATTGATCCAGACAGAATTGCTTTGTGGGGAACCTCTATGAGTGGTGGTCATGTTATTGTAATCGCAGCAAAAGACAACCACATCGCTTGTGTAGTTGCGCAATGTCCTGGACTGGATGGTCGTGCGTCAGCAAAGATGGCATTCAAAAATCTAGGCATCGGTCACATTCTCCGCATGATGATGCACGGACAACGTGATATAGTTAGGTCCTGGCTTGGCCTTTCGCCCCATAAAATACCGATCGTAGGAAAACCAGGAAGTATTGCCTGTATTACTACTTCAGATGCTTATGACGGTTATGGAAAATTTGCTTCAGAGAATTTTATTAACGAAGCCTGTGCTCGTATCATAGTGCGGGGAGACAAATACAGGCCGGTCAAACACGCCCAGAATGTGCGCTGCCCGGTCCTGCTGCAGATATGCGATCATGACAGTATAACCCCAAAAAGCGCCGCTGAAGAAACTGAAAAAAAATTAGGGAAATATGCAGAAGCAAAATACTATCCAATCGGTCACTTTGATATTTATATTGGAGATAACTTCGAAAGAAGCATAAGCGATCAGCTTGAATTTTTTAAGAAACACCTTTGATTAATGTACTTGTGACGATCTGATCCATTCTCCCTCTACCCGGTCACTTGAGTGCAAAGCAAGGCAATCGCGGCTTTCACTGCAGCCAAGGCTCTCAATTAGAATGCCTTTAGCCAAAGCCATGCGCATTGTTGGCTGAGGTTGTAAAAAAAATCTACCGCTATTCACCAAAACGACATTCGCAGGGTCTTGCAAATCAAATAATTTACCATTAAACTGCACCCGAATGGACTTTAGAACTATAGCGGCAGGAAATATGGAGGGAATTTGAGACATCGCATCACTACTTATGTGATAAGGAATATCAACAATGACACTGTGGGCCGGAATAGAGGCGGGCGGAACCAAGTTCGTTTGTGTATTGGGGAAAGGTCCCGAGAATATCATAGCTGAGACTACGATTGAGACGAGAAGCCCAAAAGAAACACTGAGTGATGTCATCGGCTTCTTCAAAAATCAACAGGAACAATTTGGTCCGGTGAAAGCCATCGGTATCGGTACATTTGGTCCGGTTGACTTAGATCCAGACTCACCAACACACGGATATATTACCACTACGCCGAAACAGGATTGGACACATACGAACTTGGTCGGTATGCTAAAAAAGGAGTTTCATGTGCCGGTTGGAATTGACACGGATGTGAACGCTGCGGCTTTAGCAGAGAACCTTTGGGGAGCAGCAATAGGTCTGGATACATTTATTTACCTCACGATCGGCACGGGAATCGGCGGGGGCGGGATGATAAATGGGAAATTGGTGCATGGACTGCTTCATCCTGAGATGGGACACATACTTATTCCACATAATAAAGTTGATGATCCTTTCCCCGGGATTTGTCCTTTTCATGGCGACTGTTTGGAAGGTCTTGCCTGCGGCCCGGCCATCGAAAAGCGCTGGGGTGTTAATCCTAATGAACTACCACCCGAGCATCGCGCATGGGAGCTTGAAGCAAGATATTTAGCCATGGGCCTGGTGAATTACATTTGTACTTTATCACCACAACGAATAATAATGGGGGGAGGGGTTATGCAGCAGCAACAACTATTTTCCCTCATACGCAAAAACGTATCAGCGCTATTAAATAGTTACCTTAATCTTCCCGCGATTTTATATCATATCGATGACTACATCATCCCGCCAGAACTGAGCAAGAAAGCGGGTGTATTGGGCGCACTGGCATTAGCAATGGAAGCATCTAAAGACAAGGTTATTAATCCTTGAAATACTGAGTTTTATTAGAAAGTGTTTGAATTTGTCAAAATGATACGGACGTCCTCCTTTTACCCATAGGATACGATCCCGAACGTTGCACTCTTTATGCGATTTAAGAAAACCAAAATAATGCTCACCCAAAGGAGGCTTTATTTTGCCCACCGCAATTTCCCATGCAGCTGTTGCCGTTGCTGCCGGACTGGCAATCGCACCACGAGATGTTCCTAACCATTTCTGGCCCCTGGCTGTAGCCTGCTCCATTATTGCCGATGCTGATGCCATTGGATTTTCTTTTAATGTTCCCTATGGGCATTTTTTCGGTCATAGAGGATTTTTTCATTCCCCTTTTTTCGCTTTGTTATTGAGTATTTTTATGACTTTTATTTTCTTCCGTGACGCAGAGATCTTTTCGAAACGATGGTTTTTCTACTTCATTTTCTTTTTCTTTCTGTCGGCCAGCCACGGAATCCTCGATGCGTTTACCAATGGAGGTTTAGGAATTGCTTTGTTATCACCGTTTAGCAATACGAGATTTTTTTTTCCGTGGACACCGATCACAGTTTCTCCAATCGGCATTAAAGCCTTCCTTAGCGAAGGTGGCCTGATGGTTTTGAAAAGTGAGCTTTTGTGGATTTGGATACCTTCATTCTTGATTGCCGGCATCTTAACCTTTATTCGTGCTATTGCAACAAGGCTCTAATCCCATCTGAATCATTGTATAATGCAATCCATGGCAAGGGTGCTTTTCGATACTTCAAAGACAGTATTCAAAGGTTTGGAATAGAGGATTAATAGAATCAAATTATAATTGCAGAAATGGAGGTAAATATATGGATGAAAAAATACTGATGGTTGAAGGATCAAATATTAGTGAGATATCTCGCAAAAAATGGGCGAATGAGATTCAGCGTCATATAACCAAGGAAATTAAATCTGAACTCGAATTTATGTCTGAAGATCATCACGTGGTACGAAATTTTGTCGTCAAAAAGCTCCCACGTGCAGGACAACCACTGCCACCGGAAAACATTGCAGAAAACGTGAATCTTTCCGTCGACGATGTCAATCGCATTCTGGATGAACTCGAAAAGCATTTAACTTTCCTGTTTAGAAACGACCAAGGAGCTGTGGCCTGGGCCTATCCGGTAACCGTTGATATCACACCACACCGCGCTGTTTTTAGCACAGGAGAAAAGATAAATGCAGCTTGAGCGATTGACGCTATTGCGACGCCCTTCGTGCAAGGGCAATTACGAAAAGAATCCCTGTCAGTTTCTATAACAACCGAATGCGCCCATTGCGCACAGCCACTCCACATTAAGATCGACAGTGAGCTGGAGTATCAGGTTGCACAAAAACAGGCCAATCCATTTATCTTCAAACCTATTGTGGACTTTCATAAATTGAAAGAGCCAAATATTATTAATGCGTTCTGACGAAGATGCTTATTCTTCTGGTCAGAAGAACACGCCCGCGAGTTTTTCAAAAAAACCGATCAATTTTTCGGCATGTTATTGACTTTGGCGCAAAGTACTTACTATACCCGTATCGTTCAGAGTGCTCTTTTTGCCCTTAGTTAAAATTAATAGCCATGATAATGTCTCAAATCGTGCCCGGAGATGGCACCCTGTCTTCATTCCTGGGGTATAATTTTTTTGAATAACCTGTAATTGTGAGGAAACAAGATGAACGATCAGCAAGCCTACCTGAGGGCTAAGGAAAGGGTAGAATCTAAAATATCGTTTTACATTCATTTGGCAGTATATATCATTGTGAATATACTGCTTATCATCATTAACCTTGCGACCTCAACCGGATATCTTTGGTTCAAGTGGCCGTTAATCGGATGGGGTATTGCCATCGGTTTCCATGCACTAATGACGTTTGTTTTTTCCGGAGGATCCCTCATTAAAGAGCAAATGATTGAAAGAGAAATGAAGAGAATGACCGAAAAAAACAAAAAATTCACAGCTGATTAACAATTGTACAATGGGCCGGAACCGGATGGATTATCGAGCCGGAAAAAGGAGAGGTGCTGGGTTTGACATCAAATTAACAACCATTGCTAACCATGGAAATTGACCTAAGCGTCGCCGAATCGGCAAAAAAAACGTATCCTCGATATATACCTGATTAAAATGACACCGATGGATGTCTGCGATGAATCATTCGTTCAAAAAGGCGTTGAGGTTATTTTATCTCAAGAGGATCGGCTGGATGTTGTTGTTAATAATGTTGGATTTGCTATGGCAAGTTCAATTGAGGATGATTTGTGGAATGGGCAGTAAGGAAGAGTAACAAACTATGAAGAATGATTATGACTATTACGACAAATTTGAATAAAATTTAAAAAATAATTATCTGCCAGAAGGAAGGCTTTCTGTCATGGAAAAAATTATCGCATTTTGGGTACATCCTCGGTCCATCTCCACTGCTTTCGAACGCGTTTTTATGGAAAGGGGTGATTATAAGGTTCTGCATGAACCTTTTAGCCCGTTGTATTACGTTTACGAGAAACGGGTGGATTGCCCCGGCCAACATATCGACCCCAGTGTACCCCACAGTTACCCGGACATTAAGCAGTGGATTCTGGAAGAAGGTGAAAAAGCTCCGGTATTTTTCAAGGACATGGCCTACCACCCGTTTGACCACATTATAAAAGATGATATTTTTCTCAAAAGAATGACAAATACGTTTCTGATACGAGAGCCCGAAAAGACGATTCTCTCCCATGCGGTCATGAATCCGGATGTATCCCTAGATGAGATCGGTTATGAATTAGAATACAAGCTTTTCGAAAAAGCCGCTGAGTCAACGGGCAAGATACCGGTTTTAATCGATGCCGACGATCTTGAAGAGGACCCTGAGGGCGTAACAAAGGCGTATTGTAAAGCGGTTGGTATACCTTTTATTAAAGAGGCTCTATCCTGGGACGTTAGGAATGTTCCGGAATGGGATTCGTGGAAAGAATGGCATGTGGATGCGGCCGAAAGCAGCGGTATTCAAAAAAATATGGAAACATTTGATTTCGGCCTGGACGACAAACCCAATCTGAGAGACTACTATGAATACCACCTGCCATTTTATGAAAAATTGTATCCATATCGGATAACGGGCGGTTAAATCAGTTTTGGAGACCCCACAACTTTTTTAAATCATGTGTTTCCTGATTGTTTTGCGTTTCGTTTAATGTTTTCTCCTGGAGCAGTGCATACGTAAACAAATAGGCGGTGAGAAAGAAGGTGTATATGATGATCCAGAAAGCAGCCCGCATTGTAAAAGAACATTATGATTTGGGCGAGCTGATAGATGCTGAAGAAGTACTCGGTGGTTACTGTAACCAAAGCTTTGCACTCCTATTTGAAAAACATGGCCGGCGCTTTAAATATCTGGTACGACGATATAACCCAAAAACCGAAGAAAAAGAGATAAAATTCGAGCACGCCCTGGTTCGCCACCTTAAAAAAAGGGGATTTGATATGGCTGCCGATGTTATATCAAACAAGAATGGGCGTACTTATGTGAATGAAAAACTGATTGGAGAAGGTTACGCAACCAACGAACTTTGGGCTGTTTTTGAGTATTTAGAGGGAGAGGATCGTTACAGCTGGATAGATACGCATATTGCTCAGGAGGATATGATCAGCGCTGCAGAGGTGCTCGCGCGTTTGCATATTGCCGGACATAATTTTTATAAACCCCCGGAGGCGGATCGCGTGCAACCACCAATTATGGATTTCCTGCCGACCTTTCGACATGTGTACACGGAATTTACCCAAAAAGCAGGCAACACCAACTTTGATCAATTTTTCATGGAACATCGCAAAGACATTCTGAACACCGTCGATGAGATTCTCATCCCGGAGCCAAATCTCTCAAAATTGCCCCAGCTTCCGATTCATTGTGACTACCATCAAGGAAACCTGAAATATCAAAACTCCCATGTCATCGGGGTGTTCGATTTTGACTGGTCGAAAATTGATCTCCGACTATTCGACCTTGCTTTAGCTTTAGTCTACTTTAGTGCCTGCTGGGAGGGCCAGGCAGCAGGTAGTCTGACTTTAGATAAATATAGATTGTTTCTTCAAACTTATAATCGGACGTGTGAATTGACTGCCGACCCCGGGCCGTTGACGGAACTCGAAAAGAAATACCTGCCGTCGTTGCTGGCGGCAGGAAATCTTTTTGTGCTTCACTGGACGATTGTTGATTTTTATAGCCTCGAGAATCCGGATGATGCAGAGTACTTGAAATATTTAAATCACGGTATTACCCTTATGAGCTGGATTGAAGCACACAAAGATCAACTTGACCATATAACTGCTCAGACCTGCACTCAGAAATGAACATCTTAACGCTTTTTGACATTGACAACACATTAATTCAAAGCTCAGCCGGACACAGACAAGCATATACTGAAGCTGTAAAAGAAGTATATGACCTCGAGGTAGACATAAATGTCATCAATCATCACGGTATGACCGACCAGGAAATCCTTTTAAAAGTCCTAATAAGAAAAATATTTTTGCTCGGCGACACCCCCAAGGATATGAAGGCAGGCAAAGCGGTAGGGGCGACTACAATAGGAGTAACGACCGGTATTTTTTCAGACGAACAGCTTGAGCCCGCCGGTGCTGATATAGTTTTCTCAAATTTGGCAGATACCGATAGTATTTTAAAATTTATTCTTTGAAGTTAAACTGTACTGACCACAGCCAACACATACCCCACCTTTAAATTGCGCTTTTACACGCGATATAATTATGACTTTCAATTCAAGATTCCACGTGTTATATGGCTTTCGAAAAATTTTTATCCAAATAATTTATCTGAATTTACATATTCTATAAAATGATCTGATATATCGAGGGGGTAATGTCATGTCTGATACCGGCTTGTTAAATGGCAAAAAAATTTTGGTCGTGGATGATGAACCCGACATACTGGGTGTGTTGGAAGACTTACTGGATATGTGTGAGGTGGTAAAAGCTGCCACCTTTGAAGAAGGCAAAAAGCAGTTGGAAACCCAGAACTTTGATATCGCTATACTGGATATTATGGGCGTTGACGGCTACGGTCTGTTGGAAATCGCCAACCGGAGAAAAATACCGGCTGTTATGCTGACGGCCCATGCGTTTACTCCAGACAATCTGGTCAAAACCATAAAAGAGGGAGCGGCGTCGTACATCCCCAAGGAGGAAATAACTCACATCTCAGAGTATCTGATCGATGTTCTAATTGCCAAAAAAAAAGGAAAAGATCCCTGGGAACCCTGGCAGGAACGATTACCATCCTCTTATTTTGAGAAAAGATGGGGAGCGGCCTGGAAGGATACCGAAAAGGAATTTTGGGAGACATTTAAAGCCAGTCTCAAATCCAGGCAGCCTGTTTCTAAGAAGGACTAGTGGATACAAGGCGGAGAACCAAAAGGGGTGAATTTTATTAAATCACGAAAGAAAGAATAATGACTGAAAATTTGCAGAAAGTTAGAGTGGCGGTAGTACAGGCCTCACCGATTTTGTTCGACCGTGAGGCTACTGTGGAAAAGGTCTGTCAGCTGGCCGGTGAAGCCGCTGGGCAAGGCGCAAAATTGATTCTTTTCCCTGAAGCTTTTATTCCGGCCTATCCCCGGGGCCTTACTTTTGGAACGGTGGTGGGGCGTCGCAGTTCTGCTGGCCGGCGTATCTTCCAGCGTTACTGGGAAAATTCCGTCGATGTGCCGGGGCCAGATACCGAAACTTTAGGGAAAGCTGCCCGGGACGCAAATGTTTACCTGGCCATTGGTGTCATCGAGCGCGATACACAGACCAGCAGAGGTACCCTGTTCTGCACCCTCCTTTATTTCGGTCCAGATGGCCAATTGTTGGGCCTGCACCGCAAACTCAAACCCACCGGCGCCGAGCGTTTAATCTGGGGAGAAGGAGACGGAAGCACGTTGACCGTCCTAAATACGGAGCTCGGTAAAATCGGCGGGCTGATCTGCTGGGAAAATTATATGCCCCTGGCCAGAATGGCGATATACAGCAAAGGCGTGGAATTTTATCTGGCACCGACAGCCGATGCCCGCGATACCTGGCAAGCCACGCTTCGCCACATTGCCTGCGAGGGACGTTGTTTTGTTCTGGGTTGCAACCAGTTTGTCACCAAGGACATGTACCCGGCCGATTTAGAGGGTTTGGACGAGTTGGATGGATTACCGGATATCATATGCCGCGGCGGCAGCGCCATTATTTCTCCATTGGGCAAAGTTTTGGCCGGCCCGCTCTTGGACGAAGAAGGTACGCTGGTGGCTGATCTCAACCTAAGTCTGATCGCCCGCAGCAAATTCGATTTTGATGTGGTAGGACACTACGCGCGTCCGGATGTCTTTCAACTGAGCGTGAATGAGAATCCGCAACTATCCGTTGTCAACAAATCGGAGCGCTAGACGGTAGTCTCTTAGACATTACCAAGATAATTCAGGGATCGTGGAGTTTTTAAAATAAAAATGGCACAAAAAACCGAAATCCTGTTGGATGGATTGATGTTTCCCGAGGGACCGCGCTGGCACGAAGAAAAGCTTTGGTTTTCAGATATGATTGGCGGCCAGGTCATGGCCGTGGACATGAACGGGAAAGCAGAAGTTATCGTCGAAGTTCCCCAACAACCCTCGGGTCTTGGCTGGCTGCCGGATGGAAAAATGCTGATTGTTTCGATGCTGGATCGTCGTCTGTTGCGTCTGGATGCCGAAGGTCTTGTGGAAGTTGCCGATTTAAGTGGTCTTGCATCCTTTCATTGCAACGATATGGTAGTTGATCACTATGGCCGGGCGTATATCGGAAATTTTGGATTTGATCTCAATGGACAAAAGCCATTTGCGCCGGCAGAAATTATCCTGGTAACCCCCGAGGGAAAAGCCCGGGTAGTTGCAGATGAGATGGCTTTTCCAAACGGCAGTGTCATCACTCCGGATGGAGGTACGCTGATTGTGGCCGAAACATTTGGATCGAGGCTAACTGCATTCGACATTGAGGCCGATGGATCACTAAGCCATCGCCGCACGTGGGCTAAAATCGAAGATGCCTACCCGGATGGAATTTGTCTGGATGCCGAAGGTGCAATCTGGGTAGCATCGCCAGCCGGAATAGTTGGCGTCATGCGAGTTTGCGAAGGCGGCCAAATCACCCATCACATCAACGTCTCAACTCAAGCTTACGCCTGCATGCTGGGTGGCCCCCAGCGTAACACACTTTTCTTACTTACAGCCGAAACCATAAATCCCCAAGGCGCACGGGCCAAATCAAGCGGCCGTCTTGAGGTTGTGCAAGTTGATATACCCGGCGCAGGGCTACCTTGATCCATCCGCAATGAAAAAACAAAAACAGGGTGTCGGGTAAAAGAGAAACAAACCCGCTTCAATCCTTTCTCAAAACCAGGAGGACAGGTATGGAAGCCAAAGAATTTAGAAATATTCTATACGAAAAAGATGACGGGACTGGAATTGTCACGGTAACAATAAACAGACCGGAAATTAAAAATGCCTTAACCATCACGGTCCTTTTGGAATTAAACTGGGCGGCGGATGCGGTGCAAAATGATGAGTCGGCCAAAGCCATGATCCTCACCGGCGCCAAACCCGTAGACAGTGATGATCCGGCAAATGAGGCCTTCAGCAGTGGCGGATACTTCGATTTATCTGAATACGAAGCCCTGGATGAGGCCACTAAAAAAGAGATCGATTTAACCGATATCGCTCAGAAAAAATTGTGTCTAAAATTATGGCAGCTTTATAAACCCCTTATTGCCGCAATCAACGGGTTGGCCATCGGCGGTGGAATCACCATACCATTAGCCTGTGCGGATTTGATCTATGTTTCGGAGCATGCATGGGCAAGATTTCCTTTTATAAACCTGGGCATTATCCCGGAACTTGCTTCCAGCTTTCTTCTACCCCGGATGCTGGGATTTCAGAGGGCCAAGGAGATTTGCTTTTTCGGAGAAGATTTAAGTGCTCAAAAATTATATGAACTGGGGCTGGTGAACAAGGTACTTCCCCATGATGAACTGCTGCCCTATACCACGCAAATGGCTGCAAAACTAATTCCACCGCAAGGTGCCGGACTGGCGGTTAGCCTGACCAAACAGGCCATGCACAAGCCCTTAATCGAAGCGGTAACCAAAGCGTTGGACAATGAAAATGAAGCTTTGAACAAGACGTTTTCGACAACAGATTTTTTTGAAGCGATCGCGGCCAGAAAGGAGAAGCGAGAGCCGGTATTTAAGGGTAAGTAATTCCGTACCTGCTTTAGATTACCTTTGTTTAATTTAATTTTAGGTTCCCATTCCAATAGTTTTTTCATTAACTCAATACAGGAGATCAAATTATGTTCGAAAAAATCAACAAACGATCCTTTTATCGGAAAAGGCATCTGACAGCGCCATTATTAAATGAGCGAATAGAATATCTGGAATACCTTGA
>CP070746.1:1398604-1401629 GCA_020348305.1 Desulfobacterales bacterium
ACGCCATTACCGCATCAAGAATATAGCCTATTTCATGGCAGAGGCAATACAGCATTTAATATCGGACGTTTCAGCGAAGCCGAGAAGGACTTCTTTCAGGCTAGAGAGGTCGCCCGGAAGATGGGAGACCAAAACAAAGAGGCTGAGTCTCTGTCTATGGCGGCGTGGACGCTTGCCTTAGGAAAAAAATACGAAGCTTCAGTTTGTATATATCGTGAGGCAATAGATTTCGGAAAACATATCGGCAATCCTGTTATAGAAGGGAGGAATTTAATCGGTCTAGGAACGATAACTGTGGCGCTTGGAGATGTGCAGGGTATTAGATATGTTGAAGAGGCGGTTAATATCGGAAAAAAGATTAATAGCCCGCTTATTTTAACACTGGCATTAAGTATTAGGGCCCTTCAATTCCCTCATTGCGGAATTCCCGATGATGAAGGACTAAATTATTGCAAGAATATTATTCCAACGTTGAAAGCCATTCAAAATGCACGGGCATGTGTGTTTGTTTACCTCCTATTGGCTTATGCACAGGCCTGCCAAGGGCACTATTTACCCAGCATATCTACATTTAAGGAAGGGATTAAATTAGCGGAGGAAACAGGGGAGGCCTTGAACAGAGCCAAAATATTAAATTGGCTGGGTTGGATTTACAGTGACTTAGGATGGATTTCAGAGGCCAAGAAGTTTAATGAGCAAAGTTATGAGGCTACCCTAAAAATTGGATCAGGAGCCGAAGAAGCAGAGGCCAATGCGATTGTCAATCTGGCTGAAAATGCTGTTATGGAAAGGAATTATGATCAAGCACAAAAGTATCTTGAGGATTTCTTAACACAAGCCGAGACAGATCCTGGATATTTATGGGGTAAAGTTCGATGGGAAGTCAGACTCCTGTGTACCTTAGGAGAAATTTACCTCCATAAGAATGAAGCAGATGAAGCCTTAAACTATGCTGAAAGGGCCTTTAATGTTGCCGAAAAAACGCTGAATAAACGAGGCATGATCAGGGCAAATCGGCTGATGGGGGAAATATACCTAACCAGAAGGGAATTATCAACCGCAGAGGAAGAATTAAAGAAAGCTCTGTCACTAGCAAAGGATGTTGGCAACCCCCCCCATCTCTGGAAGACGTATTTTGCCTTGGGACACCTGAAAGAAACCCAGGGTCTCAATCAGGAGGCCAATAGGCATTATAAAGAGGCCCTCAATGTAACTGAAAGATTAGCCTGGACATTACAGGATAAAAAACTTCGAAACATCTTCTTAAATTCTGATCACGTTACAAAAATCAGTGACCGCCTTAGCCGTCTTTGAAATTATAAGAATCCTCTAAACCCCTTTCGCAAAATCTTGTGCTTTAGGTCATAGAGACAAAACTACCGATATTCGAGGATATCACGAATTACTTTCAGGTTCCAAAATCTGTGGTATCTCCAACAAATCTGCACTTTTCAACCCTTTTCCTGATTTTTCTATCAGCCGTCCTTTTCTTTAATGGATTATTTTTCAGTGAAAAATCCGCCTAGCCCCAATATCAAAAATTCTATTTTATTCAGATAAAAGGCCATATAGAGCTAGTCTCAAAGATGATCTATCTCTAAGGTATATAAGGGTATAGCTTTTTAAAGACAAAAGCTTTTTGAGCTTCTATACGATTGTTTTTTGAAAATGGAGGCCAACTAATCTGATACCCCCCCCTCTAAAAAAGCGAATGCGGGCTGCCACCTAATTTTTGCTGAAATATCAAAACAGATACTTTAGCAATTTTTTTCGATTTTTTTTTGAGACGAAACAGCCATTTGATGCTGCAATTTTTGTCTGTTTTGGCGTTTGGAAAGAAAAGCCACCTTTGAAATGCTTGCAATTCATCGTAGGTTATGCACAAATCTACAATTTTCCCAAATTGCATCTTACATCTTGACATCTATAAGAAAATCATGCCCACCGAATTTCACCATCAGGCACGATATCCATCAAAATTAATGGCTCAAAAAAGAATGGATTGGTCATTTCCTAATCTGCAAAATATTGTGGCGAATGCACAAAGCCGGAAATGGCATGGAAAAAAATTATGAACTATGAAACAATGCTTAAGGTTACAATCTATCAAGCACGTTTTTAAAAGGCCCTTTATGACAACCCAAATTGTAATTCAGCCTTCGGAAGGGATCCAAAAGGAATTTGTGGGCAAGGTTCAGTCGTGGATAAACGAAGTTTTGGAGAAAAAAGGGACATTAACTGCTCCTGCTGTTATTTTCATAAACATCTGGAGAGGTATGGATGAACTCCAAGCATTTTATCAGCAAGAACAGCAGGAACTTGGGATTGCAACAGGTGGAGAGACTGATTTTCTGGCCACCCATGAAGCATGGAAAGATCATCCACGGATCCACATCTGCCAAGAAAGGGTAAAAGACGTCCAAGATGTTGTCCTTCAAGGCGTACTGCATCACGAGATGAGCCATGCCTTTCATCATGGAACACCAGAATTCTATACTTTTCGATACTCAACCAAATTACAGCAAGCTGGGCAGTCTTGTGGAATGGACTTAGAGCTTTTGCAGCAATTTGTTTATATGCTTTCTGTAGCTCTCAAAGACTATGACGTAGTCACATGGCTCACTGATATAGGGCTTGGTTTTGGTCAACTGCACCTTCTTGAATATATGATTTCTGATACAGAAGACGAGCGCAGAATTTGGGAGGTGGTCTGCACAAATCCCACGTCGCGCAAGTTAGCCGTCGCTCATTTTTTGAAAACGCTTCTTCCCATCGAGGCGTTGGTTTCGCTCAGACTTCAAAGGGCCGAAATTGTTAAAAATCAGTGGAAAGAGGCCTACCGTTGGCTTTCTGAGACAATACAAGAAGAACTTGTCTCATTCGCCCACATCGCAATGACCTATAAAGATAAGCCTTTTCAGCAGCGATTGGAGAATGTGACCTTTAAGCTAATCGCAGAGGCATCGCTTTGAAAGCCTTTCTAAAGAAGTTTTTCGATTTATGGTAAAAACGGGCTTACAAAGCT
>CP070746.1:1401729-1405038 GCA_020348305.1 Desulfobacterales bacterium
GAAGAAATCACGAAAGGAGAGATAAAGGAAGCTATTCGCAATGGCATGCGTACTCTAAACGGCATCAAGCGGGTAACCCGATCATGAATGGTGCTTTGCCAGGGACAGACCTGCCAGCGTTTGGTCACCCAAATTTTGGTCCAGGAGCTTGGCCTCAGTCCCGCCGAAGTGGAACCGGCAACCGCCAGAGGGCCGGTGCGCCCGCTGAGGCTGGAGGTATTCGCAAATAGTTAGGAGATAAAATGCCTGAGAAAGTAGATGTAGTAATAGTCGGCGGCGGCGTGATGGGATGCGCGATTGCCTGCAACCTGGCCAAAGAAGGCCTCAAGCCGGCCGTCGTTGAAAAATCAGACATTGGTGGAGAGGCCTCCGGCGCCAACGGCGGAGGTGTGCGCCAATCCGCACGCAACCTTAAAGAAATGCCGCTGGCCATGGAAAGTATCCGAATGTACGGCGACCTGCACGAAGAACTGGGTATGGATGTGGAGTATGTAAGAAAGGGCAACCTCCGGCTGTGCACCTCCGAAGAGGAGCTTGAAACCATGCGCCTGTCCGTTGAAAACCAAAAGGCGATCGGACTTGATCTGGAAATGCTGAATCGTAAACAGGTGCTGGAAATCAATCCGCACATCGGTGAGAAAGTCTTGGGCGCCAGCTTCTGTCCGACGGATGGACATGTGAACCCGTTTTTGGTAACCTACGGCTTTTTTAAAAAAGCCAAAAGACTTGGGGCACGTTTTTTCATCCACGAAGTAGTTAAGGATATTCGATTACGAAAAAGTAGAGTTACGGGGGTGGAAACCGACAAACGAACATTTGAGACCGACCTGGTGGTGAATGCTGCGGGTGTGGCCGGTCGAAAGGTTGCCAATATGGTGGGATTGGACCTGCCGATGCGACCGGTGTTTTCAGAGGCCCTGATCACCGAACCATATGCCCCCCTGTTTAAACAGATGATCGGACACGCAAAGGGTTTGTTTTACGGGCGGCAGACAGTTCACGGATCTTTTTTCTGGGGTGGATTCGTCGGTACTGAACAATTCATCCACCGGGAAGGCAAACCCCTGTTTCATTATATCGGACCGGCCATATCCCAGATGGTAATCGATTATTTTCCTGTGTTAAAAAACCTTAATTTGATTCGAATGTGGTCGGGCCTTATCGCCCAGATGTCGGACGGCCTGCCGGTATTGGGATTTTCGGAAGAAGTGCCGGGCTTTGTCTTTGCTACCGGTTTCAGTGGACACGGTTTCGGTTTAGCCCCTGTTATCGGTCGGCTGATTTCAGAATTGATTATGGATTGTCAAACGTCGATATCTATTACGGATTTTTGTTATGGCCGATTCAGCAAAGGCGGGGATAAGGAGTGCTCATGTCAGGGGAATGCGGCTTGCACCACTGTAACAGCCGTCTGTCCCAACAAGCGGGAATGGTTGAAGAGTATCTGAACAGGAAAACTAAATGAATATAGATTTGAGGGCATTTGCCTATATCGATCAGTTACAAAAACAGATGGCAGGTTTTATCGGCTCCTCTGCGCGTGGATACTATCCGATTGCCGGACAGGCAGCTCTTTTTGTAGAAATCGCCCCAGGAATTGAGATAAATTCCATCACGGATGCGGTGATGAAAAAAGCCGATGTTCGACCCGGTGCGCTTGTGGTGGAAAGAACCTACGGCATGCTGGAGGTTCACGCTGATTCCCCCGCTGATGTCAAAGAAGCCGGTGAAGTTATTCTGGATTATCTGGGGTGTAAAGAAAACGACCGCCTCAAACCGAGAATTTTGGCCACCGAAACAGTGGAACGGCTCAATCCCTATATGAGCCAGATTGTAAACCGGTTTCGAGCTGCCAGTATGGCGTTAAGTGATGAAACCATGCATATTTTAGAAGTCGTTCCGGCCGGTTATGCCGGCTATGCGGCCAATGAAGCCGAAAAGGCCGCCGACATCAGGCTTCTGCATGTAAGTGTATATGGAGCCAGCGGTAGAGTGTACTTTGCCGGTGCTACCTCAGACGTCCACAGCGCCAAAAAAGCGGCCGAAGACTCGCTACGGGCTCTGAGGGGCAGGGAATAATAGTGTCGTGTACCATAAAGAAATAAAATATGATTGAAACCGTAAGAAAAGATCTTTTTGATCAAATTATTCGCATTCGGCCTGAATTATCACCGAAAAAGCGGCGGGTGGCGGACTTTATGATGGAGGATTATAAGCGGCTATTTTTGATGAGTGCCAAAGAGATTGCCGAGAATTGCCAGGTCAGCGAGCCTACCATCACCCGTTTCGTGATGGACTTGGGGTTCAATGGCTACGGTGAATTCGAGCAATATCTAAAGAGGCTTCTGCGCGACGAATTAACCAGCGTGGAAAGACTTCTCAAAAGCAGTCGGGAAACCGATGAGACATCGACGTTGAAAGCCTACAGCCAAAACACGGTCATGAACCTGGAAAATTTGGTGAAATCAGTTTCCGAAGAAGAACTGAAAAGCCTTGCCACAATGATCTATAACGCCGAATCCGTCATGGTTGCCGGGTACAAGGCATCTGCCACCTTGGCCTTTTATTTTGGGTATTTGTTAAATAAAATTAAAGAAGGTGTATTTATCGAAACCTTACACTCCTGGGAGAATCTGGATTATATCGCGTTGCACGGAAAGTCCCTGCTGGTATTCGTTATCTCCTTCCCCCGCTATCCGTTCAGAGCGATCAAGCTGATTGAGTATGCCAAACAGTATGAGGCTGAAGTCGTTTGTTTAAGTGATTCGCTGAAATCTCCGGTCGTCAATCTTGCCGATTACTATGTGGTCATTGATATGGAAGGCTTTTCGTTTGTTGATCCGTTTGCTCACATCATCACCTTTTTGGGCGCCCTGGTTCATGAAATCGCCTACCACGACAAAAAAGCGACAGCCCGGCGTTTGTCGAAAATTGAAGATGGGGTCCGAAGACGTCGTGACTTCTTTTCGGAAGAAAAGGAAGTTCAGAAGGATTATGATCCATTGAAAATCGACTTTAACGATAATATCTCAATTGGGAAACTCTTGGCAGATGAATAAGTAAAGAATCCGGGCCCAGAGGCCCCGGCTTTGATCTCACCCCAAAGGGGTGTGGTTTTATCCTAATGGAATAATGGAATATGGAATATTGTTACTGGCAGAGCCAATTATTTTTGACCTGGCCCAAAGGACCAGGTTTTCGATATCGAAATTAAACTTGAGGTCAGGGAAACTCATGAATCTTGACGAAAAATTAGTCAACCGAATCGTGGAAAAGGTTGTTGAGCGGATGGCTGAGCAAGAAGCAGAC
>CP070746.1:1405138-1408717 GCA_020348305.1 Desulfobacterales bacterium
AACTTCAGATGACATCCAATCAATGCCGTGTTATTGCGCAGGAAAGTTACAATTGCCCTGGAAAAATAGAAGATTGTGGTCACTGCCAGACAACAGAAGACTGTCAAGAGTCGGGTGGAACGACAGTCACCGTTCAGTTTTATTCGTCTGAACGATTATTAAAAGAAGAATCAGATGGAAATTAGTTAATATTTATACCAAATAAATCTAGTCAAGCGAATTGAAGATGAACAAAGAAACCCAACACCAGGAAGAATCCCATCAGGTAATAGAAACACCGGAAAATTTTTTCCGCGACGTTGAAATAGAATTTTTAATCCATGAACTCAAGGATCCGATGTCTATCATTGAAACCGGTCTCCGAACACTGCTTGAAAGACAAGATAAATATGGATCTTTGACCTCCCGTCAGCAGAAGACGCTCAAACGAACCTTGAGAAATTCGAAGAAAGCCCGCCAGATGCTGAATAACCTGTTGGAAATTGGACGGTCCGAAGCCGGCTGCTTTATTTGCTGTCGGTTTCAACCCGCAGAATCCGCTTACCAGGCGTTAAAGGATTCCCTTGAAACCGTTGCCGGATCCATTTTTGAAGAGTTCAGAAATTGCGACAGCGAAGGCGAGGCCAAGGAATTTTTATTTAAATCCGGCATCGTATTGGACGTTGATCCCAAAGCCGCTAAAACCGAGATGTTTCAGGATGAAGTCAAATTCCGCCAGATTATCGGAAATCTCATCAAAAATGCCCTCCATCACCGGCAAAGACGAATCGAGATAAAAATGGAATTAGACAACGATCAGCTTGTCACAGAAGTTATCGATGATGGGCCGGGTATCGATCCCGAGCATCATGATTTGATATTCAAACGCTATGCACAGGTAAAGGAATGTTCCATCATACCGCGTAAAGGACACGGACTTGGGTTGGCCGGTGCCCTGATATTGGCCCGCTGTCTGAGAGGAAATATTCAAATAAATAGCGAGAAAGGCCAAGGGGCCACCTTCCGTTTAACGCTTCCATTGAGTTTAGATTCTGTTCAAAAATAGCCTATTCTAAAATGTAGTGACCAAGATTCAATCTCGTAGAGAAACAATTAAAACAATTCCAAATCTGACGATTTAGTGGCTGTTCATATGGTATGTGTATCACAAGTTTTGAATGGCAAATAATTTTTGGTATATGTTGGAAATATAAGGATCTCGGTTAAGTCCACCAATCGTTACAATAGCATGTTTGGCGGACTGCACCTGTATTAGGCCCCCATGCTAAATTTCTTCAAAATCCGTTTTGCGATGTTTAAAATGTCTCCATCGGGCAAATGCAGCAAACCTTATTTAAATCGGATGCGCGACTCCACAATTCATATCCAATGAGCAATGATTTTAGGTGACCAATGTTCTGAAAACTTAGCCAGTTTTTCTTCCAAGTTGATTGCTGAATACTTCATACTCCTCTCTCCGAATATGCACAGTACAGCTAACCGTAAAGCTGAAGGGCAACGGGTTTGCGAGCCGTCCCTCTCCAGCGGTAGGTTACACTCTCATTGAGCGAAAAACGCACAATCCAAATAATATACCAAAACCAAAGAGCAGAACAAAAACACCAGTAAGCATTGGATTCCTTTTATATTAAGGTTTCAAATCCGTTTCTGATCATGAAATATTTAAGAACGATCGAATAAATTGTTCGATCTGTTCTTTACCCTGATAGACGCCGAAATGTCCTTCACACAGAATATCAGCATTAAGACTCAACATAAATTTTAATGACTTTATGTATTGCTGGGTATCGGACAGCAGTGATGGATCCAGAGGGCCGTGGACATCCTGCCCGAAGAGAACCCGGATTGAATCAAAGTCCACCACAAATACAAGTGAGCCGGGGGAATGCCCCGGACAATGAAAGGCAAGGATCTCTCCGTTACCTATCCTTATGGTTTCTTTAGGACGACGGATTTTGCGATCAACTGGCAAAGGATCCATGCGTGCGCCATACCAGGAAGCAGCCGTGACGTCGTTGTCTCCTTTTTCCAGATAGACAGCATCTAAATAATGGGCAATAATGTTGCAGTCGTACTGATCTTTGACTGCTGCCGCCCCGCCGGTGTGATCATAATGACAGTGGGTCAGCAGCAAGTATTCAATCTCGACTGTTGACGGCAAGACTGCGGAGATGTTATTGACCAATTTGTCATGAGCATTGCCGCAGCCGGCATCAATTAACGCTGCTTTCTCACCGCATCGAATTAGATAGATGGCGGCATCATCGGGTGCTGTAAATCCAGCGCCACCGACCTGCCAAAGATTTTCACAAATCTCCATGGATAAATCCTTTCTTGCAGACACCTTTTCTTTTTCGCTTTCTGTATTATGTTCAAATATCTTTATCATAAAAAATTAATTCGATACATATCATAGACCATTAAAAATTTTGTTTCTTTAACTGAGGCTATACTGAAGGAGGACATTATGGATCTTAAAGCATATTTTGAAGACACCGAAGGTGTGGGCGTATTAGCTACCGCTGACGGGGAGGGTAAAGTTGATGCTGCGGTGTATGCACGACCGCATTTCATGGAAGATGGCACCATCGCGATGATTATGCGCGATCGGCTTACTCATCATAATCTTCAATCCAACCCGCACGCAGCCTATTTATTCCACCAAAACGGCCCCGGCTATAAGGGCAAAAGGCTTTTTCTGACCAAAGTGGGCGAAGAACAGGACACTGAGCTGCTGCAATCATTACGCAGAAGACAGTATATCGATGAAAAGGATGAGACCCGGTTTCTCGTATTTTTTCAAATTGACAAAGAGCTGCCGCTGGTTGGTTCCGGAAAATAGTTAGTACCCATCTGGAAATGGCCCTAAAGGCGAGCAATTGATATGGAAAAGTCAGAGGAAATTCAAAGGCATCTTAGGGATCTTTTTGGATCGCAAAATTTGGCCGTGCTGTCTACTCATCAGGACGGGCAGCCATATGCCAGCCTGGTCGCATTTGTGGCCACTGAAGATCTGAAACATATCTTTTTTGTTACCCCAAAGACGACCCGTAAATTTGCCAACCTATCTGCGGATTGCCGGGTGGCGCTGCTGGTGAACTCCAGTCAAAACCAAGTTTCGGATTTCCATCGAGCAATAGCGGTTACGGCTACCGGAGAGGCCGCGGAAATTAGCGGAAGCAACAAAAATATATATATAAAATCTTATCTATCCAAACATCCCTACCTGGAAGATTTTGTCAAATCACCGACATGTGCGCTGGTAAGGGTGACGGTTAAATCCTATTACCTGGTGAAAAATTTTCAAAATGTCATGGAGTTGCATATCGCCGAATGAACTGGATCATACCAGCCTCGAAGGTAGACAATAAAGACAGCAAACGCATCGGTGGCAAGGGTTTTGCCCTGGCATCGATGTCCCGCGAGGGGTTTCGCATTCCGGAAACCATTTTCGTTACGAGCGATCTTTACACAGAATATGTGACCCGAACCGGTTTGCGCGAACGCATATTACTTGAGCTCCACCGAAAAAATTTTAAGGAGATGCGCTGGGAGGAAATCTGGGATTGTGCCACGCGG
>CP070746.1:1408817-1417874 GCA_020348305.1 Desulfobacterales bacterium
AGGCCAAAGCGTTGATCATGCAGGCCGATGATTTTTTTGGGTGACTGTCCGCGCCAATTCAGCAAAATGGTGTTGGCTTTCATCGAACCGATGCCATACGACTGAACCAGGGTTTGAATGCCGACCCTAAGATTGGGAGCAGCAATGACCAACGGAAATGCATTCGATTTGTTTTTGGCAATATCTTGCTGCAATTGTTCTTCGGCCTCGGCTATGAGTTTACGCATTTTAAGGCCTTCACCCTCCAGGATTCGAACCAGGGTGGTCAAACCACTGCCGCCTTCAATCCAGGCCGCAAACTGCAGCAGTTCTGCGCGTCTCTGAGGATTATCCGAAAACGCCAGAATCTGAGGACGCCAGTAGCGGGGATGTTCGAACTCATGCGCAGCGGCCAATAGATGCTCCCGTACACGTTGATAATGATAGGAGCGCTGGCTGTCTGCCCAGCGGGATGGGCCGGCCGTGCGTTTAAGATATTGAAAAATGGCCAGCAAAATGGCAATGGCAATGGCACCGGCCGTAAAATCAATGGCCAGCATCGCAGCTAAGCAACCCAGGCTGCCGGCTAAACTCAGCCATTTATTGAAATAGCGAAAGCGCGGTCGAAAGGATGGGCTCGCAGAACGCGCCTCATAATAGGTGGCGTAATTGAGAAGACCATAGGAGATCAAGAAAAACATGGACACCACCGGGGCAATCAGGTTGAGTTTTCCAAGTCCGATGGTCGCAAATGCGATTGTAGTCGACAGCAAGACAGCGCGGCGCGGATTTTGCGTGGGTCCCGAACCTTTGGCAAAGAACACTAAAAAAGGAAAAATGCGATCGCCGGCCAACGATTGTAAAATGCGGGGTGCACCTAAAAAAGATGCCATGGCAGAAGAAAGGGTGGCGGCGATCACGCCGGCGGTGATCAGAAAACTAACATACGCGACCTGCTCCATGGCACCATAGTCGCCGATCATGGTCTCAGCAGGCAAGGTGGCGGCAAACAATACGGCCGAAAAAAAATAAACTACAATGGACAATCCCACCGCCGCAAAGGTTCCCAGGGGAAGGCTTTTTCCGGCATCTTTTAAATCGCCGGACATGCTCACCCCCTGGGTAAATCCGGTGACCGCCGGGAAAAAAATGGCAAAGAGTACCCAGAAATTAAAATTTATGGCGGAGGGGGTCCAATTTTGAAAAAGCAGCGCGGTGTCCCATTTGATCAGGCCGCCAATGAAAAAAGAGGTGATGGCCGCCGCCAGAATACCCATGACGACATACTGAAAGCGGGTGGCCCAATCGGCTCCCAACCAGGCGAAGATGAAAAGAAAGACGACGGCCAGCGCAGCGATAAGTTGGGGAAGGGCATTCAAATTGGTTGGAATCAGCGTGGAAATTACCTCGCCGAAACCAATACAGTAAAACGCAATAGACACCGATTGCGCCAGAAACAGTACGATACCGATGGCCCCGCCGAATTCAAGGCCCAAGGTTCGTGAAATCAGATAATAGTCCCCGCCGCCTTTTACCTTGAGGTTGGTGGCTATGGCCGAAAGCGACACACTGGTTAAAACCGATATGCCGTTGGCCAGGCACAGGATCAACAAAGCACGCCCCAAGCCGGCATTTCCGACCACATAACCCAGACGAAGAAAAAGAATGATGCCGAGAATGGTCAGAATGCTTGGCGTGAAAACGCCGGCAAAGGTTCCCAGGGTACCTTTTTTATTCTTCATTGTTATCGGTTTCAAATTTCTTTTTGAGATTCATCGATTTTTCCAGATATTTCTGGAGCTTTTTCTGCACATCACCATAAACGGTCCCCTCAGGAAAATTGCCTTCATCATCCGGCTGACCCACCGGTTTTCCGGTCAATATTTCAATACCTTCCTCAACGCTTGAAACCTGGTAGATGTGAAATTGTCCGTTTGTTACGGCATCAATGACCTCTTTTTTCAACATCAGATTTTTCACATTTGCCCGAGGAATCAGCACGCCCTGTTCGCCGGTGAGGCCTTTGGTTTTACACACATCAAAAAAGCCTTCAATTTTTTGATTCACACCGCCAATTGCCTGTATCTCTCCCTTTTGATTTACCGAACCGGTAACAGCGATTCCTTGGTTTATCGGGGTACCGGACAGACTGGACAGAATGGCGTACAGCTCCGTGGAAGAAGCACTGTCTCCATCGATAGCTCCGTAGCTTTGCTCAAAGGTGATGCTGATCGACAGGCTCAGCGGGTAGTTCTGCGCAAATGTTCTTCCCAAATACCCGGAAAGAATCAGCACACCTTTATCGTGGGTGTTGCCGCTGAGCTTGGCTTCGCGCTCAATATTGATCACCCCGGCCTTGCCCATGAATGTCTCGGCCGTAATCCGCGAGGGACGCCCGAAGGAGAAATCACCGATTTGGTAGACCGCCAGGGCATTTACCTGGCCGACTGTTTTTTCGCTGACATCGATCAATATGGTGTCCTCGGCATAGGATTCATGCATTTTCTCTTCGTACAAGTTATAGCGAAAGCGGTATTCATTAAATGCTTTGACGACATAGGTGTTTGATACCAACGATTCATTATTTTTGCGGGCCCAATAATCGGCTTCCTTAATAATTCCCACGATGGGACCGAAGCGCAACGAAAGCTTGTTTTTATGTGCGATATATTTTTCTCCGTACTCTACAATGGCCGCCACACCATCCGGTGTAAACGGCAGCAGTTTTTCTTCTTTGCATACCCGGGCGATAAACTTGGCATATTTTTGAATGGTCTCTTCGTTGCGCGCCACTTCATAATCAAAATCCGCGCGTACTTTGAAAATTTTGTTGAACCTGGAATCCGTATTTTGCATGACATGGAAAAGATTGTAGCTACCGAGCAAGATAACCTTGACATCGAGCGGAATCGGCTGCGGACGCAGTGAGGCCGTACCGTATCCTAAACCGGTAACCATATCTTCGATATATAAGAGTTTGTTTTGCAAGGCACGTTTGAGCGCCTCCCAAACAAAGGGATTCATGAGAACCGACTCCAGTTCCATGATCAAAAACCCACCGTTGGCTCTCAATAACGATCCTGCCTGAATCATGGTAAAGTCGGTGGTCAAAGTGCCCATGTAGGCGCGTTTTTCAATTTGGCCGAAAACATTGTTATAGGTTGGATTGGCCTCAAAGATAACCGGAGCGCCTTGAGTATAATGGCGGTCAACCAGAACGTTGACATCGTACTTTTCAAAAGACGGTTTATGAGCATGAGGCAAAAAGGCTTCAATTCCGCTGGGCTGACCTTTCGGCGGCATAAAATACTTCACATTTTCAACAATATCTTCTTGAACTTCATCCAGGTAGGAAAGAATATCCGAACTATCTGGATATTCACTTCGCAAAATGTCCATGCGGGATTTGACCACAAAAAGCGTTACTTCCTGCATCCGTTTTTCGATAACTGTTTCTGCTTCTTGATTAATTTTATTGATTTCTCTCAGGGTGGATTCCAGTTCGGATTGGATGGCTTCCATGCCTTCATTGATTTTTGCTTTCACATCCTCGGAGAGCTTGTGGAACTCATCGGGGCTGATCGGCTTTCCATCGATCATCGGAACGGTTTGATAGCCGACCTGGGTCCGTTGGATGTGAATGTTCCGTTCTGCTGCGGATTGCTCTAATTTTTTAATCATTTCTCGCTGCGCGTCTCCGTATTTTTTTTGGATCTCCGCCTTTTTTTCCTGATAAGATTCGTCTTCAAAGGCTTTTGGAAGCCTCTTTTTCAAATCCTCGATGAGTTTATTCATTTGCTTTTTGAATGGATTGGCTTTCCCGCAAGGCACAGAGATGGCTTTGGGGCGAAATGCGTCTTTGAAATTATTGATCATACACCAGTCATTCGGGGTGGGAAGATCTTTTGCATGCTTGGTTACGATATCTTTTACAATCGTTGATTTGCCGGTGCCTTCTAAGCCCGTAACAAAAATATTGTACCCCGGACTTTTCATATTTAAACCAAAATCGATGGCCTGAACGGCCCTTTCCTGGCCGATAACCTTATCTAAGGGTTCAATTTCCGAGGTGTCTTTAAATTTAAAAATTTTTGGATCACATATACATCTGAGTTCCGGGGATTTCAGTTCAAATTTTTCCGACATAGTCAGTTCCTTTCAAAAATTCAGGCAAAGAATAAAATTCTCTGCGATATCTGCGGCTCAGCAGTGAATTAAATTAAATCGGTTTCTCCTTTTTACGGTGGTGCTTGATTGTTCTGGTTAATCAATTTGCTCCAAGGCGGCTTTAGGGGGATCAACATGGACAATAACATCCAGAACTTCCGGGATCTCAGCGATGATGCAATCTTTTACATCATCTGCGATATCATGACCTTCGCGCACCGTAATGGTGCCATCCACCACTATGTGCATATCCACCTGAATGCTGGTGCTGATATATCTTGTGCGAATTTTGTGGGCCTCTTTGACAGCGCTATTTTTTAACGCAAGCATATTAATTTTCTTTTGGATTTCCTTGGGTGCGCCGACATCGATCAGCTCACTGATGGCGGGCCAAATGATTTTGATAGCCGCATGCAATATAAAGATAGACACAACTGCGGCACCGACATGATCCAGAAACGACCAGGTTGGAAAGAGCATGGCACCGCTGACGGCCATCAGCACCGGCAGAGAGCTGAGTGCATCGGTCCGGTGATGCCAGGCATTGGCCGCCAGCGCGGAGCTTTTAACTCGCCGTCCAACCGCCGCCGTCCAGCGATAAATCCATTCTTTACAGACGATAGACACAAACGCCGCCAGCACCGCAATCCAGCTCGGTGGTGATCCATGCATTTCATGAAGGGTCGATAAGGCTTTCCAGCCGATTCCCGCTCCGGCTGCGGCCAGCGCGATTCCGATGAAAACGCTGACCAGGGTTTCAAGACGCCGATGCCCATAAGGATGGTCTTCATCGGGCGGGCGGGACCAGTAGTGTGAGCCGGCGATCACGGCAATGTCGGTGGTCAAATCAGTCAGACTGTGAATGGCATCGGCGATCAACGCCTGGCTTCTTCCGTATACACCGGCCACAAATTTTAAACCCGAAAGAAACAAATTTACAAAAAGCCCGATCCAGGTTACCTTACGAACATACTTTTCGCGGTTTATATTGATCGGCGCCAAATCAGAAGCACCGTTTACCGTTTCTGCCATCTGAAAAATCCCTTTTAGGATATCAACCGTAGCCAGTTACTAAGGAAGAACAAAAGCCACTCGAGATGATCGAAACGAATCCATCTGATGTCGGTTACTTTGTGAACTCATTAGTAAGTGATGATATTGCTTAAAATAGCATTTTAGCATATAGATTAATAGTGCAGTCAAAGAAAATTTAGTAAAACTATTAAAGGGTTGTCCTATCTCTTTATCATTATATTTTTGAATTTAGAAAAGAGGGCATTCAACTGTATCTTATGGAAGCCCTTGGTTCAAATTAAGAAATTGCAGCTGTAGAGGAAACATTCTTCTAACCTGCATAATTGAGTAACAACAAAATTAACAATGGAGAGCTTGTGCGCATAAGAATTGTGATACCATGGTTGCTGGTGTTGATTTTGCTGGGTTGCGCCGCCAAAGATCTGCGCTTGAAAATCCGCTATAATCAAATTTATGGTTTAGATGAAAACAGCCGGGTACTACTTGATCAAAACCAGATTGGCGATGTGACCCGCGTTTTTTACGATAAAGACGGCCACTATATCGTTCAAGTGAAAATCAACGAAAACTTTACCAATGCAGCCACAGAGCATTCTAGATTCCTTATCATCAATGATCCACAAAGAGAAGGGAAAAAAGCTATTGAAGTTATTCAGATTCGAAAAAGCGGCGAACCTCTTGAGGATGGTTCCGTGGTTGAAGGCTCCAGTCGATCATCTGCAATGTTTGGTGAAATGTGGCAGCAATTTGAAAAGGAGCTTGATAATATAAAAGAACATTTGCAAAAATTTTTGAAGGATCTGGAACGGTTGCCGGAAAGCAATCAGGTTAAGGAGCTGGAAAAAGAATTAAAGGAACTGGCCGAAGCAATGCAACGGGCGGGAAAGCAAACACGGGAAAAAATACAAAATGAAATATTACCGTTGATCCAAGAGGAACTGGAGCGGCTGAAGAAGAGATTGGAAGAGTTTGGGCGGGAAAAGGAAGTGGAACCGTTGGAAGATCAATTAGATGAATTAATTAAGACTTAAGATCTGTTTTAGTTAAACGCTTATCAAATAATTTAGCCTGAAATATCTTGATTTGCCATGATCACCATTGTGCATGCAACTACTGAAGAACATTACGAAGACGCGCGCAACCTTTTTGTCGAATACGCTGATTCGCTTGGTTTTGATCTTGAATTTCAGGACTTCAGCCGGGAGTTGGCCTCCCTTCAGGGTCAATATGCGCCTCCGCAAGGCTGTATTCTGCTGGCAAATGATTCAGAGCATGTAATAGGATGCGTGGCATTGCGCCCTTTTGAGGACACGATCTGTGAAATGAAACGACTTTATGTGATACCGGCGTACCGAGGTCGCGGTGTCGGGCGTATTCTTGCACGGGCTGTGATTAATGCAGCACGTAAAGCAGGGTATGCAAAAATGCGCCTGGATACCATCGCTTCAATGAAGGCAGCCCGGACGCTTTATTCATCTTTAGGATTTTACGCGATTGAGTCCTATCGCTATAACCCTATGGAAGATACGGCTTACATGGAACTGGACTTAGAAGCGCTTTCCTAACCCTATTTTAGGAAAGGAAAACATGGCAGCAGCTATAATTATAATTTATCTGGTTATCCATTCTAAGCAAGTGATAGTGAATGTGGGAGCGGCTTCCAGCCGCGAAATTTGATCTTGCGGCTGGAAGCCGCTCCCACGAATAAGTTTGCCCGATGGTTACTAGGGCCTTCCGGATAACCACATTAGGCTCCAAATTATGTTAATATCCCTCATTGCAGCGATGGCTTCAAACCGTGTTATCGGTCATAAAGGAGATATTCCTTGGAAGATCCCCGGTGAACAAAAGATGTTTAAAGAAATTACCCTGGGTCACACCGTGATTATGGGAAGAAAGACCTATGAGAGTTTAGGTCGCCCGCTTCCCGGGAGAACCAATATTGTCATCACACGTCAAACCGATTACCAAGCATCCGGCTGTATGGTCGCTCACGATTTGGACGGCGCGTTAGCATCCTGTTCCGCAGATGAGAGCGAAGCCTTTATCTGTGGGGGCAGTCAACTTTACCATCAAGCGCTTCCTGTAGCCGATAAAATTTATTTGACGGTGTTACCCAAAGAGATACCGGGCGATAGGTATTTTCCCGCGATATCTGAAGCCGATTTTAAGATGACAACATCCGACCTGATCGATGGTATCCAGCCATATAATTTTTATATTTACGAGCGAATCAGGCAGGAGTAAGGTTTAATAATTAACCGCAGACATATTTTGTGAAATTTTGCCACAAAAAGCAAAAATTTTATTTTTAAGGCCCACTCAATGGGATGAGATATTGCCCATTGTCGAAATGTGGTTAATATGGTTATGTTTATTGTTGTTTTTACTGAAATCGCTTAATTTAATAGAGAAACCGTATGAAGAGACTAAATCCTGAATATGTCGAAAGAATAAATAAAATTGTGAACAACTCTCCGTACTTCACGCTGCTTTCGATGCAGATTCGCGATATCGGTTCGGGATATTCTTTCATCGAAATCGATCTCGCGCAAAAGCACCTGCAGCCTTTTGGTTACGTGCACGGCGGGGTCTTTGCATCCATCATCGATGCCGCCGCTTTTTGGGCATTGTACTATGATATCGACGAAAAAGACGCCGGGGCAACGACGGTGGATTTGAAGTTGAACTATCTTGCGCCAGCCCAATCCGGGAAATTGATTGCCAAAGGTCGTCGAATTAAAATGGGCAAAACCCTTGGTTATGCGGAGGCAGAAGTTAGCGATGAAAACGAAAAGATTTTAGCACACGGGACATCAACGGTGATTATTCTACCTGGTAAAGCCCTCTCGGCAGAATCTGAGCTGCCGACGAAGTTTATCGAATAGACAATAGTCAATTTTCAATCCTAAAGGAGGGTAAGATGGCAGATAGTGCCAAGAAGGATTACGGTTGGAATCAGGATATGCCAATGTCTTTGTTGGAAAAAATAAGAGAAGATCTGAAGACGTCCATGCTGAATAAAGACATTGAGGTTAAAAACACCATGCGATTGATTATGGCGGAATTCCCAAAGCTGACGGTGCCCATCACCCTGGAAAGCGGCAAAAAAACCACCCGCCTTAAAACGCCCGAGGAGATTTCCAATGATGATATCATCGGCGTCATCCAGGGACTCATCAAAGCAGAACGGATCGTTCTGGAAGTAAAAAATGAGGAGACCTCCGAGTATCTTCAGATATTGGAATCCTATCTGCCGAAAATGGCAAACCGCGAAGAGATTATTGCCTGGATAAAAGAAAATATCGATTTTTCCGAGTACAAAAATAAGATGCAGGCAATGGGCACCATCATGAAGCATTTTGGAAAAATGGCGGATGGGAAGATGGTGAATCAGATACTCAGGGAATGGGACTGAAACCAGTTTACGCTTATATTTATCTGGATAAATTTTTACAAGTAATGCATAAAGGGGGCATTTCAGATAAAAAAATAAAAGTGCTCCTAAAAAACATAATCCCTTCACTGACCGGTTATACCGGGATATTCGCAACAGCCTTTCTGAAGCTTTCGCAGCGTCCCTAAAAGAAATAGATCAGTGTCTTAACCAAAACTTATCTCATAAATAGCTGTCAAAAGACCTGGCATCCATATATAATGAATACATTCAAGAACGTTTACAACGCTACGAAGATGTATTTAAACATATTCAGCAGAATCATCTAATTACACAGGAAAGGAAAATTTATGGCAAACTATCAGATTTTTATCCGCAAATATTTCAAAGCAATCATTGTTATTTTCCTCTTTGGATTTTTCCTCACCGGTGCAAAAAGTTTAGAAGTTCAACAAAGTCCGGCTCAAGATGCAGCCAAA
>CP070746.1:1417974-1421076 GCA_020348305.1 Desulfobacterales bacterium
AGGCAGTTCCAACTCTTCAGCTGTCAACAGGGTTATATCCACATTAAGGGCATTCGCAATCTTGCTTAATGTCGAAAGAGGGGGAGCTGTATCGGATTTTTCAATTTTTGATATATATCCTTTCGTTAAGCCGCTAAGTTCCGCGAGTCTTTCTTGAGACATGTTAATCTCTAAACGTATCTTTTTTATATTCTTTGCTATCTGTTTTTCATCCATTTTTCTCGCGATCCCTAATTCCGAGTTGTTCGATGATATTCGGAATGGCTCCAATCAAAGTTTGCTCCCATGTTTGCAGTGTTCTGGATACGTATTGCGGGTCTTCCTCCACATAATGCCAGAAGTTTTCATTAAAAGGAGGTACAGAAAAGTCTTCGAAAAAAAGATAATCGTCCTTCTTGGACAGGTCCCTTATTGTAAAGACCTTTTTCTGGGCTTTTTTGTAAAGGCGTAAGATATCTTCTTTTTGTGCAGGCAGGGCAGTGATTAGAAGATCCGTTTCCGTGATCATTTCAAGAGTCAATTTTTTTGAACGCCAGCCTTTCGGCACGCGAATCCCCTTTTCGAGCAATGCCGCCATTGTCAGCTCGGACATGGGTCTGTTGTAAAAGGGTTGCGGGGAGGGAATATTGAGTTCGGCTAATCGATCCGTAAGCATCTGCGGAATGAATCCGGCCGAGGATACAGCGATATCCATACCCCTTTTCGTAAACCAATTCCTTAAATAAAACTCTGCGAACGTACTTCTAACCCGATTCCCTACACAAACAAATAAGACACGTGATGCCATTTGAAAGGCCCTTCCTCCGCAGGGATTATACCTATATTCTTACAATTTCGCGGGTCTGTTTACCATCCGGCCAGGTCCCAAAGACCGTGAGTGCTTCCTCTGACGGCCTTTTCTTTAGCCAATCCCTTTCAAAGGCATCATAGGGTAAAGCACGTTTTTTTCTGTCCGCGCGCTCTTTTTCACGTTCTTTCTCTGTCTCTTCATAATCTACCGTGAGGGTCACCGGGTCATAAACCATTTTGAATATATTTGCTGCCGTCCAATCGGAAATGATTTCTTTCCTCAGATCCTCCATGACCATATCAGGATCTCGAAAGAGCGGGTCGCCGTACCCGGCTCCTCCAGCGTTCATATGGATAATAATGTCTCCATTCTTAACCCGGTGATACTCTCTTGTATTATGGGTGATTTTGTAATCACCTTTTATGGTATGCTTTTCAAGCAATTCGAAAATATTGGCAGGTATATCCTTGTCCTTTTTTTTCATCTTCTCCCATATATTTGTGCCATGGACCTCAACACCCAGCTTTACCGCACCGGGATAGCCCCCGAAGAGACCCTGTACCGGTCGGATATGCGTTTCTCTTCCCCCGCTGAACATAGCCACTTCCGGTACATGATGAATAATATAGGCAGATTCGGTTCCGGTTCCCCCTCGGAATTTTCCGAACCCGCAACTGTCTTTGCGATGTCTTTGATAGAGATGCAATATGGGCATCTCGGCTTCGGTCTCCTCGGCATCGTATCCCCTGGAAGTGGGAGAGTAGACAAATGAGTTGCTGTCCACACCGTCCATATCCACTCTGGCGCCCATTCCTTCGGTATTGAATGGATAACTGAGCAGATCAGAGATGCGTACACCATACTGACTCAAACCGGAGATATTCATTGAAGAGCCGCAACCCGTGGCAGCACAAATCTGCGGACGAAGCTCACTATCAAACATCATCTTGGCAAACAATTGGTAGGCCGCGTTTAATACGATGGCACACAGAGAAGGAGAACGGGAAGTCGGAGCCATGGGATCTGCATTGAATATGGTGCCCTTGGGAATATTCCATTTCGTAAATGTGTAAAAGGGAACGCCTAAGGGTAAATCGTTGAGGATGTGTTCGATGATATATATTGCCGTCACCGCAACCGTATGGTGTGGAAAGGCCAGGTATGAGCCCCGATCATGCTCCGGAGAGCTTCCACTGAAATCAAATTCAATGGTATTCCCCTTTTTGTTTGCAGTGATGCTGCATCGCAACAGACCTTCCTCCATCCCCACGTGGTCCAAGAACGTAACGACCCTGTAGATGCCATCATTAAAGCCCTCAATACGTTTTCTGCTCGCTTCCTCTCCGAGACTTACCAGGCCCCTGAACAATCCCTTGACATAGAGGTTGCTTTTTTCCCGGGCAAACTGACTCACCCGGTTTGCCAGACGTGTGGCACCGGCGACCCTTGCCTTTAAATCGTTTATTGCTTCGCGGGAGGCCCGGGACATGTAATTGGAAATGAGTTCCATCATGTCATCGCGTATGGCGAAATTCTCGCCGATCTTAATAGGAGGAAGTTTCATCCCCTCGTAAAACCTGTTTCTAGATGCCAAAGGCATTCCGCCCGGGGTTATCGCTCCGGCCTCCGCCGTATGAACAGCCGCCATTGCCCAGCCAATAAGTTCCCCATCGTTAAAAATCGGCACATATGCCGATTGGTCAGGACCGTGAATCGCCCCATACAGAGGTTCGTTGGCATAAAATATATCCCCCTCTTTGACGTTCACATTCGATTTTTGATTATCGATATAGTTATTCACCATCCATTTTATGACAAGTTGAGGCCATACGGCATGCATGATAACGCCGGTGCTGCAAGTGATCAAATCCCCTCTGGCCGTGTAAATACCTATGGCGCTGTCACCGCTGCGTATCATCATCCCTATTCCTATCCTCTGGAGAATGACATATGCTTCTGAAATGAATTGGGTTAATTTCTCGCTATAAATCTCAAGATCGCCGGGCTCAAGCCTTTTCATACCTTCCGTTTCATCAGGCGTAGCGGGTTCTACTCTGAGCCAATTTAGCAAGGTATCAAAATCCGGGTGCATGTTTGCGCTCCTTATTTCTATTATTTCATTTTTTCGATTAATAAATTTAGATACTTATCAACCACAAGCGTTGCGCCTGGTTCCAAAACGACATTCGTGTCTTTGCATTCAATAATTGCGGGACCTTCCATCAGATTTCCAGGTTTGAGTTCGGTCATGTCAAAAATGGGTGTTTTATGATAGCCGCCAAATGCTTCCCAATTGGCTTTTCTTTCCCCTC
>CP070746.1:1421176-1424009 GCA_020348305.1 Desulfobacterales bacterium
ACAAGACTCAGATGGATCAGATTCATATGGCCACCCTGGAGGTGCTGGAACGAACCGGCGTCCGGATACCTCACCCAAAGGCTTTAGAGGTTCTTGACGGCGCTGGTGCGCGGGTGGATGGCGATCGGGTGCGGATCCCGGCCTGGTTGGTTGAGGATGCAATTCGTCAGGCTCCCTCCCGGATTGTATTGGGAAAACGCGATGGCACGCGCTCCGTTTTCCTTGAGAGAGATAGATCCTGGTTTGGTCCCAGCCTGGATTGCATTGATTACCTTGACCCTGTGACCGAAGAACGTCGCCCCTTTACCAGCGAAGATTGTCGTATAACGGCAACGATCGCAGATGCGCGGTATTCCGATGAATGAAGAAACAATGGCCCTTGAACTGATCGACCGCATTGGACCCGGAGGACACTATCTAAACGAAGATCATACGAGGAGGCATTTTCAAGAGGTGTGGTATTCGAACCTTTTTGATCGCACAATTTATGACGTCTGGCAGGCAGAGGGTGCCAAAAGATTTGAAGAGCACCTGCGCGAAAAGACACAGGAAATTATGCATCACAAGCCATCAGCTTTATTGCCTTAAATAATAAAGGAATTGGATCAAATGGCGAAGCATTGGAAATGAGTCATTTAAACCTTAATAGCGTCAGATTCAGCGGAGCTGGTAATTGGTACTACCCTGATTAAGTCAAAAACACTCAATTTGGTGCCAATTGATTTTTAACTCAAGTGAGGTACTAGTTTTATGAAAGAAATTAGAATTCACGGTAGAGGCGGACAAGGATCTCTGGTTTTGGCCCAGTTTATGGCCATTGCAGCGCTGGAGGACGGAAAGTACGGTCAGGCATTTCCATTTTTAGGCGGTGGCGGTGAACGCAGAGGCAAACCTATCGCAGCTTTCTGCCGCCTCAGCGATCAAACCATTAGGGTTCGCAGCCATATACACGAACCCGATTATGTGATTGTCCAGGACGCTACGATTTTAAGTGAGGTAAATGTTGAGGACGGTTTGAAACAGGACGGAGCCATATTGATCAACACCGATAAAAATGTCCGCGATCTGGCACTCAAGAGTCGCAATGTCTTCGCTATCTCCGCCGATAAGTTGGCCAGGCGGATCTTGGGCAGACCGATCATTAATACGGCCTTGCTGGGAACATTTGCGGGTTTCAGCCAGGAACTTTCCTTAGAGGCCGTTTTAAAAGCAGTTCGCAGTAAGTTCCCCGGTGAACTCGGAGAAAAGAACGCACAGGTTGTGGAAGAAAGTTATCGCACATTTTTAAAGGAGGTGTCATGAAACTTACAACAGGCGCCGTCGTCAAAGGCGGTACCTCTTTAAATTACAAAACCGGCAACTGGAGAGACCAACGCCCTATCATTGAGCAGGAATTATGTAAAAAGTGCGGAATCTGCAAAGATGTATGCCCGGATGATTCTGTAAAAGTCACAGACGATCAGTATGAAATCGACTATGATTTTTGTAAAGGCTGCGGCATCTGTGCGCATGAGTGCACATCGGATGCGATTAAAATGGTACATGAGGAGAAATAAGCGATGAACAACATCAAGGTATTAGAAGGTTCCGAAGCGGTTGCGTGGGCGGTGAAAGCCTGTCGACCGCATGTTATTTCGTCGTTTCCCATTAGCCCCCAGACACACATTGTCGAAGCGCTGGCCCGTATGGTTGCCAATGGTGAGCTCAATGCCGAGTATATAAGGGTAGAGTCAGAATTTTCAGCAGCCAGCGTATTGGCGGGTGCAGCGGCCGCTGGGAGTCGGAGCTATACGGCGTCTTCCTCACAGGGTCTGCTGCTCATGTCCGAGGTCCTATATGCCAGCGCCGGAATGCGGCTGCCGTTTGTCATTACCGGCGTCAACCGCTCGATTTCGGCACCCATCAACATTCAGGTTGACCACCAGGATACGATGTCCCTGAGAGATGCGGGGCTGATACAGTTTTACGTTGAGAGTTGCCAGGAAGCCTATGATCTCCATTTGGCGGCGTTCAAAATAGCAGAAGACCCCAACATTATGCTGCCTGTCATGGTGTGCATGGACGGCTGGGTATTAACCCATTCCTATGAGCGGGTGGAATTTGTTGACCAGGAAGCTGTGGATATATTTCTCCCGCCATTTAAACCGGAGCACTATTTGGACCCCAAAAACCCGAAAACCTGGGGCTCCTATGCCGAATCTGATGTCATGATGGAATTTAAATATGCCATCCACAAGGCCATGACGGAAGGAAAACCACTGATCAAAGAGATACTGAACGAAGTTTCAGAGCTAACCGGCAGAGATAATAACGGATTTATAGAAGCCTACCGAACCGATGGAGCCGACGTCATCCTGGTGGCTATGGGTTCCGTGGCCGGCACAATAAAAGACGCGGTAGACGACCTGCGAAATACCGGAAAGAACGTCGGTTTGGTCAAGATCCGATGCTATCGTCCGTTTCCATATGAGGAGATCTGGGAGGCTGTTAAAGATGCAAACGTCCTCGGTGTCATGGATGCCAACATTTCAATGGGCAGCGAAGGCGCTGTGGGATTAGATCTGAAAGCCAAAATGATCAGTAAGCCGGAGGCACCCATGGTGATCGATTTTATCGCCGGCCTTGGCGGACGAGAAATTAACTCCAAAACGATTGCCAAATTGGTGGATCGAGCTGAGCAAGTCTATAGCTCAGGAATTGTGATGCCGGAAGCCGATTGGGTCGATCTCAACGCATCGATTTTGCCTTAACATGAGGAGCTTGATATGACTGCACGAAAAGATAACAACCAAGAATCTTTGTTTGTCTCAGGCCACAGAGCTTGCCATGGATG
>CP070746.1:1424109-1429689 GCA_020348305.1 Desulfobacterales bacterium
AAGGCAACTTTTAAGGGTAGATCGGATTTTGTCAGATCAAAGCCCAGAAGAACGACGCGTAAACCGCCTTCTTCATAAGTATACATCAGACCTGTTGTTGTTGACTCAATCACCGGCTTCAATCGTCTATCTGCCTGCAGTTTGGCAGCCTGTTCGACAATCAGCCCACCGACATTTACATTTGCCATCAAAGGGTTTTTGCGGTTCCAATTAAGATTTTTGGGAAAACGAACATATCCGGTTTTTAATATGGGTATCGATGGCGAATAGGCGTCAATTAAAAGAAAATTGCCTCTCTCTGTTTTGGGGATATTCATACGATCAACAATTATGATGTCGTGCCGCAAGGCCTGTTCGTTCCAGGAAGAAGGTATTATTTCTTTAACTGAATTCACCTTGAAATTCGGATACGCTTCGAGCAGTTTTTCTAAAAAGTGGTTTCCTTTTGAAACCAGTAAAATCCAAATATCTTTGGATGCATTCAGAGATAAATAGGCGCGGTTGTCAATTGAAAAATCATCATCAATTTCAAGAATCGCTTTGGCAATTCCGGTGATAAGTCCCGAATAAGGAAAGATCAGCAACTTCTCTTCTTGAGCTTCGAACGTGATGAGGCTATCGAATATGATGGCATTGTCAATAGACAGGCGGACGGGACACTCGATCGAAGTCGGATTGAAATTTTTAATCTCCAGCATGATTTCATACTTATCATTACGATCGATTTCCTGCCGGAATTCAAATTTAGTGATCCCGATGTTGCGGTTGCCGCCTGTAACAATAATCGGCTTGATTTTAGGATGATTTTTAACAAGCACAGAAAAATCTCCACCGGCACCATCGGTAATAAGATAAAGCAAATCATCTTTGGAGGGATCAACAAAGGACAGGGCCAGGTAAACGGCCGGTTCCAACTCAGCAGATGCATCCGAAGGGTTAAGGCTTTTGACAAGGCTTTTTGCCTGATTCGAATTGTCTAAAAAACCGGCCTTGACGACCGGTTTGCTTCCGGCTTCCACAATAAGAATTTTTTGATCTGAATCACGCTGTTCGATCAATTCAAACGCTTTTTCTCTCGCCGCGTCAAAGCGTGTACCTGAACCTAATTTAGTTTTCATGCTGGCGCTGGTATCGATAACGAGAATCATATTTCCCTTTTTTGAACTAAAATACATCCAGGTGGGTTTGGCCAGTGCCAGAGCGGCAAGGATGACGATCAGGATCTGAAATAAAAGCGGCAAATTCTTTTTCAGGCGTTCAAATGTCAAATGGCTGCTTCTTTCCTTTAACACTTCCTGCCACAGAAAAAGGTTGGTCACTTCAATCTGCCTGGGTTTGGGCTTTAAGGTATGGATAAGGATAAGTATTGGGATCAAACCCAGGGTTGTTAGCATGCCGGGGTTTAGAAATTGCATTACCTAAACAGCGCACCCCTCGATAAATATTTCGTCAAAAGATCTTCAAACGGAACGCTCGTGTCGCATAGAAAATAGTTGATTCCATAATGACCGCAATAGCTTTTGATATTTGAAATAAAAGTATTCATCTTTTTTTGGTAAAAATCCAGTAAATATTTATCCACAAAGGTCACCTTTTTTTCTCCGGTTTCGGTCTCGTGCAGCAAAAGATTTCCGGTCTTCGACCAAAAAAGCTCTTCATGGTCCATCACCTGAATTAAATTGATATCGAACTCTCTGTAAGCCAATGCCTTCAGTCCGTCTTCATAACCCTTCGAATCAAAAAGATCACTGATAATGATCGCAATACCGGGATTCTTACAAATGGATGCATATTCCGCCAGGCATCCATTCAGGTTGGTTTGATCAGATGGATTGAGGGATAAAAAAAATTTAAGCACCTCCGGATATTGATTTTTACCTCGGGCCGGTGCTTTGATTTCGACAATTTTATTGTTAAACGCCATTAAACCGGTTTTATCCAAATTGGATAAACAGATATAACTTATAGCGGCCGCAATCTTCTTAGCGGTGATATCTTTGGACGGATTGCCTGTACCCATAGATAAGCTTGTGTCCAGTAAAATGTGGGCCGTCTGACCTTTTTCAGCGTGAAACAGTTTAATAAACAGCTTATCGAGGCGTCCATAAACACTCCAATCCACATAGCGCAGGTCATCGCCAAGGTGGTATTTTCTGTAATCCAAAAACTCAAGACCCTCTCCGCTATGCCAGGAGCGATGCTCACCTCTTTGGGGACTGCGCGCGCTTTTTCTGGTAATTATCTTTAGTTTTTCCAGTTTTTTTAAAAACTCATCATCGATGAAGGATTCAATCTGGTTAGCCATTTGTGTACCTCAGAATTTAAGTCCTAACTGGAGATTCATTCTAAAATGCAATAATCCGTTACTCCACTACTGGTTGTATAATTAAACTATTGCGTTTGCACATTGCTTAATATCTCCCCAACAATATCATCTACATCTATACCTTCCGTCTCACCTCTGATATTGAGCGCAATGCGATGCCGCAAGGCCGGCTTTGCAACATCGTTGATATCTTCTATTGAAACGTTATAACGCCCGTCTATCAAAGCAGATACTTTTGCGGCCAGAATCAAACTCTGCACGCCTCTGGGACTGGCTCCGAATAGGACGTACTCTTTTATCTGCTCGATGGCATGCGCGTTTCCGGGATGGCTGTCTAATACCAAGCGGATGGCATAGTCTTTTACATGGCTTGCAATGGGTACCTGTTTGACAAGGGATTTCATCTCAAGAATTGAATCTGTGTCAATGACTCCTTTCAACTCATATTGATAATCTTCGGTGGTTTTAGCGATGATTTCTTGGAGCTGATCTTGATCGGGATAATCAATCTTTAGCTTGAAGAAAAACCTATCAATCTGGGCTTCAGGAAGCGGGTATGTGCCCTCCATTTCGATGGGGTTTTGAGTTGCAAGTACCATGAAAGGCGGTTCTAGATGATATTTTGTGCCGAATACCGTAACTTTTTCTTCCTGCATCGCCTCTAAGAGGGCCGACTGAGTTTTAGGGCTGGCCCGATTGATTTCATCGGCTAAGATGAGTTGGCCGAATATCGGGCCTTTGTAAAATTCAAAATAGCGACTTCCCTTCTCATCCTCTTTGACAATATTTGTGCCGAGTATGTCGGCCGGCATCAAATCGGGTGTAAATTGGATGCGGGAATACTTGAGATCTAAAATTTTGCTCAATGAACGCACAATTAGTGTTTTGCCCAATCCCGGCACACCCTCGATCAGGGCATGACCACCACAAAGAAGGCAAGTGAACAGATGTTTGATTAAGACCTCTTGTCCCACAATGATCTTTGCCAGCTCATTGACAATCCGTTCGTAATTTCTTTGAATGGTTTCTGCTTTTTCATTTATATTCATGGTAATACTGGTTGCTCGAGCAAAGGAATGGATTCTATTCTATTTTTGCGATGAATCTGCTGTTTCTAATCCGATTGATATAAAATATTGCTTGATATACTCGCGATAATTTAAGGGAATATCTTCTTTTTGAAGAATGCTTTCAATCTCTTGCCGATAGGTACGGATAATATCTTCTTCTTTTAATTTGGACTCACCGATGTCGGTCAACGAGCGGATATGAACGAGGTAATTCTTCGCTTGGGATGACATCATGTTATCCTGAATTCCGGGACCGGGTGATTTTTCAATTTCATCGCTGGCTTTTTTCTGCCCTGTTGATTTTGCGCGACCCGCTAAAGAAGAGTGTCCTTGTTGCAGTCCTAACTCATCTTCCAAATCGCGGCCATTTGCTTGTGATCGGTCAGAGCCCGCCCGACCCGCAGTATCCGTTCCGCCCTTTTTTCGGCTCAAAAATTCCTCGTAATTCTTTGAACTTTTGGGATCATCATGGGCTTTTTCAAGATCATTTGTGTATTGAGATCCGTGAGTTTGATTACCTTGGGGTTCAGCGAACTCTTCCGGAAAAGATTTGCTCTCATCGAAATCATCAATAATCTGAGAAAGAAACTTCTCCAAACTGTGTAGCTCATGCAGGGTTTCGATATTTTGGTCGATGGAATCGGGAATCTGGTTGCTGAGCGCCCGATTAAGGAGCATTTTGAATTTTTCCAATTTATCCACCGATAAGTTTTCCAGCTTGGGAACTTTTAGAATGGGCATCTCTTCGATTCTTGCAGCCTTCAGTTTGGCATCAAGCTCATGTGCCAGACGTGTTTGCTCTGCTTGAATTTCTTCTAAAAATTGATTTAGCGAAGTAAATAGCTGATCCTGAGTTATGGATCGGTTATCGAGCTGCTTGGCAAGGTGTTCTAATTTCTTGGAATATTCGCTAGCTTGACTTGCTTTTTCGGTTTTTTTAATTTCAGGCCGGCTGATGGTGTAATTTCGTAACAAGGTGCTGACCTTTTCTGCCTTATTTGGATCAGCGCGCTTCGATTTGTAGCCGAGTAATAGATATTCACTCGAATACAGCGCCGCATTGATCAGGATTAAAAGGAGCAACACGAGATGCAGAAACGAAAATTTTAAAGGGAACAATTGTTTGGTGCTCAACTGAATCAGTTTGGTGGCTGCGTCTTGTATCAGTAAATCTGAAAAGTCTGATTTCTTTCTAAATTTCACATATTCGTAAGCCGTGCTGATTCTATCTTGAAGTTTAAAGCGGGTATCGATATCAATTAAAACATTGAGGAAATTTTTTCTCCTTACAAAGGAAATTAATAAAGCAGCAAACAGAGCTGCTCCAACTGAAATGACATAAAATGAAACAGATTCACCGAATTTCGAAAAGCCTAGCTTTTCGATAGTGAGTAAGATTGTGCAGATAATCAAGAAGATCAAGGCGGCACGCAGCAATATTCGGTGGACGGACCTGACGATCACACGCAGTTTTAGTTTTGCTATTTCGCTTAAAAACAAAGCTTCGGCACTCACGTTGTTTTCTCCTGATCAATATGGCGCCTGACCAGCCTGTGATTTGCAAAAATAAGTAACAGTGTCACAAACATCACAATCGCCGTATATGAAACAAAAGGCAAACCCATAGCGCTCGGACTTTCATTCAGCAGGTATAGAACCTGTAATGGATTGATAAACGGGGCGAAAATAAATGTACCAAAAATAAAAATGATCATAAATGCTCTGGCGATAAAGTAACCGAGTGTGCTCAACCTTCCCCAAAATAGATACACCATAAATCCAAACATTCGACAAAGAAGTGAAGCCGTGTATAGAATGAACACCGCCTGCACAAATGCCACCAAAGATACCGCTGAAATGGATGCAGCCAGCAGCAGCAGCGGCAGAAACGGCAGCAGCAAAAACAGCGTATGCAATAAAAATTCAATCAGTCCATACCGAAAAAAATTAATCTCCTTTTCAAATGTGGATCTATCGGTTCGGTACTTTATTATGTGGTACCCTCTTTGAATCATATCCCCGCTGCCGCAGCAGAGATTGACATAAGAATAAATAATCAAGGTTGCCCCAAAAATCAAAGAAAACGCAAGCGGCGTTTTATTAGAAATAATAAAGCCGGAAAGCGGCTCACGGGGCCAAAATACTAACAATATTCCACTTATAATTACAACACTCATAAAGCTG
>CP070746.1:1429789-1434568 GCA_020348305.1 Desulfobacterales bacterium
AAATCATGGGACTGGGAACAAGAATATTCATTGTAAAGGAAGATGATTCTTTGAAGCATTTAACACTAAAACGATATAACCGACTCATCAAAGGACATCCAAATGAAGGCCTGATGCAATATGCAGGCAAAAGAATCCGTTATGCATTGATCGTGCTGGAGATGATAAATCGAAAACCAGTTGAGATTTTGATGACTGAGTATTCGTTTTTGACATTTGATTCGAAGGGTCGATTGGATGCCGGTGAACGAGAAAAAGCTGCTCGATTGGTGATGGATACGTTAGAGCCAATGGTTCCGGAGCAAAAATCTGGCAAGGTTATCGACGTGAAACACAAATTTGCTAAAAAAAGATTTGATGATCGATATCTGTGGAAACCAACACCTGAGATTGAAACAGCTATTCAGAGGGCGATTTTCGGCTGATTCAATGAGAGCTGAAATTTTAGACTGATAAATGAAATATACAATAATTTTGATGTGTTCTAAAATTTTCGGCTAAGGCACGACATCCACAATCTGTGGTACTTGCAAAATAGTGAAAATTTCCATATGCATTATCCAATCGGAGACCTTGGGCACAATTGCCGGCTTTCTTAATTGCCATCTGCATTGTGTAACAGCCCCTTATTTTCCGTTGTCGCCAAAATTCGCAAACATATTCTTGATAGCTGTCCATGCAGCTTTTAATGGATTGATCATTTATTTTCTATACGTAATTGGATTTCTATAGCAGAGTTGAAGGTACGATTATCATACACTCAACCATTATCTCTGCAAATATACAGTTTCACCAAGTGTTTCATTTATCATCACTGTGATCCGATACCAAGGGAGGTATTTCAAGATGTCCAAATTAAAGAAGGTAAGTATCTGTCGGAAGGCATTAATGCGTTTCATTAGATATTTCGTGTTTGCTTTTCCTCTCATGGCCATTGGCTGTGTTGGGCCACCGGGCGTGTGAAAGTGCTTGCCCCAAAGAAGTGTCCATAACGCATATTACGCGGTTTAATCGGGAGTTTTTAAAAGCAGCGCTGTTTGCCAAAACGGACAGGTAGTGGTCATCATCGATATTTCCGAAGGCCATTGGGCCCTGATTTCCGACACGATGTACAACAAATTCGGCATTGCCGGATCCACGACGGGAGACATGCGGCTGTGCCCTCACATTCATAATACCGACGCCACATTGATCGTGCGGTTGCCGGTGTAAAAAAAGAGCTATTAACAATATCTTAAGTATGCTGGAGATGATGTATGACGACCCCCATACCCATTGTTTGTCCCTATTGCGGGGTGGGTTGTAACCTCGAATTATCGCTGGATGAAAACGGCAGGCCCGTCAAAAGCAGGGCTTCGGGACGTAATCAAGAATTAAACGTAAAATACCTCTGTGTCAAAGGATTCACTGTCCATGAGCTTTGCAATCATGAAGAGCGTTTAACCCAACCCTATATCCGCAAAGCAGACCAGTTGGAACTTGTTTCCTGGGATGAGGCCATCCAATTTGCCTCCCAACGCTTGAAGGAAATCTCAAGCAAATTCGGTGCTGAAAGTATCGGCATGCTTTGCAGTGGCAAAGTCCTCAACGAGGAGGCCTACCTTTCGCAAAAATTCCAGCGTGCCGTCATCGGAAACAACCACGTCGATAACTGTGCGCGTCTATGCCATGGCCCCTCCGAAGAGGCGCTGCGACGTCAGCTGGGCTACGGTGCCGTTAGTACCTTTCTGGAAGATTATGATGCCACCGAAACGGTATTTCTGGTGGGAGCGCATACGACTTTTACCCACCCGGTCATCTGGATGAGCGTGAAAAAGCGCGCCAAAAAGGGCGGTCTTAATTTGATCCTGGCTGATCCTCGGGAGACGGATCTCGTCAAAAATGCTGCTGTGCATCTAAACGTAAAACCGGGCATGGATATTTTCTGGATCAATGCCCTGTTAAAAATTATCATTGAAAAAGGCTGGCAGGATCGGGAATTTTGTGAAAAACAGACCATTGGTTTCAAGGCCATCTGCAAAGCATTGGAGCATTTTGACATTGATGCTGCCTGCAGCCGTGCCGGAATAAAACGCGAAGAGCTGGAAAAGGCGGCCGAGTTGATTCATGACAAAAAAACCATATTTATCTGGGGGATGGGGTTGACCCAGCATGCCCACGGGACGGACAATGTTACAGCCCTTGTTAATCTCGCCTTGCTGACGGGCAACATCGGCAAACCCGGGTGTGGGTTGTCACCCTTGCGGGGCCAGAACAACGTGCAGGGCGCCGGTGACATGGGAGCGCTACCCAACCAGCTGGCCGGGCATATGGAGGTTGGCGACGAAGCCGCCCGGGTGCATGTCGGGGCTCTCTGGGGAACTGACCTTCCTTCCAAACCGGGTCTGGCGGCTCCTGAAATGATCCATGATATTGCCTCAAACAAAATCAGAGCCCTTTATGTTATCGGTGAAAACCCGGCGGTCTCGGAGCCTCAATCAAACTTCGTAACCTGGATGCTGCAGAAACTGGACCTGCTGATTGTACAGGACATTTTCCCCAATGAAACATCTAAGTACGCACATATTGTCCTGCCGGCCGCTACTGTCGGGGAAAAAGACGGCACCTTTACCAATGCTGCCCGACGGGTCCAATACACTGCAGCCGGCCTGAAGCCTCCGGGAACGGCCAAAGCGGACTGGCATATTTTGACGGAAATGGCTAATGCCATGGGAGCCAGCTGGCAATACACCTCAAGCGCAGATATCTGGGAAGAAATTCGCAAAGCCGCCCCGGTTTTTAGCGGTATTACGCACGAGCGCCTGAAAGAATCCCCGGGAATTTTTTGGCCTTGTTATGATGAATCCCATCCGGGAACCCCACGTCTCTATGAAGACGGATTTGGCTTTCGGGACCGCCGCGCACGCTTTCTGCCTGTGGAATTGCCGGATACCCTGATAGAGCCAACGGAGGAGTACCCCTACATGTTGATTACCGGCCGTCTACTGGAACATTTCAATACCGGAGAAATGTCAAGGCGGACGACCAAGCTTTCAAAACTCAAACCGGCATCCTATCTGGATATGAACCCGCAAGACACTGTAGCCGCCGGTCTATCTGAAAATGACATCGTGCGCATGACCAGCCCATACGGATCGGTTGAGTTGCCGCTGAAAATCGAGTCCAGCCTGCAGCGCGGATATCTTTTCGCGCCGATCCATTTCAGCGAACCCAATTTCAATTCCCTGATGAGTGCCGTACCCATGGATCCGAAGGCCAGAATGCCGGCCTTAAAGGTGATCCCAGTAAAGCTGCAAAAGGTGAAATGATATAGACATGAGTGATATCAGATATGATTGAGGAGTATGAGACGCTTTCAGATTTCTTTATACCAACAGATTATTAAAATGGATAAAACTTTAGACTTGATCAAATTCTTAAATTAGCAGAAGAAAATAAGAAACATTCTGAACATCGAGACATTTACATTGCACAACGAAATCCATAATTGTGCTGAATTGTGGACTTCGGCTATAAACCCATCATCACAATAATTTGCACCTTACATCAGCACATATTAAACTTGACACTAAATCAGATCTTGCTTTAGTTTATCAGCTCGACAATGTTATACTATCTGTTAACATCACACTGGAAGCTTATTTTTTAATTTTAATACGACGTACAGGAGGTTTGGGGATGCAATATCGTAAGATGGGTAGGACGGGGCTTAAGGTGTCTTCATTTTGCTTAGGAACCATGACCTTCGGCCGGCAGGTGGAAGAGAAGGAATCTATTCATATCATTCATGCCGCAATCGATGCGGGAGTAAATTTCATCGACACAGCGGACATGTACGTAAACGGGGTCACTGAGGAGATCGTTGCAAAGGCGATTAAGGGGAAACGGGATTCCCTTGTGATTGCATCGAAAGGGGGTCATATTCGGAAACTGGACGAAAAGTATGGTGAACCGTTAGATTGCGGTCCCATCGATCTGGCACGGCCGAAGGCTTTTCATGCCTGGCCAGCGGGTGAAGGTGTCGGTCATAACGATATGGGACTTTCCCGAAAACACATCATGCAGGCGGTTGAGGGAAGTCTGCAACGTCTGAAAACCGATTATCTCGACCTTTATTATGCGCATATGCCGGATTACGCGACACCTTTTGATGAAACGCTTCGCGCCATGGACGACCTAGTCCGTCAAGGAAAAGTACGCTATTTAGGCTGTTCCAACTTTCGTGCTTTTCAGCTCTGCAAGGCGTTGTGGATCAGTGATAGGCTCAACCTGGCGCGATGGGATTGCATTCAACCCCCCTACAATCTGCTTGCCAGAGATGTCGAATATGAGCTCTTACCGTTGTGCGATGAGGAAAGTGTGGGGGTATGCGTGTTCAGCCCCATGGCAGCCGGTTTTCTCTCCGGCAAATATAAAAAAGACGCGAAACCTTTAGAAGGGGCTCGATTCAGCTTGGCTCATCTTGGCTATCGTTACAACCAGCCTTACTGGGATGATGCCAGCTTTATGGCAGTTGAAAAGTTGACACAGACTGCCGAAGAACATGGTAAACGGTTGCCTGAATTCGCTCTTGCGTGGGTATTGAGCAATAAAACCATTACCTCCATCGTTTGCGGCGCAACCACTATTGAACAGCTGGAGCAGAATATGGGCGCCGTTGAAATTACTTTGCCTAAGGAAGCGCTTGATGCCTGCGATGCGGTTTGGCGTGAGCTTAGGCCGCCACGGTTATTTTATGGCAGGTAGAGGCAAGATGGTCTCAGGTAGACGCGTAACAAA
>CP070746.1:1434668-1438660 GCA_020348305.1 Desulfobacterales bacterium
CGATGGGTGCTGACAATATAACCATCAGGACCGATCGCCGCGCAAGCTCCGGCAGCAATAGCTTCTTCTCCCAGATAAGGATGCAAATACCCGCGAATTAATCCCTGCCGATAAAGCTCGATACATTTAAGCTCAAACTGGCGGGTGGCATAGATATTCCGATACATTTGCAAAAGAATCTTTTCATCGACTTTTGACGTAGAAGGCTTTTCTTCTAAACCCATATTTTTTGGTGAATGCTTTCCCATTTTTTCCCCTCTCCGATATGCATGCCTGCTGGTCCTATTGCAGGTAATTGGAACAGCTTCTCGCAATTTTTAAAAAGTCTTGAATATTGAGGCTGCCGGACCCGGCCCCCACACCATCAATGTCTTCTCCTTTTATTATCGCCTCCACATTATGCGTCTTTACGCTTCCTCCGTACATTATTCGGGTTGCCTGAGCCGTTTCCTTTGAAAAAATACGTTCGAGCATATTGCGAATGAAGTGGTGTGCTTCCTGAGCCTGCTGGGATGTGGCATTATTGCCCGTCCCGATCGACCAGATAGGCTCATAGAGCACGACGGTTCGATTCATTTCTCCCTCGGTAAGACCTTCAAAGCACGTGATCGCCTGTCTTTCTAGCTGATTAAAGGTAAGAGCCCTGTTGCGCTGTTCAATGCTCTCTCCGATGCAGACAATCGGGTTGATTCCGGATTGCAAAAGTAATTTGGATTTGCAATTGACTATTTCATCGTTTTCGGCAAAGTAATCTCTTCTTTCCGAATGTCCGACGACACAATATTGCGCGCCTGCATCCGCCAGCATAGGAGCAGAAATCTCTCCGGTAAAGGCACCTGAGGTCTCCCAGTGCACATTTTGGGCACCGGGTGAAATTTGGCTGAAATGTGAGGTAGCATCCGATACGGCTCTTAAATGAACATACGGCACACATATTATCAGCTCGATTCTTTCCATCAGATCGGATGCTCCTTTTTTAAGCGATTCGATCCAATCCATTGCTTCTGAATGGGTTTTGTGCATTTTCCAGTTGCTTTGGACAATATATTTTTTTTCTGTGATCATGTTTAGAACTGGGGCTTCGCCCCCAACGGGAATAATGGAATGATGGGTTTAGCGGAAAATCATCGATTTATAATAAATGTAGATTCTTCGATTTTCGTAATAAAAGCAAAATATTCCTCTTTCAATACCCGCTATTCCAAAATTCCAGTATTCCATGCTTGCTTTTTAGCGAGCGAGCTCTAAAAATAAATCGATTTCAATAAACTATAGAATTTTCGAGACGTTCAAATAGAATACTTCACTTATCAAAGGCCTCGATTGCAGCTTTCAGTTCCGGGTGATCTCGCGAATACGCTTCAAGAGTCAATCGGTTTTGAAAGGCTTCCCAAGCCTGCCTCAGGCTCGCCGCGCCAGCTTTCGGTCCCATGGGATGTTGGAAGACACCTCTTCCCGGTACAATACCAAAATCAATCGTCTTCAATTTTTCGTATAGAGCCGGCGTCGAGCCGGCCCATTGACTGCCCGCGGGGACGGGCAAGGCCTTTTTGAGATGGCCCAATGGTTTGAAGCATTCTTGTATGTTGAGCAGTACTTCATTTTCAGGTGTTTTCATCCGTTCCCCAAAGCCCGGCATGATGATCACGTCAAAACCAACAAGCCGTTGCAGTTTGGTGATTAATTTTGAATGAACTCCTAAATAAGGCGCCCGGGTAAAAGCGGCAATAAAAGGCAAATGACCCACAAGAGGTACTTGAGCATGTTTCCTGAGCATCCGCACAGCGCTCAGTCCAGTTGTCATTCCATTAACCAATAAGGCATTGGCACCACCGGCGACCGCTATGTCATGCAAGTCAATTAAGCGATCAACTTCGTCGGTGATATTTGCCAGGTAAATTTTTTTTTGGCCTGTTTCTTTTTCACTTTTTAATCTGGCCCTGCCCAAAAGCTTGGCTCTCTCTTGCAAAGACGACCATTCAACATCTCCCAGCATCTCATCATCCTTGGCAATATCCAAGCCCCCCAGCCAGCCCTGGTAGGCCAGTTCAGCAAAGGGTTCGGGGCTTAGCCCTATGTTTGGCTTTATCACACCGAAAAATAGCGGTCTGTCATGAACATCCAGTATGTCTCTTAAACCTTCGATACCGAATTGGGGTCCTTCAAAATGACGCAAGAAGCTATCAGGGAATTCAATATCGAACAATTTAATGACTGAAATACCCTTCGAAAAAAAAGTCCCTTCTCCACAAGCCGCTGATAGCAAATTCGGAAGTTTCGGGCCAAAATTACCGTGAGGATGAGCAATTTTGACCCTGCAACCATAGGATTTAAGATCAGAAGGCACCAGCTGTGGATAGGATGGTTTATCCAGCTCGCGTTCAACAAAAAGCTCAATAACCTTGGCACCAAACCGTTGGCGAAGGTCTTCATCAACACCTACCCGTTTCCATTGAGCGGTCGATTGCTCTTGGCACAAATGCGCAGCGGCTTGCTCCGGATTAATTGTTGACTCGAAATAATAGTCAAAAATAAGATAATCCTCTAAATTCAGCTTTGTGCGGTCTGCAAAGAAACCCTGCCTAATCGTTTCATCCATTTAAAATTCCTTTCAGATATCTTACCGTATTGCATCAAAGCGCTTATGTTTCGACGAAGCGACGGCTTTAGTAGCTCGCTTTTTAGGCGTGGACCTTTTTTAGCAACCATGCCATGTTGCGACCCAGCGTCTGCATGGTCTCTAAGGCTTTCAGATCCTGAAGCACCTGACCCTTTTCCCGTCCGAAGCCCAAGTTCCAGTTGCTCGAGCCCACAACAATCATCTCGCCGATTAGAAAGAAATGATTCAAGGAATCGAAGGTGTGGATGGCTCCGGCCCAGCTGGCCACGGACACCGCCGCTGTCACCTTGCGTCTGAACATGTTATTGTTGGCCCTTGAAACCATGCCCGCCCTCTCAATCAAGGCTTTCATAACCGAGGTGACATCTGCAATGTAGGTGGGCGAGGCCAGAATAATTCCCTCGGCGGCCAGCATTTTATCAATGCATGCGTTGAGTTCGTCGTCTTCGATGTTACAGTGCTGGTTTTTATTTTCAAAGCACTGGTAACAGGCCAGGCACGCCTTGATTTTCTTACCGGAAAGCTGCACCAGCTCGGTTTCGAAACCCTGCTGCGCTAACTTTTGAAAAATCTCCCGCACCAGAATTGTGGTGTTGCCATCCTTGCGGGCACTACCGTTGAATGCCACTATCTTCATGGGTACGCTTTCCTTCCTGATCCTGGATTATACATTGATCCGGTCGTGCTCGCTGTTGACCTTCTGCCAGGCCGGTTAATTTCATTTGGAGTCCACCTCCAATTTCATATTTTTATAGGACTTGGTAACTGCAATGATCGCATCTTCCGTGGGCAGTCGTTCGCCACTGGATCCAGCCGCGTAGCCTGCCGCACCGGAATGCAAAATGGAGTATTCGGCCGTTTGCGGATCTTTGAATGGCCCACCGTGTGTGAGCACGATAACATCGGGATTTACCCCCTTGGCCGCCTGACATATCGCCTCAACCGCATCAGTGGCCTTTTCCAAAGTCAAGGAATCCTTAGCACCGCTCAATCCCCCTACAGTTACACCGACCAGAGCACCAACCACGTCGGCTCCCGCCTCAGCCATCTTACCGGCCTCTTCGGGATTGAAAGCCCAACCAAAAGTAAATATGTCTTTGCTATGAGCCAAAGCGATCATTTCTGCTTCCTTGGAAAAGCCCAGCCCGGCAGATTCCAGTTGGGCCGCGAATTCAGAACCATAAATGCCCGCAAAGGGCTCGTTGGTTACACCGGAAAATCCCAACGTCATCATTTCATCCATGAACACTTCCTGGTTCAGGCTGGGATCATGCGCGCCTATGCCGACGATACAAGGGGCTTTTTTGACCGCCGGTAAGATTTCGCAGGCCATTTTTGCGACGTGTTCATTAGCGTTGGAGTAAGGTAAAAA
>CP070746.1:1438760-1443183 GCA_020348305.1 Desulfobacterales bacterium
GAGCAGAATATGGGCGCCGTTGAAATTACTTTGCCTAAGGAAGCGCTTGATGCCTGCGATGCGGTTTGGCGTGAGCTTAGGCCGCCACGGTTATTTTATGGCAGGTAGAGGCAAGATGGTCTCAGGTAGACGCGTAACAAACCAATTGATGGTTGTTGACTGTCGGAATATCAGGGATAGGTATTGATCTATTGAATAGAAATATCAGATAGATAATGACTCTTCTCACTTCTGAGAGTCAACTATCATTTTGTTACGGGTAGCGGCTATTAACCTCAACCACTCCTTTTTTGCATATATCATCTGGCAGTCTGATACAAATTGCCCACCCCAAAATTGTGGATATCATCCCCACGCCCCATTTATAATCGTTAAGTTGCGCATATAACTCTCCGCTCTATCGGCCAACAAAAGAGGGCCACAAAAAATTTGTAACCCTTTAAAAATATAATAAAAAAATGGTGCCGAAGGCCGGACTTGAAGCGGCGAGACACCACGAATATCAAGGGTTTATAGGGTGGGTGGCACACCGCTGGCATACATCAACCGAAAAAGCTGAGATTATATCTGGCATATCAAAATTTAAGTTCTGACAAAATCTGACAGAATACTGACATCCCTTTCAAGTCACATGCTGACTCTGCTTTGGGATAATAGCAAGAAAACACAGTTTTCGAAAAGGCCAAATTTGATCGCCGATCGACCATCTATCTGCAATTTCATTAGCCGCAATCTAAGCATGATTTTTTTCAAAATACCTCTGTAGAGACCAGACCCTGTCGTCTTCTAAAAGCGCTTGCGAAATCGATTTAAAATCTGTATTTTTTACCGGTCAGACCTTTTACGTTGATGGTTGAGCTTTGACAGGGTGGACTGAACTTTAAATGAGTTTTTGATTGGAGACTTTTCTAATGGAAAAAATGTGGGTCAAATCATGGCCGGATGACATGCCTCAAAAACTGGTCTTTCCGAATAAACCCCTCTGCGATTTTTTGAGGGATAACGCAGAAGAGTATCCTGAGAAAGTAGCCATCAATTACTATGGAAGGGAGATTGGGTTTCAGGAGCTCGATGATCTTTCCGAAAGGTTTGCAGTCGCCTTGAACGATTTAGGTCTAAAAAAAGGAGGCCGAGTGAGTCTGTATTTGGAGAATTGTCCTCAATTTGTAATTGCCTATTATGGCACTCTGAAGGCAGGTGGGGTAGTCGTTGCTGCAAATCCCATGTTCAAAGAGGATGAACTCTTATATGAGCTAAAAGATTCTGGAACAGAGATCATTATTGCCCTGGATCATTTGTATCCACTGGTGAGAGAGATCCAGAAAAAGATCCAGTTATCCCAGGTGATTGTCACAAGCTACTGGGATTTTCTCCCCGACAATCCCGTCCTCCCTGTTCACCCCTCTATGCAGCCGCCCAAAGAGGTTTTCCCGCGAACACTTGATTTTCTTGATCTTCTTCAGAAATATGAACCTGAGCCCCCGCGGCCTGAGATAAACATGCACGACGATCTGGCGCTTTTGCAATATACGTCAGGTACAACAGGCCTTCCAAAAGGAGCTATGATCACCCATTATAGCCTTCTTTTCAACACAGTCGGGTCTGCGGTTTGGACTCGGATAGCAGAGGATGATGTGCACCTTTCTGTTTTGCCCTTTTTTCATGTCACCGGAATGATTCACGGCATGAACAGGCCCATATATACCGGAACTACAAATGTTATGATTTCGCGTTTTGATACTGAGACAGCCATAAAGGCCATTCATGATTTTCGATGCACAGTATGGGTTAGCATTACCACGATGAATGTGGCAGTGATCAATTTCCCGGATATCCACAAATACAACCTGCAGAGCCTTAAACACTGCAGCTCAGGTGGTGCACCTATTCCCAAAGAGATTTTACAAAGATGGCGGGAGATCGTTGGCCCTGAACTTGTTGAGGGATATGGATTGAGTGAAACCATATCCCAAACACACGTTAATCCAACTTCTAACCCACGTTATGGATCCATAGGCATCCCCCATTTCGGGGTTGAATGTCGAATTGTGGATGTGAACACCCAAGAGGAACTGCCTATCGGGGAAGAAGGAGAATTGATAATAAAAGGTCCGATGGTCACCAAGGGTTATTGGAACAATCCTGAGGAAACCGAAAAAGTATTACAGGATGGATGGTTCGCCACGGGCGATATTGCGAGGATGGATCATGATGGGTATTTTTACATCGTGGAACGAAAGAAAGACATGATAAAGGCTTCCGGATACAGTGTATTCCCTGCTGAAGTAGAGGCTTTAATGTATGAACATCCGGCTGTTCAGGAAGTAGCTGTGATTGGCGTCCCGGACCCTCACCGGGGAGAGAATATCAAAGCATTTATTATTCTCCGGCCACAATACAAAGGCAAGGTGGCGGACAAGGAGATGATTGTTTGGGCTAAAAATAAAATGGCTGCCTATAAGTACCCCAGAATTGTGGAATTTGTTGATGAATTGCCGAAGACAGGATCGGGTAAGATATTAAAGAGAGCCCTGAGAGACAGAGAAAGTGATCAGTGTTAGCACCCTAATTCTAACTCAAGATCAAATTTACTTATGCCATGGGGATAAACTTCCATACTTATAATATTCTCTCCGTTTTAATTATTTTGTTTAGATGAGCTAATCCCAAAATTTTAGCACACCGATAAAGATTCAGTTCAGGCACGGAATATATCAAATTAGTCAGAAAAAATAACCATAGATTTGTCATGCCTAATCTACAATTCTGTTCGAACATGGTACGGCACTGTTTTGGTCCCTGATTTTTAATTTCTCTTGAGTTTCTGAATTGGATATGAAACAAATATCGCAGCAATCAGCGGACAATCGAAATTTCATGTTTTAGCAAGATAGCCCTATTCAAACATGGTAATTTCGATTCAAGATGCACCCAAAATTCATATCAGGCATTTTTTCAGCCTCTTTAAGGATGTTATCTCGCCGGATAGACAAGAGACCTATATGAAACCAAAACACGGTAGCTGATTAATATCTAATGATAGCGGATCTAATTTATGAGCATGATATGTTGATAAATTTTGAATGTCAGAAATGTGGGGCTCTATTCGACTGTGATGTAGGCATTGTCACTTTGCCCGAAACCTCTGATAAACCGAATTTTGAAAAGGAAATAATTTGTCCTCAGTGCGGCAAAATTTCAATGGATGAGGTTTTCTTAACTGAATTAGGACAAAGCCAATTCACCGAAGTGATCCCCGGTTTTGATGCTGACGACATATTTGATTCTGAAGACGAGGAGCTAAAGGCATTTGGCTTTTATGAAGGTGAGTGCCAAGGGTGTGATCTCTTTACTAGGCTTAATGATTTAGGACTATGCGAGGAATGTGCTGGAAAGCTGGACCGAGATCTTATTCGACAACGAGATTGGGACTATTCTGCCCTTGCATTCGGAGTCTCCGCTGAAAAGCGTGAAGCGCTGCGCAATGAAATAATCGGACGCTATGGTGAAAAGCTGGAATTAATTTCACCTAAGGAAGAGCCTCAAAGGAAACGCAAGAAGAAAAGACGAGGTAAAAGAAAGAAAAGCAGCAGGAAACGCTAACAATTCGCTGAACATGACTGCAGGAAGATAAACGCTTTTACATGAAATGCTGTGCAAGCCTAAAAGTGAATCGGCAGCCAGGTTAGCCCAAGCCGTTATAGATCAAGATATATCGACGCTGAACTCATTACCTCTAAGAAAAATACATCAGGGGCTGAAGTTGACGATCAGACTTAGAGCAGAATCAAGTATTGACTAAAATGGGCGGGGTCGCTAATAACCCCGCTTTTTATTGAGAACATTTGGAAATTTGTGTGGTTCAGGCATCCTGTTTTTTAAAATCAATCATTGATGTCTATAGACAACTAAGGAGGTCTATATGGGAGTTCTCTCTTGGATTATACTGGGACTAATCGTTGGAATAATCGCCAAATTTGTTATACCTGGTAAAGATCCAGGTGGTATCTTCATAACCATCATTTTGGGTATAGCGGGCGCTTTTGTTGGCGGATTTATCGGCTCTGCTTTGGGATTGGGGAGCGTTACCGGTTTTGATATCCGTAGTTTGCTCATTGCTGTGGGAGGCTCTATCTTGCTTCTCATTGTTTACCGAGCCATAAAAAAAGAGAAATAAAGATGTTTGTATTGATCCCAAATCATTAAGATTAGTGGAGCTTTTGTGGTTATCAAACCTTATCTGCATAAATATCCCAAATTCTAACAGTTGGCTTTAAAGGTATCGCAATTTTATTAACAAATAAATTTCGGATTTCTGAAAAATTTAAATTATTGTGATTACATCTACTAACTGCGCCACGAGCGCACTTTCTTATAAAGTGTGCGTAACTGTGCGAAAGATGAGGGTGGGCCCCTCGGAGCC
>CP070746.1:1443283-1447836 GCA_020348305.1 Desulfobacterales bacterium
GGTACAATCCCTAGTTATGACCGTGTTTATTTCGGATACTTAGAACGGATTCGAGGCAGATTTTACGACGTTTATGAGGGTGAAAATTTTTGCTTTTGTGGTGCCGCGATACGATTCCCATTAATGAAAATTCAATATTTTGACGTTGAACCACCATTATCCGAATTTCAATCTTACTATACCAATCTAAAATTTGGAATCAGTGCCGCGATCTTCTTTGATAACGGCGCCGTATGGAATCAACATCAATCATTTTCGATTAATAAATTTCACTCTGGATTCGGCGCTGGAATCCATTTCCATATTCCCTACATCGATCTGTTTCGAGTTGAAGGCGCCTTCAATAGTAATTGGAAAGCCCAGGCCATCGCTGAGGTGGAAGTGGCGTTTTAATCCGAATCGCTTCGTAATCCTATAAAATTCAAAGCTAAGCCATGAAACATCGTGAATACTTTTATACTGAGCCAAAAAATATTTCTCAAGGAACTTTAGCAATCAAAGGCGATGAATTGAAACATCTTTCACGCGTTATCCGGAAGAAAGTACGTGATATTGTGGAAGTAGTTGATGGACAGGGTAATTTATACACCGTTGTTCTTACCGAAATCTCCCGGCAACATGCCATTGGCGAAATTCAAAAGCGGACACGATATGTTGGTGAACCGAATTTTCATCTTACCCTGGCACAAGCCATACCCAGAGGCAATCGGTTTGACCTGGTTGTGGAAAAAGGAACAGAAATTGGTGTTTCCACCTTTATTCCGCTTATCTGTGAACATTCTACTGTCAAAGCTTCCGCTTCTCGAATCTCCCGCTGGAAAAAAATTGCTATCGCTGCCATGAAACAGTCAGCTCGATCGATGCTACCTGAAATTACATCGGCACAGACTATTGAAGAGGTGATACGAAAAAAAGGACTATTAAAGCTTGGATTAATTGCGGATACTGGCCCGGGAGCTAAAACTCTTTCCAACCTGGCGGCAGAATTTAAACAGAAATCATTCCAATTAAAATTTGCCATCATACTTATCGGACCTGAAGGAGGCTTTTCATCTCATGAAGTTAAAATGGCATTAGACAATGGTTTTTATCGCTTCACTTTGGGACCCAGAAGATTAAGATCAGAAACAGCAGGGATTGTGGCTTCAGCGATTTTGATGGATCTGATAGGGGAAATGAGCTAAATCTTATAAAAAATTTTTGTAACTATTCAGCAATCAAACATGTACCAAAATATTCCCTGCCCAAATCTCTTCGATAGCATCTAATACATTAATCCCTTGCTTTTTGGCCGTAGCGATAAATCCTCTGATACGACAAAACATATCAGCTCCAAATTTACTTCTAAATGTTCCCGATATTTTAAGGCGTAGTTTCATCATACGGATATCTCGCTCGGAAAGATTATTATCAAACGGAACATCAAAATCATACATAAAAGCCAATGTCTCCTTTGAATAATCTCTCAAACGATCCAAAAAATTTAACGGTTCGCTCCTTTTCACCCTTCCCCGTTTCCGTTTTGTATTGTCGAGTTTTGGTGGCGCATTGGCTTCATAGCCCTCTAATAAGATTTGTTGATACCGCTTTTCAAATGCTTCCAAAATTGACTTTTCAAAATGGTTACCATTTAACTGCTTTGTCTTATCGACAGCAGCTTTGATTTCCAACAGTAATTTTTTCATATTAACCGACCACGCTTGACCATATTGCTCGCTAATGTACTGTAATTCCCGTAGATGATGGCTATTACACAACGCATGATCGCAGCCAAATTTAAAATAAGACTTCCAATGGTCATGTACCGCGGTACCGTGAAACTGAGGCAGAATAGCTATGGCATCCATGGCCTGCTTACCACGCTTCTCATGACAGGCATAATAGCAATAATCATCCGTGCTGCTACTATGAATCCAAAAATTGTTGCCATTGACTGAAGCACCGCTTTCATCAAAACCAACCACTTTAGATTGGATAATATTGCCTTTTATCTGCTGTTCCGTCGCCGCTAACCGATGATAACATGATTCATTATAATTAAACACCGTGCCTAAACTGATTTTATGTTCATACCAATCCTCAATAAACTCACTCAAACGATCATAAGGAATATACTGATAATTCATTAAATAGATAATTTGTGATTTTAATCTTGCTCCATATTGCACTGGCGCATTAACACCGTCAGGAAAAGACGCTACATGACGAATCCCACAAGCACAATCGATGTGCTCAGCCTGATATTCAATCACCTGCAGCTTAACTGGTGGAATATCGATAACTTGACGTCTTTCATAGCCTGTTGCTTGCTTACCTTTCAACGACCGACCACAATCACAATGGTCTTTTGCTAATTTGCATATGTGAAGGTGATCAGGATTGTCTACCATCTCAAGCGTCTGGCCTGGATGCCCCTTTTGACCACCAACTTTACGATTGGTTTTGTGACGTTGACTTTTGGTCTTTTTCGGTTTGTTGTAACCATCACTGGAAGGTGGTTTGCTACTATTATGACTGTCCTTAGCCAATTGATTTTCTAATTGCTGAATCCGACCTTCTAAAACCACGAAAATCCGTTTTAATGTTTCAAGCTCCGATGAAAGTTCAACCAGCTTTGCAATTATCGCTTCTTTGCCTGAATTATATATCTTTTCGGCCTGGGCTCTATCCATGTTGCAATACCTCTCTAAAATTCTTTAATAACGGATAGCCCCATATCGCTTTAATCGAGCGATTTACGCGAAAAGTTTGATCATTTTTACCTCTGCCGGTTGTCTTGCCCAAATATATCCAATTCGCGGCTTTATAACATGTTCCACAAAAGCGTTCTGTGTCCACAAAGCTTTCTACAAAATATATCGCATGATTAAAATGTCGTTCCCAATCTCCCGACAGAACCTTTATGATTTTACTCAGTAACTGAGATGCTAAACAATAAATCGAAACCCAAGGTAAAATCAGAAACCGAGTATTATAGGCAATTAAATGAAGATTCGATTCTCTTTGGACTTTCGACCAGCCGATAAATTGATCTCGACATTTAAGATGACGGACAGCCGATGAAAAACAAATACAGCCTATTGGTCTTCCGTTAGTAAAAAATATATATTTTAAATATTCTCCAATCGGATGAACATAACCTAAATAATGATATTGGCTGATTAAACCATCATATAATTTCTCATCGGAAGTTCGCCTCACTTGTTTAAACTCGATTTGATCGTAATCAAATATCGGCGTGGTATCAATAGCTATTTTTGCCGGTTTGCTGCGATTGGCTAATGGATTATTGGGTCGAAATTTAACTGGTGGTAATTGAACATAACCTGAACGTTCCAGTTGCAGCAATAAACCCCGACAAACCATATCCTTCAAATGACCATTGGCTTGACGCCAATCCCATGCTTCACAGATCAGCTTGGACAACTGACGGCGGCTGGTATTAGGGTGATCGCTGATGAGCTGTTTAATAAATTTCAGATCATCGGTAGTTACTTTTTTTCCTTGATATTTAACTTCCAGTTCCATATCTTCAATATACAAAATCTAAAATTGGAATGCAAGTACTTTTTAATAAAAAACCATATTTTCAAAGAACGTTACGAAAATTTTAATTGAACAGACTATTTCAGTGGTTGAGTTGAATAGTCACATTTATTTGCTTATTTAAATTTAACTGTCGACAGCAAATTTTCTGTCGACTCTTTTCTTGATTCTTCAAAAACGATCAGCAAATATTCCTGATTCAATTTTACACCCGTCCATTTTTTATTTTCCATTTGGGCATAATTTGTATTGTGAGCTTCAGGCAAGTAGTGTTTCAAAAAGCTTTGATACGCATTCTGGGCTGAATCACTGTTTTCATATGTAATCAATAAGAGATAGCTCACATTTTCATCATTTCGATAAGGAGCAAATAAACAATCTGTTTTATGACTTAAATTCAAAATATTTTCACTTGCCAGGTAGTATTGCCGATTGAGAATCGTAGGGGTATGAAAAAATCGGGTTCTGTTTTTGACCAAATTTTCTTGAGGCAAATAATTCAATATTTCAGGTTTTTGACCTGCGCTTTGAATCACTTCTGCTACTTTCTTACCTAGTTCGAGAATTGCAGAGTTAACAATCTGTTCATCGCCAATCCCCAGAACTGATGCAAAATATTTATCTTTCCAGAAACGGAGCAGACCACCACCATATTCTGAATCCTGCCCGATGCCAACTTCTTCATCCTGACGCTCTGATGAAAAAATACCATAAGCGTCCTTTGAAGTGGTCATATCGTAAATGTCCAGCACGATCTCAGGAGCATTCTGTTTCATAAATCTTCTAACAAAAACTTTTTGAAAATCATAAGTCAGGTACAATTCAGCGCCACCATTGATGTATTCATAAAGTGTCTCCCGATTATAAAATTCGTCCTGATCTTCCGCTTTCCAACCCCCTATTTCTTTTGGCAAAGATTGAATCAATTTTTCCACAGCAAGACCCTTCATTGTTACAGTTATGATTATCAATAGAATTAACCTTACTTTGTTTATCATATTAATACC
>CP070746.1:1447936-1452395 GCA_020348305.1 Desulfobacterales bacterium
TGCTTCACGTAAAATAAGCATGTTCTCAAAAAGAGATAGACGCTTTTATCATATCGCTAATATGCTGCATTTCCAATATTCCAGGTATCAATTGGCAAATTAAAGTGTTCAATGGTGGTATTGAGCCGGATCCAAAATTTTCTGTCTTTAATAGTTTCCAATAAAGCTGAAATTCTTGGCTGTGAAAGAGGACGCTCGCGTCAATGATCTATTAGAAGAGGCTATTGAGGACCTTCTGACAAAATACGAAAAGAAAGATAAATAACCAAAGATTCATATTCTGCTCGATTCCGGCCGAAGCCGGCCACCGATTCCGGAGCATTCCGGAGGTCGTGGGAGGTCGTGGTCTGGATGGGGTAACTATTCGAAATTATGTAGATTATTTTCAGAAAAGGGCTCTATTTTGGGGCTATAACGACGTTTTTAAGGACAAAAACAGCGGTATAGAATCCCGCATGGTCAGAGATCACAGACATAACATGGCGGTGGTCCCAAAAAATTGGACAATGTGTTAAGCTCTGAGTTAGCATGAACAGAAAGGAGCTGACATGAGCAATAAAAGAAAAAAGCACAGTGCCGAATTCAAAGCCAAGGTGGCTTTGGCCGCCGTGAAAAACGAAGCAACCATCTCCGAGTTGGCGGCTCGATTTGAGGTGCATCCCAACATGATCGCCAAATGGAAACGCAGCCTGATCGAAGGGGCTGCTGACATTTTCGCTAAAGGTCAAAAATCCCGCCAGCAGAGCGAGGAACAAATTGATGAGCTTTACCGCCAGATCGGCAAACTACAGGTGGAACGTGATTTTTTATCCAAAAAGCTCAGTCTTTAAGCCGTAAACAACGAAAGCAGATGATCGATTCCTCAGAGCCAAACTTAAGCGTCATGAGCCAATGCCAGCTGTTGAATATCAGCCGAGCCTCATTTTACTACAAACACAAGCCGATCAAGGCTGAGGATCTTCAACTGATGCGGCTCATCGATGAACAATATCTAAAAACACCCTCATGGGGGTCTCGTTCCATGAGAAATCATCTGCGCAGACTGGGCTACAAAATCAATCGCAAAAAAGTTCAACGCCTGATGCGGCTCATGGGCCTGGAGGCCATCTATCCGAAGCCCAGGACCAGCCGGCCGCATCCGCAACATAGAGTTTACCCTTATTTGCTTAAAAATCTTAAAATCGATCGTGCCAACCAGGTATGGGCGGCGGACATCACTTACATTCCGATGAGCCGCGGGTTTATGTATCTGGTAGCTGTCATGGACTGGCACAGCCGCAAGGTTTTATCCTGGCGTCTGTCCAATACCTTGGATACCGATTTTTGTGTCGAGGCCCTCGTAGAGGCTCTTAGTCGCTTTGGCAGCCCGCAAATCTTTAATACCGACCAGGGGGCTCAGTTTACCGCCAGCGCCTTCACCGATGTGCTCAAATCTCATAATGTGCGCATCAGCATGGATGGCCGTGGCCGCGTCCAGGATAATATATTCATTGAACGCTTGTGGTGGACGCTCAAGTATCAGTATCTTTACCTATGGTCTTTTGACAACGCCGCCGAGCTGCGAAAAGGACTTGAGCAATGGTTTAACTTATACAACCGTGAGCGGTCGCATCAGGCTCTTGACAATCTAACCCCGGATGAGGTTTACTTCGGTCTTCCCCATCCGTTTGCCGAGGCTGCCTGAGGCTTCGTCCTCAATAAGCAGGCTCAGAGCTTAACTCTAAGCTCAGGCTGTCCAATTAATTGGGTCCAGGGCCATATGCTAAATACCATATATTTATGCCGAGGAACATTTACAATAGTCGCAGAATGTTCGATTGTATAATGCATACGCAAGTCTTCAATTTATTGAAAGGACAGGAATTGTATGTTTCGTGCCTGAATCGAATCTTTTAAGGTGGGCTAAAAATTTAGGATTTGCGGATGGAAGATGAAATTTTTCAAGAGCTTAGATTTATAGCCGTATTCACAACTTTCGCTAATTTGGGGATTGGTATACCAATATAATCTTCGATAGAAACATAGTTGATTGATAACGTTGTTGCTAAGCTGCGAGCGGCCTAAAAGCCGACCGTCAGCTTCAGCAGCTTATTAAGCATCGGGACGCTCGGTACGTAGCTCGAACACTCTGATATCTTCACCAAAATCATGGTCAATTATAGCCGTTACAATTCGACTGTCCTCACTCCACCTTAACGACGCGATGTGCGCGTGGTAGCCAACGGGGGCCGCAATGGTTTGCTCAGCGAGAACATTGCCTTTTCGGACATCGCGCACCTCCAGGATGTATGTCCCTTGGGCCTTAGCCGCGATGAGCCGTGCCATAAGGTATTTGTCAGGACTCGAAAGTTCGGCCATTACCGAGCCGGGGAGCGGTGGCTCCCAGAGGGACCCAGAGCAACCTACCAGAGCAATGGCTGCTGCAAAGATGAAAGTCGAGAATCGCGATGAGAAATGCATAATAATGACCGTCGATCCGTGCAATTCAAGTGCTTAACGATTAAGCCAGACAGTAGCGAAGCCTTCCGCGGGAGATAAACTATTTTATTAGCAGAAATTTTTTACCATCATACTCAAAGTTTATTGGTTGGTTATTTACTCTTTTGGCTAACCGATCATTATACCCACCAGGGTCGAATACCAGATCGGTATGAAATTCCACTATTAATTTGCCGCTGCTGAGCTTTAGCTGAGCATCGGGAATAGGATTTACGGTATCTTCCTCAGTAGGCTTGGCCACATTAATTGTGCCAAGATCTTTCAATTTATCGTTCACAATTTCAAAGGCAACAACGCCCCAACTGTATTCCGCTCCGGTATCACCCAGGATTATGGTCCTATTATTTGCGGTAAAAAAGGTTGGTCTCAGGATATAGCTATCCATCATGCCGTGGGTTTTAGATAATAATGAAAAACCTTGTTCACCCTCCTCGATTAAAAAGAATCGCTTTCCATAATTTTCCTGCGTGTTGATCAGAGCAGACACAGTTACAAAAAGATCAGCACGGCCTGGACAGGAATAGATGGCCGCATAACTTTTTTCAGCGTTATGTTTTTGATGGATATAGTTATAGATGGTTTCCGCTTTTTGGCGAGCTATCTTATTATCGTAATCCCAGTGCAGATTTTCATCCACTTTAACTTCTATCATAGTAGGCTGGAAGCGCTTAAAAATTAATTCTCCACCAAAAGAGACACTTCCGGAAAAATCAAATGATAGCTGAAATAAAATCAAATATAAGATCACGCGAATAATCTTGGCCATAGTTTTATTATATCATAAAATTTTAAAAAATTTCGTTTCATTGAATAGAGTGTCAATTCCCCAAACACAATATTTAGTATATAGAGCTTTTAATGGAGCCTAAAGGAAAAGTTATCTCTATCTGTGATATTCTCAGTTTAATCATGAAATATTTCCCGGTGAATGAACTCAGCGCATGAGGCATCAAATGGATATCACAAGGGTTTTTATAAGATGATATGGTAAGGTCAGTTACAGGTATCCTAATCAAAAAATCCATGCTTCGATTAAAGTATCGGCGGACGCGATGATTTTACAATAATTAAATTTAGGATTTCCTTGACTTGAAGACCAATTTTGATGATATCTGTATTTTTACCAATGTTGTAATTACATCTTACAAATCTCAACTTTGGGGAAATTTGTGACATTTTATAATATCACCAGTTACTGGAATTTTCAATCTGTTGACTAATACCCTTCGATTTGGATATAAAACTATATAAACTATTTCTGAATCTCCTATTTCAACAGAGCGGAAGCAGTTCTCCATTTCCAGAATCGAATCCGATTTCTCATCTGACTTTTACGCTCCTTCGAATAGTCCACATACTGAGTTAGTTGTTTTAAACCTTATAAAATGGGGGTGCCATTATGGCAGAAAAGGGTTTTAAACGTAAACTCACCGCTATTCTCCGCGCTGATATAGAAGGCTACTGCCGACTCATGGGTGAAGACGAAGGATCGACTGTCCGAACCTTAACCGCCTACCTTACTTCAACATCGTTCAAATTGCTTAACCCTTAAGTGGAGGACACCAAAATGCAATGCCCCAAGTGCCAGTTTGAGAATCCTGACGATGTGAATTTCTGTGTAGAATGTGGAAGCAAATTAGAAAAAATTTGCCCAGAGTGTGGTTACAATAATTCTCTTTCACATAAATTTTGCGGTGGGTGCGGCCATAAATTAAGCCTTCCAGTAGAAGCGCTTCCTAAAGACCTCTCATTTGATGAAAAACTAACTAAAATTCAAAAGTTCCTTCCTAAAGGTTTAACAGAAAAAATCCTATCTCAAAAAGACCGGATCGAAGGCGAACGGAAGCAAGTTACGGTGATGTTCTGCGACATGGAGGGCTTTACCCCTCTGTCAGAATTGCTGGGTATCGAAGAAGCGTACACGATTATAGATCAGGTTTACGAAATCCTGATTCACAAA
>CP070746.1:1452495-1466391 GCA_020348305.1 Desulfobacterales bacterium
AAATGTCGGAAGCATGGTTCCCCATGGTATGTGGGGCTTGAATTTGGATGCACCGCGGGTTATGGGGGGCAGCGATAAAGCCGATAAATGGGTCGCTTTATCAAAGGCGGATCCCAAAAAGTATGATGCGATGATCATCATCGGGGGGCATTCAGGCGACGTGATGTGTGCCGACCCGATGGCAACCGAATTTTTGCAGAAAGTTGCCGAAAATGGCACTGTTATTGCCGGTATTGGCGCCGGTATTATGCCGATGATTCGCATTGGTCTTATGAACGGCAAAAAATGTACCGGCAACCGCACGGTTGATTATATGCTGAAAGAGGTTGGCGACTTCAGAAGCGCCCCGGTAATTACCGACGGCAAGGTTATCACCGCCAGGAATACGGCAGATTCGGCCGCCGTCTTAAGGGCTTTGTGTAAATATTTTAAGCCGGATTTTGTCGATGAGCACAAAAATATCCTCAAGGGCAAGACGGTCATGATTATGGTTACCGATGATTGGGAGGATATCGAGATGAGTGGGCCCATGCTTGAACTGATGTACCGGGGCGCGGACATTGTAATCGGTCTCTTCGAGCCTCAAATGAAAGCGCGGGCTGCTCTTCTTGGACTGGATGTGAGAACCGGAAATTTTGGCTGCACGGTTCCGATTCAGGAAATTCCGGAAAGTTATTACAAAATCATCCATGAAAAAGATCTGAAAATGTCCGATTTTGATCTGTTTTTTATCCCCGGCGCGTTCAACCCCTGGCAGATCACTGTGAAGCATCGGCAATGGCTGAGAGACGCCTATGCCGCCGGCAAATATGTTGGCTTTATTTGTCACGGCGCGATTCCGATCGCTGCCGCAGATCTGGTCAGAGGCAAGAAAATCGCCGGCTGGATGGCCTGCTATGATTCCATCACGATTATGGGCGGCACCCATGTGACGGATGCGGCTGCCATAATCCACGGGCGGCTCGTCTCCGGTCAGACACCGCCACAGGTTCCTGAATTTGTGGATGCGATGACCGCTGCGCTGTTGATGGACTAACGAAGCGGCCATGATCGGGTCCGATCTTTTTCCAGGCATCTGCAGGCATCTGGATGAGATCAGGATTTCTTCACGGCGAATGTTCATTCATGAAAAAAGGTGGACGGGACTTTGTCATACAAAGCCCGTCCGCCGTTCATTTTAACTGAGATTGTACCACCTTGAATTTCAACTGAGACTGTATTTGCGCATTGCGATTTTGGAGCAGACAGATAGATACAAACACAAAGGTATGAATCAATGAAACTTAGATACCTCTTCCTTTCTTTGGTGGCGGCAATTATGTTGCTGACCATATACGCCAACGCAGCATCAAGCCCGTCATATGCGTTGTTTCCGGTCAATGTGCAGGGAAAGTGGGGATATATCGATAAGGCCGGAAAGCTTGATATCCAGCCTCAGTTTGAGGAAGCCAAGCCCTTTTCTGAGGGACTGGCCCAGGTAAAGATAGACCAAAAATGGGGCTATATTGACCAAACCGGAAAATGTGTTATTGCGCCTCAGTTTCAAGGAAATGCACCATTTTCAAACGGCATGGCAGGCATTCGTAGAGAAAACAAATGGGGATATATTGACACGAAAGGAAAGATTGTCGTTAATCCAAATTTCCAACAGGTTACCGGTTTTTCGCAAGGTTATGGCGTGGTTCAAACCCCCAGCTGTTGCGGCGGCAAGTGGATTTTCGTTGATACCAAGGGGCTGATCTTAGCAGATCGCTTTTTTTTGCAGGCCAAAAAGTTTTCCGAAGGATTGGGCGCGGTACGTGAAAAAAGCTGGGGCTATATCGACACGAAAGGAAATAATGTTTTAAAACCCCAATTTGAAGTTGCAAATAACTTTTCAAATGGGCTTGCCAGTGTTGCAAACAGGGCCGGCCACAATCAGGCGGGCAAATACGGATTTATCGATAAAGCCGGGAAATGGGCGATAAAACCAACTTTTGAGAGAGCCGGAACGTTTTCCGAAGGAATGGCCAGAATCCGTATCGATGAATTGTGGGGCTATGTTAATCCATCTTGCAAGATTGTCATTACACCCCAATTCCAAAATGCGGATCCGTTTTCTGATGTTATGGCAGCTGTGAAAATTGATTATAAATGGGGTTACATCAATAAAGCGGGGCAAGTTATTATTGAACCGATTTTCGATCGGGTTTACTCTTTTTTAAATGGCCTGGCGCTTGTGCGGATCGGCAGCCAGCTCAAATATATTGATAAACAAGGCAATACCGTATGGCAATTTGATGAATAAACGATTTTGTATTTGCTCATGAATGTTTTACTGCCCCAGCCAATCGAGAGTGAAGCCGTCAATCTTCTTGAACAGGCAAACTGTGCCGTCACTGTTGCCCCCAATTCGGCTCCTGAGACCGTATTGCCGCTGATGAAAACCGCTCATGGTCTGATATTAAGAACCGGTCTAACGATCACCCGTGATCTGATTGCAGAAGCCGATGATTTGATGGTTATCTCACGCACCGGCGGAGGGCTTGATAATGTAGACGTCGATGCCGCCACGGAAAAAGGGATTATTGTCACCTCGAATCTGGGTGTAAATACAGTCAGTGTCGTCGAGCATGTCCTATCATTGATGCTGTCGCTGTCGAAAAAACTGCCGGAGCTGGACAGGGCGGTGCGCGGGAACAATTTCGGGATTCGCTATCAGAACCTACCACGCGATGTAAACGGTAAGATTCTGGGCTTGCTGGGTTTTGGCCGGATTGGTTCTGAAATCGGACGTATCTGCCGCCAAATTTTCAGCATGCGGATCATCGCTTTCGACCCCTGCCTGCCGGAAAAACTGAAGGCGAGCTATGCGGGGCAGGTGGCATTTGTCCAACTGCAAGAGTTGCTTACGGAGTCGGATGTTCTCTCCATTCATGTGCCCTTGTCGGATGAGTCCCGTCAGCTGGTGGGGGCTTCGCAGCTTTCCATGATGAAAGCCGATGCAATCCTGATCAATACTTCCCGGGGGGGCGTTGTGGATGAGCCGGCGTTGATCAAGGCCCTGCAGGAAAACACGCTCGGCGCAGCCGGACTGGACGTATTCAGCCAGGAGCCGGTTGCCCCGGATAATCCGCTGCTTAAATTGGAGAATGTGATTCTCACCCCCCATACGGCGGCGCTCACCCGCGAGTGCGTTATCCGTATGGCTACAGAGGCGGCCAGATGCGTCCTCGACGTTTTTGGCGGCAGGGAACCACCGAATGTGGCCAATCGTGAGGTTCTAAAAACAGAAAAATGGAAGCATCTTCTGCCGATGGAACCTATGTAGATTGAATGAATTCGTAAAAAGTCGAATTCACAATACCAAATACCAAACATCATCATGAAATGGAGATTCCCCGATGTCAAAAAAATTAGCAGGTATTTTTGCACCGATTTCAACCCCGTTTGACAACGAAGACATATCACTGGATCATCTAAAATCCAATATGCGCAAGTACAAGGAAACCGGATTGGCCGGATTTTTCGCTCTCGGCAGCAACGGTGAAAGTAAAAGCCTCACTGAAACTGAGAAACTGCAAATACTCGATGTAGTGCTTCGAGAAAAAGGCGATCATCAGGTTGTCATGGCAGGGACCGGTTATGAATCCACGCGACAGACAATCTCTTTTAGCAAAAAAGCCGTGGAAATCGGAGCCGATTATGTTTCAGTTGTCACTCCGTCGTATTTTAAGAAGAGACTCACCGATGAGGCCTTGATCGGTTACTACACCGATGTCGCGGATGCGGTTCCTATCCCCGTGTTGGCCTATAATGCACCGGGGTTTACCGGCATGACGCTTTCGGCCAAGGTCATCGAAAAAATTTCCCGTCATCCCAATATTGCCGGGATGAAAGATACCTCCCCGGGTAACATGAGCAGTTATCTCAGTGTATGCGGTGATGATTTTGATGTACTTTCCGGAACCGTCAGTACGCTTTTTACGGCCATGGCATTAGGGGCTTCAGGCGGCGTGGTTTCTCTGGCCAACGCATTCCCCAATACTTGCTGCGATCTGTACAAAAAGCTCCGATCGGCAGATCTGGAGGACGCCCGAAGGCTGCATTATCTTCTGTTTAACCTCAATCGCTCGGTTTCGGGAAGTTTTGGCGTTGCCGGAGTTAAATATGCGATGGATGTGGCGGGATACTACGGCGGAAATCCTCGTCTGCCGTTACTTCCACTTAGCCGGGAAGGTCAGCAATTCATATATGACGCTATTTCAAATGCCGGGTTGTTAGGCGCTTGATGACGGCACATTGTTAGATCATTTTAGACATTTCATATTCATGGACTGCATATTAGCCATAGATGTCGGAACACAGTCGTTAAGAGCCTGTATCATTGATCCGCAATTATCCGTTCTTGCAAGACAACAAATTCCTTACGCTCCTCAAGTAAGATCCAGAGATAGGGTTGAAATCGATGCCGAAATCCTCTGGGATGCGCTGGTACAAGCCTGCCGTAAAATAAAACTAAGAAATAGAGTAAAAGCAGTTACGTTTTCAACCCTTTGCCCTTCGCTACTTCCCATGGACGCCAATGGCGACCCTCTGCATCCCATAATTCTTCATTTGGATCGTCGCAGTCATCATCAAGCGCAATGGGCCTTGAGAAGAGTTGGAGAAGAAGATTTTTTAAACATTGCAGGCAACCTGCCGATACCGGGAGGCATTTCGGTAACCAGCCTGCTCTGGTTCAGAGATCACGAACCGGAAATTTATTTTCAAAAAGATATTTGCTTCGGGCATGCGGTGACATTTTTCTTAAAACGTCTCACGGGTCGTTTTGTAATTGATCCTTCAAATGCATCCTTTACGGGATTATTCGACACGGTTGGTTATGGAGATTGGGATAATCGGCTGTTGCAACCCTTGGAGATTGAAAAGCAAAAACTACCTGAAGTAATATTGTCCACTTCCATCGCCGGAGAACTCATTGAACCAACAAGGCGGGTGCTCGGTTTATCTAAACATATTCCAGTTGTCATTGGTGCAAATGACACCACCTGTGCGGCCGTGGGTGCCGATGTGACGGAGGCAGGGGACATCATGAATACCTCCGGAACAGTTGAAATATTGGTGCTGTGTTTGGACAAACCATTAGTTTCTAAAAATCATCTCCTTAGAACCCACGCTTATCAAGGCAGATGGCTGGCCATGCGAACAGTCGGAGCCGGCGGAGCTTCTTTGGAATGGTTTAGAACGAATTTCTGTAAAGAAATGAATAGGGAAACATTTTACGAAGAATATCTTAAGCAAGTATTATCCCAAAGTAGTTTACCTGATGCCAGATTCCACCCGTTTTTAGCCGGGGATAGGCATAGAATCAGACGCAAAAGCGGTGCTTTCACAAGACTTTCATTGAATACGACCCGCGAAGACATTTTGCTTGCGCTTGTCCATGGAATTATATCTTTTCAGACCGAAAGTCTTTCTGAATGGCAGGCCAGTGCAAACTTATCAAGCGATATCTATCACGTGGGTGGCGGTGCAAGTGATGCTTACACCAGGTACAAACAAAGTATATTAAAAGAATATCGATTCGTACAATTGGGTGAAACGACACTGAGCGGTGCAGCTAAATTGGCAATGGAAGCTTTGAAGTAAAATTTCATATTTCATTAAGAAATCCAAAAAAAAGCCGTTGCTTCAAATTGTGTAGCCGATTTACACAATTCAGCCTAAGTGTGAATTGCGTATACCTAATCTACAATCTCGAAAAGAAACTTAGGTGGCGAATTTTTACACTTGAGATATAAAAATGGTATCACAATGAATCATAAAAACAGTGGGATACCGATTAGTTGGAAATTTATATTTTTAACCTTGATTCTAGAGTGCAGATATATCGGCAGCTATCTTCCCGTTGGTTATTCAGGCAACCCAAACTTGCGTAGATCATTGACATAGCGGCCCCGTTGGGCTGCATCCTTGTAAGGCCAAAGCTTGTCCGTCTCGAGCGTGTAATCGAGCGCTTTCTTGAGAAGCTCGGCAATCTCGGCGCGCGCTTCGTCGAGCCGGGCCAAGCGGACGTAAACGGCTGCCCTTGTGCAATGAGCGCCATTGGGTTGGTTGTTCATCTTTCTGAGCGTTGCCAAAGCCTCCTCGTACCGCCCCGCCTCGTAATAGATCCAGCTTAGGTCCCACAGGTGCCATTCTGGATAACCAGATTTAATATTTAAGATGCACCCCCGATATTTACATTCATACTTCTCACTGTTTTCATTTGACCTTTACACCGCCATGCTGGTATTCAGCATCAGGAATAAAAAATTATCGAGCTGGGATCTTGACTCATCACGTCTTTTGACTTTATTATTAGAGCTCTTTTTCATTGGTCAAATCATTTTCATTTCCATTTATGCATGCAGAGGTGATTATGGGTAATGCTTCAAAGACGCTTGTACTGAAAAACACGAACCTTATCGATGGCACTGGGGCCGATCCGATCCCAATTGCAACCGTAGTTGTTGAAGGAGAACGGATAAAAGAAATTTCATCCGGAACTGCCGGTCAACTGCCATCCGATGCTCAGGTGATCGATTGTCGTCAGCAAACCTTGCTTCCAGGCCTGATCGACGCACATGTTCATATGGGAGCCGTCGATGCCAACATCATGGATCAACAACGGGTTTATTTCCCATCCATGCTGGTGATCCGAACCCTTGAGGTCATGAAGGAAACTCTTGATCAGGGTTTTACGACAGCCCGGGATGCTGGAGGGATTGACCCCGGCTTTCGTCAGGCGGTGGCACTGGGTCTGGTGCCCAGCCCGCGGCTTTTCGTTGCCGGACAGCCCCTGACACAGACCGGCGGGCACGGTGATTTCCGTTTGCCGACGGAATTTTACACGCTACCCAAAATATCGGCCGGAGTCGCTACCGCGATATGTGATGGTGTGAGTGCGGTCCGCAAAGGGGCGCGGGAACAGCTCCGTCAGGGTGTGGACCACATCAAAGTCATGGCTGGCGGTGGTGCCATGTCTCCCAGCGATGAAATTGATACTTCTCAATACAGTTTAGAGGAGTTGCGAGCGGCTGTCTTCGAAGCCGAATCAGCCGGCAAATATGTGATGGCTCACTGCTATTCGGATCGCAGTATTATTCACAGCATTGAGTCGGGTATCCGCTCCATCGAACACGGTAATCTACTAACTGAGCGATCAGCCCAGGCCATTAGCGACGCTGGAGCCTATCTGGTCCCCACCATCGTTACCTATGAGATGATCTCGCGGATGGGCAGGGATATGGGTGTCCCGGAAAACAATGTGAGGAAGATCAATGAGGCCCGGGAAAGGGCCCTTGAGGCCTTAGATATTGCCCACCGTCTTAAGGTAAAGATTGCTTCAGGCAGCGACCTGCTGGGTCCGATGCAGGTCTACAAAGGGACCGAATTGGAACTTAAGGCCCGCGTTCTTGGAAACATGGGGGCCATTGTCTCCACGACGAAAACCAATGCAGAACTGATCCGTCGTGATAAAGACCTGGGCACCCTTGAAGAGGGGAAGCTTGCCGACCTGATTTTAATTGACGGGGATCCTTTGCAGGACATCACTGTCTTTCAGAAATATCAAGAAAAGATCACGCTCATCATCCAGGGTGGCCACATCTATAAAAATTCGCTCTGAGGCGAAGATCCCAACCCGGACAAGCCGGAATTGACTATTGAATATTGATCCGCCTGAGGCGGAAATATTTGTGGATGTCGCTTCGCTCCGTCATTTTTATGATCTTTTTTCTATAATTGATAGAATTCATAAAATATTCAATATTCAATCGAAAATATTCAATCATCTTTGGGTGTAAGGATCGATCGAAGGCTTCGAATGATTGGCCGGACGCGTGAAATACGGGCGTTCATTGAGAAATTCTTTTCATCATTGCAAGAAAGGAGGTATGATCATGATCAAACACAGGTATTTAAAATGGACTTTTGTCTTTATTGGATCTCTCATTCTTATCCTGGGCTTCTGTGGAATTGGGCAGGCTTCTGAGCCCAAGAAGGGTGGGACGATCATAGAGGCCTTGGGCACCGAGCCCACAAACCTGGACCCTTTTAAGGCCCGCCGAAGGCCGGAATTGACCATTCTCCCAATGATTCTGGAACCCCTATTCGTGATCAATCCGAAATTGCAGGTTGAACCTTTACTGGTGGACTCCTGGACGGTCTCCCCTGACGGCATCACCTGGACCTTAGTCCTGAAACGAGGGATCAAATTCCACGATGGCACGCCCTTCAATTCTGAGGCCGTAAAATTCTCTCTCGAAAGACACATGCAGGGAACCATCGCCGGGTTGCTCAAGGCCATCAAGCAAGTCGATGTGGTCGATGAGAATCGCGTGGCAATCAAACTGCACAAACCATATCCCCTGCTCCTGAGTTCCCTTGCGAGCTTCAATGTTTCCATGGTCTCACCAGCGGCTGTAAAAACGGCCGCCGGGGAGTGGGGCAGTAAGGTCATTGTGGGTACCGGACCGTTTAAATTCAAGCAGTGGATTTCCGGCGATCGGGTTATCCTGGAGCGGTCTGAGGATTACCGACACGGCCCCACATTTGTCACCAACAAAGGTCCAGCCTATGCAGAGCAATGGGTCATCCGGTTTATCCCTGAACCGGCTACCCTGATCGCCGAGGTCACTGCAGGCAACGTCGATTTATCCGATTACGTCACCGAAAGGGATGTCAGCAGGGTAGAGAAAAATCCGAACACCGAACTCATCATGACCAAGTCTACGTCTGCCATTTACCTGGCCATCAACTGCTCGTCCAAGAACAAGCCCTTTGATGATGTCCGAGTCAGGCGAGCCATGGCCCATGCCGTCAACGCCAATGCAGTGCGCAAGGCGGCCATGTCCGGAATAGGAGGACCCCTGTATACCTCCATATCTCCAACTGTGATGGGATTTTACAAGGGTTCTGAGATGATTGGCAAGCAGCACACAGAATACGATCTCAATAGAGCCAAGCAGCTCTTGGATGAGGCAGGTTGGAAGGATTCCGATGGGGATGGCGTCCGAGATAAAAACGGCCAACCTCTTTTGGTCAACTTCCTGGCTTTCAACATCGCCCGCTACAAACGGATGGCAGAAGTGGCCACACCGATGCTCCAAGAGGCGGGCTTTAAGGTTGATTTGAAGATTCTGGAACCCGGTGACCTATATGAGCGCGTGCTAAAAGGCAAACATGATCTGTTGAGTACCGGTCTGGTGGCCAGCCAGGGTTTTGCCGTAAATGATCTATCAGATACACTACACAGCAGCAACATCGGCAGCATTGTACAGTGGAGTCACTACAGCGATCCCGCGATGGACAAACTCCTGGATACCATGCGCTATGACTCCGACCCGAAGGCTCGCCAGAGGGCGCTTGAGGACGTACAAAAAAAGGCTGCTGAAGCGGTGACGGTCATTCCCATTGCCAATGCAATGGAGATTTTCGGCTACAAGAAAACGCTCGGCGGTGTGGATAACTATGTCAAACATCCCTGGTCCTTTGACCAGGCGGATGCTTACAGGGCGCTGGAGATCTATAAAAAATAAATCATTTCAGAAGGCCATAAAATAAGGTATGCCGGAGGCGTCCTGGGGGAGAGCGGCTTCCCTCAGGACGTTGCCACAGAGCTGAGGCGCCTTAGAGGAACTGTGCCTTGATCAAGTATATTGTTCGAAGACTGATACTCTTTGTTCCGGTTCTGTTCATCGTCACCGTACTGATCTCATCCCTTATCTATTTCAGTCCGGGCGATCCAGTGAGGGTGATGCTGGGTTTTCGCGCCAACGAGAAGGCCGTAGCAAAGATTAGGGCGGAACTGGGACTCGACAGGCCATATCACCTCCGCTATCTGAAGTGGCTCGGGAACGTTGTCAGGGGCAATTTGGGAAGATCACTTCAGAGAAACGAAGACGTTTTGGACATGATCATGGAACGTCTGCCGGCAAGCCTTGAACTCATGGTCTTTGCAGTAATGGTTGCCATCCTGTTCGCCATCCCAACCGGAGTCATCTCGGCCACCAGGGCCAATACACTCATCGATAACAGTCTGTCTTTTTTGTCCCTATTCTGGGTGTCCATGCCGGGGTTCTGGATTGCCATGATCTCTGTGCTGATCTTTTCCATGATCCTGGGAATCTTTCCCATATCAGGTCGCGGCGGTCCCATATGGACCATGGAAGGACTCCGGTATCTGGCCCTTCCGGGTCTGATCCTGGGAATTCGCCAGGTGGCCATCATCAGCCGTCTCATCAGAGCCGGGATGCTTGAAATTCTCAACGAGGATTTTGTGAGAACTGCACGGAGCAAGGGGCTGGCGGAGAGGATAGTCATATACAAACATGCCCTCCGTAATGCGATGATTCCCACGGTAACCATCTTCGGTCTTCAGATTCCCGAACTGCTCTCCCTTTCCGTGATCATTGAGACGGTATTTGCCTGGCCCGGAACAGGAAGGCTTCTAGTGGACGCCGTGCTGAAGCGGGATTATACCCTTGTTCAGGGTATCGTCTTAATCTATGCCTTGCTGGTGATCGTCATGAATTTGATCGTGGATCTGCTTTACGCCTATATTGATCCGAGAATCAAGCACGAGTAACTACCGGTTCGACGCATCATGGAACAAAGACCAATCAGAGCAGATACTTATTTCAAGGGGGCCGTAAGGCGTCTAAAGAAGGACAAAGGGGCGTTCATCGGCTGCATCATTATTGCGGTTCTGGTGATTCTGGCCATCTTCGCACCCTTGCTAACACCCTATGATCCTGTCAAACAAGACTATGACAAACTCTTACTGCCTCCATCATCATCCCACCCCCTTGGAACGGACCAGTATGGGCGCGATCTTCTCACCAGAATTATTTTTGGCTGCCGGTACGCCATGGTGATCGGGGTGGGGGTGGTGACGATCCAATTTGTGGTAGGCGTCACACTCGGTCTTCTTGCGGGTTATTATGGCGGCTTTCTGGACGCAATCATTATGCGGTTTACGGATGTAATGCTTGCCATCCCATCCGTGGTGCTCGCCATCACCATTGCCGGTTTTTTAGGGGGAGGGCTTCAGAATGTGATCATCGCGGTCGGGGCCATTGGTTGGCGTGCATATACAAGATTGGTTCGGGCTGAAGTCCTTGCCACCAAAGAGGAGACCTTTGTGGAGTCGGCAAGGGCCATCGGCTGCAGCAGTCTGAGGATTATTTTACGTCACATCCTGCCTTATACTCTGGCGCCGGTGATCGCATACACGTCGCTCTCAGTGGCGATTGCCATTTTATGGGCAGCAGCCCTCAGTTTTCTCGGTCTCGGTGCTCAGCCGCCCACACCGGAATGGGGCGCCATGCTCGCCGACGGAAGGGAGTTCTTGTTGGATGCCTGGTGGATCGCCACCTTTCCGGGTGTCGCCATCGCCATTACAGTGCTCGGCTTTAATTTCTTTGGTGATGCCTTGCGAAATGCCTTGGATCCAAAAATGGAAAAGGGTTTACGCTAAATGTCAATGTTACCGCTACTTGAGGTAAAGGATCTGAGAGTATCCTTTCATACAGACTATGGTGTGGTGAGGGCCGTGGATGGAGTCAGTTTCACTGTGAAACCTGGCCGGTCGTTGGGTATTGTCGGCGAAAGTGGTTGCGGCAAATCCGTCACCTCCCTTGCCGTGATGGGGTTGATCCAGCCCCCGGGTAAGCATGAGGGTGGCAAAATATACCTTTATACAAGGGGTGAAAAGACCTGCCTGACAGACCTTAACCCCAAAGGCAGGGAGATCCGCGCCATTCGTGGCAATGAGATGGCGATGATCTTTCAAGAGCCGATGACCTCCCTTAACCCGGTATTCACAATAGGCTCCCAGATCATGGAATCCATTGTTCTACATCAGAGGCTTAGCAAAAAGGAGGCCAGAATGAAGGCCATCCAGATGCTGAGAAAAGTGGGCATACCCATGCCGGAGCAGCGAGTGGATGCTTATCCGCATCAACTGTCCGGGGGCATGCTGCAGCGAGCCATGATTGCCATGGCGCTTTCTTGTCGACCAGCCCTTCTCATAGCCGATGAGCCCACCACCTCCCTTGACGTAACCATTCAGGCTCAGGTACTTGACCTGATGAAAGAGCTACAAGCAGAGTTCAAAACCGCAATTATCCTTATCACCCATGACCTGGGTGTTGTGGCGGGCGGGGTCGATGAGGTGGTGGTGATGTACCTGGGGAGAATCATGGAAAAAAGCGATGTCTACAGCATCTTTCATGCTCCCAAGCATCCCTATACCCAGGGTTTGATGGCTTCGATGCCATCCATTACCACGACACTCGAGCATCTGAAGCCTATTGAGGGCTCCGTTCCAAATCCGCTGGATCTGCCGTCTGGATGCCCGTTCGAACCGCGTTGTCGAAAAGGGGTGGATATTTGTCGCAGGCAGATTCCGCCTCTTTTGCAGGTGGCATCCGATCACTGGGTATCCTGCTGGCTTTACCATAAAGGAGATAACAATAGTGACTGAGAAGTCTCTGCTGCTCGAAGTCAAAAACCTGAAAAAGCATTACCCGGTTTACACGGGGATTTTTCGTCGGGTCGTTGGGCATGTTAAAGCGGTTGATGGGATTAGCCTTTCTCTTTGCGAAGGTGAGGTTCTGGGCCTAGTGGGCGAAAGCGGTTGCGGCAAGACCAGCGCCGGGCGGACCATCTTGCACCTCATTGAACCCACGGCAGGTGAAGTTCTGCTCTGGAGAAAAAAACAAACCGGTCGCGGCGAGACACGGCAAAGGATTGATGTGACATCGGCGTCGCCTCAGCTTTTAAAATCCCTTCGGCGGGACATGCAGATCATATATCAGGATCCTTACTCATCCCTGAATGCCCGCATGACTGTGGGATCCATTATTGGCGAACCGCTTCTGGTCCACGGGATCTCAAATGCATCAGAACGTGAGGATCGGGTCCGTGGACTCCTGGTCGCCGTGGGCATGAATCCGGAGCACATGATGCGTTACCCCCACGAGTTCTCAGGTGGACAACGTCAGCGGGTCGCTATCGCTCGTGCCCTTAGCCTAAGGCCCCGGTTGATCATCGCAGACGAGCCGGTTTCTGCACTCGACGTCTCTGTTCAGGCACAGGTCTTGCTCCTTCTGAAGGAGCTGCAAGACCAGTTCAACCTGACGTACCTATTCATTACACACGATTTGGCCGTCGTTAAAAATATCAGCCATCGCGTGGCGGTAATGTATCTGGGGAGAATCGTGGAGTTGGCCGCCACCGCGGATCTTTTCAACCAACCGTTACACCCTTACACCGAGGCGCTCATATCGGCGGTGCCCATTCCGGATCCGAATTACAGGGTCAGACGAATCCTTCTAAGCGGCGATGTCCCCAACCCGGCGAATCCGCCAATCGGGTGCCATTTTCACCCTCGCTGCAGATATGCCAATGAAATCTGTCTGACAGAAACCCCCGATTATAGGGAATTCGGAGCCGGCCATTTCGTCAATTGTCATCTGGCTGACCAACTGAATTTAGGACCTTTAAATGATTTAAAGCCAAATGATTAGAAATCGCTTTTGGAGCGCGGGTGAATCGAACATCTATTTGACAAGCTGGCCATCCTCTATAAACGAGATTACCCTCATGTTAAGCACATTCTGCTCCTTGTAACGAATATAAGGTTTATCGGTTTCCATCTGAAGCACAACATAGGAAATAAAAGGGACGGGGTTGTCTTTTTGCGTTTCTGTGATAATCTAATATGATACACATAATCTATGCCACGAAAAGCCCGCATAGATGCTCCCGGAGCAATTCACCATATTATCTGCAGGGATATTGAGCGTCGCGAGGTCTTCCGAGATGACACAGATCGTGACAGTTTCATAGAGCGCTTTGAGCGACGCT
>CP070746.1:1466491-1470890 GCA_020348305.1 Desulfobacterales bacterium
AGTGGACGGGCCGGAAATCCTGCGACAATGCCGGGAGGACAATGTCGATGTGGCCTTGCTGACCCCTGTCTGACCGGTCTGTCACCAGACCGTGAGTCTGGTTGCCCGGGTTCTGGAAGCAGGAGGTATTTCTACTGTAACTTATACCAATGCGCGGGACATCGCTGCCAGTGCCGGCAACCCGCGGCAGATTTTCCTCAACTATCCCCTGGGCAACCCGGCGGGGCGGCCTAATGACGCGGAAAATCAGCGCGACGTGCTGCGTGCTGGGCTGAAGCTATTGGAGGAGGCCGACAAGCCGGGGATCATCATCGATCTGCCCTATGTGTGGACCGACAGTAAGGCATGGATGGAAAAATTCATGACCGATGAGCAGCCTTTCATTTCCGAAGAAGCGGAAGCCAGGCGGCAGGAATTGCTGCAAAAAGCACGGGAACAGAAAGCCAAACAGGCGCAGTAGCAGAGCCCTGTTGTGCCTTGAAAAGCCATATTGTGGGGCGCGCAACAGCGTAGTTTAGGATGGTGTGGTACCGTGGGGTTATATCTCGTGTCACACCCATCCTGCCCCCATGGATAGATGGCAGCGGCTTCCGGTCAACAAAAACACAAGGATGCAATCATGAGGGAACAGAAAATCACGATGTTTTCGCAACCCCTTTGAGGTCCCTGTACGGAACTGGCAGAGTATCTGACCAGCAAAGGGGTGGAATTCGCCATAAAAGACGTCATGATCGACGAAGAAGCCCGAGACGAGCTGTTCAAGCTGGGCGTTCGCTCCGCACCTGCATTGGTTGTGGACGGCAAGGTGGTGATCGGATTTGACAAGGCACGTATCAATGCGTTGCTGGACCTCTGATCGCGGCAGAGCTGAGGCCCTGTGGGGGGATGAGGGTCACATTTTAAATATTAAATTTAGATATCGAATGCTTAATAATTAAGATGTGATCCCCATCTCCAATATTTGAAAAATTCTAATGATTATATTTCACGAATGTCTCCTACCTTAAACAGTTAGCGCATTCCAATTATCATATCAATATCCGTCCCTTAATTCACCAGCCGTGCCAAACCATGTGAGTTCCATTCTGCCTCCTTTATGCTACTATCAAGCAAAAACCCCACGTCTCATTTTGAGAGAAATGGGGTTTTAATTTAAACTCCATAGCCACCTCTGCCTTTGCAGCAATTAATATTATCAGTTTTACCCTGAACCTATGAACCCTGAACTCTTGAACCTTTCTTTGATTATGCCTACCTCTTAGGTTTCGGTGAGCGCATTATTGTTTCGGATCATTGATTATCAAAATTTCGTTGTTGGGGTCAACAAATTTCTGGGAAAACTTGCCGCGGCGTAGCTTTTGCATAGACGGGGCCTGCCGCGGCGCAGCTCGCTTGAGCGAAGACGGGGGAGTGCTGCGTCATAGCTTTTGCGTACAACTGGTAGAAATGTGGTCAGTTAGCAGACACCGTGGCCGCAATAGCCAAAAGCTAATAGCGGAGGCGGAGAGCCAATTCTAATCAGCGAAGGGGAAAATTATGAGCCTCTTATTTCATGCGCGGTATTTCCGTTGACACGTAATAGCAAACGCCTTATACATTGATTCACAAAAGGCGAGTTCTTTCTGAAGAATGAACATTATCATCTTGGAGATTACCATGATAGCAAGAAGTTTTTACATTTTAACCGTCCTTGTGCTACTGGGGCTTATGAGTACCGGGATTGGTGAAGCGAAACCTGATGGTCCTTTCTATCCTGTAAAAGAGAACGGGTTATGGGGGTATATAAATCCATCAGGCAGTGTGGTCATTAAGCCGAAATTTGCCCATGGTGAATCCTTCAAGCATGCTCTCGCAAGGGTCAAGGTGGGTAACCTCTTGGCTTATTTGAATAAGGAAGGCACGGTGGTCTGGAAGGCAAAAGAATAAAATCATGACCGTACCCAAGTCCACAAGGAGATGACATCATATGAGTCTTACCCCCGAAAAACGGCAAACTCTGGATACGATATTCAAGAAAAAGGGTTACACCGACTACAAATGGATTGACCCCAAAAAAATTATCGTGGCCCAATGGGTGCGCATGAAATGCAAATTCGGCTGCGGTGAATACGGCCGGTGTGGCGCCTGCCCGCCAAACACCCCGTCTGTGGCCGAATGCGCGCAGTTTTTCAGCGAATACAGCGATGCGGTAATCCTGCACTTTGAAGGCATCATGGACAAGCCCGAAGACCGCCATGCCTGGTCCCGCAAGATCAACGCAAAACTGGTCAAACTGGAGCGTGAAGTCTTTCTCGCAGGCAATGAACGGGCCTTTTTGCTGTTCATGGACTCGTGCTGCTTTTGCAAGGAGTGCACCGGGGGCCGCCAGACGTGCAAGGAGCCTCGCATGGCCCGGCCGGCTCCTGAGGCCATGGCCGTGGACGTTTATTCCACCGTGCGCCAATATGGGTTTCCCATCAGGGTGCGAACCGACTACGATCAAAAGATGGATCGCTACGCGTTTTTGATGGTGCGCTAAATGCCCAGTTTGCCGACCCGATAGATATGAGAATAACCTGGATTAACAGAAACTGGTGGAGGCATTCAAAAAATGGTGAAATTTGCGCGATTTGAATACAATAAAAAAATCTATGAAGGGTTAGTAGATGCAGAGGAAATTCATATTATCAAGGGTTCTTTTTGGAATCATTATGAAGTGAGCGATAAAAAGCATAGCATTTCAGAAGTCAGTTTTTTACCTCCCGTGATTCCAACCAAGATCGTTTGTGTCGGGCAAAATTACCTGGGACATATTGAAGAGCTCGGTGTGCCTGTTCCGAAGGAACCTATCATTTTCTTAAAACCTCCCTCCTGTCTCATCGGTCACGAACATCCTATCATTTACGCCCGGAATGCTGAGCGTATAGATTATGAAGGCGAGCTGGCGATTGTTATCAAACATAGAATGAAAAGTGTAAATGAAACTGATACGTTAAATTACGTACTGGGGTATTCCTGTTTCAATGATGTAACCGAAAGAAACATGGTTGCAAAAGATCGTTTCTTGTTGACTTTGTCAAAGGGATTCGATTCTTTCGGTCCTTTCGGCCCATATATTGTTACTGATCTTGATCCCGACCATCTTATGCTGAAAACTTACCTGAACGGCGAGCTCAAGCAGCAAGACAACACCGAAAATTGTGTCTTTAGCATTCAGCACGTTCTCAGCTTTATTTCTAAATATATGACTCTTTTTCCGGGAGACATTGTTATCACCGGAACCCCACGGGGTATTGCACCTATGAAACCAGGCGATACTGTTGAAGTAGAAATAGAAAGTATCGGAACTTTAAGAAATATTGTACAGTTAGAAGGTCTATCATCCCAGCCAAACTTATGACCATCGCAAGAAGCATTAAAAGGTTTGAATTTTTTGGGCTATATTCGCTATAATGTCGGCGGCTGAAATACATCGTAAATTAATAATTCTTCAGTCACATTGGAAATTTTGTGTTTTGTACCTTTGGGTACCCTCACCACAATACCAGGTTTCAGCGTAAATGTTCCGGTTCCTTCAACATACATTTGTGCTTGCCCCTGAATCGGGTACAAAATATCCACTTGTTCTTCGTGAATATGTTCGGGTATTTCTATTCCGGCTGGGATCCTCACTAACATACAGGTAACATTTAGGTCATCTTCACTTTTTGTTGCCAGAGGCTTAATATTTACCCCCTTGGCAAAAGGATGAGGACGCCAGGATATGTTACCGACAGTCTTGCATATTTCCATTAAGGCCTCCTTTCTTAAACTGAAAGAACATTGCAAAAGCATATTTTGATTCAGTTCCAATAACTGCAGCTTGCTAATCAACAGCACAAAATTGCCTAATCAGTTGCGTGAAGCACAGACCGATTATAACCATAGACATGACCCGTCTGCAACACCTCACGCCATAGTCCTTAAAACGCCTATTTCACCCCTAAAATGGCAGCACTAAGCTTAAAAATCGACCTTATTTTTAGCTCTTTTATTGGATTATCAATTACTTGCTGTGGCCCGACCCCCATTTCACCAGGTTTGGGCTAAATTTTGTTATAGATTTTTCCGTTCATCAAAAATAAAAGCGCTCCCAAAAGGTTTTGTAAGGCATTATTTTAAGCGCTCGGAACAAAAATTTTCTAAGAAAGATACTTGAAATTCACGCCGATACAAGTTAGTCGTTACAATAAGAGTGGTAATCTGAGTTGATTGGGATTTTATGTCGTGGTCCTGAGGGAAAAATGATGGCGGAAGATAATGACACGCCGCTCTAGTTTATCTTGGTACTTTGGTACCAATCAAAGGAGATTCCATGTCCGACGAGCCATATTTCAAGCTCCGCGAGTTTTTGGATCAATTCCCCATAGGCTTCCCGCAA
>CP070746.1:1470990-1477729 GCA_020348305.1 Desulfobacterales bacterium
CAAACCTTTTTCCGCAATATACTGCGCGGCATCAGAAATTGCTCGCGATAAAGTAGCTCTAACGACGAAATAACCCGTTTCCGTTCCGGCATCGCTCTTTGACGGACCTCCAAAGGCGAATACTTCTAAACAGGCAAGCTTTGTTTCCAATAACCTAATCTGCCCACCTTCACTTCGCGCGATGTCTGCTATGGAACGGAGCATAATAGTTGTGGTTACAGGAAGTTCGACTGCTAAAGCTGGAAGTCCAAAAGATCCGCCGCCAGCCCCTGTAGCGAACACTAGAATTTTATGAGTCCTATCAGAAGAAGCAGGCATTTTTTTATCATCCATTGTTTGAACGGCAAAACTCAGAGCTTTTTTAAGCGATTTTTCTGTGACACTTCGAACAACGTCCTTCCATTTTGCTGGCAAGTGCTCAAAACCTTTCTCTATTGGGGTCCCCAAAAGGTTCGAAATTCTGGCTGCCAAACTTGGGTTTTCAAGGAGGTGCTTCGCATATTTGAGATCATCGAGATCCTCTTTAGCTAGGCTCATGAAATTTCTCCTATATGATTTCTATTACAACCAATTTGTAGTGCGAAATTTGTTCATGTCGCAGAATAAAGGCTTGTCAAGGGGAGCGGCGATTATGAAAATCAGTGTCATGATATCATCAATGAGTTAAGTATCTTCGTTATAAATTACACCTCCTTTGTCCTTGTTCTCTTTTTTCCGATAAAGGCGGCTATAGCAAGGGTGGCTCCAACAATAACACCAACGACATTGTGGACTTGTACACTTTTCTTTTTTCCGGTGGCACAGTAAGCGGCAAAATGTTCACAATTGTTGAATGCAAGAGAATACCCTTTTTTAGAAAGATGCTCTTTTGCAATCCCTAGAGTTTCAACATGAGGCAAGCGCTTTTTGTAATCACGTCTTTTCAACTTTCCGCCATTAAGAAAGCTTTCTATGTCTGTCTTTATGACTACCGGATCTTTTTTCTCCTTCACTGCTCCTTTAAAATGTATTACAGTTCCTTTTCCGGCATATATTCCGTGATGAGAATAAAACAGACCTTTCCGTCTTACATAAATATGGTCTCCATATTTTAAATCTTCTTCGATCAGCCGCACGAACTCACTCCCAATTAATCTTATCCCTCATTTTTCTGATACACCTAACCATCTTAACCATAACCAGCCGAGATAGCAACCAATGGCATAGTGCGGAAAATCCCACCAAGAAAACGTGGTTCCAATCAAAGCAGCACCAATAAAAAAAGATCGTATGGTTTGGAGTATTTTTGGATGCCATAACTGCAATAATTCAAGAGCGCAGGTGATTAGAAATTAAAAAAATCAAGGACGTCCATAAAAATATAATTTTCTAGTATCTTCATATGACACAAAGGAATTAAGCCACTTCATAACTGACTGATATAAATAGATTTTAGAGATTATAATAATTTTATGGACGTACCGTTAATTTCCCATTTTTTTAAAATATGGGTTTGAGCAACAACCCGTCAAGATTTGACCCTCTATTTTTCTTAATATCTAAGTTTTTTTCTTGAAAGGTTAAAAAATTGGCGATTAGTTATTTATATATTTATGAACGTACCTTTTCATTTCCCTTGCCGTCTGCGAACCGAGGCTGCCAGCGAAGATCGATGATGCGGATTCCTGGATCTTTCAGGTGCTCCGCAAGCCACTGGCTATCAACTAGTATGCCTTCCCTATAGGCTGGATTGAGCATGTCTCCCTCCTCCATTTTTTTCAATTTGAATCGGCTTCAAGATTGCTGAGGCTTTTATTCCTTAACAGCTCCTGCGGTTAACCCTCTTACGATAGCTCTTTGAGCTATCGAAAAGAATATGAGCCCTGGTAAGGCTGTGAACATAGCCGTAGCAGCTATAGAGTCCCATTGGACAAGTTCATCGCCCACGAAATAATGCGCACCTACCGTTATGGGTTGTACTTCTCGCGTATTTGTAAATATCATGCCGAATAGAAATTCGTTCCACGTCCAAAGAAAGGTTATTATCGCCACAGCAGCTATTCCGATGGCGGACACAGGTACCACGATCCTTAAAAAAGCACCGGTTCGTGTGCAGCCATCGACAATTGCAGAGTCTATTAGCGTTCTTGGGAATTGATCGAAAAATGATTTCAGCATCCAGATAGCAAACGGATACCATAAAAAAGTGTTGACGATCATCAAACAAAGATACGTATTTAGCAGGTGAAGGAAGCTCATGATGATATAAAATGGCACTAGCAAGGAAATGGGTGGGACTATCCGAGTGGCTATGAAGATGAGAAGTACTATCTTTGAGCCCTTAAAGGCATATTGACTTAAACCATAGGCACTAAAAAGCCCGCCAACTACAACAATAGCTGTAGTTCCCAGGGAAACAACGAGTGAGTTGAAAAGGTGTCTGACCATTGGGCTTCTGAAAAGCACCTCATGGTATGCTTGGAGAGTGGGTTCTTCGGGAAAGTAAGTTGGAGGCCATCTAAATGTTTCTGCCCGTGGTTTAAAGGAGGTAAAAGCCGTAAAAATAATGGGAGCCAACATAATAGTCAGCATTATGATAAGTAGCAGGTATGATGTAAAAGGTTTTTCCAAGATTTTAGCTATTGTACCTTTCAGCATTTTCTTTCACTCCTCTTTAAAGATCAGATATACATAATAACCAGCAAAGCTTGCGATTAGAAGAAACATTATAACAGATGCGGCTGATCCGGTGCCATAGTTGACCCTAAGCCAGAGTTGGTCAATAATATAAAGGCTTAAGACATAGGTATCTCTGCCCGGTCCCCCGCCCGTCATAGCAAATATAACATCAATCGTTCTAAAGCTGATCATACTGGTTATGAGAAGTCCAATCAGTACCATATGCTTAATGTGCGGCAGCGTAATATATCTGAAGGCGTCGACACAGTCAGCCCCATCCACTTTCGCCGCATCATACAACGATCGTGGAATACTCTCTATGGCTGCAAGTGTGAAAACGCACATGAAAGGAATTCGAACCCAGGCATCGGCAACGACGCATGCTATCATGGACAGGGTTGAGTCGGAAAAAACAGGGAGCGGTTTGGATATCAACTTTAGCTTCATGAGAAAATCGCTAAATACACCGACGTTGGGATTGAATATCCATCTCCATATAAAGCCCGAAATAACCAAAGGTACAGCCCAAGAGAACATCGAAAGTGACCTGAAGAATGCTGAGGCTCTGGTGATTTTAGATAAAAGCAGGGCTAGAATGACACCACCACAGAATGTCAAAGCTGTCACTCCCCCGGAGTATACTACTGTTTTCTCTAAACCCAGCCAAAAGAGACGATCACCAAAGATGTATTGGTAATTTTTAAATCCAGTAAAAGTTATTGGATATATACTAGTGTATCGCAGGACACTTGTTATCAGAAGGGTAATTAGAGGAAAGATTACTAAAGCAATGATGATAATAAGACCAGGGATAGAAAGAATGACGCCGTAATGGCTATTGCTTATTTTCATAGCATAATCTCCCGCTAGACAAACAGCTTGTGCTAAATACCGGTCATCTCGCAGACATTTTTGAGTTCATTTACCGTATTGCCGTAAAAGGTATGTAGATGGTTTCTTCCGAGCTCCTTTTTTTAAATCATTCGCTGCTACGGTTAATTTGCTGAATCCCTCTGTCCATTCGGGGGATGTCTTCTGAATTTTCTCTTTAATGTTTCTGACTAATTCTCCTTTCTTGTTATTGAGAATTTGCTTATGGACACGTTGGCGACCATTCGAAAAAGTTAAACTACCCGCTTTACCTTGAGGCTCAGGGTTCGAAATTTTTTTCTTGATCCCTGAGCCTCTGCAATTCTTGGTTCCACTCCAAAGAGAACTTTCTGCTGTTTCGTATCAACTCAACTAGAGGTCAAATGAAGTTAGTGCATTTTATCAATATCCTTTTGTAACTTGTTCAAAGCCTCAGTCTGGTCTATTTTTCCGATCACCACTGTGTGGAGATATTCCTTGAACATCTCCAATGCTTCTGGTGTGTAAGGGGGAAAAGATTCCCCCCTATGGTTAGCAACCGCCGCACCTCTCACGTCGGGGAATTCTACTTCCTTTTTGACTAGAGAATGATCATACACAGACTTCATGCAGGACTCGTTGCCCTCTACGTAAAGTTCATTGAACTGGGCCTGGTAACTTCTATAGTAGTCAATCCAGAGCATTGCAGCTGCTTTTTTGGCAGGAGAAATGAAGGGATTAATTGCCCAGGTATCGGGTTCTCCTAAACTGCGCCCGGAAATACCGACACCTTCCCAGGCGGGACCGAGAGTTACGTTCCAATCATCTTTTATCGACCCAGCGTACTCTGCGTCACCAAACCTCTTCATAAAAACACTGCCGGCAATAATGAAGCCTGCTTTACCCTTTGCAAATACCTCTGGTGCGTCCGGCCACCTATACTCGATGGATTCTTTGGACGCACCTCCTTTTACCCACAGATCGGTCAGTAGATTCCACACATCCGGGTCAATGATGACTTTGCCGTCTTTTACAATTCTTTCATCCTTGGCGTATGTGAGCATAGCCCAGAGTCGGTACACAGAGTCAGGGTCACCTATTGAAGTCACCAGACCAACGTAGCCAGGACCCATATTTGCTTTGGCCCACTCATCGACTTTCTTGCTTGCTACAAGCAGTTCCTGCCAGGTTGTCGGAACTTCAACACCGGCTTTTTTTAGCCACGAAGGTCGGTAAAAAAGATACTCGCTCCAGAGGGTCAAAGGTGTGGAATAAAACCTCCCCTTAAGCCCCCTCAAACTCATCAATACGCCCTCCGAGTAAAGCTTTTGTACTTCAGGGGGATATAACACGTCTACAGGATAGATCCAACCCGCAGCGCTTAAGATGGGTGTGTCCATCATTGCACGGTCTATGTAGAACAGATCCACATCAGTTGACTTCGCCATTGCCGCGGACAGAGTCTTTGGCCAGAGTAATTCGTCTTTCATTTCTATTAGTTCAAGATGCACCCCAGTCATTTTTTCGAATATCTTTGCATTTAGGACAGTAGCTGGGTCGTGTGGCAAACTGCCGGAGTTTGTAGCCACCAATCTCTTGGTATCTTTTATGGCTGCTTTCCATCCCTCCGGAAGTAGGTATCCAGTAAGCATTCCTTTCTTGCCTGCCAGCTTCACCCCATAACCCTCAAGTTCCGGAGGTATTACCTCTACAGGTCCCTGGCCCTTTATTCTTTCAGGCACAGATACAGGTTTGTTCCATTCGATGTCATCTGGACCTGCTGCCCATAAGGTCAAAGTAAAGACAGCAAGACTACCGACGACGACTGCCCACAACACTAGAAGTTGGACTGCTTTTTTTTTCATTTTCTCCCTCCTTTTTTTGTTGGCATGGTTCCAATTGCCGTTGAAGTTCCCAAAGAGAAATATTAGCTGTCCCCCATTTCTCCATAGGCGACTTCGTTCCGAAGCTGAAGTGACCGACTTGCCTTCTTACCCCCTTTCTGGTCTTTTCTTTTCAGCTTTGGAGTGATAACAACCCCAATCCTATAAGGACTTCTGGTCTGCATTTACCTGACAGTAAAGATAGACCGGAGGTCAACTCTTTGGTATCCATACCTAGTATGACGCTTGGTTTTCGTGTGACGTCTTCGTTGGTCATTGGATCACCCCTTTGATTGACCAAAATCAAAAGGGTTTAGGACATCGTTGTTTCAGGGGAGACACTGCAACTCAGGTTGAGAGTCAGTCTTCATGTTCGATGAGAACCCGCTTTTTCAAGAGCGGATTAAGCGAAAAACTCAATTGTGTCGCGGCTTCAGATACAGTTCAACATATGAAAACGTCAAATTGGCGGAACCGATTAATGCTTACCTATCGAAAGCGTGCTTAATTGTCAACGGCGATCTTTTAGGCAGGTTCTACTCCAATTACTTCAAAATTGAATAATATCCTCCTTTTAACCGAACCATTCCTAATTGAGCGAAAAGCGCTCAATTAGGTTAAACTATCTTTCAAGTAGCTTCGGTCGAATGAATTCAATACCATCTATTTCGATCTTCAGAATGGGAAATTTAGCCGGTTTGGTAATAAATACAAAACCGTCTTCCTTTGCTATAAATGCGTCTTCAGATTTTGTTCCGCTAATCGAAGGGTTCCAGCAAAACGCTTGATTTTTATGGACAATGTCTTTGCTTTCGCTCGTACAGATGTAATTGCGAATATCATAATCTATTGCCCCTCCCTGGTGATGCAGTTTCCATTCATCCTTATATCCAAGGTCATCATAGAGGTGACACGCTTTCTTGAAAATCTCACTGGTCAAGACGTCTGGGCGGGTAGCAGCGATCATGGAACACTCGATAAACACGTTGTCTTTGTACTGCTTCATAAGTTTTTCTGGAGCCTTGCCAAAATGTATAATTCTTGTAATAGTGGTAATGAGTCCCCACTTACGCGACATGACACAGAGCATTAAATGTTTATCTATCTTTTTTTCAGTGGGGATTGCATGCCTGTATTTGTAAGCTCTTTCATCAGCAGCAGCTTGAAATCCCATTTGATCAATCCTGTGCTGCCAGAGACGTCTTGCCAATTCACCTGTGACTTGGGCTTCAGTATCTCCAGGTTTCACTTCCAGCAGCACAGACTCAATCGCCTCGGACGTCTTCTCCCCTAACCAGAGGTACCTCTCTATTTCTGGAGGAATCAGGGAATATCTTATTTGCTTTATG
>CP070746.1:1477829-1481429 GCA_020348305.1 Desulfobacterales bacterium
CAACCTTTCCGTCAAACAAAATCTCACCCCGGGTAATCTCCTCTAACCCCGCCAGCATGCGTAACGTAGAGCTCTTTCCGCCTCCGGAAGGACCCAGAATGGCAAGAAACTCCTTTTCCTGACAGGTGAACGTCACGTCTTTGACTGCAACAACATTTCCTTCATAAATTTTCCACACATGGTTAAGGTCAACTCTACTCACTTCTGGCACCCCTATGCTTTGGTTATCTCAAATGTTTTTTTGAAGAAGAACATGCGGTCTTGGTCAAAATCAAGCCAAAACATTTCCGACACACGGCATTCGGTTCTTTCAGTTGTCCTCACCTGAAGAAAGGTATCTTTTAACTCGAACGTAACCACACTTCTTTCGGCTTCGTGGACAAAGGCATATACCGGGAGCTGGAAAGAGTTGTCCGATATCTTATCTCTACTTAATTTGATATCATCACATTGGATGCCCAAACGAGTAATGCGTTTACCATCTTCTTGTCTGGCGACTCTATTCATCGCGTCTGCCAAATCTTCCCGAACTTGGATGCTAAAATCCTTTCCAGCTTTGAAAAACGCCTTGTTATCTCGAGTAATAATTTCGCCGTCCATTAGGTTAATTGGAGGCTCCCCTATTAATGTACCCACGAAATCCGTTGCCGGATAATAGTACACTTGCTCAGGTGCATCAATTTGCTCAATTACCCCTCTCCTCAAGACCGCCATCCGGTCAGACAATCCCAGGGCTTCCCGATAATCGTGGGTTACATAAATGATGGTGCTTCCATACTTGGTGGCGAACTCCCTGAGAAGCGTCTGAGTTGAAAACTTTAATCTCGCATCGAGGTGGGCAATAGGCTCATCAAGTAAGTAAACCTCGGGTTTTCTTACCAGTGCCCTTGCCAGAGAGGCTCGTTGCTTTTGACCCCCACTGAGGAATTGCGGCTTTCTGTCAAGTAATTCCCCGATTCCCAGAAAATTGGCAATTTCTTCGACCTTTCTTTTCTCTTTCTCGGGGGGGAAGCTCTTCTTCCACCGGGGCGAGCGCAACGGGAAAGCGATGTTTTCATATACAGAAAAATGAGGATAGAGGTTGTAGGTCTCAAAAGCCATAGAAACGTTTCTTTCCTGGGGAAGCAGTTCATTGACCACACGGTTGTCGAAGTATATTTTGCCTGAGGTAATGTCTTCTATCCCGGCGATCATTTTCAGAATCGTACTTTTGCCAGCTCCCGTTGGGCCAACGATAGAAATGAACTCCCCCTCCTTGCAGACAAAGCTTACATCCCTGACCGCTGCCTTACGCCCGTACAATTTGGTCACATTTTCGAGCCTTACTTCAGCCATATCTATTCTTCCTCTTCCTCAGGTCGGGGGCCGTATTTAAATACGGCAATAGCCAGAAGGGTAGCAATGATTGCTCCTACCCACATAGGAACATATTTTTCCATAACCCCAAGCCAAAAAAAATTAAAACCGATCCAGACCATTATCGCCATAAAAAACCAGGTTCCCGGCGTCATTCGTGGTAGCATACTTCTAATGACCTCCAGTTCTGCATTTTTCTATTACTTGGAACGCACCATTTGCCCTTAATTAACCTTTAACCGCACCAAAAGTCAGCCCTCGAACGATATAGCGCTGCATGAACCACGCAGCAGCCAATGTGGGAAGGACCGCCATACTCGCAGCAGCACACATCGGTCCCCACTGTATTTCTATAGAGCCCCAGAACATTGCCAAGCCTACGGCAACGGTTCTGGCATTGATCTTTGTGAAAAGCACGGAAAACAGAAACTCATTCCAGTTAAAGACCAGGACGAATACGGCAGTAATTGCCACTCCCGGCAAGATTAGAGGAATTACCACCTTCCGCAAGACATCAAACCGCGAATAGCCGTCTATCATCGCCGCTTGTTCCAGCTCCGGGGCAATCTCTCTGAAAAATCCGTATAATAAAAAGGTGGCAAACGAGATATTAAAGTAGTAAAAGAAAAGCATTAGCCCCAGGTGTGTGTCCATAAGCGCTATATCTTTGTAAACAAAAAAGTAGGCCATTGCGGCTAGAAAACCAGGGAACATCCTGGTCGAAAGAGTGACGAAAAGCAGATGACCGCCCCCGGTGTTCCAGCGGGCAAAGCTGTAGGCAGCCGGCAGTGCGAACAGCATCACCAGAACGGTGGCACTCACACTAATTATCGCAGAATTCGCCAACTCCCTCACTATCGTCGTATACGTAAATACGTGCTCAAAGCTCTCAAGCGACGGAGTGAAAAAGAGCAATTTTCCCATCGAGACGGAGAGAATATCGGCCCGGAGCTTAAATGCCGTTACGAATATCCAGAGTATTGGAAAGATAAAGAGAAATACGACAAGAACTACAGCTATCCAGAACAAAACAGGTTTCAGTGTTTTCAATGCATCGCCTCCCTCCAGTTCATTTTATCACTCCCAAGGATTTCATCAGCAGCCGGAAGACAATAAAAGAGAGAATAATGGTAATAAAAAGAGAGATTATCGATAGTGCCGACCCCTGCCCGAGGTCAAAGTACATGAATACGACCCGGAAAATCACCCAATCTAATGTCTCGGTACCGGCACCACCTCGGGTAGTGGCGTAGAGAGGGTCGAATATCCTCATCAACCACATGGTGCGCAGCATGATAATGATCAATATGAGGGGTGACAACATGGGCAAGGTTAATCTCCGGAAGGTATACCAGCTAGTGGAACCATCAACCGTTGCCGCTTCAAATGCATCTCTTGGTAGGCTTCTCAGGCCGGCAAGCAAAACAAATATAGCGAAAGGTGTCCATTGCCAGGATGTGAGAAGTATAATGGAAATTATCGCCATGTTTTTACCCCACCAATTAATCTTGGGTAAGTGAATCATCCCATTCAAAACTTGATTTACAAGCCCGTAATCATATTGGAGGAGATAATTCCATACCAACGATACAACCAGGGGTGAAATAAGCAGAGGCAGCAAACAGAGTCCCCGTACCACATTCTGCCCTTTGAACTCCCGGTTGAGCAAAAGCGCAACCGACATACCCAAGACTAATTCAACGGTCAGGCACCCAACTAATATTTTAAACATTGCAAAAAGAGCGGGCCAGAACACTCTTGTATCGTGCAATACATAGCGAAAGTTTTCCAGCCCGACAAAGAAAGTCGGTTTTCCCGGAGCAAAGGTGTGAAAGGAATAGTATATGGCAAAAAACATAGGATAGAGCATAAATACGGCTAAGGTCACCAAAAGCGGAATTAGGAGGGTCCAGCGGAAATATTTCTCGCTGAGGAGGACATCCCAAAACCCCTTATTTTTCGGTATCCCTGCCTCAGCTTCAGCAACATTAGTTACCACTCTAGTTCACCTCATTTCATTAAATGATATTGCACATAATAAGGCCTGTTCAATTTTTGCCTTTAAAAAATATAGCTATATTAGCAGGTTATAGCCATTGAACAGACCTTAATACCAACTTGCCTTGTCACCATAACCTCCGTTGCAAGCATTACCTGCAACGTCATCAGCTTTAGTTTGCAATAAGGGGATACCCCTTGTGGGTACCCCCAGTTCCCTTACTTCAGCAGCTCCCAGACTCCTTC
>CP070746.1:1481529-1499777 GCA_020348305.1 Desulfobacterales bacterium
CACCACCAAAGGGAGCAGGCTGAGATGTTCAGCACCAATTCGTTTGAAAAATTGATATAACCGTTCCGGCTGCCTAACGCTCTGGGCAGTGACCACGCAGAGGATGTCAGTCTGAATTCCGTGGATCTGCAAAAGGTCGAATCCCCGCATTACCCGATCATATGTCTGCTGGCCCCCTTTTGCGCGTCGATGCCGATCATGAATATCTTCGGATCCGTCTAGACTGAGCCCGACAGTGAAATGTTCTTTCGCCAGAAAACGGCACCAGTTTTCATCCAGAAGCGTTCCGTTAGTTTGAATCCCATTGATGATTCGTCGTCCATGGGGTTGATATTTGCGTTGGAGAGCAACGATGTGTCGAAAATATTCCAGGCCAAGGAGCGTTGGTTCGCCGCCGTGCCATGAAAAACGAATTACCTCGGTCGGGGAAGCTTCGATGTGTTGACGAATATAACTTTCGAGTATATCCGAGGGCATTCGCACAACCTCGGTCTCAGTATACAAAGCTCCCTTGGAAAGGTAGTAACAATAGTCGCAGGAAAGGTTGCAGACGGAACCGCCCGGCTTGACGAAAACCTGGAAATCACGGGATGCCTTAGCCATAACTTATGCATCATCCTAATAGGAAAGCATTAAACTGGATTTTGCCATAAATTCAGCTTTGCTAAAAGTACATGTTTCAAATGAATATCGCAAGGGTTTTCAGAAGATGATCTGACAAGGTTCGTTTCGGGTATTCCACCGGATCATGGAACGTTATCCTTTACAGCGACCAAAGCTGTATCTACCTTATCGGGAGTTGCAGGCTATCGCTGTGTTATGAACCAATTTCTGAAGAGTGTAGTGCGGGAAATCCGCACGCTACGTTCTGTGGGAACCGGAGGCGGGTAACTGCCTCCGGTGACCCGGTTCTGGGGTGAAATTCCCCCGGACTAATCGACTCACAGGTTTGCCTATTTCTTTGATAACATAATAGTATCCAAGATTTTGGGAGAGGTGATGGCAGAGCATTTAAGAGAATTGCTAAAGATCTTCCTCCCAACCGTACCAAATGACATTTGGGATGAAAATTTCGGTAGCCGCAGGGAGCGTATCTTTACTTACACTGAAGGCATCGGTCTTGAGGAAGCGGGCCCGATGGGGTCCATCCAGAAATCTCTCCAGGACCATTTTGTCATCGTAATAGTGCATGGGAACCGCTATTTTCGGTTTAAGCTGCTCGACCACCTTCTTGGCACTTTCGGGACCCATTGTATACGACCCGCCAATTGGAACGTGTACAACATCGATATGCCCGATGAGATCGAGTTGATCTTCATTAAACGGTCCTTCCAGATCACCGGTGTGACAGATGCACAGACCGTCCACTTCGAATACAAAAGCCGATCCTTTAATATAATCATATGTGGCGCGCATATGGATGGGCACATTGTAGATCAAGACATCACGCACGACGGTGTTGATCACATTCCACTCGCTTCCCCATGACTTCAGGCCTCTCAGAATGATTGGATCTCCTTTGGCCAGCGCGACATTGCTGTGATTCCTTGTTTCTTTCCCCACGGTCACCACATCGGGCCACACTTCCGGCATGGTGTATCCCATATTACGAAATGGATCGGTGATGATTTGCGTCCCGGAGCTCGAGGTGATCTGAAAAAAAGCGTGGCCGAACCATTTGATCTCCACGAATTTTGAAGCCGCAACAGGCCTGAACCAGGATGTAGTCCCGTCAGCCACATTGGGATTACGGCAGGCTGCGGGTATCTCTGCAATCGGAACAAGCATCCATATGCAGAGCAAAACGGCGACACATAAGATCATGTCGGTTCTTTTCACGGAAACTGTTCCTTTAATATAAAAAAGGTAATGCTCACGCTTGCCGTGTCATAGATCGCCTTCGCGAACGACCTTGAGAACGTAGATCTCGGTTACCGGCGGTAAGCTATCCTTATTTACGGTGAAGGAGTTGGTACTCAAAAATCGTGACGGATAGGGACCGCCGGTAAAAAATTCCAAAGTACTTTGCCGATACCAATAGTGCATCGGAAGCACAATCTTGGGTTTCAGTTGATCGATAATCTGTTTGGCCTCCTGAGGACCCGCCGTGTAAGTTCCGCCAATGGGCACCATCAGCACGTCGATATGGCCGATAAACTGGAGCTGGTCTTCGTTAAAGGGTTCACTGATATCTCCGGCGTGCAGGATGCACATGCCGTCCATCTCAAATACAAAAGCGGCCCCCTTCAGGCTGCGCTCATATTCCATATAGCCTCTCTGATGGACAGGAACGTTATAGATCAGCACATCGCGAACGGTCAGATGGATGTCGTTCCATTCAGAGGTTCCTTCTTTCAGGCCACGCAAGACGATGGGGTTGCCCTTGGCCAGCTCGACGTTGTTATGGTTTCGGTGTTCTCTGCCGACGGTTACCACATGCGGCCAAACCTGGGGCATGGGATAACCCATGGGGCCGAAAGGATCGGTGATGATCTTCGTCCCGCTGGCGGAAGTGATCTGGAAAAAGGAATGGCCGAACCACCTGATCTCTACGAATCCTGAAACGGCCGCCGGAATAAAACGGGGGTCATCGCCCTCGACAATATTTGGATTTCTGCAGGCCGCCTGCATTTCGCCGCCAAAGACAAACAGGCAGACAAAGACGGTGACCGGCAGCACCCAAACGGCTGATTTTTTTCTCATATAGACCTCCCGTATCAATGCAAAGATAAAATACTAGAATATTGCGAATATTAAACACCAAATCCAAAATAACAAGTCTCAAACAAATACAATAAGGAAAATTCAAAATATGAAAATTGAGTATCAAAATCTGAGATTTCCCCTTCGACTTGGCTCAGGGTGGTGAGTCTGTCGAACCATTGGTAATCTGCCATCCCGCCATCTTTCTGGCGGGGTGCTTGGAATTTTAAAATTCGGGGGATTATGTTATATAAATTCCCAGCCGCTAAATGAGTCCCCAACGCCGTCTGAAATACCATTCCGACGACAAAAATGCCAAAACGACCGCCATAACCAAAGGGGTGGCCCAAATCGGTAAATGCTTTTCTTCGATAAACTTTCTTTCTGCTTTGCGGGCATATTCTTGAATTTCGCCCAAGAGGTCGTCTGCCGGCACGAGATATTTCCCTCCTGTGGATGCAGCGATTTTTTTGAGCTGGTCGTGATCAGGTGCAGCGTCCAGGCTCTCGAGAAGCCCGGCCACAACCATTGATTCCTCCAGCTTTCCCAAGGATGTCTCGACCCGGACACGATAGATCCCGCCCTTGGGGGGATGGAAAGAGACAAGGTACTCACCGGGCTGAACGGTGGGTTTGAGCTTCGATGCGATCTTGACGCCTTCGGGGTTGAAGACCGAAAATGAGAAGGCCGCATTGGAGCTGCGAGGCGAATCCTTTCCTGGGTATCGAATCCTGACATCGATCTCCTGACCGGCAGCCACTGACATTTCCGGCAGGATTATCTGAACCGGTTCGAGCCCCGGGTCTTTTGTAAGCCATCGGACCATGCGGTGAAGCAGCCTGAGATAAAACTGATTCCCCTTTCCGCTGGCCACCATTCCCATATACCACTTCCAGACATAATCGGAGAGTATGGCTACAACTCTCCCTTTTCTGTAGTCCGCAACGGTCAGAATCGGCCAGGCAACGCCATCCGCACTCTCTAAAAGAACATCCGCAGACCCTTCAACCTCGATCAGGTTGAGGCCGTCCAACGGCGGTAGTTGTTGCCAAAATCGGAAAACGTCGTTGGCGCCCCTGCTTGAGTCATCACCCACCCGCATCAAGGGATGTTCGGCGCCTGCTCGTGTCAGCCGCAGACCAAAAGGTGATTCTCTTCGATAAAATTCTTTCTCGACAAATCGAAACGGTAAAATGTCTGCTATCGGAGACAAGCGATCTCTTCCCTCATCGTAGACATTGGGGCCGCCAATTAGGGCGAAACCTCCCCCGCCTTCCACAAAACTGCGGATACTTTCGAGATAATCGGAATTCAAAAAAAGGGAATAATCGAAATTGTCGAAAATTAGTAGATCAAAGGTGTTAATCTCCTTTAGAAAAAGGGTTTCCACGGGAAATGGAATGAGGCTTTGCTCATGCGGCGGAACGTTCAGGATATCCGATGGTGTCCTCAGGATGACAAAAGAGAGCAGATCGATGGAAGGATCGCTTTTCAGCGCAGAACGCATAAAGCGGTAGTTCATGCTCGGGCTTCCCGATACCATCAAAATTCGAATTTTGTCGCGCACCACGTTGATGGTGAGATTAATTTGATTATTGCTAAAAATGCTCTCTCCAACCTGCCGGGGAATCGAAATCGTCAGATCTCTCCGGCCCGGCTCATCCGGAACAAACGAAAGTGATGTGGTCAACTCAGCGGATTCGGTCTTCAGCCGCATGTCTTCGGCGTCCAGCACCTTTCCTGAATCCTGAAGCAGAATCGGCAGGGTCATCCCCGTATAACCGTAAATTTTCACCTTGATGCCGATGACTACCTCGCGACCTCTGAAGGCCAGTGCCGGGGCGCTGACTTCTGAAATCAGGATATCACGGTAGGCCTTGGGATTGCCCATGGCAACGGTGAGTGCGGAAAGTTGCTGACCCTGGCTGCTGTTCAACCGCAAATTGCCGTCGCTAAAAAGGACGACTACGGAATTCTGGGCACTTAGTGATTTCAATGCCGTAGCGATATCGCCCTTATTTCCTCCAGCCGTCAAACGGGCCAGATCGCCGGACTCCAAAGGTCTTAGCGAATCGGACAGGCCGTATACGCTAACATCAAACTCATCAGCCAGGGATCTTAGCAGCGGGAATCGGCCTTCCGTCAGCAGGGATTTGACTTGATCCAGACGGGTTGCCGGGTCATCACCGCCGGATTGTCCCATGCTGTCGGCAGTATCCACCACAATCGCGATGCCCGGTGAAAGCTCATGCACATGGGTTGCGATCTGAGAAGGATTGAGGGCAAATGCGACCAACATAGCAATGGCAACCAGGCGGAGCAACGAAAGGATAAGGGCGCGTGTGTTCCCCAATTTCGCCCGCCTCACGCGATACTGCATCCAGACCGCAGCCAAAGCCAGACCGAAGAGCAGCATAATCAAACCCACCGGAAAAACCGGGGCTATGGTAATTGGATACAGCCTCATAGATTCTGACTTCTCCTGATGAAGGGGTGGTGGATCACATCTTTTTTGTAATCCGAAGTCAAGCAGTAGACGACGATGTTGACCCCCATCTTGAAGGCAGACTTCCTCTGAAGCTCACCCCCCGGAATGCATTCGTGCAGCCAGTCCCCGTACCTGCTACGCGACCAGGCGCCGGAGAGGTCGTTCTGCGAATACATCACCGGGGTCCAGGTGTCGATGGTGATGCCCTCGAGATACGGTTTGACCATCTGGCGGCCGCCGAAGCTACCTACGAGGTAAAAGCTCTGATAGACGGAATGGTCCGGCGGAAGTCTCTTTAGCTCGTACCTCGGCAGTATCTGCTTCATCTCCCGCCGAAAGGCCCGATCGAATCCAAATCCGTCGGCTCCCAGCGTATCTTCAGCAAACAGGAATCCCCCGCTGGTAAGAAAACGCCTCAAAATTTCCCGCTCCGGCGGCGTGAAAGGTTCGAACTCATATCGACCCGCCATATACAGCAAAGGGCTGAAAAACAAATCCGAATCGGCCAACTCGATGATGCGCCGTTGCTTGTTGGCATCAATACTTGTTCTCAGCTCGAGCTCTTCGACAAAGGCTTCAACATACCGGGAATTTGGATCCCATTCCCCGCCCCGGTATTTGAGCTGCGTGAAAAAAAAATGGGGGAAGAGCGACCCCAACGAAATCTTCGGCCAGGAGAGCGTCCATCCTCCTGCAAAAGCGGCCATCATAGACAAAAAATTTCTTCTGGAAATCATGACTTACCTTCTAAACCGCGGCACAACGTTTGCCAGGATCATTTCAAATGCAAGAACCGTCAAAAGCAAACCCAGCAGCACAGGCCATAACTCGTTGCGTCCTCCGCGCTGGCCATTCAGGCCGTCTGGCACATATTCCACCACTTTCAGATTGATTGCGCCAAACTTTTTTTTGAGCTCGTCATCTGAAATCTTTGCCAAATCCGATTCCTCAGCGGGTGCATTTACGGCCTGCCTCACCTCGCCGGCGGGGGAGCGGAATCGATATATTCCAGCCCCTCCCCGGAATCCCTTTGTTTGAATCGGAGGACCCACCTCGCTGAAGCGCTCGCCAAACTGGATTCCGGTATCCACGGAGGTCTCCGTCATCCCGACGGCATCTTTCACCAATCCCTGTAAAAATGGGAGATAAGCTGCCGTCAAAGGAAGGTCGTTCCAGGCCAGATCGGCACTGGACGCAAACAGGAAAATTCTGGATTTGCCCGCATCCGACGCCAATAATAAGGGGTCCTGATTTCCTAAAACGAGCAGCGATTTGGCAGTCCCCTCAACCCTGAAATACGTTTGAATCGATGCACGTTTCAGGTTGGCCGCCAACCCGGTCAAAAAGCCGGGCGTATCAGCACTCGAAACTCCGGGGTGTATCGTTTCCCCGCTTTCAGCCAGATCGGTCCGCGCTCGAATCTGCCAGGGGGCGAGCGAGAACCGATTGTAAACCTCGGGTAGAATTCGATCCCCCAAGAAAAAAAATACGGGTTTTCCCGTTTCTAGAAATGATGCCAGCCTGGAAAAATCCGGCCGTGCTACGTTGAGCAAGAAAATGATGTCGTAGGCTTGAAGATCCACGCGGGCCATTTCGCCTGCCGTGATCACACTCGTCCTAAACGGCGATCGCTCCGCTGCGCCCGAATTCAAGGCACTGAGCAGAAAATAGCTTTCACTGGCTTTGAGAGACGTCCCGGGATCCCCATCAATCACGAGCACGCTGACTCTATCGAATACCTTTATGGTAAAATAGAATACATCATCGAGCGCAAGGCGATCGGGTGACAATTTGATCTCTCCATCCTGCCACCCGGCTTTTTCAACCAGGAGTTCGAAATAAACCATACCTTCCTGGCCGGGGCTCAATGCTATGGATTTCTGGTCGACTTTGCGATCTCCGAGGTAGATTTCAACCAGCCGGGTGACAATCTGATCAGAAAGATTCGAAACCATAACCTCCAATCGGGTGGGAACGCCGACCACTACCTCGTCTTCCGGTGAACGGACATCTTTGATGCGAACATTCGGATCCCTGTCGGCAGCACCAACTCTCAAGAAAATAACGTCTGCCTCCGGGATGGTTCCAAGTCGGGTGAGGTCCAGCTCTTCCCAATCGCTGCGGGCCATATCACTGAAAATCAAAAGTTGCTTGGGTATTTTTAAGTTTTTCAGCTGTTGATAACCTGAACCTAAAGCAGATGCCGGGTCACCCCGGCCAAAGACCTGGGGTATCGTATCGAGGGCTTGCAAAGCTTCTTCAGGTTTCATCCACTCGAGACCCTGTTCACCCTGGGCACCCACCGTCGGAATGAGCGCAACCCTGCCCCCGAACTCCATGAGTGTCTCCTGCACCGCTTTTTTGGCAATCTCGTATCGCCGTCCCCGATCTTCACGATAGCCCATGCTGAGGGAGTTGTCGAAAATCAACACCCGGGCCCCTTCCTCGAGAAATGCAGCAATCCCGGGACGCACCAGAACAGGCCTGGACATCATAAATACCATCGTCGCAACCGCAAGGATTCTCAGCGCCAGCAGCAGAAAATGCTTGAGTCGCTGTGGTTTTGCCGTGATTTGCTGGGATTTCAGCAAGAGACGAACGGCGGAAAATTCTCGCACAACGGGCTTTTTTTTTGCGATCCGATGAATGAGAATCGGCAGCGTTACTGCCGCAATTCCAAAAAGTAAGAAGGGATTCAGAAATGTGAGATTCATGATGTCTTGCTACCGTCCTCTGAACTTCTTTCTCCAGTTGAGATACCTTACCAACGTCCGATCCAGACCGACCGAAGTATCGAATAACGAATAGTCAATGCGATGGGATGCGCAGGTGTGTCGGTATTCATTGATGAGAGACTCCAAGGTTTGGAGATAGGCCGGTCGGATGGCCTGCGGATCTGCAAACAGTTTCAGTTCCTCTTCCATATCCTGAAACACGGACGGTTCCTTAAAGGGAAATTGCAGCTCGTCACGGTCTAGAAGATGAAAAACGATGATCTCGCTGCCTCTGGATCGCAGCTGGCGAAGACCTTTGGTCACCCCTTGCAGTTCATCCAGAAGATCAGAAATCAAAATGATCAGTCCCCGTTTTTTCAAAGACGCGGCAAGGTCCTGCAACACGGCGGCGGCCGAGGTTGCTCCCTGGGGATGGGTCGCTTCCAGCGCATTTAAAATGGCAAATAGATGATCATGCGCCGACTTAGGCGGTATCATCTTATCAATCTTGTCGGAGAATGTAATCACACCGACGGCATCCAGCTGTTTCAACATTAAATATGCCAGGGAAGCGGCCAGCGTCGAGGCATAATCGAATTTGCTGACACCATCGGAAGCATAATCCATCGAGGAACTGCAATCCATGACGATATAGGCTCGCAGATTCGTGGTTTCACGATATTCCTTGATGAAATAACGATCAAATTTGGCATAGGCCTTCCAGTCGATATGGCGCGTATCGTCGCCGGTAGCATATCCTCGATGTTCCTCGAATTCGGAGCTCAACCCTTTGGCCCGCGACGCATGGATTCCGACCATCACACCGTCCACCACATGCCGCGCCCTCAGGAGAAGATTCTTTACGCCGGCCAGAACCTTGGGATCGAAATAGTTCAAGGTTTCACCTCCTGGAGAAGTCGATCGATGATGTCGAGCGAGGAAATCCCTTCGGCCTGAGCTTTGAAATTGGTAATGATACGATGCTTCAAAATGGAGGGCATGACGGCCTTAACGTCCTCGGTGGAAGCGACAAAGCGCCCATCCATCACGGCCCTTGCCTTAGCCGCTAGGATGAAATATTGCGATGCTCGCGGCCCGGCGCCCCACTCGGTCCACTCTTTGACGTACGCCAGGGCTTCGTTCTCATTGGGACGCGAGCAGCGTACCAAATTCACCGCATAGCGGATCACATGTGCGGAGGCAGGCACTTTTCTCACCAGAGCCTGCATCTGCAATATCTTTTCAGCATTAATTACCTTGTTGAGCATGGGTTGGTAGGACGATGTCGTGGTGGCAACGATTTCCATCTCCTGATCAAGGCTCGGGTAGTTGATATCAATATTGAACATGAACCTGTCCAGCTGAGCCTCGGGCAAGGGGTAGGTTCCCTCCTGTTCAATGGGGTTCTGGGTCGCCAGCACAAAAAAGGGCAGCGCGAGCTTGTGGGTCACGCCGCCGGCGGTCACCTTGTACTCCTGCATGGCCTGAAGTAATGCTGCCTGGGTCTTTGGCGGTGTGCGGTTGATCTCATCGGCCAGAAGAATATTCGTAAAAATAGGGCCCTTGATAAAACGAAAGGAGCGCTGCTGGCTGCCCATTCCCTCCTCGAGAACATCGGTGCCCGTAATATCCGACGGCATCAGATCGGGAGTAAACTGCACCCGGTTGAAATTGAGTTCCATGATGCCGGCCAGAGTCGAAATCAACAGGGTTTTGGCCAGGCCTGGGACACCCACAAGCAGGCAATGACCCCGGCAAAACAGAGCGATCATGATCTCTTCGATCACCTTGTCCTGACCCACGATGACCTTCTTAATTTCCGCAATAATCTCCGATTTTATCCTGCCCATTTCGGCTACCTGGGCAAGGTCTGCGTCCGATAATTGACGTTCGTTTTCAGCTTCCATCAACTTCCTCATCTTCCTAGCGTACGGGCAATGGCTTCCTCTTTTGCAGACTCCACACTGTCTCCGAGTCTGGCATAGGCATGCGCCAATCCGACATGGACCTCGGGGTTGAATGGATTAATCTGATTGGATTCCTCAAAGGCTGCTTTGGCCTGCTTGAAATCGTTGCTTTTCAAATAGATCTGGCCGAGTTGGGTGTAAGGTGTAGGATGGTCAGGGGCTAACTCGAGGATTCGCTTCAAAATAGATAATGCCTCGTGGTCCCGGCCGAGGTCCACCAATGCCGAGGAGAGCCGGTTCATGACCGGCACCGAATCCTGATTCTCCGAGAGAGCCCGGCGATATTCTATGACGGCAGCGCCCGTGCGTCCCCTTTGCTTGAGTCGGTCGCCAAGATGGGTCCGGTTGCGGGCAACCAACGATTTTATCTCTTCCAACTCCATCCGTTGGGCGTTAAGCTTTCCCTCCTTGACCTTGTAGCGATGAACCCTGGCGCTGCCCAGAGGCTCTAATTTTTTGGAAGCCAGAAATTTCGCCCATTGCTCCTCAAATTCAGAAAATTCAAGCCCCAGCACTTCCTTGACGGCAATACCGGCTCCCGTTGTTTGGGTGCGGGTCATTGTGTTCATGACTTGTATGAGGCCTTCATAGCCGACGCTGTTGATGATGAACTCAATGGCGGAAGCAGCCTGGGCGTAAGCGAGCTGGACCTCTTCGGGAGTTTCGAGATGGATCAGCGAGGGCTCCATTTTGGCAAATGCGATCAATCTCTGATCGGTCTGCGCCCGGGCCAGCAGGGTCCGGTAAAGCGGTGAAAGATACGTTGCGCCATCGCGCCAGCGGGTCTCCTCATACTTTGAAAGTCCTTCATGAAACCAGATCGGCGCCTTGTTCGCTGTCATTTTTACGATGAGATAATGCATGTACTCATGGCTGATCGCATCCAACCAGCGGTAACCATGCATCAGTGCCCGGGGAGACAGAAATTGCAGCTTGTTAAATTTGGTCAAACCGACCGCTCCGGTCACTTCGATGTCTCTGACAGAAAGCGTGGAGGCCTTATAAAAGGCTTTGGCGTCGGGAAACAGCTCAACCCTCACCTTTTCCCGGGGTCGAAAACCATACTGAGCCGCCATGACGGTGTAGGTTTTCTCCAGAGCATCGGTCAGATAATCGATAAGAATGCCGTCCTGCGTCGCGTCTAATAAGATGATGAAATGGGGTGTTTCGTAACGCTGAAAGGGTGCCAGGACATTGATGGTTTGTTCAACGAAAAGGCCAAAGCTTCTGCGATTCTGCTCCTCCCCTGCCAACTCTATGGATTGTTTGATCATACCCAGGGACTTTTGGTAGTCACCCCGGTGAAATGCGATCAAAGCCGCGGTTTCCAGCAGATCGGCATCTTGCGGCTGTTTTTCGAGAGCCCCTTCTACGGCAGGCCAGATCTGTTCCACATCCCAGCGTTCGAGCTTGACCCGCAGCACTTCAAGCGTTTCTGAAGAAGTCGTCGCAACGGTGTACGGGGTAATCATCAAAGACTGAAAAACCAAAACAAGCGCAATCAAAAGGGTAAATTTTTTCATTCCGTCAAACCTTTGAAATAATTCTCGACCTCCCGACGATATCGGGAGGGGATGTTTTCTTTGAGAGCCTCCATGATCCGCTCTCGGAAGATCTGGGGAGCCTTGTAGTCATCCTTGGAGGGAGGATCAAATTCCTCCCGCTCAATGCCGGTATAGCCCTGTTCGCGTTGCCTTCTGACCTCAGGCTGCGGCAAGGTCGGCATCGGAACGCGGGGTCCGTAATACCAACCGGATCTTGGATCATACCCCCAGGGATAGGCCCAGCGGTTGGCCTGCATGCGCATGGCCATCTGTCGGGCCATCTGCTGGGCCATTTGTTGCATCGCCTGCTGTGACCGGCTTAAGCTGCGGACCGCTTCCTGTTCGGGAGGAATGGCACCGGCAGCATCTTCTGCTCTCAATTTTCCGGATGCGGCGCCCATCGATGCCGCCCCCTGCTTGAGATCGTTGATGATTTCCGTATCCATACCCGGAAATAGCTGAGCAAGCGTCTCCAGTTTCTCTCCCAGCTCCCGGGTTCTTTCCTGAAGATTTTCCTGGCGTGTAAACAGATCGGGAAACTCCCGGCTGTTATCCGCCCCTGCGATTTCGTGCGGTTCGGGGATCAAGGCCCTTGTCTTTGTCATGAGTTCGTCGATCAGCTTCTGGATTTCCGCATGAGCGGCAAGTTCTGCTTGCAGGCTTTGAAGAAAACGAGAGAGATTTTCGATCTGTCCCTCTTCTAGCAGTCTTTGCATTTGCGAGACGGAATCCCGTTGCTCGGAAGGCAACCGGCGCTGCAACCGCTCCATGAGCTCCTTGAGATGGGGCATCATCTGCGTGAGCCGCTTTTGGGTTTCGGCATCCATCGCCCGCTTCGACTCGTCATCAACCGATTCCGTATCGGCCAGGATGCTTTTCTGCTCTGCCAGTATCTTCTCCAGTTCGCCGGCTTGATGAGACATCTCCGACTGGAGCCGGTCGAAGGAGCCCATGCTGGCTTGCGCCCCGGCCCTGGCCATGGCAGCCATCATTTCTGTGAGATTCTGCAGCAGCCGGCGAGCGGCTTCGAGCGCGGCTGCCGGGTCTCCGGCCATGAGCTTCTGCCGAATCTCCTCGAGGTCTTTAAACAGGTCCTGAAAATCCAGCCCGCTCAACTCGGGGCTGTTAATGAACTCGTCGGGAAGCTGAGTGGCCATTCTGGTCATGGCCTCCATGACCTGAGCGATAAGATCTTTGAGCTTATCCACCTCTTTCAACAGTTCCTGGAGGGCCTCCGGGTCCAGCGGCCCCTTGTGATCGCGCAAGGCATCCAAAAGCCGTTTCTGCCGATTGCGGATTTCCCGCGCCACCGTCTCCACTTCATGCATCCTGGCTTTTTTGACCAAATCCTCGGCCAGAAGCGCCAGACGTTCGATCTCCTGTGTGATGGTCTCCCGGGGCAACTCTTCGATTCTTCTGTTCAGGGTGGCCAAATTCCGCCTGAGGGCTACCAGGTCGGGCCGTTCAATCTTGTCCACCCCCATACGCTCAAGACGCTGATCGACCCTTTGCATGATGTTGTCGATATCTTCCGATAAGGCCTTGCGATCTTTGATGTCCTCCAGCTGATCGGCTAAAAGATCCAGCAGGGCGTCGGCGATTGCCTGCGCCTGCTCGACTTCCCGGACGGCACGATCCCTTTGATCCTTCACCCGCAAAGTGAGCATTCTGGAATAACCGGCTTTGGGCCCTGAGACCGTATCATTGTCCCATACCTCGAGACGGTAGGACACCCGATCACCGGGGGTGAGTGACAGGTTTGCCAGATCCCACTGATAGACTTCCGGCTCTGATAAACGGTTGTTTTCAGGGCGCTTCAGTGAGATAGACCGTTCCGTGGAGCCCATCCGATAGATCAGTTTGATCGCCGCCACGCCGAAATCATCTCTGGCGTTGTAGACGACTCTGAGAACCTCATTGGCCGACACCTCGAGTTCATCCGCAGGACTGATAATCTCCCCAATAGGATATTTGTCGGAAATCAGGCGTATTCTGTAACGCACAGGGTTGGGATTCTCGAGTCCAAGATCATCCTTGACGGACAGGATGTAAGCCCCCGGATAAAAAACAAAAAGGTTTCCGGTTAACCGGTCACCTTCGATCGCTAGCGGAAGCTGTGTGTTCTGATCCAAAATCAGCTTTGCCTCCATGATTACTTTGGTTGTCCAGGCTTCCAGATTGACGACCGTTCCCTTTAGCGCTTCGACGTGCCCGTCTTCTTTGACTTCTTTTGGAAGACGCGTGTACTCGGGAGGAATCAGAGTGAGTTTTATTTTCCCGATATCCGGCGGATCTACGACCTTGAGGTCGTAAATCGACGAATGAAACCGGCCACTGAAGGCCTGATAGCGAAAGGAAATCTGCGCCGATGCAATCAGGTGCTTGAAACGACCGTTTCCTTGAGCCTTCATATCGAAGTCGATCGGGTTGCCTTTTTTCGGCCAAAACCTGAGAGCCAGACGATCTGGAACATATCCGGTAGCTCTGGCGTTGATCACCACCGGTGTTCCGCGCATCACAATGCCAGGGGGCGGTTCCACGAAGATAAATGTTTCCCGATCGGGAAAAACCGAAAATGGATCGAAGATCGAAGCCAGCGAGCGGCTTAAAAACTGAGGCGCCAACGCGAACACCACCATGAACGCAATGAGAAGCGGAAGCAGGAATCTAACCTGCGGCAATGCCCTGCGGAAGCTTATCACCTGTTTGGGATCAATTTTCGAAATTTGATCAGCCGTCTTGCGCAGGTGAGCTGTAATCAAGGCTGATGAGGTCGGATCGGCTTTAGCAGGGTTTTTGATTTGATCAAAAAGAAAAAGTGAATTGGTCACATCATCCTTCAGCCGCGGAAATCTTTCCTCTAAGCTCCTGGCAACCTGTTGCACGGGTAAACTGGAAGCCATCCTCCAGACAGCCACGAATAAGACTGCAACCAGAGAACTCAGGGCGAGCATGTAATAAACGAAGGGAAGATACGCGAACACCTCTCCGGCTACCTGAAAAAAAAGGCTTCCCAGGATGAAGATAAAAAAAACGGAGGCCAAACGCAGAAGGTGTTCAAGGGCAATGAGGAGCTTCAGGCGAAGGGCGATTCCCTTGAGGACTCTTTCAAGGCGGCCATAATAAAGTTGTAAACCCATGCTGGGCATCAACGCCCGCCTCCAAATTTAAAATAAACCAGATGATGAATCGGACCAAGTCGCTGTTAAGGAGCACAATGCGCGTACGCTTATGGGATTTCCCAGGAAATGTTCAAGGCATTAACAATTTTATATGCGACAACTGGTTCACAATTATATATACGCGAAACTATATAGTATAGCGGATAACTTACGTCCTTAATTTAGCAAGTCAAGCATAAATTTTGATCTCAAACATTAAAGGAATCAAATCTATTCTGCGTGCAGAAAATAAGGGATGCCCTTTACTTTTTAAACTACAAATAACACTTTCACTGACCCAATTTCTTATTTTCGGGTCGACCAAAAGATTTTGCGACAGCCGAGGGCGACACCCCTAACTGTTAGCCGGTTTCAGTGAGCGAAAGACCGCATTTTTCGACAAACTGTTTTGCCAATTGAGATCTGGCCCTTGAAACATCTTGCCGCCGGCTCCCTGATTTTAACGCTGCAACACTGACTTTTTCTTTTTTGCAGACTTTGTCAATCAGCAAAGCGGCTTGTTGCAATCGCTCCAAAATAGACAACTGCTCTTTTCTCTTTGTGTCTGATGGTTCGATGAGCCGCTTTACAAATTCAGCGCTGCCCAAAATCCGTTCGTCTGACTTTTCACGCACCCCAAGCCGGCGCATCGCCTTTACCGAAGGCCACCCATCTGCTGATCTAATCAACCCGCCGCCCACCAAATCAGATCGCTGCCCCTGATGGATGAGCTTTTTAACAACTCGCTATAGGCATTTTTTGCCTCAGCCTTTGTTTGTTGATCAGAAGAATACTAGAACCCATCTCAAAAAAAACGAAGTAGTATTATAATGCAACCAATTTGAACCATAGCGAGGAAATTCTCAGCATGGTATTCGTATCGAACCACCAGTCGCCTGAAATTTTGCAACCAGGCAAACAGACGCTCAACTTTCCATCGGCGCCTATAAAGTCTGAGATTCCTGACATCTTGGGTAGAGGACTTCTTGCGCCCTCTACGATGAGGAGCAACCAGCTCAACGCCACGTTCTTGGAGAAGCTGGCGATAATGCGCTTCCAATTCTGCCGAATCAATTGGTGTATATGATTTTGTAAATTAGCCAGGGCAAATACACACTTTTTGGAACCAAAATTTATTTTAGACTTCGTGCCTTCATCGAATCTTAGCAATTCCCATAAATTTATTACACATTTCATTTGGCAATTCTAAAAAAGAATACGATCTGGTATGGTACCGACTAAACCCTTGCCTGTCTGCTTAATACGAAACATAGCCTGATCGGCGAGAGCCAATAGGCCCTCCCGATTATCTGCGTCATCAGGAAATGTTGCAATCCCAAAACTTGCCCCAAGATGAACTTTGTGACCGGCCTTGGATAAGTATGTTGTTTGCTTCATCCGCTCGCGAATTTGTTCAACCTTTTCTGTTGCCTTAACCTGATCAAACCCCGGTAGCACGATTACAAACTCATCACCACCATAGGCAACTCCGAAGCAAGGTCTCTTTATGCAGCTTTTGAGTGTATTTGCCACTTCTTTGAGTGCCTGACTCCCATTCAGGTGGCCATAGGTGTCAACCACTCGCTTAAAGTTGTCCATATCCATAAAAACTAAAGAAAATGGTGTTTGGGTCTGTTTACTTTCCTCTATTAATTTATCCAATGTTTGATAAAGGTACCGCGTGTTATAGAGCCCGGTTAAATTATTGTGGATGGAAAGGTTACGGAATTTTTTTCGGTCACGCCTGAGCTTTTTTTCCAAAGCCTTCTTTTTTGTGTTGTCGACTAAAATTCCTTCGAGAATTGCATCGGTCTCGTTACTCTTGATATATAGAATATTTGCCAATATCCATACCGGCTTTCCATCCTTACGCTTAAGCCGCAATTCATGATTTACAACAGCACCTTTCTTTTGCACTGCTCGGATCATCCTGGCACGGTCCTCAGAACTGAAATAAAACTTATTGGCACCCTCTTTAAAAGAAACCACCTCATCAACAGAATCATATCCCAGGATACGGGCATAGGACGGATTTGCTCGAATAAGCTCACCGGACAATTTACTTTGAAACATACCTTGCACAGCGTTTTGATACATGCTGCGGTATTGTTGTTCTGCCCTTTTAAGCTCTTCCTGAGTGGCTTTTAAATCGGTTAAGTCCGTAAGAAAATACATAAAGCCCGCAATCTTGTCGTTTTCATCTTTTAAGGTGCTTCGACTAAAAAGCATTGGAATCCCTCGACCATCACTAGCACGAAATAAAGCCTCAAAGCTAAAATGATCGGGACTTGCAGAATAAAAATCAACAGAGGTTTTATCATAAAATTTGTCAACCGGATGACCGATAAAGTCATCACAACTATAACCTGAAATCTTTAATAAGGCCTTATTCACTTCGATTATAAAACGATTGTTATCCAGCTGCATGAATCCTTCAAATCTACTTTCAAGAACACGATTGTATTTTTCCTCAGCTTGTTTCCTTTTCGTAATATCTGTCATGAAACACAACGTGGCAGGTTGGGTATTCCACGAAAACAATTTCACTTTCAACTCTACCCAAATTGTCGCACCATCTTTATTGACAATTCTAAAAGAATACTCTTCAGGGAGGCTTTCACCGTTAATTCTCCTTTCATGTCGTTGCATCACCATTTCACGGTCATTTTTATGAATGAAAGTTGACAAAGGTTTGGAAGTTATTTCCTTTTGTGAATATCCAAAAAGCGCTTCAGCCTTAGGATTAGCATATTGAAAGATTCCATTTTGAGCCACCAATATTGCCTCATTGGCGCTCTCAACCAAGTTGCGATATTTCAATTCGTTGTACCGCGATAGCTCTTTAACTTTTTGGCATTCCTTGAGTTCTTTTTTCAGTGATTCAATTTGTTGTGTTATATGCTCAGGCGATGTGGAAGAATTCATATGTTTACCCTCGATTTTTAAAAAGATAGGTTACAACGTAATCTTGGCGATTCTCCCAATGCCACATGGTGGCATTTTTTGTCAAGCTAATTAAATGTTTTTGTAAATTCCATAATAGATAAATAGCATTACGAATTATCATTGAACAGGAATTGTAAGGGATGTGTGATGGATGGGGTAGGAATAATGGAAAGCCTACTTAATTGACAAAATCACTATATTTTACGGTTGCCTATCAAGCAGCAAAATTAAGCACATCTTGCCAGCATCCCAGGTTGGCGTCAAGTTGTGATTGAGAATACATGCATTTTGGCAATTCTACGGATACAAAAGGGATATCACAAGACTTTTCAGATTGTGGATTACACAATGACAAATATACAAAATTTCAGCCTGTCAAAAATTGTGTAAATCGTGCCCTGATTCGAAACTTTGGTGAGACCGAAAATTTGTTAGATGTGCTGATGCAACGTGCAAATTATTGCGATGGTAGGTTTATAGCCGTTATGTTGTCCCTTTTATTATGTTGTGGGAATTTAATTCTCTTCATCTAATTCTTCTTATCTTATTCCGGGAAAATAATAAAAAATCCATTTAATTCTTCTAATTCCCTTTCCATTGCACTTCTTTCTTGATATTTTATTAATGGCCTGCAGAAGGTAATGCTCAGAGAAGAAAAAGCATTCCTTATTGCAGTCCTCAAAAACCCCATCATAAGGGCCTCAGAGCGAAAGGAGAAGTAATGA
>CP070746.1:1499877-1504493 GCA_020348305.1 Desulfobacterales bacterium
AGCCTCTGGGCAAAACTCGACGGAACCGAAAGAAAAAAAATCAAACCGAGCATATATGCAACGATTTTGAGGGTATGCCTTGTTATTCGATACATTGATGCCTCCTTTTTGTCCCGATTTGGTTACCATTCTAAGCGTACCTTAAAATTCTTCTCTAATTCTCTAAAAGGCACGACACTCCAAACAGTCCGATATCTTGCCATGATCTCAAGGTGAGGTCAAGTCAAGTTGAGATGCATTGATATAATCTGAATTTTGCCAAAATTGGGAATATCATTTGAGTATCACAGTGTTTTCAGTGTTGTCAAAAGCTGAGATTCGTTGGAGAGTACCAGAGTAATCTGGAATTTTGAAAGGACAGATATTTATAAAGTTAATTCATATTTATGTTTTCCGATAAAAATAAGGCCATTTAATCGCTTAGTTTCTATTGTAAGATTTTTTTGAAAAACATCCTTGCCAAAAGAACTGATGGTTTTTAGATCCTCAGTATCGATAAATATCTGAAATGAATTATCTGAAATTTTTTTTAATGCTTCGATCAATTCAAGTGCAGAGTTCCCATCAAAATCACCATACAATTTCAAGTGCAGGCTATTTCTTGTTTCGTGAGAAAAAAATTTAAAATTCGATGCCATTATGAATAAGAAATGCAAAAATCGTGCAGAATCAGCATATTAAAGGGATTATTGAAGCATAATGATAACAATTACAGATAGTTAGCTTCTTTATAATAAAAGTGAAAACTTCAAATTGTGTAAACTTCTATCTAAAATTTATGCAAATTAATTCATAATTCATACTGCAAATAATTTTAGAAGAGCGTTATCGAAGAAACGACAAGAGGGCGAGCCAAAAATGTTAGCGATAGCCGCCATTTTTGGATCTCTCTAATCTGCGAACTCGTTCTTCCAGATCGGAAATGGAAGTTGGCCCTTCATTTCTTTTATAAACCGAACCAACCACCTGCCGCTTCATCTTTTTAAGCTCGTGAGCCATACTGTAAAGGATAAAACCTTGTTGTTCGTTGGCTGCCATTAAAATTCGACATGTATCTTTCCAGGAAGTGAGGGTATAGAATTTTAGGCCCTCTACTTCTTTCACAGAGTATTTTTGTAGCATATCCTGGATCGCCTTATAACTGCTCAAAGACATGAGCCAGACGCTTTTGTTGCCGTCCGGGTCGGCGATTCCAATGGGATGGAGTTCGCTCACTTTTAAGCGTGAATTTTTTTGTGGATCAGATATCTTACTTCTATTAAAAGCACATCCAGTCAAGAATGCCACCACAATAATTATTGCGGCCGTTAACCGAATTTCGATTTTCATTTTGTTCCTCCGGAATTTATAATTTTGCATTGTATATCTGCTCGTATGACAGTGATTATTAGCCATCAGATATGGTAAATATATGGTAAATAATCTAATGAAAATTTTATTAAAAGACGATGAGGATGATTCATACTGAATATAAATAATCGAAAAAGCCAAATACCAGTTCGGTAACCTGTTGATTGCCTTCAATCGTGCCGGCCAACCCGTATAAGGCCGTTGTTTCAGCAACCGTTCCGGCTTTGGATTTGGCGTATTCCACACCGGCCTGTAGGTCTTCAATAAATCGCTCGGCAATGTCAGGAACAAAGGTTTGGGGCATCGTTACGCAAAAATGCAGCGCCGGCGGCAGCTGCAAGACATTAAATCGCCAACCTTTGGTCTTCATAAAGTCGTTGACATGGAATATGTCCACATCATCGGAACGGAAGCTGATCACAAATGTGGGTTTGCCGATGAGAGCCAGCTCCGCTATCTCTTCAATACCCTTTTTGATCGAGTCGGCAACGGTCATAATGGATTTTGCGGCTTTCAGATATCCTTCTTCACCGAGGTACACCATAGCGGCCCAGGTGGCTGCGGTCAAACCGCCCGACCGGCTGCCGGCAGCCGTGGGAGAGGCATACATCCCGCCGGGCCAGTCCGGGACATTGAAATACTGATAGCGGCGCAGGTTATTGTTTCGATAAAGAACCACCGAGGTTCCCTTCAGCGCAAAGCCGTATTTGTGCGTGTCGGCCGACATGGAGGTCAAACCCGGCAAACGAAAATCAAAGGTGGGGATATCGTAACCCAATTTTTCAATCCACGGAAAAATAAATCCGCCCAGACATCCGTCAACATGAACCCCAATTTTATATTTTAATGCGATGTCGGACAATTTATCCAGCGGATCGATGAGACCATACGGATAATTGCCAGCGCTACCGACAATGGCTACCGTATTCTTATTGATCCGAGACTCTGCGGCCGCCGGATCGACGAGGAAGTCCGGAGCGGAAACGGGTATGTGGACCATTTTGATCCCGAAGTACTCCTCCGATTTGTCAAACGCCGGGTGGCCCGTATGCGGCATAATTATCTCCGGATACTTAATCCCTTTCTCCACTTTGGCTTGATCGCGATAAGCCTTCATGGCCATCATGATACTTTCGGTGCCGCCGGAGGTGATCGTTCCGCAAACCTCATCTTCCGGATTATTGTCTTTGACCGCATCGCCGTTAAGCATTTTGGCGGCCATCGAGATGATTTCGCTTTCCATTTTAAACATACTCGGACATAGATCGAATTGAATGGTATTTTCATGGGAGAACAACGAAAATATTTTGTTGAGAAAAGCACGGTGCGCGTCACCGGCATGATAAAATGTACCTGACACCTGGCCGGTTTTCCATTTGGCGTTCTCCTCTTCGGCCATGGTCGAAAGCTCTTTGAAAATGTCTTCCTGATCGCGCCCTTTTTTGGGGATTGAATGATAGCTTTCGAAACGCCCTTTGTAGGGTTTAAAGGGATCTATGTTTTGTTTTTCTGCCGCTTGCTTAGACATAACTTTCTCCTGTATCAGTTATTTGTTATTGGCCTAATTGAGCGAAAGCTCAATTAGCTATCAGCCCTTATATGTGAGCATTTTGAATCGGTTTGCACTGCAACCATCGAGAGTCAGATGGGGTTTTGAAACTACTTCTGCGCGTTCAGCGCGGTAAATATCTTTCTATTTCTCTTAAACAGCACCCGATATTGGGTATACATTTTATCATAAATCGCTCGATGGGATTCATCCGGGTTGAATACATGCTTTATTTTTACAATCCCTGGTATTTCTTCAATCGATAGGTATCCCAATGATACCAATGCCAGTAGAGCCGTACCCCGAACAGTGGCGTTGACCGGGTCATCCACCTGATGGATCGGCACACCCAGTACGTCCGCGTGAATCTGAGACCATACGTCGGAAAGCGCCCCGCCGCCTGAAAATCGGAAGCTTTCAATCGGACGACCGATAAATTTTTCCGCTGCTGCCCGGACCCAGCGATTGTTATAAGCAAGGCCTTCCATAATGGCTCGTGTCATATGGCTGCGCGTGGTTTTCAACGACAGGTTTATGAAGCCGCCGCGGACATGCGGATTTTCGCTGGGAGCAATTGATCCGTTCAACCACGGAAGAAAAATCACGCCGCCGCTTCCGACCGGCACTTCGGAGGCAATCGTATTAAAGCGTTCATAGGCATCGTCTGGCTTGGGTCCGGTATTGAATTGATCATCAGGATAAACAATGTTTTTCAGGTAGTGCTCGACGCATCTACCGCCTAGTCCCTGTTCAGCAAATAACATATATTTCGATGAGAACGGGCTTGGCAGAGATCCCATCATATGGTTGATGTCGGTTTTCTTAAACGGAACATGGCAGTTCATATAATAAGAGGTACCGATATAGATGATGGTTTTAAAATCCCGTACCGCGCCTGAGCCGATGGTCGAAGCATTGGAATCACCGATACCGGCAATGACCCGGGTTGAGGGGTGTAATCCCAGCTCTTCGGCGACAGACGGATCCAGCGGTCCGACAATCCCGTCGTTGGCAATAAGCTCAGGAAATTTCTCCTTTTCGACACCGGCCATATTTAATAGCTCATCGCTGTATTGCATGCTGCCCCATTGGCGGTTGTCCATAACCATAAAAATCGTCATGGTTTTCTGAGTGGCCGTTATTTTACCGGCAAGCCGGGCTGTCAAATAGTCCATCGGCTCCAGGAATTTGTAAGTTTTGGCATAGATGTCCGGCCGCTCATTTTTGATGAACAGGACATGACCGAGGGAATCTACCCCGGAATGGGTCGGGGCCATGCCGGTTAATCTAATCCATTTCAGCAATTTAAACAACCCATATCCGAGAACATTCGGAAAACCGGCGGCAAGTTTACGGTTATACTTGCCGCCACGGGTATCCAGCCAGTGAACGGCCCCCATCAGAGGTTCAGCGTGTTCATCCACCGGCACGACCACCGACCATTGGGAATCGCAACCGACCGCAACAATGTCCTCCGGTGAAACGTTGGATTCGTTGATGACCTTCTTGGCGGCTTTTTTGGCGCCGTTCCACCATTCATTGGGGTCTTGTTCGGCCCCGCCATCGGGCAATAGATGGGTAGTTATGTTTTCATCCGCACTGGCGATAACTTCTCCCGTATCGGCTACAATCGCTGCCTTAGGGCCACCGCTGCCTAAATCAATTGCTAAGACATAACGCGTTGAATCTGAGGTCGTTTCAAGTGTGTTATCTTGCA
>CP070746.1:1504593-1510115 GCA_020348305.1 Desulfobacterales bacterium
GATTCTAAACCGGCTCAAACTCGTGCATAAAAGAGCGTAAAGAAAGAACGTGAAACACCTTTTAAAACTAGCTGTTATTCTAAGCAATATCGTTTGCTTCCATAGAAACACATAACCTGTGGGCTGTTCTTTCTTAACGCTCTCTAACATACTCGAACAGTGACCCACTTTAGAATCAAATCACCTGACCGCTCTGTTATCATGCCTTTCAAAAGGCTAAATTGATACGTATGAACTAGTAAATGATATTTTAGAGGAAACAGAAGAATCAATTAAGATTTTCGTTACGAGTATCAAAACGGCTGAAAAGAAACCACGCCTTGGCGTGGTTGAATGTTCGGTATTGGATGTTTGTTTTTTATTCGACGTTGGACGTTGGATGTTCGATGTTCGACGTTCATCTTTCAAACCAACCCCATATGGCATAAATGCAACCTGCGAGTGTTTACAAAAAAGCTCAGCGCTTATGGGGTTCTGGGTTCGGGGTTAACTTCAAAACTGAACCACTGATACGCCATCTGTGAAGAAAAAGGTCTTTGCATAAAGAGAATTGAAAATATTGAGACATGGTAATAAGAGTTCAAAGTTCAAAATTAGGACAACCCTGAACCCAGAACCCTGAACCTTATAACGAAGGAGACCGAGAAGTAATGTTAGAAATAAAACTGATTCCTGAAAAAGAGTTTCAGCGCATCCGCAACGCCGAGATTGATCAATATGACAAGCTATCGCTATTAGCTGATATGTGTCGCGCCAATGCATTGGCTACGGTAAAACGCGCAGGATCAGGCCATCTGGGCTCAAGCTTCAGTTCTCTTGATATCGTGACCTTTCTTTATCACTCTGAGATGAATACCGCCGACCTGGGCGTCGACCATTCGGATCGGGATATCTATTTTTCATCCAAAGGACATGACGCTCCCGGTCACTATGCCGTGCTTTTTTCTCTAGGAATTATTACAGAAGATCAATTTATAAACCTGCGGCGTCTCGGGGGCACCCACGGGCATCCGGATGTAAGCATACCCGGAATTGAAGCGAACTCCGGTTCACTTGGCATGGGTATTTCTAAAGCTAAAGGTATGGCCTTAGCAAAAAAAATAAAAGGTTCGGGTGGACGTGTCTTTGTGATGACCGGAGACGGAGAACTCCAGGAGGGCCAGATTTGGGAGTCCTTGCAGACTACGGCCCATCAAAACATTAACAACGTCCATATCATTGTTGATTTTAATAAAATTCAATCGGATAAATCAGTCGAAGAGATCATCAGCCTGGGGGATCTGGAAAAAAAATTTGAAATATTCGGCTGGCATGTACAACGCTGCGATGGGCATGATTTCAAGGAGCTGGCACGTGTCGTTGCCAGGTTCAAAAAGGTTGAGGACCGACCGAAAGTGCTTATAGCGGATACCGTTAAGGGAAAAGGCGTTTCGTTTATGGAAGGTCCCACGGCCTTAAAAGACGGCAACGGCCTTTATAAATGGCACGCCGGTGCACCCGATGACGATGCGTTTGAAGCCGCATATGCCGAGATTATTGAAAGAATAAACACCCGGCTCAAAGGATTCGGGCTGGAGCCGCTGAACACCGAATTAATTGAAGAAAGAAAAAAACATCGAAAACGATTAAAAGACGCTGCCGAAAAAGTGGTCAATGCCTACGGTGAAGCCCTCGTTGAGTTGGGTGCCGAAAGGAAGGATATCATTGTTTTGGATGCCGACCTGTCGGCGGACTGCGGCCTGCGCCTCTTTGAAAATTCATATCCCGATCGCTTTATCGAAAACGGAATTGCCGAGCAGGACATGGTCTCTACGGCAGGAGGTCTGGCATTGCAGGGCTTTTTGCCGATCGTAAACTCCTTCGGTGTCTTTCTGGCATCTCGTGCCAACGAACAAATTTATAATAACGCTACCGAAAAAACCAAGATCATTTACGTGTGTCACTATGCCGGGCTCATACCGGCGGGTCCGGGAAAATCCCATCAAAGTCTGCGGGATATATCCCTTTTTGGAGCCCTGCCCAATTTCGTCATCCTGGAGCCTTGCAACGCCATAGAGACAAAGCAGACCTTGCAATGGTGTGTAGATCAGGCTCAAGCCAGCTGTATGATCCGGATGGTTATCTCGCCGTCGCCCCGGACAATCATGCTACCGGAAGATTATCAATTATCCTTGGGCAAGGGAACTGTCGTCAGCGATGGACTGGATGCGGTATTATTTGCCTATGGGCCGGTGATGCTAAATGAGGCGCTTACAGCGGCGGAGCTGTTAAAAGACAACGATTTTTCCCTGAAAATAGTAAATTTACCGTGGATAAATCGCATCGAAACAAATTGGCTCGAAGAAACCATTGGGGATAGCAGTACCATTTTTGTATTGGACAATCATTCATTTTATGGAGGTCTTGGAGACAATCTGTTGAATTCCATGATGACCTCGGATATATTATGTCATAAACGACTGATCAAATTTGCAATAGATGAGTATCCGGCGTGTGGAACTCCCCCGGAAGCGCTGGCTTACCATAAATTAGACGGCCAAAGCTTGGTTACCCGAATCTTAGAGACAAGGAGTTAGGCACTTTAGTCCCGCTGCAAGCACATAGGCATCAACATTAAATCGGCACAGACTTCGGCGAGGAGTTCGATGGAGGCTCACTCTATGTCCTCCCTTCGGTCTGAGCCTCAGGGTCGAAGACAGTCGAGTCGAGGCCGACCCTACGCTCTGAGCGTATTTTATCAAGCGGAGATGAATACTTTTTCAAACGCATAACACCTCGGAGGTCAAGCAAAAATATGACGGCAAAAAAGGCGTTACTGCTCATTCCGGTCGAAAATCAGGTGCGAGAACTGGATCCCAAGCTGCTGCTTGCCTGTATAGCGGCACAGCGTGGTTTTTCCTCGGTGATCGGATCTCGCCGCGAAATGGAATTCAGCATTGATGCGTTTCCGCGCAGCATCTACCTTTCGAAAAGCATGACGATCCGCAGCCTGTTATTTTTTCGAGTCGCCGAAAAATTCGGTCATCAAATCGTAACATGGGATGAAGAAGCCCTGGTTCATCTGCCTGCCGAGACCTACTTTTCGCGCCGGCTGGACCCTGCAGCAATCCGGTTTGTATCCCATCTTTTCGCTTGGGGTCAGGATAATGCCGAACTGTGGCGTCTGTACCCGCACCTGCCCGATAACATTCCGATCCACATCACCGGAAATCCGCGCAGCGATATGCTGCGTCCGCAACTGCAGGCATTTTATGAAGAAGAAGTGCAACAGTTCAAGAGAAAATACGGTGATTTCATTTTGATCAACACGAATTTTAACCATGTCAATGCCTACGGTCCGGACATGAACCTGTTTAAGCCGACGAAAAAAGCCGGTGAGATACCTAAGTTCGGGCGCGCTGCACGAGGCATGAGTCGCGAGTATGCGGAAGGATTGCGGGATCACAAACAGGCCGTTTTTGATCACTTTAAACAACTGATCCCCGACCTTGAAAAGGCTTTTCCGGATTATAATTTGGTTGTGCGGCCCCATCCGACTGAGAATCACGAAGTTTATCAGCAAATCGCTGATCGGTGTGAGCGCGTCTATGTGACCAACGAGGGCAATGTGGTTCCCTGGCTGATGGCCGCCAAAGCTTTGATTCACAATGGCTGCACCACAGGGGTAGAAGCCTATGTGATGGGGATTCCTGCCGTATCCTATCGAGCAACGGTGAATGAAAATTATGATTACGGTTTTTACATCCTGCCAAACAAGATAAGCCATCAATGTTTTAATTTCGAACAATTAACGGATCTTCTTCATCAGATACTGAAAGGAAAAATTGGAGCTGCTGACGGTGACGAGCGCCAAGCCCTTATTCAGCATTATTTAGCATCCCAGCAAGGTCCGCTGGCATGCGAGCGAATGGTCGACGTTCTTGAGACGATTGCCGACAACGTTGCTTCATCACCCAAACCATCGATGAAAAATCGGCTGGAGCGCTGGGTTGTAACCCAGGGACTCCATTTGGCCAAACGGATTAAAGCGAGTCTTCCGGGATCTCACAATCGGCCCGAATTCCAGCGTCATCGCTATCCGGGTATCTCCCGGGACGCGCTGCACGATAAGTTGTTGCAGTTTCAGCGATTACTCGGTAATAAACGAAAATTGAAGATTGAGCAAATATCCAATGTGATGTTTCAAATTAGTCCCTAAATATTAATCATACACTGCCAATATGATGACCGACAAAGTACCGCTACTCATACCGGTTGAAAATCAGGTTCGCGAGCTTGATCCCAAGCTTTTGCTGGCCTGCATTGCGGCCCGGCGCGGGTTTCCGTCATACATCGGATCCCGCAGAGAGATCCATTTTCGTATTACCTCTTTTCCCCGGGGCATTTATCGGTCCAAAAGCATCACCGCGGCCAGCGAAATGATGTTTCAAATTATGCGGTGCCTCGGCCATGAAGTCGTGGCCTGGGATGAAGAGGCACTTGTGCATCTTCCGCCGCAGACCTATTACTCACGACGGCTTTCTCCTGTTGCCATGGCGTATGTGTCCCATTTTTTTGCATGGGGCGAGGATAATGCCGAGTTGTGGCGTCAATACCCCCAGCTGCCCAAAAATGCAAAGATTCATGCCACCGGCAATCCGCGCAATGATTTGCTTAGACCTGAACTGCATGCCTACTATGATGCAGAGGTCGAAAAGATTCAGCAGGCATACGGTAATTTTATCCTGGTCAACACCAACTTTAATCACGTCAATGCCTTTTCTGCGGTCCAGAATCTGTTCCAGCCGGCTAGAGCACCGGGTGAGCAGCCCAGGTTCGGTCGGGCGGCGAAGGGCATGACCCGCGAGTACGCCGAGGGCTTGCGGGATCACAAGCAGGCTGTCTTCGAGGATTTCAAGCGGCTGATTCCGGATCTGGAGAAAGTGTTTCCGGACTGTAAGATCGTGGTGCGCCCGCATCCGACGGAGAACCCCGAAATCTATCATAAGATTGCGGCCCAGTGTGAGCGCGTGCGGGTGACCAACGAGGGCAATGTGGTTCCCTGGCTGATGGCCGCCAAAGCGCTTGTTCATAACGGCTGCACCACCGGCGTGGAGGCCTATGCAATGGGTGCTCCGGCCATCTCTTATCGGGCGACGATCAGTGAAGATTACGACTATGGCTTCTACCGCTTACCGAATCTGTTGAGCCATCAGTGCTTCAATTTTGAGCAGCTGCGCGAAACCATCGCGAATATACTGGCCGGCAAGCTCGGGGCTGCCGATGGTGATGAACGTAAAGCTTTGGTGGACCAATATCTGGCGGCGCTGGACGGTCCGCTGGCCTGTGAACGGATGCTCGATGTTGTCGAAATGATGGTGGAGGGTCGGCCTGAATTGCCGAAGCCGCACGCGCTCAATCGGCTGTATGGCCGATCCCTGGCCACTGGACGCACCCTTGTAAAGCGGTGTAAATCATATCTTCCGGGTTCGCATAACAAACCAAAGTTTCAGCGTCATCGGTACCCGGAGATTTCTCTTGAA
>CP070746.1:1510215-1514094 GCA_020348305.1 Desulfobacterales bacterium
AGGCATGTGTCTATGATCGTTACCGTGAGGAGTCAGCCTACATTAGAAATCTGCATAACGTCGACGCCCTGTTTTTCAACTGCATGGGGTGCTTTTCATGCGTGCAGAACTGCACAAAAGGCCTTTTGCGCCTTACCATCAACTCTGAGTATGGGCAGATGGGGAATCAGTACTGGACGCCGGAAAACATTCAAACCACCTGGCTACAGGCTGAAACAGCCGCGGTACCGGTTTCCGGGGCAGGTTACCAGGGAAAATTTTCCGGCCATGGTTTTGATTCCATGTGGACGGATATGTCTGAAATTGTAAGGCCGACACGTGATGGCATCCACGGGCGAGAATATATCAGCACATCGGTGGACATCGGGAAAAAGCCTTCATTTCTTACCTTTGACGAAAACAATAGGATCGATTTGTCGCCGTCGGTTATTGACATTTCGTTGCCGCTGATGCTTGACATGAATCCGGCAGCGTTTAGCCTGCCGCAGCTTGAGCATATAATTGTGGAGACAGCCAAGCGGACTGATCTTATTGCGATTATCGACTCCGGCAAATGGCCCATTTCCGGCAATATCGGTCTGGATAAAGACATGCAAAAATATCTGCCGCATATCGCATTTTTCCTGAACCCTGATGCAGATCAGCCGCCTGAAAATGTTTTGAGAAAGACAAGACTGGTGGAAATACCTGACAGCGGCAATCCGTTGAAGCGTGTGAATCGACTCAAAGAAACTTTTCCCGAAATCGTTGTGTGCGTCAGAGTGGAATTGAATGCCAACGGCGTGAGCCGCGCCATCCAGCTGGCCGAATCAGGAATTGAAACAATTCATGTCGTTGCAGACTTCAACGGTGACGAGATAGGGGTTGAAAAGCCGCGGTTCATTCAGGATATGATCCGCGAGATCCATAAGTCACTCATCGAAGGGTGCCGGCGGGATGAAGTGACTTTAATTGCGGGGGGCGGAATTGCACTGCCCGAGCATATGGCCAAGGCAGTCATATGCGGCGCTGATCTTGTTTCGACCTATCTTCCGCTGATAATCGCGCTGGAATGCCGGGTGTGCAGCACCTGCAAGCCTGGATGGTTGTGTCCTGCAAGATTTGAAGAGATTGATTTTGATTATGGCGTCGGCAGGATGAGAAATCTGATTGCCGCCTGGCACCTGCAGCTGATCGAGGTAATGGGTGCAATGGGAATGCGTGATGCTCGCCGTCTGCGCGGTGATGTCGGACGCGCTATGTTTTTTGAAGAACTTGAGGAGGAAGTCTTTGGCCCAATTTTCGGTTCCAGAAAAAATGCTTAAGGATGTATTGCCGGAGAGCACCCTGAAAACCCGTGTGCCGCAGGTTAAAGTTGAACGGATTATTAAACCTGCACCAGCGCGGTACCGCAATGAAATTGCAAAGTACATTATTTACCGCAGTGATGATGACTGTATTCGGTGCGGCAAATGTGCCCAACTATGTCCGTACGGTGTGCACGTGCTGAAACCCGGTTACAAATATTTTGCCATGCCCAAGAGTCATAAGTGTATCGGAAAATCCTGTGAAAAGACCGATCATCACTGCGTGGCGTTGTGCTCTCAGAACGCATTGCAAATGGTTGAGAATCCAATGGTAGATGCCCTGGGAGACTTTCGTTGGACATCGGATATGATTCTAGCGACATGGAGAATGGCCCAAAGCGGAGATCTACCGCCCCAAGAATACGGATTTGATTACCAATGCGGCAACTCCGGCGGTGGATTCGATCGGATCAGGTTTAAATATCCGGATAAGCCTCCAGTAGAACTCGATGAAGCGGAAATTGACACAAGTATTGAACTCAACCGACGCGATGACGGGCGGCCGAAAATCAGGATCGATGTTCCATGGTATGGCGGTGGAATGTCGTTCGGTTCGGTCAGCAATGCCACCCAGCTTTCAAGGGTGCGCGCAGCTGTCGCATGGGGCACTTTCTCCTGTACCGGCGAAGGCGGGTACATGGAGCGTTTGCGACCCTATGATGACCATATGATCACCCAGGTCGCCACAGGACTTTTTGGCGTGCGTGAGGAAACCATTCAGCGCGTACCGATTGTCGAATTCAAGTATGCCCAGGGCGCAAAGCCCGGTCTCGGCGGTCACCTGCTTGGCGACAAAAACACGCCGGCCGTTGCACGCATGAGGGAAGCGGTCGTCGGAATCCCCTTGTTTTCGCCTTTTCCATTCCACAGTGTTTATTCCATTGAAGACCATATGAAACATATTGAATGGATCAAGCATGTAAACCGGCGTGCGTTAATTTCCACAAAAGTATCAACGCCGACGGATGTTGATATGGTTGCTGTTGGAAGCTATTCTGCGGGGACTCACATAGTTCATCTGGATGGAGGTTATGGAGGGACCGGGGCCGCCCCTGACATCGCAAAGAAAAATATTGCCATGCCAATTGAATACGCAATTACAAAAGTGCATAAGTTCCTGGTGGATGAAGGTGTGAGGGATAAGATTACCTTGATCGCAAGCGGCGGAATACGCACGGCGCATGATATCGCCAAAGCAATCGCGCTCGGTGCGGATGGTATCGTGACCGGGACGGCTGAACTGGTTGCACTGGGATGCGTGCGGTGTACCCGCTGCGAAAGCGGGCGGGGTTGCCCCCGCGGTATTGCGACAACAGATCCAGGGCTTGTTACTCAAATGGAAATTGAGTGGGGAACACAGCGTATCACTAACCTGTATAATGCCTGGCACCAAGAGTTAGTCGGGATACTAAAAAGGTTCGGTATGCGTAGCGTCAGTGAATTGTGCGGTCGCTGTGACCTCCTGATGCATCTCGACTATAATAATGATGTTTAATGAGATTTTGGTTCTTTTCACCTTTCTGTCAGATCAAATCCTAAGCTCAAAACAAAAATCTTGAGACAAAGTTTAAATCATCACAATTAAATATTCTTGTTGCTAAGTATTATTTATACTTTGGCAGCATATCCACTATGGTCGTTTTGATTTTTTCTTCTTGCTCCGGCAAATTCACTTTTTGACCGTTTAGATCGCGTACATAAAAAACATCAACCACCTGATCCACTTTGGTGGCAATTTTGGCGACCCAAATATTCAGACCGCATCTATAAAGCGCATCTGTAATGCTGTAAAGCAATCCAAGGAAATCATAGGTGTGGACTTCTACGATGGTAAAGAAACTGGAGCTGGTGTTGTCCACCACAATCTGAGGCGGTTTTCTTGAAAACTTGGGTTTGCGGGATCCATGGGTCGAAATTTTTTTCTTCAGGGCTTTGGTTAAGTCTAATTCGCCCGCTAATGCTGATTTTAGATGATCTTTAGCCCGTTTCCATTTTTCATCTTCAAATAGTAAATCCGGTGGCGGCTTGACGTTAAATATGTCCAAAGCAATATCATTTCGCCAGGTGAATACCTGGACATTAAGAATATCAATGTTGTTTAACGTGAAAACCCCCGCGATTTTTGAAATCAGCCCCGGACGGTCTTTGGCACAAATCGTAACCGCTCGCCGATTCGCATCTTTGGACTGTTCAATATTCCATATAAATTCAGCAGCGCCCAGCTTGTTGTAAAGCTTAAGATGATGGTAAATATCGTCGGCTGCCGTATATAGAAAATATCGTGGAGACATGATGGGAAAGATTTTTTGCAGTTCTTTTTCTTCCCTTTTCGTCGATGCGAATTGGACGATGCGATTTTTTTTCTCTGCGACCGCTTCAACGATTTTCTGGGTAGCCAGCTCTCCCTTTTCAAGGATGTTTAACACCTTGAGAAAAAAGTCCCGCAGAATCGTGGCGGTCCAGCCGCTCCAAGCCATCGGTCCGGTGGAGATCGAATCGGCTACCGTTAGCAGGTAAAGCATTTTGAGCCGTG
>CP070746.1:1514194-1517691 GCA_020348305.1 Desulfobacterales bacterium
GCCACAACCAACGGCCGCGATTTGGCGCCGCGGGTGGCTGCCCGTATGTGTCTGGGGCTGACAGCGGATTGCACCGGCCTGGGAATAGATGAACAAGGACAGCTGATACAGACCCGTCCGGCCTTTGGCGGCAATATTATGGCCACAATTATCTCGCCTTACACACGACCGCAGACGGCGACCGTGCGACCCAATGTTTTTATGGCCACCGAAGCCGATCCCTCCCGCCCGGTGAACATTGAAGAGGTGCCGGTGACACTCACTAAAGCCAATATTCGTACACGTCTGATAGAAGAAATCAGGCTGGAATCTGAAGATGAAAGAATCGAAGAGGCTAAGATTATCGTATCTGCCGGACGAGGCTGTCAGGATCCGATAAACCTGGATATGGTCCGTGAGCTGGCCCGTAAATTAGGTGGGGTGCTGGCCGGGTCACGGGCCATTGTGGAGTTGGGATGGATTCCTTACAGCCTGCAAGTCGGGCAATCCGGAACCACAGTCGGGCCGGATCTCTACATTGCACTCGGCATCAGCGGCGCCGTCCAGCATGTGGTCGGTATGAGTTCTTCAAAGAAAATCATCGCCATCAACAAAGACCCCGATGCCCCCATATTTAAAATTGCCGACTTAGGTATAGTCGGCGACGCCTTGGTGATTCTTCCAAAATTGATTGATGAGGTCGAACGCATAAAACTGCGACGCTAATTGAGTTAAAACGCAATTAGGTGTTATTTGTTATAGGAAAGACAAGGCAATAGATCCATGTTACTGTCCGCCGGCATCATAATGGTAAGAAAAGAAGAAGCCGAATGGAAATATCTGCTTCTGCGAGCATACAGAAACTGGGATTTCCCCAAAGGAATAGTGGAGTCTGGGGAAACACCTATGGAAACAGCGATACGAGAAATGAAAGAGGAGACAGGAATAAGTGAGCATAACTTTCGATGGGGTGAAGTTTACCAAGAAACCTTACCCTACAATAGAGGAACCAAGGTCGCCAGATATTATATTGCCGCAACATCAGAATCTGAAGTTAGGTTCTCGATAAACCCGGAAATCGGAAAACCGGAGCATCATGAATATCGCTGGGTATCTTATGATGAATCAATAAAGCTATCACCCGAAAGACTCGTACCGATTATAAAGTGGGCACAAGATGTTATCAAGCAAAACGATAGTTGAAAATAATTTCTGGCATCCTGCCCTTGCTTTTTAATGGTGCTTTCTGAGATTAATTATCTTTCCACTTAAAATAAAAAATATGAAAGACGTAACAGCAGCGATTATAGTCAGGGACGCAAAGATCCTTATCGCCAAAAGAAAATCCACGGATAAATTGCCACACAAATGGGAGTTTCCGGGCGGTAAAATCGAAAGCAATGAAACCCCTCAAGAATGTTTAAAACGGGAAATGAAAGAAGAATTTGGCGTTGACATATCGGTCGGGGAATGCCTGGGAGAAAGTGTCTATCATTATGGCCATGGATCAATCCGGCTTTTAGCCTATCGGGCCTATTGGCAAGGCGGAAGTTTTTGCTTAACGGATCACGCCGATTTTGAATGGGTATCATTAAATCAGCTTCAGCAATTTGATTTTGCTCCGGCTGATGTACCATTTGTGGAGGGCATAAAAACTGGTAAAATAAAACTTTAACTTAGAAAACAGATCCTAGCAATTGCCCAGTTGCGCCTTTAAAGATACAACTTTTGAAGGGCTCTTTGGTTTTTGACCTGACTTCATTTTTAGTATAAACTATACACAGCGTCATAATAAATTGCGTATTCGCCATTTGAATTATTGATTTTACTGAGTTCAACGATACAAAGGTTTATTTTCGGGCAGATGAAATTGGACACGTTTTTAAAGCTCAAACTAATAGCAGTAACCATTTTATTAATTTTGCTTTTCATGCCTTTTGCACACCCACAAAGCAGCACCGAACAATCCCACGAGGAGAAGGCAAAGAAACGCGAGTTAAAAAAAGAGGCTGCCCTGAATCTTTGGCGACTCAAGAAATCAATAAAAGAAGAAGGCTTTTACGCAGCACGTGTTGCATTAAATATTTGGCGCAGCAACGCGATGGATGCCGGCACCTTCGATCAGACGAAATATGATGAATTTAAAAAACAAATGTACGAAAAATCCGTAAGCAATTCTCTACAATGTTTTGAATTCTATTTAGAAGAATTAAGTTTTCATGACGCCAATATGTGCCTCCAAACATGGAAGGTCCATTCTCAGGAAATTGGGATTTTTGATCAAACACAATATGAAGAGTTGCAGGAGAAGCTAGACAAAGCAAGGACCGAAAAAAATTTAGAGCAAGAGAAAATGAAAGAAGCATCAGACTAAAAATATTTAAGAACTCCGCAACTTATCCAATACTTTTTTCATCATGGCCGCATCTTTAAAAGGTTGGGGCGATTCATTAATCAAGGTGACATCCAATTTGCGCTTAATCAACTGCTTTGCCAGAGGCTCAAAAAATATCTTTTTGGTGACAACATGTTTTTTCTCGCCTTTTTCTCCATATTCGATTCCGGAGAAGTGAGCATGAAATTTTTTCGGCAGTTTTTTTAAAAGCTTCGCATAATCAATCTTTCCCTGCTGCCGGGCGTATAGATGGGCAAAGTCAACTGTTATTCCGCAACCGCTGTCTTGCATCAATCGCGTAAGTTCCGATACTGATCCGAATTGTGAGGGTTTACCGGTAATTTCGGGACAGAGCTGAACCTTCCATTTCCTTATTTTGATGACGTCCTGTATTTCCAATATCGCTTTTTTAACAAGGTCATAAGTTTGACCTTTTGTCCTTTTCTGATAAAACCCGGCATGGAACACTACACATCGCGCACCTAAAGCATGAGCCCGTTCACAGGAATCGATTAATCGTTTCTTGCTGGCTAATACTTTATCTTTTTCATCCGAAGCCAAATTGATGTAATACGGTGCGTGTGCGGAAAGCACAATTCCTTTTTCTTGTGCCAACGCGCCGACCGTGCGGGCGTCATCAACATTCATACGAACCCCATAGGTGAACTCCACCTCCATGCAATCCAGGCCCATGCGGGCAACTTTGCGCACACCCTCCAGATTCCCTAATCCGCCGGAGCCTGCCGGACCAACTCTGACCATAAAGAAACACCTTGTTAATCGAAAATGCTTTATACCAATAGTATTCATGGCAGGCACAGAGGCCTGCCCTACCTACCCGTACGCATCAGTGCCCACATACAGGCATTCACATCGATATATTTTCAATATATATCTTTATGGTTAAAGAGCTGTCTTTATTCTCTCCATCGCTTTCTCCACATTCTCATAATTATTGAATGCACTGATGCGGATATATCCTTCACCGCAGCGACCAAATCCTGCACCGGGTGTACAGACAACTCCTGCTTTCTCAAGCAGCATGTCGAAAAACTCCCAGGAATCCATCTTTCCATCCACCCAGATGTAGGGCGAATTCTCCCCACCAATACACTCATAACCA
>CP070746.1:1517791-1525789 GCA_020348305.1 Desulfobacterales bacterium
TCTATGTTCTTTTTGATTATCGGCTCCACTTTAGAGACATCACCGGTAACCAGGGTGTCATAGGGATTAAAATCTCCGAACAGCAGCACATCGTTGCCGATTTTTTTGCGAGTTTCAGTCAAAGTATTCTTGTGGTCAACACTGATCGCATCGGCACCGCATTCGTTCATCATCTCCACGATCATATCGGTGGATCCGCAGATATGATTGACCGTGGGTCCCTTCAAGGTGTCAAATATCTTGGTGAGGTTCGGCTGGATGAGGGTTTTCCACATCCGCGGTGAAATAAGATCGGTGCCTGAGCCCATCTCGCGGATACTGATGTAGTCCACACCCAGTTCCTCATAATGTTGAGCGATCTTAATTACCAAATCAGTCATATCAGAAAGAAAGGCTTCAATTCTTTCTTTGTCTTTTTTAAGCCCTTTCAGCAGCAGGTCTAATTCATAGACCTGACCGGCCATGGTAAAAGGCCCCAATAGCCATCCGCCGACCGCATATTTCTCACTCTCGTAAGCCTTGGCGATTTTAATGGCCTCATCCACCAACGGCATCCTGCCCCTTTCGAGAATATCGTCGGGGAATTCCACATCGTCTAAGGAATCCCACTTGTAAGGAACGGTAGGAAAGAGTATCTCCTCTGAATCTTCATACAGACTGATGCCCCGACCCATGGCCTCGGGTATGGTGCACATGTCATAGGGGATGATCAACGCGTCAAAGCCGAACATCTCAGCTGTTTTGATTGCCGAACCGGCCAGATACTCGGCGGAAGTGTGGACCTGAGGGAAACGGATGCCCATCTCCTGGATGGCCTGGATGAGGACCATACCCTGACCGCTAAACACGGGCATGACATCGATCGGTTCTTTTTTGAAAAGTTTTGTTACCCTCTCTTTTGGTTTCATTTCAGTCATTGTTTACTCCCTTTACGATGTTATTATTTCATGTTCTCACGACCTATTTAAAACCTGCCGTGAAGACCCATTACTACGATCTCTCTTTGTACGGATATCTTGTACACCTCCCATGATTTATCATTATCCTTTCGCTACCCAGCCTCGGCTGAATGCTCATTTGACGCTAAAGGGCCTTGCGGCTGCAAAGCTGCTGTTGGGCAGACGACTGCACATTGGCCGCAGGAAGGACATTTTTCCTCAACCAACACGGCGTCTGGAGATAAAGTCAGCCGGGTTTTATTTCCCCGGTAGGCAAAGTCCAAGAGCGGCTCTCCACATATCTTACTGCACACCCAGACACATTTACCGCAAATGATGCATTGAAGGGGATCATAGGTGATGTAAGGATTGGTTGTGTCCAGGGGGAGAAACTCCGTGGGCAATCCCCTGAAGTCCTCAGGCCGCTTCAGCTTGACTTTGACTTTGGCCGCGAGCTTTTGCAGATCACATTTTTTGTTCTTCCAGCAAGCACGGCAATCAAGGTTATGGTAGGCGATGAGCAATTTATAGGCCGTGCGGCGAACTCGCATGACTTCCGGTGTTTGGGTATGCACCACCATGCCGTTTTCTACCGGCAGCGTACAGGCAGTCACCAATCCTCTGCCTTCGACATGAACGTAACAAAGGCGGCATCCCCCATAGGGGAGCTCAGCTTCGGCAATATAACAAAGGTTGGGGATGTAAATCTCCGCATCCAACGCGGCCTCTAATATCTTGGTCCCCGCTTTGGTGTTAACTTTTTTGTCGTCGATGGTTAATTCAATTTGCTCCATTGTTATTCATCCTTGTCGGCAGGCGCCTTACCGGAGGGCATCTTGCTGGGAGGCACCTCACTGATGGGTGAAATTTTGATCACCGCGTCATACTCGGGGGGGCAGACTTCTAAACAATTGCCACATTTGACGCATTTTTCTTGATCAACGACTTTATAGCGTTTGGGATGTTCGACAATCGCTTCGGTCGGGCAAACGACGATACAATGCTCGCAACCACGATAGCATTTTTCCGGAATGATATAGTAGGCAATCAACTCACGACACACCAGTGCCGGGCAGCGTTTCTCGTGAATATGCGCTTCATACTCCGCTTTAAAATACCGCATGGTCGTCAGCACAGGGTTAGGCGCCGACTTACCCAGACCGCACAGCGATCCGGCGATGATATCTTCACCCAAAGCGACGAGCTGCTTTATATCCTCAGATTTACCCTTGCCGCTTACGATATCCTCAAGGATGCTCAACATCTGAGTGGTTCCTAGGCGACACAAGACACACTTGCCGCAGGATTCCTGCACGGTAAAGTCAAGAAAAAAGCGGGCGGCGTCCACCATGCAGTTATCTTCGTCCATGATAATCATACCGCCGGAACCCATCATCGCGCCCGCTTCCAAAAGCGAGTCAAAGTCGATGGGGGTATCGAGAAATGATTCCGGCAAACACCCACCCGAAGGTCCCCCGGTCTGCACGCCTTTAAAGGTTTTGCCGCCGATTACGCCTCCGCCGATATCATCCACCACCGTCCGAAGGGTCGTGCCCATGGGCACTTCTACCAGTCCGACGTTTTCCACTTTGCCGGCCAGCGCAAAAACGGCTGTGCCTTTGCTGCCATCGGTGCCGATGTTTGAAAAGAATTCGCTTCCACGTTCAATGATCAAGGGGATATAGGCGAAAGTTTTGACGTTGTTGAGTTGAGTGGGTTTTTGTCGAAATCCCGATTCGATGGACTGGGGGGGTCTGACCCGCGGAAATCCTCTTTTGCCCTCGATGGAATACATCAAGGCGCTGGATTCCCCGCAAATAAATGCCCCTGCACCCTGAAACACTTCGATGTCAAAGTTGAAGCCTGTTCCCAAAATATTTTCGCCCAACAGCCCAAATTGCTTGGCCTGTTCAATGGCCGTTTTGAGCCGCTCCACTGCAAGCGGATACTCCATGCGGGTGTAAATGTATCCTTGGGAAGATTTCAGTACAAAAGCACAGATGATCATTCCTTCCAAAACGGCATGGGGGTCGCTCTCAAGGACAACCCTATCCATGAAGGCGCCGGGGTCGCCTTCATCTGCATTGCAAATCACATACTTGGGCGTGTTGACAGACTTCAGGCAAGCCTCCAGTTTTCTTCCGGTGGGAAACCCGGCCCCACCTCTTCCCCTCAACCCTGATTGCCTGATTTCCTCGACGATTTCAGCCGGTGGCATTTCCAGGGCCTTGGTCAGGGCGCTGTAACCGCCCAGGGCAATGTAGTGATTAATGTTTTCCGGATCGATGAAACCGCAATTTCTAAGCAGCAGTCTTAACTCATGTTCAGTGCGGGGCAATTCGGGGATATGGGGAGGGATGTCATCGCCGCCCTCGAGGGTCCCCAGGGCAAGTTCCATGCAGGGGTCATCCTCCTGCAGATATCCTTCAACCAGACGCGCAACCACATCCGGAGTAACGTTGTTATAACAGATACGGGGATAATCAGGTTTACTGATGATTACCAAGGGTTCGTAATTGCCATACCCCACTGAGCCCGTTTGGACGATCTTGGCCTCCATATTTAACCTGGCAAGCTCCTTCTCAAACTCCGCAAGGACTTCCAGGGCGCCTGCAGCCCTGTCACTGGTGGCCGCACCAATTCGTATAACCGGAATTCCGTCCTGTTCTAAAGACTCCCATTCCGCGATGGCGTTTTCCTTAATTTGCTTAAATGTCGTCATAGTCTTTTATCTAATTTGAAAAAAGCAAAATTAAAAAATTCGAAGCACGAAATCCGAAATACGAAACAAATCCCAAATTCGAATGTTCCAATTTTCAAAACGATGCCAGCCTTATGCATTCATTCAAATTTGATTCTGTTGTTTAATTATCTGTTTCCTCCTGGGCAGCTTCCTCTTCCTCCATTTTAAGGTTGACCAATACTTCGTCTACTTTGGTGGAGGTCATTTTAGGAAAAATTTTTTCACCGATCACCATCACCGGAGCCAAGCCGCAGCAGCCAATACAGGCGACTCTGTCCAGACTAAACTGTTTATCTATGGTAATTCCGCCCACCTCAACATCCAGTGCTCTTTCCAGGGCTTCCAGGACCAGTCCGCCGCCGACCATGTGACAGGCCGTTCCCATACACATTTGGACGGGATGTTTTCCAAGCGGAATGTACCGAAAATGGTTATAAAAGGAAGCCACTCCATATATCTGAACATCGGTCATTCCCAAAAAAGATCCTATTTCGCTGATGGCCGACTTAGGAAGATAGCCAAAGGTCTCCTGCACCCGCTGAAGAATGGGAATGAGTTGGCTTCTGTCTTGCTCGCATTGAGTCAGTATTTCGGCTATTCCCTCTTTAATTTGTTGTTCTTCCGCTGCGTTTTGCTCCTCCATTACGCCTTCCACTCCTCAGATAGAAATTTCGGAATATCACTTCCTTCCAAAGGGCCCAGGATGATTTCCCATCCGGGAAGCTCCTCCTCCAACTCGGCCACGAGCTTTTTGGCCACACCCGGAATGATAAGCTTTCTGTGTTTCACTTTGTCTGCCATAGCGTATTTTTCAAAAAACTCAGCAATCGCCTCCCCATTGAACTTACCGGAGGTCCAGGCAGCCATGACGCCCAGCCCTTCTGTGTCTTTGATGCATAAATAGGCCGGTATGTTGGCCTCCTCTATGGCGGCGGACACAATAAAATAGTCCAGGGCATAATTGGTTGAGATAAGGACAGGAGAATTTTCACCGGGGTTGCCGATCTCGTAAGCCTTTTCTTCGACGGTCATGGGTCTTCTGGGATCACTGTAAATATTAAACCGGTGTACCAAAAGCGGCAAAAGAAATTGCGCTTCCGCTTGAGATAACACCACGATACCTGCATATTTGATCATGAGCGCCGCGGCCGCCAACGTCTCCTTGAATCGATCCTGGTACATGAAGCAAGGAAAGGCAATGGTCGGATATCCGAGCGGTCTGAAGCCTTTTTTCAAAGCAGCCCTTCTGATAAGCGTTTGATCCCGAATACCCTCCAGCATATTTTTTGAACCGGGATCCAAAAGCATATCTTCGATTCCGGCATCTTTCAATTCAGATGTTACGGATGTGAGTGCCTCGATGCTTTGGCCTTTGACCCCTGCGGGGACGCCAAGTTCTTTAAGTTTTGGAATGGCGGCACTCGTATTGTCTTTTGTTATGGGGTAGACCAGTGGTTTTCTATCCGCACATAAAGAGGCGGCGGAAAACAAGACGTCCGTATCCTCGCAGATCAGAATAAGTGCAAAATTAGTGGTTTCATAAGCTTTTTTGACCAAAGCTTCGAATTTGCCTTTATCGCCGGATTCAAAGCATAGCGCCAACAGATCGATCTTGAGCTTTTGCCCGATCCTTTCAAAATCAAACGCTTTGATGCGCTTGAGCTTTTTTTCGATATCCGATTCGGATTCCTTATCCGAGATTAAGATGGCGATGCCGGATTCGTGAAAGAAGGTCTTTTCGTGCCGGAACATGACTTCTTCTTCACCAATGGCCAACGCATTCTCACCCGCCCCGATTGTCACCAGCTTTATGGGAGGGGCCATTGCAGCCTCCAGTTGTGCCCTGACTTGCGGATCAAGATGGGGGCAATCCTCAAGATTAGCACCCCCTGTGGCCAATTTCATGGCAAAAGCAAAGCAAGTTGGATAACCGCATTCTTTGCAGTTGGTTTTGGGCAACATTTTCATAATTTCCGCTCCCTTGAGCGCCATAATGAACCTCCTATTCCATTAAATTACCATCTCTTTTATCAATTTGAGTGACTCCGGATGCCTAAAGACGAGGAGATTGGCCCCGGCCAAAAGGAACGTGATGCCGCTTATCGCCTCCCAGAGGATGCCTTGTTCTCTGCTTTCTTTGGCCTCTTTGGTTCTCCAGCAATCCCCTCCGAAATCACAAAGGATGGGCATCTGCATCATTTTGTCTTTGTCAACAAGGCCGAATTGCTTGATCTCTTCAATGATGGAAAATGTATATTCAAGTCCATAACCCAGGGCTGAAGCTGTGGGATCAACAACAATTTTTTCCGGTGGGAAAAACTTACAAAGGGCGATATTCAACTCTTTGGTTAGATTGGCATCCATAGACGCCTGCGCCACTACGGCATGGCCGTGTTCCAGTGCAGCCTTGGCAATTTTTTCATAGTTTCCCTTGACTACAGGACCCAGAAGTAAATTTTTTCCGGAACATACCCGAGCGACTTGCATTAACACCTGTGCGTCCTTGTCTTCCATATCTGTTCCCCATACAATAAAGGGAACGTCCACGGCATCTGTCACTTTTTTGGTAATCTCAGCCGCTTCCTCCGGTGATCTGTCCTTGCCCATGGGATCGGTGCTCAAAAGGCGAAGACAAAGCATTTCGGCCCCGTATACCTCTACGCATTTCTTGGCCCATTTGACAGGATCGGATACCACATCTTCAAACGGTTCCAATACCGACGGCGCCCAATTCTCCGGTTGCGTATCCAGAACTTCCAAAGCAAGTCCCGCAGAATTGGGAAGTGATCCCTCAAAAGAATGGAAAGGCAACGTGTTTTCCCCTCCAATTTTGACGGACTTTTCTCCTTGCCCTAAAACGGTTTCTCTGATGTTTACAGAGATTTTCTCCAATGGTGGCTCATACTTCATTATATCTGCCTCCTTTTAGACTTCCAGCCAGGAATGTGAATACAGCGACTTGCCCATAAGGACTTGGGTCGTTTTTGCATACTCAAGCTCCTTTTGAGAAAGCGCAGAGAGATCCAAATCCTCTTCCTCCATGGCGCGATAAATGAGCTCGACGATCTCCGGTACCTCTCCCCTGATGAGACGAATAAGTTCCTGGTCGAAGCCACTGACAATGGCTGAATGTTGGCCATATCTACCTATCATTATGAGAAAAGTACGATTTAGCAGACTTTTCAGTTCCCTGGGAGCACCATATGACAAATTGGACAATCCACAGGTGGATCTGGCTCCCGGCAGCAAATCCTGCAGCATCTGTATGAATTCGAGGTATGATGTTACCTGGCGTTGATCCACACCTATGGGCAGTAAGACAGGGTCCACCCAAATATTCTCATTGGGAATTCCCAATTCATTTGCAAAAGCCGCCGAATCCATAATGCTGGCTGCTCTTTCATCTGCATCGGCGGGCAAACCGGCATCATTGATCACAGACAGGACGACGTCGGTCGAATATTTCGCTGCCAGAGGCAACATGGTTTCCCTGCTCTCAGTCGTTCCAGATGCGGAATTGATGAGGGCCTTTTTCTTGCAAACCTCAAGGCCTGCCTCCATGGCTACCGGATTGGTGGTATCCAAACTCAAGGGAAGGTCGGTAACATCTTGCACCGTATTTATGATCCATTCCATTGTTCCCTGCGGGTCTTTTTTTACCGGACCCACATTCACGTCCAGGTAGTCCATGCCATTCTTTGTCTGTCCGGCAACACATTCCTTGATCGGTCCCGCTTCTCGCTCCTTTATAACTCGCGAGATCTCCCCAGTCATAACGTTTAAGTCTTCACCAATGAGAATCATATTATATTCTTTCCTTTCTGATATTTATGGTATTTTAGACCTTTTAGACGATTTTTAGCAGGATGGCTATAGTCCAAAAGATGATTTTTAAAGAAATAAAGGACTATTTTAGAAGAAGAGTTATTTTATAATTTGCGGTTTTTTCTCGTAATCACAAGAGCGAGTAGTCCAGCTGGTAAAAAATATTTCGCCTGTTGCCGACAAGATCATCGAACATTTATGGCCGGGAAAGATCACCGATGCTATTGGTAGACGCAGACGACTCAAAATCCTCCGACCCTTGCGGTCATGGGGGTTCGATTCCCCCCTCCGGCACCAATATAAAAATGTCATCCGGAGAAGATCCGAACTAACGATAATAGGATTTCCTTGACTTGACGACCAATTTTGATGATATCTATATTTTTACCAGAGTTGTGATTACATCTACTAACTGCGCCACGAGCGCACTTTCTTATAAAGTGTGCGTAACTGTGCGAAAGATGAGGGTGGGCCCCTCGGAGCCGGCTTGCA
>CP070746.1:1525889-1531483 GCA_020348305.1 Desulfobacterales bacterium
CTTCTTAAGACCTCATTCACCTGGACTTGCTCTAATTTCATATCCGATTTGCGTCCAAACTGCCGCATGTGGTTGATTATTTTGGTTGCGCGATCGACATGCGAATCGATTTCCTCGGACATCGTAACCAAAATATCATCCCGGATGGGTTCGCCTTTTTTGAGCTTTTTTATAAAAAACCTGCTGGCGGTTTTGATGACGGACAACGGTTGATTCAGCTCGTGCGCAACGCCGGTGGCCATCTCGCCCAGGGTAGCCATTTTACTGGCCTGGATGAGTTGTTGCTCGGTTTCAAGACGTTCGGTAATATCGCTGGTGGTGACCAGCAGGACTTTTCTTCCTGGATACTCGGCCGGTGAGATTCGAATATTCACAAAGAGGTCATGACCCAGACGGTGAACATGTTTTACCCGGGTCACGATGCCTGTCGACTTGAGGATCGAGGCGTATCGATCCCTTTCAGCTTCTAAAAACAAATCCAGAAATGGCTTGTTGACCACCTCATCCCGGCCATACCCATAGACCGCTTTGACATTATCATTACAGTCGACGATCTCCAGCGTTTCGGCATCCAGCACAAATGTGGGGTTTGGAATATTATTGAAAATGTTGCGGTATTTCTTCTCTGATTTCCCGAGTTGCTCTTCGAGCTGCTTGCGATGGGTAATATCCAGGTTCATTTCCATGGCAGCGATAATTTCGCCCTCATTATTGCGAATCGGTGACGTCTTAACAATCCAATACGTTGGCGTTCCGTCTTTGCTGATTCCCGCCTCCTCACTATAGTGAGATTTTCCGTCCTCGAAGGTTTTCTCCACCGGGCAGTTGATGCATTTCACTTTGCGTCCCTTATATGCCGAATAACAATAGTCACCCGCTTTAGGATCAAACTTTTCGGCAAACTCTCGGTTGTAGCCCACCAGCTTATAATCTCTATCCTGGACGGTAATAATGCAGGGGACGGTTTCAAATAGACTCTGATACTGATCGATTTGTTTATTGAGCTCGGATTGTTTTTTGCCAATCTCTTTGCCCATCTGATTGATGGCCTTCGCCAATTTTCCCACTTCGTCATCCTGATCCACCGCTACGTCAACGGTATAATCTCCGCTGGATATGGCCTGAGTTCCTCGTATAAGTCGCCGGATGGGTCGGTTCACGAATCTCAACACAAACACAAATATTATGGCAGATGTGACCAAAAAGATGATCGCGGCCAACCCGATGATCCCCTTTTCCAGAAATAAAATTTCTTTATCCGTATCTTCCAGAGAAACGACAACATCCAGCGCCCCTAAAATTCTTTTGTCTTTTGGATGAAAATGGCATGAATTGGATGAACAGCTTGGCTCGTTGCAAATCGGGCTGATGATCCCCAGCAGGCGATAACCATTGGTAGAAGCAAAAATGCGAGTTCTTTCAGCAAGACCCGCATCTACCAGGGGGGGGTCCGTTTTGTGACAGACATCACAGGCTTCAGCCTTGATATTGGTCATTTGATCGACTTCGGAGCGCTTGTTTGAGAACTTTATCTGCCCGTCTTTGTTGAATATGCGAATGTTTTTGAGTTCTCTTTGTCTGGCAACATTTAGAATCGTCTGGGTAATGTCATCCCGTGAATTTAGCATCATTGCATAGTGCGTGCTGAGTTTAATGGTGGTGCTCAATCGATCGGTTTCCGCAACGATTTGCTCCCTCAACCTGTTTTTCTGGTATTCAATGGAGAAATACGCCCAGGTGGAAATGGTCAGCAACAAAATGACGCCCACGCTGATAATAAGCTTTAAGCTCAGGCTTTGGCGGATGTATTCAAAATACTTGCGCATACTTTGACCCTTGCTGGGGCTAGACGGTCGACGGTCATCTGCTGGATTACTGGATCACCTTCGTGTTAAATTGTCTGAAGGCCCACGTCTTTGCTAAACCTAGCTAAATTCGACGGTAAGCGTTTATTGGCCGGTTTCCCTGCGGAATTCAACAGGTGTTGCTTTGGCTGCTTGAGCCAATATTTTAGGCATCAGCACACGAAAGCGCGTCCCCTTTCCCGGAGTCGATTCGACCTGGATGGAACCCTCATGCTGTTGAATAATCTGTTTGGTAATAAAAAGCCCCAGACCGGTGCCCAACTGGCCTTTGGATGAATAAAACAGATTAAAAATATTTTCTTTTATTTCCGGTGCCATACCGATGCCGTTATCGGTGATCTCAAATATGATGTTGTCTTTATCCTGCGTAATTTTAAATGTGATTCGATGGGCCTTGCCCGAACGGTCCTCCACACACGCTTCGATGGCATTTTCAAAAATATTGGCCAGCGCCGTTGAGGCCATCCCGGCGTCGACCTCGAATTCACCCAGAGATGAATCAATCTCCCGGCTAAATTCGATCGGGTGGTGATGAAGTTTTGGTTCGACAATGGATACCACTTCATCGCCAAATTTTAATACGTCAATCCGTTTCCAAACCAGAGGCCGCTCCTTGACATAATATAGAATATCCAGCACTAACTTGCGGATACGATCCACCATCTGCGCAACCGTTTCAAGGCCCTCGGCTATTTGCGTTTGATCGTCTTTGGCAAGGCCTGAGTTCAACAAATACAATCCGCCGTCCAATCCGGTTAAGATCCCCTTTACGCCGTGGGAAATAGAGCTGACCATCAAACCCAATGAGGTCAGTCGGTCCTGTAATCGGCGGATCTCGGTGATGTTGGCGGACATCTCCATGACCTGCTCGATTTCACCGGCAGCATTGAGAATCGGTGCCGTGTTGATGAGAACATGGTATTGTTCTCCGGACTTGGCCGTGACAACCATCTCAGACTGATGGGATTTGCCGTCTGTAAAAGTTTTGGCGACCGGACACGCTTCGCAGGGTTCTGCCCGGTATTTATAAACTTCGTAGCAATGCGTTTTGATTTCTTCACCAAAATCTTCTTTAAAGCGCTTGTTGGAGGCGGTAATTTTAAAAGATCGATCCTGAACCGTGATATAACAGGGAACCTCATCAAAGAGCTGCTGATATTTGTGCTGGGTTGTTCGCAATTCTTCCTGGAGACGTTCGACTTCTGAAATATCCGCGGAAATCTCCAGGACCAGCTCGAGTTCTCCCTGGCTGTTATGGATCGGCGCGGTGTGAACAATGACCGGATATCGGGCGCCCTTTGAATGGGAAATCGTGGCCCGGCTGCGCTGACCCTTGCCGGTTTTAAACGTCTTTGCCACCGGGCAGGTGTTGCGCTTGCTTTCGGCTCCCTGATATATTTCCCAGCTGTCGGCACCGACTTTGTTTCCGAGACGCTCCTGGTAGAGCTGGTTGATGGCTACAATCTTCAGCCGGCGGTTATGAATCGACACAAAACAGGGCATTTCGTTAAAATAGCGAATGCCGCTGCCCAGATCACCGGCAATGTCTCTGATGGCCGAAGATAAGCCTTCTACCGCCTGCCCGACTGCTGCCAGCCGTTCGATTTTAACCAGGCGGGCAGATTGCTTTTGAACCAGCTCCTCCAGATTTTCAGTATATTCCCTCAACTGCTGGCGCATGCTGATCCTTTCACGGGCGCGCTTCAGGGCAATCTCCAGAACATCGTCATTGATGGGTTTGGTAACAAAGTCGGTGGCTTCATATTTGAGGCTCAGGATAGCCAGGTCCATATCACCGTGACCGGTGATCATGATAACTTCGGTGTCCGGATCCTCTTGCTTAATCTTCTGAAGAAGTTCAATGCCGTCAATTCCTGGCATCTTGATATCCGTGAGCACAATGGGTGGCCTGGTTTCTTTGAAGATCTTGAGTGCCTCTTCACCGTCTTTGGCCGTCAGTACCTCATAGCCGCTGTCTGCCAGCGAGATGCCCAGAACCTTGCGAATGCCCTCTTCGTCGTCAGCCAGTAATATTTTTTTGTCCATCGTCTTCTTTTTCAGAAAGGGGTGCATTAGCCGATAAGTTTTTCGGCAAGTTCAAGCAGCTTTTCGTGATCCAGTGGTTTTTCCATGTAGGCATCCGGTTGAGGGATGGAAGCCTCACTTTGTATGTTTAACATCTTCAAATAGTGAGAAAAAGATTTCTTCCCAACAGCAGTCAGCATGATAACCGGAATGTCTTTCAATTTGGGATCTGTCTTAAGCTCCCTGTACATGTTGACGCCACCTGTTTCCGGCATCATCACATCCAGCACAATAAGGTCGGGCGTCAGTTCCTTGGCTTTCTGCAAGCCTGCGATGCCGTCTCTGGTGGCAGTCGGTGCAAATCCGCTGGTCTCAAACAACGTACGAACATAGATTCTAACATCAAGCTCATCGTCGACGATGAGAACTTTTTTTCTGGCTTCTGGTTTCCGGTTTCTTGTCACTGGTTTCTTGTCTCAAATATCCGCATCCGCTACCTTATCCGGGTGATTCACACTGGCTACCGGACAGGATGAGCGCAAGACAACCTGCTCTACGGTGCTGCCGAGCAAAGCAAGCTCAGGATCAATGTCTCTGGTGTGGTGCGCCATGACAATCAGATCGGCTTGCTTTTCTCGGGCAAACTTTAAAATCTCCACATAGGGGATACCTTCCCAAATCTCAATGCTGTAGTTATCATATCCTCCCATTTTGGCTATATACTGTTTTTCGATTTTTTTGCGTGCCGCTTCAATTTTGACTTCAATTTCATTTTGTCCGTGTGCCTGCCCATAATTACCGGAACTGATGTCAAAGGCATGAAAAATATGCAGCTTGGCCCCAACCGTTTTGGCGAGTTTGTATGCCCAGCGAAACGCATATTCGGCAGGCTTGGAAAAATCGGTGCCGATGACGATATTAGAAAACAACTTCCAGCAGGTTGTGCAGGGCCGGGCGATGATCACAACCGGACAGCGCGCGGCTTTGGCCACTTTTTGCATGGTGCTTCCGGCAATCGCCCGGTAGCGGGTTGCGCCGATGTCCTCTTGCCTGGTGTGCGCACCCATAATGATCATATCCACATTCTCTTTGCGTGCTTTCCGCAGGATTTCCCTGTGGGGAGCACCGACGACGCTCTCCAGAACCGAATTTTCACTATCTTTCAGTAACTCGCCATAGGTGTTCTTCATCTCCTCTATGACCCACTCGATGTAATCCGGGTCAGCCTCTTCGGTTTCGCCGGTTCTGGTATCCGTTACGAAAGGACTGTACCCGCGGGTGGGAACGCCCAGCACATGCAGAATAAAAAGTTTCGCATCCCATTTAAGTTCCAAATCAAAGGCTACTTTGGCCGCGTTATCACAGGTGGGCGATGCGGTGGTGGCAAACAATAATTTTTTAAACATGGGTCATCTCCTTATATGGCACACTCTTTGGGGGTCCCCTGAAAACTCAGTTCCCATACAATCCCGTCAATGAACTCAAAGAGACTAAACACCGTTTCGAACTCAAAAACATCAACTTTATCGCCGAATATGATATGCTTCAGCATGCCGAGCTTAAACGGCATATCTAACAAACTTTCCAACCGAAATGATCTAACTTCGCAGGTTTCTTTTTCGCGAACTCCGCGAAGTGCATTGTAAATTTCCAGGCGCGGCTCGCCGGGAAACCCGATCATCTCAACGGTTTTGTTAAACTCCA
>CP070746.1:1531583-1541050 GCA_020348305.1 Desulfobacterales bacterium
GCCAGATAAAAAACGAAAATGGAAATGAGCAGCGCCACCACATTTTCGATCCGGCTAATTCCCCTGGTCAGTCGACTTTCTTCCTTTCTGGTAAGCATAAAACCAACGAAAACGGCCAAAGATACAAACAATCCCTGGACCGAATGCCAACCGCTCATCTGGAGGGCCATGCTGCCGGAAACTCCAGCCAGGAAAAATTTGAGGGCAACCAGAAAGAGGTTTGCTCCGATGGCAATGAGTAAGGCTTTTTCTTTTCTTCCCATAATAGCCTCCATTAGAATAGTTTAGGTGAATTGTTGCTTCTAGAACTGAAAATACAGAGTAATAATAGGCATTTTCAGACTAGTTGAAAAAAGGTTGAAATCGTTAAGCGTCATAGTTAAAGGTGAACGAGAGAATTTAGATGAAGGATCGGGGAGGTCTGAAAGGGGGTAAGAGGTGTCCCATTGGTATGGAGAACATTTTTTTGTCAAAAAATATACCGATAAGGGGTAGGATGAAAAGCGTTGATAACCCGATTTCAATACCGACAAATGAATGAGAAGCGAAGCTGCAGTTTGCGTTCTCAAAGAAATTGATTATGTGATCACTGGAGGGGCACATCGAGGAACACACCGCAATCATTGGAACGCTCAACACCAACATACCCATTATTATCTGTAATACATAATTTTGTCGGATGAAATTCATTTGATTTAATAAGCGGATAATCTTTTGTCTAGTTCGGCTTCAAGTTTGTTCAGTTCTTCGATTTTCTGATCGATCAATTCTTTATCCGGCTTCTCAGATCGGTATAAATCTGATAGCTCACTTCTTCTCTCTCGAATTTCTTCTCTTAATCGTTGAGTTTCAGTTTGCCTATTCTGATAGGATGGATAGGGACTTTGAGGCTGTTTTTGCCAAGGATTGGTTATATTTGGGTCGTCCCGCATCATATGCCCGCCCATCATTCCTTGACCGCCACCCATGGAACCTCCCATGCCACCGCTGCCGGGACCACCGGCATGTGCTATTGATCCAATCACAGCTACGGCAACAATCGCTATTAGCAACGCATACATTTTTGTGTTCATCTTAACTTCTCCTTTTTCAGTTTCCTATGGACCACCTGAAAGTTCTTTCAGGCACTTCGGCAATATCGCGTATGACAAGGATTATTGATGTGGGATTTCCATCCAGAGTAGGAAACTCCAACACCCCCTGCCGATGATGACCGCCGGGCGGAGACCCCTGCCAATTCATCGGCTGATATTCACGTCCTTGGTTGTCTTTGAGTATACAAACAGCGACCAAATCTTGGTTGAGGCTCACCGAATGGGTGTTCATTCGGACTTCAAACTTGGCCGGTTTGCCAGCCACGAGCTGGACGGGACGAACATCGACCCGTACACGGTTCTGCCGATTTGATTTCATCTTGTATGCATCAGCCTCAGCAGCCAGCCCTAGCAGATACAATACCATTGTCAGCGCAACGATTTGACCTATTTTAAAACGCTTTAACGTCATCATTTCCGTATCTCCCTGGTGTATTAATTCGTCTTTGCAGTAAACTAATAAAACCTTTTAAGGTTCCGATGTGGAGCATGCCGTGTTTTTTCATCAGGCGTGACATGAGTCCGATGCCAAACAGGCTTGACAGCACTCCCGCCAGGAAGAAGTAGGCTTGGTACTTTTCCAGGCTCGCTACTGCCGATGCCGAGAGAAACGACACCCCCAGGGTCGGCAAAACCGCGGCGAGATAGTGCGAGCAACAGGCCATCATTGCAGCAGTTGATACGCCTCCGGTGGCGGCCATACTCGATTTGGCCGCTCGCATTTTTGTGTCACGAAGCCGGGCTCTGAATGTGGTGAACAATGTCACTTGAACCCCCAACCCGATCGCAAGGGCTATAATCCACCAGCGATATTCGCCGAACTGCATCCTGGCGAAATACCAGTCTGCTGTTAATGTGTTCATCCCCAGATAAATTCCCACAATGGCAACCGCCGCTATGGCGCCGTACAAATACGAGCGAGATTTTGAAGGCCATTTAATCAGTTGGATGCAGCAGTTTTCGGTTAATTCAGTTTTGTTTGCGGCGGCTTCAAGAACAGTGTAGTCCTGGGCTTCAACAGCCATTTTCAAATCAGACGAACTGACTATTGCAGAGTCGTAATGTATCCTTGCTTGGTGTTCGGTGAGATCAACTGAAGCTTCGGAGACGCCAGTAAGGCTCATCAAGGCATTTTCAACTTTGCGAACGCATGACTAACAATGCATTCCACCCACATTTAAATTTTGCGTTGATTGACTATTTAAGCCCTGCTGCATTTTCATTTTCTAATTAAAACTCCCTTTGATAGCTATGATGCGACATGATTACCTGCTCATTTTTGATATTCATATTTTCCCGAGTCTTTAGCTGGCTGCGTTCAAATGAATCCGGGGAATAAAGCCCGGGGTGCTTTGCACATATTGCGTGTATTGATCACCGAACCTTTTCAGGGACTCTTTTTCTTCGCGGCGGGCCAACCGGATATAAAGCAACACCAAAATCGGAAAAATCAAAACAGTAACCAGGGTCGGCCATTGTAATAGAAATCCAATCATTATGATGATAAACGCCGTGTACTGCGGGTGTCGAATCTTCGCGTACGGACCGCTGCGGGCAATTTCATAGTTCTTTTGGGCCCGGTAAAGGACTTTCCATGCGGACGCCAACAAAATCAGTCCGCCTATCACCAGCATGTCACTGATAATATGTAAGGGACTGAAATGAGGATTGCCCTGCCATCCCAGTATCCTTTGTAAAAGGTGGCCGGAGCTGTGAGATAACCAATCGACTTCGGGGAAACGGCTGGACAACCAGCCGGATAAGAGATAGACAGTGAGCGGAAAACCGTACATTTCGGCAAAAAGAGCAACTAAAAAGGCAGAAAAGGCCCCAAAAGTACGCCAGTCACGGCCTGTACGTGGCCGGAAAAAGCTGAATCCGAAAATAATGAAAATCAATGAGTGTAAAATAACCAGATCCCACAGACCATATTCAGCACTACTAAACATGCAGCATCTCCCCTCATTTATTTCATTGATCCAATTTTACTCGCAGCATTAATTGAAATTGCAGACAACAAGCGCCAATTTTGATCGAAATGCCAACCAACACCTTTAAGTTCCTGCAGGCTTAATGAATCATATCAGTGGCAATTCATTGATTTTCCACCGGTGGCTTTTTCCAACCGTTCCGTATATCGGCACCACCAGCCTTTCTTTTTAGCCGGTTTCGGGTTCAGAAATTTCTCCGGATCATCGATAAATGATTTCCGGCAACCTTCTGCGCAAAAATAATAGGTTTCTCCGTTAATATTCGCTTTAATTTCCGTCATGGTGGGCACCACATCCATTCCGCAAACCGGGTCGATAACAGTTTTTTTATTTTTAACGGTTAAATTCATTATTTTACCTCCCTGTTGTATTTCCGATTTTGTGGTTACTACTTGCAATCGATGTGCCACATAGTGGCAAACCGCATTAATATATTAATATCATTACAAAATCAATTTTCTTTGAAGATTTAACGCTTTCGGTTTGCGAAAATTAGCGGGCAAGTGCAAAAATATTTCTCACTTTTTAGGTAAATGTATTGGGTACTGTGGGTAAAAAATATCCATCTTAACGGATACAAAATTTGCAAAATTATTTGGCGGCTTTGCGTATATCTCCTCAGGCATGAAAGTCTAATGAAATTGGTTAAATTGTCTTTTTACAAAAAGTGGTGCGGGCCCGAATGAAAATACTTTTTTCTATTACAAGCTTTTTTCAAGCTGAGTTTGTAATTCTCCTGTATCTGAGTTATTCTATTGCCGTTATTCAACTATAATCTCTTGGTTCTTTTTTTCAGCAATCATATGTCGAAAAAAATTCTAATAATCGAGGACAACCGGGATCTCGTCCATCTTCTTCAGGGCCATCTTCGGGATTTAGCATTTCAGGTGGATGTGGCTTTTGACGGCCTAGCGGGAATTGCCAAGGCGGATTCGGATAAATACGATTTAATTATTCTTGATTTGATGCTGCCGGGCCTTGACGGCATAGAAGTCTGCCGGCGCCTGCGCCGCAAACCCTCTTATGTAGCTATTTTGATGCTCACAGCCAAGTCTTCGGAAATGGACCGGGTGGTTGGGCTTGAGCTTGGGGCGGACGACTACGTCACCAAGCCGTTCAGCATCCGGGAACTGCTTGCAAGGGTCAAAGCTATTTTAAGACGGGTCGAAGAGCTGTCGGAAGGAGCAAAAGAACCTGTCGAGGCAATCATTCAGTTTGGAGACCTCGTCCTTGATCCTGCCAGAAGAAATGCAAACCTGAAGGGCCAATCCATTGAACTGACGGCAAAGGAATTCGATCTACTCTCGCATTTTGCGCGCAACCCCGGAAAGGTCTACACCCGGTCTCAGCTGCTGGATAGGGTCTGGGGCTACGGGCATGACGGCTACGAGCATACGGTCAATTCGCATATCAACCGGCTGCGCGCCAAGATCGAAAAAGATCCCACTCACCCCGCTTACATACTCACGGTCTGGGGGGTAGGCTATAAATTTGCCGAAATGGAAATTCCGAAAGAATAAGACGATCATGGTAAAATCACTGTACTCAAAACTGGCTCTCGCATTGCTGGGATTGTTTTGTCTGCTGGGGGTATCCATCGTCATTTTAACTCAGTTTGCCTCCGATATGTATCAACAGGAGGTCATCCAGAAACTCAATCGAAATCTGGCCAAACAAATCGTTGCCCAAAAGACCCTGATGACCGACCATCAAATTAACCAGAAGGGGCTCAAGGAAATCTTTAATATGCTGATGGTGGTGAATCCAGGCATTGAAGTTTACCTTCTCAGTCCCGCCGGCAATATCCTGGCCTACTCAGCGCCGCCGGGCAAAGTGAAACGGGACCAGGTTGACCTGGAGCAGATAAAAAAATGGTTCGAAACCGATCCGGTGTTTCCGCTGACCGGAGATGATCCCCGCAATCCCGGAAGGAAAAAAGTGTTCAGTGTTGCCCGTATCCCGGAAAAGGGTCCGCTTCAAGGATATTTTTATATCATTCTCGGGGGCGAGCTTTTCGACAGCATCGTCCATAAATTAAAGGACAGCTACATCTTGCAATTAAGTTTCTGGTGGATCGCGGCAAGCCTTCTTTTTGTTCTGGTGACTGGCCTGTTATTGTTTGCATATCTGACCCGCAGACTGCGGCGTTTGGCCTCCGTCATGGATTCATTGGACATGGAGCAAACGGCAGGCCAATTGCAATCGCTTGGCGGTGCGGATCGACAGCAGGGCGATGAAATCGACCGGTTGGCGTTTACTTTTAAACAACTGGTTGAGCGAATCCAAACGCAGATGGGGAAATTGAAAGAGGCGGACACCTTGCGACGGGAATTCGTAACCAACGTATCCCATGATCTGCGCACACCGCTGGCGACGCTGCAGGGTTATATCGAAACACTTTTTCTTAAGGATAGAAATCTGACTACAGAAGATCGCAAACACCACCTCGAGATTGCCATCCAACACTGTGAGCGGCTCAGCGAACTGGTCGATGAACTGTTTGAACTGGCAAAGCTGGACTTTCGTGAGATAAAGATCCGCTGTGAGCCCTTTAACATCATTGAGCTGGCTCATGACGTGGTTCAAAAATTTGATTTATCGGCCAGGGAGAGAAACATCTCCCTTCAAATCAACCCAAATCCGGGGCTTCCATTCGTAAACGCCGACATCGGCATGATTGAGCGGGTCATCGAAAACCTCTTAGAGAACGCGTTGCGCTATACACCGGCCGGCGGATCGATCCGGCTGACGCTCAGTCGACAAAATGAGGATGTGTCCTTTCATATCAGCGATACCGGCTGCGGTATCCCCGAGGAAGACCTGCCGCATATTTTTGACCGCTTTTACCAAAGAGATCAAACTCAAAAGGGCAAAACAGGGTATTCCGGGCTCGGTTTGGCCATTGCCAAGCGTATCCTCGAATTGCATAACAAACCTATCCATGTCGAAAGCACTTCCGGTTTCGGGACCACCTTCACCTTCCTCCTACCGGCCTATCCCGCTGCCTGATCCAAGCCTTGCTTTTATTTTATTTGTTACAGAAAAGTTATATTTTCGTGATGATTCTGTGAATCATACGGGTTACTTTCTGATTTAAGCGACGATGGTTTCGGTGGCAGGGTTGTCGATGAGCCGCTCAGGCATATAGAGCGGCTCTTTCTGGACAGAATACAATCGATGGTTAAATTAATCAAATATGGATAGAAAACAAGCCAACAAGGATAATATTCAGAAAGAGATTGCCATGGAAAAACGACGTCAATTCGTCAAACGGATGCTGGGATTTTTCGCCGGTATGGGAGTTTTATTCAGTCCGCTTGCTACAGGGCTCCGATTGGTTTGGGCCAAGGCTAAAAAAATTATACTGCCCAAAGGGACCCGGATGGAAACCCTTGTCGGGAAAAACCCTGCGGACTTGGACACGCAAAATCTGGATCTGACTCCGTTGCAAGAGTTCGAGACCATGGGCTTGGACGATCACCACGTCAATTTGAATACGTGGCAGCTTGAAATCGGCGGAAATGTTCAGCGCCCTCTGAAACTCACTTATTCTCAAATTGTTCAAATGCCTTCCATTGAGAGAAATGTTCTTTTGATCTGTCCGGGGTTTTTTGCCTATCACGCTCGCTGGAAAGGTATTTCCGTGGCCAACTTATTAGAAACGGCACAGATGGGCACAGGAGTGACGCAGGTTGCTTTCAGCGGTCCGCAGGGAACGTATGAAAAAACAGAACGATTCCCCATAGAGGATATCCGCTCCGACAAAGTGTTTTTAGCCTATAATGTGAACGACAAGGCTTTGCCGGAGAAGCACGGATTTCCTTTGCGCATAGTTGCAGAAGACTATTATGGTGGTGAATGGGTGAAGTACGTATATAAAATTACGGCAAATAAGTCGTAATGCGATGTGGCTGCGGCTTTACGGTGACGGTAAGGAGAAAAATTCAATGAATATCATACAGATTTTCAGTGTGCAATTCTTGCCGATATTTGTCCTGACCTCATTGCTTCTCGTCGACGGTTTCGGACCATCTCTTGCTGAGAATTCGGAATTATCCACTGTCGTGTTCTACGTGCAGTGATACGATGTGGGCGAGGCAGCCCTGGAGGGGTTGGAAGGGATAAAACGGATTGACAAAGGATTCCATAACTTTAAGGAGATAAACACCGTCTATTATGACGCCTCAACAATTACCGTAGAAGAAATGGAGGACGCTCTGAAAAAAGAGGGAACCTACCAGGGAAGCGTAAAATAGGATGAATACCTGAACGGAGGAACAGAAATGAAATCTACTGCAACTATATTTGGATTGTGTGTCTTATGTCTTATAACAACGTTTAGCATTGCCCCGACTCAAGCATGGGCCAAATCTTCCATCAATAAGAACTGGAGAGGGTTGGCCATTAAGGGATACGACCCGGTTGCCTATTTTACATTGGGCAAGCCGGTGGAGGGCAAGAAAGAGTTTGAATATAAATGGCAAGACGCCAAATGGCGCTTTGCGAATGAGGATCATTTAAATCTCTTTAAAACTGATTCTGAAAAATACGCGCCTCAATACGGCGGCTACTGAGCGTATGCAGTTGCGATGGGGTCCACCGCAAATATCGATCCGATTGAGGGCTGGAAGATCGTTGATGGTAAGCTGTATTTGAACTACAGCCGGGAGATACAAAAAAAATGGGAAAAAGACATTCCCGGCTATATCAATAAAGCCGATGAAAATTGGCCGGGTGTTTTAAAGTAATCAGAAAGATGAAATTATTTTTTGAATCATGTGTACATATATTTTTTTAAAACAGGGAGCGCAACTATGAAAACGATAATTATCATTGGAATTACACTCATCATAGGACTGGTCCTATTAGGGTTTCAATATTCTAAAAGTCAAACGCAAGTAGGGATGAGCGAGATGGAAACAACATACGACGATAAAAAATTGAGTAAAGCCACCTTCGCCGGGGGCTGCTTTTGGTGCACGGAATCGGATTTTGAGAAGTTCGACGGTGTTGTCGGCGTCGTATCCGGATATACGGGTGGCGATGAGGAAAACCCTACCTATGAGCAGGTATCCTCGGGAATGACCGGACACTATGAAGCGGTTCAGGTTTTATATGATCCTGAGACGGTAACCTATGCTGAATTGCTGGAGGTTTTCTGGCGGCATGTAGATCCGACCGATAGCGGGGGCCAGTTTGTCGATCGGGGCCTTCAATATCGCTCGGCAATCTTCTACCATGACCAAGAACAGAAAGCACTGGCTGAAAAATCTAAAGAGAACATGGATAAAGCCGGCGTATTCAAGCGACCGATTGTTACCCAAATTATTCCACTACGAAAATTTTACCCGGCAGAGGAATACCATCAGGATTACTACAAAAGGAATCCCATTCGTTACAAATTATACCGCTCCGGCTCCGGGCGGGATCAGTTTATCGAAAGCACCTGGGGAAAGATGCCGCAAAAAAAGGCTGCACCTGGAGCTAATTCAAAATATTCCAAACCGAGCAACGAGATTCTGAAACAGAAGTTGAACGCGGTGCAGTATAAAGTCACACAGCAAGATGGCACTGAACCGCCGTTTAACAATGAGTACTGGGATAACAAAAAAGAGGGAATTTACGTGGACATTGTTTCCGGAGAACCTCTGTTCAGCTCATTGGATAAATATGACTCTAAAACAGGTTGGCCCAGCTTCACCAAACCCCTGGTGCAGGACAACCTTGTGGAACACGAGGATCGCAGCCTGTTTATGGTTCGGACCGAGGTAAGAAGCAAGCACGGCGATTCTCATCTGGGCCATGTCTTTCCGGACGGGCCTCCGCCAACGGGCTTGCGCTACTGCATCAACTCCGCTGCGCTTCGATTTATCCCCAGGGAAGATCTTGAAAATGAAGGATACGGGGTGTATCGGAAACTTTTTTCAAAAGATTTTTCTCAAAAATGAGAGAATATTTCATCATACGCATCACGGTTGAAATTTTTACACAAGGTTTCAAGACAGCGGGAACAGAAATTTATAGAGCTATTAGTGGAAAAATACAATTCTTTAACTGTGCCTGCGGCTAATCATGCTAACGGGCCACAGCCCTTTCGATGGTCTGTCTCAACTCATCGAAATCGAAAGGTTTGGGAAGGTAATCAAAAGCGCCCTTTTTTCGAGCTTCGTCGGCTATCTGACCAGACCAATACGCCGTCATCATGACCACCGGAATCTCCGGCCTGAGAGTTTTTATTGCATCCAGTGCTTCCAAGCCGGTTACATTGGGCATTCGAATGTCCATGATAACCAGATCGAAAGAATCGTCTTGTATCTTTTCAATTGCCACTGATCCGTCATCTGCCTCACATATTTCATAATTCCAGTCTAAAAGAATCCGC
>CP070746.1:1541150-1546766 GCA_020348305.1 Desulfobacterales bacterium
CTCACGGATGGGAAAACGGCTAATTTGCATTTCTTCAGCCATTTGCGTTTCGACAAGTCGATCTCCAGGCTTCAGTTTACCTTTTCGAATAGCCTCTCTGATTTCATTTAAAGCCTGGTCGGTTAACGTCTCACGTTTTTGCTTTGAAAAAACTTGAGGCATAAAGTCACCTTTTGTGGGTTGCGCGTTTCGCGTTGCGAGTTACGAGTTTCGGGTTGCATGACACGCGATACGTATTGCGCGTTAAGAATCGAAAAGCATCCTCTAAGATATTTGAGTCTTAAAAGTAAAGTTTTTGCATTAATATTAAAAAATTTGCTTGATTGTAAACTGTCAACAATTTACAATTGCTTAATTTTTGTGTCAAGGTTTATTCGTCTTGACCTCAGTGGTTTAAAAATGTATCAGCGTATTTTGTGAGAGGATACTTTTCAATGCTAATTATTTAATAGCATTAGATATTAACAAGTTTGTTCCAGTAATGACGAGGACGTTGAAATGAGAAGAATAATCCGCAGTGGAATCGGCACCACCGCCGGTTTTGGTTTGGCGTCTCACTCCAAAGATGAGCTCGATTCCATTCACTATTCCACCTTGCAAATCCTGCAGGATACCGGCATCAAGGTAATGAGTGCGCAAGCGCTGGAGGTGTTTCATGGTGGAGGGTGTATGGTCGATAGACTTGACGGCTACGGTATCGTAAGGATTCCCTCTTATGTGGTTGAAGAGTGTACTTTTTGGACACCGCGAACGATCGTCTATCACGGCCGCAACCCGGATGATGATTATGTAGCTGAACCGAACCGGGTGGGCTTCACCACATTTGGCGGATGTATCAATGTCATTGATCCTCAGACGCGTAGACTTCGTCGGGCAACCAAACAAGACTGTGGTGACCTGAGCCGGCTGTGTGATTATCTGGATGAAATTTGCGTGGCCGAAAGAACGGTGAATTCAACTGATGTGCCGGATGGGACCATATCGGTCCATAATTTGGATGCCCTGGCTACCAATACCGGAAAGCATATTTTTCTGGGAGCCGATTCGGTCCACGCGCTCCAGGTCATGGTCGAATTAGCCGCTGCCAGCGTTGGCGGTATGGAAAACTTCCGAAAACGACCGATTTTTACCGTCAACGTCTGTCCCATGAGCCCGCTCACCCTCCCCAACAACACCTGCGAGGTGATCATGGAGGCCGCCAAGTTAGGCGTGGGTGTGATGGTGATGCCCATGGCATTGTCCGGAGGCACGTCATCGGCTACATTGGCCGGCACCCTGGTTACCCACAACGCCGAAGTATTGAGCGCTATCGTTTTGGCCCAGTTAGTCCAAAAAGGGCTGCCGTGCACATATGCCAGCACCAGTACAATCTTAGATTTACGCTTTGGCACCTCAGCGATTGGCTCCCCTGAATATGGTATGATCAATGCGTCTATAGCCAAGCTAGCTCAGTACTACCGATTACCGAGTTTCGTGGGCGGCGGGGCTTCCGACAGCAAGATACCCGATATTCAATCCGGTTATGAGTTTACGCTGAGTGCCACCATGAGTGCACTGGCCGGTGCCAATATCGTGTTCGGTTCGGGAGTTCTGGAACAAGGCCTGACCATAGACTTTGGCAAGATTGTACTGGATGCAGAAATGATTCGAATGATTCAGATTGCGATTAAGGGCATCGAAATAACAGATGAGAAACTTGCAATGGATGTCATTCATGAGGTCGGACATGGTGGCGCCTATATTACCCATGAACACAGTCTGCGTTCCATGAGAAGTCAATCGCGGGCAAAATTATTTGATAGAAGATCTCGCAATGACTGGATGGAACTCACCCAGGGCAAGGAATTGCGCGATCAGGCCTATGAAACAGCCATGGATATCCTTCAGCATCACAAACCTTATCCATTACCGGAGGGGGCTTCAGCGGCCATGGATGAAATCGTCAAAGATTTTGAAAAAGAAATCGCAAAACAAGGAGGTGCATGAATGAAACGCAGAATAAAAGCCGGGAAAAAACGTAATTCAGGATTCAGCCTGAATGTCTTAACCGATGATGAATGTAATGAAATTCATCTGGCCACCTTGGATGTGCTTAAGCATACGGGAGTCTATGTTGAACATGACGAGGCTCTGGATGTGTTAGACGGTGCCGGTTGCCTAGTCGACCGTAAGACAAAAGTGGTCAAATTTCCCCATTGGGTGGTGGAAGACGCCATTCGCATGGCTCCCTCAACTTTTTATGCCTATGGACGCAGACCGGAAGATGATGTAGTTTTGGAAGATAATCGCGTTACGTTCACCAATTTTGGAGAAGGCATCATGTTTATTGATCCCTACACCGGAGAGCACCGCGATACTACCAAAGCAGATATTGAAAAAGCAGCTCGCATAATTGATTCGTCGGAACACATTGAAACCTATGAACGGGCCATGTGTTCCCATGATAAGCCCCCCGAGGTGCAGGCGATCCATAATGCCGAGGCATCTTTGACGAATACAACCAAACACCACTGGTTGGGACCGGTCAATGGTTACCAGGCAGACAAAATTATTGATATGTGTACGGCAATTGTTGGGAGCAAAGAAAAGCTAAGAGAGCGCCCATTGCTCTCCTTTGCTACCTGTCCGATTAGCCCCTTGAAGCTGCCGGGCCATCATTGTGAAATTGTTATGAAAGCCGCCAAAAACGGTCTGGGAGTTTTGGTCATCGGAATGGCGATGTCCGGTGGGTCCAGCCCAATTCATCTGGCAGGCACGCTGGTCATACAAAATTGCGAAATTCTTACGACGTTGGTTCTGAACCAGTTAACCCAAAAGGGCTCCCAGTTTGTCTACGGCACGTCGACGTGTCCGATGGATTTGCGTATGGCTACGGCGACTGTGGGCTCCCCTGAGACCGGTATGATCAGTGCGGCAGTGGCGCGGCTTGCAAAATATTACAGTCTACCAAGCTTTGTTGCCGGTGGATAGGGCGACAGCAAGGTGGTTGATGCCCAGTCGGGTCATGAAAAAACCATCACAGGCCTGTTACCCGCGTTGGCAGGTGCCAACGTCATCTATGGTTTGGGAATGCTTGAGATGGGAATCACCTTTGACTTGGCGCAACTTGTGATGGATCATGAAATTGCCGGTATGATTTTGCATTCGCTAAAGGGCATTCCGGTTAACGATGAAACTTTGTCCGTGGATATCATCAAAGAAATGGGCATCGGAAAGGATTACCTTGCACATGAATCCACGTTCAGGTATATGAGATCCCAGTCCCAAGCCGAGCTGATCGATCGCAGAATGCGGGAAGATTGGGAAGCAGCGGGTAGTCCGGATATTTACAAACGCGCCCATGATAAAGTAATCGAAATCCTCGACACCTATGAACCGCCCCCTCTTCCCGACGATGTTCGCGCCACAATTCGTGAAATTGTTGCAGAGGCAGAAAAAGAACAGGGTGTGTATAAGGAAGAAGAAAAATAACTTCTTTCAAATATGTATCTAACTATTTAAAAGCGTATTGACATTGACTTGATAAAGTGAAAATGGTTAAAAAAAATTTTAATAGTGATACGTGATGAATCCGTAAAAAGTCAAAAAATCGATTTATTGTCATTTCGGCGAACCCCGGATCGGGGTCCGGGGTTCGCCGGAGTGACGGGATTGAGACTTTTTACGAAAGCATCCCGCGCTGGTAATAAAAAATCAAATATCGGAAAGGAGGTGAATACTCAATAACCAAAACGGTTTTCAAATTATTCTCTCCTTTGAGACGAAATCGAAGTGGGGATCAAAGAAGGGAGGTGTAGCCTTGAAACGCAATTTACATGCAGGCAAAAGACAAAGCGGAGGGCTGAGCCTTAAGCTTTTCACCGACGATGAGTTGGAAGAAATTCATTTAGCCACTCTTGAAGTGCTGGAGAAAACAGGGCTTCTGTTCGATGATGAGGAGGCGTTGGACATCCTCGCTGGCAGCGGAGCCATCATCGATAAAAAGACCAGGATTGCCAAATTTCCTCCCTATCTTGTGGAGGATGCCATTCGTTCGGCTCCTTCAAAACTCTTGCTTGCCGGACGAAACCCTAAGCATGACTTTGTCATGGAAAGCAACCGGGTGGGGTTCACGAATTTCGGTGAAGGCGTTTTTATCATTGATCCATACACCGGGGAGCACCGTGAAACCACCAAGGCAGACGTGGCGGCTTCAGCCCTGATTGCCGACTATTTGAGCGAAATCGATGTCTATGAACGGGCCGTGGGCGCCGGTGATGTGCCGCAGGATACGGTGCAACTTCACAATGCCGAGGCCTGGTTGCCGAACACGTCCAAACATGGGTTTATGGGACCCGGAAATGGCTATTTGTTGAAAAAAATCGTTGAAATGGCATCTGCCATTGTCGGCGGTACGGACACCTTACTGGAGCGTCCTATCATTTCCTTTATTACCTGCCCGGTCAGCCCGTTACAGTTGGTTAAAGAAAGCTGTGAAATTATCATGGAATCCGCCCGGACCGGACTGGCATGCAATGTGTTATCCATGGCTATGGCGGGAGGGTCGTCACCGGTAACATTAGCTGGTACGCTGGTGGATCACAATGCGGAGATCCTCGGTGGACTTGTTCTTAGCCAGCTCACCCGCAAGGGAGCAAAATTTATTTATGGCAGCTCGACTACGGCCATGGACCTGCGATTGGCTGCCGCATCGGTGGGATCTCCTGAATGTGCGTTGATCAATGCCGCCGTTGCCCAGATGGCGACCTATTATTTGCTGCCAAGCTGGGTTGCCGGTGGATAGGGCGATAGCAAAGTGGTTGATGCCCAGTCCGGTCATGAAAAAACCATTACAGGCCTGTTACCGGCATTGGCAGGTGCCAATCTGATTTACGGCCTGGGTATGATCGAAATGGGCATGACAATTGATTATGGCCAAATGGTCATAGATAATGAATTTGCCCGCATGATTAAATATGTCGTGCAAGGGGTTCCAGTCAATGACGAAACCCTTGCCGTGGATGTCATCCATGAGATCGGTGTCGGGAAAGACTTTCTCAGCCACGAAAATACGTATAAACATATGCGGAGTCAATCCCAGCCGAAATTGATCGATCGCCGAACCCGGGAAGATTGGGAGGCTTCAGGCAAAACCGATATGTATCAAAGGGCCATGGAAGATGTGAGATATATTCTGGAAAACCACAAACCCGACCCATTGCCTGATGAAGTTTTAGCTAAAATGCGCTCAATTGTTGAGGAAGCAGAGGCAGAACTGGGTGCTACCAAAAAATAGCGCTGAAGATGATGTTTTTCCCCGATTTACAGGGAAAAACCATTTTTCAAAATTATTCAACAAAGGAGAATTGGAGAATGGAAGAGTTATATGAGAAGATGGCAAATGCGCTGATAGCCGGCAAACAAGATGAAGTCACCAAACTTGCCCAAGAAGCCCTGGACCAAAAGGCTGTACCCCGGGAGGTCCTGGATAAGGGCTTGCTGGCCGGCATGGATGTGGTCGGCAAGCGGTTTAAAGCCGGGGATATGTTTATCCCTGAAGTGCTGCTCTGCGCCCGTTGCATGCATGCCGCCATGGATATTCTCAAGCCCCATCTTTCCGAAAGTGATGCTGCCGGA
>CP070746.1:1546866-1553216 GCA_020348305.1 Desulfobacterales bacterium
CAGCGTCGGAGATCCCATCATCTGCGCCTGACCGCTAGGCCTCCGACGTTAACCTCTTATAAAGTTAAGGTTTTTATGGTCATGTTCGCCTGAGGTGTGTTGCCCTAAGGTCAGAATTAGCGGCTGTTCGAGCCAAAGGCCTCAAACCCACGCGCAACTGCAAGCCGAGGCCCATGCACTGGTCCAATTTGCGCCGCTGGCTGTCTTGTCCCAGCTTATTTTCCCAATTAAATCCCTCGATAAATTAACGGTAAAACTGCTGGGATCTTGTTTTGAACTGAGACCCACAAACGCCGGGCAAAAGCATTCCATTTTATTTTCCCATCGCTTTAATTGGATTCAGCCTTAAAAGCGATTAATGCGGCTCATCGCAATTAGCGATGTCATCGGTATCATCCTGCACGAAAACACATCGCTTGTTGGATAATATCTTCATAAACGGTTGTTCATAGCGATCCCAAATTAGATCATTCAAGCGCCAGATGAGGCTCCAGATCTGCCATGCTAAATGTATCTCTTTTTCTTTAGCATCCATTGTTTACCTCCAGGTATTTAAAGACGGTTATTGTTCATCGAGTTTGGAATCAAACAGCGAATTGGTCATCACGTAATTTTTAAGGAAGGTGTCATCGATTTGGTCTATGTTTGCGATGGCAGCGCGGATCTGCGCGTGCATGGCGATTTGGTTGATCACTCGGGGCAGTCCCTGGGCAAAGTGGAAGATGGTCTTGATGGCATCTTCGGTGAACAGTTCGGGGGCAGCTTCAGCGCGCTGTAGATGAAAGCGAACATAGTCAAGCGCATCGTCAAGGGTAAATCCTGTGAGCTGATGGGAGAAGCCGATACGCTGTTTGAGGGATTCATTTTGGGGATTGCGGATGCGGGCGGCCAGTTTATGGGAACCTGACAGGATGAAGCTGATGCGCTCTTCGGAGTCCATGTCAAAGTTGACCAGCAATCGCAACAGCTCCAGCAGTTCATCGCGCAGAGCGTCGGCATCGTCAAAGATGATCACCGGATGTTTGTTGAAGCGCTGCTGGTATTGGCCCAGGTGTTGGTTTAAGGCATCAAACATTTTACTGGCCCACATGTATTTTGTAAAAGGCATTTTGGTAAAGCCGAAATAAGATTTTAGGTTGGGTGGGTTTTTCATGGCTATTCTCCGTCCGGGGGGCGCCGGGTAACCGGCGTTCCTACCGGGATTATCAAATATCACAAATTTCGCCCAAGTTGAGATTTGTAGATGTAATCACAAAAATTGAAAGTTTCCAGAAATCCGAAATTTTTTTGTTAATAATAATTCAGATACATATACAGTATCTGCAATTTTTATAGGCGGAATATTTTGCAGATACGTTGGCAAAAATCTTGCCCATTTAGCTTATTTTCGGTATAATATTAAATACTTGTATCGAAAAAGCGTCCAAGGCACCAAATTATGGTGCAGCGCTTCTAATTCGCAAATATCGATCGTGTCACAGCTGGTTAATTTTTGGGAGGTTGATATGGGAAAATACATCGGTTACATATTATGTATTCTTATCATTTTATTTGCTCTAGAATTTTTTCAAATTGTAGACATACCTTATTTCGATATTCCTGATCTACAAACCAAAGGGGAAGAGTATAAAGAAAAATCGGAAGATAATATGAGACGCCGATTTGGTGATTGAAACCGATGAAAGGCAATGACAGGAATTTAAGCATTGGCTGATATCACTTGTCAGTATCCCATGTTGGCATCAACCTGTGATTTATTGAGATAATCTCAACTTTGGGAAAATTGCAGATTTGTGCCTGATCAGCGATGAATTGCAAGCATTTCAAAACGTAACTTTTCTTTCCAAACGCCAAAACAGACAAAAATTACGGCATCAAGTGGCTGTATCGTCTCAAAAACAAAAATCGAAAAAAATAGCTAAAGTATCTGTTTTGGTATTTCAGCGAAAATTGGCTGACAGCCCGCTTTCGCTTTTTTAGAGGGGGGGGTATCAGATTAATTGGCTTCCATTTTCAAAAAACAATAGTATAGAAGCTTAAAAAGCTATACCCTTATATACCTTAGAGCTAGATCATCTCTGAGACCAGCTCTATATGGCCTTTTTTCTGAAAGAAATATATTCTATTAGGTCTATACGGATTTTCACTGGAAAATAATCCATTAAAGAAAAGTGTTCTGATAGAAAAATCAGAAAAATTGTTGGAAGTGTCTGTCGGGGAAATTGATTAAAAAGTAAATGGCGCTCTGGGTTTGATTTTTTAGTGGGGGTATATAATTTGAGTATCACAGTGTTTTCTGTGGTGTCAAAGGTTGAGATACATAGCCCAACATCTAAGTGTGCACACAAGATACATCCTTTCTGATAGGGGACTACCAGAGGCCTATACCATAAATATTGCATTCTTCTTTGGTTTCAAGATGTTTCTCGATATTTTCATTTAGCTCGATACGACGCGCGTCCCTCTTCCATTGCTGCCAATGCTCTAAAGATATCCACCTGCCTATCACCAAGCTTTCCTCTGGGCGATCTAAGTTAAAAAATGTTTCGCCTGAAATGTATCCCGGCTGTCTGACTGCAAGAGCTCTTAATTCTATTATGTCGGGCAAAATTACCTTTGCATCAACACCATGCTTTGTTACTCGCTTTATTACAACTCCAATCGCCATGTCTCCCCTCCTTTCTGTGGCTTATATTTGATATTGAAGGAATTATTTGGTAGTTTTTACCAGGTTTTGGAATGAATCAAAATAGAATTTGGTACAATCCAAAGGTTTTTAGGAGTTTGATAAAAAAAGAGTTATAGTAAATTTCCCAAGACTCATTTTATAATGAAACAATCAATGCGATTGCACCAATCAAAATACTAACCAACACCGCAGTCCAAACCAATTTAAGTGAAAGTCTCGAATCTCCTGTTTTCTTAGATAGCTCATTTGAAATATTGTTAAGGCGGTTGGTAATATCAACTATTTTATCATCGACAGATTTTTCAAACCCCTTAAATCTTCCTTCAAATTCCTGCTGTAAATCGTTTCCTAAGTCTTTTAGCTCCGAACTAAAATTTACAGTTAAGTCGACGATCTGATTGGTCATTTGCGTCTTAAAATCCTGAATGTCTTTTTGGATTTTATTAAATGAATTCTCCAAAGTTTGATGCTCATCGCGGATTTTTAAGTACGCAGAGCACAATTGCTCATTAGAGCTGGAAATCTGATCTAAGGTATCTTTTTGCTTATCCTTAAAAAGCTCAAAATCCTGCTGATACATTTGGAATCTTTCATCAAGCAGTTGATTAACCTGATTTTCTTTTTGTCGCAAACCGTTGAGCGCCTCATTCATAGAAAGGCTTATTGATTTTAATACTTTTTTATAATGTCGTTTAAAAGAGTGAATAAATTCTTCAACACGTTTGTTGGTCTCTGCCGACTTTTCGGCAATTTCATCATCAAATCTTTTATACCCCATCATCCATAGCTCGATTAGTGCTTTGATTATTTCGGGCTCGTTTTGGAGGGCAATAGCTTCCGTTCGTCTATCAGCGATCCCGCTGCGTCTATCATCTGCAATATATGTAGGTAGTTTACGCCTCTCTTCTAAACCGCTGCGTCTGTCACCCAGTATCAACTTTGCCAATTTATCATTGGTAGGCTCTAAGGAAAGAACCACAGACTTTATCTCTTCATCCATATAAGGGATTATCTTTTGATTTCTTTTCATGGCTTTTAAGATCCTCATCACTCGCCAGAAAACCCAAATATCAGCTGATGGTGATACATTGAGATAACCTGCAGAAAACGACACCTCCGAAAACCTGTGATATATAAAAATATCACAAATTTGCCTAATGCACAGATTAGTAGATGTAATCTGCAATGTTGCTTCTTGACATTCAAGCTATGTTATTTGGCATCACGGACAGGCCAGACGGACCAGAGGACATATCTTCTGGTGGCATCCACTACACCATAATATTCTATGAACCAGACCTGTTCGCTCTCCCCCCAGGAAGTACTGGTCCAATATTTTATTCCAAAATTAACAAACGGAGGCCCAAAGGGAAGGGCTACGTCATCGCCAAAATCCAACAAACTTTCTAGCTCCTTTCTGTTTGGAAGTCTCCAGTCACCTGTGCTGGAAAAGTCATTGAGCCCACAACTCCCATGTTCCAAATTGTTGCAGTCGGTCAAGGCATCAGCCCACGTTTTTGCTCCAAAACAATTGGCAATTGGCGTTTTTCAGCCAGACCAGTCCGGTTAGGTTATCGGTTACCGTGCCATCTTCATTGTCGGTAAACCTGGGAACAGGCCAAACAATCCCCTTCTCTAAATCGCCATCATCACAGTCTGCATACGAGTCGGTTTGTCCGGTCTTTGCAACAGGGGCAAACTTCTGTAATTGATTCAACATTTCCTCCAGTTCCTCAATTTGCGCTAACTGCTGATCGATGGTTTCCTCCTGGGTCGCCACAATATCGTTCAATTCCGATATCTCCGCCAATAGCCCCGGTACCCTCGATTGCCCGGCTTTTCAGGCGGCCCTGCCGCAGCAATTTGCCAGAGTACAAAAAATAGAAGAGTTGCGCTAAACACTGTTATAAGCATATAACGATTTGCTCTCATTAGCCCAACTTTCATTTCTTGTTAATCAAAAAAGCCAAGCCACCATTAATTTGGTAACTCGGCTTTTAATTAAAGACAGTCTGCATTTCCCCAACCTTCCCACCAAATGGGTTTTGCTTTGTCTTGTGAGCCTGGTTAGAATTTAATTCTTATATTACATGCGAACAAAACGATATAAGAACTAAATAGAAAAATCAATGTATATTATTAAAGAGTTAGGATAATGATAATGATTGCCACTACAGATAAGAATAGAATAAAAAAACATGCTTGACATATAAAACAGTTTATATTATATTTACAGTAAATACAGTTAAGGAGGTAAATAAAGAATGGCTTTTTTAACGATTAAAGACTTTCCAGACGACCTTCACAGGAAAGCCAAGGCAGAAGCTGCATTAGAGGGCATTTCATTGAAAGCCCTTATCATCAAGGCAATAGAGGAATATTTGAAAAGAAAGAAAAGGGGGTAAATTATGGCATGTATTGCAAAAAGGCGAGGACGGTACGTCATTGACTTTTATGACAACCAGGGAAAACGGCAAAGGCAAACTTTGAAAAAAGGAACTACCAAGAAAAAGGCAAGGGAAAAATTAAGAGAAATCGAGGAACAGCTTTCCATTGGCAATTATGAGCGGTGTCAGACAGGGTGAGCTATATGGTTTGAAATGGTCTGATGTTGATTGGGAAAATAGCCAGGTTCATATCCAGAGAACCTATAACAATCAGGAATGGTACGATGTAAAAACCGAAACATCGAACCGTAAAATTGACCTGGGACCGGCTATGATAGCCGAGTTGAAAAAATGGAAGCTGGCCTGTCCACCGAACGAACTTGATCTCATATTCCCGAACGAAGCAGGACAGCCTTTAAATCATAATAATGCAGTCAGTCGTTATTTTAATCCGGCACTCAAAAAGGCGGGGATTAAGAGGATCAGGTTTCATGATTTGCGGCATACCTATGCAAGCCTTTTGATAGAGCAGGGCGAAAATATCAAATACATCCAAACCCAGCTCGGACATTCCAGCCCGACAGTGACCTGGAATATTTACGCACATCTGATGAAAAAGGTGAATCAGGAGGCTGCTAGCCGGCTTGAAAACACCGTTTTCAACACTACCGGTCACAAAATGGTCACAACCGAATGAAAAATGAAAAAATTAATTACCATAAACACATTACAGTTAACATTCCAGATTTGCAATTCTTTATTTGTTGCCAATAAAAAAGGGTTTACAAACATTAATAACCATAAACCCTTATTATTACTGGTAGGCGGTACTGGATTTGAACCAGTGACTTCTACCGTGTGAATCTGTTTAAGCGTTTTTTCTGGTTTTTTCTATTATTGCTTAGTTTTGTATTTATGTATAAAATATCAGATGTTTAACGGGTTTGACATTGATTGTTGATTTACAATTTTTTATCCTATATTTGGATATTATGGTAGCAAAATAGTAGCAACCAAAACGTGAATTTTTTAGCGAATTTATTTAGTATTTAGGTTTATTTCAAATTTGATTTTTGCAGCTTCACCAAAGGGTCTCCATGAAATTTAATTATTCGGAGACCCTTTTTATTTCGGTTCGGTTTTGAAATGTATTCGATACCAAATACCTGTGATTACATCTACATATCTGGATTTCTACAATTTTGCAGATACCATAATGGTATCACCACCTGCCGGAGTCATCAATTTGATTGACTAAAACCCATGGATTTGGA
>CP070746.1:1553316-1563553 GCA_020348305.1 Desulfobacterales bacterium
GATCCCTGCATCCGGTTCAATGACATCACCTTTTCCGGAAAGAAGATACATTTTTGCATCGTCGACAGCGATCATAATGGCTTCAAGCCGCCTTAAATATTTATCTGTTCGCCAATCGCGAGCCAATTCAACTGCTGCGCGTGTAAGGTTCCCGTTGTATTGCTCAAGTTTTTTTTCTAAACGTTCTGAAAGGTTTAAGGCATCGGCAGTGGCTCCGGCGAATCCTACAATAATTCGGTCTTTATAAATCTTTCTCACCTTTTTGGCTTGATGCTTAATAATGCTGCTTTCTAATGTCACTTGTCCATCGCCGGCAACCACCGCTTTTCCGCTATGTCTGACGGCGAGTATCGTTGTGCCGCGCAATCTTGTCATTTACCCCTCTCCAGTTTTTCTAAGGCTTTATTTTCGAGGATGTGCTTTGTCATACGTCTCCATCAGCCGGTCAATACTCACATGCGTATATTTTTGAGTAGTTGACAGGCTTTTGTGACCCAATAGCTCCTGGACTGTGCGCAAATCTGCTCCGGCGTCAAGCATATGCGTTGCAAATGTATGCCGCAGCGCGTGTGGTGAAACAGGCGCTATCAAGCCACAAGCATCAACCAACTTATTTAGAATTCGTGCTATCGAGCGGGTGGTCAGACGCCCATTGTTTTTATTTAGAAAAAGCGGTCCGTTATCGTTTAGGGGAACACCCGATTCCCGTTGCAGCTGATTTCGGTAAGCCTTAATGGCCTCAAGGGCTTTGGGGCCGATCGGTACAATTCGGTGCTTTCCTCCCTTTCCTATAACTCGAATCAGCGATCTCGAAAAATCCACATCTGAAAGGTTCATCCCGGCGAGCTCAGAAACACGGATGCCGCTGGAATAAAGGGTTTCAAAAATGGCCCTATTTCTCAAGCCGATGAGTGTATCTGTTTGGATCGAATCGAGCAGCCGAAACATTTCATCAATCGCAAGATAGCTCGGAATGGGTTTGTCCTGCTTTGGTGTGCTAATCATTTCAGCTGGATTATCTTCAATGAGCCCCCTTTTCATCAGGTATCTAAAAAATGAACGGATCGCTGAAAGTTTGCGTGCAACAGTGGATTTGGCGTTTTTTTTATACACGTATCCGAGATAACTCCTGATCATTAAGCCTTCGACGGTAAGCGGGCCAACCGGATTCATATCGTTGGTGGGGTTGCTCCCTGAATTATCGCTGGCGCTAAGATAAGAAAAAAACTCTTCTAAATCATGCTGGTAAGCTCGGCATGTGTTCGCGGAAAATCCCTTTTCAGTGGCCAGGGATTCGATATATGATCTGATAAAATTCTCAACCGGAACAGACTGCATCAGAGATTCATTCCTTTAAAATTCCATAAGTTCTTCTAATTCATGCCAGGTGCCGACCTCTACAAATGGATGGGGTTTCCTATTCCAGGGCTGTTTAAAAAGAATAGGTAAAATACCAACATTTTGAAGCGCGTAGCACGTTTCAAGCCTATCCTCCACAAAGCAAGAAATGTTGCGCTCCAATAATAGACCTGCCTTGCGTTCATGGGCACCGGTTGCCACCATATCGATTAAAGTGGGACTCAAGGATAACACATCAGAAAACCAATCCAAAAGAGGACCTAAATATGGCCGAGCGGTAATAAAGACCACCGGATTGTAATACCTTCCGAGCCGAGTCAGGACTTCGGGTGCCCCCGCAATTGGTTTTAAAGAGGCTGCATAATCACCATCCAATATCCGGGTGACAACCAAATCGATTATTTCGGGATTCAAATCAAGGCAGTCTGCAAGATTATAGCAGGTAATATCCTCATAGCGGATACCGTTAATATTATATTCTTCGTGTGCAATATCGAGAAACAAAGACATGGTGTCAGCAATCACACCATCGATATCAAAGGCCACCGATGCCGGATCGATCATAGGAGAGAACCGTTACTCATTGTTCGTTAATGGTTAATTGATAGACGAATGACTTGCCGTTCAGGCCGCCGCTCTGCGGGTCTTTTTTTTCAGTCGGGAGATACGACGTTTGTATATAGTGGCCATTTTTTTATCTTTGGCTTCCAGCGCCGCATGCCGTTCAGCTTTTAAGGCCTTAATCTTTTTCTTTAATTCCATCACGCTGGCATCGGCTTTTTTAACCGGCTCATCTTTGACTCCCTTGGCTTTTTTGATGGCAACGATCAATTCATCTTTTTTCATCCCGTGCACACCCGTTATTTCCGGGATTTCTTTAGCCATCTCTCGTAAGTCTTTAACGGTCATTTTTTCAAACGGTTTTTCTTTGATATCGTCTTTGTCGGCACTCATTTCCGTAAATCTCCTTTTCTGGCTCATATCGAAAGCACAAGCGGAGGCCGCAACGCCCCCGCCTTATGTTAACTCAGAGGTTTTTGTATTTAGTGTATTAAAAAAAATGAAACCTATTAATTTTCATCCCATGTTGCCGGCTTATTCCCGATCACCGGACGATTTTCCCAAAAGATGTGCAAATGGTCTTAATAATTCAATCGGAAACGGAAATATTGTGGTTGTATTGCTCTCGGTAGACATTTCATTCATGGTTTGAAGATATCTTAGCTGCAATGCAATAGGATGCTGTTCTATAATTCCGGAGGCCTCCGCCAGCTTGCTGGCGGCCTGGAATTCACCTTCGGCGTTGATGACTTTGGCGCGCCGTTCACGCTCAGCTTCGGCTTGTCTGGCCATGGCGCGCTGCATTTCCGTGGGCAAATCGATATGTTTGAGCTCCACGGTGGCCACCTTAATGCCCCACGGATCTGTATGGGTGTCAAGAATCTCCTGAAGTTGAGTATTTATTTTTTCCCTCTCAGCCAATAATTCATCGAGCTCGGCCTGTCCGCAGACACTCCTTAAAGTTGTCTGGGCCAATTGAGACATGGCATAACTGTAATTTTCAACTTCTACAATCGCTTTAACCGTTTCAATAACTCTGAAATAGATAACGGCATTTACTTTAACCGACACGTTATCCCGGGTGATGACGTCCTGGGGATCCACATCCATGGCCACCAGACGCAAACTGACCTTAACCATTTTATCTACAATCGGAATTAAAATGATTAATCCGGGACCTTTTGCGCCGATAACACGTCCCAATCGAAAAATCACGCCGCGTTCATACTCATTTAAGATGCGCAGCGCGGCCGACAGAAAAAAAATGACAAGAACAAGGATGGCAACTGGCGTAAACAAGCTCATATTTTCCTCCTTTTAATCTGATAGTTGGTTAATTCCTGTATGTACATAATTTATAATAGCTTCAAACTAAATACTTTGTAGCTGATCATCCATCGGTTCGACCTCCAACACCAGACGATCCACATTGACCACCCGAACCTTGGTGCCCGCATCAATCGGTTCTTTGGCTTTGGCATTCCACAGTTCTCCATGAACAAATACTTTACCTTCTGGTGCAAGCGCTTGTTTAACGGTACCGATCTCCCCGATCAAGCCCCTGGACCCGGTGGTGGGTTTGGACACTTGTGCCCGAAACACCAATCCGGCCACAACCACAAAAAAGCCGGATACTAAAATAATCGTAGGTACCAGTACTCGCCAGGACAAATTCATCTCCGGGCTGGTGCCTTTAAATAACATCAGCGAACCCAACAGTAACGAAACAATCCCGGCAACACTTAAAAGCCCGTAGCTGGTGATCTTCATCTCCATAATGAAAAATATAATCGCCAGAACAATCAGCAAGATCCCGGCATAATTCACCGGAAGGGTTTGCAAAGCGAAAAAGGCCAATATCAAACAAATACCTCCGATCACCCCGGGGAATATCGCACCGGGATGGGACAACTCAAAATAGAGTCCTGCAAGTCCGATCATCATAAGGATATAGGCGATATTGGGGTTGCTGATGGTTTTTAAGATTTTGGTTCTCAACGTTTCTTCGAGCACCACTTTTTTGGCATTATCAAGCTTCAAAACGCCTTTGTCTTTTATGTCGCGGCCGTTGATCTGTTGAATCAGATCATCGATATCCTTGGCGATCAGATCAATAATATTTTCTTTCATGGCCTCGGTCTCGGTTACCGAAACACTCTCACGAATGGCCTCTTCCACCCATTTGACGTTGCGTCCGCGTCTTTCGGCAACACTCTTGGCGTGGGCTACCATATCATTGATGACCTTTTCGGACATTTTTCCTTCAATATCTTTACCTCCGCCGCCTACCGGATGGGCGGCACCGATGTTGGTTCCGGGAGCCATAGCAGCAACATCGGCGGCCATGGTAATCATCACACCCGCCGAAGCGGCTCTCGCCCCGCTGGGAGAGACATACACGACCACAGGCACCCTAGTGTTGAGTATACTTTGAACGATTTTACGCATGGACTCGGCCAAACCGCCGGGTGTATCCAGCTCGATAATCACACAAGCGGCATCCTTTTCTTCTGCAGTTTTAATGCCGGAGCTGATAAATTCAGCCGTCCCCGGGCTGATGGCATCCGCCACCTCGATGATAACCACCTCGTTTTCATCAGCAGATGTATGACCGACATATATGAAAAACCATGGGATCAGCAATAAAAAAAAATATTTAATCTTCATAACGATATTCCCTCATTACCTTCTTCATATCCTCCCATACATCCCGCTTTTTCTCAGGGTTTCGCAGTAGGAATGCGGGATGATAGGTCGGCAGAACTTTAATGCTCTTGTATTCATGAAAACGCCCCCTGAGCTTTGAAATCGACGCATCGGTTTTTAACAGAGTTTGCGCCGCAACCTTGCCTAACGTGCATATGAAATCCGGCTTAATAGCAGATATCTGACGTTCCAAAAACGGTAGACAGGCCTCAATTTCATCACGCTCCGGGTCCCTGTTGCCGGGAGGGCGACATTTGATAATATTACAAATGTAGACCTGCTCACGGGATAGCTTTATGGCTTGAATGATCCGCGTAAGAAGCTTACCGGCAGGACCCACAAATGGCTCGCCTTTTTGATCTTCTTCAAAACCCGGTCCCTCTCCTACAAATACAAGCTTCGCATTGGCATTGCCATTTCCAAAGACGATATGTTTACGGCCGGAAGCCAGTTTGCATCGCTGACAGTCACCCAAATCTAAACGGATTTCCTCTAATTTTTCAGATAATGAAACTGCATCTTGTCCCCATCTCGAAAGCGTTTTAAGGCTATGCTGGGAACTTTCGAATCCTCGACAGCCTTGAACAGCCATTTGATGGAGGGTGTAATTGATTTCCGCAACCGTCTCTAAAATTGCCCGTTTATTTAACATATGCGATTTCAATTCATACAATTTCGAGGATGGGACCCGCAGCAGCTATCTTGAAATAATCTCACTATCCCCTTTCAAAGAAAAGAATTATCCGGATTTTTCGAGAATCCTGTTTAAGTCGAGGAGCCGATCGTGGGCGGTTGTTCTCCTGGCCAAAGAAGCCAGGATTGTACCCTAACTCAACATATCCATCAAGCTTGAAGGTGTCAAGATATTGCTAACTCCTTGGGCTTGTTGCTCATTTTTATTTTAACAAACCGGAAGTGGCCGCATTTGTTGTGGGCGCCACCCATATCTCCACATGCGTGCTATATTTTTCATCGGTGATGTTGATGACACACCATCTCGTCTCTTTCTGAAACAGCAGAAGGGTTCGGGGGGATTTAAATGTACTCACAATCTGCCAATTATCCTTGGCCATATTACTCTCAAAGAATTGTATTAACGAGCCGAGTTCAACGCGGCCTCTTAAAACCAGTACCCCGGCAGAAAACCCCGATGAATGGTAAACAAATGACGATTTTGTCCTTAATTTCAGTTCCGGTGGAATCGGTACATCGCCAAAATCATAATATAGGGGGTTACTTTCTTTTACCTTTTCTTCGGTTTGTTGGGTGGCCGAGTTATCTTTTTTTTGAGAAGACGTGGCACATGCTGAAAATACGAGTACCAGCACTAAAATGATCGTCAGATGTCTTAAAATGTTTCCCTGCTGTTTCATTTTGATCATATCAAACCTCCCTTGTTTAGATTATTTCCGCTGTTGCTAAAACTAATATTGGTTTTTGATCGAATGGCTAAAATATAGTATTCGAATGAATTAACCTTTTGGTTTAGAATTTTTTAAATGTCGGATTGACCCAGATACCACTGATAGGTTCGCCGAATGCCGTCTTGCAGATCAATCTTGGAGTTCCAGCCGAGACGATTGAGCCGGGAAACATCCAACAATTTCCGTGGCATACCATTTGGCTTGGACGGGTCCCATACCACCTCCCCCTCATACCCAATCGCGGTCTTCACTGTTTCAGCAAGCCTTTTAATCTCCAAATCTCTGCCACTGCCAATATTAATATGAGAAACAGTTGGGTGGGCAATTGCTTCGGAATCCTTGTCGTCAGAGCTTAACATTCGTACCGTATCGTATTGCTTATCTGTCAAATTTAAGACAAAAATGCAAGCTAAAGCCATATCATCAACATATAAAAATTCGCGCTTTGCCTTGCCACTTCCCCAAAGTCGCACCGCTGGAGGTGGTAAGTACGGATCAGGATTTTTTGGTGTAGAAAGGGCCGATAAACTCGCACGAATATCCTCAGGAATTCGGCCAAACCGCAGTTCGTCTTGTCGGATGCCTTGCCAATCCCCTTGAGCAGCAAGTTTGGCCAGATGAAATTTGCGGATCATGGCCGGCAACACATGGGATGTTTCCAAATCAAAATTATCATTCGGTCCGTACAGGTTGGTCGGCATCACCGCCCGGTACCGGGTTCCATACTGTCGGTTGTAGGATTCACAAAGCTTAATCCCCGCAATCTTTGCTATGGCATAGGGTTCGTTGGTAGGCTCCAGATATCCGGTAAGAAGATGCTCTTCCCGCATTGGCTGCGGAGCATATTTCGGATAAATACAAGAGCTGCCCAGAAATAAGAGTCTTTCCACTCCGGTACGACAAGCTTCATGAATAACATGGGTCTGGATCATTAGGTTGTGGTAGATAAATTCAGCCGGATACGTGTTGTTGGCATGAATACCACCTACTCTTGCGGCGGCCAGGATAACCATATCAATTTTTTGATTGCGGAAAAAATCGCGAACAGCTGGTTGCTCAGTTAAGTCCAGCTCAGCATGGGTTCGCGTGATGATATTCGTGTAGCCTTCGGCCCGCAATTGACGGAAAATGGCCGAGCCCACCATGCCGTTGTGTCCAGCAACGTATATGCGGGAATTTGGTGTAAGAATTTTGGAATTCGGCAGCGGATCGGAAGTGCTTTTGTTTGGCAGATTCATTTCCCTAAAATAGATTACTCTATGTGATTAAAGGTTTGAAATCCCTCCTGCAGGCACATCTGATCTTTTTCGGCTTCTTTTAGGTCGGCGGCCACCATTTCTGAAATCAGCTCTTTAAATGAAATCCGTGCTTTCCAGCCAAGTTTTTCCTGCGCTTTGGTGCTGTCGCCCAGCAAGGTATCTACTTCCGTCGGACGAAAATATCGTGAGTCAACACAGACAAGTAAGTTTCCCGTATTATCATCAATCCCTTTTTCCTCTAGCCCTTTTCCTTCCCAACGAATCGAAAAACCCAAATTTTCGCCGGCGAGTTCCACAAACTCCCGAACTGAATGCTGCTCACCGGTAGCAATAACATAGTCTTCGGGTTCATCCTGTTGGAGCATCAGCCATTGCATCTCCACATAATCGCGGACATGTCCCCAATCGCGCTTGGCGTCGAGGTTTCCGAGATAAAGCCTATCCTGCAACCCCAGTTTAATCCGTGCAAGACCGCGGGTAATTTTACGTGAAACAAACGTCTCTCCACGAATAGGGGATTCATGGTTAAACAATATGCCATTGCAGGCAAACATATCATAGGCCTCCCGATAATTCACCGTAATCCAATACCCATAAAGCTTCGCCACCCCATAAGGAGATCGTGGATAAAACGGTGTTTTTTCGGTTTGAGGGCTATCCCCGACTTTACCGTAAAGCTCTGAAGTCGAAGCCTGATAGAAGCGGGTTTTGTTCACCAGATCCAAAATCCGAATCGCTTCAAGGAGTCTCAAGGTTCCCAGCGCATCCGCATTGGCCGTATATTCCGGAGTCTCAAACGAGACTTTTACATGGCTTTGGGCGGCCAAGTTGTATATTTCATCGGGTTGTACTTCCTGTATGACCCGTATCAGGTTGGTGGCATCGGTCAGATCACCGTAGTGCATGAAAAAGCGCACATCTTTTTCATGAGGATCTTTATATAAATGATCGACACGGGCGGTATTAAACGATGACGCCCTGCGCTTGATGCCATGCACCTCGTAATCTTTGTTTAAAAGAAATTCCGCCAGGTAGGCGCCGTCCTGACCCGTGATTCCGGTGATAAGCGCTCGTTTCATGAAGGCCTCCTAAAGAAAACAAAGATATATGCATTGCCGCTTCAAATGAAATTTTTAAAGAACTCAATCGTCTTTTGAAGTCCTTCTTCCAGCATCGTTCTGGGTTCCCAGCTTAACTGCTTCTTAGCCAGTTTAATACTGGGCTTGCGCTGCATAGGATCATCATCAGGAAGCGGCTTATAAACAATATCAGACTTAGAGTTTGTCAGTTGGATAATTTTCTGGGCTAGTTCGATAATACTATATTCATGAGGATTACCTAAGTTTACTGGGCCGGTGAAACCGTCATTGGTGTTCATCATCCGAATCATTCCATCAATCATATCCTCCACGTAACAAAACGAACGGCTCTGCTTGCCGTCGCCATACACCGTAATGTTTTCGTTTCGTAAGGCTTGGAGAATAAAATTGCTCACCACCCGTCCATCGTTCGGATGCATTCTCGGTCCATAGGTATTAAAAATTCGAACGACCTTGATTTTCAATTTGTGCTGACGGAAATAATCAAAAAAAAGCGTTTCAGCACATCGTTTGCCCTCATCATAACAGGATCTGAATCCAATGCAATTCACATTGCCCCAGTAGTCTTCGGTTTGTGGATGCACAGTAGGGTCGCCATAGACCTCGGAAGTTGAGGCCTGCAATATTTTTGCCTTTAGTCGTTTGGCAAGGCCCAGCATGTTGATCGATCCATGGACATTCACTTTAGTGGTCTGAACCGGATCGTTTTGATAATGAATCGGTGACGCCGGGCAAGCTAAATTGTAAATTTCATCTACTTCCAGATACAGTGGGAAGGTAATATCATGGCGAATCAACTCAAAATAGGGATTATTTAAAAGGTGAACGATGTTTCGTTTTGTACCAGTGTAGAAATTATCTACACATACGACATCACTGCCTTCATTGAGAAGACGTTCGCAAAGAAAAGAGCCGAGAAATCCTGCGCCCCCGGTGACTAAAATGCGTTTCTGAAGATGCATCCTTTTTTCCTCTATCCATTATCGATTCAATCGCTTTGCACAAATCCTTTCAATTATAAAATTTGTTCCAGATGAAGAATATATATAGCATAAAAACGTCTTAAATATCAACAACCTTTGGAAATATCTATAAATTTGATTAAGTAGCAAAATTTTGAGCCTGTCATTTAGCGCACATTGGCTTTTTAAGAAGTAGTCTCTGTCATAATATTCGGAAAATCGATGTTCGAAAGCAAACCGAAATTTCGAGTGTGTATCTGCCCCAAGTGCGGTAAACAACACAGATATTACATTTACTGGACCGGGAGGGGCAAGCCACGGATTTATTGCCCGGACTGCCAGCAGGATTTGAATGAGTTTGAGGTCGATACCCTTAGCCGTTAAGTCCAAATTTACCTGTCATTTGGGGGTATTTTTGAGATTTTTAAGGGGTATATTGAGACCTGGGGTAAAGTTGGAGGCAATATTGCTCTTTGACAATTAAATACCCACAAGGGAGTCGAGGATAACACCCTGACTGAAATGGTGTGTAATTCACGGAAGAAAACTTTGATGCAACACCGTGTCGCTCCACGGAACGTAGGAAGCCTAACCGGAAAATGGCTTTTTTATCTTTTTCGATGTACAGAGCCGGGTAGACCGGAGGAATTTCACCTCCAGTCCCTCACAGAACCGTAGGTGAACCTCTCGATTCATACGGCTCGTGCCAGCCCTTCTCTTGAGACCTCACGGTCTAAAGCCGACGCAAAAAAAACCGGTTCCTCCCCCGACTTAGCGGGGATGACCGCCACCTTTTGCGAGCTGACTCATCCCCTTCGCTCCAGCCCCATTACAGAGCCTTCATCACTATTACGGGATGATCCGCC
>CP070746.1:1563653-1566499 GCA_020348305.1 Desulfobacterales bacterium
GCAAACAGGTGGTGAGCAAGGCAGCGCGTGACATTCACATTGAACACAATCCCGCGGTCAAATTGTACTATGTAGAAGTTGAAAAACCGTCATTTGAGGAACCTACCGGAGATTTTGAGCGGATCTGCACCCAACTGCAAAAAAAATATGACCTCAGCGATTTAAGCATTGACATACAGGCCCTGAGGCAGCTGCCTGGAGCATTGCGCAAAGGAGATTGGAAAGTCACCGTCAGCGTGTGGATGGATCAAGAAGTCATTCGCGTACGGCCGGGAAAAATCGAAAATAGTTATGGGCTCGCCATAGATATCGGGACCACAACGGTGGCTGTCTATTTTTGTAACCTTACCACCATGGAAGTTATCGACACCGTCTCCATGATGAATCCCCAGTGCAAATATGGTGAAGATGTGATGAGTCGCATTACCTATCACATGATGAACGAGGGGGGGCTTGAAAAGATGAGTAATGACATCATCGAAGCGCTCAACTCGTTGATCGACCAAGCTATACAAGCTACATATCCACCCAAAAAGAAGGTAAAAAAGAAAAAAGGCGAAAACGGCCCTGATGAATGGATAGAGGTGCCGGAGGAGGGCAAGGCGTATCTTCGTCTTGCCAGAGAAGATATCGAAGATATCACCATTGGCGGCAACACTGCCATGCATCATATTTTGCTTAAGCTCGATCCGGAGCATGTGGGCCTGGCCCCATTTCCTCCGGTAATCCATCACAGCCTGGATATCAAAGCCCGTGACCTGGGCATCCAGATTAACCCTTCATCCTATGTGTTTGTATTACCCAACGAGGCAGGCTTTGTGGGAGCGGATAATGTCGGGGTTTTGATTGCTGAGGAACCGTATAACAAAGAGGAGATTCAGCTCATTATTGATATCGGAACCAACGGTGAGCTGGTGTTGGGTAACAACGAAAAACTCATCTCTTCTTCCTGTGCCACCGGTCCGGCATTAGAGGGAGCGCAACTGAGTTATGGCATGCGGGCCGCCCCCGGGGCCATTGAACGGATCAAGATCGATCCCGAAACCCATGAGGTGGACTATAAAGTGATCGGCAGAGATGCCTGGCGTCAATACTCCGAAGCCAAGGATATGAAAGCCAAAGGCATCTGCGGATCCGGGATTCTGGATTTACTGGCCGAGCTGTACAAGGCCGGTATCGTCACCAAAAGCGGTGCATTCAACAAAAAAGGCCAAAAGTCCGATCGCTTTCGCAAAAATCCGGATACCGGGCAGCCAGAATTTGTGCTGGCCTGGAAGGATGAGACCAGTATCGATAAAGATATCGTGATCACCCAGAAGGATGTGCGGCAGATACAACTTGCCAAGGGGGCGCTTTATGCCGGCTGCAAGCTCATGATACGCCGCAGGGGGGTGGAGAAAGTGGACAAGGTCAAAATAGCCGGGGCCTTTGGGACCCACGTAGACCGTGAAAAGGCGCTGATTATGGGTTTATTTCCGGATTGCGAGGTCGAAAAAATAATGTCTGTGGGCAATGCCGCCGGAGATGGTTGCCGAGCGGCACTTTTAAACCGTGAAAAACGTGCGGAGGCCAATTGGGTATCCCGTAATGTGGAATATATCGAACTGACCGTGGAGCCGAACTTCCAGCAGGAGTTTATGGGAGCCATGCACCTGCCGCACATGACCGACGAGTTTCCGAATCTGGAGAAACTTGTACCGGAGGAGATTTTGCATCAAAAATAAAGCTCCCAGCCGCTTGCGGCGAGGAGCTTTATTAGTATTCGATGCCCTTTCTCGCTCTTGCGCCTTTATAATAGGGGTGCTTTACCTGCACAAGTTCCGTCACATAATCCGCCTTATCCATAATTACCGCTGGCGCATTTATGCCGGTCATAACCAGCTCGACTTTATGTTTGCATTTATCGATAAGCTCGATCAGCTGTTCTTTTTTCAAAACATCGAAGATTATGGTATCCAATATTTCATCACATATGAGTAAGTGCGTTCCCCTTTCGATTGCCTCATAGGCATACTCTAACGCTTTGGCGGCATGTTCATAATGTACCGGCTTTGGGCCGCTGGTCATGATAAAGGGATGTTTGCCGGGGCACCAATACCGGATGTTGGGGATCTTTTTGAAAATGGCCACTTCGGATGACGTGCCGGACTTCATAAACTGAACAATGTCTACTTGAAGGCCGTCACCTGCGGCTCTCATGGCCAATCCTATAGCTCTGGTGGTTTTACCCACTCCCTGCCCGTAATAAATGTGCGTCAGGCCGAGGCCCTTTTCTTTAATGTATCCGGTACGTTTCTGTGGATAAAAAATAATTTACACCCCCTTAATGGATTCAGCGATCTTTTAAAATATGATCAATTTTGCTGTCAACCGTTTTATTCCGATTGACAAATCGTCAACTGAAATTTATACAGAATAAGTCGAATTTTAATTTTAATACAATCATTTGAATCTGAATAACCAATTATGATTCAGATCATGAAAATACCGCTTGAAAGCCTCTTAAAGGAAACGATCTCTTTGGAGGCTTTTTTGTTCTCCAACACGTTCATATCATAGTAAAAAACTAGAATATCATTGGATTGAAACAGTTTCTGGCTAAAATCCTAAATCAAAGGAAAGGAGAGCGAAAATGAATTTTAAATTATTTAAATGCACTCTGACAATTATTGTTGTCATATGCATGGCATCTACCTACGCCGTTGGTGGTGAGGTAGAAGTCTTGCATTGGTGGACTTCGGGTGGAGAAGCCAAATCGGTTGCTGTTCTGAAGGAACTAATGGAAAAAGAAGGGCACACCTGGAAAGATTTCGCTGTTGCAGGCGGTGGAGGCGATGCTGCTATGA
>CP070746.1:1566599-1572881 GCA_020348305.1 Desulfobacterales bacterium
AAAAAGAGGGTTGCCTGCCGCACGATTAAGGATAAGCTGCTTGAGTTCCGGTGCGATCTCGCCCTCTTCTAAAATGGCTTGCACCAGTTCACTGCTTGAAGTAGTACCGAGTTGATCAAGACCAATTTTGGTATAGTATGATTTGCTGCCCCATTGGTGGGTATATTCGGGTCGGTATAAAAGAATGAGCATTACACGAGCATTGGCCAACCATCCTATAAGATAGTCTAAAAATTCCTCGGAGGTTTTGTCAATCCAGTGAAGATCATCAACAACAAGCACCAGCGGCTTGTTTTGGCTTTCTCTGATAAAAAAGTCTCTGAGGTTTTCAAAGATCTTTTCCCTTTTCTGCTTGGGCTCCAGATTAAGATATACTTCATCCTCCACCTTCAGAGAAAGAAGGTCCTGGAAGGGTGGGTTAACATCAGCAAGCTTTTCATCCAGCGCTGATATTTTTTCCTTAAGCTTTTTATTGATAATAAATTCCCGATCATCTTCTTTTATGTCAAAATAGTTTTTCAAAATCTCCAGAATCGGCATATAGATAATCGAACCACCGTAATGCAAACAGCGGCCTTCAAGATAAGTCATTTCAACTACTGGCAGCTGACTAAAAAACTCCAGAAGGAGCCGGGATTTTCCCACACCGGCCTCACCAACAAGCCCCACAACCTGACCTGTTCCTGCCAGCACTTTTTGATAGCATTCCTTGAGGGCTGCCATGGAGTTTTTCCGACCTACAAACTTCGTTAGACCTTTAGCAACTGATGCTTTCAATCTGGTTTCGACTTCACCAGTTTTGAGCAGTTTGTATGCTTCCTGTGGGTCCTCTTTGCCTTTGATCTGGATTTTGCCGATCGGCTCAAATTGAAAGAAATCCCTGGTAATTTTATATGTGTTTTTCGAGATCAGGATACTGCCCGGCCGGGCTTTACTCTCCATTCTGGCTGCCAAATTGGTAGTGTCGCCTACAGCGGTGTAATCCATCCGGAGATCGTCCCCAATAGAACCCACAATCACTGGCCCGGAGTTGATCCCAATACGCATCTTAAACTCAATACCACAATCCTTCTTTGCCTTTTCACCATAACCAACCATGGCCTTATTAATCGAAAGAGCCGCGTAAAAGGCACGCTGGGCGTGATCTTCATGTGCTACTGGAGCACCGAAGATAGCCATGACCCCATCTCCTGTAAACTGATTGATCGTACCCTCATATTTGTGAATTTCATCCATCAAAATTTTGAAACATCCGTCCATAATCTGGTGTATCTCTTCAGGGTCCAGCTTTTCAGATATGGCCGTATAGTTTGCGACATCGGCAAAAAGGACGGTGACCAGCTTGCGTTCTCCTTCAATGGAAGCTTTTGAGGTAAGTATTTTATCCGCTAAAAATTTGGGGGTATAGGATTGAGGCTCAGAATAGCTGAGGGGAGGGGCTTTTGTAACTTCAACTAATTCGGTTCCACATTCGTCACAGAATTTGCTGGATGGTGTGTGTCGGGTTCCACATTTTGGACACGTGAGTTCTAATTTAACGCCGCACTCTTTACAGAACTTAGCCCCTTCACGATTATCAAACTGACATTTGGGGCATTTCATTTTATGCCCTCCTTTGTGTTTTTAAACAGTTTGAAATTAAGTGAAGGAAATTGAAAGGATTAAATGAGAAATATCTTAATTATTATTCGATGTCAATTATGAGCAGACCCAATATGTTGTGTTTGGGTAGCAAAGAGGATTTTGCAGATCCCCTGTCAAAAACCAAATATCAACCAAGTACAGATTGAGAATATAAAAATTTTGGCAATTTTACAGATTTGAAATGAATATCACAAGAGTTTTCAGATTGTGGATTGCACAATGACAAATATACAAAATTTCAGCCTTGCGAAAATTGTATAAAGCGTGCCTGAATCGAATCTTTTAAGGTGGGCTAAAAATTTAGGATTTCCGGATGGAAGATGAAATTTTTCAAGAGGTTAGATTTATAGCCGCAATCCATCATTCAGCTATTTTTCACATTGCGTTTCGCAATACTATATTTAGATTACATCGTTGTGGTGTCTCAGAATATTCCTTCCAGTTGTGGGAGGATAGATTTGCATAAATAAGCTTCATTAAATTTTGGATCTGTATGTGTAAAAATGGATTTTGGCTAAGCTTCTGTTTATGCATCAGATCGTAAGCTGCCCATCAATGTTATATATCTCAAATAGAGCGACCAAGCTCATCGGCCTCGTTTTGGGATTCCAGAAGGCCTCTGGGGTTCTTGGCATCCCCGATTATATGTAGTTCCACCTCTCTGCCTTTGAAAAGATCAGCAAGTTTTCTGATGGATCTCATCCCCTCGGAAATAACTAAGTCCCCGAAGTCTTCGAGACGCATCTCTTCGTCTTTTGATCGAAAAACAATCCCCCGGGGCAGAAATTGTTTGATAGACACATTTTTGTATAGCCTAACATTGGGTCTCTTTAGCCTTTCCATCAGATAAACCCGATCGTTGGATGGCATTTCCACGGCATAATGCCTGTCGCGGTGCAAGACAACGACCTCCTTGCCCTTTTCAGCTAAAAAGTCAGCAACTTGAAGTCCCGCCTGGTTTCCCCCAAGAATAATCACCCGATTGTCCACTGTGGAAGCTCCCTCCAGAACATCAAGCAGGGTGTGTAAGTCCATCTCGGTATCGAAGAGCCCCTCGATCTGGGGCATGTCGGGAAGGCTGCCCGTAGCAAGAACGACGGTATCCGGCTCAATTGAATCCACAAGGTCATAGTCAAGACTGACATTCAGCCTTATCTCAACACGCAGCCTATCCAGTTCCCTTTGATAATAGTTGATAAGATCCATAATCTCTGAACGTCCGGGAGGTATAGAGGCAAACCTCAACATACCGCCGACATGCCCTTTCTCCTCACAGACTATAACTCTGTGACCGCGAATGGCTGCCATTCTCGAAATGGCCAAACCCGAAGGTCCTGCGCCTACGACCAATATTTTCTTTGGGGTTGCGACTTTTTTATGACCTTTGAACAGATATTCCCGGTTTACTTCCGGATTCATGACACAGGTAGCGGCTTCCAATTTAAAGACATTATGCACGCAACCGAGACAGCAGCCGATGCAAGGCCTGATATCGGCAAGATTGCCTGACCGCGCCTTATTGGCAATCTCGGGGTCTGCCAGATGGGCCCTACCCATGGAGACCATGTCCACCCTGCCTTCTTTTATGATCCGATCTGCGTGCTCGGGATCCTTTATTCTCCCAACGCCTATTACAGGGATCGACACCACCTTCTTGACCTCCTCGGCCAGGTAGATAAAGACTCCCTGCTTGGCATACATGGAGGGGATGCTTATGCCGGGAGGATAGGAGCCGTAAATCCCGGCGGTGATATGGAGATAAGCTGCTCCTTCCTTCTCAAGAATAGGGGCAATCCGCCTGGCGTCTTCAATGACCCATCCGTCCTTGATGAAGTCATCACCATTTATCCTGACACCGAACGGAAAATCGGGACTGGTCTTTTTTCTGATATCCCTCAGGACCTCGAGGAGAAACCGGATCCTGTTCTCAAAGCACCCCCCATATTCATCCTCTCTTTTGTTCGAGTTCCGGGCTAAAAATTCGGTGATGAGATAGCCATGCGCACCATGAATCTCGACAAAATCGAAACCAGTCTCCTCACTTCTTCGGGCCGAGTCTCCAAAGGCCTCAACCATCTCCCCAATTTCGGGGATTGTGAGTTCTCTTGGGGCCCCTTTGACCACTCCCTGGGCCGGGAGGGGAGACGGCGCCACCTTGTTACTGTGATAACTCTGTCTCCCGCCATGCAGGAGTTGGATTCCGAATTTCACATCATATTGGTGGACCGCATCGGTCATCTTCCTGAATCCGGGGATATGTTTATCATCCCAAATTCGTGGCAGCTTGGGAAGATCCAGACCTGTGGAATGAACAGCGGCGCCGCCCACGATCATCATACCAGTCCCGCCTCTGGCCCGCGCTACGAAATACTCCTTGAGCTGGTCAGTGACGTACCCATCTTCATCAACACCAAAGTTGATGCCCATCGGGGACATGACCAACCTGTTTTTTACCTCCATGGCACCGATATTTATGGGTGAAAAAAGATGCTTCAGCACTGTTATTGTCCTGGATCCTTTATTTTCTGTGAAGAGCCAACTTCATGATAAAAATAGCCACATCTTCTTTCTTTTGATTTTTTATGCTGCTCTTGAACGACACCACTCCGCTCTTTTCATTCTTTTCCTGCTTCTCCTTAACCTCCATTTCCACATGGAGCGTATCCCCTATTTTGGTGGGTCCTAAAAACCGGACCTTATCCATTCCGTAAAATGCCAAAACGGCCATCTCTTCGAGCGGCATCAACCCAGAAGACGCGGCGAGAACAAGAAATCCGTGGGCTATTCGTTCACCGAAAGGACCCGTTTTTGCGTACTCGGCATTTGTGTGAAGTTCATTCCAGTCGCCGCTGAATGCCGCAAACATAACAATATCAGCCTCGGTGATGGTTCTACCCTTGGTTGTAAATTTTTCTCCGATTTCAAAATCATCAAAATATTTCATCTTGTTCTCCTTTGCATTCACAGGTATTTAATTATGCCTTATATGTTTTGATGAGCGTTTGAATGGTTCTCCTGCACTAAGGGAGCTTCCTCTCCGGTACTCCTGTATACTCGCATTCGGCAACCCGCAGCTTGATTGTCTTACTCTCTTCAACGGCATGAGCGATCATCCCCGGCATAAAGGAAAGCGCCGCAACTCCGGCCATCTCTTTCGGTAAAAAGCCTAACTCACTCAAAACGCATCCCATCATCCCGTCAATGTTTATTGGAAAGGACTTGCCGGTTATCTCAGCGAACGCCCTGTGGATCTCTTCATAGATATCCCCCTTTTCTCCCCACACGCCATTTTCCACAGCCACCTCTTTTAGTGCAATGGCCCTGGGGTCGCCTGTGGGATGGAGGGGATGACCGAGGCCCGGCATCCTCTTTCTGTTAGCTTTATGATCTTCTACGATCTTTGTGGCTGCCTCTTCTTTGCTCATTCCCTCCTCCTTCATCATTTTGAGGGCCTCCTCGATTACTACGGCCGTATCCTGCGGTGACACGGTCACAGCACCGACCGTAAGCATGCCTGCAGCAACGCCTGTCATAATACTGTCAGGGGCAGCGGAGGCTACCACTCTCGTGGCCAGGCTGGTGGGAGCAAACAACCCATGATCCACGATACCACAAAGGACCGCGTCCATGACTCTTGTCTGCTTTTCTGTGGGCAGCTCTCCCCTGATTGTCAGGAAAACCGTTTCCGTGAAAGTGAGTTTTCGAATAATATCTGCGAGTGGATACCCTCTAACGTTTATCTTGTGAAACCCCACATCAGTTACTGAAGATTCATATCCAGGTATTGGTATTGCTTTTTCCGCGCTCATTAAAAACCTCCTTTGAAATTGTGACAATAACAGGACTCTTGGCCTACCAAACGCTACAAGTCATTACACAAAACCGGCCATTACACAGGCAACGTCAACTTGACTTTACAGCCGGCCTCGCGAAGAAATCCGTTCCACTATGGCCGGAATGACGTATCTAATTGCCGGAATACTGTCAGGCATCGGAAAAAAGATTCTGCCTCCGGGTAGCTGCGGCAAACAGTGCGCTCACCGCAGCATCCGTGCACCTGGTCATTTCACCCCAGTAATCCCCGGTTTTGAACTCCTTTATCCCATCCGGGCCTATGCGGTAGATCAAATCATTCTGATCGGCATCTTTCTCCGGCGTTCTTTCTATAAAATCGTGCATCAAAATCGATTTTCTGATCTTGTGGCGGTAAGGAGCAACTCCTGGGTCAGGCGGATAACTCCCCGGTTGAGCATACCCGGGTATTTCTTTTCTGCAAAAGGCATAGAATCCGTCCAGATCGAAATTGCGCGGGTTTTGCAATAAATTCAATTCCACTAAGAGTACATGTTCCAAATGGATAACACAATGGTTTTCAGAGGATGACTTGGTAAGGTCTGCTACAGGTATCCTGACCAAAAAATCAATGCTTCGATTAAAGTATCGGTGGGCGCAGATGATTTTACATTAATTAAATTTAGGATTTCCTTGACTTGACGATCAATTTTGATGATATCTGTAATCTTACAGAAGTTGTGATTACATCTACATATCTGGATTTCTACAATTTTGCAGATACCATAATGGTATCACCACCTGCCGGAGTCATCAATTTGATTGACTAAAACCCATGGATTTGGA
>CP070746.1:1572981-1577212 GCA_020348305.1 Desulfobacterales bacterium
CGGCGATATTGGTGCCGCAGCAGCAGACAAAAACACCGATTCTCGGGGGTTCTCCTTTGACAACGATCTGTTCAGGCAATTGTGTGGTTTGGGTAAGGGTCCATCTGGCCTTAGATAGTCTGCTTCCGACCTTACCGGCCGCTGCGCTGGCATCGATCACTGAGGATGGAATATCTTTGGGCTCCTGAAAGGCACCGCACACATATATACCGGATCGCGAGCTTTGGACCGGGTCAAAACTCCCGGTCTTCGCAAAGTTATACTGATTCAGCTCGATACCCAGCTTTTTCGCCAGGGATATGGCTTGACCCTGGACGCCTAGACCCACCGACAAAACAACAATATCGAACTTTTCAGCAGTAGTCTGTCCGGCACCGTCGACATAACGGATGAGGTGCCGGCCGTTTTCATCCATGGGTTCCACATGCGTAATTCGCGACTTGACAAACCGTACGCCCGTGTCCTGCTCTGCACGGGTATAATAGCGCTCAAAGTCCTTTCCATAGGTGCGTATATCGATGTAAAAAATCGCTGCATCCAGATTGTTTTTACTGTGCTCTTTGGCTAAAATTGCTTCCTTGACGGCGTAGGTGCAACAAACCCCGGAACAATAACCTCTGGCGCCGATATGGTTATCTCTGGAGCCCACGCACTGAAGCCAGGCTATTTTTTGAGGTTCGGTCTTGTCCGATGGTCTGATCAAATGCCCTCCGTAGGGTCCGGAGGCTGAGAGGATTCTTTCAAATTCCAAGCTGGTGACAATATTGGCCGAGGTTGAATATCCGAATGTGTCGTAAGTAGAAGGATCAAAGGTTTCGCTGCCGGAGGCTAAAACAACAGCACCGACATTTAGTGCTAGATCTTTTTTGGGATCATCGAAGTTGATTGCATTGGTTGGACAAAATTTCTCACAGGCTTTGCACTTACCCTTAAGGAAATAGATGCATTGATCCGCATCTATCGTATATTTTAGCGGAACGGCCTGGGCATACTGCACGTAAACTGCCTTACGCTTAGCCAGGCCCCCATCATATATATTGGTAACTTTTTTGGGGCATTTTTCCGCACAGGCACCACAGGCGATACACTTGTCCATATCGACGTAGCGAGGGTGTTGGATCAGCTTGACCTCAAAATTGCCTTCTTCACCGGAAATGTTTTCTACTTCGGTAAGGGTTAACAGCTCGATGTTGATATGCCGGCCGACCTCGACCAGTTTCGGCGATATAATTCACATCGCGCAGTCATTGGTAGGGAATGTTTTGTCAAGCTGTGACATCATTCCCCCGATCGAACTTGAACTTTCGACGAGGTAGACATAGTAACCGGAATCGGCAAGATCCAGTGATGCCTGCATTCCGGCAATACCGCCGCCCACTACCATTACCGCTCCAACATCTTTATTTGACATAATCACTCCGCCATTAAAAATGATGCAATACCGGAAAGATCGATTTCGTTTTCTTTGATACCCAGCGTCTTTTCATCAATACCCAAACATAATCCGAGCAGCTGGGGGTAAAGAATGGGAGCCAGAGGTTGCCCGTTTTCGGGATTGGAAGCCAGACGGGCTTGAACTACGTCAAACTGCAGGTGGGTATAGGGACATGCTGTGCAGATGAAATGCGCACCCGCCTCTCTGGCACTGGTTATTTTTTTTTGAGCCATATCCATCGCAAGCCGATCATTTATGCCGGTTAAGGGCGCCCCGCAACAATCCAGTTTGCGGGCCCACTGCACACTAAACGCACCAGTTATTTCAACCAATTCATCAAATATCCGTGGTGAAACCGGATCGTCAAAATCCGTCACATTGCTTGGGCGTAATGCATGGCAACCATAGCTTGTCGCTATTTGCAGTCCACTGTATGTTTTTGCTATCTTGCTTTTTAAATGTTCCATTCCCACATCATGATACAATGCCGACAGCAAATGCTTCACCTGAATGCTGTTTTTATATTCGAGGTTTTCTTTTGCCAGAAAGCGGTTTATCTCTGCTTTTAAGGCTTGATCCTGATTTAATAAATATGCGGCTTTTTTCAGGCTCCCGTAACAACACTTGCACATCACCAGCATATCAAGGCCGACGCTTTCCGCCACCGCCATATTTTTTGCGGCAGAAAGAACAAAGGCACGATAATCCGTGTTGCGTGCCGGATAACCGCAACAGTTAAATTCGGATATTTCAACGAGCTCAATGCCGAGTTTTGTGGCCACGGCTTGAGTGGCGTGCGCGTACTGCTCGACTCTGGCCGGAATGTTACAGCCCTGAAACAACGCGAATTTCATGGGGTCTTTCCTAACCCGGACAAGACGGGTCCAAACAGGTTAATTATGATTGTTTTCGTTTAAGCTAAATTGCGGGTAATCAAGGTAATAACTAATAACGATCAACTCAACGGCTTCGCTCAACCGCCACCAAACGACTCCACGGCGGTGTTTTTCAATCGAAATAAAACATCACACACCTCGACCTGCTGCGGGCAGTTTTCCTGACATTTGTAACATGTCAGGCAATCCCAGATCATCTGGGCACCGGATGCCATCTCCGTCAATCCCAGACCAAGGCAGCACATGATTTGATGCGGTAAAAGTCCGACTTCCTGCTCGGGATTATCATAGTTCCCCACAACCGGGCACACCGTCGTACAGCTCTGACAGCTAAAACAATGGGTATACGTTGTATCCATTATTACCGGCTGAGATCCCCCGGCATTTAAAGGAATGGCGATGTCGGGATTCATCAAATTGATAAACCGGCCGGCAACCGCTTGTCTGGCTGTTTCGATCGGACGGGTGTACTCATCAGCCGAGATAGTGTCCTGAATTATCAATCCCCGCGCAAAGGAATAGGGGGTCAGAACATGTGGAAGCGGTGGTCCGCTCGCCAGCAGCTCTTCTCGAACACTGTACCACAACTCTTTTAATCGGATTCCGGACGGACAACGAACCGTACACCTGTCACAGTTCGTGCAGAGATAGACACCTTCTTGGATGGCTCTATACTGTTGATCATTCAGCTTCTTGCCGGAGGCCAAATCCTTGAGGAGACCCATTTTCTCGGAAGGCAAGATATATTCATTGCCGGCCGCCTCAAACACCATGGCAGCCGAGCAATTCAGACTGCAGCTGCCGCAATGGGTACAGGCGTCCAGTTCCATGATCTGCCGGGTTAAAATGTTAGCCGGCAAAGATTTAACAGGATCCATTACCTTGTTGGCTATCAGGGTGAAGGGAGTGGCAATGAGATGAAACATCTTACTGAAAGGCAGATATGCCATACCGATGAAACAAGTGATAATATGAATATACCATACCAGGGTGATACTGCCTACTCGGTCCAGCCATAAGGCCGCTGGGCTAATGATTTTTGCCGTTGCATACCCGTTAAACGCCCATTTTGCTGATGAATGGCAATCCATGCAGTTGTTTTCGTGAACTTCTCGACCTGATGATATGAGATCTTCGTCAATAGGTTCTTTGATATTGGGCGAAGCAGTGCCGTAATCACGCACCCAGACCGCCTCAAGCGCTTGAATTTCATCTTCATCATCCAAGCCGGCATAATCCTCAACCATTCTTTGAAATTCAGTGTAGGAAGCTATTTTAAGACCTTCCAGAGCAATACCGGACAGCATTATAACTGCCACGATGATGATGGCATAATGATCCATCGGGCTCGTTCTCAGCCGTTGAGGTCTTAAAATATAGCGGCGTAATGCCGCAATAATCACGCCGGCTAACACCATGGCGCCGAAAAAATCCCTCAAAAAGAAGAACGGATTAAGCGTCGAGTAATAATCGCTAAATATCGCCTCAGACACCACGCTTTCCAGGGCATGCATGAATAACAGCAGCATGAACCCATAAAATATCAACATATGTGCCACCCAACGGAGCAAATCTTCTTTCAAAATTCGCCGTTGAAATAAGACATCCAACAGGAAAGTATTGAGCAGCGTGAGAACCTTATGACTGCCCATAACATGAAAAATGCCCCTGGCCGCTGAAAGCATCCTTTGAGAAGCTTTGATGTTTTTCCCTAAGATACCGATATTTCTGGTAAACCAGGTAGAAATTTTATAGATTAGACCGAGGAGAAAAAGAGTAAGAGATGTGAAAAAAAGATAATCGAACATTATTTGGTCATTTTTTCCGAATTTGAGATGCTTTTTTTATCCTATCCTTTTCCATTTCTTTGTGCCATTTCGGCCGACCTTTACGTTTCTTC
>CP070746.1:1577312-1592301 GCA_020348305.1 Desulfobacterales bacterium
GTCTCATCATTTAGTATATTATTCACGCTGTCCCTTTTTCGGTCGAAAATCTGCCGTTTCTCCGAGCTAAGACAATCAAAAATAACTTGACTCTGTTTGGAGAGGTTAGTATTACTAATTCGCTTTACCCCCTGAAAACATTGTAAAAATATAATAGTGCTATAATATAGTTTAAAAAACTGGAGGCAACATGTCCGGAACATTCAATAAGTTTTTTGCGATCGATTTGAGCACAGGGTCCATCAACGAAAAAAGGATGGATCCGGAGTATTTTAAAATTTACGTGGGCGGAAGCGCCTTGGCGGCAAGGCTCTTCCTTGAAGAGGGCGGGACGGAAGCAGCCCCAATGGCTCCGGAAAGCCCGCTGTTCATAATGGCCGGTCCTCTTGTGGGCACCACTTTTCCCGGTAGCTCACGGTTTGTGATGTGCGCACGGTCCCCGTTGACGGGTATCTGGGGGGAGTCTGCATCCGGCGGAACCTTCGGAGCCGATATGAAGAAATCTGGACTGGACGGTGTCGCCGTCACGGGGAAGGCAGGCAGACCGGTATACATTTTCATCGATGACGGCACGGTTTCAATTGAGAATGCCGACGATTTCTGGGGCAAGGACACCTACGAGACCATTGATGCATTGAAGAAAAAGCACTCTGAGGATCGTTCGGCAAGAGTTCTGGCTATCGGTCCGGCCGGAGAAAATCGGGTGAAGTTCGCCGCCGTGAGCAACGACAAAGCCCATTACTTCGGCCGCTGCGGGATGGGCGCAGTGATGGGTAGCAAGAATCTCAAAGCAGTGATCGTGCGGAGTACCGGCAAGGTGCCGATTGCTGACGAAGAAGCTTACAAAGCGGGGCGGAAATCCGCTCTTGAAACGATAAAAGGCTCCATGGTGGCCGAATCGATGCACGAGCTGGGAACGAATATAGGTATGGACATCGGAATGATGACAGGTGATGTGCCCATAAAGAATTGGTCGAAAGGGGGGGAGTTGGAATTGGGCGAAGTATTAGGCGGTCCGGCCCTGGTAGAAAAGATGCTCAAGAAAAGGGGTTTTTGTTACGCCTGTCCCATCGGATGCAAGCCGATAGTGACGGTGGACACTGCCGAGTACAAGGTGGAAGAAGGCCCTGGGCCCGAGTACGAGACCTGCGCCACTTTCGGAACGATGCTTATGAACAACAATCTTTATGCCGTGGCCCATGTCAACGAGCTGTGCAACAGGTTCGGTCTGGACACCATCTCCTGCGGCACCACCATCGCATTTGTCATGGAAGCATACGAAAAGGGGCTGCTTTCCAGGGATAATCTGGACGGGCTGGATCTATCATGGGGCAACATGTCGGCAGTGGCGGAGCTGGTCAAGAAAATCGCCCACAGAGACGGCTTCGGCGACCGGGCTGCCGAAGGAAGCCGGGCGCTGGCGGAGAGCATCGGGGAAGCGGCCAGAGATTTTGTGGTTACCGTCAAGGGCCTCGAGCTACCCATGCACGATCCCCGGGGGTTTCACGGCATGGGATTGGCCTACATGAATTCAAACCGGGGGGCCTGTCATCTGCAACACACTGTGCAACCTGTGGAGCAGGGGATGGTTGCATGGGATGCTGCCGGATTCGAGGAGGACTACCCGGCCACAGAGAGCCGGGGCAAGGCGAAGATGGTGGCTATCGCCGAGAACCTCGGCCAGATGGCCAACGCGGTATGCTTGTGCCATTTTGTTTACTGGGCCATGGGTCCCGAACACCTTTTAGACGGGTTTAACTCAGTGACCGGCTTCGAATTCGATATGAATGCTTTTCTGGAAGCCGGTCGGCGGGCCTGGGTGCTCAAGCGGGCGCTGAACAACCTTATGGGAGTTAATGAAGTGGACGACAAACTACCCAAACGGGTACTCACCGCCCTTACCGAAGGTATGGCGGAAGGCAGTGTTCCGGATGAGGCGCTGATGAAGAAGGAGTACTATGAGATTTGCGGGCTCAATGAAAAAGGGTTTCCGACCTCGGAGCTGTTGGGTTCTTTGAACCTCGAATTTTTGAAAGAAAAGCTATATTAACAAGGAGGAACGACATGGCGATTGATGTTTTCACGGACGAGTGGTGCGCGGCTTGGGAAGAGAAGCTCAAGGAAAGCAAGGACTTTCCGGTATACAACAAGGGCTGGGAAGGAGACGTCGGCTGCATCATACAACCGGACCCAGAGAAAGGCCTTAATGATGAGAAATATCTTTACCTGGATTTATACGACGGAACGGTTAATGGCATCCGAATGGTCGACAAAGAAAAGGCGGAATCCGCGAAATTTGTCATGATCGGCCCTTATGTTCGTTGGAAGCAAGTGGCCAAAACAGAACTGGATGCGATTAAGGCCATGATGCAGGGTAAGCTGAAGCTGAAGGGAAACCTTCCCTACATGGTGAAATACCTCAAAGGAACCCAGGAAGTCATTCGATGCTTAACCCTTGTAGATTCCAAGTTCCCTGATGACTGATTAGGTTCCATATTGGAACCCTAATAAGCGCCCTTCATCTGAGTATTTGAATTATCGGATGGGCACTGATTTATTTGTTTTCATTGTCTTCGCGGAGCTCGGAATTACTAATACAGGAGGGAAGATCATGGGTTACGAAGCGGATTGGACATTTAACTATTTCGGTCCGACCAAGGTGATTTTCGGTGTCGGGATGATTTCGGATCTGCCATTGGAGGTCGGCAGTCTGGGCAAAAAAGCGCTGCTGGTCACAGACCCGGGAATTATTGCTACCGGCATGGCGGACCAGGTGGAGGCGATGCTGGGCGGCTCCCTGGCAGGCGTTTACTCGGATATCCCCCAGGATACCGGCATAGATATTGTGGATCAAGGCGCCGAATATGCCCGGTCTGTGGACGCCGATGTGGTGGTTAGTCTGGGCGGCGGCAGCGCCATCGATACGGCCAAGGGTATCTGTATTCTTCTGACCGAGGGCGGAAACCTTAAGGATTATCAGGGGATGCAGCTGCTGACCCGGCCACAGACACCTCACGTCGTGATTCCAACCACCGCCGGAACTGGATCCGAGGTGACGATTTTTTCCGTGGTGCTGGACAAGGAACAGGGTCAGAAAATCTTTCTCTTTGAAAATTATAACATTCCCAGAGTGGCGATTCTCGATCCGAAGATGACGGAAAAGCTTCCACCGGGGCTCACGGCGTCCACGGGAATGGACGCTATGACCCACGCTGTGGAAGCCTATGTGTCCCAGCAAAGAAACCCAATATCCGACGGAATGGCGCTGCATGCGATCCGATTGATTAACACCTATCTACCTCAGGCGGTGGAAGACGGGTCGGACATGGTGGCCCGGGGCCAGATGCAAATTGCTGCATTGATCGCAGGGTGGGCTTTTTCCAATGCCATGGTCGGAATGGTTCATGCCATGGCCCACAGTCTGGGCGCGGTTTGCCGTACTCCCCACGGCCTGGCTAACGGAATACTGCTGCCCCACGGGATGCGTTACAACCTGGAAGAGATTCCGGACCGTATGGCGGACATCGCCGACGCTTTGGGCGTTGAGACCAGGAACATGTCACCGGTTACTGCCGGGGAAGCCGGAATTACGGAGGTTGAAGCCCTGGTAAAACGCATAGGTATGCCCACGACCCTCAAGGACGCCGGTGTGAAAGAAAGCAAGCTGGAGCAATGTTCGGAGCTTGCTGTGACGGATGGTGCTATTGTTTACAACCCGCGATTCGTTATGGACCCCGAAGAAGTACTGGAAGTCTACAGGAAAGCCTATTTTGGTGGAGACTAATATCAATTTTCAACTGGGTCCAGGTGCCGAGGAAATCGGGCTGGCGGTTATGATCAAGGACCTGATCGCCCAGAACCTGGAACAGAACCCTCACAAGGTCAGCGATTTCGTCAAACTGAACATCGGAGTCGGATTAGTTGTCACGGATGTGGATATCGAGATGACCATGGCGTTTTCCAAAGGAACCTTAACGGTCCATCCCGGTATCTCAGACCAGGCGCTTATTGTTATCCGTACCGAGGCCGATATCGTTATGGCCATGTCCAACGTAAAGATCAAGTTCGGGCTGCCGTATTATTTCGATGAAACCGGCAGAGAGATCATTCAGGCGATGCGAAACGGCGGGCTTAAAGTCAAGGGGATGATTTTGCATCTGCCGAGTTTAATCCGGCTCTCTCGCGTTATGTCCGTCCATCCTTGATTAGAGATCCTTCTACTTCGGATACTGTCCAGCTACGGGATATATCCTTATTATTTTCATCTGAAGGTATTCTGGCACAGATCCCATTTGTGCATACAGGCTGTTGAGCCATATCCATAAGTACTTGAGCGACTTGATCTAGTATATTTTTTGGTATTGAAGTTCAAAAGCTTTAGCTATCTCGAGCTGTGGATGGTTTTTTAAGGTAAAACGACAATACCATCCCAATTAATGAGATCCCACCCGCAACAAGAAACGGTATCGCAAACGTTTTGCTGGCATCTGCCAGGTATCCTCCCAACGCCGGACCCAGAGCTTGGCCAATGCCGAAGAATAAGGTGATAAATCCCAGCCCTGCCGGTGCCAATCGTGGTCCGACAAAATCTCCGGCAGCAGCCGCCATTATCGTCGGTATACTCCAGGCCGTCAGTCCAAAAACAATGGCAGACAGATAGAAGCCGAATTTTACTTTGATTAAGGCATAGATGATATAAGAAAGTGCGAGGACCAAATAGGCTAACGCCGATCCCTTATTTCTCCCTAAACGATCGGATATACCACCCCAGATGACCCCGCAAAATATGCTTAATCCGCCTACCATTGCCCACAGCCCGCCGGCCCACTCCTGTGTAAAGCCCATTTCTTTGACAAGGTAGGCGGCAAAAAATGTCATATAAATAATGTAAGAAAGACCATAGAAAAAGTAGATAACACCTAGATACCAAACCGACCCCATTTTAATCACGGAGGTCCACTGCAGAGAAGAAGCCTTTTTGGTATCAGACGAAGTTGGTGACTGCGAATCTGTTTGCTCTGCCCCGACTTGCTGCAAGCCTTTTTCATCCGGGCGACTGCGGACAAACACATATACAACTCCGGAAATCAGAACTACCGCCACACCCAGAATGTACCACGAATAGCGCCAACCATTAAGGCCAAATGCGGTTAAAATTGGTGGAACCACCAAACCGGATATGAGGGTACCGGCTCCGATTCCGGCCGAGACAATTCCGGTGGCAAAGCCCCTTTTTTTCATCGCAAACCAGGCTGAGCCCAACGCCATGGCGGGTACATAAGAGGCTCCGTTGCCAAGGCCTGTCAAAAGTCGCATAGCAAATGCAAAGCCGAATGAGTTGGCCAACCCGGTGAGGATCATGGTCACACCCATGAGGATTAAGGCAACGGTGATGACCATACGGGTTCCAAACCGGGCGGCAAGAAATCCACCGATGATGGCCATGGTCAGATAACCGATGAAATTACCGGTACCTAACAGCCCTAGCTGGGTATAGTTAAAATGAAGTCCATCTTTCATGGCCGGAAGGATGATGGTGTAAGACATGCGACCAAATCCATGGGCGGCAATGGTGGTCAGAAATCCCATGAAAATGACAATCCAGCCATAATGAAGTTTGCCCGACTTCATAATCTCCTCCTTAATTTTCAATTGTCTGTTTAAAATAGGAATAGATCAAAAATAAGGGAGAGCGCAACTTAAAAAATAAAAAAAGGGTGAATGAAGAAAGTTTTATATCTCAAATTTAAAGAATTGGGAGGATGGGTTCGAATAACTTTTGCGGTCTTTGATCTATTGATCTTCGGCACGGCAGGCTGTGGGGCAACTTCGCTTGACATTTCGTGCCGCCGCAGCGGTACTACGGCTAGCTTCGTTTCATACCTAATATTTCCTTCAATTTCCCGGATAATTCGTTTGCTTTAAAGGGTTTTTGGATAAAGCCATCACACCCACGTTTCATTATTTCGGTGGCCTGACCATCAATGCTGTAACCACTTGAAAGAAGGACCTTTATGCGAGGATTGATTGCTTTTATTCTGTCATAGGCCTCTCCGCCTCCCACTTCCGGCATAATCATGTCCAGAATAACCAAATCGATTTTTTCTTTATTTTCTTTAAAAATATCAACCGCTTCTCTACCGCTTTTAGCCTCGAGCGCCGTATAACCCATTTTTTTAAGCACCTTAACGCCTACATCCAATACCATTTCTTCATCATCTACCAGCAGGATTGTTCCGCTTCCCTCAATAATATGAGTCGCAGTTTCGGGGGGATCCAACGGTTTTTTCTCTGAAGCCGGCAGGTAAATATTAAATATGCACCCATTTCCCTTCTCAGAGTCAACCTCAATATATCCGTCATGGCTTTTTGTAATGCCATACACCGAGGCCAGTCCAAGTCCCGTACCCTGACCTGTTTCTTTAGTGGTAAAGAAGGGCTCAAATATACGTTCTTTGACGGTTTCGTCTATTCCGATTCCGGTATCCGTAATCGTTAAACGGACATAATAACCCGGCGCAGGGTCATATTGTTCGCTCTTAATATCTTCCTGGGTCACGTTAGATGTTTTTAAAAAGAGTTCTCCACCACCGGGCATGGCATCCGCAGCATTTACATAGAGGTTATACAGAATCTGTTCAATTTGTCCCTGATCGGCTTCAATAGAATACAATTCATTTGCAAGCTCGCGGCGTATTGTGATTTCCCTTCTTGTTCTGCCGAAAGTTACAGAGCTTTCTGTTACGATCTGGTTTAAGTTGATCGGCGTAACATTGTATTTTCCTTTGCGCGCATAGCCGAGAAGTTGTTTTGTAAGTTTGGCGCCTTTTTCGATTTGTTTTTCAATGTTTTTCAGTAGTTCATAGTTAGACTGGGTGGAATCTATATCAAATAGCATCAATGATGTATTACCCTGAATTGACATGAGAAGATTGTTAAAGTCATGAGCAATACCCCCGGCAAGGGTGCCAATCGTCTCAAGTCTTTGAGCTTGCTGAAATTGGGCTTCCAATTTAATTCTTTCCTCCTCGGCGCGCTTACGGTCAGTGAGGTCTATGATAAAACCTCTGATACCGATAAGTTCGCCTTCACGAATAATGGCTGCCGAATGTATCATAATCGGAAATGTGCTCCCATCTTTTCTCAATGCGGTATATTCGTTTAAACCGATGCTTTCTCCATTCAAAATCCGCTGAACATTTTGGATGGCTCTATCACGATCTTCAGGGGTAATCATATCAAAACCATTTAATTCGTTATCAAAGTCTTCTTGAGTATACCTAAAGTGGTCGTATGCTTTACGATTTACAAAGGTTAGATTTCCCGTTAAATCCATTTCATATATGGTTTCCGGCATTAACTCAGCCAACTCTCTGAAGCGCGCTTCGCTTTGTAGCAATGCATTTTCAGCCTTTTTGGACTCTGTTATGTCTATTCCAACCGATTGGTATTGATACAACTTACCCTTTTCATCAAAAAGTGCACGGTCAGTCCACCGTTGCCAGCGAACTTCTCTGTCTGGTGCAAAAACTTGATGCTCATATGAAACCACAGGGTTTTCAAAAGTAAGCGATTCGAAATGTGTTCTGACTTTCTTTCGTTCCGGTTCTGGAATGAATTGAAAGAAGTTTTCACCCACCAGTTCTTTAGGGGTTTTGTCAAAATATCGACAGTAAGAACTATTGACGAATGACAGGGTACCATCTGGTAAAAAACGACAAATTAGAGCAGGCACATCTTCAACCAGCGCACGATAAACCTCTTCGCTTTCTCGCAAGGCTTCCTCTGCCCGAATACGCTCTTTCATCTCATTGCTGAGTTTCTCATACGCAGCGCGGTAGCGACTCTCAGACTCCTCCAAAGTTATTTGATTATTTATCAGCTCCAACTGGTAGCCTCTTCTTAAGCGCTCGAAAAAATACGAAGCGATGATAACTGATAAAAATGCAATATAAAATCTTGGTTTAAGGTCTTCGATTAGAAGATTTTCATTCGGAAAGAAAAAAATTCCTAAACATAACAGCGCTAGATATAGGATTGATACCCATATCAGCGCCCTGGCGACGCCAAGTGCAAAAAATACCAGGACGGGATACATAAAAGCCCATGGCATTTTACTAAAATTACCCTCAACCCCTATGGTGTAAATTAAATAGAACCCGAATAAAATAAACAATGCTGTAAGAAAATATTGATAGATTATATTTTCTTTTGCTCTGTAATCCGGTTTCCTGATCATCAAAAATAGACTCATAATTATGGAAAACATTAAAAATAAGTTGAAACTTACAAAATATCTCCCTTTTAAGATGTCATAAATTATAAAAAAACCTAATACAGGTAGGCCCACAATCATACACACTTTGACAAGGTATTTTTGATGACTTAATTCAATGGTGTTGGAAATATGTTCTTCATCTTTAGTCACTGAGGGATTCATTGATAAGTATCCTTACATATTTGAGTTGAAATGCTTAACGTCATTTGTAATTTGAAAAAGGATTTTTATTTTTAAGTTAGAAATTTTTCAACTGCGAAAATTGAAAGATAGTCAAATTAGAAGTTAATGTTAATTATATTCCAGAATGAGCAAGATCTCAAATATGATTTGAGCATTAACCTCCTTTATTAGGTGATAGATACCGAGTTGCTATGACAACCTGGACGTTTCAACTAAAGCGGGATTTAGCTTTCGATAAATTTTACTTCCAACCAGCCTCGGCTATAATGGTCTTGAGGTAAGTATTCGATTTTGGAGCCGGTGAGTTGTTTCATGTAGACCTGGTTCCATTACAAAATAAAGGTCGGCTGAGACGTATCTACTGGGATGGCGACGATGTCCGGATTCCGATTGAACCGCATTCGTTTTGGAATCTCAGGCATATGTGATAGTTTGAGTTCCTTGCCTTGATTGAGATCAACATCAATCTCAAATGGGTATTCGAATGTCTCCTTGATAACGACAACTTTGAGTTTATCAATAACACCCTGAAAGCGTGTCGACACCGATGATGAGGTGCTCATGGATTAGGAATATTTACGGTATCCATGTCTAACGTCATATGAGGATTATCACCAAAATCAAAATAATTTCCGGGAAAGATGCTTTTTCGAACTGATTCGGGAACTGTCTTTTTAAGTTTGTCAGCATTGACGGATGCCACCAGTTGGGGTTCATCCGTGTATTGTGTGATGAGGGGGCCTTCAGTTGGCTCCAGCTGCATGCTTTGGGACATAAGCTGACCGATGGTAGCTTCAGAAAGCGCAGAAAAAAAGTCTTTATCGTCTGTTTCAGACCAGCTGAATTCTAAAGCCAGTCGATTGTCGTTGAACCGAATCTGTTGTTGATAGCGTGGATCCTTGAATACCTCCATTAAATTCCAAACGATACCATCGATATCGGCATCGTCCGCATCGCCGGCATTTAGCTGTTGGTGTATTCTAGCGCCATCCACACCTTTTCGAAATATCTGCGCATAGCTTAGGGTTCTTCCCTTGTCTCCATTGAACCGGAAACCCAAAGCCATGGCTTCAATTTTTTCAAAAAGCTCGGTCATTCGAGACAGAATTCCTCCCCCCATGGTTGCCATCATCGCCATCTGGGGATTTTGCTTGAGCCCCGGAAGGTCTTTAATTTTTTTCTCCCATCCATCTTGAAAATGTTCAGGAATTCGAATGGCCAATACAGCCAAATCCTGCGATGTCTCGACCGACGCCGCCATTTGAGCCACCTGGGTTTGTTGGAGTATCTCGGTGTTCTTTAATTCGGGCAATAAAGATTTGGGTGCGATAACCGCTCCTTGATCCGAGAAATGAATGCGATACAGATCAATGGTATAATCCTTTTGCTTTTCTGCAGGCACGGCCTCTTTTTTCAGCCGATAAGATCCATCCGGCATTCGTTCCAACATCGTTTTAATAGCGACAGCCTTCTTAACTCTCGCTTCCAGGCTTTTATTGTTGCTCCCGTGTACCAGTATTGCGGGTAAAACAGTGTGCGTTGAGTCGGGGAAAAGATATAGCTGTATTCTGTTCACATTCAGGGAGTTGATGACAGAAACCGTTGTTGTATAAGTAACGTCTTTCTTTTCTTTGGGTATGTGTTTTTCGAGAGATTCTAGGGCCAATGGAACATTTATATTTAGGTTCAGAAATGGCTTAGGCAGGTGCGTGGCATGGTGTTGCCTTGCTGGCTTTGTGTCCTGCTCTTTTGCAGATCGTCCTCCGAGAAATTTCATAAAATCTATGTTGGTATACATGAAAGTGACCCCTACCACAATCACTGCAAAAACGGCTGCAAGCAACCAAGGTTTTTTCCATAACGGGGTGTAAGGTTGTTGCTGTAGCTGAGAAATAGGCTGATTAAGCGTTGCCACTTTGGGGGGGTTGAGATAGGCGCCTGTCGATTTTAATTCAGCTTTCGGAGGAATGATTGATGAGTGTTTGGGTTTGAGCGAAATGGTGTGCCCACAGGATTTGCATGTTGTGGTGCCCACACCATCAGGGATTTTGCTTCGATTAATCATATAGGTTTTGCTGCAATACAGGCAGGTGATTTTATTGGTGTTGATTTGCGGGTCGGTGGCTTGCGCCTTGGTCTGTTTGAGTGATATGGAATGACCGCACACTTTGCATTTCACAGTGCTCATATTTGGCGGGATTTTGCTTACATCAATGGTATATTTCCGGCTGCAATACAAGCATGTAATTTTGTGGGCATTTGATTGCGCAGGCGTTTTTTTTGAAGGCTCTGATTTAAGCGGCATCGTATGACCGCAAGCCTTACATTTGGCCGTTTTTATGTTTGGCGGTATCTTTTTGGGGTTGATTTTATATGTTTTTTTACAGTTTGGACAGATTAGCTCCATATTTAAAAACCGTTGACCTCATCATTTCATAATTCCAGTAATGCGATACATCAATTAAAAGCGAAGCAGGCTAGATTGTATATCGGTTTTGGAGCATGAAACTTAAGAGGTGAATTTATAGTACGGAGTGGTTAAATTTTTTAAGATAAGTTTCCCATTCGATGGGAAGGAGTTGTTTTTTGGCATTGTTACATTCTTTGCAGCAAGGTACCACATTTGCCCTGGTGCTTCTGCCACCACGAGATATCGGCACGATATGATCCATGGTGAGTTTTTTTGGGGGGGTTGGGCGTCTGCAGTAGTAACATATTCCTTTAGACAGTCGGCGTTTCCACCATTGGCTGTCACGGAGTTCCTTTGCCCTGCGACGCTCCCTTCTTAAATCTTCTTGTTCCAGATCATATGCGAACGGTTGAATTTTTTTCTTTCGTGTCATATTCTAAACCCAAGCGCTTGAGCCAATGACGGATTTCTTTTTGTAAAATACGGTAGTAGGCGTCCGAGCCGCCGAGGCCTCTTCGCCCAAAAAAATAGTTTATTTCTAGCAACAAAGGTGTTTTTCTTTTTTTCTCTGAAGAATAAATGATATCAAAGCCTGCCAAATTTATTTCTGTTTTTTTACAAAAATTTTCTATGCTTATGACTGCCTTTGCTTGTAAATCAGGTTCAGAGTCGGAATCGATAATTGCGCCTTTCGACAAATTGGCTAAAAAGCCGCTTTTGACTTCCTGGATTCGCCAGTATGAAATCAACTGTCGGCCGATAATTACGACACGGAGGGTTCTATTGCGGTTCGGAATGTATTCCTGTAACAAAAAACCTGTTTGACCTGAATGTTCAAATATTTCAGTTTGTTGCAGCATATCCTGCAAAGTCTTTAACGAGTGTATCAAATATATGGTATCCCCTTCGCCACCCCAATCGAGCTTGAAGACAAACGGCAATTTGAATGGAGGCTGTTTGGAAACCCGACTATATTGCTGGCGATAGGAATCTACGGTTTGAAAGATTTTGGTTTTCGGATGATACGTGTTGGTTGCGCGAAAAAGCTGAATTTGATTGATCTTTCCCGGATAGCGAAACCGGACATCATAATTTGGAAAGATATGTTCGCAATAATTTCGCGCCATCTCATACAAGGTTTGACGGCATCCCTGGGGTAGGATGACTGCCTCGGCAGCCTTTATAGCCGAAAGATCTTCTCTATTGGCTTCCCGCCCGGCGCAAATGATATTTTTGTCGGCTTCAAATAAGGGATGGAAAGAAACTATCATTTCTAGTTAAATTCCGCGGATATCTCATCCTCAACCCCAAAGATATATGCAATCAGGGCTGTACGAATCCACATTCCGTTACGTTCCTGGCGCCAGTAAACTGCCCGTGGATCTTTGTCGACGGCTACTTCTATTTCGTAACGGCGGGGAAGCGGGTGCATGATAATGCAATGGGATTGGATTTTGGAGAGATGTTCTTTGGTGAAATGAAAATTCGGATAGACATCGACTTCTTTTGAAGGAGTTGTGGAATATTCTTTTTGGATCCGGGTCATATAGATGGCGTCCACAATCGGTATGACACTGGTGAAATCATCGGTTTCATAAAATTCTATTTTATGCTTGTTTAGAAACGATTTGATATCGTCTTTCATTCTAAAAATGTCCGGGGAAACGAAATATAGAGTTACGTCTTTGTAGTTTTTCATCAGATAGCTCAGAGAGCGAACCGTTCTTCCACGCTTCAAGTCGCCAACCATCGCAACTTTTTTCCCGTCCAGACCGCCAATGTTTTCAAATGATCGCTCAAGCGTATAAATATCAAGTAACGCTTGGGAGGGATGCTGATCAGGACCGGAGCCTCCGTTGATTACGGGAACCGGTCTCTCGGTTTGGTTCAGCACCCAAGCCGCTTTTTCAACAAAGCCTTCTTCCGGATGCCGGATAATGATCAAATCCACATAGCTGGCAAATGTTCGAATGGTGTCTTCCTGGGATTCACCTTTTACCTCCGAGCTTGTGCTGGTGCCTCGAATCTCCGATACCCGCATGCCCAAGATATGGCATGCATTGAGAAAAGAAACAAACGTCCGGGTAGAGGGTTGAACAAAATAGAGCATGGCGCGTTTATGGTAAAGAAGACAGCTTAATTTTTGGGCTCCCATCTTGGTTTGGGCCAAGGTTCGGATCTGATTGGCCAGCTTGCACATAAAATCCAGAAACTTTCTGTCAAACTGCTGGGCAAAAATCACAACTAACAGTCTTTTATTTCTTGAAAAGAAGTCGAGTTTATCGCCGACTTCAATATTGTAAAATTCTTCCCATCCATTATACATTTGTATCGTTTCTTATATCTCGTCTTGCATGGCGATTTCCTTTGTTTTGGTTTTTACCAATGATAGTGGAATCCGACAGTTTCACATTAGCAAAACTAAAAGAATCCTAGCAAGTATTTTTAATTTCATTGTGAAAAGATATTTTTATTATTCTGATAATCAATTATACAAAAGGATTGGTTCTCTTGACCTAAGAATCTGGTTTCGTTATTTATATTTTCTTGAATGGTCTTATATTTTAGTAACCAATAACGAATAACATAGAACTTCCAATTGATTTTCAATTGGGATAACATTTTGAGGTGAACCATGAAGACATTTAAAACGCATTACAAATCACCCATTGGAACGGTTGAAATTGAGGGACCTCAGGATAGTATTCTAAATTTAAATTTCGTAGATCAAGCGCATTCTGATGATGACGATCTTCCTTCGTGTATAAAGGAATGTGCCAAACAAATTGATGAGTATTTTCAAGGCAATCGAAAGACCTTTTCATTGAATTTGATCATGCAGGGAACGGATTTTCAAAAGTCAGTCTGGCGGCAATTAAGAAAAATACCTTACGGAACGACCGCATCTTATGGGGAGGTTGCCGTTGCAATCGGCAACCCTACCGCCTGCCGAGCTGTGGGGAGTGCTAACGGAAAAAATCCCATATCCATCATTGTTCCTTGTCATCGGGTCATCGGCAGTGACGGGACTTTAACGGGATACGGCGGCGGCCTGTGGCGAAAAGAGTGGTTGTTGAAACATGAGAAGGACAATCGATAAACCTTCAGGCTTTCAGCGAACTTAACCGGTTGTCTCTTCAAAAAGAGAGATTTTTTCCTTTTTTTGGGTCGTGGAACGAATTCGTTCCGAGACTTCCACCAAGTTTTCAAACCTCAAAAGTATTCCCAATTTTAGAACGTTTTTATATTGCATACGGTAAGTGATGAGGTTGGTACAGTCAAGCTGTATGGTAAAGTTGTCAGACAATGATTATATTTTAAAACTTATGAATTCTTTTAAGGAATAGAGGTTTTTTACGACTAAGAAATAATTTATCAGGTTTAAATGAAACCTTTTATAACTGATTGACTCAATAGTAAATATTTTGCGTTTAAGGAGGCATTTATATGAAGACTTTTCTCCTTATTACACTATTTCTCTTAATAGGAATAATCCTATTCGGATTTCAAAAAAACAATTACCCAAAACAGGAAACGAGTATAACCATGGATGAAAAATATAAGAATTTATCGAAAGCCACGTTTGCCGGTGGATGTTTCTGGTGTGTAGAATCTGATTTTGAAAAACAAGATGGTGTCGTTGAAGCCATATCCGGATATGCCGGAGGACATACTGAAAATCCCACCTATAAGGAAGTTAGTGCCGGTGGAACCGGCCATACCGAGGCGGTTCAAGTCATTTATGATCCCGAAAAGATCACGTATAAGGAACTGCTCGATGTTTTCTGGCGACACGTGGATCCGACCGATTCAGGTGGACAATTTGTAGATAGAGGCTCTCAGTATCGAAGCGCCATTTTCTACCATGACGATGAACAGAAGCGCTTGGCAGAGGCCTCCAAACAAGAACTGGAAGCCTCCGGTCGGTTTGACAAACCGATTGTCACCGAGATTGTAAAATTAGATAAATTTTATAACGCAGAGGACTATCACCAGGATTATTATAAAAAGAGTGCGATGCGCTATAAACTTTACCGCTATGGTTCCGGTCGAGATCAATTCCTGAACAAATTTTGGGGGGACGAGACCAAACCGTCCGCGAAAAATTCGGGTGATGG
>CP070746.1:1592401-1619968 GCA_020348305.1 Desulfobacterales bacterium
ATAGGGCACCGCATGGCTAGGAATCACCGTTCCAACTATTTTAACTTCTCCGCCCATCTTTTTCTTTTTCAGGGCCTGGGAAGCGCCGATCGGACCGAGGCTTCCAAAGCCGACGATACCTTTGAGGTTCGGATAGGCTTTTATCAGTCCGAGGGTTTGCTTGTAGGCTTCTTCTGCACTTTCACCGCAAGGAATTCTTTTGGTCACCAGCTTCATGCCGGGGTATTTCTTCTTGGCATATGCCAGACCGACGTCCGCCCAGTAATTGTGCAAGGGAACGGTCAGAGATCCAACGAAAAGGGCAAAGTCACCCTCGCCCCCAATGAGCTGGGCCAGCTTTTCAAAATGCATTTCGCCGAACTTATCGTTATCAATCGTTTCGATGTCCCAGTCGGAGCCTTTCTGTTCGGGAGATTCATGGGTTAATACCACAATGCCCTTGTTCTTGGCTTTTTGGAAGACCGGCTCCATGGCTGAGGCATCATTGGGAACCACACAAATCGCATCGACCCCTTTGGCGATGAGATCTTCTACGATTTTAACCTGCTGTGCGGGATCTGCTTCTGCGGGGCCTACCTGGTAGGCCTTAACTCCCAAATCCTTGCCAGCCTCAACCACGCCTTCTTCCAATCGGTTAAACCATGGAATTCCCGCAATTTTAACGACCACGACAATTTCGGCCTCCTTTGCCATGGCAACGCCCGGCAAAACCATGCCAAATATCAACGTAAGTAACAATAGGGTTTTTAGACTAATCAGTTTTCTCATGGTTCAGTCCTCCTTTCTTAAAGTTTAAGGTTCTTGAAATGGCCGTAGGCCTGATCCCAAGCATTCTTGGAACCCGGTTCGAAGTATTGCTGCTCAAAGGAAGCAGCGATTGCCTTGCGCCCGGCCGCAATATCCGGAAGATGGCCGGTTGCAATGGCCTGGAGCAAAACATTGCCCAGGGCAGTCGCCTCTACCGGTCCGGTAACCACCAGCCGCTGGCAGGCGTCAGCGGCATATTGACAAAGCAGACTGTTCTGACTGCCGCCGCCGACAATTCGGATCGTTTTCAGATGCTTGCCGGTCAGTGTTTCCAGATCTTCCAGCGCCTTGCGGTAATTCAATGCCAGACTTTCCAGACAGCAGCGAACCACTGCACCCACAGTGCTCGGTTCTGGCTGACCTGTCCTTTGGCAGAAGTCCCGAATAGCGGTAGGCATATCCGTGGGGTTGAGAAATTCAGTTGCATCCGGGTCGACCAGGCTTTGGAATGGCTCGGCCTGTTCGCCCAGGGCTAACAGCTCATCCCAGCCGTAGTCGTTACCTTCTCGCTGCCACTGAAGTTGACTTTCCTGAAGCAGCCATAGTCCCGTCAAAATTTTCAACACGTTTATCTTGTCACCCACGCCTCCTTCATTCGTAAAATTAAGCGCCAGCACCTGATCATTGATGACGGGCTCCGCCATCTCAACTCCCATCAAGCTCCAAGTACCACTGCTGATATAAGCGCTGGAATCATCTAAGCCGGGTATGGCGGCTATGGCGTTGGATGTATCATGGCTGCCTGTAGCCACAACGGATACGGGTTGACGAAGATCCGCTTCGGACATCAGAGTAGTCGGTACCTGACCGAGAATCGTGCCAGGAGAAACAACGGATGGTAACAAGCCTTGGGGAATCTCCAGCTGGGTCAGCAAATTTATAGCCCAGCTATTTTTCCGGATGTCATACATTTGGCTGGTTGTGGCGATGGTAAACTCGGTGGCCTTTTCTCCTGTCAGCCAGTAATGGAAAAGATCCGGCATCATTAATATGGTATCGGCGATCTCCAACTGGGGATCATTATTGTAAGCCATGCTCAAAAGCTGATAGAGGGTATTAAACTGTATGAATTGATTGCCTGTCTGCTCAAATATTTGCTGACGCGGTATCCGTTGGAATGCCAGCTCCATCATACCGTCTGTACGAGCATCCCGATAATGATAGGGATTGCCAATCAGATTGCCTTTGGCATCCAGCAGAGCAAAATCCACTCCCCAGGTATCCACGCCAATGCCGCTAAGCGCAGTCTCGTGCTGGCGCGCATAGCAGGCAATTCCCGCTTTGATCTCTCTCCACAGACGCAAAACATCCCAATGTTGATGGCTCTGGATTATGACGGGGTCGTTGGGGAAGCGGTGGAGCTCCTCTAAGTTGATGTGCTCACCGTCCCAGCCTCCCACCAACACGCGACCGCTGGAAGCACCCAAATCTATGGCGAGGAAATTGGTCGTTTCGGTCATCTTCACCTATCCGTGTTAAGGCTCTCAATTAGCAGTTACTCAATTGGGATCTCAGATTGTTTTAGGTTCAAAGGACTTTAATGGCGGACCATTGAGCATTCTTTCATTGGCAAACACTTCCATGCGAAATCTGCCGATTCGCTCTGCTGAAGCGACATTATGGGCTGCCTGTTCTAGGGTTGTGTCACCGACAGAAATTACCCCATATCCGGCAACCACACAACATCCCTTATGCCAGCGGAGCATGTTTAAAATCGGATTGTCCGGGGCAAAATTTATCAATTGAAAAATATCTACCAATCCCAGCCTTGGATTAAGGTAAATAGCTTCCGCATCGATAGGTGCCACCACAGGATGGTCTTCTGGCGTGTAAGGAATATCCTGCGGTTTAACCATTAAGGTATCGATCCCGTATGTCTCATACAGGATAGCCATACCTTCCGCGGTGGCCATCGGGTTGGTTGTGATCATGCATGTTGTATAATTGGTGTTGTTATAAATCAAGTTGTGAAGGGCGAGATCATGGGTTTCATTTTTATTTTTTCCGAGCGACATCCGATAGAGCGGAAAATCCATGTTTTCGGGAACCGCGCTCATTGGGCAGTAAATCATTTCATCCGCTGTTACTTTCTGGCTCATCGACCCCGTGCCGTATGCACTGATGCCAAAGTTATAGTTATAAGACAACCAATAAGCAAAGTCGGCCATGGTCGATTCATCTTCAACCTGGCGGACAGCAAGTTTCTCGACATCCAGCGAATGCGGGCGAAGAGGAAACACCGAATCAAACCCTTGATCAATAATTTTTTGTTGTATCCGTCCCAGATCTATACCTCGGCGTCTCAGGCTAATTGAGAGGGTGGCGCTGTTTTCAAGAATGCTGAGACGATACAAGCACTCCTCCAAAGAGGCACCGCGGGCGAAAGGTCCATGCCCCCGGACCATGGCCAAGGGGGCATCAGCAAGGTATTTGGGAATCCTTTCTTCCATTTCAGCTGACCCCACCGGCTGCTTATAGGTTCCCACTTTAACCCCGCCATTAATACCGGCCCCGTAAAGATCTACCGGTTGGAATAGGAACTCTTCCCTTCCTTTTTCGTCCGAACCGAGGTACTTTAAGAACGTCTGCTTTTCGCGGGTATCGAAGGTTAGAATCGTACACAAAATTAGGTGATTATGGAGACAGGCGTTTACCCCTGGTAGGCTCAATATTTTGCGATGAATGGTTGATTCGGAAGATGCTCGAGCATCCCCCCAACTGACGCCAGAAAAACGCAGCGGGACGATATCTCTGATAGTCAGGGCCCCGCATTGGGCTCCGGAAGCGGTGATATAAAAGACATCTGAGTTATTTGGGTCGCGAACGGATATATTGCCACTGTGGGTATTATTTCCATTCACGCGCATTACGGCGTTACCAACGGTGTAAATTTCTTTGTGAATTTTGGCAGTGTCGGTAAGGGTTGACATGGTTTCGTGTTCAGATCATGAGGTTAATTTGCCGGTACAAACCTATCCTGTAAAAGGTCAAAAATGTCAAGTTTTATCAGCGTCTCCTCCTTGGGAATACATTCCTCATTCCATCCCATCGCCTTATAGTATTCTTGGTGCATCTTTTCAAAGGCCTTTCGATTACAATGCACAGGATGGCCTTCGACTTCGATGGTTTCATTGTAAAAGCGATCGGGCATCCAATCATCCTTACTGGTAAATCCGGCCAGAATGTTAAAGATTTTCTCCAAAGTGAGCGTTCTCCAGGCAATTCGCTGAAGTTGGCCGGCATTAAAGGATAAACCTGTAACGGCATTGATGAGGGCGGCGAATTCATCCAGACCCAAGGAGATAGAAGCAAAGGTGCAGGCGCCAATGATATCCATGATCGTATTGCTTAAGGCGGAATTTTTGGCGACAATGGCCGAACCTTCAATTCGATCTCCGGACCATTCTGCATACCCAGCACAATACGCTCGAATTGCCGAATATCCATTTTGGAGGTGGCATGCGCCTCGATGGCTCATCTCATAGGCAAGACCCTGAAGAATAGCTGCGCGAGGATCATATGCTGGAATTTCGAGCTTTTTAATACTCATAGATAATTCTACATGGCCATAGCGCTTACAGAATCGATAGGAACCTTCTGCCAGGGCCTTGCCGATACCCTCTGCTCTGCCGATGGCATGCACCAGGGGAACCAAAATTTCTTTACGTCCGAACACGGGTTCTCCGAATTCAGCGACAAATTCTTCAACATCCCCCATGAAGGCTTTCTCTTTAAGGGTCTTTTTTCCCGCTTTTGTCTTAATCAAACGATAAAGTTCGCAGAAGGCCGCAATCGTACCACCCAGAGAGATGGTATCCAGCCCGTAACGGTTGGCCCAATAATTGGCTTCGGTGATCACCACCAGATCATAAATCGACAGATTCGCACCCAGGAGGGCGACGGTTTCAAACTCGGGACCTTCGCCCTGGTCAACAATCTCGCCCCGACGATCCTTGATCTTTGTTTTTCGGGAACAGGCCATGGGGCAGTTATAGCAGGCGCCTTTCTTTACCTCGATGTGACGTTTTCCGGGAACTGCGATTTTTGAATGCTTTCTCAAAGCCTCACCACTGATTTTGGCAATATTTTCGGGCTCATGTGATGTATCTTTCAGATTGTTGTGGATGAGTTCATCAAACGCATCAACCATACCCAGCAAGCCCAAGGTACCCATGGAAGGTAGAATACCATAGTTTTGTTCCTTTCGGGTCATTTTGCCCACATCCAACTTCATCTTGGCCTTAAATCCGGCGCCTTCCTCATTACTCGAACGCAGGCTTTGAGGGGATGCAACTGTTATCGTTTTTGATTTATTTGGACAAACAACGATAGCAAATAGGTTTTTGTAACCCATGACTGCACCACCGCCACCCCGGCCCATGGCCCTTCCACGGTCGTTCATAATCGCTGCCATTTTGGACAGCTTGCGGCCCCCCTCACCGATGGCCATGCATCGAGCGCTTTTGGGAGCCTCTTTAAGCAATCGGTCCGTGATTTCCTCAACATTTAAGTTTGATAATTCGGTGGCATCTAAAAACTCAACGCTACTGGAAGATATCTTTAGATAGATCGGTTTTGCGGATTTACCGCGGATGATGAGCACGTCATGCCCGGTCTTTTTAAAAGACACGGCCCAAAATCCTCCGGAGTTGGAGCTACCGATCCCGGCTGTCAGGGGTGATTTGAAATTGACATGAATACGGCCGGAAGCCGGCATGCCGGTCCCCGTCATCGGTGATGTTGAAAAGATTAGGACGTTATCCGCTGAGAGCGCATTAACCTCCTTAAACGCGTTTTGATACTTCCCTTGCTTTTCCAGGTTGATAAAATGTTCGATTAAAAGGGCAATCCCCAAGCCTCTACCACCGAAGACGCGGTCAATAAATCCGGGTTCCAACGGGTCCTGTCTGAAATCTTTTTCGGTCAGATCAACCGTCAGAATCTTTCCCATGTATCCTTTGGGAAGATTGTCGGCCCTGTTATTCATCAATTGCCGTTCCTCCACTGAGCTGCTTTTTTAAAGGTGTGCTGCAAGTTTGCATATAATTCTAAAAAAAGTTGGTATTGTTCTTCATATATCGGCTGTGGCGCTTCATAATGGATTTCCTTGTCCGTCATCACCATGGTTTCAACTGCCTTTTCGACTGACGGGTAGACGCCCAGTGCTTTCCCGCAAAGGATAATTGATCCCAACGATCCCGCGTCACTGACGCTGAGGGTTTTAATCGGTTTTTTAAGAATTTTGGCAAGCGTATGCAGCCACACGAGGCTTTTGGATCCACCCCCTAAAAACCGGATCTCATCGATGCGTATGCCCAGGTCTTCCACTGTTTCAACATTGTGCCGCAAAGCAAAAGAAACACCTTCCATGATCGCCTTGATGAAATGGGTCTTTGCGGTGGAGATACCGATGCCAAAAAATACACCCCTGGCATTCGGATCCCAGTAAGGTGTTCGTTCACCGATGAGGTAGGGCAGAAAAATCAGCCCGTTACTACCATCCGGCACATTACTGACACTTCGGTTGTACACTTCAAATATATCGCCGGAATCTTCGTCTGAATCAGTCGCTTGATCAAAGGCATTTTTAAACCAATTCAATGATTCACCGGCTGTCTGGGTAATTCCCAGTATGACCCATCTATCCCCCAGGCAGTAATTCCAACACAACGTCCTGTTTTTAATATCCGATAGCGGCTGACCCGAGCACACGGAAATCACGCCTGCCGTACCAATTATTGCCGTTACTTGACCGGAGCGAACGACGCCGGCGCCAAGAGAGGCCGCCGTATGATCGGCACAACCATTTACGACGGGTGTTCCTTCGGGTATTCCGGTTTGCTCCGAAGCTGTGCGGGTTACTTTACCAACAATTTCATGGGAGGGCTGAGCATCGGGCAGAAGGGTTAATGGAAAACCGAAGTAGTCAAACATATTTTCTGACCACCGGTATTTTTCTACATCGAAAAGCAACGTACCGGCAGCATCGGAATAATCTGTGACCATCTCGCCGGTTAGACGGTATTTAAGAAAATCTTTGGCGATTAAAATATGTTGCACCTGTGACCAGATTTCCGGCTGATTTTCCTGGACCCATTTCATGTGCAAGGCGGTATAGGTAGTGGTAGCGAAGTTTTTGGTTTCCTGGAAAACAAGGGATCTAATCTCCGGGTTCTGATTTATGCGGCTGGCGATCGAACTGCTGCGCTGATCCATCCAGGTGATGGATGGCCTTAGAATATCCCCGACTCCACTCAGGTATACCTGGGTGTGCATCTGGCCGCAAATGCCAACACCGATTAGATTTGACATCAGGTGAGGCTTCCTTTTATAAAGCGATTTGCAACATTGTCCAAGCCCAGACCACCATAGCTCGGGATCCTGTTCTGCATAACCTTCCTGGGGAGAGAGTATTGGATATTCTATAGATTCCGATGAGATAATCTCTCCGGAAACATCCACCAGGGTGGTCTTTAAACCTGTGGTACCCAGATCTATTCCAAGAAATAGCTCCATATTACTGCCTGTATGCGTTCAGGGGTTCAGGGTTCACCGTTCAGGGTTTCTTTTTTGGATCCTTAACCTTTGAACCTTTGAACTCTGAACCCTGAACGGTTGATTAATTCCTATCTATACAACGGCCCGAAGTTTTCACAGGCTCGATAATCCTTCCCCTCCGCATCCATGCCGAAGGCATTCCAGGCACTAGGTCTGAATATTTTATCTTCTGCGACGTTGTGCATACAAACCGGAATCCGCAGCATGGATGCCAGGGTAATCAGATACGATCCGATGTGGTCATAGGAGACAGCGGCATGATTCGCCCCCCAGGTCGCCATGACAGAATAGGTATCTTTAAAAGCCCCCTTGCCAGTTAACCGGGGCACAAACCAGGTAGTGGGCCAGGTTGGATCCGTGCGCTCATCTAATGTATCGTGGACGTCCGGAGGTGTTGCATAGGTATAGCCTTCTGCAATCTGAAGGACCGGACCGAGTCCTTTAACTAGATTAACTCTGGACATCGTTACCGGCATATCACCTTTGGTTAGAAAATCAGTGGAAAATCCTCCTCCCCTGAAATACTCAAGCGTGGCCGGTCTGAACAGAGTGGCCGACAAACACTTTTCCACTTCTTCCGCGGTTATCTCCCAGAAGGGCTTGATTGTGGGTTTACCGTTTTTGATTTGTTCCCCCGTCCCGTCCAGCGCTGCCGAGCCGGAGTTGATCAGGTGGATCAACCCGCTTTCAGCCATGCCGGTCAATGTTTTGCCGGTCACGCGTTTAACAGCTTCCGCACTCCAGTAAGTGCGCACGTCAGCAAAAATCTGAGCTGTTCCAGTTAGCAAATGGCCAAAAAGCATGGCTACCCCATTTAAACTGTCATTTTCAGTGGCAAAAACATAGGGCTGGCGAATGCCGTTCCAGTCAAAGGAGGAGTTGAGGATGGTTTCCATAAAATCCCCGTTGGGGAAGTGGTCGGTCCATTGTCGCTGCCCTTGAAAGCCAGCAGCCAGAGCATTGTGACCCAGGGCTTCCTCCCCAAATCCCAGGTCGGCCAGCTGCGGATTTCCGACCATGAGGTCTCTGGCAATCAAGGCCATCTTTATTGTAGTTTCCCAGTCTTTGTCCTTTTCCGCCCGTGACTTCTGCTTTTCCGCCGGATTGTTATCAGGTCCCTCCTTGCAGTATTTCTTTGCCCAGGTGAGGGCGCATTCAAATTCAGTCTTATCATAAATCCTTTCCTCCAGGCGCCGAACGAATTCCGCCATATCCACATACTCGTTGCGCATACCGAGATAGTTTTGGAAAAAGCCCTCATTGACGATCGATCCGGCAATCCCCATGGAAACTGAGCCTATGGAAAGATACGACGTTCCATGCATGCAGGCCACGGCAATGCCGCTGTGCGCAAACTGAAGTATCTTTTCCTGGACGTCATTTGGAATACTGGTATCATCCGAGTCTTGAACGTCGCGGCCATAAATGCTAAATGCCGGCAGGCCTTTCTGGTTGTGGGCGGCAAGAACGGCAGCAAGATAAACCGCACCCGGACGCTCGGTTCCGTTAAACCCCCAAATTGCTTTGGGAATTACCGGATCCATATCCATGGTTTCGGAACCATAACACCAGCAGGGTGTCACTGTCAGAGAAACAGCCACACCTTCACGTTCGAACTTTTCTTTTGCCAAGGCCGCTTCCGTAACACCTCCGATGCATCGGTCTGCAATAACACACTCCACAGGCAATCCGAATGGATATTTACAATTTTCCGAGATGAAAGCGGCCGTGGAGTTGGCCATTGCCATTACCTGGTTCTCAAGAGATTCTCTTGGGCCGCCGAGGCGACCATCAATTGTTGGACGAATCCCGACTTTCGGCAACCGACCTATGAGCCGGTTGCGCAATGAGATTTGCTGGTTATTTTTCATATCTGCCATTGGTGCTTTTCCTTCCTAACCCGGACAAGCCGGAAAAGAATTAATTACGAAAGAATGAAAACTCGAAAAAATAAAAATTAGATTTATTTACCGCTTTTTGATCTGCCTACGGCGGAACAACGGACAACGGAAAAGTGAATACGCATATCAAAACGAGTTACATGTAAACCATTTCGAAGGGAGTATGGAGATTTATTTGCGCTAAAAGAAATCATATACGTTAATTTTAAGTAAAGAAACATAACCTTGAAGACCAAAAATTGTCAAGAAGGAATCCTGAGCAACGACTCCCTGTCACTTTGGCATACTTCAGGCAAGTCAGTTGCCAAGTTCCCTTTTTTACAGAGATTTCTTTAATTTTACAGATTCCTTCGGTTTACGTATTTGATAGGTTTCCGAGCACAACCCACATCTATTTATAAAAATCCAAGAGCCTGTTCAAACCTCGCAACACTGGAATCCTCGGTAAAGACCTTTATCAGATTGTATCCGGTTGGAAGACTTATTGGATCGATGATAAATGTTTTGGAGAAGGCATCAGCATTTCGACCAATCGATTAAAAAATTACCATCCATGTTCCATCTTGACCTCAAAGTTCGCGATGTGTATCTTAACTTTTTTTGTGTCGAGCTGGTAGTTTTCTTATCCTATCTTGAAAGGTAAATGAAATGTCAGATGAAAATAAAAAACGAGACGTGAAATTCCAGTTATGGGGTTGGATTCTTTTCATAATTTGTGCGGGCTTTTTCATCGCTTCAAGTTTACAAAATCATGATAGCCTCAGCCTAGTTGCCAGCATCATCTTTCTGATAGCCTGCGTGGTTTTTATCATACCTATTATTTCAAAATTTGATTAGAAAATGGATTGATTTTTCAGAAGTGGTTTCAAAAACCTTGGATTATTTTAAAATTAGTGCTTTTAAAGGGAGGAAATATGCCAGAGGGAACTATTGAAAAATTTCAAAAAGAATAAATATCTCTATTAATCACAGGGCATCAAAGGAAGTAGACGAGTCAAATTAATTTTTTCTTAAAGAGCCTCAAGGTATTGATCGATCTGCTGAACCTTGCCTTCAGGTAGTTCTTTAGGCTTATGGTTATTTAATAGGCGACCAACCTCTTCACTGAGAAGTTCCGTGAGTTCACTGGAATGCTCGCGTTCTTCCGTTTTTCTCCTCTCAATAAAGGATGGCGGCATCCAAAGCGCTTCTCTAAACCGCTCGACTGTATGGGGATGAGCAAGGTACAAATCATCGCGTCTGGCAACTTCATCAATCACATCTACTGCAAGATTATTTTCAGAAAGATCTGCGGATTTTAAAATATGTCTGGCTCTGTCAATCATTAAATCGGATAAGATGAGCATTCTGGCATCATACAATTCACCATGTGCCAGATAACCCACATCATGAACCAGCGTAGATCCGGATTGTAAGGCGAAGAGAATGCCTTCATATGCCTCCATCGCCGCCTGAGCATTCACAAAAAAAGCATCACTGCAGCCTGCCGTGCCCCAGCTCGGCAAATTGTAATACTTGCCCATATCGGCATACATGGCCACCGTCTTATACCATTCGGGCGCACCATAGCACACAAGCATAGACTTCATGTCCACCGAAGACGTATTGGCGCCATAGACAAACTTGGTATCCTCATTTTTAAGTAACGCAAGGACCAAACCGGCTAAGGATTCCGCAGTTCCTTGCACCACGCCTCCTTCCGGCGTTATCGGAGCACCCGAACCGCTATTGGCTCCAGCAGCGAACATCATGGGAATGCCCGCTTCAGCACAATAAAGTAGCCTTTCGGTGCTGGATCTGTCCATTTTTAAAGGGGATATCGGTTCAAGATAGGCCAGAAAAAATGGCTTTGCCTTCAATTGCTCTTCGCCACCTGCCACGATGGATGCAATCTTATGAATGCTTTTGATATCTTCAAAGGTTGTAAGCGTCGTAACAATCGGCTTGGTCGTGTTTTTAACCATCTCTGCGAATACTGTAGGATAAATCTTATGATGATCAACATCTTGTGGAAGCGCCATAGACATTATAAAATCGAACCCATCTAATCCGTCAGCTAAGCTTACATTATTTGCAACGTCAGATAAGGATGAGTTTCTTCGCTCACTACTATCTCGGTCAATGTTATAAAGGGCATCCGACCCCGGTCCAAAATAGGTTTTGCCATTGATGACTCGGATAGATTTTACTCCGTCTCGGTTGTACATCTGTATTTCAGGATGTGCTTTTTCTAAGGCTTCAGCAACCATATGCTTGGGTATCAGAATCCGGCCTTCATCATCCTTGGTAGCTCCAGCCATTAAAAATAGAGCTTCCGCTTCTTCATGATCCAGCTTCACTCCAGTTTTTTCGAGAACTGTGAGAGCGGATTTATGTATCTTTGTTGCTTTCTGTGGTGAAAAAAATAACGATCTGGCCATTTTTCAATCCTCTTTTAATTTGACATAATTATTTTCTAAAATCATAATTGCAAATAATTGAAAAGAAAAAAGCATTGTTGTATTAGAAAAATTTTTTAAAATTTACAATCACGGAATCCCGGATCCAGAAGAATTCATTAAAAGAGCTAAGTACCGAATAATGGATGTTTGATACAGAAACCATACGTGTCAGTACTGATCAGTTGAGAATTTCAATTCATGAGATCGGTCGATATACAGGAGGCAGTCGATATAAACTAGATTCCCGAATGAAAACCCTGGCTGCTAATGTGCTCGAGAAAGCAGTCAGGCTGGTGGATCCCGTTTTCACTTATGCTGTTCATCCGGTGGATTCCATCGATTCGCAGAAAGGGTTTCGCCTAAAGAGCGGAAGTTATGTTGAGGTTCCATTAGAAGAAAAGGACCCTCAAACCATTTCTTTAGCTGCCGTGGTTTGCACTTTAGGCCCGCATCTTGAAAAAGAAACGCACCAATTGATGGCAAATGCGGACACACTTACGGCCATGTTTTTGGATGCAACCGGCGTGGCACAACTGGAACTTCTTGCGCATGCTGCTCGCAAACATATTAAAATGAGGGCTGAAAAATTTGAACTCTATATCGGATGTCCGTTTGGACCTGGATACAACAATATGCCCCTTGATTCCCAAACCAGCCTATTTGAACACGTGGACGCAAAGAGCATCGGTGTCTGCCTCAATCCAAGCGGTGTGATGCTGCCGATGAAATCCCTGAGCTTTTGGGTGAGAGTAACTCAGGACAAAAAGGCCGCCGAAGATCACGGCTATAAATGCCGCAAATGTAACATGAAAAACTGCTTATATCGGAAAGTTCCGTTTAAACGTTAAACCAAATCCATTTCAATTCCTAAATCCGCCTTCCGTATTCTGCAATCTGTCTTCTGTCCTCTGTCCTCCTCTGTATTCTGTATTCTGTATTCTGTCCTTATTCCGCATTCCGCTATTGTACCCGAACCATTTCCCCCTTCCGGGGTACAATCACGGAATATCCTTCACTTTTTAGGGTCTCGGCCAACGCAAGCGCTTGATCTTCTTCACCGTGAACGATGGCAATCTTTTTTATCCTGAGATTTGATTCTTTGAGAAAGCGAAGCATTTCATTTTTATCGGCGTGGGCGCTGAACCCTCCAATATCTGATACCTGGGCGTTTAGCGGATACTCTTTATTAAGAATTTTCATCAGCGGGGGAGCCCCTTTTCTGCCGGATTTTTCATATTCCCGTCCCTGTTCGAGAAGGCGTCGCCCCAGTGTATGCTGAGCCTGGTAACCGACAAAAAGGATTGTATTTCGCGAATTATGTATTTTATAGCGTAGATGATGTAAAATACGCCCGCCTTCACACATGCCGGAAGCGGCTACCACAATATGCGGTTTTTCTTCCTTGTTTAGCGCTATGGAGTCTTCGACCGATCCAATAAAATGGATCTGGTCAAACAAAAAGGGATTTTTACCCTGCTCAAGAAAAGTGTCATGGGTTTCCTCGTCATATACTTCCGGATGTTCTCCAAATACTTTGGTCAATTTTGTGGCCAGCGGGCTGTCTACGTATATCGGAAACCGGGGGACCTCATTATTATCGTAAAGCTCATGCAAAACATACAAGAGTTCCTGTGTGCGCCCAAATGCAAAGGAAGGAATTAGAACCGTTCCTTTACGGTTATAGGTATCTTCCAGCACCTCCTTGAGGCGAGGTTTTAAGTCCTGCACCGGCTCATGCAATCGATCCCCATAGGTGCTCTCCATTATCAAGAGATCAATGTTGCAGTCTTCTTCGACAAAATCCAAGGTCGGGTCCTTGATGATCGGCTTGTCGAAACGTCCAATGTCGCCGCTGTAGCAAATGTTATAATGGCGATCATTTTCTTGGGCTCGGATCACGGTGATGGCTGATCCAAGGATGTGGCCGGCATCATAAAAGGTGCACGTCATTTCCTGACCGATGGAGATAGGATGACGGTAAGGATAATTATCAAAATAGGTAAGCGCTTGTTCTGCATCCGCCACAGTATAAAGCGGACGGACACTTTCCAGACGATATTTTCTGATCAAATGGTCAATGGTTTCAACGTCTAAATCATGTCGGGTTTTTTTAAGAAGTTTTTTTATTGCTCTATTTTCTCTTTTCGTCGACTTTTTCCCTCGATCGGAGCTCTTCATTTGGGAAAGCACCGAACGAACGCTTTTGTAATTGAGATAATTGGCATCTGATTCCTGGATGTGCGCTGAATCCGGCAGGAGAAAATCACATGCCGCCGCGGTGGGTCGGGTACAGATGACCCGCCCGGCAAAATCGCTGCTTGTCAGCAGCGGAATACGGCCTGAATGATCGATATGAGCGTGTGAAAGCACGACGTTGGTGATAACCCTCGGATCAAAAGGCAGAACACGGTTTTTCTCAGCTGCTTCTTTTCGGCGTCCCTGAAACATACCACAATCCATCAATATGCGATCATAATCGGTTGTCAAAAGATGCATCGAGCCTGTGACTTCCCTGACTGCACCATAGAACGTCACGTTCATAGCAATAATCCTTATTCCCAATTGTTTTTCTCAGCCCTCCTGCCGATCAAGGCGCCTTCCCAGGAAATAAGCATGTACAATAGAGGTGAGCCAACACATGACAACAACGATTAGACTTATGAGCTCAACATCCCAGTGGGGATATGTGCTTTGGTTGAATAAGTCTATGATTTTTCGAAAATCCACAGCGTCTTTGGCAAACATTGGCAAAATCTGATCAATTATCAAGTAAATCCGTTTTGTTAAACGGTAAACGACAACACCAAGACCAATTGTGGTTAAACCAATGAAGGCTGCACCGCTAAAGATATATCCAAAGAACAATTGTCCTAATCCTGGGTAAACGATACCGGACAAAATCGCGCCCTTGATCGATTGCTTCATGACCAACTCCTTGATGCAATATAGCATGTACTATAATTATATTCCAATAGACAATCCAATTGTGTGTCAAGTAAAAAAGCCACACAATATATGGGGTATGTTGTTAGAACAATTGGTAGAATAGAAAAATGATATCAATTTAACTGAGAAATCATTGACCGTCTTCACATAAGTATGCAAAATAAAAGAAAAACTTTAAGCATGGGTAAACTATCAAGAAAAACGGAATACCCCGCTTGTTCGGGGTTTTTTTATGATGTTTTAGAAAAATTGACCTCCGATAGAAAAAATATTGTTTTGGCTGTTTTAAGCGGGCTGCTATTGACAGGATCCTTTCCCAAAATCGAGATAGACTGGCTGTCTTGGTTTGCGCTGGTCCCATTGCTATATGCATTAAAAGAGCTTTCGCCTAAAGGCAGTTTCCGGATCGGCTTTATTGCAGGATTGGTTCATTTTCTCTCACTACTTTACTGGTTAGTACCTGTTATGCGAACTTACGGATACCTTCCCTGGTATCTGTCGATATCGATACTGTTTCTTTTCTCAGCCGTTCTGGCGCTTTTTATCGCCTTGTTTTCAATGATCCTAACCGCTCTGAGTAAAAAACCGATTCGCTGTCTTGCGATAATGCCGCCGGTGTGGGTATCGTTGGAGTATATTCGCACGTTTATTTTTTCAGGTTTTCCTTGGGAGTTGTTAGGGTATTCCCAGTTTGGCCGATTGCAACTGATTCAGATTTCAGATATATTTGGTGTGTATGGAGTGTCCTTTTTAATTGCATTATCTAATGCTTCAATATTTATTACCCTACTTTATTTCACCAAAAGGAGGTGGCAGAATACCGAAATTATAAGATACTTGGCAGCCTTGTCTTTAATTGGTCTTGCCATAGGTGTTGGTTTGACTTGGGCTTACGGTCTTTGGCGCTTAAATTCTATTGATCAACTTATAGCTGCTTCTCCAAAAGCCCAAATTACGGTGGTTCAGGGCAATATCGAACAGATAGTCAAGTGGGAGCCCGCATTTCAAGTTGCAACCGTTAATAAATACAACCGACTATCTCTATCAGCAAAACCAGATAATCCTGACCTTGTGATATGGCCGGAGTCAGCAACACCATTTTATTTTTTATACGAGATTAAGCCATCTGAGATGGTGATGGAAGGAATTCGCCGGGTCAATACAGATTTTTTAATTGGAAGTCCTTCATTTGTCCGCAAAAATAACAATGTAGAATACTACGTCAGTGCATATTTGGTTAGTCCTCAGAATAAGACGATCAGTAGATATGATAAGACCCATTTAGTACCATATGGTGAATATGTTCCGTTTAAGAAATGGCTGCCGTTTTTAGGGAAAATCGTGGCCCAAGTGGGCGATTTTGTACCCGGCCAAAGAGGAAAAACGATTCCATGGCGAGATAACGGCTTAGGCATTCAAATCTGCTACGAAATAATATTTCCCGAACTATCCCGGGCCATGGCTAAAAACAATGCGACGTTGCTGATAAACATCACCAATGATGCCTGGTTCGGAAAGACCAGCGGACCCTATCAACATTTTTCCATGACCGTCTTCAGGGCGGTGGAAAATAGACGGGCCCTTGCCCGATCCGCAAATACGGGAATTAGCGGATTTATTGATCCCGCAGGTAGGATCTTGGCCTCAACACCGCTATTGAAAGAAGCGACGGTCACGCGGTCGGTGCCGCTGATCGAGGAAAAAACAATTTATACTCGCTTCGGCGATGTGTTTGCCTTGGCTTGCCTGGCAGTGACCCTTTTTGTTATACTACTTAAATTCGGCAAATATGCCTTCGGCTTAACAATCAACCGATAGAAGGAGGTAAATAAAATGTCACTGGAACTTAAACAAACTCTAAATGAACTGCAAACCAAATTAGATCATTTAAGGGCCTATCTTTGACATAAAAGGGAAAGAAAAACGATTAGAAGAAATCGAGCAGATAATTGCCAAAGAAGGCTTCTGGGATAATCCTGAAGAAACGAAATCGATTTTAAAAGAGCGCACATCGTTATCCAGTAAGATTGATAGCTTCAAAAAACTTGCAGAAGAGTTAGAAGAAAACGAAGTTTTGTTGGATCTTTCCATCGAGGAATCCGATGAAGATGCGTTGCAGGAAGTTTCGCAACATGCAAAAACTCTCGAAGACAAAATTGATAGGCTTTCCCTTGCCCTCATGTTGGACGGTGAGGATGATGATAAAAATGCCATCGTGTCAATAAATGCAGGTGCCGGCGGAACTGAGGCCCAGGATTGGGCGGAGATGCTGTTTAGAATGTACTCCCGCTGGGTCGAGCGAAAAGGATACAAGTTCGAACTGATCGATTTTCAGCCCGGAGACGAAGCAGGCATAAAGAGTGTCACCTTCACCGCAAGTGGACAAAATGCCTATGGATATTTGAAATCCGAAATCGGTGTTCACCGTCTAGTCCGCATTTCACCGTTTGATTCCAGCCGCAAACGCCATACCTCATTTGCATCGGTGTTTGTCTATCCCGAACTTGAGGACGAAATCGTCATTGATATCGAAGACAAAGATTTAAGAATCGATACATACAGGGCCAGCGGAGCCGGTGGGCAACATGTGAACAAAACCAGCAGTGCCGTTCGTATCACCCATTTTCCGAGCGGAATCGTGGTGCAATGCCAGCAGGAAAAGTCTCAGTATCGCAACAGAGAGCTGGCAATGAAGGTGATGAAGGCCAGGCTTTATCAGCATGAAAAGAAAAAACAGGATGAAAAACTCCAGGAAGTCCATGGCAGCAAAGATGAAATTGCCTGGGGCAGTCAGATACGATCGTATGTGCTGCATCCCTACCAAATGGTGAAAGACCACCGCATAAATCTCGAGGTCGGGAATGTCAACAGCGTTCTCGACGGGGACATCGATACTTTTATAGAAGAAGTGTTGCTTTCTAAACAAGCTTAGCTGTTAGAGGTTGGAGGCAACTATAGATTGACAGCGGCTGGTCACTGGTTTCTGGTCTCTGGCTTCTGTTTAATGATTACTGGAAAACGGAGCGGAGCGATCTGCATTCAAAAACATCGGCAATTTGAATAGCCGAAAATAATTAAAATATGCTTGCAAAGGTATTAAAAAGGGCTCTTCGTTTTTACTTTATAACCGATGACAATGCGCCTGACCTGAGTCCCTTGGATCAGGTAAACATCTCTATCAATGCTGGGGCCACTATCATTCAATACCGCAACAAGGCGTTTGCTTTACATTCCTTTGAGGAAGTTGTCGCCATCCGAAAACTATGTAAAAATAGCTTTATTCCATTTATTGTCAACGACAACATTCTGCTGGCAAAGGCTGTTATGGCGGATGGCGTTCACCTGGGGCAGAAGGATGAAGATCCGGCAATTGCCAGAGATATTTTAGGCTCTGAAGCCATCATCGGCACTTCTGTGCACGATCCGGATGAGTTGAAAAGAACAGATCTGTCAAACTGCAACTATATCGGGACCGGACCTGTCTTTCCCACCGCCACGAAAGCCGATGCCCAAAAAGTTCGCGGTCTTTCCAATCTCGAGGCAGTTGCAAAAAAATCTCCGCTTCCGGTGGTTGCGATCGGCGGTATAACCAGCACCAATGCAAAATCCTGCTTTGAGCGTGGTGCTACAGGCATAGCGGTGATCAGTTCAGTCACCAGATCCAAAGATCCTGAGAAAAGCGCCCAAGAGCTAAGTGCTTCGATTCGCAATTATTGTGACGTATTCTCACAAGTATGAGCATTTTTGCTCAATCCATTCGACCCGAGCTCATGGTCGAGGGCAGCACTAGGTCCTGAGGCCTTCGACTGAGCCCCTCGGCAGTGAGCTCTGAGCCGAACTGCTCGGCTGAAGTTTAAATAAGTTCGTCATCGAACTTAAGAATCGATGGACTAAGCCAGGCATGTGGGTGCCTGCTATCTTCTGCTGCTTGTTGAATGCCTTTAACACCTAAGATCTCATCTTTAAAAATTCTGTAACCAACCTTAAATATTGAGCACAATCTATCAAGCTCTAAGCATCGGTTTTTAAGTAGCACAGCTTATTACATGCTTTGCGTCTTTGCGCCTTCGGGTTTTTCTGTGATTTTTCCAAAATTCACTTGCCATTTTTTTTTCTGTTTGTTAGGCAATTTGTTATCCGATTGGGGTGTTCTGCGTATTCTCCCCGCAAATTGAAATATGTGGGACAGAACCGGTTTCAAAACATCAGATGGGGTTTTGTAACCGGTTCTAAGCGGAACTGAGAATACACCCATAGAACCTGATACAGTTCGCACTGTCGTAGGGAATTCGGTGAGCCATTCCCGGCAGGAAAATCTTTTCTGCATTCTCCCCGAACTCAGGCCCGTCCATATCGACAGTCTCTTCTAAATAACTGAATGAAACAGGAGATATTTTGGACATAGATTTAATGGAGGTAAAAATGGCTCAGGATACCAAGAAATCCAGCGTTATAGGAACCGATACGCGTAAGGTGGCATATGCCGTAGTTTTGGTAGCTATCGGGGTTGTACTGGCACCCTATACCTCATTTCCGATCGGCATTGCCAAAGTCAATCCGACCCAGCACTTTGTAAATGTGATCGGTGCAATTTTACTCGGCCCGTGGTGGGCGACTATCATTGCCGCGGTAATCGGGATTATTCGCAACGTGATGGGAGTGGGAACTCTGCTGGCGTTTCCTGGAGGTATGATCGGTGCCTTTTTAGCAGGTTATTTTTACCGGTGGGCGCGCCATGTCTATGCGGGGGCAGGTGGCGAAGTTATCGGGACGGGTTTCATTGCACCCGTGGTAAGTGCTCTTTTTGTAGCCCCTGTATTCATGGGAAAAGCCATCCCCTTGCTTGCACTGGTTCCGTCATTTTTAGCCAGCACCGTGGCAGGGGCAATCCTGGGTGTGCTGGCAGTCAAGATGCTGCACCGCGCCGGTGTGGTTACGTTGGGTGATTAATAAACAAATGTTCTCACACAAAGCCGCTATGCTCGCATAGGAAGGTTTACTAATCTTAGCGTCTTTGTTTGCCCCGTAGGTCAGAACGATCTTACTGGCGCACCTTTGCGTGAGGCTTTTAAAATCCATTTCATTCGGGAGAAGGACGAGAATTCTGTGACTTCGTCGTTTATTTTAACAAATAGACTCCAATACGCTTATGCAAAAAGCAAGGAACATCGGGCCTTAGATAATATCAATTTAGAAATTAAGCCCGATGAATTTTTACTTGTATGCGGGGCTAGCGGATCCGGCAAATCCACACTCTGTCGGACCTTCAACGGCTTGATTCCCCATTTTTACGAAGGCAAACTTCAGGGCCAGGTTTTTGTCGCCGGCGAATCTACAACCGGACAGTCTGTCGCCGGTCTATCCGCACAGGTGGGCATGGTTTTCCAAAATGCCGAAGCCCAATTGTTTAACCGCACCGTGGAGCTTGAAATTGCCTTCAGTTTGGAAAGTTTGGGGATACCCCGTGCGCAGATCAAGAAACGAATTGCCGAGACAGTGGAAATGATGGGAATCGAGGAATTCCTGCCGCGCAATCCGCATGAATTGTCAACTGGAGAACAGCAATTGGTATCGATTGTGGCTATTTTGGCCACAAATCCACAAATCATCGTATTGGATGAACCTTATGCCAATCTGGACCATGTAAATGTTCGCAGAGTTCGAGCGGCGCTAAATATGATTCATAAACGACAAAAGGGGATAGTTATCTGTGAACACCGTTTGCCGCAAACGGTAAACGATGTGCAACGGATGGTAGGTCTGCAACGCGGCCATATTGTTTTAAATGGGACTCCCGATAAGGTGTTGCAACGAGATATAGAACAATTTGACCTCGAAACCCCTTTATCCGCACGCATTGGGCGCCAGTTGAGGTTACCGAATTTACCTTTGGATGTCCCAACCCTTAAAAAAGATGCACCTGCAATTTCTTATCCCACCGATCTAAAACCTAATTTACTTCAGTCTGTTCCAAGCGGTTCTTCTCTTATTCTAGAAGTTGAAAACGTTTCTTTCAAATTAGACAACACAAAGATTCTTCGGGACATAAGCTTTGCGCTGCGAGTAGGTGAATGTTTGGCCGTTGTCGGTGCCAATGGTGCCGGTAAAACCACATTGCTAAAGCATTTAAATGGTCTGCTGCGTCCATCCAACGGACAAATTCGTGTAATGGGGCAAGATACGAGTAAGTCCAAGGTTTCCGATTTGGCCCGCTATGTGGGGATTGCGTTTCAAAATCCGGACAATCAATTTTTCAAACTCACCGTTTGGGATGAAATTCGTATCGGAGCCAAGGTGCTGGGCCGTTACGACGAATCGTGGTTACAGGAGCTGGTAGAGCTGTTCGGTCTCAAACCACTGTTGAACCGATCACCATACCAATTGAGTGGTGGAGAAAAAAAACGGGTCGCATTTGCCGGCGCATTAGCCTGTAAGCCTAAGATTTTGGCATTAGATGAACCCACAGCCGGACAAGATCTGAATTTTCGTCGGGTGCTTGGGGAAGTGTTAGCACATCTGCGGAAAATGGGACAGGCTGTTTTTCTGGTCACCCACGACCTTTCCTTCGCTGAACAACAGGCGCACAGATGGTTGCTATTGTCAAAAGGGCAGATTATCGCCGATGGATCGCCCTGGGAGGTTATGGCCGATGCCAACACCATGACACAGGCAAATCTGGAGCCGACGGACGCATTTTTACTATATGGCGGAGAGAACAGAGGACAGGTGACAGAAGACAGATGACAGAAAGTAGAAGGCAGAGAGCAGAGGACAGAGGACGGAAGGCAGACGACAGAAGACAGATACTTGAATTCGGAATTGGGAATGCGGAATGCGGAATAGAGACAGACGACAGAAAACAGATGACAGATTGACGAATTCGGAATTGGGAACGCGGAAGGCGGAAAAAAGACAGAGGACAGAGAACGGAGGACAGAGTGCAGATTAACGAATTCGGAATGCAAAAGATCAGAATCCAGCAGCCAGAAACCAGCGGCCAGAGACCAGTAACTTTGGTGCCGTCACCTAACGACCATCGAATATCGAGTATCAAGTATCGAGAATCGAGAATCCAACATGCTTGACCCCCGTACAAAACTTTTATTGTCGATTTATTATGCGGTGTTGATCATTGCTTCCGGCCATTTTGGCTGGTTGGCTATGGAGTGGGGATTGCTGCTACTGTTTGTTATGATCATTGGAGAAGGAAAGACCTATTTGCGCTGGCTGCGCATGCTGTTTCCAATGGCGCTGTTTTTTGGAGCGGTAATGTGGTGGTCCGTGGGAAGAGAAGCTGCTATAGTGGCTTCTTTGAAATTGTTGGCGCTTACTTCTGCTTTTTTTGCATTTTTTATTACCACGGCGCCTGAAGATCTGGGAAATTCAATGGTAAAAATAGGGATGCCCTATGCCGTTGCTTTTGTTATGAGCACTGCCATGCAATTTGTCCCGGTGATCAGCCGCAAAGCAAAAAATGTTCTCGATGCCCAGCGCGCCAGAGGCATTCCGTTGGAACCCGGCTGGTCTTCTCTGAGACACTATCCCGCTTTTTTAGGACCGCTTTTGATTCAAGCGTTTCAGCTGGCCGAAGAATTGGCAGAAGCCATGGAAGCCCGCGGTTTCGGCCGACCCAATCGCACCTTTCTGAAAGTCTACCTATTGCGCCGGGGGGATTGGCTGGCTATCGGAGCTGGTCTTCTGATTCTCATCACAAGCTTAATTTTGCAGCGATGGTATTGATATTGGGCCTCATGAAAAGATAAATTTTGACAAATATGATTTGACAATGATCAAAAATAGATATTTATTTGCCTTTACATAGACCATTATGGAATGGCCTTGACGATACTGTTTGGGACATTATTTTAACATTTGTACAAAATAATCTTGAGAGGGAAAAGACAAATGAAAAAGAAACTTATAGCATTTGCATTGGTATTATCGTTGGTTGCTTGTGCCGGAATGTCGCAGAGACAACAAACTGGCACCGCAGTGGGTGTTGCGGGAGGAGCTGCTGTGGGTGCCGTCATTGGCGGTGCCTATGGTGGTAAGACAGGTGCATGGATTGGTGGGCTAATTGGAGCCGGAGTCGGTGGGTTGGCGGGTCATCAGGTCGCTTCCTACATGGATCGGCAAGAAGCAGAACTCAACGCAGCCCTTGAAGAATCTAGAGCCTACATTCGGGCCAGCATTGAAAGGGATCGAGAAAACACAGATGTGCTTTTGGCCACATTCAAGGGAGATGTGTTCTTCGACTTCGATTCTGCAGCTCTGAAGCCTGGCGCATATGCCGAAATTGATCGTGTTTCTCCAGTTCTCCAGAAATACAGTCACACAGCCATTCAGGTTGAGGGGCACACAGACCAAGTTGGCTCAGAAACTTACAATCAAAGGTTGTCCGAACAAAGAGCTGAGGCCGTCAAAAATGCGCTGATTCAACGTGGCCTCGACCCAAGGCGTATCCGCGCCATCGGTTTTGGTGAATCGCAGCCGGTCTCTTCCAACAATGCCATGAACAGAAGAGTCACTTTGCGAATCATCCCACTCGTCGAGGAGGCGTAGCATGAATCAGGAAGGTGTAAAATTAATTATGGTTCGGCGCCAATTGTACTGATACCTAAAATCTTTTGGTGTTGACTTTAATTTCTACACGACGATTCAAGCGTCTTCCTTCTTCAGTGTCATTGCTTGCTATGAAATTCTGGGCTCCGAGACCCACGGCGTTAATTTTTAAGGGATCGACTCCCTTAGCGACAAGATAGTTTTTTACGATCCTAGCCCTGAATTCCGAAAGCCTTTTATTGTAAGAATAATTACCAAAAACGTCGGTATAACCTTCAATGATAATTTCTGAATTGGGGTATTTTGTTAAAAATCGCGCAATTTCATCAAGATCCGCATAGGCTTCGTCTGAAAGCTCGTTTGAGTTGAAATCGAAGTGAATTACAATTTTTTGTTCCGGTAATTTGATTGTGTCCGATATTTTTGATTGCCTCGCTATCTGATCTTCATCTTCACTCTGAGCGGGTGCTATTTTTGTTTCTGCAACGCCTGCTTCCATTGGCGATTTTCCCTCAACCAGTTTGTCTTTTTGAAACACCTTTTCTTTTATCGTCTCAGCTGCACGATCTTCTTCCGCTTTTTTTAAAAATGCATCAATCTTTTTTGGGGCAACGTCTTCCACTGCCCAGCGAATGCTGCGCTCTAATGTTAAATTATAAATAAGGTATCCTACTAGAATTAATAATAAGATTAAAGTAATAAAAATCATACCCCAAGTGATGCTTTTTTGTGTTTGTCGTTTTTCACTTGATCTTTTTTGGCTTAGTATTTCAAAGTTTAAAAACATGATAAGATACCAGCCTTTCAAAAAATGTCGCAATCGATCTAAATTTCAAAATCTCCTCTGATCCTAAATTTATAAGCAATCACCGTCTTGCTGAAGCAGTCAGGTTTCGTCATAATTTCCAACTTACCATTAGAAGTTGTGACATCACCGGGCTGAAAATTGCCCTCCGTTACGATCTTAGGCAAGCGTATCTGGGGTTTTTCCCAGAACGTTTCCTCGAAGGTACCGAAGGAATCACTGAAATATTCAAGCTGAGCCTGAGGCAAACTTTTCTCAACTGGCATTTTTGCTGGTATTAAACCTGGCGACAACATCAAAACGCAACCGATAATTGCCAATATGCCTCCCATGACATATTTGGCTATATACGTGTAGCATCTTCTTTCTTTTTCCCCTTTGGCCTTGATACTTTTCAATTCAATATAGGGCACAGGCGCTCTTCGATACCAGCCGATAACATCTGCCTTCTGATGATCATATTTTGCCCGCCTCAAAAGCCCGAAGAAAAAATCCCATAAAGGAATGGGTTGTCGGTAATCTAAGAATATAATTCCGGTGTCATCCTGCATCACAAAATCCTCTGACCAGATAAGACCGGGTACACCGCGACCGATGATAGTTCCTTTGGTTTTACAGGTAACCGGTCGCACATTGGATACTTTGACCTTTTTTAATAAACTGGAGATGGACATGTCAGGGAAGATATCTGATTTGTAGGAAAATTTTGTCTTCAAGATAGAGGTAATTCCAGAGGCCAAGAGTCCCGCACCAATCCAAAATGGATTATTCGTTAAAAAAAATACTGCCAGTCCCGCAACAAAAGCAATTTCGGGTAATAAGCGAATGAATAGGTCAACAAAAAATTCATCCCAGTATGACTCAGGTTTTGTCTCATCAAATCTTATATACGGTTCCTTGCCCAGGATTTGTGATTGTTTACTTAAATGATCCAGTCGATTGGCAATCAGCGGATGTGTCGAATTAATCTCATAATATTTTGCCCAAGGGTTCCATAAATCCCATTTCATGGCACCTTTTAAATTTTCTTTATCGATCTCATCACCCATTTTTTTGGCCGCGCTGACTGAGGTAAGCGATGAAACCGCCATAGAAACGCCACTTTTAGGATCAAATATTCCCAGGGCTCCCACTGCCTCAAGTCCGGGTTTTCTTTCTTCTTCCTTTTCCTTTTTCTTTTCGGATTCCTTTCCCGCAAGACCATAGCCTATTTTTACAAGTCCGCTGGCCAGACAATTCGGATTTTGAGTTGTTTCTCCTGCAAATCGATCGGCAAAATATTCTCTTGTTCTTGAAAGCCATAAGACGACGTATTGGGAAACGATATAAAGAACATATGAAGCAATAGCAATCGCCATCCTCGGGCCCGCCGATTTATCCTCTCCGTCACTTTTCATGCGGATAAGGGTCCGATAAATATAGTATAAAATCAAAGGAGCCAGTTGGGCCGCCGTCATAATGAGCATATCCCAGTGTTTGGCATGCCCAATTTCATGCGCAACCACCCCTTTGACTTCTTCTTCATTCAACAGATCCATAAGTCCCTGGGTTAAAACAACTCTGGCATTGTTGGGAGTATGTCCATAGGTAAACGCATTGGGAGCGCCGTCTAAAATGATTCCCATTTTTGGATTTTTCATATTATTTTTTGGACAGGTATTGGTAATAAAATCTTTTAAAAAATCCGGTAAGTCTTCGTGCTTTACCCAGGAAAGGTTATAAAACCATCGCAATGATATATCCGTTAAAAAAGGGCCGAGTATAAACTGGATTGCCGCTGTTGCCACGCCGATGATCAGCGCCGCACGAGGGGTAAGACCAGTGTATAGGGTCAAGGTAATAAGGATTATTGTCAGAAGACCATAAAGAAATATCAAAACCGATGTTGAGCGAATAAAAAGATTGGGAAGCGCAGGAAGTGAAGCAGGTGCTGGAGGGATTTTTTCCTCAGATGGAATGGTGGCTCTATCAACTCTTATTTTAAATTTATCTCCAAAATGAGCTCTTAATTTTGATAATTCTTTTCTATCAAACCATATCCCACCAGAAGCAGGAGAATAATCAAGCGTAATTTTCCCTTTCAACAACTCTATCTCCTGCATATTTTTACCTGTCCGCGGGCATATTCTCTCTGATGGTTTACCCTGTTTTATGGCCGCATTAAGTTCTTTGAGAATATCTTTCGGCTTTTTGGTAAAATAAAATATCTCTCCTTTATCCAGCCAGATACCCTTGCAGGCAGGGCAATAATCAATCTCTACCCCCTGTTCCGTAAAAACGGGAATCATATCTTTTTCTTTACAATTCGCACACTTCATCCTTCTTTCTCCTGATCTCTGAGTCAAGTTAATTGAGGTGTCGGGGAGTTTTCAGTGATAAATAAAAAAAGCCGAACCACGACTGATGTTTATAAAAAGTTGGTTGTTGATAATACAGGCAAAAGAAACGACAGAATCTGTAAATCGAAATAGACCGGCTAGCACTAGGATCAGCAGAGAAGCAGATGACTCGCAAAGAAATTAGGATTCGCTTGAAATTTAGATACAGAAAACCGGCTTCGTATAAGCGCTTAATTCGTGTGAAGTTTATTGAAAGAAATATATAAGATAGCCATTTCTGTCAAGAATTATCAAAATTATAAATGAGAAATTTTTCCATGGAGCAAGGCTAATTCGCGGCTGGAAGCCGCTCCCACCGGCTTATATTAAAACCAGTTTCTGAACGGAAACTTACCAGCCCCACGTGAGGTAGTCATGGATGGAGTTGGCTGCGATTCTGCCGGCTCCCATCGCTAAAATAACAGTGGCCGAGCCGGTGACAATGTCACCGCCTGCCCACACAGCTTTTTTGGTGGTTTTGTTGGTTTTTTCATCCACCTGGATGTATCCCCATTTGTTTAGCGTCAGCCCTTCTGTTGACTTGGTCAACAGCGGGTTGGCGCCTGTCCCTACCGCCACAATAACCAGATCGCACTCCAGCTCAAACTCAGAGCCTTCAATGGGCACCGGTCGGCGGCGTCCCGACGCGTCGGGCTCACCCAGTTCCATCTTGAGGCATTCCATCCCGATCACGCGTCCCTTATCATCGCCAAGATATTTTGTTGGTGCCGCCAGAAAGAAGAACTCAACGCCTTCCTCTTCGGCATGGTGCACCTCAGCCGTTCTTGCCGGCACCTCAACTCTCGACCGCCGATAAACAATTCGGGAGTTTGCAGCACCCAAACGCAAAGCGGTTCGGGCAGAATCCATGGCCACGTTTCCGGCACCGAGTGTTACCACATTTTTACCCCTGATAATAGGTGTATCATACTCGGGAAAACGGTAGGCTTTCATGAGGTTGGATCGGGTCAGGTATTCATTTGCTGAACAGATGCCGATGAGGTTTTTACCCGGTACATTCAATAGAGTTGGCAAGCCCGCCCCAACACCAATGAAAACAGCTTCATATCCCTCCTCAAAGAGCTCCTCTATCGAGATGGTTCTGCCGACAACCTGATTGCATTCCACCTTAACGCCCAGCCGTTCCAGGAAATTTACTTCCTGGGCCA
>CP070746.1:1620068-1635925 GCA_020348305.1 Desulfobacterales bacterium
AGGTCCGGTTACCAAAATGATACCGTTGGGCGTGGCCACCAGCTTTTTTAACAGTTTAAGTCTTGCAGGTGAGAGACCGATTTCAGGTAGCTCCATCAGAGATCCGGATTTGTTCAATAATCTGAGAACCACCCGTTCGCCGAATGCTGTGGGTATCGTGGAAACCCGGCAGTCGATGTCTTGATCACCGATTTTGACCTCGAATCGTCCGTCTTGGGGTAAGCGTTTTTCGGCGATGTTCATTTTGGCCATGACTTTGACTCTGGAAATCAGAGCGGGTTGAATCCACTTGGGTGGCGTGAGTAGGTCGTATAAAATACCATCCACGCGGTAACGAACGGTGATACTATTTTGGTAAGGTTCAAAATGGATGTCGCTGGCACGTGCTTTTATAGACTGGGATATAATATGATTGACCAGTTTGATAATCGGTGCCTCGCTGGTGTCATCGAAAAGGTCCGCGGTCTCTTCAATTTCACTGATGATGGAGGCGCCATTTTCTTCCATGTCTTGAACCAGCTGCTCAGCTGAATCCCTGCGCAGATCATATTGCAAATTGATCGCTGAAAGAATGGCATTTTGGGTTGACAGGACAATCCGATAATCATCCAGATTCAAAATCCGAATCAGGTCATCGAGCGCCTGAAAATTGGATGGATCTTTAATGGCGAAAATGATACCCGGCGGATAAAGCTCTTTGTTCGACTCGGGTTTATCGGCTGGTGCAAGACCGCAATCCGTAGCGGTAATCGGTTTGCGGCATTCAAATGGCACGATTACGTATTTCTTTAAAAACTGGATAGGAACATTTGCAGTAAAATCGATGCCGGTATGGTCAAACGGAAGCTTTGGCCAGAACGGAAGATCGTACTGGGTCTTTAATGCTTCGAGCAGTTGGGCCTCCGACAGGTGGTTCTGATCCACCAATATTTGCCCGATATTACCACCCTTTTCAGCCTTGATCTGCTGTGCTTCAGCTAAATGGTCCTCGCTTAACCCGTAGTTTTCGATGAGTGATTGAGAAAATTGGTTCATGGGTGTACCTGGTGTTTGTATCGTTTCTGATTGGCTGATGCCGGCAACCAGATTATTTTGATTCCCCTTTATACAATTTGATTTCGCCTTCTTTTATGGTGTCCATTTGATCTTTTTTCATTTTATACACTTCTTCTGCTTCGGCTGGATTTTTGATCACCCGGGGGGTTAAAAAAATGTAAAGATTGGTCTTTGCGTTCGATTCCTTTTTCGATCGGAACAGCCAACCCAATATCGGAATGTCCCCAAGTACCGGCACTTTGGTTTGGTTCATCGTGATGGATTCATCAATCAAGCCCCCGATAACCACCGTTTGGCTATCTTTTACAATGACGGTCGTATCAACGGTACGTTTTTTCGTCACGGGAAGCGTAGTTGACGTTGCAAGCGTTGATGCTAAATCGATATTGGTCACCTCCAGGGAAAGATTCATACGCACCAACCGCCCTTCGGTGACATGCGGGGTAATCTTTAAAATTTTTCCGACGTCTCGATATTCAAAGGATTCGTAGGTACCCCCGGACACGTCGGTGGTGGCTCGTGTCTGATAAGGTCTGTTCTCACCGACGGTGATGCGGGCCTCCTCGTTATCGGTCGTTAAGACCTGCGGCGTTGACAGGATGCGAAAATCATCGTCTTTTTGAGCCGCATTGACAATGGCGGCGATATTGGAAACTGTGAGGCCGGCGATTTCAACCGGTTCAGAAAGAAGTCCAACCGCAACGCCGGTCTGTGAAAAAATACTTGGTGCTGTCTCGGGGCTGAGGATGGTATCGCTGAATCCACCACCTACTGCGGCTTCCTTTCCGTCGATCGTAATCTTGCCAAATGCTTGCCAGTTGATGCCCAGTTCAAAGCTTTTATCCGCATCGACTTCCATGATCAACGATTCAATGTAAACCATAGAGCGGGGGATATCCAATTTTTTGATCACCTCTTCCAGAACCATGAGGTCTTCTTTATCGGCCATAATAATCAAGCTGTTGGTGGCTTTGTCGGCGGTAATTTTGACTCTTTCTGAAACGACCCCTGCCTTTTTGGCTTTGGGCGCCTTGGCTTCGGCTGTCGGCACTTCCTGCAGGACTTTGGCCAGTTCCTCCGCATTGGCATTTTCAAGGTAGTAAACGTGAATTTTACCTTTTCCCCGGGGTGTTTCTTTATCGATCATGGCAATCAGTTGTTTAACACGAAGGGTGTCCACTTCATTGGCCAACATCACGATGGTATTGGTGCGCTCATCGGCGACCATGGTGAGGAGTTTTTCCGGAGCGCCCTTGGCGGGCTTGCGGGTTGGTTTAAAGATCGTGGTGAGCAAATTGACGAGCTTGGTGGCATCGGCATATTCCAGCGGAATGACGGATATTTCCTGGCCTATGCCGGTGATGTCGATGGCTTTTAAAATTCGGAGCAGCCGTTTAATGTTGGAGTAAACATCCGTAATAATCAATGTGTTCGTTGGTGAGTAAGCCAGAATGAAGCTGCTTTTGGATACCATTGGCGTAAAGAGCCGCTTGATTTCAACAACGTCTGCATATTTTAACGGGATAAGCTGGGTAACAACCTTGTCTTCGGGTTCACGGACCTCCTCCCGCAGACGTGTTTCAATGCTTTTTGAGCGTGCATCCGGTGCTGGAATGATTTTAACCACTTCGCCGGCTTCTACGGTTGTATAGCCGTGTACCTCCAATACAGATTCAAAGACCTTGTAGGCTTCGGTCAATGAGATTTTTGACGGTGAAATGATGGTGACCTTTCCCTTCACCCGTTGATCCACCACAAAATTGGTACCGGTCAATTCGCTCATAAATTTGATAAATACGTTAATATCAACATTGTTGAAATCTATGGAGACAAATTGCTCCAAAGCTCTTTGCGGCTTTTGAGCCTGGTTGGATGCGGCGGCCTCATTTCTGGCTTTTTTTGCATTGGTGATTTGCGCCGTGCTTATATATCCTGTGTGCAGGATAAGCAATGCCGAGACAACAAGAATGAGGCAGGCTTTCGAATAGGTGTCAGTATATTTCATTATATTGCTAATGTGCTCCTATTCAATTCGGTAGTCCAGTGTTTGTTTCCGTCCTCTCCGTTTAATATCAACCTTCATTTCTGAGGACGTGGAAAAATCTTCAAAGATTGTGATCGCATCCTCCACGGATTCGAGCGGTCGGCCGTTGACACCGGTGATGATATCCCCATTTCGTAAACGCATGCTACGAAATATCGCATTGGGTTTGATTCCAGTGATGGATATTCCTGCCGGACTCCCATCCTCAATATGCGGCCGTATGGTGGCCTGATCCAAGAGCTGGCCCAAATCTTGCACAGCGCTTTCCATCCTTTCGCGATTTAACGTTATTTTACGCGAATATGAAGATACCGGCAGTTTGGGAGACCGGGTGTTATTTTTGCCGGCACGTAAGCTGCTTTTGCTGGAGACAGCTTCTTCCATGGTCAGGATTTCATCGCGCTCGTCTACGGTTAAAATGATCTTTTCTCTGAGAATCACCTTAACAATGGCATTTTGGATGGAATCACCGGTGCGATACAGATTTTGCTCACGGGTTTTGGTATCTTCAATAACGGCGTATGCAACACCGTCCTTACGGGTTACCGTACCCCACAGCTTCAATTTCAGATCTGTTTGTTTCAAGTTTTCAATATCAACCATTTTCGGTTGTGGAGCGGTTTTCTGCTGGGTGGTGTTGAAAAGATTCCGATCAACGATGGCACGATATTGCGAAAGCGGTGGTTTTGGCACATCGACCGGGGAGGATATCTGTATGGAATTTGCTCGAGGAGCTGAAGCCCTATAGTTGAAGGGCGCCATGACCATGGTATAAAATCCATTGACCAGCAAATACACGCCGGCGGTGATTAAAAAGATGTTGGCTACGGTGAAGTAACGGCTCATCATAAATACGGTTGAAGACTTAAAATATTAAATGGTTATAAAAAATTAAAAATTTAGCTCACGTATATGTTCTATACCACTATCCAATCTAAAATGGCAAAGAAATTCAAAATCATGCCTTCCAGGCGTGAAATTGTTCTCTCATCATCCTAATTAAAAGAGATTTCAGGTGCATCCGAAGTACCCCTAATTTTAAAGGCCAAACCTTGATCACCGCTTTTGCCTTTTTTGAGCAAATTGACCGGAAAGTTTTTTTCTATTTGCGCCAATAATGCGTGATGCGGTTTTATCGTTCCCCTAAGATTTAATACGTTTTTGCCGGTACGATGATTGAAGATGACCGACCCCGAAATACTGGCATTCATCTGACTGCCTTCAAGGCTACATTTTTGGATATTCAGCGTTTGGTTGTTTAGCAGCAGGTCTACCTTTACATCCCTGAACGTCAGGGATCCTTGATTGAATAATGGGGCTGCAAACTCCACTTTACAGTTGGAAAGGGTTAGATTCCCGCGCAGGCTTTGGTTTCGGGCATCGGATTTAAAGGCAAGTTTTCCGTCTAACGTACCCGATAATGTGTGTCTAGAGATATTTTGTATGGCATCAATATCCATTACTTGAATACCCCATAGGTTGGTGTCAACCTCAACCTGTCGCGCCGGAGAATTTGAAACGATTTCGGCTTTTCCGCTTAATTTGCCGGAATATGCCTTGCCCTTGAAAGACAACGTGGTTTTTGAGCCAAAAAGCGATAAAATCCCAGGGATGATTTTAATATTCTCAATGCTGCCCCATACGTTTTCCAAATGGTAAAGGTCGACATGGTAAAGGCGGATGCCTGGCGGAAAAGCCGGCGAGACACGCGCAATGGTTACGCTAGTTTTCGGACTCACCTGACTTAGCTGATTCACCAGGTAGGCTTTTATGTTATCCGACGGAAAAAGATAATAAAGAAAAAATGCAGTGATGAAGATAACATAAGCACCGAATAATATTCGATTTCTGGATATTTTGATCATTATGACGCGTCCATCGAGCAATTGAATTATATTTCAACCGTTTCCACTTGCATCACTACGGTAAGAAGTTCCTGGTTATTGTCTTTTTTAGTAATGGACAGTTTTTTGATATCCACCATGTTTTCTGAGGTTTCGACCCCATGCAGGTAGGCAACCAGTTGCTCCAGGGTTATCGCATTCAGTTTCATTTCTACCCGCGAAATTCGATATGCACTGTTTTTTTGAGTGATTTTCGAGGGTTTCATATAGCTGATCCGATCCTTAATACCCGCCTGGCCGGCCAGTTGGTCAAGAAAGGAAAAAAGCGTAAATCCTTTTTGTCTGCGGGCAAACCGCGATTCAGAAACTTGCGCATTTTTCGTGAGGGCTTCATATTCGAACCGCCACCGCTGCATTTCCTCAAGGTTTGTTATTTTATTATGCAGGGTTCTTTGCATTCGATCCTTTCTTTCGAAAAACGGGGTTACAATAAACTCAACGATGATCAGAAGCCCGAAAACACCAATAGCGCCATAAATGATGTATTTTTCACGTTTGTTCAGTTTTTTTAATCTTGACAGAATTTTCACGATTTCTATCCTAGGGCCTAAGTTATCACCTTACCGGAGGCGATTATAGCTCCGCTTTGATCATAAAGCGAACATTTTTGCCCGAGCGGTCTTTGTTTGATGAGCTAATGGTGACTTTTTTGAAAAATCCAATTTGTTCCAGTCGTCCTTTAATATCGTCAACCGAATTAAAGGTATCCGTATTTCCGGATACCGATACATTCTGAGGGCGGATGTCCAGTCGTGTGATATCCACCACCGTTTCTTTGGAAATACGTTCGCTGATGTTGTTGAGGATATCGATACTGCGCACATGCGGGCCTGTTTCGCTTTGGAATACCGATTTTTTCTTAGCCTGTTTGAGTTTGGCCTGCATTTCCAAGTACGGATCTTGAATTTTTTTTACCTCCGGAAATGTGGATTTATATATTTCGGTGATTTGATGGTCCAGACGGCTTATTCTGCGTTGCAGCGTGTATGATTCGACCCCTACGTTAAAAAGTAACAGCACCAATACCGCCGCGGCCAGGATGCCGGTTTTGACCACCTGGCTTTTGTTTTTTGCCAAAAATTTTTGAACCTCAAATTGCCCCTTGTGAAAGTTTAATCCCTCGAGATCTTCAATTTCCATCAGGGCCAGGGCCAGCGCATTGTCCATTCGAGTTTGTTTCCACGGATATCCGGCATTCGTTTCAATCGGAATATTCAAACGGTTCGCAAGATTTACCGCCTTGACCGGTATTTTCAACTTAGCGGCGATATATTTGGCCTCCTTGGCGTCGTTTAGGCCGCTTCCGGTTATAAAGAGGTCAGTCGGTTGGAAATCAGATAATTCAATTTCTTCGAAGGCCGCCAGCGTTCGTTGAATCTGAGTGCAGATCACTTGAGATCTGGATGAACTTACTGTCGGTATCGCAAACGAGCGAATCAGGCGGATTTGACCGTCAACAATTGCGAAAAGGGTACTGGATTTTTCGTCGATTTCGATAAACAGCTGATCTTCACCCGGATCGGATTGGCTGGCGAGACAAAGGGCCGCTGGTAAACCGCTGACGGTTACAACTTCCGGATCAATTTTGAATGATGCAAGCACCTCAATATAAGGATTTAGTCGAGATTTTTCGACCGCCGCTGCAATCAGCGCTGTTTTTTCGCCCGATTCTACAGTGTCTATCGTTTGAAAATCAATAAAAAGATCATCAATTTGATAGGGCAAGGTCGGTTCGAGCTCAAACGCTAGTACCATCCTGATTTTCTTCGAATTACTGAAAGGAACTTGCAAATTCCGGAAAGAGAACAGGTCGGCCGGAACTGAGACGACCCAATCACAGCCGCGAATATCTATGTTTTGGACAAGGGTTTCAAACGCCGCTGCAATACCGTTTTCATCTTCACCCGCAGAAGAAATGGGAATATGCGTATGGGCATCAACGCGGTTTTCCCGCAAGCTGCTGCTTAGCACAACGGCAGCTAAGGAATGGTTTCGAATGTCTAGACCAAGAACTTTTCTGCTCATTGGATTTAAAGTCCTATTTATTACCTTAGTTCAGATACATTCTACCTAATCTGTCTTCCAGCTCAAGGTTTTACAGGTCCATTTCCCGGTCTTCGTGTCTCGGATGCGCTGGACGACAGCAGTTGTCTTTAGTTTTAAATCATAAAGCGTTGCTTCAGATTCTATGCGAAATATGTCGCTGCTAGTAATTATCAGTTTCGGGTTTATATTAACATCACCGAATTCCGGAATTTCTTTATACCATCCAGGATTTGAAAAGTCAGGTCTTTCTTCAGATTCGATGGCTTCTTGGCGGTATTCAATCAACGCTTCTGCACGATCTTCGCTTCCTATTGGCATTAGCGCTGCTATTACCGGTAATTCAGCCGTATTGATATTGATTCGGCCCGGGTAGGTAAATGAAGTGCCCGAGTCGGCTACGCCATGGACTGTCAGAAACTGTGAAATCCCTGGTTTTTCCGGGCTACCGTAAAAAAGCTCCGGTGTGATGCCTTTTATCAATGTTAACTCATCAGCGTCCGGCATAGGGCCGTTTCTGCTCGCATACGGTGGGTCAAGATCTTGATAATAGTCTGATTCCGCGCCGCTGAGCCCCGTAATGGCATCATCATCACCGCTGTCCAACCAGTCTTTAATTGAATTGATGATTGCCATCGGTTCACTGTCATCCTGCATCTGTTCTTCATCACCCGCAAAGCTCAAAAAACGGTCCCATAAGGTAACTTGAGATTCGTTGAAATTCCGGCTGTCGGGAAATGCGACCAAGGCATTGATCTGAATTTTGCCCATTTCATCGCTAATCTTGACGGAAAGTTTGCCATCCTCGAAAGGAATCTCTCCCAAGAGCTCTTCTAAATTAGTAGGATTGGCCCAATCTTCCACCAGCGAATCGGCATTTGATTCTGATTTATCTTTTACTAACATGGCCATGGCCACATGGACACCGGATGCAGTCATCTGCGACAATGTGATGCCGTCACGCATGGCAGCCGTGGAAACCAGTGTAAAACGCGCCCGCCTGTTGTACTCCAGAGCCCCTGCTACAAGGATTGTTGTGACGGATACAGTGATTAATAGAGCGATGCCCCGGCTGTTCAGGATTATTTTTGTCATCGGTAGCCTGTATTATTCAATTTTTTGCCGATAAACCGGGAGTTTGACCAATGTTTCGAAATTATAAACTCTTAAACTATCTTCAATTTCAAGTTGAATCGCGATGGCATTGGGTGTTGCAAATCCGAATTCATCGGATTCCGAATCCCACTCATCATATTCCGATCCTTCATGGTCAAAATATTTAAATGCCAAGGATCTGACATGTTCACAGAGAGTTGGATCACTGCCCTTTTCTTCAAAATCCGGATATGGATAAAGATTATCGGAGCGTTTTAAAACCGGGCTGCCGTCTTCTTTGACCATGACATAATAGATGATTTCAGCAATGCCGGTTCTATCGCTGGTTTCAAAACGCAAATGCGCCCGGCTGCAAAACCTTAATTTTGCAAAACCCGTGCCACCAATATCTTCTAAAGAACCGACCATACGATAGTCGTCTGGAGATTCGTCAAATTCCGGTGGCTTGTAAATCGGAGGCTGAACCACATACGCCGACTCAAGATCAGTTGTCATGCGTTTCAGGCAATTTTTTGCCATTTCATGAATATCGGACCCGCTTTCCAAGGCCTCGGTTGTCGAAAACACCGCATTAAAAGAGGCCAAAACAGTGGTGACCACAAGCCCCAGCATCAGAATCGCCAGCATAATCTCCATTAGAGTGAAGCCGGAATTCACGCTCTGGTTACGGGTCACTGGCTTCTGGCTACAGGCCATTATTTTTTGAATTCTGTCTTCAGCTATCTGACCTCTGACCTCTGTTCTCTGTTCTCTGACTTCTGCCATCTGACTTCTGTTATTCTCTTTCAAACCGATAGGTTCGGAAACGGTAAACATATTCATTGTTGTTATACGATACGTTTACATCGATTCGCTTCAGGTCGTCTGAGATTTCGCCTAAAGCTTCGATCTGGACATCATCAACGGAAACCATCCAGGTATATCCGGGAAAGTTTGCGCCAAAGTCACCTGAATCTCCAACGATTTGCTCTTCTGAATTGGTTTCCAGCTCCGCGAGCTTGCTTTGCGCCAACATGGGTGCTTGGGTATAGAAACGCGCTTCCATGCTCAACGCAAGGCTCTGGGAATGCATTTTATAGACACCAACCAAGACAATACCCATAATAACTACAGATACCATGACCTCTAGCAGGGTGAAGCCGACGGCTGGCGTCTGGTTTCTTGTTTCTGGCTGCTGGTTAGATGTTTCCTGCGACTGGCCACCGGCCACTTGATGCCGGTTAGGAGATAACCAGTTTATGGTTTTTATTGTTGGGACCCTTATAATGCGTTTTAAATCCAATTTTTGTATTCCATATATCAAATTGCCCATTTATCTCAGACCAATACCGGGAGCCAAATACCAGCGACCGGTAACCAGTGACCAGAAACCAGAAACCAGAGACCAGTAACCAGGAGCCAGCCTCCAGTTACCCGCATCAATCATCAAAAGTAGCATACTTTTCAAAAAACGCTACCTTCGTAAAAAAGGGTTCAATCAGAAACGAAAGTTGATCAATGTTGTCCTGAATGTGAATCAGCGCTTTATCCGTATAACCTGATTTGTAAAAGGTGATATCTGCTTGACCGGAGATTTTTTTACCACCTATGGGAAACTCTACATCGATTATCTTTACATCACCCGGAAGCGCATATGCATCGAGGGCTGCAGTTTCAAGGCTCTCCGGTGACATGGATTCATGGGTTTCCCAGATCCGATCCGTGTCCAGATCAATGTGCAAAACATACTGTTTCTGATTTTGGATTGCCGATTCCTTCAGGGCTTTCACTTTGCCGATGATCCAGCGCGAACTTTTCTTGGTGTCATCTAAAAAAAGCGTATCATGCAACCGGGGAACGGAAAACGCGATCATAATGCCTAGCAACGCGATTACGACAATCAGCTCTATTAACGTGAATCCTTTAGAATATCCGTGGTTCGTCGTCTGTCGCCCGTTATTTAAGAACTTTATTACATTAATAATAATAATCCAAATGATTTGATACATATTTTATATGGAATAAGGTTAAAAATAGGTGAGAAACATTCGACGTGAGTTTAGGTTATTATGCCTATAACTGGTTCTAAAATTTAATTGCGATTTATAAATTTGTAGCACTCAAATGGAATGTAGAAAAACCAAAAACTCACATCCCTTATTTTCATCAACGAATCAGATCTGAATTTCCAACTCAATTCGTGTTGGTTTTAGTATGTTAAGAAACAAGCGAACACCCAACAACGGCCTACCAGCCACACGGGTCACTCGATTTCCCAGTTATTGACGTCTTTATTCTGCGCCTCTCCGCCGGGTGCCCAATCTGATCCATAGGAAATGATATCAAAATCTCCGTGAACACCGGGGGAAAGATACACAAATTCGTTGCCCCAGGGATCTTTTGGCACTTTACCTTTTTCTAAATAACCGCCGTCTCGCCATTTTCTTGGAATATCTCCGGTTTCAGGCTGCTCAACAAGTGCCTGCAATCCCTGCTCGGTGCTTGGATAAACGCCGTTGTCAAGCTTGTATAATTTCAAGGCGGTTTCCAGGGCGGCAATATCGACTTTTGCTTTCACCTGTTTGGCCTCCTCGGGCCGTCCCATGATTTTGGGCCCGATATACATAGCCAATATTCCGAGTATGATGATGACAACCATCAATTCAATCAGTGTAAAACCGCGGTTGTCATTTTTTATCTTTTGTCGCATTTAATGTTTCCTCCTCCATTGCCTTAAAATCTTTGCGATTAAACGAAAAGATTGGCCGAATTTGACGAACCATCCACAAGAGGGGAAGGCCATCTTATACGAATGATAATTGGTACAAAGACAATCTTCCACCCAATATTAACAGGTTCCACAACCGATGTCATCTATTTAATATGCGGCCTTATCTTAGAATCGATTATCGCTTTCTTTTATATTTATCACAACTCTATTAATATACTGTTAGTATAATTTATTGTACCTTGATTGTAAATAATATTGAAGTTAAAAAGGAGGTTGAAAATCAGCCCATAAGTCGATATACGAAGATTGTATAAAATGAAACAATTTGCCATGTTGGTCATTGCTTAGTGTTTTACTCCCAAAGGCGATGAAGTTCTCATAAAGCGTAATCAGCAATTTTTAAAGACAGGAGCGTTGCACGCATGACCCTTATAAAATCGCATCTCATCAATGCCGTTTCAGAGGGTACTGGGTACACCAAGAAAAGAGGTGCTGAAACAGTCGAAACACTCATTGAAATACTCAAAAAAACACTGGAGTCCGGGGAGCAAATCAAAATTAGCAATTTCGGCAAATTCTGTGTGAAAGAAAAAAAAGAACGGGCTTGGCGGAACCCGTTTAACGGTCACATCATGATGCTGCCCCCAAAGCGGGTAGTAATATTTAAGTGTTTTAAAAAGTTAAAGGATAAGATCAATGCAGAGCCCCTGGTTTTTGATGACAAAGAACCCTCTCCGGAATTAGTTTATGCAAATAATAATGATATTTTAAGCATAAAACAATTAAAAAAATTTTTGAATGACCACCGAACATGGCTGCAATCAGATAGAAAAAAAGGCAAAAAAGCTGCTCTTTCATTTACCAAGCTTATGCGGGCAGATTTCTATGCTGCCTTTCTTCCGCGGGTCAACTTACATGGCGCCAACCTTCACGCTGCGGATATGTCTGAAGCCGACCTCTATGAGGCCAATCTTCAGGAAGCCAATCTTGGACAGGCCGTGCTTATTTGGGCCAATCTCGACGGAGCCAACCTCCAGAAAGCTTCTTTGCAAGGTGCCGACCTCAGATGGGCCAATTTGGAGGGCGCGAATCTAACTGGAGCCGATCTGCGAGGGGCCAACTTTACGGGTGCCAACCTTCGAGAGGCCAAGTTGCTAGAGGCCGATCTTTATGGCGCTAATTTAACAAACACGGATATGGAAGATGCTGTTCTAAGCGGAGTTAAGCTAGATCCGGAAACCGAGTCCAAATTACCAAGTAAAATCACAGATAAATACAGGAAAACGTTCCTGGTAACAGATGGATCGCCAACGATCTCACGGTCAGAATAGAAGCCTGAACGCAATCCGTTATTTGTATGGTCATTCGATGTTCAATCGTATCTGGCGGGTACGATGTCGGCGATTGATCTTGATGGTGACTTCGCCACCTTCTCCAAGCGTTCGGAAAAAGTCGACGGCCTGGTCCGGGCCTGTGATGTCCTCACCGTTCACACCCACAACCACGTCCCTGCTGCGCAGCCCCATCTTTCTGAAAATGTTTTGCGGTGGGATTCTGTCAAGTCTGAAACCGGCAGGTTGATCGCCTTGCATGTAAGGCGATATATTCACGTCTTGCAATAGCTGGTCAGGATTTGCCAGGGAAGCTGCGACCTCTTCGCGTTCGAGGCGAATGGAGCGGGTAGCGGCTCTCGGGACCTCGCCTTCGGGCACTTGTGCCTGAAATGGGAGGCCTTTGCTCGCCCATTGTTGAGCCATAGAGGTTCTTGCGCGCTTCCCGGAATCCTCGAGCTCGACGGTCAGCAACTCATCTCCTTTTTCAGTGGTAATGACCACCTTGTTACGCATGATCTTTTTTATCTGAACCTTACCGGCCTGATCCCCTTCCTGGTAGGCCTCCTGTTGCCGGCTGCTGTGATTATGAATGATGGCACGATTCCTCGCGGGATCGTCTGCCACCACCGTACCCACCAGCTTCAGGCCAACGTCTTTTCCGGCCAGAGTTAATTTTTCGATTGCAATCTCCTTCTTCGGGGCAGGAGCTTTTTCTTTAGAAATATTAAACAGATTGCGCTCCCAGATGAAGCGATAATCTATGAGGGGCCGGAAGGCGGCTTTCGGCTCTGTGGCAGCAATCAAAGATGCAGGTTTAATGGATGCTACTGCTTCAGGTTCCAGCCTGACGTTGCGCACATTTTGCACCGTATAAATTCCTAATAATATAAGCAAGCCAAGCAACAACAGATTGAAGAGTGTCAAAACCCACGACCTTTTACCTGTGGCTTTTTCATGAGCTTTCGGAACAGGCGAAACGCGGGGAGCTGCTGAAGTGGCAAAAGTTTCCTCAGCAACCCGCACCAGTTCCTCCGCTGGCGGAGTTATGGCGACTGCCTGTGGATGAGGTGTTTCAACAAAGCGCTGCTCTTCGAACTTCAATAGTCGCATCGAGCGGTTTTGAAGACCGTTGCGCTTCAGGATGGTGTAAACGGATGATACGGAGACCAGAATTCCTTCCTGCTCAAGCAAAGGCACGAGACGTCGAGCACCATACTCCGGGTTTTGTAGAGAAATCTGTACGATGCGTCCGGCAACTTCATCCGTGATTTGGGCGGGCGGCTTCTTGGGAAAAGGCTTTGGCTCTTCGGTTTGCTCTTTGATTTCAGCAATTCGCTTTTCGCGGGTTTGTAAGCTGTGGCGCTTCAGGATGTTGTATACCGCTGATGCGGATACAATGATCGCTTCTGTTTTTAGCAAAGCAACTAAACGCCGGGCACCGTAATCGGGATGCTGCAGAGAGATCTCTACAATTCGCTCTTCAACCGGTCCCGAAATTTTAGTCGCTGCTCTTTTATTCTTACTCGCTTTTGACATAAACCTTAGAGAACCTGTTGAATTGATTTGCTTATACTAAAAAGATTACATCATCAACCCGATTGGTGCAACAGGTTATTTTACTCCTCAGTGAATGATAAGCAGACAACCTTCAGTTATCATATAGTGGCTGGGGCAAACAATTTGAAGTTTCAGATTGGCAGCAATGATTAAACAGCGAGCAGCTACCGTATGAGCTGATTCATTTCAAAGATCGGAAGGCAAATTGATAAAACGATAAAGCCGACAATAGATCCCATCAGTAAAATCATCAAGGGTTCCAGATACGATGTCAGCCGCAGGATGCTGGTTTCCACTTCCTTTTCAAATACATCTGCAACTTTATTCAACATAGCCTCCAATTCACCGCTTTGCTCGCCCACCTGGATCATCTGGATGGAGAGCGGGGGAAAGGTGCGACCTTGGGATAGGGCGTCTCCCAGCCCCTGACCCTTGCTGACCTCCTTGGCAGCATTTTCAACAGTTTCGGCTATTAGTTGATTGCCGGCAATATTTTTTACAATTTCAAGCGCAATGAGCATCGAGACGCCGTTTTCCAGAAGCGACCCCAGCGTTCGTGTAAAACGAGCTACTGCCAGCTTTCTCGCCAAAACGCCAAAGGCCGGCAACGACAGTGTGGTTTTGGCAAACCAATAGCGGCCTTTTTCGGTTTTTTTGATCCGGTGTAGGATCACAGCGGCAGCCAGCAGCGCACCAAGTATTATCCACCAATACAAGCGGAAAAAATTGCTTAAAAAGATCAGAATGCGGGTTGGCGCCGGCAGAACCTGGTTCATTTCGGTGAAAATGGAGGTGATGCTGGGAACGATATAGGTGAGCAAAACAAATAAAACCAGTATACCGATAATACACATGAATATCGGATACGCCAGCGCAGTTTGAATGCGGTTTTTTAAATCCTCTTGTTTTTCGGTAATGTCGGCCAGGCGGTCTAAAACAATTTCAAGAGTGCCCGACGTTTCGCCGGCCCGTACCATGTTGACGTAAAGCTGTGAAAAGGTGCTGGGATATTGCGACAAGGCCTGCGCAAAGCTGTTGCCTTCCACAATGGAATTTTTAATCTTCGCTAAAATACGTTTATAGCCATGGGATTTGGTCTGCGGCAACAACGCGTCCAGGGCCGATACCAATGGAAATCCAGCACTGATTAACGTTGCCAATTGCCGGGTCATCATCGCAGTTTCTGCGGGTTTTATCCGGGTAAAAAAGCGAGACAGATCAAATGTCCGCGGAGCTTTTTTTTCTGCAATCTCCTGGGTTTCTTTAATGGAAACGGGGAATATGCCGGATGAGCGTAACCTTTGACGGGCCGCAGGCGCACCGTCTGCGTCAATAATACCTGAGGTTGTCTTACCCTTGTCATCGAGAGCCGTGTATTCATATACTGGCATGTTATCCCGCCGAATTTAATTCGATGTGAACCGCTGTGTTACAATATCTAATGTGATAATAATATTATGAATTTAGGCTATTTTCAACCGAAATTTCATTCTTACTTTTTATGTTATTGAGGGGTTTTCGAAACAGCAACCACTATTATGGAGTACCCTCATAATTGACACTAAATCATAATTAATGTATTTCCTATGTAACCGTCCTCAGAATCTTATTATTCTTTCCAACATTTTCTTTTTGAAAAATTAATAAGGGGCATTAAAAATGAAATGCCCGAAGTGCCAGGCTGAAAATCCTGAAAGCAATTTGTTTTGCCGTGAGTGTGGGGAAAAATTAGTTCTCGCATGCACGCAGTGCGGGGCTGAAATCTTAGCTGACGATAAATTCTGTGGCAAATGCGGTGCTGCTTTGCAAATTCCCTCAAGGGTTCCTGCTTTCGAATACGAAACACCTCAATCATACACCCCTAAATTTCTTGCAGACAAGATTCTTACCTCTCGCAGTTCTATCGAAGGCGAGCGCAAGCTAGTCAGCGTGCTTTTTGCGGATGTGGCCAACTACACATCCATTTCCGAAAAGCTCGACCCCGAGCAGGTTCATCAGATTATGGATGGCTGCTTCAAGATATTGATGGACGAGATTCACAAGTATGAAGGCACCATCAACCAGTTTACCGGCGATGGGGTGATGGCGCTTTT
>CP070746.1:1636025-1641516 GCA_020348305.1 Desulfobacterales bacterium
CATTGCAACGGTTATCTTGCAATGATTGGTGCAAAGCGAGCATACCTCTGATTGGATGGGTATATGTTTTTTATAAAGATGGATGCCTCTGAATTGGCTCTCGCCAATCTGCATATCCGCAAGTGAAAGCGCTGCCCCTATCGCGCCGGTGAGATGACAGAATTGGGATACATGAATCGGTTTTGTGATTTTCTGCTCAAAGGCGGCAACCAGCGATTTGTTTTTTGCAGTTGCGCCCTGAAAAAATATGGTGTTGCCAATACGGCTCTCAACGGCAACTTTGGTCAGATAATTTTCCCTGATCGAATGCAGCACGGCCGTCAGGGCGTCATCGACCGTATATCCCTCGTTGAGATAATGATTGATGTCCCTTTCCATAAACACGGTGCATCGATCACTGGCCATGGGAGATTTTCGGCCTTCCGTTCTGGCGGAATAATCGCAAAGCCGGCAGCCCAGTCGCTGGGCCTGCTCCTCGATAAAACTGCCGGTGCCGGCAGCACACACCGTGTTCATGGCGCAGAAAGTAATCTGTCCGTTTTGCAGAGTTGTGAATTTTGAGTCCTGTCCCCCGATTTCAATGATCGTATCCACCTGCGGGTCAAGTTGCACGGCAGCTCGTGCATGTGCGGTAATTTCATCAATGATCACATCGGCGCCGATAATCTTCCCGCTGAATTTCCGTCCGGAACCGGTGGTGGCGGTACCAACGATATTCAAGTCAATTTTTCTTCTTTCAATCAGATCATGGATGGCAGCCAATATATTTTGCACCGCCGCTACCGGCCGCCCTGCAGTTCGCGTGTAAAAGCCTGCCAGAACATCATCCGCCGGACTGCAGAGCACCGCTTTGGTGCTGGTGGATCCGATATCGATGCCGAGATAGACATCCAGCGGCTCAGATGAATTCAGCTCTCGGTAGAGATCAACTTCGATCGGATTTGAAGCGTCACGTCCCTTGCCGCAATACGCATATCGCTCAAAAGCGGTAAAGTCAGGATAATCCGAGTACCTTAGCTCGATGGGCTCAAATGCATACGTTTTTTCGGCAATCTCAAAATTGAGCAAATCATTTGCCGATGTCGCCGTAAGCGGCTTCGTTTCGGAGGCCTTTATATCATCCAAAAGGCTCAAGGCCGCACCGATGGCACCGTATAACAAGGTATTTTCAGCGATAATCGTTTTGCCGGTTAAAGTTGCGATATGCTTGACAACCGCTCGGTTTTGGGACACCCCGCCGGTAAAAATAATCGGATCGTGAAGCATTTGACCACCCAACAGCGTATCCACGATATTCTTGGCTAACCCATAGCACAGTCCATCGCAGATTTCCGCCAAATTGAATCCTTCTTGCTGGGCATGCGCCAGATCCGTTTTGGCAAATACCGCACAGCGCGAGGCGATTTTCGGTATGCTCCCCGTATTGTTGAACGCAATTTTGCTCAACTCTGCAATACTGCTCAAATTCAGACGTTGCGCTTGTTGATCCAGAAAGCTTCCGGTTCCGGCGGCACAGGAGGTATTCGTTTTATAACTCAGATAGTTCCCAGCAGCATCAAATTGGATTAAACCAAATTTCTCGCCTCCCACCACCAGAATCGACCCAATTTTATCATGGAATAATCGGCTGGCTTCGATAAGGGCAACCCGGTTATCAAATTGTCTGGCCGTTTTTAAAATCGAAGGGGTGGAGGTGGTCGATGCAATAGCGCAAATTCGAGAGATATCAAATTGGTTTAGGATGCGTTTAAGGCATGCAATGATTTGCCCATGGTGGAATGCATAGGTCTTTTGAACAACCCTTCTCTGCAGAGTGATGGCTGCAACTGAAATGGATACTGAACCGATATCGATGCCCAGAACATAGGAACTGGAAAGCATAAGCGAACCTCCATACACATCGGTATACGAGCATTTTGGGTCGGCCTGTGACAAGGAGTTCGACTCAGGCTCACTCGAAATCCTCAGTCGAGTCGCTTGGAACGCAGCATTCGGACATTAGATTGGGTTTTGGAATCCGTTCTAGCTGACGCCTATGATAATTATTTCTGTAGTGCCAAAACGATCAAAATGCAATAGATATCTTGTTTAAGCCATCTATAGCGGCAGTCTATTTATTTTGACATTTAGGCGGCTTTATTTTATAAATGACTTCTCTAAATACACCGACAAACCTAAAAATAGGAGGAGACATGCCGATCAATCTTTCACAAAAAATGATAAACAATCACATGTCGCGTCGTGACTTTTTGTGGCTTACGTCGATGGCTGCCGGCGGTCTAATTCTTGGATGTGCAGTTGATCCGATTACGGGCAAGCAGCAATTTATGCTGGTGTCCGAAGACCAAGAAATCCAAATTGACAAACAGTATTCACCGATGCAATTTTCCTCGGATTATGGTGCCGTGCAGGATCAAAGGCTAAATAATTATATTGACCAAGTCGGAAAAAATATGGCTGCCCTTACCCATCGCCCCCATATGCCCTATTCGTTCCGAGTGGTTAACGCCACTTATGTAAATGCTTATGCGTTTCCGGGCGGCAGTATTGCAGCAACCCGAGGAATCTTGCTGAAGCTCGAAAACGAGGCCGAATTGGCCGGGCTGATCGGCCATGAATTGGGACATGTGAATGCAAGGCATACCGCTGAACAAATGTCAAAAGGTGCGTTCACGCAAGCGATTGTTGGGGGGATTTCCGTAGTGGCAGGGACTCAAGGTGCAGCATATGGAGAATTGGCACAACAATTGGGGTCCATCGGTGCAGGTGCCCTCTTGGCTTCTTATAGCCGAGACAACGAACGTGAGGCGGATGCGTTGGGAATGGGGTATATGGTCAAAGGCGGGTATGGATCTGAAGGATTCGTGGGCTTAATGGATATGCTCAACAGCCTCTCAAAACGTAAACTCTCCAGCGCTGAGCTTCTGTTTGCCACGCATCCCATGAGTGATGAACGCTACCAAACCACCGTTGAAGCCGCACAGATAAAGTATAAGTCTGCACGGAACAAACCATTGTACAAAGAACGTTATATGGATAACACAGCCAAATTGCGTGCTCAAAAAGATGCCATCGAAGAGATGCAAAAGGGTGAAGAAAAATTGGTCCAGAAAAAATACAGCGATGCAGATGTGCATTTTCGAAAGGCCTTAAAAAAAGTGCCTCGCGATTATACCGGCCTGGCGTTGATGGCAACATCTCAGCTGGTTCAAAAAAAATGGGCAGTGGGCCGCCAGTATGCAGAGATGGCCAAAAAAGTATATCCACAGGAAGCCCAGGCCTATCATCTTAGCGGTTTTGCTAAGATCAAACTAGAGGATTATGACGAAGCTTACGAAGACTTTGCACGCTATGACATAATACTGCCCGGAAATCCCAATACCACGTTCTTTAAAGGCTATACTCAAGAAGGCATGCAACATATACCCGAAGCCGCCAGAGAATATCAACATTATCTGCAAATGGTAAAACAAGGGAATTACGCCCAGCATGCCTATCGACGCCTGAGAGAGTGGCAGGCTAAAGGATATATATAGATGTAATTTGAGATAATGGATGCTCGATATTTAGTTCTCGCTACTGGTCACTGGCCTCTGGAAGCTGGCAAACTTTTTCCAATTTGGTCCTTTTTGTGATAATTCCGTGCGTTAGGGTTTGATGTGACGCTAAAAGGAAGAAACTGCATCAACACCAACAAAGACCAGAAGCAAGTTGCCAGCAACCAGGAACCAATATGGAAATTGGATGAAACAATTCTATGAACTTCCAAAGGCACTGACTGAAGAGTCAAAGAGAAAATGGGATGCATTTAAAAGCTCTGCTGAAGCAGCCGCTATTCAACCACCACAAGACCCCAAAATTCTTTCAACATTACATCGCGTCTTTGCCCTTAGCGACTTTGTTGCTGAAAGTTGCATCCGCAATCCCTCCTTATTGCACGATCTCATTGAAAGCGGTGATTTACAACGCCAATATTCCGTAAAGGATTACACCAAGTCACTCAAACACGTACTTGCTGATGTAATTGATGAGAATACACTGAGCTGTGCACTTCGTCAGTACCGCTGCCGGCAAATGGTGCGCATCGCCTGGCGGGATCTTGCCGGTTGGGCGGGCTTATCCGAAACCGTTGCCGATCTTTCTGCATTTGCCGATGCATGCCTGGAGCAGTCGCTCGCGCTTCTCTATCATTGGCAATGTGAAGAACATGGTATTCCCGAAGCTGCAGACGGTTCCAAACAACAACTAGTTATCCTTGGCCTCGGTAAGCTTGGCGCCCGCGAGCTTAACTTTTCATCGGATGTGGATTTGATATTTGCCTATCCCCAATATGGTGAAACGCGCGCAACTGCAAAATCGTTGAGCAATGACGATTTTTTTACACGCCTCTGCCGGCAGCTGATTAGGGTGATCGGAAAACCGACGCCGCAAGGATTTGTTTTTCGAGTGGATCTTCGCCTGCGCCCGTTTGGGCAAAACGGACCGCTGACGATGAGCTTTGATGCCATGGAGGGCTATTATCAGGAGCAGGGACGGGAGTGGGAGCGTTATGCCTTAATCAAAGCACGGGTGGTTGCCGGAGATAAAGCGGCGGGTGAGCAGTTGCTTCAGAGACTTCATCCATTTATTTACCGCCGTTACCTGGATTACAATGCATTTGAATCATTAAGAGACATGAAGCAAATGATTTCCCTGGAAGTAAAACGTAAAGGGATGAAAAACAACATCAAACTCGGTCCTGGCGGTATTCGAGAAATCGAATTCTTTGGTCAAATATTTCAACTGATCCGCGGCGGTGTATTGCCGGCCCTTCAAGATCGCAGAATTCAAGAGGTGTTAAAAACCCTTGTCCGTGAAAATTACATTACCGACAAGACATGCAAGCAACTTGCGGATGCCTATGTCTTTTTGCGCAACACCGAGCACCGTCTGCAGCAATTTTCAGATCAGCAAACTCACGATCTTCCTTCCGCAAAACTGGCAAAAATGCGTTTAGCGGTATCCATGGGTATGGTTGATTCAGACCGTTTTGATTTGAGCTTGGAACAACACCGCAAAAACGTGCATGCGCATTTTATGATGTTGCTGGAATCCGGCCAGACAGACGGTCAAGACAAAAAAATTGAAGAACAATTGCACGGCATTTGGCAAGAGCTGATGGGCGCTCAAGAAGCGAACGAAATTCTTTCAATCGTAGGCTATGATCAACCGCAAGAGGTCTTAGGCCTGCTGAATTATCTTCGCAACCATCTGGATACCCGCGAATTGAGTCAGACAGGCCGGCAACGTCTGGATAAATTGATCCCCAAGGTGCTAAAAGAAACCGGCGCTTCTGAACAACCCCTTATTACGCTCGGACGAATCATTGACTTAATTAAAACCATTGAAAGACGAACCAGCTACCTGGCGCTTTTGCTTGAAAACCCCACGGTTCTGTCTCATGTGATCAAGCTGTCAAATGCAAGCCCGTGGATCACCTCTTTTCTGGCCC
>CP070746.1:1641616-1651080 GCA_020348305.1 Desulfobacterales bacterium
GCAGTGCCCCAGGGGGGAAAGATAAAGTCAACCTTGTCTTCTAAAATTAATTTTTCCAGCAGGTTCGTCATCGTGCCGATATCGCTTTTATCGTCATATCTTTTAAGCTCCACCGGCAGCTTTTTGCCATACTCCTTTAGATATATGCCGCCATTTTTATTGACTTCCTCAACCCACATCTCGTAGATTCGACCGCCTGCGATGGCAACACCGCCCGCTAATGGGCCTGAGAGCGCAATAGCCTGGCCAATGACGATTTTGTCTTTGGCGGATGAATCTGTGGCACCGACAACGCCAACCAACACCACAACGACCATAGACACGAACAATCCAAGCAATAATTTGTTTTTCATTTTGTTCCTCCTTTCTAAACCTTCTAAAATGATTCCAGGACTTGTTGTCATACAATCGCACATCAGATCTTACCGGCTTAGGAAAACACGATCTTTAGATATATCGTCCCGCCTTTTGTTTTCTATGTTTCACCTCCTTTCTTGATGGTACTGTTGGTCTTAAATCCTCGATCTCACTTTACATCTACTTCTTCGGCCACGCTGGCTTTATTATAGGCGGGGCCGTACGCTTTGCCCCAGGGTCGATGACTTCAAACACCCCCTTTTGCCACTGACCCCATTCACCGGGATGATTTACAGAGATTTGCCGCTTATCGTACCAAAACGGCCCCAAGGCTGTATCGAACTTCTCTTTCGCCATTATAGCCCTTATCTTTTTCTGGTCTAAAGTTCCGGCCTTCTCTACAGCCTGCTGAAAGTGTTGCATCGCAGAGTAAAAGTATATTGAGCCCCAGTAATTACCCATCTCTTCTCCCGTGACTTGTTTGTAATGCTCAGCGAATTCTTTTGCTCCCGGAGAACTTTTCGCGTTCCAGGCGCCACCACCGATTATGCCCTCAACCGTGTTTGCCCCAAATGCATTTCGATAAAACGTAAACGCCGGGCCGACACTGAGTGTCAAGACATTGAAATTTATGCCTAGCTCAATCGCCTGGCCGGTAATGAGCATACATTCATCTGGATAGCTGAAACCCACTAAGGCATCCACATTAAGTGACTTTGCTTGCTTCAGCAGAGATGATACATCCTTCACCCCCATCGGATAGCTCTTTTTCATAACAACGTCAATTTTGCGCTTGGCAAATTCTGGAGCCGCCACACCTGAATACTCGACACCGTGGAGGTCTTCATGGGAGATCATCGCCACCCGCTTCACGCCGAGTTCCACAAAGATGCTCGCCAGAACCGGCACCTGGGCTTCTGAAAAATTCAAACTCTGGAAAAAGTAAGGCAGCTGAAGCTGCTTGAGCTTCTCCGCGCCACCGGCTCCGCCGATGAGTATATACCCGTACTTATTGGCGATAGGGGCGGCGGCAAAGAGATTTGCAGTGCCCCAGGGAGGCAAGATGAAGTCAACCTTATCCTCTAAAATCAATTTTTCCAGCAGTCTCGTCATCGTGCCGATATCAGACTTATCATCATATATGAGGAGCTCTAAGGGTAATTTTTTGCCAACCTCTTTTACATATATACCACCCTCTGCATTGACATCCTTGACCCATAAATCATAGTATGGCGTGCTTACTACTGCGTTACTGGGACCCAGTGGGCCCGAGAGCGAAACTGCCTGGCCAATGACGATTTTGTCTTTCGAATGGGCAAGCAACGGAACGGCCATCAGCCCGGCGAATAGCATTACGCCAAGCGCAAATTTAAAATATTTTGCTGGATTATTCATTTTTGCCCTCCTTTTTTATTTATTTAAAAAGACAACCAGCTTGCCACAATAGCGCTGGAGCACTTTTTTCCCTCCCCAGGCAGTGATCCGGCCGGGTGCTAGAATCGCAAAACCGGTTTGATGATGCGCCCTTTTTCCATATCTTCCACCGCCTGGTTGATTTCGTCAAAGGGATAGAATGTGATCAAGCGGTCAAAGGGAAACCGCCCCTGGCTGTAAAGATCAAGAAGTCTGGGGATGAAGAGATCCGAAATGGAATCGCCGGCGAGGATCCCTCGAACCGTCCGGCCGTTCATGATCAGGTCCATATCCAGGCTGACCTCCGTGCCCGGCGGCACAACCCCGAGAAGTCCACAAACCCCGCAGCGAGGCAAAACGTCCACAGCTTGTCGAAGAACCTTGGGGTTCCCGACACACTCTAGGCTGAATTCCGCACCTCCTCCGGTAATGTCCCGGATCGCCTCAACCGGATTGACCTCGGCCGCGTTGACCGTATGGGTCGCACCGAATTCCTTGGCCTTCTCGAGGCGCTCCGCAATGATATCCACAGCAATAATGGCAGTGCAACCGCACACGACCGCAGCCAGAACAGCGCTCATCCCCACCGGCCCGACACCGAATATTGCGATGGAAGCCCCGGGGTTGGGACGAAGGGTATTCATGACTGCTCCCGCGCCGGTTCGGATTCCGCACCCCAGGGGGCCGAGGATATCGAGGGGAACATCTTTTCTCACCTTGACGATATTTCTTTCGTTGGCCAGCGCGAAATTGGCGAGAGAAGACTGGCAAAAAAAGGACCCATAGATGACCTGATCACCCTTGCGCAAGGTCGTGGTCCCGTCCGGCCGGGCGCCGTTGAAATTGTAGAGGAAGAGATTGTTGCAATAGGGCTCGTTGCCCGACTTGCACGACGGGCAGGCGCCGCAGAAATCCCAGCTCAATGCCACATGATCGCCCGGTTTTACTTTGGCCACCCGTGCCCCCACCGTTTCCACCACGCCGGCCCCTTCGTGTCCGAAGACAGCTGGGAACGCGCGCGTGGGTGGAATCGGCAAATACTGCTCCCGGCCGGCCAGATCCGTGTGGCAGATGCCGGTGCCGGCGATGCGAACCAGCACTTCATCATCGTTCGGATCACTGATTTGCAGTTTTTCAATACTGAACTTACCCGATTTCTCAAAGACGACTGCAGCCTTGATTTCCATTTTTCACCTCCTTCGTTTGGAGTGTTTTCAATTTTTCGGCTTCATGGCCCCAGCGACATATTCGAGACAAATCTGAAAACAGCGGCCTTTGAGTCGCCGTTCATCATTTTCGCTTTGCCGGGAATTTTCCAATGGTTGCCTATCAAGGGTATGTCGAAACGGAAATTACGCTTTACGTTATGGTAACCAATACCATATTTAGGAGAATTTCAAAAAATGAGTGGAATCAGGTGGTGTTACTTTTTGTACATACCGTTCTTTAAGATTCGCTTGACTTTGTCCAGAAGCTCAAGTTTTTCATTTTTGGATAAGTTCTTTAACATCAATTCCAGCCACTCATCTTTCTCGTTTTCAATATTCTTAAGGATCCGTTTCCCCTTTGGGGTAATTTCAAGTATTGTTACCCGCTCATCTCTTGGATCGGATTTTTTGATGATGAAGCCGTTTTTTTCCAGCCGCTTGGCAATGCCGGTGATATTGGCACCCGGAACAATCATAATCCGGCTCACATCGCTCATCTTGTTTTGACCGTTAGAAGAAGCCTCCAGGACCCTCAGGACATTGTATTGCGGGAACGAGAGTCCGTAATTCCTGAAAACAGCCGAATGGTTTCGCTTGAAAATTTCTGCTGCCCTAACAATTGCCATCAGGACCTTTTCGTCGGTGCTCAGATCACTTCTGTAGTTGCGCTTATCCATAATTTGCCTTTTTTCATACCCGGGAAATAAAATCAATATCTTTTATATCAATACATTGATTATTTTTTGAAAATTATATGTCTCATGCGAAAAAATCAAGTCCTTTTTGAATACACATAAGCATTGCGCTATCTATTCAACTCTCTCATAAGTTTTAGAGATATCCAGAATTTGCGCAATCCATTAAATTTTCGAAAAAGTATTGACACACGAATAAAGTCTGAATATTGATAATCAATATATTGAGTATTTGGAGAATGGGCATACAAGGAGATCACTCATGACGGAATCATTGATCCATGCCATGGTAGAAATGCAGGAAGCAGAGGCGCTGCAGAAGGCAAAACAATTGCTGGACGAGGGGACCGATCCCATGAAAATTCTGGATGCCTGCTCTACGGCCATGGAGACAGTAGGAAATCGATTTGAGAAAGGGGAGTATTTTCTGCCCCATCTCATGATGGCAGGCGAGATGTTGAAACAGATTTCCAAGATGATTAAGCCCCTGATCCAGGAGGACAAGACCGACACAGGACGGGGCAAGGTTCTGATCGGCACTGTAAAAGGCGATATCCATGATATCGGAAAAAATATTGTTATTTTCTTGCTTGAGGCCAATGGCTTCGAGGTACGGGATATCGGCATCGATCAGTCTCCGCAAAAATTCGTGGAGGCCATTCGGGACTTTAAGCCTGAGGTCGTGGGCATGAGCGGGCTGCTCACCCTCGCTTTTGAATCCATGAAAGAAACCGTCCAGGCCATTGAAGCGGCTGGACTACGGGAAAAGATCCGGATCATGATCGGCGGTGGTCAGGTCACCGAGCAAGTGAAAGACTATACTGGAGCCGATGCTTATGGTCCGGACGCTTTGGCAGGTCTTAGACTCACTAAACAGTGGATCGGAGGACAATAGCATGAAGGAGCGATTTATTAACGTCTCAGCAGATGCTGATCAGAGGCAGGACGAACGATTCGAGATATGGCTTTCGGGTGACGGCATACCCTTTATAGATTCCGAAGCGGCGGCGACCTATCAGGAGCGAGTCACCCTGATTAAGGATGCGATCCAACTCAGGCAGATACCGGCCCGAATCCCAATCTGCCCGTCCGCGGGATTTTTCCCCATCCAGTATGCAGGAATCACGATGTATGATGCTATGTACGACTATGAAGCCCTCAAAAAGGCCTGGGAAGTCTACCATCAGGACCTGGAGCCGGATGCTTACAACGGCCCCACAACGATCGTTCCCGGCAAGGTACTGGATACTCTTGATTTGAGGCTTTATCAGTGGCCGGGGCACGGGGTTGCCAAGGACCGGGAATACCAATATGTAGAGGACGAGTACATGAAGGCGGAGGAATACCAAGACCTGATTGATGATCCGACAGCCTTTTTTCTGACCGTCTATTTCCCACGAATCTTCGGTGCCCTAAAATCTTTTGAGACCCTTCCGCTTTTCCCTCCGCTAAATGAGATTCCCCTCGTGCCGCCGACATTCATGCGCTTTGGAACCGAGCAAATGCAAAGCAGCTTTCAGTCCTTGGGGCAGGCTGGCGAAGAATCTCTGCGGTGGAGAACCGCTGTCGGTGAAGTCAACATGCGTATCATGGGAAAGGGTTTTCCCAGCTTTTCGGGCGGCTTCACCAAGGCCCCTTTCGATGTCATCGGCGACAGCCTGCGGGGAACGAAAGGCGTCATGCTGGATATGTTCCGGTATCCGGATGAACTCAAGGAGGCCTGCGAGCGGCTGACCCCCATCATGGTTAAATGCGGTGCGGCCGCCTGCCGCGCCAACGGCCATATCATGCCCTTCATTCCGCTCCACAAGGGCGCAGATGGCTTTATGTCTGATGAGCAGTTCCGAACGTTCTACTGGCCAACCCTTCGCAAACTTATCATCGGCCTGATCAATGAGGGTATGGTTCCCCTGCTTTTCGCAGAGGGCAGCTATAATGAACGCCTGGATGTCATTTGTGATATTCCCAAAGGCAAAGCCGTGTGGTGGTTCGACCGAACCGATATGAAGCGGGCGAAGCAAACCGTTGGGCAAGTCGCCTGTTTGGCCGGAAACATGCCTTTGGACTTACTCTGTACAGGCACACCCAGCCAAGTCAAATCCTATTGCAAAAACCTGATTCATGTCGCCGGCACGCAAGGCGGATTTATCTTTTCCAGCGGGGCCGGCATGCAGGGATCCAAAGCAGAAAACGTGAAAACCATGATAGCATGCGCAAAAGAATATGGCGTATATAAATAGGCATTTGATTTTGGAAAGGATGAATGAAAACCTAGTTGGAGGCGAACAGCATGACTACTAAACTCGTGTTACGGGAATTGAGCCGATATCAAATCGGAACTTTTGCAGACATCATTTACAGAAATGCATTGCTCTATCCCGACAGAGAGGCCTTTGTATGCGGTTCCCAAAGAATAACTTTTGCCCAGTTCAATGCACGGGTGAACAGCTTGATCCATGCGCTGTGCTCATCAAAGGTCAAAAAAGGAGATGTCATCGGCATTTTGTCATGGAATTGTCTTGAATACGCGGATGTTTATGGGGCTGCAATGAAAGGGGGATTTATTGCTTCACCCTTCAACCCCAGGCTCCACAGGCAAGAGCTTGAATATCTCATTAATTATTCAGAGGCAAATACACTTTTTATTGACCCGGAACTTATCCCAACTGTTAACAGCTTACGATCCCATCTTCCTAAATTAAAGCGCTATATTTCTTTCGGGGGTTCTGCCGCTGATATGCTTTCTCATCACGAGTTGCTCGCGACGCATCCATCGAATGAGCCTGAGGTGAGTGTGCACAAAGACAACCCTTTTCTCATTTTTTATACCAGTGGTACAACGGGTGTCCCTCGCGGTGCCCTCTATAATCATTTTCGCAAGCTGGATAACACCCGCATAAAAGCTCTGGAGATGGGTGTAAAGCCCGGAGACAGACATATCCTGGTATTGCCATTTTTCCACATTGGTGGAGATTGCCATGTGTGGCCCTTTTTCCTTGTTGGGGGATGTAATGTGATAATGCCTCAAAAATCTTTTGACCCGGTTGCCGTTCTTCAGGCGATTCAAAATGAGAAAGCAACCGATATGCAAATTGTCCCCACACAGCTAAATTCTATTCTGTCCCGTCAAGATCTTAAAGATTACGACCTAAGCAGTCTGAAGAGAATCTATTATGCTGCATCCCCCATGCCAGTGGAGTTATTGAAACAGGGACTTGAGATATTCGGCCCAATTTTTTCACAGGGATATGGCCAGACCGAATCAGGACCCCAAATTAGTTCTCTTCCCAGGAAGGCTCATCAAGTCTTGGACAGGCCATTGGAAGAGCAAAAAGTGTTAAGTTCCTGCGGGCAGCCGAGTCTTGGTGTTCATGTCAGAGTGGTCGATGAAAAGAACAATGATGTGGAACCCGAAACAGTGGGTGAGATCATCGCGCAAAGTGATTCCATCATGGTTGAATACTGGAACAAACCAGCAGAAACCCGAGAGGTGCTCATTGATGGGTGGCTCCATACCGGCGACCTCGGATACTATGATGAAAAAGGATTCATATATATCGTAGACAGAAAAAAGGACATGATTGTGACTGGTGGTGAGAATGTATATTCCCGAGAAGTAGAAGATGTCCTCTATATGCATCCCGCAATTGATGAAGTTGCTGTTGTGGGTGTCCCCGATGCCGTATGGGTGGAGCGTGTTCATGCTGTGGTCGCTTTGAAGGCCGATGCCACCGTAACTGAAAATGACGTCATCGCCTTTTGCAAAGAGCATCTGGCTTCCTACAAGGCGCCTAAGACCGTAGAGTTTGTTGAATCTCTGCCAAAAAATCCTCAGGGGAAAATCCTCAAAAAAGAAATCCGTGCAAAATACCGCACGGACAAGTGATTGTTCTTGAACAGACGATCTAAACTGAGAATAAAGGCTTCATCTGCGCCATTCCTTATTTAGGTGTGTCTTAATGCCATAAGAAATTACGAAAGCCGAGGAGGTTTAAATGGAAACCGTTAAGAAGGTAAGGACTGTTTGCCGAAGCTGTCACGGCGGATGCGGTGTCTTCGCCCATGTCAAAGACGGTAAAGTCATAAAGGTGGAGGGCGATCCCGCGTCGCCCATAAGCCACGGCACCATGTGCTCAAAAGGACTGGCTATCACCCAGCTGGCTTATCATCCGGACCGGATCCTTTATCCAATGAAAAAAACAGGCAGCGGCTGGCAGAGGATCTCCTGGGACGATGCACTTGATACCTGCGCCGAGAAATTCAATGGAATAATCAGCAAATACGGCCCCGAGGGCATTATTGTCGGCCAGGGGACCGGGCGCGATTACGAGAGCCATTTCTCCAGATTTGGTAACCTTCTGGGCACCCCGAACATACTTACGGCGGGGCATATGTGTTACCTCTCACGGATTGGCGCCAGTCTGATCACCTGTGGAACTCTGCCGGCATGCGACTATGAAAATGGCCCCAAATGCATCGTTTTATGGGCCGTCAATCCCTTGTGGACCAACCCGGACGAATACAAGGGTGTGCATTTCTGGGATGCCTATGAAAAGGGAGCCAGACTGATCGTTTTAGATCCCAGAAAAACATTTTATACTGAAAAAGCTGACCTGTGGCTGCAGTTGCGGCCGGGAACCGATGCGGCCATGGCGATGGGATTCCATAACGTAATCATTGAGGAAGAACTCTATGACAAGCAATTCGTCGAGCAGTATATTCACGGTTGGCCCCAATTTGTGGAAAGGGTAAAAAACGACTACACCCTCGAGCGCGTGGAAGAGATCACCTGGGTTGACAAGGGTCTGATTCAGGAGGCCGCCAGGCTGTATGCCACAACTAAGCCCGCCGGTATCCACTGGGGTGTGCCCACGGAGCAGAACCTCAACTGTACTGACTACACAAGAGCCACGATAGGCCTCATGGCCGCCACCGGGAACCTTGATGCCCCCGGTGGAAATGTCTTCCACGTACCGCCCCCGGTCAGAAAGGTCTCTGAATTCTCAGCGCACAGGGAACTGGCTCCTGAGCAGCTAAAAAAGCGCCTTGGCGGGGATCAATACAAACTAGCAGCCAGAATGACCTTCATCACACCCAAGTGTGCCTGGGATGCCATTCTGACCGAAACGCCCTATCCGGTAAAGGCTGGATACCTTGTGGGGACCAATCCTGTTGTTACACGGGCCAATGCCAGGCAGGTCTACAAGGCCCTAAAAAAACTGGACTTCCTTGCCGTGTCGGATTTCTTCATGACGCCGACCGCTGAATTGGCAGACATCTTTTTGCCTGCCGGAACCTGGCTGGAGCAGAATCACATGGCGGAAAACTGGAAATTTCACGGATATGTGCTGGCCAGACAGAAGGTCGTTGAGATCGGGGAAGCATGGCAGGACCACAAGATCTTCATGGAACTGGGTAAAAGAATGGGCCAGCAGTGGTGGGACACCGTAGAGGATGCCCTGGATTACCTGCTGGAACCGTCAGGATTGACCTGGGAACAATTTAAGGAGAAAGGATACCTGCAGGGTGAAAACGTGTATCAAAAATACAAGGAAAGAGGGTTTTCCACCCCAACCCGAAAATTGGAACTGTCTTCAACCATTTTGGAGAAATGGGGGCGTGATCCGCTGCCCCAGTACAGGGAAATTCCCGAGAGCCCGTATTCCACACCGGAGGTGGCCAAGAAATACCCTTACATTTTCAATGCTGGGCTCCGGACACCGACTTTTTTCCATACTGCCAACCGCATGATCCCCTGGCTCAGGGAAATCAGACCCGATCCCCTTGCGGA
>CP070746.1:1651180-1653829 GCA_020348305.1 Desulfobacterales bacterium
CAAAAACATGGTCTCCATGTTGTAGCAGAACGAAATTCTGAAGTGATGGGGCATCATTCTAATTGAGGCTGTATTTTTCTCAGAGAACACTGCGGAGCTTCGGCTCCGCTTTTTTTCTCAACATCTAGTGCTGAGGTTTCAGGTGTGGAAAGTGTGAATTAAGGGATGTAATTCACACTTTGCTCCCTTACCTTTTTGCTCTCGCCTAAACTGCTTCAAGATAGTGCTTTCGCTTGACAGCAAAAGCCTTAGTCGCCTAATCTAAAATTAGTTCGATCTCCCGTTCCGGTGCATTCTGGAGCGATCATATTTCCAAACCTGACCAGCCCTTTCCAAGCTCAATCTCACCCCATTCGTTATCTTACCTTCTCTAACACTTAAAGGAGGTATTGGCATGGCTGCAGAAGACTTTAAACGAAAGCTCACTGCAATCCTCAGTGCCGATGTCAAAGGTTACAGCCGCCTCATGGGCGAAGATGAAGAAGCCACCGTTCGCACCATAACCGCCCATCGCAAGGTGATAACCTCGGTGATCGAGAAGTACCGGGGCCGGGTGGTGGACTCTCCAGGGGATAACATACTGGCTGAGTTTGTAAGCGTGGTGGATGCAGTGCAGAGTGCAGTGGAGATCCAGGAGGTGATCAGGGCCAAGAATGCTGAACTGCCCGAAGAGCGCAGGATGGAGTTTCGCATTGGCATCAACCTTGGGGATGTGATCCAGGAGGGAGACCGCATATATGGTGATGGTGTCAACATCGCTGCTCGGGTGGAGGGTCTTGCAGAGCCGGGAGGCATCTGCATCTCAGGAAGCGCCTACGAGCAGATCGAGAACAAACTGGCCCTGGGCTACGATTACATAGGCGAACACACCGTAAAAAACATTGTCAAACCTATACGGGTATACAGGGTGCCAACAGGGCCCGAAACACTCAAAAAGGTTACTGAAGAGAAAAGGCCTGCTCCAGGGTGGCAGAGGGCAGCTCTCGCAGTGGTTATAGGACTCCTAGTGGTGTCAGGAGGCATAGCTATTTGGAAATCTTATCGGCCTTCTACTCCACCAATGCAGGCTGCCTCTGTGGAAAAGATGGCATATCCTTTGCCTGATAAGCCTTCCATTGCTGTGCTTCCGTTTGTCAACATGAGTGAAGACCCAAAGCAGGAGTATTTCAGCGATGGATTAACCGAGGAAATCATTACGGCTCTTTCCAAGGTGCCGAAACTCTTTGTAATTGCAGGTAACTCTGTGTTCAACTACAAAGGCCAACCAGTAAAGGTTAACCAAGTCGCAGAAGAATTGGGCGTACGTTATGTACTTGAGGGCAGCATTAGAAAGGCCGGAGATGAGATACGAATAACAACACAGTTGATTGATGCTCTTACTGGGCATCACTTATGGGCGGAACGGTATGACCGAAATCTGAACGAGATATTTGCTGTTCAAGACGACATAACAAAAAATATCATCACGGCCCTGCAGGTAAAGTTGACCGAGGGGGAGCAAGTCCGAGCGGCTGCTAAAGGCACAAATAACTTTGAGGCCTATCTAAAGTACTTACAGGCGATAGATAAAATTAGCCAATTTAATAGAGAAAGTAATGCTTTGGGAAAGCAATTAGCACAAGAAGCCATTGCCTTAGATCCAGAATATGCTATGGCATACAGAGCTCTACATCGTACTCACTTGGTGGATGTATGGCTTGGCACGAGTAAATCCCCAAAACAGTCTATAGCCAAGGCCATGGAATTGATACAAAAGGCTATTGAATTGGATGCAACTTATGCTGAAGCCCATGGCCATTTAGGCTTCCTATTTTCAATGATAGGGCAACACGATAAGGCCGTTGCTAAAGGAGAGCAGGCTGTGGCCCTTAATCCCAACTCAGCTTATGCCCATATGATACTGGGTCATACACTTAGGTTTGCTGGCAGATCGGAGGAAGCCATTCCGGAATACAAAATAGCGATACGTCTTAATCCTATTCCCCCGACTAATTATTTATTTGGATTAGGACTTGCCTACGCCTGGACGGGCCAATACGAGGAAGCAATTAAATGGTGTGAAAAAGCAGTCCGTAAAGAGCCTGATTCTTTCATGGCCCATTTGATGATGACTGTGGTTTATAGCTTGTCAGGGCGAGAGGAGGAAGCTCGGGCTGAAGCTGCGGAAGCGCTTAGGATAAATCCCAAATTTTCTGTCGAGAAATTTGAAAAGGCAGTCAGGATCAAGAAGAAAACAGAAAAAGAACGGTTTATTGGCGCCTTGCGCAAGGCGGGGTTAAAATGAATTAGAAAGCCCCTTTTCTTTGATGCTTTGCAAGTCTGCTATGATTGTTTATTCCCACTAATAACAAAAGTCTCATTGAAATACTAAAACCTGTTGTATCCAACTAATCGCAAATGAACCACAATTACCGATATGTGAATAGTATCTGTAAACAATTGGGTCTCTCAAAAGTACCGATATTGTAAACATCTATGCAAAATTGACCGACCTCGAGAACTTGTGAGTGCGCCGGTGAAACCGTCGAGGAGCAGTAAATGAAAGTTCCATACAATGAAGGATTAGCACCCCACATTGGCCCCGAGTCATGCGTTTATGCTCGTAAGGGTATAAGCGAAGCGTTGACAGGGGGTATGCGGGCCGGGCTA
>CP070746.1:1653929-1674554 GCA_020348305.1 Desulfobacterales bacterium
CATGAAGTGTATGAGGAAGACATCAGAGCCGAAAATCCGGATGTGGTTGTATTAGCCACCGGATCATTGCCGGCGCTGCCTCCGGTAGATGGCAATGATAAGGATATTGTGCTTACCTATGAAGATGTTCTGAACGGCGACTACCCAACCTATAAAAAAGCCGTGGTTATCGGAGGAGGACCCTCCGGATTAGAAATCGCCCTTCATTTGGCGGAGTATGGATGTTCGATGACAATTGTGGAGATGCTGCCAAAGATTGGCAGTGGGCTGGAAGCCATGACCAAAAAAATTTTGCTTCAAAAACTCAAGGAACACAATGTGCAGATTATGACAGAAACGAGACTGTCTAAAATCGAAGATGATGGCGTATCCGTTGTCGATAGAGATGGTATGAAACTATTTATTGAGGCGGAGAAAGTAGTCATCGCCATCGGCACCCGGCCGGACAAAATACTTTACGAAAAAATCAAATCACTCGGATATGAAATTCATCAAATTGGCGACTGTTTGGAACCGGGATCGGCTAAAACAGCTATTTTTGAGAGTGCGGTGTTAGGAAGGAAGATTTAGTAAATTTTTGAAAGCGTTAAGCTTATTTCGCTACTCTTCTGGAGCAGAGTTGGCCTGCTGGTATTGGCGATACAACCCTCGAAATTGATTGTAGGTGAGTCCTAAGAGCTTGGCAGCTATTTTCTGATTATATTTGGCTTCCTTAAGGGCATTTTCGAGCATTCGAACCTTCAGGTTCCAAACCGCCTTCTTGAGCGGTTGATGCAGTAGTTTATTTTGCTCCTTCGTTTTTTGTTCAGATGTTAAAATCTCTTTTTGTAACTGGACGGTACGCCCCTCAAAGGGTGAATGAAACGGATCAAAAACAATATCCGATACCAATAAAGCGTCCGATCGATAAACCGCCCGCTCAACTACATTTTTTAATTCACGCACATTTCCCGGCCAATGATAGCCTTCCATCGCCTCGATGGCTTCCGGACTAAATGGGGGAATCTCCTCCCAACCCAATTCCACCGCCATACGTCCGGCAAAGTGATTGGCCAACAATAGGATATCTTCTTTTCGCTCTCTTAAAGGCGGCAAAAATAGCACTTCAAAGGAGAGACGATCCAATAAATCCTGTTTAAATAAATTCTCTGCTGCCAACGCTTGGAGATCCGCATTGGTTGCCGCAATGATGCGCACGTCTACCTCAACGCTTTCTGATCCACCTACCCGTTCAAAAGTGTTGTATTCTACCACCCGTAAAATTTTTTCCTGGACCTCCATCGGTATGTTGCCGATTTCATCCAAAAAGAGCGTCCCGCCGTCTGCAGCTTCAAATCGGCCTATGCGCCGCTGCTCGGCACCGGTAAAGGCACCCTTTTCATAACCGAATAGCTCGGACTCAATCAGCGATGAGACAAGTGCCGAGCAATTGAGCGCCACAAACGGTCCCTGCCATCGGTTAGACAGATAATGCAGACGCGATGCAGCCAGTTCTTTACCCGTTCCCCGTTCGCCCAATATAAGAACGGGTCGATTGATGGGTGCCACCCGCGAGAGACGCTCCTGAAAATCCAGGAATATCTCGGACTGACCCAATGCTTCCGAGGAACTCACGGATGTTTTACCACTGAATCGATTTTGTAGAGAACGACGCGGATACTTCATAGTAAGATTAACCGATTATTAGTTTATTTTACCAATATGTAGCATTTATTACCATAAAACAAATAGCGCGTCAATAACAAAATTATACATGATTCCAGGCATTTAAATTAAAACTGAAGATTGGCACATCTCATGCTATTGAAGTATTCAAACCTGAACACTGACAAATTGGAGGCATAAAAATGGGCATTTTTACACGATTCCGAGATATCATCAGTTCCAACATCAATGCTATGCTCGACAAAGCTGAAGATCCTGAAAAATTGATTAAATTGATGATCCGGGAAATGGAAGATACGCTGGTTGAAATCAAGGCGGCCTGTGCGGGTGCGATGGCCAGCAGCAAAAAGGTTCAACGCCAACTGGAAGCCTTAGATAATCGCAGCCGATACTGGGAAGAAAAAGCCGAGATGGCAGTGAAAAAAGGCCGGGATGATCTCGCCCGTGAGGCGCTGGTTGAAAAACGCCGTTTTATCCGTAGAAAGGAAGATTTGGAAAACGAGCTTGCGGAACACGAAACGCTCATCGAGCAATATCAAGACGATATCCGGCAGCTTGAAGAGAAACTTAAATCGGCGCGCGATAAACAGCGCATGCTGCTGCAGCGGCATATTCATGCCGCAAGAAAACGACAAGCCCAGGAAGAAATCCGTCGCATCGACAGCTCCGAGGCAATGATGAAATTTGATGAATTGGAAAACCGCATCGAACGTATGGAAGCCGAAGCGGATCTCGTCAATTATGCTAAAAAATCATCCTTGGAAGAAGAACTGGATAGGCTGTCGGTTGACGAAGAGATTGAGAAGGAATTGCAGGCCTTGAAGTCACCGGTTTCAAAAAAAGACGAGACACCATCGGAATAAGGCTGAATTTCTCGTTAAACGTTAAATTTCTGTTGCTATACTTTGAAAAATTATCATAGTTATAATTTAAATTAAATATGATGACTGTATTGCCGGCCGATTGAAAATTAACGACTAAAACAGGATGAATGTTAACGATGAAAGAAGTTATCATAGTTGCCATTGTTTTCGGAAGCATTCTGATTGCACTTGCCATCATTCCCGGCACCATTCTGTTAGTCATCAAACTTTTTAAGGGCGGGTTTTCCCGCACAGACCAAAGGCAGCAGGCCGAAGAAGCCAAAACGATTCAAGAAATATATCAAGGGCTCTCCCGCATGGAAGAGCGGGTGGAGGCGTTGGAAACGATCCTTCTGGATCGAGATAGGGAGGAGCGCAAAAAATGAGAAGTATGTTTGGAAATTCTCGCGGAGGACTATATCGTTCTCGCAAGGGGGTTATTTTAGGCGTATGCAGAGGTATTGCTGAATTTTTTGATTTCTCTGTTTTCTGGGCCAGAGCTATTGCAATAATTCTGCTATTTGTTACAGGCATCTGGCCGTTGGTCGGATTATATATCCTTGCAGCCTTGTTGATGAAACCCGAACCGGTTATCGCCATTGAAACCGAAGCAGAAAGAGAATTTTACGACAGCTACACACACTCACGACATGGAGCAGCTCAGCGATTAAAACGTCGATATGAAAATCTGGAACGCCGCATCCGACGCATGGAGCATATCGTTACGACGCCCGAGTTTGACTGGGAAAAGCGTTTCAATATTTAGCTGAAGATTGAAAAAGCAAAAGCCAGAATGGCTAGACCAAACTGGCTTTTTTCGGGTAGCGAAGCCCACTTCCTAATATTTAAGGGATTTATGTTCCGTTATTTGTAAAATCTTAAATTTGAGATAGAGCTGAATTATTTACATTGTTCAATTTCTTAAATCTGCTCGAGCACATGCATGGGGACATCAAATGTCTCAGCTACTGAATAATTGTTGGCAGATGACATCGAGTCTGACAGAGCGCTCTGGATTTGCTCCAGGATTTCACAATCATCCATACAGCCAGGAAACTCGCCCCTCGTTGCGCACTCTTTGCAAGGACTTTTAACCAGATACCCAACATTAAAATCAAAATTATGATTATCCGTGTTTTTTTCCAGCATTTTGTTCACCATTTTTCTCATTTTTTATTATTTTAATTAAGTCACTCTCAATCGCTCTCATGTGTCTATCGGCAACTTCGCCGCATAACATGAGAATTTTTTCCAACAATTTGACTATATACCTATACAACTATCATGCCAATGTTGATGATTTTATATATATTCTATAATTTCGGGTATATACAAATATCCTAACAAATTTTGATGAGTGGCTTATGACAAATGTTGTCAGTAAATGTGTCAAAATTTTGTCATAATGATCAGGATAAATGGCTGAACTGCGGAAAAGATTAACGCTTCAGATGGAAATTGGTCATCAGTGGTAGTTTTAGTATGGCTTCATTCAGTGTGATGATGATGTGAGCTCTTTTCCCCTATTGATTTATACCGTGGGGAGTGTTTTTTTTTGGAGAATTATTGCTGGCTCGGGCTTCTTCTCGGGTCATTTTTTTGGTAGAATGGTGCAAAAAATTGGACCCTGATGGAGTTTATGACTACGGAATTGGTGCCAGGTATAAAGACCCGGTATTTTAATGCTACCTGCAAAAACGACTTAAAGCATTGTAGTTATTTATCGTCTTTAAATAGTCCAGGATAAAGTTTTCTCGCACAAGTCGGGCAAATACCATGGCTAAACTCGGCTTCGGAATGATCCCGAATATAGCCTTCAATTTGATTCCAGTATCCTCTATCATCCCGTATTTTTTTACAATTGGCACAAATCGGTAATAAGCCGCTTAACACTTTTACTTTGGCTTGAGCGGCTTTCAGTTCGGAGATATCTACCCCCACTTTCCAACTCTTCCATCCAGGGATTGGCGGGTATTCAGATATGCTTGACCAGTAAACGACTTTCTCTGAGCCGTCTTTGCTGCGAAAACTCCACTCTCCGCTTGCCTCCGGTTCAACGGGCACATCGTGTTCATCGATCTGAAACAAAAGTTGCAAAATTTCAGGATTATCCGCCAGATCTTCAGCATCATACCCGCTTGTGCGCTCAAACTCGCGGTTAAAAAAAACAAGCGAACCGTCATCGTCGGTGACATAGATGATGACCGGCATTTCTCTTAGCGCCTGTTTTAAGGTTTCCCTGGTTTTATCTAATTTCTTCTCGATGACCTTGCGTTTTTCGATCTCCTGGGAGAGAAGCGCTTCCTTTTCTCGAAGACGATCGGTCAATTCTTGAATGTTAGGGTCCATAGTGTCCTGTCCAATAGATTAAATATTTATAATTCTTGAATGATTCTTCTTTTAGTAATTCAAAAAATGCAGCAAATTCCACAAATTGTAAGTTGTCAATTGGCATCTATTATTTAATCCAGATCCAGCTCAACTTTGCATTTATTGCAACGTTTTACGCCTCTGAAAACCTTATTCCCACAATCCGGACAGATATATCGCACCTCCTCATCCCGGACCCATTTTTGCGTTCCCCACTTTTTGCGATAGGGGATAGATCGCAGAACGACTTTCTTGCCCACCGGTATCGGAAAGTTTTCAATGAATTGACACGGAAAATCATCACATTCATGACAGCCCGAATACCCTTTTTTACGAGTGCAATCTTTAATGGAACATGCCTGGCAAAAAAAGGAAGTTTTCTCGGACAAACATCCCTCGCATTGCAAATCCTCTACAGTCAGGTTATCCAGATCGGTCATCGCATGTTGATAAAAGTTTAAAAGCTTTTCCATAAACTTTTGGTTATTGTCTCTGGTGGCATAGTAAACACTGCAGACCCCACAGTATAAGCCGCAGGGAGACAAGAATTTTTGATTTATTTCCATCGCATATCTCCTTCCATAACGTTTACCGACTCGCCAGCTTTTTCCCGAGGCTTTCGGCCTGCTGCATCAGGTTTGCATTGGACGTAATCTCACCAGCCTCATTGGCACTGCCGTAGACCATTCCGATAATATTGGCACCGACATAATTAAACGAATCTTGAAATGCGCGCAGCGCATTCACACACCCGGAATTAAAGGGGTCGGTGTCGCCATAACTCATGGCAATGGCGATTCGCTTGCCGGCAAAGGGGTTATTGGCGTAAGCAAGTAGTGCAAAACAACGATCCATAAACAGCTTGGCCTGGGCCGACATCGTAAACCAGTAGACCGGGCTGGCAATCACCCAGGTATCATATTCTACCAACTTCGGGTAGATGGACTGCATATCATCATCAATCGCACAGCCCTTGCTATCCTTTTTCTGGCAGGCGTAGCAGGCCTGACAGGGTGATATGTTCATACCATTGAGGAAAACAGCCTCAACATTGGCTCCTTCGGACGCTGACCCTTTAATAATCTGATTGGCCAATGCGGCGCTATTGCCCTTTTTCCGCGGACTGGAAAACAGCACTAGAATCTTTCTGGGTTCAATTGTATCTGCCATAGGAAATCCTCTCCGTTATCAATATTTGTTATCCCTCGATAATTTTGTAATGATTTCATTTAGAAGTTAAATACCTTGGCTTCAGCCGCCAGATCGATCAGGTTTGCCCCGGTATCCAACGCCATGTTGTGATAAAACTTTGTCTCGTCCACCTGACGAGCAGTGGCACAGGGGATTCAGACGCCGATGTGTATTTCGTTTTCCACCAGATACGGCAAATAATCATTCGGACAATCTCCGGTCGGCGTTTCTGCCGTCAAATTCCGGCTTGTATCCGCCCAAAAGACACCGTCATCAATAAAGAACAAATCTACGTTGTGTCCCTTAGAATGGGCAATTTGGGCAAACTGAAAACAGCGGGTTGCCGCTTGATTGTCATCCCGACTCAATACAAATAAAAAGTTAGCCACCCCAATACCTCCTTTCTGTGCTTTGCAGTTTAAATCCTTTCCCGTATGCCTATACCTGACTTTCTACGCAGCTTTCAAATAGAAATTTAAATTTTCTCAACTTTTTGACATTTTTGATCTAATTTTACACCGATACACAGCGTCATAATAAATTGCGTATTCGCCCTTTGAATCGTTAATTTTAGTACCACCGTATAGGGTCAAACACGCAGAACGCTGTGTCTGTACACGCAATGATTTATGTCTTTCTGTATAGTTTTTAGATGGTTGACTTCTGAAGAGCGTTGTGGTTCATATTTTTTTTCAGTGCAACTCAGGAATGAACAAAGGGAGACATACGATGGCGAAATATGAGATCCAGGCGTACACAGAAAATTGCACCGGCTGTCTGAGGTGCCAGCTTGGCTGTTCAAATCTTTACACCAAGGCATTTAATCCCCCCGTGGCATACATCCGGGTAAACGTATCAGGCGCCAATTGTTCGATTACCTTCACTGAAGACTGCACGGAATGCGGGGTTTGTGCGGATCACTGCTTTTACGGGGCTTTGCAAAAGGAACTGAAGGAGAGCATGACATGATAAGCGATAAAGGCGGATTGCCTGTGTATCCTGTCCGATTGGCTGCAAAGATGTGGTGCAAATTCAGGACGGAAAATTCAAGGGATTTACGGCCGCTTCCAGCTCTGCGATGAACCTGTTCACACCAATGGCATATGGATTTGAGGATTATCGTGAGGCGGTCAAATGCACCGCCACCCTCGACCGCTACGGGCTGGACATGTTTGAATTCTTCGGTATTATGAATTTTGCCAAAACCCTGTGCGACAATGGGATTATCCCCAAAAACCAAATTGACATCGAGATTGTTATCGACTCGCTGGCCTCCATGGAAACATGGGCAAAAAAGATCAGTTTACGGGAAGGTCTGGGACAAATTCTGGCTGATGGATTTCATCGTATTTTGCGAGAGTTCGGCGAAGAAGCTAAAGCATATGCACCGAGCCTGGTGAAAGGCATGCATCCCTTGGTTCACAATCCTCGGATCGCTGGGCATTTGTGCCAGAGGCCAGATCAATCGATTCTACAGTGCTTCATTATGCGCCGAACTATACGAAACGGTAACCGGGATAAAAGCCAGCCTGGAAGACCTCAGGCGACGGGTTGACCGCGTCTGGACACTTTATAAATTGGCCAACATAAGAGAAAAAGTTGAACACAGGGGCGAATTTCCCCCGGATCAGTGGATAGGAGAGTCCGGTTTTAAAAACTACGTTACACAAAAGCCATTAACTCTTGAAGAAATGGAGCTTATGATGCAAGATTATTCCGAGGAGTGGGGATGGGATCGAAAAACCGGTGTCCCGACCCCTGAGACCCTGGAGAAACTTGGATTGATGGACATCTAAACCACTACTTGGCAATATGATTAAATTTTTACTATGACTGATACGCCAGGCGGATTAAACCGCAGAACCACTGAATCCGCCGCCGGCGAACAGAATATCGAAGTGAATAATATTGTCTGGTGATAGCGTCAATTTGTTAACTTCCCAGGGAGCATCTTCAGCGTGTAGCGTGCATCCTCTTCGACGCTTTTGCGATCCAAAACAAAGGGCCTGTATTTCCCCGTACGCCACAATTCTGCCTGATCGTCATAATGCGGGCTCATAAAGTTTCCTGAGATTCCCGCCGGTATCACTCGACGCGAATTTTCCATATTAGAAAAATCGATGATATAGCGCAACGACGCGCCGTGATATCCCTCCCAGGGACTTGATAATCGGTAAGGCTGTGGATTGACAGTGGCGAAGCTCCCACCTATGGGGAACGGACCAATGTTCATAAAGAATCCCATAAGCGACGACGATTTGCCGAAGAGATGATATAGGGTCAGGGTATGAAGCTCACCCCATTTCCAATCGTCAACCTTTGACCCCATTTTTCCATCAAGATAGGCGATGGCTTCTTCGAAACTTTTGATGATCATTTCACTGAGACCCTCTACCGACTGGGTGTCGGGATCATCAAACCACACCGACTGTCCCTGAGCAATCAGGTTCCGCATGGCATTAAAAGCGATATAGCTGTTGTTAATATACTGCTCGTAAAGCTGCTCCCCGATTCTTTTCATAAATGTATTTTTTACCATTTGGTTGATGGTAGCATGAAAAACTGTAGGGGCAACACCCTCTGCATTTGCCACAAAGTCCCAATTCTTAAGGGCGACGAGCGCCTTTTTTTCTTTTTCTGATAGTTCTTCATCAGATAAGGATTTTAGCATTATTGGAACCCATTCTTTGGCCAAGACCATGTAGAAATCAGAGTGCATTCTCTTGAAATCAGTAACATCAAACTTTTCTTTTTCGCTAATCATCTCCTCAATCCGGACAACTCGGTCCGGCATGGCATAATAGTGAGATATAGGATAGGGGTAATCATAGCCCACATGCTTGTTGTTGGCAGTAGCTATCCATTGCCGGGCAGGATTTCTCAAGTGCGGTTGTCCCTTGGTGGGAACATAGCCTTTCCATTCATGATTTCCATCCCAGCCGGGTATAGGAACTGCCCCCGAAAAACCATCTCTAACAGGGATTCCCACAGCCGCCCAAAAGCCGATGTTGCCCTTATCGTCGGCATACACCCAGTTCTGACCGGGGCATTTAAAGAGCTCTACCGCCCTTTCTATATCATGGATGCTCTTTGCCGTGTTGAGCTTTAAAAAAGGGTTGGCGTGAAGCGTATCATATGCTGTCCATCGCATGGCAAGGGCGGTGCCCTTGGGCTCTTGATACTTGTTCACATCATCAACTATGGGGCCATGGCGGGTTAGCCTTACTCTGAATCTTACATCTTCAGCACCTTTTACCTTTATAACCTCCTCTTTCACCTTCACGACTTCCCAGCGCCCCTTAAACTCATACTGGTTGGGGTCGGCGGGATTTAGTTTCTCGATATAAAAGTCGGCATCGTCCGCCATAACATTGGTGAAACCCCAGGCCACATGCTCATTGGCCCCTATAATGACAAAAGGTACACCTGGAAGTACTGAGCCGGAGACATCCATTGAAGGACTTATCAGATGGGCTTCATACCAAATTCCCGGAGCTCCGTGGCTAAGATGAGGATCATTGGCAAGCATCGGCTTTCCGGTCTTGGACTTCTTTCCCGAAATAACCCAGCTATTGCTGGCGCCGCCTCCCTCGGCACCAAGAAGCTCCCTAGCAACCGTCAAATTTCTGAAAAAATTAAACGATGCTTTACCATCCGGGATAATGGTGGGATATTCTTCGGGATACTCGGGGAAGAGGTCATTGGCCATCTTTTCACCCAATTTGTGGATAACCGAAGCATAGAGCATCTCAATTGAGAACGCACTGTTGAGATCCCACGCCATATAATATTTGACCGCCACGCCATCGCTGGATTCCCAGGGATCAGGCTCATAGCCTAAAATGGTGAATTCTAAGGGGAGGGGGCCTTTATGATTCTCAACAAAGTAGTTGACTCCAGCTGCGTAAGCATTCGAAGCGGCACGTATCTCAGGTGGGTACGCTGCAGCTATATCCTCAAAAGATTTTCCGGCGGTAATTGTTCTGAAAAACTTGTCAACCGGAACAAGATCTTTACCGAGGATCTCGGCCAGTTTGCCTCTGGTAGCTCGCCTCACCATGTCCATTTGAAAAAGCCTGTCCTGCGCCATACAGTAGCCCAGGGCAAAAAATGCATCTTCATCTGTCTGTGCATAAATGTGCGGCATAGCGTAGGAGTCCCGGATTATTTCAACCGGTTCTTTTATCCCCGAAACAGTGATCTCTCCATTGTAATCCGGCAGGGTAGATCTGAGATAAGCGTAGACAGCTACGAAGATCACAACGATCAATCCCAAAAGAATTCCTAAAATCCATTTTAAAACCCTCATAGCTTTCCCCCCTTAAATTAATATTATATCTTTTGTCCAAGCTGGCTAAAAGTGCAAGCCTTTTTTGACATTCACATCTCAGATATCTTCATTAAGCTTATAGAACTACTGATTCGTTGCATAAGCAATCGCGCCGTGATAAGCATAGAAAAGGGAGATAATGATGGCTGTCTATCAAATATATGCAATCAAATATGCAGGTCCCTTCACAAGTTCCGGGGCTTTTCTGATGTGGCACAAAGATTGGGAAATTACTGCGAAACGTAATTATTACATCTGGTGCATTAAGGGCGCGGGGGATACCGTGATCGTTGATGCTGGTGTTTCACCTATGCTTGCAAAAAAAAGAAATTTAGCCGGTTATGTGAACCCGGCTGAACTTCTTTCCCGCCTAGATGTAAAGGCCGATGAAATCCGGCATGTCGTCCTCACCCACATCCATTGGGATCACACCAGCGGTGTTGGTATTTTTGCAAATGCTCGGTTTTATGTTCAAAACGAAGAGTATCGATTTTGGTTGAAGGATCCGATAGCCAATCGTCCCCCCTTTCAATATGTGTCAGACAGTGTTTCTCAAGCCTATCTGGCTTCCCTGGAAGGAACCAATCGTCTGGTGATGCTCAATGGCGATCAGAAGATATTCCCCGGCATTGAATGTCTTTTGGCACCGGGGCACACTCCGGCACTACAGGCTGTTGCGGTGAACACAGAAAAAGGCACCGCCATCCTTGGTTCGGACTGTGCCCATATTTTTCGCAATTACCGTGAGGATTGGCCAAGCTCCCTGATTGTTGATCTGGTAGCATGGATGAAGTCCTATGATAAGCTGCGCGCAAAAGCTTCTGACCTTGATCTGATCTTCCCCGGCCATGATCCTCTTATGACAGAAAATTATCCATTTGTTGCGCAGGGCATTACAAAACTCGCATAGAATCGGGAGGAGGTTTTGTCATGAATAAAGGAATTCTCATCGCCGTACTCATTCTTGTTCTAATCATTGTCTGGGTTATCGACCTTCTCTGGTCTGCCGGGCAATTCAAGGCGCTAGAACCTCATTTTGATGGTAAATGTACCCCGATTACAGGTATAATCGGCCCGGAAGACATTACCATTCATCCGAAAACCGTTGTCGCCTATATATCTGCCTGCGATCGCCGTGCTGTAAAAAAAGGCAAACCCGGCAGAGGCGCGATTTATGCTTACGACCTCAATGCTGATACACCGAAGCTTATAAATCTTACCCCTGATGCCGGCGAGGAACTCCTGCCCCATGGCATCAGCCTCTATGTCGGGGATGAAGGAAATGACGTTTTGTTTGTCATAATTCATGCGGATGGCAAACATCAAATCGAAATTTATGATCTTAAAGATGGAAACTTGTTTCATCGAAAAACGCTGTCTGATTCACTGCTTATATCTCCAAATAATTTGGTAGCTGTTGGGCCGGAAAGCTTCTATGTCTCAAATGACCATCTGTATGTTACCGGTATAAAGCGTATGATCGAGGATTATTTTAGGCTTCGATTATCGAATGTGGTGTATTATGATGGATCGCACTTTGTGGAGGCTGAATCCGGCTTTGGATATGCAAATGGAATTAACATCAGCGCTGATGGTAAAACCCTTTATCTATGTGCAACCACCGAACGGACATTACACATCTTTGACCGCGAACCTACCACAGGCAAACTCATCCAACGAGAAAAAATCAAGCTGAACACCGGGGTAGACAACATCGAAGTCGATGAAAAAGGTGGATTGTGGATCGGATCTCATCCGAAGCTGTTGAGTTTTGTAAAACATTCGCAAAACCCATCCAAGCTGTCAGCCTCCCAGGTGCTGCATATAACGCCAAAACCTGGAGGAGAATACGATATCAAAGAAATTTATCTAAACGCGGGTGATGAAATATCAGGTTCCAGTGTGGCCGCTGTATTTAAAAGCCACATGTTGATCGGTGCTGCTTTCGAGCCCAAATTCCTTGATTGTCAACAATAAGATCCAAGAAAGAATTAACGCACGGCTCAATATTGAGGAAAATGAAATTGCATATATGTGAAACGAGGAAGCTAATAAAAGGCGTCAAGGCGCTTAAGACTTCGAAGATTCGGCTGAAGGCAGGGACACGACATTATTTTTGGCTCGAATCTTGAGCTCACGCTTGTGCAGAAAAACAGCGATATATAGTAAAACCATTTGAATAGAAAAAAAATAAAACACCAGCTCGTTATGGTTATATTTTCCCAAAATGAAAAATACAATAGCGCTAAAAAATATAAATTTTGTTTTCATTTTCGATTACCCAAAAATCTATTCTTGGTTGAATTCGTTTTCTTATAAATTATATCGGGAAAATAGAAAAGAAACTTTAATTGCCACATAGACTTAAGTTTTGCCGTGTTAAGCCGATATATGGATATAAATTCTGGTCTAATGCCTGACTGAATTCAAATACTGTTCAAAAAAGTACTAGAATTTATTATCGATATAGAACATGAATTAACAGGTGGAAAAGATGAAAACACAAATCGAATCGTTTATTGATGATCTGAAATCGAACAAAAAATTATCCTCATTTGATGAAGCATCCATTAAACAGGCGGTGGTTTTAAGGTTACTGTCTTTTCTGGAATGGGACGTCTTTAATGTCGAAGAGGTTTATCCGAATTATTCGTCTAACACGCATAGCGTTTCCTATGCGCTGCGCATCAAAAATACCAACAAGTTGTTCATCGAAGTAAAAAGGGTCCATGAGAAATTAGATAACCATCAAAAACAGTTAGTTGCCTTTGCTGCCCGGGAAGGCGTGGATCTTTCAATTCTGACAAATGGGATTGTTTGGTGGTTTTATTTAATTTCAGCTAAAGGCGACTGGCAACAAAAATGGTTTTACTCGGTAGATTTATTAAAGCAAAAACCCGAAGCGATTATACCCCAACTCATAAATTTGCTTAGCAAAAATAAAGTAACAAAAGGCCAATCATTAAGAGCGGCAAAAGCGCTATATCAAGATAAAAAGCAAAAAATGGCTGCCGATTTTGTTCCGCACGCCTGGAACCAAATTCTTTCACAACCCAATAAGATATTTGTCGAATTATTAAGTGACACCACGGAAAAAATCTGCGGTTACAAAGTCGAATCAAATCTCGTCGAAAAATTTTTAAAAAAGCATCTGGACAAATGGTTAATTAAAGAAATAACCGGATTAAGTGCCGCGCCTCCTGCTAAAATAAAAGAAGCACACCTCATGCTCACAGATGAGCTTGAGAGTAAACCGGCTCCGCAAACTTCTATTAGATCCACATCCTCAGGGACTTCTAAAATACTGACAACCAATAAGCCCGAAAGCTATGAGACCAAAACGATAAAATCGTTTACGTTTAATGGTCGCAACTATCAGGTTCATCACTGGGATGAATTGCTCACAAATCTCTGTGATTACTTCGCGGATGCCCACAAGAAAGATTTTGAAAAAGTCTTGTGGATTTCCGGTGAAAACAATACGTATTTTTCTCGAAATCAGGATCAGTTACGAATTCCGGAAAAAATTAAAAAAACGGATATCTTCGTAGAAACCAAATTAAGTCCTGATAGAATCGTAAAAACAGCAAAAGCACTTTTGTCGGAATTTGGTTATTCCCAGGAGACGTTAAAACTAGTTACCGAATAGAACCGACCGCATAACGTACCTGTATCAGAGCAAGAATTAATGGGCTTAAGAAAAATCTATAATATATTACGTAAATGTCCTCTATATAGCGCAATAAAATCGTTATTATATTAATATTACTCAGAATATGAATCCACTTTTGGAAACCCTATAAAAAGAAACAAAGACTATTCGGGCCTTTTTTAACTTACCGGACATACCATGACCGCCAGCTACCTTTTCTACGACATAGAAACCACCGGCTTAAACAAAGCCTTTGATCAGGTTTTGCAATTTGCCGCCATCCGCACGGATACCGAGTTCAATAAAATCAATCGGCATACCATCAAAGTCAAGCTACGCCCGGATGTTATACCATTTCCTCAAGCAATTATTACCAATCGAATACCTATGGCTGAGTTAGCATCGGGAGTGTGCGAATTTGAGGCCATCCGGCAAGTTCATCAGTTGATGAATGAACCCGGCACCATTAGTCTGGGCTATAATACATTGGGATTTGATGACGAATTTCTGCGATTTTCGTTTTACCGTAACCTTCTGTCGCCCTATACCCATCAGTATCACAATGGCTGCCGGCGAATGGATTTACTACCCATTACCATTATGTACTGGCTTTACAAAAAAAAAGCATTGAATTGGCCTCAGGTTAATGGAAAACTTTCATTGAAACTCGAACATCTCGGTTCGGCCAACAAACTCATTGACGGCCAATCTCACGATGCCCTGGTAGACGTTGGCGCAACTGTAGAGCTTGCCCGCATTTTTTTTAAAGAAAAAAAGATGTGGCATTACCTAGAGGGTTATTTTGAAAAAGAAACCGATGCGCTTCGGATTGGAGAAATTACAACTTCTTTTCAAAGTGCTGCAGGTGCTCATCAGATGGGATTGATGGTAAAAAGTGAATATGGGCCCCAGCAGAATTATCAAGTTCCGGTGCTTTCGATTGGCAGATCTATTCCTTATCCAAATCAAACCCTGTGGCTGCGCCTCGATCTACCGTCATTGCGGGAAACGACACCGGAAACATTAGATGATACCACCTGGGTTATTCGAAAACGTTATGGTGAACCAGGAATATTGCTGCCGCCGCATAACCGATATTGGAAACACCTTGGTAAGGATCGGCAAACCATTGTTGAGGAAATTCTGGACTGGTTGAAATCAAACCCGGAGCTTTTTCAGCAGATAATAGATTATCACCGCCAATACAGATATCCGTTTATTCCGAATTTGGACCCCGATGCGGCACTTTATCAAATTGGATTTTTCTCCTCTTCGGATGAAAAATTATGCCGCAAATTCCATAAAGCTTCTCTTGATGAAAAATCAAATTTAATCAATCGCTTCACCAGTGATGAGGCCCGTGCGCTGGCCACGCGGGTGCTGTGCAGAAATTATCAAGGCGTGGTACCGCAGAAATTTGCTAAAAAATTTCTAAACTACATGTCTCGGGTGAACCCACTAAAGGACGATGATATCTTGGTGGATTATAGGGGTGAGCCGCGTACAACCCCATCGGGCGCCTTGGCTGAAATTCATCGACTTCGGCAGTCAGAGCAATTGGACAGCTCTCAGCTCCAATTGCTGGATGAACTGGAAGATTTCATAAAAACCAAGTTTCCCAAAAGATCCACCGCCAAGCAACTGACCCTTGACTACGAATAATTGTTTTTGTGCTTTTTGTGGCAAAACTTTTATAATTATCACCGGCCACATAAATGCATTGACATTACTTGAAAACAGATTATAATTGCATCAATCAAAAAAAGGCCAGCTTTTAATAGGGGTCGGTTTCGTTCTGAGGGTAAGAAGGACCATTTGTCAAAGTGGCAACCTGAAGTTTGGAACCATGAGAATATTATGAAAGGAGGTTGCCACCATGGCGAATGGAACTGTAAAATGGTTTAACGATCGCAAAGGCTATGGTTTTATTGAGCAAGAAGATGGTCCGGATGTATTTGTCCATCATTCAGGGATCAACACTGCCGGTTTCAAGTCTTTAAATGAAGGCGATCGAGTGACATTCGACATCGAGCAGGGGCCAAAAGGTCCTGCTGCGGTAAATGTCACTGTAGTTTAGCTACCTGTTATTACACCAAATGGCATTCTCTCGGTTTATGAGTGAGTGCCTTTTTTTGACAATAGCTCCCTTTTTATGCTTATCGAAAATGAAATTTTCCCCCAACATCTGATATTCTTCCAACAGAGGTTGGAGATCACCCAAAGCTTGACTCACGTATGGGTATCTTTGTTCCGGATGACACCTGCCGGCTTTAGTAATAAATTGGCAAAAGGCTAATTGCCGAGCAAGATACCGCGTGCTTTGGGGCCACAATTAAAAAGAAGATCAAACGCCGATAGGTCATAAATAAAATCGCCCCAAAGTTGGGGGTATATACAAGAAGGGGGTTTGAAAAATTGTAGCTCAATTCCCGCTTGCTGAAATAAATCGGCATCCAGATATTTTCTGGCATACAGTTGAGCTAAAAATGTCGATGCACCGAAGTGTTTACACAAATCGATGAGCAGTTGCCTGCCTCTTGAATTTATTCCAAGATCAGACTGCAGTTTTATTTCGGTTTCTATTGCCAAATGCGCCATAAGATGTCGGATAATCGCGATGTTTAGATCAATCAGTTTGTCGTATCGGTTCGAAAACATCTCCCGGGCAAAATTTACATGTTCTGCAAAATAAGGGGCATGGGCATAGGCTTGCTGAAGACTGGCGAGGTTTTTTCTTGACCAATGGCCTTCATGACAGATTCTGACTTCATTAATATTTTGCAATCCCAAGCCTTTTTTCCATACCGGTATGGTCATCCAAAGGGTGCCCTGATCATTCTTAAAGCGGTTTCTGGTGATCCAGGTCGTGCCTCGTGGAAACTGGACACTGTCCAGCAGTACAAAAACATCAGAAATATATGCCTTATAGAAAAAACCCGGAAAAGGTGAGAAATAGGGTTGATTGGTGGTTAGGATCATAACTTCCGTTTTGGAATGATACTGTGTCCAACGGAGATCATTACAAATTCTTTATTTCTACCATATGAACTTAAAATTTCAACTGGCAGTGTGCTGATATCTACAATAATCATTTAGGGTAATACTAAACAGTACAGCCACTAGAAGCCAGTGACCAGCAACCAGTAACCAGCTCCCAGTTTCAATTCTAACGTAATGCAATTTCCTGGTAGGGCAAGCCAAGGGTTTTGGCCAAAGTTATCAGATCTTCTTCCAGCGTTGTTTCATCACCTGTATCGGTTTTTACGGGGGTCATCTTATCACCAACCACAATGATCTGAATTTTGTTCGGATCAAGAAGCCTTTGGGCAAGCTTCTGAAGTTCGTTTTTGCCAGCCTGGAAAAAAGCGTCCTGGATTCTTTCCAGGGTGTCGAGGGGTTCCTGGCGCATGTAATACCGGCTGTACACCTCGACCAGTTCCGATTTCGTATCCACGTTAAAGACAAAGCTGTTGAGCGCATCCAGCCGTTTCTGTTCAAGCTCTTTTTGGGGGACGTCCTTCTGCAGCGACTTCATGATATCTATGGTCTCTTTAACCGCCGCACTGGTCTTGTCCCCTTTGCACCCGATAAATCCCATCAACAAACCGGCGTTCCATTTATAGATCTGATAGAATCCGGCAGAGTAAACCAGGCCCAAATCATCCCTTAAGCGAGTGTACATGAGAGAATCGTTGCCGCCAAAGATATCCATCAATAAACTGACTTTCCAGTAATCCGGGTGGCTGCGCTTGACACCGGGCAAACTTAAAACAACCTGAGATTGCACCTGCCCGGGCTTGTATATCAAGGCTAATACGGGTGGGGTTGGGTCCGGCTCATTCAGTTTACGCGTGGGTGCTTCGGTTTTAGGCAGGGCCTGGAAAAACTTGCTCAACCCGGAAACAAGCCGGGCTTTTTCAATGTCTCCGGAAACGGCGGCAACCATATTTGACGGGACGAAATAGGTATTTAGAAATTTTTTAAGATCGTCCCGGGTAATGTCCGGGATCGTCTTTAAACCCAATAGAGGGTCCCGCCCGTAAGGGTGGTTGTTGAAATGCCAGATCATCCCCTCTCGCATGGCCACCGACTGTGCATCGCCCCCCTGCCGTTGGAGCCCTATCATTTCCCGGCGTTTAGCAACATCGAGCACTCCGGGATCAAAACCCGGGCGTGTCAATACCTCCTGAAGCAGGCGCCACCCCTCTTGCCAATATTCTTTGAGAACGGATAAATGAATTGTTGACTGTTCCTCTCCGATGGATACTCCAATCTGAATGGCGTTTTCGTCCAACAACCGTGCCAGCTCACCGGGCGAATACGTTTCAGTTCCACCCTCGATAATAACGCTGCTCAGCAAATCCGCTAGACCGGTCTTGGAGTCCTCAACATCCACGGAACCGGCTTTAACTAAAATAGTTAAATCAATCAGGGGCAGCTCTTTGTCGGGCAAATAAAAAACCGTTGTATCGGCGACATCAAACATATCCGCTTTTGGATACTCAATTTTCGTGGGCTGTCTCTTAAACGACAGCGGATGTTTCCAAACTTGCGGTGTCGGATAAATCGAAATATTTTCGGTGTTGCCATGATGTAGCGTCCTGGCAGCGGCACTACCGCTGATGGAACGGACTTCGGTGTAATTCACAGGCGGACGATCGGGCTGGCCACCGGGGATGACATACACGCTGCTCTGATTATCCGTACGGATGTATTTTTGGGCGGCCCTGCGGATGTCTTCCGGCGTAATCGTTTCAATTTCATCCAGGTAATCGGCTAAATAACGCCAGCCGATCTGAACCTCCAGGGTTGCCAGGGTTCCTGCCAGCCTATTGTTGCTGCGCATACTTTCGATACGTTCCCGACGATTTAAAATTTTAATGCGCTTGAGCTCGTGTTCGGAGACCAGTTCGGACTTCATCTTTTCTGCTTCAGCCAATAGTATGGCTTCAAGCTCCTCACAGGCCTCCAGATACGCCAGGCGCTTTTCATCTTCGGAAAGTTTTTCGTTTTTCATGGCCGCCGGTTCGTTGGGTGAACCACCTAAGACAATCAGACCGCCGTATCGATTGTCCGGATTATAGGCCCAGGCCCCAACCGCAAGTCCTTGGTTGATGATGTTTTGGGTCATGCGTGCACTGCGCCCATGGCTTAAAATCATGGTCATGGCGTCAAGCGCATAAAAATCTTTGGTGCCCATGGGTGCTCCATGAAAAGCAATTCTTACAAGCGGCGTGCGTGCTCCTTTTAAGAAACGGATGTTTTTGCGCGGACCTTGTTGCGGAGGTTCGCTGGTTACGGTTTCCGGTGCAGGCTGGCCAGCAGGATATCGCGCGAAGTAAATTTTAGCTAATTTTTTAGCATTTTCAACGCTGACATCACCGACCAACACACACACCGCGTTTGTTGGATTGTAGTATCTTTTATGAAAGGCAATCGCATCTGCGGTGTTAAATTTTTCAATGTCGGCCTTCCAACCGATAGTCGGATTTCGATAAGGATGGGCGGTATAAGCCGTGGTATTTAAATCCAGCCGCGCAGCACCACCGGCATCATTGATATAGCGAAATGCCCATTCGCGCTGAACAACTTCCTTTTCAACGTAAAACTCACGCCAGGCTGGCTCAAATATTTGTTCGCTCAATATTGAAAATAGCTGCTCGAGCATGTCCGAAGGTACCGAAACCATATACTGAGTCTGATCTTCGGTGGTGAATGCATTCACCCCCACAGCACCATTTCGCCCAAGTTGCGAAGAGAATGCTTGAGGGACGTAGATCTTTTGGACTTCGAGTCGGAGTTTGTCCATCTCGGTGAGCTTTTTATTGATAAGATCTTGATCCGGGTGTCGTTTCTGCTGCTCTTTAAGAACAACCTGATATGCCGCTTCAATTCGTTCCTGCAGCGCTTGGTCCTTTTTAAAATCCAGGCTTCCGAAATTCTTTGTGCCCTTAAACATCATATGCTCCAGCATATGGGCTATACCGGTTTTTCCGCTTTCTTCCAGGGCCGAGCCCGCACGTATAGCCAGGCGACAGGCAACCTGGGGAGTTGCGGGACGCTCGACAACCAGAAACAGCATACCGTTTTTCAGCCGGAATTCGTTGACATCGAGATTTATCTGCAAGGCGGAATCCACCGCAAACCCTGAGCTTACGATCAAGGTCAACAGAAAAAATCCCAGAATAATTTGCTTGAACAATCGCATAAATGAGTACTTCTGAACGGGCTTTAATGAAAAATGAAGGTTATAAATCATAAGTAAAAATCCGATCATCAAAATTTTCTTTTTCTCACCAAAAAAAACATCTTACTATGACTGTTAGGATTAAAGGTAGGTCTGAAACATTGAAAATTCAAGTTTGCAGCCCCTCATTTTTGGCAAGATAATTGCTTTATATCCTTTATATCTTATAACGACGAAAAAGACACTTAACGCGTGTGATCGCTCATGTGTTTCGAAATACCCGCATCTTTGTTTAACGTTGGGGAGCAAACCATGAAAATTGTAAACAAACACAAAAAGATAGTAAGCTTAAGTTTATTGATTGTAT
>CP070746.1:1674654-1703596 GCA_020348305.1 Desulfobacterales bacterium
CTCTCCATAGGCGAAGTTAAAGGCCTTGGTGACGCCGTAGACCAGCGTCATGCCTACGGCCATCAAGGCATAGACCGAACCGATGGTCAGACCGCTGATGATGACATCGAAGATTTCATACAGGAGTAACAGTGTGTCTTCGCCAAAAATCATGCTGTCTTGCTCCGTTTACAAAGGGCGGTCCGCCGTAACCCAAAAGCGGGTGACGCGCCTTACATACCCAAAAAGATCTCTTTTAGGTGCTCGTCGCTGAGGGCTTCGTCTTTGCTGCCTTCAAAAGAGATACGTCCCTCTTCCATGACATAGATCCTGTCGGCCAGCTCAGCAATTTGAGGGATGTTTTGCTCCACCAGAAACACGGTTTTGCCTTGCTTGTTGATCTCCTTGATGGTGCTGAAGACCTCCAGCCTCAGGCTGGGCTGAAGCCCCAAAGAGGGCTCGTCGATACACAGAAAATCGGCGTTGGACATCAACCCCCTTGCCACGGCCAGCATCCTGGCTTCGCCACCGCTCATGGTTGAGGCGAACTGTTTTTGGCGATCCACCAGCCGCGGAAAAAGTTCAAAGACCCGCTCCAGGTTCTCCTTTTCATTGGCCCGGGCGTTTTTGGAATAGGCACCCAGTTTTAGGTTATCCAAAACCGTCATATAGGGAAAGAGCTCACGGTTTTCAGCAATATAGGTGATGCCCAGGTTGACGATTTTTTCAGCACGCATTCCGTTGATGTCCTGATCCTGATAGGTGATCCGGCCTTTAACCTTATCGACCAGCCCGCAGATGGACTTCAAAAGGGTGCTTTTGCCGTGGCCGTTGGGTCCCAGCAAGACCACGACTTCACCCTGATTTACGGACACGGAGACGTCCCGCAATACGTGAGATTCTCCGTAATACGTGTTTAAATTATTTACCTCCAGCATGATCCTCACCTAAATAGCATTCAATAACCTTGGGATCATTGGCAACTTTCACAGGTTCATCGCAGCAGACCATGCGACCGGATTCAATGATCAACAAATTTTCGGTAAGCTCGGTGAGCACCTTCATGAAATGTTCGATGATCACGACGGTAATACCCAGATCCTGGTTGATTTTGCGGATTAAATCCATGAGACTTTTAATCTCCGTAGCATTACAGCCTGCCATGGGCTCATCGAGCATTAGGATTTTGGGTTTGGTGGCGAGTGCTGCTCCGATCATCAGTTTTTTCTTGCCCAGCAGGTTGAGAAGCCCGGTTTTTTGATAGCGTTCCTCTTCAAGGCCGACAAAGCGGAGAATCTCATTTACATGGGCCGGATCAAGCCCACCCGGCGCGCCGAAGCGGCTGCCCACGGAAATGCTTCTTTGTACACTGAGGCTGGGAAAGGTTTGGGGGATCTGGAAGGTGCGGGCAATGCCGACTTTGGCGATTCGGTAGGGCGGCAATCCCGTGATATCCCGGCCGTCAAACTCGATCTTCCCTTCGTACGGGTAAAATCCGGTAATTAAGTTGTAAACGGTTGATTTGCCGGCTCCGTTGGGTCCGGCGATGCCGTATATCTGCCCTTTTTGTACTTCAAAACTCAGATTGTCTACCGCCGTTAGCGATCCAAACCGCTTCGTAACATTGAAGGCCTTGAGTATCACAAACCACTCCGTCTATTTCATAATTATTTGCAGGGACAAAGGATCCGGTATCGGATTCAATACAAAAGCCATATAGCTAAACTCGGGATTAAATGTCAAGATCTATGCCATAAATGAATAATGATGATTATTTTACGCAATATTCAAAATAACAGTTTTTTAGATGTCGGCTAAATCACTAATCTAAAGAGCTTTAAAAGAGTTTCGATTTCGATTACGAATTTATTGTCCCTTGCCTATTCAAAAAAATAAGGAGCCTTTTATAGGCTCCTTACAAGATTATGGCCTCGCGAAAATTGGCGCCTGAAATCAAAAACTGGTTTCTCACAATAGCCGACAAAAACATCCTAAAAATCGCTAACCCACGCAACGATCACCCACCAACCCAGGTCAACAAAAAAATCACAGAAAAAAAGCCAAGACAAATCGCCATTATAAAAGACCACAAGGACCAAATACAAAAATTCAGGGAATTTTTAAAATCATAGATACTTATTACGATAACAGGAATGAATTAGTAAGAAATATAGATAAACATTCTAAGAGAGCGGGCTTTCAGTATAATGGTAATCTACAATTTTCGAAAATTCCACATTTCATTCTGATATCTAATAGTTTCATAAATACAATTGATTATGCACTTAGGCACGCTAAAGACACAATTATTACAAAGCTGAAATTTTGTATATTTGTCATTGTGCAGTCTGCAAAAAGAGTTAGCTATAATTTATATTGGAATCAAAACCCCCAACCCCTCTTAGGACACTATGATCAGAGCGCTCTGATTGGTAGAGGTTTAGGGTATCATCCCATTCAAATTCTTTAAGAACCATCCCACAGTCAATACAATTATGGCGCTTTTTTTTATATTCTGCCATACAAAATGGACAATAACAAACAGCGGTTTGATCCTGTTTTTCAGGCGGTGTTGAAATTTCGTCTAAAGAAATTTCACACTTGTCAAGCAGACCTTGCAATAATTCTTTTTTTAATTTCAAAAACTTTCGCCAATCCTGCCTGTCAATTTGATTTTCATAATAGTCAATGAGAAAAATTTCTTTTCCAGCCAATTCTTTGAAGGAATCCCGGGGCATAAAATAAGCGGCAAGGGTAAGATAATTAAATCTGAAATATAAATCTTTTGTAAGGTAACTAATAACGTGAATGGCATTTACCGGTGAGAAGATTATCGACAGAAGCGTATGAGATCTTAGATCATTATCGAATCTATATAGTTTTTTAAGTGTAAGGAACCCAGCAAATAATAACAGAAAATAAAATAACGATATACATATTACCAATGCATTAAGATTGACATATTTGGACAGATTCAAATAAAGCACCAGCGGTAGCATAAAAAAGACGAGCACAAAAAGACAGGAACTAAGAATCTTTATGATCGCAAAAGATTTTGAGTTGGATGTTGCGATTTTCTTGACTGCTTTCAGGTCAAAGGAATCTGATAAACTCGCCCTTATTTTTTCTTCTCGCTCTGATGGGCTTAATATTTTTAATTTATTTATATATCTTGCATTAAAACGTGCGATTAAGGATGAGGGGAATTTAATTGTATGGGTGTTGTTTAATTTAAGATTTTTACCTTCAACTTCAATTAATTCTATATCTTGAAATTTTATGAAGTTGAACTCTTCAGCTTTGTTTATCGCTCTATTCGAACCGGTTGGGTCGAACACTGCATAGATTCCATCCAGGGTGAAAAAAAGCGGGAGGTTGTGGGTGATTATGGTTTGGCTGGTGGGTAACAGTCCTGCCAAGTGCAGCCCGGGCCCTTTTAAATCAAATTTTTTGCCGAACAACGAGGTCAGTATCAGGTGCTGGGCTTTTACATATGTGATGCAATCAAAGACATACAGTAAAAAAATATATGGAAATAATACTTCTAAAACATATTTCATAATAAATTTTTACTGGCTACCTGATGGATTTGGGTGTTGGGTAGAATCTCCACTATTATGAGAAGAATGCGGTTGCTTCTCCAATTGCCCGGGGACATCAACACTTTCTTTTCTGCCAAATATTGATTTGATCTTATTTTTTAGCGCTGCAAAAAAACCGAACACTGCGATCAAAATAAATTTCCATGCCTTTGCAAGGAATTTAAACAGGCCGAATTTGGTGGCTGTAGCAGCAGCTCCGCCTGCAATGAGGGCAGTAAGGCCATATTTGGCAACCTTATCTCCTTGCACATATTCTGCGTAACTTTTTCCTTGCTTATAAGTAATATTGGATACAATTTCATCAAGTTGAGCACGACAGGAGCTTAGCGTTGGAACATCACTTACCAGCACCACAGAAATATAGCCGTGACGCCCGAGTATCCTGACATTGTGATTTACGAGTTCAACTCCATCCTGTTCTGCCAGCAAGGTCCAGGTCAAGTTGTGTGTATTTTCATCATAATAGGGTTTGTTATGCCAGCTTTTAATTATTAATGGTGAAAAGCCTTTGTCTGCACGAATCTTATTGGCTTTTTCAGTTCCTGTTTTAATGGCTTTTAAAATCGCACCGGAATCAATGCTGTCTTTTTCATCATCCTTCACATAGCCGATGGGTAAATAGTCGAATACAATAAACCAATTTGATGTCTCATCGTTAGGGGCTAAATATCCGATTTCGTTATTCGTAAGTGGATTGCCCATGTATTCCATTATTTTTTTTGTATCTTCGGAGTCTGCAAATATATATTTTTCATTAATCGAGAGTTGAGCTAAATTCTTTCCCAAATCAACAACCGCTGGGCCATTTACCCATTTTGGTTTTGGTGGTTCGGCAATTCCAGTACCTGGAGAAAAAATTATTACCATTGCTAAAATTACAAAAATACGAATGTAACATTTCTTGTAGTTTCTTTTTGCCTCTCTCATTAGTTTTACCCCTTATTTGGTTTTTCTATGATGTTTGGAAATTCCATTTTAAGTTACGCTAAATTGAGTGGGAATCCTGTACTTTTACTCATTAGTGAAATTATACGCGGCTTCATATCTGTCTCCACAAAAACGTAGCCGCGATTTACGATTTTCGTTCCATTAAACTGACAACTCCACCGCAGGAACAAAAATTTCAATGGCTGACATTCAAGGCCCAACAGTGCCGTATCGATGTGTTCAAGCATGCGTCCCTTGTTATCGGCTTTTTATATCTTTTCTTTAGGATTTTATACACGGCTCTTATTTGTCTTCGGCATGATTCCAAATTGTTGTCTTAGGTATCCACGGGGGGGGGACTCTGTCTTTTCTTTCTGGTATCGGGCCTCAGAGGTCTTTTTCGGGGATATATTACCGTGGTCAACCCAAATAGCCCATCCGGGTGGCCAGCATTACTCGGTGTACTTTTATTTATATCGCGTCTCTCAATGGGGATAGATAATAATTTTTCGCAGCTGGCCCATACCGCCAAAATCGAGGGCACATCGGCAAGAGGAAGAGCATGGTTCTATATCTTGCTCGGGATTTCCTGCGGTTTTGCAGCGGTTTTGCATTTTGGTGGATAAATGGCAGCGCCTACTCAATATATAATGTTCGGCACAATAGAGAATGACACCTTCAATTAAAATAACCAGATATCCCTACGAGGAGCCGTATCACCTGAATCTCGTGATGGAGGCGACAAAACGATTAAAACATTGTTTTACCTTGGGATATATCGAGTTATCCTCAAGAGCATGAAAACAAAAGGCAGACCATAATAATGCCGTTTGCGCCTTTTTTAAATAGAAATCGGCGAAAAAAAGACTAGAACTACAAATTCACCGTTTTTTGCAAGTGTGAGAAGATTAGCTTCATAGCCGGTTTATACAATTTTTAGATTTTGCTTATTGCGTTAGCTCACCCCAAACGGCACGATTACCAAGTTCGGAGATTATAAATACTCGGGGATACGCAGGATTGATTTATGAGAACGAAGAATACGATAGCGGAATCCATGAGCCTGCCATAGACCAGGATTCATTTTGGATAGCCAGCTCGCCTTCCAAGGTCAATGCTGATATCGTCCTTCAGGGCTTAAGAAACTTCAGCGAGATATATGGTGATTGCCTACCTGCTGAAAAAAGAGCCTTGCTTCAAAGGCTTGTAAGTGAAGTCAGAGTCAGCGAGGATGATGTAACCATCAAGATTTTAAGCCTACCGACAATTCCTTCACGTGTTAAGCAGGTTCGACATATCGAACGGGTTGGCTGAGGGACCAGGATTCGAACCTGGGTTAACGGGGCCAGAACCCGTCGTCCTGCCGCTAGACGATCCCTCAGTGTATGTTAACATTATTAATTATAATATGGAGTTTAACCAGTCAAGATATTTTTGCTGAGCGGTTTTGAAGGTTTTGAACGTTTGGATCGTTTATATCGTTATGATGGTTATGATGGTTTTGATCGATGTGACCTAAGATAGCGTAGCAGCCCATCAATGATTTTTATGGTCTTTAGTGCCTGGTCGTATATCTTTTGGAAAGTTGTTGGAGAAATATAATCCTGATCCAAGTCGACATAGGAGCAGTTTTGGGCTTCGGCTCCGGACCTGCGCGAATATCTCAGGAACCTTATGAACTCAGCATTTGATTGACTAGCCCATCCCTCAACACCGACAAAACGCTCGAATTGTCATAACTATCAAAACGATCTCAACGATCTTAACCATCCAAACCCTCAATAAAGCAAATAGCTTTCTTTAGCCTTGATATTACGCGATCTTTGCCAATAATTGAGATGATTTCAAAAATACCCGGGCTGGCGGTTTTTCCGGTCAGCGCTACCCGCACCGGCTGGGCAATCTTTCCCAGTTTTAAACCGGTTTGCTCCATTGTTGCCTTAAACGCATCTTCCAAATTTTTTTCCGTAAATTCTCCCAACACTTCAAGTTGATCAGTCAACACGCGCATCGGCTCCAAGGCAGCGGGCTTGAGAAATTTTTGGGCCGCCTGCTCCTCATAAGTGATGTCGTCCGCATAGTAAAATATTGCCTGTTCGGCCATGTCTTTGAGGGTCTTGCTGCGAGGTTTCAAAGTTTCGATCACACTTTGGGCATCCGGGCCTTCTTCAATGTTTATGCCGTGTTTTATTAAAAACGGTGACAGCGGTTTGAAAAGTTCTACCGTCGGTGTTGCCTGGATATGATCGGCATTGAGTGCGAGAAGCTTTTCGGGATCAAACACCCCGGCGGAACGACCGATATGTTCGATATCAAAAACATTGATAAGTTCATCGCGGCTAAAAAATTCCTGGTCACCGTGAGACCAGCCGAGGCGAACCAGGTAGTTGAGCATGGCATCGGGCAAATAGCCCATATCTCTGTAAGCGGTGACCGATACGGCACCGTGGCGTTTGCTGAAACGGGTTCGGTCTTTGCCCAGCACCATGGGAACATGGCCAAAGACCGGCAGTGGGCTGCTCACGGCCTTATAGATTAGCATTTGTTTAGGGGTATTCATGACATGATCGTCACCCCGAATCACCGTGTTCACATTCATGGTTATATCGTCAATGACGACGGCAAAATTATAGGTGGGAATACCATCACCGCGAACCAGTACAAAATCATCCAGTTCATCATTTTGAAATACGATGTTGCCCTTAATGACATCCTCCACAACGGTGGTGCCAACCTGCGGCGCCTTGAATCTGACCACCGCATTTTCGGTTTTGGCCAAGTCTTTGTCGCGACAGGTGCCGTCATAACGAGGTTTACCACCGGATGCCATAGCCTTTTTGCGCATGGCTTCAATTTCTTCCGGTGTACATGTACAGTAATACGCATGTCCGGATTGGATCAGTTTCTCAAGGTATTCATTGTATATGTCGAGCCTTTGGGTCTGATAAAAGGGGCCTTCATCCCAATCGATACCCAGCCACTCAAGGGATTCAAATATGACGTCAATAGCCTTTTGAGTGGATCGTTGCCTGTCCGTATCTTCTATCCGTAAAACGAATTTACCTTGCATGTGGCGGGCATACAGCCAGTTAAAAACGGCCGTACGGGCATTGCCGACATGCAGAAAGCCCGTTGGACTGGGGGGGAAACGTGTAATAACCTGTTTCATCGGTTTCACCTTATTTATTCAATTCAGTGCCTAATGTATTGACTCCTCGAAAAAATTACTATAAAATAACTTCAAGTGTAAGTAATTAGTAAAATCAAGTTGTCAAGGATCTTCCTGTATCGGCCTTATGATCTGCTGCGTAAAAGCGAAGATAAACACCGGCGTTGTATTAAAGCCTTAGATTACCATATTAAATATATAATTATTTCGAGTCTTTATCAATTACCCGCCGAATTATCCCACGGCAGATCTCCATAACACAGTTGGATTGAGAGCACAAGAGCATAAAATCAACCAACACGATGAAAACACTTGACAATCCCGGGGATTTGAATTACTAGATGCGCACTTCAAAATCAGAGCATAAGAAATATAAAATTTATATATATTTCTTATAGTTAGGAGATTACTTATGGCGGTACCGAAGAGAAAGAAATCGAGATCAAAACGGGATAAACGGCGAACCCATCAGAAACTGACTGCACCGAATTTGTCAGCCTGTCCGGAGTGCGGCGAGTCCAAGCTGCCTCATCATGCCTGTCCCAGTTGCGGTTATTACAAGGGGCGCAAGGTAATAGAAACCGAGGAATAAGATTCTTAGAAAACTAAAAAAGGACTTTGTATATGGGTAGAAATGGGGCCTCTTCAGAAGGCGCTTTAAAGGGGTTGGATCTAGAATCCAGGCAAATGGTTCTGGATACCATCGGCCAGCTAAAAAAACGACTTCTGACGCAAGAAAAAATTTTCGAATTTGATCGTGAAGAGATTTTTCCTGAAGAAACGATTCGGGAGATGCTGGGTCCGGAGATCGGATTGCAACTCCTAATGATTCCGGAAGCCTATGGCGGACTTGGTGGCGGAGCACGTGATAGCTGCGCGGTAACCCGGGAGATGGCCAAGATATGTTTGGGTATCACCACAGCATTTTTTGCCATTCAGCTGGGTGCAGACCCGATCATCGTGGCGGGCACTGAAGAACAGAAACAAAAATGGCTTGGTAAAATTGCCGCCGGAGAGGCTCTTGTTGCATATGCGGTAACTGAACCAGATGCTGGCAGTAATGTGGCGGCCATTAAAACCAAGGCTGAACCGGTGACGGATGAAGCCGGAAAAATCACGGGCTATAAGATAAATGGTAGCAAGCAGTTTATTTCAACTGGCGGGTATGCGGATTTTATCACATTATTGGCCAATACCCCCGAAGGAGCGACCTTTTTTATTATTGAAAAAGATACAAAAGGCTTTATTCGGGGAAAGGGTGAAGAAAAGCACGGTATCCGTGCGTCAAATACGTCGCCGCTGACTTTTACCGATGTCTTTGTGCCGGTTGAAAATGTCGTTGGCGGCGTAACCGGAGAGGGACTGAAACAGGCCAGCAAGGTATTCGGATATACTCGGTTGATGGTTGCCTCCATGGCCCTTGGCGGGGGGGAGGCCGCCCTGGATATCGTTATTCCTTATGCCAGAGAACGGATTCAATTTAAAACACCGTTGTCGGAAAAACAGGGATATACCCACAAGCTAATTGTACCCCATGTTGTTCGGCTGGCGGCAGCTGCGACCTATATTGATGAGGTGGCCGAAAGACTCGACGCCGGAGAACAAGATCTTGAAGTGGAGGGCTCCATCGCCAAACTATTTGCCACCGAATCTGCAAACAAAGCCGCCGATGATGCTATGCAGGCATTAGGGGGGTATGGATATATCAATGAATACGGCGTGGAAAAAATAAAAAGAGATGTGAAAATAACTTGTATCTACGAGGGTACCAGCGAAATCCAGCAAAACATCATCAGTACGTTTCGCTGGAAAAAAACGCGCAAGACAAAGGGTGAATTTTACGGCAGTATTGCAGACGAAATGGAAAGGCTTGAAACCGGATGCAACGACGCCGGTTGCCGTTATCTCGGTCTGGCGGCCCGAGCGTTGAATAAAATCATCTTTCTGGCCAATGACCACCGGCTAACTCGCGAACAGTTTATCATGTTCGCCTTGGCGGACATGATGATGCATTTGGAAGTGGCCGCCAGCCTGGCCCGGCAAGCGGTCTCTCTTACGCGCGACGGCAATCCGGATGCAGAAAAAACACGCGTTTTCTCCAGACTTTTCGCCAACGAAGTTGCGGATCTGGTATTGCGCAACATTCTGAAAATTCTGCTGGGCTCCGGAGTATTCGAGCCGGAGAAAATATCTGACGTTATAGCGGAAACATCGCATGCAAAACTGGTGGATAGTTATCGGAACTTTATTGCGGACATGAACCGTGCAGCCGACATTATTTTTAAAAGTTCGTCATAGCGTGAAAGGAGGCAACCTTGCGATTCGAAAATAACGTGGTAATGGTTACCGGCGGGGCGGCCGGGATCGGCCGAGTCACGGCGGAAAATTTTGCAAAAGAAGGCGCAAAGGTCTCGATCTGCGATGTCAACCCGCAAGCAGGCGAAATCACCGCAAAAGAACTCGGACCCCAAGCCTCGTTTGAACAGGTAGACGTGTCCGACAGCACCTCCGTGTTAAACTGGGTGGAACGTGTTTTGGATACATACGGGCAAATTGACGTACTGGTTAACAATGCCGGAATCACACGAGACGGACTGATTATGCGCATGAAGGAAGACGACTGGGATGCGGTGATCAACGTCAATCTTAAAAGTGCTTTTAACTGCATCAAGGCGGTTTCTAAAATAATGATGAAGCAGCGCTCCGGGCGGATCATAAATTTAGCTTCGGTGGTTGGGGTAATCGGTAATCCCGGCCAGGCGAATTATGTGGCCTCAAAAGCCGGAATGATTGGTCTTACCAAAACCGTTGCCAAAGAACTAGCCTCAAGGGGCATCACCGTAAATGCCGTTGCACCGGGTTTCATAGAAACGGATATGACGGCATCCCTGTCCGATAAGGTCAAAGAAGCCATGCTCAGCCAAATTCCTTTAGGAAAAGCGGGCACACCAAAGGATGTGGCTGAGACGATACTTTTTCTGGCCTCTGACAGCGCTGCATACATTACCGGTCAGGTGATACATGTCTCCGGCGGTATGTACATGTAGAGCTGGCTTAAAAATGGCCAGATTTTAATCCCGCCGTCGGCGGGACTGCGTTGCGAAACGCTTTAAAATGCTCACGTACTTCGTGTACGCTCCGCTTTTTAAAAGCTAAATTGAAACCGGTTTAGAGTCTGTCAAACAAATTTCGAGTTTGTAAAACGAAATCATTATTTCATAACTTCCAATGAATTTTATTTCTAACTGGAAAAGGAGGTAATGCTGATGTCTGTTGAGGATAAAGTAAAAAAGATTATTGCCGAAAAACTGAGTGTCGATCTGGATGAGGTAGTACCTGATGCTTCTTTTGTAGATGATCTCGGTGCAGATTCCCTTGATTTGGTTGAGTTGATTATGTCCATGGAGGAAGAATTTGATATGGATATATCCGATGAAGATGCGGAACAAATCCTCACCGTCAAAGATGCCATAGCGTATATCAACGCCCATTGATTCGTACCCGTTCATGATTGGCTATTTTCCGCAATCTTGCGCTCGCCTCGCCTGCCCTCGGCCTGGGCTCCCTTCGGATCTGAGCCTGAGGGTCGAAGACGGGCGAACGCTCGGACCGAGTGGAGCGAGGGTTGCCCGCTTGCCAAGCGAAGCGAGGTGGACGGGCACAGGCGGGCAGGTGGCGGACAGACGATGTCAGACACAAATCCTAATCTTCGAAATACTCAAGCATGTCTGCCTGCCCCGCGAAATGCTTGCCTTATGAAATTCCGCTTTGGCGGGCGCGCATGGACACTCACCAGAACACAGGATACGCATTTGAGAAAGCAGCAGTTTGAAATAGATCCTATCATCTACCGGCATGTATCCTTTCAGATACAATTTAGTGATCAGGAGGTTTCGTGAACAGACGAGTTGTCATTACGGGTTTGGGATTGGTTACGCCATTGGCCGTTGGGACGAAGGAGACATGGGAGGCCCTTTGTGCCGGAAAATCAGGTATAGCTGAAATTACTCGTTTTGACACTTCAGCGCTTCAAACCAAGATCGCTGCTGAAGTTAAAGATTTTCATCCCGAAGATTTTTTAGCCAAAAAAGATGCCAACCGATTAAAGCGCTTTATCTCGTATGCGGTTGCGGCGACTCGCATAGCGTTGGAGGACGCCAAGTTAAATATAGATGATTCGAATGCCCATCGAGTCGGTGCTGTAACCGGGTGCGGTCTCGGCGGTCTCAGGTTTATGGAGGAAACCGTTCTGAATGTCTACAAAGTGAACTCCAAACGCGTAAGCCCATTCTTCATCCCCATGATGATCGGGAACATGGCGCCGGGGATGATATCGATTCAATTCGGCGCTAAAGGCCCCAATTCTTCGCTTGCCACTGCTTGCGCCGCCGGTGCGCATGCGACGGGCAATTCGTTTAACATCATTCAAAGAGGGCAGGCGGATGCAATGATCACTGGAGGCACCGAGGCTGTCATCACCCCAACGTGCATTGCCGGTTTTAATGCCATGAAAGCCCTGTCGACCCGCAACGATGCGCCCGAGAAAGCTTCACGCCCCTTTGACCGCGACCGCGATGGATTTGTGGTGGGGGAAGGCAGCGGAATTCTGATTCTCGAAGCCCTTGATCATGCCCTGGATAGGGGCGCCCGCATTTATGCGGAGATTATCGGCTACGGGATGAGCGGCGACGGCCATCATATCACAGCTCCGCCCCCGGATGGCGAAGGGGCCGCGCGCTGTATGGCGGCGGCCTTGAATGATGCCGGAATCTCCTATGACAAGGTGGATTACATCAATGCCCACGGCACATCGACCCCGCTCAACGATCTTTATGAAACCCGTGCGATTAAAAGCTTATTTAAAGAGCATGCCGATGCATTGGCGATTAGTTCAACCAAATCCATGACCGGGCATTTACTTGGCGGCGCCGGTGGAATAGAGACGGTTTTCACCGCCCTGACGCTTCATGACGATATTATCCCACCGACGATAAATTATGAAAATCCTTCTGATGAATGTGACCTGGATTACGTGCCGAATGTAGCCCGCAAGACCCCGGTTAAAATCGCTATGACCAATTCATTTGGCTTTGGTGGCACCAATGCGGCGCTGATACTCAAGAAATATACTGGCTGATAGTTTTCCCGCTTTTAAATTTCATATTTTCGTTACACCAAATCTGCGACTCGGACCTTCCCAAATGATTTTTTCGGTCTTTTTCTCTATTTTTTTCTTGCGGTTATGAATATTGACATATAGTATTTTTATCGATCTTTTGTATGGAGGGGTTGACGTTTTATGGAACCAGATGGTCCTCGTCCTTCGTGGGATACGTATTTCATGAATATTACAATGCTTGTATCTAAGCGATCCACCTGCCTTCGGCGTGCGGTGGGAGCTAGTATCGTCAAGGATAAACGAATTTTAACTACGGGTTACAACGGAGCTCCCTCGGGCATCAAACATTGCCTTGAAGTGGGGTGCTTGCGTGAGCAGTTAAATATCGGATCCGGTGAGCGACATGAGCTGTGCCGTGGTATACACGCGGAGCAGAACGCTATTATTCAAGCCGCCTATCATGGGGTATCGGTAAAGGATGCCAGTTTATACTGCACAAATTTACCCTGTTCGATTTGTGCGAAAATGATTATTAATGCCGGTATTCGTAAAATCTACTATCGATCCGGATACGCGGATTTGCTTTCCCAGGAAATGTTACAAGAGGCGGGTGTTGATTTGATTAAACTTGATTCCAACAAGCAAAGGGGAAATAGATGAAGTGTCCATATTGTGGAGAAACTGACAACAAAGTAATCGATTCCAGACTCAGCAAGGATGCAAGTGTCATTCGACGTCGAAGAGAATGCCTCGGGTGCACGAGACGTTTTACGACCTATGAGCACATTGAAGAAATTCCAATCATGATTATCAAGAAGGACGGGCGTCGTGAAGTTTTCAACCGGAAAAAAGTACGTTCCGGCATAAAGAAAGCGTGTGAAAAGCGAAACATCAGTATGAACCTGATCGAAGAATTTATCGATGAGCTGGAACGAGATCTTAGAGAAATCGGCGAAAAAGAAATTCCGGCCTCCGCGCTTGGTGAGAAGATTATGGCCAAACTGCATGAACTTGACGATGTTGCTTATGTACGGTTTGCTTCCGTCTATCGGGAGTTTAAAGATGTAAATGATTTTTTTGCTGAACTCAAAACATTATTAAGCAATCAGCAAAAGTAGTCTCTATGGATGATAAATATTATATGGAGATGGCCCTTGAACTTGCGCTAAAAGGTCGGGGCTTTACCTCACCGAATCCGATGGTGGGTGCGGTTATTGTGAAAGACGGCAAGCTGGTAGGTAGCGGCTACCATCGGGCGGTCGGACGGCCGCACGCTGAAGTAGACGCCATCGATGATGCCGGAGATGGTGCTAAGGGGGCTGCGCTTTACGTTAATCTTGAGCCTTGTAACCATACCGGTCGAACCCCGCCGTGTACCCACCAAATCCTGCAGGCCGGCATTCGCCGGATCGTTGTCGCCATGAAAGACCCGAATACCGAAGTAAAGGGCGGCGGGATTGATTTTTTAAAAAAGCATGGAATCCATGTCACATTGGGGGTATGTGAAGAAAAGGCCAAAAGATTAAATGAAATCTTTGTTAAGTATGTCAGCACAAAACGGCCCTTTGTCATCCTAAAATGTGCGGCCACTCTGGACGGATGGATTGCCACCCGGAGCGGTGATTCGAAATGGGTTACGAATGAATACTCTCGCGGATTTGTCCACGAAATACGCCATGCGGTAGATGCCATCCTCGTTGGAATCAACACGGTCCATGCAGATGATCCAAGTTTAACGGCCCGATTGGACCACGGCCAAGCAAAGGATCCTATCCGCATCATCCTCGATACGCACCTTGCTATTGCGGCGGATGCGAAGGTGTTGCGACTGAAATCCGATTCTGATACTATTTTGGTTGCCGGAGAAGGGGTTAATAAAGAAAAAAAAACAGCTTTAGAGAAAAACGGTGCTCGGATCATCGAATCTCCAACTGAAAATGATTTGATTGAGATGGACTATCTCATGGGTCAATTGGGAGAATTAGGCATTACCAGCCTTCTGATTGAGGGCGGGGGCCGTGTAATCGCATCAGCGCTCAATGCCGAGATTGTTGATAAAATATTGTTTTTTTATGCTCCAAAAATTCTGGGCGGTGATGACGGTATATCGATTTGCCGAGGAGAAGGTCCCGACGCAATGAGTGATTGCATTTCGGTGAGAGATATTTCGGTTCAGCGCTTTGGCGATGATGTGATGATTGAAGGATATATACTTTAGATGTTAGTGGTCCAACCGTAGGCTGATCAGTTGTATGTTGAAAAATAATAATTATATTGAAGTAGCTCTCAGTTTACTTTAGCCTATTGATCTATCATGCTGCTTTAACCGTTGGAGCAAGTTTTTCAACGGATCACGCACAAATTACAACGGGCACGAATATGTTCACGGGCATTATCGAAGGTCTTGGTACAATCTGCGGCATTAGTTCAGCCGGTCGGGGCAAGCGCCTGGTAATTGATACTGATTTTCAGCTGGATCAGACAAAAATCGGAGACAGCATCTCCGTCAGCGGTGCTTGTCTGACTGTGGTAAAAATTGAACCCCGGCGCTTTGAGGTCGATGTGTCCCCTGAAACTCTCAAAACAACCACCTTTGGAAATGCGAAGATTGGTGAACACGTCAACATTGAGAGGGCCATGCGCATTTCTGACCGCATCGATGGGCACCTTGTCTCCGGTCATATTGATGGGATGGGCACGATTAAGCATCGACAAAAGACTGGCAATGCTGTCACTGTAACTATTACGGTGCCAGGAGCACTCACACGGTACATGATAACAAAAGGTTCGGTTGCGGTTGATGGTATCAGCTTGACGATCAATACGTGTGAACAGACGCAATTTGCCGTCAGCATTATTCCACATACCGCTAAGCTGACAACAATCGGCTTGAAGAAAGATGGGGACACGGTCAATATAGAAACCGACATGATTGGCAAATATGTTGAACGGTTTCTCGCAGGTAAAGGACATCAAACTAAGCAAAGAATTTCCAACCATTCCAAAATCGACATAGAATTTCTGGTTCAAAAGGGTTTTGTAAAATAGCGTCACATTAAGAGAAAAACCCGGGAGTAAAAAGGATAATGCGACATATAACCATCGAACAAGCCATTCGAGATATTAGAAATGGCAAAATGGTTATCCTTGCTGATGATGAAGACAGGGAAAATGAAGGTGATTTTTGCATGGCAGCGGAAAAAGTAACCCCAGAGGCAATTAATTTCATGGCCAAAAACGGCCGCGGGCTTATTTGCCTTTCCCTGACCGAAACAAAAGCTGATTCGCTGGATTTACCACCAATGGTGGAAATAAATACATCGCCCTACGGTACGGGGTTTACTGTTTCCATTGAGGCCAGATGCGGTGTGACCACGGGAGCGTCAGTTGCTGATCGGGTGACAACGATATTGGCGGCTGTGGCGAAAAACGCTAGACCGCACGATCTTGTTAGACCGGGATATGTTTTTCCTCTAAGGGCCAAAGCGGGCGGAGTTATCGTTCGCGCCGGACAGACTGAAGGATCGGTAGATTTGGCACGCCTTGCGGGTATGGAGCCTGCCGGAGTTATTTGTTCTATTATGGACGAAGACGGCTCAATGGCCAGAATGCCGGCTCTTGAGAAGATTAGCGAAGCGCATGGCATTGGAATTTGTACCATTGCCGATTTAATCGAATATCGTATGCGGACGGAATCATTCGTACATCGGGTTGCGGAGGCGACGATTCCTACCTCAATTGCCGGAGAATTCAAAGCCGTTGTGTATGAAAATGATATGGATAACCTGCTGCATTTTGCTATGGTTAAAGGGGATATCGAACCGCAAAAACCAATCCTGGTTCGGGTCCATTCGGAGTGTTTGACCGGAGATATTTTTGGTTCCTTGCGCTGTGATTGCGGTCCTCAGCTTCAGAAGACCTTGTCGATGATAGACACGGAAGGCTGCGGTGTCCTTCTTTATATCCGACAGGAAGGTCGCGGGATCGGGCTTGTGAACAAGATAAAAGCTTACTCCCTTCAGGAAAAAGGATTGGACACAGTAGAAGCAAACGAGGAGCTTGGGTTTCAAGCGGATTTGCGCAATTATGGCATTGGCGCCCAGATATTAGTTGATCTCGGGGTCAGCAAAATGAGGCTTTTGACCAACAATCCTAAGAAAATTGTGGGCCTGGAAGGTTATGGCCTAAGCATCGTAGAACAAGTAGCTATTGAGATTGAACCCAATGAATTTAATAAGTGTTATCTGGAATGCAAAAAGCTTAAAATGGGACATTTATTGAATCTGGATACCCAACCATAATCAAATCCAGATCGTACCATTCGTTTAAAGTATGGTAGCGATAGATCGTGGTAAGAAAGGAGCACCCATGCCTAAAATTGTCGAAGCCAACCTTATGGCTGAGGGAAAAAAGTTTGGCCTGATTATGAGCCGTTATAACGATTTTATCACAGGGAAACTCTTGGAGGGAGCGCTGGATGCCTTGTCCCGCTGCGGTGCCAAAGACGACGATATCGAGGTTGTCAAAGTGCCAGGGGCGTTTGAAATCCCGTTAGTTGCCAAAAAAATGGCAAAAACGAAGCGTTATGACGCAATTATATGCTTGGGAGCCGTAATTCGAGGATCAACACCGCATTTTGACTATGTAGCCGCTGAATCTTCAAAAGGTATCGCTTTGGCTGGATTGGAATTTGAAATCCCGGTTATTTTTGGTGTTATTACGGTTGATACCATTGAACAAGCCATCGAACGTGCCGGCACAAAGCTTGACAATAAGGGCTACAGTGCGGCCATGTCGGCGGTGGAAATGGCAAATTTGATGACGACTTTGGATTAAACGTAAGCTATGGGAATCCGTCGCAGGTCGCGAGAGCTTGCGATGCAGGCACTCTTTTATTTGGATATCAATAATAACTCCTCCCAGGAGATGATAGAACGATTTTGCGAAAATTTTCCTCCTCCCCCAAAGACCCGCTCGTTCTTATTAAAGCTAGTAAACGGTGTGATAGCGGCAAAGCCTGAGATTGACTCACTGATCGAACGGTTTTCCAAAAACTGGCAAATTAGCCGCATGTCCTTTGTTGATCGGAATGTGTTAAGAATTGCGGTGTATGAAATGCTTTTTTGTCCGGATATTCCCTCAAAAGTCACGATCAATGAAGCTGTTGATGTCGGAAAAAAATTTGGCTCTGAAGAATCCGGAGCTTTTATTAACGGAATTATTGATAGCATCCGCATAGCGATAGAAAGAAAAGAGATCGCCATAAAAGATAGCCCAACGTCGGATCATCCAATATGATTGATCCCTGGTCTCTATTTGTGAATACCTCTGTTGAGACAATAATTAACAAGTGTTTGTTTTCTGTCATCTGATATATGGTAAATAAAGGGGGGCTGATGTGATTATTACGACCTTACCTGTTGGACCGATTATGGCAAATTGTTTCATTTTAGGCTGTAAAGAAACCCTAGCGGCAGCGGTGATCGACCCGGGAGATGAGGCGGATAGAATTTTAATGTATCTGGCTGAATCAAAGTTGACGCTGAAATACATAATTAATACCCATGGTCATTTTGATCATGTTGGGGCCAACAAACCATTAAAGGATGCCACCGATGCCTCTATCCTGATCCATGCGTTGGATGCGCCGATGTTGAATCAGCTCTCAGCGAGTGCTGCAGCCTGGGGATTGGCAGCAGATAATTCGCCACCACCGGATCGAATGATTGATGAGGGGGATACCATTGCATTTGGCAAGATCACAATGACCGTGATCCATACCCCGGGTCATACGCCAGGTGGGATATCGTTGAGAACCGATGGACACGTCTTTGTCGGTGACACGCTTTTTGCAGGATCAATCGGTCGTACCGATTTTCCGGGGGGAGATTTTGAAACGCTAAGGGCCAGTATCCAGAACAAACTATTTTTGCTCGGCGATGATTTCCAGGTGTATACCGGACATGGGCCGCAAACGACCATCGGCCAGGAAAGGCGCACAAACCCGTTTGTGGGGGAACGTGCGGTATTTCACGGATAGCGAAGGTCATCTTTTAATTCTTATTAAAATCACCCTAATCCTTCATCAACCCCCAAACCGGGTCGTTCCGAATTCGATGCCTTGGCGTTTAAGAATGCCATAATACATCATTATCTGCTTGGTGTATTGTATGGGCTCGGTTCCCCGGCAATATCCGTATTTAGAATTTTTATAATATTTTCTGTATCTTAACAAAGGAAGCGTTTTTACAAGGGAGGACCACTGATCGGGATTGAGCTTCATTTTCACAGCGAGGTTGCGTGCGTCCCCGATATGCCCCTCTCCAATATTATAGGCTGCCAGAGATATTCGCAGACGATCTTCGTCTTGTGCGCTGTCAAAATGATCGTAGAGGTTTCTCAGATGCTGTACCCCGGCGTTAATATTTTCGACGGGATTATGAATATCTTTTACGCCTAAGCTTCGTGCGGTACCCGGAAGAAGCTGCATAAGACCTCTTGCGCCGGCGTGGCTTCTGGCCCAAGGGTTTAAGTGGGATTCCTGATAAATTTGAGCGACTATTAATCGCCAATCAAAACCATGTTTTCTGGCAGCTGCCTTTATAAAAGGACTGTAACGGGATAATCTGGTCTTGATACGCCGGTGGAAGGCTCTTAAATCAACATAATCGAAGTCCTCCTTGTCCCCATAATATTTATTATAGATCTCATCGAATTGACGATTCTCTTTAATGGTTCGGAAAAAGGAGTTAATACTCACCAACAATTGACGTGCTTTTGGGTTCACCGCCCATCCAAGCTGCTGTTTGTCACCAATTGTACCGCGCATGACAGCCCCTGGATAGTGCCGACGATTGAGAATAGCGATATTGCTGTCTGCTACCGTCACTTCAATTTCCTTCTCCGAAACTTTTTGAATTAATTCCTCGGTGGGAACATCCTCATACAATTGAATAAAAAGATCGGTTCCTTCGTCTCGGAGTTTTTCAAGGTGGTACTGGTAAGGGGTTCCTTTTGTGACATGAATAGTTTTGCCGGCCAAGTCATGTGGATTGTTTATTTTGAAATTATTTCGATGGGTGATGATGGTGTGTTGTATTTCCATATATCCATCGGAAAATGCGATCTCTTTTTGACGGGTCGGTGTCGTAATGATACCGGCCGCAATCAATGCTGCGGAGCCGTCCATTAACGCCGGAATCATTGACTCCAAGTCATCAGCAAGTCTTATTTTCAGACGTACACCTAGATAATCCGCAAATGCGTTGGTCAGCTCATACTCAAAGCCCATGGGTTCATCGCGGTACAAATAATAACAGTGAGCGGTATTCTTCGTTATAATAGTAAGTTCCTTGTTTTTTAGAATCTTATGAAGGGTAACAAACTTATGTGCAGTCACAAAGGGATAGGCAAAACAGAGCACCACCACCGCCCACACAAAAAAAACCGTTACGATAACGAAGGATCTTTGGAGCAAAATCTTATTTATTGCTGAAGAAACCATGAAATAAACGATTACAAGTAATTAAATGTCTCGGAAATTCTATAACTCATTGAAAATATGTCGTTTCTATAACAGCATCCTACATATTTTGTAGATGGAATAATGGAGCGTTGGAATGATGGAATATTGGTTTTAAAGGATTGAAGCATAATGCTCCATTTTTATGATACGATTCGGTAAATAGTCTAAGCTTCTCAACGCATCTCAGAAAGCACCCAGCTGACAGGGTTTTATTTTAATATTCAAGACTTCGCAGGCAGCACTGATTGCCATTTTGGACACATTATATTTATGGGCAATTTCCCATGCATCATGGCAAGATAGCTTGTCGTCGACCAGAGCTGCGCGGATGGCGTCTTCCAATTTGGGATCTTCAGGTGTTTTGGGTTTGACAATTTTTTTTTCAGGTTTGTAGCCGAACAATCCCAACTGACATTTTACTAATTTAAAATCTAGCAAATCCACAGTTTTTCCGATTTCTGCGGGCGGTTTGTTTATCTCACCGGCAATCTTAAAAGCGACCGCACAGGCAAGCTCGCCGCTTTTTGCATTCGCCAGAATTTTATCTTTGATTAAATTGTTGACCGTTGCCTCAGGGCCGTGTTTATCCGAAAATTTTTGACCTTTCATACGATTCATTATTCAACTCCTTATATTTAAGATTGCTTTCCGGTTTTCTACCTCGTTTCAAGTGCTTGTGGAAACGAATGGCTTAAATTGAACCTGAGAATCATTTAATGATTGTCCTGCTCCCCAAGATGGTTGCACTCATCTATTTTACTTGAATAAATACAAGCTGTTTGCTAATCTAAGTTTTTAAAATTAAAGGGAGTTTTTCTGTTGCATGGGGCAGAGAGCCGGCAGGTAAAGGTATATGTCAATGCTTCGGGAGTCTCCCCTGACGAATTCTACCCTTGATATTCACCATCACTTTACAGACCAACTTAGGCGCATTAATTATAATGGTACTGACTATGCGTCATTAAGTGTAAAGTTACCAAAACAAAAGCGTCCAGGGGCAAAGCTATTTTTAGTATACCACATCTCCCTTTGGAGATGCAATTGAAAGCCTGGATTTTTCAGTTTGGTGGTTGCCAAAATGAGGTTTACAATTAAGCGCAGAAAAACATGTCAAATCAGAATCGGTAATGTAAAAATCGGTGGATTGGCACCCATATCGGTCCAATCCATGACCAACACCCCGACCCAGGATATTGCCGCTACCGTTTCCCAAATTAAACGCTTGGAAAAAGCCGGCTGTGAAATCGTTAGAGCGGCTGTACCGGATATAACCGCTGCCAAAGCCATTGCTTCAATAAAGAAAAAGATTTCAATTCCGCTGATTGCCGATATTCATTTTGATTACCGCCTCGCCCTTTCGGCATCCCGGGCGGGCGCTGACGGATTGAGACTGAATCCCGGCAATATTGGCAGCCCAAAAAACGTCAAAGCGGTCGTGGATTGTGCCAAAGATCATAATATTCCCATTCGTATCGGTGTAAATTCCGGCTCCCTTGAAAAGGATATACTTAAAAAATATAAAGAAGTAACAGCGGGTGCCATGGTAGAAAGTGCGCTTCGGCATATCGAATTATTAAAATCGCTTGATTTTCACCAAATAAAGATTTCTTTAAAAGCTTCGGATGTTCAGCGCACGGTTGACGCATACCGTCTATTATCCAAGCAGACCGACCTTCCATTGCATATCGGGGTTACCGAGGCCGGAACGCTTTTTTCCGGAATTGTTAAGTCTGCGCTGGGAATCGGCATGCTCCTCGCCGAAGGTATCGGAGATACGCTTCGGGTTTCATTGACTCGGGATCCGGTTGAAGAGGTGCGGGTGGGTTACGAAATTCTAAGGGCGTTGGACCTTCGCCATCGCGGACCTGAGATTATTTCCTGTCCCACTTGCGGTCGCTGCAACATTGGTTTGTTCGATATTGTCGAACAGATTGAACACGCCCTTCTGGCAAGCACCGTACCCATAAAAATTGCAATTATGGGCTGCGTGGTTAACGGCCCGGGAGAGGCCAGGGAGGCGGATATTGGTATTGCCGGTGGTGATGGTACCGGCATACTTTTTCGCAAAGGCAAAGTGATTAAAAAGTTTCCACAGGAAAAACTGGTTAAGGTTCTACTGGAAGAGGTCAGGAAGCTCGAGGAGAATAAATTAAATCAGAAAGACTAAACTAATTAAGTTCATGCTGAAAGGATAAACATGCAAAGCAAAGCGAAAACGGCAATCACACCGACGAGAGCAGAAGATTATTCGGAATGGTACCAACAGGTGATTAAAGCATCGGATTTGGCAGAACGGTCACCGGTTAGAGGATGCATGGTCATTCGGCCATGGGGATATGCACTCTGGGAAAATATCGTGCGGGAGCTTGACGATATGTTTAAAGCTACCGGTGTTAAGAATGCATATTTCCCGATTTTTATTCCAATAAGTTTTCTTGAAAAAGAAGCGGAGCATGTGGAAGGCTTTGCAAAGGAGTGTGCCGTTGTCACCCATCACCGGCTCGAAAAAGATCGAAATGGCGGTCTTGAACCCGCCGGTCAGCTTACCGAACCCTTAGTTGTGCGCCCGACTTCTGAAACCATAATCGGAGATTCCTTTTCCAAATGGGTAGACAGCTACCGTGACTTGCCGATACTGATAAATCAATGGGCCAATGTGGTTCGATGGGAAATGAGAACCCGCATATTTTTAAGAACCAGTGAGTTTTTGTGGCAAGAGGGCCATACGGTTCATGCAACCCCGGAGGAGGCAAAAGAGCGAACGCAATTGATGCTCGATGTGTATACAAAGCTTGCTGAAAACTATCTGGCCATGCCGGTCATCAGGGGTCGTAAATCGGCGGCTGAACGGTTTCCGGGAGCGGTTGATACCCTAACCATTGAAGCCATGATGCAAGATCGCAAAGCCCTCCAGGCCGGGACTTCTCACTTTCTGGGTCAAAATTTTGCACGCGCTTCCGGGATAAAATTCCAAACTGCAGCCGAAACGGAAGAATACGCATGGACCACATCATGGGGCGCTTCCACGCGTCTGATCGGCGGCGTCATTATGTCCCATGGTGACGATGATGGTATCATCCTGCCGCCCAAGGTGGCCTCGGCCCATGTGGTGCTGATGCCGATTGTAAGAAAATCTAAAGATCGATTAAAGGTAATGGAATTCGTTGAGTCTTTGGCATTGGAGCTCAAGCAAAAATTCTTCCATCATCGCAGGCTAGTTGTGGAAATTGACAGTCGCGACATCGGCGGTGCCCGCGGATGGGATTGGATCAAAAAAGGAATTCCGTTGCGGGTGGAAATCGGCCCCAGAGATATTGCGGATAACTCTGTTTTGATCGGCCGACGTGACAGCGCGCATACGGAAAAGATTTCCATAAAACGGGATCAATTCGTGGCCGAGATTACAAATATTCTTGATGACGTGCAAGACAATCTATATGAGAGGGCACTGTCATTTCGCACCAACCACACCGTAACCATTGACGACCAAAAACAATTTTACGATTATTTTACACCGGAAAATGCGGACAAGCCCGAGATCCATGGCGGATTTGCAATTTCCAGATGGTGCGGCTCGGACACCTGCGAAGCCAAAATTAAGGAAGATCTGGGTGTCACGATTCGATGCATTCCCCTGGACAGCGAAAACGACAATGGCACATGTATTTGCTGTAAAAAACCCAGTGCGAGTCAGGTGGTGTTTGCAAAAGCCTATTGATTCCAGCCGCTGGTTACTGGTACTGGCTTCTTGTCACTTTTTGCTGGCCGCTATGTAATTATTATAGAGAATTACAGTAATTGATTCGTATAAACGACATCATTGATAAAATTAGCGAGTACGATTCAGACGCCGATCTGAGTATTATCGACCGTGCCTACATCTATTCGGCCAGGGTACATGAGGGACAGGTTCGATTATCCGGTGAGCCTTATCTATCCCATCCTCTGGAGGTTGCTGGTATCCTTGCCAATATGAAACTGGATCCCGTTAGCGTGGTATCTGGTCTGCTCCACGATGTTATTGAAGACACTCGTGCAACACCGGAGGAAATCAGGGAACTGTTCGGCCCGGAGGTTTCACATATTGTTTTAGGGGTAACCAAGCTCAGCAGCCTTCCAGTCAGCAGTTCACGCGCTCGCCAGGCAGAAAGCATTCGACGAATGATCCTGGCGATGGCAGATGACATTCGGGTCATATTGATAAAGCTGGCCGACCGCCTCCACAATATGCGCACCCTCCAATATCACTTACCCGGCAAGCGCAAAGAAATCGCACAGGAAACGCTTGACATTTATGCACCTATTGCGGCCCGTTTAGGTATTTACTGGATGAAATATGAACTTGAAGAGGCGTCGTTTGAATATCTTCAGCCGGATGAGTATGCCAAAATAGAAAGCCTTGTGAGCAAGTCTAGAGCCGAGCGCAGAAAATATATTGAAACGGTCAAAGGTTTTATCCAGAAAAAGATGGACGAAGACAAACTCAAGTGTGAGATTTTGGGTCGTAATAAAACAGTGTATAGCATTTATCAGAAAATGATTTCCCAGAATCTAACGTTTGAGGAAATCTACGATATCACTGCATTTCGTATTATTCTGGCTACCGTTCCCCAATGTTACGAGGCTCTGGGATTGGTGCACTCTCTTTGGAAGCCCATTGATCATAAGTTTAAGGATTATATTGGACGACCCAAGCCAAATATGTACCAGTCGTTGCATACCACGGTTATCGGGCCATTTGGTGAGCGGATTGAGATTCAGATTCGGACCTGGGAGATGGACAAGATCGCAAATTCCGGCATTGCTGCCCATTGGAGTTACAAAGAGGGCAAACGCATTGATGAGAATATCAGCAGTAAATTTGCCTGGATTCAGAACCTGGTGGAAAACCAGGAAAATTTCAGGGATCCGGCTGAATTTTTAGAAAACGTCCGCATTGATCTCTTTCCGGATGAAGTTTACGTTTTTACCCCCCGCGGTGAGATTAAAACACTTCCCCGGGGCGCCACAGCCATAGATTTTGCATACATAATTCACACTGAAGTCGGCAATCAATGTACCGGCGCCAAAGTTAACGGTCGTCTGATTCCTTTGCCTTATGAACTGGAAACCGGTGATATTGTTGAAATCATCACTTCCAAAAGTAGCCATCCGAGTAAGGATTGGTTGAAATTTGTCAAAACGGTTAAAGCTCGCTCAAAGATCAGACATTGGATTAAAACCCAGGAAAAAGAGCGAAGCATTACCCTGGGTAGAGAAATGTGCGAAAAAGCGTTTCGAAAGGAAAAGCTGAACTTTAACACTCTTGTAAAATCTGAAAAGATGATGGACGTGGTGGAGCATTTTGGCTTCAAGGCAGTTGATGATCTAATTGCCAACGTTGGTTATGGAAAAATTACACCGTTGCAGGTCGTACGCAAGTTTACCCCGAAATCCGAAGAAGAAGAAGAGGACAATGAATCGATTTTTAACAAATTAATGGGCCGGGTACGGAAAAAGAAGTTAAAAGCCGGCGTGCTTGTTAAGGGTGTTGACGACATTCTGATAAAGTTTGGGAAATGCTGTCAACCGTTGCCTGGCGATTTCATTATCGGTTATATAACGCGAGGATACGGAGTTACGGTTCACCGAACCACCTGTGTGAATGCTTTACGGATGAATCCTGAGAGACAAATTGAGGTGGAATGGAACCAGGAGGCGAATGAAACATATCCGGTTAGAATCCGAATTGTTTCTCAAGACAGGGTGGGTTTACTTGCTGATGTCGTCAGCAATATCAGCAAATTTGGTGCCAATATTTTGAATGCCAAAACGGAAACCCGGGAAAACAAAATAGTCGACAGTTATTTTACGATCGTCGTTGAAGATACCACGCATTTAGAGAAAATTTTGTCCGCAGTCAAAAAGGTAAAATTTGTGCAGGATGTAAAGCGAATAGGATAGTTTATTAAAGCTAAAATGTCGATTATCGCCCCTTTGCTTTTGCATTGTTGCGTTAGGGTGCTTTAACGACATAACCGGATTTTATACAATTTGTGCAGACCACCATTTTTTTAACCCTACCGTTAGATAAGGCCCGCACCCGCTGTAAATTCGGATTAAAGCGCCGTTTGGTGACATTGTGGGCGTGACTTACATTATTTCCGACCATCGGCTTTTTGCCGCATATTTCACAAACTTTTGACATATAGGTACTCCTTAAATTTTCTCTAACGCGTATGTTTACTGCTGCTCTGCTATGGAGGCCTCACATTTAGAAAGATATTGTAAGGCTTTTTGATGATACCCTACATCCGGGTACTCAGAAACCACAGCCATAAAACGGTTATAGGCTGCCTTGTAATGTTTGCTCTTGTAGTAAAATATTCCGATTATAAGTTCGTTTCCGGCTAAGCTTTTATAGCATTTGTTTATGTGATCCGCGGCAGTGTGTGCATATTGATCATTCGGGAACTGTTTCTGTAAGCGTTGAAAGGTTTCCAGGGCCTTGCGGGCTGGAGTTTGGTCACGGTCCACGCTATCGATCCGATCAAAATAACAGCGCCCGATTTGATAAATTACATAAGGGATTGCCTCGTTTCTAGGGTGAAGTTTTTCAAACTCTTCATAGGCAAAAATTGCCTCTTCATATTGCTCTAATTTGTAATGCGCATCTCCAATTTTAAGCTCCGCCAGAATCGCATATCGCGAAAAAGGAAACCAGTCTTTCAGTTTTTCAAATTTTTCGATAGCTCTTTTATAATCTCTACTTTCATAATTATCCATTCCAACCCAGGCAAGCTCTTGAGCAGAGTATTCTTCCTCCTCGCCTGTTATGGCACGCCATGCATCTTTAATCGCTGTACACCCCGAACATGCAAACCATAGCACAAGGCATGCAATGTATACCTTTTTCATCAGATCAAACTCTAATGTCTATAAAATTTTGTTGATCGCCTCCTCAAGTTTTGATTTGGCGACCATACCGGTTATCTGTTCTACGACATTTCCTTGCTTAAAGAAAATAAGGGTCGGAATAGCTTTAATTCCAAATTTTCCGGGTGTGACTGGGCTATTATCGACATTGCACTTGGTAAATTTAATTCTGTCACCGAATGTGTTGGCAAGGTCTTGAACGACAGGCCCGATCGCCTTGCAGGGGCCACACCAAGGGGCCCAAAAATCGACTAAGACTGGCTTATCTGACTGTAACACCTCATTTTCAAAATTGCCGTCATCAATTTCCAAAATACCTTCTGCCATATCACCAGATCCTTTCTTTGTAAAGTTAGCGATTGGGCAATTATAGTTACGCAGCGTTGTATTGTCAACCTTGGGTATTTTTTGACGGTACGGTCAAATGGTAAGGTCATGAATCTCGATTATTAGAGATTGGACTATGAATGAAACTGGAAAAAAATCTAGATTTCAGATACGCTACAGGCAAATGTGCTCGATGCATTCGGCACACCGCATTTTTTCTTTCAACCCACTGGGTTAATACTGATACAAAATTTGATGAATTCATCAAATGAGGAGCTTATTTATGAGCAAAAAAATTCGCATCGGTGCGCTTATTTCCGGGAGTGGAACCAACCTCCAGGCTATTATCGAGTCCTGTGAAAAAGGAAAAATTGACGGTCAAATGGTATTTGTTGGATCGGATAATCCGGATGCAGCCGGTCTTGAACGGGCAGCGAAGTGCGGAATTCCAACTTTTGTTGTAAACTATAAATCGATTATTCACCAGTGCAAGATAGCTTCTGAAAAATTTTTACCCCCCGAAGATTTTGATTTGGCAGAAGCAGTTTCTAAACAATCTTTTTTTGTCGCAGATACAGATGCGGAAAAGACTCATTTTTTTTTAGTTACAAGAGCAATGGCCGAGGCTGAATTGTTAAACGAAATGAAACCGTATGGTTTTGACCTATTGGTGCTGGCTGGCTTTATGCGAAATTTAACGCCTTATTTCATCGATCGGATAAATCTAGATCGCAGCCATCCCCGCATCATGAATATCCACCCGGCGCTGCTGCCGGCTTTTCCCGGTGTTGATGGATATGGAGATACATTCCGGTATGGTTGCAAAGTTGGCGGGTGTAGCGTTCATTTTATCGATTACGGTGAAGATACCGGCCCCATTATCGGTCAGCGGGCATTTCAGATTCAACCGGACGATACTATCGATTCAATCAAGAAAAAGGGATTACGTCTGGAATGGGAGCTTTATCCGGAATGCGTTCAGTTGTTTGCCCAGGGGCGTCTTAAGACAGTCAAGGTGACGTATACATTGGGCAGTGGCAAACAATTGGAACGGACGATTGTCAAAATTTTACCACCAGGAAGATAGCTGCGGCTTTTTCAAAGTAGATAGGTTACAGATACGTTCGGGCACCCACGTAGCGAGTTTTGAAGTAGATGTCTGAAAGGGAAGAGCTTCGTATTTTGCGGTCTCTGCCGGGTGCATGCAAGAATTTGCTGTCCCCCATATATATCCCGACATGGGAAACTCCTTTCCCGCCGGATGTGGCAAAGAAAACCAAATCTCCTTTTAGTAATTGTCTGCGTTTGATAGGTCTTCCCGCTTTCCATTGTTGTTTAGATGATCGTGGGAGATTCAGTCCGTTTAGCTGATAAACCAC
>CP070746.1:1703696-1733626 GCA_020348305.1 Desulfobacterales bacterium
TCAGTGATTTCATCAAGAAAAACCGTACCTCCCCGGGCTAGTTCAAAGATTCCTTTATTATCGGCGATCGCACCGGTGAATGCACCCTTGACATGGCCGAAAAGTTCGCTCTCCAAAAGATTTTCGGACAGGGCACCGCAGTTTTCGGCCACAAAAGGTTTGTCCTTTAGAGGTCCGTTGTAATGAATAACCTTAGCCAGAAGCTCTTTTCCCGTGCCTGTTTCCCCTTGTATAAATACAGAAGTTTTCGTATCGATAACTTTTTCCAGGAGCGAAAAAATTCTTCGCATCGGAGCACTGGAACCGATGATTCCCTGCATATTGAAGTGCTGCTGTACTTCCGATTTGAGCCGAATATTTTCCTTTTCAAGAGCTTCGGCATGCTGCTTTATTTCACCGTAAAGTTTTGCATTTTCGATAGCGATGGCTATCGTACTTGAAAGAATCTCCAATAAGCGTGATTCCTTAAGGGTAAATTTGCCTTTGAGCTTGTTTAAGGCGTACAGCACCCCAATTAACCCTTTAGGTGTTTTCAGCGCAACGCAGATCATCGAATGGGTGGTGAATTTTTGCTGGAAGTCGAGCTCATTGGAGAATCTATTATCTTTGGAGACATCGCTTATGATAATTGCACGATTTTCTCGTAACACCCAACCGGCCACCCCAAAATGGTCCGGAAACCGCATACGGTTCATGCCTTTATGCTGTCCGCTTCTTTGTTCTTCCACAGTTCGGATGAAATAGAATTCCTTGCGCTTCGCATCGTGAAGCGCAATGGATGCCCCTTCTATGTGGAAAACCTCCTTTATCTTGCGCAAAATATTGCGCAGCATCTTATCCAAATCGCCAATGGAATGGATGGATGTTGATACGTCATAAAGCAGGTTCAGATCTTCATTGGTCAGTGAGACTTCGTGATTGATTGTTTCCATCGATTTTCTCCTGTTAGAGCTGGTAGCAACAATTAAGTTATATTAGGAATTGAGCAGGAATGGAAAAATGTCAACCAAATATTTTAAAAATCTTTAAGGTATGAAATTCCCCTTGTGAACAGCCTCAGCGGTATTTTTTAATTTCTTCTGCTAGAAAGAGAACCACTTTGGCCATTTGGCGTGCTTCTTGAATACTAAAATCCCTGGTTATGAGCCTCGGTTCCATACAACTTTTAAATGATTGAAATAAATATTGAACGTCAAATGGAAGGTCGGCAACGTTGATATGGCTGATATGTTCAGCGTAAGCCTCTAAGACTCGTTCTCGCATGGATTTTTCGGAGGTAACCATTAAATCGATCGCTTCAGAGAAAACTTCATGTGGGCTGTTTTTCATGATGTTCTATTTTTCGCCTTCTTCTTTATAGTTCCTGTGGCCATGTCGTGTAAAATCTTAAATAGAAAATAATCATGTATTTCTGGGCATCTCTATTTCCTTTAATTTTTTTGGGTTATCGCATTATTGATTCGAGTGGCTTAGTATCAGATAGCTTCTTTTAAAGTCAAGGTGATTGCTGGTAAGATGATATCATTTATCATTCATCTTTGTCCTTTTTTTCTCATACTCCGCCCCAATCATGCTTGATTCCTTGATCATAAAAGAAAGTGCGATATTTATAAGGGATAAAACAATAAGCACGATCAGAAATGGGGTCATCGAACCTGATTCGCTTCTGAAGAAATCCATGCCAAAAATAAAAATGATTCCTGAAATTTGGCCGGCTAACATCAGCAGCCCCTGGGATGTTGCTTCCGGCGAAGGATAGCTGACCTCAGCAGCATACTGGAAAATGACGGGACCGGCACTCATAAAGAAAAACCCGAGACAAAAGCCTGATAGCAGCAAAAGCCAATAGCCTGTAGAAAAGGTCAGTCCAATAAGCCCCGGTGCACTGACAATGAGGCAGATAATAATAAACATCCTTCTTTTGCGGAGTTTATCTGAAAGCGGCGGAATAACAAAACAGCCAACAATGCCGCCAATCATTAAAACCGCCCCCAGGGTTCCGGCCTGAATGATGTTAAAGCCCCTCGGGGCAATCATTTGCTCGATCCAGGTCGTTATCGCGTTGAATATCCCCAATCCAATAAAGAACATGATGATCAGAAGAATCATATCTTTCAATTTAAATATGTGCTTCAACCCTTCAAAAACTAAAGTACGTTCCCTGTCAACTTTACCAGGAGGTATAGGCGGAGCGGGCTTTATGAACAGAAAAAAGCGGATCAAAAGATTAATTTCTAAATCAAGACCTTCTCAAACTTATGCGAATGATCATAATTGACACACAACTGTAATTTTCATAAAGTCCTTCCCAAAAAGCACCTATCAGCTGATCATTCATATATACGTCCGTGCGGTCCTAAAATAGGTTGAAAATATGTCAATTTGAATGCATACATATTTCCGTAATATAAGGTAACGTTATGCACAACTTCATGGAACCCAAAAGTGTAGCCCTTATTGGAATCAGTCGAAAGAGTGGGCCGGGATCTTTTAATCTCATGGAAAACATGGTCAAATTCGGGTTTCGCGGTGATATCTTCCCTGTTAATCCCAATACCGGGGAAATTCTTGGAAAAAAGGCATACCCTAATGTAGGGGCAGTGAAAAAGAAAATAGACCTGGCGGTTATAAGTGCGCCGCGAGAAACTACGCTGAGTATTCTCCAAGATTGTGTCGCCGCAAAAATCAAAGCGGCCATTGTCGTCAATCAGGGTTTTACCGATGCCGATCGGTGCGGCAACGAGATGCAGCAGCAAATGACAGAAATCGCAGGAAGAGATGGGATCAGGATTCTTGGCCCCAATACCCTTGGAGTTATCAATAGTTTTAATAATTTTACGACATCTTTTATGCCTGTAGCCAAAGATAGAGTACCGGTTGGCCTAATATGTCAATCCGGCATCCATCTTGTAGGGCCCGCAAAATTTAGCGGAAAAGTAGGCAAGGGAATTGATCTCGGTAATGCCTGTGATATTGGTTTTTATGATGCATTGAAGTATTTTGGCGAAGATCCTGAAATAAAGATTATCGTCATTCATATGGAAGGCCTGAACCAGGGCAAGGAATTTCTATCCCTGGCCGGCAGAGTTGTTAATGAAAAACCGATTGTTGTCCATAAAACCGGCAGCAGCAAGACAGGAGCAAGAGCAGCGATGTCTCATACCGGCAGCATGGCCGGTAATTATGGTTTACTTAAAGCTGCTTTAAAACAGGCAGATGTTACATTTTTGGAAGAAGGAGGGCAAATGCCCCATGCCGTAAAGACCTTGCTGAACCATCCCGGCATGAAAGGCAGCCGCGTTGGCGTCATCACATACAGCGGCGGGGCAGGTATTATGGTCAGTGATGGATTGGAAAGCTATGGTCTGCAACTTGCCTCCTATTCTCCTGAGACTATTAATCAGGTGGCAAAACTTTCTCCCGCTTGGATGCCTCTGGCAAATCCCCTTGATATTTGGCCGGCAGTTATGCTCCATGGCGGTCGCAAGGCCTATTCGGTCGCTTTAAAGGCGGTGTTGAATGACCCCCATGTTGATGGAGTTATCTGTATCGCCATTGCCCCTTCGCCTGAGTTCTCCTTTCTTGATGTCTCCGATTCTCTTAATAAAGCGCTGGAAGAATTCCCTCCCAACAAGCCAGTGATTGCATGGATTTATGGGCCCAACACGGCAGAGGTTAAAAAAAGATTTGAATCAAAAAATAGGATAATGATTTATCCAACACTTAAAATTGCCACCTGGGCATTGTCATTGTTGAGAGACAGGTATAAGATAATTAAGCGGCATCGTAAGCCATGAATTTGAATAGAGAATAACTCATAATCGACTTAAGGAGGTGTAAATCATAATTATGAGAGGTATCGTGAAGGTTGTGTCCGGAATTTGCGGTATGATTTCGGAAATTCGGGCCACATCGGATGATCAATCTGGAACGGTAAAATTGGAGATCAACTCAAGATGTGAACAAATTCAAAAATTAGCGGATGAATTAGAAGTGGTAAACCCGTTTGAAGAAATCGTTTTTCATGGCAAAGGCCCAAAGACGTTGCGTCTGGCAGCCAAACACTGCAAGCATGCTGCCTGCCCGGTGCCTTCCGGCATTATCAAAGCTGTAGAGGTTGCATCCGGACTGGCGCTGCCAAAGGATGCCATTATTCAAGTGTCAAAAGAGGAAGATTAGCTTGATTCAGGTGTTTTCTACTCTTCAGCCTCGTGCTTTTATCCCGCATAACCTTGATTTTGAAAAACATAAACTCATATGCGTGCCCATGTTACTACTTCAATGATTTAATCAGGCACTATAGGAGTTGCCTGTCACAACAGGCTCTCTGTTCGGTCGTATCCAATTTCCTTCGCAAGGTAGAGGGCGCGCTCGGCCTTGCCGATTAAATCGAATATTTTTGCATTAAAATCCCTGCCTTTAACCTTTTCTAAATGAAAGCCGAGCGAGATTGTTATCCGAACACATTTTTTGCCAAAACGGAATTCAAAATTCTTAATTGCTTTCCGAATACGCTCACATTGAGTAAACATGTATTGCTTGTTAAGATCATCGCGTGGCATGAGGATAAATTCTGTGTCGGTGTAACGAGCAAAGAGATCTTCATTTCGCGTCATTTTATTAATGATGCCGGCAAGCCGCGCTAGAATAAAATCACCGGTTTGATGCCCATATGTGTCATTGATCTGTTTGAAGTTATCAATATTCAGCAAAATAACACCAACAGCCAGTTGATGTCTGCATGCATAAGATACCTCCATTGAGGCAAGTTTGAGGAAGTGTTGCCGGTTAAATATTCCTGTTATCGGGTCAATCGAAACTTGGCGCAAGAGGTTTTCTTCCGACCGGATCTCAGTATCATCCTTGTATTCAATTTTCATTACGGAGTGACCCAGTTGAATTGTAACCCCGGGTAATAAATGTGCGCGACTCACTTTTTGGGAATCGACAAATGTGCCGTTGGTAGATTCCTTATCCTCGATCATGATCGTTTCGCTGATCCATTCGATGATGCAGTGAATCCTTGAGATCCGCTGGTCGTCAATTGTGATATCGGCCTGAGGTGATCGGCCGACAGTCATTTGGCCTCGTTTAAGTTTATAGCGTTTACCGCCGTCGTTGCCGATAAAGATAATCAAATATGGATGACGCGCATCGACTTGAATAAAGGAGTCGTCATCTAATGAAGCTGTTTGGTCGAGATTTTTTAAATCGCCTTCTTTCATTTTTCCTCAGGTGGGTTTATAAAAATGCATGTTATAGAGTTTACAGTCAATGTCGGGCCAATCTTTTAGGTGAAAATCATGAAAAATTATCATTTTATATTATCGGCCATATTAAAAAAAGGTTTAATGATTTTATTAGATTGTCGGTTGAAATGGAATTGAATCTTTGGGTGAAAAGCACTCACCTTTGAAACATCCGCATATTACTAATCAAAATGAAAAATTCCCCGATACCTAAGTTCGGTAAGAGAATTTGTATCTCCGATTAGCTGACGGTGCAAGTCAATGGTGATTCGTCCCGGTCAAAAAATTGATGCGCCTTCCATGTCCCGTGTTTACGTGCAGACCTGGCAGGACACATACCTTGGTGCTGTGCCCTATTATTACCTGTACACAATGTCGATTTCCCGGCTTGAACAGGCATTTTTAAATGAAATGAAAAACAAACACGTTATAAGTTTTGTCGCTGAGGATGCCGGCAGGGTGATCGGATTTATTACCGGAGGTTATGAGCGGAAGGGTGACTATATCTACAGCGGTGAAATCTATACATTGTACGTCCTGAAAAATCGCCAACGCCAGGGTATCGGCACCAGGCTGGTTTCGGCCCTGGCAACACAGTTCAACTATTTCGGCATATATTCGATGCTCGTATGGGTCCTCAAAGAGAATCCCTACCGGCAATTTTACGAAAAATTAAATGGCATCTATCTTCGAACGCAGCGCATGCCCTTTGCCGGTGAGATGCTGGAGGTGGCGGCATATGGGTGGATCGATACAAGTCTTATTATTCATTAAACGTCTGCAGAAAATCATACTTGTCATTCACGCATCCTTAGACTGAATCCACTAGCGACGGTCTATTTTTCCAGAACTCTGTGGCCTGCTCAAAAGCATAGGCCAACTGCAAAACACCAAAATCATCCTGATGACGTCCGACAATCTGAACGCCGACCGGAAGACCCTCCGGTGTAAATCCACAGGGTACCGAGATGGCCGGATTCCCGAAAGTTGTGATGTAATAACATGATTTCATCCAATCGATATACGTTTCCATTTTGACATCATTGATTTTGTTTATATAGCGTTGCTTCACATCAAAAGGCGAAACCTGGCTAACCGGTAAAATAATAAATTCGTAAGTTTCCATGAATTTTCGGACGCGATGATAAAGTTCGGTGCGTTTGCGTTCGATCTCACCGATTTGGGGACCGCTCAGCTTTTTTCCTTCTTGAATGTTCCAGATCACCGTATCTTTAATTTGACTCCGATGCGTATCCAGAAATTCCGAAAAATGGAGCTCAAAGATCCAGGCCCGCCATACTTTAAATATCTCATCCGCGTCGGTTAAATCCGGTTCACATTCTTCCAGCAAACAGCCAAGACCTTCAAACACATGGCGCTGCTTTTCAATGGCCGCCGTCACTTGAGGCTCCACCGGCAGCGAGCCTAGATCATGACTCCAGGCGATGCGCGTATTTTTAAAATTGCGATCCAAAGGGCGGGAAAATAAGTGCCCAGGCTCTGTGATGGCAATTGGCGAACGCGGATCAGGGCCGGCCATCGCACTTAGCATCAGAGCCGTATCTTTCACTGTTCGGGCCATTGGGCCTTCTACCGATAAAGGAGACCAACCGGCAAACTTTGGCCAGCTCGGCACCCTTCCGGGAGAAGTTCGCAATCCGACAACATTGCAGAAGTTGGCGGGATTTCGCAGGGAGCCACCCATGTCGCTTCCGTCTGCGATCGGCAGCATTCCGCAGGCCAGTGCCACCGCTGCTCCGCCACTGCTACCGCCGCAGGTTTTTGATGTGTTGTAGGGGTTGCGTGTTTCTCCAAATACGTTGTTAAACGTCTGAGAACCGGCGCCGAATTCAGGCGTATTAGTCTTGCCGATGGTGATAGCGCCGGCTTGCTTCAGCCGCTCAACGATGAGAGCATCTTCTTGCGGCACGAAATCTTTGAAAATCGGTGATCCCAAAGTGGTACGAATTCCCTTTGTCAGAACCAAATCCTTGTGGGCTACAGGAAGGCCATGCAAGCATCCGAGTTCTTTTCCCTTTGCCAGAGCCTCATCGGCGAATCTAGCTTGCGCCATGGCCTGTTCCGGAAAGAGGGTAACAATGGCATTTACCTTGGGATTGATTCGATTGATCTGAGACAAGTGAGCCTGCATAACCTCTACAGCAGACAATTCTTTCGATCGGATGCGCTGAACCAGCTCTGTGGCAGATAGGAAACAAATTTCTTGAACCGACATCGTCTATTTCTCCTCTGAATGTTGAATTATAAATGTTTGCGCTTAGAGTCAAGAGATTTAGAAGGAAATCTGTAGCTTGACTTTCGCTTTCGATGCTGCTTAAAAAGGAACAGACCTCACAATGACCATTTGTTGTTGCATCACAGGAACAAAGCAACAAATATAATTTTTCTTTGCGGGAGTATAATCTAAAATATGATGATTTACTATGAATGTTTACGAAGCAATTATAACACGCAAAAGCGTCCGGGCATTCAAGAGCGATGACATACCAGATGATGTACTTTCTCGGGTGCTCAATGCTGCTCGACACGCACCTTCGGCCAATAATTTTCAGGAATGGCGATTTGTGGTTGTTCGCAACTCGGATACACGCAAAAAAATATCAGAAGCTGCCTGTCGCCAAAAGTTCGTCGCTGAGGCCCCAGTGGTTCTCGCATGCTGTGCAGAGAGCACGCATCATATCATGACCTGTGGACAGTTAAGTTATCCGATAGACGTCGCCATTGCTGTGGATCATCTCACGCTATGCGCAGCCGCTGAAGGGTTGGGTACATGCTGGATAGGTGCATTCTACGAAGATGAGGTCAAGAAAATTCTTGGCATACCCCCCGAAATTCGAGTGGTGGCACTTTTACCGATTGGATATCCCAAAGATCCATCGCCCGTGCGTAAGTATCGCCTACCTTTGGAAAAAATCGTCATGTACGATAGCTGGAAATCCCAATAGCTGCGCCAGGGCCTGTCTCTCAGGCAACGCTTTATCTCGGAGATGAACAAGAGGGAACTGGATTGCGAAGTTATGCTACTCGGATCATGAATCCAGCGCGCCTTCACAAAATATTCAATCGAAAAAATTGGGTGGCTTTTCATGTTAGAAGAGCCACCCAATGAACGAGGAACACATGAGATGGGTGCCACTCCCTATAGTCACCCATCAATTTCTAATATCGGGATGTTGGCAAACGAACTTTAGGTTTTTATTTTACGATAGACTTAAGCAGAGCTAAGCCCCTATGCGATTCGGCAACTTAAGTGGTATTTAATAGGGCATCCGTTATATTAGCTAAACGACCTAATTGACGAGCTTGCTTTACAAGGTCTTTTGGCGGCTTACCTTCGGCGATATGACGTTGCATAATCATATAAAGTAATTGGAGATATTGACGTTGGTAGTTACTAAGCGCCATGTTTTTGTCGACTATTTCGTTTTGATTTAACATAAAAATACTCCAGCGCTAACATGACCTAATTATTAAAGGCATCTGATTGTTGGTGTTGTTTTCTCGTCCAAAATAAATATCGGCAGCGGTGCAGAAATTCTTGAGTATTTGTTAACATTTTAAAACAGACTGAATATAGTCCCCCCCAGACTTGATTTCAGCGATAAATACTGCAATTGATATCAAACAGCCTGGAAATCTCTTTTTGGGGAGTGGTTCGAATTGGCTCAACTAGACGCCGAAGTTTTTGTGAGAACCAGAAACCGGTCGATTTAGCAAATTTTTTTGATGGAGATAAACGATGAACAAGATTGAACGCGTTGATCACGTCCTTCAAGGTATGAAAGTAGACAGGCCGCCGGTTTCGCTTTGGTATCACTTCGGGGTGCAGCATTCCAGCGGAGAACAATTTGCCAGGCTTACCCTGGAGTATTTTGATTATTACGATTTTGATTTTCTCAAAGTCATGAATGATTATTTTTATCCGCCGCCAAAAGGGCTGGAGGCTGCCAAAACCAAAGACGATTTGAATCGCATCAAGCCCTTTGACGTGGAGAGATCGTTATGGCGCGAACAGTTTAAGGCATTAGAGATTATCAGCAAGGAGTTGGAAAGCAAGGCCTATTTCATTGATACGGTGTTTGATCCCTGGCAAAGCATTCGGCGCAATATGGCGGGCGAACATATGAAAGCGCTCATGAAAAATGAACCGCAGGCGCTCATGAAAGCCCTTGAAATCGTTACCAATAACCTGATTGCCTACTGTGAAAAATCCTTGCGTTCAGGATCGGCGGGAATTTTTATGTCGGTGATCGCCGGCAGGGAGTCGGTTACCCGAGAAGAACTGCGTACGTTTATCAAGCCCTTTGCTGTGCGGGTGTTTGAAGCGGTAACGCGTCTGGGAAAAATGAATACGCTTCACCTTCACGGTCAAGATTTGTTTTTTGATGATTTTCTCGATTTTCCGGCAGATGTTTTTAACTGGTGGGATCGAGGGCCTCATGGTCCTGCGCTTGCCGATGTGAAAGAGCGAATTGAGGGTTGTGTGATGGGCGGAATTGATCAGACCGTCGTTTCGCGAAACACCAGGAAATTTTTAAAAGACCACGTGGCTGAGGGAATCAAACTTGGCGGTAACCGGCGCTTTTTCCTTGCCAATGGCTGCAGTATTGACAGCTGGGCATATCCCGCTTCGATTCAAACCATCGTTGAGGTCGCCAAAGCGGCCGGCCAAGATCTAACTTGATTCAAGTGGTATGTTCGGCCTCTCCCGGCCTGCAGGGGAGTACCAGCAGTCGACGTTCCATAATACCCTTTCTTCTCGATGAAGGTAAGCGTGCACGGCGCTACCCTATGCGGTTGGAATCTCCTGGGCGATTGCGTGCCCCGCATCCCAGTCGCCCTTTTTATCCCACCATAGAGACCTAAGGGTCTCGGAAAGCTCAGCAGACAGCCGATCATTATTGATGCTTCTGAGGTAGTCGTCAAAGGTCATAGCACCTTTTCATGCTATCAAAACGGGCGTGTGTACGATAACGAATTCAAACTTAGATCAATGATTATTCAGCACAATATCATCACTATTTTTCTCTCACAATGGAGAGAATCAGGTTCATCTCCGCTTCGGTAAACGTTTCATCTATGCGCGCCATCTCCAGAAAGAGGGCACAGGTTGCAACGCGCACGTCGTGCTCCGTTTTCCCTATGAATCGTATTTCACATTTTTAAGTAGTATTTTACATAAAAATCCTAGCGTTAACAAATGCGTAAGTCCGTAAGTATCTGTGATTTCTTGCAATATTGATATGGGGATTGCTTGGCACGCTTTCTGCTCAGATCATAAATTGGAAGAAAGGCATATTGATGTTGATTATGCGTACACTAAAAACAGCTATATTTCTTTCAATATTTTTTATAGGACAAATTAATGTCACTTACGGTAGGCTGTCTCCTCTTGAATCAAAATGGTCCGGTTCAGCAATAACCGATATAAGCATAGAAAGTTTTGATTTCCTGGTTGAAGTTATCGAACACGAGGGCACACCCGTGCACTCTGTCACCAGCATCCGCAAAAAAGATTATGAATCCCTATTGACTTTTGACAAAAGTGGCGAGCTGATGTTTACCTCCAATAGTGTATTTGCAAATGTGACAGACGGTACGATATCAATGGATTTCATGGCTCAAAATGGGGCTTCAGTAAAATTAATTGTAGGGGCTGGTAACAGTTTTGAGTTTGAACTTAATTCTTTTACTATCAATTCTTCAATCTCAAATCACAATGGGCTGTTAATACTTTTCGATGAAGTTGAGTCTTTTGTCCAGCCCGGCGAAAGTCTTCGTATTGTTCAGATAGATATCATGTCAGCACATGAATTATATTGTTCTAACCAAAATGCAAATGACTTGATTCCGGTAATCATATTTGGCAGTGCGTATCTGGATGTAAGCAATATTGAAATAAGCAGCCTGCTTTTAGAAAATATTGGGTCGGAGATGGTGGGAAAAGCCATCAATCTGGCCAAAGTTGACTTCGTAAATGACGATGTGTATCCTGATTTGGTCTTAAAATTTGAAGCAACTAATAAATGTTTATCCGCTGACTTCGGCTACGCCACTCTTAGAGGTTATTTAACTGATGGTACCATCATCAATGGGATAGACGATTTTTAACAAAACTCCTTTAAGGGCGGCCAACCCGGATGCGTCAGCAAAATTTTCAGTTGAATCACAAATCAAGGCCTACCCTCAATTTTGACCTTCCCGGACTTAGGGCGCAAAAGACTTACTTGACTATTCAAACGTTGACCCTGCTATCTTTTCTCACTTGACTCTTTGGCAGTTATTTCTCATATTAAAAACAAATTATTGACCACAGAGCATCAGCCTGTTTCCAAACCGGCACTCCGTCATCAACCAGCCGGCTTTTTTCCCCGGCGATCGTCTCAGCACCTAATTCGGAGAGCTTAAGGATACAGTTAGCTGACACGATAAAATGTGATTAACGGTGCAATACACCGTACTTACCGGATAGGCAAAGGATAACCGTACCATGCAAGCGCTTGTGAAATATGTTCTTAATTTCCGATTTTTATATGTGCTTTTTGCGGGGCTCTTTTTTTATTTTGTTAGCATCACATTTGATCTAATCTTTATTCCGATGCTTGATATGCCAGAGCACTGGTGTGAGAAATGGGTCGAAAGAAAAATCAGATACAGATCACAAAAGAAATGTGTTGAATTCACGGATAAGGTTCAGGAACTCAAGTACCGTCACAATAAAAAAATGGAAGAAAGATATTCACGCAAGATGTTTGGTATTTTTTTGTTTGCAACATTTTTTACATTCCTAATCATGCTGCTCAGTCCCTATAGCTTCTTTGACCAGAAAATCACATTTGAAAACTACAGCGGAGCGATGGCTGCCGCTATTTTTTACGGGGTCATCATTGGATTTCTTTTGCCCGCCGTCTTGCAAGCACTATTGCCCTCACCTGCGGGGTGGCTGCCAGACGAGTTTTATGAAATTCAAAAAGCAAGAACCGAGCTGATATTGAAGGAAATCATGGAAATGTCCGGATAAAAAATGGGCGGTTCATATGCCCAGTATGAGCCGCCCAAAAGAAAGGAGGTAAAATGAGAAAAAACGAGTTTAGCAATCAATACTCGCTATTGTTTTTAGTATATCACAAACTCTTCAGATTTCAAAATTTTTTTTCTAACTCCACATTCATCTTAAAGGAAAACGAACATGGCCCTAAAAGCTCAACTTAAATGGATAGATGGAATGCAGTTTATCGCCCGGTCGGGCAATAGCCCTGCGGTCGTTCTCGATAGTCACGAAGGTGGCAGCGGTCCCAGCCCAATGGAATTGTTCTTACTTGGTGTCGCTGGCTGTACAGCGATGGATGTGATTTCGATTATGCAAAAAAAACGTGTCCACCTTACCGATTTTCATGTCAACATCATCGGTGAGCGTGCTGAAGAGCATCCCAAGCGCTATACGAACATTCACATCGAATTTGTTCTGCACGGCGAAGGTATCAAGCCTAAAGCGGTGGAACAAGCCATCCAACTTTCTGAAACAAAGTACTGCGGCGCCATGGCCTCTTTAAACGCTAACGTTGAAAGCACTTACCGTATCGATGCAAAAAAGTAAATTGGGGTCACCTCAAAAAAATTAATTATTCATAATTTCGCTTTTTCAATAGCAAAACCTCATCTCTCAATCTGAGAAATGGGGTTTTTGATTTATTCCATGACGACCCTTGTGTTTGGGTTAGGACATTCAAATTCTTTAATTGTATGTAGACAAATTTTATTGATGAAGCGTCTCTTAAGTCAAAAAACAAGGAAAGGAGTAATTCAAAATGAAAAAGATGATGATTATAACAATAATTATGATGATTTGCGGGTTTCTTTTTACGAATCAAGCATTAGCTGGAGTCATTCAGGAAAGGAGTCTTAAACAACGATTGAGAATCAGACAAGGAATTTTGAGTGGTGAGCTTACACTCTCTGAAGCAAAAATCCTTAGACAAGAACAACACCGTATCCGGATAGTAACGGAAAGAGCCTGGGCCGATGGAAAACTTACTTACAGAGAACGTCGGCGTATAGAGCATTTGCAAAACCGGGCGAGCAAACATATCTATCGCTTAAGACACAACGACGCCCGACGTCACTGGAGATATCGACACTCGCATTGGATTTGGGAAGAATCACGAACCGGACATGGGATGAACAAACAAGGCAAGCATTTACCAAGAGTTAAAATCAATTTATCATTAAGAGATTAAGGCAGACTGTTACGTGTGGGGGACCTGAAGGTTGGGGTTGAATTCTGATGAGTGGCTAGGTAAATATAGACAAGTCAATGCGGACCGGGTATTATAGAAATCAGCATGCGGCCGATGCATTCCGTTGAAAAAAAAATCAATATCCTAAGATGGCGATATCAGAGAATACTACCACGACCTCAGGCACTTCCGCACAGTTTGTCTCGCTGGTTAATCAAGCGAAAGATGGAAACCGAGCCGCTTTTGCGCAACTTGTCGATCGATTTCATGAATATATTTTCCGAATGGTTTTTTATCGTATCCGGTCCCGCATGGACGCCGAAGATATTACCCAGGATATTTTCTTAAAAGCCTATCAAAAAATATCAAGCATCAAAGATGCTACCCGATTTCGCGGATGGATGTTCAGTATTGCGTTGAACCGTATTCGCGATTTTCAGCGGAAAAAACGATTTCGGTCCTTATTTAAAGTTACCGACGAAAACATTGAATCTCATGCACCGGTTGAAGCAGACAGCGATCAGCCGGAAGCTTTGGAGCAGGTTTTAAGAGAAGATTTTTGGCGACAGATAGGGTTGATTTTGAACAAGCTGTCAAGTATGGAACGAGAGGTGTTTTTGTTGAGGTTTTTTGATCATCTCAGTATAAATGAAATTGCAAGGGTCTTGAAGAAGAATGAAAGCACAATCAAAACCCATCTGTACCGAGCCCTTGCAAAGTTTAAAAAGGAGCCTGCGATACGCCAATTGTTAAATGAGGTTACCCAGTGAAACGAGATCACGAAAACCATTTAGACGAGAAACAACTCATCCAGGCGATTGTCGATCAGGCGGACCTACCGGCGTCTGTGCAGGCGCATCTGGCGAAATGCCGTCAATGCCGGCTTAGAAAGGAAAACTTTGAGCGCGAATTAGCCAATTTTGGACAAATGGCCGAACGCTATGCTCCGCAGCCGCAAAAACGAGTAAGATTGCCGGCGCACGAAACCAAAAGCACCTTTTGGACCTTGTTAAACTGGCGCAGTGCCATTGGGGTTGCAGCGACAGTTGCCGCTGTGCTCATCGTCTTTTGGGGGACCACCATCGTGCGAAACTTGTCCGAGCATGGAACGGGTGGCTTAGCATCGGAAATTTTGGAAGCCCAACGGCTCATGATGGAAGTAAATATGCTGGTCGACAATGCTCTGCCGGTTTTTTATCTGGAAATCTCCGGTGAAAACAATCCGGATTATGATGAAGAATTTTACCAATTTCTGATTCCACCTATTGAAAACGAAACCCTAACCTCTGACCGCTGGAAGAGAGGAACTTCATTATGTTAAGAAATGTATTTGGTATCATGTTGTTGGTCATTTTGCTGATTTTACCTGTGATTGCATCAGGACAGGATGTGCCTGCCGGGAAGTGGTGGTATAATCCCAAGATTCGTAAAAATCTAAGTTTGAGCCAAAATGAAATAGATCAGTTGGACAAACTTTTTGCCAACAGCCGCCGCAAGTTTATAGAATTTAAATCTGCTGTTGAGCGCGAGCAATTTGAACTCGATCAATTGTTGAGCAAAAAGAAGGTCAACAATGCTGCGGTTAGAAAGCAATTCCAAAAGCTGGAGCAAGCCCGTAAAAATCTTGCCGATGAACGCCTGACCTTTGTGATGGGCGTCCGAAACATACTTGGTTCCGAACGTTTTCAGCAACTCAAATCTAACTACAAGAAGTGGCAATCTTAGTTTTGATGTGCCTGCCCGGATAATCTTTTATGTTCGAATTTAGCAATTCCATTTTTCAATATAGAAGCTAAGGCGACTCAACTGCTTTTAGATTTAGTTTCATTTCTTCTTCCCTCTTTTTTTAGTTAGCTCCCCTTCAGAGAAGGAGGCAAATTCTGCAAAGCATTCAAGAGTCGCTGCACGTCATCTGTCGAGTTATATAGATGGGTAGAAACTCTCACCCGCCCAACGCCTGCGTATGCACCCCAAACAAGTATCCTCCGTTCGCCGAGCCATGCCATAATCTCGCTGATGTAAGGCGTCATGAAGCAGATGTTGCCGGCACGCTGGCTTGGATCACGAGGGGTCATTAATTCAAAGCCCATTTCATGCAGACCTTCCCAGGCAAGGCCGCCCAGGTGCAGGACGTGGCTCTCAATGGCCGGAATACCAATGCGCAGGATATGATCCAGAGCATTATCGAGAATATAGATGCTGATAAATCCCAGATTGCCTGCCTCAAAGCGATCCGCGCCCGAACGGGGTGCAAAGACGGTGGGCTCGCGCCAGTCGGGGATGGATTCACCCGAATGCCAGCCCAAAAAAGGCGGCTTAAGATCGGGCAACCGCTCGCGGTTCCAATAGAAAATCGCTACCCCGTGGGTAGCCAGCAGCCATTTATAGCAGCTTGCCACAAGGATGTCGGCATAGCCGGCCTGAACCGGTATCACGCCGGCTGCATGGGTGGAGTCAAGGCTCAATAGGGCGTTGCTTGAACGGACCATTTCCGAGAGCTCTTTTAGGGGCAGTCGTTGACCCGTGAAGTAACTGACATCACTAACAGCCACGACTTTTGTGCGGTCATCCAGAGCGCGTTCCAGGTCTGAAAGTGAAATAAACCAATTTTGGTTGGAGACGATGCGAACCTCCACGCCCTGCTGCTTGAGGCGCGTCCAAGGAAGAACGTCTGAAGGAAACTCCACATCACACACAACGACATTATCCCCGCTGCGCCACTTCAAACCGTGGGCCAAAAGGTTGATGCCTTCTGAACTGGTAGAGATGAAGGCAATATTTTCGGACGGCACCCCCAGCAATACACCGATCTTTTTTTTGCATCGGCTTACAGTCTCCTCCATGCATTCGCGGGATGCTTCGCCCAAAGCCTTGTCCGTGAAAAATTGTTCGATAGGGAGATAGCGTCAAAGCGAGATATTTCTATGGCTACAACATCGTAGCGGCCGGTTTCGTCATCCAGGCGGTGGTCATTGGTGCGATGTTCACTTACGGCGTCTTCTTCTGTTTGTTTTCCCTCATTGTGCACATCGTGCCGCATGCATCGGATATGGGCCTGCCGCAGGTAACCGCAGCGGGTGTTCTCTCAACGATCGGGGGCGTGAGCATGATAGGCCGGTTTGTGATGGGCGCAGCAAATGACAAGATAGGCGGTAAGCGCTCGCTGATCAGCTGCTTCATCGTACTGCTCTGTGGCCTTGTCTGGTTTCAGTTTGCCTGTGAAGCGTGGATGCCGTTCTTTTTTGCCGTAATCTGCGGCTTTGCCCACGGCGGCTTTTTCACAGTGGTTTGCCCCACGATGGCAGAGCTTTTTGGCACACGCTCGCACGGGGTGCTATTCGGCATTGTTCTATTCAGCGGCACGATTGGCGGTGCGGCCGGCCCCCTGCTAGCCGGAAGCACCTTCGACGTAACCGGAAGCTACCAGATGGTTTTCCTCATACTTGCCGTACTAGCAGTGGTCGGCTTAGTATTGATAATTCTGCTGCGGCCTCAACGGGGCGCCGCTGCCGTGAGATAGACACTGCCATTTTAAAGCGAAAACAATTCTATATCAATATCTTTACCGTGAACATATATTCCGGACACCACCTTATCGCGCACTGATATTCCTGCTTGGTAAACGGATTCGGCATCGCCAGATAGCAGCGGATGCCACCACTCTAATTTCCTTCTCTCAGCAACTCGCCGGTAGGCACAGGTATCGGGCAACCATTGAATCTTCAATATATTATCCGGGCAAAGGACAATGCAATCCGGGCTGACCGATTTGCGATCTTCATAAACGATGCAACGACATTCTTCTGTCTCTAAAAACTCACATGAAACACCGATAAGCTTTATCTCCCCCGTATTTTCATCTTCAACTTTTTCCAGACAACAGATCCCGCAACGATCACAAAGAGATTCCCATTCATCTTGCGTCATTTCGTCTAAAGTTTTCGTTTCCCAATACGGCTTTTGTGTTTTATTCATAATAAAAGATTTGATACCGACTATTTGCAATTTTCTAAATGAATAAATATCAAACAGTTTATCTTTAGGTCAAGATGTTTGGAGGCCATAGAAGATGAGTTGGGGTTATAACAAAAAAATTTCATTCCGACCTCCTTTTTGTCTGAACTGAAAATAGCTGTCTTGACACCCTTCGACGATTTTTATATAGGTCGATTTAAGAGGATGATATTTCATGTTATGAATTTAATGAATTTTAATCTTTTGCAAAGGAGAAAATCATGCACGTTGAGGAAATCTGGCGGCGCTTTCAAAAGCACATGGAATACACCAATGAGGAAATGGAGGTCTTTAAGTCCGATCCCCATAAGGTAAAGATGGTCACTCAGACGCCTGAGTTCGTAAAGTGCCGAGTTATCGCCGAAGTGATTGAGTCCCATGGATGCTATGCCCAACAACGGGTTGGAGACCGGTTCGTCATGACAGCAGGCGGACAACTGATTGCTGATGAGTGTCCCAGAGGAATGTGCATCTCGGCCCTGGCAGAAGTTAGCAAAGTCCTGCCGGCAATTTATGAAAGGCTCATTAACAAAACGGATCCTCAATTCGAGCGAGTTGATATGGTTCATTGTCCTGATGTGGGGTTGGATAAGGGGGGATGGGGCAAGATCCTTATGAAGGTTTACCTCAAGAAAGCGCGTTAATTCTTTCTTTTATTTTTTCTTTCGATTCGATCCCCATTATTAAAATTACTGCCAGACCGATAAGCCCGCTGAAAGCCAGCCAGACAAAATAATAGCTTTGCATCCTGTCAAATACCCATCCGGCCGTGGTTGGCCCGATAATCCCACCGCAGGCGCCGAATCCCATCATAATGCCCAGAAGTTTGCCAAAATTATATCTTCCGTAATATTCTCTCAGGAGTGCCCCTCTTAAAACGGAAATGCCACCGAATCCGTTTGAAAAAAAGAAAAGGAAGATATAAATCATTGCGGTTTTTTTTACGTAGCAGAGAGCAAGCATTCCTAATCCCATGAGGCAGTATGCAATGGCCATGACGTGCTTTTTTTCGAAAAGATCACCAAGCCATCCAAACCCTAATCGACCGATGATGCTCAACAGAGGAATACCTGCGGCCATCAGGCCTGCAGCCATTCTTGAAATTTTCATGGTGCCAAGATATGGCATGATGTGAGTCACCACCGCCGTGAGCGCCATCAGACGTAGCATCTCTGATAGGTTTACAAACAGAAGTGATTTTTTTTTCAGAATCTCTTTGAAGCGCATACCGGCAACCTGCGCATGGCTTTGGGATGGTTGCTTGCTCTCCTTGGATTTTTTCCCATCCGGGGCGTACCCGTAATCTTCGGGCTTGTTGCGCACGATACAGGCTATAGGCACGCCAAGGATCCACATGCCCAACCCGAGTATGATCATTGCCGTTCTCCAACCGAAAGCTGCGATCAGCCAGACGATAACCGGCACAATCAGACCGCTGGCGCCGAAACCGGAAGCCATCACACCCATGGCTTTGCCAACATTTTTATCAAACCAGTTGGCCACGGCTGTCATCGTTACAACGCTGGTACATCCTCCGGCGCCGAAAGCAATCAGAAGAAAGGCCCCATAAAACATGGCAAGTGATTGGGTAAATCCAAGCAAGATGACCCCAAACCCCAAGACGATGACGCCGCTGAACAACAACCTGCGGGAACCAAATCGATCAACCAGGAAACCCACCGCCGGGGCGAGCAACCCCATTTCCAGTCCGCGAAGGCTGGCTGCCAAGGAGATCTGAGTGTAGCTCCAACCGAATTCCTTAACCAGCGGTTCAATAAATGCGGTAAAACCGTAAAAAATGATGCCGGCCACATAAAAGGCAATCATAAAGCTGGCCAGTACAATCCACCATCCATAATAAATTTGTTTCATTACACAAATCAACCCGAGGCATTTAGTGGGCAAAAAGTATCAGCTACCCGAGATTCAGCCAAATCCTTGCCGTCAGCAGCGTGTTTTTCATGGGAACCAACAAGGTTAAACACTTCGCCGACTGCCATGCTACACCATGCAAAAAATTGCTTGACCACAAAACATGGATTACAGCAATGTAGTTTATTGATTCGATTTTTTAAAGTCAATTAATACCTAAAATCTGCGATTGATAATTCTGGAGATTTAACTTATATTCATTTTTGCAGAAGATGTTTCAGCTTAGAATCGATTATTTTAGGCGCCAATTTCAAAATACTCAACTTTAGCCTAATTTCAGCGTAGCATTTTATCTGATTATGGACGAAAAAAGATACCTAACCGCCCAAGAACTATTAAACGATTCCTTTGAGCTCGGCCTGCGTATTTTCAAAAGCGGATTCAGCCCCAGTTTTATCATCGGCGTATGGCGAGGCGGGACCCCGGTAGGGATTGCGGTTCAGGAAATACTGGATCATTTAGGGGTTAAAACCGATCATATTGCCATTCGGACCTCGTCTTATTACGGTATCAACAAAAGAGATAAAAAGGTCCGTGTCCATGGGATGGAGTATGTCATCCAGAATGCCAACTGGGAAGACGGACTGCTTATCGTGGACGACGTATTTGATACCGGCAACAGTATTAAAGCGATCATTGAGACCCTTCAATTAAAGATGCGCCGCAACCTGCCTGACGACATTCGTATTGCCACTGCATGGTATAAGCCGAATAATAATGTAACGGATATTGTTCCGGACTATTATATCCATGAAACCGACCAGTGGCTGGTTTTCCCTCACGAACTGGATGGCCTCACCCGGGAAGAGATATTCACCAATAAACCGGGAATGAAAAAGATGTTCGAGGATGCGGGATTAGCCTAATTTTGACAAATGCTTCAAAATTTTCCTGTGTGGCTGAGATATTCGTATTCCTCAGCCCGCCGTTTCTCTTCAGTCCCTAACTCTTATGCCACTTTTCTACTTCGTGTGAGATATTTTTCCAAGGGCCAGATCGCCTCTATCAGCACGGAGGCACAGATCACTATAATGGCTAGTATCTGCGGAGCGGTTAAGCCCTGATTGAGAAACACCACGGCCAGAAACGCAGCGATTACCGGCTTTAAGAAAAACAGATAGCTCCCACGGGTGATGTCGGGCACCGCCGCCAGTCCACCGATCCATAGAAATTGGGTGATGGTCGTATTGTAAAGGCCGATGGTTATTAGAGAAACCGCATAATTGGGTGCACGATCGAACAACTTTAAGGGATTAACCCAAATGTTCCAGAAAATGCCGACCACACACCACAACCCGATTGCTCCCATCATCATCGTTATGGCGGTGATGCGGATGGCGCCGTATTGGCCGATGATCGGCCGTGCGATCACCGCGTATGCGGCGCCGATAGTTGCCGTGCCCAGTGCCAGGAACAAGCCGATGAGATTCTGGGATGAGCCTGCGAGCTTTGCCAGGTAACCGTCGGTGAGCAGCAATGCCACGCCGAGCAATGCTGCGGCGCCACTGATGATTTTGGGTGTGGTGATCGGCTGTTTGTTCAACCAGAGATTGGCGAGTCCGACGAAAATAGGCAGAAGGGTGATCATGGTTGCCACCTGCGGTACGGTGGCAAAATCCAGCGACCAGTGAAACAACAGATACACCAAAGTGACACCGATAAATGACAGGCAGACAAGCTTGAATCCGTCAGTCTTGAATGGAGCGATCAGATCCCGGCTCGTGGGAAAAACAAGGGCCAGTGCGACCAGCCCTGACCCGCCAAGGAGAAAACGCCACACCGACAGTTCGGGCCCGGACACTCCGCAGAGCACGGATACAAACTCGCTCGACGCATGGCCGGTTACCCCGAGAAAAACGGCGAAATAGGCTAGAGATGCATATTTGTGCCAGAGGGCCATCATAAATCTCTTGCGAAAGTGAGCAAAGCCTGCACCGAGGCCTCAGGCCGCTCTCCCGGAATGAGGTGGCCCGCGTCAGGCATGTCGAAGCGTTGGGCTCGCGGCAATCTTGCAAAGAGGGCTTCAACATCACCATCGTCAAAGAAAATGTGACCCTGCAAAAGCCGCAGGGCGTCGTCAACGATCAGATCAGCGTCGAGTTTAGTGCCGGGAGCAAATGGGCTGTTGGTTTGACCGCGAAAATTATAGACCAGCATACCGTGTCCGAACTCGCGCAGCTTCGGTGCTATGACCGCTTCCCACATATTGCTGTCGCCGGTCAGCGCATTAAAGAAAACATAGGCACAGTCAACAGTACTGGCCGGAGCAACGTACTCATAGTAGAGAGCCTCTTGCGGGCCCAGTTGAATCGTTGCCAATTGAGCGTCATCCTTTTGTGAATTTGACCAAAGGTTATTCTATAAAAAACCCCAGCTATCAATGTTTGAAAGGGGGTTTCAATAAATCGGTCTCATGGCAGCTCTCAATGTGCAGTTCGAGTTTCATAAAATTCGAGTGGTTAATTATCAAAATGTTGCTTTTAGAGTCAAGAGGTTTGGACTGTTCCCATAAGAATCTTTACTCATGTTGCTCAGAGTTGCCGCTTTCACGAATAATCCTGAGAATATCTACCACTCTTTTATCTCTCCACTTTTTTATCTCTTCTAAAGATTTTGTACGTACAATTTCCATTTCATTTACCCCATTAATAGTTGCATCCGCCGCTTGCTCTGAAATGGAGTTCCAGGTTGCCATGCTCTCCCACCGAATTCGGTAAGATTGAGCGTAATTTTCAAAGAACCGCTCAATTCCATCCCCCGCCAAATGGGCGCGTAACAGTGGACCCAGCAGCGGGCTTCTGAGTCCCACACTCATGCGAAAAGCTCGGTCTACTTCTTCGGCGCTGGCAACGCCACTGTCAACCAGATCAATTGCTTCGCGCAATAGTGCGGCCTGGAGTCTGTTTACGATATACCCGGGAACTTCTTTCTTCAACATTACCGGTGTTTTACCAATTTTCTGCATGAGACCAAAAGTTGCTGCGAGCGTCTCGGGTGAGGTCTGCTTTCCCCCAGCCACCTCGACAAGCGGCATGAGATGAACTGGGAGATAGGGATGGGCGAGCACACAGCGTTCAGGCTCTGTCACTTTCTTCTGAATTCTGGTCATCAGCAGGCCTGAGGTACTACTGGCTATAATTGCGCTTTTCGGCGCCAGGGCATCCATTTCTCTGAAAAGTCGCTTTTTAACTTCATAATCATCAAAAACCGATTCCTGAATGTAGTCGGCATTGCTAACAGCCTCGGCTAAACTCATAGTCGTCTTAATCCTTTTTAATGCAGTATCCGTTTTTTCTTGACCCAAAAAATCATTTGCTTCAAGAAACTCAAGGTTTGATCTTATTTTTCGCAATGCGTTCTCAAGGATATCCGCATTTATGTCATGCAATATCAATTCATAGCCCTTGGAAGAAAGTAGTGTTGCCCAGCCCTGGCCGATTAATCCGGCTCCGATACAGCCAATGTTTGTAATTATTTTCATGGAGTTATCTCCTATCAGTCGTCGATTAAAATATCTCACCTCTCACACCTGCTTGACAAATGTTTAATGCTTTTTGGTAAGTTACAGGAAAGAAGGTTATAAGGCAATAAACTTCCGTGTTTAAAAATTGTCCCGAAATATTCTAGTTAGGTGTATCAAGGTCTTAGTATCGTTGACATTATAAAATCCGTTATGCTAAAAAATTAAAGGCGAAAGGTTATGACAATGGAAAAGCTGATTATTACCGCTGCGATCACCGGGAGCCGGATTACGCGCGAAACTACTCCCTATATCCCCATAACACCTGAGGAAATTATCCAATCGGCCTTTGAATGCTGGGAGGCGGGAGCCTCCGTTGTTCACATTCACGTGCGAGATCCGGACACAGGTCTGGGGACCCAGGATTTGGACCTTTTCAGGCAGGTGGTCGAGCCCCTAAGGGAGAAAACCGATCTTATCTTGTGCTTGACAACCAGCGGTATTCCGGGCAGAAATCTTCCCATTGAGGAACGACTTGCACCCCTAGAATTAAAACCGGAGCTGGCCTCTTTTGATGCAGGATCCATCAATTTGGGAGGTTCCGTTTTTGTCAACTCCCCTGAATTTCTTGAACGTGCTGCAAGAAAAATGAAGAATATGGGTGTTAAACCGGAGCTTGAGATATTCGACCTCGGAATGATCATCACCTGCCTTCGTATGAGGGACGAGGGAAAATTAGATGAACCGCTTCATTTTCAGTTTGTTCTTGGAACGCCTTGGGGAGCACCCGCATCACCTCGATCTTTTCTGCATTTGCATGAATACATCCCGGTGAATTCCACCTGGTCCGTCATAGGGATCGGGAAAGGTCATCTTCCGATGTCCATGATGGCACTGGTTATGGGAGGTCACATTCGAGTTGGGATGGAAGATAATATCTATTACTCTAAAGGTGTTTTAGCTAAAACTAACGCCCAGTTTGTAGAACGCATTGTCCGGATTACCGGTGAGTATGGACGGGGAATTGCAACACCCGATGAGGCTCGACGAATATTGAGGATCACATAACTTATGGTATGTGAATGATATCGTGGTTTATTTTATTCACAATTCAAGGTATAAATCTTATAATACTTATGGTTGGTTTATCAATTTGCCAATATTTGGTTTGTAGTTTGTAGATGTGACCCTTCCCCGTTCCTTTCGCTTTCATTTTTTACTTTTCTCCGTACCTTATGCTTAAATGGCTGACCGCCTTGCCCAGCGCCCTTTTTAATGCTTTGCCTTTGCCTTCCTGGGAGAGGTATTGCTTTATTACATCCTTTTTCAGGTCTGCGCTGCCGGATTTTCCATCTTTAAGGAGGGTAACCCGGTAAGTATCCTTTTTTTTGCCTTGCTCGACTCCCAGCACCTGGACACGTTTATCCAGCTTCTGGACCTCTTTTCGCAAAGTCTCTTCAACCAGCTTAGCAGTTATTTTCGGCATCTTTTAAGTCCTTTTCATTCATGGCTACATCTTGGTTTGTGTTAGCGCATTTTATTAAGTTCGACTGATTAATTATCAAAAGGGTGCTTTAAGAGTCAAGAAGTTTGAGAGTAATATGAGATGAGTGGTCGTCAGGGGGCAGGCCTGTCGCGCCGACGTGTTGGAGCGAAGTTACAACGAAGCCTGAAGGTTTAAAGAAGGCAAAAGCTATTCAAGGGAAGAAAGGGCCTGTTCGCCATAGCCAACTCTTATTGGCGACGGCGGAGAATTACGATTTTTAATATCCGACAAACCGGTCCACAGGCTGCCAGACAAAGCGTTAATAATAAATCATGATAATCGGCAAATTATCTAAAAAATTACATAATTTCTATTTCGTTTACTTCACAACTTCACCTGTTATATCATTTATGCAAACGACGATCCTCACCGACTAAATGCTTTAACTGGCTGATATTTATATTGATATGGTCATGCAGCCAATTATGGCTTGGTTTTTGCGAGTATGTTGTCAGGTAAATTATTTAGAAGGGAAGAAAAGGTATCATTATGGAAGAGATAGTTGAAGATTTGATACCCGTTAGAGATTACGATCGCCTGATAAAAAGGATCGAGAGCTCGGAGCGGCTGAACGCAGTTCTTTTCTACAGTATGCTGTTGGTTGCCGTTTTCGCGATTATAGCGATCAGTGCAAACACGTATCAGTTTGAAAGGCGTATTCACCAAACGATCGAAGAATTTAGAGATGAGGTTCTGGCATTAACCAGCCATCAAAATATCGCTATCGATGATTTGAATAGAATTGTTTTGGATAGAAATTGGATCACTTTTCAACGAATGTCTCTGGAGCAGTTACAAAGCTTTTGCAACCTTCGGGATGGTGAGCCGATGAAAGTGATCGTTGTGGGCGCAGATAACAAAAAAGGAGCTGGAGGCAAGTAATCCGGTGAACTGCGTTCCCTTTGCTTATGAAACGATATGCTTACGACTGATACGGACTAGCGATGATTTGCAATTATTGGGGGCTAGATCAGTCATTTTGTCGGTGATTTTTGTCAAGCTTCAACCCTAAAAGTGCAAAATAAAGGAAATGATTGTGACAAATTTTCAGAGAAGGGGAAGTATCGAGAAAAGAACTGACCCGAGGAAACCGTATTCAGGACACATTTTTTTTTCTACGAAAAATAGACTTTACGAAGGCAGCCTTAGAAATTTCAGCCGGGATGGTCTGTTCATAGCAACAAGCATCTCCCGAAATGTAGGGGAAATAATTACCGTAGCCCTCCCATACTTGGAGGTAAATGCAGCTAAACGCAAAGGCCAAATAATATGGTCTAACAAAGAGGGATTTGGAGTAGAGTTGTTTCGGAGACGAAATGGGAAAGACCTAAAGCATTTACAATCAGAGATTAAATTGCTAAACAGGATGCTTATATGTTCATGCGAAAATGAAAGTTCCCATTCTAAATGAGTATCGATTTTCTAACATAATTTTTTTATTCAGTACTTGCACTCATACGAACATTTAAGCCCACTTTGTGGTGAAAGATAGTCTCTTTAATTCGTGACCGGATTATTTCAGTCATATCCATAGCCTGTTGCTCATTAAATTCGGGTAATACAAGCACAAACTCATCACATCCATATACTGCACCGTAAGCTGGAGTCTGAAGAATTGTTTTGATAATCAAGGCAATCTCCTGCAGAGCTTTGCTTGCGATAAGTTAGAGGTTTTTTACTTTCCACTCCGTGATAGTCCACTTCAAGCTTTTTATAAGATCTTCAACCTCCTCAATCGTGTTTAAAGCAGCCACTTTCAAATTGACGCGAATCTCATTTTCATAATGCCGTTTTTGCCGATCCAATTCATCCAATAATTGGGTATCATTCCAGTCCCAGTGCAAACGCCTAATCCGACGTTTAGCTTTATATTCATCAAAGGAATATTCGAAATTACTTTCTAAGATCGTTACCATCTCATCTAAAGATGGTATCTCATAAGTACCTGCCAAGATTTGATCTAATGATTCTCTGACTATTTGTCGGGCAGCCATCTTTGTATCGGTTGAATACATAATCCTTAATTCCTTGAGGATCGGCGGTTGAAAACGACCAGCGGTTTTTCATAAAGATTAAGACCGAATTTTAGTTTGGCAATGAAAAAGAGAACAACTTAGTCAGGTCTACACTCTTGACTATCTAGTATCTCACTGTTAAGTGAGTAAATCGGGCCCCTCTAATTTTCTCGAAGATATATTTGTAATATTTTCAAGAACATGATTGTATCGGTTGTCAGGGATGCAACCTAAAGAGAGATTTATTGATTTTGAAAAAGATACAGTTCAAGATTCGTGATGGAACTTTATACTTTTAAGCCTATATTTGTTGCGAACTTCTCTCATAATCCGTCTTGCAAAATAGAGGTAAAGACCAGGGCTGATCCGCTGAAGCAAATGAAACACTTTTGCTATCTTTGTAATGAGGATGATGGCCTTGTTTCGTTCAACAGTCTTCAATATTAACCCGGCGCATTTTTCAGGGGACATCCCCTTTGGCGCTTCATTAAGCAGCCTGTTCTGGTCGAGGTTTATGGTGCGGCTCTGATAAATTGGCGTCCGAATAAAACCGGGGCAAACCACACTGACCTTCACTCCCAAATGTGCTGCTTCAATCCGCAATGAAAGGGAAAGCCCAACAACCCCATGCTTGCTTGCAGCATATGAAGCCAGGTGGGTCGGCGCCACCAGTCCTGCAATTGAGGCAATATTGACGATATGTCCAAATCCTTGTCTTACCATTTGAGGATAGGCGCTTGCGACGCCGTTGACCGGACCGTAAAGATCCGTATCGATCACTTTGCACCAGTCTTCTTGGGTACAATCCCGAGCTTCACTAAAGATAGCGATACCGGCATTATTGAACAGATAATCAAGCCTGCCGAAATCTGAAATTGTATCATCTACCACCCTCTGAAAGGAGGCATAATCGGTTACATCAAGTGTGACAAATTGGGCATTGCCTCCGGATTCTTTGATGGTCTCGGCTGTTTTTTCGCCAAGATCTGAATTGATATCAGTGATAATGACCTGAGCGCCTCTATGGGCTACTTCAGCGCAAAGCGCCTTCCCGATCCCCGAGGCTCCGCCAGTAACAATGCAAATACAATCTTGGAAAGATCTCATATGCTATCACACCTCATTTACGGCTCATTTAGCATCCAAGAATTTGTGTTTTTCTATTATTACAAGCAGCTTCTAGAAGATCATTGCTGCGAACTCCTTTCACTGAGCAAAAGTATAATTTATTGTATCTACTTTTTTGTAATTACGCAAATTGGTATGAAAGCTTCGAGTTTCAGGCGACTTGAGCAGATGTAATACGGGTGAGCGGCTAAATTTTGCATTCAATGGAGGTGGTGCCGGTGGAAGTTTGAAATTGCGGGATATTTACCAGGTGGATGGATAAATCATAAAGATTTGATTATCCGCGCCGATATAAATAGTCAAGGGGGAAAATTTATGGCACAATTCGAGGTTAGATATTTTGACAAGGACAATTGGGAGGAGGTATCGAAGAATACTGTCTTGGAAGTAATACAGGAAAGCTTTATTCGGTCCACTCCGGCAATTAATGAAATGTTGAAGGGAAAAATGTTACTTGCTTCCAATGGCATTTACCGTATGAAAAAGGAGATTACAGCCTAATAACGTTCTTTAATAGTCTTCTTTTTCATATCGCGCCTCAGTTCAAACCTGACTATGCGGCCAAACAGAAAGCAACTTATAGCTGATCTGAATTCCCACAAATTACATTCCTTCTTGCAATACACATTCAACCAATTTAATATTGATATACAAATAATAAAAAGCGGGGGATTACATAATGAGAAAGCATATTATTGGAGCGAATGTGTCTCGCCTATTTGCGGTTATATTGATTTTAATAACAGCTTTTGCCGCTGACTGTTTTGCTGATCAAAAAAAGTTCGGTGATTGGGTATGTATGGAAGAAACTGACCCAACGACAAATGAGAAAAGCAAAAAAATTGGAACGGCTGCAAAAGATGGTGTAAGTTCATTATGGGTGGCGGAATCCGGCCTTGGAAAGGACACAATACAACTGACCTTAAAATCAAATAACATTATAAGCTCTGAACATATAACTTATAGGGTAGACAAAGATAAAGCATTAACGCTTAGTACGGCCTTACGAACTTGTGAATCATATTGTTTGACAGAGTATGTAGCGAGAAATGGCGAGTTAATTAAAGCCATGAAAAAAGGGTATCGTATGACGTTTGAATACGATACTTATCCTGATATAACTAATCATCCAACATTCTCACTGATAGGATTCACTAAGGCAGCTAACTGGTTACTAAGTGAGTAAAACTAAAATTGGTAGTCACTTTGAAAGACAAGCTAACAGATTGTTATGGATCATTGAATTTCAGAGAGAAATGAAGATGTCTGAAAAAAGCACTCATCTTGCCGGTAAAGTAGCCTGGGTGACGGGCTCCTCTCGGGGCATCGGTAACTCAATATTGACTTATCTGGCTAGAGCAGGCGCAAACGTGATTATACACGGTTCTAGTCCAGACTCTCCGCGGGCCTTTAATGAAGGCCGATCACTGCAAACCGTCGCTCAAAGCATTGAACAAGAATACCAGGTAATTTGTTTGCCAGTTTATGGTGATCTGACTCAAGAAAGTTCGGTCCGACACGTCTTGGAGCAAATCCACCACGAACTAAATCAGATCGACATATTGGTGAATTGTGCCGGTGGCGATATTGGTACCAAAGGTGTTCAGGCACCCTTGGCCGGCAAGCCTGAAAAAAACGATGCCATCTTCATCGCCCTTGAGGATATTCGCACGGTCCTGGATCGCAATTTATTGACCTGTATCCTCTGTTGCCGTGCGGTGGCGCCTGAAATGATGGCGCGCAAATCCGGTAAAATCATAAATATCGGCAGTATTGCGGGTTCAATAGGTCGGGAACATGCCGTCATTTATGCCACAGCCAAAGCAGCGGTAAATGCCTATTCCCGGTGTTTGGCCGTTCAATTGAGACCCTATAATGTGAATGTAAATGTGGTTGCTCCCGGCGATGTCGTAACGGAACGCTGGAAAGCCAGCCGCAGTTATGATCAGCAAAAAACGGTAATCGGCGACACGCTGGATCGGTACGGCCAGCCTGAAGAGATCGCGCAAGTCGTCGAATTTCTGGTGTCGCAGCAGGCCGGTTACATCAGTGGCCAGGTCTTGAGAGTCGATGGCTGCACCCAATCATGGGCCGCATAGTATAAGTGCTAAAGCCAATAATGCTGATATCCACAAACAATTCATCCGTGAATCATTTAAAAAGTTCATGATGAAGTGCTAAAAATGACTAAAAGAGATTAGCGTCCGCGCTGGAGATGCCCCTTTGCTGTATGCGCGAGCACTTTCATTCTTCCTTTTTACATGTAGACCCGCCGTTGCTACCAACTCACGTCGTATTGCAGGCGGGCTATGCCCCAGTTGGCTTTTT
>CP070746.1:1733726-1737798 GCA_020348305.1 Desulfobacterales bacterium
AGATGTAAGAAATCCAAGGGCTGAAATCTGACACCTGAAACCAAGAAATCGAAACAAAAACGCGATAAAATTTTAAAGTATTTCACCTATATTTACGTTTCGCACCATTTCATCCATCACTTTTGCTGCAATCTCACCAAATACTGCGTCGTTGATGTGATGTTCGACTTCCTGGATTTTGATCTGCGGATTGAGTAGTTGTTTTAGACTTTGAGTGAATAACCGGTTCATATCTGGATCATATAAGGGTCTACCTTCTCGGTCTGCTTCAGACCAACCTTTAGTTGGAATAAGAACCTTGATGTTGGTCGGATTCAGATTTAGCTTTTCTGCCAATTGATCAGCCAAAATTGTGGTTTCATCCGCATCGAGCCGTATGGCAGAACGAAAATCGTAAAAAAAGATTTTCCGATCTTTGTATTGATCGGGAATATTGTGACGCGTAAACTCCAGAACGGCGCAATCCAGTCCGCCCGGAACAACCAAGCGCGGTATGGCCTTGCCTTTAACCGGCTGAAAGCGTTCGGGACCGATTCCTCCGCAGTATCCATCTTTTAGATCATCGGCGAGTTCGTGGGTGGCCAGATCCAGGATACCGTCAAAATATCCCTCGGTCGCCAGTTCTTCCATAGCCATACCCCCTGTACCATTGGCATGAAAAGCAACAACTTCATATCCCAAATCTTCCAAAGCTTCCTTGGTTGCTTCGGCACCTTCGGTGATAAAACCGAAAAAGGGCAGGGCAATCCGTTTTTTTTCCTCCTCGGGTGACCAGTTGCTTTTCACCATGCCGCAAATACCGGCTGCGGCTTTGTCCAGAATTATTCCGGAGATGCTGTTGACACCTAGAAGATCCGCCACACTGTGAATCATTGCTATGTCTTTGGTGCCTACAATGTTGGTCATATCTCGAGATGCAACGGTTGATATCATAATTTTTGGAAAACCCAGAGGAAGTTCATGCATAATGCGGGTGCACAGATGGGTTCCTGTGCCGCCCCCGGCGGATATGATCCCGCAAATTTTACCATTTTCGCAGAGTTGTCTGATTTTCTTGCGGGCCTCCCGTATCATGGCATCAATGGCTTCATCTCTGCTTTCGTATTTTAAACTCTTTTTTTGATGCATCAACTCATACAAGTCGATGGACACCGGAGAAGGGGAGGGACCTTTGGTTCCCACGTTGATCGTTAAGACCCGAATCCCTTTTTGTTCAATGCGATCTTTGAGAAAACAATGTTCTTCTGCTTTGGAGTCGAAGGTACCGACGACGGCGATGGCGAGCTTTTTTTTCATGGTGAATCCCTGAGATTCTGATAATTTTTTCTGGTTTATGTTCTATGAATCCAATCCTGCTAATCGTAATTATCCATAGTGGAAGCGGCTTCCAGCCGCGAACGATAAAGCTTTCTGCAGACAACTTCTCGCGGCTGGAAGCCGCTCCCACAGCTTCCTAAAATCCTAATTTATCGCACCTTAATATAATATGATCAGTGCTGTAAACCGTAAAATATTGACTTTTAGAGCTTTCGTTGTTTTATTCCTAAAAAATCGGCATTGATTTAAGTCGCAAGCTCATTCAAATGGCCAGGGCAAATGCAAAAAACTATGGATTCGCCGACCGATTAGATTTTCAGGTTGGCAATTCAGCTAGATTGAGTTTTGATGATGCCACCTTTGATAGGGTGCTCAGTACCGGTATGCTTCACGCTTTGAGAGACCCCGTAAAGGTTTTCAGAGAAATATTTCGTGTTCTGAAAAGAGGCGCAGAAGCATGGATATATGATCCGGCAAAAGTCGCATCGTATATTGATCGAAATAAATGGAAAGCGTCGCTTAATATTCGTGAACGATTTTTCTTGGGGCTTTTTAAGCTGCTGGGCTTGCATAAACCCATTGCAACATATCATCGAAACCAGGTTATACCAATGATTGAAGCTACAAACTTTGAAAAATACTGGATTGATGAAAGAGATAATGAAATCCGCATAAAGTTGAGGAAATAGATGCCTGAGGCACAAAACTATGATCAATAAAAATCAATGGTGAAAGGAGAATTGCCTCAATCCGCGGATGATTTCCAAAAAAGGAAATGGTTTGCAACAAAATAGTATTTAGTATTTGGTATTTAGTGTTTGGAATTATGTGAGGCAGCAAGGGGCGCTTGACACAAGCGGATTCTCGCGGCTGAAAGCCGCCCCCACATATTCCTCCTTTTCCTGTGGGAACGGCTTCCAGCCGCGAACAAAAAAAACAAGCAAAGAATCCATTACTTGAGGTTACAGATGAGCAACAGATGGTCAATTTCAGGTAAAATTGTTAGCGGGGTAAAACAGGGGGCTTTTTTTACCCAATTAGATTGGTTCCAAAAGCAATGTTTGCAGAAATTGGGTTATAAACCGTATCCCGGAACCCTTAATATTGAGATATCCGCCGAAGACATACCGATAGTTGAGGCCCTGGAACAAAATGCAAAAATTGAGTTCATTCCTCCCGATTCCACGTTTTGTTCCGGTAAGGCGCATCCTGTGGAGGTGGAAGGTATGCGTGCAGATATTGTCATGCCGACCAAGGAAGTGAGAGTCCATGGTAATAATATTATCGAAGTAATCTCCGATCTTAGACTGAAAGATGCTTTAAAAGTAGATGATGGAGATACAGTTCGGTTGACCATTAGTGTTTCAAATGGAGAAAAGGTTGAAAATTAAATTTACAACAGACAACGGACAAAATTAGGAGGTTAGTTTGATTACTGACGGCACCAGATTGCAGGTTGATGCGGTGATATTCGATCTGGATGGTACCCTTATCGATTCTATTGGTATTTATTATAAGATCATAGATATTGTTTTTGAAAAACTCAATTTGCCTCCTGTTCCCAGAGAAACAATAGTGGAAGCAGTAAAAGACGGGGATTTTGACTGGGACTGCGTACTGCCGGAGCATATGAAAGATCGCAAAAATGAGTTAATTGCCAACGCCCTGGAGATTATCTATGATATTTATCCTCAGATGTTTGGAAGGGACTTAAAACTAATACCGGGTGCCGATTCGATTTTAAAGGAGATATCTTCGGATGGAATGAAACTAGGAATTGTTACCTCTACCCCTCAGGAAGGCATGGTGTATAAACTGCAACCATTGAAAAACGCCGGGGTTGAGAAGTTGATTGAAGTCATTGTTACTGCGGACGATGTAAAGAATAAAAAGCCGGCACCTGAACCGCTGGTCGAATGCGGACGAAGGCTTCAAGTTGATCTAAATCGGAGTGTGTATGTGGGCGACACCCGTATCGATATAAGAGCCGGTAAAGCGGCTGGAATGAGAACCATTGGAGTTTTGACTGGATTCGATGACTATGTATCGCTACAAAAGGAGAAGCCGGATGCCATTATTCATAGTGTCATGGACCTCCCGGAAACCATAATCATCAATTCGAATTGATAACAAAAATCATACATGAGAATGATTTTTATGACAGATCGATCCAAATTAATTTTTTAATTTTATTAAGATATTTTTGCCAAATCTTATTTATAAAGAATTTTTACATATTTGTCATTGTGCAATCTGCAAATGGCATAAACTTGCCTTTGCAGCATTAATTTGGCAATCCCACACAGCTCTGGAAGACCTATTCCGTCTTTGGCAACCTGCGGCAGGCGCAGGGTCGGTCATCCTACGTTACTTCAACATCAATCAAACTGCATAAACATTAATGGAGGGCACCATAATGAAATGCCCGGAGTGTCAGTTTGAGAATCGTGAAGGGGTAAATTTTTGTATTGAGTGCGGAAATAGTTTAGAAACCCACTGTTCAAATTGTAATCATCTTAATCCTCCCGAAAGCAAATTTTGCGAAGAATGCGGATCTACCCTGAGCCATACTTCTGAAAAAGCCCCTAAAGCTTTCTCATTTGATGAAAAATTAGAAAAGATTCAAAAGTAATTTCCTAAAGGCCTCACAGAGAAAATCTTATCTCAGCGGGATAAAATCGAAGGTGAGCGCAAACATGTTACTGTGATGTTCTGCGACATGGTTGGCTTTACCCAGCTTTCTGAAAGCATTGGC
>CP070746.1:1737898-1780717 GCA_020348305.1 Desulfobacterales bacterium
GCGACCCATGCGATTTATTCCGGCATTCGCAGTGGCTTGTATTTTGATCATTATCGCGGGTATCATCGGTTACAGCAAGCTTAAAGACGGTGCTGAGTTTCACGTGTCAACCATAATTCAAGCAGAGCAACTGGCTGAAAAGGATTTGGAGATCATTAGAAACTTAGATCTTCTAAAAGAGATGGATGCTATTCAAAAATTGGTCCGCATTGTTGATAATGCGCAGGATGGCCAACCTTCGGAGGAAAACAACAACAATACCCGAGGAATGAGACCAAACATTTATGGGGAAAGCTATGCATAAGCACAACGATCTTATTTTTCGAACAGGTTGGATAACAGCATTACTAATGATGATCCTTTTATTTTATCCAAGTACTTCGTATAGCGCTCTGTCAAAAAACTACCCCCAAAAATATCCGAACTTGTATCTATTAAATTAAGAAGATCAATCCTATGAAAATAAATTATTATCGAAAAGGAAAAAAAACCGGAATTATTTTGAAAATTTAAGCCCTGAAGAAAAAGAAGACATCCAAAAAAAATATAAGGAGTGGCAATCGCTTCCTCCAAAAGAGAAAGAAAAAATTCGGAAGCGAATGAAGCATTGGAGGAAGATGTCACCCTCGGAACAGGAGCTCTATCAACAACGATACAAACAATGGCAACACCTCTCCCCGAATGAGCGAAAAAAACTTCAAAAAGATCTTGAAAGGTGGGAAAACCTTTCTCCACAGGAAAAAAATGCAATTCGCCAGCGTTTCAAACCATAGCGCTTCGTTGTAGTCGTAACTAACTAAAATTGAATTTTTAAATTTGTCCGGTTTTTGATGGATGTAAACCATTTGCCCCGGCCAATCGTCTAACCCAGCAAACACTCTTTTTTTTGGATCGAATGAGCTCTACGGAAAGGGGAATATAAAAATGAAAATGATACGAGCAATTATTGTTATGGTGATGGCCCTTATTTTTTTAATTTCATGCGCGGCTACCCATTCGGGACGTTATAACACCCAAAGAGTTGCGATAATGGGAGCCGGGGTTGGTGCGCTGGCCGGGCAAGTACTTGGAAATGACGCGGAAAGCACACTGATTGGTGCAGGGGTCGGAACCTTGTTGGGCGCTATCGTCGGAAATGCAATCGACCAGCAACATCAAGCCGTAAGAGAAGCTGCCCTGACGAATAAAAGGGTTGTTTATTATGCCAATAATAACCATGCGATCGAAGCGATACCAGGACCGGTGGATCAGCATACAAAATGTCGTAAAGTGACGAAGCGTGAGTGGGATAGAGGCCATCTGGTCAGTGAAAGAGTTGAAGAAGTATGCGAAGGAGAAAGGTTCTCAGAGGATTATTAACGGATTAGGTGCCTAACTTTATTCCTTTTCCGGAAAACCGTTTTCGGTTTCCTCTTGCAACTGTTGGGTCCATTCTCGCAGGGTATCACCCGTGGCATGATATCATCGATCCATCTGATCATCGGTAAGTTTCTGCGTCAGCCACAGGGGTGATAACCGTGCCCGATGAAGAATTTCATCGGAATATGCATTGCCGACGCTGCTGAAAATGACGAGGGCGGTTGCATCTCTTGGCTTTCGTCTGAAGAGCCAAAAATAAAAAATCCAAAAAATTCTGTTCATCCTGTCAAAAAAAAATCACCCCTGCGTTGAAAACCTCTTACATATCTGGTATCGATAAACCCTCATCATCGTCAACTATAGAACAGATCAGCAATGGCACAAAAAGGTGGTTCACGAATTATTCATGACACCAACGGCTCGCTATGCAGATATCCTGTTACCGATTTCCCATTATATGGAAGAAGAAGATATCGGAACGCCATGGATCGGAGGGCCTTATTATATCTACATGAATCAAGTCATCGAAGCGTTGTCCGACACGCACTCCGATCTGGCCATCTTTTCGCAGCTGGCCTCACGGTTAGGATTAGAAACGTATAATCCAAAATCCGACCAACAGTGGCTTATGCAGTTTGTCTCGGCGACTTCCGCGCTTCCTGAATTCGACGATTTCAAACGCAAGGGGGTGCATCGGATAGAGCTGAAAAAACCCTTTATTGCATTTCAAAAGCAGATTGAAGATCCCCAAAGACATCCGTTTGCCACGCCTTCGGGTAAAATCGAAATTTATAGCCAGCATATCGCTGAAATGCACCATCCGCTAATACCGGCAATTCCCAAATATATCGAACCATGGGAAGGCCCAACCGATGCCCTGGCGAATAAATATCCCATTCAACTTGTCAGTCCCCATGCCAAAACCAGAGTCAACTCTCAGTTTGATAATATTTCCCATCTGAAAAAAAGGCGGACGATCGGATCTGGCTTAACCCGGATGATGCGCGTAGGCGCGGTATTGAAGACGGAGATCGGGTGATCGTCTATAATGATCGCGGTTCTCTGCGGTCCGTTGCAAACGTCACTGATCGCATAATACCGGGAGTTGCCAGCTTGGATGCGGGTGCCTGGTACGATCCGGATCACCAGGGAATTGACAACGGCGGTTGCGTTAACGTGCTCACCCGAGACAAGATGTCGCCTTGCGGTGCCTTTGCCTGCAACAGTTGTTTGGTAGATATTAAACCGGCCCCAGAGAATCAATAAAAAGAAGAGTATCTTGCTGTTACATAAATCTTTCCTGATCAAATCTGAGCAAATTTGTTGGTTTCATTATCTAAAATCATACATCTGTCGACTAAAAGATAAAACAGGGATGGAAAATTAACTCGAAAAATTTCGTTCTGTGACACTAACAGCTTGGATTTAAATATAATGTTAAGCGCAACACAAGCCTGGTACGGTAATTGCTGTAAACTGTAAATTGGTGATTAAGCCAAAAAGTGAGCCGGAAAGTTGAAATGTTAGACTCGGAAGATGCCAATGAAGACGCTGGTTCTGGGTATTGGAAATTTACTCTACGGTGATAAAGGCGTCGGCGTTCACGCAGCTCGTAAGCTTCTTGAAGAGAAGTTGCCTGATAACACAAAAATACTTCAGGTCGAAACGTCCGCCTTGGAAGTTTTGCCCGACCTGGAAGACTATGAGCGCATAATTGTGCTGGACGCCATGGAAACTGGGGGTATTCCGGGAACAGTGTACCGCCTGCGCATCGATAGTTGCAAAAGCCCTAAAGAAATAGCCTCCATGCATGCTTTCGATATCTTCGCCGCTCTGGCACTGGCCGGCGGCAATAAGCCCTCGCAAGTCATCGCCCTCGGTGTCGAGCCCGCTAATTTAGAATGGTCTACGGAACTTTCTCCCCAAGTACATAGGGCCCTTCCGTTCTTACTTGATTCGGTAAAACGAGAAATCAGCGGACAAGACCCTTATTTTCAATTATAATTCTTGCTTCAATCTTTAAAACCATACAAGCTGTGAAACCATTTACATATGATCTGTTAAATCTTTTTCCCAATTACTATGTAATCGCTATTCCACCGCATGCCGCATTCATCGCTAATCCCCTGTTATTACTAAGTAATAGTAGTTGGGAGTCTATTTTGCACGGTTTTTGCTAAAAATAATTCTGTAATAATTGTTGGAAAAAATTTTGCAGGAAATTGAACCATGCCGGCGACAGATGGAAAATTAACCAAATACGATGTCATATCGCGTTTATTGCACTTGATTGATGGTATATCTGAAGACCAGCAGTTTGTACTTTTTAAGCATTTGTTTAAAGATAGTCTGGCCAATCAACTGCTCAAGCGGATCATCGATTTGTCCGAGAATCAACGCCTGATTCTCATGAAGCACATAGAGGAACTGGCTTCAGAAAACAATAACGGAGATAAACGCAAAGCACCCAGAAAAGACTGTTTGATCAATACGAACATAAGGGTCCAGGGCTCAATATACAACAGCTACATTTTGGACATCAATCAATATGGGGCATACATCGAAACCAATGAGTCCTTTTCGGTTGGACAGGAAATGAAGTTGACGTTCGCAACACTCAACTCCAGAGAGCCTTTAAATATATGCGGTGAAGTTATACGGAAAGATGCCCAGGGCGTCGGAGTAAAATTTCAAATTTTATCGGAGCGCGAATTGAAAACAATCCGATCGTTTGTTGAAAACAGCGAGGTCGTTTATGAAATAAACAGCTGATATGAACTTGTTGAAAGGCTAATTAGTTAAATGGTCAGATCGTAAAGGCAAAGATCATTTTTTAGCAAGTTAACTAAATTCTCGGATTAGATCAGATATGACCATGTCCGAAAATCCTTTTGAATAAAGAAACCGGTAAATTTTATCTCTTCTTTTTTTGCTATCTTCTTCTCTCTCAAAGCTTTTCATTTTCTTTTGCAGAATTTTTCTTGCAATCTCGTGTTCATCGATTTCGGAGCTGCTCTCATTTAAAATGCTTTCAAAACGATCGCCGCTTAGACCCTTCTTCTTTAGTTCCAATCGAATCCGACGAAATCCAAAGCCCCTTCTGGCAAGTTGACCGATATACATCCGTGCGGTTCTTTCGTCATTAATGTAATCGAGGCGTTCGCATTCCGTCAAAACGGCATCAATGACGCCGCAGCCATAGCCTCGCTGCCTAAGTTTGTGCTGGAGTTCGAAGCCGGTGTGATCCCGGCGGGCCAGTAGACGCACAGCCGTATTCATGGCTTTCCGATATGGGTCTTTGGAGATGGTTTTTTCATTCATGAAAGGTCTCAACAGACACCGGCTGGAAACTGGTTTTCGGTCCATGCATATAATAATGATAGTCTGTTTATGAAGGGATGCGGGGTCCCTTAATCTGATAGCCGTCTTTACGGAAAAGTTTGCTCATACCTCGGACATGGGGTGCGCCTACAAAAGCAATGACCTCACCCTCATTTAAGTATGCCTGCATCCTTTCATAGAATATTTCATCGCGATGGTCGATGACGGATTGATGGCGGCTGGGAAACCTCAGACCCATCGACCTCAGTTTTTCCAAATCCCCATCCAGATAGCATTCAACATAAGCCTGGGCGAGAATCGGCCAGCGGTCTACATTCCCCAGAAACTCCAGGATCCGTTCGTGGGGAAGACGCTCGAGCACCTTAATTTGCTCTTCGATGGTTTCCAAAAAGACGATATTTTTTCCCAATTGCTTCGCTATCGTGTAACCCTCTAGATCAACCGAGTATTTCCATCCGTTTTTTTTCAAGTAACTGGACCAGATGGTAAAAAAGGCCAGCCAGGGCGTCATGCCCTTTATCATGTCATACACGGGATTTTCTATTCTTAGCTTGCAGAGATCCATAATAAAGAACAAATTGGGATCGCGGCAAGCCGGCCTTAAGGCATTGGTAATTTCATCGATGGTCTTCTTATCGAGCTCATCGAAGAGATGGTAAGAATTTTGACTATCGAATCCTGCATTGACCACCTTCGCCATATTGTCGTCGTCAAGGGGGCCCTCAAAAATAGCCGTACGGGCGATTTTTAAATATCTGCGAAGCGAGGATTTATAACTATAGGGAAAGAAATGGGCAGTGCCAACCAGATAGGATACCCTGTTATCTTTTTCCACCTCCCAAATCATCTTTAGTTCTTTTTTTCTGGACCTTATGAAAAACATACGCTCACGTCTTCAACTATATGCTCATTTAAGATTTTTCATTTACTGAACGCAATATTCCATCATTCAATCATTTCAATATTCCATTTTCGGACATCGTGAATATAACAATCAAAATTTGCCTATTGCCCTGATCGCTTCCCACATAGATAGCTTTTGGAGTGCAAGTTCACACATTTCATATCGGAGAGTGGGTCTTCCACCCCATTTTTCTTTAAACCGTCGTATACCTTTATTGACCCCCAGACCCAGATGAATGTAACTTTTTCCGTATTCAACACTCATCTCAATCAATTCGAAGAGCAAAAGATCGGATGCCCCGAGAACATAATTTTGTTTAGAATAGCATCCGATAATATAATTGGAAAAATCTTTTGCCGCAAGGTCAACAACATAAAATGCCGTTAAATGGTCATTGGAGTCCCAGGCGTTCAAAACAAAACAACTGTCGGCATGCCCGATATACCCCGGCATCTTGAATAAAAGGTTTTGTACGCGAACAGGCGGATTGACGCGGTCGATAAATTCGCGCATGACTTCATCGTGGGCGCTCCGCGTGCTTGAAGATCGTTCGATACTCAATGTTTGCCGTGCCTTTTTTAGGTTGCGCTGAATAACTTTAGGAATGGTGGGTTTTTCGGCATTAAGCGTGTAGTAATGATCGCTGTCGCTTTCTTTGCAAATTGTAGAAATTGAAAGCGGCAACTCCGGTGCAATCAGGGAAATAGTTCTCGGTCGTATTTGTTTTTTGATCTTCTCAATAACACATTCAAATTTCTCTAAGATGAAATTCCGTTGCAGAGGATAACCGACTAGAATTGTCCAGTCGTTTTTGCGGCAACCAAAATAATCATCCATTAAAAACGGCTCGCCATCGCAGAGATATGTCATCAGGCCAACGATATGCTCGGGTATATAGGCGTGGGTTAAAATATAGTTTTCTTCTTCGCGGCTTAGCATTCGGATTCTTCCTTTAGGTATCCATTATTTTTTAAGTATTTCAGAATTTCGAAATGAATCGTCTTTTCGATATCTTGCTCTAAAGCATCCAATTTGAGGTTCGGATAGCGTCTTTCAAGCTCCTGTTGATTATACAAGCGTTCAGTGGAGAGACTATCCGGAACAAATGATCCATCTTGGACCTCAAACTCAAATTTTACCCGTATGGGTATGCCTACACTTTCAAATCCTAAATCAAGGATGTGGTAAAATACTTTTTTTTCAACCACCCATACCATCTGGAATCTTCTTATTTTAATATGATCGGTTCGCTAAGTTTTTGCAAATATTACCATTCTTAGAAAAAATAAAGTTGTGCGAGCTATCACCCCGACTCACCTGTATACAAAATTACATAAAATTTGATTATAAACCGGGTAACTGTCAAGAGATTAAATTGGCTTATCTCCACCTCGTCAATGATAAAACATATTATTTAAATAGCATTCAGAATTTAATAGAAAATCTAAATTGCTGAATGATAATCAATTAATTAAAAAAAGCTAAAGTTTATATAAATGTTGCCGATATTACGTTAAACAACACCAGAGTTTGACATAATATGAATACTGCGCTAATGTTATTAAAGTATAAACCAATTTCGGCCGGATGAAATAGGCTTTAATCCGGTCAGATGTTGAGGAGAATGTTACAATGGAAATTACCCCAAAAAATACCGTTGATACCGATGCTTATGTAAAGCACATTAACGATAAACAGAAAACTGAGATCACCTCCGATAAAGCCGTAAATCAGGGTGCTAAAGCAGATAAGGTCGATATTTCGGACGCTGCAAAGGAGATTCAGGAGGTAAGAAAGCAATTGGATAACACACCCGATGTTCGGACCGAAAAAGTCGAACAGCTAAAAAACCAAATTGAAAAGGGAACCTATGAAATAAAATCAGAGGAAATAGCGGAAAAGATGCTCAAAGAGTCTTTGTTCAACGATTTGTTTTAATGGCTTAAGAAGGAAAACCAGAACTGATATAAGAAATTATTTTCTCAATAAACCAGGCGGTTTAGGATATCATACCTAAATCGCCTGACTTTTTTTAGGGACAATTTTCAAGTGAAGGTTACAATTTTATTGTCTCTGGGTGCTGCAGACAGGCCTCTGATCAAAATTTAACGAACATTACAAGTCAAACAATAGGCGTACAGACCATGTGGATCGTTCAATGGCATCATCTGTTCGAGTTCGTTACCAAAATGGGTTAATAATCGGACAGTCGGATACACCTTACCCAGGGAGCTGTCCTTAATCAGGTTAAAAAGGAATCGATTCAGGCCTTGAATAAATTTTTCTCGATAAGTCAACGGTTTTTCGATATAGGATACCTCATAATCTTTCAGGCCCGCTTTTTTTGCCGCTGCGCGGACAGCATCTTGCAAGCTGCCGAGTTTATCCACCAGTCCCAATTTCACCGCAGTTGACCCCGACCAAACCCGACCTTGAGCGATTTTTTCAACCTCTTCCGGCGCCATATTTCGTCCTTCCGCTATCCGCTGAATAAAGAAACGATATCCTTGCTCGATAATTTGCTGCATGGCATCTTTCACCAGAGGATTGAGTGGACGACTGGGGTCAAACGCATCAGCTAATTTGGTGGTTCCCACACCATCGCTGTGGATCCCTAAAGATTCTAAACTGTTTTCAAATGTTGCAAAGGCGCCGAATATTCCGATGGATCCGGTAATGGTTGTGGGAGAGGCCCAGATTTCGTCAGCCGCCGATGCGATCCAGTATCCCCCTGAAGCCGCAATTGATCCCATGGACACAATCACAGGTTTGCCGCGCATTGTGGTGAGCTCAACTTCTCGGCGTATAATTTCTGAAGCAAAAGTGCTACCACCACCACTATCTATTCGTAACACTACGGATTTGATATTATCGTCTTCACGGGCTTGTTGGATTAAATCGGCAAGCGAATCACCGCCGATGGCACCGGGGGGTTGGGTGCCGTCCAGGATGATTCCTTTGGCGACAATAATACCCACTTTGGGCAGATTGGGTCTCGTTTTTTTCAGAAACGGGCGAATAATACTTAAATAATCATCGAACTCTATCTGTTTAAAGGTTCCGTTGTCTTCATCTTCCCCTACCAATCCGATCAGCTCTTCCCGCACCTCATTTCGGGTTTTGAGGCCGTCGACTAAACCGTGATTCAGTGCCAAAATAGCCATGTCGCCTTGAACTTTTGCCAAATGAGCGGGGAAATTATTAATGTAATCATCAATGCTGCCGGGATCTAATCCGCGCTGGGCGACGATATCCCTCTTATACGTGTCCCATAAAACGTTTAACCAAGCGAGATTGGCTTCTTTGGCATATTTCGACATATTATCACGCAAAAAAGGCTCCAAAGCGGATTTGTAGGTACCAACTATAAACGCATGTAAATTCACCCGCAATTTTTCCAAAGCACTTTTGAAGTAGGTTCGGTATAAACCAAAACCGTATAACATCACCCCCCCCATCGGACTGATGTATACCCTGTCGGCATGCGCAGCCAAATAATATTGTCGTTGATTAAAATAATCGCCGCTGGCGACGATGAGCTTACCGGAGGATTTAAATCGATTCAACGCAGCGCCAATATCCTGAAGTTTGCTGGGGCCGGCTCGGCCCATTTTGCGCAGATCAAGTACCAAAGCCTTAATACGTTGATCGTCTTTGGCATAATCAATGACATCAAGGATATCTTTCAGGAGAGTTTCTTCTTTGGCTGCATCACCCCATATTTGATTGGAAAGAATGGATTCGGTCTTTTGCTCTACAATATTGCCGGCAAGCGATAAATTCAGGGCGGCACCATCAGGCACTTCCCGACCCCGATCAAACAGGAAAATGGAGAGAAAGAAGATAACCAAAACAAGAAACAATATGTTTACAACAAATCGACGAAAGGCAGAAACGCTTTTCCAAAAGACATCGACTAGACGGCCTAATTTACGCATTAACCCTTTCATAATATGATCCCCGGCCAATTGAGTTTAAAAAAATCAGAACTCCAAATTTAGTATTGAAACTTATCTAGAATATGAAATGTACCTACAATATATATCCAAATTTCCCAAAATAAAAGGGGTGACATAAATGTCACCCCCAAATGGTTAATTGTTCATCCGAAATTGAAGAGAGTTAGTGGATCGTGATTTCTTTGGGCTTGTGCTCTTCAGGTTTTGGAACTTCTATCTTGAGCAGACCGTCTTTAAAATCAGCCTTAATCTTGTCCGGCTCCACATCAACCGGTAGAGTGAAGGTTCGCTGGAACTTGCCATAGGATCTTTCTCTACGGTAGTAATTTTCCTCTTTGACTTCATTATCATAATTGCGCTCGCCCTTTAAGGTTAAGATCCGATCCTTCACATCCACTGAAATATCCTTTTTATCCATGCCGGGAAGTTCGGCCTTGATCACAAAGCTGTTATTTTCCTCATACATATCCACAACCGGATACCACATGCCCATGACTTCATCGTTTTCCCGGTCGGTTCGGAAAAAAGGTTCATCAAACAACCGATTCATACGATTCTGTAAGGTTGTCATCTCTCTCCATGGATTCCATCTCACAAGGTTCATCATTTTTCTTACCTCCTCTTATAAAGTAATGTTAACAAAGATACGCATTTAGTCTATTTTGTGCTTTTGACAAATAAAATAATTTCGAATTTATATTTGTCAAGATAGTCATAAAAAAAAATGTTGCATTACTAAAATAAATGTTTAAATTATAGTAATGAAAATTTAAAGGAGGAATACCAATGAGCAAAATCATCGGAATTGATCTAGGAACAACAAATTCATGTGTTGCCATCATGGATGGCACGGAAGCCAAAATCATTACAAACCCGGAGGGTGGTCGCACAACACCTTCCATGGTAGCCGTTTCAACCAACGGGGAACGGCTGGTGGGTCAAATTGCCAAACGACAGGCAATTACCAACCCTGAACATACGGTTTTTGGCATAAAGCGTCTAATCGGGCGCAAGTATGATTCAGCCGAAGTGCAGAAGGATATCACGGTGTTGCCCTATAAAATCGAAAAAGCCGGCAATGGCGATGTTCGCCTTAACCTTCAGGGTAAACTCCACAGTCCAGCGGAGATATCATCTTACATCTTGGCAAACATCAAAAAATCCGCCGAAGATTATCTGGGTGAGAAGGTAACCGATGCCGTGATCACCGTACCGGCCTACTTCGATGACAGTCAACGTCAGGCCACCAAGGACGCGGGCAAAATTGCGGGACTTAACGTGCTGCGGATTATCAATGAGCCGACAGCCGCTTCGTTGGCCTATGGTCTCGACAAGAAAAAGGAAGGAAAAATCGCAGTGTTTGACCTGGGTGGCGGTACATTTGACGTATCGATTCTCGAAATCGGTGACGGCGTATTTGAAGTCAAAGCCACAAACGGTGATACCCATCTCGGTGGTGAGGATTTCGATCTGCGATTAATCGATTACCTGGCGGATGAATTCAAAAAAGACCAAGGCATCGATCTCAGAAATGATAGTATGGCCCTGCAGCGACTCAAAGAAGCAGCGGAAAAAGCCAAGATCGAATTGTCGTCTTCCATGCAAACAGATGTGAATCTACCGTTTATCACTGCCGACGCCAGTGGTCCCAAGCACTTGAATATCAAAATCACTAGAGCAAAGCTCGAAGGCCTGGTCAGTGATCTACTCGACAAACTGGAGCGACCCTGCAACGTTGCGCTTCAGGATGCCGGGCTTTCTCCCCATGACCTCAACGATGTGATCCTGGTGGGGGGTATGACACGGATGCCGGCGGTTCAAGATCGGGTAAAGAAGATATTCGGTAAAGAAGCCAATAGGGGTGTAAATCCGGATGAGGTTGTTGCCATGGGTGCTGCTATTCAGGGCGGCGTGCTGAAAGGAGATGTAGAGGATGTGTTGCTGCTCGATGTGACGCCCCTGTCTCTGGGTATCGAAACTCTGGGTGGGGTAATGACGAAGCTGATCGAAAAAAATACCACCATTCCCACCAAAAAAAGTGAAATTTTCACCACGGCTGAGGATAATCAGCCTTCGGTTTCAATCCACGTTCTTCAGGGCGAGCGGGAAATGGCAGCGGACAATAATACGCTGGGACGATTCGAATTAATGGGAATTCCACCGGCACCACGCGGCACACCTCAAATCGAGGTGACATTTGACATCGATGCCAACGGTATTGTGGAAGTATCCGCCAAAGATAACGCCACCGGCAAGCAGCAGTCGATCCGGATCACGCATTCTTCCGGCCTAAGCCAGGAGGAAATCGATCGACTGATTAAAGATGCCGACCTGCACGCTGAAGACGATCAAAAGAAAAAAGAACTGATCGATGCCCGTAATGCCGCCGACACCCTGATCTATGCGACCGAAAAGACCATTTCGGAGCTCGGTAATAAGTTAAACAGCACCACCAAAGCCGAGGTTGATCGTGCGATCAGCGATCTGAAACGCGCAATGGTAGGTGAAGATGCCGCTGAGATAAAACGATTAACAGAAATATTAACCCATGCTTCCCATAGGCTTGCGGAATCGGTATACCAGCAAGCCGGACCATCTGACGGACAGTATGCTGGAGGCGGCGGTCAAAACACAACCGGTTCATCGTCTTCAAATTCGAATGATGATGTGGTGGATGCGGAGTTCGAAGAAGTCGCTTAATCCGGAAATATTTCTTAAAAATTCCGCATAGCGTTTTTATTTTTTGTAATAAAAAGGGCGGTGGTTCGAAAACAACATCGCCCTTTAATCATTTGGCGTTGACCTTATTTCAGTAAATTGGGATAAACAATGGTATTCGCCATTTTGTTTGCGACTTTAAGCATATTAAAATATCAATCACAACTCGTCTACAATCAGTAATAATTTAAGAAAACAAAATGCTAAGCAGGTTAAAAAACGTATTATTGGTATTGGCTATTGCAATTCCCTTCATCATACTGGGAACATTCTTTTATCTTTACCTTGGCCTGCCCAATGTTACAGGTTTAAAAATAAAAAATCCTAAGACTACCGCGCTCATCGATCAACGCATCCGAGAAGCTCAGCGATCCCATGAATCCTACAGAGTCAGACAATATTGGGTCGCATTTGAAACGATTCCGACCTTGCTCAAGGATATCGTTCGAATTTCTGAAGATGCTGGCTTTTATCAACATCACGGAATTGATTTCACTGAATTAAAAGAAGCGATAAAAAAAAATTGGGAAAAAAGAAAATATGTTCGCGGCGGAAGCACCCTAACCCAGCAGCTTGCTAAAAATCTTTATCTATCAACAGAAAAACGCATTTTCCGTAAAATAAAAGAATATTTCATTGCCAAACGCTTGGAAGCCAACCTCAGTAAAGACCGCATCTTTTGCCTGTATTTGAATGTCATTGAAATGGGTCCCGGAATTTTTGGCGTCCAAGCAGCTTCGCGGTATTATTTCAACAAAAATGTCAGCGAACTCGATCTGGAGGAAATGATCAGATTGGCAGCCGTTATACCGCGACCATTAATAATTGACCCAAGGGGAGATCACCGCTGGCTCCAATGGAAAACCAGATGGATTTTAGATACCCTCAAGAAATATGAGTATATTAATGAGTTGGAATATCGATCAGAAATCGTGAAATTTCAATAGCAATGCGTTAGCAAGAGAATAATTTACTGTAAAAAACAGCAGTTGCTAAGCTTTCGGTAGATTTTGCTTTGTATTTACATCTTCTGTCAAATATGTTAAGCCTAATATGAATTATGCCTGGTAAATAATTTAGTTATTAATTTCATTACTATTTTATTATAAATTTAATAAGTAATATTTCACTAAAGGTAAGGTAAAATGGTTAAAAGAAGCAAGTTCACCATAACAGAGGGTATATCTTTACCGCTGCCGTCGGCTGAGGATTTGAGAGGCAGACAATCGGTCCGGGCAACCTTTAAATTATCATCCAGATCCATCGAAGCCCTCAGCATTGTGGCCGTTCATCTGGGAATTAAACAAAAATCTCTTTTTGATCAATTGATCGAGGATGCCAAATCATTAAGTCTCATCGCAAAAGAGATTGAGACAGCGGAGTTTCATGCACTGAATCGCATTCAAAAAACATTTGTCATCAGTCGAAAAACATTGCGGTCTTTGGAAGATATATCCAGAGAATTCAACGCGCCGCGTGATGCACTGGTCGAATATTCCATTCAGCGCTTGTTGCCGGTGATAACTAGGGAGCGCGAGAAGCATCACAAACGCAAAGAAATATTGAGAGACATCAACGCTCATTTTGAACAAGGATTGAAAATTCTCAGAAAAACAAGAGAACTGTTGGGTGAAGACGATCCGGTTTATGCTGGGTTAGAAAATGCGATGGGAGCATGTGTCAATGCGCGTGATAACATTGAACAGTTCGTTGAAAAATGTGAAATTATCGAAGAATTTTAAAATTATTGCTTTTTTTCATCGGGGTTCCAGCAAGAGTACCCCCTTTTCCGTATTCAGATCCATACGAAATCGTTCCAGAAAATTGAGCCCTAATAAACCCAAATCCGATTGATTTGGAATATCGAGAATCAGCGCTTTAACATCAAAGACTTCCCAGCCCTCCAGAAAAATTGAAGGCAAAACCACCTCAGGAGCAGATACAATCCCACCGGCGGTATAAACTTTTCGAATCGGATTGCGGCTATCAATGGACAAACCAAGGCTTTGTGCCGTTGAACTTGGAATCGTAACGGTCGATGCCCCGGTATCGACAAGAAACTTTTGTTCAACCGTTTGATTCAAGATAGCTGTGACGGGAATATTCCGGTTGCCGGGCGCAAATTGGATGACAATTTTACCCTCTTGTCCTTTGAGATCTGAAATCTGTGCTTGCAGACTTCGCACCTGATCGCCAAGAGACGATGGATACTCTTTCATTGATATAAGCTTTTCAGCCGCGGCCCAGTCATTCTCTGCCAGCGCCAGGCGTACACCAAGCAGGTGGATCTTAAGATCATCCGGTAAACTTTGACTGCCCAGTTCAAAGGCATGCCGACCGCCCTGAGTGTCGCCATTTTCAAGCAAGCTGGTGATCCAATTTTGATATAAACTGGATCTCAATTCTATAAGCAGAATCTTCTCCTTGCTGTCCTGCAATTCGATACGACCGGCAATATCTTCGGTTAGTTCAGTGGCCTCCTCAAAATCATAGCCCTCAACCGTTGCGCTAACCACATCATTTATCAAAGAAACGTCAGCGGTTTGGCTGAGAACCTGAGAGTCAAAAATATTGGCTACCTGTTCGGCAAATCCCTCTTGAACGGCTTGCGCAATCAACGTTCGCATCTCGGCGATCACGGCTTCCTTTCGAAGATAAACGGGTCGGTCGTTTCTAGCAAGTTTTGAATCAAAACGAAAGCCATTGGCAAAAGCTGCCAACCGCTCCAAATGGGTATATTCTTCTCCCATAGCCAATGCCATTAAAAATTCTTCTTCTCTGCTGTTGGCGAAGGTTGCTCGATAAAAATCATCTACCCGGATTTCAGCCCTAAGATTATTGCCGTCAGCGCCGGTCCATAAATAAGCTCCGTCCATTATGCTTCCAAACGTCCAGCCAACCACCTTATCATGATCAAACAATACACCGGCTTCGCTGATGTTCCCTGTCAACGTTCCCTTTATAAAATGTTGTTGTTTGTCGAGCACACTTATTTTCACAGGTTTTGGCGAGGTATCGGATTTCAGCGATACCCAAACCAAGGCTTGATCGGATGACCATGGATAAAGACCCGGCCCTTTGACAGGTTCATCTGTCTGAATGCGCCAAAGCCCTATCTGATCATTTTCACCAATAATTCCTTCCACGATATTCAGCTCATTTTCCGAATCCAACCGCAGTATCCACCGGTAACCTCCCAGGCAAAGTCGCTTTGGCAAAGCAATCCAACCGCCGGCAAGCACGGGTGTGGTGATCTGCGCAATTGGTTTTTCCGTAATATCTTTAATAACAACTAGCCCCGTGGGAAGGGTTGATTTTTGAGGCTTAGGTTGTTGGGATAAAGCGGTTTGTTTTTGAATTTTGTCGAGCTTTTCGGACGGCAAGGCTTGAACAAGCGATGCCACTTTTTCTTCTGATGGTGTCGAAGACTCAGACTGAATTTTCTCAGGCGTCACTTGGGTTGGTGGTTCTCGAGTAATAAAATTATAATAGTAATAAATTCCGATGCCGATAATAATGATAAATAAGACACCGTAAAGCCACTTTTTACCGGCTTTTTCGGGTTGTTGCGCATGCAGCGGTTCACCGCAAACGTAACAAATATCGGACTCGAACGGATTATCCGTATCACATCTGGGGCATATTATAATTTCATTGTCCATGGCTGTGCCCCCCAACTCCTCGGGCTTACGGAATAATATTAAATTTCTCTTTTAATTGATAATACTGATGGACAACTAGATGATTTGATAAAAAGGGTAATTTTCCAATTTCTTTGATTATAACCATTTTTACCAGTGAAATACAGCATAATTTAAGCCTCATTATCGGTTACTACATATAGTTTCAATCCTTCTATTTTCTGTACCCTGACGAATTCACCTTCTTTGATGGGTGGACCTTCGTCACTTTTTTCTGCCCACCAGAGTTCTCCTACCACCTGAATATAGCCTGAGGGGTCCAAGCACTCTTTCACAATCCCGCGCTCTCCGATCATCGAACGCGAAATGCCGGGCCTGCGTGTGTCATGAGAGCGCCACACAAAGGGAAACATTACAACATCTTTGACGATCCAAATTGAAATGAACACCCAGAAAAACCACGCAGGAACGGCAACCCAATGCCGAATCAAGAACAAAATTAGAGTCAGCACGATCGTGCCGGGAATCATCAGAAGTACATATCTGAGATAGACACGTTTCGGTATTTCTCTAAAATTAACCTTCATTAAAGAAGCTAAAGTCAAATTTTACCTACCACATTAATGTAATCGTAACGTCGAGAGAACCTCTCAGGTTTAAGCTACCACTCGGATATATTCCTTTTACAACTCTAAATGAGGAGCCAATTCGCCAGCACGATTTAATTCGTTGTGGTATCGGTGAAGATGGAAACTGATGCTGTTGTTGGCTTCCTGCCAGGTAGGTGTGGATCCCCATGGTAACGAGAGTTTATAGGATTGTGCGCATATCGTTTCAGGTGTTTTCAAAATCAGTCACGATAAGGGTTAAATCATCATCTAATGTTTCTTCTGAATGCTTTCCTGACCAGCTTGAGAGTTGCTGAATGAATATATCGGCAAATTGATTGACGGAGAGATTGGAGTGAGACTTTATAAAGGCTTTAAGGCGATCCCATCCAAAGCGGGTTCCAGCAGCATTAGTTGCTTCGATGATGCCGTCTGTATAAAGAAAAAATCGATCACCGGATTCAATATCCAAGTGAATATTTTGATATTCGGCGTCTTCAAACTGACCTAAGATTATCCCCTTTTCCCGGTATTCATAAATCTTTTGCTCCGCTTTCCGCCATAACATTAACGGCGGATGACCGGCCCCGGCATACAAAATATTTTTTTTCTCCGTATCAATATAAAGATATCCGGCGGTGACAAAATCACTTTCCAGTTTCCCAAACAGTATCTGGTTTATTCCGGCAAGCACCTGGGCTGGATTGGATGCACGGGCGTGTTGAGATACAAATGCAATCTTGACCATCGAGCTAATAAGCGATGCCGGCACTCCGTGACCGGAAACATCTGCAACCAGAATGCCTGCTCGTTTTTCGTCCACTATCGCAAAATCATAAAAATCACCGGCCACTGACGCCATCGGAACATAGCGCGCAGCGAGATCTAGACCCCTTATAACCACTGTTTTCTGGGGAAGGATAAAGGACTGAATTTGCCGTGCGGTCTCAAGTTCACGGGCTAAGATGAGCAGATTTTTTTCATTTTGAAAGAAACGATATGCAACAACATAGACAAGACAACCTAAAAATATGAGAAAGCCCAGAGGCTCAAGATCCATTATTTCGTATCCGGTTGTCAGCAAAGGGGCAATGTTCGCATACAAGGCCGCAATACCAAAGATCAATATTCCGCCCTTGAGCACTCGCAATTCCCGGGTCATCTGCAGGCCGGGTCGGAACAAGTTGGTGCCCATCACCGATATACCCACGACGGCCATAATATTGTTGGCAAGCATGGCAGCACCGGAAGAGCGTTGAAATAGGTCCACCGAAGCAGCCACAATCACAAAAACAATCTGGATTTGCCACATCCTTCGGATAGAAGATTTCCAGCCTTTTCCAAGAAATTGCTCAAAAAAAATATAAGCAGGGATAGGAGTGAGGTAAGTAAGAAACCAATGCCAATAACCCCAAAATAGAGGGGGAGCATCAATCAGAAACTGAAACGCGCGGGTCCGTGCACCATATAAAAAACAAAACATTCCAAATGAAATCAACGACAAATCGTTTGACTTCCATCGATACAAGGCAAGTGTCACGGCCACCAGGCCGATAATTGCCATATGTGTTCCGAAAAGAAATTCGTAGATACCCCAGCGAGATTGAAAGCTGACTTGGTGGATTGGCTTGTGAGCATTTTGCCTGGCTGATCTCAGTTCATTCGAATGTTCACTAGTTACCGGACGAATGAGATGGCTGGATCTATAGGTTTCAGATGCATTCAAAACAACTGAATATGAAAACAGAAAAATTCCGATAAAAATAACGAAGAGCAATTTTGTGATCAAGTTATGCATAAATCGATATTATTAAGCACTAAATGCTTGGCTTTAGGCAATCCCTGACAAAAGAAAAATTTTCGGGGGCGGCAATCAATAGATGATCTTCGATGCGATGACCATTCAAATATTCGTTCAGATAAAAATCGCTACCGTCAATTTTACAAAATTTTCCGCCGGCCGCTTCTATTATAACGCGGGCAGCAGCCATTCCTTGAAAAGATTCATTGGCCACCAATACGGCATCGGCGCGTCCCATAGCAACATAACAAATATGGGCCGAGGCACAGCCTAAGTTACGAATTTTACCCGGAAAGGTGGTACGATAGTGTTGGTGAAAACGGGAATAGGTAAACAGCAGACTTTCATCGCTAATAATCTCTCTGGTAGATACTTGAATTTTCTTTTTACCTAAAAAAGCGTTTTGTCCGGCTCTGGCGTGAAACAGATCGCCGGTCGCCGGCATGTAAAAGACACCTAAAATCGGCCAAAAATTTTCAAGCAATGCCAGAGACAAGCCCCACACGGGAATTCCGGCCTGAAAATTGGCTACACCATCAAACGGATCAAAAATCCAAAGATACCGTTCTTCTTCATGGGAATAATTCTCTTTTACCTCATTAAATCGAAAAACATGATGCTTCGGATAATGTTCTTGAAGTTGTTCCTGAAAAAACTCAGTCAGTTGAAGCTCGGCTTCGGTGACCACTCCCTCGTCAAACTTCACTTGTGGTCGTCCTTTTCCATAATGCGTCAGCGCTTTTTTGCCGGCTTCCTTGATGAATTCCAAAGCAAATTTACTTAATTCTTCGATCCCATGACCTGTGCTAACCATTTTGCCTCCTTTTACTAATGCGAGCATATTTGTTTAGACGTTAGTAATCTTTATGACAATCAGTGTGACATCGTCTTCAGGCTTAAGGCCGTTTTGGAATTTTTCCAGACGATAGAGACAGGCGGTGAGAAGCCCTGTGGCGTCGCTTTCAGAGTATTGGCGAATAATCCGCAGAAGAGGTTCCTTGCCGAACCGTTGACTGTTTGAATTTTCAGCCTCCCAAATTCCGTCAGTTCCCAATACAATAATTTGTCCCTTGGCCAGGTCCTTTCTGTCGTATTCCTCATATTCATGATTACCATCGATACCCAGGGCGATGCCTGACCCACGCAGCTCTTCAAATGTATCTGATTCCGGGTCATACAAAATAGCCGGATCATGCCCGGCGCGCACCCAAATAAGACAGTTGTTTTTTAAATCAACCGTCAAATAAAATAGGGTCATAAAACCGCCCGACTCCTGAACATCGTTTACAAGCTGGCGATTAACGTCGGATACAATGCGACTGATCGTGCCCGGCAAGGCAGATCGTTGTCGGAAAAAAGCCCTGGCGGAAGCCATGAGTAGCGCTGATGGAACACCGTGACCGGATACATCGCCGACCACGACACTGACTTTTTTTTGATCTCCATCATCAAGACCAAAAAAATCGTAATAATCGCCACCGGTCTCATCGCAATATATGATGTGGGCAGCGATATCCAATCCTTCAATTTTTGGGGCTACCCGGGGCAGCAGCGCCTGCTGAACTTCCTTGGCTAAATTGAGCGACTCGCGCATCCGGTCACGTTCGATGAGTCCTTCCGTCATCTCATTCATCCCGTCACCCAACACACCTAATTCATCATTGGATATTACCCTGACCTTCTGATTAAAATTACCGTGCCGTACTTTTTTGACAACGCCCATCATTTCTTTTATCGGATTTAAAATGGATTTTCCAACCAGGAAATTCAAACTCAATGCAATGGCAACAAAAATACAGTACAAAACAATGATAAAAATAAATATCTCTTTACCAAATTCTCCGGAAGAAGTAACTGAATCGTCCATTTCCCACAAAATTAAGGCCAGTGTTCCCACCAGTACCAGCATCGGTGCACCGGTGCCGGCGCCATATAAAATTCGGATCCTTCTTAAAATGGAAACCCTTATGGTTCCCGGCATAAAGGCCAATCTCCCTCCGGGAAAAAGTATTGGAATCAGTTTTTTTCTGGAATAGTCGTCGATTAAAAAAAAGGCAATAAAGGAGGCCATTAATCCAATAATCACGCCCCGGAAAAAAATATACAGGCAAGTAACCACCCCTATATCTCTTATATAATGAAGAACGGGGATAAACAAAGCTGTCAAAACCACCCACAAGGTCAAGTTGGCCAAACCAAGATATATGTGCAAATTCAACAAACGACGCCTTGCCTTTTCCTGGAGTTCAGGCTCAACTTTATTACCGTAATAGATCTGTTTAAATAGGGTGGAAATAGGACGTTGTATAAGGTATTGCAAAACGATTGCTGTTATAAAAATTGTCGGGAAAAGGAAAAGCAGCAATACCCAGCCACCTTCTTGTCTGAGAAATGTTTGCCAGTCTTTAAAAACCTCAAGCGGGGTAAATATGTTGAGCAATATAATGATGAGATTGCCAGAGATGTTGGCAGTGAAATTACGCAGATAAAGTCCGATTAAAGATGGGCTACGTGATAAGGATTTTGACATTTATATTTTATCCTGCCCTTATTTCGGATTAAAATAAAGATAGATATGAGACAATAACCGGCATGTTGTTGGGGATCAAGAGAAAATAAAGGACCGGGATATTTATCTTCCACATTTAATGAAGTATTTCAGCCATTGGTGTTTTCCTTACCTGATGAATTATTCTTTTCCGGTTTTGTTCGGTTTCCCACTTGCCAATCAAATATGACAGTATTCTCAGATTCTGTCAAATTCTTGATCTATGCTTGACAAGATTCAACCGATACCATAATATGGTCCGCTATTTTTCGACTATTTACGGTCAGTTAGCTAGTATCGACCCGGAAACGGCTATTTTCTGCAATTTCTGCGTCAGGCTGAAATTTTAATCCCCGAAATACTCATTGTATGTCTGTGGTTGAAATTTTCGCCTACCTTGAACTGGCAAAAACTATCTTATTTCCGGATCGACACTAATTATATGTAAAAAAAGAATTTGCTGAACACACAGGAGGTAAATATTATGAGTTCTAATGTTCCTGCACGTGAAGAGACGTTCGAGCTTTTAAAAAAATACAATAAAAGTGAAAGCTTGATCAAACATGCCCTGGCTGTGGAAGGGGTCATGCGTTATATGGCCCGCAAGCGAGGAGAAGACGAAGAAAAATGGGGAGTAATCGGTCTGATCCACGATCTGGATTACGAACAATTTCCGGATCAACATTGCAAAAAAACCGAGGAAATATTGCGGGAAAACAACTGGCCCGAAGAATATATCCGAGCAGTGATCAGTCACGGGTGGGGAATTTGTGTTGATGTCAAACCCGAGTCCGAAATGGAAAAGGTGCTGTATGCCATCGACGAGCTGACCGGCCTTGTCGTAACTACGGCATTGGTAAGGCCCTCCAAAAGCGTGTTGGACGTGAAAACAAAATCGGTTAAAAAGAAATGGAAGGACAAACGTTTTGCCGCCGGGGTTGACAGATCCATCATTGAAAAAGGTGCCGAAATGCTGGGAGTAGAGTTGTCAGAGCTGATTACCGATACGATCAAGGGGATGCAAGAGGTGGCTGAGGAGATTGGGTTGAAGGGAAATATCGAATAATGGGGAATTCGGAAAGCGGAATTTGGATTAATAATAATTAGGAAAATTACATTTATTTTTTACCTTGTGCCTTGTGCCATTTTTTATCGAGCATCCGGCATCCAGAAACCAGAGACCAGTGGCCAGAGACCAGGCGCAGCACCAGCAGCCAGGAGTCAGTCACCTTTCTTTTTTCCGAAATCCAGTAAACACCCAATACATTATCCACACCAAAGCCACAGGACCGAAACCGAGGTATAAAAACGGTATCAGGTCTTTTTTCCAGGGTTGTATAAAAGCCGCAATGACTGCCGGCCACAAGATTGAAGCCGCAACGGCCAATCGCAGCTTCCCGGAAAGTACAAAAGCCGGTTCCGGTTTAGCCGTTTCCTTTTCCTGCCCCCTGTTCAATATTCTGGGTAAAAATAAGATACCCAGAATTATAACCACCAAAACCAGGATTTCCTGAATACCTGTAAACATCTATCCTCCGATCAGACCCTCTGGTTATCATATCTGTCTATTTTGAACAAGTAGCCGATCAAAAGATTTGTTTGTTTACTCTGCATCGCGGCTGGAAGCCGCTCCCACAGCACTTAATAAACTTTTAGGGAGACTTTCCGTCGGTGGTAGCGGCTTCCAGCCGCGACAAAAGCGGTCCAACACGAACATTTTACCAAGTTTTGAAAAATTTCAATTGTCAGGTCTCAATCGACCCCGATAAAGCGAAAAATAAATCCCAATGGCACAAAGACAGGAAAAAATAATTAGCGCCACCTTTATGCTTTGGATCAGGGCAGGATAATAATCAGGTGTGATCTGGGCGCGTCCGATAAAAAGCGCAAATATCAACGTGGCAATTCCCATACTGAGCATCTGTCCCAGCAAGCGCATGGTGCCCACAGAACCGGAGGCAATCCCGTAAAAACGTTTATCCACGGAGCCCATAATGGCGTTCATGTTGGGGGAAGAAAACAGGGCAAAACCAAATCCGAGAATCACCAAACTGATGACAATAAAAACCCGAGCGGTGTTATTTCCGATGAATGCTAACAGTACGAGCCCTGACATGGTCAGGGCCATCCCCATGGAGGCAATGACCCGGGGTTCAATTCTATCCGAAAGCCATCCGGCCAGCAGTGAGACTAACGCCATCGTAAAGGGCTGGGCAATCAACACCAAGCCGGTAAGCTGGGGGGTAAATCCTTTGATATATTGCAGGTAAAGGCTTAATAGAAATGTTACGGCAAAGGTCGCGCTGTAATGTATCAACGCCGCCAGACAGGAAAACGCAAACGTCCTATTTTCAATGAACAGTATCACTTCGAAAACCGGACTTTGAATTTTTTTCTCCCAATTTACAAATGCAACCAGGGCCAGAACGCCGATAATAAGCAACCCGACACTCGAGATTGCCGGCAGCGCAGAAAGCCCGTAAATAATCGCAACAATAGCGATGCCATAGATAAACGAACCGGATAGATCAAATTTTTCGCCCTCAGCTCCGGTCCATTCTCCTTTTAATCTGAAGATAATCAGCAAAATGATAAACATACCCACCGGAATATAGGTTAGAAAGATGCTTCGCCATGAAAAATACTGGGTTAACAATCCGCCGAAAAGCGGACCGCACGTGAGACCAAAATAAACGGCCGCGACCGCGATTCCCAGAACCTTACCGCGCTCTTGCGGTGGATACACCGAAGTTAATATGGCAATTCCGGTGGCAAACACCATCGCCCCGCCGGCACCCTGAAAAATGCGGAAAATAATCAGCATGGGGGTTGAAACAGAAATCGCAGTCAGCAGCGAGGTAACCGTAATCAAAATCTGGCCGGTCATAAAAATTTTTTTCCGGCCGTAAATATCCGCCAGCCTACCAAACGGTACCAGGCATACTGCGGCAGCCAGAAGATATGACATTTGAACCCAGCTCAATAAGACCGCATCGGTTTTAAATTCATTGCCGATAGCCGGCAGGGCAAGGAAAATCGATGAGAGCATAAACGGCGTCATAAAAGAGCTCATCGATGCAATAATCAAGGCTGATAGTTTGGTGGCTTTTTCATTCATGGGGATCTCGTCATTAATAATCAATGGTTTCCGGCGCTGTTCGATCAAAACAGCTCATGTATGATAACCTTTAAAATTTAGCACCGATCAGCTTGAAGTCAATGTTACTTCTCAACTTTAATGGATTTGGTCAACGGCCCCTCAATTATGGATCTGCGCCATAAATATCCCATCGCAAACCACTAACCGAATGAAAATAAAGAAAAAGGCTACATCCATTGAGTATGAATGTAGCCTTTGAAATTTTGTTAATAAGTGTTTTTAAAATGACTAGACTCTTCTCCTTATATAGTAAATAATTAAAATAAACACAACGATTGCCGCCACCAAACCACCGAAGATTTCAACATTTGCCGCGATAAACATTGCTCGTCCTATGAGCTTCTGATGTTCTGGGTCGGTCTTCGGAATCATGCCAAGGTAATCACCTACCTTGGAGATCACCCGATAGACGAGCCTGCCCGAAGGTATCTCCTTGTGGCAGGACAAACACACCCCCACACGTTCCATGTGGTCGCGCATCTCTTTGGTCAGCGGACCGTCTAAAGGCCAATGATGCCCGACGGTTTGCATCTGCTCGCCTTCACGGGAGACGACCTGGTCCAGATCCATGGGCAAATCAGGAACTGGGCTGATTTGAAACTGAGCCGTTTTCGTAACCAGCTGGCCTTTCTCATTCATTATATCGACATAAATACCTTTGGAGTATTGACGCAGGTATCGACCATCATGGGTCCCATATCCCAGAGCCTTGGCGGTGGCATGGCACGACGTACATTCGCGTGCTTGGCGGTCGATCGTATGCGGAGCCGCCGGGGCCATATCGATTCCGCGCTGGCCCGCACTACCCCCGCCCTCTGTATTTGCGAGTGTGCGCCAGATCTTGTTGTGAACCAGTGTTTTGCCATCCGGGCTGATAACGGTAGTGATTTGCTGGCATCCGGGTATAATCGGGCCCACCCGGCCTTCACCGTTTATACCAAGCACCGGGTTCTCCCATCGCAAGTAGGAGCGGTTTTCAGAAGTTTTACCGTAGGCAACACCCGGCGCTACCGGTGGTTTGCCATCGCGAATGGATTCTGCCGTGTGGCCATCGGGAAAATGGGTATTGCCGGCAGCCACCCAATCGGTGGCTTGTTTATCTCCAGAAAAATCAACTTTTACGTGGCAGCCATAACACTGCGGCGCCCAGGCCGAATGGCAGCCATAACATTCGATTTTCTGCAAGTGCTCCGGCGTTTGAATTTTTGCGGCAATCGCCGCATTTTTATTCTGCCATTTATTGTTTAGTTGAATCGATTTCAGAGTAGGCACTTCAAAATCCAACCCGCTGGCGGAATGCACAACGACTTTTTCGCCTTCACGCACCACATTGCCGAATGGATTGCCGCGGGCTGTCAGTAAATACCCGTCTTTGGCCGGATATTTCGTTCCAAATTTCTCCTGATTTTCCAGGAGCGTATTGGATACTGCCCGTGGTTTTTCATTGGCGAGATCGCGGCCGAATTCATCCCCCCAACCCAAGGGCAGTTCCCACGGGTATTGGGTAACTGTACCGTGGCAGTCGGAGCATTCAATTTCGACGTTCGCCAGCAATGTGCCGGTGATGTTGCCGTTGCCATGCGCCGAGGTTGTCGTGTGACAATCCTGACACAGGAGTCCGCCTTCAGGATTTCCTTCGCGGGATTTGAGCTGGTGGTGAACATCATCTTTGATGAACTGGTAAAACTTGGTGTGCAGTTTTGGCTGCTCTTTGCCCTTAGGATTGAAGGGGCTGCCATAGGGAAACTCCATGAGCCCCTGGAAAGAGACGCCGATGCGCTTTCCCCGATTGTGGCAAGATACACAGGTTTCATGCGGAATACCGGAATAAACGTTATTGTTGACCACGACTTTGGTCTTGCGCGAAGACTGGATCGAATGGACCATGGAATGCCCGGATTGGTCGCGCTTTACCGTTTGGTCGCCACCCTCATATAGTCCCGCATTGTTATAAGGAATATGACAAGCGGCACAGCCCATCCCGCGGAAGTCGCCACGCCTGTTGCGACCTTTGACACCGACATGACAGCGCTGGCAATCGGTACGAATATACGTGTAGATGGCCGTTTGGGGATTTTCTTCAAGCTGCTCAACATCGGTTTTCGGAACCTGTTCGAGTTTGGATGGAAAGTTTTCCGGGTACGACTTCATGAGGGCTGTGGTGTAATCCTTGTATTCGTTTGTGCCGAAAACAGGGACGGGACCATCAGGATCATCCACATCGTAATTACCATATTTTTTTGCGTAACCTGTTGCGGCAGCCCCCCAGCCCCAGAGAGCACCTTGAATTTTTCCGGCCTCGGTCTGCATGATGGAGCGGTATTGGGCATAGGTCCATTTTTCGTGGCATTGGCCGCAAATCTTCTGATTGACCCACACCGAAGCGGAATGAAGCACAAACGTATTGAGAGGACTTCCATCAGGCGCACCGGTGTGAGCCTTTTTCGCGTCCTTTTCTTCGGTGGGATCGCCGCCATGACAAACCACACAGCCGTTGGGATCGCCCAACTTGGATCCCGTGGCATAAATCTGTTTCGCCATCTCAGAGTTATGGGCACGGATGGGCTCAATGCCAGAATGACATTTTCCCGGTGCCAGGCATCCCGTGTTCGGAGCCGGATAGCCTTTGGGATCCATCTCTGGTAAGGCGAATTCTGCAAATGAGGTTGAGGAAAAAGTCATAACCAGGCAGGCGAAGAATAAAGGAAGCCCAATCCCCATAAACCGTCGAAAATGGGAGCGCATCGTTCTCCTCCTTTTACAAGAAAACACGGATAGATTGCTTGAAGATAAGGTTGTTAGTTTACGAAAAATATACTTTTAAGACTCGTAAATAAGGAAAATAAATCGTTTATGTTTATATAAAGATCTCTATGGCGCTTTTGAGTCGTATAGATAGAGAAAGAAGGAAGAAATGCGGCAAGTTCTATTCCCATTAATCAGGTATACTTTTTGATGTCAAGAAAAAATTAGATTTAAATCAAGATGTGCGATAAATACGATCATAAATGGTTCGCATATCTTATATAAAGCTCAATTGGAAAGGATCTAAACCATTTAGAAAAATCTAAAAAAACAAACCGCAGGCGCGCACGAACTACTATCTCACACGTCTGCGGTTTTGAGTTTTCAATTTAAATGAATTGCCTTTAGGAAATTGTTATCACCACAAAACCCGCATTCGGTCGCTTAACGAGGAGTTGGACAGAATCACTGGATCTATTTTTCAATTCAGACTGCAATCCTTTGACCGTATCAACGGGCTTGCGATTGACCTCCTTAACGAGATCACCTTGCTGAATTCCGGCCTGGTCTGCTTTGCTGCCGGGTTGCACACCGATAACCAGCACACCGTTTTCATCCTCCGAGTGGCCGAACCGACGAGCCGATTCCGGCGTTAGCTCCGTAACCTGCATGCCAAGATCACCGTTGTCTTCCAGCTCCTGTTTGGCCACCAATTCGGAATCCTGCCGTTTGGCCAATTCAGCATAAAACGTTTTTTCTTTGCCGTCTCTGAGAACCATAATAGCCGTGCGCTTGCCAACCGGAAGACCGGCAATGGTAGCGGATAGCTCACGACCTGTATTGACGGGTTTCCCGTCCACAGCAATAATGATGTCGTTGGGTTTAATACCGGCTTTTTCGGCCGGATCCCCTCTAAACACCTGGGATACCAGAACCCCTTTTTTGTCTTTCAGATTGTAATAGTCGGCCAGCTCAGGGGTAAGGTCTTGGATTCCGACCCCCAGCCAGCCGCGGGTAACCGACCCGTCTTCTTTGAGCTGCGAAATGATTCCTTGGGCCAGATTGATGGGTATCGCAAAGCCGATTCCCTGTCCCTGGGCAACAATAGCTGTATTAATACCAACTACCTCACCGCTCATATTTAGCAGCGGGCCTCCGCTATTTCCAGGGTTAATAGAAGCATCCGTTTGAATAAAATCATCATAGGGCCCAGCTCCGATCACACGACCCTTGGCACTGACAATACCCGCGGTTACGGTTTGTTCGAGACCAAACGGACTGCCGATCGCTACCACCCAACTCCCAACGTCGAGTTTTTCCGAGTCGCCCAGTTTCAAGGGAACCAACTCCGAGGATCCCTTTATTTTTATGAGGGCTAAATCGGTATTCGGATCGCGGCCGATCAATTCGGCATCATATTCTTTACCATTGGCCAGTTTAACTTTAATCTCGTCGGCATTCTCAATGACATGGTTGTTGGTAACAATATAACCGTCCTTATCTATGAAAAACCCGGACCCCAGACTTCGCTGCTTGAAATCGCGGGATGGTCCACGCTCAGAAAAAGGCCCGAAGAATTCGTGAAACGGATTTTTTTCGCCATGAGGATTTTTGGGGCCAAACGGATTTCCAAAGAAATGTCGAAACACCGGCCCGCCGCCTTTCATCGTTTTGACGGTTCGAATATTGACCACTCCCGGCTTAACTTCTTTGGCAAGTTCAGCAAAATTCATTGGTACCATCTGGACTTTGTAATCAACTGATGTGGTTGCTTTCGCTGCAGTTTCATTCCCCAGTCCATATCCCCAAATAAATCCGGCTAATACCAAAACGACAATTGCTATTGTAAGTTTTTTAAAATAATTGATTTTCATAATTTCAACCTCCCGATAATGAAAGCGTATATTAAAAAAAGTTGCCCAACCTGGCTGTAGGATAACACGGCAAGTTAACGGGAAGATGATCTGAAGATGATCAAAATGTTATTTCCGGGATGATAAATTGAGATTTCGAATGGAAGGCATCAGGCAATATTAATTAAATATCAAATAGTTGTAAGGTATTTGAGTAAGGCAGGAATTAGGACTCATCATCGGGGCACACGCTCGACCATTTGGTTACTCTAACGCAGTTGCCTCGACGTTCGTCTTGCTGTCTTCGATCTGTTCCCTTTCTTCTTTCTATTCCACCGTTTTGAAAATAATCCAAATCGTAGGCAACACGTCTATCTTCGCCCGAGCGGCGATCAATAAAAGGGTCATTTTCTCTCTCATCTTTTAAAACATATTCATTTTCCATTTTTAGCTGCCCCAATATTTCAATAATGCTTTAATATAATTAGCCAAGATATAATTGGCAATAAAATAATAGAAAATATTAGTTTTGAACTTCAAAAGAATACTAAAATAGGCTTATATTTTATTTGCTACTAGGAGCTATTTTAAAAATTTCGCTATTTTTAAATCCCTAAGAAAAACACTAGACCACTTACCAACTCTTACCCAACCTCGTCTCCTTTCTTTTTGCAACCTTCTCTCTTTAAGCTTCCGACGTTCTGATCCTTTGTAAAAAAAACGAGTCGGCGTAAACATTCTGCGTCTATCTTTCCCTGTGCGCCGATCAATAGATGAACGCATTATTGCTAACATCGGATTCCTTAAATTTGTGGATTTAGATTATAATGCCAGGAGATAAACAGATAATAAATTTGTCAGTGCAAAAATCATGCAAAAACAGTATGTTAAATAAATATTTAAAATAGGTAGAAATTACAGATACATATATCAATTAGAACTAACGCGCAATTAGGTATTGAGAAATGAATTAACCAATTATTCTGAAATTAATTTCACAATTTGAAAGGCTTTATTGGCTGCCGTTTTTTAGAATGATGCTGCGATATACTTAATTATGTTCCCAAAAGGCGTTCCGGGACCAAAGACCTCGTCAATGCCCTCCGATTTAAGCTTTGGAATATCATCGGGAGGTATAGTACCACCGATAATTACAACCTTCTCCTCAGCCCCTTTTTCTTTGAGCCGTTTAACAACTTCAGGGGCCAGCATCATATGGTTTCCGGATAGGGTGCTCAATCCGACGACATCGGCATCCTCTTGAATAGCCGTCTCCACGATATTTTCCGGCAGTTGATTACCCAGATAAATGACTTCCATGCCTGAATCGCGCAAAGCGCGCGCCACCATAATACTGCCTCTCCAGTGGGCATCCATTCCCAGACGTGCAATTATGACCCTGATGCGCTTTTTCATAGTTCTTCCTTTAACATTTTATTATTAAACTCAAAAATATTAGAATAAAGGAGCGTTCCATGTACCATAGCTATCCTTAAGCCTACGTGATATTTCTCCCTCGGTTATACAGGCTTTCACTGAATCTGTTATGACCTCCATCAGGTTACCGTTTTCTTCACAACAGCGCGCAATCGCATCCAATGCATGCTGGGCTTGGGTGGAATTTCGTTTCTTTTTGATTTGTTTAAGTTTTTCTTCCTGTATGCGGAGTGTTTCCGGCACCTCAAAAAGCGCCATCGGCAGTTTTTCTTCTTTGACCTGGTGGCAATTTAATCCCACAACCGACATTTTTCCGGATTCAACTGCCTGTTGATATTCATAGGCCGCATTTGATATTTTCTGGTGAATCCAGCCGGTTTTTACCGCCTCAACAATACCGCCCATTTCTTCAATTTTATCCAAGGTGTTGCTGATCTTTTGCTCCAGTTGGTTGGTCAGGGTCTCGATAAAATACGAACCACCTAAAGGATCGATGGTATGGGTTACCCCTGTTTCTAATTGTAAAATCTGGTTGGTCCTTAAGGCCGTAAGGGCCGACTGTTCGGTCGGCGTGCACAGCGCCTCATCATATGCGTCTATATGCACGGATTGCGCTCCACCTAACACTGCCGCTAACCCGTGATAAGCCGCCCTGGCAATATTGTTTAACGGCTGTTGCGCAGTTAAGGCGACTCCTGCCGTTTGAACATGGAACCTGAATCTCAAAGACCGGGGGTCTTTCGCTGCGAAACGTTCCTGCATTATCCTGTACCAAATTCTGCGAGCGGCACGGTATTTTGCAATTTCCTCAAAAAAATCGTTGTGGGCGGAAAGAAAAAAACTTAACCGGGGTGCAAAGCGGTCGATTTCAAATCCGCGTTGGATCAGTTCTTCGCAACAGGCAATTGCATTGGATATAACAAAGGCGACTTCCTGAATGGCCGTGCAGCCGGACTCACGATAGTTATAGCCGGAAAAGCTCACAGGATTCCAGCGTGGTACATATTTGGTGCAGAATTCTATGGCATCACAGCTCAATTTAAAAGATACCCGCGGGGGCAAAACTTCCGGGGCAATCGTGATGACGGTCTCCATCAAAAAATCGTTTTGGCTTGTGCCAGTCAATTTTTGTAGAGGGATGCCTCTGAGCTGAGCATTGGTAAAATACATGGATTGCACGATAATATTGCAGATGGGCTGACATGTCACCAGAGACGTACTGATCTTTTCAATGGGTATATCATCGAATAGGATCTGCATGTCCGCCAGCGTATCTATGGCAACACCTCCGCGCCCTGCATCCGCGCTGGCAATGGGATCGGTCGAATCATACCCCCTAAGGGTAGGATAATCGAAAACCCCATTGATCCCAGTAGCGCCTTCTTTAAGTAAAAATTTATATCTTTTATTTGTCTCCTCCGGAGGCCCGAAGCCGGCCAGTTGTCGAATCGTCCAGCTGCGCCCACGATACATAGTCGGGTAAACGCCGCGAACATACGGTTCCTCCCCGGGAAACCCTATATCCTGTATGTAATTTAGATCAGAAACATCTGCCGGTGTATACAGGGATTTAATAGGTATGCCGGAAAGCGTGTGCAAGGCATGCTGCCGCTTTTTCTTGGCGAAGGATGACTTATCCTGCCATACTTTTTTCTTTTTTCTGATATCTTTTACAACTTCAGCGTCATATAGTCTGGTTGCCGCTGTCATTTGGTCTGCCTCCTTAGTCTTTTTTCTGAATCATAAATACAAGAAATGTATGTTTAAAAACCAATTCCAGGAAGGGTTACTGTGAAGGTGCTTCCCTGGTTAGGTGTGCTTACAACGGTAATATCGCCACCATGGGCCCGGGCGACAGTTTGGGAAAAACTGAGTCCCAGTCCGGTGCCACTCTGGGATCGACTGGGATCACAGCGATAAAAACGTTCAAAGATGTGGGGAAGATCGTCTTGAGAAATGCCCATGCCTGTATCTTGTATCGCGATTTCCACTTTTTGATGGCCCTCGGCAAGAACCGACACCTCAATCCGGCTATCAGGCGGTGTATAGTTGATGGCATTATCAAGCAAATTGGCAATCATCCTTTGAATTAAGCGAATATCGCCGTAAAGTCTGAAAGCTTCTTTTGCATGGCAAACCATCGTTACTCCCTTATCTTCGGCTGCAGACTGAAACAGGTCACAGGCATCACGGACAACTGCAGCGATATCAATTTCTTTTCTATCCAATTGACCAACACCCGCCTCGGCTTTGGATATAAAAAGCATGGTGTTGATCATATCTAGTAGCCGGTCGCACTCTTCAATCGTACTGGCCGCCATGCTTTCATATTCCTTCAGGGATGCAGCCGAAGTCAAGGTGACTTCGGATATCCCCCGCATACGGGTAATGGGGCCTTTTAGATCATGGGCGATGTTGTCGCTCATATCTTTGATTTCGGTTACCAAAGCCTGTATTCGATCCAACATCTGATTAAAGGTGATTGCCAGTTGATCGATTTCATCCTCGCGTTTATTGACCGGCACCCGCTCTTGAAGACTACCGTTGGATATGCGTCTTGCCGTTTGAGTTACCGTTTCGACACCGGCCAGCGCCCGTCTGGCCATAAACCAGCCGACGACAGCTGCCAGCAAGAAAAGAATCGCCATCGTCGTGATAAATATTTTACGAAAGACTTCGATGACACGGGTATAGTTTTCCATGGATTGGCCCAGCTGCAAGATAACGCTTGGACTGAAAAGGATATAGAGAACCCGAATCTGGTGTCGACGATCGGGCGTGCGGATGATATCAAAAACCGGTCGGTTGTCTTCCAGCAATTGATTGATGGCGTTTCGTTCAATGCCGATATCTCGCCAATAGGACATGTTGGAGGAAGAAAAAACAATTCCTGTAGGATATAGAAACCGAAAAAAAATCTTCTTTTCACCGGCTGCCTGAGCCTCAAGAACCGCCTGCCGCTGAGCGGCTTCGATACCCCGTGCTTTTCGGATGGACGTTAGCGCTCGTGCTTCTTCCAACAGATCCTGGTCGGTACGATCCCGAATCACAGCGGTAATCAATAAGTAGAAAAAGAGGAAGGCCACACATGAAGACACCAGAAAGACACCTGCGTACCAGAGAGTCAACCGAAAGGCCAGGGTATGACGGATACTAAGCAGTCTCTTCTTTAGCTTGCTTGAGGACATATCCCACTCCGCGTACCGTGTGAATCAACTTGGTTGGAAATTCTTTATCAATTTTTTCCCGGAGTTTATAAATTCGCGATTCCACCACATTGGTCTGGGGATCAAAATGATAATCCCACACATGCTCCATAATCATGGTTTTGGAAACAACTCTGCCGGCATTACGCACTAAATACTCCAATAAGGAAAACTCCAGCGGTTGAAGATCGATCTTCTTTTCGGCCCTAACAACTTGACGGGTAATCAAATTCATGGAAACATCGCCCACCACCAATCGGGTCGGCTCGGTTTGGTCGGTGCTTCGCCGAATCAGTGCCTGAATTCGGGCGAGCAATTCGGAAAAGGCAAATGGTTTGGTCAAATAATCATCTCCACCGGTCTGCAGCCCTTTCACGCGATCGTCAACAGTGTCTTTGGCGCTTAAAATAATGACCGGTGTATTTATCTTTTCCTGCCGCATTTTTTCAATAAGGGTCAAGCCATCCAATTTGGGAAGCATAATATCAACAATGGCGGCATCATAAGGTTCGGTCACCGCCAGATGAAGTCCATCTTCGCCGTCAAGGGCATGATCGACCGCAAATCCCCCGGCCTTCAGACCTTTTATAATAAATGAGGCGATCTTCTGATCATCTTCAACGAGCAGTATTCTCATGGGGTGTATTCCTTGATCTATGAAACTAATGCAATGAATTGGGCAATTGATAGTAATGAAAATGTTCTATCCCTTGCGCCATGAGCCGTGTGCCGTGAGCCTGGCACATATGGCCACCCATTGCTCCTTTATGCATGTCTCAATTATTTCAAACCCTATTTCCTTGATCTTGGCAATAATCAAATCTTTATTATCTTCCAGGATACCGGAACAGACGAAAATACCTTTATCTTTTATGACTTTCTCTATATCAGCCAGCAGTTTTATAATCGCATCAGTTAAGATGTTGGCCACCACAAAATCATACGTGCTTTCTATGCTTTCTATAAGATTACCTGTATTTACGGAAAATTTTTCCTGTTCGATCGCGTTTCGCACAAGATTTTTGGTGGCAATATCCACAGCGAATTCATCTTTATCGACTCCACAAACCATCTCAGCTCCCAGCTTTGCCGCTGCAATCATCAAAATTCCGGAACCGGTGCCCACATCCAAAAAATTGTCTCCCCTTTTTAGATAAGTTTCAATCATCTCGATACACAGGGCAGTGGTCGGATGGGTACCCGTGCCAAATGCCATCCCCGGATCCAATTCGACAATGATATCATCTGACTCGGCACGGTAATCCCGCCAGGTCGGTTTGACAACAATATGCTGGCCCACTTTCTGGGGCCAGAAAAACGCTTTCCATGCTTCGGCCCAGTTTTTTTCATCAAACTCCTTAAAACTAACCCTGTAGAATAATCCAAGTTTGTTTTGAAGCCTCTTCAGCCTGTCCGCTAAGACGCTGCCTTTTTCTGCGGCCAGGCGGTCTTTTGGAAAATAGCCAATTACGGAATGAGCATCCGGCTGCCCGACGGCATCCTCCGCCCAGGCACCATCAGGTTCAATATCCGGGTCTTCAATGACAACCCCTTGCAAATCAAAATCGTAAAAAATGGTGGCGATAAGGTCGGCAGCAAGATCGTTATCGGTATGGTTAAAGACAACTTTTGCTTCGATCCATTTCATTGCTGAATTCACCACGGAGCTCTGTGGTTAAAATTAAAAATTTTCCTTTGGCGGGTTGAAGTAGCCGTGTTTCACCTTCGGGAATTGCTTGCGCACTCGACTGATCAGATTCTCCATTCCAATCGGTTCACCATGCCGGGTTATGCCATTCATCTTCTTCCAGTATCTTAACGGGTCGAAGTTCAGATTGCGCCACTGAATCATGTGAACAGGATATATTTTTAGGAATCGCAGCAGGGCCTTCACTTCCTGTGGCGCGTCGGTAAAACCGGGACAATTTAGATAGTTAATCGCCACGAATTTCTCGCACGCAAGTGCCAACTCGATACTCTTCAAAACATCTGAAAATCCATATCCTTTTGGCCGAAAATAGGCTTCATAGCAAACCTTGCGGACGCTATTCATGCTGATTCGGATGCTATCAAGTCCGGCTTCAAATAGCCGTTTTGCGGTATCCGGCAGACTACCGTTCGTGTTCATATTGATGGTTCCCCGCTTTGTTTTCGCTCGTATTTGGCGTATGGCAGGTTCAATCACATGAGCGGCCAATAAAGGATCCCCTTCACAGCCTTGCCCAAAGCTGACAACACTTTTTTTCACCCGTCCGATATGGGCTATGGCAACTTCAGCAATTTCCTCCGGTGAAGGCGTAAATTCGATACGGTCCTGACTGCAAGGAATTTCTCTGTTTCTCTGCTGCGATAAACATCCCAAACAGCGGGCATTGCATTGTTTAGCCGTGGGAAGGGGCGCTTCAAATCGACCCAAAAAGAAATTTTTGCCGGCCGGACATCCATATTCCAGAGCACATTTTTCTAGATGTGCTCGTAACCGGTTTACCGGCATGTGTTTGCGCACCATTTCAACACCAGCAACCACATCTTCACGCTTCATCTGCCGGAGGTCTTGGCGGGCTTCCGGATCGACCCGAATAACTGCCGACCGAAAATGCCCCCGATACCATCCCACCGCGCCATAGGAAAAAAGCGGAAGATATCGTGCTTTTTTATTTTCCCGATAAGCACTCACGTGAGTAATCATATATCCGGGCGAGTTAAAGGCCGCTACCGGAAATATCGACTCTCCTGGCACGTAAGGATTTTCTTTCAATGTTTCAATTTTGTGCGTACCCAAATTAAACAAAACGGGACTTCGATCAGGTAAATACATCAACTCGCTGCCGTGAGGGATTGTGCGGGTCTGGCCCAGCGATAGGGGTACCAATGATGGTCCTGCCATTCCAACAGAGGCGTATCCATCCAATTCAATAATCTCACCGGCTTGATTGGCAACCAGTGCGGTGATCTGGTTGTTCTGCCGATTTGCAGATTTTTTTAAACTCATTTAGTCTCAGAAATAGATTTTGGTGTTGCTAAATATTCACTCTACCTTTTTGCCGGGCTATAACCTGACCCGGCACACGCCGCACCTTCCTGGGTGACGCCCCCCAGATTGCGACACCTGCCACAGCATACCAACCTATTGCCGTTAAAAATGCAATCTCGTAGCTTTGGGTGAATTCAAAAATCCAACCACCGAACCAGGGTCCTATGGCACCTCCAACAGCAAAACTAAACCACACAAAGCCAATGGTAGACCCTATCCTTGGCCCTTGGAAAATGTCCGTGACAGTGGCAGCTATCGTCGGTGCACTTAACCCGTTGCTAAAACCAAAGGTTATTGCGTAGTAGTAAAGCATCCAGGAATCGGAAGTGTTCTTCATGAACATCAGGACGAATATGCCAGATATGCCGATGATCGTACTGATAATCATGGTGTTCTCGCGCCCTATGCGATCAGACACAGAGGCAGCCAGAGAGCCGAAGGCAAATAAGATGCCAAACAGGGATAATACAGAGGAAGCATAGATTTTTGGGTAGCCTAGATCTGTGGCAAAAGCCACGTGATGAGCCACCATAATATGTTGCGTGATCCCCCACATCGAAAATGTTGACAGACATAGCAGCCAGAAGCGGCCGGTTCTGATGGCATTCGGCAACGTCCAGTCAATAGCCGTCCAAGCGTGATCCACGATTTGTGCTGCTCCCGTTTCAGCTGTTTTCAGGTTCCCGGCAGTCTTTGTCAGGCCGTCGGATATAAGGCCCTTCTCCCGAGGATGATACCGAACGGTAAGAATGATTAGGGGCAGCATAAGACCGGTAACAACAAAACCCTCGATCACGAAAGTATTTCGCCAGCCGGCGTTTTTAATTAGGTAGGCTAAGGCTGGATACCAAGCAAAGGCACCGCCGCCGCCTAAGAACAGGAGCGAGAAGGCCAGTCCTCTCTTTCTTTCAAACCAATTCCTCAATATAGCAGTAAAGGGCACGGCACCTATAAGGCAAAGGCCGGCTCCAGACAGGACGCCAAAACTCAAATAGAAATGCCAGGGCTTGCTCCCCCATCCTGATAGAGATAGACCGATGGATAACAGAATTGTTCCAGTTGCCATGGTTTTGCGTGGACCTATTCTGTCTACCAAGAATCCGGCCATAGGGGCAACAAAGCCATAAACCAGCACGTGGACCGACAACATGATGGCGGTTGTGTCTCTGGGCCAATGGAACTCCGTCAGGAGGGAAGGGAAAATGACTGAGAAGGAATACCGCGCGCCATAGCCAAGGGCATATGAAACGATACCAGCAGCTACGATAAACCAACCATAAAAAATGAAAGCTTGTTTTTTCATAAATATTTGATTTGTGGGAGCGGCATCTTACCGCGATGCAATTTCGACGACGCGTAACACAGCATTCGGGTAAAAGATGGAGATTATAAAACTAGTTCTAGAGGCCCGGTATACAAGAGTTGAGATACCCTTCAGCCAAAGCTCCGGTAAACATCACACACTGAGAAGATCGTCCATCCACTTTCAACACAAACGGTTTCTCAAGCGTTACATGGGCAACGAACGTGGTCTCATCGGTTACCGGCAGAGAAGTAAGCCAGTTCCAATTTAGAAAATCTTTGTTGGTATTGGAGATGGTCACATAATTTATACCCAGCGATGTGATATTGTGGAAAAAATGGGAGCCCTGCGAGGGATCGGCCTTTAAATGGGGAGAAGATGTTTCGATCATTGCACCCACACCGCAGATTTCAGCCCAACTCACCGGTATCCCCAGCCAGCGGTCTGCCGAACCCCAGCGACCCGGCCCGATAAGCAAGTATCTTCGTCCTTCTTTTACCAACCCTGCATTTAATTTTCCGATCTCCTGAGCCACCTCCGGGGTTTTGCTGGGATCAAACACATCCGGCTTTATATATAGAATATCGGCGAGATCCGTTTTTTCCGCATTACCCAGCGCATGGGAAGAATAGCAAAACGCCGCTTTAATCTCTTCTTCGATAATTTCCACCTGTCCGAGTTCCGCCCTGGCCGTCATGGGTCTTAGCTGCAGAAAAGCAAATTGCGGTTCGCAATCCTTTTCCTGGCATAAGTTTACCGAAAACTCGAGTTCCACCGGACAACCCATTCCTTCCTGCCCCATTGCAAGAACTTCTGAAAGAATCTCGGGCAGAGGAAACAAATCGTATTTCAGGATCTGAGAAAAGGTCAGCACACTGTATCCGGGAATATGCGTGCTATCTCTGATACGGCCTTCTTCCGGCAGGAAGGTGCTGGCCAGCAGTTTCATGGGGGGATCCGCAACCACGTCATCGACTTCACGTTTGTAAAGATTTGCATCCTCCTGGATACCGAGATCAGGATAGGGGCCTCCCATTTTTACCGAATAAAAATAGCGCTGTGAATTTTCGAGGATATCATTTACCGTGGATCGCTGCGGCAACAGTTGCGGATATTTTGGTGAAAACCGAAGGGCCTTTTCGCCTTCCATGACGGTTTTGCCGAGACCAAGGGCGATGGTTGCAATGCCTTCTTCGGGTTTCATTTTCGCGAAGGGGTAATAATTATGGGACTGGGCCACCCCGGATATCGCCGGATAGAAATAATCTCCGTATCTCTCGCCCACCAATTGCTGGATAATCACCGCCATTTTTTCTTCTTCCGTGCGGTGGCCGATCCGTTGGGAGAACGCTTTGGGACCTTGAAAATAGGTGGATGCGTACACCAGTTTGATGGCATTGATCAACTGTTCAAGCCTTTTCTCCAAACCGGGATGATCGTTTGGCAGCATAAAGGTGCGATAGAGACCGGCATAGGCCCGAAATTGAGCGTCTTCCAGAAGGCTGGACGATCGGATGGCCAGCGGATAATGGATCTTGTCCAGATAAGCCTTTAGGATATCGGCAATCCATTTTGGAAACGAAGCCTTGCGAAATGCTTCGGCAATCTCTTCATCCGGAGCATCCGACTTTGCGAGTCCCTTCAGATTGTTTTCTTCCACAAAGGCATCAAAGCCATCGGTCGTAATAACCAATGTTTGCGGTATGAGAAGGTTTATTCCTTCGAATTTCTTATGTATTTCCGGCAGCCGCTGCAGCAGATTGGATACAAACGCCAATCCTCTCGCCTTTCCGCCCAAAGAACCTTTTCCGATTTTAAAAAATTCGGTATCCGAGTCAAAATCGCCGGTTTCAAAATCAACCACCACTCCCTTTTGCCGCCGCCGCCGCCGGGCTTGAATCAGAGAGATAAGATACTGCCGGTGGCTTTCCACGCTGGAAAAGTCATCGTCGCGGATGGGCCGCACCATGGACGCCAGCATGATTTCCGTGCGCGCAAAAAACCAACGTGAGAAATCATTGCGGCTGCAATGGTTGATAAACGCATCTTCCGGAATTTCTTGCAGATTCTTTTCAAGAGCGCGCATATTCGATGCTCTAGCGATTTCGCGTCCATCCGGCTTGCGAAAGACAAAATCACCGAACCCAAGATAATCCATAAAAAATGTGTGCACTTCAGCAAGAAGCGTGGGCGAGTTTTTGTCTACAAAGAAGGCAGGAATTGTGGCGGCTTTTTCAGCGTTTGAAGGCTCCGAGCTGGTGAGTAAAAGCGGTATATCAAATCGCTCCTGCTTAATCATTGATAGAAATGCCACACCAGCCTCATGATCGAGTTGGCCGTTTTGCGGGAAGCGGACATCTGAAATAACACCCAGAACATATGGTTCGAATTTCTTGTAAAGATGGACGGCCTCCTCGTAATCTCTGGCCACCAATATCTTCGGGCGCGCGCGCATGGTCAGTAACCGGTGCTCCTCGTTCAGTCCCTCCTCGAGCACAGCCTGGGTCTGACTCACCACTTCCCGGTACAAAACGGGCAGCAAGGTTGAGTTGTAAAGGGGTGAATCCTCCACAAATAGGATAACTCGGATACCGGCATACTCCGTATCGTGCTCGACATTCAATCGGTCCTCTGCACTTTTCACCAGTGCAACCAGAATATCCGTATTGCCGGACCAGACAAATGTTCGATCGATACCGGCTGGATGGGTAAAGTTTAGACTGCATTCCTGAGCATCGGGAAGTATGGAACTATGGCTTAACAGAATCACCGGCAAATCGGGCACCTTCTTTTTAATTTCCTGCCCCAGAACAGAGGCATCCATATCGGCGAGATGCAGCATGGTAATAACTAAATCAAATTTTTTTTCATCCAAAGCTGCAAGCGCCTCTTCTGCTGTGGATACCCAGGTAAATCGCGGCGGATTGCTGAGATTCAATCCCCGGTATTCATTAATAATCCGCTCAGAAAGCCGGCAATCTTCTTCCATAATCCAGGCATCATAAGGGGTGGAGACCAAAAGAATATCTCTGACCTTTTTGGCCATGAGTTCATGGAAAACTTTAAAACGAGGATCAAAATCCTCAGCAAAACTGTCAATAGGCAATGTCATGTAAATCTGTCCTTGGGAAAATACACTATCAAATCGGTTGGAACTAAATAAAATCACATCTTCGTGAAAATCTCAATAATATTGCGAAAATTGTCATATCATTTAGTATTGATTACAGATAGTTTAAAATCCCTTTACAACAAACTTTGATGAATGTTTTGAATGAATAAAGTTTAGTAATATTATGGCTTGACGTAAAAAATGACCATGGTATTATGACCATGTCATATTGGGACTAAAATTAAATTTGAGGAACGCAATATGGAAAATATGATATCAAAATCAAAGTTTAAACCCCGCGCATTATATTATTTTCGTGAGGTTGAAAAAACCGGAAAAGAATTGATCATCTGCGACCGCGGTAAACCAGTTCTTAAAATTGTGCCTTATACCGAAAATCCTGAAGAAGCCATGAAATCTCTTCGAAATACCGTTAATAAGTATAAAGATCCAACAGAACCTGTCGGTTTGGAGGACTGGGAAGCGTTAAAGTGATTGTTCTTGATACACATGCCTGGATCTGGTTTGTTAGTAATCCAGATTTACTATCAAAAAAGGCAAAAAAGGCGACAAATGCAGCCCTAAAAGAAAGAGGATTGTTAATTTCATCAATCAGTGTCTGGGAGATTGCTCTTCTGGTTGCAAAAAAAAGAGTGACACTTGCTTTGGAAATAACCGACTGGGTAGCAAAATCGGAAGCTTTGCCGTTTCTTCAGTTTGTGCCCGTTTCGAACTCAATAGCAATCAAGGCAGTAAACTTGCCACAGCCACTTCACCCTGATCCAGCCGATCGCATAATAATTGCAACTGCATTATCATCAGGAGCCCATTTGGTCACCAAAGATAAAAAATTATTAGACTACCCGCATGTCAAAACGATCTGGTAAAAAAGCTGATCAATGCTTAAAAGAAAAGGCCACATCAGCCGATCTTAGCGATTCTAGAACCAAATAATATTTACTTAGAAAGGAATACATTTTGGACATCTGGATGACCTTGAAAAAAGCAGTGGAACTTTATCCTGAAAAGGTGGGAGTTGTTGATGGTGATCGATCGTTTACTTATGCTCAAATCGGTGAGCGGGTTTCCGGTCTGGCCCGGTTTTTCCGGGCGCATGGCATTCAACCCAAAGATCGCATTTCGATCCTTGAAGTAAACTCCCACGCGTATTTAGAAACCTACTACGCAGCTGCCGGAATCGGGGCAATCCTCAATCCACTAAATTTTCGACTTTCTCCGAAAGAAATAGCATTTATTTTACGTGATTGCGGCTCCCGGTGGCTGGTTACCGGTGCGCAGTTTGCATCTGTTGTAGAAGGTATTCTGAAAGAAAAGACACCTTTGGAAGGAATTCTCTGGATCGGAGATTCACCGTCCATGGCTATCAACCTTAAGTGTCATGCCTTTGAAAATGTCATCAATGAGCATAAAGGTTCTTTCGAACCCGTCTCAAATCAGGAAAATGATGTTGCCCATCTCTACTATACCAGTGGCACCACCGGACGCCCTAAAGGGGTGATGCTCACTCATAGAAACGTTTGCCTCCATGCCCTGGGAACGATTGCAGAACTCCGGCTGGCGGACACAGACATATGGGGCCACATTGCCCCCATGTTTCATCTGGCCGATGCCTGGGCAACATTTGCCATCACCTGGGTGGGGGCACGCCATGTCATGGTAGGTCAATTTGAGCCCGAGGCTGTAATGGCCACTATTGAAAAAGAGCAAATTACATTAAGCAACCTGATCCCCACCATGCTCAATCTAATGATCAAGCACCCAAACGTAAACAAGCATGATTTTTCAAGCCTGCGGGTGATTCTTAGCGGCGGCGCCCCCATCGCCCCGGAAGTGGTGCGAAGCATCACAGAAGTCTTTGGCTGCGATTATATTCAAACCTATGGTATGACCGAGACCAGTCCATATTTGACTTTCAGTATCATAAAACAGCATCTGCAGAATTTATCACCCGATGAGCAGTTCAAATACAAGTCCAAAACAGGTCGGCCGTTTATCGGCTTAGATCTTAAAGTCGTCGATGAAGACGGAAATCCTATTGCCGCGGATGAAAAACAGGTCGGCGAAATTT
>CP070746.1:1780817-1801383 GCA_020348305.1 Desulfobacterales bacterium
AATTGTAAATTGTTGACAGTTTACAATCAAGCAAATTTTTTAATATTAATGCAAAAACTTTACTTTTAAGACTCAAATAAAGGTAACTCTATGCCCCCGGTATTCTCAAGCCAAAAGCGATCAACTTTAATGGATCAGGCATTTCAGCAGATCAGAGAAGCCATCCGAAGCGGAAAGCTGAAACCCGGCGATCGGCTGGTGGAAACGCAACTGGCCGAGGAGATGCAGATCAGTCGATTCCCCATACGTGAAGCAATGCGTTACCTGGAAAAGGAAGGACTCGTTCAAACCAAGCCCTTTAAAGGTACTTATGTTGCAGAGCTCACCGAAAAGGACATGGAAGAGCTCTATTCGCTGCGCAGTGCCATAGAAGAGTTAGCCGTGCGGATTCTGATCAAAAATATTGATGAGAAAAAAATCAAAAAACTCGAATCCATTGTCGCCGCCATGGTGCAGGCCTCAGAAGATGACAACATAGATAAAATGATTTCAGAGGATTTACGGTTTCATCAAACTATCTGTGAAATGTCCGGTCATCGTAAACTGTTGGATGTTTGGTTAAACCTGGAAAATCAATTGCAGGTTTTCCTGACAATCGAAAAGAATCTGTTTGAGAATTCCTACCAGTTCGTGACAACCCACCATCCGATTCTGGAGGCCATTAAAAGCCGTAAAATAGGGCCGGCCCAAAAAGCGATCCGGGACCATCTTAAATTGGCAATGAAAGTCATTCGGCAAGGTTTTTAGGTTATTGGGAAAGAAATTTCAAAAAGAAAAATGGATGTTTCGGAAGCCTATGAAGAGGAACTTTAAACGCGCAGTGACCTTGAGGTCGTGATTGAAAAGAGAGCGATGGATTTTGATGCTGCTGGTAATCTGAAACCCTTCTTTGTATAGCGGCTCTGAGCTGACTTGGAGAGAATTCTATTACGCAACGCCTCTCATGGTAACGAAGGCGATGTCCATGTCCACAGAACCGGAAGGGGTTGTCCGGTTAACGGTGGAAAGCGTCAAAACATCTTTGGATATCTGAAATTTAACCCAACCCGCCAATTGTAACGTATTGTCTTGACACAGCCGTTTTATTTATTTATGGATTGATGTCGATTCCGAAGTACGAAAGGAAGTTACATGAATACTTTGCTAATATATCCGGAATTTCCGGATACATTTTGGAGTTATAAATATGCGCTTAAATTCATCCGTAAAAGAGCTGCCTTCCCACCGCTGGGATTGCTAACGGTGGGGGCCATGTTGCCCAAAACCTGGTCCAAGCGACTTGTGGACCTTAATGTAACCAAGCTCTCTGAACAAGACCTGTTGTGGGCTGACTGCGTGTTTATCAGTGCTATGGCCGTGCAGAAAGAATCTGCCCGGCGGGCCATTGGCATTTGCAAAAAAGCCGGCCTCAGGGTGGTGGCGGGTGGACCGCTGTTCACCAGTGAATATGAGGTTTTTGACGAAGTTGATCATTTTGTACTGAATGAAGCCGAGCTGACGTTGCCTTCATTTCTGCGGGATCTGGAGCGGGGATGCGTTGCGCGTGTCTACGAGACGTGTGAGTTTGCTAACATCAGGGAGACACCTCCTCCGACGTGGGAACTAATTGATTTAAACCGATACGCTTCGATGAGTGTACAGTTTTCCCGAGGCTGTCCATTTAATTGCGAATTTTGCAACGTAACAGCCCTGTTTGGGCATAAAGCCCGTATTAAAACTTCCGAGCAAATTATTGCCGAGTTAAATAGCCTTCATAAATTGGGTTGGCGAGGACGGGTCTTCTTTGTGGATGACAACTTTATCGGAAACAAAAAATATCTGCTGACGCAGCTTCTGCCGGCACTCATTGAATGGCGCAAAGACAAGAAGCAGATTTCATTCAATACCGAAACTTCTATTAATCTGGCCGATGACAAGATTTTAATGGAGATGATGGTTGAAGCAGGATTTGATACGGTATTCGTTGGCATTGAAACACCTAGTGAAGCCGGATTGGCTGAATGCAATAAAAAACAGAATAAAAGCCGTGACTTGGTTGGGAGTGTAAAACGCATCCAGCGAGCTGGTTTAGAAGTACAGGGAGGCTTCATCGTTGGCTTTGATAGTGATAACCCTTCCATCTTTCAGCGCCAGATTGATTTTATCCAGAAAAGCGGGATTGTAACAGCCATGGTCGGCCTGCTGCAAGCACCCAAGGGTACTAAACTATATAAGCGTTTGAAAAAAGAGGGGCGTCTTACCGGTCTTATGTCAGGCAATACAGACGGTACAACAAATATCATCCCACGCATGGACCTTAAAGTGTTATGTGAGGGATACGAGCAAATATTACGCCACATTTATTCCCCCAGACATTACTATGAGCGCGTTCGAACATTTCTGATGGAGTATAAGTCACCGAAAACTGAAATCCCGCTTGACTTTAAGCGATTCATAGCGTTTTTTCGTACGTGTATTCGGCTTGGCGTCATTGGCAAAGAGCGTTTCCAGTATTGGAGGCTTCTTTTGTGGACACTTCGCAAGCGTCCTGAATTGTTGCCGATGGCCATTGCATTTGCAATATATGGCCATCATTTCCGAAGAATCTGCGAATTAAATATTTTATAAGTTTAAGCCATGAAGGTCTGGATATGACTTAGGATAAATTGCCTAGATCCAAATTTTTATAAATTTCTTTCCATTTGGTAAAAGAAATAGGTTTTAAATCAATTAGGTCATCCATAGGAATCCAGCCTACCGTGGAGTTTGGGATATAAAAACAATTTTGGCCCTTAAGAGGCCCATCTTCGATCATCCATCCATCCTGAACAGCAATTTTTTTGCCTGCAAGCTTTTTGGCCTCGGCATTATAATTTTTTCTTTTTGACGGCTGAAATACTGCTTCATAGAACATATGAAACTCTCTTCCCTAAAAAAATTAAGAGCAATTATGTTGGTTTTTCTAAAGTAGTTCCATGCTTGGGTGATGCATGGACACCGAGACCGGCAATAAGGCACATGTCCGGATCATGGGTGGTGAGGGCCGAACTAACTTATCACTTTTACTTTAACTGCTTGACGCCCGTAGCGCGTGTCTTTGACTTCGAAGCTGACTCGATCGAACTTTTTGAGACCAAAAAAGCCATGGTCAAGGATGTTCGATCCGTGAAAGAATATGTCTTCCTGTCCTTCGGATTCTATAAACCCGTAGTTCTTTTTCTTGTTAAACCACTTGACGATTCCTTCCTGCATAGATCCCTTTCTTTATATATTCGGTTTTTCGAGAATTCATCGAAAGTGTCAAAAGAATCGGAAATTTAAATTGTATCAGTTACACAAAAAAAAGCAGCGTCACTTCTGACTCTGCCTTCAAAGCCCGATGCTTTCTTTGTTCTTTCAGGGAATATTATTTGGCTTTTACCTGTAATTCCCAGAGTGGATTTTCTGGATAAAAATAATATGAATCCGTTAAATCATGAACTGATTATATATATTGCGCATAAATACAAAATTGTCAATAAAGAAACCAATCACCGCGGAGATGATCATGTCAAACACCTTCCGATTCAAGTTTTTGTACTTTTCTTTATTCAGCAAATCTTCGATCCCTAGCTGTTCATACAGAACAAAATCGATATCCCTGCGGTCCAAAATAAGCTGAGCCACCTTTTTGCGCCTTCAATTCATAAATTAAATTCAAAATTCGGCCGTCCGAAGGCTGTATATATCAATTGTGTTCCCAGATAAACATCTTGATGGCCTCTGACTTTCGCCCGTTTGTCGGTGCGATCTATTTTAATTTCAACCTGTTCTGCACCGGCTTGCCGAGCCTGCTCTTTGGCGTGGGGAACCATGTATTCGTGTGCATAACCAACAGCTTGTTCCAACTCGGAAAAATCTTTTGAACCATCCGGCAGATGCAGGCGAAAAGTTAAACCTGCATCCATAGGCCGTATATACATCCTAAATCGTTGGATAACACCTCCGCTGACCGCCCCAATAGCATTTGCCACCTCCGCATGGGAAGGGACAATTAGCTCTGTCTGCAATTTGTCGGCAGCAGCAGGCATGTACGCTTCCACGGGCGCCCCTAAGGCGACGATCGGGCGGCGTAACATGACTTTACAGCCGAGTTGTTTTTCTTGAACGTCATCAAGTGCTCGTTGGAGAAGTACCTTGGCCGTTGGTTCTTTTTCCCATTGGACGGCTCCCTCCTCATCTTCGATGGCTTTCGTAATCACCGCAGCTGCCAGCTGTTTTGAAACGGCCAGTATCGCCTTTTTACAAAAATCTATAACCGCTAACCCAAATTGATGAGCTAATAATTCCGCACCCAGTTTGGATGCTTCGCTATTCCAGCGTTGAAAGCGATTTATAACATGAAGTGCATCAGTTGGAGTGAAGGCGGCACGCTGGACCAAGCCTATTTTTTCCAAATACTGAATGCGTCTGGAAACCCAAGGATCAACACGAAATGTTTTATCAACAAGTTTTTTCATAGATTGGGGGCTAGCATTCAAACGATTCAGCACGGATTTATCTTTTTCAGAAAGTTGATGATGAGGCTTTCTGCCAAGGATGAGGAACTGACCAGCGTCATCTTTAAAACGTTTTATTTTTACTTGACGCTGGAGGTCCCTTAGTATTTCAGGGTATTCACTGGCCAACTTGCAGAGCGGCACCACACGTTTGGGACCAATTTGAAGCTTTTGCTCACTAGAGCAGCGGATATGGCTGTCTCCACCCAGACCCAATGTATGCACATCTACGGCCTCCACCATTGTTCGCCAGCCGCCGATATTGGCGCCTTCAGGATTTAGTTTAGGCTTTCCTTGCAATAATTCGACGATATCCGTCGTCGTTCCGCCCACATCAACAGCCCAGAAATCCTTATTGCCAGCTAATTGAAAAGCGCCTATCGCACTTGATGCAGGACCCGACAAAACCGTTTCGATAGGTCGTTTCATGGCCCATTCTGCACGAACCAGTGAACCGTCTCCTTTGACCACCATTAACGGAGCGTTAATGGAAAGTTTGGCGAGCGATGATCGAACGTTGGCGATGAGATCTTGAATGATAGGGATCAGGCGGGCATTCAGCGCAGCAGTTGTAGCTCTTTTAATCGAATTAAAGCGCGTTGATAATTCGTGACCACAGGTTACAGGAAGATCAGACATGTCGTTAATCAATTGTTGGATTTTTAACTCGTGGATTGGATTTAGCGCACCAAAAAATCCGGACACCGCAAAAGCACTTACGTGGTTACGTCGTTGATCAATAGCATGTTTGGCTGCGTGTTCGTCCAGTGGTGAAACTTCATTGCCCCGAATATCGTGGCCGCCGTTTAAATAGACGATGTCATCAGTAGCCAGTTCGTGTTGGAATTTATATCTTTGGATCAATTCCGGGTCATAACCGATGAGCATAAGGCAAACGGGTACACCGTGGCCTTCGGCAATCGCATTGGTTGCCAACGTGGTCGACAGGGCCACGAGACTTATGTTATCTGCTGACACAGGTTTCTGTTCGTCTTTAAGCACCGACAAAATCGCCTGTTTTATACCGATGGATAGATCATGTTTTGTGGTCAACGATTTGGCTTTAGAGAGTATTTCTCCTGTTCGGCTATTGACCAGCACTGCATCGGTATAGGTCCCGCCTGTATCGATTCCCAAAGCTACCGTCATGCCCCATTCCTCACATTGTTTTTTCAATATCAAAGCCGAAGTTTTCTACTGAAAGACTTTCGAAGGTTTTAAAACGCAACGGATATATATGATCTCAATATCATTGTCAATATTGCTTGTCTTAACCGGTAGGCCAAATGCATTGCGTTTGGCCTACTTTTGTTTTTATAATACTGATAGCTTATGGATAGATGCCCGACGTTCAGTGCTGGATACTGGATTCTTATGAAACTTCATGATATCCAACTTTGATAGTCTTGTAAAAAGTCTGAGGCCGGCTCGGACTGTCATTCCGGCGAAACGCCGGAATCCAGTGCTTTAACTAGGTTCTGGATGCCGGATCAAGTCCGGCATGACGAATTCGGACTTTTTATGAGACAATTAAAACTTCATTACCAAAGTTTCTTTTTCGATCAAACTGGCCGCTGCGGCGGCCAGCGGCTGGGCTGAACGCTGACATCTGACTTCTGTTCGTTAAGCCGTAATCCAAAATCGAAGCGTCAACCTATTTAGGAGGAGAGAAACATGAAAATCCTAAGCATCGATATTGGGACTACCGCCATGAAAATGGGAGTATTCGAGGAAAGTGACAACAACTTGGAGCTGCTCAGGCAAATTACCCAGGAATATGCGATCAACACATACAATAACGGACTGTTTAGTGACATTGAACAAGAAAAATGGCAACACGCATGTGTCAATGGGTGCGAAGCAATGGCAGATCTAATGCCGGAGGTGGATGTCATATCACTTTCGGGAACGACCCCCGGTTTAAGCGCTATGGATGATAAAGGCCAAGCCCTTTATCCTGCTATTTTGATGTTGGATCAGCGATCCCGCCCACAGGCTCAACATATTATTGACACGATAGGATTGCAAACTTTGCTGGATAGCACAGCCAACATGCCGGTTGCAGGCGGCTGTTCCCTTGCCAGTATTCTCTGGATAAAAGACAATCTTCCCGAAATTTTTAAAAAAATCCATATCTTTGGGCATTCCAACACCTTTATGGCCAAATGGCTGACCGGAAAATTTGCCATGGACCCTTCTTCAGCCTCTTTAACCGCTTTGTATAATACGACTCAGAACGACATGACATGGAATGAAGAGATTGCAGGTTGCTTTGGTCTGTCCTTACAGCAGCTTCCGGAATTGTTTCCGGCTTATGAGAGCACTGGTCGCTTAAAATCTAAGCTCGCCTCCGAAATGGGGTTGAAAAAAGAACCGCCAGTTGTTATCGGCGGAAACGATGCGGTGCTGGCCGCATATTCGGTGGGAATCAGCGAGCCAGGTGAAATTTTTAACATCAACGGAACCTGTGAGATAACGATGGTGTGTCTTCCGAAATGTTACCCGTCCAAGAACTACAACATTCGCACCCATGTCATCCCCGACCGCTGGTTTTCGTTTTATGTAATGAATGCACAGGGCAAGGCATTTGAATGGTTTAAAAGCCTATTTTGCAGCGAGATGTCTGAAGAGGCGTTTTTCAACGATTTTATGCCCGCTTCAATAAACAAATGGTTGAACCAAGACAGCAGCGTGACTTATGTTCCTTATTTGATGGGATCACGCTATTCTTTGGAACCGTTGAAAGCAAAATTTTTAGGGCTGACCCATGAGACATCCCGTGAAGAATTGATGGCTGCGATGGTCAGAGGTTTGTGTGAGTATCAGAGGGAAAACCTCAAGGAAATTTCGATTGAAATGCCCCTCAAAGGCGAGATTCTGGTTTCCGGCGGAGCGGTGAATCCTTCTTTGATTCAAGCAAAAAAAAGATGGATGAGGCACTGTGACTACACCTTCGAAACCGAATCTTCCTTGAAAGGGGCGGCGATGCTCGGGCAGAGGTATCTCAAAAATGTGTAGAATTTTCCGTATCTAATAAGATAACAGCTGGAGTGGTGGAGGTTATTCATGTCTGAAAGAATAATAAAACAAAAAAGCAAGGAATTCAGGGACATCTGGATGCAATTTGATACCCTTTGCTGCGGGACAGGCTGGGACGAGGAGGATCTTCGAAACCCACAGATTTTAATCGAAGATGTTTTCGGCAGCAGTCATCCCGGCAGTTTTCACCTGGATACATTAGCAGAGGAGGCCTCAATCGGAGTTTATCAAAAAGACGGCAAACCGGCTAATTTTCACGGAACGGATATTTGTGACGGGTGGGCCATGTCGCACGACGGGATGAATTTCATCCTTCCATCCCGGGAGGTTCTGTGTGACTTGGTGGAGGTGCACGGACGGGTCATTCCTTGGGATGGTATGATCGTCATTTCATCTTGCGACAAATCTATTCCGGCGCATCTCATGGCGGCGGCCCGATTGAATATCCCCGCCATTCATATACCCGGAGGCAGCAATCGGGTCGGTCCCCACATGTCTCACAGCCTTCTCGTTGGGGAAGTGGCAACCAAAATGCAGCAAGGAGAAGATGTCAGCTCCGAAATCAGAAACTATAAGCTTTCAGGATGCCCGGGTTTTGGTGCCTGTCAGTTTATGGGGACCGCCAGTACCATGCAATGCATGTCCGAGGCATTGGGCATGGCATTACCGGGCACTGCTCTGTCACCGGCAAGTCTTTTTGAAATTCGTAGATTGGCCCGGCGGGCCGGGCGACAAATTATGGCGCTTTCACAAAAAGGCATAAAGCCGTCCGACATTCTAACAAAACAAGCATTTGAAAACGCCATAAAAGTCCATGCCGCTTTGTCCGGTTCGACCAATGCACTGCTTCACCTGCCGGCCATTGCTCATGAGCTGGGAATTGAAATCGAGGCGGAATTATTCGACCGCATAAATCGAGAAACCCCTTACTTGGTGGATGTTCAACCGTCGGGAAAGTATGTGAGCGAAATGGTTTGGTATGCCGGAGGCGTCGCGCGTGTTCAGGTCGAACTTAAAGATATGCTCGATTTGAATGTTCTAACCATTACCGGGAAAACCCTTGGTGAGAACTTAGAGCAGTTGGAAAAGGAAGGATTTTTTCATCGTGGAGAAGGGTACTTAGCCAATTACGGGTTGAAAAGAGAAGATGTTATCCGCCCGGCTGATGAAGGCAAAGGATACGGATCGATCGCCGTTTTAAAAGGCAATATCGCGCCTGAAGGTGCGGTGGTTAAATTTTCGGCTGTATGCGCTGATATGTTGACCCATAAAGGACCTGCCAGGGTTTTCCACCGCGAAGAAGAGGCGCTGGATGCCATTATGAATGGAAAAATAGATACCGGATCGGTGATTGTCTTGCGGTATGAGGGACCGCGAGGCAGCGGAATGCCGGAAATACTGGCCACAACTGAAGCACTGGTTAACAATCCGTCATTACAAAACACGGCCATCATAACCGATAGCAGATTTTCAGGCGCAACGCGCGGGCCGTGTATCGGTCATGTTTCCCCTGAGGCCATTGCTGGCGGACCGATCGCATTTGTAGAAAATGATGACATCATTTCTATCGATATCCCCAATCGAAGTCTGAATATCGTGGGGCATAAAAATAAACGACTGCATTCAGAAGAAGCTCAGTCTTTACTGGCTGAGCGCAAAAAACAATGGAGGCCGCCATCTCTTGGGCATCCGCCAGGGGTTCTCAAACGTTATGCCGACAGAGCCGTGTCAGCCATTAAAGGAGCCTATTTGGAGTAAAATCCATAATATTTAAATCGAGTAAAAGTTGATCTTAATGGACCAACAAAAATCAACCATAACAGCCAGCAAAGCCGAAGGGCCGTTGATCCTGGCAATCGATATCGGGACCTCTGCTGTTAAAACTCTGCTTTTAGATCAAATGGGGCGGTCGGTCGAGGGTGCCCAATGTCGAGAAGCATTTGAGATACGATCCTCTAAAGATGGCGCATCGGAAGTCGATCCTGACGCATTGCTGGAAATCGTCCGAAAGGGCATTGATATCACGTTAGCCAAAGCCGGTAAATTGGCAGAAAAGATTCTCGGTGTTGCTTGCTGTACATTTGTCGGTAACATCATGGGCATCGATCAAAAAGGAAAACCAATAACAGCGCTCATGACGTATGCGGATACTCGTGCCGAAAAAGAGGTTGCATGGTTTAGGGCTGAATTCGATGAGAGCGTAGTTCACGATCGAACCGGTTGCCATTTTCATTCCAGCTATCTCCCGGCCCGTTTCCGCTGGCTGGGCGAAACCCATCCTGACCTATTTCGTAAAGCAGTCCGGTGGTTGTCTCTCGGCGAATATATGCACCTCAAATTATTCGGTGAAACCTCTGTAAGCTATTCCGTAGCTTCCTGGAGCGGCCTCCTCGATCGACATCAGCTAATCTGGGACGATCTTTTACTGTCAAAGCTTCCAATAAAAGTAACGCAACTATCGCCTCTGGTGGATATCGACTGCCCCAAAAGAGGGCTTCGATCCGAGTTTGCTTCCCGCTGGCCGGTGCTTGCAAATGTGCCGTGGTTTCCTGCAATCGGTGATGGTGCTGCTGCCAATATCGGCAGTGGGTGTACTTCTGCTTCCCATGTTGCGTTAACCATGGGATACACCACAGCCATTCGAGCGGTTGTTGACGAAACCATCGACAAAGTTCCTTATGGATTGTGGTGTTATCGGGTTGACGGACAACGTTCATTGCCCGGGGGGGCCATGAGCGAAGGCGGGAATCTATTTGCTTGGGTGAAAGATACGCTACATTTAGGGGATTCTCCAAAGTTAGACTCGGATGTAGCTGTTTTGCAACCCGACAGCCACGGTTTGACCGTACTGCCTTTTGTTGCCGGCGAGCGCAGCCCTGGGTGGCGGGGTCATGCCAGAGCAGCTATTGATGGAATTTCCCTTGCAACCACACCATTGGAAATACTGCGCGCCGGTATGGAAGCCGTGGCCTACCGAATCGCATTGGTCTTTGGCAAGCTCTCTGAGCTTTTACCGCGGGATCTGCGTATTGTGGCCGGGGGTGGTGCCCTTCGGAACTCTCCAGCATGGCTGCAAATCATCACCGATGTGCTGGATCGGACGGTGGCTGTGGCAAGTATAGAGGAAGCGTCAGCGCGCGGGGCAGCTTTATTGGCCTTCGAAGCACTAGGTCTGATAAAGGATTTGAATGCGATACCGGTTTTTATTGAAAACACTTATCATCCGGATTCTAAGCGACATGAAATTTACCGCAGTGCATTAAGGCGGCAAGAAAGACTTTATGAAAAGTTGGTTAAAGACAATGGATAGGAAAAATTGTCAGGCACATAGAAGTTATTCAAAATCTTACAATTAAAAAGGCCAACTTGTGAACTTAATTACAGAATTTTTTGTGAAAAAATTTCATAAAATCTTTAAACAATCCCAGGTGTATATTAGATAACTTGCTGTAATCAAAACATTTTAATTTATGTATTTTCAACCAAATCAAAGAAAATGAGGAAGTATACCATCAGCGAGGCAGAAAGATTGGGATTCGTCCAGATAGATACAGGATCGTTTCAATTGGGAGGGGATATGTATTCGAAGGCTATTACCATTAAGGATAATAATATAAAACTCTGCTTATCAACAAAGCTTGCCATCGCCTAATTACTGCTATTTTTCTGACTTTTGACTTCTGAACTCTGTCTTCTTTTCTAACATCTACCAGGAGCTCGGACCAAACGTGCTGAGAAGACCGCCGTCTACATATAAGATGTGGCCGGTAACAAAATCAGAAGCCGGAGCTGCCAGATAAACGGCGGCATTGCCTAAATCTTCGGGACTCCCCCATCTTCCCCAGGGTGTTTTCCATGCTAACCATTTGTTGAATTCTTCATTTTCCCAGAGCGCTCGCGTCAAGTCGGTCTGAATAAAACCGGGTCCGATGGCATTCACATTGATCTGATACTTGGCCCAATCGACGGCCAGGGCTTTGGTCAGCTGTCGAATACCGCCTTTAGATGCCGCATACGGCGCATTATCTTCGCGGACGGTTTCGCTCATCAACGACGCAATGTTGATGATTTTACCTTTCTTCCCGCTTTTAATACGTTCTTTTACAAACGCCTGGCAAAGAGCGAATACCGCCGTCATATTTAAATTAATCACAAAATTCCAATCATCTGTGGAGAGTGATTCAGCCGGACCCCGCCGGGTTCCTCCGGCATTGTTTACCAGAATATCAACGCCTTCGGTATCCTTGACGATTCCGGCAAACATGCCATCGATTTTTTCGACGTTGCTCATGTCAAAGGAATATGTCCAAATACGTCGGCCGGTTTGTGTGAGTTTATCTTGGGCTTGTTCGAGGTCTTTTTCGTTTCGCGCAACAAGAACAATATCCGCTCCAGCTTCCGCCAGAGCTTTGGCGATGCCGAATCCAATTCCTTTACTACCGCCGGTAACCAGTGAAATATGATTGTCTAATCTGAATTTTTCCGTCATGATTTTCTCCTTTTTTAAAATTCCAAATTTCTTTTTGCCATATCTAATCCAAGCAGACGATGCATGTCAAACGATATCCGATCGAAAAAGTATCTAAAATGCCTAAAATGAAAAATGCCTTGTTATTGAATTCCGTCAATTTTTATTTGAATTAATAGTCTTTGTTGATTAAGAAGAACTTAAAGAGTCCTCAAGAGAATTAGTGGTTGAAATGATTGAACGGATTCATTTGTTAAATTTTTTGTAATCGGATAGAATTTCTATGATTTAGATGAATTATCAGTTTTGAAAATTTTAAAAGCACTAAATTGAGGCGTTCATGAATTTACCTAAAATGTATCGCATTGGTCAGAGCTTTAACGATACGAAAGTCGATAATTTAAGCGAAACGGTGAGAGCTGGGTTGAATAAATTGTCATTAACTGCTGTCAAACCAGGGCACCAGGTGGCGATTGCGGCAGGCAGTCGCGGAATCGCCAATATGGCCGACATATTGAGAGCAATTGTAGAATTTTTTCAATCGCTTCATGCCGAGCCCTTTATTTTTCCGGCGATGGGAAGCCATGGCGGTGCCACCCCTGAAGGCCAGGTTGCTGTGTTGGAACAATTGGGAGTGACCGAATCATATGTTCAGGCACCCATTCTTTCTTCCATGGAGGTGGAAGAGATTAGCAAGACCGAAGATGGTGTTCCGGTATTTATCGATAAAAACGCGCTTTGCGGCGATCACATCGTGGTAGTCAATCGGATCAAGTCCCATACAAAATTCAAGGCTCCGATTGAAAGCGGGCTGATGAAAATGATGGCCATCGGCATGGGCAAACAAAAAGGAGCCGAGTTTTATCACAAAGCCGCCATCCAGTATACGTTTCCAAAAATTATAGTGGATGCCGGCCGGCAGGTAATCAAGAAGGCACCTATCCTATGCGGATTGGCAATTGTTGAAAACGGTTATGGAGAAACTGCCAAAATTGTTACGTTGAGGCCTGAAAACATTGAACACAGAGAAGAAGATCTGTTGAAGCTTTCCAAGAAGATGATGGCCAAACTTCCCTTCAACGAAATTGATCTTTTAATCGTGGACGAGATGGGAAAAGATATCAGTGGCGTGGGGATCGACCCAAATGTCACCGGCAGAAATCGCGATCTATTAGGCGTTTTTCCTCATCCGACGCGGGTAAAAAGGCTTTTTGTGCGAGATCTGACGTCGAAAAGTAAAGGCAATGCAGTTGGAATCGGTTTGGCCGATATTACGACCCAGAGACTTGTCGATAAGATCGACCCTCATACGACTTACATAAATTGCATCACCGGCATCAGCCTGGAGAAGGCCGCCATTCCCATGTACGTTGAAAACGATCGGAAAGCAATCGAAATCGCTTTAGGATCTGTTGGTCTGATTTCTTCGAACCAAAGCAAGATTGTACGGATAAAAAATACGCTTGAATTAGATATCGTTGAGGTATCTGAAGCCTATGCCAAAGAGTTTCATCCAAGAACTGATCTGGAAATTCTTGATGGACCGCGTTCTATGGCATTTAATAGTGAAAATAATCTCCTCCCTTTATAAACCCATCTTAGCGTAAAAGATGGGGGTCTCGATCGGTGAGTAGTTCGGCTGTTTAAGCTTAAAAATCGACCTCATTTTTAGCTCTATTATTAAGTATACTGATTGTTCTGTCTTTATCATCTTAATGATTGCTTCTGGGAAAGATCTGACCTGACTTTGTCAAAACCTGTCAGCCTTTGAATTTTGTATTTTTGCATAATGTAAAAAAACTTGACACCCTCCGAACTCGACGCCCGGCAAATTTCCTTACCAATTTAATCTATCAATTTAATTTTTTCTTTTTATTTTAAAGGCTTGTTATATCTCCGCTTCTTTGGCACAAGCTTTGCTCTTCAGATGATTACGGGTACCCAATCCAGGAAGAGGGATCACTGGGTGCAAAATGTCGATGCCTTCAAAGTATTAAAGCATTTATGCTGCCTTAACGCAAAAAGGAGGGTAACGAAAATGATGCCACCATTTGTAATGTTAGTCGATGACGAAGCCCCGTTTGTGAAGACCATGACCAAACGTCTGACGAAAAGAAATCTGGAGGTGGAAACCGCCCTGGGCGGCCAGGAGGCTTTAGATACACTGGACAAACACCGCAACATCGATGTGGTTATTCTGGATGTTAAAATGCCGGGCATGGACGGGATTGAAACCCTTCAGAGAATCAAAACCAGTTATCCTTTAACCGAAGTTATCATGCTGACCGCCTATGCAACAGTAGAATCGGCAATCGAAGGCATGAAACTCGGGGCTTTTGATTATCTGATGAAACCCTGTGACATGGAGCAACTTATGGGCAAAGTCATAGAAGCTACCCGAAAAAAACGTAACCACGAAGACAAGATCAGGGAAGCTCAGGTCAAAGAAGTGCTGTCAAAACACGGAGCTTAATACACCAGTAAAACTGTCAGGATCCAGGATCTGCAGGGATAACTGAAATGGCGAATCTCGAGCAACTATCCAATTCATATTACCGCTTACTGACGCGAAATATTATTCTTACCATTATCAGTGTTTCCATCATACCGCTAATTCTTGTAAGCATTACGATTTATTATCAATTCCGAACCTCCTATCATGAAAAAGTCTATGCTCACCTATGCGAACTTGTTCACAAGCATAAACAGAATATCGACGGATTTTTATCAGAAAAACTCGGTGACATTCGGTTTTTGGCCAACAGTTTTGGTCTTGACAAATTGAGCGATGAATCTTTTCTGCAGGATCGACTGGCAGCGCTTCAAAAAAATTATGGCCCTGTTTTTGTCGATCTAGGCATTATCAACAACGAGGGAGAGCAAATCGCGTATGCTGGACCGTTTAAATTAGCAAAGGCCAATTATTCGGATGCTGAATGGTACCTGCAGGCTGTCAGAAATCAGTACTTTATCAGCGATGTCTTTTTGGGGCTCAGAGGCCTGCCGCATTTCATTGTCACGGTACGAGACACCCGGAAGGGCCAGAATTGGATATTGCGGGCGACCATCGACTTTGTGGCCTTTAACACCCTTGTGGAAAATATTCATATCGGTCAAACCGGATTTGCTTTCATCGTAAACAAAGAAGGAAAATTGCAAACCACTCCGATCACAAAACCTTTTCTGGATATTTTGCCAGGCAAAATCATTTATAAAGACTTTTTGAACGATCAAACCAGCGATCCGAATGAGATCCGCGTTTCTGTCAAACCCGACAGTAAAAATCGCAAGAATATTTACGTCGCCTCATTTTTAAAAAACGGCGATTGGCTGCTGGTGTATCAACAGCGAGCCGCGGATGCCTTTGCAGACCTCAACAAGACATTTAAAATAACTACCATCCTGATGTTATTGGGGCCTCTGGGGGTAGTCATAATGGCCTTTACCCTTTCAAGGATGATTGTCAATCGCATTGCCAGAGCGGATACGGAAAAACAGCTGATGAACGAAAAAGTCGTTGAGGCCGGCAAACTCGCTTCTGTAGGTGAATTGGCAGCCGGTGTGGCCCATGAAATCAATAATCCGGTGGCCATTATGGTAGAAGAAGCCGGTTGGATGGGAGATTTGCTCGAAGAAGAAGAGTTTCAAGAGAGCAAAAATTTAGCTGAATTCAAAAAGTCAATAGGCCAGATTCAAACCCAGGGAAAACGTTGCAAGCAGATCACTCACAAATTGCTCAGCTTTGCCCGCAGGACCGACGGCAGCGTTCAGGATGTGGATATCAATGACATGCTCGAAGAGCTGGTTGCGCTTTCTGCCCAACGGGCAAAATACAGTATGGTGGAAATACAACCAGACTATCAGGAAAATCTTCCATGTCTGAAGTTTTCCTTATCAGAGTTGCAGCAAGTCTTTTTTAACATCATCAATAATGCCATCGATGCCATGGAAAAGAATGGTGGTCAGCTGAAAATATCGTCTCGCCGCAAAGACAACTATATCGTCGTTGAGATATCCGATACCGGCACAGGAATCCCTGAAGCCAATTTATCCCGAATATTTGATCCTTTTTTCACCACCAAACCGATTGGTAAAGGAACCGGTCTGGGCCTTTCGATTTGTTATGGGATTATTGATAAAATGGGCGGAAAAATTAGGTGCAAAAGCTCTGTTGATGTGGGCACCACGTTTTGGGTTTCCATACCGATTCAAGCAGGCAATGGTCCATAGCATTTAAAATTTTCAATTTGTTAATTTTCAATAAAACCTATCTTATGAGGAATTTATGACAAGCGATGAAAACGTCAAGTCCGATCGTATTCGCCTTCTTTTGGTTGACGACGAAGAAGGCTTTGTGAATGTGCTTTCCAAAAGAATTAGCCGACGAAATATTGATGTTACGAGAGCTTTCAGCGGGTCCGAAGCCATTCAGGCGCTTCGCCTTCAAGCTTTTGATGTGGCTGTTTTGGATCTTAAAATGGAAGATCTGGACGGCCTCGAAGTACTTAAAATTTTCAAAATAATGGATCCCCAACTTGCAGTGATCATGCTCACCGGGCATGGTTCGACGGAAGCTGCCAAAAAAGGCATGGATCTGGGAGCCTTTGACTATCTTACCAAGCCCTGCGAACTTGAAGAACTGCTGGAAAAAATTACAGCCGCCTATACGGCACACAAACGGGTGTGAGTCGATACATCGATGATTGAAGATAAAATCGGATGAAAGGGAAAAAAATGTTGTTTAAGTCCAAATGGATTCAACTCGGATTAGCTGTTCTATTCGGTGTGATTGTACTTCTTTTACCCCGACCGGAAGGGACCCTATTTCGCATTACAGGAGATGCCAACCAGATTTTATTTCAGCATATTAAAACCGACTTTAATCTCGTCAAGAGCAACAAAAGCTCAACTGAATACACCGTTGAGCTTAAGAATTCTAAGGTTATCAAATTCCCGGGGCGATATCTACAGGAAATGGCTGAAAAGTTAAATTTGAAAAAGCTTCAGATTGACTATGTCAACGGCCTCTCTCCTAAAGCCAAGCGATTTCTGGCCGTACTTGCAACACTGGTTTTTCTTTTCGTAGTAGAACCGATACCCCTTGAAATCACAGCCATTTGTATCGGTGTCTTTTTAGTTATCATGGGCATCGGCGATACCAAAGGGGTATGGGCGCCTTTTATGCATCCGGTGGTTGTCTTCATCATGTGCTGTCTGATTTTTGCCATTTCTCTGGACAAGGTCGGACTGACAAAACGGCTGGGGTATTTTATAATTAAAAGGGCCGGTAACAGCGTGACCAAATTTACGTTTATTTTAGCAATTAGTTTGGGCCTGGCATCTTCTTTTATGCATGATGCTGCTGCCTGCGCCATCGGCATTGTAACCATGCTCCCGCTGATGCGGGCGGCGGATATTGAGCCCCGGTCCAGAACGGCAAAATTTATGATGCTATCATTGCCTTTCGCCTGTTCCTGCGGCGGCATGGGCACTCTGGTAGGGGGTGGGCGATGTATGGTAGCAGCCGCTTTCTTGCTAGAGTTCACCGGAATAGAAATTACCTTCCTGGACTGGATCAAGTATGCCATGCCGGCCGCCCTGCTCACGGTGCCGGCAGCCGTAGGGGTTGTCTATCTGATTTTCAGGCCTGATCCGCAATATAAACTGCCTGAATTCGATGAAGCATTAGGGAAATGGAGCCCAATTGAAAAACGAGCACTGGTTATTATTGGTCTCACCTTCATTCTATGGCTAACCAAAGGATTTCATGGTATAGATTATTCCGTAACCGGCATGCTGGGGGTGACTATCCTGGTTCTTTGCGGAGTTTTACGATGGGAAGATATTAACAATAATCTGGAATGGGGGACTGCCCTTTTTATCTTTGGAGGCGGTATTTCATTAGGCCTTGCTATGGGATATTCGGGCGCAGCGAATTATTTCGCTCACCTTTTCTTCCCACTGGTTCAGGGCGGAGGCTGGCTGCCACTGTTTCTCGGTGTCGGTATATTCGGGGCTTTGATCACCAATGCGATGGCCAACGTCGCAGCAGCAGCTTTGATATTACCGATTGTGATTCCCATGGCACAACTCGAGGGCGTCAATCCTACCATACTGACCCTGTGTCTCGGGATGGCCACATCTTTTGCCATGTTGCTTGTGATCGGCTGTCCTCCAAATGCGATTGCCTATAGTTACCGGTATTTTCGATCCTCTGACCTGACCAAAGCAGGCGCTGTCGCCACGCCCATTTTACTGTTTATTTTAGTGGTGGTGGCAACAATCTGGTGGAAATTTTTAGGACTTGTATAAAAACAATAATTTTATCACGGAAAAATGAATAACATCCAACTTCTTCTCGTCGATGACGAGGATAACTTTCGCCAAACCCTTTGTAAACGTCTTGAGAAGAGAGGATTTGCTCTCGAACAGGCGGCCAACGGGGAAGAATGCCTGTCTATTCTCGAAAAAAAACCTGTAAATGTGGTCGTGCTGGACGTAAGGATGCCGGGTAAGAGCGGAATTGATGTACTTCGAAATATCAAAGACAGATATCCAAAAACCGAGATAATCCTTCTGACAGGGCATGCAACAACCGCCGATGGTGTCGAAGGCATTAAATCCGGTGCCTTTGATTACTTAACGAAACCTGTTGAATTCGAACATCTCGTTACCAAAATCCTTCAGGCTTACGAGAAGATCCAAAGATTAGAGATCGAGCGCCAAGAAGCCGAGTACCGGAAAAAAATGGAGCAGCAGATGATCGCTACCGAGCGACTGGCCTCTTTAGGTACGCTGGCTGCCGGAGTGGCACATGAAATAAACAACCCTCTGGCAATTATCAAAGAATCAGTTGGATGGATGCAGCAATTGCTCAAAAAAGACGAGCTCAAAGATATACCTCGAAGAAATAATTTTGAGAAGGCTCTGGACAAAATAGAAAAAAGCATCGAGAGGGCCAGACGAATTACCCATCAGCTGCTGGGATTCGTCAAAAAATCCGATTCTGCCTTTTTGGAAGTAAATTTAAATGAATTAATGGAGGAAGCGGTCCAACTTATTGCCCACGAGGCTGAAAACAGAAGCATTGATATTTTAAAGCAGGTGGACCCCTTGCTGGAAACCATTTGGAGCGACGCCTATCAGCTCAGACAGGTATTCATTAACTTGCTGACCAATGCCATTCATACCATCGGTTCCAAAGGCACAATCACCCTAGCGCTAAAAAACGCCGGCGACCACGCCATCTTCACGGTTAGTGATACCGGCCAAGGCATCCCCGGAGAAAATCTGGAAAAGATATTCGAACCATTTTTTAGCACAAAATCCCCTGGAGAAGGGACGGGCCTCGGTCTTTTCGTTACCCGGGGGATTGTTGAAAAACTCGGCGGTACGGTTGAAGTAGAGAGCAAAATCGGCCAAGGTGCAAGTTTCTGTATCAGACTGCCGAAAAAATTTGGACTAAACGCGGAATCCATCGGAAACAGTACTGAAACCCCGAGTGACAGGATAAGAGCTCATCTGGAAAATCAAGATAACAGGGAGAAAAATCACCATGATTAAAATACCAACCCGTGTGCTGTTAGTTGACGATGAAGAAGATTTTGTCGAAATGCTCAGCTTGAGACTAAAAGAAGTCGGCGAAAAGGTCACGCCAGCCTATAGCGGCAAGGAATGTCTCGCCATCTTGGAAAAGAAAGATATTGATGTGGTGATTTTAGATATTAAAATGCCGGGTATGGATGGCATCGTGACCCTCAGAGAGATAAAAAATAAATTTCCGCTGGTTGAAGTCATCATGCTCACCGGACATGGTACTACCGAAAGCGCCGTAGAAGGCATGAAATTGGGAGCCTTCGATTACCTTCTGAAGCCAGCTGACTTCTCGGAATTAACCGCTAAACTGGTAGCTGCTCGCAAAAGAAAGGACGAACAGCAAGAACGGATTAGAAAAGCCGAAGCCAAACTTCTATTGAGAAAAAGCGGAGACATATAGACCGTTTTTACAGACAATCTGGTGATTTCTTTTTTATCCATGAAGTTTAGAATCGTTTTTTGGAAATCACCTCGCAGTCGCTTTTACCTTCAATTTTGATTCCATCCCGCCCTCTGCTCTGTTTGTTCGTCTTCAACCTCCCAATACGGAATTAGCGAATTGTTATAATCAGATTTTCTCAAATTTTTCGTGTAGCATTTCTCATCCTTCTGAGCAAATCTTAAACAAATTTTATATTCACCTAAAGGAATATCTAACTTTAATACCCAGGGGAGATTAGCGCTTTCTGAAGCGCCCTTTTTTAGAGAAGTGTTCAATTCACTCTCGCAATCTTTTTCAGGAGGCAATACACCCGCATGGCTTATAATGCCATATTCAAGGCTTTCTATCGTATATTCAACATAATGATGTGATTTGTTAACAAGGTAAGTCCGATACATCCTATCTTCTGCAGCGTCCAGGTTGAAGTCCGTGTTACCTGCAAATAGGACAAAAAGGGCTAAAAGGATCAAAAATTTGTTTTTCATTATTTCTCCTTTTGCAATC
>CP070746.1:1801483-1815818 GCA_020348305.1 Desulfobacterales bacterium
GGTCCAGTTTTTCGCCTTTAAAGGCTGCTTGCATTCTTTCTTTTCCCGTAATTGATTTTTTTCCCATCATTTCACCTCCTTTAACTCACTAAATAACAATAACTTCATCTTTCAACCCATTTCAACGAATGTTCAAATTTCATACTTATAAACAGCAAGTACTTTCACAATCCTTCCTTTGCTTGCGCAGGATTACAGGTGCCGTAAAAGTCGCAGACTATTTATCGGGAAACAGGTCATAACCCTGAAAAGCGGAATAAGAATAAATAGAACAAATGGCTCAATAAATTACTGTTCAACAATGTCGTCTGCCGTATACGTTCCCCATTTGCCGACGGTAACAACACCATCTTCTTGTAAACCTTCCGCGATGGATTCAAAAACGGCATCAATTGTTTTAGCGGCGTCTTTTTGTGGAATACCGCCTAACTTTTCAGATACTCTTTTGATTAGGTCTTTCTTATTCACCGAAAAGTTTCTCCTTTATTATTGTAAGTTTGCAAAATATTGTGGCAAAATCGAAAAGAATAATACAAACTACAGGGTGAAAGGATTCATATCTCTTTCCTGCTGCACGGTAGATGAAGGCAGTGGACCGTAATCGTGTCCGGGCCATACGATGGTATCTCCAGGCAATGTGTAAATCTTTTCACGAATGGACGTCAGCAATTGTTTCATGGACCCACCTGGAAGATCCGTTCTTCCCACCGCCCCGACGAAAAGCGTATCACCCGTAAAAATATTACCATCCGTATACAGACAAATACCACCCGGCGTGTGACCCGGGGTGTGCAGTACTTTTAAATTCATTTCTCCGATTTTAATAAGGTCATTATCTTTCAATAACACATCTGGCCTGGGAGATCCTTTACCACCGAGCATTCTGGAAAAGGTTTTATTTAAAAATGCTTCCAAACGTCTGGCATCCAGTTCATGAATGAGAATCCGGGCGCCGGTAGCCGCCGTGATGGCTTCATTTCCGGCGGTGTGATCGGAATGCGCATGGGAATTGATGACATGGGTAACCCGGTATCCGCTTTCTTTCGCCTTTTCTAATATGCGATCGGTTTCAAACGCCGGGTCAATCAGGGCACAGGTTTTTGTATTCTCGTCACCGATCAGGTAACAGAAAGTGGCCATCTTCGCCAATCGTATTTGTTTTATTTTCATAGTTTTTAGACAAAATTTACGTCATATTTTTTTCTCCGTTTGCGGAAAAAACTTAGAAGAAACAATCCGACTTCAGCGAAAGGAATCTAACTAAACAATATTATCATGACCCTCAGAAATCAAAATTTGATTTTGTGAATAGAACAGCTAAAATGGTTAGTAAAGTGAAAATTTTTGCTTTTAAATTTTATTCAGTTCCGTTTTAAACCAGCCATCTCTTCCAGAACAGCACATACCGAAGCCGTGTCTTGCTTGGCATGCCCTTTATCCAGGGCCATGGTATAGATTTTCGCAGCCCTTGACAGGAGGGGTATCGGGACATTTAATTCTTTTGCAAATGAAGTTATTATTTCAATATCCTTTTGGAAGACATCCACTTTCATCGTAACCTCATCATATTTTTCAGAAACCATCAACGGACCGCGCACTTCAAACATTCGTGAAGATCCTGCCCCATCGCTGATCACCTGATATATCATTTCCGGATCCAAACCTGCCTTCATCCCAAGCACAAATCCTTCGGCCGCGGACACGTTGTGAATGGCTACCAAAAGATTGGCGACCAATTTCATTTTCGTACCCATCCCAAATTCACCAAGATAGAAATGGGTGCGGGCGAAACCTTCAAAGACCGGGATACACTCATCATAGGCGAGACGGTCCCCGCTGCCATAAACGGCAAGATCTTTTCTGATTGCCTGGGCGGCAGTACCGCTAAGGGGGCAGTCCAGCAGAATCATATCAGAAGCCTCCAGAGCTCTCTGACCTTGTTGTTTAATCTCCAGCGGCAAGGTGCTGGTTTCAACCGAAATCAACCCCTTTTTCCTACTTGAAAGCAGGCCTTCTTTGCCGTTTATAACCTCTCTAAAGGATTCTGCACTGGGCAGCGATGTAATGACTAAATCCGATGCCTCGGCAATTTCCCTGCAGGAGGCTGCGCCGGTACCATTTTTTCTTTTGAGTGCTTCTATCTGTTCTGTCAAAATGTCATAGCCAATCACCGAATAACCCGCATCCAAAAGGTTTGTCGACATCGCCGAACCCATCAATCCTAATCCGACCATACCGATTGTATGGATCATGAAGAGCTCCTTTTTTATAAGGTGCAGAAAAATGTAAAATGGCATTCCGCAGTCAGTTATTTTTCACGCTTTTTGATTAACGTAAATAGCGTCCACCGCAAACATCTACTGTAATCCCAGTAACATAACTTGATTCCTCTGAGGCTAGAAATACCACTACCGCTGCAATCTCATCGGGTGTACAGAGTCGCCCCAGCGGTATGGAAGACAGCACTTTAGCTTGTTCGTCCGGACTCTTTTGTTCCCACAGACCACGGACCCTGTCTCCGGTTAGGGTGACGGTCGGCGCAACCGCGTTGACCCGGATACCCTTCTTGCCCCAGTCATATGCCAGCTGTCGGGTCAAACCTTCGAGTCCGGCCTTGGCTGCTGTGTATTGAACGCCGGCTAGAGAAGCGCGCCAATGACCCGCCAACGCCGAAATATTGACGATCGAACCCCTGCCCTGTTTGGCCATTTCCGGGATCACTGTCTGGCAGAAAAGGAATGCGCCTTTGAGATTCACATTCATCACCAAATCCCAATGCCTTTCTTCAATTTCTTCAAGAACATGCGGAGTGTGCAAGGCACCGCCCGCGTTATTTACAAGGATATCTATTCCCCCCCAGGTGGTTTTAATCTCCTTGATGAATTTGTGGATCTGGTTTTTATCGGTAACATCAACGGTTCCGCCAAGGGCACGGTTGAAGTCGCTATCCAATTTGCTGGCAGATTCAATCACCTTGTGTTCATCAATATCCGCAATTGCCACTCTGGCCCCTTCTTCATATAGGGCTTTGGCAATCGCAAATCCCATTCCCTGAGCTGCGCCTGTAACAATTGCAGCTTTGTCCGCTAAGCGTCTTTCCATAAAGCATTCCATCTTTTATATTATGATCTTTGATCGACCATCATACCCAAAAAGGTTTCGGTTACCGGGTCGATGAATTGCGGGTCATTGATGTGGGCATCCAATTCGGTGATGGGGATATTGGATTTTAGATTTGTCTTCAGCGTATCGATAAAGGCCTGATTGCCCTGCGGGTCCCAATGGGGTAAATCTTTCCTGTCTGGAAAAGAAAACCCCTGCAGCGGGATGAAAACATGGGTCGGTCCCTTTGCCCGGTTTAGTTTTTGGGCGACGAGTTTGCCCACATCGTGCAGTTCGTCGGGATTTAAACGAACCAGTGTCAGGTAGGAATTATGTACGATTAGTTTGCGGGCCCGCATCTCGGGCGAAAGGCTATCCAAAGGTCCGACAACTTGATAGTTGATACTTCCCGGCGCAACGACTTGAGGGATGCCGATGTCACCGGCAGCTTCCAGGCGATCTTCTCGGATTGCGCCGTGCAACCCGCCCGCATAGCGATCCCCGATCTCGTGGAGATTCAAATCCAGTACGCCCTTAAAATCGCCACAACGAATCATATCCTCCATGGCAATACCGCCCGTCCCATTCTGGTGAAAGGTAACCACCTCAAATCCTTTTCGTTCCAATGTTTCCTTGCAACGCAAAGCACCTGGTGTGGTGGTTCCGAGCATCGATAAAGCCACCGGAATTTCTGTCGCCGTTAGAACTTTTTCGCCCATACCCTCAACCATGCCGCAAATAGCACCGGCGGCATTTTCCAGGATGCGCTTGGTTAAAAAGTTAAGTCCTTGCATATCCGCCACCGAATGCATCATGGTGATATCTTTGGTTCCCACAAATGGACCAAAGGTCGCTCGCCCTGAAGCAACAGTGGAGACCATCAGCTTCGGAATCCCGGTGGGCAGACGCCGCATGGCAGCACATCCAATATCGGTTCCCTGTCCTCCCCCAATGCCAATAACCCCATCAAAGCGTCCCAGTTCATAAAGTTCCTTGCAAAGGGCTTCGGCGCCACGGATCATATTAAAAATGCAGGTTCCTTTATCACCGCTAGCCAATGCTTCTTTAAGGGTCATGCAGCCACGCTTGGCAACCTCCGTTCGCTCGATATCAACGGGAATTTTCGGGTCGCCCAATATCCCAGCATCCATGGTAAGAACCTGACATCCACGGGATTCGATCCTCTGTTTTAAAAATTTGGCTTCTTCCCCCTTTGTATCGAAGGTGGCAATTAAAAGGATAGTTTTCTCCATGTTTTTTCTGGCGGTCCTTTTTTATGGAAAAATTATTATTACAATTTCCTTTAATCTGCATTCGGTTTGACGATGACCTTGATAGCTCCTCCGATGCGCTGGGTAAAGGTCTGAAAAGCTTCTTTAATTTCATCTATCGGGAATGCATGAGTAGCTAGTGGTTTCAATGAAATTCGACTTGATTCCAGCATTGAGATGGCCCGCCCAACATTGGCCCATCCTTCACCTCGGACCGTGTAAATGGATTTGTTGTCTTTACCAAGGGACGAAAAATTCGCATTAACCGGACCGTCGGGAAATCCAAGAAGTAATATTTTCCCCATCCTTTTTGCCATCTCAATTGCCATTTGAGGACCATTCACATTACCCGACGACTCGATAATGAGATCCGCCCCCAGACCGTTAGTTTCATCCATCACTGCTTCCATTGCATCTTCATTATTCACATTAATAATCCTGTTGGCTCCCATTGAGAGGCCTGCCTGAAGCCTTGACTCTCTGGTTCCAATGAGCACGACTTTACCCGCACATAGTGCTTTTGCCACCGCAACAGAAATTAGCCCTAAAGGACCGGGGCCGATCACCACAATCTTATCTCCCACTACATAACCGCCGATGGTTTCAAACCCGTAAAGCACGCAACCCAGATTGGTGATTAATGCAGCTTCTTCAAAATTTACAGAATCAGGAATCTTATAGACTGTATTGATGTGGTTAACGGCATACTGCGCGTAACCACCGTTGGTGGTAAACCCGTTTGCACGATGCCCTTTATCGAGTTTACCGTAGTTGAGGCAGGCGGTATAATTTCCGAGTCTGCAGTTTCTGCAACGCAGACAGCCTAGATGGGCCTCAACCGCAACTCGATCACCCGGTTGAAACTCATCAACTTTTTCGCCGACCGCCACAACAGATCCCGCATATTCATGTCCGGGTATGAATGATCCATACGGTGGTTGATGGGGCCAGGGTTTATGCATGAGGCTCACATCACTGCTGCAAATGGCACAGGCTTTGACGTTAATCAAAACATCCTGCGGGCCTGGAGACGGGGTTTGAACCTCTTTGATTTCCAACTGATCTTGACCCATTAAAACAGCTGCCTTCATTTTTATCGGCATATCCAAAATTATCTCTCTCAATTTACTGGGTGTTTTTGAAATCCATGTTGTCTTTGATATTTTCGCGCTTTAAAATTGTATATACTTCCTTTTCAATATCGATAAGATGATTATACATGTGTTTGCGCGCTTGTTCCGGTTTACCTTTTTTGATGGCATCAAATATCTTCCGATGAAATTCAAGGGACCTTAGTGAAATAGTTGTACTTTTTCGAATGATGTGGCCTTGGGTTTTCTCCAGCATGTCTTGAATGCCTTGGATGACTTCAATTAAGATTTGGTTTTTAGCTCCCTGTGCGACATGCAAATGAAAATGATGATCATGCTTTAAAAAGGTCTCAGGATTATCTTTGCTTTCCGTCATGGCGCTAACATCTTTTTGAAGCAAAGATACATTTATTTCGTCAGATCTGATAGCCGCCAAGCTGGCCATGTCGGGTTCCACCATCTTTCGAAATTCAATCATTTCCAGAATATTACGCTGCTTTTTAAATCGTTCGACAATATCATGCGGCGAAAGTTTTTTTTTAATACGATCAGAAATGACGGCTACTTTGTTCTTTCTTTCAACAAATCCTAAATGTATCAGAACTTTCAAAGCTTCTCTGATAGTACTGCGTCCCACCTTCATCTGAGAAGCCATTTTGGTTTCAGATGGTAAATGGTCGCCGGGTCTCAGTTTTCCTTCCAAGATGAGGTTTTTTATTTGTTCAATAATCTCATCTGAAACCAAAACTCTGCGCATAGGTTTTAATGGTATTTTATTCTCTTCCAATTTATTCTTCTCGCGGGAGCCAATTTATCGGTTGTATGGAATTACTCCTGGAACCCGAAGGCTTTGCCGGTTACACCAAAAAGACCGGTTGGCCGCCACAAGATCACACAGAACATTACAATAAAGGGAGCAACAAATGCCAACGGAGACCAGATGGTTCCCCCGACGGATATTACCTGACCCATAATCAGGGCAGAAACCAATGTCCCCTTGATGCTCCCCAGTCCACCAAGGATTACGGTAATAAACGCGAACAGGAGCATGTCAAACCCCATGTATGGTCCGGTCATGGTTAACGGGGCGTTCAGACTCCCTCCCAAACCGGCCAACCCGCTGGCGACCACAAACGTAACAGTAAAAATGCGGCGGATATTGATTCCCAAACCCTGAACCTGGTCCGGATTCTCGATGCCGGCACGAATCGCCTTTCCAATGATCGTTTTGTTGAGCATGAGTTGAATCAGCACATATACGACAAACGCGATCGCAATGATGAAGAGTCTATAAAGGGGCATTTGAACGCCAAGTATGGGAATCATGGTGTGGAAAGGAGAAGATACGGGTTTTGGATCAAGACCCCACGTGTATTGGATAATTCCGATGCCGATTAGAAATACGCTGAAGGTCACCACCATTGTAAACATGAGTTCTTTGCCGTATACCCGGCGCAACAGCTGGGTTTCGACGAGAAATCCGAGAAAGGCCGCGACAAGAATCCCCGCGATGATACCCAGCAAAAAACTGCCGGTCGCGGAAACCATGGTATAGGCCATATATGCCCCAAAGGTATAGTAAACCATCTGCTCCATATTGATGATCCGCATGAGACCAAAACCGATGGATATGCCCAATGACACCAAAAACAGAATGCCACTGACGCTCAGTCCAAAAAAAATCGCCGGCAACAAAAGATCGATATTCATGATTTTTTCCCCTTTGTCATACCGGGACAAGCTGGAAATATACAGGCTATTTGGCTTTTAAGCTTTGGCTTGTCCTAAAAATTCGAAATCCGAAACAATAAATTTCAAGGGTCTATTTTGCAATTAGGTTGCTGCTTTATCTGTCAGTAATTTTTTCACTGACCGATTCCTTTTTTTACCGAATTTTTCATTCATGATCGCTTCCGTATTGCCCCAGATTCCTTTTGAAAACCTGAAGAGAACCAACAGTGTAAGAATTCCTACCGCCAGTTCCCAATGCGCGATATACTGGCTGACCAAATCTTTTATTCCGAGAAATGCCAGTGTTCCAAAAAAGGGACCAAAGACGGTACCGGCACCTCCGATAAGTGTTGCAACCAGCACTTCGGCTGCACGATGGGGTTCGGCCAGGCTCGGATTCACAAATCCGAAGTTGATCGCATACAGCGAACCTGAAAGCGCTGATAAAATTGAGGCCAGCGTAAAACCGATCCATCTAATTTTAAACGTATCATATCCTAAAAACTTCATCTTACTCTCATTGACTCTAATTGCACGGAATGAAGATCCCAGGGCAGATTTGTCCATGAAATTATAAAGGATTAAGACAATCAGGAAAATCGCCAGAGCAAAAAGGAAAAACTTGTCCGGCATGCGGATATCCACGAAAGGAATCTGGCTCATGCGGGCCCGATACCATAATCCGTCGTCTCCCCGGGTGATAGGCAACAATAGTTTTTCGATTGTAAACATTCCGATGGCACAGGTAGCTGCGTTAATGAGCGCAAAATAATCCCCCCGCAGCCTAATAAACGCAGGGCCCAGAATCAGACCAACGACAAGTCCCATCAGCAGACTGAGCAGCATTCCGACCAAAGGATTGGTGCCAACATGTGCCAGAAAGATCGCCGTGGCATATGCACCGACACCCAAATAAAAAGGCTGTCCAAAAGATACCATCCCGAGATACCCATAAAGGATATTATTTCCCATGACATAAATACTGAAAATGGCGAGCTCGATGATGAACGTCATTTTATTCGGAAAAGTAAATCTCGCCATCAGAATTAAAAATACCAAAAGCGCTGGACCATAACTTACCTTAAGGATTCTATTCATTATGATCTCTCCTCTGGCCTAAGGGTGAATTACGATTGATGATGACCATCACAGATACGCTTCGAATTCAAGATTTTCAATCGCTTGTTGGTCTTTAAATTCCGCAACAATCTTTCCTTCTTTCATCGCGTAAACGCGATCTGCGACTTCGGCAGTCAAAGGCAGATTCTGCTCAATGATGACCAGTGTGGTTTTTTCACTTATTTTTTTAAAGGCATGGCTCAAATCCGTAATCACATGCGGGGCAAGGCCTTCCGTGGGTTCATCCATCAGCACAAGACCGGGATTGCCCAACAGCGACATGGCAATCAGGAGCATCTGCCGCTCACCGCCGCTCAAGTGCCCGCCTTTTCTGTCAATGATATTTTTTAACTGCGGAAAGTATTCCAAGACACGATCCCAGTCATAATCTTTGGTGGCATAGCTTCCCAGTTCCAGGTTTTCCCTGACGGTAAGATCCGAAAAAACATGTTTGTCCTGTTGAATGTATTTCAAACCCAATTGGGCAACTTCAAATGCCCGTAGCCTTCCGATATCGTTGCCATTGAAATGAATGGTTCCCGCTTCCTGATTTAAAAATCCCGCGATAGTGCGAAACAGGGTCGTTTTGCCGGCACCGTTTCTACCGACAACCACCGCAACCTCGCCAGCATCAACATCCAAGGAAACCTGGAACAGTATCCTTAATTTCTGGTAGGACACATCGAGGTCTTTGACCTCCAATATTTTATCTATAGTCGTGTCTGCCATCTTCCCCTCTTATCATTCTTTTAAACTTTCCAGTAGCATCGCCTCACTTCGGGATTGTTGAGTGTCTCCTGACATCCCCCATAGGCAATTATCTCGCCTTCATTCATCACGGCAAGTCGATCCACAAATTCAGTTAGTTTTGATACTTTGTGTTCCACGATGAGAATGGTTTTGTTATGCGTATAACGTTTTAACACACCGACGATTTCATTGATTTCTTGATCCCCCAAACCGGCAAAGGGTTCATCCAGCACCAGGACTTTGGGGTCGGCCGCAAAGGCCATTGCCAATTCTAGACGTTTTTTGCTTCCCAAGGGTAGATTGCCAACCACTTCGTCGATAAGGTGATCCAATTCGAAAATCTGTAAATATTCTGAAACTTTCTCATCGATTAGAGGTTGGCTTAAACTTTGTGAGAAAATCCTGAGTGGGAGCGATTTGCCTTCTTTATGTCTAAAAAAGGCTAACGCCACGTTTTCAAATACGCTCAAGTTGTCAAAGACATGGACCAACTGGAAGGTTCGGGCAATTTTAAGCGCAACGCGCTTGGCCGGCGATAGGTGGGTGATGTCCTTTCCCTCGGAAAATACATTTCCTTTATCCGGCATGTAATAGCCGGTAATAATATTTAAAAAGGTTGTTTTACCGGCGCCATTCGGTCCAATAATCCCGACGGCCTCTTTATCCTTCATTTCAAAATCAACATCATTTAGCGCTGTAAAATCACCAAAGTTTTTGGTAACGCCTTTGGTCATCAAGATTTCTGAATTATCCATTTTTTTCTCATCGGATACCCGCCCTGGCTATCGTTGTTCTAAACCAAAACGGTAGCCAGGGTGGGCTATTTTTTAAGGTTAATTCTCGATTAATAACCTAAGGATTTTAAAGAAGGAAGGGCTTGGTCGCCGCCAAAATACCCGACGACTTCAAATACATCCCATTTCCCTTTTTTAGCGGCAGGGGATTTGCCTTTGACCAAGAAAGCGAGATATTTGGAGACCATCTGATGATCTTCACGGAAATATACTTCGCCCTTAATGGTCTGAAATTTAGAAGAGCTCAGAATTTCGCTGATTTTCCCGGTTTCGAAACTTCCGGCCTTTTCGACCGCCTGAAATAAAATATCACTGGCCATATAGGCAATCGCGCCATAGGCATCCGGCGGCTCGTTCCACATTTTCATGTGGTCATCCGTGAAGACCTTGGCCCGCTGGGCTAAATCCGGATCTTCGAAACCTTCCATGTTATAGTAGTAGTACATCAGAGCGTACAGACCATCCAGGGCTTCTCCGGGGATACCGGTGGCAACTACGTTGGTGGTCCACGTGTTGAACATTTTCGACTGTTTGTAAAGACCAAGTTCGTAAGCCTGCTTTAAGTTGCCAATCGCGTCTGAGCCGAACATGCTGGTTATAAAAGCACCCGGTTTGGCGGCAAGTGCCTTGTTGATGATTGGGGTATAATCCACGGTGCCTTTCGGGGTTGACTCTACACCGACGATCTTGCCGCCAAAATCCTCAGCTGCCACTTTCAGGCCCTCTAGCTGGACGCTGCCCCATGAATCAGCCCTGGGAACAAAAAACAACGTATTCTTGTTCAGGGACTTAATCACAGATCCGCCGACCAGATATCCGATGCTCCACGGGGTAAATGCAACGGAAAATGTCCCCTCCGCAGGATTTCCTTTGCGGAATGAATCAAGTGCCGGAACGCAGCTGGGCAAAAAGGGTATGTTGTTGAGTTTACATTCTTCATTTATCGCGGCCGCCATAGGATTGTAGGTGGTACCAATAATGGCATGGATTCCCGCACCGGATAACTCCCTGAACCTTCTGACACCCACATCCAGCTTGGCTTCATCGTCTTTTATGAGGACTTCGATCTTGACTTTGCCCCAGGGCATATTCAGACCACCCTTTCTGTTGATCTGGTCGACTTTCAATAGAACACCCTTTTTTTGAGTCTCAGCTACAGCTGCAAAAACACCGCTGAAAGACGTCATAAATCCCAATTTAAATTCTTTTGGCTCAGCAGCCTGCGATACACTCGGGCAAAGCGCAATGACAAGCGCGAAAACAATTGCATATGTATATATTTTTTTTGACATAATGGACCTCCTTCGATCGTTTTCCTTGAGTATAAATTGATTTAAATAACTTTGACAAAGAAACGGATGAGACCCTAAATTCTGAACGATCACCTCCTTTCGATTGTGGTTTTAAGTACTTGACCCTTTTCTTCTATGATTGATAAATATTCAGCGCTTGGATAGCAGAGCGGTTTATCAATGCCGGGTTTTCAAAAAGCATTGACACAAATGTCCTTAAAAATGGGTTAAAGAACAAGATAGAGTGAAAAAAGGTTGATTAACAGCATGATTGTCTGACAATATGACCTCAAATTTCATAGTATATGCCTATTTAAGATGTCAAGATAAAAAAGCTTTTAATTTCGTAAACCTGCAAAACTGAGGAGGTTCATATGCAAATCGGGTTTATTGGTTTGGGAATCATGGGAAATCGCATGGCAGCCACTCTGCAAAAAGCCGGACATAAGCTAACTGTTTATAATCGAACGAAGGAAAAGGCGACAGGGCTTATTGTAAACGGAGCTGAATGGTGTGACACACCTGCTCAATTAGGGGGAAAAAGATGAAGGATGAGAAGAAACATAGTCTGAAGATAACTCATCTCAAACGTAGAGAAGTACAAGCACCTATTGTTTCATCACTCATAAGAGGATTTGCGAATGAAATAGGTTACGAAAATGCCATAGGCATAGCAAAAGAAGTTATCAGAGAAGATGCGGTATTATCTGGCAAAACTTTAGCGGAAGAATATTCAGGAAATTCTATTTCTGAACTGTCTAAAATTGCGAAAGAAGTATGGGCTAAGGACGTTGCACTGGAAATAAAAATGGTAAAGGAAACTGAAAAGGAATTATTTTTTGACGTTACACATTGTCGATACGCTGAGATATACGAAAAATTAGGTGTCAAAAACCTTGGATGCATTCTTTCTTGTATTAGAGATTTTTACTTTTTGGAAGGATTTAATCCAAAAATAACATTAAAGCGAACAATAACAATCATGGAAGGAGGTGACTATTGTGATTTTCGATATGTTGTAGAGGAGTGAATCATATTATGATAATTGTACTTTGTAATATAATTAGTAACACCCTAACCCAGTGAAGCTGACGGGCTCAAAGCTTCACTGTTTCATCCCCAGCTTATCCGGGTTATTGCGACTTGCGATTTCTGCTATAGATGCCAAAAGGCTGAAATTTTTAGTTGGATATTCTCAATTTGCATTCGCTTGATATGACCGATTTGTCTATCCTATTTCAAAATGTATCATTTACATATGACAGGGCGACTCAACCCTTGATCCGCGATTTGTCGGTACACTTTACGCGGGGCTGGACGGGAATCGTTGGTGCCAACGGCGTGGGGAAAAGCACCATTTTGAAACTTGCCACCGGGGGGTTAGAACCGCAACAGGGACGAGTGATAATCCCTGAATTTGCGATTTACTGTCAGCAACGAACAGACAATGCCCCCGACCAACTGTGCGATTTGATTCACGCCATGAATGGAGACGCTTTCGGGATCAAAGGGCGATTGGGTGTTGAGGATGATTGGATGGAGCGGTGGACCACCCTTAGCCACGGTGAGCGTAAACGGGCTCAGATTGCCGTTGCCATGTGGCGGAAACCGCAGGTGTTGGCTGTGGACGAACCCACCAATCATCTCGATGCTGAAGCACAGGATCTGTTATTTGCAGCACTTTCGACCTTTGGTGGTGTCGGAATGTTGGTAAGCCACGACCGTAAACTTTTGGATGATTTATGTCATCAATGTCTCTTTGTCGAACCACCGGATGCCATATTACGGCCTGGCAACTATTCCCATGGCTTGCAACAGGCAGAAAGGGATGAGATGACCGTTCAAAAACAACGCACCCAAGCCAAACATGATTTTTCGAGATTAAAACGCGAGGCAGCCAAACGAAGGGATGCTGCCTCACAAGCCCATCGAAAGCGATCGAAACGGGGACTGGCATTGAAGGACCATGATGCACGGGGAAAAATCAATTTGGCGCGTGTTACCGGAAAAGACGGTATCGACGGGAAACGATTCAATCAGCTCGGTGGTCGCTTATCGCAGGCTCGAATGAAAATGGACAGCTTCAAGGTGAAAAAAACGTATAAGATGGGTATCTGGATGTCGGGTGCAAAATCAAAACGCAACACCCTGTTCAATTTGTCCGCTGGATCCCTTTCCCTTGGCGGAGACCGATGGTTGCATTTTCCCGATTTGTCGATGAAACCCGATGACCGTATTGCCCTTACAGGATTAAACGGCAGCGGGAAAAGCACATTAATTGGCTATATCATGCAATCGCTTAATCTGCAGGAGAATCATGTCACCTATGTACCACAGGAGATTGATATCCATGCGTCACAGGATGTCATGGCGCGGGCGCGAGATCTTCCCAATGAGAAACTTGGGCAGATGATGACCGTCGTCAGCTGTCTGGGATCAAGGCCCCATCGATTATTGGAAAGCGTAGAGCCCAGTCCCGGAGAGATTCGGAAAATTCTTCTTGCCACCGGTATCGCCAATGTGCCGCATCTTATCGTCATGGATGAGCCGACGAATCACCTGGATTTGCCTTCCATCGAATGCCTGGAACAGGCCCTGGTCGATTGTCCCTGCGGGTTGTTTCTAGTCAGCCATGACCGGCGCTTTTTAGAAGCTTTGGTCCATAAACGATGGCATATATCTGAAGACAGCGGGAGAAAAGGTAAATATATCTTGGAAATGTTAGAGTACTTAATCTGACTGATGCAAGGGGAAATTACAAGCAAGACCTCCTTGTCACCGCTCCCGTTCCTTCGTGAGGGCATGGAGAGCTTGAACTTCCATATCGGTGGGGTATTTCTGAATAAGCTCCTCCCATTCTTTCCAGGAATCTGGATCATCACAATAGTTTTCTGTTTCTGCTAAGCTTATGCCTTGAAAGAGCAGACCCAATATAAGAAATCCAATTATCAAAACCAATCGCTTAATCATAAGCCTCTCACTTGCTGCCTTTGCGCTATCAACCGTGTATGCATTTTTTTACTACTAGTTTTCTTTTTTCATAACATCGTGCAAAAATACCACTACTGTTATTGATGCATATCTTGCTGATTCTTATAATAAAAACAACAATCTTAAGCTTTTGGCACATGATTTGCTCCGATTTGAATCGATCTTAGAAAAAAAGGATGCATTTATACAAAAAA
>CP070746.1:1815918-1822824 GCA_020348305.1 Desulfobacterales bacterium
CTTTAGGCATTTTCCTTACATGATCCAGGTAGACAATTTATCAAAGGGTTTTGGTGACCAGGTATTATTTGACAGTATAAGCTTTAAGCTAAATCCAAAAGAGCGCCTCGGAATAGTAGGGCGAAACGGTCACGGTAAAACAACACTGTTTCGCCTCATCAGTGGTGACGAGCATCCAAACTCCGGCTCAATTACCATCCCCAAAAATTACCGCATTGGGTATGTTCGTCAAAAAATTGAATTTACAGAAGATACTGTATTAAAAGAAGGAATGACAGCTCTTCCGGAACAGGAGCGGGATCACTACTGGAAGGTCGAAAAAATTTTGGCGGGCCTGGGCTTTTCCAATTTAGACCTGAAACGGCACCCTAATGAGCTATCCGGTGGCTACCAGATACGTCTAAACTTTGTCAAAATACTCGTTTCCGACCCGGATTTGCTACTGTTGGACGAGCCCACCAATTTCCTCGATATCACCTCGATTCGCTGGATCGAGCGCTTCTTAAACAATTGGCACCATGAACTGATGCTAATTACCCACGACAGAAGCTTTATGGACAAAGTGGTTACTCACACCATGGGAATTCACCGAAAAAAAGTGCGTAAGATTACCGGAGACACTGCTAAATATTACAGCCAGATCGCCCAGGATGAAGAAATATATGAAAAAACCCGCATCAAAGATGAGCGCCGCCGAAAAGAGATCGATCAATTTATCCGACGCTTCAGAGCCAAGGCACGACTCGCCAACCTCGTGCAGTCGCGAGTCAAAACACTTCAAAAGATGGAAAAGAAAGAAAAACTTGAAAAAATTAGGGTTCTCGGATTTTCTTTTCGAAGCAAATCTTTATCTGCCAAGCACGTATTAAGCGTTCGAAATGTTTCATTTGCTTATGATGAAAAAAAGCCCCTCATTAATAGTTTCAGCATTACCATCGGAGCCGGTGAACGGGTATGTGTCGTCGGGCCAAACGGAAAGGGCAAATCTACCTTGCTTAAGGTATTGGCCGGGGCACTTCAACCTCAAGCCGGTGAAGTCGTCTGGCATCCGGAAGTAAAAAAGGGCTTTTTCGAACAAACAAATATAAAAAGCCTGGTAGCATCCCGAACGGTTGAGCAGGAAATTCTATACTCAAATTCGGATGTGGATAGGCAAATGGCTCGCAACATCTGCGGGGCAATGATGTTTTCCGGTGATGATGCGCTAAAAAAAATCAGCGTACTTTCCGGTGGTGAAAAAAGACGTTTAATGTTGGGGAAAGTTCTGGCAACACCGGTTAATGTGTTGTTGCTTGACGAGCCGACCAACCACCTGGATATGGAATCTTGCGACGCGCTGCTGGCCGCCATCGACAGCTATGATGGTACCGTGATCATCGTCACGCATAACGAGATGTTTTTGCACGCGTTAGCTGAGCGGCTGATTGTATTTACGGATGACGGAATAGGTATTTTTGGCGGGAGTTATCAACGCTTCCTGGACAAAGGCGGTTGGGGTGATGAGATCCGAACACCGGCAACGTCAAGGGATGATGATTTCAACATCCAAAAACCCAACAAACGAACAAAAAAAGATGTCAGACGCCAACGATCTGAAATAATTTCTCAACGCGCCAAATTGATTAAACCGCTAGAAGCTCATATGTCAAAGTTGGAAAGCGAGATTGATGCCCGTGAAAAAGAGCTCAACCAACTAAACCAGTCAATGCAGTGCGCCACCCAAGACCGGGATGGCCAGCTCATCGCAGAACTATCCCAAGCCATTCATTCCTGCCAATCCGAAATTAATCGCCTTTTTAATGAACTGGAAAACTTCACCGAGGAGGTTGAAACGCAACGTGCTGTTTTTCAAAAGCAACTTGAAAACCTTGAACACGAAAGTAACACACAGAATTCCTAGTCATTTGTTGTCAAATTAATATAGACGTGGTCATTTTTTTATTCTTCCCCGAAAAACCCGCCAGATACCGAACGCAATCAAAGCACTGATGATGCCTTGCATGAAATTCGGAACAAGTTCTCCCAAAGCCGCTTCGAAGGTTGTTACTTTGAAAAAAGGAATCGTTTTCCCAAGTAAGGGATAGATGAATGCTTCAAATACAAAATATCCGATGACAATAACGGCAATGCCGACCACAAGGGCGACAACAGGTTGGACCATGGAAGTGCCTTTTGATCGGCCACCGATCACGCCCACCAGAGCGCCTTCAATACCTTTTACGATGGCCGTTGCCAGAATAAACTGAGGATATCCAATGGCATCTGCCAATGCCGGCCCAATGAGACCTACCAGCCCGCCGATGAGCGGACCGTATAGTAGTGCTGCTATCATAACAAAGGTATCACCCAAGTTAAAATAGCCACCGGTGGCTGGAATGGGTATTCGAATCACCAATGTGCCTATGAACGATAATGTGGCAAACGCCGCAACAATGCCCACATTTACCAGTTGCTTAACTTCCGATGTCTTCGGCATAATTCTCTCCTTTATTGCGTTTCTTGTCCGGCAATTGAGAAATTTCTATTGCCCATAGTGGAATATACTGAATCGAAGCGCATATACTCTCGACCGCCAATTGAATCATGTCTTTTATTAGGATTAAGATTTTAGATTTTATGGCCCAGGTTTTTCTTTCGCCAAAGGGTTCAGAAGATGACGTTACGTCCCCTACCACCCATTTCCTATAATGCCCTTCTTCGCGAATAGTTTCAAGAATATTAGGAATAACGAAGTAGACGATATGATTGAAAACACGCAAAAACATTAACATGCTCTTTTCTAATTTTGAAACACCCGCTTTTTTTTGTAAAAGTTTGTGTTCAAATCTTTGAAACGGCACAACACCAATCAGGCTCAGCGCTAAAGGAATAACCGTTAACATGGTAATACAGATGGAAAGATAATGAGGACTATAAGCGGATTGGCCTGACTCATAGCCTAATCCCAGTAAAAATATAAGATAGGAAACAGACCCACCTACAAAAATAACCGGCATTGAAATTAGAGCAACCACGGCAAGGACATTGGCATAAAACTGTCTACCATTAATCGATAGAATAATTGCATGAACGAGGAAAAAATAGGACACCCATCCATAGGTCAGCCCGGAGATAAGCTCCGAATCGAACAACACGACCGGATATCCCGCAAAGGCGGGGACGGATAAAAAGATAAGCAAAATAAATTTAAGCTTCCAATCCATTCGTGGGTGCCTCATTCAGTATATGTTTCTTTCCGGCTTTAAGTTTAGAACATTTAAAAATTTGAATTTTGAATTTGTTTCGTATTTCGTATTTCGTGCTTCGAATTTCCGCTTTATCCGGTTTAAGACCCATCGCACGTCAGTTTTATTTGAAATGAATAATTCCCATCTTTATCCATCTCTTTTGGCGTTCGCCGCACTCGGATTGTGCTTTTAGGAAGTTTGATCCACCAGGGCTTATGTGAAATTAATAACACCGGAGTCCCTAATTCATGCGAGACCCTAATAATAGCCAGCACAAATGCAATGGCAGATTTACGGTTTAGTCCCCAATCCGGTTCGTCGAGGATGAGAGCGCACGGCTGACCACAAAGTCTAACCGCAACAAGTATCGCTTTGATCTCCAATAACGAACGAAATTGGCCCTTACTGGCCAGGCTAAACTCAGCGGACGCATTGGCTGAATTATCTAAATACAAGCAATATTCACTTAGAATTTTATCGTATATTTCAAGTGGGTTTGCCCCGCCTGTCCGATCAATCAAGGCAGCAATCGCATCAAAAGAACGCAACAGTGTTTGGTTGATCACATCTTGAAACAATAGCCTTGCCGGTCCAGATTTATTTTTACGTTTCAGCTTTGCAACACCTTGAGAAGCTATGGCCCCGGTAATAATTTTTGCGATTAAGCTTTTTCCTTGACCATTTTCACCAACAATTAAACAAGGAGAAGTGAGATCGGCTTTTAAGTCGTCAACCTTTGCATAGGTATCCTGTGACTGTAAGGGATTCAGGGAAGATCCCAGAGATATCCGCACGTCTTTGAGTGAGATCGAAAAGTCAACCGGCTTTATTATTTCATCTTGTTGGGCGTCGGAATTCTCAATTATTTCGTTTGAATCTTCACCTTCTAGCGCTAATAGTTCAACCTGTAAGCTGCGATCAACATAATGTTGAAAAAGTCTTTGAAAATATAACCTGTTGTCCCGGGATAGCCAGCTGAAAGGGCTGGCTATGGTTAACCGTCGGCTAAATGTTGCATAAAGATAGGCTTTGGCAAGGGCAAGCTTTACGGTTTCACCACCGGACAATGTACGAATCGGTTGAAAAAGGTTTTCGTGTACGCCAAAATCTTCGGCCACTTTTTCAACTGAAAATATTAATTCATTTTTTTGATTTTGGGCGCACAATTGCGCGGCGGTTAATACTTGCCAGGGTGTGCCAAACGCCAGACAATCGCGCGGATTGCTGGTGATATAAGCAATGGGCTGCTCAATTAATTTTAATAATTCATTCAGCGAAATTCTTCCAAAATCCCTCCAAAAGAGCTTTGGACCTAAATATTTCCGGGGAACAAGCGAAAAAACACCCTTTCTAAATGCCTCTTCACGTTCCTCATAGGTTTTAAAATATACAGTGGATGTTTGTATGGATTCGTTCACCGCCATTACCTTACTAATGAATAGTCTGGTGAATAAAAGATGTATTTTAGTTATGTGGATGAATAAAGCAAGTTGAAATTCTTTATTTTTGCGGAGCAGGAATATTTTTTACGGGAAGATGGTACTTGATTTTGTATGCTCTCTCTTTTAAGCTTAAGTTCTCGTGACCTATACTTAATTTGACAGAACAGAAAGGTGAGTTAAAACATCGCTTGACAGTATGATATCACAACTCTTCAAAAGACTCCTAAATTGCAAATATGTTGGAGAGTACCAGATATCTGAAAGATTTAATTTAATAGATGAAGTTCATCTTAGTAAGCAAAATTCTCCCAATGATTAACGGTCGAGCCGTATCCCGATACCGCTGCCCCCAGAACCAATACCAACACCAATACCCGTTCCAAATCCCCTCTCGTTATCTCTTAGCCAGGGAGTATCGGTATAGATAGATACTTTTTTAGCTTCATTATCAACTTTGAGACTCCTGATTCGTAAACTGGAATACCAGTATCCGATCTGATTTCCTAAGGAATCCATAAGGTATGATCCATAGGCATTAGAATAATTTACCGGAAACCTTTTGACAAGATCCACAGTCTTTTCCAATTTATCGGTCTGCGGATCAAATTCCCTCCATTGTTTGTCTGAAATCGTATAGCTGTTCTGCAAAGCGATAACCGCGTAGGGATTGTTTTCTAAATGCAAATGATAATACCGGTGCTTCGGATAGACATGGTATGTTTCAAAGGCCTGTGTGACATCTCGGCTGTTCTTCAAGCTGCCATAATTTGCCCCTGAACACCCGAAACAATATAAAAGCCCGATTAGGCTTAAAAGTGCGAAAATTGCTCTGAAATTGTTTCCATATTCTTTAAATCGGATCAAAAATTGGGCCTGCGATTCTCTAACGCTAAATCTTACCCTTAACATATGTCTCTCCTGTTGATCCTATGATTAGTATTTACGACAAAAAACCATAAGTACTAAAATTTTCAGTGCCAATATCAGAATGCTAAGGTAAACTTGTTGGTGGCAGGCGGAGTGGTATTTGACGGATATTATTTCCCGTCAAATCTTTCTTGATATTCAGGTTCCTGCTTGGCGTCTTAAAGTCCTTTCTGTAAATTGATAAGAAGTCGATTTTTACGAACGGATCAAATTTATTTAGGTTTTATAGTTCATTTTTTAAATCTTGCCAAAAGTCCAAATATCATAATAGGTGATTGTCAAATCAAGTAAATCTTAATTTTAAAATAACCTTCGCTTAGTTTAGTACACCCACGGAAAAGGCCAAAAGGAATTGCCCAAAGTAGTAAAGAGGCAACCCAAGGAGACGATTCATAAATTCCGGCTTTAAAAATCGATCGCGCGCCACGAAAACATCGGAAAAATAAAAACTGAGCGCACCGATAAAGACCAAAAGCCTTCCATTCAATGCCAGTTTGCCATCTCCAAAAACCGTCCAGGCGCCGGCTACCATAATCGTAATGACGATCACGTAGAATAAAACCGGCAAATTCATTGCGCCCAAGTGGGGCCGCAGCCAGAGATAAATACCGCAGCTAAATACTAAACAAAGCGCAGAACCGATCCACGTCCATTGATTGATTTGTGCGGCATAGAAAAAAGCGATCACATAAAATACATGGCCCAGTAAAAAGGAAACCAAACCATAAAGGAACATCTTTTCCTGGGGCAATGCCAGAAAAACATCTCCACCTAAACAGAAAATCAATCCAATCAGCAGCAGGTAAAAATATCCGGGAAGCGGATGAGGTTGTACCAGGGCGATAACAATAAACAAACACGAAACCAGCGTCTTTGTCGGCAATGCGGCCTTACGGTCTCTCTGTTTCTCAAAATAAAGCAACCCGAAAAGCAAAATCAACGCCAAAATGATAATCAGTACATCCAGCATAATGTTGGTAAATAGTACTGTTTTCTAAAATGTATTAGTTTCAATTTGTTCTCCAAAATAATTAGTGGGAGCGACTTCAAGCCGCGATTTGCATTTTGAAGCGGCTCAGAACACAGCCATCTGATAAAAGATAGGGATGGGAATTCAGTTTTAGACGAGACCCTGATCCAGCATCGCATCCACAACCTTAACAAAACCCGCAATGTTGGCACCGTTTACATAATTTCCGGGTGTTCCATACTGCTCGGCGGCCTCCAGTGCTGTCCGGTGAATACTTTTCATGATCAGCTTCAACCGATTGTCCACTTCCTCACGGGTCCACGCCAGTCGCATGCTATTC
>CP070746.1:1822924-1832164 GCA_020348305.1 Desulfobacterales bacterium
AAAAGATCGGTAAAAATTCCTTCGATTATCTTATTCAGGTCAAAGGAATGAGCAATCTACATTCAGATGAGAGGGCGACTCCCGGGTTAGCACTTAATATTGCCACGGCGTCAAGAGGTTCGGACCATTTAAGGAGCAGACCGGCCATTGACCTTTACCATTTGCCGCAAGAGGTCTTGAAGAAGATTTACGGTAATCCGGTTGCCTATGACGGGCCGTTAAGCTCTGAGCATACGGAATATATCGGCAAACCCTGGCAGGTCTTTTGGCACGAAAACTGTTATATGGGAGTGGATTGTCTCGGTATCTGCAAATATCATACAACCTTCTTGGGAGCGACGCTTCCTAATTTCGAGGATTGGTCAAAAGTGCTTTATTATAATACCGGTCTCGAAATGACTCCTGAGGAGATCTGGGATGTAGCAAGACGGTGTAACATGATTGAAAGACTCTTCAATCTGAGGGAAGGGCTGACGCGAGACGATCTCAAGAAAGGCGATATGTTGAACCATCGCTATTTCGATGAGCCCTGCAGAAGGGGAGCCATAGATGTCGTCGGTACAAAGATCGATAAGAAAAAATTTATCAAGATGATCGATGAACTATACGAGCACAAAGGTCTCGATAAAGACGGTGTTCCCATACCGGAGACCTTGCAAAGCCTCGGCTTGGAAAATGAACCGTCCCATTTGGTATAATTCAATCTGAGAGGAGGAAATAAATGGCTAAAGCGCTGTATATAGATTACCAGAAGTGCACAGGCTGCAGGCTGTGTGAGCTCGTATGTGCAGTTTCACATGATGGAATATCCAATCCTGCAAGAAGCCGGATCAGAGTGATGAAATGGGAGGCAGAAGGTCTTTATATTCCCATGTCATGCCAGCAATGTGAGGATGCGCCTTGCAAGCTTGTCTGTCCGGTGAAGGCCATCTCTCGAGATGAAGAACTGGGGCGGGTATTCGTTGACTACGATGTTTGCATAGGCTGCCGCGCATGTATTGGCGCATGCCCCTTCGGCGCAATGAGCTTTAGCATCAAAGAGAAGCAGGTCTTCAAGTGCGACCTCTGTGATGGCGATCCTCAGTGTGTCAGGTTCTGTGAAGTAAAGGCCGTCGATTTTATTGACGCGGATGAGGTGAGCATATTAAAGAAGAGGAATGCGGCGGAACGGGTATCCGTTGCGGGTAAAGAGGGCGCCGCTTTGGAGGCTCAGCTTTAGCTGATCGCCTTTTGCCTTATAGTTTTATTTCAACAGCGTATGGAGGTTTTTGGTTAAATCAGAAACCTCCATATATTCTCATTGCCGACACCTTGATGTTATCCTCCGGCCAGCATAAAGGTCAGATGAATTTCATCCCCGTCCTTCACCGCCTTTTTTAGTTCATCAGGGTAGGCGCTTTCATGGTTGACATAGACTTCAATAAGATTGCGTAATTTACCATTTTTTTCAAAAAGCACATCCTGCATACCCGGATATGTCTCCACCAGGTTTTTCAGGCACTCTCCAACACTATTTCCAGCAGTCTTGACGACTTCCTTCCCATCCGTAGATTGACGATGCGTTTTGTGAATGTGTACCTTAATGCTCACGTTTTACCCCTTTCAGGTGGAATACGAACAATGGTCACAGTTCGGGTTTTTCTTGATCTTGAATTCCGTAAAATTCATGGTCAAACCATCATAGACCAGCATCCTGTTCTCCAATAGATCACCGGCCCCTATAATGTATTTAATAACCTCGGTGGCTTGAATGGAGCCTATGACTGCAGGCGCCACTCCGATAACCGGGAATTTTTCTTCAGGTATGGGTCCCTTGTACATACATCTGAGGCAAGCTGTTTTTCCGGGGATTATGGTCATGGCCCTGCCTTCAAAGCCCCTAACAGCGCCATGAAAAAAAGGTATATTCATATCTAGCGCAGCTTTGTTCAACAAATATCTGGTTGGCAAATTATCCATTGCATCAACAATAAGATCTAAGTCGGCCACAAGATGTGAAATATTCTTATCGGTTATGGTCTCACATGAGGCTTCTACGTTGATTGTCGGATTCAAATCGGCAAGTTTTGCCAGGGCAGAATCAGCCTTTGTTTCGCCGATATCATCATTCCAATGTAACACTTGTCTGTTAAGATTACTTAAATCCACCCTGTCTTGATCAACGATTCGAATCGTCCCCACCCCGGCCGCTGCAAGATATATGGATATCGGGGAACCGAGTCCTCCGGCACCGGCAATAAAGGCCCGTGCATTCTTTAACTTTTCTTGACCTTTCTGCCCAATCTCCCCCATCATTATTTGCCTGTCATATCGTTCCAGCTCATTCGCGGTAAGAATAGCCATGTATACCTCCGGCGACTCATTAGATAATAAATAAGATAAATTGTCGCTAACCTGGGAATCCAGGCGAATACGATAAGATAATCATTGTGTTGAATTTAACAAAAAGTACTTTACAGTTCTATCTTATTTATGAAAAATTCAGAATATCTAAATTTATCTATTATCAGTAAATTTTATATCTTATGTTATTTTAGTTCAAGGTTGCAATTAATTGGTGATATCCTCGGTAGAAAGCATAAGGAAATGCCGGAATCCCGCCCCGGAAAACAAATGGCCATCATCGCCAGCTATTTCAAGGATGAGACATATGGGCTCCTGGGTCCGCAAATGGCTGCCACGATTATCCAAGACCATACGCCCTATGCGTGTATCGTAATAGCTGTCACCCGCGAAGATGACAAGGCGATTCTTAAAAAGGCACTTGCAGATTATTTTGGAGCACAAAGGCCTATCATCGGGTTTTCTGCTCTGAGTGGTCGCGAAGATCTTTTTTCCTTGGCCAAAGAGCTGCGGGATAAAGGGGCCGTCACCATACTTGCGGGGCCTCAAGCTGATGTCGATTTTTTAGGAGAGCAAGGCTGGCAAAATCACCCTCATCGGTTTAAAGGGTTTTCGGAAAACTTCAACTTCGGCCTGCACGGGTCTGCGGAGCAGGTGATCCACCTGTTAAATCGTCTTGATAGAAATGGTTGGACGGAAATTCCTGGTCTTTTGTATACAGACCGGGATGGTACCGTCATTCAAAATCCCAAAAAAGACTGGAACGAGAGGTATCTTAGGAAGGTGCGATGGGATAATATATACACAATAGGAAAGAACGGGATCGTCCCTTTAAATATCAGCACGGGTCAAGTGCTTCAGCACATAGGCTGCCCCTATGCAGCCCGGACAAGTGAGACTGAGATAGACTATCCTGTTTCTATTAGCGGAAGACAGGGACAACGAATTAAACTCTTCCTAAGAGGTTGCAGCTTCTGCGATGTGGCAGCGGACAAGGGATTTCACGGAAAACTGGATCTAGAAACGGTGATCAGTCAAATACGTTGTCTACCAGAGGCCCATGATGGCAGAAAGATACCCCTTGAACTCATAAATGAAAACCCTCTGCCAAATCTCCCTGATTTGTTGAGAGAAGTCAATAAGCGGGGCATAAGACTTTCACAAGTCAATCTCACTTTACGGGCCGACTGGTTCATCTTAGGAGTTCAATATTTAGGGGAGGCGCTGCAAATTGCAAGCGAGCTGGGAATTTATATACTTTTGAGTTCAATCGGATTTGAGTCATTTGACGATGCCATATTGCGAAATCTTAATAAGGGGCTGAGCGTCGAAGAAAACCTGCATGCGATTCGTCTAATAAGGCAGCTAAAAGAGCAATTTCCTCACCAAATGGGATATTCAAGCAAGGAGGGATCCGTGCATGGGTTCATTCACCCCACTGCATGGGATACAAAAGAAATTTCCGCAAGAATTCAAAAAACCATTTATCTCTATGGCTTACAAAACGATATCTTGCCCGCACACAGTACCCCCCTTATTATCCATCATGCATCAGGGTTGGGGGATTGGATAAGGGAGATTGAACTTAGAGAGGGGCTTTGGTTTAAGAGATATGGCTCGATCATTGGCTGGTGGGAGGCACCGCATCATCTTTGAAAGAGAAAAAGGATTGAGGGCTAACACTTAAAATTGATTTTGGTCTTTAAAATTGCTATGTACGATATCGAAATAATCTGCAACAGATAACACGCATAAATCAAGCCAAGGAGGTCGTGATGGGTCAGGATTTCAGTGGAAGACAGGCGAAGGATGTTATTTTTGTCGGAGCCTTGGTCGCCTTTTTATGCATTGCTTTTTCCTTTTTTTTTGTAACAGCCGTCTCTCTAAATGCCACTGAAACACAGGAGATGCCCGAGGAGATCGTCATAAATAACAAGGTTTACGAGACCGATCGGAAGGGATCCGTATGGTTTTCCCATTCGGACCATGCCGAGAATTATGTTGACACCTGTGATGGGTGTCACCATGAATATAAGGACGGCGAAAACGTCTGGGAGGAGGGACAATTTGTCAAGAAGTGTTTCACCTGTCACGATGCGTCAAAGAGCGAGGGAAGCGTCAAGAAGCTCAACATTGCCTACCACAAAAACTGTAAAGGATGCCACAAAAAGCTTGCAAAGCAAGGGGGTACGGATGCCCCTTACAAACAGTGCACGGATTGCCATGAAAAGCGATAATTTGAACAACGATCTTTGAGCTTACCACCGTAACGGTAAAGGAGATAAATAATGAAAAAATGGATTTTTATCGGATTGGGTGCAATCGTTGTTATCATTGCGATAATCGTGATTGTCGGACTTTCTAACCTTGGACCCATCATTAAGCAGGCGGTCAACACATATGGCCCAGAAATTACAAAGACGCAGTTGTCTGTGGATGATGTGGGAATTTCTATTTTTTCGGCGGAGGCCAAAATTAAAAAATTCTTCTTAGGTAACCCCGAGGGATTTAAGACACCGAGTGCGATGAAAGTTGGTTCTGTTTTTGTGAACGTTGATGAGGGATCTTTGAAAAGCGACACGATTGTAATAGACCGAATAGAAGTAAAAAGCCCCGAGATTACCTATGAAAAAAAAGGAAAAACCGATAACTTCAATACGATTTTAAATAATGTGAAAGGATCAGCAGGCTCGGGGAAAAGCTCGAAAACAGAATCCGAAAAGCAAGATGCAGGAAAAAAGCTTATCATTCGCAATTTCGTTGTAACGAGCGGAAAAGTTAATTTAGCTATGTCCGTTTATGGTCTCGGAGATAAAGAATTAAGTGTACCGTTGCCGGACATCCATCTCAAAGATATCGGCAAAGAAAAGAAAGGCGCATCACCGGCTGAAGCCTTTCAGGAAATATTTGCAGCGTTGTACGGGAAAATCACGTCACCTGCTGTAACCGATGCCTTGAACCAGTCGCTCAAATCCTTGGGAGCCAGTTTGGATACTTTAGGAAAAGGGACGAAAAAGCAATTAGAAGATGTCACCCAAAAAGCAAAAGACATGACAGGTGGTTCCGATAAAGTTGAAGAAGGCCTCAAAGACGTCGGCAAAAAAGTCAAGGGTATTTTGGGGAATGATTAGATTGATGGTAGAAATTAGTTTTCTATACGTAATTAAGGATGAATGGTAATGTATAGATAACGGGTCTTTCTGAAAATTTTGGCTTTTGCCGATGATTTGCTTTTTGTCAGCGCATCTTTCATAGAGATAACGTCTTCAATTCTTTTGCCGTCTATTTCTACAAAAATATCTCCGGTCTCTATGCCGTCCTGATCGGCACGACTTCCTTTCCGTATGTTGGAAACCATCGTGCCCTGGTCTGACTCATAGGACATATATTTAGCCAACGAGGGCGTAAGGTCTTGAATGGTGAGCCCATAGTCTTCCTCAATTTCCTTCTTTTCTGCAATGGAGATTGCCATATCATCAAATAATTTCTTGGAGACGTATATGGGTGCGTTAAACTTTAGGGCCATGACGATGGAGTCGCTGGGTCTGGCATCTATCTCGACAAGAGCGCCTTTGCGTTCAATCACGATGTTCGCATAAAAGACGTTTTCTTTTATATGGGTAACAACAATATGGTGAACCGTTCCATCGACCTTCTGGATAATTCTTTTGACCAGATCGTGGGTGAGCGGGCGAAGGGGTTCAACCCCTTGTATCTCCGAATGCATGGCTCGAGCTTCAAAAAAGCCGATCCAAATAACCAGTGCACGTTCCTCGCCGGAATCAGCAAGAAGAACCACAGGTTGTTTGCTCTGCGGGTCTATTGTCAGGTTATGGAATTTTACTTTAATCAATTCGTCGGAATGGAAAGCAGCGGCTGAAGTTCCCGCTACCCTTGTCCCCAAAAAAATTAAAACAAAGGCAATAAGCCACAGTCCAATGATAGTTAAAAACCCTTTTGATTGCGCTTGTAACATTGCATACCACACTTCTGTTATAAATTTGCCTTGATTTATTTTGTAGAATAGGACTGAAAGGCAGCTATGTCAACCTGAGATCCAACTTACAATCCTAATCCGATATCTGATTTTTCGAACTTGAGCAATATTCGATACATTTCGGTAAAAAATTCAATGGGGATAGAGGAGTTTCGATTTGGCAGGATATTTCAGTTATCAAACAGAAAACAGAAGGGCAGCTCCAGGAGATCCAAAGAGCCGCCCTTAACGAAAGGGACCCCAGGCGAATAAATATAGCCTCCCCTCTCGATCGGCCTTGAGTTGTGGTGGTTCACTTAGGCAACGAACCACCACGTTAAGGAGGAGAACAGATGATTCAAGCAGCTGATGACTTAAATCATCAATAGTAAAGAGCCAAAAAGGGGTGGTCTGGTTACAATTGTGAGATTTTAAAATCCACCACAAATTTCTTTGGGACCCTATCCCCACCATCTATTTCAAATTTCCCCTCGGGCGGCCCTGGCCTTTATCTCTTAGATTGGCCGACCGATTTTTTCTCACATCCCGTAACTTTCCCTTGCTTATCCGTTTTTTTTCTTCTTTTCTCCCCAGCGTTTGAATAGATCATGTTCGATGCCCAAGTAATCAAATATCTTGCCGATAGTTTGATCAATGAGATCTTCGATGGTTTTGGGTTGGTGATAAAAGGAAGGTACCGGCGGTAGAATATGGGCTCCCATGTCTGCTGCCACTGTCATTAACCGGAGATGACCTTTGTGAAGCGGGGTTTCTCTGACCACGAGCACAATCTTGCGCTTCTCCTTCAAAGTCACGTCGGCAGCACGGACAATGAGGTTTTCATTATACGAATTGGCAATACCGGATAATGTCTTAATGGTACAAGGTACGACTATCATGCCTTCAGTCAAAAAAGATCCGCTGGCGAGTGCTGCAGCCATATCCTTGTGGTCATAAACAACATCGGCCATCGCTTCTACGTCTTCGGGTTTATATTGGGTCTCGATCTCGATATTTAGCTTTCCTGATTCGGAAATGATGAGGTGCGTTTCGTAATCCGTTTCTTTCAGTAAATTGAGCAGTCTTGTGCCATAGATAACGCCACTTGCACCTGATATTCCGACAACAATTCGTTTTGACATGAGTTCCTTTTCCACTAAATAATGCTATTTTTTTTATTATATGATTTTGGATTTAAAGAATTTATGTTTACTGATAGTTAAGCGTCTTTTCCATGAGATGAAAATTCTGCTGCATACCGATCCAAAATCATTTCAACAAGGATTTGGCTATTTTTAATAACGCGATCAATCCCTTCTGGCGGCAAATTATCCCAGTGAATGCCGGCGGTAACCACCACATTGGTTTTAAGCGTTGCCGCAAGGATCTCGGCAGCAGCTTTGGCCAACTCGTCTTCCTTGTGGCCCACATAACTGAAGACCGAAGCGGTGGAGCTGGTGACCGCTGGATCTTTCAGGCTGGGGCGCGGCTGTGCCATGGCGATTGCCCCGATATGAGGCTTTTCACCCCCCCAGATAGCAACTAAAAGATCCGGACCGATCAGCCTTACGCTGGCCGTGAGATCGTATTCACCTTCACGGGTCTGAATCGTGAATTGCGGTTTATTCATTTACGTTCAATTATATACAGCGTCATAAATAATTGCGTATCAATATACCACTAAAACCCGCATTTGCTTTGATGCATCGATTTCGTTCGCAATTAAATCAGACGCTGTATATCGTTCCATTACTCGGTATCTCCTGCCTTTTATTGCGACTGCAATCGCTGCTATGTATTCTGCTGTTGCGTAAATATCTGATGAAAGAGTTCCACCGCCTCTTTACCGAATTCCGGAGTATTGAGATGCAAATCCACCTCATTAACGGGGATATTAGAGTTAAGTTTTTCTTTGAGCGCTTTGACAAAGGCCTGGTCAGCTTCAGGACTATAAAGAGGGCGTCCTTCTTTGTCAAGGGAGCTCCAGCCTTTAAGGGGAATGAGTACGGCGCAGGGAGCTTTGGAGCTGTTCAAGCGGTCGGCCACGATAGCGGCTATTTTTTCCAGCTCCTCAGCGCTGGTTCTCACCTCTATCCGCAGTTTGTCGATTACCGCTTGGGGTCTTTCCTTGTAGCGCTCCAACAGCTCCGGTTGTCCGCCGACACTCAACATATCCAGTCCCGAAGGGGCAACAACCTGAGGGATCCCGGTTTGACTGGCTGCCAGCAGCCGGTCGTCGCCGGCGGCGCAGTTGCCGCCCAGCAGTTCTTCACCGATTCCACGGCTGACCATGTCAATGACACCCTGGAACCAGCCTTCCCGGATAAGTTCGTCCATTGCCCGATCCCCCCGGCCCTGCGCATGACAGGGGACGGGGATGTAGCCCTTTTCCCGCAGATAGTGAATCGCAGGTTCCACGCTTCGCTCAGCAAAACCAAACGATGTTATGGCCACTACCGGCTGATCAAATTCAACCTTCCAGCCCGGAGAAATATCTACCATTCCGCAGATAGCCCCGACAGCATTTACCAGTTGAGTTTTAAGGATGGGATTCAGTTCCACCACATCTACCACCGTGTTGAGCATCGTGATGTCCTTGGTACCGACATATTTGCCGACGTATCTGGGATGTGCAGCCATGCTGGATGCCATAAGCTTTGGCATCCCGAAAGGCAGGGATTGCATGATGCTCGTGGCAACCAGCGAGGCCGTTCCGCCGCCCACGCCAAGGACACCGTGGACTTTTCCTTCTTCCAAAAGTCGGAGGACGATCTTTTTGGCCCCGCAGATCTGGTTCTCAGTGGCTTTCTCTCGCTCTGAACGGTAAAGGCGGCGAACCTCCTTTATATCAAGTCCGCCTTCACCGGCGACCTCTTCGCAGGTAATATCACCCGCGAAAAAAGGTTCCTGTTCCATGCTGA
>CP070746.1:1832264-1841993 GCA_020348305.1 Desulfobacterales bacterium
ATGAGAGCAATTGAAAGACAAGTAATGATGCCGATACCAGAGCCTTCGCCAAAAAGAAAAGGCTGTCAAGGACTAGGTCTCATCAACAGCCTTTTAAAATAATCAGTTGGTTAGAAACCTAATAACTAAATTACCTATTTTCCTTCTTTTTCTGTAAAATTTTCTTGTATTATCGTCCATATCCATTAAGGTATTGCTGTAGTCAATATCTTTTTTATGAGATGCGGGAGGCATTATACTATAAAAATAATACAGGACTGATCAGATTGGATACAATGTCTAATTCTACCTAAAAAGGGGCTTAAGAAGGATAAGTCCACCTCTGTTAAAACATGGTGCGCAATTGTGATTCAACAAGGTTACAGCCGCATGTCGCGATCAAGGGGATATATTGGACGGGGGATTTTAGTAAATTGGAAGTGACTGTAATCCGAGCTGGTAACTCCGGATCCGGCCAGGTAAACAATATGCTTGGCAATGGGTTCGAATCCGGCTCGAAAATGGTGACGTGATTTTATCAGCAAATACCGCTTGGCGGTAGGTTCGATGCCGGCGTGTCTGAATACTCCCAGATCGTAGGCCTCCATGCGTTCCGAGCAAACCAGAATCTCCGCCTGGCCCGTATCCAAAACAGCACTTCGTCCATGATTTAAGATCATACCCGTGTCCATGGGGCACGTCACCTTGTACCGGCCATCTGTGATGCGATGCACCGTTCCGTGCACCTTTAATGGCTTTCCTTTTAACCCGATGGCAGGCATGTCTGTCTTACCCCCAAGCTGCAACGTTACCTCGGCGCCGACACCAGCCTCAATCATCTCGGTAACGGACTTAGGATCCCAAATAGGTCCTATCGCCATATCCGAAAGACCATGCCCCACTGCCTCCGCCACCGTATCCATAACATCCTGGGTGCCTCCCGAAAACACATTGTCGCCGTGATCAACCAAAACAATTGGCCTTTCGTCAAGGGTTTTAGCCCTGGCAATGGAATCCGCCAAAGGTTCGGTATCGAATTCAAAATCTGCTCGCCGGTCCCAGGCCATGTCGAGAAGCTCGTTGCTCAACTGTTCGGCCGCAGAAGTATGATCATCGGCAACAATCACAGCGCTAAAGCCTACATGAGGGATGTCTGCCAACGGAAACCCGCCAAATACAGAGGCATTGAGCACATTTCCACCTGCCTCTGCTGCAATGGCTCTGTCCAAAATGTCCTTCAAGGGTTGGACGGATGTCAACTGGCGCAGCGTATGGGTCAGCATCGGCCGTTTATCCCAAACTATTTTTGGTTTGACTTGCCCCTTCAGCGCCTGCAAAAGTGTGCGTCCACATCGCATTCCGCATTCATAGGTATCCACATGCGGGTATGTGAGGTAGCCCGCAATCACTGTGGCGTTCGCCGCCATCGCCGGGCTCATGTTGGTATGAAAATCCAGGGCAACCGCAATGGGCAAATCAGGGGCAACCTTGCGAATACGATGCAAAAGCTCGCCTTCCCCGTCGTCATAGCTTTCAGTTACCATCGCACCATGCAGGTCTAAAAATACGGCATCGCAATCCTTTCTGACGGCCTCGCAAACATCATCGGCCATTTTGTCAAACGCCTCATCGCTTACCAGTCCGCTGGGTGCTGCCTCAGCCGCAACAGGTAGTACAATTTCTGCACCCTCTTTTTCCGCGAGATCGATGAAAGCGCTGAGGGGCGTGTTGGTGCCGCGCAAGGCCTTGACGGCGTCATGGCCTGCCATCGGAACACCATCCGGACGACCGATGGCAAATGAAGCCAGCGGTGTCGGTATCGGTGAGAACGTATTGGTCTCGTGCTTAATGGCAGATAGAACAAAACGCATCGCATTTCCTCCGGATGAAAGTTGTTCAAAAAGGTTTATTTCTCAACTTTGGGCGTTAAACGTTTTTACTTCTTTTATAAATCAATAATGAATATGAGGGAATTTGTAAAGAACGATTCAACGATGTCTGCAATGGTAGATTTTGAGAATGATATTTGATATTGAGTTTTTATTCTAATAGGGCAGGAGGTAGAGGAATGGGTTTTGATACGATTATTCAGAACGGCAACATCATTGACGGCACAGGTAACCCCTGGTACCGGGCGGACATTGGGATAAATTCCGGTAAAATTTCAAAAATTGGTGCATTGAAAAGAGGTGACGCCAAAGAAAAAATTGATGCGTCAGATCTGGTGGTATGTCCGGGCTTCATCGATATGCACTCTCATTCGGATGCCGCAATCTATTTTGACAACACCCTGCCATCGACTATTCGCCAGGGAATTACCACGAGCCTGGTCGGCAATTGCGGAGACAATTTGGCCCCGATTCCACCTGAAAAAAAAGAAGAATATCTTAAACTATATGCGGTGTTTGCTCCGCCGGGAGTTTCCTTTCTATCCATTCCCTGGAACACCTTTGGTGAATATCTCGATTATATGGAACAACACCGATGTGTCGCCAATTCGGCTCATCTGGTGGGATTCGGAACCGTGCGTGTTGCCGGCGGCCCCGGTTTTGAAGATCGACCACCGACGGATGAAGAAATTAAATGCATGCAGTCCTTTGTAACCGAAGCTATGGAAAACGGAGCCTTCGGGATAAGCACCGGTCTGATCTATGCTCCGCAGGCATATGCAAAAACTGACGAAATCATAGCGCTTGCAAAAATCGTCGCTAAATGTGGTGGCATATATTGCAGTCACATTCGGGGAGAAGGCGCCACTGTGGTGGAGGCGGTAAATGAGGTCATCGAAATTACCGAGAAATCCGGCTGTACCGGAGGTCACATCGCCCATCATAAGGTTGCCGGCAAGTCTTACTGGGGAAAAAGCCGGGAGACGCTCCGCTTAATGCAAGATGCAAATGCACGGGGCACAAGCATAACCTGTGATCAATATCCATATAACCGCGGAATGACCTCTCTGATTACCCTGCTGCCGCCCTGGGTGCATGAGGGGGGCCTTGAAAAGCTAATCAAGCGCCTCAAGAATTCTGACGACCGTATTCGTATCAAAAAAGATGTTCAAAGGGGGATTGAAGGCTGGGAAAATTGGATCAAAGATGGCGGATTTGACTGCATATATATCGCCTCCGTTAAAACCGAAAAATGGCGCGCTGTGGAAGGAAAGAATCTTAGCGAAATTACCCGGCTCAAGGGAAAAGCCGATGAATGGGAAACCTTGTTTGATCTTCTGATCGACGAAAATGGTGAAGTCTCCATGACCGTAGAATTAATGAACGAAGAGGATATTCGTCGCATTATGACCGGGCGTTATACGATGATCGGAACCGACGCCTGGGGCGTCAATCCGTCCGGTATTTTGCGTCACGGAAAACCTCACCCCCGGTATTACGGAACGTATCCACGAATCCTCGGTAAATATGTACGCGAAGAAGGCGTACTCACCCTGGAAAATGCGATCCGCAAAATGACATCCTTTCCGGCCCAGCGACTAGGGCTCCTGGATCGGAGTTTGCTAAAAGAAGGAATGTGGGCCGATGTCGTGGTTTTTGATCCCGACACGGTCATGGACAAAGCAACCTATCTGGATCCGCACCAGTTTCCGGAAGGTATCCTTCACGTTCTGGTCAATGGGCAGATCGTCGTCGCAAACGGCAAACAAACCGGAAGGCTTCCCGGAAAAGTTCTGCGCCGGCCATGGTAAATATCTGCCTCAAGTGTGGCACATCTTAACGCAAATGGCACGCCACCCATTGGCCGGGATGCACTTCATTGAGAGACGGTTCCTCTTGACGACATCGCTGTTCCACATAGGGACAGCGTGTATGAAACCGACAGCCTTTGGGCGGGTCAATCGGACTGGGCACATCGCCCTCCAAAATGATGGTTTGATGCTCAACCTGAGGATTGGGAATCGGAATGGCGCCCAACAACGCTTCGGTATACGGGTGAAGCGATGCGGTAAAAAGCGTCTTTTTGTCGGTAAGCTCAACGATTTTGCCCAGATACATCACGGCAATCCGGTGGCTGATATGTTTGACCACCGCAAGATCATGGGAGATGAACAGGTAGGTCAGGTTGTACTCTTTCTGTAAATCCATCAACAGATTAATGACCTGGGCCTGGATAGAAACGTCAAGGGCCGAAACCGGTTCGTCCGCAACAATCAAACTGGGGTTCAACGCCAGGGCCCTGGCGATGCCGATGCGCTGGCGCTGGCCGCCGGAAAACTCATGGGGGTGTTTAGCCATATGCTCGCTGCGAAAACCAACCCGATTTAGCAGCGCCTCAACCCTTTCCTTTTTTTCCTTGCCTTTAGCAAGCCGGTAATTTTCAAGGGGCTCTGCGACAATTTCGCCGGCTGACATGCGGGGATTGAGCGAGGAATAGGGATCCTGAAAAATCATTTGCATCTCACGCCGGGCCGGTCGCAGCTGATCACTTCTAAGATGGGTTATATTTTTTGATTTAAGCCTGATTTCTCCGGCAGTGGGGTCGATGAGTCGCATAATTGTCTTGCCGACGGTTGTCTTTCCACATCCGCTTTCACCCACAAGCCCCAGCGTTTCGCCGCGCTGAATGGAAAACGAAAGGCCGTCTACAGCCAGGACATAACCGGCTGTACGCGACAGAATACCTTTGCGAATCGGAAAATGCTTTTTGAGATCCGTCACTTCGAGAATTCGCTCGTCCCGGTTGACGGCGGTATTTGAGACAGCGTCAGGCATAGGATGAGGTCCTCACACGCTCAGTTTCCCAACAGGCCACCCAATGGTCGGGGGCTTTTTCCTCCAGTGGCGGTTGCGCTTCTTTACAGTGTTGGGTTGCAAATTTGCAACGCGGCGCAAAAGCACAACCAATGATCTCGCGCCGCAAAGACGGTACAACACCAGGAATCTCTTCAAGGCGTATTTCGGCTGTTTCTGTGTCGTCTGTTTCCTCAATATGGGGGATGGATGCCATCAGTCCGCGGGTGTACGGGTGCAGGGGCTGTTGGAAAAGCTCGCCAACCGGTGCCTCCTCAGCCTTGAGACCGACATACATAACCATCACCCGGTCGGCCACCTGGGCAATTATCCCAAGATCGTGCGTGATCATGATAATGGCTGTCTCGAGCTTTTTTTTGAGATCCAGCATGAGATTCAAAATCTGGGCCTGTATGGTAACATCCAGGGCGGTGGTCGGTTCATCCGCAATCAAGACCTTGGGATTACACGAGAGTGCCATGGCGATCATAACCCGCTGACGCATTCCGCCGGACATTTGGTGGGGGTATTCATTCATGCGCTGGGTGGCCTCAGGGATGCGAACGAGATTCAGAAAATCAACTGTTTTCTCAACAGCCTCTCTTTTAGAAAGCTTCTGATGCAACATCAAGGACTCGCTGATCTGAAAGCCGATTTTCAGCACGGGATTCAGCGACGTCATCGGTTCCTGGAAAATCATTGATATTTCGTTGCCGCGCACATTGCGCATGTCCCGCTCACTCAGGCTCAACAGGTTGCGGCCTTCCAGGTTTATCGTACCGCTTTCGATCCGGCCCGGGGGCTGAGGAATAAGGCCCATGACGGACAATGCCATTACGCTCTTGCCGCACCCTGATTCCCCAACAATACCCAGTGTTTCACCGCGTTTCAGGTAGAAGGAAACATCGTTCACCGCCCGTATGATGCCATCGCGGGTGTAAAAGCGCACGCAAAGATCGTTTACCGATAAGACGGAATTGTCTGTTGATGCCAGTTGCGATGGATGGGATCTTGAAGCTGATAAACTCATAACTTACATTTGTCTTGCCAGCCGCGGGTCCAACATATCCCGCAGACCGTCACCGAAAATGTTCACCGCCAGCACGGTAAGCGTTAGAAACATACCGGGGAAAAAGATAATCCAGGGTGCGAGCTGAAAGTAGATACGTCCCTCAGCCATAATATTTCCCCAGCTGGGTATTTCAGGTGGTGTTCCGGCACCGATAAAGCCCAGCAAAGCCTCTGTAATCACCGCGGCGGCAAATACATAGGTGCCCTGGACCAGAAGCGGTGCAATGGTGTTGGGCAGGATATGGCGGAACAACATTTTGGGAATGCCGGCCCCGACAGATACGGCGGCCTCAACATAAGGCTCTTCTCGAATCGTCAGCACAATACTTCTTACCAGGCGTGCCACCCGGGGCACTTCCGGAATGGTAATAGCCATAATCACGTTCTGAATACTGGCACTAGTGATCGCCACCAGCGTGATGGCAAGCAAAATTTCGGGGATGGCCATCAGACCGTCCATAATACGCATCATGACGGCATCGATGGGACGACTGTATCCGGAGACTAACCCGATCACAAGGCCGGTTACGGTAGCAAAAATGGCTACTCCCAGGCCTACGGTCAATGAGATTCGGCCGCCATGCAGCGTACGGCTGAAGATGTTTCGGCCTAAATTGTCGGTGCCGAACCAGTATTCGGATGATGGCCGCTTCAGGCGCCGGATTGGATCGATTTCAAGGGGATCAGCGGTGATGTAAGGTGAGAGCACCGTCAACACCGTCATCACGATCAATACCGCAGCCCCCCAGACCACGGTGGGATGTCGCCGGGCAAATTCTCCGAAACGGGTCAGTCTCCCCTTTTCGACGTCCAAATCAAACTCATCGAGTGTTATGTCGACGGATTCTGCAACCATCTTTGTCCTTGCGATCTGGTTAACCCGGGCAAGCGGTAAAAGTTAAAAGTGATCTTAAGTGACTAGTAATTAATCCGCGGATCCAAAAAACTGTAAGAAATGTCAACGATCAGGTTGATCAATAAATAAACGCCCGAGAACATCAGAATAATTCCCTGGATCACGGGGTAATCGCGGGCCAGGACAGAGTCCACCACCAGCCGGCCCAATCCCGGGATGTTGAACACACTCTCGGTCACCACCACACCGCCAATCAATAGGGCGATCCCAACGCCTATGATGGTTACAATCGGCACAGACGCATTTTTCAATGCGTGCCGGAACAGTACAACCCGGGAACTCAGTCCTTTGGCGTGAGCCGTGCGAACATAATCCTGCGCCAGCACGTCCAAAAGGCTTGCGCGTGTAATGCGCGCAATCAAGGCGGCATAAATCAACCCCAGTGCAATGCTTGGCAGGGTGATTCTGTGCAAAAATGGCAGGATCCCCTCCCTGATGCTGACAAACCCCTGCACTGGGAAAATATGAGCCTGAATCGAAAATCCGTACATCAGGATGTACCCGATCACAAAAACAGGAACGGAAAATCCGAGGACCGCGAAAATCATCACCAGATGATCTATCCAGGTGCCGGCCTTCCAGGCCGCCAGAATGCCCATGGGAACCGCCAATAAGATCGCCACCAATATACTGGCAACAGCCAAAGAAAGGGTGGGTTCCATTCGCTGAGCGATGAGTTTGGTCACCGGCATTTCAGAGAAAATCGAGTCACCCAGGTCGCCGCGCACCACGTGGGATATCCATTTACCAAACTGGATGTAAATCGGCTCGTTGAGCCCCAGCTTCTCGCGGATACGTTCGATATCTTTCGGCATGGCATAACTGCCCGCGATCACGGCCGCCGGGTCGCCCGGAGCCAGGTGCAGCAACAAGAATACAAAGACGGCTACCACTCCCGCCACGGGGATGGCAGCCAGCAAGCGCCGAATAATATATGCCCACATCGGAGTTGAGCCCTTTTTTCACCTAAGTTGAGCGATTGTCGAGGTTGCCGCAGATACAAGGAAGATGTCGTTGCGCTATCGTCGTCAATGCGGGACGACATCTGACCCCTCTCAGGCGGGGTAAGATCGGCAATCCCGAAGGGTTTCAATTACCCGCCGAGTATTACAGCGACGCGTTTGTTCTTTTCGTGTGGGAGCGGACTTCGGCCGCTCCCGCATATTCACGTCGTCATTTCAAAACCCTAACCCGGATAAACCGGAAAAGTTCGAAGTGATCTAATCCGCCATAAAAATGGCGGATTGACGTGATCTAAAAGTGCCGTTGGTGTGCCGGCTAATCCGAATTACTTCTTACTGACATTCCAGAAAAGCTTGACCGGGCTTTTGAGCAGGCCTTCCAGCTCGGCCCGGTATGCAGTGGGCTGATAGACGGTCCCCTGGGGAACGTAAGTGACCACATCAAGAGCCCGCTGTTGCACGGCCCGGGCAATTTCTTTCTGTTTTTCGAGGTCGGCCTCCTTGCCGAAGGCTGCGCGCAATTTTTCGATCTCTGCGTCGCACGGCCAGCCGAACCACGAATCCTCACAGGCAGCAGCGACGGCCATGTGTTCCACGGGATTCAAGAAGTCGGGGCCGTTGAACCAGGTCTGGAAGATGTGCCAGCCGCCTTCGGATGCCGGCTTTCGGACCGCCCGGCGTGAAACCAGCGTGGCCCAATCCATGGCTTGCATCTCGACGTTGAAGCCGGCCTTGCGCAGATTTTGCCCGGTAACCAGGGTCTGGTTGTTGATAATGTAGTCATCCGTACAATGCAGCACGACGATTTTCTCGCCCTTGTAACCGGCCTCTTTGAGCAGCTGTTTGGCTTTGTTGAAGTCTTGTTCCATGAGGGCCTGGGAACCGACACCAGACGCATAAGGCGTGCCGCACGGATACACGGAAGGACATACATTAAACAAATCCGGGTCGTTTCCGGCTGCCGCACGTACCGCGGTCTCTATGTTGGTCGCCCACATCACGGCCTGGCGAACCTTGGGATTGTCAAAGGGCGGTTGCTGGTGGTTGATCCTGAGCACGCCCTGGTTTCCGAGCGGGTCGAAATTTTCGACCTTCACGCCCTTGGCTGCCCGCATCCGCGGCAGATGGTCGGCCTGGGGAATTTCAATCAGATCCACCTCGCCCGCAATCAACGCATTGGCCACGGTACTCGGATCAGGTATCCACACGAGCTCAACCCGGTCGACTTTTACCACCTTTCCACCGGCAGTATTGCTGGCCGGCTCTTTACGCGGTACGTAAGCTTCATTTTTGACATAGACGGACTTGATACCGGGCTGAAATTCCTCTTTAACGAACTTAAAAGGCCCGGAGCCAACGACTTCCTTCACCTGTTCATCCGGGGATGTCAACGCATGTTTTTCCTGCATCATAAACGGTACGTTTGAAGTAATCTTCCCGAGCGATTGCATAACCATGCCAAACGGGTATTTTAACGTAAGTTTGAAAGTCTTATCATTGACAACCTCGAGTTTGTCGGCGGCTGCCATCAGCTGCTGGCCCATGCCGTCCTTTTTACCCCATCGTTTGATGGAAGCAACGCAATCTTTGGAAGTTACCGCAGTTCCGTCGTGCCATTTCAGACCGTCCCGCAGGGTGAAGGTGTAAACGAGCTTGTCATCACTTAGCGAGTAGGTATCGACCATTTGCGGTTGTACGTTAAAGTTCTCATCTAAACCGAACAGGGTATCGTAGACCAAAAAGCCATGGCTGCGAACAATATAAGCCGTCGTCCAGATGGGATCCAATTGCTTCAGGCCGGAATCCAGGTTGGCCCTGATCACCTTCTCAGCAATGGCTTGCTGCCCGGTGAAGCTAAATATCAAAGATGTAACCAGGCAAACGACAAAAACGATCTTTTTTAAGATGGTCCCATTCATAATTTCCCTCCTTTCTATCTTCCATTATGGTTAAGTGAATATCCGTGCCCAGAAGACACGGCGTTGGTGATCCCCAAGGGACTAGATTTTCGATGACGAATCCCCCCCCTGACCTCGGGCAACCCATACTGGGGGTCGAA
>CP070746.1:1842093-1855520 GCA_020348305.1 Desulfobacterales bacterium
CTTAATATCTGGCCGCCGCCTTCCATGTAGGAACCGTCGATATGGATCATTGTTAATCGTTGGCTTCTTTAGTATATTCTTTTTATATATTAAATTATCAGTCGACGATTTATATGATGCAAAGAATAGAACATCCTTGGAATCTGCCGCCAAAACAAGCGATTGATCTTCAAAAGCAACTATCGCGCAAGGTTATCCGGAAATCAACGATTAAAACAAATGCGGTCAGAAAAGTGGCTGGAATTGATACCGCCTACCGAGGGGGGGTGGCCTGTGCCGCCGCAGTCGTTTTGCAATTTGAGGATCTGGAGACAATAGAATACAAAACGGCGGCTAGACCGGTAGCGTTCCCATATGTGCCGGGACTGCTTTCTTTTCGTGAAGGACCTGTGATTCTTGCTGCGCTAAACGAACTGAAATCAACCCCGGATCTTTTAATTTTTGACGGACAGGGCATTGCTCATCCCCGTCGCCTCGGTATTGCGAGTCATATTGGTCTGCTCGTTGACATTCCCTCAATCGGCTGCGCTAAATCTAAATTAGTGGGCCATTACGAACAACCGGGGGAAAAACGCGGCAGTTTTTCTTACTTGACATATCACGATGAAACCATTGGGGCCGTTGTTCGCACTCGCAGGAGGGTGAAGCCGGTGTATGTATCTATTGGGCACAGGGTGAATTTGCGCGAAAGCATAAAATTCGTGTTGCACTGTTGTAAGGGATATCGCCTACCGGAAACCACCCGTCGAGCCGACAAATTGTCACGCAAAAAGCTACTGATTCATTAACGCTTCGATTTCGTCCGCTTCTCTGGGAATACTTTCGGTCAGATCAATCGGGTCATCTTCAGTAATCAAGATATCGTTTTCGATTCGGATTCCAATGGCCTCATCTCGGATATAAATGCCCGGTTCGCAAGTAAACACCATGCCCGTCTCAAATTTGCGATACTTATCACCGTAATCATGCACATCCAGTCCAAGATGGTGGGATGCGCCATGAGGGAAAAATTTTTTGTAGAGCGGTTCATCTTGCGATTGTTTTTTTACTTCCGCGGGGTCCAACAAACCCAGGCGTATCAATTCGGCTTCCATTATTTTGCCCACATTTTTGTGGTATTCATCAAGTGTATTGCCCGGCTTCAGCATTTGGATGGCAGCCTTTTGGACGTTTAATACCGCATCATAAACGTCTCGTTGCCTTTTTGTAAATTTGCCATTTACTGGTACCGTGCGGGTGACATCCGAAGCGTAGTTGGCATATTCGGCACCAAAATCAATCAGCAAAACATCGCCTTCCCGGCACTGTTTATTATTTTTTACATAATGGAGAACACACGAATTAGCTCCGGATGCGACAATGGATTCAAAAGCGGGACCTCTGGAGCGGTTTCGTATAAATTCATGATAGATTTCGGCCTCAATCTCATATTCCCACACCCCCGGCTTAATGAACCCCAGCAACCGACGAAAGCCCTTCTCGGTAATCTGGCAGGCGTGTTTGATTAAATCTATTTCGAACTGGGATTTTACCGCACGCAAATTATGCATAATGGGAGCCAGTCTTTCATATTTGTGTAACGGGAAGGATTCCATACACCATTTCAAAAAGCGCCTGTCTCTGCTTTCAACGGGCGAATTCGCCCGGAGATGTTCATTCGTATTCAGGTAAATATTGTCCGCCTCAAAAACAAGTGTTTTGAAGATATTGTTAAATTCTTTATTCCAGTAAACCGTTTTAATTCCGGAGATTTTCGTTGCCTCTTCTTTGGTATACTTTTGACCTTCCCATGTAGCAATTTGCTCATTTGTTTCTTTGAGAAACAAAATCTCTTTATGTTTTTGTTCCTTGGTATCTGGAAAAAAGATCAGCCTGCTTTCCTCTTGGTCTATTCCGCTCAGATAAAAAAGATCGGTTTGCTGAATGAACGGATGCGTGCCGTCGGCGCTGGCCGGCATGATGTCATTTGAATTAAAGACGGCGATGGAATTCGGCTTAAGCCGGCTGGCAAATCTCTGTCTGTTTTCGACAAAATGATTTTGGTCAATCTGCAAATATTTCATGGCTTCATTCCGGCATTTAAAATAAGAGATAACGTCAAAAGAAAAGATTTATAGTTTATGATTCTACGTAAAAAGATTGAATTTTAAAAGCTATCAATTGCCCAATATAGTTTCTTTTCAAATATCGTCAAGCTGCGCTATCCGGCCAAAAGATTTATATTTTGACTCTAGGATAGAAATAATCAGATTATTCAGCATATACATGTATCGATAACTATATGTAAATTTTTGCTTAATATGAAAATAATTACGTAAATTTTTGGATAACAATCTCAATAATAAATTTATATATACAGTAACTATCCTCAATTTCAACCGATTTGACTCTATCCGTATTTGGCATGATTTCTGCACCAAATATTGGTGTCGGAGCTTTTGAACAGCGATTTCCGAGAATTCTGAATATTGTGCTTTCTGCAAGATTGTATGTTTAGTTTTACTGCGGCAATATCTATTAATTAAAAATGGGGGGTAAATTAAAATCATGAGAAAAAAAGAATTATTGGTCGTCGAAGAAGCCGATTTAGAAATCGAACCTCAGGTTACGGTCGATGAAAAAAATCTGGTCGTCTTTGAGGAAAGACCAAAGAAAAAAATAGATGAAACGATTAGCTCTCCGGATAAATATGTAAGCAGGTACCATTATAAAACCAAAGATCTAGATGCAACGCTTGAATTATGTCCGCATTGTAAAAAGCCTACGTTTTCAGCATTTCGGAGAGTGGTTGCTGACAACGCTTTGAATTATCTTATCGAAAAAGAGGATCAAAAAAATCGCCGAAGTAACCGTCGACGGAACTTGGTATTGATTACGGGTGCGATCGTCTTTTTGGCCGGATTATATTATTGGATATTCCATGTGATATCAGGAGCAAGAATATAATAAAGCTCCCCACAGTCCCGCTGAGAGTGTATAGGAATGCTAGAATAGTACCAAGGGATACACCTTTATCACGGCCGAAAATTTGGTTTTGCTCTCTGCTTCTCCTGCTTCAACTCCATCCTCGCCCTCAATAAGGGACAAAAGCGTTTGTAAAGGATAGCTATACTGCAATTTCGTATCCTTTACCGACACGCTGAAAAATTCGTTGTTAGCTTCGACAAGTTGGGCCTCTTTGATCTCGGCCGAATTATCATAATTGATTCCGATTGTCTTGCCTTCATATTTTTTAAGTAAAGCCATTATCTTTAATTTGGAATCAATATCTTTAGACATCATGGTTTGCCGGATTTCTGATGATCCTTTTTCCATCGTTTGACTTTCCTGTACGGAAGTTTCTACCAAGCTCTGGGCTTCTTTCTGTTTTTTTAACGCTTCGGCCTTAGCCTGAGAGGCTCTTTGTTTTTTCAAAGCCTTTTGTTTAGCCAATTCGTCCTTTTGCTTCTTTAGGGCTTTGACCTGGGCCACCTTTTGCTTTTTTAAACCCTCAAGCTTAGCCTGTACCAGCTTTTTTTTCTTTAAAGCCCAGACGGCTTGAGTCTCCTTTTCCTTTTTTGCCGTCTCTGCCGCGACCAATGCTGCTTTTTGTTTCTTTAAAAGATCTTCGCGGGCGTGTTCCTCACTTTTTATCGAGGAGGCTTCAACTTGCACCGGCTCGGCAACTTCTTCTAACACTATTTCCTGTTCAGCTTTTGCGGGTTGCTCTATTTCAGTGGGTGCAACCTTAAGGTTTTCTTCTCTTGGAGCGGATATGGTGTCATCATTGGCAATCTCCTCATCTTTCGAGGTTGCTGTATCCTGCGCCCCCTGAGGTTGAGTTTCTTCCGGTTTGGCTTCAGTTTCCGGCTTGTCTGTCTTTTCTACTTCCACAGGTTCAACCAATTCAAGGACTTCCTCTGTTGCGGGCGCTGTTTCAGCCGCAACCGGCTCTGGAATTGGTTCACCTAATGGTTCTTGAGTCACCTGCTCCCCATCTTTTTGGACTGCTAATTGATCTGTAGCTTGCGTTTCTCTTTGTGTAGGCCTGACATCGGCTGTTGCAGTGGGCTCTGATTTTTCCTCCGGGGATATTGAGATTTCTTGCTCTTCCTGGGCTGCTAATGGCGTTTCGGGATTTGTTTGCATCTGGTTTTCTAAAGGCACGGCCGAAGCCTCCTGAGGCAATTCAATTTCATCCATGGAGATATCCTCGACAGACTGCGCTTGGCTTTTCTCCGGTTCTGTCTCTTTGGTTGACTGGACTTCTGGTTCACTCGCCGACGTTTCGGCCATTGTTTGAGCCGTATTATCTGCTGAAATCGATTCGAGCGCGGCAGGTTCCGTTTTCTCTGCTGATTTGGTTACCGGATTTTCCTCGACTTTGCTTTTTTCAACCGTATCATCAACATGTGCTGACTCGTTTTCTCTTCTTTTCTCCTGTAACTTAAGATACTTTGAAAAAATAATCCCGCATTTCACACAGCCTTCTGAAATATAACTGTTAGGATGTCCACATTTGGGGCAGGTGATTTCGTTTGCATCCATTTTTACAAGCTCCTTTATATCTATTTTATCTGCATAAAATCTAGTTTACAAAAAAGGGGGTTTGCTGTCAATAAATAATAAATATTTAAAATAATATCAAATAGATAAAAAATGAAACGATGCATCAATATAAGGGTCAATGCGACATCTAAAAGAGTAGATACCATGATGTTGCGTTGAAAGTATAACCAAATTATGATATCTGCTGTGATCTCGCTTTTGACCCAAACTTATAAAAAATTTAAGGAGAGAAACAATGGAAATGGAAATTAGTTTCCCCGGAGGTAAAAAGGTCGATTCAAGTTTTAAAGAGTATACCGTCCAAACTGATCAAAGTGAAAAGCAGGGGGGTGAAGGTTCTGCTCCCTCGCCTACAGAACTTTTTTTGGCATCCATTGGAACCTGTGCCGGTTATTATGCCATGACATTTTGTGAAAAAAGAAAGCTGAACACCGATAAGTTAAAAGTTAAGGTTGATTTTCAAGCGAATAAAAAAACCTATATGATTGAAAAAATTGTTTTTAACATGAGTCTACCACCGGACTTTCCGGCAAAATACAAAGATGCACTCATCAAAGCGGTAGACCTTTGCCACGTAAAAAAGCATCTCGCACAATCGCTGGAGTTTGAATACCTGATAGAATAAACAGCGTAATTATGCTTAACTCCTCTAATACAAAGACAAACCAAGAATCCCCTTCAAGCCTCATCATGAAAGTCGGTGTAGCTACCATCTGCCGACTGGTATTAAACACCGCCCGACGCTTCTGCTACCCGTTTGCACCTGTTCTGAGCCGAAGTTTGGGCGTGCCACTGACCGCGGTTACTTCGTTAATAGCGGTGAATCAATCCACTGCAATACTTGGCATGTTCTTTGGGCCGCTGGCGGATCGCTTGGGCTATCGATTAATGATGCTGGCCGGGTTAACGATGTTGGTTGGTGGTATGTTTGCTGCAGGGCTTTTCCCATTTTATGGGGTCCTTCTTGTTGCCCTATTTTTAGCCGGCATGGGGAAAAGCATTTTTGATCCGGCCGTGCAGGCCTATGCCGGTGAAAGGGTACCCTTCCGTCGCAGGGCATTGGCGATCGGTTTTCTTGAGTTTGCCTGGGCCGGAAGCACTCTGATTGGGATTCCTATGGTCGGGCTGCTCATCAAGGAGTTTGGGTGGCGCTCCCCTTTTTTTGTAATGGGCGGCTTGGGGGTGATCGGTATTGTTTTATTGCGCATTTTGATGCCCCCCAAGGAGGGGGGACTGCAAAGACGACAACAAAATTTTCTCGGATTTCGAGATTCCTTGAAGCAATTGGTAGTAAAGCGCAGGGCTTTGGGTGCCCTCGGTTTAGCCCTATTCGCGAGCATTGCCAATGATAATCTTTTTGTCGTTTACGGCGCCTGGATAGAAAAGGCATTTAACCTGAGCATTGTTGCATTGGGTTTGGGTACGAGCGTCATTGGCGTAGCCGAATTACTGGGAGAGACGCTGACAGCCGCTTTGGCGGATCGATTTGGTTTGAAACGTTCGGTGGCCCTTGGTCTAATTCTCAGCACAATTTGCTATGGCATGCTGCCATTTTTCGGACAAACCCTTCCACTGGCGCTCGTCGGTCTTTTTTTGATTTTTTTAACCTTTGAATTTATGATCGTCACCAGCTTGTCCCTGACGACCGAATTGTTGACCGGTTCGCGGGCCACCATGATGGCAGGCTATTTTGCCACAGCCGGTATCGGACGTGTGATCGGTGCATTAATCGGTGGACCAATTTGGCTGGATGGTGGCATATTCGCAACCGGTCTCGTTTCAGCTTGCTTCAGTGGTCTGGCCCTTGTTTCCTTGTCCTGGGGTTTACACGGCTGGCAGAAGAGTTAATATTTGTAAAGATTCTATTTTCACAATTGTTATTTAGCCTTGAATTGTCATTATGTATAAAAAAATCCTCATCGGTTTGCTCATAGCCCTTTTTTTGGGTGCAGCAGCCATAGTGTCATATGGTTGGTACCTTTCGAGCCGCATCGAGGAACGCTTTTCAGCCCGTCGCTGGAGCATTCCATCCAAAGTTTATTCGGATACCACCCTGCTGTATCCCGGGCAACGGATCAACCCGGAGCTGTTTCAAGAAAAACTGCTGAACCTGGATTATCGATCGGTCTCTCATTTGCCGTCGAGAAGGGGTGAAATGCGCTCATCGCCTTCTTCCCTCGACATCTACCTTCACGACCTAAAAACGCCATGGCAAAATCGAGACGGATTTGCCGTCCAAATCACTTTTAAGCAAGAACGAATTCAAAACATTAAACGCGCAGATAACGGGCAAGATATACCCATTTTGGAACTGGAGCCCGAAGAGATTATGCTCTTTTTCGGACCGGAGCGTGAGCGCCGTCAGCTGGTTGCGATACAGGAAGTCCCTGAACATCTTATACACGCCGTTTTAGCAGCGGAGGACAGTCGCTTTTACCAGCATCACGGTCTTGATCCCCGCGGAATTCTGCGCGCCTTCATCACCAATGTGCGTTACGGCTCCATTAAACAGGGAGGATCCACCCTCACTCAGCAGCTTGCCAAAAACTATTTTCTAACACCGCAAAGAACCATCACGCGCAAAATTAAAGAAATTTTGTTGTCGGTGGTGATGGAAATCAAATATCAAAAAGATGAAATTTTGGAGATATACCTGAATGAAATTTATCTGGGCCAGAAAGGATCTGTTTCAATTAGCGGGGTGGGTGAAGCCTCCTATTTTTATTTCGGCAAGCCGGTCACAGAGCTCTCCCGCCCGGAATCCGCAACCCTTGCCGGTCTGATTAGAGCACCCAATCATTATTCACCTTATCAGGATAAAACGCGCTGTCGCGATAGGAGAAACGACGTATTGCGTGCAATGCACAATAAAGGATGGCTTTCTGAAACAGAGCTGCAGTCAGATTTAAAGGCTCAGGTGGATACCGTCGGTTATACGGTTCACGGGAAGAAAGCGCCCTATTTTATCGATTACCTTGCCGACCAGCTTGGGAGCTTATATCATCCCGAAATACTCTCCAGTCTCGGTCTTTCTATATATACCACCTTGGACACCCAGGTTCAGATGGCGGCCGAAAAGGCGTTGGTCAAAGGGTTGGCTCGTTTGGAAACATTAAACCCCGACCTGCAACGCACCCAAGCAGAGCAACAACTCCAGGGAGCCATTATTGTCATGCAACCCAAAACCGGCTACATCTTGGCCATGGTCGGTGGACGAAGTTACAGTGTCAGCCAGTTTAACCGCATCACACAGGCCAAACGCCAGCCTGGCAGCGCCTTCAAACCGTTTGTGTATTTGACCGGCCTGGACGACTTCGCGCCGACATCCTTTTTATCCAATGATGCAAAAACCTACACCGTTGACGGCGAGGATTGGGAACCGCAAAATTTTCAGCCGGTAACCGCCTTCACCGTCACTCTGCGAGAGGCGTTGAAAATGTCTTATAATCTGGCCACCGTCGATCTTGCCATGCAAACGGGTCTTGATCATATCGTGGATATTACCTCCCGGTTCCATTTTTCAACTCCGATGAAACCTTATCCTTCCCTGGCATTGGGTGCGTTTGAAGTCATCCCGCTGGAGCTCGCCCGGGCGTATTGCGTTTTTGCGGCGGACGGTGTGCAACCCTACCCCTTATCGCTGAAAGGGGTGGTCAATGAGAACGGTGATATTCTCCAACAAAAACATATGGACATTGAACGATTGATCTCTCCTGCCAAAGCGTTTATCATGAACCATATGTTGCAAAGCGTGGTCACCGAGGGAACGGCGCGATCTTTAAAAACCAAAGAAATTCACTGGCCGGTGGCGGGCAAAACCGGCACAACCAATGAATTCAGGGATGCCTGGTTTGTCGGATATACACCGGATATACTGGCACTGGTGTGGGTCGGTTTTGACAACGTGGATTCCATCTCCGCCACCGGTTCGTCTGCTGCACTGCCGATTTGGGCGGATCTGATAAAAAGTATTCCGCAATACATATCCGAAAGCAAATTTAAAACTCCGGCCGGTGTGGAAAAACGAACCGTCTGCTCGGTGACCGGTCTGCTGTTCATTGAAAATGCCTGCCCGCAGCCGGTTGAGGAGTATTTTCTGGCAAAAGACGTGCCCACGGAGTATTGTCCGCTGCATCAAAAATCCGGGCTCGGAAAACAAATCTTAAAAGGCTTAAAAAAAGTTTTTAATGACGACTAAAAGAAAAGGAATCGCAATCGCCTGTTTGCTGAGTATGGCCCTTGCGGGGTGCATGAAAGCAATGCCGCCGGAAAAACCGGTGCCCCCCGCGGAAACAGTCGAGCCAGAAGAACCGGCCCCACCCAGTCCCCGAATGGTGGCGTCGTTGCAACTCACCGAGCAGGGTCGCCGCCTTTTGGAACAAGGAAAAGCGGACAATGCCATTCGGGTATTGGAACAGGCCATCAGTCTTTATCCCGACAACGGCCAAAATTACTATTATCTGGCCGAAGCCTGGTTGAAAAAAGGGGTCGTATCGGAGGCCAAAAAATTCAATCAATTGGCCGAAATGCATTTAAGAGACGATACCGAATGGATGAATCGGGTGGCTCAGCAGGCAAACCGGATCGCGGATATAGAGAGATAAGCGGATATAGGCCTGCATTTCGGTATCCACCACGCCCGGTCTGACCGCAAGCGAGGTTATGGAAGGTTCTTCGGCTGCCAGCACCCGAGTGAAGTGGTTCAATGTTGTTACAGGCCTTGGGATCGGAAACATCCGCCATGCAAATGAGAGACTCACTCCCCAGCCGATTGAGCTCTTTGGCGATTCGTCTGAGTTTTTCTCCTGAGCGCGCCATAAGTGTGACACTCGCTCCGGCTTTGCCCAGCTAGCAGGCGATAGCGGCGCCGAGACCGCGGGATGCACCGGTGACGATAATTACGCGCTTATGGGTCATGTCATCCTCTAAGAATATTAAAAATCCGTTTGCAAACCTCCAAAAGGGGGATTAATTTAATCGCTGAAACATCCAAATATGTTTGTGAAGACGAAGAAATCTGAATATTAAAAAATCCAATGGCATTCAAGTAGAATATATCAGAACATCCTGCAGACAAAGTGCATAATGAAAATCCAGTCGATAAAGATAAACGGTGCCAGACAGCATAATCTTAAAAATATCGATCTCGAAATTCCTTTGAATCAGATTACCGTGGTCACCGGAGTCAGCGGTTCGGGCAAATCTTCCCTGGCCTTTGACACGCTCTATGCCGAAGGTCAACGCCGTTATGTGGAGACATTTTCGCCGTATGCGCGGCAATTTATGGACCGCATGGACCGTCCCCAGGTGAATAAGATTGAGGGCATCCCGCCGGCCATCGCCATTGATCGCAAAGATCCCGTCAGGACCTCCCGTTCCACCGTCGGCACCATGACCGAAATCACCGACTATGTCAAATTGTTATATGCCCGTCTGGGCCAACTGCATTGCGGATCTTGCGGCAAGCCGGTGGTGCCCGAATCCACCGTAAACGTTTGGAATACATTAAAAAAGTTCCCTTGCGGCTCCCAGATCGTTATTACATTTCCCTATTCCATTGAATCCCTCGCTGTGGAAGAGGTTCACACATATTTGATGCAAATGGGTTTTGACCGCTTATATATGGCGGATCGAATCGTTGCGCTTGAAGATTGGCAACCGAGCGGAACTGAAAAGGAAATCCCGATCCTTGCGGATCGAGTCTTGTTGCGGACCGAGGATCGCGAACGTATTTTGGATTCTCTGGAGTTGGCGTATCGTTTTGGCGGTGGTCGACTGGAGGTTTGGATTCCGCCGGACCGCCATTATGCGTATAGCAACAAACTGGAATGCGCAGACTGTAAAATTCAATACAACACCCCTTTGCCCAATCTGTTTTCCTTTAACAGCCCCATTGGCGCCTGCGATACCTGCAGAGGCTTTGGCCGGACCATCGGCATCGATCTGGATTTAATCATCCCGGATCCGTCGCGCTCCCTGAAAGATGGTGCCATTAAACCGTTTGGAGTTTTGCAGGAAAGCCGTATGGAATTTGAAGATCTGATGGATTTTTGCCGTCGTCGGAAAATTCCGACCCACATCCCATTCAACCGGCTAAAGGGTGCCCATAAAAAGGCCATTATCGAAGGGACCTCAACCTATTACGGCATCGAAGGGTTTTTCCGCTGGCTGGAGACCCGAACCTACAAAATGCCGGTACGGGTGTATTTATCCCGTTATCGCAGCTACGATATCTGTCGCGATTGCGACGGTACAAGGTTTAAAGCGGAAACACTGCTGTATCGCTTGGCAGATCGTAATATCGCTCAGATCTATGCCATGAATGTCGACCATGCCCTTGACTTTTTCGATACCCTGCCGCTATCCGAACAGGATGAAGCCGGTTTGCTCATTTTAGATGAGGTCCGCTCGCGCCTGAAATATCTTCGAGACGTCGGGCTGGGATATTTGACCTTGGATCGCCAATCCCGCACCCTTTCCGGCGGTGAAGTTCAGCGTGTAGCGCTGGCGTCGGCCCTGGGGTCTTCTCTGGTCAACACCCTTTATGTGCTGGATGAGCCCAGCATCGGGCTTCATCCGCGGGACAACCACCGCCTCATCCGGATTTTAAAGGGTCTTCGAAATCTTTCGAACACGGTGGTGGTTGTCGAACACGATCCGGAGATCATCCGCGAAAGTGACTTTCTTTTGGACCTTGGACCGCAGGCCGGAGAGCGCGGCGGTGAGGTGATGTATTTTGGCCCCACATCCCGTGTAAATGGATCGCTCACCGGCCAGTATTTGAAGGGCATTCGGCGAATTGCGGTTTCCGAGCGGCGACGTAAACCGCAAAAAAATCAATGTTTGACAATAAAAAACGCAAGCGAAAACAATCTGAAAGACATCGATGTCACCATTCCGCTTGGGCTGTTTGTCTGCCTGACAGGTGTATCCGGATCCGGCAAATCCACTCTGGCTGAAGAAATCCTTTACAAAGCCGCTAAAAGAGCACTGGGTGACCCCCAGGGTCGACCGGGTCAACACGCGGCAGTCACCGGCCTGGAAAAAATCGATGATGTGGTGCTGGTTGATCAGAGGGCCATCGGCCGCACGCCACGGGCAAATGCATTGACCTATACCAAGGCTCTGGAACCGATCCGCCGTCTGTTGGCCGCTGCACCGGATGCGAAAGCCAACGGTTTCGGACCCGGCCATTTTTCATTTAATATCGCGGGAGGACGTTGTGAAACCTGCAAGGGTGAAGGATTCGAAAAGGTGGAAATGCAGTTTCTCTCGGATGTCTTCATCACCTGCCCCGTCTGCAACGGAAAGCGCTTCAATCTCGATGTGCTCGAAGTATTTTATAACGGACGCAACATTCATGACATTCTGACCATGACCGTTGATCAGGCGCTGGTGTTTTTTAATGATCAAAAAAAGGTGGTGGACGCCCTGCAACCGCTTGCGGATGTGGGTCTGGGTTACATCGGCCTGGGCCAGCCAATTAACACCATGTCCGGTGGCGAAGCCCAGCGTCTCAAGCTTTCGCGCTTTGTAAACCTGGCTTCGGCAAATTCCTCGCACACGCTTTTTATCTTTGACGAACCCACCACCGGCTTGCATTTTGATGACATCGCAAAGCTTTTAATCACCCTTCAGCGACTGGTGGATAACGCTAACACGGTCCTTGTAATTGAACATAACATGGATGTGGTCAAGGCTGCCGATTGGGTGGTGGATTTAGGTCCTGAGGGTGGCGACGCCGGTGGTCGGGTTGTGGCTGCCGGAACACCGGAAGACATCTCTAAAAACGGCAAATCCCACACCGGTGCGTTTTTGAAGAAATATCTGGATGGGTCCGGTCGATTAAAACCAGGCAAGTTACTGTCGCAAGGGGTATCCGAATCCCCGGCCGAATTCACTTCTCCCCAGCTATCCAATGCCATTGCGCTGAAAGGCGCCCGGGAACACAATCTCAAAGATCTCAATCTGATCGTTCCCCATAACGAATTGGTGGTACTGACCGGCGTTTCGGGATCGGGCAAGTCGACACTGGCGTTTGATATTCTCTTTGCCGAAGGCCAGCGTCGCTATCTGGAAAGCCTGGCCCCCTATGTTCGCCAATACATGAAAATTTTAGAGCGTCCCGAAGTCGATCTGGTCACCGGCCTTGCCCCGACGGTAGCCATCGAACAGCGCATCAGCTATGCCAGCCGGCGCTCGACGGTAGCGACCCTCACGGAGATCTATCATTTCCTCCGCCTCCTGTATAGTAAACTCGGCGTACAGCATTGTCCGGGCTGCGGACGCAAGCTAACGGCTCAAACCAAAGCCGCTATTGCCGAGCAGATTCGCCAGCGCTATCGGAGTAATTCGGTAAAGATATTGGCACCAAAAGTTTCCGGACGCAAAGGCTTTCACAAAGATGTGCTTGCACGGGCACTGAAAAAAGGATTTAAAAAGGCCCGTATTGACGGACAAATCGTCACATTAAAAGAAGGTATGGCGCTGAGCCGTTACCATGAGCATAATATTGAGCTGGTTGTCGGAACCCTTCCTTCAACAAGGCTTGATGCCTTAGTAGACAACGCCCTGGAAGAAGGCAGCGGAAGCCTTATCATCGTTGATCGTCGACAAAACGAGGAAGTCTTCAGCCAGCACGGCCTGTGTCCAACCTGCGGTATCGGCCTTGAGCAACTCGATCCGCGGCTTTTTTCCTTTAACAGTAAACAGGGGGCCTGCTCGAAATGCAACGGACTCGGTGTACTCGGAGATCCGGATGATAAAGAACTACCCGTCCATCGCATCTGCCCGAAATGTGCTGGAAGCCGGCTAAAACCGCAGGCCCTGGCTGTAAAAATCGGCAATTATTCCATATGGGATCTGGTACAAAAACCGGC
>CP070746.1:1855620-1860867 GCA_020348305.1 Desulfobacterales bacterium
ACATTGAGAAAAATCAGGTACTCTCATCACCAAATCTCTATGTCTCCTCATCCATTATTTGCCTTTCAAGTTCCGCAGCAAATTCTGGTTCAGTGAAGGCTTTCAACCTCTTGATCGTTGTGTCGTATTCATCGAGCTGCTCCTCTTCCAATGTCGTGGAATAGTCTGCAGAAGGGTCGATCTCATCTAACATACTAATTAAGATCCTCTTTTCGTCCTTAGGCATAACATTTGGATCCGTCATAGCTGCAGCCCTGGTATAAATTCCTTCATCTAAAAGGAACTTTAGGGCATTGAAAGGGAGTTCGTATGATTCCCCGATTGCTCCAGTCCTCATAGTAAAACTCTCAGGGGTTGCCGCTTTAAATGAGATTCGAACATAGAGCTTGTCTTTAAATTCCGCCAGCTGTTTAGCATAGCTCCGATCGTAACCGAGAAGTATTCCGTTTGTCTCCAGGATGAATAGTGGATATTTAGAACTCATTATATAGCGAAGAACATTTAGAAGGTGATCCTTAGCCAAGGTTGGTTCGCAACCAGAGATACGTAGCCTCTCCACTTTGAGGTTGCTAAAGCGTTCCCAACCCGGGGCGATTATCCCGTTTCTTGCTGCCTTAAACAACCTTTCTGCAAGTTTATTAGGCGAGTAAAATTGGCCAAACTTTTCAGGGAAATCCCTTGACCAGTTACCCCAGCAGTAGATGCAACGCAGACAACAACCTACAGCATAGCCCGTCGCGATTCCTCCGTATACAGGAGCGGAGTAAATCCCCGCATACTTTCTCTCTAGCCCTTCTGGACCCTCCCTTGTGGTAATCGCCTCCGTCTCCCTCGCCAACTCTACCGGATCGAAAGGCTTAAACCCCGATGTCAAAAAACGTTGGTAAGGTTTCATACAAACCTCAATAAATTCTACTTTGTCTATTCTGTAATACCCTACCACATACTCAGGGAAGGAGTAATCTCTAACCAACTATTGGAAAACGGAAATGCTGAGTGCTGAGCCGCCTCATAGGAGGGTATTTGCAAATGTGGGGTTGCTATTCGCCTCATCCACCCATCTCAAAACCTGCAAAGTTTTACCGTCTCCTTGACCTATGGCGAAGTTTTAATGTGATTATCATATGTTAACATTTTCAGGATTCAACATATTGGCAAGATATGTTTAGTCCCTACCTGGAGAGTTTTACCCCAGTATTTTGTGCTAAGGCCCCAGAAGCTGAAAGTGTGAATTAAGGGATGTAATGTGAAGTTTCCTAGGAGTAGGGTAGGGCTTCAACTAGATCTTATATGTAATTTGGCAACCCATTCTTATATACCCTTTTCATACCTATAAAACCCCGCGAAGTTAGGCATTGGCATGGGATATGCAAAAATACGTGACGTGAGAAGAATTGCGCATCATTGTTACCCGGAAAACCAGATGAAAGGTGAAGACAAAACAAGAAAGCAACTCCTAGAGGAATTGGTTGTATTGCGTGAACGGGTAACCGAATTCGAGAAATCAGAATTAGAGAGCAAGCGGGCAGAGCAGAAGTTACGGGAGACTCGGGATTACGCTGAGAGCATTGTGGATACGGTTCGTGAGCCGCTTGTGGTGCTTGATGCGGACCTATATGTAATCTCGGCCAACCGTTCCTTCTACGAGACCTTCAAAGTGAAACCTGGGGAGACCGTGGGACAGCTATTATATGACCTGGGAAACCGAGAGTGGAACATCCCCAAGCTGCGAGAACTTCTGGAAGAGATCCTTCCCAGGCACACAACCTTCGACAACTTCGAGGTGGAGCACGAATTCAAGACTATCGGGCGACGAGTAATGCACCTGAACGCTCGACGGGTATACAGAAAGACCAACGAGACCCATTCAATTCTTCTCGCCATCGAGGATATGACCGAGCGCAAGCGAGCGGAGAAAGAAATTTATGATTTAGCTTATTACGACGGTGTGACACGCCTACCAAACCGCCAACTGTTTAGAGAGCATTTGAGCCGCGCGCTGGCTTATGCTAAGCGTCATAAACGTCTGCTGGCGGTACTATTTCTTGATCTCGACCATTTCAAGCACATCAACGATACGCTCGGCCACCATGTGGGTGACTTGCTGCTTCGGTGTGTAGCCGATCGATTGAAAAAAATCCTGCGCAAAAGTGACCTCATTGCCCGTCATGAAGCTGATGACTCAATCAGCTACGTATCACGTTTTGGTGGCGATGAGTTTGTCATACTACTCACGGATCTTAAGCAGCCTCATGATGCAGCGAACGTGGCACAGCGCGGCCTCTGCGAAATCTCCAAAGCATTTGTACTGGAGAAGCGCGAGATTTTTGTCAGCAGCAGTATTGGAATTAGCTTGTATCCCTCAGACGGGAAGGACATTAACACGTTGATTAAAAATGCCGACACGGCAATGTATCACGCGAAGAACCAGGGGAGAAATAATTTCCAGTTTTATGCTGACTACATGAACACCGATATTTCTCGAAGACTTACTCTGGACAGTGCTTTACGTAAGGCGCTCGAACATGCTGAGTTAACGCTTCACTACCAACCACAAATAGACATCAACTCAGACAAAATAATCGGCACTGAGGCACTGATACGTTGGCGGCATCCGGAACTGGGAGCAGTGTCTCCGACAGAATTCATACCATTGGCTGAAGAGGCTGGCCTCATAGAACCTATCAGCGAGTGGGTGCTCCGAACAGCGTGCAGTCAAAACCTGTCTTGGCAAGCAGCCGGTTTTCCACCCATGCGTGTAGCCGTGAATTTTTCCAATCTTTCGTTTAAACAGCGTAGAATAGTCAAAACAATATCTCGAGTCTTACGTGACATTGGCATGGCTCCTCAGCTTCTGGAAATAGAACTTACCGAGGGCACATTGGTACGGAACGAAAAGGAGACGATCAGGGCGTTGGAGCAATTGAAAGAACTTGGGATATGTGTTGCGATTGATGATTTTGGCACTGGCCATTTTTCACTGTACCATCTTAGACATTATCCGCTTGATGCCATAAAGATTGACCGCTGCTTTATAAAAGATATTGGTGCCGCCCAGGATAGCACAGCCATCACTACTGCGATTATTGCCATGGCCCGCGGCCTTCAACTAAGAGTGATTGCTGAAGGAGTGGAGACACAACAGCAATTGACCTTTTTACGTTTACAGGGCTGTGACGAGGTCCAGGGTTACCTATTTAGCCGACCTGTCCCCTCCAATGATATTATCCAACTCTTGTCCACAGGAATCACTTGAGATGCCCAGGTACTGCCATCTAGTCAACGACTGCAATTGTGTGATTGACTACTCTTTTGCTGATAAAAGGGAGCCCCGCGCAAAGCGATCCACCCGGGAGAAAATGACGGGACGCCGTGGACTAGGTTGAATAATCTCTATTTACCTCTTTTCCTACACCTGCATTTTTTATCATCTTTTTAGGCCAGGCTAATTCAGCATTCATCAGCTCCGCAGCTAGCTGACCTGCTCGTGAGCAACGATCGTCTCAGAACATATTATATTGTATTTTCAGAGCGCAAACCTTGGATGAAGATATCTGCTATCTATCGGCAATAAAAGTGCGCCTCCAAAATGGCATATAATTCCAACAAATTCGGTAGATATCAATTCTGAAATTTTTTTGGATATCCGTTTGAAATCCCAACTTAGAAGGGTGAATCCGATCCAATGGATTTGCCCTTTTTATTTACCAAAACCCGTATTTTTCGATCCTACGGTTTGACAGCAGATGAAAAAATGCGATAGTTTGCATATATCCCTTTAGTATCTGCAATAAGGCCTCGAACAAAAGCTATTTCCTTCCCGCCAGATTACAGATATAACCTAATCTGAGTATTCTGTTTAAAAAGATCAATAATTCGCTTGCTATTGGGCTAAAGAAGGGTTATGTTCTACCCAATCAATTAAGTCCCGCCTTATAAAATCGGGACGGTTTCTTTCTGAAGGAACAATCCATTTGTCAGAATGGCATCCTCCAGTTTGGGACGTTGAAAATTTTAAGAAAGGAGAATGTTATTATGACTAATGGAACTGTTAAGTGGTTTAATGACCGAAAAGGGTTCGGATTCATTGAGCAGGAAGACGGACCGGATGTGTTTGTTCATCATTCAGCAATCAACTCAGCCGGTTTTAAATCCCTCAATGAAGGCGACCAAGTTTCCTTTGACATAGAGCAAGGACAAAAAGGTCCTGCCGCTGCAAATGTCACTGTGATTTAACTTTCGTTTCCGAGAAAAAAGGGCATCCTTCGATTAGAGAGGGGTGTCCTTTTTTTTTGAAGATACAAATGGTAAATCAATTGGTGTTGTTGCCTTAAGTGTTATTACATATATCTTCTGGTAATCTTAAATATTTTCAAACCTCAAAATTGCAGATCTCTCAACTACCAAGCATGCAAAGGTGAGCCCAAAAAAGATGTCTTTAAAAGTAAAGGTTTCTTTATAAAAATAACTTTACTTCATTGACTTTGCATAATTCATGCATACTCTAAAATTGTAAGTTAAGTGCCACACCAACTTCAGCATCTATAAAATAAACCATGGGATGAATTAGAGCCTCCAAGTGTTATACTTTAAAAAAGGGAGTTTGGCACGTGGCACTTAACAAGTTTCTCAGGCGTGCGTGCATCTTTTCTGATGGATTTTATCAGCACCTTTGAATTCCACCCATCTTTTAACCCCCAATAAGGGCTTTCCTGTGAAGAAAATACTCAAAATTCCTTAACTATGCTCTCAAATATGATGGGGATGTTCTGTTGGGAGGTGGCGAGCCTTCATTTCTCTATTGGATACCACTACGATCATCTTACCGCATCTTTTAACCTTAACCAATTAGAGCCGTTCACCAAGACAAAGTTAACTCTATTTTACCTTTTACTTAGGAGAGTGTTCCCTTGAGGAAAATACTCAAATGCTGCATGCGTTGCTTCTGATAGTATGAATGTGATCTGTCGGGAGCTTTAAATGCTATTTGGTTCATATACATAATAAATAAAAATGGGGGGTATCAAATGAAACCAGAAACTGCAGGGAAGATTAAGTTTGGAATTTGGGGTCTTATTTGTGGGTCAGTCATCACAATTATCATCGGCTTTGCGTGGGGTGGTTGGAAAACCTTCAGCGCTACCCAAAAGATGTCCGAAGAGGCGGTCTTGGCGAGTCAGGCAGCGATCTGCGTCGCCCAATTTATGAAGGCACCGAACCATGAAGAGAAATTTAAAGAATTTAAGG
>CP070746.1:1860967-1867679 GCA_020348305.1 Desulfobacterales bacterium
CATGATCCGTTTGAAGATGGCCACGGCTTTGTCTACCTTATACTCTGTGTCCTCAAAGATGTACTCCAGTTTCTTTCCGTTGATTCCGCCTTTCTCATTCGTATATTTAATGTAATCCCAAAGGCCTTCATTGATCTTTGTTCCAGCGAAGGCGAATGGCCCTGTGATGGGCTGGGCTGCCCCGATTTTGATTACCTCTTCAGCCTGGGCAACCAAAGGCGCCGCAATAAAGGCCACCAAGGCCCCCGTAACCAATAACAGACATCTCAATCGATTCCTATTCATACTTTTACCTCCTCTTTTTAAGGTTCCCGGGTGCTTTTGCACCCGGTTCCAACCGCAACATTTAAAGCACTGATAAAGCACTGACGTGCTTTTGCCTTTCTCCGCCTGCGGAGAAATTCAAGTTATCTCGTGCTACGCACGGGATGGTCGTTGCCCCCTCGCACCTGTATTCTCTTGGGAACCTCACTGCGTTATAAAAACTCCAAGCCATCCGTTTACCTTTCCTCTCTCAGTAGGCAAAAGGCCAGAGTATAAAAAAATTCTTCACCCTCCGCCATATCTCAGCCAGCCCTTGGGGCTCAAAGATCAGAAAAAAGACGATTAAAGACCCAAAGACCACCTCCCTCATGGGAGCGAAGATGTGCTGGAAGACGGGAATGTTTTTGATTGGATCGGTGCCAAATTTCAGTATCTCGGGCACAAGCACCATGAAGAACGCACCGTAAATGGAGCCCAACACACTACCAAGCCCCCCCACGATGACCATAGCAAGGTATTCGATGGAAAGGGATAAAGGGAAATGCTCAGGAGTCACAATATTCATGAAACTTACCCAGAGGCTTCCTGCTACACCCGCATAAAAGGAGCTAATGGCAAAGGACAAAAGCTTGTACCTGAAGAGATTGATACCAATCAGCTCTGCAGCCAGGTCCCTGTCTCTTATGGCGATAAAGGCCCGGCCCACCCGCGTCCGGATCAAATTCCTTGCATAGAACGTTCCGGCGACGACGAAAAATAGGGTGATAAAATAAAACTTACGCTCTGTGTCAAACTGAAACCCAAAAAGCTCAGGGTCAGGGACGTTTATCCCCCGGATGCCATGGGTCATCGCTTCCCAATTCATAAATACATACTCGAAGATGAACTGGGCGGCAATGGTGGCAACGGCCAGATAGAGCCCCTTTATGCGGAGTGAAGGGATCCCGATGATGACTCCAACAACGGCCGACATTAGCCCTGCCATGGGGATCGCCCACCAGAAGGATATCCCCACCCGGGTAATAAGGATGGCCGATGTGTAAGCACCCACACCAATAAAGGCCGCGTGACCCAAAGAGATCTGCCCCGTAAAACCTGTGAGCAGATTGAGGCCATGCGCACCGATAATGGCGATACCAATCAAGTTGGCCATGTAAAGGACGTACTCATTGGCGAAAAAGGGAAAGACCAGAAGAAAAAACATAAAGAGGCTGAGCCAAATTTTTACGAAGACCGACTGAAAGATGGCCTCATCTTTATTATAGGTATCTTTGAAGTCACCACACCGCATGCGTATAGAGCCCTCTCTCTTAAAAACCGACTGTTATCGATTTAGCGAAAATAGCCGTGTCGATGATCTCATTTGACTTTGGATTCTAGACGCGCTCGATGATCTCTTTTCCTAAGAGTCCATAGGGTCGGATCATGAGGATGAACACTAAAACAATAAAGGGCGCCACATCTTTGAATCCAGGGAGTATAGGGTTAATGTATCCTCCTGCAAGGTTCTCAAGGATGCCGATGATGAATCCACCAAGGATGGCACCACCGACGCTGTCCAGACCGCCAAGGATGACTACAGGAAGGACCCTGAGACCAACGAGGCCCAGTTGCGGGTGTATTCCGCTAATATTTCCGATGACAATCCCACCAATGGCTGCCGCGCAGGCCGCAAAGCTCCACGACAAGGCGAAGATCACCTTGGCGCTGATTCCCATGGATTGAGCCACCTGTTGGTCCGAGGCATTGGCCCTCATGGCAATGCCCATCCTCGTGTATTTAAATATAAGCGTGAATAGAATCACCCCGATGATAGCGAAAATAAATCCCCATTTGAGTGCTGAGGGGACAATGGCAAAGCCCAGATCCCAAGGCTCGGTGGGGAGGATCTCGGGAAAAGAGCGAAAATCAGCTGTCCAGATCATATGTGCAAGACCCTTCAGGATACTCGAAAGCCCAATGGTCACCATGATCACGGAGATGATGGGTTCTCCGATGAGGGGTCTGAGGATCACACGTTCAATGGCTACCCCGAGGACAAAGGCAAATAAAAGGGTAAAGGTAAAGACGACAGCAAAGGGGATCTTCAGGTAGGTGAGCAGGGTGAGGCATACATAGGCACCCAGCATCATGAATTCGCCGGTGGCAAAGTTAATGACGCTTGTGGCTTTATAGATCAAGACAAAACCGAGTGCGATTAAGGCATAGACACCTCCTACTGCGATGCCGCTTACAATTAATTGTGCAAAGATATCCATTCAGTTTAATTCCTTGTCGGAGCGTCTGAATACGGATAGGTCGCTGACAATGCTGCTAAAGTGGCAAAATTCCGGATGTCTGTCAAGAGAAACATCGTGCTTACATAAACCCTGGGCCGCCTTCGAGCCGATAAACCGTCTTAAAGAAACGTAGATATTTCAGATTGCTCGAAGTTCTCGGTTGAGGTAACCAATGATCTCGCGCGTATCGGTGCCGGGCGGAAAGAGTTCTCCGACCCCCATGGATTTTAGAAGTGACCGATCTTTATCAGGAATCGTTCCGCCCCCAAAGACCAGTATGTCAGAGATGCCTTTTTTGCTTAGTAGATCCATGACCTTGCCAAATACCGTCTTGTGTGCACCGGAAAGAACACTTAATCCGATGGCATCCACGTCCTCATCAATGGCCGTATTTACAATCTGAAGTGGCGTCTGATGAAGCCCGGCGTAGATGACTTCCATCCCGGCATTCCGCAAGGCCCTCGCCACCACCTTTGCCCCTCGATCATGCCCATCAAGTCCCGGTTTGGCAATTAGAATACGTTTCTTTGGCTCTCTCAATATGAATCCCCCTAAAGCCTAATTTGGATCCGCCGCGGGCGGAGAACCAAACAGGTCAGAATAGATCATCTTTTAGGAAAAATTTCAGGTTTGTGCCGAAATGTTTTCATTCAGATAGAAACGAATTGTCAGTTGGGGGCCAAATTTCACCGCCCATCTAATATATAGCATCCTCACGGTACTCACCAAAGATCTCTCGCATAACACCAATGATCTCCCCAAGGGTGGCATAGGACTGTACTGCCTTTATTAGTGTCGGCATAATATTATCTGCCCCCTGAGCGGCCGCCCTGGTCTCTTTTAAGACGTCCTTAACCTGTTTGCTATTCCGGCTCTTTTTGAGCGCCTTGAGCCCTGCTACCTTCTTTTGCTCAAAGTCAGCCTCCGGCTCCCGCATTTGCCTGTCGATCTCTTCGTCTTCGATAAAGGCGTTTAGGCCCACCACAATCCTGCTTTTTGTTTCAATTTCCCTTTGATACCTGAAAGCGGAGTCGGCGATTGCGCTTTGGTAATAGCCCTTTTCAATGGCGCAGAGGACGCCCCCAAGAGCTTCAATCTCTTTGAAAACCTTGCGGCACTCGGCCTCCATCTCATTGGTTAGTGCTTCAAGATAGTAGGATCCGGCCAGGGGATCCGCCGTATTTGCGACCCCACTCTCGCAGGCGATGATCTGTTGAGTCCTCAGGGCCAGTCTTTCCGACCGCGGAGTGGGAATGGAAAAGGCTTCGTCAAAGGCATTGGTGTGCAGCGATTGGGTGCCTGCCAACACCGCCGAAAGCGCCTGCAGCGTTACTCTGATGATATTGTTCTCCGCCTGCTGCGCGGTAAGAGATGATCCGGATGTCTGGATATGGACTCGAAGTTGCCATGAACGCGGATCGCTGGCTCCATACTTCTCTCGCATGGTTTTTGCCCAGATCCTTCGGGCCGCTCGAAGTTTGGCAATGTTTTCAAAAAAGTCATTGTGGGCCTTGAAAAAAAAGGAAAAGCGCGGAGCGAAACTGTCCACTGGGAGACCAGCCTTGATCCCTTCTTCCACATAGGTGAACCCGTTGGATAATGTGAACGCCAATTCCTGCACGGGAGTTGCTCCAGCCGATGCCAAATGATAGCCACTGATACTGATGGGATTGAAACGAGGCATGTTGTCATTGCAAAAACGGATGGTATCCATGGTCAGACGCATGGAAGGTCGGGGAGGAAAATAGTATGACTTCTGGGCCTGGTATTCTTTCAGAATATCATTTTGCATCGTGCCGGTCAGCTTTTCCCATGGTATTCCCCGTTCTTCTGCTACGGCAGCAAACATGGCGAGGATGATCGATGACTGGGAATTGCAAACGAAGTTAATGCTTATCTCCTCAAGGGCAATGCCCGCCAGCAGATCACGCATATCTTTCAAGGTATCAATGGCGACCCCCCCGCAGCTTCCGACTTCCCCCTCTGCCAAGGGATCATCGGAGTCTCTTCCCATGATGGTGGGTAGGTCCAGACAGATGCTGATGCCCGTTGCTCCCATTTCAATCAACTGATGGATTCTCTCGTTGGCCTTTGCGGGCGAATCCAAGGAGCCCAATTGCCGGATGGTCCATAATTTTCCGCGGTACATGGTCTTGTGAATCCCTCGGACAAAGGGAAATTCACCCGGTGCCCCCAGTTCGTGCTCTGGATCAAAACGGGTTATATCCCGGGAGTCATAACAGGTCTCAATCGGGAGCCCGGATAGGTTCGTGCGAATCTTCCCAGCGTCGAAGGCACTGGTGTTGTTGTTTCCATCCTCCTTCGGAAGACCCTTGATCATATTTCATCACTCCTTTGCAGTATATAGGTTTGCAAGATCTCATCAACCACCGAATACGGATCGCCTTTACCTTCCATGATATGCTTAATATACTTTTTCTTTTTACCCGTCCCTTTGAGTCCTTTAAAAACAAGCTTCTGCAGCTCATCTTTGAAAATGAGTCCCAATTCCTGTTCGATTCTTGCAAATTTGACCTTTTCGAATGCGTCGGTCGCGTGGAGATATTTCTGGTGTTCTTCTATGGCACCCATCAGCTCATCGATGCCCTGGAGATGTTCTGATTTGCTCGCAACGGAGACCGTGGTTATCACTTTGGGAACCCAATCCCCTTCCTTAAAGGATCCAATGTCTAATATGGCCTGTATGTGTCGCCGGCAGATCTCGGTGCCATCCAGATCCGCCTTATTGATGACAATGATATCTGCAATCTCCATTATACCGGCCTTCATGGCCTGAATATCGTCACCCATACCCGGTGTCATGACCAGCAAACAGGTTTGGGCAATATGAATGACATCAACTTCATCCTGGCCTGCGCCGAGGGTTTCCACAATGATGACATCCCTTCCCATTGCCTCCATGATACGAATCACATCATAAGTTGCTCGCGACAAACCTCCGAGATAGCCCCTGGAGGCAAGACTGCGAATATAGACCCCATCATCCTGGGTATGACGTTGAAGCCGGATACGGTCACCCAGAAAAGCACCGCCCGAGAAGGGACTGCTCGGATCCACCACCACAACACCAACTATTTTGCCCTGGTCACGGAATTTTTTTATTATATGGTTTGTCAGCGAGCTCTTGCCGACACCTCCGGCACCGGTAACACCCACTATCAAAGCATGGCCGGTTCGGGGATAGATTTGCCTCATAATCTCATGGTAGTCATCCATCTCGTTTTCGACCAGCGAAATTAATCGCGCGGCAGCAAGCCGATCACCGGCAAAAAGCCTCGCTATCAGTTCACCTGTATTTTTTGATCTTTGCATTTCTATCTTCTCACGTTTTCTTGGATAAACTGAATGATCGTATCAGTAAGCGTCCCCGCCCTAAAGACTTTATCAATGCCGATCTTTTCCATGGCGGGGATATCTTCCCCTGGGAAGGTCCCCCCTGCAATCAGCAAGACATCATCGAGATGGTTTCTTCGCATCTCGCTGATGATCTTTGGTGTAAAAACGAGATGCTCTCCGGAGAGATAGCTGATCCCGATTACATCTACATCCTCATCGATAGCGGCTTTTACGATACCTTCCGGGGTTTGATACATGCCCAGATATATCACCTCCATTCCGGCCTCCCTAAGCAATGAGGCCACTACCTTGGCTCCTCTGTCGTGACCATCAAGACCCACTTTCGTTATCAAGACTTTGATCTTTTTTTTCTGGACCATTCCCTCAAGCTCCTCCTGTGTTTAAGGGTTCAGGGTTCAGCCCTGCCGCTGGCCTGAAAAGCGGCCAGTTTGATCGAAAAAGAAACTTCGCCTTTGGCTAGTTTCATAAGAGGGTTTTCATACGAATATTTAATGAAATGGATTTTCAATCGTCTCCATAGGGTCGTAAGGATAGCCAAAGACCTCCCTCACGGTCCCCAGAAGCTCTCCGGTGGTTCCAAGTGCCTTTGTAGCCGTCACCATGGCAGGGATGACATTCTTGCCCGCACTTGCATCATCCCTGAGGCGCTCGATGGCATCCTTGAGCTTGCCCATATTACGGGATCTTTTTAGTTTTTCGACCGCTTCAATCTGCTTTATTGTCGATTGTTCGGGGATCCTTTGTATCCCAAGGGGAGTGACACTTTCCGGCTCGGTCGTAAAGATATTCAC
>CP070746.1:1867779-1871676 GCA_020348305.1 Desulfobacterales bacterium
CCAACAAGCTTTCCGAAGATCCTGAGGAAGAGATGAACCTTTCACTGAAATTTGAATCGCTAGCAGATTTCGGACCGGAAGCCATTGTCAAAAATACACCCGAGCTCAATAAACTTCTCGAGCTCAGGGAGGCACTGACTTCCTTGAAGGGGCCCATGAGCAATCGTCCGGAGTTTCGCAAGAAAATTCAGAAACTGATCAAGGATGAAGCCGCCAAGGAACAACTTTTAAAAGAGTTGAAACTTGAAGAATAAGAAAGGGGGATCATATGGCCGAAGAACGTGAACAAGAAAAGCCTGTTTCCGTAGAGGAAAAAACAACTGAAGCTCCCTCTCTGCTCGATGATATCGTTACCGCCACCAGGCTCAAGCCTAAAGATGAAGCCTACTCTCTGGCCAAAAAAGGCGTGGAAGCTCTGATGACCCAACTCGTCGAGCCGGGGCGCAAGGTAGACAAAGTTTCCAAAGCGCTGGTCGACGAGATGATCGCAGAAATTGACCAGAAGCTCAGCCTCCAGGTGGATGCCATTTTGCATCATGCGGAATTACAGAAACTGGAATCTGCCTGGCGGGGGTTAAAATATCTGGTGGACAAGACCGATTTCCGGGAAAACATCCGGCTGGAGCTGCTCAACGTGAACAAAGAAGATCTCCTGGAAGATTTTGAGGATTCACCGGAAGTCACCAAATCCGGGCTTTACAAAACGCTGTATACATCGGAGTACGGCCAGTTTGGAGGCAAACCTTACGGGAACATTATTGCCAACTATGAGTTTGGCCCCGGACCTCAGGATATCAAGCTTTTACAACATGTTGCCAGTGTGTCGGCCATGGCACACGCGCCATTTTTTGCTGCGGCCGGGTCTGAATTTTTCGGACTGGATAACTTCAAGGGTCTTCCCAATCTGAAAGATTTAAAATCTATTTTTGAAGGCCCCCAGTACATCAAATGGCAATCTTTCCGGGAGTCTGAGGATGCGCGTTACGTTGCCCTGACCCTGCCGCGCTTTCTGCTGCGCCTGCCCTACGGCCCTGAAACCAAACCCGTGAAGGTTTTTAATTACGAAGAAAATGTTTCCGCATCACACGAGCATTACCTATGGGGCAATACCGCCTTTACCTTCGCGAGCCGGTTGACGGACAGTTTCGCAAAATACCGCTGGTGCACCAATATCATCGGACCGCTGGGAGGCGGTGCCGTCGAAGACCTGCCGGTACATCAGTTCGAATCCATGGGGGCTGTTCAGACAAAAATCCCCACCGAGGTGCTGATCTCAGATCGCCGGGAGTTCGAACTGGCCGAGGAGGGGTTTATTTCCCTGGCCATGCGCAAGGGCAGCGACAATGCCTGTTTCTTTTCGGCTAACTCGGTTCAGAAGCCCAAATATTTCGGAATCAGCCCGGAAGGCAAGGAAGCCGAGCTTAACTTTAAACTAGGGACCCAACTGCCGTACATGTTTGTGGCCAACCGGCTGGCCCATTATTTAAAGGTCATCCAAAGGGAAAATATCGGCAGCTGGAAAGAGCGAACCGATTTGGACAGGGAGCTGAACGAGTGGATTCGGCAGTACATTGCCGATCAGGACAATCCAAGTGCCGAGACCAGAAGCCGGCGGCCGCTGCGCCAGGCGCAGATAACGGTTGAAGATGTTGAAGGTGAGCCCGGCTGGTACCGGGTCGGGATGAAAGTCAGACCCCATTTCAAATACATGGGAGCCTATTTTACGCTTTCCCTTGTCGGCAAGCTAGATAAAGAATAATCTTAAAATTGGAAAAGGAGGTACGCTATGCCAACACCCGCTTATTTGTCTATCGAAGGCTCAACCCAGGGCAATATCACCGAAGGGGCGTTTACGGAAGACAGCGTTGGGAATATTTACCAGGAAGGTCACGAAAACGAAATTCTGGTGGAAGCTTTCAGCCACACGGTCACAGTTCCCACAGATCCCCAGAGCGGGCAGCCTACGGGACAGCGTGTGCATCAACCACTGACAATTACCAAGGTGTTCGACAAATCCTCTCCAATGCTCTATAAGGCGCTCACCACAGGCGAGCGACTGCCCACATGCGTGATCAAATGGTACCGCACGAGCAAGACGGGGACCCAGGAGCATTATTTTACAATTAGAATGGAAGACGCGATCATCACCAATATTACAGGTCGGATGCCCAACTGCCAGGATCCGAATCAGGCGCACTTCACGCACTTGGAGGATGTCTCTTTCAGCTACCGCAAAATCACCTGGACCCATGAGATCGGTGCAACCTCCGGAGAGGACGATTGGCGGGCGGCGGGCAGCTAGTAGATCGGTTCCAAATTAACCATCTGACTCGGGCAAAAGGGCAAGATCGCAACACTGTTAACGATGGCCGAATAATGTGTGGGAGTGGTTTTCAGCCACGAATATAAACGTCGGTTATATCTATTGGATCGTGGCTGGAAGCCACTGCCACAATCAAATAATTTGTAAGTCCCTTATAAGTTTATGCGGGAAGAGAGATTAACCGAGCGCATCCGCTCGTGGAACAAAGCGCCCGACCGGCGCGGCGGGCCGGACCCGAAGCGAATGATCGATTCCATCGTCCGGCACCTGGAGCGAATTCTGAACACCCGCCGCGGCAGTGCTCAGATTGGCGAGGATTACGGTATCCCCGATGTTAGCGATTTAACGTCCGGGCTTCCCGACACCTTAAGAGATTTAGAGCGGATGATCCGAAATACGATTCAAAAATACGAGCCCCGCTTAAAGGCGGTGCGAGTCAAGTTAATTCCCCAGGACGAAGACATGCTGGCGGTCAGCTTCCAGATCATCGCCCGCTTAATCCTAGAGGATGAAAAGGATCCCGTGGTATTCGAGAGCGTTATGGATTCCGACGGCAAAGTTACGATTAGAGGATAGCTATACTTATGTTCAACCGTTACTTCCAACAGGAGCTGGACAATTTAAAGGAGTTGGGGGCGGAATTTTCCAAAGCCCACCCGGCTGTGGCCCCCATGTTGAGCGGCCGCTCTTCCGACCCGGATGTGGATCGCCTTCTGGAAGGGGTGGCTTTTCTGACTGCTCTGTTGAGACAGAAGCTGGATGATGAATTTCCAGAGATCATCCACGAGCTGGTCCGGCTCATCTGGCCTCATTACCTGCGGCCGCTGCCGTCTGCTTCCGTAGTGGCCTTTACGCCCAAACCCATTCTGAAACAGACCATGACCATCCCGGCCGGCACCCAGGTGGCTTCAAAGCCGGTGGAAGGCACCTCTTGTGTGTTTCAGACCTGTTATCCGGTGGAAGTTCACCCGCTAAAGCTGCTGGAGGCTTCCTTTGTGGAGACTTCGGGACAACCACCGGCCATCCGGCTGTTGCTGGAGCTGAGCGGTCTCAACCTTGAAGACTGGCAGCCGCAGGCGCTGCGTTTTTACCTTGCAGGAGATTTCACGGCCGCAGCCGACCTTTATTTTTTGTTGAGGCGTTACCTGAAACGCATCTTGATCGGCGCCGCAGGCAACGACAGCATGGTAGCGCTTGCCCCCGAGAGCTTAAAACCCGTTGGATTCGGACCGGATGAAGACATCATTCCGTATCCCGCCCACTCGTTTCCGGGCTACCGCTCGATTCAGGAATATTTTATGTTGCCTGAAAAGTTTCTGTTTCTGGATCTCGTGGGATGGGATCAATGGCAGGACAGGGGCAAGGACCACCGGTTTGAAATCCGCTTCGAGCTGGAGCAAATCCCGGCGGCTCCACCCCGCATCAAAACCGGCGATTTTGTCATAGGCGCCACACCGGTTATCAATATTTTCCCTTTCGATGCCGAGCCGATCCGTCTGGATCACCGCAGAACCGAATACCGGGTGAGCCCTTCCGGAAAAAAGGATGCCCATTACCAGGTGTACGCCGTCGAG
>CP070746.1:1871776-1885986 GCA_020348305.1 Desulfobacterales bacterium
AAGTCTCGCGATCAAGGTGGGACAAAGAGGAGCGGTGACAATAAAGGTGGATCCAAATGCCAGGGCAAACACATAAAAAGCAAGCAGATTCTGATATCTTAAGATCAGGAGAAATAACAAAATCCGAATTAGAAAAGTGATTGCTATAGGAGTTTTATTTCCAATCAAATCAGAGGCTTGCCCGGCGAGGAGCATTCCCGCCAGACTCATCAAGCCATACCACGCCAGCATGTTACCTGCCGTTGAAGGTAAAATGCCGAAATCGGTAACAAAGGGAATCAAGTGAGTAACCACAAAGAAATCTCCGCTGCCACAGATGAACATAACGATAAGAAAGAGCCAGAAAGAATAGGTGCGCATCGCCTCCCTCAGTCCTAAGTCTTGAGGTTTTATGCCTAAAAAAGCTGAGGCTTTCTCTGTATTTGTCTCAGATGCGTTTTTGTTGCCATCTGGCGTGTGGCGATGGTCAGCTGGGTCACATTTAATGACAAATAGGGCAAGGGCTACGTTTACCACTAACATGATCAGGCCGCTGCAAAAGTAGGAAGTTCTCCAACCATATCGCATAACGAGAATAGTGAAAAACGGAACCAACACAAACTGGCCGATACAGCTGCCTGAGAGAGCAAGACTGATAGCAAGGCCCCGCCGCTTGTCAAACCATTTGCTTGTTATGGCAGCCATCAGGGTGACGGATGTTCCACCCAAACCGATTGCTGATAAAAATCCATAGGAGATAAAGAACTGCCGGAACGAGTCAATCGTAGAAATGTACATATATCCCGTTGAGAGCAAAACGGTTGAGACGATGATTACCCATTTAGGTCCGTAACGGTCATAAAACCTTCCAACGACAGTAAGTGAGAGGGCAAAGACTGCCATGTTGAGGAAGAAAGCCAACGAGATTAAACCGCGATTCCATCCAAATTCAGCGATCATCGGTTTGAACATGACGCCGAATGAAAATCGGGCGCCTGAGTTGAAAAAGAGGATGATAAAAGAGGAGGCTATTATGTACCAGCCGTAGTAGATATGAAATTTTGGGAATGTTTTTCTCAGAGACATTACATGTTTTAGTTATCAAACATAAGAGCTGATGGCAAACAGGATTTAATTTTAAACTTGCAGGATTTAGTATAATTGATCTATGAAAAAAACTTATCAATAACATCACTAAAATGGAGTTGGAGATATGAAAGAGTGGATATTGCCGACGTTGGTAACCTTTCTTTGTTGGGGGTTATGGAGTTTTGTTCCTAAAATAACGATGAAATATATTGACCCTAAAAGTGCCATCATTTACGAAGTTATCGGCGGCATTTTTCTCGCCTTTATTGTATTATATTTTTTAAATTTTCGACCAAACCTCCACCCACTCGGAATTTCGCTAGCCATTACGACCGGAATACTTGGATTTATTGGTGCTCTTTGCTTTTTGGCTGCCGTCTCAAAAGGGCCCGTAACCTTAATTGCCCCATTATCAGCCTTGTATCCTATTGTTAGTGTCGTATGTGCAGTCATCTTTTTGAATGAAACCCTATCAATTAAACAGGGTATTGGAATTATCTTCGCCCTAATATCTATAGTTTTGATAACTATTTAACATCTTCTGGGAACCAGCGAGTTGGTATAAATGTAAATAAAACAGTTAGGTCGAAACAAGGAGAGATCTTGAAGATATGCCTGATGATAACCAAAAAATGACGATGCATGATCGTGTCACCGCTGTACTTCAAGGAGAAAAACCTGATCGCCTTCCATTTATTGACCGCATTGAAATCTGGTACAGGAGTAAAGCTCGGGATGGTACTCTCCCGGAACAATTCAAAGGAATGAATTTGAATGAAATCCATCAGGCCGTCGGCATTGGCCGCCAAAAGTTTAGCCCCCCTTATGCCTTCAAGTTACACGATGTCGAGGTGATCTACACCTTTGAAAATAAGGTTATTTTTCGTGAATCCGAGCCAGTAACTGAATATTTTCCGGCCCAATGGGCACCGCATCAGGTTCCCCGTGATAAAGCCGGTTCGACCATCATTGAATACATTGCGCCGGTTGGAAAGCTGCGCCTTAAGTATGAAGTTGCCGAGAGTATGGTCGCCTTGAGCGGTGTGGAACCCTATTTAATGGAACATCTGATTAAGACAGAAGAAGATTTTCGAACCGCTGAGTACATCATCGAGCACGCGGAGATCGTACCGCAGTTCGATAAAATACTGGCAGATGAACAAGATCTGGGACACAATGGATTTGTGGTTCCCTGTCTTCATCGAATCCCGTTTCAACAGGCTTTACTCGAATACCTGGGTGAAATTCCATTGTTTACCGCCCTTTACGATAGCCCTCAGCTGCTGGATCGGCTCATTTATCTTTTAGATCAACAACTCGTGGAGATCCTGCACCAGATGACTGATCTGCCTTCTATTTATGTGGAGTTCGGTGATAATCTCGACGGGATGATGACCAATCCCAAGCTTTTCGAAAAATACAGCCTGCCGTACTACCAGAAATATACTGAGATTCTCCATGAACAAGGTAAAAAAGTCGGCAGCCACACCGATGGTAATGTAAAACCATTGCTGCAGTTGCTGGCGGAATCCAGTCTGGATGTATGTGAATCCTTTTCACCGGCACCCCTGACGGAGTGTACGTTTCAGGAGGCGTGGGAAACCTGGAAAAATGGGCCCATGATCTGGGGGGGCTTTCCATCGCCCATTTTGGAAGAACGAACGAGTGAAGAGCAGTTTCGAGAATTCGTCCACCGCATTCTTGAGACTGTCGGCAGCCAGAACATCATATTAGGAGTGGGCGATATGGTGTTAGGAAACAATCTGATCGAGCGCGTCGAGTACATTGCCAAGGCGGTTGAAAACCACTTTTTAGAAGAATGAATTGACAATAGATTAAATATGCTTTAATGAATCTGGTTTCATAGGTACATCTTATTTTCGCGGCTGAAAGCCGCTCCCACAACAGCAAAAATTGGCTTGTGAGTACATGTGGGAGCGGCTTTCAACCGCGAAAGAGTTTTGAAAATGCACGACCGCATGCAGACATTTACCGCTGAAGAGCTGAACAAGATTCACGACGCTTCGATGGATCTTCTCAAAACTGTCGGTGTTAGATTTGACGACAATGAGGCCATTGATCTCTTTAAATCAAATGGGTTCAAAGTAGACGGTAAAACGGTTTTTTTTAGCGAAAAAAACATTCGTCGTGCCTTGGATACAGCCCCATCAAATTTCAAACTCGTTGCCAGAGATCCTGCGAAAAGCATTGCCATCGGAGGTGATGATTTCGCCCTAGCCCCGGGCTACGGCGCATCCTTTATCTCCACCATTGGTGGATTGCAACGGGAAGCAACGCTGGCCGACTATCAGAAGTTTTGTCAGCTGGTTCAAACCTCAAAAGTGATTAACATGAACGGCTTCCTCATGGTTGCACCCTGGGATTTACAGGCTGAAACCGCCCATTTGGACATGCTCTACTCGAATATCGTTTTTTGCGATAAACCCTTTATGGGAAGCCCTGTATCCAGAGAAGCGACACATGATTGCATCAATATGCTCGGTATCGTTTGGGGTAGCAAGGAAAAGCGCAGGGAGATGCCGGTAACCGCATCATTGATAACGCCTCTGTCCCCATTCCGATACACAGCCGAGATGGCAGGTTCTATTATTGAGCTTGCACGGTATAATCAGGCCTGCATTTTTGGAGCCCTGGTCATGGCCGGTTCGTCCGGCCCGATGAGCCTGGCCGGTTTACTTGCTCAGCAGAATGCTGAAATTTTGGCCGGTGTTACCTTAAGCCAGCTGGTTAATCCAGGTTCGCCGGTGATCGTAGGTGGCACCTCTGCGATAATGGATATGCGCACCGGATGTCTGGCCATGGGTTCACCGGAAGTTCCCAAGCTCACATCTGCTACCATTCAAATGGCTAAATTTTATAAATTGCCTGCCCGTGCCGGCTGTTGCGTAACGGATGCCCACTTGACGGATGCTCAAGCAGGTTTTGAATCGGCCTTAACGCTTCTGACCGCCATTCGTAATGGAACGAATTTTATTTTGCATGCTGCCGGTATTCTGGGGTCATACAGTGCTATGAGCTTTGAGAAGTTCATTGTTGATGAAGAACTATGCTGCGTGGTGATCGAAATCTTAAAGCCAATAGAAATAACAGACCAATCCATTGACATCGATTTCATCAAGGAGGTCGGTATCGGTGGTGATTACCTTATCCAAACCAAAACATTGGAACAATGCCGAACGGCGTTTTTTCTGCCAAACATGGTGAATCGTAAAGGTTATAACGGCTGGCAGGACGACGGTCATAAGCGCATCGACGAAAAAGCTGCTGAAGTTATTAATGATCGGTTATCGAGTTATGTAAAACCTGATATTGATCCCCAGATCGAAAAGGACCTGCTGGCTTATGTCCAAAAACGAAAAAACGAGATTTGACGACTTAGTAAAAAGTCCAATTTCGATATTTGATTCAGGATTTGCACCGAGTTGCTCTTGTGTTCATACCGCTTAGATCCTCCCACACCGGCACCAGTGCTTTCTTCGACCTTGAAACCTTCGAACCGAAGCTTTTCCGCATATCATACAAATGATTTATATTCATAGCATGCACCCCCCGCCAACTTCCAATACCGGACATGAATAGCGTTTCGCGGCTGGAAGCCGCTCCCGCCGGATCTACAGGAGTATGTGGGAGTGACTTCCAATAGCGATCAAAAGAAAACGGGGGAACGAATCTAGTTGAAATTATACAGAACGACATAAATCATTGCGCAACCATACACAGCGTTCTGCATGTTTGACCCTATACGGTAGTTTTAAAATCAACGATTCAAAGGGTGAATACGCAATTTATTATAGCGCTGTGTATAATTTAGGCCTATATGCGGTTTCTAATTGACAAATGTATGTCTTTTCCCTATTACTGCTCGGCCAAAATTATTTAATTACAGGTTTTAGTGTTCGGAGTTTAGGGTTCATAGGTTTTCATACGTGACACCGTGAAACCAGCCAAACGGTACCTGAAACCCGAAATCTCATACAGATTTTTATGAAAATGTTTGTTTTTCGTTTTACCAATAAAGGAGTAGAGAAAAACAATAATGAAACCAAAAATAAATAACCTTATTGCACGCCTTAATCTCCGTAAAATATTGCCAGATTATCTTCTCTTAACGGTTGGCTCAATTATCATGGCCATTAATTTTGATATCTTCCTGGCACCGTTTAATATTGCTCCGGGTGGGATTTCCGGCATGTCCATCATTATCCATGAATTCACCGGCTGGTTGCGGGGAATAACCATGCTGGTCTTAACCATTCCCATGTTGGTTTTAGGATATTACTATCTGGGGCGCTTCCGCTTTTTAATCCGTGCGTTTTATGTGACTCTACTATTTAGCCTGGGAGTGGATGCATTGGCAACGTTTCTTCCTCCCGGAGTTACCGATGATTTGCTGCTGAATGCTCTTTATGGAGGCATCGTGGGGGGTATTGGCATTGGATTCATTTATCGAGGTGGTGCTTCGCCGGCCGGAACGTCTGTCATCAGTCGTGTGTTGAATTTGAAAACCGGCATACCCAACAGCCAGGTTTACATTCTCATTGATGGAGGAGTCATCTTAGTAGCAGGGGCAGTCTTTGGCTGGGAGATGGCCCTGTATGCATTTGTTACATTGTTTATGTGGGGATTGGTTGCCGATTACGTGCTGGAAGGACCGAGTGTGGTGCGAACGGCTTTTATTGTGACCGATCAGCCCGAGAACGTATCACAAGCGCTGTTAACCCGCATGGGCGTGGGAGTAACGGGCTGGGCGGGAAAAGGCATGTTCTCGAAAACGGAACATATGACCCTGTTCTGTGCCGTGAATCGGCCGGATGTACGGAATTTAACAGCAATCGTCAATGAGGTCGATCCCAGAGCTTTCGTGGTTATCGCGCAGGGACATCAAGCCAGAGGTGGTAGGCTGCGCCAAGCGTTGCGGATGAACAACCATAAGAACGGAACAAAGCAGGTTGCCAAAAAATGCATTGATGGATAAGATCAGAAACCGAAGCTTACTTTTTGTTTGAATATGTTCACACAGTTGATTTCCAGATCCAGTAATTTTGCAATACGAAACTTGGCGTCAATACCCTTGGCCACGCCAGGGCACTCGTTGAGGGTGCCAAGATCCATGTCTTCCCTGACCTCCCTCATTTTAACCTCGTCTGCAATATCAGCCACTGAAACTCTTAGTTTATCGGCCACATACTTCTTTGCTGTGTCAATCTTCATCGCCCGGTTCAGCTGCAAACGCGCCACCAGATCTCCAGCAGTGCGTATCCCGCCCATCCCCGAGACGATTGCATGTGCAGCATGCATCCCGTAGGGATCTCCGACGCCCACCTACAATCCGTCTAATCTGCAAATCTCCACGTGTGCTTTTGAAGCCCTCGTCAGGGCATCCACAGGCGGGGAAATCACGATTGGAACGCCGCCCACGCCCATACCCAGATTGGCATGTACGGGTATCTCAGAGGTCTCAGAACAGGCCTTTGTGTACGTGAGGGACCGGGCCAAGTTGAAGGGCAAGGATTTATTCGTGACAATATTTATGGCCGGCCCGAAGATAGTCACCCCTGCCTTTTGCGCCAGTCTTACCTGGTCATGAGGATAGAGTCCCGCCAATCGAACCCCATCGTATTCTAACTCACCATGCAACCCCAAAATGAATTCCGAGGCCATGCCCATTTCAATGCCCATCTCAGGATATTTCTTTTTGAGGATCTCCACCGCCTTGAGAGCCGCCAAAAACTCCGCATCTCCCGCAGCGCCGGTGGTGTCAAAATTAATACCATCTGCTCCGGTTTCATACATTTCACTGCCTACATAGAGCATGTCTTTTACCGCATACTCGATCGCCTCTTCAAAAGAAGCCCTGCCTTCGGCGATCTTCCCCTGAGGTAACAGATCCATTGGATTTGGACAGGGACCGTCGGGCTGGCTGTACAATCCCAAATTCGGCATAGCACCATAAAAAAGAGGCGGTATGGTCATCAATAGCGCCTGTTCCATGATGGGTTGCTCGAATACTACGATGGGTTTTACCGGTTTATAACTGTAATCAATGTGTGCAAGTTCCAGAGTATCAGCTCCTAATGCCCTTTCAAAGATCTGCAATGATTGAATTTTACTTATCGAGACGTGGGCACGTTTGATCTTAGTGGTGCAGCTGTCATAGGTGAGGCAAACCTCTTTTCCTCTTTCAACACCAACGACTCTATCCGGACGTTCATGAATTTCAAATAAATAATGCAATTCATCTTCGGTAAGGGGAGGAATTTTTGCTCGGCCGGCAGCATCCTCAGTCCCCGCCTCTAAATCCCTTTTGACTTCGGCCTCTGTCATTTCGATTCTGATGCCACTACCAATTCTCGTATGGATTTTTCCCATTTTCTCCCTCCAAATCTCCTAATATATGGCAGCTTCAATTAAACGGAACAATGAAAATCCGAATAACGAAACCGGGCTTGATTGTCAACATCGATTATTTTTCTTGAAACTTCGTCTTTAAGGTATTATTTTTAAACTCGTCTTGGAATTGGAAGCATTTTGGTTAACTTTTGTAAAGTTTAAAGATTAAATTACTAATTTAAAGTAATTAAAAACAGCAAATTGCGTAGGTAAATTTGTTCTTTTTTACCTGGCAAGGGAGGTCATTATGAAGTTTATGGTCTGTTATGACGGGACAGCAGAGTCCAAGGAAGCTTTGAAGGTAGCTCAAGAGCATGCCAAAAAATGGAGTGCAAAATTGGAGGTGGTCAATACATTTACCCGGGTAGAACCGTTAAAGCATTCTGATGTCAAAAAGACGGAAGATAAACTCGAAAAAGATGTGAAGGACGTTTTAGGTAGTGATGATCCTTCATATGAGGTACAACTGTTGCTAACAGACCTGACCTCCGGAGAACAACTGGTGAAATTTGCCGAAGATGAAAAGATAGATCAAATTTTCATTGGAATCATAAAAAAATCAAAAGTAGGAAAATTTATAACCGGCTCCACCGCCCAATATGTGATATTAAATGCGCCGTGTCCGGTGGTAACTGTGCAAAAGTTGTTTTAGCGTTTAATTTAGGACTCGAACCACCAGCGTTCGGCAGCTCGATGGCCGTCCATCTCCCAATTCCCAGCCGGGTTTTCAAATCTAATTTTGGTTGTTGCGGCCTCAATCCAGTTTGCAAACATCGGGATAACCACCCCCCCTTCGTCTCGCACAATTTTCTGGCATTCCACGTACAGTTCATGTCGTTTCTTCTCATCAAGCTCTGCGCGGGCTTCTTTGAGCAGTTTGTTAAACCGCTCATGCTTCCAAAACGTGTCGTTCCAGGCGGCGTCCGCTGCATAGGCGGTGGAAAACATCCAGTCTGCCGTCGCTCTACCACTCCAATAGCACATGACCCAGGGCTTTTTCATCCAGACGTTGCTCCAGTAGCCGTCATTGGGTTCCCTTATCACTTCTATTTTTATGTCGGCCTTGGCAGCGTGTTCTTTGTAAAGTACGGCAGCATCCACAGCGCCTCCGAAAGCAGCATCAGCGGCATGAAGTTTGAACGTGTAATCAGACATTCCAGATTTCTTCATATGAAATTTCGCCTTATCGGGGTCGTAGTGCCTTTGCTGCAAATCTGACGCATAGTACTTTTGATTTGGAGCAATGGGATGATCATTGCCGACAGTTCCGAAACCGCGTAGAATCTGTTTCACCATATATTCACGATCGACCGCGTATTTCATTGCCATGCGGACCTCGTTATTGTTAAACGGCTCTCTGTCGGTCAGCATGGGGACCGAGAAGTGCTTATAACCTATTACATTTATTATCTGAAGGCCTCTTACGCGTTTCATCAAATGAATGGTTTTTAGCTCAAATCGATTCATGGCATCTATCTGGCCGGTATTCAAAGCGGTGGCTCGGGCAGTGACATCCGCAATACCGATGGTTTCCACCTCATCAAAGTGAGCGCGCCCCTCCTTCCAATAGTTTGGATTGCGTTTGGTCAAGGCCCTAAACCCTGGCTCATGGCTATCTAAAATATATGCACCGGTGCCAAGACCTTTTTCCCAATCGGCACCGGAGGTGCCGGCCGGGACGATGGTTAAGTGAGGGTCGCTCAGGATGAAGGGGAAGTCGGCGTTTCCCTCTTTCAAAGTGAATACGATCGTGTGTTTGGCGTCGATCTTTATGTCTGCGATAGGATCCACAATGCCCTTTGCAGCTGATTTTGAATCCTCCCCACGGTGATGATTGATGGAAAATAGAACATCTTCGGCATCCATGGTTTTGGCGTTATGAAATTCCACACCCTGGCGAAGTTTAAAAGCCCATCTCACAGCATCCGGTGAGGAATCCCAGCTTTCGGCCAATTCGGGGATGGGGTGACCTTTGTGGTCAACTTCTACCAGGCAGTTCCTTATTTGCCAATTGATATTATAGGCCATGGCGTCGGTCATCGTCGCCGGATCCAATGAATCGGTGGTTGAACCTCCAGCCACACCCTGTCTCATTCGCCCCCCTTTTTGGGGTCTCGCAGCTTTGGCTGACTTAGCCAAGATTGCCGGCGAAACCGCGGCCATCAGGCCTAAAGCGGACACGCGGGTCATAAACTCCCGGCGAGTAATTTTCCCTTCTGTCAGTAAGCGCTCGAGCTCTTTCAACGCTGACATATTTGCCCCTCCTTTTGTTAAACCGGATATTTGCTTATCATAACCGACGGGTTAGGGGTTTGCGGTTTTCACGCCTAAAGCCAAGAGATTCTAACTTTTAAGTTTTCTTTGAATTATTTAGTAAGCAGAATTTTTATTTTGTTATGAAGAGATTTGACCACGCAGGATTTTAATAACAGGTTTAATGCAGAATAGTCAAATAAAAAGGCCAAATGCATTTACAAAAGCCAACACAAGCACACCGCCTTCATGCCGAACGATCTTTTGCATCTCGTATTGCAGCTCGCGTCGTTAGCCGCATCGATTATCGTCGATAACTGGAAACCAATTTCGGACAAAGAACCCATTACCTGCGGAATTCCCGAAGGTCCATATTTGGAAAAAGCCAGCCAAGAAGGATTACAGCATTTTTATCAAACATGTGAGATTCTTGTTGAAGCAGGTATTCAAGTTAAGTATATAGATATGCTCATAAATTTTGTAGAAATAATAGAAAATCACGATAACTTATATGAAGCTGAGTTTGCTATTGTGCACGGGGAGTGGTTTCAGAAGTATTCGGAGCTTTACAGCGAGGGTAATCGTGAAACGATTTTTTATTTTTTGCAACGAATGAAATTATAAACAGTTTATACGGGTAAGGGAGGTAACATCGATGGATTTTGAATTTTCACCGGAAGAGCAAAAAATGTTACAGGAGGTACGGGCCTTTCTCAAATCGGAGATCACCCCCGAATTGAAGGCCGAATCATTGGCAATCGGATACTGCTATGGTGGCCAGTTGGGAAGAGAATTTGTTCGTAAATTCGCAGCCAATGGCTGGCTGGTTCCCAATTGGCCTAATGAGTACGGAGGATTGGGTGCCTCCGCAATGTTGACCTTTGCGATCAAGGAAGAGTTGGCCTATATCATGCCGTTGATATTTGTGGCCGCTCATATGGCAGGCCCCACGATTTTGCATTTTGGCAGTGAAGAAATGAAAAAACAATGGCTGCTGCCGATTGCTCGAGGAGAAGTCGAATTTGCCCTGGGCTATACCGAACCGTGGGCAGGTTCCGATCTTTCAGCACTGACTATCGAAGCGGTCGACCAGGGTGATCACTTTATTCTCAACGGCCAGAAAACCTTTAACACTCATAGCCATGTAGCCGATTACCACTGGCTGGCGACGATCACCGATCCCGATGCCAAAAGATACCAAAATATGTCAATGATGATTGTGGATCTTAAGAGCCCCGGTATAACGATTCGTCCGCTCATCACGATGGCCGGTTGGCAAACAAATGAAGTCTTTTACGACGATGTTGTTGTGCCGAAAGAGAACCTTGTCGGTGAAATGAACCAGGGCTTCTATTATCTCATGGCCGCTCTGGATTACGAAAGAATGTTTCCTATGGGCGGCTACCGACGGCTTTTCGATGAAATTGTGCAATACGCAAAAGAGACCGTGGTCGACGGACAGCCGTTGTCAAAAGATCCTCTGATTCGACAGAAGCTGGCCCAGTTGGCCATCGAGCTGGAAGCCAACAATCTTATCTTTTACCGGCTGGCCCATATCATCGACGAAGGTAAAATCCCCAACTATGAGACATCCATGCAAAAGCTATTTGCTACTGAGCTGGCGCAGCGGATCACCAATACGGGCATGGATGTATTGGGCCTTTACGGTCAGCTGAAAAAAGGATCGAAATGGGCGGCGTTGTCGGGGCAGGTGGAACATCGCTATCGCTGGAGTGTGGTGGAGACTATATATGCCGGAACCTCTGAAATCCAGAGAAACATTATGGCCCTCAGAGGGCTTAAACTTCCGAGCAAGTAAAAGGAGCAAAGAGCATGAATTATGATTTAAACAAAACCCAAACAATATTAAAGGACGAAGCCCATCGATTCCTGGCCAAGGAATGTCCGAGTGATTTTGTGCGCGAGATGGCTGAAGACGAAACCGGTTACTCCAAGGAACTCTGGCAGAAGATGGCAGAACTGGACTGGATGGGCGTTCTGATTCCGGAACAATACGACGGCATAGGGGGCAACTTCCTCGATCTGACGGTGCTGTTATCTGAAATGGGGTATTCCTGCTTGCCCGGCCCTTTTTTTTCCTGTGTCGTTTTAGGGGGCCTTACGATCCTGGAGGCCGGAAGTGATTCACAGAAGACCGATGTCCTACCGGCTCTTTCCCGTGGAGAACAGATTCTATCTCTGGCTTGGGTGGAACAGGACGGAACTTACGTCCCTGGAGGAATAAAGCTTGCCGCTATTTTAAATGGTGAGGAATACATCCTAAATGGGACAAAACTCTTTGTTCCGTATGCACATGTTGCCGACACCTTCATTTGTGTAGCCAGAACCGGACAAACGTTAGAAGATAAAAACGCCGGGCTCACTCTTTTTTTGGTGAATGCTAAACAGCAAGGGATTCATATTGAAACCTTGATCACCATGGCAGGTGATAGGCAGTGCGAGGTGATCTTTGAGGATGTCCATGTTTCCAAAGATAACATTTTGGGGCAGCTCGATCAGGGGTGGCCTGTGCTCAAGAAGGTACTGCAGATGTCGGCCGTAGCAAAATGCGCCGAGATGATTGGTGGTGCCCAGCGCACAATGGATATGGCCATCCCTTATGTCAAAGGGCGCGAGCAATTTGGTCGACCAGTAGGGGCTTTCCAGGCCATCCAGCACCATTGTGCCAATATGCTCACCTATGCCGACACCATAAAATTTATGACCTATCAGGCGGCCTGGCGAATCAGTGAAGGGCTGCCTTTCGAAAAAGAGGCATCCATGTGCAAAGCTTGGGGTAGTGAATCCTATCGCAAACTGGTGGCCCTGGCTCATCAGGTCATTGGCGGCATGGGTTTTATGGAGGAATATGACTTGCAGCTCTATTTTAAGCAGGCCAAGGCTGCAGAACAAATGCTTGGGGACGCTGACTTTCATCGCGAATTGGTGGCCAAGGAAATCGGGCTTTAATATTGAATGGAGGATTTAAATGCAACCTATAGACTATGTACCCTGTATTAACGACATGTATCAGAGCCAGGGATTTGCACCTTATAGATGGTCGGAGTTTGATTCAAGTCCCTGGGCCCCGTTTGAAAAACCGCTGAATCAGGCCTGTATTGCATTAATCAGCTCCGCTGGGATTTTCAGAGATGATCAGGAACCCTTTGATCCCTGGGCCGTTAATGATTTGAGCTATCGGCAAATCCGTACAGACACCCCTTTCGAGCAGCTAAAACTGCGCCACAACTACTTTGACCACCGGGACGCCTTAAGAGATTTGAATTGTGTTTTTCCTGTCCGACGACTTGAGGAACTTGCTAAATCCGGTTTTATCGGAAGCTTTGCACCAACCGCAATCACCTTGGGTATGGGTCGCCTGTATAAACGCACGGCATTGCAGCAGGAGACCGTCCCTGAAATTGTAAGGGCGCTCCGAGAACAAGACACAGATGCAGTTCTCCTGGTGGCGGCCTGACCCCTTGACCATCAGTCGGTCGGACTGATTGCACGCACAATCGAAGAGGCAGGCATTCCAACTGTATATCTGGGGTCCTGCCGAGACATGATGGCCCAGGTTAAAGCACCCCGGAACGTTTTTATCAATTTTCCCCTGGGTCGGCCGTGCGGAAAGGCCAATGATCCGGAGCTGCAGACACAGATCCTGAAAGATACGCTCAGCTATCTGGCAGAAGCTAAAATACCGGGTGAAATTGCTGATCTTCCTTACGAATGGGATGAACCATTCGATTGGTCCTGTTACTTAAGAGACGTTGAAACTATGCTCAAATCCGAAGGCGCAGAGATTCAGGAGTGGAAACCAAAAGATTGATAGGTTTGAAACAATAATAGGTAATCATGCAAGCGTCTAAACCCAAAGTAAATACCGTTCGCCTCCAAATCAGGATATGGCTAAGCGTTTTTTTGTGATTTCATCTTCATAGCCGTAAGATGCAGCTCTCAAAATTAGTGTATGGCGTTTGCGAATCTTAACCAACTCCACACCCTCTTTAGAAGAGTTTAAAGAAATAAAATGGGTAACCGAGAAATATATTTGTGATTCTTTGTACTTTCCGTTGACCATGATATGAGGACTAATGGTCGTATGCCCCCAGTCCATAACTTATAAATTCGAATGATCTCGTGGAGTATTTAAAGGCCTCAAACAGTTGCGGATAGGATAATAATCCTTGAACGCTCGCCTAAGGTGCGCCTGGAGTAACGCGGAAGGTGTCACCCTTGAGGCGCTTGTTATGTGTTTTTGGCTCCGATTCTGTGACCAGTAGACTGTAAGGGCCTAAAGAAAGGGCGGCGTTTCAGATTGTATTGAAACACCGCCCTCATATGTTACTAATAGACTCCGTGAGCGTTCAAAACATCCGTCAATTCGTGGCGGTTATCGCTTCCTGATCATCCGATTTGCAGTTCAGAATACGCTTCAGAAGCCCTCGAAGACGTTTATGCTACGATCAGGCGAG
>CP070746.1:1886086-1892597 GCA_020348305.1 Desulfobacterales bacterium
ATATATTACAAAAAAAGTGACATTGGTTGGTTCGTAAGTGACATGCTTCTGACCCTCGGAATGATTGGCACAGTGGCCGGTTTTATCTACATGTTGAGCTCAAGTTTCTCAGAGATGGATCCTCAGAATGCCATCACGATGCAGGGTGTGTTAGCTAAAATGGGCGCCGGTATGAGCACAGCCTTGTACACGACTGCGGCCGGTCTCGTTTGTAGTCTGTTACTGAAACTGCAAGTGTTCAACTTTACACATCACTTAGATTATCTCTCAACAACTCTGGAGAAGAATGAGGCCTCGCAGGATATATTATAACAATACAAGCTTTTTGGATCTATTATTCAATACTCTGGTTGGTTTTGTTTTGTTGTTTATTATAGCATTTTTGTTGATCAACCCCAGTATCAAAAAAGCGGATATCAAAACCAAAGCCGAGTTCGTCATCACTGTCACATGGAACGACAACAGTCAAGACGATGTAGATACCTGGTTGCAGGATCCAGCCGGCAACGTGTTACACTTCAGACAAAAAGACGTTGGTTTGGCTCATTTGGACAGAGACGATCTTGGGAAAATCAACGACATCATCACACTCGATGACGGACGCAGGATTGAGTACACCCATAACCAAGAGCTTACTACCATCAGAGGGTTTGTCACCGGAGAATGGGTGCTCAATGTTCACATGTATAATAAACGAGATTCAAACCCTACTCTAGTTGAAGTACGCATAGACAAGCTCAATCCAAAAGTTCAAACACTCTTTTACAAAAAGATCGTGATGAAAAGTAAATGGGAAGAAGTCACAGTAACTAGGTTTGTAATGACCAATCAGGGCGATATCATCAGTTGGGATGACCTTCCCAAGAAACTGTTAAAGCAAGCCTCACTGCAAACAGACGCAGGTGGTGCAGGATGAACTGGTTTCTTGGTTTGGTGCGTGCTAAGGAGTTTTAGATGGATGTGTGGTCTGGCTATATTGGTTTGTCAATTGCTTTTGTAATTATCTCTGCAATTGTTTTGTGGTTTTCTATACGTACACCCGGTCAAATCATTATCAAAGCAATTCTGATTCCTGCCACCGTATGGTATGGTCTGGTATTATATTACACTGTGCCGAATTTGATGGGCTGGCCAATATCACAAACCATTCCTGAAAACAGTCAAGTTTTAGCCATCCGCATCAAGGAACCCAATCCGAAGCGCAATGATCTGGGTGCTATCTATTTCTGGGTCAATATCAAGCCGAGTTCAATAAGTTCCGAACAAACACTGGGAGCTCGGCTCAACCCGAAAAGCGTTTTCAGCTACAATAGTAAAACCCGGCCTCGAGCCTATCAATTGCCTTACAGCCGAAAGATGCACAAAGCCATTGTAGAAGCTCAGAGAAAAGCGCAAGGAGTGCCAGGTGCTCAGATAAGAACTAAGAAAGGCGAACCCAAGATAGGGAATACAGGCAACGATGAAAGCAAAACAACATTGGAATTAGAGATCATTAATCCTGTCACGTTGTTTCCAAAATAAATTGTCTTGTTGATACTTATGAGAATCTATATTTAGGAAAATACCCTGTAAAATAATGACAGCGCCAAGACCAAGAAATATGTCAACCTTTCACCCTCGTCCCTTTTTTCCCGGAACCCTACTCAGAGAAGTCATGAATGAAGACGCGACCATTTGATTTTCGCGATCTCATCTGCTTACTTGACAGAACAATTGCAGGATGTCACTTTAGTCAAAATTATCCAATTTATTTGAAATCTTTTCAATACCCCGTTCCCTTGCGGCGGGGTGGTTAATTTACGGCCATATCTTATCCTGAAAGCACAAATCCGAAATGATGAGTCATATTTATGATGAAAGTTCGCAAAGTCCGCGCCAAAAGCGTACTTAACCGATCGAAAATTTTTGACTATTGCCTTAACCCGTTTACCGGATGTCAGATCGGATGTGTTTACTGCTATGCTCGGCTGTTCATGAGGCGCTATTCCGGTCATCGTGAGCCTTGGGGTAAATTTGTCGATGTGAAGGTCAATGCATCTGAGATTTTGAGAAAGCAACTAAAAAAAGCCAAAGTGGGTATCATCTGGATAAGTTCAGTTTGCGATCCATACCAGCCCTTGGAGGCCAAGTTTGAGATCACCCGAAGTTGCTTAAAAGAGTTGGTCAACCACCAGTTTCCGATCAACATCCAGACTAAATCAACACTGGTTTTACGGGATGTGGATCTACTTCAGGATTTTAAGACCATTGAAGTAGGTTTTACCATCTCCACTGATGATGAGCAGATCGCAAGGTATTTTGAACCCGGTGCTAACTTTATCAGTCAAAGAATAAACGCATTGGCCAAACTGCACGATGCCGGTATACAGACCTATGCGTTCATCGGCCCCTTACTTCCCGGTAACCCTTCAAGGCTCATAGCCCGGTTGGAAGGAAAAGTCGATAGGATTTTGATTGACCGTATGAACTACTTGCAAAGTCTAAGAGGATTTTACCTTAAACAGGGCATCCAGGAGGCGACGTCAGACGATTTTTTCAGAAAGTATAAGGAAAGCCTTATCTTGGAAATAAAGAAGAGAAATATGGATTTCGAAGTTCTGTTTTAAATTTGAAATAATAAGCAGGGCATTGATTTGTGCATCGCTTGGATTCTTTAAGCACTGTTCAAGATTTGACATGGATCCTGTCTAATTTTTTCATATTCAGAAAATACAAAATATGCCAAGGCAATAAGCGCCTATGTAATTATTAAATAGCATATAAATAGCATATAAATAGATTTATGATAATCCGTTACTATCTTTCCGGATGATATGCGGTTCGATAAGTAAGGCAGGCCTGTTGAAGCCGCTTTTCCACTTTACCGTAAAGCATAAGTTCTTCAACCTCTATATCCTTAAAAGATGGATCGATTTGGGAAAGCTGCCGTTGTAACGCATCGATGTTTTGCTGGGGTGAAAAACTGGCCATGACTGCAGGGTGGGTTTTCACTTTTTGCCGGCGAAGATTCTCCAGGGCTTTTAATTGTAGTGCAAAACCCGCTGGCTTGGCGCCGGTCAAGCTGGAGAATTCTTGTTCATTGGTGCCTTTGATGCTTAGGCGCACGTAAAGATTCTCAAATCTGGATAAATCTTCAGAATATGTCTGATCGTGTCCAATTAATATCCCATTTGTTTCCAAGATGAAAAAAATATCAACTGGAACCATCTCAAGGACCTTGAGCAAGTGTTCTCTTGCGATGGTCGGCTCATTGCCGCTTACACGAACTTTTTTAAAGTGCTTTTTACGAGCGATGTGCGTAAGCCTGCGGGCCACATCTTTGGGTGTGTAAAAATGGCCAAATGCTTTAGGATGCATCACTTCACGCCAAGACCAGCAAAAGATGCACTGTAAACAGCACCCAACACAATCCGCTGTTGCAATGCCTCCGTAAAATCTGGCCGGCCGGAAGCGATAGTATTTTCTTAAATCGCCTCGAGTGACTTTTGTGGCCACATTATCAGCTTTATTTATTGAATCAAACATTTACGTCTTGAGAAAAACGGTTAGAAAGTTATATTTTCATGGCCGTCGCTATATCTCCACTGCCCCCCTTATTTTGACTTCGGTTCACTCTCTCAAGAACTGCCAATTATTCATAATCTTCTCGGCATTCTCAATGATACTATCAACGAATTCCTTTACCGTAGGTATATGATCTACATAAGTCACTGCAAAAGACATTAGGCTGCTTAACCGGTCGTAGTCCTCATTCCACATCTCGGGGGCAAGCCGCCAGTCATCGTGCTTGAGCATCACCCTTTCCAGAGCAGTTAGCCACTTTTCCAGCGGCATCTCACCACGTTTCTTCATAACTTCTTCATACTCCCTGGGATTGGGAGGAGCCAGCACCGTAGTCCGTAAGTGCGGATTGTCGGGAGAAGCTTGCACCATTTTCTCCTTGAAGCGGTCGGATATGGGGCACTCTTGGGTGGCCATGAAGGCTGTCCCCATCATCACCCCCTCGGCACCCAGCGCCAAGGCGCCCAGGAAGGTCCTCGCATCGCCTATCCCTCCGGCAGCTATGATGGGCACCTTCATATGCGCCGCTGCCCAAGCAATAGTGGTCATGGTGGGAAGCTGCGAGATGTTCTTGAAGCCGATACCTTCTAGCCCTACCAGCATCACAGCGTCTGCACCCTGCTTCTCGGCATGTAAAGCATGTTTAAGGGTAGCCGTCTTGTGAATCCACTTCCGCCCGGCCTCCTTAATGCGCTTGCCATATTGGTCGGCGCTAAAGACTGCCGTTTCAATCACCTCTATCCCTTCCTCAAGACATACCTCAAGCATCTCATCGATGTGGGGGCACATGCCGACAGTGATATTCACGCTGAAAGGCTTGTCGGTTGCATCCTTGCACCTTCGGATGTCGTCCCTAAGGTTCTGTGGTGTCAATGAAACAGCGGCAGTGAGACACCCGTGTGCGCCCGCTTCACTAACTGATGCCGCAAATTTCCAGTTTCCTATGCGGCTCAAGGCACCCTGCAAAATGGGGTACTCACAGTCCAAAAGTTCGGACACTCTGGTCTTCCATTTCATGGCGTTTTACCTCCTTCCATAGGTGAGGGCTAAGCAGTCTGTCCAATAACCCCTGCAATTCCATTAATAGCCCCCTGACGGGGGAGGGTCTGGGTGGGGGTGATAAAATTGGTGAGAAATCAATATCTTATCTGACCACCCGCCCCTTAATCCCCTCCCATCGAGGCAGGGGAAACGAGTTGTTGCCTGTAAGGCGAGGCCCCTTGCTAAGAGATTGTCTGACTTTTTAATCGGATTCGATTATATTGTCATCTCAATTTATGGTTGGCTCTAATAATAAAAAACTCCACCTCTCCTATGAGAAATAGGGTTCCTTATATTTGTTTCATTGCAACCTCTTGATTTGGGTTAAAGCCAAATTAAACTGGATGATTAATTATCAAAGGGTTGTTTAAAGAGTCAAGCAGATTTGGGAAAACCGGCAAAGGCAGGAACCATTTCAACTGTCAATATTTAATATTTAAGACCCTTATGTTTTTCTCTCGGAAAAAAGACGGGGGTTGTGAAACCAGTTCTAGTCGATTTGGCCACGGCCATGAAACACCCTCGACGGCAAATAACCGTGCCAGATGAGTTCTTGCTTTGCCAGGTGTTGGCAATCGGATTCATTTGGGGGGCGGTAAACAATCCGAAATTGTTCCGACCATTCCAACATGCCAATTTCTCTTACATCGTCTTTGTGCCTGACGAACCACCTCTCATTGGAAAAATCAAAATTAAAGCTTTTTTCCTGCTGGGGCAGTAATACAATAACATTATTGTCGGCGGGAAGGGTTTCGTTACATGGAATATTCACCGGAGCCCAGTTTTTCTTGGCCCGGGCGACAGACTCCAAAGAAAATGAACAATATTCGGGCAGCTCGACAATGGCCAATGGAGCATCGGAAACATTAGCCAAAGTCAGCCGGATCTTGGCACTTTTAGGATCATCGAGCGCCCGTACTCGCCGTGGTGCACCTCGTAAAACTTGCAGACCGATTCCCAGAGGACTCCAGCGATACCCTTTGATGACGGCTTTGCCGTTGTTGCCGACTGCGATTTGCATCTCCAGGGGAATTTGTATCGTGGTTCGTCCTCCTTGACGGCGCTCGATTTTCCTTCCTTTTCCCTGCTGAACAAAGTAAGCTTCTATGCCGTAGTCGATCCATAAAGGGTTGCCGGGGCGCAGCTGTTTATATTCGTATGGGATGCGGCCTCTGAGGTAGAACCCTTCATCTGGCTTTTTGACACTGGCATTTACCATTTCGTATAAACCATTCGGACCTTCTTTTAGGATAACATATATTTTAGCGCCCTTTTTTAATTCATTGGTGCTCTTAGTGTCTATGATCTTATTTACGGGAATCCGCGATATTTCATAGTTTAAGCGGACATAGTCACCTCTGAACATATCCCGCGGATCAATCGGGGCGGTTCGCAGATGGATGATTTTGCCGTTTCGTAAAATATGTTCGCGATCGCCCGCCATATAGACCAGGACCAGGACTTGAAACACTATCGCCAGCAGAATAAATGGTTTTCTCATGTTGTCTTTTCCCGCATTTGTTTTTTAGTTTTCGAGTAGTAAATGCCAACCGCAAACAGCGCCGTACCGGTTATAAAAAACACCAGTGATCGTGTCAGCAGGCTGACAAAGAGATCTGTGTATCGGGTCATCGCAAGTATGGCAAACAGCAAACACCCTGTTGTGGTGGATTTTTGATCGAGGGATTTGCAACCGGATACAATCATCATGATACTGTGAAAAAGAAAAAGAATGTTGAAAACAGCAACACCGATCCATCCCCGTAATACCAGCACTCCCAGGGCATTAAGCAGAATTACGATTAAGGTGACCAGTACTCCGTAATATTCGATGCGAAACTCTCCTGATGCGCTAGCTTTCTTTTTACGAAAGGTCCATATCGCCCAGGCCCAGAATCCAATTGCAGCC
>CP070746.1:1892697-1895748 GCA_020348305.1 Desulfobacterales bacterium
CCATTTCTTCCAGTAAAACGCCGGGATCCACCACTAATCCGTTACCGATAACACATGTTCTCCCCTGCAATATGCCGGAAGGGATTAAATGGAAGATAAATTGTTCGCCACCAACGACCATGGTGTGGCCGGCATTATTGCCACCCTGAAAACGGACAACAAAATCGGCATGTTCGGCCAACAAATCAACGATCTTACCCTTGCCTTCATCACCCCATTGGGTACCGACGATCACTACGTTTGCCACTTCATTCTCCTTTTTTTATTTGACTCACCACCCGTTTGTCCACCTTCGGCGAGCTTTGTTTGATGCACAGAGCGCACAGAGATATTTTTATTTTTTCATTACATCATCTTTTTTGGCGGAAAAACGCCTGCATCAGGAATCGGCATTCTTCCTCACAAACCCCTTCGATGATTTCCACTTTGTGATTGAGTCGATTGTCGTTTGCAAGATTGTATAATGAACCGGCCCCGCCCCATTTCGGATCTTTAGCTCCAAAAACTAACTTAGAAATCCGCGCATGCACGATTGCACCCATGCACATCAAACAGGGCTCGATGGTAACATAGAGGGTTGTGTTTAACAACCGGGGATTTCGAGTTTTTTGCGCGCCTTCACGTAGTGCTAAGATTTCGGCATGGGCAGTTGGATCATTCAGTGTAATTGTCTGATTATGTGTTTCCGATAGTATTTCTTCATTTTCAGCAACGAGTAGCGCACCTATCGGAACCTCCGCCTTTTGCTCAGCCTTTTTCGCCTCAATTATGGCGATTTTCATGTATTTTAAATGATTATCATTCATCAGGTCTTTCTTTATACTATGCACTGCCTGCCGCGCCGAAACTGTAGCGAAAATGGGTGCTCTATGGATTTTACCTCATGCACTCCTGTTATCCGCCAGTGACCAGATACCGGGGACCAGCAGCCGGTGACCAAAAAATAGCATCCAATATCCAGCGCCACATCATGTCTAACAAACACATTGACATAAGGGCTAATCTAGCTTATTTTATCGGCTCTAAATTTCAGTTAAACCATCACGCGCCCGTAGCTCAGTCCGGATAGAGCGCCGGACTACGAATCCGTAGGTCGCAGGTTCGAATCCTGCCGGGCGCACCAATAAAATAAAGGACTTATAGGTTTAGCCCTATGAGTCCTTTTCTCATTTGTGTCGATTTGCCCCACATTAGCCCCACTTTTTTTAAAAATCTACAACCAATAATTGTTCTCAAAAGTCAGAATTATAGCTAAATGTTTCATTCAAAAACTTCAAGTTAAAAACAAAAAAAGAATGGTAGGGGGGATAGCTATCGGTGCCCCATAGGCGCACCTCACGAAAGACTGATAGCGTTTAGTATCTTTGTCGCATACAGATCTTTTTTCAAAATTTCAACTGGGTTTAGTTCTTGTAGAGGTATCTATTTTTCGCATTTATTTTTTTTCAAAAATTTTTATGCAGGTCACCTTCCAAAAACTGTTAACGTTTTACCCTAGATGTAATTCTTGGGGCATACGTATTTAATCCTCCTCTATCCTGATCTAATCCAGTAAATAAGTATGGATCGGGTAGACCACAGTGCGGAAATGTTTTGACCATTTTGACTGAATAGTCTATATATCTATGTTATCTGGAATTTTCCCAAAGTTGAGAATATCTTAATGTATCACAAAACGACATCATCTGAAATAATACTGGAATAATGGCAAGGCAACGACGGTTGAAAGATTTTTGGGAGCTCCCCATCTTTTTCCAAAATTATGAGAAAGGAAGGTTGAGCAATGAAAGTAAATTGCTGGGAGTATAAAAAGTGTGGCAGAGGGTATGGTGGTGATAAAATAGACGAACTTGGTTTGTGTCCTGCTGTTTTTGAAGAAAAATTGGATGGTGTCAACCATGGCAAAAATGCCGGTAGGATATGTTGGCTCGTTACGGGGTCTTTATGCAAGAATGAGGTTCAGGGAGGAGAGTTTACAGATAAGCTGGGGAATTGTACAAAATGTGATTTCTTTAAAACTGTATTTAGAGAGGAAGGTTATGACTTTAATTACGGCATGAGGCTACTTAAAAAATTGAAAAATAGTTGAGAAACATAAAACGGGACGACAATCTGCTATAAACACAGATTCACCTCACCAATTATTATTGATAAAATTATTTCTGATTTTTGAAGACCCTAAATTTTTGTGATTATCTACTAATCTGTACTTTAGGTAAATTTGTGATATTTTATCGGAATCAATGAAAACAAAATCAGAAAACCAACATCTTTTTGAATTTTCAGGCATCGGAGATGTCAGCTTGAAAGGAAAAGCGAAAGCACTCAACCTTTATGAAGTTAAACCAGTATGAAAATCTGATGAGGGTTTAAGTGCATTGCTGATATCTAATAAGAGTTTTATCCATAGTCCATCTAAAATGATATCTGTAAAAAATTTTCCCCTAAAAAAGTACTGATACTGTACATATCACCACATTCATTCTACATCTTTACCTTTTTCCCAATGCTTGCTTTTGCAAGATCTACCCGAAAAACCCAGCTAAAGTTTTCTACATAAAATTCCGATATAATATATTAAATGGAGGTGGGTATGTACGAATGTGTCGATATGCCCCCTCACATTTTTTGTGAAAAATTCCTCTTGACTTGAGTTGAAAAATCATTATTTTCTGCTCTTTATGTAAAAGGTGTTGAACATCAATTTTTCATAGGAGCGTTAAAAAAGTAATGGAGTTATTTAAGTTTAAAGACGGTATTTTGTATTTCACAGCACGTGATCAGTACAACCTTGAGAGTCTTATAGGAGCCTTCCGTGAGGCTTTTGCTGACCGCAGATTCATCCCCAAAAAAACCCCATTGTATATGGACATCAACCAATCAGAGAACGGACTGGAATCTGACGAAATCAGCCGTCTTGTTAAGTTCATTGCTAAGCACGGGGTATCTCGTGCAGCCATTGTTGTATCCGATGCCTTAAACTTCGGCTTTGCCCGGATATGTTACCGCTTCTATTATACAGAGGGCATTAAGGCCAAAGTCTTTACCGAA
>CP070746.1:1895848-1908417 GCA_020348305.1 Desulfobacterales bacterium
TAAACAATTCGGTATATATCAATTCTGAAAATTGTTTGGATATAATTTTGTAATCACAATTTTCGAGGGTGAATCCTATAGCATGGATTTGCCCTTTTTATTTGATGAAAGCTGTATCTGTCAGGACCATGATTTGACATCAAGCCAAAAAATCCGATAGGGTGCATGTATCAGTTTGGTATATGCAATCATTTCGTTAATTTTAATAATTTGGATTATCTCAATTAATCTGTAATGTTTGGATTATTTCCGCACCACAACATATAGGGTGCTCCATAATTTCTACGAGCTTAACATTATCTACTGTAAACTTCTCTGGTTAACCGATAAGGATAAACAACAATGAAAAACATGAGAGGATTTGGAATTATATCGTTTGCCCTTTATGCAATTACACTGCAAACAGCATTTCTGTCAGGTTGCAGCATAGGCCAAAATCTTACATCGCAAAAGACAGAGCAACCATGTAATATAGAATCACTGCCGCAGTTGCCTGACGTCACCATTACATCGGTCACACAAGAAACTGAAGGCGTACCACACTGTAAAGTGGCGGGTGTGATCGGTCCAGAGATTCACTTTGAACTGCTTTTGCCAGAGGAATGGAACGGCAAATTTGTCATGGGCGGTGGCGGTGGATTTGCAGGTTCGGTCATGAACGTGGCATTATCGTATGGTGCCTTGCAATCCGGCTACGCCACGGTGGGCACTGATACGGGACATCAAGCCCATCCACTAGATGGGAGCTGGGCGCTAAATAATCTGGAGCGCATTGTGAACTTCGGTCACCAGGCGGTGCATCGCACAGCCGTTACGGCAAAAGCGTTGACCAAGGCCTATTACCAACAAAACATCACACGCAACTACTTTATTGGTTGCTCACGTGGCGGTGGTCAGGCCTTGATGGAAGCCCAACGCTATCCAGACGATTTTGAAGGCATTGTGGCGGGTGCGCCTGCGTATAACTGGCCCATGCTTGGAGCAAAGGCTACACAGATTAACCAGGTCATGTATCCGGATCCCGATGATATTGAAGCGGCCGTAATCGGGCCCAAAGAACAGCAACTGATCGAGTCTGCGTATCTCGAAAAATGTGATGCGCTGGATGGAATAAAGGACGGCGTACTGAACGACCCCAGGCAGTGCAAATTTGATATGGTAAAGTTATTGTGCAAAGGAGAAAAAACCGAAAATTGCTTGACCAAAGCCCAACTCACCGCAGTCAAAACCGTCTATGAGGGACCAAAAGATAAACAGGGAAAAAAGCTATTCTATGGCTTCCCGTTTGGTGGCGAAACCTCCATCGGCGGCTGGCCTCGTTGGCTGACTGGTGGCCTGAAATTCCAAACTGGCATAGATGAGTTCCAAGGAGGCGTAGACGTCGGAGACTATCCTGCGCCGACAACACCCAACCTCTATTATGCCTTTGGCAACGGAATCATGAAATACATGATCTATCATGATCCGGATTGGACTTATAAAAACTATAATTTCGATACATTCCGTGAAGACGCGAAACTGGTTGAAGAAACTCTCAATGCCACCAACCCTGATCTGTCGACGTTTCGCAAACGGGGCGGCAAACTGTTGATTTTTACCGGTTGGTCGGATGCTGCGATTTCTGCGCTATCCACCATTGGTTATTATGACGAGGTAATGGCCCACGATGAAACAGCATCGAACGATGTGCGCCTGTTTATGATGCCGGGTGTTGAGCATTGCTTTGGCGGTCCGGGACCATCTTTTACCAATTATCTGAATGAGATTGATAAGTGGGTGGAGTCAGGAAAAGCACCTGAGCAAACAGCTGCCTATTGGCTCGATGAAAAATTCCAACCAACCGGCTCAAGGTTGATTTGTGCTTACCCTAAAGTTCCTAAGTATGATGGGAAGAGTGACCCACGGGATGTGTCGAGTTTCAGCTGCGTCAGCCCAGACTAGGCAGTGTTGAACAAAACAACCATTGCTTATTAGGCCTATGAAGCAGGAAGCGTGGATTGGCGTTTAAAGTCCACGCTTTTCTATTCTGGGATGGATGCACAAGATATTGTGGTGACGGAAGCTGGCCTGAGATCGTTGATACCTCCAACTAATCCACACCTTCGAAATCTCCCATAGGCCTGTGATACTGCTTTAATATCCAAAAGCAGGCACAGTTCGATGATTGCAACTATTGGTAGCAACAGGTATGCTGTGAGGGTAATTTTGCATGTAGCGACACAAAGCAAAAATAAAAAGCTCAGGTTGCGATTCGCTGATATTCGCATGAACTTGTTGTGACTAATACGTCAGTAAGCATTGAAAAATTGCCGCATAATTCTGCCGCTTAAATGTCTTTGAAGGATTTCTATTTGACCATATCCCTGTCTATCTGATAATGAAAATGTGCGATAATTAATAAATTAGCTTGTTTTTCAATACCAACGGATAACCCTTAGCGGAGGGTATTATGTCCTGACTATCAAGACCCCATTTCTCATAGAGAGAGGTGGGGTTTTGTTTTTCTTTGAAAGGAGGAAAACCATGTCCAGCAAAAACACGGATCTGGATAAAATCACTCAAACCGTTCAGTACTATTTTGACGGTATGTATCATTCCGATACCGAAACCCTGAAAAAAGCCTTTGATCCGGATGCGTTTCTGCATGGATACTTTGAGGGCCAGTTGGTACACCTGCCCTTCAATGCCTGGCTCAAGCAGATCGAAAGCAGACCCGCACCGTCGAAAAGTGGTGAAGCCTACGAGATGAAAATTGTGTCTGTGGATATGACGGACAACATTGCTCTGGTCAAAGTTTTCGATCTCTACCTGGGTAAATATTTTACTGACTACCTGTCCCTGATAAAGGTTGAAGACAACTGGGTCATCATGAACAAGATGTTCCATCACCAATAGATCCAGATCCCCATTTCACTTAAATCTTTGATGTGATTATTGAGATTTCAGCTTTTGTGATTACATCTACAAATCTGAAATCAAGGATAAGTTGTGATATTTTATTATATCACCAGTTGCTTGAATCCTCATTTTGTTGACTAAAATCCACATTTCGGTATAAATCCATATACACTATTTCTGATACTCATATTCCACCTGACCTGAAGCGGTGCATGACAAACAGAATCGAATCTTGTTTCTCATCTGATACTGCGTTTCTGAGAATCTTCCATATACTGAGTTCCTCTGTTTGAAACCTTAACAACGGAGTGCCATTATGGCGGAGAAGGTTTCAAGCGTAGACTCGCAACCATCCTCAGCGACGATGTTGAGGGCTATAGCCGACTTATGGGTGATGATGAGGAATCGACAATTTACACTTTGACTATTTATCGGTCAGGTATGACGACTCTCATTCAGCAGCACCAGGATCGGATGGTGGATACTCCTGGCGTGCGAGCTGTGTCAACAGGTGGGGGAGACGCCTCGGCCCTTCCCGGCACTGCGGGGACTTTGGAATTACCATCTAGAGCGGGAGAAGTTACAGAAGTTGCTCTTATGTCCCATTCTTTCTTAAGGATAAATGAAAATCGTGGCATATAAGGCGGATTTAAGCGAAATCGGGATGCGGAAAGGTGGGGGTGCTTCCCGGCGCTGGGCGCTGGTGGGGGCCTATGCGGCCCTGGTGGTGTTCATGCTGTTTCTGCTGGTGCCACCCTACTACATGCTACTGGTCTCTTTGAAGACCAACAGCGATCTGCTCGCCAAGGCCGGCAACCACTTCTGGTTCCAAGAATGGCCGACGCTTGCCCATTACTTTCAGTTGCTCTTCGCCACCCCCTTCCTGCGGCAATTGGGCAATACGGTGCTTGTTTCGAGCCTGGTGGCCTTGATCACACTGGCGGTGAGCATCCCGGCGGCCTATTCGCTCACCCGGCTCCATTTTTGGGGGTCCACGGCCTTGACCATCGGCGTCTTTATCACCTACCTGGTGCCGGAAACCTTGCTCTTCATTCCCTTTTTCAAGATCGTCGTCAAGCTAGGCGTCTACAACTCGAAATGGGTGCTGGTGGTCGTCTACCCCACGCTGACGGTGCCCTTCTGCACCTGGATTCTGCTGGGCTATTTTGCCTCGGTGCCCCGGGAAATGGACGAGGCCGCGATGGTGGATGGCGCGGGACCTATCCAGATGATGGTGCGGGTGTTCATTCCCGTTACCCTGCCCGGCATCATCGCCGCGACGATTTTCGCGTTCGTCGTGGCCTGGTCCAACTTCATCTACCCCCTGGCGTTCATCCTTAACGAGGCGGAAACGGTGCTCACGGCGGGCATGGTATCCATAGACGGTGTACAGCTGAAGATGGCCGGGTCCTTGATCGCCTCGATGCCGCCCCTTCTGGTTTACGCTTTTCTGATGGATTATTACGTGGCGGGCCTCACCCGCGGTGAGGTCATCCGCTAATGGAACAACTTGCAACGACAATCGTAGCAGCGGTCATCGATTGTGCGAACCTCAAGGCGGTCACCGCAAAGGATACCGAGTTCGTGGTGCAGCTGAAAATCAGAGTCCTCAAACGCAACCCAGACGATTTCGTGGCCCGCATTGGACTGGCCAGCAGTTATAGTATGGGAGGCCGAGCGAAGAAGGTCCGTGCTGCGGCCGCAGAAGTCATCAGGATAGCGCCCAAGTTTTCTGTCGAGTATGTAAAAACACTTCCCTTCAAGAATATAGCCGACAGAGAGCTCTTAATTGACGATTTGCGCAAAGCGGGGTTGCCTGAATAAACACCATACCGATATCTAAATAGTATCTTCAAAAAAATCTGTACTCTCAAAAGTACTGATTATGTAAACAAATCTGTACTTTTGGAGGCTTTAAAAAGGTTGTGATATCATTTTGTCAATAGATGTTTTGATGTGCCTTCCGGTCATGCCAAATCAAGTATAGCTCAAGACGGTTCATTAATGTTATCCAATAATCCAAAAAACCCATATTTCCATCACCCCGACTCTACCCGTCCATTAAAAATTCAAAACCAGCCGGCCATCTATCTTTCGCTTAATTCCCACTGCAGACACTTTTAAAAATTTTTCAGATTTTTCCATCAGCCCCCCTTTTCTTTTATGGAAATTTTTCTAATAATTCGGTTTTCTGAATTTGAACAAAAGAGCCTTCATGTAAATTTAATATTTTTCAACAAGGAGGCCCTTTGTATTCTGGGGAACGAACTTCAACTCCTATATATTTTTTACCAAAGCCAGCTTGTTGAAGGATAATCATAGTCCCATCAGAGAACGTATAAGGCTCCATTATTCCTTCTTCTAGCCCCATTTTTGGTTTTTCATTTCGCAATTTTTTGGGAATAAGTAACTTGGCAAATTCCATAGCTTTCGCTTTAGTCCACATTTCAGGTGGAGCTGCCCAGAATTCCATTATTACGACACCATTTTTATTAGTCTGAAATATTGGATCAACAGCGCCAAAACTTTTCTTATAATAGGATGTTCTTGTCTTTGAGGATGTTCTTGTCTTTGCCGTTGATACTTTTTCCCCTAAATTAGCGATAGCATCTGAAGGCAAGATTAGGATTATAAATAAAAGAAAAAGCAATAAGTGCAATGGACGACTATTCATGATGGTTCCCTTCCAAACAGATTATATATTTGTAACCTCTATCTAAAATTAGAAACACTTTCAATATTAAAACCAAGCAAAATGGCTTAGAGTAGTTAGAACTTTCTATCAGAACTCGTATTTATTTAAGAAAAAAGTCCATATAGAGCTAGCCTCAGAGATGATCTATCTCTAAGGTATAAAGGGTATAGCTTTTTAAAGACAAAGGCTTTTTGAGCTTCTACTCGATTGTTTTTGGAAAATGGAGGCCAATTAATCTGATACCCCCCCCTCTAAAAAAGCGAACGCGGGCGGCCACCTAATTTTCTGTGAAATACCAAAACAGATACTTTAGTTATTTTTTCTGATTTTTGTTTTTGAGGCGGAACAGCCATTTGATGTCGCAATTTTTGTCTTTTTTGGCGTTTGGAAAGAAATGCCAGGTTTTGAAATGCTTGCAATTCATCTCTGATCATGCACAAATCTGCAATTTTCCCAAATTGATTATTTCATCTGGTAATCCAAAATAAAAATGAGGCCACCAAATTTTGCATGTAGGGCACGCAAGACACAATTATTGCAAGGCTGAAATTTTGTATATTTGTGATTGTGTAATCCGCAGAAGCCCTAATTGGATGATTTAGGCTCTCAGTTTACAAACTTAAGACAAAATTCGTTCCAAAATCTGGATGAGATTTTCCTTTTGACAATCAAATTAATATATTTTAGGATTCATCAAAATTAGATCTGAGACTCACACAGAAACTCTTTTTTCGCGCATCACTATTTAATTCCTGCTGGCCGTTGTTAAATTTCCTACTTTTGACCTAATTTGATCAGATCCAGAAAAATCATAGCCCATTGCCATTTTTGTATTTAAATTCAATCCGTTACTCTTTATCTGGCATTGCTGAAATAGCAATTGATAATTCCAAATTATATTATCTTTTCTTTGGCGTTCAATTATCAATTAGATAAATTATTTAAACCCGCAAAATAGGAGGGAAAAATGATACTCAAAGAAATAGAACTTTTTGAAGGAGTTGATTTTGAGGTGATGAATGAGATTGCGGCTATTTGTTCTGAGGAGAGCTATTCTAAAGATACAGTCTTGTTTGAAAAGGATGAGCAAGCCAAGTGTTTATATATTCTCCTTGGAGGAACGGTATACCTGGTAATCAAAAATGGCGGCTCTATAACCTACAATCTTTCAGAGCCGGGAGATGTATTTGGCTGGTCAAGCATGCTTGAAAATGGAAAATATACTGCTTCTGGCATCTGTGCTACAGATCTCAAGGTGGTGAAAATTGAAAAAGACAAGCTAAATAGAATATTTAAAAATCGTCCTGAAGCCGGATTTAAAGTGCTACAAAGATTGGCTGGGGTTATTTCAAGAAGACTGTCGAATGCTTATCGTGATCTTTTATCTGCCAGAAGCACGGATACTACACCTTCATATGGTTAGAACAATTGTTTAAATAAATGGCATATAATTAACAAGGAAATGCTTCCTCCCTGTTGGATGGGAAAAAGGTGCTGTGAAGGGGGCGTTTAGGGACAAATATGAAAGGTAGGTGGCATAATGGCAACCTATATCATGCGAGTCAATTATACTCAAAAAAGCATCCTGAACAGCAGCTTTACCTGGATATTTCTGCCCATACCACTTTTTTTTATTGGTTTCGACATTTTCATAAATTAAAGGAAATCATAAGAAGCTCAAATATGTTATAAAAATTGCTACCAATTTTTTGACAATTCATTTGCTGATGCTAAAGTGAGGCGAGTACCTTTTATTTTAGATATTCGCACGGAACAGTTTTGAGCTTTTATATGGCAGACTAATATGCCTACAGAAAGGAGGCAATCATGGAAATGAAAAAAGTGCTGGCAGGATGGAGCAAGATTTGCCCCGGCTGCAACATCGGGCGCAAATATCCGGATTCATTTATCGGCAAGAAAGTGAGAAATCACTGGGAAAAAGGTTGCATTTCGCATAACGCCTATGTTGAGGTTTACGGCAGCGAAGAGCCTTCGCCGAAGAAAGACAACGAAAAATCCGACGATAAGTGATTTCGCTGGAGGATTATTTGGTTGAAAAGGAAGTCACCGGAGATAACTAACCGGCTTTGGGAAATGTTGTTTTTTCCGGTTTAGCTATTGGAAAAGGATTGCACTATTTAATGTCAACTTCGATGAGTGTGGTTGGAAATTAATAGAAAACTAAAATTCTTTGTATTTCATTTCGAAAGATACATTAATTGGGCTGGATTGTCATGTTTGAACTAAGGCACGAAATGTAAAATTGGGGCAATATTTGGATTGGTAGGTGAAACCTACAACTTTCGGGAGTTGTGGGTTTGAATAGCGAACCTGAAATATCATGGTTCAATTTTTGGTGGATTTGAAAGCGCAATCTGAAAAAACATGGGCTATAGTGGCGGCGTCAATTCGCAAAAAAAGATACAAATTTTGCCTATTGACTGGATTCAACCCCAGTGTTATCAAAATCATGGCGCAAGTATCGGTGTCGCGAGGGCATTATTCAAACCAGTTTGATTGTAATGATACCTAACTACTGGCCCTTGCACTTTTTATATTTCACCTCGCCGCCCTTTGGGAACCATTATATCTCAAACGTTTATCCTTAACATACGATAAGATATTTCTTGCATAGATTAAACGAATGTTCGAGTCTTAGACTGGAGGCTACTACTATTTAATGGCAATATGCTAATTTGAAACGAGGGCTAATACATAGCTACTCTTTGATAGCACCTGCAGTAAGTCCCTGGACAACGTAGCGCTGCGCGAAAATAAAGAAAACTATCGAGGGCAGGCCGGCAAACACGCCGACTGCACAAAGGCGGGTCCACTCAACCACCTCATCACCGACAAATTCAAAGATTCCGACGGTGAGCGGCATTGCCGCTTCCGTCTGGGTAAATGTCAGAGCGTAAAGAAATTCATTCCAGGTAAAAAGAAAGGTGATTATGGCTCCGGCAGCTATCGCGGTGACTGTAAGCGGCAGCACAACAAAGAAAAATGTCTGGTTACGGGTCGCGCCGTCTATTCTTGCAGAATCTATAAGCTGGTTCGGAAAGCGATTAAAAGCATCTATCAGCAACCAAGTAACGATGGGGTAATTCAGGTATACGTTCAGAATTATTAGGGTAAGTTTCTTGTTGACGAGGCCCAACCACGCAAAAATTGCGAAAAATGGTATTGTCAGGGAAATAGGGGGGATGATTCTGGTGGCCAACAACCAGTAGGAAAGCATCCTGCTTCCCCGGTATTTGTACCGGCTGAGGCCATACGCTGTAAATGTGGCTGCCACCACGACAATTGCCACGGTAGACAGGCTGATCACTAGAGAATTCAAAATAGCTGTGGGAATTTTGCTGTTGAAAATAACATCTGCAAAAGCCTCGAAATCGACATCGAGCGGGACTATGGTCGGAGGCCACATTTCTGTCTCGGCAGGGGTTTTGAAAGCTGTGAAAAACATGAGCACAAGCGGCGACAATAAGACAGCGAATATCACGCCCAGACCGATGTAAACCGTGGTATAGCTTTCAAGGATACGGTTAAAAGCACCCGATACTTTTTTTATCGCTGCCATTTAGCTGCCCTCTTAATAGTCTCTTCTCATCCACGCTATCATCGCGCCGGAGAAGCAGGAGATGCACACAAACACGATGATACCAATCACAGCCGCCTGGCCTAAGTTCATCAGCGAAAGCATCCTGTCTAAAATGTAAATACCGATATGGTAAGTGGCTTTTCCGGGACCGCCGCGGGTCATGCTCCAGATCGCGTCGATTGTCCTGAACGAAAACATGGCCGTTATCAAAATCCCGTATATGATTCCGTTGCGGGAAAGAGGCAGGGTGATGTGCAGAAATTTCGTTATTGTGGTGGCCCCATCGATCGCAGCCGCTTCATACAAATTTTGATTTATGCCATCCATGGCCGCCAGAATAAAAATTGTCATGAACGGAATTTTAATCCACGCATCGGCCAGTATGACACCCAATAACGCGGCCGTCGAGTTCCCAAAAATATTGATTGGTTCTGAAAACGGTGTAATTTGTATGAGCAGATAGTTCATGACGCCGATTGCCGGATCGAGCAGCCATCTCCAAATCAAACCGGAAAGGACCAAAGGAACCGCAAAAGGTAAAATCGCCAGTGTCCTATATAAGGCTGAAAATCTCCTTTGGCCGAGACGGTGCAATCCATAGGATATGGTAAGGGCGAATATCAATGAGAGACCGGTAACGCCTAATGTATATATTCCGGTTGTTTTAAGAGCATGCGTCAGGAGCCGGTCTGAAAATATATTTGCAAAATTTTTAAACCCCACAAATGCTATTGGAGTGACAAAATTATAACGAAGAAATGACAATACGATCAGGAACATGACCGGCAATACGATCAGAAGAAAGACAAAAGTTATTCCAGGCAAAGAAAGAAGCCTGCCGTACCAGGCGTCGGAAATGTTAATGGTTTTTATCTTTTTCATGTTTTAAAAAACGATAAGAATCTAAGTTTCTGAGACACTAAGGAGAGAAAAGGATCACCGCCTCGTGAATCGATGCGGCGACCCTTTGCAATAAAGTGGAAATCAGGCCTTGGCCTGATATTTAGAGAACTGCAGCAGCCCTTTTAACTATGGCGAAATCGCGGCGACATCTTTTTCCAGGTTTTTCAGGGCCTCCTCTATACTGACTTCCCCGGTAGCCGCTTTTGACCACCATTCATGCTGATATTTAAGCATCTGGTCGCCATTGACAGGCATAGACTCGCCGCCGGTATGCTGAACCGATTCGCGCCTTAATTCAGGTTTATAGACCGCTTTTTTAATGCTGTCCATATCGTACATTGCAGGAACGGCGCATTCATTGCCTTCAAATCCTATTTCATTCCACTGTGATTGATAACTTCGGTACAGGTCCAAAAACAACAACGCGGCCGCTTTCTCTTCTTCGCTGGCATTCTTATTGATGGACCAAACCACGATTGTTCCGATGCTCGTGATTCCGATATCTCCTTCTTTCCAGGCTAACTGCGCCCTGAAGTCCCAGTCGCCTTTTATTGCAGCCGGAGGTTTGTCTATAAAACGGGTCGTGTTAACTGCCCCTGCAATGAGCATGGCAGCTCTTCCTCTGGCAAAGGTTTCAGGCGCATCTGTCCATGACCACCCGAGGGCCTCTTTCGGGACGGCGCCTTCCTTTATCAGGTTGACCGCATAGCGAAACATCTCCTTGTATTCCGGTGAGGTCACTTCAAATTTTCCATCCTTAATGAATTTCCCGCCCATCGAGTAAAGGGGTCCGCTGAGCTGATACCAAATATAGCGATAGTCTTTTCCCGGAATAGCCAGACCGTACTTATCGGTTTTTTCGGCCACCATTTTAGCTTTTGACAGAAGTTCCTGATAGGTTTTGGGCGGCTCGGCCGAGCCGGTGGCTTCCTTCAGGATAGACGGTCTGTAGAAAAGGACAAAGGGCTTGACGGAAACAAACCCGGAAGCCCAGAAGTGGTCACCTACTTTACAGGAACTTATCGCGCCTTCACCATACAGTTTCTGCACCGCTTCGGGCCAGAAAAAATCCATGTTCTCGGCCCATCCGGCCGCGGCTATATGGCTCAAACTGAGAAGCGGCGTGTTGTGAATCAGCTGCGGCTCACTTCTTCTTGCGGTCATGGCGGCAACCGTCTTTAACCAAAGGCCCAGCTCCTCCATGGCCTGTGCATTGATTTCAATGCCCGTCTTGGCCTCGAATGCTGCGATCGCAATGCCAATCGCAGGGTCGTGAGGAAGCCCTCCAAAGTTAAAGAAGGATAGCGACTTAACGCCCTCAACAGCCTTTTCCCACCCTTCGGGCCAAACATATCCGCCAACAGCCACCGTTTTTTTGGGCTGGTCCTTTAACCACGGTTCCTGTTTAATAAATTCCTGCGGCAGCTCATCCGCCAGCTCAATTCCTTTCAAACGATCGGCCCACGGTAGGGGTTTGTCCCACTGTATTTGAAGCCACTTCGGCTTACTCTCTCCGAATACAGAAGAGGTCGCCAAGAGAAACATGATCAGAAAAATTCCTAAAAATGCACTTTTTTTCATCTTACTTACCCCCTTTCTTGAATTGTTAACCACACTGTTATACAGCATCCCAATAGTGAGCTATGTAATCGGTTTTTATTTTGGAAAATCCCGGCATCGCTGTTTGTCTTCCGTCCATCAACGCGGTTAGTAAATGCAGCAATCAAGCTCAAAGGTCTGATAATTGGAATGTCGTACGACTTCGGCCATACGTCCCAAGGTTTTGGGTTTTTTTAATTATACGAGCAGGTAGTTTGTCGAGATATCCGTTTCGTTGCCACCGGCAACGTCTTTTCACTTAATTCACCGGTTTGAACCATACCCGAGTACAACAGCCCTGTAAAGTATAAAATGCCGGCTTAACAAACTATAGGTCAATCACTACTGACAACAAAGCCTGCTTTCGTTATCTGATTGGGGTTTGGTTTCGATGAATTGATGCCTCAAAAACTTTGGTATATGCGCCGAATTTGTGGATTGATCCGAAATGTGAAATCTTCCTTTGGTAGTATAAACAGATTTTAGTCACAATGCTTTACGCGCCGTGACTTCCCTAATCGAGCGAAAACGCTCGATGTTCCGCCGCAGGCGCAACTACTGACAAATTAAGTTTTGACTCAGTTAGCGTAATAGCCTGCAATCGAACTTTCTTTTATGGCTTTTTGCCACCGCGGGCTTCCCATCCCATGCCAGCAAATCCGTTATCGATTTACACTATTGGGATCGTTATCATATCATTATTAAATCTGCAGTATCCCCTTTACCCTTTCTGCTACGTCTCGGAGATCCTCTTCGTTAGGCCTGCCCCTTATATCTCCTAAGCGTCCGGCAACTGAATGCCCTCGGAGCCTTTCTGTCTTATACTCGCCCACGATATACCACTCTGCCATTATGGTATAACCCAAATGATCA
>CP070746.1:1908517-1911694 GCA_020348305.1 Desulfobacterales bacterium
TACGATTACCTTTAATCCGGCCATTTTAAAAGATTCCGAACACAAACAAAAATTTAAAGCATTTTTAAAAGGCTATGCCGAAAACGGCGGCAGCTGTTTGCAAATAAATATGCTGGATCCGGACATGCTGCGGGATGCGCAAAAGCATCCGCAAAATTATCGCCATTTATTGGTGAGGATCACCGGGTATAATGCGTATTTTACGACGGTCGGAAAAGAGTTGCAGGATGAGGTGATACATCGAATAAGCCACAGCCAGTTTTGATTAATTTATATGTACCTCGCTGCTCTTTAATTATTGTCGGCTTTTTTGTTTTTGATCAAAACTAACTGAAGGAGTAACGGAGTACTGGAGTATTGGAGTAATGACAGATGCGGAAGAATAAAAACATGGTTAAAGAAAGCAATGCGATTTATGGCATTCAATAATCCATTACTCCAGCACTCCATTACTCCAGCAAAATCTTCTTAGCTTCTGCTAATGAAAAGAACAAATATTCATAGCGCCTCCCACGGCCTCATTGCCGAAATTCAGCGGATGTCCACGGAGGATGGTCCGGGGATTCGGACAACGGTTTTTTTTAAAGGCTGCCGCTTGAAGTGCATATGGTGCCATAATCCGGAATGCATATCTTCAAAACCTCAGATTCATTGGATCGAATCCCGTTGTATTGGATGTAAAACCTGCCTGGATGTATGCCCCAAAGTGGCTCTGACTTACTCACCTAGCGGTATTTCAATCCGCAGGGAACGATGTGACACCTGTGGTCGATGTGCTGAAGAGTGCCCCTCCACGGCCATGGAAGTTATGGGTAAGAGCTGGCGCTCGAACGAGCTTATTGACGAACTGATCAAAGATCGGGCATATTTTGAAACCTCCGGGGGCGGGATCACTCTTTCCGGCGGCGATCCGACGTTGCAAGCACCCTTTGCCGGAATTTTACTAAAAAACTTGAAAAAATCAGGTGTTCAGACGGCCATAGATACCTGCGGGGTATGCGCCAACGGAGCTTTGGATCAGCTTCTGCCGAATACGGATTTAGTCCTTTACGACATTAAAGAAATGGATCCGCAAAAACATAGGCGATTTACCGGCCAATCCAATGCAAAGGTTTTGGATAACCTTCTATACCTGTGTGATACGATGGCGACACGCGGCTATCCGAAGAAATTGTGGATACGGACACCCATTGTTCCCGACACCACGGCTACCGAAGATAATATCCAGGGGATTGGTGAATTTCTCAGCGTAAATGTTGGTACTCTGATCAGTCGATGGGAGCTGTGTGCGTTTAACAACCTCTGCAGAGACAAATACCAGCGCCTTGGACTGGATTGGGTCTTCAAAGACAGCGAACTTTTAAGCGAATCAGAAATGGAGTATTTAACCGAAGTTGCCAGGAACACCGGAGTAAATCCGGATATTGTGCATTGGAGCGGGTCTACGAAAATTGAAGAGGATGGTGCTGGGCCAAATTAGGGGCTTCGCCCCATAATCGCTAAGTTATTTTTACGCCGGGGGACTGTGGCAGGTTTGCTGGAAAAAAATGAACACCCGCCTGCCATGCATAGTGCGATGGGTTGGTGTAAATATGGATATATTAACCAAATGGTTAAATTGGCCTCACACCGGTTTCAAGGCATTGCGGGCAGGTCGAACATCCAACGTCCAACATCGAATCTTGAATGGAAAAAGATGAAGAAACAGACTTATGACTTAGAAGAAAGACTGCTCGAGTATTCGGTGCGAATCATAAAGATCGTTGAACAGCTTCCAAATATCAAAGCAGGTAACCATAATAGGTGTTGAACGTTCGGTATTGGATGTTTGTTTTTCATTCGATTATTCCATCCACAAGACAAATTTTGAAATCTCTAAAAGCTGTATATTTTTCCCACAGCGGCGGGATAGAAATTGCGAGACGTTAAATGAGCACTGCATCGAGTTAGATCTTTTTGCGTTGAAAATTTAAAAACTTTGCGATCTCCGCGCCTTTGCGGTGAGAAAAAAGTCGGAGAAAGTCATCGTGAACCCAAAAAATTCCTTTACTGAAGAAGACATGAAAGCCTTTGAGCCCGCTGAAAAAATCGGGATTGTGGCCTCCATTAGCCCGCAGGGATTTGCGCACATTACCCTCATCACCTCCATTCGTGCCAATGGTCCCGCCCGGCTTACGCTCGGTGAGTTTTGCAAGGGACTCAGCAAACAGCACATTCAAAACAATCCCCAAATAGGGTTTCTGGTTTTGACCTTAGATAAGAAAATGTGGCGGGGCAAAGCAAAGTGGACCCATCTGAGGAAGGAAGGACCGGAATATGAGAAATACAATCAGATCCCTATGTTTCGCTACAATACCTATTTTGGCATCAATACCGTTCATTATCTGGATCTCATCGAAACGGCCGGAAAAGAAAAACTACCGATGGCAAGGATCATCCCGGCCGCATTGCTGACAAAATTAGCAAAAGGCGGCGCCAAAAGCGGCAATCAAGATCCGATTTTGAAACCTTTCGCAGAAAAGTTATTTAATAAACTCGATTCCCTCAAATTTATCGCCTATGTTGGAAACGATGGGTTTCCGGTTATTATCCCGCTGATTCAATGCCAGGCTGCCGACAGCCGGCGGTTAGCGTTTTCTCCCCTTGCTTTCTCAAAGGAGCTAAAGGATATTCCAAAGGGAACCGAGGTAGCTGTGTTTGGTATCACCATGAATATGGAAGATGTACTCGTTCGAGGCATCTTCCAGGGTTTTCATCGGATTCGGTTCCTGCGTCTCGGAACCATTGATATTGGGTGGGTTTATAATTCTATGCCCCCGGCCCATGGACAGATATATCCGGAAGTTGAGTTAAAACCGGTAGTGAATTTTTAAGGAGGCGAATGTATGGACAGCTATATCATGGCGATTGACCAGGGCACAACCGGGACCCGCGTAATGATTGTCGATAAAAGGGGTCAAATTAAATCCAGTGAATATGCCGAGTTTCCCCAAATTTATCCCAAACCCGGCTGGGTGGAGCATAATCCTGAGGTTATATGGAAGACGACCTTAATGGTTATGAAAAATGCCATGGCAGCGTCCAACGTCTCACCGGATGCCATCAGCGGAATCGGTATCACCAATCAACGTGAAACCACGCTGTTGTGGGACAAAGAAAGCTTAAAGCCGGTCCACA
>CP070746.1:1911794-1916810 GCA_020348305.1 Desulfobacterales bacterium
AAAAAGGAGGAAACCATGAAACCAAGAAAGCTGCTGGCAATGTTGTTGGTACTCAGCTCCTTTTTCATCTTTATTTTCGGTGCGGGAAGCACAGCCTTTGGGGCAGAAGAGTACATATATGTCTCTTGCATGGGCAATCTGGAGTTCTTTAACGCCCACAAATTTGGTTGGAAATGGGCCGGTGATCGTCTTGGCGTTAAAACAACCTATGTTGGGCCCGCTGAATACGATCTGAATGCAATGACTGCCGCTTTTGATCAGGCAATTGCTAAACAACCCAAGGGTATCGTTGTGTTTGCGGTGGAACCGGTGTTGACACCAACAATTAACAAAGCGGTCGATGCCGGGATTCCGGTGGTTACAATCCTGGGTGATCTTCCGGATTCAAAGCGCCTGGCATTTGTCGGATCCCATCAGTACACCTTAGGTTTCTTGGGCGGTAAAAGGCTTGCCGAAGCCATGAATGGTAAGGGAAAGGTCGCCGTCCTGAGTATTCCGGGCGTAAAGATGTTCGATGACAGGGAAGAAGGCTTCAGGGCAGCCTTCAAGGATTTTGCGGGAATTTCGGTGGTACAGGTGGGAGATACCAGAGCCGACACGGTCACTGCTATCAATGTTGCCAAAGACATTATGTTGCGTCATCCTGATCTGGCCGGTTTCGCCTGCACCGACTCTACGGGAGGCATTGGTTCAGCGACCGCAGCCGAAGAAATCGGTAAAGCCGGCAAAGTGAAGATTGTTTCCATGGATAGAAATTCTGATGTTCTTCAAAAAATTCAAAAAGGCGTCATTACAGGTACGGTGGTTCAAAACGATGCTTCGATGCCCTACTGGGCATTGTTGGTTTTATATAACCATGTGCATAATCAGCCGCCTTTGACCACCAACAACTCTGCGGCCCAAGTAAGTTCCGAACCCGATGTGGTTTACACTTCCGTAAATTATGCCGACAAATCCAATCTAAAGTACTTTTTGGATGCCAACAAAATGTACAAGCCGTAATGCTGTTAGGCACAGGAATGCAGGAAATCTGCATCCCTGTGCCGCTCTTTCTTTGATAATAAGCTTGCAATCGTTGAATTCAGCAAAGATCTGAATATAAAGGATAAATTTGGTTTCCTCTGCGCGTTTTAGAATGTGAGGTTAAGAGGAATGGAAAAAATACTCAAGACCGAGAACATCTCCAAAAGCTTCCCGGGAGTCCTTGCTGTAGATAATGTGAGCTTTGGTTTACAGAGCGGAGAAATTCTTGCATTAATCGGTGAAAATGGCGCCGGCAAAAGCACGCTGACCAATATTCTGGGAGGCGTCTTAAACCCGGACCAAGGTCGCATCATCCTCGAAGACAAGGAAGTCTCATTTCAGTCATCCCACGATGCCATCCGCGAAGGCATCAGTATGGTCTTCCAGGAGCTATCCCTGGTGGGCAACCTTTCGGTTGCCGAAAACATATTTGCGAATCGGCATCCAGTGGGTCCGGTGAACAACATCCGCTGGCGCAAGCTGTATCGGGAAACGGAGGACTTACTCCTCAAATTCAATCTCGATCTTGACCCCATGATGCTGGTAAAGCGACTTTCCATGGGGCAGCAGCAGATTCTAGAAATCTTAAAAGCCATTTCCACCAATCCGAAAGTACTTATTTTAGATGAACCCACCTCATCTCTTACCGAAGCGGAGATCGATTACCTTTTCCAGAACATCCGCAAACTCCAAGATCAGGGGATGTCGTTTATATATATTACCCACAAACTTTCTGAGGTATTCCAGATCGCCAATCGTGTCATGGTGATGCGGGATGGAAAATACGTTGGCACTGAGAAGATGAGTACTATTACCGAAGCCGATCTCGTCTCCATGATGGTTGGACGTGAAATTATTAATGTGTATGGCGCTGCCTCCGGCAACACCATGGCGTCTGAGTATTTTCGTGTGGAGAACTTCTGCCGTGAAGGCGCCTTTCATAATATTACCTTTGGACTTCGTCGTGGTGAAATCCTCGGCTTTGCCGGTCTTGTGGGTGCCGGACGAACAGAGCTTGCTCAATCTATTTTTGGGGCCGAACCAAAGGATTCAGGCCAAGTAAATATTGATGGCAAACCAGTCAAAATTTCCGGGCCTCGCGATGCTATTAAAAATAGGATTGCCTATTTAACGGAGGACCGCATAGGGTTAGGGCTTTTTTTAAGTATGCAGATTCGGGACAACCTGATCGCCCCCTTTCTGAAACAGCTGAGTTCAACGATCGGTTTTATGAAGAAAAAACTCATTGATCGGCATGTCCGCGAAAAAATAAAAGAATTTGCTATTGCGACGCCTTCTATTTATCAGAAAATTCTTAACCTCTCGGGCGGCAACCAACAAAAGGCCCTGGTGGCTATGTGGATGGGCATCCGACCAGAGGTTATCATTTTTGATGAACCCACCCGGGGCGTTGATGTAGGTGCAAGGGTCGAAATTTATCAAAAATTGCGGGAGTTCGCATTAGCTGGTACCGGCATCATTATGATTTCGTCCGATCTGCCGGAGCTCATCGGAATGTGCGATCGGATTCTTGTTATGCACCAGGGCGAAATCAAAGGAGAAGTTCTGCCTGATGATTATTCGGAGGAATTAATTCTTTCGTTTGCAACAGGATTAAATAGCCAGCCGCTAGGATGAAAAAATGTCAACGCGCGTAAATTCAGAAAATGGAAGTAACTTAGAGTCAGCAATAACGAGTGTTGATCAAAGCAGAATGTTAATCAACGCTGTAAAGGCCTTAACCGCCTATCGCGAGTCGGTATTAATACTGGTAATTCTAATATTTGGCCTTTGTATGACTTTTGCTTCACCGGTTTTTCTGACCTGGCGAAACATAGAGGCTATCTTGTTAGCGCTTTCAGTGGAGGCGACAATAGCCATCGGCATGGTCATACTGCTTATTTCAGGCGGCCTGGACCTATCCGTCGGGTCAACACTGGCATTTGCCGGAGTTATAACCGGGCTGACTCTAAACGCAGGTGTTCCCGTCACTGTATCAATCCTGCTAGGTCTTCTAGCAGCGGCAGGTGTTGGAATGGTCAACGGGTTGTTGGTTGCCAAAATGAAGATCAACCCCTTTATTACCACCCTTGGAATGATGATAAGTATCAGAGGGCTTCTGCTGGTCACCGCAAAGGGTCGCGCCGTGCTAAATTTGTCGGAGTCGTTCACAGTCATTGGCCAGGGTCGGCTGTTCAATGTCCAGTATCCCATTTACGTCATGATAGCTCTGGTAATCATCGGAGATATCTTAATGCGAAATTCTCGCTTTATGAGGCAAAATTATTATATTGGCGGTAACGAGAAAGCCGCACGTTTGTCGGGTATTAACGTTGATCTGGTTAAAATTTTTGACTACTGCCTAGTTGCTGTACTGGCAGGCATTGCGGGTTTATTGATAACCGCACGCTTTGGTTCGTCATCTGTGACAGTCGGCGGGGGATTGGAACTGCGGGTTATTACAGCGGCCATTATTGGTGGTGCCAGTTTAAGCGGTGGTGAAGGGTCGGTACTGGGTGCCTTTTTAGGGGCCCTTTTTATGGGGGTTCTAGCCAATTCACTCAACCTTTTAGGTGTTGATGTCTACTGGCAAAGGTTGATAACAGGTTTGATACTTATCATTGCCGTCGTTTTCGACGTTATTAATGAACGTCGCAAAGAGCGGCAACAATAAAATCAAAAACACCGCAGCATGCCCTCGAATAGCCCGGACGCGATCCTCCTGACTTGCTGACAAAAAAGAAGGGGTTCTTTTCGTTTGCTGAATGTTTCAAAAAGAACCCCTTGAAATTAATGTGCCTGGCGCCAGGTCTCTATCCTGATCTTTTTTCCCGGTATATTTACATCATCTGCAAAAAATTCTTCACCGCCACCGCCGCCGTCATCACTACCGTCGCCGGTGATCGTAACAAACATCGTGTTTTTGTGTAAGACCGGCTGCGAGCCCCGACCCCGACCCACCTTGATGCCGATGGGAACCACATATTCACCATTCACTAACACTTTATCGCTCGCATCAAAGGCGCCGTCGCTATTTAGGTCAAAGACAGGGACTGTGGCCCCTTGACCCGTGTTATAATCCACCGCAATCAGCCAAGATTCGCCGGTTCCCGCACAAACGTTTTCATCCGGGATAAAAGTCGTAAAAAATACGATCCCGGCGACAACTAACGGTTGGGAGAGAACCCGTTCGGAACCTGCGGCGGCAGGCCCGTTTGGGAAGGTTCCCTCGTAAAGCTTCATTTTCCAAGATTCGGCACCACCATTGCTTCCTTGCACATATCTGACGGTAATGTCATTGCCGTTGATCTGGGTTGTGGCAAATCTGGCTTCAAGTTCCACATTTATACTATCCAGGGTATATTCTTGCAATTGGGCGTCGTCTTTCAGACCGAAAAAATACTGCTGGGTGTTGTCTTTCTTGTCGGCCTGGATTTCATACCTTCCGGTACCGAAATATATCCAAACTTCACCGTCAGTCTCGCTATACGCATAATCTGCTTTGGCACGGATCGGGTGGTCCTGATTCGGATCTGTCGCATTAAAGCTGAACAACTTGGAAACTTGCGGTGTCATGTGTTTGCCGATATCTGTAACACGATACATGTTTCCATACAGATTGCCCACGTAAATACGATCCGATATATAAAAATCTTCACGATTTACCAGCAGCGGTGCAGCCAGCGCATCGTCCTGGAGGTTACCCGTTGTTTCAACTCCGCTACCAGTAACTCTGGCTCTACCGCTCATATCTCCATCAACCGTTTCAGCTGTGATAAACGTTCCTGAAACGTCTTCAAGCTCGAGCGTAGCATTTCTATTTTTCATATCTCCACTTTTATTTGTTATCGCTACAATTGTGCCTTGCGCCCCTGAGCTCAAGCCGGTGATAATCTCACCAATGCTAAAGCCATAATCTTCTTCATCCCAATTATCAATATTTAAATTGAGGCCGGGGGCCATTTGAATTCGGTTGATGGTATATCCCTGGGA
>CP070746.1:1916910-1939387 GCA_020348305.1 Desulfobacterales bacterium
CAGGTCAATGTCAGCAACCATGATCTCCTCAAAATCGCTGGTGTTTACAAGATCAATGGTTGTTTCGCTCGCCATGGCGCCAACACCACCGAGAACTAGAATTTTTTTCATCTGCTCAATCTCCTGAAGGGTTGTACTTGTTTCTGGTATTTATAAATAGAGGAACGCCTAAATTCGAACAGATTGAACGTCCAACATCGAACATCGAACGTCCAACATCGAATTAAAAACAAACATCCAATAACGAACGATCAACCACGCCTTGGCGTGGTTATTTCCCATCAATTTTGATACTAATAGCAAATCTTAACAATTGCACTCCACAGGGCTGCCTACTCGGGCTTTTAGAAGATGTTGAACAATCTTTATGACTCGCCCCGAATACTCGAGCCGCCTATCTTACGGATCATATGTCTGTTTCTTATTGTTTTCCAATTCAATGTTCGATGTTGGACGTTCGATGTTCGATGTTCATTTTTTTATAATAAACCTTCCACCAAGGTGAAGAGCTGAAAAAAGGGCCCATACCCTTCAGATCTGGATAGGACCCATTTTCAAATGTTGCTTTATTTTCCAGTCATCACCGTAATTTGTTTAAAATCCTTTCCGGCAACCTGGAAAAAATAAGTGGCGCCGCCTTCCAAATCACCCTTTTCATCAAAGGTGACCGGGAAGCCCAAGATGCCTTTGTAGTTATTAATCTTGTGCAACTTTTCGACCACCTCTTTGCGGGTGATATCTCCGTCCTGGGCCGCCTGATCGATGGCTGTCAGCAAAATGTTCATCGCCTCATATGATGGCGGGCCAAAACCGCTCAAGGTGCCGTATGTGCTCTCAAATTTTTTAACATAGTCGGCGGCTGCGGGAATCGCATAAATATCCGGAGCAAAGTGGTAGACATAAGCATTTTCAGCAGCCCCCTCGGAAGCTCCAATAAAATCTTTCTTATCCCGGGCGCCTTCTGTTCCGAAAAATATGGTGTTAATCCCCAGTTCTTTAGTCTGGCGCACGCCGATGGCCTGATCAGGGGCTGTGGTGGCAATAAAGAAAAGCACATCGGGTTTGTAGGCTTTTACCTTTGTCAGCACCGCCGAATAGTCTTTCGCACCTCCGACGATGGTTTCCTGCATGATATCGGTGATTCCCAATTCTTTGAGGCTGGCGATGGTCTCTTTTGACATATTTTCGCAGTAGGCTACTTTTTCATTTAATACGGCCACCCGTTTGGCATTTAAAAATTTTTTCATGAAAAGCGCGCAGTTCAAACCATGTGCATCGTTTCTGGCGTTGACTCTGAAGAAATGTTTGTAGCCTTGTTCGGTGAGTTCGGGTTTAGAAGCGGCGGTGGTGATGGTGGCCAGATCGGCCGCCCCGTAAATTTTTAACGTCGCCTGGGCAATATGGCTCATTGGCGGGCCGACGACACCGTACATCAGATCGTCAGACACAAATTTATGCGCCACATTGACGCCTTGGGCCGGATCCATGGCATCATCACCCATGATATGCTGGATCTTGACACCTTGAATACCTCCCTTGGCATTCCATTCATCCACCGCAATCTGAGCCGAGTTGAAAATTTCCATACATGGTGCAGCGGCATCCCCGGTAAACGCGCCGGCGTTACCCACGTGGATGCCCTTTTTGACATCAGCGCTGTATCCGAACCCCGCAAAGCAAAAGACAACCAATATTGACAATGCGAATATAATCGATTTTTTCATTTTTCCCTCCCGTTCAGGTTAAAGTGTTGTCTTAAATCAATCATCCCTCCTTTCTACGATGGTATTTTATGGTTCCAGTTTTTCCAAAACGCTCATTACCATTTATAGAAAAGTTAGTATTTAATTAGATTTTTAAGTATCTGATTATCAGGTTCTCATTTTCAAATTAAATATACCAGCAACCTTTTAAAGTCAATGCTCGGATTAAAGTCTAGGCTCGGAACCAAGCTATTCGAACTTCTTTAGGATTGACTCAAGTAAATCCCTGGGCAATAAAGTATTCCTTTTAAATTTTGAATCAGATGGTATATAAGGACCATTCACCATTGAATGGAAAGGGGATAATAGAAACCAATGCACAAACTCAAGGTGACCGTTGAAAAAATTGACGGGTATTGCAACCAGCCTGTCCTGGTTGGAGATTATTTTACACTCGACGGCGGGAAAATAATGATCCCCGAGGGAAAGCATATTTGTATGTGGGCGCTGCAAAGCATGATGCCCATCTTCCCGCTGTTGCAGCGGGCTGAACCGAAAAAGGGCGATTGGACGAGCAAATCCAGCCAGGTATTTGTTTGCCCCGATCCCAAAGGAAAAGTTCATTACCGAATTGAGAGGATAACCGAAGCATGATCACACTTGAGCTTGAAAAGTGTTCCGGATGCCTCCGTTGCGAAGTCCATTGTTCATTTTTTCACTCCGGAAAAATTGGGCGCAGCGGGGCGCGAATCAGAATCGTCAAGATTGAAGAAATAGGAATTGATTATCCGGTGGTCTGCCAGCACTGTAATGAGCGTTACTGTGCCAAATGCCCGGAAAAAGCAATTGAAATCGGTTCCCTCGGGCAAATTATCGTTTCACCGACTCTGTGCACAGCCTGTGGCTCCTGTGAAGTTATGTGTCCCATTGGCGCAATCGAATTGTATGAAGAAATTCCATATGTCTGCGATCTTTGTGGCGGTGAGCCGCGATGTGTCAAAGCCTGTACCATGGATGCCATCCATTTTGAGCCGGAGGTCACTGAAGCGGTCGGTTTAAAGGAGTTCAAAAAAGGTACCCGCGGTTTGAAACCTGATGCAAAGCGATTGCGTTACGCCACGAGGTGTTCACAGGATCTCAGAGATATGTGGGTTTCGGAAAGGAGAGGATAAATGCTGCACGCATACGGCGGGCATATACTTCGAGTGGATCTTACCTCTGGGCAGATTCGGCGCGAAAAAACAGATCCTAAATTTATGCTTGAGGTGATCGGCGGCCGCGGCCTGAATTCAACCCGCTTGCATCAAGAGTTAAAAAGGGATATCGATCCGCTTTCACCCGAAAATCTTTTGCTCATCGGCGTGGGACCGCTGACCGGCACCCTTTTGAGTGCGTCAGCCTATATGACCATATCCGGCAAATCACCGTTGACGGGAATCTTAGGTGATTCGGCCGCCGGAGGGTTTTTGGGTCCTGAACTCAAACAGGCCGGTTATGATCAGATTGTGATGAGCGGCCGATCCGAGTGTCCGACGTATTTATTCATCGCCGATGACCACATAGAACTGCGCGATGCGAGTCATTTGTGGGGGAAAGATATTTGGCAAACCACAGCAGCAATTCGCAAGGAACTCAACGACAACGCTATTCAAGTCGCCGCCATCGGACCGGCCGGAGAAAACCTGGTAAAATATGCTACCGTCGCCTGCAACAATTCCCGGATGTGTGGCCGCACTGGTATGGGGTGTCTTTTCGGTTCCAAGAATCTGAAAGCGGCAGCCGTGCGCGGAACCGGGCGATTGACCATTGCGGATCCGCCGGGATTTATGAAGCTTTGCCAAGAGCTGGATCACAGAATTATGACCCATCCGGAATATGACCGGCGTAGAGATATGGGATCGACATTGCTGATGAAGGCGCTTAATGGTATCGGGATTCTGCCCACCAATCACTTCCAGGATGGCGTGTGCAACTATGTGGATCGTATCAGTGGAGAAACGCTTGCCGAGAAGTATAAAGTCAAAAATAAATCCTGTTTCAACTGCAATATTCATTGTTCCAGATATTATTTAACCAATGGAATAGAATCCGAGGGTCCGGAGTATGAAACCCTATGCAGTTATACCTGCCGAATTGGTATCGATGATCTTGAATTTGCCCTCAAAATGAATGCCTTTTTGAATCGAATGGGTATGGATTCGCTCAGTTCCGGGGAGACCATCGGCTGGGCCATGGAATGTGTGCAAAGAGGCCTGCTGACCAAAGATGATTTTGACGGGCTCGATTTTACCTGGGGTAATCGCAAAACCGTTGAAAAACTGCTTTCCATGATTATTCGCAGAGAAGGCATTGGAGATGCTTTTGCCGAGGGCACTTTGAGTCTGGCCCGTCGCTATGGGAAGGGAACCGAGGAATATGCCTTGCAGGTAAAGGGGTTGGATGTCATCTGCGGTGATCCGCGTGGGATCAAAGCCTTTGGTCTCACCTATGCCATCGCCTCCAGGGGCGGGGATCATCTTCGAGCGGAACCGTTTTTTGAGCTGACCGAGCGGTACGATGAAGCTGAAAGGCGCTGGGGCATGCGGGAGATTGCGGATCGGCTGGCGGATAAGGGCAAAGCCGTTTTAGTGGAACATACCGAACGCCAGGCATTGCTCACCGACTGTCTGACGATGTGCAAAAATATCGGGCTGAGCATGGATGTTCTTGATTTTGATTTTGCTTCTCAGCTACTGACTGCAGGTACGGGCCTTAATTTCACTCCGGAAAAAGTCGATGAGGCCCTTAAAGGCGTGATCGAAAGAGATCGCCGGATGAATATCGACTTCGGCATCGATGCTGGCATGGATAGCCTGCCCAAGCGCTTTACGCACGAACCTCTGAAAAAAGGAGCTTCAAAAGGACAGGTCGTCCCGGTGGACCGTATGGTCAAAGAATATTACAAAATCAAAGGATGGGACGAGCACGGAAATCCCCGCTAATTGATAATCTTTGGGCAAAGAAGAATATTAAAGGGGTCAGGTCTTCATTCTTGACAAATTAAGCTTCTTTTCTATTTTTCCGATCTTTCTTTTAAGTCTCTTGTTTTTTGATATTTTTTCTGAAGTACGCCTGCACGCCTGCGAAACTCCGGATTCTCCGATCCCGAAATGTTTTCCAATATCTTTCAATTTTTCGCCAGTGTATCTGTGACAAAGATAAAGCTTTATATCTCTTGTTAACGGCTGTTTCTCAATAAATACAGATTCCACTTCATCAAATATATCTTGCATCGATACTTTTTCTGATAGTTCTTTTAATGCTGGTAAATTTTTATCCGGCTTTTTATCCGATATATACGTATCTTTAATAAAAGCGATGAATTCAGTACTGCCCAGCAATGTAGAACTGACGATTTCTTTAAGTGGACTGTCATATTGCTTATTAATGAGAGAGTTTACAAAACTTTGATAGCCTTTCTCTGCACTTGAAATCTTTCTGCCGAAATAACCAAGGACAAAATCCCTGTAGAGCCATTCAGGGGGTGTTTGTTTGCCAATATAAAATCTATAGCTCGACCAGTAATATTTTTCCGGTATTTTAACCCGCTTGGCCCTGACTGGATTTAAATGGATATAACGCGAAAGCTCTTTGGCATATTGATCGATATCAACAAGGATGGCTTTGTAGCGGCCCTGAAATAGGTGGCCGGCTCTTTTTCGCTTCACGTTAAAGTAGGTGGTATAGGCACCGTTGATGTGTCGCATAATCTGAGGAAGATTACCCGCAGGTGTCTCTATGAGCAGGTGATAGTGGTTGTCCATCAGACAGTATACATGAATAACCGCATCATATCTTTCAAATGCTGATCCAAGATATTCAAGAAACTTCTCTCTGTCGTGCTTGCTTTTGAATACATTTTTTCCCTCATTGCCGCGGGAGGTTACGTGATAGAATGCGCCGGGAAATTTTATTCTCAAGGGTCGGGCCATCTCAGATCCTTTTTCAAGCCATAATGATAATTAGCAAAATAGATAAAGGATCATTAGCACCTTTCGAGTTATCTGTCAAGAATGAAGACTTGACCCCTTTATTTTTCTTTATTTTTATTCAAAATATCCTCTAAACCTCAGGTAAAATTTTGTCAGGATAACCCAAACCTTCAACCAGAATTGACTTGTAGATATCACATATTTCATTTTTAATTTTTTCTTCATCTATTACCTTTGGGGGGATCTGAGCGGTCATAATGCCGCTTTTTAACATACAGATCGTAATTTTTTCTGATTTCTCAACGGTAATACCGAACCGGCCTGATGATATTACGCGAAATCTCATTTTTTTGATGAGCTTCTCCAATTTTTTTAAATCAATGCTGATTCGTTCATTTGGGGCAAAGATAAAATTTCGTCGCCCGTCCCTGGCACATGTTTCTTCAAAAAGCCGGTCAGCCACTTCTTCCGGCGGTCCGGAGGGTTTCAGACCGCACACCTTGCAGTTTTCTAAAGCCGGCATGTCTAAGGTATGAAATTCGAATTCTCTGAGATCAACATAAAGCAGCTTGTTGAACAACTTCGGTTCCTTGCCTATTATTACCCGTATGGCCTCAGAAACCTGCACGGAAGAAACAATGCCGATAACCGATGGGTGGACACCGACAACCCCGCAGACCGGTAGATCTTCATCTTTGAGCCCGGGCATGAAACATTCGAGACAGAAGGTTTGGCCCGGCAGCAGGGTGGAAACATTTCCAAAAGCCTCGATCGCCGCTCCAAAAACATATGGTATTTTAAGGGCATTGCAGGTTCGATTGACAATGTAACGCGGCTCCGGCCTATCGAGGCCGTCAATGACAACATCCATTCCGTCGATTAATTCTTTGGCGTTGATTGAATTCAGTGACTCCGGTATGGGGTCCAGTTCTACGTCAGGATTAAGCCGGCTCAATTTTCGCCACGCGACCTCCACTTTCGGCTGGCCGATACATTCTGCATCATAAAGGTATTGACGGTGAAGATCCGATCTGGAGACGATATCTCTGTCTACAAAACGCAGGTACCCGATACCCATACCGACGAGTTTTAAGGCAATGGGGGCGCCCAATCCGCCCACTCCGATCAGACACACTTTGGCATTGCGAATCTTGAGTTGCCCATCGTATCCAATGTCTGCAAGAACAACCTGCCTCGAATACGTTTCTAATTCTTCGTCTGTAAGCTCTTTTTTCATTTTGATATCTCTTTGGATGTTAAACTATGGTTTAAGGTTGATAGTTTCGCAAAAAGTCGGAAAATCGATCTTTTTACACATGATGAATTCCACTTATTACGAATTCATCCATTTTGGGTACCATAAAACCTACCATTAAAGTCAACCAAAAAATTTCTGCGGCAATCATACAGACGCTTGTTGACAACTTTGCCCCTTCTCTTGACGACCTATTTGCATTAGGATATTGACCGGATAATGATTCATTTCGACTTTCTAATGCTTAATCCCTGTCTCATACAATAGGAGGTGCCGAATGCAAGATCAGATTGTCTTTGGTGATCAGATGATTCCGGTGAAGCTTCCGGAGAATGTCCAAACCGCCCCTCCGGGGCTTTCCACTGCGCTTGCCCCTGTGGATGATATCGAGGGGAGCATCCGAAGCGCGCTGCAGCAACCATTAGGCCGGCCTGCGCTCAGGGAGTTGGCCAAACCCAATTGGAAGGTCACCGTTGCCTTTGATGATCCGACAGTACCGTGTTTTGCACCGGTCTGGGAGCCTGCCATAAAGTTAGTGATTGATGAGCTTGAAGTAGCCGGGGTTAAACGGTCCAACATTATATTACTTTGCGCCAACGGACTCCACCGAAAATTCACCCGCCGTGAATTGGCTCAAATCATCGGGGAAGATCTTGCCAAAGAGTTCGGATACCGGCTGATTTGCCATGATGCCGAGGACTTTGAAAACCTGACGCATTTGGGAACAACGGAATCCGGCTACGATGTGGAGATCAACAAATTGGTGAGCGATTCCGATCTCACGGTTTATATCAATACAGTGGTGTGGCGGGGATTTAACGGTGGATGGAAGTCCGTCTGCGTGGGATTAGGCTCTTACCGATGCATTCGGTGGCATCACACACCGGGTGGTATGTCCATGTCCATGGAAAAAAACCGTATGCATGAAATGCTGAACGAAATGGGATCCGTTATCGAAGACAAAATCGGCAAAGAGCGGATTTTTAAGATTGAGACCGCTTTGGCCAATCCACTGGAAATCCACAAGGTTTGGGCGGGAGGTGTGTCAGAAACTCGACAGGCAGCGTTGGCGCTAATGCAATCTCAGCTAAAGCCTCGGCGTGAAATCATTAAGGAAAAAGCAGATATTGTGTTGTACGGAATACCGAATTGGAGCCCGTATGCCGCCTTTTCCGTGATGAATCCGATCTTAACGCTGCTATCTACGGGTTTGGGATACTTCGGCGGTGTCATAGAGGCCATGGGAAAGCCCGGCTGTTCCGTTATATTGGTGAGTCCTTGCCCGGACCGCTGGAACCACACACATCATCCCACCCATCAGGAGATCTGGGACCGAATTCTTCCCGAATACAAAGACCCTTACGAAATTGCAGATATATTCGAAGACGATTTTGCGCATCGAGCCGATTATATTTATAAATACCGATTTTGCTATGGATTCCATCCGATGCATGGGATCATGACCACCTATCCGCTAAAACGCCTGAGCCATGCTTCCCGGGTGTTTGTAGCGGGAGCAGAACGCCCGTCACTGATCCGGCACCTCGGCTTTGAGCCGACAAAAACAGTTGAAGCGGCCATTCAAAAAGCTTTGGAAATCCATGGAAAGGATGCGTCTATCGTATTTGTTAAGTATCCGATTCTGACTTACAGGCACTAAAACGTCTCGGAAGAGGGAACATCGATCGTTTTCGCTCTCGATTAGGGTTATACTGTCCTAATTTCTGGGTGAGCGTATATTTCTTTCACACAGCGAAATCCGAGCCAGTGAGCGCCGTTGACAGGGTCTTCAGGAGTCCAGCGACAGGTTACTCTGACAAAGGTAGACGAACCCAGAAAGCATCCTCCTCGCATGGGCAATGTGTCCTCAATCCATTCGCCCTCACACATTTCCCATACATTGCCGCACATGTCATAACATCCGTAAGGGCTCATCCCGTTGTCAAAGAGTCCTATTTCGGAGGTGCGACCTAGTTTGTATTCTTTTGAATTACATCTATTCGGAAGGAATTCATCGCCCCATGTCCACCAGCGCCCGTCAGGTCCACGGCCGGCTTTTTCCCATTGCTCTTCTGTCGGAATCGATTTAGCGGCCCATTTGGCGTAAGTCCTGGCATCATCCCAGCCGACAAAAACAACAGGCTGCATCGGTTGTCCCCAGGAGGGGTGATTAAAGAGAATGGGCTCTCGATGCTCGGTTTGTTCAATGAATTTTTGATATTGGAAGTTGGTAACCGGATATCGGTCAATATAAAATGCTTTTAGATAAACGGTTCGGGAGGGCATCTCCGTTGCAAAAACAGGATTTTCTCTTTCATCAATAAGAAGTATTTTATAGAGATCATCTTGGGTAATTCCCATAGAAAATTCGCCTTCAGGCACCAACACCATCTCAGCTCCATCTATGGGAGAAATGATCGTCGGCGGAAAAGGACCTTTGCCGAGCATCTCATGTATATCCCAAGGCGTTTTCACTCTTGTGTTTTCCCTCATCTAAATATTTTTTTCCAAACGTTTTCATCAGCTTTAATACGACCTTTCTTAAAATGCCCCATATCTTTAAAAATTTCAACTTATAATGTCAGATTTTGTTTGAATAAAGTGAATAAAAAAGGAAATATGGCTTTTAAAATTTTGGAGCCCGTTTTTGTAAAAACGCCTCTATACCTTCTTTGGTTTCGCCGGTGTAAACGACTTCCTGCATAAGCTCCGGCTCGCAGATGAACATATTACCAAATCCCTCCATGGAGGCTCCGAGTGCAATCTTTTTCGTTATCCGAATACAGGTAGGACTTTTGGAGGCGATTTTAGCAATAAAGCCATGGGCAGCCTCCATTAAATTGTCTTTAGGAACCACCCTGTTGGCTAAATTTAATCGATATGCTTCTTGGGCTGGAATCGGATCGCACGTCATAATGATTTCCATAGCTTTGGATGCTCCCACCATTCTTACCAAGCGCGGCGTACATCCCCAGGTATAATAGGTGCCGACATGTGTTTCCGGCACAATATAATAGCTGTCTTCTGCCATAATACGAAAATCACAGGCTTGAGCCACAGCCATTCCCGCCCCGCAAACGATTCCCTGCAAAGCAGCCACTGTCACCTGTTCTAAAGTCTCCAGGCTCCTCATCAATTCATGTCCGGCCAGTTGAAGCCCGCGAGCATCCTCGGCACTAAGATCGGCAACACGTATTTCTTTCAAATCGACACCGGCTGAAAAATTATCACCCTGGGCATTGAGAATGACGAAGCGTGCAGATGTATTGTTTCGAAGGGAGTGCCAGACGTGAATCAATTCTTCTACCATCTTTTGGTTGAAGACATTCAATGGTGGATTATTCAAGGTTACGGTAACAGTCTCGGAGGATTGCTCGTATAGTAACATTTCGTAATTGCTCATGTTAGCCTCCTGCTCAACATTGAGAGAATTTTTTTATGCAAGACATCTTGGGTTGTCAAATTAAAAAATATCTGAGAAGAAATATAACGACTAATAGTTGCAAATAAACATGTTGAAATGGAATGATCTAAGGGCTGAGTGGATTTGGTATGACAAAGATATCCGAAAAGCCATTTGTATCATCATTTACCAAATTTGCTGCCAAAGATTCAAATGCCACGAATCGGCCATCACCGCTGATTACCGCACTAAAGGAGCTGTTGTTCCCCTCTGAACAATTGAAAGCCAAGCTAACCCGCCTGGTTTTGCCCGCATCCCGATCCCGCATGAAAACATCTCTAAACCCATTGGTATCCTGAGAAACTAAATTGGTAGCATTGGATTCAAAAGCAACAAAACGTCCATCAGAGCTAATGGCTGCCCCAAAAGAATTATTATTCGCTTCGGTACTATCAGATGCTACGCTAACCCGGTTGGTATTGCCGGTATCACGATCATGAACAAACACATCAATAAAATCATTGGTGTCGCCGGATACTAAATTTATTGCGTCTGAAATGAATGCTATAAAGCGACCATCTGAACTAATAGAAGGGTCTTCTGAAACGCCACTGGCCTGGCTACCATTAGAAGTAATACTGACACGTTCGACCTCTACCGATGAACAATTATTATCATCAGAGCCATCAATAGGATCGTCACCTAAAGGTAAATCGCAGCCAATACATATCAAGAAACCCATGAGAAGCAATATCTCACCGACGGCATCCAGAACTTTTTTTCTTTCAAATCCCAACATACGGTCCTTTCATTCGAGAAATAATTTTTGAGCCATTTTTTATTTTTTAAACTCCGGCCTCCGCCTTTCCAAAAAAGCCGAAATACCTTCTTTGGCGGCATCGGTGCAGGCAATTTCAGCGAAGCCTTTATAACCGACTTCCAAAGCGTCATTCAATTTTTTCGTATTCGCCCCCTCTTTTATAGTCTTCACAGCAATGGAAACCGCTTCTTTACTGAGTAATTGATTGCCGGCTTTGGGTTCATCAGGAATACTAATTTCAGGGATATCGATTTTACCCTCGGGCATTCGACTTATTTTTCCTTGTAAATCGTTGACTTCCTCTATTGCTGCTGCAATCAAGCCCGGGAAATCTTCAGCAATTTTGGCGACTATTCCGACCTCTGCGGCTTCTTTCGCCCTTAGAGGTTTGCCTAGACAGATCATTTCATGAAACAAATTCGCACCCTGGGGCCATTTGCGATAGGGCACCACACATCCCCCGATTCCGGGCAAAATACCCAGCGTGATTTCCGGAAACTGGAGCGATGCATTTTGGGTCGCCACGATGCTGTGGCAGCGGATGGCGATCTCAAGGCCGCCACCTAAGGCCAAACCATTAACAGCCGCAACCACCGGTTTGTCCATCTGATCCATAAATACTTGCACCTTGGCGCAATCCCGCGCATATTGTGCTGAGGCTTCCGGATCGCCGAGCATTGAAGGGAATTTACCGATGTCTGCACCGGCAGAAAATGCCGCTGTGCCGTAGCCGGTGATGACAAATCCTTTTATGGCGGCATCTTCGGCAAACTCCTTTAAAACAGTTAGAATTTCATCGGTCAATTCATCGTTCAGGGCATTCATGGCCTGAGGACGCCGGATGGTAATAATCTTTACGCCATCCATCTCATCGACAAGTATGAATCGGTTGAAATTCTGATAGGCTGAAAACGATTGATTCGCCATGGGAAAACCCGGTTTTTCAGACTGAAATTTTTGCATGATTCGATGGACCTCTTCTTCTCCCATATCGCGCATGAGATCCAAAGGTCCTTTACGAAAACCCAATGCGACCTGGCAGCCGAAATTCAGATCATCTTTGGCTCCGATTCCACGGTCGATAATATCAAAAGATTGTGAAAACAGAATTCCCAGCAGCCGATCCCGAACGTTGTTTTTAATATTTTCCGGTACATCAACCGGGCTACCGGGGCGATGGGTCAGCCATCGATCCACCGATCTCAAAATGGGTGCCGGTTGGTAGTGGGTGCCTTCTTCCATCTGAAGAGTGTTTGTTTCAATGATAATGGGGTTGCCGTTGGCCAAATTCAAGACAAAGAAGGGCCCGGCGAATACAAATTCTTCGGCAACTTTGTCAATTTGGCTGGCGGTTGCTTGATCCAGCAAATAGGCAGACTCGTTGCACCAGTTATCAAATATCCGATCCAAAACAAAGCAGATGGCATTGGCGGTAATGATTGGCGCTTTGCCGGTTTTGGCAAAAAACCAGAACAGGTAATCCAGTACTTCCTGGCTGCCCTGTTTCCATGAAATCACTTCAACCGGTAAGCTGCGCCATGCGGGTGCAAAAAAGTGAGTGATGGTGGTTCGTTCGGGCTTTTTCATTTTCAAAAAAAGCCGGTCGGCCGGTATCGAGCTCGTATTGGAGGTAATGATGGTATCTTCGCTGACAATATGTTCCACCATATCGAATATTTTCTGCTTGAGAGGGATGTCTTCTGTAGCAGCCTCTATAACAAGTTTGCAATTTTTTATTTCTTCATAATTACTGGTATAAACGATATTTTCCCGAACGGCTTCGGCCTTATCCGGTTTCATCTTTTTTTTATCCACGGCTTTTTGTGTGTATCCGATTATGCGCTGTTCAGCTCGTTTTAGCGGCTGTTCGGCAATATCAACCAGAATCAGTTTACAGCCGGGCATGGCGCTTTTGAGATAATACCCGATATCCGGACCGATCGTCCCGGCTCCGATCACAGCGACTTCATCAGGCAAAAGGCGGCTGGGTTGAATCAACAGCGGGTTAAATGCCGAGCGATACAGAATTTTTTCGTCAGCCATGTTACCATTCCTTTCTTCTATGGTTGATCATCTGAAAAAACCACGATTATTTACTTGACTAAGTTTTGTATACCGTATACAGAATGAAGTCAAGCCAGTAAATGAAGAGTTTTCAGAAACTCTGCCAATTGTCATTTAACAGCATAATAACGATGGGGCTTCAGACTGATAAAACATGTAAGTTCTTTATTTCATAAGGGATTGAGTGCGGTCCGTGGCAAAAATTGCTGCGGACTGAAATGTGAACTAATCTACGGAAAAGGAGGGTTCCAAAATGGAGCAAGCAATGTATTTTCTGGAACAAAAGGACATGCCTACCCAATGGTATAATATTCAAGCTGATCTGCCCGAACCATTACCACCCTATTTACACCCTATGACAAAAGAACCAATAGGTCCGGAGGATCTAGCTCCTTTATTTCCCATGGAGCTTATTAAGCAGGAGGTGAGCACAGAGCGCTGGATTGATATCCCCGAAGAGGTACAAGATATCTACCGCACCTGGCGACCCACAGTCCTGCATCGAGCCTACCGGCTGGAAAAGGCTCTAGATACACCGGCCAAGATTTTTTATAAATACGAAGGCACGAGCCAGGCGGGCAGCCATAAGCCCAACACTGCAGTTGCCCAGGCATATTACAATGTCAAAGAAGGTACTAAACGAATAACTACTGAGACTGGTGCCGGGCAGTGGGGAAGCGCGCTGGCTATGGGCTGTTCGTTTTTCGATGTTGAATTAAAGGTCTATATGGTCAGAATTAGCTTTGACCAAAAACCCTATCGGCGCATCTTAATGGAGACCTGGGGCGCAAAGTGTATCGCCAGCCCCAGCACGGATACCAAAGGTGGGCAAGCAATGCTTGAAAAATGGCCGGATTGTCCCGGCAGCTTGGGTCTTGCTATTAGTGAGGCAGTAGAGGATGCAGTGTCCCGCGATGATACTCACTATTCGTTGGGAAGTGTGCTCAACCATGTATTACTTCATCAAACCATCATCGGGGAAGAGACCCGAAAACAGATGGAAATGGCAGATGCTTACCCGGATATTATTGTCGGCTGTGTTGGCGGTGGTTCAAACTTCGCTGGGCAATTTTTGCCCTGGATCAGGGACAAAATAAGCGGAGAAAAACCCGATTTAAGAGTTATCTGCGTTGAGCCTGAAAGCTGTCCCACCATGACCAGGGGAGTATATGCCTATGACTTTGGCGATACGGTCGGGATGGCTCCTATAGCAAAGATGCATACCCTGGGACATACATTTATTCCACCCCCGATTCATGCCGGAGGTCTGCGTTATCATGGAATGGCTCCTATCATCAGCCATCTCTATCAGCTCGGACTTATTGAAGCTGTTGCAGCCCATCAGACTGCCATCTTTGATGCCGGGGTTAAATTTGCCCGTACCGAAGGGATTGTCACGGGTCCGGAGCCGTGTCACAACCTGAAAGTAGCATTTGATGAAGCCCTTAAATGCAAAGAAACTGGTGAATCCAAAACCATCTTGATCGCACACAGCGGGCATGGGCACTTTGATTTGTCTGCCTATGATCGTTATCTATCAGGTGAACTCAAAGACTTTGCTTACCCTGAAGAAGAAGTTAAAAAGGCGCTGGAAGAGCTGCCTGAAATCCCGGGCTAATTTTGCTGATCAGCACATTAAATTAAGATTGGCCATTAAGAGTGAGTTGAAGACAAATAACATATATCTATAAGGGTGCACTCGCAGGCATAACTTAATTAAGTCTGTGAGTGCGTCCCTTTTCATAGGAAGTATAAAGGATAAAAGATTGATTGAGCAATACGATAACAAAACCATTCGATGCCCCAGGATTGGTGGCAATGTTAATTTTAAACTATGTCGCACTGAGAACAATATGTTTCCCTGCAGATGGTTGGTCGGTTGCTGGCATATGTACATCGATATCAATACGTTTCTGGACGAGCATTATGCTAAAGAAGAGCTGGACAAAGTATTTGTCCCTCCGAAGCCGAAAGTCGTAAGTCTCGTAGAAATGATCGAACAAGCGAAGAAAAGGGCAGATTGAGGGTGATGATTTGATCTTGCTTTTTTGAACTGAACCTCGCATGATAAGAAGCTAAAATTAATCACAAAATCTTAATTTGCACAAAATTATCATTAGTTAGATGGATCTATACCCGGATACCCCGTTTAATAATCCCCGCAACATTCATAGTCTTAGACTTTCCACTATTCTAATTATAATATGTATTTAATTCCCGAAACAACAATTCAGGGAGAAAAATAATGAAAGTTTTGGTCAGCGACAATCTCGGAGAGGCCGGAATTAAAATGTTTCAAGAAGAACAGGGAATAGAGGTGGATGTCAACACCGGCCTTGGACCCAATGAGCTCAAATCAATTATAGGAAATTATGATGCCCTAGTTATTCGCAGTGCCACAAAGGTAACCGAGGAAATTCTCGAAGCGGCCAAAAATCTGAAAGTCATTGGCCGAGCCGGAATCGGTCTGGATAACGTTGATATTCCAGCAGCCACCAAGCGAGGTGTTGTGGTGATGAATACCCCGACCGGCAACGTCATCACCACGGCCGAACATACCCTTGCCATGATGATGGCACTGACTCGCAACATTCCCTGGGGCACTTCTACGTTAAAGGCCGGGCTTTGGGAAAAGAAAAAACTTCAGGGAAGGGAAGTATTTAACAAAATCCTCGGTGTCATTGGATTCGGCAAAATCGGCTCCATTGTGGCGGATCGTGCCCGCGGTTTGAAGATGAATGTGATTGTTCATGATCCCTATGTCACACCGGAACACATTGAGAAGGCCGGCTTTGAACCGGTTTCAATCGAGGAGCTATACCGGCGGTCTGATTACATTTCCCTGCATGTTCCCAAAATGAAGGAGACCCTCGGCCTGCTTAACAAAGCGGCCTTTGATCAAATGAAAGACGGTGTGATGATCATCAATTGCGCCCGGGGCGGAATTGTGGATGAGGCGGATTTAAACGAAGCATTACGATCCGGAAAAGTTGCCGGGGCTGCCTTGGATGTTTTTGAGCATGAACCTCCAGGTGTGTGCCCCTTATTTGAGGTTGACCGGGTAATTTGCACGCCCCATCTTGGCGCGTCAACCGTGGAAGCCCAAACCAATGTGGCGGTTCAAGTGGCCGAACAAATTATTGCATTCCTTAAAAACGGCACCATCATCAATGCGGTAAACGTTCCGGCGGTCAGTGGGGAGTTGCTTGAGAGAATCGGACCTTTGCTGACACTTGCCGACCGAATGGGGTATCTTCTGGCACAGCTGTCCGGCGGCCCGATAAAGGAAGTGGTGATCGAATTTGCCGGAGACTTTCAGGACTATGATCTTTCAACAGTCAAGACTGCGGTGCTGAAAGGTCTTTTAACGCCAATGGTGAAGGACGATGTGAATTTTGTAAATGCCGAGGTCCTGGCCAAGGAAAGGGGTATAAAAGTAACCGAAGTAACCATCTCTGAAACGGAAGAATATATTAACCTGATTACGGTGCAAGCAGTCTCTGATGAAGGCATCAATAAAGTTGCCGGTACAATTTTCGGTAAAAAGAATCCTCGCGTCGTGAATATCAATAACTTCCGTCTGGAGCTGCGCCCGGAAGGTCGATTTGTATTAATCCATAACCATGACAAGCCGGGTGCTATTGGAAGTATCGGAACCCTGCTCGGCAATCACAAAATTAACATCAGCAGAATGCGTGTTGGTAAGGAGGAAGGGGGGGACAATACAATGATTTTTATGCGCACTTATGATGCAATCCCGGATGATGTTATGGAGCGACTGAGGAGCTTGCCTTTAAATATAAGTGTAAGGGCATTTGAGTTGTAGGTTGAGACGGGTTGCGTGGTTGCGATGAATGCTGAGGATTGAAGATTGTTTCTCGTCCTCCTCGTCGTCCTCGTTCTCGCAATCGACAAATGGAGTTTGTGAAGCACGATGCTAAACGGATAGAGGACGAGTACGAGGACGACATCCCAGTGGGCTGGGTCTCTCCAGCACAGTATCTTGATGGTTGAAGGAGAAATTCAGTGTGGGTGAATATCAGATCCAACATCAAAATTTCGATTGTCCTTATATCTGTGCGGTTATACAAACAATGTTAACAATATTTTAGCAACAATAGGCTAAATTCAGAAATGCAGGGGCGGCTTTTATTCCAATATGGAGGAATCTAGTGAACGAGCGTAGATTGTTATTAGGCAACGAAGCTATAGCGCGCGGACTGGTGGAAAACGGTTGTGCGATTGCAACCTCTTATCCCGGAACCCCGGCATCTGAGATCCTTGCCGCCGTGGCGTATTTCCAAAAGGAAAATAAGCTATCCATGCATACGCAATGGGCCGTAAACGAAAAGATTGCGTTTGAAATTGCATACGCAGGTTGTCAAACGGGTCTGCGCACGGCGGTGAGTATGAAGCAGGTCGGTTTAAACGTGGCCTCCGATCCCTTAATGAGCGCTGCGTACATGGGCATAAAAGGCGGGTTTATTGTAATCAGTGCGGATGACCCCGGGCCTCACTCTTCCCAGACGGAGCAGGACAGCCGTTTGATGGCAATGATGGCCAGGATTCCGGTTCTCGATCCGGATTCACCCCATCAAACCAAAGAAATGATCGGCATGGCCTATGCTATATCTGAAGAATATAATACTCCGGTAATGCTGCGGCCGACCACCCGGGTCTGTCATGCCCGCCAGGATATTGAATTGGATTACATCCCCCAGAACGGCCGGGAAGTTAAATTCGAGAAAGACCCGACCCGTTGGGCGGCCACACCTCGATTTCGATTTCATTTGCATAAAGCGCTTGAAGAAAAGCTTATGGCCGTCTCCCAACACGCTCCAACGGAACCGCTTCGGCACAATCCCGAAGCAACATCCTCTAAAGCCATTATTTCATCTGGTGTTGCCGCAGCTCATAGCAGGGAAATCATAAAAGAGCTGAATCTGTGGCAGCAGATCCCATTTTATCAAGTGCTTCAGCCCTTTCCATTGCACACCCAATTTATCGAACATGTAATCAATGCCTATGAGGAAATTCTGGTTATCGAAGAAACTATGGGTGTCATCGAAATGCAGCTGGCCGATCGGCATCGCGTCAAAGGCAAAATGACAAATGCCGTGCCTAGAGTCGGTGAGCTTTATCCCGAGACTATTCAAGATATCGTAAGCCAATTTGTCGGGATTCAATCCGAAAAACTCGAAATTCCGTTTGCTACCGGCCGGCGCCCGACCCTTTGTGCCGGATGTCCGCATCGGGCCAGTTTTTTTGCGATAAAGAAAGCCGTTAAAAAAGGCATCTATACCAGCGATATCGGCTGCTATACGTTGGGATTGAATTTAGGTGCGGTGGATACGGTTCTTTGCATGGGCGCGGCCATCAGCCAGGCTTGCGGATTTTATCACGCTTATAAGAGGCAAAAAAAGCGGCCGGACATTGTAGCCACCATCGGAGATTCTACTTTTTTCCATGCCGGCGTGCCGGCGTTAGTCGACGCGGTCGTCCAAAATGTGAGATTTGTGCTGGTCATTTTAGACAACCGCACAACCGCTATGACCGGCAGTCAACCGACGCCTGCCAGTGGATTAGGTCCCTGCGGCGAACCGCTGGAAGCACTAGATATCAAAACCCTCGTGCGTGGATGCGGCGTAAAATTTTGCGAAGAAGGAGATCCCTATCAGATTAAGGAATTTACGGCTTTGGTTAAGAAAGCTGTTAAATACAGCCGCGAACACGGTCCGGCGGTCATCATATCCAGGTATCCGTGTATAATTGATGCGGCGAGGAAAGAGGAAAAAGCCGAGTACATACCGGTAGAAATTACTGAAGATTGCGACGGCTGCGGATACTGCATCAAGCATTTCGAATGCCCGGCACTGCTTTATCATGAAGATGAAGACGAAAAGTTTGTATCAATCGACCGCATTCTGTGCACCGGATGCGGTGTGTGTTTGAATGTGTGTCCGAAGGGGTCCATTGTGGAGAAAAAGTAAGTGGCCTCTGGTCTCCGGCTTCAGGTCACTGGTCGCTGGTTTCAGATTTCACGTTTTGAAAGGTATAATATAACATTCTTAACATGGATATTCTGTTCGCCTCCGGAGGATTCTGCGGTTCTGCGGTTAAAAAAAGGATACTCGATCCGACGCTACTCATTATTGGGAGGAGATATGGTTGAGCCTGTACGGCAGCAAATTATCATCAGCGGAATTGGTGGTCAGGGCGTTTTGTTTGTTACGCGTCTATTAGCCGAAGCAGCGATTGGAAAAGGACTGCCGGTGTTTACATCCGAAACCCACGGTATGGCTCAACGAGGAGGGACGGTGTTGTCCCATTTGAAAGTAGGTGGTTTTTCAAGTCCACTCATCCGCCCGTTACAAGCAAATGGTCTGCTGGTGTTGAAAGCCGAAAATGTGCTGCAGCACGGCGCATTTTTGAAATCCGGGGGCTGGGCGGTTGTCAACGGCCGCAGTGATGCAATGCCGCAAACGAATATATCCGCCGATACCATTGATGCGGACACGCTGGCTCAGAAGATCGCAAACCCCAAATCGATAAATCTTATCGTTCTTGGTTTTGCGCTGGCAAAGGCCGAACAGACACCTGAACATCAGGATAGTCTGTTTTGTTCTTTTGAGGATATCAAAGCTGTTTTAGAGAGCAGATTTTCGAAAAATAAAGAGCTGCTGGATGCTTCCTTAAAAGCACTGCATGCAGGATTCAGCGCCGAAGGCGCAGAATGATGGAGTCTGGATTCCTGATCACCAAAGACCGGGTGTAGAGTTACATCTGGAGAGTATTTACTCGACTGTAAAATTGTATCAGAAATTACTCCATCATTTCACTGTTCATTATTGTGAGTTCATCGTGCAAATCTTCCATTATCGATGGATTTCTTAATATTTTTGGTCTTTTTTTCTAACCATCCAATCCTGTCTACTTTTCTTACATCAAAATCTGGAACGTAAGGTTTGATATCTAACAGCGGAGTTTTGTCCACCACATCAATATCCTGGACGAAAAGCATTCTGCTTTCAATCTTCATGAGGCGAACCACGGATATACCAATTGGATTTGGGCGCGCGGGGGCTCTGGTTGCAAAAAGTCCGTGCAGCACATCGTCAAGGTATGGCTTTACTCGCAGAGAAAATTTTTTGGATAAATGGAAATGATAAAGTAAAATAATATGTGAAAATCCCGCAAGATCTTCGAGGCCATCTGCAAATTCAGGGTAAACTTCTATTTCTGCTTCGACTCCCACTGCCCCGCTCGTCTGAATGGGCGTACCTTCAGGCGTTTGAAAGGGGGAGTGTATAACTCCAATCGGGTGGTATTCGATTTTATTCATTTTATTATATCCTCCGACTAGCACGAACATTAAGTACGATTTGTCCTGCATGCAATCCTGGAACGGCTCATTTTATTTACCCACCCGATGAAGCAGCCCGAGGAGCAGAGAATTCCAACATCACGGGTAGTTGGGGATCAACAATAAATGTCAGGATTTGAAAAGCCTCAAATTCATCGCTGATCAGGCACATATCTGCATCATCGTCTAAAAAACCTTGCGATATCTATTTTAAATCTGTATTTTTGAAAGAGTTGAGTTTAGGGCAAAAGCCGGCTTTGAAAGCGCGCCAAATATAAAAATACACAAAATTTCTAACACACTATGAGGCTTCCTATGAAAGACTTACTCATTTCAACTGAAAAAATTATCGATTGCCTAAGCGACGGCGTTTATGTGTGCGATCGCGAACGTCGGATTATGTTCTGGAGCAAATCTGCAGAGCGCATCACCGGTTGGCGATCCGAGGATGTTTTGGGTCGGGCATGCCTGGAAGACATCCTTAGTCACGTGGATAAGGACGGGCACCGATTGTGTGGTGAAGAGTATTGCCCTTTGCACCGCGCCATGATCACAGGAGTCACCACCAATGTGCCTATCATCGTTTTTGCTTTATGCAAGGATGGCCGTAGAGTTCCTACCCAGGTTACGACTGCCCCGATTCACAATGCAGCCGGTGAAATCATTGGTGGTGTGGAAACGTTTCGGGATGTATCACCCATGCTGGTTGACCTTGAGCGTGCTCAAAAAATTCAGCACCAGGCCCTGCAGCACGACTTGCCAGAAGACCCGCGCCTGCGCTTTTCGACCTTCTTCATGTCCTATGACATTGTCGGCGGGGACTATTATGCCATCCAGCCGCTGGATGCAGATCGGTATGGATTTTTGCTGGCCGATATGGAAGGACACGGCGTGGCTGCAGCCCTGTATGCCATGCATTTAAGCATCCAGTGGAACCGTCATTTTCATCTGCTGGGAAACCCGGCAGCTTTTGCCGCTGCGGTCAACGCTGAGCTTGTAAAATTATTTGGCAGCGTCGTTACCTTTGCAACGGCAATGTGCGGGTTTATTGATGCCCGTGCTGGAACACTGTGCTTCACGGGAGCCGGTGGGCCCACACCGCTGATCATCCATGAAAATTGGACCGTTGAAGAGCCAAAATCTGCCGGTCCACCTTTAGGTGTCATGGAAGATATCCCCTACAAGGAGAAAACGGTGAGATTGAAATCCGGTGATTCAATCCTTTTGTTCAGTGACGGTGCTACCGAGATACAAAATGCTCAGAAGCAATGGCTTGGCGTCAAAGGATTTATAAAAATCCTAAAAAGCCTTGACTATCCCAAAGCCCCACTATGCATGGAAACGTTGGAGGAGAAATTACTGAAGTTTTCAAACGATATCCGACTTCAGGATGATATAACGATTATCGAAGCTCGCTTCTCAGGCTAAAACACCTGACTATTAGTGATCAAATAGCAGTAATTTAAGAGAAGAAACATGGGAATAAGAAAGGATCGGTTCAGTTTTTGGTTGTATTATCGGGTTATTTCTTTTTACTCATATAAAACGCTACGGCCACGATGATGATCAACCCTTTTATAATCCATTGCCAATAGGCAGACACATCGAGAAGGTTTAACGCATTGCTGAGGATGGCAAAAATAAAAACGCCGGCAATTGTTGCGCTGACCCCGCCTTTGCCTCCGGAGAGGCTCGTGCCGCCGATCAGCACGGGTAGGATGGAGTCCAGCATATAGCGTTCACCAACCAGAGGGTCCCCCATACCCATTCGACTGGCTAAGAAGATACCGGTCAAAGATGCGGTGAAACTGCAGATCATGTAAGTGATGATCTTGACTCGCTCGGTTTTGATACCGGACAGCCTGGCAACTTCTTCATTTCCGCCGGTCGCATATACG
>CP070746.1:1939487-1945866 GCA_020348305.1 Desulfobacterales bacterium
AGACCCGAAGATATTCCCTACCTCATTGAGCATTATATAAAGGAATACCTCAACCAATTTAATGGGAAAAAACTCGTAGAACCCAGCCCGGCAATCATTGACAAATTAGCGACATACCACTGGCCCGGCAATGTCAGGGAGCTGCAAAATATCCTGAAACGAATCATGATCTTGGGTGAGGATGAAGAGAGCATCGATGATCTTCTCAGCGCCACCGGCAAATCGGACAGCGCTGTCGAAATTGCCTCCACGATTGCCATGCCCTCTACTCCACTGGGTCTGTTGGGTTTAGACAATGAAAATTCGTCAAATCTTAACTCACTGTCGCTTAAAAAGATTAGGAAAAAGGCCCTCGATCGGGTTGAAAAAGAGGTCATCACCTATGTGCTCGAAAAAACGGGCTGGAACCGCAGCAAGGCCACCAAGATATTAAATATTAGCTATAAGACACTGTTGTACAAGATAAAAGATCTTGGCATCGTTCCACCAACGGATTCCGTCGATTAAACTACTCCAAGGGAATTGACTTCTAGATAGTGAAATATTTTGTATAACTTTGTGTAAATTATATCATATTTAATTTTAAATTCTGTGCCGCAAAAATACAGGCATTGAGCTGCTCGGAGCTGGCTTTCTTGCGGTTATGACTCTATCCAATTGATCTCATTGCTAAATTAAGTTCTCTTGTGATCATCTCTTTTTTTTGGGGGGGAATCAGTGCGTTTGGCACAAAATATGCTTAAATAAAAATATGCTTAAATAAAAGTTATATTATTTTTTCATTTAAGCCTGTTTGGCGATCTCATTAAGGATAGTAGCAGATAAAAAGAGAGAAAAAAGTTACCCATCGTTTCATCCTCGCTTAAAACGGTGCCGTTAGCATTCCATTACTTTTTTTGTCGGGGGGCATTCTCCCGCTAAAGACGGGTTGAATGAGATGAATAAGCATACCTTTTCGATCCTCACAGCAGATGTGAAGATGGGCGATAAATTGAAGAAATTGATTTTAATCGATAACGGCGGCAGACGCTCCGGTGGGGATCGCCGGAATTATTCATACACCCTCCACATTCCTGAAAGACGAAGCGGCCAAGATAGACGCAGTGGCGAGGACCGCCGTAAGAGCCCACGGATCAAAATAATACGGGAATAATATTTTCAGAAATCAATCTTCCGTTTCAGTCTTTCAGCACCTTCAATTCATTTTCGTATTTGCCCTATATTAAATCACGCCTGCGCTCAGGTCCTCGGATAATCACCTTGAAAATACTTAATTTCATTGATAATATTTTTTAAGTCCTTAATAATTATTTTCGTGTATTTTGTGGCCTGTTTGCTAGCACTTACCTTCGGCCCCAACAAAGGAGACGTTAGAATGACCGATGCAAAGAAAATTCGGGTCCATTTTTGGGATCAATTCGTATTGATCGGCTTTGCGCTGGCGTTGTTTTATTCCGTATTTGATTCGGTATTATTTTTCTTCGACTATGATGTGAACTTCTTTCAACGGCTGCTTGGTCCGGAGCGCAGCGAAATCTGGACACGTTTGACGGTTTTATGTTTGTTTGCAATTTTTGGAGCCCATGCCCAATATACCATCAATCAACGCCTGATGGCGGAAGAAAAGCTGCGGAAAAGTGAAGAGCGCTACCGCCGGATTATTGAAACCACTCCGGATGGATATTTTGAAGTCGACATTGATGGGAACTTTACTTACTTCAATGATTCCATGTGCGACATTTTGGGATATTCCAGGGTAGAAATGTCTGGCATGAACCAAACCGCCTATCTTGACGAGATCAATTCCCGGAGAGTGAAGGATGCCATGCATCATGTTTATGAAACCGGTGAATCCGCTGTTGCGCTAGGCTGGACCCTGACCCGACAGGATGGTTCCAAACGTTATGTGGAGTCTTCTATCTTCTTGATAAAGAATTCCAAAAGCCAGCCAACCGGCTATAGCGGCTTCTTAAGGGATGTCACGGAGCGTCGACGAGCCCAAGCATTGCGCCAGGCTAAAAAGGCTGCAGAAGCTGCAAATCGATCCAAGAGCAGGTTTCTGGCCAACATGAGCCATGAAATCCGTACCCCGCTGAACTCCATTATTGGCTTGATCGAGTTGATGTTGGAAACGGATCTGCGCCCGGATCAAAGGGAAGATCTGGATGTGGTCATATCCTCTGCTTACGCATTGTTAGCCTTGATCAACAATCTGCTTGATTTTTCCAAAATAGAAGCCGGCAAATTTGAACTCGAACAGATACCCATTAATGTGAGAGATTTCATGCAAGAAACCATCAGAATGATGGCAATGAAGACCCAGGCCAAAGGTCTTGAACTGGCCTATCGGGTGGCCCCTGATGTACCCTATAGCGTAATCGGCGATCCGGCACGCCTGCGTCAGGTGTTACTCAATTTAATCGAAAATTCAGTAAAATTTACCAACCGGGGCGAAGTTGCGGTGTATGTGACATTAAACCGAAAAACCGATACGGAGGTCTATCTGCAGGTTGTGGTTGAAGATACCGGTATCGGTATACCCGAAGAGTATCAGCAAACCATATTTAATGCGTTCCAACAGCTGGATGCCAGAACGTCAGGCCAGTACGGTGGCACCGGCCTTGGTTTGGCTGTATCGGCGCAGCTGGTGGAACTGATGGGCGGGCGCATCCAGTTGGAAAGTGAATCCGGTCGCGGGAGCCGATTCGGGTTTACAGGTCGTTTTGGCGTATCGCCGGATAACGATGAAATCCCTGTTGAGGAACCCCCTGCTGAACTGCAGGACGTGAAGATTCTTGTGGTGGATGACAATTCCACCAGCCGGCAGATTATTCAGCAAATACTGGAACACTGGCAAATGTCCCCCGTCTGTGTATCATCAGCTGACAAGGCCCAACAGATTCTCACTGACGCCGCGTCGTCGGGTTCGCCGTTTCATTTGGTTTTAATTGACACAGATATGCCTGGATCAGACGGATTTTCTCTGGCCGGTTGGATAAAAGACCAAAACCTGCTGGATGGCAAAGTGATTATGATGCTCACCTTTCCGCATCTGAAACGTAAAGCCGAATATATGGAACTCGGCGTTAAGGTCGATATCGTCAAACCATTACATCCGCCCGAATTGTTGGATGCCATTAAAATTGTTTTGGGTTTGAAACCACCACCACCGCAACCAAAACCAACATTACCAGCGCCGAAGCCCAGAGTAACTGATCGGCCGTTAAAAATTCTGGTGGCCGAAGACACCCCCTTTAATCAGACCTTTATTATGCGATTGCTTGAAAAGTACGGTTACCATGCCGGCTTAGTTGAAAATGGACGGCAGGTTCTGGAAGCTCTGTCCCGGCATGCCTTTGACCTTGTGTTAATGGATGTTCAGATGCCTGAGATGGATGGTTTTCAAGCCACACGGGAGATTCGCAAGTTGGAAAAACAAACCGGAGGCCATATTCCTATTGTCGCCATGACCGCCTATGCCATTGAAGGCGACCGTGAACGTTGCCTTGCGGCCGGCATGGACGAATATGTCTCCAAACCCATATCCTCCGAAAAGCTCTTTGAAGCTATCGAAGCGCTGCTGCCGACGAAATCCTGTGAAAAATCAGCTCCTGAGACAGATGCACAATGCCTTGATAAACAGTCGTTGCTCAACGCTTTTGATCATGACTGGAATCTTTTCAAAGAACTTGTTGATATGTTTACCAGCGACTATCCCCAGATGCTGACGACATTGCGAGACGCTGTTTACACCAAAGATGCCGAGATACTAAACCGCACTGCTCATTCGCTAAAGGGGATGCTGCGAAACTTTCAGGCTGAGGCCGCTGCCGACACGGCCTTTGATCTGGAGATAAAGGGCAAAGAGAAGAAATTTGAAGATCTGGATCAGATAATTGATAAACTCGAAAATCAAATTGACAAGGTGAATCGACAATTACGGGATTTGGTTTCTCAGAAGATAAAATAATCGATTTTGTGAGGAATTGATTCTATCTTTTTGAATTTTTGGGCTTAACCAGCTTTTTTTTAAAAAGTCTGCTATAATTCAACTATGGGCAAAAAAATCCTTTTGGTCGATGATGATCGCTTAATGTTAAAATACTTGACCGATCTTTTGGAGCGGGAAGGCCACGAAGTTGCCACCGCACAGGATGGTTTTGCCGCTTTGAACAAGCTGACATCCTTTTTCCCGGATATCATGTTTTTCGACCTCATCATGCCCAAAATCGATGGTGACAAATTATGCCAGATTGTTCGCAACATGCCCCACCTCAAGGATTGTTATTTGGTTATTTTATCGGCGGCGGTTGCCGAACTCGACTTTGATCACACCGAAATCGGTGCCAATGCGTATATTGCCAAAGGACCTTTTGAAACCACCGCCAGACATGTCTTGGCCGCCATTGAAGCATCGGATACCCTTCCTCAGGACGATGAATCCAAGGCGATCAAGGGGCTTGATTCGGTTTATGCCCGCCGCTTGACCAAAGAGCTTCTTTCGCGCAACCGCCATTTGGAAACCATATTGGAAAGTATGTCCGAGGGCATCCTGGAAGTTTATTGCGGCAAAATCGTCTATGCCAACGCAGCCGCCATTTCGATTTTTGGGCTACCCCAGGAAAGGCTGCTGGCCGCACTTCCGCAGGATTTGTTCGAAGGTCAGATCCGATCTCAAATCGACGCATTGATAGACAACAAAGATGAAAAACCAATGGAGATCGGGGAGATTTCACCGATTGAACTCAACGGTCGATTGGTGACCGTCAAAAACGTCCCGGTTGGAAATGATCCATCTACTATTATCATTCTGATTACCGATATTACCGATCGTAAAAAGCTGGAAATGCGGCTTCAACATGTACAGAAAATGGAAGCCATCGGAACCATTGCCGCAGGCGTGGCTCATAATTTTCGCAATACGCTCACCGAAATTCTGGTCAACAGCCAGGTGATTCAAATGAATTACGAAGATAAGTCCGGGTTGCATGAGGTAGCGGGGCGCATTAACAAATCCGTCAAACGGGGTGCGGGGTTGGTGGATGGGTTGTTGCAGTTTTCCCGGCGGCAAATCGAAACAGAATTTCAAAACCTGGATTTGGCCGATGTGATTCAGGATACCTATCAGTTGATCCGAAAATCATTTGATCAAAAGATCGATATCCAAATTGATGTGCCGAGCTCCCTGCCGGTTTTGGGAGACGCTGCCGGACTTAGCCAGACCTTAATGAATTTGTGTACCAACGCCCGGGACGCCATGCCCGAAGGCGGTGAACTGCGAATAGAGGCTCGCATAGTCAGAGACCAGGCAGAGCTTATCGTGGCGGATAGCGGACAGGGAATGGACAGGGAAACCATTGAAAAGTGCTTTGACCCATTTTTTACGACCAAACCCGTGGGCCAGGGAACCGGCCTGGGGCTATCAACAACCTATGGTATTGTAAAAAGCCATAAAGGCAAGGTTAGTGTTGATTCCGCGTTAAACAGAGGGACAACCATCACGATCAGCCTGCCTCTGGCCGATACGGTCGAAAAGATACAGGAAACAGCCACACCTCAGATATCACCGGGAACCGGCCAGCGCATTCTGGTGGTCGATGACGAAGAACAAATTCTAAACGCGATGAAAGATCTGCTCAATGGCTTAAATTACCGGCCGATTTTGGCAAAAACCGGAAAAGAAGGTTTGAACAAGTACGAAACGTTCAATCCGGAAGTTGTTTTGTTGGATATCAACATGCCGGAAATGGGTGGATTTATCTGTGCCGAAAAGCTATTGGATATTGATCCGGCAGCTAAAATCGCATTTATATCCGGCTACGAAATGAATGGATTGGATGGGTTAAAGGATAGGGTCAAGGATTCAATAAGAGGCTATCTGACCAAACCGGCTGCATTGCCTGAGTTGAGTAGTTTGCTATATCAAGTGTTAAACTCTCACTAAGGTAAAAGCTTTATTAACAAAAATATTCCAAGCCAAAGATAACCAGAGATGATTAGCCCATAAATAATACCTGTAGAGACATTCAGGGATGAATCATCTTGCGATTCAAGGCATTCTTCCTCTTCGGCAAAGCCCACATTTTTCTTTATGTATTCTAAATGAGCCATGGTTTACAAATTATAAAAATTTTCAATAACATGACATTGTTTCAGTGTCAATGAAAAATTCGTAAATAATAGAATTCAAAAAGTGTCCGTTTTAAGAATTAGATTTCATTTAATTATACAAATTCCCAGACGTTTTTATCTACGCTTTTTTTTTCTTTGATTTCTGTTAATTAAAATATGTATAATTCTGGCTATTGCAATAAGCGAAATACCTATAAATAATAATATAAGCGAAATTTCCATTGTGAAATTATTATCGGCATTAAAG
>CP070746.1:1945966-1978553 GCA_020348305.1 Desulfobacterales bacterium
AAGAATCCGGTTATAAATTCAGGAGTCATAACACTTTTCTCTATGCAAAACTTTTCACTAGAGATCCCACCAAAAGGTACCAGCCGTCAGCCAACACAAATACCATAAGCTTAAATGGCAACGAAATCATGATGGGGGGCAGCATCATCATTCCCATAGAAAGCAGAACACTGGCGACCACCATGTCGATAATTAAAAACGGTACGTAAAGTAACAGGCCGATTTGAAACGCTGTTTTGACCTCACTGATGATGAATGATGGAATAAGCACTTTGGTCGGAATATCATTCATATTTCTGGGTCTTTTGACCGCCGCGATATCAACAAATAACGCTAAGTCCTTTTCTCTGGTCTGCTTGAACATAAATTCTCTTAACGGTCGCGCAGCATTATCAAAGGCTTGTTGTTGATCTATTTTTTTCTCAAGATATGGTTGTATGGCGTTATGATTAACCGTTTGCCAAACCGGTGTCATAATATAGAAGGTTAAAAACAAGGCAAGGCCGATCATTACTTGATTGGGAGGCATCTGTTGAGTGCCTAAGGCACGCCGCAGTAATGATAAAACAATAACAATCCGAGTAAACGAGGTGAGCATAATCATAATAGCTGGAGCCAAAGAGAGAACCGACATCAAAAAGAAAATCTGCAGAATAACAGTCGGCTCTCCGAGGCTCTCTATTTGGTCTAAGCCAACGCTGAAAAAAGGTGTTTCAATGGTCGACTCCTCACCCCAGCAATCAACCGGCAATACCATAAAGGTGATACCGGCGGCAATGGCTACCGTACAGAAAAGCTTCAACGGAACAATTGCCATTGCTTTTGACTTGTTCAGACAGTTGAAAAAAAACTCCCAGACGGTATGCCTTTTATAGATTTTAACTCGCAAACAGTTCAGCAACTCGATACTCCACAACCAAAACATTCATGTTGGGCCGCTGCCCTAACGCCGACCATTTTTATATGATTTAAATCGCGAAGTAATTTTATTCAAATGTTCCGAAAAAGAAGGTGTTCTCTGAGCGGATTGGTCTTCACGAATTTTTTCGAGAATCGCATCATCTTCTATTTTAGTCAGCAGCGTAATATTGTTACTGGTGATGCCTAATATCAAAAGTGCTCCGGGTATTTCGACCACACAGATATTTTTCTTTACTCCGATAAATTTGTTTGCCAAAACTCTTATCAACGTTTCTTTATTACCTGAGGATTGAAGCTTAGAAACACGCCGAGTGAAATAAAAAGCAACAAACAGTGCGCCCAGGACAACTCCTAAGGCAACGAACATCTTCATCGCGGTGGTTATCATATCCGGTGACGTATTCATCTTAGCCTCTCAACGCGCTCCATTGGGCTGATGACTTCAGTAAGCCGAACACCATATTTATCGTTTACGACCACAACTTCACCTCTAGCAACCAGCTTTTGATTCGCCAAAACTTCTAAGGTTTCACCAGCAAGCTTGGACAGTTCAATGACCGATCCCTGTCCAAGCTTGAGCAATTCATTAACCAACAGTTTAGCCCGCCCCAGTTCAACCGTCACCTCAATCGGAACATCCAGAATGAAGTCCAGATTGTTGGATGAATGGATACCGGGCTCTTCTTGCGAACCTGAAACTCCAGGAGACGTGTCGTTTGTTTTTGACTGAGATTTTTCAGATTTTATTTGAGAATCGGCACTCTGGGGATCCAGCTGCTCTTTGTTTTCATCGGCCGCAACCATATCTAGTTTTTGCCTCCATTTTTCTAAAATAATCTCGCAATTTCTACTGCACGATTTCCCTTAATAATGCCAGGATAACCCATAAATTTAGGTACGTGATCAACGCTAATGGTAATCAAATCTTCGGGTCCCTTATCCAGTTTAATAATATCATTGATATGCAGATCCAATAAATGCCTGACGGTCTTCGTCGTTCTGCCCAGTTCAGCGATGAGCGTAACCGGGGTATCATGTAATAACTTTTGGAGCTGTGAATCCCACCTGCGTTCCATATCTTTTTTCTGCAAATATTTCGCCGAAAGCTTTTCCTTTATCGGCTCCAGTGTCAGATAGGAAATACCTAGATGCATATTTCCGGTAAATCCTTCTGCTTTTATCGAAAAAACAATATCTATGATTGAATCATCCGGAGCCAAAAGGTGCACGTACTCGGGTCTGGTTTCTGTTTTTTTTAAAGAGAGCTTAATCCGATAAACAGTGTCCCATGCCTCCTCAAGCTTGCTTAATATCTCGTGTGTAATCTTTTTAATTATTCGTTCTTCGATAAGGGTAAAATCTCTAACCGTTGTCGTCGGTTTGCCATCTCCACCGAACATGCAATCGATTAAAGAAAAAACCAGAATAGGTTCAATCGCCAATAGTGCAGATCCGATAAGCGGATGCATAGTAAAAATCTGAAAACTTGTCGGACTGGAAAATTCGCCAATGAATTGTTGATACTTTACCATTTTCGCCGATACGAATTCGACTTCTACAGTGCGTTGTAACGTAAATGAAAGCATCTGATTCATTAGAGTACTAAATTTGTCATAAACTTCTTCCAATGCGCAAAATTGATCGCGTAAAATTATATTTTGAGTCGTAAGGCTGTAGAAGACAGCTTCGGTTTTTTCCTTATTTTGCTCATTAAGATCAACATCTCCTTTATTCATAGCTGATAGGAGGGCATCTATTTCTTCTTGAGTTAATATCTGATCAACCATATTTGAATAACCGTTTATTGAACCACAAACTCTTAAAATAAATATTTGAAATGTGGCCTCGTGATAAAAGACTATTAATCTGATTAATTAATTCATTTCTTAAATCGATTTTTCCCCTGAGTCGTGCTAATGTCTTCAAAACGTCTAGTGGGAAGTATCATCAGGACCCGGTTTTTTATTTGACATTTTATTTGTCGCCCTCCATTATCAATACAATTTCAACCCTTCGGTTTTTGGCTCTATTGGCTGTTGTCGTATTCGGTATTGCTGGTTTTGATTCGCCATATCCAGCAGCCGAAAGCCGGCGGGGGTTTAAATTGCATTTATCGGCCAGGTATTTAACAACATTGACTGCCCTTGCAATGGAAAGTTCCCAATTGGAAGGGAAATGCTTGGTTTTGATAGGCACATTGTCGGTATGACCTTCAACCCTGATCGGATATGGGAGCGTTTTGACGACGCCTGCAATTTTATCTAAAAATAGAAAAGCCTCTGAATTTATTTCAGCCCGTCCAAAATCAAATAAGACGGTGTCTTCAAAAGTAAAATTCACCCCTTGTTGGGTATACGTTACCCGGATCCCTGAATCCGTATCAATTGCATTGATCGTATTTTCAATTAAACTTTCCATCCGGCGCCTTTTTTCCGAATTCGACTCACCTTCAGGCTGCGTCATCATGTGGGACATATCATCAACGAATCTCTTTTCTTTAATACCAACTGAAACCTTTTTTCCTTCTTTAAAAATACCAAGACCACTTTGCAAAGCGTAGTGAAAATCTTTCATTTTTTTTTTATCTATCGTGCCCATCGAAAATAGAAAAACGAAAAAAACTAGTAATAGGGTTATTAAATCATTAAAGGTGGTAAGCCAACCGACGGCATTTTTTTGCTGAATTTCGGAATTTTTCATTCTTGCATCTCAACCGGCAGCGTTTGTTCATCTTTTACAAGAAATATAATTTCTACTCTCCGATTCTTTGCACGTTGAGTTGGTGAATCATTTGAAACCAGAGGCTGATATTCTCCAAAACCGACTGCAAATAATCTGTGCGGAGATATTTTTTGAACATCGATAAAATATCTGAGAACATTTACTGCCCGAGCCGTTGACAGTTCCCAATTAGATGGAAATTTTTCAGTATTGATCGGAAGATTATCCGTATGACCCTCAATTTGAACACGATAGGAAGTTTTTGAAATAACAGCTCCAATCTTTTGAAGTAAAGATATTGACTCAGGCGAAAGGCTTACAACTCCTACATCAAACAGAGTATGTTCAGATAATCGCATAACAAGACCTTTCGAAGAATAAGAAATACTAACGTCATTAGTTAAACCATGTTCTCCAATAAGCAATTCTAGTTTTTCGAAAATTTTTGCGACCTCACTTTTATTGTCGAGTATATCTGTGGAAATAGGCATGACCGCTGTGACTGAATCAAATTTTTGCCCTCCTGGCAATATACTGATAGCACTCACAAAAGCCCTGACAAATCTCATTATTTTTGCTTCCTCCATCGTTGAAAAAGAGGACAGCATGATGAAAAAGCATAGGAGAATAAGAATAAAGCCGGTGTAGATAATTTGCCAGCTTTCTCCAGAAAACTCTTTTGATTTCTTTAAGCTAATTTTTTTTTTGCTCATACCGATAATTGTAAACCAAATCAGGCTTTTAACGGTTCTCCGCTGGCCACTAGCTGAGCCTTTGGAGCTAAAAACGCTTTTAGCTTTTGTTCCACAATGCGGTGATTATCACCGGACTGGATGGAAATGACCCCTTCAAGTACCATCTGTTTAATTAATACTTCCTGCTTACTTCGGGTCTTAAGTTTACTAGCAACCGGCAAAAAAAGAAGATTTGCCAGTAGCGCACCATAGAATGTTGTAAGAAGTGCTAAGGCCATAGGCGCACCAATTTGACTTGGATCTTCCATCCGCATCAGCATCTGAACCAATCCTATAATCGTTCCAAGCATGCCGACTGCCGGAGCAAATGTACCCATGGTGGTAAATATTTCAGATCCTAATTTGTGTCGTTCCTCTAAATAGATTATCTCTGTTGTCATCACGTCTTCGATCGCACTTGACTCCATCCCATCAATTGCCATCTGAATTCCTTTAACAAGAAAAGAATCTTCAATATCTCTTAATTGGGATTCAAAAGAAAGTATTCCTTCCTTCCGTGCCTTTTTGGCAAGCCCAGCCATCAAAGGAATCAATTCACTGGCTGATCGTGAGCGATGCAAAAATACGTTTTTGGTCACAGTGATTACACTTAATACATCTTTTAACGGATAAGCTAAAAGTGTGGCCCCCATTGTTCCGCCTAAGACAATCATCAGCGAAGGATAATTTATAAACCAAGTGCCATCTCCCCCGATTAAGATTGAGATGATGACCAGGCCAAAGGCTATTACAATACCAATAAGTGTTGCAATGTCCACTTGTTCAGTCCTCTACTGATATGAACCCACAAAGATCATCTAAAAAGTAGCAAGTATTATGCCACAAGGTTGGGGGGAATATTGAAATTCTGCGATTGGCCTGTAAATATATAATTAACTGAATTTATTATAAAAAAAATATTGTAGATATCGGATAGGATTTCGAAATTGGATAGGCGCCAAAGGTGATCGCAAAGTAATCGTTTATCTGTTTCGGAAATTTAATTTCCGCGTCAATTCTAAGCGTTGTTTGTCAACATGTTGGCGGTTTTTCGGCGATTGTCTGCGTCATATCCTTCTTATCGCTCACCTCAGCCAAGGATTTAGAGTTCACCGAACGCTGATATGCCACAATTCGTTGCGATACTTCCTCTACAGGCTCCTTGACCATTAATTTATCGTTGTTTGTAAATGTAATGACGGTATCCGGTGTTGCTTGCAAAGATTGTATCATTTCCACATTGATCATTAAGACTGAATCATTTAATCGGGTCACCTTAATCACGTTTACATGTCCTCATCAGAAAGTATTTTTTGGGTTTCCCAGGTGTCTGCGTTTTTCAATTGACCTGTTTTGCTGCTATCTCATCCATAAAATCGCGCTCTTTTTTTAACATTCGATGCTGGAAGCCTTTCCATCCTTTTTCTTTTAATTTTTCCAGCGTTTTTCGCTTTTTCATGATCCCAATTAAATCCTTGCGCTTTTTATTGAATTGTTTTTCGGCGATCGCAACCCGGTGCTTTTGATTATCAAGATCTTTCGATAATCGATCGAGATATCTAAAGTACAATATCAGCTCTGAGACCGTACCATCGTTTCTTTGCCTCTGCTGAAGTTCTTGTGAATATTCACGCTTTTTTTGTTTGATAATTCGCAGTTTTTTCTGCTCTTCGGTTAGGAATTCTTTGGATTCCGTAAATTCTTTTTGTAGGATTTCTTCCTGGTAACGTCGGTGGTTTAATAAGGGTTGCAGATTAAATTTATACATAAAGTTACGCCTTGGCAGATCTTATCTAAACAAATCTTCCAGTTGTTGGATGCTTTCTTCAAAACTCACGTTTTCTTCAATACCCTGTTTTAAATATGCATTGATCTTTTCAATCATATCTATGGCAAAATCAATCTTGGGATTACTACCTTTAACATAGGCACCGATATTGATTAAATCCTCTGCCTTTCGATAAGTAGCCAAGGTATTCTTTAGTTTGTTCACATATTCCCTGTGCCTAGGACTGATGATATCATCCATAACCCGACTGATACTGGTGAGAACATCAATGGCGGGATAGTGATTTTGCATGGCCAGGTCCCTAATCAAATTGATGTGCCCATCCAGCATCGATCGCAGCGCATCTGCAATCGGTTCGTTGGGATCGTCGCCTTCGACCAGAACGGCATACAGACCTGTAATCGTGCCCTGATTATCAGAGGTGCCCGCTCTTTCCAGCAACTTCGGTAGTAAGGTAAACACAGAGGGCGTATATCCTTTTGTCGTCGGAGGCTCTCCCAGGGCGAGACCGATCTCCCTTTGGGCCATCGCAAATCGCGTAACGGAGTCCATCATAAAATTGACATGGTTACCCTGATCCCGGAAATATTCGGCGATAGCTGTTGCAATAAAGGCTCCTCGCATTCGAATCAGCGGCAGTCGATCGGATGTGGCCACCACAATAACCGAGCGCTGAAGCCCTTCGGGACCGAGTTCTTTCTGAATAAATTCATTTACTTCCCGGCCCCGTTCACCGATCAACGCGATAACGTTGACATCGGCTTTGGTTTTCCGGGCGATCATCCCCAACAATACGCTCTTGCCTACACCTGAACCCGAAAATACTCCCATACGCTGACCGCATCCAACGGTTAAAAGACCGTCAATGGCACGAATGCCCAAATCTAGCGGCTGGTTAATTCGTCGGCGTAAAAGCGGATTAATCGCATTGGCATAAATTGGATATTCAGTTTCAACGGATACAGGCCCTTTACCGTCTATGGGATTGCCGAGTCCATCGATAACCCGGCCTAATAGCCCAGGTCCCACCGCTAGGGTTGCTTTTTCTTTTCTGGCCACCACCCGGCTGCCGGGACCGATACCTTGAATCTCTTCCAATGGCATCATTAAGACTTGGTTATCTCTAAACCCCAGTACCTCGGCGATAATTTTTTTCTTATTCTCTTTGGTAAAAATATCACAAACAGTACCCAGCCTTGATATCGGACCCCGTGCTTCGATAACAATTCCGATGACCTTAGTGACTTGTCCATTGGCCCGAACAGGACAAGCATCATCCAAACAGCTAAAATACCTGTTTAAACGAATCGCTGGGCTCATACTACTCCATCTCTCTATCCCCTAACGCCGATTTGTCCATTTCGGATTGAAAAATTTCTTCTACGACGTTAAACTGTTTTTCAATGCGCGCATCGATTTCACCCAGATTTGTTTCGATAACACACCCACCGCTGGATATGGATTCTTCGGCCTCAAAGGTAACATTTTCAATATTGTGGAGAAAATTGCTTAGTTGGTCTTTGGTTTCTTTGATGAATTGAAGATCAGAGGGATTAAGCTTGACCTTAATTTCACCTGGCACATCAATCTTGCTCAACGCCTCTTTGGCAACGCAGAGCACAACTTCTTTATTGGTTTTTACCTCCTGACAGACGACTTTTCGGGCAATCGCTAATGCCAGTTTCACGACTTCTTTTTCAATTGTGTTATAAATTTCTGTTCGTAAGTTTTGAAGTTGCACGAATGCCTGATGAAGGCTTTTTAACACCGGCTCGATCTCTTGAGATCGTGATTCAATACCTGCCTTGTGTCCCTCATCGAACCCTCTTTGATAGGCCTGTTTTTCGATTTCCTCACCAGTAGGCGTGCTGCCTGCGATTTCATTATCCCCTGCATTCTCGATGGCATCTGGACAAGATGGATCAACGTTCTTGAAGTCGCTGGGCTTAAAACGATTCTCTTTGGATAGGCAGCGTTGGTTGCCAGATGTGTCATCCACCGGGATGTCCGGGAAATAATGTAATCTAAAATTTCTCTCGAACGTGTCAATGTTTTTATTACTAGAATTAGACAACGATTTCTTCTCCTCGGCGGCCACTGATAATCAGTTCTCCTCGGACTTCCATTTCCTGGATGATACGGGTTATATTTTGTTGCGCATCGAGGACTTCTTTCATCCTTACAGGTCCCATATCTTCCATTTCTTCTCTCAGCATCTCACCTGCCCGTTCGGACATATTTCGGAAAACCTTTTCTTTTACCTCCTCAGTAGCAACTTTTAAGGCAATAGCAAGTTCAGCAGTTTCAACCTTTCGGAGGAGTTTCTGGAAACCTCTGTCATCTACCAAGACCACGTCTTCAAATACAAACATTTTTTGTTTGACTTCGGTGGCCAGTTCCACATTGACATCTTCGATTTCATTTAAAATCAAATCGCTTGAGATTTCATCGGCTTGATTCAAAATTTCAGCCAGCCGATCGATACCACCGGACAGATTGGAAATAACTGTCTTCTTATTTTTCAAAATCTCTTTGAACACTTCGTTGATTTCTTCAACCATGCCCGCATTGACTCTATGCAAGCTGGTAATTCGCACGGCCACATCGCCTTTAATTTGATCGGGCAGTTTAGATAGAACGTCACTGGCTACAGCGGTATCTAAATGAATTAAAATGATAGCGATGGTCTGAGGATGTTCATCTTTGATCAAGTCAAAAATTTCATCCGCACTGAGTGAAAGAATTGCCTTTAATCCGGGGAAATCTGATGCTGACGTGCTTGATGCATGGGCTGCTGTCTGATCGTTTTCCGACCTTGAGATCGCCTTTCTTTGGTTTAATTTGATAAGCTTTGCCCGATTGGTAAATTCCTCGGCCACTTGTTCGACGACATCCGATGATACATTTCCCATCTGAGCCAGATGTCGGTTGACCAACTCTTTTTCTTCTTCTGTGAGTCTGGTAAGAATACTTTCGGCTGCCGACCGGCTCATAGAATGAATGAGGATGGCCACCTTCAATGACCCTGATAATTTATTCGCTTCCATATTATTTTTCTTTTAACCAGTCACGCATAACCCCTAAAGATGCCTCATTATCGCTGGTGATAAGTCGTGAAGCCTGATCTCTGAAGCTCAAATGGTTTTCACCGTTGTCATACTCACTTTCAATCTCCCCCACCGTTTTTGGTAACTGCTTTATGATTTCCATCTCCCCTATTGAGTGTTCGGTCAACCATTTGACCAGTGGCTGAACAATAAAGATAAACGACAAAAATAGGAAAAGGCCTAAAAAGGTAAACTTGAAATACGGTTGATACGCTTTTAAACGGGAAAGCCATCCTTCCGCTTGACCGGTATCTTCGTTGTCGATGAGTTTCGTGGTTTCAAATGGTATGTTAACAACTTCTACCTTATCTCCTCTTTCGGGATCGAAATCTACAGCTCGTTTACAAATATTCTCAAACTTTCGCATTTCTTCAGGAGTTCTCGAAATATACTGCCATTCAGTCGTTTCGCCTTCTTTTTCTATACGCTTGTAGCCTCCATCAACCAGAACCGCCACCGAAATGCGTTTCATTTCGCCAACCGGTTCTAAAATATGACTGGTGATTTTGCCAATCTCATATTTCACCGTGCGATCCTGTTTTTCAAAGGTTGTATTCACAGCAGTGTCCGTATTTTCAGGATTTTCTTTGGGGAGATTCGATCGAATTACCGGAACACCCTGGGGGATTGCCTCCGGCTCCCTGGTTTTCTCATTAAACAATTTTTCACTGCGCACGACTCTATTATCCGGATAGAAACGCTCTTCGGTTTTCTCCTGCTGTTTAAAATCCAAGGCGCACGATACTCTCACAATCGCTTTATCTGGCCCAAGAGCCTTTTCCAGCATTGTCTTAATTCTGTTTTCTAATGTTCGTTCCATTCTAGCTTGATACTCTAACTGATCAGAGCTGAGGGTACTGAGCCTGGATTGCTCTTTAACTCCCGATAGCAGTTTACCGTTACTGTCGACCACTGTCACGTTCTCAGGTGCCAGTCGTGGCACACTTGATGAAACCAAGTGAATAATACCGCTGACTTGATTCTGACTTAACCATTTGCCTGGACGCAACTTCAAAACAACAGATGCCGTTGCAGGTTCTTCATCTTCAATAAACAATGATTTTTCAGGCATTACAATATGAACTCTTGAGCTTTCGATCTCTGAAAATCGGTTGATGGTGCGTGCTAATTCACCCTGCAAGGCTCTCTGGTAGTTCACGTTCTGAGCAAATTCGGTCATTCCGAGCTTGGTATTATCAAAAACCTCAAAACCGACATGACCTCCTTGGGGCAAGCCTTCCGAAGCCAAATTTATTCTTGTCTCGTAAATGCGTTCTTGAGGAATTAGAATTGTATTCCCATTGCCAGAGATTCTATAGGGCACTTTTTGCTCTTTCAATCTACTCAATATTAGGCCGGCATCTTCTGGATCCAATTTGGTGTAGAGCGGCTGGAAATCAGCTCTTCCGGTCCACATCATTAAAAGACTAAAACCGGCTAAGGTCACAAAAATAAGAATGAATATTGTGATCCGTTTGCCCGGGCTAAGGTTTTGGAATAACGTCTTTAGCTGTAGTAAAAACTGACGCATAAATATCCCCTGAAAGATCACATTTGCTGCTTTTTTGGAATGGAGATCAATTAGTAACCGGGTTTCAAATAAGAACTTGAAATTTTTAGTATATTTTCACTGATTGACCTTACCCATGACCGCCTTCAAACGCGCCTCCCTCGTTCACCAGGTGTTGATTTGGAGCAAATATCATGCCACTGCCCGGTATTCTCTTTTTGTGCTTTGACAAATATATTCTTATTAATAATATCAGCCTATTATATTGATCCTTGGTAAGAAAATAAGGTTAATATTTCCGGTCCAGATGTCACCGCATTGACGCTGCACCAACAGGTTTTTTGAAAAAACTGCGTCCCTTGTTCACATGCATAAGTCCACTTTAAAGGAGTCCATACATGGTGGAGGTCATAATGTTCAGCGGCGACGTTGAGTTCTGTTAAAACCAGATCAGCGGCATGCGGACTTTAAAGAATTACTGAAATATGGAGAGCATCGGAAACGTATTGGAATTGACAAGCTGATCGTCTAAGGGGGGTGGCGCTTGCCAAGAGTCGCATAACGCGAAAGGAAACAAATATGCATCCAGTCTTACGCATTACATGGTTGTAATCGATGGCGCTTTATTTTTTCAACCAAAGTGGTTCGGTTCAAATGAAGAAGTTTGGCAGCTTTATTTTTCACCCATTTCGTTTTTTCTAATGACTGTAGGATTAACGCTTTTTCAAATTCAGTGACAGCACTGTTAAGGCAAATGCCATCATCGGTGATTTCAATCATCCCCGGTGCTTCATAGCTATTGGTTGATTTAAGTTCAGCTGGAAGATCTCGCACGGTTATTTCACCATCTCCCTTCAAGACCACCAGTCGTTCCACCATATTTTTCAACTCTCGAACATTACCGGGCCAAGAATATCTAATCATCAGCTCCAAAGCCTCTTCTGAAATACCTTTGATCTGCCTTTTATTATTGCGATTTGATTTTTCCAGAAAGTACGAAACGAGATGGGGTATATCCGATCTGCGATCTCTGAGCGAGGGAAGATTCAAAGGTATTACATATAATCGATAAAAAAGGTCATCACGAAAGTTGCCGCGTTGAACCTCTTCGGCCAGATAACGATGGGTAGCGGCAATGATGCGCACATCAACTTTAATGGTCTTTGATCCACCGACTTGCTCAAATTCCCCTTCTTCTAATACCTTCAGCACTTTTACCTGCAGATCCGGGCTCATATCTCCAATCTCATCTAGGAAGATAGTACCACCATTGGCCAGCTCGAATTTTCCCTGTTTAGAGGTGGTTGCACCAGTAAACGCACCGCGGACATGTCCGAACAACTCACTTTCCAACAAATTTTCAGGAATGGCGCCACAATTAATGGAAATAAACGGCTTATTTCTGCGCTGGGAGTTTTGATGAATGGCACGGGCGACTAATCCTTTTCCGGTCCCCGTTTCCCCGGTAATCAGAATGGTACTGTCGCAATCTGCCACCTTTTCAACGAGCCGGAAGACATCTTGCATTTTTTCACTTTGGCCGATGATATCGTTAAAGCGATATTCATCTTTTAACCTCTCGAGTACCATCGAATTCTTTACAAAGAGATCGGTCTCCTCCATTATTTTTTTGCCGACAGCGAAATTACCCACTTTCTCCTCCTTTATTTAAATAAGCTAAAGTATTTGTTTGTATATAAATTATTTAGCAAATTTAAAGCTCTGATTTAGAATCGACTGATGGGGGATGATGAAAAAGCGATAAACCTGATAGCAATATCCATGCCGCGATTATACCCAATTATTTTTCCAGCCACTCAGCCTGCAAATCAAATCACCATCATCGCTTAAAGCTCTCTATATGAGGTATAACTTGGACATAAGTTGCTACTATATTTTGTGGGAACGATATTTTGAACTCAATTATTCGATTCATTCTTAAAGTTTCTGATAGTCTCAAATTGAAGCAGAATCAAACCATATACTAGGAAAAAATTGCCTAATTATTCGCAATTTGCAAAAAGATGATCGGGTTATGGAGGTTTGTTATTCGTTATCTGGTAGGCTAAATGGATGATGGCGCCCGAAAAATCCCATCGATAGCAAGAGTTATGGTATTGTTGAATGAATCATTGTAAAGTATATTATAATAATATCAATTAGATAAAATTTTCACCGTGCATCAGTTCATTCAGAAACTGATTCGGTAATATCCATTTGACCGTTAGCCTTTCACAATATAATTATTATATGCAATTTGCAAATTGCAATTTGCAAACAGAACAGGGAAGATGAGATGATAAGCGGCCATCCATCCTTTTGAACTAAGGCGTATAGGTAATAAACATACTGATATCATCAAAATCCTTTTTTATTTCTTGCATAATGGGTTCGATGGCCTGCGTCTTTATTTTGAGGGACTCCCAGGCGAATACATCCAGTGGCGGTATTTTATCATCTCCGCCTGACCCGATATTCAGCGCCCGGCAAAAAATGTCGGCGAGATGAACGATCGCAGCTTCCAGAGTGAATTGGCCGGCGGCACTCGGTTGGTGATGATGGGCAATGATGCTGATCAGCTTTGGGGGTAGGTTCCACCTTTCCGCCAGCCATTTTCCAATTTCGGCATGGGTGTAACCTAATAATGTCTCTTCAGCGACACGCATTAACGTACGTTTCCGATTGACATAAGCGGTTATTCTCGAAAATTTTTTCGGTAAAAACATCATCTCCACGATTTTGCCAATGTCGTGGAGAAGAGCGGATACAAAAAGCTCCTCTATCTTATCGTGTCGCAATGCATTTCCGATAACTTTGGCACCCACCGCACATCCTAATGAGTGATCCCAATACTTTTCCTGATTAAGTTTGCTGGCCTTCTTGCTATTGGTAAACATTTCAAAAACGGAAGTCGTCAAAAGCAAATTCCGAATTGCATCAAATCCAAGCAATACAATGGCTCCGGTCACGGTGGATATGCGTTGCGGAAATCCATAAAATGAGGAATTTACAAGTTTTAAAAGTCTCGCCGTCAATACCTGATCATCCGTAATAATCCGGGCGATGTCCTTTGCGGAAGACTTGGGATTATTGACAAGTTCGGTGATTTTTAAGACAGTGCGCGGAAGCGTGGGAAGATCTTCGATCTTTCCGATGATTCGGCTCAAATCAGGTGTACTCATTTTTCCTCATCTTTCTCATTTAAGTGCTTGCTTAACACATTGCGGGCTGCTCTCATAATTTCTAACATTACCGGATTATCTAAGACATCGGTAAATTTTTCTCTTAGTTCGATCTCAAACATCTCTCGGCTTTCGGCATCAGATCGCATATCCTTGGAATTATCGTCTGAGGAATCACCTTTGATCCAGACCGCTGTCACTCCCCATGACTTAAACATGCGGATATTTTTTTCGGTTATTTTTGCACCAGCTTCCAATAGGAGTAAGTCTTGATGATTGTAAACCGGTTTGGCCAAAATCATTTCGGCTCTTAACTCCTTAACATTCAGATTGATCATCGGATACTTATATCTCCACAAAAAAGTGTAGGTCAAATAAACATTGGGAAGTCATGATAAATTGAGAGTATTGCATACACTATTATGCATACTATTTCAATTCAATCAAGTATTTACTAATTCTGCAAACCGCGTCGCTGCTTTGGTCCTGTCTTTTGCTTTTGCTTTTTCCACTTAATTTTTGTATGTTTTAGTCAATATTGGAATAGGAAACCGTGACTATTAATTCTAATTTTTATTATAATAGCTCGCAAATCCGAAAATCACTTAATCTGAAAATGACGAAAATCCGGTTCACTAAAAAAACAATTACTATATTGCTTATTTTGATGATCGGTGCACTGTCAGGCGCTTTCGCAGGAGCATTTGTTGCGTTAACCCATGATCTTCCGCAAATTCGCTCACTTGAAAATTTTAAACCGGATACCGTCACACGTATCTATTCAGCCGATAAAGTGCTGTTGGCAGAGCTTTTTCTAGAAAAAAGAGAGCCCGTGCCCTTGGACCTAGTCCCGGATTATTTAAAGGCTGCATTGGTAGCCACTGAAGACCGCAAATTTTACAAACACAGCGGAGTCGATCTGAAAGGAATTGCAAGAGCCATCATCAAAGATATCTGGGCCGGTGAATTTGTTGAAGGCGCCAGTACCATTACCCAACAACTAGCGAAAACGCTGTTCCTGACGCCTCGCAAGACCTTGACACGCAAAATCAAAGAGGCGATTTTAGCTTTCCAATTGGAACGCCGCTATACCAAAAATGAGATCTTGGAACTGTACCTCAACCAGGTGTATTTTGGCAGCGGTGCCTATGGCGCGCAATCGGCAGCCAAAATATTTTTCGGCAAATCCGTAGAGGCGTTAACAGTTGCTGAGTGTGCTCTGGTAGCGGGTATGCCGAAATCACCTTCACGCTATTCGCCGCTGGTCAACCAAGATCTTGCGATAAAGCGCAGAAATATCGTGTTAAGGCAAATGCGGGAAACCGGAATTATTGATGACGCGGCTTATCATCACGCAATCAAGGAGAAACTTCGACTCGCCGCATCTGAATTAACGAGATTTACGGCACCATATTTCGTAGATGATGTTAAACATTTTCTGGAAGATACCATCGGCTCATCCAGGCTATATAAAGGGGGGCTTTCCATTTTTACAACGCTCAATTTCAACCTCCAACAAGCGGCAGAACGCGCAATAGGAAATGGACTCTCAGCACTTGAAATGCGAATGCAAAAACAAGGTTTGAAGGATCCATATCCCCAAGCTGCACTTGTTTCATTGAATGTGCACACCGGTGAGATATTGGCCTTGGTAGGCGGCAGGAATTATAATGAAAGCAGCTACAACAGGGCATCCAATGCTCAAAGGCAACCAGGCTCTGCATTTAAGCCTATTGCTTATGCGTATGCTATCGAGAAGGGATTCACCCAAGATAAAATGATTCTCGATGCGCCGATTGTCTTTAAAGGTGCGAAGAATGGACAAGACTGGCGACCGGAGAATTTTTCTAACGATTTTAGGGGAGAAATGACATTACGCCATGCATTAGTTGTCTCTCAAAACGTTCCTGCTGTGCGACTCATGGAAATGTTAGGGCCGTAGTCTGTTGCGCAATTTGGTCATAGTCTCGGTATTGAATCTCCCCTTGATCCAAACTTATCGCTCGCTTTGGGCACATCCGAAGTCACCTTAATTGATTTGACCTCTGCTTTTGCGGTCTTCCCGAATAAGGGGGAAAAAATAAAACCCTACGGCGTAATAGAAGTAATGGATCGTCAGGGACGGGTGATCTGGCGGGTAAAACCTCAAAAAAGGTTGGTAATGTCACGCTCAGCAGCTGCAATCGTAACCAATATGCTCGCAGGCGTTATCCAGGAAGGCACCGGCAAGAAAGCACGCGTTATCGGGCATCCAATCGGAGGCAAGACCGGTACCACGAGTAATTATAAAGATGCACTCTTTATCGGCTTTTCACCGTCAATCGCAACAGGGGTCTGGGTCGGCAATGATCTGGGAGGTACATTGGGGGATAAGGAAACTGGCGCAAAAGCAGCATTGCCGATATGGATCAAGTTTATGGATGCTGCACTTGCCACCGAGTTCCATCAATATTTTGACATTCCCGATGATGTTGTCCAGATACGCATGGACCTTAAAACCGGGCGAGTTGCATACGAAAATTCGCCGCATGCCGTCTCCGCCCTTTTTAAAAAAGGGACAGAACCCAAAAGCTACCCCTAGAAGTAGCAAAAAGAGAGTAAAGAATCCTTTAATAATTAAACAATCAGTGATACAACCAACTTGCAATGATTCGGAAAGCAACAATTAAAGATATAAAACCAATCCATGAACTTTTGCATGAATACGGCAAGCGTGAAGAACTACTTGCGCGCCCCTTAAGTGAACTTTACGATCATGTCCGAGATTTTACAGTATATGAAGATGAAGCCAATGGAAAAATTATCGGTTGCTGTGCGCTCCAATTTTGTTGGGAGGACCTTGCTGAAATACGATCGTTGGCCGTGCAGCCTAACTATTTAGGGAAAAATATCGGTATGAAACTCACTGAAACAGTTCTTGATGAGGCTAAATCGTTTAATATTACAAAAGTTTTTACATTGACGTACAAGCCGGAATTTTTTGACAAATTTGGCTTTGTTCAAATAAACAGGTCAGAGCTTCCGTTAAAAATTTGGAGTGATTGTATCATCTGTGTGAAATTTCCCGACTGTGATGAAATAGCAATGATGAAGGAGATGTAGACGGAATTGAGGAATTTGGGAATTCAGGAATTGAGGGATTGATGGATTAAAGGAAAACCGATTCAGGAATTGCGAATTAAGGAATTTAAGAATGTATTGTTTCGGTATAGATGACATTTAATGGCAACGGAGGATATTTCTTTATTCCTGGTTTTGGAAGGATGTGCTCTTCTCCGACAGTTACCCAATTCAAATCAGGCTTTATTTCACGTAATTTACCATCCTCGGGAGCTCTGGCGTGATAGGTATTTAGGTAGGTTGCCTGAAAAATACAAATGCAGCTCTTTTTTTCACGGGCTATGACATAGTTTTTCTTGAATGTCTGCAGTGCCAGGTTATTTGATTCTGCAACGTGTTCGAGATCCTCTGCCGAAAATTTCATCAGAACCGATTTTGAAATCCCCCGCTCCGAAATACGTATCAGTGCGCGTGATTCGCTGCTGCCGGCATACACCGTAGTGATTCCCGGGATCCGCTTCAAATACTGTGCCGCCACAATAGCCGCCGTTCGCCTGCCGCCGGACATTACCGGTAAGCCATAATACTCAAAAAACTTTTTTTGAATATCTTCGGCGTACTTATCCCCTTTTTCAAAAATATCCTTGGAAATATAGCGAAGGTGCCTCGCAAGGTCTTCGGCCGCATCGGTAATCGGCCAGTCAATACGGACATAGAAATGCGAGAGACCATATCGGTTTCTTACTTTGCTCGCCGGATCTCTTTGAATAAGCAGAGCATAATCGATCGGCAGCAAGATCTTTATAAAATTACGAAAATGAAGGGATTCTAAGTACTTCCAGTTCCGATCAAATTTATCAGACAAGGGAAGCGTTTTGGAGCGTAAAAGATTGGTCTTAGTGGTTTTGTTTTGGTCGAAAAACCGTATGTATTTCTTGTGCTCAGGCGGTATGGCATCTTCAACAAAAATAACAAGAAACGTATTTTGGCTTTCATATTCTCGGTCCGGTATTCTTGCCCTTGGTTTTAACTCCCGTTTTTCCACAAACGGAAACGCTATATTCTGACTTCGGAAATTGCTATACGAGTCGATGAGGGCATGCTGCAGCAGCAGTTGATCCAATTCGTCTCTTAAAAGCTCATAGTACGATCGCCTTAGTCGATCTATTTGACTCAGCTCTTCTCTATAATTCCAGAATGCCAATTGCTGCTCCTATACTGTATTAAAATGAATACGTTATGAACCGAGGAGGGGTTCATTGGCTCAAACTTTACGGATGCATTATAGCATGATTTCCTGAGTATATAAAGCCAGGTATTTTAGAAAAACGATTAGTTATAGTGAATTTTGAAACACGAAAAAGTCTCGCGGTTTCTCGACTATCGGCGGTTGTATCTATCGATCCAAAGATACAAACTTTCGCGATAACGATAAAAAAAAATAGCAAGCAGGAGGCACACACCAGCCACCACTGCGAGGATGACATAATCTTTTTCATATAGGGAGGCACCTTGCAGGCTAAGCACAAACGTGCCTGGCATCCGTCCAAGCCCTGAAAGAATAAGAACAATTTTAACTGAAAGCGTGCTAAGTCCGAGAAACAAACATAGATAGTCTTTTGGAAAACCAGGAAAAATAAATAAAAAAAAGATTATTATGACACCCTGGCGTTTAAGGATGCGATCGAATTTTTCAAACTTCGCCGGAGGAATCAATTTTCGTACATATCGTTCTCCGAAAAAACGGCCAATCGCAAAATTAATCCATGATCCGATGGTAAGCGCAATACTGGAGTATAAGAATCCTTTGATTGTGCCGAAAAGATAGCCGCCGATAAATCCGGTTGCTTCACCGGGAACCGGGGCAAATATGACTTGGAGTATTTGGATGCCCATAAATACAAAGGGCGCACTCACGCCAAACGAAGATATAAATTTTCGGATCTCTTCTCTATCGGAAATAAAATGAAAAAAATGTGAGAGGCTTTCCCAAAGAGGCAGGCGATAAATGAAAACGAAAAACGCAAAAATACCAAATACGAGAAATACGATAATCTTAAATTTTCGAGAAGTGCGTGATAGGGCCATTATCCGTTCACAAACAATTTTTCTTCCGGCGATAAAGATCCTTTTTTTTTAACCACCTTTGGAAGAATCCAATCATTCCCGATTCATAGGCCCGATCGATATGTTCTTCGTGGACCTTATGCCCATCTTTGCCTTTAATGGCCGCTCTTAGACAATCTGTTTTGTACAAGCAGGGCAAACAACCTTCCGGCGTATGCCGCAAACCGTCATTGCCCATGGGAAACACCTTATCGAGGTTCCCAAAACAGGCGGGATATTTCTTAATATTTCGATTCATCCAATACTATATGCGATCAAACGTTAGTGGTTTTGTAACAAACGAACCGTTTTCCGTCAGACGTCATGAAAGAGTCGTTGAGCTGCTTTTGAGGAGCGTATCATATTCCTGATTCATCTGGGCGATATAGCCTTGATCAGCAAAGCTGAAATACTGATTATTACCAATGATGATGTGTTCGTGAACCATTATCCCCATCACTCTACCGGCAAATACGAGTTGTCGCGTAATAGCAATATCATCCTGAGATGGTTTGGAATCTCCCGAAGGATGATTATGGGCAAAGATCACAGCGGCAGCGTGATGATTAAGTGCAGCATGAACGACTTCTCTCGGATAAACACTGCTTGCCGTCAGCGTACCTTCGGAAAGGGTTTCAGTTGCAATCACGCGATTTTTTGAATCTAAAAAAATGGCTTTGAAGAATTCACGATTCTTATCCCTGATGCTGTGGTAAAGATAATCAAAAAGTTCTTTGGAATTGTTTATGGGATCTTTTCTGACTAGTTTTTTCTCTAAATATCGGTCGCCAACAGCCTTTATCAGCTTGATACCAAATAGATTTTTTGTGCCAATACCGGTAACTTCACAAAGCTCCATTGGAGAGGCCTCAAGCACACCCTGTAACGTTTTAAACCGCGTCAACGCTTCTTTGGCAGTATCCTTGCAATCTTTGCGCGGTGTCCCAAGAGTTAAAAGAAGCTCGATAACTTCATAATCTTGGAACCCGTCCAGACCAGCAGCGAGAAATCTTTCCCGCAGCCGCTGTCGATGACCTTCGCCTTTATGGCGTTTTTTATACGGATTATTCTTCATCAAGTTCCTTCTTTAAATCACGAGTCATCAAGCGGTAAACTGCCTCCTTGGCCGAAAGGTCCTCGTATAGTATACGATACATCTCATGGCATATCGGCATCTCAACGCCAAGTTTACGCGATAAGTTGTAAACCGACTTGGCGGTTTTCACCCCTTCAGCAACCATACGCATTTCGGCCAAAATTGCATTTAATTTCCTGCCTTCACCAAGCTTTTTGCCCACCGTATGGTTGCGGCTCAGTGCGCCGGTGCAGGTCAGCACCAAGTCTCCAAAACCAGTAAGGCCGGTAAACGTACGTGGATTTGCCCCAAGCTTGACTCCCAGTCGACGGATCTCCGTCATACCTCTGGTGATCAGTGCGGCCCTTGTGTTTAATCCGAGGCCAAGGCCATCTACTACCCCCGCCGCAATGGCAATAACATTTTTGACTGAGCCTCCGAGTTCGACACCGAGTATATCGTCACTGGTATAAACTCTGAAATAGGGTGTGACGAACGTATGCTGCACTAAACCGGCAGCTTGCGGATCTTTTGATGCCGCGGTCACCACAGTGGGAAATCGTTTTGCAACTTCTCTTGCGAAACTCGGCCCTGAGATGACTGCCAAAAATCGCTCAGGAATTTCAGGAAGAACCTCTCGGATCACGCCCGACATGGTTAAGTGGGTTTTGTTTTCGATTCCCTTGGTAGCCGACACCACAGTGGTTTCTTGGGAGACATGACCGGCCATTTGTTGCGTTGTTTCCCGCATCACATGGGACGGAACCACAATCAGAACAAGATCTTTGTCGGTAACAACCATTTGAAGATCATTGGAGGTAAAGATATTTTCAGAAAGCGAAAAACCTGGCAGGAAAATTTTATTTTCTTTATCGTGTTGAATTTGCTCAACGATCTCCTTTTCAAAGGCCCAGAGGTCGATCTTAAATCCTTTCCTCCCCAAAAGATCGGCGAGTGCGGTCCCCCAGCTTCCGGCTCCGACAACACCAATCTTAAATGTTTTTGGATCTATATCACTTTTCACTCGCATCCGATCATCTCAAAATAATCTTAACTGTTGCTAAACTGCATTATCCTCACTTGATATCTTGGTTTTCAAATTCGAATTTAGAACCGGTTTTATTCTTTTTCAGCCAACCTCGCCGCCCCCATAACCCGTTCATCCGCATCTATCCCCATGAGCCTGACCCCCTGAGTGTTGCGACTGATAACCGAGATACCTCTAATCGGCATGCGAATAATTTTACCGATATTGGTCATCAGCATGAGATCATCATCTTCTTCTACCAGGAGTATACCGACAACCTGTCCGTTGCGCTCCGTCGTCTTAATGGCAATGACGCCTTTGCCGCCGCGTTTCTGAACAGGATATTCATCAATGGATGTCCTTTTTCCATAGCCATTTTCAGTAACTGCAAAGAGGGTCTGGCCGTGGCTTAACACTTCCATCCCAACAATTCGATCCCCCGCTGCCAAGCGCATCCCCCGAACACCGGCAGCCACCCTTCCGGATGGTCGAACGTCCGTCTCGTGGAAGCGGATTGATTTTCCACCGCATGAGCCCAAAAATACATTCAAGGTACCATCGGTAATTCTGGCGGCAATCAATTCATCACCCGGCATAAGATTGATGGCGATAATACCTCCTGACCGCGGTCGACTGAACGCCATCAAGTCGGTTTTTTTGATCAATCCATTTTTGGTCGCCATGAGGACATGGTACCCCGGCTCAAATATCGGAACCGCCACAACCGTGGTGAGTTTTTCTTCCTTATCGAAATTCAAAAGGTTAACAATGGCTTTGCCGAGACTCATTCGTCCGGCCTGGGGAATGTCATATACTTTGCACCAATACACCTTACCCATATTGGTGAAAAACATAAAGGTATGATGCGTCGAGGCCACAAAGAGGTGTTCAACAAAATCGTTTTCTTTTGTCCCCATGGCGGTTTTGCCTTTGCCACCGCGCCTTTGATTCCGGTAGAGGGTTATGGGGTTTCGTTTGATATATCCGCGTTTCGAAATCGTAACCACCATATCTTCTTCAACAATCATATCCTCGATAGAGATCTCTGTGGTTTCTTCAACAATTTCGGTATAGCGATGATCGCCGAAGTCCTCCTGCAACTCTGTTAGCTCTTCTTTTATAATATTTAACACCAGCCGTTCATTGCCGAGAATTTCTTTGAAGCGCGCAATATCTTTAAGAATATTTTTATATTCTTCGACAATTTTTTCCCGTTCAAGACCCGTAAGTCTCTGCAGCCGCATATCCAATATGGCTTGTGCCTGGGTCGGTGTTAAGCTGAATTGATCAATCAGCTTCTCCTTGGCTTCTGCCGGTGAGCGGGATTTGCGTATCAAGGTGACTACCGCATCTATGTTATCCAGGGCTGTCGTTAAACCTTCAAGGATATGGGCGCGGGTTTCAGCTTTGTTGAGATCATAGCGGGTCCTGCGAATAACAATATCTTTACGATGAAGGATAAAATATTCCAGAATTTCCTTCAGATTCAACAACTCCGGACGGTTTTTAACGACGGCAAGAAATATTACTCCAAAGGTAATCTGCAGGCGGGTGTGTTTATAAAGCTGGTTGATGACTACACCGGCGATTTGATCCTTCTTAAGTCCCAACGCGATGCGCATACCTTCTCGATCGGATTCGTCTCTGACATATCGAATGCCTTCAATCTGCTTGTCTCGGGTCAGTTCCGCAATCTTTTCAATCAGCTTGGCTTTGTTGACCTGATACGGCAATTCTGTGACAACGATGGTTTCATTTCCAGTGCGTTTGTCCTTTTCAACGATCAGCCGGGCGCGAATGCGCATAATTCCTCTGCCGGTTTTATAAGCTTCATTTATTCCTTGAGTTCCATATATGATTCCGCCGGTGGGAAAATCAGGACCTGGAATGTATTGAATAAGTTCCTCTGACGTGATCTCGGGATTGTCGATAACCACTTTAAGTGCATCGATGACCTCAGAAAGATTATGCGGTGGGATGTTGGTGGCCATACCAACGGCAATACCAGCAGAGCCGTTGATGAGAAGGTTCGGAACTCTGGCAGGCAGCACTAAGGGCTCTGTTAAAGATTCGTCATAATTTGGGACGAAATCGACCGTCTCCTTGTCCAAATCTTCTAACATTTGATGGGCTAACCGCATCATCCGGATTTCGGTATACCGCATGGCTGCAGGCGGGTCACCATCCACAGATCCAAAGTTGCCTTGGCCATCAACTAACGGGTATCTTAATGAGAAATCCTGGGCCATCCGAACAATCGTATCATAAACGGCGGCATCACCATGGGGATGATATTTACCGATGACATCACCAACAATGCGGGCGGACTTTTTGTACGCTTTGTTCCAATCGTTTTTAAGCTCCTGCATGGCATAAAGAACACGGCGGTGCACGGGTTTGAGTCCATCGCGTACATCCGGCAGAGCTCTGCCGATGATTACACTCATGGCGTAATCAAGATAGGATTTCTTCATCTCTTTTTCGATGCTGATTTCCGGCAATGACTCGGTCGTAATCATTTTCACTCCTAGAGGGGTTCAACCATCTTTTGATAGCTGGTCTCATAAATATCGGCTAACGTTAAAAAAGCGGTGACTACAAGGGGTCCATAGATGATGCCTAAAATACCAAAAAGCTTCAAGCCACCGATAATAGAAAGAAAAACCAGCAGGGTATGCATTTGGACGCGTCGCCCTACCAGCTTCGGTTTCAAGAAATATTCAATAGTGCTGGATAGAACAATATAGAATATAAGGAAAAAGATTCCGGCCGCAATTCGCCCTTTTAAAAACAGAAAGATAGCTGCCGGAATAAACACGGCACCGATTCCTACAATCGGAAGAAAGGCCAACAATGCCATCACAACGCCCCACAAAAAAGGGGATTTTAATCCGAATATCCAAAAGACAAAACCACCCAGCATCCCCTGGATAAAACCGCCTAATCCATTGCCGATGAGTATGGCACCGGACATGTCTTTGAATTTTCGAATCAATTTTTGATCTTGATCATCCGGCAGCGGCGAAAGTTTTACAATAAACGACACCAGGCGTTTGCTGTCGATCAAAAGATAAAAAATAATTAAAAGCATAAAAAAGAAGTTGATGATAAGTTTAAGCACATTTGCTGTTATGGAGCTAAGCTGCTGGTAGGTAAACAGGCCGACCACTCTGCCGATTTCTGAGACGGTCTTGGTGATTTGTTCACCGGTTATCTCTATGTTGAAGTTGTCCAGAATCTGATTTGCTTTGTCAATAAGTTTGCTTTGTTCAATAAGCTTTTTGATTTCCAACGTTTGGACGGCCGCCCTCGCCGTTTGATAAAGTTCATAGGCCTCATTGGCAAGAACCCCCACGAAAAAAGTGGCCGGTATAAAAAGAACGAAAAAAATAAGAATGCAGGTGATCAGCGATGAAATAACAGAATTAAATTTGCGGTTTAAAAACCGATACACCGGATTAAAAATACCGGTGACGACGATGGCCAGGACAATTACCGATAGAAAAGGCCACAGCAGCCAGCCCAACATGATAGAGGATACCGTAAAAACGGCCAGAAAAAACCATAAGATCATTACACGGGGATTTCTATCGTTCACAATGCCTCCAATTTCGATTGGAATAGCCGACTTCGCCAGCCTACTGCGTCGAAGTTGCTACGAAGGCCGGATAGTAGCCGATGGCTACGGCGGCTGAATTGGAATGGTAGCCTGCCCTGGTGCGATTAAATTGGAAATTACTATTGGCTCGTCATATCCAGAGCATAACATATCTGAAACTTAGTCCCAGTTAAACGTTCTGGGCCAGGGAATTGTAGAAAAATAGGATTAAAATTTTTAATAAAAAATGCCACGACACAACATTGCTCTCAGCGCAGGAGTTGGTCGTGGCAATATGCATAAACGGTATCGTGCAACATTATAAGACAGACTTCTTATTTGCTAACAAATGCCCCAGCTACAAATATTAGTAGGATTTCAAATACAAAAACAGGAATATAGCTGTGGAAAATCGCATAAACAATGCCACCGCCAATAATGGCCGGTACGCCAAAAAACACTAAAATTCCCAACTTCCGGCTGACGTCCATAGCTGTTGACCTCCTCTATCAATCTGCTCTAATTTAACTTCTGGTAATTTCTAAAACCAGTCGATCTAAGTGCTCCAAAAAACTGTATATTTAACGGCTAATAACAAGGTAAAAATTTAAATAACTATTAGCAATTACTACAAAAAAAGTAAAGAAAAAAACGCACCAATTTCAGGAATTCAGGAATTTATAAACTTAAGAGGTTAACGTTCAACAATCATCGCCATCCCCATTCCGCCACCGATACACATGCTAATTAAACCGGTGGAATACCCTTTGCGTTGCATTTGATGCATACCGCTTACCATCTGGCGGGCGCCGGTACATCCAATCGGGTGGCCCAATGATATTCCGCTGCCGAGTTCATTGGGTCGATCATTTTCGACGCCAAGCTCCCGCATGCAGCCGATAGCCTGGGCGGCAAAGGCTTCATTCAGCTCAATCATGTCGATATCGCTTAAGGTCATCCCGGTTGCTTTAAGAATTTTTCTTACAGCAGGAACCGGCCCAAGCCCCATATAGGCCGGGTCAACGCCGCCGGAAGCAAACGCTTTGATTTTGACAATCGGTTCAAGGGACAACTCTTTGGCCTTCTCTGTATTCATCAGCAATACCGCTGCCGCGGCATCATTGATTCCCGAGGCATTGCCGGCTGTTACGGTGCCGTCCTTTTTAAAGGCCGGTCTTAATTTTGCCATCTTTTCCATATCGGTATCCATGGGGCGCTCATCCGTGCCGAATACAATTTCCTCCTTGCGCGTCTTGATGACCACCGGAACAATCTCTTCGGCAAAAATGCCTTCTTTGATAGCTATGCGGGCCCGGGTGTGGCTTAACACCCCTAGTTCATCCTGTTCCTCTCTGCTGATGTCATACATCGAGGCAATATTTTCTGCGGTCACTCCCATATGATATCCGTAAAAGATCTCGTAAAGACCATCAAACACCATTAAATCATAGATATCACCTATACCGGTTAGTTCCATCCGGTGGCCCCAACGGGCTTTGGGCAACGCCATCGGTGCCTGGCTCATGTTTTCCATGCCGCCGGCCAGGACTACTTCGGCCTGTCCCATCATAATGGCCGCCGCTCCCATCGCAATCGCCTTGAGTCCGGACCCGCAAACTTTGTTAATTGTGCAGGCAGGTGTCTCCTTTGGAAATCCACCTCCGATCTGAGACTGTCTGGCGGGGTTTTGACCCAAAGCGGCCTGGAGGACATTGCCCATAATGACCTCATCAATGGTAACCTCAACGGCATCATCACTCCAATCATATGCTTTCTTTTCAAGATCCGTCAGTCCTTGATCTTTGAGCTTATCCGGCGCTATTTCCACCATTGTTGAGCTTGCAACCGGTTTTAAGTTAACCTTTTTGAGCACCTCTTTCATAACTATCGATCCTAATTCAATCACGGGCTTGTCTTTTAGACTGCCACCGAAAGTGCCTATGGCTGTTCGTGATCCACTGACAATTACCACCTCTTTCATGATGTGCAATCCTCCTTAAGGTCATTAAATATGATAATTAGCTAAAATTACTTGTTTTTTTATCTTTGTCGACTGCAACTGCTTCAAAAAATTGGGTCTATACCATATTTAAAGATCAGTGGTCAATGAATGAAAAATCATGCTGTATTTATGCTTTCTTTTTTGATTCAGATTTTGCTTTATCTTTTAGGCGCCGCCATTTCTCAAGCCTTTGTTTGATAATCTTTTCATACCCCCTATCGGTTGGAGTATAAAAGACCTGGTCGTCGAGCTCATTCGGCAGGTAGCTCTGCGGAGTATATGCGTCTGTATAATCATGGGCATACTTATAGCCTTTGCTATATCCGAGGTCTTTCATCAACCTTGTCGGTGCGTTGCGGATATGAAACGGCACCGGCAAGGTCCCTGAATTTTTAATTTCATTATTGACCCGACCATAAGCCGAATAGATGCTGTTACTCTTAGGGGCGGTTGCCAGATAAACAGCCGTTTGCGCAAGGGCCAGTTCGCCCTCCGGATGACCAAGGAATTTAAACGCCTCCATGGCGCTCATGGCAATCGTTAGGGCGTTTGGATCGGCATTGCCCACATCTTCGGAAGCAAACCTGACCATTCGCCGCGCAATGTAAAACGGATCTTCTCCAGCCGCCAGCATGCGAGCCAGCCAATAAAGAGCTGCATCCGGATCGCTGCCCCGCAAGCTTTTATGAAGGGCTGATATTAGATTGAAATGTTCCTCACCGGACTTATCATAAACGAGTGCCTTTTTTTGAATGGCCTGTTCTAAATCCTTAAGTGATATCTTTAGAGCCTCTGTTTTGACCGAAGGAACCCGCTCCGAAACCAACAGCGAGCTGACAACTTCAAGATTATTCAATACCGCCCGGGCATCGCCGTCTGCAATGCGTAGCAAATAAGAAAGGGCATCAGGTTCAAGCTCAAGATTCATCTGACACAATCCTCTCTCCGAGTCCTTTAGTGCATTATGGACAATGGTTGCAAGTTCCTCTGATGATAGCATCTTAAGCGTGATCACCCGACATCGAGATAACAAAGGGGCAATGACCTCGAAGGAAGGATTTTCAGTGGTGGCGCCAATAAGGGTCAGCAGACCGCTTTCCACATGATGGAGAAAGGCATCCTGCTGGGCTTTGTTGAACCGGTGGATTTCATCAACAAAAAGAATCGTTCGTTTGCGATACAGTTTTTGCTGATCTCGGGCCTCCTTAATAACCGCTCGTATTTCCTTAATCCCCGATAGCACCGCCGAAAAGTGTACAAAATACGAATCGGTCTCACCGGCGATGATTCTGGCAAGGGTTGTTTTTCCGCACCCCGGAGGGCCCCATAAAATCATAGAAAAAATCCGATCCTGCTCGATGGCCTTGCGGATCAACGCTCCTTCACCGACAACATGCTGCTGGCCGATAAATTCATCCAGATTACGCGGGCGCATGCGGTCCGCTAACGGTCTGGATGCATCAGCCGCTTTCTGGGCATGATATTCAAAGATATCCATTGTTAAATTCCTTTGGAATTTAAATATCGCCTCGCAATAGCGAGACGGTCCTCAAGGCCTAATAGGCCGCTCTTGCATTTATTTCCGCCGTTCACGCTGGCGAAAAACGATCCGAATGGGGGTTTTATCCAGTCCGGTTTGCTCCCGGATTTGATTGATCAAATAGCGCTTGTAGGAAAAATGAATCCCTTCCGGGTAATTTACAAAACATACAAAGGTCGGCGGCTTTGCCGAGACTTGCGTCGCATAATAAAATTTAAGACGCTTTCCCCGATGAAGCGAGGGTTCGTTTTTCTCAATGGCGAACTCAATAATTTTGTTTAATTGCCCGGTGCCTATTCGTTGGGCATACTGACTGTAGACTTCATCGACCAGTTTGAAAATCTTCGAAACTCTCTGGCCGGTGAGGGCTGAAATCGTTATTGCCGGTGCAAAACTTAAAAATTTCGCCTGCGTTCCTAATTGATCAATATATTTTCCTACGGTTTTGCTGTCTTTTTTTACTAGGTCCCATTTGTTCAACAGCATAATACAACCGCAACCCCGATCGTAGGCATATCCGGCGATATTGATGTCCTGATCTGTAATACCTTCCTTCGCATCCAAAAGAATCAAGGCAACATCACAGCGATCAAGGCTCCTTAATGCTTTGATGATGGAAAACTTTTCAATTTTTCGTTTCACCTTTCCTTTTCGCCGAATACCGGCCGTATCAATAAGCAGATAGGTTTTTCCATTTACCTTGCAAACCGAATCAATAGAATCTCGAGTCGTCCCGGGGATATCACTAACTAGCAGTCGTTCTTCTCCTAAGATACGATTGATGAGAGATGATTTGCCGACATTGGGACGACCAACCACTGCCAATCCAATGATGTCTTCAGCCTCATCTTTTTTATATTTTTCACCCGGACTAGGTAATGCATCGACCAAATCGTCTAGAAAATCAGGCAGCCCATAGCGATGCTCGGCAGAAATCGGATAAAGCTTATCTATCCCGAGGCTATAAAAATCATAGAGGTGCACTTCCTGTTCCAGACAGTCAATTTTATTTACGGCGTAAAACACCGGCTTTTTTATTGTCCGCAGAATTTTAAGCATATCTCGATCGAAAGGAGAGGTTCCTTCTTTTCCGTCCAATAGCAGAATAATCACATCGGCATCATCAATGGCTTGCTGCACCTGGTGCTGTATTTCTTGCGAAAAATCATCTCCCTGCGTAAAGCCCCCGGTATCTACCAGGGTAAATTCAACGTTGTTCCACCCGGCATCACCATAATGACGATCACGGGTTACTCCCGGAAGATCATCAACCAGGGCATCTCGGGTACGGGTAACTTTATTAAAAAAGGTAGACTTGCCCACGTTGGGTCGCCCGACTATGGCTACGATGGGTTTCATGATAACTTTTATTAAAATAAAATTTTATTTTCAAGGGTTTGAAATCACAGCATATTGCAGATATAATGTTTATTGGATTAATTAATACCCCCTGGTCAGATCCACCACATTCATCATCTCACCCGAATGACTGACGTAGACGTTTAAGTTGTGCTGGATAATATCCATTGCCCGTTCGAGATATTTCGGTGAGACTCCGGCAATATGTGGGGTGAGAATCACATTTTCCAACTGCCATAAGGGGCTGTCTTCAGGCAATGGCTCCGTTTCATAAACATCGCTGACAAGTGCGCGGATCATTTTCGTCCGGAGCGCATCGATCAGGTCCGCTTGATTGATGGTGGAACCTCGCCCTAAGTTGATAAAACAGGCTGATTTTTTCATCAGGGCGAAATACGTTTTATCGATCAAACCTCTGGTCTTTAGCGTATCCGGCAAAAGATTAATTATATAATCACTTTGTTTGAATACTTCCTCCATCTCCGTTGGACCATAAACATGATCGATCCCTTCGAGGGGCTGCGAATTATATCTGACACCAATGACATGCATACCCAGCATTGAGGCCTTGCGAGCGATTTCTTGCCCGATGCTGCCCAAACCAAGAATACCTACAATGCTCCCATGTATCTCGTCTTGAGGAACAGAGCGGTCCCATTTAGCCTTGAGTTGATTGCTAAACATCAGATGAAAATTCCGGGCCAAATTGATCATCGCAGCTATGGCATATTCCGCAATGTATATTTTATGAATCCCGCGACCATTGGTGAGAATAATATCTTGTTCTTTGATTTCTTTTAAAGGAAAGAAATCAACACCTGCGGTTAAGGCCTGTATCCATCTGAGTCTTGAAGCAATACGGATCATTTTTGCATCAGGGGGGTCAAAAAGGGTAATCAAAATCACCGCCTCTGGAAGATGGGATTCCAGTTCATCTTGATTCGTACATATAATTATTTTGAATTTATTTGTAATGTTCCTTAAGTGGGTAATAAATTCATCAGGAAGACGGAAATATACGATTAACTTGTTCATTGCGAAGTTCCTTCCTAAATGCTTCGATTCGCTAACGCGGTGACGCATTTTAATAAGTGACATCAAAGAAATTGCTCACTCGGCCCGGCTGAGCCTTCGACCCGAGCAGTTCGGCCGAAGTCTAAATAGTTCGTCATCAAACTTATTTAGAGAAAAAAATATAGGGGTAATTCAGCTTGTACGTCAAGGAATATAATTGTTAAACCGGTGTATTTCATTAACCAGGGCATCCCGGGTACGGGTAACTTTGTTAAAAAAAGGAGACTTGCCAACGTTGGGTCTCCCGGCTATGGCTACAATGGGTTTCTTTTTAAGCTTTAAAATATCCTTACATGAAACATTGGTGCAGATTCTGAGATAGCCATTTTCGTCAAAAATTTGACAAGGAAAAAGAATTGAATAGAGAGTATCACAGGAAAGGCCGAATCGATATTATTAAGTTACAGATGCTTTCGCTCTAAACAGCGCATCCACCACATTGCGAACATACTGCTCGTCTGAAATACCATCGGTGGCTTCTTGGGGAAATTCCACTATATTTTTAAAATAGGAAACAATATCGTGGAAGAGTTCAACTCGGGCGTTTGGTTCAAGCTCATCACGCCGCAATACCGATTGGAGTGCGATTTGAGCTTCGGGTGGGGAAACACGCTGACGCAAGCGTGCTTCTATATGTGGATAGTCTCGAAAGGAATTATATTTTCCTTCAAGAAGTTGATCCAGATCCGGCTCAAGAATGCGTGGATTCCAGACAACGATGGTATTTGCAGCAAAGTCGCCAAGGCGCTGAGCTCGTTTGCTAATCAAACATATCAGTCCGCCAACAAGATAAAGCCCAGGCAAACTATCTACCGCTCGCAGCAGGTTCCGGATTACAATTTGGCTGATTTGTAACTGCAAACCTTGTTCATCCATTACCCGCAGGCGCAGCAGCTTCTTGCCGAGTGTCTGCCCCTGCCAATACCATTCAAAGAAAATCCCGTATCCGATGGAGATTAAAAAAAAAGTGAGGATTCCAATAGCATAAGCTAAATCCACACTGATAATGCCTAGTATCGCAAAACAGGTATTCAAAATAGAAGTAACCACCAAAATCGTCGCAAAGTCAATCGACCAAGCCAGAAAACGTGTGATTGGCCCGGCAAGCTGGAGAGAAAACGTTATGCCTTCTGGTGTTTTGATCGTTAACGTGTTTGTCTTGGCAGTTGACATGGTTTTAAGGAGTTGCTAAGAATTTCAAAACGTACTCGACTTTTCGACGTTTCGAGTTCCCGATTTTCCTAAAAAAAGAGCCAATAAAATAAGCTCTAGCACACCGAATCCTATCTTTATCTCATAAGGCAACACCGGCTCATGATACTGAGAAAAAAAGGCCTCGATGATACCGGCCCAAACTAACATCAGCGCAACCCCAATGATCAGGGTAACCAGATCTGCTGATATTTTCCTTAGTCTCATTTTCAACGATACCGCTTGTCCCCATCCGATGAGGGTCCCGGCTAAAATCAGCCCTGCTTGACCTGCCAATAAGATGGCCGGTATTTCGATGGAACCATGGGGCAGGAGCCATCCAAGAAGAAATCGGGTTTCACCGGCAAGGAGATAGTCCAATGCTACAGCTCCCAGAATAACCCCGTTATAAAAAAGCATCATTGCCGTGCCGATTCCCCAGGTTACACCAAGGGCCAGCGTAAAAATTGAAACTCTGGTATTGTGAGTCATCAGCTGGGAAGAAAAAGCAGCTTTAAAACCTTCGAGTCGATCTTTATCGGTAATTTCTTCGTGAGCAACCCGCTCGGAAGGATCACCCTGAAGATGAGG
>CP070746.1:1978653-1985691 GCA_020348305.1 Desulfobacterales bacterium
ATGTTCCATCCCTTCAAGATCTTCAGCCGTGTATAGGGGTTTTACAGGGATACCCTCAGGAGTCATCCAATTAAGCGATTCAAGGGGTTTGCCCCTGAGTTCCTTTGTTGCAATCTCTTCCCATTTCTTTTTATCAGGATGTTCAGACATGGCACACTCCTTCATTTAAACTTGTACTCTGTGCACTATAATTTGCCTAATGAATTAAATCTATTCGCAATGCCGCAATTCAGCACTGCATACATAATTCTGTTTTCTGACTTCTTCCTTCTGTCCTCTGTCCCCTGTTTTCTGTTTGCTGGCTTTATTCCGCATTCCACATTCCGAATTCCCAAATCAAAAATCTCTGTCCTCTGTTCCTCAGCTTACCTTTCACACAATTCAACTAATACCCCACTGGTAAATTTGGGATGTAAAAATGCAATCTTGGCACCACCGGCACCGACTCTGGGTTTTTCATCGATGAGCCGGATTCCTTTCTGCTTCAGCTCTTCTAAAGCAGCTTCAAGGTCTTCCACCCGGAAAGCAACATGTTGGATCCCCTCTCCTTTCTTCTCCAAATATTTCGCTATAGGTCCATCCGGAGCCGTTGATTCCAGAAGCTCCACTTCACTTTCGCCAACAGGCAAAAAAGCAGTGGTTACTTTCTGTTCTTCGACGGTTTCAGATCCTTCAAATTCTAAACCGAGTACATCTGTCCAGAAATTTTTTCCCTCACCAATACTTTTAACAGCAATTCCAAGATGATCAATCTTTAGAACCTTCATCTACCCCTCCTTATTTAGCATGTATCCATCTCACCACAGCAATGAGATTTACTGACAGAAACTCTCTACAAAAAAATTATGAACTCTTTTAGGCGGATTCAGGTTTCAGCCCAGCCGCTGGCCTGAAAAACGGCCAGTTTGATCGAAAAAGAAACTTTGCCTTTGGCTAGTTTCATAAGAGGGGCAGCATTTCCCGTGTCTGACACCTGAAACCCGAAACCAGAAATCCATCAAACAGGCCGCGAATTTATTAGCAGCTAAATTGAAATATTAATTAAGAATCGACCTACTGGTCTGGAAGCGCAATAGTTTTGCTGTGTAATGCAAGTGCACCATAAACGCTATGCTGTATGCTCCATGCCATCTGCTTCTGTTACGGTGCAGACTCTACCGATACAACCTCGGGAACTTCCTGTTTTAAAATCCTCTCAATCCCATTTTTGAGCGTCATCTGTGACATCGGGCAACCGCCGCAGGCCCCTTGGAGCCGGACTGTTACGATTCCATCCTGCACGTCAACAAGCTCTACGTCGCCGCCATCGGCCTGAAGCATCGGTCGAATTTTATTTAAGGCTTCTTGAATTTTTTCTTTCATGATATTTTCTCCTTTGCTGGTCTTTAGATTCGTCATGAAGTTATTCTAAGCAATCATGTTTTCGCTTATCATAAAAATCCTTTTTAAAGGCATCAAAAGTATCGGTTAATATTGTCGATCTGATTTGCTTCATAAAGCGAATAAAAAAGTGAACATTGTGGATTGTGTGTAAGCGATGCGCCAGAAGCTCTTTGGCCATATATAGGTGTCGAAGATATGCTCTCGAATAATTCCGGCATGTATAACAGGTACAGCTTGTTTCCACCGGATTTGTATCGAGCTTAAACCGCGAATTGCTGATATTCATCGTGCCTTTTGAAGTAAACATCTGACCATTTCTTGCGTTGCGCGTGGGCAAAACGCAATCAAACATATCTGCGCCTTGAGCCACAAGTTCGATAAGATTCTCCGGTGTTCCCATCCCCATCAGATATTTCGGTTTCATATCGGGTAATTTCGGAAGTGTAAACTCCGCTATATCGAGCATAACATCAATGGGCTCTCCAACGCTTAACCCACCGATGGCATAGCCGCTGAAGTCGATTGTCACCAAAGCATCAACTGACATTTCTCGCAGGTCTTTGAACATCCCTCCCTGTACGATCCCAAACAGAGCATTGTGGCCATTTGCATTGCGCTGCCAAGCGTGTTTGCACCTTTTTGCCCACTGAGTAGTGCTTTCTAACGCAGCCTGTGTATCTTGTTGCCCGGCCGGATATTGGATACATTCATCCAGACACATGATGATATCTGCACCGAGACAGGTTTGAATTTCAATCGCTTTTTCAGGAGTCAGCAGATGGCGGGACCCATCAATATGCGATTGAAACTCCACACCTTCATCGGTCACTTTGGCAAATTTGGCCAATGAAAAAACCTGAAATCCGCCGCTGTCGGTTAAAATGGGCCCTCCCCAGTTCATAAAGCGGTGAAGACCGCAAAAACGACTGATCACATCACAACCCGGCCTGAGATATAAATGATAGGTATTGCCTAGAATTATCTGGGTACCTATCGCTGAAAGTTCTTCGGGCGTCAATGACTTCACCGAACCCTGGGTGCCCACCGGCATAAATACCGGTGTCTCTATAGTCCCATGCGCTGTCTGAATCATACCTGCACGGGCACGGGAAGTGGTAGATTCGGCTATGACTTTAAAATTAAACACGTTTCTTGCTTCTGGTTTCTGGTCACTGGTCCCTGGCTTCTGGTTACTAGCGGCTAAAAGATAAGCATCGCATCTCCATAGCTATAAAATCGATAGCGTCGTTTTATGGCCTCCGAATAGGCGTTCAGTATCTTTTCCCGACCGGCAAATGCGGATACCAGTATCAACAGTGTCGATTTGGGCAAATGAAAATTGGTAATCATCGCATCAACGACACTGAATCGATATCCGGGATAGATAAATAGATCACAACTGCCGCTGCCCGAGGCAAGTTCTCCGTTGGCATTGGAAGCATATTCAAGCGTACGCACACAGGTGGTTCCTACAGCCACGATGCGTTTTCCCGCTGCCAGGGCGGTGTTGATTGTGTCGGCAGATGCCTGTGAGATGAAAAAGCGCTCAGAATGCATTTTATGCATGCGGATATCAGATACCCTTACCGGAGAAAAAGTCCCGTAACCGACGTAAAGCGTAATCGGGACGATGTCAACTCCTTTCGTTTCTAGTTTTTCCAGCAACCTTTTGGTAAAATGAAGACCTGCCGTCGGCGCAGCGATGGCTCCCTTCTCGGACGCATATACCGTTTGGTAGGCTGCGCGGTCATCGCAGGGAGATGCTTTTTTATTTCGTTTGATGTATGGCGGTAAGGGAACCTCACCGATCCGGTAGAGCGTATCTTCAAAATCATCGCCTGGATAAAATTTTAGGGTATGGGTGCCGTTGCGGCTTTCAATAACCTCGGCCTTTACTCCCTGGTCAAAATAAAACCATGTGCCGGGTTTTGGCCGTTTGGCGGCTTTAATCAGACATTCGCAAATGAAATTGTCTCCCTCAGAATCTGTTTTACATCCACCGGCAAAATCAGCAATAAGAACCTCTGCTTTTCCGCCGGTATCTTTTCTTCCATACAAGCGCCCGGGTATGACGGCAGAATTGTTAATCACCAAAACATCATCCCGGGTTAACAGATGATCGATATCACCAAAGACCGAATGCGAAAAAATGCCACTTCGCCGATCCAGAACCAGAAGTTTTGATCGGTCCCGATGCATCACAGGCTCTTGGGCAATGAGCTCTGATGGCAGATCATAGTTGTATGCGTTTAATGAAAACATGCGTATCACCGCCTGCCAAAATATACCAACAGCAGTCCAACAGCCATGAGCACAAGTCCTAACCTTCTTAAGGCGCCTTCAGGCGTAACCAAAATTTTTTGAATCCAAACTTTCATCTTCGCAGGAAAAATAAAATACGGCAGCCCCTCAATGATCATTACCATGCCGACAACGCATAAGAAAAATTCCATTATATCCTTAACCCTACTTATTCAGAACTTATTCAGAAACAGTAATCGGTTCTACTGGAATATAAAAACACAGCAAATAATTTTCACAATTGATAAGCCTCACGTTTTTCCTAATTAACCATTTGCTTAAATTTATATTTATAATCTTATGGTTGCGATTTTGTCAAAATAAAATGATCATTTTCAGGCATTGCTTGACACACGAACCATGATTAACTGAGCAAAATATTATTAGTAAGACTTTGACTTATGTTCTATAAAGTAAACATGGATTTATAAAAAGCAGCCCGTATGCGCATTCTATTTCATGACCCGGAAATTTTCTTTAGTTGCATTGACGGCGACTATTTTTGTTTCACTGGTACTTATTTTGGTCTTTTCGCGAGATATTATTTGGCTATCAAGTATCGAACAAAACGAATCGGCACTCTTCCAGGCACAATTATCGGTAGCCTATGAAGTGTTTTTTATAATGGCCGTGCTTCTGGCCCTGGTTGTAAATCTGATCATCTCCTATTCGCGGAATCTTAAACTTCTTTTTAAAAACCAAACCACGGTGTTGGATAAACGTCCAATAATTTAATCCTTGTCAAAAGGGTGTGATAAATAGTAATAATAGCAGATTGATAGTAATAATCCATGCCCTGAGAGCACGGCCTTGGTTGACCCTCAGAGGGGTTTAGGTTAAACTTGATGGAACTGTGGAATGATGGATAAATAAAAGTTAACCCATTTTTATTACTATTTTTTATCTTATTCACACAGGCTGGAGGAGCTTGTTATGGAAAAAGCTGACATCCCAGTGGTCAAACGATCGCTTTTTTCTTGGATATTCGCAGGTAATGTCAAACTGCAGTTGCTGCTATTGCTTATTATCATCGTTATGGTTGTTGCCAGGGTGTTGCCCCTGGAAATGCAAAAGCGGATTGTGAACGAGGCCATCAAATTAAGAAATATCGATTTGTTGTTATCTTACTGTGGGGTGTACTTGGCTGCAGTTGTTTTTTTTAGTTTACTCAAATACTTAACCAATATTATTCAAACCCTCATCACCCAACGAGCCACAGCCCGCATGCGCAAAGCACTGTATCATCATATCCTGACCCTGCCGCTAAACTTTTTCAGAAAAACCCAACCCGGCATGGTGGTCAATGCCCTTGGCACCGAGCTGACGCTACCCGGAAATTTCGTCGGTATGGCCGTTGCTGCACCGGTTACCAATGTGTTGACGCTGCTGGCCTTTGCTGTTTATCTCTTTTTGTTGAACTGGCTGTTGGCTCTCGTATCTCTGAGCATCTATCCGATCGTCGTTTTTTTAGTACCATTACTGCAAAGAGGGGTCAATCGGGCCAATAAAAAACGCGTGAATGCCGCTAGAAAATTTTCGGCACAAATTGCTGAAGCCATCTCTGGAATTCATGAGATCCAGGGCAATGGTGCTTATCGCATTGAAAATCGAAAATACGATTCTCTTGTCGATAAATTATTAAAAATCCGAATCGTTTGGAGCTTGTTCCGATTCGGCGTCAAAAGCGCCAACGGTTTTTTCACCAGTCTGGGCCCCTTTCTGGTTTTCATATTAGGCGGTTGGTTAACCATCAAAGGTCAATTGGAACTGGGGGCCCTGGTGGCCTTCCTATCCGCCCAGGAAAGACTCTTTGATCCTTGGAAAGAACTGATTGAATTTTATCAGGTTTACCAGGATGGTTACGTAAATTACACTCGCACCATGGAATATTTTGATGTTGAGCCCGAGCACGAAATAGAGCCTAAAGACCGCGAGCCAATGGATTTGGACGGTAGCATTGAGGTAAGAGATTTATCTTTTGTGACCGAAAGCGGTATTCACTTGCTGGATGGCATAAATATGTCTCTAAAATCTGGAGACCAGCTGGCCTTAGTCGGCTTTTCCGGCAGCGGCAAAAGCACCTTGGCGCTTTGCATCGGCCAACTTTATAAGTATAGCGGCGGAAGTGTATTAATCGGCGATAAAGAAGTATCCGGTCTTACCAAAAAGGATATAGTCAACAACATCGGATTTGTGGCCCAAAGTCCCTTTATTTTCGACGGAACCATTGAGGAAAATATTCTCTATTCGTGTGCGGCCAAAACAGAAGGAAACGGTCAACCCAGCCTAGACGACATCATTGCCGTGCTCCATCAGACCGGCATTTTTGCCGATGTATTGCGATTTGGGCTTAATGCAATTCTGACCCAAGACCAGGATAAGGAACTGGTGGACGTACTGGTGCGGGTGCGCAAAAATTTTCAGCGTGATTTCGGGGAAGAATTAGCCGACTACGTTGAATTTTTCGACGAAAATAAATATCTTTACTATTCGAGCGTGGCTGAAAATTTAATCTTTGGCACGCCGGACAAAAATGAGTTTGCCAATGAGAATCTTTCTAAAAATGAATACTTTTTGGAATTCTTAAAGGAGGCGGACTTGAACAGACCGCTGCTAAGTTTAGGTGCAGAGATGGCCAGGCAAACCGTGGATATCCTGGGCAATCTGCCACCGGATGCTGTGTTCTTTGAACAAAGTCCCATCACCACAGAGGAGCTGGATGATTACAGGCTGCTGGTGGAAAAATTAAGGAAAAAGAAACTGCATGAACTTTCTGAAACAGATCACCAAAAACTTCTGGTGTTAGCCCTGCGATTTACCCCCGGGATTCATAAAATGGTTTCTCTGCCCCAGATTCTGGAAACACTCATTCTTGAAGGTCGGGCCTTATTCCGAGAGAAGATTTCCAGCGATGACCCCCAGGCGATTTCGGCTTATCAAATGTCCGAATATATTTACTCCCAAACGATTCTGAATAATATCTTTTTCGGAAAAACGAAAACAGCTAACCCGCAAGCTCAGGAGCGCATTAACCAAAGTATTATTCAGCTGTTAATCGAAGAAGATCTGCTTGAAGGTATTATTGAAATCGGAATGCACTTTCAGGTTGGCAGCAAGGGTGATAAATTATCCGGCGGTCAACGACAAAAGCTGGCCATTGCCCGCGTGTTTCTTAAAACTCCCAAAATCCTGATAATGGATGAAGCCACATCAGCGCTTGATAACAAATCCCAAGCCCGTATACAGAATCTACTCGAAACGCGCTGGAAGCAAAAGAGTACGGTGATTTCCGTCGTCCATCGCCTGGATATCATTAAAAATTATGACAAGGTAGCTGTCATGAAAGCCGGCAAA
>CP070746.1:1985791-1989217 GCA_020348305.1 Desulfobacterales bacterium
AAAACCCGACGTCCGGTTCGACGAGGGGACTAAGGGAAGGAAGCTAAGGCAGTCGGATTGAGGCCTGCCGGGAAATCGGCAGAGGTGCCGCCGACGCCTACAGCCACTGCACCGAGGTTCTACTCTACTGAAGATCGGTCAATTCTGCATAGATGTTGGAAAAATCACAGGTTTAAGAACTACAAAGAAACCTGTGTAACATAGCAGTAAGCGAAGATAAAGAGAGGACATCCCTGATAGGTTAGGATAAAATTCTTATTTAAATATCATTATTGGGATAGGGATGTCCCCTTTTACTTCACAATGGAATTATGGCTTGGTTGGTCTCAATACACCGTTTTGATCCCGCCGCAGTGGATAGGGCTGTTTGGGTAAAGGAGCACCAGGCGCCTCGATAACCGACTTTCCGTATTTCCAATCTGAGGGACAAATAGCAATATAGCGAGCGTATCCACCTGACCCCCCTTCAGGTTTGGCAAATCCAATGGCAAGTAAAGCGCCGGCTTCAGGAACTTTATCCAAATTGGTAACACCCTCTGCTTGACAAAAATGATTGTGCATTAGCCAGTATTCTCCTTCTAGATTAGGAGTCGTATCAGTGTCTAAAGGTTCATGGCCATGAAACAATATTTTGCGCTGAAGGTGCAAAAATTTTAGGGCATCAAGACTTACGCCTGGGAAAGGCTTTTTATTATAACGCTCAACGTCTGCCCATCTCTTGTGCCAATCTGAACGAACCATAACAACAGCACCTTCCGGAATAGCGCCGTGTTTGGCTTCCCATGCTTTGATATCCTCCACAGAGCAGTGATAGCCGGGATCTTTGACCACTTTTTCATGGATGTCTATAACAACTAATGGCCTAATCGCATAAGTAGCTGGAAGGTCGCTGATTGTCGCACCATATTCATCCCAGTGAGCAGGTGGGTCAAGTTGTGTACCGTACTGATCCGTAAGTATTTCATAAGCTGTGGCAATGAAGCCATGTTTTTCATAAGTGAATTCCTGACCCTTCCCGATATATCCGGGCATATCCGCACCAGCTACAGTCGGTTTGAATTTTGCATTCCCAAAACCAGGCCATACTGCTATCGTGGGATGAAAGGCGTGTGTCAGATCAACATACTTGCATTGTTTAAAAACTGATTCATAAAGGGACCACAGATCAGTTTCGGCCGCGATTGAATAGGTCAAAGAAAAGATAAGAATAATGACCATCATTGATAATCCTAATAGTCACTTCATCTTGTTCCTCCTTTCGTTTTACGATTAATAAAAACTTACTACTTTCGCTCATCCCCTGCAGGTCACTGCACGGAGAAAAATGAAAAAATAATTTTGGAATACTGCGTATTTTTTATTTACCAATGATGATAGATAAATTCCGTTATTCTCCGCAAGGAAATAACAAACATTGCTAACAGAAAAAAATTGTACACAATCAAATAAATTAACAATTAGCCAAGCAGTGATGTGAACTGATTTTTATTTCTTAGGTGCAGTATCCCATGTTGGCATCAACCTGTGATTTATTGAGACTATATGCAAAATCGTAAAAATACGGATACGTAGATGTAATCACAAAAATTGGAGGTCTTCAAAATTCAGAAATAATTGTATCAATTATAATTCAGATACATGTTTACATTATCTGTACTTTTGAGAGCCCCAATTTTTTGTGGATACTAATTTGATATCTGAAATCAGCCTCCTTTAATGACATGTTGGCTATCACAAATTTTTGGTACATATCAATAGTTGAGGTTCAGCAGAAACATGCAATTCAGGGCCGAGTGAAAGCTTACAATATATTGTGCCATCCGTGTTGTTTAACTTTGTTTAATCCGGCTAACTCTTCTCTGGCTGTTGAGGTTTTATCAAGATGCCCAGCTGCTCGAAGATCTGCAGGTGCTTTTGTTAGCTACTCTCCTGTTTGTGGGATGTTGTCTTGTCCCAGTGGAGCGTCCGTAACCCTTATAGGCTAAGTTAAACTTGTTTCCCGCTTCATTTCTCGGTTTCATGTTTTACCTCTTTCTGTGTGCCTTCTGCCGTATCTCCTGTACGTAGTGTGAACTCAAGAATGTATCCCTGAGCGATTTATCTTGCAGCTCGGCCGCGACCCCCTCAATAACCGAAAGGGCATCGCCATATGCCCTATGGGCATCATCCAGCTGATCTCGAACCTGAAGCAGGTCGCCTAGAACAGCATAGGTCTTCCAAAGCTGGGTCGGGTTGCCGACCCGCACAGCGACACTTAGGGCAATGGAGAGTTCCTTCCTGGCCTTCTCCAGTTTGTCCTGCGCCAAAAACACCTGCCCCCGCAGTCGACGGCCTTTCACAATGTTCTTCTGGGTATTGCTCTGTTCCGCTAGTGCCAGGCACTCATCAGCGTAGGCTATAGCCTTATCGAAGTCACCGCGATCAAACCACAGCTCCCCGTAACTGTGGAACAGGTGTTGCGAGTACCGCCAAAGTAAAAATTGGTCTTGTGATTGTGGATTGCGCACTATATGCTCAACCTTGTGGAAATGCTCCTCTGCCTCACCGAGTCGACCAAGCGCTAAAAGGTTATCACCAAGATTCAGGCGCGCGTTACTCTCGACCTCGGCATTGGGAGCGGTAGCCTCCTGGGCGGCTTCAAGCCCTTGTGTGTTCCACATCATCGCTCGCTGATGATCCTGAAGTTCACCATAGACCCAGCCCATCGTATTTAAGGCTCGCACCCGCCAAAAGTACTCCCCTATGCGCTCGCCTGTCGCGATCATGTCTTCAAGGAGCGCCAAAGCGCGTTCGTACTCTCCCTTTCCACCTCGGGCAAGAGCTTCTACCCACGAGTTGATGAGAAAGTCAGCGCCGCGTCCTCTATCGGCCATACGCCGGTGCTCAAGATGCTTCAGCACGTCTTCGAAGCGTCCTTGCCATTGTGCCGATAGAGCCCCCATCAGGCTCCACCAGCCTAAAATGAAGGGATCATCGACGCCTGGGGCCTGCTTCTCAATTGCCTGTAGGAATGGCTCAGCGTCAGCAGTCCGGTTAATTGCAAAGAAAAACGCGACGAGACTGACACTCGCGAAAAAGCGAACATCCTCGAAACCTTCATTAGCTATGATTAAGGCGGCCTTAAGTGTATCCTCAGTGGTTTCAAAATCGTGGTTCTGGTGTTCGGCCCAGCCACGATAGGCTAGGGCCATACCTTCAAGGTGCCGGTCCGCTAGACTGCGGGCGGCGGTGAGCATGCGATTAAAATCGACAATGGCACCACGAAAGTCCCCAATAGTGGCGTTCAACAATCCTCGCTTACGCGCCAAGTTAACGGAAGTCTTAAGAGCCGATATACCTATTTTCCCGCAAACGTCTGAAGCCCGGCCGTAGTAGTAAAGCGCTTCCTGGTTGGCGTAAGCGCCGACGAGCCTATCACCAGCCTTC
>CP070746.1:1989317-2009534 GCA_020348305.1 Desulfobacterales bacterium
ACCGAAGCAGCAAGTCACCCACATGGTGGCCGAGCGTATCGTTGATGTGCTTGAAATGGTCGAGATCAAAAAATAGTACCGCCAGCAGACGTTTATGACGCTTAGCATAAGCCAGCGCGCGGCTCAAATGCTCTCTAAACAGTTGGCGGTTTGGTAGACGTGTCACTCCGTCGTAATAAGCTAAGTCATGAATTTTTTTCTCCGCTCGCTTGCGTTCGGTGATATCACGGATGTTGCATTGAATCACTCGCTTGTGGTTGACCAAATAGACATTACTGACGAACTCTACCTCAATAAGGTGTCCGTTGTTGGTTTCAAGCGGTAGATGCTCGTAACGAATATATCCTTTTTCTTGTAATTCTTGAAAAACTGCCCGGCTCGCTAAAATGTCTCTGAAAGGACCAATTTCCCAAAGCTCCTTACCTATGAATGCTTCGTTAGCATAACCCAGCAGTCCTAATAGAAATGGATTGACGTCAGTTATCTTCCCGGTGTCGGCATCAAGGATTAATATTCCATCTTGAGCTGTTTCAAAAAGTCGGCGGTAGCGAATTTCGGACTCTTCCAGCTCTTCCTCTGCCAGCTTGCGCTTTGATTCTGATTTCTCCAATTCGATTACCTGTTCACGCAATACAACCAATTCCTCTAGGAGTTGCTTTCTTGTTTTGTCTTCATCTTTCATCTGGTTTCCCAAGCCACCAATAAAGACGGCCCTTTATTGATTGAGTGGATGATATATTGAGCAGACGCTGCTTTTTATCCACCAAACCGAATCTACCCAATAAATTTGAAATTCAACCACATTGCCGCATGACCCTTAAATTTATTTTAATTATACCATATCCACCTGAAAATTAACAACATCCCGATGTCATCCTGTTTGAGCCGGCTTTAACATATTCCTAACCTGTCTGCTTTTTGTATCAATTATGACAATTATGCAGACGCTATATAAGTACGCTGAAAATTATCAAACGGGCAGAATGTTCATGTTGAATTCAGGGTGGGAAGTTTCGTCCATCTTTTTGATAGCACAGAATTGACTGAATTGCAGATCAATTAAAATATCACAAATTTACCCAAACTACAGATTTGTAAATGATCGCTAATTGAGGCTCATTTGCGATTAGTTTGAAAAATCACAAGTTTTAGCACCGCAAAAGCTATTGTGTTACATAACAGAAAAACACGACTTGCAAAAAGGCTCGCAAATCTTGTTCATAGGTCTTTTTAAAAAGGAACTTTTCAATCAACGCTTGGTTTTTTCTTAACTTTACTGCCTTCACGGTAGGATTCGGCGATATTGTAAAATTTGTAGACTTTTCCTTTGTATTTAGAAGTCCTGCAGTCGAGATGCATAAGTAGCCCCTTTTATGGGCTACATGTTCGGGATTAAAATGATAGCTCGCGCCACCACAGGTAGTAAAAATTATTTGGTGGAGTCAGCGGGTCGACGGTCACGACACCAGCGTCAAAAGTCTCGGAGTTCGCATCGGGATTGGTGCTTCCGATCGAAATAAATAATTTGGCTCCACCGCCATCCGTAATTACCGTTACCACCTTGGAAGGTATGCCGCCGCCGAGATCGATACTTCGCTCGACATTGCCATCGTTATTATAATCCAAAACCGCGGCTCCCGTTTTGTATCCTAATGCATAAAGCTTGCCCACCCCTCCGGGCAAACAGATGTCATCATTGGGCATAAAGGTGGTTATATAAAACGTTTTATAAAAAACCGTACCTTCGGCCAAAACCTTTTCACCGGCTGCCAGCTGAATGTACCAGCCTTGATCCACGTCAAGATTAGGAAGCGGCGCGTCCGGATCGGTTACATCCACCAGGTCGGATTCAGATAGTGTCGTGGCACTGTGCGTGTCCTTAATGTTATATAATCTGTCGGCACTGGTCTGATCGCAGGCATTTTCCCGATCACCGGTTCCCATAAATACGAGGTCGTAGCCTTTCTCCAACGTGACACTTGGAGGATAGAAGAATTTGCGTGCGTAAGTGACGGAATCTACAACATAGGTTGGTGCTCTGAATAATACATGACCGGTCCATGAATGGATATTTTCATTACAATCTGGAAAAGTCAAAGGGTCGCCGCCGGCGTCAAGATCAACTTGTCCAAAACGCCACATTTGGCCGCCCAGGTCTCCGACATAAATTTTATCCACAAAGCCATTGCTATCCTCATCAATCACCTTGACCGAACTTGCAAAACTGAAATTCATATCCGTGTTCTCAAAGCCATCGTTTATAAATTCTTTTACGACCGCACCGGAAAAAACATCAATGGCAAGGACGGCCTTGCCGCTGGTATTATCCGAACTCCATCCACCTCCGATAAAAAATACCGGCGTGCCGCTGGTATCCACATCCGACGTTTTAACCCGTCCAAATTGGGGCTCCGACCAGCTTTCGCCCAGATCCGGGATGATTACATCCGGATCAGCGGTCGTAATCGACTCAATTCGTGCCCAGATAAACGGCGTGGCCGTGCCGCCGTCCAAATAATCATCATAAACGACGGTGGTCAGGTTGCCAACCCACTGGTTCACGGAAAAGGGGATCGTACCGTTATCATACCGCAAAAGATAGCCGGTCATGGTGCCGTCCACATAAGCTGCAATTGCAGGGTCCCACTCCCCGGCGCCGTTCCAAATGCGCAACGGATCGCCATCTTGAAACGACCCGCCGTTATTTATGTACATCGTTGTATCTTCATAGAACTTCAGGATTCCGGTGGCAGTGTTGCTGCGGTCGATGCGCCATAAAAATTTCGGCGCCAAGGGATCGGTGACATCCAATGCAAAATAGCCGCTGCCGCCTTTTCGCTGGCCGCAAACCAGGATGATCTGGTCCCCGTCAGCCGTATCCACGACGCCGTCTGCGTCAACATCATGAAAGTATGCTTTGGGGCTGGAATCCACAAAATACTGGTGACTTGCTCCTTCCACCATGTTTTTTAACCGATGCAGCTGATCCGGCGGGATAAACGCCCAGGCTTCCGTGCCGTGGCTGGTCTCGTCATTGACGATATCGACATCCGGATCAGTGATGTCCAACACCGCATGCAGCATGCCGTCATTGGCACCGAAATAGACCATCGTTTTGGAGGTATGGTCCGGAAAAATGTATCTGATTACCAACGGTTCGCTGTGCAGGACGTCCCCAACAATTATGGTGCGGTTTTCTGCGGTGTCGCTGTCGCTATCTTCATCCATGACATCAGCGCCGCGGACATAATTGATAATTTCGGCGGGTGTATGGCTCGGATTTCCCAGAACCGCCGCTGTCAAGTCGACATTGCCGGCCGTAAAGGCATTAGAGGAAGCGCTTAAATCTTTGGTGGAACCCATATATGTATAAACGCTGCGCCCGGCGTTGTGGATATAGTTGGCTTTGGCAGGATCGTTCCAGTCCTTGGTCTGCCAGTACGCCTGGGCATCCTCCCGCATCGCTCCATTGGGCCAGGTGGCCGGATAGCCGTTTGCATCGATAATTTCGTTGCTGTCTGAAATCCCGAATTTGGTGACATTGCCTTCCCAGAAATTGCCCTCGTCGGGGGTAAAAAAGGCCATATAAATGCGGCTGCCGCTGACGGTACGGGTAACCGGAACCACTGGGGCGGTAAAGGAGCTGGTGGCCGAAAGTATGTCGTTTACGGCCGCCAAGAGCGCCGGAATCAGCGCATCCGGGTTTTGGGCTTCAAAATGGTATTTGCCGTATTCCTCATGGCTGCTGTCGTAAAGGTTGAGATTGCCGTTGCCGTTGTTGGAGGTATTATTTAAAAAAAGGTTGCCGAGCTGATCGCCCATAAATCCGACGGTATAGGTCATGATGTTCTGAAATCCGTCACGATAGCCTACGATATCATTGGAATAAAGGTAATAGGCCACATCGTCCAGATAGGTCGATCCGTTATAATTGACGGGTATTGAAAAGGAGATTCCATCCACCTCGACATTGCCCTCACCGACAATGCCGTCATCTCCGTCATCGTCGGACAAACTATCCGGCGAAGATTGCGCCGCCACCGCCTGGTCTTCCGATGAAACTCCGGGGCTCACCACCAGCGCAAAGTTTTTCTGACAATAAAAATCCACCACCTCTTGAGAAAGAGATTTATTCGCGTATAGTCCACCGATACTGGCCAATCCTTCGGCCAGGGGCGAATAGGTCACCGTGCCCATATTGTTAATATTGTTTACAAAGTTGGGATCAAGGGTATTGTCCTCGGGCAACGCCGCCAGGGGCGTATTGACGACCATGCCCAAAGGCTGGACGTTGGAGGCCCCATCGGCATTGGCCGTAAAGTTATTAATACCGAATCGGGCCTGATTGGCGGTAAGCTTAGCGACTGTCATAATGGCCTTTTTAGCGTAATAAAAACGGCTTTTGTCCGGTAAATCCGAACCGTCGCCGCCATAGTTGCCGCTAAAAAAAATCCAGTTCAGGTAATTTTTGGAATATCTGAAAGTACCAGCGTTATCGATGATCCCGTCGCCGTCCGCCGTTGACGACGCTTCTGCCGGCAGGGTCACCGTTTTGCCGTTGACTGTCCAGATGGAGGATTTCGGTTTGACGGCTTCCAAACCTTCTAATTGAATGCTGGTATTTAACGTCAAGTCGTCTTTCACCGGTACCAGGTAATATTTGTTTGCGGTTTTGTAGATTCCGTAGCCGTTTTCGTTAAAAAATCCGTTACCGCCGACGCCATTGGGCACCACATCGACTTGCGTGACCACATTGGGGGTATAATCCACGCCGTTATCATAGGCCGGGTGCCCAACGGCATGGCTCATTTCGGCCCCGTTGTCCAGCAGTATAATTATATTAGGTTCCACGTCATCGGCGGTGACCGTAAACACGCAGGTGTCGTCGGCATAAACCCTAAAGCCTGCAGCGCTAAGGCAGACTAAAACGACAATATTCGCAATTAAACAATAATTTAATTTTTTCATGATGACTCTTAAAATCGTTGCGATAATTAAAATCCGATGCGATAAAAACCGGCTTCTATTCGGGATGCAGAATTGCGGGGCCCGTATCCGCTGCACGCCATTCGATAGGTGTGCGCTTTGAATTTGCCGACCTCAAAACCGGAACCTCTCGGCGGCTCTGAAGCGCCTATATAAATCACTTCTCCGTTAAAAGATTGATTAGAACTTAATGATTGTTTTTCAGTGGCATCATCATCGTTGGGAAAATTCAGCCCGATGTTCTCGATGATATTATCGCTGCCGTAAAGATCGGTATTTTTCGGAACATAGCCTCTGGCTGCTTCAGCGCTGTAAAAGGCCATTTTGTGAAATTGCTCGTTGGCCGCAATTTGCATTTCCGTTGTGGCGAAAATGAGGGTAGATATCCCGAGCACGGTAAAGATTGCCAAAAGCATCAGGCTAACACCTAGAACCAGACCTTCCTCATTTTTTAATTTCCGGATAAACCACCTCATACGGGTTTTCCTCCTTAGGCATTCGGAGCCATGAGTTGCTGAATGATCACCTTGTGCGCACTTCCATGATACCGCCACGTCACGGTTATGGTGATGGATTTCGTTTGTTCGACCATGACATCCTCGGCCACATCCCAGGAAACCGTATATGCGCCTTCGGTGGATTCACCATCATTTATGTTTTCATAGGACAATGCCATCATTCTTTCCAGTCGATCCTCGGCCAACGCAGTGGCCTCAGTAACTCTTCTGGCTGACGCATTTTCATCAATCGAGGAAATCACCAGGGTTGCAATGGCCAGAATGCCGATGCTGAAAACCGAGAGGGCAATAACTACTTCGATTAATGAAAATCCCCGCCTCCATTCTTTTTGATTTTTTGAGAGGGTCTTATTAGTCAGCATCCACAACACTCCCTTATTAGAAATCAAGATTGCGACAGCGAACGCGTTTTATAAGAGTTCGACTGACCGGGTCACTATGTCCCGCCGGTTTCTGAACAGTTATTTGAATGACAACCGTTCTAATTTCCTCAATATCAGCGGTGACTACTTCATTAGCATCCAAATATGTAAATATTAGATTATTCACATTGTCGACCAATGTATCTTGCATTTCAATGGTGCCATCCGCATGATATAAAATCATTTCAAGCACATTGTTACCATCGTATGTATAAGCGATTTGTTCCAAATCCGAGTCATCGAAACCGTCGGAAAGATCCGGATCATCGAGTTCGCCATCCATGTCTGTGTCGGCAGTAAAACGAATCGATTTATCCGTCACCTGTGAGATGCCAAAAAGATCTGTTCTGTGGGGATCAAGCCCGGCCATTCGAATATCCCGCATCATGATGTTCATACTGGAGCGCACATTTTGCTGCACTCTCGATGTGACTGATTCCGTGCAGTAAGCCGCTACATGAGACATGTACAGACTATATATGGACCCAAGCGAAATCGAAATAATTGCCAATGAGATAAGCAGTTCAATTACAGTAAATCCCTTATTATCAGTACCCATAGCACCCCTACCAAAGTGATCGCTCATATAACATCAAAATAAAATTCTGTTGTATCGCTATTAATGACCGTATATGTCATGGAAGCGGCGGTCGGCACACCAAATACCAGAAAAGCTATGGCGATCAAACGCTCGATCAATGAAAAGCTGAGGATATTGGTCATCCGTTCCCGGCTGTTTTTCTAATCATATGGTCTTATTCTTATTGAACATTCATGTATCCCAGTCGATTAATGATGATTTGTTTCGTGTTGATAGAATTAGTTAATGTAATGGTCTCCGGACTCATAATTTCCGGGGGGATTCCCCGGCCGTTAAAGCGCGTTTGATTATTCAAAAAGGTCACACTTCCGAGATCAAAGCGCACACCGGCGGGCAAATCCCGGTTTCGTAAAAGAAGCTCGTCGCCATTACGTACGTAATCTCCGAGCTTACCGCCAGCGCCCACGCCGTTGTCCAAAAATACGGTGTAGCCGGCGGCAGAAAATACAACTGCAACAAGACCATTATCACGAATGGCTCGAATCTTGGCCATTTCTAAATCAGCCACAAGATTGTCCGTCGCCCCTCTAAGCCGGTAACCACGAAGCCATTTTAGATAGTTCGGCATGGTGATTGCAGCAATGATGGCCACGATGGCTATTGCTACTGCGACTTCAAAGGCTGAAAATCCCGAATTGTTCCGCATCATCGCACCACTTTCTATTAATCAAAATCATTTTATTCAAAACTTGTGCCATCTAATCTCGTTTTGGTTTGAAGACCAACGCACAACAGCTTACTTAAGGATCATCATCGAATCTAACTTTTTGATTTTATATGAATTCAGGGTCTTTTTCCCGTCAAATCGTTCCCCAAATTTAAACCCCTGATGCCGCCAACCAAGGTAATTCATTAGGTATGAGTCTGGGTCTCTAACACCGAATGCTCAACGCCTTGAGAGCAGGATTTTAGCTTCGAATCAGGATGTTACCTGTTGAAATGTTTATAAATGTTTTACGAAAGAACCATTTGGCATAAAAAAGAAATGATTGAAATTAAAATTACGATAATGAAATAGGAGTTACAAAAAGGAAATTAGTTGAAGGACGGGATTTTTGGACAGTTAGTTTGAAAAAAATCAACTGCCGGCAGAGAATGTTTGAGTTTCCGAGCCTAAAAATTAACGCTGCCGGATGAAGTCCACGGCGTTTTTAAACATGCGAATACCAACAGTTGCGCCGGGATCAAGGGGGGAACCTTGTCGCTTGGCGATTTCTTTGCGGCGTGTCCAATCCGGATGGTTGGTCCAGTGATTGTAGGCTTCCGGATGCGGCATTAAGCCGAATACTCGACCGCTTGCATCGCAAATTCCGGCGATATCATGTATCGATCCGTTGGGATTATACGGAAAACGCCCGCCTGCCGGGCTTCCATTCGGAAGGGCATACTGAATTACAATTTGGTTATTTTTCAATAGACGATCAAGGGTGACGGATTCAGCATAAAATTTACCCTCACCATGACGCACCGGAAATTCGGCTTCTTCAATACCGCGGGTAAATATACACGGTGATTCAGGATTCACTTTCAGTTTTACCCACTGATTCCTAAAATTGCCACAATCATTGAACGTCAGTGCTGCCGACCGCTTCTGATAGTGACGATCCAAGCCGGGTAAGAGTCCGAGATTCACCAGTGTTTGAAATCCGTTACAGATTCCGAGGACAAGATTACCGCTTTCTACAAATTCAAGCATTTCATCGCCGATATGGGTCTTCATGTGAACGGCCTGAATCACACCCGCACCGTGATCATCTCCCCAGCTAAATCCACCAATGAACACCATAATCTGAAAATCTTCCAATTTGGCCGTCCCGTCGACCAGGGAGTTGATATGAACCCTGCTGGCATGGGCACCGGCAAGTTCAAACGCATAGGCCGTCTCATGATCACAATTTAATCCGTAACCGGTCAGGACCAGTACATTTACGCCATTCATATCAAATCTCCAAACGGTTTTTCCCAAGCCGTTCTAAGATCCTGTACCGATGTATCAACCACGGGGGTGTCATCAAGGCCCCGGATCATAAAATCCGGTTCGGCTATAATTTTTCCGATACAGGCGCAAGTTAATCCTTTAAAACACGATTCAAAAACCTGTCGATTGGCCGGATCGACTGTCACGATAAAACGACCAGCCGATTCGGAAAACAAAATCGTGTCATCTCGATCGACATTTTCCACCGGCACCTGTCCCAGATCTACTTCCATACCCAGGTTGCCCCCCATGGCCACCATGGCCAGGTGTACGCCCAATCCCCCCCGATACATGCCGTGAGCCGAAGCCACAAGTTCTCTGGCGATGGCATCACTTAAGGCTCGATAGACCACGATGAACTGCTCCGGTAAGACCCTGGGAACGTTGCGTCCAATATAGCCGAAATGAGCGTAATATTCCGATCCGCCCAGTTCGTTGCGGGTGGTACCCAGCACAAATATCAGATCTCCGGGTAATTTGCTGTCCAACGTCACGCAGCGAGTTATATCGTCAATAACAGAAATAGCCGAAAACTGGAGCGTTTCCAGGGCGGAGACCTTGTGGGTTTCGCCATATCTTCCCGGCAGATAGCCATCCACATACATGCTGTCTTTGCCGGAAAGCAGCGGAATTTCATAGGCTTGGCAAATATCACGCAATGCCCAACATGCGCGCACGAGCTGAGCGGCTTTAAATTTCCCATCCGGATTGTCCGTTGGATGATATTGAATATTCGGCCAACAGAAATTGTCAACTCCACCGATATGATCGAGATTCGATCCAACCGCCACCAAACGTCGTATGGCTTCATCAATACTACAGCTTGCCATATGAAAGGCATCAATGGCTGAATAGGTGGGGAGCAAGGCCTGAGAAAACGCAAGACCTTTTGGGGAATTAAGCACAGGTCGAATAACGACGGCATCACTGGTGACATTACGCTTCACCCCCACCAAGGGTTTGATGACACTGCCGCCTTGGACTTCATGATCGTATTGCCGGGTAATCCATTCGGTGGAACACGTATTGGGGCGTGATAAAAGATCCTTTAGCAGACTTGTATAATCATGGGGTGTATTCAGCACCGGCTCAAACAGTCCGCGTCGCTCCGGAGGCTGCCACTCGGCTTCAAACTCCCATTGGGGAAATCCAGATTTAAGAAAATCCATATCCATATACGCACAGGTTTTGCCGTTATACGTAATGTGCAGTTTACCCGAATCCGTGTAGCGGCCGATGACGGTGCTTTCAACGGCATGCTTTTGCGATAGATCAAAGAAGCGCTCCAAATCTTGCGGGCCGATCGCCACGGTCATGCGCTCTTGAGATTCAGAAACCCAGATCTCCCACTGGTCGAGCCCGTCATATTTTAACGGAACCTTTTCAAGTTCAATCTCACACCCATTGGAAAATCGTGCCGATTCGCCAACCGAAGATGACAGTCCGCCGCCGCCGTTATCCGTAATAAATCGAATAAGCCCTTCATCGCGTGCTTCCAGCAGAAAATCATGCATCTTTTTTTGAGTGTACGGATCACCAATCTGGACGTGACCGGCCGGCGTGTGTTCTGAGAATGTCTCTGAAGCTGCCGTTACGCCATGGATGCCATCTTTGCCGACCCTACCTCCGCACATGATCACCAGATCACCCACAGATGTTCGTTTCAGCGCAGCGGGTTCGCCTTTGATCTGGGACGGCATAATACCCACCGCGATGACGAAAACCAGGCATTTTCCCAAATATCCCGGATGAAATAGGACCTGGCCAAACGTGGTCGGAATACCGCTTTTGTTACCGCCATCGCGAACCCCCTCAATAACTCCCTCCAAAAGACGTCTAGGGTGTAAGCGCGGTTTAAGTTCACCCTCATATTCCCATGGTCCGACACAGTAACCGTAGCTTCCCATGACCAGACGTGCACCTTTTCCGGTTCCCAGAGGATCTCGGTAAACCCCCACAATTCCGGTGATCGCACCGCCATAAGCTTCCATGTTGGAAGGCGAGTTATGGGTCTCCCCGGTTATGACATAATGGTAATCCGAATTAAAACGACCGGCCCCCGCATTATCCCATAAAACTGAAATTACCCAGGGCTTTTTCTCCTTTAGCGCTAGAGTGGGTGACTCGATACAGGTTTTAAAAAGATTGTCAACAACCTCGGTCTGCCCGGTGGAAAGGTCGCGATAGTGAAAAAGGCCTCGAAAGGTATTGTGATTACAGTGATCGCTTCTTGCTTGAGATATATATTCGAGCTCGACATCGGTAGGCTCGCACAGACCGACCTGAGCGCGTGAGCTCTGGACGTTTTGGTCCGTAAAATAGGCGCGAATGGTGGGAATATCGTTCGGATTTAAAGCTAAATTGCGTTCGTTGCTGACCGTCTGAAGAGATTGATCCCTGTCCACCGGTATGGTCGTAAGTGTTGGAGTATGATCCAGCCTAACTTTAGGGACAATATATCCAACGCCATTGCTCGGATTCCACTGCTCGGCAGAATAAATTTTCCACTGCTGGATAATATCATTAGCCAACAATTCAGCGGCAATTTTTTCTAAATCTTCACTGGTCAGGTCTTTGCCTTCCATACAATAGCGTTTGGAGGTGTAAATTGCCTCATTGGGACCGAATGTAATGCCTAATAGATCTTCAACGGCCTCTACGGCGGTGCTGCCCGGATTATCCCTTACCCCCGGACGATACCCCACCCAGATGGTCCAGTCACATTTTACATCAAGCGGATCAAAGGAAGATAATTGGGTAACAGGATTGGTAAAGATTTCTTTTTGAATTGTCACAAGCTGCTCGAATGTCAGCTTTGCATCAATCGTGACCACATGAAGGCAGCGCACCCGGGAAAGTTCTATACCAAAATAATACTTCGCCTTTTGGCGGATCCCCTCACCTTCCGCATCGAACAAATGGTCCTTTAGCGCAATTTCAAGTCTTGCCGGCATGTCAACTTGGTTCAGGTCGTTTCAACCTATAGCGTATTTTCAAGGTTTCTCCCATGACGGGCTAGCTAAAGAATACCTCGGACCCATTTAGAAATATCATTATAAAAGACCCAGACGATCAGTAAAATGATGATAAATAAACCGATTTGCTGGGCAACTTCACGCACTTTCAGATTAACTGGGCGCCGTTTCACGGCTTCAATAAAAAAGAAAAGTAAATGGCCTCCATCCAGGACGGGTATGGGCAACAAGTTGATGATGGCAAGATTAATGCTGATTAAGGCAATGAAGGATATCAAGTTGCCGATACCTGCTTTGGCTTGATCACCGGCCATTTTGGCAATCATGATCGGTCCGCCAATAGTATCTGTGGATATATCGCCGCTGATCAGCTTGGCAATAATAATGACCATCAGCTCCGTGACTTTGTAAGTTTGGATCAGGCTTTCGGCAAACGCTTGGAGAGGATTTAGATCCTCGGTATAAGTTTCTCCCGAATAGGTGATGCCGATCATATACCGCTGGATAGCTTCACCAAATAGATTTTGGGTGGCAACCAGCTCCGGGGTGATGGAAAACGCCAGCCGCGTACCCTCGCGTTGGACCGCTACGGATAGCGCTTTTCCGTTACTGCCATTTATAATCTCGGTCATATCATCCCAGTTGGCGACCGGGTTATCATCAATAGCAACAATCAGATCACCTTCCTTGAGTCCGGCTGTATGGGCGGGGGATCCTTCTCTAACTGCTCCAATAGAGGGTTTTAAGATCAGCAAGCCTGTAAATTGGAAAACCCCAAAAAAAATAATTATTGCAAGCAGCAGATTAAAAAAGGGTCCGGCGGCCACAATAAGTATCCGTTTAAAGACATGCTTGTGGGTAAATGACAGATGGATTAGCGCCGGGTCAACTTTGGCATCCGGTTCTTCGCCCACCATCTTGACATAGCCGCCAAGAGGGATGGCGGAAAGACGATAATCGGTGATGCCGATCTTTTTGCCGATCAGGCGCGGTCCAAAACCCAGCGAAAATTTTTCGACACCAACACCGAACAGTCTTGCCATCAAAAAATGACCCAATTCATGAAAAAAAATTAGAACGCCTAAAACGACTATAAATGCAAAAATATTAGTGCCCATGGTTATAATTGTTATTTGTTATGTTATCAGTTCGTTAATTATAATGTTTTGATTTTTTCTGTATCCAAATGTCTTAATTCTCTAATTCCTCAATACCTTAAATCCTTTAATTTCTTAATTCCTTAATCCCTCAATTTCTCAACCCATTCTGCTGCCTTTTCCCTGGCCCAACGGTCGGCTACGATAATATCGGAAAAATTCGGCTTGGAAACGACGTGGTGGTTTTCCATCGTGGTGGTGATAACTTTAGAAATATCGGGAAACGATATTAATCGGTCTAAAAAGGCATTCACAGCAATTTCATTGGCAGCATTTAGCACCGCCGGCAGCGTTCCACCAATCTCACACGCATTAAGTGCCAAATCCAAACAAGGAAACTTCTCCAAATCCGGTTCCTGAAACGTCAAGGCCTTATTGCCGGTAAAGTCCGGCAATGGCTGCTTTAACGGAAGGCGCTCCGGATATGAAAGCGCATAAGCAATGGCTGCTTTCATATCGGGAATTCCGAGTTGGGCCATAATTGATCCATCTTTGTAGGCAACCATTGAATGAATAATGCTTTGGGGATGAATCACAACGCTTATCATATTCCGTGAAACACCGAAGAGATGTTTGGCTTCCAGGACCTCCAAGCCTTTATTCATCAAGGTGGCTGAATCAATGGTAATTTTCCTACCCATATTCCAATTCGGGTGCTTTAAGGCATCCGCCACCTTAATTTCTTTAAATTTATCCAAGGGCAAATTTAAAAACGGCCCTCCCGAAGCGGTTAGCAGAATCTTATCCACATCTTCTCTACGCTGTCCCTCCAGACACTGATAAATGGCGCTATGCTCGCTATCAACGGGAAGAATTTTAATTCCTTTTTCGGCTGCTTTCTTGATGACAATCTCACCGGCCATCACAAGCGTCTCTTTATTGGCCAATGCGATGGTTTTACCGGCTTCGATAGCCGCCAGAGTTGGCCTGAGCCCCGCAGCACCAACCACAGCAGTTACCGTTATATCAGCGGCTTCATGGGAAGCCGCAGCACGGTAACCGGCATCACCATATAAAATCTCAACCTTTTTTCCTCCGGGCAGTGAACGTTTTAATTCCTGCGCGCAGTCTTCGTCATACACAACCGCAATTTCAGGATTAAACTGATTAACCTGTTCGGCCAGAAGCGAAACGTTTTTTTTGGCAGCAAGCGCTTTTACTGAAAAGTGCTGTGGAAACATATCGACAATTTTGAGTGCGTTCCGACCGATGGAACCGGTTGATCCTAAGATCGAAAGATGCTTCATAGACGGCAATTTGTGATTCGGTATTCGTTCATTAAAATATATGCATTTTAAAAAGATATGCCACTGGTGCTGCAAATAACAGGGCATCAATCCGATCGAGAAATCCACCGTGGCCCGGCAAAAGGCCACCGGAATCTTTTACCTGAGACGCCCGCTTAAGTTCAGACTCAAACAAATCGCCCACCTGACCGGCAATGCCGACAGCGAGAAAAAACAGGATGCTGGCGCCCCACGGCAGTTGCGGCAGAAAAAAATATTTCCCGATCGCCCCTATCACGAGATTCGCAACCAGTCCGCCACATGAACCCTCTATAGTTTTTCCTGGACTGACCGCCGGACACAGTTTATGACGTCCGATATGCGTCCCGACATACAGGGCACTGATATCCCCGGCAAAGATGATGCTCAGCAGAAAAAAAATCCAAGTCATGCCCGCATGGCCGTTTCGTATGATAATCAAAAAAGACAGCAAAATCGGGATATAGATGATTCCTTGAATTTGTATTTTAATAATTTCAATTACGGATGAATCGGTTTTAAATTGAAATAGTGAAAATAAGGCAGACAAAAGAAGATTTAAGGCAACAATAACCAAAATAATCTCAAGACCCTTAAGGTAAGCGGCCCAGATGATGACAAGGCTGACAAAAAGACCCCAGAAAACAATGATGTTGGATTGCCCTTTTGATTTAGCACCTAATATAATCCGAAAATATTCCCACAGTGAAATCAAGCCGCCGACGGTTATCAACAAAGTAAAAAGCACGCCGCCTTTGTAAACCAGATAAATGAGAAATGGCAACGCGCTGAGTCCTGTGATCCAACGTTTAAGATGCACGCGTAACCTCGCTATCCCCTGCGTGTTCATCAGTTATGAGGAGTCAAAGACCACCCGTAAACAGACTGTGTCGCAATTGGCAAAACTACGCATATAGTCTTTTTGTCATTCCGGGCTTGACCTGGAATCCATTGATTTTTCAACGCTCTACGCTACTGGATGCCGGATCTGTCATCCCGGACTTGATCCGGGACCGGCATGACAGACACAAATTATACGCTTTTTTGAATTATGACACAGCCTCAAAGCGGATGGCTTGGATTTTCGGCCATAGGCCGGAAAGACAAGGGCACAACCGTGCCCTGATTGTTGCGTTTGCAACCGGCTGCGAAGCAGCCGCTTTGAAAGCAAACAATCAACCCATTTAGCTCCATTAGACCCTGCCGAACCTTCGTTCACGACGCTGGTAATCTTTTAGAATTTGCAGAAATTCTTGCTTATCGAAATCCGGCCAAAGGGTTGGCGTAATATAAAGTTCCGTATAGGCAATTTGCCAAAGAAGAAAATTGCTGATTCGCATTTCTCCGCTGGTTCGAATCAAAAGATCGGGATCCGGTATCCCTTGGGTATATAGGTGTTCATTAATAAGTTGTTCGTTGATTGCTTCGGGCTGGATTTGTCCCATTTTGCATTTTTTTATAAGCTCTTGAACCATCCGCACAATCTCGGCGCGGCCACCATAACTTAGTGCGAGATGCAGATACAAGGCGTTATTTTTTTCGGTTAATGTCATCACCTTGTTTAATTCCCGGCGAACATCTTGCGGCAAGCGCTCAATCTGACCAATCACATTGAGACGGATATTCTTTTCTTGCATCTCCTTTTGCTCAGACCTCAAAAATTTATTAAGAAGGGCCATTAATGCGTCCACCTCTTTTTTGGGTCGCTGCCAATTTTCAGTGGAGAAGGCATAAAGGGTCAGATGGGAAACGCCGATTTCACGGCAGGTTCTAACCACTGCACGGACCGCGTCAGAACCTTTTTCGTGTCCCTGGATGCGACTTAAGCGATGCTTCTTGGCCCACCGCCCATTGCCGTCCATAATGATGGCAACATGGGAGGGGAGGTTGGAGGTATCAACTTCTGATAAATTGTCGGAAGATGAACTAGAACTCAAGGATTTCTTTCTCTTTTTCTTTGTAACAATCCTCAATGAGCGTGACGTGCTCATCGGTTATTTTTTGGATTTGCTCCTGGGCCTTGAAGGCTTCGTCTTCAGAAATTTCACCATCTTTTTTTAAACCCTTTAACAAATCGTTGGCATCGCGCCGGAGGTTTCGAACCGTAACCCTATGATCTTCGCACATTTTGTGAACGACTTTGACCAGTTCTTTACGTCGCTCTTCGGTAAGTGGTGGGATGGCAATCCGTATGATCTTGCCATCGTTCGAGGGGGTAAGACCCAGATCGGATTTTAAGATGGCCCTTTCAATATCTTTTATAACGGAAACATCCCAGGGTTGAATCGTAATCAGACGACTTTCAGGCACAGCCAGAGTGGCCATCTGATTTAGCGGAGTCATCGTGCCATAGTAATCAACCCGAATAGCATCGAGAATAGATAAGGATGCACGGCCCGTGCGAACACGATTTAATTCCTTATGAAGATTGTCTATCGACTTTTTCATACTCTCTGTGGTTTCGTCATATATCTCGTCTATCATGAATGTTTACCTCAAAGTCGATTTTATTAAGTATTGATATATGTCAGTTAATATTGCGACTCTTCTGGTATAATTTTTCCTATTGGTTTATCAGAGTTCCGATATCCTCACCGCAGACAACTCTTTTGATGTTCCCTTGCTCTTTGAGCTTAAACACTGCAAGGGGAAGCTGATTATCCATAGCCAGAGAGAACGCCGTAAGGTCCATCACTTTGAGCTGTTTTTCCAAAGCTTCCCTGTAAGTGATTTGTTTTATCAATTTGGCATTTTTATTTACAACCGGATCCGAATCGTAAATGCCTTCGACTTTGGTTGCCTTTAGAAGAATTTCTGCATGAATTTCTTGGGCTCGAAGCACCGCGGCGGTATCTGTCGTAAAATAAGGATTGCCGGTACCTGCTCCAAATATAACAACACGTCCTCTTTCGAGGTGTCGAACTGCTCTGCGCAAAATATAGGGTTCGGCAACCTCATGCATTGAGATGGCCGTCTGCACCCTGGTTTGGAGACCTCTTTTTTCCAACGCATCTTGCAGTGCGAGGCTGTTTATCACGGTGGCCAGCATTCCCATATGATCGGCGGAGGCTCGATCCATCCCCTTGGAACTGGCAGCGATACCTCTGAATATATTTCCTCCGCCGACAATGATGGACGTTTGTACGCCGAGATCGACGATTGAACAAATCTCACCCGCCACGTATTTGATCATATCAAGGCCAATGCCGAAGCCTTGCTCTCCCATAAGGGCTTCACCACTTAATTTAAGCGCAATTCGTTTATAACGCGGCTGATCCAAAATTAGGATTCTCCGATTTGATAGCGTACAAAACGCTTAATGGTTATGTTTTCTCCGATTTTGGCGATGAGATCATTTAAAAAATCAGATATAGTTATATCCGGATTACGCACGTAAGCCTGGTTCAGTAAACAATTATCTTTGAAAAACTTGTTGAGTTTTCCCTCTACAATTTTTTCGATGACATTTGCGGGTTTTCCCATCTCCGCGACTTGAGCTTGGTAAATTTCTCTTTCTTTTTTAACGATATCTTCCGGTACATCTTCAGGTCGTATACCCAATGGATTGCTGGCGGCAATATGCATGGCAATATTTTTTGCAAACTCCTTGAATTCATCATTTCTTGCAACGAAATCGGTTTCGCAGTTAACTTCTACCAGTACTCCCAATTTGCCGCCCATATGAATATAAGAGTGGATCGTTCCCTCCGTCATGGCTCGCCCAGCTCTTTTTTGAGCAGTTGCCAAGCCTTTCTTTCTAAGAAAGTCAACCGCTTTATCCATATCACCATCACACTCGGAAAGCGCTTTTTTACAGTCCATCATTCCGGCCCCGGTCTTCTCCCGGAGTTGCTTGACCAGTGTCGCACTGATTTCTGCCATTTTTACTCTCCTGCCGTTTCCGCTTCGTTTGAATCATTTGCTTCGTCCAAATCAAGATCCTCATCAATGTTTGGCACCTCGGTGGTTGATCGCCGAATTATTTCTACCACTGGACCATCAGTTCCGTCTGAAATCACTTTTCGCTCACCCTGTTCCAATTCTGCAGCGGCAAGCTTAATTTCGCTTTCTTCTTCGGTTTCCTTATCTGCTTGCGCCTGTATTTTCTCTTCTAAGCGTGCTCGGCCCTCGAGACAGGCATCGGCTATTCTGGAGGTTATCAGTCGAATGGCCCGAATGGCATCGTCATTGCCGGGAATAATGTAGTCTATATCATCCGGATCACAATTCGTATCCACAATAGCAATAATGGGAATATTGAGACGCCTGCCTTCGCGAACTGCAATGACCTCGTTTTTGGGATCAACGATATAAAGGGCGCCAGGCAGTCCGTTCATAGTTCGGATACCACCCAAGTTATTATCGAGTTTGACCCGTTCTTTCATGAGCTTTAGACGCTCTTTTTTCGGGAAAAGGTTGAGGGAGCCGTCATTTTGAATATCATTTAGGTAGTTCAACCGATCGATACTCTGCCGGATCGTTTGAAAATTTGTCAGCATCCCACCCAACCATCTATTGTGGACATAGAACATTTCACAACGGTTGGCTTCTTCATAGATGGCATCACGGGCTTGCTTCTTTGTACCCACAAAAAGGATCGACTTACCCTCGGCAACCGTGTCAATCACAAAATCGTATGTTGTTTTGAACATGCCAACGGTTTTTTGAAGATCAATAATATAAATCCCGTTTCTGGCACCGAAGATGTACGGTTTCATCTTCGGGTTCCAGCGCTTGGTCTGATGACCAAAATGAACGCCAGCTTCGAGAAGCTCTTTCATTGTAACATACGCCATAATTTTCTCCCTTCTGATTTGGTTTTTCCACCGCCACCGTCAACCCTACTTCCGACTTTCAGGGAAAGCACCAGGAAGCACGTCCAATGGCGTGCGAGTTAAAAATTTTCTTTAAATATCAAATTGTAACCTTATCCGCAACATTTTTTTCTCATCTGAACGACCCGGTTGTATCCATTGTAATCTTGTCTACAAAAAAAATTATCGTATTGGCCACATGTCGTCATCATCTTACGAACATCTTCTTTCTGATCATGGGCAATCTCCAGTAAAAGTGTTCCCCCGGGCTCTAAAAAAAGATGAGCACAGTCGATAATTTGTTTTAAGCTGTTGAGTCCGTCGTGACCGCCATCTAATGCCAATTCCGGTTCAAATGCAACTATTTCTGGCTGAAGCTTGTGGATATCTCCGGTTTTGATGTAAGGCGGATTGGATAAAATCACATCAAAAAAACATGTCTTAAGACGTAGAGGAGAAAACCAATCACCGGAAAAAAAATGGACGTTACCCTCAAGATGGTGTCGCTTTGCGTTTAGATTCGCAATCCGAATAGCGTTGGGCGAGACATCCGAAGCAAAATAAAGATGAAGCGGATGTTGAGAAGCCAGCGACAGGATCACGGCGCCCGATCCTGTACCGAGTTCCAATATCCGCTTTGGATGCGCCCTCGATCCATCGGATAATACGCATAGGGCTGTCTCCACCAGACATTCAGACTCCGGTCGGGGTATGAGAACATCTTTGGTAACAACCAGATCAATTGACCAGAAACCCTTTATCCCAACAATATACGCAACTGGCTCGCGATTTATCCGGCGTTTGAGAACGGCTTTGAATCTGTTCAATTCATCGTCACTAAGCGGCTGATCGTACCGCACGTATAAATCGATGCGTTCTAAATTCAGTACGTGCGCCAGAAGTATTTCAACATCGGTTCTGGAACTATCGATATCATGGGCCTTAAAATAGGACGTCGCCCACTGGATAAGTTTGATGATGTTCCATTCAGGACGTTTGGGCTTGAGCTGATTCTGCATTCTGTAACGTTTGGGCCTGATAAAAGGTGCTGAGTTGATCAATCAATTCTGTTAAGTCGCCTTGCAGGATACTTTCCAGTTTATAAAGCGTAAGGCCAATACGATGATCCGTAACCCTTCCTTGCGGGAAATTATAAGTTCTAATTCTGCCGCTTCGATCCCCATCTCCTATCTGATTTTTGCGTTCTTCGGATCGCTTTTCGTTCTGCTCTCGAATCACTTTATCCAGCAAACGGGCCCGCAACACCTTCAATGCCTTGTTCTTGTTCTTCAGCTGTGATTTTTCGTCTTGGCAGGTTACCACAAGGCCGGTTGGCAAATGGGTAATGCGCACAGCTGAATCGGTGGTGTTGACGCTCTGCCCCCCCGGTCCGGTAGAGCGATACACATCAACTTTCAATTCAGCGGGATCGATGTGAACTTCAACATCTTCAGCTTCGGGCAACACAGCCACCGTAACCGCAGACGTATGGATTCGACCC
>CP070746.1:2009634-2012460 GCA_020348305.1 Desulfobacterales bacterium
CAGAATGAATATGAACCCCCACAGCATTTGAAGCTCCCTACAGAACACATTCATTCTGTCAGGAGCAACGCATGCACAATTTAATTATTTTCTTCATGGGCATCTACAATTAATGGAACTGAATACTAAGCTTCAAACAGAGCAATACGCATGATTTAAACGTTAGCAGTAAATGAAAATAAAAAAAGGCAGAGTTATTTCCGACCCTGCCTTTTTAATCAGAGAATCCTCAAGCCTCACCAAGGCAATTTATGCGTCATTAGACGTGAATGCCAAGACTATATTTTGAGGATAGGTTTATTATTATCAGCAAAATATTTAAGCTTAACTCACTATTAATCTTAGTCCAGATACTTGTCAATATAAAATTATTTCTGATAGGTTTGTCCGATACAGGCATCTTGTTTTGAAAATTAATAATGAAATGGCAGCTCATTGCCATTTGCAGATTGCACAATGACAAATATACAAAATTTCAGCTCTGCAATAATTGAGTCTTCGGCTAAAATTTGAAGAGCTTGTTTTTCTTTTGGATATCAGTATGTAACATGCAATTCGGGGAAATTGCAGATATGTCATTAATCAGAGAGAAATTTGAGGCCATTTAAAACGTGACTTTTCTTTCCAAACGCCAAAACAGACAAAAATTGCGACATCAAGTGGCTGTTTCGTCTCAAAAACAAAAATCAAAAAAAAATACCTAAAGTATCTGTTTTGGTATTTCAGCGAAAATAGGCTGGCCGTCTGTTTTTGGAATTTTAGGGGGGGTAATATCGGAGTGAAGGAAATATTGGTTTTTTTGGATAGTTTAATAATATTGATGAACCGTCCTGCCCTATACTTGATTTGGCATGATCGGAAGGCACATCAAAACATCGATTGACAGTTAGATATCACAACATTTTTAAAGCCTCCCAAAGTGCAGATATGTTTACAGTATCTGTACTTTTGAGGGTCACAATTTATTACAGATACTATTCATATATCGGTAATTGAGGCTCATCTGCGATTAGTTGGAGGTATCACATCATTGAATAACTTGAAGTTCTTTGATGATTCTTGAAGTACTGGTCCGAGAGTAAGCCTCATCAAGACTCTTAAAACGAATACTACCCTTATTATCTATAATAATGGTACCAAATGCCGCCCCGCTATAATTGTACTCTACTCCAAAATCTTGTGCAACTTTCCTATTAGGCGTGGGAATAAGGGTAAAAGTGATTCCAAGAGAACTTTTTGTCTTCTCTACATCATCCTGATCTCCTTTAGTTGCAATAGCTATTACTTTTGCATTGAGTTTTTCGATTTCGGAGATTTGTTCTTGCATCTCGCCGAGATGCTCAAGGCAAGGTGGTCAGCCATGTCGAGAATAAAAAACCAAAACAACATTCTTCTTCCCTTTAAAGTCACCCAATCTGATCTCATTTCCAGAAGCATCAGCAAGACTGAAATCTGGAGCATTATCTCCCACTTCTGGAGATACCTCTTGAGATTGCCCAGCAGATGCATAATAAACTAAAAACGCAAACAACACCAAAATCAAACCAAACTTTTTCATTTTACCCTCCTTTTTGTTTTGTTGTGTTGAAGTGATTTCAATTCCGTTGCGATCATGGATAAAGATTAGACCGCACCATCAGAAAGATATTCCAGTTCAAATTAGAAAGAATGTTCTCAAATAATACAATGTGGTATTATATGTCAAATTAAACTTATGGGTTTTTTATTGATTTCAGCTTAGAGGGATAGTTTTGCGAAATAATACTGAACAGGCATTTTTAATGATGTTATGGATAGATTGGGAATAATGGAAACCGACTCAATTATTTTGCCACTATTTTTTTGTAATTCAAAAACTGCAAAAGTACAGATACAGCTTGCCAGAAGAACAAATTTCAGCCGATACTATGCAGATAGATTGAGAATACTTGCAAAAAATCACAAATATCACAGGTTCGCCCAAAAGCTGCGTATTTTTGGAGATATCTTGATTAATGATGAAGCTCAGCCGGTGTTGGCTGTAGGGCCTTGTTATGTAGTTGGCGGCATACGAGTCAGTAGTTTATCACTCACCACAAATCCAAACTTTTCGTACAATCGATATGCGCTTCTTGTCTGCAGCACGAACTGCGTTTGGGAGATAGAAGGATGCTTTAAAATACAGTCTAACAACCACTCTCCAAGACCCTGATTGCGGTAAGTATCAGCTATCACTAAATCATCTAGCCAGGAGAAGACCGTGTAGTCGGTGGCTACTCGAGCAAAACCGATTTGTTCCTGACCTGAGAATAGAGAGAAGCACAGAGAGTTCTGTATCAACTGCTCAATGATCCCACGAGGACGAAAATGCCCCCAATAAGTCTCGGCAAGAAGGCGTGAGACGAAATCGACGTTGATCTCGGCAGAATCGTCAACAATCCTGAACTGTTCTCGTTTCCACTCCATATGTGGCTCTCAAATGTTGTAGTTACTTGCCAGTATCCAATGTTGTCATCCAGTGATTTGATGAGAATACTTGCAAAAAACCACACCTCACAAAACTTTAGATATTATTATGTAATCACAGAAATAGGCAAACCTGCGATTAGTAGATGGAATCACAACTCTGATAAAAATTCAGATATCCTAATCTGATATCACAAGTTCTCGAGGTCGGTCAATTTTGCATGTATGTTTACAGTATCTGCACTTTCGAGAGTCCCGATTTTTTGCAGATACTATTTACCAGTGCTGTCCGGTTAAAAATTTAAAAAACTTTATAACTATATAATTATTCTATAAATATTGGCGAAAATGAGGGTAATCGATTTGAATTTGGTTTGCCTG
>CP070746.1:2012560-2015260 GCA_020348305.1 Desulfobacterales bacterium
AGTACAGTTATTTTTGTGAACTCTACAACCAATGGGTTAAAAAACTCGATGTTTGTTTAAGACAGCACCATCGGGCCGGTGAAAAAGCTTTTATTGATTATGCCGGACAGACGGTTCCCATCATTGATCCTGAGACCGGAATGCTGCAATGCGACGCACAAATTTTTATCGCCACCCTGGGGGCCAGCAATTATACCTTCGCCGAAGCCAGTGCCTCTCAGAGCTTGCCAGACTGGATTGGCTCCCACATCCGTGCCTTTGAATTTTTCAACGGCGTTCCCGAAATATTGGTGCCCGATAATCTTAAATCCGGTATCACCCAACCATGTCGCTATGAACCCGATGTAAACCCCACCTACCTGGATTTAGCCCAACATTACCACACCACGGTAATCCCAGCGCGTGCCGGCAAACCAAAGGATAAAGCCAAAGTGGAAAACGCCGTTTTGGTGGCCGAGCGCTGGATCCTGGCAGCGCTCAGAAACCATACTTTCTTTAGCCTGGCTGAACTCAATAAAGCGGTTGCACAAAAACTCGTTGAGTTTAACAACCGTAAGTTCCAAAAGCTCGATGCCACCCGCAAACAGCTGTTTGAAACCCTGGACAAACCGGCCTTAAAACCGTTGCCGGTTAAACGATATGAATACGCCGAATGGAAAAAAGCCACCGTCAATATCGACTATCATATCGAAATTGACCGGCATTATTACAGTGTGCCTTATCAACTTATCAAAGAGCAGGTCGATGTGCGCATCACCGATTTTATCATCGAGGTGTTGTTTAAAAACAACCGGGTGGCCAGTCATATCCGCAGCTCTAAAGCCGGTGGCTTTACCACACTGCCCGAACACATGCCAAGCTCACATCAAAAGTATCTTCAGTGGACACCGTCACGCATCATCCGATGGGCAGAGAAAACCGGACCCCATACCCAGCAGTTGGTAACACAAATCATCAACACCCGAGCCCATCCCCAACAGGGATTTAGGGCCTGCCTGGGTATCATACGCCTGGCAAAACGTTACAGCCAAAAGCGGCTTGAAAATGCGTGTGCCCGCGCCCTGGCGATCCGCTCCTACTCTTATAAAAGCGTAAATTCTATTCTTAAAAAAGGACTTGATAAACAACCGCTGCCATCTGCGCAACGGGCGGCACAACCCATTGATCATCCCAATATCCGGGGAAATCACTATTATCACAAAAAGGAGGATACCAATGCTGATCGAACAAACCGCTGACAGACTCTATGCCATGAAACTCAACGGCATGGCAGATGCTTTCAAAGAACAGTTGGCTCAACCGGATTTAAATGATCTGTCTTTTGAACAACGCTTCGCGTTACTGGTAGACCGTCATTGGATCTGGAAAGAAGACCGGCGCATGAACCGCCTGCTTAAAAATGCTAAGCTCAAAGACAATGCCTGCATTGAAGATATTGATTTTAAAACGCCCCGCGGCCTGGATAAATCGGTAATCCTGCGTCTTGCCGGCAGTGACTGGATTAAAAAGGCTCAAAACATTATCATCACCGGTCCGACCGGAGTTGGTAAAACATATTTGGCCTGTGCTCTGGTAAACAGCGCCTGCAGAAACAGCCTGGCTTCGATGTACAAACGCGCTCCGCGTCTTTACCAGGAAATCGCTATCGCCAGAGCCGATGGCTCCTATCCCAAACTCATGAACAAGTTAGCAAAAGTCAAAGTATTGGTCATCGATGATTTTTGTATCACCCCCATGGCCGACGCCGAACGCCGGGATTTGCTGGAAGTCATTGAAGATCGCCAAGGCATCAGCTCAACGATCGTTGTCACCCAGGTTCCACTTGAAAACTGGTTTGAGCTTATCGGCGATCCAACCGTGGCCGATGCCATCCTGGATCGGCTTATTCACAACGCACATAAAATTAATCTAAAAGGAGAATCAATGAGAAAAGTTCGTTCACCCTTGACGAAAGAAAAAAACTCTGCAAAGTAAAATAACCCCAGCGTCGCTTCGCTCCGACTCAGTGGACAGTTTGTAGCGGAACAGCTGGTCATAATCCTCTGGAACTCCTGGTCACAATGTTCCGGTTTAAGTGGTCACTTTGAGCGGAATACGCAATAAGCCTAAAAGATAAGTCGAATAGATGCTTTAGGTTAGATATTGGTACATTGGTGAACTTTGTACTGACCACAAAACTTTCCCATGTAATAGGTCCTTTTTTAGACACCGTTTTCCCATGTACGATTTTACTTCTAAGATTGTAGAGTTTTTTCATATCCTTATATACTTGAACTCGTCGGTCGGCCTTTTTTTCTATGAGTAATGCAGCACGCTCGGAGAGCATATGTGTGATTTCAAAGCCTCTCGTTGATAGCAGGCTCTCAAATATAATAAACAGATTAAGATAGGCTTGGGCAAGATTCCTGTTAATAAGGGCGTTCCAAAGGCTGCTCAGTCCGACTGATAAACGGTCTATCTTCAAAGTAAAAGGTCTATAATATATTTCAAGAGCTCTAATTGTGAGTGAAAGTTTCTGACGATTGATTATGTTTATTTTTCTTAATGGTAGACTAAAGGCTATAATGCTGGGGATTTCTTCAGTTGCAGAGGTGTCTTGTGCTGATAATTGATATGTTCTTTTTGATTTGATTTTGCTCTCTTCGAATCATAAAGTTCGGCCTAAAAAGAACCTAAATTTTTGCTGGATTAGTAAAGAAA
>CP070746.1:2015360-2066316 GCA_020348305.1 Desulfobacterales bacterium
GTTGCCTTCTCAGGTTTAAAGGTGGCAAGGCTAACCACCACCATAAGAATCAAGCTCAGAAAAATACTGATGATAATGGGTTCGATCCATTCCGGGAGCATTTTTGACAACTTCAACCCATATAAAATGCCAACCGCAATAAGCATGACGATGGTCTGGATAAAATCTGTGTATGCAACTGCGACAAGACCTCCCATGATTGTATAAAGAATCATTTATAGCGGCGGAGAAATAAAACTTGCCACCGGCAAATCGCCGCGGGCATAAGCGGCAGCATCCGTTGGCACCTCCAACGGTGTATCAGTAGGCAAAAGGGCTGTTCGTCGAAGATCATGCTCGATGACCGCCCTTTTTACAATATCCACAAGCGGGCCTCTGTCAGTTACAAAAAGCCCTCGTGTGGCAATCTCCCCGGTAGGCACGATCCCCCCGTTTTCGTTTTCAACATATTCCATGGCAAGATGCTCAATATGAAGACCCACAATCAGATCCTTTATCAGATCATCTTTATGCCGAAGAATATAGCCCTTTGATCCCAACACGTAGAGACACTCCGCAGCCTCGAGCACGAAAACCAACGTCTTGCGGTGTGTCTTTGCGGCATGAGCTTTGGCCAATGCCAGAACAATCGCCACTCCGGCAGCGTCCTCGGTGGCACCCAGCCACATGGAATCATGATGGCAGGTCACCTGGATGACCCGCTCACTTTTTCCGGGAATCACTCCCACAATATTTCGGGTTACAGCGGAGCGGGTCTCACCGGTTAAAATGAGGTTAATTTCTAACGGCCCTTTTGCTAAAAGTCCTTTAAGTACATCACCATGAGATCTTCGCAAACCAACTCCCGGAATTGGGCCAAGTTTGCCACTGAAAGCATCGCCACCTTCAAAGCAAAGATACGGTGTTAAATCCAGAGGAAATACACCGATAAATCCTACGGCCCCGCCATTGACCACAGCCTGATACACCCGCCGTTCTTCTTCGGTGACCCAGGTCATCACCTGTCCTTTCCCGGCAAGCGTCTCACCCGGATCATGAACATAGTAAGCCAAATCATCCAAGCTGTCATAAGGAAGGAAACCATGAGAATACGTAACAAAAGATCACGCGTCCAAGAAAGCATCTCCTCTAAATCAAATTCGTAATCCATATCACCCTACATTTGGCAAAAATCCCCATAACGGCTCATATTAAGAAGCTTGAATACCAAAAAAGCGCTGCAAAGAGATTTGGGCTACAACCCATTTATTTGCAATGATACTTCATCAGCTCTATACCCTATCGCCCACCCAGTTTCAAACGGTATTCCAATATATTAGCGTTTCTCTGATAACCAATTAAAATCATATAATATTTTTCCTTTCTCGAACCTAAAACAAGATTCTTTACAAAGGGAATTTGTTGTGAGATATATTCGCTATCAGAAGAGCTTTTTACGGCGAAATAAAAAAATATATATACCGATTTCGTATTTACCTGAGGCTAAATCTTTAACATGCTTCAAGAACTTTCGATCCGCAACTTCGCCATCATCGACGATCTTCACATCACATTCTCCGATGGCCTTACCATTTTAAGCGGCGAAACAGGTGCCGGCAAATCCATCATCCTCAATGCCGTCAATCTTTTATTAGGCAGCCGAGCATCGGCTGATCTTGTCCGCACGGGTGCCGAATCTGCCGAATTGGAGGCTTTATTTGACATCTCACCGACCAGTGAGGTAGCCAAAATAATGGCCGAGCATGGTTACAACGTTGAGGATGGTCTATTGGTTAGACGGATAATATCCCGAAGTGACAGCAATCGGGTTTATATCAACGGACGTTTGGCTACGATTCACGTCTTAAATTCCATTACGGAAAATTTAGCCAGCATATCCGGTCAGCATGCCCATCAAGGTCTCTTAAAAGAAGACCAGCACCTTTTAATCCTCGATCAATTCGGCGGTTTGATGCCTGCCCGCCAGAGGGTTTACGACTACTACCATGAAATACTGCCCTTGCTCGAAAAGCTTAAAGAACTCCACAGGGTCAGGGACAAGCAGGCTGAGCATTTAGAATTACTTGAATTTCAAAAGAGAGAAATTACACAAGCGGGCATTTCTTCGGGTGAAGATACAGCCCTCGAGCTGGAACGTGTGCGCTTGAAAAATGCCGAAACGCTTTACCAAAGCGTTTTTGAAAGCATCGAAGAACTATACAGTGCATCGGGTTCAATTGTCGAAAGGCTTTTAGAGGTAAAAAAGAACCTTGAAAAAGCCGGTCAGATCGATCCGCAACTCAAATCAAAGGCAGACAGTCTAGCGGAATCTGCCTATCACATTGAAGATCTTGTAGATGGGCTCCGCAGTTATTTAAGTTCGACCCAACCCGATGAAAAACGTCTTGAAGCCGTTGAAGAAAGGCTCGATACACTCAACAAACTCAAACGTAAATATGGCGGCTCCCTTGAAGCTGTAATTTCGAAACGTGAATCCATCGAAGAGGAGCTCGCAGGCATTGAAAATATCGCCGAAAAAATACACGAAGTAGAAACTAGACTGTCCCAATTGCATGTAAAATTGACCGATTGGGCATTGACGCTTTCTGAAAAACGAGAGCAAACCGCAACATCTCTAGCAAAAAAGGTGATAGACGAACTTTCAACGCTTAAAATGTCTCCGACTGAATTTCAGGTATTTTTACAGAAAGCTCCGGCAGATGAAAAAACGGATCCATATCTTGCTGTTGAAAATAACATCATAACTGAAGTCGGCCTTGACCGAGCCACCTTTATGATTGCCCCCAACGTGGGAGAGGCATTAAAACCGATGGCCAGCATTGCTTCCGGCGGTGAGCTCTCCAGAGTCGTATTGGCGTTAAAAGCAATTCTGGCACAAACCGAATTGTTGGAAACTGTTGTTTTTGACGAAGTGGACGCCGGTATTGGGGGCAGTGTGGCCGAAGTCGTCGGTCGAAAGCTTTCCGAACTTGCCAAACATCACCAAGTTCTCTGCATCACGCATTTACCGCAAATTGCAAAATTCGCCGATCACCATTACACCATCTCTAAGCAGGTTTCAAAAGGCAGAACCCGCACGGCCATTAAACCATTGAACAAAGAAGACCGTTACAAAGAAGTTGCCAGGATGCTGGGCGGCGAAGAAATTACCCAGGCTACCTTGGAGCATGCCAAGGAGATGTTGAAAAGTTGATAATTCAGTTATCGTTATTCTTTTCTTCCTTCGCGGTTTTAACAACATCTTTAACTTTCGGTCAATATGCAAAGATAGGTGAACGACTATGAATTATTCGTGGGATTTTCCTTACACTTCTCAACGCATGCCGGTGTTTGCAAAAAATGTGGTCGCAACCTCCCAGCCGCTGGCTGCTCAGGCCGGTTTGAACATGTTGCGTAAAGGCGGAAATGCCGTCGATGCGGCTTTGGCTGCGGCCATTGCGCTAACAATAGTCGAGCCCACCAGCAATGGTATCGGCAGCGATGCGTTTGCCATTGTGTGGGACGGGATACAACTGCATGGTTTGAACGGATCCGGCAGATCACCCAAAGCCTGGTCACCAAATAGATTTGCCGGGCAAAAATCTATGCCCATGCTGGGCTGGGATTCGGTGACGGTTCCCGGTGCCGTAGATGTTTGGTCCACTCTGTCGCAGCGCTTTGGAAAGCTGCCGTTTCCGGATTTATTCGAACCGGCCATTGGATATGCTCATGAAGGTTTCGCCGTATCACCGATTACAGCCAGGCGATGGGCAGATGCGAAACAACTCTACCAGGACTTTCCAGACTTTGCCAAAGTTTTTTTGCCGAAAGGCCGAGCGCCACATATCGGAGAATTATTTCGATGTCCCCAACAAGCCCAAACATTGGAAGAAATTGCTGTAACCAATGGCCAATCATTTTATCACGGAAAACTTGCCGAAAAGATAACGACCTACGCTGCATCTACCGGTGGTGAGTTGTCACGGGAAGATCTCGCGGAGCACCGATCGGATTGGGTAAAACCGATATCCGTTGACTATCACGGCATTCAACTACACGAAATTCCACCCAATGGCCAAGGATTGACCGCCTTGATTGCGTTGGGATTATTGCGTCATCTTGAAATTAGGAATTATTCCGTGGATTGCGCCGATAGCATTCATCTGCAGGTTGAGGCGATGAAGATTGCCTTTGCAGAAGCGCACCGTCATATTGCGGATCCAGCCAACATGGAAGTAGATCCGTACGATCTGCTGCACGACACTTTTTTTGAAAACTGCGCCAGAGAAATTCGATTGGATCAAGCGCGTTTTCCAAAATCGTCGTTTCCTGTAGATAAGGGCACAGTTTATTTGACGGCTGCCGACCACAGTGGGATGATGGTGTCATTTATCCAATCCAACTTCCGGGGATTTGGTTCCGGGATCGTTGACCCGCAAACGGGCATTAGCTTTCAAAATCGCGGACTGGGATTCACCCTTGAGAAAGGCCATCCAAATTGTGTCGCTGGCGGCAAACGACCATACCACACCATCATTCCGGCCTTCGTAACCCAAAACAGCTCGCCGCTGATGAGCTTTGGTGTCATGGGCGGGCATATGCAGCCCCAGGCCCATGTCCAAATGATGCTGCGAATCTTTGACTGTGGCCAAAATCCCCAAACCGCCTCGGATGCCCCCCGATGGCATGTCGGGGAAGATCATGTGGTGTCACTTGAAAAGGGTTTTGATAATCGTGTGGTGGATGAATTGAAAAAACGTAGCCACACCATAACGACGAATTCACCGACATCATTATTTGGAGGGGCACAGATCATTGCTAAAATTGATGATGGTTATTGCGCTGCCTCTGATCATCGCAAAGATGGACAGGCAGTTGGATACTAGGCGCCTAATGTACGAATACAGAATCAAATTTGGCTAAATACTTAACATTCGTATCGTTTTGAAAATCGGATAGCTGTTCTCAGCGGATACTATCTTACCCCAAAAAACTCTCAGCGATGATAGTAAAAGAGATTAAAGAGCGATTAAGGAAGCTTGGAAGTCAAAAGAAAGCAGAAGCTTCAAAACGATTTTTTAAAACCGGGCCTGGAGAGTACGGCGAAGGGGATGTATTTCTGGGCATTACAGTGCCTGAATTAAGAAAGCTGGCAAAGGAATATCGTCAAATCACACTCAAAGAAGCCGAGGAATTACTTGCGTCTGCTATCCATGAAGAACGATTATTGGCACTTATAATTCTCGTGCACAACTTCTCAAAAGGCGATGAATCGATCAAAAAGCATATCTATGAGCTGTACCTAACCAACACCCAATTTATAAATAATTGGGACCTGGTTGATGCTTCGGCCCAACACATCATCGGGCCATATCTGATGAACAAAAGCAGGAAGCCGCTCTACCGACTTGCCGAATCCAAGAAAATATGGGAGCGGCGAATTGCGATTATGTCCACGTTTCACTTTATCCGGCAACATGATTTCTCTGAAACTCTTAAGATTGCTGAGATATTGATTTCTGATAAAGAAGATTTAATTCATAAGGCCGTTGGATGGATGCTCAGGGAAGTCGGGAAGCGTCATTTAAAAACCGAAGAAGCGTTTTTAAACCGGTACTACAAAAAAATGCCGCGAACCATGCTCCGTTATGCTATCGAAAAATTTCCTGCAAAAAAAAGACAACGCTATTTAAAAGGAGAGATATAAAGCCCATTTTTGCCTTAAAACGATCGTAGATTAAGAAACTCATATTTTCATGGATGTTGACAATCAGTATCGATTCAGATATTTTGGCCGCATGCGGTCAGCTTGCATGAGAAGTTAATGATGGAATTGATTGATTTTTTACAGGACACAGCAAGTTACGCGGAGAACACCAAAGAGATTGTCTTTGTTCAGACCCATATCTCATGGGTATTCATCGGGAATGAGTATGTCTACAAGGTAAAGAAACCGGTGAACCTCGGCTTTCTTGATTTCACCACCCTGAAAAAGAGAAAGTTCTATGTAAACGAGGAGCTTAGGCTCAATGCCCGTTTCTCACCCTCTGTTTACCTGGAGATGGTGCCCATATCACAGAAAGACGACAGCTTCGTACTAGGGGATGACTCAAACATTGTGGAGTACGCTCTCAAGATGCGACGGATTAGCGAGGATCAAATGCTCTACAAGCTGCTACCGGCTGGTAAGATCAGTGCCGCTGAGATGCAGCGCATCGGTGTTCACTTGGCCGGGCTTTACGGCACTATCGAGAGCAATGATAAGGCTAGGTCATTCGGTACCCTAGATACTATATCTTTTAATGTGCAAGAAAACTTTGATCAGACCAGGAAGTATATCGGCGGTCCGGTAAGCGAAGAGAAGTTTGCCGCCATCGAGGGTTGGAGCCTAAAATTCATGGAAGAAAACGAAGCCCTCTTCGAAAGGCGTATTGCCGCCGGCTGCATCAAGGAGTGCCACGGCGATCTCCATCTGCAGCATATCTGTATGAAGGATGATGATATCTTTGTCTTTGACTGCATCGAGTTCAATGAGCGTTTACGTTACACTGACGTGGCCGCAGACGTAGCCTTCCTGTCCATGGACCTGGACTATAACGGCCGCTCCGACCTAGCCGAGGCCTTTGTGAAGGCCTATGTTGAGGCATCAGGAGACGAGGATCTTCTGAATATCCTGACCTTCTATAAGGTATACCGCGCTTATGTGCGTGCCAAAGTGACCTCCTTCATGCTCGATGATGAGGGCATATCCAATGCGATGTATGAAAAGGCCGCTCTCAGTGCCGCTGAATATTATGATCTGGCTTACAGCTATGTGAGCGCATAAGCAAGGGAACTGAATTCGTTATATTGATTCAAGAAGAGGCATCTATTGAAGATTGATCTGCATATCCATTCCAGGGAAGGCTCTGACGGCAAATGGCCGCTGAAGGATATCTTTGCCGAGGCTGCCCGCCGGGATCTGAAACTGATCTCCATTACAGACCATGATTCCATTGCTGCACAAGCGGAGGCCATGGAACTGGCGCGTCAATATGGCATGCACTTTCTTACCGGCGTAGAGTTCAATGTGACCTATACATGTCCGGAATATAAGGATGGCAAACCCTTCGCCTTGGATTTTCTGGGCTATGGCTTTGATATCGGAAATGCCCCCCTGCAGGTGAAACTAGAGGAATTGCGCAACTTCCGGGAGAAACGGGCTACAAAGATCCTTGAGAATCTGAATAGGGAGTTTCAAAAAGAGGGCTTGCGGCTCCTAACCTCTGATGATCTGGAGGCCATCCAAGCCACGGTGGACGGTGCCTTTGGGCGGCCGCACATTGCCAACTATCTTGTGCAAGAGGGGGTCGTTCGTGACCGGCAGGAAGCCTTTGACCGCTATCTGCTTAAATGCAATGTGGCCAAGCTGCCCTTGAGTCTGGGAGAGGCCTCCGGTCTGATAAGGGGTGCCGGTGGTCGTCTCTTTCTAGCCCATCCCGCTGATCCCAACGGAACATCCCTAAATGTTGTCAGTGAAGATCCTGCCCGTCAACAACAAATCATCAGTCATGGGATGTTGGATTATATTGACGGCATTGAGTGCTGGCATTCCCGTTTGAGCCCTGAGGCGACGGCCTCCTATGGGGCCTTTGCTAAGAAGCACAGGCTATTGGTTTCCGGCGGCACGGACTGTCACCAGCAGCCGGTCATGATCGGCGATGTGGATGTACCGGATCTGGTTGCTGAACAATTTGGGTTTGTTTAAATGTCCATAATGAGAGGAGAATGATATGAGAGTCCCTTTTGCTGAGTATGTTGAAAAAGAGATTGCTGCCGATTCCGTGTTGATTGCCTGCGGCCTGCCGGCCACCAACAAGACTGAGACCACCGAGGTTGTTGCCCGTATCAAAGGCCACACCATCCTCAGAACTGATCTTATCCGTAAAGAGGTCCTTAAGGGAGAAGATATCTTTGATGAGAAGGTGGCCTCCAGCATGGATAAGCGCAAGATGGTATATGACAAGATGTTTGAGATGGCCAGTGATCTGGCTGAAAGGAATAAGGGCGTGATCTTGGATGCCACCTTTGTCTCTCAGTCTCTGAGGCGCAGGGCGGCCGAGGTTGCCGCCAAGAATGGCAAGACATTTGTTATCCAGCAGACCCGTTGCAGCGAGGAGTATTCCCTGAACAAGATCTCCAAGCGCACCAAGGAGAACTATGAGTCCAATGCCCTGGCACCTCAGGCCTATTACAACAATAAGGAAAAATTTGAAGAGGTAGATCTGGCAGATTTGAAATCGCTCTATCCCAACCTTAGTATTATACATCTGGTAATAGAAACCGAATCGGATGATGAAGATGGCTGGTATGTCGTCGATCGTATCGACCGCTGATTAGTGAAAAATTAAATATCTATATAAAAATTCCCGCCTACCAGATCACCTAACACATCGCCCAAACCCGTGCGACCACCTCACGCGTTTTAATCAACATCAGCCAAAAATCTCTAAAGTCTATTCAATTAGCGCCGATATATGATACGACAGTGTGTTAAGCCCGCACACTGTTATCCCAATGCTCAGGGGGTGATTCTTCGTGAATCACCCCCGTCTATTATAAGCGCTGTTTGCTTATACGGATCGGAATTTGACCTAACCGATATGAATACCACAAAATTAACCACGGCAGTTTCCGAACGATATGTTATCTTGGGCGCAAAGCTGTATGAGCTGGGTAGAATAGATCAAGCGGTGGCCTATTACCAAAAAGCTGTCGAAATGAACCCAATTGATTCTGAGACTTACTATCATTTGGGTGTTGCCCTAAATGATCAAGGTAAAAAAACAGAGGCCTTTGCATGTTACCAGCATGCCGTGGAGATCAATCCTAAGCATGCCCGGGCGTTTAATCAAATGGGCTTGGCGTTGGAAGAGCAAGGCAAAATCGAATTAGCAATAATTTGTTACCGCAAGGCTTTAGATATCGATGCCGGAATACCAGAGGTGCATTGTAATCTTGGAGACGCCCTGAAGACGCTGGAGAAAACAGAAGCGGCCAACCGCTGATATCGCCAAGCCCTAAAAAATCAGCCCTGACTTTTCTGAGTCACACCACCAATTGGAAGATTTCTAGAAACATTAAACCAGATTGAGAAAACCTGCCTTGGAAGTTTGAATCCTTCGGTTTCTAATTATTCTTAACTATGAAAATCAGTACACAATAATTGTGACCTTATTTTCACAAAATTCGAGGATGTTTCAAACGGGCTCATCTCGTCGATTATCTTATGTATCTGAAATTATTTAAATAATATGTTTCATAGGTTATCGGCATACTTTGTGCTAACTACAAATATAGTTGATTTAAGTTGATCCTTATCTTAAAAACAATGGAGACTTCATTGCATGGAAGAAATGTTAATTTCATTGCTTGCAGCATTAGTGGGAACGTTGGTTATCCTATTATGTTTTGAACTCTATATCGGTATCTGAGGCTTAATTCCACCAGGCAGTATCTATACCTTTCGATAGACCGTTTTTCCGATGACTTTCCGAACTTCTTTATCTTCTGATCGACTGGGCAACATCATTAATTCTTTCTCTAACATGAATAAGATATCGAGCTATTTTGCCTCTGTGATCGGCTGTCACAGAGTCATGTTTTCCCCTTAAAACAAGCAGCGGGTCGAACGTGCAAATATGTTCCATCTCCCTGAATGCAACGCGAACATTATCTTCCCCGCCCTTTTCTTTAATTTCCGGATAAAGATAGACGAAGGTGCGTAAAAAATCTCTGAGCACTAAAACAACGCCTTGGGTATAATAAATGCGATCATCTAGCTGTGTATATGCTACTTCGTCGTCAGGTTGAACAAGAAGGCCAAGCGGTTGATCCATGAACTGATTGCCGGTTATAAAAACCAGTAGATTGTACATATCGTCTGAGCGCATGTTATATATCGCATCTCCGGCCAGCAAAGCATCTCCATATTTTCGAACCAATTCGATGCCTTTTTCGAATTCATTTTCACTAGAAGGAAACCACCAGCTGTCCTCGGTGAAGGCAAAGTGTTTTTCACGAGCTGCTTTTAAGAGCTCGTTTTCAGCATCTACCTTTCCATATTTAGCGATATTGGTGGAAAAAAAATTTGTTAGCATTCGTGTTGAAAATATGACTCCCCGTTGCCTGTTGGCTCGGTTATCCAGCCAGCGAGTCGGAGAAATAATCAAATCATTGACGGACCATCCAAAGGTAGAATTCATTTCCGCTTCCAGCCGATTTATGATGGATTCTACCAGGGCATTTCCTTTCATGGCCACCGAGGACTCTGGTTTAGTATCATTCAATATAGTTTGAACATTTGATTCATTAAATGGAAATTTGGTCTGATCTATGGCAGTGTAACCTTTATAAGCCAGCCAATATAGTCCTACTGTAAGCGGCCAGATCAAGATAAATGCCAGCAGGATCATAACCGTCCATTTCCCAAAAGTGGTCATTTTTGGAAGCTGAAGTTTTTCCATAGGTTTCACACTACCTCATCACTGTTTGTTAAAGGTTCATGCTGTAGATTCATTTTCATAAAGGGATTTTACACTCAACTAACCAAAGCTATCGTCGCAGAGCGGATGATATCGGTGGTATACGTTAACGGGGTCGCTGGATAGGCCTTAATAGCCCAATTTTTCAGAAACTGTAAGCACTTTGCCTGTGTGTGTCAATAATTTCTTCCGAACCAAATACCTATTTTTCTCTCTTGACAGATCGGATAATTCACGGCAGTTTATAGAAAAGATATTAACCTATTTCTAATTTCAGGTGCTAATCTGATGCCATTTGCGGTGCATTTTGACCCTGATTAGGGGCCATTGAATAAAAGAGGAAATAGATGCCAAAGAAAACATTATATTTTCGCAACAGAAACCTTGAGATTTTAATTGCTGTAATTCTGGTTTTTTTTACCATAGCGGTACTTACCGGCTGCACCTCAGCCAAAAAATATGGCGGTCTCAAGGGGAGCCGCGAAATTACAGACATCTTTGAAAAGAATCAGATCCTCGCGGACCACTTCTATTACTATAATGGTTTTCAATCCATACCCTATGTAATTGTCGGAATCAACAACGAGTACATGCTGCGTTCCTCTGTATGGAGAGAAATTAAGCTGACACCAACACTTCTGAATCAGTTAACCACTCGCATGCGAAGTGTTTACACCCCTTCACCTCGAGGCGCATGGATCTTGGGTCCCGATGAAGAGCGTTTGGGAATTTGGTATTCCACAGAGCAATGGACTGCGGTGCGATTAGATCAAGATAACCGCATTATTATTGCTCCTCCGCAGCCACTGGAGCTACGATGAATACCCTAATGTAAAGTTAGCATAAAATAGGCTGCTTTACACCACACGTTCCAGTTAAGATGTTAATTTACAAATAAACGAGCTTTCAAAAAGAGGATGGATAATGAAAAAGCTGAGCGCTTTTTTGGTCTTTGTCGGTGTGTGGATTATAGCAGGTTGCGTCGCGGTTATTGTTGGAGCGGGCGCCGGCGTCGGAACCTATGCTTATATTGATGGCGAATTAAAAAGAGCTTATCAAGCGAATTACGAAAAAACCTATCAGGTGTGCACTGGAATTTTAAATGATTTAAACCAACCTATTCATGAAGAGACAACAGATGGTGTTCAAACAATGATAAAGACCGAGCGATCAGATGGTACACCCATGACAATAAAAGTCACCATACTGGAACACAAATGGACCGAAGTATCCGTACGAACCGGTGTTGTCGGATTATGGAAAAAAGATATTTCCGAGCAGTTTCATAAATTTGTTGAAGAACGCCTGATAATAAATGAGCGCTAGCCCAATTTGACGAAGAATATTCGCGGCCGGCCAATTTTCTACCCATCCTATTTAACTGAATCGTCACCTGCCATTTTTGGTGAACTACTTATCGCCGCTCACCTGAATATGGAAAAGGCCGTTTATAATTAAGTGCGTCGATTTGCTGCTGTTCCCATCGATTGATTTCATCAATATGCGATTGCATAATACGCCTTAGCCGATGATCGGTAAATCGATGCAAACTGTAGTTTGGCACCGCCGAAAACCCGCGACGGAGTTTATGGAGCCCTCCGGCACCCGGATCAAAGCTTTGCATACCATGGGAAATGGCCCATTCTATAGGGCTGTAGTAACATGCATTGAAATGCAAGCTGTTTATCATTTTGGAAGCGCCCCAATACCGACCGTAAAGATTGTTCCCCTTTGTCAAGAGAAGAGACATTCCTAGCGGCGACCCATTTCGGTCTTGCCGATCAAAGGCCGTGACAAAAACCAGCCGATGGCGATAATGGTGATATAGTCCTTCAAAAAAGGAATAATTGAGATACTTGCAGCCCCAAGGCCCAAATTTGTCGTTTGTTCGCATATAATACTCGTACATTAACGCAATAAACGCGTGCGGGATTTGATCTCCCCTTAATACATTCAGCACAATGCCCTGTCTTTCCATAGCTTTGCGTTCGCGCTTGATGTTGCGCCGCTGATTCGAATTAAACATCGACAGGTAATCGTCAAAGGTCTGAAAGCCACGGTTTTGCCAGATGTAGCTTTGGTGCATCCAGCTGCTAAAATTATTGCGCAAATGCTGAGATTGCCAATGTGGATCTGCGTATAGAAAACTGCAGCCAGATAACTGGTAGCGTCGGCAGAACCGGTCGATTTCGTTTAACATCATCTCCGTCAAGGCCTCTTCATTCTCTCCGGGTGCAATTAAGAAACGATACCCAATCATCGGTGTGAAGGGACTCATTCCTACAAGTTTTGGATAATATGCAACGCCTAAGCGATGAGCCAGGTCCGCCCAAGCATGATCAAAGACAAATTCGCCGGCGCTGTGTCCTTTAACATAAAGCGGTGCAGCTGCAACCAGATTTCGATCAGACCACACCGTTAGATGATGGGGCAACCAGCCTGTTTTTGCAGTGGTGCTTCCGGAGGCTTCCATGTGGTGGAGCCATTGCCATTCAAGAAAAGGCGTTACCAAGGGCTCAGCCATCTCATTCCAAGCGGTTGGATCGATTTTAGCGATATTTTCCAACCAGAGAATTGAATAGGTTGATGTATGCATTTTCTTGACAATTTTGCTAAGATTAATAGTATTAAAATGTTAATCATTTAATTTTCCAGGTCAAAGGAATAATGCGATGCCGATATATGAATTCAGATGCCTAAAATGTGATGAATGTTTTGAATTTCTCGTAATGAACAAAGCGGATCGGGTGGAATTGCGATGTCCCCACTGCAAGTCCGAAGATTTTGAACGTGTCCTCAGCGCCTCCTGTTATTGTAGGGGCAACAGTACATCAGAAATTCAGGGACCAAAATCTCAAACCCGATCCTGCCCCAGCGGCACCTGTACCACCTATGAGATACCCGGACCGCCGAAGTAAGCCTTGTTACGACCTTACTCCCGAAAAATCAATGATGTAGCTGCAGGTAATGATGTTTATATAACGGACCGCATTAAGCATGATCGGAAAGTAATGAAAATAAATTCTGACCTTATCAGACCACGCTCATCGATAAAGCGGGAAATTTCTCACCCAGGAATCTAAATGAAACACATTCATCTTCAGGAAAGAGAACAGTTCAAAAAGCTGTTTAAACAGGAACATATTGATAATTTCGAGGATCGATTTAAAGTCCTCGAGGTTTTCTTGCAAACTGAAAAGCATGTTACCGTGGACGAACTCATCCAACTTCTTGAGCAAAACGGCTGGAAGTCAAATCCGCAATTTGTCCGCGAAACCCTAAAGTTATTGTGCCGTTTCGGTTTTGCCCACAAAAGCCGATTCGATAATGGCCAAGTCCGCTATGAGCATCGACATTTAGGACAGCATCACGATCACATGATTTGTACCAAATGCAAAAAAATCATCGAATTCGAAGAAGACCAACTCGAAAAATTACAAATCCAAATTTCCGCTTCCCACGGATTCCACATGCTTCAACATAAGATGGATATTTACGGTATTTGTTCACATTGTTTAAAAAATCGTATCCAATTAATGCCGTTGACGATTGCCAAACCTGGAGAAAAGTTAATTCTTAAAGAATTTAACGGCGGTTCCAATCTCCGCATGCGTTTGCTGACGATGGGATTACGACTGGGCGATGAAATCGAGGTAATCACAAATAACAGCCAAGGACAGATCGCAGTGGCTTTGGATTTTAAGCGCTACGTCTTAGGTCGCGGGCTTGCCCAAAAGATAATGGTTGAGCCTAATAAATGAGGTAATCATTTGTGGCTTTTATGTCATGCAATCATTTGAACCTGCCTATATAAAAGCCTTTGAAGAAGGGTTGCTTGCAGAAAAAATTGAACAGGCATATGATATTTTAAACGCCTGTATCATATGCCCCAGAAGGTGCGGTGTTGATCGACTCTCCAATGAGACTGGCATCTGTAAAACTGGAAAAAACGCATTGGTCTCCAGCTACAATCCCCATTTTGGTGAAGAAGCTCCCCTGGTCGGATCCCATGGTTCGGGAACCATTTTTTTTACCCATTGTAATCTTATGTGCCTATTTTGTCAGAATTACGACATCAGTCACGAAGGTCACGGCCAAGAAGTCTCACCCGAACAGATCGCCGCCATGATGCTTGCCCTGCAAAATCAAGGATGTCACAATATTAATTTTGTTACCCCATCCCATGTGGTCCCTCAAATCCTTTCAGCGGTTGATATCGCTGTTCAAAACGGTCTAACGGTGCCCTTGGTTTACAACTCGGGTGGTTATGATCGCGTCGAAACATTAAAATTGCTTGAAGGCGTCTTTGATATCTATATGCCTGATTTTAAATTCTGGGATCCAGATTTCGCCGAATCTGTATGTGATGCCAAAGATTACCCTGCGGTGGCCCGCAAGGCGCTCATTGAAATGCATCGACAAGTTGGCGATCTTGTCGTTATGAAATCGGGTACTGCTGAACGGGGTCTGTTGATCCGCCATCTGGTCCTGCCAAATGGGCTAGCCGGTACCCGCGACGTCATGAGATTTATTGCAACTAAAATCTCATCCGACAGTTATGTGAACATTATGTCTCAGTACCGACCCTGCGGCAGAGCCGCTGAGGTCAAAGGGCTGTCTATGTATCCCTTACGAAACGATTATCAAGAAGCGGTGCAAGCCGCTAAGGAAGAAGGAATTAGCCGGCTCGATCAACCCAGGCGTATTTTCCTTTTTCGGTAATTGGTACCACCGCAATAATTTCAGATTTCGCAAAAAATGCCGAAATAGACGTATATGAAAAAAATTTTTGCCATTGGTGACATCCATGGGTGTGCGGACAAGCTCTACGCCCTTATGGAAAGAATTCCAATCGACTTTGAGAACGATACTCTGATTTTCATTGGAGATTATATTGATCGGGGGTCCAAATCCTTTGAGGTTGTGAACTATCTGGTCGATTTAAAAAGGCGTCATCCGGATATTGTATTTTTAAAAGGCAATCACGAGGATATGCTTCAAAAATACCTGGAAGGTACCGACAGGCTCACCTACCTGTACAACGGAGGCCAACACACCCTGGACAGTTATCTAAATCAAACAAAAAAAACCGAATTTTCTCCGATTCCATCGGATCACCTCGAATTCTATAAGTCACTGGTTCTTTATTACCAGACAGAAGACTATATCTTTGTGCATGCCGGACTCCGCGAGAACGTCCCACTTGAAAAACAGGAGCCTGAAGAACTCCTTTGGATCCGCGAAGATTTTATTTACTCTAGATTTAAGTTTGATAAATGTGTGATATTCGGACATTCACCGTTTTCGGAGCCGTTGGTGTTGCCAAATAAAATCGGCATCGATACCGGTGCGGTTTTCGGAAATCTACTTACCTGTGTGCAGTTACCTGATCTGTTATTTTTCTCAGCCTAGAAAAACTGCTCCTTTGCCGTCTTTCTCTTGACAATCGGCACCGATTTCGAATATCAAACGATATTCAGGGCTTTTTTTTTTTGAAAAAAGCAAGCGGAATAAGTATTTCTCTTTTTATTTAATAAAAATGTGATGAGCTCATGGAGGTATTCCTTAAAACGCCATGAAAGTCTATTCAGCAATCCTTATTTTTTTGATTCTATTGTGTGCAAGCCTTGCACAGGCTGAAAGGCTGGCAATTACTGCCACTGAGGCCAATATCCGTTCCGGACCTGGAACCGGTTATGACATCTTATGGAAAGTGGAAAAATACCATCCTATTTTTGTTCTTGAAAAGTCCAAGGGGTGGTATCACTTTAGGGACTTTGAGGGCGACAAGGGTTGGGTGCACAACTCCCTTGCCGGCAAAATAGAAACGATAATCACCAAAGCCACAACCAGCAATATTCGATCCGGAGCGGGCACCAATTATAAAATATCGTTTAAAGTTGAAAAGGGTATCCCATTTAAAGTTCTCAACCGCAAAGACCAATGGATTCATATTCAACACGCCGACGGAGACAAAGGCTGGATTCACGCATCCCTGGTCTGGTAAAAATTATGCCGTGGGATGGATTCAGTTTGGAGGAATAATGGCCAAGAAAAAAAGAGTAAGCCGCAAAAAACTATTAAAAGAACCAGATGAGTTTATCAGCTTTTCAGGCAGAATGTTCCAATTTGTCATGGAACATAAAACCCAATTGACCTATGCTGTGAGTATAGTTTTCGCGCTGATTGTGATCCTAGCAGGGTACCGATTTTTTACAATTCGAGCAGAAAATAAGACCCTCGCCTTATTGGATCAGGCCGCAGCTAAATACCAAAAAGCAATACAAGACCAGGACTTGAATAAGGCTTACCAGGCCGTTTCAGCGGATTTTCAGATAATTTTAAATAAATACGGAAGTAAAGAAGGCGGAAAACTTGCTCGGGTTATCTTTGCCAATATTTGTTATGATGCCGGCGAGTATGGCAAGGCCGTTGAACTATACAAAGAATCGCTAAAAAATTTTGAAAATTATCCATTAATCCATAATCTAATACTCAGCGGACTGGGTTATGCCCATGAACAATTAAATGAAAACCAACTTGCAGCATCCTATTTTGAACAAATTGTAACAAGTGATCAGCAAATTCTGCGGGGCGAAGCGCTTTTCAATTTAGGCGTGTTGTATGATAAATTGGGCGAAAAAGAAAAGAGTGCAAATGCGTTTAACCAGATTATCTCCGACCACCAGGATTCAATTTACATTGATATTGTAAAAGAACGATCGGCCGGATAAGGCCAAAACGGCACATATTTTTCACCATTCAGTATAAAAATCGCCAAAAAATCTGGTGAATGTACATCTTCACTGTTTTGAACCGACCTCCAGATTATATTTCTTTATTTTCTGGTTCAGACCACTTTTACCAATCCCAAGCAATTCGGCTGCATGGGCTTGGACATTATTGGTCACCTTCAATGCCCTTTCGATCATCGCTTTTTCAATCATTGCCAGGGTGTCATACAGCTTGGCATTAACCGGTATGCCCTCAAGATGCAATCTATTGGAGACATTATCCTTAAATCCCTTGGGCAGGTCTGAGATCATGATCTTATCTGACGGGCAAAGGATCATGACCCGTTCAATGACGTTTTCAAGTTCGCGGACATTTCCGGGCCAGCTATAATCATAAAAAAGGCGATCGACTTCCTGATCAATACCGGTGACGGGAATGTTTGAATTGCGTTCGCTTGCATATTTTTCGATAAAATGATTGACCAGAAGTCTAATATCCTCTTTGCGCTCCTTCAATGACGGCAGGACAATATGCACCACATCCAACCGATAAAAAAGATCTTCACGGAACCGGCCCTTGATCATCTCTTCTTTTAATTTTTTGTTGGTTGCCGCAATTATTCGGATGTCCACCGGTAAAGTCCGCACGCCGCCGACCCGTTCAATGGTCTTCTCTTGGAGCACTCTCAGTAGCTTTACCTGTAAGTTCTGTGACAGTTCACCAATTTCATCCAGAAAAAGAGTTCCGCCGTCAGCCAGCTCGAACCGTCCCTTTTTCATCGCTACGGCTCCCGTAAAAGCACCTTTCTCATGGCCGAACAATTCGCTTTCCAATAGAGTTTCGGCAAGGGCTGAACAATTCACCGCCACAAAGGGCTTGTTTCGTCGAGGGCTGTTGAAATGTATCGACTTCGCAGCGAGCTCTTTGCCAGTGCCGCTCTCCCCTTCGATCAATACCGTAGCATTGGAAGGTGCAACCTTTTGGATGGTTTCAAAAACATCACGTATCGACTTGCTTTTTCCGATGATGTTTCCGAAACGGTATTGGGATTCAACCGCATCGCGTAGGCGCCGATTTTCTTTGATCACCTGAAACATTGAGATGGCTTTTTTCACATAAAGGATAAGTCTCTCATTTTCGAAGGGCTTGAGGATATAGGTGTAAGCACCTTTTTGCATCGCCTCGACCGCCTTGTCCACGGTACCATGCGCAGTCATCATAACCACCGGAAGGTCAGGGTCAATGACTTTGATGTGTTCAAGCAATTCAATGCCGTCCATTTCCGGCATTTTCATGTCGGTTAAAATGAGGTCAACATCGGATGTTTTCTGAATATCAAGCGCCTCCTGACCACTGAGTGCAGTTAGGATTTCAAAGCCCTCCTCATCCAAAACGGCACTCAATATGGTCAGGTAATTTTTTTCATCATCGACAATCAGAATCGTTTCCATGATTTCTTCCTTTTCAATCCTGGCTCGGCGATAGGATAAAAGAATTAGCGCGTTTCTTGCATCATTACCGGCAACTCGATCGTTACCCGAGCCCCTCGCACCGGTCTGTTGGATATCTGGATGCTTCCCCCGTGGGCTTCAATGATGTTTTTGACGATACCCAACCCGAGACCAGAACCCTTTTCCTTTGTGGTAAAAAACGGATCCCAGATCTTTTCCAAATTATCTTCCGGAATACCCTGACCTTCATCATCAAAATGAATCATCACGACTTGGTTATTCGAACTCACGTCGATCTGAAGCCTGCCCCCATCGGGCATGGCCTGCATGGCATTAATCAGTATGTTTAAAAAAGACTGATACAGCATCGAAGAATCCGCCATGATTTCCGGCAATGAATTTTGATAATTCTTCTTAATGAGGTAGCCCTCCTCTTCGATCTGTGTGGCCAAAAAGGTAAGGTTTTTTTCAAGGATTTCGTCAATATAGCAAGGAGTCAAATTTGGGCTTCTGGGTTTGGCATAATTAATAAAATCAGTAATGATTTGATTTAACCGGCCGGATTCTTCGACAATAATATCCGGAATCGTATTTGTGGGGTCATGTTTAATCACTTTTTTCTTTAACAATTCAGCCGAGCTTCGAATAATGCCCAACGGGTTGCGGATTTCATGCGAAATTCCGGCGGCCATCTCACCGATGGCGGACAGCTTTTCGGCCCGGCTCAAGCGTTCCTTGAGCCGCAGTCGCTCCATGGCCCGTTTTTGGATGATACCTTCACCGCGCTTGACCACAAAGATCAATACCACAAAAAGGGCTCCCATCAGCACAATGCTTGTAAGCACAACCAATATCTGGATTCTAAAAATGGTCTTATATGCTTCCGATAGATCTTGCTCAAATTCAACAACGCCGAGCACATCTTGTGTGAATCGGCCAAACGGTTTCACCCCGCGTAAGGGGGCAAAGGTAATTAAGCGAACCTCTTTGGGAAAGCCGAGCAGAATCTGTAAAAAATTGCCCCGTTGAATCAATTTTGAAGTTGATTTGCCGATCAAGGCACGCTGAAACCCGGTGCCGCCATAATTTTTACGGCCCATCATATCCCTGTCAAAGCTATACGATATCGTATTATTGTTACTGTAAATATTTAACGCTTCGACCTTAAAGCTATGCAACGTGCTGCGCACCACATTATCTAAGCGTTCTAATTGCTTTTTGTCACTTAATTTAATCCTGCCGTATATCGAGACCACAGGAATAATAAATTGCAGGACCACCTGATGATTAAGATTTTCAATAAGGGCTTGGGCATAGTCTTCGCTGTTTGTGCGCTGCATGGATCGGACCCAGGCGGTGTTGAGCACCGAAAGCAGGATGATGACCAAAAAACTGACGGTGATGCCGCTAAACGTAAAATATTTGACTAGGCGGAATGGTTTGATTCTATCTTCGGTAAGCTTGGATTCCATAAGCTATCTACCTCTATAATTTCCAATAGTTATACATTAAGCCTATAAGGAAACTAGTGCCTAAAGTCAAGTTAAAGCTATTTTTCCTAAAGTTTCGCCTGATCTGAACGATATGATTAATTAGACGAATAAACCAAATAAGGCTTTGGGTGATCGTCAACGAAATCAATAGATTTATCAAAAAATTGACAGTCAAAAACACATCAGCGGTCGAAATTCCCAAAAACGTTGACATTCATCGAGAGGTAATTACTTGGCAACACTCAAAAATTATTGAAAATAATAGATTTTTTTACTATAATAATTTTTAGCTTTCAGGTCCGATAGTCTTGGCGTAAAACTTGCATCCTTTTTTAAGCGAGCAGGTGAAACTGAGCATCGTGCAAAAACCAGATGGCGGGGTGCGACGCCTCGCTTTTTTTAAACTCTATCTATAATAATTAAATAAACAAATAACCCAATAAAGTTTAAATAATTTTAATTATGTATAATTAAGTTGATTTAATTATAATTATATGTAATCATATATTATATCAAGTTCAGTAGAAATTCCAGGGTTTTGGGGAATGATCTTTTCAACTTGGCTCAGTTTCTGAAAAATATACTATGAGCGACAAAAACCGTTTAAAAGAAACCAGAGAATCTTTGCTACTGAGCAAGGCCGAACTTGCTAGGGAAGCGCAGGTTTCTCCAATTACGATTGCGCGTATCGAAAAAGGCATGCCGTGTCGCATGGAAACACAACGCAAGATTCTCCTGGCGCTCGGCTTAAAACTTACAGATAAAAATAAAATATTTAGGGACTAAGCGAATCAAATGCTTTTCGGGAAAAAAGACCAACTTGTTGGCCTGGATATCGGCTCAAGATCGTTAAAGGCGGCTGAAGTTGAAGAATCCAAACGGGGCCGAAGTTTAAAACGATTTGGCATCACTGAAATTCCCCCTGGATCTATTGAAGACGGAACGATCAATGATCCGGAGGCGGTTGCCGAATCGATTCGCCAGCTTTTTAAGGCATACAACATCAAAGAACGTAATGTGGCGATATCAATCGGCGGCTATTCGGTTATCGTAAAAAAAATAAATGTTCAAACGATGGATGAACAACAGCTACAGGATACAATCCACTTTGAGGCCGAGCAATACATTCCCTTTGACATTAGTGATGTCAATCTGGATTTCCAAATCCTGGGCGAAAATCAATCCAATCCCAACCAAATGAATGTATTTTTAGTTGCCGCCAAAAAGGAGATGGTCAACGATTATATCAACCTCGCCAATCTGGCAGGATTAACTCCCTGTATCGTAGATGTTGAAGCGTTTGCATTACAGAACACGTTTGAAGTGAACTATGACTTTAGTAATGAAAATGTGGCCCTGATCGATATTGGTGCCAGCAAAACGTCACTGAATATTTTGAAGGACAATTCTTCGGTATTCATGCGCGATGTTGCACTGGGTTGCTCGCAGATCAATCAAAAAATCATATCATTAATCGACTGTTCCTATGATGAAGCTGAACAGCTCAAATATGGCGAAAATACCGAGCGAATTTCCGCAGAAGATTTAAAAGGTATTGTTTCATCAGTGGTGGCTGACTGGTGCACCGAAATTCGACGCGCCCTTGATTTCTTCTATTCCACATATCCCGATGATCAAGTCAAAAAGATTATTCTCAGCGGCGGCGGCGCCAACATTTCAGAATTTCGCGAATTGCTGGCCGTTGAAGCATCAGCCGAAGTGGATCCCATCAATCCGTTTAAAAATTTTCTTGTAAATGATGATCGCTTCGATCCGAATTATATGAAAAAAATTGCGCCCCAAGCTGCCATCAGCATGGGTCTCGCCATGAGAAGGGTGGATGACAAATGATACGTATTAATCTACTACCTTTTCGAGCCGAACGCAAAAAGGAAAATATCCGGCGTCAGGTCTCCATTTTTCTACTGAGTTTGATCTTTGTTGTCCTGTGCTTGTTTTATTTTAATCATAGCCTTGGCTCAAAAATCACGAAATTAAATGAAGATATAGACCTTACCAATGCAGACCTAAAAAAATACAATGAAATTAATAAAGAAATTGCCCGAATTAAAAAGACGCTCGAAAACCTTAAAAAGAAATTGGATGTCATTAAAACGCTGGAGCAAAATCGCTATGCTCCGGTCCGTCTGCTCGATACAATGACGAAAATGGTGGTGGCCAAGCGGATGTGGTTTACCCGCTTAGAAGACAAAGGTAAATCGGTAATAATTGATGGTATCGCCTTGGACAACAAAACGGTAGCCGACTTCATGGTTCGCTTGCAAGGTTGCGGGCTTTTTAAAAATGTAAATCTAAAAACCTTGAGGCGACAAGAGGTTCAAACCCATAATTTGAAATATTTTCAAATTATTTGCGAAAAGGTTCCCGATCAAAAACCGGCACAAAAAACAGCCAAAAAAAAGGCCAAAACCTAATGAAAACATCAGAACGTTTTTCTTCAACTGAAATTGCATCTTTTTTCGAAAAAATAGAAAAACTGCCTAAGATTCAACGGATTTTGATATCCGCAGGAACCTTTGTTCTTATTATTGGAGCCTTTGTGTACTTCTTATACTGGCCCAAATTCGGTGAAATCGACAAATTAGAAAAAAAGCTTGAAAAGCTTGAAAAACAATTGAATACGGCCAAGCGAAATGCAGCCTCATTAGAAAAGTTTCAATCGAAGATGAAGGAGGCCGAAACCCAGTTTAAAGCGGCTATGCGCGCCCTTCCTGAAAAAGAAGAGATTCCTTCTTTATTGACTAGTATTTCCAAATCGGGTCAGGACGTTGGCTTGGAATTTTTGCTGTTTGAACCCAAACCGGAAGTCAGAAAAGAGTTTTATGCCGAAATTCCTGTCGCAATAAATGTGAAGGGAGGCTATCACGATTTGGCCATATTCTTTGATAAGGTCGCACGGTTATCCCGGATCGTTAACGTAAGAAATATATCCATGGGCCGGGGAAACCAGGGTGCCGATCTGAGTACGACGTGTACCGCGGTCACTTACAAATTTGTAGAGCCTCAGCCAAAAGCAAAAGCAAAAGCGAAAAAGAAAAAGAAAAAATAGATATCCTGCGAAACGACGAATCGGTATATCATGAAAAAATACCTTGTTCTTACCCGAAATTTAGCTGGGTTGATTTGTTTGTTCACCTTTTTGTGGAGCTGTGAACAGGCGTCTGCGCCCCCTCCAAAGCCCAAGGTTGTCCGCAAAAAGATAATTGCGAAAACGGTGAAACCGGCGCCAACCCGTAAGGTGAATACCACATCGCCTTCCAAACCACAGCCGGTGACTTCAGCGCCAAAAAGCCAACAACCCGAAAAACCGCCGCAAAAACCGAAGGCCACACGTCCACCACTTATTGCAAAGAATGATAAAACCGTATCCTCCCAAAAGCCGGAGCCCAAACCGGCAAAAGCAAAAAAACCGGCCATAGGTCCCAAATCAGATATCGCAGTTACAAAACAGCCTATCAAGGGGCAGAAACCGAAACCAGGCGTCGAAGCTAAGAAAGCTGAAACAAAAGTTGTCACCACAACACCGTCCGATGCAACCACAACGGCTGCTGCTCAGCCGCCAAGCTATAAACCTAAAGGAAAGATTGATCCTTTTGAGCCTTTGTTTAAGGAAAGAAAAGTCGTTGCCAAAGCAAAGACGAAGAAAAAAATAAAAAAGCGTATTCCACGCACACCTCTTGAGAAAATCGATTTGAGCCAGCTAAAACTGGTGGCGATTATCCTGGCCAAAAGTGGAAATCGAGCCATGGTCGAAGAGGCTTCCGGCAAAGGATATGTCATTTCTAAAGGCACGTATATAGGGACCAATGCAGGCAGAGTGGTTAACATCGAAAAAGATAAAGTCATTGTCGCAGAAGAAATTGAAGATGTAAGGGGCGATGTTTCCATTCGTAATAAGGAATTAAAACTTCCGAAGCCTCCTGGAGAATTATAAGAATGAACCAATTATTAGCATTTCGTCGAAAAGCTGTCCTGATCATCCTCCTCATAAGTCCGATTATACTTCTTTACGGATGTGCTTCCAACAAAGCTGCGGAAGTCAGCGCAGAGGGGCAAAAACTCATAACCGACATCATCACCAGTGAAGATGCCAAGTCAACCATTGTAACGGTCAAAAGCAACCACCTGTTGACGTATACATCCATCAAGCAGGTTTTCCCAGTAGGTGTGCTCTTTCATTTTCCGGATACTTCCCTCGACAAAATAAAAACGGTTTATGAACCACCGGACAATGATATCATCAGCTCGATTAAGGCGACAGAAATAAAAGAAGACGACAACACAACGACCTCCCGAATCTTCATCGCCCTAAAAAGAGACGTCCCTTACGATATAGCACCTGGTGATGCGGGACTGCATATCTCTTTCCCCAAGGCAGCTGCTGTTGCCACTCAAACCGAGACACCGCCAAGCAAAGAAAAACCAACAGCGAAACAACCGCAACCTCCGTCGGTAATGAAAAAAGTACCGACAGCCATCCGGTTAAAATCGGTTGCCGCCACCCCGCTTCAAAAAAATGTAGTTATCAATGTTAAAGCCGACGGGACGATAAAAAATTACAAAACGTTTACCATGGACAATCCGCCCCGAATCGTCATTGACATGTTTAAACTTCAAAGTCCATTTAAAAAAGAACAACGCATTAAAATTAAATCCAAGTGGGTAAAACAAATCCGTCATTTTGGTCATCAGGACAAAGTAAGGATGGTATTGGAAACCGACAAAGCCTATCTATCCAAATTTTCGACGACACCGATTGATAACGGTCTCTTGATTCATGTGGGTCAAATACCATCGAAACCGAGCAAAAAAGTTCAATCACCTGTGATTGCTCAAACTCCAAAACCGGTTAAAACTCAGGAAAAGAAAGAACCTCGTGTAAACGAAACAAAACCGGTGGCTATAGAAAAGAAAAAACCTGAAGCTAAAAAGGAGGTTAAAGAAAAAAAATACGACGAGCCCGCCTGGGTCAATCGCATCGATTTTACCAGCGAAGAGACTGGAAAATCAGCAATTATCATCGGAACCACCCGACCAGTAAAATACGAAATCAAAAAAATTGCTGATAGAAGGCTGCATTTGAAACTGTTTGATACGAATTTGCCGGAATACCGCAAACGTGCGCTGATTACCACCCGTTTTGAAAGTGCTGTTGACCGCATAACGCCGGTTCAAACACCTGCCATGAAAAATGAATCGATATTCACGATTGAACTGCGTGAAGCGGTTCCCTATTTTGTCGAACAAAAAGATAATCTTATCCGGGTGAATTTCACAGCCTCAAAAATTCCTCCCAAACCGTATGAGGACGCCGACCTTCCGGCATGGAAGAAAGTTCTGGTCGAGGCTGAAGTCGAACCCAAAAAGAAAGCTGAAAAAGCAAAGGTACCGGCAGCAATCAAAGAAGCGATAGAAATAAAGGAAAGAATACCCGTAGCGGAAAAGTCTCTTGAAGAACGTCTGGCGCAGGCCAAACCCGAAAAGAAATACACGGGTGAAAAAATTGCGCTTGATTTTTACGATACCGACATCAAAAACGTCTTCCGGATATTAAGGGAGATCAGTGGAAAAAATTTTGCGATCGACAAAAATGTAACCGGAAAAGTAACCCTTACGCTGGAAAAGCCGGTCCCGTGGGACCAGGTGCTCGACCTGGTGCTGAAAATGAATCAGCTCGGCATGACCATGGAAGGTGATATTATCCGTATCGCCACACTGACCACACTGGCCCAAGAAGAAAAACTCAGACAAGCGAAACTGAAAGCCGAACAGCAGGCTAAAAAACAACAGGAAGCGCTTGAACCGCTATTTACCGAATATATTCCGATTAATTATTCCAATGCCAATACAGAAGTTTTGCCCCATGTGCAGGTTATTCTCACCGAAAATCGCGGAAAAGTCAGTGTGGATGCGCGTAACAATCAGCTTATCATGACCGACACGGTGGCAAAGATAAAACAGGCCAAGGAAATTGTTCAAAAAATCGATCAGGTGACCCCGCAGGTCATCATAGAGGCCAGAATTGTTGAAGCCAATACCGATTTCACAAGGACGCTTGGTTTCGACTGGGGTACCGTGACCCTGGATACATTTGATCTGTTTGGTGGCACTTTTGGTCCCACTACGTTTCTGGCCGACAATTTACCGCCGGCAGACCCAACAGCAGTGCTGGGTTTCAGCTTCGTCAAAGGAGACTTTTCAATCTTAAACGCCAGCCTTGAAGCCAGTGAAACAGAGGGGTTAACGAACATCCTGTCTGCTCCGAAGATTGTCACCTTGGACAACAAAAAGGCCAAAATAAAACAAGGCTTTGAGGTGCCGTACCTGGAGCGGGACTCTTCCGGCAATGCCACGACGCGGTTTAAGGATGTGGATCTGTTGCTGGAAGTTACCCCTAGTGTGACCCCGGATGATCGGATTTCCTTGAGCATCTTTGTCACCAAAAATGAGGTCTTCCAGGAGACCGACATCGGACCTGCCTTGTCAACGAATGAGGCTAAAACTGAGATTCTGATGGACGACGGTGACACGGTGGTGATCGGAGGTATTCTCAAATCAACCAAAGTTGAGTCTGAGGACCGCATCCCCGGATTGGGAAAGATACCCGTGCTGGGCTGGCTGTTTAAAAGCCAAATCCATGATGACACTAAAAATGAGCTGTTAATCTTTATAACACCTCAAATTGTCAAGCTTGAACAGAAGAAATTGTAAGAACCCGATTTCGGCGTTTTTTGATAAAAAAATTGCGAATGGTGATGGTCCCGATGTTTCGGATCCTCTTTACCCATTCGCAATTTTTTTATTTTAACTTTTTGAGGGCCAGTTGGGCCTCATCGGCTGCCGGACTGTCTGGTGCAAGCTCAATGACTTTCTCATAGGCGTAACGCGCTTTTTTATAATCGCCTGATAATTGGCAAGCCTTGCCCAAATCGTGATAGAGTAAGGGTTGATCCGGTGCAATTTTTAGGGCTTTTTCCAGCTTGACAATCGCTTCTTGAATCCGGTCCTGAGCAATGTAAGTGCGGGCAATTCCACGCAAAGCGTAGACAAAGTCGGGTTTTATTTCAAGCGCCTTAAGATAGTATTGCTCTGAAAGTTTGTATTCTTTTTTCTCATAGTAGACCCCTCCCAAGTTCGACAGTGGATAGTAAGGGGTCGCATAAAGCACATTATCGATCGCCTTCGTATAATACTCAATGGCTGAATCCCATCGTTTCTGAACAGAGTACGCATTCCCTAAACTGTTCATCGCCGGCGCATAATCGGGCTTTAGATCTAAGGCCTTTTTGAAGTGACGAATCGCCTGGTCGTATTTTTCTTTGCCCATGTAGGCAAGCCCCAAATCATTTTGAAGGAACGGATCATCAGGATTCAGCGCTTCAGCTTTTAAAAATTTTGTCAGCGCCATTGTATATTTTCGTTCGCGCAAATAGGCTTCACCCAGATTTCTTGCAGCTTCGGCCTCTTTTTTCCTCTGTTCCGAGTTTGTCGATGCACACGCCGCCAATACGAGAACCAAAAAGATACAACATAAACCAAAAAACCGATGGGTATTCATGCTACGGCACCTCTTTTACTTGAATTGGGATGGTCTTACATCGTAAGGTTATCATCAAAAAATCAGCACTTAAAACGATTTGCTTAATGATGTTGCCATAAAATAGCAAATTTCAGGATATATTCCAATCAAGAGCGTATCTTTTTTTCCGAAAGGATAATCCGTACCGATCCTTTACATCTTTTTTTTCAAACCTAAAATAATGGCAATCTCTTGAGCCGTACGCTCGACAAATCGCTTAAAATCGTCGCCGCTCAATGGTTGTCCGGGGGCCGGTACTTTCGCAAGATCTTTTGGGCGCATATACACCGGTGCATTGATCAGTTCCGGGTCCGGATTTATGTTGAACTCACGTGGAAACCGTTTTTCAAAGTACATTTCCTGGAAGCCGGAAAACTTGAGGGCATGGGCGGTTGAATCGATCACCGCCACATCGTTGCTCTCAATAATGCCTTGCTCAGTAGCTGCCACCAATCCAGCTAAGGATTCGCCGCCATGGGTGCAGGCAATATGCCCGTTGCGGTTGGCCATAATTTCCCAGTCCATGATGGCCTGTTCTGTGACCTCGATAATAAAGACGCTTTGTTTGCCGGCCAATTGATTGTAGTGCTCCACCAGATGAATCACCCTCGGCATCGAAACCGGGTTGCCGATCATGGCGGCCTGAGCCACACTGGGTTTGACCGTCACCGGCTCGAATTTGCGCTTGGCTGCATCGGGTTCCAGATAATAGCGATACACCGGATTGGCATGTTCGGACTGAACACCTAAAATCTTTGGCAATGATCTTATAATGCCGACTTCATAAAATTTCAAAAAACCGCTCAGCACCGCCGTAATATTACCGGCATTTCCAATCGGCACCACGACAGCCGTATGGGCGAGGTCATATTCGAAATCCTGGGCGATCTCATAGGAATAAGACTCCTGTCCCAATATACGCCACGCATTCTTTGAGTTTAAAAGGGCCACATGATAGTCTTCGGACAACGCTTCCACCACTTTCATGCAGTCATCAAAGACACCGGGAATCTCAAACACGGTTGCGCCACTGCCAAGCGGCTGGGACAGCTGCTGGGGTGTTACTTTTTTGTGCGGCAGCAGCACGGCCGACTTGATCTGTGCCGGTAAATAAGAGGTATACAGGGCTGCTGCAGCCGAGGTATCACCGGTGGAGGCGCAAACGGCTAAAACTTCCGACACCTTTCCGCTTTGAAGCATGTATTGGATATAACTTAAGGCACTGGCCATGCCCCGGTCTTTGAACGAGGCGCTGGGGTTTTGCCCATCGTTTTTAAAATAAAACCGGGTCCCCACCTGTTCCTGCAACAAGGCATTGGCTTCGACCATGGGCGTATGCCCCTCGCCCAGATAGACAATGGCCTTAACCGGAATCACCGGGCCAATAAACTCGTGATAGCGGTAGATGCCTTTTAAGGCCGGCTCATTGAGCATCTTGCGATAGTCAAATATGCGCTGCCAGATCTCAGCCGGAACGTTTTTCAGTTGGTCAACGTTGAGGTCATAAAGAAGAAGCACCTGACCACATTCCGGGCATACATACAGCAGTTTATCAATGCCAAATTCCCGGCTGCAGCCAAGGCAGCGATACATCAACCGACCTTTATGGCTTGGTATCAGATAGTTGCGAATCTCTTTTGGAAAATCACCAAGTTTCACGCTTCGATTCTTTCCATGCCCCCTAAATAGGGTCTAAGCACTTCGGGTATAACTACCGAACCGTCGGTCTGTTGAAAATTTTCAAGCAGCGCCGCCACGGTGCGACCCACTGCAAGCCCGGAGCCGTTTAAGGTATGGACAAGTTCGGTACCCTTTTTGCCTTTTCGTTTGAAGCGGATATTGGCTCGCCGAGCTTGGAAATCTTCAAAATTGCTGCACGATGAAATCTCCCGGTATACACCCTGGGCCGGCATCCAAACCTCAATATCGTAAGTTTTCGCAGCCGAAAAGCCCAAATCTCCGGTGCATAGCTCCACCACCTGATAGGGAATTTGCAGCTGTTTTAAAATCGTCTCGGCATCGTTCAAGAGCGTCTCAAGTTCATCATAGGATGTTTCAGGCGTCGTCAATTTGACGAGTTCGACTTTGTTGAACTGGTGTTGTCGAATTAACCCGCGCGTATCCCTTCCATACGAACCTGCTTCGGATCGAAAACACGGGGTATATGCTGTATAGTAAATTGGCAGCATGTCTTCGTCCAGGATTTCACCCTGATGAATATTGGTCACCGGAACCTCGGCCGTGGGGATTAAAAAATAATCCCAGTCTGAAAGCTTAAAGAGATCTTCCTCGAATTTCGGTAATTGACCGGTGTGGGTCATGGCCTGCCGATTGACAATAAACGGCGGCAGGGTCTCTGTATAACCGTGAGAAGTGGTATGGATATCAAGCATAAAGTTAATTAAGGCTCGTTCTAACTTTGCACCTGACCCGAAATATAGTGGAAACCGCGCACCGGCAATTTTAGCCGCTCTGTCAAAATCAAGTATGCCAAGAATATTGCCTAGATCCCAATGCGGTTTGGGGTCGGATCTAAATTCGGGTATCTGTCCAACGGTTTTAATAATCGGATTTTCGGAGCTATCCTTTCCGATTGGAACGGATGAATGCGCCAAGTTCGGAAGTCCTAAAAGAATTCCGTCAAGCTGTTCCTGATTGAATGCTAGATTTTTGTCTAGCTCTTTTATTTTTGATGAGACCTCTCGCATCTCGGCCACCAGGGCGTCTGCATTGTCACCGGCTTTTTTCATCTCTGCAATCTGATCCGAAACCACATTGCGCCGGTGTCTGAGTGCTTCTATTTCCTGCAGAATCTCCCGGCGATCTTCATCACATTTTTTAAATGTCTCCAAATCGGCCGTTTGACCGCGGGCATCCAAGGCTTTTTGAACTTGAGGCAAATTCTTTCTTAATAACTTGATTTCAAGCATAATCGTATTTATGTTATAGAGTTATGCGATATCTTGCTTAAGTTTTACTGAAAAAGTCAGGGAATTAAAGTACTGCCGGAGTTAGCACGCAGCCGATATTTAGTCAACGATTATTGATCGGGATTGAGTTGCATCTACTTTGTTGAATGCTACATCTTCAAAATTTTTGCTGGGGAGACGTCACATGGACGAAATTCAGATTGCAAAAAATCAAATTCGCAGTGATATTGCAAAAATCTTAGCAGAGCTTTCAAATAAAGACATCGCTGAAAAAACCAAAGCTATCGAAAAAAAGCTTTTTGAGTTTGCCAATTTTTTAGAAGCAAGAATTGCGCTGCTCTACGTCAACTGCAATAACGAAGTCGCCACTGGAGATATTTTAGCCAAAAGTTACTTTTTCAATAAGGTTGTTGTATTGCCGACATTTAATATAGAAACATTTGAAATGACAATAATGAAAGTCGAGGACCCCGAAAAAGACCTGGTTGTCGGCCCAAGAGGAATTCTTGAGCCAGACGCAATCCGCTGCAAAATAGTGCCTATTGATCGGGTTGATATTGCGATAATTCCAGCAATCGCGTTGGATGAAAAAGGCGGACGGATAGGCTCCGGTGAAGGATATTACGACAGGCTGATTCCCAATTTAGCGATTACAACCCGGAAGGTCGCTCTAGCCCTTGAAGAGCAAATCATTCAACAGGTTCCCATCGAATCCCACGACAAACATGTTGATATTATCATAACCGATAAACGAATTATTTATAAAATTTAAAAAGTGATCGGTTTGTGACTTCCGAAGAAGGGTCAGCGATCTGGCCCATATGCTATGCCTATTATTCGTGAACTTCCTTTTGGGGATTCAAAATTTGTTCAAGCTTTTGAAGATTATCAACCTCTCCCACTGCAATCACGGTATCATCCGGCTTGATGACCGCTTCAAATGATGGATTAAACATCATGCTGCCATCCGGTTTTTTGATGGCGATGATAATAAGATTATAGTTTTGGCGGATTCCGGAATCCTTTAACATCACATTGACCAACTCGGAAGGCTCAGCGACGGGAATTTCCTCCATCTGAATATCTTTTCGGGTATGCGCAAAGGCAAGATCCAGAAAGGACGTCACTGTGGGTCGAATAATCCGATGGGCCATACTCACCGCCCCCATTTCATAAGGCGACTCTACCGTATCGGCACCGGCTGCCTTCAACTTGCTCTTTGATTCTTCCTGACTAGCGCGGGCAATGATGGTAAGCTCCGGGGCAAGCTGCCTCGCGGTTAACACCAAAAAAACGTTATCCGTATCCGTGCCTAATGCTGCAACCAGAACTTTGGCACGCTGAATTCCGGCCTTGATCAGGTTGATCTCTTCAGTCGCCTCACCGTTAATATAAAGTATACCATCTTGATCCATCACTGGAATCTGCGCCGGATTCTTTTCGACAACTACCACATCCAGCGGTTTTCGTCTTAGATTGCGGCATAGAACCCGACCAATGCGCCCGTATCCACAGACGATATAATGGCTTTTTAATCGATCAATTTTTTTATCCAATCTTCTCCTCCCCATAATGACTCTGATTCGTCCTTCGACCATAAACTGCACAACGGCTGCAGCGACATACAATGTGAAACCAACGCCGGAAAATATGAGAAAAATGGAGAATATGCGCCCCCCTGCACCGACATCATGCACTTCACGGTATCCAACCGTAGAAATGGTTATAACTGTCATGTAAAGTGCATCCAATATCCCCCAGTTCTCAATGAGCATGTACCCTACAGTACCGATAATTATGATGAATGCCGACAATACAACAGATATGATCAGATGTCTCGTGCGATCCATTTCAGCGCCTTAAGATTCTTGAGTCATGCTTTTATTTCTCATTATGGTAATATTCTATAAAAAATCAATTACTTTTTAGAAACTGACGTAAACTTGCTTTTTCTCTTATCGCCAACACCTTATGTCCGGCAATATTTCATGTTGTCACCGCGAAAAAACGTAAACATTTAGATCCTTGACCGAAACCCCTTTGATTTGGTAGAAAAAATTGTTATGGAAAATGAGTCCCTCAAATACGAACGTCAGCGCGATGAGATGGTGCGCCAGCAGATTGAATCGCGTGGCATCATTAATCCAAGTGTACTTGCAGCGTTGCGAAACGTTCCACGTCATCTTTTTGTCAGCGAAGCTTTAAGGGATCAGGCGTATGGTGATTTCCCTCTGCCCATTGGGGAACAACAGACCATCTCGCAACCATTTATCGTGGCCGAAATGACCCAGGCCTTAGAGCTTGGAAAAGACGATCGGGTACTTGAAATCGGGACCGGATCGGGATATCAGGCGGCTATTTTAGCGGAGATTGCTTATCGCGTTTACACCGTGGAAAGAATACGATCATTGTTCCTGCAAGCGCGCAAGCTTTTAGATAAGCTGAAATATCACAACATCGTCATGCGTTGTGCGGACGGAACCGTCGGATGGGAAGATGAAAGCCCTTTTGATGCCATTATCGTTACCGCAGGCGCTCCAATAATTCCCGAATCGTTAGTTAATCAGCTTACCGAAGGTGGTCGTCTGGTGGTGCCCGTCGGAAATCAGCACTCACAAGATCTGATAAAAATTACCAAGGACCGCAGGGGAATTCATCAAACCAATCTGGGTGGCTGCAGATTTGTTAAATTGGTTGGAAAACACGGCTGGAGTGAATCATGAATAGAAAAAATAATATGACATGGAAAGATGCATTTTTTTCCAGCCCAGGACCAAACTCGATAAAAAGTGCCGCCGGATTATCTCTTAAAGGTATGTGCATGGGTTCGGCCGATGTGATCCCTGGGGTTTCCGGTGGAACGATAGCATTGATTACAGGAATCTATGAACACCTGATCCAGGCGATTCGATCGATCGATTCCGTAATGCTGAAAAAGTTATTGAAGGTTGACCTTAAGAGCGCCCTAGCCCACATACACGTTCGATTCCTGATTTCTCTGTTTTTCGGCATCGGCGTAGCTATCGTAAGCCTTGCCCGATTAATGAATTATCTTCTGCATCATCATCCCGTCCACACCTGGAGTCTCTTTTTCGGACTCATTGCCGCATCTATTCTTGTAGTCGGTAAACAAGTAAAACATTGGTGGGGCAGCGCGGGTGTATGTTTTCTTGCAGGTACGGCAGCAGCCACCATCATTGTCAACCTGATACCGGTGGCCACCCCTGAAGAATTATGGTTTATTTTTCTGTGTGGCATAATAGCCATCTGTGCGATGATTTTACCGGGAATCAGCGGTGCCTTTATCCTGTTAATTCTTGGCAAATACGAGTTCATCACGGCCACATTGAAAAATCCGTTTTTACCCCCAAACTTTTTCATTATAGTGGTGTTCGGTGCCGGCTGTTTGATCGGTTTACTAATATTTTCCAGAGTGTTGAATTATTTTCTACAAAAATTTCACAACATGACCATCGCATTTCTAACCGGTCTGATGACCGGATCCATCCAAAAAATCTGGCCTTGGAAAGAAGTACTTGAAACTCGGATGATAAGGGGTAGTAGCCATGTTCTGTGGGGGCGCAATATTTTACCGGATGCCATTGATGGGGAAATCTTTTTTGCGGTTTTGCTGGCTATAATCGGTTTTATTGCAGTGATGGTTATTGAGGGTATGTCGCGAGAAAGGATTTAAAGTCGCATAGCGTATTTATAAAAATATTTAGTTGCCAAAAGATCCATGGCGAAGGACGGGGCGCTTAATTGTCGTTTTTTTGCATTTTAGATTTTCGCTTGTCCGGGGTAGATGTTTGAGCGAACTTTTCTTTTATTTTTCTTTGAACCAGCGCGGGAACCATCCCATTAATATTACCACCAAATTGAGCAGCTTCTTTGATTATCGATGAGCTGGTGTAGATCCATCGCAAACCGGTCATCAGAAAAACCGTCTGAACTTCTCGATTGAGTTTGCGGTTCATTAGCGCCATCTGAAACTCATATTCAAAATCCGACAAGGCGCGCAAGCCGCGCAGTATACCATGTGCTTTTCGTTTCTTAGCATATTCCACCAGCAGACCATCAAATGTGTCGATTTCAACATTGGGAAATTTTTTCAGGCTGACCTTTAGCATTTCAATCCGTTCTTCGACGGTAAAAAGTCCTTCTTTGCCAGGATTGTACAAGATGGCAACAATAATTTTGTCAAAAATTTTCAGACCTCTTTCAACAATGTCCAGATGACCGTTTGTAACAGGATCAAAGGAACCGGGATAAATGGCAATTCTCTTCATCGTCTAATTCATCCTTTTTCTGATTACTTTTCTTCGCGTCATTCCACACAGTAAAAATTTAGAAATGTGATTGAATGAAATCAGCAGTCATTGCTTCGCGCAACCTCATAGCATATAACTTAAAAATGAAACAAGTGTTTTTCCGTATCGTCGCTGGTCGATTACGCTAAATGGCAAAGTGCCTTCGGGAATCGACTCCCATTGGGAATGCTCAATTGTTACACACGCACCGGATTCCATACAGCCACTGTCGTGAAGATTTGACAAGCATGGCCCGATCAGATGCTTATTGTAAGGCGGATCCATAAAGATAAGATTAAAGGCGGGACGCATCGATTGTATACAGTTTAAATTTTTTAAAATATTCCATTGAATAATGGTTACTTTGTTACCAACCGAACAGGCGTTAATATTTCGCTTTAAAACTGTAAGTGCACGTTTATTCAACTCAATAAAAAAAGCGCTTTCAGCTCCCCGGCTTAATGCCTCGATACCAAATGCGCCGGTTCCCGCGAATAAATCCAGTACGACCGCTCCGTGAAAACGCCCAGCCAATATGTTAAAAATCGATTCGCGTATACGATCTGCAGTGGGTCGGGTATCGGTCCCCGCAACCGATATTAACTTGCGACCTTTTAACTCGCCCCCAATTATCCTCAATATAGACAACCTAAATTATTTCTGCCCGAAAATTTATAAATGGAAATTACTGTAGGCTCTTGATCTTCTTATGCAAGTAACTGCGCCCGACCCCAATGGATTTGGCCGTTTTGGTGATATTATTTCTGTTCTCAATCAGTTTTCTTTTTATATATTCTTTTTCAAATACTTTGCGCGCTTCCTTAAGTTTTTCAATTTTCAGAAACTGAGTGTCAATGGCTCCTGTATCTTTGCATATTGCCGGATTGTACGAGGCCGGTATATCATCGCGATCAAGTACAGCTTTATCCACCATAATCACCAGCCGCTCGACGAGATTCTTCAGCTCCCTGACATTTCCCGGCCAAGAATGACTGCATAACATATCGAGGGCAGACTGGGTTATGGTTTTTGGTTTGCTGCGGTTCTGGTTTGCAAATTCATTGAGGAATGCTTCTACCAATATAGGCACATCTTCAATACGCTGCCGTAATGGTGGAACTTCGATGGGGATAACATTCAAGCGGTAATAAAGATCCTCTCTGAAGTTACCTTTCTCAATTTCCTGTTCAAGATTTTTGTTACTTGCTGCAATCACCCTTACATTAATACTGATGGTCCGGCTTCCTCCGACGCGCTGAATTTGTTGCTCCTGCAATACCCGCAGTATTTTCGCCTGCGTCATTAAACTCATGTCCCCGATTTCATCCAGAAAAATAGTACCATTGCTGGCCAATTCGAACTTACCTATTTTTTTCGTTAGGGCACCCGACAAAGCACCCTTTTCATGACCAAACAGCTCACTTTCGATCAACTCATCCGGAATGGCGGCGCAATAGACATCAATAAGCGGTTGATCGGCTCGGGGACTTAATTGATGAATTGTCCGTGCTACCAGCTCTTTTCCGGTGCCATTTTCTCCCGTAATCAAAATGTAGCTGTCGGTTGGAGCAGCGGCGGCAATATTTCGTTTTAATTCTTCCGTCTTGGGGCTTTCTCCATTGATGGAGTTTCTCTCCAGTGTTTTCTTCCGAAGATATTTGTTTTCTTCTTCCAATCGCCTGAAATTCAGTGCATTGTTAATCGCTAAAATGATCTTGTCGATTGAAAGCGGCTTTTCGATGAGGTCAAACGCACCAAGCTTGGTGGCTCTCACTGCGGTTTCGATGGTTCCGTGCCCGGTGATAATGATGACTTGGATGTGGGGATTATCTTTTTTAATCTCCTTTAAGGTTTCGATACCATCAAGCCCCGGCATCCAAATATCAAGCAAAACAAGATCCGGTGAGTCGGCATCAATGACTTTCAAAGCTTCATAGCCGTTAGCAGCAGTTGCAACATCAAAGCCTTCATCGGATAAAAGGCCGCTTAGGGTTTGAAGTATGGATGGCTCGTCATCTACAATTAAAACCGATGGAAACATACAATTTCCTCTACTTTTCTCATCATAAACCACTACCGACGGACAACTGACGAATCCTATTCGGGTAGCTCAATGACGAATTTTGCACCGCGGGGCATATTGTCCTGTACGTTTATCATTCCATTATGATCTGCGATAATAGTATTCACAATGGTAAGGCCTAAGCCCATACCGGCTTTTTTGGTGGAAAAATGGGGTTCAAACAGGCGCGTCTTATCTTCGTCCGAAATTCCCATGCCATCATCAGCGATTTCCATCCGAACGCGTTTTAAAATAGGATCATGGGAAACAGATATGGCAATATTGCCGTTTTCTTTAATCGCACCAATCGCATTATCAATGAGATTAATGAGGGCCTGTTTGATCTGCTGGCGATCAAGATTAATAAATGGGATATCACCGGTATTGGTGACCTTAAAATTAATATTTGGATGCCCTTCTTTATAAAGCGCTACGGTTTCCTCAATGATGGGCAGCAAATCGCTGGGTTTCGGATTGGCGCTAGGAAATCTGGCAAATGATGAAAATTCGTTGACCAGATTTCGAATGAAACCGACATGATCAATTATTGTCTGGGTGCATTCTTCAAAAACCTTATCATTTAAATGATCAGTGTATTTTCGTTTCAGGCGCTGAGCCGAAAGCGTTATAGGGGTTAAGGGATTTTTCACCTCATGTGCGATTCTACGGGCCACTTCCCGCCATGCCGCCATCCGTTGGCCCTTTTCCAACTCGGTTAAGTCATCGAAAACGATAAGAATCCCAATATTGCGACCCGCCTCATCTTTAAGTGCATTGGCGGAGACTAGAAAACTTCTAGGCCGCCCTTCAATAACCAGCTTGAGTGGTAACTCAATCGTATTGCCGCGCGAAAGCCTCAGGTTTTCCATAATTTCATTGGCAAGTTCCAAATGGGAGCCGTGCAACAGTCCCTTATAGCTTTTGTTCAGTATTTGCTCAGCCTTGAGATTGAGCATCTTTTCGGCCGACTTGTTCATCGTTGAAATCAATCCATCGGCGTCAAAGGTTACAACGCCTGCAGAAACACTCTTTAATACGATTTCAAGGTGCTGGCGTTTTTCTTCAATTTCAATATTTTGCTGTTGGAGCATACGGGCAGATAGTTCCAACTGTTCCCTACTGGTTTGGAGATCTTTTGTCATTTTGTTAAACGATGCCACCAAGCTTCCGATCTCATCATCGGCGACTGAACGGATGCTAAAGCTTAATTCACCCTCTGCAACCTTTCGGGTTCCTTCGGCCAGCTCCTTAATCGGTATGCTGATGGTTTTGGCTAAATAAAAGCCGAACCATATGGCACAAAACAATACCAACAATGCCACAATGGATAAGGTGATATAGTAAGTGATTTGAATCGGCTTTTTCAGCATCTTAATCTGTTGGTATTCGGCAAAACCTCTGTTGATGGACCGCATTTTTTCCGAAATATCCGAGGGAATCATAATGGTCGCAACAACAAAGGCTTTAGCATCCTCGGGCAGAACACCGAATGGGACTGTTGCGATGGTTTTGATAAATTCTCCGGAAGGAACATTCTGGGAAATTGATCGGACACCGTTTTCCGGCAGGTTATTATGAAGATTTTCATCGGCAATAACGCCGAAATATTCGTTTTCAAGCTTAGGGGTTAAGGCAAACGTTATGCGTTCGGAATTTGCAGTATATACCTCAACAGCATCAAGATTAAATTCTCTTTGGACAATCTGAATATATTGAGAAAGTGTTTGACGCTTTTGGGAATCCATCAGCTTCTTGGTTATGATTTGGTAAGCTATTCGGTTAAGAAAAAATTGATTGTTCGCCTCTACCCGACTATACACGCTTCCGCCAACCTGTAATGAATTTTCAAGGGCTTGTTCGACGGGAACATTAAACCAAAAGTCAATGCTGGTGGTAATGAAGCTAATGGAGAAGAAAAACAAAACAATGGTTGGTAAAAGGGTGAACGCCATAAAAGCAACAACTAATCTTGTACGCAGTTTAGCCCCCAGCACTTTACGCTTTCGATCATATAGGAGCTTGACTAGATTTCTGAAGACAAGATAAATCAGCAAAATCAGCAAAAGCAAATTAATGTTGATCAGAATAAACATCAAGATGGTGTTTGAAACAGGAATATCGGCACCAAAACGAATGATCCGGCTCTCAACAAAGGTTAGAAGAGCAACTACGACGATGATGAAAAAAATGAGGAATACCTCACGCTTTCGTCTTCGCAGGTCCTCTGGTGAAAGCGATGGTTTATTCTTTCTGACACTTGGTTTGAACATGGTTATTACAGTGGGATCACGATTTCGTTCGCTTCGCTCTAAAATGGAATTTTAGGATATCCCTCTATTTCAAATTGTTGACTTTCTAATATGCTAAATTTACGACCAATTTAGTAAATAAAATCTATGGTATACCAATCCGTTTCAAAATCCCAAAGAGAAACGAAAAACAGGACGTAATGCAGATACAAAGGAAGGGTTTTTTTACTGAACTCGGCCTTAACTCGCAGTTGGTACTGTCTACCTTTTTGCAGTCTATTTAAGGGAATTATTTTTAAACTGTTTATTTCGGTCATCAGTTTCTGGGCTTCTTTAAAGGATTTAGTAACCTTATTGTTATTATTACCCTCCCAGGATCGATGAATGGAAAACTCTTTTTTAAGATTGTCGTAATTGATGGTGTGAGTAACCTCGATATCGGCGATCTTTCCATCAAACCAGAAATTTCGTACCCGGTTCATACTGGCGAAAAAAGAAAATGTAGCGGGTACACCATTCAAAATAGCCTTTTTCATTTCCTCTCTAAAGGCACCTTCAACATTCAAGTACAATAACAAGTCATCGCGAGTGTTAGAGACGGTAATATTAGTCAATCTAGCATCCTCTGCAAAACCAGGGGCTTGGGTTGTCAAAAGGAAGCAAATAATAGAAACTAATATTTTCCGCTTCGTTAACAATGTTATATGCTTACACGAAACCATGAACTATAGCAGGCAAGTCGGTTTTCAGTCGCCGGTGCTTGCGTTTGCAATCTAAATAACGAATAATTAAAAACACGTAACTGCCCGATTGCCATATTGAAAGGCATCGGATCAAGTGGAGTCGAATCTTTTATTTAATATCTAAAACCAGCTTAAATAGCAAGTGATTTTGCCTGATTAGAGGAAAAGTCAGGGACGGCGGAGAGGGTTTGGGTTTTCCAAGATTCTCTTTGGATAAAAAATTGTTCGAGAAAGGCATGATTGAAAGCATGACCGGATTTTGTAACAACGATATGAGCTAAAATTGGCATGCCAAGAAGGGAAAAATCGCCAATGCAATCCAGAAGTTTGTGGCGCACAAATTCATCCTCATAGCGCAGCCCATCATCGTTTAAAATGTCGTTTTTATCAATCACGACGGCGTTGTCCAAGGAGACGCCACGTGCCAGACCATATCGTTTCATATATTCAACTTCGTCTAAAAAACCAAATGTTCGGGCCTTGGAAACTTCACATTCGAATACATGATCAGAAACCTCAATTGAACAGGATTGTTTCTGTATGAGCGGATGATCAAATTCGATATTACAGGTTATCCTAAAGGTTGAATCCGGATAGGCACCGACAAATTTTCCATCCCGCTTAAGCTCAATGGGCTTTTTTACCACAAAAAAATGCCGTTCTGCCTCCTGTTGCTTTATACCGGCTTCCAATATCAATTGCGCAAATGGGGCAGCACTGCCGTCCATCACAGGAACTTCGTAGGCATCAAGCTCAATGCTGACATTGTCGATCGACAATCCGGCCAAACAGGCCATTAGATGCTCAACTGTCGAAACAATAGCGCCTTCAGAACCAATAACGATTGCCAGGCTGGTATCCACAACGCAATTGAAGCGAGCAGGGATTACCGGTTGGTGAGGGAGGTCTGTTCGAACAAATTTAATTCCATAATTGATGGGCGCCGGTTTAATGGTCAAATTAACGGCTTTACCCGAATGAAGACCGACACCCGAACAATTTATGGCTCGGCCGACAGTTCGTTGTATGATGGGTACCGTCATTGCAAGCAATTATTTGAAGAAACTCTGAATTATAATTTAGAAAAATAACAGGAACACATCTTTCTTTTATTTAAAGGCTCATCACGATCTCTAAGCTATCATAAAAATTTAATAATTAATATTAAAAAAATGTCAATATAAAAAGATTGTCGTCCAAATATCGATCTGCTATACAACTCTGCGCACCATTCATTCAACTGGATCTTCAACGCGTGCGGGTCTCAATATTTGGATGTTTTACAAATCTATTGATTCTCTAAACATACAAGATGCAAGGGCTTAACTGGCCATCTGGCTGACCGATTAAAGGAAATCAATTGCTCGCCAAAGTACTTAGCAGTGCTGTACTTGGAATAGATGCCTATCAAGTGGAAGTGGAGGTGGATATCACCTCGGGCCTTCCGACGTTTACCACTGTCGGACTGCCCGAAGCATCGGTCAAAGAAAGCAAGGAGCGGGTAAAATCGGCAATCAACAATTCGGGCTATCGGTTTCCGGATGACAGAATCACGGTGAATCTGGCTCCCGCCGACATCAAAAAGGAAGGCACTGGATTTGATCTGCCCATTGCCCTGGGCATATTAACCGCCACCGGGATTATACCCCAGCAAATCATCTCCCAGTATCTCATCTTAGGTGAACTCTCCCTAGACGGCCGCATTAAGCCTGTGAAAGGGTCTCTTCCCATGGCCCTGGCTGCCAGAGCGGCCGGTTATTCAGCAATCATTGTACCCTCCGATAATGGATGCGAAGCATCGGTGGTAAAGGAGATATCGGTGCTGCCGGCGAAAACCTTATCTGAGGTAGTCGGTTTATTGCGCGGATTTACTCAAATTGTACCTGAACAAACAGATATTTCGGCCTTATTTGAAAAGGATAATCATTTTGACGTCGATTATGCCGAAGTCATGGGCCAGGAACATGTCAAACGCGCCCTGGAAATTGCAGCCGCCGGCGGACATAATTTAATTATGATCGGCCCGCCCGGATCCGGAAAAACCATGCTCGCCAAACGTCTACCAACGATTCTGCCGCGCATCACGTTTGATGAAGCCATCGAAACAACGAAAATATTCAGCGTCGTCGGTATGCTGAAAAAGGGCCAGGCATTAATTGCCAAACGGCCATTTCGATCACCCCATCACACCATATCCGATGCCGGTTTAATCGGCGGCGGACATATTCCCAGACCCGGTGAAGTCAGCTTGGCCCATAATGGTGTGCTTTTTTTAGATGAGCTCCCGGAATTTAAAAAACATGTCCTGGAAGTGCTGCGCCAACCCTTGGAAGATTTATGGGTGACGATTTCCCGCGCTTCCTCAACCCTGACCTATCCCTCCAGTTTTATGCTGGTGGCCGCCATGAATCCTTGTCCCTGCGGGTATTTCGCCGATCCCAAGCACGAATGCCGCTGCTCGTTTCAGCAGATCCACCGCTATCGCTCAAAAATTTCCGGACCGCTTCTGGACCGCATTGATATTCATGTGGAGGTACCGGCCGTTCCCTACCAAGATCTGATGAAAGAATCCGATGCCGAGCCATCCAAAGACATTCGAAAGCGGGTTTCTGCAGCCCGTGAAATCCAGTCCAAGCGCTTTTCCAGAGCCAAAATCTACTGCAATGCCCAGATGAGCAGCCGCCATATCAAAACCCACTGCAACATCGATGAGGCTTCCAGGAGCTTGTTGGAGTCTGCCATTGATAAACTCGGCCTTTCGGCGCGGGCCTTTAACCGTGTTCTAAAAATCGCCCGTACAATCGCCGATTTAGAAGATGCGCCGAACATTTTGGTGGACCATGTCTCGGAGGCGATTCAATATCGCAATTTGGATCGGGGTAGTCAGTTTAAATAGAACTATTTTGATGTTTGTATTCTTACATGATGAACGATTTACGCACTGATCAAGATTTGACCACTATTTTCCTCGAGGATCAATCTGGTAAATCTCACAACTCCTCCGGCGACCTAAAAATTGACTATCGCTGATTACCGATCGACCAGATGTGACGACTTCGGTAGAAAATGGAAAACGACGCTTCGCCATTAAGCTGTAATCACAAATATCCATTTATCAGTACCTCATTCCCGCAGTTTGGCGCCGTATTTTTGTGCCATTTTTTGAATGATGCGTTCCCGCAGTTTCATGACGTCCTTATCCGTAAGGGTCCGATTGGGTGCCTGAAAAATTAAGTGATAGGCCAGACTTTTTTTACCCTTCGGAATCTGTTCCCCATCATAAAAATCGAAATGCGCCACTTTTTTAAGGAGTATCCCGCCGAAATTGTAAAGGGCTTCCTCAATTTCCGCAGCTTGCAGATGTTGATCGACCACTAGAGCCAGATCTTCGTGGATTGCGGGATAAACGGATACGGGCTCGTAGGCATAGGATTCCGGCACTTCCGCCAGGATGCTTTGCAGATCGAGATCGGCGGCCAGCACCGCCTGCTCTACCTCAATGCGCAGGTCGTAGCCCTCTTTGACAGCGGGATGCAGCTCGCCCAAAACTCCCAGCGCCTTATTGCCGAGCATCACCTTTGCCGCACGCCCCGGCCGGAATGTGGGATGGTCCGTACCTATAAACCGAACCGGTAAATGCAGTTTTGCAAACAGGCTTTCTAAGACCCCCTTGAGGTCAAAAAAATCCATCGCCTCCGCCCCCTTCCCGTCCTGCCAGAAATGGGGATGGCGCCGCCCGGTCATGAGGACCGCCAAGCGGGTCCACTCTTTGGGCAACTCAGCCCCGGCTTGGGGCAAATAAATATCGCCGATTTCGAAGATGGCGATCTGATGCTGGTAGCGGCTATTGCTTGCACCGGCCTCCAGCACGGACGACAGCAGGCTCCGGCGCATTACACAGCGGTCAGTAGAAATCGGATTGGTAATGGTAATGTAGTCGCGGCCGCTTGTCGCGGCGGCGTCATCTGCGGCAATAAGCTTAGCCTCCCGCTCGATAGACGTCAGGCGGTAAGAAATGACTTCTTGCAACCCCATTTGGACCATAATGTCCCGAACCGCCTCTTCCCTTTCCAGTTCCGGATTTCCCCGCTGGGGGGGCAAGGTGTCCGCCATAACGGTGGAAGGAATATTGTCATACCCATACATCCGGCATATTTCCTCCACCAGGTCATGAGGCCCTTCAATGTCCATGCGGTGGTCCGGTGCGATAATTGTGAGCCGATCTGCGGTGACGGTCACCTCGAATTCAAGACGCCGCAAAAGCGCGGCCATTTCATCCAAGGATAGATCAAGGCCGCTTAAACAACATGCATAATCCGGATCTAATTCCACGCGCACGGGTTCCGGGGGATTGGGATAATAGTCGATAACGCCCTTGGCCACGGTGCTGCCGGCTAAGCGGCGCATCAGCTCCGCGGCCCGTTTGGTGCCCAACAGGGCCTGACTGGGGTGGACGCCGCGACTGAAGCGGAAGGCGGCATCGGTTTGAAATCCCATTTGGGTGGCACTTTTACGAATATTAATAAAATTCCAGGCCGCTCCTTCCAAAAGAACGTTAGTGGTTTCAGGTTTAATCTCGCTGTTTTCACCGCCCATGATGCCGCCGATGCTCAGATTGCCGATCGGGTCGGTGACCAGAATGGTAAATTCCGGCAGCTTATGTTCGATGCCGTCCAATGTGGTCAGCGTTTCGCCCGCTTCCGGCAACCGCGTATGGATATGAATCGGCCCCTGGGGATCATATTCGTCGGCCCTCTGTCTCAGGAAATCGAAATCAAAGCAGTGGGTGGGCTGCCCCATTTCCAGCATGACATAATTACTGATATCCACCACCACGTTGATGGGTCGCTGGCCGGCCAGCCGCAGGCGATATTGCATCCAGTACGGGCTTGGTTTTTGCTCGACACCGGTAATTATCATGCCCACAAAACGGGGATTCAAATCGGGACGATCAGTGGTCAACCGCACACGGTCGGCGGTGTCCGGACCTTCCATTATCACTTCATAATCGGGATAGCGCAGGGGCTGGTTGGTCAGGGCGGCATATTCCCTGGCTACGCCGACGATAGATGCGCAGCGGGCGATGTTCGGGATGATGTCGATCTCCAGCACGGCGTCTCCCAATAAATCTTGCATCGGAACACCGGTTCGGTATTCCGGCGACCAGGCATCCCTTTCCATAATGATAATGCCTTCATGGTCATCACTAATACCCAGCTCTTTTTCCGAGCAGAGCATGGCATCGTTATAGATTCCCCGCAATTCACGGCCCCTGAGCTTCAATTTAGCCCCACCCTCTTTGTGACCGTCATATAGAACCGACCCTTCCAAAGCCAGGGGTGAATATAACTTCTGCGAACCGATGTCTCCCTGCCCGATGTATTGAAAGAGATTCGGCGCGCCGGTGACCACGGTCTTCGGTTCCGCGGCACCGTAGTCTACCATGGCCAGCACCAGCCGATCGGCGTCGGGGTGCTTCTCCACCCGCAGGATATGACTGAGCAGGATCTTTTCCCGATCCCATTCCAGATCCGCTCCGGGAATGCCGAACAGGATCGTTTCTTTTACCTCTAGACCGGCGTTGGTCAGTAAATCAGCGACCTCGTTTACGGATAGGTCGACATCCACATAGTCTCTTAACCATAACAGGGGTACGCGCATAATTGATCTCCAATCTTCAATGGCGAATAATCAGTTTCCATTTTTAAAGTAGTTGGGGGGGCTGGTTTTAAAACTGCTGTAAAAATCGCAGGTCGCTGGCCCAGAATTGCCGGATATCATCGATGCCGTATTTCAGCATTGCGATTCGTTCGGGACCCATGCCAAAGGCATAGCCGAAATGACGCATGGGGTCATAACCGCCGTTGCGCAACACGGTGGGATGCACCATACCGCAACCGAGGATTTCAAGCCATCCCGTATATTTGCAGAGTTGGCATCCCTTGGCGTCGCATTTAAAACAGGTTACATCCATTTCCGCACTCGGCTCGGTAAAAGGAAAATAGCTCGCCCGGAAACGGGTCTTGCGGTCGGCGCCGAACAAGCGTTTGGCGAATTCCGTTAGGGTTCCCTTAAGATCGGCAAAGGTGATGTGATTCCCGACCGCCAATCCCTCCACCTGGGTAAATTGCATTTCACTGCGAGTCGTCACCTGTTCGTTGCGATAACACATTCCCGGCAGAATAACCCGAATCGGTTCGGGATAGTACTTACGCATGTCCCGCACCTGCCCCGGGCTGGTATGGGTTCTAAAAATCACATCCTTTTGAGTGGTGTAAAAGCTATCCTGCATTTCACGGGCCGGGTGATGGGGCGGAAAATTGAGCAATTCAAAATTGTATTCGTCGGTTTCTACATCTGGGCTGCGAAAAATCTGGAAACCCATATCGCCGAAAATACGGTATATCTGCCGCAGGATTTGGGTTACAATATGCAGGCCGCCTGTGGGTTGGGGTCGTCCCGGCAGGGTGACATCCAGCGCATCGGCAGTGAACTTAGCTTGGATTTCAGATAACTTGACGTTTTGCAGCCGTTCTTCATAGGCGGCCGTCAATGCTTGTTTGACCTGGTTAAGCCGTTTTCCAAACGCCGGTCTTTCTTCCGGCCGCAGCGATCCCACTTGACGCGCCAAAGCCGCGACTTGGCCCTTGCGGCCCAGTGTGGTGCGATACCACGCTTGCAATTCCGTTGATTCATCAATCCCCGCCAACTTTGCCAGAGCCGCTTCCTGGATGGTTTCGAGTTGTACGAGCATATCTTCCCTTTCTTTTTACGATTCGCAAATCCCCTCTAAGTACTCTGATTCGTAATTACTGTGACGTATTTTGGGTATCCTTTTTTATCAAGGAGACACAGAGGGCATAATAGAATACATCACCCTACTTCTGTTTATAGGTACTAAGTCAAATTTAAGAAAAAAAAGGACACGGTGTTTGACGCCGCGTCCTTTGAGTTGACCGTTATGCTTTAGCTTTATTCTGGCGTAAGCAGCCCCCTCAGTCCGCTGGCACCGTAAGAAGCCGTAAAGCTAAAGAAAAAAAATATGATCCCGCGATTGTTCTTCATGGTCATCAATATGTAACACCTTAATTAGATGTTGTCAATGGACATCATCCTTAACCGTATCATCTGGAGATCAAGAAGGTCAAAGCTTGAATTGTGAATTAAGTTGTTTGAATATTGTCTGGAGCTTTCGATTATTCTGCATCCTGACTTTTCGCTATTTGACATGGTGGCTGACCGCTGAGTGGCTTAACCTAAATAATTAGCCGACCTGGTTGGAACTCGGAAAATGGACCTGTATTTAATATCAATTCAGCCGGCCAGCAATCCTTCACCAGCCAAGACCTCGGCTATGTCCGTCAGGGCAAGGGCGTCCAGCTGGGGCTTGGTTTGAAGACCCGTAGCCACATCCCAACCGCGTATCTCGTAAAACTCGTCTTTCATCTTTTCAAATGTGTCCCGTTCCACAACCATGCCCTTGCGGGAGAACGCCTCACCGTCCTTGCCCGGCACCAGGCATTCCGGATTACCGTAGTCGCCTTTTAGCGGAGCGCTGAAACAGAAATCGGCCAATGTATCGTATTCGCGTCTCTTCCGGCTTTCGCGGACCAGAATGGCCCGCTGCAGGTTGAAGAGGCGCTCGCCGACCTTGTACAAGCCGGGCTCGTCGATTTCTATGCCGGTAATGGCCGTGGTGAGCTGGGACTCCAACGACGGGTCGCCTATGTGGTCCGGCGTGGTCGGGCTGTAGAGAATCGGCCATGTGAAATCGCAGACAATCAAGGCTTCTTTGGCGTACTGCCGGTTCTGAATCCTGACGGCCGCTTCCGCCTTGGCTTCGTAAGTGGAAAAATCAGCAGCGATCTCTGAACCCCAAAACCGGGCTCCGATCCCGCGCAGCACGTCCGAGGTCAGATAGTTGTCCATGTATCCCACTTCCCGGGCAGCCCATCCCATGGCCGGGATGCTAATCTCATGGAGCTGTTGGATGGGCATGCGGGGCTCAAAAGCGTACAGCAGGCCGGTGGTGATGTATAGCCGGGGACCGTAGATTTCGTTTTCGCCGGTGTCGATCATGTAATCTTTGATGAACAGCGCGGAGTCCCGGCCCACGATCTCGGCCGCTTTGATAGTGCCCTGGGCCAAGGCGTCGCCGATGCCGTCGCGGAGGGAAAGTTTGTTGAGGAGCGTGTCGATGAACTCCAGGCTGCCCATCTTGGAAAGGGGAATGCCCGTGTTTTCATCGGTCAGAATGCCGGCCCGCAAGCAGCGGCTCAGCCACATGATCATGGTTTCCACCGCGCGGGTGTCCACGCCGTAGTCGTCGCACAGCTTGTTGGCCAGATAGGATACCTCGGTCACTTCGCCGTGAAAACGCTGTCCCCGAACCTCATAAAAGATGGCAGACTGACACATGTATTTGCCTGTCTCGCCGCTCTGGGTGGTGAAGGTCTGCCGCATGCAACCGTCGATACAGCCGAAGCAAAGCTGTTTTTTAAACTGCTCCTGAGGCAGCATGCTCGGCCAGTCCAGGTGTTCGGGCTTGATGGCCCGAATGGTTTTCCGTAACTCGGAAAGCCGGTCCTTGTCGTCTACCTCGACTTTGCCCGAGCCCCGCACGCACACGGCCTTCAGGTTTTTCGAACCGAAGACCGCGCCGATACCGGAGGCGCCACTGGAATCCGCGTCTGCCGTCAGGGTGGCGAAATGGACCATGTTCTCACCGGCCGCACCCACGGCCACGACGCGGAGCGACTTGCCGTACTCTTCTTTCAGTCTCTCACGGGTCTGAATGGCACCCAGGCCTTTGAGCGGCGAGGCGTCCTTGAACTCGATCTTGTCGTCATCGATGACTATGTAGACCAGCTTGTCGGATTTGCCTTGGAAAATCAGGCCGTCGATGCCGGCGAACTTGAGTTGTGCGCCCCAGGACCCGCCCAGGTTGCAGTAGGAAAACGTATTGTGCAGCGGCGACTTGGCCGAGACCTGCCAGCGAGATGCGGCGATGCCGGGCACGCCGCAAAAGGGGCCGGTCATGATACATAGCCGGTTTTCCGGGTCGAAGGCGTCGGTCTGCGGCGGGACCTCGTCCCAGTGCACTTTGGCCGCCACCCCTCGCCCGCCGATGAAACGGTCGGCATACATGTCGGTGGACACATCCTCGATCTCACCGGTCGACAAGTCGACCCGAAGTATTTTACCGGTATAGCCTTTGTATTCTGTCATTTATCGTGATCTCCTCGAAGCGGGTTAAACCTCGCATTTCATATTAATGGCATAGTAAGCCATCAAGCCCTACTCCGTCAACGATATCTTCAGCCTTCATCAATACGGTGAACAAGAGGGCCAAAGCTAGAATTGTGAAAGTTACCAACTAATTGCAATCTTATTTCCTATCTGTTATTTAGGGCAATAGCAAAACCTTGATGATTTACCTTTTTCACGCATGGTCAACCTGTAAAACTCATTAGAAAGGATTAAAAATATGTCTTACGAACTTACAGAAGAACAAAAGATGTTGAGGGACACGGTAGCGCGTATCGCAAAAGAACAAATTGCTCCGGGTGCCGGAAAGCGTGATGAGGAGGCAAAATTTCCCTGGGATATGGTGGAGATCTTTCGGGAAAATGCCCTTCTGGGTGCTGATTTCCCGGAAAAGTATGGTGGCTCTGAGATGGGGCTTTTGTCCGTTTGCCTGATCATGGAGGAAATAGCCAAAGTTTGCGGTTCCACCGCCGTGATATTGGGCGTACATGAATTGGGGGCCATGCCCATATTTCTTGCGGGCACTAAGGAGCAAAAAGAGAAATATCTGCCAAAATTAGCTACGGGTGAAAAACTTATCGCCTTTGGACTAACCGAACCGAATGCAGGTTCGGATGTTTCCGGTCTCAGAACCAAGGCCGTCAATGACGGTGATGAGTATGTGCTGAATGGCAGCAAAATCTTTATTTCCCACGGCGATGTAACTGACATACTTATCGTAGTCGCAAAAACTGATACGTCTGTCCCGGGCTATAAGGGAATCAGCTTGTTCATTGTTGAACAAGATATGCCAGGGTTAAGTGTTGGAAAGCATGAAAGCAAACTCGGGATTCGCGCTTCTTCCACCGAGGAACTGATCCTGGAAGACGTCCGTGTTCCGGCTAACAATTTAATAGGCCCGGAAGGGGCAGGCTTTGCTATTGTCATGAAGACGCTGGATATCACAAGGATTCCGGTTGCCGCCCAAGCGGTGGGTATTGCCCAAGGCGCACTTGATTATGCCATTCAATACACCAAAGAAAGGGAACAGTTCGGCAAACCCCTTTTCTCCTTCCAGGGTCTTCAATGGATGATGGCGGACATGGCCACCCAAGTCGAAGCGGCCCGCCAGTTGACCTATAAGGCTGCGGCTATGTTTGAAAAGATTCCGAAGAACATGGATAAACTTTCTAAAGAGATGGTTCGTCTTTCAGCTATGGCCAAGCTTTTTGCTGCAGAGACGGCCATGAAAGTTACCACAGATGCTGTGCAGTTGCTGGGCGGCTATGGTTATGTAAAAGAATATCCGGTGGAACGGATGATGAGGGATGCCAAGATAACCCAAATCTATGAAGGAACTAGCCAAATCCAGAAGATTGTCATCTCTGGTACGCTTTAATGACAAAAAGCTAACAAGGAGATTATGATCATGACAAATGAAAGTCAAATCCTTTTTCGCCATTGCCTGTGCAGCCAGATGCAGATCCCGGGCCATGCGTATTTACCGCGCCCAGACACAAACGATTCAAGATTTATGCTGCCCAAGCTGGCGTTGGATTTCAGGGAGGTTTTCAATGAATAGCTATTATGAAAAACTCGGTGCTTTTTATCTCGGCAAAGAATACGATCTGGCTT
>CP070746.1:2066416-2075808 GCA_020348305.1 Desulfobacterales bacterium
TACCGGCATTTGGACCAGGACGGCTGCCTTTGGCTCACAGCCCGAATGAATACATTTCGGTGAAGAGTCCTTTGCAGGCTGCTCAGATTTACGCTTTATGTGCCTTGAACTATTTGGGTTTGAAATAAGGGTCGCCCCAGCATGCACACTCATGGCCGGGGGCTTTCTTCTGATCGATTGTTAATTTTTTCAGACAGGATTTCTGGAAAGCATAAACGCAAATGTATTTAAACAATAAGAAGCTGTAATGAACAGCGAGAGACCAAACGTCGAAGATAGGCCGAGGAGACTAAAGCGTTTCGTTTTTGGTACTACAACCGGTTCCCTATCAACATTTTTGGAAAGGCGCGGTGTATATGTTGCTTTGGCGATTGTGGTCCTCATCTCAGCGCTGCTTTCCCCTGCTTTCTATAAGTTTTCCAACATATTAAACGTACTCCGCGCTGCGGCTGTGTTGGGTATTGTAAGTATCGGCCAGACAATCGTCATCTTGGGGGGCGGCATTGACCTGTCGGTGGGTGCCGTCATGGGCACCGTAGCGATATTTATATCCGAGTTTACCGGAGGAAGCGATGACTACGTTGCCATTGCCATCCCTGGTTGTTTGCTCATCGGCGTTATCGTCGGCTGGCTTAACGGACTGCTTACCACGAAACGCAACATCCCGCCTTTTGTGGCGACACTTGGCATGCTCATATTTGTAGAAGGAGTGCGGTTTGCCTACACCCGAGGTGTTATCAGCGGCAGGCCCGCGCCTTTTGTGCGGGTGCTTGCATCGATCATAGGCCCCATACCCATTCCCGTGGTTATCATGGCAATATCAGCCGTGTTAATCGGTATCATGCTCAAGAAAACACCCTTTGGGCGGCAGTTGTATGCCGTCGGCGGTAATCGGGAAACAGCGCGCTTTTCGGGGATTAACGTGGAACGTGTCACCATTATCACCTATGTTCTGTGCGGTCTGTTTGCGGCCGTCGCGGGGCTGCTTTTAAGCGGTTACATTGGGTATGGAGACCGATATCTTGGACGAGGGTTTGACCTGGATTCCATTGCCGCTGTCGTCGTGGGAGGTACAAGTTTTGCCGGCGGTAGGGGTGGCATCGGCGGTACCATAGCCGGCGTCTTGTTGCTCACAGCCCTATTTAACATTGTGTTGATTCTCAACCTGCAAGTCCATTATCAACTCATCCTGAAAGGCATTGTCATGATCGGAGCGGTCATGGTTTATTCGATGCAGATGCAACTTAAGGAGTGAGAACCTGTGAAAGGGGGTGGTCGGGGTAAAGTTGAAGGTGTGTAACAAAGTAACGCGATTGGCTTTCCATAAGCTTTCATTATCGCAAGTGAACCAATCATTGACAAGAAAGGAGGTCTTGAGAAAATGAACGAGAATCGTTTCATAAATTCACTTCTGGAGAGAGTCGACAGGGGACAGCTGAGCCGCAGAGGGTTCATCCTTGCGACAGGTAGTATTCTCGGCTTAACAGGCGCCTATTCACTGCTTGGAACCGCTGGAATTCCTGGGGTGGCTCGCACAGCCGAAGCGGCTACCAAGAGCCAGGCCGGAAAAGTTCGTCCCGAGGAATGGGAAAGGATGTTATTCTACGACTGCACTCCGTTTAAGAAAGATCCGCCATGGAAACTGGCGAACCTTTCTCAGGGTCCGACGAATTCATGGGCTCTGATGTTGGACGGTCATACCGACTACGCTATCAAAGAGAAATACAAGGGATTATTCTCCGACAAATACCTTTACGCGGATGGACAGCTCAATGCTGCCGTACAGGTTGCTGCGGTGGAAACCCTGCTGGCTCAAAGGCCGGACGTGATGATTTCTACACCTCTGGGTGCGGCCCTCAAAGGCCCCCTTGAGAGAGTGTGGAATGCGGGTATACCGGTCATTCAGATGCAGATGCCCTACCTGACCGACAGGTTTCTGTGCTATGTCAATGCGGACAATGCCTTCCATGGTCGGGTAACTGCCGAGTGGGTTGCCAAAAAGCTCAATGGCAAGGGCAAGATCGTTATGGCCAGCGGCGCTGCCGGCGTTGATACGGCCGAGGTCCGTCTCGCAGCGGCCAGAGCCGTTTTTGCCAAATACCCGAATATTGAGATTTTGGCTCACGGTTACCACAACTGGTCAATCTCTCAAGGCAAAAAGGGTTTTGAAGCTTGGCTCGCGGCTCACCCGAAGATCGACGGCGTCTGGTCCGACAGTGCTTTTCAATCCTGGCCAGCGGTTGAGGCCTTTGTCGAAGCCGGGCGAGATATCCCGCCGATGCCTACCGAACCGCTAAACGGCTTCCTGAAATTGGCCAAAAAGTACAACCTGGAGTTTCTTTCAGTCGGCTATCCCAATGTGCCCGGTCTGATCATGGTGGACGTGGCCGTCCGGGCCATGATGGGAGAGGTGGTGCCGCGGTACGTGTACGTTGATCAGCTCGTCTTTGAGGAAGACGAACTGGATAAGTATCTGAGGCCGGACATGTCAGACGATCTGTGGGTAGACTATCGCTACCCGTTGCAATGGGCACTAAAGCAGTTCCCGAAGAAAGGGTAATCAACCCCAAAACCAGACGGTGGCAACTAATTCATAGAGAATCATTCGGTTTAAGACCAACAGGCACCAGGTGTCTTCCAAGACCTAGTGCCTAAATCCCTTTAGCTTGGAGCAGACAGGACCCATGGCTGAACTCGCCCTTGAGATGCTGAATATCAGGAAAGAATTCCCTGGCATTGTCGCTCTGGACGATGTCTCTTTTTCGTGTCGCACCGGTGATATCCATGCTCTTGTTGGGGAGAACGGGGCCGGGAAATCCACCTTGATGAAGATCCTGGCCGGAGTTTACCATCCCGACAAAGGAGTGATTCGATTGGAAGGCGAGGCCGTTCGCCTCAACACGCCCCGCGACGCACAGAGCATGGGCATCGGCATCATCTACCAGGAATTCAATCTCTTGCCCTGGCTGAGTGTGGCCGAAAATATTCTTATAGGAAATCTTCCCAAAACCCGCTTGGGTTTGGTGGACTGGTCCCGGACTTTTGAAGCGGCACAGAAGGCACTGGATCGGCTTGAGATTTGCCTGGACTTGAGAGATCGGGTTATTGATCTCAGTGTGGCGCAGCAGCAGTTGGTGGAGATAGCCAAAGTTCTTTCTCAGCACACGCATTTGAGCATCATTATTATGGATGAGCCGTCGGCGGTGTTGGCCGGCCACGAGCTGGAACAGTTGTTTGACGTGATTCGTACGCTCAAGGAGCAGGGCGTTACAATTATCTACATCTCGCATCGCTTGGACGAGGTCTTCGAAATCGCTGAAAAGGTCACCGTACTGCAGGACGGTCAAGTCGTAGGGACGGATGAGGTGACGAATCTGAACAAGTCGGCCCTTATCCGTATGATGGTTGGGCGGACACTGGATGAGACTTTTCCGGCCCCCGAAGGGAGCGTCGGGGAGATTTTTCTAAAGGTCGAGAATCTCTCATCTTCCAAAATGGGTTTGAAAGATATAAATTTCAGCATGAATAAGGGCGAGATTCTCGGTCTGGCCGGTTTGGTTGGAGCGGGTCGCAGCGAACTGGCGATGGTCTTGTTTGGGGTTGCGCCTGCAGACAGCGGGGAAGTTTGGCTCGACAACCAACGGATTTCGCTGGTGAATCCTCGCAAGAACATCCAGTTAGGAATGGCCCTGGTTCCTGAGAACCGCAAGGAGCAGGGACTGGTATTGACTCAATCCGTTCGTAGCAATACCAGTCTGGTCGTCTTGGATCGTCTGCGGGATTTCTTCCTCCTAAAGGAGAAACGGGAATATGAAGTCGTTCGCAAGCAGGTACAAGAAATGAATATAAGGACGCCGTCATTGGAGCAGGAAGTGGGTTATTTAAGCGGGGGTAACCAGCAGAAGGTCGCCTTGGGCAAATGGCTCTGTTCAGCCCCTAAATTGATTATTATGGATGAGCCAACTCGCGGCATAGACGTTGGGGCTAAGGCAGAAATATATCAATTGATGCGGGAATTAGCCAACAAGGGAACCAGCATTATCATGATTTCCTCCGAGTTGCCGGAGATTATCGGAATGAGTGACCGTATCTTGGTTATGAGCCGGGGACAAATCGCCGGTCAACTCAGCCGGAATGAGGCTTCGGAGGAACGGATATTAACGTTGGCTATCGGAGAGACATCGGTGGCGGCCTGCCAGCCCGATGAGGAAATGGCTTCGGAGGAAGAAAATTGACAACCTCTTATACGGTTCCAAGACAGGTGGCGAGAAGCGCTCTCCACCACTTTATCGCCAACAATGCGTTAATACTGGTCTTGTATGGTTCTTTGCTGGTTGCATTCGTAGGCCTGTCGATTGCTTCGCCCACGTTTCGTAGTGGACCCAACCTTTGGACTCTGGCCAGACAGGCGGTAATTCCCGGCATGATTGGGATCGCGCAGACAATCATTATTATCAGCGGGGGAATAGACCTCTCGGTGGGATCCTTGGTAACGTTCATCAGCCTTGTCAGCGCCGGTCTGATGAACGGTAGGCCGGAGCTTTTTATTCCGGTGGCTGCCCTGATGCTCTTTTGCGGGGTGTTGGTGGGGTTTGCTCATGGGTTGGTCGTCAAGCGAGGGTATGTCCCGCCATTCATCACCACATTGGGAACAGCCCTGGTTTTGCAAGGAGCGGGATTGGCTTATGCGACCGTTCCCAAAGGCGGTGTCCCGATAGTAATGGGTGATCTTTTTTACTATGGGACCTTGGGGCCTGTTCCCTACCCGGTCATTCTGTTTCTTGTCGTTCTTATTCTGGCAGTGCTTCTCATGTCCAGAACAGGCTTTGGTCGGGCAGTGTATGCCGTGGGGGGAAATCCCGAGGTGGCTCACCGCTCCGGAATCAAAGTTATGAGAACACAAATTATCGTTTTTTGCCTTGGAAGCTTTCTGGTCGCTGTGGCTGCACTGGTGGCGACCGCCCGGATGGGCATCGGAGATCCAATGGCCGGTATGGGAATGGAACTGGACTCCATCACGGCGGTGGTTATCGGCGGGACCAGCCTTTTTGGAGGGCGCGGGAATCTGTTTGGCACCATCGCCGGGGTCATCATCATGACCCTTATCAATAATGTGATGGTCAACTTAGGTGTCAATGTGTTCTATCAGCAGTTGATTAAGGGCTTTGTGGTGCTGCTGGTTGTCGCATTGTACAAGCAGCGTGCTTGACGAGGTTTACAACACGAGGAGATGTCATGAAATTAACTGAGCGCGTCTATTTGGTCGGCAGCGGCTCAGCCGGCTTCAGCCTGACCCATGAGAGCGATTGTCACATCTATTTAATTGATGGTGGCAGCGAATTCGCCCTGGTCGATGCGGGTGCGGGGCTTGGAAAAGCATCGATCTTGGACAATATTCGGACCCACGGTTTTGCACTTGAGGATATTCATTTTCTGTTTTTAACGCATCTTCATGCCGATCATGCCGGTGGAGCGGCGGGACTTCGTGAGGCGATGCCGCATCTGAAAGTCCTGGCCGCAAAAGATATGGCCTTTGCCCTGCGTGAAGGAGATGAAAAGGCTATCGGGCTCGACGCGGGGAAAAAAGGCGGCTATTACGAACCCAAGTATCGGTTTGAGCACTGCCCGGTGGATTTCGAATTGGTGGATGGACAGGTAATTCAGGTTGGCAGCGTGGCGATTAAAGCGTGGGAGACACCGGGGCACTGTGCCGGGCACCTGACTTTCGTGATGGAAGACTCCGGAAAGACGGTCATGTTCAGCGGGGACAATCTCTTTTTTGGCGGAAAGATCCTTCTGCAGCCCTTGCCGGACTGCGATCTTCAGGTACATATTCGCAGCATCGCGAAGTTTGCGGGCTGGGGAATTGACGTTTTTTTGCCGGGGCATGGCTGCATTTCCTTGAAAGACGGCCAACGTCACATTGATGAGGCCTTGAGTTGGCCTGAGCGCTGCCTGGTTCCTCCGAGTTTTCTGTAAGCCTCAAACCTCACATAATTGACTATTTCCGATTAATCCGCCAAGGCGGAAAGAAGCAACCCCTTGGATTGACAATTGACGATTAACGATTGAAGGATCCTAACGGTTTGTAAATTTACTATTGAATCGTGAATTCTTGAACATAAGACCTAAATGCATTTAATATAAGGAGGGTATTCTCATGGCGTACGTTCTAGCATTGCTGGCTAGCGGCAGACGAAAAGGATATACGGCAAGCGTTCTTCAAGCTGCGATAAAAGGTGCCGAAAGTGTTCAAGGTGTTGAGGTTGAACTGGTACGTTTGCATAAATACAAGTTTGGTCCCTGCACCAGTTGTTTTAATTGCATCAGAAACGACCCCCATGAATGCACTTTGCCCGACGATATGGGCGAAGAGGGGGCATTAATGGCAAAAGTAAAACGAGCCAATGGTTGGATTTTAGCGGATCCGGTGCACTACTGGGGGCCGAGTGCACAATGCCACCTGTTCTTCGAACGCTGCTATCCATTCCTGTGGAGCGGAGATCTAGAAGGCATGCCCTTTGCCTCTATTTGCTGCGCCAGTAATCAAGGGATGCAGCGGTTGGCAAATGCGAATTTGTGTAAGTGGGCATTCACCAAAGGCTTCCGGTACATCGGTGGCCTGCCCGTGCACATGGCATTTATCGAACGGGCGCGTGTGGAGGCGGAAAACCTTGGCCGCAAACTGGCAGAGGCCGCGATCATCGATGTGCGAGGCAGGCAAAAATTTCCTGATCAAGAACGCTATGTGGACTATCTGAGTAAACCCTGGCGGGTGCTCGAGCCGTATCTGGAAAATTTGACCAACGGCACGATGGCCTATGAATCTTCGCTCATTGCAGAGGGGTTTGCCAGTTTTAAAAGAAAAGAGGCCATCGAGTTGCTGGAAAAATCAAGGAAGTATCTCGAGCAAACCCTTGAATTCTATAACAATAGCAAAGAGGAGGAAGCCTGCAGTATGCTGGCTCAGGCCAGCGCCATGTGGACCCATGCTACCTGGAAAGAATTCTTGGAGGAGGATGTCATTAAGACAAGCGTACCCGACGCTTATCGACCGATTGCAGAAGAGTAGCTATAGGGTTCTTTGATACCCCCTTCCTTTCGCAAAAGACGTTGAACAAATCCTGAAGATTCTTTTTCGTTCCGAAGCTTCATCCATATGTCGTCAGCGAAGGAGTAAAGGGGGACGTCCGGATTTAGTTGGCGGCGGTTTATTACGATCCGTTGGGGGCTGAGCAGCGCTGAAAGGGTTTCGGGATATCGGGGTTCGCATCAAAGGCGATGAACGCATCTTGGGTTCGTCCGATTTTGTTGAGCAGGTGTTAAAGCAAGCCGATGAACAATTGGAGCAAAAATTTCGGCTGCAGGTGAGTGTTATCAGCCTGCAAGCGCTTATAGACAAAGTAGCACAATACTACAAAATCGATCCTGAAAAGTTAAGGTCTGCCAGCAAAGAGCGCCCCGTCACAGAAGCGCGCCGGGTTCTTTGCTATATCGCGGTACGTAAATTGGGCTTTCAATGTAGCGATGTTTCCAAGGCAAGGGCATCCGTGCGGTTACGGTAAGCAAAGCGGTGAGTTTGGGCAGTAAATTATCAGAGATTGGAAAATTTCAAAAACAAATACTAGGAAACTGATCGCTGGGAATACTGCCTCAAAAAAAAAAACCTTAAGAAATAGAGAAATAGAATGGACGTCCCCCTTGCACTCGATGGAGCGACGAAATGATTAAATGAGTAAGATCCTGCGTTATTGTGGGCAGAATAAAGAAATCCTCTTCATCTGCTCGTTACTATCTCATTAGCCCAACATGCCTACATCACCATCACCGATTCTGGGCAGCCCCTTCCTGTGATCACCTCATAAATATTTCTCACCGTCTCATCAAATACTCGATTATAGTCCAGATTCCGGATATTTCGGTCGGGCATTTTTACACCTTTTTGATAACTTAGCATCTCCAGATTCGTATCAATCTCAACGGTAATCCTATTTATCAGTGCCTGACATTGAGCTTGCTCGTCCCGCATGATACCAGCTTTTGTAACAACAGGTTCCCCCAAATCCATGTCCCGACTAAGATCATTGGTGATCTCGATTGCCCTCTCAAGCGTTTCATATTCTTTTGGGACAGTTGCCTTTATGAGTTTAAATACAGCATGCAAGGGAGTCAGATCGATAAGCTCAGGATTATGAACGTAGCTGTATTCAGTGTGAAATTTCACATCCGGCCCCTCAACACCGTATAGGCTTTTGCCATGCCAATTTTCAGTATAGCGTATTATCCGATCTTTGCTCCAGTCGCCCTTGGGGCGAAAATAGGTCCAGGTGACATTTGACAAATCGTCCAAACATTCTTCCACGGTGTTATACATGTAATCAGCGAAATGTTTTCCGTCTTCAAATATATCAATTCCGGCAAATTCAATACCCGGCAAAGATGCCTGCAAAATTAAGGTATGATCCCGGAGGTGACTTATGATTAATGAATAAGCGTTTCGCTTCCAAGGCGCAATTTCGCTATCTTCGAATTCTGAAAATTCAGGCAGCTTCATCTCTTTAAAAGCGCTTGGGGTGACTAACACAGCACCTGTATGCGCTGGCAGATCAAGTTTTTCCATAACATCGAGGTAAAAATCCCATTCATCATCATCGCTGATCTGCATTGGCAGCAGCAGACCAGGACTTTCAAGGAGTTGCTCTTCCATCATTAAAAGCATCAATTCTAAAGTAGCTTGCCAACCGGATTCAAAATAATCCCCACCTGCTTTTTGTCGGTCTTCGGCTTTTTTAAATATGGCTTCGGTTTTTCTTTGTATTGATTTTTGGCGCTGTTGGTCCATTTTATAGCTCTCAGTTGAAATTTTCGATTACCATCATTTTGACACTATTCCGGCCTGCTGGCATGGAAGATTATTTAATTTCCGGTCTGAAAACGCCCATGCTATCGGCATTATTTAAACAATTACGATGAAAAATGCAATCAATTATGGAAGTACATAGGAAGTACGCGCCATCTTCAGATAGGTATTATGAGGTTTTTTCAGATATGGTGAGGTTTTTTATAAAATTCACTAATTTGCTGTTATAATTAATATTTTTTATGATTTCCTGCTCTTGCTCGATTTAGTTGCTACGGCCTCTCACGCCGGTAATCACGCCGCCGGCGTGATTCGAATCCCCCTGAGATCACCAAGTTTAAATTCTGCAAGCCATTATTCGCTATTCAAAAATTTGAAATCAATTTTCCACATTCGGATTGGCATCGATGACAACGGCAGAAAGGCAAAAGACTAATATAAGTCTTGAACATTTCTCAGACGGATAAGAAATTCAGTGTGCTCATTTTCAGCGGTGCTGATAAAAGAATCCAAATCCGGCGTTTGATCATGA
>CP070746.1:2075908-2081848 GCA_020348305.1 Desulfobacterales bacterium
AAATGTTAATCATATTCGGATAGATACGAATTTAGAAATATTTTTATCCTGTAGCTGCTTTAAAATATTCATCAACCTGTTCCCAATTGATCACATTAAAATACGCTGCAATATAATCAGACCTCCGATTCTGGTACTTTAGATAGTACGCATGTTCCCAGACATCGATGCCCAATATCCGATTGTTTTTAGTATAAGCACTAAATTTACACCCTCAATATTGTTTTTATGTCAAAGGTAACACATCTATCTGATTTTTTAGGCCTTACCAGAAGCACGGTTGGCGTCCTCTTTATGGTAATCCTTGTGGGTTTGGGCGAACGCTTGGCCGAGCGATTTTTGCCGATGTATCTACTGGCGCTTGGCGGGAGCGCCATTTCCATTGGGTTGCTAAACGGATTGGATAATTTTTTATCCGCGGTCTATGCATATCCCGGCGGCTATTTATCCGATCGCATCGGCTACAAACGTGCCCTTATTGTTTTTAACATCATTGCCATGATTGGATTCCTCATTGTGATCCTTATACCGACATGGCAGGCTGTGCTGGCAGGCGCGGTTCTTTTTCTGTCCTGGTCGGCCATTTCCCTGCCGGCAAGCATGAGTCTCATTGCCCAGGTGCTGCCGATGACCAAGCGCACCATGGGGGTTTCCATGCATTCGCTGGTGCGCAGAATCCCCATGGGCCTCGGACCGGTTCTGGGTGGTTTGTGTATCGGTCTGTGGGGAGTAAAAAACGGCGTGCGCACAGCTTTCGCTGTGGCTTTCGCGCTTGCCTTTGTTGCGATTTTGCTCCAGCAAAAATTAATCGAAGATGATCATTCGAAAACATCAAACCAGAAAAGGGAGAGCAAACCTGAGAAAAATCCCTTCAAGCTATTACAGCTGATGCGTCCTTCTCTCAAGCGATTGCTGGTTTCCGACATTCTCGTCCGTTTTTGTGAACAGATACCCTATGCCTTTGTGGTGGTGTGGTGTATGAACGTGATCGCAGAGCCTGTTTCCGCGTTCCAATTCGGTATCCTGACCAGCATAGAAATGGCCACAGCGATGCTGGTTTATATTCCTGTGGCTTACCTGGCGGATAAAAGTGCTAAAAAACCTTTTGTCGTTATAACGTTTATTTTTTTCACTTTTTTTCCGTTTGTTATTCTGTTTTGTCACTCGTTTGAATGGCTGGTTTTAGCTTTTATTCTAAGAGGTCTAAAAGAGTTCGGCGAGCCGACGCGCAAGGCGCTGATTGTGGATCTGGCCCCGGAAAACCGCAAGGCGGGCATGTTTGGTTTGTACTATCTGATAAGGGATGTATGTGTTTCCGTGGCGGCTTTTGGCGGTGCATTTTTATGGCAGATCAGCCCGACGACGAATTTTATGATGGCCTTTTTGTTCGGTGTGGTTGGAACCGTCTGGTTCGCGTTTTTTGGACGGGATCTTTCTCCCTAACAACCGGAGCAACCTTCCAGGATAATCCGTAATTATTCCATCGACTCCCAAATTTATCAGCTCCTGCATGCGTTTTTTATCATTTACCGTCCAGACATGTACGCGCATATTGCGCGCGTGAGCTGCATCCAAAAACCGTTGCGTAATCACCTGTGTATTTCCATAATATTCAGATAATTGCAGGGCCTGGGCCGGCGGTGAGTAAATTTTTTCAAGATAGGCCCATTGTAATCCATAAAACAAAAATGCTTCTCTGGCTCCCACAGAGGTGGCAACTTGCGGACACTGTGCCCGGAATTTTTTTAACTGGGATACATCAAATGAGGCTATCATGACGTGCTTGGTTTTTTGATAGTCTCGAATTAACCGACACAGAGCAGCAATTACGGCTGTCTGTGATTCTTTTATTTCAATATTCATGCGCGTATCCGGAAAGGCTTTAAATACTTCAGCCAACGTTGGAACAGTCAGTCCTTTGCCTCGCATGGGAAAACTGCGGCCATTATCCGGCGACCAACGGTGGCCGGCATCCAACGTTTTCAGTTCAGCCAGGCTGAAATCCTGGACAAAGCCGGTTCCATTGGTCGTGCGATCAACAGTGCTGTCGTGAATAACTATCAGCTCGCCATCCTTGGTACTGCGTAAATCCATTTCAAGTACATCGACGCCTAAATCCACCGCGCGTTGAAAGTTATAGAGGGTACTTTCAGGTCCCAGGTCGCGGCCGCCGCGGTGAGCTATGACCAGAAAACCACCCGGATTAAAATATGAATGGTCTGAAATCGGCTCAGCAACAAGACATAGCACTTCGTAGGTAAGTACAAAAATGACGATTAAGCCGAGGATATATCGGATGAGTTTTTTGTGCATCTTTAAATAATGTTCTCTATACCTTTGGCTTCTTAGCTTCTTCTTCAGCCTGAATCGCAGCGATTGCCGCCGCCGCCCCGGCCTCCCCTACTAATTTTCTATCCGGAACAACGGGTGAGGCCGCCCCCTCAGCTTGTTTGTCTTCGGATCCTTCTTGGGTCTTGTCCTCCGGGAGATAGAAGGTCACGTTTCGATGGGCAAATTCGATGCCGGCTGCGCTAAAGTATTCCTCTTTGAGCTTTTGGGCTAAAACCCGTCTGACTTGCGTATCGCTGAGGGTGGCGAGGAAAGCATCCACTTTCTCCTTTTTAAAATGTCTGCCGGTTCTTCAAATCCGCGCACTCAATTTAAATGGGGTATTAATTGGCTGACCATACTATGTAACTTTTTTTCTATTTTCAATATATATGTGATAGAATGGTAAATCTTAGCCGTAGATAAAAAATACTGAGGATATGAGATTGTGCGTCATTGAACGAAGATGATTTGACTATAGCATATGAAAAAAAGAAGTAGAGTAAAGTGGATATTAATATTTTCCATTGTAGCAGTAATTTGTATAATTTCTATTTTGATGCCCTTTTTCATCAGAGCTTACAATACCCCTTAGGGTGCGGCGGCTGTTGAAGTGCGAGGCTTTGTTTTTGACGCGTGTTTTTGTTCTCTGGTTTCAGCCCACCCGTGTTTTAGCGAAAAGAAAAAGACGGAGAGAAATCCGCTGGTATAAATCAATAGAAATGGACTGATCAAATATTTGCTGAAATGTATTGGAAATTTTCAAATATTTTTAATAAAAAACCTCCAAAGGAAACTCCTTACACTCATCCTTTGGAGGCTTTTTTTCAAAAGATATCTTCAATTAAATCATAGGATGGCCTTTATTTGCTTAGAATTGTTATTCGCCGCCGCCATATTTGAACGAGAGATTTACTCGGGCACGGTAGGCAACGACCTTGCCGTCTTCTACTTTCAAATCCAGTTTTGAAATTTCGGCAACTCTAAGATCTCGTAAGGTCTTGCCTGCAGTTTCCACTGCATTTTTGGCCGCATCTTCCCAAGAAGATTCACTGGTTCCTACCAATTCAATAACTTTGTATACACTCTCAGCCATTTTTTCCTCCTTTCCTGTCTATAAAGAGACTTACCTATTACTGGTTTCTGTTTCGACAGCTAGTCTGTAAAAATTAGCCGCCGGCATGCTGCCTCAGCCTGAAGCAAACGCGCTGTTTCCGATTGAAATTTAAAGACCTCCGAAATAATTAACCATTTGGTCGGAGGCCTCACAACCGGTACTTTGGGGTAACCTCTTTTCATTAACTTCTCTTTAGTATTGGTCACTATTCGTCGAATTTCCGTGTTAGCGGTTTGCAATGACCCTTGAAAAAGCCGAAACACTAAAATTGGCCTATCGAAGGGGAAAACATTGCTCAACTTTAGAAAAGCCGAAAAAGTGCTACCAAGAGCAAAACACAGTTACGGACTGCATGTTCAAAAAGAGATCTAAAATGTATCATCTAAATTGAGCATGTATGCTTAACTTAAACGATGAAAACACCAAAGTCAAGATTCAAAAAGGATTCGATATTATACTTGATTATGATCTGATTCCTTTGTATGAGTAACTCTTTACAAAAAAGAAAGGTATGTCTCCTATGGAACCAGATACTTCGAGAAGCAGAACTGTTCAGGATTTTTCAGTCGACATTGATGCCATTGCAACACTGATAGCAGAAACCCAATTAGAAAGCGGTGAGATTCCATGGTGTGACGGCCAAAAAACGGATCCTTGGGATCATGTAGAAGCGGCTATGGGGCTTAGTATCGGCGGCTATTTGGAAGAGGCACAACGCGCTTTTGAATGGTTTGCCCGAATACAACGTGAAGATGGCAGCTGTTATTCTTCCTATTTGCAAGGAGTTGCTGAGGATAAAACTCGAGAGACGAATTCGTCATCCTATATCGCCGTCGGTGTATATCATTATTATCTGATAACCAGAGACATTGGTGTTTTGAAAGAGATGTGGCAAACCATCTCGGCAGCCATTGACTTTGCGGTGAGTTTACAAACGCCCGAAGGTGAAATCTACTGGGCCATAAGCCCTGAAGGTAAAGTTGATCCAATGGCTTTGCTGACCGGGTGCAGTTCCGTATTTATGAGCATTAAATGTGCAATAGCCGTTGCGAATATCCTTGGTCACAAGAAACCATTGTGGAGAGAAGCTTTAGAGAAACTTGGACGTGCAATTAAGCATAAACCCTTCCTTTTTAATATGACCAAATCGCGTTATTCCATGGATTGGTTTTATCCGATTCTTGCAGGGGTGTTAAGCGGGGATGATGCCAAACGGAGAATCGATAAGTATTGGAAGAAATTTGTTGTCGAGGATCGGGGAGTTAAATGTGTATTTGACGAGCCCTGGGTCACCATTGCAGAGACCTCTGAGCTTGCGTTGGCGTTGTCTTCAATGGGCAATCGAGATTTGGCCGCGATTGTGTTTAACTGGATTTCTGACAGAAAATACGAAGACGGATCATTCTGGTGTGGCTTTACTTGTCCGGACATCATCATTTGGCCTGAGGACAAGATTACCTGGACCAATGCCGTCGCCCTTATGGCCGCAGATGCCCTTTATGAGCTTTCGCCTGCCGGGCAAATATTCAGTCATCGATTTTGGGAGTCTTTAGATTTCTCTTCATAAAAGGTGGTATTTTTTTGAGAAGAGACCATCGTCCATATTATATTAAAAAGGCCCTTCTAAAATTTTCGGAGTTTTACGTTAACCATTTCCTGCGCCCCCAACTGGAATTCTTGGGAAAAGGATTCACATTCGTAAGACCTTGGAATGTCGAGATTTTTGGCTCTCCCATCGAGATAGGCGACTATGTCAATGTTGTGGCTTCGGCGGATTGGAAAGTGAGATTTGCGGTCTGGTCCGAGAAGGGGAATCTGGGTCGCATCCGAATTGGTGATTATTGTTTGATCAGCCCCGGCGTACGAATTGGTTCCGCGCACGAAATAATAATCGGAGACAATTGTATGATGGCCAGCTGTGTTTACATCACCGACTCCGATTGGCATGATGTTTACAACCGTATTACGATTGGGAAAACTGCCCCTATTCAAATCGAGAATAATGTTTGGGTGGGAGACAGTGCAATTGTTTGCAAAGGCGTAACCCTTGGTGAGAATAGTATTATTGGAGCAGGCGCCGTTGTGGTAAGTTCAGTGCCCCCCAACTGCATTGCGGCCGGCAACCCGGCCAAAGTGGTCAAACAGCTTGATACCAAAGAGCATTTTACCACTCGTGAACAGTGGTTTGCAGAACCGGAGAAGCTTTTCAAGGGGTTTGATCAATCGGACAAACAGATTCTGCGCGAGAATTCTCTGCTTCATTGGTTGCGATTTCTTCGCTTTCCGTCAAGAAGGGACTAGAAGGCAGAAGACAGAAAACAGAGGACAGATGACAGAGGACAGAAGGCAGATGACGGAACGCGGAATTCGGAATGTTATAGCACATGATAATGATTGCGGATTGTCTCAAACCTCTAAAATCCAACCCCTGACAAACTGTAGCGGCATTAAGTTACAAATTAGGTTCTCGAGTAACGAGTAACCAGATGCCAGTA
>CP070746.1:2081948-2085402 GCA_020348305.1 Desulfobacterales bacterium
AATAATAAAAATTAAGATTTACTTGACCTGACAACTACCATTCATGATATCTGTACTTTTACAAGAGTTGTGATTACATCTGATAGCGCAACTTTTTTTCTGTAAATTCAATTTGGGAGCTGATCGTACTCCAATGTCAGATATTTCTTGCTTGTCTCCCATTCTTCGCTGGTTTCCATCAGGATGGCGCTGACCAGTCGAAGTAAAGAAGCTTCATTCGGGAACAACGACGCCACCCGGGTTCGGCGCTTGATCTCCCGGTTGAGCCTCTCGATCATGTTGGTTGTCCTAAGCCGTCTGCGCATGGCATAGGTCAACATGAACACGGTAAAGCCCTCGGGGATGTTTTCCTGCATCCATGAGGACAGCCGCGGCGCTTTGGAGCTGTATTTTTCAACTGCCAGATCCAGCAGACGCCTGGCCTCATCCCTGTTAGGTGCCGATAAGATGTTTGCAATGTCGTGGGCAACGGCACTGCGCATGGCGACCTTTGGAACGTAAGCACTCGCATTTCGCTGCAGGTGAACGTGGCAGCGGTTCCAGGAGACACCATTAAAAACGCTCTTTAAGGCTGCCTTGAGTCCCTGATGGTCGTCACTGGTGATCATGATCACCCCGTGCAGACCACGCTCTTTGAGCGATGACAAAAAAGTGCGCCAATGGGTTTCAGCCTCGCTTAAAGAGACGCTGACGCCCAGCACCGAGCGTTGGCCATCTATGGTAACACCGGTTGCGATCAGCACCGCACAGTTGACCACGCTGCCGCCGTGACGAACTTTTTCGTAGCGTGCGTCCAGCAGGACAAAGGGCGTGTGACCCAGAGGGCGGTTGCGCCATTTTTCAAGCTCATCGTCCAACAGCCCGGTGGCCCGGCTGACCTGGGTGCTGGTGATCTCAAGCCCGCACAGCTGTTTTAAAACTTCGTTGACCTTACGGGTGGAGACCCCGTTGATGTACATTTCGGCCATGGCCAGCTTTAGCGCCCGCTCGCTGCGAAGTCCCTTTTCAAAGGAGCTGGGATAAAACTGAACCGGGCCACGCACCTGGGGCACTTTCAGCGCCAATTTACCGATTCTGCTATCGACGCTCTTGGGTTTGTATCCGTTGGCATAGCCTTTACGAGTTTGTGTGCGCTGCCATGGCTCGGCTTCAAGCACTCGGCTGCGTTCAATACGCATAGCCTCATTAATCAATATGGAGACCGCTGTGTCCAGTCCGTCAAAACCATTTTCAATAATTTGTTCCAATGCCGTGGAAATTGCGCTATCATCCTGTGCGTGGGTCATTTCGGTTCCTCCTTCTTTAATTGTTTTGCACAACAATTTTTGGAGTACCGATCTGGCCCATATTTTTCAAGTCCCAGTTGGACCGAACATCAGCAGCTCAAACACCGGCAGATCGCCAGGGGGATTTTAAAGGATCCCCCTGGCGTCTGCCTGGTCGGTGCTAAACCGAAATTACAGAAACGATGTTACACTAACGTAATATGAAATCCTCTCTTCAAATATCAGGTATTTCATAAATCTGTTCGGTGACAGAGTTCGAATTATCACACCAGGTCTCTCGAACACTCCGAACCAGATTTTGGTATGCTCCGGCTTGTTCTTCTTTGTAATTGTCTATATCTGCCATATTTCTGAAAAGCATTATAGCTCCATATTGAGACGGATCACTTTAATTTCGGAAAATTCTACACGATGAATATGACCTCCCTTTTTGTTGCTAGATTTCATAATAGCACTAACTTAAAATCTGGAACAGTTCTTGGGGAGCAGGTCAATTTGACCAGCTAATTTTAGGTTACCATAGATACCAGTATCACGTATCGCTGTTGGACACATAACGACAAGGTATATTATCCTGTATGTTTTACAGATTTAAATTACAGCAGGTTGTGTGTGGGACTTGGCTAACCTGTCTTAATTGACACATCATCATAGATTTGCAATATTACGGAGCATTAGTAGCAGGTTCATATCTTCAAGCGCAATGTGCCACTCAAATCCGTAGAACAGGTCGGCTCCTGTCACATATTAACTATTTTATAAAACCGCAGCAACAGACAGAGGCAAACACGATCATGGCAGAAGCAATTCGATACATCATTGAGCCTCGTAGAATTCAATTCGACGGCTTTCCAGTTGCCCGCCTCCTCCCGAGAATCGGTTTAATTGGTGTCGGGCCATGGCTTTTTTTCGATCACATGGGCCCTCATGATTTCGAGGCCGGCCAAGGCCTTGATGTTCCTCCCCACCCGCATATCAACCTGGCCACCGTGACCTATCTCTTTGAGGGGGAAATTATTCATAAAGATAGCATTGGCAGCGTCCAAAGCATAACACCCGGGGCAATCAACTTGATGATTGCCGGCGCCGGCATTGCACACTCCGAACGTGGACCAGATGCACTGCGCCAATATAGTCATAGCGTTCATGGGTTGCAGCTTTGGCACGGTCTTCCGGAAGAACATGAGGAAGCCGCCGCAAGTTTTCATCACTACCCCGTCGAAGATTTGCCCGTTACGACTCTGAACGGTGTCCATATAAGACTACTCATAGGAGAAGCATTCGGGCTAAAATCACCAGTACGGACTTTTACCCAGACGCTCTATGCTGAGTATCACCTCTCCGCCGGTCAATCGGCTGCCGTTCCGGAAGATGTGGAAGAACTGGCGGTCTATGCGGTGGATTCGAAGCTCAAAGTCGATGATGAGATTCTGGCGCCGCGCCGCCTCGCACTACTGACAGCGGGAAACCACCAAATTCATGCCGAGAAACATACCAGAGCTGTGTTTATCGGCGGTAAATCTCTGGGCAAGCGATACATGTGGTGGAACTTTGTTTCTTCGAGAAAAGAACGTATTCAAAAGGCAATGGACGACTGGAAGCAGGGACACTTCGGCGCCGTATATGACGATAATGGAATACCTGCGCCCCTTCCCGAATCCGATTCATATTCTTTGATGTCTGATTAACTCCTGGAAGCTTCAACGTCAGACTCAGGTACGAGCTATTAAATTGAGAAGTATTTTATAATCTCAAAGAGTCCCGGCTTTTATGGCGTTGTCGGACAGGCTCTTAATAGATCACTAGATCGCACAAAAATAAAAAGGCTGAAAACGACAGACACCTTGCCAGTATATGAAATCGGAAAAAATCACAGATAGGCTTCGGATAGATCGGTTAGGGAACAGGAAGATTGTGAGGCTCAAAATGGGGTCGAAAGGGCATTTGGTCCGAGTGTACTATTCTGCTATGCATTAATTCGAAATAATATTAATAATAGTGCAATCTGCTCTTTGAATGATGCACTTTTAAATTTTAGAGGACCCACTACATGTAGGGGTCATCCGATTCTATCGATTGTTGTGCTATCTATTACAGATCACAGGTTTTCTGGGATTTCAAAATTCTTTGATCACTCCAACTAATCTGTATCCTACTGTGATAATAAA
>CP070746.1:2085502-2090091 GCA_020348305.1 Desulfobacterales bacterium
ACACAGCGCCGGTCAGACCTGCAACATGGGATGGAACGGATACGGCAGGCGTCCTGTTTGCGCGTCATTACCCAAGGCAGGAGCCCAGTGCGGTAACTCCGCACGCTGGGATCTGTCCGGGGGGCGCCGGGTAACCGGCGTTCCTACCGGGATTATCAGATTATGATATCCGTATTTTTGCGAGAGTTGGTGTTACATCTACAAATCACAGGTTCCAAGATTTCTGTGATTACATAATAGTATCCAAGGTTTTGAAAGGCGTGGTTTTCTCCATACTATCTAATTTAAGCTTATTGTTGCGCCCACCAATAGAAAATTATATCCACCTACCGATTTCAGGCATTTTTCGGTTTCAATGACATAGTTTTAAGTAGTTTAGACTCCGATTTTATAATTATCGAGATTTCTCGTTAGCATGCCTATATGGCACAAAAAGCCGACTTTTTGTGAAATGCAACCTTTGCAGGAAATGAGTGTTGGAGCTACCGTGATTGTTTTATTCTGATTTTATTACAAGCAGTTATAAGGTTTATAATTGACTATCCGGCAGGATTTCGATAACGTCGCAGTTGAGGTTGTGATGTCTATTTGTTAGAAAATCGGCTGCTAATGAGAAATCTTGATAATACATTTGTTCGGTTCCGACCTCAAGATACTTTTTTGGCAATGCAAAAATTCACTTGACTCCGTACTATGGTACGGACGTTATGGTTACAAATATGTGATAACCATTGAATTTGGAGACATAAGGCATGGGAAAATTCACAATAGGAAAATTGGCCAAGGCTGCCAATGTCGGGGTGGAAACTATCCGGTATTATGAGCGTCGCGGACTAATTGTTCAGCCACCCAACCGTAATTGCGGGTATCGGCAGTACACGGAAGCAACGCTTCAGCGTATTCGGTTTATCAAAAACAACCAAGCATTAGGTTTAACCCTGAATGAAATTAGAGGAGTCCTCGATTTGTTGGACGGCCAGGAACTGAATTGCACTACTGCTGCCAAAATGATCAACCTCAAGATGTTGGAAATTGGGCAGAAAATTGCGGCATTGCAGCGATTGAAATGGTTACTGAAAAAACTGGCTAAAAGCGTTGGGAAATGTGATACCAAAGGGGAAATGGAATTTCTATCAGAATTTTTATCCATGGAGGAGTGATCAATATGAAAGCTATAAATGTATTTACACCCTCGACACAAACCGCTCTATCTCACCTTTTGCTGCGAATTCTTTGTCTGCTGAGAATTGAACACGAGTGCGCCCAGTTAGTCCAAAAATCGTCTGGTACACCAGCCGGCATGGGTAATTATATTTTAGCATCGATTTATTCTTTAAGTTTTATTCTTTGCATGGTGAATTTAATAGCTGGGCTCATTATTGGCATAATAGCAAGCGGTATAAATATACTTGCCAAAATAATAATTACCGGAGAGAGTAATTCAGATTACTTTATCGGTGGTCAAATTGGAGATTAATAACAAGATATATAATGATCTAGGCTACGATTGGTGGGATGAAAATGGCAATGGCAATTTAGTATCCCTTCGATATTTAACAAATCCAGTCAAATTCAACTACATTAATAATGTTATTAATAATCAGAGAAAGCACCAAAAAAATAAATCAGTTCTGGATGTTGGGTGTGGGGGTGGATATCTTGCGGAGGAACTCGCTAAAGCTGGTCTTGAAGTAACTGGATTAGATCCTTCAAGCACTTCAATTAATGCAGCAAAAGCACACGCCAAACAAGGAAATTTAGCCATAAAATACGTTAACGGATTCGGAGAAAAATTACCATTTGAATCAAATTCATTTCATTTTGTATGCTGCTGTGATGTGTTGGAACATGTTAAAGATTTTCCACTAATTATAAAAGAAATTTCCCGTGTTTTAAGAGATGATGGTGTCTTATTCTATGATACAATAAACAGAACTATAATCAGCAAAATTGTAATGATTAAAGTCATGCAAGAGTGGGAGGGCATTTCCTTTCTTGAGCCAAATATTCATATTTGGGATATGTTTATCAGGCCAAAAGAACTAATAGAGGCTTTATCTCGTTATGGTTTGGTAAACCAGGAAATAAAAGGTTTATCACCAAGCATGAACTTTATTTCCCATTTTTTGAATCTAAGAGCGCGCAAGAAAGGTAAAATTTCGTGGCAGGAGTTAGGAAAGAGATTGAATTTGAAATTAAGTAGTAATATTTCCTGCACCTATATAGGACATGCTATAAAAATAAAACGGTATTCAGTGAACTGAAACCGAACCAGGCACTGAACTCGGACGGCTAAAACCTGGGCATTTTTTTTGGATGTGCAGTTAACCAAATCTTGAGCTTTCCGTAAGGGGGTGGCAATTAACCCGCCGCCGGTTAGCTTCACGTTATACGTCATAATGGATGTTTTTAATGAAGATATTAGCGATTGAGAAAGAATTTGCGGGTAAAACAGCAGAAGATTTTCAACCTTATTTGGAGGCTGAAGCAATAAGAGTTTGGGAACTTTATAAAAAAGGAGTAATTCGTGAAATATATTTCCGAGCAGACCGAACAAGTGCAGTATTGATTCTTGAATGTGAAAATTTAGAAGAAGCAAAAGAAAAATTATCAACTCTACCGTTAGTACAGGAAGATTTAATATATTTCGATTTTATTCCATTAGCTCCATATCCAGGATTTGAAAGGCTATTCAAAGCAAAATAGCCGTATAACCTGTCAGTTCAGCAGACAGGCAGGGCGGTGCACCTCCGTAAATCGAAAGGCCTCGTTGCCCTGCCTGCTGCTGACTTCTGGTGTTATACACAAAATGATTTCAGGAGAAAGCGATGAGAATATTTCCAGAACCAATAAAAACGTTTCCAAAAGCAGATATACCTCTTGAAGGATTAATAGCCTATCTATCGCAAGCCGATACGCATCAGACACTCTATATGCAATTTGAAAAAACTGTTGAATTACCAGAACACGAACACGCTGATCAAATTGGATTTATACTAGAGGGGAAAATTGATTTGGTGATTGGAGGTGAAAAAAAGACCTATTCGAAAGGAGATAGGTATCACATACCTGCTGGTATCAGGCATTCAGCTAAAATATATGAAGGATATGCTGATATCACAGTTTTTATGCAACCTGATAGATATAGTATAAAATAGTAGTTGTATAACCAACCAGCAGACGGCGTGTAGATAGCGGTTTACCGTAAGGTCCGTGCAAGTTTGGTATGAATTTAGGCCGCTGCTCAGTGGCGGCGTTCCTGATATCTAAATAGTATCTGCAAAAAATCAGTACTCTCAAAAGTACTGATACTGTAAACGTATCTGGATTTTTCATAATGTTCAGGTTATCTCAGTCTGCATTTAACATCACATTGATATAAGGGCATGTTCATATTTTTCGGTCCCTGCAGAAATCGAAATGTAGCCAGTTGGACGAATTCGATATTTCGATTAAGGGGCAAAGGTATGACTATTGATAATCTTGCACCTTTCTTTTTCTGATGGAAACGTTATTTCAACAGCAGCTATCAATATACCTTTCGTTCGATGAATCCAGTTTCATCACAATGCCGTCAACAATCTGATGAGCAATTGCGTTTTTAAGGGAAGAAAAATCGCTCATGCTGTCTGTATATCGGTTCACCCAAAGGAGATCACCGTTAACGGCATCAATGAGTTGTGCAGTTATCCGTAAATTATCTCCGTTCTTGTAAACTCTACCTGTTAAAATATACCGTACACCAAGCTCTTCTGCGATCTGTTTTACATTTCCGAGCTTTCCTTTATAGCTAAACATGCTAGAGTGGCGGAAACGCCAATTTTCTTGTTCTTGTGGCTGCAATCTTTTGACGAAGGTACCATTTGTTTGTGATAAATACTTTGTTATGTCTTCGTCCATCCTATCCTGCTCTTGATCAATCCCAATTCTATCAAATGGTAACACCGCAATATATGGATTATCCAGTAGGGATGAAGAAGAATGTAAAGAAGGGCTCCAGACTACGGCGGCTAAGCCAATAAATTCAAACAGTTTGGTAAACTAGTAATTAAATTTCTGCAATCGACCTTTGCAAAGCCCCATGAAACGGGCATTTACTTATAAAAAGACAGATCTAAAAAGTGTAGAATTCTGTAGATGGATCTCGTTTTAAAGGCTTAATATCTGTGCCTTAAAACTAATGCATACATGATCATTGGAATGAAAAAATCTCCTCATGTTGAGCTAATGAGCGGCCATCCATCCTGATTTCGTCCAATTTTGATGTCATGTTTTAAGGTAACTACCGATTTCAAATCGATTCCACTCGTTTTTGTAATTATATTTAACTATTTTGATATTTTATACGTTTTTCAAAATTTTTAACCGGACAGCACTGATAATAAGTATCTGTAAAAAATTGGGACTATCAAAAATACCGATACTGTAAACGTAGTGCGCCACGAGCGCACTTTTTCATAAAGTGTGCGTAACTGCACAGAAGATGAGGGTATGGTCCCTCGGAGCCGGCTTGCAGGAGCAGGCTTCAAACCACCTCAAGCTGCTGTGGTCAAAAGCCATGGTGGTGAGCGTTGAGGAAAAGTCACGGC
>CP070746.1:2090191-2094928 GCA_020348305.1 Desulfobacterales bacterium
ATCCTGATCAATGCTTTTATTCGCGGCTGGAAGCCGCTCCCACAAAAATATAAAATGCTTTACTTAAAATATTTCCGGAAGTCCCAACTCAGGACTTTTTTGCCAGAAGCGCCCCCAACCTTATAGCTTCTATCATCGACTGCGGATTGGCTCTGCCCTCCCCTGCTTTCCCAAACGCGGTTCCGTGATCCACGGACGTTCGGACAATCGGAAGCCCAAGCGTTACATTTACTCCAGACATCTCCCCCCACTGGCCTGTTTGTTCATCATATTGAAATCCGATTAACTTCGTGGGAATGTGGCCTTGATCGTGATACATAACCACAACGGCATCATACATGCCGCCTTTCATTTTTGAAAACACCGTATCAGCCGGGACGGGACCATCCACATTCTTGCCCTCACGCATTGCACGTTCTACCGCCGGACGAATTTCTTGATCGTCTTCATGGCCGAACAATCCATCCTCGCCGCAATGAGGATTTAAACCTGCGACTGCAATTTTAGGTCTATGAACACTTAACTTTTTCAATGCTTCATATGTTAGGTCGATCACTCTGATAATCCGGTCCTTCTTAACGCGATCACAGGCCTCCCTGAGGCTCACGTGCGTGGAAACATGGGTGACGCGAAAGCCACCGTGGGTCAGCATCATACAATAGTCACGGGTGTTTGTCAGTGTTGCATATATCTCGGTGTGTCCGGCAAAATGATGCCCCGCAGCATGAATGGCGGCTTTATTTATAGGGCCGGTTACCGTTCCGTCAATCTCTCTGTTCATGGCCAACTCGATGACCTTGGCCACATATTCAAAAGAGGCCTTACCTTGCTCGGGCGTCACTTCTTTATACCTCAAACGATCCATGGACATATTTCTCAAATCGAGAATGTCAACAGTACCAAATCCAAATCGGGCATCGCTAACCTTTTGGACCGGATTTAGGGTCAAATTCACGTCGGTGAACTTCAAAGCATCTTTCATCACCCGATAATCAGCAACTGCCAAAGGTCGTGAGATGTCGTAAATTTCTTTTTGATTTAACGCCTTAACTGTAATTTCGGGACCGATTCCTCCAGGATCCCCCACGGAAATTCCCAGAATGGGCCTGCCACTACTTCCCATTTTATTCTCCTATGTGTTATTAATTTAGCCCCCCCTAATTGAGAGGTGAATTTGCTGAACAATTGAGGAATTTTGTAATTAAAAAACAAATTTAAAATCCCATTCTCTAAATTTGTCAATCCTTAAATCCCCCTATCCCTAAATTCCTCCATTCCTCAATCCCTCAATCCCTAAATTCTTTTATCCTTTTTAGCCCAACTTTCATGCAACACCACCAGCGCATCCTTTTTTCCAAATGCTCCTGCTTTGGTAACAACCGGTAGACCGTTCTTGGGCCCACCCAGGAGCTTGCCTTGCACCATTCCGGAAACAACCTCACCGAATATCCGTATTCCTTTAGCTTCAACAGCACTTAAAACCGCAGCAGCCGTGTCGCCACCAGAAGCAAAGATGAATTCCGGTTCGGTCTCCTTCAAAACGGATGCAACGAAAAGCTCTAAACCATGGGCAATGGATTGCGCCATCCGCAGTCGGTCGGAATGTTTAACAGCAGCATAACTATTTGGTGGCCAATCAATTCGAATGACAACATTCTTTTGGGACAGTTTCAATCGGACAGAAGGCACTGCGTTTAGAATGGCATTTCTCTGATTTCGATCAGCCAAAACGCCAGCTTCAAGAACGATCTCTTCATATGGATAAGCCTCAATCAAGGTTTTAATTTGCAGTTTTGTCACCTCCGAGGTCGTCCCGCACACCAGCAGGTGGTTTCCTGTCCCGGAAACTTGGCTCTCATATTCATTTGATGCCGGTCTTTTGGGTAACAAGCGCCCAAGACTGGCTGCCAGCCCGGCGGAGCCTACCGGCAATATTCTGCGGGAAGATGTAAAAACTATCCGAGCTATCCTGTCAAGGTCATCCCGTGATGTGGTATCGAACGCCATATGTCTGATCCCGTGGTTGAATTGACGTTCGATTTCCGCTTGCAGACCAGCCTCATCTCCCTTTAGATAATCCAATGTCACGTGGCCCACCGGATAACGACTCTGCGCTGCTACAACCAGTGACAAACGAGATTCGGTTACGGGCGTGACCGGATCACGGGAGATCTCAGTTTGGCCGACGGGAGTCCCGTGAACTTTGTGTATATCGTCTACCGTGGTGCGTCCCATCTCGGGAAACGCCGGAGCGATAAAACTCAACTCATAATCCAATTCATCCATGAGCGTTTCTATCTCAGCGCCCAGATTTCCGCGAAGAACGGAATCGACCTTTTTATATATCCATCCCGGCTCTAACTGTGAAAGTTGATGTGCAATAGCACATATACGTTTTCGCGCTGCATTAGCATCAAGCGCGCGACTGTTGGTATAAATTGTTCTCGCCTGAGAGAATGAGCCGGAATGCTCCTCTAGAAAATGTGACAATTGATGATACGGAACCAGAACGGTTTCGTCGAAAAAGGAACAAAACTGAACACCGGTATCAGCAGCCCCGGTTAAGTCATCAGCAATGATGGCGATTGATTGCATACGGACGTAAACCTGAGTCAAATGTGATGCTTATGCAAGTCTATTCCAATTTGTGCCTTATAATTGCCCCTTTATCCGCAGACTCCGCCAATCGCGAATACAACGCTAAATAGCCTTTCTTGAATTTCGGCTCTGGTTTTTGCCACTTGGCCAATCGATTTTGAATTTTTTGATCGGAAAGATGCAGTTTAAGCTTACGATTGGGAATATCGATGGTAATCGTATCACCGTTTTCCACAGCAGCGATCGGCCCTCCTTCTGCTGCCTCAGGCGAAATATGCCCGACGAAACACCCATTGTTCGTACCGGAAAAGCGTCCATCCGTTACCACCGCCGTTTTCAAAGCCAGCCCTTGGCCATAAAGAAGTTTCATGGCCTTGTACATCTCACGCATGCCGGGCCCCCCTTTGGGTCCTTCATAGCGAATCACAATCACTTCACCCTCTTTTACCTTGCCTTCCAAGATTGCTTTGTCGGCCGCTTCCTCAGAATCAAAGCAATGGGCCCGGCCGGTAAAGGTTTGCATATCGGGGTGAATGGCAGCCGGTTTGGTGATGGCCGTATTCGGGGCCAAATTTCCCCGCAAAATGGCTAATCCACCTTCTTTGCTCCATGGATCTTTCATACTTTTTATTATCGTACTTTCGAGAACCTTCGCTTCTTTGACATTTTCAACCAACGTCTTGCCCGTAACGGTCAGCGCATCGCCATGCAAAAGAGGCAGAAGGGCCTTCATGACTGCCGGTACCCCGCCGGCATGATGAAAATCGGGCACATTGGGTGCCGCCGCCGGGTTCATCTTGGCAATATGGGGGGTACTGCGGCACAATTCTTCAAAAAGATCCATGCCAATCTCACAATCCGCCTCATAACCGATCGCGGGAATATGCAGTGCGGAGTTTGTCGATCCCCCGATAGCCGTGCTAACTCGAATACCGTTTTCAATCCCCTTCTGATTTAGAATTTGACGCGCGGTGATGCCTTGTTTAAAAAGTTCCACGATCTGGCGCCCGGATTCCTGGGCAATTCGCAAACGTTCTGCAAAAGTTGCCGGAATTGTGGCACTTCCTGGAAGAGAAAGCCCCATGGCTTCGGCAACACAACACATCGTGTTGGCGGTGCCTAAAAACGAACATGATCCGCAGGTTGGTGAGGCGCAGTTCTCCAGTTCGTAGAAATCGGATTCATCAATTTTTCCGGCCTTTAACATACCCAGTCCTTCGGTGAGCGAGGTGGTATCTGAGGCCCGGCCATCAAAGTGGCATCCTCCCTCCATAGGTCCACCCACCACCATAATGGCCGGCAGATCCAGTCTGGCAGCCGCCATGAGCATGGCAGGAACAATTTTGTCACACGAACCCAGAAGAACGATCGCATCCAGGCGATGAGCCTCAACCATCAATTCGATATCGTTGGCGATCAGATCGCGCGTCGGCAGGATGTAGTGCATACCATCATGTCCCTGGGCAATCCCGTCACAGGCAGCAATAACACCGAACTCCACCGGTGTACCACCGGCTTGGCGAATCCCCTGTTGGAGATATTCCGAGACTTGCCTCAGATTGTAGTGGCCCGGAACCACCCGATTCCAGGAATTGGCGATTCCGATCAACGGTCGATCCAGATCGTAATCACTATATCCCATTCCTTTGTATAAAGCCCGATTGACGGACCATTCCGGTCGCTCGAGAATTTTTTTGCTGCGCCAGTTCATCAATAATTTCCTTTCATTTAAAATATTTCATGTTCTCGTCGAATGATACGGAAATTGTTTTAGCCAAATAGAAACATTCATTCAGTATCGAGCATCAAGTATCGAGCATCCAGCATCGAACATCGAGTATCCAACAATCGAATATCAAGTATCAGCACCGATTCGGACTGTCAACACAGTTGATATTCAAGCGAAACTGATCTTGGTCTTCTCTTTATCAGACAAGCACTCATTGCGCTAAACATCATTCATTCAATTAAACAAATTTTTTCATTGACATATCATATTATTAGCGTTTTAAATCAATTCACTGCATAAATGGATTCTTTATGTTAACACCAACAAAAGGAGGTAAAGACCATGAAAAAGCAAGACAACAACATGACGCGAAGGGATTTTATCAAAACCACCGGCGCTGGTTTAGCCGG
>CP070746.1:2095028-2099792 GCA_020348305.1 Desulfobacterales bacterium
GTTTTGTATTTGGTGTTTAGTGTTTTGTAGGTTAACAATTTGATATAACGACATATATTTTTAAGCAAAATACGAAAAACCAAACACTTTAATTCCGCCTTTTTTAGCCCATCACCTCCAGGGCGTTTTCGACACTGTCATGAATTGCGGCAAATTTGGTGATTCCCACCATGTTAAAAATTTTCTTAAAATGATCCGAAATCCCGGTTATTCCGATCAATTGGTTGTTTTGTTTGGTCAGCGCCAGGATCTGGATTAGGACCCCAATCCCGCCGCTGTTGATGTAGGCGTCGTTGCCGATTTTCAGCAGGATCTTGCCGGCGCCCTGATCGTTGGCACTCTGGTAGGCCTGGTTAAGAAAGGGTTCAGAAAAGGAGGTTATATCACCTCGAATGTCTAAGAGTGTCACAGGGCCGTGATGCTCAAATGTAATTTCATTGGTGTGCTGCTGCATGTCTCTGCTCGCGCTTTCTGTTCCCCCCATAATGTTAGCAAACCGGTAGAATGACGTTGGCATTCAACCGTCCTTAAAAACCACAAAATTGTCTATTTTAACGGACCTGATTCAGGCTACTTATTTAGGTCTGCATTGCGATAGTCATCTTGACCTCATGACCACCATCGGTCATTTTATTGAATTCCACGCGGTCGGCAAGTTGCTTGATCAACAATAAGCCAAAGCCCACCGGCGGGTCCAAATTGTCAATGATGCGGGCGATATCGGGCGTTGGCGGAAAATCTTTGATGCCGTCTCCCTCGTCCGTCACGGAGACGTTGATCGCATCGTCACTAAAATTCATAAAGACAGCCACTTTGGCATCCGGGCGCCCCTTGTTGCCGTGTTGCATCGCATTGATGGCCGCTTCGGACACCACGGTCTTGAGATCTTCAATGCGCTCGGCCGCAAAGCCCATCATTTCGGCAAAGGAGGCCGAACAGGCCATGGCGATACGTTCGTAGCCAAGCTCGTTGGCCAGAACAACTCCCACGGTTTTCTCAGTAATACCGGTGCTCATCTCGCTTATTTTACCCATTCAGTCCATTATCAATATGCACAGCCAATCTTTTCAAAACACTCCAAGGCGACATTATTATAATAGAGAAGCGGACCGGGCGTGTCAACATAATTAATCCACCCTGAAAAATAACAAATTTCAGGGATGGATTTGTTAATATGTGCTTTAATAATTGAAAATAGCTTGCCGGGTCAATGAAAAAGAAAATGCCGCCAACTGTTAAGGGGAGCAAAGGACATTCGATACGCTCCATTCTCGCTGCTGGAAGCCGCTCCCACAGGAACTAAATGAAGGGCGCGAATAAAAATGGCCGAAGCTCCGGAATTGGGCAAACCGGGAAGGGATCAAGTGTCCAGTGCAAAAATATCCACTTCTTCGGACAAATTCTTAAGGGCATATTTACCCAACGGTTTAAATGAAAAGTTGCCTTGGGCCCTTTCGGCGGTATTGCGTGAAACGAGCACCGCACCCCCGCTGGCATGACTGCAAATCCTGGCCGCCACGTTGACGGTGGTACCGTGGGACGTGTACGCCCAGCGCGAGCCGGTGTAGCTGTCAAACTTTGCCGCACCGACAAACGCCTGCCCTGAACTTATGCCGATATTGATCACGACCGGATCAGAGTCCAGACTGCACTGCGCATTAATCGCACAGGCCTTTTCTCGGATCGTTTGGGCGGCCTTGACCGCTTCCAACGCGTTTTGTGCTTCATCGTCTGTTAGAAAAAGAACCATCAGGCCGTCGCCGGCGGTTTCCACGATATCGCCGTTGTTTTCGTAGATGGCGTCCATAAACACCGAAAAATATTTTTCCACAAGGGCATTGACTTCGGTGGCCCCGACATCTTCGGTAATTTTGGTGTAGCCTTCAATGTCTAGAAAAAGAACGGAGACATCGCGCTCTTTGGCTTCCAGGGATTCACCGGTAGGAGACAATTCAATGAGTTTTGTAACTGTGGTCGGCAAGAATTTAGACAAATTTAACTTGATGCTTTCCAGGATCTCCACCTTTCGCATGGCGGCCTTGAGTTCGTTCAGCGCTTTTTGCAGCTGGATGTTTTTGGCCGCCAAATCGCGGTTGAGTTTTTTGATCTTTTCAAAGGAGCGGGCATTGTTAAGGGCAACAACCAGATTGTTGACCAGGGTATCCAGCAATTCGCGATCATTATCCGTGTATGCTTCGCTGATGAGCTTGGGCCCCAGGCCGAAGATTCCGGGGCAATCCGATTCGACAGTGAAGATCTTAACAAACACAAATGATGCCGGCAAAAGGTCGGGTGGTAACTCCTGGGCCTCATTGATTATGGACTCAGAGAACATACCCTGCTGGATTCGCTGCTCGATGCAACTTATTATGCGTGCGACATCGTTTTCTTCAAGGCCCACTTCGACGAAATGTTGGATTTTTCCGGAAGAAGCATTTACTTCAAGAATGAATCCTTCCGTGGCCCCAAAGTTACCCATCGCCATCAGCAAAAAGTTTCTCAGAATCGTTTCCGGCTCCACACTGCTGAAAATATCTTTGCTGACATCATAAAGGGTCTTTAAATAAAAAACCCGCCGGTCCAGTTCATTTTGAATATGCTCCGATTGCTTTAATTCTTGTCTGAGGTGTTTGACTTGAGCTTGAAGATCCACTTTTACTCCTATTTAAAAGCTTGCGGATCTAACAAGATTCATGAAATGAATTTTTACTTCCTGTCGGGTTTCCTTGAGGCGAGCCAGCAATTTCTGGGCTAAATTGCTCATAATGGTGCAACCCAGCTCTGGATTACTGCGCATCAGGTTTTGCAGCTTTGGTTGCTCGATGACAAGCAATGTACTGTCATTTAAGCATCGGGCCGAAAGGCTGTATAGATAGGGTTCGACCAGCGCGCCGATACCCACACACCCGTCATTTGGACGTATAACGGCAATGGGAATTTCAATAGTGTCTTCCACCTTAATGACCAGCTCAATGGCGCCTTCTTTTACCAGATAAATATGTGTGGCCTTCTGACCCTTGTGAAACAGCCATTGGCCCTTTTGAATTTGCTGCTCCTGAGTGATGGCGGCAATCTGCTCAATTTGAGACTGTGAAAGTTTTTGAAAGAGATAACATGAAAGCAGTTGCATCGTGGGCCCCCCAAATTATTGTCAATTGGATCGAAACCATATCCATCCTGCCGGTCTATTTGTATTGAAAGCAGATTTTTTTAGGTTGAATATCGTTTAAAGGAGTTAATAAGAATTTACAGATCTAACCCGGCTCTCCAACCATATTCTCCAGAGCCGCTTCGATCGAATTATGGATTGTGGCAAACTTGGTAATTCCAACCATGTGAAATATCTTCTTGAAATGGTCGGATATGCCGGTGATGCCGATGACTTGGTTATTTTTTTTCGTTTGGGCTAAAATTTGGATGAGCACGGCAATTCCGCCGCTATTAATATAGGTGTCTTTATCTATCTTTAGCAATATCTTGGTTGCACCTTGATCGTTTGCTTCTTGGTAGGCTTCGTTTAGAAAAGGTTCAGAAAATGCGGTAATGTCTCCCTGGATGTCCATGATCGTAACTGCGCCGTGTGTCTCAAGCTTTATTTCGTTACTATGATGCATCTCCAACCTGCACTTTCTCCTCCCACCCTATCTGCTGACGCCGCCGCAGCGGGTCATTCAAATCGCAGTGAGGTGTATAGTTTATCTCACCCTAACCCGGATAAACCGGAACCTAAAAATAAAAAATAATCACAAATAAGACTCTAATTAATAAAACGCTCAACTAGTTGCTAATTATTATTTGATATTTATGGCCATTTTCACGGCATGACCCTTATCCGTCACTTCATTGAACTCAACCTGATCTGCCAGCTGCTCAATTAAAAATACCCCAAACCCGATGGGGGGGTCCAGATGGTCCATAATGCGCTCAATATTTGGCTTTCGGGGGTGATAGGTGATGCCGTCTCCCTCGTCGATTACCGATACGTTGATGGCATCATCCTTGTAATTCATATAAACGATGACCTTGGCATCCGGGCGCCCCTTGTTGCCATGCTCTATGGCGTTAATGATGGCCTCGGCGACCACGGTCTTGAGGTCCTCAATGCGCTCGGCAGGACAGCCAAACATTTGTGCAAAGGTAGCCGAACACGCCATGGCGATGCGTTCGTAGCCTATCTGGTTGGATAGGATAATCTCTACGAGCTGATCGTTGACCTTTTTGGTCATATTCTTCTTTCCACTTTCTTTCCAAATTCGTAAAAATTGATGTCTATGCGGGCGGTGCCATAATAGAAAAGAGTTGCATGGGTGTCAACTTAAAAAATTGTCGGATCGTCTGCCCGGATATTGAGTTCTGACAAAAAATGCTTCTTATCGGCTGAAGATAATGCTAAAATGAAATAGTATTCGATTGGGCTCAACCCAACCTACCAAAAACCGGGCTTTTCATTCAGACACTAAGTGTCGCTTTACCCAATCGGGCTTAGATGACAAATAGCCAGAAGGCCTGGAAGCTGGGATGCCTTTAATCATTCTGAGCCTCCAAGCTTTCCAGAGGCCGACGCTCATAATTTTAAGATTCGATCGGTCATTCCGTCCGAATGGGCGGGGCCTCCCAGCCTCAAGCATTGTGAAGCGCCTAAAGAGGTATGCATGAACCGCCGACGCATCACCGACTTTTTTCAAATCGATTCTTCAAAGGACTTATTGGGTGAGGTTCTGGTCATTCTAGACCTGATTTCTTCGGACGTTGATCGCGAATCGA
>CP070746.1:2099892-2110913 GCA_020348305.1 Desulfobacterales bacterium
GGATAACCCAACATCCCGGTTATCGTACCGGATCACGTAATGCCCGCTTTTGGCGAGCTGTTCGCAGAAATCCTCGTGCCACTCAATCAGCTGACCACCCAAGCCAATAATAAGAAGCAAGGGTGACGCCGATGGATCCCCAAGCGTCTCATATTCGATCTGAATCCCGTTGGCCATTGCCTTTGGCATAATTACTACCTCCTTCAATTAGCTACGATTTATTATTCAGGAGTTCAATAAATACTCGGCACCGATGATAGCTAAATGTCGCTCTACCCAATCCTTCTTCGATGCCAAATAGCCAGGAGGCCAGGAAGCTGGGATGCCTTTAAAAAATCCAAGCCTGCAAGCTTTCCAGCCTCCCAGCCCCATGAATTTTGAAATGTCGGGTAGATTTGGATCCTATCATAATCCAGAACACGGCATTCAGCCATTAGATAGTTTTTTCAAACTAGTTTGGCCATTATTCCTAAAAGTTCCACCCGATTGGCCGGCGTGCTGTCTCCGGCGAACTCCCGATAAAGTGCATCTAAATTAATGACTATCCGCTCCGGATCACCCCAAGCAGAATACGGACCGGCAAGCATTTCCTTGGCCGCCTCAGCAGCCGGCATTCCGGCATCATAGCGTTTGCGAGCCTCCGTGTCCACCCACTGCCAATACGCTTTCATAGATTCGACACCGTTTTTATCGGTAACCGGTCCATGACCGGGCACGATGGTTTCCACGTCCATACCAATAATTTGATCTAATGCTCTCATCCAATTAGCGAGTGGGCCGTCCCACATGATCGGTGTACCCTCAATAAACAGAACATCACCGGCAAACAGAATGCGATCGCCGGGAATATAAACCATGATATCACCGCGGGTATGGCAGGGACCGACTTCGATCAGATTGATCTCTTTCTCACCCACGCTGATATCCAGGCGGTTTTCAAAGGTCTTGGTCGGCGGCGTCAGTGTAATACCTTCAAAATTAAATTTACCGAAACATTTAGTGAAAAAAGTTCCCAGTTCCCCCATTTGCGGCGCGGCCTTCAGCATATCTATCATCAGCTGTGGGGGCGTCTCTGTGGCAAATTCTCCAGCACATGCATTTGAGGCGATAATCTCGGCACCTTTAAACAATTGATTCCCAAAACAGTGGTCACCATTGACATGGGTGTTGACCAGAATATCAATGGATTCAGCAGCATTTGTCGCCGCTTGCATGGCTTCCAGCATCTCCTGGGTCAAATCCAAATCGTAAAGTGTATCCACCACCATGGAATGTTCCCCATCTACAATAAGCCCGGCATTATTCAGCCCCCATGAGCCATCCGGTTGAAGATACGCGTAAATACCATTACCAATTTTGTGAAGTCCTCTGGTGTATTGCCATTTGCTCATTATTCCTGACCTCCCTGGATATTATGAATAATAATACCCCAATTGAGTTAAAAACCAATTGGGAGTTATTCGTTATTTGTTATTGGTTAATGGTTTAAGAGGAATAAAATCCGTTTTTATATTTCATCCATCATAGCATTATAAAATGAGGCGACCATCAAATTCGAATAACGAGTAACAATTGACCCCTCGTTGAGCGATTTTCGCTTAGTTAGGGTAATATATTTGTATAGGTTCTTTACGCTGAGGCCGAGACCCCCATCTTTTCCTCCCAATCCGTAAGGGTTATATCTACGCAATCCAACAATTTATCAACCTGATCTCGGGTGATACAAACGGCGTTGCAATCCAAAACGGAAGGCCCCTATGTTTCTTGCTTGGCCGGCGAGGACCGTACAGCATGTTTTAAAAGACAATTTCGGTATTAGACATTTTGTGCTCCTGCTAGTTGGAAATTAAATTTCCCAAATACCTGATTTTCTTCATTGGTGCGATTCCCAGAAGACACTGAGCTTGTTTTGCATCCCGATAACGTTTTGCCTGACCGTAATCTTCCATGTAGCCTACCCCGCCAAGCACTTGGATACCATCTGTCGTAACCTCACAGGCCATTTCCGATACATGAATAGCTGCTGCATGTGAATACAGCCGCCACCCGGAGAACATATAATCCACTGCTTGACAGGCCTGGGCAATAACCATCTCAGCGATCTTTACTTTAATGGCCATATTTGCCAGTATCATCTGTATCTCAGACCAGTTGAAAATCTCTCTGCCGCCTTGAAATCTGTTCTGACTATAGTCTAAAGCTTCTTTATAGGCGCCTTTCATAATCCCGGCAGATATGGAGGCCGCCGCTACATGCATGACATCTGATGCCCTATTGAAATAAGTATTCCCTTTTGCCGTGTCTCCGAGCAGCTTACCTTCAGCATGATTGAACGTAACATCGACGGCCGGACATGCATGAAAACCTAAACTCAAAACAGGATCACTTTTAAGAACCCGATCGTCAGATAAGTCAATGATAAAAAAGGAAAAATTAGACTGGCCTTTAATTTTTGCAGGAATGACTGCGTGAGCCGCGATTCCACCAAGCACAAGGTACTCTAAATTTCCGGATAGAATATATTTTCCAGCTGTCTTGATGGCCTGGACCTTAGTTTCGACTTCTGTCGGATTGTTGAACACCGGATAAGCGATCAACAATCGTTTTGCATCCGCGGCCGAAGATACGATTGATTGGAGCAATTTTTCTCCATTTGCACTGAGTATGATCTTTTGAGCAAACGTATTGGTAAATATAATACCCCCCAGACTGCTGTCTGCCCGGCAAACATTATCTAAAATGGTGCAAAGCGCATGCATCCCCTGTTGCATGCCGCCTAAAGCCTCTGGTAGTATGGTGTGGAAAAAGTCGACTTCATATGCTTTATGAAGAACTGAATCAAAAAATGGGCCAAAAGGATATTTATCATTTTCCTGATTGTTGGCTGCCAGTTGTTTACGCGCAAACTCTGCTGCCGCCATGTCAAGCATTTTTAGCTCATTCGTAGAACTTGCAAACATTTCTCTTCTCCATTATTCGTCAAATACAACAGCCTGAGGGAAAGATCGCCCGATAAAACACTTGAATACATTTAAACGGTTTAGTTGGTTGGTGCCTTCATAAATTTGCAAAAGTTTTGCGTCCCGAAAGTGTTTCTCTACGCGCCGGTCATGTCGCAATCCGGCCTGCCCCATCATCTCTAAAGCCATATGACAGTTTTTCACAGCCAGGTCGGTTGCGGAAAACTTAGACAGAGAAGCCCATCCTGAGGTGCGCTGTTGTTCGGATACGGTTTGGCCTTCTAAGTTCTGTTTGCGGGCCTGATTGGTCGATGAAGGGTGATCGAGCAAAGGAGCGAAAAATTTTTCTAAAAATAGTTTCGGTACGTATTGATTGAAGAAATATGCGGGTTTTGATAAAAGCTGCTTAAAGGAGCCATGCAGACTGTTGGCGTAGTTCGTTTCAATGTATGAGAGTCGGGCCAACATCACATTTTTACACATTTCTGCCAGCATGCATTGCGCCCACTCGTGGTTAATGAGCAGCTTGCCGGCAACTTTTGTTTCCGAAGCGAATTCCAGCGCTGATTCATAGGCGCCCCTGGCAACACCGGCACCAAAGGCCCCAACACCGCCCCTTGATGGAGAAAGCACATGGTCGACAATTCGTTGTGCAATTTCTCTCGAGGAAAGGGACAGATGTTTCATCTGGTCGGCGTCGATGCAGACATATTCGTCCGGGATAAAGCAGTCCTTGAACACGAGTTCGCTGGCAGGGCAGGCCTTTTGCCCCATTTTTCTTTCCTGCCTCCCAAAAGAAAACCCTTCTGCTCCGGTTTTGACGGCTAGCATGACCATGCTCTCGGAAGGTCTTTTCAAATCCCCATAGGCAATGACGATATGCCAGGTGGATAGATGGCCATTGGATATAAAAACCTTTGAACCATTCAAAACATAGCCGTCTTTAACTTTTTCAGCATGGCAGGCAATGTTGCCCTTGTCGACAAGTTCGGTCTCTTCAACATCGGTTCCGGCACCGGGTTCGGTAATGGCCAGTGATATGAGGCAGGGTTTTCCGTTTCGATAGCCCGCAACGGTTTCCTTACAAATTTTTTTAAACAAGCGCATGTTAAAAGAAGCTGAAAGTGAAACTACACCTAAGTAATGAACTCCGATAAGATTTGCCATACTCAGGCAGACAGATGCCACCTCTTCCAAAAAAAATGTTAATGAGGGTAGATTAATCCCTTCGCCTCCGACCGCTTTGGGAAGCCACCTGCTGTATAAACCCCATTCATTGGCCTTCTTTACAAAATCCCGAGGCAGGTAGTCCGGTTCTTCAAACATGCGGCGATCAAGATCAATCGCGTGCGGCTTAACTTCTTCATCAGTAAATTTACGGGCCAGAGCAATGACTTTTTTGGTTTCCTTATCGATAGCCTTTGGTAGTTTGGCAATTGCCTGCAAACTGCTGGTAATGTCATCGAATTTAGGGTTCCGATTAATTAAATTTTCAATTGACGAATCTGATAGCATAATCTTCTCCGCTCACTGAAGTGCTATTCTTCTTTGTTCATAAAGTCGACGGCTAAAATCACTCTAAAAAAATCAAACGTTCGTTAATCGTCCATCAGATTTCTGCCGGCAAACAGGATGGCTTGATTTAATGGACTATATTGGTACTGGATGGGTGTTGCAGAAAGTCCTATTTTCTGCAGCTCCTCACAGATACTATGATCAGATCCGATTTCAAGCTCTGCTGCCTGCTTATCTCTGTTTTCGGCAAATTCGAGTTGATTAATATGGATATTTGTCACCAAGGGGATATCATTTATAAGCGAATATGTAATTATTCTTGAATTTTTTCCTCTAGTCACCGGCAGCACTGCTCCTCTAAGTGAGAGTATTTTATTGCCGGTTTCAGACAAATGGCAGCTGAGTTGATCATCCTCTTTTTGAAATTCGATATCAGCAATAAATTTGGGATAGCCGTATAACTCCACGCCCCCTACCCTTGCAATTTCAGTTGTAACCGGCAACTGCCACACATATGCCATCATCCGGCGCCGATACATTTGCATAAAAGCGGTAAAAAACGGTATTTGTGGTTTGTCATAGGTAATCAGAAATGCGATGGCGAATTCATTATAGGGATCAATATCGGTCTCCCGATATTCAAACGCCACAAATGCCACCAGACATTTACCGGGTGATAGCTCAAGCGGATTCATTTGAGGCAGTGGAAGCAACTTTTTGACTTTGCTGGTAGATGCCGTGTAAATGGCGGTTATCGTGGTGGTATCATAATAGAATACCGGCAGCTTAAATTGCATTTCTCGCAAATTGAATTCCCATTGCTTGATGCCTCTAAAAAAATCATGATTCATCTGGCGGCCTCCTTTGGTTGGTAATTTGAAAGCTTAGCTTTCTTATCCTTTTTATTCGGAATTAGTATCCGAACCGATAACCAAATGTCAAATTTAATTATCTTACAGCTTATTCTATTTGACACACCATACCATTTCTTCTTATATCTTTCTAGCAAGGAAGGCTGCCTGCAGTCCCGCTGACAGCAGGAAGGGGAATTAAACCCCATAAAGTTCGCAAAATTCAGTTATCTGTGTAATCTGCGAAATCTGCGGATAAATTTTTAATGCTGATTTTATCTACTATTAATAAGGAGGCGGTATGAAGGAGCTCAGAGATCGGGTCGCAGTAGTCACCGGGGCTGCCAGCGGTAACGGCCGCGCCATGGTGGAAAGTTTCTTGGACGGCGGTTGTGACGCTTTCTGAATCACTACATTTTGAACTTTTAACTCGTAATGCCACCTCCTGAAGATCTTTTAAATCTTCTACAAGAACAGATGGAACAACAAGATAAAGGTTAAATAGATTGGTAAAACAACAATAAATCAAGGGGAAAAAAGGATGGAAGTCAAGGATAAAGTGGTTGTGGTAACCGGCGGTGCCCACGGAATTGGGGCCGCACTTTGCCGCCGTTTTAAACAGGAGGGCGCACGTGGTGTTGTGGTTGCCGATCTGGACATGGAAAACGCCCGGCAAGTTGCCTCAAAAATCGGCGGTCTAGCTATTCAAACCGATGTTTCCGCAGAAGCCGATATTATCCGGTTGGTGGACGAAACGGAAAAACTCTATGGACCCATTGATTTGTTTTGCTCCAATGCCGGTGTGGCATTTCGAGATGAAGCGGATGGGATGGCCACCAGCTGTCCCAACGACAAATGGCAGAAGGCCTGGGAGATAAATGTGATGGCCCATGTATATGCAGCCAGAGCCGTTTTGCCGAGCATGATCGCCCGCAAAGATGGGTATTTGCTCAACACGGTCTCCGCCGCCGGTTTGCTGCACCAAATTGGCGCGGCTTCCTATTCGACCACTAAACATGCCGCCATTGGGTTTGCCGAAGCACTGGCAATTACACACGGCGATGATGGCATTAAGGTTTCAGTGATTTGTCCCCAGGCGGTAGCCACCCAAATGATCGGTGACTTTAGTGACGGGGGTCCTCAAGGTATTGACGGCATCCTAACACCCGACGAGGTCGCCGACAGCGTCATTGCCGGTCTTGCTGAAGAAACCTTCTTAATCCTGCCCCATGAAAAGGTGCGCCTCTATATGGAGCGCAAAAACTCAGACTATGATCGCTGGTTGAATGGCATGCGCCGTTTCAGACGCTCTTTTTTGGAATAGGACACGATTTCTTTTTGAACTTTTAGTGAATCATAAATATTGTAATTTTTTACGAACTGCAAAGAATGTCATTCTACCCGATATTGAGTAATTGACCTATCCTTACGATTCGTCTACAATCCTTCGGATCTCTTTGACAAACTCCTGATCTGAGCCGCAGCAGGCACCGATAAAATTCGCACCAGCTTGAATCATTTCGGGCACAAATTCTACAAATTCCTGGGCGGTGGTGTAAAAAAAAGTTTTTTCATCTTCAACTTCCGGTAATCCGGCGTTGGGTTTAATCCAAACTGCCAAGTCGGTTGCTTCGCGCAAGCGTCTGCAAATAGGAATATACCCCTCAATTCCTTGACCACAGTTGGCACCAACACCGTCTACACCAACTTTTGTGAGTTCCTCTACAACCTGTTCCGGGGTATTTCCCATCAATGTGGTATCTTTATTCTCACCCGCATCAAATACCATACTGGCGATGACCGGAAGCCCGGTTTGCTTGGCAGCGGTAGCGGCAATTTTGGCTTCCACAACATCAATCATCGTTTCGACAATAATTCCGTCGGCACCGGCCTTGGCGATGGCATTGGCTTGTTCTGCAAAAGCAGCCTGTAGTTCGTCCTCAGTTGTTTCTTTGGTTAGAAGCATTTTCCCGCTGGGTCCTATGGATGCAAATACATAAGCCTTATCACCTGCTGCATTTTTGGAGATTTCAACTCCACGAGTATTAATTTCCGCGGCTTTATCGGCCAGATTATATCGCTGCAGTGATAATCGGTTACTCTGAAACGTATTGGTTAAAATGACTTGGCTGCCGGCATCGACATAGCCTTTGGCAACTTCTTCAACCCAATCCGGATGCCTCAGGTTCCAGGAATCCGGACACTCACCGCGTTTTATACCTTTTTTTTGAAGCTGTGTTCCCCAGGAACCATCTGTCACGACAATGCCGCTCTTGATTAAAGATTCAATTAACGGATGCATAATAGTCTCCTTGTTCTTTTGGGAATTTGCTTTAGCCGCTTGTTATTTTTTTGCATTTTAGACACTTTTACAAGTAACCGAACCATGAGTTGAAGATAAATTATCACCTCTATCCTGTTTCGTTCCGGCTGGTCCGCCTAAGTCGTTACCTTGGTGATAAAGGCTTCACCTTTGGCGATAAGTTCATCATGATCATCGGGTGCTGTCAGGTTATTCAAAAAATCACGCGTATATTGGCGTAGCAGATCATCGGCTTTCGGCTTTCCTTCGGCCTGCCATTGATCTAAAGTTAAATAGGGCCAAATACCTGCGGTGAAATTGGTCTTCCGGCAGAGTTTCACCGTCTGGTCAGCTGCCAGAAAGTTGCCACCCGGACCAATTGTTTCAATTTCATTTAAAGTGACGGATTCATCATCCAGTTGGAATCCGTTGCCATAAAGACGTGCCTGACGGACAACTTCATTGGCGTAAACAGTAAAGGTAGATGAGAAAACCAAAGATTCGAATCGACCACCGACAAAAGGAGCTAGCCCCACCTTACCAAGGCAGCTGGTCAAGTGGTTCATCCAGAGCGTTGCACTTCCCAGTAAATCTGCACCCCAGCCCAAACCACTGCCGGAAGAGCCGGAATGGGGCAAACCGTAATGTGCCATCAATTCGGCGCAGGCTAAGTTGAGCGGCAGGGTTCTCGGCGTGTAATAACCTTGCATATTTTTCATATCAAAATCAGCCGCTAAAATTCCCAGAACGATTGGTGTGCCTTCCTTAACGACCTGACTGAAAACCAATCCCGCCAATAGCTCGGCATTCAGCAATGCGAGGGTGCCCGCAAGGGTTATGGGTGACGTAGCGCCGGCCATTCCTACACTGTTATATATGAAAGGTAGACCACGCTCAATGGTCGCCATTATTTTATCTGTAGTTCCTTCGTTTAAAACCAGTGGTGTAATGGGATTAAAATACGGAATACAGAAAGGACGCTGCTCCAGATCACCATGTAAGTGTTCAATAAGATCAAAGATATTGTTAAAGCCGTGTTCTTCGGAAACCAAAACCACTAATGGCTTGATGCTATTGGCAACCATCTCTAAAGTGCCATATAAATCGGCCCACTCAGGTGGATAATCTTGAATAATGCCGGCGGTGGAAACCACATCAAAGCTCGGCAAAGCATCGCCGAGTCTTGTTGTTATTTCCATGTGTTTGCGGGCAAAAGGTGTAACCTCATCGGTCATCGGATCCTGATAGTAAAGATTGGTGACACCAGTACCAAAACGCGTTTGAGAATTTGGAATGTCTCCCAGTTGAAAAGCCAGCTCTCCTCTGCGGCTGTATATGTCCACAACCGAAGGCGCAACCGTCAATGCCCAGTCAACCAACTCAGGCGGGATGTGCAGCAAGTTGTCTTTGGCTGATTTGCCGATGGCCTTTTCAAATACTTTTCTGGCTCGCTCCGAATCGACCCGAATTCCCGTTTTAGCTAAAATCTCCAAGGAATAATGATGGATCTGATCGATTTGTTCTTGAGCTAAAACACTGATCTGCGGTTTGACGTTACTCATTGTACACTCCTTTCCAACCCGGATCCGCCTTGGGCGGAGAAACAATAAAAAAATATTGATTATTAAAGATTGAGAAAATATATCCAAAAAATATTTTGCCAGAAAGCGCATAAACATCATCTAATCTGAGCGATTCAGTTGCAAACACCTTGTCATGCCGGCGAAGCCTGTGCCGGACTAGATCCGGTAGCCGGCATCCAGTGGGTTGAAGGTCTGTTCTGGATTCCGGCGTGTCAGGCTGTGTCATAATCGGTAAAACTACACATATTGCTGTTTTTGTCATTCCGGGCTTGACCCGGAATCCAGTGTTTTTTCAAAGCCTTACGCTACTGGATGCCGGATCAAGTCCGGCATGACGGGCACAAATTAAGTCCTTTTTTTGAATTGCGACACAGTCTGTTTCGCCGGAATGACAACAAATTGATTTTTTGACTTTATTTAGTCATTTGTCGTATGACGCGGGTCTAGCGCGTCTCTGGCAGCTTCTCCGATAAAAACAAGTAATGTTAGCATCACCGATAAAACAACAAAAGCAGATATTCCGATCCAGGTGGCATGTAAATTGGCTTTGCCTTGCCGCAGCAATTCTCCCAAAGAAGGGGAGCCGGCCGGCAGTCCAAATCCCAGGAAATCCAGGGCCGTTAATGTCGTTACGGATCCACTCAGAATAAACGGCATAAATGTTATCGTCGATACCATGGCGTTGGGTAAAATGTGCCGAAACATGATAAGTAAATCTCCCAATCCCAAGGCTCTTGCGGCACGAACATACTCCAGATTTCTGCCTCTTAAAAATTCCGCCCGCACCAGATCCACAAGCGCCATCCAGCTGAACAACAGCATGATCCCCAAAAGCCACCAGAAATTGGTCTGTACGATGCTGGCCAGAATAATCAGCAAATACAAAATGGGAAGGCCGGCCCAAATCTCCATAAAGCGCTGGCCCAACAAATCAATCCAACCGCCGTAATACCCCTGCAAGGCGCCCGCCGACACACCGATAAATGAACTGATCAGCGTAAGACACAATCCGAAAAGCACCGATATTCTGAAACCATAGATCAGTCTGGCAACAATATCTCTACCCTGATCATCAGTTCCCAGCCAATTGTCAGCCGATGGCGGGGCGGGAGCGGGGACGGGAAGGTCGTAATTAATCGTATCATCAGCAAACGGTATCAACGGCCAGATGGCAAATCCTTTTTCATTGATTAATTCCTGTACGAAAGGATCGCGGTATTCGGCTTCCGTCTGAAACTCTCCGCCGAAAGTTGTTTCGGGATAGGCCTTAAGAATTGGAAAATAAAAAGTGGAGTTATAGTATACCAGCACGGGTTTATCATTGGCGATGAATTCGGCAAACAAACTAATAAAGAAAAGCAGAAGAAAAATCCATAAAGACCAGAAGCCGCGGCGGTGGGCTTTAAAACTACGCCAGCGGCGCTGATTGATAGGGTTTAGCTGAAACCGTTTTCTTTTCTTTTTCTCAGGCATCTTCATTCTCTGGTTTCAAAATCAATTCTCGGATCTACGACGGTATAGGTAATATCGCTAACGATTTTCAGCAAAAGCCCAATTAGGGTAAAAATATATAAGGTCCCGAACATAACGGGATAATCTCTATTCAAGGCGGATTCGAATCCAAGCAGGCCAAGACCGTCGAGGGAGAAAATCGTTTCGATAAGCAAAGAGCCGGCGAAAAACATACTGATAAACGCGGCTGGAAAACCAGCTATGATAATGAGCATGGCATTTCGAAAGACATGCCCATATAAAACGCGGGTTTCAGTTAATCCTTTCGCCCGGGCCGTAATCACATATTGTTTGCCGA
>CP070746.1:2111013-2120476 GCA_020348305.1 Desulfobacterales bacterium
ATCGATAAAACCGGATGCACATGCAGCCTTGCACAATCGACAATCGTCACAATAATTATCTTCGGCAGGTATCGGTTCAGTCGGAATCAGCTCTGCCTCCGTGACCACGGAACCAAGGATGATGGCGGCACCAACCGTTTTTGTAAGAACGTTACCGGACAGCCCGAAAAATCCAACACCGGAGCGCACCGCCAAATATCTGTGAGATATGGGGGGTAATTCATCGTATCGCCCGTTTTTTGTATCCGACCTGTAGGCCGTGTTCGCGTTTAACGGAATCGATGGATACCCTTTGTGATCTAAATAATTAGCGAGTTCTAAAGAAATACCACTGGCAATGACGTTCGCTTGAATGTTGTTACGAAAGTGAGCTTCGTGGCTTTGCTTGTTAAACCAGGGCTCTATGTAATTTTGATCCAGAGACACTGCAAAACTAACGGCCGATTTCGCATTCGGCAAAACATAGGTTAGATCCGTTGACGGAGGGCCTCCCGCCAGTTTTTCGGTTGTGGTAACCCCTACCACGCTGGCACCGGCACAAAGGGCCAAGCTCTTCGCTCTTCTGGTTATTTTTTCCATGAATTTAACTCCTAATTCGTAAAAGTGGTTTTATAATCTCTGCATATTCATATTCACCGCAGGACGCAGAGGGCTTTTTCATTTAAATGTGTTTTAGGCCAATTTCATCTTTTAAGGCCAGCGGATAGATGGCGTGTTTAATTGAGTATTGCAAGCAGGTCATCTTGCGAAATTTTCCTTTATTATCAAATGCCTTAGAGGGGCAAACCTGCTGACAGGCATTGCATTTCGGCGGGCAAGGATCATCTTCAATCAGGGGATCACCCGAAAGTCCGGCATTGGTAACCACTGCGCCGAGCCTGAGCAAAGAACCATATTGCGGATGATACACCTGCTCGCTTCTGCCGACGGCGCCGAGACCTGCGCAGGCTGCAGCGTGTTTAAGAGAAAGGATCCCCCAGGGTTCCATCCCATGGAAAACCATGGGTGCATAGCTCGGAATAGGTACCGCAAGAAAATCCCCCTGGCCCTCAACAAAGTTGCATAACTCCAGAGCCAATTCGTCCAAATATTTGTATACCGTATGATAACTCCGATGAAGCGCATAGAGATTATAATCAGGTGAGCGCAAAATTCCGCGCGGTACGGTTTTGCCGAATACAATTGCCGTCTGGGCGTCCTTGCATGCATTGGCAGGGTGATGTTTTTCCGGTGCGTTATCAAAGCGATCCACGGGTGCAAATCCGACGGCATTAACCCGGGAACTAAGATGATCGACAATTGATTTTTTCAATTCTTCACTCATTCGTGTTCCTATTCTTTATGTTAAATATCGTCCTGATAATGGCGCAAGGTTCAGGGCACACGGCTCAGGGAGGATCGGCCACTGCTTGGTGCAGCGAAGCATGAGCGAAGACGTGTGTCGAATCAGCTTGGCAGCCACAGAGGGCTGCCCTACTTCATTCTTAAACCGTGTGCCGTGTGCCCTGAGCCTTATGCCTGTTATACTTAATTCCGAAATCCGCATTCCGCAATCGAAAAGTTATTTTCGCCTCAAAGGCACTCCTGTTTTCCTATCTGCCATAAACCGCATCGAGTATTCACGAATATCTGTTGGTGGATCAACGATTTCTTCTTTGCTTTTAAGCGTCAGCGAATCGGTAGGACACTTGTGTACACAAACACCACATCCCAGACACAAATCCGGATCCAGCACCGGCGCTTTACTGAATTTATTGGTCGCTTTGGAAGAAAATTTCAGCTGAATGGCATCCATGGGACAGCGTTTAACGCAAAGACCGCAGGCTTTACAGGTTTCCGGTTTGATCTCTACCCGATAATTGGAGGCATCCAGGCTTTTGTGGTGATCCAGTTTATGATAGGCTTCCATCCAAAGGCAGCAACAACTGCAGCAATTACAGATGGTATCCGGCTTTTCCCGCCAATTTGATACGCCATGCACCAGTCCGGCATCCGCAGATTCCTTTAAGATCTGTTCGGCTTCCTCGCGAGTGATTTCCCTACCCATGCCATTTTCAACGCAATACCTACCTAGGATGTCAAAATGCAAGCAGTTGCCCATGGGTTTCCGGCAGGTGTGACTCTCATCATCGAGTTTTTTACGTTGACGACACGGACAGGTAGACACTGTAAAATATTCAAAATTATCCAATACCTGGACTACGTCTTCGTAGGGTAGAATTTGACGGGTATCTTCGATGGTCTGTTGAATAGGCAACGCCCTGAGACCTTTAGCATGGACCGTGACATACTGATCATAAAAGCCGTCAAAAAAATACTTGTTCACATGGGGTGCCATTTTGCGGCTGGCTTCATCATCGTCCTTTCCCGGCCAGAATGAGCTGCGCAGAAAAACGAAATACGAGTCATTAAGGCTGTAACGTGTCGAATCACCCGATTGTCTTCTGAAGATTATTCCCTTCCGGGCCAGATCATCCAAACACGGCACCAGCTCTTTGGGGTCTCTTTTTTTTGCTTCCGCTAATTCTTCAAGTGTAGACCCTGAAAACGGCATTCCGGTTAAAAATTCCGCTTCTTCAACCGTGTAGCGGGCTTTTATAATCGGCATGAGCTGATCGGATTCGGGCAATCCCCACCACGTTTTCCCCAACCATTCGATAAATTTCTCATAAATTTCCAAGTCTGTGTAACTCTTCACGATGTCTCCTCATTAGAACAAAATGCCTAGTTTACGACTCCCAGTATCCAATCCCTATCACACAACTTGATACTCGTAACACGTCCCCCGCACCACGTAACCCGCAACCCGCAATCCGCATCCCGCATCCCGCACCTCGTACCCCGCAACCCGCATCTCGCAACCCGTTTATTCGCATACAAAATATAAAACCAAAAAAAATTATCCCTGAATATCACGCAGCAGACGTTTTAAGAGGACTTTTTCTTCCAGTGACAATCTGCGCATGATTTCATCATTCGCCTGGTTCCTTTCTTCGGAGAGCTTGGGCCTTAATCCCCTAACCTTTTTGGTTAAAAAAATCCTGATGATTCTTTTATCATCGGGATCGGGTTCTTTCTTTATCCAATCACCGGCAGCCAGCCGGTCGAGAACTCCGGATAATGTCGCACCATCTAAAACCAGCTTTTTCCCGATATCTCCGGCGGATTGTCCGTCTTCCAGCCAAAGGGCTTCGAGAATAAGGTGTTGGATGGGCGTTAGCCCATATGCAGTCAGGCGTTTTTTAAAATTTCCGTGGGCTTTTTGGTAGGCTTTTGCCAGAAGGAATATGATACAATCTTCGTATTTGGTTTCTTCAGTATTCATTTCGTATACAAACTAATTTAATTGCATTCATTTTGTCAAGAAAAAAATTTGACATGGTGGCATTTGATCTAAATATTTGCTTAATACCGTCTTTCGATGAATTCTTATTGGGAATAAGTAAAATCAATGGAGGAAGATATCCATGTCAATCGTTAATATTACCGTATACGGAGCTCACTGGTGCCCGGATTGCCGACGGAGCAAGCAGTTTTTAGGAGAGCATCAAATCCCTTACAATTGGGTGGATATTGACGAAGATTCAAACGCCGAGGAGTTTGTGATCGAAAAAAACAACGGCAAGCGAATTATTCCCACCATCGTGTTTGATGACGGGAGTTTTCTGGTTGAACCGACAAACGCCGAATTAGCAACAAAGCTTGGATTAAAGACCAAAGCCAGTCGAAGCCATTACGATTTGGTTGTCTTAGGTGGCGGACCCGCAGGCCTGACCGCTGCATTGTATACTGCACGGGAGGCAATCGATACCCTGGTTATCGAGCGTGCTGCATTTGGCGGCCAGGCGGCGGGTACAGAGAAGCTGGATAACATGCCGGGATTCCCGGAGGGGGTCGCCGGCATTGAGTTTTCCCAACGATTGCGTCAGCAGAGTGAACGCTTTGGTGTCGAGCTGCTGCAGGCACAGGAAGTTGCTGGAATTTACCGGCAAGATAATTATCATTGTGTCAAAACAAATGATGGCAGCCAGTACAGCGGCAGCGCTTTGCTCATTGCCACGGGAAGCCGATACAAACGCCTAAATGTCCCGGGCGAGTCTGATTATTTGGGTGCCGGTGTTCATTTCTGCGCCACATGCGATGGTCCATTTTACAAAGGCAAGCGTGTTGCAGTGATTGGCGGGGGCAACAGTGCAACTGAAGAAAGCTTGCTGCTTACCAAATTTGCCGATCAGGTGACAATATTGGTTCGAAGGGGCGAGTTCAAAGCAACCCAAGTAATTCAAGACAAAGTGGTATCCCATCCAAAGATTGATGTGCGCTGGCATACGGAGATCAAAGAATTTATCGGTCAGGAATCCAAATTAACCGAACTTAAGATATATAACAATCAGACGGGTGCCGAAGAACATCTTCAAATGGACGGAGCGTTTATATTCATCGGCCTTGTCCCCAACACCGGATTTCTTGAAGGCAGCAATGTTTTATTGGACCAATGGGGATTTATCATTACCGGTCATGCTCTGCTGCATGGGGATCATCGGCCCAAAGGCTTCGCGGATCGTGATCCGTTCTTATTAGAAACCAGTATACCCGGTGTTTTTGCTGCCGGAGACGTGCGGGATTCCAGCACCAAACAGGTTGTCAGCGCCGCCGGGGAAGGCAGTACCGCGGCATTAATGATCCGAGAATATCTGAAGAGTGTATGATTTGTAGTGACCAAGATTCAATCTTGCAAATAATAAATTACAGTCGCGGCCATCTCTAAGGATTTAGTGGGTGGTGATACGATATGAGTATCACAAATTTTGGAGGGCAGCTAATTTTTGGGAAAATCCCTATTCTGCACAAAGTACTGGTTCCAAATAGATTTAGATATCGCCAGGTTATTTGGCATTAAAGCCTTTTCTTAATGGATTCATGAATCTGCATCGAAGTTTCTTTATCCCATAATCCTACTACTCCTGTTCGAACGGAAACTTCAGTTACGTTTTGGTCTAGTTTAACTGCTTTCACTGTAACCTTTGTTCCATCAGATCTTTTAGCATTTAACACTGTTTTTATGGAATCAGATGTTTTTTCGTTTATTGTGATTTTTAAACTTTTTAGTGCATCGGTACAAGCTTTAACTGTTCTATCATATCTTGCCTCATAAGCCCTTTTTAGTTCTCCATTAAGGTATGCATAAGCTCCAGCTCCTGCACCGGCTCCGATTAAAATAACAGCACAACCTAAGGTGATGATAAGGCAAAATAAAATCGCCAGTATTGATATCTTATTTTTCATCGGTGTTCCTTAAGATTACATTACATTCGATACTATAAAAAAGACAGAGCTGCGGCAAACCCTGTCTTTCAATTCCAAATTGTTAAATCAATTAGTCTTAATATCTATTTATTTCCACCTCCATTGCCTCCACCATTGCCGCCGCCGTGACCGCCACCGTGGCCATGTCCGTGGCCGATTCCTGCAGAATTACCGCCACTGCTGCCCTTGCCTTTACTGTGTCCTAAAGCAAGACCTTTTCCATGGTTGGTGCTTTTGCCCTTCGCATGGCCCAAGCCCAAACCTTTACTTTTAGAAGAGCTGCCAGTAAATTCGTGGCCCTTTGCCTTGTGTCCTTTAAAGCTTCTTGCCGTAGCTTTTTGAATCTCAGATCGGACGTAAAAGTTCCTCGAAATATGGGCAGCATAGTTGGCAGACTTGGAATGTCCCAACCCCAATACAGATGGGTGCAATCCAAAATGCTTCGCTATCTCTCCCCAACCCATGCCGGAACTGCGCATGTTGGAAATGTCCTGGGTTAAAATTCCCACCGTTTCAGCTAAAAGAGCTTCAGCCTTCGCAATGTCCTCTGGATCTCCCGTGGCCTCTGCCTGAGCAATCGCTGCAGCCACCTCTGGATCTTGTAATGCAGACTCTGTTGCAACGTTATTGGCATGTTGAGCCTGGGCTGTATTCTGAAAGCTCACCTCAGCATTATCAAAGTTATCTGATGAATTATCTTCATCAGCTTGAAGGCTTGATATGCCAATCAATGCAACAATACAGAAAACCATGAAAAAAGTGTAAGGTAAAAACTTATTTGGTTCTTGCTGAATGGTTTTTACTTTGGACAATAGCCATTGCATAATAACCTCCTTAAAAACTACTAACTATTATTACATTTTCTGAGTCGTAAAGTTAATTGAGCTTTTCAGTGTATAGACTTTTGAACCCAATATGATTTTCTCCGGTTTACCGAATCCTCTAACTATCAGGCGCCTTGAATCAATTTTAGGATAACTTGTTATAAGAAAATCCTGGATACGTTTTGCTCGCCGCTTTGCTAAAATTTTATTTCCCTTACAGTAGGCTATAATTTCGAGATGAATTTTTTTATTAATACTCAATATTGAACCGATCACATCAAGTGACGGCATTGTAGACTTATTTAAGGAATCAGTCAAGCCTTCAAAACGAACCTGCTCAAGGGGGACTCGACGATATCCAATGGAATAATTTCTATACTGAAAATCACCCCGAGAATTTAGGTGGTCCACAGCTAAAATCGCCCATTGGCCTTCTGGATAATAATTCAAATATGCCTTCCAGGCATCAATTTCAGCAGAATATCGTTGTAATTTATTTAGCGCTAAACCACGATTATATAAAGCTTGAGCATGATTATGTTGCAACTCCAAAACCTGCTCGTAAGCATCCAAAGCTTTTTTCCAGTGACCATGTTCTAAATAACTGTGCCCGAGGTAAAGGTGAGATTCTATATGGCGCTTGTTTAATTCAATAGCCTTCAGATAGCCTGCCCTTTCCATTTTCGGCTGCTCTAAACCGTTATAGCAGACGCCTAGCCAAAAGTGGTAATCTGCTGACCCATAACTTAATAAAACGGCTTCCTTTAGGTAGGGATAGGCGTTCTTAGGCTGATTTAATGCCAATAGATACCGCCCCAGGTAATAATTTGCTTCTGCATCAAATGGGTTTTGTTGCAGTTTTTCACGGAAAACCTGCGCGCCTTCAGTGTATTTTTCTTGGCTAAGATAATACTCCCCATGGACTCGAGTATATACGCCACACCCGAAAATAATTAAAAAAAGAGTCACAACACAAAAATGAGACCAAAGTTGGATGCCACTTTTTCCTGACAAGCTCAATGGTTTGTAACGTTTCATATCCACATCCAAATGTAATATATTTATGTGCAATTTTTTATCACGCTGTATAAATCAAACGGTTTGCCGGATGTGCAGCGTTCGGTCAAATTGCCCTTATATAAGGTAACATCCCCTTTACCGTAAAGTTGCCACATCCCGTGGGGTCCGTCGTTCAACATCCCGGTTTCCTCATCAATGCCGATAAGGACTGTTTCCGGCAGCAATCGCTTTAACCTTTCAGCCCAGCTTTTTCCAAACGTATTGTGGTGCGGTATTATACAGGCACCGGGCAACAGGCCCAAGCCTTCGAGGATTTTTTCGGTCGTCGGGTTATAATAATATTCGCACAGGACCATAGCTCCAGCGCTGCTGCCTCCGATGATCGCCCCTTCTTCGTAAGCGATCGACATTGCTTGCCAGGCAGCACTTTCCAACAGCGTTTGTCCCAAATAATGGGGAAAGCCTCCCAACATGTAAATCACCTGCGATCGCCGCAGAGCCGCAACCAACGTGGGATCATTTGCAGATACGTTGTCGATTAACGTTAGGACAACGACATCGGTCGCACCCAAGCTTTGAAACCATAGCATTCCGTTGTGTCCGGCGCGCTCATGATTGTTATCGGGCGCCGCTGCTGTTGGAATTATGCTGATACGCACATCCAGCCCACCGGCCAACTCAAGCGCCCGCCGATCGGGTATCGCCATACTTCCTCCAAACTCAGCGCCTCCTTCCAATAAAATGTAGCCCACGAAAATCTCTCGTCTATGTTTTTAGGGTAATATTATTCCACTACTCCTTCCGAAGCGATATTGATTAATTCAGCCAAACACAGACTATCTTCTTTTCTCCCATCTCTATAATTTATGTTCATGATAAAACCGCCCATTGCCCGCCCCGTGGTAAACCGGACGTACTTTCAGCTATAGTTACTTAACATCGCTTCCGCTTCTGTCCCGATCTCCTTTTGAAGAGAATCGGGCTTTAATACCACAGCATGTGCGCCCCAACTAAGAATCCAGTATTTGATTTCATCGGTTCCGGCAACTTCCGCCTCAAAGATCATGGATCCATCCTCTTGTTGTTTAATCACTTGAGTTTCATGCCAGATTTTTTCGCTGATGTAACCGGCCACATCGGATGCAAACCATATTTTCACTTTCACCGGTTCGCCATGAAATACACCAAAGCTGGACTGCATAAATTCATCAAGATTGAAATCTTCGGGCAGCTCGAAGTTTTCATCGGTAGGAACAAGACGTTTGATGCGATCAAGTGCAAAAATCCGGATATCTCCTCTTAAACCGCAATTTCCGATTAAATAAAAAGTCCCGTCAAAAAACCAAATCTTGTAAGGTGCAACCTTGCGTCGGGTCTCCTTTTTGCGGCTCATGGTATAGTATATTATCTCGATATACTTTTTATTTAACACCGCCTCGCTGGCTTTATCGATAACATCTCGAAATTCCTCGTATTTCTTGTAAGGCTTTGAACCAACTTCCAAGCTTCTTTCAATTTGGCCTAAGTATTGAAGATATTCCGGAGCGAGAGTACTTTTGATCTTCTGAAAAAAAGTTTCCAAAGAATCATAAAATACCGTGTGTTGTAATGCTTTCATCATCCCACGACTGAAATAAAGTGCCATCAGTTCGGTCAAGTTGAGGGGTACCGGTATGTTATGTCGGGCTGTATCAAGAAGTGACCAAAGATTCGTACCTTCTACTCTATCGGTGTAAAGCGGAAATCCAGCTACCTGCAATGCTTCCAAATCGCGATACACAGTCCGCCATCCACACTTAAGTTCTCTAGCCAATTCTGCAGCAGATTTCCCCTTTCGAGAGACAATTAACGTTTGGATGATTTTCCATTGTCTCGCCAGCTGGTCTCCCCGCGCCATGTACAACCTCCGCTTGATTACTATATAGCATCCGAGTCTATTCTGATTAAGTAAGTTGTTTCACCATGGTAATTCCTTTAACGGATAAAAACTTGATACTTGATACCTGAAAATTGGAAAGAAAATGTCCCCGATTATTTATAAGGGATCCATCCTTAATTTACCAAGTTTCCAGTTTCTTTTATCTAAATAACAAAATTCTCTAATCTTCAACAAGTTAAAAACGGTCAACATTCTGGTAAAGATTAAAAACTTTTTCAGCCTCAACGTCAAGTCCTCTGACATTGTTAAAAAAAAATTTTCAAACTTTGTCCGCATATGACAATCTGCCGTGTTAATCTGTGAATCAAACAAGGCAATAGTGGCAAAAAGACCACCAAAAACCTGGAAAGTTATCAGTTTTAAGATAAAAGGA
>CP070746.1:2120576-2129074 GCA_020348305.1 Desulfobacterales bacterium
CTAGAAAAAGATGGATGTCCACCACCATTAGCTGATCTTTGTTTTCGAGATAGTGGAATTTGGGAGCCGGACCAAGGTATAAAACACCCATGATGAATTCGTAGAAGGCATTCGAACTATTATCTCCGGGTAAGGCTAAATAATAAAGTGTCTTATCAGAAAGATCAGAAAGCATGGTTTGGATACCATAGGTTTCGCCAAATCGCTTTTGCCAGGGACCAAAACTTCGTTGCTCTAATGCTTTGTTGCGATAGGTTTGCAGATTTACGATTTTCGTCATGAGACTGAGACACTATGCGTTAATTTATAAACGATATCCAAAATGTTTCGAACAAATAAACGATACAACTTATATAACAGATGACAATGGGTAATGGAACCAATTTTCAAGCTGGAAATTTGACAACAATCGGTTTTGCACTATGTTTTTGCTGATGTCCGAAATCATCATCCCAATTTATAGGAGGCTGTCAGGGAGAATTATATTTGTTTTTATAAGCGACTTACCCACAATTAGGGACCCATCAGTGATCGTCGAACAAAACGTTTTCGAAGCCATTTCACACAAACACTTGCACATTATCGACTTACTATAGGAATAAATATGAGAAATGCTCTGATTGTAGTGGTTATTATTGTTGCAGATCTTTCTACGTTTGCTTATGCGGAGCAGCCGTTAGATGCATTGCAAAAGTCAATAGATCAAAGTATCCGCATATTAAATGATCCAATTTATAGAGATACCACCCTAAAAGATGTCCAGCGCCAGAGGCTGTGGGAGATATTAAATCAAATTTTTGATTTTAAAGAATTTTCCAGAAGAGTTCTCGCCGCGAATTGGTTGAAATTTACACCACAGCAAAGAAAAGAATTTACAGCGCTTTTTGCCAAATTTGTAAAAGTCTACTACCTGACACGACTGCAAGATAAATATAATAATGAAAAAGTAATTTTTGTTAACCAAAATATAATAACTTATTCTAAAGCTGTCGTTCAGGGTAAGGTGCTTTGGAAGAATCAAGAAGTCCCGGTGGAAATTAAAATGGTGAGACGGGTTAATTCCTGGAAAATATATGATATTGTTGCCCTCGGAATCAGTGGGGTACGGTTTTATCGAGTCCAGTTCCATGCAATTTTGCTTAAAGAATCTCCTGCTCAAGTCATCCAAAGATTAAAAGTAAAAATAAGTAAAATAGAAGAAAAGCTTAAGAAGAAGTAATAAGATGCTTGCACTTTCGACATCATGGAAATCTACAGAAACCATCGATGGTAAGGCTTTACTCGCATTTTTGGAATATTTAGATATTTCCGGCATTGAGCTGGAGTACCGCATTTCAGAGCCCACATATCGGCAGATGCGAGAAGCATTGAAAAGATCCCGGTTAAAGGTTGTCAGCGTACATAATTTTTTCCCGAAGCCTTCTATTAAGCCGGATTCTAAAGCCAGTGGCGATTTTTTTATGCTTTCAAGTTTGGACGACGATGAAAGGCAGCGTGCCGTTCAATGGACAATAAAAACCATTGAAACTGCTGCTGAAGTCGGAGCAGCAGCCGTGGTTCTGCATTGTGGCCGAGTGGAAATGGAGCGAGAATTGGATGTGCTGTACCAATTTTTTAGATCAAACCAAATCTTATCTCAAGAAGCTCAGGCTTTCATCGGAAAAAAACTGAAAGAGCGAGATAGGCTTAAGCCCCAATACCTTGAGAACCTCTTGTTTAGTTTAGATCAACTCAGCCGTGTTGCTGAAAAATATAAGATTCTTTTGGCCCTGGAAAACCGATTCCACTATGATGAGCTGCCGGCCATAGAGGATTTCGAAGCTATTTTCAGAAGATTTGAAGGAACACCTCTGGGATACTGGCATGATGTGGGCCATGCGCAGGTGAATGAAAATTTAAGCCTTTTCCCGCCTGGAAGCCTTTTAAAAAATTATGCCGATCGGCTGATCGGCATTCACCTGCATGACGCTGTCGGCATAGAAGATCACCTGGCCCCTGGAACAGGTGAGATCGATTTTATGAATCTTAAATCCTATCTTAAGGCAGATACATTGACCGTGCTCGAGTTAAAACCGCGGATACCGGAATTTGAAGTGATACAAGGTATCCGGTTTGTTCGAGAAAAGATACTGAATTAACTTTTGATCAGCAGACCGAATTTGTATCCCTTTTTAATTGACACCCAAGCTGCATTTCTCTATAGTCAATCCTTCTGTTCTCCATGGAATTCATACCATTATAGAAGGAGATAGAAATGAACACCGTCCGTGATTGGGAAAAGCCGATTCAGCGCCTGGAACGTTTAATGCGACTTAGGTCTTTCCCTGTGGCCTTTAAGCTCCTTGAAGATAAAAAATCCCTTTCTGAAATCCCCTTTCTTCGCCGAATGAATCATAAAACCACACTCTGCCAGATGATAAACCTAGTCAGAAACTTTGACTGGTCGGTCGGAGCAGATGCTGATGATTTCGTGTCCGTGATGTGTCCATCCATCATTGGGTTGAGCGACATACCGGACTATATGAAAGATGGGACATTTCGCAGCATCGTGTGGACCAAAAGCAGAGCGGATGGTGAAAAATATGAAAACGATATTCCACGCTTGCCGGTCGGCAAATATGAAGCTGTTGCCATGGCCCCGCTGATTTACAACCCCTTTGATCCTGACATTGTTTTGATCTATGCCAATCCGGCTCAGATGATGCTTTTGATAAATTCCCTTCAATTTGAGGATTACGAGGTCATGGAATTTTATTGTGTGGGTGAGTCCTCTTGTTCTGATGCCATCACGCGCTGTTATCTCAACCGCAAACCCGCTTTAACCATCCCCTGTTACGGTGAACGTCGTTACGGACATGCCCAAGATGATGAATTGATCATGGCTGTTCCTGCCGAGTTGATGGATAAGGCGCTCAACGGTATGGAGGCGCTTTTTCGAAGAGGCATACGCTATCCTATCAGCTATGCGGGCGCGGAAACCGATATAACCCATGCGTTTCCGGAAGCCTATGGTGGTGTGGACTTCATTAATATGCTCCGGGGCAACGACAACCGCATACTTCTCGGAGTAACAGGCAGCATTGCTACCGGAAAGACCGCTGTGGCTGAGATGCTGGAGGAGCTTGGAGCCAAAACAATTGATTTTGACGTCTTAAGCAGGGTGGTGGTGGAACCCGGTAAACCGGCCTATAATGATATTGTGGCTTACTTTGGAAAGCAAGTTTTACGCCCGGATAAAACGCTGGACCGTGAAAAACTGCGCGAGATCGTTTTTCTAGATCTCGAGAAGAAAAAGAAACTCGAAAGTTTTCAGCATCCTAGAATTGGTGAAGAATTCTTTAAACTCGTTGAGCAATATGCGAGCGAGGATCCCAACGCTGTTATCCAAGCTGTAGTACCTTTACTTATTGAGACAAATATGCAAGCCATTTTTCATCATATTGTGATGGTCTATGCATCCGAAGAAGAACAGAAAAAACGTCTAATTGATCGCGACGGTTTAACGGAAGATATGGCGATGAAAATGATCAGGTCGCAACTTTCTGTTGAGGAAAAAAAGGGCTATTGTGACTTCATTGTTGATAATTCGGGACCACTTGAAGAAACACGCCAACATGTGGCGGAACTCTGGGAAAAATTGAAAAAGATTCAGAAAGATCGAAAGGTATAAGAGAGAGATTTAGAGATTCAGGGATTTAGGAACTTGTAAAAAGAATGATCTCAGGAGAAAAACGATGACCATACGTTTTCTGAGAAATAAAGTGGTTGAAGTAGAGCCTCAGCCAGACGGAAGTCTGGCGGTTTCTTGGCGGCTGACAGACGATCTCTTAAAAGTTGAAGTCAATTTGAAGGTACAGCCACCGGATCTTGAAATTGTGGCTACGGAAGCCAAACTGGAACGGCTTGTGCCTAAGGCATGGCAATCCGCACCTGAATTAATCAAGAAAGTCGAGGGTGTCAGAATAGGTGCCGGGCTGCGCAAGATCGTACAGGGTTTTCTCGGCGGCGAAAAAGGATGCCCGGTATTGGCCCATGCCGCACTGGAAAGCTCAAACGCCGTCATACTCAATTTTACCCGTCCGGGAGTGCAGATGTTGGAGGGACTCAAGGATGACGAGAAGCTGTCACTTACCAGAGAGATGCTCAAAAGCAATCCCAGGCTCATACGAAGTTGCGTGGCCTTTCAAGACGACAGCCCCATCATGCAGGGCCTTGATTTTTAAAGAAGGAGATAAACATTGATTACATTGAACAGGAGTCAGGTGATTGGTGCGGAATTTCCGGATGAAGACACTGTGCGGTTTAATGGTATCCAAGACGACCACATCTATAGCATGGAAATCAATATGGATGTGCGTATTGCCGATGGTGAAATCCTGGCCATTGAAGGAATAATGAAGCGATATACAAATTTTGTATGCCCTGAAGCGATTCCTGTTCTCCAGACTGCTGTTGGTGTGTCTTTGCGTGAAGACGGCTGGGAGCGTCGGATCATGAAAGAAATCGGACGAAAGGGCTGTGAACATTTTGCCGAGATTATCATCGAATGTGGACATTGTTTTGATCAAGCCCGGTTGTCCAAAGCCCTGTGGGAAGCCCTCGAAAAGGATCCTGGCATAGATCAGGAGCAATTTATCCAAACCTGGATAGACGAACACCCTGAGAATCAATTAGCCTAATCCGGACGAGCAGGAATGCAAAAAAAAATATAACCTGGAACCGATCATTTAGGTATGATTATTCAGCGCTTAATTTACTGCCCATAAAAGGTACCGAATGAATGCGTATTGACCTGCATATCCACACCTCACCCCGTTCTTCTTGCAGCCATCTTGGCCTTGAAGGGTTAAGCAAAGAGGCTAAACGCTTGAAGCTGGATGGAATTTGTCTCACTGAACATCAAGTGGTATGGTCTCCCGAGGATGTAGAAAAACTGGCGAAGGAAGGAGACATTAGAGTTTTTCGGGGAAACGAGTTTACCACCAATCAAGGGGATATCCTGGTTTTTGGGTATTATAAAGACATCAAGGAGCTATTGACTATCAACGAACTGCAGGAAGAAGTAAAAAAGGCTGGGGGCTATATGATTGCCGCTCATCCTTTCCGCGGTTTTAAAACCTTCGGTATCGGTCAACTCCAGATGACCGTCGAACAGGCCTGCCGGCGCAAGGTGTTTGAATTCGTTGACGCCATCGAGATTGGAAACGGAAAGCTTGCAGACGATGAGAACGATATGGCCCGCAAAGTGGCCGAAAAGCTTGGTGTACCGGGCACCGGGGGCAGCGATGCCCACCGGATCGATGAAGTAGGTAATTGGTTGACGGTATTTGAAAAAGAAATCAAGAATGAACTTGAGCTGGTGGAAGAACTTCAGGCCGGCCGGTTCACCGCAGTGAAAGGCAACTAAAAAGATTAGCTAAGAACCCATCACCATTTCATTTTCTATAACGATCAATTTCGACTCTCTAAACTCCCCGACCCACTTATCTTGCTGTTGATCTGGGGCTGCCCCCTATAATAAACGTCTCCGCTTCCTGAAATCTTAGCAGTCAAAGTTTCTGTTGCGTTTACTTTGCAATCACCGGAGCCGCTAATCTTGATGGAAACATTTTTGGCATCCATGTCAAATGCATTTATTTTACCTGATCCGCTGATAGCAGCATCATGATTATGCGTTTTTCCCGAGAGATTCACTGAACCGGAACCGGAGATTTGTGATTCCAAATTAACTACTTCCAATTCCAATGTCATATCTCCGGAACCGCTTATTTTGGCAAGGAATTCATCTGAGACAAACCTGCTTTCACCGGTTACATTACCGGAGCCCGAAATAGATATTCCTTTCAGATTTGCAGCCGTGATGTTGAAATCGAGAGTGGTCGGCTTAAGATTATAATTTCCCTGGGATATAACCAGCTTTCCGTTCTCTACATCCGTTTCGATGAGAGACATGAGGTTGTCGTCTGTTCTAATTTCGACGGAATGCCGCGCTCCCCTTATCAATGCAACGTTGCCCAAGCCCTTTAGCTTAACTGTGTTAAACTCTGGAACATTCCGTTCCTCTGTAATTAAATTTCCGGAACCTTTTACCCTTTTCTTACTACAACCACCTAAATCGATTACAATACAACCTGTGACTAAAAAGGCTGTTGAGATTAGAACTGTTAAGAGTCCAAATTGTTTAATATTCATAATTTCCTCCTTTTTCGAGAAAGTTATTCGTTATGATTTATTTGATTTTATTAGCCGAAAAATTGTATCTATCCGTTTCAATTATTGCTTCGGTTACCTGGCCTGCTTTATCTTCTTTGAAGGTTACTCTGACAGCACCCGTTTTTGAGATATTAATAAATCGATTATCTGACGTAGGCAAGAGCAGGTGATCAGGTGATTCCGGATAAAATCCGTATAATTTATTCCCTCTCCTCGTAATCGCTATTGCAGTATTCGCAATCATATCAGACGGCATTGCATAAAGCCCGATAAATTTGTTGTAAATCTTTGGATTCACATTAACCGATTTTATCTCTTTTCGCTGCTGATATGCTTTCAGAAAAGATTCTGCGGCGTAGCTTTTTGGAAATAAAGAAGACAAATCATAAGTATGTTTCCCTTTATTTAATTCTTCCTTTACATCGATGACCACTTCATTTTCAAAATTATGAAAATGGTAAAGGTATATTAGTTTCCTTTTTAAATCGTAAATGTTGGAATATAAGGTGTTGACATAATCTCCTTCCTGATGAACTGCCGCCAGAATACGACGAAAAAAACCTATTGAGATATTATTGTTTTTTCCTAACATATCAACAGCAATCTTATATCTTTCACAGGGATAGTTGCTATTTTTTACTTTTGACTGATAGAAATTGGTAGCAACCTGATAGTTTTTTTTCTTCCGAATGATCCTGTATGGACTTATGATAGCGGAATCACCGGTGCTGTCGCCAATGATATACATTCCTCTCCACTTTCTCGGGCGCTGATATTGGTTAAAAAGCTTCAGCGCGTCTTTCACAGTAGCACACCCTGTCATTATCTTTTCTCTTATTACATCACCTTTGAATTCCGGCTTTTTGGAAGAAACGGGAATCTCCACAAGTGGTGCAGCAGTGACGTCAAAGAAAAGTCCTTTTTCATTCATACCGCCTTGTGAGACATAATTATCGAATCCAAAAAATACGCTTCCATATTTTCCATTTTCTGCAGGCTCAAACCATGCCTTTGTTAACGGATTTATATAATCCTCATTGTTTCCGGCAAGTGTCATCTCGCCATTTGAAGCATAAAAGACGGTACACGCAAATGAAGGGGCACCAGTCAGCACAAGCATGATCCCAAGAGCAATAATCAGAATTTTTTTCATTTTTCTTACCTTTGATTTATTTCCAAATAAAAAAGTATGATAGGAGCCAACACCACTTCTGCTGCTTCAGCAGCTGCATCTCCCGGGATGGTAATCACAAAGCTGTCCGGTGTTAACGGCAACACGCCTGAAAAATGCAGCGCCAATCCAACCATCACCAATAGCAGGATAGCTAAGCCTGCGGTTCTTTTGTTTATCAATGAGTTTCTTTTTAATTTATTCATTTTAGCCTCCATTTATATTAAAGGTTGGCCGGTTTGCCAGTTCGCTAGTTAGCCGGTTAAAAGTACGGTAAATATCTGTTTTATTACGGGCCAACGGGCTAAACCTCATCTTAGGCTGCTTTCGCAAAAGGGTGAAGATATTCGGCAGTTATTTTCATTTTCAGCTTACGGTTAAGTCTTTTCAAATAATCTGTTTTGCTACCGCCAAAGATGTCTGCTAATTCCTTAGCGATGCAGATATTCGCCTGTGCCTTTTTTCGCCAGGCAACTTTGTTATTTAATGGAATAATTGAGGTAAACATAATGTGGCCTCTTAAGCATTTTTGAGTAAACATTTTTTGAAACTTGGCTTTCATAAGAGCAAGGGTTGTGCCAATCATCTTCAAGATTGCAGATGATATTAAAAAGAGTTTTATAATTTTGAATGATGCAGGAAGATAAAATCGAGGTGTAATAAAATTCTTATTGAACATAGAGGGTTAAAAAAATAGGTTCGCGGTCAAAAAAAATATTGATGTATCTTCTTTTTTAACTCTAGGCAATTTTGGAACTCTCGTTTACTGTCCGCTGTTGCAACAGCAGGTGTTCGATATCGTACAGTCTTTAAAATAGAGGATTTATTCCGTTTAAGTTGTTCTTTATTTACTTATGATTTCATTAAGTAATTGACATGAAATGGATTCCCTACGTCCGCTTTTCTCCAGGTCGCCGCTGAAAGACACCCCCACATTTTTATCTATACATAGTGGGAGAGGCTTCCAGCCGTGAGAGTTTGATTGTACGGGGGGCCTTTTTTTGTTCGATTAATAACAGTTGAAGAACGAATTTTTTGACATTTCCAATAATCTGTATGATTTTATTCTAGCATTAGATTCTTAAATTTGATGCTTTCGTAAAAAGTCCCAATC
>CP070746.1:2129174-2134233 GCA_020348305.1 Desulfobacterales bacterium
TCCTCTCAGAATAGATGGTCTCAAGTCCTTTGGAAGAAAAGTTGGTCTGACTTTGATCTCTGATGAGTATAAGGGTGCGACAAAAGCATATCATTGGAAATGTAAAAATGGACACATAGTAAAGCGAACAAAATCACTTATTGCAAAAAGTGTCCGACGCGGACTGGATGCTTGTACCATATGCGCAGGAACATCCAAAAGACTCCAAAATAAATAACCAACTCAAATTGCTTTTGATTTCAGTTTGAATGTTCAACATTGGGCGATTAATGATTACATGGCACCCATTAAAAGGCACCCATTAAAAGAAATCAGTCAAATAATATTTACTGATCTCCAACTAATCGCAGATGAGCCTCAATTACCGATATGTGAATAGTATCCGTAAAAAATCGGGGCTCTCAAAAGTGCAGGTATTGTAAACGTATCAGTACATTGAAAAAGAATAAAAATGCCATTTTTTCGGAAATGGCGAAAACTACCTGATTATCGGCCAGGGTGTCTCGGCGTCGTTCCTTGCGATGCCTACCCACACTTACATTTCTTTCAGCCAGAAATGTTATTCACGGCTACCCTACATAGGGATTCAAAATTGTAAAAGATCTATTACCCCGTGTTAAGGTATTCCCCAGAAAATCACTCCTGATACGCGTATCGTGATCACCGGTAGGCGTATCCTATTCGTGGTATATTCATGCCTGGTTGTTTAAAATCCATCAATCGGCACCATCTTTTCCTTCTTTTTGTTTTTTTCCTCCGTCAACAATTTTTAAAGCGGGGTCTTCTTTCAAGGGAGGCAAATTAAATGGTTTTTGGCGCTTATCGTCTATTTCGATTTTTTGATGACTGACCTTAGTAAAGTTTTTAAGCTGCATCGCAATTTGTGCTCTCAATGATAATGGAAAAGATTTCACTCCTGGCAGTATGTCCTTGTCGGCATATACAATTGCCAGAATAAATTGATCAATTGAAAAACCATGCTTTTGGGCCATCTTTTCAAAAGCTTCCGATCCCTCAAGAAAATCGCCTGGCAATTTTAGCGTAAGCGAAATTTTTTTTGAATTGACCGGGTTCTTTTTTTTTGGACGACCAGCGCCTGGCCTAGCACCACCCCTACTATCTTTTTTCTTATTTAATCGTTTCCTTCCTGCCATTTTAATATTCCTTTTTTTTGATTTCTTAACTAATATTCAAAATATGAGAAAGCCTTGGTGCTCCTGGTTTTGCTTTAACTTGATTTCCATATTTTTGATTTTTTGATTTCTCTAACAAAAATTCAAAATGCGCGTTTCTTCTGGCCCACAGGAGGTATTAAGGGGGGGGCTAGGGACCCCGTCCCCGGGGGGGTAATCGTCTAAACTTATTTATTTTTTTAAATGTTAAAATGTATCTCCAACCAGCTATCAACCAAGGTGAAAGTTAAAAATTCCTATTTAAATTCCACAGAAAAATGATTAAAAACCAGCAAAAACTGAACTGAAATCTGCGTATTATGTTCATTGCTCCATCTCCCCTAATGCTTCTTTGGCTATCCGGATAAGTCTTTTCACATGATCTATTTCCTGTTCAAGAATCCTGCGCTTAAATTTCATTCTTTTGCGCTCCTGCGGACCAGGAGAATTCTTAGGTAATATTTGTAGCTTCTGCTGCGCCTTATAAATGCGTTCTTTGAATCCCTCAATGTCGCTCAAAATATCCTTTGTTGTCAGATTTAAGGTTGTCATTAATATCACCAATTTTCATTTGATTATCAGAATGGCTATGCCGGAATGGCATCGGACACTTCGACATTTCTGCTATTTTAACCGGCCTGGTATCCATGTAGAATGTTCCAAAGCAACAGAATGGGCCATCTAACATGCTGCCATCAACAACCATTCGAAACTGCTGAAATGAACATGATGAACAGTTGTTTTCTATTTGTACTGCATCCATCTTTAAGACTTTTTTTGATTCATTTTCCCACCAACAACCCGCATCCTGGACTCGGACAGGATGCACACCAAAAGGTTTAATTTAAGGTGCCAGTTTAGAGTTTACCCCCCTTACAGGGGGGGGTAAACTAAACTAAATTCTGGCAAAAAGTTTAGTTTTTTTTCTGAGAGTATTCTTTTTAATTTCAAATTGTTAGCCAAAATCAGTTTAGCCGAGTTTAGTTGATAGTTTAGTTTTTGAGTTTAGCCGCTCAGTTTAGTTTTTTGGTGTCACATTGTGGTATATTTTATCATTCTGAAAATTCCGTAAATGCCGATTGAGTTAACCTACCTTTTGCACTAATATGGCCATCTTTTTTAGCCTGTTTTACAATCTGAGATACTCGGCCTTTTGAAACCCCCAATGTTTCGGCTATAAATTTTTGTTCTAATCCCTCGTCCAACAATTTAAGGACTTCCCGCTTTGTCTCCGCTTTCACGTTTCTATAAGTCCAGATGTGATATTTAGATTCATCTTCAATTAACTTGAATTCGATATTGCTAATTAAATGTAAGTATTTTGTTGATACCCGTTGTTTTTTAAAAGATGCAATAAACCGCGCTCCGTCTTCAGTTACATAATCATTAGGACGTTTAAGCAGTATTGAAATATCAATGTTATCCTCCCTTGCTGATGTCCCACGTTGACCGCCATCTTTATTGGTATGATGCAGCATCAGTGTTGAAATACCGGCAAACCTCAGCTCTAGGAACCATTGGTTGATAGGGTCGTAATCTTTTTTACTGTTCTCGTCCAAACCGCTTGCTAGGCTTGCCAAGTTGTCAATGATAAACAGTTTAATTTTGCGTGTTGTAAGAATTTGCTTTATTTTAGAGCGCCATTTTTCGTTTGCCAAATGCGCCCGCTGCAAACCGAGCTGGTTAGCATAAGCATCAGAATAAAAATAAAACCGGTTTTCGCGCTCGGTATTAAGCATCAGGCTAAAAATCCGCTCCTGAGTGTCCTGTAAGCTCATTTCACCGTCTAAAAACAGAACAGGCACCGACACCTCACATTCCCAGGGGCCGAATGGTTCACCTTTGGTAACACTATCCGCTATTCCCTGAGCAAACCAGGTTTTACCATATCCGGCCCAACCGGTAATAAGGTTAATTGAATCTTCCTTGAGCCATGGGTGCAAGTAGCATTTCCTTGTAGCAATCGGCAGTTCGCAAACTTGTTTTGTTGTTAAAATAGCATCTTCGATAGTGTATGTTTTCGGCGGTTGGTATGGTTTCGCATTTTCAATCAAAATTGATAAGCGTTCTGCAGCCTCTTCCGTGCTTTTAAATCCAGATATGAAATCGGAAACGTCACCTTTGCTCGGCAATCCCGGGAGCTGAATTAATTTTAAGTTGGCCGTTTGACCCTTTAGAGAGGCGCCGACCTGGGCCATATGCTCCTTGCCCTCATTGTCGTTGTCCGGTATCAAGACTACGCGCTTGCCTTTTAAATATTCACCGTATTTATTACGCCATTTCTTTGCTCCCATCGGGTTACAGGTGGCCGCAAAGACCAATTTTGCAAGGTTGTCGCAGTCTTTCTCGCCTTCTACGATTAAGATTTCATCGGCTTTGACCACTTCTGGCAATCGGTATATAACCGGGTCAATACCTTTTAGATTCCAAATGAATCCGCCTTTACCGTCTGGCCGACGTTGCCTAAAGTCTTTTGGCTCCATTCTGCAGACCTGGAAAATCAAATCGCCATTAGTGTTCGTGTAGTCATATGCCTTGACCATTTTTGGTTTTTGCTGTTCCCAGGGTATGCCGAAATCATCAGCGATGCCTTTAAGCACTTTGCCGAAGTCGCGCCGGGTATCCATTCCGTTAATCTTCGCGTAAAAATGAAATATGTCTCCTTTTTTTCCGCAACCAAAACAATAAAATTTTCCAGAGTTATTGTCGAAATTAAAAGAAGGCTTTTTATCTTCATGAAACGGGCATATTACTTTGAATTCATCACCGCCAATTTTCTGAAAATTGGGAAGATATTTCCCGTAAAAAGTAACAAAGTTGCCACTAAAATGATTCTGGATATTTTTTTTCATTCCGAGTCTCTTTTTTAAATTCAGTCAGCCGATATTCCGCCAGCTCGAGCAACAGCATAACAACATGGTGCATTTTGGCCTGTTCTACTTCTTTGATAGCCGCTGTTAAATCGCTGCCTATTCTTTCAATTCTTTGAGCCATTAGTGTTAGTTAATCTCTTCATATTTTTCTTCCGAAAACTCGCTACCTGCTACTGTTTTTTTCGGATAACGGCCAAATCTGAAAGGCCATAATGAACAATCTTGGCATGGACAATTTTCAATTTCATTGTATGACCATCCAGAACACTCCAGGCATTTTTCACGTATCGCGCTCATTCCAGTTAGTTTTTTAGTCTTCATGCCGTTTTTGGATATGAAAGTGTGTTTAACTGCCACTGTAATGTCTTTCTATAAACTCAAGCACATCAGTCTTTTTAAATCGCAAACACAATTTCACACGCTTGCTGTCATCATCCGGCAAGCCAAAACGGACACAAGGTAATTTGCCTCTTTCGGCCAATTTATAGATCATAGGGAGACTTACCCTCAGTATCGCTTTGACATCCTTTGGTGATAACAATTCCATTAATTACGCTGGCCTACTTTAATATCGTTTTTTTGCCTGAGCCAATCCATTACCTGTTCAGACTCAAACCTGATATATCGCCCAGCCTTAATATGCGGTATGGTCTGTGGCCCTTTCTTTCGTGTTCTAGCGTAAATCCAACCCTTGGAAACACTCAGCAAGTTTGCAAGTTCGTCAACGGTGATCAAACGGTTCATAAATCCCCCTTTTTGTTTTGATTAAAAAAAAATAGGAGCAATACTGCTAAATACTTAAATGCAATATGCTCCTATTTTAAACTATCGCTAATTGTTCTGTACCGACAAATTTGAAAACTTGTCGGTTTCGAAAACTAATCTTTTTTGTCGGTTTCTTTTTTAAGAGCCGCTTCTCTCAACAATCCACGTCCATAAAATCCAAATCCCCGGTCTTTCATTATTTTCTGAAGTAGTCCCCCTTCGAAGTCTTCTTTTTCTTTACCGCCACGA
>CP070746.1:2134333-2139036 GCA_020348305.1 Desulfobacterales bacterium
ATCGACCTCCAATCGCCATGTGCGGCCATCCACCCATTCGCTGAGCTCACCGCAGCTGCCCAGCCTGGAGTCCACAAAAGTTGCATGAATATCCACAACAGCCGTTTCATCACCAAACCGGACTTTAGCCCCGCGGCGGATAAATTTTTGCCAGAGCGCACCGGACCGCGCAGCCTCAGGATTTACCTGAAGCTGAAATGGTCCCTGGAAACCGATCCAATACAAAGCATTGCGAAACAGCCTGGAAAAACCGCTCGGGGGAATTAAAATCTTCATGGCGAAAATTCCCCCAGGCGCCAGATCTCCGATCGGACCATCATCGGCTTCGAGTTCAAGTATTTTTACACGATAAACCTGCCCGGCAAAGCCCCCGCCGATAAACTTTTCAATCAGAAGACGCACCCTACCCGTATTCGCTCTGGCTACACCACTTATATCATATTCCAGCTCTGTGTCGGCTTCATAACGTTCTATATGCATCGGCCGGTGTAGCTCAGCGGCGGAAAACGCTTTCTCCAGCTTTCTGTAAACCTCAAGTGCGGCATCTGTTGTCATGCGTGCAATCCGATCTTAACCCCAACAATACAAATCACGACCAAACATGTATAACAGCCTATCCATTATATCGATAATTTTTGAAAAGCGCATTAAATTCCTGTTCTATCTAAGCCAAGATCATGCGGATTGCAATTAAATTATCAGATCTGCTTAGTAATTGAATACTGCTGATGCAATGTTAAATAAATACCCGATCAGTATGGCTCCGATCAATGCAAATGAAAGGTAAGCTGCAAAAACTCTGCGAGCAACCAATGGCCACACTGCTGCCATAGCTGGCAGAGTTGTCGTCGGCCCGGCCACCAGAAAGGCAAGTGCTGCCGCCGGGTTCATACCTTGGGTGAGCAAACCGCTGATCATCGGCAAAGCGGTTAGGCTGGTGGTATAGGTCGGCACCCCTAGCAATGCAGCGGTGATAATAACCAATGGATTTTGTCGACCCAATGCAACCGAAATCCACTCTTGAGGAACATACAGCGTGATCAAACCTTCCAGTAAGAAGGCCAATGCCATAAATTTGCCTACCATCCATGTGGCACTCAAGGTCTCTATGACTAACCGTCTCCGAAACGCAGCCGAAGTATCACTGTCATCCCAGTTTTTAACTTGTTTGCCGCAGCAATCTTCACTGGTTGCTGATATATTGGTTATAGGTATTGTTGGCTTTTTTGGTGGAAAATCTATTTTTTTGAATAACTCCGCAGTACTTTGCACAGATGCAACTTTGCGGGTGCGCAAAATCTGCTGCCCCAACCATCCTCTTTCCATAACAACATGGGTGATGTAACCCGCACTTAGGCTCAGAAAAAGCGTGGCTGCCAGACGCCATATGGCCAATTTCCAACCGATCATTGCCACACTTAAAAAAAAGATTTCCGGATCCATGGATGGGGAGGCAATCCAAAAAGACATCACCGGAGCCAGGGGCACGCCGCTGATGAGCAGACTGGCAATTACCGGTATGACCCCGCAAGAACAAAAAGGGCTAAAGGCACCCATAATCGTTGCAAGCAATATGGCGCTGAGCGGCTTGGCTTGAAAGGCGCGCTTGATGTATTTTGAGGCCCCTGACATTTGCACCGCCACCGCCAATGGAATCGTCACCAGTAAATACGGCCAGATGTGCAAAAAAGATTCAATGATAAAGTCACTTAACCGTGCAAATTGGTCTAACATAATCAATTCCTTCGAAGCGTTGATCGTACTTTTACGATAAATATGCGTTTTAAAAAATCGCTATGGCGTGAAACTGATGGGCGTATGCCGCTTTAGCGATTCTCGAACATATTTTATTTTAAAATATTTCCCCGATGAGCGATCTGAACCAGGCAATATTTTTTTCATCCAGTCGATAACAGGTGGCCGTACCCTCGATAATCCCTGATATCCATCCGGTATCTTTTAAAACCTTAAGATGTTGAGAAACAGTTGCCTGGGCAATAGGCAAATGCTCCACAATATCACCGCAAATGCACCCGGGATGGGTAACCAAAAACTTTATTATCTCAAAGCGAATCGGATTGCCCAAAGCCTTGAACATATTTATCAGCCTTTTCTGTTGTACTCCGGATATATTCAGCGTGCAACATGCAGGCGGGATTACCGTTTTTATAGGGTCCATTATTCAAATCCGTTAATCGTATATTTACGATAAACAATATCATGCAAAAATTTTATTTGTCAAGCCGTAACCCGCAGAAAACGAAAATCCGAAACCATATCAAAATATGTCCCGGTTAAGTGCTGCACATTTTTTGACCTATTCAGGGCTCCGTGATAAAGTTTTACTGAATAAGCTTCCACAAAAATAGGATTATTAATTATGAAATATCTAAATCGAATTAAATTCAGCTCTAACTCATGGCTTTATCCGTTTATAGCATTATTTATGCTTTGTAATGCTTCTCATGCGGATGAAGTGGCAGTTATCAAAATTAAATACCACAGGGCTGATGAAATGTTACCGATCGTTCGAAGCATCCTTTCCCCAAGTGCAAAAGTCACCGTGGCTACCCGGGTCAACTCGCTGGTCATTGTCGACAATCCAGATGCCATTCAGCGCGTTCGCGACTATCTGGCAGCGTTTGACATTCCGATTGAGCAGGTTAGAATCCGGGTTCGATTTCACGAAAGGTTGACAGATACCGAGCGTTCGGAATCCATCGATGGCCGCCTATCCAGAAAAGACTGGAGTATGGCTACCGACAAGCGAACAAAAGACGGAATTGAATTAAATCTTGAGCAGCGAAAGCGCTTACAAACAAGCGTTTCCGAATATTTTGTGACTACCGCATCGGGCACCCCGGCTTATATTAGCACCGGTAAAGAAATTCCGTACTTGGAAAACGGGGCCTATCTTTCACATCGGCACAGGAGAACGACTGGCCCTGGGACAGTGACATTTAAGGAAGTTGAAACCGGCTTTGAGGTCACGCCACGGATTGTCGGCGACCATGCAGACCTAAAAATTGTCCCGCGTATCGCTTATGACGAAACAGAGGAGGGTGTCATCCGATTCCATGGAGCCCAAACCAACATAATGGTTCCCTTGGGACAATGGGTGGAAGTGGCGGGTTCCGACGGTCAGCAAAATGAAATAATCAATGAAATCCTGACCCAACGCCGCGGTGACGAGATGGTGTCCTTATCCATGGCAGTGATGGTGGAAAAATTATAACTATATTAAAATCCTTATCCAAAAGATACAGCCTTTGTGACTTTTATAGGGGCGATTGTAAAATTTGGGCTTTATGCGTCAGGCTTCTAAAATCTCAAATTACAAGCACCAAATTACAATACTCCTTGACCGATTTGTTTAGGCAGATCCACATACCTCTAATGCGTATCTTGAATCTGCTTCAGATACGCTCGGGATTCCTGAGCAATATGGTCATCCCCTGCTTGATTGGCTAATCGCTCCGCCTTGATCAGCCAATTTTGCGCATGATCGTCGTCACCTTGCAATGCAGCGCTGCGCCCTGCCCTGAGATAACGCACTGCAGCGGCCTTAGCGCGGCCCGCCCTCTCGCTGGCCTCACCTGCCAAGGCCAGGACCCTCACCATTGAGCGATAATCAAGAACTTCCTGGCGCAGCTTCGCCGCTTCGTCAAAGGCTTCAACGGCCTCAGCCCAGTTGTGTTCAGCCATGGCCAGATACCCCAGCAATTCCCAACGATCTGCGCGCAATTGGAACTCTTTCGGTTTTCCGAGGGAAACGATTGTCTCGCGCAGTTTAACCATATCGCCCCGCTGGTTTGCGATCAGGCCCCGTAAGAAATGTGTTCTGCTTTGAATAATCGAAGATGCTGGAGGCGTTGTCGCCAGGATTTGATCGGTAATATTCCAGGCTTGCTCCGAATTTCCGGTGCGCTGAAGGATCGTGGCTTCCAGGAGAAGAAAATCAGCCGAATTGCTCTGGCCTGCCCGGGCCATTTTTGCTTTGGCTTGGCGAACCACCTCAAGCGCCTCCAGATATGATTGCAGCTTCATCAGGCAAACAGCCAGGTTGTATTGTGCGTCAATGATGGCCCCTGAATCGTCACCAAGGTAGGCGCGCTCCAGCGCCTTTCGGTAAAAAGCTGCGGCTTGCTGCAGTTTGCCTATATCAAAGGCCTGTTGCGCTGCCCGATTAAAACGCTCAAGATCTTGATCTGCCACAGGGCCTTTTTGCACCACCGGTGAAGACCCGCAGCTGCTCAAAATTAAAACGGCCAACAGCAACCCAAAGAACCCAATTAAATAGAGGGTGCATAGACGATGGGTCATGGGGTTATCTCCAGCGGCGAGATGCGGGCAGCCGTTTGCGCATGTTCACTCGATTTACCCCCAAGTAGCCAGTGAGACTGAAGTTGCTTGATTAAACGTTCCATCTCGACCATCACCTGCTGCACCTGAAGAATGAGCACCGGAAGGGTGTCTGTGGTATCCTGAACATTTTTAACAACTTGCGGCAGTTGGGGTGTCGTTTGGCTCAGATTTTTCATCACCATTTGCACAGATGTCAGTACTTCTTTGAGGCTCTGGGTAATTACCGGAATATCTTTGGATTGGGCATTGATCTGGGCTGAAAACTGCGCGACATTCTGCATGGAGTTTTTCAAATCATCAAGAATCGGACCCACCCGCTTTGTTTCTGTATTGATCTG
>CP070746.1:2139136-2141637 GCA_020348305.1 Desulfobacterales bacterium
CTGATCACCTTCTCAGCAATGGCTTGCTGCCCGGTGAAGCTAAATATCAAAGATGTAACCAGGCAAACGATAAAAACGATCTTTTTTAAGATGTTCCCATTCATAATTTCCCTCCTTTCTATCTTCCATTATGGTTAAGTGAATATCCGTGCCCAGAAGACACGCCGTTGGTGATCCCCAAGGGACTAGATTTTCGATGACGAATCCCCCCCCTGACCTCGGGCAACCCATACTGGGGGTCGAAATGAAAACGGATGAATAACCTACGAAGAGTCGCCGACTTTAGTGGCGATTCTCATTTCTTTGGTTGAGAGAAACAAGGCCCAATGATGACATGGCTACAAATCTAATATATTAGTCCATCAGTGTTTTCAAGTTTTTTAATTAGGAACCTTTTTGGATCATTCTTCAAGAAAGGTAATGAAATGGTATTCTTCTATAGTATGAAAATGAAAAAAATCAGGCAAAGATAAAGCTAACTGATTGTATTAGCGACAAATTTTCCTATTGCCAATGATGCGGTTAGTGCGGGACTTTCCATTCCTAACAGATGAATGCAATTGGGATACGATTCATCCCTTAAAATGATAAAATCCGTTTGATCCTTAATCAGACCTATGATTCCGGTATGGCCCTTATAAAGGTATTCTTCTTTTAACGAAGGTAAAAAGGGTCCTACCGATTGATAAAATACGGACTGATCGATCGTACTGCGAAAATCCTCCGGATTATGCACTTCAGTAAAAATCGGTCCGATGAGTATCTCTTTGGCAACAAGAGTTTTTCCTCTCTCATCCGGCCCAACTTTCGGCGTCAGGTGGGCGCCGAGATCCAGAAAGTGTCCCCCATCCGGCAGTATAACTAAGATGGGAACCGGATAAACATTCATATTTATAAAAAGGTTATCCCTGCGGTTGAATTGATAATACTCGCCTCGGAGATACTGTTTTTCATATGGCAATTTTAGGCTAATCATTTTAGCGATATCCCATGAATAAAGACCGGCGGCATTGATGAGTATTTCACAATCAAGATGCCAATTCTGTTTGTCTCCGCGCGATTGTTCTGCGTGTAGCGTAAAACGATCTTGTTTGGGCTCTATTCGGACAACTTCGCATGACTTCATCAACATGTCGGGTGTGTCATGCATGGCAGCAGCTTTTTTATACAAGGTGGATACATAGGTAGAGGAGTCAAAAATACCGGACTGCGGAATATGGAGTGCGGATTTAACTTCCAAACATGGTTCTAATTTTTTAACTTCTTTTCCAGAGATGATGCTGACATCCTGCAATCCATTGTTTTCGGCAAGCTTAACATACTTTTGTAATTCTTTTTCTTGTTCTTCATTGGTGGCAACCATGAGTTTGCCTGTTTGTTTATGAGGAACGCCATTTTTTTCACAAAATGCATAAAGAAGCTCCGTTCCCTCAACACAAAGTTTGGCCATCAGTGTTCCGGTTTCATACAAAAATCCAGCATGAATCACGCCGGAATTGCTTCCGGACTGCTCCAGCCCAAAGCCGTTATTTTTTTCGAGCAAAACGATGTCTTTGAAGCCCCGACTCAAAAAGGTGTATGCAACGGCCAAGCCTAAAACGCCCCCTCCTATGATTGCTATCGAAAATCTGTAATTCATTTTTTTTGATAAACGATTTCACCGCCAACAACGGTCATTTCAACCTGCACATCCTTTATCTCTTCGGCGGGAATGCTTAGAATATCGCGATCTAAAACCGCCAGGTCGGCCAGTTTACCGGGTTCGATGGAGCCCTTTATATTTTCTTCAAAGGAGGCGTAAGCGCCATTAATCGTATAGAGGTGCAGTGCTTCTTTCACGGCGATGGCCTGTTCGGGTCCAATAACTTCCCCTGTGTAACTTTTTCGGGTCACCACGCCATAAATTTGTTGGGCGATGTTGCCGGAAGTCACGAACCAATCCGAGTTTCCGACCGATATGATGCCTTTTTCGAGATAGGTTTTGTGGGGGAAATAACGCCTGATGCGCTCGGGTCCCAAGCCCAAAAGATGTGCCGGCCCGAGCTCATAAATGAAACCCACTGAAGACGATGGCAGAACACCCAAACGTTTTATGCGGTCAATGGCTTCCTCAGTAGGGAGACTGCAGTGCTCGATGCTCATACGGTGATCCGGATCCGGTCTTTGTTTGAGCGCTTTTTCAATGGCATCCAGAACAATATCTATGGCACGATCCCCAATCGCATGGGTAACAGGTCTCAACCCGGCTTGGTGTGCTTCAACAATGCCTGCTGTAAGTTCTTCTTTTGACGTCACTGTGATGCCATACTCATCAGGTCCATTGGCATATGGCTCATATAGGGCGGCGGTCCAACCGCTCATGCTGCCGTCGCACATAAACTTGGTGCCGTAAATCCTCAAGCGATCGTTTCCAAAACCGGCTTTGATACCCAGCGCTTTTAGTTCCTCAAGATAACCCGTAAATTCCAACAGGGCAATTCCCGGAATCATCATGCCGACCC
>CP070746.1:2141737-2144435 GCA_020348305.1 Desulfobacterales bacterium
AAATGACTTTTTCAGCTATAAAAATGAAGGTGAAATCCTTATCCGTTAATTGGGGGTAACTTTGTTAACTCAATTAAACTATTCTCTGATGATGGTATTTTCCCTGGTAGTGTTCCCAAAAGTGTGTAAATTCTCAAAAATCTTTAATAGGCTTAAACTGCCAATTTTCATTAAGCATTTTAGCCAAGGAGAACATAATCCGTAAGCAGCTTTGTTCATTAGGAAATGTCTCCATGACTTTAATCCGTCTCCTAAATTCTTTAAAAGCTCTTTCTATGACATTTGTTGACCGTATCTTCTCCCAATGGTTATACGGAAACTGATAAAAGGCCAGAAGCTGATCCAAGTCTTTTTCGATACACTCAACAACATTGGGTAATCTTGACTGCCACTTTTGTTTAAACTCATAAAATAGTTGTTGTGCTTCGGCTTGACTGGTGGCATAAAAGATTTGTTTCGCTTCAGGTACTACAATGCTCCTTAAAGTGCGGGGGCATTTATTAACTATATTTCTGATTTTATGGACGATACAGCGTTGTACAGCGACGTCTGGCAACAATGTATCAATAGCACTTAGAAGGCCAGCATTGCCATCGACAATAACTAATTTAAGATGTTTAGGAGAAAGTCCTCGTTGAAGTAACATCAAAAGAAGACTTTCCCAACTTTTGGTAGATTCTCTACCACCTAATAGGAAACCTAAAAATTCTTTTTTACCATTTTCACCAATTCCAATGGCACACAGTAATGATTCTTTGGAGATCCAATGTCGTCTCACTTTCAAATTAATAGCATCCAAAAACAGATAACGAATAGGCTGCGTTATCGGTCGATTCATCCAGTTCAGGTAATCTTCTTGAAGCACTTTATTACACTTAGAAACAGTGGCAGCACTATAATTACGTCCCCAAATGGCTTTTGTGATTTTTTTAACCTTTCTGGTGCTGATACCATTGATAAACAAATCGGCAATCGCCCGGGTAATTTTATTCTCTCGACGTATCCATCTGTCGAACAATTTAGGAATAAAGCTTCCCTTACGGGCTCTGGGGATCGGAATGTCTTTTATCAATCCAAATCGTGTCTCAAAATCTCTGTATCGTACTCCATTTCTGTAATCGTTACGCTCTTTAACTCGTTTATAAGGTGCCGCTCCAATAAATTGTTCAAATTCATCTTCAATCGTATTAATAATGGTTATTCGAGCAATATGCCGAATCTGTTCCTCAAGCATATCAAAGAACTCTGTACTACTGGGAATAATATCTTCGATATTTTCAGATATATTATCTTTTTCTTGACTTTCATCGTATTGAATCGATATATTTTCCATTGGTTTATTCCTCCTGATAAATTATTCTGGTTATTTTTTGTTTGAAAATTTATACTACTGGAAGAATAAGCCTTTTTTATTTTAAATTCAAGGTAAAAGTACACACTTTTTATTATACTACCCTATTTTGATTTGACAGAAAAAGATAAAGAGCTTGCTCATAGAAAAATAAAACTGATGGCGCAAGATTTATATGAACTCAAAAGTGCTTTTGAGAATAATAATCAAATTAAAAATTATGAAACATTTAAAATATTAGTGAAAGTGTTTGAGCAACAGTGTGAAGTCAAGGAGCCTGAGCAGCAAGATGAAAACCCTGAAATCATCATCAAAGAAAAACCCGATAGTGATACGATCAATACACCTCATAATCCAGAAGCGCGTTACACTCGCAAAGTTCGTCAACAAGTAACAGGTGACAAAGCTTTTGTAACAGAGACATGCGATCCTGAAAATAAGGTTCAGTTTATCACAGATGCACAACTCGAAGAATCAACACACGCTGACTCGAAGGAACAACCCAATATACAAGAACGATTAATTGAAAATGATTTTAAACCTGAACAACAGTATAGTGATGCAGGTTTTGTTAATGGGCAGACAATATTAAATTCCCAGGAAAATGGGATTGAACTTGAAGGCCCGACCGCGGGGCGTTCACAATCATTTGAATCTTATAATGACAAAGATCGCCCCTTTGATGCAGGTGATTTTGACATTACAATTGACGATGAAACGAATGAATTAACCATCAATGAATGCCCTAACCATCAACAGCCTAAGGATCAAGAACGGAGTGAAAAAACTGGTAAAATCAATGTCCACTTTGATCCACAGATTTGCAATAGCTGCCCGAACGTACATCGTTGCCCTGTAAAAATAGGTAAAACTGTTGCAACATACACAGTGAATGAAGCTGAATATGTTGGAGCAGTTCGACATCACAAGTACATGAGTGATTTGGATTATCGCAAAGAATGCGCTGTTCGAGCTGGCGCTGAGGGTTTGGTCTCAGAGCTAACTCGTGGGCATGGGATGAGAAAATCTCGTCATCGGAAAAGAAGTCGCACTCAATTGCAACTAATTTTTGCTTCCCTTGCTTGCAATGTCAAGCGGTACATCCGCTATGAGGAGCAGTACGCCCAAACAAGCCTGCAAATAGCATAATAAGGCGGTAAAGTGCTTTTTTTTGCTCAAAACAGCCCAATAATCGAAGTATTTGTGTTAATTAATTTTAATACTTAAAATAATTTTTTTAAAATGGTTAAAAACCAAAATTATTTCATTACTGTAACGTGAGATGTTTCAAAAAATTAAGATTTAGGTTTTTGAAAAACTTAATAAATCAACAGAGTCATATATCCC
>CP070746.1:2144535-2149432 GCA_020348305.1 Desulfobacterales bacterium
AGCGCCATAACCAGCATTGATCGTATAATTTTCATTTTTCTATTCCCCTTTCTTAGCGTTCATCTGATCCAAGAAAACGTATTTGCAGGGTTAGACGATTAGGCGGGGTAAATAGTTTACATCCATCAAAAGCCTCAATGATTATAAAATTGTGAGAGCAACCGGTTACTTCTGCAGAGAAGAGCTAGGGTTTGAAACGCTGGCGAATTGCATTTTTTTCCTGTGGAGAAAGGTTTTCCCACCTTTCAAGATCTTTTTGAAGTTTTTTCCGTTCCTTAGGGGAGAGGTGTTGCCATTGTTTGTATCGCTGTTGGTAGAGCTCCTGCTCCGAAGGTGACATCTTCCGATACTGCTTCATTCGCCTCCGAATTTTTTCTTTCTCTTTTGGCGGAAGCGATTGCCACTCCTTATATTTTTTTTGGATTTGTTCTTTTTCTTCAGGGCTTAAATTTTTATAATAATTTCGGTTTTTCTTCCTTTTCGATAATAATATCTGTTCATCGGATTGATCTTCATAAGTTAATCGATGCAAATTGGAATCCTTTTTGGGGTAATTTTTTGACAGTGCGCTATACGAAGTACCTGGATAAAATAAAAGGATCATCATTAGTAATGCTGTTATCCAACCTGTTCGAAAAATAAGATCGTCGTGCTTAAGCATAGCTTTCCCCATAAATGTTTGGTCTCATTCCTCGGGTATCGTGGTTGTTTTCCTCCGAAGGTTGGCCATCCTGCGCATTATCAACAATGCGGACCAATGTTTGAATAGCCTCCATCTCTTTTAAAAGATCTAAGTTTCTAATGATCTCCAAATCCTTTTCAGTCAGCTGCTCTGCTTGAATTATGGTTGACACGTGAAACTCAGCACCGTCTTTAAGCTTGCTGTAACCGATGATACCCGCGATAATGATCAAAATACAAGCCACTGCGAATGCCGGAATAAATCGCATGGGTCGCGAGATCGAATCTTGCCACCATCGTTTTATTTTGGGCCCATTTTTCAGTTCTAATTTTATATTATCTGCCATTATTTGAGCTTCTGCAGCAGATAGCTCTGGCGGATCCATGGTTGTCTTAACCTTTCGGAGCAAGCCTAATATCTGCTGCCTTTCTTGTCGACAAACGTCACAGGTTTCAAGATGGTGGTTCAAGCTCACACGAGCCTCTTCATCCAGTTCACCGTATACGTCCAGCAATAGGTTTGTTTTTTGATCATGACATGCGTTCATTTGAGCACTCCCCTTTAATTTTCAATCCACTGCCGCAGACGGTTGCGGACCATCTGTGTGGCGCGAAAAAGATGAGTTTTTACGGTACCTTCCGCTAAGTCCATAATCTCCGCAATTTCAGGTATGCTCATTTCTTGCAAAACCTTCAATTGAAACACGGCACGCTGTTTTTCAGATAATAATTTTAACGCGTTTTTCACATCTCTTTCGAGCTGTCGATGGCTTAAGGCGGATAGTGGATTCATATTTTCGTTATGATCCGGATAATCTTCTAAAAAGGAGTTGGATTGTTTTTCTTCCCTTTTTGCAAAGCGCCATGGAGAAAATATTCGACTCCGACGCTTGCGGCGTCTGCGGGCATCGATGCACGTGTTTACCACGATTCGATACAGCCAGGTATAAAACGATGATTTTGCCTTAAATTTTTTGATGCTTCGAAATGCCTGAAGAAAGGCTTCTTGAACGCGATCTTTAGCTTCTTCATTATCTGCGAAGCACATCTGATAGGCAATCGCATAGACTTTTCTCTGGTAGCGGCGAATGAGCTGTTCAATTGCCCATGGGTCATCATTCTGGGCGCGTATGACGAGTTCTTCGTCTCTTAAGCCTTGGTAAGAATGTCCGGAGTTCTTCGAAAAAGCGCCGGATTCTCGCCTGTAAATTTCCGCCAGATTTAACGTTTCTTCAGACACGTTATAGACCTTTAATCCACCTCAATTCGCCGGATTTCAATCGCTGGGCGCATGCTCTTCGTGATAGCTGCAGCATTCGATATTAGTTTATCACCTTTGAAGTTAAATTAACATATTATCGTTTACCTCGTGTTGCAAACATAAACGACCACCCGGGTTCGACAATCAAACCCATAAAAACAAGATTTTGTCTGTTTAGACGCCGGGGCACGCAAAAAAGTTTACCATAAAAAAAAGCCCGCCATCTTAAATGACAGGCTTTTTTAGGTTAATCTTCGAGCTTTATTGCGTTTGCTCATACTCCAGAGTAACGGTTACTGTTCGGTTTAGTGCCCGTCCTTCCGGCAGGTTATTGTCGAAAAGCGGGTCGTGGGGTCCTGCACCTTCAAAGGTGATGGTTTCACCTTCCGCCAGCTCACCGGCTAAGATCATATCATAAGCAGCCTTTGCGCGCCGCTTTGAAAGATCAAGGTTATACAATTCTTTACCGATGGTATCGGTATGACCGACAATCGTCACTTTAGCAGTTGGTACTTCCCTAATTCTTTCGATGATGCGATCCATGACAACCTGGTTGTGCGCCTTGATGTCTGCACTGTTAAAGTCAAAAAGGATGAGGGCATATTTTTCCAACACCTTATAACCCATTTTTTGGGCAACGCGTTCTTCTCTTTTTATATATTTTACGGCAGAACTCGCAAACGCTTTGTAAGTCTGGCCTTTTTTATCTACCACTTCGATATTTGCGCCGATATTTTCATATTTGCCGATGGTACTCAGGCCGAGGGTATTTAGATTAAATTGGAAGGATGGTTGTAGATCGCCCTGACCGTTCAAGGACTGAATCAATGTTCCATCACCGATCAACTCGACGGTCCAATTTGCAAGGTCATAGCCGGCCTGGATGTGCGGTAAGATCTGGATCTCGGTGGCATCGCTGATCTCTTCCACATATGTGCTGTTTATGGTGTCGAGAATTCCGGCCGTATCAGAGTAAATTTCCACCCGTTGATTTTCTTCCCTGCCTTCACGGACACTGCCGGCACTGGCAACCGGCGGCAAATTGCGCGCCTCCACCGTCATTTGTGATGAATCGATGCCCCAAATATATTTCAAATATGCACGCACGGACTCTGCCCGGCTTCGAGAAAGATCGATTCTGCCTTGTTCCTCTCCCCGATTTGAATTGCAGCCGACAATCTTTATGCGGGCTTCAGGATTTTCAATCAAGCGTTTGCCGATGATGTTCAAAACGTGCTGATACTTTTCCATCGTACCTTTTAATTTGCTTTCATCAAAGGTCTTGGTAGTGGCTTGATTTGAAAATAAAATATAGCGTGGTGGAATTTCGCTTTCGCCGGTTTCAAAGAAAATAAAGTTTAACAGAGGCGAACTATCGATGGTGGTCAATTCTTCAATGGTCAATTTTTCAGGCTGAATCGCCACCGAGCCGTGAGGCGGACGCACAAGTTCATGGATCAACTCTGTTTTCGAAATTCGGATCCGGCACGGTTCGGTGGTTGTTTCATAGGTATCGTCATATATATCTGTTACTTTGATGCGAGCTTGAAGATTGCCGGATGCTGCCAGTTTCTCCAGGCCCAAGTCGCTCAGGGCAAAGGCATAAAGCGATTCGAGATTTTGCTCACCGCTTAAGGTTTTAATGGTTTGATCGCCGGCATACAAAGTAATCTTCCAGCTGTTAATGCCGTATCCTGCCACAATTTGGGGCTTGATTTTTAGCTCATTCGTATTCTGGCTTTCCAAAACAAATTCGCCTGCTGTGTCGGCTTGCATTTGTGTTGAATCGAATAAAATTTCTACCCGCTGATTTTCCGGTCGGCTACCCAAGGTATGTTCGGGTGTGGGTTGGGCCGGCAGATTGCGAGCCTCCACTTTCATGCGAGAGGCTTCGATGCCCCAAATTTTTTGAAGATATTTCTTTACGGCCTCACCCCGTTTGCGGGAAAGCTCCAGATTGTCCTTCTCCACGCCCGTATCTGAATTACACCCCACGATGCGGATTCGATCCTCCGGATGTAAACGTAACTTTTTGCCAATGAGATTCAGGATATTTCGATACCGTTTCATCACATTGGCTAGACTTTTTGCATGAAAGGACTCTGTTTGGGCCTTGTCTGTAAATAACACATAGGCTTCAGGAATTTCACTCTTGCCGGTTTCAAAAAAGACCTGGTGCGTTATGGGGGAACCATCGAGCATGCTCAACATCTCAAAATTTAATTCAGCCGGCTCCATGGCTAAGGTCCCGCTGGGCGGATCAAGAATTTTATAGGTTACCACGTACCGATAAAGAAGGGTGGTGGAAAACGCCTGAAAAATGGGCAGCAGTTCCGTGGCTGATTTTGCTTTCCAGATTTGGCCGTTGTGATTTTCGGCAAAGGTCTTGAGAAAACGATCGGTTTTGGCGCCCGGCATATAATCGACGCAGAACGCTTCAAAATTTGAAATCTCATCGGCTTCGGACGCCACCACCTTGTCATCAAAGTCGCTGTTCAGATCCTCACCATCTGAAAACACCACCAGAAATTTTTGATCCTCTTCCGGCATCCTGCGGATGATATCGATCCCGGCGACCATGGCTTCATAGAGGAAGGTTGTGCCGGTCAGGCCCCTATCAAAGGCCTGCGTGATAAATTCTTTAAGTTGGGGAGTAAAGCCGGAATGAAAGCTTTTTGCATGCAACTCGTATTCTTTTACCTGAATGGTCTTTTTATTATTAAATACAACCATGTGGACGTTATCGATAGGTCGCACGGTTTTAAAAAATTCATCCAAAGCGGCCAGAAGCGGTTTGACAGCCCGGCGCTCCTTCATGGAAAAGGAATTGTCTATCACCAGGACAATGTTCAGCGGCACGAATTCACTTGTCTCAAGGGTTTCAACCGATTGTATTTTTGCTTTTTTAGTACCACGCTGGACAACAAAATCTTCTACTTTGAGGTCTTTGACCGG
>CP070746.1:2149532-2154234 GCA_020348305.1 Desulfobacterales bacterium
GCTCAATAGCCCGGCCCGCATACCCCCTGTCAACGCTTCGCTTATACCCTTGCGGGCATAAACGCATGACTCGGGGCCAATGTGGGGTGCTAATCCTTCATTGTATGGAACTTTCATTTACTGCTCCTCGACGGTTTCACCGGCGCACTCACAGGTTTTCAAAGCCGTGGTTTTTAGCAAATAGTCTCAATAAATCAAAAATTGGCTGATATTTGATTTTCTGACAAACCTTCAAAGGCAGACCAACGCTTTCCATTGATTTATCCAGATCATTATATTGTGGTTTTAGCTATCCCGTGATATTGTGCATTAATATTTCAACATACACCTGATCTCATCCTGATTTAACTCTGCATTCTGACAAGCAATCTTTAATTCTAGGCTAATACGATTAGTGTCACTATTAATTTCTTTCAAAAGGAGGCGCAGCATGAGTCTTCCTGACCGTAACAATCCATATTCGTTTGAAGCATTTCTAAACATACTTCACGACTTCGACTTTTACACCGATGACCCTTTTCTGCAAAAGACCCTCAAGTGTTTCGCAGGAGATGAGTTTGTTGAGCTGGATCGCAAGCTGCGGGAGTTCTCACCCAAGGTGTCCTTTCGTTGGCGGCCCTTGACCGATACCGGCGGCAAACCTAACAAGCTGCCATGGGTAGAACATTACGATGCCTATAACCGACGCATCGACCGCATTGTTCGTACAGCTGAAACCTTGCAACTGGAAAAGGAGATTTTCAGTGAGGGCCTATACTCATCCAGGGTCACAGCCTGGGAGAGCATGGCTAAACGTTATCTGTTGCACCAGTTGGGTGAGTTTGGCGTGATGTGCCCTATTACTTGCACTGAGGGGCTAGTGGCTCTGATTAGGCATTTTCCCGAGGACCACATACCCGATGTCAAGGCCATACTGAAACATTGCACGGAGGGGGTTGACGGTGAATACGGCATCGGCGCCGAGTTCGTGTCCGAGATTCAAGGAGGGTCGGACATCCCTTCCAATCTTTTAGAAGCCGTACCGGAAGATGACCGCTATCGATTGTACGGCTCCAAGTTTTTCACCTCGGCTATACACGCTGACTACGCGGTAGTTACAGCGAAGATTTCAGGCAGCGAGGATGTTGGTACTTTCATAGTCCCGGCTTGGATGCCAGGGAACAAGGAAAAAGAGATCCGCAATAACTTCCGCATCAATCGTATCAAGTGGAAAATGGGCACAGCCGAAGTACCAACAGCCGAGTTGGAATACGACGGCGCTATTTGCTACGCTGTCGGTCCCACGAATCGGGGTGTTGCCAACGCGGTTGGTATTGTCCTGAGCCTGGCGCGCCTTTGTGTTGGCATCGCCAGTGCCGCGAACATGACCCGTGCTGCGCGTGAGGCCCAACTTTATGCGGAGTTCCGTGACGTATTTGGTGCCAAGATCGGTGAGTGGGCCTTGGCCAACCAACAAGTGCGTGATTTGGTGCACGAGGCACAGCGCTGCTTGGCAGGGGTGTGTAAGATATACGCTCTGTTCCAGGAGTTGGGCGGACGCCTGCAGCCCGGTTTGGCTTCGGGTGAACCGCTGGAGATGAGGCGAAAGCGTTTCCTGCTGCGGGAGTTGATTATCATTCAGAAACTAGTAACCGCGTATGATTCGGTGGACGCTCTCCGCAAGGGCATCAGTATTTTCGGTGGACACGGGGTTATCGAAGATTTCTGCGCTCTTCCACGAATTTTCAGAGACGCAGCGGTTAATGAATTGTGGGAAGGACCCCGGAACGTTCTCTTAATGCAGGTGTTTCGAGACATAGGACGAGCCGCGGAATTTTATCCTCCTGACCAGTTTTTGGGCGATCTACTTTCGGGCGCTTTAGAGGTTGAGATAGCAGAGTTAGGTCGTCGGGCCATGGAGTTCTCAGATAATCCTCCATTTCAAAAATTGGATAAAGATTCCCGCCATCGGGCGGTAGTTTGGGAGGAGTTCATTGTGGAAGTGTTCCGGATCTACCAGGAGACAGCACTGCGGGAAGTGGGGCCTGAGCCCATAATAGCATCAGGCAAAATGAGTATGCCTGAAATTTGGAAGTAGCCCCTTGAGAGTGTGATGAGTCTAGTTTTTAAATTGAAGCCTATTGCTCTTCTGATTGTGCGTTCCTCTGATACAATTTTTTCCTGAGTGCTTTATCTATCTTAAAACCTAAAAAATGGGGGGGCAATGACCGAGGAAGGATTCAAACGTAAGCTCACCGCTATCCTGAGCGCAGACGTTGAAGGCTACAGCCGACTCATGCGGGATGATGAAGAGGCCACTGTTCGTGATTTAGCTGCCCACCGGGTGTCGATCGCCGAAATTGTCCAACAACATCATGGAAGAGTAGTAGATTCTCCAGGGGATAATATTTTGGCCGAGTTTGCCAGCGTTGTGGATGCGGTAAATGCTGCCATAAAGATCCAGAAGGAGATCAAGAAAAGCAATATAGGTATCCCTGAAGACCGCCGCATGGAGTTTCGTATCGGTATCAACCTTGGCGATGTGATTGAGGAAGAAGGACGGATTTATGGAGATGGAGTCAATATTGCTGCACGGGTAGAAGGACTGGCAACAGCTGGTGATGTTTGCATCTCAGGAACTGTATACGAACATGTTAAGGACAAATTGTCTTTGGAATATGAATATTTAGGCGAGCAAACAGTTAAGAACATACCTGAACCGATTCGACTATATCGCATCCCAATGAAGTCTTCGGATGTTTCAACGGAAGAAACCGGAGAACTTAACTCTCCGCACAAACCATCTATCGCCGTATTGCCATTTGTGAACATCAGTGGGGATCCTGAACAAGAATATTTCAGTGACGGAATAACAGAGGATCTAATCACTGATCTTTCACAGATCTCTGGCTTGTTTGTTATCGCTCGACACTCAGTTTTTACCTACAAAGGTAAAGCGGTCAAGGTACAAGAAGTCGGCAAAGACCTGAAGGTGCGATATGTTTTAGAGGGCAGCGTCCGCAAATTTGGTGATCAGGTGCGAATCACGGCACAACTTGTGGATGCTGAAACGGGTGGACATCTTTGGGCAGAGCGCTATGATCGTAAGTTGAAAGATATTTTTGCCTTGCAAGATGAAGTTACACAGAAAGTTGTGTATGCTTTAGCAATAAAACTGACAAAAGGTGAAGAAGAGCGGCTTACCCAAAGATATACGGAAAACCTGGAGGCCTACGATTATACATTGCGGGGATTGGATTATTACTTTCGATTTACAAAAGATGCGCATGCACTCGCTTTGAAAATGTTTGAAAAGGCCATAGAGCTGGATCCTGAATATGCGTTGGCATATTCCTGGTTAGGATTAACCCACCTTCATCGTTGGACCCATGGATGGAATCGCGATCCGAAAGTGAGGGATCTGGCGTTTGATTTAGCGCAAAGATCCTTGGATTTGGATGATAGTCTGTCGGAACCGCACCGTATCATGGGAGATATTTATTTGTATAAAAAACAGCATGAAAAGGCGATCGATGAGCGAAAAAAATCTGTTTCTCTTGATCCAAATAATGCCGATGCACTTGCTGGGCTTGGGGAAGCTTTTATCTATAATGGGCAGCTCGAAGATGGTATTACGTTAGTTGAGAAAGCAATCCGTTTAAATCCTCATCATCATGCCTACTATTTTTTTGTTTTAGGTTCAGCTTTTGCACTTCAAAGACGATTCGATGAGGCAGAGGAATTACTAAGACGCACGCTCATTCGTAATCCTGATTTTTTCTATGCACATTTACCCTTGGCACTTATTTATGTTGAAACAGGCCGTTTGAATCAAGCCTCTATAGAAATCGAAGAGGCTCTCAAAAAAAATTCAGATCTGTCAATAGCCTTCTTGAAAGAGATAAGTCCTTTCAAAGATCAAGAGATAAACGCCCGGATGGAAGAGGGACTTCGCAAGGCAGGATTAAAATAAATATCTGCAATATATAAGTGCTATCAAAATTCAAGATTTCTCCAACATCTATGCAGAATTGACCGACCTCGAGAATTTGTGATATCAAATTAGGATATCCGTATTTTTACCAGAGTTGTGATTACATCTACATATCTGAATTTTTGCAATTTTGCAGATACTATAATAGCATCCAAGGTTTTGGGAGGCGTGGTTTTTTGCAAATATTCTCATTAAATCACTGGCTGACAACATTGGATACCGGCAAGTAACTTCAGCATTTAAGCACCACATATGGAGTGGAAACGAGAACAGTTCAGGATTGTAGACGATTCTGCCGAAATCGACGTCGATTTCGTCTCAGGTCTTCTTGCCGAGACATATTGGGGGCATTTTCGTCCTCGTGCGATCATTGAGCAGCTGATACAGAACTCTCTGTGCTTCTCTCTATTCTCAGGTCAGGAACAAATCGGTTTTGCTCGAGTAGCCACCGACTATACAGTCTTCTCCTGGATAGATGATTTAGTGATAGATGAGGCATACCGCAATCAGGGTCTTGGAGAGTGGTTGTTAGACTGTATTTTAAAGCATCCCTCTATATCCCAAACGCAGTTTGTGCTGCAGACAAGAGGCGCATATCGATTGTACGAAAAATTTGGATTTAAGGTGAGTGCTAGTCTACTGACTCGTATGCCGCCAACTACATAACAAGTCCCTACAGCCAAAGCAGGCTGAGCTTCATCGATAAGTAGAATTGACCGACCTTCAAAA
>CP070746.1:2154334-2170721 GCA_020348305.1 Desulfobacterales bacterium
CCACTGAAGGATTGGCACCGGTTTTAGTAAAAACACTGGAAGAACGAATTCGAAACCTGAGAGATGCGGGTTTAACCGTGCTGCTGGCGGAACAGAACATTACTTTTACGCTTGAATTGAGTGAATACGGCTACATCATCGACAACGGCCGAATCTGCTACCAAGGAGCGGTTGAGGAACTAGTGGATAATGAGGAGGTTAAGAAAATCTGTGGCATATAATCGAAGATTAAGGAATTACAAATTTAGGAATTGAGGAATAGGGAAGACCTTAGCTAGTGGAGGAGACGATGCTTACAATTCCTTTTCGCTCAGCCAAACAACTCGCTTCACTGATCCGCCGCAAAAAGGTTGGATGCCTGGAGTTGCTCGACCTTTATCTGCAGCGCATCGAACGCTATAATTCCGAAATCAACGCGGTCATTTTCATGGATGTTGAGGCGGCACGTAAACGTGCCAAGGCTGCCGACCAAGCTCTGGCCAAAGGCGAAGTATGGGGACCATTGCATGGATTGCCTATGTCTGTAAAGGACTCCTTTGACGTGGTGGGTATGCCGACGACGTGGGGATTACCACAATACAAGAACAACTATCCCGAGAAAAACGCTATTGTTGTGGAGCGCTTTCTTAACGCAGGTGCGGTGATCTTCGCTAAGACCAACGTTCCGCTTTATCTTGCAGATTGGCAGACCTTCAATGAGATATACGGAACAACGAATAACCCTTGGGATATGACGCGGGTGCCGGGGGGCTCTTCGGGTGGATCAGCTGCAGCGCTTACTGCCGGGTTAACGAGCCTTGAGGCGGGAAGCGACATCGGGGCGTCGATCCGCAACCCGGCGCATTACTGCGGCGTTTATGGCCACAAGCCAACCTACGGTATTATATCGTCTAAGGGTCAAGCGCTACCGGGGGTGGTTGCAGAAAGCGATATCGCTGCTGTTGGACCGATGGCGCGCTGTGCCGATGATCTTGCCATCGCACTTGATGTGATGGCCGGTCCCGATCATATCAATGGAATGGGCTGGCAGCTGCGGCTGCCCAAGCCAAAGAAAAAGAGGCTCAGCGATTACAAGGTCGCGGTAATATACACAGATCCAGAAGCTGAAGTTGACGACGAAGTTCAGAAGAGGATTCAGGCCCTAGTCGTTTTCCTCGCTAAAAAAAAAGCAAAAGTCAGTGAGAAGGCCAGGCCAAAAATTGACTCGCGCAAAGCACATCGCAACTATATTCAACTGCTGCGCGCGGCAACAGTAGGACTACTGACACCCGAAGAGTTCCGCAAGAACCTGGACGCATTCAGGAAATTAAGACCCAACGATGATAGCTATCCGGCTCAAATGATTCGGGCCCAGGCTATGTATCACAAAGACTGGCTCAAGCTCAACGAGGACCGCCACAGGATGCGTCTCGCGTGGGCGGGTTTTTTCCGAGAATATGACCTGCTTTTATGCCCGACTGCAACCACCACGGCTTTTTTTCACAACCAGCAAGGTGAGCGCTGGGAGCGCATGGTCATGGTCAACGGCAAACCGCAGCCCTCGACGACGCAAATGTTCTGGGCGGGTTACTCGTGCAATGCGTACCTACCATCCACGGTGGCACCAGCAGGATTTTCCAGTGATGGGTTGCCCGTTGGTGTCCAAATCGTCGGACCGCAATACGGCGACCACTTATGCATTCACTTTGCAGGTCTGCTCGAGCGCGAGTTTCAAAGCTTTATACCGCCATCCGGTTTCGAGTGACCCCTCCTTAGATGTGAGCCTCGGGAAAAAAATTAGGACAAATAAGTTCTGAAAGTGTTCACAATGAAAATCTAACTACATCAGATCGTTAAAAGGTCGATTTTAATCTGTGATAGAGCTAAAAACACACCTAACCGCTTAAATCCCATTTCATCTATAACAAGGAGAAAAAGAATGGACTTTCGCTTCACGCCGGAACAGGAAGAATTTCGCAAAGAATTTCTCTCCTGGTTGGAGAAGAATTTACCGGATGGCTGGGACCCCGGCCGCTACCGGAATTATGAAAATCAGGAAGAATTGAAACACGCCTACAAAGATTTTCAAAAAAAGCTCTTTGACGCGGGTTTTTCAGCAATTCATTACCCAAAGGAATACGCTGGACAAGGCAAAACGCTGAGCAGTGGAATTCAACGATGTGAGATTGGATTCGGAGTCCATCCTGGGTAAGCTCAATAATGGATGGACGCCCTTGCAGCGGGTATTACAGCGTGCCCAGGTGGGTTTAAGCGCGGAATGCGTCGGCGGTGCCCAGCGGACTATGGAAATTGCCACCGAATATGCCAAAGTTCGAATCCATTACGATCAGCCGATCGGTGCCTTCCAGGCGATTAAGCATCGCTGCGCCCAAATGTTTGTCGATTCGGAAAGCGTACGTTCGATTTTATACTGGGCAGCCTGGGCCCAGGATCACGCAGACGGAAAAGAAGTCGCGATTTCGGCATCGGTAGCCAAGGCCTACTGCTCGGAAGCCTATACCCACAATGCCGGTAGCGGCATCCAGGTATTAAGCGGAACAGGTTTTACCATGGAAAATGAAATGAATTTGTTTCTTAAACGGGCCAAGGCCAACGAAATGGCTTTGGGAGATCCTGTTTATCATCGCGAACGGGTGATGCAGCTTTTGACATAATAAGCGCCGACCCTTTTACCGCCATTTTTTTACATTTGACAATCTTATTCTTTGTCTTATGATTTTTAGTAGATACTCGATTCTGATTCTCAGTCTACACTGCTGATTCAACTCCTCATGTGATCCGGTTACCCTGAGCTAGCCTTGATCCTCAGCCGCTCTTCACCTTCTAGATGGTCCAGTTCAAATGGAAGTGCATTGCACCAATATGTAAACTTCTAAATAATGAAAGGGAGGGAAGCCATGAAAAAAACATATCTATTCACCATTTTTTTTGTGAGTCTCTGGGTGGCCTTCATTTTTTGTATTTCCCCTGCAAGCGGTAGTGAAAAAATTTATTTGATGAGCGGAACCATTAAAGCAATCGATCAAGCGCACAACACTGTAGTTATTGAATGTCCGTTGGCAGGAAAAAGATTCACGGTGGGCGGGCCAATGAGCGCCGGAGCTGTTTTAAAGAAAGGAAGCAGATCTGCATCGCTATCTGATTTTTCAGAAGGTGAGCGCGTGGACGTCAAATGGAGGTCAACGGAGAAAGGTCATGTCATTGAAATGATGAAATCACGGTAACGAATATGAGCACTTAGTCTTTGTCGCTTATCACATACACGTAAACCTCACGCGGTCCGTGGGCGCCGTGCACCATGTTGGCTTCGATATCGGCGGTTTTACTGGGCCCTGAGATGAAGGTCATGCAGTTCGTTAGACCTTCTTTGTGATTCTCAGGGTCCCATTTCAGAAGGGCATAAAGCTCTTTCAAATCCGCAATGATCTGATCGTATCTGATGACAGCAATATGAATCAACGGAACAAGCGAAACGGACCGTGCTTGACCCGGACGGGTTCGCATCACCAACGTTGCTGCATCTGCCATACAAAAATCAGCAGATGTTATGCCGATATAGGAATCAATAATCTGCTGCCGAAGTCTTTTTCTTTCATCACTAGATGAAGAGCTCTGCTCTTCTTCATTTTTCAACTCGGCGACGTATACCGGAACGTCTTGTTGGCTTAGAGCTTCTTCTAGATTTAAGCGTTCAATGAGGGGATGGTTCCAGGCCACCACACTCTTTTTGCTGCCCCATTCCGGTTCTTTTTGCTCAACAAGATCAACGATCGCGGACGTCACTGAGGATACATCCGGCAGCGCGATAACATTCAGGTTAATCGGCTTGGCGGCTTCAATAAGTACTTCGAAAAGTTTTTGTTTTTCTTCCGGCGTTCTATTTTTGATGTGTTCCAGAATGGTTCGGTCGTTTTCAGAGATCGGAAGGTTGAAAAACTCGGCCATGCGCTGGTCGTCTTCTTTGGGATGCCCCAATGCCTTTTTAATTCTGCCAATAAATTCAGCATGTTTAGACGTTGCCATCGATTTTTAATTATCCTTCAGAAGTTAGCCTTAATCCAGTAAATCCTGTCTAAGAACCTTTTCGCCAGCGTTGCAGAAAACTTTCCGAGGCGATCGGTTTCATATCGCGACTCTGGGTCCAACCGTTCATTGGCGGAGGCAGCCAGCGGATCATTCCCTCTTTTTGCGGCAGAAATTTTTGCCCGAATGCAGCCATCTTGAGAAACAGATCGTATACGCCTCGATGAGAAATCATCCATGACCATGCTCTATACATGGACTTTTCTTTTCTATCCGCCGGAGTCACCCCCCATACAGAGTCACCTTCGGCTAGCTTCGAGCGCAGCGCCAGCAGCATTCGCGGAATGTCGATGTCAACCGGACATTGATCCTTACAGGCACCACAGAGTGTCTCTCCTAAACACAAATGCTTGGCTTTGTTAATACCCACCAGCAGCGGAGTAACCACTGCACCCACAGGTCCTGAATACGTAAATCCATAGGAATGTCCGCCAATTTTTCCATAGACCGGGCAAACATTTAGACAGGCCGCACAACGAATACAACAAAGCATTTCTCGGAAATCTTCATCAGCCAAAATACGGCTGCGACCATTGTCAAGAATAACCAAATGAAATTCTTCGGGCCCATCCGCTTGACCCGGATACCGGGGGCCACCGATATAACTGACATATGTTGCCATGTTCTGGGCAGAAGCACCCCGACAAAGCAGTCGGATCAGTACGTCGTGATCTTCCAATCGGGCAGCCACCCTTTCCATGCCCATAAACGCAATATAGACCTTCGGCATGGTTGTGGCCATTCGAATGTTGCCCTCATTGGACACCGTCGTGATATGTCCGGTTTCGGCACAGGCCAGGTTGCAACCGGAAGTGCCCATATCAGCCGCCAAAAATTTTTCGCGCAATGCTTTGCGGGCCGCCTGGGTCAGCTTCGCTGGATCAGTTATGTATGGTATACCCATTTTTTCGCTAAAAAGTTTGCCGACATCGTTTCGGGTTTTGTGAATCGCCGGCGCAATAATATGGGATGGGTGCTCGCCAGCCAACTGGATGATATACTCACCAAGGTCTGTTTCGGATACATCTAAACCTGATTCAATGAATGCGCTATTCAGACCGATTTCTTCGGTCACCATCGATTTTCCTTTAACCACACGCTTGACGTTATGTTTACGGGCGATTCGAAGAGAATATTCGATAGCGTCTTTACCATTATTCGCAAAAAAGACGTGTCCGCCGTTTTTGCGAACATTCTCAGCTAGCTTGTCCAAAATGACATCCAAATTATCGATGGTATGCATCCGGATATCATGGGCTTTGAAACGTAATTCAGGCCCCTCCGGAAGATTTTGGTAAGCTAGCGCCGTTTCGGTCCCAAATCGGTGCTGAAGATCCGCCAGGGCGTTTTGTAAAACCTGATTCTTAATCGCCCGTTTGGCTTCAGACAAATAATTTTCGGTTGTAATCTCGGTCATAGCAATCTGTTCCGTGTTACGGGTTGCGGGTTGTGATCAATTCGTTGTGAATTAACACGCACCGTGTAACACGTAGCTCGCAACTTTCGCGGACGAGCGAATCCAATTCTCATTTAGTGTAATTTTTTATGTTGAAGAGAGAATTTGTGCAATATGTTTAACCTTTATCTTAGACCCCATCCGACTCAACATACCCTGAATGTTCATCAAACAGCCCATGTCACATCCGACCACAGTATCGGCGCCGGATTCGATAATATTTTTCACTTTTTCCGTCACCATGGCAGTGGAGATATCCGCATACTTTACCGAAAATGCCCCGCCAAACCCACAGCATTGATCTGAATTGTTCATCTCGATAAATTCGGCTCCCTGCACGTGGCTCAGGAGTCTGCGCGGCTGTTCTTTGACACCGATTCCTCTGAGCAGATGACATGAATCGTGGTATGTCAGCTTGGCGTGATATTTTGCGCCCACATCCTCAAAGCCGAGAACGTCAACAAGATATTCTGTAAATTCGTATGTTCGAGCAGCTGCACTGTTCGCGCGCTGCAGCCAGTGTGGTTCATTTGTAAATAATTCCGGATAGTGGTGTCGAACCATAGTTACACAGGATCCTGATGGACAGACAATCATCTCGGCATTTTCAAATACCTGGATAAAATGACGGGCAGCTTTTCGGGCTTCTTTGCGATACCCGGAATTAAAAGCGGGTTGACCGCAACAGGTTTGGTTCGTCGGACAGCTTAGGTTAACATCAAGCTTTCGGAAAATTTGTACCATGGCCTCCCCGACCTCAGGATAAATGGTGTCTACCAGACATTGAATGAAAAGGGTCGCTTTTTTGTTTTCGTTCATAATGAGCACCCCAATATGTGTTTTGCCAGTTCTGGTCAATACTTTTTTAATACCTTAAGCCGAAAACGCCGGAACCAAAAGATTAAAATTGAATATTGTCTATTGACAATCCTTCCTTTCGGGATATTAAAGAATATGCTAAAATAATTAAATGCTTAAGAGATAATACAAATAGATTCGGAATTTATCTTTTGATATGGTTGAAGTTAGTGATAAAAGAAGCGCTCTGATCGAGCTCATCGACAAGATTGAGCAACTAGGGCAATTTCAAGACCGCATAGATTTCCCTGCCAATATCCGTCAAATTTGGCGGGTGTTTTTGGGCGATCTAAGAAATCTCATTGATGTGGAGATATGTGCATTATTTTTGGTCGATGACGACACCCATGAATTCGCGTTGCGATATGTATCACCTGAGAACAAACGGTCAATTTGTCAGAAAGAAATTAATTTTCAAATCGAATGCGGCATTTTCTCCTGGATCGTCAACCGAAGACAACCTGCTCTGATTCCCGCACTGGCGTTTGAAAACGATGCATCCGCTATTATGTTACCCCTCACTTCTACGAAACGAACTCTTGGCGTGGTTTTATTGATCACTTCTATTCAGGACAATTACATCACCCAAGAAAATATGAAACTTCTGACCATGCTGGCGAAACAATACTCGCTGATAATGGAAAATACGATTTTATATGAACGCCTGAGCATGAAACACAGATCTTTGGAAAAGGCCAACGGAGAAATCCGGCTTTTATCCAGAACCGATTCACTCACCGGATGCTATAACCGCGGATATTTGAACGAACATCTTCCCCATGAAATTAAGCGCGCATTACGATACCGGCATTCGCTGTCCATAACCTTATGCGACATAGATCATTTTAAAAAAGTGAACGATACGTTTGGGCATCAATGCGGTGACCTGGTGCTCAAGGAGTTTGTTCATTGCATCATGTCACTAATCAGATCGGATATGGACTGGTTGGCACGATACGGAGGAGAAGAGTTTTTACTGGTGCTGCCCGAGACGAGTGTGGGAAATGCCAGCCGGATGGCAGAACGTCTTCGCAAACATCTTGCAAAAAAGACAATAGAATGGAAAGCAGATAAGATATCGATCACCGCCAGCTTTGGTGTGACCGGATTTAATGCCTCTAAACCATTTGAGAAAATTTCACCCGAAGCTCTCATCAACACCGCGGACAAATACCTTTACCTGGCAAAAAATGAGGGCCGAAACAGGGTGAAGAGTGGACGTTTTCAAATTTTTGCTTAGAACTTGCAAAGATTATTGTTTCTACATTTTGAAGAGACGAATTTAGACTATATTTATCACTCAATGGATATTCTATCTTTCCTTCTTAGTGGTTTTTTCTTTGGGTAGGATCTTTTTTAAACCTTCTTCAACCGCCCGCCGAATGATATCAACTTTAATTGGTTTTGTGAGATAATTGTCAAATCCAACGGCCTTTAATTTTTCCATATCATACAGATCGCTGTGGCCGGTAAGAGCAATAATAACGGTTTTTGAGTTAGTTTCTCTGACCCGTTGACAAAATTCCACCCCGTCCATATCAAGCATAATTAAATCCGTGATGATCACCGGAAACTCTTCGTTGGCTAAAATGGACATCGCAACCTCAGGAGATTCTGCCGTCATAACGTCGTATCCTACTTTAGAAAGAAGCCTTTTCAGCAAATCTCTCTGAAAATCCTCATCATCGACAACTAATATTTTTGTTTTCATTTTTGTTTGAACCATCCAAACCTATTGTTCGGTAAATCGTTAACGCATATGTTTGAAAGGCCATCTTAATAATAATGTAGCCTATTGAGAACTATGTTTTTACCTGCTCTTCACGTTGTTTCAAGCTATTATCAGGGCTTATCCCAAATTTTACCCCAATCCCCTGAGATGATGCCCTGACAATCTCGCCACCAATTATTATGTGATCCGCAGAATCGGGAAGCTTGAAAGAGAGCGTGATCTGTTGTCCGACGGAAAACTCCTCCCTAGTTTCAACATATACTCCACCAGAACTTATGCTTCATTTTCGACTACTTTTTCTCAAGCTTCACCGCAATCGCATAGCGTCCGGGGCCGACATAAATTAAACCAAAAAATACGGCAGCAAGACCTAATGACCATAACATTAGCGTTTGGTAACCGATCCGGAAATAATTTAAGAAATACAAACAAAAAAGAATGAATAAAATGGTACAAGCAATTCGGAAAAAGTAACCGAATACAAAGCTGATTGCTCCTAAGGCTTCCAGAAGCAACATTGCAAAACCAAAAAATACCGGCGGCAAACCAATGTTGATGAAATTTAAGGTTGTCCCGACACTGGTCCAGGCGGGTGAACCATCAAATAATTTCGGTAAAGAATGAATCAAAAGTATGGCCGTCAATCCCAGCCGCATAAGTAACAAGCCAAAGTTGGCTCTGTGATCCTGCGTATTAAACATCGTGGCCTCCAGCTTATGTGGTCACTATATTTATTGACTATTAACCATCATAGTGAGATATAATCCGCATCGTTTATTTTGATTCCTCAAAGTACTCATAATATAGTATTTCACACCCAGAAAATATATCAACACAAAAAAAATTGGGTTTTCCAAAAAGGAGGTGAATTATGTCCCTTAAAACACTTAAATGGGCAGCAATTCTTTGTTTCATAATTGCCATGGTCGTTCTTCTGGTTGGCGGCGTGTCGATGAAAAAAGACCTGCCACCTTATCCTGGAAAAGTGGTTGACCCCGACGGCAACCTCCTTTTCGAGAAATCCGACATTCTAGCAGGACAAGACGTATATCAACGTTACGGTCTGATGGATCATGGGGCGGTCTGGGGGCATGGGTCACAGCGGGGTTCTGAGTTTTCCGCAACCAGCCTTCATATAGAGGCCGAGGCGGTGGGCGATTACATCGCCCAAAAAGAGCACGGCAAACCATATGCACAACTCGATGATCTTCAAAAGGAAATCATCGATGTCAGAACTAAAAACGAGGTAAAAACCAATCGGTATGATGCCGCCACGGACACGCTCACCTTAACCGCAGCCCAGGTGGAAGCTCTTAAAAGGGTTCAGCAACACTGGGAAAAAACATTTAAAGAGGGTGAGACACGTTATGGATTTCTTCCCGACACCATCGGAGATGAAAACCAACGCCTTCAGGTGTCACGCTTTTTCTTCTGGACCGCCTGGGTGGCCTCAACCCTTCGTCCAGGAGAAGATTACTCCTACACCAACAACTGGCCGGCGGACCGCAGAGTGGGCAATATTGCCAGCACGGAAACCTACTTCTACTCCATTGCCGGTGTCCTGGCCTTGTTTCTGGTCCTGGGACTGTTTGTCTATTGTATACATAAATACGGTCTGTGGTACGGCACAGCCAAAGGGGTTCCCCTGTCAGAAAAGCTGATTGATATGCCCCTGACTTCCAGTCAATTTAAAGCCGCCAAATTCTTTGTGGTAGTCATTTTGTTGTTTTTGCTCCAGACCAGCTTCGGGGGGTTACTGGCCCATTATACCATTCATCCGGCCAGTTTTTTCATACCTGGTGTAGCCAAACTGATTCCTTACAGCTGGGCCAAAACCTGGCATTTACAATTGATGGTCTTCTGGATCGCCACCACTTGGATTGCATCTGCTATCTATCTGGCACCCATCATTGGAGGCAAAGAGCCGGCCAAGCAAGGCTTTTTGGTTCAGCTCCTTTTCGTTGCCGTCTTGATCGTCGCTTTGGGAAGCCTTTTGGGAGAAATTTTGGGCATCAAGGGGCTGCTGGGAGATTTGTGGTTCTGGCTGGGCCATCAGGGCTGGGAATTTCTTGAATTGGGCCGCATTTGGCAAATCCTGCTGTTTGGGGGCTTGATTTTCTGGCTTTTGATCGTATACCGCGCCGTCGGCAATCATCTAAAACGCCACAAGGATGAATTCAGCGCTCTGATCTGGTTTTACGTGTTCAGTGCCGTTCTGGTCGTCGCCTTTTTTGGATTCGGGCTTTTTTATGGCAAAGGTTCACACCTCACCATGGCGGACTACTGGCGCTGGTTTGTGGTTCATCTCTGGGTGGAGAGCATCTTTGAGTTCTTTGGCATAGCGATCATCGCGGTGCTGATGGTCGCCATGGGGCTTGCCACGGCAAAGGCGGCCTTAAGGGTGGCCTATTTTACCGCGGCCCTCACATTTTTGAGCGGTATCATCGGAACCGCCCACCATTATTTCTGGTACGGAGGCCCTTCTTTCTGGGTTGGATGGGGGGCCATATTTTCTTCCATGGAGCCCGTGCCGCTAATCACTCTGGTGGTACGTGGTTTAATGGAGTACAGAGACATTCGTAAAGGGGGCAAGGAATTTTCATATAAGTGGCCCATGTATTTCCTGGTGGCCGCCTCTTTCTGGAACTTTCTGGGTGCCGGCGTCTTTGGATTCCTGATTAATCTTCCCATTATCAATTACTATGAGCATGGAACTTACCTGACCATGCACCACGCCCATACAGCCATGTTCGGAACCTACGGCATGCTTTCCATTGCTCTGCTGCTGTTCTCCTGGCGGGGGCTGGTCGACAAGGCCCATTGGAAAGATGGCATCCTGAAACTCTCCTTCTTTGGACTCAATGGTGGGCTGTTCCTGCTTGCCATGGGAACCCTTTTGCCGATCGGAGCCATGCAAGCCTGGATCTCTTTTACAGATGGTCTGTGGGTGGCAAGAAGTGCCGACTTCTTCGAGAGAGGCGCCGTCACCTTGCTCGGCAACCTCCGCGTTATTCCTGACCTCATGATCATTGTACTGGGGGTTCTGCCGCTGGCATACTTTCTGATCACAACATATCCTCGTCTGAAAGCGGTGGAAATCAAGGATGATGAATCCGTGTGGGAAAGACTGGGAATCGAATTGTAATAAATGAATGGCCCGATTCCGGCCGGAACCGGGCCATTCATTTATATTTTTTGGTTCCTATATTATGGTCTAAAATTGCCTTTTCCCATTAGAGCCTCGCCTGATGTGAAACAATATGCTAATATAAAAAACTTCATAATTCGAAATTTCTTGTTCGACCCGCCTGCTGCGACTGAGCGTTGGCGATCGCGGGCACGTATTCGATATTTAAATTTGCCTTTCAATTTGGTGCATACGGTGTCTACTCCCATATGTAGATCAAACTCAAAAGAAAGGAAAGCCGCTAACAATGAACGACTTCTGGACCTGGTGGCAGCATTTGCCCCAAAACATAGACCCGGTTATTTTCCAGATCGGTTCGTTCAGACTCCAGTATTATGGGTTGATGTATATCGTTGCCTTTGCCCTCACTTTTTTTCTGGCGCTGTACCGAATAAAACGGGAGCCACGCTTCGAAATTTCAACCGATCAACTAAAAGAGGTGATGGTCTATATGATTCTCGGACTTATCATCGGTGCCCGATTGGGATACGTGGTGTTTTATAATTTTTCCTATTATCTCAAGCATCCGCTCGAAATATTTCTGCCGTTTTCATTTTCAAACGGCATCACCTTTACCGGCATATCCGGCATGTCCTACCACGGCGGCCTCATTGGTGTGGTTTTTGCGGGCTGGCTTTACGTGCGCAAAAATCAATTAAATCCATGGGATATGATCGATTTATTTTTTCCGGGAGCTCCATTGGGATACACGTTCGGACGACTCGGTAATTTTATAAACGGCGAATTATACGGCCGGGTAACCTCTGCAAAAATAGGGATGTATTTTCCTCTGGCACCGACCAAAGAACTCAGACATCCATCTCAGTTGTATGAAGCCTTTTTCGAAGGCATTTTTCTATTTGCGGTGTTGTGGAGTGTGCGCAAAATCAAATTGCCCAGAGGTGCTATGATCGCATTATATCTCATCGGCTACGGGCTTGTGCGCTTCATCATTGAAGTTTTCCGCGAGCCCGATGCACACCTGGGTTTTGTGATCCTTTCGTTTTCCATGGGCCAGGTGCTGTGTTTCCTGATGATTGTCAGTGGGATTGGGTTGTATCTATATTTGTGGCGCAAGGAGCAGCAGTGAAAAATCATAATCTAGGAGAAGCACGAAATTATTTTCAACGATCCGGTCTGTCGGATGCAAGTAAGACGCGATACAGCTCCAGATCGGTTGCCCTTCAAAGATAAGCCTTACTATTTTGACCACTTTCCAATAAGCTACATCCTACCCCATATAAAGTCTTAAAAAGATATTGATCACGAAAAGTGCAAAAATGGAGGGGATGATCATAGCCCTAGCCCTTGAGATCGGATCCTTTAGGATTTCTTTTATCGCCAAGTATCCTCGGCTCAAACCAAAATAGAGCCCCGCCAGCATGATAAATCCCTGGATGATGGGAATCCATTCCGGGTAAAAGGGTTCAAATGGATAATTAGCAGTACCGAAGATATCCCATCCCAACCCCAATGGATCAGACAATACAGCGAAAATATAATTAAAATTCACCATCAGCATTGGCAAACTGAAAGCAATCCAAGCAAAGATGCCGATTGGAACCAGAATATAAGCCATTCGAAGTATCATATCCCGATTGCTTATCCGACTCCCGGCGAGGCGTTTTGCCGCTCCTGCGACCAGCGTAAAAAGCCCGGGAAACAGTACTAAAGCCAGACCCCATATTGAAGCGACATAAAAAAGAAACGGAATTATTTGTCTGCTTTCGGTGACATTGGCGGCGTCTTTGATAGCGCCCCAGGGACCGGACATGGTAATACTGAATGCGATGGCCACTACCAGCATGATGATGGCATTAAACATTTCATCGTAGCCTCTCAATGTTCGGTCCGATCCAAAAGGCCTTATGAATACCCCGACATTATCTTTGGGGCAGCTCTTGATGCATTCCGTGCAAAGCCCGCAGTAATTGTTGCGGTTCATCGTGCCGATATATTGCTTCCACGGACAGGCCCACCCGCCGGGTCCGCCGGCGTAACATGACTTCTCCTTGTGTTTTTTGCAGGTGTCGAGGTCAATGGCCCTCACCTCCGTGATTGAGGCCATTGAATACGTACCAAGAAATCCGCCGACCGGGCACAAATACCGGCAAAAGACCCGGTGGCGATAGATCAGAGCAAGTCCAAGGCTTATGACCAGGATGACCAGAAACAGCAAAGCCGTAGCAACAGGGCGGGTGATTAAAATGATGCCGAATGAAATCAGGGCCAGGAAAAGTATATTTTGCAACCAGATATTACCTATCACTTTCGGCCAGTCCTTCTGAAGCCCGGTAAATCGGTGATGCAAGGCTTTGAACGGTTTATTGACATAACGGACGGCGGTCAGACTCCTGCGGCTCAGCCATTCAGCGGGCGCGGGCAGCGGGCATATCATGCACCAGATCCTGCCGCCCAACGGAACAATAATCGCCTTTAAAACAAACCACCACAGGATCCATACAAAGATAATCGCAATGTTGCGATTACCCACCGGGCTTCCCCACAGGCTGCTGAGAATAAAAAGATAAAATACGATAAAGTTCGGCAGGATAACTAAAAATTGAAAACTGCGCAATTTAACGATTCGTTTGAACCATGGCCAGGTATCCAGGAGGTTGATCCTTTTGAAACCCGTAAAGCTGGATCCATTGTCAGTCCGAAAATAAAGCAGCAAACTGAATACAATCCAAATGGATAGAGAAATAAAAAGATAATAAGGCGTATTGGGTTTTACAATTAACTCCCCACTCATAAAGGGATGAAGATTGCCGCAGGTTTGGGTACACCGAAAGGTGAACTTACCCGCTTTATCCGCAACAAATTCGACTTCGGAGACTTTATCCCAGTCGGTTTGAAGCTTGCCCTCGTCATCTTCCCAGGTATATTTGAGATATGTTCCACCCTTTCGAATAACAAATTCTATCGGGGATCCATCCAAGAGAAACCCATGGGTAGCGTCCAGGGAAGCCGGTTTTAATACGATCGTATCCCCTTTATTTACGAAAATCCTTGATGGAGAATAACCGTATTTTTTAGCTTCCAGAGAAATCGTGTGATTCTGTGTTTCGGCGGGTAAAAAGTGAATTGAAAAAGGGATGATCACTGCCACTACGAAACTTAAACCAATCAAATACCAAACTTTTCTTCTGCTCATTTTTACTAGTCATCATTTCTGCACAACATGTTGAAGTCAATGTGCTGATGTCAGGTTTGAAATCGCTACATATTTATCGGTAAGGTGCTCAAACAGGGCGATGGCGTTTTTACTGTCCCACTCCCGAGGTCCCACGGCCTTGGCGATTATTCGTCCTTCTTTATCCAGAATAAACGTCGTCGGTATCTGGTATATACCAAATGCGGTGCCTACATCTCCGGTTGAATCCAACAGTGCCGTAAACGTTAGCTTGTGCACTTTGAAAAATTCTTTTACCTGGGAAGCAGCCTCCTGTAAGTTTATGGTTACCATGGCAAAATCTTTGTATTTAAACTTTTGATGCAATTTTTCCATTGACGGCATCTCGATACGGCATGTAGGGCACCATGTGGTCCAGAAGTTGAGAAACACTATTTTGCCTCTGAAATCGGCGAGATTGACTTGCCTGCCTTCTATATCCTTAAGCCTAATATCAGCCGGTTCGGTAACGTGAGGTATTTTGAGAACAAGCATATCCCGGAATAACCGGTCTAATTCCTGACTGTCATCCTTTGCTAAAGGATCGGCATCAAATAAATAAAATGCAGCAAATCCAGAGGAAATAATTACAATTAAAATTAAAAACGCTCGGTGATTTAAATGTTTCTTCATTGCTTCTCATTATTCGCAGTAAATTAATGCTAGATTAAGGTTACAATGCGAATTTATTTAAAAACAGAGGAAAACCCGGCGACAAAGAATATTGAATTCAACAGCATGATGCCTTTCTTTGTGGGCATAAAGGTCGCTTCGTCGCTTTTTTCTCTTATTTCTGGACACCCCGGATAAAAAAGAGATATATCCTGGAACCAACGGTAAAACACAGGGAGATAAAAAAGAAATTAATCCTGCGGCAAACGCCATATATATCGAGAAATCAGGCATATTTTACAAACTCTACCAGGTTCAAATCTATGAAACCTGAAGGGTTTGCTGCATCATTTATACAAAACACCGGGCACCCCCCGTTTGAGGTCAACTTGAATTTCCAACTCTCCATTGCCGGGAACTTCAATCGACTTTTTTTGTGTTTTCAGTTTTTCATGCCATGTCTTTATATAATATTTACCGGCCGGCAGATCATTTATGCCCTCTATTCCAACTTGCTTTAAATAGTCCATATCCGGAATTTGAAAACGCCCCTTGGCGTCTGTCACGGCAAAATAGGGATTTTTCATTACCAGAATATAAGCGGCCATTTCAGCATGGACGTCGCAGCGAAGCTCCACAATACCGGGTTTATCAAACAACACGGTTTTACTCTCCCCGGCCGTATAACTTCCCAAGTTAAACTTTTTGGTTCGGGACATGGAAAAAACATTGTGATCCACTTTGTCGTTGTTGGGAAACTGAACTGTCGACCCTACTAAAATCGGCAGCACATGGGGTATAAATTCCAGATTGCGCTGATCCATGACAAATTTCGCTTTTGAAAGGTCCAACAAGACCGATGGGGCCCTGGTTAGATAGACCAGCACATTGGCCGGGGTTCGCAATCCCTTCACCTTAACGAATCCTGTGATTTGACCGGCAAGCGCCTGTCCCGGAATATTCAACAAAACCAACAAAGCAAATGAAAAGATAACAGCAAATAACTTTCGCAATTTAGTTTCCTCCTCTACCAGACACTACTTGTAATCAGGATATCCTTCACATCCCAGTTTTTAATGATTGCCAATGGCTTGATAACCGGCCGATAGATAAGACTGGCCTCGGCGGTTGGTTCATCTTCAGGGTCCTCGATGGCAAATTCGTATTTGAGCTCTACCGTCTTCTTGGGCCGGACTCGGGTATCGGAAATAACCCGGGTGGCTTTCCAGAAGGGAACATGCAGATTGCCCTGATCATCTCCGAGCACCCGGGCAAAAACAGTCC
>CP070746.1:2170821-2184494 GCA_020348305.1 Desulfobacterales bacterium
ATCGAACAATCAGGTCTGAAACTAGATTCATGGGTTGACCGTGAAGTTATTCTCGGTATTCGTCCGGAAAAGATTTCACATGGATTTGCAGATCAAAGGGGAAACTCTCAGATCCACGAGATAGAAAGTGTTGTAGAAGTCCTCGAACCGACAGGGCCCGATACGCTAGTATTCGTCAATATTAATGGAAGGGAAGTGACATGCCGAGTACCCCCAAATGCCGTCAAGCCTCCTGGTGAACATATGAAACTGATGGTTGACATGTCGAAGGCACTCCTTTTCAATCCTCAAACCGAAGAACGGATTGGAAAATAAATATTCTTCCCATAAATAGCATTAAAGCATTTCCCGGTGCAGGGCTTTACTGTGCCTCCAAATCTGCGCAGCAAATGTTATCTCAGATCAAAGTGAGTTTATATCCGGTGTGTTGTTAAATGTGGATGGCGTTACAGGAGGTTTCGATGAAAATCGCAGACATTCAAGCGGATTATTTTCGCATTCCGTTGACCACCGTTTTGTCCGATTCTACCCATGGTGAGATGTCACACTTTGAGCTAATAACCGCAAACGTACGCTCAGATGATGGAGTGGAAGGCCTTGGCTATACGTATACCACAGGTGTCGGAGGTACAGCGATTCATGCGATGATCGCAAAAGATCTCACGCCGATATTATTTCAAGTAGACGCACGCAGTATCGAATCTATTTGGAATCAAATGTGGTGGCGACTGCATTGGGTGGGTCGAGGCGGAACGGCAGCTTTTGCTATTGCTGCGGTTGATATCGCGCTTTGGGACCTGAAAGCAAAGCGGATAGGTGAACCGTTGTGGCGAATGTTAGGAGGCAGTACCAATCGGGTAAAAGCCTACGCTGGTGGAGTCGACTTACAGCTAACCTTGGACGAGTTGTGTAACCAGACCAATGGTTTTTTAGATCATGGTTTTCGCGCGATCAAAATGAAGGTGGGGCGAGAGCATCTAGCTGAAGACGTCGAGCGAGTTGCTAAAAGCCGAGAATTGATCGGACCGGATATCCCTCTAATGGTCGATGCCAACATGGTGTGGAGCGTTGATCATGCTATTCGGGCCGCCAAGGCTTTGGCTGACTATGATATCTTCTGGCTGGAGGAGCCGACAATTCCTGACGACATCGAAGGTCATGCTAAAATTGCCCGCGAAGGCGGCATTCCCATTGCTGCCGGCGAAAATCTGCATACGATCTATGAGTTTCAAAAAATGATTTCCCAGGGTGCTGTGTCATTCCCTGAGCCGGATGTTGCAACTGTCGGAGGCGTGACACCTTGGTTAAAGATCGCGCACTTGGCTGAAGCTTTTAATTTACCTATCACCACCCATGGCGTGCATGACTTACAAGTTCACCTGCTGGCCGCTGTTTCCAATGCATCGTATCTGGAAGTTCACGGCTTCGGACTCGAGCGCTTCACTAAGTATCCGTTTCTGCTGGAAAACGGAGAAGCTGTTGCGCCCGAACGCCCAGGTCATGGCGTAGCGTTGGACTGGGAAGCTTTAGAATCATTCCGGGAACAGAAATAGTTGAGAATAGACTAAATCATTAAAATTACAAGACACAAAAAAGTAAGCATACAGTCTGGGCATGCCTTTTGTTATACACAGCGTCATAATAAATTACATATTCGTCCTTTAAATCGTTGATTATATAGCTACCGTAGCGGGTCAAACATGCAGAATGCTGTGTATGTATGCGCAATGATTTATGTCGTTCTGTATAGTTTCCGAATGAGCATATCATAGATTTTTCATCCTTTCCTTCTTCATTTTATTGGGGGTGATCTAGTGATTACTCCATTTACATTTACAAATTACAACCTCCGTTGTATAAAAACCCTTCCCTATTGTCTGTCTGTTGTCTGTTTTCTGTTCTCTGTAGTCTGTCATCTGTCATCTGAGCTCTGTTAAGGAGACCTAATTTATGCAATATTTAGCTGCCGACGATCACGAAGTAGACCGGATTATCCAGAATGAAGAATCTCGTATCGAAAATACGCTGGATCTTATTGCTGCTGAAAACCATGCGCCGCAATCTATATTAGAAGCTCAAGGTTCAGTGTTCAATCTTAAAGCTGCGGAAGGTTATCCGGGAAATCGATTTCATGCCGGCTGCAAATATGCGGATGAGCTGGAAAGCCTGGCCATTGAGCGGGCCAAACAGCTTTTTGGAGCCGGTCATGCCAATGTCCAACCTCACAGCGGAGTGTCAGCCAATTTGGCGGTCTACTTTTCAGTTCTTGACGTCGGTGACAGGATCCTGTCTATGAAGTTATCCCATGGGGGACACCTTTCTCATGGAGACCCGTCCTCAATCACTAGTAAATGTTTTAATTTTCAACATTATGGGGTCAATCTTAAAACAGAACTTATCGATTATGATGAGGTTCGGGATCTTGCCTACCAATATAAGCCCCGTATGATCGTGGCCGGTGCAAGCTCATATTCCAGATTGATCGATTATGAAAAAATGGCTGAAATTGCAAAAAGCGTATCAGCTTATTTGTTGGTAGACATGGCCCACATTGCCGGATTGGTTGCCGCCGGTGTGATTCCCAGCCCGATTCCTTATAGCGATTTTGTGACGTTTACCACCTATAAGACGCTAAGGGGCGGAAGAGGCGGAGTTATTCTGTGTAGGCAAGAACATGCTAAGAAAATCGATAGGACAATTTTCCCCGGTGGCCAGGGGACTACCGCAATGAATATTCTTGCAGCCAAAGCGGTGTGTTTCAAATTAGCCATGGAAGACGATTTTAAAAAATTGCAGAAAAAGACATTAAAAAATGCTGCTTGTTTTGCTTCCGAGTTTGACAAAATGGGATATCGGACTGTCTCGGGGGGAACCGATAATCATCTGATACTTTTGGATTTAAGAACCAAAGAATTAAATGGAAATATCGCTGAAAAAACTCTAGAATCCGTTGGCATCATCGTTAACCGAAATGTGATCCCCAACGATCCAAAGAAGCCTGAGATAGCCAGCGGCATAAGAATCGGTAGCCCGGCAATTACCTCCAGGGGAATGTGCGAAGCAGAGGTGGTTCAAATTGTTAAGATGATGGATGCGGCGATGGTAAATAGAGACAAAGCGGAGGTCTTGGAGAACCTATTGGAAGAAGTGCTAGGGTTGTGTAAAAGATTTCCGGTAGCTAAATAATTAGAAATTTTATTTGTTTATGAGCTTGATTGGTTATAGAAGTTAAATTAAAAAGGATTAATGACTTAGGAGGATATAATGGATAATAAAACAATTAACGCAACTTTCTGTGAACTTTCAACCCCTTTGATTGCAGACGCGTGTTTAAGGCTGGGCGTTCCTATTTATGTTGCTCGAATTGGTATCCAGCCCTTGGTTAAGGGCTGGAAAATTGCCGGGCGGGTACTTCCGGCTAGACATTACGGCAGTGTGGATATCTTTTTGGAAGCCATGCAAAATGCAGCGCAGGGAGATATACTTACCGTCGACAATGACGGCAGAAACCATGAAGGCTGCGTCGGAGATTTAATTACCCTTGAAGCACAGGCAGTCGGTTTAAATGGAATTGTAATATGGGGATACCATCGGGATACATCTGATCTGGTTCAGATCGGCCTTCCTGTTTTTAGCTATGGGTCGTGTCCGAAAGGACCAAAACGCGTCTATCCGCGTGCATCGGAGGCGCTTACCATAGCAGAATTTGGAGACTTTAAGGTTGGAAGAGATCATGTTGTTTTTGGAGATGATGACGGCGTTGTCTTTACCCCGCTGCAACATATTGAAGAAGTTATTTCTTCAGCCCGCACCATCTGGGATACCGAACGAAGTCAGGCTGAAGCATTTAAAGCCGGTAACACGCTTAGTCAACAATTTAAGTTCGATCAATATTTAAAAAAACGCAGCCAAGATCCAACCTATACCTTCCGCAAGCATCTTCAGAAAATCGGCGGAGCCATCGAAGTTTAATCTCACCGCAGAAGCGCAGAGTTCGCAGAGATAATTTTTTCTTGGTCTGATTTCCTGAGAGGGGAAATCAGACCAAACAATCTGCCTGCGGCAGCAAATCACAAGGAATACAAAATGACCAGATTCATAGAGCTTAGCCATGTGATCGAAGACGGTATGATTACATACGCAGGTCTTCCGGGTCCGAAGATCAGTGATCATCTGAGCCGAGAGGCCTCAAAAGAGCATTATGCTGATGGGACTACATTTCAGATTGGTAAAATAGAAATGGTATCCAATACAGGAACTTATATCGATGCGCCATTTCATCGATATGAAGAAGATGCCGATCTATCCGGGTTTGAACTGTCATCCATCGCCAATTTGGATGGCATCGTCTTACGTTCGGATGCGGAAACTCGTTCGATCAATCTAGATCTTTTCAAGGATCACGATCTAAAAGGGAAGGCCGTCCTGATCCACACCGGATGGGACAGGTATTGGAGGACCGGGCAGTACTTTGAGAATCACCCCTTCTTAACGCGTGATGCCGTTGAATTTCTAAAGTCTTCGGGTGCGGCCCTAGTGGGTATAGACTCTCTTAATATTGATGACACCGCAGACGGAAGCCGGCCGGCTCATTCCATTTTGCTCAAAGCGGATATCCCCATTGTTGAGCATTTGTGCAATCTTGGTGCATTGCCGGATAACGGATTTAAATTCTTTGCCGTCCCGGCACCGGTAAAAGGTATGGGGTCGTTTCCGGTGCGGGCCTTCGCGATTATTGACTAAATGACCACAGAACCACACAGACTGACCCAGACTTTCGACCGAGGGCATACATTTTTTCCTCCGACAAAGTTGTCGGGAGAAAAATGTCTGTGTGCGTCTGTGTGAGTCCGTGACTAATTCTCTGAGAAAATTGGCTTTGCATGAATTATGGAAAAATCACCGATATTTGAGAAAACCTACAAAGACTACCTGGCTCTGGTTGCCAAACTGGATTTTAAAGAGCTACAAGATAGACTTGGTATACAGGTTACCCAAGGCAAAGCGGTTATCCCCTTTTTCGGCACAACTTACGCCGTTTCTGAGGATGGAATCGTTGACCCGTCCGGCAAAAAACCTCATCTTTCTGTCAGTGTGATTCTCTGCAAATATTTACTCATGTGTCCGGGTTATGATCCGAAGGGGGATAACTGGGTATCCTTTAAGGACTTTAAAGATGCTTCTCCTTTGACTGATGCATTTCTCAATTATACAGAGAGACCTATCGCCAAATTATTTGCCGGTCGCGTAAATGATCTTGAAAAGGCATGCAAAACGATTGGCGGATTCTCACCATCTGAGGAATTTTCCTATGATCTTAGCATCCAGTTCAATGCCCTCCCAAAGGTGCCCGTGCTATTATTGTTCAATGATGCCGATGATGAATTTCCCGCGCTATGTCTGGTGCTTTTTGGAAAAAGGACCGAAAAGTATCTGGACATGGAATGCGTGGCGATGGTGGGAATGCTGCTATTTGAATATCTGAAAACAGCGGCAGGTTAATCTGTAGTAACAGAGTTTTGAATCTTACGAATTTCAGAATTGAACGACGATAAAATCTGGTAAGTACTCTAGCTGTATGAGAATGTTCCAAGTGTCATGATGTTGGAAATAGAAAGGGAATCACAACTTTTGCTCAACTTTGGGTGATCAAACCGGCTTTTATAAGGAGCTATCCAGATACGCTGAAAATATCATTCACTATTCTTAAGCCCGCACATCAAGCTAAAACTACCTTTACCTATAGCTCTCTAAACTGACTGATAACATTAAATATAATCTTATATTACGATTAGAAATCAAGCCTTGACAGCACCACATAGTGGTAGTAATATCTATTAGATTATTTTGATAAATCCGCATCCGAGTTTAATTTAAAAAAAATTAAGGAGCATGAGATGAAGTTTATAAAGGATCAGAAATCCGATGAATCCTTAGATTTGGTTTGTCGCATGTGTCCCATGCATCTTTTGGAACCGGGTGATAAGCTCAAATGTATGAAAAAAGGCCAGGTGCTGGAAGTCTTGACTGATTATGACGGTGCGCTGGAGGACATCCCGGATTGGTGTAAAAAATGCGGTCATGAGTTTATCGGCATGGACGAGGATGATGATTATTACAGATTTTATATAAAAAAGAAAAAATGAAGGAGTTTCAAATGAACGGTGCCTATCTGGATAATGCGTCGGCAACGCCTGTAAGGAAAGAAGTCCTTGACGTCATGTTGCCATATTTTAATGAACATTTTGCCAACCCCTCCAATGTCTATGATATCGGCTCAGAAATAAAGCAGGTCGTTGAAGAACAACGCGCAAAAGTGGCTAATTTAATCAATGCCAAGCCGGAAGAAATTATTTTCACCTCATCCGGAGCTGAAGCCAATAATATGGCCATTAAAGGTGTGGCTTTTGCCAGGCAAAAAAAGGGAAAACATATTATTGTTTCATCCATTGAACACCACTCGGTATTAAACTCTGTCAGATTTCTCGAACGTCTTGATTTTGAGGTCACATTTCTGCCAGTTGACGAGCATGGGCTAATTGATCCTGCGCGATTGTCCAAGGCAATACGGCCCGAAACAATTCTGGTGTCCATCATGCATGCTAACAATGAAATCGGCACTATCGAGCCCATATCCGAACTGGCAGCTAATTGTAAGGAAAACGGAATTATCTTTCACACGGACGGGGTTGCCTCAGTTGGCAATACTCAGGTTGATGTGAATGAATTGAATGTGGATTTGTTAAGTCTTTCCGGACCCGCTTTAGGGGCGCCCAAAGGGATTGGCGCATTATTCTTTAATAAAGGAGTACGACTCATGCCACTGATCCATGGCGGTATTCAGGAAAACGGCAGAAGAGCCGGTACTGAGAATGTGCCCGGCATTGTTGGACTCGGCACGGCTGCTGAACTCGTAAGCCGAGATTTGCCTGGTACAGAAAACCATTGCCGAAAATTGCGAAACCGTTTAGTGAACGGCATTTTGGATCGGGTTGAAAAAGTAACCTATACAGGACATCCGGATAAGCGACTGCCCGGTCATGCCAGCTTTTGCTTTGAGGCTATTGAGGGTGAAGCATTAATATTTATGCTGGCGCAAGCCGGTATTTATACCAATACCGGATCTGCATGTGCGTCAAAGGCTCTTAAAACTTCACCGGTGCTTGGCGCCATTGGTATCCGGGCCGATCTGGCCCAGGGATCTACCGTATTTACGATCAACGGCAATAATACGGAAAAAGAAATTGATTATGTGCTCGAAAAACTTCCGCCGATAGTGGACAGGCTGCGGGAGCTATCACCCATCTGGGGCAAAGAAATCCCGGAGTATGAGAAGGACGTCTGCGCTCACTGAATATTCTATTTTTTCAATTTTTGCCTTGGGAGGTTTGTCATGTATTCTGAAAAAGTAATGGAACATTTTTCAAACCCCAGAAATATCGGGGAAATAGAAAATGCGGATGGTATCGGAGAAGTCGGTAATCCGGTATGTGGTGATATGATGTCATTCTATATCAATGTTAAAGATAATAAAATATCCGATATTAAATTTAAGACATTTGGTTGTGTTGCCGCAATAGCAGTATCCAGTATGGTTACGGAGATGGCTATGGGTAAGACATTGGATGAAGCTAAAAAAATAACCAAAAAATCCGTAGCCGAGTCCTTGGATGGCCTCCCGAAAGAAAAAATGCATTGCTCCAATCTTGGGGCAGATGCGTTGGCCAAAGCCATTGAAGATTATGAGAACAAAAAGTAGGCCCCTTCCTATGCGTCGGTATCCCAACTTTGATTCGCTCTACATGAATAGTTCATTTTCTTTCAATGTTTTTTATTCAACGTCCACAAAATGTAGGACAAAAAAACACCACAAAGTGGCAATTTTTCCTTGACACTACTATTCAAAGATGTCATTTACTAATTGTATACGAACTCCCGTCGTATACCTTCATATCAGGGTGGTTCTTACCCTCGCTACAAGAACCACCCTTTCGCATCCTCTCCCTTTCCATAGGGTGGCTCCTCGTTTCGCTTTATTCAATCTTATACTACAATATGGATTTGATGCAAAAAAATTGGGTAATTATGTCTCAGCATCAAATTTGGAAAAGAAGTTAATGAATTCTTGACATTTTGTGCCACAATGTGGTTATAGTATGCCAATACTTATAATATGGTTATGCACTATAGAATTTGTTAGGCTACGTTTTTTGTTGCCTCATCTTATAGCCGCTTAAAATCCCTATGGACAGTCAAGAATTCAAATATTTCCGTAAGAAACTGAATAAAACACAAAAACAAATGGCAGCGCTTTTGGCTGTCTCACTAAAGGCAGTCTGTAGTTATGAGCAAGGTTCGCGGTCCATACCAATGCATGTTGAACGGCAGATTTTTTTCTTGGTCTCAAGGTTGGCTTTGAAAAAGAAAAGAAAAAAAATATGCTGGGATACAATGAAATGTTCCAAAGAACTTAAGAAAAAATGTCCAGCGTGGGAATTTCAAGTCGGGGACCTTTGCTGGTTTATTAATGGAACCATCTGCAGAGGTGAAGCTCAGAAAAACTGGCGCAAAAAAATGAAAATCTGTCGGTCTTGTAAGGTATTTATGCTTTTATTGTAACATGGGACAGCCCTCATTCTGAGCAAGTGTTCTGAGCAGAGAGAAGTTATACTAAAATTTTTCTTTTTCTTGATGGATTAGGGATGAATATCTTGAAATGGTGAGGAACCCGAAGCATGGATACGGGTCAGGAATGAATCCCTGCATTGATTGCAGGATCATGAAAATACAAAAGGATCTGTTCAGAAATCTGCCCGTCTTACTCATCTGTATAAAGGGAAAAACAAAATAATATGCCTGAGAGACTATAACGTGGAATGTGCAAATGGTTCCTTAGTCCCTAAGGTTGAATGAAGGTTTTAGTTAAATTTCAAATGAAAGATAAAGAAAAAACCAGAGCGCAACTTATATATGAGTTGAAGGAACTGCGTCGACGTTTAATCCAATTAGAAGCAGCAGAAAATAAGTGCCAGCAAGCTATAGAAGAATTTAATCGAAGTTATCAGATACAAACCATTCTTAATAAATTGCTTCATATCTCTCTGGAAAATTTTGGGTTAGAGGCGATGTTAGAGCAATTCATCAATGAAATTACGTCAATATCCTGGCTTGCTTTGGAGTCGAAGGGAGCGATATTTTTGGTTGGAGAAGAGGCTGAGATGCTGGAGATGAAGGCCTACCGGGCACTGAGTTCTAAATTACTGAAGATGTGTGCCCGAGTTCCCTTCGGTAAATGTCTATGCGGTCGAGCGGCAATGTTAGGTGAGACTCAATTTGCGGATTGTATTGATGAGCGCCATGAATACGGATATAATGGTATCACTGCTCATGGACATTATTGTGTACCGATCATTTCGGGAAAAAATGAGGTTCTCGGCGTCATTACGCTGTACGTTAAAGAGGAACATCCTCGTGATCAAAGAGAAGAAAATTTTTTATCTGCAGTTGCAGACACATTGGCAGGTATTATCGAGCTCATAAATACTCAGCAAAAATTGAAAGAAAGAGGAAAAGAATTAGAAATTAAAGGCAAGGATCTTGAGGAAGTAAATACCGCATTGAGAGTTTTGTTGAAAAAAAGAGATGAAGATAAACTAGAACTTGAAGAGAACTTTTTGTTTAACATTAAACAACTGGTTAAACCCTATTTAGAAAAATTGAAGAATAGCAGCTTGAATGAAAAGCAGCACGCGTATTTAAATATATTGGAATCTAATATCGATGACATTATCTCTCCTATGGCTCGTAAGTTAAGCGTCAGATATTTAAGCCTTTCTGCATCAGAGATGCAGGTGGCAAATCTTGTCATGGACGGCAAAAGGACCAAAGAAATTGCTGCGCTGTTAAATGTATCAGACAAAACCGTCGAAGTTCATCGAAAAAATATTCGAAAGAAACTCGGTTTAAATAACAAAAAAGTCAATCTTAGAACCCACCTCCTGTCTCTCAAGAATGAGTAAATCGCATACCTAATAAATACCCAATATGATTGGGTTGAACTTTTCCATTAACTATCTAATAATTATATAACTCAGCGGGGATTGCGAACAGTTGGTTTATCAATTTTGGTTTCACGCACATCTGTTACAGCGGGTGACGTTTTAAGTAAGCCCGGATGACATTATTTTTTCGAAATTTTCGGAAAGGAGAATAATTGTAATGATAGTACGTTCAATAACTATTTTTTCAGTAATTGCTTTTTTATCATTGTTTTGGAGCACCTCAGCAGTTAGTCAACAATCCGGCACCGAGGATCTCAAATTTTTATATAGTGCTGCAATTGATAAAGTGATTTTACACTGCAAAAATAAAACTGATTTACGACACTCAAGAAGTGAACATTTGCGAAGGTCCGCAGCGCTTTCTTGCATGAAGGCAGCTTACTTAAAGGGTTATAAAGACGAGCTTATTCAAGAAATGATAAAAGCAGATATCGGAACTAGTTCATATAAAATTCAATACTATTTGAACCAGCGGTTCTTTAATATCATCCAACCAAAATATGTAGCGCTGAATAGATAAATTTGAGAAAAGATTTCCTATTAAAGGCTCTTATAATTCCGGTCCAGAAAAGTTTGCCTATCATTAGCGTAGCTAACTAGCCTCACAAATAACTTTTGCCGCCAGTGTATCCTCTGTTTTCTCTAAAAAGCTTTTCAACCTGGGTTCGGCTAGCGTTTTTGCTGACCAATGACTCCGGGATATTCCTGCTGAATTATGAAGGACAGTCAATATCAAAGGGGGTGGGGTAATGAACGCTTCAAAATTAATAATCTGTATCTTATTCATCGTCATTTTGTTCAATTTTGCATCAGGTGGTCCCACTGAGAAACTCGCTCGGTCATCTTCAATATTCGACATTCCTGACCAAGAATTTTATTATGGTTTTGTCGTTAATAATTCCTCTCATTTTGTCGAACTTGGAATTATATCGACTAAAGATAAACGTCAGATATGTTCCAAAGTTGTACTACCTCCTTCAAGTTCGTCAATTAAAAAAAATATACGATACATGAGATACCAAAAAAAAAATATATATGCATACCGACCGCCTCATGTAATGCCTCTATGGCTGAAACTCGGCTGTTATAAGGTATCTATCAGATACAGGGATGACTTAATTGATGAAGGGCAGCCTGGGCAAATGAAATCTCTGGTTGTTGTTCTGGATAAGGAATATTTAGAAGAGTTCCCTGGCCCATTTACGCTCGAGATTGAAGATGATCATTATGCGAGGTAGGCATTAGGAAAAGTTCTTGATCTATTTGTCTAACAGAAGGCATAGAAAGGCTGATATTCTTGCTTTCTGATATCTTCAGATTAGTTGCTGATGTTGGTGTAATGCTAAGACAAGACTTAATGTTAAGCAGGTTGTGATTTGAATTTGACAAGAAATTGATTTAGCATTTGTTTTCCTTTCAAAAATCCGCCCGTGGTTTTTTTATTCGCATTACCTGAATTTGGCACGAGCCTCCGGCTTGCCCTCCGGACACCCGATATCATAACGAAGATGACGGGGACAGGATAGTTTCAACTTTAAAACAGATTTGATCTTAACATTAAAATTACACAAGGCGAAATTATTGGCTCGAAAGGATGGTAACGGCATGGACAAGCAAAAGATTCTGAAGAAAATTCGTCTTTTCAAAGGTCTTACCGGTAATGAGATCACCGCTGTGGCACGCCTCTGTCGGGAACGGAAATACCGGGCGGATGAGGTTATCCTCGTCGAAGGCAGCCGGGGAGAAGAGATCTACATCCTCAAGAAGGGCAAGATTCGCATAGATTTTGAAGTCACGGGGGAAAGTGATCAAGTAACGGTTCATCGGATCACCGAAGGGCAAATATTTGGTGAACTCGCCCTTGTCGACAAGGGGTTGCGCTCTGCGACGGCGCAATGCGAGAGCGACTGTGAGGTTATTACAATCAGCCGGGAACAGCTATATGACTTCTTCGAGACTCACCACCGTGTCGGTTATCTGGTCATGAAAAACATTGCCAAGGAAATGTCTAAAAAATTGAGAAGGGCCAAACTCCAACTGATCGCCAGCATTACTTGGAAATAGCCTGCCGAAAGGGACAAGATCATGGAAGAACTCCGAGTCGATGCCTACTCACCGACAGAGATCGCCAAGAAAGTCGCTGCGGTGGCTCAGAAAAAATCCGGGCTCGATTCTTTTCGTTTGTTCGTACTGGCCATCCTGGCCGGGGCATTCATCTCCCTTGGCGCCGAGTTCTATACCCTGGTGGTGCACGATAGTAGGCTAGCCTTCGGCCTCAACAAACTAGTTGGAGGCTTTGTCTTCTCGCTCGGGCTAATCCTGGTCGTGCTCGCCGGAGCGGAGCTCTTCACTGGAAATACGCTGATGGTAATGGGTTTTGTCGACGGTATCATCAACACTCGAGGCCTGCTTCGGAGCTGGGCTATTGCCTACATGGGCAACTTCGTGGGTTCGCTGGCCCTGGTTCTGCTCATGTACTCCACCCGGCAGTGGACATTCAACAATGCGATGGTCGGTGGCAAAGCGCTTCTCATCGCCAACGCAAAGATCAACCTGACCTTCGTGGAAGCCTTTGGAAGAGGTATACTATGCAACGTTCTGGTGTGCCTCGCCGTTTGGCTATGCTTCGGCGCCCGCAGCACCACCGATAAAATCCTGGCAATCATTTTCCCCATCACCGCCTTCGTCGCTTCAGGATTCGAACACTGTGTGGCCAATATGTACTTTGTTCCCATGGGGATCATCCTTAAGGGAAAAGCCACGGTGGTCGCCGCGGCGGAAGCCATGGCGGGGAAACAAGTGGTATTGACTAACCTGACCACGTCTGGATTTTTAGTCAGTAACCTCCTCCCGGTAACCCTGGGAAATATCGTCGGGGGGAGTCTCTTTGTGGGGCTAGTCTATTGGTCGATCTACCTTCGGGAGTTCTCCTTCCAAAGCCTTCTGCGAATGATCCAGATCGCCTTTCGACTCATATTCCTTCTCAGTCCCCGAGACCTTACACCATCCAGGATTGCCGCCAATGTATCTGGATTCTACGCCTTTCTTTCTCGCAGAAAGGAGAAACGGCCCCCTCTTCCCCGAGATTTAACCACCCTCTGGGACGATCCGAGTGGAGAGGAGGAGGAGACAAAAGACTAGTGTAATATCAAGTTAATAAAGTTGGATAAAGTCGTTTTAATTTAATCCTGAAGTCATTAGTAGAAAAGCGCCAGTCCACCTTAGCTTGAAGAAAATTTCGCTGATTTTGCCATTGGGCCACTTCTTGTTTCAACGCTTGCTTATCTGGAATCCGGAGGTTTAGACATTGACCCGTTAAAATCCGCAGTTCGATTTCAGCAAAATTGATATCTGGACAACTCTCAATGTATCACAAAGTTGACATCAGCGGTGAATCACTGGCAAGGAGTATATTAAACTTGAAATTTGAATAATTCATGTGGAAGTCTATAAATCCCTAAAATCTGCCGCCTTAAGAACAATCCCAAGGTTTTGAACTTTGGTACTAAAATCGTCCATCAACTCCTTGAGAGCTAGTTGATGTTCATCCTTGTAGATCAGAAAAAGAGTCGCCATCTTCCTTTTTTCCATGAATAGATCCTTGTTCATCAA
>CP070746.1:2184594-2188767 GCA_020348305.1 Desulfobacterales bacterium
GTGAGTTGTTCTCACCTCTCGACCAAAGATGGTCTGCAAGAGGTGTATTCAAAGGGGGGACAAATATTTGTATTTGAAAGTTATTTTGCCTGTCATGAATGCTTTGACAAGATACCAACCGACAGCTTAGTTGATGTTCTTTATGAAGGTGAATCTATGACGGATGAGCTTTTTCAGAAGAAAATAATCGATTCATTATATACAATCAACTATGTCAGCTTAGAGGCGATTGGTTATTTTGATTTTAAACAAGCATAACGGTTAGATAAGCCATTCATCACTGATTCCATAAGGCTGTATTTGTTCACTTACCGTCCATTTGATTCTTTCCGCAATATTTTTGCCGATGCCGTCAACGGATTGCAACTCCTCGCTATCCGCCGTAATCACTGCTTCAATACTTCCAAATGTATCTAGAAGACGTTTTGCTCTTTCTCTGCCAACCCCTGGCAACCCCTGCAGAATAAAAATTTGCCTTTTGCGTTTATCTTTCGGTTGGTACCCATGTCTATATAGGGTTCCTTTGGCAACGGATTTAATTTGCCGAGCCGCATAAGTGATTAATTTGGCTGTTTCAGAAGAATTTATTGAGCGCAAAACAGGAATTCTCAAAATTAGACTTACCGTAATAAGTGCCCCTTGCAGCGCCTCTCTTCGAACACCGATTTCCTGCAGATTTTTTCCAGTACCTTCCAATATCAAAATACCCCTGTAGTTTGAGGTAGTCAGTCTAATTGCCTGTGTGAAAAGGCGCCCATCAATAATTGATAGCGCGAAATCGTTCAGCGTTTTTCTCTCAAAAACAAGACGATTATCAATAAGATAATCACCGATGGGAAGACGTTTGACTTTGACAGTCACATTCTTCATTCCCAAAAGAGATTTTATAACCTCGCTCTTAGGTTCGCGGTCATCTGCAATAACGTAAACGTGTCTGTCGTTTAATATCATAAATAATAGGGGGACGCCCTTTATATTTACAGTTTACAGCGCTACGAGTTCGTACCCGTTATCTCGGGCTATTTTTTCACCTCTTTTAACTGACAAGCTTATCCCTGATAGGGAAAGTTTTAATTCTCTTGACAGTTCAGCCATACTGATTCCAAGTTCCCTTACGGCCCAATAACACAACAAACTTCGTGCTTGAACTCGTCGGCGCTCTTTACCTGGAGCCCATATTTCCAATGCTTCCAACTCCATCAAATCAGCCACCTTTAAAGCAATTGTGTCAAGATCATAACCTTTAGCGCTCAACATATATTTTCGTTCCATTTGTTCTTGGGCTTCGGAGAGCACCCGTTCGACAAAATTTCCACTTCCTAGGATCCGCTCATCTGACTTTTGAAATTCTTTGGCATTGCGCATTGCTCTGACAGCAGCCCATCCGCCGCTACTGCGGATCAAACCACCGCCAGTCAGATCATTGCGCTTTCCCAAGGAAATGCCTTTTTCGACAAAGACTCGGTATTTGCGACGGGCAACACTTACTCGCTTACCAAAAAGCGTCAGAACCCATTCGATGTCTTGCCAGTCGTTGTGAATCCTACCCATGATCACGCTATGGCCCGAATATGGATATTTATCCAGGCTCTGAATATCCTTTACTATTTTAGCGCGTATCGGATTTAGATGAATATAGCGCACTAGCTCCAATAGGTAGGTTTCTTCTTGACACAGTATCGATTTATATCGATTCTGGAATAGATGACCAAATCGCCGATGTCTTCTGTTGAATGATACCGCATATCCGGTAAGCAACCTACGCATGAGGGTGGCAATAGGCACTAGACCCGTTTTTAACAACAAATGGAAATGATTGGGGATTAGCGCCCATGCAAAACAGAGGGTTTCAGTTTCTTGAAGAATCCCGCCCAGGCGGCCCAAAAAATTATTGCGATCGGCATTGTCCTGAAAAATTTTGCCGCCTTCGATTCCTCGTGCGATGATGTGATGCAGAGCCCCTGGGGCATCTATCCGGGCTTTTCGTGGCATACGAATCTGCTAACATAATTTTAATCATTTGTAAACTTGAAAACTAAAGGGCGTCCCTTTGCATGATTTAAAGGATACGAGATCATTAGGATCGAGTTGCTGTGCCATGAGGAGATCCTTTCTGATTTAAGATGAGTTATCATTTTCTGGTTTCTCAAGAAGGTGTGGGCATTTTTCTTTTGCTTGTTTTTCGAGGTCTGGATCTAACAGCTTTGCTCTATAGAGTGATTTTGCTTCACACAACTGATCGGCTTTAAGCCCTCTAACCTTATCTAAATTTGAATTGATGAAATTGGCATCTTTTAGCTTTGCTCCTTCGAGATTAGCTTTTTCTAAATTAGCACCTTCAAAATCGGCTTTATGAAGATTTGCATCTTTAAGGTCTGCCCATTTTAAATTTGCTCCTTTGAGCATAACATTTACCATTTCGGCATTTTTAAGTAAAGATTGCTCCAGATTTGAGTTGTTAAGTTTGGCATGAAAGAGGGCTGCTTGATCTAAGATTGCATGAAATAGATTTGCATGATTCAAAACAGCATGGGATAGCCATGCCTTCTCCAAGTTTGTATACAATAGCATTGCTCCAGAGAGATCTGCTTTGTGTAATTTTGCCCCACTGAGATCTAAATTACTAAGATCAGCCCCGACCAGAGATACACCTTGGAGAGAATCTTTCCAATCTTCAATGAGCTGTTTGAGTAGATCGACCATTTCTCTATATTCAATATTGCTTGAAAAAATTGAAAGAATAACTGATGAAGGCATTAGTATCTCTGGTTTCACAGGAATCTTCATTTTTTGAATATCAGGAATCCTTTCAATTGCCTTTTTAAATGCTGGAGTTGACAGATGGGTTATTAAAGCATTGGTTCTGTTTTCAATAATACCTATTCTATTCTCATATCTGTGTGAAGCTAATCCAAATAGGGCAATGTATATAAAAAATGCACCAAATGTCCAAATCATAAAAGTTGCCGGAGGTCTCTTTTTCGTTGTCTGGTCAATTGGTGGCCTTATCTTTTCCCAAACAAATCGCAACCCTGAAAAATCCCACAATAGCCATAGAAAGAATTTTAACATTCTACCCTCCTTTCATGCTGGTTGTGGATAATTAACTGAACACTGAATTGTTAAGTGAAGGATTTGACAGAAATATAGCCAATTTTTAGCACAATACCCTAATCTTGAGTTGACCATCAGGTTATCCTTTGATTTTTCAAGCCGTTCAAAACCATCTCTTGCTTGAAGATCTCAAGATGCTCCGGGTTTGCCATGGGTAGCCTACGGTATTTAATTAGGTGTTATCTGTCAGATCGTTTTACAATATTGGAAATGGGCTTGTGTGTCAAAAAGAAAGGTGCTGGGAAGTGGGTAGGAAAATTGAATCTTCGCCCCGGCCTCCGGGCCAAGTCTATTCTCATGAAAAGCCTTTGATCGTCATAATATTGGAAAGATGCATGATACTTGATTTTTAGACACGAGATGATACTATAAAACCAAACATAAGAATGTGGGTGATTTGTGGCTGCTTGCAACCCACGTTAAAACAATGTGCTAAAATGCCGACATAAGCCCTATGCTTTATTAGCACGGGGTTTTTTTGTTGAGCAGAAATGGAGGAAAATCTATGAGCTATGTAACCTTTAAGATCATCGAAACACGAGGTGGTGAGTTCGTTTTGTTTCTTCATAACCATTCACAAAAATTGGTTACTGAAATATTCCGATCCAAGAATCTTGAAGAGGTCGTTGATAGGCTGAAGAAAGAAATGAGATACAGAAAGCATTTCATGAGTGCACTGAGCAACTATATACCGGTGCTGAGTATTATTGATGCTTTTAGTGAAAAATACCCGGATGCTGCTACCGAGGAGTTTCCCGAAGAGTGGACTGATCCTTTAGAGCTGTATGGGGCTTACCTTCAAGAACTAATGCCCCCCGACTTGGACTTGGATAAAGAACGGAATGATCTTTTAATGCTGCTTGAAAGGCATAGCCCAAACTGGATTTGGGAGAACAGAAGAACTTTGGTAGCTGAACGAATATTTATACGTGATTTCTGAAGCTGGAGGTGTTCAATGACAGGACATACAGAAGAAAACAGTCGGATGAACCAATTAACAAAGCAACCCAAAGAAAAGAAAGAAACCTTGACCGACTATCTGGAAAAGAAGCTGACAGA
>CP070746.1:2188867-2192159 GCA_020348305.1 Desulfobacterales bacterium
ACCGGCCCCGGAAGAGTACCGGAGGAAATTGTAGCGTGCTGGGATCAATAAAGCTGAAGCGCTCATGGAAATGGTCCGCTATGGGAAAACATCCCGCAGTGATGGATTATTTTCAGCTGGGCTCCAGTGAACCTTTGGTAAGTGCTTTCGCGGTTTGGATCGAGAATGGATACCGAAAACTGGTCTCCAAGAATAGCACACGACCGGCGTTTTGCTCGTGGCGCTTCTGGGCTAAAGGCATGCGAAGAGGATATATCGCATGCGGTCTAGGGCGCGACAGCAGTGACAGTGCGGGTCGGCCTTATCCGTTGATGATTATGGGGATCGGAACACTTGCGGGATGGGAAGAAAACTGGGATCATTTGCCCCTTGTATTTGCACAGACCTGGAGGCAAATCGAATATATCACTTCCGGACATTTTGTGGATTTAACGCAACTGGAAACCGATATCGGGCGGGTCAAACCACCATCCCGGGATTGGCCGGCATTTGCCCAAAGGCGCTTAAAAGACGACAAAAAGGATAATAGCGCTGAAGTAAATGTTATGTCACAACAGCGCCGAGAAATTGAAAAGGGCGCCGGAGCACTATTGGCGACCAATGAACTTTTCGTATCCATCGACGCTGATCAGGGCTGCGATTCGCTGACAATGGCATGGCTTTGGATGGGTTTGTTAAAGTCTCGCATCAATATCGTTCCCAATGCCGTATTTTTGGGTGGGATTCCTGAAAAATCCTACCTGGCGATATTCAACCGGTCGCTGAATTCCGGCGATTTTGTGAGGCTTTGGTCTGTTTCCGCTGCAGATTAATTTGCATTTTTGAAATAGCTTCTGATTATATGCATTAATCCTTAACGCATTGCGTAGAAATAAGCCAATGGAAATTCATTCTCTAGGAAAAAATCCGATTCAACCGGATCAGCCTGCCGGATCGGATGCCCGCTATGAGCCCGAGTACGAACGGCTTCAAGCCGAGATTGATAAGCTTTCATCGCCTTCGGCATCCGGCGGCATCGACTGGAAAAAAGTGAGCGATCTGGCTGTGACCATCCTGGACAAAAAATGCAAAGATCTTTTGGTGGCCAGCTATCTGGCGGTAAGCCAGATTCACATGCGTCGAATTGAGGGATTGGCTGACGGGTTGACGGTCCTCCACGATCTTATCGGACATTACTGGGATGACCTGTTTCCGCCCAAAAAACGCATGCGGGGCCGATTGGCTGCCATCGAGTGGTGGATCGAAAAGACCGAAGCGGCCTTGAAAGGAATAACGTCCCAACCGGTTGCTGCGGAAAAGCTGGACGCCATCAATCATGCCCTGACACAAATTCATTCCTTACTGACTGAACATTTGCCGGAGCCGCCGCTGCTGCGGCCGATACAGCGGGTTTTAGAAGAGATACCATCCGTGTCTGAAGGGCAGCCTGAGCCTGAATCCACGCCGGCGGCCAAACCACCCCCACCCGAGCCGCCGCCGGCGCTCAAACCGGAAAAACCACATGAACCCCCCAAAACTGCTGCGCCGTCCGATGAACCCCAGGAGCTCACCACCGAACCGGATGCCCAAAAGTTCATCACCACCGGTATGCAGAAAGTCCGGCAGGCAGCCGCCTTTTTGCTGGAACAAAATTCCATGAACGCCATGGCGTATCGCTACCGGCGAACTGCGGCCTGGTCGCTGGTGTCGGCACCACCGCCGGAATCCAACGGGCAAACCCAGATTCCGCCGCCAGCGCCTCAGGTTCGTCAAGCACTGCTGGATCTCAGAGAAAGCGGCAACTGGAATGCCCTGATTATATCTGCCGAACAGCGGCTGTCCCAATTCATCTTCTGGTTTGATCTGAATCGCTTTTCAGCCGAAGCCCTTGCCAGTCTGGGCAATGGGTATCAAAACGCTCACGAAGCGGTGTGCCAGGAAACCGCTTTCTATATTTATCGCTTCCCGACCCTTCCCGAACTGAGTTTTTCGGACGGCTGCCCATTTGCGGATCCGGAAACCCGGCAGTGGCTGAATGATATTGCTATCGGGGCCAATTCGGTTACAGAAGCTGGGGTTGCAATGTCTGAACGCGCCAATGCTGCCGATGAAACAGATCATATGGCCAATACATTGGCAAAGGCACAGGCCCTGGCAAAGAAGAAAAAACTGCCGAAAGCCCTTCAGTTGCTTCAGGCTGAATTGAAAAATTGTGTTTCGCAACAAGAAGTCCTCATGTGGCGATCGGCGTTGTGCCGCATATTGATCGGGTCGAAGCGGACGGACATGGCGTTGCCGCATCTTGAACTGATCTTAAAGGATATTGAAACCTATCGCCTTGAAAACTGGGATCCTCAATTGGCGCTGGAGGGGCTCAAGCTGGTATGGACCGGATACAGCAATCATACCGCTAAAGAAGTCAAACGCAACGCCCAAGCCGTATTGAGCCAAATCGCCAAACTCGATCCAGCCGAGGCTCTGAGCCTCAGTAAGCCAAAAGGATAGTATGTTTGAAAATTTGTACATTTTTTTATATTAATCTAAAACAAAGGGGGTAGTCATGGCAAAAGAAGGATCTGTTGCTCCAAAGGAGAGGGTCAACATTGTGTATCGGCCCGCCACGGGAGACGCCAAAGAAGAAGTGGAACTTCCGCTGAAGCTATTGGTTATGGGTGATTTCACGCTACGCGCGGATGATCGTATGGTAGAGGAGCGCGAGCCGGTCAATATCGACAAAGACAATTTTAACGAAGTATTAAAGGCTCAAAACCTCAACCTTGATATAACGATTCCCAACAAGCTTTCCGAAGATCCTGAGGAAGAGATGAGCCTTTCACTGAAATTTGAATCGTTAGCAGATTTCGGACCGGAAGCCATTGTCAAAAATACACCCGAGCTCAATAAACTTCTCGAGCTCAGGGAGGCACTGACTTCCTTGAAGGGACCCATGAGCAATCGTCCGGAGTTTCGCAAGAAGATTCAGGAACTGATCAAGGATGAAGCCACCAGGGAACAACTTTTAAAAGAGCTGAAACTTGAAGAATAAGAAAGGGGGATCATATGGCCGAAGAACGTGAACAAGAAAAGCCTGTTTCCGTAGAGGAAAAAACAGCTGAGGCTCCCTCTCTACTCGATGATATCGTTACCGCCACCAGGCTCAAGCCTAAAGATGAAGGCTACTCTCTGGCCAAAAAAGGCGTGGAAGCCCTGATGTCCCAACTCGTCGAGCCGGGACGCAAGGTAGACAAAGTTTCCAAAGCGCTGGTCGACGAGATGATCGCAGAAATTGACCAGAAGCTCAGCCTCCAGGTGG
>CP070746.1:2192259-2195625 GCA_020348305.1 Desulfobacterales bacterium
CGTGCGGAAACAGTTGCAGAAAAGCCGAGTTTTCGTAATGCCTTCAAGAAACGAAGATGCTTGATAATTGCAGATGGATTTTATGAATGGAAAGGGGAAAAGGGTCGTAAGCAGCCTATGTTTATAACTTTGCCAGACCGCAAGCCGTTCGCATTTGCCGGGCTTTGGGAAGTGTGGAATAAGAAGGATGAACCGGATTCAATCTACAAATCCTGCACTATCGTTACAACTGAGGCAAGCAAATCTATCCGTGATATTCACCATCGTATGCCGGTTATCCTAAAGCCCGATGTGTACGAACCTTGGCTTAATCCAGAGAATCAGGAAATCGTTGGTTTGAAAAATATATTAGCACATGGAATCCAGACCGAATTAGTAAGTCACCCTGTATCCAAACAAGTTAACTCGGTAAAAAATAATGATCCTTCCTGTATTGATCCGATTGCTTAATCATGTATACTTCTGATGGCTATCCGGATACTCGATCCATCTCATCTACTGAATGGCTGCATAAGGTTTATCCGGATATAAATCCGTTCTCACTTTTTTGAAAATCCTGCAAACTGAAAACTTGGCTCATCGATTGGCACTTAAGTATATCTATTGGTATCTAAAGAGATCTATTTGCATCCATAAAATCCTAGACTTCTTTAAAGAAATAGGATATCATTGACGTAAAAGTCCATGAAACGCCAAAACAACCGTAAGGCTGTGAAGTAAAGCCACAAATCTCATTTTCAGGGAGATAGCCGGGAGGATCTGATGATTGACGATATACCGAGGGATCTCATCAAAAGGTATGACGAGAGTCAGTTTCAGATTCAATTCGATGGTGACTGTTATGCCATCGTGGATGTCAAATGGAATACCACCATTGCCAATGAGTTTTATACCTATGTTGATGCTTTGGTCTTTCTGGAAGAGGAAGCAAAGTTGATTTAAGGTGTTAAAATGCCAGTGTATGACATATATGCACCCGGCATCTTATGGATGCTAGAATCCTATCCGGGTGCCGGGTAAAACCTGGATTTTTACTCTTGATTTCCTTGATTTTTTGTCAGAAAATTGAGATGAAAGATACATAAGACTTACACACCTCGGCACTAAATCAGAGGGGATTGATTTAAAAAAATACTGTCATTACGGTAGGTTGAGAGGGTAGAGGGCAACTCAGTTGCGATTCTGTCCCTCGGCACCATTATTAAAGGATATCAAAAAAAGACTGATATCCTTTTTTTATTTTCTTCACATTTAAACCCAGTGCGATTCATTTCAGAGTGCAAATATCCTAAACTTGACAAATTTGTGCCCCAACTGTACGATAACGTATTAGGATTACATGATAATATGTAAGAGCTTTTCAAATTCCTATTTTCTAAAGATGTTCCTAACAGAAAAAAGAAAAAGAGGTCGAACATCTATGGGTAAAGCCAAGATTAACATACCAAAAGAAAAAATTGCCAACTTCTGTAAACAAAACCATATTCGTAGGCTTTATCTTTTTGGCTCAGTACTTCGTGGAGATTTTGGGCCTAGCAGTGATGTCGATGTCCTTGTTGAGTTCGAACCTGGTGCCCGAGTTGGGCTAATACGGCTATCTGGTTTGGAGCTTGAACTTGGTGATATTATCGGACGTAAAGTAGATTTAAACACACCCGGATTTCTGAGCAAATACTATCGAGACCGAATACTGGATGAAGCCGAGGTCCAATATGACGCAGCATTATTAAAAGGTCAAACTCCAACACATGCTGGACCATGCTAATGAGGCGGTTTCACTGGTTAGTGGAAAAGAAAAAACCGACCTACAGAAAAACAGACTTTTGGAGCTAGCCCTTACTCGCCTAATTGAGATTGTTGGAGAGGCGGCTGCAAAAGTTAACTCTGATATACAGGCAAAATATCCTTCGATCCCATGGTCGCAAATTATTGGCATGCGCAATCGGTTAATTCATGGGTATGACACTGTTGATGTGGATATCCTTTGGGATACCATCGAAGTCGATCTCCCGCCACTTATTTCTGAACTTAAAAAAATCCTAAACAAAGCTGGGAATAAAAATAATTAAAGCTTATCCTCATCTTCCATTTCAGATTCCCTTTTTAATAACCGTAATTAAGAAGAATAAGAAGACCCCCACATTTATTCTTATTCACTACTCAATTGGCTAACGGCCAAAACTTATAAAGAGGGCAAGGTTTTGAACCATATTTAGTCAACTCGGTCAACAACGTTATATATTAAAGAAGAAAAAGTAAATACTCCCCCGTATAACATAGAAAAAAATTATTATCGCGTAGATAAAAAAATCTTTTCGACAATAGCAGAAACCAATCCTCAGATTTTATTGAGAGGAAATACTGAAACTCTATGTGATGATGATCGAAGTGTTATTATAGAGTCGTTATTGAATGCACTGAACTCAAGGGAGGCACATGATAGGGACTGGAATATCCGTCGATACTATAACCGATTGTGTCATAGTAAGATTGAGGAGCAGCTACGATCGTGGATCGAAAAAACAAAACTTAAATCAAGTCGTAAATTGAAGATACAATTTCATCGAATCCTGGAACAAATCGATAAAATGTCAAAATCAAAGATCTGACCCCATTTTTTGCATGGTTTCTGTTAGACTTTTTCCCTTTCTGTGATAGTTCACAAGATTGGGTGTGTTGATAAGAATATTCACCAGGGCCACCATTTTGTTTTTCATCAATGTAACCTATTCCCACTATTCTGTCTCTTTAAATCGTGAATTGGGTAAATATTACCTGATTCGTTTTCATCTGTTCTCCTTCTTAACGTGATGGTTCAGCTTTGATGAGTTTCACCTCCTTTTCCCATCAAGGCGTTTCACTTTGAACTACCCGGCTTGAAAGCAATCGAGAGGAAGCCACAGTTGCTCCTGTGTATTGATCCTCTCGTCACGGGCAGTGCTTGGATAGGCTGCCCTTTTGGTTTAGGCCGGTCAGAACTTCATTCCAATATTCAGGTTTTACCCCGAAATAATAAATGAATTACCCTATTGAACTCCATGCAGTATCAGGCTATCTGTTGCCCAGTGGTTTCTCAGATGCCCGTGCATCTTTTTTTCTGGACTGATCAACCTTAATTCAGGATGGCTGTACCGGGGAAAACAACGGCATTTGAGGAGCCACATTAATCCCAACCTTATGATAATCTCCTAAATTGATTTCCACGAAGGTGTCACCGGGGATCAATTAAGATCTATTTAGCCTTAATCATGTGCACCCATCAGAAATTTTATCCCCATTAAAGATTCCGTTCAAATTGCCGATTTATTTCTCATGGACGATACCACAATTAAAAGGGGGATAGTCTTATGAATTACACTTTTATAA
>CP070746.1:2195725-2198667 GCA_020348305.1 Desulfobacterales bacterium
CCAGCATGTAAAAATTTGGGTGGATGCGTCTAAGGTATTTCTGTTTGAATCATCGACCGGCAAACGAATTCGGTTTAATTAATTCTTTTCCGGCTTATCCGGGTTAGGAAGGAAAAGCACCAATGGCAGATATGAAAAATAACCAGCAAATCTCATTGCGCAACCGGCTCATAGGTCGGTTGCCGAAAGTCGGGATTCGCCCAACAATTGATGGTCGGCTCGGCGGCCCAAGAGAATCTCTTGAGAACCAGGTAATGGCAATGGCCAAATCCACTGCCGCTTTCATCTCGGAAAACTGTAAATACCCATTCGGACTGCCTGTGGAGTGTGTTATTGCAGACCGATGCATCGGAGGTATTGCGGAAGCGGCCTTGGCAAAAGAAAAGTTCGAACGTGAAGGCGTGGCTGTTTCCCTGACAGTGACACCCTGCTGGTGTTATGGTTCCGAAACCATGGATATGGATCCGGTAATGCCCAAAGCAATATGGGGGTTTAATGGAACCGAGCGTCCGGGTGCGGTTTATCTTGCTGCCGTTCTTGCCGCCCACAACCAGAAAGGCCTGCCGGCATTTAGCATTTATGGCCGCGACGTTCAAGACTCGGATGATACCAGTATTCCAAATGACGTCCAGGAAAAGATACTTCAGTTTGCGCACAGCGGCATTGCCGTGGCCTGCATGCATGGAACGTCGTATCTTTCCATAGGCTCAGTTTCCATGGGGATTGCCGGATCGATCGTCAATGAGGGCTTTTTCCAAAACTATCTCGGTATGCGCAACGAGTATGTGGATATGGCGGAATTCGTCCGGCGCCTGGAGGAAAGGATTTATGATAAGACTGAATTTGAATGCGCCCTCACCTGGGCAAAGAAATACTGCAAGGAGGGACCTGATAACAATCCGGCGGAAAAGCAGAAGTCACGGGCGGAAAAGGACAAAGACTGGGAAACTACAATAAAGATGGCCTTGATTGCCAGAGACCTCATGGTCGGAAATCCGCAGCTGGCCGACCTGGGATTTGGGGAGGAAGCCCTGGGTCACAATGCTCTGGCTGCTGGCTTTCAAGGGCAGCGACAATGGACCGACCACTTCCCCAACGGGGATTTTATGGAAACCATCCTCAACTCCTCCTTTGACTGGAACGGCATTCGCCAGCCCTATATTTTTGCCACTGAAAATGACAGTTTAAATGGGGTAGCCATGCTTTTTGGCCATTTGCTAACTGGAACAGCTCAGATTTTTGCTGACGTGCGCACTTACTGGAGTGCGGAAGCTGTTAAACGCGTGACCGGCAAAACATTGACCGGCATGGCTGAAAGCGGGTTGATCCACCTGATCAACTCCGGCTCGGCAGCGCTGGACGGGACGGGGGAACAAATCAAAAACGGTAAACCCACAATCAAGCCCTTCTGGGAGATAACCGCGGAAGAAGTGGAAAAGTGTTTGTCGGCCACTCTGTTCAGACCGGCCACGCTTGAGTATTTCAGGGGAGGAGGATTTTCCACTGATTTTCTAACCAAAGGTGATATGCCGGTAACGATGTCCAGAGTTAATCTTGTTAAAGGACTCGGTCCGGTCCTTCAGATTGCAGAAGGCTATACCTATGCAACACCTCCGGACGTCCACGATACATTAGATGAGCGCACGGATCCAACCTGGCCCACTACCTGGTTTGTGCCCCGGTTAACTGGCAAGGGCGCTTTTAAAGATACCTATTCTGTCATGGCAAACTGGGGGGCGAATCATGCCGCAGTCTCCTGCGGCCACATCGGATCGTATCTGATTACCCTGGCATCTATGCTGCGCATTCCGGTTTGTATGCACAACGTCGCAGAAGATAAGATATTCAGACCTAGTGCCTGGAATGCCTTCGGTATGAATGCGGAGGGGAAGGATTATAGAGCCTGTGAAAACTTTGGACCGTTGTATGGAAACAAGTAAAGAATTCAAGCCCGGAAGCCGGTCCATTGACCTCCTCCGCGTCCGCGTTCTCGTCCTCGTAATCGAGAAAAAAATTTTATAAAGCACTTGCTCAATACAAGGTTGAGGACGATTACGAGGAGGAGGACAAGGAAAAGGTCGACTAAAGAGGACGAGGACGACTTAAAGCCCGAAGGACCAGGAAGTGCGCGAATATAAATGAATAAGAATGTATCGTATAGTCAAACAACATTTGGGAGAAAGACGATGTTAAAGGGCATACCCTGTATTTTATCGCCAATGCTATTGAAAATTCTCATGGAAATGGGGCATGGCGATGACTTGGTTTTGGCCGATGGTAATTTCCCGTCCGAATCCTTTGGCAAACGCGTTGTGCGGGCCGACGGGCATGGGATTGCTGAGCTGCTGCGGGCAATTCTGAATTTTTTTCCTTTGGATACGTATGTTGAGCATCCCGTTACGCTAATGGCGGTCGTTGCCGGTGATCGGGTAAAGACGCCAATCTGGGAGGAATATAAAAAAATTGTGAAAACAGTAGGTGAAAATACGGCAGAGTTTGAATATCTAGAAAGATTTGCATTTTATGAAAAAGCAAAAGACGCCTATGCTGTGGTAGCCACCAGCGAAAAGGCGCTATACGCGAATATCATTTTAAAAAAGGGAGTTGTCGTATGAATTCGGAATTTGGAATTTGGAAGGCGGAATACGGATTTTGGAATTTTAGCAGTAAGGCAGGAACATGGAGATATTTTTAGGAATAGACCTGGGTACCACAGGTTTAAAGACCACCTTGGTGGATGTTTCCGGGGAGATTATCGCATCGGAATCTATAGAATATCCAATATTCTCTCCTCAGGAAGGTTATGCAGAACAGGATCCCGAGCGATGGTGGTCTGGGCTTGGACAATGTTGCAAAGCGCTTCATAACAGGAAGCCTCACCTGATGTCAAATCTAATCGGTGTTGGCATTTGCGGCCAGATGCACACCCAGGTATACCTGAG
>CP070746.1:2198767-2202207 GCA_020348305.1 Desulfobacterales bacterium
GCTAAAATGGTCGGACATCGAGGGAGGCTACATTTATATTGAGCGTAGCCGGGTGAAAAACAGGGAAAAAGAGGACCTAAAGACCACCGACAGCCGGCGCGCCATAGAGATCAGGCCCTCGATGCAAAAAGCCTTAGATGATCAGAGGCGGCTTTCCGCAAGTTTTAACAGCCCCTATGTGTTTGTCAACACTCAGGGCCGGCCTATTCTGCAGGACAAGCTGCGTGAGCTGTGGGCCCGGGCCATGAAAAAAAGCGGTCTGAAGTACCGGCGCATGTACGAATGCCGGCACACCTTTGCCTCCTGGGCCCTGGGCGTCGGGGAGTTGCCCGAATGGGTGGCGCAAACCCTGGGGCATGTGGACACATCGATGATCTACAAGACTTACGGCCGCTACATCCGCAATCTGATCCGTGCCGACGGCCGCGCTTTTGAAAATTTGTATGCCAAAAGGGCGGCGGGATCAGAAGAAATTGTGACCAAAAAATAGGCGTTTTGGACACAATTTTGGTCACAATCGCTGTTTTTGGGGTATTTTTTAAAATTTAAGTATTTGAAAATATTACCAATACAGGTGGTGGAGGCGGCGGGAGTCGAACCCGCGTCCGAAAACATTCCACTCGGGCCTCTACATACTTATCCTGAATTTTAAATTTCGCCTTTCAAGACTCCTTCAGGCAAGATTCCTGAAAGGCTAGCCTGCTAAAGTTTCGCCGATTGTGCCACAGGCACTCGCAATCGACTATCCCGCTAGTCGATGCCCTTACCGGGTCCGCAGGATTAACCCGGTAGGACACTGGCCTATTTATGCGGCCAGGGCATATTCATAATCATCTGCGATTATGTTTAAGTTCCCATCGGATTTACGAGCAGACAGGAGTGCTCGGTATGCAGCCGAAGCTTCTTTGTCCCCGTCGAAGCCGTTTCGCCCCCAAAAATTAGCTGATAACAAATAGCTCATAGTTCATAGCCGGAGGGGTATGTGAAAGAACAGGTTCGCGTCTAAAATGTAAGTGAAAACGGCTAATTTGTCAATATTTTTAACAATAATAGCCGGGTAAAACTATTTTATACTTTTTCTAAAAAATGATCCATTTGGGAAATGCATTTACGATACGACTCAAGGTTTGCTCTATCGTTTTTGGGGTTAAGTCAAGACGCTCTTTTGCAAGGTACACAAGGAAGTCATCTTTTTTCCGGCTTCTATTTCTTCAAGAATACCAGCGGGCAAACCATGCATTGCTACCTCAGCTCTTCTCATTGAACACCCTCATTAGCGGACTGGTAAAAGTGATTTTGACATTTAAGGCCTTAAGCACCTTTAGCAAGGTTGAAAACCGAATGGTTTCTTTTCCTTTTTCAATATCATAAACAACGGTCTTGCCGACACCCGCCAGATCAGCCAACTGATTTCGCGTTAGACCACTTTTTTTTCGATGAAAAAAAACAATTTCGCTGAGTTGATAATCCAAACGTATTCCTCCTAAAATTTTCGCTTTAGCAGTAAAATTAAAGCATTTGTCTTTTTTATGACCTTGAAATGAATCTTGCGGGTCTTTTTTACCGTTATAGTGGTAAAAAGAATCAGAATTTTCGCAGAAAATTGGATGTTATCTCATAACGCATTTATTTACCGCTATAGCAGCAAAAAATCAAGAAAAAAATAGCATTCCAACCACTTTTCGCCTTAATCCTTGGCAGTCTTTTCATCGAATGAGGGTTATTCCGCTTATTTTTTGTTGGCCTTTGATACCGGTTTTAGTAGTACTTGCGTTCGCGTTCCATATCTCTTTGCTCGTCGCGGCGCTTGATGGCTTCGCGTTTGTCGTACTTGCGTTTGCCCTTTGCCAAAGCCAGCAAAATTTTCACTTTGCCGTTTTTAAAATACAGCTTTAAGGGCACCAAGGTGTGGCCTTTTTCGTTGATCTTGCCATACAAACGTTTGATTTCCCGTTTGTGCAATAAAAGTTTGCGGGGTCGCAGGGGGTCATGATTGTCGTAATAGGCGAAAGGGTAGGGGCCGATGTGTATCTGGTAGACGAATACCTCGCCGTCTTTGATTCTGGCATAGGCATCCTTCAAGTTCGCCTTGCCGAGTCGAAGGGATTTGACCTCGGTTCCCTTCAGAACCAGTCCGGCCTCGTATTCATCTTCGATAAAATAATCATGCCGGGCCTTGCGGTTTACGGCGATGATTTTGATATGGCTTTTTTCCATGTTAAATTTTTATTCACCGCAAAGACGCTGAGAGCGCAGAGAGTTTTTATTTTTAATTTGCCGGGAGATGCCGGCAAATCAAAATCAATCTGTCTTCCCTTACCTATGTTCTCGGTTGCACATTGAGCCTTGCACCTTGTACCTCTGGGTTTTAGTATAGAGCATCCGCCATCGAGTAACCAGCAACCAGCGACCAATCTCGCTAATCCAGCTTAAAGCTTCCGCTGTAAGTATGATCGGCAAGAATCTCGCCATAGGTGTCGCGCACCAATTCAAATGCGCTTTTCGCGGTGTTTTGCTTTAACACATCCTCCACAAATGGGCGCGTATCTTCGAGTTTAATGGATCGGATTACGCGTTTAACAAGTGGAATGGATTGGGGATTCATGCTCAATTCATCCATTCCCATTCCCAGAAGAATCGGAATGTGATGCGGTGTGCCGGCCATCTCCCCGCACATGAACACCTTAATCCCTTTTTCTTTGGCTACATCTGCGACATGTTTAAGCATGCGAAGTATCGCGGGATCGAGAGGTTGAAATAAATGCGCCACCTGTTTGTTTCCTCTGTCGATTGCAAGTGTATATTGGATTAAATCGTTGGTGCCGATACTAAAAAAATCAACCTCTTTGGCCATTAAATCGGCTGTCATCACCGCTGAAGGGACTTCAATCATGATTCCCACATCAATTTTTCGATTAAACGGCAACCCATCTTTCTGCAATGATTCGGCCGCTTCATCCAGCATCTTTTTAGCCAGTCGAATTTCAAAATAAGCCGATATCATCGGAAACAAGATGCGCACGTTACCGAACGCCGCCGCTCGTAATATGGCCCGAAGCTGGGTTTTGAAGATATCCGGCTTTTTTAGACAATACCGAATTGCCCGGAGCCCGAGCACGGGATTTACTTCGTCATAGCCATAATTATTGGCCAATGCCTTATCGCCGTTGATATCGAGGGTGCGAATCGTAACCGGCTTGGAGGCCATGACTTCGACCACATCTTTATAACGGTCAAAAAGTTCATCTTCACCGGGAAATTCGGGGCGGTTCATATACTGAAATTCTGTTCGATAAAGACCGATGCCGTCACCACCGTAATTGCGGACGGCTGCGACTTCTTCGGGAAGCTCGATATTGGCCATAACCTCCATACGGAACCCATCTGTTGTTGTCGCTTCAACATGGCTTTCTCTGGTGATAACCGCTTTGTATTCCTCA
>CP070746.1:2202307-2205317 GCA_020348305.1 Desulfobacterales bacterium
CCAACAATATCCTCGATGAATATGATCTTCTGGCCAAGTAGATGCGGATAACGAAAACCAGCAATAACTAAATATCGGCCGGGTCTGGACAACCCGGCCATATCTCTTCATAATGCGAATTCCCAGGATAATACTATGGAAAAAGCCCTATTACGAAGGAAACGTGTAGCTGTTGGCGTGGGTAGCCGCCTGACCTGGGGCCAGATCGGATTTTTATGGACGATGGTAATGCCGGTGATTGCCATGTTTATTATTATTCGAGTGATTCCGATTCTGGTGGTTTTGCTGATGTCATTCACGAATTACAGCTTGCACCGACCCATCGTCAAGTTTTTGCCCTATAAGAATTTTCTTCGCATGTTTGGAGATCCAAATTTCATAACCGCCTTTGTGAACTCTACCGAATTTGTTTTGATTGCGGTCCCGGCTGAAATCTTTCTGGGGCTTGCTTTTGCAATTTTCTTGAACCGAAAGGTTAAATTCGAGTCACTTTATGAAACACTTTATTTTTTACCTTATATTGTTCCCATGGTTCCGGCAGCCATTATCTGGAAGTGGATATATGCCCCAGGGACTTACGGGCTCGCCAATTACCTTCTGGACAAGGTGGGTCTTCCGCACGTCGGTTGGATGAGCACACCCCAGATTAGCTTGCTGGCGGTGATTGGAATTCATGTTTGGAAACAAATCGGTTTTTTCGTAATCATTTTTCTGGTGGGCCTAAAAAACATTCCTGGCAGCTTCCGGGAGGCCGCTTTGGTTGATGGAGCAACTCCCTGGGAGGTGACCCGCCATGTGGATATCCCGTTGTTAAAGCCAGTTATTCTATTTGGTGTTGTGATGGCAACTCTCTGGGCGTGGTCCGCCTTCACCGAAGTCTACATTATCTCTCAGGGAACGGATATATCAACTGGAGCAGAGATACAGGTAATGGTAACCCGGATTTATGCCGAAGGATTTTTATACTTTAAATTAGGCTATGCCTCAGCGATCTCATTTGCATTGTTTCTGATATCCCTAATTTTTGTGGTAGTTCAGTTCCGGCTCCTGAAGACGGAAAAGATATAACAGGAGAAATAGCATGATAAAACGGCACTTGGAGAAAAAACTCTCGGGGCGTATCGGCCTTCACCTATTTTTAGGGATTACCAGTTTCCTGACGGTATCCCCTTTTATTTGGGTGGTATTCACCTCCTTCAAACCTTCAAACGAGATTGTAACCGAAACTCCCCGACTGTTGCCTGCAGTCTGGACATTGGAGAACTATCTGAAGCTTCCCAAAGTAGCACCCTTCATGCGCTTTTTCTTGAACAGTATCATCATTTCAGGGGTTTCCACCTTCTGCATTGCTCTAGGCTCGGCAGCTTGTGGCTATGTTTTCGCCAAATACCGTTTCCGAGGCAAGGATTTTCTATTCGGACTGGTCATCGCCACAATTCTGATACCTCTTCAGACCTATATCGTGCCATTGTATCTTCTCACCTGGAAGCTGGGCTGGATCAATACTTATCAGGGCATGATCTTTCCTTTGATTATCATGAGTTCTGGTATCTTCTTTTTACGTCAGAATATCATGAGTATTCCGGATACGTTAATCGATGCCGCTCGGGTGGACGGAGCGACAGAGTGGCGGGTGTTTTTCAGCATTATTCTGCCTCTGAGCGTCTCAGCCATCGCAGCCATCTCCATCGTTAACTGGGTGTATACCTGGAGTCTTTTCATCTGGCCGCTGATCGTGGCCAACAGCACGGAGATGTTTACAATGGAACTGGGTCTTATGTATTTCCAGCGCGAATTTGCGGTGGATTACGGCGGCATCATGGCGGCATGCGTTATTACGCTACTTCCGGTGCTGGCAGTTTTTCTCATCTTTCGAACCCGCATTATCGAGGGCGTGGCATTCACCGGGATTAAGCGCTAACTTACTGATTAAATATTTGGTCACCTTACCCGGGCATGGTTGATATGGCCTTGCTGAGAACCATAATTTATAGGAAGAGATAGAAGGGGCGGGGTTGTTTTTGTGCGCTTCTAGTTTTATATAAGCTTCAACCGCATATCGGAATCAATATTTCTCAGATAATTTTTCCAAAGCAGTTATTTCCGATACTTCTTGCCAATTATCTTCACCTAAATACTTAACTTAAAACACCGATATTATTCACTAAGAATTCCACGGGACCGATTTCGTCGTAAGCCTTATCAATCTTAGCTTGGTCTCTGCCGTTGATGACCGTAAATGATTGACATATTCAGAAAAAATATCTATTCTCTTAATGTTGTGAGATTGGGCAATGATCAATTCTTGCCTATGCCAGTCAAATAAGGAGGCCAAGTCATGAAGGTTGTTGCATTCAACGGTAGTGCTCGGAAGGGCGGAAACACGGCGATTCTGCTTAATCGTGTACTTGCGGAGCTAAAAAAGGAAGGGATAGAAACGGAGCTTTATCAGCTTGCAGGAAAGAAGATCCATGGCTGCATTGCATGCGAAAAATGCAAAGAGAATCAAGATCAGCATTGCGCCGTGAAAGATGATGTGGCGAATGAATGTATTGAAAAAATGCTTGAAGCCGACGGCATTGTCCTTGGTTCGCCCACCTATTTCGCCGATGTAACGAGCGAAATGAAAGCCTTGATCGACAGGGCCGGTTATGTGGTTAGGAACAACGATGATCTATTGAGACGCAAGGTCGGCGCCGCTGTGGTCACCGCGGCTCGAGGGGGTTCCATCCATTCATTCGATACCATGAATCATTTCTTTTTCATTAGTCAGATGATCGTTCCCGGTTCCAACTATTGGAACATGGGGTTTGGGCTGGACAAGGGAGATGTAGAAAAAGACGAAGACGCCTTAGAGGTCACGAGACTGTTGGGCCAAAACATGGCCTGGCTGCTCAAGAAAATACATGGGTAGGTTTCTGAAACTAACAGTAATCCCCGGACATTTTCCGTTGCCCGGGTGGCTTTTTACCTTTGCCTTTTCATGATCTTCGAGTCCTTTCTACGCCTA
>CP070746.1:2205417-2207977 GCA_020348305.1 Desulfobacterales bacterium
CCTTGTTTGGTTTTACCAATAACCTATGATACCGCTCTTTTTTTGTATTTTCATGCACGCTTACCGAAAGGACACGAAATAAGAAGGATTTATTACGAGGCAAAAGATGATTATAGCATAATACCTATCGCTTTCGATTATTATGGTGGCTATAATCAGCAATTCTAATTTTAAGATTTTTTAAGTGATTCAGGTTAACATTCCCCCAATTTTTTGAACGATTGAAGGTAACTTTAGATAAAAATTAGATAAACAGTTTCTTTTTTTTCCCCTTAGGTCTATATGAGGATGACATTTTGGAAGGTTATATGAGATAATTTTTTAGATTAATTGCTAATTTTCCTTGTATTAGAAAAACTTCCCCCTTTGCCTTTATTTCACTATCAAAAAAGGGATAGGGGGGCTTTTGATTTTATGAAAACTTTTTACATTACTATTCACCCGTCATCCAGTCTTAACTCCAGCCCCTCCATCATGAAATTCAGCAAATGATCCCAGTTATTGAAGCATATATAGCGTGTCAGGGCGCGAATATCATCAAAAAAGGTTTTACGGGTCGGCAGCTTTTTACGGATAAGCCGATATCTATCCTCCGTAAATTCCAATACTGTATGAAATAAAAAAGCTAAAATAATAAAAGTAGCTAATAAAGTAGAGAGATTTTTTTTCCCGTGACCATAATTATGTGTCAGATTATATCCTTTTGTTTTTAAAGTATTATTATTCTCATTTTCCACTTTCCAGCGAGTCCTTCCGCACAAGACAAGATTTTCTACATTTTTATCAGTAATTTTATGATTGGTTACAAAGGCATTCTGGTAGTGAATTTCCCCATTATCATCAATTATGGTCAACTCCATCCAATTGACCCATATGGTATCATCACTATCCCGCAGAGGAACATGATTGGCATAGCGGTATATATACACCTCCCACAGCTTTCCATTCCAACGCCTTATAACAACAGTATGACGATCAACTCCCTCCTCAAGAAGCTCTACCCATTCCGAGAGTGTTTTGTGTGAGTCAGGCTTACAAACCAAAATAAAATTAAACCCATTGTCCAACAGTAACTTACCTATAGGGTGATTAGAGTATAAATCATCCCCTAAAATGGTTACCCTAAGAGGACTATACTTTTTGCCTTGCCCTTGAATCCAGCGTTTTGCCGCAGCATTCTCACAATCCTGTTTGTCATGCCCGTCTTGAGGCAATATGAACTCAGGGGCCAAGGCAATCACTTTATCAAAACCAGGGTTAACAATCACTGGTGTTAACATACTATGATAATACGTCATCGTTCCGTTTTGATGCTCAATTTTACTGCAGTTGTCACAATGAATCTTTTTTGAGGAAAAAAACCAAGTGCCGTCAAGGGGAATAAGCAAATCTCCATTAAATACTCTAAACTCATCAATATGGCCTTTTTTGTCCAATATCTGAAATGCATCATCAAAAACTGGAAAAACAAGTTCTGGCGAAGCAGGATCAAGAAGTGTTCGAATATGATTGTCCGTCGGTATATTTTCTAGTTCAAAGATTGTTTGAGCATTGTTCCTGCCCTTTGCCTCTTGCATGGCCCTTTGATGAGCAAGGAAGGAGGGACATTGCGTGAAAAAAACCGAAAAAGCACCTAAGGCAGCATCTTCCATCGTGTACCTTAGGTTATCTCCAGTCCTTTTATCCGGAAAAGACTGAATTGCTCCTCGTAAAGATTTGATCAATGCCTCAAATGCATACGAACTTCCCACTATTCCTCCTGTGAAATATTTTCTCAGGAGAATCATAATATATTTTGTCAGATATTTCCAGATTTATTTTTATTTTTTTAAAATTTTTAGTACTGGTGGGCGTTAATTTTGTCTTGAATATTAATATTTAAGTAAATTATAATTTTGATTTTATCCAAAATCCAAAATGAGAATTGCTGGTTTTTGTCAGGAGCTTTAGAAAATGATTTATCCCCAGGGAAGCGACTATCTGAAGGATCGCAATGATAATCAACAGCCACCTGTCGGCCTTCAATAATCCCCAACTCCTTGGCCCGCCATGAAGCCTCGTTGCGTAGTTTTTGTAGATGTTCAAACCGCAATTCATCAAAGGAATCATAAAAGCGACTTTTCCCGGGATTGAGGGACAAGCCTGCCCCTACGGCCACAGAACGATCGGACTTAAGGGAGAAGTCATGAATGGTAGGGAAGCCGGCAATGATTCTCAGGACATTGGCGATCACATTATTGGTTATTTGTGAAGAACGTAATGAAGGTGGCCCATACGTATGCATAGCCTCCACCACACCCAACTGATCCAGGAAGGGAGCGGCAAGGATAGCACCTGGATTGCTTATCACCACCTTGCGGTGCGAAAGACCTTTGAGCAGGCGAGTAAAAGAACGATTCACTTTCAGATTGGCAGTATGGATCAAATCAGGAAACCGTGCTTTTGCAGACATCTCTATCGATGTCCGCTCCCTGCTAATACTTTGCGGGATAGGTTGTGAAACCACTCCCCGCAGGGCTATCGGCTTTTTGTAGCAGGATAATTTCCACCGGGTATAAAC
>CP070746.1:2208077-2223504 GCA_020348305.1 Desulfobacterales bacterium
ATAGGCCACCTTGTCTTTGAGGGTATCCTGGAGCCGATCCAGGCAGTTGTATGCTGCATTCAGCGTGCCGCCACCAAACCATTGGATTTTCGCAGCGTCAAAATCATATTTAAGCACGAAATCCCATTGTTTTTCCCAGGAGAGATAATTTTTGGCCTGTTCCGACCAAAAGCCATCCGGGTCCTGAATGGAACGGTTATAGAGATCGTTATATTCATCCATCGATTTAATATAGGCAATTTTCTGAAATTCAGGCAGATGCACGTCATACCATTTTGGTGTGTCGGACATTATTCATTTTCCTTTCTAAAGAAGCTATCGGGGCAATCACGGAGTTATAAATACCCCGTCTTTTTTCTGTTCATTCGACCTGGCATAATAACTCATTCCAGTTTGAATCTCAACCGATTCACAAATGAAATCCGATCTCCTATTGCAATCCCTTGACATTTTATATGTTTTCCTTCAAAAAGTTGCAAAGTAATTTTGAAGGAAAACTCTGTGTTATATTTGCATAGGTTTTGCTTCTATTGTTGATATCACCCTATTGAAGGGAAACTCACGTTTTTAAAGAAAGGAGAAAGATATGGGTCTTTATGACTTTACGGTTTACGATTTCATCTGCCGCAATGCCCAGATTTTTGCCGATCGAGAGTCGATTGTATTTAACGACGTTCGCCTAACCCATAAACAGTTCAAGGATAAATGCGACCAGATCGCAGCCGGTCTCATAAAGGCGGGTGTGGCCAAGGGCGACCGTTTGGGTGTCATGGCGCATAACTGTGATGAATTTATGATCCTCTATGGGGCGGCGGCCAAGATGGGTGCCATCGTCTTGCCGGTCAACTGGCGCTTCCAGCAGGAGGAAATCGAATACGTGCTCAACGACTGTTCACCCAGGTTCGCTTTCGCCGGTCCGGACTATCACCAGGCCATGAAGGAGGCCTTGCCCAAGTGTAATTCGATCGAGAAATGCTATTCCATCGGCGACGGGGATCAAAGCGGTGAATTCATTCCTTTTGCCGAGCTGTATTCTCAGGAAGGGGCCGACGAGGAGTTCGAAATGCCGGCCGATGTCGGCTTTGTCATCATCCATACGGCGGCGGTGGCCGGGCGGCCGCGCGGTGCCTTACTCAGCCAGGGCAACGTGGTGGCCGCAAACTACCCGACCCTGGTCAATACGGGTATGGGACCGGACGACTGTCATATCTGCATCCTGCCTTTGTTTCACGTGGCCGGGCTGAGCCTTTCCATGGCCACCATGCACGCCGGCGGAAAGAATGTCATTGTCGAACGATTCGACCCGGAGTTGACGCTCAAGCTGATCCAACAAGAAAAAGGCACCACCTTCTTCCATTTTGCCCCGATCCTTTCTAAACTCTTGGAAAGGTATAAGGAAGGCGACTTTGATCTTTCCAGCCTGAGGCACATTCGCGGGATGGACAGCCCGGAAAACATATTGGCCTTCTGCAAGGTGGCCCCCAACGTCAAGGTCGGAACCGGTTTTGCCCAAACCGAGGCCATGGGGGTTACCGGCGGCCCGGCCGAAGAAAGACCGGGCAGCGCCGGCAGGCCGACCATTATCTCCAAGGTCAGGCTGTTCGACGATTATGATCGCGAAGTGCCGGTTGGCACACCCGGCGAAATCTGTGTGCGTTCTCCTGCCGTCTTCCTGGGCTACTGGGGCCGGGATGAGGACACCGCTTACACCTTCAGGAACGACTGGCACCACACCGGCGATATTGGCCGTTTTGACGAGGACGGGTTTCTTTGGTATGTCAAGCGCAAGGCCGAAAAGGAGTTGATCAAGCCCGGCGGGGAAAACGTTTATCCGGCTGAAGTGGAAAAGGTTATCCTCGAACACGACGCCGTGGCTGAGGCCAGTGTGATTGGGGTGGCCGACCAGCAGTGGGGTGAAGCGATCAAGGCTGTCGTCGTGCTCAATCCCGGTATGAGTCTTGAGCCTGACGAACTGGGTGAGTTTGTGGCATCCAAAATCGCCCGATACAAGAAACCCAAGTATGTTGATTTCGTCGATGTGCTGCCCAAAAACGATGACGGGGAGATTGACCGCGACCAGGTCAAGAAGAACCACGGCGGAAAGTATTGAGCTTTAATTATAGTTATACGATTTAGAAATGCCACAATTTTATTGTCTGCAGGGAATCCGATTTATTATGAAAGGAAAAATTGCTTATGCCACTTGATCCTCAAGCGAAAATTATTCTGGAAGAAAATGTCGCGCTGGGTCTGCCTGCGTATAATCAACTCTCGCCGGCAGAGGCCAGAAAACAAATGCTGAAGCTCTCCCCCCCAGTCGATCCTTTGCTGGCAGCAAATAGGGTAGAGGATCGAAAAATAACCGGCCCTGATAGTGAAGTTCCCGTGCGACTTTATTACCCGGAGGGTGATCCGCCCTTTCCGATTTTGGTCTATTTTCATGGAGGAGGCTGGGTTATCGGCAATCTGGAAACCCATCATGCGGTTTGTCATGCACTTTCAAAGGTCAGCGGCTGTCTGGTGGTTGCGGTAGATTATCGCTTAGCTCCTGAACATCCCTATCCAGCACAGGTTGAAGATGCATATGCTGCCATATGCTGGGTGGCAGAAAATGCGGAGGCCATTCAGGCTGATTCCGGTCGTATCGCCGTAGGCGGCGACAGTGCCGGCGGCACTCAAGCGACAGTTGTAACCATGATGGTACGTGATCGGGGTGGACCTCAGATCGCATTACAGGTGCTGATTTATCCGATAACCGACTGTGTTTTTGAGACCCCTTCTTATCTTAAAAATGCAGAAGGCTGCATGCTCACCCGCGATCTCATGATGTGGTTTTGGGAACATTATATACAAGATAAAAAACTTGCTGAGCATCCTTATGTTTCACCGTTGCGCGCAAAAGACCTCAGTAATCTTCCTGAGGCTTTGATTCTTACGGCTGAATATGATCCACTCCTTGATGAAGGCGAAGCCTATGCCGGGAAGTTGCAGCAAGCAGGAGTGAAAACAAAGCTTACGCGCTATGATGGAATGATTCATGGTTTTTTCAGGATGACCTCTCATTTAGATAAAGCCAGAGAGGCACTAGATGAAGTTGCTGGAAGCTTGAGAAGGATATTAAAGGTTAATTAAAAGGAAGATAAGAAATAAAATTTGCATCGACGCAAATCATCGTTGAGCGTCAGCCTTTTTTTCGACAGTGGCATTTGCGTGAACCGGCAGCGTTATCGTAAATGTTGTTCCTTTGCCCACCTGGCTTTTCACCTTTATATCTCCGCCATGATCCTTGATGAATCCGTAACATACAGACAAACCCAGACCGACACCTTTGACCTCGTCTTTGGTGGTAAAAAAACTGTCAAAAATTTTACCGATGTTTTCCTCGGAGATACCCATACCGGTGTCGGATATTTCAACTATGATATCATCTTGATTGCCGGAGGTTGTCACCGTCAAAGTCCCGCCGTTGGGCATGGCGTCTCGGGCGTTGGCGACCATATTGAGAAAAACCTGGCGTAATTGGTTTTTCGATGCGTTTGTCAAGCCTAATCCCTCAGCAAAGGCAGAGGCAATTGTGATATCGTTTTCTCTGAATTGTTTTTCGTGCAGCAGTAGAATTTCGTCTAAAACGGAATTTATATCCACCGGCTGTCGTTCTTCCTGATCAGGTTTGGAAAACGAGAGCATTTTGCGCAGCATTTCGCTAAGTCTGACCGTCTCGGAATGGGCCATTTCCAGAATTTTTCGGCGTTTGCTCTGGGGTGATATCTCGGTTTTCAATAACTCCAGTGTATTCATGATTCCGTAAAGCGGATTGTTCAATTCGTGAGCAATCTGTGAGGTTAAACGTCCCATGGCCGCCAGCTTTTCAGATTGCAGCAATTGCTCTTGGGTTCTGCGCAGGGCACGTTCCATCTCCAACCGTTTTCTGAGATCCACAAACGATCCCACCGACGCAATTTCATTTCCTTTGGTATCGTAAATGATGGCTGCTGACAACGTGCCTTCAATTACCTCACCGTCCCGTCTGACATACACCATGGGGAACGAACGTAATCTGCCGACATCTCCATACTCGGAGCTTCGCAGCATCTGCATGACTTTGCGGGCCATTCCCTCCGGATAGATTTTGCTGATAGTCATTTTGCCGATAACTTCACTGGCTGGATATGCAAGGGTTTCTTCGGCCGCCCGATTCCAGATGATAATTTTGCCTTTTAGATCCGTCGCCATAATGGGGTTGGGCGAGCTTTGAATTATCTTATTCATAAAATCATAGGCTTCTTTTAATTCTTTTTCCATCAATTTTCGATGCGTTAGATCGACATTTAGCCCCTCATATCCGATAATGTTCCCTTGCTGATCATAGCGCGCATGGCCCGTGAGTAAAATCGGTATGGTACTGCCATCCTTGCGCTTAAAATCAACCTCGTAATCAATCACCTGGCCGTCGCGTGCAATCATTTCCCGAAACTTTCTACGATCTTCAGGCCTCACATACAAATCTTTGTTAATATCGATATTTAAAAATTCTTCTTTTTTCTCATAACCCAGCATGTCTAGAAGTGCTTGGTTGGCATTTAAAAATTTTCCCTCCTTGCTGCTGATGAATACTCCGGTTGGCATATTTTCGAATAGCATTTTGAAGTCTTCTTCCGATGCGCGAAGCCTTTTTTCCATCTGTATCCGTTGGGACTGATCGACCACAATTCCTTCATACCCCAACACGTTTCCTTGCGGATCGTAACGAACATGGCTGGTGAGCAGAACAGTTATCGGGCTGCCATCCTTGCGCTTGAATTTAACTTCGTAATCAATCACGCGACCGTCTCGTTCAATCATTTCTTGAAATTTGCGACGATCTTGGGGCCGAACATACAGGTCATAGGAAAGGTCTATATCGAGAATTTCTGATTCCTTATCATATCCCAGCATATCCAATAATGCCTGGTTGGTATTTAAAAATTTACCTTCCTTACTGCTGATGTAAACCCCGCAGCCAACATGCTTAAATAGGCTCTTAAAATCCTCTTCTGAGGCCTTGAATTTTTCTTCTGTGTTTTCAATTGGTTCGGCCATAACGATATTTCCTCAAGTTTGGTTGTTGCTGGAAACGTCAAGCTCGAGACGGGAAACTGGTTGTTGGGTGCTCGATGCCTGATTCTAGATGCTGCTCGCTGGATTCTGGCCTCTGGACACTGGATGCTTGATTTTCGATGCGCGCGACTCGATACTCGATGGTAAATCCGAAATTTGAAATCAAAAAGCTTCTTCTGTCTTCTGATTTTGCGATCTACGCCTTTATTTACTTTATTTAGTTATAGGATTGCAACTATTTAAAAGTGTTTGCACGAATATAATTCAAGACATTTATTGACGGATATTGATTTGTATTTATTATATATGATGAGTTCTAAAATAATGCGATGGCCTGAAAGGAAGGGGGTTATATGGACAGAAGACTTTCTGACATAATTGATTTAGCGATCCAAAGGGAACAAGAGGCTTACGACTTTTACATGGATATCTATAACCACTTAGAAGATGCAAGTGTGAAAGATACGCTCGAGTTTATCGCAGGGGAAGAAAAAAAACACAAAGCCTTTCTGGTCAATTACCGTGAAGGAAATTATGGTGTGGATGCTTTGAGGATGGCCGATGTCGTCGATTACAAAATTGCCGAGCATTTAGAAGAACCCGAAATCCAAGAGCTAATGAGCAGCCAGGATGTTTATTTGATTGCATCGCATCGCGAGCACAGATCTCATCAATTTTATACGCAGCTTGCTAACCTGCACCCAGACGGTGATACCAAAACGATGTTATTGAAAATGGCAAATGAGGAACTGAAGCACAAGGAAAAAATGGAGTATTTATATGCGAACACCGCCTTTCCGCAGACATCGGGAGGATGATTTGCGGTACAAATAAAAATCCTGCACACGATTATGGATTTTTATTCGGGTTCAACCGGAATTGTTGTAACGGGGACCGGAGAACTCTTCAAAACTTTTTCGGTCACACTTCCAAAACGAAAATGGCCCTTTTGTCCATGGCTGGCCATGACGACCATATCCACTTTTTCCTTATCAATGAGTTTTAAGATTTCCTGGACCGGATCACCGATGGCGATATGTTTTATATACAGCGGACAACCTTCCAAATATTTCTCACAAATCTGATCCAAACGCTTTTTTGCTGATTTATTTGCCCACTCCATAAGTTTATCCACATGAGTTTTGTCAAAGTCTCCGTACCACGATTCGTGATGGGCAATATCCTCGATCACATAGAGTACATGTATTTCCGCCTGATATTTCTGGGTTAAATCGGTAACGTAGGGTAGAGCTTTTTCAGCACTTTTTGAAAAATCAGTCGGCCAAAGAACTTTGTTCACTTCCATAGAAAAACCTCCTTTTCGCAACGGACATGCAACAGCAAGAAAAATCCCGCGGCACCTGTTTCAACGCGGGATTTTTATGTGGACGTAAAATAGAAATTACTTTTTATCGTCTTCTTTTACCTCTTCAAAATCGGCATCAACCACGTCTTCCTCAGGTGCAGAACCTCTGGATTGTGCCGTTGATTCAGCACCGGCACCGGCTTGTTCTTGACCCGCTTGTGAAGCCTGCTGATACATGGCTTCTGCGAGTTTATGCGAAGCCTGTGTTAATTCCTCACTTAAGCGCTTAATCTCCTGCGCATCTTCACCTTCCATGGCCTTTTTAAGCGCTGCGGTAGCATCTTCAACTTTGGTTTTGGTAGCGCTGTCAACTTTATCGCCTAAATCTTTGATTGATTTTTCGGTCGAATAAATCAATGCATCTGCTGTGTTGCGTGCCTCAACCAGTTCTTTTTTCTTGCGGTCATCTTCAGCATGAAGCTCTGCATCTTTAATTAACTTGTCAATTTCTTCTTGCGACAAACCAGAAGAGGCTGTGATCTGGATGGATTGCTCTTTTCCGGTGGCTTTATCCTGTGCAGCTACATTTACGATTCCGTTGGCATCGATATCAAAGGTAACCTCAATCTGGGGGACTCCTCTGGGTGCCGGCGGAATGCCAACCAATTCAAAACGTCCCAGTGTCTTATTATTGGCGGCCATCTCCCGTTCGCCTTGAAGAACGTGAATGGAAACAGCTGGCTGATTGTCTGCTGCCGTTGAAAAGATCTGACTCTTTTTCGTTGGTATGGTGGTATTTTTTTCGATGAGCTTGGTCAGTACACCACCCAATGTTTCAATGCCGAGCGATAGGGGTGTGACATCAAGCAGCAAAACGTCTTTGACATCGCCCTTTAAAACGCCGCCTTGGATCGCAGCACCGAGGGCGACAACCTCATCCGGATTAACGCCCTTATGAGGCTCCTTAGCAAAAATTTTTTTTACGCGCGCCTGCACCGCCGGCATACGGGTCATACCACCGACGAGAATAACCTCATTGATATCCCCCGGTGAAAGACCTGCATCCTTGAGGGCTACCTGGCACGGACCTTCCAGCTTGATAAGCAGTTCATTGACCAACCCTTCAAGTTTGGCCCGGGTTAGTTTGATGTTCAAATGCTTGGGCCCGCTGGCATCAGCCGTAATAAAAGGAAGATTTATATCGGTTTCCATCGAAGTGGATAGTTCCATTTTGGCCTTTTCAGCGGCTTCTTTCAAGCGCTGAAGCGCCATTTTGTCGTTTCTGAGATCAATTCCCTGATCCTTTTTAAACTCATTTGCTAAATAGTCAATCAATCGCAAGTCGAAATCTTCACCGCCCAGGTGGGTATCACCATTGGTTGCCTTAACTTCAAAAACGCCTTCACCGATTTCAAGAATCGAAATATCAAATGTTCCGCCGCCGAGGTCGAAAACAGCAATTTTTTCTTCTTTTTTCTTATCCAAGCCATAAGCCAAAGATGCAGCAGTAGGTTCATTGATGATACGCAAAACATTGAGTCCCGCAATTTTGCCAGCGTCCTTGGTGGCTTGCCGTTGACTGTCGTCAAAATAGGCGGGTACCGTAATGACCGCATCGGTGACCTTTTCCCCGAGATATTCTTCGGCTGAATGCTTGATGTCGGCGAGGATATAGGAGGATATTTCCGCCGAGCTGTATTGTTTTCCTTTAACGTTTATGCGGACATCCCCGTTGCTTGCCTGTTCGATTTTATAAGGGAGTATTTTTATATCGTTTTGAACTTCTTTGGAGCTAAATTTGCGACCAATCAGTCGTTTGACACCGAAAACCGTGTTCTCCGGATTCGTAATTGCCTGACGTTTTGCAATTTGGCCGACCAATCTCTCTCCGCTTTCATTGATGGCAACAATCGACGGCGTGGTGCGTCCTCCCTCCGGATTGGTGATGACTTTAGCGTCACCTCCCTCCATGATCGCCACACAAGAATTGGTGGTGCCGAGATCGATTCCAATTACCTTTGACATCTTTTTCTACCTCCTTAAATTTGTAGAACAAATATTGATTGTAAATATATCTTACTCATTTTTTGGTTTCTTTTTTCATTGTACTTGAATCAGGTGGTTTTGTTTTCGGTTTGGCAACCACCACCATTGCAGGTCTCAGCAATCTGTCGTGAATTAAATACCCTTTTTGCATTTCATTGATCACCGTATTTTCAGGATAATCATCGGTTTCTTCCTGCATAACTGCCTCGTGATAGGTCGGATCAAATGATTTTCCTTTTGATTCAATCGGTTTGACATTAAATTTATCAAATACTCGCATGATTTCCCTATGGGTTAAATCTAAACCTTCTTTCAGGGAACTGTCATATTTAGGATTTACGTTGGCTGAGTTTATGGCCAATTCCAGATTGTCCACCACAGACAGCATTTCCTTCAATAGCGATTGATTAGCAAACTTTCTAAAATCGTCCATTTCGCGGGCTGAACGCTTTTTGTAGTTTTCAAATTCAGCGGAGACTCTCAGGAATCGATCGTATGTCTCTTTTGCCTCTTCCTCGGTGGCTTTGAGTTTTCCCTCTAATTCTCTGATGGCATCTTCTGCCGCGAGATCTTCCGATTTTGTTTCAGTACTTTTGGATGTTTCTTTATTTTCTTCGATTACCTCTTTTGCTTCTGTATTTTGTGTTTGCTCTTCGGGATCAGTATTAATTTTAATTTTCTTTTTCTCTGACATTCGCCGATCTATTCTCCTGAAATGTTGAAATTTTGCATTTTTTTGTTGAACTGGAAAATAAGACTATTTAAAACGATGTCAAGATAGCAACTGTAAGGTTTTGTAAGAAATAATAGGCATTTGAGCATCATTTTTTGGTGGCGTTTTCAATTTTCGATACACAATTTAATTTCTGAATACTGGTTACTGGATGCTGGCGTCTGGTCCCTGGTTGTTTGAGACCCAAGCATGGAGAGCATAGTGTTATGGGATAGGAGTTTAAGCCTCAACTCTAATCGAAATCATTGCGTTATGTCATTTCATGGCCCAAGGTTAAAGGCACAAGGCGAAAATATGAATGTGTAAAAAGGATGCGGGATTTGTTGGATGTGGGAGGTTAGTTAGTGGTTAGAGGTAATCTAAAATCAGCAATCCGCAATCGAAAAAAATGGTTGTGCACCCGCTGTCGAATCCCTTCAGGAAGCCATCAATCATTACCATGACCGGGATCAATCCACGACACAGCCTGCATCACTTATCGCTGCTTCCTTCCGGATCTGACGAGGTTCGTGACCGTCTGTTGCGTGGTGGCCGGCCAAAATGATTCTGATTTCCCGGTATAGAACCCTCCAGAGGGAATTCAGCCCCGCATTAAGCGGATTTCGGGCATAGGGCACCGCTAGCTCCCCGCCTAGCACAACCAATATTCAGCATACGCTAAATTCTCTTTTTTTCAAGAAAAAAGTCGTTCGTTGGCCGAACTATAATCTCGGACTATTGAAAGTGTTTGTAGGCGTTCACAAGTTCAGGATTCAGCCCAGCCGCTGACCGCCGAAGCGGCCAGTTTGATCGAAAAAGAAACTTCGCCTTTGGCTAGTTTCATAAGAGGGCTCAAGGTTCACAGTTAAGACAACCCTGAATCCGTGAATGGTTGCAGGTGTTTAGAAATAACATCTGGTTTTGGACACCACCCCTTAGAAAAAAACTTCAAAGATATGGTCAAACACAAGATGCATGATGGTTATTCGAACTGAGCCCAACATTCAGTGTTTTTTGTTGACTTATCTAGAGCACTACCATAGATTCTATTTCAATTTTATAGTTAAATTGCAATTTAAATCCGAACATATGCTTTATTCATGTCATCTCAGCACGATAATCATGACAAACGTCTTGCCGAAAAAAGAATTATTCGCACGGTTAAAAAGACGATTGTTGAAAATTCTATGTTCAAGTCCGGCGATCATGTTCTGGTTGCTGTCTCTGGAGGTCCGGATTCCCTCGCGCTTATCCATCTGTTAGATACGCTATCCTCGGTTTTCTCATTTCGTTTGGCAATTGCCCACCTGAATCATTGTCTTCGCCAAAAAGAATCCGAACGAGACGCCGAATTTGTTGCAGCCCTTGCCCGAAAATTGAATTTGCCCGTTTATATGGAAAAACAGGACGTTCGCCAATACCAACGTCGGCATAAACTTTCGCTGGAGGAAGCCGCCAGGCGGGTTCGATATACCTTTTTAAATCAAGTGGCTGAAGCAAACGGATTCAACAAAATTGCACTTGGTCATCATTATGATGATAATGCCGAGCTCCTACTGATGTATTTATTGCGAGGCAGCGGGCCGTTGGGTCTATCGGGGATACCACCGGTAAGGGACAGAAAAATTGTAAGGCCCCTGATCAACGTGAAAAGATCGGAGATCATCGATTATCTTACAGAAAAAGAATTGGAATATGTTAGTGACACATCGAATGCAGACCTCAATTATCTCCGAAATAAATTACGCCATGATTTAATTCCCCAGCTTTTATCATCTTACAATCCCAAAATACGCGAAACTCTCAATCGGACTGCTTCTATTATACGATCGGAAGAAGAATGGATTGAAGCGCTCATCGATCCTATTTTTAAAAATACCCTTATCCGCCAAGAAGATGATAAAATTTGTCTTTCACGCGAAGGATTTGAGCAAATTCCCCTTGCCGCCAGGCGTCGATTAATTCGCAAGGCGATATTGACGGTAAAAGGTAACTTAAGGCGCATCACTTACGCGCATATCGATGCGACCATTCGACTGGCGATGACCGGCCCGGCCGTGGGTTTTTTAGATTTACCGGATCGTATCCGGATCCAACGAAACCATCAGGTGCTCCTTATATTCAAGGAGAAGGAAAACTTGCGTACAAGCAGCAAAAACCTGCGCCAACCGATCTGTCCGGCGTACGAATACCGTATCACCCCTCCCGGTCGTTTCCACATTAAAGAGGCCGGAGCCTATCTAAAGTTTAGCGAGATGGGTATCAAAGAGATTACCGATTTTGGCCATACTGGACAACAGATAGCTTTTTTTGATATAAATAAACTGCGAATTCCACTTATTGTCCGAAATTTTCGTCCAGGTGACCGATTTTCACCGCTGGGAATGACCGGAACCCAGAAAGTGAAAACGTTTTTTATAAACAACAAGATTCCCAGAGAGCAACGCGCGAAATGCCCCTTTTTGGTCAGCAGCGATAAAATTATCTGGGTGGTGGGTCATCGTTTGGATAATTCGGTTAAGGTGAGCGCTGAGACCCGAAAGGTACTGAAGGCAGAAGTTTTGCTTGCCTAATACGCTCGAGTGATTAATTTTAGCTTGGTTATATATTTTTCAAACCCAATTGTTATAGACTTTCGAATGGAGCCCATAACCTAAACAGCGAGTATCTAAGAGAAGAAAGAATAATAAAAATTTAGCGGCACGGCTGGGGTTATTAAAATTCAACATTGAATCTCAGGCATACAGGAGGTAATCACTTTTGAATCCATTTTATAAAAATTTGGCATTATGGCTTGTCATCACATTGATGATGATCATGCTGTATCAACTGTTTAGTAAACAGCATCTATCCGAAACAAACCTCAGCTATACTGAATTTTTGAGGATGGTGAATGAAGAACGGGTTGCTGAAGTTGTGATTCAGGGCCAAGAGCTGTTGGGGACAGATATAAATCGCAATCGCTTTAAAGTATTTACCCCCCAGGATAATGATCTGATCAAGATCCTAAGAGAAAAAAAAGTTACCATTAGCGCCAAACCACCGGCGGAGTCTCCCTGGTATATGTCTGTGCTGGTTTCGTGGTTTCCGATGTTGGTACTTATCGGTGTCTGGATTTTTTTCATGCGCCAAATGCAAGCCGGCGGCGGCAAAGCGCTTTCTTTCGGAAAAAGCCGCGCTCGCCTAATGTCGGATCAATCTGAAAAAGTCACCTTTGAAGATGTCGCCGGTATCGACGAAGCCAAAGAAGAACTGGCAGAGATTGTAGAGTTTCTCAGGGATCCTAAAAAATTTACCCGTTTGGGCGGACGAATTCCCAAAGGCGTACTTTTGGTGGGACCTCCGGGCTGCGGTAAAACGCTTTTGGGCCGGGCTATAGCGGGTGAAGCCGGGGTTCCGTTTTTCAGCATCAGTGGTTCTGATTTTGTGGAGATGTTTGTCGGAGTGGGTGCTTCACGCGTGCGGGATTTGTTTGTACAGGGAAAGAAAAATGCGCCCTGTATCATTTTTATCGACGAAATCGATGCGGTCGGTCGACATCGCGGTGCCGGCCTTGGTGGCGGACACGATGAAAGAGAACAGACTTTAAACCAGCTTCTGGTAGAAATGGATGGATTTGAATCTAATGAGGGCGTCATTCTGATATCTGCGACCAACCGGCCTGATGTTCTGGATCCTGCGTTATTGCGACCCGGACGTTTTGACCGGCAGGTGGTTGTTTCGATGCCGGATATCAAGGGGCGTGAAAAGATACTGAGTGTTCATATGAAAAAAACACCCATTGATCCCGATGTGAATACGCTTATCCTGGCCAAAGGGACTCCCGGATTTTCGGGTGCTGACCTGGAAAATTTGGTCAACGAAGCCGCCTTGCTGGCAGCAAAGAGAAACAAAGAAAAGCTTGATATGATGGACTTTGAAGATGCAAAAGACAAAGTCTATATGGGCCTGGAACGAAAATCCAAGGTGATTAAAGAGGAGGACCGCAAGGTAACTGCCTATCATGAAGGTGGACACGCTCTGGTTGCCCGTTTTTTGCCGGAAACCGACGCCGTCAATAAGATCACCATCGTACCGCGAGGGCGCGCCGCCGGGATTACCTGGTTTCTACCCGAAGAGCGCGACTTTAAATACAAAGATCAGCTTGAAAGTGAATTGGCGGTGGCTTTCGGTGGTCGCGTAGCAGAAGAAATTGTATTTAACCGCATTAGCACGGGTGCAGCCAACGATATCAAACAGGCCACCGATCTTGCCCAACAGATGGTGAGAACCTGGGGTATGAGTGACGAACTGGGTCCACTGTCATATGCGAAAGGTGAAGAACAGGTGTTCCTCGGTCGTGAAATTGCACAGCACAGAGATTATTCTGAAGCTACGGCGCAGAAGATTGACGACGAAATAAAAAAATTGGTTCAAAACGCCTATCAGACCGCTAAAAATGTTTTAAACGAAAATCTGGATATTCTTCATAAGCTGGCAGAGCGTTTGCTTGAGATAGAAACCGTTATGGGCAAAGAGCTTGATGCACTGATCACCGCGTTACGCCCCGGTATCGAACTTCCCTCAAAATCCCTCGAGGAACCGGAGCGAGAAGCAGAAGCGGCATCCGGACGGGCCTGATCGGATGATTCCTCGAAAAACATATCATCTCTCATGGGCGAATTATAATCTGGAACTTGGACAGCGCACGTGCGTTATGGGTATTGTCAATGTCACGCCGGATTCGTTTTCTGATAGCGGGAAATTTTTCGATACCGAAATGGCCGTCGCTCAAGGAGAAAAATTGGTCGCCGACGGTGCCGATATCATTGATATCGGTGGGGAATCTACGCGACCATTTTCAGACTCCGTTACGGTGGATGAAGAGGTCCGGCGGGTTGTTCCCGTCATTGAAAAACTTGCTAAGCACGTGTCGATTCCGATTTCCATCGATACGATGAAAGCCGGTGTTGCCCGCCGGGCCATTGAAGCCGGCGCATCCATTATTAATGATGTCTCTGCGCTGCGCTTTGATCCCGAGTTGGCTGGTGTTGCGGTGGAATTTGGCACACCGACGATCCTGATGCACATGCTCGGAAATCCAAAAACCATGCAAGTATCTCCCGTTTATGATGATCTCTTAGCCGACATCAGCGATTTTTTAGCGGATGCGATCGATAGGTCGGAGAAACACGGAATTTCAAAATCAAAGATCATCATTGATCCCGGCATTGGTTTTGGGAAAACGGTTGAGCATAACCTTCTGTTAATTAAGCACCTTCAGTTCTTTCAATCCTTAGATGCGCCGATTCTCATCGGTGCTTCCCGCAAATCGTTTCTTCGCAAAATACTTAAAGATGAGCACCTCGACGATATCTTACCTGATCTGCCGATTGTTGAAGCCGGTTCCCAGGCGGCAGTCGCCGCTGCTGTTTTAAACGGCGCTCATATTGTTCGGGTGCACGATGTTGCTAAAACCGCGCCGACGGTTAAGATTCTGGATGCCATGATAAATGCGCAAGGCACTTTGAACGATACCCTTTAACATAGTGACAAGCGAAGCGTGTCCCAAACATGTTGTAGGCAACTCATGCAAGCTTCAAGACCCAACATTTTTTTCATCATCACAGATCAGCAACGCTATGATACGATTTCAGCTCAGGGATTTCCTTATGTGGACAGCCCGAATCTAGACAGATTAATTGGTGAAGGGGTTTGTTTTACGAATAATTTTGTCTCTTCTGCTTCGTGCGGACCTTCGCGGGCGAGCCTGTTTAGCGGGTACTATCCACATACAACCGGTATATATAGAAACGCCGATCATTGGCAACACTCCTGGGTGGAGAATCTATCGGAGGCTGGTTATTACTGTGTGAACATCGGCAAAATGCATACTTTCCCATATGAAACCCAGCTTGGATTTCATGAACGCTTTGTGGTTGAAAATAAGGATCGGTATTTAGAAGGCCGCTTTTTCTTTGATCGCTGGGATCTGGCCCTTCAAGCAAACGGATTTGTCAAACCGCAACGGGAACTTTATCGGAAAAGACCGGACTACAAGGAACGTTTGGGAGCATTTGAGTGGGAGTTGCCGGAAAAGCTCCATTCTGATTTTTATGTGGGGGATTTGGCGACCTGGTGGATTCGAACCAAACCCAAAACCGAACCGTTATTTTTTCAGGTTGGTTTTCCCGGTCCGCATCCACCCTACGACCCAATTCCGAGATACTTGGAACCGTATATGAGTCGGGATCTGAAAATCATAGAAACTACTCAGGAAGAGCTAG
>CP070746.1:2223604-2229217 GCA_020348305.1 Desulfobacterales bacterium
CTGAAGCAAAATACCAATCAAGACAATTTGGACAGATGGGCAAACTTCAAAATCAAGCTTCAAAAGCATTGGGATACAAAGACCACCTCAAAAAAATCCGGGAACAAGGTAAAAGCTATCAACAATATACAGAGGCTAATTATGAAAATAAAAAAATCTTAATAGATTTATATGCAAAGAAAGCTGAATTAAGCCATCGCCAATCGTTAAAATGCACTCTTATAATTGAATGCTATAATTCTAAATTATCAAATGATGAACTTACAAAATGTACAGAAAAAGCCAATTTGTACTGATTATATTTTGGTAATGCCTGACATACTGCTATGTTACACAGGTTTCTCGACAGTTCTCAAACTTGTTCTATTCCCAACTAATCGCAGTTGCACAGTAATTGCAGATATCTTGCTATGGTATCTGCAAAAAATAGTTTCTTCCCAAAATACAGGTATTGTAAACATATAGATAACAAAACTTGATTTTTCTATTATTATTGGCAGGTTATATACTATTAAGGTTGCATAGAGTTTTCAGTCTGTCAAGCTTCAATGTCCGTCATACCAAAATTTCTGGATACCTTCTGACGCCTTTCTTTTGTAAAAAAATTGCGATAACCGCTTTTAGACTCGGGTGCATGCTCAGATTTATCCGTAATGAAGCGCATTGCCTTGAAGTAATCCCGCCTCGCTTTGGCATTGTGGACCTTACTATACCTTTCTGTTGTAGTAATCCTGCTGTGACCCAGCAGCGCCTGGATCGTCACCAGATCTCCGTCTGCATTTAACATCTGGGTTGCCATGGTATGCCTCAAGTGGTGACAGGAAGTCTTCACCCCGGATTTGTGGGCATAATATTGCATGCGCTTTTTGATGCCATGAACCGATATCGGCCTACCTTTATGGGTGCCTTTTTCCACCAAAAATATCTTCTTGATCCTGGATGATGATCGCTCTTTGAGGTATTGCATCAGTGCTGCTTTGGCATCGTTGCTAATGAATTTTTAGTCAGATGAGAATGGGTCAGCTCTTAAATTTGTCCTGATCTGTAATTGATTTAACAGGATAGAAAGGCGGGTCAAAACATCTCTTTACGTTTAAATTTTAGTGGTACGAAGCTCTCAAATACCAAACAATGAAGCGACCGCACTGTTGGGGTAGACCATCGGTCGGAAATATCGGTTCCATTTAAGATTATGCAGCGCAATCTTTAATTCAAAGTGATTTAAGATTCGGCACGAAATCCACACATTGAGATAAGAATTGACCAGATCGGACATATACAATATGTTGGGAGGGGATAATAAACTCAAGTTTCGGAATGATTTACAAGCTGCGTTGTATGTATCTAAACCATATCCTAAAAGTTTTCACTGATTGATATTTACAGAGAATGACAAGATAGGTCGGCATTTTATAAACAAGCATTAAATTGCAGGTGGATCCATTACGGATCTTAAACCAAGCCTCAATCTTGTTTTTGACAATATTACAAATATTCCCTGAATCAATGTATATGGTTAAAGCTAAAATGTTTCAAAGAATTGCCGATTTATACCAGCCTGCCATCCAGCTTACCAAAGGTATCATCCTCATCTTGGATTTGGATGGGAAGATTATTGGTTTTAATGAATTTTTGGAGTCAGCCACGGGATATTCGTATTCAGAGCTGAGACAGAAAAATTGGTTTGATCTGCTTCTGCCCGAAAAGGAGAAGGGCTCGGCAAAGCGATATTTTCGGCGCTTCATTCTTAGAGGCAAGTCGCCAATGAGTATTGTCACTAGGATAATTACCCGTACAGGCGAAGAACGCTCTATCGAATGGCACTACAAGCCACTTGAGGATGACGCGTCGGGAGTTGTCATCGGGTTGTTGGCAATCGGTCAGGATGTATCAGAGCGTGTTGAACAGCAAAAGCAGCTCTTGAATGAGCGAAATCAACTGATCGAAAGAAACAAGGAGCTCATATGCCTTTATAGCATGGCAAAGATTGTGGGGCAAAACAAGCCCCTTCCCCAAATGCTGGAGTCCATCGCCGCTATTATTCCCCCGGCGTTTCAATACCCGGCGATCACTACGGCCATTATCCGCTTGGATCAGCATTCCTATGGTGGTCGGGATACGGCACTAGCTGGCCCTACCTTAACCGAAAAACTGGTTATCCAGAAGATTCCCCGGGGAAACATGGAGGTAATTTACTCGGCTCCAAAAAAAGGTCACAAAGCGATTAAAACTCCCTTTCTCGATGAAGAACGCGCCCTCCTGAGAACCATTGCTCACCATCTTTCTCTGGCCATTGAGAAAAAGGAAGCGCTCGATATTAAAGCCGAGATAGAAAATCAGCTGCGGCATTCAGATCGACTGGCAAAAATTGGTCAGTTGACTGCCGGTGTGGCTCACGAACTAAATGAACCCCTTGGAAATATCCTTGGTTTTGCCCAACTATCGTTAAAAGGTAATGATCTTCCAGAACAAGTCTATAGCGATTTGGACAACATTATTAAGGCCGCTTTGCATGCCAGGGAAGTTATAAAAAAACTAATGTTTTTCAGCCATCAGACCCCGCCGCGGGAAACCTTGGTGAATCTGAACCGACTGATTGAAGACGGTATTTATCTGTTTGAGTCACGATGTGCTAAGAATGGAATTATAGTGACAAAAAAACTTTGCCAGGATTTACCGGCCATAAAAGCCGATATATCCCAGTTGCAGCAGGTTTTTACCAACCTGGTTGTCAATGCGCTTCAGGCCATGCCTAAAGAAGGTAAGCTGTGCATTGAAACCTCGTTTGACGAAGACCATGTTTACTTAAGGGTTCAGGACTCCGGCATCGGTATGACTCAGGAAACATTAAAGCAAATTTTTCTGCCGTTTTTTACAACCAAGGACATCAAACAGGGAACCGGTCTGGGCCTTTCTGTGGTTCACGGCATCGTTAAGTCCCATGGCGGCAGTATTGACGTGGAGAGTCGTATCGGACATGGTGCCTGCTTCCGGATCAAATTTCCGCTGAGAAGGTTATCCCCGGAGGAAAAGGATGAATCATAAAAGAATAACGCATAACACAACTAAAATTCTGGTAGTTGATGATTCAGTGCCCACCTTGGAAGTTATCCAAAGAAACCTTGAAGCTGCCGGCTATGAAGTCTTCACCTCACCAGGCGTGGAAGAAGCAATTGGCTTCCTGGAACAAAACTCGGTGGATTTAGTCATCACCGATATAAAAATGCCCAAAATCAGCGGCTTGGAGCTACTTAAATATGTGAAAGAAAATGTAAAAGGAACGGAAATAATGATCATCACCGGCTACCCGTCCATTAAAGGTGCGGTAGAAGCGGTTAAAAACGGTGCTGAAAATTATCTGGTAAAACCCTTTACGGATGAAGAGTTGTTGTCGGCTGCCTCCAAGATGCTCGAGAAGCTGTCAAACCGCCGTGCTGTTGAAGCGAAGCCGTTGCCAAGTAGCCACAATATTATTGGCAATTCCCCGGGCATGCAGCACGTATACCGACTCATTGAAAAGGCCGCCGCCACTAGAGTCAACGTGTTGGTTTCAGGGGAGAGCGGCACGGGCAAGGAATTGGTGGCACGCGCCATCCATTACAGCAGTAAAACTGGTTCAGGACCTTTTGTGACTGTCAACTGTACAGCGATTCCAGATAGCCTTCTGGAAAGCGAGCTTTTCGGCCACGTCAAAGGGGCCTTCACCGGAGCGCAAGCCTCCCGAGCCGGCTTTTTCCAGATTGCCGACGGGGGGACGCTCTTTTTAGATGAAATCGGGGATGCCAGCCTGAGTATGCAAGGGAAACTGCTGCGGGCCATTCAAAACAAGGAAATTTTCATGGTAGGGTCCAGCCGCGTTCAAAAAATCGACACACGAATCATAGCGGCAACCAATACGGATCTGAACCGTCTCGTCCAAAAGGGCCTCTTCCGGGAGGACCTTTATTTTCGGCTGAACATTGTTGAAATTTCTTTGCCGCCTCTACACGAACGCGGTGAGGATATCCTGCTACTGGTTCAGCTCTTTATGGAAAAACTTTCCAAGGATATGAATCGCCCGGCGCCCCGGTTCTCAGACAAGGTTCTTCAGATTTTTAAAAATTATCGTTGGCAGGGCAATGTCCGGGAGCTTGAAAACCTGATCCAGCGTCTGGTGGTGCTGGCTGACGGTGATTTTATCGATGTTGCGGATCTACCAGAACAAATGCGATTCAACATCAGCTGGCGGAAAGGTCTCAACCGGCTCTTAGCTGAGGTTGAGGCGGAACATATTGCGAATGTGCTAAACAGTGTGAAAGGAAACAAAACTAGAGCCGCCCAGATTCTGGGGATTGACCGCAAAACCCTCCGGGAAAAATTACGGCGGGCAAACCTACCAACCGAAATCGGGTAGTTTTTCCCCGCCGAGGCATTCCTCCCCGGTTTTTTACTCTCCCTCATCCATTTCTTCTACATGCGAACCACCGCAACATCCTTTCCTCTAATTTGAGGTATCTATCTGATATTTTGCCTCATTCAGTTTAGGGTGCCAAACCAACCGATGTCTTCTAACCCCCTTTTTCATTCTGGCATATAGATTGCTCTATCTAAGTGCAACAATAATTCATTCTTTCTTTTAACAAAAGAAACGAAAGCCCAAAAACGAAGGAGGATGTGCATGCAAGCTCAACCTCAAAATACAGGCATTTGTCAAACCTGTAATTATGCATCCGAATGCGTTCACTTTCGGAATAGCCAAATCGCTTGCAAACCGATCTGGTTTTGTGAAAATTTTGATAACACAACCTCACTACAAGTGGCTGAAAACGAGGAGATCTATTCAGACATTGAGGCGATTACCGGAAGGATGAAAGGGTTGTGTCTTAACTGTGAAAACCGAGCTTCATGTCAATTTCCAATCCAGGAAGGAGGCGTTTGGTATTGCGAAGAATACTGTTAATAAGTTTTGCCAGTCCGACAGAACTTCCCGTCATGAATTTACGCCCTATTTCAGTGATCTTTAGACGAAACTCGCAGCTGGTATGACCAATCGCTCTGCCGGGTTTTTCGCTAAACAAGGAATTTGGGCTTCAGGCAATTAAATGAAGAATAAAACAAATATAAGTCAATTTTATACAGGAAAGAAAAATTGTGCTCATGCGTACAAGAAATATCATAAATGATAAAAAGGAAGAAATATGAAAGAAGAAGATTTCCTGAGTATCATAGAGACCCACCAATCGCATCAGGGCGGACTGATTTCAATTCTTGAAGATATACAAACAAAGCACGGCTATCTTCCGGAGCAGGCCCTTAGAATCGTGGCCCAAGAAACGGGATTTTCACTTGTCGATATATATGGAGTCGCTACTTTCTATAAATTGTTCAGTTTGGAGCCCAAGGGAAAACATCTCATCTCAGTGTGCTCTGGAACTGCCTGCCATGTTCGCGCTTCTTCCGGCGTCGTTGAAGAATTTGAACAAAGGCTCCAGATCAAGGCCGGTGAAACCACTCCGGATGATGAAATCACACTTGCGACAGTGAATTGCCTCGGGGCCTGCGCACTTGGACCCATTGTTGTGGTAGATGGACACTACTTTTCGAATGTTAATAGGCAAATGGTGGGAGAAATCA
>CP070746.1:2229317-2234017 GCA_020348305.1 Desulfobacterales bacterium
AAGATTAATATTGACACGCTTAGCACTTTTTGTTAGGGGCTGCTATCATAGTTGGGGCTGTAGCTCAGCTGGGAGAGCACATGACTGGCAGTCATGAGGTCGTCGGTTCGATCCCGTCCAGCTCCACCAAATGATTACAAGGGGTTAGCAGAATTTGCGGCCCCTTTTTCATTTGGGTTTTCATGGCTGGGTGCGGATAGGGTGCGTTTAGGTGCGGATTTTAGGTCTAATTCGTTCACCTCAGAGCTATTTGCTCCTGGTATCCAATGGTAATATGTGTCGACCGTAATCCTGATAGAATGATGTCCGAGCTGCTTGCTGACATCGGCAATATTATGACCGGCCTGAATTCTCAAAGTGGCATATGTGTGTCTTAGATCATGGATTCGGATATGTCTCAATTTCGCTTTTTCAAGACACTTATTAAATACCCTGTTTCTGAGGTTTGAAACATCGATCATGCCTCCTTCCTCGTTATAAAATAGCCATTCAGGTAGCTTCTTCCATCCTTTTTTGAGGGCTTCCTTCTTTCGGTTCGTCAGATGAGCTTTTAGCACTGCAGCCAGTTGGTCTGATATATCGACACGCCTGGTTTTACCGTTTTTAGGCGTTGTCACCCTACCCCGAACACAATTCCGTTTCACCTCGATAAATCCACCGTTAAAATCGATATCTCCGGTTTTTAATGCGATCAACTCACCTTCCCTAAGGCCGGCACGCAATGCACATAGAAAAAGCGGATAATATCGCGGAAAATGCTTTTGCATGGTCTTCTCAAAAATTGTCTTTTCCTTCCAAGTGAAAGGATTGACATGTTCCTTGCCGTCCTGTTTCTTGATATAGCGTCCGGTGCTTGCGGCTGGATTCACCGGAATGAGCTCATCATCAACCGCCTGGGTTAAAACGGAGCTCAAATATGCCCTGCAGATCCTCACGGTATTGGGTGAAAGACCATCATTTTGCTTTTTTATGACAAAATCCTTGATGTCCTTCCGGGTTATCTCGTCCAAGTGCATTTTGCCAAAGACCGGCAAAACATGATTATCCAAGATACTGTTATAGCTATCGATGGTGGTGTGCTTATGATGAAGCCTTGAATATGTTTCAAGAAAAATCTCAGAATATTCCTTAACCGTTGGAACGTCAGGCTTTTCCTCCGGGTTAAGATCAAAGTCCGCAAGGATTAGCTTTGCCTCGATCTTCTTGGCAACCTCATCGGCAAGTTTTTTATTCTTGCCTATTTTTTTTGATTTGCGTTTTGTCTGATGCTCAATGAATATCCACCATTCACCAGATCCCTTTGGTTTTTCTCTAACTCTTACTCCCATAAATGCCCCCTCACTTTCTCCCTGGGTTTTGCCACGGGCAGGGACCAGGGACGTCCTTTTCGGCGCATGCTGCCTAGCCCGTGTAAGTTATTGATTCCTGGTGAATAGTAACCTATGCCTCTGCCTGAAAAGTCTTGATATTCGGCGACTCACGAGGCCAAATATTGGTTAAACTGCTTATTTTGTGGCTTTACCTCCTTTGATGTCTTTACTTTATCCCTATGGTTTTGCCTTCGGAAATAAAAAAGTCCTAATCAGCGGCCTATGATGGAGTCTGATTGCTAATTAATAGCCAGATAGGGGACTTCAATAGGATCTTCGTAATCAGGAATTTCAAGTTCCGGGAACGTCTTTTTTAAAGAATCAATAGATCTATTTAGGTTTTTGATTGTATCCGCCAAAACCAGCTCACACATGCGTCTAGCAGATAAAAGCCCCCAATATCCATTAACGGAATTAATTGCGTCGAAAAGATGTCTCAGTTTTTGTGCAGTATGATAAATTTCATAAGCCTCATCAAACGGAATACATCTCTCGTCTGATTTTGCCTCTTGCCTCTGCTTTTCCTTTGATGATATGGATTCTTTAGCCATGATAAATACCTCCTGTTGGTGGTTTAGGGTTAATTGTCATGGTTAGGGCTGGCAGGGTGCACCATCACCTTGCCGGCCCGATTTGTGCCTTTAACTCTTCGAGTTGCCTTTCCAATTCAATCGATTGTTTCACCTCCTTTAAAATAAAAAAGCCTCCAGGTTTCCCCGGTCCGCAGGAACCGCCCATATTCTCACGAATACAGGAACCTGAGGGCTTTTGTATGTTGGTTGGTTTTTCATTTCCTACGGTTCGGGGTTGATAACATAATTTATTTATGCTATTCTATGTTAACAATATTAAATATTATTAACTTTGTCAATACTTCTTTTCATTTTTTAAAATTTTGTGTATAAGGAGGCTATGAAGGGAATGATCGGTATTAGATTAGAACATCGGTTGCGAAAAATCTTGGAAGACATAGCAGAAGAAGAACAACGATCATTGAGCAATTTAGTGCGACTTATTATTCTCGACTGGCTCGAATCAAAAAAAGGCATTGATTGGCGAAAAGAACTTAAAAAACCTTAAATTATCACTCTACATTTGAGGACCTCTGCTATGATTATCAAGACCCCATTTCTCATAGAGAGGTGGGGTTTTGTTTTTCATGTATCATCTGCTTACCTGTAATTTTGGTCAATTTGTGCTATTGGCAAGAAGTGTCAGGTTATGGTTCTGTCAAATTTGGGGCTAATTTCATTCTATATCACAGGTTTTTTCTAAACTGATATAATCTCAATAAATCACCAGTTCGGTGATACTTGGTTTTCCGTTATGATATCCCAAGTTCCTTCAACTTTTCTGTTTTCATTTAAATATTCTAAGAAACAGCCATATCATAATTATCCTTGACCTCCTATCCGCCCGTGTTTATTAATAATGTTCAGCTATTGTTTAATTCTTTCCATACACGTTCGTTCTAAACATTCAAAACATAGGTATAACCCATGGCAAAAGATGGTTTTAAACATAGACTCGCCGCCATCCTTAGTGCTGATGCAGTCGGTTATAGTCGGCTCATTTCGGAAGACGAGATATCGGCTGTCCGGGTCCTCAATGCTTACAGAAATGAGATGACATCGATCGTTAGCGAGTACCAAGGCCGCGTAGTTGACTTTGTTGGCGACAATATGCTGGCCGAGTTTTCGGCCGCGCTTGATGCAGTGAATTGCGCGGTTCGGATTCAGCGTTTACTCAAGTTCCACAACGAGAAACTAAACCCTGAGCGCCGGATGGATTTTCGCATCGGCCTTCATTTAGGCGATATTATGATTGACGGAGAGCGTATTTACGGAGAGGGAGTCAATATAGCTGCCCGTATAGAAACTCTCGCAGAGCCGGGAGGAATTTGCATCTCCGATGTGATATATAAACAGATTCAAAGTAAACTGAACCTCGGATATTCCGACCTGGGTGAGCAAACCTTAAAGAACATTTCCGAGCCGGTTCGTGTTTATAAAACATTTGAGCACCCCACCTCAAACAACCTAAGTTCTGACAAAGAGGATTCACATGCGGAAGCACCATTGCTACTACCCGACAAACCATCTCTCGCGGTGCTGCCTTTCATTAATCTCAGCACCGATCCCGAGCAGGATTACTTTTGCCACGGGCTTTATATGGACACGATGACTTCCCTTGTGAAGATATCGAATTTATTCCTGATAGGAGAGGCTTCGATGTTTACTTACAGGGAAAAGCCGGTAACGATAGGTGAACTAGGTCGTCAACTCGGCGTGAGAAACGTGCTCGAAGGTGGCGTCCGCAAATCTGGCAATCGCGTACGTGTTAACGTCCAGCTCATCAAAACATCGAACGGTCGCCGTATATGGGCTGAACGGTTTGACCGGCAATTGGACGATCTATTTACTATTCAGGATGAGATTGCGGAAGAAATTGTGACGGCCATGGACGTGAAACTTGTTACAGGTGAATGGTCTCGTCGGGTCAGAAAAGCCCTTCGAACTCCAGAGGCTCGGGAGTGTTTCTATCGCGGTTGGGAGTCGATGTTTGGTTCGACAAAGGAGGACATAGAAGAAGCCCAACGCATGTTTGAAAAAACGATCCGATTGGAGCCCGAAACTGCTATAAGTTATGATATGGCGGCCTGGGTACATTGGTTGGCCGTCTCTCGCGGGTATAGCGATTCGGCTACAAAATCATTGGAAAGAGCTACCGAGCTTGCTCAGAAAGCCAAAAGCCTTGACCCGGAGGCCACAGGATTTCCAAGCCTGATGATGGCTCAAATCTACCTTCTTAAAGGGGAGCATGACCAGGCGATGGCCGAAATCGAAAAAGCCTTTAAAATCCGCCCGGGTTGCGGTGGTGCTCATGCAATTAAGGCGAACATTCTTAACTACATGGGCAGACCAACTGAAGCGATCGAACTTGCAAAACAAGCCATTCGCATTACACCCGTATTTCCCATGTACTTTCCAGCGATTCTCGCTAGAGCTTATTACCTTTCCGAACGAAATGAAGAAGCTATGGATGTCGCGAACGAAATCTTAAGCCGAAGTCAAAATGATTTGGATGCACTTTTAACCCTGGCTTATGCCGGAGCTGTAATGGATAGAATGAAAGATGCAAACCAGGCAGCCAAAGAAATCATCAAAGTCAAACCCGGATTCACTCTCGAAGAATATTCTAAATCTCAACCCTACAAGGATCCGCGAATTTTAGAAAGGATAATTCAAATGCTACAGATAGCTGGGCTAAAGTGAAGATGACATGCATTTGTTTTTAGGAGTTGAAGATACTACTATTAATCTGTAATAA
>CP070746.1:2234117-2238358 GCA_020348305.1 Desulfobacterales bacterium
ATTCGACGTTGGACGTTCAACGTTCGATGTTCGACGTTCATTAGTTTCTTTTTCGATCAAACTGGCCGCTTTTCAGGCCAGCGGCATGGCTGAAATCTGACACCTGGCCAAACTTAGCTCCTAATCGGGCAGGCTACCCAGTGCTCCTGACGCAGTTCTTTCAGATCGGGTTCCTCTTGGCTGCACGTTGATACTGCATAATGACAGCGGGGATGAAAACTGCATCCGGGGGGCGGGTTGATGGGACTCGGTATTTCGCCTTTTGGAATGGGTTCGGTTCGGCGGTATTTGGGGTCCGGCACCGGAACCGCCTCCAGCAAAGTCGCGGTGTAAGGGTGAATCGGGTTTTTGAAGACTTCTTCAAGGGATCCCATCTCAACGATTTTGCCTAAATACATGATGGCCACCCGATCACAGATATACTTGCATGTGGCCAGATCGTGGGTAATATACAGGTAGGTCAGATCGAATTCTTCTTTCAGTTGCGCCATCAACTCCAGGATCAGCGCTCGAACGGAAACGTCTGCCATGGCAATGGGTTCATCGGCAACCACAAATTCTGGATTGGTTACCAGGGCTCTGGCAATCACCACCCGTTGACGCTGACCCCCGGAGAGCTGGTGCGGATATTTCTTGTACAGGAATTCCGCCGGTTCCAAGCCCACCTTTTCCATTATGCGAAGACAGATTTCCTTTCTTTCGGCCTTATCGTGACTGTTGTGGATCACCAGCGGGTGTTCAATCGCCTTGCCGATGGACATGCGAGGGCTTAACGATGCATATGGATCCTGGAAAACGATTTGCATCTTTTCCCTCATTTTTTCCATTTCCTTTTTGGTAAACGAAAATACGGATTTTTCGTTGTAGAGAATATCCCCTGATGTAGGTTCCAGAAGCCTTAAAATGAGCCTGCCGGTGGTGGTCTTACCGCATCCGCTCTCACCCACCAAACCCAGAACTTCACCCTTTTTGATGGTAAACGACACATTATCTACAGCCCTGACAAAGCCTTTTTCTTTGGCAAATAACCTGTCAAGAAACCCTTTTTGAAGGGGAAAGTATTTTATTAAGTCTCGTATTATTATTAAATCGTCCACGTTTATCACCCAACGAAGTCTTTCTTTCCAAGTTCAGGGTTCCAGGTTCAGGGTTCAGGGTTCAGGGTTTTCATACGAATGTTTTATGTTTGAGGCCCGAGGTTTGAGGCAAAAAGTATAAGGCGCAAGGTCCAAGGTCCAAGGTTTGGTTTTTAGTGTTTTTCAATTCCTCAATTCCTGAATTCCTCAATATTCAATAGCCAATTAATACAGCCAACACGAAACCAGATGGCCGTCTTTGGTTTTTGTCTCCGGTTTCTTCGTTTTACAAACACCCTTAGCCTGGGGGCATCTTGGATGAAAAACACAGCCCGGCGGTGGATTCACCAGATCAGGAGGACTTCCCGGCATGGTCTTCAGTTTCGGCTGATCCAGCTTGATGTTGGGTATGGAAGATAGAAGACCCTGGGTATAGGGATGGAGGGGATTTTCAAAAATCGAATTCGCCTCCGCCACCTCCACCATATTACCCCCATACATCACCGAGATTCGATCGGCCAGCTGGGCGACATTTCCGAGGTTATGGGTAATTAAAATAATGGTCAGATTAAATTTTTTTTGTAAATCAGCCAGAAGGTCAAGAAACTGGGCTTCCACGATGACATCCAATGCGGTGGTGGGCTCATCGGCGATGAGAAGATCCGGTTGTAAGATAAGCCCCAATCCGATCATGATTCGCTGACGCATCCCACCTGAGAGTTGATGCGGGTATTCCAATAATCTGTCCGGGGAAATTCCCAGGCTTTCCAGCATTTGCTCGGCCTTTTTAAACGCCTCCGCCTTTTTCAGACCCTTGTCATGGGTGAACATGGTTTCCAGAAAATGCTGGTCAATGCGAAAAAGTGGATTGAGAGAGGTTAACGGATCCTGAAAAATCATAGCGATCTTGCTGCCGCGAAGATCAAGAACCTCTTTTTCGGTCATCCGGACAATATCCTGACCATGATAAAGAATACGTCCATTGACGATTTTCCCCGGGGGTCTCAGCAGCCTCTGGATTGAAAATCCAAGCGTCGATTTACCGCAGCCCGACTCTCCCACAAGCCCCATGACTTCACCTTGCCGGAGCTTCCAGTTGACGTCATCTACGGCGCGTACCGTCCCAATATTAATCGGAAAGTGAACGTCCAGATTTTCTATTTCTAAAATGTTATTCACGCGTTAACGCTCCAGAAGCCTGGGATTCAGGATTTCAGCCAAGCCTTCGCCCAGCATGGTAAAACCCAATGCCAATATCGAAATCATGATCCCGGGAAACGTTATCATCCACCACTGGCCGGAAGGCAGGAATTTCTTTCCCATAGATAAGTCCATCCCCCAATCCACAATGATGGGTGGCAGTCCAAGGCCGAGGTATGTCAAAGCAGCCTCGATCATGATGGCATCGGCCACATTTAACGTAAACACCACCACGGCGGTGGCCAGAACATTGGGGAATATATATTTCCCTAAGATAATTGGTCCGGAGGAACCGATCGCTTTAGCGGCTTCCACATAAAGTTCTTCCTTAATCTGAAGGGTCTGGCCACGGACCAATCGAAAGAATGTCGGGATGTAGATAACCGCTACTGCAACGGTGATATTGATAACCCCGGGTCCAAGCATGGCTGCAAAGGCAATTGCCAATATAAGTCCGGGAAATGAGTACACCGAGTCCATGATGAGCGAAAGAACCCTGTCAAAGATGCCACCTGAAAAACCCGAAATCAGCCCCAAAGGAATACCGATCATTGATGAGATTACTGCGGCCAACACCGCAACCCGCAGGATGGTCCGGGAACCATGAACCATGCGGGACCAGATATCCCGTTGCAAGTTGTCGGTGCCCATGAGGTGTTTGCCGCTTGGGGGTGCCAGTTGGGGCCCCGTGTCTTGATCATAAGGGCTGAAAGGGGCAATGCTTTCGGCAAAGACAGCCATAAAAACGATTGCCAGGATAATCAGAGCGCCAATGACAAGAATCCACCATTCGGCACCATATTTCTTGCCCATACGCATGATTGGTGAAAATAATCGCGCAATACCGTATGCCGGTGAATATCGCATTTTCTCTCCTACAAATAATTTAAAATCACGAAAGCACGAAATAACGAAAACGCGAAAAACGTCTTAATTTCGTGCTTTCCAGCTTTCGTGATTTCGTGATTATACCCAACCTGGACAAGCCGGAACTAAAGTAAGATTAAACCACCAAGATCACGAAGAAGACAAAGAATGACATATTAAAAACAACTTTAAAAGACCTTCGTGACCTTCGTGTTCTTCGTGGTACAAAAAAATCTTGCCACAAAACAAAAGTCTAACTTTTAAGGGCCTAATACCGAACTCGCGGATCAACAATGGCATAAATAATATCCACAATCAGTGAAGCCATAGCCACAAACAGGGCGACGACAACGATCACGCCCTGGATCACCGGATAATCTCTATAACCAATCCTTTCCAGAAGAAGCCTTCCCATACCCGGCCATGAGAAAGTTGTTTCGGTGAGCACGGCGCCGGCCATGAGTAATGCAAACTGAAGCCCCATCATCGTCAGAATGGGGATGAAAGCGTTTTTCAAAGCGTGTTTATACACAATTGTGCGATGGTCAATTCCGCGTGCCTCGGCAGCGACAATGTAATCCGCTTTAAGTACGTCCAGCATGTTGGTTCGGGTCAGACGCACAAAGATACCTGAAAGGACTAACCCGAGTGTTACGGATGGGAGAATCAAATGCACCAGGACATCCCCAAAAGCGGCCCAATCCCTGATCAAAATGGTATCCAAAACGTAAAAGCCGGTTTTTTCGAAAGTGGAGGCAAATACCCGAGGCCCTGTTCGACCGGCAATGGGCAAAACATCCAGCCAGATGCCGAAGATCAGCTGTAACATGAGGCCCATCCAATATAACGGAATACAGTAGACTACGATTCCGAAGAGCCGAATCCCGTAGTCCCGGCCCGTTCGTCTCTTGTCAGCCGCGTAGGCGCCCAGAAACACTCCTAAAAAAAGCGTGATCAGCAGACCGAACAACGTCAGTTCCAAGGTGGCCGGAAGCTTTTCGGCGATGGCAGTCGTGACGCGTTGGTTGAATACCATGGAATCGCCAAAGACCAAACGGCAGATCTGCCAGAGGTAATCCAGATATTGAATAAAAAGCG
>CP070746.1:2238458-2254005 GCA_020348305.1 Desulfobacterales bacterium
AATTATCGACATGGTGGTCGCCAGTGTTCTGCTTTCTATGGGAATGATGATGCTGCCACCCATCATGATTTCGTTGCCATTTAAGCTTATGGTATTTGTGCTGGCTGACGGCTGGTATCTTTTGGTGGGATCTCTAGTGAAAAGTTTTGCATAGAGAAAAGTGTTATGACTCCTGAATTTATAACCGGATTCTTTTTTGAAGCCATAAAAACCACCATACTTTTAGCTGCACCAATGCTTTTAGCAGGACTTGCGGTTGGATTGTTGGTTAGTATATTTCAGGCGGCTACCTCAATTAACGAAATGACCTTGACATTTATTCCAAAAATGCTGGCGGTGACCATTGCACTGATTTTCTTCTTTCCGTGGATGGTACATACCATGATCGCCTTTATGGAAAACTTGTTTAACAACATCTCCTATTACATTCATTGAAAAACGCTGGACAAGAAATTTTCAGATATATTTAGGTTGCCCATGATATCGGTTCACATTGCATTGCCTCAGCTTCAGATGTTTTTTTTGATCTTCTTGCGCATCACTGCAATGGTGATGACCTTGCCATTGTTTAGCAGCAGGAGTATACCATTTTTATTCAAGGTTGGATTGGCCTTTTCAACAAGCATGAGTCTATTTACTATTCTCAAATTCGAATACATACCCGTTTTGACTAAAACACTTCCTTTTGCTGTCGGCGTTATCGGCGAAATCATGCTCGGAATAATTATCGGACTGTCGGTTAAGCTGATTTTTGCCGGTATCCAAATGGCCGGACAATTGGCAGGATACCAGATGGGATTGGCTATTGCCAATGTGATGGATCCGGCCACCAGTGAGCAATTTCCCATTCTTTCTCAATACAACAACTTATTGGCTTTGCTGATCTTAGTGACCACCAATGCCCACCACTGGTTTTTTCGTGCTCTGGCAGAGAGCTACCGACTGGTTCCGCCCTTTAGGTTTCACTTCAGCAATTCCTTAATGCAGCAATTGGTGGAGCTGGGGGGAAACATGTTTGTTATCGCCATTCAAGTTGGAGCTCCGGTGATCGCAGCCCTTCTTGTGACGAGTATCGCTTTTGGATTAATCGCCCGTATGGTTCCCCAAATGAATGTTTTTATTGAAGCCATGCCGTTAAAAATTGCGGTTGGGTTACTCTTTTTAGGATTTAGCTTTCCATATTTGTCGTTGTTTCTGAAAACGCTGTTTAGCGGACTGGGGAAGAATTTTGTTCTTCTCTTAAAAGCAATGTCATAGCAGAGGATTTGAATGCCTGAAGGTACTGCTCAAGAAAGAACAGAGAAAGCGACTCTAAGACGACGTCAGGAAGCTAGGCGAGGGGGGAAGGTTGCGCAAAGTAGAGAAATCCCTTCGGTTCTGATTCTGCTGATGGTTCTGGGAGTATTTTATTTTGCTGGTTCTTGGCTATTTTACAACCTTTCAGAACTTTTCAGTGGCATTTATCAGAATATTGGCACGCTATCGCTCAACGAAGTTTCCGATGTTAGTGCATTTTCATTAGAGATCTTCGATAAACTATTTTCCATTCTTATGCCGATTTTTTTGCCGATTATCATTGCAGGGGTTGCCGGAAATGTCTCACAGGTGGGCTTTAAGATTCATAGTGAACCCATGAGATTCCTTCCTACTAAACTCAACCCCGTATCAGGGATGAAAAAATTTTTGTCATTAAAATCTTTGGTTGAGCTTTGCAAATCTCTGGTTAAACTCGCTTTTGTTGGCGGTATTGCTTACGTTGTAATTAAGAAAGAAATGGAATCATTTTCATCTCTGATACAAAAGACAGTAGAAGACATTTTGCTTTTTATTGGAATGATGGCTTTTAAGATTTGCTTTTTTGTTTGTTTAGCGCTGATCGTTTTAGCTATCCTGGATTATATCTATCAACGCTGGCAATACGAGCAAGATTTAAAAATGACCAAACAAGAAGTCAAAGATGAGAAAAAGCAAACCGAAGGAGACCCTGAAATCAAAGCGCGGATCCGAAGAATTCAGCTGGAAATGTCTCAGCGACGCACGATGGAATAAATCCCTTAAGCCGATGTGGTGATTATCAACCTCACTCATTTGGCGGTTGCGATTAAATTTGATGGCAACGAGATGATAGATCTTTAGCTGAGAGCATAAAGGTCTCAGCATCAGGTAAGTAAATATCGAAGCGTAATTCATACACAGCAGACGGATAAACATTATGGCGGTTGCCAATCAGACGCAGTACTCCGGAACAATTTCGATCCTTACGAAAAATAGCGACATTTACATGGCCGTGGCTGTCGTGGGTATTCTGGTATTTATGGTCATACCCTTGCCCACGATGGTTCTGGATCTGCTCTTATCGTTTAACATTACTTTTTCGTTAATCATTCTCTTGGTTAGTATGTATATTTTGCAGCCATTGGATCTATCCGCTTTCCCCTCAATTCTCTTGCTTGCGACGTTATTTAGACTTTCACTGAATGTTGCCTCCACTCGGCTCATTTTGTTGCATGGCAATGAAGGCACGATGGCAGCTGGCAAGGTCATTATGGCGTTTGGAAGCTTTGTCGTGGGGGGCAATTATCTAGTGGGCATCATCGTTTTTCTCATCCTGGTTGCTATCAATTTTATGGTTATTACGAAGGGTGCCGGACGAATAGCAGAAGTTGCCGCACGCTTTACATTAGATGCTATGCCAGGCAAACAGATGAGCATCGATGCCGATCTCAATTCTGGACTTATTGATGAGCAGGAAGCCCGGGCTCGAAGAGAAATTATTTCCCGTGAAGCAGAATATTATGGCGCAATGGACGGTGCGAATAAATTTGTCCGGGGAGATGCTGTCGCCGGAATTGTTATCACGTTGATTAATATTATTGGCGGGCTTGCCATTGGTGTATTTCAGAATAAGATGTCTTTTTCACAAGCTGCTCAGAACTATACGTTGCTGACCATTGGAGACGGATTGGTCACCCAAGTACCGGCGCTGATCATATCCACTGCAGCCGGTATTATTGTTAGTCGAGCTGGTAATGAGTCAAGTCTTGGAAATGAGATTACATCCCAGATTTTATTTCAACCGAGAGCTATTGCTGTTGCGGCATCGGTTCTTTTTTGCTTCGGTTTAGTTCCGGGGCTACCGACAATTCCATTTATGATCTTAGCCGGTTTTGCCGGTGGCCTGGCCTATCTAACATTTCAAGCCGCAAAAGAGGCGTTGCAGGCCGAGGAAGAACAACGAATTGAAGAAGAGCAGGCCGTACATGTGGAGCAATTTGATTCTCTGCCACCGCTGGACACATTGGCGATTGAAGTTGGCTATGGCCTTATACCTCTAGTTGATGTTGAACAAGACGGACAGCTTCTTGATCGAATAAAATCCATTCGGCGGCAAGTGGCGCATGACATTGGTATTATCGTTGCACCGATACATATTCAGGACAACATGCAGTTAAAACCGGGTGAATATTGCATTTTATTAAAGGGCAATGAAGTCGCCAGGGGTGAGTTGATGACAAATTATTATTTAGCCATGAATCCAGGTGCGGTTGAAGAAGAAATAGACGGCATACCGACAAAGGAACCGACGTATGGACTTCCTGCAATGTGGGTAAAGGAAAATGCTAAAGAAGATGCCCTTGCTAAAGGATATACGGTGGTCGACCTATCTACGATTATGATAACCCACTTATCGGAAGTGCTCAGACGTCATTCTCACGAATTACTGGGCCGACAGGAAGTCCAACAATTATTAGATACATTAAAAGATACGCATCCTAAAGTTGTGGAAGAATTGATTCCTAATCTGCTGCCCCTGGGTGGAGTGGTAAAGGTTTTGCAATATTTATTGAAAGAACAAATTCCTATACGTGATCTATTAGCTATTTTAGAGACGCTTGCCGATTGGGCACCGCTGACAAAGGATTTAGACATCTTGACCGAAAAAGTTCGGCAGTCCTTAGCGAGGACCATCACCAAACTCCATCTATCTCCCGAAGGCGTCATCCCGGCAGTCACCCTGAGTCCAGGTGTTGAATCTTCAATTTCAGAAGCAGTTCAAAAAACCGATCACGGCGGAGTGTTGGCATTGGATCCTGTGATTGCCCAAAAAATGATAAATAATTTGGCAGTTAAATTGGAAAAAGTGACCGCAATAAATTATCATCCTATTGTTATATGTTTGTCCCAAATACGTATGCATTTTAAAAACCTTGTTGAGCGCTTCTTACCCAATGTCACCGTCATCTCATATGACGAAATTTTGGATACAGTGGAGATTAAATCGCTAGGAACCGTGGAGATTTCCGATGCAGATTAAGAGATTTGAAGCTAAAAATATGACAGCTGCTTTGCGTTTAATTAAAAAAGAACTTGGCCCGGAGGCCGTGATTTTATCTGCGCGAAGTATTAAAAAGGGATCGCGAATTTTGGGCACTTTCAAAAATTCGGGTGTAGAGGTCACCGCTGCAACCGATGCCTATAATCATGCAGATAGTTCTAGACTTTTATCATACCGAAATGAAGCGTATCAAGGTAATCATTTGTCGCCTCCAAAATATTACCAAGCTGAAAGCAACCAACGAATTATTCGAAATGGCAAAGAAACTCCGGGCTCTGCAGTATCAAAGAAGTATCTGGAAGAAAAAAAAGAAGAGGTGCGCGAGACGGGAAGAAGCGTTTTCTTTGCCCTATACCGGCAATTGATATCCCAACATGTAGCTCCGGATATCGCGGTTGATCTAACTGAAGGTATGAAAATTGCGCCTGATGCAAATAAGCTGCTCGCAAAGGGCGAAATAAAGTGGTTGTTGGGTTCCTTGCTCGGATCTATGGGGTTGGTACCCGATCCAATTCAACTGGACCCGGTCAAGACTACGGTTATAGCTTTTGTCGGTACCACAGGGGTGGGAAAAACGACTACCATTGCCAAAATCGCAGCTCATTACGCTATCGTACAAAACAAAAAGGTTGCGTTGGTGACTATCGATGACTATCGCATCGCTGCCATCGAACAGCTCAACTCATATGCCAAAATCATTGGAATTCCTTTTCAAGTGGCAACGAGCCCTTCTGAGCTTAAAGATCATTTAAAACGATTCAAAACTCGAGATCTCATTCTAATTGATACCCCTGGATTCAGCCAAAACAACTATAATCAGATCATAGAACTCAATGCCTATTTTGAAAAATTGAATAAAATTGAAATCCAGATTGTTTTAAGCGCTACCACAAAGGAGATAGATCTTATTGATACATTAAATCGCCTCAAACGAATTCACCCTGCCGGATTAATTTTTACCAAACTTGATGAAAGCAATACATTTGGAAATCTGCTAAATGCTCTAGTTCGAACGAAAATGCATTTTTCCTATTTTACCAATGGCCAGCAAATTCCGGATGATCTCGAAGAGGCAACTATTGAAAAACTGGTAGAGTTGCTTCTGCGTAATACAAAAGAGCATAACGTTCAGCCTGAATCAAATGTGTATTCCACCCCGAAAAATATCACCAATTCAGCTCGAAACCTTGCCGCACCAAACGCTATAAAATTTTTTGTTGCCAACAAAAATTCAGATGTGTACCACATCGCAGGATGCAAGTGGACGAAGAAAATTAAGCATGCAAATATCATTGAATTCGAAAGTGCAGAAGCTGCTGAGCAAAAGAATTATCTACCTTGTAGAAATTGTAATCCCCATCGGGAAAAAAAGCATAGCCTGGCATCTTTTGCGAGGGATAAAGTAAATATTTCTAGATATTGATAACAAATTATTGTTTAGGAGACAACGGTGTAATGATCCAGAAAGATCCCTCAAATAAAATCATAAATTTGGCGAAATGCATAGAAAAAAGAAATAGGACCGCTCAAGTACTGAAGAAAAAAAACCGCGGCGGTAAGACGAGAGTTATCGCTATTACTAGTGGAAAGGGCGGTGTAGGTAAAACAAATATTGTTGCCAATCTAGGCTACGCGTTCAGCATGCTAGGCAAAAAAGTCCTTATACTGGATGCAGATATCGGCTTAGGAAATCTCGACGTATTGCTCGGACTGGCGCCAAGGTATAATTTATCTCACGTTATTATGGGTCAAAAAAGCATTAAAGAGATTATTATTTCAGGCCCCGGAAAAATGAAAATACTTCCGGCTTCCTCGGGCATTCAAGAATTAACTAGTTTATCTCAAGATCAAAAAATAAAGCTGCTTGCCCAAATCGATGAATTGATTGATTCGGTTGATATTTTATTTATCGATACAGCTGCTGGAATTTCTTCGAATGTGATGGATTTTAGCGTTACTGCTCATGAAATAATTGTTGTTGTTTCGCCTGAACCGACTTCGATCACTGATGCGTATGCCTTAATGAAAGTTCTCTCCTTGAAGTATTCGGAAAAGTGTTGTTATTTGCTAACCAATCTTGTAGCCAATGCGCAAGAAGGCAAAGAGGTTTTCCGGCAGTTAAATTTGGTTGCTAATAAATTTCTAGATATAAATGTCGATTATTTAGGTAGTGTCGTATTTGATGAAAAAGTTACTAACTGTGTAAAGCATCAAAAAATCGTATCAGAACTCTATCCAGATACGTTAGCAAGCCGATGCTATAATGAATTGGTACTAAAGATTGCTGGACGTCGACCAAAGAAGCTGCCTCAAGGCGATACAAATTTTTTTTGGCGTCATCTGATGAAAGATAATTTTGTTTAGCGTTCTAAGTAAGAATCCGGATTTGATCATCTTTCTCCGGATTCGCATTGGGAGCAATTCGTGGCTATGGAACTTGCAAAGACAGCAACAAAACGAACAAATAAAAAGGATTCGTCATATCGAGAACAGCTCATCAGCGAATACCTACCGTATGTGAAACGCATCGTCCATCGGCTGGCGATGAATTTACCTTCCACCATCGACATCGATGAGTTGTTAAATGTGGGTGTCATCGGTTTGATTCAGGCTGTGGATCGCTATGACCCTAAAAGAGATAATAAATTTATGACTTACGCTGTCTTTCGGATTAAAGGAGCGGTTTTAAGTGAACTGCGTTCTAGGGATTTTTTATCCAGGTCAAACAGACGAAAGATGAGAGAGCTAGAAAGTGCTTATTTGCGACTGGAACAAAAGCTTGGGAGGGAAGTCGAAGACATGGAAGTCGCTGAAGAATTGGGAGTTGATATCGAGCAGATTTATCGAACCAAACAGTTGTCGAACATATCCTTCATCAGTCTTGAGGAATTGGGGTATTCGTCAAAGGATGAAAAAGAAAAATTAATCAATTTTTTGGTCAATAACAATGAAGATGCACTAACGTTGACACGCTTGAAAGAATTAAAGAATGCCCTCGCGAAAGCGATTGAAGAGTTACCGGAAAAAGAACGGCTTGTTATTTCTTTATATTATCTTGATGATCTGACAATGAAAGAAACCGGTGAAGTGCTGGGAATCACCGAGTCCAGGGTATCCCAGATTCACTCTCAGGCAGTCATTCATCTTCGCGCCAAGTTACGGAAACAAAAGCTGCTGGAAAATTGATCTCGCAACTTATACACAGCTTCATAATAAACTGCGTATTCGCCATCTGAATCGTTGATTTTAAAACTACCGCATAAGGTCAAACATGCACAACGCTGTGTATGTATGCGCAATGATTTATGTCGTTCTGTATTATTCCAAGGGGCGATATTATGGTTAACCATATTCATTTTCAAAGAATTTTACCATCTCTATCAAATTCAAAAAGAGTCAAAAGAGCTGATCGTAAAAATACGGAACAAAACAATTCTTCCTTCAAAAGAATTTTGAAGAAAGATGAACATAAAGAAAAAAATTTTGAAAAGGTAGGCGGACTGAAAAAAAACGATCAGGGGAAACGGATTGACATCCATGCTTAGATGGAAACGCAATGGCAGAAGTTAGGGAGACAATATGGCAATTCATACATTAACGCCCTGGGAGATCGTGCTGGATAGTATTCAAATTTTTCTGTGTAGTGGTATCCTTTTATTTTTGATTCATAATAAAATTAAATATAAGCGAATGATTTTACATATCCCACCGAAAGATAATTCAACTGCGTTTACAGAGGAGATACAGATACAGACCTTAAAACAGCAGACTGAGCAGACGTTTGACACAATTTTAAATGTCATCCATCAGGAGCACCTAGCGTTACAAAACTATTACGATATCGAAGAAAGAAAAAAAGATACGCATTCTTTACCTTTAGGTTGTTCTGAACGTATTAAAAATAGGAGTCGTCTAGACGGCAAAAATAGATCTAAATCTAAGGTGATGGATAATTGCAAAATTTTAATGTTGTCAAAGAAAGGTCTTACGCCGAAAGAGATTTCTCGAAGCCTCCGTCGACCGAGAGGTGAAGTTGAGTTCATTCTAAGGCTGAATGAGATATAAACAGCAATGCCATAAGAGCGCAGGACAGAGGTTAAAATAATCTAAAATAGATAAATCAGAATTGCTGCTCATCGACAGCTATCCTTTTATTTGTCCATTTCCCCAAAAAGATGACGAAACCTTAGCGGTCATCAAAGTAAACCCGAAAATGAACCATTCCGATATTGAACCTGAGGTTCGGGTCGATGTCTAAAATTGGAGCGTTCGTTCTGGCGATAGACTGCCATAACAGCATTCAATAAATATTTCTTCATAGCCCTTTGAGCGGATGGCTTCTCGCACGTGTTCGCAGCTGCTCGCGATAATTTTTTCCTTTTGAAAATAATATGGCATCAAATAAAGTGATGCAAAAAAAACCCTGTTAGGGGGGGGTGCCTAACAGGGTTAATCGGAGGTGGGAATGAAGGAAAGGAGGAAACTTCATTCCTTTTGAATGTATAATCAATGCAACTATTATGCCATGTGAACCAGTAAGTCGTCAATGATGTTATTTTGGGTAACACGACATTTAGGTGATCAAAAATATATTTATTTACAATACGTTACAATATTGTTTTAAATTATTGAGCTGATTTGAAATTATTTCTTGATGCAATCCTTGCATCGAATTGCTGAAGTTGTTGTCAATTCTGTGACGACTGGGCAAAAATTTCATTTAAAATTCGTCATTGGCTATTTTTTGATCAAGTTATTACACGAAATGCCGATGCAAATAAAAAAGCCTGAGGAGCTATTATCCGTCATGTTAGTTCGTCAAAAAACACTATCGGTATCTCAGGCGGCGGACCTATGCAGCGTGGGGCGTACGACCGTTGGCTATTGGATTCGTTCAAAAAAGCTGCGGGCCAATCGCGTGGGTCGTAATTACTCGATTCCGGTCCAAGACCTGTTGGTTTTCCTAAAGTCCACTGGCCAACAGATTCCGCTTGCATTGCAAGACGAAAATTTGAAAGGGCCTATTTTCAAAAGCTTCCAGCACTGCTGGGAATATTGGCAGGGAAGGGATTCTTTGCAAAACTGTGAGCATTGTATTGCCTTTAGGAGACAACTGGAAGTCTGTTTCACTGCTAAAAATAGTCGATCATCAAATAGTTCTAAAGAATGCGATCGGTGTCAATATTATGTCGAAATCTTTTTTCCGAGGATTCATTTTATCAATCAGATCGACATGCCTGCTGCTGTTATTAAAGGATTATATTTTTGGTGCGCAAACACGAAATGGGCCGAGTTATGCGAAGTTCAGAAAAAAGATCTCGTTGGGATAGGGATTGAAGACATTGTGCATCCAAGTTCCCTAGCCTCCGTAATTTCCTGTGCGAAAAGAAGATCGTTAGGGGATTTTGAGATCCCCGAAAAATGTTCTCTTTGCATAACGAACAGTCGAGCCGGAAAACTAAAGATCGAGGTTGGACTGTTCCCCTTAATCGAACCTAAAGGTTCGTTCCTCGTTTTGGCCGAATCGGTAGAGACTCCCCAATTTCAATTTTGATTTCGTCATCAAGCGGAAAGATACGCCAAAGGACATTTTTGCCGTATAAACGAAAATAATTATTTTGACAATCTTTCATAATTTGCTGATCTTCAAATTTTTCGTTTTTTGTTATTTAATCCACTGCAAACATCTTAGAGCCTGGCTACCCTTTCAGCGAATGTCGCATCCTCCAAAAGCTTTTTTGCAAATTCCAGATATTTTGCTGTAATGGACCTAACGGCCAGTTGGAGTGCATAGGGTTTTATGGGCTTTTCCAACAAGTAATTTACACTGGAGGCTAAACACATATTGACCACATCATCACTAGCATTACCGCTGATCATAATTGTGTCTTCATGAGCTGTAGGGTATTTTCCGTCAATTGCATCTAAGAAATAAAATCCGCTTAAGCCGCCTAAAAATACATCGACGACAAAAATGGCAACCCCGATCTCGCGATTCAAACAGTATGTTATGGCTTCTTCGGGATCGGAAAAAGCATAAACTTTACCCCAGGTATAGAAATTCTCAATGAGCTCTGAGATTACCTCACCAATTCCAGGATCATCATCAACGACAATTACGTCTAACCCATCTGACATCGTCCTTTCCTCCGGTATTCTGCTGAGTGCTGATTATATTTACTTATTCTCTACTTGATGCAATCGGACCATTCTTTACTTCACCCGAAATCGATCTAATTTTTTTGATTGCCTCACGATTAATTGAGCGGGTTAGAAATTATGACGTATCACCAATATTATATTTCTCTATTTTTCGATACACCGTTGAGACATTGATACCTAATATTTCGGCAGCCTTGGGACGATTGCCCCCTGTTATTTCCAATACCCGTTCAATATGACGCTTTTCCAGTTCATCCAGAGTCAATAATTCTATATTCTTGCGGCGTTCAGGGCCATAATAGGAAAGCAGGCTCGGGGTTGAGGCCAAGGTCAATACCTTATTCTTTTCTTGGAGCACACCGGCAGCAATAATATTTTCAAGCTCTCTTACGTTTCCCGGAAATGAATATTGCAATAATCGTTTGGCCAGATCCGGTGCCAACACATCGATTTTCTTATTGTTGGCGCCGGCATGGATCTTTAAAAAATGCCGCGCTAATGGTAAAATATCTTTATTTCTTTCTCGCAACGGCGGTATCGTTATGTTATACATATTAATCCGATAGAAGAGGTCGGCCCGAAAACGGCCAGTTAAAATCTCCTCATTAATGTTACGATTCGTAGCTGCGATGATGCGGACATCGACATTTCTGACCTCTGTGCTCCCAAGACGATAGAGCTCTCGTTCTTCGATGACTCGCAAAAGTTTTCCCTGAAGAGACGGATCCAGTTCGGTGATTTCGTCCAAAAAAAGCGTACCCCCGTGGGCGGCCTCGAAAAATCCTCGCCTATCGGTTGCAGCATCGGTATAGGCGCCCTTCGCATGACCGAAAAATTCATCTTCGAAAATTGTTTTACTAATTGATGCCATATTGACGGCATAAAAGGGGGCATTTGCACGATTGCTAAGTTTATGAATCACACGAGCCAGCATTTCTTTGCCGGTACCGGATTCGCCATTGATCACTACGCTGTAATCCGTACCGGCAACAGCTTCGATCTGATGAAAAACCAAGGCCATGGCCTCATCTGCTGCGACCATATCCGTAAATGCCTCGGGGCTTTTTAAATCTGAGAATACTTTTTTTCCCCCGAAAAGCTCCAGCTCATGTTGAAGATTTTGCTTCTTTAGTGTGCGATTGACGACGACAATGAGTTTTTCACTATTTAGAGGCTTGACCAGGTAGTCCGTTGCGCCTAAACTCATGCATTTAACCGCTGATTCGACATCGTCCATTGCACTGACGATCACACACGCTAGATCCGGAAATTCTTCTTTGATATCCTTTAATACCTCCATCCCGCTTAAATGGGGCATCATCAAATCCAGCAGCATCAGTTCAAACCTCTGATTTCTAACAAGATCCATTACACGCCGGCTGTCAGAGACCAACGCCGGTTCAGGCAATCCTGAGCTGAGAAGAGTGGCTTTTATGCTTAAAAGCAGCCCTTCGTCGTCGTCAACAACCAACACGGGCGTGTTGTTCTGCGGTATCGATTCCATTCGATCTAGGTTAGGAAACCTCTTCCTTTAAGTAATCGACGTCTTTTTAAATCCATTATAATATGTTAGATTGAAACTTACGAACAGTCAAGATTTTCTCTACAGTAGTTTCGGCAAACCTTTATTTTTGTTTAACATATTTATTCATCGGGTAGCTTTGCGCTGGATTTGCAATCCCGGTTTTGTTCACGGGAAAAGGGTTCCTTGTCAAAACCTTCGCTCGCCGCATGCTTCATAGCGATTGTGGGTTTTTCTTCCTGCAGCACGCTCCAAATGACTCTGGCAAAATATTCGGCGGCTTCAATAACCTGGATATTGTTTTGGGTTAGGGCGGTTTGAGCTCGAGCACTGGCGATTAATTGGTCGAGATCATTTTGATAAACATAGGCGAGCGGGGCAATTCTAGCAGCACCGGCCAGATCGTCTGAAGTTGTAAATCCAGTGAACACCCAGAGCTAACGAATCGGCCGCAAATGAAGCCAGAACCATAGCTTTGGCACGATCATTCATTATACATCATTTAGAGAAATACAGCGTTTATTCAAAGATTTTTCTGAAATATTCGGGCTATTAAATTTGTTCTATATCAGGATAATTTGTATTTTTTCTTTAAGCCTTCCAGTTTCATTAAATATTGTTTTTGATGAATTAGGCCGATTTGATTTCTAATATCTTCGAACATTAATTCAATATGCGGTCGAATATCGATGCCGTTTGAGTTCAACTTTTTGTCATTGGCTTGATCAAGAATCAGCACGCAATAGTAAGTTGTAAGTATCCTGATCCTTGAATCTCTCCTTAGCAAATAGCTCCTTCCTCCCAAGGTGTGCAAAAAATAAGCAGCATACTCATATAAAATAGGAAGAGACGGTCGCCCCTTTATGTTTTCTTCAGTATCATTTTCAAAGGTATACCACAGGTAAAAGGTCTGCATAACGGATTCAATAATTTCTGATTCATTTTTTAATATAGTTCTTATCAGAAATACTCGCTTTTTGCCCAATACTCTGTAAAAATGGGCGATATTGAGAAACAAATTATAAAGCGAATCCGTTTCACCTGCAACTATTGGCAGCTTTGTAGACAATTTATTAACCGATAGCTCATATTGATGATATGTGCCATTGCTTAATTTATATTCCTTAACATATTCTTTCCCGTCGAGGTAAGCAAAAAATGCTGCTATTTGACGCTCTATTTCTTCAAAGGCTATTTCTTTTTCGTTCGGCGGAAGTGGTAAAGGGTCTTCACCAAAGACTTCGGCTAACTTTTCTTTAGGGATAGTTTTACCTTTAAGCTGGGTCAATTCTTCTTCAAGGGTATCAACCTTTTCGACTAGCGTCTCGGTGGTTTTCTTCCATTCTTTCCTTTCTTGAGATTTTGCAGTTTCAATGTTGCCTTTATACCACCCCGCCATAAGGCTATAGCAAAAATAAACTATCGCTCCGAGAACCACTGCAACAATGGAAATTTTTATAAATCGCTCCATTGGGATGTCACACCTCGTTTAATTAAATCGATCGCATCATCTTAGCATGAATTAAGAGGCTGAAACAAATTATTTTTTAGACAATTATTTAGCCATTTCAGTGAGTTGTTATAAAATCAGTTCAATCTGACTTTAATCTTTTGATACCATTCGCAAAAGGCGGAGTCAAGACACGCTAACAGGATTTCTAATCTGTTTCTGGCAAAAATGCCTAAAAAAAAGGGCACCGCCTCAATTGGCTTTGCCCTAATGAGTAGACAAGTTTATTATACCGCTATGATTCCGTCACCATAAATGTAATCGCTGGTAGTCCGCCTAATTTATGTCACTTCCTTCTGAGCTCGCTTTCTTTTCGATGTCCTAAAGAGCTTCTGCAATCACACCCTTTGCGACGATCCTTGCCAGACCTTCTTTCAGGAATGTGGTATGAATAGGAAAATCGGCGTCTGTCGAATCCCGAACGTTTACAATCTGAATCTTGAAAGCTGGTATTGTTATCTTTTGCTGACACGAGAAAAGTCCTAATTTCGCTATTAAATATATGATGGTGTCGGTTATGTTCATATCGCCAATGCTGCAAAATTCGTGCTAAGGTATGCAATTAGAAATTTTACTATTGATTTCAGATGATTAACGAAAAAGGCCCGCCACTATTAAAGAAACGATATGAAAACGATTAACTAAATTTTATGAAATTGATTCCACAATAGCCACGTTAATACCTAGATGGACGCTAGACAGGCAAAACCTTTTGTATCCGTGCAACGCTTGGTAGAGCAATAAAAATAAAAAAATGAGGAGCAGCCCTTTTTTTAGGGAGCGCACCAGGAGCGGACCATTTTTCCAGTATTCCAATTCAGCCGTCGTCCGTCTCATGTTGAGTATGGCGAAGTCGGCCCGTCCACTGGTGAGTGAAGCCAACTCCGTTCTTGATATCACTGGTGCCCCCGGCGTGAATCGAACACGCGGCGCATGGATTAGGAATTTTCAAACCGAGTAAATCAGGGATAAATAAGGATATAAAATAATATAATAATCCTTAATAGTTGACTTATTTTCTTGAGCTTGGGGTTTAACAGGGATATTTAAGGAAATCAAGGGTTATTTTGGTGTATTTGTTGATTAAGTGTTGACCAAAATTTATGATTAAGCGAACCATGTAAGAATTATTCATGGGGCTAGGGATCGCGCGCCCGAAAAGCCGGATATCCTGGCCGGCCTGCCCCTTAATTTATTAGTCAGGGTGCCACAGGAGGTACAATAATGGAAAAGACAGATTTTGAAAAATGGAAAGAGGAGTTTGAAAGATCAAAAAACGGAGAAGCTGCTATTCAGTTTATGATTGACAATCTTGAAGGAAAATATGGAGAAGATCCATCAAAGGAATTATCAGCCCAGGAAAATTTAAAGAATTGGATTTTAAAAGCTTGTTACAATGCAAAAAATTATAAGGATACATGCCACAATAAAAGAGAACATGATAAATACAGCATTGAGGAAATCAAAGGTGAGGGCCGAAACCAGATAAAGGCAATTAAAGAGCTTCGAAAATTCATAAAAAATTATCCCAATGCTGCAAATTACGCTATGGGAATTGCCCTTGAAAATTTATATTTAGAAAGCATCGTCATTGTTATTGAAAGAGAAAAACTTACAGAAAGGCTTATTGAGTCAAAAGAACGCGTGCTTATTAAAAGGCTTGATGAGTCCAAAAGGCGCGTTGAACAATTACTTGACAAAATTCTTGCTGCTTACGAATCCGGGCTTGAAAAATATATCCCCTTTAAAAATGTAATTTATTGGTTTCAAGATGGTTGTTTGCTATTTCCTAAGCCAATAGACAAAAAGCGCGTTGATCCTGTAATAGATAGTTTAATTTTTGAGATAGCCTTTTATTTAAAGAGATACATTTCAAATAGACCGACTATGGTCATTGAACCGGGAATGCCTTTTCCAAAAACAAAACATCATTTAAAGGCTCAAAATGAAATAATAGCAAAATTTGTGACTGCCATCTTTTTAAAACCGATTGGTGATAAGCATGTAAAACAACGCT
>CP070746.1:2254105-2257654 GCA_020348305.1 Desulfobacterales bacterium
GAACGTCATGTACGCTTTTGAGGAAACGGACGGCCTGGATTTTGCCGGTTTACACCCGATATGATGAGTTGTCAGTTGTCTGTGGTCCGTTGTCCGTTGTCAAAGAATAAGGAGTAACTATGAAGTATTCATGGACTTAAAGCTTAATTCAAGGCTAATATTCAACCAACAACGAACAACTGACATTTTCTATCATGTGCCGATTACTTACAGTGCGGTCTCAAACACCGTTTGCCATTGCACCTCATTTGAAGAATTTGGCTGATATTTCCAAAAACAGCAGAGAATATCAGGGACACGGATGGGGGTGCGCTTATCTTGATAGTGCGGCCGGATGGAAAATTTATAAAAACATCAACCCCGTCTGGGAAGATGACTTCAGCCAATTCAGCCGAACCACCCTCCTGGTGGCCCATGCCCGCAGTGCCTTCGAAGATAGAGACATCGTCATTGAGAATAATATGCCCTTCTTTGACGGCCGGACTGCTTTTATCTTCAATGGTGAGCTGCGGGGCGTAAGAATCCGTGAAGAAGGCCGCATTGGCGCTGAAAAAATTTTCAACTACATCCGGCGCTTTGATAAAGGAGACACACAACAGGCCCTGGCAAAGGCCGTCGGTATCATTCAAAAACGAACCAGTCATATCCGGGGTATGAACATCATTTTGGTAAACGAAGAGGGGACTTTTGTCTCCAGTAATTTCACTGAGGATGAGGAGTATTTCACTATGTGGTATAGGGAAGGCAATGAGTTGGTTATCTGTTCGGCCCCCTACCCTGCGGGAAAAAACTGGCAGAGAATTGCCAACGATTCAGTGAGGGTCTGGTAAATGATCATTGTTAAGATCGGCGGCGGCAGCGAAATTAACATTGCAGGAATCATCCAAGATTTATCTGGAATCGATGAGCAATATATCATCGTTCACGGGGCCAATGCACTGCGGGATAAACTGGCCGAAGACCTGGGACAGCCGAAGCAGGTGATCACCTCTGTTAAAGGTTACACCAGCGTTTATTCCGACGAAAAGCTATTGGATGTCATGATGATGGCTTACGCGGGATTGCGCAACAAACGGATCGTCGAGCTATGTCATCAACACGGAATCAATGCCGTGGGTCTTACGGGCCTCGACGGAAAAATGGTGCAGGGAAAGCGCAATCAAGGTATTCGAGTGCACCGGGGTGGAAAGCTGAAGATTGTGCGGGATTATTCGGGAAAGCCCCGGGCGGTAAACGGCCCTTTGCTTCAGCTGCTCCTTGACAACGGGTATGTCCCGGTTTTAACGGTTCCAATCATCGACGAGCAAAATGCAGCCATCAACACCGAAAACGATGACGTGGTCAGGGTACTGCAGCAAACCCTGCAGGCAGACACGGTAATCAATCTGATAGAAGCTCCGGGATTACTAGAGGATAAAGACGATGCAAGCTCTTTGATCGAAAATATATCCCCTTTAGAACTGGAAGCGCGGGAACAGCAAGTGGAAGGAAGGATGAAACGCAAGATGCTCGCCGTAAGAAAGCTTTTTGAGCACGGGGCAACGAAGGTGGTTATCAGTGACGGCCGTGCCGAGCACCCCGTCAAAGACGCTCTGGCCGGGAAAGGAACGGTGATCGCATGAACACCAAAGAGCTGGAAAACAAATATGAACTTTCCGTGTATCCGCGGCGGGATATTGTTCTGGTGGGCGGCAAAGGTGCCAGACTCTATGATGATGATGGCAAGGAATATATAGACTGTGCTTCCAATGTGGGCGTTTCAAATATCGGGCATGGAAACAAGGCTGTGGCAAAGGCCATCTATGAGCAATACCTCACACTTGGCAACTGCTACAGCATGTTCTACAACCCGGTGCGTGCCCGGCTGGCGGAAAAATTGGTTTCTCTGGCTCCCGGAAACCTCAATCAAGTTTTCTTCTGCAATTCCGGGGCAGAAGCAATTGAGGGGGCGCTCAAATTCGCCCGAGCCAGCACGGGCAAACAAGAAATCATCTCAGCCATGCGGGGTTTTCACGGTAAGACCATGGGTGCTCTGGCTGCGACTTGGGGTCCGGAATACCAGAAGCCTTTTGTGCCCATGATGCCGGGTTTGAAACACGTACCCTACAACAATTTTGATAAACTGCAGGTCGCCCTCGGTGAGAATACGGCAGCTGTTTTGCTGGAGCCTGTCCAGGGCGAAGGGGGTGTACGAATCGGCCTCAAACAATATTTTCAAAAAGTCCGGAATATCTGTGACGCCAATGGTGTTTTTTTGATCATCGATGAGGTACAGACCGGCTTCGGCCGGACCGGAACCCTATTTGCCTGTGAGCAGTATGTGAACCCGGACATCCTCTGTCTTGCCAAATCCCTTGCCGGCGGCATACCCATGGGTGCCGTGCTCTGTACCGACCGGGTCAAAGTTCCCGTCAAAAGCCACACCTCTACTTTCGGCGGCAATCCCACCGCCTGCGCAGCCGCACTGGCCTCTCTGGGGGTAATTGAAAAAGAAGAACTTCCCGATAGGGCCAAAAAACTAGGCAATTATTTTATGAAAGAACTCCGAGGCATCCAGAGCAATAGAATCCGTGACATCAGGGGCCTGGGCCTTATGATCGGCATTGAGCTCAAGGAAAAAGCAGGACAATACGTGCAGGAACTCATGCACAAAGGCGTGATCGTGCTGCTGGCCGGCGCTACAGTGATCAGATTGCTGCCTCCGCTGGTGATCTCCCGGGAGGAGATCGACACCGTCGTAAAGGCACTAAAGGAAGTCCTGGGCGGTTAATCAAAGAAGTGGGTCGAAGGGGTCACCGTAAGTGATTTATAATAAACTCAATCGCTTAGGACGATCCCAATTACAGGGCAAAATCAGAAGATTGACTTTTGATCCCGATACTGCTTAAAAATGATCGTGTGTGTTTTGATGGATGCATCGCAAACTTGATCGATGATAACAAATTCGGTAATTGAGGACATGAAAATGAGCAAAGCCAAGGTAGCCATCGTCAAAACAAATTCTAGTCCGGACTACCCCGAAATTCGGCAAACCGTGGAAAAGGCTCTTGATTTAATCGGCGGTGTTCAAGACATTATTCAACCCGGTCATCTGGTGCTTATCAATCCGAGTTGGGTCGCACCGCCGGTGGAAAGAGAGGCGGGCTGTATCACCATTCCGGAGGTGCCACGCGCTCTGGCCGACATGGTCGACGCCCTGGATGCCCGTGCGATAATTGCAGAGTCCTCTGCTGTCGGCGTGGATTCAGAAAAGGTCATCCGGCAGTCGGGTTACCGGCAGTTACGGGAGATGGGCTACGAGATCGTCAACTTAAAGGCTCTTAAAGATATTGTGGATATTCCCGTTGACAACGGCAAGGTATTCGAAACTGTTGAATCCTGGGAATTGGTGCAGCAGGCCGATGTTATTATCAGCGTTCCCAAGTTGAAGACCCATGATCAAACTGAAATGACCGGCGCCATAAAAAAACTCAAAGGACTGCTGACCGACAAAGCCAAAAAGGCGATGCATCAAGAGGGGCTTTTTGAAGGCGTTGTCGATCTGTTATC
>CP070746.1:2257754-2261209 GCA_020348305.1 Desulfobacterales bacterium
ACCGTTTGATCCTGGATGGGTATCAGGGCAGCAGCAGAAAAGCTGCTGCCCTGTCCTCACCTTACCGGCATTTTACGAAGATATTTAGCCGCGCTTAAACCCTTCTAACTCAGCGACAGCCCATTTGATCGCGTCGTCGATGGATTTTCCCTCCTGGGTCACCTTGGCTACCGTGTTCGGGAAGATATCCTGGTCGTATATTGCGGCGGAAATAGTGGCCGGCGCCGGATACCCGCAAATCATCCTGAACTCATCACCCTGCACCGGGTAGTTATACAGGGTACCGTCAGGCGGACCGGTATACTTCCACACCGGATGTTTGTTAATCGACGCGATCAGCGGGATATCATAGCCTCCGGAGACCTCAATCAGTTGGTCCTGCTGTTCCTTCTGCAGCAGATGGAGAAGCAGATCTTTGGCCGCGCTCTTGTTTTTACTGAATTTCCAGACCCCATTCATACGGGTCAAGGAGCCGCGAAACCGTCCTTTCGGGCCGGCCGGTGTGTCGTGGTGCCAGAGTTTGGCCGCCGTTTCTGGTTGATCCCGTACAGCCACCCTCCAGGCACTGGGTGGGTTCTGGATGGCCGAACCCCGGCCCGAGATAATCCACGTGTTGTTTGAGGCGTCGTCCCAGGCGTAGACCTCTTTTGGCATGTACTCGCACAGCTTTTTCATATATTCCAAAGCGGCACGTGTCCCATCGGAATCGAACGTGATATTGCCGTCTTTATCCACCGGTTGGGAGCCGAAGGACGCAAACAGGGGGCCCGTCCAATCTTGGGCGTCGCTTTGAGACCCGAGCGGACCGCCAAAAGGAAAACCGGCTGCGTGCAGCTTTTTGCACCCTTCCAGGAAGTTATCGTAGTTCCAGGATTTTACCAACGCTGGATCCCGATCGGAGCTGGCCGGAAATATTTTTTGGATATCGATACCGGCGTGCTCCTTCCAGAGGTCCAGACGGGAGACCATGGGATACAGATGCGTACCGATGGGACCCGGTGCGGAATACCAGGTTCCATCGACCATTCCGGAATACTCGGCATCGGGCGTCACCGGGCCGTATGCGTCTGTAATCTGTTTGACCAAATCGTCCATGGGCTCCAGGTCGTCTTTATATAGCGCTGTATACAGGGTTGGAAGATCAACGATATCGTGACCGGTCTTGGCCCGGGATTCGGCAGCGATGGTTATCAGGTTCTTGTCACCGCGCGAGGTAACGTAGTCTACAGTGACATCGACCCCGTTGGCCTTGCCCCAATCCATGATGAGTTTGAGGGAAACATCATTGGCGCCGGGGATCCAGTGGTCCCAGAGAAAAACAGACAACTTCCCAGCAGAGTGAGATGTTCTGACCCATGGCCCCACGGACATTGCGGCAGTGGCGGCAGCCGTGGTGGCCAGAAATTGGCGTCTTGTCATTTTTTTTTCTTTCATGACACTCTTTCCTCCTTTCCTAAAAATGATGCTATTATCTTTTTCCCAGCTCATGGAATAATGGGTAGAAAAACGGAAAAAATCAAATTTTTGGAAATTTTTTAATTCCTCCAAACCCATCATTCCCCCATTCTAATACTCCAATTGGAGCTTAGCCCCAAAGTTCATTAGGATGAAGAAACGGCCTGAAATTTAATTATAATTTGAGTATTCGAATGTCAAGTAATTTCTTCCAGAAGATGATGGACTCAAAGAAAGTCTTAGATTTATCAAAAAACGTTTGAGAAAAGCGAAAAGGGATTTGAGTACTGACTTCGTCAATTGTATCAACCCATCATTTTTTGCATTGTTGCATTTGCCCCCCCCATTTTTACTAATTTGTAATAATTGCAATAGAATAGACGATATCAACTTGAGAATGACTCGGGAAAAAGCGAGCTCCTATCAATTCAATTCAATAATTCAATTAAATGAGCAGTCGGGGAGTTTTTCTTCCAAAACTTTGGTTCAAGCGGAATGAATCATCAATTCACCGCAAGTGGATGCATGTTTGAACGCATTAGGGATCGTTACGAAAAAACAAGTCCTACCCCATAACATCATCACGCTGGCGGATATCGATCTACCACCGAAACTTTTGGTAAGATGATCATAATTTGTTTTTTCGTTACGAGACCTTATACGTGAGTTTGTATCTGCTGGAGGTGAATTGATGATTCATGGAGCCCTTCACTCGAAAAACTCCCCTGAATTAAATAACTTGACTGCACTTCTCTTAGTTGAAATGAAGCGTTTCCCCCATCATTAACCATGCCTCTCTTGTCCGTGATCTGAGTTTGTCTTTTACTGTGATTTCCTTGAAAAAAGGTATTTTTTTACTAAGATTGGTCATCTAAGATCAAATTATGCTTGTTTTTGTAATGATTGTTTCTTAATGTCAAGGGGCAAGCTCGGCCCGACCACATGACCTTGCCCTCAAAGAATCGTTTTTGTCCGGAGGGTGATCATCGGGAAAACATTGTTTAAAAGGAGAGAATCTGATGCCGGAACAATCCCTGAGTGTTGCGTTGAGAGAGAATATGTTCAGATATCGAGAAGAGGCGAAAAGCATGCTCTTTGATCTTGTCTCTATTCAAAGTATTTCAGGACAAGAAGGGGAGGCTCAGAGGAACTTGCACAAAAGATTTTCAGCACTCGCGGGCGAGACCTATCTCATTCCAATGAAGGAGTCCCTTCGTGCTGACTCGAAGTTTGCCTCCGGCATTGATGTTCCCTTTGAGGGGCGCCCTCAAACGCGTTATTTTTGGCAAGGAAATGGGAAGGGGCGGAGTCTCATCGCCTGTGCTCATGTTGACGTTGTTGGGCCTGGAGACTGGAAAAATGCCTTTGAGCCGAGAATCGAGGGGGATCGTCTGTATGGCCGGGGAGCTACGGATGACAAGGCCGCCATTGTCTCCATTTTCTTAGCCGTTAAGATACTTCAGGCACTCGGCGTTCGTCTCCTGGGGGATTTTGAGGTCCACCTAACGAATGAAGAAGAGGTGGGGATGGCAGGGGCTCTGGCCTTTGTAAGGGAGGGATTTCGGGCGGATGGCGCATTGGTGCTGGAACCCACCGATCATAACATTTATATTGCCAACAGGGGATGTCTTCAGTTCAAAATCCATGTGGAGGGAAAACAGGCCCATCTTGGAAACAAAAGGTACGGTGTCAGTGCTATCGAAAAAGCCGCAAAAATCATAGATGCCCTGGTGGGATACGAGGATAGGTTGATCGATGAAGGGAAAGGCTATCCGCTGTTCGAGAAGTTTGAATATCCCGGACAGGTGAATGTGGGCATCATCAAGGGGGGTGATTTCTTTTCCATCGTCCCTGACTCGGTGACCATGGATGGGGGGATCGGTTTTCTTCCCATGAAAACAATGGCAGAGGTCGAGAAAGAGTGCCTCGATGTCATCGATAAAATCGGTGATCCCTGGTTAAAGGACCACTGCCGGGTTGATTTCAATGGCCTGAAAAAC
>CP070746.1:2261309-2263941 GCA_020348305.1 Desulfobacterales bacterium
GGCTGAAGCGGCCGTCAGGATTCAGAACAGACAGTATGCCAAAGAAGCCCTGATTGTCTGCGATTTCACCTGGCCGATTCTCTACAGCCCCACCACGCCGGATCACGGGGGCGATCCGTCGCTGGAGTCCCATCTCACCATGGCCATAACCGGCATAAAAATTGACGAGCCTGGCTTGTACAAGCTCGGGGAGCGCCTCTTCAACTTGCAACGGGCCATCCTGGTCCGGGAGGGCCAAAATGGACGCGAGCACGACACCTTGGCTGAGTTCTGCTTCACTGCTCCGCTCAAAGGCGACTACGGTAATCCGGAATGCCTGGTGCCGGGTAAAGACGGTAAGCCGTTTTCCCGCAAAGGCATGGTCGTGGAACGGGACGCCTTTGAAAAGATGAAGGACGAGTTCTACAGTATACGCGACTGGGATGTGGCTACGGGTCTTCAAACAAAGACCCAGCTGGACGCCTTGGGCTTGACAGACATAGCTGAGGCCATGGCTGGCGAAGGGCTGCTGGCCGAATTGAATCGATATTAGATACCGACTCTCTTCTGTGTTCATACATTATTATGAAAAAATGCGCTCGTCGCGCACTAAGTTGGAGAGTACCAGACTAATGTCAAGTAAAAAATTTCCACAATTTTTAGGCAACACTTTCCCTGTTCCGGTCCAGGCCGGTTTTGATAAAGTTTTAATGTACCATTCTCAACCATCACAGCTTCAGATGTTCAATGTTCAGCATAACAGGTGGTAACCCCTGCCCATAACGCCCGATCTTGGCAAACTGGTATGACGAGATCTGTGGTTGCTCACAGGATCAGAGTACCTTGGAGCCATAATTGACTTTCGGACGGACAGGGTGAGGCACTCTCCAACGAGCCGTCAATGACATCCATATACCCATGGAGCACTGCGACAGGTATCACGGAGCCATCCTGTCCGCCGAAACCTCGAAAATCTTCAACCGAAACAGTTAAGTCCAGTTTATGTCGGGCTTATAATTTAAGTTTTATGTCATAAATATCCTGTACGATTTGACGCCATAGTCCCAAAGGCCGATTGTTTGCAAATGCAGCTTCAAGCGCACCGATCTTTTTCCATTTTTCTTTGAGGTAAGGCCAACTCATCAAATAGTAACCCGCCCGCTCTTCCAGTGTGTAGCCATCCTTTCGTAGATTGGGTGGCAGATAAACTTGCGAGGTTCGCATCAGGTTTATGGCCATGCGCAGATATCTACGACCGATGCCAAAATCAGCATGTTGCCCGGATGCGTCACGACGCTTGTAATCGGCCATCAAATCTTGTGGGCCATGTAATCCCAGGTGATATGCTGATTTGACAACATAGTCTTTCAAAATACGGTTGCAGCGTTTTCCAACTGGCCCCGTATAGGTTTTGCCATCCAAACCTCCGGTTTGTTTAACCCGGGGAACGATGCCTGAATAGGATGCCAAATTATTTAAAGGCTTCTGTTGGTTCACCTCTCCGATCTCCGCAGTTACCCCGGCGGCCAATACAAGACCAATGCCGCGTACGCTGGTCAGAAAAGCGCCCTGGGTTTGTGCCAGGTTCAAGGCGATCTCGTTTTCCATCTGAGCAACACTTTCTTTCAAACAGCTGATATGCTTGACATGCTGCGCCAGCGATAGTTGCATGGTATCCACATACTCAACGGGGGCATGAAGAACTTTGGCAGCGTATTGCTGAAGTTTTGCAGCCGTGTGTTCAGCCTTTGATGTACCAAATCGCTTTAGAATTTCAATCAGCTTTTCACGTCTGCGACGACGAATCTGTTTGGGACTAAAACGATCTTGCATCAAATACAGCGAACTTTGCGTAAACGGCACGATACCGCTTTTTTTTTCGTTTAAATATCCGGGAAAAAGCTCATCGACAATTCCATGAACTCGATTCTTTACTTCGGTTAACATCGCAACCAGTCTTCGCCGATGGCGAACCAGGGTGCGAAGATTCCGATAGATGCCCGATTGGGCCGGGCAGCAGTTTGCACGACAATTCAGCAGCATCGTGGCAATGCCCATTAAATCGATTCGATCGGTGCTGGCTTGCATATTGACACGCTGCTTTTTTGCATCATGCGCATTGACATTGGCAACAACAAAACCTTTGCGACGCAGAGTGCTGACAAAATTTTTGGCAAATGAGTTGGCATCTTCACCACCAAAGAAAACGTGCTTCTTTTTTATGCCACGCCGGCGGCAGGAACGACTGACTTGATCATCGATATATGCTACGCCTTCTGGCGTGTTCTTCACCGAAAACGGTTTTCGCAAAATATCACCGTGCCCATTGCAAAACATCACCAAATGATCTTTCTTGGCATAATCGATCGGCACGCACATTAGCTTTTCGCCGCTTCCGGCCTCCTCAAATAAATGAAGTAACTCTTGACTTTGGTTCTGATAAATGTTTGTTTTTTTCATAGGTGAAACTCCTTTCGTTTCTGCAGCTGCTTTATTGCAGACTGCCTTTTAATTATGCCACAGGCCAAAGCCAGATGGCTCATTAAACAGGGGAGTTTCACCTTTATTCGTCTAGAATGATTAATTTGGGGGAAATTTAAGACTTGAAATCCCCTATAGATAGAGTTGGGCAGGCTCCGCGAGCTACACCCTA
>CP070746.1:2264041-2270607 GCA_020348305.1 Desulfobacterales bacterium
GAAAAATATGATCATCCAGCCAGGTCATCAATGGGAGATCATCGGCAATACCCCTGAAACATGTCATGGCGGCATGGGTATGCGTATTGACTAACCCTGGCATGATGATGCCACCCTGAGCATCTATCGTTTTAGATACCTTCCAGTCTGAAAATTTACCTGCTTGGTTAACCGCTACGATCTTATCTCCCTTAATCGCCACTGCTCCCTTTTGAATTTCGTCAGCGGTTTCATTCATTGTCAGGACAATACCGTTTGAGATGAGAATGTCAGCTATTTTTGGTTTCATTTATTTTCTCAACTACCTTTCTTATTATTTTTTCAAGTGCGGGGGTTGCCGTTTTGGCGACTTCTATGATTTCTTCAACTGTTACCGGGACAGGCTTTTCAGGATCGTGGACATTGGTTATGGTTGAAAAGCCCAACACACGCATTTCGGCGTGAACAGCTGCAATGACTTCTTGGACTGTTGAAAAACCAACGGCCTCAGCACCAATGGTCTTTAAAAATCGAATCTCTGCCGGGGTTTCCAGCGAAGGCCCTTTTAAACCAACGTAAACACCCTTGCGAACCTGCACACCATGAGACTGAGCAACCTCTGCGGCCATAGAAATTAATTCTTTATCATAAGCGTGGGCCATATCCGGGAACCGGATACCCCAGCGATCTTCATTGGGCCCAATCAGCGGATTTGCTCCCGTCAGATTAATATGGTCGGTGATGATCATAATATCTCCGGTGTTAAACTTTGGGTTCAGACCGCCAGCCGCATTAGCAAGAATTATAACCTTGACACCCAGCTCCTGCATCACTCGAATGGGAAAGGTAACTTCGGCCGGTGAATAACCCTCATATAGATGAAACCGTCCCTGCATGGCAATCACTGCACAGTCCTGGATATCACCCGCCAGCAGCCGGCCGCGATGGCTCTGAACGGTGGAGACCGGAAAATTCGGAATGTCATTGTAATCAAAGGATGCAGATATGTTCATTGATCCCGCACTTTCAGCTAAACCTGTGCCGGTGAGCAGGCCGATATATGGAAATTTTGCGATTCGTTTTCTGAGGTACTCAGCGGTTTCAAGCACCTTATTTTTGTAGGTTTCCATAGGTACTCCTCTGTTGATTGAGGTTTTTTAGAGTGGACTTTTTTAAAGGCTGTCATCTTAGTTCAGCAATTTAAATCAGTCAAGCAGACAAATTATTTATGTCTTACCTTTGCGTTGACATTTTTATGACGTTGTGGGATAAACTATCGCTCACATTTTGACAAATCGTAACGGTAATTTGATGCGCAAAGGAGAGTTTGACATGGCAGACGATACCTATCCTCAGCACCCTGATATAACGGACGATATGTGGGTCAAAATCGATGAAATCATATCAGCCAACAGGGATATCCCCGGCGCTGTTATCACTGTATTGCGGGAGAGCCAAGATGTTGTCGGCTATCTTCCGATTGAACTTATAGACCATATCAGTTATGGCCTGAATCTCTCGCGGAGTGAAGTTTTTGGGGTTGCTTCTTTCTATGCACTTTTTTCGTTTGTGCCCAAAGGACGTCATTTAGTAAAGGTATGCATGGGAACAGCCTGTTATGTGAAGGGAATAAAAGAAGTCATCAGTCGCATTGGCAACGAATATCATCTAAAGGAAGGCGGTACCACCGAGGATCGGCGCTTTTCTCTGGAAGCCGTCAGATGCCTTGGGGCCTGTGGGCTGGCGCCGGTGGTGGTGGTGGACCAGGATACCTATGGCGCTATGAAGGCAGACAAGGTTATTGATACATTAGAAAAATATGAATAAATTATTCGCTTTTTGTAACAAGTGACCGGCTTTACCTGAACGGTGTTCGGGATCTCGATGGTTGTTGGTGATGTCAATTTGCAGGAGAAACGCATGAACAAAGTCAGAACTCAGCTGATGCTGTGCGGCGGTACAGGATGTCAGGCCAATGAAGGTGTGGCCTTTCAGAAAGCCCTTGAAAAGGAGCTTGAGCGGCAAGGTTTGGCCGATGAAATCAAAGTGATTGAGACCGGATGCAACGGATTTTGCGCGGTTGGACCCGTAATGCTGGTGCAGCCCGAGGGAATATTTTACCAGAAACTAAGGCCCAAAGATGTTCCTTATCTGGTTGAGGAGCATTTTTTGAAAGGACGCCCCGTCAAAAAATTATTCTATGTGGAGCCGGCCTCAAAGGAAACCATTCCGGATATGAATCAAATTCCGTTTTTTTCGCATCAGATGTTTTGGGTGATGCGAAACAAGGGAATTATCGATCCGGAAGTCATTGATGAATACATCGGCCGAGACGGTTACTTTGGCGCTGCCAAGGCCTTAAAGGAGATGACCCCTGAGGAGATTATCGAAGAAGTTAAAACTTCCGGTCTCAGAGGACGCGGGGGTGCCGGATTTCCCACCGGTCTCAAATGGGAGTTCGCCCGAAAAAGTCCGGGTGATATAAAATATGTATTGTGCAACGCGGATGAAGGTGATCCGGGTGCCTTCATGGATCGAAGTGTCCTTGAAGCGGACCCTCACGCGGTTCTTGAAGGCATGATCATTGCAGCCAAGGCCATTAATGCGCATCAGGGTTATATTTATGCGCGTACCGAATATCCCCTAGCAATTAGGCGGCTGGGAATTGCCATTAAACAAGCCCGAGAATATGGGATCTTGGGAAATGATATTTTGGGAACCGGCTTTGATTTTGACATTGATATTTATCAGGGAGCCGGTGCCTTTGTATGTGGTGAAGAAACCGCTCTGATGAGATCAATTGAGGGCAAGCGCGGTATGCCGCGACCGCGTCCGCCCTTTCCAGCCCTCAAAGGGTTATGGGAAAAACCGACAATTTTAAACAACGTCGAGACCTTAGCAAATATACCGCAGATAATTTTGAACGGCGGTGAATGGTATGCCAGCATTGGTACAGAGTCGAGCAAGGGAACCAAGGTGTTCGCCCTATCGGGTGATGTCAACAACATCGGATTGGTTGAAGTCCCTATGGGAACCACCCTCAGAACAATTGTGTATGACATCGGGGGCGGAATCCCCGGAAAGAAAAAATTTAAAGGTGTTCAGCTCGGCGGTCCATCAGGAGGATGTGTGCCCGAACAATACCTTGATACGCCCGTTGATTATGAAGCGATTGCCAAGGTTGGGGCGATTATGGGATCCGGTGGGGTCATTGTGATGGATGAGGATACCTGCATGGTTGATATGGCCCGATTTTTTATGGATTTTGTCCAGGATGAATCCTGTGGCAAATGTACGCCCTGCCGTGAGGGTACGCGGCGGCTCTTGCAAATGCTTGAAAAATTTTGTGAGGGTAAGGGGGAGCCCGGAGATCTGGATCTGATAGAAGAGCTAGCATATATAATTAAAGATGCGGCATTGTGCGGGCTCGGTCAAACGGGTCCTAATCCCGTTTTATCTACTTTGCGGTATTTTCGGGACGAGTATGAGGCCCATATTTATGAAAAGCGGTGTCCGGCCAAACGATGTGTTCCGTTGTTGAGATTTGAAGTCGAACCGGATTTGTGCACCAAATGCGGTCTGTGCTTCAGAAGCTGTCCGGTGGAGGCAATTGACTGGAAAAAGAAAGAGGTCGCCCGGATTGACAAGGAAAAATGCATCAAATGTATGACCTGTTTTGATAAATGTAAGTTTGGGGCCATATTTTAGGTGGATATTGAGATAGCTTATTCAATAGTTAATTCATGGGGAGTATTGAAATGATTGAATTGAAAGATGCACTCATTTTGATGGGCGGTATGGGACTGATCATCAGTGCCATTTTAGCAGCGGCCTCGAAAGTTTTTTATGTCTATGTCGATCCCAAAATAATCGCCGTTGAAGAAGAATTGCCCGGCGCCAACTGAGGGGGGTGCGGGCTGCCGGGTTGCAGCGCGAATGCCGAAGCTATCGTGGCCGGATTATCTGCACCAAACTCCTGTGTGGCGGCTGGGCCTGAGGTGGCTGAAGCCATCGCCGAAATCATGGGCGTTAAGATTGAAGCTAAAGAACCCGATATTGCTTTGCCGGGATGCTACTTTGGTGTCCAGGAAGCGGATAAAAGATATATATATGACGGCCTTGATGATTGCAGAGCGGCTGCGCTTCTCGGCGGCGGTATGAAAGTTTGCACTATCGGCTGCTTGGGGCTTGGCACCTGTGCTCGGGCGTGTCCCTTTAATGCCATTTCCATGGGTCCGAAAGGATTGCCGGTTGTTGACGAGAAAAAATGCACCGGTTGCGGCACCTGTGAGCGGGTATGTCCAAAGCACATTATCAATCTTTCATCAGTTACCCGACGCATCATCAGGGAATATACGGAGGAAGAGTGCACCACACCGTGTCAAAGAAGCTGTCCGGCGGGTATCAACATCAGAGAATACATCCGCCAGATTTCTGTGGGCAACTACCATCGCGCTGTCCAGGTGATCAAAGAACGCAACCCGTTTCCGGCGGTCATCGGCAGGATATGTCCCCGCCCCTGTGAGCTGGAATGCCGGCGAAACTTGATCGATCAACCGGTGGCCATAAATTATCTGAAACGATACGCGGCGGATTATGAGAAAGAGAGCGGCGAACGGATACTCCCTTATAGAGCCCCGGACACCGGTCGTAAGATCGCCGTGATTGGCGGCGGTGTGGAAGGCTTGTCGACCGCATTTTTTACTGCGCGTCTGGGTCATGAAACCACCGTCTTTGAAGCTACTCTCAAACTCGGTGGACTGCTGCGAAGCGCGATCTCGACTGACCGGCTCCCGGAGGAGATCTTAAATTGGGATATTGACGGTATCCTCGAAATGGGAGTAAAAGCGGAGACCGGTAAAGCATTGGGCCGAGATTTTACGGTTGATTCACTGCTCAACCAAGAATTTGATGCTGTTTTTGTGGCTTCCGGTGGGTGGGACAGCCGACTGGCGCGGGGTGCCGTGAATGAGATCGAATCGCCGATTCCCGGCTTATATATGCTTGTGGATGTTATCCGATTCGGATCAGCAAAACCGAATAACTTTTCTTGTAGGTCAGATGTCGTCATTTCCGGCGGTGGTAAACTCGCACTTCAAGCGGCGAAAATATGTAAGGATTTAGGGGCAGAGACAATCACGATTTTATTCAGAGAAAGCTGGGAAAATAGTCCCATAAGCGACGCGGATATGGAAAATTTCGCTGAGGAGGGTATCACTATTATTTACGATGCGGCCATCAATCGTCTTTTTGGAGAAAAGGACCAGCTTGTCCAACTAGAATATATTCAATTCGATAGCCTTGAGAAAAAGACGATTCCGGCCCAAACCCTTACCCTGGCCTCGGGACGATTTCCGGAACTTATTTTTATAAAACCTGAACCTGAAGCACCTGAATCTGAAGAACCCACTGAGCCAGAGCCTGATCAGTTGGCGTTAACAGGCCACCGTTGGGAGGCTGTACCACCGTATAAACAACCGGCCTTTAAAGATGAAGTCGGTCTATTTGCACAGGGTGATGTGCTGGCAGATTATAGTGCGGCCATTAAAGCCATTGGTGCGGGTCGACGAGCGGCGGCATCTATCCACCAGGTCATGTACGGTATTGAGCCCACGCTTACAGAGACTGTCATTACCCCGCAATCCAGCATTCAAAATGTCGATCACGTTGAAAATGTCAACGCATCTCAACGTCAGATTATGCCGATATGCAGTGGCCCGGCATTAGTTGAATGCGGCGAGATTGAAAGAGGACTTTCCGAAGAAATAGCGCAGGTTGAAGCAGCCAGATGTCTCCAATGTGGACTGATCTGCTATGAGCACTCGTCTCAAGTAATTGAAACCGAAGTATCTAAGATTGAATCTAGTTGAGCCTAACAGTATGCTGGATCGTTAAAGACGATATATGTTCAAAAAATTCGTCTTTTCCATTCAAGCGTTGATACATAAAAATATCTAAAGGATTAAATATTTTGGCAACGGAACAAGGCATAGTCACCAAAGCCGAATCAACCGCGGCCTGGGTGAAAACTGTACAATCAAGTTCCTGCCAAGGCTGAGCTGCGAGGGGATCATGCCACGCCGTTGGCGGGGGAAATGAAAAAGAAGTCAAAGCTATCAATCAAGCCGGAGCCAAAGTCGGAGATCGAATTGTCCTCAGTTTTGAAACTTCCTCTTTATTAAAAGTAACGTTTTTAATCTATGTTTTTCCAATTTTGTTTCTGATCATCGGGGCGGTGATTGGTCAGAAGTTTGGATCCATTTTTGATTTTAGCTCATCGGCCGCTTCTGCCATTATGGGATTTCTTTTTTTCTTTGTCGCGGTATGGGTGATCAGATCAAAAGCCAACAAACTGGCACAAAAAAATGAATACCAGCCTAAGATCATTAAAATCCTGACCCAAACAAGCCGGAACCAAAAAGTATAAGTTAATAACGATGGAATCTTTCGAATCGACCAGCCTCGGGCGCACCGGAATCAAGGTGGGGCGCTTGGGAGTTGCAGCCAGTTATGGAGCGCCGGCCGAAGCTTTTGAGGAGGCTTTTGAACGAGGTTGTAATTATTTTTACTGGGGCTCGCAACGCCGC
>CP070746.1:2270707-2273599 GCA_020348305.1 Desulfobacterales bacterium
AATACTCGATATCACACCAGCCGCATATCGGAAGCGACTGTCAAGGGCCCGGTCACGAATTAAGGACTTCCTGGTAAATAATTGTGGCCTATTTGATAATTCGAATCGCTGCCGATGCAACAGCATTTTGCCAGCCTATTTGGAAAAGGGGTGGATCGACCCTGATAAACCCATATTCGTATCGAAACACGGCAATGTGGAATCACCAACAAAGCTGGGGAGATACCTAAAGGAAGTGGATGAATTGAAGCAAATATCAGCTATTTATAAATCAGTTACTCCATCAAATTTTGACTTTGTCGATGTTGTCAAAAATATCTACAAAAATGATCAATACCGAATAATTTCAGATCCTCAAATCACGTAAGTCATCAAAAGCTAAAATGGCTTTAGACCTTAATCACAAGCTAAAAAAGTAGTTGAATATTCAGTCTGCAGGAAACCCTTCACATCCTCATGCGTGGAAATAAAACTGCACAAAAAGCGATGATCAGGAGGTGTTAAAATCATGAAGATAAATCCGGATTTTATTTCTCCTTGCGGTCTTTATTGTGGCGTCTGTGCTATTTATATCGCACACCGTGATAATAATCACAAATTCAAGGAGCGGTTAGTGGATCTTTACAAGGGAGGAGTTCCCGGCAAGGGCACTCTTCCTAATAGTGAAAATCTTTCAGCAGGTGATATACGATGCCAGGGGTGCCTATCTGATGATCAGTTTATGCATTGCAAGCAGTGTGAAATCAGGGACTGCACAAAAAAGAAAGGTTACACCGGATGTCATCAATGCGATGACTTTCCCTGTCAGTATATTGAAAATTTTTTCATGACTGTTGGCAAAAAGGTTATTTTGCGGGCTATTCCATATAGACGAAAGTTCGGTACTGAAAAATGGATTCAAGATGAAGAAGCCCGCTATATTTGTCCTGAATGCGGCAATAAAGTTTTCCGTGGCGTTGTAAAATGTAATCAGTGCAAAGTGAAGTTGGATCTGGACTAGCTTTTATTGACAAGACAAAAGCTATTTTACCTATAACCGTATAACACCTGTATGAAGGCAGACGGAAGGAGCTGGACTATTCTCGCTGCATATGCGGGAAGTTAGCGAGCACTTCGGCTATCATTGTTCAATATCTTGTGGTTATGATATTTCACAATTTTTCGGGAAACTTTGCAGCGTTCCTTGCTGCAGGCCTGTTTGGCGCATCGGTAGTCGCCACCCGTGTCGCAGTTAAGGAAATTCCGCCATTAAACATAGTAGGATTTGTGACTGTTGTGGTTGGTGTTTTGCTTGTTAACTGGCCAAGAAGGATCGAGCTGGAATAGCATCAATTCGATATCAGCAATAATTTTATTCTTTTTAATCGGTTACGGACTCTGAATAAGATGGGAATGAAGAACAATGCCCAAGGTTCCTATTATGCCATAAAACAGTGACTGGTGCCCTGATAGACCCCCATTTCCGCTTGAAGACCTATCCAAAGCTTGCATTTTTGCGGCTCCCGACCTCTATCCCGCCTGCCGAAACTTCCCGTCAGCTTCTTATCCTCGATCCCTTGTAGGACAAACATCGACCGTGAAAGAGCTGAAAATCTTAAAAAAATCCGGGCTTCCTCTGATTTTTTTTGCAATAAAATTGTAACCTTCATTTCATTTATACGTTTATATCTTAAATAAACGAGGAGAGGAGGGATGAATAAAAGCTGGCCGACTAAAAACAGAAAAATCTATAACTAATGGAGGATAACCATGAAGAGTGCTATGAAGAAATTGGTTGTGATCTTGGCAATTGTAATGAGTTTTGTTGGCGTGCAGAGTGCCTGTGGAGAAACGGTGACAGGGATAATTTATTTAATTTCAATTCGCCCCCCTACGATCGTGGTTGGCCAGACTGAACAAACTGAAGTTTCTGGTGTGCGGTACAACTACTTGTGTAACCAATATAATATCTGTCTCGAGGAGGGCGATCGGGTGAGCATTGAGTATTATGAATACGAGTGTTCTGACGGTACAATCATGCTCAAGGCCTGCGAAATAACCGTGGGTGAGGCCACGATTGCTCTTCGCCCGTGCCCGTAACCTTAGCGGTAATAAGAAGCGGACGTCCGGCGCTATAAACAAAGGGAGGCCCGTAGAGAAAGCAAACCATCAAGAATGGTTTTCGCCTTAAACCCCAATTTCTCAAGGGTGCTTCAAGAATTGAGAGCAACATAAACTGTGTCGAAATTGCGAAACGTCAATTCAAGCACCCTTACCGGCTGTTTTATGCGAGTCCCCCGGCTTTGCCGGGGGATTCTTTTTTGACCTATGGTCGTTGATTCGACAGGTGCTGGATAACAAACAATTCTGATTCATTGTGATATCGTTTTCATATCTCAAGTGCTATGGTGAGCTCTTCCATCCAATCCCATTTTAAAATTGTCACACCGGGTGCATGTCACCCAACCAATACATTTGTCTGAATTCAATTCCACTTTAAATGCCATAATTTGTCTATATTATATGCGTTTATACAACGAAAGTGATTTCACTATGATCGGGCAAAGACATTTACGAAATCTCAAGCAGAGCATTTGCGGTTTTATCGTCGGTAATCAATACATCCAAAAAGTGTCCTCGCATTGCCCCGAGGATGGCTTTTACTTTCTCGGGACCGAATGCAATTGCAACTTTATGATTGATCTTCTTCAATTCGTTCAGATTGAGTCCGATGATTTGATCATCCAATTCATTTGTGCATTTTTGGCCGCTGATATCAAAGAATCGACCACAAATGGCGCCTAGTTTTTGTCCTAACGCCATGGTTAATGCATTTGCATCGGTACCCGCAATGGCACCCATTCCACCGGTCATTTGTACAACGGTCAAATCATTGGCTTCGAATTGCTCAAC
>CP070746.1:2273699-2276469 GCA_020348305.1 Desulfobacterales bacterium
CCCCCCTCTAAAAAATTAAAAACAGACGGCCATCTAATTTTTATTAAATTCCCTTTGCAGACACTTTTCACAATTTTTTTGATTTTTGATAAAGGCACCAATTTAACGAGCCGTAAGAGAAACCGGCATCGGCATGGGGAAAAATACGGAATTGATGTCAGGAAGAGGGCTTCAGAAATGCTTGTCGGAATATGAAAAATCCACCAATGTAACCAACCCTATCCCTTTTGTATTCTGTGGCCTTTCCATTGACTTCCTTTCCTGACACATGATATCTGTATTTTGATCGGTGTTGTGGTTACATCTACTAATCACAACCTTGGGGCAAGTTGTGATATTTTATGAAATCACAGGTTTTCTGAGGAGCGGTTTTTTGCCGATTATCTCAATTAATCACCAGATGGGTGATATTTGGTTTTCTGGTCTGCTATCCCAGCTTTGAAGTACTTTCTGATACCACAATATATAGTATCTTGACTGCATCATTTAAGACCCGCCTTACGCAATGCACCAATAAAACGTTTTGTATTATCTGGATTTTTATGGGGGCGCGCCTTTGCCATACTCTCGAGAGAAAAGTTAGGATCTATCCTGAAGATTTCCTCAGCTTCAGCACGGGCCTCCTCCTCGCGGCCTGAGTAACTATACGTGGCCGTCAGGATAGTGCGGGTTATCACATCTTTGGATTCTCGATGGAGCACTTTTTTACATGCAGAAATCGCTTTCTCGTATCGGCCTGTGTCGCGATAGGCCATCGCTAAGTTGCTTAAGTACCAGCTCGGCGGGAAAGGGTTAAGCCGTATCGCCTTTTTTAGGAGCGGGATGGCTTGGTCCGGCCTATCGGACCAGTAAAGATTGGTTCCTAACCACGCCAGCGCATTAGCCGAATTGGGATCAAGGGCCACTCCCCGCTCGCACTCGACAATGGCTTTATCATATTGTCTTGTATACATGTAGAGATTGCCCAATAACCCATGGGCAGTGGCATAAGCGTCGTCCAGGGCGATAGCCTTTTGTGCCAGCTGGAAGGCTTTCGCCAGCGACTCTGTAGGAGACTGACTCGAGCCCAACCATATATCCACAAGGTGGGTTGTAGCCAGGAATGCGTAAGGCTTTGGATACTCCGGGTCAAGAGCAATGGCTTTCTGAAATATGTCTCTGGCCAGAACATTATTCTCTTTATTAAATCGATAATGATGTTCACGGCCTTGCAAGAGCTTTAGATAGGCTTCGAGGTTGTCCGTGCCTTTCGCTAACAGTCGGGCTTGCTCAGCCTCTGTCAGCTTTACTTGCAATTCGGTTATGATCTTAATCGTTATCTCGTCTTGTAGTGCAAACATGTCCTTCAATTCCCGCTCGTAGCGCTCCGCCCATAAATGATGGCCCGTAATTGCGTCGATTAGCTGCGCTGTTATTCGAACTCGGTCCCCGGCCTTTCGGAAACTGCCCTCTAACACGTATCGTACACCTAAATTCTCTGCAACTTGACGAATCTTCACTGGTTTCCCCTTGTAGGAGAACGTCGAGTCACGAGCGATTACAAGCAAATATGGAACTTTGGAGAGCGCAGTAATGATTTCCTCGGACATCCCATCGCATAAGAACTCTTGGTTAGGGTTACCACTTATGTTGTCAAAGGGCAGCACCGCAATAGAGGGTTTATCCGGCAATGGATACGCCATTTTATCTAAAGAGGCGGGTTCTATTTTTTTTGATTGTTGAAGATAAATATTCCAGCCTACCAATGCTCCTGCGACTATGACCAAAATAATAACTGCCACCATGGCCACTTTACGTGAAATTCTTCCAAGAAATCTTTTCTCACCTAACACTTTACCTGCAACTTCAGGTTCGGTTAAAACGCGATAAACTCTGACTGGCTCGGCAATGTTTTTTACGCTGTGTTCGCCCAAATATTCATAACCAAGCTCTAATTTGTTCTTTACATGATCAAAGGCGGTTCTTGAGATGCAAATCCCTCCCGGCTCTGCAAGTCCTTCAATGCGAGCGGCAATGTTAATCCCATCGCCGTATATGCGGTCGGCTTCTTCAACTACATCGCCCAAATTAACTCCAATGCGAAACTCCATTTTACGGTTATCTGGCAGTTCCGCATTTTTGTCTTTTAACTCCTGCTGAATCTTAACTGCGCATTCGGTGGCATCCACTACACTACCAAACTCAGCCAGCAAATTGTCGCCGGGTGCATCCACGACTCTTCCTTTAAACTGCTCGATGAGTTCGCTCATCAATCTTTTACTGTCCTCTAAATTGCGAATAGTCGATGCTTCATCTTCTTGCATAAGACGGCTGTACCCAACAGCATCAGCGCTGAGGATGCCGCTGAGTTTGCGTCTGGCTCGCTCTTCAGCCATGGGTGCCCCCTACTCTTTTTGGCGACCAATACAAAGGCTAGATCAAGAAAAATTATAGCTTAAGAAATGTTATGTAGGATTTGAATCGGTTCCACTTGAAAAAGTGCATTCGACCAGCTTGCGGAGGAGCGTCAGATTCAATATTGTCCTATATATCATCAAATTATGTGGGGTCAAATATATTTCGATGAATTGATTAAGACAAAGCATACCACTATATCTGGTAGTCTGGCAAAAGGAGGATGGGATTCATATATCACTATAATATCACAACCGTTTTTGAGTCTGTAAAATCTTTGATTACTCTCCAACTAATCGCAACTAAGCCTAAATTGCAGATATCAACAACAAAAACCAAATATCTTGAGCTTTGCCTTTTTGCATGTATTGTAAAC
>CP070746.1:2276569-2288975 GCA_020348305.1 Desulfobacterales bacterium
CACATCGACGGTTTGCGGAAAATACCGGCTGCTGTATAGTTCCTGAAGGCACACAATGTGGGCACCTTCAGCAGCTGCCTTATTGACCAAAGAAGCGGCTTTGTCAATGTTATGTTTAATGTCTGTTGCACATGACATCTGGATTAAGGCAACTTTAATTTTCATTTGTTCAGCACCTGCTTATAAATCAAAGATTCGTGTGATCAAACACCAAAATTATCCGAGATAACCGGCAGTGCGTGGAACGCGAACCGCATCCTTGAGGATATTCACCGCAAGCTGATGGCGCTTTTCCTCAGGTGAGCCGCCGGCGATACGCTGTTTCATCTGGGCACCGCGTTGTTTGCGGGCAATTTTATCTGGTTGTTTAAACACCAACGCTCCAAAATGGCATTCGGACACACATGCCGGGTTGCCGCCACATAAATCGCATTTAAACGCCTTTCCGGATCCGTACTGCTCGATCATGCCATATGGGCAAGCGGCCACACAGTCACCACATCCATTGCATTTTGGAGCATTAATTGCAACAATTCCTCTCTCGTTTTTTAATATTGCTTCTTCTGGGCAGGCTTCCAAACAATCCGGTTTGGGGCACTGGAAGCAAATGCTCGGCACCGAGTACCCCTGTAAGGGGAAGTTATTGATTTTGAGCCGTGCTTTTGAGGGCATAAACATCCCCTCTTTGACGGCAGCACAGGCATACGTGCAACGATTACAACCGGTACAGCGATTGGGTATTGTCAGTAGATGCTTTTCCATTAAAATCCTCCGTCATGCTAATAATTCTAAAAATAATCGTAGAAACAGTGCCTTATAGTATAAACGGTTATTGAATATCGAATATCGAACAAGGAATTTCGAATTATGAAAAGTCCTCAAGCCTCAATTCCCGTAGCTTCTCCTCTTTAGGTCGTCCTTCTTGATCCCAGCCGCGCAAATGGTAATAAAGCGCTTTCATCTCTTCCAGATCCTCCTCACTTAATACCCGACCGTCGTGAGGCCCATTTTTAAGCGCCTGTTTCATTATTTTATTGGACAAGGTGTCATCGGCGGCGGTAAATCCGGCCTGAAGATTATACAAACGCATCAAATTCCAGATCCGCTCCCCGGCCTTGTCCAGATCTTCGGCGGAAATCTGTCTGCCCAGACCGGCGGTTAGCAAATCAGCCATAATCGTTGTATCCACTGACCCCCAGAAATCGCAAAAGCATATGGACCATTTCGCAGCATTGCTGTTCTGCCCTGCAATTACTTCTCTGGCCATGGCCTTCAGTTTGAAGGGATCATCGGCAAATATGGTAAAGGCTCTCAAATGGCAGGCCCCGCGATCGCTGGTGGCATAGGCAAGCCCCATGCCGTAACTGCCCCTGGGGTCATAAGCCGGCATTTCGAGGCCTTTGACATGGGCTGCCTTTTCAGCCGTGCCAAACTTGGCCGCCAGTTTGGCCGCACCCAGGGCCAGATCCTGGCCGCGCTGGGTAGATAAATTTGCAATTTCATCGAGTATATTTAAATATTCCTCGGCCTGGCCGAACTTCAAACCAAAGTCGTGGACACCCGACTCGCTCAGTTCCATGGCTAAACCGATCGTGCCGCCGGCGGACATGGTGTCCAGCCCCAGATCATCGCAAAGCCGATTGAAGCGCATAACCTGCTCCATGTCGTTTATTTCACAATTCGAGCCGCCCAGACACAAGGTCTCATATTCCGGTCCCTCGACCTCTACACCATTTATTGATGTAAAATTGCCGCAGCCCAACGGACAGGAGGCGCAGGCGCGATCTCCTATTTTGATGGCATTGATGGCCTCCGAATCGAGTGCCTGTCGGCCGGGGTTCACCCCGGCAGTATAGTTGCGGGTGGGATGAATGCCCATTTCATTGGTCACGTCAATCAGCATCGGGGTACCATCGTTTTTGGCCCAGAGATTTTCATCGGTTAACAAATTGGATTCTTTGTGCTGGGCAACTTTTCCCCAAAAAACGCCCATATCTTCCACCTGGACACCACCGGTTCCCTTGCATGCAATTGTTTTTAAATTTTTGGAACCAAACAGCGCTCCGGCACCGCCGCGTCCCATCTGGCGATAGGCCTCAGATCCGATACAGGCATAGGGAACCAGATTTTCGCCGGCTGGACCGATGGACAGGCTTTTGACATTATGCCCCATTTTTTCGGCCAACCAGTGCTCTGTTTCGAAGATGCCTTTACCCCAAATGGGATCCGCATTTTCAAGACGAACCTTATCATCTTCGATACACAGGTACACCGGACGGTCGGCTTTACCGCTAATAATAATACCGTCATAGCCGGCAAATTTCAGTTCCGGTCCAAATGCGCCGCCCACATTGGATTCGAAAATGGTCCCGGTGTGCGGCGATTTAGAAACCAGACAGGTGCGCGACGCCGTCGGCGCAAGTGTACCGCACAAGGGTCCGGTCATAATCACCACAGCATTATCAGGGGACAAAGGATCGGCTTTGGGATCAACCAGGTCATAAAAATACCTAACGCCCAATCCCCAGCCGCCGATGTAATCCTTAGCCCAGTTTTGGTTAATGGGTTGGCTCTGAATTTCCTCAGATGTTAGATCTACATGCAGTATCTGGCCGGCATAAAGGTTTTGCGGTTCGGTGCGTCTCGGCAGCTCAACGGTCTTGAAAACATCCTCGAGGCGATTGAGAACCTCATCCAAGATTTCCTTGGGAACATTTAACGCCGGTTCGATACGGATGACTTTGGCATTGGTCAATGTGCCGGCAGTAAGCACGCCCCGGGAAAATAACCCGGCAGCAACCTTATAGCCAATGCCATCGGTCGGAAACTCCATGCCGATCAACAAGCCCAATCCACGAACATCAGCCAAGACACCGGGATAACGGTCCTGAAGTTGCCCGAGTTGTTTTAAGATGTATTCACCTTTTTTTTTGGCCTGTCCGGCCAGGTCTTCCTCAAGCAAAACCGTGATAGCCGCCAGCGCCGCTGCGCATGCCAAGGGGTTGCCACCGGGGGGGGGGGTATGCCTAAAGGGGTTGGGTTCCATGCACTCCCAGATCTTGGGTGTGGAAAAAAAAGCCGACATGGGTACCACGCCGCCGCCCAGTGCCTTTCCCAGGCAGATAATATCCGGCGCCACATTCCAGTGATCAACACCGAAGATCTCGCCGGTGCGGCCCATACCGGTTTGGACCTCATCGGCAATCAGCAGAACACCGTAATGGTTGCAAACTTCACGCAGACGCGGCCAGTAATCATCGGGCGGCACCACCGCTCCGGCCTCGCCCTGCACAGGTTCGGCAACCACAGCCGCGATATCATCACCCACGGCTTTGGCTGCCGCCAGAGCCTGCTCGACGGCATCGACATCACCAAATGGCACATGCCGCACACCTTCTAACAGGGGCAATAGCGGCTGGCGAAACATTTTTTTACCCATCAAGGACAGCGACCCCAGGGTTTTGCCATGAAAGGCCTTGAGCATGGCAATAAATCCCTTACGCCCGGTGTAGAGCTTGGCTAATTTCATGCCGCCTTCAACGGCTTCGGTACCGGAATTGGCAAAGAAACCGTACTGAATCTTCCCCGGCGTCAGCAGGGCGATGACCCTTGCCAGCTGGGCGCGCAGGGGATCGAGCATTTCCTGGCTGTACTGGGGTGAGCGGTCCAACTGGGCCCTGACTGCCGCAACGATTTTGGGGTGGCGAATGCCATAGGCGTAAAGCCCAAATCCGCCTAGAACATCGAGAAACTCACGGTCCAGAGCATCAACCAGAATTGAACCCTGACCGGTCCACTCGGTCATGGCAAAATTGGTGGCCTCGGTAACCGATTTACGATACTCCAAAAATCCCTTGTTGATGTGATCGCGGAAGTTGCGAACCGTTTTGCGGGCAATTTCCTCACGGATCTCAAGTGGTGTCTGGTCAGGTGGGGTGAGGATGGTATCCACCATTTGTTGAGCCTCTTCCAGCGCCACATTTATATCCCTGCCTTTATAATCGCTGGCATAATCGTCTTCGTAATCAATCATGGATAATTCTCCTGTAGTTTTCGTTTATTCTAATATTGAATACCGGATTCTTTGGGCTAGGATCTTTACTATTTAACAAAGTTCCTAATGTTCATGAGACCCGCAAAATTCGAGGAAAAGGTTTCATCTCTCAACATGGACAACACAACGTTTTTGGCGTAATTGGCAAATTTTTCAAATGGTTGCCTTTCAGATAAAAAATGAGCATGAAATTCCAAGCCCTCCATCAGCGTGATAATGATGTCCGCCGCTTTTTTCAGATCTTTTACTTTTACGATGCCTTCCTTTTGGTATACATCTAATTCACGAATCAAATAATTTCTGAACCTTTGAATCATCGCTTCATAGCGCTCCCGGATCTTCGGATTTCTAAAGCTCAAATAATAGAAACCGAAATGAATACCGGGATCAATCGTCCTGGACCATTCAAATGAAAAAATGGTATCGATCAGCAGTTGAAATCGCTGTTCCATATTCTGAATATGATTAAATTGGAGGAATTCGGGTGCTTCATATTTCTTGATGAGTAAATCCACCAATTCGATGGTCATATTTTCCTTAGATTTAAAGTAATGGATAATCAGACTGGGGTGAATATTCATACGTTTGGCAATCTTGCCGATGGATGCCCCTTCAAATCCTTCCTCACTCAGTACCTGGTAATAATTCTCCAGAATCTCTGGTTTCCTTATCTCGGCTTTTTGATTTTTTCGCATTATTGTGAATTAGGCTTCAAAATAAAATTAATTGAATATTCATTTAATTTTTTTATATGAATGTCAAGAAAAAAATTAATGCTATTTTTCTTATTCAAACGTTAAAAAAGATAAATATAACGGAACATTTTTTTATTTGACACACAAGTAGCATCTCACTATATAAATGAGTTTAAAAAGCCAGTTACTTAGAAGTTAATTAAATATTCGACACTGATTGAAAGCTAAGTGTCGCTTTACCCAATCGGTGATGGATGTCCAACTGCCAGGAGGCCAGGAAGCTGGTATGCTTAGAAGCCTTTAAACATTCTGAGCCTCCAAACCTCAAGCACTTTTAAATGCCGGGTAGATTTTGATCGCATGAGTAAAATTCCTTAGGAAAGCCAATGAACATGAATGAAGATCTTAAGCAATCGCTAAAAGAAGCCGGCGTAAAATTCGTTCGCATCATCTGGTGCGACAATGCCAACGTGATTCGCGCCAAAGCGGCTCATATCAATTATTTAGAAGACTACATCGATAACGGTGTTGGCATCACGATGGCCCAGCAGGCTCTGCCCGTGATGTATGACAGCGTGGTTCCTGAAACCGGACTGGGGCCGATAGGAGAAGTACGCTTGATGCCCGACTGGTCGACGCTTAAAATCCTACCCTATGCTGAAGGACACGCCCAAGTATTAAGTGATATGGTCATCAGCGAAACCGGTACGGTCTGGGAACACTGCCCCCGAGGCTTTTTGCGCCGGCAAATCGAAAATCTTGCCGAAAAAGGCCTCATCATTCAAGCTGCACTCGAAAATGAGTTTTTCCTGCTTCGTAAAACCGCCGAAGGCACTCTGGAGCCTGCCGATGATACCGTGTTTTCGGCAACAGGTTCGATGAATCTTCATCGGGCGTTTATCAATGATGTTGCCGATGCCCTCATTGCCCAGGGGGTTGAAGTGGAGGGTTACTACCCCGAATCCGGCCCCGGACAGCAGGAGGTAAATGTTCGTTATGTCGAAGCCATGCAGGCGGCCGATCAACAGATCGTTTATCGAGAAACCGTGCGCGGGGTGGCCATACAGCACGGGATGATTGCATCTTTTTTACCAAAAATTTTAGAAGACAAAGCGGGATCGGGCTGTCACATCAATTTCAGCTTGTGGCGTGACGGCGCGAACATCAGCGGGGATCCGCAGCAGGCCACCAGCATCAGCCCAGAGGCCGGCGCCTTTACTGCCGGGATACTGGATCATCTGCCGGCGCTATGCGCTGTTACTATTCCCAGCAAAACCTCATATCGGCGCATTCGACCCCATTTTTGGGCCGGCGCCTTCCGCTCATGGGGACACCAAAACCGGGAAGCGGCCGTGCGAGTTTGTAAAAATAAGGAAGGCACCCGAGCAAACCGGCTTGAATTTAAGACGGCCGATGCCACCGCCAATCCCTATCTTGCTCTCGGTGCCCTGATTGCCACCGGGCTCGACGGACTTCAGCGCAACCTGGCGCTTCCCGACGAAGTTGCCATTGATCCCGGGCTTATTCCGGAAGAGGAACGCAAAACGAAAGGAATTGATCTGCTGCCGCAGAATCTGGGAGAAGCGCTCGACGCTTTTCAGCAAGATGATGTATTGCTGGAAGCCATGGGAACCCTGGCCAAATCCTTCGCCGCGGTGCGGCAAAATGAATGGGAATTTCTTAAAGATCTGAGCCTCGAGGAGGAGGTTAATCTGCTGGCGGAGCGGTACTAGTATCCCAATTGAGTAAAATCAATTGGGAGTTATTCGTTATTAGTTATTGGTTACTGGTTTTGGAGGATAAGATCCGTTTTTATATTTCATCAATCACTGGAATTATAAAATGATGGATACCCTTAGCCGGGAAATTCCGATTGTTCCGCAAAAATCGGCCCTGCTCTTTGTTGACGTGCAAAACTATAATGCCCGACCCGACGGTGGGGAGTATAAAGATCAAGGTCTCACCCCTGAAAAGGCTGAAGCGCAACACGAGTATTTCTTTAAACAGCTTAAAACGCTTGTCGTCCCAAACATGCAGCGCCTCCAAAAGGCCTGTCGTCAAAAAGGCATCGAAGTTATATATACGGTGATCGAAAGCCTGACCAATGACGGTCGAGATCGCAGCCTTGACTATAAAATAACCGGCTTTAATGTTCCCAAGGGCTCATGGGATGCTCAGGTACTCAATGAAATCAAACCCATAGAAGATGAAATCGTATTCCCGAAGACCTCTTCGAGTGTCTTCATTTCGACCAACATTCACTATATTTTGGGTAACCTCGGTGTTGACTTTCTGATCATCAGCGGGTTGATCACCGATCAATGCATCAGCTCTGCGGTGCGTGATGCATGTGATCTCGGCTACCTGGTGACCCTGATCACAGATGCCTGTGCGACTTACTCCCAAGAGCGGCACGAAACTTCCCTGAGCCACATAAAGGGATATTGTCGGGAGCGCACAACAGACGAGTTTCTCCAGGAACTCGAGCAATTATAACTCGCATATCTTCTAGCTTGCATCCGAATTGAGTCAAAACGTATTAAGTGTTACCTCAATTGAGTTAAATATCAATTGGGGGTTATTTGTTATTATTACAAATTATTCATGATTCCGGCATATTAGATGGAGAGACGTGAAGTTGGCCTCCTCCAATTCAGTCTTACTAAAAGTTGAAGGATTAGAAAAACGTTTCGGCGGAATCATTGCACTTGCCGATTACGATGTTGAGATCCGTCCAGGGGAACTCGTTGGTCTGATCGGTCCCAACGGGGCCGGTAAAACGACGGTGTTTAATTTACTCTCCGGTGTGCTCAAACCCAATCAAGGCCGCATCGTCTTCAACGGTCAGGATATTACCCGTCTGCGACCCGATCAAAATGCAGCCCTGGGAATTGCGCGAACATTTCAGAATATCCGCATTTTTAAAGAGCTATCCGTAATCGATAACGTGAAGGTCGCCTTTCATATACGCATGGGACACGGTTTCTGGAAAACCCTCATGCATACATCCGATTACAGATATTCCGAAAACGAAATGGAGCAAAAATCCCATGAGATTCTGGAACTCTTTGACCTTGAAGCCATAAAGGACCAACCGGCTAAAAACCTTCCGTATGGCATTCAAAGACGCGTTGAAATTGCCAGGGCTATGGCAACGATGCCCAAGCTTTTGCTGCTCGATGAACCATCTGCAGGGCTAAACACCGGTGAAACCGATGAGCTTGTAAAAACACTTCGTAAAATCCATGATACGTATGGTCTCACCATTTTTATCGTCGAGCATGACATGAAACTCATCATGACCATTTGCCAGCGAATTCAGGTCATCGACCGTGGCCGCATGCTATCCACGGGCACTCCCGAGGATGTTCGCCATGATCAACGGGTCATTGAAGCCTACCTTGGGAAATCCGGCCATGGAAAGCAATATGCTCAAGGTTGATGACATCCACGTCTACCGAGGTGAAACGTATGTTTTGCAAGGGGTCAGCCTAAATGTTGGCCAAGGAGAGATTGTGGCGTTGATTGGTGCCAATGGGGCCGGCAAATCGTCAATGCTGCGAACCATTTCGGGATTGTTACGCCCCAAAAGTGGAGGCATTCTTTACAGACATCATCAGCACGCTGAAGAAATCGATATTAGCCGGATACCCGCAGAACAAATCGTAGCTTTGGGGATTTCCCATTGCCCGGAAGGCCGGGGAATATTTTCACAGCTTAGCGTCAAGGAGAATTTGCTGATCGGTGCTTACTTGCGTAAAGATAAAAATGAAATTCGGCAAAATTACCAGCGCATCTGCAAAATATTTCCGATTCTCGATGAACGGGCCAACCAGACAGCCGGGAGTCTTTCCGGCGGAGAGCAAGAAATGCTGGCGGTGGGTCGCGCTCTGATGAGTCGTCCCAAATTGCTTATTTTGGATGAACCATCTTTAGGACTGGGGCCCATTATTGTTGAAAATTTATTCAAGGTGTTGCAAAACATCAACGCCCAAGGCGTAACCATCCTGCTGGTGGAACAAAATGCGGTCATGGCGCTGGATTATGCCAACAGGGCCTATGTGCTTGAAAATGGCCGCGTAACTTTGTCGGGACCCAGCAACGAACTGGCCAGGGACCAGAAAGTCCGCGATGCATATCTTGGGGGAGTTTAAAGCTGACATCAGCACCAAAAGCAATATTTAGCGTATTCGTGAGGCGCTCGGAGTTTTCCAAAAAAATCTGAAATTCGAATTAGCGCTAACCGAATATAGCAAAACCCGTATCACGCAAAACACTTAAACGCAGTTAATAGAATCATGAGTGGGGAATACATCGCCCAGCAAATCGTCAATGGCCTCATCCTCGGCAGCATGTACGCGCTGGTGGCCATCGGTTTTTCCATGATTTATGGAATTATCCGGCTGATTAATTTTGCTCACGGTGATGTGGTGATGATCGGAGCGTTTCTGACCCTCGGTCTGCTGCAGGTGGCCGGTGCACCGTTTCTCATCGTAGCACTCGTTGTTTTGATCGCCAGCGCCATTGTCGGCATTCTTATTGAAAAGGGGGCCTTCCGGCCCATGCGCGGCGCGCCTCAGGTAACCGGATTCATCGCTTCCCTGGCAGTCTCTATCATGCTGCAAAATTTGGGAATTTTAGTTTTAACCGCCCAACCCCGCAACTTCACTTTCCCGGATTATTTGCAAAAAGTTATTAATATGGGTGGGGTCAGCTTCCGGGCGGTGGATCTGGTCATTATGCTGTCGGCACTGACGTTAATGTGCGCCCTAATTTTACTGGTAAATAAAACAAAACTCGGAATGGCCATGCGCGCCACCGCGGAAAATATTGATGTGGCCCGTCTGATGGGTATCAATATTAATCGCACAATCATGGCGACCTTTGCCATGGGCAGCGCTTTGGCTGGAATCGCCGGGTTGATGTGGGGCGGGAAGTTCGGTCAGATAGATCCGCTGCTGGGATTTGTACCGGGACTGAAATCCTTTGTTGCCGCAGTGATCGGCGGGGTCGGCTCCATTCCCGGCGCCATTCTCGGGGGGTATGTGCTGGGACTTTCAGAGGTCTTATTTGTGGGTTTATTACCACCGATCTATTCGGCTTTCCGGGATGCCTTTGTATTTTCTACACTGATCTTGATTCTTTTGATTATGCCCAACGGTATCCTCGGGAAACCTATGGAGGAGGGCACCTAGTGAACCAGAGTCGAAACCGCTTGGTTTTTTTAGCCCTCATTCTCCTTGGAATTGGGTTTGTTGCCCTTGTGCGTTCAACGGTTAATGAATATATTCTTTCTATCATCAACTTTGTCGGGATATACATTATTCTGGCGGTCAGCTTAAATATCACCAACGGCTTTACGGGCCTCTTTTCCCTTGGACATCCGGGTTTTATGGCCATTGGGGGTTACGTGACAGCGATTCTCACCTTCCCGGTTTCCCGCAAGTCGATGTTTTTGGAATTGCCCCAGTGGCTGGCGAATTTAGAAATGCCCTTTTTCCCGGCCTCCATCATCGGCGGTGTCTGTGCCGCAATGATGGCCTTGGTGGTCGGTTTGCCGGTGTTGCGCCTGCGAGGTCATTACCTGGCGGTTGCCACCTTGGGGTTCCTAATAATTGTTCAGGTCCTCATAACCAATTGGGATAGCGTCACTCGCGGGCCTCTCGGTCTAAACGGGTTGCCGGCAATAACCAATCTCTGGTATGTATACCCGTGGGTGGTGGTCACTGTTTACGTTGCCTGGAAAATAAAATTTTCTTCCTACGGCAGAAGCATGCTGTCCATTCGCGAAGACGATATGGCCGCTCAGTGTTTGGGGGTAAATCTGTTTCGAACCCGGGTTGCCGCACTGGTTATTGGTGCCTTTTTTGCCGGTATTGCCGGAGGGCTTTGGGCTCATTTGGTCACCGCCATTACCCCGACATCTTTCTCGCTGATTTTGGCGTTTTATATTGTGGTCATGGTGGTTGTCGGAGGGGCGGGGAGTATCAGCGGTGCATTTATCGCGGCCATTATCTTTTCGGTTCTTACGGAAATCTTTCGACCCCTGGAAGAAAACCTAGATGTTTATGGAATCGGGGAGATTTTTACGGCGGCAATTCTCATCTTGATACTCATTTATAGACCCCAAGGACTGTTCGGGAGTCGCGAACCGGGGTTTTTATTAACCAGGGATACGCAGTAATTAGGCGCTTAATTGGAATTTATTATATTGCTTGAAACCGTAGCATCTTAGCCTCTTGAAAACTGGACAAGACGTGACGCCAGTCATTAGGACGTTTGTCTGCTTACCGCTGCGAAAGGGCTAAAATGTTACAAAAAACAAAGAAAGGAGGAAATTGATTATGCGAACAAAAATACTTTATACGTTAGGTACGATCGTATTTTCGCTGTTGCTGGTATTTCCGGCGTTGGGAGCAGATACGATTAAATTGGGAGCCCTTTACAATCTGACAGGCGGCATGTCATCAATTGATGCCCCGGCACTAAACGGGGCTAAACTACAGGCCAAGCTGATCAACGAACAAGGCGGCCTGTTGGGCAAGAAAATTGAGGTTATCGGTATCGATACCAAGACCGATCAAAAATCGGCTGCGACCGGTGCAAAAAAAGCCTTGTCCGCGGGAGTTGTGGCCGGTCTCGGTTACGGGGATACCACATTTGTTATGGCAGCCGCCCCCTTGTTTCAGCAAAAAGGGGTTCCTTTTGTCACCTCGGGTGCCACCCATCCGATGTTGCCCCAATGGGTTGGTGACTACATGTTCATGACTCCCTTCGGCGACGATGATCAATCATTTGCCATTGCAGATTACACGGTCAAAAAGCTGGCAGCCAAAAACGTAGTGGTATGGACGGATAATTCTATGGATTTTACCAAAGCCCTGTCCAAGTTCTACAAACAACGGCTCAAAGATCTGGGGACCAATGTCGTACTGGAAGATTTTTTCATGATGGGTGATAAAGACTTCTCGGCTCAAATCGCCCGTCTGAAGAATGCCAGCCCCAAAGCGGATGCCGTATTCATTTCCGCTATTCCCAATGAGGCCGGGTTGACCGTTAAACAAATTCGGGAGGCCGGGTTGACGCTGCCTATCGTAAGCGGTGACGGATTTGACACCGAGTTGGTCACCACGGTACCGGGAGACAAATTGGCAAATGACGTTTATTTCTCCACGCACACCTACCGGGAGGACAACCGCCCCGAGGTGCTGGCTTTTGTTGAAGCCTATCAAAAAGAATACGGCCGGCCGCCGGAAAATGCTTTTGCCGCGCTGGGCTTTGATGCGGTTGGTCTGATTGCGGATGCCATCAAGCGAGCCGGAACCACCGAAAGCAAGGCGTTGCGCGAGGCGCTGGCAAGCACCAAGGGCTTTAAGGCCGTTACCGGCGAAATCAGCTATACTCGACCCACAGGTGTACCATTGAAAGGCGTTTCGATCATCAGCGTACACAACGGCAAATACAAGGTCGAGGAAATCTGGTTTCCGAAGCAATAGCATTATTTAGACCGCCTCCAAGAATTGGGCTGAGGAGGCAGTTCATCAGTTCACTCCTGAGCAGATCGGCCTATCATATAAAAAGGGTGGCAATTGCTACCCTTTTTATATCTGTCTTTTGATATTGATGCCTTCCAGCCGATTGTACACAATGGACATGT
>CP070746.1:2289075-2294226 GCA_020348305.1 Desulfobacterales bacterium
CGAATCATAAAGATTGTTCAACATCTTCTAAAAGCCAGAGTAGGCTGCCCTGTGGATTGCAATTGTTAAGATTTGCTATTAGTATCAAAATTGATGGGAAATGACCACGCCAAGGCGTGGTTAAACGTTCGTTATTGGATATTTGTTTTTAATTCGATGTTGGACGTTCGATGTTCGATGTTGGACGTTCATCTGTCGTCACTGTTAACAAATGGATTTATACCTCCAGCAGCTACCCCAGCAACTGATCAACGGTCTAACGCTGGGTGGTGTGTACGCCCTGATTGCTATCGGCTATTCAATGGTTTACGGCATTTTGGGTATGCTCAATTTCGCCCACGGTGAGGTTTACATGATCGGCGGCTTTGCCGGCTGGTGGGTACTTCATCTTTTAACCCGCAACAATGAAGTTCTGATCAGTGCAGCGTTGGTCATCTCCCTCATGATTATAATTGCCATGGCGATATCCGCTTTAGTGGGACTTATGGCCGAACGATTTGCCTATCGCCCGCTGAGAAACGCTCCACGAATAAATCTGCTGCTCAGCGCGCTAGGTGTCTCCATCTTTTTACAGAACCTCGTCCTTACCTATCAAGGAGCCAAAGTACGCTTCTTCCATATTTCTGCATTGATACCCGAAAGCCTTCGCGTTCTTCACATCGGCCCCATTGTCTTTTCGTTTATGCGGGCATTGGTGATTGCCATTACTTTTTTGCTTATGGGTCTTTTGACCGTGATGATAAAACGAACAAAAACCGGCAAGGCAATGAGAGCGACGGCACAAGACCTCGAAGCGGCCTCCTTTATGGGTATTGATGTAAACCGAATTATCGTTATGGTTTTTTTAATTGGATCAGCTCTCGGAGGAGCTGCCGGAACATTGGTCGGTCTTCTTTTTACCCAGGTTGATTATTATGTGGGATTTCAAGCCGGCCTGAAAGGATTTACTGCTGCTGTACTTGGAGGAATCGGAAACATTTACGGGGCAATGCTCGGCGGCATCCTGCTTGGTCTTTCTGAAGCTCTAGCCGTCACCTTTCTGCCTTCGGCCTACAAGGATGTCGTTGCCTTTGTGATTCTTATTACAGTTCTTATCGTCAGACCCTGGGGACTGGTAGGGGAAAAGATGCCGGAAAAAGTATGATGGATGATTAAGGGATTGAGGAATTTAGGTATTGAGAAATTGAGAAATCGGGGTATTCCTTTAATTCCTAAATTCCCCAATCCCCAAATACCTTGATACTGAGAGCTTTATGACTAAGGAAGCAAATACCGCTTCATTAAGCAATTCAAATTCATTCTCATGGCGCAATCCCAATCGTTTTGTGCTATACGGAGTTATTGCGGCTGTCCTCATCATAGCGCCGCACATCATGCCAACCAGCTACTGGCTGCGGATTTATACCATGACGGGCTTATGGGTCATGTTGGCCCTGGGTTTAAATGTCGTGGCCGGCTTTGCGGGATTGCTGGATCTGGCGTATGTCGCCTTTTTCGGGATTGGCGGTTATACATTTGCACTCCTTTCATCAAGTCAACTCGACATTCACCTGCCTTTTCTTCTGGTGTTACCCATGGCTGCCTTTTTTACCATGATCATCGGCATCGCCCTTGGCTCGACCAGTATACGATTAAAGGGGGATTACCTGGCTATCGTGACACTGGCATTTGCACAGATCTTTAAGCTCTTACTGCTCAATTTGGATACTCCGCTAAATATTACAGGCGGTGTCAACGGCATATTTGGCTTTGACGCCATAAATCTATTCGGCTTCAGAATTATATCGCCGCTGCCTTACGCTTATCTTATCTGGTTTTTTGCGATGGCTGCAACTGTCGGATCATTCCGGATCAAACGCTCGCGCTTCGGCAGGGGTTGGGAGGCCATCCGTGAAGATGAACTGGCCGCCGAAGCCATCGGGGTGAATACCACCTGGATGAAACTGATGGCCTTTGCCGGAGGTGCTTTCATTGCCGGGGCTGCCGGCGCATTGTTTGCTTCGTTTCAGGATTCCGTATTTCCCAACAATTTTGATTTTCCCCAACTGGTTATCGTTTACTGCATGGTCATTCTTGGCGGACTCGGCAACATTGCCGGAGTGATCCTGGGAGCTGCCTTTCTTTCCATATTGCCCGAGTTTCTCAGAGAATACGGAGCCTATCGCATGATGTCCTATGGTTTGATCTTGATCGTGCTGATGGCGTTACGACCCCAGGGCATTATGGGCGAAGTCGGTTTTCTGCTAAAAAAGAAAATTCGACCGGATAAAGACCAAAGCGGTCGACTCAGAGCCTCTACGGAACTGTATTATGACGAAAACGCAAAGCTTCTGGAAATCACCGAAAGCAAACCGCAGTATGCAAAAAGTGGTCGGGCAATCCTTGAACTTAAGCATGTGACCATGGATTTCGGAGGCATTAAAGCCGTCGATGATTTAAGTTTGGTTTTACATGAACGAGAAATCCTAAGTATTATCGGACCCAATGGGGCCGGCAAAACAACGCTGTTTAATCTGATATCCGGCATCTATCCACCAGGCATTGGTTCGATCTATTTTGAAGGAAGGGAGATTGCCGGATTAAAACCGCACCAGATAGTTAAAGCAGGGATATCCAGAACATTCCAAAATTTGCGACTGTTTAACAAAATGAGTGTATTGGACAATGCCAAGGTCGGCCAATTTTGTAAGACCTCAGCAGGGCCGTTGTCCATTCTGTTCCATTTACCTTTACATAAAAAAGAGGAAAAAGAAACAGACCAAAAGGCAAAAGAAGTTTTGGGTCTTTTCGGTACCAGACTCACCGGCTATCGCTTTGATCAACAAGCCATGTTTCTTTCGTTTGCCAACCGCAGACGCATGGAAATTGCCCGCGCCCTATCGACGGATGCCAAGATTCTATTGCTGGATGAACCTTCGGCCGGTATGAATCCGCAGGAAACAATCGAAATAACCGAGTTCATTAAAAACCTAAGAGATGTTTTCGGATATACCATATTGCTTATCGAACATAAGTTGAATGTCGTGCGGACGATCTCGGATCGGGTAATTGCCCTTGATTACGGCATAAAAATCGCTGAAGGAAGTTACGAAGAAGTGGCCAACAGTGAAAAAGTCATCGAAGCGTATTTGGGGCGCAAAAGACAGCAGGTTTATTAATGGTAGTGTTGGGAACAACCAACTTATAAAACCCCAAATTTCAGGCACCAAATCTCATCGGTCATTTTCTTGGTTTCAGGTGTCAGAATCGGGTATCAGAATCACAAAGTGCAGCGGCTGACACCTGAACACTGAAACCGTCTTCATTGAGATTTGCTATTTAGATTTTTTTTGAGCTGGAAATTATTTATTACTTCATCGGGTTAATTAACACGATCGGAAGATCTTCATGGCCGAAACGCCGATATTAGAATTCGAAAACGTCGACACTTATTACGGCAATATTCAGGTGCTGTATGACATCACTCTCAAAGTCTATACCGGTGAATTGGTGTGTCTTCTAGGAGGTAACGCCTCGGGTAAATCCACAACGCTGAAAACAATCCTGGGAGCGTGTAAAATCAAAAAAGGTGTTGTCAAACTTAAAGGTGAGCGCATCGATGGAAAGCCCACCAAAAATATCATTTCGAAAGGAGTCGCCATCGTCCCCGAAAACCGCAGAATTTTTCCACGGATGACGGTTCTCGAGAATCTGGAGATGGGTGCCTATCTCAGGAAAAACAAAAATAAGATCAAAAAAGATCTGGAAAAAGTTTTCGAACTTTTTCCTAAGTTAAAAGAAAGAATCAATCAGGCCGGTATCACTCTAAGCGGCGGTGAACAGCAAATGTTGGCCATGGGAAGAGCCTTGCTCTCCAATCCGGATATTCTCCTAATGGATGAACCTTCGATGGGACTCTCCCCGCTGCTGGTCGACCAGCAATTTGAGCTAATCCAGAAAGTTAACCGGCAAGGTACGACAATTTTTATGGTTGAGCAAAATGCGAATATGGCCCTATCCATTGCAGACCGCGGTTACGTTCTCCAAACCGGCTCTATTGTTCTGGCGGATACCGCCCAAAATTTGCTGTGCAATGAGATGATGCAGGAGGCGTATCTGGGCGGTGATAGTTCTTGTGGATTATAAAGGTATGGAACTACATACAGAGACTAAGTTAAATAATTCAGCTTAATTTCTCACCCCCTCCTAACCTCTTCCGTCAAGGGGGAGGAATTCTAATTTCCCTCCCGTGGTGGGGGGATTTAAGGGAGGGGGGAAAAATAGAAGTCCACAATTTTTATATATTAAACGCCAAAGGCTTATGACAATGAATGGGTATAACAACGAAGTAATGAGCTTTAAAACAATCGATCGCAGATCGTTTATTTTAGGCATGATAACGGCATTTGCCGAATGTGTCGCAACTGAATGTAAGAGGGCCGCCCTTTCGCCACCCTTTTATCCTGAAGATCATGAAAGCGTCTTACCGGAAGCAGAAACTATTGCAAAGGAACAAGGAATTTTTTTGTGGTATGAAGAAAATTTAGATATACCCGAAAACGTGAGACTGAATTGGTTTGTTTTGTACAAATTTCCTGAAGCATTTGAAGAATATCAGAACCTAAGAAAGCAAGGCTATAACCCCGCATTGAATTTTAAAGAATTCTCCGGTTTCCTGAGTTATGGCACGATATGGGGAGATGCTGCTGAAAACGTTATTCCCAGGTTAAGAGAAAGACGCCAAAAAATGGAGACGTTTGCAAGAGTTTTGCTAAAGCCCGGAGATTGGCCAATTCAAAAAGTTTAGCAATGGCTTAAACAGTATATAAATATGAAATCCACAAATTTTTTAGCGGGAAATTTTATGAGATCAGCAAATGATATATGGTAAAATCGCTGCTGTTCTATAGATTGGAGAAACCACAGGTTTTAGAACTGCAAAGAAACTTTTGATATCTGCAGAAATCTGCAAAATAGAGTCAAGGGGGGGTGATATACAATATATTGTGTCTTCCATAGCTTAGGCTTCAGGCAATTCGGCTAAAATTTCTCTTACTTTGTCTGGCTCAAGTAGAGTGCCCAGCCGCTCGAAAATCTCCAAAGCCTTCATTAGGTAATCCCGCGCCTGTGCTAATTGGCCTTGTTGCTTTTGGAGCTGGCCATAGCCTGCGT
>CP070746.1:2294326-2302039 GCA_020348305.1 Desulfobacterales bacterium
AAAGATAGCTTTGCGGTGGGTCAAGAAGTAACCGTCCAATGGGACAGGGAAGGCAGCAGCACGTTGCATGGATAGTGCGCTCAGAGATAATGAAACCTTAATCATTTATGAGGATTCACCCTCACCAAACAATCCTGCCTTGCGACTTTAAATTTCTTCGGACTGATCATCAAAAAAAACGACGCGGGCCTCAGCATATGGGTCATGTTATTCACAATTCAGGATTTGACACCATAACCTTCATATAGCCTCTATGGTCGAGGGTGGTTTGGTCGTAATGCTATAGGTTACACTTACCACCCCGAAAACTTCTGAAGTGATCCGCGCGGCCAGCTTTTCAAGAACCTCATAGGGCAATCTGGTGGGCGAACCCGTAACAGCATCTTTGCTGTCCCAGCATCGAATCTCTATTTGCAGACCAAAATCCCTTTTTCCTTCTCTGATGCCAGTGACCCTGTCCTCATGCAAAATGGCCATGTATTGGAAAGCTTCAGTTAAGGCCAATTCCTGTTCAACAATAACGGTTGCTTTTCGAACCAGCTCAATGCGTTCCCTGGTGGCTTCGCCAATTACCCTGGTCACAAGCGCCGGGCCCGGAAATGGAGGCCGATTGAACACACTCTCCGGCAGCCCCAGCGCCTTTCCCACAGCCCGTACAGCGGGTTTCCTTAGCTGAATGATCGGTTCGATGACCTTATATCCATAGGCTGTTTCCGTGTCTATACCAAGCTGCGCGAGAATATTGTGCTGCCGTTTGATACCGGCGACTGTTTCTTCTACATCTGTAAAATTGGTGCCTTGAAGAAGGAAGCGTGCTCCGCTCTCTCTGACAAGCTGTCCGAAAACAGCTCTGTAAAACGTATCGGTGATGGCTTGCCGTTTTTCTTCCGGATCGGTTTTTCCTTTTAATGCAGCAAAGAATTCATCCTGCGCGTCAATAAGTTCCACCGGAAGGCCACATTTGTCCATGGTTGAGACCACAGCTTGCGGCTCCCCCTCGCGCATGATTCCGTTATCGATAAAGTAAGTCTTTAGCCTGTCTCCCAGGGCACGATGTGCCAGCATACTCACCACGGACGAATCAACACCTCCCGAAAGTGCATTGATCGCCATCGTATCACCGACTTCCGAAGAAATAGCCTGGCTCTGTTGTTCGATAAAAGATTTCACATCCAAATCTTCAAGCTTTATTTCCTTTAGGCTCATCTTTTGATTCCTTGAAATTTGAGTTGACATTGTTTCCTCTTTTTTTTGGTATTAGGAAATAAGATCTGTGTCAAGAATGAAATTTGACGAAAATGCAAGCGGCGTTATATCTTGAGGTACTGTTGCTTTAATCAGCAGTTTAAATAGTCTCAGGTTTTCGATCAGTAAATTACGGCCGAGCATTTTCGTTTAAAAAGATAAGCAACCAAATATTTTATACCCTCTTGATTTTAAGAACGTTTTTGTCTACCTTAAATCGATTGATAAAAAATATATCCAGGCAAAATGAATTAAAGGAGTTGCTATGCCCAGACGTGACGACATCAACAAAATTCTAATCATCGGATCGGGACCCATCATCATCGGGCAGGCTTGTGAATTTGATTATTCCGGCACCCAGGCTTGCAAGGCATTGCGTTCACTCGGCTATGAAATCGTACTGGTAAATTCCAATCCGGCCACCATTATGACCGATCCTGGTACGGCTGATGCGACTTACATTGAACCGCTGAACTTAAAGGCCTTAACCGAAATTATTGCCATAGAACGACCCGATGCGCTGCTTCCGAATCTAGGCGGTCAGTCGGGATTGAATCTGTCCTCTGAATTACATCGATCCGGTGTACTTGAAAAATACGGCGTGCAAATCATCGGAGTAAATGTTGATGCCATTGAACGCGGCGAAGATCGACTGGCGTTCAAGGAAACCATGAACCGGTTAGGCATCGAAATGCCCAAAAGCCAGACCGTCAACAGCGTCCAAGACGCTGAGAAAGTTGCCGAGCAGCTTGGGTATCCGGTGGTCATCCGACCCGCATATACCATGGGCGGCACCGGCGGAGGACTCGTCTATAACGTTGAAGAGTTTCGTACAGTTGCCGCGCGGGGATTGTCCGCCAGTCTTGTCAATCAGATCTTGGTGGAAGAGTCGGTGCTGGGCTGGGAAGAACTCGAACTGGAAGTGGTTCGCGATGCCAAGAATCAGATGATTACGGTTTGCTTCATTGAAAATGTTGATGCGATGGGGATTCATACCGGCGACAGTTACTGCACGGCTCCCATGCTGACGATCGATGAGGATCTTCAGAAGCGTTTGCAGAAATACTCCTACGACATCGTGGAAGCCATCGAGGTTATCGGCGGTACCAATATACAATTTGCCCACGATCCCAAAACCGGCCGGGTGGTTGTCATTGAAATTAACCCACGCACTTCCCGCTCTTCGGCACTGGCCTCCAAGGCAACCGGTTTTCCCATTGCGAGGGTATCCGCACTGCTTGCCGGCGGTCTGACAATGGATGAAATTCCCTATTGGCGGGATGGAACGCTGGAAAAATATACGCCGTCAGGTGACTACGTCGTGGTGAAATTTGCCCGCTGGGCCTTTGAGAAATTCGAAGGGGTTGAAGATAAGCTTGGTACCCAAATGCGTGCCGTGGGTGAGGTCATGAGCATCGGCAAAAATTACAAAGAGGCCCTCCAAAAATCCATTCGCAGTTTAGAAATCAATCGTTACGGCTTAGGGTTTGCTAAAGACTTCAATGATCAGCCCTTAGAAAAACTTATGATCATGCTCAATACGGCCACCAGCGAACGCCAGTTTCAAATGTACGAAGCCTTGCGCAAGGGAGCCGATATCCAGGTGTTGAGTGAAATTACCCACATCAAGCCCTGGTTCATCGAACAGATGAAGGAGCTCGTGGAACTCGAAGAAGAAATATTAACGTATAAAGGTCAACGGCTGCCCGAGGATCTGATCACCCGTGCCAAAAAAGACGGTTTTGCGGACCGTTACCTCGCGGGGCTACTCGATCTTCCAGAAAAAGAGATACGGGAACAGCGTAAATCTCTGGGCATCGTTGAGGCCTGGGAACCGGTTCCAGTCAGCGGTGTTGAAAATGCTGCCTATTATTTTTCTACCTATAATGCTCCCGACATGGTTGATACCGGCAATCGCAAAAAGATTATGGTACTGGGCGGCGGACCGAACCGGATCGGTCAGGGCATTGAATTTGATTACTGCTGTGTCCATGCAGCCTTTGCGATTCGTGATGCCGGATATGAGTCTATCATGGTCAATTGCAACCCTGAAACCGTCTCTACCGACTACGATACTTCGGATAAACTGTATTTTGAACCGCTGACCGTAGAGGACGTTCTGAGCATCTATGAAAAAGAGAAACCTGAAGGAATAATCGTCCAGTTCGGGGGGCAGACACCGCTGAATATTGCCAATGAGCTTGCCGATGCAGATGTAAAGATTTTAGGGACTTCCCCGGAAACAATTGACTTGGCCGAAGATCGTGATCATTTCCGTCAGATTATGCGCAAACTGGGAATTCCCCAGCCGGAATCGGGAATGGCCAGCACCATGGATGAAGCACAGCAGATCGCCGAAATGATTGGATATCCGCTGATGGTGCGTCCATCCTACGTGCTGGGGGGGCGTGGCATGGAAGTCGTGCAGGACGAAGACATGTTAAAGCACTACTTGGAAGCGGCAGTGGACGTCTCACCGCAACGGCCGGTTTTGATTGACAAATTTCTGGATAATGCCATAGAGGCTGAGGCAGATGCCATTGCCGATGGCACCGACGCCTTTGTGCCGGCAGTGATGGAACATATCGAACTTGCCGGGATTCATTCCGGTGACTCGGCCTGTGTTATCCCGCCAATCAGCATTGCCCCGAAGCACATTGAAACCATCGGCGAGTACACCCGCAAAATTGCCATCGCGCTCAACGTCGTGGGATTGATGAACATCCAGTATGCAATTTTTGAAAATACCGTCTACGTTTTGGAAGCAAACCCCCGAGCGTCGCGAACCGTACCCATTGTTTCCAAGGTTTGCAACGTGTCTATGGCCCGCCTGGCGACTCAGGTGATGCTGGGCAAAAAACTCTCGGAACTCGGCTTGCAGCAGCATACGATCCCACATTATGGTATAAAGGAAGCTGTTTTCCCCTTCAACATGTTTCATGAGGTGGACCCCGTTTTAGGACCCGAGATGCGTTCCACCGGCGAAGTCCTCGGTTTGTCTCATTCTTTCGGGCGTGCATTTTTCAAGGCTCAAGAAGCAACCAAAGTGGAACTGCCGACCGAAGGAGGCGTCCTTTTCACAATCGCCGACAGAGACAAAACCGCAGCATTGGAGCCGGTCAGGCTTTTCAGGGATCTTGGCTTTAGAATTATGACAACCAGTGGCACGCATCAGTTTTTGAAAGAAAGGGAAATCGACACCATTCCGGTTAAAAAACTTGGATATGGCCGACCGGACCTGGTAGACGCCATTAAAAGCGGTGAAATCAACCTGCTGATTAATACTCCCAGCGGGCGGAAAAGCAGTCAGGATAGCTCCAATATTCGCAAGGCCGCTATTAAATTTAAAATCCCGTACATTACCACGACTGCAGCCGCCATCGCTGCGGCAAAAGGCATTGCTGCAAGAAAAGAGGGAAATCCAAAAGTACGGTCCCTTCAAACATACCATGCCAATATCAAGTAAAATAAATCAAAGATATACTGTATATAAGGATTTTTAACGAGTGCAGGAAGTCATATAATCGGAACTGTAAAATTCGGGTAAAAGTTTAAAAACTTTATGGGAACAAAGAAACGCATAATTTCATCCTCGTGCCTATTCCTATTTCATTTGGAGTGTCGCTTGACACACAACGATTTCTTATCCTATGATCCCTTGCAACAAAAGGCATTCCTCTATGATTATGGCAAAAGACGCTTTTACAAGGAAACATTCAAAAAAGAAATCACGAGAATATCTCAAGATTTTTGGTCCCGCCATCATCATTACCCTCATTGGCTTCGTGGTGGCTTATCAATTCGTCAATCCCGCCCCGCCAAAGAAGATATCGATCGGTACAGGCAGCCAAACGGGTGCCTATTACCCCTTTGGTAAACAATACCGTGAAATCCTTGCACGCGACGGGATTACCCTCGAGGTCCTCAGCACTGAGGGTTCCGTTGAGAATATCAAGCTTCTCGAAACCGCCACGGATGGTGTCGATGTGGCGTTTGTGCAGGGGGGAATCGGTAATCCGACGGATAGTCCCAACCTGGCATCATTAGCAAGCCTATATTTTGAACCGATGTGGGTTTTTCACCGTACCGACATTCCTTTACAGCGTCTCTCTGATCTGCGTCAAAGACGAATAGCCGTTGGCCCGGAGGGCAGTGGAACCAGAGCCATAGCCCTACAACTGCTCGAAGATAATGCCATAACGGCAGACAATGCGTTTATCCTTCCAATCGGTGGGAAGGTGGCTGTGGAAGCCCTTAAACAGGGGGACATTGACGTCGCCTTTTTTGTCGCTTCAGCCCGATCTTCAGTCGTTCAGACCCTTTTAAAGACAATCGGTATTGCTTTGATGAGTTTCGACAGAGCCGAGGCGTACACTCGGATTCATCACTTCCTCTCGAGCGTGGAACTACCCGAAGGGGCCATTGATTTCGACTCGAATATCCCTTCCGAAGACATCGTTTTGCTTGCGCCAGCCGCCAATCTTGTCGCTCGCAAGGATATTCATCCCGCCCTCGTCGATTTATTGCTACGGGCAGCATCCGAAGTTCATAGCAATGGGGGCCTCTTCGAGGAAGTACACCAGTTCCCTTCCCAGAAATACTTGGATTTTCCCTTACAAAAAGATGCCGTTCGCTTTTTTAAACACGGCCCTCCATTTCTGCAGCGGTATTTACCCTTTTGGGCAGCAACCTTGATCGACCGATTAAAAATAATGCTGCTGCCTCTCGTCACACTCCTCATCCCACTTATGAAAATCGTACCACCGGGTTACAGGTGGCGTGTCCGCCGCAAGATTTTTCACTGGTACAGGGAACTTCAGGCTGTGGACCTTGACGTGGATAAGGAAAATCCCATTGAAATACTGGATGCGCACCTAGCCGAACTCAGAAAAATCGATGAAGAAGTTAAGCAGGTCACGGTACCTCTCTCCTATGCAGCCGAGCTCTATGCTCTGCGTATCCATATTACCCATGTATATAGAAGGATAGTCGAATACAGAGAAAATCATCGGACCTGACTCTCAATTTCGACTTTGACTTACAGTGAAAGCGTGATGTTCTTCATATCTTTTTTGCATCCACAACACCAAGGGCCCTCTGCACGCTTGACATACGATCCTATTTTAGACATACTCGCAAATAACAACAGCAAGTTCTTTTTACATCTTATCATATAAATTAATGAGGAGTATGCATGATTGATCGACGAAAATTTATGAAATATTTGGGAATACTTGCCGGGATATTGACGACATTTCCATCGCGCTTGGCGCGCGCCAAAGCCCTCGCCCTCCCGTTGGAAAAAACGAAGCAGCTTCAATCCGTTGGGGGTTCTGTGATCCTAAAACTTAAAGGCAAAGAAGTGCTCTTCATCCGGGATACCGAGACGACGGTTCGTGCTCTCGATCCAACCTGCACTCACAAGGGATGCAAGGTGGCCTTTATAGCGGGAGAGAACAGAATCGTGTGTCCATGCCATCAATCCGCTTTCGATCCTGAAGGTAAGCTCCTGAAGGGTCCAGCCTCAAAGGATTTGAAAAACTACGGGGCTAAATTGGAGGAAAATCAGATCATCTTTTCCATGGATTGATAAAAATCCATATCCTCAACCACCTCTTACTCTTTAGGCGGAGGATACAACCAGGCAACCGGGATAAGTTAAAAAAAAAGCCCGTATAGACCATGTATTGTCCCCACACTAAAGGCCGTGTAACCGCAAATTTTGTGTATTGTGGATAATTGCCGCGCTTTTCCCTTAATCCGGACATGGCGGGTGATGATGGCCGAAGCCATAGCGAGCCAGATGAGGGGACCGGAGATCTTCAGCAATCTGCGTTCTGCAATCGCCAATATGGTCTCGAATAACGTTTTCTCGGCACTCACCGGTTCCACAACCTCAATTACCTCAATCACTTCAATTTCACCCTCTTCGGTCGAAGCTAGTACTTGGTCTCCACCAAAGCCGATTCCTCCCATGGACAAGAAAAATAAGAATATAATAACAATCCGCATGGCTTTAATCCTTTCCGTTATCAGCATGTCTCCGCGAATACACCCATTTTCAGGCATTGCGTCATCTGTTTAATGAAATTTTATGACAGGGATTGATTTTTCTTAAATCAGGTGCTGAATTTGTACAGTGCTGAATACATCATTTGGGGGGTATTGTAAACCGCTCGCTTAGTCAAGATACAAAGTAAAAATAGAGAAAAATAGAGGGGTCGTGTCTTCATTTTTGACAGTTAAATTATGATTGCGCTGCCAGCAACCCTGTTCGGATTTAAGAGCAGTGATTACTTTGATGAGGAGCTCGTTTGCGTGCATGTTTACAGCATCGCACTAGCGCTTCCCGAACCACTGCTGAAACAATCTGGAAAAATAGGACATATATTATAATACCCTGAAATCTTGACGAAAATCGAATAATATCATATGATTAACATATTAAATTAGCAGTCGCGAATTTTT
>CP070746.1:2302139-2308437 GCA_020348305.1 Desulfobacterales bacterium
GCAAAGAAAGCACGATCATTTACATGTCCATGGGCTCGTCGGTCTTCCCCAGAATGTAATCGGCGTGCATATACTGCAAGTCAACAGGGAGGGTCACACCAACAATGAGCTTCAAGCTCAACGTAAAACGGGCCAAGAAATGATGTTTCATACAAGGTAAGAAAACAACTTTATCAAACTCCTTTAAAGACTGATGATATCCGACTTTGCTCCACCACTTGGCCTTTGGCCCTAACTTGACATCCATCCAGGGACCGGAGTCGAAATCAATGACCGGCAAATCTATCTCTTCGGCGAACTTGAAAACACCCATCTCTTCTAGCACATGGGCGGTGGGCATCCACGGCCAGCCCGCACGTTCCCCTAAAGTTAAATTGGTGATACCCTCTTCCCGCAACAGTTCAACCACCGCGCCTATGAATCCAAGATCACTGGATGCCGGATAAGGATCATCGCTGTTAAAATTGGCTTTAAGCAAAACCCGATTCTCGGGATTCAATGCCTCGCGCACACCGCCGATCATGTCAACTGCCTGTTTGATTGCTTGCTTTAATTGGCGATCGCTAGTGGAAACAATCGAAACCAGCGCTTTGCCGTCCCGAGTGTAAACATTCTCAGGGCGATATCGCCACTCGTTTTCTTCTTCCACCTCGCGTTTCATTGCCAAAAAATCTTCTTGTCTCATAGACATTACCTCCGCAACTAAATATTTTATCCTGAACTCTGCTAACTAGTGTCCATCCGGAAATAGTAGATTTTGGTTCAGGGCAAGGCCTGAGCGTTTTTGCAATCCCGCCAAAGGCGGGACTTAGTGCGGCTATTCCGAGGATTGCAAAAAAGCGAAAACACCGCCCTGGGCCAAAAGATGCTGTTTCCGGATCGACACTAACTTATTGCTTCTATATAGAGCGCTCTTAACTGACCGATAAAGTCCTCAAACGCATGATTCTGATATTGCAGCAGTCTCTGTGATTCATTTGTATCGTACCAACCTGTCCAGCCTGGCTGCTCCTGGTAAGTGGCGCTTTCAGGCGGAAAATCGAAGGCCTCGCAAATAGCACGTGAGTATTCTTCGCCGATCATTTGCCAAGTTTGACCGCCGGCAATCTGCAAGATTTTCCCCCTGACTGCTTCATTACCAACACAGTTTACGACAGCTTCGGCTGTGTCCGCGAGATGAACAAACTCTATGCGCTGATCGGCCGTAAAAAACCACGGACGCGGAATTTCTAATAATGCCGGCACCGAAACTCCAGAAATGCGCAACAGCACAAAAGGTCTACTATTTTCTAAAATATCCCTCTCATTCTGCAGTTTCGTTTCTCCATAGAAATCAATTGGCTTCTGCAGATGATCAATGTCGACGATTTCCGCCGTAGGCACTCCATAAGTTGCCACCGAAGACGCAAAGATGATGGGTATCTCCGGATTCAATGCTTTCAATATACTTCGCGTGCCTTCAATGTTTATCCTGTCGGCAAGCTCATTATTTTCTTCGCTCATCGGTGGCATAATTGCAGCCAGATGCACGGCCCAGTCGATACCATCACAGGCCCGTGTCAAGTCTGATTTTTCGCAAATATCACCATGGAACACTTCGATATTAGTATGTGCATTGCTAAATGAATAATCAAGGTCCGGCAAGTCTAACACACGCACATCATGGCCACATTGAGCCAGCTTAACCACCGCCTGTCGTCCCACATTTCCCGCTCCTCCGGTAACAAGAACGGTACTCATCGTCAACATCTCCTAATATCTATAGCATCTGTACGTGGCAAAAACAGCAGAGTTTGCAAGGTTGTGATCTGCTATACCTTTATTGTTATCCAGAAAAATTCCAATGGCACATCATCAGGATTTTTAGTGGTATGATGGGGACCCGGCTTGACATAAAATGTGTCGCCGGCCTGTACTTCATATTCCTTGCCATCTAATCCCATAATTCCGCGGCCATGAGTGAAGTAATATACTTCTTCTCTGTCCGGGTGAGAATGTCCTTTGGTCCGACATCCGGGATAGACCGTGGTCAGTCCAATTTGTATCCGGCCGGAGGCACTTTCTTCAGGGTTCATGACCATCCAGACATCACGTCGGATTTCGTCACCTGCCTGTCTCAGTAGCGCGGCAAAAGAGCTGTCGCCTTCCAAAACTTTCAACTCATTTCCTTTGAACAACTTATCTTTGACATTACTCATCATTCTATCCTTTGCCTCCTGTTCTAGTTTTTTCAAATGCCCAATCAATCTTGAACGGAAACACTAACGGCTTTCTCCGTCTCAGCATCAAATAATACGGTACGACTGGGATCAAAGGCAAGCCATATTTGTTGTTTCGCCTCGGCCCGAAAACCCGGCTGGGTCACAATTTGAAGCCGCGTCTCCAACACATCCACGCTAACGATTGATATGTCACCCAGCGATTCTACAATAAATACCTCAGCTGGAATGGTGTGACGGGTGGACTTCTCCAATCCAATATCGATATAAAAGGGTCTTACGGCCAATATCACCCGCTTCGGGATCTCAGCTTTCTGAATCAAAGGCTGGTATTGGGGAGGCATATCCATCATAATGCCATTGTATTTCAGAAAGCCGTGGTCGTTTTCCTGTACAAATTCGCAATTTAAAAAATTCATGGGCGGTTCGCCGATAAAGCCGGCAACAAACGTATCGGCAGGATTGTTGAAAATTTCATCCGGGGTGCCGACCTGATTAATTAACCCCAGATTCATCACGGCGACGCGGTCCGCCAGAGCCATTGCCTCTTCCTGATCGTGGGTGACGTATATCATCGTGTACTCAAGCTCAATGTGCAGGCTTTTAAGATAGGCACGCATACGAATTCGTTGACGGGTGTCCAAGTGGGAGATGGGTTCGTCCAAGAGGAAAACAGCGGGTTCCCTTGTCAATGCCCGGGCGAGCCCTACCGATTGCTGCTGGCCACTGCTCAATTCATGGGGCTTGCGGTCTAGCAATTCAGCAATCCACATGATCTCAGCTATTTCGCGGACGCGCTTATCCAACTGATCTTGTGGCCATTTCGCCGCTCGCAACGGAAATGCCAGGTTTTCATAAACACTTAGGGTGGGGTATAAAGCATAGGTCTCAAAGGCCATGGCTACTTTGCGGTCCCTTGGACGCACTTCATTAACCCGTTTTCCATCGAAGTAAATGCTGCCGGCAGTAATATCTTCAAGGCCGGCAATCATGCGCATGGTGGAAGATTTGCCGCAGCCCGAAGGTCCCAGAAAAGCCATAAACTCCCCATCAGCAATCCCCAAATTAATACCCATTACGGCTTCGACATCTCCATATTTTTTCAAAAGATTTTCAAGTTTTACAGAAGCCATCTCTAACCTTCTCCATTATAATGAATCAAATATACGCTCCAAATCTAGATAGAATTTGTGCTAAGTTTGATTTCGCGCTTCGGATGCAAAACGGCATTGCCGTCGGCAAACACGTGAACATTGGATTCGTCCAAGTTCAGCCACACCGTATCTTGGCTATTAAATGCGACCTTCGGCGGCGTGATCACCCGTATCTGCGTCTGACCGATGTGGGCAATGAGGATGTTTTGATATCCCATCTTCTCGGTCACAAAAACTTCTGCGGCGACATGATGAATATCATCTTGCGAAGATGTAATCGCTATATCCTTTGCGCGCACGCCAATCTTAAACGATTTCGGCAAACCATTTTCTTTGACATAAGCTCGGATTTCCGCATGAGCTGGAATGTGCATATCTTTTTGAGCAAGTCTAAATTGAGGTTTTTCATTCTGCTCAATATACTCCGCGTCTACAAAACTCATCGGAGGATCACCGACAAAACCGGCGACAAACTCGTTTGCAGGACGATGAAAGACATCATCCGGCGAACCGAGTTGCATGATGCGACCCTTGTTTAAAACCGTCATCCGATCTGAAAGTGCCATGGCTTCGCGATAATCATGGGTCACATGAACGACGGTGGCTTCTTTATGGGCACAAACGGCTTTTAATTCACCGCGCATGCGATTGCGCAGCTTGGCATCGAGATGCGAGATAGGCTCGTCCAGTAAATAAACAGCAGCATCACGAATGAGCGCCCGTCCAAGGGCGACGCGTTGTCTTTGACCACCGCTCAGAAAACCGGGGCGGCGTTCGAGCAGTTCGGATATCTGAAGGATTGCCGCCATTTCCTGAACTCGTGTGCGGATGTCCTGATCATTAAATTTCTTGGCACGTAATGGAAATGCCAAGTTTTCATATACCGAAAGATGAGAATAAAGTGCATAGTTTTCAAACGCCATCGACATGTTGCGTCGCTCGGGAGGAACATTCTTTAAGTTGGCTCCATTGAAGTAGACTTCGCCGCTGTCGGGTTCGAGAATGCCGGCAATCAGGCGTAACGTTGTGGACTTACCCGCACCTGCCGGCCCGAAAATGACCAAAAACTCGTTTTGTTTACAGGCAAGATCGAGTTTATTGACAGCGATTGTTCGATCGAATTTCTTGGTTAGCGAGCGTAATTCGAGCATATGTTAGATTTCTCCCTTTTCTAATTCTTGGCTCATTTTCAATTCCCGTCTCATTTTCCGCCATCCAACATAAAAATAGATAAAGCCCACCAACATAGCGACAATAAAACCCGTCCACTTGATAGCAATAATGGGGTCCACGAACTTAAGCCACAAAAGTGCCACGAAGATGGTGATCATGGCAGACCAGAAAAAACGATCAAAAATAGCGGCAAAATCCATAATTCATTCTCCTTATCCCCGCACCGCACCAAAGGTGAGGCCACGCGCAATGTAGCGTTGTAGAATCAATGCGAAGATCAACATCGGCACAACACACACGGTGGCAGCCGCTGCCAGCGGTCCCCATAGTATTCCCCGCTGGGTCCAGAAGCCGGCTACGCCCACCGTGATCGTACGCGCATCCGCGCGGGTGAGCAAAAAGGCAAACAGAAACTCGTTCCAGCTAAAAAGCAGGCAAAAAATTGATGTTACCGCAATTCCAGGAGCGGCCAATGGAAGCACAACTCTTCGGAAGACCTGAAAACGGGAGTATCCATCCAAACGGGCCGAGTCTTCTAATTCTTTGGGAATGTCCTGGAAAAATGAATGCATCAGCCAGATAGCAAAAGGCAAATTAAACATGGTGTAACATATTACCAGTGTTCCCTGCCGGTCTAATCCCAACCATAGCAACTCCCCGATGGTTGTCCGGCCGATTGTTTTAAAGATGACGAAATAAGGAATAATTACGGCGATAATAGGCATCATTCGCGTGGTAAGGATAAAGAACATGAGGTGACCCTTACCAATATTGTAACGCGCGAAGCTGTAAGAGCCGAAAGCGCCCAATATGATAACGAATATAGTGGAGACCACCGATACGATCAGCGTATTTTTGATGAACAAGCCAAAATTAGCTTCCTCAAAGGCATAGACGTAATTTTCCAAAGTAGGCGTAAATATCCATTTAGGCGGACGCGTCAGAATATCTCCGGGGGCCTTAAATGATGTGGTAATCATCCAGTAAATAGGAAACAGGAAAAAGATCAGCAGTGCAATAACGAGGGCATAACGCACAAGGTCAGCCATTGTAAAAATTTTTCCGTTGGGCATGGATTGTCTCCTTCCCGCCTGTGATTTTTATTGCCGCTCTGCACGCGCACCCTGAGCCTTTAGCAAAGAGCGCATAATCAATGCACAAAATACAATCGTCGCATATAAGAAGAGAATCGACATGGCACTGGCTTGATCCAACCTGAAAAACTTCAGGCCAATGCGATACAGATAATACGTCAGCGTCTCCGTGGCTGTTCCCGGCCCGCCGTGAGTTAACATCACGATCGGGTCGTATAAACGGATGGCATCAATGCTGCGCAAAACAAAGACAAGGGTTAGCACCGGTGCCAGCATGGGGAAAGTAATTCGTCGATGCACCTGCCAGATCGATGCACCGTCTAGCTCGGCGGCTTCAAAAGGCTCTTTAGGCAGCGACTGCAAACCCGCTAAGGTGATGATGGCCACAAAGGGGGTCCATTGCCAGATGTCAAACACCATCACGCTGGGCAGCGCCAGGGTGGTACTGCCCAACCAGTTGCGTTCCGGGAGCCCAAACATAGACATTATGCCATTATAAACGCCGAAGTCGGGGTGATACATGTAGCGCCAGATCAGTCCCACGGCAGCGGGAGCCGCCGCCAGAGGCAGCAGCAGCAATCCCCGCACGATTCCTTTAAACCAGCGCAAGCCGTTGAGCAAAAATGCAATCGCAATTCCAAATATCATTTCCACGCTA
>CP070746.1:2308537-2320696 GCA_020348305.1 Desulfobacterales bacterium
AATCTGCCAACCCCTTCAAAATGAGATCAAAAACAATCGTTACCAGAACAATGAGGGCAATAATGTTCATCGAAACATTTATCTTATTTTATATTATTATTTCGACTAGTTATGGTCGGAAATGGCCCTAAAAAAAGTTGTTGCATTTACCTACTGATCAATGTTTCTTCTGGAGACATGATTTGATTCCATAAATTTTGCAAGTACGTTATACGGTTGAGCACCAACCAACGCTTGATGATTAATCATAAAGGTGGGTACGGCGGTAATACCCAATTGGTACGACCGTGCCCAATCCGAATCAACGTCAACTTTATACGCACGGGTTTCAACCACCCCTCGTAAATTGTCTTCCGGCAAACCTACTTTTTTTCCCAGTTTAATCAGGTTTGAAATATCGCTAATATTGAGCCCTTCTGCAAAATATGCCCTGAATACGGCATTATGGAATTCATTGCCTCTCCCCTCGGATTCGGCCCATTTGCCCACTTCCTGAGCCAGACGACTGTTGTATGTTTTTTCACGCGTTCCGAACGGCAAACCAAGGTCGTTCGCCACGTGTTTCAAACGGGCGACCATTTCTTCAATGTTGATCGGCCGACCGGCAAACAAGTCCTCAAGGGTGCGCCCCTCCTGCGGGGTTTCCGGATGGAGAGGAAATGCCGTCCAGTGGATATCAATGTGAAATTCATTTTGTAATCGTTCAATACGCCCGGTAATGAAATAACACCACGGTCAAATATAATCCGAAAATATTTCCAAAACTGGCGAATTCGTCATTAAACACCTCTCACATAAAATTGAGTGCCTCAAGGCACTCTGCAAAAAATTTCAAATGCATTTTTCATTTCCTGCCAAACTAAAACGCTGTCTCGGTTTTGTCAATGTCTGAAGAATGGTGGCGAATGACAATACTGGCAGTCGATGACGAATAAAAAATGGGTGGTTCACCTGGAACCACCCTGCACAACGAGGAGATTGAAGGAGGTTCACAAACAACCGCCTCATCATAAACATAAGATCCGTACAAATTCGTGTCAAGCCGGGGTTAAAACATACTTTTTCGTATCAGGTCTAGCAAAAAAATGGGGCAGCCTATGGGGGATAGGCTACCCCGGATAGAGGAAAGTGTTAAGGGTTAAGTTGAAAAGTTAACCGATTAACAACCTCGCAGCAATGCTGCGAGAACATAGTATAATACCACAGTGTATTATGTCAAGCTAAGAAATCTGGATACAATATAAAAGAAAAATTAAAAAGCGAATTCCAAACCATCTATTTTTTTTCTGACTCCCGGAATTCAATTCCAACACCTTGGGGGTTGGACCAAATGATTTTGCCGGCGCGTTTGACAACCTTTCCTTTTTTACGAACCGGCATTGCTAAATGGAGTCGTTGACCAACCGAGATATTATTCGTGGTTTTAAGAAATATCCCGCCAAGACTAATATTTTCAATTTTTCCCCGATATATTTTATTTTGCGAGAGATACTTTACAGGAATCGAGCATGCTTTTCGAGGATGTTTCCTTAACTCCTCATCCCTGTGTGCTTTGTTTTTTACCGGCTCAATTGCTAAAAATTTCGCACCGTACCCGTAGAAAAATGCGGATTTTTCCAATGATTTTCGCCACTTTATCTCAGCTCGATAACATTCATAAACGTCGGACTTCGAAGCATACGGTGAACTGGTGATACCGATAAATAATTCTGTTCCCGGCTTAATAGAATAATCTGACTCAAAATATAAACCAGCGTCACTATAATCATACATTCTGGCTCCGTGAAGAACGCCGATCTCATTATTTTCGAGGGTAATTGGTGTCTCGTGGGGAAACCGGGTTTTATCTCGTTGTTCAGGATTTAGGTCCATTTAACCTCAATATGAGTGGAAAACATTATCATATAGTAAAAAGCAGGTATCTAAAGCACAAGCACCGAAGAATTCAAAACAAAAAAAAATTAACGCTGGCTTTTGTTTTTATATTTTTTCAAAAGATCCTGGATGGCCTCTTCAAGGAGATCATTCTGTCGTTTTTCCAACTGTGCGGCAAGAATTCGAATTTCCTTGATCAGATCAGCATCCAGAGTTGTGTTATACATCTTTCGTTTACCCATAATTATTATATACCATGTAGAAATTAAGAAATCAATATAAATAGATTTATTCTTTTGTTTCTATAAGGGAATGCGAATTTTAGTCAGCAATCCAGGTTCCTGCTGACAATCTCCTGGAGGCAACCCGAATGATAATCAACTTCGAGCCTTTACAGCTTGATGCGTATATCGATCTTATGAGGCACAGGTCCAAATAAAAGATAAAGGAAATAATAATAGCAGCTTTTTGATTGATTTAATTTGATCAATCCTATTTGGTTATATCCATTCATTGATCGGCTTATCAGAGAATCATCTTTAATGAATATTGTAATATAAACAGGCGAGTATGTCAAAAAAATGGGTCGCAAAACGATGCGAACGGCGTAAGGAATGGATTAATCACCATAAATTGAAGTAAAATATGAAGCGGAATAAAGGGGATAAAGGTATTATTTTGGATAATGCCTTAAAATTGTTTAAGAAACTGGCCAATTGTCTTATAAACTCGTTGGGAGCCTTCACCCAAAAGTATCCCGTGACGTTCGAAGTTGAAAAGAACATATTGCTTATCCGTTGAGCCGATAAGATCAAATATTTTCCTGGAGCCCCGTGGATCCACTACGGGATCTCCTCTTGATTGAACAACCAAAGCCGGCACGTTCACATCGGGGAGTCTGGCTTCAAGATCATCCATCAGCCGTTCGAGTTCCACCACCCCGGAGATTGGATTGCGCAAATAGTTAATATGGGGATTTTCCGGATTATTTTCGACAAACTCTTTTTTTGCCCCTACCTGTCTGGCTCTTTCCATGATACGGTTCCACATGTCCACAGCCGGAGCAAATCTTGAAGAGAAGTCTTTAAGTCTCAGCGGAGCCGATACAGCAAAAACACCTATAACTTCTTTCACTCTGGCGGCCAGATCCAGCGCCAACCCTGCACCGGTGGAAAATCCACCGGCGACGACCCGTTTGCATATGCTGCTGATAATCACATAGCCTTGATCGACAGATGCTATCCAATCCTGGTATGTTCTGGTGGCAAGATCATCCGGGGAAGTTCCATGGCCTCTTAGACGGGGAACATAGACCCATAGACCTAAACGTCCCAGATAATACGCCAATTCTTTGACCTCCTGAGGTGCAGCCATATAACCGTGAGATAGAACCACGCCGACATCTTTGGATCGGCCCTTGACCAGAAAGGGCATCCCGACATCGATGGGTTTGGATTCACCTTCGATATAAAAAGTTTGATAGTCTTTTTTATATTCCTGGACCGCTTGGTCCATCAAGCGCCGGGCAACCTTTCTTCTGACCCAAAAGCCAGGCAGAATTGCCAGTCGGCCGACTTTGTTTTGCAATTCCGTCAAAGGCTCCACGGCGTTGGCCATAACCTCTACCGGATTATCAATTCGCGCCCGGTGAAAATCATAAGGCGATGAAAATTTAGAGGCATCTTTTATGAACGTTTTTCCATCCTTTTTCAAAATACCTTTTTCGATAGCTATCGAGATAAAATCCTGAAATCTTCCGAGACGATCATCGGTGAGCAAATGGAGTTGATCTTCTTCTAGGCCTAGATGAAAGAACACGCCTGAGTTATTTCGAATTTGGTCGGCGGCAAGAAATACTCTTCTTCTGAAATCCAGTTCGTCTATTTTTTTAACCCGCATCGATCGAAGCATAGAGGCGAACAGATGATCATGGTTGACAGTGGTTAAGTCATAAATGGCCGCCATGTAGCGCTCCATTAATCGCAATGCTTCCTTTCGCATCGTCGTTTTTGAAGGAATCGGATCATCAAAGTTAATTCTTCGTTTTGCCGATATATCCATGTCGATATCAGTGCATTGCAAGCATTCACTGATTTCAATAGGTTTTCCAAAACGTATATCGATATCCACCCCGGAAATGAGCATGGATCCCTCTGTCATAATTTCTTCTATGATTCGTTCCGGGATATCTTCCACGAGTCGAGTCGCCAAATTGCTTAGGATATTTTCACGGGCTCGAATCGGATAATAGGTTAAATTGACAGGCACGATATAAGTATTTCGAGTTAAGACCGGTTCTAAAAAATCGATTCGAAAAAGATCCATTAGGTAATTGGCTTCAGCCGAATTTTCCTCGGAAAGTCTGCGGAGCCGTTGGCGATAGAACTCCGTACGGAGTGCCAGAGTTGCAGCTCCTGTATGGGGAGGATGTTTACCTCCTGCCCGTGAAATCATGAAACGACCTTTTTCAATAATTTTCTTGTTTTTAACCATGCGGCCTTCAGGGAAAATTATCCAATTCGCTTCACCGGTGAGCAAGGTTTTAACGATCAGACGGTCCCGGTCCGGATCTTTGGTGGAAACAGCTCCAACTCGTTCAAGGTAAGCTCCGAGCGCACCCTGAAATAATTCGTATGCGGCCAAAGACCATACCGGAATTTTTGTTAATTTGAACAAATGGTAGGGCATCAGAAAGGTCTCAAGCCGGGTAAAATGATTGATAACAAATATAAGGGATCCTTCAGGGATATTATCAGTCCCATGTAGATTTAATCTGGCTTTGGACAAATTTTCGATAGTTTTTATTGCAAAGCCGGTTGTTCGATAGGCAAAACGATTCATGGATCTCAAAATTCTATGCTTTGTGATTTCAAAATCTTATATAAAAGGATAGATTTTTTTCAGCATTTCTTATATAGGTTAGTCGATTAAAAAAACCAAATCATTTCTTACTATTGATTATAACGCTTACACTTGAAATTATAAAAGAAAAATCACGCCTGATCAACTTTCAGCAGATTGTTTCTAGCCGAAACTAGCTGCCGACCAGAATATGTAGCAACATAAGCAATTGATTTTATAAATATTATAGATAAAAATCTTGCAATTGACAGAATTTAGAATAAGCATTAAACTATTTTTCATTTTTTAATAATCAGGCAAATTTTTGGAGGTTCAACGTGTATTCCAAAATACTTGTTCTTCGATTCCCAAAAACTGCGGCACAAAAACCTATCGTGTGTTACCTGACTAAGGATTACGACCTCGTATTTAATATTCTGAATGCGACCATCCTTCCCCGTAAAGAAGGCGTTATGGTGCTCGAATTAGCCGGGACACGCAAAAACTTCAAGGAAGGTGTAAACTATCTTAAGGCTCAAGGCGTTCACGTTCAAAATGCCTACCAAGAAGTAAAGCGCAATCTTCGAAAATGCACCCATTGCGGTGCGTGCACGGCAGTGTGTCCAACAGCTGCCCTTAGCGTTATACGGCCGGAGATGAGTGTGGATTTTGACCAGAAAAAATGCAGCATCTGTGAATTGTGCGTACCTACCTGTCCAACCCGGGCTATGGAAGTCCGGCCAAAAAAACTCAACTTTGCTGGATGAAGCATACAAAAGTAGTTGCTATTAGCGGTGGCGTGGATTCAATGACAGCCGCGTTTCTCTTAAAGGAACAAGGGCATCACGTCATCGGAATTCATTTTATCACCGGATTTGAAACGGATACCTATCACCCAGCAAAAAAAAAGGAAGATACGCCGCATCGAATGGATAAGATCGGCCAACAACTGGGGATACCCATAAAGCTGTTGGACTGCAGTCATACATTCAAACAACGGATCGTTGATTATTTTACCCAAACCTATTTAGCCGGCCAGACTCCCAATCCATGCATGGTGTGCAATCCCACCATAAAGTTCGGGCCCTTGCTATCTTTTGCTCGCCAACTGGGAGCCAATTTGCTGGCCACCGGTCACTACGCAAGAATTAAAAAAGATAAAAAAGGACATTTCCATCTGTTCAAAGGCATTGATACTCAAAAAGATCAATCTTATTTTCTGGCGCGTCTCAATCAAAGCCACCTCGCCAAGGCCTGTTTTCCGCTTGGCCATATGAAAAAATCGGATGTTAAACAATTGGCTCAAGAAAAAGGTCTTAATCCGGTTACACGCAACGAAAGCCAGGACGTTTGTTTTATAAAAAGAGATTCATACGGCGAATTTATCTCACAGTTAACCGGATTAAAATCCGAACCTGGTCCAATCGTCGACAGAAACGGTAACCTTTTGGGAGAGCACAAAGGGCTTCATCTTTTTACCATTGGCCAAAGACGCGGAATAAACTGTCCGGCTGCCGAACCGTATTATGTATTGCAAATAGACAGAAAGCATAACCGCCTGGTGGTCGGATCAAAAACGGATCTACTGACCTCAGCATGCAGGGTTGTTGATATGAATTGGATTAATCAGAAACCCACTGAGCCGATAGAGGTTTTTGCCCGCGTCCGCTACCGCCATAAAGAAGTTGCCAGCACCCTCTTTCCAGTAGACAAAAACAGCGTCGAAGTTCGATTTGAATCGCCGCAAGAAGCGGTAACGCCGGGCCAGGCAGCGGTATTTTACCTGGGGCAAGAGGTGTTGGGCGGTGGTTGGATTAGCCCGTAGGGCTGAAAATTTGAAACCTGAAATCCGAAATAATTTCAGAATCATAAATTCAAAGGAAATACTTTTTAAAAGTGCCTAAATACACCATCACAACCTTGGGTTGCAAGGTGAATCAATACGAGTCGGAGGCAATTGCCCGGGAATTGGAAACTTCCGGTTGGTATCCGGCTCAAAAGGATAAACCCGCCGATTTATGTATTGTCAACACCTGTACCGTGACCCAAAAGGCATCCATGCAGTCCCGACAGGCCGTGCGGCAGTCCATACGAGCAAATCCCAAGGCACGCATCGTCGTTACCGGCTGTTATGCTCAGACCGCAGCTGAAGAAATAAAAAAAATAAACGGTGTGCACGACATCATCGGGCATGCACAAAAACATAAAATTGTAAGCATTGTTCTCTCTCAAAAGAAAAATAAAATCCCCCATCCAATTTCAGTCTGCTCCAATGTCCTTGAGGGACACCAATTCCAACAGTTTTCAGAAACCGTCTATGGAACACGGACACGACCATTTTTGAAAATTCAGGACGGCTGCGATTCATTTTGCACCTATTGTATTGTTCCGTTTGCCCGAGGGCCGAGCCGCAGTATGCCTTTAGCCGACGTCCTGGAAAATATCAAACTGCTTGGCAAGGCCGGGTATCATGAAGTCGTCTTAACTGGGATTCATTTGGGCAATTACGGGCTAGATCTTGATCCCAAAACCAGTCTCTATGAATTGCTCAGTGCAATTGATGAATCGAATTTGATAAAACGCGTGCGACTAAGTTCAATTGAACCGCTCGAACTGACCGATGACATTATCGGATGTGTGGCAGAATCCCGCCGCTTTTGCAGGCACTTTCATATTCCTTTGCAAAGCGGTGATGATGGAATTTTAAAAAAAATGCATCGTCCCTATACCGGCAGTTATTTTCGCGATCTGGTATTCAAAATCAACGAGCGCTTGCCGGATGCCGCCATTGGGGTGGATGTTCTGGTAGGATTTCCCGGCGAAGCCGATGCAGCCTTTGTAAACACGTATAATTTAATCCAAGATTTGCCGGTGGCGTATCTTCATGTGTTTCCGTTTTCGTCGCGTGCCGACACAGTGGCAAGCAAATTGGCTGATAAAATCCCCTCGGATGTGATTAAAGCAAGAGGCCAACGCATGCGGAACCTCGGAGCGGATTACCGCTTGAGATTTTACAACGGATTTATCGGGCAAACGCTTGAGGTGCTCATCGAAGAAACCAGGGACAAAAAAAGCGGTTTATTGAAAGGAATATCTTCAAATTACATACCGGTTTTTATCGACGCTTCCGATGATTACATGAACCATATCGTTCAAGTGACAGTCGAAAAACTCGACGCAAACAAGCGTCCGTATGGAACCATCTGCGCTAATGATATTATCAATTCCAAGCACAATCTCAATTGCGCTCAGCATCAGTAAAGCAAACCAAACATCAGGATTCAAAAATCGGATTATGCTGCAACCTGCATGATCAGGTTGTGTTTTTGATGGTGGTACAACTTTATCAGTTTCACAGCAAACTTGGCGGTTTCATCCTCAGATCCGGTAAAGTTGATTCCAGACTGATACATTCCAGAATCAGTTTCTCTGCAATAGATTAACCTACCCTTCATCTCCATCAGGTTATTGTCTAAATCAACTGTCGTTAGAGAAACATACTCTGCTTCGATAGGATTTGCAGTCTCAAGCAATATTCCAGACCGGCTAACATTAAGGGCCTTTCCCATGCTACTGGAAACAAGCTGGCCTTCTGTGCTAATTGATTCATGTGAAATAAGATTGTTGGTTTTAACACGTGTATGTTTCCTTCTATCTTTGGCATCCATGAGATCGTCTCCATATTCTAAAACGTGATATTGACAATGATCCTTAAATTAAACTCCTAACAATACATTTATCGGAATAAAATAAGTTGATCTTTAGTTTCTTTTACCCACCCGAACAAATATGATTTAATCCAGTGAATAAGATGGATCGGACCGCAGTACGGAAATGTTTTGACCATTTTGGATCAGCGGTTTATATACATCATCTAAGTATTTGTATTTTTACGTTTTTGTAAACATATCACCACTCCAATTTATACCACCACTTATTGCCCAATGCTTGCTTTTGCAAGATCAACCCGTAAAACCCACCTAAAGTTTTCTACATAAAATTCCGATATACTGATAGATAATAAATGGAGGTGGGCATGAATGATTTAGTTGTTCAAGGATTATTTCTACTGTCTGCATTCGGTGCGATTGTTATAATGGTGTTAATCATAGTGAAAGAGAGGCGCAAACAGAAGACTGTTGATAAGAAAAGGGCAAAGAATCATGTTAAAAGGACTTACACTGCCAAATCAGAAAGGCTTTACCTTGATTGATGCACGGAAAATGCAATGCAGAACCGGCTAAACCTTCTTTGCGTAAGTCTTGTCATCTGAGATTATTCACTTTGGGCCAATTACTGGGCCTTCGGATAACCCGGTATTGCAGAGATCCAATTTCAAGAGATATGAACCGTTGGCATGTGACATCATTGTCCAGATTCATTTAGTCTTTCAATGTCAGCACCATACCTTCCTTCACTCAACAATCTCAAGCATGTACCTTTTCCGAGTCTTCCCAGATGCTGCACTTAAAATAGTTCGGATAGCCTGAACATTTCTGCCCCGTTTGCCAATGACTTTGCCCATATCACTATTAGCTACTCTAAGTTCTATTACAACAGTATGCTCGGCCTCAACTTCGGTAACCGTTACCTGTTCAGGGTCGTCAACGAGTGCCTTTACAATGCAGCCGATCAGATCTTTCATGGCTTCACTCTCTCTTTTATCCGTTGTATGCTCAGGGATAATTACTATGAACTCTCATCGATATGCAATAAGATAATTGAAGAACGGTACTGAGGGATTGAATTGCAAAACAAAATATTTTCACAAAAAAGGGGTGGCCTCGGAAGACCACCCCGAATGGTGCAGAACATCAGATCAACTTTTTTCAGCTCAACTTCAACTGCACCAGATAGCTAAGATAATATAAAAGATTACAATGTCAACCGTTTCTATCTTATAATATCAACAAGATAAGCATGACAGTTTTCAGGCTCATTTTCTGATAAGTGTGCAGGGATTTCTACCGTATTTGAAAAGGCAAGACCTAACTGGTTTTAATGTTAACCTTTGAAGAACACCCTCACCTTGTCCTTTGGTAGCTTTTTTCTCTGAAACTGTATCCCGGCCTCTGTCAGCTTCTTTTCCAGATAGTCGATTAAGGTGTACTTCTTTTCTTTGGGTTGCTTTGTTAATTGGTTCATCCGACTGTTTTCTTCTGGAGGTCATTAACTCTTGCAGATAGATTACAGGCAATGAAAATCCTTAATATTTCAACTGATTGCCTGTAAATATTTATTTTCTTGACAAATTTCGTCTATTTTGAAAGATATAACATAATATCAAGTAGTTCCATGAAACCCTTCACAATAGGAGCATCTGTCATGACCCTCACAAAAGCCCAAATCATCGAAGCTATTGCAGAACATAACGGTTACACAACGAAACAATCTGCCGATGTGGTCGAAACCCTACTTGAAATCATCAAAAACAATCTTGAATCCGGTGAGGATGTTATGATCAGCGGTTTCGGTAAGTTCTGTGTGAAAGAAAAGAAAAAACGAAGGGGAAGGAATCCTGCTACCGGAGAGGATATGATGCTGGCCCCAAGAAAAGTGGTAACTTTCAAGTGTTCCGGGAAGTTAAGGGATAAGATTAATAGCTAATCAGATGAAAGGAACAAATGATATGTTCTCTGAATTTTATAATGAGGTCTTATCCTATGGCCCTAGTGCTGTTCTTCCGCAAAATCTGAACAGCAAATAGCTCCAGAATGTTCAAAAGATTGCCGATGATTTTCTGAACACCAACTTTAATTTAAATGAAGGCAAAAATCAAAATTGTATTGATTGGGTGCTTCAAGCATCACAACCGTAAAGTCCGAAAATCCAAAATAGGATATGGTTCTTCATGGAAAAAGTGAAGGATTGATTAAATGTTAGCTTTAGTGGTTGGATTACCCGGAGAATATGTTCAATGTTCCCGGAAAAGACGATTTATTATTGCGGAATAAAAGACAATTACCAAAGAAAAAGGCAGTGTAATGGGCCAAAATGTACCTACCAATATTTGGTATTCAATAATCCACCTATAATTCTTATCCCATATAAGAGCGAATTTAAACAAAAGAAAAATGGATTTCACAGATAAAACGGCAAAAACTGGATATAACAAGGAAACAAGGAAACCAAAGAAAAGCCCCCTGAAAATGCCATAAGAACTTTCGGCAATGAAATAAAATGAAAAAAAACCTACAAAAATAGATATTGCGCCTAACAAAACTTTATATTCTCTGGCCTTTCCTTTATTGGTTTGCATGGCTGTTTAAATTAATTAATTGTGTTTAGTAATATTTGAAATTTGTCTTTATCATAGATTTAGCAACAATCAAATAGAGAGGTAAAATGAACTCAGTATTCTTTACCCCGGCCCTCCTGGCCAAGTCTATTCTTATGAAAAGCCTTTTGAAGAATAACACCTGATGGTACTGACATTGAAAGCCAAATGAATCTGGAAAATGATGTCACATGCAACGGTTCATATCTCTTGAGATTGGATCTCTGCAAAACCGGGTTATCCGAAGGCCCAGTAATTGGCCCAAAGTGAATAATCTCAGATGACAAGACTTACGCAAAGAAGGTTTAGCCGGTTCTGCATTGCCTTTTCCGTGCATCAATCATCCCTTCCCACTTATCAGAAATGATCCTAAAAAATGTCATGCTTAATGGTGAATGGGATTGGAATTTATTCGGGGATAATGCAGAATTGATTTTTAAAAATATGTACAATCTGACAGACAAAATTTTTCAGGACAAAAACAAACTCATAAACAATAAGGATATATTTGCCGATAAGTTATTTATCAACCCTGTTTAAAAATTTTACGCCAAATCCCTCGTCATTAAACATTTGAAAGGGAAGCATTTGGCAATAGGTGATGGCTTAAATTGAGCGTTTTAGAATGTTTACAGTATCTGCAAAAAATCAGTGCTCAGGATAGTTGGTTTTAGTTGGATATCAAAGATCTTAGGCCACAAAGACCTTGCGTTATACAATAGTAATCAAAGCCCGGAAACGCAAAAGACAGAGCTTAAATTAGCTCTGTCCGTTGCATTAAACTTCATTAGCAATAATTAATTTTCTATGTAAAGTATTGTCCAATTGAACTTGCTTTTTGAGAAGCTGGCAGCAGCTCCTTTAGTAGAGTCTTTCAAGGAAGTTCTGGGAAATTCTACATTTCCTGTCATTAATTTTTTGATTATTTGTTTAAGCTTGAACAGAAACCTCATAACCCTCTTGAACAGGAGGGGCTGTAAAGTATTCTGCGAATTTGCCAACTTGTTCCTTATAGTAGCCACTCTGCTCGTTTGTAATGGCATCCTCTTCACTATTCCATAATGAAATTGAACAACCCTTACCGGTTTTGCGATCAGTGAATAGATAGTGGCCACGGTAACCTTTCTGTGATTTGGCAGCAAGGACAACACTGTCTTCATAAAGCT
>CP070746.1:2320796-2345988 GCA_020348305.1 Desulfobacterales bacterium
CGGCCGGCTCGTCGCAAATCGAACTGCAAGGGGATGATTCCGTGATCATGATCGGACCGGTGCAAACCTGCTATACAAGATACAGGCTATCTTCCGGTGATTGACTGAACTGATAGTATGAAAACTAAACACCAAATACAAAATACTCTGGTTAAAAGAGGTTATGGAAGGTAACACGATTAACAGAGCGATTATGAACCTCAATCAAGGGTCTTTGGATACCATTCATACATATTCTTTGGAACTCTTACGGGATGTTGGTATCCGATTCCCCAGTGAAAAAGCGTTGGCTATCTTTAAAAAGCATGGATTCAGGGTCGATGGATCCATGGTGCACTTTGAGGAAAAACATATTCAGAAAGCACTGCAAACGGTGCCGGCGGTATTTACCATCGAAGGCCGCAATCCTTTCCGCAACATCCAGATCGGAGAGACCAACTACGTGATGGCTCCCGGGTACGGACCGCCGTTTATTATCGAGTCCTCCGGTGAAAAACGGGATGCCGCTCTGGCCGATGTGGAGATATTTTGCAAACTGATTCAGACCTCAAAACATATAGACTTTAACAGCGCCATCGTGGTTCAACCCAATGACGTCCCCACAGAAACGGCCCATCTTGATCTTTTGCTTGCAACCTTGACGCTGACTGACAAACCCATTATGGGCAGCTCTGTTTCTGAAACAGCCGCCCTGGATTCGCTGAAACTGGCGGAAATGGTCTGGGGCAATTTGGACAAGCCGGTTATGCTATCGCTGATCGATTCCCTGCCGCCCCTGCAGTACGCCACCGAAATGGTTGAAGCCCTGCTGGTGTTTGCCGCAGCCGGCCAGCCAGTGATCATCCATTCAGCCTGTTCGTTGGGATCTTCCGGTCCCATTACCATTGCAGGTTCACTGGTGATCTCAAATGCCACCACCCTGGGGGGGATATGCCTGTCGCAGCTTATCAATCCCGGAACGCCCGTGGTGTATGGTTTAGGCGGCAGCCCTGTGGATATGCGCACGGGAGGGTATGTCAATGCCTCACCGGAAGATGGCAAGCATATCGCCATCAGCTCTGCTATGGGACGATATTATAATATGCCATGCCGGGGACAGGGGGCGCTCACCGAAACATTCTGTCTTGACTATCAGGCCGGAATGGAATCGGCCATCATGGTGACGATTGCGGCATTGAGCGGTATCCATGTTGGGCTTCATAACTGCGGTACCCTCGGGGCCATGCTGTATATGAGCTTTGAAAAATTCATTGCGGACGAAGACCTTTGCGGAGCCGTGAAAAAACTGATTAAACCTGTAGAGCTGACGGATGACGCCTTTGCCCTGGACGTAATCAAACAGATGGGGACCTCCGGAAACTATCTGATGCACACTCACACCGCAAATCGCTGTCGGGATGAATTCTTCATTCCGGATTTGGGCATCCGGACGATTCACAGCGATTGGCTTGAATTGCAGCCACAGGATATTACCGCCAGGGCCAAAAATCTGCTGGCAAAGCGACTGGCGCAATATGAAAAACCGGAGATGGACCCGAAGCTTGAAAAGGATCTGGTTCATTACGTTAAGGATCGCAAGCAGAACAGCTGATTTCACACCTAAGATGTGATTCCGATCGTTTGCCAGTGCTGTCGGGCAGTGAGAGGTGCAATAGGCTCGGGGTAGGCAATCACGAAAGGCTTTTGGTGTAAAGTATCCAATCCCGTCAAAACATCTTTTGTGTTGGGGCTAGGGGTGGAAGCAGATCGTGTCATGGGCTTTATTCAGCGATGACGCGTGATTACATATGAAGCACCTTCGAAAGGAACACTTTGGTCCGTGGATTTTTCTGGTTCGTGAAAATACCTTCGGGTGTATTCTCCTCCGCGATCACACCCTCATCTATAAAAATGACGCGATCTGATACATGCCTGGCGAAGCCCATCTCATGGGTAACCACCAGCATGGTCATCCCCTCCTTTGCCAGTTCTTCCATGACTTCCAGGACCTCGCCAACCAATTGCGGATCGAGTGCAGATGTGGCCTCGTCAAACATCATGATCTTTGGGCGCATCGCCAGCGCCCTCGCAATGGCCACCCTCTGTTGCTGGCCACCGGAGAGATGGGCGGGCTTTTCCCCTTTTTTGTCGATCAACCCTACTTTGTCAAGAAAGTATTCTGCTGCTTCAATCGCTTCTAATTTTTTCATCTTTCTTACAATAAGAAGGGCCTCGGTCACATTTTGCAAAACGTTTTTATGGGGCCACAAATTGAACAACTGAAAGACCATACCCATTTCAGCCCGCATACGATAAATGTCTTTGGAATGGGCTTTAACCCATTTGCCATGCTTGGTTTTTCTAAGCCCCATCGGTTCTCCGTCGATATAGATCTTCCCGCTATCAGGGATTTCCATGTAATTCAAGCATCTCAAAAAGGTCGATTTTCCGGAGCCGCTGGCACCAATAATGCAAACCACCTCACCCTTCTTCACCTCCATGCTAATGCCCTTTAAGACCTCCAGATCCCCGAAGGATTTACAGAGATCCTTAACCCTTATCATCGGTGTCTCCATTGTTTGTTCTGTCATTATAATCTCCGCAAACAAATCACCATAAAATTTTGGTTACCGGATAAGCTTCAGACGCCCCTCTAAATAACGATTAATGCGAGATGCTGATATGGTCATAATGAGATAGAAGATCCCGACCGTGGTATAGATTTCAAAGGGTTTGAGGGTTGAGTTGGCCACAGAATTACCCCGCTTCATCAACTCCCAGATCCCTACAAGCATCACCATTGAGGAATCCTGAAGCATACTGACAAAGCTGTTTCCAATGGGGGGGATGACGATTCTCAAGGCCTGGGGAAGTACAATACGACGCAAATTTTGTATTTTTGAAAAGCCCAGTGAGAAGGCCGCCTCTGATTGACCTATTTCTATGGCCTGAATCCCGGCCCGAAAGGTCTCGGCCAGATAACCACTGTATTTCAAAGAAAGGCACGCAACACCGGCAAAAAGTGGCGAAAACTCATAATCGATCAGCATCGAAAATCCGAAGTAAAACCAGATAATCAGAACCAGGAGAGGGATGCCGCGCATCACGTCCACATAGGCAGATGCAAGGGCCCTGACAAGGAAGTTCTTTGCCATCCGGCCCAGGCTGATAATGATCCCGATTGCCATCCCGATGAACATTGAAAGGAATGTTAGGCCGAGCGTGTAGGTCGCCCCGACAGCGAGATACCCCGATTGTCCCCAGATTAGTTTTACATCAAAAAATTCCATGGTTTACTCAATCACCATCTTCTTTCTTTCGATATAGTCATTTATCTTGGAAGTTGTGATTGTCATGGCCAGATAGAGAACCGCTACGGCAGTGAATACTTCGAAGGGCCGATAGAGATCGGCCACGGCTAACTGGGCCTGTCTCATAAGGTCATTAACCCCTATGATAGAGACCAGAGCAGAGTCCTGAAGCGCCCCCACGAAAGCATTGCCGGTGGGTGGTATGATAACGCGAAATGCCTGGGGAAGGACAATCCGTCGCATGGTCTGGACCTTAGAAAAACCCAGTGAGTAAGCCGCTTCCGTCTGACCCATTTTTATGGCTTCGATGCCGGCCCTGAAGATCTCTGCCAGGTATCCGGCGTATTTAAGGGTCAAGGCAATGACCCCGGAGACAAATCCTGTCATATACTTTGATACAAGAACTCCCTTAATCCCAAGCAATGGGAGAAGTTGATTCGCTATCTCCGGGAATCCCCAATACACCCAGAAGATAATAACCAGAATAGGCATGCCTCGCGAGACTTCAATATAAACAACTGCGGCCTCCCGTGGAACGAAATGTTTGGACATCCTGAGGAAGGCTAAGGGAAGTCCGATCGCCATAGCCAAAAACATGGAGAGCAGCGACACCTTCAAGGTCATCAGGACGCCTTCAAGGAATACACCGGCTAAAGGCCCTAATACTCTAAATTGAAAAACGTAATAAATGTGCCTGCCCTCCTACTTACGACACGATATTAAAGTGCCTTGTGATGTTTTAATGGTGCATTGATGAATTCGTAAAAAGGTTGCTTTTCTGACTTTTTACGAGATCATCATTTATTCCTTTTCAGATTGTTTGGACGGACAGATAGGCGGCCGCTTCACGTCGCGTTCAAACCACAGGTTTTACCGGAAAGGCCCATTGCCCTCCGGTAAAACCATTTTGCAAGTTGATTCGAGATGATTTTAATCCGCAACCCCTTTAATAACCCACTTGTCAATAAGATCCTGCATGACTCGGTTGTCCCATTGAAACTGGAGCCAGTTGTCCATCCAATTCAGTAAGATCTGGTCACCCTTTCGCATAGAGATGGCGGAAGGCTCATGGCTCAGCGGGTTCTCTTCGAAGACCATCTTGAGTTTTCCGGGATTTTTCCTTATGTAATTATAGGCAAAGACATTTTCGGCACAGATCATATCTGCCCGTCCAGAGACAACCTCGAGCACGGCGGGCATCTGCTGCATGGGTTTTATTTCAGCGTTAGGAAAGAACCTCCTGGCCGCGTGTTCTGTGATTCCCCCCAGCAGACAGGTGATGACGGTCCCTTTTTTGTTGAAATCCGCTATCGTGGCGCGGGTCTCGTTGGGTCTAACCATCCCCATAATGGCATAGTCTTCTGTGTTTACGGAAGTGAAGGCTATCGAAAGATTCCTCGAGGGCTTGCGGCTCATGGAGGCGATGCAGATATCATATTTCCTTGCCAGAAGGCCCGGGATGATGGCGTCCCATTCCATATCGACAATCTCAAGCTTAACCTTCAGATCTTTAGCCAGAATATTTGCGAGATCCACATTCAACCCCTTGGGCTCCTTGGTGACCGGATCGCGGTACTCTGTGGGAGGATACTGAAGAAACATCCCAACCTTGATGACGCCTCTTTTCTGGATTTCGTCCAATAACGATATCGTTGGATGGGCAAAAACGCTGTTGAAACTAACCAATGAAAAGACAAATGCAACGGCTAAAACGATTACAATAAATGCAGCTTTTTTCATATCGCTCCTCCTTTTTCTAAAGTTAGCATCCAACCCGGCAAAAGCCGAGAACCATACCCTCCTGCTATTAAATTTTCTATAATCAAGCAAGGATATTTCTTCTTGAAGGAAGCCAATAAAGTACCATTTTCTCCTAGCAAAAGGATTGATACGATAATCATTTGATATGATAAGGAAATCCCCGAAGATTGTCTTGAAAAATAGACTCCAATCAGATATACGTTTTTAAAGTACCCAAGGAGATACCAGAAAAGAGCTTAAAAGTAAAGCATCCCCACCCAATGGCTGAGGCCTTGATTGGCTGGAGGCAAAGAAAATGTTTGGATGGAACGGTAAACTATTGCGGGTGGATCTGAATAGGGGTCGAACTACCTTGGAGGAGATACAGGAATCCAAGGCCCGAGATTATCTTGGTGGAAGAGGGCTGGCTATCAGCTACCTGATGGAGGAGATGGATCCCAAAATCGATCCGCTGTCTCCCCAAAACAGATTAGTTATGGCTTCCGGACCTTTGACCGCTACGCCGGTGCCGACCGGATGTCGATACATGGTGGTCACAAAAAGTCCTTTAACCAATGCGTTGACCTGTTCGAACTCGGGTGGCAAGTTCCCCGCGGCATTAAAAAAGACCGGGTTTGACATCGTCATTGTAGAAGGTCGGGCAGAGAAACCTGTCTACTTGTGGATTAAAGATGGGCAGGCGGAGATAAGGCCGGCCGAGCATATATGGGGTATGCGTGTTCCTCAGGCCGATGAGGCTATCAAGGCTGAGACCTCAGAAAATGCAAAAGTGGCGGTTATCGGCCCCGCGGGTGAAAGAAAAGTCCGCATTTCATCCATCATGAACGATAAGCACAGGGCAGCCGGCCGCGGGGGAGCCGGTGCGGTAATGGGTAGTAAAAACCTGAAGGCGGTAGCCGTGAAAGGCTCTGGGCTGGTGCCTCTTGCGGACGAAAAGACAGTCAAGGATATCTCCCGGCAGGTCCGGGACAAAGTTAAGACCGCCGCCAAGGCGGGTGAATTGGTCCTACGTGATTATGGCACCGCTTATATGCCTCCCGTCACCTCTGCTGCGGGGATTTGTCCAACCTGCAATTTTCAAACCGGCGTCTTCAAAGGCGCCGAAAAGGTATCCGGACAGGTTCTGACGCAGAAGTACTTATTGCGGCCGGGAGCCTGCTGGGGCTGCCCCATCGCCTGCGGAAGAATTACCAGGCTGGTTCATCCCACATGGCAAGGTGAGGGCGAAGGACCTGAATACGAAACGATAGCATCACTCGGTTCTTCATGCGGCATAGACAATCTGGAGGCCATCATCAAGGCCAACTACCTCTGCAACGAACTAGGACTGGACACCATCTCCACCGGTATGACCATCGGCTGCGCCATGGAACTTTTCGAGCGGGGATTGCTGCCCCCATCCGATATCGACCGGCCACTTTCATTCGGCGATGCCGATGCGATGGTCAATTTAGTCGAAAAGACGGCTTTCCGGGATGGTTTCGGCGATCTGATCGCAGAAGGCAGCTATCGCCTTGCGGAACACTGCGGCCATCCGGAATACTCTATGTCGGCTAAAAAGATGGAGTTTCCCGGCTACGACCCTCGCGGGGCCAAGGGCATGGGTATACTCTATGCTACTTCCAATATCGGCGCCTCACATATGAAGGGGGATATGATATACATCGAGTTCGGTTACTTCGACTACAGCCTTGATCCGCTGACTCCCGAAGGAAAAGCAAAGTATTGCAAAATTATGCAGGATATTTATGCTGTAATCGATTCAGTCGGAGTATGCGCTTTTGCGGGCATGAGGTATTTTATAAAGCATGACCGGAGTCTGGCACTTGATCCGATGTCGTCTATCATGAGAGCCGCCACAGGGATCGAGTACACGCCGGACAATCTGCTTAAAGCTGGAGAGCGCATTTACAACCTTGAGCGGCTCTTCTTGATTGAAGCAGGCTTCACTCATTTTGACGATACTCTCCCGCCAAGAATGCTAAAAGAGCCTATGCCTGAAGGTCCTGCCACAGGTCACGTCGTAGAGCTGGACCGGATGTTGGACGAATACTATCAACATCGGGGATGGGATCGGAACGGTAGACCCACGCACGAAACCCTGGACCGGCTTGGCCTGAAAAGGGGTTAAGTCTGCGTTAGACTCTTTATCGTCAATAAAATAAGCCAAACAGACTGTTGTCAAAATCCATCTTACTTCTTTTTGGTCTCAGCCCTATTCATTCCAAACCTCCCGATAGAGCCTCAACCAATTTTCCCCCATGATCTTCTTGATTTCTCCTTGGGCATACCGGCGTTTCATCAGTGCTTGAGTAATGTTGGGAAACTCCTTGGCGGACTGGATTCCTTTTGGGTTTGAGATGGGATGAACAAGTTCCATACAAGGCCCTCGTTTGCTCTTCCCGGTCAAAAGCCAGTCAAAAAATTCTTTCGGTTGCGCCTCGGTAAAATCGGTACCGACGGCAACGTGATCGATTCCGATCATCTCAACCAGATAATCGATAACGTCAATATAGTCGTCAATGGTCGCCTGGTTACCCGAGGGCAGAAAGGCGGGAAAGATGTTTGCACCAATAACCCCGCCCCGCTCGGCAACACCCCTTATTTCTTCATCTGTTTTGTTGCGGGGATGATCCCAAAGACTCTTCGGATTGGCATGGGTAAATGCCACCGGTTTCTGTGAAACCTCAATGGCAGCCATAGATGTCCTATATCCGACGTGTGATAAATCGATAAGGATTCCCAATCGGTTCATCTCCTCGATTACCTCAATCCCAAAATCCGTCAAGCCGCTGTCGAATCGTTCCAAACATCCCTGACCCACACAATTGGCTTTCATATAGGTAAGCTGAATAACCCGGACACCGAGTGCATGAAAAATGGAGAGGAGATCAAGATCGTCCTCAATGGGGGCAGTATCTTGAAAGCCAAAGATAAAGCCCGTTTTTCCAGATTTTTTTGCTTCGGCAATGTCATTTACACGTTTTATCGGCATCATGAAACCGGCATATCTTCGGAACATCTCCTGCCACCGCGCGATGTTTTTAATCGTCTGGCGAAATCCTTCATGGACAGCCACCGTGGCAGTGACGGCTGTCACCCCGCCCTGATGGATACTGCGGAAAACGGGTTCAATCCAGTTGCTTATCTGGAGTCCATCAATAATTATTGAGGCGTCATGGAGAGTTCTTGCTTCAGCTGATAGTTTCATAAGGCACCTTATCTTTAAATCACCGTTAAACGAAAATCACAGATAGACGCACCCTCCATAATAGTTTGCGTCCGCTGAAATCTGATCTTTGGATTGAATCCCTCGATGAAGGGTTGGTCCCTGCAACAGGATAGGCAATAGCCGAATTCTCTGACCCCCAGCGCCTCATACCTCTCTGCATACTGACAGCGGGTTACATTGAAAGCATAGGCAGTTTCTGACTGTTCCAGAATTTTTTCTTCCAGGATACCTGCGTGTGACCAGGATTGCATCACCTTCGCCAAATCTGCCAGGGTATTCGAACCTGATTCCACGGCCGTCTGGTGTCCCGCTTTGCGGGTCATGTTTTGAATTACCTTCGTTGCGATTTCGATCGCTCTTGCCCGTCCCATTTCCGCTATGTACCCCTTTATCAGAGGAATGGCTATTTGCGCTTCTATCTCCCGCCTTTCCAGTAAATCCGGTCCTTTTGAATTCATAATTGCTCCTTTATTCATTGAATTATGATGAAAAGAACTCTCTTATTTTGAGCGCAAGTATGGCAAAAATAAGGATAGTATGTCAAGATTGGAGAGCGCACTTAGTATTATGGCAACTAAAATAGAGTGATTAGATAATCGCAAAAAGACGATTTCCAACTTGATATGCAAACTGCTTTTTGCTATTGCAACGTTAGTTTCTAAAGTAAAATTCTATCTTTAAATCGATAACTAGGAAAGGAGGAACGACATGATTCCTACAACAAGTATCCTAAGTAAGGAAGAAATGCACGAAATTGATCGTGCCTCTAGAGAACTCCTTTGGGATGTTGGTGTCACCGTGTATGATGAAAAAGCACTGGAGCTATATAAGAAAGCGGGTGCAGAAATAGATGTTTCCAGGCAAATCGTTCGGTTACCTAGTTATCTGATCTCAGAGACTTTGAGCAAGTGTTCACCCAGCATACAGTTGTATGGACGGGACGGTATCCCTCCAATGAATGTAGGGGGCATGCGTTCTTATTTTGGCACCATCGGTTTTGCATCCAATGCCCTGGATGTTGAAACGGAAACACACCGGCCTGTTACGTCTCAAGACCTTGTGGATATCTTTCGTCTTTCTGATGTACTTGAGCCCCCTCACTTTTTATTGACGCCAGGAACACCTTCGGATGTACCCACTGAACTGAGCGATCTTTATGAGTTCAAGATTGGGTTAATGAACGCGAGGAAGCATCTGGTTATTCAAGCAAAAGGGGAGAAAAATTTGGACAAAATCATCAAAATGGCCAGTGAAGTTGCTGGCGGATTTAATGAGCTGCAGCGGAGACCATTTCTTTCCATCTTGGTGACACTGACAAGCCCCTTAACTCTTCGTAGTGACTCAGCGGAGCTCATCATTGGCGGGGCTAAAAAGGGATTGCCGTTATTTATCGAATCTGGACCGATGTGTGGGGGGACTGCTCCGGCAACTTTAGCAGCTACCTTGGTTATGGCGAATGCAGAGCTTTTGAACAGCTTTATTCTGGCCAAAATAGTGAATCCCGCGGTGCCGCTGGTTTATGCGAGCTGGGCCAGAATTCTAGACATGAGAACCGGAGGCGTTTCTCATGGAGGACCAGAATTTGGGATGCTACGCATTGGGACAACTCAAATGGCTAAGTTTTATAATTTACCATCAGGAGGTGGGGGCATCTTGGCTGATACAAAGTTGATCGACGCGCAATTGGGCATGGAAAAAATAGGCACAGCACTACTTCCAGCGCTTGCAGGAACCAATATGATACTAGGAATGGGACTCTTTGCTGAAGAAAATACGATGTCCCAGGAAATCTTGATGATTGACCACGAAGTCGCGTGTTATGCACAACGCGTTTTACAGGGAATCTTGGTAAATGATAACACGATCAACTTATCTATTTTCAAAGATGCAGCCCCAACTGGCACCTACCTTGATACTGAACACACACTTGAGAATTTTAAAAAAGAAATGTGGATACCCCTGATATCTAGTCGTGGCAGGTTAGAGGAAACTTCGGATCTCAATTTAACCGGTATGCGAAGCAACGCAAAAAAAGCTATTATTAAGGCAATGGAAGAATATAATCCTCCCTCCTTGCCTGACGATATTGACTTCAGGCTAGAAGATATCATACAGGCGTGATATGAAATTTAGCTTTTACCTAATTATTCGCGCCAGGCGCTCAACACCTTCCACTAAATGCTCTTGGTCGTAAAAGGCGAAGCAAAACCGCAGGTAATTACACAAGCCTTTGGTGCTTGAAAATTTTATACCAGGCTGAAAACCCACTTGGTGCTTCTTTGCCTCAGCAAGCAATGCTTCGGCATCCGTTCCCTCTGGCAAATAAGACCAGATAAAGTAACCCCCATCGGGATCCGTATATGTGAGAGCAGGTATGTGTTGACGGAGTGCTTTACTCAAGGCGACCATGCGGTCGCGGTAAGTTTTTCTTAGGAAATTCAAGTAATCTTTTTGCAGACCAAGTTCTATCATACTGTTCACAATACTGGAGACAAAAGGATTCAATCCGCCTCCACTATCAAGGTAGCCACATACTATAAACGGTTCCAACAACGAAGGTTTGGCCTGCATCCATCCCAGCCGCAACCCCGGAGCAAGAATTTTGGAAAATGAGCCCAATGAAAGAACCCGTGCCGAGGTATCGAAATAAGTCATTGGCGGTGGAGGCGCAGACGTATAAGCCAGCATTTGATAGACTTCATCCGCGACTATAAGAAAGTCATATTTCTCACCTAAACTGACAAGTTTCTCACGTCGATCTGCTGTTAAAGTCACACCTGCCGGATTATGAAAAGTCGGTATCGTATAAATAAAAACCGGTTTGTGCTTTACCAATTTTTCTTCTAAAGCTTCAATGATCAGGCCATTCTCGTCAATAGGAGTACTAATAATCTTAAGCTCATAGTCTGCGAAGATACGCAAGGCCAGAAAGTAGGAAGGCTCTTCAACAATAACCGTATTGCCCGGTCGCGTGTGAAGTGCACAGATTTGATCCAGCGCCTGTGAAATTCCGGCAGTAATAAACAGATGATCCGGATCTACAGGCGCCCCGTATTCCGCGCTCAAAAATTGGGCCAGTGAGATCCTGAAGTTGCCATCGCCTTGCTGCATGCCATACTGCAATATATTGCGGTCTCCCTGCTCCAAACGATGCGAGGACGCCTTTGCCATCTGATCTAAAGGAAGAATGTCTATGTGAGGCTGACCGATTCCAAAATCAATCCAGCCTTCCGGGACGCTAATCTGAGCAACTTGAACTTTGGCCATTGTTCCTCCCAAATTGGTATTGGTTTTAAGATATCATACCAGCCCGGCTTCACTCAGAGGCTTGTTCTCCAGGATGCGTTCGGGCCGGAAGATCGAAAGATCCAGTATTGGCGGTGTGCCGATAATCAACTCGGAGATATAACGGCCTACGGCCGGGCCTTGCTGAAGCCCATGGCCAGAAAATCCGTTGGCCAGGAAAAATCCTTTAAGACCAGGCCATTCGCCCAGAATGGCGTTGCCATCGAGGGTATTAACTGCATAAAGTCCAGCCCAGCCCCGGATGAGTTTAAGCGTGTCGAATGCGGGAACGAATGCGGCCAACTCAGGCCAGAGTACCTCCGTGAAGCGCTTGTCGTCCCAGTTGAAGTCAAACCCAACCGGGTCCTCTTCCAGGGACTTTCCTACCAGAATCTGATTGCCGGTCTCGGTTCGAAAATAAAGACCTGAGGGCAGAAAAGTCAGCGGAAGCGGTCCTTCCGGCTTCACAGCCGGGTCCAGTACGAAGACCTGTCGCTTGACCGGTTCAACGGGAAGCTCCACGCCGGTTGTCCGGGCGACCTTGGCCGCCCATGCACCGGCACAGTTGACTACGAATTTGGATGTCAGCTTTTCTCCCGAAGCCAATTTAACTCCGCTGATGCGTCCGCCTACGGACATGAGCTGAATTACCTCGTCGTTGATATATTCAGCGCCCAGTGATCTGGCCTTGGCCTTAAACCCCATGAGCACAGCATAGGCATCCAGGTGTCCGTCTTCGGGTCCGAAGGTACCTCCCGCCAGCCCGGACAAATCATAAAGCGGGTAGCGCTGCTTTATTTTTTCCAGGGACCACCATTCTACCTTGCAACCCAGATTTTTCTGCAAATCCAGAGCCTCCCTGGCTGTGCTGCGGCCGGATTCATCTACGAGAAATAGATTGCCTTCCCGGCGATAAGCGATGTTCGGTTTATCTTCACCGACAACCATTTTATCCTCGAAGCGTTCCAGGAACTCAAATGCATATTGGGAGATTTGGATGTTTTGTTTGAGACTGAACTGAATGCGGGTGTTGGCCATAGATAGCGCACTTGACGCTCTAGTATAGGTCGGATCCATTTCGACCACGGCCACTTTGAGTCTGGCGTCATTGCTCATTAAAAAGTAGGCGGTGGAGGAACCCATGATGCCGCCACCGACGATAACCACATCGTAAGTGTTTTTATCCATACCGCTTTTCCTTCATCTTCTCGAGCTTTCTCTCAACGAACTTTATCTGGTTTTGAGCTCCCACACAGGTCAAAAGATGGCTGGCTTCTAGTTCTAGCGTCTGCTCGAAACTCGAGTGCAGCCCCTGGTCAATGGCAATTCGCGAGAGCTTAAGGGCAAGAGGGGATTTTTCTGCAATTCTCCGGGCCATAACCAGAGCTTCATCTAAGAGGTTCTCAGCCAATACGACCTTGTTTGCCAAACCGATTCGGTATGCTTCTGGGGCATCGATCAAGTCACCGGTAAAGACCAATTCTTTGGCCTTGCCCAATCCTACAATTTGTGCAAGCAACTTTGTTCCTGCAGTTGTAATGGTAAGCCCTACCTCAGTCTCTGGAAATCCAAATTTGGCCGCTTCAGCAGCTATTCTTATGTCACAGCTCATTGCAAACTCACACCCGCCTCCCAGTGCATAACCTGGAACTGCTGCTATTAGTGGTTTTCCTAAAGACATGATCACACGTTGCACGTCCTGGAGCCCTTCGGTTTCCTCAATCCAATCCTCGACGCTTTTTCTGGAAGAGGTTTCCTTCAGATCTTCACCGGCACAAAAAGCCCTGCCTGCACCTGTTAGAATAACCGCTAAGACGTCCTTATCCTGCCTTGCCGTTTCAAGCTGTTCTATGAGTCCGTTGAGGAGATCCGTGTTTATGGCATTAAGCCGCTCCGGTCGGTTAAGGGTAATGATCGCAACGTTTTGGTTCTTTTCATAAAGGACCGCTTTATTTATCATACAAGCCTCCAATGATAGGTTCAAAGGTTCTGGGTTCTGGGTTCTGGGTTCTGGGTTACAATCAGGTTTCGGGGTTCGGGTGACAGGTGTCAGTTCTTCGTTGCGCCGAAGCCGATTGCTGAACACTGACACCTGACACCTACATATTTCTTAACCTCTGAACCTTTGAACCCTGAACCTGGAACCTTAGGCCCCGGCTTCATGCATCCTGCGCAACTCATTTCTCAGGATCTTGCCGGTCGATGTCCGCGGCATCTCATCTACAAACGCCACTTCCCGGGGATAAGCATGCGCCTCAAGCCTATTTTTCACATGTTCTTTAATGCTCTCCTCAAGAGCTTTGTCAGGTGTCACACCTTCTTTGGGTAAAATAAACGCTTTTACAATCTCTCCTCTTATAGGATCGGAAACACCTATGACCCCAACCAGTGCAACTGCCTGATGCTTCATCAAACAATCTTCCACTTCACCAGGCCCGATCCTGAAGCCACCGCTTTCGATAATATCATCTTGTCTACCGCTAAACCAAAAATATCCATTTTGATCTTTTCTACCATAATCGCCTGTTCGCATCCAATTGCCGATGAACTTCTCCTTTGTTGCTTTCGAATTTCTCCAATACTCTAAGAACATCACCGGATCAGGAGCTTTTACCGCTAGCTCACCGAGTTCATCACGCTTTGCAATCAGACCGTCTTTATCGATTATCTCAACAACATGTCCGGGAACAGCCTTACCGATGGACCCCGGGACCATGTTCATGACTTCCGAACAAAAACCAAGGACTAAGTCGCATTCCGTCTGCCCATATTGCTCATTGATTTCAACCCCAAGATACTCTCTCGTCCAATCACAAAGTTCTTCCCCCAACGTTTCTCCTCCGGCAGTTATTGATCTTAACTGGATATCGTAGTGTTCCCGGGGGCGTTTGACAGCATGCATCATCATCCGCAGCACACTAGGAACGGCCATGAGATTTCTTACCCTATGTTTTGCCATCATATAAAACGCTTCTTCAGGATCAAATTTTCGAGGTCTGTAAGCCAGCATGGGATAACCGTGGTGTAATGTTGGGAACAATGCATCATACGAACCACCGATATAAGCCCAATCAAGCGGGGTCCACATAAGATCACCTTCTTGAGGAAATAAATTGTGGTAAAATTCGAAACCCGGAAGAATACCAAGCAATAACTGGTGTCCATGAAGGGTTCCCTTAGGTTGACCTGTAGTACCCGAGGTATAAATAATCAATGCGAGGTCTTCAGGCTTGGTTTTGACGGGAGTAAAATGGCGGTTTCCCCTTTCTACTGCTTCCCAAAAATCCATGGTATCTTTTTCTTTGCCAGCATCAACAACCAATATCAACTGGAGGTGGGGGAGGCGCTCTCTAATCTCGTGGATCTTTGATACATTCTCCTCATCCGTGATCACCGCTTTGGCCTGGCTGTCTTCAAGCCGATATTCGATGGCATCCGGACCAAAAAGTGTGAGCAGTTGAACAGCGATGGCACCCAGTTTATAAATTGCAATATGTGAAATTAAGGTTTCAGGACGCTGAGAAAGCAAAATTCCGACTCTGTCTGTCCGTTCGATGCCTTTTGCCTTCAGGGCATTGGCTAACTGGTTTGATATATTTTTTAATGCCCGGAATGTAAACTTTTGCTCCATTCCGTGCGAGTCTACATAGATGATTGCTAGCCGATGTTTGTCGTCGGCCCACTTATCACATACATCGACACCTATGTTGTAATACTCCGGAATCTCCCACTTGAAGTTATTGCATACTTCCTCATAGGTTCTGCCTCTAAGCATTTTTTCCTTCTCCTAAATTAGTCTGAGACAAACTCCTCACTTTTATTCCATGGCATTCAATCATCCTTACTAATTTTTCTTTTTAAGTCATTCCGATCATCTGCCGTTGCTGTCGGGCGCTCACACCATCGAGCACAATCGCAGATAACACAATGACCCCGCCGACAACCGTAAGTTCACTGGGTACTTCGTGGATACCAAAAATTGGGAGATAGACCCAAAGAACACCAGCAACCACCTCAATCATTGTCAACAACGTCAGTTCCGCCGCCGGCAAGAATTTGGCACCCAAGGAAAATAAGATTAAACCGCAGCCGACAATAAAACCATGTAAGATACTGAGATACACGTTTCGTGGCGGCATGGCCAGTGTGTCTTTATGAAATAACAGGATCAACATAGTCAACAGTGCACATAGCACACCCGCAAGCGCAACCGTAGTAAATTGTGGTGTCTCCTTGTGCCAGCGAAGACTGACCGCAAAGATAGCGAAACCCCCAGCGGACCCTAAGGCGATCAGGTTACCCTTAAGATTGCCGACCCCCAATCCCTCAACGACCATTACGAGCATACCCAATAACGCGATGATCATGGCCACCCAGGTCAGATTTCGAATCTTTTCCTTTAACAAAACAAAACCTAGAAAAGCAGCGATGAACGGTGTGGCCGCCAGCATAAAGAGGGTGTTGGCTGCAGTTGTCAGGGTAATCGACCAGATAAAACCGCTGAAGGCTGCTACAAGTCCGCAGGCGCCCAGCAACCCTGATAGCCCAGTTCGCTTAATACTGTTTACAAACTCACTGCCCTCTCGCGTCACGAGATAGATTAAAAGAACCACAGCGATCGTAATACCCCTAAAAAACAAATATTGCCACTGATAGCTTTGAGCCGCCACCATATAACGAACGATCAAGGCACCAAATGACCAAAGTATTCCGGCAAAGGCGACCAGAAAGAATCCCTTTAAATGATTTCGGTGGATGATTGCATGCATACGCTTTTTTTCCAAGGTTTGCGGTGTCCTATACAATCAGGTTTCAGGTGTCGGGTGTCAGGTGTCAGCAAACAGAGGACAGAGGACAGAAAACAGAAATCAGATAAGGTGCCACATCTTCCTGTTTTTATCATCTGCCTGTCTAAGATTGACCTATGACCTCTGATCTCTGACTTCAGACCTGACTGACACCTGAAACTCGACACCTGAAACCAAAAATTTTCTTTTATTTGATTCCCAACTCCTTGAGCTTCGCCTCCGTCGGTATGCCTTGCTTGTCCCATCCCATACGGCGGTAAAATGCCCTGACCATGGACGCCAGCTCTTGGACTCTTTGTCCGCGGGCCGGGCCTTCTACGATTGGCTCATACAAAAATTTATCCGGCAGCGTGTCATCGGCAGAAGTTGCGCCCAATTTGAGATTGATAAGTTTTTGAAAATTGACAATCCGCTCCCCGATTCGAAACAGCTGCGGGGTGCTGATATCAAGACCGGTCAGGGTGCGAGTCAAGGCGGCTTCCTTTTCCAGATCAAAATCACCGATAATTGTAAGGGCCGGGACTTTACATATCCCCAAAGAATCAATAACGGCACTGACGATTAAGCATTTTCGCACCAGCGCACCTTTGCCTTCGGTGGCTTGGTAATCAATGGCTGCCCTCGTACCGAACTCCTTTTCAGCCTTTTCGGGGCTATAGCGAAATTCAGGGACCGGATAAACGCTCGTAAAATCTCCTCCCCGAAGTGATATGGCATAACTCAGGGCAGTACCCATCATCCCCCGGGGGTCCCCGCCGTAAATCTCCACGCCTTTGACGTGATAGGCATATTTTTCGGCCCCCTTGCCGATGATTTTGGCAGCGCGTCGCACACCCTGGGCCAGTATATCTCCTAAACCCTCGCGCCTCGCGATCCGAATCATCATCTCTTCCATGGCTTCGGCATTACCCCATGCCAGATCAAGGCCATCGGTATCCTCGCGGGTGAGGATGCCGCGCTCAAACAGATCCATGGCAAAGGCAATAACGCTGCCGGTGGAAATACTGTCAAGTCCCAGTATGTTGCACAGATTGCTCAGATAAAGCAGCTCTTCGGGAACACCTAATCCGCACAGGGCTCCCAGGTCAATCACGGTTTCATATTCCGGCCGATGGCCCTTAAACCCCTTGTACTTGCCTTTGGGGATTTCAACCTCGGCCTTGCAATGCACCGGACAGCGGTGGCAGCTAATCCTGCGTGTCACATAGTCTGCCAGGCGACGTCCGTCAATTTCCCTGGCCCGGTCAAACTGCATCTTGCGGTAGTTTTCGGTACCGAGAAGACCCAACAAATGAAGCTCAAGAATATCTCCCGAGCTGCCCCAGGTGGAATAATCCCGGTAGCGGGAGACACTGGATTTCACCCTGTGGATATACCCTTTGACCAGCTTGGATGTCTCGTTATCCATCTTTTCTCTCGCGCGGGGAGCCTGGACCATAATCGCCTTGAGATTTTTCGAGCCCATCACCGCGCCCATGCCGGTGCGCCCTGCGGCGTGGTCTGCACCGAGCATGATGCAGGCATAGCGCACCTGGTTTTCTCCGGCAGACCCGATGGTCATAATTTCCGCTTTTTCATCTGCGAGATCCGATTTCAGGCGCTTTTCGGTTTCGTGCGTATCCCTGCCCCAAAGGTCGCCGGCATTTTTTAATGCTACACCGTCCGGACTTATCTTCAAAAAAACCGGATTTGTTGATCGTCCGCGAATAATAATACTTCGGATTCCGCAAGCACGCAGCCTGACACCGAAAAAACCGCCTACGTTTGAACTGCCCATCAGGCCGGAAAGCGGTGACATGGCGCTGATCTGAATCCTTGAGGAAGCAGGTACCGCCGTCCCTGTCAGCAGCCCACAGCTTATCACCAATAAATTTTCCGGATCCAAAGCACCACCCTGCGAAGGAACATGTTCGTATAAATACCAACTGTTGAACCCGAGTCCACCCAGATAGGTATTTGCTATTTCAGCAGAATAGTCCCTGGTCGTTACCTTGCCGTCCGTCAAATTCACCTCAACAATTTTGCCCAAAGACATCTTCTGTGTCTCCTTTTTGCAGATATGCTCTGGAAACCATTTTGAAGCGGGTTCCTTGTGATTTTATCATCAGTGACTCATAAGTGTTTTGCCCTTTTTCCCAAGGCCTTCTTTGAAACGCGTTGGCCGCAAGGGGTTGTCTTTGGGATCCAGCGTTCCGGTGATGAGATCGGCGATGCGCTTGCCCGCCTCCGGAGAAAGCATGACACCGGCCCAATAGCCGCAGTTGATATAAAATCCGGGAACTTCCGGAACCGACCCGATTAAAGGCTGGTCATCGGGCGTATAGACATAGTACCCGGCGGATGTATTGATATCGGGTTGTCTGACGGTCTTTTCGACCTCTTCGAAAAACGGTGCCAGGCGTTTGACCTTTTCCAGTGTTATGGCCGGAAACTCCCAATCGGTATGGACATTTTCAGAAGGCTGACTGACCGGCTCGTCAGAATCTACCCAGCCGATAATCACACCCCCCGGTTCAGGACGCCAATAGGAATTGTTGTTTACATCAATCGTAAACGGGGCGTCTTGCGGAATTGCAACAGAGGTCTCTATATAGACCTTTTGCCTACGGACCGGCTCCAGCGGCAGATCCAGATTGACCATACGCCCCACCTCAGCCGCGAAAGGACCGGCGGCATTTACCACGATACGGGTCTGCATGATTCCCCGATTCGTCTCCACTCCGCAAACACCTTTTTCATCCATGTGAATCCCGGCGGCTTTGGTATTGATAAAGAACCTGGCATCGCACCCCTTGGCAAATCCCTGCGTGAGCTCATGGCAGGACAGCCACCCATCCCGCTGTCGGAAAGTCGCCGCCAATACAGAAGCAGAAAGAAAAGGAAAGCGGGCCAGGATTGCATCACGTTCCAAAAATTCCGAGTCCGTAACTCCTAACTTGTGCTGCTGTGCGACATTTTCTTGAAGATCATCAACGGTCTCCGGATTATCGGTAAGAAAAAGATACCCTTGCTGTTTGATGGAAATACTGTAATCCGGTATGCCGATGACCTCATCGAAATGCTCGAACATCTCGATACTCGGTATGGCCAGCGCCGCCATGGCCGGCTCTGCGAATTGTGCCCGAAAACATTCTGCCGATGCCGGTGTGGTCAAGGTCGATAGACCGTCGCGCATCTCCACCAGCACAACGTCTAAGCCGGCTTTTGAAAGCCAAAACGCTGTCGCCGTGCCCACGATGCCGCCGCCGATTACAACTGCGTCGGGGTTGCCCAAATCGCTCTCGGCGGGCGTATAAGTTCTTCCCATTTCTTTAATCCTCCTTATTGTAAAGGTTCAGAGGTTCAGGGTTACCTTACATGAACCCTCATATGAAACACCGCCTAGCCGGAACAGTGAAAAGATTGAACGTCGAACATCGAACTTCCAACATCGAACTTCCAATATTGATGACGCTCCGCTTTATCTATTTTTAAACAAGCAAATCACGCTGAAGACGTGATCTGAAGACCGCAGAATTCTGAACCGCGAAATTTCGAAGGTTTGATTCGCTCGCGCAGCGCAGGCGCTCCCGCTGCGTCAGGCGCTTGCGCGGCGAGTGCGCCGCGTGTTGCTCAGTCTTTTTTAAATTGACAGAATTCATTATTCGATGTTGGACGTTCAGTGTTGGATGTTCGATGTTCATTCGTTTCTTATCCGATAAAACTGGCCACCTCTATCGGCCAGCGGCTGTGTTGAACCCTAAACCCTGAACCCCTGAACCCCTGGGAATCAAAAGAGTCCTCGGGCTTCAAAATCTTCTACTACCTCCTGCAAACCGGCAGCCTTGAGGGTCTCCTTCGTGGGAATTCCGTTTTCATTCCAGCCCCTTTTGTTATAGTACCAGGTCAGCAGGTTGTGGATATCCCCCTTGGATAGAACATGTCCTTGGTTCGGACCATCTGCAATGGGTTCTTCGTATAACCGTCCCGGTGGAAAATCGATGTTGCGGTCGAAATTGTCTATTTCCCGCACTGAAAATGCCCGCGTGAGCTGCCAGATGCGCTCGGATATCTTCAACAGTTCCTCCCAGGTTTTTGTCCTTCCGGTAATGAGCGAATACAGTTCGGCGTAATGTTCCTCCTCAAAGCCCAGCTCCATCATTTGAAGCCGGCAATTCCCCAGGGCATCGAAGAGAGACCGCGTATGTTGGGATGCGATTACATATTGCGCACTGCGGTCGCTGACAACCGCCTTGGGCTGCGCTTCATGCTCTGCCCCGGAGGCAATCAGATCGTGAACGCTGGTCCAGGCGCCGGCGACGTCGTGGCCCAGAACCCAAGCCCGATTGTGATGCGCTCCCACATCCGCCGTCAGATAAGCCAGCATCATCGAAGGCGCATTGCGGCATTCGTAACCCGACCATTCCAGCCCCTTGACGTGGATAGCAAATTGTTCCGAACCGTTACCCGTTTTTTCCGCGGCTATTTTAACGCCTTCGGCCAAGAGGTCGCCGATACCTTCCCGGTTTGCGATTTTATTCAGAAGGTAAACGACGGTATCCAGATCCGAAAAATCGATCTCTCTGCCGATTTCTTGGCTGTTTAAAATGCCTTTCTGAAAGCATTCGATGGTCCAGGCAATCACAACACCGGCGGAGATCGTATCGATACCCAACTCATCGCATAAATAATTCGCAAACGCCACTTCTTCAATGGTCTTTAGCAGGCAATTTCCACCGAACAGGGCGATGGTTTCATATTCCGGTCCTTCCACGTAAGCTGCGCCTGAAGATGTCCTGGTGTGCCCGTACTTGCCGCACGGTGTGGGACAGCCAAAGCATCCCTTGTCGGTGATTTTGAGCCGGTCAAGAATCGCTTTACCGTTGATATTTTTGTAATGCCCCGCATACGAGGTTTGAAAATTGCGGGTGGGAAATACACCGACCTCGTTTGCCCAGTTTGTCAAACCAGCCGTGCCCTCCGGTGTCCAGCCCTCGAAACCGGGTTTGGCTTTGACCTTTTGATAGGCTTCTTTGCCTTTTGCAAACGCCTCTTTCAGATCGGCAACCGGAATACTTCCGGTACCCTTCACCGCGATTGCCTTAAGATTTTTACTTCCCATCACGGCCCCGACACCGGTCCTTCCGGCCTGGCGTCCGAAATCATGCGAAATACAGGCGTATCGAACCCGGTTTTCTCCGGCCGGTCCGATGGTGATAATCTGATACTCATCTCCCAGCTGACGTTTTAGATCTTTCTCTGCCGTAATCGAGCCCTGCCCCCAGTATTCTGCAGCCAGCCGAACCTCAACCATATCGTCACTGATAAATAAATAGCTGGGGCTCTCCGCCTTTCCGGTGATCACCAGTACATCATAGCCGGCATATTTCAAGTGTGGTCCGAAATGCCCGCCCATATTGCTGTCGGCATAGCCGCCGGTGGCTGGAGATTTGGTACCGAAATGGGTTTTTCCGCTAGCCGGAAGAAAATGACCCGTAAGCGGGCCGGTAGCGACAATCAGCATGTTCTCCGCGTCAAACGGTCCGATTTCCGGGGGAATCTCATCATACAACATTTTAGCCACAAAGCCTCTGCCGCCGATGAAATTTTCCACCAGTGTTTCGGGCAGCGGCTGCTTGCGGATGGTCGCGTATTCAGGTCGACGCGCAGAATAACGCCGGCATAGCCATACATCATTTAGGCCACCTCACTTTCCTGTTCTTCGACCAATACAATCGCATTTCGCGGGCATGTTCGCGCGCATTCGCCGCAAAGAACACATTTTGCGGGAATGTCAGAATGCTTCTGTTCAAACATCACATCACGGGGACATACGTCGACACATATCATACATCCCGTACACGCATCCTGATCGACAATAAAGACTCCATCTTGAAGTTGAATGGCATCTTCCGGGCAGTTGTCGGCACACTCGCCGCACTGATCGCAAACGTGGATACAGTAATCGCCCGGGGCAGGAAAGCGTGCTTCAATGCGCAGCAATGATTTGGATGGATTGACTTCTTGAAAATTTTCAATCGCACATGCCAACCGACATATGCTGCAGCCGGAACAATTTTCATGTATTGGTCTTAATTCCACAGTTCGTCAATTCCTTTGGCTTTGATGAATTCGTAAATCGTCAAATTCATCAAGTGTTTGGTGTTTAGTTTTTAGTAATAATTTAACTGAATCTTCAGCCCCCTTTGGGGTACATTTTAAGTAGGGTATTCAATGTCCGGAATCTCTGTGCCATAGCTTTTCCATCCGGTCCATTTCTTTGACAATTTCTGTCGGCAATGATGCAGTATTGAGATCCATCAACTTCCGGGTTTGCTCACGCAAACGTTTTTTAAAAGGCCTGGCCCCCTGTTTAAGCCACTCGTCATAATTTGTACGATCAAACAGTTGTGAATACCATACGTCACGGAAATGGTCTATGGTATGTTTCTCTTCCAGGTAGTGTCCGCCGGGTCCAACACGATCAATCAGATCAAGGGCCAGTGTTTCGTTGTTGACGAGAATACCTCGCATGTATTGTTTGACCATATGGAGCACTTCGTTGTTCAATACCAGGTAGTTTGGGGAGATGAGCGTTGAATGATCGAGCAAGCCAATGTCGTGGATCAGATTGGCGCCACTGAGCGCCGAACTGAGACAGGAGAACGTCGCTTCGATGGCAGCCTGTGGGTCATCGCAGAACTTGGCGTCGGTGCAGCCGGCGGTACCGAAGAACGGCAGCTTGTAACGCTTTGCCATTTTAGCCATTGCGGCCGTCATCAAGTTCATCTCAGGCGCGCCATAGGAGAAAATAGCCGTGGTCATGTCCATGATGGTTGTAAATGCGCCATAGATCACAGGCGCATGCGGGTGGACAATTTGTGCAAGTACCAGGCCGCTGAGCGATTCGGCACTTCCCTGCACGATGGTTCCGGCAAAGGTTGCCGGAGATGTTGCCCCGGCCTGAAGACCTGAATAGAATATTTGAGGAATGCCCTTTTCAGCACAGAAAATTATCTTCTCTGCCATGTCATCGTAGTAAGACAACGGCGAAACCGGCGAAGACAGGTGTGCGATAGTCGGTGCCTTGCGAAAGCGCTTTTCGCTGCCCACGATCAATACGGCCATATCATAGATGGCGTGTAAGCTGGCAATATCGTTGCAACAAAAAACCAACGGTTTCTCACAGTAGGTCAACGCCTGTTTGGCAATCACCCGGTCGGCGATATCGGCCGGTGCGTCGGCGGCCAGACCCAGAGACATGGCCCAGGAGTAGTTGGGCAAAACATTTGTGATTGTGGCAGTGACACGGCAATCCTCGCTGGTGAATCGGCGACGCTCGTCTGTGACGGGGTCCAGGTAATCCATGCAATCCAGACCCGCCCCATACCAGCTTCTATTTTCCTCGAGGAGGAGCGCAGGTTCACCATTTCGCTTGCCCAATGCAAAGCAGGGTGGCGATGCGTGTATCGCTTCCTCAACTATCCGGGCAGGGATACGCACGCGGTCCCCATCTACATTAGCACCAGCGCCGTCCAGCAATTCCAGGGCCCTGAGATGTTTTATCTGGACGCCTGTGCGCTCCAGCACCTCCAACGTGGCCAAATGTATTTGCTCGACCTGGTCTTCGCTAAGTACATTCAGGCTCGGCCTGGTGTGCAGCTCGGGATAATTCTTTGTCATCTTCTGCAGTACCCCAATCTAAAGTAGCGTTACATAAATCATTTAAATAATGAAAACGGAGCGTACACGAAGTACGTGAGTATTTCAGTTTGCGGGACAACGCAACCATTGAGCGTTAGATGCATTTTTGAGATAGCTTCTATATTCCCAATACCTCCCTGCAATACCGGATACTACGCTCAACCGCCTCACGTTCATGGCGACGCGCTTCGGCAGGGTCGTCCGAGACGACATCCATATCCAATTCAATATTAATCCGATTCATGGATGATTGCTCGCGTATGATTTCATAGGCGCGTTTCATATCAAGGTCTCCTTCTCCCACGGCCGCGCCCGTAAGTTTGAATCCATCATGCTGGATCTGGATCCGATTATCCCTGAAGTGGTTAGTAAATGCCCGCGGTGCAAGATTTTCAATAGCGACCATGGGGTCCTCGGTAACATGCAGTCCATTAACGGTATCCACACAAGCGCCAACAAATGGATGGTTCACCTGATCCAGCACCCAGAGGACCTCCGTTGAAAAGGCATCGGTGTGATTCTCTACTGCGATTTTCACGCCGGCAGCTTCCGCTTTCGGTGCGGCTGCCTTCAAAAGTTCGGTAAAATTCTCAAGTTGATCCATGACGTCGGGATGAAAGCGGCTGGCACCAATGGGTCGGGGACGTTTTAGGTCCATGCTGACTTTGGCAATGTCCGCGCCCAATGCCTGTGCAATGGCAATTCCTTCTTCAAGGGTGTTGGTGAGCCGAGAATCATATTCTTCATCCATAGAGAAGTTATATTCCAGGTAAAGGTTCCGCCCTTCAGCTGCATGCCGAATTTTTATCAGACGATCTTCGTCCGTACTTTCACAATCCGCAGCAGTGATATGGAGTCCGTCCAAACCCTGGTCGACGGCAAAATCCATTAACTGAAAAAGATCCATCGCCCTCGGCCATTTATGCTCAAACCCTCCCCAGTCCTGGCCCATGCCGTGTAAATGGAAACTGTATGTATGTAAGCCTAACAGCATAACCGAATCTTCCTATCCTTGTTATACAGAACGACATAAATCATTGCGCATACATACACAGCGTTCTGCATGTTTGACCCTATACTGTAGTGTTAAAATCAACGATTCAAAGGGTGAATACGCAATTACTTATGACGCT
>CP070746.1:2346088-2378797 GCA_020348305.1 Desulfobacterales bacterium
TTCAAATGGCGCCAATTCTGAATCTAATCAAAGGACTGGTTTTAATACTCCGGATATGTTCAGAAAGCAAGTCGTTAGAACAAACAATGGCATTCAACAGTCTGAGTAACGAGGCGGGGTTTTTCGAATGTGGACGAGTCTTCAAATACCGCTTTCAGCTGGAGGCTGCATGGAAGTGCCATAGCGCTTCTTTATTTCCCGTTTAAGCAGCTTGCCGGCATTGTTTTTCGGTAATTCATCTACACAAATAAATTCTTTGGGTACCTTGAAACCCGCTAGCTTTTCTTTCAGATAAGCCTTAAGCGCTTTTGGATCGACCTGTTGATCACCCTGGGAAACGATAAACGCCGTTACCCGCTCTCCGTATTCCCGATCGGGCAAACCAACGACGGCACATTCAAGTACTTCCGGACGGGCGTATAGAAGCTCTTCGATCTCCCGGGGATATACATTTTCTCCACCTGTGATAATCATATCTTTTAAACGCTCCACAATGTAAAGATAGCCGTCTTGATCGATAAATCCAATATCTCCGGAACGAAACCAGTTCCCCCGGAAAGCACTTTTTGTTTCTTCAGGATTATTCAAATAGCCCTTGGTAATATTGGGTCCACAAATACAAATCTCTCCCTGGTTTCCCCACTCCAGAAGATTTCCCTCTAAATCTCGGATTTGAACCTCTACCAGGTTAGCCGGCGTGCCAACCGAACCCACGACATGCCGATAGAAATGGTTATAAGTTACCATGGAGGCACTCTCCGTCATTCCATAAGCTTCATGAATATCCAAGCCAGTCTGGCTTTTCCATGCACGCACCACTTCTGTAGCCATGCTGGCGGCTGCTGAAAAACAGTAGCGTATCGACTTGATTCTTTTCCGCAAATCTTTAAGCTCCAAGAATCGAATGTAGATGGTGGGCACTGCATAAAACTTGGTTATCTGAAAGCGTTTGATGGCATCCAGTACCGCATCCATATCAAAAGCGGGTTGCATCACGAGTCCACCACTGCTGTATACGGTGGAATGGGTGATATGAATCTGGGCAAATACATGATTCAGCGGCAAAAAACACAGGGCGCGATCTTGCTCGCTTGAACGCTCAAAGTGGGCCACATTGAACATGGATGTCTGGATGTTTTCGTGGCTGAGCATAGCCCCTTTGGGAGTACCGGTAGTCCCGCCGGTATAAAGAATCGCTGCAGTATCCTTGCGATTCCGATCCACTGTTTGAAAATCCGATGTGCCCTTTTGCATGAAACGCGCGTAAGAAATATCTCCATGCTCACATATGATCAGTTTGATATAACCGTTGTCTTTTATGCCTGCCAGGTCATTGAGTTTCTCATCAGCAGCAAGCAAAATCTTGGGCTGGCAATCTGCGATAATTTGAGAGAGTTCATCCTTGGTCAATAAGTGAGAAAAAGTAACGGCAACAGCCCCTGCTTTGAGTGCCCCGAAATAAAAAGTCAACCAGTCATAGGAATTCGGCGCACATAGGGCCACATGATCTCCCGGCTGAATCCCAGCGCTGATCAAAGCAGAAGCAATTTTCGAGGATTCATGATCAAATTCTGCAAAGGTAATCTGTTTTTCTCCCGCAAGGACCGCAATATGATCGGGAAAATAAAAGGCGGATTGTTCTAAGTTGCTTGCGATATTCACCTTTAAACCTCCTGCAAATTCCTACTATACACAGCGTCATAAGAAATTGCGTATTCGCCCTTTGAATCGTTGATTTTAGCACTACAGGTTAGGGTCAAACATGCACAACGCTGTGTATGTATGCGAAATGATTTATGTCGTTCTGTATAATATAGCTGATGAATTAAGCATGAACTACTTTAGCAGATCACTGGATAATTTGGAATATTCATATCCTATAAAAAAATATATGTAAAAAATTTGCTCGACAAACCCCATATTTCCATTTTAAAAGAATCGAAATTGGTATGATAAGATTATCATTTTATCATTTATGTAGATTTGTATGCATAAATCCAATATCTGTGGCATGCTATCGACTGCGCGTTTTACTCCCTGCTAACGGTTTTAGCAAAGATATTAACGCAAATCCAAGCGCACTCATCAGCGTACAGATCCAAATGGCCCCTGCATATTCAGCCGTAGTGTCGAAAATGTATCCTGCCAGAACCGGGCCAACAGCACCCCCAAAAGTGCCGCAAAACATAACGATGCCGAAAAGGGCCCCATGAGACTTTATCCCAAAAAATTCGGCTACGATGGGGGACATGACCGTAAAAAATCCTCCGTGAGCAATGCCGTAAATTACGGCAAAGAAGTAAAGCATCCACAGTGCTGTTGCGATTTGCAGCCACAAAAGTCCGGCGATCAGCAGGATAAAGCCGAAAATCATTACCGTTTTGCTGCCGATACGGTCTATGGCGATCCCGCTGATAAATCGACCTGCTATGCTCGTGCCTCCAATTGCAGATAGGACGCCGGCGGCTTTGGTTGGGGACACCTTAATGTCCTGCGCAAATGGCACAATATGCACCAAGACCGTCATGAGGCAAAACAAGATCGTAAGAATGCTGGCGCAAATCGTCCAGAACTGCCAGGTGCGCAAGGCCTCGCGGAGTGAAAAGCCTTCATCGGCTAAATCCTTAGTGCCCGTTGAATTTCCCTTATCCCAATCCGATGAAAGGCCCATCAAGCTCGGGTCACGTCTCAGTAATTGCGCAATTGAGACGAGCATAACCAGCGCAACGCCACCGATAATGACGCAGGAATTCCGCCAACCGTAGCTTGTGATGAAGATACTCGCTAAAAAAGGGAAAATCACCTGCCCGGCACCTGTGCCGACTTTAACGATGCCGGTCACGACTCCTCTTTTATTGACAAACCATCGTGCGATGGTGCTCAACGCAATCACATCAATTGAACTCAAGCCGATGCCGAAAACGACTCCAAAGAACAGATATAACTGCCAGATGGTATCAAGCCGGGACAAAAGCAAATAGCCCAGGCCGAAAAAAGCACCGCCAACTGTCATCAGCTTTCTCGGTCCGAATCTGTCATTTAATCGGCCGACAATAATGCCCAGAAGGCCCATCAGTAAAAAAGCCACCGATGAGGCTCCGGCAATAGAGGCCCTCGGCCAACCGAACTCAGAGATCAATGGATTAATTAAAACACCGTAAGATACATAGACACCAATACCGACGGCCTGGATGCAAAAACAGCTAGCAGCAATGACATAGCTATGGATGTATTTACCTTTTTGAGCTTTATCCAATTGGCAACCCCCTAAACCGAAATATGCATTTTAGGTATGGATAATGGCATAGCGATGCTTTGTATACTAAAATGAATTTTAATGACAGATAAATGTCGCCAAAGCTTGGCGCAAAGGTTCGAAAGAGGATATCGACAATCAAGTCCGATTTCTATACCCGTGGAGTTCTGCAGGACCCGGCCAATCTGAAAATGCGGCTCAACACCATACCGCAAGAAAACTGTAAGCGCTGGTTGATGACGAGGCCTAAATTCAATTGAGGGAAAGATCAGGATGACCAATATTCTCCCAATTTGCTGCTGGTTGTTATCGGAAAATCAGACGCGGGACACCAGAACGATAAATATTCGGCAACAGTAGAAGAAGCCGCCCACACTCGATACTCTTCAGCGGCAATAACCGCCTCGGCATAGCACGCAAACTCCCAGAAGCCATCATTACCCAGGCACGTCTGAGGTGCCATGGAAGGGGTGTTGAATGCTTTGACCTCCATGACGGTTTCAATGCTGGGTGCAAACCGGAAAATCTTGGTGATGTGCGGAAAAGCGGTCACAAAGCCAATTCCCGTGTGGGCTCCGAGAAGAAAGCGACGGGCAAAATCCTCCTGGGTTAGGGAACACCGTTTCCACTCGTACAATCGGGGTTGCGCACGGCTGATAATAGACAGGTAGTAGATTTTGAAAACCGACTTTCCATCCGGCATATTAAGCAAGTCGGTACCGCTGGAGACGGCGTGATAACTTTGACAGGTCGCTATTGGCATATTGTCCTCCGGCATCTTAATTGAGTTTAACGATTAGTGATTTTACCGCTGATGACACTGAAATTGACAAGTATCCTTAATTTTTCTATTCTTATTTTAAAAAACGAGTCATTCAATCTAAAGGAAGTTAAACCATGCCTATTCCAACAAAAAGTTTAGCAAACGGTTTTACCATCCCGGTGTTTGGTATCGGGACGTGGATGATGGGCGGTGATTTTATACACAATCCGGACAACGACGATCGGGCCGATATCGCCGCGATTAAAACGGCAATTGAAATGGGCGTGATCCATATCGATACGGCCGAGAAATACGCCCAGGGACACGCTGAAAGATTAGTCGCCGAGGCCATTAAAGGTTTCGATCGGTCAAAACTTTTTATCGTCTCAAAAGTCGCTTCCGAAAATTTGAAACATCCGCAAGTCATTGAATCTGCCAAGGCAAGTCTGTCAAGGCTACAGATTTCATATTTGGACTTGTATTTAATCCATGCTCCGAATCCGGATGTTCCCGTTGTAGAAACTATGCAGGCCATGGATATACTGCATTCTGAGGGCTTAATCCGTAACATCGGTGTCAGTAACTTCACGATTGAACGCCTCGAAAAAGCGCAAGCGTGCACCAATAACAAAATCGTGGCCAATCAGCTTCACCTAAATTTAATTTTTCGAGAACCCGAAAGAAAAGGGTTGCTTGCGTATTGTCAAACAAACGATATCATGTTCATCGCCTGGCGACCGGTCCAAAAAGGTGCCTTGACGGATCATGGAACTCCCCTGTTGGATGAAATGGGTACAAAGTATAACAAAACCCCGGCCCAGATCGCCATCAACTGGCTGATTTCCCAACCCAATGTGGTGACGTTGTCAAAAATGACGCGCCGCCAACATCTGAAAGAAAATCTTGGAGCCTTGGGGTGGCAGATGGCAGAAGAAGATATCGAACGATTGAGAAGAGAATTTCCTGATCAGAAAAATGTCTCCGACGCGGTTCCTTTAATTTAAAAATCCAGCTTTTTTTCGACGTCATCTAAAGCCAAATCAATGGCCCGCAGCCCTGCTTCAATTTCTTTACGTGAGATGCTCAGCGGCGGCGCAAACTCCAGTGCATTTCCCATTCCCCGAAAAATGACCCCGTGATCTTTGCCGGCCAGCGTGAGTTGCTGGGCAATGTTTTCTTCGGGCTTGAAAGGGATACGTCTATCCTTATCTTTAACGATTTCAATGGCACACCAAAGACCCACGCCGCGGGCTTCGCCGACGATCGGATGCTTCTGCAACTCCTTCAACCCCGCCAGCAAGTATGACCCCATTTGCGCTGCATGGGCCACCAGGTTCTCACGCTCAATAATTTCAATGTTTTTCAAAGCGGCTGCACAGCATACAGGATGATTTCCATAGGTGTGGATATGGTAAAACGTATCGATGGCGTCAGCGATTTTACGGATGGTGCTGGCCGCACCCAGGGGCGCATACCCGCCGGTCAGCTGCTTGGCCAGGGTTATGATATCCGGCCGAATGTTGTAAAGATCGCAGGCAAACATTTTGCCCGTGCGACCAAACCCGGTGATCACTTCGTCGATGATCAGCAAAACCTCGTAAGTGTCGCATATTTCACGGATCCGCTCAAAATAACCGTCCGGCGGGGGCAGTGCCCCCATTCCCTGCATAATTGCTTCAGCAATAAAAGCTGCGACCAGGTCCGGACCTTCAAATTGAATCAAAGTATCCAGCGCATCCGCGCAAGCTAGATCGCAGGCTGGATAGGTCAGATTCAAGGGGCAGCGATAACAATACGGCGGGATTAGAAAAGCATGGCCGGGAACTAAGGGAGCCATGGCATTGCGCATCGGATTTAAGAAGCCCAAGGCGCTTAAGGCGCCCATGGTCTGACCGTGATAGGCATGATAACGTGAAATGATTTTAAAGCGATTCTGTCCGCTCTCATTGAGATGATACTGTTTGGCCATTTTGAATGCAGTTTCGACCGCTTCAGAGCCGTCGCAGACAAAGCAAGTCGTCGTCAATTCATCCGGCAAGATGCCTGCCAGTTTCTTGGCAAGGGCCACAGCCGGCAGTGAGATAAAATTGGCCGAAGAAAAATAGTGCATCTTTCGGGCCTGGTCGTACATGGCTCGCGCCACCTGCTCACGGCCATAACCCGTGGCGTTTGCCCGAGTATTGCCGGCAATCAGGTCCAGGTAGCGATTGTCCTGATCATCGATAACATAGTTGCCCTCTCCCCGGACGATCACCGGAACTTTTCCGGTCTCAACATCCTCTTTTTGTGTATTGTAAAGCCAAAGGTAATTTCGGGCATCCGTCAAGGTTTGTGAAGCCATTTTTCTCCCCTCGCCTATGCCTGTTTTCTGCAATTAGAAAGCACTGCTATTTAGATCATGAAAACGTAAAAATTTGCTTGACAAACCCAATATTTCCATTTAATGAATAGCAAAACTGGTATGATAAGTTAATAATCTTATCTTATACGTAAGTCAATACAAATCTTTCTGTCTGCTCATTGTTGCTGAAAACCTTTTCATGTTTCAAAGAAGCAGCGCCATACAGCCAAGCGGATATACCATCGAATAAAGGTGATGGGTTATCAAGGTAAGTACACCCAGGTCAAGGAAGCGGTACGAGAGATGAAGCGTGATGGTTTAAAGCTGTTTCTGTGTCAGTTAAAATAATGCCTCGACGTGTATCATCAATTACAAGCAGCCGGTTTTGCCAGCGAATGATCAGCGTCTCGATTTTTTTCAACATCTTCAAGTTAAACTTAAATCTTGAGGCCTAAGGAGGACCAAATGATAGTAGATGTTCATTACCACTTTATACCTGAGGTGACGCAACAGAGGGTGGCATGGATCTCAAAAGGTGTTGTGAGTCTCGCCAGGCGCATAGGCCAGTCGTTTGATATGGAGGCGGTAGGGAAATCGGTTGAAAAAAACGTCACAGATCCAACCGGTGAGCGTTTGATTGCTTGGATGGAAGACTCAGGAGTCGATTTCACCTGTATCTGCACCATCGATAATGCATCCGTTGAGTCTATGACCAAAGAAATGGCCCAGAAGGCGAACCGAATCATGGGAGAAATTGCTCAAAAAAATTCCAAAAAGGTCATGGCACTGGCGGGTGTTGACCCACGACGGCCCGATGCACTGAATATGTTAAGACAATGTTTTGAGGAATTCGGTGTACGAGGCCTGAAATACCATCCGGATTACGGCTTTAATCCCTCTGGAACCGAATCGTATAAACTTCTACAAATAGTACAGGACAATGACGGTATACTTCTCACCCATACCGGTCCATTGCCGCCACCAGCCCGGCCAAAGTTCGCCGATCCAATGTTGCTGGCTGATCTGGCTACGGATTTCCCAGACCTCAAAGTCATCGCCGCTCATATGGGGATGTCAGACTGGCGTTCTTGGGCCGGTTTAGCAAGCTTTCAACCCAACCTTTATGGTGATTTGGCCATGTGGGATGTTCTTGCCTTCGGTAAGTACGAGCTATTCTGTCGGGAATTGCGCAACCTTCTCGATTATGCCGGCGCATCGAAAGTATTATTCGGCACAGATAGCCCAATTTTTAACATGCTGTTTCCTACTAAGAAATGGATTCAGCTGATCAAAGATCTCCCTGATAATTCTTGGCAAGGTATCCATTTTTCGGAAGAAGAAGTAAACGCAATCCTGGGTGGAAATGCTGCTAGTTTACTAAGGCTGGAATAAAGGAATTTGTTAGAGACTAACCCGGATAAACAGGAAATCAGAAGCACGAATCACGAAATACGAAACAATATCGATCCGCCTATATTTTTACCATATGGCAAAATTGAGAATTAAGTCCTAAAAATTCGCTTGACAGAGCGGCTATTCCCGATTAACGGTAATTTAGGCATATAAGTCGCTAACCTGTCATATATGTAAGCTGAGCATCAGCCATTTCTATTTTGCAATCCCTCTTCAGGGATTTACGCATTGGCACCAGTGATATAACTTTAGATCACCTTAAAAAGCCTTAAAAGGCTCTCTTCTGGAAGTTGGATCATAACGTAGCATATTCTAATAATCGGTTGAGAGAATAATGATCCCAGAGATAAGGAGGTCACAGAAGGCTACATGAAATCAAAAGGCAAGGCTCCTAATCTAACAAGAAGTGTCATTGAAACCTTTAAAGAAAGATTCCTCAGTGGTGAGATCAAACCTGGAGACACCATCCCGTCAGAACGCGATCTCGCGGAACAGCTTAATGTTAGCAGGACCACTATCCGTGAAGCCATCATCGCGTTGAAAGTGATGGGGCTAGTTGATGTAAAACAGGGCAGGCGAGCAACGGTCACGGCGCCTTCCGTGGATAACGTTCTCGAAATCTTGTCTCTGGTTGCCCCTTTAGATCAAACGAATATCCTAAACCTTCTTGAATTGAGGGAGATTTTTGAGCCAGCATGTGTCTTTCTTGCAGCACAGCGGGTAACAGCAAGTGAACTCAGCATTATCAAGCAGAAGCTGGACAATATGGTACACTCTGTAGGTGATCTTAATGCCTTTTTTAAAGCCGATTATGCGTTCCACCGGGCAATCATGCTTGCAACCCACAATGACATGATTGTCATGTTCTATAATGTCTTCGAACCACTCCTTGAGAGTTTACATAAGAAGATTGTTGTTAGCAGCCAGGAAACCCTGAGTCACGAAAAGGTGCTCCAGGCCATGATGAGAGGGAACAGTAAACTGGCGAGCAATTTGGCTCGTGAGATTATTATCAACGCCCGTGATCGTTTATTAAAGACCATTACTGAAGAGGAGCAGGAGGTCGGTGACGTTTCCCTCGAGAGTCCAAATGATGCAGTATATAGGAATGTCTAGTTGTATGAGCTGTTATCTTATTTGATTTATCATTGCATGTATTTCTAAAACTTCATTCATGTGAGGCTGAAAATAATGATGTCAATTGGAGGGTTCCTATCGTGAAACTTCAAGAAAATGTTCTTCCGGAAGTAGAAAGTATATGGGATGCTATTGAAAAAAACGCCTGGATTCCCTGGGTGAGTATGGCTGAGGTTGCTAAAAAGCGAGAGCAACCCATCATCACAAAAGGTGAGGGTATTTACTTAGAGGATGTGCATGGGAATCAATATCTCGATGCTTCCTCCGGTCCCGTGGCAGTCAACTACGGATATGGCAATACGAGGATCGCTGATGCACTTAAAGACCAGTTAAGCAAGTTGCACTTTCTTCATTATCGGATTGCTTTTACCCAAGTAGTGGCTGATGTGTTCAGAAAGATCGCCGAACTCACCCCTGGTAGCTTGAATAGAATTCATCTGAATATAACCGGTTCTGACGCCGTTGAAGGAGCGATCAAGATAGCCAGAGGATATTACGATGATCCTGAGAAAAATAAAATTCTCTCGTTATATGGATCCTACCATGGTCTCTCATATGGAACCCTGAGTATAACGGGGTTCACTTCCTTTAAAGACCCATTCAGATTAAACATTCCATCAGGCGGTCTACATGTACCACCGCCTTATTGTTATCGATGTCCTTATGGGTTGGTGTATCCAGGTTGTGATATTATGTGTGCTCAGATGATAGATGAAGCCATTAAGGGGGAGGGAGCAAACGCCATTGCCGCATTTATTGGTGAACCTATAATGGGTGTCGGTGGCGTTATAACCCCGCCAAAAGAATACTGGCCATTGGTCAAGGAGATTTGTGATAAACACGATGTTCTCCTGATTCTTGATGAAGTTATGACGGGGTGGGGGAGAACAGGTAAGCTATTTGCCTGCGAACATTGGAATGTCGAACCCGATATGATGACCATGGCCAAGGGCCTAAGTGGTGTTTACCAAGGCATCAGTGCCATCGCCGTACAGGAAAAGATATTTGATAAATTCAAGGACCAAAAGTTCTACCACTCGCACACGCAGTCCTGTAGCCCGCTATCATGCGCAGCTGCTTTGGCTGCCATAAGCTTTATCGAAGATGAAAATCTGGTAGCGAAGGTCGCAGAAAAAGGTAAATACTTACGCAAGAAACTGGAAGAGCTCAGAGAGGATTCAGCGGCAGTCGGTGATATCAGAGGCAAAGGCTTGTTCCAAGGAATGGAGTTGGTGTCGGATAGAGAACAAAAATTGAGATTCAGCTCAAAAGATCCTGCCTTCACGGGTATTCTCGAGAAGAAGTTTCTAGAAAGAGGCATGATTATTCGGATTGGCGGTTATAACTCAGACACCCTTTACTTTACACCTCCGCTGATCATCGAAAATGACGAAATCGATCAGATGTGCGAGATTACTTGGGAGGTATTAAAAGAGATAGCCTGACCTGGTTACCATCAATTAACGGATTAACGGGGTTTATCAATGCAAATGAACGAAAGAGTTAAGACAGTTTTGGGAGATATTTCCCCTGAGGAATTGGGCATTACCCTGATGCATGAGCATCTGCTTTGCGATCTTAGGCCTTACTTTGAACTTCCATCTCAAGTGACAAAGAGAAAGGTAGCCAATGAAAAGGTAGAGATCACCAATCTTGGAATTCTGCGCAGAGATCCTTTTGCTATCCTGGATAATTTGCTTCTGGACGATGCCGACCTTGCATTAGACGAGATCAATAAATTTAAATGGGCCGGCGGTGAAACAGTTGTGGAAGTGACATGTAACGGTATGGGTAGGGATGTCATTGCCCTGAGGAAAATAGCAGTTGAAACCGGACTGAACATCATTGCCGGTTGTGGATATTATATTGATTTATCACACCCTGCATCCCTAAAAGACAAAAGCATCGATGAGATCAGTAACGAAATTATCGAAGAGATAAAGAAGGGAATTGATGGCACCCATATCAGGCCCGGCGTAATTGGTGAGATCGGTACCAGCCAAATCCTTACCCAAAACGAAGAAAAAGTTCTGCGGGCGGCAGCCAGGGCACAAAAAGAGACAGGGTTGCCGATCTATGTGCACCCGTATTTTCGCGATGGTAAACGGCATGCGCTGAAGATATTAGACATCCTGGAAGAGGAGGGTGTCAATCTTCAGCAGGTTATTATTTGCCACATGGATGGAAATCTGGACTTAGAATATCACAAGTTGGTCGCAAAGCGGGGGGCATATATCGAATATGATACCTTTGGCAAAGAGTACACCCGGACGGATCAATCCTATGAGCTTCCCAAAGATACGCAACGCGTGCGGTCAATTGTAGATATGATTCAAGAAGGTTTTGTAGAGAACATCCTTATATCGCAAGATATTTGCTTCAAGATGGATTTACAGAGATATGGCGGGTGGGGCTACGATCATATTTTGACAAATATTGTCCCCATGTTCTACAAAACTGGTGTTGGAGACGATATTATCCGCCGAATTGTTGAAGTCAATCCCAGAAATGCTTTGACGATCAGGGGATAAGCATCTCAGTAGTCCTAGTCTGCAGATCGGCGCGTCGAAAACATCAACAACAGGAGCCGAAAGGAGGTGATAAAATTACGAGTTTCTGAAATTAACCGAACTTATTCACATTGTTAAGCATCTTAAACCATAAGCGAAAGGAGGCTGACCATGGCTAAGAAGAAAGGAATTACCAGGCGAGACTTTCTAAAAGGTGTTGCTGGAGCCGCCGCCCTGGGCACAGGGGCCACGTTCCTGCCTCGTAAGGCCCATGCAGCCAAGCGCACCCTGAGAATCTGGCATACAGAAGCCTCAGCTGTTGCTGTAAAGGCGGTTCAGAAGGTTTGCGACAAATTTGAACAACTCCATCCGGATGTCAAGGTCTTTGCGGAGGGTCTCGGATGGGCCGGACTCGGCACAAAGCTCACTACCTCCATTGCTGCCGGCAATCCTCCTGACATTACCCACATCCAGCCTTACATGTATCGCTCGTTGCAGATTAAAGGCGAATTGGTGCCGGTGGATGATGTTTACAACCATCTGGGGATTGACAATATCTTCGAAGCGGTGCGGGATATTGCGCATTATGACGGTAAATACTGGGGCATCTCCCATGAAGTCGGCACCCCGGTTCTGTTGATCAGAAAGGATTTGGCCGAGAAAGCCGGATATAAAGTCCCGAAGGATTGGACCAAACCGATGTTCAAGACCTGGGACGAAGAAATTGAATATCTTGAAGCCGTCACCGATCCCAAAAAGGGACAATGGGGCATGAGCCTGCCCGGCACCGCCTACTTCCTTCAGGAGCACTGCGGAAGATGGGTGGCATCAAATGGTGGCAGCTTTTACGATGAAAAGTGGAACCCAGTGTTTGATCAAGACCCGTTTGTCGGGGTTTTGGACTTCATCTTGACCCTCTCCAAAAAGAAAATTGTACCACCTGATTGGTTGAGTCAGTCATGGCTGGGGATGATCCAGGAGATTTGTTTGGGAAAGACCACTTTGATTGACCACGGTTATGGAAGAATTGCGCTTTCTATCGACAAATATGCTCCTGGAAAGGCGTCAGAGGACTATTTCTATCCCATCTGGCGACCTGTGGGTCCGCTGGGTGAAAAATCCTACACTGATCTCGACGCGGAATTGTGGGTGGTATTTTCCAAGTCGAAGAACCAGGACCTTGCCATGGAATGGTTGAAACTCTTCTACGAGCGGGATCTTTACTTGAATTACATCGCGCAGTATCCGGTTCACATGTACCCGATTACCAAGTCACTGGCGAATGACCCTGGTTATAAAGCCCTGCCTGAGCTAAAACAGTGGAAAGCATGGATCGATATCCAGGCTGAATATATCAGCCGGAAGCAGGCATTGCCGGTGGGCATCTATGCCCCCCATGAACTGCATATCCCATTTGTGATGGAGGTTTTTGACTCAGGCATCATTGTTGATGAGATTGTATCGGTTGTCCAAGGGCGCAGAAATCCCAAGCAGGCCGGACAACGGATGACGGAACGGACCAAAGAGCTTATCAAGAAAATTGGATACCCTGTTCCCGATCCAATCAAGGCCGCGAAGTCGGCCTAAGAAGATTGTCTAAAACAATGAAATACACCCCTTGTGTGCTTTAGTTCTAATAATTCCGGTTCCGGGGGGTGTATTTCACATTGGTAATTTTAATTCTTAGGTTAATCTTCGATTTGAATTACAAGCAGATGGTAATGGAATGAAGTACAAGGAACATATTCAAGGACTTTCTCTAGTCGCCCCTTGCCTGGTCATCATATTTGGGTTCATTTTCTTCCCTGTCGGCTATTCATTCTGGTTGAGTTTCACCAATAAGCAAACGCTCTATCCGGATTACGATTATGTAGGCTTCGGTAATTACGTTATGCTTTCCGGAGAGGAAGAATTCTGGATGAGCATGTGGCAGGGTACCATATTTGCTGTCGGCACGATTTTTTTTCAGGTGATTCTTGGTCTGGCAGCCGCCTTGGTGCTCAACCAGGCTTTTCGTGGTAGGGGATTTGTAAGGGGATTAACCCTTTTTCCTTATATGCTGCCGACCATCGTGACCATTCTTCTCTGGAAATGGTTGCTGAGTACGACTTACGGGCCCATCAACTACTTCCTACAGGTCATTGGGATTATCGACCAGCCGGTGGTTTGGCTGGGTGCAAATTGGATCATGGCCTCCACCATATTCGTCGGTGTGTGGCAGTTTTTCCCTTTTGTGGTCATCACGTTGCTGGCACGGTTGCAAACCATCGATCTGGAGTTATACGAGGCTGCCGCCATCGATGGGGCCAATGCCTGGAAACGATTTTTTTTCATCACCCTTCCCCAGTTGCGATTTGTGCTTTTGGTCGTGATACTTTTGCGAACCTTCTTCATGTTTACCAAATTTGACGTTCCGTGGCTCATGGCAACCGGCGGTGGTCTGCAACGGCTCATCTCGAACTGGCCGGTTTATGCCTTTAGAAGGACATTCGGACAACTTCAAGCTGGGGAGGGAGCTGCTATTTCCGTCCTTCTCTTTTTTGCGCTGGTTTTAATGACGATTATATATTTCAGGATTTATCGCAAGGAGGAGGCCTAAATGCTGACCAAATTGATTTTTGAGTTTAAACGGCTTTCTTTTAGGTCCGTACTGTATCTTTGTGGCGCAACTTTGGTTGTTTTTTGCGGCATCCCCCTGATATGGATGCTCTTTACTTCCTTGAAGCCTCTAGAGGTACTTTTTTCATACCCGCCGGCCATTTTCAGTCACTACACCCTTTCAAACTTCAAGCGTTTATTCACAGATACATACTTTCTGGTCTATCTCAAGAACAGTATTGTTGTTGCCGGAACCACCGTTATCCTGGACATCGTTATCGCGACTTTTGGCGCCTATAGCCTGACACGATTTCGGTTTGTGGGCAAGGAACTGCTGGCCAGCTTGACGTTATTTACCTATATGTTTGCACCCATAATGATCATCATACCCGTCTATGTGCTGTTGAATGACCTGGGTTTAACGGATTCCCATTTGGGAATTATCCTGGCGTATACCTCCATTTCGCTCCCGTTTACCCTCTGGTTATTAAGAGCCTTTTTTCAGTCGTTTCCCATAGATCTTGAAGAGGCTGCCTTTATTGATGGGGCCAACCGATTCCAGTCGCTCGTTTGGGTTGTCATTCCGCAAGCCCTGCCCGGGATTATTGCCACCTCGGTTTTTGCCTTTGTGGTGGTGTGGAACGACTTTCTGTTTGCCCGGGTTCTGTTGACAAGCACCCACTTGAAGACCATGCCGATTGGCCTTCAGGACATCTACGAATCAACGATCGTAGATTGGGGTTTGCTCATGTCGGCAGCGGTAATCGTTTCAATCCCCGCCCTGATTTTTTTTCTAACTATCCAGAAATTCCTGATTAAAGGCTGGGGCATGGGAGCTGTGAAAGGATAACGACTGTATTTTCGATTTGGATTGGGAGAAAATTTCTGATGAGAATGGTTATATTGGAGAAAAAAGAGCGCTTGGCATTGATTACATTGAACAGACCCGACAAGCTAAACGCCTTGAACAGTGAGGCAGTCAATGCACTCATCAAAGCTGCGGAAGAAATCGAAAAAGATGATGATATCCGGGTCGTTATCATTACGGGCGCGGGGGGTAAGGCTTTTTCTTCCGGCTCGGATCTAACCGAACTTCAGGAAATTACCGCGGTCGAGTTACGCCAGCGAATTGAATCGCCGAATATCATCCGAAACTTGAGCAAGCCGGTCGTCGCAATGATCCAGGGATATGCCTTAGGCGGTGGGTTGGAACTTGCTCTGGCCTGTGACATCCGGGTGGCGTCTGAGGATGCCAAGCTGGGCTTCCCTGAAATCACCCATGGCTGGCTACCTGCAGGAGGCGGTGGAACCCAAGTGCTTCCGCGGCTGGTCGGTGAAGGGATGGCTATGAAACTTATTTTGACGGGCAAGTTTATCTCGGCAGCCGAGGCAAAACAAATCGGACTGGTAGAGATGGTGGTTCCCGCCGATCAATTGCAAGCGGAAACTCAAAAGCTAGCCGAGGACATTGCCGAAAAACCCGTTGAGATCCTAAGGCTGGCAAAGGAGGCCATCAAAGCGTCGGTCCATACCAACTTCCAGTCAAGATTAAATTATGAAACGGCCCTAAACGCTATCTGCTTTGCCATCAAGCGTGAAGAGGGAAAATAAGAGTGTGTCATGAAAAAACTTGTGCTAAAGAATATTTCCAAGAGGTTTGGTAAAGTTGTCGCCGTCAACAATGCGGAACTAGAGATAGAGGATCAGGAGTTTATCGTTCTGGTGGGTCCCTCGGGATGCGGCAAAACCACTACTTTACGCATGGTGGCTGGACTGGAGACGGTTGATGAGGGAGAAATTTATATCAATGATCGACTCGTGAACCACCTACCTCCCAAGAATCGTGACATCGCCATGGTGTTTCAAAACTATGCGCTCTATCCCCATATGAACGTATATCAAAACCTGGCATTTGGCCTGAGAATGCGCAAAATACCCAAAGCGGAGAGGGAACCCAAAGTGATAGAGGCTGCGAGAATATTAGGCATTGAAGAGCTGTTGGAACGCAAGCCCCGACAGCTCTCGGGAGGGCAAAGACAACGCGTTGCTTTGGGAAGAGCCATCGTCAGAAATCCGGAGGTCTTCCTGTTCGATGAACCTCTCAGCAATCTGGACGCAAAACTTCGGGTCCAAATGCGGACGGAGCTCAAGAAACTGCACAAACGCCTTGAGGCCACAAGTGTGTATGTGACGCACGACCAGGTTGAAGCAATGACGATGGGAGATCGTATCATTGTTATGAAGGATGGTACCATTCAGCAGATCGGCAGTCCCTCGGACCTCTACTACAAGCCACAGAATCGTTTTGTTGCAGGGTTCATCGGCAGCCCGACGATGAATTTTCTGCCTTGCCGGATCCTTGAAGCTGACTCTCAACTTTACATTGAGACTGGTGATTTTCGATTGCCCCTTCTTGATCATTTCGCCGACAAAGTGCGGGAACGCGGAGATAGTAAATTCATATTGGGGATTCGCCCGGAGGATATTCGTGAAAAAAAATCGGTCCAGCCGTCTTCCTTTGGGGGGAGCATTAAGGCACAGATAAACGTCACTGAGATCCTTGGCAAGGAGGTATTTTTGGATTTGACCACCGGAGAAAACACATTGTCGGCGCTTATTAGTGCTGAGCCAGAAGAAAATCTCGGGCAAGAGATAGAATTAGAGGTGAACTTGGCAAGGATTCACCTTTTCAGCGCCGATAATGGTAACGCCATTATTTAACCAGAAAGCAAGGGGTGCATAGAATGAGTTTTGAGATTGATTTTAGTGGTAAGGTGGCCGTGGTTACAGGAGCCGCAAGGGGGATCGGAAGGGCTGTTGCAATTGCGCTTGCCGATGCAGGGGCAAAGGTTGTGATCACTGACATCGCGGTTGAGGGTTTGAATGCCTCAAAAAATAAAATCGATAAAATCGGCGGGGAATGCCGTACACATCAGGCAGATATCACCGTAAAAGAGCAGGCCTTCGGTCTCATCGAGGAAGCCCAGCGAAGCTTTGGAAGGATTGACATCCTGGTTAATTGTGCCGGGATATTGAGGGCGGTTTCTTTTCTTGAAACTTCGGAAGAGGATTGGGATGCAACCCTTGACGTCAACTTGAAGGGAACCTTCCTCTGCTGCCAGGCGGCAGCTCGTCATATGGTTCAACACAGAGCCGGCAAGATCATCAACCTGGCGTCCAATGCCGGTAAAGTGCCCCGTATGAACAATAGCTCATATTGCGCATCAAAAGCCGGGGTGATCCTTTTGACGCGTGTGATGGCCCTGGAATTGGCCAAATACGGAATAACGGTCAATGCATTGTGCCCTGGCGGAACGGATACCGAAATGATTCGAATTCAAGCAGGAGACCCGAAGGTTCTCGACAAAATTATCCGGGGTGATCTTGATACATACCGCGCCGGTATCCCAACGGGAAGACTGGCTCGTCCCGAGGAGCAAGCCTATATGGTGCTTTATATGGCGTCTGAATACGCCAATCATATTACCGGGCAGACTTTCTTTGTTGATGGTGGTCAAACAATGGTGTGAAAAAGGAGATGGAGGATGGATCTTTTTAGCGATTTAAGTGGCAAAACCTCGATCGTTACAGGTGGTAATCAGGGTATCGGTCTTGCCTTGGCCGAAGGGCTGGCCAAGTATGGCTCGAAGGTTGTCATTGTAAACCGCAGAGCCGAGGAGGGAGAGAAGGCTGCCCAGCACATCAGGAATACCGGAGGTTCAGCTATTTCTATTCCGGCTGATGTATCCAAAAGAGACTCGGTCGTGGAAATGGTCGAAAGGATTATAGATCATCATGGACAATTAGATGTGTTGGTTAACAATGCGGGTGTGAATATCCGAAAACCAGCGGCGGATATGTCAGAAGAAGAGCTTGACACGATGCTGGATATCAATCTTAAGGGGCTTTTCTTTTGCTGCCAGGCAGCAGCCAAGTATATGATCAAACAAGGCAGGGGTAAAATCATCAATGTATCCTCTATTACATATACTTATGCATTCCTGAATCGAGCACCTTACTCTGCCACTAAGGCGGGAGTCAGCCAACTCACGAAAACCCTCGCACTTGAATGGGCAAAGTTCGGCCTTACGGTCAATGCCATTGGCCCCGGGATTGTTCAAACACCGCTGACCGAAGTTTATATAAAAAGCGATCCGGAGCGCACGGATAGAGTTCGAGGGATGATTCCGATGGGGCGTTTCAGCAAACCGGAAGATCTTGTCGGCGTCACCCTGTTTTTGGCTTCAGGTGCATCCGACTATTTAACCGGCCAGACAATCATTGTAGATGGCGGTTTTACCCTGGGAAACATGGATTGGTGAAAATGAACCCGGCTTTCTATCGCGCGGCCGAAACGGTCTCAAAGGAACTTGACGAATGGAGGGCAGATCATGGGAAAAAAAGGTGTGGATGCGGTTGAAATTGGTGTTTCAGAAAGCTTTACCAAGACAGTAACTGAAACAGACGCCTATCTTTTCGCAGGTATTACAGGGGATTTTTATCCTATCCATGTAAATGAGGAGTTTGCCAAAACGACTCGATTCAAGACCCGCATCGTCCACGGCGCCCTTCTGGTGGGTTTTATCTCAACAGTAATGGCCAAGGTAAACGGGCATATTCCGCCCCCGGGAGGTGTCTCCTACCGCTATGATATGAAATTCGTTGGACCTGTCTTTTTTGGTGACACCATCACCACGACCCTGACTGTGTGCGAGAAGAAGCCCGAGAGAAATGAGATTATTTGTGACGCCACGTGTACCAACCAGAAAGGCGATGCCGTCCTGACGGGGCAAACGGTAATGAAAGTCTTAAAGGAATCATAAATGAAAGCGATTGTTTTTAACGGCCCGTATGATTTCGCTTTAAAAGAGATTGAAAATCCGTCCTGCGCTGCCGACGAGGTAGAGATCAAAGTTCACATGGCCGGAATTTGTGGATCGGATTTGGCCCTGTTGCATGGCCGGAATCCTTCGGTGCCCTATCCGATCGTTCCCGGGCATGAGTGTATGGGAAAAATTGTGCGGACGCCTGCCGATTCAACGTTTAAAGCGGGGGATCGCGTCACCGTCTTTCCGGCATTTGGATGCAGAAAATGCGCAGCCTGCAATGCCGGACATATCCCTCACTGCCCCCAGGCCAAGACAGTCGGAGTTCTGCGTCCCGGCGGCTGTTTCACGGAACGCATTGTCGCCCACACTGAGCGTGTGTTCCTTTTACCTGAGCAGGTTGAGGATGATGTCGGGGCAATGGTGGAGCCCACGGCCGTGGCGGTCCATGCTAATCGCCGGGCGGCGCTTGCAAAAGGTGCGAAGATTGTGGTTATCGGAGGTGGCACCATCGGGCTTCTTATTGCCCAGGTCGCACAAGCCTATGGTGCTCAGTCAGTGGTCGTTTCCGAACCTAATGCCGGCAGACAATCGCTAGCCCGACAGAGCGGCCTTGACCTGATCTGCAACCCCCAGGACGAAAACCTGGTTGATTTTGTTCGGGACCGCATCGGTATGCCGGATGCTGTGTTCGATGTGGTTGGAAGCGAGCTTACAGTTAAACAAAGCACAGAATTACTGCGGCCAAACGGGCTTTTAATTCTCATCGCTATGCCACACGGCGAGGGGCCGGGAATTCCCTATCATCCCATTTTTCAAAAAGAATTGAACGTCATTGGCTCCCGAACCTATTTCTGGGATGACTTTACCGAGGCGATTCAATTGCTAAGTGACCGGCGAGTGCGGGTACGACCAATGATCAGCGAAAAATTGCCCCTAAGCCGATTTGCAGAAGGAGTGGAACTGCTGGAGAAACAGCCGGAAAAATATGTCAAAATCCTCATCAGCCCCCTCATGTGAGGCCGGCTTCGAAATCGGAATATCCATGTGGTTTCAAAACCCCATCTAGTGTCCGATGGTTGCGTTGCAAGCCGACTTCCCGCCGATGGCGGGACTCATATACTACCGTGTATGCTGCGCTTTAGATTCGGCTCCCCGTCAAAGACGGGATTTCGCATCTGATTTTTATTGTATTTAATTGTGCTCAATGCGCCTTGTTGAACACATTAATTTATTAAATCAAGACGTGAAATCCCGCTGTGGTTTAGCGGGGCCTTCGAACCCAATTTGAGGTTTTGAAACCACTTCTATACAATTGGTAGCAAGGAGGATCGCAAACATGCCAAAGAAACTCATGAGCGCAGAAGAAGCTGTAAAAATGGTCAACCCGGGTGACACAATCTCGATCAGCTCGATAGCGGGAGGACTGACCCCAGATAAGGTAATCGGCGCTCTTGGAAAACGGTATTCACAAACCGGCACGCCGGGAAACCTAACCATTGTGTTTCCCGTGGCGGTCGGGGATGGTTACAAGATCAAAGGATTGGAGCACTTGGCTCGGGAGGGAATGATCAAAAGACTGATTGGTGGATCTTTCACGGTTGCCAAATCTACAGAAGCTCCACCGAAGATATATGATATGATGCTCAACAACGAAGTTGAGGCTTACAATTTCCCCATGGGCGTCATCATGCAGCTCCACCGAGAGGTTGCCGCGAAGCGTCCCGGCATTATTACGGAGGTGGGTCTGGGGACTTTTGTGGATCCGCGGCAGGAAGGCGGTCGGATGAATGCAATAACCCCGCAGGACTTGGTTGAAGTGATTCAATTACAGGGAAAAGAGTATCTCTTTTTTCACGCCCATCCTATCAATGTTGCGCTCATTCGGGGGACCACCGCGGATGAAAATGGTAATATCACCATGGAACATGAGTACTGCTTGTCGACCATGTTACAATTGGCGATGGCCGCGTACAACAGCGGTGGAAAAGTGATTGCCCAGGTGAAACGAGTCGCTAAAAAAGACACCTTGAATCCACAACTTGTCAAAGTACCGGGAGTCTATGTCGATGCTGTTGTAATCGACGAACACCAACAAGTCACCACCGGCGTCGATTACGATCCTGCCAGCAGTGGTGAACTGAAGGTTTCCTGGGACACATTTGAATTTGAATCGCTCAACCCAATGCGACGGTATATGCTCCGCCGCGTTTTGCTTGATCTCAAGAGCGGCGATGTTGTGAATTTGGGTTATGGAATAACTGCCTTTGTGCCACAGGTGGCCCTGGAAGAAGGCGTGTTGGATCAACTCATCTTTACCACTGAACATGGGTGTTATGGGGGATTTCCGTATACCGGACTTCAATTCGGAGGAGCTCTTAATGCCGAGGCACTTATCGAATCCACGAGTCAATTTGATTTTATAGACGGAGGCGGTCCTGATGTGGTTTGTTTATCTTTTGCCGAAATGGATCAAAATGGCCATGTCAACGTCACCAAAATAAAGGAGCTTCCCCATGTGACCTCCGGAGCCGGTGGTTTCATCGATCTCGTTCATAATGCTCGCAAAATCGTTTTTTGTGGAACGGTGACAGCGGGCGGCCTCAAAGTCGAGGTGTCTGCTGGAAATGTCAATATAACCCGTGAGGGCCGATTCCGAAAAGTTGTCGATAAAGTCCAACAAATTACATTTAATGGACAGCTCGCCCGGAAAAAGGGCCAAACCGTGGTTTACGTTACGGAAAGATGTATTTTTAAGTTAGAGCCGGATGGCGTTGTCCTACGAGAGATTGCTCCCGGTTTGGATTTACAGAAAGACATTCTTTCTCAGATCGGATTTAACGTCAATGTTGCCCAAGACCTAAAGGAAATGGATCCTGCTATTTTTCGCTCAGAAATGATGGGATTAAAACAACTAAAAGAATGGAACCCATGACCCCAATCAAGTCGAAATTAAATTAGAATATAATATTAAGAGGGTAATGATGCCTGGGAAATATTTTGAAGAATTTGTAACCGGAAGTGAGTTTATCACGCCGAGTCGAACGCTTACGGAAACCGACGTTGTCATGTTCGCAGCCATGACCGGTGACTACAACGAAATCCATACCAGTGAAGTGTTTATGAACAAGAGCCAATTCGGAAAACGACTGGTCCACGGACTGCTGGGACTGTCTGTTTCTCACGGGTTGTTATTTCGGCTGGGGCTACTTGACGAAACTGCCATTGCTTTTCTGGGGATTGAATCCTGGAATTTTGAGGCTCCCTTGTTTTTCGGTGATACCATCCATGTAAAGATTACAATATCGGAGACCCGTGCCAGCAAAAGCAAGCCTGACAGAGGAATTGTTAAGTTTTTTCTCCAAATTGTCAAACAGGATGGGACCGTCGCCCAATCCGGATATAAAACGATCATGGTGAAAAGAAAGCCGGCGGAATAGCCAAAACCTGTTAAGGGAATTCACAAAATTAGGTAACAGGCTCATTTTTTGAAATTTATTTAGCGTTTTATAGGGGTTGTACAATGTCTCAAGCATCAAAAAACATTAATCTAACCGCGAACGTTGCGCTTGCAAAGGATTATCTTCCGTTTTCTACGGGGGATATCATTAACGTTGATGGGGGGTATCACCTGAGGACCCTTTAGGCTGATTGGTTCCTTAAAAAGGAAACGATTGGCAGCAAATCAACGAGCAGTATGCAGATATGCCCTGCTATCTGAGCGATAAATGTCAAGAGTATTTTTTTTCTGGATTTCGTATTGTACGCACCCGAGCAAAATTGATTGAGGGTTTTACCGTGTCATCAATGGTTAGTGGAGGATATAATGGCATCAGAAGTTGAATTCTGGCCAATGAGTGATCGCCAGCGTGAGTTACGACAAAAAGCCCGCGAGTTTGCGCTGAAAGAAATAAGACCAGCAGCAAAAGCGCTAGATGAAACTTCCAGCTTTTCTGAAGACATATATCAAAAACTGGCGGAACAGGGACTTTTGGGTATTACCATACCCGAAGAATGGGGAGGTAGCGGTGCAGATACTCAGTCCTATGCCCTCGCAATGGAAGAACTAAGTTATGGCTATGCTTCGATTGCCGATCTTTGCGGCTTAGTGGAATTGGTTGCTACGCTTTTGTTGGAATTGGGAACGGAAAAGCAAAAGCAGCGTTACCTGACACCGTTAGTCAGGGCTGACCTCAAATGTTCTTTTGCTCTGACTGAATCGGAGGCGGGATCGGATTTAGCCTCATTAAGCTCACTGGCTGTGAAATCACCGAACGGTTATCTTTTGAATGGAAGCAAAACTTTTATCCACAATGGACCTGTGTGCGATTTTGCATTGGTACTGGCGCGCTCCCAAGAAAAAGGCGACAAACATCGCAGCATGAGCATTTTCATTGTTGATTCAGACCTGCCGGGGTTTTCAAGAGGTAAAAAAGAAAACAAGCTGGGACAACGGGCTTCCCAGCTATCCAGTCTTTTCTTTAACGACTGTTTGCTGCCGGAAGACGCTCTGTTGGGCAACGACGGTGAAGGTTTTAAGAACATGATGATTGTGCTGGAAAAAGGGCGTATTTGTATTGCCGCCCTTTCTCTTGGAATTGCTAGGGCTGCGCTGGAGGAATCGCTGAAATTTACCGCAAACCAGCTGAAAGAAGAAAAACCTGGCGGAAACTCCCAGACGACACAATGGATGCTAGCGGATATGGCCACAGATATTTTCGCCGCCCGCTCAATGATCCGGCATGCAGCAGCCCTAAAAGACGGGGGCATCCCTGCTGCCATGTACGCCTCCATGGCCAAACTGTTCGCTTCTGAAATAGCCGTTAAGCATACCACCGCTGCTGTTGAACTTCAAGGCATTCACGGTTATTCAAAAGACTCGATTGTCGAACGTCTTTATCGGGATGCGAAAGTAACCCAAATATATGAAGGCACAAGCGAAGTGCAACGTATTATCATTGCACGTAATTTACTAAGAAAAGGATTAATGCCCTGATTCGGATCCTTTATGATTCGTTGCCACAATAGGGAAGGAATAATATGGAAAACGACATTTTGATAAGTTCGTTTCTTGGTAAAGACACAAAATTTAAAATTCATAAAGTGCATACCCTTGTCATCGGCAGTGGTGCTGCAGGTCTCAATGCGTCTATCCAACTTCATGTAAATGGCATTCGAGACGCTTTAATTATCACCGAAGGTCTTCAAATGGGCACCTCGATTAATACCGGCAGTGATAAGCAAACGTATTATAAATTGAGTATGTGCGGTGCAGATGATGATTCGCCGCAAGCCCTTGCCGAAGCGCTATACGCCGGCGGCAGCATGCATGGAGATCTGGCATTGGTTGAAGCCAGTCTTTCCGCCCGGGCCTTTATGGGGCTGGTAAATTTAGGAGTGCCCTTTCCCCGTGACCGATTCGGACAGTTCGTAGGCTATAAAACCGATCATGACCCCCGTCAGAGGGCGACTTCTGTTGGACCGTACACGTCCAGAGAGATGTGTCGTCTGATGATAGAAGAAATTCGGCGCCGCGAAATTCCTGTGCATGAAAAACGTGTGGCGGTATCCCTGCTGGTTGCAGATGAACACGGTCAGCGTCGAGCAGTTGGAGCCATAGCGCTGAATATGGAAAAAGAGGCGAAAAGCAAAGACGATTGGCCGGCTGCCTTTGAAATATATGAAGCCGAAAATGTGATCTTTGCAGTCGGCGGGCCGGGCGGCCTTTACAAAACCAGCGTTTATCCCCAAATTCATACCGGGGCGATCGGTCTCGCGCTGCTCAAGGGCGCCATGGCTCAGAATTTGAACGAATCGCAGTTTGGTATGTCTTCTATCAAATTTCGCTGGAATGTTTCAGGCACCTACATGCAATGCATCCCACGCATTATCAGCACCACCGGAGATGGCATTAGTCAAGAAAGAGAATTTCTAGCCTCCTATTTCGCGAACCAGGGCGAACTGCACAGTCTCATATTTTTAAAAGGTTACCAGTGGCCCTTTCATGCCTTAAAGGTTGTCGGAGGTTCTTCAATCATCGATATTCTGGTTTATAACGAAACAGTGATTAAAGGGCGCCGCGTGTTTCTTGATTTTAGAATAAATCCGACCGAATTCAATTTTGGTAATCTGCGTTCAGAGGCCAGCGAGTATCTAAAAAACTCCAAGGCGCTGGATGATTCTCCCCTAAAAAGGTTGCAAGCCATGAATCCCGAAGCGATTATGCTTTACAAGGATCATGGTATTGACATCACAAAAGAGCCTCTTGAAATAGCCGTATGTGCCCAGCACAATAACGGTGGTCTGGCCGCCAACCTCTGGTGGGAGTCTGAAAATATCAAGCATCTTTTTCCTGTCGGTGAAGTCAATGGCTCCCACGGTGTTACCAGACCGGGCGGGGCTGCATTAAATGCGGGTCAGGTTGGTGGTTACCGTGCCGCTGAGTATATCACAAACATATACGATAAACGCACACTAATACCAAAAAGCGTTGAAGAATCAGCGAGAAAAGCGCTAAGAGACCTTTCAGATTGGATAGAAAATGCGCGAGAATCAAAATCAACTTGGCAAAAACAGCGCGAGGAATTACAAATACGCATGACACGCGCCGGTGCGCATATTCGTTCCCTTGAAGTTTTACGCCCAGCGCTTCGCGAGGCCTGGCAGCAATGGCGTACGCTTAAGACCAGGGGAAATCGTCTGGACAATCTGCAAGATTTGGCTGAAGGTTTCCGTAATTTGCAGTTGTGTTACGCGCACGTTGTTTATTTAGAGACGATTTTGTATTCCATTGCGGGTGGTCTCGGTAGCCGCGGCTCTGCCCTTGTCCTTGACAAAAAAGGCGAATTAGCCAGTGAGCATCTGGGCGATGACTGGCGGTTTACTCCTGAAAACGCTGAATTTAGAGCCAGGGTTTTGCAGACTATTCCGGATCCCGAAGGAGAAATAACCCATCAGTGGATCGAACGCCGACCCTTACCGCAATCTGATACCTGGTTCGAAACCGCCTGGGCCGCCTTCCTGGAGAAGGAGATTTATAAATAACCAATTCATATCGTTTTCTTAGGGTAAGTTAATTATGGATTTTCAATTAACGAAATTGCAGCTCATGACCAGATCATCCATACGGGAATTTGTGCGCAAAGAAGTGTTGCCCCTTGCTCAAGAACTTGATGAGAAAGCCGAATTTCCTTGGAAAAATTATGAACAGGCCGTGGATCTGGGAGTAATGGATATGACGTTGCCGGAGGACATCGGCGGATCCGGCACTGATTTTTTAAGCTTCATCATCGCAATCGAAGAGTTCGCGCACGGCAGTGCGGCTCTGGCAAATAGTATCGCTCTGACCGAAATGCAGGTTCATCTGTTGCATGACTACGCTACCAAAGACCAGCAGCAAAAATTTATTCCACGCCTTATCGGAGCTGAAATTCTTGGTGCTGTGGCATTGGATGAGACCCTGGCTCAAGCTGTATCCGCTTTCCCAATGAAGGCGGTGTCAGACGGGGACGATTATATTGTAAGCGGTAAAGTACGGTATATCCCAAACGCTCCTTTGGCGGATATGGCCATTGCTTTTGCACAGACAGGGGATGATAAAATCTCTGCTTTTATTGTCGAAAAAGCCACGGCCGGATTTAGCGTCGGTAACACAGAACACATGATGGGACAGCGCTCACTGCCTCTGGGGGAACTGACCATGAAGGATGTTAAGGTTTCCGTCGCAAACCGATTAGGTAACGAAGGGGATGGCACTGTAATGATCAATGCTTGTTTGAGCCGAATGCGGATTGCCACCGCTGCTGTCGCTGTTGGTATTACCCAGGCCGCACTGGAAGAGGCTTCAAAATACAGCAAGCAGCGCATTCAGTTCGGACAGACACTTTCTAATTTTGAAGCCACCCAGAATAAAATTGCGGATATTGCTGCAGGAGCGGAAGCAGCACGACTTCTTGTTTATCAAGCTGCTTTTCTGATGGATCAACACAAGAAGGCAGATAAGCAGTCCTCAATCGCCAAAGTATTTGCCTCCGATCTAGCTGTGGAAGCCTGCAAAGAAGCTGTACAAATCCACGGCGGATATGGCTACATTAAGGATTATCCCGTGGAGCGCTTCTATCGAGATGCCTTGTTTACTCGAGTATACAATCAAACCAATGAGGCTCAGCGATTCACTATCGCCCAACTTGTATTTCACGAGATCAAGTGAAACGGCACCGCATCACATCAAATTATACACAGCGCCATAATAAATTGCGTATTCGCCCTTTGAATCGTTGATTTTAGCACTACAGGTTAGGGTCAAACATGCAGAACGCTGTGTATGTATGCGAAATGATTTATGTCGTTCTGTATAACCAATTCTTCAAGCAGGCAGATATTTCTTTTTAGCAAGCAAGGAGACGAAAAATGCAAACAATCAGCATAAACGATATCTCAGGAGAAAAGTTCCCTTCAGGAAGACATACCCGGGTGTTTATCGGTGCGCACAGCAAACTGCAGGCAGAAAATTTTGTTTCCGGATTTGTTATTATTGAGCCCAACGGCTCCGTTCCTCTTCATGACCACGAACAGGAGGAAGTTTATTATATTCTTAAAGGTAAAGGTGAAATGACCGTTGAAGCAGAAACTCAGGTATTAGATGGTGTTTCGGCAGTTTATATCCCGCCGAACACAAAGCATACATTGAAAAATATCGGTTCCGAAGAGCTTCATATGCTTTTTGTTTATTCGCCGGCGGGCATCGTTTCACATTGGCATGAGGAGCGGGAAGGCCATCTAAAATAGGACCCTCATCGAGCGATAATTGCTCGGCGAGGAAGGGAGACTTCAGATGGGTAAATATGAGACCAATGTTGAGTTCATGCAGCTGCCCGAAAATGCCCGTTCGCGCGCATTGCTCAAGGGCATGGGCTATACCACCCAAGAACTTAGAAGACCACGCATCGGCATAGCCAATTCCTGGGGAGATACCAGCCCGGGACATGTGCACTTAAGATCATTAGGAGATGCTGTCAAAGCCGGAATCTGGCAAGCCGGTGGAACCCCTTTCGAATTTAATAGCTTTGGCAGCTGTCCCATGGATATCGGCAAGCACGGCATCCGTTATGATACAGCTGTAAGGGATATTGTAGCAGCAGAAATTGAGGCAGCCACCTATCTAAACATGTTTGACGGGCTGGTGATGATATCCTCATGCGACAAAAATGTACCCGCTAATTTGTTGGCAGCTTGTCGGCTGGACATTCCAGTCGTCATTGTTACCGGGGGACCGATGCTGGCGGGACGATATGAGGGCCAGGATACCGACACAACAACCCTGGATGCGGCCTGTTGGGCCTATGGTGTTGGGAAAAAACCCATCTCGAAAGAGAAAATGGATCACTTGGAAGATACGGTATGTCCAGGACCGGGAGCATGCGCGCTGCTGGGAACTGCCAATACAATGCAGTGTTTGACCGAAGCCTTAGGCTTGTCGTTGCCAGGGGTTTCAACAACGCCGGCTGTCTCTGCAATGAAGATTCGCCAGGCCAAACAAAGCGGACGGCGCATTGTAAAACTAATCCAGGAGGGTCATACCTCATCCAAAATTATCACCAAAGAATCTCTTACCAATGCGATCCAGGTGCTGCACGCCATCGGGGGTTCAACCAATGCGATTATCCATTTGCTGGCCATGGCCTTTGAAATGAGGTTCGATGATGACATTAGTCTGGAATACATCGAGCGCTTGGGAAAAAAAACGCCGTGTATTGCGAATGTTCGACCAAGCGGTCCATACACACTAGCTGATTTCGATGAAGCGGGCGGCGTGCAAGCAGTTATGAAAAGACTTGAACATGTTTTGAACAAAGATGTGTTGACGGTTACCGGTCAAATCCTCGGAGCCAATTTAGAGCAGGTTGAGTTGAGGGAATCGCCGGTAATCAAAACATTAGAGGATCCTGTTTCCGAAGGTGGTCTGGCTGTTTTAAGCGGCAACTTAGCGAGGTCGGCGATCGTTCGTCCGACTGTTATTGTCGAGGAAATGAAACAGCACAGAGGGCCTGCGAAAGTATTCGACAGTCAGGAAAAAGCGCTTGAAGCTTTACGAGAAAATATTATTCAACCAGGTGATGTTGTTATCGTTCGTTATGAGGGACCCAAAGGTGGTCCGGGTATCACAGAGGTATTTAAGGTCATCGGTTTTATGCGTGGTCTGGGTTTGGAATCAAAATGTGCATTGGTTACCGATGGCAAGATTTCAGGTTTTGCCAAAGGACCATTTATCTGCCAGGTGTCGCCTGAAGCTGCCGAAGGAGGACCCCTGGCAGTAATACGAGATGGAGACATAATCGAAATGGATATTCCGAATCGGAAATTAAATGTACTCATCGCCGAAAAGCAGCTGCAGGAGCGATTACGCAACTGGAAGCCGCCTGCTCCCAGGGTGTCGGATGGTTTTTTAACCGTGTATGCCAAGCTGGCCAATCCAGCAGAAAAAGGAGCCGGAATAAATCTTCGGTTGGATTAACTTAGGTGAATAATCCGATGGAAATTTGCAAAGCAATCCAGCTGCGAAACAAATGGCAGCCGATAAAACCCTACTTGAAAGGAGATAATTATGAAAGAATTAAAAGGAATGTGTGTTGCATTGTGTACCCCGTTCACGGAAGATGGCGAGCGTGTTGATGAAACCGCATTAAAGAACCACATCGATTCTATGCTGGAAGCCGGCGTCCATATTATTCTGGTATGCGGCGGAACCGGTGAATTTGCTTATTTACGTTCCGAAGAAAAGCGCAGAATCGCTGAGGTCGCTTCCAAACATATCGATGGTCGGGCGGGTTTCATGGTTCAATCATCTGCCGTTAATACGGCGGATGCCATTGAATTCTCCAAGCATGCCGAAGGAGTGGGAGCAGATTGTCTCCTAATACTGCCTCCCTACTTTGAAGGTCCCAATTATGACGGTGTCTATTATCACTACGAGAAGATTGCTGCGGCCATTAATATACCGATAATGGTCTATAATATTCCGCAAAGCTCGAACATTGATTTAACACCAGAGTTCATGAAACGTTTGATGCAAATCGATAACGTTCAATACATCAAGGACAGTCTGGAAAACTTAACCCGAATTCAGGAATTGTTGATGGTCTGTGGAGAGCGGATCAAGGTCTTCAATGGGGGAGATACTATTGCCTTTTATAGCCTTGTCGCAGGGTGTCCCGGATGCGTGTGGGGTGCGACCAATGCGATGCCAAAAGAGTCGGTTGAGCTCTACAATTTGGTTCAGGAAGGAAAGCTTGTAGAAGCAACAGACCTGTGGAAACGCATGTTTCCGTCTAACCTATTCTTTGTTTCCAATGTATATAATGCTGCAGTAAAGGCGGCGACCAATCTGTCCGGAAGAAAGGTGGGGCCTTGCCGAAAGCCCCTAATGCCGCTGACAGACGCTGAAATGAGTGAGTTAAAAAAGGCTTTGAAACCGCTTGGAATTTAACTGAATTTTAAAGAATTACTTCCTAATAATTTGAATGATACCCTTTCCCAATTAATAGAAGGATAATCAATAACGTATGAAAGGACTTCTAAACGATACCAGGGATTCAAAGACATTAATGAAAGTGGCGATAGGCGAAGATAAAGCTGATCTAGCCATCGTAAACGCCAGGCTTGTTAATGTTTACACCCGTGAGCTCTTGGATGATCACGCGATCAGCATCAAGGGTAAATGGATTGCCTACGTAGGCAATAACATAGAAAATACTATCGGCCCACAGACCGAGGTTATCGATGCCAAAGGAAGCACAGTTATCCCAGGATTGATTGACGGGCACACCCATATTGCCTGGATGTACACGGTTAGCGAGTTTTTAAAATATGTCATCAAAGGCGGCACTACCACCGTAGTTACTGAAACGATGGAACCTTTCGCCATTGCAGGTTATGCCGGTGTGGTCGATTTTTTGAAGTCTTTAAATCACCAACCCATCAAAATTTTAGCCACCGCACCGGTAATGATATCCATCAGTCAAGCCGCGAGAGGTATCTCCAAGGAAACGGTTCAAAAATTACTTGAACGCGATGAGATTATTGGGCTGGGCGAGTCATACTGGCAGGCAGTCCTCCAAGAACCTGATTTGCTGCTGCCACTCTTTGAACAAACCCTTCAAGACGGCAAATCCATTGAAGGACATACGGCGGGAGCCAGCGAGAAAAAATTAGCAGCCTACGTTGCCAACGGCGTTTCTTCCTGCCATGAGTCCATTAACGCCGAGCAGGTACTGTCGAGATTAAGAATGGGTCTGCACATCATGATTCGCGAAGGAAGCATCCGCCGCGATTTGGAAGATATAGCCAAAATCAAAGATAACGGAATCGATTTGCGGCGCTTGATTCTTGTGACCGACGGCGCATCGTCTGTAGATTTGATTGAAAAGGGCTACATGGACTATGTCGTTCAAAAGGCCATTGACAGCGGTTTTAATCCGATTGCTGCGATCCAGATGGCCACTTTGAATGTTGCCGAACACTTTTCCCTCGACGGACTTATTGGCGGCATTGCGCCGGGCCGTTATGCCGATCTGGTGATTATACCGGATATCAACACAATAGATGCCCAAGTCGTCATAAGCAACGGCAACGTCGTTGCCAGAGACGGGGATCTTTTAGCTGCTCCCAGAGAACACAGGTTTACAAATGAAAGTTTAAACAGCGTGCATCTTTCAAAAAAATTGGATCCATCTGATTTTGTTATCAAGGCTCCGAATGCTGCCGATCAGGTTCAGGTGAGAGTGATCGAAATGATTACCGATCTGGTCACCGCTGAAGCAGAATTGAATTGGCCGGTAAACAACAGTGAGCTTAAAGCCGATGCCGATCAGGATATGCTAAAGATCGCAGCTGTTGATCGAACTCACAACCCCGGCAAAATGTTTGTCGGATTCGTCAAAGGATTTGGCATGAAATCCGGTGCCATGGCATGCAGTGCGGCCTGGGACACATCAGATATCATCATTGTCGGAGCGAGCGATGCAGATATGGCCACCGCAGTGAATCGCATTGGGGCATTGCAGGGAGGATCGGTGGTTTGCGAGAACGGCAACGTAATCGCAGAGCTACCGATGCCGATTTTTGGCCTGGTTTCCGACCTGCCGATGGAAGCAATCGCCCAAAAGTCGCAGGAACTCAAAGATGCAGTATCAAATTTGGGAGTCCCCTTCCCCGATCCCTTTTTAAGTTTGATTGTCCTTACCGGAGCTGCAATTCCATATTTTCGAATTTGTGAGGAAGGGCTGGTGAATTTGAAAGACGGGAAAAAATTGCCGCTTTTTGTTAAATAAATAATTGTTAAAGGCACCAGGCCAATTTATCCACAGGAGATTTTGCATCATGACAGAATATGAATTACTGGAAGGCAAACGAGTTCTTTTAGTGGACGACGAACCGGATGTGTTGGACACATTGGATGACCTGCTGCCGATGTGTGAAACTGTAAAAGCAGCCAGCTTTGAAGAAGCTAAAGAATATTTGGAAAATCAATATTTCGATCTGGCGATTTTAGATATTATGGGAGTTGAAGGCTACGCGCTTTTGGAAATTGCCACCATTAGAAAGGTTACCACTGTAATGTTAACCGCACATGCCCTTAGCCCTGAAAACATTGTGAAGTCATATAAAGAGGGTGCGGCCTCTTATCTGCCTAAAGAAGAAATGATTAACATCGCATCCTTTTTAAACGATGTCTTGGAAGCCAAAGAACAGGGAAAAAATCCCTGGGTCCGATGGTTTGACCGCATGGCTTCCTTTTTTGAAAAGAAATTTGGCAAAGATTGGCAGGCAAGTGATAAGGACTTCTGGGAAAAATTCCCATTTTATTG
>CP070746.1:2378897-2413603 GCA_020348305.1 Desulfobacterales bacterium
ATCTTTTCTCTTAACAACTAACCCCGACTTTTCAAGCAGTATGAAGGAAATGCGTGATTTTGAAAAATAACGTAACAGATTATCCCAGCCCTTGGGTGCATAACCGAGATTGAAACGGTCAATGATTTCTTGGGAAAATCCCCTCTTTTTAAGATAGGACAACGCTTGCTTGCCCGCAAGACTGTCAATTAATTCGTGACGAAAAAAATCCATGGCCTGTTTATTGATATGAAGCAGGCTTTCTTTTTCGCTAATTTTCTTTCGTTGTTCCGGCGAAAGCGTTCTAGTCGGAATATCGATGCCATAACGCTTGGCTAAACTGAGAGCAGCTTCCGGAAATGCAAGCCCTTCTTGCTTCATGAGAAAGCTGAAAACGTTTCCGCCTGTCCCACATCCAAAACAATGAAATATTTGTTTTTCAGGGTTTACGGTAAAAGATGGTGTTTTTTCAGAATGAAATGGACAAAGACCGACAAAATTCCTTCCTGTCTTCTTCAAAAGCACAGATTCGGAAATGATATCGACGATATCGGCCGTATTCTTAATTTCAGAAACTTTATCTTGGGGGATAAAAATTGCCAATAATAGCAACCTCCATATTTATGGAACGGGGAAGACAAACACAAATGGAAGGAATTCTAATTGAATGAAGCTTTTTAATTACGCGACAAAATTGCCTTGCTTGAAACCTGGATCTTTTCGAAGACAATCCCCCGCGAAAAGCACCAGTTATGGTCGTCGTTACCAAATTCTTTTTAAACGATAAAATTAACGAAAAAATAATTTTTTGTCAAGAAAATTTTCAATGTAAACATAAAATTTTAACGGGCACTAAATGGTTATGTTTTTATTACGTCTATGGCCTCCTTCAGATTCAAGGATCCGGTGTACAATGCCTTCCCTACAATCACACCCACCACGCCAACGGATCTTAGGGCTAAAAGATTACGGATGTCTTTGATCGTGGATACACCTCCAGAAGCGACAATAGGTATCGCAACTGATTCTGCAAGTCTTTGAATTTCTATAAGATTTGGACCAGTTTGCATTCCATCTCGATAAATATCCGTGAAATTGATTGCCGCAAGTTTACAGTTTTCAAACTGTTTGGCGAGATCGATCGCCTGAACCCGGGTGGTACGGGTCCAACCATCGATGGCGACGTATCCGTTGCGTGCATCAATGCCCAATACGATTTGGTTTGGAAATTCAGCACAAGCCTCTTTCAGGAGTCTTGGATTTTGAATCGCCTCGGTTCCGATAATCACCCGTTTGATACCCATATCTAAAAACATCTGGACGGTATCTCGATTGCGGATTCCGCCACCCAGTTGAACGGGGACATCAACATGTTTCAATATTTTTCGAATGGCACTGATATTCTGAGGATGTTTGGCAAATGCCCCGTCAAGATCGATAACATGAATGAGTTCTGCACCGGCTTCGGCCCATCTTCGGGCCATTGCAGCCGGATCTTGTGAAAATACGGTTTCGTCTTCCATTCGCCCCTGAAGGAGTCTGACACATTTTCCATCTTTTATATCGACTGCAGGAATGATAATCATGATTAAGGATCTGTTTGCAGCTCTTGGTTCGCTACGCTCGAAATTGGAATGTTGGAATCAATTAATTTAATATGATTATATAAGTTCCGACACACTTAATCACAAAGTTCCTTTAGATGAGCGTACGTTGCTGATTCGATTATCAAAAGAAGAAGCCTGGTCAAGCGCTTTGCCTAATGCCTTAAATATGGATTCTAGAATGTGGTGTTCATTTTCACCATAAGACACATTAATATGAAGATTTAAGCCGCCACGGTTGGCAAACGCTCTGAAAAATTCCTTTGCGACAGATAGATTAAAGCTCAACCCAGAAGCTGCAGAGGGTGACAAATTGAAAACTAAGAAGGGACGATTTGAAAGATCCACAGTCACCGCGGACAGGGCATCATCCATTGGGGTGACTGCATGACCGAATCGCTTTATGCCTTTGCGGTCGCCGAGTGCTTTGTTCAAAGTTGCGCCAAATACCAACCCAACATCTTCAACCGTATGGTGGAAATCGACATCCAGATCTCCTTTGGCTTTAATGGATAAATCAAAGAACCCGTGAAGAGCAAGCAACGTTAACATATGATCAAAAAAAGGAATTCCTGTCGATACCTCCGATTTCCCCTGCCCGTCCAAATTCAAACTTACTCGAATAGCAGTTTCTTTGGTCTTTCGATCGACTTCAGAAATACGTTCCATAATTATTAACCCTCAGCACTTCAATAAATCATATTTATCTTATCAGGAATCAAAAGCGTTAAATGAAACAATGCAATCCATTCGGTTATTTACCAACAAAAAAGGGTGGTTCAACACGTATGAACCACCCTTGAAAGGAGGTCAGAATGAAGCACTATGACGCACTTATTCTGAGATGGTTCAAAGATCTTCTGAACCATCTTTCGTAAAGATCCAATAGGGGCATAATGGTTACAAATTAAACGGAAAAATTAAAAAAATGCAAGAAAAATTTTTATTAAATTTTCTTTGGTTAAAAAAAGGTTGAATATCGGCTATTTTGAATTTTTACTTGACATCCAAACGAATACATATTATATTTTGACCGACTGGTCAGTCAAGCTCTTTTTTTATTTAAATATTTCGATTTAACTTATTTTATTTAATAAATAAATTTAATTGACCTTTCGGTCGGAAAACAAGGGAGAATTCTTTTGGCGGTAGATATTAAATTAAAACAAGATAAGAAAAACCGAATTATTAAGGCAGCCGCCTCTACATTTGCCCAAAAAGGCTATGCGGGTGCTTCTGTGGCTGACATTGCCTCCCAGGCAGATATCGGTAAAGGTACGATCTATGAGTATTTCGACAGTAAAGAAGACCTCTTTTTTGCCGTATTTGAATGGTATAGTGAGAAAACCGGTGCTGCCGCCACTGTCAGCATTTCAGCCTTAGGGGGCTCGGCGGCTCAACGATTGGAAGCCCTTAATAAAACCCTTATGAGCTTATGGGATGAAATTAAGGACGTATTTGCACTGGTCATGGAGTTTTGGGCCGCTTCATCATCGACGTGGATGCGTCAGCGGTTTCAGGCGGCCTTTAAACAACTCTATCATGATTTTCGCAGCATTGTTTCGGACCTAATTCATGATGGTATCAAACGTGGTGAATTTCGAGAAGATGTTAACCCCGAAGCTGTGGCTGCAGCGCTGGTGGGAACGTGGGATGCGATGTTTCTGCAGGCATGGTTTGATCCGACTTTCGACCCGCTGAAAATCTCTCAAAATTTTTTGACGGTTGTAATTCAAGGGCTAACAAAATAAAAGCGGATAAGGACAGGTTCTCAGGATAAGCCCCTGCGTCGCAAATTAGGATAGTTAAGGAATTTACAGTGATGAAAAAAAATACATGGATCTCACTACTGGCATTTGTTTTTATATCTTCATCCAGCCCTTCCACGTTGGCCTTGAATGCAAATCAATTGGTTGAAGACAGTTTCAATTATGTGCGCGGTAAAGCGTCTGTTTCAACCGTAATGATGACCATTCATCGGCCCGACTGGCAGCGAAAAATGACAATTAGAGCCTGGACCAGAGGCCAAAAAGAAAGCTTATTTTATATTGATGCGCCGCCAAAGGATCATGGCAATGGAACGCTGAAAAAAGGTCGTGAGATGTGGATGTATAATCCTAAGGTCAACCGTGTGATCAAGGTTCCGCCGTCGATGATGTCTCAGAGTTGGATGGGATCGGATTTTTCCAACAATGATCTGTCGAAAAGCGATAGCCTGCTGACCGATTATACACACTCAATTATCGGAACCGAAACCGACGACGGCAAAAACGTATACGTGATCAAATCCATGCCGAAACCCGACGCACCGGTAATATGGGGCATGCAGAGACTTAAAATTCGAGAAGACCTTATTTGGTTGAGTCAGGAATTCTTTGATGAAGACCTCAAGCCAGTAAAAGAAATGACCACTCTTGAGATCCAGATGCTGGCTGGCAGATTGTTTCCGAAAGTTTGGCGTATGCGAAAAGCCGAAGAAAAAGGTAAATATACACTGTTAAATTACAAATCATTAATATTTAAGTCTAGCTTGCCCGACAGTTTTTTTACGCTTGCCAACCTCAGAAAACCCCGGAGGTAAAGATTTGTCCATTGATGTTAAAATGGCCTGGCGCAATATCTGGCGCAACCCCAGACGTACCATCCTGACAATTTGCGCCATTGCGTTTTCCAGCCTGTTGCTGGTTTTTATGCTGTCGTTTCAATTCGGTAGTTACGAAACCATGATCAACACCTCTGTTAAGATTCAAAGTGGACACTTGCAGGTCCAAGCAGAGGATTACCAAGACAAAAAGACCATACGGTTGGTGGTGCCCAACCCTGCTGCTGTCGGTAAAATCCTGGAAAAGATCCCTCATGTGCAAGCCTACACGTTCAGAGGACAAGCTTTTTCTTTAGTATCTTCTAAAGATCGGACTTACGGGGCCGTGGTCACCGGTATAGACCCGATCCGGGAAATCCAGGTCTCTCGATTAAAAAAATTAATTCGTCAAGGCAGCTTTTTAGCGGAAAGCGATAGCGATCAAGCCTTGGTTGGAAAGTTACTGGCTCGAAATTTGCGCCTTGAACTCGGTGATGAATTAACACTGCTCGGACAAGGGCGTGATGGCTCTATTGCAGCCACCGTCGTCACTGTTAAAGGAATCTACAGCTCAGGAATTGATGAGTTTGATCGAAGCGCCATCCAGATTCCATTAAAAACATTCCAAAACGTCTACACAATGGATGACGCCGTTCATGAGGTGGTAATTATTGGCAAGTCATTATCGGATATTGCAGAGATTAAACACTCAATCGAGCTCAATCTTTCAACACTGGACCCTCAAAAGCCGTTGAAGACGTTGGATTGGGAGGAGCTTATGCCGGGACTGCGCCAAGGGATCGAAATGGATCTTGTCAGCGGAATGATTTTTTATTTTCTGTTGATCTTGGTGGTGGCGTTCAGCATTTTGAATACGTTTTTGATGGCGATTTTCGAGCGCACCAGAGAATTTGGCGTATTGATGGCCATCGGTACCGCGCCGGCACGGTTGACCAAAGTATTGTTGATCGAATCCATGACAATGACGATGATTGGTATTTTCGCAGGAATCCTTATGGGGAGCATGATCACTTTATACTTTCAAACCCATGGAATTGATTTTTCGGGCGCATCCGAATTGCTATCTCAATTTGGCATCAGCGGTCGAATGCATCCTAAGCTCTCCGTACTTTCGGCCGTCAGCGGTCCATTGGCGGTGTTTATGATTACTTTTTTTGCTGCTTTGTATCCGGCACTTAAAGTCCGGCGTATGCGCCCGGTAGAAGCCATGCGGGCGGTGTAACAATTTCGGCCCCGCCCTGGCGCGATTGCTTGGATAATATACACACATTGCCGGGATACCTGTGAATGTGGCTTTTTGAACTTGGCAATTATAAATCAGGTCTGGGCCAGCGATTTTGGGTTTCGGATTATGGCATGAACGCTAGACTTTTTAGTTACTTCAAATTTTAGGTTTTTTACAATGTATCTGCAATTCGCCTGGCGCAATATTTGGCGCAATACGAGACGAACCACCGTCATTCTGGTGGCCGTTATTATCGGTATCTGGAGCATGATATTGTTAGGCGCCCTGATGCGTGGAATCGCTGAGGGTATGATCAAAAATGGAATTTCTACGCTTACCGGACATCTTCAAATTCATCACAAAGGTTACCGCAGCGATCCCGCCATCGAACACAGCATCACTGACCCGCAAGTGGTTGAACATGCGTTAAACAAAGTGCTGCCATCCGGCGCCCTCTGGGCCTCTCGGGTCCGTGTGAATGCTGTTGCAAGCAACGCCAGACACTCCAGCGGTGTGACGATGGTGGGCATTGAACCATCATCCGAAGCCAATGTGTCCTTCATTGGTGCCGCCGTATATCAAGGGCGTTATCTCACTCAGCAAGATCAAAACGGTATTCTCGTCGGAGAAGCCCTGCTGGATAAATTTGAGACCAAGATCGGTCGTAAATTGGTTTTGATGTCCCAGGACACGAAGGGAGAGATTGCCTCACGGGCATTCCGTATCCTGGGGGTTTTCAGGGCGGAAATGGAGGCCACTGAAAAACAATTCGTCTTTGTGACCCGAAAGGCCAGCCAGATAATGCTTCAGTTGGATACGGGGATATCCGAGGTATCTGTCATGCTGCCTGGCAAACCGGATAATCCCAATGCGATATCCGAATTGAAGGCCGCCCTGCCCCAAGATCAATTTGAGGTGCACTCCTGGCGAGAGCTGCTTCCGTTTCAGACAGCCTATCTGCGAATTCTGGATGGATTCATCTGGATATGGTATCTGGTCGTGTTTGTGGCAATGGGCTTTGGTATCGTCAACACCACCCTAATGGCTGTATTTGAACGCATACGAGAGTTCGGTTTGCTCAAGGCCCTGGGAATGAAACCCTGGTGGATCCTGCGGGAAGTCCTGACCGAATCATTCCTATTGCTGGTTACCGGGATGATCATCGGAAATATTTTGGCTTTTTTGAGCATTTATATACTATCGCGAATCGGAATTGATCTTTCGGCCTTCGCTGCCGGAGCTGAATATGCCGGTATGTCCCGCATCATCTATCCAGCCATCGAAGTCAAAGATATCATCATGGCCAATGGGGTGGTGATGCTTTTAGGACTTTTGGTGAGTGCTTATCCGGCAACCAAAGCCGCGAGATTTATACCGGTGAAGGCACTAGCGCACACCTAACAAGGAGATAATTAATGCGAATGGTTGAATGCATCAAGGTGAACAAAACCTACCAACAAGGCCAGGTCAACGTCCGAGCGCTTAAAGATGTTAGCCTATCTATTGTCACAGGCGAGTTTGTTGCCATCGCCGGGCCTTCAGGGTCCGGCAAGACGACATTGTTGAATCTTATCGGCGGATTGGATTCGGTGGATTCTGGAACAATTGTTGTGGACGGCCATAGCTTTGACCAGATGTCGCAATCCCAACTTGCCGATTTAAGATTAAATAAGGTGGGATTTGTTTTTCAGGCCTACAATCTTATACCGGTGCTTTCTGCAGCGGAAAATGTTGAATTTGTCATGCTATTGCAAGGTTTGCCGGCTAAGGAACGAAGACAGCGAGTGAAAGCGATATTGGATGATGTTGGGCTTGAGGGGAAATATGACCGGCGCCCGGCTGAATTATCCGGCGGACAGCAACAGCGGGTAGCCGTGGCCAGAGCCATCGTCTCCAATCCGTCAATCGTGTTGGCTGATGAACCCACCGCTAATCTGGATTCGAAAACCGGAAAGGGTCTCTTGCAGATAATGAAGAAAATGAATGAAGAAAAGAAGATTACCTTCATCTTTTCAACCCATGATAAAATGGTCATGGATTATGCCCGACGACTTATCCTCATCAGAGACGGCCGCCTGGCAGACGACAGGGTAAAGTCAAATTGAAATCACATCGATAAAAGTTAAAGCTATGCTTTAAATTCAACACCAAGATGATAATCCGCAATGCTAAATGGGCCTCAATCTGCATCCGCTTCTCATTGATCGGGATCGCCGCCTTTCACATCAGCCTCACCAACAGCTGGGCCTCGTCTCCTAACAATAGCCTTACCATATCAACTGATACTGAATACAACTCTTCTAATGAAACTTCATGGTTAAACAAAATCGACACCCACTGGGGCGGTCGCTTTAAGATTATCGGTTCTGTATCTAATGCGAATAACGATACGATCTTTGCACCGGTCGAAACCGGAACCTTTTACGACGGTAGCGCTGATTTTCGATTGATCAATGAGACCTTTTTCTCTGAGTGGGGATATTTTGAAACCCATTATGAGGCGATTATTGCCGGTGGCGATACCCGTCGCAACCGTGAAAAATTGCGATCCTTTTTCCCGAATTTCCCGGAACAACCATTATTTTTAGGTGCTCCCTTAAATGATGACACGCGCCTGATGGATCTAAGCTGGACCATTCATAAAGATGATAAAAAAATAATTTTCCATCGGTTCGATCGACTCTTTTTCGAGTTGTTGCCGGATTGGGGCAGTATCCGTATCGGTCGACAGGCAATCACTTGGGGAAACGGTATGATATTCAATCCAATGGACTTATTCAATCCATTTCCGCCCACCGAGATCGATCGTGACTACAAGGTGGGCGATGATATGGTCAATGCTCAAATCGTATACCCGAATTTCGGTGATCTTCAACTACTTTATGTCATCCGGCGTGATCCTAACGATGACGAAGTAAAGAAGAACACAACCTCGCTGGCCGCAAAGTTTCATTTTTCCACCGGCACCACAGAGCTCGATGTCATGGGATCAAAGCACTATGATGACTGGGTTGTAGGTGTCGGCAGTACCGGCTATCTGGGAGATGCGGCCTGGCGCTTGGATGCCACCTGGACCTTTCAGGACGATCCAAGCGACGAAAGTCCGAATAGCTATCTTTCCCTGGTGGCCAACATGGATTACTCTTGGATATGGTGGAGCAAAAACTTTTACGGATTTATCGAATATTTTTTCAATGGCCTGGGAGAAAACGACTACCCGCAAGCATTGCTCAATCGGGACATCACCGAAAGATTGCAGCGCGGGGAGCTGTTTGTATTGGGCAAAAATTACCTGAGCGGGACTTTACAAGTGGAATTACATCCGTTGTTTAATGTTTTTTTTACGGTCATAAACAACACGAAAGATCCTTCCGGAATCCTGCAACCGCGGGCGACGTGGGACATCACCCAAAATCTGCAAATGACCGTTGGCGCCAATATTTTTTACGGGGATAACGGCTCAGAATTTGGTGGCTTCATTATCCCGGGGACGGATATACGAAGCAGAACACCGGATAATGCTTATTTATGGTTTAACTATTATTTCTAAAATTGGTTTCATAACCATCACCTCTTGCCCGATAGCTGTGTTGCGACTCGTTTCAAAATGCTATTGAATATTAATATATTATTTTTCGGTTTTCGAAAAATGTTTAATTGACATATTTAGTCAACTTCTGTATTATGAGTAGTATAACTACTCAAAAAAAGGAAATGGCAGTGGATAATCTTTTATCAGGGCTTATTGCTTCCAAAACACGTATTAAGCTATTGATGCGTCTTTTTTTCAACCCGAAGGCGCGCGCCTATCTCAGAGAACTGGCAAAGGAGTTCAATGTTTCAACCAATGCGGTGCGAGAAGAGCTCAACCAGCTAAAGAAAACCAATCTGCTCAAGTCCGAGAAAAACGGCCGCCAGATCTATTATATGGCGAACACCGAACATGCCCTATTCCCCGAGCTTAAATCCATGGTCGGCAAAGTGATGGGAATCGACCAGGTCATCGATAGTATCATCACCAGACTTGGAAACCTTGAAAAGGCCTATCTAATGGATGATTACGCTGAAGGAAAAGATACCGGCATCATTGATATTGTATTGGTTGGGGACATAAACGACTACCACCTCAATGATCTGAGTCGAAAAACTGAAAAATATATTAAGCGAAAAATCCGCACACTAGTATTGGATCGTAATGAATATAAGATTTATCTGTCCGAATTAAAGAAACGACCGAACATAAAAATATGGGAGAATCGTAATATTCGGAAATGAAAATTATCGAAGACAAAGAAAATCATTTTGTGTGTCCGGATTGCCATCATCATTTTGTAAAACCTGAGGATGAATCGGCAATTATTTGTGAGAAATGTGGTGGCAATTTTATTTTTCGCGACGGGATATATGATTTATACCCACAGGTCCCCTTCGCAGAAGTAAATTCTGTTAATTTTGCTGAACTGTATCAAGAATTTGGGAAACATCCATTGACTGAAGATTCTGAGGCGCTCCGTAGAGATGCAACCGTATCAATGGTCGATGGTGGTCGAATTTTAGAGCTTGGATGTAATACAGGTTTCATGACCGAGTGTTTGGCCCAAAAAGGACAGGTTTATGCCGCAGATATTTCTATGAGCTATCTAAAGAAGGTCAAAAATAGGGTGCCTGGCGTTACCTTAGTTCGCCTGGATGCTCATAAGCTTCCTTTTGAGGCTCTATTTTTTGACAACGTTTTAATGACAGATGTTTTAGAGCATGTTCTTGTTCCTTGTAGGGTATTAGAGGAAGTTCACCGAGTTTTGAAGCCTGAAGGCAAACTCATTCTTGGTGTACCGAATATTCTTAATTTTTCAAATATATTAAGGCACTTAATAAGCTCTAAGCCAAACAGTCTATTAAAATACACTGATGCGCACATTTCGTTTTATGATCCAGCCGGGCTGTTTCAACTTCTTGCGGCCACTGGATTTTTTATAAAGAAATACCACCCAATTTATCCATTTAGTACCGCTCGTAATATAATACCTCCCTCGATTATAAGATTATTAGACAACTTATTCAGCCGCATAGCCCGCTATTTTACTCGAGAGATGCTTGTTATAGCTCAAAAAAGTGAAAAAAGATATTGGCAGACTTTAAAATCAAAAATTCTACAAAGAAAGGTACTCCTCCAAGATAAGCATGAGTAAGACTTCATCCGTCATTTCAATTGGAACGGGTATTGTTATCCAAACAATTTTGGGACTAATCACCGAGATAATAGTTGCCCGTTATTTCACATTAGTGGATTTCGCAACATACCAACAGACCATTATGGTGCTCTCTTTTGCTCCGCTATTCACATTTGGTTTTATCGATAGTATTATCTATTTTGTTTCTTACTATAAAAATGATCGAAAAGTATTATCCAATACATTTTACCATCTTATCTTAGTTGGTATTATCACTTCGGTAGTCATATATCTGCTGAGATACAATATAGCAATTTGGTTTGAAAATCCAGCTCTAGAGAAAACACTTCGATTCTATTGCATTATCCCATTTTTTAGTTTTCTAATTTCTTTAATTCCGAATTACTTTATCGGCAAAAAGAAGTTCACAACTAGTCGTAACATAAGTATTATCCTGTCAGGAATAATATCAGTAACCTTAATCTCTGTTTTATTCTTTTCCCCTAATCTGCTTCCAGCACAACTTCTTCTTTTCAGATTGTCGGCAACTATTTTGGCTGCCCTCTTAACTTTGCTGGTTCTTCTTTTTAGCACTGGATGGTTTTTAAAATTTTTTGATTTTAATTACTATTGCCAGCTTAGCAAATACGCCTTCTCACTTGGCATAACACGCTTCATTCCACTACTCAATTTAAATATGGATAAACTTATGGTAAGTGCTATGCTCGGTCCAATTAGCTTTGCCTATTACAAAATAGGTGCTAGAGAAATCCCATTTGCTGGAATAATTATATTATCATTGGGCAGTACATTTTTGCCTTTTTATGTTAACCTAGTAAAAGAAAACAATCTGGAAGAAATCCGAAGACTCTGGCGTAAAGGTACCGTTAGGGCGGCAATATTCAATTTTCCCATAGGACTCTTCTGTTTTGTTTTTGCCCCTTTCATTATAACAACTTTATTTGGTAAAACTTACGAACCAAGTGCAAATATATTTAGAATATATTCCTTAATTTTAATAATAAGACTAAATGACGGGGACGTTCTAGCCAAAGCTTTTAATGCCAATAAAATAATCCTGCAAGCCTCATTATTAGCACTAGTTTTCAATTTTATATCCAATTATATTCTTATCAAACTTATGAGTGGAATAGGAGCTGCTTTAGCTTCCCTGATCACTGTAGCACTGGCCTGGAGTTATCGTATAGTAAAATACTCCAAACTATTAGATTGCGATCTTCGCCTAATGATGCCGTGGAAACAACTAGGCGTTTTAATATTTTTGGCACTTTGCTGCGCATCAATAGCCAAGGTAGTTGCTTTAATACTTGGAGAAGAAACAATTCTATCTGTTTCTATTGGTAGCCTACTGGCTTTGATAATATATGTAATTTTTGTTTGGAAAGCCAGCCTATTGGAATATCCAGAGAAAATGTACTTTATAAAATTGTTAAATTTACCTGGTGGCGAAAATCATTGTTAAAGTTTTAAATTTGGTTGGATACGGAAGTATTAAATATAATTGCATATTATAAATCATTAAATTTGTTTCAAAGACAACATTTTTAGCGTTTATTTAAATTATGGGACACAATAATGTGCGGTATATCAGGAATTCTGATATTTAAAGGATCATCTTTTTTTCTACAAAATATTCAGTTTATGACTAAGGCCATGCGGCGCAGAGGACCTGATGACGAAGGGTTTGCTTTTTTTGAAGGCAATTCTAAAGATACACATATATTTGGAGGCAAAGATACGCCTGAAGAGGTGCTCTTATCCCCAAATTTGTTTCATCCTACCGAGTTCTTTACTGGTGAAGTACCCGAGAATACAATTTTAGCCCTGGGACATCGTCGCTTGTCGATTTTGGATCTTTCCGCTGCGGGTCACCAACCGATGTTTACGGAAGATGGAAGATACTGCATCGTACATAATGGCGAAATTTACAACTATCAGGAAATTAGAAGGAAGCTAATAAACAAAGGTGTGCCCTTTCTTAGTAACACTGATACAGAAGTTATACTTAAAGCTTATCGAGCGTGGGGTGAAAGTTGTCTTCACCAATTCAATGGTATGTGGTCCTTTGCCATTTGGGACAATCATGACAAGACTTTGTTTTGTTCCCGTGACCGAATTGGAATTAAACCATTCTACTATCTCTGCAACCCTTACTTTTTTATCTTTGCATCCGACATCAAAACCCTTATAGCTTCTAATATCTATAACCCCGAGCCAAACTGGCAAGGCGTCTACCACGCAATGAGTTTTCAATGTGCGCCTCGTCCCATGACCTGTTTCAAAGAAATAAGCTCGCTTGAACAGGGACATTACATACGAATTGATTTGAAAGGTCAAATTATAAAAAAGCGTTTCTGGAGACTTCCCATTGGCGAAATCGATCATTCAAAAAGCGAAAATTACTGGAACAATCATCTCGAGGATATAATCGTTAAGGCAGTTAGGCGCAGACTTGTTTCAGATGTTCCGGTCGGTATTTTTATGAGTGGCGGCATAGATTCAACAACCATCTCTGCCATCGCGGCCCGCGAACACCCAGGTATTAAAGCTTTTACGCTTGCATACGAAGACAATGCAGCAGATTTTGATGAGCTCCCTCAAGCTCAAGCAACGGCAGCCATGTGGCCCATGCAACATATCTGGGAAAAGGTCTTGTTAAAAAAAAGCTTGGCTTATCTCGATCAGATTACACGCTGCTATGAAGAACCATTTTTTACATTGGGACCAACATTCATTGTTTCCCAACTTGCAAAAAAACACAAAGTACCAGTGGTTTTGAATGGACTCGGTCCAGATGAATTATTTTGTGGTTATCACCGTGAGCATTTTCTGGGTCTCTGGAAATTCTTACACCCCTGGCTGCCGAAGATCCAATTATTTGGTCAGCAGAAGAGCAGGTATACAAAATTCTTGCATTTGATGAGCAGTAAGGATGTGGTCGAATTTTATATATCAAGGTTCTCGGCCTTTTCTGAACATGAAAAACGTGAACTTTTCTCTTTCTCCGAAGTGACCAATTGGAGTTCATATGAGACCTTCAAGGAATTATATGGTTTAGAAACATTGCATTTTTCAGATCCAATCGAGTCAATTTGTTACATGGAAGTAATTAATTACATCGGGAATCACCATCTATATAGAGGTGATCAGTTTACAATGCAATGGTCTATTGAAAGTCGTTACCCGTATCTCGATCATGAACTTGTTGAAACAGCCTTCCGAATTCCGGATAAATACAAAATTGCAGGCAAACAGGGCAAGTATATTTTGCGAAAAGTAGCCAAAAAGTACATTCATCCGACTTGTATTTCTGCGCCCAAAAAGGGTTTCGGAATGCCTGTGGCATATTGGATGCGAGGTGAATTGAAATCGATGGTGGAAAATAAATTAGAAAAACTAAAAAAGCGAAATGTTTTGAAAAACAAAAAAATAGATGAGCTTAAATACCGCTTTTATGCCAACAAAGACGGATACCAAAAACTCTTTTTCTTATTTTCGATAGAGCTGTGGATGGAAGCAATGATTGATGGTGAGCGATCATCAGGTTCTTCTTTTAACTAACTCGCAATGTAAATATTAAATGCAATCTTTCATAAAATTTGACCTGACTCTTTAACCATAAATCGTAAATCATGAATGCTATCAGCACACTCTCAAAAGCATTTAATGTAGCATTTTTACCACTAGAACGTTCTATTTCTCGAAGGATTGGCGAAATAGGTATTAATAAATATCCTCCGGTATTTATTATTGGAGCACCTCGCTCCGGGACCACCCTTTTATACAAGGTATTAATCGAAAAGTTTAATTTAAGCTATATTTCTAATTTAAGCGCTCGCTTCTATGCAATACCAATTATAAGCACCTGGCTTTTTAAAAAGCTAACTAATTTATCTTATAAAAGAGGATATGAATTTGAATACGGGTTCATTCCTGGTCTCGCATCACCAAGTGAATTTGGTGGATTCTGGTATCAGTGGTTTCCCAGAGAGAAAACTATCTACGTAGCGCCACAACAAACTCCTATACACTATCTAAAACAGCTACGACTAGCTATTGGTGGGTTATCCTATATTAATGGAGGGTCTGTTATTTTTAAAAATGTTTATAACTCCATGCGTATAGCACCAATCTGTGAAGCTATGCCTAACGCCTGCTTTATAGTATGTAAAAGAGATTATATAGAAACTGCACTCTCGATTCTTAATGCAAGAAAACAAAATATGCGAGATCATCGTAAGTGGTGGTCCGTCCCACCTCAGGAGATCGACAATTTACTAAAATTGGATTACGCAGGGCAAATTGCAGGCCAAATTTACTACACCTATAAACAGATTAACACTGATATGAATGGTTATGGTAAAGATAAGTTCTTGGAAATCAAATATGAAGAATTCTGTCAAGATGTCTCTACCACAATTGAAATAATAAAAAATTTTTTGGAAAAAAATGGAATTACAATTGAAGATAAAGGCGATATCCCCAAAACATTTGAAATAAGAAAAACAAAAGGCTCGAGTAATAAAGAACGAAAAAAAATATTTTCCGCAATTGATTCTTATTTTTCAGCTAATTCCAAATTAAATGAACAACAAAGAAAAATATAAAGATTTCTGTCGATCTGAGGTTAACATACCTATTTTTTCACAGTATTGGTGGTTGGATGCTGTATGCGGGCATGAAAATTGGGATGCTGTTATAATCGAAAAAGGCGGCCTCATAACAGCCACCCTCCCTTATATGCTTGTAAATAAGTATGGTCTTTGCTTTATTACAATGCCACCGCTAACAAAAGCATTGGGCCCATGGCTGCGAGCATATGATGGAAAAATAGCTGCCCAGTATGCACATCAAAAAGAACTATTCACAAAACTCATCCAATCTCTTCCGCGCTTTGATTATTTCTGCCAAAATTTTCACCCTATGATAACCAATTGGCTTCCATTTTTCTGGCAGGGCTTCAAGCAAACAACTTTTTATACATATGTGTTGGATGATCTCCGTGACTTGCAGAAAATTTTTAATGGGTTTCAAGGCAATGCCCGAAGAGAGATAAAAAAGGCAGAGCAACGTTATAAGCTCCATATTCGATGGGATATCGATATTGATAGTTTTTTGGATCTTTATGAAATGACTTTCAGTCGACAAAAAATTCCGATGCCTCACTCTAAAGAAATTGTCCACCGTATCGATGCAACGTGTGCATCACGAAATGCTCGCAAAATAATCGGGGCGGAAGATGCTGAGGGCCGCCTACATGCCGCCCTTTATATCATTTGGGATCAGCACTCAGCGTATTATCTGATGGGGGGAAGTGAGCCTAATTTAAGAAACAGCGGTGCTAAGAGTTTTTGCATGTGGGAAGCCATCAAGTTTGCTTCAAAGGTAACCCAAAGATTTGACTTCGAGGGCTCAATGTTACAACCTGTTGAGCGTTTTTTTCGCGGCTTTGGGGCTAAACAGATCCCCTATTTCAGAATAACCTGCGAAACAAAACTGATGAAACGCCTGAGAGCGCTGAAAAACCTAATTCAACCAAAATAAAACAGCAAGGATGCAACTGCAAAACTAAATTCTGGGCCCATTGCGAAAATGGATATCGATTATCAAAAACTTTTGCAAGGATACTACGAAGCCAAACTTCTCCCCCATGATTTTTCAGAAGATCGTGTCGTACCTGATTTTGCTTTTAATATCTTAAATACGATGGGATTTTTATACAAGCCGATAGTAGACGAAGCTTATCTTTCAAAAAATATACAAACTCCTGAATGGCCTGAAGGTAAAACATTTGCTGTTTGCTTGACGCACGATGTAGATGATGTATCCTACTTTTCACTCAGGCAATCTTTACGGCCTTTTACTGCACCATTTAACGGTCTGCATATTACCCAGGACAAACTAAAAAGACTTTTTACCCTTGGATTTACTACGCTGCGAGTATGCAAAAACCAATTTATAAACGATCCGCTTCATTGTTATGAACGCTGGCTCAAGATTGAAGAAGAATTTGGAGCCAAATCAACGTTCTTTTTCTGGCCGGGCTGGAAAAATGTGACAAAACATCACAAGACAGATCCCATCTATGACCTAAATGATCGCCTGATATTTGATGGTAACAACTGTACGGTTGCCGAGATGATACAGGAGATTCACCGCCGCGGATGGGAGATCGGTCTGCACGCATCATGGTATGCTTACAATGACGTGGATGAGCTGAAAGGACAGAAAGAAGCTTTAGAAAAAGCATTAGGCTATCCAGTCCACAGCATCCGTCAGCATTACCTGCATTATGACATTCGAATTACGCCCCGGACGCATTCTGCGGCCGGCTTCAAGTATGATTCAACGCTAGGCTTTAATAACAACATTGGATTCCGCTTTGGCACATGTTATCCTTGGAAGCTTTTTGATCTTGGATCCAAAAAAGAACTGCCAATATTGGAAATTCCACTCATTATACAAGATGTGGCCATGTTGAACCCGTCTAAAGGAATGCGCATCGATTCAAAAATGGCGCTTCGTTATATGCTTCTAATAACCGAAGAGGTTGAAAAGGTAGGCGGGGTGTTAACCCTTCTCTGGCATCCGAATGAAATCATTAACCGCCAAAGCTGGACGTTGTATCTAAAGATTTTAAATTATCTTCGAGAAAAGAATGCCTGGATTACCTCGCTGCAAGAAGTTGGGAGTTGGTGGCTAAGATGAAAGATTCTCCTTTGGTAAGTTTTTTGATTAGTGCATATAATGAGGAGCTATATATCCGGGAATGCATAGATAGTTGCCTTAATCAAACCCATTGCCACATTGAAATAATCATGTTAAACGACGGGTCCACAGACCGCACTTCTGAAATCATCAATTTGAATTATAAAAAAAACCCAAAGGTCAAAATTATTGAGTTAGAGAAAAATATCGGAAAGGTAAATGGATTCAATTTAGCATTCGCGGCTTCCAATGGAAAGTACTTAGCATTAATGGGGGCGGACGATATCTGTTATCCCCGAAGAATAGAAATCTCTTTAAAGCATTTAAATAGCAAATATGGTCTGGTCTGTTCGGATTTGGACAAGATAAATTCATATGGAGAAATTATTGAAAGGAACATCGTCAGCAATCAATATGGAAAGCTGGCACGAGAACCTTTTTCGACGAAAGAATTAATTGAAAAACCAAAAGTATATGGGGGCACCATTATTTTATCCAGACAAATAGCGGATAAGCTATTTCCTTTGGATATTAATTTAAGTCACGAAGATTGGTATATCCCAATAAAAGCCTCACTTCATACTCAAATTGGCTATATCAATGAACCTTTAATTGCATATCGCCTGCATGCAAACAATTCATCTTCCAACTCCGAAAAAATATTATATAATTATGCGAAATGGCTTTATTTAAATACAAGAAACATCGCATATTATCGTTATATAATTGAGCTTGTTGAAAAATTTGCAATCGACACCGATGTAGACGAAATTAGACTCCACTTGGCAAGATCGCTGCTACTGAAAACAAACGACAGCCTCAAAACATACTATGAATACTTGCCTCAGATAAAGAGCTTAAAAAGAAAGCTATTGTTTTCGTTACACCTTTTTCCTTACTCAGTATATTTTTTGGTGATGCTTCGGCGACTTAAAAATTACTCTATTAAAAAAACAGCAAAAATTTTCGCTTTAAAAATCAAATGCTGACTTGATATCACTATGAAAATTATCTGTTTCGCTAAACGACGACCTCAACAAAGGGATCTTGTCAGCAGACCGTATGGTCGTTTTTATTATCTGCCTTACATGCTGGCTCAAAGAGGACATGAAGTAACAGTTGCGCTCTTGAGCTACAAACCTGATCGTTCGGTGATTTTTAATAGAGAGGGAGTTCAATGGAATTCTGAAAGTATTTTCAATTGGAGATCTTTAGGATATATCGGAACAATAAATTCTTTAATTCGAAAAACCAATCCAGACTGGATTATCGGCTTCTCAGATACATATTATGGCATTCTGGCAGCATACTTCGGTCAAAAATACGGGATTCATTTTGCCATTGATGCTTACGATAATTATGAAAGCTATCTCCAATGGTGTAGACCGCTGCATATGTTATGGCGCAAAGCCATAAAAAGCGCTGACGTTGTCACCGCCGCCGGCCCTCAGCTGGCCCAGTATCTAAATCGATTTCGACCCTACAACATAGTTCATATCGTGCCCATGGCGGCCGACCCCACTGGTTTCAGACTGCTTGATAAACAGGAATGCCGCAAAAAGCTAAACTTACCGCAAGATAAAAAACTCATCGGTTATTGCGGCAGCATTTATCAAAATCGTGGAATTCAGACAGTTTTCAGCGCCTACGACCGCGTTCGCAGTGAAAATCCAAACAGTCTTTTAATCCTTTCTGGTCGGATACAAAAAAAAATACATCTTCCAGCAAACACCAAATACCTGGGTTATCTGTCGGATGATCTGGTCCCCATTCTTTTAAATTGTATGGATGTGTTGCTGGTCCCCAATCAATTAACGAAATTCGGAAACTTTAGTTACCCCGTAAAACTCTACGAAGCAATGACCTGTCAAATACCGGTCGTTGCCGCAGCGACAGCGCCGGCGAAATGGATCCTTAATAATAAGAAGCAATTTTTGGCACGTCCCGGTGACGCCGATGATATGGCTCAAAGAATTATAAAGGCGTTGCAGCTGGACCGCGCCTTTTATGAAGAACAAAATACCTGGGAAAATTCATGCGATGTATTTGAAGCAGCGTTACTGGAACAAGCTTGAGTACATGAAAGTAAGAAATGGAAAATTGACGAATGGCGCGAACGAGAGGCTATCAATTTGACTATTCCAAAATTCTCCCCGAGGCGATGTATGATCGTGAAGCCAGGGAAAAAAAAGCAGCAACGATCGTTGCGGTTTTCAAAGATTATTTTAAGGCTGATCTCAAATCGTTTTCGGTTTTGGATGTCGGCTGTTCTACGGGATTTATCACAAACTATCTATCAAATTTTTTTGGGCGGGTGCTTGGTATCGATATTGATGAACCGGCTATCGATTTTGCCAAGCGTCAATTCGGCAAGGACAATTTAGAATTCGTTAAGAGCGATTCTCAAAAAATGGAATTCTCAGAAAATACATTTGATGCTGTTATTTGCGCCCATATCTATGAACATGTACCGGATGCCAGCAGGCTATTGGGAGAGATTTTTCGGGTTCTAAAACCCGGCGGTGTTTGCTATTTTGCGGCCGGCAACCGAATAAATGTTATGGAATCCCATTACAATTTGCCTTTTCTCTCTATGTTACCCCGGCCGCTTGCCCATATCTATGTCAGGGCATCTCGCAAAAGCAAGTTTTATTATGAAAAACATTTAACCTATTGGAGTTTGAAGAGACTCGTTTGCAAGTTCGAGAGAATCGATTACACTAAAAAAATAATCCAGCAACCGGAAAGCTTTGAAGCTGATTATATGCTCAGACCTAATACGCATAAAGCTAGACTTGCCCAATTAATCGTCAAACGTGCTTACTGGTTATGTCCCACTTTTATTTGGTTGCTACGCAAGCCTTAAGCCGTCCGCGTCCATACAAAAATGGTCACAAATTTTTCACCTTAAACCTGAATCATATATACGGATTATCCGTTTTGCGATGCGCTCCCAGTTAAATTGATCTTTAATAATTTTGCGTCCATTTTCTCCCATCTGTTCTCTAAGATTTTTGTTATCGGCCAATTTGATTATTTTCTCCGCCAAATCAACAGGGTTTTTCTGTTCACAAGTCAGCCCATTGACACCATCTTGAATGATGTCCGGAATTCCCCCGACCCTGGATCCGATGATCGGTGTCTTACAGGCATTCGCCTCGAGCAAAACAACACCCAGTCCTTCGGTATCTCCTCTACCATCAACAATCGAGGGTAACACAAATATATCCGCTAGCGTATAATAGGCGGGCATTTGGTGATCGTTAATAAACCCGAGAAAGATTGTATTGTCGATCAAGGAATAGTTTTTTATCAGGCCTTCATATTTGCTTTTAAGCGGCCCGCGGCCCCCAATTCCCAGTTTAATGTTGGCAATCCCCTTTTGATTAACGATTATGTTTAAGGCCTCTATTAAATATTCAAATCCTTTTCGGGGTATGAAATTTCCTATTGTTAAAATAAATATGTCTGCTTCAGAAATATTTAAAGATTTTCGAAGTTCGAATGTTTTATTTTGGGGATAATATCTGTGGATGTCCACTCCAGGAGCTATCACGACATGATGTTTAACAGGATACACCGCCAGCGTTTTTTTCTCGGTAAATGAACTGTTGCAGATTAAAAAGTCGACATTTCGCAAAATCCATCTTAAAATCGGATGATTACCTAAAACAAACACTTCAGCCCCATGCATCATTAAAACGATCTTTTTTTTATAAATTTTGGCCGCAACGATGCCGATGAGGCCCGCGATAGACCAATGACAGTGAAGGATATCATAATGCCTTGCTTCTTTTACTGTAGCGACAAAAAAGGAAAATAAAAAAAATGGAAGTTGAATTTTTGCGAGGTAACTGGTCCTGATATTCGTTGGGATACCTGCCCGGTAGGCCAGCATTTGAAATTTGGCAGGGAAAAAATACTGAAACCGATTGATTTTTATGCCATCGATAACTGCTCTTTTTTTGGCCCCCATATGATGCGGGGCGATAACTTTTACCTGGAGGCCTTCCTTGATTAAATGCCTGCATTTTTCAAATACAAATGATCCAAAGGCAATGGATGACTCTAACGGAAAAGATGTTGTCAACACTAATACGGATTTGCATTTGCCCATTGAAAAAAACAGCGTCGGAAGCTTTTAGTTTTTCTTCGGTTATAACAATTAATGAAAAACAAAATGTTCAAACGATCAAGATTTTGAAACGAAATCGGTCGGCCTGCGCCTTTCAAATCTTAGTTGTGATATCTGTTCTGAAATCATGCCAAGCATAAAAATAATCACCGAAGTGGTAAATAACAGGACACCCATATTGGTAAAACGGCCTTCTGTAATGAAGGTATAAAAATAGTAAAAAACGCCGATCATAAACGTCATAAAACTGGCCGGCAAGAACACCCGAAAAGGCGAATAAAGGGTGCATATCTTGGTGATAATCAAAAAAAAGCGAATCCCATCGCTTAACAGGTTGATGCCGCTTTTTCCGGATTTTCTGCTCTGCAAACGAATAGGGATGTATTTTAGACTCAACCCGCTTCTCAACACACCCAATGTTAACGTGGTCGGATAAGAATAGGTATTGGGTAGAAAATACAGAAAGCTGACGGCTATTTCTGCTTTAATGGCGCGAAACCCTGAAGTGAGGTCCTGGATCGGAAACTTAGCAACATAAGAAGCCAAGCGATTATAAAACCAATTTCCAATGGCCCTGCCCCATGATGCATGCTGATCGTTGCGTCGAACTCCTACCACCATATCATAGTCTTCCATATGCCTGACAAATTCTTTGATGTCCTCAGGATCATGTTGGCCATCACCATCCATAAATACTAGAATGGCTCCGTTGGCAACCTTTATACCACTCTTTATTGCGGCTCCGTTGCCGATATTGTAAGGATGCTTGAAAACAACCGCACCTTCATCCGCCGCAACTTCGGCGGTGTTGTCATCCGATCCGTCGTCGATCACGACAATTTCGAAATCAGGATACAGCCGTCGAATTGTCTGAACCAGGTCCCCTATTGTCTGGGACTCATTGAATGCCGGAATCACAACCGAAACTTTAGCTTCTGTCATTTCTTATGAGATGATTTTTGTTGGTGTTTGGTTGATAGCGATAAACAAAATTGGCGTTATCTGGTAATCAATGGTGTCCGGGTATACTTATCATATTCTACATTTAATAAAGTTACAAGCTTTGCGATGATGATTTCACAGCATGCTGGTATTCCAGACTGACGGCGACATCATCGAACCTGCATTTTGAAAAATCATTGATAATTATTGCAAATGTGATGCTTTAGCCCTCGGCAGGGCTATTTATTACCGTAGGAGCCGGTCGGGCGTCCAATATTTCAAAGACGTGGTACACCCGCTCTGAAAAAAGCTTTTTCGTCTTGGTTTCCAGGAAACGATGAAAAAGCATGCGTTTTTCGTTATTCAGATAATTTAAAATGAAATACGTAAAATAATCATAGCGGATCAAAAGGTGTGAAAAACCTCGCGAGAGCAGAATGTCCCCAAGCGAATCGGCTGAGGTCGCAGCCGCAATTGCCCTTTTAAAAAAATCATCGTTACAAACCATTTCGCGATCGCAGTAATAGATCCGATTTCCCAGGTAGAGGGCCAAAAGCCGTGCGGTTTGCGGCAGATGAAGATTGATAAACTGGATCGCCGGATATTCTCCCCTGTATTTCTTGATGTAATCGTCTCGCCCTAACCTTCCGCTCAAATAGCTCATGGGATCGACCCAACGAAACTGGGCGACGATATACTGAGCATTCAACATTAATAGGGAAATAACCGCAACGGCCACCAATCCGAAACCAACCCGGCGTTTGGCGCCTGTCCATTTATCCCTGATTAAGGTGACGGTTTGGTGCAGCCCTATTACGGACAGAATGACCAAGGGAGGAATGATGGGCGCAATGTATCTTATCCGCATATCGATCTGGAAGAACCCGTATAAAAGGAACAGAACGGAGAAACTGAATAGAGCAAGGTTCTCCCTTTTCTGTCGCTTGGGTAGTCCTCTTAATCCGATAATTGCTAAAAATGGGAAAAAAAATAGGTATGGATTCAGCTTGCCGTCAAAATATCTCGGGTTGTTATCTTTGCCTTGGAAAAAAATTCTGACCGGAATTGTAATCAGCTCCAATGGGGTTTCGTCAAAAACCTTTTTGCGCAGGATAAAGTGGTTAATCCGGCTATCAGATTTTTCGTTATTTCTAAAAGCAATGGGTCCATCGTTTTGCGTGTTCATCTTGCCGGATTGATTAAGCGAGCTGAAAACTGTTTGATAAAGCGGGTAAATGGGGTTTCGCGTCCAGATGTAATTTCGGATCATCCAGGGCGAAAACACCACCAGCGAAACCGATATAAACACAACAGCCGCCCTAAGTGCCCGATATGAAATCACCACGCTTGCATTCTTTTTCCGGAGGGTTTCGATCGACAATCCACCAATGGCGTAATCGGGTTGCAAGTTTCCCCGTAAATACAAAACCGGAATGAAAAGCGCGATGAGAAATAAGGAGATCAATCCGTTGTATTTTGTGCCGAGCCCCAGACCGCAAAATACTCCGGCTAGGAGTAAATGACGAATTTGATACCCCTTTGCTGCCCATTTCAGGACATAAAGCAAGGATGCCGCCGAAAAAAAGACAAGCCCTAAATCAACATAAACGGTGATCGACAGTTTGATGATAATCGGTAAAGAAAGAAACAGCAGCACTCCCAGCAGACCGTAAAGCGGTTTTCCAATCCGGTCTTTAACAAAAACATAGATAAACCATGCCGTCAGCAGCGCGAATGCAAAGTGAATATACTTGGGGATGATATCGTTTCCGAAGTAAAGCGGAATTAAATACAACAAGTCAAGATTCATCGGATAATAGGAAAATACGACCGTCGGTATTTCGAACATACTGCCATACTTCAAATATAGTTTCGGTACCGCCAAGTGGTGGGTTAAAGCATCCCTGCTGACCGGCGGGACTGCAGCCAAAATCAGATCAGACAGCACCACAGCCCCTAAAAGGCCCCCTATAAATATACTCAGCCAATTTTTTCGGATTGCTTTAAACATCGTGGCACAGGATAAATCCGGACAGTTCATCTCAAATACTTGTTCAGAATATCAGATGGTATGTTTCCGGAATAAACTTTCCCATCAATGACAAAGCTTGGCGTTCCAAGGATTCTGAGCTTCATCCCCTGCCAAACATCGCGGGAAAGGTTGTTGCGAATGACCGGGTCCTTAAGCGCTCTTAGCAGTTCGGCAGTCTCCAAACCGGTTTTTTCAGCAACCCATTTGAGATCGATCTGCTTTTGTCGTCCCGCAATTTCGAAAAGCAGATCGTTCATCTCCCAAAACTTTCCTTTGGACGCAGCATAGATAGCAAGAAGTGCCATTTTTCCGGAGCCGACATGAAAAGGTGCCTTGACAATAAAGTTGAATTCATGATCCATCGGATAGTGGCGCTGGATCAATCGAATTTTATGGGGATTTTGCGCGATGAGCTGTCGCAGATACACATGCATTTTTTTGCATTGGAAGCATTGGTAGTCTGAAAACAGCGAAATATCGGTTGCAGGGTTTGTTGCACCCATCCATGGGTGGCCGTCATCGGTCAATCCGGATGGAATGTCCCTTGAAAGTCGCGGAGGTCTCATGTGCCAATACGGCGGCAAAAGCGCAATCAGCACCAAAACGCCAACGATAAATGCGGATAACACGGGTAAAAGCCTACGTCGACCTTGCCATATGAACCGGAAATCTTCGCACGTATCTTGTATCAAACCTTGGGTGGCAAAACGCCTTCGAATCAGCCACCCATAACATAGAAGAAAAAGGTTTACGAAATAGGTAACAATGCAGAGGATGCAGTAGCTGCCGATCAGATAGGTGGAAACAATCGCCAATGCGATGCTGATACATGTGAATAGGAGTGCGATCCAAAGAAAGAGGGACCACGTCCGTCCGTCTCTACATTCTTTGCCCCATGCGCAGGGCATCAGCAACATAAGAAGCGTATATCCAATAACCCCCCAGATGGGAATCGGGATAAAAATGATGGAATACGGCGATTGGGACACCGTGTCGCAGTTAATTGCATTGGAAATAGCACAGAAGCTTTGATACTGGAGGTCAGTGTAGTTTTTATAATGGGAGTAGGCAAGGTAGAGCGATGCGATCCACCCCGTGACAATTAAAAACAGCACCGCAAAAAAATAGGCGCGGTAAGGAAGCGGTTTAATGGGTCGTTTTGATATCACCCCAGACAGCATTGCTACTTATATCCCAGTAAAAACGAATTGGGAATCGGTCCCTTTAAGATCGGCAAGTTTGAAGTTCAATCCAGCAGCCTTTGCTCAATTGCCTATAATTGTTCGATCCGATCCGTTTTGCGAAGGTATTGCGCTTTAATACGCTCAATAAGCTTGCTATCCTTTTCAGGAACGAGGACCTCATCCTTATAGATTTTAAGTGTAAAACATTTTCTGAGCCATGCGATAAGTTTATCGATGGAAACCTTTGACACTAAATCTTCCAGCTCCGCATCAACTGTTGATAAATCTCCAGCATCCAGCTGGTTTTTAATTCGCCACAACACGGCAATCCGATCCCGCGCGGTTCTCTTCAGTGCCTCCCTAAAAAACAGCTCTGCTTTGCGGTAATCTCCAAGGATATGAAAACTTGCGCCTATGTTTATCAGCAAGCGCCCATTGCGTGGTGCCAACTTTATACATTGCTGGAAAAAGGGCAGCGCTTCGCGCGGCCGCTTTTGCATCAAGAGCAGAACGCCCTTTAAATTTAGCGCCTTGATATTTTGAGGTCGCTTGAAGATAATTTGGTCCACGTGGTCTAAGGCCTCATCCAGTCTGTCACATCTTGTCAATGCCAGCGCCAAACGATATTGGGGATTAACTCTGAGCATGGAGCTTTCATGAGATTTTTTCCAATACTCCGCGGCGTTCTGGAAATCGCCCCTGTAATGATAAATGGCAGCGATATTATTCCATATCTTTGCCTCCACGGAAATATTGTTTTGTTGGCGCTCGAGGGCTTTGCGGTAGAGCACCAGTGCGGTGTCACGGTCGCCAATACGCTCATAGTATGACCACGCCAGATTATGGTATGGCCTGCTTGAGCGCGGCGCTTTACGCATGGCATCTTCCCACAAAAACTTTTCCGAGGTCCAGTCAATATTGCGAACATAGGTTCCGGTTCCCATCCCCACCAACAGAAGGGGAACAAACGCGACGAGACCGCAATAGACAACCGTATTTTTGCTGCGATAATAAACGATCAGCCACTCCAGCCCTGCGGCAACAGGCCAGAAAAGAAACATGGAGGGCAAATAATTACGGTGCTCAAAAATAAGCTCAAGGGATATGATGCTGGATTCAATCAGGTGGTTGAGAAAGAAAAATAAAATGGCAAATGACAAGATGGGCCATTTTCTTAGCTTGTAAAGCGCAAAGCCGACCAGCGCGAATATGATAATGATGCTTGGCAGGGTCGTCCAAGGATGATAAAAGGATGTGGAGACTTCAATGTCATGTACGAGGGACAGGCGGTGTGGAGCCGGGTAAAAAATAAGCGTCAGATAAAATAGCAGGATTCTGGGTTGTGTCAGAAGTCGCTCAAACGCCGTAAATAATCGACCTTCGTAGTTCAAAACTTTCAGTGGATTTGCGTCGAAAAAAAAAATCGCCCCTCCAATAACCGTAGCTATCCCCAAAGCAAGCACAATTCCGAAAAACGTCATACGTACCTTTTTGCTGTGCATGTCCTGGAAGAAAGCGGCCTCGATCAGAACAAGGGTGACCGGAAGCAGAACGGCATTTTCTTTGGTGAAAAACCCAGCCAAAAAACTCAGGCAGCACCCCGCATACAGAAGGAAACTTGTCTTTGTGAGCGCCTGCGATAATCTTCCTTTCACATAAAGATAAATGCACAGAATATAAAACATCCCGCACAGGGATGCCATGCGCTGAACGATATAGGTAACCGCCTGGACCTGGATGGGATTCAACGCCCAAAGGGTGGCGGCCAGAAGACTGATGAATTGAACCTGTTGTCGACTGTATGTTCCCTCAAGGCGTGGCGTCCTGAACAACACGACGAGGGTCAGGAAAAGGAAATAAGCAGTCAATATGTGGATGGCGAGGTTAACAAGGTGATATCCTATCGGATTATCTTTGCCCAGATACCAATTCAGCGCAAAGGTGGCCATGGCGAATGGACGTTTCAGATGGCCTTCCTGAAAAAGGGATACAAATGGCGCGGTTACGCTGGACAGGTTTGGATATTCGGCGTGGACTCTGGGGTTGGCGAGAATGTTGTTGTAATCGTCGAAGTGCCAGGGCACGTGAAACGTGTTGCAATATGCTAAAAACAGCATCACGCCAAGCAGCACGAACGTGCGCAGGCCCAATCTATGGGAAAGATGTTTATCCTTAGGGGTCATGCGAAAGGCGGTTTAAGTAAGTGGCAGCTTATAAAACGAATAAAAGGGGGAACCGAGTTCCCCCTTTTCGGTTAAATGGCGCTCAGCAGAACATTACAACCAGCCCGGGTCATTTCCGGAATCCGTACCAAAGTAGGTCCAATAATGTTCCCCGGCCACATCATACGGGCAGCGGTTATCCTCATCGCCGACTTGAATGACGGCTCCCTGCCCCGATCGCGTTAATGTCGCATCAGTCGGATTGTTCAAAATAAGATCTTCCGAACGCGTTAAGTCGCCCAGGGTGGGTATTGCGGTGTGATCCGGATCCGAAAAATAACTGGCAAGCGCGGCGACCATGTTTTGAGCATCAGTTTCGGCTCTGCTGCAGAAGGCCTTGTCTCGGTAACGCATGAAGTTCGGAATGGCGATGGCCGCCAGAATACCGATGATGGCGATGACGATCATCAGCTCAATGAGTGTAAAACCTTTTTGATTGTTGCCTCTTAGTTTTTGTAGCATGTTGAAACCTCCCTTTTCAATTGATGGTTAAAAAAGTTTTTATTTAGATGCAAAATCGTTGCTGATACAACCTTGTTCGTGCCGGCTCCGGTCTATCCTTCCCCCACCTCCTCTTGCCTGTTTGCTAAAATTTTTGTTTCAACTGAAAAATGATTTTGGGTTGAGTATTCTTGCCGGATTGAATGAGCAATTACCGTGCCATGATAAAATTTTTTTCAAAAAAATTTTATCTTATTGAATTTTAAACAAATATTTACCTTGAATAAATATCCATCAGGTTTCTCTGACTGTCAATATTTGCGCGTTTACAATTATTGTAAGGAGTTTGACAAATTTTGTCATTATAAAACCAAGCACCCGGACCCTGCAATTTGGATCATGTCAAAAAAATATCTCGTTGAGGGGTGAATACCGATATTAAGTTATATTGATAATGAAAAAAATAGGTGGAGTTGCGGTGGCAAACAAAATGTTGGTTCTTTTAAGAAATGGTCATTGTTTCCTAGAGCAAAATTATATCACTTTTCTATGCCTAGTTTGTCCAAACGGTAGCGTAAGGAACGAAAACTGATGCCAAGCAGTTCGGAGGCTTTATTCTTATTCCCGCTACTGCAGTCCAGAGCCTTTTTGAGATAAGCCCGTTCGATTTCTTCCAGGATGGAATCCAACGCAACACCTCGGTCGACTTCATCCAGATCGAAACGTCTGTCTTTAAATCCTTCGATCCAACGGCGTTTATGGAGGGATAGTGCCAGGCTGTCCGGCAAAATGATATTGGTGGTCGAAAGCGCCACACTGCGTTCGAGGAGATTTTCGAGTTCTCGGATATTGCCGGGGAAATCATATTTATTCAGCAAATCTAAGGCATAAGACGAAAACTTCGTTATTTCCTTACCCATTTCCTTAGAATATTTTTCAAGGAAATGCTGGGCAAGTGCACGCAGGTCGGCTTTTCGTTCCCTGAGCGGCGGCACCTTTAGTTCAATGACATTTAAGCGGTAAAAGAGGTCTTCTCGAAAATTTCCGGCAATCACTTCTTTTTCCAGATCCTTGTTGGTTGCCGAAATGATCCGGATATCAACGGAAATATCTTCATTCCCGCCGACGGGTTTGAATGCTTTCTCTTGAACCGCTCTGAGCAGCTTGACCTGAATCGGCATGCTGAGTTCCCCGATTTCATCCAGAAAAACGGTTCCTTTGTGGGCATTTTCAAAAAGGCCCTTTTTGTCTTGCGTCGCACCGGTAAAAGACCCCTTCTTGTGCCCGAAGAGTTCACTTTCCATCAAGGTTTCAGGTATGCCGCCACAATTAATCACCTGAAATGGATGATCCTTGCGATCACTTTCCTTGTGAATAGCCTGGGCAATTAATTCTTTGCCGGTGCCGCTTTCACCCGTTATCAGAACATTGGTTTTGGTAGCAGCCACCTGTCGGATGAGTTTATATATGTGTCGCATGGCCGGGCTGCTGCCCACGATCATGCCGAAATGCAAATTTTTCTTGAGCGCGTCATCCAGTATTTTCTTTTCATCTTCAAGGGTCCGCAAGTCCAATGCTTTTTCAACCGTCTGCATCAGCTCGTCTTTGTCAAAGGGCTTGGGAACATAATCATACGCTCCCATATTCATCGCTTCAACCGCGGTTTCGGTGGTGGCATAAGCGGATATCATGATGACAACAGTATCGGGATTTTTCTTTTTCGAGGCCCTTAACACATCCAAACCGGCAATGTCACCGAGCCGGATGTCACAAAGTAAAAGGTCATAATTGTTTTTTTTCAACAGCTCGATGGCGCCGCGACCGGTATCGGCGCATGTGACCGTGTATCCTTCCTTGCTAAACATATATTCCAGCAACTCACGCATGCTGAGTTCATCGTCCACCACTAAAATTTGCGGGCTATTGGTTGTCATGATTCTCTATTTTCCCCTTCTTCAAATATAATTTTGCCTTCAACCATGGTTAGCACCGGCTTACCGCGCAATTGCCAGCCATCAAATGGAGAATTTCGGCTGAGCGACTGAAAATTGTCGGTATTTACGGTATGCGAAATTTCAGGATCAATTATGGTAATGTCAGCCGCATGTCCGATCCGCAAGCTGTTATCAAGCCCCAAAATTTGCGCCGGACGTGTCGCCATCTTCTCAACGAGCGTTTCAATTGAAATAACACCCTGTTCAACCAGTTGAAGTCCTAAAGAAACCGACGTTTCCAGCCCAATGATACCATTGGCCGCCAAATTAAACTCAATATCCTTTTCGATGCTGGAATGCGGGGCGTGATCGGTGGCAATTACATCAATGGTTCCGTCGGCAAGGCCCTCACGAATCGCTTGGCGGTCTCGATGGGAACGCAAAGGCGGGTTCATTTTGGCATTGGTGTTGTATTGGTTTACCGCATCCTCTGTAAGCGTGAAATAATGGGGCGCTGTCTCGGACGTAACCGGGACACCTCTTGATTTGGCCTCACGTATGGCCCGCACGGATTCTTCGGTGCTGACGTGGGCAATATGAAGATCAGCCTGGGTGAGCTCGCATAGAGCGATATCACGCATCACCATAATACTTTCGCTGGCGTTGGGAATTCCGCAAAGGCCCATTTGAGTTGCCAAGGCCCCCTCATTCATCACACCGCCGGCTGCCAAACTGAGATCCTCGCAGTGCGAGATGACCAGAAGTCCAAAACCTTTGGCATACTCCAGGGCTTTGCGCATCAGCTGACTGTCCATCACCGGCCTGCCATCATCGGAGATAGCAATCGCACCGGTTTGCTTTAGCTCACCGTATTCACACAGGCTTTTGCCCTCAAGTCCTTTGCTAATGGCGGCAACCGGATAAACCCGGGTACCGTCGGCCGCAATGGATTTTTTTATGATAAATTCGGTAACCCGCTGGGTGTCATTCACTGGATTTGTATTCGGCATGGCACATATAGCGGTAAATCCACCCCATGCAGCGGCCCGGCAACCGGATTCGATCGTCTCTTTGTATTCATAGCCCGGTTCTCGCAAATGCACATGCATATCGATCAAGCCGGGAGTTACGATTTTGCCTGAGGCATCAATAATGCGGGTTTCGGAATTCGTGTTGCGAACTGACCGCCATGGTTCTCGTTCAGGCGAGGCGGGCGGGGTTGGGAGTTGCTTGGAACCTGATGCCCCGGTATCTATTATCTTTATAATTTTACCGTCTTCAATAAAGATATCGGCAATTCCATCGAAGCTGCCGGGGTCAATAATCCTGCCGCCCTTAATCCGTATCTGCATCGCCTCCCCCCGCTGCCACAAGATAAGGAAGCGCTATTATTTCAAAATTCGGCCGAGTCTGCTCCATCTGACACCAAATTTTTGTTTATCCCAAGACCAGTAAATAATAAACGCTTTGCCGTTTACGGCCTTGAGATCAACAAACCCCCAAAAGCGGCTGTCAAAACTCTCGTCCCGATTATCCCCCATGACAAAAAGTGAATTATCAGGCACCGTAATTGGCCCGAAATTATCTCTTGGTCGCACTTGTGCAGGAATGATATGGGGGTCGGTATAAACACCATAATCATGATTCACGGGTTTGTGGTTGATAAAAAGTTTCTTATCCCGGCACTCAACGACATCTCCGGCAACACCGACAACACGTTTAATGAAATCCTTTTCGGGTTCCACCGGAAATTTGAACACGATGATATCCCCTTTTTGAGGGCTCTTAACAGGTAAGATCGTCTTGCGCCAATAGGGGATCTTAATGCCGTAAATGAATTTATTGACCAGAATATGATCGCCGATTTGAAGGGTCTGCTTCATAGACCCCGAAGGTATTTTAAATGCTTGAACAACAAAAGTACGGATAAACAAGGCGATGACGATTGCTACCAGAATCGCTTCGATATTCTCTCGCCAACGTCCCCCTTTTTGTACGCTGATTTCATTTTTGAATGACTTTTCGGATTTCAAGTCTGTCCAATACCTCTCTATCTTAAGCTGATGTTAATAAAATGTCTAAATCAGAATAACCTTATTGGTCTTTATGATTAAATGATATCACTCATTCGAAGTACAAGCCTTAGCAAAAGGTTACTATAAATCCCTGCAACCACATCGTCAAGAACAACGCCGGCTCCACCGGAAATTCGATGCTCCACTCTGCGTATTGGAAACGGTTTGAATATATCAAGGGCTCTGAATATTATGAATCCGGTAACAGCCGATCTCAGATTAAACGGCAGACCAATCAGGGCAACCGTCATGCCCGCCATCTCATCAATTACAATATTGCCCGGATCCCTTTTCTGTAAAATTCTCTCGGCAAGCTGTGCCGTCCATATGGCAAAAACGATAAAAAGAATTATGCACAGCGAGGCGAATAAGAAATTAATTTTAGAAAGAACGAAACAAAGCGGTATCCCCAATAAAGAACCAAATGTGCCGGGTGCAAATGGGATGTTTCCGACAAAACAGCCGGTAGCCAGGAATAAAACCGCCTTTTCTCTAAAATGCATGGCCCGTGTCTATAACCTGCAGGTCTATTTGTCAAGTTGCAAGATTTTAATGAAAGGACACAAAGCTGTTATCGAAACATGAAAATTCTACGTTTTTTTGCGAGACTATGCTCGTAAAAAGTGGCCCCTTCGTGGCAATTGTAATGTCAATAATGTAAGCTACAAATGCCTTGTGATCTAAATACCTAAGTAATCTGTTTGGCAGCTTCCTTATTTATCGTATCGTATACCACCTGCAAAGGAATATCTCTTTCCAGCGCAATGCGCTTACAAATCTCATATTCGGGCACAAGACGGGTATTTCCTAATGGATCCCTTACACGTTTTACGGGTATCGCACCAAACGAAGAATTTATGTTGAGCTCGTCTCGTAAGAGTGTCTGTCTCTGAGCTTCATAATATCTTATCCCTAACGATGTAGTTTCGGACAGAATTCGTCGGACAATGGCTTCCCTCCTTTCAGTATGACATAGAATCTGAACCATCGTTCCCGGCCTGTTTTTTTTCATATAAATGGGGATCCAGTATACGTCCAGGGCGCCGTCTTCAAACAGACGGTCCATCAGGAAACCAAATACCTCCGGGTTCATATCATCAATGCACGTTTCAACGATCCAAACCGTATCAATTTGCAAATTCCCTCTTCCATTCATTTTAGACGCTATCTGTTCCCCCGTGATGATACGCAGGAGGTTTGGTCTTGATGAAAGATCTCTTTGCCCGGCACCATAGCCTATATGTTTAATCATCATATCGGGCAGCGGTCCGAAGGATTGTGCCAGGGTAACGATTATGGCGGCGCCGGTGGGGGTAACCAGCTCATGGTCGATTTGCGTGCCATACACCGGCACATCTTTAAGAATCGCAACAGTGGCCGGTGCCGGTACAGGCAGTTTCCCATGCTGACACGACACAAAGCCTTTTCCGAGGGGTATTTTAGAAGCCACCACATGTTTGATACCCAGATATTCCAAGCAAAGTACAGTGCCGACGATATCGACGATGGCATCTATTCCACCGAGCTCATGAAAATGGACATCTTGCGGGTCGCATCCGTGAATCTTGGCCTCAGCGTTGGCAAGCCTTTCAAATATGGCAATACTGGTCGATTTTGCGCTATCCGATAACGGGCTATTTTCAATGATGGATCCTATGACCGAAAACGTCCTTTCTTTTTGAGCATTATCGACGAGAACTTTGACCAGATTCCCACGAATACCGCTACGATAAGTAGATGAAACCGTAATGTCAAAATCATCCATAGCAATACTGGCGATCGTTTCTTTCAGCCACTTTAGGGGAACACCAAGATCTAGCAAAGCCCCCAATGTCATATCTCCGCTGATGCCGGAAAAACAATCAAAATACGCAATCATTTACAATCGCCACTTTTTCGGAATTTGGATAATCATCAAAAGCATTGACAAAAATAAGAATGAATATAATATAGGCAGACCCCACAAAATCGGAAGTGCGCAGCTGTCTGGTGAAGCTCCCGGACTTCAAATCCGGTGTGGGGCGCTAAAACCGTCCCGGGTGGGTTCGATTCCCATGCACTTCCGCCATTATTTTATTTCATATCAAATAGTTATTCTATCCGTCAAGCCTTAAATCCTACTACAAAACTACTACAGTGAAGAAACCTGTTGTAAAAAGGCCGCCCTTTTTAACATTGATTAGCTTAATTATCAAAATTGAGCAAAGTTTGGGTCAACTTAGTTATCAAGGATGTTCCAGAAATGCAGTAATCAATCGAATTGCGATTGAATATGAAGGCAGATTACCGATATAATGAATTATTATTTTTCAAGGATAATCTATCTTTATTTTTGGAATGAACAACCCCTTCAAAACAGAAAAAATCATCCTCATGGGAGTCATAAAATATGCAGACGATTTCGCGTTTGAATATATTCTCAAGATGCTGC
>CP070746.1:2413703-2461279 GCA_020348305.1 Desulfobacterales bacterium
GCCTCTCTAATAGACTGTCGGCTGATTCCAAGCTCTGATGCCATTTCGCGCTCAGAGGGGATTTTGTCACCGGGTTTTAATTGCCCGTTGCTGATCAAAGAAACAATTTGTTTGTAAACCTCATCGGATATTTTCCTCGTTTTGATGGGAAAGAATAATTTTGTAGCTTCTTTATTTTTTGCCAAAATGGATCCTCCTGCTAGAACCCAATTGAGTAGAAAAACCCTCAATTGGGTTTTTTAAACTCATCAGCCTTTCATTGCTCCTGCTCCCCAGCCGGCGATTAAATAGCGCTGGACGAAGACAAAAAACACGAGGACGGGTACGGTGATCAGCATACTGCCGGCCATAATCATTCCCCAGTCGATCACTGTGGCATTATAAAGATCGGCGATTCCGACCGACAGCGTTTTCAACTCATCGGATGTGATTAAAATTCTGACAAAAATGTAATCGTTCCACGCTAAAATAAACGTGAAGATGCTTGTGGCTATGATTCCGGGGAATGCAAGCGGTAAAATCACATAAATAACTGCCTGGATTCTTTTGGCCCCATCGATCAAGGCGGCTTGCTCCAATGCTATGGGTATGCTCTGGAAAAAAGCTCTCAGCAGCCACAAACTGAAGGGAAGACAGAAGGCGGTGTAGGCCATGATCAACGCAACGTGAGTGTTGGCCAGTCCCAATTTTTTGATCAATACATAAAATGGAATCACAATCATGATCGGGGCAAACATATACGTGAATAAAATGAGGCTTGCGATCTTTTCACGACCGTAAAATTTGAAACGGGTCAGGCTATACGCTCCGGCAGATCCAATGGTGATGGTAAGCAAAACCGTGCATGCCGAGACGAACACGCTGTTTCTAAAATAGGTTAAAAACCGGGTTTGCTCAAAAAGTCTATCGAAGTTGGCCAAAGTAAAATCCTTGGGTAAAAAATACGGAGGAGAAACAAATATCTCCTGTAAGGGTTTAAAGGAGGTGGAAATCATCCAGAAAAAGGGGAAGGCCGTAGAAATTGTCAAAACAGCGGCACACCAATAAATAAACTGCCCCCGAAAAGAAAAAAAATTATTTTTGGGTTTCAAATTTCTTCTTCCCTTCTGAACATCTTAAAATAAATTGCCGTGGAAATAATTAAAATTAAAAACATGATAACCGCCAGTGTCGATCCCAACCCCGCCTGATAATACATAAATGTCCGCATATAGGCGTATACGGGCAGTGTCCGGATATACTTTTCCGCCCCACCTCCCTGGGTGAGGAGCCAGACCGTGTCAAATTTGGTAAACATCCATATGCTTCTCAACAGGATCACAACAAAAAGCACATTTCGCAATTGAGGAAGGGTGACATGAAAAAAGCGCCTAATGGGGCCGGCGCCATCCACCTGGGCTGCTTCATACAGAGTTGGCGGAATTGTCTGCATCCGGGCAAGAACACTCAAGACCACAAATGGGAAAAACTCCCACACGCTGATGATGATCAAAGACGTCATAATGTGATCTTTTCCCATCCATGAAATCGGATCGTCAATAATACCGACCGCCATCATAAGGTAATTGACCAATCCGAATTGATTATTGAGGAGCCACTTCCAAAGAATAATGGCCACCACGGTGGGAATCACATAGGGGAAAAGTAGCACGCCGCGAACAAAATTTCTTCCTCGAAACGCCTCATTGACTATTAATGCGGCGATGATACCGAGAACAATTTGAAGTACAATTGTACTGACGGAATAAACCGTGCCGTACCAGATGCTCATCCAGAAATCAGAGTTTGTCATCAAGTAAATATAATTGGCAAGGCCCACAAATTTTTGTCCCGGAAAAAAAGAGTGCTTCTTAAAAAAACTGAGCCAAACGCCATATAGCACCGGGTAAACCAGCAGAGAAAAAATTAAAAGAATCGCAGGGGAAATCAAAATGATGCCTGTTTTTTGAGCGCTGAGTTTCAATTTCAAGCCCATTTATTTAATATTACGTTCTTGTTTTTGGAAAACTGTAGATATGAGTGTGATTAGTTCACTTTCAAGGTTAATCCGGGAAGTGAACAAGGACGGGAGCCTGGGAAAATACTCCCGTCCCTTTCACCAACCATCATTTTACCATTTGGCGTAACCTCTATCCTTTACGAGTTCCTCGGCCCTTTTTTGGGCTTTGGCTGTGGCTTTTTCCGGTGCAACATTTTCCTTGGTTACTTCCATGACCATGTCTTTCAGTATTCCGGAACCCAGAATTTCCATAAGATATGGTTTGCCGGCCATATCCTCCCAGTCGACAACCAGCGTCGGCTTCACCAGGTCGTTGTCGAGATAATATTCCTGCACATCCAGCCAGCCCTTCCATTTTTTAATCATCGGGGTCGCGTGGTATGCACTGCTCTTTCTCAGGGATTTGGTTATCGGGAAGAAATGAATGGGTACCGTTTGAATGTACTCGAGGTAATTTTCATCTTTATAAAAGAACTTCAAAAATTCAATGGCCTCTTTGGGATATTTGCAACCTTTAAAAAGCATCCAGGGTTCCTCATCCACCTGAGCGGCCGGTTTGGTGCCACTGGGTCCATGAGGTTTGATCCAGACATCAAAATAATCGGTATTGGCCATATTTGCAGGTGCATATTGCTCGATCAAGGAAGCACCTCTCCCGTATCCCTGATACATCATGGCGGCCTTTTTACCATACATATTGGCAAAGGTCTCACGGTATCCATGCCCTTCCCAACCCGGAGGCATATACTTGGTCAGTTCTTTCAAGAAATTCAAGATTTGGATCATTTTCTTATCCGTAAAACGGGGCCGATTCCGATCATCAAAAAGGATGCCTCCGTTGGCCTTGGTGAGTTCTCCCATGAGGATGTTAATGAACAGATTGTCACCGGGTATGGTCAACCCATATATATCGACTTTACCGTCACCGTTGGTATCCATGGTCAACTCTTTGGCATTATGCAGGAGATCATCCCATGTCTTGGGATTCTTCAGACCTTTCTTGTTGGCCAGATCCTTGCGGTAGACCAGCAAAGAGGTGCCGGCGGCGTGAACCAGACCATAGTAATGATCCCCGTATTTGCCGACTTTCTTTATCTGATCCCAGATGTTGTCCTCTCCAATGGCTTTGACCACATCATCTAAAGGCAGGAGCAACCCTTTCTCGTGAAGTGCTGCACAGGTGATGGGTTGGCCATGGGAGAGTTCCGGCGGGGAACCCGCTGCCAAAGCAGCCATAATTTTTCCTTCCAGATCACCCCATGCAAGCGCCTCAGCCTCCACTTTGATATCCGCATGCAGCGCCTCGAACCTTGCCACGATGTTGGCAATCGCTTCCCGTGATTTTGGATTTGTCTCGGTATGCCAGACGTGAATGACCTTTTTTGCTGCCAGGGCCGTACTGCCTAAGATCAACGAAAAAAGACATACGAAACCAATAATCATGATTAATTTCTTTTGCATCTTCATTATTTTCCCTCCTTTCCTTTCTCAGGCATAAATTTTAGCCTGAATGCTGTGCTCCCCTGAGTGAAATCTAAGGTGAGCCGGTAGATTAAACCACTACCTGTTAAAGCAGATAGATTTTTTGTCCGACTGAAAGGCAAAGGTTTTAAACCTTGCGAATGGAAAAATAAAAAATTGATCTTGCGTTTTGGCCGCTTTGTTATCACCCCCCTTTTTCGTAAGTGTTTACAGGTTCAGCGTTCAGCGTTCAGCCTGCGACGAAGCTCAGCCGAGTCGGGTTATCTTAACTCTTATATGAAACTACATTCATTTAGACAGGATTATCAGGATTTTTTGGGTTTAGTATCGCTATATCCTGTCCATCCTGCCTGCCAGGGCGAAGCCCCGCCGGGGCGGGGCGAAGACTGGTTGATCCTGTCAGAAAATGAAAAGTTCATGCCGTTAAGTTTTTTGTTCGATCAAACTGGCCGCTTGGCGGCCAGCGGCTGAGCTAAACCCTGAAGCTCTGAACCCGTGAACGGTGACCTTTCTTCTTGGTGCGCATATTCCGACACCTTAGAATCAAAATGATCTTCAGGTTGAATCCGATCTATAGTTTAACAGCAACCTCCTCTGCCTCATAAACGGCATCCACAACTTCGCGGGGTTCTACGGCATCACCGATCAGGTATATTTCCGCTACTTTTCCCTCAAGTTGCTTGTAAAGTGTGTCATTGGGCGTCGAACCCACAGCCAAAACGATGGTGTCGAACCCGTTCAACCTTCTAATCCCTGAAGCATCCTCCACCATGGCATAATCCTTTCCCAGCTCCAGCACCCGCGAAGACGTCACGATTTTAACCCCCTTTTCCTTTAGCCTCTGCCCAAGATAGTGCTGCAGATGAGTCACCAGGTCCAATGCAATATTCTCCAGCATCTCGACCAACGTAACCTCTTTTCCCATCTCAGATAAAAAATCGGCTATTTCGGCTCCGGAGCCGCCACCCCCGATTACCAGGATCTTTTGTCCGATTTCGGTTCCATCGGACAACACATCATCCACAGAGAGGGCCTTGCTCTCTTTGACTCCCTTCCAATCCGGAAGTTGTGCCCGAGCTCCCGTAGCAACAATCACTGCATCCGGCTTTTCTTCATCCAGAATGTTCTCGGTGAACGCCTGGCCCATTTGAAGGGTTACCCCCAGAGTTTTTGCTCGTCTCTCTAAGTAATCAAGAAATTCGTTATATACGGCTTTTCTCGGCGGATTCGCCCCGAGTCTCATTCTTCCACCGGTTCGATTGTCTTTTTCGAAGACTTTCACCTGATGGCCCCGCAACGCTGCTACTTCGGCAGCTTTAAGTCCCCCGGGCCCGGCTCCCACCACCCATACCTGCTTGGATAGATCGGCTTTTGAAAATCTAAATTGCCCTTCATTTCCCGTTTCCGGATTAACAGTGCATCGAACCGAATCTTTCCGCATGGTCTGGACACACTTGTTGCAGGAGATACAGGGAATAATTTCATCGAATCGCCCCTTTTTTGCTTTGTTCGGCAGGTGAGGATCTGCGATCAAAGCCCGCCCCATAGATATCATATCGGCTTTTCCCTCTCCGATGACTTGATCTGCCATCGCAGGATGTCTGATTCTGCCCACCGCAATCACCGGAATATTTACCTCATATTTGATGGCCTGAGCCAGATGGACAAAAACTCCTTCTTCCACATAATAGGGAGGGTGATTGAGGTAGCCTGAAGCTGCATTACAGGCTGATATATGCAGTGCGTCGGCGCCTGCCTTTTCCAGAAATTTAGCGATCTGTTTGGTTTCTTCTATTCTCAACCCTCCCTCGACATATTCATCGCCACTTAATCTACAGATAATGGGGAAATCAGGCCCGAGCTGGTTGCGGACGGCTTTTAAAACCTCCAGAGGAAACCGAGCCCTGCCCTCAATGTCTCCGCCATATTGATCTTTCCTTTGGTTGGAAAACGAAGACAGAAAAGAGCAAAGCAGGTATCCATGGGCCATATGAAGTTCAACACCGTCAGCGCCGGCGTTTTTGACCCGTTCAGCGGCCACGGCATATGCTTCGGTGATTTCCTCTATTTCGCTAACGGAGAGCTCACGGGGAGTTTCCATTATCGGGGTAGCGGGTATGGCAGAAGGTCCCACGATGGGTGATCCCGTCACTTTTGAAAAGGTCTGTCGGCCGGCATGATTAATCTGGACCACTATTTTTCCTCCTGCTTCATGGACAGATTCAACCAACTTATGAATATGGACAGCGTGCTCATCGGTGCTGATCAGCAGCATCTTCGGGCTTGCTTTACCCTGCTGAAGTATGCCGGTGTGCTCGACATTCATATATCCAACACCCCCTTTGGCACGTTCAACATAATAGTCGATCTGGCGTTGGGTTACAAAACCTTCGGGTGAAGCGTAATTTGTGGCCATAGGGGGCATCACAAGTCTGTTGTCCACTTTTAACGTTCCGATTGCAAATGGGCTAAAAAGGTTTTCTAAGGCCATTTTTCACCTCCGAAAATACAGTGTTTGGGGGGTTAAAACATTTGGTAACGAAATCGGGTTGGACGAGTGGTCTGACCATTGGACCACTCGGTAACATTTTGGTTGTGCATAGTCAAGCAATAATTGATCATTTGGTTGTCGAAAACTTAATCATAATGAACGATTAGATTTGGTGTTTGAAATTTGGGATTTTTAAGTCAGTTCTTCAGCCATTGGCTGTTATTCTGCGAATTCTTCTTGCAAGTAACCCATTATTCCAAACACCAAACACCCAAATACCAAATACTCCTCCAGTTTAAAAAAGCCTTGACATGTCAATCAAAAAGCTTGATTAAATTGTCAATAAGAGATTTCATAATTTCAGAAAAGGTTTCCATGACATAAGGAGGGGAGGACAACATGCCAGCTCGATATGAATTTAATATTTCCACCCGAATTGTTTATGGCCGGAATGCCGCCGCGCAGATGGGTGAAATTGCCGGCGGATTCAACTTGAAAAAAATACAGCTGATTACTGATAAGGGAGTCGCCAATTCAGGTACGCTAGAATTTCTGCTGAGGCCCCTGAAAGACGCAGGCATCGCTGCGATCATCTATGATGATGTGGAATACAATCCTACGGTTCAAACTGTCGATAAAGCCGCCCAGCAATTTAGGGATGAGGCCTGTGAGGGGGTAATCTCAGTGGGTGGCGGCAGCCCAATTGATGCCGGCAAATGTGTAGGCGTGCTGGCCACCAATGCCGGATCGGCTTCTGATTATTTAGGCATAGACAAGGTTAAAAACCCTGCTGTACCGGTCATATGCGTGCCAACCACCGCTGGTACAGCGGCCGAAATTACGGATGTCGCCGTGTTAAACGATCCCACCAAAAAACAGAAAATGGGCATGCGCAGCCCGCATGTGGCCGCTGCTGTGGCAATGCTGGACCCGGTGCTCACCCTCACCCTGCCCCCGGAGCCGACCCGGGATTCCGGTCTGGATGCGCTGACCCATGCCATTGAATCCTATATCAGCGTCAATGCCTGGAGAGTAACCGATACTTTAAATCTAAAAGCCATTGAATTGATTGGCCGCTATCTTCGCACCGCCGTTCACAACGGCAATGATATCGAAGCGCGCGATGGAATGCTGACGGCCAGTTTGTTGGCCGGAATGGGATTTCATCACACAAAACTTTGCCTGGTGCATGCCATTACCCTTCCGTTTGGAGGTATTTACAACGTGCCCCATGGGGTCAGCAATGCGATCGTCTTACCCCATGCAATGAAATTCATGCTGCCCGGGGCAGTGTCCAAATATGTGGATATTGCCATGACGTTGGGCGAAGATGTTTCGGGCATGTCGGAACGGGCAGCGGCGGAAAAAGCGGTAGAAGCTGTAGAACAATTATCAAATGACGTGAACTTACCCACAGGCTTGGCTCCGTACGGAGTCAAGGAAGAAGATCTGCCGAAATTATCAGAATCCATTGCAGACAATTTCATGGTACCGCTCTCTCCGAGGATCGCCAAAGCCGAAGATATTCTGGAAATTTGTAAAGCAGCCATGTAAAAATCTTCTTCCGACAGACAACGGACCACTGACCACGGACTACTTACATGATAGGAGGTGACCCATGGCCTACGGGAATTGGGGACGGATACTGAGAATCAATTTAAGCACGCAAGAAATCAGTGTCGACGCACACGATGATAAATTTTACCGTACCTATTTAGGCGGTAAAGGCATTGTGTCGCATTATCTGTTGAAAGAAATACCGCCGGGTTGCGATCCATTGGGTCCCGATAACGTTCTGGTTTTTGCTGCCAGTGTATTAACCGGAACGGCGATTCCAGGCTCGGCCCGCAACAGCGCAGGCGCGAAATCGCCGCTCACCGGCGGATATGGCGAAGGCGAAGGCGGCGGCCATTGGGGAGTCAGATTGCGCTGGGCGGGATACGATGGCGTAATAGTCAGCGGTCAATCGGAAAAACCCGTCTATCTCTGGATCAACAATGATACGGCTGAACTTCGAGATGCCTCCAAATTGTGGGGATTGGAGGCCGATGAAACCCAGGAAGCCATCCGCAATGAGGTCGGGGACGAGAAGGCAACCGCGGCCATGATCGGACCCGGTGGAGAACGCCTCATTCGATATGCCTGCATTGCTCTGGGGTTACACGATTTTATCGGCCGGTCCGGATTGGGAGCCGTCATGGGTGCCAAAAAATTAAAAGCCATCGCCGTGAACGGAAATACACGACCGGAGGTGGCACATAAGGAAGGAATCGCCGAAATTGCCCGCTGGTTGCGTGATAATTATGAAGCATCTTTGGGGACTATGACAGAAATGGGCACCGCGCGTGCAGTGCCGCTTTTTAATTCCGCCGGTGCGTTTCCAACCCGCAATTTTCGCGAAGGCAGTTTTGAAGAATATGAAACGTTAGCCGGTCGTTACATGACGGATAACATTCTGGTAGATCGATCAAGCTGCTATGCCTGCCCGGTGCATTGCAAGCGGGTGGTAGAGGTCAACGAAGAGGATATGATGGTTAGCCGCAGATATAGCGGCCCCGAGTATGAAAGTATCGGCGCTTTCGGATCAAACTGCGGCGTGGGCGATCTCAAGGCTGTGGCAAAAGCCAATGAGATCTGTGATGCCAACACCCTGGATGTCATCTCTGCCGGAGTTATGATATCCGGGGCTATCGAATGTGCCGAACGGGGATTATTACCGACAGATCTTATCCAGAATCTCGATTTGAAGTTCGGCTCCGCTCAGGGGATGTTGGATCTTTTGAACCAAATCGTCAACCGTAAAGGGTTGGGAGATATTCTGGCAGAAGGCCCACAAGGAATAGCGGATAAGTTAGGCAAAGAGGCGGCCTCCTATTTTTTTCATGTGAAGGGTCAACCGTTACCGCTGCATGAACCTCGCTGGAAAACCGGAATGGGAATCGGCTTTGCGCTTGCCGCAACCGGTGCCGAGCACATGACCAATATCCATGACAATATGTATGCCAGTGAAGAAGCTCCCACATTTACCGCGGCGCAACATCTGGGAATTCTGGATCCGGTGGAGACCTCCGAGCTCAGTCCGAACAAAGCCAGAGTGTGGGTCTATATGATGCTCAACCGGTCGATTAATAATAGCGCCTGTATCTGCTCGTTTATGCCCTACAGTTTTGATCACATTATAGAGCAGGTGAAATGCGTCACCGGTTGGAATGTGTCCGGCTGGGAGTTAATGAAAGTATCGGAGCGATCGATTAATCTGGCCCAGGCCTTTAATACCCGCGAAGGTTTCACTTCGGAAGATGATATTTTACCGGATCGCTTTTTCCAACCTATAGAGGGCGGCGCCCTTAAAGGACAAACCATGGATCGTCAGCAGTTCTATGAGACGCGCAACATGATCTATGATATGCTTGGCTGGGACCGTCAATCAGCGGCTCCAAAGCGCTGGAAACTATATGAGCTCGGATTGGACTGGGTGGTTGAGGATTTAGAAAAACAAGGAATCTTAATAGATTGACTAACCCGCAAGGAACAAGTAATAAAAAAGATCGGCAGCAGATAATGGTGCACGTCAAACTCTCTGATTTCCTTTCCAGGATAGTATCGGAGGCGGAATTTGATGTAGAAATAAATGCAGGCTCCACAATTTCGGATTTTATCAGTGTTCTAATAGAGGGTCTTGGAGCAGAATTTCGCAAGGCAATCGTGGACCGCAACGGCAAGCTTCACGGTGGTATTGCCGTAATTCTGAATAAACGATTTATACCACCCCAGCAAATCGAAGAACACACTATTTCTCAAAAAAGCAACCTGAGTATTATTCCAATCGCTGGGGGAGGATAAGACTCCGGGCACAATCCGAAGTGATCGTCCCGCAAAAAAAAACTTTCTTTACTTCCAAAATAAACTGATTCAAATCTGAAGCTAATTTTTTGAAGAGGAATAGATCGTCATGGCTAAATACAAAGTCGTAGTTGTCAGCCTAGGTTATGAAACCTATGACTATGAACGCGAAATTTTAAAACCGATAGATGCAGAAGTTACCCTGACGCCTAAAGATTGCACCACCGAAGATGAGGTGATTGAGGTTGCCAGAGCTGCAGATGCCATTTTGGTGCGGGAGACACCGATCGGAGCCAAGGTTATTGAGTCTTTTGACCGCTGCAAGATTATTGCCCGTTACGGTGTCGGGATTGATAACATCGACCTTGAATGTGCCCGCCAAAAAAAAATCTATGTGAGTAACGTACCGGATTACGGAACGGAAGATGTGTCCGATCACGCGGTGGCATTGCTTCTTGCCTGCATCCGAACCCTTCTGGTGCGAGACCAGAATCTGCGTAAGGGAATCTTCGAAACCGACATCAAAGACGAAATCTATCGCACCACCGGAAAGAATCTTGGAATTATCGGATACGGCAAGATTGCCAGAGCGGTTCATCGCAAATGGAAAGGCTTTTTACCCGGAAGCGTATTGGTCTATGATCCATTTGTGGATGCTGATGAAATAGCAAAAAATGGCGGTGAAAAAGTGGATCTGGATACTCTGCTAGCTGCATCGGACTATATTACGCTGCATACGCCGTTGACTTCGGAGACACAGCATATCATTGGTGAGACCGCATTGAAGAAAATGAAAAAAACAGCCATCCTTGTCAACACTTCCCGCGGTGCTGTGATCCACGAAGACGCTTTGGTTAAAGCACTTGATGAGGGAGAGATTCTAGCCGTCGGTTTAGATGTCTTCGAAAATGAACCTATCGGTAAAGATCATCCGCTGGTCAGCATGTCCAATGTGATATTGACCAGCCATGTGGCCTGGTTTTCCAAGGATTCTGCTAGAGATTTACAAACTGGAGCTGCCGGAGAGATCCTGCGGGTTCTATCGGGGAAACCACCTGTAAATTGGGTGAATCCCTGGTAAATTTTTATAGCATAAATCTTAACCCAGACAAGCCGGAAATTCGAAGCACGAAATACAAAATTGGAATTTTTATTGCCACAAAAGGACAAGAATGATTCTTAAGCGCCTAAGAAGATTATGGAGTATTGCAAAAATTGAAAGCCCTAAGATATTTAGCGCCCGGTGTGTTGAAGACCGAAGAAATTAAAGAACCGCTTTGCGGAAAAGATGAGGCCCTAATTCGGGTGCATTCGGCGGGAATATGCGGCACCGATATGGCGATTTTCGCCGGCAAACATCCCAGGGCCAAAGCGCCTTTGGTGCTGGGTCACGAATTTGCCGGCGAGATTATCGAAATAAAATCGTCAGATATTCATACAAAACTGGCTGTAGGCGACAAAGTTACGGTTTACCCGCTTCTGGTATGCGGAAAATGTTGGGCCTGTAAAAACGGTTTCAGTCATGTTTGCCGCGATCTGAAACTTATCGGCATCGATCGTGACGGTGGATTCGCGGAATATGTAAATGTACCCCTGGATCTAATCGTTAAATATCCCGAAGACTTGACATATAACCAGGGAGCATTGATTGAACCCCTGGCTGTAGCCGTCCACGCCCTGGAAATGGCCGGAGTGCCCGATTGGCAGACGGCGGTGGTAGTCGGTTGCGGCCCTATCGGATTATTGGTCGGCTTGTGCCTTAAACACTCAGGCACTGAAGCGATCATATTAAGCGATATTAATGCCCACCGGCTAGAGCGAGCTGAAAATCTGGGTTTCCGGACCTTCAATAGTTCTGAGGGTGAGCTGGTGCAATTGGTTAACGAGATTACGCAGCAAGAAGGTGCGGATATCGTCTTTGAATGTGCCGGATCAAGCTCCGCCGCGCTTCAGATGTGTGAACTGATCCGGCCCCGGGGTAAAGTGATCATGGTCAGCGTTCACAAAGAACCGCATCCGGTGGATCTGCGTGCGGTTAGTTTCAAAGAAATCACGATGATTGGTACCCGTGTTTATGCCCGTAACAGTTATCAGAAGGCCTTGCAGATGGTCAAAGATCTCCCCTCTGATAAACTTATATCCCATAAACTCGCTATTGATAATGCTGCGGAAGGGTTTGAATTAATGCAGAAACCGGAAGATGTCTGCAAAGTTATCATCAACACATCCTAATTCATTGAGTTAATAAACTGCTTAGTAACTGCAATTATTGTCACCCGACAACCAGCCGCTATATTTGATGGTTTTTTAAGTATCTCATCTACTATCCCATTCAACAGCGACCTTTATGACCACCTTATGTATAAAATCATCTGTCCCTAAGGGCGCATGAACATCTTCAGGAAAAAATATGGCAAAACTTCCTGCCGGAACAGGCAGCCACGTGGTCGGTGAATTAGAGTAAAATTCAATATCCGATTCAGAATCATACCCATTCTCATCAGGAATACAGTTAGACTTGATTTCATAGCCAATGAAATCGGAACCCGCTACGGTATACTGAATATCAATATATCGCCGATGGGATTCAAGCCTTGCATCTCGCCTACCTTTTCCTTTGGTTGTCATTGCTAATGCGAATAGTCGCTCTCCATCTAGTCGATCTTTGCCTTCTTTAAATTCGTTAAGTGAACTTTTTTCAAAAAAATTAAAAGCAGTTTCGAATCCAGGATGAAGCGGTGCATAGCGCAAAGAGTTTTCAAGACGATCTAATATCATATTATTCTCCCAGCTAAAAAAGTGATACTTTAATTGAACAAAAAATGCTCATTAAAAAGAACGAGTCAAGGTCTCACGTCTTCATACAAAGTCGTGGTTATCAATCCGGGTTATGAATTTAACTGATATGCGATCTGTAATTCACCTGTTTCAAGATATTGACAACTTTTAAAAATACTTCATAATATTTAAGTTGGGGGATGGGTCTAAAAATCACCTCAAAAAAAGTAGGACTTTTTCATGAAACAATTAAGTTTGTTTTTCATTCTAATTTATCTGGGCTTTATAGTCGGCTGTTCCGCTGTTTATGATATTTCCTATGACTACGATAGGAGCGCCAATTTTACCGTCTTAAAAACTTATAACTGGTTGCCGGTACCTGAAAACGCAAGCATGACTGAACTTGACATAATACGTATTAAGAAAGCGGTGAATGCTGAGCTAGAAGCCCAAGATTTACGATTAACATCGCATAGTCCCGACTTTTTAATCGATGCATACATCGTAACGAAGGATAAAGTCATTGCCAGAAGTTGGGGATATGGGAATTATCCATACCTTATATACAGGGGATATGGGGAAGGTTATTTTTATCAATATGAAGAGGGAATGTTTATATTGGATTTTGTAAATCCGAAGTCAAAAAAATTAATTTGGCGTGGCGCCGCAAAAAGTGATCTTGATTATGCGGTGACGCCGGAAAAACGTGATAAGTTAATCAATGAAGCTATACATAAAATTTTACAAAATTTTCCACCACCTTCCTTAAATTAAATTTTCGCGTACAAAGATGAAAAGGGTTTGTTTATTATCTGTGGCATGATAAGCCCGCTCTCTCGAAAGAATGCCTTATGAAAATCATGATCCCGCGTTATCTAAAATATGCCAGAACATCCCCAAAGTTTAAAAAACTCTTTTCTGATCCGGAATTTTTAGAGCTTACAAAAAAACAAATAAAACCTAATTGAGTTTTGACTCAATTAGGTTTTATAACCTTACCTTAATCGATCGGGCGTGGGCATCCAAGCCTTCAATTTCAGCCAGACGGATGATATCCTTTGCCTCCCGCCTGAATGCCCCCGGAGAATACTGAATAATGCTGGTTTTTTTTATGAAATGATCCACTGAAAGCGCGGACGAAAATCTTGCGGTGCCGGCTGTGGGAAGCACGTGGCTGGGGCCGGCGATATAATCTCCCACAGGCTCCGGTGTGTAATGGCCTAAAAACACTGCTCCTGCATTGCGGATCCGCCCTATATATTCAAATGGATCATTTATTTGAAGTTCGAGATGCTCCGGGGCAATGCGATTGGTCAGTTCTACGGCGGCATCCAGATCTTCGACGACCAAAATGGCCCCGAACCTGGCCAACGCTTCTTGGGCAATCTCTTTCCTGGCCAATACTACAAGTTGTCTTTGCAGCTCACCGGCAACTGCCTGAGCTGTTTTTTTCGAATTTGTCACCAGGATGGCAGATGACAGATCGTCATGTTCAGCCTGGGATAGAAGATCAGCCGCAGCATATTCAGGAATTGCCGTGTCATCTGCGATCACCAGAATTTCGCTGGGTCCGGCAATCATATCTATCCCAACCGTACCGGACACCATCTTCTTGGCCAAGGTCACGTAAATATTTCCCGGCCCTGCGATGACATCAACTCGTGGAATCGTTTTAGTGCCATATGCCAGTGCCGCAATGGCCCAGGCGCTGCCCACCTTGTAAATTTCTTGGATTCCGACTTTTTTAGCTGCCACCGATAGATAAGGATTGATCCCACCTGCTTTGGTCGACGGGGTGACCATCACGATTTTTTGAACGCCGGCGATTTTAGCAGGGATAGCGGTCATCAGAACGGTGGATACCAAAGGGGTTTCGCCGCCCTTTGCACCCGGTACATAAACCCCGACCGCATCGACAGGGTGAATCAGCTGCCCTATGACAGTGCCTTGTCTTTCCGCACTAAACCATGACTTGCGCAGCTGTTGTCTATGAAAAGCTGCTATCTGTGAAGCTGCACGATTTAACGCCCTCACAAAGGCCCGATCTACCTTTTTTGAAGCAGCATCCATCTCCTTTGGCGTTACCTTCAGCGAGGCAATCTTCAATTTTGGTGAATCAAAGCGGTTGGCATACTTGATAACCGCCGTATCGCCGTTGCGCCTGACATCTTCAAGGATGCCTGAAACCCTCTGATAGTCTTTTTTCTTAAAAAAACGCCCACGGTTCACAATACTCACGACTCTTTTCTCAGCCGCTTTGGAGGGATAATGATAAATTTTCATCACAGACACATTCCTAAGTTTGGATTCACAATCGTGTTTTGTATTTTGTGTTTAGCGTTTAGAAAGCAAATTCTTATTCTACTGGCGCTTGAAGAACCTGAATGGGTCCCCATTCATAGGTACCGCCGCTGTTTACCAGTGCCAGTCCGGCAAATTCTTCTTTATAAAATAATTCTACCGTATTCAATACTTCCTTCCCATCAATTAAAACTCTCATATTTCCATGCACGTCCCGAAGCCATTGAAGCCGGTGGGTAACACCATCGTCAAGATCCGGGTACTGCGTGGCTGTCTCAATCATAAATTGCCTTGGACCCCTCTGCCGAATTATTTTAATCGGACGATCTTGAGAAGGTGATGCCTGATAGATCAGCCGGTAATGCGCCTTGGCGGGGCTGCCACCCAGCAATACGACCTGCATGGCCCCCCATTTGGACTCGGAGACAAAGGTGAGCTCGACTTCAAAGGCCGGTCCGATAGATACCAATGTCTGAATAGTAGCCATATCGTCCGTGGTGGCCTCCTGTTTCTTAGAACGTTTCTTCTCCTGTAGCCGAGCAATTTCATCAAAAATCACCTGAAGCGGATTCTCTTCCTGGGAGGATGAGGCAGCACCCTGGGATGACGCGTCTACGTAAACTTGACTCCACAATCGGGAAGCAGGTGTGATGCGGAATTTTCCGGATATGACCGACCATTTCGGATTTTGGTCATAATTGCCGTCTGCAAAATCTTCAAAAAGGTAGTACTTTCGAAGCTTCGCTCTGTAACGCTCGACCATATCCTGCAGCTCTTCTAGAAACCTGGGGTGGGCAATCATGCGCTTGTCGGCTTCATCAATAGTTTGCTGAAGCTCATCCAGAAGCGATTCCAGCGTCTCTTTGTTAGGATCCTCCGGATTTTGTCCGAATGCCTCCGAAGCAAAGGATAAGGGACAGATTACAAGAAAAAATAAACACACTATGGCGGTTAAGTCTTTCATGATGAAGGTCTCCTTTTATTGGGTCTAAAAAAGATACGAATAAAGCAATCTGTGTTTTTCAACTCCTCAATGCATTTTGGATAAAAGCATTTTACAGATCTGGCAAATACATTTCAAGTAATGTGAAATAGAGTGTTTTGTCAATAGATTAAGGGGGCATCATAATCTCAATTAACTGATTGACATGGGTAAAGGTATCTGCACATATAAAAGCGGCCAAACGAAAAAAATGATAACAGGGAAAAAACATTATCCAGTTATGTGCGGAGGGGAAAATGAAAACCAAAAGAATCTTCAACTTCAATCCTGGTCCGGCTGCCCTACCCATCAGCGTGCTCGAAGAAATCCGGGAATCCTTTTTGAATTTTATGGGAACGGGCATGTCGATAATGGAGATCAGTCATCGATCAAAAGAATTTGATGACGTCATCAATGACGCGGTTGCCAGAACAAAACGACTGTTGAATTTGAAAGACAATTATCATGTGCTCTTTTGCCAGGGCGGAGCCAGTTTGCAGTTTCATATGATTGCCTTAAATTTTCTTGCGGATGGAAAATCCGCAGACTACATCAACACCGGAACATGGTCGACGAAAGCCATTAAAGAGGCTCAAATTCTCGGCCGATCAATTCAGGTGGCGGCTTCCTCCGAGGATAAAAATTTTTCGTACATTCCGAAGCATATTCAGTTCAGCAAAGATGCTGTGTTTGTACATATCACCTCCAATAACACGATTAAAGGCACCCAGTGGGCCGCATTTCCCGCTACTGGTAACATTCCTATTTTTTCAGATATGTCCTCGGATATTATGAGCCGGCCGTTGGATATTGGGAAGTTTGGTCTGATCTATGCCGGAGCGCAAAAAAATATCGGGCCTGCCGGCGTGTGCCTGGTGATTATTCGCAACGATATGCTGGAAATGATACCCGATAACTTGCCATCCATGCTCAATTATAAGACCTATGCGTCCAAAAACTCGTTGTTCAATACCCCACCGTGTTTTGCTATATATACGGTGCAACTTGTTTTAAAGTGGCTGGAAGAAACAATCGGCGGTCTTGAAAAGATGGAGGCACTGAACCAGAAAAAAGCGCACCACCTCTACAATTTTATTGATGCCAGCAACTTTTACCGGGGAACAGCAGAACCTGCCAGCCGCTCATTAATGAACATTACCTTTCGCCTTCCCAATGAGGAGCTCGAAAAAAAAATTGTCCAGGAAGCACTGGAAAACGGACTCGGCGGTCTCAAAGGACATCGTTCCGTTGGTGGATGCAGGGCCTCTATCTACAATGCAACTTCTATCGAAGCTGTCGAATCATTGGTGGATTTTATGGCAAACTTTGAAAAGAAAAACGGATAGAACCGGTTTCATAACCCCATTTTGTGTCCGATGTTCCACCTTGGCGGGACAGCCCAACGCAATCCCGCCAGAGCAGGATTTACGAGGCCGTCATTTTTAGTTTTACTTGACATTACGGATCAATACGAATAATGATATTCTATACAGAACGACATAAATCATTGCGCATACATACCCAGCGTTTTGCATGTTTGACCCAATACGGTAGTTTTAGAATCAACGATTCAAAGGGCGAATACGCAATTTATTAAGGCGCTGTGTATAATAACATCTCATCAGTATCAGATGGCGATTAACGGTTTTCAGATTTAGTTACCTTTCTTGCAACATTCACGACAAAAGGAGGTTTTTTATGGACAAGATTTTACGAATAAACATGGGGGCTGACGGCGGACCGGAGGCTAAAGTAGATTCACTGGGTGACTATGCCGGTTTTGGGGGTCGCGGGCTAACATCGGCAATTGTAGCCAAAGAAGTTCCACCGACATGCCACCCACTCAGTGAGGATAATAAATTGGTTATCGCCCCGGGGTTACTCAGCGGATCCACGGCAGCCATGTCCGGCCGCATTTCGGTCGGCTGCAAAAGCCCGCTGACCGGCGGTATCAAAGAAGCCAACGCCGGCGGACAGCCATCCCAAATGCTTGGCAGGTTGGGCTATGCCGCCATCGTTTTGGAAGGAAAACCTAAAGAAAACAACCTCTATAAAGTATTCATCAACAAAGATGGGGTCGACATCAAGGAAGACAACAACCTGTGCATGCTTGGAAATTACGACCTGGTCGATAAAATGAAAGCCGAATACGGTGAAAAAATCGCTTGTATTTCAATCGGACAGGCCGGCGAAATGAAACTTGCAGGCGCTTCAATAGCTTTCACGGATATGGAATTACGACCGACCCGGCATGCAGGTCGCGGGGGCGTGGGTGCCGTAATGGGATCAAAAGGCGTCAAAGTCATCGTAGTGGACGATGCCGGTATGAAAGCCAGAAGCCCGGCAGACCCCGATAAATTCAGAGAGGCCAATAAGGAATTTGTGGCCGGTCTGAAAAAACATCCGGTCTCCGGGGAAGGGCTGCCCACCTACGGGACCAATGTGTTGACCAACGTCATCAACGAGGCCGGCGCGTATCCGACTAAAAATTTCCAGCTTGGCCAGTTTGACGGATGCGAGAAGATCAGCGGGGAAACCCAAGCCGAAACAGAAAATACCCGGGGCGGTGAAGGCTCTGCCACCCATGGTTGCCACCGCGGCTGCATCATTCGATGCTCGGGAACCTTTTATGACAAAGACGGCAATTATGTGACCAAGCAGGTTGAATATGAAACCGTCTGGGCTCATGGTGGCAACTGCGGCATTGATGACCTGGATGCCATTGCTCAGATCGACCGCCTGGACGATGATTACGGGCTGGATACCATTGAAATGGGCGCCACGATTGCTGTGGCCATGGAAGCGGGCTTAGCGGAGTTTGGCGATGCGCAAGCGGCGATTAACATGGTCAAAGAAGTGGGCAAAGGCTCTCATCTTGGTCGTATCCTCGGAAGCGGAGCGGCGGTCACCGGAAAGGTATTGGGTGTTGCGCGGGTTCCGGTGGTCAAGGGTCAGGCCATGCCGGCCTATGATCCTCGTGGAATCCAGGGAATTGGTGTAACCTATGCCACCAGTACCATGGGCGCCGATCACACCGCCGGCTATGCGGTGAGTTCGAACATCATGGGAGTCGGCGGGAAAACGGATCCACTTTCACCTGAGGGCCAGGTGGAGCTCTCCAGAAATCTTCAAATTGCTACAGCAGCGGTTGACGCCACCGGCATGTGTCTTTTCATCGCCTTTCCGCTGCTGGATCAACCGGAAACATTTCAGGCGCTTATCGATTTGATCAACGCCTTTTCCGGCGCGAACTTAACAGCTGATGATGTGACCGAATTAGGCAAATCAATTCTCAAGAAAGAAAGAGAATTCAACCTGCAAGCCGGTTTGACTGCCCAGCACGATCGGTTGCCGGATTACTTTCAGAAAGAGCAACTACCGCCGCATAACATTACATTTAAGGTAACCAATGAAGAGCTGGATCAGGTTCATAACTTTTAGTTGAACTAATAGATGGTTAGGGACAGATTGGGAGACCTGCAAAGGTCTCCCCATTTTATTGCGCAAAAGATAATTTATTATGGAAAAGCAGATTTCCATGGAAAATCTTAATCAATCAAAAAGTCTCAATTCAACAACTCATCCTCTCGGCATGCAACTTTGCATGATTGTCCAGGCTGATGTTTTAGCGCTTTTCTTTAGACTGCTATCACAAGGTTTTGCGGTTACTGTTCAACCAGGCTGCAGCATCAGGGACTTGCTTTGCCTCCAACTTGGCATTCGAGAGGAATATCTAGATGAGAGAATCCAGACCATTTTTTTAAACGGCAACGCTGTAGATGATGTCGATTCAACCATCGTGGAAAACGATGCAATACTGGCACTTTCCGGCGCCATGCCCGGCCTTGCTGGGGCTACCCTGCGCAAAGGGGGTATATTAGCGACGATGCGCAATAGCATTTCTCATAAAAATGATATGGCGTCTACTCCGCACACTGGAAAAACAGTCATCATTAAATTTTTTAACCTGGTTACCAAAGATCTGGGGCCATCCTTTATTCAACAAGGTGTGTGGTTGAGAGCAAAACAGCTTCATGATTTTGTCGCTTCCAACTTAGAAATATTAGAGAGAGGATGTAAGTCAGCAAAATTAGATGGTCAGGATATAAAAGTAAATCAGATCTTGGGTATCGATTTTGGTGATAATTTGGTGAATCTAAAACTTAAGACCGAATCGAAATCTTGAAAGGATGATTTGTAACCAGGCAGGCGTGCCCTCATACCTGCACGGCATGGGCGGGTTGTGCGATAAGTTCTATCTCTTCTTTCAGTCTTTCATCATGGATTCGCTTGAATTCATTTTCAAGAATTAAAAAGGCGTCTACAACTTCCGGGTCGAAATGATGGCCCTTCAAACTCACAATAATTTGCTTGGATTTTTCGTGGGTATAGGCCTCTTTGTAAAACCGCTTTGTGGTGAGGGCATCATATACATCCGCTAAGGCAACGATCCGGGCCGACAATGGAATCTCCTCACCCCTGATGCCTCTCGGATAGCCGCTTCCATCCCACTTTTCATGGTGGTTATAAGCGATTTCTTTTCCCATAAGCAGAAATGACCTTCCCTTAATACGGGATTCAATAGCTTGAATGGCATCCCCTCCTAGGATGGTGTGGCGCTTAATAACCTCAAACTCCTCGGCTGCGAGCTTTCCTGGTTTTAATAAAATGGCATCGGGAACACCGACTTTTCCAATATCATGCAGAATAGAGGACTGGAAAATATCATCGATATATTCCTGGGTAATATAATGTGAATACTTTGGAAGTTTTGCCATTTCTTCAGCTAATCGTTTGGCATATTCGCGAATTCTTTCCAAATGGCTGCCGGTGCCTTCATCTCTGTATTCTGCAAGTTTTGCAAGACCCAGGATAGTCGCTGACCTGGCTTCCTGAAGTTCCCTGTAAGATTCCATTAAATTCATTTCTAATTTTTTCTTCTCTGTTCTATCTCGGATAATACCACGGTAACCAATGGGCTTATCCGTTGAATCCTTTAAAAGCGAAACAGAGGCTTCAATAAACAATGCCAAACCATCTCTACTGAATTCACAATCAAAGGCTTTTACGGGTTGACCGCTGCGGCGACACGCATTGAAATTCTCGGCAACAATATGGGCATTTTTTTCATCCATAAATTGCTGGTAATTCACCTTTAAAATTTCATTTTTGGGATAATCGAGGATGTGACTCAAGGAATCATTAACAAATTTGAAGTTGCTTTCAAAATCCACCTCATAATAGCCTTCCTCAATGCTTTCCAAAATCGTGCGATATTTCTCTTCACTCTCCTTTAACGCCTGCTCGGCTTTCTTGCGCTCGTTGATCGTAAACTGAACATGTGAACCAAAAATCAGAAACAAACATAAAACGATTATTCGACCCCAAATTTCATTGACGTGCGGTCCGAAGATCTGGCGATAGAAATTGATTTCCCCAGGAGAGAAAACATTTAAAAGGGATTCAAGGCCCCAGTATAAAAAAGCCAGAACTATACTAACCACCACCATTGAATCTGCTAAGTCTACAGGATTATTGAAGATCTTTCTTAAATTTTTCATGAAGTGTCTCCACGGCCTCCGGAATGAAAGACAACCATCGAACCGTGCCTTGAGTGAAACTATCGAATGTATTCAATTCGTAACAGATACTAGTATAAACGATTTCAGCTAGTTGTAAAGACTTTTTGTAAGTTTTGCGAATACCCATTCTTGATCAGCTAGGAATTCAGCAATTATTTCAGCGTTTAATTTTTCCCGGCAGAATAAATTCATATCGTTTGTGCAACAGTTTCGTTATCAACCAGCGATCTATCCGACGAAAAGCGAGAAATAGTGTCCAGATGAGCTTATCTTCTCGATAATATGTTTCAATTTCTTTCAATTTCAGCGGAATATGATCATCTGACAGATGACGGTTAATGATATCAACGGCGGCTGGAATCAAATCCGGGAGCTGCTCCTTGTAAAGATTGGCCGCCAAATCCATAAAGACCTGTCGCTGGTCATAGTATCGATTCATGACATTTTCCAGAAAAAGGCGTCGAATAATCCAGCGCAAAAATCCAGGCGCACTTTTTAGAAACAACTCCGGATCTAGCTGCTCCACACCGCCTTTGCGAAACAAGGGTGTACTGGTGTCGATGTAATACATGGTCATATCCGTTCCGGTTTCAAGCCAAACCCAGTTAGATAGTTGGCCATCCAAGGCCAACTCACGGTCAGGTAAAGCGCTATGGTTAAACCGCCAGATCTTTGCAATTTCGGCAACGATTTTTTCAAACAGCAGTCGGATTTCGCCAAGTGCTAGGCTATGAATAAGATTATGACCGAACCGTTTTGCAGGAAGCTTTTTTTGGGCGATATAAACGACTACCGGACGATTGGGCACTGCGATAATAAAGGTTTCATCCTCGGGTAAGTTCAATCCGGCTTCGGCGAGGTATTGGCAGTATTCGTTGTAATGCCGGATATACTTTTGTGCGGAAAAATGATCGGGAAAAAGGGGCAATCGTTTGAATGCAATGTCGGAATTATCACCGATTTGAAAGATAGCCGATATTTCGCCATATCCGATAATGGACGCTGGAATGGAAGATTTTTCGAGATGTTGAGGATTTAATCCGGATTCAAATTGGATTAATAATTTTTCATCGGCAAGCATGCATTTCCGTGCTGACAAGAAGCAGCATTAAATAAATTTTTTCACAATTTGTTCTACTTGACGTTTTACCTTCACGATGGTTTTCAAGCGCCGTGCTGACGTCAGGGCTTTATCAAGCTGCTGAGCAACCCAATCGACCTCATCGAACTCCATCGTTAAAGGCGGCAGAAATTGACATACCCGCGGGTCGTTGTTGGCGTAAATCATCAGCAAATCATGATCATAAGCGGTTTTGGTGAGAAGCGGACCGCACAGCTCATTCTTTAATTTTAATCCCATCATTAAGCCCACTTGTCGCAACCCCATCAAAAATTTAGAATGTTTTTGCATGAGTACCTCAATATTATCTGCAAAACGACGTGCCAAGCGGTTGACATGGTTTAAAAAGTCTGGCGCCGACGATATCTCCAGCACCCGTCGAGCGACGCGGCAACCGATTTCAGCTCCGCCGAAAGTGGAGACATGTATGAACGGATCTTCATGAAACACAACTTCCAAAGGTTTTCGCAAAACAGTCGCCGTAATGGGATACAGTCCCCCGGACAACCCTTTGCCCAAAACGACCATATCCGGGACAATATCAAAATGTTCAAACGCCCACAGCTTTCCGGTTCTTCCGAGTCCGGTCTGAACTTCATCTAAAATGAGTAAAATACCTTTATCATCACACACCTTCCGGACAGATTGAAGATATCCGTCTGGCGGTATGGCAACACCTAAGGTTGCCGGTATCGTTTCGAGTATGACAGCGGCAGTGTCTGAATCGGTGATTTCTGCTAACCTATCCAGATTCCCAAAAGGTACTTGACAAAACCCAGGGGCAGAGGGGCCGAACGGCCGACGATATTTCTCATCGCCGGCAGCTAAAGCTAAACCGGTATGCCCATGGTAACCACCCCGTGCGGAGACAATTTTGGCTCGTCCTGTGTAGGCCCGCGCCACCTTAAACGCTAAATCCACGGCTTCGCCCCCACTTACTCCAAAGACAGTATATTCAAGATCCTCAGGCATCAACTCAGCTAACCGAGAAGCCAGCTCGGCTCTGCATATGCTGATCAAATGGTGATTGCCAATATCTAACGCATCGAGGCTGGATTTTAACAGATCGATAAGTTCCTGGTTGCGATGGCCGAGATTGAACACCCCTCCATTGCAGTGTAAATTGAACAATCGTTTCTTACCATCCAGATCCCAAAGATATGCGCCTTCCCGACGTCCCAAGACAAGATCGATACCATATTGCTGAAAAACAGCCACTTTGCCGGATGACACATGATTTCTGAAATCTTCAATCGCCTTTTGCTTTAAGGAAGATGACTTATTTTTTTTGTGAACCAAATTCATCGTTCGTATGGTTAAACAGTTTCGGCTACTCTGCTTGGATCCAAACCGGGAATTTACATATCAGATTAATTATTTATGATTATAAATAGTTATCTAATAGGACCCATGCAGTAACATTGACGAATAGATGCGAAGCTGGTAAAATAATATTATTGAATCGCTGTGTATATCAAAAATCAATTACGAAAAAACGTACGAAAGGTCCACGTGATGAAAGCCAGACTCAAACAGTACCTTCTATTTGCAATTGTTATAGCTGCCGGCTATTTTCTCCTGAGCAATCACTTTATATTCGAAGGAATGCAGGTGCATCTGCTGAAAAAAACCGGGCTACATCTGCATTATACATTTTACAGCATTAAACAGAAAAAGCCGCAGACGATCATAATGATAGATAAATTGCGGGAGGCCGGCATCGGAGATCTTCTGGTTGAATTGGGGAAAATAACCGAGGAAGAAAAATCCCAATTAGAGAGTAAGTTCGGCTTTGAATATTGAAAATTTTGTTTTCCGCAAAACGAATTATTGCCAAACCATACCCCTTTTGACGTCACCCTGCATCTCCGGCAACCTTCTCTCTATCCATACTATCGCCTCCATTACGCTGGCGATCAAAGATCCGCAATTCAAATGTCACCGTTAAGCTGTTCGATGATTTATTCCTCAACCCTCGCGAGCGCATTTAATTCAAGGGTAATGGGTCTTTCCTCCTCACTTTTTCCGGTAAACCGAATGGGTCCCGGTCGCCTAAAGTTGTCTCCGCTAGGCGTCGCTGCAAGCCATTTGTCCCTGTTGGCCTCCACAACTTTAAAGGCAATGGAATTCACATCCACAATACTTTTTTCCAGTACCAACGCCAGCTTGCCTTTTCGTTCTTCAAGATGCATCAGCGGTGCAATCGGTATACCGATCGGCTCCCACTCGGAAAAATCCTTTTCCAAATTCCGTATGGCCGCCATCTGACCGGTAGCTCCGTTGGCAATCAGGCTAAAAACGGTTAAACCAAGATTATAGGTGTAAATACAATCAAACCGGGTGGGGTCATTTCCCCGACCGTCATATCCGTAAAAATGAATCTGAGTTTTGAAACTCGGCACCGATTTTTTAAAAATCTTCTCAACGGCCGCCGGTATTTCTTCGTTTGGTGTTATGACTTCCGCCTTTTCCAAAGCTTGCCTGAGCGTTTTAACAGAAATAATCGAAGGCTTAACCAATAGGTATTGTGCTTTGCCATAGTTTTCGAATAAGACAGAACCGTAACGATCCGGATCATATCCGGCATCTTCCAACGTCTTGCGGTAATAATCTTTAAGGATTCCGATCTTATAAACGCCTTCTTCCTTCAATATGTTCAAATAATCTTTTACCAGCCCCATTAAAACCTTTTCGGTTTCAACTTGAGAAAACGGAAAATTACCGTGGCTGTCACGTTCCATCAAAAGCCCTTCCTGGAAGAAAGCGGCAACATCGTTAAAGAGGTCATCATCTCTGGTATTCCAAAGCTTAAAGGATGCATCTTCTCTAGAACGTTGGGCTAATCGTCTTAAATGGTCCAGCTTGTCCTCCAAGTGCGGAAAAGCGGAATGGAAGTCTTTGTCATGAGTTTGGTTGTACTCGGCAATAATCGTATTGAGCTTGATGATGAAAACCTGGATCTCATTGATAAATTCCAGTATGCCCTCGGGAATAACAATTACCCCGTAGTTTTTACCGACCGCAGCGCGTCGAACTATTCCGTCACAGATAACCCGCGATAAGTGACGCAGCGTCATGCCATAGGCATGATAATCGGCTTTGCCTTGCTGTTTGGCCTTCTCAAGTCTGTTCATATCGACATAGTTGGCAAGATCCTCTCCGATCAGAGTCATATTCGCATGGGTCTGCAAGGCCACTTCAAGTGCCAGATGACTGGCAACCCTTCCCATGACCTTGCAGATATGCCAATATTTAACGTCTGAACTGCTGTCGGTGCAAAGGTTGCTGATGGAGCCGGCAAACGCTCTGGCAGCCGTATGAAAACCAAACGACATGGCACACAAAACATGACCCTCATCGTCTCTGACCTGGATGTCTCCGTCAATCGTTTTAGGTACACCGATCACCTGAACATTATCTGCAATCATTGCTTGCGCCAAAAAGGCTGCATTGGTGTTGGAATCATCCCCTCCAACGATAACCAATGCATCCAAATTAAGCTTTCTGCAGGTCTCCTTTGACAGTTTCATCTTTTCTTGCGTATCTATTTTCGTTCGGCCGGTTTTAATCATCGTGAAACCACCGAGGTTGCGATAGGCGTCAACCAAACCGTCGCTCAGCTCAATGGCTTCATTTTCAATGATACCGTCAGGCCCCACCAAAAACCCAAATATTTTGGATTCTGCATTGGCTCTTTTGGCCGCGTCATAAAGACCTGCAATCACATTATGACCGCCCGGCGCAGGTCCCCCGGAAAAAACAATGCCGATATTACGTTTTTTAACATACTGTTCAACGAACGATTGATCTGCTTTATCCAATCCTTCGATCATTTGCACCTTGTTGTCAATGAGTTCGGGCAGTTGCCTTCTGGCCTCTTGATCCAAGGTAAATTTATAACGACCCGTTTCTTTTAATACCGTATATTTCCTGCCAAAGGCATCAGAGGCCGGCGGGGAGTAATTTCTTCTTTCCATCAATTCGGCGTTGATATTGTCGGTGACTCTCTGTACCGTTGGGTGATTTAAAATATCTTCTATATTTATGGTTTTTTTACCTGACATCGTATCCTCCAAATTAATTTATCCGGTTATCCACAATAAGCAAGTGAAGTCTGTAGTGACATAAGATAGAGAAAGAATCTCGTTTCTAGCAAATTCAAAACGCAACACCCGAAATGCCGAAATAATCTGGTACCGGCTTAGCGGTTGAACACTCTCAATTTCTGATTTTACCATAAGTAATATAAGTACCTAGCCATTAACATCAATGTCAAGTTTATTCAAAAATCTCTAAAGTTGTTCATCTATACAAGCTGTTCAAAAAGGGCGCTACCTGCTCAAAAAAGCCGGTCCCCCACATCTTGTATCCTAGAAACTAAAATAATACCTTACCTTGTGTTTTTCCCTTTACAACTTGGTTTCTTCTTGATATTATTTTCAAATTAATCACAAGCCGTTTTTTACTTTACCAAAGAAAAGCATGCCTCACATATAATGAAATTAAAAAAACTTGAAATAATCGGATTTAAATCATTCTGTGATAAATCCATCATAGAGTTTCCCCCGGGAATCTCAGCCGTGGTCGGTCCCAATGGCTGTGGCAAAAGCAACATTATTGATGCGCTCAGATGGGTGATGGGAGAACAAAGCGTAAAGCAGTTGCGGGGCAAGTCTATGGAGGATGTTATTTTTTCAGGAGCAAATGGGAAGCAACCTTTGAATATGGCCGAAGTTTCCCTAATCCTTTCAAATGAAAACGGCGATGCTCCGGAAGAACTCAAAGACTTCACAGAAATTATGCTCACCCGGCGTCTTTATCGTTCCGGTGAGAGCGCCTATTTTCTGAACAAACAGCCCTGCCGCTTAAAGGATATTCATAGCATTTTTTTGGGCAGCGGACTGGGATCAAGATCCTATGCGGTGATTCAACAGGGTAACATTGGCGCCATTACCGAAGCGGGTCCCGAAGAAAGACGCCTTTTCATTGAAGAAGCTGCCGGCGTGACACGATATAAGAGTCGTAAATATGAGGCGTTGCGCAAAATTGAAACAACAAACCAGAATCTATTGCGGGTTTCAGATATCTTGCTTGAGATAAAACGGCAAATGAACAGCCTCAAACGACAGGCCCGCAAGGCCGAAATTTACAATAATTTTCAGAAACGAATTCGGGTTCTCGATATACGACTGGGTCTGCACTACTATGACGACTACACGCGCCAAATCGAAAAAACCGATGCCTTGTTGAACGAACTCAAAGACGCTGACATTGGACATACATCGGAGCTCAAAAAACTTGATGCCGCCGTAGAAAAAATAAAGCTTAACCGGCAGCAAAAAATCCAAGAAATATCGGAACAAAAAGCGCAAAAATTTGAGACCCAGCGCAATATCGACCGGATAGAAAATGACCTCGCCCACCAGGGCAATGATATCGAGAGACTGTCTCAAGAATCTTCCGATCTCCAAGCCACCTTTGAAAACCTCGAACAAAAGAACGTCGAAATGGTTTCCGAAATTTCCAACGTTGAAAATGACAATGCTCGCATCATTGAAGAGATCAGTCTGGTAAGAGATCATCTTGAAAACGAGCGATTAGCCGACCAAAAAATTAGTGGCCAATTCACCCAATTAAACCAGGAACTCGATTCGCATAAAACGCAATTGATGGATTTGGTAGCTCAGGAGGCCCAGTACAAAAATATTTATCAAAATGCGGCCAATAATAAAGAAAGTCTTCAAAGACGCCTAAAAAATGCTGAAGAAGAGGAAGCACTGGCCCAAAAGCGTATCGCCGAGATTCAAAAAAAAGAGGCTGAAATAAAGAGCCACTTAAGTTCAACAAAACAAGAAATTGCTGATCTAGACCATCGCATCACCACTATACGTGAACAGCTGAAAGAAAAGACCAAAGTGTTATCGCGTCAAGTAGAGCTGGCTCAAACACTGGAATTGGAACGAAATACGATACGATCGAATTTAAATACGTTGCAGAAGATGGAGGATAACTTCGAGTGGTACAAAGACGGTGTTCGGGCCATCATGCAAGCACGACACGCAATGCTGGAAACCCAAACAACTGAAGAAAAGGGAGAAAATGGGGCGTCTCCAGCTATCAACCAGGCATTATCGGATAATATCCTGGGACTGATGGCCGATATTATCGAAGCCAAGCCATCCTTTGAAACCGCTGTTGAAGCCGCATTAGGCGAATCATTACAGTACATTGTCGTAAAAGACCAGGAAACAGGCCGCAAGGCAATTGACTATCTTCAATCCCAAAAAGCAGGCCGCAGCGGGTTTATTCCGATCTCATCGATTAAACAATTTGATGAAGATCCACCGCAAATACCCGATCCCTCTCAGCAACTTTTACATCATGTGAAGGTAAAACCTGGCTTTGAAAAAATGGCCCAAACCTTTTTGGGACATGTTGTTTTTGCAAGGGATCTTAAAGAAGCCATTAAATTATTTAACCGAAACGGTGTCTTGCAGACCATTGTTACACAAAATGGCGACCTTATTTCCCCTCAAGGGATCATGATCGGAGGTAGCAAAGACCGATTAAATGGCATATTGGCAAAAAAACAGGAACTAAAAGACCTGCACCATCAAAGTAAAGAATGTGATCAAAAGCTCGAAAAAGCCAGAGGCGAGCAAACCAAACTGGATTCCGACGTCCGAGAGCTTGAGAATCAGCTCCAGAAGCTCATCGAACAAAAAAATAAGGTGACCCAAAATGAAATTGAAACTGAAAAAACCCTTTATATGGTCACTGAAGATTTAAAGAATGCTCGCCGACACCTTGAAATCGTTAGCCTTGAACAGGAACAGCTGCTCGGTGAATCCAGTGATATCGATGCAGAAATTTCAAAGTATAACCGGGCACTGACCAACCTATCCGCTGAGATCAGCACATTACAACAGAAGGTTAAACAAATAACTGAAAATATCAGCACCGTTTCAGGCGAAATGGAAGACTTGAACCAAAAGGTGGTTGACCTGAAGCTTAAATTGACTGCCTTAAATGCCAAGCTGGAAAACAATAATACCAGTTTACGGCGTCTGAGAGACTTTTATGCAGACGGTCAAAAAAGACTCGAGCAGCTTACCCGAGAGATCCATCTAAAGCATGAAAAAGAAAAAATCGCAAAACAAAAGATCGAGGACTACGAACAAATGCTTTCAGAGATGTACCGAAAGATGGAGCATCTCGACCAAGCTCTCCAAGACAATGAGACAGATTATCTTGTCATCGATTCCAAGCTTAAAGATAGCGATGGCTTAATATCCAACATCCAAAGCAAGCGCGAAAAGAAATCGGAGAAATTCCGTTTGTTGGAGCTTGAGCTATCCCAGCATCAAATCAAACGGGACAATGTGGCCAACCGGCTGGAGGAACGCTACCAAAGTCCATTTTCTATCCTCAAGACGGAGTTTCATGAAAATATCCAAGACGACGAGATATCACCGGAGATGGCAATTGATGAAATGGAAGCCGAATTGTCCCGCTGTAAAGAAAAAATCGCAAAAATCCTAGACGTCAATCTGGGGGCTATTCGGGAATACGAAGAATTAAAAGACCGTTATGAGTTTCTTAAAGCGCAACGTGATGATCTGGTTCAGGCCATCGAAGATCTGCACAAAGTTATCCATAAAATCAATAAGATCACTCAAGAACGTTTCATGGAAACGTTCAATTTAATTAATACAAAATTAAGGGAAGTATTTCCGCGTCTTTTTGAAGGTGGTTCGGCAAAACTAATCTTAACAGAACCTACCAAACCTTTAGAAACAGGCGTAGAATTGATGATTCATCTCCCTGGCAAAAAGCTTACTCGATTGAGTCTGCTTTCAGGAGGAGAAAAGGCCCTGTCCGCCATAGCCTTTATATTTTCGATTTTTTTAATTAAACCGGCCTCCTTCTGTCTGCTGGATGAGATCGACGCCCCCCTGGATGATGCCAATATTTTTCGCTTTAATGATTTGCTAAAAATCATAGGGGATAAATCTCAGATCATTATGATCACCCACAACAAGCGAACCATGGAATTTGCCGATACCCTATTCGGCATCACGATGGCAGAAAAAGGCATTTCCAAAATGATCTCCGTAAGATTTGATCGTTCTGCACAAGCCAATTAAATTCAAAAAAGGTGTGCCATGGCGTTTGATCTGAAACGGTTGAAAAACCGTCTATCCAAGACGCGCAGAAACCTCGCAGAGGGTTTCGACAAAATATTTATCGGCAAAAAAAGCATCGATGATGAGGTGCTGGAGGATCTTGAAGAGCTTCTCATAACTGCAGACATCGGCGTGCAAACGGCAATGGAGCTAATTGGGCGAATTTCGTCCTCGAAGGTATCAGATCCTGACCAGATCATGAAACTGTTACGTGAAGAGATTCTATCGCTTCTAAGTGACCACGCAACAATAGACGATATAACCCCTTCCTCTCCGCATGTTATTATGGTCGTAGGGGTAAATGGTGTAGGCAAAACCACCACTATTGGAAAACTCGCGGCCAAATCATCGGCTTCGGGGAAAAACGTTTTAATTGCTGCCAGCGACACCTTTCGGGCGGCCGCCATCGAACAGCTGATGATTTGGGCCGAAAGGGCCGGTGCCGATATTGTAAAACACAAAGAACATGCAGATCCAGCGGCAGTGGCTTTTGATGCCGTTGCCGCAGCTTCTGCCCGGGGGACGGATATCGTTTTTATCGACACAGCCGGCAGGCTGCATACAAAAGTAAATTTAATGCAAGAGCTTAAAAAAATTAAGCGCTCTATTGCCAAACAAATTCCGGATGCCCCACATGAGATTTTATTGGTGCTAGACGCGACAACGGGTCAAAACGCCATATCACAGGCTAAATTATTCAATGATGCATTAGGCGTCACCGGATTAGCACTGACAAAACTGGACGGTACCGCCAAAGGAGGGATTGTGGTCGGCATTTGCAGTACGCTAAAGATTCCTTTGCAATATATCGGCATCGGGGAGCAAATCGAAGATCTGCGAAAGTTTGATCCTGAGCAATTTGTAAATGCTCTTTTTTAAAAAGTGCTGAAAAATGTAGATTTCTGTTGACATAGATAAATAGTTACTATATGGACACTGGAAAATAAGCAATCGGCAAATGCGAACCAACATAAACTAATAAAAAAAAGGGGGTAAAGTACTATGACAAAAGCAGAATTGGTAGAAAAAGCGGCCAAAGACGCGAAAATATCAAAAGTAGCGGCTGCCGCGGCACTCAACTCTTTTATGGACGGGATCACCAAAGCATTGAAAAAAAAAGGCAGGTAAAGTCACCCTGGTCGGCTTTGGTACGTTTTCCAAAGTCCGTCGCAAAGCCCGCAAAGGCCGCAATCCGCAGACCGGTGCACCCATCAAAATCAAGGCCACCAATGTTGTCAAATTCCGTCCTGGCAAAAAACTAAAAGACGCCGTATAAAAACAAAAAATGTGAAGGCGGTCTAGTTCCGGATAGATCGCCTTTTTTATATTAAAGTTTCATAAATTTCTAATACGTTACATCAAATCTGTTGAACTCACCGGTATAGTCTTCCCATCTCAGCTTGATATCATCGACTCGGGATAGATCTGGGCCGTTCCAGCACCAATCAATGATTGCATCGACCTGCTGCTTGTCTCCTTCGAATACAGCCTCCACAGTGCCATCGCGCCGATTTCGCACCCATCCGCAAACACCAATTCTTTCCGCGGCTCGCAGGGTTTCCATTCGATAAAAAACTCCCTGCACCCGACCGCTAATTGTTACATGGGCTCGTACGTTATTTTGCATAGAAACCTCCCGGGCTGCGCTGCGGCGCAAAGGGCATAGAACAAATTTTACTTCATGCTGTTGCCCTACACCCCAATCATTTTTTTAAAGGTTGTTTCATCAATTATCTCAGCACCCAAATCTTTGGCCTTGTCCAACTTAGAACCTGGAGATGCACCGGCCACAACAAAATCGGTGTTGCGACTGACCGATCCGCTGACCTTGCCGCCGGCAGCTTCAATCATTTCTTTGGCCTGACGCCGTGTAAAGCTAGTCAGGGTGCCGGTTAGCACGAAGGCTTTTCCATCAAGTGCTCCGGCAATTCGTGGTGCCCCAACCTCGATTTGCACGCCGCTTTCTAGGATCCGTTTAATTGTTTTCAAATTTTCTTCCTGAGCGACAAAGCCGACGATGCTTTCAGCCACTGTGGGGCCTATCCCTTCAATACCTTCAAGATCCTCCCTGGAGCATCGTATCAAATCATCAATGCTGTTAAAACAATTCGCAAGTAATGCGGCCACATGCTCACCGACGTGACGGATGCCCAAGGCATATAGGAATCTGGCAAACGCAATGGTCTTGCTGCTTTCAATTGCATTTATGAGATTGTGGGCGGATTTAGGTCCCATACGCTCCAGATTTGCAAGCGTTTCTTCATCCAGTTTGAAAAGATCTGCATATGACTGCAACACATCTTCTTCAACAAGCTGATCAACCAGTTTGTCTCCTAAACCGTCGATATCAAAAGCGCCCTTTGAGGCGAAATGTTTAATTCTTTCTTTCACCTGAGCAGAACAACTTGTATTAATGCATCGGGTGGCGGCTTCGCCTTCCATCCGGATAACCGGAGATCCGCAAATCGGGCAGGTTTTAGGCATTTGAAATTTCCTCTCGCTTCCGTCTCGACTCGATGCAAAAACCTTTACCACCTCGGGGATAACATCTCCGGCTCTTTGCACCAACACCTTGTCGCCGATGCGAATATCTTTTTTTTCGATCTCATCTTCATTGTGAAGGGTCGCACGGCTAACCCTTACCCCACCAACATTAACGGGCTTGAGATGAGCCACTGGGGTCAACACCCCAGTACGGCCGACCTGAACTTCTATTTTTTCCAATAAAGTAGTCTCCTGCACGGCTGCGAATTTATAGGCAATCGCCCACCTTGGGCTTCTGCTCGTCGCACCCAATTGACGCTGCAAGGATATACGGTCTACTTTGATAACCATTCCATCTATGTCATAATGAAGCTCGTGTCGCTTTTCGCGTAATACCTTATAATAGTCGAGGACCTCGTGGATCTCCACCCGTGGGCGAATCAACGGATTAATCCTAAAGCCAAGGCTCTTAAGGGTTTGCAGCATGCTCCAGTGAGATTCAAATATAACATCTTCAACGATCCCAACTCCGTAAAAAAAGATTTCCAATGGCCGTTGTGCTGTAATTTTGGAATCAAGCTGCCTCAAAGAACCAGCGGCCGCGTTTCTTGGGTTGGCAAATGGCGCCAAATCCTGACCTATACGCTCTTGATTTAATTTTTTGAATGCTTCAATTCCGATAAAGACTTCCCCTCTAATCTCCAACACAGATGGAATGGCAGATTGCGCCTCTGGTTGCATAACTAATGGGACGGATTCGATCGTTTTCACGTTAGCAGTAATTACCTCACCGGTGATCCCGTCGCCACGGGTTGAAGCCGTCCTAAGGCGTCCCTTTTCATATACCAGTTCCACCGCCACGCCATCCATCTTCGGTTCGGCTGTATAAAGGATTGTTTCATCTGTTTTTAAAAATCTGCGGACACGCTCGTCAAAATCGATGATGTCTTCATCACTGAAACCGTTATCCAAGCTCAGCATCGGTATCGTATGCGAAATAGTATCGAATTTATCCAGAGGGGGTGCACCAACCCGTGCGCTTGGTGAATCTGGGCTGGCAAGCTCCGGATATGTTCGCTCAAGTTGGATAAGCGCTTGCATCATACGATCATACTCCGCATCCGAAACTTCAGGATCGTCTAAAACATAGTAACGGTAATTATGACGATGAAGCGCATTTCGCAGATTTTCAATTTTTTCAATTAGGTTTGAATCAATAGCATCTGGCATATTTTCATTACCACCCTGCATGCTGCACTGCGAGCTTGCTCAAATTTTTTGGTCTTAAAACCGGGCCGCCATTGAAAATCTGAAAGTTCATCAGAGACAACGAGTATGCCGCCGACTTGAACGTCGCGAAATCTTCCCACCGAAAAGATCGAAGATGTTTCCATCTCAACGCTTAAAACATCCTTTTTTTGAAAATATGCGACCCTATCACGCGTCTCGCGATAAACCGCATCTGTTGACCAGATAATCCCTTGATGGAACTTGAACCCAGCGTTCCGGAGCACTTGTCGGCTTTGTGCGACAATTCCTTCTGAAGGTACGGATTCGGCCTTATCTGAAATATAGTGCCCTGAGGTACCTTCATCAATGATTGCAGAAGTTGGTAGGATGATATCGCCGATTTTCACATTCTCTGAAATGGCTCCGCACCAACCTAAGAAAAGTATTTTGCGGGCACCCCATGCGATAAGGGTCTCAAGGAGCATCGTCGCGTAGGGAGCGCCAATAATGGGACCGGTTAGCGAAATGCCCGGGTTTGCTTCTTTATCAACGTAAAGTCTGCTGATGAAAAGCTTTTGAAACGTGTTCGGGTTCAGATTTAGCAGGGAACAAAGTTTAGCAAGATCCGGCTCGGTGGCCACCATCACCGCCACTGGTCCTAATTGCGGAGAACGTTTGCCTTTTCCCGGATTTATAATGGCATCTTCGTCGGTCACAGTTACCACCCATTTTTATGAATAAAGTATTACATTCGTGGTTTCAGGGCTTTACGATTTCGGAATGCGGAATATGGAATGCGGAAAATCAAAGAACAAAGACGAAACACCAAATACTAAATACCAAACATGAAACACTAAAAACCAACCCTCTTATGAAACTAGCTAAAGGCGAAGTTTCTTTTTCGATCAAACTGGCCGTTTTTCAGGCCAGCGGCTGGGCTGAACCCTGAACTTTAAACCCTGAACCTTTGAATGCTGAAACCTGATTTTATTCAGGCTTGGCCAATTTTGTGAGTTCATCTTTAACGTCATCAATAATATTGTAAAACCACATTACGTCTTCGATGGTCAGCCGACCGGCTTTTAGGGGGGCTCTTTCGGTCCCGTCCGCTTTTAGCAGGATCCGTGGCCCAATTTGCACTTTCGGTTCTCCATTACCATATCGATTGATCGATACCACCAAACCGGTTTCTTCGCATTTCCATTTTTTTAAAACGTTATCTTTTTCAGGATCATAAGCCATATTCACCTCCGGTATAATAAAGACGGTCGAATAGATTCATAAATTAAAAATGCTCACATAATGCTTCCACTGCGTGAAACAGACACCCACCAAAGAATTAAATTCAACACATATTACGGAGAAATCTTTGAAAAATCCGCAATTTTTTCAAAAAGCGCTGCGATGTGACCCAATAACGCAAGTCGGTTTTGGCGAACCTCTGTATTATCCGTCATGACCATGACGGCTTCAAAGAAGGCGTCGACAGGGTCACGCAATGAAGCGATATCACGCAGTGCCTGATCAAAAAATTCGCGCCGAATAGCTTCGGATACCTCCTCTTCGACTTTTTTGAAAGCAGCAAACAAAGCGGATTCACTGTCATCCTCAAAGCGTGTTTCATTAACATCCCTTAAGCCGCGAGTTTTTTCCAATTCACCCGACTTTTTGATAATATTCACCACCCGTTTAAAGGCAATGGCCAATGGTTTAAAATCAGGCTCTGTCCGGAGGGTTTGCAGGGCACCTGCTCTGTGCCAGACATTGGGAACATTATCAATCGAAACACTGACAATAGCGGCGATAACATCTTTTGAAAATCCTTCTTCAGTTAAAAGATGAGAGATGCGGTTTTGTAAAAACACGTATACCTTTTCGGTCAACTCTTCTAATTTCCCTGTATCTTTGCCTGTAAACAGGCTGATGCTTTTCTTAATTAACTCTCTTAGCGAAAATGAAAAACCTTTGTCATTCATAATCTGAACAATACCGATACCCTGGCGCCGAAGCGCATATGGATCTGAAGCACCCGTTGGCGTTAGCCCTACATTAAAACAGCCGCAAATCGAATCCATTTTGTCAGCAATACTGATAATCGCTCCCACAAGGGTATCGGGCAGCGGTGCGCCGGAGTATATCGGGCGGTAATGTTCTTCTATGGCAGCAGCAACCGTAGGAAGTTCACCGGAAATGGTCGCATACACTCTTCCCATAATGCCTTGCAGTTTGGGAAATTCTACAACCACTTGGCTGACAAGATCAGATTTACACAGCCGGGCCGCCCGGGCCACCTGCGTTTTCAGCTCCTTTCCCTGTGCATTGCCATCCAAACCTGCCTCTACCTTTCCCACCATATATGCGGCAATTTTGCCTATCCGCTCAGCTTTTGCGTACATCGTTCCCAAATCGGCTTGAAATAAAACGCCTTTGAGTTTTTCTACCCGGTCTTCATTGGAGATTTCCAAATCGCTTCGATAGAAAAATTGCGCATCGGCAAGACGGGCCCGCAGGACGCGCTCATGGCCTTTGGCCACCAAAGCCATATCTTTGGCGACGGTATTATTTACCGCAATGAAATAGGGCATCAGTTTCATTTTCTTATTCACCACCGCAAAATACTTTTGATGTTCACGCATCGCGTTGATTAATACTTCATCGGGAATCTCAAGGAATTCTTTATCAAATTTCCCGGCCACTGCAATCGGATATTCAACAAGGTTATTGACGATATCCACAAGTTCATCATCGGCTAAAATGCTGCCGCCTGCTTTCTTGGCCGCTTTCGTAATTTCGTTTTGAACAAGTTTCTTGCGCGCCTGCATATCGACAAGCACAGCCACATTGCCTAAGTCGGTTATGTAATCATCGGTAGAGGATATCTTAATCTTGTCAGGATGCATAAAGCTGTGACCGTAAGTGTATCTTCCGCTTTTGAGATTGCCCAATGCAAACGGAATAACATCCCTGCCTAATAGCGCCAGAATGGAATGAATCGGTCTCGCAAAAGCAATTTCTAAATCCGCCCACCGCATTGTTTTAGGAAAGGGTGTTGAAAGAATAACATCGGGAAGCATCTCTTTAAGCAGCGTACGGGCAGCTGTTCCACGTTCAATTTTTTGGGCACATATATACGCACCTTTCTCAGTATCTTTGACAGTGAGTCTGCTGACAGGGATGTCCGCCTTCTCGGCAAACTTCTTGGCCGCCACGGAGAAATTTCCATGCTCATCAAACCCCACCTTGGCGGGAGGTCCGATTAACTCAGTTTTCAATGGCTTCTGCTTGGCGGCGACATCTTTGACAATTACGGCAAGTCGTCTGGGAGTGCCGAATATTCGTGCGGTGCCGTAGTCAATTCGGGCGCCGGTCATCTTATTCAGCAGGGTTGCTGAAAGCGCATTTAATGCGGGTTGAATATATCCAGCGGGAATCTCTTCGGTCCGAATCTCGAGCAATAAACTGTTCATAATTACCTCTAAATCGAGTTGCGGGTTTCGTGTTCCGGGTTCCGCGGCTGCTTTTTATTCTTGTCGTTTTACTGTTTCTTAACACGTAACGCGTAACTTTATTTTTTTTTCATCAGCGGGAACCCCATTTTTTCACGCTGCTTTACGTATGCCTCGGCACAATCGCGTGCACGTTTCCGAATCCGTGCGATATAACCAGTACGCTCAGTAACGCTGAGAGCCCCTCGCGCATCGAGAAGATTAAAGGTATGTGAGCATTTGAGGCAATATTCGTAGGCCGGAAGAACAAGACCATATTGTATTTGTTGTTGAGACTCTGCTTCGTACTTATTAAACAGGTCAAACAAAACGGGAACGTCCGCTTTTTCAAAATTATACCTTGACTGCTCGACCTCCTGCTGGTGATGGACATCACCGTAAGTGATATCGTCGTTCCATTTCAGATCATAGACATTATCCACACCCTGCAAATACATGGCAATCCGCTCCAAGCCATACGTAAGCTCGACCGATATCGGATGAAGTTCAATGCTGCCAGCCAGTTGAAAGTAGGTAAATTGGGTAATTTCCATACCATCCAGCCATACTTCCCATCCCAGACCGGATGCACCCAACGTGGGGGATTCCCAGTCATCTTCAACAAAACGGATGTCGTGATCAAGTGGATCAACACCTAATGCCTTCAGACTATCCAAATACTGTTTTTGAACATCAATCGGGGAAGGCTTCAGGATAACCTGATACTGATAGTAATGCTGGAGGCGGTTTGGATTATCACCGTAACGGCCATCGGTCGGTCGCCGGGAAGGTTGAACATAGGCGACATTCCATGGCTCAGGACCAAGCGCCTTCAAAAGCGTGGTGGGATGAAATGTTCCCGCCCCAACTTCCATATCATAGGGTTGAACCATCACACAGCCCTTGCGTGCCCAAAACTTGTGCAACGCCAATATAACATCTTGAAAGTTCATTTCATGTTCCTTTTTCTATTATAAATTTCGTGTTTCCGCATTCCGCAATCAACATTCCACTCATTTCCTTATCTGCCGCAAAAATTTCAGGCTCCGCGGTTGCTTCCCCAAATGATAGGGCACAAATGCCTCCAGAAACGTTAATCCCTCTTCTATCGCTTGTGAAGTGAATCTGATTCTACCAGCTTTGGCATAATCACCACTTCCAACCCAAATAAGCTGTTTAACCGTCCCCTTTGAGAGACTTACTCCACCAGCGGGATCTCGTGCACACTTTTCACAGGTGATTCCACCTTTTACGATGTCAAAAATAAGTTTTCCGTGACGAATCAATTCTAAAGATGTTCGGCAGCGACAACAGTGAATTAAATTTGGGCGATGACCCGAGAGGACGAGCAATCGGATCTGAAATAAAATACTTAGGACCTCTTCGGGTGTTTCACTGCCGTCCAGCTCGCTGAGAACATGTTTGAAGAGATAATAAAGCTCGGTATGTCTTTCATTTTCTTCCATCCAATCATATATCAGCTCAGCCCAATAACTGGCATAGGCCGTCTTGCGTATATCAGCCCTAATCTTACCGAAAGGATGCTTTAAGGCTGCTTCCTGTAAAATAGGTAAGCCCTTGCCCCGGCCTGTGCTACCGACCACGTCCAGCACAGAAAAAAGTTCCAAAATTCCAGCAAATCTCTTGGTGCTTTTTTTGGCGGCTTTAGCAATCATCGATATTTTACCGCGCTGCAAACTAAAAAAGGTAACGATAAGATCATAATCTCCAAAATCAAGGCGTCGGAGCATAATGGCAGGCGTTGAAAAAACCGGCATGCGCTTAAATACCAAGGAGAGTGGTGGCGATCAGAAAATAAAAAAATACACTAATGATGTCGATGGCGGTAGTTACAAATGGCCCAGTGGCGACAGCAGGATCGATATTGATTTTGGCAAAACTCATGGGGACCAAAGAACCGACTAGAGCAGCAATAGACATAGAAGATAAAATCGCAAGTGCCACAGATATGGCAAGTGCCTCAATGCTGTAGCGAAACTGAGCCACACTGCCGCTCAAAAGGCCATATAACTGAGCCACACTACCGATCAAAAGGCCATATATCAGACCCAGAATAAATCCGATGGCCAACTCCTTAATCACAACCGCCCAAAAATCTCTTAAATTTATCCGTCCCGTAGCCAATCCACGAACAACAATGGTTGAAGATTGGGTACCGATATTGCCGCCCATGCCCATGATCACTGGAATAAATGCCGCAAGATATGCCATTTTGTATAGACTGCTCTCGTAAGCGCCAATGATAAAAAATGCAATGATCCCACCGATGCAGCTGGCAAATAGCCAAGGTAACCGGATCCTTGTGCTCTTCAGAACAGATTTGGTTTCGACAAATTCTTCGCCGGCGCCGGCCATCTTTAAAATATCTTCCGTGGCTTCTCGCCTAAAAATATCAATTACGTCATCGACCGTTACGATACCGACTAAACTATGGGATTCGTCGACGACCGGCACCGCCAAAATATCATAACGGGCAACAATCTTGGCCACCTCTTCCTGATCCATATCCGTTTGAACGGAAAACACGTCTGTTGTCATAAAATCTTTGAGAGGGGTTTCGGGTGGTACAACCACCAACTGTCTTAAAGAACTGACCCCTACCAGCTTACCATAATCATCGATCACATAAAGGTAAAACGCCATCTCCACTTCAAGATGCTCTTTTTGCAAGGAATCAATGGCTTCTTTGGCGGTAACATATTCTTTAAGTGCAATAAAATCAGGAACCATGATACCGCCTGCCGTATCATCCTCATAACGGAGCAAGTCTTCAACTTCTTGAGACTCATCTCTTTTCATCTTCTCAAGAATCGCCTGCGACATATCCTCGGGTAGTCTGCCGAGTAAATCTGCCACGTCATCATTGGGCATGCTTTCGAGGATCTCGACAATATCCTCGATTTTCATATCCTCAATGAGATCTACAGCGGTATCTTCGTCGAGCTCGCCCAACAGCATACCCTTTTGCTCGGTATCCTGGATCATATTAAACAGCGCCTGCTGTTGAGAGTGGGACAATGAGCGGAATACAATCGACAAATCCGCCGCATGGGTTTTGTTGACAATCTTGCTCAGATGACTTGTTGCGCCTCGCCGCAAAAGCCGCCGAATACTATCAATGAGTACTCTGGTACGATCAGATTGCATCAACTTACCTTATTGAATTGTAAAAAGCGCTATGAAGGGAATTACTAGCTTGCGCCGGTATTATGGGAGATTGAGATTTACCATCTCGCCGCTTTTTGCTAAAATCGGTATCGATTTATCGTTCAACCTAATTCTTACACCCCCGGCGTTGCCAATAAGAAGGTTAAAATTAGTAGAAGCTTCAAGCTCCAAGTGATCACCGGATCCTAAATCATACTCTCTTGCATCCCCATTATCGATAATAATTTTCATCCATGTATCTTCATGGACGGTTATTCGTAAAACGAATTTGTCGGAATAATTCTTCTCAGACGCCTTATCAGATTCTCGTTCTTGTGCAGATTGGGAAGCGGAGATGGGCGGCCGTTCTCTAGATGCTTGTTTTTCAGGCGACTCTTGACCGGTTAAATGCCCTTTAAGGTAATCCATCCCAAATATTGATAAATAAATAAGCGCAAAATAGAGCACCCCAACCAACAACAGCTTCCGCCACAACTTGGATGCGGATTTGCTTGGATCTGTTTCTGAACCATCTAGTTTGTGTACAACGTTGAGCCTTAATTCATAACGCCGAACAGCCTCTTCCCCATCGGCACCGATGGCGCGGGCATAGGCCCGTAAGAAGCCCTTTACGAAGACCTCAGCGGGAAGATTATCATGATCTTCCTTATCAATTAGCTTCAATATGTCCAGTCCAATTCGGGTTTCTTCTGAGACCTTCTCAAGGCTGATTTTCTTTTCCAGCCTGGTAGCTTGAAGATAATGCCCAAATGAAAGAGATTCCTTATCGGGTTTCATTGTAAATAACGTTACGCGTTGCGTGTTCCGAGTTACGGGTTACGGGTTACGAATGTCGATCTATTCATCAATTGATTATTTTAATGTGGGACCGTTTGCGCAAGTCCTCCAGCCATTTTTGATATTTATTGTCAACTAACTCTCTGTAAAGGATTTCATGTATTTCATTCTTAACCTCCGCAACGGTTTTCGCCGGGGCCTCAATTATCTTCTGAACGTATATGATCTGGTATCCAACGTCGGCCTCGAGAATCGAAGAAAAATCACCGGCTGTCATTGTCTTGACAACTTCCTGCAGTTGTGGAGAAAGCTCCTTTAGAAGAAACAATCCTAAATCGCCTCCCTTGGCTTTCAATGAAGAAATAAAAACGTCACTAGTCAACGATTCAAACGACTGTCCCTGCTGTAATTTTACTAGAATGGCTTCCATTTTTTTGTAAGCTGAACGTTTTTCAGAATCAGCTGCATAAGGAGAGATAGTCATAAATATATTCCAGAGGTGATATTTTTTTTCGCCGGCGAACTTTTCACGGTGATTCTCATAATACGCTTGGATATTTTCTTCGGTTATTACTATTTTGGATTGTACCTCGAGGTTAACCAACCTCCTTCTCAGCAGCTGCTCCTTTAATTCCTTGCGATAATCCTCCATGGTTAATCCTTGTTGAGCTAGGCCGGCTCTTAAATCTTCGTCCGTATACTGACGAGCAGTTTTAACTCGTTCAATGGCACTATCGATTTCCGCATCCGTCACCGTAAGTTTATACTTTTTTATTTCTTGATCGGCAAGCATGCGGTCAATGAGTTCATTGATCAAATCCGATCGAATCTTAAAAAGAGTTTTACGCTCTTTGTCCGCTGAATATCCAAGTGCTTTAATATTCTTCGCATAGGGGTCAAGCGCCCGGTTCAAATCATAGAGGGTAATGAGTTCATCATTAACCACCGCCACGATTCGATCCACAACAATTGTATCCTCTGCCCGCCCTAATCCAGACACAATTATTGAGTTGAAAAAGGTTAAATTTAAACACATAAGGCTCAAAAATAAGGATTTACCTTTTTCACAAAAGAATTTTTCTATCATTTTCCCGAATCTTTGCCCGCTATACTATTAGACCCTATGATCTTTTCCCATTGAGCACTATTTACTTCAATTTCATATCTTGTTTTTAATTCGTTTATCCACGAGTTATAGCCTTGCTCTGTCTTTTTGCGGCGCAAATTTTTTATGATATCCTCGTTAATATCTTTGGCATTTTCATCGACATTAGAATCAAATTTTTGCCCTTTATAATTTTCTTCATAATAGCGAGCAATATCCTCAGGGGTTATTTTGATTTGATCTTTTAGTTCTTTATCGACGACTTTTTCGATGATCAAACGAATCCTTAGACGATCTTTCCAGGTTTTGTAAGATACAGCAAATTCAAGAAGCGTTTCCTCAAAAACACCCTCAGGATAGTCGTTTTTTATCTCGGCAACAGCCTTTTCAACTTCTGCTTCAGAAATCTCTATTCCCAGTTCTTCAGCCCTTTCGAGCAATATCATCTCTACGGTCATCTGGTTTAAGAGACGCAATTGAGCTTGTTGCAGATCCTCACGATTATGGCGAATATGATGGGGAAAAGCTGTTTTGGCAATTTCAAAAGCTTCATTGAATTCAAGCACGGTCACAATCCTATCCCCGATGCGAATTAAAACTTCATTCTCATCGTTAGATCCAGAGTCTGCACAACCTGCCAATACAATAATCATTAGCAGACATCCGGCCAATTGATATAACTTATACCACCATCTAGTCATAAACAAATAACTCAAATTGATTGTCAAACATTCTATTAAGGTGTCTCATATTGTTATCAGGCCGACATATGTATAAACCTTTAATTACTAACACGTTGTGCAATTTCTTTCAATAGATTTTTGATCTGGCCCATTTGTCCGCTTTTGTGCAACTTGGTTTTAAGTATATTGTTCGGTTTCAGCTCAAAACGTTTAGGCGCAGACATGACCATTTCAACCAGCGCGTCCGGGTTATGTTGGTGAGATTCTGCAAATTTGAGAATAAGTTGCTGATCTTTGATATCAAGCCTGGCTATGCCGGCCTCTCTTGCGAGTATCTTCAGCGCAATTTTTAAAAATAGGTTATGCGCCTCTTCCGGCAGTTTTCCATAACGATCAACCAACTCTGCTTTAAACTCGCCAATTTCTGTCAATTCGGTCATCTTTGCCAAACGGCGATAGGCGAATAATCGCTGGTTTAAATCGGGGATATAGGATTCAGGAAAAAAGGCAGAGATGCTTAAGATGATATCCGGTTCAAAATTTTCAGAAATCGGCTCACCTTTAAGCTCCGCAATAGCATGCTCCATCAGTTTAAGAAACATGTCGTAACCCACCGCTGCAATATGGCCAGATTGAGAAGCGCCCAGAATAATGCCGCCACCTCGTATTTTTAAATCATTCATGGCGATTTGAAAGCCAGAGCCCAAGTCACTGTGCTCCATCAAAACCTTTAAGCGTTTCTTAGCATCCTTCGTCAAAGAACTCTCATGCGGAATGATAAGATATGCGTAAGCCTGTTCATCTGCCCGTCCGACACGTCCTCTCAATTGATAAATTTGAGCCAGACCGAATCTGTCGGCGCGATTGACGATAATGGTGTTGGCCGCAGGGATGTCCAAACCGGATTCAATAATGGACGTGCTTACCAACATGTCAATTTCTTTGTTCTTGAACAGATACATTGTCCGCTCTAATTCTTCCTAGCCCAATCGCGCATGCGCAATATCAAGTTTGACCTCGGGAACTAATTGCTTCAATTTTGCCGCCATATTCCCTATGCTATAAATATTGTTATAAACAAAAAAGATCTGTCCGTTTCGATTAAGCTCTTTTCTGATAGCTTCGGCAATCACGGCATCATCAAATTCAGTAATATAGGTAATAATCGATTGACGATATTCAGGTGGTGTTGCGATCATGCTGATATCGCGAATACCCATCAACGACATATGCAACGTCCGGGGAATAGGGGTTGCTGTTAGGGTTAAAACATCCACCGAACTTCTCAGTTTTTTCAACTTTTCCTTGTGTCGCACGCCGAAGCGCTGCTCTTCGTCCAAAATGAGGAGTCCAAGATTTTTAAGCACGACATCTTTCTGCAATAATCGGTGAGTTCCGATAACAATATCGATCTTTCCGGCTTTAAGATCCTCTACGATATTGCGTTGCTCTGTCGACGATCGAAACCGGCTTAAACAGGCAATATTGACCGGATAGCGCTCAAAGCGCCGGCGAAATGTCGCATAGTGTTGTTCGGCAAGGATGGTTGTCGGAACAAGCATAGCTGTCTGTTTGCCGTTGTATACGCATAAAAACGATGCTCTGAGTGCAACTTCAGTTTTGCCGTATCCCACATCGCCGCAAACAAGCCGATCCATCGGGGTGGGCTGCTGCATATCATTGAGGGCATCTTCGATCGCTTTTATTTGATCGACTGTTTCTTCATATTCAAAACCTGCTTCAAAATCCCGAAAATCTGCATCACCCGTATGAAAGGCAAATCCTATTTCGACTTTTCGGCGCGCATAAAGCTTGAGGAGTTCTCCGGCAATTTTTTCCGCCGAGCGTTTTATCCGCGCCTTTACCCGCTCCCAAGATTTGCTGCCCATTTTATCAAGCGAGGGTTCGATACCCTCCACGCCCATGTATTTTTGCACCATACTCATCCGGTCAACAGGAAGGTAAAGCTTGTCTCCCCCTCTATAAGAAAGGGCTAAAAAATCACTGGTTAGACGGTTTATCGTCAATTTGACCAGACCATCATATCGTCCGATTCCATGATCGTCATGAACGATAAGATCATCTTTTTTTAGATCCTGGAGATCAAGTAACTGAGAGCGGGTCTGCTGAGGTCTGGATTTTCTGCGCTGGCGTTTAATACCAAATATTTCTTCTTCCGTGATAATTGCAAGAGACTCGGCCTTCCAAACAAAGCCGGATGAAATGTGACCAATGGATATGTAGAATGTGTCAAGATCAGGTGTCATCGAAGGAAAGCCATCACTTATTGTAAAGCGAATACCATAAGTCGAAAGCAGGGATTTTATTCGTTCTGCCTGGGCATGTGTATGACAAACGATAAAACTGGCACATCCAGCATCCATTTTTTCAGCCAGCCACTCAGCAAGCGGTCTGAAAAGATGTTGCGTGTTAATTGCACGCTTAAGGGTTGTGCTAATGTCGGTATTATTATTAACAGAAAATCTTATCTGAAAGGGATATGCGCTTTTAGATTCTTCGGCTGTTAACACCTCCAGGGTTTTTAAGGTCATGGGCTTTTTGACTAAAATCAACTCTTTTGCCCGCTGCCATTTCAGATACAGATTGCTGGGTTCAACACAAAGTCTTTCTGCCTCACATGCTGCCTTGTAATTCTTGGTAATTTGTGCTTCAAATTGTTGGGCGGTCTTTTCGAGCTCGTCAGGGTCGGAAACAATAAAAAGGACATCTTCTGGCATATAGTCGAATAAGGTATCAAGCTGCGGATATATGAGCGAAATGAGGCTTTCGATTCCCGGAAATCCTTCACCGCTTTTAATATGATCGACAATTGCTCGGACGTTAGTTGCCGAAAGGCCTATTTCGTTCGCCCGGATTCGAATTCGGCTGATGATCTGGGGTAAGATATTTTTATTCAATACAACTTCCTTGGCCGGAAGTATAACCGCTTCATTTACATCCTTAACCTTTCGTTGACTTGCAGCCGAAAAAAACCGGATAGAATCAACAATATCTCCAAAAAACTCGATTCGTAGTGGATTCGGGTAAAGGGGTGCAAAAATATCCACGATGCCGCCCCTGACAGAAAAATCACCCGGTTCTTCAACAATCGGAGAACGAATATAACCGCCGCAGATCAGTTTTTCGATCAAACCGTCTCGCTCAATTTCTTCATCTTTGAGAATGAGGTCTGCATATTGACTGATGACCTGTCGGGGTATGATTTTTTGCATAAGGGCATCCATTGCGGTAACCACTATCGGATGCTCGTTGTTTTCCATCAGCTGGTAAAGTACATGTATCCGTTTGGCAGCTGTTTCATTATGGTAGGAAAGAAATTTGTACGGCAAAATATTATACGGTGGAAAATAAAGGATAGCAGAATTCGCTTTTGAGGCAAAGAAACGCAGATCCTCGAAAAAACGTTCTGCTTCTTTCACCGACGGAAGAATGATCAAAATGGGCATTCGGTGCTTATCATACACCTTAGATATTAAATAGGCTCTTTCAGACCCTGATAGCCCGATGCATTCAATACCACGGTCACGCTGAGGAAGTTGTTCAATTAGCAGTTTACGATAATTTATTTCTTGATTTTGGCCCATAAAAAACGTAATAATTCGCCGTTAAAAGGTTCAAAGTTCCCCGTTCAGAGTTGCATTTCTTCACCAAGGAGATACAGGTTCGGCGTTGAGCTTTAAAGACTTCATCTAAAGCGTAGGCGTTTACAGCTTCTGAATCGCCTTGAACCTCTAAACCCAGAACCTTTGAACGGTTATAATTGCCGACGTAGCTCAGTTGGTAGAGCAGCTGATTCGTAATCAGCAGGTCAGCGGTTCGAGTCCGCTCGTCGGCTCCA
>CP070746.1:2461379-2496907 GCA_020348305.1 Desulfobacterales bacterium
AGGTATCCACAATTCTAAACGCTAACAAATCTCCAGAGCTATCAGGGTGACGTCATCATGGGTTAATTCCTTTCCCGAATATTGATGTAATGTTTTGAGAATTGCCGATTTAAGTTCAGACAGAGGAACTACTGTATTTGCATCAAGGACATCTTTGAGGCGCACCAATCCAAAGCTTTCACCTTCGGGATTGGGTGTGTCAATGATGCCATCGGTATAGACAAAGAGCCGGTCGCCAGGGGCCATAGGAATCGTGAATTGTTCGTAGAGTGTATCCAATTCAATAGCAAGGGGAATGTTTAGCGGAAAACCATCACTTTGACCTTTCTGGGCTGACGGTCTTGCATAGGACCATTCCTTTTCGCCCGTTCGCCTGTAAAGAATGGGGGGGTGTCCGGCATATGAAACTCTCGCTTCCCTCTCCTGAGTGTAGTACGCGACAACTGCCGCGGTAGTCATAGCATCTAGGCTGCGGTTGCTAATTAGTTGGTTAACCTCGCCCAGAATGACTCGACTGTCCGGCGTTCACATATGAGCTTTTAAAGAGTCGTAGACGTACTGGCTTATTTCCGAGACATCCTCGCCGTGACCGGTAACATCTGCGATAGCCAAACGCGAAATTGTGTCGCCCTTGCAGACTCCAAAGTAGTAGATGTCTCCACCCTTTCCGCCTTCACTGGATGCGGAGTATATAGAACCAATGACTTTTCCAGCAGAGATTTCTATATCCTGATTGCGTATGCCCCCCCAGAGTTCCTTACATTCGAGTCTGCCTTGTGAATTGGCAATTGGAAACAGTGAATCTTTCTTGTGCATTTGAATACTCCTTTCCCAAAATAAAGTCGTTAAAATTGAGAGTATCAAAGTTTTCAAAATTCTAATTTTTCCTGATTTATTTTTAATATTAAGAAAGCATAACGCTGCGCTTTAGCGACGCGCGGCCTTTTGGGCGTCCGACTGAAAGCGCCTGGTTTGATAACCTATATTGGTATCCCAGGAATAATACGACCCTTTACCTTCCTAAAGGAGGATGGCTACCAATCTTCCTGCTACCGACAACAGAACACGCACCAACCAAAGTAAACATGCTTATTAAAGCCCACAAAAATGGATTGTTGAGAAATTGATTCATTTTATCATCCTATTTCTATCTCTAACATGTATGAAAAATCGTAAAGATGAAGTAAAGGCTTTTCAAAACTTTATATTTTTTGCGACGATCTTAATTTACTGTAACTCTAATTCTACCTTGCGCTTTTCTTTTGCCAGACAAATCTCCAGATCACATTGCAGGCAGCGGTCAATTTCCTTTTTGGCCTGCTCATCGCTGTAGCAAAATTCAACTTCGGTGAAACCGGAATGTCTTTCTTCGATGGGCAAGCTCGGCACATCAACTCTTGTCAGTTCCGCGAATCCGGGTTCTCTTCTTCCATCATAAGGTTGCCCATTTCCACCTTCTATATTTCCGCATTGCGCCTTCCCACTTCCACTTTCTGTTTTTCCACCTTCCACCTTTCCGCATTCCGCCTTCCCACTTCCACTATTTGTTTTTCCGCCTTCCGAATTCCGCCTTCCGAATTCCAATACTCCGTTCCCTCCTAAATACTTATCGATGGAAATGGCAGCTCGGCGACCGGCTGCAATGGCTTCAATCACCGTCGCCGGTCCGTTGGCGGCATCACCACCGGCAAAAACACCCTTCATTTCGGTTTCCTGGTTGTTTTGATCAATTGCGATTAACCCATTTTTAACCGGCAACGAACCCTCATCATCCAGAAAACAGAAGTCCTTGCAAAATGCCGTCTCACTGGCCTGGCCGATGGCTAAAATCACCTGCTCGGCTTCGATAGTGGTCTTTGAACCATCAAAATACGGACAGAAATTGCCTTTGTCATCAAAAACAGAGGTGCACCGTACAAGCTCGAGACCGGATACTTTCCCATCGTTATGCAATATCTTATTCGGTCCCCAGGAGTAAAGCATCTCAACACCCTCTGCCAGGGCCTGTTCGATTTCCCAGGGATTGGCCGGCATTTCTTCCCGGCTTTCCAGGCAGGCCAGCTTAACTTCTTTAGCACCGAGACGTAAGGCCGTTAACGCCACATCCACGGCGACGTTTCCACCGCCAATAACCGCTACACTGTCCTTAATAGAAACACTATCGCCTTCGGCAACTTCACTCAGAAATTCGACCCCCCAGAAAACATCATCCAGATCGTAGCCTTCCAGCTCTATCTTTTTGCTTTGTTGAGCACCCACTGCAACGAAAACAGCCTCAAATCCGTCTTTCTTTAGCTGGTCAATTTCAAAATCAACACCCAGCTTATGGTTTGCTTTCAACTCAATTCCGGTGCTTAATACTTGATTGATCTCTTTATCTAAAACATCCTCCGGCAAGCGATAATAAGGAATTCCATAACGCATCATGCCACCCGGTTTTGGTCGAGCTTCAAAAACGGTGACCTGATACCCCTTTTTTCTGAGATAAAAAGCCGCACTCAAGCCGGCCGGACCGGCGCCAATCACCGCTACCTTATGTCCGGTATCTGGAGCCGTAATCGACATCCATTCCGAAATATCTCCGGCCTTATCGGCTGCATAGCGTTTTGCCGCACAGATGGATAGGGGGTCGTTGATCTCGCCTCTCTTGCAGGCGGTTTCACAGGGATGGGTACAGACCCTACCTAAGACCCCCGGAAACGGAGCTTTTTCGATAATCAGTTTGCAGGCTTCATCCATTTTGCCCTGGGCGATATATCTCAAATACCCGGGGACATCGATTCCGGCCGGACAGGCTTGAACACATTGGGGCTGCTCAGGCATCAACTTCTCGGGGCCGATGGCGCGCAGGGTCCTCGTAATTTCCAATATTTTTATACCATTGGGACAAGCATCCTCACATCTTCCGCAAGTCGCACAAAACCACGGCATGGAAGAACCGGATATTTCATCAATCAAGTCAAGTTCCACATGGCGAACGAGACGCCGGATATTGAAATCATTGATGCCGGTAATCGGGCATGCAGAGCTGCAGCGACCGCACTGTTCACAGTACCGGAACATTTCGATATCATTGAAGCGTTCGGCGAATTTCAGGTTGTCGCTCATAGTTTGAGAACCTCTTCCATAAGACTTACTATTGAGTTTTATTCCTCAATCCTATCAACAACTATTTTAAAAAGATGAAGGTTTTAATCAAGCTTAAGCTCTTTGACCATCGTGCGCATCGTTGTTGCGAATTTGGGTCCATCTGCAGCCGAGCACCATATATTCCATAGTTTCTCGGGATCATATCCGGCTTTGGCCATTCTTCTCTTGGCCCGCTTCAGCCGCTTTTCGGCTGCATAATTTCCTTCGATGTAATGACACGTTGGAAATTCACATCCAGCTACCAGAACACCGGCAGCACCCAGCTCAAAGGGTCGCTGCATCATCTTTAGGGAAACTCTGGCGGAGCACATCACCCGAATAAGCCGTGCATTGGATGGATACTGCAGCCGACTGACACCGGCCATATCCACACCACCCAAGGCGCACCAGTGACAGACAAACGCAACGATTTTTTTCTCGGGATTCTCCTCCAGAGCTGCTTCGACTTGAGCAAAAACCTGGTCGTCCGAATAGTGCACGATGCTGATGCATTCGGCGGGACAATCGGCCGCACACAGTCCGCAACCTTTGCAGAGCGCTTGAAGGACCTCCGGATTTTCTTCTTTATCCACCGTAATGGCGTTGTACGGGCAACGTTTAGAGCACAGACCGCATTGGGTGCAATCCGTCAGATCAATATGGGCCACAATGCCCTCGGTTTCGATATATCCCCTATTCATGGGAATCGATGCCTTCATGGCCGAACCAATGCCCTCTTCGCAACTTTCCTTAAATGTCATGGGTGCCTTTGCGCAGCCGGCAAGGGAGATACCGTCGGTAGCAAATTCGAGCGGCCCGAGCTTGACATGGGATTCCTGAAAGAATCTATCCGGATTCGCGGATACTTTTAGATGGCCCCGTATTTGTTCTACGGTTTCATCGCCCTTAAATGCCGTGGTTAACACCAACAAATCAGAAGGTAGCTCAAATTCTCTCCCTACCAGCAAATCATAAACTTTGACCATAAGATTGCCGTTTTCGTTTCTAACCTCAGGATAGCGATCATCCGGAAATCTTAAAAATTTGACTCCCAGCCGCTTGGCAGACTGCTGAGCAGTTCCCTCTTCTTTAATCAAGCTCATGTCTCTATATAAAATATATATGTTGGCATCTTTGCGAAGATGTTTGAGCGCAACCGCATTTTTAACCGAGGTATGGCAGCCGATGTTGCAGCAACCGCGTGTTTCGTTTTTGGAATTGACGCAGCTGATCATTACAGCATTTTTTATATCTTCCAGTTGCTTTTTTCTCAGCATGTCATCCAATTGAAGCTGGGTGATCACACGCGGATCGTTGCCGTATTCAAACTGACCTTCCGGCTCAAGCTCTTTCATTCCCGTGGCAACAATCATGGTGGAAATATCGAGGTCATTTGTTGATCCATCTCCATTTGATTTTAATTTGACCTTATAATTTCCAATGTATCCCTCAACAGCTTCAATACCGGTGTGGGTATAAACAGTGATGTTCGGATGAGCGTGAACCTGATCGGCCTTTGTCTGAACCACTCGGGCAGCCGGGGTTTTTTGATTATCGTGGGAAATAAAGCAAACATTGTTTAAAATCCCGCCAAGTTGCGGCTCTTTTTCCACCAGAAAGGCATTGAATCCCTGGTCGGCAACGCTCAACGCCGCATTCATGCCGGCCATTCCGCCGCCGATGATCAGACAATCGGTTTTTACGGGAAGTCGAATTTCCTGTCCCTCTTCCAACAATGCGGCCTTGGCCACACCCATTTTAATCAAATCTTTAGCCTTTAGGGTGGCAATCTCAGGCTCTTTCATATGAACCCAGGAAACCTGCTCACGGATACTCACAAATTCCAACAAATAGGGATTGATACCGGCTTCCTTGATGGTTCTCTTAAAAAGGGGTTCATGGGTTCTGGGTGTGCATGAGGCAATGACGACTCTGTTGATGTTGTGTTGCTGAATGAGCTCTTTCATCTTCGTCAAATAATCCACCGAACAGGACCATTTACCTTCATCGGCCATCACAACATTTTCCAGTCCTCTGGCATATTCAGTTACTTCCAGAACATCGACCACACCTGCAATGTTTGTCCCGCAGTCACACACAAATACACCGATTCGTATTTCTTCACTCATTATTATCCCTCATAAACTCCGACATCTAATAGTCCGTGACGGGCACAGAGGCTTGCCTTATGCGGCAGGCGCAGAGGCCTGCCCTACGTAGTGGGCTAATAGTCCGTGGCGGGCACGGAGTCCCGCCCTACATACCGAATTTAGTCTCTCTGGCAGCGTAGGGTCGGCCACCGCGCCGACCATATGGCAGCCACTTAGGAATGGAAACTAACAGCCTTGAGAGAGGCGGCCGTTGCCTGCACCACAGATTCCGCAATATCGATCGGTCCGGTAGCCCCGCCGCACAAATAAATACCTTCCACATTCGTTTCCAACGATGCCAGAAGCGGATCTTTCTCCTTAAAATATCCCAGTTCATCCAGCTTAACCTTTAATACCTTGGCCAGTCTTTTGTTACGATCATTGGGAACAATTCCGGTAGCAAGTACTAAAAGTTCGACTTCTTCTTTCTTTAACTCCCCGCAGTCCAGATTTTCATATCGTATGATTAAATTTTTGGTTTCGGAATCTTCAAAAACTTCGTAGGGTCTGCCCCTGACATACTTGACACCATTTTCAACGGCTTTGCGGTAAAAATCCCAGAAGCCTTTGCCATACGCTTTGAGGTCATTGTAAAATATAGTTGTTTCTGCATCCGCATCATGTTCCTTAGTAATAATGGTTTGCTTTGTCGAAATCATACAGCAAATCTTGGAGCAATACGGTGTGCCCTTGCCTTCAGCCAAGCCGCGGCCGACGCATTGAATCCAGGCAATCTTTTTGGCGTGTTTTTTATCCGAAGGCCGAATAATTTCTCCGGCTGTGGGTCCGCCGGCATTCATCAGTCTTTCAAATTCTGTATTGGTTATCACGTTTTCATATTTATCATAGCCGAGTAAATCACCGACCGGTTGAGCATTTTTAATACCGGTGGCGACCACAATACTTTTTACGTCAATACTCAGATTTTTATTTGATTGCCAGAGGACGATGGCCTTTTTGCCTTCTTTTTCGCAAGCCTTCACACATAAAGCGATCGGACACTCACGACACTGACTGCAATCCACCGCGCATTCACCAATACAGGCGCCTGCCTTGCGCATTTCACCGAAGCGACAGCTTGGATCAACCGTGACCATATTGGGAACCGCCTGGGGAAATGCCATTGATATTAACTTTCGCATACCGCCTACTTTCCCATCCAACGAATCGGGGACACTCACCGGACAGGCCTCTGCACACGCACCGCATCCCGTACATTTTTCCTCGTCCACATATTTGGCTTTTCTCACCAGTTTGACCTTAAAGCTGCCATTTACTTTTTTAACTTTTCTGACTTCGGTATTGGTTAAAATTTCGATGTTTTCATGATTGTCAACTTCATACATTTGAGGTGCCTCAATGCATATGGAGCAATCATTGGTAGGAAAGGTTTTATCCAGCCTTGCCATCATGCCGCCGATACTGGCCGTATCATCGACTAGGTAAACCTTTGTGCCGTATTTGGCGGCATTCATGGCGCAATTGATTCCGGCAATTCCGCCGCCAATCACTAGTATTGAATCACTCATATTCACACCTCGAATTTAAATTTGCCGGTTTTCTCCCGCCCATGGCGGGATTGAGCCCGTTTAATAAGGCATGATATCAAATTTTAATGACCAACCGGCCAACGGGCTAAACATTGTAGCATCTGAGCATTTTGAACCGGTTCGCAACGCGGTCATTGGACATTAGATGGGGTTTTGAAGTCGGTTTTATATCTCTGTGATGATAATTGCATTCGACTTACAAACGGCCGTGCACGTCATGCATCCCATGCAATGGTTCGGTCGCACTGGGATTGCTTTATGGGGCATTTCAAAAACATCTACCGGGCAGTATTTGACACAATCCTCACAGGAATCGCATCTATCCGGATCGACATAGACCAGATATACTTCATAGTCTCGTAAGATCTTCGCCATAATGATTTTCTTAAATTCAGATCTATCTTAATGTAGCGTCAGCAACTTCCCCGGCTAAAGGCGGCAGCCGCGGAGGGCTGCCTTACTTTGGTAGATATGCTCAATACTCGCTATTTCTATGTTTTCGGATAGGTTTACCAGCGACCAGAAGCCATTGATCAGAAGCCAGCACCCAATATCCAGTAACCAGCATCGAGAATCATTATTATTTATAGCGCTCAATGGCTCTCTTGAATCCCTCCATCGAGTTTATGATAGTGTCATCATCCACACAAAATGCGATGCGGAAATGTCCGGGGCCGTCAAATCCGCTTCCCGGCACCACCAGAATCCGCTCTTCCTTGAGGGCGTTCACAAATTCAACATCATCGGCAATAGGTGATCTCGGGAATAAATAAAACGTTCCAGGAGGTGTGATAAATTCATAACCGAAACTGCCAAGGCCCTCGCAAAGCATATCTCGCTTACGTTTATATTCTGAAACATCAACGCTCATACCCTGGATACAGGCAACCACCCGCTGCATTAGAGCCGGCGCATTGACAAAGCCCAAAATTCGATTGGCCACCGTCATTGCTGCTAAAAGTTCGGTTTTATAGGACGCAGCCGGATTGGCGGCTACAAATCCGATGCGTTCACCAGGAATGGAAATATCTTTCGAATACGATGTGCCGATAATACTTTCCTTATAAGCAGCGAATATGCTTGGAACTTTTACATCATCATATACAATCTTGCGGTAGGGTTCATCGGATATTAAATAAATGGTTCGGCTGATTTCCCTGCCCTTTCGCTCTAAAAGCTCACCAAGTGCCTTCAGACTACCTTCCGGGTATATCTGTCCGGTGGGATTGTTGGGCGAGTTAATCAGAAATGCTTTTGTTTTTTCTGTGATCGCCGACTCTATAGCATCCATATCGAGGTGAAAATCAGGTTTCGTCGGAACCGTTTTCAAAATCCCGCCATGATTGTCAGCATAAAATTTATATTCCACGAAGCAAGGAATCGGCGTCAAAACTTCATCTCCCGGATCCAGAATCGCTTTTAAGGCGACGTTCAACGCACCCGAAGCCCCACAGGTCATAAGAATTTCTTTATCCGTCATTGGGGCCTGTTGCTCGTCAGACAGATATTCCGCAACCGACCCACAGACCATGGGATAACCGGTATTCGGCATATAGCAATGATCTCCAAGACCACATGAGGTTACGGCATCAAGAAGCGCTTTATTAAATTTTTCCGGAGGAGGCAAATTCGGATTGCCCAGGCTGAAGTCATATACATTTTCGGCTCCATATTTTGCTTTCAGCTCAGCCCCTTCTTCAAACATCTTCCGTATAAAGGAAGACCCGGCAATAATTTCTGAAATTTTTTTTGAAATTGTCATATTCTAGTCCTTGTCTTTAAGTTCTTTCCATTTATAGTCGATGAGCTCCAGCAGCACCCCGTTCATTCTTTTGGGATGAATAAAGGCAAACTCGCAATCCCTAAACGGCCGTGCTCCCCCGATAAACGGATAATCCTTCCCTTTTAATTCTTCCATTGCCACGCGGGTGTTGTCGACATTAAAGCTGATGAGCATAACACCTTCACCTCTGTTTTCGATGAACTTCGCCACATCGCCATCCGGTGTGGTTGATTCCATCAGCTCAAAACCGACTTCACCCACCCAATACCTTGCAACTTTAATTTTTTCGGGCTCATCAATATATTCGTCATCGGGTTTGGATTTCCCCAACACCGGTTCCCAAATTTTGCGAGCCTCCTCCAGGTTTTTTACGGCAATACAGATATGATCGACTTTATTTACTTTCATCCCATCCTCCCATTCCGGTGACTACTACGATTTTATTAGAACTGGTTTGAAAATCTTAGATGGGATTTTGAAACCAGTTCTAGAAGGTTACCTTTTCCAATGGCACATCAATCGCCCCATCCGGACACACACACCCGCACTCATTACAGTCCTCGCACAGAAACTCGGTGACCACCGGTCTGCCATCCTGTATTCTAAGCGCCTGGTCCGGACAAATTTCGACACATAGCGGCTCGGTCAAGCCGCCACACATAGTACATTTATCTAAATCTATTTGAGCAGCCATAATAAACTCCTAATCCTGATAGTTCGCTTCGTTCACAATTGGATAATGACAAAATTTTTTATTGCGGGTTCCGAGGCAAAAAGCAAAATGACTCCTTTACTTACCCGTAACACGAAACACGTAACCCGCACCCATTGAATTTGTTTCAGATATTCCAATTTTCAATTTAGGGCAGCGTCTCATTCTATTCAGCTTTGTATAGTCTCATCACCGTCTCACCATGCCCTCTGGGGATGGCTTTTTGCAATTCGATCTTCAAGGGGATGTTCATAAATACACTGACATCCTCAAGGATGGATTGATACATCCGCTCACGGCATATGGCAACTTCTTCCATCGGTACCCCGAATTCTTTAGCCCAGGTCGGCCATGGGTCACGAGTGCATTTAATGAAAATCTCACCCGGGTCTTCACCTTTCTCTACGGTGGCAAGACCGCCATCGGTGATCCAGAGTCCGGCAAGGGTTTTTCCCAAAATCATCATAAAACCCTCTTCACCCTTTAGCCAGTTCATACGGGGAAGAATACTTTTGCCGATATCTTTACCAAACACTTCTGCTGCTCTTAATGCAACATCCAACGATTTGACATCATCTCCTGCAAATTCAAGTGCGACCTGCCGCCAGCGGTAATATGTTTTTCCAATTTCATCCTGGGCGCTGTGTAACGCTTTCCATAATCTGGTTATTTCTTTTTCGGCATCAACTGGCATGGTTTACCTCCTTTTTTATATGCGCATACCGATTCGGTAGCCGTCATGGACCGCACTGGATAAGTTGCGAGGAATCAGTGCGTCACCGACCACAAATAGTTCGATTCCTTCGGATTGAACCGCCTTTTTCAAGCTTTCGTTGGGTTCCCTATCAGCCAGGACTATCGTGTCACATTTGATTGGCCACTGATATCCATCGTATGTTTTCACGACAATGCCGGCATCATCGATTTCCACAATTTCGCAATCATTGTAGGCCACAATGCCGTTTTGCCGCATATAGATCATGTAACGCCATTTGAAAGAAGGATTGACGTCAAAACCCGCGGTTTTGTCCTTTCCAGCCAGTGTTACTTTTTTACCCTGTTTGGCCAAATGAAGCGCACAACCGATGCCCGGCTTACGATTACCCCAAACAACCACCTTTTCACCAACCTCAGCTTTTCCGCTCATCACATCCGCGAGATAAACGATCTTGTCCGAATCACCGCCGGGGACCTCAAGTTTCGAATATACCGACCCGGTAGCCAATACCACGCTGTCCGGCATTTCGTCTTCAATCACCTCCTCGGTCACCTCGGTTCCTAAATGAAAGTTTACACCGGCTTTCTCACACATGACCTTCTGATACTCCACGCAGGTCCACAGCTCATCATCCCCATACGGCGCATGGCGGGCTTCGTTGAGGGTGCCACCGATCTCATCGCGCTTGTCATAGATGTGTACTTCATGACCCCGTTGGGCGGCCACGTATGCGCATTCCAGGCCCGCAGGCCCGGCACCCACGATCATAATTTCTTTTTCTTCTTCCGCCGGCGGAGGAGCAGCAAACTCCGGGTTGGCTTCGTGAGCGCAGATCGGATTGATATAACAAGTCATGGGCGCATCGCGGAACAACCTGGCCAGGCATAGATTGCATGCCACACAATGGCGTATTTCTTCTTCTTTGCCTTCCAGTACCTTTTTGGGCATCAGCGGATCGGCAATCATCGGACGGCACATCTCCCAGATGTCCAATTCACCGGCACCGATTTTCTCGTTGGGCAACCCGGGTTTAAACAACCTGTAGGCCATGGAAACCGGAACACTCACATGCTCTTTGGCGCGTTTGGCCAGATGGATCCAGTTTCCCATAGGAATATCTCGACTGATGACCGGATAGATGGATTCCTGCCAACCCAAGGTGCAGCTGATGTAATCCACCCCGGCTTCTTCGGCAATTTTATAGGATTCCATGGATTCCTCAGGGGTGTTTCCGCGCACATCATCCAGCAACTCTTCGGAACACAGACGGATACCCAACGGCATATCTTCCGGGATCACGGTCTTGACGCCCTGTATAATCTCAACAACGGCCTGCATTCTTCCGCGAATGTCACCACCGTACTCATCCGTTCGCCGATTGGTATAGCCGGAGACAAAATTGGAGACCAGATACCCCACGATACCGGATATTTCCATCACATCAAATCCGGCTTCAACGCCGCGTTTGGCCGCATCGATATGCTGCTGGATCATCTCCTTGATCTCATCTTTGCTCATTTCTTTCATCGGCCTGAAGATCCGCAACCTTTGGGGTACTGCTGAGGGCCCATGTCCGTATTCCACATCGACCGCACCCACACGCCCACAATCCATCAATTGAATTCCAGCAACCGCACGGGCATCATGAATCGCATCTGCAAGCCTTTTTAATCCCGGGATAAACTTATCATCCCAGGCGGCTGCCTGACCGACATAGCCCTGGCCCATGCGGGCTTCATCCATGTACACGCCCTGCATAAAACACAGGCCTCCGACCACACCCTTGGCTCTTTCTCCCAAATAGGCAGCACCTTGATCCGTGACAAAGCCATCAAGGCCATTCAAATTTTCCTCGGTTGCCGTATACTTGATTCTGTTCGGTATGATGAGATTGCCGATTTGAATCGGCTTGAACAAATGCGGGTAGATCTTGGCTCCCGGATAATCTGAATAATCCCATTTAAAAATAGTTTTAGCCATATTTTCACCCTCCTCCGAATTAAGTTATTAGTTGTGGTTCATTTTAGAAAATCATTATAATATAGACTGAGATGTGAGTGTTGGGTGGTTGGCTTTAAAGGCATCCACCATCAGCTCAAAGATTGTTTCTAAATTTTCAAACAGGGAATAGGTCATATCTTTCAGAAGCCAGCGGGTAATGATATGGTCCATGGTTCCCACGAATACGTCTCTGGCCAGAAGAGGGTTAAGCTCCGGCTTCATCTCGCCGGTTTTGCGCCCTTCTTCAAATATATCAACCAGATAAGAATAAAGGTTTTTAACGTTTGAATAAACTTCGGTGTTTAAAAAATTGGCATTGGTTTTCAGGAAGAGATAGACGATCTTTGCATCCAATGGGGCTTGTTCTACCCGCCGTATATACCACCACAGATATTTCCGGAGCTTGTTAACAGCGCCCTTAATTCCGAATAACTGCTCATCTAAATCCCGCAGCAATTCAGAAACCCACAGATCAGGGATGGTCAGCAGCAAATCTTCTTTACCCTGAAAATATTCATACAGCGCTGCCTCAGACAATCCCGCTTGTCGCGATATATCCACAATGGTTGTCTTTTGATATCCCTGTTCAGCAAACAGTTTTTTGGCAGAGTTTATAATGCGGTCACGGGTTTTTTCTTTGGAGTTACTTTTGGCCATAGCAAAAGGCTTAAATTGATTAGGAAAATTATCGATTGTTCGTTAAATCAGAAGATAATATACCTCAATTTATATAAATAATTATATAAATATAGTTTATATTTTTGTAATTTTTATTGATTGAAAAAGGTAAAATTCCAAGAATAAAACATCATGTTGTCAAAATAGATAAAAAATTATAATATAAATCATAATTATATATTGTTATTAAGATTATAACCTATTGATAATTTTATTAATATTTCTTTTTTTTATTTTAAATATGATATTTCCTAATATCATTAGGAAATATGTGTGTCAAGCAAAATTTTATAGCTATTTTTTTAAATCGGAAATGAGCTTATTTAGAACGAAATTGCAAAATGGTAAATGGTGGAAAAATCGGTTTTGTTTTAAGGAAGATGAATTTCTCTTTTTAGGCAGTTAGGTTAAGAGGACATTGGTGCGGTCATTTCCAACCGCCTGCCGAAGTAAATGTGGAAGGTATTCTGTTCAGGGCAGTTGACTGATTTCGAAAGCGCAGAGTTCCACCCGAAGTATTTGGGCCGGCCGTCCAATCAAAATCCGAACCAAGATTTGTATCCATTGCACTATAAACATCTCCATCATTTGTCCAATTGGTTGATGATAATTTTAGATCAATCCAGGTTAAGTATTCCCTCGCATTAAGTTCTTTTACACCCTGCTGTAATGCTTTATCAGTGGCTGCGCCTGATAAAAGATCAAATTTTTTTACCGCAATAGAGGTCATAACTCCCATGATTACCATTACAGATATAAGCTCAATTAATGTAAAACCCTTCTGATTAGCGACATGGAGTTTCTTTTTCAATTTTAATTTTGTTTTTTGCATTTTTTGTGAAGCCTATTTCAGTATCCCGCCATGAAGATGAGGTTTTCTTTCATATTCCCCACAAAATATTGAGCAAGAATTATGCCTATTATCAAGCTTATGAATATGATTCTTATTTTCGGTCGGTTATTACAATTATAATTTATAATTAATCTTCAAAAAAATGAATCGTTAAAAAAGTTTATAAAATTGTTTTATACTTTTTATTCTTCAAAAATATATTTTGCTTCTATTTTATTGATTTATAACCCATAATGCATTTATTGTAAATAGTAACATTTGTTTGTTTTTATAAGCCCGGTATAAATCCAAAAAAGCTATAGAGAAATCTGAGAATGACATTACTAAAATACGAACATATTGAGATTAGAGATTCAGGTGACCCTTTAGTTAATCTAACGGATTTTGATTTTTTACTTGAGCAATCATATTACAAAAGAGGATTTTCTAAGGATTCTCGAATCTATATAAGAAAAACAATTGCTGAAAAGTTGGAGCACATTCAGAAAAAGCTTGGCAACTATAAATTAAAGATTTGGGATGGCTGGCGATCGCGTGAAGTGCAGCACAATATTTACATGAATCATTGGCAAAAGCTAAAGAATGAACATCCGGATTGGAAAGAGGAGAAGTTGAAAGAAGAGGTCGGCAAGTTTGTGACCGTAGCCACCGATCCGCACAGAATCCCGATTCATTCGACAGGAGGATCGACCGATCTTACCCTGACTGATTCATTAGGAAATGAACTGGATATGGGCACCAGCTTTGATCACTTCGGTCCTGAAGCGGCTTCTCTTTTTTATGAAATCAATGATATTGATGACCGAGTTAGATCGAATCGAAAACTTCTTCGAGATGCAATGGTTGCAGAGGAATTTCGCATTGATGATGATGAGTGGTGGCATTTCGACTATGGTAATCAATTGTGGGCTGCTGCTCTAAATAAACCATATGCAATTTACGGGGAGTGTTCTCCGTCTGATAAATAGATTTTTGTAACCTTAAAAGGAAACTCTTTTGTCGTTTAATTCCGTAAGCAATCGCTGGCGCAATTCCCTTACCTGCTAAATGATTTTTCCAAGATACGTTTGAAGAGGTGCAAATCAATATTGCCCCCGCTGATGATGCAAACGATCTTATCGAACTCTGAATTCACCATGCCTGCCAAAAGCGCCGCGACCGAAGCTGCGCCTGCTCCCTCGGCCACGATCTTGGCCTCTTTGGCCAATATAACAACAGCCTTCTCCATTTCTTCTTCGGAAACAATCAGGATCTTGTCAACCCATGATTGGACAATTTCAAAGTTTAATTTCCCTGGTTTTCTAACTGCAATCCCGTCAGCAAAGGTACTCGCAGATGTCAGTTCCGTAATTTCACCTGCTTCAATGGACCTAAGCATTGATGGTGCTTTTTCCGCCTCCACACCCACTACATGAATATCTGGATTTATCTGCTTCACCGCTAACGAAATTCCTGAAATCCCCCCACCGCCACCAATAGGACAGATGATGAGTTTGACATCGGGAACATCTTCTAAAATCTCTAAACCCACCGATCCATTTCCAGCTATAATGTCCGGGTCATCGAAACTCGAAATATAGACGAGACCCTTTTCTTCGGAAAGGGCGTGCGCATATGTAACGGCATCGTCATATGTTTTCCCCTTTATGATGACTTCGGCTCCATTTTCCTTTATTTTTTCAATTTTATTCGCTGGGGCAACCTCGGGAACGACTATTACAGACTTTACACCGTGCCGTTTTGCAGCCAGTGAGAGTCCCAGTCCATGGTTTCCCGACGAGGCCGTGATTACGCCCTTTTCCCTTTCTTCATGGCTCATCAAAGCCAGCTTATTGGCGTTCCCTCTGGCTTTAAACGCTTGGGTAACCTGGAGACATTCCAATTTAAGAAATACATCCTTTCCCGTCTTTCGGCTGAGAGGGAGGGAGTATACACATGGGGTCCTTGTTATTGCCGCCGCGATTCTTTCACGGGCTTCCTTTATTTGTTTTAGAGGGATTAGCACCTCCTTTGCCATAAGCGGTGCTCCTTTTTCTTCAGTTAATTGAGGAGCCTGGGAGTTTTTCTCCTTGGTCCAAGCGGAATGAATTATCATTACAACTCCCTGACCCCTCAGTTAATTAACGCCTGGCATGCGGCGTAATATTTTCAAATGAATAACGCCGCCGTAAGCGGACGGCGTTTAGAAAAATATAACCAAGACCAAATCTTATTGTTTTCTGCATCAGTATCTAAGATCCAAGCGAACATGCTCTCCTAGCATAAACATTGCTTGAAATGTTTTGAAAAGTTCCAAGTAGTCTGAAGAAATATAAGAAACTTTAGTACCCCCTTTTCTCTGGGAGTCGGGGATTAAAGCGGCAGCATCAGCCATATTGGTCATGAAGAAATCCACTTCCAGCTCTGTGGGCGTGTCATAAACCAATGGCTTCATATCTTTACACCTTTGCACTGCCGACCTTGATTTTTGCTTGATCAGTTCATTGGCTGCTTTTAAAGGTAGACATTTTGCGGTGGTCATGTTCAGTGCTTCTTTAATAATTGCGACTTCAACATCACCCATCCGTGCCTGTGCCTCTTCAGCCATGACATTATCGCCCGCAACCAGTGCGATCGGCACGTTAAAATATCCGGCAATTCCAGCGTTAACGCCAAGTTCCCCAACTGGAATCCCATTGATCTTGATTTCTCTGATGCTCAGTGGGCAAAAGGAGTGGTTTAAAACACCTGGATGGGCTCCGGACATTCCATGATATCCGATAAGAAAAGCGGCAGAATACGTGTTGTCAATGCCTTCCATCATACATAGAGGCTTGGGCTGACCCGTAATGACCTCGACTTGCTCAAAATCAAAACGATCAATTGCAAGATTTCGCATGGACATGTGGGAATCATTGATAACAATCTCAGAAGCACCCCCTTCAATAGCTCCTTCGATGGCAGCCTTTACGTGCTCTGACATGATTTGGCGATCTCGATCCCATTCGGCTGAGTCAGATTCCTTGGAAAACTCCCAATGCACCTTGCCTGCTATGCCTTCCATATCAGCGGAAATAAAAACTTTCATTCTTAGCCTCCTTTGTTCTAATTATAATTTTATTCACATAAAAAACACGCAACAGAGTGTCCCTGATCCACAGCAATCGGCTGCGGCTCCTCTTTTTGACATCTCTCAAAGGAATAAGGGCATCTGGTGTGAAACTTACACCCGGGGGGTGAATCGATAGCCGATGGAAGCTCACCGGTAAGCTCTATCGAATTACTTTTATAAAAACTGCTCAGAATAGGACTAGAGGAAATTAAGGATTTCGTATACGGGTGCAGGCTCTCTTTTCCCAAAGCCTTGGCCGGCATTAGCTCCACCATCTTGCCTAAATACATCACACCAATCACATCCGAAACATGCCTGACCACAGATAGATCATGTGTTATGAATAAGTAAGTTAATCCCTTTTCCTCTTGTAGGCGCAACAACAGGTTGAGGATTTGAGCCTGGATGGATATATCCAAAGCGGTCACCGGTTCATCAAGTACAACCAGCTTGGGGTCTGTTGATAGAGCCCGCGCTATTGCTGCCCGCTGCCGCTGACCGCCGCTCAATGCCTTTGGCCGACTATCAAAAAACTTCCCATCAAGTCCCACTTGTTCAAGAAGAAAAATACTATATTCTTTTGCCTTGTGTTTGTCGGCGACCTCATGATAATCGACTACTTCCTTAAGCATCTTTCCAATTGTCTTGTGAGGAGGAAGTGTAGAATAGGGATTTTGAAAGATCATTTGCACTTTCTTCCTGAAACTCCGCAATTCTTTCTCCTCTAATGAACCGACATCCTGGCCGAATATAGTAATGTCACCTTGCGTGACGGGTTCCAGCCTCAAAATACATCGCCCGAGGGTTGACTTGCCACACCCACTCTCTCCCACAAGCCCAAATGTTTTGCGTTTGACTATATCTAAAGATAATCCATCAACCGCTTTGACAAATTTCTGGTTTCCAAAAAATATTTTGTCTAAGAACCCAGTCCGAACACTGTAATGTTTCTTCAAATCGTTGACTATCACGGCCGGCTCAGGATCTCGTTTTGTCTTCGCGTTCATAACCTCTGTCACAATCTATCTATATGAAAGAAATAGGCTCCAGTGTATGGACAGTGGCTTCCATACACCATACAAACCCAGGCTTCCTCGCACTTTCTACGCTCTAACTTGAATTTATTGCCAATTGCTTGCAACGCACAAAATGATCTTCAGCAACCTTCGCTAATGCTATATCCTCGGTTGAACACACTTTATTGCTATTCTGGCAGCGTGGGTAAAAGCTGCATCCTTCTAAAGTCATCTCACTTAGTTCACCTCTTATGGTCGGAATTGTACTTTTCGGTTCATGATATATGGGATTGGCCTCAAGCAACCCTTGGGTATACGGATGTAAAGGGTGTTGAAAGACGGATTCAACACTGCCTTCTTCCAGTATTCTGCCGGCATACATCACATACACGTAATCACTAATCCGCCTGATAATCCCGAGGTCATGGGATATCCACACCACCGAGACCCCCATCTCTCTTACAAGATTCTCAAACTCGTTTAGAATTTGATTTTGGATAGTGACATCCAGAGCCGTTGTGGGTTCATCCGCAATAATAAGTGAAGGCTGGCAGCTCATGGCCATGGCAATCACGACACGCTGGATCATCCCGCCGCTTAGTTCGTGGGGGTAGTTGTAAAACCGGCTTTCCGGATCTGAAATACCAACCTTCTTGAAGAGAGCGATGGCCATGGCCTTCGCTTCGCGAGTACTGCAGGCTTGATGAAGTTTCATGACATCAACAATTTGGGTGCCCACAGTGAAAACCGGATTCAGCGATACCATGGGATCCTGGAATATCATACTGATCTCATTACCCCGAATATCATGCTGCATTTCCCTTTCTTTTAAGTCCATGAGGTTGGCGCCTTTGAACATTACGGACCCGGAAACTAATTTGCCAGTTTCCGGCAAAATCCTGAGAATAGAATTCGCGATGGTACTCTTCCCGCTTCCGGATTCACCGACAATTCCCACAATCTGCCGCTCTTTTACCAAAAGATCGACATGATTGACTGCTACGACGATTAGTTTGTTAACAATGTAATGCGTGGCAAGCTTTTTTATTGCGAGGATCTCCATCACTAAGACACCAATCGATCTCTTAGGCCATCTCCGAGGATGCTACAGCCGATCACCGTATACATAATGCCCAGCGCCGGAAAGGTTGCAACCCACCACGCAACCTGTAAAAGCTGCCTGCCCTCGGCGATTTGTGCGCCCCACTCGGGCACCGGCGGCTGCGCACCAACGCCGATAAAACTGAGGGAAGCGGCCAGCAATATCACCAAAGCACAGTCCAATGATGCATAGACCACCGTGGGGGCTATCGCATTCGGCATGACATGTCCAAATATAATCCTCTTATCGGGGAAGCCCACCGATTTTGCGGCCATCACATAATCGGCCTCCTTTTCGGATATGTACTTGCTCCTGGCAATCCTTGCATACTGACACCAACTGACTACGGCAATAGCAAAATAGAGATTTCCTAATCCGGGGCCAAAGATGGCCATTATCGCGATCACCAGAACAAGAAAAGGAAAGGCCATTATGGAATCGACGATACGCATTATAATCGTGTCGATCCACCCACCGTAATACCCGGCGAGAGCGCCTGCTATATTGCCCGCAACAAAAGCGATGCCCACCCCAATGACACAGATTTTTATGGCAATCCAAGCTCCGTAGATTACCCTTGAAAAAACATCTCTTCCATATAAATCCGTACCAAAAGGGTGCTTCCAGCTCGGTGGGTTAAGACTCTGCATCAAGTCCTGCTGATAAGGGTTATGCGGTGAAATAAGCGGGGCAAGAAGGCCTACAATTAAAAGGATACCAACCATTATCGATCCCGCTCTGATGTTGGGATCTTGAGTAAATCCTCCTATTGTCACTTTGCCTATCCGAACCACAAAATGCCACAAATACCTTATCCCGTGTGTTGTCTCAGCGCTAGTGGTGGTCATATTCATATTCATAAGAGGCTCAGGTCCTGTAAACTCTTGGATCAATAAAACCGTAAATTATATCAACAACATAGTTATTCAGCATGATTGCCAATGCGAAAATGAGGCTAATTCCTTGTATCAGCGGGTAATCTCTGACGATGACTGCGTCCAATAACATGGCACCTATCCCGGGTAGAGAAAACACTGTTTCAATAACCACGGATGATCCAAGCAACCATCCTAAATTCAACCCAATAACAGTGATGGTTGGCAACAGTGCATTCTTTAGCGCGTACTTGGTATAAATCTTAATATCCGAAAAGCCATAGGTTCTCGCAAGACGAATGTATTCCTTCTGCAAAACCTCAAGCATGTCGGATCTCAATGTCCGTGTCACCAGAGCGGTAAGAAAAAGCCCCAGAATAAGGCTGGGCAGGATAAGATGATACAGATTGTCCAGCAGGCCGGTCCCCCATCCGCCGGTAGGCAGCCACCCGAGTTTGAGCGCAAAAATATTCAGGAAAAGAAGGCCGGTCCAAAACTCGGGCATGGAGAATACGAAAAGAGAGGAAATACCAATAGAATAGTCAGAGAATTTACCGTGCTTTTTAGCTGCGTATAGGCTGATTGGCAACGAGAATATCACACAGAGTATGCCAGCCAGAAAAACCAGTGCCAGCGTTACCTTCAATCTAGCAAAGATTAACATGGTCACGGGAGCCATATAGCGGATTGAGCGCCCAAGATCTCCAATCATTAATCGTCCGATGAATCGGTAAAATTGTTTATATATCGGCTCGTTCAAGCCGAGTGTATCTCGCAATTGCTCCAATCGCTCAGGTGTTGCCATGATTCCAAGGATATTTTTTGCAGGATCTCCAGGAATGAGATGGAGCATAAGAAACACGATAAACAACACAATTAACAAGACCGGTATAATTTCTACAAATCTTTTAAGCGCGTACTTTTCTAAGCTCATGTCGCACTTGACCCTTAATAAATAGGGCTTCACTTCCTAGATCCAATTAAAACTAACTTTGCAGAGGAAAAATCTGAAGCGAAGCCCTTTGCATATATCCTGTTATCAGTAGAATATTACATCTATAACGAAAAGCATTATTTATTATGACGCTGTGTATAGCTATTCTAGTGACACATATTCCCATCGGTAGAAATTACTGGCTGGCACAATTAGTCCCTGTACATTGTCGCGCATGGCCGTGGCTGTGGGTGTCGTTGTAAGGAAAATCTGTGCGGCATCCTCCATCACTATTTTTTGTATCTCATGATAAATTCCGGCTCTCTTTTTTTCATCAAGGGTTTTGCGACCCAAAGCAGCCAATTCCTCTACTTTTGGACTATTATAGTCTGAGAAATAGGCCTGGTTTCCGGCAAAAGAAATGCCAAAGTCAGTGAGCAGGTCATCGTCCAATATATCACTCGTATAATAGTCAGGAGACAGCTCATACTTACGTGCAACGAGCCTATCCCAACGCGTTCCCTCTTCCACTTTCTCTATCGAGGCCTGGATCCCAATATCCTGGAGGTTTTGTTGCAAAATCGTAGCAATGCTTACCATCATCGGCTCCCCAGCAGTGGTTAAAATTGCCGTCTTGAATCCTTTCTCGTATCCAGCTGATTTGAGGAGCGCTTTGGCTTTGGTTGGATCATATGGATATGGCTGCAAATCACTGTTATAATACACCACGGGCGGCATGTACGACGGCGCCGCTTTACCGAATCCAAACAGTACGGCCTTAATTATGCCCTCTTTATTTACCGCGTAGTTGAGTGCCTGCCTAACTTTGATGTCATTAAATGGTTTTATGCCACAATTGATTTTCACAAAATCGTGACGCCATATCGGATCAACAGCAACCTTCACACCCGGTGCAGCCTTGAGACTCTGAACTTCATTAAAGGGAACATACACGGCAACATCAATATCACCCCCACGAACTGCTATGGCCCTGGAGGTTGCATCAGGCATAATAAGGTAGCTTAGCTTATCAACTTTTGGCAAACCCTCTCTCCAGTAATCGTCAAACTTCGAGAACATTATTTCCTCACCGGGTTTCCAATATTCAAACTTAAAAGGTCCTGCACCGATGGGATGTCTGCCAAACTTCTCCGTACCGCCAACTTCCAGAAAGTACTTCTTGGGAATAATAGCGGCATTAAACATTGCCAAGTCTGCCAGTATCGGGGCATAAGGAGCGCTCAGAACAATTTTAACCGTATCCTTATCGACAGCCTGAATCTCTTTAATCGGGTCGAACATCGAAGAATAGGGGCACTCTTTGGGGTTACGCGTTCGGTCAAGTGAAAATACAACGTCTTCAGCAGTTACGTCATCCCCATTGTGGAATTTTAAACCTTGGCGGAGATGAAATGTGTAAGTCAAGTTGTCGGCTGACACTTCCCACGATTTTGCAAGATCAGGCTCTATGCTATTGGAATCATTGGAAACCCGTACTAAGGTATCATGAACATTGTGCAGAGCCCACAGGGAAGGGTTGTCGGATGGCCCAACAGGATCTAAAGTTTTCGGTTCTGATAACCAGCCTACTCTTAAAACTTTGGCATCTGCTGCCCATCCAGCTTGCATCCCAAAAACCATTACACATACGAATAGCACAAACAGTATTGTTGTTAATCTTTTCATCTTAACACCTCCTTTTTATTAAACAACTCTCCATTGGACTATCGTCTTTTTCCCCTTTCAAAATCAACCAACAGGCATCGAACGTATTGATTTCATTATAAGTGTCCATATAATTCTCCAAGAATTTGCTACCCTAGCGGAGGGCTGCGGGATTTAAAGCGCTTATATTGATTTGCGAGTATCATGACTTTCAAATCATATAAATGCAATAAGATGGTTATCAAGAAGATAGGCAAGCCTTCGGTGTCTCAACCTATAAGAAGAATAGACTCCATTTGTCAAGAGAAAAGTCGAGAGGAACTTTGACAGGAGCGGTCAATAGATAACTAGATAAAAAATTTTCATGCCGGAAGAAAAACGAGTTTCAGACACTAGCGTAGGAGTTTTCTATTATGGATGTCAAATAGTTCACATATGATGCTAACATATGCCTCCGTATCTTCCACCAAAGTCTTAATTGGGATATTCTCTTCAGGGGTATGAGCCAGGTTCTCATCTGCCCCGGAATAGCCTATGGTTGGAATTCCCATCAACCCGGCCGTCATACCGCCATCGACTCCACCTAAAAAGTAACCCATATCCCCTTGCTGTCCAATCCGCTTCAGCGCTTGACACGTCTTCTGGACAAAGGGATGGTTTCTTTCAACGATCCATACAGGATGATGTTTCTGTACCTCCTTCATATAGCCGGTGTATGATTTCTCCAATAAAGTGCGTACCCGAACGCTTGCCTCAAACTCAGGATCCGCTTTGCTGATTTCCTCTAATATCTCCTCGAACTCGGCAACGATGCCGTCCGGGGTTTCATCAGGAACATAGCGACGATCAACGGAGATTTCGCATTCATCAGGCACGATACTTAAGGCCCCCGGCTTGCATACTATATTCGTTACAGTGATGGAGCATTGTCCTAAATCGGGATGGACCGGAAGTTCCTGCCCTGTCTTGTTAAAGATTTGGTTCAGGACGGGAACCATCTTCTCCAAAGCATTAATTCCCCGCCAAGGTTGTGATGAATGAGCTGTTCTGCCCTTTGTCTCCACAACGAGTTCGACCTTGCCGCGATGCCCAAGATTGACCTTACCTGTTGTCGGCTCCGCAAGATAGCAGACATCAAAGCTTAGCTCCTTGCTCGGTAAAGATTTCTTGCACAGATACTCCATTCCAAACATCTCGGCGGCTTCTTCAAACACCACGGCCGAGAAGATGACGTCGCCTGGAAGTTCGACGCCTCGATCCCTGATATCTTTTATAAGTTTCATAGCAAAGACCAGTGCGCTTAGCCCCCCTTTCATATCCGCTGTGCCTCTTCCCTGAATATTTCCATTTGCGTCAATTTCCGCCCCGAAGGGATCATAGCGCCAGCTCTCCAGCCGTCCGGCTGGTACGACATCAAGGTGTCCATTTAATAAGATGTCAGGTCCACGGTCCTGGCCACGCAGTACTCCGATGACATTCCCAATCTCATCGATCCAAGTTTCATCGACTCCGAAATCCTGGAGTTTTGCGAGAACGACTTTTGCGACTTTTTCCTCTTCACCGGTAAGTGAAGGGATCTTAACGATTGTCTGGGTAAACTCGATCAGGTCTTCTTTAATCGCCTCGACAGCTTTCAGCGCGTGCATGACATTTTTCTCCGCTCTGTTCTTTATTTTTATTAATCATATATTTCTTTACCAATACTGCCGGCCAACCGATCAGAAGGTGCATTCTCCTTTTACTAGTTTAAGCCAGTAATCGAGCCGTGAGTCGTTCCAGAATTGCCTTAGGCGAGTCATCTTGGTTCCAAACCACTCATAGTAATCGTAATCTTGGACCGATGACTGTTGCGCCTGCACAATGGACCACATCGACCATCTGATTTCTAGTAACATCTTGTATAGCTTCATTCTTGCGAATAACAACTCGTCATATTCACCATAATAATACCGTATCCATTCTTTATCCATAGCTTCATGGAAGTAATTGGTTCCTGATATATCCGCAGCATCCAGGCATGCATCACTCATGGTCGCATATTCAAAATCAGTAAGTCTCAGGTCCCCGGTTTCCTCATCATACAGGTAGTTAGCTGACCAGTGGTCATTATGGCATGGAACGTAGTCAATGCCGGCAGTCATGATAGATTCTTCAATTTTATGTGCGAGCCACTCCATTCTATCAATTTCGGGTGGCATGTAGCCCTTTAGGTCTTGTGCCAATTTCAGCATTTCGAAGGTTTGTTCAAAAGGCGTCTTAGTAAATGACAACTTCATTTCTTTATGCTGGTGAAATTTTTTGATGGTATCAATGATCTTGTAAAATATGTCCTTATTAAGTACATCGCCAAAATTTAAAGTTCGATAACCTTCAAGCCATTCAAATACTTCGACACCGGTATCCTCAAAGAAATAACACACCGCAGGGCCGATATTTTCATTTGCTGCGATTAAGTTGGCTGTGTGGGCGTTGTTTCTGTCTATGAAAGACTCGGTGCCTTTTCCGGGAATTTTCACAAAATAGGATTTGTACTCTACAGTTACTTTCCAATTCGGGTTTGTTATTCCTCCTATTACGCGTTCGTACTTTATATCTTTTCCTTTCCAAGCAATTATTCGATATATGACGTCTAAAATATCCTTTTCATTTTGTTCGACTTTGATGTCTTCAACTCTTTTTTCGGTCATAATATAATCCTTACATTAGATTTGGTTTCAGCTTGTCCGGGATAGGTAATAGGAACGTATTAATCACATTGAGATGGAGCCTTTGCGGAAGTCGGTTTTGCCGATGAGGGCATTAATCAACACCGGCGTGCCGTTGCGGGCAGTTTCTTTCGCATCTTGAAAAACATCATTGATGTCTTCATCTTTGTCTAGCAGAAAACCTTTGCCTCCAAAGCCTTCGGCAACAACATGGTAATCCGTATAACGAAGAGAGGTGGCCACATCATCATTAAATAAAGGTATTTGATCGCGGGCAATTTGAGTCCAGCCGGCGTCATTGCCGATGAGTGCAATAATCGGAAGGCCGTGACGGACAAAGGTATCAAATTCCTGGAGACTGTACCCTGCCGCTCCATCACCATAAATAAGCCATATTTCTTTTTCAGGGTGGCACAATTTAGCGCCCAGGGCAAAACCGGCACCAACACCAAGGGTGCCGAAAACGCCTGGATCCAGCCAGGCCAGTGGAGCTCTTGGTCGCAGAATATACGATGCGGTGGCGACAAAATCCCCGCCATCGGCGATAATTATGCTCTGATCATCGATCACCGCATCCAACTTCTTTAGCAGAAAAAGCGGATTTAGATATTCTACTTTTTCACTCGCCATATGCCGGATTTCCTGTTCGCGGGCACTATCGTTGTCTCTTAAGGCTTGTACCCACGAATTCCAAAGATCCTTCTGCAACCCCAGCGCTTTGGGAATTGCACACAAAAACAGAAACGGATCGGTTAAAACACCCAAATCCGGACGACGATTCATTTTTAATTCTGATTTGCTGCGATTTGCGGATATAACCTTCACGCGGGCGCCGATGGCACGTCCGTAATTCAAGCGAAAATCAAATGGCATGCCGGCAATCAATATGAGATCCGCGTCTTTCAGAGCCTCTTTTCTGCGATGGCGCATCAACAGGGGGTGCGATTTTCCCAAAAGCCCGCGAGCCATACCCGTCAGATAAACCGGTATTCCCATGGACGTAACGGCATCAGCAAGTCTGTTGGCTTCATCCGGGCGCAGCATGGCCTGACTTCCCACAATCATCAACGGTCTTTCGGCGGTGCTGATCAGAGCGGCAGCTTTGGAAACTGAGTCAACATCCAAATCCGGAGATTTTACCGTAAATGTGCCGGGGGTCATCTCTTCGAATTCACATTCAAACATTTGATCCACATGACGCTGTAAATAAAACTCCAGTAATCTGCTTTTAAGGCCTGGCTTTTGATCAGTATCGGGTTTTTTACCGTACCATTGGCGCACGAGTTCTTCACTGTATAGCAGATCAATCGGGCATTCGATAAATACCGGTCCGGGAATCCCAGACTGCGAAACCTGGAATGCATGCTCCATCACCGGGATGATGTCGCAATTGCGGCGAATGATGACACTCATTTTAACAATCGACTTGACCACCGCTAGCTGATCGATATCCTGGAGCGCCCCTCTGTTTTTAAATACCTTGGGTGCAGCACCCCCCAAAAGGATTAAAGATGATTGAGCCATTTGCGCGTTTTTTAAAGCGGTGATGGTATTGGTTAGCCCCGGGCCAGCGGTGACAGCGGAAACACCGGGCTTGCCGGTGATGCGGGCTACCGCATCAGCCGCAAAAACAGCATTGGCCTCATCGCGAACATCGATAACGTGAATCCCGCTTTTTTTGGCACCTACAAGCAGGGGGGAAATATGTCCGCCACAAAGCGTAAACAGAAATTGTACGCCTTGTTCACGCAGGATACCGGCTAAAATATCGCCATTGTTTAGTTGCATAATCATACTATTTATCAAGAAAAACAAATGACACTCGACACGATCGAGCTCTCGCGGCTGGAAGCCGCTGCCACTTGAACTTGATGAATATGTGGGAGCGGCTTCCAGCCGCGAACCAAAGAACCCATGACAAAAGAATCCTTTGCATGTCGATTACTCAATGAATTCATTTGTAATATGCTTTTAGCGCGGCGGGACAAGGATAATTTCTATACGTCGATTCTCTCTTCGCCCTTCTTCGGTCTCATTTGAGGCTACCGGCTGATAATAGCTGAAACCACTGGCAGTCAATCTTTCCGGCTCTATACCCGCTTCATCCTGCAGAAATCGGACGACAACCGCAGCTCTTGCTGTCGACAATTCCCAATTGGTCGGAAACTTTGCTTGCAAAGCCTTGCCGATTTGAACATCATCCGTATGTCCCTCAACGACGATATTTTGGTTCGCGCTTTCTCTAAACGAATCGGCTAATTTTAAAATTACTTCTTTACCTTTTGTCTTTATTCTCACGCTGCCGGAAGCAAATAGAATTTTATCGATAAAGGTTACTTTTAATTTACCTTCGATTTCTTCAATTTTGATATCCTTTTGCTCGATCTGCTCTTTTAAACTGGATTCGATCTCTATGCGGGTTTTATCTAATTCTGAAATGATCTGCTCCTTCTCGACAATCTGTTCCTTAAGACTGTCTTCTATCTGTCTTCGGAGCAGGTCCAATTCTGCAATGGCTTGTTCCTTTTCAGTCACTGCTATCTTTTCTTGACGCAGTTCGAACTTCAGATCCTCTATGGTATTTAACAGCGACATGTTTACATCTTGGGATTTCTTGTAACGGGCCTGAAGATCTGCCAGTTGCTTCTGTTCTTTTTCCAACTGCTCCTGGGTTGATGTTAATTCATTTTCAAGTTCTACATATTGATTCTTAGAAACACAGGAAGTTAAAATAAAGCAAATCAAACAAAGCAATGAAAACAAATTTGTTTTGTCCATGGTATTTGCCCCTTTCTATGGTTCAATCGTTCAGATGTGCCTTAAAATGAGTTATTTTGTTAAAATTGATAAATTCGCAATAAGTCGAATCTTTCAAAATCAGATTTTACACTGTATACCTTTTACAAGCGTTTCAGCAGCAGTATAGGGGTCAACCTTGCGGGTTATTAAATTGGTGATCAAGTCATTGTAGGCTGGTAAATCGTCTAGATTGTCAAAGATCTTGTCAGCGGCCATCTCCATGACCAGGCGTCGAAAGAATTGATATTCACGTTCAACATTGCGCTCATCGAATTTTCCGGTTTCTACCAAGTATTGGCGATGGGCGCTGAAAGCATCAACAAGCTCTATGACGCCTTGCCCGTCTATCGCCACCGTTTTAATGATGGGCGGTTTCCATTCATTATCAGAGCCGGTGCGCATGTCGAGCATGAGCCGAAGCTGATCGACAACATCGTCAGCCCCGGGTTTATCGGCCTTATTCACAACAAAGATATCTCCAATTTCCAGAAGCCCGGCCTTCATGGCTTGGATCTCGTCACCCATCCCCGGCAGACTCACAACTGCGGTTGTATGAACCGACTCGGCCACTTCCACTTCGTCCTGCCCCACGCCGACCGTCTCAATCACGATGACATCATAGCCCATGGCATCTAAGACAAGAACGGCTTCTTTGGTGGTTTTACTCAGGCCTCCCAAATGGCCACGGGTGGCCATGGAACGGATAAAAACGCCCTCGTCTTCCGTATGTTTACGCATTCTTAACCGGTCACCCAGCAATGCACCCCCGGAAATGGGACTTGAAGGATCAACAGCCACCACACCCACCTTCAAATCCCTCTGTCGAAATTCGGTAATCAAATGCGCCAACAATGTTGATTTTCCCACTCCCGGTGGTCCGGTAAGACCCAGAATAAATGCATTGCCGGTGTGAGGGTAAAGCGCCTTGAGTATCTGAATACCTTTCGGTTCGGCGTCCTCAAGCAAGCGAATTAACCGGGCAGCCGCCAACTGATTGCCTTGAAGAATCTTCTTTGCTTCGCCTTTCATAAACAGAACCTATTCGACAGGATAGAGCCAATGTTTAAAGCGTCCATCCTTGCCGCTGGCGATGTTGTCCATCAACGCTGCCATTTTTTGGGTTACCGGCCCGGGAGTGTTCTCCATTAGCCGGTCTTCGATCTGTCTTACCGGTAAAACTTTAATGGGGCTACAGGAAAAAAATATTTCTTCCGCTTCATAAAGTAATTCGATAGGTAAGGGATATTCAGCCGTTTGAATCCCGATAACATCCGCGGCCTGCAGGACAGATTTGCGGCTTATGCCTTCGAGAATCGTTCCCAATGATGGCGTCAGGAGTCTGCCGTCTTTAACTAAAAAGATAGATTCGGTACCGCCTTCGGCGATAAATCCCTGTGCATCAAGCATAACTGCATGCTCAAGCCCGCGTTTGTTGACTTCAATTCTAGCCACCATGCCGTTGAGATAGTTTGCTGCCGCCTTGGCGCGAATGGGAACCGTCTGGGGGTCAAGCTTTCGCCAATTGCTGATCCCAGCAGTGGTCGAGAGCACGGCCGAGAGGTTCTCCTCTATGTCCTGGGCCGGATCAAGTGTAAAAATAGAAATTGTTAATTGTTCCCGGGGGGGAATGATTTCAAAGGAAAACTGGGGGTAGTAACAGATAATCTTTATAAAACCCTGGCTGAGATTGTTGCGCTTAACCGTGTCTACAACCGCCTTATAAAATTCGTCATGGGAGAGAGGCAACTCCATATCAAGTAGTTCAGCTGCAGTAAATAGGCGTTTAATATGCTCCTGGAGCCGAAACACGACCGGACCGGAATCGGTATCATGGAAACTCATGACCTCGAAAATGGCCGATCCCCGACCAAAGCTGTGACTCATAATGTGAACTGTTGCGTTTTCCCAGGCAACAAAATCACCATTTAAATAAACGATTCGTTCGCTCAACATCGCCTCTCTCCTTTCATATCCCCACAAAAAGGCAACTTGCGCCGGAAGTATCCCTTATCATTTTCCACTAAAAACTGTCAATCTAACCAAAATCCCGCTTGCAAAACGCAGCGCAAAAGTGCATTGCCAAATTTGGTTAATGAAGTTTTAAGACTTTGAACGTGATCAAGTCCCATGACCTCCATCAGCCCAGGTCCAAGGGGAAAGACCGAATCGCAGCCATTTAAATCGGTTTAGAATTACCTCAGATATGTTTTTACCTATGCGGCACATGAATACATTTTCCGACTTCAAGCAGATATTCGGTTCATTTGTCTGATACTCCTGAAATCCCTGCGGTTCAAATAATCTAATCAGCATGCTACGGTATTCTTGCGCCGTCTTTTTTGTCCCCTCCAGGTCCCAGGTCCATGAATATCCGACCATATAGGCAATTTTATCTTCAATCTGCGGATGGTCAACCACCATTTTGAGGATACTGGAAGCAATTTTTGCTGAGCGCCAGGGCCGTGCGACCTCAATGGCTTTGACTTCCACCATAATCTGAGGGCCGAGTTCTGGCCATCGCTCACCGGGTTCGGGATAGGCCAACACACCGAAACCGATGATAGTATTAGCCTCGATTAAAGCTAAAACTACGTTTGTGTCTGGCTGTTGTGCTATCTCCTCCAGTGTATCCCGCCTAGTATAAAGGGATTTATATTGGGAGTGGGTGCTAAATTGACTGTCAAGTATGTACCGGCGAATCTGTTGGGGCTTACAAGAAGCGCGAATTCGCACATCGCCTTTGGGAGTTGCAAAGAAAATTTCTTTTGCAGGATTCTTGCTCATAGAACGTCAGGCGGGGATTTAAGGGTACCCCAACTTTAGTATAGATTAAATGTTGATGAATTCGTAAAAAGCCGATTTCATAAAATATCAATGGGACAAAACGAGTGTCAAGGCAATTCATGTCAGGTGAATATCGTATTTTTTTTCTTGACTAACTACGCATGTAGCTAATATATAGCTATATCGTAAATAAAAAATTTTAATTTATTTGATACTTTAACGACAATCGGAGGATGAAATGCTTCTGGAAGGAAAAAATGCATTGGTCACCGGTGGCTCTCAAGGTATTGGAGCTGCAACTTCTCTCGAACTGGCCCGCGAAGGCGCCAACATTTGTCTCACCTATCGCAAGCACGAGGCTGAAGCCAAACAATATGCAGAGCAAATTCGGTCAATGGGGCGCAAAACCATAGCTGTTCAATGCGATATTTCTTCTTTTGCCGACGCCGAACGTGTGGTTCAGACTGCCATCAATGAATTCGGAAGATTGGATATCCTGGTCAACAATGCCGGGATGAACTGGGACGGGGTATCCTGGAAAATGAGTGAAAAACAATGGGATCGGGTACTGGAGGTCAATTTAAAAGGCTATTTTAATTTTACCCGCCAGGTTGCACCCATATTCAAAGACCAAAAATACGGCAAGATTATTAATATCACCTCTATTAACGGGCTACGTGGAAAGTTCGGTCAAACGAACTATTCGGCATCAAAAGCCGGTATTATCGGATTTACCAAGGCGCTGGCAAAGGAACTGGGTGGGTTCGGCGTGAATGTCAATGCCGTCGCTCCCGGGCTAATTGAGACCGCGATGCTCAAAGAATCGGAAGCCAGGGATAAAATCATTGATATGGCGATGGGTGAAAGCGCGCTGAAACAAGTGGGTCAACCGGAAGATTTGGCCTATCTAGTGGCCTTTTTAGCATCCGAAAAAGCGAGGCATATTACCGGAGAGGTAATTAAGGTAGACGGAGGTCAGTATATTTAATGGTGTTTGGTATTTAGTTGTTTGTGTTTTGTTTTAGTTGCCGAATACCAAACACAAAACACGAAACACTAATATCGGAGATATTCATGAGCAAAGTTGCCATTATCGGTGTAGGACAGAGTGCGTTTGTGAGGTCGTATCCGGGTTCGATACGGGAGCTGGCCTTTGAAGGATTCAAGGAGGCCATGCAGGATGCCCGGTTGACGACCAAGGATATTGACGCATCCGTCATCTGTTCTGCCCCGGAATATGATAAACAACGATCACCGGCTGGCGTATTTGCCGAATATATGGGCCTAAACCCGCAACCGACCTTTTATGTGGAAAGTTTGTGTTCCTCAAGCAGCATGGGAGTCCGATTGGCCTATTCTCTGGTCAAGTCAGGACTTCATGATGTGGTGGCCGTCATCGGATTTCAAAAAATGTCGGAGATTTCCTCTTCTGAATCCCAGGAACGAATGGGCCGGGGTGCGGATATTCAGTGGGAAAGCCCTTTCGGCACCATGATGCCGGCCTATTATGCCATGTTTGCCCGCGCGCATATGGAAAAATACGGCACTACCCTGGAGGATCTGGCGTTGATTCGGGTGAAGGCGGCCACGTACGGCCAGTTAAATGACAAGGCGGTTTACCGCAAACCGGTTACCTTCGACATGTTCTCCGATCCGGAAAATCGGATGTCCGGACCGGTGGCCAGCCCTTTAAGGGTTGGTGATTGCTGCGCCAATGCGGACGGAAGCTCTTGCATAATTGTGGCCAAAGAGGAAAAAGCCAAGGCCCTCTGTAAAAAACCCGTGTGGATAATGGGCCTCGGTGCTGCCACAGCCAGTGTAAATCTGGCCGGAAGAGATGTTTTTACCGGATTAGCCGTCGCCCAGAAGGCCGGCAAGCAGGCTTATGAAATGGCCGGCGTTGCGCCCAAGGATATAGACGTTGCCGAAGTGCACGATTGTTTTACGATCGCCGAAATGATGGCTTATGAAGATTTAGGTTTTGCCAGGCCGGGAGAGGGCAAAGCGCTTGTTAAGGATAAAGCCACCTATAAGGAAGGCAGTATCCCCGTCAATGTTGATGGTGGTCTGCTATCTAAAGGACATCCCATCGGGGCCACGGGCGGATCTCAGATCAGAACCATTGTGCTTCAGCTTCGCGATGAAGCCGGTGATATCCAAGTAAAGGATCCGCAAATCGGTCTGGTGCATAATATCGGCGGTGTGGGCTTGTACGGAAATGTCACAATATTAGCAAGGTGATATCTTTATTCGAATTTTGAACATACAAGGGATTTATGCGTTATTAGGGAGTTAATTTATGAGCAGCGTCAAAGAGGTTGATGATCGGTTTAAGAAATTCGGAACGGTGAGCTTTACCTCCATTACCAAAACCAACGACTTCATCGATTATCTAGAGAAAGGCAAAGTGATGGGCACCCGCTGCAAAGGCTGTGGTCTGATCTTTTTCCCGCCACGGGCAGATTGTCACCAATGTCTTGCCGGTAATATGGAATGGTCGGAGATCACCGGAACGGGTAAGCTGGTAACTTATAGCAAATTGGAGTTTGCTCCGATCGGCTTTCAGGAAGATGTGCCCTATTGTATCGCACTGTTGGACTATGGCGATTATAAAGTGTTTGGCAGAATAGCCGATGACCTGTCCGAACAAGATATAGAAGTTGGCATGCAAATGAAGACCGCAGTTAATACACTGCCAAACGGACAGCTGAATTATGTTTTCCAAAAATCATAGATTGAGTTCTGTGTTTCGTGTTTTTTACAATATTAATATCTCAAAGATGCTGTCTTAAAACCGAACACGAAATACTAATCACTAAATACTAAGGAAGATAGACATGTCCGAACTCAAGCATCTCAAAATCGAAAAGGCTGATGGTGTAGCGCGGATTAAGTTTGCCCGTCCCAAGCACAATGTATTCAACATCGAAATGATGAATGAACTGAACCGCGAACTGGAAGGGCTTGTCTCCGATAAGGATTTGAAGTGTCTGGTCGTCTATGGCGAAGGCCCGAGTTGGTGTGCAGGCGTGGAGGTTGCCGATCATAAACCGGAAATGGCCGCTGAGATGATCGCTGCCTTTAACCGCATCTTCGAACTCGTTGACAAGCTCGAGGTGCCGACGATTGCAGCCGTTCACGGCGCTTGCCTTGGAGGAGGCATGGAGGTTGCCATCGCGTGCGACATTATTATTGCAAGTAAAAGCGCCATTTTCGGCCAACCCGAAATTAAGCTTGGCTTTCTGCCGCCCTATGCAGCGATTCGTCTGCCGCATCTGGTTGGTTCAGCCAAAGCCATAGAGATTTGCACCACCGGAAAACGTTACGCCGCAGAAGAGGTGCAGCAAATGGGAATGGTGGCCTACGCGGTTGAAGACGGTCAGTTTAACGAAGCCGTCGACAAAATTGTAAAAGAGATCCAGACCAATAGTCCGCTTATAATCCGGCTTAACAAACAAGCAGTCAAACAACACCTTGGGATGCACTTTCCCCAAGCACTACAAGGTGTCAGCGATCTTTTTCTGAACACATTAATGAAAACAGAAGACGTTCTGGAGGGGATAGCGAGCTTCGAAGAAAAACGCAAACCGGTTTGGAAAAATAAGTAAAGGAACTTCAATGTCGCAAATCAACAAAATCGGCGTAATCGGTGCGGGAAATATGGGGAGCGGTATTGCTCAGAAAATCGCCCAGGAAGGTCTGAACGTGGTTATGGTGGACCTGAAGGACGAATATGTTGAGCGCGGCCTTGGAAATATCAAACAAACGCTGGCGCAAGGCGCTGAACGAAAAATATTCAAACCCGAAGAGATAAATGATATCCTCTCGCGCGTTACCGGAACTTCCGACTTTCAGGCGGTTGCCGACGCTGATCTCGTCATCGAAGCTGTTTTCGAAGACAAAAAGGTAAAATCCGACCTGTTTAAAAACCTGGATCAAATCTGTTCGCAAAAGACCATTCTGGCGACCAATACATCGAGTTTCTATGTTCGCGACTTTGCAGCGCAAACCTCACGTCCCGACCGGTTTATCGGCCTGCATTATTTTTACCACCCGGCTAAAAATCGTCTTTTAGAAGTGATTCCCCACGACGGAACCAGCCCGGAAACTTTGCAAAAATCGCTTGTGGCGGCGAAACTCCACGGCAAAACCGCTATTGTGGTAAAGGATGCTCCCGGCTTTGCCGTCAACCGTTTTTTTGTTCCATTTCTCAACGAAGCCGCCAGAATGTTTGAAGAAAAAATGGCCGACATCCCCACGATTGAGCAGGCGGCCAAGCAGGCGTTTGAAATCGGTATGGGGCCTTTCGAACTGATGAATGTCACCGGAATTCCCATTGCGGTTCACGCTTCTGCAACGCTTGCCAATGAGCTCGGGCCATTTTATGACACGGCAGATATCCTAAAAGCGCAGATGGAAAAAAATGAAAACTGGAACTTAGCAGGAGACGTTGACGAATCCAGGATTCCGGAGGTCATTGAACGATTTTACGGTATCTGCTTAGGAGTGGCCGCTGCCCTGGTGGATGAGGGGGTGGCCTCCATGGAAGACACTGACCGCGGTGCAAAAATCGGTTTACGTTGGATCATGGGACCATTTGAAATGATGAACCGAATCGGTGTCGACAAAACCTATGCAGCGGTAGAAGCCATCACGAAAAAATATCCCGACTTCAAAATGCCACAGGTTCTGACCGAACACAAAGAACTCGGCAAACCGTTTGAATTCAATTTTGTCGATTTAGAAATCAAAGACGACATCGCCACCATTACACTCAATCGCCCAGAGGCTATGAATGCGTTAAATGAAACCGTTATCTTCCAGCTGGATAAGCGATTTTCGGAAGCTGAAAAAAACCCTGATGTAAAAGCTGTGGTTTTCCAGGGCGCGGGTAAGGCCTTTGTCGCCGGTGCTGATATCCGGTATTTCATCAATAAAATTAAAGCCGACCGGATCCAGGATATCATCGACTTTACGCGCAAA
>CP070746.1:2497007-2500396 GCA_020348305.1 Desulfobacterales bacterium
CAAAACTTGTGATATCAGATTATGATATCTAAGGTTTTGAACGAAATCCTTATTTCAGCAGCAGCTATCAATATTCTTATCGCCTGATGAAACAAGGTTAATCACCATGTCGTCAACAATTTTATAGGCAACAGCGTTTTTAAGAGAAGAAAAGCCTCCTATGCTGTCCGTATATCGGTTCACCCAGAGGAGATCGCCAGTAAAGGCATCAATGAGTTGCGCAGTTACCCGGAAATTATCTCCGTTCTTGTGAACTCTGCCTGTTAATATATACCGCACCCCAAGCTCTTCTGCGATCTGTTTGACATATCCGAGCTTTCCTTTATAACTAAAATTGCTACGATGGCGTAAACGCCACCTTTCTTGTTCTTGTGGCTGCAGTTTTTTGACGAAAACTCCATTCCTATTTAACAAAACCTTTGTTAAATCCTCGTTCAGCCTATCGGTGAGATTATCGTGCTCTTGATCAATCCCAATTCTATCAAATTGCAAAACCGCAATATACGGATTATCCAGTAGGGATAAAGAAGACCGTAAAGAAGGACTCCAGACTACAGTGGCTAAGGCAATAATGAAAAGAGCGGCTAAAATGTTGATGGTCGTATTAGCGGTTGCTTTGCGTCTAAAATCTTCTTGTGCCATGAGGTAACCTCCTTTCATTAAGGCTCTAAAAAATGAAATGGGCTATAGGTCAGATAGAGAAAGAGATTCTGGATGATACAAGATACTACATTGTGGCATATATTGTCAAGTTAAATTTCCGATGCATCTGCTATCGGCAAGAAATCAGCCAATTAATATTTACTGATCTCCAACTAATCGCAACTGAGCCTCAATTACCGATATATTAATAGTATCCGTAAAAAATCGGGGCTCTCAAAAATGCAGATTATGTAAACGTATCTGTACCTTGAGAAACTCCAAAAAAGCTGTGTTATCATATTGTCAATTCGAGTTTTAACCCGCTTCCACTTCTGTCAACTCCAAGTATATGTTAGAGCAATTAAAGCATATAATTTTGCAGATTAGGCAATGACCAATACATTCTTTTTTGAGTCTTTATTTTTATTCGATTTCATCTCTCAAGAGAATCTTGCCAATAATTTCATTTCATTATAGATATGATCTGTTAATCCTAAAATGCTGGCATCCAATTTATTTAGGATTAATCATTTTAGCAATGTTCTTTAGATATTTTCGTCACACGTGGGTGTTTGAATTGTAACAAATGACAGCTTCTGTAAATTTTTAAAGCAATAAGGATTTATGAAATTTATCTTAAATGCGGTAATGAGTGTATTTTCCAGTGATCTGGCTATCGATCTTGGAACCGCAAATACCCTAGTGTATGTTAAAGACAAGGGCATCGTATTAAACGAACCTTCAGTTGTTGCGGTCAGAAGCGGCGACCGGTCGAAAAATTCGATTTTAGCTGTAGGCTTTGAGGCGAAAGATATGCTAGGGAGAGCCCCTGGTCATATAAGCGTTGTACGTCCTATGCGCAATGGGGTAATCGCCGATTTTGAGGTCACCGGAGCAATGTTGCGCCACTTTATTCGCAAGGCACACAATAGACGCAAGTTTGTAAGACCAAGAATTGTTATTGCTGTACCCACTGGTATTACCCAGGTTGAAAAGCGAGCCGTTGTAGAAGCTGCCGAATCAGCAGGTGCGCGTGAGGTATTTCTGATTCAGGAGCCTATGGCCGCCGCTATCGGTGCGGGGCTGCCTGTTTTAGAGCCCACATGCAGTATGGTAGTTGATATCGGGGGAGGTACAACCGAAGTTGCCATCATATCTCTGGCAGGAATTGTTAATAGTAAAACTATTCGGGTGGCCGGTGATGAGATGGATTCCGCGATCCTAAAGTATCTCAGAAGAAACTATAACCTGCTGATCGGTGAAAGAACAGCTGAGCTTATTAAAATTACAATCGGAAATGCATACCCGGACATTCGGAATCTGGAGACAATAGAGGCTAAAGGCCGAGATCTTGAATCGGGTATCCCCAAAATTCTAGCTATAGATTCTGAAGAGATCCAAACAGCCATTTCCGAGCAGATCGATGCCATTGTAGAAACGGTTAAAGTGGTTTTGGAACAAATTCCGCCAGAGTTGTCTGCAGACATTATTGAAAGGGGGATCATGCTAACTGGTGGTGGCGCGCTGTTAAAAAATCTTGATAAACTTCTTAGAAAAGAAAGCGGACTTCCAATTATCGTAGTTGAGGAGCCATTAACATCAGTGGCAATTGGGGCTGGAAGGGCTGCCGAAAACATTGAACTACTCAAAAAGGTCATAGCCGAATAGCTTTTTTTAAATGTGATTTATTGAGAGATTCCAAACTATCAAAATCGATAAAACGATTGCAGATATCAAATATCAGTAATTCACTTTGCGCTGAGGTTTTAATGATGAGGAGAAATGGACCAAAAGCTTAAAATTGGCATCATAGGAGAATTTCACCCAGATCGCCCTTCTCACAATGCAACAAACCAAGCCTTAAATCATGCAGCCGAAGCTCTATCTATAAACTTGGATATTGCATGGTTGCTAACTCAACCACTCGAAAATGATTCTAAAATAATGAATTTGGTGAATTTTGATGCACTTTGGTGTGCTCCGGGCGGCCTATATAAAAGTAAAAGTGGTACGATAAGGGCTATTCAATTTGCTCGTGAAAAAGGTTGGCCGTTCATAGGAACGTGAGGGGGTTTTCAATATACTCTGTTAGAGTATTTTCGAAATGCACTTGGAATGCGGGATGCAGAACACGGAGAGGCGTCCCCTAAGTCATCAAGGCTTGTAATTAGCTCGCTTTCCTGCTCGCTTATCGGAGAAACACAAATAGTATACATTTCTCCAGATACATTGGCTTTTAAAATTTATAGAAAAGAAAAAGCAAAAGAGATATTCAATTGTAATTATGGTTTTAACGAGACTTTTCAAAAAGAAATGAATGAGCAAGATTTAAAAATTGTAGGTGTCGATGATAATGGGAACGCAAGGATTGTTGAGCTATCTGATCATCGCTTCTTTATGGCAACGCTCTTTCTGCCGCAGTCTTCCTCAAACGCTGAAAAACCTCATCCCTTAATCGTTGAATACTTAAATGCGGCTAAAGCCTTTCAGGGTATAAAACAAGAAGTTGAAATTAAGATTTGACGCTGAATAAGGGAAATAGGAATACTGTAAAACTTTCAGGTACTCTCCAACTAATCGAAGATGAGCCTCAGTTACAGATATATGAATAGTATCTGTAATAAATTAGGGCTTTCAAAAGTACAGATTATGTAAACTAATCTGCAAAATTGACCGACCTCGAGAACTTGTGATATCAGATTAGGATATCTGAATTTTTATCAGAGTTGTGATTCCATCTACTAATC
>CP070746.1:2500496-2507687 GCA_020348305.1 Desulfobacterales bacterium
ATGGTATGAGACTCTCTGGAGTAGAATCTCGCCAGAGGCAGTACCCGAGCTGGAGAATAGAAAATTAGAGAATCCAATGGGAGACCCAGGGTATAGCCTATTTACCTCATTTGGCACAAGAGTAGATGACTTATCAATTGAAGTAGGTTTTACTAGAGCGTGGGCCTCATGGCCAAGTGAGGAAAGGGAGACTACCTCTCAGTTCTCCCCAAATCCTTACAAGCTTTCGGCAGCATATGTCAAATTTCGCAAATATTTTGATACTTGGAGCTACGGTGGTACTGCTCTGGCGAAGAATTGCGAGGAGAATGCGGGTAGCATTCTGAACTTGCTATTCTCTATCGATAAAGAGCTGTCATTGTGGAAGAATCCAGTGTCAATAGGCACTTCATTTTTCTTTGTACAGAGTTTCGAGCAAAGCAGGCATCTTAGGACATCCCCATGGGATGATCTCGGAAACTCTTTGGCATTTTATGCCCACATTGAAGATAATAAGCGGAAAGAACGCCATGGAATTGAAGGTGTTTTCAACGTTGAGGAACTCGGTATATATGCAACATTGTTTTCTGAAACGTGGTGGGTTCCAGGCAAATTTAAGATTAGAAGTCAGATGGATTTTGTTTGGGACGAGGAGAAACATATTTCCAATAAATATAATTCAGTCCGTATAGCTGGTTATATCATGTTTCCACTCTGAGACACACATTTACATGGACTGTAAAATGTAATACACAAACCGCCCTGAAATATTGGCATATAGGAAGGCATTATGTGTTGCAGAAAAAAGTCAATCATGGTCTTGTTTTTTACTGGTCTATTAATAGCTACATTCTGTCTAGGTTGTACAACTAAAACAAGGTATTTTACTGGAGATAGGTTAACCAGCTCTGTTCCGTTAAAAGACTATAATGCAAAAAAAGTTAAGCGCACTTTAGTGTTAAGCGGTGGAGCATTTTTTGGTGCTTTTGAATTAGGAGCGATCATGTATCTAATTCAGGAATTCGGCATGCAATTCGATCTTGTATGTGGCACATCAGTTGGGGCACTAATCGCTGCAATGATCGTCCAGGGTGACATCGATGTGGCTAAAGATATCTGGGGATCGCTTGAAAGTAAGGAAGATATTTTTAGCCCTGGCTTTGTTGAAAATATTATTGTCAAGGGCGGTATCTATGGAATTGAGCCTTTGGCTGAATTAGTAAATAAGTATATTAGTGTTGAAAAGTTAAGAAAAAGCAATATTCAGTTGTTAGTAGGGGTGGTGTGTTTAGAAACCGGTGAGTTTATGCTCATAGATCAAAATGACTCTAATATTAAGTCGTTTATTTTAGCGAGTACCTCAGTTCCAGGAATGACTCCAGCAATAGAAATTAATGGTCGCCATTATGTTGATGGCGGTTTAAGATATGTAATGCCAGTGAGGCAGATTCTTGATATGGATGTCGAAGAGATCATCATGGTTTCGGCATTCAACCTTGAGGAAAAAATAGCTGCTGCAGAATCAAAAAATCTAGAAAGCTTCAAAAAAGGTGATTTTGGGAATCTCACTCATTTTGTCGAGCGTGGTCTTCAAATTGTTATGCACCAGCTTTTGTGGGGGCCAATAGATTTCGCATTGACTATGGCAGAGTATAAGGGAATTAATGTAAAACTTATCCAGCCTGCTCGAGGTGTTTTGAAAAAAGGTGCGTTTGAATTTGACATAGAAGAAATTCGCGCGTCCATCAAGCATGGCTATGAGCAGGCTCAAAAAGCATTTCCAATATATCTTGGATAACGTCTCTTAGCCAAATGGTTCGATTTTTTTCATCTTTTACCCACTTGGAGACACTTTTTTAAGGCATACGCGCTAACTTATCAAAAGGTTCTTGCAGTCGATCATGGACATCTTTGAAAATTTCAAACAAATAATTATATCGATCTGTTTTAGATTGATCAGGCTTAAAAGACTTCTCTATCCGAAGGCATCTTTCTGCTCCTTCACGGGCATTGGCATAAACACCCACTCCTACACCAGCTAAAATAGCCGAGCCGAGAATACCTCCTTCTGATGACTCAAAGGTATAAACCGGCTTGTTGTAAATATCTGCTTTGATTTGCGACCATAGATCGCTGCGGGCCCCGCCGCCGATGGTGTAAACGTTTCTGATCTTGTTGCCGGCCTCCTCTACGATTTCAAGAGTCCGCCGCAATTCTAACGTGATCCCCTCCATAATTGCACGAACCATCGCCCCGGTTCCGACGCGCGGCGTAATGCCAAAAAATACACCCCGCGCGAAAGGTGTCCCCAGCGATCGTTCGCCCATGAGATAAGGAAAAAAAAGCAATCCTTCTGAACCCGGCTCAAATTCTGTCGCTTTCGCATTCAGGATATCATATACATCTTGGTGTTTGTCTAAGGATTCCTCTATTTCCGCCTTGCACAATTCATCTTTGAACCATTTCAAAGCGCCGCCTCCTGAGTCAATAATGCCAAACGGAATCCAGCCGGGCAGCGCGTGGTGCAAATTCATCAGGCGAGCGTCCATGACCGGCTCATCAACATACACAGACATAATGGAGGCCGTCCCTGTAATGTCTGCCGCTTGCCCCGGGTGGGTGAGACCTGAAGATATCAACATACACAACATATCGCCGGCTCCCGCCACCACAGGGGTTCCTTCCGCCAAGCCAGTGATCTTCGAAGCTTGTGCCGTAATCTTTCCAATAACCTCCGAGGATTCACGGATTTCGGGCAGTTTATCGATGTCCAATCCGAGATACTGAATCACTTCTGCTGACCAATTGCTTGTCCCAACATCCATCAAAAAAGAGCCGGACGCCTCGGTCCAATCTGCAATGACCTCGCCGGTTAAGCGATAATTGATGTAGCCGGAAGACAACACAAATCTCCAAGTGTTCTTATAAAGCGCCTGCTCGTTTTCCTTCAACCACTGAATTTTGAAACCCAGCCATGCCGGTACAGCCGGATTGCCAACCAGCTGACTGGCCCGCTTGATGTTGGGATCAGACTTAAACTTTTGAGCGAAAGCGGCACAACGCTTATCGCACCAGAGCTGAACCGCATGACTCAGCAGTTCTCCATCTTTCCCCAGAGGAATGGTCGCATGCATCTGTCCGCCAACGCCAACGCCTAAAACTTCAGCTGGATCTAAATCAGCTGCTTGTTTTACCTTATGAATATTTTCGACCGTATTGGCCCACCAGATATCTGGATCCTGCTCGCTCCACCCCGGCTTTGGGGTGATCATCTCCTGGGGGGTACTTGAACTTGCCACGATCCGTCCATCAAGATCCAGCAGGGCGACACGAACACTTTGCGTACCGATGTCAATTCCCATTAAAAGTTCCCGCTTCAAGTTACACCTCTCTTTGGCTACTTATGTGATGTCAGGCTCAAGCTCTCCTTGCGAATTCTATACAGAATGACATAAATCATTGCGCACACATACACAGCGTTCTGTATGATGGGTATGTTCACAAAGCAGCTAGCGGCCAAGACCGTATTTCTCGGCATGCTCTTTGAGAAACTTAAGTCCCTCCCTCGCCAGAAACGCTGAGGATTGGGTCGGGGGTCGCCACAATTTTATTGCTGCGGCCAAATCCGGGTTGACCGCCGGGAAAGACTTGACGACCATTGGTCCCTTATAACTGGCATCCAAAAGTCCACGAAATATCTCGTCCCAGTTGACCGTGCCGCTGCCGAGCAAGCCGCGATGGTTTTCGCTCATGTGCATATAGCCCAGCACGTCGGCGTTCTCAACCAGCGGCTTATAGAAGCCCGCCTCCTCATAAAGCATGTGATACGTATCGACGTGCACCTTGATGTTATCTTCACCGATGGCAAGAATGGTCTCACGAGTATCGACCATCGTGTTGTACAGGTTGCTTTCGTATCGATTGACCACCTCGATACCCAGCGTGATACCCCGCTTTTTAGCATCCACTGCCACCTCACCAAGGGTGTCGATCACCACCTGGCGATCTCCGGTGAACTTACCCAAGGCAAATGCGATACACCCCCCCAGGTATGTTCCCCCCACCGCTTCGAGCTTCTCAAGCGCGCTGCTGAGAAACTGCTTGGCTTTCTCTGGTTCTTCCGGCATATGTGCCCATTCGGGCAGCACCAGCGACCCTGTGGCCTCGATCCCAGCTTCGGTGAGGGCCTTCTTATGCGCTGCCACATCGAATTCGTCAGGCCTCAATAAGGAGATCTCGATGAAATCAAAACCGGCCTCGGCTGTGGCGGCAATCGCCTTGTTCCCCTTCTGTGTTGTCCATTCATCAATCCATAGGAAAGTATGCGCACCGTACGTTGGCATGGTAATCCTCCTTTCCCTTATGAACTGCATCGGGTCCAACAGTTCGTGTGCTTGCCCCTAAATTGTAATATCTAACCCCCTGAAATGGAAGGAAAGATAATCAGTTCGTCTCCGTCTTGAATTCGTCTATCGGGAGCCCACTGTCCCAGTCCCCGCCCGTTAAGAACAACTATCGTGTCGCTGGATTCAGGATCAAAACCGAGACCTTGCAAATGATCGGACAGATTTCTCACTTGGCTGTCGGAATCGACTGAGATTTCAACAGACGTCTTGCCGGCTATTGTCTGCATGCCGGCAAGAAACTTGATGGTAATCGTCGCCATGACTAACTGATGAACTCCTTTAGTTCCAGCCGTTCAAGGGTCTTTAGCAGCGGTTTACCGTTTTGATCCCAACCGCGCAGGCCATAATATTCGTCGAGCATTTCGTTTAACATCTCATCGCTGATGAAATGACCGGATGCCGGTCCGTCCGGTATCGGCTCCTTCATGCGAGGTGGCAAATCGTCGTCTTTGCGGTCGATTCCTTCTCGCAACAATATAGATCGCTCTAAATTTGAAATCCGTTCGCCTATTATCATCAGGTGCGGGGCGAAATCATAGCCAGTTACGGCCAGCAACGTATCCGGTGGAGGACTGGTGCCAAACCCATAAGCACCGCGCACGACAGTACATATTCCCAGGCTATCAACGTAGGCGCGGTTATCCTGCAAGGACTTGACTAATTCACCTTTGCCTTTTAGCGCATAACGGTCATAATTGTCAGACAATAGCTCACCGCTGACCGTGTACCCGCCGACATTGTGGCAGGCGCCCCTCGCAGAGGTGGCATATGCAAGCCCCATACCGTTGAATCCGCGTGGATCATACGCCGGAAAGGGCAATCCTTTCACATGGCAGATGAAAGCCTTCCATTCCGGTCGCGCTTCAATAATCCCTTTGGCACCGTTAGCAATTATTTTGCCCAGACCGCGCCGCTCAGCAATAAATTGAAGCATTTGAAGCATGGCTTGGCCGTCGCCGAAATTGACCTCCAGCCCTTCGTTTTCGTCCGCTGAAATCACTCCCTTTTCAAATAGCTCCATGACCATTGCCAGTAAGTTGCCGGATGTGATGGTGTCCATGCCCAGCTTGTTGCACACTTCATCGGCGGCGATTACAGCGTCCATCCGATTGAGGCCGCAGAGTGGGCCCAACATGCCAATACTCTCGTACTCAGGGCGTGAGGCGGCACCCGCAAACTCACCGAGCTTTACTTTGGCGGATTGGCCGCATGCTACCGAGCAGCGGAAACAGGCGTAATTTCGTTCAAAATATTCCTTACGCAAGGTTTGGGCATATACGCCTTGCACCTCTTCAGGGGGCTTCCAGGAATGTTGAAAATTAAGCGTCGGCATGCAGCCCAGTTCATTGATGATTTCCACGAGCTGCGCGGTGCCCAGTAAGCGATGCTTTTCACGCGAGATCTTCAGATCCTTGCGGGCATTCTTATCAATCTCTTTGCATTTTTCGGCATCGGCAATGGGCAGGGTATTATCTCCTCTGACTGCCAGGGCCTTAACCTTTTTGGATGCGAGTACGGCACCGCTGCCGCCACGACCAAACGCCCGGCCATCATCAACAAATATGGATGAGAATACCACGCCATTTTCGGCAGCAGGCCCCACACAAAGCGTTGCCCATTTTAGATCTGGCAACTGATTCAGCAACTTTTTGCGGGCCTCAAATGTGGATAGCCCCTGCCAGCTCTTATCATCAATGAATCGCACCGTATCATTTTCAACCACTACGGCCGTCCACTGCTCGCAGACGCCTTCGAGGATCAGAGCGTCAAAGCCGGCTTGGCGCAATCGTGGCCCAAAGTAGCCACTGGAGTTGGAACAAAGGTAATGGCCTGTTTCAGGTCCCTTCGTGGCCACTTGAAATTTAGTGGTTGACACAAGGGGTGCTCCAGTTAACGGTCCGGTGAAAAAGCCGATTTTGTTTTGCGAAGCTAACGGCTCCACGTTCGGTTCGATTTCTCGCCAGTACCACAATGCCCCAAGTCCTCTGCCACCGAGGAAATACTGAAAATCTTTTGCAACAATATCTTCAATCACGTGCTGCCGGGTGGTCAAATTTATTCTGAGCAGCTTGCCCATGTAACCGCCTTGAAGCATGATTGCTTACCTCCTTTCGCAATGAATTCTTTCTCTGAAAAAAAATAAGTGGCCTAAGTCGCTCGTTGGGTGCGGACTAAAATGGTATTTCGCAATTTAGACACGGCGCGCTCAAAGCCTGAAAACGCCGCTTTGGATTCTTCTCCCCAGCTATTTTCATGCTCGACTGCGGCTTTGAGAGCTCTGGCCTTATCTTGACAATTTTTCAGAAAAGGCTTGGCATCGGCTGTTTTTACAAAAATTGTCTGTTTCGCCTCCTCAAGGTCTTTAATCAACAGTAACAGCTCTTTGCGGTCATCCGCTTCGGCTTTATCCAGAATAACCTTGGCATCCGTTAAGATTTCTTCTAGTCGGGCTATACTCATTAATATCTCCTGTTCCGCAAAATACTCGCTAAGCGGATAATTTAGCTATTCGAACATCTTTGAGTATTTTAACTGGTTAACACCTTATAGCCCTCTTCACCGGATACGCCGAGTCCGAGTTCAATTGCTCTTTTAATAAGCGGCATCTCCCAAACCGGCATCTTGATCAGGTTGTCGCGCGGATAGGACTGGAGAATTTTAACTCCTTCAACGTCGATCGCTATCCGGTCGCCTGAAGCCATGATGACATTGGGTTCGACGACTTCACCCTCGGCAGGACCAACGGTTACAAACGATTTTCGCCCATCCATAATGATCAAATCAGGGCCAAGGGGCAAAGAAAGCT
>CP070746.1:2507787-2538085 GCA_020348305.1 Desulfobacterales bacterium
CGCCCGTGGATGCCATCACGTGTTGGTCTTACAATTTCAGACATATCCGTCCACATGGAATCAAAACCATGACCAGAAAATTTTCCTTGGTACCCTGCTCCGGAAACCGGTACCGCGGCTGTTTCAGCCTGAAGCCAGGTGGTTTGAATAATTTCTGGCGTCCAGTACTGATTCCCCAGCCGCTCATACTCAGGGTTGATCGTAAGGCTCAAAAGGCCTTTTGTGCAGTCCTGCACGCATGAAAAGCATCCCATGCAGTTGAAAAACAGGGCGTCGACGCTATCCAGATTTCGAATATAGGTTGACTCCTCACGGTAACGATCATAGACACATGCCTTCTTTACACAGTTATGGCAATTGGCGCAGTCTTCACGCCAGTCCACAACGCCAAATTTGCCAACACGTGGCAGTCGGGGGGGAACAGGGGTTGTATGAATATGATATCTCTTTGGCATTTGACCTTCACCTTTTCCTTCCAAAGAAAGCCTAGTTCTTTTGGCCGGGTCAGGGGTTTTCGGCTCTGCCTGTGCAAAACGTCCACGGAGTGTTGGAGTATTGGGGTATTGGAAAAATGATTTTTCAAAACCAGAGCTTCGATTCGCGAATAGTGTATTGCCTATACACGATGAAAAAAATTCAATATCCGAAATCATCATTACTCCAGTACTCCAGCAGCTGCCTAATTTTTACCATCCTTCTCTGAGGTAACATCAAAGCCGTGTTCTCTAAATCCAGATCTGCGCTTATAGCCCTGCAGCATTGATCACATCAGGCACAACCGCCTCTTTTCCGCCGGAGATAATGTGTATCCCTCTTAGCCCTTTAATACCTTTGATCCTTTTAACTGTTTCAGCACATATAGCCAGGCCCTCTTTCTTCTGGGCGTCTTCGTCGCCCACTTGTTTCATGCGTTCAACAACCTTGCCCAGGGCACTGAAATCCGTGTACTTCTCTTTCAGTCTTTCTGCTTCTGTCACGCCTTCGATGGGCATCACGCCTGCCAGGATGGCTGTTTGTTCAGTAATACCTTCTTTTCGGGCGGCTTCAATCCACTGCTGAAATGCATCGATATCAAACACGGCCTGGGTCTGAATAAAGGTCGCACCAGCGGCAACCTTTTTTACCAGCCTGATGATATTCAATTCCATCGGTTTCAGGTCCGGATTTGCCGCAGCGCCCACAAGTACCGGAAATCTTCCCTCGATCTGGGTACCATTCAGGAGTATTCCCTCCGCGTTCATCTTCTTAACCGCTGCAATAAGCTGAATCGAGTCAATATCATAAACATTTGAGGACTCAGGGCTCAAGGTCAGTGCCTGGTGGTATCCGGATAGGCACAACACATTCCTGATTCCCAAAGATACCGCACCAAGCAAGTCCGACTGAATCGCAATACGATTCCTGTCACGGGTTACAATCTGGTACACCGGCTCTATTCCTAATCTTTTCAGCGCAACAGAACCGGCAAGGCTGGACATGACGGGCCCATGAGGATTATCGGCCACATTGACAGCCGTCAGCCCGGAATTAAAAAAGCGTTTCACCTTCTCGACAGCTGAACTGTCGGCACTTGGCTTTGGCAGGTATTCGGCGGTAACAATGAAGCTGCCGGCTTCTATCTGACTTGCGAGTTGACTGTCATTCTCCATCGTATGGTTTCCAAACAGCTGACCGTATCACGGATTATTACTATGCGAAATTAGTTTTTCGGCACAACCGCTGCGCCAATGGTGCCGCTTCCTACAGGCACCGTCTTGGAGGACGCATAGTTTCTTATCCGTGTACAGAGATGTTCGATTTCGCCGGCGATCTGTTCCACTGCGCCTTCTTTATCAAGATGGGTGACTTGCATGCGTTCCCTGCCCAGCCCTGTTTCCTCAAGAAGAGCACGCACGGCTTGCGCTCGCTTGTGCGCCCGTAGATTTCCTTCAAGGTGTCTGCATTCACCCTTGGGACACGTTATCAAAACCGCACCGTCGGCCCCGGTTTCAAAAGTCTTGAGCAGATAAATAAGTTCCAACTTACCGGAACAGGGCAAACTGACGGTCTTTAACAGGTCATTCCCCCGTTGGCCGCAACACTGCCTCAAGTCCTCAATGTCAAGGCTGTTGGAGCAGTAAAAAATGTATATTTTCAAAGGTCGATCTGGCATATTTCACTGCTTTGAAATTCAATTCATCTCATTTCAATAGGTTATAGACTCCGGCGCCTGCCCTGGACCCCGATGCGGGGTTCGCCGGAGAAACGAAATTGGGACTTTTTCGAAGCAATCAATCATGTTTCGATCATTGAATATTTGAATTTGAGATTTATTTGTAATTTGGTTCTTGTAATTTGTAATTTTAAAATGGGCATCATCAATACCTTGTCCTATGGCACGGCCTTTGAATATTAGATCCTATGATCTTCACGAACAATAACACGGCATCCGCCGTCAAGGTTCATGCGCCAGTTCTTGGGCTGCTCTATCTTCCTGAGTCTGTCTAACTGGCCGATGCCCTTCAGCCGCTTATAAATAAGCTGCCAGGCGCATGAAAGGTCAGGTCGGACTTCGCAGCGATCCTCCCGGGAACCGCCGCATGGTCCGTTCAACATGTGCTTTGCACATCGGGTAATCGGGCAAATACCGCCATATTGATGTAGAACACACGACCCGCAAGCGGCGCATTTTTCGGCCCAAAGTCCCCTTTCTTCGAGTATGCCGATAAAGGCCGTGTTTAAGCCGGGATAAACCGGCTTTTCAGCGTAACGTTCGGCAACCGCCTGAACACCGGCTCCGCATCCCAGAGATAGTATCACATCATATTTTTCGATAGTTTCAGCAGCTTCTTCAATAAAAACATTGTCACATTGGCGCTCAATGGTAAGTTCGCCAATTTCGAAATCAAGCTCTTGAACATTTGATGCGATACGCAATGCCGAAGAAATAATACTCACCTCGCGCTCTCCCCCGGCGAGACATACGGCAACACATGTGCCGCATCCCAGAACCAGGATCCTTTTGTTTCCTTTTAATATTTCAACAAGTTCAGGTATGCGTTTTCTTTGTGCAACTATCATCTATGGATCTCCTGTTTGACATTTACATGGTCCGACCTCACGGGATTGGGTCCCAGCTTGCGAACAGTTTCAATCATGTCTTTAACTGTTTCTGCAAAAACGGTCCCCATGGCAGCTGAGATATTCACCATTCGCAGACGCTTTCTTTCTAAACCGCTTTCGGACAGAAGTTCACGGGCATAATTTACCCGGCGTTTGGCCATGAGATTGCCTTCGATAAAATGGCAGCTGCCCTCTTCGCAACCGGCCACAAGAACGCCGTCAGCGCCATATTCAAAAGCCCTCATGAAATATTCAACCTCCAGCTTACCGGTACAGGGAGTACGAATAATTCGGATATTCGTCGGATATTGAAGACGCATGGAACCAGCCAGGTCCGCGGCTGCATATGCACAATAATGACAGCAAAAGGCAACAATTTTAGGCTCAAATGGATTTGCACGCATCATTAATATCTTGACTTCCTAGCCCGGACAAACCGGAACCAAAAAGATTCTATTATCACGAAAACACGAAAGGACCCCAGTATGATAGTACCTACCTACGGGGCAGGCGAAATCACGAAAAAGAAATATATTTTTTAATTGAGAACCCCGTATCCTGACACCTAACACCCGAAATCTGAAATCTTCAATTTTTTACCAACACATTGTAAGTTAACAAGCCCTAAGCGCCTAACATATCACGCGGCTGTCTCTGTTTTTTGGGTTGAGGCTGCATCACTTAAAGAATGGAGCAGATTGTCCAACATTACATTAAAATGCTTGGCCTCAAAATGGTTGAGCTGGATTGCACGGGCAGGACATTCCGACGCACAGATGCCGCATCCCATGCAATTGGCGACAGCAATTTCCGCTTTATGATCAGCGTTAACAAACGGAGCACCATAGGGACATGATTGAACACACGTCATGCATGCAATGCACTTGCTCTGGTCAACCCTGCAAATCTGAGCACCGACTTCGAGGTGCGTCCTTGAAAGTACTGTAGCGGCACGGGCAGCTGTGGCACGGGCTTGAGAAATGTTTTCATCAATAAATTTTGGTGAATGAGCAAGACCGCACACAAAGATACCCTCTTTGGCAAAGTCAATCGGCCGCAGCTTAAGGTGCGCCTCAACATAAAAACCGTCCGCATTTAACGGCACCTTGAGCATATCGGCAATCTTTGTGTTATCTTCAGATGCACTTATGCCGGTGCTCAGCACAACCTTATCTGCTTCTATTTCAATAGTCTCAGGAAAGTCCGGGCTGTCAAACGTAACCCAAAGACCATCTTCTTCTGAAACCACGGGCGGTTTCTCCGCACTGTAACCAATAAAAACAACACCATTTCTTCGGGCCTCCTGGTAGTATTTCTCGCGGAAACCGTATGTCCTGACGTCCCTGTATAGGACGAAAACATTGGCATCAGGTGCTTTTGTTTTAATGCTCAATGCATTCTTGATCGCCATCGAACAGCATATGCGGCTGCAGTAGGCCCGCTCTTTGTTGCGTGAGCCCACACACTGGATCATAACGATATTTTGCCCCGCTCCTGAAAATCGGTCGGCATGCAGCTGGTCTGCAAGTTCATGCTGTGTCATGACATGATCCGATTTGCCGTAACGGTATTCCCCTGTTTCGGCCCGCCCGGCTCCGGTGGCAACAATGATGGCCCCACACGGAGTCTCTGTTTGCTGACCCTTTTGCGAAAGCCTGATATTAAACTTACCGATATGCCCGGCAACAGCCTTCACTTCTGTCTCGAGATGAAGATCAATATTGGGATGATTCTCCACGCGCTGGATGAGATCCGATGTAAAACCGGAAATGTCATCATGCTCAAGCGTCCCATGGATGTCTAAAAGATGCCCTCCCAGCGAACCGGACCGTTCAACAAGGTGAACATCAAAACCCTGGTCTGCCAGTGAAAGCGCGGCGGTCATTCCGCTAAGACCACCGCCGATCACAAGGCCCGTTTGATTAATTTCAAGGGACTCGCCCTTCAGAGGTGAAAGCAGACGCGCCCTTGCAATTGACATCCTTGCAAGCTCAATGGCTTTTGAGGTGGCGGATTCCGGTTCAGATGAATGCACCCATGAGCACTGATCCCTGATATTGGCAAGCTCAAACAAATATGGGTTTAAGCCGGCTTCACGCAACGTTTCCCGGAATAAAGGCTCATGTGTACGGGGGGTACAGGAGGCAACCACGATACGATTCAGCCGGTGTCTGTGAATCGTTTCCTTGATATCTGACAGGCTGGTATCAGAACAGGCGAACATTGAGTGTGTGGCCATAACAACATCCGGCTCACCGCAAACAGCTGCGGTCACTTTCTCAACATCAACTACAGAGGCGATATTCATACCGCAATGGCACACGAACACGCCGATTCGCGATTCTTCATCAGTTACGTCATGTTCGGCAGGATATTGCTTTCTGGCGGTAAGTGTATTCCTGGCCCCAGCCAGCAATTCCATTGACACGGATGCTGCTGCGCTTGCCTGTGTCACGGTTTCGGGAATATCCTTGGGTTCCTGAAACGCCCCAGCAACAAACACACCGGGACGTGATGTTTCAAGCGGATACAGCCGGTCTGTTGCGCAGAATCCAAATTCATTCAGCTCGATTCCAAGACGGGAAATGGTTTGCGAGACGGAAGTTTTTGGATCAAGGCCCACGGTCAGGACAACGAGGTCAAAATCACGTTCTTCGAATTCGAAGTTGTCATTCACAAAACGGAGTCTGAGATCCTTTGTCCCGGGCATTTCGACAATACGTGAGGGCATGCTCTTCATGTACTGGATGCCGTCCATGCTTCTGGCACGCTCGTAATACGGATCAAAATCTTTGCCAAACGCCCGGATGTCCATGTAAAAAATGGCTGCCTCAAGCCCAGTCACGTGTTCCCGGGCAACCATCGCCTGCTTGGTCGTCGCCATGCAGCATATTGATGAACAGTATTCATTGCCGCATCTGGAGTCACGTGAACCCACGCATTGAATCCAGGCAATTTTGCGGGCCTCACGACCGTCTGACAGGCGCAAAACATGCCCCTGAAACGGCCCGGCTGCAGACAGCATTCTTTCAAACTGGACACTGGTGATCACGTTTTGATAACGATCGAAACCATACTCTGCCTTTATCTCTGCACGGAATTCATCGAAGCCCGGTGCAAGTATGACGGAACCGACGTCAAGCTCGATGATTTCTTCCGCCATCTCGTGATCAATTGCATTTTTCTCACAGGCTTCCGCACACGCCCCGCATTCCGAACACAAAGCGCAGTTCAGGCATCTTTCGGTTTCAGCCAGTGCGTCCTTTTCGGAAAAACATTTCTCGATTTCAAAAAATGCCTTAACCCGCTCCTGAGCCGGCAGTTCCTTTGCCATGGCACGCGGCTTATTTTCAATATTTTGTATGGAAGGGAGGTTATTTTCGGGAATCGATTTAAGGGCGTCCTCGAAACGCTGGATTGCCGCACTTTTGCCCTGCAGATAGTAATCTATGGACTCCGCTGCGCGCTTGCCTGCGGCAACCGCAGCGATGACAGTTGCGGGGCCGGTGACAATATCGCCGCCGGCAAAAATACCCGGCATGTCTGTCACACCATTTTTATCAGCTACAATATTGCACCACGTGTTTACCGGCAATCCAGGGGCTGATTCCCACAAAAGCCTATCCGGCTGGCTTCCAACGGCCAGAATCACCATATCCGCTTCTATCTCAAACTCCGATCGGTCTATTGGCACGGGCCGCTTTCTTCCGGATTCATCGGGTGTATCCAGTTTCATCCGGATGCATTTTACCCTGTGCAGCCGCCCGTTTTGATTACCGATAAATTCAACCGGAGCGGTAAGGAACCGAAAATAAATCCCCTCCTCCACGGCATGTTCCACTTCCGCCTTCATGGCCGGCATTTCAGCAGCTGTCCGGCGGTAGACAATGCTGACTTTTTCAGCACCCAAACGTGCTGCGCAACGGGCGGCATCCATGGCAACATCACCGCCGCCGATCACCACCACATGCCCATTTATGGAGGGTTTATCATTCTCGGCTACGGCTTTGCGGAGAAAATCCAACCCCTGTTCCACACCGTCAAGATTTTCTCCCTTCACGCCAATGGATGTCCCTTTCTGGGTTCCGATACCAACAAATACCGCGCTAAAATCCGCTTGCAAATTTTCAATAGTTATGTCTTTTCCGACACGGCAGTTGTAGACAAGGCTAACGCCTTTGCGACGGATCAGCTCAACTTCATAATCAAGAATATTTGCCGGGAGCCTGTATTCAGGAATACCCCAGCGCAGCATCCCGCCCGCTGCCGATGATGCTTCAAATATCGTTACCGCATACCCGCGATCCGCGAGATCCTGGGCAGCGGTCAAACCGGAGGGTCCGGCACCGATAATGGCAACTTTTCTGGCATCCACCGCCGGTGTTTTTTCCTTTGGGAGGGCGATGATACCGGCTTCAACCATTTCCATTTCTTTGTCAGCGGCAAACCGTTTCAACTGTCTGATGGCTACCGCAGAATCAAACCGGCTACGGGTACATGCACTTTCGCATGGATGCGTGCATACGCGGCCGCATATGGCTGCCAGGGGATTGCGTTCCCTAATCAGTTTGACCGCCTTGACATACTCTTTTTTCTTTATCAGCTGGATATATCCCTGGACATTTATGTTTGCCGGACATGCGATTTTACAGGGTGCATGACCCAACTTGAAAATTTCTGGGACATTGGGTATGGCCTGCACCGAATGCTTGGCGATTGCCTTGCGGGTTCCCAGACTGCGGTTAAAGCGGTCCTTTATATCAACCGGACAGATCTCGGTGCAGTCACCACAATCATTGCAAACATGCTCGTCAACATATCGCGGATACTTTTTGATGATTGCTGTAAAATTTCCCGGTTGACCCTCAATCTGAATCAATTCAGATAAGGTATGAATCTCGATATTCAGATTGCGGTCACACTCGACAAGTTTGGGTGAGACAATGCAGGTTGCACAGTCACCGGTTGGAAAAGTCTTGTCCAGCTGGGACATCATGCCGCCAATGGAAGCTGAACGTTCGATGATGTAGACCTTGAAACCGGAGTTGGCCAAATCAAGCGAGGCCTGAACCCCTGCAATGCCGCCCCCCTGGACAAGCACTGCGCCTATTTTTTTATTTCCACCTATTCGCATATCATCTGTATTTTCTGACACCTGACACCTGGTAACCTGAAACCTCTGATCTGTCTTCTGTCTTCTATCCTCTGTCCTCTTTCATCTTTCCTCTGTCATCTGTCATCTGCCTTCTGCCCTCAGACCACTGCACTCACCGCATGAATAACACATGACGGCGATACCATCAGCTTTCGCAATCCTAAAGCGTCCATAGAAATGCCCAGGCAAAGACCGAGTAATTGTGAAATATAGACAATCGGCATATCATAATGCCGGCCTTTTTCGTTGTTAATATCACTTTGTCGCATATCAAGGTTTGCCTGGCACAGGGGACATGCCACGGCGATGCAGTCCGCACCGGCATCTTTGGCCATACCGATGATCGAATCAGCCAGATGGACAACGACATCCGTTCTTGTAAGAGCCAGACCGGCACCGCAGCATTCAACCTTGTGGGGCCAGTCGAGGCTTTCCCCGCCCATCACGTTGATGAGGCGATCCATGGAAACCGGATTTTCCGGGTTGTCAAACTGGGTAATCTCTTGGGGGCGAACCAGCAGGCAGCCGTAGTAGCATGCCACTTTAAGTCCGCTTAATGAATGCGTGAATTTATCCTGAAGGAAATCGATTCCGACATCCTCCAGCAGTATTTCTATGAAGTGACGCACATTAACCGAACCGTCATAATCACGGCCGATGGTTGCACCGATTTGTTTGCGTATTTCGGTATGGTTGACAACTTCATGGTTTGTCATTTTCAGCCGGCTGAAGCATTCGGCACAGTTGACAACCATATCAAGACCCATCTCCATCGCCAGTATTAGGTTAAAAGCCGGGAGAGATGCGGCTAGGAGCCGATCCGTCTGGTGCGCCGGTGTAGCACCGCAGCATGACCATCCATCGGGTTCGATGAGTTCAATACTGAGTCTGCGGGCAACCGCGATACTTGACGAGTGAAGGTCACGTGCGGTCGATTCGGCTGAACATCCAGGATAATACGCGTATTTCATTTCCGGATTCCTTATTTATGGCTGACGCTGTCGAAAATTCTTTTGACAGTCTTTTTATCTGCCCCCCGGGGTGGCAAAATAGCGATTTTCCGCTTTTTCAGCATGGATGGAAACTTATCCATGTCATTCATAAACGTTAACGTACCCATTTTATAAGCGGCAATCATGACAAGATCATATGTACGGCCAAACATGTTCACCGTCTTTAAAAAAGCCCGGTTAAAAAGCGGAATGTCGCCTTTTGGTTTTGCCGCTTGCCTTTTTACTGCAAGAACCCGCAAGGCATCCATCACCGATGCCATGTCAATGCCCATCGGGCAACGTGCAAAACATGTCTCACATGAGGAACAGATCCATATGATATCACTGCTTAAGATTTCGTCTCCGGCCCCCAGCTGCAGTCGCCTAATAATTTCAGAAGGTGGGGATTTTGTATGCCCGGATACCGGACAGCCGCAGGAACATTTTTTACATTGATAACATTCGCTGAGATCAACGCCTGCCAGCTCTTCAACAGCACTGATAATATTTTTAACTGCTTTTCCTTTTTTTATCCGAATTGTCATAGCGGTTTGGTTACCCTCTTATTCCACTTTCGAATTAAAGAATATCCCCGACGGTTTCCTGCTCTTCAACTTCCACTTTTAAGGCAATGCGCTCTTCTTCTTTCATCTCTGCGCCCACACTGGCAGGAACAACTTTTCGATAGACTTTTTCCGGAGGGAGCCTTTCCCCATTCACGGTCAATAGGTCATCGATTGTTATTTGAAAGAGTCTTTGATTTTCCATCAGATAAGGCAGAATTAATGCCCAGTCCTCCTCGTTCAGCGGCAGAAACATACCGCCGTTTAACTGCTCTTCGATAACATATCCATCAGGATCGCGTATAAAAATCGCTCCGCCGGAAGCCAGCGAAAACAGGTTGCTGCCCGGATACGGCTCAGACATTGAGACTAAATTGCCGTCATCATCGAATTGAACACCGTTTAATATAACAAAGCCGCCACCCCTCAGAGGGTCGCCGGCCATAAATGATTCGGCCAAAAAATCAAGACATGTGCCGTTAATAACTACCCGTGGTCTGCCAACGGAATTGATCAGCGGCCGGCCGGCGGCATTACCCATTACATAAACCTCCCCCCCCTTGGCGCCGTATAAGAATGTCTGCCCGACATCTCCATAAATAACCATTTTTCCGCTTTTGATGATCTGGCCGAGCTGGTCCTGGCCGTTGTTGTGCACCGTGATGGTCAGACCGTCAAGGCCGGAGCCGAGATAGTCCCCCGAGCTGCCGTACACATCTATGGTCACTTCCTCTGTTTGCGGTCCGAGACCACACCCCACGTATCTCTGGCCTGAACAACCAAAGCAGATAAAATTCCGCCATCCTTTGCGATAGGCATCCACCAGGAGTGCTGCATCACATTCATCACCTTCGGGAGGAAACCGATCGGCATTTATAACAAGCGTGGTTTCTTTTGCCTGCGGGGCCCTTAAGAAGGCACGGGTATTATAATCGATTCGTCGAAACGCACTTTCGTCGCGGTCGTTTGCTTGAATTGAAGGCAGTTTGTCAAACAAATGATCAAGTTCGCTGCGCACAATATGAAGCATGTGGCTCCGTTTTTTAGTGCCGATAGCGTATCTGAGATCATTTAAAAAGGTCAGGGCATTAATCGCCGTTGCAGTGTTCTTCACGTCCTTTGCCCGCTCCCGGATCGTCCTGCAGACCGTCTGAAAATCATCGAAGCCCCATCTGGGAATGTTGTCACGCATATACTCAACGAGCGCCTGCCCACCACCTGTTGCATATATATGTTGTATACGCTTGTCAGCACCATTACCCGAGGCGGATGAGACGGATACTTCTTTTGTAAAATCAAACGATTCGGTCTGCTTGGGCATGGGTACCGGGACCCCGAATTTATCTGTACATGTCATCCGGTAATTTCCGCTGGAATCCTTTTCCAGATTGAATATAAATGCTCCGCCATCTGTATGGCTGCCGCCGCGCGCATTCCAGTATCGGTCAGCAACAGGACATATGCGTTTATCTTCCTTGGACAGGCTTAACAGGGTTGCATCGATGGCCTGTTTTTCCGATCCAATCAGGCCAACCTGAACCTCTCCTTCTGAAAAGGCAAATACCTGGGGGCGCAGCATTGCTGTGTCTGTAATTCCCAGAAGCTGGAATCTTTCTTTTCGCGGAATATTACGGGCAATAATAAAAAACCACGGGCCATCCGGCGAACCGTGTATATGTGTGGCTTGTACGGCACGATAGACATTTTGTCTTTCTTCGGGGAGACGGTCAAAGTCGAGTTCACTCGTGGGTGCAAGAGCCTCAATAATATATTCCAGTGGATAATGATACGTCCGATCAAGCAGGTCAAACATCAGCGCGGATACCTCTGTGTCGGTAAGAAACTGCGGATATATGTGGCGCTGCCTAAGGTATTCGCAAACAGAATGATAATTGGCAAAGTCACCGTTATGGACAAGCGCCATGTTGATGCCTGCAAAAGGATGCGCACCGCCCGGGTGCCAGACCCGGCCCTTGGTGGGAAAACGCTGATGTCCGAGCCACGCATGTGCACATAGGTCTTCAATCTTGTAATAGGTTACGATCGCCTCTGCATAGCCGACAACTTTCAGGATCATTATGTTTCGCCCATGGGAGAGGACAAATGCCCTCTGTTCGCCCAAGGAGGCGTAATATTCCTGATTCAGCCCAAAGCTGTTCTGGTTTACAAACTCATCTTCCGCCTCACGCCGTGGGAACTTTTCCAATTCATTTTGCGTTATGAAGGCATCGAGCAATTCCGGCTTGACACGAACAAAATAACGCCAAACATTCGGCGGTTTAACTTCAAGGCCCTTGACTGATTTCCAGTCGTCAACGGTATCTAATTCACTGGAAGCGGCCACATCAAAATTGCGTGTAATAAATTTATCTTCAAGTTCTTCCCGGACCTCACGGTCAAGAAAGGCGATGTGAAGCATATAGTATTCATCCAAGATCTCACGGCTGACACCGAGTTGATCCGGGATAAACCCGACAGCTGCAACTCCGCCGCCCTTGCCATTACCCCTGTTGTGCATCAATCTTGATGGCTCATAAATGTGACGACCGGATACAGGTTCTGTGCAGCAAAAGCCAACAACACCGCAACCGCCTTCTTCCTCGCTCTTTGACACCGTCACCGGAAACTTTAAACCATCAACTCGGCGTTTTTTGGAATTCAATAATTTTTGTATGAAATCCCTATGCATTGTTTGCTTCACAACATCAGTGTAGTTAGCATGCTTCAACCTGGCCGCACAAACCGTACCTCAAATAGCAAAAAAATTAGCATAAAAAAAGGGGTGGCCATAATAAAATTATCTGGTTATCTACAATAGCCAAGTGAGCATAATAATATAAAAGATTATCTTACGTTTAAAAAAGCCTACTTGGTCTTTCTGGATAACCAGATAGAATTAATTAATAAATATCGCAAATTCTTTTACAAATGTCAAGATTTCAATAAAATATCTTTACATTTATAAAAATTTTTTTTATATTCAGTTATATATTAGAAAGGAGGAGTAACGGTGAACGAAGTGGAACTAAAGATTATTAGAGCGCTTAACGAGAATTCCAGAAAAAGCTTTCGCGAAATAGCCAAGGAGGTCAAGACGTCTACTCCTGTGGTGATCAATAAAATTAAAAAGCTCGAAGAAATAGGTGCCATAAAGGGCTATATTCCTGTATTGGACCCGGAATACTTCGGCTATACCCTCATGGCCGTGGTTGCCTTGCGCATTTCTCATGGGAAGCTTATTGAAGCACAGGAAAAGATCGCAGAAGATCCGCATACGCTGGCTATTTATGATGTGACCGGAGAGTGGGATTCCATAGTAATTGCCCATTTTAAAGGAAGGAAAGATTTGAACAATTTTATCAAGAATATTCTTGTCCATAACAATGTAGATAGAACAGTGACCCATATCGTACTCAATGTCGTCAAGGACGAACGCAGACTCGTCGTCTGATATTTCCATTCCCACATTCACCAAGCATCGGTAATAACGATTAAATTATGGGGTTGGGTGAAGCACTGATTGCCCGATGAAATGAATACATTTTTGTCATTTTTTTAATTTAAAAATACAAAATTGTAACTTACTGTTTTTATTCAAAGCTACGGCCAAACTTTAACGCATTGAATTTATTAATATTTCTGAGCTGTATCACTGATGGCATACCTGTTGCAGAATACCATCCCATTTATTTGTCTTCTTGCCCGATAGATAAATATTGACCACAGGCTGGCACGAGTCCATTTACTTAAATTATTAGCTGTACAATCTTTCAGGTTTTTACGACTGAGTAACAGAGGAGGAATTTATTAATGAAATTGGTCGTAGCGATGATTCAGCCCCATAAATTGACTGATGTCAAGCAGGCATTATTTGACGAAGAGGTCTATGCCATGACGGTCAGCAATGCCTTGGGATGTGGCAGCACGATGGGGTATATGGAAACCTACAGAGGTGTGAGGCAAGAAGTAAATCTTCTGAAAAAAGTGCGACTTGAAATTGCCGTCAATGATGATTTCGTTGAACGCATCATTGAGGCAATTATAAAAGGCGCACGAACGGGTAACATGGGAGAATGCCATATCCCAAATTGCAAGAGAAAACCTCGAAGGGAGTTTGAGCGGAGTTTTGGCCACATTATCGCCGGAAGAAGCTAACAGTAATCGGTTGGAGTTTGCCGAAAAAATCGTACAACAGACCAGAGGTGATCTCGGTCGCCTGGGTTTAGTGCTGGATACGTTTAAAATCAAACATCTCTCTGATAATGAAGGCTATCTGGATGCCATCGGTCGCAAGAAAAATGCTGAAGTCAGAAAGGATGTCGAAATCGCGGAAACCAATGCGCAAGCTGAATCAAGACAAGTGTCCGCCGAGGCCAAGCGTATCGGAAATGTGGCCGAAGCGGAGGCCAACGTAACCATTGTCGAAGCCGAAAACAAGCTACGGATAAAAAAAGCGGACCTGGATGCCGAAGCCCAACGCATAGAAGCCAAAGCAAAGGTTGCCGGCAACATCGCCAGGGTCGAAGAAGAACAGAAACTGGAAACCCAAAGAGTTGCCTTGAATCAGAGTAAGTATGAGGCTGACGTCGTGGTGCCGGCTCGGGCAGAAAAAGAAGCCATGGAATTGAAAGCCATTGGCGACGCATCCACTATCGTAGAAAACGGCAAAGCGACAGCAGAAGCAGTGAATCTGATGCGTCAGGAATGGGAAAAAGAAGATACCCGGGAGCTTTTCTTAATCCAGCAACTTCCGGATATCCTCGATAAAGTCACCAGTGTGGTTTCCGAAAATCTTGCCATCGAAAAGGTTACGATACTGGACAGCGGCAACGGGCAGGGCATGCCCACCTATGTCAAAGGCATTGCCGGTTCTATCGTTGCTATTTTCGAGCAGATTAAAAACGCCACCGGCCTGGATGTACCTGAAATCCTGAGAGCCAAAGGAAAATCCACGGCTGAAATTACCGGATAGAAAGGGAATCGAACATGCTGAAGCTGAAATCAAAAAAGGATGTCCTAAAAGTTGTTAAGGACCAGGATGTAAGTTTTATTCAAATCTGGTTCACGGATATTTTGGGAATTTTAAAATCATTTGCCATCACGCCTTCTGAACTGGAGGGTGCTCTCACCGAAGGCATGGGATTTGACGGCTCTTCGATTGAAGGGTTTGCCCGCATCGAAGAAAGTGACATGATCGCCATGCCGGATCCTACGACATTTCAGTTTCTACCCTGGCGCCCCAAGGATCGCCCGGTGGCCCGCATGTTCTGCGATATTCTGACACCGGATGGCTCCCACTATGCCGGTGATCCACGCTATGTATTTAAGCGGGCGCTTCAAAAGGCGGCTGATAAAGGCTACAAATTTTTCATCGGACCTGAACTGGAATTTTTCTATTTTGAAAGCAGTGAAAATCCAAAATTTATTGATATGGGAGGCTATTTTGATTCACGACCGCTTGATCTGGCCAGTGACTTGCGCAGAGACACGATATTTATGCTCCAGCGCATGGGGATCCAGGTTGAATACAGCCACCATGAGGTGGCACCCAGCCAGCATGAAATCGATTTGCGATTTGATGAAGGTCTTAAAATGGCGGATAAGACCATGACCTATCGCGTGGTTGTCAAAGAGGTTGCCCGCAAACAAGGCGTCTATGCCACCTTTATGCCCAAGCCCATCTTCGGAGAAAACGGCAGTGGCATGCATGTTCACCAATCGCTTTTTCGCGGTGATATGAACGCCTTTTATGATCCATCAGATAAATACCATTTATCCGAAATGGCCAAATCCTATATTGCCGGCATCATGCGACACGCGCGGGAAATTGTCGGGGTTACCAATCAATGGGTGAACTCTTACAAGCGTCTGGTGCCAGGCTATGAAGCGCCCGTATATATCTCCTGGGCGCGGCGCAACCGCTCGACAATGATACGGGTACCCATGTACAAGCCCGGCAAGGAAGTTGCCACTCGCATTGAGTTTCGTTCACCGGATCCGGCCTGCAATCCTTATCTGGCTTTTGCAGTTATGCTGATGGCCGGTTTAAAAGGAGTTGAACAGAACTACGCGCTGCCGGATCCGATCGAAGAGGATATTTACGAGATGGATGAAGCGGCAAGGGAAAAGGCTGGCATTGTTTCGTTGCCGGGAAGTCTTTTTGAAGCCATTCAGGAGCTGGAACAAAGCGAGGTGGTTCGAGAAACCCTTGGGGACCACATCTTCCAGCAATTCATTGCCAACAAGAAAATCGAATGGAACCGCTTCCGAACGCACGTCAGCAGGTACGAGATCGAAAACTATCTTCCCAAGCTTTAAAAAGGAGACGATATCACTGGCCTTGGAATTATTCGCCCAGAATAAATTCTCGCCGGGCACTACCGGCGACGGCCTTTTCTTCGATTGATATAAAGTGATATTTTCATGGGCGTCCATTTCGTATCTCTCGTGTTTTTCTTATTAAAATCAATCTATCGGATAATTTCGTTGCTTTTTTTAGGAAAACTTTTTAGGAGTGACATTTCATATTGAAGTTTTGATAATAACTCGGGAGGGTTTACAATGAAAAAGATTGAGGCAATTATTAAGCCTTTCAAAATGGATGACGTAAAAGAGGCGCTGGATGAAATCGGCATCCGCGGTATGACAACCTCCGAGGTGAAGGGCTATGGTCGCCAAAAGGGCCATAAGGAAATCTACCGCGGAGCCGAGTATGCAGTGGACTTCATCCCTAAAATAAAAATTGAGATTGTGGTTGATTCAGATCAAGCCGATCAGGTGGTGCAAGCAATTCGCCAGGCAGCAAACACCGGCAAAATCGGAGATGGGAAAATTTTTGTGATTCCCGTGGAAGAAGCCGTGCGGGTCAGGACGGGAGAGACGGGATCGGATGCAATTTAAAATATAAAACATTTAGATACTTTTTCAAGAAAAGAAAATAATAGGGAGGAAAAACGTATGACACCCAAAGAAGTCTTAGATATGGCTAAGGAAAACGGAGCCAAGGTGGTTGACTTGCGCTTTATGGATTTTCCGGGCGTCTGGCAGCACTTTAGTGTGCCGATCAACGAATTGGATGAATCGAGTTTTGAAGATGGGTATGGGTTTGACGGTTCCAGTATTCGTGGCTGGCAGCCGATTCACGCCAGCGATATGCTGGTAGTCCCCGATGCGGATACCGCCAAAATGGACCCATTTTATGAAGCGCCAACGCTGGTGTTAATCGGCAACATCGTTGATCCGGTAACCCGGGAGCCTTACACCCGGGACCCGAGAAATATTGCTCAAAAAGCCGAAGCCTATCTAAAAAGCACGGGTATTGGTGATATCGCATATTTCGGCCCTGAGCCCGAATTTTTCATCTTTGACGACATTCGCTTTGAGTCCACCCGGTTTGGCGCCTTTTATGAAATTGACTCCATTGAAGGGGTCTGGAACTCCGGTCGTGAGGAAATGCCCAACCTGGGCTATAAACCGCGACACAAAGAAGGATATTTCCCGGTTCCACCCATGGACAAGTTTCAGGATCTGAGAACGGAGATGGTTTTGACCTTGGAAAATCTGGGGATCGCAACCGAAGCCCAGCATCATGAAGTCGCCACCGCCGGCCAGGCAGAAATCGATATGCGTTTTATGCCGCTGCTCCAGATGGCCGATCAACTCATGTGGTTCAAATATGTGCTTAAAAATGTCGCCTATCGCAATAACCATACAGTGACCTTCATGCCCAAACCGATTTTCGAAGACAACGGAACCGGCATGCACACCCATATCAGCATTTGGAAAGAAGACCAGCCGCTGTTTGCCGGCGATAAATATGCCGGTCTTTCCCAGGAGGCATTGTATGCCATCGGCGGCATTTTAACCCACTGCAAGGCGCTATGCGCCTTTACCAACCCGACCACCAATTCCTATAAACGATTGGTGCCGGGTTTTGAAGCACCGGTGAACTTGGCCTACTCCAGCCGCAACCGCAGTGCGGCGATTCGAATCCCAATGTATTCCCCGTCACCGAAAACAAAACGCATTGAGTTCCGCACCCCGGATCCTTCCTGCAACGGCTATTTAGCATTTTCAGCCATGCTGATGGCGGTCATCGATGGTATCCGGAACAAGATCGATCCCGGCGATCCCCTGGATAAAAACATTTACAACCTGCCGCCCGAAGAACTGGCTGAAATTCCATCGGCGCCCGGTTCCTTGGAAGAGGCGCTGGCCTCTTTAAAAGATGACCAGGAATTCCTTTTAAAAGGCGATGTCTTTACCTCGGATGCCATCGATATGTGGATCGAATACAAAATCGAAAATGAGGTCAACGACGTCAAATTGCGACCCCACCCGCATGAGTTCTTTCTGTATTTTGATATTTAATTGCTCCTCAAAATAACAGCAGTCCGCTGATAGTAGTGGGAAAAGGAAAAACCGATAAGGGGACGTTGTTGACTGAATTGACTTAGTTTCTCGCCCGTTTTATGATCTTTGATATGGCCGAGGTGGAAACGCCCAGTCGCCGAGCAACTTCGGCTAAAGCAACCCCTTGGTTCTTTACCAACCCAATCGCAATCCGAGCTCGAATCCCTGATACCTCTTTGCGCCGGCTGCCGGATCTTAATTCTTCAATTGATACTTTTCCATTTTTGCACAATTTGGCTATCAATTCATCAATTTTTTGATGATGCTCCTTCACCGGCAGTTGATATTTGATTTGGCTTTCAGCTTCTTTTATGACCCGCTTGACAAATTCACCACTGCCTAAAATCCGCTCATCACTCAACTCGCGATCTGCTGAGCGGCGCAACGCTTTCACCGCCGACCAACCACCCAAGGACCGTATTAATCCCCCACCAACAAGGTCCGGGCGACGCCCTTCATTTATTCCCTTTTGAACATATTTGCGATAAGCTTTTTTAGCCTCGGCCTGCTTGGGCCCAAACCATTTCAATACATAGTCTCGATTCTGCCAGTCATTTTTAACGCGACCCATTAAAACGCTGTGACCACACCAGCGGTAGCGGTCTAATTGTGCTAAAGTTTTAACTAATTTAGCCCGCAAAGGATTTAAATGGATATATCGTACCAATTCTTTAAAATAGGCATCTTCTTCACAGATAATCGACTTATAGCGGTTTTGAAATAAATGACCCCAGCGTCGATGACGCCGATTGTAAAAAATCGCATAGCCCGTCAGCAACCGTCGCATAAATCCCGAAAGCCCATACTCAGAGCTGCGTAAAAGAATGTGCGCATGATTGCTCATCAGTGCCCAGGCATATATGGCGGTTTTGGTACCTACGGCAAGCTTTGCCAAGCGCCTTACAAAATCTTTTCGATCCGTCACATCATTGACAATTTTGCCTCTTTCTATTCCTCGTACCATCACATGATGCAATGTTCCAGGGGCATCCAATCTGGCTCGCCGCGGCATCTTCCCCCTCCTCCTTTAAAATTCTAACCATTTGCATAACATAAATTAGTCAACTCAGTCAACAACGTCCCTAAACAATTCCCTACACAGCTACACAGCCCTAAGACAGATTCCCTATTTCATCGAATACATGTATAATCACAAGCTACTTCACTCCGCTATTGGTTATCGTCCTCAATGTGAATTTGAGATGATGCTGGAATCAACTCCAAATCCCTGTCAAAACACTCTGATCACATAGCTGTGATCTTTGCAGTTTTATGGGGTCATTCCAACCTGCCCTTTAATGTGCGACCCTTATTTTTCGTTCTTATTTCCATGACTCGTCTTTATACAGCCCATTTCTGCTTATTTCTAGCGCTGATTTTGCTAAATCCATATCTTTCTTAAGTTCAGAGTTCGGATTTAAATTAAATGCCTTTCTGTAAGCTTCGTAAGATTTAGCATAGTCCCCAATTTTGTAATAGCAGTATGCCACATTTTCCAATATTAAAGAATCATCTCTTTCTAAATTTAAACTTTTTTCAAAATACGATATAGCCTCACGGTATTCATTTCTTATTACGTTAATACGTCCCAAATAGTCTATCGCAGCTTTGTTATTAGGATTAGTTTCGAGAACCTTTCTAAAATATTCTTGCGATTCAATATACCGTTGTGCGTTGAATGAGGCCTTGGCAAGACCATACATAATCTTTATGTTATTGAAACCATATTGCATTAACTTTTTGTATTCATCTATTGCCTCTCTATTTTTACCTTCAGATCTGTATAACTCGCCCAACAAAAAACGAGCGTGATAATCCTCAGGTTTATGATTTATCCTCTTTATACAGAACTCTTTAACAGAATGTATTGAAAAATTAAATCTAGGGACGAGATATATCAACAACCGGATATAAAAAATATATTTTTTCATATTCAGTAAAACCTCTAGGGATTATGAAAAGCTGAAAATATCTTCGCTGCAAACTTCTTAGCTTGCCACTTAAACTTTTTCCATTTCGACCACTTGTCATAATCATTTGGCTCTTTCATAAAATCTGGATCATTAGGATCATTTGAGGGATAACTCCAACCAGGCATTCCTGGTGCATCCCATAAGGGACCATATTCATCTCCCATTCCTCTAGATTCATATGCTGGGCAGGCACTACTGTCCTCACCACGAGCCATCAAGATATCGAATAGAATATCTTCAGCCTCATCCTCACTGGGGATATAAGGAATATCAGGTAAATTTACGTCAGGAAGATCAGCACCAGTTGCGTACCCTAAAGCTCCTATAAGTAGCGGTGCACCATATAAAAATGCTCGAAGAGCAGCCTGTCCTCCAAAAAGCCCTCTTGGATCAACCGCATTAATTGGATCATTTAAACAATACCCATAAAGATCCGTATCACCTCCAGCAAAAAAAATAGGATCTTTGGCGGTCCATCGCCCTGTGTCGGGATCATAGTCGCGGAAACCAAACCTAACTAGGCCTGTATCCCGGTCGTCAAGCCCTCCTGCAAATCCAAAAGGCACCTCAATTGTCGGATTGGTATCATTTATTATATTGCCAAATGAATCATACTCAATTAATTCTACCACATTGCCGGAAGCATCTGCAACAACCCGCAACGAGCCCACCTGGTCATAAGTAAGAAAATAGGTTGTCCCACCGCTTTTCATAGCCACCGGCATGCGATCATCAGCATACTCGAAGCGCATCAGTAGATTATTAGAACCATCATAGACGGCCAGCAGACGCGTTAGACCCTCCCACAGGTATTTCTCGACAACAACTCCATCTACCTTCTTGGCGATTCGTCTTCCCAGTGGATCATGGAGATATTCGATAACGCGACCATCGGACAAATCAACGCTTAGTAGCTCTCCACGAGAAGAATATTTATAGTTGGTCACGTCATCTCCATCTTTCTTAGTAGTTAAAAAGCCGTCTAGATTATAAGAATAGCTCATAGATCCAGCCGATAAGAGATGATCCCCAGCCGAATAACTAAAGCTCCTTACAGAAAATCCTCTCAGCGTGTTTGTTTCAGAGATTCGTGTTCCACTGAGATCATAGCCATACGCTTCAACTAAATTACCGTCTTTGGTTACAGTCAAGAGTCTTCCCATGGAGTCATATGTATAAGCATAATTTGTGGTAACACTACCAACCGTCTCGGTTTTGTTTATGATTCTTCCGTTATCATCGCGGGTTAATATCCACGTGGTTACATTTTGGCTACCAACCGTAAAGTTCTGCCCTTCCACCTCACCGTAACCATTGAATGCGCGAGAAAGACTCAACGCACCGCCGGTAACCGCTTCAGGCAATCCATTCTGAGTATTACGAGAAATTGAATAGGAACCTGCAGCGGTTAATAGCCCGTCATTATCATAATCATAACTAACGGTGCCTCCCGCATAGGTAAAACTGGAAACATCAAAGTCGTTATTGTAGGTGTAATTTAATGATTGATTCAACGTGCCGCTCAACATCTCCAGTGTGACCAGCTTTCCATCATAGCCGTAAGTAATTGATTCGGTGTCTTTTGTGATTGATTCAACTTTTGTTCCACACAGATAGGTAAAATCAATGTTGCCTTCCGGTGTCTGAATTTGAGAAAGTCTAGTCTTGTCCCAGATGTTGAATATCTGTTTGCCGGAAGGGAAGTTTGTCTGGATCAAACGCCTGTCCTTATCATACACATAACTGTAACTCCCGCTCAATGGCGTCGTATAAGCGCGATATAGATTGACGCTGTTAAATCCAAAACCGTGGTTGATATCCACCGGATTAGTCAACACCGTCATATTGCCGTTTTTGTCATAAGTAAATCCCACATAGCCATCGTCCGGGCGGCTTATCCCGGTTATCCGCCCAACCGGATCATAGCTGTAAGTTGTGGTGTAATTCTCTGGATTGGTGATGGATTCAGGAAATCCCTGTGCATTATAAGCAAATGTGGTTTGCCTGGCATTGGTGCTGATGGAGGTCAACCTTCCCCTTGAATCGTAGCCATATGCTGTGGAATGAAGGCCAGGCACGCTAACACTTTCGACTAGCAAAGTAGCAGGATCGTAAAGCGATGTTATTGACCTACCCTCAGGTGAAGTGACTAATTTCCGCGCCTGAAGGGTATTATGTTCAAGTGTCGTGGTTTTGCCATTGATCGTTACCGTCTCTGTGATCATGTCCGGTGCTTCATCAGCGTCCGTATCTTGATAAGCCTTATCCCTCAGCGTCACCCATTCTAGTCCTGAAGGGGCACTTTCTCTCATTTCTTTGACGTATTTATACTTATACTCATAATCCACATCGTATTTGAATTCAAGCTCCATTCCACAGGGCAAGGACTTATTTACGGTTAATCCATCTGCTGATTGAGTAAATAATGTTTGAGCTCCCGTGGGATCTGTTATGGTTGAGCTGTAGGCACCGGTGGAATCTGTGCGGTCCAGATAGGAATTAAGGTTGCCCTCCGCTGTTAGAACCTGGATTAATATATCTCCATTCTCATTTACAATTCTGTTGTAATTCCAATGACCTCCTTCCTCGTCATATACGTCAATCAATCCACTGTATTCGAAGCGGTTGCCTTCGGGTTCCACCTTTGCAGTTATCAGACCACCCTCGGCATACTCAAAAGTGTAGTAACTGTCATCGGGATACGTGATCCAGGTAAGGTGATTGTTTGCATCAATTGTCAAACTGGTATAAATTCCATCCGGAGAAATGATTGAGGTCGGCGAACCGCTACTATCCCTGGAAATGATGGTTTGGTTGCCGAATCGGTCGGTAATCGAAGCCAATCTTCCATCCGAGTCATATCCAAAATCATAAAGGGTTACCCCGGTATCAAGGTCAATGGTTGTCTTGTGACGTCCGGAACTTGACGCGATGTAGCCCAGGCCGTTCTCCTCAGCAAATGTTAGATCCCCCTCGCTCGTTATGTTGGCGAAAGCTGAAGGAGGGGCAACCTTCCGGATACGTCCATTATTATCAGCTATGTAAATGTTGTTTAGGGCATCCACTGCTACGTCCATAATCGTATTGAATAAGGCTTCGGTGGCGGGTCCACCGTCGCCGCCGTAAGTAAATTCTGAGTCGGATTTGCCGGCCACCGTGCTGATTATTCCTTTCGTATTAACTTTCCTCACTACACGATTCTTAAAACCTGCTATATATAGATCTCCTGCCGAATCAACGGCTAAACCACGAGGGTTATAAATACTCGCTTCAGTGGCAGGTCCGCCATCTCCACTGTAGCCCGGAGTGCCGTTTCCAGCTACGGTCGTGATGATACCACTCTTATCCACTTTACGAACGCGGTGGTTGTTGACGTCGGCAATATATAGATTGCCCTCCAAGTCGACAGCCATGCCTAATGGATATTTAAATTGGGCGTCAGTGGCAAACCCGCCATCTCCGCTATAACCATTATTTCCATTGCCAGCCACAGTGGTTATGATGCCGCCTGTGTCCACTTTCCGAATGCACTGATTCCCTGAATCGGAAATATACAGATTTCCCGACGCATCCACAGCAACGTCATACGGATGGTTAAGTGATGCTTCGGTAGCAGATCCTCCATCTCCACTATAGGCCGGAGTGGCAGTTCCAGCCACGGTGGTGATAATGCCACTCTTATCCACCTTACGAACGCGGTTGTTATAGTAATCCGCTATGTAAATATTACCAGAGGCGTCTGCGGTAACCCCGGTTGGATAGTATAGTGACGCTTCATTTGCAGGACCACCATCTCCACTATAGCCCGGAGTGCTGGTTCCAGCTACGGTAGTGATGATGCCGCCACTATCCACCTTGCGAATACAGTGATTACCGAAATCTGCTATATAAAGGTTGCCTTCAGCATCCAAATAAACACTGTAGGGTTGTGTAATCTGAGCTTCAGTAGCAGATCCGCCATCACCGCTATAGCCATTCGTTCCGTTTCCGGCCATGGTGTCAACGATGGCAGTGTTATTTCTTGTTTGCGTCCCGTCTCCCTTGTGCAAGGTAGATAAGTCCATGAGGTTCACTTGATGATGGGCGGACAATGTCCAGCCCTCGGCGATAACACCACCTCCTTGAGCGGAAATAGGAGGTATTGTTATATCAACATCGTTTCGCTTCCATGAAGTTATCTCCATCCTCGCTATAACTGCGGTTTCATCTCTACCTGCCTGGGCAAATGCTCTGATCAATTCCCGAGGCTCTAAATAGACTATATCGTACACGAAGCCTATTTCCACATGTGCTGTTGTAGAACCAATAACACGCCTTCCTAAATGGTCCTTTCCATCCCATCCAAATTCAGCCGACTGGTTTGGAAGGGGGTCTATTATTTGTTCGTAAACACGGCCTGCCACCTCGACTCTTGCGATGATCCGTTTCAGACTTTCGGGAACTGTTTCTCCGCTTGCAGGAACCGTGATTCTATAAAGGTAGCCTGGCACTCTGTTAATTGCATAATGAAGGGTAAGATCTGTGCCGGGAATGGGGATGTCCTCGTGGAAAACTCTGCTGCGTGCTTCTACAAAAGAGCCAAGTCGTTTTTGGCAATCATCTTCTTCATTTTTTTGCTCATCAATTGCAACTTCGCCATTTGGATTAGGAGGAATAGAATCTGTTGGCGGGCCAAAAGGCCAGTTGATATCCCAAGGTGTGAAATGGGTGATGGCCACTCGCCAGAAGGAAAAACCGGGTGCGTATCTTCCGGGATCATAAAGTCCGGTCACCTCATCGTTAAAAAAACCATTGCCATTGAGATCATCCGGCTGATCATCGCCATCTGCGTCCAGAGCGTCTACGCTACCGTCAGCGTCCGTGTCGAGAAGTTTTACCACAACACCATTGTCAGCAGGCACCCAAACACCTCTATCTCGATCGTAATAACCAACAGGAGCCGCCATGCCCACATCAAAACCCAAGAAATTATCTACCCAGATAATAACAGGCTTTTCAAACCTTATTCGTTGTGCCCCATCTACGCTGAGTTCCACGCAATAGGTGTATGCGGAGTTAGGCGGCAACTTGGCCGGCATGGACTGCTCGGTGGCGAATTCGGTGGCACGGGCCGTAATAGTAGTAAGTTCTTGGATGTCATTTCCATTTTCATCCACTAAATAGGCCCGGTTGTCCCCTGTAAATACTATAGAGGCCGAGCGACTGCCGAACTCATCAGTCACTGGGGTGCTCTGGTGAGTGACCACCGTGTCCGGATTGCCGTCAAATGTCAGTATGGTGGCAGCCGGATCTTCGGCGATCATCTGAATTGTCTCTGGAATCGCAATGTCGTTCCAGGTGACGTAGACCTTCCGCTGGCCCGGGACCAAGCCATCTTTTTGATACACAACGGTCATCGTTGCCCCACCTTCAACCGGAATGGAAAACCGACCTTCTGCATCGGTGGTGACTGTGCCGTATTCCGGATGACTATGTATGGTTATGGCAACATCTGCTATGGGAGTTTCTGCTAAATCCTGAACCAAACCGGTGATAACCGAAAACCGTTTTGGATCATATTCTTCAACTGTTGCATCCGGCGGTACAAGATCTTCATACTGTTGCCCGAAAGATCCCTCAGGTTGGAGCTCGGGATTGCCGGCCACATGAACCGTAACCCTGTCACCGATTGTGCCATAAGGACCACTTGCAGTGATGCTATAGACAGTGGTTTGAGTGGGCGATACAGCATACGTACCATTTGCTTGTACGATACCGATGCCGGGCTCGATGAAGCAAAAATCAGCATTGGTGGAATTCCAGGCAAGGTTAGCTGTCTCTCCAACTGAGATAGTCTTAGGATTCGCAGCGATGCTGACGGTTATGGGCGCCTCGCCGAAACCGCTATTTTCGTCCACCTCGACACTCGATCCGATCTGGACGTTTTTCCCGATAAACGCGCCCTCGGCAACGCTCCCCTGCTTGATCAAAATGGTGCCGTTGGGTGCATAGATGTTTGCCTTTAGACTGTTGTTGCAGCCAATTGTTGCCGCTTTAGGGGTGGCTCCCAAGTTGCCCCTGGTGCCGTTGATGCCGTTGACATAGATGCGGATGTCCTTGGCACTGATACCTGATTTATCAGCCGGACCGATGACCGCGTTTAGTCCCGGCTCCAGCCGGTTGTTAATAATCAGGTCGGTGGGTGCTTGAAAAAACACCTTTGCATTGCGATAGCCCAGATCAAGGTTTTCAAAATGATAGGTACCGCCGGTCAAAATGAGCGTGGCATTTGCTCTCACCAGAATCTCACCGTAAGCACCAGGCTCCAGCACAAGGGTTTCACCCCGGGGGAGGTCATGATTTTCAGTCCCGGGAGCCGGTGCAGGGAAATCCGGCAAGGATATATCCAGGGGCATTTGTAAGGGGGTATATTCGTTGCCCCTGATAGTGCCGAGGTTCATCAGCTCATTGTAATGGACATCGTCTACTGAAGCATTTATTTTGATTTTGACAGTGTCTGCATAGATCGACGTACCATCCGGCATGTATACCTTTTTGCCGATGATTACCTCTGACTGGGGGCCAGGCCATAGACCAAGGCTTGCATTTTTGACACCGATCTTGCCACTTTTAACCGTAGCACCTTGACGAATCCAGATACTATCTGTGGCAAATACTGAAAATGAAGAGAGGTCGTTGATCGCATGGGAGAATTCTGGAAAGGAAGGAAAAATTACAAGCACAGCAAGCAGGCAGAAAATCTTTCTTAGCATGATGAACCTCCAGCAACTTTTAATTAACTTTGAACTAATGCGGTATATGATGTCAAACAGCCTAAAGAAGAAACAGGGATAAGTTGACATAATGCCAATTGATTTGGGTAGGTTTGGACTGAAAAAATAAAGATCTTTTGGAGTAATTTAAGAAAGACCTGTCATGACTGTTTGCGATCACAACACCCCCTCCGCGAGACCTTGAAGGGTATTGACAGCATGAACTCCGTAGTTAGCTTTGTTTTAGTTAATGGAGCGTTGGATGAACCCTTCCAGCGTCCATAAAAAAAGGGATCTAAATGCAATCAGATCCCTTAATTTTTTGGCTCAACACTGATCATCGCCATAGCTTCAATTCTTCAAATCTCGATTTCGCTAGTGTTGCAGTTTTAGTTCTTAGGCTTCGTATATTCTGGGTATGGGTTTGTCAAGATTTTTTTGTCCGTGATTCCCGTGCTTAGCGACTATTTTTCAGGAATAGAATCGGTCGCTTTTGGTCACGCAGTGTTAGCGTTTAACGATAAAGACGATAATCCACCCCATACTTTTGGGCCTTATAGGCGAACTTGCGGACGGTGGTCTGTAATATTTTGGCCGCCATGCTAGTATTGCCGCGGGTGTTTTTGAGCGCATCGATGATCATTTCCCTTTCCAAGCTGACTACGGCATCCTCCAGTGACATCGCCGGAACCGTATCGGATTCTTTACCGGTTTGCAGCGTCGGCGGCAAATGGTAGCTGTGAATCACTCCCTCTTCGCATAACAGCACGGCGCGCTCGATACAGTTTTCGAGTTCTCTCACATTTCCCGGCCAATGGTATTCCATCATCATGTCGATGGCCGGCGTGGAGAACCTTCGGATGTCTTTGTGATTTTCCTCGACATATTTTTCCAAGAAATAATCGGCCAGCAGCAATATATCGGTTTTGCGCTCTCTGAGTGGCGGCAGATAGATGGGAAAAACATTCAAGCGGTAATACAAATCGCCCCGGAAGGTCTCTTCTTCAACAGCTTCCTCGAGATTTTTGTTGGTTGCGGCAATGATGCGAACGTCTGTTTTGAGGGTTCTGTGGCCGCCGACGCGTTCAAATTCCTTTTCCTGGAGGATGCGCAGTAGGTTGGCCTGCACATCCAGACCCAGGGATCCGATTTCATCCAGAAATAGGGTTCCCTTATGGGCCAGTTCAAATTTTCCGATCTTCTGCTTGATAGCCCCCGTGAAGGCACCTTTTTCATGTCCGAACAACTCGCTCTCAATCAGCGTGGCGGGCAGCGCCGCGCAGTTCACTTTGACAAACGGGTTTTTGGCGCGCTGGCTGTTGTAGTGAATGGAGTTTGCCACAAGCTCTTTGCCGGTACCGCTCTCGCCGCGAATCAGCACGGTCGCATTGCTTCCGGAAACCTGAGAGATCATTTGAAAGACCTCTCGCATCTTGTTGCTGTTTCCAATGATGTTGCTGATACTGTATTTGCCTTTCAGCACATTCTGCAGTCTGCGATTTTCCTCCCGTAAGCGTTCTTTTTCCATGCGAATGGTTTCCAGTTTGATGACCTGACTGGCAATCATCGTGGCAATCACAGACAAAAGCTTTTCGCCATCCTTCAGGGAGTATGATTCATCAAACGGCTTATCCACACTCAAGGCACCGATTACCTGTTTGCCTTTTTTTACGGGAACACAGATAAAGGAAAGATCCTGATCCTTCTTTTTTTTTCTGGAGCCGGTGCGGTCCAGAAAAAGCGGCTCCTCGCTAATTTTTGGAATGGCCACCGCCTTTCCGGTCTCAACGACCCGGCCGGTGATGCCCTCCCCGAGCTTGTACGTCACGCGCTCCATGGCACTGCGGTTCAAACCGTGGGCAACTTCAATGTTTATCTCGTTGCGCACCGGATTTAAAATTGTTATAGTTCCCCGGACCATGTTCATTAAGTTGGAAAGGATATCCAACACCTTGTACAATGACTTTTTGAGATCCAGGTGCTCATTGAGTGCTTTGGTGATTTCGTACAACAACGTGACTTCTTCAATGGGTTTCATGACTAAAATTTATATTCAAAAATTTTCGAGACGATCAGTTACGAATTTGTCGAGGTATGGTAAAGATAATACAATTTTGTAACAAATTGCAACAAAGTTATTTTAATTCCGCATTCGACTCGGCTGAGCTTGTCGCTGGCCGCAATCCGAATTTTGCAATCTTGTATCATGATTTTGCACATCGACATGGATGCTTTTTATGCCTCCGTTGAGCAGCTGGATAATCCCTGGCTTGAAGGAAAATGTGTGATTGTCGGGGGAACGTCCAACAGAGGCGTGGTCTCGGCTGCAAATTACGAAGCAAGAAAATATGGTGTCCACTCTGCCATGCCGATATTTCAGGCCAAGCAAAAATGTCCCGACGGAATTTTTATTCCCCCGCGGATGGAACGCTATAAAGAAATATCCAGAAAAATCATGGCCCTACTCAGGGAGTTTACACCGCTGGTCGAGGTGGTTTCCATTGATGAGGCTTACTTAGATATTAGTGCCAGCACTTTGCTGCACGGCGATCCGGAAGATATCGCTCTGCAGATTAAACAAAAAATCAAAGAAACGGTAACCCTCACCTGTTCGGTGGGGGTTGCGCCGATAAAATTTCTTGCGAAAATTGCCTCGGATTTGGATAAACCGGACGGCCTTACGGTCATATTACCGGATGACGTCCCCCAGTTTATTGATGCACTTCCCATCCAAAAGGTGCCCGGGGTTGGCAAAAAGACGTTCCAACAGCTGGAATTAATGGCAATCAAAACCTTGGGCGACATCAACAGGTGTCCTCAAAAAACCTTATTGGACCGCCTGGGAAAATTCGGTAAACGATTAATTGAACTTGCGGCAGGCAGTGATCGATCGAGGGTGACGCCCTACGCCCAGCATAAATCGATCAGCAGCGAGCGCACACTCAGCAGAAACACCGACGACAAAAACATATTGAAAGGTTATCTTCTGAAACAGGCGGAAGACGTTGCCAAACACATGAGAAAGGCAGGCGTAAGAGGCCGGACGATTACTCTTAAACTGAAACACGCCGATTTCAAACAGGTTACGCGCAGCTCAACGAGCAGCAACACAACCCAGTCTTCCAAAACAATTTTCCAACAAGCGGCAGCATTGCTGGATACATACACCCTGACGCAAAAAATACGACTAATCGGTGTGGCCGTATCCGGGTTTACATCCGTAGATACTCCGGTGCAATTGGATCTTTTTGATCGTAACACCAACACGGGGAAAAACTGGGAAAAGGTGGATCGAACGGTGGAGAATATCTCCAAAAAATTCGGCCGGGATGCGATCAAACGGGCAACC
>CP070746.1:2538185-2543562 GCA_020348305.1 Desulfobacterales bacterium
ATTGGCACGGATGTGACCGTTGCCCAGCTGCGCCAGGAGGGATACAAGGCCTTTTTCGTGGCCGTCGGAACCCAGGAATGCGTAGAATTGGGTATTGAAGGTGAGGATCTGGACGGTGTTTACCCGGGATTAGACTATTTGCGCCTCGTCAATCAGGGAGAAGCGGTGGCGTTGGGCAAAAACGTCGCCGTAATCGGCGGCGGTAATGCCGCCATGGATGCGGTGCGATCGGCCCGGCGGCTGGGAGCTGAAAACGCATTTATCATCTATCGCCGGGGCTTGGAGGAAATGCCCGCAAATGCCGAAGAAATTCAAGAATGCCAGGAAGAAGGGATCTCCATAAATATCCTGACCCAGCCGGTGCGATTCATCGGAGAAAACGGACGGGTAAAAGCGATCGAGTGCGTCAAAATGCAGTTGACGGAACCGGATGAGAGCGGCCGCCGCACCCCCGAACCTGTGGCCGGCTCGGAATTCACGATTGAAGTTGATAACGCGATTTCGGCGTTGGGGCAGGAAGCGGATTGGAGCTGTTTGACCGAAGAGTGCGCCTGCACATTGAGTGATTGGGGAACCATGAACGTTGATCCCCTGACCCTTCAAAGCGATGACCCCGATATCTTCGCAGGCGGTGATGCGGTCAGAGGCCCTCAAAGCATAATTGAGGCGATTGCGGATGGGAAACAGGCCGCCATATCCATCGACTTTTTCATAAAGGGTCGGGACCTTAAATTAGGTAGAGGAGAAGAATTAAAAACAAATTCCAATCCCCAGAAAGAGGTCTATAACAAGATTGACCCGGTTCAAATGCCTCGTCTCGATGCTCAGAAGCGGGTCAACAATTTCGATGAGGTTCAACAGGGCCTTACGGAGGAAATGGTCATCCAGGAAGCAAAAAGATGCATCAATTGCGGCAGCTGTTGTGTGCAGGCCTGCCCGCATAGTGTGATGCAGTTTAACCATGAAATCATAAAGGCCGTCAAGTGTGACCTCTGTGTTGAAAAACGGGCCAATGGCGAGGTTCCCGCCTGCACCGCAGTCTGTCCCACCCATTGTATATTCTGGGGAAATCCGGAGGCGTTTCCGAATTCAATTAATCTTCAATGACGGCTAAAGATCTTAAGAATAATACAGAAGATGAGTTCGTATTAGGGAAGCGAAAAGCGCCTACTTGGAAGGATCCTGAAACCGGCCTGGAATGGCAGTGTGAATCACCAGGCGAAATGACATGGCAAAAAGCGCTGGAATATGCAAAATCACTTTCATTGGACGGCAAAAACGATTGGCGTTTGCCGACTGTGCTGGAACTGGAAACCTTGCTCGATCGAAGTGTTCTCTATTATGAATTACGTCCGGTTATGCGTAAAGAGGTTCCTTTTCGGGATACCTTGAGCTATTGGTCTTCCACAACCTTCGATGCCGAGACAAATAACGCGTGGATCGTAATGTTCGACGGTGGTTACGTGTTGAGCTATTATAAGACGAATGCCTACCATATCCGTTGCGTTCGAGGATAGGAGACACGCGGAGTGCAAGGGGTTTTCGGGTGCGGACTTGCGGCGTTGGTATGGTGATGAGATTTTTGTCCGCAGCAAAGCCTGATCGGTACGGTCTATAGTTTGGGGTGATACAAAAAAGCTTCATAAAAAAAATTGATTTGAAAATAGCATGAATCTTGGAGATCGACAAAATGAATTCTGAAGTCCCCCAAAAGCTGTATGAAGCGCGGTTGGGACGTTATCAGAGAGCTATAGCCCTGGAGCCTACCGACAGGATGCCTATCGCAGTCTTTCGGGCCATGATAATTTTGAAGATCAGTTGGAGATCCCAAAGAAACGGAAAGTGTTCGAGTTTGGATACGTTTACAATATCTGTATTTTTGAGAGCCTCGATTTTTTACAGTGACTATTCATATATCGGCAATTGAGGCTCATTTGCGATTAGTTGGAGAGTATCTGTACTTTCTGAAGCGCACTTTCATTGATTTATTGCAACTCAACAGTCTTACCTTTCACTTAAAATGCCTAGTACTCCTGGAAATAACCAAACCTATACCATAGATAAGACTCATGGCGCCTACAAAGGAAAAGACCGTTGGGAATAGCCAAAGTGAATAGAAACCTCCTATCGTTGCGTTTTCAGGATTTTTAGGTTCGTAAAATACCGTTACACTCTGCCCTTTTCTATGAGCTGGAGGAGATGAACTACTTTTGGAAACGAATACTATCTCACTGTTCTCAGTCTTCTCTCTGAATCGAACTTTTGGAGCAGTGCCAGCATCTTCAATTTCGATAAGATCAATGACAATACCAGGCGAACTTTGGGCTTTGGCAAGAAATCTTTGAGTATCAACAAACCACCATACACCTCCCATAAGAAGTAAAGCGCCAACGAAGATAAGAATCCATGCACCCCATTGTGGAATATGTCCCGTTGCGGTAGACACGAATTTCTTATTCCTTGGAAGATAGTAATCATACTCAGCGGAGGTATCTTTTTTTGTTTTGAAATCTGGCATAATGCTAAATCGAGTTAGACATTTAGGACAGATAACTTTCGATTCTTTTTCTGATGTCTTAGAACCAGACATCTTGTAGCGAGTTTTACAATTTGGACATTGAACTTTCATTTCTGTCCTCCTCTATGATAAGCAGGGTTTTAGCTTTGGCCAAGCACGTACGAGAATAATCGGCTATTAATCACCCAACAGAACATACAATGCTCCGTCAGTAAAAGGCGCGCACCTTTTTAGTGGAATCACCATTTAATCTTTGCCTAATTTTTAGGTTTTAACTTAAGGGAAACCAGTATCAATTTCAACGGAAAATGCTTTAGAATTTGAGATTCGGTTCAACGAATGAGTGGGAATAGAAACATATGTTGATTATTATCGATTCTCGGCAATTGAAAAAGATCCATCGTAATTTGAACATGCGCCTATCGAAGATCGATAATATTCACAATGTCCCTTTTTCCCGCAACTGTAGGCAAGGCATTTTTTTTGTTTCTCTTTTATGTTTGAATCAGTGCAATTACAAAGAGAAAGAGGACCTTCAGATTTGCACATGTTTGGTTTTAGTGTTTTCATTGGATATCTCGCCTTAAAAGATGCTTTTACTTTTAAAGGTCAAATGAATCTTCCGAATGCCGCTTTTTTAGCAATAAAAAGAAACGTATTTTTCTTGTGTTTTTAAAATTTTTGATTGGTGCGCATTTGGCAATGGACACCAGGACTGAATTGTCTTTATACCATATATGACTTTTCGATTATTCAGGGAACAAACAAAACTTTTTAGATCATCGTACCAGCAACAGTTTGGGCATTCGAAGCATTTATTAACTTCAATCATTTTTTTTGGCATACTGTGATCCCTTTAATCCTTTTTATCTTTCAAGTCTTTTTTTACCAATAAAAAGAACCCTACCATTGTTGATATTGCAACCAAAATGGCTAATACTAACCGAATTGCATCTATAATTTTTACTATCATTTAATTTTTAAATTCATCTTTTCTAGTCAGGTAGCAAAGATGAAGAGCAATACTTATGCCAATCAATTGAATGAACAAAAAATCTTAATGAAATCAGTAAGAAATGATGATTTTATAGTGTGATGGCAGGTGGGAAATTGTGAAGAAAATTACGTAATTTTGAGACAAAAAATTCAGATATGTTTACATTATATGTACTTTTGAGAGCCCCAATTTTTTACAGATACTATTCTCATATCGGTAATTGAGGCTCAGACGCGATTCGTTGGTGGTGATATCAAAGGTTTTAGAACTGCAATGAAATCTTCGTTAAATAGCAGATAGCACACAATGCGATATAACCTTTTAGATCTAAGCGGTTGTTAACCCTGAAACTTTGTTTATATCACTGACTATCAAAGTGCCGTTGCCAATTGGAGATTTGAAGCCAAATGATTTAATTAGGGTGAAACGCAGCATATGTTTCGCCACATTATTTTATATAATATCACTTAAATAATAATCATTTCTCCCATATATTACCTTATATGAGGGGGTTGTTACTGATAAATCTATCATATAGAATAATCCCGCGCGGATTGTATCTTCCGTTATCCATGACGTACTTCTCGCCATCCCAATAAAAGACACAAACAGCATGAGATTGATATCTTGGCGAGCTAGGTCTTACCCTAATCTCAAATGCTTTATATCCAGCTTTTCTTAAACAATAGATAGTAAAACCAGTTGTATAAGAACAATCTCCTCTGTTTTTGTTAAATACGTATCTCGCGCAGGCATATATATCCCTTTTATTATACCTATAATTAGGTATTGTTCGCCATTCTGCATATCTTAACCGTTTTCGCTCATAATAATTTATCAATTCCGGAGAATTCAGTCTTTCAATGACCGTATCAAAATCTTTCCATCTAAAATAGGTGCTATATTGATCTTCTATATCCACCAAAGAATTTTTAATAGTCTTCTTTGCTTTCTTTGAAAATGGGCTCAGGTTCTCTTTGAACCGGATCAATATCACCTCATTTATTGTGTTATTATCAAATCCCTGAAACCATCTCTTTTCATCAGGATCTTTTGTAATTAGCTCATCTACAATCATTTTGATTTGAGATTCTGATAATTCCAAGACTTTTCCTTCATACTGTTCTCTTTCAGTCCAGTCAAAGATCCATGCTTCTTGGAGCAATTTTTCCAAAGAATAATTATTTATAATTTGGGCTAACTCTTCAACTTTCGCATCTTCAGACAACCAGAATAAAGATTGGAGTGGAGTACAATATTTTCTAACATCTGGATTTCCAACTCGATACATTTGCTCAAATGCTATATTGAAGTTTTCTGTACTATCATTGTAAAGTTTAATTATTCTTTCCAAGGCGGCTGCCTCATTATCAGAGATTCCATCTTTAATCTCTGGTAGTTTCCCTAATTCTTGTGCTAACAAGGGATTCTTCTGAGCAAAATCATTAAATGCTGCTGGATAAGGGCCAACATAAGGCTCGTTAGGCATAGTGTTAACTAAAGATGAGCAACTTGTGAGGATTATTAAAAATAGAGTTATTAAGATCAACCATTTCCTAAGAATATTTTTTAACCTCCACATTTTTGTACTCCCATTTTTTTATTCCAAACATAACAAAAATTATCTCAACAATTTATTCATCCATCTCTCCATTGAATCTTTTCCTGATTTACAGGTTAGAGTTTAATGGAAACCAGCATCAATTCAGCAGAGAGATTTAGTATGAGCGATACTTCACAGAAAGAAAGATTTGAGGTGAACGCAAATAATAAGAGTCAAATTCAGCAGTGAGATTGAATTTCAGAAGAGCCCACAATTGGCAGTCTAATATTCTGAAACATAATCCAATGTCAAGGGAAAT
>CP070746.1:2543662-2546979 GCA_020348305.1 Desulfobacterales bacterium
AAAGGTCTTTCAGGTAATCCTTATATGCCAGTCTAAATTTCGGAGGAATTCGATTAAGAATCTGATCCTCCAGTCTTTGGCTGAAAATCAAAAATAGGCCATCTTCAGATTCATATCTCAATTTTGTGGCCTCGAGCATTTTTTGCCACCTGAAAATATGTCTATGATTCCATCTGGTAATATCAAAAAGTAAGATGTCGTCATACACATATTCCAAATACACCAGCAATGCTGACCGGCACTTTGACCAGTTTTCGGAGTCATGCGCACCAAAAGCCTCTTTAAGTGCTTTGAGTTCCTCTGGCCAAATTGGATGCCTGATAATTTTTGAAGCCTCCAAAATTTCAATGATGTCTTCCACCTGTTCCATCTGTTGATCAATCTTTTTGTTAACGTCTTTGATTGAAAATTCTTTCATTTTTAATATCCTTTCTTTAGTTATAGATTTTGCTTCGGTGCCGCAGAGCATGAACATCGTAAATGCGAGATTCACTCGGCACCGTGGGTAAACCCTTGTTGAATTTAAAAATAAGAGGCCGGAGCCGCCTCTTTGAAAGCCCCGGCTGATTGCTGTACTACCTTGTCTACGATTAGACTCCCGGTTTTCGGATCTACCTTTTCACAGATCAAGTAACAATAAAGTATTCGGTTATAGTAATCTGTATCACCGATTCGGAAGGTTGGTTCGTTTTCCATTTCTGATCCTCGCTTATCAAAAATAAAGCCGTAATACTCTCCAGTGTCCGTATAGACTCCAATTGGCACTTCCCAAGCTTCCAAAAATACATGGAGAGGCCCGATACCACGGTTGTATCCTACCAAAGCTCCGAGGTGTCCGTCCGGGAAGATGAAGTTGTGCACAGCTATGGGTTCATTCTTTTGCTCCTCAACGGGATGCATCAACTTCATGTTAAACTCTATGAATTTTTCCTCTAAAAATTTATCTTCTAAACGTAAGCGTCAATTCAACCCCACCGCCTGGCCGCTGCGGCGGCGGCCATGGGGTTGCAGAAGATCGGCCCTCAGCCTTAGTTGCTGACGGCAATAGAGTCGGGATCGATATTTTGCGGCAGGAGGTCTTTTAAATCTTGTTCGGTTTGAGCCAGCGGCAGCTTTTCAAAAATATATCTCAGGTAAGTATAGGGTTCCAGACCATTGGTTTTGGCCGTTTCGATAAGAGTGAAAAAGGTGGCGCTGGCCTTGGCACCATCGGGGCTGCCGGCAAACAGCCAATTTTTGCGTCCCACCACAAAAGGACGGATGGCATTTTCGACCAGGTTGTTGTCCGGTCTTAACCGGCCGTCTTGTATGTAAATGATCAGTTTTTTCCAATTGGCCAGCGTGTAGCTGATCGCCTGGCCCAATAAGCCCTTGGGTGGTGTCAGAGGTTTCTTGGCTTCCAGCCAGTCTTTGAACTCATCCAAGAGTGGTTTAGATTTCTCCTGGCGCAGCTGATAAATCTGAACAGCGTCCAATTCCCGGCGCTGGGCCTCTTTTTCGATCCGGTACAAATTGCCGATGTAATCCAAGGCTTCATCGGCAAGGCTTTTGGGGTTGACCCGCTTGGATCGATGCTTTTTGCGCACCTTGACGACTTTGACAAACTTGCGCCGTGCGTGGGCCCAGCAACCCAAATGCACGATATCCGGCTTTTGATCCAGGTGATCATAACCGGCAAAGTCATCACTTTGAATGTAACCGTGGTAGTCGTCCAGAAATTCCAGGGCCTTCCGGCCGCTGCGGGTGCGATGATATTGATATAGCAACACCGCACGATCCGGTTGCCCACCGCCATAGACCCACATGTATGATTTGCTGGTATTGCGCCGGCCCGCTTCGTTTAACACCTGAAGCGGCGATTCATCGATATTGATCAGCGGACCGCTGCGGATTTCCTCTCGCAGCAGATCTATTAACCCAGCGCAGCTGCGTGCGGCTTGAACCAACCATTTGGCCATAACCGCCCGGCTCATTTCAATGCCCAATCGATCAAATATTTTTTGCTGACGATACAGCGGCACAGCATCAGCAAACTTGGAAACAGCAATGTGCGCCAAAAGACCGGCGGTGGCATTACTTTTGGGAATCAATTGCACCGGCGCCGGAGCAATCCTGACTGTGGGGCCGTCATCTTCAACGCCTTCGCAGCTTTTGCAGGCATATTTATAACGAATATGGCGTTCAACCCGCAGCCGGGCGGGAATGTAATCCAGCTTTTCGCAAACCTCTTCACCAAAACGAGTTAAGCGCGCCCCACAGGCGCACTGCTTTTCATCTTCGCTAAGATCGTGGATAATATCAATACGCGGCAGGTCTTTAGGCAAGGGCTTTCGCCCTCGCTTTTTGCGAGTGTGGGCGGCAATAACGACCGTGTCGTCATTTGCTTGGATGTTGCCGGCGACATGATTATCATCGCCATTGAACAGTGGCCTTTGATCCGGATGCGGCTCATGCCGCTTTTCACTACTGCGGCCGAACAGCTCGTTTTTAAATAAGCGCAGCTGTTCTTCCAAATAATGGATTTTTTCCTGGTATTTTACTTCGATCTCATTGTGTTTTACTTGGATTTCATTAACAAGAGACAAGACGATATCTTTAGGCAGGCTGGCATCATCGGGCAGATTCTTCAGGTCCACATCCATGCCCGCATAGGTAGCAAAAACAGTTGTTTTTGTAAATACTTTTCTTTATAAAAGAAGTAAAAAAATCAACCCACATGCTGGTAGTAAAGCCGCTGATGAGCAGTTGAAAAATCAAGCCCTGCAAGCAGCCAGCTTAACTGTTTGCGATTGATCGTCAACACTTGCTCTGCTAGTTGAGGCCACTTGAAGCGATGCTCTTCCAGCCGCTTATACCACAAACAGAATCCGTTTTCATCCCAGTACAGGATCTTGATGATGTTTTGCCGCCGGTTGCAAAACACAAACAGATCACCGGAAAACGGATCAAGGCCCATGGCTTGCTCGACCAACATCGACAGCCCGTTGATTGCCTTGCGCAGGTCGGTACTGCCCAGGGCCAAATACACGCGAATCGAATTTTCCGGGATCATGCCAGACCCCGCAGTGCAATAATCAGTTGCCGCAAAAGCAGTGCATCAAAACCGGCTCTGATCTCAATCTTGAAGTGATTATTGAGTACCAGAGACAATGATGCGCGTTCAGGCCGCGAGGATATATCCAACAAATCCTTTAATTTGAGCGGCACAAAGGATACGTCTGTTTCGGTCTTCAAAAAGCGCTTTTTCCAATAGACCAGCTGGTGATGCTTCAGATTATTCCGCCGGCAGTATTCGGCCTGGGTTAAACCCGTCTCTT
>CP070746.1:2547079-2551834 GCA_020348305.1 Desulfobacterales bacterium
AAACCCGCACATATCCGTTACGGTTGTCAGAAGCGGACCGGAGGCCAGCGCCGGATCGGTTCGCATACCTCTTAGAATCAACGGAACCAGCCCGCCAAAACTCACCGCCACCAAGGTGTTGGCCGCCAGAGAGACCCCGACCACCAATCCGAGGTAGGGATTTCCTTTCCAGAGGACGGCTGCGCCTCCCAGTAAAATTCCCAACATGATGCCGTTGATGACACCGATGCCTGATTCCTTAGTCAGCACGCGCAACAATTCCCGGGGCCGCACCAATCCGAGCGTCAATTCCCGGATACTCACCGCAACGGCCTGGTTGCCGGAGCAGCCGCTCATATCCGATATGATGGGCAGAAAAACTGCGAGCACGATCGCCTTTTCCAGCGTGTCCTGATACAATGCGATTACACTGGCGGCAACAATGTTGAGCAGGATGTTGACGCTGAGCCATGAGAGGCGGCGTGAAGATCTTTTGAACAACGACATCGTTCTAAATTCTTCGCCGCCTACGATACCGGCAAATTTTAAAAACAGCTGGTTGTTCTGTCGGTTGGCCGCTTCTCTCACAGACGAACTTCGGATAACACCGACCAGCTTGCCTTCATCGTCGGTTACCGGAGCTCCCAAAAACGTATACTGCCTGAAAAAATCCTTCAAATCCCGCAGGGAGGCATTGATGTTGACATGCAGGGGTGTTTTGATCATCGTTTCGCTGAGCACCCTGTTTCTGGGTGCCATCAGAAGGTCCCGCAAGCGCAATACACCGCATAAATAGCCTGTTTCAGAAACCACATAGGCATACTGAATATCAAAATCAGAATAAGTCTCGCCATGTTCACGCAGATCATCCAGGACCTCCTTGACCAGCATATCTTCAGGGTATGAAAGGTATTCGGTGATCATCAATCCGCCGGCCGTATTCTCCGGATAACGCATGAGTCTTTCGAGCTTCTTGACTTTGTGCGGTTTTATGGCGTGCAGTATTTTGCTGGCTCTATTTTTTTTCATGTGCCTGAGAATTTTGACCTGCAGCTGACGTGGCATTTCATTTACGATCGGTGCCGCCTGTTCGGAAGGCAATTGCGCAACCATATTCGCGGCGCCCAGACCGGATATTTTCGAAATTATGTTTGCGGATTTTTCCGGGCCCAGCATTTCAAGAAGATGCATCTGATCGGCCTTGCTGAGGCTGGAAACTTCGCGGGCCATTTCTACCGGCGGCAATTGCTCAAAAACAGCCTCGATTTGAGCCGTGTCGTTGGATTTAATCAACTCCCCTAAAAGTTGCGGTTGCGGTTGAACTTTCGCTTGATTTTCAGACATGTTTAACCTCGCGTTATAATTGTCGGCATCTCACCACGATTCACCATTAAGCCTTATGCCATTTAATCAGTTCTCAGGTATAAATCGAAGATTAACGGCAAAATAGAGAGCAACGGCGATGGAGCAAGCAATCGCCGGTGTCAGTAACCATCCGATCAAAATGTTGGTTAGCGTTCGCCGGCTAACCGTGTTGATCCCTTTGACGACTCCCACGCCCAAAACGGCCCCGATCACCGCCTGAGATGTTGAAACCGGTACCCCGACCAGTGTATAAAAATGAACGGTCAGGCCTTCGGCCAGCACCACCACCAGGGCCGAAAAAGGGTCCAGGCGTACCAGTTTTCTGCCGACGGTTTCCATAACTCCTCTGCTGAATGTCAAAATGCCAAATGCAATGCTCAGACCACCCACCACCGATGCACTGAAAACAGTCAACTGCCCGGCTCCCACAAAGACAGCGGTTACGTTAGCAACATTGTTGGCTCCCAGGGCATAGGCAGCATAGGATCCGGCAACAATCAAAGCCAGACGCAACAGGATGTCGGATTCGAACATATCAATTCGACTGCGATTATACAACACCGCCAGCAGTTTATAGAGCACGATCGCAATCAGCATTCCGCCGATGGGGGTGCCGAACCAGCAAGCAACCACTTTACCCAGACCGGCAACATTTAGCTGTTTGTTCAAAAAACCGATGCCTAAAATGGCACCGACGACCGCCTGGGAAGTCGACACCGGCAGACCCAGCAGGGTCATAATGCAGACCGTGACAGCGGCGGCAACCGATGAGACGACCGCCATTTTGAGTGTCAACCCGGTCAGGCCTTGCAAAGTCTCAATTCCCGCCCGGCCTTCTAGGAGGGCTCCCAGCACCACAAAAATCGAGGCTAAAATCGCAGCCGTCCAGAACTTCACCATGCGTGAGGACACCGCTGAACCGAAGGCATTGGATGCGTCATTGGCGCCCAAAGACCAGCCCAGAAAGATTCCACCCAAAAGTGACAGCATTATACCCGCCTTTTCATGGTCATGATGTTGACGCGCTTTGATACGCGGTCGGCTTGATCGGATATTTCACCTAAAACAATTACCATTTCTTTTAACTGCAATTTCATGAATGGCTCAAGATCCGATTCGAAAAGCTTAACGATAATGCGTCGCTCTATGTGATCGCAATGACTTTCATTCTGATCAATAGTTGACATTAACGTCCTGACGCCTGCTTTCTTCTTTATCATTACCTCAATCTGCTTGGCCATCAGGTCGCAGCTTTCCATTGAAACCCGAATGAGCTCCTGGATGTCGCGGATCAGAAATTCAGGAAAGGTTATCTTTTGGGTGCGAATCATATTTAAAATTTGCTCAAAATCCCGTGGTATTTCATCAACCCTTTCCAGCAGAGCCATGATATCTTCCCGTGATTCCGGGATCAGAGCCCGGCTGTACATCAATTCGTTAATTTCATCCCGCAAATCATCGGCCCGGGATTCGAATTTATGGGTCTGGTCCATGAGAAAGCAAAAATCATCACTAACCCCTGATTTCAGGCACATAGACATGGCCTTGGAGAAATGATTTTGAATCATGCCCAGGTTTTCCAGATAATTGTAAATCAAACTCTCAAGCTGCTGTTCTTTCTTAAATACAAAATTCAACATCGGCAACCCCCTATCTTTCCTGATGGTGACGTTAAACTCTCAACCTAGTTAAATGATCTGTCTTTCGTTTTCAAGCTTCAGACTAGAAAAAAAGCCGGCGGCTTTATGTCCGCCGGCCTTGACTGGCATGTTTGTCAAGCGTTAATACCCCACCTTAATATCTATTTCATGGGCTGCTTAAAATAGCCCGGGAATGCTTCCACTTGGATATTTTTGCTCAGATTGAGTCGTATCGGAAGCACAACGCTGTCTATCCTCACATTTTAAGTGTGATAAAAATAGTCGATCCAGCCCGAGCAACGAGAAAAAGCACAATCGCACCATTTTTAAATTTCTGGATTTTGCCGGAAAACCCAGCCAGATCCCGCACCGGGCGTTGATCGATTTCCAGGATAATATCCCCGGCATGAATCCTGCCTCGGCGGCCGGTGAATTATTTTCAACCTCTATGACAAGAATTCCGCTTTTTATTTCTTTTAGTCGTCATCATCTCCCTCATATTTCCTGGCCGCAGCCTGTGAGAGATAAAATGCTGTGACCTGTAAGAAATTATACTTTTTAGCAAATTCGATATTTTCCATGAGCCAGTTCCCGGCAGAAGCTGTTGATATTTTTATAGGCCTGCGCGACTGTCTCTTCCACCTTTGCAGATACCTTTTTTAATATCTGCCCTCGTTTAAGCAAAATCTGGACATTGGCCAGCTGGGGTTCATCAATCGGCATCCCGATCTGACTCAGCAATAACACATAAACCTCCTTTACGCCCTCGGTGTTTTCATAAATTTGTCTGGCAAGCTGATGGGCAAGTACATTGTATATCTTGCCGACATGGCAGATGGGATTCTTGCCCGCGGCAGCTTCCGTTCCCAGGGGTCGGTTTATACTGATCAGACCGTTGACCCGGTTGCCGCGGCCCACCTGTCCAGAATCCGCATCCTCGGCAGAGGTGCCTGTCAGGCTCAGATAGATTCCGCCGATACCTCGATCTTGTTGGTCAAGCGTATTAAAATTCAGAGTTATTCTATTGAACGCCCCATTATAGGTGTTTGTCAGAAATTCCGACATCGCTTCATAGATGGCCTGTTTGTGATCAAAATATTCTTTCGTCGAAGCGATGTAACGCGTTAAAAGTGGCATCGCAACCGTTATGTTCAGCGTGTTTCTCATCCTCAATCCCATCACCTTTACGTCTTCACCGGTTTCCGGAAATCGTTTTTTAAACTCCTCAGAATTCAATCGGCGTTCAACGTCCAGCACAATCTGCTCGGTTGGTGATAGTGGATAAAAACCCACTGCGGCTGAGGTATCATTGGCTTGCTTTACTGCGCCGGGTCGTAAAAATATATCCATCAATTCTTCTGAGCCTTGCGCCAATACGGTTCGGTACAGGATATCGTTATCCGGATCGACAAAACGCAGATTGTCCCCAAACCATTTTTTGGCCGTTTCAATGGCAACTTCTTTAACAGGAATGTTTATATCTCTTATCTTAAAGGTTGCCCGGTCACCGATAATGAGTTGCATAGGTTTGGTTATTCGACCGCCACCGAATTCTAATTTGGTACTCCCGGCGGCAAGCAGACCTTTGTCGATGTTGTGGTGCAAGATATCTCCTGTTCGATCCAGATATTCTTTACAGAGCGCTAACGATATTGCCTCCATTACGGCATCGCAGACATAATCCGGATGTCCCGCACCCTTGCGCTCGACGATTTCGACGCTCTGCTGTTCAACGGCTTGCTGCCCTTTAAGAGTTTCTACTAGAATCATT
>CP070746.1:2551934-2558328 GCA_020348305.1 Desulfobacterales bacterium
TGCAGTGTTTGCAGTATGCTGAGGCTATCACCACGTGAGGGATGCGCCACACTGCCGAAGCCGAGTACCCGAGGCAGCGGCGAGCCGGATCGGAGTGACAATGCAGTGTGCGAATCGGCCCGGAGCCAAGCTTGCGCTATGCACGATGCCTTCCAATTACCATCCAAGCGTAAGATAATCATGTATCGAATTGGCTGCGATTCTGCCCGCACCCATTGCCAGAATAACAGTGGCCGAGCCGGTGACAATGTCACCGCCTGCCCACACGCCTTTTTTGGTGGTTTTGTTGGTTTTCTCATCCACTTGGACGTATCCCCATTTGTTTAGCGCCAGCCCTTCTGTTGACTTGGTCAACAGCGGGTTGGCGCCTGTCCCTACAGCCACAATAACCAGATCGCACTCCAGCTCAAACTCTGAGCCTTCAATGGGCACCGGTCGGCGACGACCCGACGCGTCGGGCTCACCCAGTTCCATCTTGAGGCATTCCATCCCGATCACGCGTCCCTTATCATCGCCCAGATATTTTGTTGGTGCCGCCAGAAAGAAAAACTCAACGCCTTCCTCTTCGGCATGGTGCACCTCGGCCGCTCTTGCCGGCACCTCAACTCTCGACCGTCGATAAACAATTCGGGAGTTTGCAGCACCCAAACGCAAAGCAGTTCTTGCGGAATCCATGGCCACGTTTCCGGCACCGAGTGTAACCACATTTTTACCCCTGATAATAGGTGTATCATACTCGGGGAAACGGTAGGCTTTCATGAGGTTGGATCGGGTCAGGTATTCATTCGCCGAATAGATACCGATCAGATTTTTGCCCGGAACATTCAAAAAGGTTGGAAGCCCCGCACCCACCCCAATGAAGACAGCATCATATCCATCCTCAAAGAGCTCTTCTATCGAGATGGTTCGGCCGACCACCTGATTGCATTCCACCTTTACACCCAGCCGTTCCAGGAAATTTACTTCCTGGGCCACAATCTCTTTGGGAAGTCGGAATTCAGGAATACCATAAACAAGCACGCCTCCCGGCTTGTGAAACGCTTCAAATACGGTTACGCCATGCCCTTTGGCAATCAGATCTCCGGCAACGGTCAACCCGGCAGGCCCTGAGCCGATGACAGCAACCTTTTTCCCCGTGGGATCGGATACTGGCGGCAGCGCACCGGTACCGTGAGCTCTTTCATGATCGGCAGCAAACCGCTCCAGATTGCCGATGGCGACCGGATCTCCTTTTTTGCCGACGATACACAGCCCTTCACATTGTATTTCCTGAGGGCAAACCCGTCCGCATACCGCCGGAAGGCTGTTTTTCTCCCACAGCTTCCTGATGGATTTGGTAAATTCACCTTCTTTGATCAACTTGATAAAGCCGGGAATGTCGATCTCCACCGGACAACCCGCGACACAGGCCGGCTTTTTGCACTGCATGCAGCGTTCAGCCTCTTTCACGGCCGTCTCAGGACTGTATCCAAAAGGAACTTCATCAAAGTTTTTGGCCCGCACTTTCGGCTCTTGCTCCGACATGGGTTGCCGAGGAATTTTCTCTCTTTTCGGTTTTTTGGTCGCTTCTTCCGCCATTGTAAACCTCCGCATATAAGTTCGATCAAATCAATAGTTGCACTTTTTACGGAACCGTCATTCATCCATGATGCAGAATTCTTCGTAACATTTCTTCTCATCCTCACAATAAGCCTGCAGGCGCATCATCAGTTCATCGTAATCCACCTGATGGCCGTCAAATTCGGGACCGTCCACACAGGCGAATTTTGTTTGACCACCAACTGTGACCCGGCATCCGCCGCACATGCCGGTGCCGTCAACCATTATTGGATTCAAACTCACTAAGGTAGGCACATTATATTCTTTGGTCATCTTGGATACAAACTTCATCATCGGCACCGGTCCAATAGCGACCACCTGATCGATTTTTTCTTCCTCCAAAACCTCTTTTAAGACATCCGTCACAAACCCGTGATGCCCGTATGAGCCATCGTCCGTGCAAACCCGCAGTTCATGAGAAGCAGCTTTCATTCGATCTTCCAAGATTAGCAAATCCTTGCTCCGGGCGCCAATGATGCAAATCACATGGTTGCCGGCCTCTTTCATAGCGCGGGTGATGGGATGCATAACGGCGATACCCGTGCCGCCGCCGACGCAAACAACGTTGCCGATCTTCTCAACATGGGTCGGCTTACCCAAAGGCCCAATCACATCTAGATACGCGTCACCTACCTGCAAGGATTTAAATAACGCTGTAGACTTGCCAACGACCTGGTAGATAATGGTAATGGTCCCCTTTTCCGGGTCTGTTTCAGCCATGGTCAACGGAATGCGCTCGCCGGTTTCATTGGCCTTTAAAATCACAAACTGACCCGGTTTAGCCTTGCGAGCGATCTTGGGCGCTTCGACCTCATTGAGCACCACAGTTCCATCGGACATCTCGTCACGTTTGACGATTTTAAACATTTTGAACCTCCAACCCCTTAGGTCGATATGATTTTTTCCACAGGTAATTATCGAATCTTACCAATGGGGATTTCCAGCCAAAGAAGTTACAATCTCAAAAATATAAGCTTAAATCAAGGTAAAAATGTTGATATTCTCAACTTCCAATGCTAAAGGCCGGGGTTGAATTTTATCACTGGTTGCTGGCGACTGGTTGCTGGTATCTGGCGGCTGGTAGCTGTTTACTGGTGGCTGGCTGCTTTTTACTTAATTATGGATTATGATGAAACTTTTCGATAGCCACTGCCATCTGGACGATAAATTATATAACAGGGACCTTGGCAAAGTGCTTGAGCGTGCAAAAAAAGCCGGGGTTGCCCATATGATGACCGTGGGAGTAAATCATAAAAGTTCGGCCCAGGCGGCCTCGCTGGCAGAATCCAAACCCGGCGTTTTTGCATCCGTCGGCGTTCATCCACACTATGCCCGATACTGCGGTACGGCAACTCTCGATTTTCTTATTAAGCTCTCCAATAGAGCTAAAGTCAAAGCATGGGGGGAAATCGGTCTTGACTATAACCGCATGTACTCACCCATGGAAGATCAGGAAAAATGGTATACCAAACAACTGGAAACTGCCGCCGAACTTCAGCTTCCTGTAATTTTTCATGAACGGGACAGCAACGGCCGGTTTTTAGAAATTCTGAAAAGCCATGCAAAAGAGATAAGTAAGGGCGTTGTGCACTGTTTTAGCGGCACTTCGCAAGAATTGGAACATTATCTCAATTTTGGTTTATTTATCGGGGTAACCGGTATTTTGACTATAAAGGAGCGCGGCAAAATGCTGCGTAATATGGTTTCGGACATACCGGCTGACCGATTGGTGATAGAAACCGACGCCCCCTACCTGACGCCGGCTCCGGAAAAAAATCACACCCGCCGGAATGAACCTGCCTTTGTTCGATCTGTATTGCTAAAACTTGCCGAGGTCAGAAAAGAGGACCCGAAAAAACTCGCCCAGATAATTTGGGAGAATACCTGTAGATTGTACAACGTGGGAACATGATATTTTTCGCTGGTCGCTGGTTACTGGCTCCTGGCCTCTGGTAACTGATCGCTTCAGGCTTGTGCTTTTGGAAGTTTTTATTTTGTCAAGTCTCTTTCAATAGATTTTATGAATGTCTATCACCAACTTCCGCGCTTCTTGCCAAATTTCAAGATTCTTATAACTCATTTGAATTCTCCTGAATTGATCAGATTTTCCAACTTAGAATATGTAACTTCCATCAAATAAGAAATGAAAAATCAAGCATTAATGATTGGATTTCAATCCCTATTAGTCCAGAGACCATTGAAAGTAACTATAGGCGAGTAATCAGTGACCGGGAGCCAACCACCAGAGGCCAGCCACCAGCCACCAGAGACCAGAAACCAGCCACCAGCGACCAGCGACCAGAAACCAGTGACCAGTTCATTTGGTCATAAGGTGAGTGACGGCCGCCTCCAGCCCATCAATCGTCAGCTCAAACATGGGAAAGATCTGGCGAATCTCACCGATGGTGCGGGTGTAATCCCACATGGATTCAGAGACTGGATTCAGCCATACGCAGTGTTGAAAGGTTTTGGCGAGAAATTGGAGGCACTCGATGCTGGGCATCCCGCTGCGCTCCTCAATATGAATGGATCCATCAGAAGCAAAAAGCTCATAGGGCGCCATACTGGCATCACCTACGATCACAAGCCGGGTTTGAGGATCGCGCCGGACAAATTCTTCAATCCGCTGTGGCTTTCTACATCGCGACGCATCTTCCCAAAGGTTGGAATAAATGGTGTTATGGAAAAAATAGGTTTTTAGATCTTTAAATTGGGCACGGGCATAATCAAAAAGGGTTTGCACAACAAGAATATAGGGATCCATGGACCACCCACCATTATCGATGGCAAGAATAACCTTCAGCCGATCCTTTAACGCTCTCTCAAACACGATCTCAATCTCACCGCCGTTTCTAATCGTCTCATAGATGGTGGCGTCGATATTGACTTGATCTTTGGGGCCGGCTGGCAACAAATTGCGCAGCCGTTTCAAGGCTTCACCGACCAGGGCATGGGTAAGTGGACCACTTAAAGAGTAATCTTTATAGCGTCTGTCCATGGCCACTTTCACAGCTGACTTACCGCGTGACACACCTCCAACACGCATACCCCCGGGGTGATATCCAGAATGGCCTGTCGGCGAGAAACCGCCGGTACCGATCCATTTCCCTCCTCCATGATGTTCCTCTGTCTGCTCTTTCAAACGCTCCTTAAAATATTCGATCAACTGCTCAGGTGTAAGTTTATTTAAAGCCGATTCATCTACACCCAATAATTGGGATAGGCCTTCGGGATTTTGCAGCCAGGCCTCGAGCATGACCCTGGCCATTTCATCAAGTTCAAACCCTTCATGTTCCGGCATTTCAGCTCCTTGAAAATGATGGGCAAAGACTTGATCAAACAGATCAAAATAGCGCTCGCTTTTCACCAGAACCGCCCGGGAAGCCGTATAAAAATCTTCCAATGAATTGACCAGCCCGCTGCCGAGCGCTTTATGAAGGGTTAAAAACGAAGTGGGACTGACCGGAATCCCAACATCTTTTAATTTGTAGAAAAAATCAACAAACATTCCGAAGCTCCGCTTCAGAAATTGGCTGAAAGCTCAAAGCTAAAAGAAATAACTTTGTGTTCTATTTTGTTTTTTGAGCTTATAGTCAATCTCCTCATAGCTAGTTTAGTCTTCCGCTCTCAACCGCAGCCTGGGCCCTATGATAGTCATGGCTCTTTTTAAACAAAACTCCTATGTAGGGTAGATCCCCATCGGCCAGCTGTTTAGGTTTGAAATCAGAGTCAGATTGTAAGGCCCTAATCCAGTTTATCAACTCTCGGGTTGCCGGCTTCTTCTCAATAACGTCCAGTTTACGCATGCTGTAGAAAGCGGATATGGCATTTTCCATGAGTTCCGTATCGATATCCGAAAAATGCACACGAATTATTCGGCGCATCATATCCGGTTCAGGAAATGCAATATGATGGAAATTACACCGTCCCAAAAATGGGTCGGATAAATCTTTTTTTGCATTTGACGTAATAACGATGACCGGACGAAATTTGGCTTTAATGGTCTTATCTATTTCGATTATATCGAATTCCATCTGGTCCAGCACGTCAAGCATATCATCTTGAAAATCGGTATCGGCCTTGTCGATTTCATCAATCAACAGTACCGTTCGAAGATCCGATGTAAAGGCCTGGCCGATCTTGCCCATTTTTATATAGTCCTCACTGTTGCTGACATCCCGTTTAGAATCGCCGAAACGGCTGTCGTTGAGACGCGTCAGGGTATCATATTGATAGAGGGCATCGACAAGCTTCATGCTCGATTTCACATTCAGCACAATCAAGGGCATTTTCAAACTTTCCGCAATGGCATGCGCAAGCATCGTCTTTCCCGTACCGGGTTCCCCTTTCAGTAACAACGGCATCTCAAGGGCCATCGATATGTTCACGATCTTAGCCAGTTCATCATCCAATACGTAACGACTCGCACCCGTAAACTTTTCCCCACTGTTATTATCCACCATTTTTCACCTCATCGTGTATTTGAAATACGCTCATAAAAAAAATCGCTTTTCTGACTTTTTTTCGATATGAATAAAATATTTAAATTAACACGTATAAATATATTTGGCAAGCTATAGAAAACGCGAAACGCGCTACTCACATTACGAAATTCTAAATGATTGACACGAAAATGGCTGAGTGCTATATTCAGATCCTACCAGAATGTCCAGCAGATTGGTAAACAAAAAAGCAGATTACCCCAACTTCTGAGTAGATCAAGACCTTATAAGGATAGTTTTGTGGCGGATATAATATCCATAGACGAAAAACTTGATCTTGCGAAAGAAAAAAA
>CP070746.1:2558428-2564061 GCA_020348305.1 Desulfobacterales bacterium
CGGACGCGTCAGAATATCTCCAGGGGCCTTAAATGATGTGGTAATCATCCAGTAAATAGGAAACAGGAAAAAGATCAGCAGTGCAATAACGAGGGCATAACGCACAAGGTCAGCCGTTGTAAAAATTTTTGCGTTCGGCATAGGTTGTCTCCTTCCCGGCTGTTTATTGACGCTCTGCACGCGCCCCTTGGGCCTTTAGCAAAGAGCGCATAATCAATGCACAAAATACAATCGTCGCATATAAGAAGAGAATCGACATGGCACTGGCTTGATCCAGTCTAAAAAACTTCAAGCCAATGCGATAGAGATAATACGTCAGCGTCTCGGTGGCTGTCCCCGGTCCGCCGCTGGTTAACATCACGATCGGGTCGTATAAACGGATGGCATCAATGCTGCGTAAAACGAAGACAAGGGTTAGCACCGGTGTGAGCATGGGAAACGTAATTCGTCGATGCACCTGCCAGATCGATGCGCCGTCCAGTTCGGCGGCTTCAAAGGGTTCTTTCGGTAACGATTGCAAACCTGCTAAAGTGATGATGGCCACAAACGGGGTCCATTGCCAGATGTCAAACACCATCACGCTGGGCATAGCCAGGGCGGTACTGCCCAACCAGTTGCGTTCAGGGAGCCCAAACATAGCCATTATGCCATTATAAACGCCGAAGTCTGGGTGATACATGTAGCGCCAGATCAGTCCCACGGCGGCGGGAGCCGCCGCCAGAGGCAACAGCAGCAATCCCCGCACGATTCCTTTAAACCAGCGCAAGCCGTTGAGCAAAAATGCAATCGCAATTCCAAATATCATTTCCACGCTAACCGCAACGACCGCAAAAATAATCGTGCGTTGCGTGGCACTCCAGAAAAAGTCATCGTTCAACGCAAAGCGGTAATTCTTCAGTCCGACCTTCGGTCCGATGCCCACCGCGCTGGTAAGATCTACATGCCGCGAAGACAAGTCAATGGCATAAAAGAGCGGGTAAAGCGCGAAAAAAAAGATAATGATCATCGCAGGTGCAAGTAGCAAATAAGCATACGTTCGATCCGAGATCGCCTTTTTGGGTTTTTGTACTACTTCGTTATTCATGTTGATACCTTTTTGTCAAGACAGATGAATCGGAAGATAAAAATCACGACGGGCCTTGGAAGAAACAAAGTTGGATGTTTATCTTCCGATGTTATTGCCTCTAGCACTTAATCCAGTAAAACAGCTAAATGCAGACATGGAGCTCTGCATGTGGAGCTCCATGCCGTCAGAAAACTTCGCGGCTACTTCCGCACCCAGCCACTTGGATCGTAAGTGAACTTGCAGGGCGTCGGATGGTAGCCTGCCCCGAGATGATCGTTCACCACCTTACAGTTGCCGCCGCAATGGCGTTTGATTGCCTCCGCTAGATTTTGCATAGCGTCTTTGGTGGAATACTGGCCACTGGTTGCAGCTGAGAACCAGGTGGTTTCCTCATCATAAATTTTACCCCCTTGCGGCACATAGTAGTAATTGGGGTAGAATTTGCAATTCGACGCGTGATCAAGAACCTGCATCAGAGGCTCGAAGTGCCCGATCTGGGCACGCCGGCCCTTTCGTAGGGACATATCCTTGAGGATGCTCATTCTGCAGGTACTACCGCCGCCCAAGGCGAACTTTCGTTGTGCCTCAGGACCGGCCATCCATTTGAGGAATTCCCAGGTCTCTTTCGGGTGTTTGGAATCCTTTGAAAGGCCCATCGTAAGCGCGCCGACCCAGGTATGCGCACCCGGGGAGGCAGCCGCGCCTATCTCCGCGCCCGGAACCATGTCCTCGGTCTTTACCATGTTGGGCCATTGGTCCAGGTAGAAGGCAGCCGTTTGCGCGATCATCCCTTGGTGCATCTGGCCCACGACCTCGTCGTATGCCGAGGTCAGTGCCCCTGGCGGTGCATGGGGCAGCAGTCGGTTCACATAGAGATCGACAGCCTTGAGGAAAAGCGCATCGGTGGTTCCAGGTGATCCATCGTCTTTAATCAGTTGAGCTCCCCAGGTCCAGGCAATGGACATCATCTCGTCTTGGACGTGGGGGAAGCGGCCTGCCATCAAGCCAATGCCGTAAAATTCCTTGTCCAATACCTTTCCTTTCAATTTGTCACCCTTTTTGCGGTGGAAGAACTCCGCGATGTCGGCCATTTGTTCATAGGTATTGGGGATATCCAATTCATAGCCATATTTGGCTTTAAATGCCGACTTCTCTGCGGGATGGTCGAAAAGATCATAGCGGTAGAAATAGCCCATGGTAAAGGTGTAGTAGGGTAACCCAAAGACCTTCCCCCGGTAGCGGGTTGCCGTCTCTATCAGGGCCGGGTGGAGATCTTCGAACTGGACCTCCTTGGGGTCGCTGGCGGCAATAAAATCATCAAGCGCCATCAGATATCCACTGTCCGCCCACTCGGCCTTCCAGCCCACATCGTAGGTAACGATGTCGTAAGCACCGGTACCGCCAACCATTTCAATGACTTCCTTTTCGTACATTTGGGCAAAGTCGATTTCGACGATATTCACCTCGTGGCCGGTTTTTTGTTCATATTCTTTGGCCACTTCTTCAGCCCAATCCGTGTAGAAACCGGCAATAGTTGCCCATGTGATGGTTACTTTCTTTTTGGCCTCGGCAGCCTGAAAGACAAACATCACCACAATGAGGGCCACAAAACATAGCAAAACGAAACGGGGTAATTTTTTAAGTGATTTGTGGTTCATCATTTTCCTCCTTTCCGATATGCTTAGGGGTTAGCGCCGACAATGCGTGAACTCCTACCGAAAATATGGATTTTAGGGCGTTCCAAGCAATGGTCGGCAATGACAAAACGACCGGCTTTTACCTCCCTACGAATCTCAAGAGCTACCAGACACACCATCTGCTCAGATTACGCGATGAATGGGTTCTCCGGTTTGCAGGGCCTGCACTATGTTGCGAGCGGCCAATACGCTCATTTTAGTGATGGCCTCCTGGCTGTGGGCGCCAATATGCGGCGTAGCAACGACATTGGGCAACTCTAAAAGGGGATTCCCAATGGGCGGCTCTTTGCAAAATACATCCAGTGCGGCACCCGCTATCTCATTTTCCTTAAGCGCATTAAAAAGAGCTTGCTCGTCCACCAATTCGCCGCGAGCCGTGTTGATCAGATAGGCGCTCGGCTTCATTTTTCGAAGAGCTTCCCGGTCGATCAAATTTCTATTTGCCTCTGTCAAAGGCGCATGCAGGCTCACAAAATCTGCGTCTTTAAGAATTTGCTCAAGATGAGCAGATAGCCCCCCGGCATTTTCCACTTCAGTTGTGGTCAGAAACGGATCGTATACCAAAATTATCATATTGAACCCTGCAGCGCGTTTGGCAACTGCTTGGCCAACAGCACCAAATCCCACCAGTCCAAGGGTTTTCCCCCATATTTCCACACCTGAGAAATGGCCCCATTTTCCGTGCTGAAGCGCTTGGTTGACGTGGGGTATCTGACGAGCAACGGCCAACATCAACCCCAGGGTTAAATCAGCAACGCTGTTTGAATTGGCGCCCGGACAGTTGGCCACGATTACCCTCTTTTTTTTGGCAGTCTCAAGATCAATATGATCAACTCCCATGCCATGCATACAGATGACTTTCAGTTTTGAACAAGCCGCAATTATGTCTGAAGTGACGTTGCGTCTGCCGACAATAAAGCCGTCGGCATCGCCAAGAACGTTAATCAGTTCTTGATCAGCAATTGTAGCAATATCGACTGTTACGGGTTCACAATGACCTTCGGCTAGCACGTCCCACGGTTTTTGGGAAGTACTACCAAAGGAACGGGTGGCCACCACCACCTTATAGCTCATGGGATAAATCCTCCTTGGCTTGGCCCAAAAGCACGGATCAACTCATTTCAACACAAGATTTAACTCTGGAAGCTTTGATCATTCGTAGCGGTGCACGATCTTACCAAGCGGCAGATAGAGATCACCTTGACCGTAGAAACCACCAATAATTCGTTTAGGCTCAAGTAGATAAGTTGGATCAATCTCCGAGCGCTCATAGGTAACCGAAGCTCTTCCACCAAATAATTTGCCCTCCTGGGCGGTAAATTCGCCGGGTGTCAAAACGAGCTGACGCAATGGTGGCTCGCCTTCTTCAGCGGCTGGTATATATTTTAGCGAGTAAACACCACCAGAACTCCAGGGCACTTCGTCCATCGTCGCCTGGCTTTCAGGTACAACTAAGGATTTAATAATTTGATGGCCCAATCGGTCTACCTGTCCCCTGACGGCCTCATATTCATGATATAAACCGATTTCAGCCATTTTTTTCTGGTAGCCCCAGATCTCACGGCCACCCGTAAGGGGCAGATGGGAATTCACATACAAAAAAGGTTCATAATCACCCTCAACATCTTCATACTTGACCTGAACATATATAGCAGCCTCTTTAAATCCACCCTGGGTGGTGCCCAGCTCAAACTCCGAAATCCATACGATCACGATGTTGGTGCGGGGTTCCATGGGTTCCGGCACCACGCGCCTGACATTTTCGGTGTCTGTTTCATAGACAACCAATTGAACACGCATATCCTTCCAAACCAAAGGTGGCTTCCCGTACAAATAGGATACGATCGGATTGGTATAGCCCCATTGCTCGACTTTCATTATCTATTCCCTCCTATTTTCTTGTGGTGTGTTGGTAATTGGCAGCAGGCTCGCAGGATGCGTTGTAAACTGGAAAACCCGTAATCAGAGATGCCAGATCAGAAAGTGAACGAGAAATTTATTTCGAAACCGATTTCCCAACGCCAACATGAAGGAGATATATTCTCGCAACAAAATCATTTGACAATCCAAATTATAAAGGTTATGAGGATGTTAGGTTGTCCGTACAAGTTAAACAATTTCCCTACACAATTCTTGGGGGTTTGTCAACAAGTTAATGAAGTTGACAACAAATCGCGGTTCAGAAATCCTTGGAAATGCCAGTTTGATCAGTGATTATGTGAGGCGATCCCACATTAATATTTCCTCGACATCTGGAATAACAGGCGAGACTTCCGGTGCTCATTACGCTGCTGCAAAGGGCGGTATAATAGCGTTTACAAAGGCCCTCAGCAGCGAATTTTCACAGTATGGGATAACGGTTAATGCAATCGCTCCGAGCAAAATAGAAACAGATATGTTGTGGGGGTCTCTTGATGAAAAGGGCAAAGAGACATTGCTCAAGAAAATTCCTGTAAGAAGATTCGGCAAATCGGAAGAAATCGCAAGCCTAGCCCTTTTTCTTGCTTCTGACAAGGCCGGATACATTACTGGCGAATCGATCGTTGCCTCAGGAGGGTACCGATAATTTTGGATGGTATTATACCTCAGCTGCTTCTCGTATGGCAAATGGCACGCAGCTTTTTCATCTACGATCCAGTGACACAATTAGGATGGTCCCTCAATAGGGTCGCCGGGATGGTTTGCGTTATTGCAGGCGCATATATAACCCTTCTCACGAGTGCTCCTATTTGTAATCACGGTGACATATGAGCAGTTGATTTACGCACGTAGCGGTGAACACGTTTCCGTAGTGCATGAAAGAGAGCCGCAGTCTGAGGTTTTTTCGGTGTGGGTATAGTTTGTAGTAGTGAAATAATTAATTGGTGTGA
>CP070746.1:2564161-2567229 GCA_020348305.1 Desulfobacterales bacterium
GAAACTGAATTGTTATTGATTGGATATTTTGTATCGGGTCTAACACTCGATGCTATATTTTCAGGAATCAATCAATACAATGAAACTCTCAGGGCAATTGCTGTTGAGAACCATTGCGGTTGGGTTGATAATGCTTCAATGATACCCCATAAGGAGAGGTATTTTGTTGACCGTGTTCATTTCTCCCATGTAGGAGCAGCTTTGATGGCCAAGAATTTATATCCGACTGTCTTACAAGAATTAAGAAAAATTAAAATTGAAACAACATTCAATAGCAAAAAATCAGGCTAGAGATGCCGGATTAGCGTTATTGCTTATCTTGTTGCTGATTATTTATTTTTCAGAAAACCTGTCTCTGATGGTTCCAAGTATCGCCGTGCTGGTGCTGGTAATCATCTGGCCGACAATATTTCGTCCATTTGCACTACTCTGGTTCGGGTTGTCAAATATATTGGGCGCCATTGTTTCTAAAATCATACTGACCACACTTTTTTTTCTTATCGTCACGCCCGTCGGTCTCTTCATGCGGGCGCTAGGCAAAGATTCAATGAGATTAAAAGACTGGAAAAGCAGGCCGGATTCTGTGCTGCTGGAACGCAATCACATTTACACCAAGAAAGATTTCGAAAAACCCTACTGAGTAGATTTACAGGACAGTATAGGATATCGCCATGGATTTCTTGAAAGATCTCTGGGGATTCATGAAAGAACGAAAAAAATTCTGGCTGTTGCCAATCATTCTTTCTCTGCTTCTTTTTGGAACATTGATTGTATTCTCCAGCGGTACGGCTATTGCGCCCTTTATTTATACGCTTTTTTAATGAAGGGTATAATCTGACTATGGATGGTGCAATTCTCGGCATTTCTGCCTTTTACCATGACAGCGCAGCTGTACTGATAGTGGGCGATGAAATCCTGGCGGCCGCTCATGAAGAACGTTTCAGCCGCCGCAAACATGACGCACGATTTCCCGTAAACGCTGTTGCTTATGTCCTGTCGGAATCCGGTCTAAAGATCGACGATTTGGATGCCGTTGCATTTTATGATAAGCCCTATCTCAAATTCGAACGTCTCCTCGAAACCTACCACGCGTTTGCCCCCAAAGGGTTAAAGAGCTTTTTATCGGCGATGCCGGTGTGGATCAAAGAAAAACTCTTTATGCGGAAGATGCTATGGGAGGAACTTGAGAAAGCAGCCGGCCGGCGGATAAAAACGAAACCTCCACTGTTGTTTCCCGAGCATCATTTATCCCACGCTGCCAGTGCTTTCTACCCTTCACCTTATACGCAGGCAGCCATATTGACCCTTGACGGTGTCGGAGAATGGGCAACGGCTACCATTGGAGTTGGAAATGATAATTCGATCAATATCATTCGGGAATTGAATTTTCCGCACTCATTAGGGCTTTTATATTCAAGCTTTACTTATTATTGCGGTTTTAAAGTGAACAGCGGGGAGTATAAACTTATGGGATTGGCGCCCTATGGAAACCGCAACGGCGCTCGTTTCAGGAAATTTAAAAAAGTTATTTTAGATGAGTTGCTTGATATCCGAGATGATGGGTCGATTCTATTGAACCTGAAATACTTTGACTATGCCACCGGGTTGAAAATGTGCAGCGATAAAAAGTGGCAGAACCTTTTGGGTATGCCGCGCCGCAAACCGGAAACTGAACTCAGCGGGCCTTATATGGATTTGGCGCTTGCCATACAGGAAATTACGGAAGAAATCATTTTGCGCCTGGCACATTCTGCCAAAAATCTGACCGGTTGTAACAACCTGGTATTGGCAGGCGGGGTAGCTCTCAACTGTGTTGCGAATGGAAAACTTTTACGACAGAAGATTTTTGATAATATATGGATCCAGCCGGCAGCCGGGGATGCCGGTGGCGCTTTGGGTGCGGCCTATGCATCAAGATACATTTGGAAAGGCGCAGCCAGAACCAATAGCAATAATCCAACTGACGCTATGCGAGGTGCCTATTTAGGACCAAAATTCGATGCCCGTGAGGTACATCGCCTTTGTAGAAAATTTGAAGCTCCCTGCCGACAATATGAGAATTTTGCACAACTTTGCAAAGATACTGCCGCCTTGCTGGCCGACGGAAATGTGGTCGGTTGGTTTCAGGGTCGCATGGAGCTTGGGCCGAGAGCTCTGGGGAACAGAAGTATATTGGCGGATGCCAGGCAACCGGAAATGCAGAAAAGGCTAAATCTAAAGATCAAGTTTCGCGAAGGTTTTAGACCGTTTGCCCCTTCCGTACTGGCAGAGGATGTAGACAAGTATTTTCAGCTGGATCAACCCTCGCCGTATATGCTTCTGGTTGCGCCGGTTCAGAAAGACATCCGCAAGCCGCTTCCCGAAAATTATGAAACCATTGAACTTTATGATAGACTTTATCACTTGCGATCAGACATACCGGCTGTAACGCATGTCGATTACTCTGCAAGAATTCAAACCGTTCATAAAGAAACCAATGAGAGATACTGGCAGCTGATCAAAGCCTTTAAAGATCTTACTGATTGCGCCGTGATCGTAAATACCAGTTTTAATGTTCGCGGCGAGCCCATCGTGTGTAAACCGGAAGACGCTTATAAGTGCTTTATGCGCACAGATATGGATTATCTTGTGATGGGTGATTTTTTATTCTCCAAAGCCGAGCAACCTGAATGGAAGGAAGAAAGTGATTGGCGGAAACAATATGAGCTTGATTAATTTCTTTTTTTGCGCCTTCGATGATTTCATTGACCATGGGAGTTACGACAATTTTTATAGGAAATGGCGAATCGACAAGAGGGAAAAAAAAGGTTGAAGAACTAATAGTCTATGAGCCTCGATTTAAACCATAGGGAAGCCTCATGAATAAACGATTCTTGATGATTTATATTGCTCATACGGTGATCGCCGCACTTTTGGATAATCAACCGCTTAGGCTCACCGACCCGTTTGAATATCTCGTGGGCATGCGAAACCGGTACGACGGTGTCGGCTTCGCCGTGGAAAATAAGAATATTGCTAATTTTTGATAACTTCTCCGTTATATCGAACTGATTTTTGTTTGCCTTTGA
>CP070746.1:2567329-2573622 GCA_020348305.1 Desulfobacterales bacterium
CTTCCCGGTTTTCGATGGCACTATAACGAAAAGGGCATAATTAATCAATTCCATTTAATCGGCCAAAAAGATCTTGAATTATCTTAAAGTATGTTTTAGATATCATTACCATTTTTTATTTGCCCATTCCCAAATTTATACAATGCGGTTGCGTTTAAGTTGATGAAGCATATTGTAGGGATGTACACTTTGTGTTCGGCTTTGGCAGGTAAATCTGATACTAAAAATGAAAGGGTGAAGATTCGGTGAACGTCAAGGAATTCGTGAAACATTTTAATTTGCATGTGGCAGCGGGGAAAGATGAGCTCGATCGTCAAATTCAAGGTGGATATTGCGGTGATCTTTTAAGCGATGTAATGGCCAATGCCCCTGTCGGTTGTATATGGCTCACTGTGCAGGCACACCAAAATATTGTGAAAGTAGCGGTGTTGCGTGAAATGGCGGCAATTGTTCTCACGGGAGGCCAGACTCCGGATAAAGAGACAATCCAGAGGGCCGATCAAGAAGGTATTCCTATCTTACTGTGGCCCGATTCTGCTTTTGATCTGGCCGGACAAGCCTATGCAGCTGGATGGTTCAAACATCCTGGCTAAACGTTGCCTGCAACGGTTTGCCGGTTTAAATTTTAGATTTAATTTTCAACCTAGCACAGTTACTCTATTTTTTCGCGCCGGTTAGTGTGGTTGAATCAATTGGTACAACCAATTGCTGTACAAACCGATTGAATAACCCATTGGCTTCAAGAACCGGCGTGATGATGTCAAAGTGTTTGGTGAGAATACCATCAGGCTAGGACATGGGTCTGGAGGTTGTGTCCCAGTTGACGTCTATTCCAGCTTGTTTCGCTGCTTGATGCATATCGCTGGTGTGATAGATCTTGTCCAACTATCATTGCCTTTTTACATGACGAGAATATTCCAAGGGCTTGTCGGGTTCCAGCGGCGCTCCGTATTCTAAATTGGCAATTTTTTCTTTTATTTCCTCTATTTCAGACTCAATGGCTTCCCTGGCGGCACGATGTTCTGCAATCTTCCTCTGTTCAATGATGTGACGGGATTCCAGAACCTTTCGCTGCTCCTGTAATTTTCTGATAGAATCTTCTCGCAGCTGGGTTTGTAGCCGTTCCATCAGATGGGCATGTTTGCCTTCCGGGTCGGTTAAAAAGTACCATGTTTTGGTTTTGTAGCTGTACCAGGCTTCACCGGATACATGTTTTCCTTTCAACCGGACGCTGGCTTTCCAAATTTTAAAATCCCCTTCATCCCTGGGCATTCCATGGATGCGTGCCTGTCTGCGCCTTCCATCCTCACATTGGACCATTTGTTTTTCCATGTTACTTCTCCCACATTTTCAAGCAAAACATACCTGTTGCAAGCTAAATTGCGCTTAAGCAGATGCCATCAGCAAGCATTTCTTGGCCGAACAAATAATTTCAGGTATCATCAGGCAATCGGTTCTGATTGTTCGGTGGTTTGTGCGCCACCACCGTTTTTCAGGGCGCCCATCGCCTTGGTTAATTGCATTAGAACACCAAGTCCTTGCCTGGCTTCTTTGCTGGATAATGCCCCTAACATGCCGAAGGGACCCACAGGTTTTGCATTCTCCAGATCCACCTTCGACGGCAGTTCTGCAAACTTTTCCAAAAATTCAACCGCCTTTGGATCACTGAGTTTTTTGGCCAGCCCTAGTGCGGCCACCGCACCGTCACCGATCTGATCGATATCATCCGCGTCATAGGCCGAAGCAATTTTGGCCCGTACATCCAGCATCGCGGTGATAACACGCAGCACCCCTCTTTGTTCCAAATCATCCAGGTAGTTGATCATCTGGGGTACGGCGGATTTCAGCAAGGGCTCAACGGTGGTGACAAAATCCACGATGTTTTCCAACTGCTCCAGGGCGAATGTGAGATGTTTGACAGTGCGAAGCATCCGCTTGAGCATGGCCAGTAAGTCTTCCAACTGGAAACCGGATTCAACGTCCTCCAGCTCTCGGGTCAGAAGCCGGAAAGCCTGACCGCTTAAGGGGATCAAATCTTCTCTGAGTTCTGTGAGGCTGTTGGCAGTTTGAGAAATCGGCGCCAGCTGAGCCTCGATGCGATCGAGTCGCTCCAGAATCTGTTTTTCGTTCGTCATTAGGCACCTCCTTGTTGTGCGCTCAATACGTGACGCATTTTACCGGCCATTGTCATCTGCTGCTCCAGAGGCAGTTCAACACCTTTGAGCATCATATTCCAATAAACCCATTTAAACATCATTTTGCCCCAATAATTCATGTAACTGTCTCCGAGCAGGCTAAAGGGTCCGAGGCCTGGAAAGGGGAATTTTCCGGGCAGAGGCTCATACTCGTAGTTGAAATCGATCAGAAATGCCTTTTCATAGCCCGAGCAGATAAAGCAGGTCGCATGCCCGTCAAATGTCCCTTTCGGTTCCTGGTCGTCGATTTCGCGGATGAGATTATCGGCGACGGTTTCCGACTCGTAGTGGGCTACCGCACCGGCTTTGGACGCCGGAACGTTGGTGGCATCACCGACAACATAGATGTTGTCGGCATTTTTGGCTCTCAGGGTAAAGTGATCCGTATCCACAAAGCGCAAGGGGTCTTCCAGCCCGGTACCTTCAAGGAACTTGGCGCCGAAATTGGGTGGGATGGCTACCAGCAAATCGTAATCAACTTTCTCACCCTTGTGGGATTCAATGGTCTTCTCATCCGGATTGACCTGGGCAATATCAAAGTTGGGCGTGACTTTAATGTTTTTTTGTATGGCAATATCACCTAATATGCTGGACGCGATCGGTTTGGAAAAGGCCCCGGCCATTGGGGTGACCAATTCGATTTCTACATTGTCTCTCACACCGTTGATATCGAAGAACCAATCAGCCATGAAAATGAACTCCAACGGCGCCACTGGGCACTTGTAAGGCAACTCAGCGATATTCAGTACGACCCGCCCTTTGTCGAAGTATTTCATTTTCTCTCTTAGCGCTATGGCACCATCCAGGGTGTAGAAATCATGAATATTTTTGCGATAATCCGCCACCATACCTTCGACTTCTTCTGGTACTATGGTACAACCGGTAGCGATGATCAGCCAATCATAACTGTACTTGCCCTTTTTAGCTTCCACTGTACGACTGTCAGTGTTCAGAGCAGTGACTTCATCAAACACGAATTTAACACCCTCGGGGATAAATTCCCTTTTGGGCTTCTGGCAGTCTTCCGGGGTGTAGACCCCGAAGGGAATGAACAGCCAGCCGGGTTGATAATGATGGATTTCATCATTATCGAGAATGGTGATCTCCCACGCATTGGGGCTTAACTTTTTGCGTAAGTTATTCGCAACCATTGTTCCGCCTGCACCTGAACCTAAAATGAGAATTTTTTTCATAGCATCCTCCTACTCATTTAATTATTTACGATTGGAAAGCATAAGTGAATGTTAATACATTATTTATTTTCGGAATAATTGCCTTGCATCAGATCGGCAATTGTCGTGCTGTCCAGTTTCTCATAGAGGACCCGGGTGGCGTCTTTCCACGCCAGCCTCACCTGGCAGTCGTCTGCCATGTGGCATTTTTCAGGATTACTGACGCACTCAACCAGGTCGCTCTGACCTTCAAACAATCTGACAATCTGGCCTAGGGTAATCTCTGCTGGTTTTTTGGCTAACAGATGACCGCCCTTGGGGCCTCTAACACTTTTGACCAGTTTGGCTTGTTTTAGTGGACGGATGAGTTGCTCGAGGTATTTTACCGAAATGTCTTGACGCTTGGAAATTTCGCCAATTTGGACAGGTCCTTGGTTGTCATGTCGGGCTAAGTCCACTAAAATTCTTGTCCCGTAACGACTTCTGGTGGATAGCTTCATTATGCCTCTAGATGGATTTATGTTCCAGATCTTAACAATCTATATCATTTTAGTATGAAATATATATATATTTGATTACTGTCAAGAAAAAAAATGCAAAATTTTTGGTGAGAATTTATTTGGATAATATCCTAACACCCGATGCGAACGTGTGCGATCATTAAGGAGGTTAAAAATTCTTGTCTTATGGTATGTTTCATGTTACCAGAAAAGCCAAATTACCATAAATCTAAACCAATCCCTTAAAGGTTTCAGCGGGTGTCAAAAACGCCCCTTAAAAACTAGAAAGTTGTCCATCATACCAATGGTTCGTTTCTTATGCATGATGAAAGGTCAAAAGGAGGTAGGATAAATGGATCGCGGCAAAAAGTTTTTAGCATTTGCGATGGTGATTTTACTGGCTTTTATTTTGCAGGTGGTGCTGATTATTGCCGATAGGCGAGAAATGCCCGCTAAAGCGGCGATTGAATTCAGCAAAGCTTATTATAAGCTGGACAAGTCAATGGCGGAGCGTCTTTGCAATGCGCTCAGCGAGGAAGCGGAGGGTGATGTTGTCGATGACTATCTCAACCGGGTTGCCGAAAAAGCCAGAACGATGGGATTTGAGTTAAATTACATGAAAAACACCCTTTCACACATCGAAACCGCAACCGAGATGGAAGACGATAACATCGCTAAAGTCAGAATTAAAGCTAACCGCAGGCGCTACTTGAATCCATTTTATGGAATCATCGCAAAGTTGTTTTTTCTGACGGAAACCCACAAGGTTGATGAGACCCTCACATTAGTCAAAGAAAACGGCCAATGGAAAGTGTGCGAAGCTCCGTTCTCACTTGTTGAACTTTAAGCGAATCCATGATAAATTTCAAATTGGTAAATTGGGGGTGATTGCATTGGTTCAGAATCGCCCCCTTTTTTTTGAATGTTAGTTACATTTTGACCTGATTCTAAAGATGACTTCAATTTATTCCCATATTCGCGAACGGGCTCGTCAGATCGTTTCCCGCTGTCCAATCCCTGATTTTTATCATGATCACTTGCCGGCCAATGATCATTCCAAGTCTTTTTTTAAAACGGACCCGGTTATCAAACAGCTTAAGCACTTTGTCGCCGAAAATTTAGAAGATGATTTCGGACATGGACTGGAGCATGCCGTCAAGGTCACCATTGAAGCTGGAGCTCTAATGGAAATTGAGGGTAAAGATACCGGTTATGATGAGTGTATTTTGGAGGGCAGGATGCGGGTTGTTCAATGTGCAGGGCTTTTACATGACATCAAGCGCAAAAAGAAAGATCATTCCAAACGTGGTGCCGACCATGCCCGCAAAGTGCTTAAAAGCTACCCATTTACTGCCGATGAGATCGAAGATATATGCCGGGCGATCCACAACCACGAGGCCTTTACCAGCAATATCACTATCGATACCTCACAAGGAGCTCTGGTTGCAGACTGTCTCTACGATGCCGATAAATTTCGCTGGGGTCCGGATAACTTTGCCGATACCCTGTGGGATATGGTATCGTTTTACAATCCACCGCTGACAAAGTTCATGGAGCGGTATCCCAAAGGCATGGAAGGGCTGGCAAAGATCAAATCCACGTTTCGCACCAATACCGGTAAAAAATATGGTCCCCAGTTTATCGATATCGGCTTGGCCATCGGTGAAGAATTGTATCAGCTGATTAAAGCCGAATTTTCGGATTATTTATAAACCTTTCCATTTAAACCATACAATAAAACCTAAAAAAGATCGCAAGCGGTTTTTATAATCGCATATAAGCATACCCAGCAAAAATCCTTTCTTTCTTATTTGACAACTTCCGGTTAATTCCATTATACTCTCCAAACTTTAGTTGAAATTTTTTCAATACCCCATCCGCTATCGGGCATTAGATGGGGTTATGAAATCGCTTCTAGAATGACAATCAAAAGGAGGCAGTTATGACATCCAGTACGTGGCCCACGCCCAATTGGCCGGAGGGCGTTGCACATGATGTATCCGACTATGAGAAACCCCTGTTTTCAATTCTTGACGAATCCGCACGGGATTATCCCAATCACGTTTATACGATATTTAATGACGCGACGCGCACATTCGCCCAGGTAAAAGATACCGCTGATCGACTGGCCAATTTTCTGGCTTCGCGCGGAATTCAAAAAGGGGATCGAGTGGCGATATTTTTGCCGAATCTTCCCCATTATCCGGCTATTTTTTTCAGCATTCTTAAAGCCGGTGCCGTTTGCGTTACCTGCAACCCGTTATACACCGCCAACGAACTCAACTATCAATTAAGGGACGCTGGGGCAACGTTCTTTTTTTGTATGGATCACCCTCAATTTTATCCAACTACGGTCGAGGCCATTAGAGAAACAGATGTAGAAACCGTCGTTATTTGTGGCGTCAAATCCTACTTGCCCAAGATTA
>CP070746.1:2573722-2577512 GCA_020348305.1 Desulfobacterales bacterium
GGGATCGGGCACAGAATCTAGATGCCGCGGTATCGGAGCTTCGCAGTGAAATCCTTAAACGCTGGTCTGAAAGGGTGAGCATGATCAGTGGAAACCGACTGCGTCAAGGCATTTTGCGGGTATTTGATGAAACATTTGCGATCACGACAGTACTGCTGCTAATTGCTCTGGTAATCGCAGCGTTAGGTATTACGACCACATTGACGGTCCTGGTCTTGGAACGATCCCGCCAATTGAACACGCTTTTTGCCGTGGGCGCGAGTTTTGCCCAGATTCGTTCCATGATTTTTTGGGAAGCGGCCTTTATGGTTGTGGCCGGCGAATTGGCAGGTATTATCTGCGGGTTTATTCTGTCTTATATATTAGTTTATGTGATTAACCGCCAATCGTTCGGCTGGACGTTTCTTTACAGCGTTGACTGGGGGGCATTGGCAATGTCGCTTCCGCTGATTATTCTGACTGCGTTGGCCGCAGCGCTTCCGGCGATCAAGTTGGTATTTCGGGAGCCGCCATCAACGCTCCTGAGGGAACGTTAAATAAATGCAAAAATTAATCAAAATTGCTGTACTTTTAACTTTAAGCTTGTTTCTAACTACTCAGCAGATTTATTACTTGGCCTTTGCTGATAGCCAATTTAACTACCTTTCTGTTACCGGCCCGTGTAATCTGGAGTTTCCAAGGGATCACGGGCCCCATCCGGGATATCGTACCGAATGGTGGTACTATACCGGCAACCTAACATCTGAAAACGGAAACCACTACGGCTTTCAATTGACATTTTTTCGATCTCAGATTAGCCCACCCGGATCTGAAAAGAATTGGCCCCAGCCCCCCTCGGCCTGGCGCACGCAACAGATTTATCTCGGACATGCGGCCATATCCGATATTTCCGGCAAACACCATCTGCAGGCTGAGTGTGTTTCACGAGAAGCGCTGGATATGGCCGGTAGTGACCGAAACGAAGGTAAAACCGCTATTTTTATTAGAGACTGGTCGCTTCACATCGGATCGAATCATCATGTTATAAAAGTGACCACCGATGAGTTCGCCTTTGAGTTATCCTTAACTCCCGTCAAACCGCCTGTTTTACACGGTAGTGCTGGTTACAGCCGCAAAGGCTCCACACCTGAGCGGGCAAGTTGCTATTACTCCTTTACCCGTCTAAACACGAAAGGAATTTTATCTGAGGAGGGAAAAACCGAATTGGTTGAAGGTGTTAGCTGGATGGATCATGAATTCAGCACGGCGGTACTGGAGGCGGGGCTTGCCGGTTGGGATTGGTTTAGCCTGCAGCTTTCAGATAAAACTGAGGTTATGTGTTTTTTGTTACGCAAAGATGATGGCGGGCTGAGTCCTGTTTCCAGCGGCACATTTGTCGATGCCTTTGGTGCAACTCGCCATTTAGCAAATAATGATTTTAAAATAGAGGTATTGGAAACCTGGAAAAGCCCGACATCCAATGCGGTGTATCCGGCAAAATGGCGACTGCTAATTTTTCCCCTATCGATTCAATTAACCATTGTCCCCAATTTAGCCGATCAGGAAATGCAGACCCTAAAAAGCACCGGTGTGACTTACTGGGAAGGAAGTGTATCGCTAAAAGGGACAAAAGAAGGCCTTGCGATAATCGGGCAAGGGTATGTCGAGCTCACCGGATATGCCGGATCTTTTGATGCCCCCATGTAAACTGCCTTTATGATATACCTTCCAAATTATCAATTTTTTCAAACATTTTTGAAAATATGGTTATGAAATTGTAATAATGTTTGATAAAATAAAAACAGATTATTGAATCTTTTTAATAATCTATTTATGGAGATGCACATATGCACGGAAAGTTTTTACTAATTTCTTTATTTGGGGCCATGCTGGTTTCAACCGCCTGTGTGTCGACCAATGAGTACATTACAGCAGAAAGCGATTTGGAAAAATGCCATACTCAGATGGCACAGATGGAAGACAAGCTAATGACCTCTGAAGAGATTAGAAATAAATGCTTCAAAGATTTATCCAATCTCCAGACTCAGCACGGGTATTTAAAGAATATTAACAAACAGCTTTCCCAAAACAATCAGAAATTGCAACGCGATTTACAAAAACAGAAATCAGTCATCGTGTTGCAAGAAAAAGTGATCCAGGTGTTGGATGACACGAAGAGGACCATCGAAAGCAGTCTAAAAGATCAAATTGCCGCAACGAATATTGAAGTGGTAGAGACGAAAGATCAGTTAAAAATGGTCCTGGTCGATACGATTCTTTTTGAATCGGGAAGTACCCAACTTAGTAAGAAGGGTAAAGCATTACTGCATATAATAGCAAAAACGATTAAGGATTATGAAAACCAAAAAGTTGTGGTAAAGGGACATACGGATAACAAGCCGATTAGTGCAAGATTAAGAAAAAATTTTCCGAGCAATTGGGAACTGTCAGCCGCCAGGGCCTCAGCGGTTGTCCGCTTCCTTCAACATCAAGGAGCGGTGGAGCCGCAAAGGCTTTCTTTGCAAGGATACAGCTATTACCAACCGGTTGCCTCCAACAAAACGGAAAAAGGCCGTCGAAAAAACCGCCGTATCGAAATCATCCTGAGTCTGCAGAAGTGAAATTGTTAGCTTATCAATTGAGACGATACACTCGAAAAGGAAAAGTTCGCCACATCACACGACAGAATTCATTATCTTGATCTGCGTAAAGATGGTAAAGCGTCTTTCGTGTTAAGTATAGCGCATAGGACGGAGTTTCCCCGTTGAGTAATGCTCGAAAAAAGCGCTCCATCGTTTTTGTTGAGGACTCTCCCGCTTCATTGCTTAGTATAGGAGCAATATAATAAAGGGTGCCAGCCTGATGAAGACTGTAAATAAAATCCAGTCTCAGTCCCAATTGACAGGAATTTAAATAAACAAGTTTGGCTTGCATATGGGAAAGATTCTTTGAGCGTATGGCACAATGAGGCAAGTCCATTCCCTGAACTCCTCCATTAGCACTGATCAGCACAAAGTCAGCGCGTTCCATTTGTTGGAGTTCTTCAGGATGCACATCATGGCTATCGAAATATCGTGAACGAGGGAACAACTCTTTGACGAGTAAAAGTCCTCTTTCGGGATCAGTACTCCGATCTGAGATCATGAACCCTTTCCAATCCTTTGACACTTTAAGAGGGGAATCGTATTGTCGTTTGAAACTATAGATGATCGGCTTGTGAAGGAACAACGGAGTTCCTTTGTAATAGGTGGCATCAAAGGGATACAGCAGACACTCCTCTGTGATCACAAATTCAATAGCTGAGGCCAGCTCAATAAATGATTGGACTGGATGATAAAGGGATTGTCCGACTTCTGTGAGTAAAACCTTGATTTCATTATTCGTGGGGGCGTGATTCGCGGTAGCCTCTTTCTTTGGTTTAAAGCTCCACTGTTTTATATACCCCCAAATAGTTTTTCCTTGGCGCTGAATAGTTTTGTATTGGCGCTCAACGAATTGAGAGACCTTGTCTAGAGTTCGTATCTCTCGTTGTTGGTGCTCCAAGAGGTAGTATATTGTCTCCAATTTTTGAATGACTGCTATGTGTTCAGGTATAGTGTAGTTTTTGGTCTCATAGGCAAAGTTTGCTTGGATATCAAGAGTATTGTCGGTTTGTTTCACATGGATAATAAGCCTCTGGGCAAAACTCGACGGAACCGAAAGAAAAAAAATCAAACCGAGCATATATGCAACGATTTTGAGGGTATGCCTTGTTATTCGATACATTGATGCCTCCTTTTTGTCCCGATTTGGTTACCATTCTAAGCGTACC
>CP070746.1:2577612-2622555 GCA_020348305.1 Desulfobacterales bacterium
AGGACGATCGAATTCTTTTACGGAAAACCCACGCCCTTTTTCCCATTCTTCTGCAATGGATATACTTTTTATCAATTTGGAAAAATCCTGCGAAAGAATCTGGAATTTCAGATTTGAATAGAACACTTTGTTCTTCGGACCAACCTCTGAAAGGGGATTTTTGTCCATCAGAAGTCGCTCAAATGAATACATCAATATGTCATTAGAACCATCGCCGTCGTAATCGTGAACACCAACAAGCCTTATTTCCTGGGGAGTTGATTTTGCTTTCAGCGATTTTTTTTGCAATAGATTCAATCGATCATCCAGCTTAAACAGATTAGCGTTATTATCCGCGGCATACAGGTGCTGCCCGCTATTTCCGGCAGATCTTGCGGCAGTCATACTTAGGATCGAATTTTTAGTTTCAAATCGTCGCAGAATTTTACCGGATCTTGAAACTTTATAGATCCCGCCTTCATCATCCCGGTTTATATACGCCGTATATTTGTGCGCGTATAAGTCCTGATTCCCATCTCCCTCCAAATCAGCCAGCAGCACACGGACGCCGGTGTAATATGTGCCGATCCGGGTGACCCAGTTTGTCTTCCCATAACCGTCAACACTGATGAGATAGGCTTGCATATCAGTGGTTTTGTTATGAAGCTCGTGATTTCCGTCGCCGGGGCTGAACGTTCCGATGATGATGTCCGGGCGTCCTCGTCCTTTTTCCCAGACAACAATATTTTGTGGACTAGGTCCGATGGTATATCGCCACAACTCTCTTCCACTCTGATCGTACACGACAATGCCGCGGGGTTTCAGGACGTATCCGGCAGAGGTAATGGCGATGATTTCCTTGTCGCCATCCCGGTCGATATCGGCCAGTTTGGCTATTCTTCCCCCACCGTCGGGTTTACCTCGGTAATGCCGATTTATTTTTCTGACATTCTGCCAGACTTTTTCTCCCCGGCTGTTTAGCAGCAACAAATGTACTTTGTTATAGTCTATGGCCGTCAATCCGATGGCCGGTTGAGAACGCCAGTCATCAATTAAATTTAAGGTGATTGGAAAATTAAATGTCCTTTTCCAAAATATAGAGCCGTCAGGCTTGAACGCATACAGGCGGTTGTCTGAAGCGGTAATAATCTCTTCCCTGCCGTCTCCATCCAGGTCGTAGGCGATCGAATTTGAATAATTCTCGATATTACGGTCGGCGATACTAAGCATAGAAAATGGTTGGTGGTGGTGGGAAATTTGGGCGCTGGAGTGAATCTGGATGGGAAACTCCTGATTTGCAGACAGCAGCACACTTTTACGGTAAAGGGTTCGCCCACCCTTTTTGACGATGATGGTTGTTCGCCCGGCATTTGCCGGAAGCCGATGCCGACCGGCAGGCAGGCGATGACCGATCTCGGAGGTGCCGGCCCACACATCAATTCCGTTGATCCCGGTGTTGATAAAAACGATGGAACGTTCCATCTTTTTGGGCTTATTGAAGAAAATAATATCTCCATTGCCTTCAATATAGCCGAACTGGGGGGTCTGACGGCTATAGGATTGTTTGGTAATGCTTGGACGCAAGGTAGCATAAATCTCGGTTGCCGTTATATATCCATCGGAATTGATATCCGCAGCCCCCGATAAAGCAGCCAGTAGATGATCCGTAAACAATCCGTGACCTTCGGCTTCAGTGGCCTGCTCCGAGCGGCTACCCGCGGTCAGTATTTGAATACTTCTGGATCGCATCATTTTTTGGATATAAGCGGAATCTTGCTTTGGATGCCGTTTTATCGACCGCGTCAGTCCCAAGCCGGAGTAACAGGAATCAAACGCCAGAAAAATATGCTTGGCCTTGATTTGCTTGATAATGTCGTTCAGCTGGTTCATGGGCAACATCGTGCTCTGCCAGTCGTAAGTATCTGCATCGACCGGCACGATATAGCCTCTTTCACGCCCGCCTGGCAGATCCTCAGTCTGGCCATGCCCGGCAAAATAGAACACCACCCGTGAATTCAGATCAACCGATTTCCGAATCGTCTCCAGCTTGCGAAGAATATTTTCCTTGGTGGCCTTTTCGTCGGTGAGAAGGTATAGCTGAAAGCCCTTCTTCTTCAACACAGCGGCTACTTCTCTTGCGTCTTTTGCGGCATATTCCAAATACGGCCAAAGGTGATACTTATCAATTCCTACAACAAGCGCATAAGACGACGAATACCTGGGTTGATAATGCACAGCAAATACAACTGAAGGTCCAATCATTCCGATGACAATAAAAATGATCATTATGTACTTCATGGTATTTCCTTACGCGGTTCAATCTTTTCTATCGCACAGAAAATATTTAATTCCTTAATCCACCCCTCGTATCGGGATGTTCTCTGCGCCTTTGCGGTAAAAAAATTTTTTGACCACGGCTCATTTTGTTCTCATATCCATTTTGGCGTAGCTTGTAATCTTCAATACGGCTTGAGCGGCATCCCTTCGCAGCGACGCCTCCATGGAGTCTGCGCCGCGCAGACCGACCATCTGCTCGAGTGTTTTAAACAAAGGGGAGTCGGGACGAAGATCTTCTTTGCCCATGAGGGTTTCAAGTCCATTGGGCTTGTGCGCAAATGCAAACAGCTTCAAGGTCTCGGTGCCAAAAGGCCAGAAAGCACGGTATCTTCCAGCCTGAATCTTTCTTTTCCCCGCAGCCAGCGGCTGAAGCTCGGATGTGTCATACGGATAAAGGACATGCACTGCGCCGGCGGGATCAATATCGATAAGAAGTACATAAGCTGTTTTTTCGGTGCGAATTTCGAACCCAAAGGATTCATCTTCTCTGATAATGCGTTTCTGGTATGGCCCGATCAGTTCGATCCCCACGTTAAACCGCTGTTGGGGATAGGCAAGATCGATCAATTGCTGGATATGCAAATGCCGCCGGATGCGGTCCACCACCTGGTGGAACTCAAAAGTTGTAAACCGGCAAAGATGATGAAAGTTCGGCAATGCCAGAACGACATCGTCTCGATCCTTGAGGAGTATAAGGTCCGGATCGCTTTTTACGATCTTGACCCCATTTATCTGTGATATATGTGCCTTTAGGATCGTAAGATCGTCTGCCACCCGAATCCGCAGGCTTTGTTTCGATTCCGTCGGCATCTCAGCGGTAGTGGCGATGCTGCCCGCCGAGCGCACAAAAAAAGCTCGAGAGTACAGTCGATCGGCGCTTTCTCCTTGCTTGGGAAGCGCCTGGGGCGTTTGTTTGAAGCGACGCTGAACTTCCGACTTTACGGCTTTATAAAGCTCGATCTGATTCCACTGCCCATCGTTGTTGGTGTCTACAAGTACTTGTCCTGCCAGCACCCTTAACAGGGCGTCCGTCATCACGCCGTGGGGATTGCCGTCGATGGTCGGAAAAAAATTGAGCATATCTTTTTGGATGTCTTTGGCAATTTCATTTTCGGATGATGCCGAAATATAAAAGATATTTTGATACGGGTACGGATCATCCGGTTTCAAATTCTCTTCAAAGCTTCCGATATTCTGCTCCTCGACAAAGACACTCCTTGATTGGAGCATCATATAGCGGCTTAAGTCTACTGATTGGCGATCCCCAATTTTCCGGACGGTGTTGCCCGAAAAACAGGTATCAAAAATCATGAGAACCTGTCTGTCTCGGTCGAGTCGCTTCAGCACCGGCCGAAGGTCTCGCTTACCGATGATAAGCTGGGCCATTAACTCTTCGATCGATTGGTTCGGATCCCCATCGAAATCAGCCGGTACCAGCGCTCCGGATGTATGGGGCAGCGGCAGTGCCAGCAGCTCATCCCGGCGACTGGTTCCGTGACCGCTGAAATAAATGAATATGCGATCCCCGGCTTGAGTTCTTCGCGAAAGCCGTTCCATTTGATTGAGTATCCTGTACTTGACGGCTTCTTCATTTACTAGGGTATGAATATTTTCGATCTTGAAATCATACTGCGCCATCAGCACTCTGGAAAGCGCCGCCACATCATAAGGTGGACCTTCGAGCGTTCTGTGCTGGTATTTACCAATGCCAATCAGAAGCGCGTGATTTTCAGCGTGGGCTGCGATAGGGACATGACCTAAAATCCAAATGATTATTGCCCATAGCCATATTTTGCTGTGTACTCTGATCATCATTTAAGACAATTAATGAATAAGCGTCACCTTAACGCGTCGATTCAGCATATGATCTTCTTGGCTTTCGCCGTCGTAGAGTAACTGTACTTCTCCCCGGCCTTCTGTTTCCAATTTCCCGATCAAGGACGGAAATCGTCGTTCCAGTTCTACCTTTACCGTGTTCGCCCGTTTCTCTGAGAGGATCTGATTGTATGCCATGGATCCCCGTTTGTCCGTATGCCCCACAAGAAGAACCCGCCACTGCCTGATTTTAGGTCGCGTGAGAGCCCCGCCCAGCTCGGTGATCTGCTGCATGCCCAAATAATTTAAATCCGCCCGATCAAAGTCAAACTGCACAGGCAGGTTCAGCGCTGGTCGGATGGCAAATCTGCCGTCCTTGCTGGCTTTCGTTTCAGACTCCAAAAATGATGCAATGTCTCCGGCAGACATAACGGTATGATAGGATTGAATTCTCGTATCCTTGAGCGATTTCTCCAGCCAATGCGGTGCAGGCTCAGGATGAAATCGTTTGGCCAGTTCTAAAGCACGAAGCGCCTGAGACAGTTGCCCTGTTTGTGCCAGCAGTTCTCCCTTGCGTGCCAAGGCCAATGCTTCGGCCCTTGACGGACCGGCCGTCGTCCTGGCGTGGATAAAAGCATCGATGGCTTTATACGTATTACCCTTCTGCTTGTACAATAACCCGAGCATATACCAGGCGTTGAAGTTGGGACATATCTTCACCGAGCGTTGCAGCCATTCAATCCGCCGCATAGGATCGGTCTCTGACTTGGCCTGATGATAGTATTTTTCGCCCAGCTGGCAATCCATTGCTGGAGAAGAGCCGGGTAAAACGACCAGAGAAAACAAAATCAAAATCCAGAAAGATTGTTTCACATCATGCCTCCGTTAAGAAAAAAATACCTAAAGCGCATTTTATCACCTGCATTGTCCCTTTTGCCGAATATCGATAGCTATCCTTCCGGCTGCCAGCCAATCCTGTCTCTGGTGCAGCATCAAAGATCGTGTCGAATGCGGAGACAGGTGTGCCAGCACATCCGGGAGGGTCTTGAAGCCGGAATGATAGCTATTCATTGGCCTTCGGGTCAGAAAGGCGGTAATCAGGTTGGGCCCCAAGGGGCCATCGGTCACAATCTCAAAGTCCATGCAAGGGGTGGGGATAATTAACTTGCCCCGACCAACAGCGTTGTCCGGGTGGTATTGGTTCGGAAACAACACCGTCGCCTGATCATCTGCTGTGATGTGGATAATGTTCAAATATCCTGGCTCGGGTATCCAAACGGATAATTCCAGCACATCACCGGGTTCGAAACACGCTTTGTTCGGTTTAATCCACACCGTATTACTGCTCTTTTGTACAAGCTTATCCAGCTTTTTCCTGACGAAACCATTGCCGTCCGCCAGTGAGACCAATTGTAACGGACGTTTCCTGAGTTGACTATTTCCGGCGATCTGCGGATGGAAGACGCCGTCATCGGACCGGATCTGCTCGCGGATAAATCTTGTCGCTCCAAGCTGCAGTTCTTCAGCCGTAATGTTCGTTCCGGACATAGCAGCGGATCTTATGGCCTGCCGGATTCCCAACGTAAAAATGCTTCCCTGGGCAGTGACAACCGTTTTCTCATCATCGCGGCAGGCGGTAATCGCAACATATCGGCTTCCATCCGTAAGCGGGGGCGCTTGCTCCATCACATCGAAACGACCCCTTCCACCTGCAGCCTCCAGCGCAGGTGAATAATAGAAGTATTTCACTTTGGCCTCGTTTACCTGAAGCGAACGAGAAATTAGCCTTATACTTCGTGTCGCGCTGCCGCTGTGGCAGGCATCCATAATAACCAAAATATTGCGGCTTTGCATTCGGTCCAGCATGTTGTTAAAGTGATCATCAAGCAAAACGCCGCTCAGGGTCTGCCGTCCGCTTTTCTCGATGCGGGCAACATCATAAAGTAGCAACACTTCATCGAACTGATCAGCCTCATCATCGTTCTCATCCGGTATTTGTGAACCGTGTCCACTGAAATAAAACAGCACCCGGTCATCCGGCCCGCTGCCTTTGATCAGCCAGTTTTCAATCGTCTCATAAACCCTGGCCGTTGATGCGCGTCCATGTTCAAGAATCTTTATTTCATGACTTTTAAATCCCATCAGCTGCGCAACTTCCGTCATCATGTTGAGATCCAGACTGACGCCGTTCAGTCTTTCAGTGAAGTGCGCATAACGACCCACACCGATCAACAGTGCCCGGTCTTCTCCGCGGGCAGCCGAAACCAAAGCTATTAGCAGCAACATCAGCCATAGGATGAAGGTCAGCAAGCCTCCCGGCCGCATTTTTTTGTGGAACATGGCACCTCCTTGAATACCTCAATTTACAAAGACCTGGCGGCGGCAATCTTGAGGCCCAAAAAACCTATTGATGCTTATCAAAGATTTCATCTGACCCACCTCCTTATTGTCTATGAAGCAATCCGCTCAACATCCCAATTTTGTCCTGCTCCTAATTTATATGACGGACAAAACCCCAAAAAAGATTACAATAGTTTGAATTTAGCGTTTTGCAAAAAGATCGCTTTTTGTTTTTCAAGTACGGAGCCTTTTCTTGCATACTTTTTCGGTTACTCAACCTGTTATGTCTACCTACCTTTTGCCTTTATCCCCAATTTCCGTAATACTTTTTTACCATGTTCCAGTGCGTGTTCATCGCTGTACAGCATCACCACCTGATACCGACCCGCCCCAATCCGATACCAGTCCAGCTTCAGCCCAGGGGTCCGGCTTTGAAGATGTTGATAAAATCCGGCGGCACGCCATGGTTTGCTGAAGGTTATGATGGCAAGCCTTTTTCTCGGCGTGTAAACCGGATTTTTGTCGGAGGCCGAGAACCCGGCGGTGGTAACCGCCCCTTGCATGATTTTTTTCAGGTGGTGGTAAATATAGGCGCTGTACCATCGCGCGCCTTCGGGAATGTTGACGGAGTTTGATTTCTTTGGAATACGGTTCGGCCCGTAATTGTAAGCGGCTAAAGCCAGATGCAGATTTCCGTCATAGCGATCCAGAAGCTCCCTGAGATATTTGGCCCCGGCTTGAATATTGGTGCATGGATCATAGAGCGCAGCCAGCCGATAAATTTTCAGGTGATGGGCGGTTTCAGGCCATTGGATTTGCATCAGGCCGTGGCAATTGCGGTTTGATCTCGCGCTAGGATTGAAGTTGGACTCACCCCGGGCAACCGCCAGCAGGAGTGATAAGGGAAGATCGTTTGTTTGGGCCGCTGATTGAAAACAGCGCTCGAAAGGAAATTTTATAAGGGGAGATTTCCAGGCATCATTTGCCAGATATCGTTCCCACAGATCTCTAATGTTCGACGCATTCCCTTTGCCAAGTCCGAAAACCGGCTGCCAATATCCGATCAAGAACAAACAGATCGTCAATTTTGTAAGATAATAAAAAAGATTCATGTTACTGTCATTCCGTATTCCGAAATCCAAAATCACGGTGGATCATGCCAGAAGTTAATCTCCCGCCACTGCACCACTTCCGGATACCGGGCGGAAAGCTGGTTTAAGTATCTTTGCCACCGTTGAAGCCGTTCATGAGGATTCAAGGCATTGCCTGCAAAGAAAGAATTTGCAAAATTTCTGCCGGGTCGGCATAAGCCTGGGATCTCCCCAAGCCGGTCTGCAAACCGATTTGCCAGTTCCGGTGTGGTGATGGCAATTGCGTAAATCCTTTCCATTCCGGGGGAATCATCTAGTTTCAGCAGCCCCGCTTCCGGATCGGAAATCGGCGGGAACTGGAGCAGCTTCCCGGGCAAAAGCAGCGAATCTATCTTCCTTAAGGCCGGACAATCGGATGGAAACATATGCGTCAAGTCGCCGTCGGCATTCTGGCCCACCAGAAAAACGTAAGCCGGCGCTGAAAGGCTAATTTCCAGTGCTAAACAGCCCCCCGAGGGTAAGTGTTCATGGGATTCCAACGGCCGCTCGCCGTTTATCCAGGGGGTATCAGTTGCGCAAAATGCCTGGCTCAACGGCGTGAGCAAATCAAAGGATGAAATCAAAGAAGGCGCAATTTTTGCCCGTTGCAAAGGGATTGCGGGCTCAGGAGGCCGCCCCGGCCGTGTGCTGACCACCGGCGCTGGTTTTTGTGAATCAATCAACACATAGGCTTCGGTTTCCGCACCGGGTAGATATTTTTCTCCTTGGCGGTGTCTGGCCGACACCCAGACCTGGTAGAGGTTTTGGTGAATGCAATGGATATCGCTGACCACAGTGACGTTCGCCTGGTTTGGATCGTCGGTCACCTCCACTTCCCTAAAACGCGCCAGGTATTTTCCGACAAGATCCAGGGTGGTATGAAAAAAACTGGGTGTATTCGCCGAAGCGTTTTCCACATAAACCACCAGATCGTCTGCTTCCCCTTGCCGTAAAAGACAGCTTAGATTGTGGGCCAGGTAAGCAGCCAGTATATCCGGCTGCCTGCCGGAGAAGGGTAAGGGACGCAGCCCGCGCAGATAGTCATCCGGATGTTCACGGTTTAAAGCCGCCAACTGCGCCAAGGTCGATTGGCCCTGCCATGATCGACCAAACCCGGATACCCATTTTTTCTCTGCAAGATTCAATGCCCGAACCTTCACATAAAGATTGCGCTCCACCTTGGTCAGCCCGCTGTCGATGCCAATGTAATAGTGAATTTTTCGGTAATCAACGCAGGAGACGTCCTCCAGGCTTTGGTGGTGGTTCAAAGACCGAATTGCAGGCCGCCAGGCAAGATCGAGACCGGGTTCTTTCAGCAGTGTGTCGATAATTTTTTCCCGAATCTGGCTCGTTAAATCATCGATGCGGGCCTGGACATTGTCTCCTTTCATACGCACCAGCAGAACGGGCTGCCCTTTGAAGCGCGGATGATGACCCAATTGCTGCGACAGATATGGTATAAGGGTTTGTTCCAGCCAGATATCGAGGGACCGTTCGCTGGTCCATGGGCCAACATCGCGTCTCACTGGACTCCCAATACAGGCCGACACCCACATACAAAGACAAAGCGCATACACCGGCAATATCTTCGATCTCATTTTTCTCATCCTTTTCAATTCAAACTCACTTCACCGTCCGCCATGATTACCAGGTCTCCTCCTTCCCGGCCCTTGATGAGTTGGTTGATGGCAGAAATCGTCCGCGCCGGCAAAATAACCCCCCAAGTCACCGTGCCTCGGCCGAATGCGGCTACTTGCCGGTGAAATGCCGATGCGAAAGCGATGGGGACGGTGGGGGTTTCCATCTCATAAATCTCCCGGGGAAATTTGGCCGAAATATACACCGGCCGCCCAGCGGACAACTTCAATTGCCAGGCTTTATTTGCAGCAATGGCAAAAAAGTCCACTTGCCCGCGGGCGATCAGCGTTTCCAGGGCAGTATCCGAAGCAAAGCGGAGAGAAAACCCTTTCTTGGCAGGCTTAGGCGGAGGGGTTTCCTCTGGCGGTTTAGCTCTGGGCGCCTGATTTTGGTGAAGGCTGCCGGCCAGTTTATCTTTTGCTTGGTCCAATGCTGCCTGAATTTTTGTTAGGCTCTGGGTTTCATTCTTGATTTCAGTTTTTAATTCAGCACGGATTCGCCGCTTATCGGCAATATCTTTCATTATCTTGGCCAGCTTCTCTTCCCGCATTTTAATTTCGTGCCGGGTCTCACTGAGGGATTGCGAGACCTTTTTGAGTTCCTGTCGTGCTTTGACCACCCGGGCCAGGGCTGCCTTTCCGGCTTTTTCCGCCTGAGTGGCCTGGGTTGATGACTGTTCAGCAGCTGCCGTCGCCTTTTGCAGCAGGGTTTGCGTTTCGGCGACTTTTGCTTTGAGGGCGGCAATTTGTTTCTGAAGCGATTCCGCCTCCGCTTTCAAATTCGCCGGTTCGGCAATGGTGGGCCTATCGGCCGGCGGAGCCATGGGCAGTGCTTTAACCAGCGCAAATATCGCCATCAGACATAAACACAATATGGCAAAAAACCGCATGACATCTGTTTGCAGCATTTCCACATCATCCGAAAAGCTCAGGCTGCGGCGAAAGAAAAACATCGGCGCTGGTTGCAAATGGTTCATTAACTTCTCCGAATTGAATTTTAGTAAATGAATGGTCAACTAAATTTCTTTAATAATAGCCTGCCTTCACGGCTGCTCAGCCCCCATTGTTTCACCGGCGGTCCAGCGGCTGTTTGTCCACGCCGGACACGAATCGGTTGAGCCGCTCGTCGATGGATTTTAAAACAGCATGTACCGAATCGGCTCGCCGCTCCGCTAATCGATTATAATAGGCTTGCACCTGGGTGCCGACGGCCATGGATTTCACGAGTCGTAGCAGATAACCGCCAACGGCTCCGAAAATGGTGGTGGAAAGCGCCAGCAAAATTCCGCCATCAACCAGCCGCTGCAGGATCGAAAAGGCCCCCAGCTTTGCCGCGGATTGGGCATTCAGATCCCCCAGCCCTTCCAATAGGGCACCCCGCATGCCGATAGCCGTCCAGATCACCCCGATGCCGAAAAACAGGTTAATCCAAATATCCACCAGGTGATCGGCCTGAGCAATTTTTTCCGCTGAAACATTAGGATTTCGCAGATAATGCTTTAATCGCAAAAGGGAGGCGGTATAGAACACAAAGGTTAAAAAAAAGGGGACTACGGATAGCCTAAGGTTCTGATAGGTCCAGCCAAGCACCCGCTGAACGCTGGGAACATCCAGGACGGAGATGGCGACCACCTCCGACATATTCAGCACATACAGCAGTACGGTTCCGAAGACCAGTACCCCCAGAGCGCCGGTGATAAACCCGGCCGAAAAACCGGTAGCAGGATGAAATTTGGTTTCCATTTTACAGACTCCCCACTAGTTCCGGCATGCCGTGCAGGTAGCGTCCAGCAAGAGCAGGATCGAATTATATTGGTCCGCAGCGGCGTAATAGGCATTTTTATCCCGGCAGGCTCTTAATAGACCTTCTTCTTTCTGACGCAGTTCCTCTTCCAACTGTATTTCGATTTCTTTTTGCGTTGTTTCGGAACAGGAGGAGCACACGTTAAAATCATCCGTTAAAGATATGAACGTGGTGTTGAAATATCGATTGTAATAGCTGCGGGCCTGAATTTTATCGATGATTCCCTCGTCATTGGCCCATTCCAGAAATTCACTGAACCGCCGTTTGTTTTCCATACCCGGATCGCGTTTGGCAACTTCAATGAGCCGCCGATAGTAGCTGTCAAACATTGTCTCGCATTGCAAATGTCCAAGGTCTTCCCTGGAATGGGCCAACGCCTCCTCAATGTTCACCCCGGAGGGCAGTGTACAATTCGGCACCACATATTTCCGATTTCCGCACGATGAAATTAGAAGCCCGAGGACAGCGATGACAAAAAAAGCCTTTTTACTGAAATAGATTTTTTTTCGTAACTTGATCATGATGATTTACCTCCATTTTTATCCGGATAGACAAGTCCCTACATTTCAAGAGGGCTTTGATATTCTGCTTTTGTGTTTCCCGGCGGGGGCCCCGGAATGCCTTCCTCTTCACCGGTTTCTCCAAATAAAATCGTCTTTACCCGGCCAACCATCTCAAACATTTCCGGCGTAATGATGCCGTATGCCTGGTCGAGATCGATCATGAGCTTGGCACGACTGATTTCATCGCGTGTCAGCGCAATTAGATCCTGCACTTCCTGAGTATCTAAGTATATTTCAGCGGCAACTGCGGCAAGGGAGCCACCCGAACCCGTTCTCGGCCCCATGGCCACCAGCCTATAATATTGTCTAAACTTTTCGCTCAATCTTCCCGAACGCCGCTTGTATGGGCGCTGATCGGTCGCGCCTTGTGGCGTTTTTTCAAGCAGCTTTTGCAGACCTCTGAGGGTTGTTTTACGACCGAGTTCCTTGCGAATCCGACTTTCCAGACTGGTACTGGTGGCTCTAACGGAATCCTCCATACCCGGTAAGCGGTTTTCCATCAGGTTGAGCATCTCTAGGTAGGTCTGGCCTAGCTGGCTGGCTATCTCTCTGCAGCCTGGCTCTGCTTGAGCCCCCTCGCACTTGCTGGCCATGTAAAGCTCTTCTTGCTGATTCAGGCGATCAATTACATCCTGAAGATCTTCTTCCATGGCCTTGGCTGCCTGGCCGGTATGCTTGATGTTTTCCACTACGGTGGTCGGAAACAACCGAATGGTAGGAGATTGTTTTGCTGTCGCAGGAATTTCTCCTCCGGCGATCGCAAAAACGGCAAAGATGACGAGTATCCGACAAAAGAGTCTGCCTCGTCGACTCACACTAAATTCGATGCTTTTCAATTTACGCATAACACACCTCCTCTCAAAACTTTGGTCATAAAGTATCTTATTTTAATCCTATTAGACGGACAGGTCGTAAAGGTAGGTCAATTTTTCGAAATCTTTTTTTCAAACAGTCAGCGGTGATTTTTCGAAAGTATATGAAGTTTTAGGGATGGCTGAATGCCCAGGGCTACATCAATTATACAGGTAATTGGCTGAAATAAATAAAGTTGCTCGCTTAATGAAAGTCATGAAAATCTCAAGCACCAAAATACAAATCTCAAACAAATACCAATGACCGAAATTCAAAACAGACTAAATGACCGCGAGACATCGAATATGTTATTGAAATGTTTTGGTTATTGGAATTTGGAATTTTGATATTGTTTGGAATTTGAGTATTGTGATTTGGGATTTTAGTGGTGGATGCGGGAAAGCAAATCTCTTCTATCTGAATCAGTTAGAGCTGACTTTGACGTTACCCTGGCTGAATGGCAGGTTGAAATGAAGAAGCTGTATAATATGTGTAATACCGGACAGTTATTTTCCAACAGCCTACTGGTTCATTTCCTTCACCTCCAAATACGCCACTTTATTTTCAATGCGAATATGCAGGGCTTCTTTGGGGCCGAACAGGCTCTTTTTCTGATAGTAGGGTTTTGAAAGCACAACAAGATTCAGTTCTTTCACCTGGAGCCCTTTTTGCTGTAATGCGGCTACCAGACGATTTACCCGCTCTCCTTTTTCCCACCGAAGTGCGTCATCCACCAACAGGATATCCTTTAACTGCTGATCCAAATTCAGGGTAGCCAAGATGACCTGGGGGCGTTGATTCCAATAGTTAAATACAAGTTGGCCGCCGATGAGTAAGACCAGAATAATGGAGGCCGCCAGGGCATAGGCGGTCCTGGTTTTCCACCAGGGGGAAGATGTTGTTTGCACGGAAGCTTCGTCAGCCAAGTCTTTAAGCGTTTCCTGGAGGATTTCGTAACATCGTTGACAACGGTTGAGATGGCGGATAAAGTGCTGGTTTTCTGCCTTGTCGACTGCTCCGTCCGCCAAGCGCGCCAGGTCCTCTATCGCAATATGATCTTCGGGCTCCGGCGCAACTGTCGGCTTTATAATTTTATTGATCCATCTACCCATTTTTTGCCTCTATATCTTTAGACGGACATTTTACGGTTCGCGAATACCCTCTGCCAGCAACCTTTCCCGGTATTTTGTCAAAAGGCCTTTCAGGCGCCTTCTGGCGGCTGATGCCGGTAGATCAATTACCTTGGCCGTCACGGACACCGGCTGATCCGAGCCGTATACAAGTCTGACCAGAATTTGATCTTTTTCCGAAAACGCTTCGGTTGTCTCACGGATAACCTTTAGGGCTTTGATCCGTCTTTCGCGGTCAAGTTTCTCAATCAGAAATTCCAGGGGGTTGGAGCCGGAATCAGCGATATTCTGCAAGGAACTGCCACGATGCTCATCTATAGACTGAAAGGTCGGATTTTCTCGGCAGGGCGCATTTCGGATCGGCGCAATCTCTCTTATGAATTGTTCATAGGTTCCTTCGAACAAACCGTCAATCCGCACAAAATCAAAGGCGTCATCAAAAGAAAATTTTTGCCAGCACACAAGCCGGTAGACCGCTTCAGCCCACTTGCCGAGTTTTACCACCCCGGAAGGAATACGCCTGCGGCCGTATCTTTTGCGTCTAAAATCGACGACAAGCGCGTTGATCAGGGAATAAAGGTAGGTACTTAGTTTGCTTCTGCCCTTATAGGCCCGCAGGCGCTTAAAGTTATCAGCCTTAAGGCCATCGATCACAAAGACATAGCATTCGTTTTGGTCGACTTCAGCCGAAAAGTGCCGCTTGCAAACGGCTTCAATCTTTTCCAGGATTTCATCTGAAGAGAGAATTTTCTCAGGATCCATTATTCCAGTATTCCAATTGGGGCGAAGCCCCTAAGTTCAACCGCAATAACTTTCTAACAAACTATTATCACATCACAATTAACCTGCCAACCGCTACTTCCTGCCTTTCTCCTGCTTTCAAAAATAAAGTGATTAAGAATGACACCTCCCTCCCGTCGATTAATTCTTAAATTTCTGTAATAACTATAATTAACGAATTCCGGATTATAGGCTATAAATTAATTTATTTATATTTATTTTAGATGGTTAAAAAAAAATAAAAAAATACTTGACAAATTTATAAAATTGTATTTATTAAAATAAATATAATAACTGTAAATAAAAGGAGTCAGATATGGAGGACGTACTCACCGTTTTCAAAGCCAGTCAATACTGCAATGTATCTCCCAAAACAATTATCAATTGGATCGAGTCGGGTCACATCAAAGCTTACAAAACCGTGGGAGGACACCGCCGTATAAACAAGGTTGATCTCGAAGCGTTTATGAAAAACCAGGGGATACCCATCCCGGACGCAGAACCGGTGGAGACACGAAAGAAAATATTAGTTGTGGATGACGATCCCATCATCGTTGAAACCATCGTACAAGCATTGGAAGAAGATGAATTTGATTATGAGGTGATTTCGGCTTCCGATGGATTTGAAGCCGGGCTACAAGTAACTCATTTTGCACCTAATTTGCTGATACTCGATATCATGATGCCCGATATCAAGGGCTACGAGGTTTGTAAAAAAATCAAGGAGAATCCGCAAACCCAAGACACCAAGATTATCGTTTTATCCGCCTACCTGGACGAAGAAAAATTCAAAAAAATGAAAGAATACGGTGCGGATGCATGTTTTTCCAAACCGTTGCCACTGCCCCAGTTAAAAGATGAGGTCGCCCGTTTGCTGGGTCTTCGCTGAAACCCAATGGGATACCCATTGGGAGTTGTTCGTTATTGGTTATAACAAATAACAATTTACGTCTACATGAGCGATTTTCGCTCAAGTAGAGCTGGAGGCACCCATGAAATTAAAAGATGCCTTGAAAAAAAAGAAATTTGTCGTCACCTCCGAGGTCCAGTCGCCAATTGATCAGGAGCCTGAAGACCTCGTTCGGAGTTTGAGTCGGGTGCGCGGCCGCGTAGATGGTGTTTCATTATCCGAAGTCGAATTCGAGGGCGTCGTCGGAGATACAATCAAAACCTGCCAGCTGTTAAATAAAAATCAGCTTGAGCCGATTTATCAGACCACCACTCGTGAAAAAAACCGCTTGCAACTGGAAAATGATTTAGTCAACGCCCATGATGCCGGTGTTGAAAATCTGCTGGTGTTCACCGAAGATTACCGCATTACTGGCGACAGTCTGCAGGAGATGATGTTTTTCCACGTGGATGCCGGCAAGTTACAATCCGTGCTGGAACACTTGAAGGAAGGGCAAACGGTTGAAGGCGAAGCCCTTAAAGCTAAAGCGGACTTTTTGCTGGGTTCCGGGGTGGAATCCGCCTGGGGCAAGAATGTCCCGGATTTGGAATTAAAAGAAATGGAGGAAATGACCAAGATGGGCACCGGCTATTTTTTAACCACGCCGGTATTCGATCTGGATAAGTTCGCAAAGTTTATCCAGCAAACCAACACATTTGGTGTTCCCGTGGTTGCCGAAGTGATGATTTTGCGAACCGCCGGGATGGCCCGATTTCTCAATCGTCACCTGAAGTCCGGATTGGTACCGGAATGGATCATCCAAAAATTGGCTCGATCTCCTGACAAACAAAAGGCCAGCATTGAAATCTTCACGGATATCGTCAGCGGCTTAAAGGATCTGTGCCAAGGAGTTCACATTATCACCATCGGAGCTGAAGAAAAGCTGAAGCTGTATCTGGATGCAGCCAAACTGAAATGAGCAATGAAGATGCCTGAAATTTAGTAAGAACCGCTAGCGCCCAAAAGTAGCTAAATTGCGTGGACATTCTTAGTGGAGCAATGGAGTGATGGAGTAATGGAAGTTCGAGTTCATAGTCATCGCGGTTATCGCAATACTCCACTACTCCACTACTCCAACACTCCAGTAGTGAAATCTGCAAAGAAATCTATTGTCTATGATAATTCTGAAAAATCAAAATATTAACACTCAGAGAAAAAGGAGTCTTTCCCTTGGAAACCATCGCCCTGACTATGGATGGAAAAAAAATCAGTTGCCCCTCTGGAATCAGTATTTTAGAAGCTGCCGACCAACATGGAATAAAAATTCCCCATTTGTGCTACCACCCGGATCTCAAACCCTTTGGTGCCTGTCGTATGTGTCTGGTCGAGGAAGAAAAAACCGGACGTCTCATGGCCGCATGTGTCACTCCGGTTGCACCGGATATGGTTATTCAAACGGAAAGCCCTCGCGTTGTCACTCACCGGCGCAATATCGCCCGCTTAATGATTGCGGAGCATCCGGAGTCATGCATTGTTTGCAGCAAAGGCAATCGCTGCAGGCTGCGGCAGGTGGCCGCCCAGCTGGGCGTAGGTGAAACAAACCTCTATCACTTGCCCAACTTCAAGCCGCTTGAGCAGGCCAACCCGTTTATTATCCGAGATCTGAGCAAATGTATTCTTTGCGGCAAGTGTATTCGGGCCGACCATGAATTGGTTGTCGTTGGCGCAATTGATTACAATCTGAGAGGATTTCACTCTCGTCCGGCCACCGTCCATGAACTGGGTTTGGAGCGCTCTAACTGTACCTTTTGCGGCACCTGCGTATCCATGTGTCCAACCGGAGCGTTATCGACGAAAAATAGCAGTTATGTCGGCAGTCCTGACCGAGAATCAAACACCATTTGCGGCTTTTGCGGTGTGGGCTGCACTCTGGCTGTAGGCTCGTCCAATGAGAGAGTCACCGAAGTCAATCCTGCTCACCTTTCGGAAAGTGTCAATGGCGCAACCCTGTGTGTGCGGGGACACTTTGCCCATGATTTTCTAAATTCCGACAATCGGTTGATCTCACCGCTGATTCGCAAAGATGCAGATCAGAACGAGGAACAATGGGCTCCGGTTGCATGGGAAAAGGCGCTGGATCTTGTTGCACAACGTTTGATGGAGATCAAAAGTGAAAATGGTCCCCAGAGCATTGCATTTCTTGGTTCATCCAAATGCACAAATGAAGAAAATTACCTCTTTCAAAAAATCGCGCGCGTGGTTATCGGAACCAATAATGTGGATAACGGCGGCTATACATCCGGACAATTTCTATTCAACGTTTTTGATGTAAAAACAGATGGGGGCTGTCGGATCAATCCTCTGAGCGATATGGAAAAGGCCGAAGCTATCTTCGTGTTAGGTGCAGATCCCAATCATTCGGTACCTGTCATCAGCTACTATCTGAAAAAAGCAGCCTTGCAAGGCACACCGATCGTTGTTGTCGATCCGCGCAAAACAGAGTTGGTAAAGGTCGCCTCGTTCTGGCTGCGCCCCAAGCTGCAAACGGACCTTGAACTAATTAATGCGTTGGCTGCTTTGCTGCATGAAAAACAGAGCTACGATCCGGTATACATTGATAATTATACCGAAGGATTCAGTTTATTTCGTTACAGCTTGTCTTCCCTGGATCTTGATCGGGCCTGCGGTGTCACCGGAATAGACAGGCAATGTCTGGCTGAGATCGTCGATCTGATAAATGGAAAAAAGATCGCGTTTGTGGTCGGACATGGAATTTTACAGCAAAAATATGGAATGCATACGTTGGGTGCGATTTTCAATGTATCATTGCTGACCGGAAGTCTTGCCGCCGATGGTGGCGGCATTTATGTGCTTGCTCGCGAAAATAACCAAATTGGGGCGATGGACATGGGAACTGTTCCGCATCTGCTCCCCGGCCGCCAGGCACTCAATGATGATAGGGTCCGAAAGCAATGGGAGAAAAATTGGAACGTTAAACTATCACCGGATCCAGGACTGAACATGGTGCGGATGATCGAAGCCGCCGAGCAAGGCAATTTAAAGGCCATGTACATTATGGGAGAAAATCCACTGCGCTGCTTACCGCAGCCGGAACGCGTACAAAAAGCCCTCGCCAAACTGGATTTTTTAGTGGTGCAAGATATTTTGAACAGCGAAACAGCTCAAATGGCTGACGTCGTTTTGGCGGCGGCTGCGTTTTCTGAAAAACATGGCTCCTTCACCAATCTGGAAGGAAGAATCCAATCGTTTCATCCAGCGGTAGTCCCACCGGGCAATGCCAAGTCCGACTGGGAAATCCTCGACCTTCTGATTGCAAAAATGAATCAAACCAAGGGCTATGAAACGTTAGAAAAAATCAGAATGGAGATTCGTAAACTTGTGCCTGCCTATGCGCAACTCGACGGACAAAGACAGGGGTGGATCACGCAAATCAGCCAGAAAGCTGTTTTTAACAACCAAACGGCAGATGGATTAATAACGTTTTATCCGCTTGTGACAACCGAAGCGCATTCCGTAGATAGCGACTATCCGTTTTCCGCAATTGTCGGTTCCCTGCGCTATCATCTGGGAAGCGGTACACGCACCAATGCTTCGGAACGCATCCAGGGGTTTGATTTGTGCGGACAAATAGAAATCTCACCTGAAGATGGCGCCAAACTTGAAATGGTCGATGGCGATTCCGTTAAGGTCATCTCCCCGTTTGGTGCGGTTCAACGAACCATCACGCTGAAAAAAGAAATAAGCCCGGGCGAAGTTTTTGTGCCTATCGCAGTAAATTCAAATGATGCCATGAATCTTATTGAACTTACCGATCTTGCCGATCCGAATTCACCCGGTTGGAAAACAGTGAGAGTAAAGCTTGAAAAGGTTTAGGGCTAGGTAAAGATCATTAAATTCCTTTTGAACTGATTTCTTCAAATACCAAAAACTAAACACTAGAGGATACAATGAATAAACCCGAAATCGACTGGGAAAAATTAGCGGCGATTGTCGAAAAGCACAAAGGCAAAAAATGGGGGCTGATTCCGTTACTCCAGGAAGTTCAGGAAAATTTTGGTTACATCCCACCGGAATCTGTTGAACACATTGCTGAGGCAATGCATATGTTTCCCTCGCAGGTACAGGGGGTGATCAACTTTTATGCCGGTTTTTCGTTGGAACCGAAAGGCAAATTCGTCATCCGAGTATGCCGTGGTACCGCCTGTCACGTAAGAGGTAGTCGCAGTATTATTCGGTTAATGAAAAAAGAATTAAATGTTGATGAAGGAGAAACCACTCCCGATTATCGATTCACCCTTGAGACCGCGGCATGTCTGGGAGCATGTGCGTTAGCACCCACTATGATGGTAAATAAAACCTATTTTGGAAAATTATCTCCACCAAAAGTAACCACAACCCTATCTGAATTCAGCAAAACCAAGACTGAAGAAAAAGTATAAAAGTCGATATATTGAAGGACTAAAATAATGAAACAATCGATATGAAAATACGCGGAAAAACTTTAAAACCTAAACAAATCAGGAAATGGGAGAATGTTGAGCTTAAAGAAACTTAAGTCACCTTCACATCTGGAAGCATTTCGGCAAGAAATCCTGAGCATTCAGGATCCCAATAAACAGGCAGTTAAGGTGTGCTGCACCACCGGTTGCCGCGCCGGAGGTTCGCTGAAGATCATAGATGCCATTGAACAGGAAATTTCCGCACGGGGATTGGAAAATAAAATCGAAGTCAAGAAAACCGGTTGTCGGGGTTATTGTGAAAACGGACCCGTCATGGGCATTGAACCTGAAAATTATTTTTATAACCGGGTAGACCCCAATGATGTGCCGGATATCGTCTCAGACACTCTTATCAAAGGCCTTCCTGTCGATCGGCTTTTATATTTAGACCCTGAAACAAAGAAGTTGATTAAGTATGAAAAAGAGATACCGTTCTTCGGTAAACAGATCAGACGGGTGTTGGCCAATTGCGGACACATCGATCCCACCAAAATCGAAGATTATTTCGCTGCCGGTGGATATAAGGCGCTGGTCAAAGCCCTCACCCGCATGTCACCGGAGCAGATCATCGATGAAGTCATTGCCGCCAAATTAAGGGGTCGAGGTGGCGCGGGTTTTCCCACCGGGCTGAAATGGCGATTTACCCGCCAGGCAGAGGGCCGCCGCAAATACATTATCTGTAATGCCGATGAAGGGGATCCGGGCGCTTTCATGGATCGGGCGGTGTTGGAAGGAGATCCGCATTCCGTTCTTGAAGGTATGGTTATTGGCGCATATGCCATCGGCGCAGATTACGGCATAATTTACGTCCGGGAAGAATATCCCCTGGCCGTAGAACATCTTCAAATCGCCATCAACCAGATGAAGGAATTGGGTATTCTGGGAAACAACATTCTGGGAACCGGATTTCACCTTGATATTGCGCTGAGTATGGGAGCCGGGGCCTTCGTATGCGGAGAGGAAACCGCGTTGATGGCATCCGTTGAGGGAAAGCGCGGAATGCCAAGATCCCGACCGCCATTTCCGGCCCAATCCGGTTTGGATGGCAAACCCTCCAATATTAATAATGTTGAGACCTGGGCCAACATTCCATTGATCGTCAACAATGGCGCGGAGTGGTATGGACAGGTCGGCACCGAAGAAAGCAAAGGCACCAAAATTTTTTCACTGACGGGCAAAGTAAATAACACCGGCCTGGTGGAGGTCCCCATCGGGGTAACCATTAAAGAAGTTGTTTTTGATATCGGTGGTGGCATCCCACAAGGCCGAAAATTCAAGGCCGTGCAGATGGGAGGGCCTTCAGGCGGATGCGTCCCAGCCCAATTTTTGAATCTACCCATCGACTACGGCACGTTGCAGCGAATCGGCGCGATAATGGGTTCGGGCGGAATGGTGGTAATGGATGAAAACAACTGCATGGTGGAGATCGCCCGATTTTTCCTCAGTTTTACCCAGTCCGAATCCTGCGGAAAGTGCGCCCCCTGTCGCATCGGTACCACCCAGCTTTTGGAAATATTGAGCCGCATTACCCGCGGCGAAGGTCAACTAAAAGATCTCGAAACCATAAAAGAAATTGGGCAGACAATCACCGACGCATCTCTTTGCGGACTAGGCCAAACCTGCGCGAAGCCGGCCCTTTCCACGCTGGAATATTTTTCCAAGGAATATGAGGATCATATATTAGAACAGCGGTGTGCCGGGGCAACATGTGATTCAATGGTCATTTCCGCCTGTCAGCATGCCTGCCCGGCGGGAATTGATGTCCCCAATTATGTGGCCGCCATTGCCGAAGGCAAATACCAGGAAGCGGTGGAGATCATTCGTGAACGCAATCCGTTTCCGGCCGTATGCGGTCGGATTTGTATTCACCCGTGTGAATATAAGTGCCGACGCGGGGAATTGGATGCACCGGTGGCCATCCGGTTGCTCAAACGCTATGCGTCGGACTGGTATTTTGACCACTTAGGAAAGGCCCAGAAGCCTTTTACCGTGACAAAAAAAGAGAAAGTGGCTGTGGTAGGTGCAGGGCCTGCCGGTTTAACCTGTGGTTATTTTTTGGCAAAATTGGGATATCAGGTAGAGGTTTTTGAGAATCAACCAATTGCCGGTGGAATGCTCGGAATTGCCGTACCCGAGTTTCGTCTACCCCGCAGAGTGATCGAAGAAGAAGTGAACTATATTGAAAGCTGCGGGGTGAAAATCCACTATAATTCCCCAATTGACGCTAAACACACGGTCAACGACCTAATGGAAGAAGGATTTAACTCGGTTTTTATTGCTTCCGGTGCACAATCGAGTATACGCCTTAGAATCCCGGGCGAAGAAGAAGATCTTGAAGATCTCTATAACGGTTTGCAATTTTTGACCGATGCCCGAACCGGTGAGGAAATTAATCTGAAAGGAAAAGTACTGGTCATCGGAGGCGGCAACGTGGCGTTTGATGTTGCCAGAACCGCGTTGCGGGTCGGTGCTCAGGAGGTACTCATATATTATCGTCGAACCGTTGAAGAGATGCCTGCCTGGGAGCAGGACATCGTAGAAGCCCTTGATGAAGGCATTGTGATCCATCCGTTGTGGGCTCCGAAGCGAATTATGCATCAGGAAGGCAAAGTTACCGGCATGGAATTTGCCCGCAGCCAGACGATTTGGGATGAAAACGGCCGTTCGCGTTTGAGCATTGACGAGGACAACGTCCAGGCTGTGGACGCCGATGCGGTGATTATTGCTATCGGCCAGGCACCGGATATATCCTTTCTATCTAAAGACAGTCAGATCGAAAGATCATTGTGGGGCAGTCTGGAGGTGGATGAAAATACGCTGTCGACCAACATTCCCGGTATCTTTTCCGGAGGCGATTTTATCACCGGCCCAAGTACGGTAATCCAAGCGATTGCCTCTGGAAGAAGAGCGGCTTTAGCTATTCACAAGCACTTACAAGGTGACAAAAGCCGTGTCGAAATCGTTGATGAAAAAAGCGAGTTGCAATCAACTTCCGGTCTGGCCCTGGATGAGGAAATAACCGAGGATCAACCCAGGATTGAGACTGAATACGAAGATGTTGGAGAACGAATCAGAGACTTTCGCGAAGTCGAGAAAGGATTTACCAAAGATCAAGCACACCGTGAGGCCAAACGATGCCTCCGATGCGATCTGGAAAAGGAGATGATATAGAAATGATCAGGTCCATCACACAAAAAAAATCAGAAGAAGAAATTGATCGTCTCTTAAACGGATTGGGCAGAATTTTCATCATCGGTTGTGGAACATGTGTCACCCTGACCCGCACCGGTGGCGAACCCGAAGTACTGGAGATGAAAGAAAATCTGTCGGAAAAAGGTAAGATGATCACCGGCCATACAGTGGTTCCGGTGGCTTGTGACAATTTAACCCGGGAATTTTTAGACGATTTTGGCGAGCAAATTGACCAGGCCGATACGCTGCTGATCATGACCTGTGCTTTTGGTGTGCAAACCATTGCCAAGCAGTTAAGGAAGATGGTGGTGCCCGCTCTGGACACCTTGTTTGTTGGTAAAGAAACCGCTTTCGGCATGTTTGATGAAATCTGCACCCAATGCGGCACGTGCATCATTGGTGAAACCGGTGGAATCTGCCCGGTGACCAACTGTCACAAGGGACTCGTCAATGGCCCCTGCGGGGGTACCAATCATGGAAAATGTGAGATCGATGTCGCCAAAGACTGTGTGTGGACATTAATATACAATCGCCTTAAAGAATTGGATCGACTCGATGCCATGCGAAAATACCAAAAGCCGCGCAATCATCAGGGAGAACCCAAGCCCGGTAAATTTAAGCTGACATCCGCTTAAATTTAATTTCGTGATTTCCTACTTTCTTGTTTTCGTGATAAAATTTTTAATTTGAAAAAAAGAGAGGGTTCTAAACATGCCGACTGCATTTAAAGAAGCTTTGAAATCCGGAAAATTTGTGGTCACCAGCGAGGTTGCTCCTCCCAAGGGTACAAACCTCGAAAAATTTTCGCACCATATCGAGATTTTGAAAGACAAGGTCGACGCCATGAATGTGACCGACCATCAGAGCTCGGTGATGCGATATCCTTCTCTGGGAGGATGCCTTTTAGTCCAAGAGCTGGGTGGAGAGGTGATTCTACAAATGACGTGTCGCGACCGGAATCGGTTGGCTCTCCAGGCGGATCTTCTTTTCGCCAGCTCCAGGGGAATTCAAAACGTTTTATGCTTAACCGGCGACTCGATTATATTAGGTGATCATAAAGAGGCCAAAAGTGTTTTTGACCTGGATTCCAGCCAATTGTTGGAAACCATCCGCATTCTGGAAAATGGAAAGGACCTTGGTGGAAATGAGCTGGATGGTGACGTTTCCTTTTGTGCTGGCGCCATTGTCACCCCGGAAGCCGATCCCATTGAACCTCAGTTGGTAAAATTTGAAAAAAAAATCGAGGCCGGCGCTGAGTTCATCCAAACCCAGGCGGTGTATGATTTAGACAAATTTAAAGAATTTATGAACTATGCCAAGCAGTTTAATGTAAAAATTTTGGCCGGCATCATATTGCTGACCTCCGCCCCCATGGCCCGCTTCATGAATAAAAACATTGCCGGTGTCAGTGTGCCCCAGGAACTCATCGATGAGATGGCGTCCGCTCCCAAAGGACAGGCGTTGAAAAAAGGTATCGAGATTGCGGGTCGGATGATCAAACAAATCAAAGAAGAGGACATGTGTGATGGGGTGCACATTATGGCCATCGGCAAAGAGGAAACGGTGCCGGATATAATGGAAGCAGCAGGATTAATTTAAAACGCTAAAAGATGGCATTATTGAAAAGGGTCGGCCTTTACGCCCGCCACCTGCCCGCTCGTGCCTTGCATGGCAGGCGGGTGCGAGATCGCAAGGCGAGGCGGGCGGGCTGTGCTGATCCCGCTGTGAGCGGGACGGGCACAGACAGGCTGTCCAACAACTCGTTTGCCCTCCCTCGATGGGAGGGGATTAAGGGGCGGGTGGTCAGATAAGATCTTGATTTCTCACCAATTTTATCACCTCCAGCCAGAGCCTCCCCCGTCATGGGGGACTATTAGTGGAATTGTACGGGTTATTGCACAGCCTGCAGAGTTCCGCCCTACGCTGCTCACGCTTCTTAAGTTGACGCATATGCGCTTATAGCGGGGACGTAATCCTTGATCATGCAAAAATTACCTCATTGCAAATCAATTAAAATTAGTCGATTCGTTCCATTGTGCGACAGGATACAACGTGTATAGCCTTTTGGTCTAAAAAATCTTCGATCAAAATCTGACCAAGTTTAACCGGTGCCCGAACACGCAGCTCATGAATTTTTCGCGCTGCTTCCATTACCCGATCCTTTTCAACTGGTCCGGTTACTTTCACGGGAAGACGCTTCCAACGTGCCCCGATAATCTCCACGGTAGTACTCATATCGCGACGCGGATCGGTAAATTCCTGCTTCGCATACTTGGCGCCCCGATCACACTCATAGCCTGATATTTCAGTAATATCCTTTCCTTCGTGTTGCAACTGCAGCGGACAGCCTATAGGGCAACCAATACAGGTGTACTGTTTGGCTTTAATCATGGCGTTTTCCTTTTTCTGCCGGAAGAATGTCGATTCGCAGTGTGTCGCCGTGGAATTTGTCCAATAAGTCAGGCTTGATCTTAAATATTATCATTTCGGCCGGCACAACGAAACGCAGTTTTCTCTCCATAAGATTACCCACCCGAATCCGGCAGGGCATCATGGCTTCCTTACAGCGCATGTAAATGGTATGCTCACGTTCGGGGCTTAGGCTGTGCGGCACGCAGTAACGCACGTTATCTCCCGGAACCAGCCGGATATTATCCGCCGGTCTTCGGACACCCTGGGCCCATTCGCCGGCAAACTGACCCGCCAACAGAGATTCGCGCGTGACAAAGTCCACTAAATCGTGAACATGTAATACATTGCCGCTGGCAAACACACCGGGCATACTGGTCTCCAACGTGCTGGAAACCCTTGGCCCTCCGGTGACCACATCCATCTGAATTCCCAGGCTTAACGAAAGTTCATTTTCCGGAATCAGCCCGATAGATAACAACAAGGTGTCGCATTTGACATCCCAGGCGCGGCTCATGTCGGGCTTTAAGTCCTTGCTTACCGGGGCAACGGTAATCTTTTCAACACGATCAAGTCCGTGAATGTAAGCGACCGTAGTGGACAGGTGCAAGGGGATGCCGAAGTCCTCCAGGCACTGCACCACGTTTCGGGTAAGCCCATTGGAATACGGCATGATCTCAAAAACTCCCGCCACCTTACAACCTTCCAGCGTTAACCGGCGAGCCATAATCAGCCCGATGTCACCCGATCCTAAAATAGCAATGCGCTTGCCAGGCAGATAGCCTTTCAGGTTGACTATCTTTTGTGCCAATCCCGCCGGCAGCACTCCGGATGGACGCGTGCCGGGAATGCGGATCGACCCGCGGGTGCGTTCGCGACAGCCCATGGACAAAACAACAGATTTCGTGTTTACAGTATCCATTCCGTGCTCTTCATTCATCACGCGCACGCTTTTGGTGCCATCTGAGTCCACCGAGATTCCGGAGACATAAGAGTTGGTTACCAGATCTACCTCGTAGTCAATAACTTTTTCAAAAAACCGCTCGGCATATTCCGGTCCGGTAAGTTCTTCGCGGAAGTAGTGCAAACCAAAGCCGGAATGGATGCACTGCCAGAGAATTCCCCCCGCTTCCGGCTCACGGTCCAGTATCAACACACGTTCTGCGCCGGAATCCCTGGCACCTAATGCAGCTCCCATACCGGCCGGCCCACCGCCGACGACGACGACATCATATTTTCCCTCCATCCGGTCTAGCATGGCGATATTTGCTCCTAAACTTCAGAACCCTTATTAGTAAAATTTTTATTGCTCGGACAAAAATACTTCAAAATTTCAATTCTAATGACCGTCAATCGTCATTTTTCTGCCCTCTATCCTCTGCCCTGTACTCTATGCGCTTTACCCTATGTCATAAAATTTCGCCTTCCGCATTCAAAATTCCGAATTCGGAAATCCGTCCTCTGTTCTCTGCTATCTGTCCTCTGTCATCTGTTTTTGACCTTGCCCATTTCTGTGACGATCCATGAGTCTCCACCACGCTTGGTGATTTCATGGAAGGATAAACCCAGGCGTTTGGCCAAGATGTCCATGCACCGCGTGGTGCAGAATCCGCCCTGACAGCGCCCCATGCCGGCACGGCTGCGAAACTTGATGCCGTCTAGCGTACGCGCACCATGATCGATGGCATTGTGGATCTCAGCTTCGGTGACCAGCTCACACCGGCAAACAATCTTTGCAAAAAGAGGATTTTCCTTAATCAACTTTTGCTGTTCCTCAATGCCCAAGGTGCCAAAACGCGGCGGTCCCGGGACATGATGTTTGAAATTACCCTTTGGCTTAAGAACTAAACCTTCACCTTTGAGGATGTAACACACGTACTCAGCAATGGCCGGTGCCGATGTCAGTCCGGGGGACTGGATGCCGGCCACATTTATAAAGCCCTTTATGTTTGTGGGGCCCATGATGAAATCATTGGTGTTGCTGACGGCGCGTAAACCGGCGAATTCGGTAATGGTTTCCCGTTCGGTAATCGATGGACAGATGTTGCTGACAAAATCAAATACCTGCTTCGCTCCGTCATAAGAGGTGGTAACATCGTAGCGATCGTCTGTGTCTTCAGCGGTGGGGCCGACCATGATCGTCCCGTTAAAGGTGGGGATAATCAGAATACCTTTGGTGGTCGGCTTCGGAACTGGAAATATCAGCCGGCGCACAAGACCCATAAGTCTTTTGTCCAGCATGTATTCCTCACCCTTGCGAGGGTTGATGGTAAAATCATTTAACCCCACCATCTGCGCAATCTTATCGGCAAAAATCCCGCCACAATTAAGCGCAAAACGTGACGCAATTTGTTCGTGAGGTGTATGGAAAACAAAACCGTCTTTGACCACATCGATCTTTAAAACGGGACTGTCGACTTTTAGTTCGACCCCATTGTCGACAGCGTTTTCAATCAGAGCAAAAGCAAACTCATAGGGATTGATCACACCGGCCGAAGGGGCATGTAATGCCGCCACCAGCTTATGCGATAAATTCGGTTCCTCACGCTGCAGCCGTTTTTGGTCCCACATTTCCAGCCCCGGTACACCTTTGTTTTCACCCTGCTTTTTGAGGTGTTCCAAAACCGGTATGTCCTCTTCACCCTGAGCAACAACAAGCTCACCAATCCGAGCAAAACCGAAGTTCAGCTCGCTGCACAACTGATCAAAAAGTGTGTTGCCGCGAACGACGAGTTGGCCCTTTAAGGTATCCGGGGAACTGTGGTGGCCGGCATGGATGATACCGCTGTTGGTCTTGGTGGTGCCGAATCCTACTTCGGCATACTTCTCCAATACCACTGTACGCACCTGATAACGAGACAATTCACGGGCAATCGAACAACCAATAACACCTCCGCCGATGATCGCGACATCATACATAACAAACCCTTTCGGATAGCCTGGTAAAAATTGGTATCATAATATTCATAATCCTAGCTTTTAATCAACAATCGGTTTTTTGTAGAATAATATTAGCTATATTTATAAACATAATCAACTGAAACAGAATTTGGCCTGACTCGTGAACGGGGGTAAACTTTTTTCCCTGAAAAACGTCTATATTTACAAAAAGTCCAATCATGAAAGGAGAAACTGATATGCCTAGATGGATAAATATATTTTGGTCTCTAATTGTGGGCTTGCTCATCATCATCACAAGTATCACCGTGGGAGCTCAGCCTGAGTCCCAAGAGCCGGATGAACAACCGATTTTGGTAGGACGTTTATCCCATGTCGAAGGGCATGTGTTGCGCTATGATCCGGATGAGGATGACTGGATTGCTGTCGTTAAAAATTCACCATTTGGCCTGAATGACAGCGTGTATTCCGAGAAAGGCGCAAGAGTCGAGATCATCATCCCCAATAACACCTGGATCAGAATTGGTGATGATACCCAGATTCGTGTCATTGAACTGAAAGATGACCTGACCGAACTGGAGGTATTGTCAGGGATAGCCAGATTTTATAATAAAGGCTCTTATCCCGTGATTAAGGCGAGGACCCCATTTGGTGATGTGGCGGCCCCGGCGGAGACCGTTTTTGAAGTAAAGGTAAGAAAAGACTCTATGGAAGTGAAACCCTTGAAAGGGACGGTCTATTTTACCCACTGGAAAAACGAACAAAGGCATGAAGTGATTGCGGGCCTGAGCTCTCTCATTTCAGACGATCGAAAAGTGACGGCTGGGATGGGCTATCCTGACCCGATTTGGGAAGCCTGGAACAGGGATAGGGACGCTCTTTGGGCCAGAAGAATGAAATCCAATGGAAAATCGGTGAAGTATTTGCCTCCTAACTTGTATGACCATGCCTATGTATTGGATGAAAACGGGGTGTGGCAAAGAGTCTACTACGCGGGAGGTTACTATTATTTCTGGCGTCCTACTTATGTCGGTCCCGCGTGGGTGCCTTTCACAGTTGGCCGCTGGACCATCTGGAGTGGTGATCATACATGGATTCCTCATGAGCCCTTTGGATATGTGACCCACCATTATGGAAACTGGATTTTCACAGGCGGCTTCTGGTATTGGGCGCCGCCGGTTACTCGTCTCCACGCCCACCTTGGTCCACCCCTCCTTCACATTTCATTTGCATGGTATCCGGCCCGGGTGGCATGGATCCATTTCGGTACACATATCGGGTGGATTCCTTTGGCCCCCCGTGAACCATACTATTGCCGTCACCGATGGGGGCCGAGGGTCGTTGTGGTTAAGAATATCCATGTAGCCAACAGCAATGTCCATGTAACTCGTTACAAGAACTACAAACACGCCGTGGTCATTAACCAAAAAGACTTTTACGCCAATAAGCACTACAGCAATCACAGGGCCATTGCAAAAAGCAGAGACCCGGTTTTAAGAAATTACCATGTGACACCGGTTCCGGACCAAAAGAAAATGAAGCGTTATTCTCGCACAGCATCCCGGAACGATCCGGTTAGAAGTGACCGCAATCGGAAAATTAGCCGTGATGGTACTCAACGATCAAGCGCCGGCCCAACGCGTGCTGTCAATCTAAAAACGCATCGTCCGACGAGCTTTTCTCGGGATGACCGGGCTTTGAATCCGAAACATACCGAGACGAAAAAACAATTCACCTTATCAAAAACAGGCCTGAGATCTGCCGGCTCTCCTGCCGTCAACAGGGCAAATCCGTCAAGGGACAGATACCGTCAGAAACGCGAAAGTCCAGAAGATGTAAAGATGCAAGCCAAAGTGAGGTCGCCAAAAGAGAGCCGGCAAAACGTGCAACAGTTGCTGTCCAAATCCGTCCCCGGCAGATACCGGGAGGAGACAAGATCTGCCGAGATTATAAATCGAGGCTCGCCAAAAAAGGTGCCTGCTGAGACCCGCGTAAGTTCGGTCCCGAAGGGGCACGTCACGAATCAAAAACCGGGAAGAGACAAGGACCGACTCAGGCCTCAAGCAGAAAATCCCGGGTTGCAGGATTATACTCTAAGGGCCTACAACCCGCGGCAAAGCCGAACGCAGAGACGGCGTTAAAAGTAAAATATTGTTGGACCTGATCCACGTTATTGAAAACAGCTTCTAGTCAGGACAAGATTATACATTTTTGCGGATCTAAAAACAGGTAGAGTTCCTGGCCTTCTTCTTGCGGCAGGTAATGCGCAACCTGCACCCGGATCAAGGTGTCATTGATGTTTACAAAAAAGTATAGAAAGTTGCCCAAGTAAGCTTTATGGGCAATGGTACCCTTGAACACGTTCTCGGCGGCTTGAGGTGGTTCCGTAAAAATTTGCACATCCTCAGGTCGTATGGATGCATATACTTTCGATCCGGGTGCGGCGGCCGTGCTGTCAAGCGTCTGACACAGCATCTTTTCGCAGAATTCGGTGCGCGCGTACACCTGATCCGTGTCCCGGAGGACCTCGACCACCTCCCCGGACATGAAGTTCATGGTGCCGATGAAATCGGCGACAAATCGATTGGCGGGCTGTTTATATATCTCCTGCGCGGTACCGATTTGCACCACGTTGCCCGAGTCCATGACGGCGATTCGATCAGAAATAACCATGGCCTCGGCCTGATCGTGGGTGACGTAAACCGATGTGATGCCCATCCGTCTTACCAGGCTCTTGATTTCAAATCTCAACTCTTCTCGGAGCTTGGCATCCAGGTTGCTCAGGGGTTCATCCAACAGCAACACTTTAGGATTGCTCACAAGCGCCCGCGCAAGCGCCACCCGTTGCTGCTGTCCGCCACTCAATTGTGACGGGTATCTATCTTCCAAACCATCCAAACCCACCAATTTCAATACCTGCTGCGCTCTTTCCTTGATACGCTGCCTGGATATCTTCTGAAGTTTCAGGCCGTAAACGATATTATTGAATACTTTCATGTGCGGCCAGACGGCATAGTTTTGGAACACCATGCCGATTCCCCTTTTTGAGGGCTGGACAAAACCTTTTGAAAGCATCGGCTTTCCGTCAATGACGATATCCCCCTCCTCCGGTTTCTCCAAGCCGGCGATGCAACGTAAGGTGGTTGTTTTACCGCAGCCGCTAGGTCCAAGGAGTGTTAACATTTCTCCCTTGTTGATTTCAAGCTGTATACGATTAACTGCCACGACATCCTTAAAGCGCTTGAACAGGTTGTGAATCTCGATAAATGCCATTAAATTTTTCTCCTTCAGCGAAGGTTCATAGGTTCAGCGTTCAACGTTCAGAGTTATTTCAACCATGAACCTCTGAACCCCTCAAACCTGAAACCTGACACCTTTACTTTTCGGCCGCCCCCCAGGCAGCCTTGAGCACGCCTCCCCCGATTCTTGATATGATCAGCAGAAGGATAAAGGTGATCACAATCATTAAAAAAGCCATGGCCGCGGCGATTCCGAACTCCATACCGCGGTGCCAGTTCAGATAGATGCCGATGGGCAACGTCTCCCAGCCACCCCGGTAAAGGAAAATTGCGGTAGAGATCTCCTGAAACGCCATGATGAAGAACATCACCACACCGACAAGCACCCCTTTGAGCAACAACGGCAATGATATCTTGAAAAAAGTTCTGATTTTACCGGCGCCTGATACTTCGGAGGCTTCCTCGAGCGAAGGATCCAGCTGCAGGTAGGAGGAATGCGCCATCCGCAAAAAATACGGGAGCCGCCGGGCAAACAGGGCCAGCGGCATAATGATCCAATACTGGGCTAAGGGGATGTCTTGCCAAAATGCCAGCAGATAACTCACACCGATCGCAATACCCGGGAACGCCAGCATCAGCGTGATCACAAAGTCCAGTGCATCTTTGCCCGGGACACGGGTACGGACGATGAGATAGGCGACCGGAAGCCCGAAAGCGATCCCGAAAATCAGAGCGATCCCGCTGAAGAGGAAGGAGTTTTTTACCAGTCCCGGGCTTTCCAGCAGGATGAGTCTGAAATTTTCAAGAGTCCAATACGTCGGAAACGGCTCTAAGGTCCATCTCCGGGAAAAAGCGGCTAACCCCAGAACGATCGGTATCAGCAGGACGAGAATGGCGATAAAAACCATGTACACATACGCGCCCGATTTCACCAACGCGCTGGGCTCGATCACTCTGCCTTCAGACGTTGTTCCTTTTGAGAGGCCGGTATACTTCTTTTTCTCGACCCCCCACCTGGCGAGCAAAAAGAGGCTAATGCAAATAACAGCAGAAACAACCACCGCCACAATTCCCATATATTTGCGGTGCACATCGGTAAAGTGATAGGCAATGTTGATGTACGAAACCGAGGGTAAAAAGTCCACCTGTCCCAGAATCAAGGGCGTGAGCCAGTCGGTAAAAGGCCACAGGAATACCAGCACAGCACCCGCCAGATAACTGGGTGTGCAGAGCGGCAGCGTGACGGTAAAAAATCTCCGGAAACCGCTGGCGCCCTCGACTTCCGCCGCTTCCTCAAAGCAGGGGTCTATGTTGGTAAAACCGGCTGAAAGACCAAGAACGATAAACGGCAGCATGTGCAGGGATTGGATAAATACCAGCCCGTGGTGCCCGTAGATGAAATTGACGGGCTTATCGATCAATCCCGTATCCATCAGGAGCAGATTCAGCGTTCCATATTTGCCGAAAAAGATGATGAATGCAAAAACGCCGGCAAAGGCAGGCAAAACAATCGGCAAAAGGATCAGGGCTGTGAAAACGGTCTTGCCCCGGTGTCGGTATCGCGCCAGAATGTAAGCCAGGGGCACCCCGAAGACAGTGGTCGTCAGGAGTACCAGCGAGCTCAACAGCAATGTATTTCCAAAGGTTTTGAGATAATACGTATCCCGGAAAAACTCCAGGTAATTGCCGAGGCCCCAACCGCCGGTTGAGGTAATCTTGAAGCTTTCCACTACCAGAATTGACAGCGGATAAAGCACAAGGAAGGCAATCACCAACCACAGAAACGCTGCCAGCATGCTGTTGCCACGCGTCATATCAGATCCTCTAATTGACTAGCGGGCAGCTGAAAAAGAATAGGACCATCGTCTTATATCATTCTCGCGAAACAGATTGTGTCGTAATCCCTATAGGTCATGGCAAGCAACCACAGGGAGCGCGGCAATCTCTATTTTTTCAATGCGCCATGAGATTGCTGGGATCGTTTCACTCCCTTGGTTTGCTGAATCCCCGCTTTGCGGGGTTCGCGAAGCGAAATTCAACAGGGCGAGCAATGACATTAAGACACCACCTCAAAAGCGGGAATCCACTGATTCCGCCACATTTTGGACTCCCACCTGCGCTGGAATGACAACATGGCGAGGTTTTGCAGCAACCTGCTATCTAATACGTAATGTACGAGCCGGCATAGTGGCCCGCCCGTGCCTCAAATCCGGAGAGCATTCCGTCTGACTGTGTTAATTTACTACCCGGACCGCCGTCGCAGCGCGAGAACCACTGCCACAACTGAAATCAAGACAGCGATTACGACTGCCACGATGAGCCCAACCGGCAAACCCGCTGCAGCGGGCAAAGTACGTGCTTCAGATGCTGCCAGGCGGGCGGCCGCATAATTGCCGTCTACCTCGAAGAGCTTGCGGGCTTCTTTTATCTTGGCCTCAGCATTGGTTACGTCTTTCTGCTGGGCTTTGGCCTCGTTAACCTCTCCCTCGACTTCCTCGATCAGGAACAGGCTGCTTTTCAGCTCGCCCCACTTACGGTAAATTTCGTACTCATAGAAACGGTTGACCTCGTCCCATCGCTTGGTCGCCAGATCCAGATCGTACTCGATGAACCCGACATCCAGATCCCAGAACGAATCGACTCCCAGTGCCTCCTGGGCGTGCGTGGCCATTTCGACACCTTCCTTTTCCCACACGGAAAATTTAATGTCCGTCCGGGCTGCGAAGTATCGGCCCTCCAGCACGTATTTTTGGCCGTCCATGCTGAACAGCCAGTCCAGAAAGATCTTGCCGACGGCTTCGTTGGGCGCGCCCTTCAGCAAGGCCACTGCTTCAGGAACCAGGATCGTTTTTTCCGGGAGCAAATCACGCACGGGATAGCCGTCTTTGCGCGATGACATTGCGTTCATCTGCGGCTGCGCAACCCCGATGGGAATTTCGCCGCGGCCCACTAGATGGGTTGTGTCGGTACTGCCGGTGGAAAAGCGCGCCAGCTGCGCCGCCAATGATCTGAGATAAGCCCAGGCTTCCTTTTCTCCAAAGGCCTGAATGAGGATTTCGACGGTTTCATGCATGGTGCCCGAGGCATACGGCAAGGTATGCACAATGGTCCCCCTGTAGATGGGGTTGAGCAGATCGTTCCACGTTTTGGGCGGCGGCAGTCGCAGCCGTTTCAAAATCTTTTCGTTGTAAAGATTGGTGACGATCCAGGGTGCAAAACAGGTCCAATAATCACCTTCATCCTTTACCTTCATGCCGTGCCATTCGGCGGGAACCTTGTCCCAGTCCTTGGGCCGGTAAGGAACGACCAAGCCCTCTTGCTTCAAGACTTCGTGGGCCGGCGCGCCGGCACCCAGGAAGATGTCGGCATCCGGCTTGCCGCCCCAGGCTTTGACTTTGTCCACACAGACCGGCCATCCACCAGGCCGTACAAAGGTGATTTCCACGTCCTTGTCATAGGTTTTCTTGTAATACTCCGTGAAACCCTTTCTCAGACTGTCGGATAGCTCCTTATAAACAGGCCCTACCCAGCCGATTTTGTCTGCGGCTTGCGCTTGCGCCACTATAATTGGAAGCAGCAGCAGTGCCATTGAAACGACAGTGAAGATTGTCGTAGTTAAGGTTCTCTTTCTCATGTTGACCTCCTTTCTTGTGACATTGTCACATATGGGAAAGTAAAAGTTTTTTATCCTCAATCACCTCCTACCTTGAAACCCTATGATATAATTCCTAAATTTCCTCCTTTCATATGTTTTGAGGTTTACGGGTTGACCTGGTAAATTCTACTTAGGTGATATTACCTCTGCGGTGAAATCGATTGTTATGCCCGATATGATATACATATCAGTTGAAGTACCACGCCCATCCTACCCTCCCCCTTGAGGGGTTTGGCAGGGGGTGAAAAAAAGGAAATTCCTATACCATTAAATTAAGGGTAGCTAATGGAAAGATTTATGATAGTAGCTTATGATATAAGTCAGTAATGGGAATTGGAGCCTGAGTCAAGAAAGAAATGCTTTGAGAGAGGACAATGGGCTTTTTCCAAAATCTCTGAAAATAAAATGTGAAAACCCGCTCTTAAGATCTTAAGAGCGGGACAATTAGAGTCTTAAATTTCATTTTAGTACCAGCAACCACCACCCCTGCCGGCAAAACCAGGACCCATGCCTCGACCCATACCACGGCCACCGTATCCGTAACCTTTGCCGCGGCCACCGTATCCGTAACCCCTACCCGAGAAGAATTCCGGATTCTCCTTTTGCATTTTGATACGCTGTTCAACCCGTTTTTGAGACAGCTGGCCTTCCAGCTCAGAGATTTCTTTCTGTAAGCTGACGGCTTTCTTAGCATCCGGGTCTTTTTTGGCCAACTCGGCTCTCAACTCGAGTTGCTTCTGATAGAGGTTCTCCCTGAGTTCGCTGGTTTCTTCAAAGAAAGCCTGACGTTCGTGGTTAAGTTTGGCGATCTCCTCATCACTCAGTTCATTCGGATACTCAGGATTGCCATACCATCCGTGATGCCAACCGGGTCCCATATGACCCCAACCTCGAGGGCCATATCCCATTCCCCAGTCTGCAAAGGCATAGGCTCCGAATCCAACAATGGCAACTATTGTGACCGTTAAAAAAAGTTTGTTTAATTTGAAGTTTCTCATTTTTTACCTCCGTTTATTTTATTATTTTGGGTTAAACGATGACGGATTTTTAACCCAATCACATTTTCTGCTGGGATATTGAGCAAGGCGTGTGCCAAGATTTTAAAGAATGAAAAAGAAACTATATAAGTTATTGAAATTTAATATTTAATTTTTTTTAACGACAGACCGTTGACAAAATTTATCTGCGCCTCATATTTTGAGAATGGATACAAAGTATCCAGGTGGGTTCAAGTTGGTGGGTAGGAAGTATACAGTCAGTGGGTTAGCCGGTTTACCCGTTTGCCGGTTTGCCCGTAAATATTTAAATATTAAGGAAATCAGCCGGTTTTAGAGATTACCGGCTAACGGGCAACGGGCAAAGTGGCTAACCGCATAAATGGCATTTAATTTGCTTTAATCCATGAGTATGTTTATCAAAATCAGAAATAAACGGATCTGGACCGGTGTTCCGCCGTGGTTGTTAATCGGTGCGGTTGCTGTGCTTTTGCCGATTTTTGCCTTCATGACGTTGACGAGTATTAACCGCCAGAAAGAAAAGAGTATCCAGCTTTTGCTGGAGAAAGGCGCCGCCTTGATACGATCGTTTGAAGCAGGAACCCGGACAGGAATGATGGGCGTGCACAGGGCGGGATTTCAGCTCCAGCGCCTGCTAACTGAAACGGCGCAACAGCCGGATATCGTATATCTGCTGGTTGCAGATGCTGAAGGTAAAATAATTGCTCACAACAACCTGGAACTAGTGGGTGTCTCGTACGATTTTAATTTGAACTTAGAAAAAATATCCCAAACGAAGACGCTGCAATGGCGCATCCTTGATTATCCGGACAGCACCAAGGTTTTCGAAGTATATCGTAAATTCTCACCAACAGAGCGACCCTGGGGAATGATGCACCGTCCCGGTATGATGCGTCGCAGATCTCTGCCGCAGCCACACGAAAAAGAGATATTTCCCAAATCATTTAACGATCATCCAAAAATTATTTTTGTTGGGCTCGACATGACCTCCATAGAAGAGGCCCACAAGGCGGATATAAGACACGCCATTATCATGGCCGCCATCCTGCTGTTGGTTGGATTTGCGGGCATCACATTACTTTTTCTTTTTCAAAGCTATCGTACTACCAAAGCCTCGCTTTCTAGAATAAAAGCGTTTTCAGACAATGTTGTCGAGAACATGCCGATTGGTCTTATTGCCCTGGACGATCAGCAACGCATTGCAGCGTTCAACCATACGGCAGAATCGGTGCTGCAACTATCATACCCGAAGGTAAGGGGAAAAGTGGCCGGAGATGTACTGCCTCCGGAACTTTGCACAGAGCTAAAATGTCCGGAAATCCAAGATCAAGTTATTGAAAAAGAAATCGATTGTAGTGTCGGGGATGGCAAAATAGTTCCCCTTGAGCTCGGTGCCAGTTTACTGGAGGACGAAAACAAAACCTTTCTGGGGTATGTCATTTTGTTTAAAGATCTAAGCGAAGTTCGCTCATTGCGCAGAGAAATTGAAACAAGCCGGCGCCTTGCCTCTGTCGGAAGGCTGGCTGCCGGTGTTGCCCATGAAATCCGCAATCCATTGAGTTCAATTAAGGGCTTTGCCACATATTTCAAAGAAAGATATAAAAATGCCCCTGAAGATCAGCAAACAGCCAACATTATGATCCAGGAGGTCGATCGCCTGAATCGGGTCGTCGGTCAACTCCTCGAGTTTGCCCGGCCGGTCACGGTGTCACCCAAACTAACATCTCTCAAGAATCTTATCGATGACTCGATCAAATTAGTCGAACAACAGGCACTGGAGAAACAAATCACAATCAGTACCCATAACTCAGCCCAGATTGATGAAATATTCATTGATCATGACCGAATCAACCAGATCCTTTTGAATCTTTATATCAACGCCATCGAGTCAATGGACGCAGGAGGCGAACTTGGCGTTCGACTTTCATACAATAACGGTGAGAAATACTTACTAATTCAAGTTTCGGATACCGGATGTGGAATCCAAAAAGAAGATCTAACAAAAATATTCGATCCTTACTTCACGACAAAATCATCGGGCACCGGTCTCGGACTGGCGATTGCTCATAATAATGTCGAAGCCATGGGCGGCACCATAAAAGTTAATAGCGATCCGGGAAAAGGAACGACATTTACACTGATACTGCCTATCAAGGAGACGCGAAAGGAGTAGGTTCACTGTATATTGTGTTGGTTTTTCGGCAGAAACAAATTCGAAGCACGAATTTCGAATCTTTGATAGTTCTTAATTGCATTTTGTTGCATAAAAACATACCTGTTGGATGGTAGAACATATGAGTGGCAAGAGTATAATTTTGGTTGTTGATGATGACGACGCCCATCGCACGATGCTACGTACCCTGATGGGGGGATGGGGATATGACGTGTCGGAGGCGGATGATGGGGCGTCTGCCATCGAAAAAGTCAAAGCACAATCCTATGATTTGGTTCTAATGGACGTCCGTATGGTTAAAGTATCCGGTTTGGAAGCACTGGATAAAATCAAAGCCTATAATCCCGCCATTCCGGTCATAATAATGACCGCCTATTCGTCCGTGGAAACCGCAATAGAAGCATTGAAGCAAGGGGCCCACGACTACCTGACAAAGCCGCTTGATTTTGAAAAATTAAAAATCACGATCGAAAGATCGATGGAGCACACCCGGCTCAAGGAGGAAAACCGCTTATTAAAAGAAAGCCTGGGCAAGCAGTTTGACCGACAGAATATCATCGGCCAGAGTCCGGCCATGACTAGACTCTTGGAAACCGTGGCTCAAGTAGCTCCATCCGAAGCCACCGTGCTCATTACCGGTGAATCCGGGACCGGCAAAGAACTGATTGCCGGAGCCATCCATTTCAACAGCCATCGCAAAGAAGGCCCGTTTGTGAAGATCAACTGTGCCGCCATCACCGAAACGCTTCTCGAATCCGAGCTCTTCGGCCATGAGAAAGGTGCCTTCACCGGTGCCGACCGCCGAAAAGAAGGTCGCTTTTTTCAGGCGCACGCAGGCAGTCTTTTTTTGGATGAAGTCAGTGAAATGTCTCTCACGATGCAGGTAAAACTTCTGCGAGTTGTACAGGAAAGGGAATTTACCCGGGTAGGCGGGGAAAAGACCATTCAGGTGGATGTAAGAGTCATCGCGGCCACAAATAAAAATCTAATCGATTTGATCGGCAAAGGCGCATTTCGTGAAGATCTATATTATCGATTGAATGTGGTTGGCATGGAAATTCCATCACTGAGACAAAGACGAGAAGATATCCCCTTACTTGCCCAGCATTTTCTGAAAACATTCTCCGCTAAAAACCAAAAGGATATAAAAGGGTTCACACCCCAAGCCATGGATCACCTGATAAAATATAATTGGCCGGGAAATGTCCGTGAATTGATGAATGCGGTTGAACGAGCGGTGGTACTGGCCCGATCGGATTATCTGGCTGAAGAGGATTTCCTCATCATCCAAAACACCTTGACTAAAGATGAGGAAATCTCCCAAGAAGCAGAGCAGATTTATTTAGAGGGCGATGTATCTCTTGAAGAGATTGAGAAGGTCACCATTTTAAAAACACTGGAAGCCGCGCACGGCAATAAAAGCGAGACTGCGCGGCGGCTGGGGATAACGCGAAAAACATTACACAAAAAACTTAAGACTTATGGGGTGATGAAGTAGGAATGCGGAATCGGGAATGCGGAATGCGAAATTTTGGAGTTTTCCGACTTCCGTATTCCGCCTTCCGAATTCCTATCTCTGCCTTTACTTCTCATGTTTTGACATTATTCTTTTAGCAATATTTCTGGTAAAAGGTAAAAGGATTTTCGAAGCGAGGTAGGCAATGGAACAAACCGATAGATACATCATCCGCTGCCCAAGCTGTGGAGCAGCCAATCGAATACCTGCTGACAAAATTGGTGCAGCCGCAAAGTGCGGGAAGTGCCGTGCACCGCTTGCGACCGAAGAAAGAAAAACAGGTCCAGAAGATACATATAAGCTTCGTTGTACTGAATGCGGTGCCAAAAACAGAATTCCAGGCAGCAGACTTGATGCCTCCCCAAAATGTGGTAAATGCGGAACATTGCTTAAGACTGAAGAATTATTTGCGCCTCAGCCCATCATCGTAACCGACGCCAACTTTGACAACCAGATATTGAAATCACCGCTACCTGCGCTTTTGTATGCATGGGCTCCCTGGTGTCCCACATGCGGTTCTGTTGCACCGATTATCGATCAATTTGCGGCAGAATCGAAAGGCAAGGTACGCGTCGGCAAACTAAATGTCGATGCAAATCCAATGTTGGCATCTAAGTATAACATCATGAGTGTACCGTTTCTATTTATCTTTGATAACGGACAGCTAAAAGAGAGTATGCCCGGTGGACTGCAGAAACATGATATGATGATGAAAATGTCCCAATACATTTAGAACAGGTTCCATAATTCCCATTTTTTGCCCGAAGGCTGTGTTGTTCGTGGTCGATAAATGCTCGCGTACTCAAACAGAAGTCAGAAGTCAGAATACAGAATATCGGATTTTATTCCTAACTTCCTTGAGTTTTGAGCGTTTGGATATGACACGCCTTGCTGAGCACCTTAATCATAATAATCAGATTGCGAAGTCCCGCCTATGTTGGCGAGGTTGAACTCATTAATTCATAAAGTAGGGCGGCCCTCCGTGGCCGCCATTTGGTATTTATCATATGGCCCCCAAGAATAAATGCAAAATGCTCGCTGATAGGATTATTGAAATTCTCGATAAAGGAATAGCTCTCAGCGATGATGTTCTTCATTATATAGATTCTACATTTTTTAATCCTTCCATCAAGGAACTTCAAGCTATCCTGCAAGACGATTCCAACTGCGAAAAGGATTCATTGATTGAACTGCTTTTTTTCCCCGATGAATCCATGCAGATTCAATTGGAAAAGGTATTAGAGGAACACAATTTTCTGAAAAAGGATGAAGAAGAAATTTCAAATTATCTTTGCCGGAAACCCCTTCGCGTCTATTTTCACTTACCCGGAAACAGAGGCTCATTACACATCGAAATATCCAATGCATATGCACGTCAATTGATAAAACGGCTACATATCTCAAAACAGTTGAACCGACAAATTGTTGCTGCTATAGACAATCATGCGCGTGCGAAACTTAAAAAACAATTTAAAGTAAAGCTTCGAAACTCAAGACTCATCCCTACCGATAATAAAATTGCGTTTCTGTCCGGCTTTTTCGAAAAATTCAATATTGAGAGCAGTGATGTTTTTGAGCACCTTGATTTTGTTTTAAGTTTTTTAGAAGAGATCAAAGAGGATACTGACATTTTCAAAGCGTTAATGGTAAAGAAGAAGTTTTATCTAAGGCACCTAAAACGAACAGAAAAATTTGAGGACCAACTTCAGAGGACCAATATGGAAACCTTGATGCTTCAAGGAAAGCAGGCAGTGTTTATTGATAAAAATGAAGCCCGAAAAATGATGGTAATAATCGATAGAATCAGCCAGGCTGTTTTTGGAAAAACCGAATACTTTGAACCGCTTCACGGCGGTGAAGAGGTCATTGAACTGCGTTCGGATAAGGATATCGAAAATATAATAAAAATTCTTTCATAAAATTTACTGATATTCTGGTCTCACGAAAATAAAGAATTCGCCTGCAATTCTGACAATTTTTGATAATCCTCTGAAAAAGTCGTGATAATTTCAAAGGATGCCCTTTGTTAAATTGATTGACAAAACAAATTTAAGTGGTTACAGTGGATACATATAAGAGATAGTTACAATGACCACATCATGAGGTTTGTTATGCAATCTGCAAGTGTTGGCATTCGAGACGCAAAAATGCATCTCAGCAAGTACCTTAAAATGGTACAAAAAGGTGCTGAAGTCATCATAACTGATCGCGGTCGGCCGGTTGGAAAAATTGTACCCATTCAAAATGAGGATCTGCCTTTGCAAGAACGTATCAAGAAAATGGAAGATCAAGGGTTAATTGAAAAACTATCCACGAAAGGTTTGAAGAAAATTCCATCACCAATTCCTGTTTCTAACAATATTGCTCAAAAATTCCTCCAAGAGGACAGAGAAAATGGCTAAAAGCACGCCAGTGATCTACTGGGATTCTTCAGCAATCCTATCTGCCCTTTTTACGGATGCCTATAGTAAAACTGCAAAGAAATGGGCCGATACAATAGGGGTTCATTTTATTTCCACTTTGGCATATGCTGAGGTCAGCGCTGTGATTGCAAGAATGAAGAGAGAACACCTACTGGCCGAAACCCTTGTGAATGCAGCTTTTGAGGTTCTGACCAATGGACCATGGCGCAGGATTTTTACATGGCCTGCATGGAATATCGTTCGTACCCTATCTGCCAAATGGCCGCTGCGGGGAGCAGATTTGTGGCATCTTGCCACCGCCGAAACATTGCGCAAGGATTTCTCAGAATTGACGTTACTTACTTTTGATAAACGGCTTAAAAAGGCTGCAAGAGGAGAAACCTTATACAACATAAGATTCGCAGATCTTTGATGATATGGATTTATTGGTATTAGATGGGGTTATGAAACCGCTTCTAAACAGTCTTCCAATGCCCTTAGGATTTCTTTTTCATTACAGTTACGTCCCACAAACACTAAAGCAGTATGACGCGTGCTTTCATCGCTGGGCTCGATGCGATAATTCCCTCCTGTAAAATTGAGCAACCCTGTTGAATTCTTGAAGCGAACCCAACCTTTACATCGAAAAAGGTTGGGGGGAAGCGAATCTAGAAATTTGTCCAATTTATCTCTGTCTATTGGACGATCGTCTTTGAAGGAGAATGAATGAAAGCCATCTTGTTCGAGGGGGTGGGAATGGTGATTTTGAAGGATACGATGCGGTTGTGTTGAATCAGTTCCGAATAGCAAGGCCGGATCAACTTGACAATATTGAGCGCAAAGGATCTTAGCCCCCGGATTTAGATCACGAACTATTACCTCTATCCTTTCAAGTTCCTCGGCCTCAACTAGATCGTTCTTATTTAGGATAAGCAAGTCGGCACATCGAATCTGGTTATCGTAAAATGAGCCAAGCACATCTTTTGCTTTAAAAAAATCCGCATCGACGACCGTAATCAGTTTGCTCAGTCTGCTGAATTCAGATACGGGAGGTTCAAACAGAATGTCAAACATATCTCCCGGTTGAGCAATGCCGGTGGCTTCAACGATTAAATGCGATGGATTGAAGGTCTTATGAATCTCTTGAACAGCTTTAAAAAAATCGGTTTTAATGGTGCAGCAAATGCATCCACTGGTCAGTTCCATAATGTCAACGTCCTGGCTTTTAAGGAGTGTGCCATCAATACCGATCTGGCCGACCTCATTGACAATGATAGCCACTCTCTGTTCTGATCTAAACTTTGATCCCAGCAAATGCCGGATCAACGTGGTTTTTCCGGCACCGAGAAATCCCGATACAATTAGAACATCCATAATGTGTTTTCCAATCACCTCTAAAACATCTTCTAGATTATCAAATACCTCATTATCCCAAAACCACAATACTTTAAAACCATTTTCCGTCAGAAACCTATCTCTTTCATTTTTGCAAAGTGGGTTAGTTTAGCTGCCAGTGTATCATCTTTCCACCTCCCCAAGCCTCTCCCCCCTTTGAGGGTGGAGAGAGAGATATGGATAACGATGTGACCGCAGCGAAAAGGAATTAGCGGAAATCCTACCACAAGCTGAGGAGTATTGAGATAATAAAGCAAACAATTTTAGTTAAAGCCCTAAAGACTTTGCAACAATTCCTTTCATGATCTCGTTGGTTCCGGCGAAAATTGTTGTAACCCGAACATCGCGAAACGTACGGGCAATAGGGCAAGCCTCCAGCATGCCGAATTCGCCGCAAAGATTTAGGCAACAATTGGCTATCCGATTGGCCATTTCCGTATTCCAATATTTCGCCATGCTGGTTTCTGCCACGATATGTTTACCTTCCATATGATCGGCGATCAGCTTTTCGAGAAAAGTCTTGCCCAGTTTTACTTCAGTGGCCATTTCTATCAGAGCAAATTGAATCGCCTGAGGAATATGTTTTAAACCATTATTGGCGTTCTTTTTTTGGATGTGATCTATCGTCCATTCTAAAATAAATTCGGCCATGGTTGTCGCTAATATGGCCACCAACAAACGTTCCTGTTGAAGTTTTTCCATCAGCTTTGCAAACCCGGTGCCTTTATTACCCAGACGGTTTTTTGTTGGTATGCGGCAATTGGTGAAAAAAAGCTCGTTGGTGTCTTGACTGTGAACTCCCAGTTTGTGAAGCGGCTCACCTTTTTTGAATCCTGGCGTTCCAGCTTCGACTAAATACAGAGAAATGGCCTGGTAGGGATTTTCAACAGCCATATCTTTGGCGGCGACTACCACCAGATCGCAATTAAACCCGTTGGAAATAAAGGTCTTGGTACCGTTTAGAATGACGTCATCGCCTTCTTCTACTGCAACGGTGGTCATGGAAGCCAGATCACTGCCAACATCCGGTTCGGTCATGGCCACGGCGGTAATAATATCGCCAGAAACACAACCGGGAAGATATTTTTTCTTCTGCTCCACTGATCCGAACGAATCGATGTAAGGAACAACAATATCGCTGTGCAGAAACGTATCTAAGCCGTAATGATTCGTCCGGGTCAACTCCTCCAAAACGATAACTGAATAAAGGAAATCCTTGCCTAACCCACCGTACTCGGGCGCAACCCAGGTGCACAGAAAGCCTTCCCGTCC
>CP070746.1:2622655-2625510 GCA_020348305.1 Desulfobacterales bacterium
ACCCAGCCCTTATCCTATGACCTGGTGAAGCGTTTGGCGAGACGCGACAATGTGGTCGGCATGAAGGACAGCAGCGGAAGTATGGTCGATTTTCTGCACTTCATGGACAAAATCCGAATCATCGGCGAAGATATCAACATTCTGACGGGAAGGGAGGAAACGCTCTTTCCGTGTTTAATGGTCGGCGGAAAAGGCTGTATGACCGCCACTTCCGGCATCCTGCCGGAAATTATGATCGGAATTTATGAAGCCTGGAAGGCGGGTGAATATGAGAAGGCAAAAGAGCTGCAATTTTCTGTATTGTTGGCGGTGCGCGCCATGTTCTCGCTGCCCTTTCCACTGGGTTTTAAAGTCGCCATGGAAATGAGGGGTTTTGTAATGGGTCCTCCCAAACAACCTCTGTCGGATGCCGAGCGTTTTAAATTCAACACGATGAAGGCCAGAATTGAGAAAATCATGAATCCGATCTTGAAGAAACTGGATAAAATTTCGAAAGAAAACCGTAAAGCAGTATGATAATAAAAACGAAAAAAGATTAACGAAATAATCACTTACCAACAGATGGAGCAGGCGAAAGAACTCGCCTGTGAGAACCTCGACATCCAGTTTATTTCATGTCATACCGGACAACCTGCCCAGCACGACCAAGCTGGACTGGAAGGCTGGAGGAATTGAATCAGTGGGTCGATATCATATTGCAGTGTTGCCAGGTGATGGCATTGGTCCCGAAGTGATGAACGCAGCGATCCAGGTATTGAACGGCGCAGTTTCTATTCTAAGTGGGCTTCAGCTTGAATTTACTGAACATCCAATTGGTGCAAATCACTACAAGCGTTCTGGACTGGTACTTCCTGATGCCGTGCTGCAGAATTGCCAGGAAGCCGACGCCGTGTTGCTATCAGCGATAGGTTTAACTGATGTACGGCTACCTGATGGAACTGAAGTTCAACCTCAGATAATTGTGGGATTGAGGCGTGCTCTGGATCTGTATGCCGCCATAAGGCCCATTAAACTTTACTCAGGCGCGCCCACACCCCTAAAAGAAATTGGGCCCGGCATCAATTTCATTGTGCTTCGAGAAAACACAGAAGGTTTATTTGCCTCCTTTGGTGGGGGCTGCATCGTGAACAATCGGGTTGCAACGGACACCATGGTTGTCAGCCGCGCCGGTACGGAGCGGATAGTAGAATTTGCCTTTCGCCTGGCTAAACGGCGCAAAGGCCGCCCTTTGGATGGGCGTCGTACTGTTACATGCGTGGACAAAGCAAACGTGTTTCGTAGCTTTGCCTTTTTTCGAAGCATTTTTTATGAAGTAGCCTCCCGTCATCCAGATGTGACTGCCGAATCAGCCTATGTGGATGCAATCAGCCTTTATCTGGTTCAGCATCCATGGGCTTATGATGTTCTGGTCATGGAAAACATGTTTGGTGACATTCTGTCTGATCTTGGTGCCGGATTGGTTGGTGGGCTTGGATTGGGACCATCTGCTGAAATCGGAGAAAATCATGGTCTGTTCCAACCCTCGCACGGAAGCGCCCCTCAGTTGGCTGGACAGAACGTTGCCAATCCCCTGGCGATGATTTTGTCGGGATCGATGATGCTCAATTGGTTGGGGGAGCGTAATAACGACAATACAGCAATTGGGGCAGGACAACTCATTGAGTCGGCGGTTGCACAGGTTATTAAAGAAAGAAAGATGCTGACGCCAGATCTTGGGGGAAAGGCCGGTACAAAAGACGCAGGTGATGCAATTCTACATGCGATCGAATCTGGACGACTTCCCCAAGAATAAGATACAATTAAAATTTTTTGCGCGCTATTTTGGAAGATTAGCTTTCTTGGCCTTCAGATGAAGTAGATAGGAATCTTTGGAATAACTAATATGTCGCCTGGCAAGCTCATCCAACAGCTCATATTTTTTGTTCTCTAAACCTTCAATAAACTGTTGATGTTCTTTTTGAATTCGTTGGAGGGTATCCGGCGAAGACCAGGCATGATAGCGCAGGATGTGGCCTCGAGCCTTGAGTTGATTGATCATTTGAACCAGTGTCTGATTTTTGGAAAGCTCGTAAATATAATCGTGAAAATTATCGTTGGCTGAAATCATTTCGCCGAAATCCCCACGATGAATGCTTTCTTCAAACTGTTTTGCCATTCGTTTTAACAAATTAATATCGGATTTCTTAACATTTTCAGCGGCCCTGCGGGTGGCCAGCGCATCCAATTCAGCTCTCACTTCAAAAATTGTTTCAATCTCTTGCTCATCTAAATCACACACCATTGCGCCTTTATAAGGAATTACCCTGATTAATCCTTTGGTCTCAAGGATTTTAAAAGCATCCCGGATCCAGAAACGGCTAACGCCAAGTTTTTCAGCAAGCTTGAGTTCAACGAGTCGCTCCCGGGGCTGAAACACACCGGTTAAGATCATGTTCTCCATCCGCGTGATCAGCTTTTGAAAATCCTCTTTTAAATCCTTTTTCGGCGAACGCATATCTACCATTTCTATGACGCGATAGTAGATGACATCAATCCAAATGCGGAATAATCACCGCCTAATCAGTTTCCATCCGGTCCCGCCGCAGCAGATATTTTAGTAAGACTATTTGATAGACTTACTCGGTTTTAGCCCCTTTAATAACGCTTAAATATATTTTTATTTGTCTAATTAAATATGGCGATAACAAACAGCTATTATTTGCCAAATGTTTTAAATTATCTCATTAAAGATGGAAGCAAGGCCTTGATCCCAAAAAAAACCGGTCCCAAAACCAATTATGTGCGTACCGATAATGTTGTCAATCAAATTATCCGGCATCGCTTTTTAGACCCTGACGCCAATGCTGAAGTCATTG
>CP070746.1:2625610-2629528 GCA_020348305.1 Desulfobacterales bacterium
TCATCCACAGGCGCATCTGTTATTTTTGCTTCGAGTTTTTTAATCAAATCCGAGTAGATTCGTTTTTGCTTTAAAACTTCAAGTTTTCTTCCGGCTTGTTCCAATACCTTTCGTCTGGCAGTGCTTTTGGTTTCCTCATTCAGAACCTCATCAGCTTCTATTGTCTGGATCTCTGTTTTGATAAAATTGTTCAGATGTTCAATGTCGCCGTAGACCTGCTCAATAGCAACTGCCGCCTCAACCGGCAGCTTTTGCTGTGCATCTTCCAATATGAGACGCGTCTTGGATATTGCATCCTCTATCATTGTTCTCTATCCATTGCTAAGCGTCTGCGCTTCTTCTGAGACTATACTCGGATAAAGTAGCCCTTGGGGGCGACTGTAAAATTGACAAAAAAAAGTTATCAGTGATCTAAAGTGATATAAACAAGCTCTAGTGATCCGCATCATTTTCCTTGTGCCTTGCGCCCTGGACTTTGTACCTGCGTCGAAAAGCAGCCTTGCTGTGAGGCTACAAATAAAATGATTTGAGTCCACGAACTTACAGTACAAAGGGCTGACGAAAGCCGTTCTAAGCTGCCTTATCTTTTTTTGCGGGATATATTAAAGTATCGGCAATTATTCAATAAACTTGATAAAAATTGAAAAAATGATGAAGATATTTAAGAGGCTGAAATTTCAAAAAATTGCATATGGACGATTAATCAGCTCTACACCACCCGTTTAGCCTGTTTGGCGTTGTGCTTTGAGTTCTTCAAGATTCTGAATGGCGAATTCGATGGATGAGTCCAGGGTTAAGGCCATTTCATAATATCGAATGGCTTTTTCTTTTTTGCCCATATCACGATAATTTGAGGCGATATTGGCATAATCAATGGCTGAGGCCGGGTTCAATTGGATCACTTTTTTGAAATGTTCAATGGCCTTCTCATGTTCTTTTAATTTGAAATGGCAAAACCCCATCAGATTGTAGAAGTCGGTTCGCTCGTTATCCAGCTTTTCACCTTCTTTAAGCACGGCTAACGCCTCGCGGTATTGACCCATGTCTTTTAACGCCCCCCCCATATATGAATAGATACTGGGAATATCCTGTGGGTTGGGATCAAGTTTTAGCGCCCGCTTAAAATAATTAAGAGCCGGCTGCGGTGCATCCATGGCCAGATGACATAAACCCAGATAAAATTTAACATAATATTTATCCGGCAGCATGGTGTCGATGTTTTTCAGTTGATCAATGGCATCACGGGGCGATCTGTTTTCAGCGATATGCTTGGCTGAAAACATCCCCACACTTGTGCCCAAAGCTCTTTCCCTAAAATGCGCACCGGGGACAATGGTATAAAAGGCGGGAATTTGAAGTTCGGAATGCATGGTGTTAATCACCAGTACTTCCATGTCGTTTTTTGCTAGAACTTCGATGAGGTTTTGAACCTCAACTTTGATATTGTCGTCTGAAAGATCCGGTAAACTGGTGATATCTACGGGGTCGGTACCGGGATGGATGACGTAGTCGGCTTCCGCCAGGCGGGTAAACTTCGGCAGACCGCTGGCCACATAATTGGATGCGGTATCAAAATCACCGGCCAGCTGAGCCACTTCGGTAAGCGCCCGGCTGAGTGCCTTTTGGGGGTCCGGTGTGGTACCGGCGGTCCAAACGATTTCACTTAAGCCCGGAAATGTTGCCGGATCATAAGCGAGCACACCCACAGAGGGTATTCCCATACCCAGCGAGAAGTCTGAAATATATAACTTTACACCGATCTTTTTGTATTTTTCAATCATTTCAACCACCAGGGGATCGGTGGCCGAATCTGCCCGGATGAGCGGAACTTCCAATGTATTGTGACTGATCAGCGAGGAGGTATGTCGTTCAACAATTTCACAAATGCCCTGGCTGAGCGCTTCTTCCACGCAATTGCCGGCCGATGGTCCGTTAAATTCATTGATGGCGAAAAACCAATCAAAAGGGATCAAGGTTTCTTCTGCGCGGGTAAGGTTATAGCCCCAAGTCCACTTCAAAGGAAGTGATTCAAAGATCTTGCGGCTAACCGGCAAATCCTCCGAATCGTCGTGAACCGAGCAGGCAATCATTTCAAAGGAAATCGCCCGATCCTTGACATTGGAGAATGTATCGATAACGAAATTATGTGGGTTTTTGGCAAAGCTGAAAAAACTGAACCGTTCGGCCAGCTCCATGCAGGCGCTGGCCTCTGCCTGTTGGGAGGTGCCGCCTTTTCCCATCTGTTTCTTGGTCCCGATCACCTCCACGGCATCTTTGCCGCACAGACTGAAATAAATCGGGATATCCAGGCGACCATTATCGATCCGGATGGCGCGCTTTAGGATATCCAGATCTACCTTTTTCAGCTTTTGCCTAAAGCGCCTCACCGTCTCTTCAGGGGACAAAATCTTATCCTGATCAAAGGTAAAGCGTTTATAGGCGTCGCTTAATTGAACCTTATAATTCATATTCTATCTCCTGTATCGTATAACCTTATTCGTCTTCGCCACAATACCGTTTACAGCATTTCAGCGCATTCGCGTCACCTTAAGAAGAATGACCACCGAAGGGCGGGCCTCTGTGCCCGTCCCGCTCACAGCGGGATCGGCACTTAATGCAACCGTATGGCTCATAGGGTGTCTCCGGAGTTATATGATTATATAATAAAAATTTAAGTGGAAAAGTCAAAATTTGAAATAGGAAATATCGATAGCTCCTTTTGCTACCATCTAACAACTTGGCTCCCATCTGTAAATAGGCTTCGGCGCGAACACAGTCGAACACTGTGGCCAAATGGGGTTTCTTTCAAACATTCGTTACAAAAAGATATACAGAATTAAGTTTCCAGGTTTTTCAATTGACCCTTTTTTATCAATTTGATATGGAAACGACAACTCCATTAGAGTCTATGGGGATGTAGCTCAGATGGGAGAGCGCGGCGTTCGCAACGCCGAGGTCAGGGGTTCGATTCCCCTCATCTCCACTGCAATAAAAACAATAACTTAGCCAGTTTTCTTAAAGTGAAAACTGGCTTTTTTTGGCAAACTTTGTGTTACCAAAAAGTGTTTCGAATGTCGTTGTACGAAGATTATTTTACAATAATCTATATTAAGATTTACTTGATTTGACGACCACCAATTATGATATCTGTAATTTTACTAGAGTTGGGATTACATTTACAAATCTGCAATTTGGCGCAATTTGTGATATTTTATAATTTCACAGATTTTAAAAGCCGTGGTTTTTAGCATATAGTCTCAATATATCGTAACTTGACATAAAGCTGAGATAATGGCATTTGATTCACATCACTAAAAGTCATTAAACCTTCTGTTTAGATGAAATGCTAATAACTATTTGAACACAAACGAAAAAGGAGGAGCTATGGGAAAAAGACAATTCAAATCTGTAGCATTGCTCTGTTGTCTTTTAATCGGTCTGAGTGCCTGTTCACGGAAATGGGTAGTCCTCGGAGGAGCAGCCGCAGCAGTGGGTGTGGGTACTTACGCTTACATTAAAGGGGATCTTAAAAGAAACTATGAAGCGCCTATAGATAAGGCATGGGAAGCAACAGTTAAAGCAGTTGAAGAGTTGGAAATGACGGTTGAATCCAAACAACATGATGCATTCAGTGGAATCATAAAGGGTAAAATGGCTGATGGGAAGAGCTTCGTGATTAATCTTAAAAGGTTAGGAGAAACATCGACCGAGATTGGTATTCGAATCGGCACTTTCGGCGATAGGCAGAAATCTGAGGCAATCCACGACAAAATTCTTTCGAAACTATAGACAAATATATAGTAGTCTATACGAAATCCGTTAGATCACATCTAAAAAAAGAAGGGACGTCCCTTCTTTTTTTAGATGTGATCTAACGGATTTCGTATAGACTACTATATATTTGTCTATAGTTTCGAA
>CP070746.1:2629628-2659743 GCA_020348305.1 Desulfobacterales bacterium
AATACCCGCAAGAAAATCGCTGCCGAGGCGGGGGGAAAACCCGACGTCCGGTTCGACGAGGGGACTAAGGGAAGGAAGGTAAGGCAGCCGGATTGAGGCCTGCCGGGAAACCGGTGGAACTGCCACCGATGCCTATAGCCATTGCACCGAAGTTCTACTCTACTTGGTGCCGGTCAATTCTGGGTAGATGTTGGAGAGTACCAGATATAATACGTTTTTAGGCTCTTAAAATATTTGTGTATGATAGCCAATAGCACAAGGCAGGGTAACGTCCACCGGGGTAATTTCATTTTAGTACCGATTGTTGCAATGAATAGGCGGTTTTCTATCAGCCCAAGGTCTTGCTTGTTCCAATTGAGCTGCCAATCGGAAAAGTGTGGCTTCATCTCCAAAACGGCCTGAGAATTGCACACCGATGGGTACGTTATCTTCATTCCAAAATAATGGAACCGACATGGCGGGCTGACCTGTCATATTTTGGATACGGGTAAAAGCTACAAAGGAAAGTGTAACCTCTAACCACTTCAAAGGATCCTCCGGAGTCGATTCGAAGCCACCAAGCTTCGTTGGTGGAATTCGCATTGTCGGGGATAATAGCAGGTCATAATCATTCTGGTGATACCAACGCGCTATTTTCCTCGAGAAGCGCTGGATCTCTTCCATTGTTACTAAATAGTCCGCTCCCGGCCTATTCAAACCCGCTTGATATCTGCCCCAGGTCACGGGCTCCAGTTCATCTTGTCCTATTTTTCTCCCTAACTCTCGTTCCCAATAGGCAATGACATGCCCAAGAAAACAGGAAAAAACATAGCCGAAAATCTCTGGAATATTTGGATGGCTTATCTGATCCGGAACGACCTCTTCAATGATATGATCAAGACTTTCACAGAGCTGGGCAGCATCTTTCACTGCTTTGGCACAATCTGGGTGTAACTGTGTCTCTTCATTCCAGCCTTCAGGAATGCTGGTTAAAAAGCCGATTTTTAAGCGCCCTACATCCCTTCCCACTTCTTCCAAAAAAGAGCGTTGCTTTGGTGGAGCATAGTAGGGGTCTCCAAGGTCCGGCCCAGATGTTACGTCTAACAAAGCTGCCGAATCTCTGACGGTACGAGTCACAGCATGTTCGTGGACAATTCCGCCGCCTATATCACCAAAGAGTGGTCCAAGGGGATTCCGCCCCCGCGTAGGTTTTAGACCAAAGAGACCACAGCAAGAGGCTGGAATACGTATCGATCCTCCGCCGTCGTTTCCATGAGCCATCGGGACGATCCCTGCTGCCACTGCCGCTGCAGAACCACCGCTTGATCCACCAGGTGTTAAGCTCGGGTCCCACGGGTTAACCGTCGGCCCATGAAGCGCAGGTTCTGTAGTGGGCAAACACCCAAACTCAGGCGTGTTCGTTTTTCCGACGATAATCAATCCACCAGTTTTCTGACGTTTTACTAACTCGCTGTCCAGTTTTGAGATATAGCCTTTGACTGCTTTTGATCCTTCGTGAAAAGGGGCCCCTTTGTACTCCGCAATTAAGTCTTTCAAAAGAAACGGAACGCCACAAAAGATAGCGCCATTTGCCTTGCCTGCTCTTATCTCAGAATTCCAGTTTTCTGCTGTCCTGCGAGCCTGATCGTACATCTTATGTATCACGGCGTTGAGCTTGGTGTTAACTTTTTCGATTCTTTGAATGGTGATTTCAAGTAATTCGACAGGGCTAATTTCACCTTTTCGGATTAGTTCACTCAATGCTATAGCATCATAGCCGATCAATTCATCACCCATCTTAACCTCCTTTATTTTCGACATGTGCGAAAATGTTAGGTTGCAGGTGAAGTTTGGAACCAGTCAATACCATAATCCAACCTTGACGCATTTCTTGCCATTATCCCAGTTTTACGTCAAGTTGTGATATTGAGATAATATGTAAAAAACCACACCTCACAAAACCTTAGATACTATTATGTAATCACAATCTTGCTAAAATTACAGATATCATAATTGGTAGTTGTCAGGTCAAGTAAATTTTAATTTTGATCATTGTAAAATCATCTTCCTCCAGGGACAGCTATTTTTACCTAAATATGAGGGTGCATGAAAAAAGTTAGGCCTATATTGAGGTTTAGGCTTGACTTTGAATGATGATCCAATACACTGTAATTATTCACAATTTGATTAGCTGCAAACAGAAAGGAGGCCGTGAAATGAAAAAAAACAATGATAAGAAGTCGGCGGAGAAAAAGGTGTCAAGGCGTGGGAAAATAATTGAGCTGGTGCAGTAAAACAAATGGACGACGGAGAAATTGGCTGAGCAATTGCACAAGATTAACAGTGAGTGGGCGGTGCAAAAGAACTAGGCCGCCATAACCGGCACACTGGCGGACGTGAAGAAAAAAGGTTGGGCTGTGAGCAAGAGTGATGCTGGCGTGATAAGCGTAACGGCTAAGTGATCTATCATTTGAAGCGGAGTTCCCCTCGACCTACCTGTGAGGCCCCCCTGCTGTTCAGGTGCAGAGGCCCGACCATAGCCGAGCCCGGAATCAAAGTGCGCGTGGCCAGGCCGTTTTTAATTAGCTCTAATAACAGCTTCTGATTAGTTATCACTGGTAAAAAACCTTGCGATTTCTTTTTGAAACCTGTATTTTCAGGCGAGTTGAGTTTAAGGCAAAAACATCAGGTGATCTGATTGACGCAGCAAAAGCTATCAGGGATGGAGGCCTAAATGTGATTGAAGTGACAATGACGACACCCGATGCCCTTAAAGTAATCAGCGAGGCCGTCAGGAAATGGGAAGGTGACGTTCTTTTCGGTGCTGGGACCGTTCTTGACCCTGAGACTGCACAGAATGACATACTCGCAGGAGCTCAGTTCATCGTATCGCCCACCCTGAAACCATAGCGTTATGTCAAAGATATTCAAAAGTAATGATTCCGGGTTGCTTTACCCCTACGGGGATTTTGACAGCCTGGGAATCTGAGGCTGATTTCGTGAAAGTATTTCCTGCTGATGTGGGTGGGCCTTCTTATATTAAAGCAATTTTGGCACCTTTACAACAAATTCAACTCATACCAACGGGCGGTGTAAACTTAGACACAACAGGACCTTTTTTAAAGAGGTCTTGTTCAAGGAAGGGGGGTGAGAGAGAAGACAGGCGTATTGTATTTTCGGCTAAAAACGGTATAGTTCAACCTTTAAAGAAGGAGGTAAACCATGGAAAGGAGCAGAAATCGAAAAATATTAGTTAGCTTTATGGCTACAGCATTCCTTATGGCGTTTTTCGTCTCTGCCGTCTATGCCATTGATGTGAATGTTCCTAAAGGTTTCAAGTTTGGTACCTATCAACAAAAACCATGGGCCGGAAGAACAATTAACGTTGCTATGGTGGCTGAACCTCGTTCTGATGCCATCGCAAAATTGGCTTCCGAGTTTGAAAAATTGACCGGAATAAAAGTGGTTTTTCACATTCTCGCATATCCCACACTCCAGGAAAAACAAATGGTTGCCCTCACACAGGGAACGGGATCCTATGATATCGTTCACGTTGATTGTGTTTGGGTTGGCCAATATGCGGGTGAAGGGTGGACAATCCCGGTAGAAGAATTTATTCTCAGGACTGATCGTGAAACTTTGGCGTTGGATGATTTTATCCCTGCTGTTGTTTCAGAGCAAGGCATGTGGGAAGATCGAATCTACGGTTTACCCTGTATTCAAGCAGTATTCGGTTTGCACTATCGCACAGACATTTTCAAAAAATATGGGACAAAGGTCCCTCAGACCTGGGAGGAATTAAGGGAAACCGCAAAGGCACTTCATTTGAAGGAACCAGGGGTTAACGGAATCACCTTCATGGGGCGGAGAGGTGTTCAACTTCAGTGTACCTATGATAATATGCTCTGGTCCTTTGGCGGTGAGTGGTATGATGAAAAGTACAATCCAACCATAAACAGCAAGGAAGCCGTGGAGGCCTTAGAGTATTTTAAAACGCTTATTCCCTATGCACCCAAAGGGGTTTTGACATATGATTGGGATGAAAATGCTCGCGCCTTCGCTCAGGGAAACGCCGCCATGACGATTCAATGGCAGAATGCTGCTCCAACGTTCTATAATCCAGAGAAATCTAAAATCGTTGGGAAATTCGAGTTCACCCTCGTCCCTGGGAAAAAACAACCGGCTGGCAGCATTAAGAGAACGCCAACCTTTGGTGGCTGGAGTTTGCAGATTCCGAAAGATTCCAAAAATAAGGAGGCCGCATGGGAATTCATGGTATGGGCCTCTTCACGTGAACTAGATTCACGTTTAGCATACAGCCAGCCAGGTTCGCGCTTCTCTGGGCTAATGGATCCTCAAATGCAGAAGAAGTATATTGAATATTCCGGTATGCTAGAGGCACTTCCCATTGCAAAAGGTCGGCCCAGAATTGCTGCATATTCAGAGCTTGCAGATGCTTTGGAAGTGGCCCTCTCTGAGGCGATGACCGGAACAAAACCTTCAAAAAAGGCTCTGGATGAGGCCAACAGTAAATTTAAATTCATTCTTAAAAAATGGGATTATCTGGAATAGATCATTTCCCACCCTCTCAATGGGGCTAAACGACATGTTTAGCCCCATCATATAAAACATAAGGTATCAATTCATTGAAAGATAAAAAGATTAAGAATTATCATCAAGGCGAATCTTTTTTTTACTCATTCAAATATAAATACACCTGGTTTTTTTTCCTTGCACCTGCCGTTATCATCCTTCTCAGTATAGTTATATTTCCGATGATTTTTTCTCTAAGCCTCAGTTTTCACGACTGGAACATCATCAGGGCGGGGGGATGGAAATGGATTGGGATAGATAACTACAGGACATTCCTTTTTGAAGACCCTTACTTCCTTACTGCCTTTAAAGTCACGCTTATCTACCTTGTTGGCACTGTTCCATTGCAGTTTGCCTTAGGCCTTATCACTGCGCTGATATTAAATCAAATTGTCGGTAAAGTAATTGGTTTTTTGCGAACAACATTAATCATCCCCACCATAATGACACCCGTTGTCGTCGGCATCATTTGGCGGCTCATGTATAATCCAGACGTCGGAATGCTTAATTATTTTCTCTCAATATTTGGATTTTCACCCGTTAATTGGACGGGTATGCCTATTACAGCCCTCCCTTCTGTTATGATTGCCGATATATGGGAATGGACGCCTTTTATGGCCTTGGTTATGTTGGCAGGCCTTCAAGCTCTACCTCAAGAACCCTATGAAGCGGCATTGGTTGATGGTGCATCATCTTGGCAGATTTTCCGACATATTACTTTACCGCTTTTAGCTCCCACAATGTTAGTAGCACTTCTTATCAGGTTAATGGATGCCTTTAAAACATTTGATTTGGTGTTTGTGCTTACCCAGGGTGGCCCGGGCATGAGCACCGAAATACTGAATTATTATACATACCGTTACGGATTTAAATTCTTTCACCTGGGATATGCATCAGCTTTGAGTTGGTTTTTGGTTGTCATTGTGACGATCGTTTCTTTAATATTGATAAAGATGATCCGCTCCAGGGGGACATATGCCGAGGGATGATCATGGATAGGTTTTTAACAGAAAAAGTAAAAAAGGCGTTTTTAGTGATTGCAACAGTGGCATTGTTTGTCTTTATTCTTTTCCCTCCAGCCGTTTTATTTTTGACCTCTATTAAAACCGAACTGGATGCCCTCAGTTTTCCGCCCAAATGGTTTTTCCAGCCGACATTAAAAAATTACGCAGCTATATTAAAAACATCTCCTCTCATAGGCTATGCCGTAAATAGCCTCATTGTCGCTTCTTTAAATACAATAGCATGTGTCGTCATAGGTTCCATGGCTGCTTACAGTTTAGCCAGGTATAAATTTAAAGGGTCCGAGAATATTGCATTCTGGATGCTTTCTATAAGAATGATGCCCCCTGTAGCCGCAATTATCCCTATTTATATTCTTATGAAAAATGTCGGTCTTCTGGATACGCCATGGTGTTTAGTGATAACCTACCTCACTTTTAATTTACCCTTTGTCGTTTGGATGATGAAAGGATTTTTTGAAGAGATCCCGAGAGAATTAGAGGAGAGTGCCTTTATTGATGGATGCAGCCCATTAAATGCATTTATCAGGATTGCTTTACCTCTTGTGGCACCAGGTTTGGCAGCTACAGCAATACTCGTTTTTATTTTTTCGTGGAACGAATTTTTGTTTGCCTTAATACTCACAGGGACAAAGGCTGTGACTTTACCGGTAGGTATTATCGGGTTTATGAAAGAAACAGGGATTAACTGGGGCTACATGACAGCAGGAGGAATACTTGCCCTTGTTCCGGTGATACTGTTTACAATGTTAGTACAAAAACATCTCGTAAAAGGGCTTACTTTAGGAGCCTTGAAATAAACTGGAATCCTTTTGATAATACGATATTCAAAGCGCAAAAAATGCAATAATTTAACATACATTTTCATTTAAAAAAATGGTAAAAAGAAGTCTTTTGAATCAAATGAGGAAGGAAGCTAAAGATGAAATTGGAAGGTAAATCAGCAGTTATCACTGGCGGGGCAATGGGTATCGGAAAGGCCATTGCGAAGTTATTTGCAATGGAAGGATGCCGTGTCGTTATTGCGGATATGGAGGAGGAGAAGGGAGATAAGACTCAAAAAGAGATTGAAAAACAAGGAGGAAGCTGTCTATTTATCCCTTGCGATGTTTCCAAAGCTGGTGACGTGAAAGAGATGGTCCAAAAAGCGATCGCTTTTTGTAGCAGCATTCATATTCTGGTAAATAATGCTGCCATCTGGAGACCTGGACGGGTGACAGATCTCACGGAGGAACTTTGGGATCAGGTAATTGATACCAACTTGAAAAGCATCTTCCTTGTATCGAGAGAGATGATACCCCTTCTCCAGAAAGCAGGAGGAGGATCACTCATTAATATCGCGTCGGTTGCAGGATTAGTGGGTGCCAAAGAAGCCTCGGCATACAATGCATCTAAAGGTGGTGTTGTCAATTTGACACGAGGTATGGCATTAGATTTTGCACAGGATAGAATTCGCGTGAATTGCATATGTCCTGGATTAATAGAGACAGCTCAAGGAGATATGGTCGTCGCGCATTACGCCCCAGATCAGGATCCGCAAGCGGCGATGGCCTCCTGGCAACCGATGGCTCAGATAGGCAAACCACAAGATGTTGCTAAAGCTGCCCTGTATTTTGCTTCTGATGATTCTTCTTTTGCTACGGGATCAATTTTTGTTATAGATGGTGGACTAACGACTGCGTAAAAGTGCAACAAGTCTGATTAAATAACACAAACCCCCCAACGATAATTGTCTAGGCATAACAATTTGTTCTAATCTATTTAATGGCAGGTCATATGCTTGATATTGTGTTAAAAAATCTTAAGAAGAAATTTGATAATGGTTTTGTTGCTGTCCATAACATAAACCTTGAGATAGCTGAAAAGGAGTTTCTGGTTCTTGTTGGACCCTCCGGGTGTGGCAAGTCTACAACATTGAGGATGATTGCGGGTTTGGAAAAGATAACCGAAGGAGAGATTTACATTAAGAATCGACTTGTAAATCACTTAATGCCCAAAGATCGAAATATTGCCATGGTGTTTCAGAATTACGCGTTATATCCTCATATGAAGGTTTATGACAATATCGCTTTTGGACTAAAAATGCGGAAAATCCCAAAACCCGAAATAGACAAACTTGTTCATGAAGCATCTGAAATATTGGGAATTGAAGATCTGTTGCATCGCAGACCCCGTCAACTTTCAGGAGGCGAGAGACAGCGAGTTGCATTGGGTCGGGCCATCGTAAGAAAACCGGACGTTTTTTTATTTGATGAACCCTTGAGCAACCTTGATGCCAAGCTTCGAGTTCAAATGCGCGAGGAAATTAAAAAATTGCATGAACGATTGCAGACGACAATCGTTTATGTTACCCATGATCAAGTAGAAGCGATGACCATGGGGACACGTATCGTTGTCATGAAAAACGGCGTGGTGCAGCAGGTTGGGAAGCCGTTGGAATTGTACGAAAAACCTTTGAATTTATTCGTTGCAGGATTTTTAGGAAGCCCGGCCATGAATTTTTTAAATGCTCGGGTTGTTGAAGAGCGGGGGGCCTTTTTCGTTAAAGACGATCATTTTAGTCTGACCATCCCGAGAGCATTAAAAAACCGATATTCTGAACTTAAGGAAAAAGAAGTTATTTTTGGAATTCGGCCCGAGCACATATTTGATAAAACATTGACAGATCCCTTTCCAAATGGTGAATCCTTGAAAGCCAAGATAGAAATCGTTGAGCCCATGGGCTCCGTCGTTGTGTTAGTTGCTCGCTGTGGTACATCAAAAATTATAGCCAGTGTTGATTCTAAAACAAAAGCCAGGCCACACGTTGAAATGGATTTTCTGTTAGACATGAGCCAAATGCATCTTTTTGATAAAGAATTTGAAGAAGCCTATTAAACCCCCACCCTCTTGATTATTCATTTTTTATTTGATCATCTCTGACATTTAAAAGTAACCTTTAGTTATTTAATTTTTAAAGCAAACAGATTTTGTCCGGAGCGAACGAAATAGGTATTGGATACCTTACTCAATAGATGAAGAAACTTTGAATAGTTGTCGAGAAGTATTGACCGAAATTTGCACCTGCGGTTGCCAAGGAACTGGCAAATTCAGAGAAAAAGAGCTAAGAGATTCAAGTTTGGAATCTCTTAAAAAATATAAACAAGAAATAGAAACTGAGCTTAAAGCTGTTCGGGTTAGGATTAAAGAATTAGAATCTAAAAGCAAGTAGTCAAATTTTTTTATTTTTGCAGAATTCGCAGGTCATAAAATCAAGTAGTTAGAAGCCCAAATATTCTCGATTTTTCTTTTTTCGACAGGCTCCCAACTGATCACAGGTTCATAAAGCCCCAAAAAAGTTGTGACATCTGCATTCTGCATTAGAAAACTTAGCTCCGTATTTCTGCCATGATCAGATAAGTAACAATCCTGAAATCTTATTGTATATCTAAATTTTACCTGTATTTAGAGCGATAAATCGTTATCCCGAAATTCTGATTCATTCCATTCCAATTTTAGTCAACATTTAGTCAACAAATTGCAGAAAATATATCTGTATTTAACAGCTTTTCTCTGAGTTTAATCTTATTACACAAATTTACTTAACCATTTGAATATATAATTATCTTCATTTCACTGATTTTACTCTGAGTTAATACCAAAGCGCACTTGCCGGGCGGGTACTTCACACGGCATTTGGGTTGGATAAAGAAGAATAATCATACAAACTTAGAGATTGAGGAATTTAGGAATTCAGGAATTGAGGCTTTTGATTGCGGAATGCGGATTTCGGAATGTAATAAAAGGAAAGGCACAAGGCGCATGTAATAATGGATTTAGGAATTTTAATTTGCGCCGGCTTCTGCAGGCAGCGGACAGCCTCATTTTAATGCATAAAAAACATCCGGTAAAGGGTGATACCCATAATGATGGCAGCCAATAGGAGGGCGAATATCATCTGATCGGTGCTGAATTTTTTCACGGCAATTGATAAGCTAATCGTTTAATGTTTCAGGCACTTAAAAATTGAAGAAATAATCCGCAATTCCTCAATTCCCCAATCCCTCAATCCCTCAATCCCAAGATTACCGCTTCTATCTCTTTCGCAATACGATTGGCCGCCATCTTCGGATCATCGGCATCTCTGATCGGTCTTCCAATCACTAAATAATCTGAACCATCCGCCACCGCCTGTGCCGGTGTCGTAATCCGCCGTTGATCATCTTTAGTTTTACGGGTATCCAGCGGTCGAATTCCCGGAGTCACGACAACAAAATCGTTACCGAACCTTGCTTTCATCGTATTCGCTTCTAGCCCCGAGCACACAATACCAGCACAGCCCGCGGCTTTAGCCATTTCCGCTCGCTGCAAGACGAGCCTGGACAGATCTGCCTGAAAATCCGGTTGAAAACCGGCATCCTTAATATCTTCCTTGGACACACTGGTCAAAACCGTCACTCCCAAAACACCGACTTTTCCCCGACTGCCCGCAACGGCGGCTTCAAGCATGCGTTTTGATTCACCGCAGTGTACGGTGGCAAACGTAACACCCAGGTCTGCAATACGCGCCATGGCACGCGATACGGTTTGCGGGATGTCGTGCAGTTTTAAATCCAGAAATATGCCGGCGGACCCCGACTGCTTGATAAACTTGATAATATCAGGACCGGATTGGATAAATAGTTCAAGCCCCACTTTGAACATACCGACAACGTCTGTCAGCAGCTCAACAAATCGTTTGGCTTCATCAATGCTGGGAACATCCAGCGGAAAAATGATATAGTCTTTTGCCTTCTTCATCTTTTAGACCCAAGACGCATGCAAATGCGAAAGGTTAGATATCCTCATAGTGTTGCTTGACCCAGGAGAGATATTCTCCGCTTTTAACCCGCTCGACCCATTCTTTATGATCCAGATACCACTGGATTGTCTTTCGCAAGCCGGATTCAAAAGTCTCCTCCGGACCCCAGTCTAATTCGGTCTCCAGCTTTGAGCAGTCAATGGCATATCGAAAGTCATGTCCGGGTCGATCTTTAACAAATTTTATCAAATCTCTGCGGGGCCGCTTGTGCGCTCTTGGTTGCATCTCGTCCAGGAGGTCACAGATTATCTCTACCGTATCAAGATTAGCTTTCTCACAACGGCCGCCAATATTGTAGGTTTGGCCCCTTTTTCCATCTTGCATTATTTTCCAGACGGCTTTGCAATGGTCGCTTACATAAAGCCAATCCCTAATGTTGCGCCCTTCTCCGTAGACCGGCAGCGGTTTTTCTTCCAGCGCATTTAAGATCATGAGCGGAATCAATTTTTCCGGAAATTGGTATGGCCCGTAATTGTTTGAGCAGTTTGAAATGGTTACGGGCAAACCATAGGTCTTATGATATGCCCTGACCAAATGATCCGAGGCGGCCTTGGATGCGGAATACGGGCTGTTGGGCTTATACGGAGTTTCTTCGGTAAAATAACCTTCGGATCCCAACGAACCGTAAACTTCATCGGTGCTCACATGATGAAATAGAATCAATTGGTCCTGATGATCTCTGGCAACTTCAAGCAACGAAAAGGTTCCTTCAATATTGGTTTTGATAAATGCATCGGGTTCAACAATGGAGCGATCTACGTGGGATTCGGCGGCAAAATTACATATCGTGTCAATTTTATATTTTGCAAACAGATCGGTTATGGTTTGCGGGTCACAGATGTCAGCCATTATAAAAAAATAGCGCCCCCGAAAAACATCTTCGATGTCGGCAAGATTTTGCGGATTGCCGGCATAGGTGAGTTTGTCGACGTTTATGATTCGCCCGTCAAAATCAGCATCAGAAAGTAAAAACCGGATAAAATTGGTACCAATAAAACCGCACCCGCCTGTAACGAGGATATTTTGCATACACTCTCCTTAAAGCACCTTGCCCGTTGGGAAAAGCTCCTATTTCGCAACGATTTAATCCGCAGATTTAACAGATTATGTTATTTTCATATCGTATAATTGGTTATACATAAAGCATTTTCTCGATTTGAGTACAAACAATCATTTCTTGTAGAAATTCATTGAATGAATTAATAATTAAGTGTTATGAATAGTAGCCTAAAGATTATTCAATAAATCATGCGCTGATCATAAACCACTTCAGCAAGTAAAACGGGTCGACTCGTAACGATGAAAATAAATGAAAAACAACAAACGCTCTTGCGAATGCTACCGGGTGTCGATCATATCCTGGAACTGACAAAGAGCGAAACCTTTTTTGCCGATATACCTCAAACGGTTGTTGTTAATTCAATCCGGGCTGCAGTTGAGGCTCAACGCCATCGTATTTTAAAAAACGACTCGGATACTTCTGAAGCAACGCTGAGTGCTGCCCAAATTCTTGAAGAAGTAAAACATTTAACAAGGGTTGCAATGACACCGAATTTGACGTGGGTGATCAATGCTACCGGTATCGTTGTGCATACCAATCTTGGCAGATCATTGCTTGCGCCGGAGGCCGAAGAAAACCTATCACTGATTGCCTCCCGGTACTCCAATCTCGAATACAATCTGGCAATCGGCAAGCGCGGCTCCAGATACAGCAGTGTTGAAGACATTTTATGCGAAATCAGCGGTGCCGAAGCATCCATGGTGGTTAACAACAATGCCGCAGCTGTTTTGCTGTGTTTGGAGACAATCGCAAAAAATAAGTCGGTCATTGTTTCAAGAGGAGAGCTTATCGAAATCGGCGGATCATTTCGAATTCCGGATGTAATGGCCAAAAGCGGGGGGATTCTAAAAGAAGTCGGCACGACAAACCGCACCCATCTTCGGGACTATGAAGACGCGATAGAAGCATCTACAGGCCTCATGCTGAAGGTTCACTGCAGTAACTACAGCCTTATCGGCTTTACCGCTGAAGTGTCGTTGCAGGAGTTGGTTGAATTGGGGACCAAGTATAGCATTGCGGTGATGGAGGATCTTGGAAGCGGTACCTTTATCGATTTTTCAAAATACGGTCTTATGAAAGAGCCCACTGTCCAGGAATCCGTGGCAACCGGTGCGGATGTGATAACATTTAGCGGCGATAAGCTGCTTGGCGGCCCTCAAGCCGGAATTATCGTCGGTAAAAAAAATATCATTGATGACATCAAACGCAATCCCCTGACCAGAGCCCTCCGGATAGACAAACTCACCTTGGCCGGACTTGAAAGCACGCTTCGATTGTACCGCGATGAAGAAAAGGCGCTACAATGTATCCCAACCCTGCAAATGTTGACTGCGACAATTGAAGAGATAACCCAAAAGGCAAACCAACTTGTCGAAAAATTGAACGATATCAATAATTCTCGCCTTCACATGCAGCTCATTAAGCTGTCATCAAAGGCAGGTGGTGGCGCCCTGCCCCTATTGGAGATTCCCAGTCAATGTGTCAGCATCAAAATTGATGGCATATCCGCCAATTCACTGGAAAGATATTTACGAAAAAGTGACCCACCAATTATTGCAAGGATAGAAGAAGATTATGTTATCATGGACCTGAGAACCATTCAGCAAGATGAAATCGTGATTATTGTATCGGCATTCGAAAATATTCTGAAGAGAGATTGAAAATGGTAAAGCAACGACGGAGATTAGTTCAGAAACGCGATTCTACACAACATTTTTTATTTTCTAAGACAGATACCAAAAGTTTTAAAACCAAAAGGACCAAAGCACGAGAAAGTGCCTGGAAAGCGCTGAAAAAATTGTTTCCTGACGTGCTATCCGGAAAACGATTTATCGACCATTGCGTGAATCGACTTGAAGCCGCAGGCAAATTTGGTGCCATGGCCATTAAAATGGATAATCTGACTTCAAAAACAGAAGAATCCAATACCTACAAAAAAATCCTCCAGGCCCTAGACGCGGTATGCCAAAAAGAAAATGGCCTGTGGGGAATCCTCGAGCCTGGAATGTTGGGATGCTTTTTTCCCAACAAAGATGAATTTGATTGCTACAAGCTTGCGCGAAGTTTTCAAAAACTGATTAAGAACCAATCGAAAGAAACCGTAACCATCGGTATTGCAGCATTTCCGACCCTTAAATACGAAAAGCACCACATACTGGAAAATGCTTGCCAAGCTTTGGAGCATGCTGCATTTTTTGGGCCGAACAGTGCCCAAATTTTCGATGCCGTGAGTTTAAACATCAGCGGCGATCAACTGTATGAAAAAGGCGATATCAAAGGGGCTATCGAAGAGTTCAATCAGGCGCTGTTGCTTGATCCCTCAAATACAAACGTCCACAATAGCATGGGTGTATGCTATGGTGTTTTAGAAGATTATAAAAATGCGAAGAAAGCATTTAAAGCTGCCGTTGACTTGGATCCCAATGAGTATATGGCCATCTATAACCTGGGGTTGGTATATCTGTTGTCCGGTCAACCTGGCAAGGCCCTTAAGCTATTCCTTAAAGCCAACAGCATCACTGCAGATGTATTTGAAATTGCGTTTCAAACCGGAAAACTATATCTGGAAAGGGGTGAACCTAAGAACGCGCAAAAATTACTCGTGCAGGCGTCTCAGCTTAAACCCACAGCCAGCGCGGTTTACCGTTATATGGGGGAGTGCTATGCCACCATGAACCAGGTAGATGCGGCAATCGCCGCTTATAAAAGAGCCATAAAACAAAACCCGGGTGATGCCGCATCTTTGTCAGCGTTGGGTTGCCTTTTTGACGAACAAGGGGAAAATCCTGAAATTGCCATCATGTTCTGCCAGGAAAGCGTGGGGCTTTCACCTGAAAACGGTCTTTTTCGACACCGACTTGGCCAACTGTATTTAAAGCAAAACCATCTCGAAGACGCTTTAAAAGAGTTTAAAAAAGCCAATAAATTTGGGCACGACGCGAGAGATTTCATCAAAAAAATTGAAAATCAAATCAGGGTCAAAGCTTCTTAATTTCAATCTGGATGGTCGGTTGCCTGGAAAAAAACAAAAGTCAAAGGTCAGCAAATGAAGCACGTCATCTTAACGATATTGGAAGAAAGCCTGCGCGTAAAACGCAGTTGCATTGAAAACAACGTCGATACCATCATTACGGGCGCTGATATGATGTCCATATGTATCGGCGCCGGGCATAAGATTCTTATTTTCGGAAACGGTGGCAGTGCCGCCGATGCCCAACACCTCGCCGCAGAGTTCGTCAATCGATTTAATATTGAGCGCCCTCCCCTGGCCGCCATCGCGTTAACTACCGACACCTCCTTGTTGACCAGCATTGGAAACGACTATCATTTTGAAGACATATTTTCCAAGCAAATAGACGCATTAGGAAAAAAGGATGATATTGCCTGGGGGATTAGCACCAGTGGAAATTCGAGAAACGTAATTAAAGGCATACAGACGGCCAAATCGAAAGGGCTTAGAACAATTGGCATGACAGGTCGTGGAGGAGAATTGGCAACCTGTGCAGAGCTTGTGTTTTCGGCAGATTCAGATGATACTGCCCGAATTCAGGAAGCCCATATTACCTTAGGGCATATTTTGTGCGAGATTATTGAGCGGAAATTGTACCCGAAAGAATTTGAAGCCGGCATCTAATGCTATAACCTAATAAGTAAAACGATTGGTTATGAGAAAAAAAATTGAGCCTATAGATCTAAATCGGGTGAAAACCTACCCGCTTTCCAAAAGAAAAAGCAAGGTGAGCGCTGTTGATTTTGCTAAAATCTGGAAAAAGGGAGCTTCGTTTCAAGATTTTCTAGATGGTCTTCCGAATATTCTTGCCGGAAATCAAATCAGAACGGTTATATCGGCCGTGGCACGTGCTGCCCGGGAGAAAAAAACGATTCTTCTGGGCATGGGGGCTCATGTTATTAAGGTGGGACTTAATCCCGTCATCGTTGATCTGATGCAGCGCGGTATCGTCACCGGCGTGGCCATGAACGGGGCAGGAATTATTCACGATCTTGAAGTTGCAATGACCGGCCAAACTTCAGAAGATGTTGCTGAATCCATCGATGATGGGTCCTTTGGCATGGCCTCAGAAACTTGTGTCTTTTTATGTCAGGCGATTGCCGAATCCGACACGCGTTCAGCAGGTCTTGGCCAAGCAGTTGGCCATGCCATCGTCAAAAACCGACTGCCTCTAATGGATCAAAGCATTCTGGCGGCAGGATCCCGCCTGGGCATACCCGTGACCGTCCATGTTGCTATTGGAACCGATATCATTCATATGCATCCCCAGTTTGATCCCGCCAAAACAGGGCAAGCTTCCCACAGAGATTTTCGATTGTTTACATCCATGGTCGGCAGCCTTGAAGGCGGGGTCTATTTAAATGTCGGTTCTGCAGTAATCCTTCCGGAAATATTTTTGAAGGCCGTTACGCTGGCGCGCAATTTAGGACATGCGCTGGATAATTTTACAACGGTTAACCTGGATTTTATCCGCCATTATCGGCCCTTGACGAATGTGACCCAAAGACCCACCACCCGCGGCGGAACAGGGATCAATCTGATTGGGCACCATGAAATTCTGTTGCCGCTGATTGCCGCCGGCGTAATAGAGGCAATGGAATCCACGTCTTGATTTTAGCGCTAAATATGGTTACATTTAGTTGCTTTCGTAAAAAGTCAAAAAATCGATCTTTTTACGAATTCATCAATTTCAATGAATATTTAACGGCGTATTCAGTTCAAAATTCCATTAGGAGATGAGTTCATGCCGATTTACGAGTACCACTGCGATAACTGCAATCAGGATTTTGAATGTCTTGTTTTTGGAAACGAAAAGCCGGGTTGCCCGGGCTGTGATAGCAAAAAGGTAAACAAATTGATGTCTCCGTGCGGTTTTATCTCCAAAGGAAGTGGCGGAGAGACGGTTTCGCGTTCAGCCGCAGCTTCTTCCTGTAGCGGCTGTGCGGCAAGCAGCTGCGCAGGATGCAGCCACTGATGAAGGCTTCGATTAAAATCGGAACCCGGGGAAGCAAGCTGGCATTATGGCAGGCAAATTGGGTTAAATCCGCCCTGAATGAGAAATTCCCAAATCATACGATTGAACTGGTCACCATAAAAACCCAGGGTGATAAAATTTTCGATGTACCCCTTGCCCAAGTTGGCGGCAAGGGGCTTTTTGTTAAAGAAATCGAGCAGAATCTATTGGACCGCCGGATAGATATCGCCGTTCACAGTATGAAAGATATGCCGGCAGATATTCCCGAAGGTCTGCATATTGGCGCCATCCCGCAACGGGAGATTCCAACCGATGTGTTAATCTCCAAAAAAGGGTCCCGATTTTCAGAGCTGAAGCTGGGAAGCGTAATCGGGACCAGCAGCCTGCGCCGTGCGGCCCAGCTTCGACACGCCAGAGCCGACATCGTCATCCGTGGCTTACGGGGAAATCTCGACACTCGTTTACGCAAGCTCGAATCCGAAAATCTGGATGCCATCGTTGTAGCCGCAGCCGGTGTCAAACGCCTGAATCTCGAAAATAGAATTACCGAATACTTGAATGAGGATCTGATGCTGCCGGCGGTTGGCCAAGGGGCGCTCTGTATTGAAATCCGGGAAAATGACCCGCAAATCGAAGAAATGACAACCGCATTGGACCATTTCCAAACCCGGGCCATCGTCAAAGGCGAACGTGCTTTTCTTAACCGTCTGGAAGGCGGCTGCCAGATTCCGCTCGCCGGCTATGGTAAAATCGAAAAAAACCGGTATATGTTAAGCGGACTGATCGCAGATATTGACGGATCGACCCTGATCAAAGATACCCTTTCCGGCCCTGTTGAATCCTCTGAAAATGTCGGAATTCAGCTGGCAGAGCAACTGCTTGAAAAGGGAGCGGATAAAATATTAGAAAAACTCAAAGCCGAATCGATTCAATAACGATGAAAGCCAAAGTTTATCTGGTTGGCGCAGGACCTGGGGATCCCGGACTGATCACGGTCAAGGGAAAGGAATGTATTGAAGCTGCCGATGTGATTATTTACGATTATCTGGCCTCTCCGGCGCTGTTAAAATACGCCCGTAAGACCGTAGAACTGATTTATGTGGGCAAAAAAGGTGGCGATCATACGCTTTCCCAGGACCGGATCAATGATCTCATTGTCGACAAGGCCAAAACCGGTGCAACGGTCACGCGGCTTAAAGGCGGTGATCCGTTTATCTTCGGTCGCGGCGGTGAAGAGGCCGAAGTGCTGGTGAAGGAGGGAATTGCCTTTGAGATTGTACCCGGCGTCACCTCGGCGATTGCCGCACCGGCCTATGCCGGTATTCCGCTGACCCACCGAAAATTCACGTCCACCGTTGCGTTTGTCACCGGTCATGAAGATCCAGACAAAGACGAATCGAGTATTGACTGGGCAGCGTTGGCCAAAGGCATTGGCACTCTGGTATTTTTTATGGGGGTTAAAAATCTGCCAATCATTATCCAACAATTGATGGACCATGGCAAACCTCCGGATACACCGGTGGCGTTGGTTCGTTGGGGAACCACGCCGCAGCAGGTAACCGTATCCGGTACCTTTAAGAATATCGTCCAGCGCGTAAAAAAAGCCGGTTTAAAAGCACCGGCCATTATCGTGGTGGGTGCTGTTGTTGATTTGCGACAGACTCTAAAGTGGTTTGAAAATCGTCCCTTGATGGGCAAACGCATCGTTGTCACCCGCGCCCGGCAGCAGGCCAGCGACCTGGTGCAAATGCTAACGAATTCGGGAGCCGAGTGCTTAGAATGCCCCACCATAAAGATTTTAGCTCCTGAAGACGAAACAGCCCTGAACCGGGCCGTCCAAAACCTATCTGACTATGATTGGATTGTTTTTACCAGTGTCAATGGGGTTACCTTTTTCTTTGAGCGGCTGTTTGCCGACAATAAAGACGTACGCGCCTTAAACCACATGCATACCGCGGCCATTGGTCCGGCAACGGCTCAAAGGCTTCTTGAATTTGGTCTCAAAAGCGACATTGTCCCGCAAACCTACCGCGCCGAGTCCGTGGCAGAGGCGTTCAGCAAAGAAGATATCAAGGGCAAAAAAATACTGCTTCCAAGGGCAAAAGAGGCGCGGCCGGTGTTACCAATAGAATTAACCAAGATGGGCGCAGAAGTAGACGAAGTCATAGCCTACCGCACGATAAAAGATCTGACAAATGCAGATATTCTCATCCAAGGGCTAGAAGAAAAAACCATTGACCTGATTACCTTCACCAGTTCATCAACTGTGAAAAATTTCAAGGAACTGTTGCCTGCCGATAGGTTCAAACAGCTCATCGATGGTGTTACAATAGCCAGTATCGGTCCGATAAGCGCTGAAACTGCAATGGATCTTGGCTTTGATGTTCATATCGTTGCCGATTCGTTCACCATCCCCGGGCTGTGCGAAGCCATTGTCCAATACTATAGCAAGAAATAATCTTCAGCTATTGCATTAGACCGAGTTTCATAAGATTCTCAATTAGGTATTAAGTCTCTGCAGAACGCGGCTTTCTGTGCCCTTGTCCATATCATCTAAAGCAAAAGCCAGCGCCAGCTCCAACAAAGTGGACTTGTTCTCGATGGCGACGCCGGCCAGTTTCAGTTCGTAAAACTTATGCGTAAATCGTTCGAGAATATCAGCTGAAATATAAAATCCGGCTTTCTTTTTTTGAGCCGAATAGCCTGCGTTAGGCTTTGCACTACTTGATTTATCTATTTCGGAAGCAAATGATCTTTTAGACGCTGATTGTCCGGGCTTTTTCGGATAACCCGTTGCCGTTTCAACTGGATCCAAAGATTTATCTTCAAAAAAATCCGGCGTTTCTTTCCTATCGGCCGCCATCGTTCATAACCCTCCTTATCAATTTGTCATAATCCTGTGCCCCGCTGGCCTGAGGCTCGTATTCGAAAATAGTCTGGCCATGCACCGGTGCTTCGGATAATCGCACGTTAAAATGAATGGGTTCACATAACTGCCTGTGAAAATATTTTCGCAGCTGCGCTAAAATTTCATGGCTTTGCCGGGTACGCTGATCAAACATGGTGGGTAAGATGTACTTGAGCCTCAAATCCGAATTCAACGCCTGGGCGGATTGGAGATAGCGAAAGAATGTTTTCAATCCTTCCAGCGATGGGCCTTGAAGGGCAACCGGGCAAAGAACTTCATTAGCTGCCATAAGAATATTGACACTGAGAACATCCCAACCCGGCGCACAATCAAATATCAAATAATCCAGGCTTCCCTTTTTGGGAACCAGCTCTTTACCCAATAGGGTTTGTCTTACATCCCTGGGTTGTTCGCCCAGCCAATTTTTCAGTTCTACCAGTTGGATCCCACCGGCAAGTAACCACAAATTCGGCCGGCAAAGAAAAATTGTCTCATTTTTGGAAACATACTCGCCATTTTTTCCGCGCTCGGTTACAAATTCATAAAGCCCATATTGAGGGGTGGCACCTAGAAATTTAGCTGCCTGATCTTGGGTATCGCAATCCACCAGCAAAACCCGGTAACCACGGCTGGCAAGTCCATAGGCCAGGTTTATAGCAGTAGTTGTCTTGCCAACGCCGCCTTTGGCCATTGCAATGGCTATTTTGCGCATTTTCTTAAACTCCATTTCTACTGTTCGTACTTTCTTCTGTTCGTATATTATAGACTTCTTCTATAGAACGCAATAAAAAAAATGAATACAATGCAAGATGCTCGATCCTCGATGTTGGTCTCTGGTTGCTGGTTGCTGGTCACTGGTTACTGGCACCTGGCTTCTGGTTTCTTGTGTCTGGTAACTGGCTGATCGTTTCTGTTGGCTTGTCGCTGGTAACCGGCAACCGGGGCTCCTTAAATTGGAATTCCGACTTCCGTCTTCAAACCTATGCCTTTTCAATCCACAATCCAAAATCCAAAATGCGCAATCATTTGATTCCGACTTCCGCATTTCGACTTACGACTTCAATCCCATGCCATTCGCCTCCTCAACCCGCAACCCGTAACCCGAAACCCGCAACGCCTTAACGTTTTCCGGTGAGATAATTCTCATCCAAGCTGCCGTTTACCACAGGCAGGGATGTTATCTCAGGCGGTGTGAAATCGAAGACATACTCAAGGAAGACGGTTGTTATCCGATAGGTAGCACCCCACAACAGTTCGTTTTCGTTGCGGTATCTGTGCCGAAAGCAGAGAAAATCATTTGATGCGACCGCCGGGTCGCGGTTTGATCGACCACCCATCTGCAATCGATAGCGGACATAATTTCCGGAATTTAACAAATCACGCAGCGGAATATAAATGACCTTTTCCACTTCCCAATTGGGGTAAAACCGCTGCTGCCGGTCTGTCCATGCCACCAACGGATAAATGACCCGTTCAAACATGACCAACGACTGAGACGGTAAAAGTCCCAAAAATTTCAAACCAAACGGATTTAAGCGCATTTCTTCAAAGCTCTCGCGCACGCTGGTGGCAAATAAAAGCGCCAGCATCCGGGCCTCTTGCGGTTTCTGTCGCTGCCAATTTGACCAATAGGGCCATCTGGCAAGTGGCAAAAGGGGTAATCCGAATAGCTTTGCCAGATACGGGTCCAAACGAGGCGTTATGCTTCCCCCCGGACAACACAGATCACCGGGCTGTTTCACTTTAACCGATCGTTTGTTTAAAATTAAACACGGTTTACCCGAATTTAGATGTGTTTTCGGAAGCTTGCCAAGCAAGAACATCACCGCCGAGGCGGTGGACAAATCAATACCCTCTTGCGGAAAAGCAGGTTTCTTTCCATTTCTTTCATAGAGGACGTGCGTAATGTGTTCAATTAAGATGTTATTATTTTTTAATAAGTTTTCCATGGTTCTGAATTTTTCAGATACACCATTTAATCCGTCCGATCAACATCGTCACTCACCGAGGAGAAGATAGTTTTCATAAAAATGAAAGATAAGTATTGACTCAAAAGGCTAATGGCTTTATTTGAGATATTTATTTTAAAAAGATTGCTTTTCTGAATTTTTACGATACCAACAAGTTAAATAGGACGCAGATTTTCGCAGATATTCACAGATAGCATTATTTTATATTAATTTAAGAATCTTGAAAATCTGTGTTCATCTGTGTCCAGAAAAGGAAATTCTTATACTATCAAGTTAATGTGGTCTTCGATGCTTAAAATCGGAGGCAGATTCTTAATTAAAGAAAACGGGAGGAGTTAGTATGAACAGCGCAAATTCGGGTAAATTCAGCTTGGTTGTTTTTCTGGTGATCTTGGGATTGATATTTAGCCAGAGCCTTTGTTTTTCCGAAGAGAAAGATGACAATAACAGGCCCGAAAGATTGGTGTTGATGGCGGTGGAATACCCGGGTGTGGAAATCACCAAAGATGACGATGTCAGTATGGATATCATCTTCTACAATAAGGGCAAAAAGGATGAAAATATCGAGGTTTGGGTCGAACAAAAACCTGAGGGATGGCAGGCCAGAGTCAAAACATACCGATTTGACGTCACCGGCGTACATGTGCCCTCTGTAGAGGATAAAACCCTCACGTTTGAAGCCCAGCCGGATGAAAATGTACAACCCGGAAAATACGAGTTTCGCGTTGCTGCGAAAACGCCGGATGGCAGATTTAATATGGCCCAAACCATTATGGTGTCCATTAAAGAGGGTGAGGCAGACAAAAAAGAATCCAAAGGCGTTAAATTAACCACCTCGTATCCAGTGCTGCGGGGCCCCTCGGATGCCACCTTTGAATTTTCCGTAGAGGTGGACAGCAAACTCGATGAAGACGCGGTATTTGATCTGTTCGCCCAGGGGCCGCAAGGCTGGGAGGTTAATTTTAAGCCGGCTTATGAATCAAAATTCATATCAAGCCTGCGGATCAAATCAAAGCAAAGTACATCGGTGGCTGTGGAAGTGAAACCCGCTATGGGTGCCCAGGCCGGAGAATATCCCATCAATATCCGGGTTGCCTCCAGTGACGCCAAAGCAGAAGCCGCATTGGTAGTCATCCTCACAGGAACCTATGGATTGGAGGTGGGCACCGCCAACGGTTTGTTGTCTCTAGATGCTCGGCAGGGCAAACCGGCCAATATGTCGTTTTATGTTAAAAACACCGGCTCGGCAGCAAACCACAACATCAAGTTTATGTCGTTCAAACCGGAGAACTGGAAAGTAGAATTCAATCCGGAAAATATCGATATGGTTAAAGCGGGCGAAATCAAACAGGTGGAGCTCACCATCACACCCTACGAGGATGCCCTCGTCGGCGATTATTCTGTCAGCGTTAGTGTGGAAGGCGAAAAAGACAACAAGATTATTGAGTTTCGCACCACCGTCAAAGCCTCAGCCGCCTGGGGTTGGATTGGGATCGGCATCATTGTGGTGGTGATCGTCGGTCTATTCGGACTATTTCGCTGGTTAGGAAGGCGTTAACATGAGCACAAAAACAATCATCGAGACCCATGAACTCACAAAAATCTACAATGGCCAGGCCGCCGTGGATCAATTATCGTTCACGGTAAACGAAGGCGAGATCTTCGGGTTTTTAGGACCGAATGGTGCCGGGAAAACCACCACCCTGCTGATGCTGCTGGGCTTAACGGAACCGACCAGTGGTAAAGCCACTGTCTTGGGACTCGATCCGACCCGCGATCCCATCAAAGTGAAGGCAAAAATAGGCTATTTACAAGAAAATATGGGATTCTATGTCGATTTGAATTCACGCCAAATGCTCCGTTTTGTCGGCGAACTCAATGAGGTGCGCGGTGAGGTGGCCGAGGAACGTATTGAAAATGCACTCCAAACCGTCGGTCTGTTTGAGGAGGTTGAGAAAAAAATCGGCGCCTATTCTCGAGGTATGCGCCAGCGGTTGGGTATTGCCGAGCTTTTGATCAAGGATTCAAAGGTGGCTTTCCTCGATGAGCCCACACTGGGTCTTGATCCGGATGCCACCAATCGCATGATAGAATTAATTCAAAGTCTGGCCCGTGACAAGCACATGACGATTTTGCTTTCCAGCCATATGCTGCAACAGGTCCAAAAAATCTGTCACCGCATCGGTATTATGATCAAAGGCCGCATGGTGGCCCAGGGACCCATAGAGCAGTTGGCCCAGGAAAAGTTAGGGGTAGATAGTGAAAAATTCTCTTTAGAAGAAATTTACATGAAGTATTTCCAGGAGGCGTAATGGCACAGGGGTTAAAAACCATTATTAAAAAGGAATTGGCCGATCACTTTAGCAGTTATCGGTTTACCATCATATTTGCCTTAATTGCCATGCTCAGCCTGATCACGGCCTACATGGTGGGGATCAATATCAAAAATGAACTCGCGGGTGTCGCCAAGCCCCGGTTCATATTTTTGATGCTCTTTACCTCAACCGGAGCCTTATTTTCGCTGGTGCAGTTTGTGGCCTTCTTCGGCCCGCTGGTGGGCCTCGTGTTGGGCTTTGACACCATCAACAGGGAAAGAAACGAGGGCACCCTCAGCAAACTGCTGTCTCAACCCATATATCGTGATGTGGTCATTAACGGTAAATTTTTGGCCGGCGTGGTGATGATCGCGGTGATGATGATCTCCATCGTATTGGTCATCACCGGTCTGGGCTTATTGATAATGGGAATAGTTCCGGGCGTTGAAGAACTCTGGAGAATTTTTATCTATTTAATTATCAGCATAATTTATATTTCTCTGTGGCTGGGCGTGGCCATACTTTTTTCGATAGTATTCCGCAGCACGGCCACATCTGCCCTAGCGGCATTGGCCATGTGGATATTCTTTTCATTTTTCGTTTCGCTGGGAGCCAACGTACTGGCCAATGCACTATCATCGGATACCACAGAATCCGACCCGGACAAAGTCCTGCAGCGGGCTAAAATCGTGAAGGCATTTTCACTGACATCACCCATGGAACTGTATACCGATGCTACCGCCACCATCATTGATCCCATGCGCAAATCTACCCGATCGATGGTATCCGTGGGGCCCATGGAAAGCATATCCATGGCCCGATTTTCAGGCCCCTTACCCTTGAGCCAGAGTATCCTGATTGTGGTGCCGTATATTATCTCCTTGATCGCCATTACGGTCATCTGCTTTGCCATATCCTACACCGTATTTATGCGCCAGGAGATCCGATCACTATAAAAAAAGGGTGGTCTGTCGACCACCCTTTTTTTATTATTAAATAACCTACCGATATTCAACCCAATCAAGACAGCACAATTTTAAGTTATCGAGGATCTACTACAAAAGTTAAAAACAATCAGCTTCGAACAACTACAACACTTTGTCGATGTCGCTAGTTTAAGCGCCTAGTACATATCCTCCGGCATGGGCGGTGCAAGCGGCGCCTTTTTCTTTTCCGGCTTTTCGGTAACCATAGCTTCGGTGGTCAGCATCAATGCGGCAACAGAAACTGCATTCTGAAGCGCGTAGCGTACCACTTTGGTCGGGTCGATAACCCCCGATGCAAGCAGATTTTCAAATTTCTCCGTTTCAGCGTTGAAGCCGAAGTCGGCCTCGCCTTCAAGAACTTTGTTTAATACGACAGTTCCTTCACGCCCAGCGTTTTCAGCGATTTGCCGGAGTGGTTCCTGAATGGCCCGTTTCAATATGGCCACCCCGCTCTTCTCATCTCCGGACACTTTCACTTTCTCCAACGCGCTGATGCATCGCAGCAGCGCCACGCCGCCGCCGGGTACAATGCCTTCCTCAACAGCCGCCCGGGTGGCATTGAGGGCATCTTCCACACGGGCCTTTTTTTCTTTCATCTCCGTCTCGGTCGCAGCCCCGATATTGATCACGGCCACGCCGCCGATTAACTTCGCCAAGCGCTCCTGCAGTTTTTCCCGATCATAATCGGAGGTCGTCTCTTCTATTTGGACGCGAATCTGGCGTACCCGACCCTCAATATCTGATCTGCTACCCGTCCCTTCAATCAGTGTGGTGTTATCTTTATCTATCCGTACGGTTTTGCATCTCCCCAGATCGTCCAGTGTCACATTTTCAAGCTTAACGCCGATGTCTTCAGATATTACCTGTCCTCCTGTGAGGATGGCAATGTCCTCTAGCATAGCTTTGCGGCGGTCACCAAATCCGGGCGCCTTTACAGCCGCGGCTTGCAGGGTTCCCCGCAGCTTGTTGACAATCAAAGTGGCCAGTGCCTCACCTTCAACGTCTTCGGCAATGATCAAAAGCGGTTTGCCTGATTGGGAAACCGATTCCAAAAGGGCGACCAGGTCCTTCATGCTGCTGATTTTCTTTTCATGACACAAGACATAAGCGTCTTCCAAAACAGCTTCCATTTTCTCCGCATCGGTAACAAAATACGGGGATAGATAGCCACGGTCAAACTGCATGCCCTCCACAACTTCCAGGGATGTTTCCATGGCCTTGGCTTCTTCAACGGTAATCACACCTTCTTTGCCCACCTTATCCATGGCTTCAGAAATGAGTTTGCCCACGACCTCATCATTATTAGCGGAAATAGCACCGACCTGCACAATCTCGCTTTTATCCTTTATGGACTTTGACATTCTCTGGAGTTCGTCCACCACAGCAACAACGCCTTTATCAATTCCGCGCTTCAGGGCCATGGGATTTGCACCGGCAGATACCAGTTTTTGGCCTTCTTTATAAATCGCGCGGGCAATAACGGTGGCTGTGGTAGTGCCGTCACCGGCCACATCACTGGTTTTGCTGGCCACCTCTTTGACCATCTGGGCACCCATGTTTTCAAACTTGCCTTCCAATTCAATTTCTTTGGCCACCGTCACCCCATCTTTTGTGACGGTGGGCGAACCAAAGGATTTTTCAAGAACAACATTGCGGCCTTTTGGGCCCAAGGTTACCATTACGGCATCGGCCAGGGTGTCGATGCCTTTGAGCATATGTTCCCTGGCCTGTGCGCTATAGGATATCATTTTTGCAGGCATTTTCCCTTCCTCCTTTTTTTAATCCAATACTGCTAAGATGTCATCTTCTTTCATAAAGAGATGCTCTTCACCGTCGATGTTAATTTCATTGCCGGCGTATTTAGAAAATAAAATGCGGTCGCCTTTCTTCACATCCGGTGGAACGCGTTTTCCATCCTCACCCATTTTTCCGGGTCCGACAGCCACGATCTTACCTTCCTGGGGCTTTTCCTTGGCTGTGTCGGGGATTATGAGACCACCGGCTGTTTTTTGCTCCTCGGCAACCCTCAACACCAATACTCTGTCATTTAATGGCCTGATTTTCATGCTTCTATTACCTCCTTTAATTAAACGAGTTTTACCGTTAAACCATTACTTCATTATCCCAAAACCCATTTTTCCCTGGCCCAGACCGAATTTACGAGCAATGAATTTCAGCACGAACTTTTGAGTTCTCATAATGATCCTAAATCGATTCATCTTCAGCGGAGTAGTAATTCAAATTTTTTGGTATGTGAAAGGATTTTCTATACTTTGCAAGAAGATTTTGTGTGCCGCTATTTTTTCTCAACTCTCTTTTCATGTACACCTCCTCGCATAAAAAGAAGATTAAAGAAAAAATGTATAGGTATGAAATTGTTTTTAAAAGATGAAAATATTCTTAATTCATATAATTTCAAGCTGTTAAGCTATTTTTCCTATTTTATTTGGCAAAACAATAATCATAAATATTTTCTTGTCAAGAGGTCAATTTACCTGTAAATAAAAAATAAATTCATATAATAAATCTTCGGTTTTTTCCAGACAGTAGCCCGGACAAGTGGGAACAAAACAGGATAGAATTGATAGTGTATCTTCAACTTAGGTTTCGGATACTTTTACAAATGCCTAAAATGCCTAATCCGCCAAAGATCGGTGGCGGAAAAGTGCCTAATATCTTTAGCGGTAATACCTTTACTCCTTAATTCTTATAAAACTATCTTTTTGAAGAATGCTTATGGGATCCGGATGAAAGAAGAAAGGAGGTAGAGCAGATATGCGTCAAATAAAGATCGCCATTGCCGGATTGGGAAACTGTGCCAACTCACTGGTGCAGGGTATCCATTACTACAAGGACAAACATCCCGAAGATGCCATCGGCCTGATGCACTGGGAGATCGGCGGCTATCGCCCCGGTGACATTCAGGTGGTGGCCGCCTTTGACATCGACAAACGTAAGGTGGGCAGGGATGTCACTGAGGCCATTTTTGCACCGCCCAACTGCACCAAGGTTTTCTGTGATAATCTGCCCCCCTCCGGGATCACGGTTCAGATGGGCCGCATCCTGGATGGGTTTTCCGAACACATGCGCGAATATGAAGACCAATACACCTTTGTGCTGGCGGATTTACCCGAGCCCGGCAAAGATGATGTGGTCAACACCCTGAAACAATCCGGGGCTGAGATTTTGCTCAACTATATGCCGGTGGGCTCTGAACAGGCCAGCTTTTTTTATGCCGAATGTGCCCTGGAAGCCGGACTGGCCTTTGTCAACAACATTCCGGTCTTTATTGCCAGCAATCTCGAGTGGGAGAAGCGCTTTGCGGAAAAAAATTTGCCGCTGATCGGCGATGACATCAAATCCCAGCTGGGGGCCACCATCGCTCACCGGGTGCTCACGGATTTGTTTAAAAAGCGCGGCGTCAAGCTGGAGCGCACCTATCAGCTCAACACCGGCGGTAACACGGATTTTTTAAACATGCTCAACCGGCATCGGCTCAAATCCAAGAAAACCTCCAAGACCGAAGCGGTGCAGTCGGTCACCGCCCGCCGATTGGAAAATGAGAACATTCACATCGGCCCGTCGGATTATGTGCCCTGGCAAAAGGACAATAAGGTGTGCTTTATCCGCATGGAGGGCAAGCTGTTTGGTGATGTGGCCATGGATCTGGAGCTGCGCTTGTCGGTGGAAGACTCCCCCAATTCGGCCGGGGTGGGTATTGATGCTATCCGCTGTGCCAAGCTGGCCTTGGAGCGTGGCCAAGGCGGTGTGCTGGAGGGACCTTCGGCCTTTTTTTGCAAGCATCCCTCCCGGCAGTTTAGCGATGACAAGGCTTACCAGATGACGGAAAACTTTATCACCCAGTATCCGGAAAAGGTGCACGAAATGTCGGATTATCTCCGGCGGCAAAAAGAAAAAAGCCGGCCCTGAAAGGAAAAAATACATGCTGGATCAAGTCTCAGCATACTTGATCCGGCATAATATCTCCCAATTGGTTTTTAAATCGATTGGGGTAGATCCTGCTAAACCAACATTAGCGTTTTTATAGTTTTTCTCACTTTTAAAAAAGTTTTATAACGTATCGAATTTAAAGCCATTTACGGCAAATTGTCGTAGATGGCTTTTTTTATTGTTTATCCGAAATAGCGATTATTTTGTGACAAAACTGTGACAAACCGACCGGTCTGTTATCCAATTTTTTTCATTATTTTACTGTGCGGCAATTCTGCCCCAGCACCCATCATTTTTTTCAAAATACGTGATTTCATTATAAAAGCTAAAAATTTTACACATTATAAATAGAAGCAACTTTTACACATTATAAGTAGAAGCAACAAAACCCACTAAAAATTTTTAGGGCGTTAAGGTTTTTTGGCGCTGGCTGAAATATAAGAGAAAGTCAAAACGTTTTGGCAAATATAAAGACGTTTTTTTGGCTAATACTTTATTACGCAAAACATGAAAGTTTGATTATGGCAGGAAAAAAGCGATTAAATAAGAAGAAAGACGGCAGGGGTGGGGCGAGGCCGGGCGCAGGAAGACCCAGGAAAGATAAAGACACGATTAGTATAGAAATCCTGAAAGATGTTTTTAATGGAGATCTTATTGATGGTGAAGACGCTATTGAAGAGATAGCTCAAAAGCACGATTATACCATCGACCAATTTCTTTTAGGCATTGTTTATGCCGATAGAGACGTGCTTCCAGGCTCAGAATCAATTCCCCTAGTATTGCGCAAGGATGTTGCCATCCAGCTTAAAAACTTTATGAAGGTGAGCAAGCAGGAAATTAATATCAGCGATAATCGGCAAGCGCCTTTTAATCTGCCTCCATTGAAAGAAGATCCAGCTTTGAAACTAGTTAAAGGCGGCAAAAAGGTAGAGGATGATCAGCTGATACCTGGAGATGGCGGGGATAATTGCGAGTAGATGTTGGGTAATTGACTGTTCTTTGGTATTCAAATCAATGGTGCGATAACAACCAACCTGAAGTCGGTTGTAATTCACGGAAGACCTATGGCCTCGTCTTGGGGTAATGCAACACCGTGCTGTCCTACGGGACATAGGAGCCAACCGAAAATGGCATTTTCCTACCTTCTTCGGATTGCAGAGTCGAGTAGACCGAGGGAACCTCCCCCTCAGTCTCTCACAGACACGGACGTGAGCCTCTCGGCTCATCCGGCTCCTATCGACCAACCGCAGGCCTCACTCCCAAGCTCCAATGGGCAAATAGGTGGGGTTGTCGCTTAGCGATACGCCCTAACCAATGTACTGCCCGCCGTCGCTTGCCGCGCAGCCTTTTGTACTTCCTCATCGCCCATTTCCTCAGGGAGCGGTTGAGTTGCACTAATATCCGGTAAAGCGCACTCTTGTAGTAGCTGCCATAGTAGTTGATCCAACCGCGAAGCACGGAATTAAACATGTGAGATAAATCTTCAAGAGATTTATCACTCATTCG
>CP070746.1:2659843-2694906 GCA_020348305.1 Desulfobacterales bacterium
GGAACCATATGTGACGGTGGTGTACAGAATAACTGGCAAGATAAGATGAAAATATGTCGATCCTGTAAGGTTCTCACTGATATGCTGTGATCCCTCCCTCTCCTCATTTCCAGTAATTATCTATACTATTTTTGTTTTAATCAGAAGGAGAAAACCTTTGAAGTCTGTCAAGCATAATCCGAACCACAAAACAAATCCGGAAATCTGTGCCCAAAAATTAGAAGAATATTTTTCTAAGAAAGGACATGCCATCGTGGCTTACAGCGGAGGCGTAGACAGCGCACTGCTGGCGTACGTTGCTCATTTGGCATTAGGCAACCAAATGGTGGCCGCCCTTTCCGACAGCCCCTCTTTATCGCGAAGAGAGTATCGCTTCGCCGTGAATTTCACCCAAGAAAACGGTATTCCACTCCAAATTATTCGGACACGGGAAATGGAAGATCCCCGCTATCTGGCAAACCCGGTGAACCGCTGCTATTATTGTAAAAAGGCGCTTTTTGAAAAAATTGTGGAGCTCCGAAATGAGCTGATGCAAACAGTTGAAAGCGCCTCTTGGCCAATTTTTTACGGGGTTAATCTTGATGATCTGGGAGATTTCCGACCGGGCATTCAGGCCGCTGAGGAAGCTTCGATTCTAGCCCCTTATGTCGAACTGGGATTTGATAAAAATACCATTCGTGCGATTGGTGACTATTATGGATTGGAAATTGCTGCCAAACCTGCCATGCCCTGTTTGTCGAGCCGAATTCAATATGGCAAGGAGGTAACTGCGGAAAAATTAAACCAGGTGGAGCTGGCTGAGGATTTTCTTTACGATCTGGGCCTGAAAGTTCTAAGAGTTCGGCATCACGGGGAAATTGCCAGGATAGAGATTCAGCCACAAGATTTTGAGGCCCTGCTTCAAAACAGAGAAAAAATTACTCGGAAATTTCATGAATTGGGGTTTATTTATATTTCGCTTGATTTAGACGGATTCAAGAGTGGGTCCCTGAACGCGGTATTGAAATCAAAGAATAATGAATGAAGCCAAAAAAAAGATTGACGGTAAATCCTACGTTGTGGTATGAGCATCGGATCTTTTTTGATTTTAATGGAATGGAGGTGATGATATGAAAATGGACATGCAGGACCCAGGTGAAATGTGCGGCTTTTGCTGGAAAGAGCATAATCTGGCAATAGCTCAAAGAGCGCTGGAAAAAATGGCAAGTCCGCATGCATCTGCACATCATATCATCATTTCTGACCTGAGCATTGCCCAAGCCTCTTAAATGCTTTTTCCACACCTCTGAGCCTCACCGTTTTTTTCAAGATTAATCGCAAAGGATATGGATTATGACTGCAGACTATAAATTTGAAACGTTATGCCTCCACGCCGGCCAGGAACCCGATCCGGCAACCACATCCCGTGGGGTACCGGTTTACCGAACCTCATCATATGTATTTAAAAGCACCGAGCATGCGGCCAACCTTTTTGGTTTAAAAGAGCTCGGAAATATTTATACGCGCATAATGAACCCGACTCAAGACGTTCTGGAACAACGCGTTGCGGCACTTGAGGGCGGCGCTGCCGCTTTAGCACTATCATCCGGAACCTCAGCGGTGTATTATGCGATCATAAACATCTGTGCAGCCGGAGATGAAATCATATCCGCCAATAATCTGTATGGCGGCACGTATACCATGTTTGATTGTATCCTGCCGCAATTTGATATTCATACGAAGTTTATCGATCCCAGTGATCTCAAAAACTTCGACAACGCCGTTGTCGAAAAAACGAAGGCGATTTTTATCGAAACCATCGGTAATCCGATGCTTGATATGACCGACATCAGCGCCGTATCTGAAATTGCTCAAAAGCATCATATTCCTCTAATTGTCGATGCGACTTTTACGACACCCTATTTGCTGAAAAGCATCGAATATGGAGCCGATATCGTGGTCAACTCGCTCACGAAATGGATGGGAGGGCACGGAACGGGTATCGGCGGCGTGGTTATTGATACTGGAAAATTTGACTGGAAAGATCCCAAATTTTCATTATATAACGAGCCTGACCCCAGCTATCATGACATCCGCTATGCCCATGACTTGGGTGATCTGAATCCAGTCGCCTTTATTATGAGAATGCGATTGGTGCCTCTGCGAAACCTTGGCGCGTGCATTTCTCCGGATAATGCCTGGATGTTTTTACAGGGGCTTGAAACCTTGCCGCTGCGCATGGAACGGCATTGTGAAAATGCGCTGAAAGTGGCCCGGTATCTCAAGACACACCCGGGCGTATCATGGGTCAGATATCCGGGTTTGGAAGACGACCCCACCTACCCGACTGCCAGGAAATACCTTAAAAATGGGTTTGGCGGAATGGTCGTTTTCGGTATTAACGGCGGATTAGCTGCTGGCAGCAAATTTGTAGAAGGCCTTAAGCTATTTTCGCACCTTGCCAATGTGGGAGATGCCAAAAGCCTGGTGATTCATCCATCCAGCACCACTCATTCACAGCTATCCGAAGAGCAGCAAAAAGCCGGTGGCATCACCCAGGATCTTATTCGGCTCTCTATCGGAATTGAACACATTGATGATATCATAGGTGATCTGGACCAAGCATTTTCACAAGTTTAATTTAGTTTAACGCAAGGCGACAATGAGCGAATACATCGAACACGACAAAGACAGTATCTCGGTAGGAATTGTAGAGAAGAAGTTGTACACCTTTTCTGAGCCGCCCAATGAGATGGTGTTGGAAAGCGGGGCAAAACTTGGACCGATTACCCTTGCCTATGAAACCTATGGCACGTTGAATGCAGACAAAAGCAATGTGGTTATTATTCTGCACGCCTTATCCGGGGATTCCCATGTAGCCGGCTATTATAAACCGGACGACGAAAAGCCCGGCTGGTGGGATAATATGGTCGGCCCCGGAAAGGGAATCGATACGAATAAATATTTTGTCGTCTGCTCCAATATTATCGGAAGCTGTATGGGATCAACCGGGCCTTGCACCATCAATCCGAAAACCGTTTTGCCGTATGCCCTTGATTTTCCGGTTGTCACCATCGGCGATATGGTTGAAGCCCAGAAAGCGCTGATGGATCATTTAGGAATTAAAAACATTCTTTCAGTCGTCGGCGGATCCATTGGCGGTATGCAGGTCTTGGAATGGTGTGTTCGTTACCCGGAAATGGTCGCCTCAGCGATCCCCTTGGCATCCACAACCAAACATTCCGCCCTGGCCATTGCCTTTAACGAGGTGGCCAGACAGGCCATCATGGCGGATCCAAAATGGAACAACGGCAATTACTATTTTGGACCGAAGCCCGACCTCGGTCTTGCAGTCGCCCGTATGATCGGGCACATTACCTATCTTTCCGATGAGGCCATGCGCTTAAAATTCGGTCGACGCCTACAAGATAAACACGACTTTTCGTTTAATTTCGATGCCGACTTTCAAGTAGAAAGCTATCTGCGTTACCAGGGCAAAAAATTTGTAGATCGCTTCGATGCCAATTCATTTTTATACATCACCAAAGCAGGCGATTACTATGATTTTGAAAAACAACACGGCAACGGTTCCGCTGTGAAGGCATTTTCAAAGACTAAGGCCAAATTTCTGGTTATATCCTTTACATCCGACTGGCTTTATCCGACTTACCAATCCAAGGCCATGGTAAAGGCCATGAAAAAAAATGGCTTGGATGTAAGCTTTTGTGAAATCGAGGCCGATTGGGGGCATGATGCCTTTTTAATATCCAATGAACGTTTGACCGCTTTGATGAGAGGTTTTTTAGAACGTGTCTGTAACGAAACTCGTCAACAAAATGCGCTATGATCTTCAAATCATTGCCTCTTGGATAGAACCGAGCTCACAGGTGCTCGATCTGGGATGCGGCGAAGGTGATTTGTTGAAGTTTCTGATCAATCACAAACAGGTAACCGGCTCCGGTATCGAGCATAACGAAGATAAAGTGGCCGAATGCATTGAGAAAGGTTTATCGGTACTTCAGGGAGATATTAATGACGAAGTGCTTGATTATCCGGATAATGCCTTTGATTATGTTATTTTGAGTCAAACCTTGCAACAAGTCTATGAACCGGATACATTGATTCGGTCCATGATGCGAATCGCGAAAAAAGGAATCGTCAGTTTTCCTAATTTCAGTCATTGGAGCATCCGACTGCAGCTGCTTTTAAGCGGTTATGCGCCAATTACCCGGCAACTGCCATATGAATGGTATGACACCCCCAACATACGGGTCATCACGATAAAGGATTTTAGAAAATTCACCCAAGAGGTCGGATTCACGATATTAAAAGAAGTCGCCATCAATACCCAATCAGAAAATAGATTTGGCAAGGTAATCAAGGCTTTTCCAAATTTACGGGCGACGTATGGTATTTTTCTCATTGGTAATGGGAAATAGAAAGATGAAAATTGTATCTATTGCTGTGAGCAAGAAAAAAGGAACACGCAAGAGGCCGGTAGAAGAGGCTTTTGTATCGAAAGATCACGGCCTCCAAGGCGATGCCCATGCCGGCAAATGGCACCGGCAGGTGAGTTTTCTATCATCTGAAAGCATCGAAAAAGCGCGTCTGCAGGGACTTGACGTGACATTTGGCGACTTTGCCGAAAACATCGCCACCACCGGTATTGACTGGAAAACCCTACCCATCGGTACGCGCATCAAATTAGGGGACACGGTTCTGGTCGAAATAACACAAATCGGCAAGGAATGTCACAACAAGTGTGCCATTTATTATAAGGCCGGAGATTGCATCATGCCAAGAGAAGGGGTATTTGCGCGGGTGCTGGCAGAAGGCAAAATTCGCTGCGGCGATCCGATAAAAATTTTGCAAAAAACCCCGGCGACCAGGGCATGAAAACTTTTATCAGCTTTAAAGAGGCCTTTGATCTGACCCTATCCAATGTGCCTGTCGGCCAAACAGAAATCCTACCGCTAGATCAGTTAACCGCAAAAATTCTGTCCGAAGATATTGTTTCCAAAGTAGACTGCCCGTCCATCAGCACCTCCCAAAAGGATGGCTATGCGGTTGTTTCCACGGATCTGACGAAAGCTTCCACAAAAAATCCTGTAAAATTAAAGCTCGTCGGCCATATAGTCGCCGGTGATTTCTCCAAACTGGCCATTGGCGGCGGACAGACGGTTCGCGTTACCACCGGTGCACCGCTGCCGGATGGAGCCGATGCGGTCATAACCGAAGAATTCTGCCGAAAATCCGGAAATTTCATACTCACGCACAATACCGCCGAATCCGGAAGAAATCTTCTTGAAAAAGGTACCGATGTCCGGCAGGGCGAAACCGTTGCAAAAAAAGGCGAAAAATTGTCTCCCCCATTAATCGGTCTGTTGGCATCCGCCGGATTGGATAGGGCTCCCGTATATAAATCTCCTGAAATTGCGGTGATCGCCACAGGAGATGAGGTCATCGCTCCCGGAAAACCGCTTGCAAAAGGAAAGCTTTATGCCAGCAATATGGTAGAACTTTGTGCTTGGCTGTCCTATTTTGGCCTGCGCTACACTGCCAGCCTGATTGCTGATCGCAAAACGGATATTCAATCGGCAATAGCTGGGCAATTATCCACTGCAGATGCCTTTTTAACCAGCGGCGGAGCCTGGGGCAGTGAGCGGGATCTGATTTTAAAGGCAGCGGAGAGTTTAAATTGGCATGCAATTTATCATCGTGTCAGAATGGGTCCCGGCAAACCGGTCGGCTTCGGTCTTTTAGAAAAAAAACCTTTTTTCGTCTTACCCGGCGGTCCCCCTTCCAATGAAATGGCCTTTTTGCAGCTAGCCTTGCCGGCGCTGCTGAAGATGAAAGGTGAACAAACGCTGACATTTCCAAGGGTGCAGGCCCGATTGTCGGAAACCGTTCATGGACGTAAGGACTGGACGGACTTTGTTCATGCCCGTCTGGAAAAAAGAAACGATCAACTCTTTGTTCACCCCGCAAAATTAAAAAGCCGCTTGCAATCCATGGCCAGAAAAGAAGCGTTGATCATAATTCCCGAAGACCGCGAGGAATTGGCCGCCGCAAGCTTAATTGAAATTCAGCTTTTGAATCCATCGCTTCAAATACCTTAAACCACTAAATGAGCGATTTAGACCTCCAACTCATTAGACGAATGGGACGTAGGTGCAGAATGTGCTTAATAAATCACTTTCAGCACCTACGTCCCCTTCTTTTTCGACGAGCTATGAACAAAATTTACGGACCGATTACAAAACACCTTGACAAATAAAATCGTATGAAATATATTTCGATATATGTCGAACAATCGAGACAAAAATATCGAAAAATATGCCGAAATGTTTAAGGCGCTCTCCAATCCGAACCGTTTAAAAATATTCATGCGCCTGATCTCCTGTTGCCAACCGGGAACGGTTACCAGCATTAACCCGGATACGGGTACGGAGGGATGTGCGTGTGTGGGAGAACTGGGCCAGGATCTGGGTATTGTGCCCTCAACAATTTCACATCATATCAAAGAGCTTCGTCAGGCAGGTCTCATCCGCATGGAACGACGAGGGCAAAAAATCGAGTGCTTTATCGATCCGGCAACCCTAACGGCCTTGCAGGATTTTTTTTCGTAAAACGTCACTGACTTTTTTTTAAGAAATTAATTCGATAGTTTCCGAAAAATCAAATCTACTGTAACTTTTTTTCGACAATTTACGTCTTAATATATGCAGGCCGAAGATGAATTAAGGGGCCTCGCCCCAATTGGAATATTGGAATGCTGGAATAATGAGTTATGGGAATATGGAGTATGAAAAAATGTCTCGGATGACGCAAAAATTCTGCCGTGGGAAACGAAAAACCTTTGACTGTGAGGCAATGATGCAAAGGATGCAAAAAATGTGTTGCGCACCTCCTGAGAAATCTGAACGGTGAGAACCTGTAAGTAGTCCTAAAATTTTTTCAGCATAATATTCGATATTTGTCGAAAAGTAGAAAACATTGTTAACTAACCCTTACTTATAAATAATTTGTTTAAAAGGTAGAACTAGCAAGGAGGATAAATGAAAACCAAAGACAAAGAAAAAGTCCGGCAGGCTGTGCGAGAAAGCTATGGCAATATAGCAAAGTCTGTGAGCGTTGTTTCCGGCATAAGTGCGTCGCCATCTTGCTGTGGTCAATCCGAAAAACCCGCCGAAACAAGTTCGGCAGCTTCCTGCTGCGGCGGACCTGAAGTTACCACGCAACAATTGTCCGCCCTTATGGGGTATTCAAAGACTGATTTCGACAGTGTTCCTGATGGTGCCAACATGGGGCTTGGATGCGGCAACCCCGTGGCCCTTGCATCGCTGAAACCAGGTGAAACAGTTGTGGACTTAGGCAGCGGCGGCGGGTTTGACTGCTTCCTCGCGGCCAAACAGGTGGGCGAAACCGGACAGGTCATCGGTGTGGACATGACACCGGATATGGTGACGAAGGCCAGAATGAACGCAGAAAAAATTGGAGTAAAAAATGTCGAGTTCCGATTGGGTGAGATCGAATATCTGCCCGTGGCCGATAACAGCGCCGACATTATCATGTCAAACTGCGTCATTAATCTCTCACCGGATAAACTCAGTGTTTACCGCGATGCCTTTCGTGTGCTCAAACCCGGGGGACGTTTAGCCATTGCAGACATTGTTGCTACCGCTCCGCTTCCCGATAAAATTCAGAAAAACCTGGCCCTGGTGGCTGCCTGTGTGGGTGGTGCCGCAACGATTGACGATACGGAAGAAATGCTGAAGGAAGCCGGTTTTCAGGACATCAAGATCACAGCTAAAGATGAAAGCCGCGAACTTATTCGGCAATGGGATCCAAATAAGAGTAATAATGCCGGGGATTATGTTGTTTCGGCCTATATAGAGGCTGTAAAACCAAAGGAGGGATGAAAATGAAACCATTATTCAAAGGACTCGACACAGAAACACAATTGTTGGTGGCATTAGGCTCAGCCGTGGCATCCGGTTGCATTCCCTGTCTTGAAAATATCACCGGAATTGCCCGTGATGAAGGCATAGAAGAAAAAAAGCTGAAGGCAGCCGCTATCATTGGCCAGTTTATCAAAGATCAGCCCACAAACAACATGAAAACAACAGCCGATCAACTTTTAGGGACCCATCTGCAGTCAACACCGATGCAGACAAGTTGCCCTGTGGAATCGACAGAAACACAATATACTAAAGAATTAGAGGGAAGCACATATAGAGAACCCTGTGGGTGTGCATAACCATTTTGAATAAGTTAAATGTCGTCGGTGTGGCTTTCGGTGTGGACGTGAGTAGAGCTGGACTCTGCTTGGCGCGGCGACTTGTCCGTCGGAGTCTTGACGAAGTCGGAAGCATACGCGAAGACGCGTGCCAGCCAAAGGCGGCCGCTGAGGGCCGCCCTACTCTTTGATACCCGATTGGCATAGAGCGGCTCATCACCCGATCAATTTATAGGAGAGTTTATCATGGAAGTGGAATCACTTCGCCAAGAAGTAAACAAACTTAAAACCGAAAAAGCAGCTTTAAAAGTTAAAAGCAAGCTGTTTGAAAATTTTGCGGCTATGGCCCACACCTGCTGCCGCCTCCCTTCCACCGCCGAGTGGGAGTCAGTAAAAGAAGCATTGCAAAAGACATTGGCGTTCTCCACTGATTTAACCGGGGCACAGATGGGCAATCTAATTTTACTCGACAGCGATGGTGTTGTCACCGAAAGTATTCAAAGGCCTGACGAGACAGGGCCAGATCAGTGCTGTGAATTGAACGGTCAGGTTTTGGACGAGGGACTCGCCGGTTGGGTAAGCAATCATCATCAGGTAGGCCTAATCACCGATACCTTTAACGATGATCGCTGGCTGCCCCTTCCTCATCAGCCTCAAACGATTCGCTCTGTGCTGGCTGTGCCCATTCTCAAGTGTGACGAGCTGTTGGGGATTCTCACATTGATACATTCTCAACCAAATCACTTTGGTTCAGCATCAGTTGAGCAAATGAAAGCGACATCCGACCAGATCGCTTTGACCCTTGAAAATGCCAGACTTTATGGGAGATTAGATGATTCTTATCGATCCCTGGATAAATCTAAACAGGAAATCGAAGCATACTCTAAAGCGCTCAATGAGGAACTGGAAAAAGGTAGGCAGATTCAGAGGGATTTTCTACCTCAGCAAATCCCCCAGCTGCCCAACTGGGATATTGCAACCTATTTCGCACCGGCTAAACAGGTATCCGGTGACTTCTATGATGTTTTTCCATTACCGGGTAACAACCTGGGAATCGTCATTGCGGATGTTGCAGACAAGGGCGTGGGATCAGCCCTGTATATGGCGCTAGTCCGAAGCTTAATCCGAGTCTTTTCGGGACATATTTCCTTACACGGATTTGCCAATTTTTCCATTAAAAACGGTATAAACAAATCAGTCACGGAACATTCGTCAACCGCCGATCAAATCAATGCCCTTAACGCTGTGAAACTGACAAATGACTATATCGCCCATGAACACGGTAAGGAAGGAATGTTTGCAACCTTGTTCTTTGGTGTCATAAATCCCTCAAGCGGGATTTTAGCCTACATCAATGCTGGGCATGAACCCCTATTTATCGTCAATTCAAATGGTGTAAAGAAGAGTCTTGAACCCACAGGGCCGGCAGTGGGAATGATGCTTGATATGACATTTGAAATTCAGCAGGTTCAGATGGAACCGGGCGACATCTTAATAGGCTATACCGACGGGGTGATTGAAGCGCTTGCACCAAACGGTGATTTCTTTACCAGGCAGCGGTTGTTATCCATTATAGAGCAAACACCTTCTTCGGCTTCAGACCTGGTGGAACGCATTAAAACCGGTTTATCGACTCACATACACAACGCTCCACCTTCAGATGACATTACCATGCTGGCGGTGCAACGCTTATCATTAAATTTAGTGAGGTGAACTATGACAGAAGAAGAGAACATGGAAAATAGAGCAATGCTCAATTAGGTGGTATGGCGTATTGGCTATCAGGTATTGGTATTAGGCAATTTGATATCTTATTTTATATTTCTTCGCTCGTATCTATACAAAAAGTAAAAAACACGCCATTAAACCAGCACATAGTATCAGATACCAAAGACCTCCTCACCGGCTAACTCACACACAATTTTACTACTTCTTCGGCTTTTTCTCAGCTTCATCTGCCTGGGACGCGGTGATGGCGGCCGCTGCGCCGGCCTCAAGCAGTTTCTTATCCGGCGGGCTACCCGGTGTATTGCCGTCCCCCTGATCCTCTTCCGATGCGGCTCCGGTGACTTCCGGCGGGAGATAAACGGTGACGTTGCGATGGGCAAATTCGATGCCCTCTTCTCTAAAGCGCTCCTGGATGCGCCTGTACACCTCGCGGCGGACAACAAATTGTTCCCCCGGTGGAGTCTTAAACTTTACCCGTAAAATCATGGCCGAATCATCCATCTCTCTGACGCCCTGGGATTTAATTGGGCTGAGCAGCACCGGACCGACTTCTTCATTTTGTTCCAATTCTTTGCCTATCTTTTTAACAATTTTTCTGATTCTTTCGATATCCGCATCATAGCGAACGCGAACGTCAAGCTTGGTGATGATATAATCCCGGCTGAAATTTTGGACCGCCCCCATATCGCCAAATGGTATCGTAAATACCATGCCCCGTGGGTGGCGAAGCTTGACCGAGCGCAAAGAGATGTGTTCCACCATGCCCTTGGTGCCGGCAGTTTCGATATAATCACCAACCCGGAACGCGTCGTCAATCAAGAAAAAAACACCCGAAAGAATGTCTCTCACCAGGGTTTGGGAACCGAAACCGATGGCCAGCCCGATGACCCCGGCACCGGCAATCAGAGGTCCGATATTCACACCGACGGATGACAAGATGATCAGGCTGACGATAACAAACAGCACCGATAGGATAAATTTGCGCAGGAGCACCAGCAATGTGCCAACCCGTGAACCGCCCCTGCCGCCTTCTTCCATCTCTTCATCGTCATCCGGCATTTCCTCCTTGATTTTTCTGTCAAGGCGGGCTTTGATATATTGCCAGACAGCGATACCCAGCAGCGCCAGCCCCAGGATGTTCAAGGCGGTTGATGTAAAAATCCTTCCCACGGGCAGGTCGATGCCCCACAAACGCAGAATCAAAAAAAACATCAGCGCCGCCAAGAGAATACGAAGAATACGTTTTATCAACGGTAAGTGTTGCTGCAGGTAGGATTTTGTATCTGCTATCTGATCATGTGGTTCCTCTAACTGAATGGCCTCGGCATCACTCATGGCTTCAGGGCTGCCGGTGTTCTGCGGCGCAAAGGAAGACGGAGATAAGCCGCATGCGATGTCCAGCAAGCGTTCTGCCCACCGGCTTAGACCGATAAAAATCGGAATCAGGAAAATGCTGGTAAGCATCGGGATCAACGCGCCTCTCTCTTCAGCCAGTCCTTTGATAAGCCAAAAGAGGCCCATGCCCACGACGTATAGCATGGCAAACCAGTGCCAGCTTCCGGCGATTTTTGCACGCAGAGAAGGTTTGGCCTCATCCCCTGCAGGATCGCCCGGCCAGATCGCCCGGGCCACTCGCCGCCGGCTGCGCCAGATCATCACCACCACCAAAACGACGATGCTCATACCCGCCAGACTGTAAATCATTTCAAAGCGTTCTTGGCTGATTCCGCCCTCATGCAGCAAAATATAGCTTGATGTGGCGATGACCATCATCGTTGCTGCGATTCTGATGAACCATCGATAAAGGAATTTTGCATCTTCGTCCTGCATAGGAAATAAGCGCAGCGCCGGCGCCGCCGGCGATAAAACAAGATTGGCGGCCAGGATAGCAATTCTCATGTAATAGCTTACAATAAGCGTCATTGAGACGATAAAAAATCCGGGATCACCTTCATTATAGAACACCGCAAACAACACAAAGGTTGTCAGCATATACGTGCCGATGCCTAACAGATTCAAAATAAGGCGCGTAACAACTCTCCCAAGAAATTGCAGACGTCCCAATGAGGCCGTATCTAAAATCTGACGTCGCAGGCCCTCGGTAAATCGCCGCACCAACCACTCCATTGCCAGTCCACAGAATATCAGCAGGGCTACAATGAAAAAGGTTAGCATAAGATCACCAAGGCCCTTGCCATGTGTTAACTTTTGCCACACGACTGTCCATTCACGTGATTTAATTGTGGATGTGGGTTTGGTAAAAAAAGCACTAATCTGTTCTTGAACGCGAGAAAATGCCTTTTCGCTATCAAAGAAAAGTGTTGCAATTTCCTCCCCCTCTACGGGCTCTTCATCAGCCGAGGCATTATCCATCTGCGCCCCTGTCGCGACCTTTTTATTGAACATCTGCCTGACTTCACCTTCAGGTAAAGCTTCAGCGATGGAATCTATCTCATCTTGGTTGAGTTGGACGGCAACTTGGCCGCCGGTTACATCTTTTAAATCGTCTTTCCGGTCGGTCTCTTGATTTTCAGTCGTCTCGGACACCGAGGGAGATTCGGCCTCAATGGGTCGACCCGCGAATAAAAAACAAAAAACGATGATCATCAAAATCAGTTTCGATGATAACGTATAGCTCTTCATGATTATTCCCTCTTTTTTGGGTATTATTACCTAAAAAGGTGTAAGCGGTTGAAAAATCAGAGCAATTCTAAATGATTCGAAAAAATTCTGTTTTTTGCCCTGAGCCTTGTGCCTTGTACCTTTAACCTTATCACACATTCCGTTGCACATTCACATTCAAACTGTCATAAGAACGAAAAATTAATTTTTCCCGCTCGAGTCGTTTCTCAGGGAAAGTTTGAAGCTCAATGGACTTCAACTTCTCAAGTGCCTCTTCTTTTGAAGGAATAGCGTCCATTCCTTCTCCGACCTTTTTTCCGTTAACGGTATCCAAAACAATTGCCGTTTTGCCGTCAGACACCACCGAAAAAGGTATCTGGTATTTTTCATCAAGCAATCTAGCGGCTGCAACAATTTCCCTTTCGCGGGAGCCCAAAGAACCTGCGGCACATTTGACAGCCATGAATCGGACGGACCTGACATCAATACTGACTACCAGATCAACCTGGGATTTGTAAGCTTCGCCGGCAACCGTCAACTCAATATCGACGTCAATTGCTATATCCCCTTTTAAAAATCCTTTTTCTTGGACAAGAAAATGCTCGACAACCTGCCGATTCTCCTCAGCACCGATGTTGGGGATTTCTTTGCCGGTTACAAAATCAGTGATCATTGTGCAAGGCTTGAGGGTATCTGGCATTCTAAACTCCGTTTCAGTCTTAAAAATATCTATCATACCGCGCGGATAGAGTTCTTATCAGTATTTGATCTTCCGCAGCGAATTTATTTACCTCGGCGAATTTGGTTTCATGCGCTGAATCTATTTGAATGAACCGTTTAACCATGCATGACCTTCATGCCCAGTTGACAAATTATGATCCAATGAATACCCTTACCAAAAATCAACAGGTGTCAAATGAAGGCAATGATTGAGCATAGAAAAAGCGAACGCTTTTTTCATGAATCTCCTGTGATGCTTGAAGATTTTCGCACAGGATTCAAATATAAAGGTATCATGTGCAACTACAGCAAGGGGGGTATATACATAGAGTCAGATTATGCTCCCCGGCCGGAACGAAAAATCCGTATCACCGTTGACAATCTACCGCTAAATTCATCTCCTCAATCCTACATGGGCGAAGTAAGATGGCGCCGGAAATTGTTTGCAAATTCTGCTTATGCGTATGGGGTCGGCTTAAAATACTTTTGATAGGGCAATATGATCGGATGAATATCACCGCAAAGGAGGTTCATTTTATTTTTTGCGATCCATCGCCCTGTTATTTATGAAATTTTATGGTTTAGTTGACTGGCGTGATTACCTATCTGCAATCCTTTTGGATGCTGTCGCACTGCTTTTATGCTTTTTTAATGTGGGCGTCTCAATTCGTTTGGCATCCACCCAAAGGCCTTCGAGGTCGTAAAACTCTCGAATGGGGTCATAAAATACATGGATAATAACATGTCCGTAGTCTAGCAACACCCAGTGTCCCTCTTTCATGCCTTCAACGCTGAGGGGTTTTATTTTATGTTTCTTTAAATCGGCTTGAATATGTTCAGCGATGGCATTTACCTGGCGATTTGATCGGCCGCTGCAAATAATAAAAACATCCGCAAACGATGTCAGTTCCTGCACGTCAAGGGCCACCAATTTCATCGCTTTTTTCCCCAAAGCAGCTTTTATGTAAAGATCAAGTGAAGCAATATCAGCTTTGCTCATGTATAAAGTCCTTTAGATTTAATAAATTCTACCACACGCCGGGGTACTAGAAATTCTATCGACCTTCCTTTATTAACGAGTTCCCGGATCTTTGATGAAGAAATATCTAAAGCCGTCACATCAAAGATGTGAATCGGCTGGCTGTCTGCCAAGTCATAGCAGGATCGGGATTCCGAAAAATCATAGTCTTCAGAAATATTGGCTTTAAGGTAATCATCCAGGATCTTCCATCCTAAACGGGCATCCGGGTAGCCTTGATTCGGACGGGCAATAACAATGAAGGCAATTTGTTCTAATAATTCCTCGTAGGACTTCCAGGTATCGATTTCAAGAAATGCATCAAGTCCCATTATAAGATAGATCTGGGTATCCTTAGAAAAAGAACGCTTAAAATGGTGAACCGTATCGATCGTATAAGAGGGGCCTGAGCGATTCAATTCCACATCCGAAACCGAGATTCCAGTGAGGCCCGATATTGCCATATTGATCATCTCAAGGCGATCATCGGCATTTATCAACGAACCAGGCATTTTATGGGGAGGCAATGCGGCTGGAATTAGGAAGATTTTATCCAGGTTGAAACCTTCTTTAACTTCTATTGTGGCCCGAAGATGTCCCAAATGAATTGGGTTAAAGGTGCCGCCGAATAAACCGATACGCATGGGGTATAACGGTTCCTGTAAAATTTGAAAAATACTTCTTCGTTAATGTATAATATCCAACGCTTCGTATATACCTCAAATTAATCGATAAGAGCAAGATTATCCCTGTGAATCACTTCACCATAGGATTTATGCCACACGTTTTGCCAGTTCAAAATTTAATCTGCGGTCATTTTTCATGGTGCTGTTCTAATAATTCGAGTAAATCAGAAATTAGCTTGTTGATGCCGGTTTTCTTGATTGCAGATATTTGAATAACCTTTTTATCTTCTTTGTCGTCGAGGGCTGATTTAAATATTTCGGCATTTTCATCCGAGCCGGGCAAATCAAGTTTATTCAAAACCAGTACCTGAGGCTTTTCGGCAAGCCTTTGATGATAATGAAAAAGCTCTTTGTTAATGGTCTCATAACCATCAAGGGGATTATCCGGATGAATAGAAGACGCATCGATGAGGTGAACCAAAATCCGGGTTCGCTCGATATGCCGTAAAAATTGTATGCCGAGGCCTGCCCCTTGATGGGCGCCGTCGATCAATCCGGGGATATCCGCAACCACAAAAGGCTCTCCCCAATCGGTTTGAACCACACCGAGATTGGGAGTCAAGGTTGTGAATGGATAACTGGCGATTTTGGGTGTGACTGAAGAAATGGCGCTAATTAGGGTAGATTTTCCGGCATTGGGCAAGCCGATAATACCCACATCGGCCAGAAGCTTGAGTTCCAATTTCAGCCTGAGGCTTTGACCGGCTTCACCGGGTTGAGCGAATCGTGGGGTACGATGAGTCGCGGAGCGAAAATGGTAGTTGCCTTTTCCGCCCCTGCCGCCTTTTACAACAGCAAATTCTTCACCGGATTTTGAAAAATCTTTTAAAAGCTGATGGCTGACTGCATCTTTGACCAGGGTTCCGGGTGGGATTTCGATGATAAGATCAGGGCCGTTTCTGCCGGTCTTTTGTTTGCCCTGGCCGTGGGCACCCTTTTTGGCTTTAAATTGGCTTTTAAATTGAAACGGATACAGCGTGCGTCTGCGAGATGTGCTGCGCAATATCACATCACCGCCCTTGCCGCCGTCACCGCCGTCCGGGCCGCCGCGAGGCACAAATTTTTCGCGCCGGAAACTGACACATCCGTTTCCACCATCGCCGGACTGAACAGTGATAATCGCTTCATCAATAAACTTCACTCTGTATAAACGCTGACTTTTTTGCGCGAACGCCCCAGTCGTTCAAAGGCGACAATACCGTCAATCTTGGCGAATATTGTATAATCTTTGCCGATCCCAGCATTTACGCCCGGATGGAATTTTGTTCCCAACTGACGCACGATAATATTGCCGGCTCTCACCTTTTGGCCGCCAAAAACTTTAACACCACGTCGTTGCGCATTGCTGTCGCGACCATTTTTTGAGCTGCCGCCTGCTTTTTTGTGAGCCATGATAGCACTCCTTATTTCACTGAGGGATTAAACCGTAATCCTTGTGCTCATGATTATTTTATGTGGTTGCACAAATTAACTAAAATTCGAAATTCGAATTTGGGACCGCCCGATTTTTTTAACCTGCTATTCTTGAATCCACAATAAAGATTAAAGACTGTAATTGTTACGCTTTGTCCTCTTTCTTAGCGTCGGCTTTTTTTGTTTCCGACTTCTTTGCCGCTGTCTTTTTTGTTTCTGTTTTTTTCGGTGCCGCCCTCTTCGTTTCTACCTTTTTATCGGCTTCCTTTGGCTTTTCTGTCTTGGCTTCAGGTTTTTTGGCAACTGTCTCCTTGGCAACGGCCTTCTTCGTCACTTTTTTCACGGGCTCGGCTTTTTTGGCCTCTGCTTTTTTAGGTGCGACCTTTTTCGCTTCTGGCTTTTTTGCTTCTACATCCTTGGCTTCTTCTTTCTTAGTTACCGGTTTCTTAGCCTTTGCTTCTTTAACTTCGGTCTTTTTAGCTTCCGGTTTCTTGGCCTCGACTTTTTTCGGTTCTGCCTTTTCGGCTTCAGGCTTCTTAGCTTCAGCCTCTGATTCAGTCTTTTTGCGAACTCGTGCAGCCTTTGTTTTTATGCTGTCAATCAGAACCGCTGTATACTGCTGACGATGGCCCTTCTTACGGCGGTATCGTTTTCGCTTTTTATACTTAAAAACGATAATCTTTTTTGCCTTTCCCTGTTCGACAATATGGCCCTCCACAGATACATTATCCAAAACCGGTTGCCCGATTTGAATATCCTCGCCATCTGCGAACATTAGCACGTGATCAAATTTTACAGATTTGCCGACATCACCCGCTAGCTTTTCAAGCCTTAAGAGCTGGCCCTCTTCAACCTTATATTGTTTACCGCCCGATTTAACTACAGCGTACATTATACGAGCCTCCTTGAACTATCAATATAATCCTAAGTTTCAAAATTTGCAAATATTATTCTTTCCCAAAGAATTGTCAACAAAAAAGTAGCCTTCGGTATTAAATATTGCAATTTTTTGTAAATTGGACTTATCATTAATAGATTATATATTTTAGGTATTGATCAGCGCCTAAATCCTATTGATTTAACGAAATCCGGAGGACGTTTTGGATGATTCTCTGAAACATAAAGTGCTTTATTGGGACAATTCATCTAGCACAATCGTGCACCATGACCTTTTAGGAGAGGAGCCCCTTTCTATTCGTGTTCAGGGCAACCCGTATTCTGTGATTATGCGGACACCGGGAGACGAAATAGCACATGTGGCCGGCTTCTGCCTGGGGGAAGGAATTGTCGATACTCCCGACGATTTCACCTCCATCGGATTTTGTGAAGACGATGATACCAACGTGGTGACCGTGACGTTGCGGGCATCACGACGCGAAAAGATACCCCAAATATTGGACCGACGCGGTTTTATCAGTCAGACAAGCTGCGGCTTATGCGGAAAAGAGATCGTGAAGGATCTTTATCAAATCATTCAACCACTAAAAGATGATACGAAAATTGATCTTACCAGAGCGCTGAACGGTCTGAAAGAACTCTCCGTCAATCAACCCTTGCGTGAAAAAACACGAGCATCACACGCTGCCGTCTTGTACAATTCGAATTTTGAGATTCTATCTATTGCAGAAGATGTCGGCCGGCATAATGCCCTGGATAAAGCCATCGGCAAAGTCTTTTTAAATCGTATACTCGACCAGGTTGCTTTGGCAATCTTATCCTCCCGCATCAGTTATGAACTGGTCCAAAAGGCAGCTCGAGCGCAAATACCGATCATTTTTGCCCATTCACGTCCCACCGCTCTTGCCGTAGAGTTGGCCGCCCAATTGAATATCACTCTGGCGTCTTTAGACGATGATGATGAAGGATTGTATATATTCTGCGGTGAGCAGCGCCTTAAAACTTAGCTCTAAAATTATGCGATCTTTTTGCAAGAGATATATCATATAATATCAGTTTGTTAGAAGTTATATACAATTTATTAACAACAACAGAATCGACAAGATTTCCCGATTTCTCTTTTAAGCCCGTATTTTCAAAAAACATTCACTCGGCTGAACCTAAATCGTCAAACAGCTCAAAAGGGCAATTGTGCAAAAGCCTCTCAAGACCCGACCGGTCAAGCTGAACAATCTCAGGTAGGGCCGCAATCGCGAGATTCCGAAACCGTGTTCAGATCTATTTTTTCTTGAATCTGAACAACCGGCGGTTTTTGCCTTGAGGGTTTAATCCAAGCCCGGGTTGTCTTAAATATAGGCTTTATTGAAAGAAACAAGATGATCAGCGTACCCAACAGGCCAGCCCAGAACGGAATAATCTCAGACGCCTGGCCAACCATTGCTTGAGCAGAAACTCCTATCGAATCATAAATCTGGTCAACCAACAATCCAAAAAATACCGCAGACACCGCGATGGTGGTCAGGTAAATCGCCGTAGCTCTCTTGCCCAAAACTCCCGTTAAAACTGTCAAGGAAGCGATATTTGTTGCCGGTCCGGCCAACAGAAACACCAATGCCGCACCCGGGCTGACACCTTTTAAAATCAGAGCGGCCGCAATCGGTGTGGATGCGGTGGCACATATATATAAAGGAATACCGACGGCCAGCATCAAAAGCATGGCCGGCAAACCTGCCCCAAGGTATTTGCTGAACACATCATCGGGTATGAGCACGGTAATCAATCCGGCCAGTAAAAGTCCCACCAAAAACCATCCGGCCAGATCACCCCAGAGGTCGGAGATGGCAAATTTTAAGGCGGCCTGAAGCTTTTGCATAAAGGTGTGATGTCGCCGATGTTTTTCAGGAGAACAGCTGAGACCATCGCAACAGCCATCCACCGGGCAGGTGAGGTCCGGGATGATTTTTCTATTCTCAGGTGCAGAATTAAAAAGATTTTCAGCGATACCGGCTGCAGCAGCAGTGGCAAACGCCACAAAGGGACGCGCCACCGTCATGATGGGATCCAACAACGCATAGGTGATTGAGATAGAATCTACCCCTGATTCCGGAGTTGAAATCAGGAAAGCTGTCGTAGCCCCGTTACTGGCACCTTGTTTCCGCAGCGACACGGCTGCCGGTAAGACACCGCAGGATCACAACGGAATGGGAATGCCCAGAAGGGCGGCTTTAAAGACGGAGATAAAACGACCATGTCCCAGGTGCTTGGCAACCGAGCCCGGGTTGAGAAATACGCGCAGCAATCCGGCGATAATCAAACCAAACAGAATATATACCGAAGAATCAACCAGTAAATCCCAGGATGCAACAAGAACATTAACAATAAAATTCAAATCTTATAATCCTTTCATTTGTAGATTAAAAAATAGCTGATCTATTTTTTGATTTATAAATGAGATTTTATTAAACTCAAATATTTACTCCCGAAGATGCTCCAACCCGATGGTTAAAAGCCGTTCCACATGCTCATCATCCAGTGAATAATAAATTATCTGTCCCTCACGACGGCTTTTAACCAAAGCTAAATCTTTCAGGCGACGTAGTTGATGCGAAACAGCCGAGTCGGTTAACCCGGTAAATGCGGCCAGATCACAAACACACATTTCAACGTTTCTCAAGGCCATAACTATCTTTAAACGGTTCGGATCCCCCAACACTTTGTAGGTCAGGGACAGTCGATCAAGCTCATGCGCCGAAACGGTTTCCCTGCGGGCTTTCTCAACCCGATCCAGATGAACCACCCGGATTTGACATCCGTCTTCGTCCAAAATTCTGGTCTTCGTTGAACTCATTAGTGCTCCCTTGAATATTTGAACATTTGTTCAAATATTATAACCTTTGTATTCAATAGTCAATATTATTTTTCGAAACTATATCCCAAAACAAGTTTTATTTGGTCTTTATGCCAATTTGCTCACTTTTAGTTTGGCCATTTTTTCTCCGCTGCGCGGGATGATTGGCCAAAAGCGCTAAGCTCATTGCGCTAAAATTAAAAAACATGTTCCTTTTTGCCGACAGATACCACAACTTGCCGTGTTGCCTTTACTTTTCTTGCATACCGGGGAATATTTCTGATAATAAATATTTTTCAAGTTTATTTGTGATACTCAAATTTATAAGGAGATCTATACCATGGCAATTAAACTGGTGATCGTTGGCGGAGTGGCCGGTGGAGCAACGGCTGCGGCCAGAGCACGCAGGCTAAATGAACAGGCTGAAATCATTATGTTTGAACGAGGAGAGCATATTTCATTCGCCAATTGCGGTCTGCCATATTACATCGGTCAAGTTATCAAAGAACGCGACGATCTTTTGGTGACGACCGTAGAAGCATTAAGAGATCGCTACAACATTGATGTGCGAATTTTTTCGGAAGTAACGTGCATCGATCGTAAGCATAAACAGGTCTCTGTCAAAAACCTACAAACCGCAGAATCGTATCAAGAAACCTACGACAAGCTGATTCTTTCCCCGGGGGCAAAACCAATCAAACCGAATCTTGAAGGAATTAATCTGAACACGGTTTTTAGTGTGCGCAATATCCCGGATACGGATCGTATCAAAGCATATATAGACAATAAAAAGCCGGAATCGGCGGTGGTTGTGGGGGGTGGTTATATCGGCCTAGAAATGGCCGAAAATCTGGTGGAACGCGGGGTGAAGACCATTATACTGGAGATGCTCGACCAGGTGATGGCAACCGTTGATTATGAGATGGCCGTTCTCATCCATGAGCACCTCAAGGAAAAGGGAGTAGTCTTGGAATTAGAAAACAGCGTAAAAGCTTTTTCGAAAAAAGGCAATCGTACAATTGTTTCGACCAGTAAAGGTTACGATATCGAGTGCGATTTGGCGATCTTATCAATAGGCGTTAAGCCCGAAAACAAACTGGCTAGCGAGGCTGGTTTGGAGATTGGCGATCGTGGAGGCATTAAAGTGGATGCTTCCATGAGAACCTCTGACCCCGATATTTTCGCTGTCGGTGATGCCGTGGAGATAAAAGACTATGTTACGGGATTGCCGGCCATAATTGCCCTTGCCGGTCCGGCCAACAAGCAGGGTCGAATTGCGGCAGATAACTCTATGGGGCGAAATTCATCGTACAACGGCTCTCTGGGTACCGCTATCGTCAAAGTTTTCGATATGTCGATGGCATCAACCGGAGCGAGTGAAAAAATCTTAAAGCGAAATAACATACCATACCTTATAAGCTACACCCACTCCGATTCCCATGCGGGTTATTATCCGGGTGCCGAAAAATTGTCGGTCAAGCTCATCTTTTCGCCAGATGACGGAAAAGTGCTGGGCACGCAGATTGTCGGCAAAGATGGGGTTGATAAACGCATTGATGTGATTGCAACAGCTATACGTGGCGGAATGACGGTTTTTGACCTGGAGGAGCTGGAATTGGCCTACGCACCTCCTTATTCCTCGGCCAAGGATCCGGTGAACATTGCCGGATTCGTAGCCGCAAATATATTAAAGGGCGATTTAAAAAATATATATTGGCATGACCTCGGCATCCTGGACGAAAACGAAACCATAATTATCGATATGCGCAATAAAGAAGAACTCGAAAAAGTCGGAATGGTCGATGGAGCGCTGCATATTCCGCTCAACGATTTGCGCAAGCGGCTACCTGAACTTGATGGAAACAAATCATACATACCTTTTTGCGCGGTCGGCCAGAGGTCCTACATCGGCCATCGTATTCTGGTCCAGAATGGATTTCAGTCCAAAATGTTTAGCGGTGGTTTCGTAACTTATTCCGGGATTAGAGAAAAGATCCAAAAATTGTTTGCCTAAATCGGCTCAACGTTTAACTGAAAAACAACACTCTCTGTTGAGGTCACAGGCATCAACTTAATGATTCCAGCTTTATTCATGAGGGTAACGTTGAGATAAACGCGTGGGGCCGGACACATAAAAAAATCAATGACGCCGCTAAGAAAGCTGCCTGAGACACGTGCTAGCGGTAATTTAACATTCACCTAACACGACGATAACAGTAAATTAATACTTTATAAAAAAAATGCTTCCAATATGATTGAAAATATCGAGATACAACCATATGGCAAAAGAACACATTTTAGTTGTTGATGACAAAGAAGAAATCCTCGAACTGGTGACATGCAATCTGGCCAGAGAAGGCTACCACGTGACCGGTGCTTTAACCGGTGAAAATACCCTTAAAAAAATCCGAACGGAAACCTTTGATTTTATTGTACTCGATCTGATGCTCCCGGGAATAGATGGACTGGAGGTCACCAAAACCTTAAAAAATGATCCAAAGGCTCGCCATATTACCATTCTCATGCTGTCCGCCAAGGGAGAAGAAGCGGATATCGTCACCGGACTGGAGCTGGGTACAGATGATTACATCACCAAACCCTTCAGTCCACGGATTCTCATTGCCCGCGTTCGGGCTGCGCTGCTGCGCAAGATAAAAGAACCGATTGATGATACAGCCGTGGTTCGCATCCATGAGCTAGAAATCCATCCCGGAAGACGCATAGTTCTTGCCGGCGGCGAACCGATTGAATTAACGTTTACCGAATTTCAGATTCTTTTGACACTGGCCCGTAGGCCCGGATGGGTATTTACTCGTTCGCATATTGTCGATGCCGTCCGGGGCAGTGATTACCCGGTTACCGATCGCAGTGTTGATGTTCAGATCTTCGGATTGCGCAAAAAGTTAGGCAATTTCGGCAACTACATTGAAACCGTTCGAGGAGTGGGCTATAGATTCAAAGAAAACCCATGACCAAACGGCAATAGACCTCCAATCAAGGGCAATCCTTTTAGAAAAATTGATTATCAGCCATCTATCTCCATTAGATGCCGTATTCGTGGATTCAATATGCAAAGCAATGGGTAAATCTACAGCTACTCGTTTTACGATTATACTGCCCTCAGGCAAGGTGGTGGGTGATTCAATTGAAACCCCCGAACGAATGGACAATCATGCCAATCGACCCGAAATAATCCAAGCATATGGCAGAAAGATTGGTAGATCCATCCGGCACAGTAATACCCTATTACAAGAAATGATGTATGTGGCTGCGCCGATTGTACATAATGAGAGAACATTAGCCTGTTGGAGGGTGTTATTGCAGTGGACAAAGACGAGCGCATTATCAGTATGAACCAAGCTGCAGCCAGATTGTTTGAACGGTTTTATCGTATTGACAAATCCAGAAGCCGGCAGTTCGGCGGCACGGGGTTAGGGCTTACCATTGTCAAGCACATCGCTCAAGCCCAAGGGGGCTATGTCACCGTCGAAAGCACGGTCGGTGAGGGAAGCACATTCAAAATTCATCTACCCGTAAATATTTGATGTTTGGTTCGCCTGCCAAATTAATTCAGACCACCTCTTATTAATTTATTAGTGAAAAGCCCAGCCCCTATCGGACAGCCCTGATTTCTCATTGATTTCATCATTCCAACATGCTATGCCCTCGCCATCATTTGTTTCGATCCTATTTTCAGCGCAAACTGCCTAATTCTTTATTCTGCCTTCATCGAAGGAAGAATTTTGAATTTTATCCGTCAAATTCTATTTCTGTAAAGAATAAGCTCGAATGCCATCTGAATTCTACGTTTTAATCATCGGCTATATTTTCGGTTTCTATATGGCCTGGAATATTGGGGCCAATGATGTTGCCAATTCCATGGCCTCGGCTGTTGGCGCCAAAGCAATTACGATCCGGCAAGCGATTTTCATTGCCGGCATCTTAAATATCGTCGGTGCCACATTTATCGGAACTCATGTCACCAATACGATACGCAAAGGAATCGTCTCAACAGAAATTCTCGCCGATCCACATCTTGCCTTAATTGGGGCTCTCTCCGCTTTGCTGGCCTCTGCGTTATGGGTCTCTTTTGCCACCTGGAGATCACTTCCTGTTTCAACGACACATTCAATTGTAGGGGCTATGGTCGGCTTTGGTATCGTGGCCGGAGGATTCTCGGTAATTAACTGGGGCAAACTCGGTGCTGTTGTCATGAGCTGGGTTATTTCCCCGGTATTCAGCCTGGTTATCGGCTTCACAATGTTTAAGACAATAACCAAACTGATCTTATCCAAAAAGGATCCTTTCACCCGGTCTATGAAATTATCACCATTTTTTATCGGCATTGCTTTTTTTGTGGTTGTCCTGTCTTTTTTATTTAAGACCCCATTGGGCAAAGAATTAGCTGTAGGGACCGCCATGGCGCTTTATATTGCATTATTATTATCCATTGGTTTAGGATTCTTGGGAATGAAAATGCTACGTCGATATATAAGAAAAAGCGAATCGAGTGGGGAAGAGGATATCTTTCGAAGAATTCAAATTGGAACATCCTGCTATGTTGCCTTGGCACAGGGTGCCAACGATGTGGCAAACGCCATCGGTCCGTTAGCGGTTATTTATTTTCTCGTAAAAACGGGTGAAGTTGGCGAAAAGGTTCCGGTACCGGTTTTTCTCCTGTTGTTTGGAGGTATCGGTATTGCGTGCGGTATTGCCATGGCCGGTCATCGGGTGATGGATACGATTGGCAAAAAGATCACCATCCTTACAAATACACGTGGATTCTCAGTTGATTTTGCTGCCGCGACAACGGTGCTGGTGGCATCCAAATTGGGATTGCCGGTTTCAACGACCCATGCGGCAGTTGGCGGCGTAATGGGCGTAGGAATCGCCCGTGGTTTGGAGGCTGTCAATTTTCGAATTATTTTTCAAATCATAGTATATTGGGTTTTAACCGTTCCTGCTGCCGCAATAACAAGCATCATTATTTTCAAGATTCTACAACTCTTTTTATAAAGGAGATAATCATGCGTATACCGTTTCTTTCAATGTTTATCACATCACCTTTCGAAGGCATCCAGGAACATGCCGAAAAGGTAAAAGAATGTGCCTGGGTGTTTCAGCGGGCCATCGAATGCATTATCGAAGAAAGATGCGAAGACTTTGAACATTTCAGACAGGATATTGATAAACTAGAGGATGAAGCAGATGCCATTAAGCGGCGTATCCGTGGCCATCTTCCAAAAGGAACCTTGTTGGCGGTCGATAAATTCCAGTTGTTCAGGTATTTAAGAGAGCAGGATAAAGTGCTGGATGCCGTGGAAGAGGGCCTGGACTGGCTCTCTTTTAGAAGTGCTGCCGGAATCCCGGAAGTTTTAGAAAAGGATTTTATGTTACTGGTAGAAGCGGTGATGGATCCGATTGAAGAATTGAGCAAAATGGTGTCAGAAGCCCGAAAGTATTTTTCAAATTTCTCCGAATCCCAGCGAACCCGCGTTAAGCAAATGATTCACACCCTTAGACAACATGAACACGAGGCCGACAAGCTGGAGGATGCCGTAAAAGAAAAGATTTTTAATTCCATTGACGATGCAGTTGCCGTATTCCATCTGGTCCGGCTGGCCGAGACCATCGGCTCCATTGCTGACCACGCTGAAAACGCCGGCGACATGATGCGCTCGATGATCGCAAAGTAAAGTTGCGTTCTCATGGCACATTCCAAAAAAGATTAGTTAGTGGACCATAAGCAATATTGTCATAGATGGATTTCGGAAAGGGGTTTGGTTTTTGAAAGGCCATACCAACTTGTGCCCTCAAGGGAACCACATCAATATTTCTACTATGAATATTCGCACCATCGAGGGTAATCTCGCCAGTTACCCGGCATCCTTCTATGGTATCATTCATTCGGTTCAAGCAGCGAATGATAGTTGATTTACCGCAACCGGAAGACCCTATCATAGCGAGAACCTCATTGAGGCCGATATCCAGAGAAACGTTTCTAATGGCGCGTTTCTCACCATAGTAAACATTGACATCGCGACAGGTCATCCGTGGATTTTCAATGGTGATTTCCCCAACTGTTTTCCGATTCTCACGGCTGACGAGGACTCTTTTTTCTCCGGCTTGAACAGGTTCCTGGGGGCTTTCTTCCGGCATCGTTCTCATAAAGCGTTGTGCTCTATTTTCTATTGAAGATTCAGTCGCTTCCATTTTATATTACTATTTTACAGCAGTCAGAACTTCTAGGGTTTCAATAGCATTGCGGTACTGTTGCCGCTCTGTATCCGGCATAGGTATCATACCCTTTTCGCCTAAGTAACCATCCTCTCCCCAACACTTTTCGCTGGTGAACTCAGCCAGATATTCTTTGATGCCGGGAATAACACCAACATGAGCTTTCTTTACGTAGAAAAACAACGGACGGGAAACGGGATACTTACCATCAGCAATGGCCTCAAACGTCGGCTGAACACCATCCACATAGGAGCCCTGGATTTTGTCCATATTTTGATCCAAAAAGCTGAATCCGAAAATCCCCACTGCATCGGGGTTGGCCTCAAGCTTTTGAACGATGAGATTGTCGTTTTCGCCGGCTTCGACATAGGCGCCATCTTCACGAATGGTGTGGCAAACGGTTTTATATTTATTCTTATTTGTCTTTTTCATGGCTGTGATCCAGTCAAATTTTTTGGCACCACCTTCCATGGCCAGTTCCACAAAGGCATCCCGGGTGCCTGAAGTCGGCGGAGGTCCGAGAACCTCTATGGCCTTGTCGGGCAAAGAAGAATTAACGTCTTTCCAGGTTTTATAGGGATTAGGAATCAGCTTTTCACCGCCGTTTGGGTCCGGTACTTCCTTGGCCAACGCCAAGAAGATATCCTTGCGAGTCAGCTTCAACGGTGCTGCCTTTTTTGAGTTCGCCAGTACGATGCCGTCATTGCCAATTTTAGCTTCAATAATTTCGGTGACAGCATTCTGCAAGCAGCGCTCAAATTGCGAATTTTTGATTCGGCGAGAGGCATTGGTGATATCCGGATGCTCCACACCGACACCGGCACAGAACAGTTTTAAACCACCTCCTGAGCCGGTAGATTCAATCTTCGGGGTCTATTATCTGTAATCTATTACGCATAGCAGTGATCACCGGGTAAACCGGATATTACAAAGTATGCCGTTTACGTAGTAATAAGGACAAGATCATGACCAAGCATTTCCGCAAAGAACTCGAAAAAATAAAAAAACAAATTATCACCCTGGGATCTATGGTGGAGGAACTCGTACAGATGGCCGTAATTGCTGTTGAAAACCAAGACGCTGAGCTGGCGAACCAAATTATTAAAAAGGATCTTGAGATTGATGAGAAGGAAGTCGAAATCGAAGAAGAGTGCCTGAAAGTCCTGGCCCTTCATCAACCGGTGGCCATCGATCTGCGATTTCTCATCGCCGTCATTAAAATCAACAACGACCTCGAACGAATCGGCGACCAGGCCGTCAACATCGCCCAGCGCGTAGGAGTTATTGCCAAACGTGAGCAGATGGATTTCTTTTTCGATTATTCCGCAATGGGGGAAAAGGCACAGACCATGTTGAAAATGAGTCTGGATTCGTTAATCAGTTTGGATGATGATATCGCTTTGAAAGTACTTCAGCTTGATGATGAGGTTGATCAAATGCAAAAAGAAGCCTATGACCGCATAAAATTAGCCATGGGCGAGCATCCTGAAAAAGTCGGTTATTTAATCAATTTGTTGCTAATCTCCCGCCATCTCGAACGAATGGCCGATCATGCCACCAATATTGCCGAAGAGGTGATCTATTTAATCGAGGGTGAAATTGTTCGTCATGCACAACATGAAAGCGGATACATCGAACTTCCAACAAAAAAAGGGGCTTTCCGACAATTAAATGCCCCTTTTTGGCTAAGACCATTTTTTAATCATCAATTGATTAATCCACTAATATGTCATTAAGGTCGAGGGCGATTTTTAAGGCCTTATCTAATTCGGCCATTTTTTGCGTTGCAAGCGAGCCGACAAAGTTCGTTAGAGATGATTTTGGCAGGCTTATGAGTTCATCACAATGAATGCTGCTGTCATGCTTTAACCCTTCTTCTATTCCCACAGGGATCTGGGTGGACAGCCCATCATACTTACTATAGATAGGCGCGCAGATGACAGTGGAGAAACGAGAATCGATAAGAATCTGACGGCTAACAATCACAAAAACCCTAAACTTTTTAGGGTCTATGGATGATGGCTTCTGAACACGGTATAATTCTGCCCGTTTCAAAATTCCACCTGGTAAGTAAGTACATCTTCCGCTTCTCGGTTAAGGCGTTTCGAATTTTTGTTTAGAATTTCCAAATCCTTTTCATTCCGAAGTGTTTTGGATCTTTTCCTGAGATAATCGCGCAAGGCATACTCAATGAAAGCCGAGCGATTTTTTGATTCACCTAAAATCCGGTCAATGGCATGCAGGATTTCCACGGATAGTGTTATTGATGTCTTGATTTTCATACTACTTTTATACTTCCTTTCGGACGATATGTCAACCAATAAATTATTTCCGTGCAAAACCGATTCACAGTCAAAATAATTTCGGGGACTGTTTTCGAAAAAGCGTATTTTTATAGACGTATTGCGTGTTGTCAATTGCCAAAAACGAAGAGGCCTTCCTCATTAAATGGAAAATCCCTTTATTCGTTGATTTAAGCTGATTGTCTTTAATTGAGTAAAATTTATAGATAAAAATAACTTGCCAGAATTCTTTTTATGCGCGGACTTCTTCTTTCACACCGACGGCAATCTTAAACAGCACGGTTAAAATAAAGAAGCCCATGGCCCAAACACCCAGCGCAATTGTGATTTCCGGCAACGTGGGAATATACTCGTTGATATGGTGCAGTGGATTGGGAGTAAACCCTCCGGAGATCATGCCCAGGCCTTTATCGATCCAGGTTCCGAAAAATATAACCATACAGGCGACCGCCAGAACTCCTTCATTTTTGCGGGTGATCGGATTGACCGTTAGAATAATGCCGATCACCATCAGGATGAGTGATGCCCACATCCAGGGAACATAGGCGCCCTTGCCGTGTAGACCGACGAATAAATACTTGAAGTGATCCATATGTTCCGGAATCTGGCTGTAAAACACCACAAACACCTCGCACAGAAAGAAAAAGACGTTAACACAAATGGCATAGGCCACAATTTTGGCCAGCGATTGAATCTGTTCCCTGCCGGGATCAAAGTTGCTGACTCTTCGGATAATCAGGCACAACAAAACGAGCAACGCCGGTCCGGATGCAAAGGCCGAAGACAAAAAGCGCGGCGCCAAAATGGCAGTCAACCAGAATCCTCTCCCCGGCAGACCGCAATAAAGATAGGCGGTCACCGTATGGATACTGATGGCCCAGGGTATTGAAATATAGATGAGCGGCTTTAACCATTGTTGATAATGCACGTTGTTGCGCTCGGCTTCCAGCACATTCCAGCCGATAACAATATTCAACAGCAGGTAGCCCGAAAGCACGACAGTATCCCAAAAGAGAACCGAATTTGGAGTAGGATAGAGAAATACATTAAAAATCCGCATGGGTTGCCCAAGATCAACGATAATAAATGTCATGCACATGATAACGGAGGCGATCGCCAGAAACTCACCCAATATGGTCACTTTGCCAAAGGCTTTATAATCATGCAGATAGTAGGGAAGCACCACCATCACCCCTCCGGCGGCCACCCCGACCAGAAAGGTAAAATTGGCAATATAAAATCCCCAGGAAGCATCCCGGCTCATTCCGGTGATACGCAAGCCAACATTGAGCTGCCACAAATAAATCAGAAATCCGGCGCCGATGACGGCCAGAAGAAATGTCATCCACCCATAATATCGTTTAGTTCCTTTAATCGCTAATTCAAGCATATTCACCTCACACGATGTAGTATACAGAAGGTTCAGTCCCCAACATCTGTTTACGTCTAATGGTGTAATTTGTTCGAATCAATTCTCGAACTTCAGATTCGGGATCATACAGATCGCCAAATGTTAACTTTCCCTCTGAGGCCTCCACGCAGGCCGGCATCTGCCCGACAGCTAACCGTTCCGCGCAGAAATTGCATTTTTCAACCACGCCTTTCATCCGCGTCGGAAACTGTTTGTTGGTTTCTCTAATAAACGGCCGCGGATCGCGGAAGTTAAAACTTCTGGCACCAAACGGACAGGCGGCCATACAAAAACGGCATCCAATGCAGCGATGAAAATCCATCAAGACAATTCCGTCGGATTCGCGCTTAAAGGTCGCCTTTGTGGGACAGGCCCGAACACAGGACGGATTCTCACAATGGTTGCAGAGCACCAGAAACGAACGATGTTCCACTTCTTCGCTTAGAAACCTGCCTGCCTTCAACGGAAAGGCGTTGTGGTAGGGTTCCGGCCAAATCCATTTGATTTCGTGATTTTTATTTTCTAATTTCGGAACATTATGGATCTTATGACAGGCTTCGATCAGGGGCTCTAAATCGCCTTCGGATTCAAATGCGCGGGTATTGATGACCATGGCCCACTGTTGTGCAGTCAGGGCATTTTCACCTTTTTTAAATTGGGCTTGGACCTGTTCTTCTTCCTGGGCAAAAGCGTCCCGAATCGGCTTGGTGGTCAATCCCAACGCAGACAGCCCCAGTAATTGCAAAACACGTCTTCTGCTGCTATCCATCACGATTTCTCCTTCGGGTTATCAATATGACAATCCCAACAGTACGGTCTGACGGATGCATAATTATGGCATCTGTCGCAAAACTCCGCCTTGTTCGAGTGACAGTCCAGACACGTATTGGAAAGGCTCATGTTGTATTCTTTCCCGTCGGGACTTACATAAACTCGCTCGGCCTCGCGCACCACCGACTCTCTCCAGACATCCAGAAGCTGCATATGCTCAGCCGTCATGTATTGTGTAGACCGCACACACACTTTGGCGGCTTTGGCTTTGTCCGTCAGTTCAAGCTCAGGCGCAGGGGCGGCTTTGCCCCCATGGAAAAGGAAATGATACCATAAGGGAAATGCCACTATTACAAAAAAAATGACTAAACCTATAATAATTAATTTTTTATCACTCATTCGCTTCTTCCTCCGACTCGACCTCTGTTTCGCCTTCCATTCCCGGAATATCTTCACCGCGTAAGTCGGTGGTTCTCTCATTTTGCCCGGGCAGGTTCAGGGCGTTGGCCACCATCTCATGAATACCGGTAACATCGACTTCGGGAACCCAGTATTCCATCAACGCCGGAAGGGCGGCCCTATCAATGGCGCAAATGCAGGCCAGCATGTTGACCCCATGTTTGTCATGAACATATTTGACCGCATTGGCTCTGGGCAGACCGCCCGCCAACCGCAGCTCCATATCCTCACCGGCGTTCAATCCCGCACCGCTGCCGCAACAAAAGGTATTTTCCCGGATCGTGTTGGCCGGCATCTCATAAAAATGGTTGCACACATTTTGAATCACATATCTGGGCTCATCAAATATTCCCATGCCCCTGGATGTGTTGCAGGAATCATGATAGGTTACTTTCATATGATTATTGCGGCTAGGATCCAGATCGAGTTTACCGTGCTTGATCAAATCGGCGGTAAACTCGGTGATGTGCACCATTTTGGTGGACTTGGCATTTTCGAATTTGGTGCCGGTAATGGGGGAAACCGGTTCCTCCATGAAATTTGTCGGACCGTTCATGGTGTCCATGTACTGATTGATCACGCGCCACATGTGACCGCATTCTCCGCCCAAAATCCATTTTACACCGAGCCTTTTGGCTTCGGCATACATTTTGGCATTCAGCCGCTTCATGGTCTCATGGGAAGTAAAGAATCCGAAGTTTCCACCCTCCGAGGCATAGGTGCTCCAGGTGATGTCAAATCCGTATTTTTCCTGTAAATAGTGAAATAAGATCATGTACCCCATGCAGGTGTAAGTACCCGGATCGGCAAACACATCGCCGGAAGGGGTAATAAACAAAATGTCTGCTCCCTTCTTGTTATATTGGGGCTCCACCTTGACCCCGGTAATGTCCTCGATATCATCGACAAAAAAGTTGAGCATGTCTTTGAACGCATGGGGCTGAATGCCCAGGTGGTTGCCGGTGCGATAACAGTTTGCCACCGGTGTGGCGATCCAGTCGATATTAAGACCAATCAGATTTAATAATTCCCGACCCATAATGGTAATTTCTGCCGTGTCGATACCATAGGGGCAAAATACCGAACAACGCCGGCATTCCGAACATTGAAATAAATAATACCACCATTCTTTGAGTACATCGAGGCTCATGGGCCTGGCACCGTTCAGTTTGCCTAAAATCTTTCCGGCTCTGGTGAAATCGTTGCGATAAACGGACCGTAAGAGCTCAGCGCGCAGCACCGGCATGTTTTTAGGATCACCTGTTCCGATAAAGTAATGGCATTTATCAGCACAGGCACCACACCTGACACAGATGTCCATAAACACTTTAAATGATCGAAACCGCTCAAGCCGTTCTTTAAACCCATCATGGATGATCTCCTGCCAGTTATCTGGCAGCTTCCAGTCGTCTTCCATTGGATTCCATTCCCGAGCGTTGGGAAGATCGACATACGCCACGCTTTTTGGGTTCGATGCGTAGCAATACATCCCCTTACGGATGTTGGTCGGTGTTTTCATCCAATCCGTTTTCGGCGGACGATGCTTGATCTGCATGAGTTCCTCAGGTTTGGGAATTTCTTCTGCCATGGCTACTCCTTCTTTTCCTCTTGTGCTGGCTTTTCGTCTTCTACAGCCGCTTCTTCTTCAACTGGTTTTTCTTCCGGCATTTTCTCAACCGGTATTCCAACCTCGATCATTTTTTCTCTAAACTCATCTTCATATTCTTCATAGGTATGTACCGGAACCGGGTAATTCCACGGGTTAATGTGTCTTCTTGCGCGAGTGTCTGCGGTCAGGTTTCGTGTCGGGCTAAGAAAAATTCCTCCCAGGTGCATCAACTTGCTGAAAGGAAAATAGGCCAACAGGATGCTGACGAAAAAGACATGGATGTAGAAGATGGTTCCGACGCCTTCAGGTATGGTGGGTTGAAAGCTTACCAATCCCATGGTGAGCTCTTTTGCGGCCGTCACATCAATTTTGGTGACATAACGCATGAGTATGCCCGTCAGCGCTATCCCGAAAATCAGAAACAACGGAAAATAATCTGAAGCGAGTGAGATATATCTTACCTGAGGCGTAAAAATTCGTCTTAAAAACAGGTAAGCTACCGCAAGCAAGAGAACAAGGCCGGATAGAAAAACGCCCGGCAAGCCGAATTGAAATACCGGATACAAGAACTCGAAACGGAAAAAACTGTCAATATTTTCTACGAGTTGAACGAAAAACGGTACCGGCTCCGTAAAAAACCGTAGATGTCTGATGACAACCGCCAAAAAGGCGTAATGAAAGGCCAACGCCCCCACCCATAAAAAGATTTCCAACTGGTAAGAAAGCTTTGATCCCTCCTTTAGGCTCATTCGGGTGTTTCGAAACAACGATCTGAAGGTCAGTATTTCCAGAGCCATGCGTACAACCACCTGCCACTTGTTTGTCGGGCAATCAATTTGAGCGTGTTTGAGCCAGGGCAGTGATTTGTGCTGACCTGCGGTGGTTGGAATGCGGAAGGGCACCGCCGAACGCGACCAGTTCAGCACTTTGAAAAAAAACCCGGTAATAAATATGACAATAGCCAGGTAAGGTATGATGATGCCAAAGACAACCTGCAGCCCAACTGCCGTGCCCGCCCAGACAATCAAAAGCAGGACGATAACTGCGATGAGTGAAAACATGTACCTTGCATTCATTGAACAGCACCTCACGCTAAGGCCCCTCATCCGCAACGGTCGGGGAACAGGGGCTTTTATCATAGTTAATTAATCGTTTTCTTGATCTTGGGACGATCCCCCTTTTTTTCAGATAGCAGACCTGCCCTCTCAAATGTCCTGAATGTGCGATTTCGGGTCTCATTTGCGCTGATTTGATATATTTTTTCCTTGCACTCCATATAGATGTCAAAGGCCATCAGGCAGAGCCGATCGATTTTAGATTCGAAACTCATGAACGCTTTTGCCATCTTGGGATCTTGGAGCTTTTTATCCAGCATTTCTCTGAGAACCTGTTTCAAGGAAAGAATAAAGGCGGTGGCCTGAGAGGGGGTAAAAGCCTGAACGGCTCTGATCCGGATAATCGGATCTAAATACGAATGAACCGCTTTACGATCTAAATCCTTAAGGAGTTGATCCAATAGTCCCTGCAATCCTTTCAGCGTGCTGCTTCCCACAGGATTGGCAAACGGATCTTTTTGATTGCTTAAAAATTTGGCGGTGTCGGGGTCGTAGGATTGGATCGCTATATCAAACCACTTTTTTAAAATAGTGGGTTTTTCACGCTCTATCAATTTTTCCAACTCCGTTTCCACAAGAACCCCTAAAATTGTTAGCTTTTTTTGGGATAAACCGGTGCATTCACATTCGCAGCGGTTTAGCATCAAGAAATTCGTTTAAGAAACTGCCTATAAACGACTTGCAAAATTCTGTCAAGGATAAAAGCAAAAAATAAGGTGGTTGAAAACCGATGGTGAGAGTCGATAGTTCCTTAGAATTGTTGCCAATTTTAACTTTTTTTCTTTGAACTGATACGGTCAGCGGAATCAGATTGATTTACTCGGCTGCAAAAAAAGATGCTGGTTTTGCAATCAGTTTTAAAGGATTGCATATTCATGATAGGTTTGATCCTGGCAGGGAACCCTTACCGTCATAAGACCATTTAGGGAAATTAAAGTCTGCGGTGATTGAGCGAGAGGTAAAAAAAACGCTTTGGAGAAAAGATTCAAGGTGCATGCATAAGAAATC
>CP070746.1:2695006-2711406 GCA_020348305.1 Desulfobacterales bacterium
GTCTCAAGATACATACCGCCATTGCTAATGTTTTGCATTTGAGCATATATCGATTTTCCTGAAATAGGATTTTCAAGTATTGCGGTGGCTTTGTATTTATAACGTGTGTTTTTTCTATATTCAACGCCGTTGTATGTTTCAGGAGAATCTATTTGAAAAATGGTATTCGCCTTTTGCGAAATAGTACCTTCATCGCTAATAGATTTTTGTGGGTATGAACTGTCTTCAATTTTATGAGGATTTTCTTTAACTAATTCTGATTGACAAACATGGCATCCTTCCCCCATAATTCTATCTCTAATTGTAGCTTCCCACTCGTGACCGTTTTCGCATAACCACCACACTTTCTCATCATGTTCAGAGGTTACATTTCTTGGATTTAATTTGCCATTTTTCGTAGGATGCCATTCTTTAATAAGGCTTGGTTCTGCTAAATAAAGGTAAGATTGTAGTGTTGTCTCTGACATATTGTTTAGCTTTCGATTATCCAATCTTCGGCAGACATAAAGTCAGAAAAAACCCCTAACTCGCGCTGAAGTATTTTACCAATATATGACTGTTGTGCTAATTCAGGAAATCTTAAGTACCATGACCTAACCAGAAATATTAATTAATAATGATTATTAATAACACCAATTGGGATTGTCAAGTAAATTTTAGCCCAATCTAGAAGCCGGGATTTAAGGTAAACACAACTCGGTTAAAATTAAAGGTTTTAAAGGAATGATATGATGATCGGCGTGAGGAAATATCCAACAGATAGTCCGATAATCAGGCCTAAAATCACATAGACAAATATCTTCCCAATCGTTTTTCTAGTGAAAACGGCAATCAAAACCGCTAAGATAGCAACGATAATAGCAACAATAGCTGTGACAAATATATCCATGTTTTTTCCCTTTGTGCTGTTTGAATACCGGTCCGTAGACTCAATTCTCCACTGACAATCATTTGATTCTTTACTTTTGTCAAGCATGAGTTTTAAATCGAGAAAATTGAACCTGCTCCGAAAAAAATATTGACAAATTCAGATCATTAAATTCATGTTGGGCGAATGTTTGTTAAGCTGTTTTTACAGAGAATCATATCGTGAGAGGCAATGACCATGATGGGCTCATCTTCAAAGACCGTACTCTCCTTTCTACTCATAATAATAAACGTATCATTTTTGGAGGGAATAAGTGCCAAAATGACTGAAAAAACAGTAAATCTTCCTAAAACGATTGGTGTTTGGACCAGATCCGATTCAGCTCGCATCGTTGATTCGAGCAATATTTTTCACTATATGAATGGAGCGGGAGAACTATATTTAGCCTATGGTTTTAACCACCTTGAGGTCTACGAGTACACGGCTGACCAACAAGACAGCATCCTGGTGGAAGTGTATGTGATGAACACCTCCAATGATGCGTTTGGTTTATTATCGCTGGATTGGGGCGGTGAACCTGTTACTATCCACTCTAAACCCTCATATCAAGCCAATCCCACTGTCGCACCAGCCAGAGCCCTGTATGGTGAGGGATTGTTGCGTATCTGGGCAGATACCATTTACGCGCGAGTGATGGCTTACCGGGAAACAGCGGCATCCAAAGAAGCCGTCCTTTCCCTGGGCCAGACGATTGCGGTAAACCGCAAGATGTCTGCTGAACCCGAATTGTTGAATATTCTCCCACAAGCTATGGGTTCAGATTGGAAATTGCGGAAAGATCGAGTCGGGTATTTTCGCTCACACCTGGTATTGAATTCGTTGTATTATCTCAGCCATCAAAATATACTCAATTTGGATCATTCAACAGAAGCTGTGACCGCACCGTACGAAAACATATCGGATGCTGGAACCTCCAAACGCGTTCAAGTCCTGTTTGTGAAGTATGCAACTCCGGAACGAGCACAAAAAGCCCTGGATAATTTCCACAACGCATATCTTCATGAGCATCAAAAAGGATTTAATCCAGGCGTCACCAAGAAACACATGAATTCCTTCAGCGTCGAGGACGGCTGGTTAGGCTATGCACTGAATGAAACTTGTCTGGCCGTAGTTTTTGAATGTCCGAACCGGGAATCTGCCCATATGATCATAAAGCACATTTCATGCAATGCCACAAACAAGGAGAATGACCATGGAAAATAATCAAAAGCGATTAACGAGAAGAGATTTTATCCGTGGAACCGTGGGCGCAACCCTTGCTGTCTCCGTACTGGGGGTGCCGTGGGCCAATGGGAGCGAACACGCGGTTCAGTCAAGCTTGGTGACAGTAATCCGAGACAAAAACGTCATGGATACCACATTCAAGGTAGATTCCAAAATACTGCAGACCATGCTTGATCAGACGGTTCTCCAGGTTACAGGGAAAGTCATGATCCAAGAGGCATGGGCTGAACTTGTAAAGCCGGATGACATTATCGGACTCGTACCTACGCCTCACCTTAATCCAACCCATCCAGAATTGGTTGAGGTGGTGAAGACAAGCTTAATGAAAAAGGTTGGAATTCCTGAGAAGAATATTATTATGGCGCAAGGGGGAAAGCGAAGACCCAAGCAATGTACCGCGTTGATTTCCATGCCGGCACTCAAGGGACATTGGTTAACAGGAATTGGAACCGTGATAAAGAACTATATCATGTATTCAGGGCGTCCCTCCAGGTATCATGAAGAGAAAAGCGCCAAATTAGGTGAAATCTGGCATATTCCTGAGGTGAAAGGAAAAACACGGCTTGTTGTGGTGGATGCCATTCATCCCCTTTGCGATAAAGGTCCCCAGTCTGATCCGCGGTATAAATGGGCATATAATGGGCTGATTGCCGGAACTGATCCCGTGGCCGTTGAGACCGTTTGTTTAAAAATCCTTACCGAGAAGAGGCGTGCGTTGCGTGGTGAATCCTGGCCCATCTCACCGCCGCCTATCTGTGTAGAGGCAGCAGATAAAGTCTATGGGCTGGGAACAAGTAAAATGGAAGAAATCAAAATTGCACATTTTGGCTGGGAAGAAGACCTCTTACTGGGGTAAAGAAATAATGGATTCCAGTCGCTAAGTTTTCAATAAGATTCCGGATTTTTCAGGCTGTCATCCATCATGGCGCCCTCATGGGCCTGGAGAGCAGTTTTCGCGTAAATGGCGAGGATTCCTCGCTTCACTTTTGCAGGTGGCGGGGACCAAACTTCCAGTCGTCTGGAAATCTCCTCTTTAGAAATATCCAGATCCAGTTTTCTCGAAGGTATGTCGATCATCACTGGATCGCCTTCTTCGACGATAGCTATGGGGCCGCCCACAGCCGCTTCAGGGGCTACATGACCGATGGCAGATCCTTCGGTAAAGCCTGAAAACCTGCCGTCTGTAACCACAAAGACATCTTTGGCCTTCCCCATGCCCACCAATGCATCGGTTGTCATCATCATCTCTCTCATACCTGGAGCTCCCACCGGTCCTTCGTATCGAATAATGATCACATCTCCAGCTTCAATTTTTCCCGTTGTCACTGCGTGATAGGCATCTTCATCCGAGTGAAATATCCGCGCCGGACCGCTGTGAGTCATCCGGTTGCTCGGAATGGTTGTGATCCGGCATATGGCACCTGACGGTGCCAGGGACCCCTTCAGCACCGCAATACCGCCGCTCGGGAAAACCGGGTCCTCGATCGTTGTGAGCACCTCAGTATCGGTCGATCTGGCATCTTTTATGATTTCCTCCACCGTCTTTCCCCAAACCGTCTTAGCCCTCACATCTAGCATGGATGAAAGCTCACCCATTATTGCGGGGACTCCCCCGGCATAATGCAGATCAACAACCGTGGCACGCCCGCTTGGAATGACCCTGGAAATAACCGGTACCTTTCTGGAAAGTCGCTCAAAGTCGTTAAGACCTATATCTATCCCCATCTCTTTGGCAAAACTGATCAGATGCATAACTGCATTCGTTGATCCTGCGATGGCAAGTTCTACCATGATTGCGTTTAAGAGACTCGCTTTTGTAATGATTTCTGAAGGCCTCAAATCGCTTTTCACCATTTCCACGATTCTTCTGCCGGTCCTTTTAGCAAATCTTAATTTTTCGGCATATACGGCCGGAACAGTTGATGAGCCCGGCAAAGCCATACCAATGGCTTCAGCGATGATTTGCATGGTGTTGGCGGTTCCCATCAATGAACACGCTCCGGCTCCCGGACACACTTGATCTTCAAGAACCCTCAGTCGCTGCTGTTTTTCTTTGCCCTTGTGCCGGGCACCAAATACTTCCTGATCGAGCTCGGACATCACCACCTGTCGGTTTTCAAATCTGCCGGGAAGTTGTGGCCCGCCTGAAAGAAAGATGCTTGGAAGCCCGGTCCTCAGCGCCCCGATGATGACTCCCGGAATAATACTGTCACAAGAAGCCAGCAGAACCAGTCCATCAAATAATTCAACATTGGCCATGATTTCTATCGAAGAAGCAATAACATCTCGAATAACCATTTCATAGCGCAAATGCGGCGTTCCGATGGAAATTCCTCCACAGGTGGAAATGGTTCCAAACTCAAAAGGTGTTCCACCAGCCTGCCAGATTCCCGCCTTGACGTGTTCGGAGAGTTTATCCAGATGCACATGTCCCAGAGCTGCATCGTTACACGTATTGACCACCCCGATCAGCGGCCGCGAAAGATCAATATCATCATATCCGCATCCCTTGTAAATCGCACGCCGGTGGGCGGCTCCATCTCCCGAAAAAAGCTTTTGGTCTTTAGAACGATAACCCATTGTTTCTCAATCTCCCTTGCGCGATGGCCTCTCTCAGGCGCCGCCTTTTGTCCCCTTGGCTGTTGAATTAAGAATACCTATTCTTGATTTTAGCAGCCTTTCTTCTAAATCATAAGTTTGTTTTTTCATCTTTTCGCATTCAAGATTCGATGTTGGACGTTCGATGTTCGATGTTCATTTTTTTAGTAAACCTTCCACAGTCCCCCGGCCTAAAAATAACTTAGCGCTTATGGGAGGACACCCTCTTTTAGAGGATGAGCATGGCACGCACTTAACACCGGGGGTATTGTAACTCTCAGATGTTTATACAGATTGCAGAAAAGGCGATCTCTACTCCCCGGCAAGCCACTCAAAAGGAACCGGTTTGGCCGGGATACTAGGCGTGAAAATTTCGCGCTGCTTGCGAATGCCTGTCAATTTCCACATCAACTCGTTTATAACTTGCCCACAAATGCGTCCTTGACAGTGTCCCATTCCCAGTCTGGTTCTTCTTTTGATGTCATTCACATCTCTGGCGCCGTCAGCCACCGCGAAGATCACATCCCGCGCGGTGACGTCCTCACAGCGGCACACAATTGTATCATCCGTCAGGATATTGAATATCCCCGATCTCGGCGATGATATGGTGTCCATGATTCGGCCAAACCGTTTGAACCGTTTTAATTTTCTTAATGAGGATCGAAGTAATCTATCGGCTTCTCTTCTGTTCACACGCTCAAGCTGGGTGCATGCCTCAATGGCAGCAACCCTGCCCTCCTCAATGGCGGCGGAATAACCCTTGATGGTCAGACCATCGCCGGCCGCAAATATTCCGGGTACGGTGGTTTCCATTTTTTCGTTGAGTTCGACTCTCCAATAGCCAAGACGTTCATCGTAGAAATGCTTGCATCCGCAGAGCCGGGTCAACTCGGTACACGGAATCAGTCCGAAACCGTAAGCGACTGTATCAACTTTTATCTCCTTTTCCGCTCCCCTTATCGGATTCCATAATCTGTCAACCCTGACAATCTCGGCTTTTTCTACCTCGTTGCTACCGTAGACTTTGGAAATAATGTAAGAAGAATAGATAGGCACTTTATGCCTTTTGATATGCCACAGGTATTCGACACCGGATCGAAATCTCAAGGAGTCAATACTTGCAAAAAGTTGCAAGGCACTTACCGCAATGTCTCTCAGAGAAACTGCATTAACAATGGCGCTTAACTTGGCACCGGCATGAATTAAATGATCTGCCAGTACGAGCTGCAATGGGCCGGCTCCGGCAAGTAAAAATTTTTCACCCGGCACAATTCCCTTTTTAGCCAGCGTGTTCAACCCCCCGACCGAAAACACACCGGGACGTGTCCACCCCGGAAAAGGAATTGCTTTTTCAAAAGCGCCAACGGAAATAATCAGCTTTTTACCCTTGATGCGCTTTACGTGTCCGCCAGAGCCTTCTTTGGCGTAAAGCAACACCATGCTCTGATCAACAATGTCCCATACCTCGGTGTTCAAATATACCGTAATTTTATCCCCAACCCGATCGAAGTCTTTCAGTATTTGACGCCGAAGTTTTTTCTCGACCTTATCGGATGCACTGCCTGGGATCCTGTTACCCGTAGCGCCAAATATTTTTCCGCCCAGATGCTGATTTTCATCAATGAGAGCGACAGAAGCTCCTATGTGGGCTGCCTCAGTTGCAGCTGTGATCCCCGCCGGGCCGCCTCCGATGATGATCAGCTCAACTTCTCTCATTTCTCAAGCGTTATCCTTGAATCATCCTGGGTGGTTACTTTGCACGCTGGTGTTGCCATGGTCATGCAGGTACGGACGTTGGGAATGCCATTGACAATCATTCTGCACTCGTAACAAATTCCCATGCCACAGTAGACACCCCGGGGTGCCTGCTTTCTGGTCGTCCTTAAAGCCCGCAAACCATTGGCTAACAATGCCTCAGCAATCGTCTGTCCCTTGCGGGCTAAAATAGTTTTGCCGTCCACTTCAATTTCAAATTTATCGCCGCTATCCATCTTTAAATCGACTCAGCTTTAAGGGTTCGGTTGTTATTGCCAATGGCTGCTCGCAGATCATCTGAGATATTAATTTTCCGGTGATAAGGGATAGGCCGATGCCATCGCCTTCATGACCCGCAGCCACGTAAAAGCCCGGTATCTCGGTTTCTGATATGATGGGCAGATGATCCGGCGTAAAAGGCCTGAGTCCCGCATAACTTCGAATGATTTTTATATCCTCTATAACCGGAAAAAAACGAATGGCTCTTTGGGCCATTGCTTGTAAGACGTCGATATGACATGAGGTGTCCATACCCACGAATCGGCGACTGCTGCCAATAAGGAAATTTTTGGCCTCGGTGGGTTCAAACACAAGTGCAATCCCGTATTTTTCCATCTCCGGTGTTACATCGCGGGTATAACCACTGCTTTGAAACTTTGCCATCATATATCCAAATTCCATTACTTTTCGTCTGGCAACGCTGAAAGTGCGTTCAGCCACCAACAACTGGCCCTGTCTGGGCTTGATGGGAATATCCAATCCCACCAGTTTCCCAATTTCAGGTGCCCAAACACCCGCAGCATTGACGACATGATTGGTGACGAACTTCTCTCGTTCGGTAGCTACCCGCTCAATGCAGCCGTTTGCATCCAGCCGAATGTCGGTCACAGCACTGTGCGTCGAAACTCTGGCTCCCATTTTTTTTGCGCCGTGAACCAATCCATAGGCCAGGGCCATGGGATTCAGGGAGCCGTCACAATCCGTTTCCATACCACCAACAATATCGGGGGCCAGATAGGGTTCATCCTCATGAACCTCATACTGATCCAGAATTCGTACCGGCAATCCTTCGGCAGTTAGCTGCGTGCACAATTTTTTGGCCTCCTCCATTTCTTCTTCGTTTTCAATAGCAAGGAGGCTTCCCTTGCGGGTCCAACTGATATCATAGTCTAATTCATTCGCAATCTCCGGAAAAAGGTCCTGGCTGAGTTTGGTCAATCGACAGTCGAACCCGTGCACCTTATCAGAAACCAAAACATCCCCTTCGCATCTGCCGGAGGTTCCGGAAGCAATAGCTCCCTTTTCCACCAAAATAACCTCCATATTATTCCGGGCCAGAAAGTATGTAATTGCCGTCCCGACAACCCCTCCGCCGATGACGACCGCATCAGCAATTGTGTTCGATTTCATCGTATCTCCAGAATAAGGAATGGATTCTATTTTATTTTTGTTTTTTTTACAGGATCAACAGGATTTTCTGGATATTTTCTTCCGACGGAGTCGGATTGAGTTTTCTCAGTTTCTTCTGGAAACTGAGAAAGATAAAGAAAAATCCGACAGATCCTGTTGATCCTGTCTAAAAAATAGGCTTAAAAAAAGAATCCAATTCATCTTTACACATACAAAGCACTTCCTAGATTAATCCCACCTCGCTTAACATGATGCGCAATTCGTCTCTTTGTTCCTCAGTAATAGGAAGAAACGGCCTTCGGGGTTTTCCTCCCGCTTTGCCTAACATATTCATCGCCTCTTTTACTTTAGCTAAAAGATCCAAAAAGGTAATGCTATTTTCTGCAAGGCCATATCATGGAAAATGCTACCTCACTCGATACAATCATGCCGTACTTTTTGAACGTTACTAATTTATTAGCCCAAGAGAAATCCCTTCCAATGGGGATCATCGGGATCTATGAATAATTGATTGATTCCCATAATATGAGCACTGCCGGTAACCTCCGGGACAATAGCGGCAAAAGGACCGACACGGGTCTCCTCGACGATCCTGGCCTTAAAAATGCTCCCGATGATGCTCTCGTGTACAAACTCCTGATTGAGCTTTAACTGGCCCTTGGCATGCAAAACGGCAAGTTTTGCGGATGTGCCGGTGCCGCAAGGCGATCGGTCAATACCGCCTTCGGAAAAAAACACCGTGTTCTGAAGATCTGCTTCCGGGTTTTTAGGCGGTCCATAAAACTCCACATGCGTGCATTCATTAATAAAATCTTTTTCGGGATGGAGTATCTTCACCTGGGCATTAACCGCTGCTTTAATCCTTCTGCCGATGTCAATGACCCTGCGTGCATTTTCGGGACGGATCTCAAGGCCGACGGCGTCCGCCGGCAGAATCGCATACACATTGCCCCCGTACGCAACATCCATGATAATTTTACCAAGTCCCGGCACGTCGACCTCGGTGTCTTCAGCCAACACAAATGAGGGTATGTTTTTAAAAGTGACGCCCTTGGCTTTGCCCTTCTCAACATCCACACGAATACGTGTCAATCCGGCCGGGGTGTCCAGTACGATATGGGTGACCGGCTCCTCCACCTTGACCATACCGGTTTCCACCAGCGCGGTACAGACACCGATGGTGTCATGACCACACATGGGCAGATAGCCGGTGGTTTCAATAAAAATTACGCCGATATCTGCCTCGGGGTGAGTCGGTTCAGTTAGAATAACACCGGACATAATGTCGCGACCCCGGGGTTCAAACATCAAAGACGTTCGTATCCAGTCCATGTTTTCCTTTAAATGGGTCATTTTCTCCACAATGGTGGCTCCCGGGATGTACGTAATACCCCCGGTAATTGTCCGGGTGGGTTGCCCGCCGGTATGGGTGTCGATTGACGAAAATACGCGGTTGATTTTCATGGTGGTTACCTTTCGTAATCTAGGTTCAGGGTTCAACGTTCTGGATTCAGGAGTTTAGAGGTTCTCCGTCTGGATTCAGCATTGAGGTTCCAGACGCCAGGTCTCGGGTGTCAGCTTCGAGTTGCGGGTTACGTGATGCGCGTTTCGCGTTGAGATTCCATTTCCGTAAAGACTCGGAATTCCCGTCTTGCTATCCACAAACGAAAACACTGAAACCTGAAACCTAATCCCTTAACCCTGAACCTCTGAACCTTAAAGCAATCTCCGCCTTTCAATTTTATGAATAAAATCTGTTTTTCAAACAGATTTTAGGTCCTAAATCCAAAGCCATACAGTTTTTCTATTTTTCCAAGGTGAAAACCGCCGGGAAACGGGTCCCTGGGATCAACAACAAATTGGTGAATCCCTGTGATATAGGCACTGCCTCGAATGGTTGGAACTACAGCCTGATATTCCCCTATCTTCGTTTCCTCTATGAGTTTGCCGTAAAAAAGAGTTCCGATGATGCTTTCGTGAACGAATTCATCATTCAGGCTAAGTTCCCCTTTTGTATAAAGTGCAGCCATCTTGGCACAGGTTCCCGTTCCACAAGGAGACCGGTCCATGCCTGCCGGGGGTACCACCACGGCATTCTTCATGTTTGCCTTTGGATGAGTCGCTGGAGCGGAAAATTCCACATAGTTAATACAATCTATCTGTGGTTCTTGAGGATGATAGATCTCAACCTGTTCGTTAACTGTCTGCCATATCTTGGTTCCCAAAAATATGATTTCATTCGCATTCTCGGTTTTTACCTCCAGCCCCACGCTTTCAGCCTCCAAAATGGCGTAAAAGTTGCCCCCGTAAGCAATATCCATCTTCACGCGGCCCACAGAGGGAACATCCAGTTCTACATCTGCCTTATAGAGAAAAGATGGAACGTTCCGTATAGTAACGGATTCGGCCTTTCCATCCTTTACAGCCACCTTGGCCCGCACGAGTCCGGCAGGCGTATCCAGCACGATCTCGGTTTCAGGCTCCCGGGCTTCGATGATGCCCGTCTCTGTTAAAACAGTGCAAATCGCAATGGTTCCATGCCCGCACATGGTTACATACCCACCCGGCTCCAAATAGAGCACCCCAATATCTGCTTTCTCTACGGTGGGCGGAACAAGCAGAGAAGCGTACATATTGCTGTGCCCCCGGGGTTCATGCACCAGCATGGTGCGAAGATAATCCAAGTTATCACGCGCATACTTTGATTTCTCAAGCATGGTTTTGCCTGGAATAGATGGTATCCCGCCCGTAACCACCCGCTCCGGATTCCCCTCTGTATGCGTATCAATTGCGGTTATGATTTTGGTTAAATTCATAATTTGTGAGGGTTTGCAAACGGAATTAGCCGCCTAAAAACGCTTCTTTAATCTGGGGATCATTCAGGATTGTATCAGCCGATCCGTCAAAATGGTTCTGCCCCAGGGCCAGCACATATCCTCTATCGGATATATTCAACGATCTATAAGCATCCTGTTCAATGATGAGGATGCTGATTCCCTTCTGGTGCAAGCTCATAATTTGGTTAAAAACTTCGTCAGCCACTTTCGGGGAGAGTCCGGCCGAAGGTTCATCTAATAATAAAAGAGCCGGCTCGGTCATCAAGGCCATGCTCATGGCCAACATTTGCCTCTGCCCCCCACTGAGGGTGCGTGCCCGCTGGTTTCTCCGGTCACTTAGGATAGGAAAGGTACTGTAGGCAATTTCAATTCCTTGCCTTAGCGCTTCGCTGTCCTTGGAGAAGCCTCCCATTTCCAAATTTTCCCGAATGGTTAGCGAAGGAAATGTATTATCAAGTTGCGGGACGTAAGCTATTCCTTTTTCCACTTTGAAATTGGGTTTTAATCTAGTCACATCTTCTTCTGAAAATATAACCTTTCCTGAGCTGGGTATCAGGTATCCCATGATGGTTTTAAACAGGGTGGATTTTCCGGCACCATTGGGTCCGATGATGGTTACGATTTCATCTCGTTCGATGGATATCGAAACGCCGTGCAAGACATCTGTGCGCCCATAGCCGGAAACCACATCATTTACTTCTAACAAAGGCATACCTTTCAGTCTCCCAACGCAATTGAGCGGACCCGCTCAATTGGTAGTTACTTGTTATTCGTTATTTGTTATTTGTTAATTGATGAGATGAACTCTGCATCTAATGTTTTAATCAGAAATGAAAAGTACTTCCGATGATCATTTTTTTAACGAATAACAAATTACCAATAACAAATAACACCGAATTGAATTAAAACTCAATTCGGGCTATGCTCCACTTAAATAGGCTTCCAGCACCTGTTCGTTCTGCTGGATCTCCTCGGGAGTTCCTTCCGCAATTTTTTTTCCGAAATTCAGAACATATACCTTGTCACAGATATTGCTGATGACCTTCATGCTGTGCTCGATGATAAAGAAAGCCTTTCTTTCCATTTTTTGCAGTTGTCTTATAGCCTCCATGAGCTGTACCCTCAAAGTTGGATTGACACCGGCCGTGGGTTCATCCAGCAAGATCATATCGGGTTTCAACATGAATACCCTGCCCAGGGAGAGAAGCTTTTTCTGTCCGCCCGATAGATCACCGGCATAATCGTTCTTCAACTGTGAAAGCTGCAGCATATCAAGCAGTTCCAGGGCCATATCTAAATTTGCCTTTTCTGACTTTTGCACCCGGGGACGCATGAACAAGGCGCTAAACGGATTTTCCCCCAGCTGGCGTTTGGCGGCCAGCAGCATATTTTCCAATACCGTCATTTTTTCAGGCGCTTTGCTGACCTGAAATGTGCGACACAATCCCTTTTTAGCGATCTTATTCGGTGGCAGTCCGTCTATTCGTTCCCCTTTAAAATAGACTTCGCCGCCATCCTTTTCATAAAATCCCGAAACAACGTTGAATAAAGTCGTCTTTCCCGAACCGTTAGGCCCTATTAATCCTACGATAGAATCATCTTCAACTTCAAGCGACACGTCGTCCAGTGCTCTTAAGCTACCAAACCGCTTTTCCAGATTTTTAATCGTTAACATAAAATGGTTTACTCCGAGACGTCCAATTAGTCGTAGACTTTTTTCTTTTCCTTTATCAATCCTTCCGGTCGAAACAAGAGAAACAATATAATCAAAACACCGATGATGGTCATTCTGAGCGCTGCCATAGAATCAGAACCCAGCGGCACATAATTGCCTAAAAATCGCGTTGACACATTAAACAACTGTATTACTACGGCCCCTATTATCGCTCCCTTGAAGTTGCCCCGGCCCCCCACGATGATCATCGCCCACATCAGAAACGTTTCGATGGGCTTGAAGTTCTCCGGAGAAATAAATTGGATATAAAAAGCAAAGAGGGATCCGGCCAGACCGCCTACAGTTCCGGCAACAATCATCGCCTGCAATTTCAATTTTTGCGTGTCTTTACCCAGACTCAAACACAGTTCTTCTTCATCTCTGATGGCCTTAAGATTCCTGCCGAAGGGAGAGTTAGTTAGCATACTTAAGAAAATATAAACCATAATGATGCAAGCAATAACGAAAAGAAGATAAAATACCGGATAGGCATCTTTGGGAATCAAATCCTTTAAAATCTGAGGAATGCCCATCACACCGAAAGGACCGGCGGTCAACCAGGCTTCATTCAGTGCTACCAACCGCACGATCTCTCCGCTGGCCAGCGTGGCAATGGCCCAATAGTCAGACTTCAATGACTTGGTCGGGATGCTCATGATATATCCAAATATTCCGCTTAGTGCCATTGCGACCAAAAAAGCCACCACCACCGGCACGCCCGCATTGACCACCAGAAGCGATGACGTATACGCCCCGATGCAAAAAAAGGCGACCTGACCAAAATTAATTAATCCCGTAAACCCCACCTGAAAATTCAGACTCATGGCCAGCAGGCTATATATCCCGATCATGGTCAAAAGATAGATAATAAAATTAATGATGGGCATTCTATTTCTTCCTTAAAATTCCGGTCGGTTTGAAGAGTAACACAATGATCAAAATCATAAAGCTGATGGCCGGCTTATAACCGGTGCTGATTTGAATCGAGCCTACATTGAATAATCCGCCTAGATTAATTAGCGGAGCCAAATCCAGCGCCAATATTAAGTTTTCCGCGAATGCCAGTGTGAGCGCCCCTAACATAGCGCCATATGGATTGCCGATTCCCCCCAAAATAGTAGCGCAGAAAACCGGGATAATGATATCAAACCCCAATCTGGGATAAAGGAGATGTTCCATGGCGATCATGGATCCGCCTATGACGCCATAGGCGCTGGCTAAAAACCACATCCGTTTGATCATCTTTTCAGAATCAATGGCACATGCATTGGCCAAATCACTGTTGTCGGAAATAGCGCGCAGGGCTTTACCGAAAGTCGTGCGATGCAGCAACAGGTGAAAAGCGATCATTGACAGCAAACCGACCACAATGATCCCTATCTGAAGCGGCGTAATCCTGGCCCCCAGTATTTCAAGGGGTTTTTGAAGCGGTATGGCGTAAGTCTTCGTGTGGCTTGTCCAAATCAATCGCATCAGGTTTCTTAAGGCAATGGCCGTACCCATGGATGTAATCATCAAGGTTACCGGTTTGGCCCCAATCTTTCGCAAACGCTTAAAAATAGCCTGGTCGATCAAAATGCCGACCCACCCGGTAACAAAAGCCGCTAATATTATAGCTAAAAATAAATTTAAGCCTAAAATGCGATTAAACACATAAGCAAAAAGGGCGCCTAGGACGGCATAATCGGTATGCGCAAAATTTGCGAATTTCAAAATATCAAAAACCATGGTAAGTCCAATCGCTAACAGGCTCAACTCTGCCGCCCTTACCAGAGTATTTATGAGAATTTGCGCAATATCCATATATTAATCCAACAACTTGTAGATCAGTATCAAAGTGTGCTCCTCACTAGAAAAACAACAAACAAAATGTGGGAAGCAAAAAAATATGACCCCATCGACCATGAAACGGTCGGTGGGGTCATCTATTTTGTCATTTGATTATCATCCACATTGAGATGGGTTACCTTAGTTCAGAGGAACGCTATTATTAATAGGGAACAATTTTTCCGCCTTTGATAATCGTTCGTTCATATTTTCCAAATCCCTGAACGCCGCCTCCCACAAAGCGTTTATCCCCACCGGTAGATTGCCCTCTGTAAAAGTCATCAATTTTCCACAAGGCATCCCGAATTTTCGCCGGATCGGTAGAATTGGCGAAATTGGCAGCCATGGCAATCATAATTACGGCATCATAGTTCATGGCCGCATAGGCGGTTATCGGATCACGTCCCATCTTCTTTTTAAACTTTTCCGTATAGAGAAGACCCGGGGGCAGTGGCGTAAGCCCTTTGACGCCTTCAAGCGCATCGGGGATTTCCTTGACAGCCGTTGCATAACTTGACACCATCTCGGGACAATACCAGGGCACCTTATTTACCTCAAGAAATCCCATCTCATAGGCTTGCTTAGCCGTTACCATTCCTTCTTTGGCATACCACGTGCCGATGATCACTTCAGGCTTTTTGGCAAACAGTCTCTGCAACTCTGCTTTGTAGTCTACCTTGTTCAACTCATAAACCACATCTGTAGTAACTTCAGCGCCCTGGGCTTTTAAATTATTAATGGTTTCTTCTCTCAGCGCCATACCAAACGCATTGTTCATAAACATTAAACCAAATTTCTTTTTGCCCGAATCCCCGACGGCAAAGTCTACAATTTCCTTACCTTTGAATTTATCCAGCACGTCCATCATGAACACGAAGTCGCCGACATCCGCGAAGAGCGGAGAAGTAGGGGGACCAACAACAAAAAGAATCCCTTTACTTTGACAAAGCTTAGCGATGGGTAAGGATACACCACTGGAGAAACCGCCGGTAAGAACCTTTACCTTATCCACATCTATCAATTTTCGCGCGGCATCCATCCCGGGCGCCGGCCGGGTTTCAGTGTCTTCGATAATTACTTGGACGGGCATTCCCAAAACTCCGCCGGCAGCATTGACCTCTTCCTCTGCCAATTTAAGGCCGGTGGACAAATCTTCAGCCATCACCGCTTGTGTTCCGGTGATGGGAACCAAACCGCCGATTTTAAATGTATCTGCGGCACTTGCTACCCCAAAACCCATAATTAAACACATAATCGTAATTGCTAACATTAATGCGTATTTTCTCATCTTAAATTCCCTCCTTTTCTTCTGGTTGAAACCCAGGTTTTCATACACCTTACGTTACGACCAACAAACGCTTTCACCTATTTCCTTAGCACACCTCCTTTCTCTTGCTGACCATTTTAATAATTGAAGCTTCTGCAGAAATTCAAATTTTCCTCATCTTATATACGAAAAACTAAAGAGTAGCAAGTCAGATCTGCTATTTAGCCCAACAAAAACCCGTGTCTGAACGGGTCATTGGGATCAATCAAAAATTCGTGTCGCCCGGTGATATAGGCTGTGCCTTCCACTTCCGGAATAATGGCGGGATGAGGGCCGAAGATGGTACATTGTGAAAACAGACGCTTTGTACCTGCCCTTCACCGACTCGCGCGTAAGCAGTTACCAGTCCGGACGGGGTGTCGATTTTTACCCGGGTTTCAGGAGCGGTCATGGGCAGCAGTCCGGTCTCAAGGGCCACGGTGGTGATGGCGATGATGCCGTGGCCGCACCCGGTGCTGTAACCCTCGTTGTGCATGAACAAAACTCCGAAGTCTGCTTCCGCAGTAACCGGTGGGGTAACAATACAGCCGTACATATCGGCATGACCGCGCGGCTCCCACATTCAATACCACCTGTTCTTTCTGGATAACCAGATTCCTCATTATTGTCAGACGGATCCCTTTAAAACACTGCTTCCTCCAGGACGCGTCGTTCCGTGAATATGCGATCCAGGCCCAAAGGACTCAGGTCAATCGTTTCATATCGACCCGTCCGGATCAATTCAGACATGCCTTTACCAGCGGCTGGAGATTGCATCAATCCGTGTCCGCTGAATCCGCC
>CP070746.1:2711506-2729832 GCA_020348305.1 Desulfobacterales bacterium
TCGGCCCCCTGATTGCAGGCGCCGGTGTCTTCGGCCTGGCGATCGGCTTTGGTGCCCAGACCCTGGTCAAGGACATTATCTCGGGGGTGTTCTTCCTCATGGACGATGCCTTTAGGGTCGGCGACTATCTGGAGATTTCAGGCACCAAAGGAACCGTAGAGCACATCTCGCTGCGATCGCTGAGGCTGCGCAACCCGCGGGGCATGGTCTATTTCATCCCTTTCGGCGACCTCAGCCTGGTGACCAACCTCAGCCGCGACTACGTCATCATGAAACTCGACTTCCGAGTGCGTTACGACGCCGATGTTGAAAAAATACGCAAGGTTATCAAGAAAAAAGTCTACAATGTCATCATGGCGAATCCCGAGCTGGGCCCCAAGCTGCTGGAGCCGATCAAGTCCCAGGGTGTGCGGGAGATGGACGACTCGGCCATGATCATGCGGGTCAAATATAAAACCAAACCGGGCGACCAGTTTGAAATCCGCAAGGAAGTTTACCGGCTCATGCAGGAAGCCTTCAAGGAAGAGGGTATCGAGTTTGCCCATCGAAATGTCACCGTGTACATGCCGCCGGATGCGGGCGGTAAGGACATCGCGCAGGCGGCGGGTGAAAACCAGCAGGGTGATACGAAGACAGACAGCGAAATTCAGCGCCAGGCCGCTGCAGCGGCAGCGTTAGCCGCTATTCAGGCCGAAGAGGAAGAGATGGCCAAGAAGAAGCCCGAAAAATAGGTCTCTCTCTAAATAATGATTATGTCGCTTGGTTTCTTACGGCAGTTCCAGGCATCAAAAATAAAATATATTTGTTTGCTTTATAGTCAACAGCGCTTGGCGAAGACGAGTGTAATTCCGCCAATGCAGAGAAGCTGCCTGATTCGCAGGCGGAAAGTTTTCGATTAAACGCAGCGGGTTTAGCAATTTTCAAAAGACGAAAACGTCAAGAAAGGAGGCTCTCATGAAAAAGATCATTGTTATTTTAATCGTCACCGTTTTGCTCTTGTGCACAGGTTGGACCGCCTCGGCAGCCGACGAGATAGCGGTAGGAGCCGTGACCCCGCTTACCGGCAAGCTGGCTGTTTATGGCGAGGGGTTTCAGAAAGCCATGCTGCTGGCACTGGATGAGGTCAATGCCTCAGGGGGGATTAACGGCAAACCCATGAAAATTGTCTTTGAAGATAATAATTCCACCTCCAAAGGTTCTGTTTCGGCCATTCAGAAACTGATAACCATCCATAGGTTCCCGGTTATCTTCGGCCCGGCCGCCAGTACCAACTTTCTGGCCGTCTGCCCAATTGCCCAGCAAAACCAGACCATACTGATTGGTGCTGAAAGCGCCGCCGCATCAATCAGCAAATGCGGGTCGTATGTCTTTAGAGTCTTTCCCTCTGATCTTCTCCAAGGAATAGGTGTGGCCGAGCTAACGGAGTATCTAAACTATAAGGAAGTTGTGCTTACTTACATCAATAACGACTGGGGTGTGGGCCTAGCCGATGTTTTTAAGGAGTATTTTTTGAAAAGCGGTGGTAAATTAATTGACGAATTTGCCTATGATGAAGGCAAGACCGATTACCGCAGTGAAATTTTGCGCATTAAAAAGAATTCTCCCAGGGCGGTGGTTAACTTGACCTACATCAAGGAAGGCGCAACCATGCTCAAACAGGCCTATGAGACAAAAGTTGAGGTCCAATGGCTCATGGGTTCTGCCGCCAAGTCACCCAAGCTGGTGGAGCTTGCTGGTGTGGCTGCAGAAGGGGTCATCGGGACCTATCCTACCTTTTCCCAGGATACTTCCCAGTATATAGCCTATAAAAATGGATGGGAGAAAAAATACCCCGGCCAAAAGACCCCGATCTTCGGGGAGTACAACTATGATATGGTCAAGCTAACGGCCGAGGCCCTGAAACAGACAAAATCCATGTCTTCGTCTGATATTCGCAACGCACTGATGACAGCAAGCAAGGGGTATGTGGGAGCCACGGGCGACAAAACCTTTGATACGAACGGCGATGTCGGCGCCACCTATGGCCGCTGGACCATAAAAGAAGGAAAGATCACCGATTACAAATAACTTCCGGTATGGAATATTATGCGCAACTTCTTTTAAATGGCATCATCGCCGGCTCTATTTATGCGCTGTTTGCGGTGGGCCTCACCATGGTGTATGGGGTCTTTCGGTTTATTAATTTTGCCCACGGAGAACTCATTGCCTGGGGGGCCTACCTAGCTCTTTTTTTCACCCGATCACCTTTTTATTTGCCAATCTATTTCGCTGCCCTGCCTGCCTTGTTGATCACCGCCCTTATCGGCCTGGCCCAGGACCGGTTTGTTTTCGAACCCCTGAGGCACGGCAATCGGATCACTCTCTTGATTGCCTCCATCGGGCTCTCCTATTTTCTGAGAAATGCCATCCGGCTTATTTGGGGGTCGGATTTGCAGACGTACGGCTTTATGCCAACCAGAGGAATTGACTTGGCCGGGCTAAGCATTACATCAGCTCAGATAACAATGATGGCAGCCGCCATTTTATTTTTAGGAATCCTTTATATTATCCTTGCGCACACCATGCTGGGAAAAAGCCTCAGGGCGGTAGCCGACAATATGACCCTGGCTCAGATTATGGGTATAACCATCAAAAAGGTGAGTTTGGCCGTATGGGTCTTAGCGTCATTTTTTTCAGCTGTTGGAGGGGTCCTGCTGGCCGTAGATACCAACCTTGAGCCTATGATGGGGCTGACAAACCTGCTCAAGGCCTTTGCTGCCGTACTGCTCGGCGGTGCCGGCAATGTGTGGGGAGCACTATTGGGTGGTCTTATTATCGGCGTTGCCGAAAATCTAAGTGTGGCCTTTATCTCTCCAGGTTACAAGGACTTTATCTCGTTTGCCCTGATTATCCTGATGCTTCTTTTTCGCCCCAAGGGAATTTTTGGAATATTGGGAGGGGTTCGCTAGTTTATGGACTATTTGCTTCATATCTTTATTGTATCACTGATTTATGCCATCTTTGCCATGTCCCTTAACTTGGAACTTGGGTTTACGGGGCTGTACAATTTCGGTCATGTGGCTTTTTTCGGAATCGGCGCATATACTTCTGCGCTGCTGAGTCTTGCCGGTCACCCTGTTACCCTGGGAATGGTCTGTAGTATGATTGTTTCCGGGGGGATGGGGGCCCTGCTGGCAATACCGGCGCTCCGGTTGACAGGGGATTACTTCGGTATTGCCACGCTTTCCTTTGGTGAAATTACCAGACTTTTTTTCCTCAACGAACGGTGGCTCACAAAAGGCCCTATGGGACTTCCCGGAATTCCCCGGCCGACCTGGATTGGTGAAGGAGTTGCCGGACTTCCCTGGTTTTTGATATTTTGCATGCTGCTGACCCTGGTGGTTTTCATTTTGACCCGGCACCTTACCCGGTCCCCTTTCGGGCGGGCGCTCAAGGTGGTCAGGGAGGATGAATATGTCGCCCAGGCCCTCGGGAAAAATGCACTGTCTTTTAAGATCCGGGCCGTGACCGTCGGTTCAATTCTTGCAGGACTGGCCGGAAGCCTCTGGGCTCATTATATTTCCTACATTAGCCCCGCTGACTTCACTCTTACCGAGACGATCCTTGTCCTGCTTTGTGTTGTGCTTGGCGGGCGAGGGACGAATTGGGGTCCAATATTGGGTGCATTTGTAATCATTTTCTTTCAGGAGATTATCCGGTTTCTTCCGATCCCTGCTGATTTCGACCGATTTGTAGCCCCTATTCAGGGGATGGTGTACGGCGCGGTTCTCATCATACTCATGCTGAAGCGGCCGGAAGGACTGTTGCAGGAATACAAAGAATAAAAGATGCTTAAGATCGATAATGTCACAAAAAGTTTCGGCGGCCTGATGGCCGTCAATGATGTTTCCTTTCAGCTCGATGATACGGGCATTACGGGGTTGGTGGGTCCAAACGGTAGCGGAAAAACCACTTTGTTTCATCTGATCACAGGGTTTTACAAGCTGGATAGAGGACAAATCCATTTTAAGGACAAGCGCATCAGTGGGCTGGCTCCGCACGTTATCAGCCGGATGGGGCTTGTGCGTACATTTCAGCAAACCCGGGTTCTGCCGTTCTTATCCGCGCTGGAGAATCTGATGGCGGCATCCCCCGGACAGACCGGCGAACGCCTCTCATCTGTTTTTTTTCAACCGGGAAGGGTGAAACTGGAGGAGAACAACAACAGGGAAAGGGCCATGCAAATCCTGGGGCTATTAAAGCTAAAATCTTTGGACCAACATCTTGCCGGTCGGTTAAGCTTTGGCCAGCAGAAACTCCTCGAGTTGGGAAGGGTGCTCATGGCCAGACCCAAAATGATCCTTCTTGACGAGCCCACCGCCGGGATCAATCCGACGCTGATCCGACAACTAGTGGATGTCATCAGGAAACTCGCTCGCAAGGGGATCCAGGTTTTTCTGATCGAGCACAACATGCCCTTGGTGGCGGAGATTTGCGAAAAGGTTTTCGTGATGGATTCCGGAAGCCTTATATTTTCCGGAACACCATCTGAAACCAGACAAAACCCCCGGGTCATCGAAGCGTATTTGGGAAGAGAAGACTATGGTGCTTGAACTGAATAAGATCACTGCCGGATACGGACCCCTCACCGTTGTCCACGAGGTAAGTCTTAACGTTTCTCAAGGGGAGATCGTTTGTGTAATTGGTCCCAATGGAGCCGGGAAATCAACAGTGTTGAGGGCGGTTGCGGGTCAGATTACTCCTTCCGATGGAAAGGTCCTGTTTTATGGAGAAGACGTGACTCGCGTTAGCATCGCGGAGAAGGGTCGCAACGGACTGATCTTTATCCCCCAGGGGGACAACATCTTTCCCAATCTAACGGTTCTGGAAAATCTGGAAATGGCCGGTTTACTCTTGCAGGATCATGAAAAACTCCACCGGGCCATTGAAAAGGCGCTCGAAAAATTTCTCGCCATAAAAGAGATGAAAACGCGTCCTGCCCGGGAACTATCCGGGGGTCAGCGCCAGATGTTGGCGCTTAGCCGTATTCTTCTTCTGCGACCGCAACTTGTCTTATTGGATGAACCTTCCCTTGGACTCTCGCCCATGGTTGTTGACCTTATCTTCAAAGAAATCCGGGAAATGAACAAAGATGGCATATCGTTTCTGCTTGTCGAGCAAAACGCCCGCAAAGCTCTCTCGGTTTCCCACCGGGGTTATGTCTTGGAATTGGGCCGCAACCGGCTGACGGGAACCGGCCGACAACTGTTGAACAACCCGGATGTCCAGCGGCTTTATCTGGGCGGATGATGCAAGGCAAAGCATTGATAAATCTTTCAGATTAGAAGCATGGTGCTGGATGTTTCGCGATACAAAAACCGGTCACAGAGTATTTATTGTTTAAATAACTGTAAAGCGGAAGGTCATTACAGTTTCGCACTAAATTATACCTACCTTTTTTATCACTCTTTGCGATATGCGCTAGTTTTATGCGCTTTACTCTTCACCATGCGCCTGACTTTTCGCGGACCGGCAATCCAGACAAACGTACAAGAGAGCAATAGGCTCAACATGCATATAGTCAAGGGAATCGAATAAATGCCCGATATATCCCGCAGAACTCCGGATAGAAAAGCTCCTAATGCGCCGCCTGCACCGCCGCCGATACTGATCATCGCAAATATCAACCCAAACGATTTACCGATAAAGATATCTGCACTTACAGCAGGTAGAAGCGGGGCTGCGGCGCCGTATCCCAATCCGAACAAAAATGCAAAAAAGAGAGGCAATGGGCTCTTTAATTGAGCTGAGTACACCAGGCAAAGAATGCCGACAGCTGCTGTGATGCCGCCTATGGTATTTGCTCGCTCACGGCTAAAGCGGTCGGAAAGATAGCCGAAGAGTATTTTACCTGCCGAGCCGGTTATTCCCAGAATACCGAAATAGAAAGCGGCCGTATTGCGGGTCAAGCCGGCCTCCACCATCGCTGAAATGGAATGAAGCAGGGTGCCCTGATAGGCATAGGAGAGACAAAAAAATGTCGCCACCAATAGCCAAAATCGGCCGGTGCGGCTAGCTTTTCGGAGGTTCCAGTCTCTATTTGCCCAATCAGCATCCATGATTTTCATCATCCTAAAAGACCGAGATTGAGTATCCCGCTCATCTGGTGCATCTCCGTCGGGCCGTAGGTTGAGATCTTCCGGGCTGCGCCGGGAAAAAATAGCGTTCAAAGGTACAACCAAAAGCAAGACCGCCCCTGCCAGAAACAGGTAGGTTGTGCGCCAGCCAAACGATGCAATCGATTTTTCAACCATGGGCACGATGATCAGCATACCAAAGCCGATACCGGACATAGCGATTCCTACCGCCAATCCTCTTTTGCGTTCGAACCAGTTGGGAAGAAATGCGGAGTGAGACGTAAACCCTATAAGGCTAACACTTGCACCTGCAAATATACCGTAGGCGACATAGAAATGCCACAAGCTGTCTGACTGGCTTGTCAACATTAAAGCAAATGCCAGGATACATGTGCCGAGGGGAATGACAACTCTGGGACCAAATCGATCCTGAAGATAACCGGCCAAAAGACCTGCGAGAGCATGACATATTAAAAAAATAGAAAAAATACTCGATGCCGAAGCTTTGCTCCAACCGAACTCTTTTATGATTGCCAGGAAAAAGACCGAAAAGGAATACCAGATGCCAAAAGCGGCTGCGAGAGTGATAAATCCAACGGCCATAACAATCCAGCCATAGAAAATAAACGGTCTCCTGCTGTCGAGAGATCCTGAGTTCGTGCTATTCAATCGTCTGTATTCCTTGAGCCATGGTAATTTTTTAAATAATGTGTTTTTTTGTATTTTCACAAAACGCCTGGCCTGTGGGAGAATTTATGCCTGAACAAATGATTTGGTGTGCTTATAGCGGTTGTCATAAATATGTACCGTTTGTTTGAGTTTTTAACAGGCAAAGATGTATCTTTGTAACGATTTACAATTATTGTAACTTATGACAACCGCTATTATTTGGTCACCAATCGTGCATTGCGAAAGCGGATCAACCGTTTCAATCATTGCGGTGTTGATGGGCTGATTGTCAAAAAGCCTCCGGGTAAAATAGCCATTATCAATGATCAAAAGAACAACTAATGTTTTAATTATGGACAATGCCTCATGGCACCGACGCAAAGCCACCCATTGGCATCGCTGGCAACCAAAGTACTTGCCGCCATATTAGACGGAATTGATAATCCAAAAAAGATTAGAAAAACTACCGATATCGGAACGTTATTCTGACAAACGCTCTAAGCCAGATATTGTTTAATTGTCAACATAAATGATTCGGTATTCTAATCCCGGACACATTCGGATCGTTATCGATGTCGCCGTTCCTGTCTTGGTTTATCCCGAAATGATACTTTTTGCCAGATAAGAAGCGCGGAAGATTGATATGGCAATGGCATACACGTTCGGGCATGCCGGAGACGGGAACATTCATCTGGTCATCGGCGCCAAGGAAGAAGACGAGTCCGTATGGGCAAAAATAAATGAGCCGAATACCAGAATTGGAGATAAAGCCTTTAGGTTGGGTGGTACTGCGATCGGTGAACACGATGTGGGAATCGGGAAGGCAAAATTTATGGCAGCCGAGCATGGCAGCGCACTGGAATGGATGAAGAAAGCCAAGGCCTTGTTCGATCCGAATGGCATCTTAAATCCCGGCAGGATGTTTCCATAATCGAACTGAAGGATTTAGTCTTGTATCATGAATATGTTGAAAAAATACTGTCTCCTCCAAAAGCGGTCCATTATTTTAATTTACAACGGACCCCTGATCCGCCTTCGGCGCAACAACGGACAAAATTGAGTTTGACTCAATTGAGATTACAACAGCTTATTCGGCAGCCAAAGCGCAATTTGAGGGAAAATCATAACCACCGCCAACCCCGTTGATTCAACCAGCGTATACGGAATAACCGAACGGTAGATGTCTCCCATTGTGATTCCGGGCGGCACAATTCCCTTGAGATAAAAAAGATTAAAGCCGAAGGGCGGGGTCATATAGCCGATTTCCATGTTGATCACAAACAGGATCCCGAACCATAGCGGATCAAAGCCATGGGCGACAACGACCGGTAAAAAGACGGGAACACATATCATCATGATGCCGGCCGGATCCAGTACCATGGCCAGAACAAATATGACGATCTGGATAAAGATAATTGTGCCCCAGGGGCCGCCGGGTATATAGGTCATTATGTCTTCTATGAACCGGTTGGCACCCATCCCGTGGTAGGCTGCGCTGAAGCAATAGGCACCGAAAAGGATCCACATGATCATTCCGGTTAGGCGAAACGTTCGGATAGCCGCTTCCTTGATTAACGCCCAGGTGAACTGCCGGTAAATAAGTGCTGAGATAATCGCTCCCAAAACGCCCATTGCAGCGGCTTCGGTGGGCGTGGTAACACCGCCGATAATACTTCCCAACACCATCACCACGATAACAATAGGCAAAAAGACGGCTTTTAGCGCCAAAAACTTTTTTTTCCAATCGCCGCGTTCCGCTTTCGGCAGCGCCGGTCCTAAATGAGGTTGAAAATAGCAGCGCACGGCAATGTAAATGGAAACCATTACCAGCAGCATCAATCCCGGAAAAACCCCGCCGGCAAACAGCTTTCCGACGGACTCTCCGGATATGAGCGCATAGAGGATCATAATGACGCTGGGTGGGATGAGAATGCCCCAGCCCCCGCCGGAATTGATGCATCCCAGGGCCAGTTCCTTATCGTAATTGCGTTTGAGCATGGAAGGCAGGGCAATGGTTCCCATACTGACTACGGCCGCGCCGCTGATGCCGCACATGGCCGAAAAAATGGCACAAATCACCACGGTGCCGATGGCCAGGCCGCCGCCCACGGGTCCAAACCAAAGATACATCATGTCATAAAGGTCTTTGGCCACCCCGGATCTTTCCAGAAGCATGGCCATGAAAATAAACAGCGGCACGGCCACCAGGGTGAATTTGTTCATGGCTCCCCAAGCCTGAGCGGCGACCATGTAAAAGGCTTCCGGCCCCCAGGTGAAATAGAGGAAAACAATCGACACGCCGCCCAGCACAAAGGAAAGGGGCAATCCGAGAAGCAGAAACACCAGAAGCGACAAGAAAAACAGGAACGTCAACAATTCGATACTCATACTGTCTCCCTTTCACCGGCATCCTCGGAGGCGAACTGGGTGCCGTAAATCAGGGTGAGGATATCGCGAATCAGCTTGGCAGTCCCTTGCAGAAGCAGGAGAAATGCACCGATGGGGATCGCCATCTTTACCGGATATATGGGCGGGCCCCAGGCCGAGTTGGAATGCTCCCAGATGGAGATGGACTCCCAGGCCAAGGAACCGCCATACAAAACCATCATTCCGCTAAACAGAAAAAAAAGAATAAAGGTACAGATGTCGATAATGTTTTTGGCCTTCATGCTCAAACGGTTGTAAAGGATGTCCACGTTCACATGCCCGCCCCAGCGCATAATATACCCGCCGGAGAGGATCACATACACACCGAATGTCAGCTGGGTAAGTTCCGTGCCCCACACGGTGGGGGCGTTAAAGAAGTAACGGCGAATAACCTCGCTTAAGACCAGCAAAAACATCAACAGGATCCCAAACGACAGTATCCTGCCCACCCAATCGTTGAGCGCGTCCACGAATTCAAGAACGGCGATCAGCTTGCGCATCCCTTTTCTCCATAGCCGGAACACCCACGTCCGCCCCTTATAGATAGTGCACCATCGGAGCGGGCGGGGTATCCTGAATAGGCCTGCGATGGCAGGCGTTGAACAGTTCGGTTGCCGCTATTGCGGTTTTTCCTATTTAATTCGACCCATCTGTCTGTTGAAGTCCTTGAGCATCTCCACCGCCTTGGCACATTCCGGTGATTTTTGGGCAACCTCGTCCCATATCTTGAGGGCTGCGGTCTGCATCTTGGCATACTCCGCCGGCGGCAGCGTGATGAGTTTTACTCCCTGCTCGTTGATGACTTTGCTCAGGGTCTTGTTTTCCAAATAAATATATTGATTGGTGCGCATCCAGAAGTGCTCTTCGAGGGTTGAAACCAGAATATTCTGGATATCGTCGGGAAGTTTGGCAAGCGCCTTTTTGTTCACCAGCCAGATATCGGTGCCGGCCACGTTGAGGGCTGGTCGCAGATGGTATTTGTTGACGTCATAAAACTTCATACTGTAGCTGCCCTGAACAGCGCCCCAATGAGCCCCGTCCATCACTCCCGAGGCCAGAGCTGCGTAAATTTCGCTGCCGGGCACGTAGGAGGCCGCCGCACCGATAGACGTCAAAAAGGTCTGCAGAATACCGGAAGAGCGCAGCTTTAACCCCTTGAAATCTTCGAATTTTTGTACCGGCTTCTTGAGCGAAACTTCGGTGGGGTAGACCTTGTCGGTGAAATAGAGCATGCCGTGCTTGGCCACCTCATCTTTCAGCATCTGTTCAAAACCGAGCCACTGATAGTAATAGGCCGCTTCCCACACATCGCCGAAGTTCAGAGGCAGTCCCGAGGCCACATTCATTAGGGGGACTTGGGCCAGGGGATAGGCCGCGGAGGTGACGCCGATGGGCACCATTCCTCGCTTGACGGCGTTGAACTCCTCCTTTGCCGGCACCAACGCACCCGCCGGGTGAGGCTCGATGATAAGTCTGCCGTTGGTGCGTTTCTTAAGGCGTTCGGCCACTGCCAGCAGACTGCCTTTGTAAGAGGAACTGGCCATGGGCCAATGACACACGCTTTTCCATGTGATGACCTCGTCTGCTGCCTGGACGGCCTTGGTCGCCGGCGGCCAGAGAACCATCCCGAGGGCCAGGGAAGATACGAAGATGAAACTTAAAATTCTTTTGACTTTCATTATTCGACCTCCTTTGTTTTAAAGTTGAAAATTAGCCGATTTTTACGTTCAGTAATTAGGCCTCCTTTCTGCTTAATCTGACGGTTCTAATTTTTTTCCATTTTTGTCATATTTGTACCAGCCGATGCCGGTCTTGCGGCCCAAGTGTCCCAATTTAACTTTACGCTGCAGCAACATGGGCGGATGAAATTTTTCATCCCGGGTTTCTTTATAAACTACCATCATCGCATTGAACCCGACATCCAGACCTGCCATATCGGCGGTTTCAAAAGGGCCCATGGGTCTTCCAAACCCCAATCGCATCCCTTTGTCAATGTCTTCCACGGTGGTTACTCCAGCCTCTACCAGTTTGATGGCCTCAATCGTACTGGGAAAATTAATGCGATTGAGAACAATTCCGGCCACATCGCGATTAACCCGGATGATTTCCTTGCCCAAGGAATTGCACAGTTTTTCGGCAATTTCAACTGTCTCCTCTGAAGTGCCTAAACCTTTTACGATTTCCACGGCCTTCATCATTGGGACCGGACTGAAAAAATGCGTACCCGCCACCTTGGGAATTCTCTGCGTTGCTTCTGCTATTTCGGTGACAGGGATTGCTGACGAATTTGTCGCTAATATGGTGTGCACCGGACAAATTTTATCCAACTCGTTGAATAACTCTCGTTTTGCTTCCAGGTTTTCTATGATAGCCTCGAAAACAAAGTCGGCATCGCCGGCGCCGGAAAGATCCGTTGTGGTTTTGATTCTTCCCATAATTTCATCTGCGGAACCTTCAACCCGCCCTTTTTCTACCAATTTGCCAACCGACCAATGAATTGCTTTTAAGCTCTTTTCAAGGATCTCTTCGGTAAGGTCTCGCATGGTCACGTCATAGCCAGCCTGGGCACAGACTTGCGTGATTCCACCGCCCATCAGACCAGCACCGGCGACGAATATTTTCTTAATCTCCATTGATTAGAACCTCCTAATTTTAGCTCACTTTTCGGCTTTACCCGGTTTAGAATATTGTTTTCTTATCGCTTTTTTTAAAATTTTTCCTGTCCCGCTTTTCGGAAGCGGATCTTTGGCGATGTGAATTATCCGCGGATATTTATACGGTGCGACACGCTCTTTTACGTATTTTTGAATTGCCTTTTCGTCGATACGGGCCTCTTCTTTCAAAACAACAACAGCGGCAACTTCTTCACCGAGATCTTCATGCGGAATACCGACAACGGCTGTTTCTAAAATATCAGGAATTTGGTACATTACTTCTTCGATTTCCCGGGGGTAGACATTATATCCCCCTCGAATGATAAGATCCTTCTTCCGATCAACAATATAGATGTAGCCATCTTCATCCATTCGGGCAATATCACCGGTGAAGAGCCACCCCGCCTTAATCGTTTCCTTTGTTTCTTCCGGTCGGTTGAGATATCCCTTCATGACGCCGGGGCCCTTGATGAGTAATTCGCCGGCATAATCCTGGCGAACCTCTTTTCCGTTTGGATCCACTATTTTGGTGCTGAATTCAGGAATCGGAAGTCCGATGGATCCCGGTTTGGTCAAACCTCCGTAAGGGTTCTCTACACAAACCGGCGCTTCAGTCAGCCCATATCCCTCATAGATTCTAGTTTTAAATAGATTTTCAAACCGATGCAAAAATTCAACCGGTAAAGATGCCCCGCCGGATATGCCAAATTTCAAAGAAGAACGTTTGGGAGGATTTTTCGATGCGATTTGAATTAACCGATTGTACATGGTGGGAACAGCGAACAAAATCGTTTGCTTTTCCTTCTCGATGATTTCAATGACCTTTTCCGGCTCAAATTGCATAAAGAGCTCTATGGTGAGCCCCAGATACATAGAAACATTCAATACACTTGTGATTCCATAGACATGGTAAAGCGGTAATACCCCAATCACCACAGCCTCCGGGTCCAATTTACCGCGCATCTCGGCCAGGATTCTGGCTTCGCTGGCCAAATTACCATGCGTCAACATCACGCCTTTGGGCACTCCGGTTGTGCCGGAGGTATAAAGGATATTCAAGGTTTCGCTATCATCGGCCGGATACGTTGAAAAATCTGTTTCAGACGCGTACGCCGCATCCAAGTCCGTAAATTCAGTACTATCCGATACTCCTTTCGCTAACCGAATGGATGTTTCCTCTGATGTTTTAAGGACGTTGTGTATTTCTTCCAGATAGGGTTCAGCACCGATAAATGCTTTTGGTCTCGAATCTGAAAAAATATACTTCAGTTCATGTTCACGGTATAAGAAATTTATAGGAACGACAACGGCTCCAATTTTGGCCAACGCATAATAGGCCGTAATCGCGTGGATACTGTTCGGCATCATAAGGGCACAACAATCTTGCTCTGCCAATCCCATTTGTTTTAGTCCGGCAGCAAGGCAGTTGCACGCTGCATTTAATTGTCCATAGGTAATGGTTTGTCCTTCATATCGAACTGCTATCTTCTCAGGGAATTTTTGGGCCGACGCTTCCAAGTAGTGTGTTAGATTCATACGCCCCCCCTTTTTCTATAATTTCAGCTGCTTTTAGAATCGCCGCACTTTTAATGGGGTTTTTGCGTGATTTCTGGCATTTTGCTGAAATTTGCTTCTTGGTGGCCATAGGATATGCTTTTCGAAAAATTTTAGGAATGATTTAAATACTTGAAAAAGAGAAATGACGTTTTGATTATTTTTTTATATTGATATTCAGATACCAATGTCAAGTCAATTTATTAAAAAGTGTCTATGATAAATTCGTAATTTTTTTATCAATACTATTAGTTATTAAAAGAAGAATATTGACAGTCTCTAACAACTTGATTACCTTCGATTTCTGTGCTTTAAACGGACCTATAACCCAAACAAAGGAAAATGCGATTTTACCTTCCTCAATACGGGGAGGCTGGGTGGGGTGAAATAAAACCAGATGAAGCTTAAAAGTAAAATTGCGCTGATTACCGGAGCCGGAAGAGGAATCGGCCATAGTATTGCGGTTGCCTTTGCAGAAGAAGGCGCTGACGTAGTTCTTGTATCCCGGACCCGAGAGCAACTCGAAAGTGTTGCCGAGGAAATAATGCAGAGAGGTCAGAAGGCCTTGGCGATTTCGTGCGACGTATCTTCTTCGCAGGCGGTGCAGAAATTGACGAAAGAAGTTCAGAAAATCTTTGGCCGGTTGGATATTCTGGTAAACAACGCCGGTATCTCCAAACGCTCAAAATTCCTGGACTATGATGACGAGACCTGGTTTGAGGTCATTCGCATAAATCTTTTCGGCGTGTATTTATGCACCAAGGCTTTTTTGCCGATGATGCAGCAAACCGGTACCGGCCGTATCATCAATATGGCTTCTGTGGCCGGTAAAGCCCCTGTTCCGTTCAACACAGCTTACAGCGCCTCCAAACATGGAGTCCTGGGTTTAACGAAATCACTGGCCAGTGAAGTGGCGTTGAGCGGGTATCCCGGAATAACGGTGAATGCGATTTGTCCATTTTTCGTGGATACAGATATGTTCAGTGGACCTAAAGGTTACATTGTCCAAATGTCAAAAATGGCGGGTATTTCTGAAAAGGAGATCGTAGAAAAGGTCCTTGGCCGGAGCTTGCAGCAGCGCGTTTTGGAACCCGATGAAGTTGCCGCCATGGCGGTGTATTTGGCCTCCGATGATGCGCGTGGCATTACCGGCCAGGCTTTCAACATTTGTGGCGGGCGCATTTTTCATTGAAGGATGCTCGTACTGCAGCGACATTTTTGAAATTATCGGTCTAGGGGCAGCATTTTGCTGCGATTGTTTTCGCGGCTAAAAAGCCGCTCCCACAAAGCAACAACGATTCTGCCAAAAAAGCATAAATTTCATAACCAAGCGCATAAACATGAATATCGGATACCTTCTAAGCAACTCGGCCAATAAGTATCCTGAAAGATGTGCCATCATCTCAGAAGAGGGCAGATGGACCTATCAAGCATTCAATGATAGAGCAAACCGGCTTGCCGGTGCCCTGTTGAATGCTGGTCTAACGAAGGGAGACCGAATAGCGATTCTTCATTATAACAGCAGTTACTTTGTCGAAGCTTATTTTGCTGCCGTTAAGATTGGCCTTGTTCCGATACCGGTTAATTTCAGATTTGCCGGTCCCGAGATTGTATACGTTCTCAATGACTCCCAGCCACGCATGCTTTTCTACGGACCTGAATTCGAAGAAACGCTGCTGGGCGTTCGCGATCAACTTGTGTCGGTTCAGCATTTTGTCTCCCCCCATAACGGCGGGTCTTCTCTCGCCGCTGATTATGAAGATTTCCTTGCCGGGGGCCAACCGAACGCTGTCATCCTTGAATCGAATGTCGGAGAAAACGATCCATGCCAACTAATGTACACTTCCGGTACAACGGGCAAGCCGAAAGGCGCAATCCTCACTCACCGTAATGTGCTCTGGAATCTGTTTAATACCATTTGGGCAAGAGAGGACAAAACCGGTGAAAGCGCCCTAATCGTCGGTCCGCTTTATCACACGGCAGCATTGAACAACCACTTTACCATTCAAGTGGCCCTTGGTGGAACCAGCATTATCATACGTAAATTTGAACCGGAATCGCTTCTCAGAACAATAGAAAAAGAAAAGGCAACGCTTGTATCCGGTGCTCCGGCAGTTTATAACCTGCTCCTGCAGCATCCTAAGGCCCATCAATACGACACCCGCTCAATCACCAAATGCACTTCGGGCTCGGAAAAATTACCGCTGGAGATCAAAAAAAGACTTCTGGAGTTTTTTCCCAACATTAAAGGTGTTTATGATGTCTATGGGTTAACTGAGGCCTCTCCGAGTATCGCCATCCTCAATGCCGAGGACTCTTTACGGAAAGATGGATCGGTGGGTAAAGCGTTGCCGTTTTTGGAAACTCGTATTGTTGATGAAAACAATAGATCGTTGTCGCCGGGCGAGGTGGGTGAGTTGATTTGCCGGGGGCCAAACGTGATGCAGGGATATCATCGTAACCCACAGGGCACAAAAGAAACCATTCAAAATGGTTGGCTTTTCACTGGAGATCTGGCAAGAATGGACGAGGAAGGATTCTTATATATTGTCGATCGCAAAAAAGAAATGATTGTCAGCGGAGGGGAGAACATATATCCCCGGGAGATTGAAGAGGTTCTCATCAAACATCCGGCGGTGGCAGATGTCGCCGTGATTGGCATTCCCCACCCAACGTGGGGAGAAACGGTTAAGGCTTTTGTTGCCCTCAGGGAAGGGCAAATAATTGATGAACAGGAGGTGATCGATTTTTGTAAAAGATATCTGGCCGGTTATAAAAAACCGACTGCCGTGGCTTTCGTCCCATCAATTCCCAGAAATCCTTCCGGCAAGGCATTAAAAAGGCTGTTAAGAAAAGAAGATCAAGATGAACCAAGCAAAAAAGAAGGAGGAAAAAAATGAGAAAAAAAATTACAATCAGCGCAATTATTTCCCTATTGGTAATTGGATTGGTGATGGCTGAAAGTTACAATCCGGCTGAGGCAGCTGATAAGCGCGTGTTGTCCATAGCGACTGCCAGTACCGGCGGCAGTTGGTATCCGGCGGGCGGCGCAATTTCAAGTATTATCAATAAATATGTTCCCAATACGGAAGCATCCGCGCATCCTTCGGCGGCCAGCCGGGAGAACATCAGGCTGTTAGAAGAAAAGAAAACCGACCTGGCCATGGTCATGCCTGATGTGGTCTACTACGCCCAAACCGCAACAGATATTTACCAGGGGAAACCACCGGCAAAAATCAAAGGGCTCTTTTCATTCTGGGGCATCGATCTGCTTATCATTGCCCGCACCGAAAAGGATATTCACAATGTAGAAGATCTTAAGGGGCACAAGGTCGGCTTCGGGCCTCCGGGAAGCGGAAGTGCCAATATGTCTAAAAAGATTCTGGCGGAATATGGGATGACCTATAAGGATGTCAAACCTCAGTTCATTTCAGCCACCGAGCAATCCCAGGCGTTAAAGGACAAAACCCTGGATGCCGCCATGTATACGATTGGAACCCCCGCTTCGACCTTTGTTGATCTCTGCACCTTGAACAAAATGCGTATCATACCCATAAAAGAAGACATGATGGGGAAAATACTAAAACGCCATCCCTATTACGCACCGTCTGTTATCCCGGCCGGTGCCTATCCGCAAATAGATTATGACACGCCAGCCCTGAAATGGTTAGGATTAGTGGTTACCTATGAAGATCTTGACTCGGATCTTGCCTACCAAATCGTCAAGGCGGTTGCCAAGGATCATTTGCAAGAGTTTAAGCAAGCTCACGCGAAGGCCAGAAAATTGACCACTGCTGAAATGGCAAATGGAATGTCCATACCCTGGCATCCCGGGGCAGCCAAATTTTGGAAGGAAGTCGGTCTGTTAAAGTAAGGCAATCTGATCTTCACCAATATCAGATTATCCGCAGGTAGTGCTTTACACTAATTGAGCGATTTTTGCTCAATTTGTAACGTGATGCATTTCCTGCGGTGTCTCCAGGGTGTTGTTTCGTGGCCAAAAAAACGCTCAAAAGAATAATAGTTATCGCAGCAGGGGTGGGCATAATCATTTTGGGACCAGTTATCTATTCAGTGTTTTTCCCTTTTTATTTCTTGAGCATCAAAGATATAAGCAACGGAAAAACAGTGATAGAAAGAACAACCAAGCCCGGTGATAACCTGTGGATTGCATTTATCAATTCAGTCGAAAATCTTCCGGTGGCCGATCACTTTGTCGTCGATGAAAACTATAAAATTTTGTTTACCGAAACCATCTTCCAGGCCCCTTATGCCGGTTACGACCATTCAGAGAGAGCCAAGTTGATTGCTCCGGGAACGCTAAAAATTTCCGGTTATAACCGGCAGATGGAGACATACACCTTTTATGCCGGGGCTCTATCTAAACATATGCTCTTTTTGAATGGCAACTGGCTGCCTTTGTATAAAGTGGCACGGGGTGGGGATCTTATACAAATAACCATAAACAAGCGGTCGAGAGTAGCCTTTCTCGTAAAAAGGATGTTCTCCCATGAGTGAAAAAGTCCCGGGAGGTAAAGTTGCACTGTTTGTTTCAATTACAGCCATAATGATGGCTCTTTTTCACCTCTACACCGCGGGGTTTGGGAGATTCCCGGCCTTACAGCAAAGATCCATCCATCTGGCCTTTGCCCTGATACTGACCTTTTACCTATATCCGTTTAAAAAAAAGGGGGTTTCGACAAAATGGTCCTCTGCCATGAATTTTGTCTCATCCATAGGGACTCTCATCAGTTGCGGAAATATTGCCTTTGTCATCTATTACGTCCTCTACGAACGTGCCGGTGCAGCAACCGATATTGACATCGTCCTCGGCACCCTATTGATCATTCTGGTAATTGACATGACCAGACGGATAATGGGATGGACCCTTCCCATTATCACGATA
>CP070746.1:2729932-2761957 GCA_020348305.1 Desulfobacterales bacterium
AATTCATGTCAAGGTAGGTCAATGAAAGGCAAGGCGCTTTTAATAGGAAATTCGGATGGAATCGGTCTAGCCACCACCAAGGAACTTCTGAAACGAGAATGGAAAGTTGTTGGTATTTCGAGAAGTGTGTCTCCGATAGAAAATCCGTCTTACGAGCATATCGTTGCCAAGGTGCAGGATGATGAATACTTGACTGTATTGAAATCGGTTCTGGAAAAGAGTGAGCCTTTCGACTTATGCGTATTCTGTGCAGGGATAGGCGAGATGTTGAATCTTTTCAATATGGAAGGCGAAACGGAAATCTTCAATGTGAACCTGCTCGGTATGGTAAAAACTGCATCTTGTGTAATTCCTTTGATGGTCAACAGAGGTAAAGGACACTTTATTGGTCTTTCTAGCCTGGCGGACGAACTGTTGTCGCCTGAAGCTCCCAGCTATCATGCATCAAACGCTAATAATCATATCTTTTTTCGACAGAGTTGAAATTCAAACCACAAATAACAGCTTCTATTCTGCCGAAATTTCGTTTACAGAGATCGATTGCTCTATTAATTTTTCGTTGACAACGGTGCTGTAAGTTTATTATGCCCTCAATCAATATCTATACCAGCCAATCCGGCTGACTTTTCTTGAAGTCATCTCTCCATCCAAAATTTTCACCGCTGATGCTTGTGAGCACAAGCGGTATTATTACTGCATCATTTTCAAACATGAAGATGAATATTTGAAAGAATATTGCGGAGGATTCATGCAGCCAGTTGAAACTGCAAGCACGCTTTCACCCTGGGAACCAGGCATTTTTAGTCTGACAATCTTTGGGATCCTGGTTCTGGTCTTTATTGCCTCGCAGCTTTTTATTGCCTATTGGCTGGGAGAAAAGAAAAAAAATACCGAAAAATTAAGACCCTATGAAAGTGGAATCATTCCCACCGGAACAGCGCGTCTCCGATATCCGGTTCCCTTTTATCTGGTGGCTATCTTTTTTCTCATCTTTGATGTGGAGGCGGCATACATTTTTTCGTGGGCCATTGCGTATAAAGAGCTTGGCTGGTCGGGTTGGTTGCAAATTTCTTTTTTTATTATGGTTCTGATTCTGGGACTTGTTTACATCTGGAATAAGGGAGGGCTTGAATGGGGGCCGAAAGCGAAGAAAGGTTAAATAATCGGCTTCTCAGCGGCACCGATGCGGTGATTAACTGGGCGCGCAAGTACAGCCTCTGGCCCATGTTTTTCGGACTTTCCTGTTGCTTTGTAGAGGAAGCCACGGCCTTTACCTCACGCTATGATATTGCCCGCTTTGGTGCGGAAGTCCTCCGTCCCTCACCGCGTCAGGCAGATCTGCTCATCGTCTCGGGTACCGTATTTAAAAAAATTGCCCCGGTAGTATTGCGCCTCTATGAGCAAATGCCGGAACCCAAATGGGTGATTTCCATGGGCTCTTGTTCCAACTGCGGGGGCATGTACGATGTTTACAGCGTGGTTCAGGGGGTGGATCAGATCCTGCCGGTGGATGTCTATATTCCGGGATGCCCCCCAAGGCCGGAAGCTGTGTTGCAGGGGCTTGTGATGCTGCAGGAAAAGATTACATCCGAAACACCCAGCCGTACCATTTTCCATCTTAAAGGCGGAACCCAGGGAAGCCAAAAACCGATTCTTGTGGACGGTAAGACCAAATCCAGAGATCCCCGTGGACCGGGTATGGAAAAAACCAGTATACGGGGTACCGAAGTTGTACCGCCGAGGTTCTGGGACAGTCGATCAGATGGGATGTGGACACCACCACCGCGGCAAATCGAACTGAGCGAAACGAATCAATCCCTGGCACAGAGATTAACGCATCGCTTCGGAGATGATGTCCGGCAAAGCCCAAAAACATCGGATATGCTCACAATCCAGGTGGAACAAAAACATCTCAAGGATCTACTGCATTTTCTGAAAAAAGAGTCCACACCGAAATTCCAGCGTCTGGATGATCTTACCGCCATTGACGAGAGTGCGCGACGTGATCGCGGTCGATATCCGGATTATACCCTGGTGTATCATTTATTGTCATTTGAACCTGCTTGCAAAATTCGATTGAAGGTTGCGCTTCACGGGACGGATCCTGTCACACAAAGTGTTACCGATGTATGGCCTTCTGCCAATTGGTATGAGCGCGAAGTATTTGATTTATTCGGCATCCGATTTGAAGGACATCCCAACCTTCGCCGAATCATCATGCCCCATGATTGGGAAGGCCACCCCTTAAGAAAGCAATATCCGGGCCGAGCTACGGAAATGCCGCCTTACACCCATGAAGACGCCCGACACCGACAACCCCTGGACGGCGGTGTCTATGTCAAAAAGGCCAACGGTGAACACCGGCTCATCTTAAATATGGGACCCCACCATGTCAGCACTCACGGATTGATGCGCTACATCGTTGCCCTTAATGGGGAGGAAATCACCGAATTAGACATGGATATCGGCTACCACCACCGGGGGGCTGAAAAAATCGGCGAACGCCAGACCTGGCATCAATTTATTCCCTATACCGATCGAATCGATTACCTGGCCGGCGCTGCCAATAACCTGCCCTATGTTATGGCCGTGGAAACGCTGGCAGGGATCAACGTGCCCGAACGAGCTCAGGTTGTCCGGGTAATGCTCAGCGAATTTTTCCGCTTGAGCAACCATCTGGTCTGGTTTGCCACCTATGCGCATGATGTTGGGGCCATGGCGCCGAATTTCTATACCTTTCGTGAACGGGAGATGATTCTTGATATTGTGGAACTCATCACAGGCGGACGGCTGCATCCGTCATGGTTTAGGCTGGGGGGGCTGGCGGCCGATTTGCCGGAAGGCTGGAAACAGGCGGTGGACAATTTTGTAAAGATATTTCCTAAAATGCTCAACGAATATGAAACATTGATTCGCAAAAATCCCATTTTCATAGCTCGTACCCAGGGAATCGGACGGATTTCATTGGAAGATGCCATGGACTGGGGCGTGACAGGGCCTAATTTGCGGGCTTGCGGACTGGAATGGGATTTACGAAAGAAATTTCCTTATTCGGGTTATCAGAATTTTGAATTTGAGATTCCTACCGCCAAGGGTGGGGATTGTTATGCGCGTTATCTCGTGCGGGTGGAGGAAATGCGCCAGAGTCTGAAGATCATCCAACAGGCCGCAGCAAATATGCCTGACGGACGCTACGTCACCGATGATTATCGCTATGTCATTCCGAAGCGGGAGGACATGCTCAAAGATATCGAAAGCCTCATTCATCACTTTATCAACGTGACGCGAGGACCTAAAATGCCCAGAGGAGAAGCCTATGCCTCTTGTGAAATACCACGAGGTGAGCAAGGATATTATGTCGTCAGTGACGGGCTCGGATATTCGTATCGTACGCGGATACGCGGACCCGGATTTGCCAATGTGCAGGTGATGCCGCTGATGGCTGTCGGTGAGAGCATCGCAGACCTCATCGCCATTATCGGTTCGGTTGACTATATATTGCCGGATATTGACCGGTGAGCCGAAGTCGGAATTCGGAATGGGGAATGCGGAAACTCCACATTTCGTATTTTGGATCTCGGATTTTTTTCGGTCTAGTGCTCGAGGCCTTATCGAAAGATGCTTCGCAAATGAGTATTTTTGGATTACGAGGACGATGACGACGACAAGGACGATTTGATAAAAACCGATATACTATACACAAACACGATATCTGTCTGTCATCTGTCATTTGTCGTCTGACACCCGAAACCTGAAACCTTAAAAAACCAGAAGCCATTGATCTGAAATTTGAAACCAGAACCCAGAAAACAGAATGCTACCGAAAGAACTCAGAGAATCCCTTAAGGATCACATAGCAAACATCGATCATCCCAGAGAACTGGCTGTTGATGTCATGTTTACGCTGCAGGACCATTACGGCTATCTCAGTGATGAGGCTGTAAAAGAGGCCGCTGAACTTTTGGAGATGACACCTTTAGAAGTGGATGAAATCGCTACCTTTTACACGTTTGTTTATCGGGAGCCGGTTGGAAAATATGTGATTCATGTCTGCGACAGCGTCATCTGTTGGATGGACGGTTACGAATCGATAAAAGACTGTCTTTGCACAAAGTTAGCCATTAATGTGGGAGAAACGACCGCTGACGGTTTGTTCACGCTTTTACCGGTATGCTGTATCGGATATTGCGATATGTCGCCGGCGATGTTGATCAACCGGAAGGTATACGGGCATCTAAATCCGGAGAAAATAGACAGTATACTGGAGAAATTAAAGGCAGAAGCTTAAACGAATTCGGAAGTCGGAAATCGGAATGCGGAAAAATTTTAGGCATTTCAAATGAAATACCCCCAGATATTATTGCAGAATCGTAAACCGGACCGGATTGCCACGCTTGAAGAATACCGGCAAAGCGGCGGATATCAAGCATTAGCGGATATATTGGAAAAATATTCGTATAAAGATGTTCAGGAGGAGATTCTGGAATCACGATTGCTGGGTCGGGGCGGTGCCGCTTTTCCGGCCGGTACAAAGCTGATGTCAGTGGCAGACGATGCATCTTTTCCGAGATATATTGTGTGCAATGCCGATGAAATGGAACCCGGCACCTTTAAAGATCGCGTGCTGATCCATGCGGATCCGCATATGATCATCGAAGGCATCATCATTGCCGGTTACGCGGTAACAGCGGAGAAAGGCATAATATTTATTCGACCCGAATATGAAAGCGGCGCCAAAATATTAGAAAGAGAGATAGATATCGCCAGACAATCCGGCTATCTGGGGAAAAATATTTTAGACAGCGATTATGCATTGGATATTGTTGTCCATCGCAGTGCCGGCAGGTACATTTGCGGCGAGGTCACGGCCCAACTTAGTGCGCTTATGGGCAAGCGGCCGAATCCGAAGCAGCCGCCGCCATACCCAACGGAACGAGGGGTCTGGGGGATGCCGACCGTGCTCAGCAATGTGGAGACCTTCGCCTGTATACCGCACATCATCAACAATGGCCCCGATTGGTTTAAAAGCCTCGCTAAAACCGAAACCGGGGCGGGCACGAAAATCTTCTGTGTCAGTGGAAAGGTAAAGCGACCAGGCTTTTATGAGCTGCCGATTGGAACGCGATTGAGCGAAATCATTGAAGAACATGCCGGAGGCATGCGCGCAGGCTCGGAATTCAAGGCCTGTTTGCCCGGAGGAGCTTCTACGCAGTTTTTACCCAAAGAACTCTATGATATTGAGATGGATTTTGATCCGTTGCGCGAAGCTGGAAGCCGCCTGGGGACCGGCGCCATTATGGTTTTTGACCATAAAACCTGTCTGGTTGCCGCGACATTAAACCTCATCGAATTTTTTGCCCGGGAATCCTGTGGATGGTGTACCCCCTGCCGAGAAGGATTACCTTATATTCGGGATATATTATGGCGCATTGAAAATGGTGAGGGTGAAGAAGAATTCATGCCCATGCTGGAGCGCATGAGCAAACATCTGTGGAGCGCCTATTGTGCATTCGCCCCCGGTGCCATATCACCGTTGCAAGGATTGTTGGCCCATTTTAAAGATGAGGTGCTTGAACATATTAGTCAGAGGAAATGTCCTTTTAAATAACACTAGTCAGTTGTCAGTTGTCTGTTGTCCGTTGGCTTTGATCTCTGGCTTCTGGCCGCTGGTTTCTGGTCAAAAGAATTTGAAGAAGAGATTCCGGCGAATTGACAATAATTTATGCGTAGCCAGAGACCAGCAACCAGTAACCAGCGACGAGATACAGCGACCAGCGACGAGAGACCGGCAACCAGGAGCAACTGACTACGGACAAGATGCAACGAACGTTTTATGTCAAAACTTATTATTGATGATCGGGAAATAGAAGTCTCACCGGGAACCAAAGTGATCGAAGCCGCAGCTCAGCTGGGTATTATGATTCCGCGATTTTGCTACCACCCTGCTTTGGGGTCGGTGGGAGCATGTCGTGTGTGCGCCGTGAAATTTATACAAGGTCCGTTTAAAGGCGTGCAGATGAGCTGTATGATCGATGCCCAGGACGGCATGGTGGTCTCTACCACAGATGAGGATGTCGCTGATTTTCGCAGGCACGTTATCGAATGGTTGATGTTACATCATCCGCATGATTGTCCGGTTTGTGATGAGGGCGGGCATTGTTTACTGCAGGATATGACCGTATCCGGTGGCCACGGTATTCGAAGATATCTGGGAAAGAAGCGCACGTATACGGATCAATTCCTGGGGCCGTTGCTGCAGCATGAGATGAATCGCTGTATTCATTGCTATCGATGTTCTCGGTTTTATCAGGAATATAGCGGTTACCGTGATCTCGGGGCAATGCAGAGTGCCAACCGGACTTATTTCGGCCGGTTCACGGACGGCATTTTGGAAAGCCCGTTTTCCGGAAACCTTAGCGATATATGTCCAACGGGCGTTTACACCGATAAACCATCGCGATATTTTGGGAGACGATGGGATTATCAGCGCAGTCCTTCTCTGTGTATAAACTGCTCGCTTGGCTGCCATACGGTAGCAAGTATTAAATATCGCGAGGTAAAGCGCCAGGAGGCACGGTTTAGTGAGCCGGTCAACGGCTATTTTATCTGTGATCGCGGGCGCTACGGATTTTTTTACAGCAGTCTGGAAAGCAGACCGCGAATGGCAAGAATTAACGGAAAGCAGTGTACTTTCAATCAAGCTCAGCATGCCATGATTGAGAAGCTGGAAGAGATCAAAAAAAATTCGGGATCCGCAGCGATTGCCGCGGTGGGCTCCCTTCGCAGCAGTCTGGAAACCCTTGTCATGTTGGCTCAATTGTGCCAAACAAAAAGGTGGCGAGATCCGGCATGCTTTATTGATTCATCACAGGTCCAAAATGTGAAAACCGCAATCAGCAGGCTGGAGCCTCAATTAAGGGTTTCTCTGCGGGACATAGAAAGGGCGGATTTTATTCTTGCCGTCGGTGCGGACCCAATCAATGAGGCACCCATGCTGGCCCTGGCAATGCGCCAGGCGCAACGAAATGGCGCCACCATAGTTGTCATCGATCCGCGCCCTGTTTCCTTGCCTTTCCCCTTTCTGTATCTTCCGGCAGCACCTATGGCTTTGAGCGCATATCTCGGATCTTTGATTAAGGCCGTGGTTAATCGTGGCACGGCTGATAAGATGGGCGATGGTGCACGCAAATTCTACGATAGAATTCCGGAAGGTAAGAAACTTGCCGAAGCTCAACCACCCTTAAGCAGCGAAATGTTGCAGAGCCTGCAGCAAAGCCGGAGACCGATTATCGTCTGTGGCACCGAGATCTTATCGGAAACCGTGCTTAGCCTTAGTGCCGATTTTGCCTTACTTCTGCAAGCCGCCGAAAAACAAGCCGGCCTGTTTTATCTAATGCCTGGTGCGAATGCATTTGCCGGTGGGATCCTCTCCGGTGAAAAAGACTCATTCTTGCAAATCATTGAGCAAATTGAAGATGGTTCAATCCGGGCGTTGATTTCAGTAGAAGCCGATCCCTTTTGGTGGTTTGATGACCGGCCAAGGCTTGAACGAGCACTTGATAAAATTGATCTACTGGTGGTTCTGGATTATCTCGATTCCCAGGCAGCGCAAAGGGCCAACATTTTTATACCGACTGCCACATTTTATGAGTCGGGTGGTATGCTCATCAACCAAGAGGGCAGGGTGCAGGTTGCTCCACGAGCACTTCTGGGCGGTATTCCGATCTCCCAGGCCGGTGGTGGGGATCATCCGCCGCGGTTATATGATGTAGGGATAGCCGGGTTCGATCCAAAAGCAGCCTGGTTGACTCTTGCCGATCTTGCAAACGGCGCGGCACAGGAAGATGAAAAAGCGTTACAGCAACATCTTTGGAAACAGATCAGCGACCTCATACCGCAGTTGGCGACCTTCTCATCAATTGATGAAATCCCGCAGGAGGGTATTGTTTGCAGCTGCGGAGTAAACATTGATTCACGGTTTTCAATCAACTGGTCCGCAGCGTCAAATATACGTCATGATTCTGGTGATGACTTCGATCTTATTGAAGTGGATTGGACCTTCGGAACAGAAGAGTTGTCTTCTTTATCCCCGTGCTTGTGGAAGTTGGAACGCAAACCGTGTCTCGTCATGCATTCAGGGCGGGCCGAGATCATTGGCTTAACGGATGTGGATCTGGTTGAGATAAGCACGGAAACCGGTAGTCTGGAAGCTGAGCTTCGTACGGCAGATAATATGGCCCCCGGAATATTGGTTCTGCCTAGACATCGAAAGCTTGCATGGCAAATATTTACCCCGGGAAAGATAAGGATCCGCAAAGACCAAATTAGGAAGAAACAATAGGGTAGGCATCGCCCTTCACAGGTCGTAATGTTATGGATTGGATTATCGGCATCATAGTTCTAATTGTTAAGCTGGGACTGGTATTGGTGGGGTTGCTTCTCTTGGCAGCTTATCTGGTGTGGGTGGAGCGTAAATTTCTGGCCAGACTCCAGATCCGATACGGTCCGAATCGGGCCGGAAAATTCGGACTGCTGCAGCCCATAGCAGACGCTCTGAAATTAATGGTCAAAGAAGATACCGTCCCTGAGGCAGCCGATCGAATCCTTTTTCTGCTTGCCCCGGCAGTGGTGGCTACATCCGCCCTTTTGATGTTCGCCGTGGTGCCCTTTGGAAGTCACTTAACGCTTTGGGGCAAAAAAATACCCTTGGTTATTACAGATCTCAATGTCGGTCTGCTGTATGTTTTTGCGCTTTCGTCTTTAGGCGTTTATGGAGTCGCCCTGGGGGGCTGGGCATCCAATTCAAAATACAGTCTTTTAGGCGGCATACGGGGTGCCGCCCAGATGATCAGCTATGAGCTTGCTCTGGGCCTTTCACTGGTTCCGATTGTGATGCATGCCGGCTCTTTCAGTATTGTGGACATTGTGAATGCGCAGGCAAAGTATCCGTTTATTCTCCTACAGCCGTTCGCATTTGTGATTTTCATTGTCAGTGCCATGGCAGAAAGCAAACGCATTCCGTTTGATCTTCCGGAAGCCGAAAATGAATTGGGTGCCGGGTACCACACCGAATACAGCGGCATGCGGTTTGGACTCTTTTTTCTTGGTGAATATGTTCACATGCAGGTTCTCGGGGCCTTTGTAGCGGTCTTTTTTTTAGGAGGGTGGCGAGGTCCTCTCTTGCCAGCGCCGGTATGGCTTTTTATCAAGATCATACTGGTGGCCCTGATTATGATCTGGATCAGAGGGACATTGCCGCGCTTGCGGTATGATCAACTCATGGCCGTGGGGTGGAAAGTACTGATTCCAGCAGCGCTGTTGAATATTATGGTAACAGGGGCAATCTTATTAATATAGTTCCTGTCCGTTGCATGTTGTCAGTGGCTCGTTGCTCCTGGTTGCTGGTTTCTCGTCGCTGGGCGCTGGTTTCTTGTCGCTGGTCGTTGGTTATGGATGAATCATCCTTAAATTCCAGGGTATTTAGTTTAAGTTTTTGAGACCAAAGACCAGTTGCCAGAGACCAATAACCAGAACCCGGTAGCCAGTGGGTAGTAGCCAGAAGTCAGAGATAAAGCCAACGGACAACGGACAACAAACGACTGACAAAGCCTTTTTAAAGAGAATTTTTCACGGATAAGGAGAAACGGAGTTTATGGCAGAAGCCCTGGAAGCAATAAAAGCATTAGCAACCGGATTTGCCACGACATTTAAGCATCTTTTTCGGAAACCCATAACCGAGGAATATCCGGAATTCAAACGAACTTTGCCTGAGCGTACCCGGGCGCGCATCATTCTTACCCGGGATCCGGACGGCGGTGAACGTTGTGTTGCCTGTTATCTGTGCTCGGCGGTCTGTCCGGTGAGCTGCATATCCATGCAATCTGCCGAAAAAGAAGATGGCCGCAGATACGCCACCTGGTTTCGGATAAACTTTGCCCGGTGTATTTATTGTGGTTTATGTGAAGAAGCCTGTCCGACATCTGCGATTCAATTGACTGCGATGTTTGAAACCTGCGAGCGCGATATTTTAACGCTTGTTTATGAAAAGGAAGATCTTTTGGTTGATCACGGCGGAAAAGATAAAGAATATAATTTCTACAAGTATGCGGGAGTCGTTACCCAAGAAGGCGGCAAAGGCGAGCATATCAAAGAAGATAAGCCGGTTAATGTTAAGAGTAATCTACCTTAATTCTTGTGGAGTAATTTGAAGAAATTTGTATGACGATTTATTCAATCATATTTTATATACTAGCACTTCTGATACTCGTTTCTACCGGCCTGGCCATTACCCGGCGCAATCTGGTGCATGCGGTGATCTATCTGGTATTTTCGTTTTTCGGCAGTGCGCTGTTGTTTTACTTGTTTGGGGCGCCTCTGCTGGCGGTACTTGAAGTAATTATCTATGCCGGGGCTATTATGATTTTGTTTCTTTTTATCATCATGATGGTCAAGGTGGAAACGTCTGAGGAACGTATGTTTCCATTGAACCAATGGCTGCCGGCTGCAGTAATAGGGCTTTTGTATCTTGCAATTGGCGCCTTGCTTGTTTCTTCAGCTCCCGGTAAGGATATTCCCCTTGAAATGGCATTGACCCATCCTAAAGAATTTGGGCAGTACCTATTCCAACGACACTGGCTTTCGATTGAGATTGTCTCCTTATTGTTGCTGATCGCCCTAATAGGTGCGTTGCATTTGGGGCGAAGAAAAAGGGAAGAAAAAATCGAGGAGAAACCATGATCGTACCATTTGGCCATGTTCTCATCTTGGCGGGAATTCTTTTTCTGATGGGAATGTTCTGTGCGGTAACGCGCCGCAACCTCATCATGATTGTGCTTGGCATTGAGATTATGTTAAACGCCGCATCCATCGTTTTTATTGGTGCGGCGCTGCGCTGGCACCATTTGGAAGGCCAGGTTTTTGTTGTTTTTATTCTGGCGGTGGCAGCCACTGAAGTTTCCGTCGGCTTAGCGTTAATTGTATATGCGTACCTGCGAACAGGATCTTTTGATCCGGGTACGTATAATTTGTTGAAGTAAAACTATTATTTTATTGGTTATTGTGATTTGTTTGATATTTAACTGATAGGAAAAGCATGACCTCGGCGTTAGTATTAGATCCTACCTTATTGGCTGCAGTTTTGGCATCACTGTTGCCGTTTGTGTCTTTTTTACTGATCATGGTGTTTACCCGCGAATTTCAGCGTCTCTCCGCCGGCTTGTCGATTGCAGCCGTGACGCTCTCGCTTATATGTGCCCTGTTTCTGCTTGGCCGACACTGGCATCTGCAATCTGCGATCCAGTACACCGGTCGGTGGTTGGTCTCGGGAGATATTTCCATCCCCTTTGGTTTTCTACTTGATTCGACCAGTTTGCTCATGCTCGCGTTAGTGGCGGGCATCAGTTTTCTTGTTCAGATCTATTCCTTAGGCTATATGGCAGGTGATACCGGATTTGCCCGTTATTATGCTTTTATGTCGCTGTTTGCCTGGGCGATGATGAGCCTGACAATATCCCCCACCATGTTACAGCTGTATATCTTTTGGGAACTGGTGGGTCTGTCGTCCTATCTGCTGATTGGTTTCTGGTATGAGAAGTTCAGCGCCACCGAAGCCGGCAAGAAGGCCTTTGTCATGACCCGGCTGGGTGATGTGGCCTTCTTCCTTGGATTATTGCTAGTTCTGGTATATCTTGGCAATCTGAACGTTCTGGAAATCAACAATAGTGAAGTGACGGTTCGGATGCCACCGGGGGCCATCACAATTTCGGCCTTATTGATTTTCGGGGGTATTATCGGCAAAAGCGCTCAGTTTCCGCTACTTACCTGGCTGCCGGATGCCATGGAGGGCCCCACTCCGGTAAGCGCTTTGCTGCATTCCGCCACCATGGTGGCCGCCGGCGTATATTTGTTCGCACGTTTGTTTCCGTTTTTTAGTCTTTCTCCCACGGCCATGACGGTATTTCTCATCATTGGTTCCATCAGTATGCTATTAGCCTCTACCATGGCCATGGTGAGCCGGGACATCAAACAGGTCTGGGCCTATTCCACCATCAGTCAACTGGGATTCATGATTATGGGGTTGGCTGCCGGTAGCTTTTTTGCCGGGGTATTTCATCTGACCACCCATGCCGGTTTTAAGGCATTGCTATTTCTCTGTTCGGGGGTTTTCATCCACCAATTTGAAACCAATGACATGTATGAAATCGGTCAATATGGAGGACGTCGTTTAAAAATACCCATGATCTGTATGATAATAGCTGCCGCCGCACTGTCCGGCCTGCCGCCGTTTTCCGGATTTTTCAGCAAAGAAATGATTCTAACGGCCTTGGCCGATTTGAAAAATCCGCTGTGGCTGATTGCCGGATTACTTGGGGCTTTTTTAACCGCCTACTATGCGTTTCGCCTGATTTTTATCGTTCTTTTTCCAAAAGAAATTGAAACCGGCCAACCCCCAAACCATGGCGCCGGCCATGGGCATGAAACATATTGGGTCATGGCCTGGCCGCTGATTATCTTGGCAGCAATCACCGCAATACTGGGTTTTTTTCAGGGTTCTTTAGAAAACTTTTTCGGTGGTCACCAATTGGCGTCGGCCAACCAGGGTGGCGGCCAGCATATCTGGCTGCCGTTTATGGCGTTGGGTCTGGCGCTGGTGGGCGTGGCCTTGGCCTGGATGGAATTCGGACGGCGAGGTGCCAAGCAACTGGGTTTTGTCGAACACATACCGTCTTTGAATCAACTGTTTGCCGATCGATGGTATATTGATCGATTTTACCGACGCTTTCTGGATATCGTCATCTATGGTGTGATTTCCAAGTTGTGTACCCAAAATGATAATAAGGTGATTGATGGAAGTATTCACGGATTAAGCAAGGGTATGGTTGAGACCGGCCGATTCGTGTCTTTTTTGCATTCGGGTATGGTTCAATACAGGTTGCTTGTTATCTTTATCGTTCTGGTATTGGTGACATTATATTTTCTTTTTTAGTACCTAAAAAATAAAATGGAATTTGCTAATTTCCCATATTTATCAGCGATTCTTTTAAGCTGTGTGGCGGGCCTTTTGGTCATCCTTTTCATTCCAGAGGAGCGCAAGACGCAGATTCGGTGGGTCAGTGCAATTTTTTCGGCGATCACATTGATTTTTTCCGTGTATCTGTTCTTCGCCTACGACAAAACACAGGCCGGTCTTCAGTTTGTCGAAAGATACCCATGGGTCGATGCGCTTGGTATCACCTATTTTAATGCTGCAGACGGCTTTAATCTGCCCATGTTACTTCTCACCGGTATTGTGTTTTTTACCGGTGTGCTCACCATGTGGGAATTGGAGATCCGCGTAAAAGAATTTTATGCCTTATATTTTCTGCTGGTCACCGGCGTCTTCGGACTTTTTATGAGCATGGATCTTTTTTTTATTTTTATTTGGTATGATGTCTCCCTTTTTCCCATGTACTTACTCATTGCAGTTTGGGGCACAACCCGTAAAGAATACGGGGCCATGAAACTCACTTTGTATCTATTAGCGGGAAGCGCGTTAATCCTGCCTGCGATTATTTATCTGTTTGTCAATTCAGGGCTGCACACCTTTGATGTAACCGCCCTTATGCAGGCGGGAACGTTTACGCCATTCCAGCAGAAATTTGCTTTCATACTGCTATTTATTGGCTTTGGTATTCTGGCCGCTGTATGGCCGTTGCATACCTGGTCTCCGGTAGGCCATGTGGCGGCTCCGCATGCGGTGAGCATGGTACATGCCGGCGTGCTCATGAAAATCGGTGCGTTCGGCGTACTGCGCGTTGCCATCTTTTTATGCCCGATCGGGTGGCAATACTGGGCTCAGCTTATGGCATTGCTGGCCACTGTTGGCATTGTTTACGGGACGTTTGTCGGTCTGAGTCAAACGGACTTAAAGTATGTGATCGGATATTCCAGTGTATCGCACATGGGCATTGTGGGTCTGGGACTGGCCACTGTTACCGTAGATGGGCTAAACGGTGCTGTATTTCAGATGTTTGCCCATGGCGTGATGACGGCTTTATTCTTCTCTTCGGTGGGATACATATACGACAACACCCATACGAAAATTATCGGAGAGCTTGGCGGGCTGAGCCGCATCATGCCGATAGCTTCATCCTATTTTATCGTAGCCGCCCTGGCAAGCATGGGCATTCCGTGTTTAGCCAGTTTTTGGGGTGAATTGGTGGTCTTCATCTCGGCCTTTAAAACGTATCCCGTTGCAGGTGCCCTGGCCGTGTGTGCTCTGGTAATCAGTGCGTTATTTATGTTGCGGGTAGTGCAGAAAACCTTTTATGGCCCCAAAAATGAGCAATATACCCATTTAGCTGACGTTTCTCTTGGGTTGGGCCTGCCCCGCATGATTCTGGTATTTGTACTGGTTCTATTTGGTCTTTATCCGGCGTTGATGTTTGATATGATCGAAACCGCTTCAACTCCGTTTATGAATGGTTTGCCATGACCCAATGGATAATTTTTAGTTCGGAACTGTATTACTTTCTTTGTGGGCTCGCATTCCTGGGATTGTCTATGACGAAGCGTTCCAATCCCCAGCAGGATTATTTTTTCGCGCTTGTTTTGGCATCCATGGGTGTTGTGATCAGCTTGACGGCTGTCAGACTGGAGGGGCTTATCTTTTTTGAGGTCTACCGGGTGGATCTCTTCTCTCAGGTTTTCAAGGTGATGCTGGCGATCGGCCTTTTTCTAATTATCTGTATTTGTTCAGAGCTCGATGGTATTGAAAAGCGTCATCATGCGGATTTTTATCTTTTGCTATTTGTATGTACCCTGGCGATGATGATGCTGGTTAGCGCGATGCATCTGCTCAGTATTTATGTCGCCTTAGAGCTTTCCAGCTATTCCCTGTATATCCTGGTTGCCCTCAGAAGAGCAAAGGACGTTGGACTTGAGGCGGGTATCAAATACTTCTTGGTGGGGGTATTTGCATCGGCGGTGATGCTTTTTGGGATTGCGTTACTTTACAGCGCCACAAAGGCAACTTATATCAAAGACCTCATCCATGTACTTCCCGGTGTTATGGATAAACCCATCACCGTTGTTGGGTTATTGCTGACACTCTGCGGATTTTTCTTCAAGCTGGCCGTTTTCCCTTTTCATTTCTGGGCCCCGGATGTTTATCAGGGAGCAGCTAATCAGACGACCGCATATATTGCAACCGCCTCAAAGGTTGCTGCAATTGCTATTCTTACCCGCATGGTGGCCTTAACCGGTAATGGAAGTATGTATCTGGTCCATGTGCTGGTGACCCTTTCGATTATCTCCATGACGGTTGGGAACCTCGCAGCCATCGTCCAAAGAGACATTAAACGGCTTCTGGCCTATTCGACCGTTGCCCATGCCGGCTATGTAATGATTGGGATTTTAAGTATGAATGCCGCCGGCTATGCCAGCGCTATCTTTTATGCATTGGCATTGCTGGTAATGAAATTTACCGCATTCCTCGTCATAATCAAGGTAGCCGATGATGGTCGCAATCTGGAGGTTTCCCAACTGGCAGGATTGCATCGCCGCTCGCCGCTTTTGGCGATGGCGTTGATGATATCGGTCTTCAGCCTGGCAGGCATTCCACCGACCATTGGGTTTACCGGTAAACTTCTTGTTTTTGCCGCCGCAATGCAAAAGGGATATTTCACTTTGGTGCTCATCGCAATGATCAATGTGGTGATTTCCCTTTACTACTATCTTTTAATTTTGAAGGCTGCTTATCTACTGGAACCCGATGAAGAACAGCCGATGCTTCACATTTCCCCTCCCATCAAGATGCTGACCGGTGCATTGGTTGCGGTGATGGTTGTGGCAGGTATCTTCCCCCATCATCTGATTGAGCTGGCAATGGCGGCTGTTCGGGTTTTAATCCAGAACTAGTGTGGCAGGCTAATTGCGATAGTGCCTTGATAGTTTTGAATAGTTGTGAATATGTTGGTCATATCAGACAAAAAAAACCACGGACGTTATCCATGGTTTTTGATTCTTGTTTCATGATCTTGTGTTGAAATTTAAAATCAGCCTATGTATCGGTATCCGGCGGTACTGGCATAGGAATTTTAAAAAATTTGATTCCTTCTTTTTTCAGCACCTTTTCTTCTTCTTTGGTGCTTACCCCTCTAATATTTCGCGGTTCAGCCGCGCCATAGTGGATTTTTAAGGCTTCTTTGGCAAAATCACATCCAACATCGTCGAAATTTTTTTCCACAAAATCGATGATTTCCTTTCCTGCTTTGGTTAATCGGTCATCCTTTGCCGTGCTTTGTTTCGGTTGAAGTGCTTGAGATGATTTTATGGCAAAGGTGGAAGGAATAATTGATACAGACGTATCGTTGCAAACCGGGCAGGCAATCATTCCCTTTTTTTGTTGATCAAGATATGCCTTTCGATCTTCAAACCATCCTTCAAACGCATGACCATTGACACATTGCAGATCATAGGCGATCATCTATAAACACCCGTACCTTTTTGAAATTTGTCTTTTGGAAATTTATAATAATATTAGGCTAATACATCCCAATAACTATTAAAAGTAGCATAAATGGCAATAATTTAAAATAAATTATTGACAAAATTTACAATTTTAACAGAATATTGTAAAATATATCTTAAATCGATTTGGGTCAATCCAAAATATACATCATCAGACGAACTACCTTTGGTTATACAGAAATTCACAGAGGTTCTTAAAAATTTGCGGGGAGAAACTATCTATGAAGCTGCTGAATGTTTTAATTGGTTTAATTGGGTTTTTTTTTCTGGTATTTTCTGGAATTGTTTATGCAGAAACAATGTATGTGACCGATGTCTTGCGACTCACTTTACGAACTGGCCAGAGTACGGATTATAAAATAATCGCTGTCATTGAATCCGGCCAGGAAGTCGAAGTTCTCCAACCCGGCGAAGAGTGGTCTAGTGTGCGACTCTCTAATGGAAAAGAAGGATGGGTGTTGACCAGATATCTGACCCCTAACGAAACCAACAATATTAAGCTGGAACGATTGGAACAAAAACATAAAAATCTAATGGCTCAAGCCGCGGTATTGCTTGAGGAAAATACCAAACTGAAAAATGAAAGCCAAAAGCTCGGCCAGGCGTTGGCTGAAAACGAGAAAACGCTCAACAAAACTCAGAGTGATTTTGAAAGCCTAAAAACAGATTCAGCTGAATTTATAAATCTAAGAAAAAAATATGAAAAGACCTCTAAGCAGTTGGCCGAAAAATCTCTGCGGCTTGCGGAACTTGAAGATCAAATTTCAAAACTTACACTCTATCATATCATGAAATGGTTTTTACTTGGCGCAGGTGTTATGCTTGTTGGTTTTATAGCAGGGTTCGGTGCCAAACGACAGCGTCGGAGACCCTCTTTGTTATAAGGAAATTCTCTTGTTCGGCGTCCGCGGCAGGTGCCAAGCAATGAGAATCGGAAAAGATTCGGCTTTAATGACCCCAATATGCATGTCTGCCTAATGTGAGATATAATTGTTTTTTCAGCTATCCTTGAATTTTTTTGGCCAATAACCAACTTCAATCGATTGACAATCTGAATACACCTATGCAATATGGACTTCTTGATTGACACACCTACCGAATATTATTATATTATTTTTATATAACCGAAGTTGTGATCCTAGATACCGGTATTAAAAATCTTTTCAGAAAGGTAACCTTTAGCAGGGCTTAAAGCGCATCATTTTTTCTGGCCAATGCTTTCTGAGAGGAGCAGCCATTATTCAACTGATAAGAGAATCATCTCTAATCTCTTTGATTTTGGTATCTTAGCCAGGAACATATACATATATGTTAGTTGATCAAATCGTGGTCTTATCCTTCTTGCTTGTGCTCTCCGGATTTTTTTCCTCCGCAGAGACCGCCCTATTTTCTATCAGTAAAGCCAAAGCCATACATCTCGCTAAAGAAAAAGGCATTACCAATGCGTTGATTAAGAAGATGAAGGATGATCCGCATCGGTTGCTTTCGACAATCCTCATCGGAAATAATCTTGTGAATGTTGGTGCTTCGGCTATCGCTACTGCGATCACTATCAAATTAGTATCCAGCAATGCGGTCGGCATTGCCACCGGAATCATGACATTTCTTATTCTGATCTTTGGTGAGATATTCCCCAAATCGATTGCCACCAGAAACAATATTCTGATTGCCCGAATCGTGATATTTCCCATCTATTGGCTGTCCATTTTATTTTATCCGATTATTGTGTTTCTGAATTTTATTCCCAAACTTACCGGAAAGATAAAAAGAAAACCGAAAGTCACCGAAGAAGAATTGATGACGATGGTTGAAGTCGTGGAAGAGGAGGGGGAGATTAAAGAGGAAGAAAAAGAACTTATTCACAACATTTTCGAATTTGATGATACCAACGCCTCTGAGATCATGACCCCCAGAGCGGATATGTTTGTTGTCGACGTTGATGAAGAATTTAAGCTGGAAGAAGTCGTAAAGTCCGGATTTACCAGAATCCCAGTGATTGAGGGCGACATTGATCATGTCATCGGCATGTTAAACGTCAAAGATCTCCTAATGCATCAGGCTACTTCAAGCGATAAGGTTGATGTCCGCAAAATTATGCGGGAACCCTATTTTGTTCCGGAGAATAAAAAGCTGGATAATTTGCTGCAAGAATTTAAGAAAAGAAAACAACATATGGCTATTGTGGTTGACGAGCATGGCGGGGTGTCGGGCTTGATAACTCTTGAAGATGCACTTGAAGAGATCGTTGGAGAAATTATTGATGAGACGGACAAATTTGAACCACATATTGTGAAAATTAAACCCAACGAGTGGAGTGTTCTAGGAAAATCGGAAATTGATGAGGTGAATGAAAAGATAAATATGAGTATTCCTGATTCCAAGGGATATGATACATTTTCCGGTTATGTGCTCGATCAAATTGGCCGAATTCCTCAAGAAAAAGAAGAAATATCTATCGGTGATTTTATTGTTACCGTAAAGGAGATGGAGGGCAACAGAATAAAAAAATATATTGTCATGCAAAATAAAAAAGTTCATCCACGCCAAGAAAGTGCTCTGCCTTAGTACGTAATTGAAATAATCCATTCAAATCAAATAAGGCAGAGATGAGTCGCTCTGCCTTATTTAATCATTTTTTCCAACTATTTTTCATGCTCTAAAATATTGAACTGCACGCCGAATCCATTCGAGCCAGTCCAGATGATTTTACTTTTTGATCGAATTGGAATTTCAAAATTTGGAAAAAAGAAGCTTTGAGAGATTTTCAAGTTCACAGGAAACAAGTGCCCGCTTTCGATGAAGGCTCCGCCAAGACTTATGTTTCGAATTATATCTTTATGAGCCTGATCCCCGACCATGTACTCCGTAATAATGGAACATGGTGTTCGTGGATGTCTCCTTTGATCTCTTTTTTCCCAATTATTTAATAAGCGTGTAAGAATGCGAATTTCATCAATGGTTAGATTGTTAATTAATTCAGATAACCTTTGGGTTGCTGAGCGTTTGTCGAATCTGTTGATTGAGGAAGCCATTGTGTGCCTCCTTTTTCTGAAGAATTAATATAACTGCGGACGCGTCAGATTGTGAAGACCGTAAATGAGAAACTACCAAACTCGGAAAATTAGGTCGTTATTTGAGTCTCCTCGTCTTTTTCATCAGCGGTTTTTTCGTCAGAGTCCTTCTCTTCAGGGATTTTTTCGTCAGAGATAATTTTTTCAGGGCGTTTTTCTACAAGGGTTTTTTCGTCAAAGAATTTTTTTTCAGGAAATTTTTCTTCAGCTTTTTGATCCCATGGTTTTACTTCTTTCTTCTTTTCTTTTTCAGCCCTTGCTTTTAGATCGTTATTTTCATTTTCCAAGACTTTGATCTTTTTACGCTGATGAAATCGGTTGGTGAGGCCAATGATCATTCCAATAAAGATACCGATGATCGCACAACCATAGGCAAGAATGTAAAGCGGGAAATCCTGACTATGGAGGCCAAAATAAAAATGTAGTTTCACGAGTTGATCGTTTTTGATACCGAACGTGACTAAGAAAAGAAGCATGATAACTAGACCCGTTGCCTTAAGATAGCCTTTCATTTTTTGTCTCCTGAGCTGTGATCAGTAAATATTGATTCTAAAAAGCTGCTTTCAATTTAAGCAAAAAGACAGGGAATGAAGTGGCCCATCGGGTAAGAATTTTTTAACTAATTCTTGGATTAACCGAATCTTATCATAAAAAATCTCGAGTTGAAAGCAAATGGTGCAATCGATTTTTGGCTTTCTCACAACCGTTTATATAGGATACGTATTTTGACTTCCACCAGGAGGCAATTCGATTATCAAATTTTAATAATCAGCATCACGCATATGAGCACCAGAATCAGGCATCTGTCAACCAAGAACCAGCCGCCGGTCATAGTTCTTCCGGCGTAAACGCCACAACCTCATCGATTGTTGCCGTATCGGTAAAAAGCATAACCAATCGGTCAATTCCAAGGGCGTTGCCTGCTGCATCCGGCATATCTGTTAGCGCGTTGAGAAATTTTTGTGGCAACGGATAAACGCGCTTTCCGGTTGATTTGCGAAAGTTTCGTTCTTGCTCAAATCGCTTGTGTTGCTCATCCGGATCGGTCAGTTCGGTAAATCCATTGCACAGCTCCAACCCGCCGATGTATAGTTCAAACCGTTCAGCCACGGACTTGTCTCCCGGTTTTAAAATGGCCAATGCTGCCTGAGAGGCCGGATAATCATAAATAAATACCGGATTTTCCAATCCGAGGCGAGGTTCGATTTCTTCAACCATTACTTCGTCAAAGCTGCCTTTCTCTAAAGCGATTTCCATTGAAACAGAAGCATATTTGGCAAACGCTTCAGATACGGTTAGTCTAGACCACGGTGTTTCGAGGTTAATTTGAACACCCTGATAGGTTATCGTATCACCCACATTCAGTTGTCCTGCAATAAGGCCGATCAGCTCTGCTGTTTGTTGCATGAGATCAACATAGGTGTACCCCGCGGTGTACCATTCCAGCATCGTTAGTTCAGGCAAGTGCCTGCGGCCGCGTTCGGCCTTGCGGAAACACTTGCAGATCTGGAAAATTAGTGTATATCCGGTGGCCAGCAGTCGTTTCATATAAAGCTCGGGTGATGTCTGTAAAAAACACTCTTCAGAGGCTATCGCATCAATATGGGCCTCCGGTGCCGGCGCGGGAATCCGGATGGGTGTATCAACTTCCAAAAAATTTCGGGTGATAAAAAATTTGCGAATGGTTTGGATGATCTGAGCTCTGGTTTTCAGATTATCTCTTCGATTTATTTGTATGTAGCTACTCATGGGAAATAGGTATTTTATATCAAATCGGGTTGGTGTGAAATTGGAGATCCCGAAGATGGTTGACCATTGATAAGATCCTCATTAAAGTGTTATTAAGCTTCTTTCTTGAATAAAACAAGAAAAAGATGCTAATAAGTCCTTTATTAGCAAGGCGGAGGTAGAATTTGAAAAAGCGTCTGATCCTGATTGTCTTTTTGTTACTGCTGCTGGGAGTGGGAACCTTCGTCTTGTGGGGTCAACGAAAAGAACGCACGGCCGAACTCTACTATTCCGGGACCATTGAAGCTACCCAATCGAATTTAGGTTTCCAGGTCGGTGGCCGTGTAAAGAATGTTTTGGTCGATGAGGGCCAAGCCGTCGAAGTCGGCCAATTACTGGCTGTCATCGAGCGTGATGGTTTTTTGGCAAGCCGGAATCATGCCAAAGCCAATTTGAAGCGCGCCTGGGAAACGTTGAAACAGCTTGAGGCTTTGTTGGAACTCAATCAAAAAGCACTTCCCGCTGAAGTCGAACGATCCGAAGCTGCTGTTAAAGCCCTCCAGGCCCAGTTGGCGGAATACGAGGCCGGTTACCGAATCCAGGAAGTGGAGCGGGCTCGCCTGGCGGTGGAAGAAACCCGGATCGCCATGGAAGAGGCCCGCAAAGATAAAATCCGTTTTGAAACTCTCTTCAACAGAAAGGTTCTTGCTGAAAAAGATAAAGATGCGGCTGGCTTAAGATATGAAACCGCTTTGAAGGAGCATGAACGTGCCAAAGAAGCGTATAATCTTATGCGAGAAGGGTTTCGAAAAGAGTCCATTGAAGCAGCACGATCCAGACTGGCTGAAGCCCAGGCGGCATTCAAGTTGGCCAAGAGTAATTTAAAAAAAATTCAGGCCATCGAAAAAGAAGTTGAAGCTGCCAAAGCCCAGGTTCAGGCGGCCCAGGCGACTGTTGAGTTGAGCGAAATTCAATTGAGCTACAGCGAACTGCGGGCCCCTTTCAGCGGAATTATCGTCAGCCGCAACCTTGAACCTGGAGAGGTGGTGTCCGTGGGACAGGAAGTGATTTCGGTTTGCGACCTTTCAAAGGTTGATTTGAAAGTATTCGTGGATGAAACTGAAATTGGCAGGGTTCGGCCGGGCCAGCAGGTCGAAGTAAGAATCGATACTTTTCCAGACAAACCTTACACCGGCCATGTGACCTTTATTTCACCGGAAGGCGAATTCACCCCTAAAATCATCCAGACGCATAAGGAGAGGGTGAAACTGGTGTATTTGGTCAAAATAAAAATTTCCAACCCAAATTTGGAATTGAAGTCCGGAATGCCTGCGGATGCATGGTTCAGATAAACATTTCTCACAATCGTTTCACTCGCCTCCTTGTGTTTCGCCGATGATCAAAGTCGATCACGTGTCCAAAATCTTTGGATCCTTGACTGCGGTGTCTGATGTTTCCTTTTCTGTTTCAAGCGGACACATTTGCGGATTGGTGGGCTCTGACGGGGCCGGCAAAACCACTTTACTGCGAATGATTGCCACAATGATCCGACCCACTTCAGGAAGCGTTTTTGTGGGCGGTCTGGATGTCGTCCGCCAAAGAGCCGAAGTCAAGGACGTGATCGGATATATGCCCCAGCGCTTCGGGTTGTACCAAGATCTCACGGTTGCTGAAAATCTCGATTTCTTCATGGACATCTACGGCATTACCGGTGCTGAAAGGGTAAAACGGCGTAAACGTTATCTTGGGTTCTCCAATCTCTTGGCGTTTTTAGATCGCAAGGTCGGAGATCTTTCCGGCGGCATGAAGCAAAAATTTGGCTTGGCTTGCGTTTTGGTTCACCAGCCTAAGGTGCTGATTCTTGATGAACCGACTAACGGGGTAGATCCGGTCTCTCGCCAGGAATTTTGGGATATTTTAACGGAGATGAAACGCGAGAGGATGACCATTTTGGTCTCGACGGCGTATCTGGATGAGGGGGAAAAATGCGATCGATTGATTCTCATGCACGATGCGCAACTGTTGGAGTATGCAACGCCCCTCGATCTCAAACTCAATTATTCGGATCTGGAAGATGCCATGGTTCAGCGAATCCAGGCGATCGATAAATCACTGGCTGAGGAAAATTTTGCATCCTGAAGCGGTTAGCGTTATGGATTTGGAAAAGAAATTCGGTCATTTTACGGCCGTAGATAAAATTTCTTTTTCCGTCAAAAGGGGAGAAATTTTTGGGTTTCTCGGACCCAACGGTGCCGGTAAATCCACTACCATTCGCATGCTTTGCGGGATTATTATCCCCAGCAGCGGCTCCGGTCATGTGGCCCAATTTGACATTTTCACCGAAGCTGAACAAATCCGGCAAGTTATCGGGTATATGTCCCAAAAGTTCTCCCTCTATCAGGATCTGACACCGTTTGAAAACATCCGATTCTATCTCGGGATCTACAATGTGCCCTCCGATCAATGGCAAGACCGTATTGAATGGGTGCTTGATATTACCCGGCTGCACGGCGTCAAGGATCGGCTGACGCGAGATTTGCCGCCGGGATGGCGTCAGCGTCTTGCGTTGGGCTGCGCTCTGGTACATCAGCCTAAGCTTCTGTTTCTGGATGAACCCACCTCCGGGGTAGATCCCATCACGCGACGTCACTTTTGGGATTTCATCAAACAGCTCACTGCTCAAGGCGTTACGGTATTTGTAACCACGCATTACATGGACGAGGCCCAGCACTGCAATCGGGTGGTGATGATCAATGAGGGCCAAATTGTCGCCCAAGGACAACCGGCGGAAATTATTCGCAATTTATTTCCAGATCGACCGGAAGCGGATCTGAATGACGCCTTTATCAAACTGATGACCCGGAGAGGATAATGGATTTACGTAAAATTCAAGCCGTCGCCAGAAAGGAGTATTATCACCTTATCCGGGATTTCAGAAGTCTATACCTCGCCTTTATCATTCCGCTGCTGCTTATCTTGATGTTCGGTTATGCTCTCAGTCTGGATGTGGAGGACATCAAATCAGTTGTTGTTGACCACGATAAATCTGAATCCAGCCGGGATTTTGTCCGCAGGCTGAATGCTTCGGCCTATTTCAATGTGATTGATCATCTGCCGAATACAGCCTCGGCTGTGCGTCATCTTGATCAAAACTTGGCCATTTTGGCCATCATCATCCCTCCCGACTGGACTGAGAATTTGAAATCGGATCGCAAAAGCCCCCTGCAAGTGATCATCGATGGCAGCGACCCGAATTTTGCCGGCAGCACGAGGGCTTACATGACTGCTTATATCTCAGAGATCAATCAAAAAGCGTTGCTCCAATTTCTCAACCGCCAGGGCCGCATGGAGATCAAGCAGCCGGTGGAAGGCCGCATCCGGGTCTGGTTCAACGAAGACTTGGAAAGCCGCAATTTTATCGTGCCCGGCATCATCGCCATTATTATCATGATTGTCGGGGCGTTGCTGACCTCGCTGGTGATTGCCAGGGAATACGAAAACGGCACAATGGAGACTATTCGATCGCTGCCGGTGCGCTCGGATGAATTCTTACTCGGAAAAGCCGTGCCCTACTTTTTCATTGGACTGACCGATGTGCTGGTGGCGATTCTAATGGGCCAGGTGTTGTTCGGCGTGGTGATGAAATCCAGTTTCTGGCTGATGGTGGCAGCCTCAGCGATTTACCTGGGCGTGGCTTTATCCATCGGCATGCTGATTTCAACCTTGACCAAATCCCAGCTGGTGGCCAATCAGATGGCGATTCTGGTCACCTATCTGCCCTCGCTGCTTTTGTCAAATTTCGTGTTCCCTCAGGAAAATATGCCGGTGGTTCTTAAAATGCTGTCGTTTATCGTACCGGCCACCTACTTTATCGATATCCTCAACGGTCTGTATTTACGCAATCTCGGTATGGACCAATTGTGGTCCAGCTACCTGGTATTGCTTCTGATGTTCGGGTTTCTGGCGATGTTGAACCTGCTGTCGTTGAAGAAGGAGGGGCTTTGATATGAGCTGGTCAAGAATACGGGAACTGGTGCGAAAAGAGTTCATCCAGCTGTTCCGGGACAAGAAAAACAGGCCGCTGTTAATTATTTCGCCCTTGGTTCAGTTGATCGTGTTCGGTTACGTGGTGACCACTGATGTACGAGACATCCGGGTAGGGCTTTTCGATCAATCCCGCACTCCGGAAAGCCGCCGATTGATTGATACCATCAACGGAAACAAAACCTTTCGGATTACCCACTACCTCGACCATCCAGAAAAACTTGACCGATTGTTGTTGAAACGCAAGGTTAACCTGGGAATCACCATTCCACCGGATTTCAGCTCCAAAATTCGTCGGGGAGATACGGCCGACATTCAAATCTTGGTGGACGGCAGCATGAGCAATATGGCCGCCGTGCGGATTTCCTATACCGTAACGTTGCTGGAACGTTTAAACAGACAGCTCCTAAAGGAATTATTTCGCCGGCGCATCGATTACGGAGAAATCGACGACCGCATCCGCACCTGGTACAATCCGAACCTGGATAGTCAATATTTCTATGTTCCCGGAATCGTGGCCTTTCTGGTCATGTTGCTGTCTCTGCTGTTTACATCCATGGCCATTGTGCGCGAAAAAGAAGCCGGTACTATGGAACAGCTGATCGTTACGCCTTTAAGACCGTTTGAGCTGATTCTGGGAAAAACCATTCCTTTTATTATCATTGCCCAAGGGCAGATGATGCTGGTGATTGCATTTGCCATTTTTTGGTTTGAGATTCCCATGGTCGGAAATGCTTTCCTGTTACTGGCAGCAGCATGCATCTTTTTACTGAGCACCCTCGGAATCGGGCTTTTTATCTCAACGGTTTCTCAGACTCAGCAGCAGGCTATGATGACCAACTTTTTTTTCATCATGCCGTTCTTTATGCTCAGCGGCTTTGTATTTCCCATCGCCAATATGCCTGCCGTAATTCAGTGGTTGACGTATTTGAATCCGCTGCAGTATTTTTTGGTTATTATCCGGGGTATCTTTCTTAAGGGAACGGGGCTTGAAATCTTGTGGCCGCAATTTCTTGGTTTGATGGTTTTAGGCGTGATCGTCTTTTCCGGAGCGGTCATTCGTTTTCGTAAACGCTTAGATTAAAACCTATACCTTTTCAAGTTGGTATTGAATGCCATGGAATTTGAAATTTCACCTCTAACAACCTCCTGCCGAATTACTAGGAATCTATTACTTCACGAATTTTTCTTGATATCTGTTTCAAATTAAAAGGCTTCTGAATAAATCCATTACATCCTCGTTCTAATATTTCAGAAGCCCGGCCATCAATACTGTAACCGCTGGAGAGCAACACCTTTACGTCCGGCTGAATCTTTTTTAAATTATCAAAGGTTTCGCTGCCGCCCATATCCGGCATGATCATGTCTAAAATCACCAGATCAATTTCGTTTTGGTGTTTTTCAAAGAATTTTAATGCCTCTGTACCACTGCCCGCCGTGATCACCTTATAGCCTAATTTTTTTAAAACCTCCTTACCGATATCAGAAACCATTTCTTCATCATCAACCAGCAAAATCGTTTCCTTACCCCTCAGAAGTTTATCAATCGGTGGTTTTTCTCTGTGAATCTTTTTATCGGAGGCCGGTAGATATATCTTAAAGGTTGCCCCGTGGCCTTTTTCACTGTAAACATTGACAATGCCATTATGGTTTTTGATGATACCATATACAGATGCCAGACCTAAGCCCGTTCCCTTGCCGATTCCCTTGGTGGTAAAAAACGGCTCAAATATTCTTTGTTGGATGTCTTTATCGATACCCACTCCTGTATCGCCGACCGCTATGCGCACATACGGTCCCGGTACAATTTCGTAAGGTTTATCATAGTCCTCTTCAAGGTGGACATTCTCGGTTTCCAGGTACAGATCCCCACCGCTCTGCATGGCTTGCCATGAATTGACAAAAAGATTGAGCAACACCTGTTCAAATTGACCCCGATCAATTTCAACCGGCCAAAGATCTTCTTGAAATTTTTTGTGAAGGCGGATTTCTTTTTTGGCGCGACTAAACATGTCCGCGCTTTTATCCAGCAGGTCATTCAGGCTGGTCGTCTTGACCTGGTATTTTCCGCGCCTTGCAAAGCCCAAAATCTGCCGCGTTAGTTCAGATCCCCTTCTGACGTAGCTCTCCATGATTTGTAAGTTTTCGCAATGGGGATGGTCTTCGTCCAAATCTAAAAGCATCAACGATATATTTCCCTGAAAACCCATGAGTAGGTTATTGAAATCATGTGCAATTCCGCCTGCAAGCGTACCGATAGTTTCAAATCTCTGGGCATGCTGAATTTGGGAGGCCATCCTCTTTTTCTCTTTATCCCTTTTTAGACGTTCTGTGACGTCGCGTACGATTCCGCGAAACCCGATTGGATTTTGTTTCGAATCTCGCATGAGAGAAGCGGAAAGCTCTAAATTTTTTTTAGCTCCGTTTTTGGTTATTATTTCAAAATTTGCCACATCTGCCGGTTTTCCCTTGCGGTAGACGGTGTTAAAAACCTGATACATTCGTTTTGCAGTTTCAGAGCTAGTGTACTCCCGATTATTCATGCCGATTAATTCATAGGGTGAGTAAGCCATTATTTTGCAAGTCGCGTCATTGAAAAACATAAGATTTCCGGCAAGATCGACCTCGAAATAGCCTTCTTCAATGCTTTCAAGGATGTTGCGGTATCTTTCCTCGCTTTCGCGAAGTGCTTCTTCGGCTTTTACTCTTTCGGTGATATCCTGGAGAAAAGCGACATTGCATTCTATTCCATCAATCAATACTTGCGTAGAATTTATATTCACGTAAATTATTGTACCGTCTTTACGCACGCATGGAACGTTTTGTGCCAACCTTTTTTCACCTCGCGTTTGGGCTTTAAATTCACCAAGCACGCGTTTCAATTCTTCTTTCGGATGAATGTCTTCAATCACCATGCGGGTCAATTCTTCTTCGGTATAGAGTAGCATTTTGCATATTGCCGGATTCGCGTACCTGAATTTTCTGGTTTTTACATCAACAACCAAAATTCCTTCTGCTGCGTGTTCGAAAAGCATTCGGTAACGCTTCTCGGATTCCTCCAGAGCTTTTTCGGCGCGCTTGCGTTCGGTTATGTCTTCCACAATGCAGAGCCAGTACTCAATATTACCATTGCTATCTTTTATTGCCGTGGCCCTTATAATTGCCAATACAAATTGACCGTCTTTTTTAAGGTAGCGCTTTTCGGTGCGATAGGAATTAATCTTACCATTACGAACGGCCTTGTATAGTTTTAGCGTCTTCTTGCGGTCGTCGGGATGGGTGATATCGTGAAATGTCATTTTTTTTATTTCATTTTTGCGATAGCCCAGCATTTTAGTGAATGCATTGTTCACTTCAAGGAAGTATCCTTCCGGATTTGCAATGGCAATACCCAGCGGTGCTGCACCAAGGATGGTTCGAAAGCGCTTTTCGCTTTGCCACAGTGCCGTATCTTCGGCAAGATTTTTTTCAATGTCAGAGGATAATGTCTGGCGAGCAAATTCTTGGTCGGCGATCTGGTCTTCGGCCATGATGGATGGATTTTGTTGGGATTGATTAAAATGGGCCTTTGGGTACCCTTTTGCTAATAATGCTTTTTTTGATTTGCTCATTTTCTTTACACTACTTTCCTTTACGTTCAAGATAGTGATCTTCAGTCCGATCCTGAATAAATATTATATCAAAATCATCGGGATCGGCAGATTCATACCACGTATATCCGGTTTGCTTGCAAGCATCGCAGGCTTTCCTGGGGATGTGAACGGCCAAAATATGAACACCACGGCTTGAGGTTGAATCAATTCGAAGAGCGCCGGCGCAATCGGAACAGATCTGAATCTGTTCATGTTGGGATTCCTGAATTCCATCGGTATCGTAAAAAATATTGCGGTTGCGGTTACCGGGATCTGCCTTTTCCATGATTTGATTTCTGATGTACTCTTTCTGCTGCCAGATGGTCAGAACCGTTTCCCCGATTTTTTCGATCATATCGGTCACCGCCGGGGCCTGGCGAATCCGGTCCGGATCATAGTTGGGCTCTTTTACGTTGGTGTAGTCGATTCCTGCAAGGGCCAGAACAATTCCCAGGTTCACATACGGCAATGCCCCTTCAATGGAATAGCCACCTTCAAGTACGGCAATATCAGGGTTTAAAATTGAGGTCAGATTCGCATATCCTTGGGCTGAAAAATTCATGTTGGTGATCGGATCGGTGTAATGATTATCCTGGCCCGCCGAATTGATGATAATATCCGGTTTAAAATCTTCCAGGATCGGCATGATCACATGCTCTGCGGTATACAAAAATCCTTCTTCAGATGTATTTGGCGGCAGCGGAATGTTCAGCGTCTTGCCTACCGCATTCGGTCCGCCAAGTTCGTTGGGGAACCCCGAGCCGGGATAGAGGGTCCTTCCATCCTGATGGATGGAAATAAAGAGGGTCTCGGGATCATGCCAGTATATATCCTGAGTTCCGTCACCATGATGACAATCTGTATCAACAATGGCCACTTTTTCAATACCGTAAGCTTCTCTTAAATATTCGATCATAATGGCCTCAATGTTGATATTGCAGAATCCTCTTGCGCCATGGACCACGCGCATGGCGTGATGCCCTGGGGGTCGTACGAGTGCAAAGCCGCGTTTGATTTGCCGGTCGAGAACAGCCATGCCGATGGTCTTGGCACCGCCGGCACTAATGAAATGCGATTCGGTTGTCACATGCCAAACATCCGGCACACAGAAATGAACGCGTTGGATATCTTTTAAGGTAACCGGATCGGGTTTGAATTCCGAAATGCCCTCAATATCAAATAGGCCTTCTTCAAATACCTGATCTTGGGTATAAAGCAGGCGCTCTTCTCTTTCAGGGTGGGTCGGGCTGATGGCCCAGTCAAAGGCGGGAAAGAAAACGAGACCGGTCTGATGTTTTGCTTTTAGCATTTTAGACCCTTAGTTTTTACCTTGATCTATTGTGACAATTTAGCAATGACATGGTCATATTCATGAATCAGTCCCGGTTTGACCTGGACTTTGACGCGGATATTTTTTCCGGTAGTATTAAAGCCACGCACCATATTAAATTGTAAGGCTTCAACAACTTCCATTTCCAAAAAGTCCGGATTTGCTCCCCGTTGAATGGCTTTGTCCCGCAGCAGTTCAAAGGCATGTTGTTGGGCCCCCGTGCGGTCATAATTGCTATCAATTTGTTGGCTGAAGTTTTCCTCCGGGGCCTCAGCCACCCGTCGTTCAGTATCCGCAAAAAATATTACCTCGCATGTGGTTCTGGCTAAGGCCGCCCCGATAGCATTGGCAACCTGCCAATTGGGGACCACTCGAATACTGTAAGCGCAAAGCTTTTCAAGATGTCGTGCAAAATATGGGGCTGGTCCGCCAAGCACAAGGATGTTTTTGGGCCGCACCAGATACCCTTCCTGGAGTTCGTGAACGGTATAAACGGGTTTGCTGTTAATCCGATCGATTAAATTCTGGGCGGCTGTTAATATGTTTTGACAGGTAATGTCTATAATTTGGTGGGCCAATGCTTCAACCGAAATTCCATGGATTTTGGCCAGCGGTTTAAGGCCGTTCTTCGATTTATCTTTGTCACCGTCTTTAATGTCCCCTGTGATAAACAGCGCATCCGTGGGCGTGGGCACCTGACCTCCATAGGCCATTGCCGGCCCCAATCGCTCGGGTCCCACTTCAAGCTTGCCCTCAATTAATTTTACCGCGCTATCGCCACCCAAACCGATCGAAAGGGTCTCCAAAGAGCGAATAAGCGTTTTATAGCCACCCAGTCCAATTCCCAGAGGATTTAATACCGGTGCGCGGTTGATAAGAAGGGCCATGTCGGTTGTCGTACCGCCGATATCCATCACCAGGGTATCTTCATCTTCCGTACCAAAGGCCACAGCGCCCATCACACTGGCCGACGGGCCCGAGAGAATTGTTTGTGCCGGAAATTCAATCGATGATTCGAATCTCATATTACCGCCGTCTGCTTTAAGCAGTCGTATGGGTAATACCAATCCCTTGGCCTCCAGGGATCGTTGAACCGCTTCATAAAATTCTTTATGGATTGGATATACGGCAGCATTAAGGAAAGTGGTTGCAATACGTCTGGAAAAATTTAAGCTCCCTGAAATCCGGTGACCCATGAAAATCTTTTCAAAAGAACCATTTAAGATTGCTTGAATCTGCAGTTCATGGGCCGGATTGCGGATGGAAAATTTACCCACCACACCGACGTATCGGATTCCCTCTTTTTGCAGATGCTCGGCGATGTGATTGATCTCATCGTGATCAATCGGTTCGATTTCCCGACCTCGGTGATCGATGGATCCGGAGACCGGGAAATAATAAGCGTTCGTGCGATAAAAATCAGGATCAATTCCCGGGCCGCTGGAAACAATCATGCCTACGGCTGGTATTTTTTTTTGGACAATGGCGTTTGTGCTAAGCGTGGTGCTCAGAACGATGCGGCTTATGTTCTTAGGATCAATTCCTGAGGTGATTTCATTCAGGCCGGTGAGAACAGAATTAAATAGATTAGATGGATCGGTCAGCACCTTGATTTCCTTTTCGAGGCCATTGTCGTCCAAAAGGACCACATCCGTATGCGTGCCGCCTACATCTAATCCTATGATCATTGTTTTACCCTGATCGTTATGTT
>CP070746.1:2762057-2764882 GCA_020348305.1 Desulfobacterales bacterium
ATCTCCCAATGCCCGGTTGTGGTATCTTTGTCGGAAGATTGTTCGCCCATCTTTCCGTAACAGCCGACGATTTCATTGGTATCGCAGCCGACCTTCACAATTTTTCCAATACCTAACGAGCATAGGTTTGGGATTTGCAGTTTTCCATTTTGTTGGTAAATATGCAGCAGGGTGTGGGCTCCGCGATCATTGAACCGTTTCGCATCCGGCAGATGGCCCACGCCGACACTGTCCATGACGATTAGGATGACTCTGTTGATCATGTATTAAGAAAATCCTCTATTATAGATAAGATGCATAAAATATTGATAACATTTTGTTACCCGTATTTTCCAGTTTTTTTATTGATAATTTTTGCCCAAGAGATTAATTCACATTATAATCCATTAACACCCTACACAAAGAAAGGAGGAGATTCGATGAAAAAAATCAATGGAAAATTCAAATTGGCTGTGATGGTTCTCCTGACAATGAGCCTTCTGACTGGCTGCGCGTATACCACAAAGGATTTGAATGAGCAGTCTGTTTTGGCTATCAATTGGGTCCAGACGTCAGCTGAATTTCGTGCCATAAGCTATCAGTCTTATAACCTGGCCAGGATGAACCTCGATGCCTTTCTCGCTTCCTATTCGGAATCCAAACCCGTGGCCGTTGTTGCCGACATGGATGAAACGATTACTGACAACTCGGCATATCAGGCGTTTCTGGTTGGCAATGATTTTGGATATTCTTCCAAAACCTGGGGTCCCTGGATAGCGTCCGGTCAGGCCAAGGCTATGTCTGGCGCGGTTGAGTTTTTTAATTACGCCAAAGAAAGAGGCGTTGAAACTTTTTATATCAGCAATACCAAAATGGCCTTTTACGAGGGTGTCGAAAAAAAATTAAAGAACTTGGGGTTCCCCTATGTGGACAAAAAGCACCTTTTGCTTCGTACCGATACCAGCGACAAGCAACCGCGCCGGGATATCGTGGCAAAGGACTATGAGATAGCCCTTCTGTTGGGAGATAACCTGAATGATTTTCTCAGCGTTTTCCGCAAAAAGCCGGTTGACGGCCGCTTTGCCGAAACCGATAAAATCAAAGATGAGTGGGGCAAGAAATTTATCGTGTTTCCAAACCCACAGTATGGCGATTGGGAAGGGGCCATATATAACGGCAACTGGGGGGCCACCCCGGTAGAAAAAGACAAGATGCGAAAAGATCATCTCCAGCGCTGGGATTATCAACCATAAGGAGCCGCAATGGCAGCAATCAGCCTGTTTAAGGCTTGAGTTAAGTTTCTATCCGAATACATCGAGCGATAAAAGAGCACACTTGGTGAGGACGGTCGTGGTCGTCTCTCCTCATCGTTCTCGTTGTCGTCCTCGTACTCGTAATCGAAAAATGAAAAATTATGAAGCATTATTGGATACGGTGTCGAGGACGAGGGCGACAACGATGAGGAGGACGAATTAAATCCGTAATCCAAAATCTGCATCCCAAAATCCGAAATCGAATAAGCCTCACCACGCTTTGCCCTATGCGGCAACCTTCCGAACCTCGCAACCTGACACCTGAAACCTGAAACCTGATCCGCCTGCGGCGGAAAACCTGCTTAATCCTTGAGATATTTGCCGACCAGCAGCTCAAGCTTTTTTCGGGTTTCCTGCGATATGGCAGCAGAATCCGTCATTATTGATTCTTTAAGAGCCATAGCGCATATACATGCTCGCTTTTTTGAAATTTTCTGCACGACCATCTGAATAATCTTCTTTGCTACGGATATGTTTTTTTCCAGATTTTGGACCACCGCTTCCACGGTCACTTCTGATTCTTCTTCGTGCCAGCTGTCAAAGTCGGTCACCATAGCCATAGCCGCATAACAGATTTCGGCCTCACGCGCCAGTTTGGCTTCTTGAAGACTGGTCATTCCGACAATGTCCATTCCCCACTGACGGTAAACGTTGGATTCCGCCTTGGTAGAAAAGGCCGGTCCTTCGATGCAGACCAAGGTTCCTCCCTTGTGAACTGCTGCGCCGGCTTCAGCCGCACTTTTATAAACCAGACTGGAAAGGTGCGGACATACCGGATCAGCAAATGAGATATGAGCCACCAGCCCATTTCCGAAAAATGTGCTGACCCGCTGTTTGGTGCGGTCGTAAAATTGATCGGGAACAACGATATCCAGAGGGCAGATGTGCTCTTTTAGACTTCCAACCGCAGTAGCGGAGATAATATGCTCAACGCCCAGCATCTTAAACCCGTAAATGTTGGCCCGGAAATTGAGCTCCGAGGGGCTGATCCGATGGCCGCGACCATGCCTGGGTAAAAAGGCAACCCGGCTACCTTCCAACGTTCCAATAATATACGCCTCCGATGGGGCACCGAAGGGCGTGTCCAGGGAGACATGTGAAACGTTTGTCAATGCCTCCATCTCATATAACCCGCTGCCGCCGATAATGCCGATTCTTATATTCTCTTTCATCATAAACCTCGAAGCCGTGTTTTGGGTCACTCAACCATTTTTATTTTGTAAGGACAAATTGACTATTTTTGGAAAAGCCGATAAAGCTTCAAGCACCAACTTATAATATCCAAATAATAAATAAATTCCAAATTCTAAATTCCAAAAGATCAGCTTTTCTATGACGAAAAAAACTTGGGTAAGCCTATTTTAATAAATACAGTTCAAGATGGAAATAATAATTGAATTAAAAGATAAACAACGGCTCACAGATAAGAAGCCATGAACGATGAAAAAAAAGCAGTTCGAGGACTTGGACTTTGCTCCGGTGGACTCGACAGCATGATGTCGGGATTGATCCTGCGGGAACAGGGACTATACG
>CP070746.1:2764982-2770018 GCA_020348305.1 Desulfobacterales bacterium
ACCTGCCAGGGTTTACCGATATATTCCGTATGTTCAGAGCTCAGCGGCCCGTCATAGGCAACCGGACTGCCGTAAATCTTCTTCAAGACCTCTTGCGGCAAATGGTACAGGTCAATGGCCGGTCTGCTCCTTAAATGGTCCGAACCTCTTGATGCCGTGGCAATATTAAGTGCCAACCCGGGAGTCGCCCTTTCATCTGAATGCAGATTGCTCATTCCTTTGACCTGAATAAGATAATCGAAGGAATTTTTACCGATCTTTTCTGAGGCTGCGATGCCGCCATCTGCAAGTGTATCTCCCAACCAGCCTTTGCGGTAACACATCCGTTCGATCATTTCGGTGACCGCCTCATCATTTCCGAATCTCAAATCCAGTCCATCGGTCTCTTTACTGGTGATGATGCCCAGTTCATAAAGCTCCATGGCCCAGGAAATGAGGCTGCCGGTTTCAAGATTATCCATACCGAACTGATCGACCAGATGATTTCCGACAAGAACCGTGAGCGCCCTGGGAGTGTCCGTCTCCCCCCCAAATGCACCCTGCGATGTGTATTCCGGTCCTTCATCATATTTTCCCGCATAAGGGCCCTCCGGGATTTTATACTGGGCCCTGCAATGGACCTGGCAACCGTAACAACCCGTCATATGGTAAGGTCCCATAGTTTCTTCACAAATTTCATCGATACGCTCAGGTTCTATGTCATCAGCATATTCACACTGGTTATATTGAAAATTCCTGCACCTGACGCCTCCCCAGGAATTCGTGGCTCCCCAGATAAAAGGTGTCCCCAGGGCTCCCTGGGTTTGATTCACTTTGGCGCTGACGATCTGGTCGATGAAACGTTTATTGTATTCCAGGGCTTCAGTCGGGCGGGCTATCTTTATATCCATGGTTCCGCGGGCCGCTACGGCCTTGAGATTCTTGGATCCCATAACGCATCCCATGCCTGTCCGACCACCGGAATTTTTAATTCCCGTCATTACGTTGGCAAACCTGACCAGATTCTCTCCGGCAGGCCCACAAACACAACTCTTGACTTCCTGATCACCCAGGTCTTCCCTGATGGCCCACTGAGTGTCTGGTACGGATTTGCCCCAAATGTCACGGGCGTCCCGAATCTCGATTTCACCGTTGTGGAGATAGATATAGACGGGATGTTTGGCCTTACCCTTGATGACGAGGTGATGGAAGCCCGCCCAGGCCAATTCAGGTGCGAAAAAACCTCCCATATTCGCACTGCCGAGCAATCCGGTCAGGGGTGATTTTGCCATGACATGGGTCCTTGCGGTTGCCGAAGCACATGTGGCTGTCAAGATGCCACCACTTATCATCAGCGCGTTTTTAGGACCCAAGGGATCACAACCTTTTTCTGTATGGTTATATAGCAGATATGCATCGAGTCCCCTGCCGCCCAGAAATTTCTTTCTTACATCAAGCGGGATAGGTTTTGTCTGGATATCACCTGTTGTGAGATCAATATATGCGATCTTTCTGTCTAACGGCATATTACGTTACCCCCTTCTCCTTTAATTTTGCCTCTGCCAATTTTCTGTTGACGTCCCAAACCGGTCCTCGAATACGGGGCAGGTTGGGATTGACCCAATGGACGCGGTATTCCATTCCGCATGTCGGACATTTGGCGGTCTTTTTTCCCTTCTCCGGCTGAATCCTTTCCATGCAGGTAGGATTGTGGCATCTAAACTTACCATAGGTCCTGGTCTTTCGCAGACTCTCGGCCGTTGATAGCCCTTCTTTTTCGATTGCCATAATACTCTCCTTTGTGTCGTGTAGCGGAATTTAAAAACAGTACCCATCAGATATACTTTTTGGGCACTAAACCAAGTTCATCATCGTGAACCATTGGGCTAATCAAAATCCATACCATAGTTTTCCTTATTGTCAAGCGCAAATATATTTTGCTGTCATATTTTTCAGGGTGTATTTCTAGATATATATTCTATCACCCTAATTGAGCGAAAATCGCTCAATTAAGCGATCATTGTTATTTGTTATTCGTTATTCGAATTTGATGATCGCTTCATTTTAAAACGCTATGATGGATAAAATACAAAAACAGATCTTATTTCTCCTAAACCATTAACCAATAACAAATAACGAATAACTCCCAATTGGTTTTAACTCAATTGGTGTATCATTTTTGAGATAAAGCGATATGTGTACATGCGGCACAGAAGGCGAGCAGACCGTTTTAATTGTTCATCATAATGAACATTATTAACTATTGACTCCTTTTAGATATCGCCGGATATATTAATAGTGCGCAGTTCCGAGTGTTGCATCGGATTTTTTTAGGCTTTTGTGCCACGGAGATAATTGGTGTAACCGGTCTCCTATGTTTGTCTTTCTGCAGTTCGGACAAAATTTAATATAGTCATGGGCTAAGGTCAAACCGATTTTTCCCATCTGGGGTTCGGGTGCAAAAAAGGCGCCGCATCGCTCGCAAGCATCGAGTTCGACCGACCTTATCTCTCGTTTCGAAAATACTTGCAAAAGTTGTTTTGCACTTATTTCATGTCGTAATTCCGCAGCGTCTTCCGGGCAGACATTTACACATGACCCGCAGCATATGCATTGAAAGTGAGCGTAGCTAAAAATCCGCAAATTTGCTTTATCATTGGATTCGAGCGTTTCTGTCGGACAATTCTGGACGCATGATGTACAGCCGGTACATTTTTGAATATTTAATCGGGTCCTATAAAAAAGGAAAAGGGCCATCAGTATCATTAACTCTGCACTCAACATATGAATGGTCACCATATTATCACCTAAGAGGGCAATAGATGCCAACGTACCGTGAGTTAAAAAGTAACCCGTCAAAAACGGCAAGGCTGTAATGATGATTAAAATAATATCTCGGATTGAAGAGTCCCGCCGTACGTCTGCTGAGATTAAACGCCTCAATAGAAAATAGGCAGCAAGGGCCAAAAAAATCAGCGTCATCCAATCGGCCCATGCATCCGGCAAGGCAGTCCAGTCCCATTCAACTCTGGATTCCGACCACAGAACGATATGTCCGCTTAACCAGATCGGGACAACAAAGAGACAAATATGGAATATATAACGAAATGCGGCATACAAAGGTTTCTTTTCAAATGCCTTATGAAAAGGCAACCAAAAGCGTCCAAGCGTCGTTACGGTGTAAATCTGTCTTTTTTCTTTATTTCTGCTGCTGATTATAATGGAGCATATAAATAATGAAAGCCTTATTAAAAGGCCTGCAACGAAAACAAGAGAGACAATCCACAACACAGGGCCTTCCACAATTGAATATAAATCCATCTTGCGTTATCCCCCTACTATTAGATGGTCATTTATTAAGCGCACATAATCAGCAGGATATCACGTCAGAGGTTTCACCCCATAAGCGCTAAGTTGTTTTATAAACATTGACAGGTTACATTTATGCCGTACAGGGTTGCTTCGAAAGATGAACGTCCAACCTCGAACATCCAACGTCCAACGTCGAATAAAAAACGGACATCCAATACCGAACATTCAACACCTATTATGTTTGCCTGCTTTGGTATTTGGAAGCTGTTCAACGATCTTTATGATTCGCACCGAATACTCGAGCAGCCTTTCTTCTAAGTCATAAGTCTGTTTCTTCATCTTTTTCCATTCAACGTTCGATGTTGGACGTTCGATGTTCGACCTGCCCGCAAAGCCTTGAAACCGGTGTGAGGCCAATTTAACTATTTGATTTACATGTCCATGTTTGCACCAACCTATCTTATTATGCTTGGCAGGCGGGTGTTCATTTTTTTAGCAAACCTTCCATAGTCTCCCAACGTAAAAATAACTTAGCGCTTATGTGGCTTCACCCCAATCGGAATGTAGGAAATTATGTTCATGATCCTGAACTTATTGCCGTCGGGAGCATACCATATTTCCGGGTATTGTCAAGGGGAATGTCTTTCAATTCACTGCAGCGTTTTCTTATTATATGGCATATTCAGCCTTAATATGAAATGGGTGTTGACAAACAATGCCACCGGATTATATCGTATAAAAAGGTTTAGTATGGCGAACGAATATGAAACGGTATGGTGCACCCTCAGTAAAAAAGGCTTTTGCAATCCTTAGTGCCATTTCTTCATCTAAAGAAGGATTAGGCGTGAGTGAAATAGCAAGAGGCCTCAATATGGCCAAGAGCACGGTCCATGGCATGACATTGGCTTTGGAAGAGGTGGGAGCCGTTATTAGAGACCCTCAGACGAAAAAATACAGACTGGGCTTTACGCTTTTCGAAGTCGGCAGGCAGGCCTATTCCCAGATTGATCTAACAACCTCGGCAAGACCGGTCATGGAAGAACTGATGGAAAAGACACAAACATCGGTTTTTCTGGGTATCCTGAATTGGGACCACGTGACCGTGTTGGATATTGTTGAATCACGACAGGATCTTAAAATTACGGCACCCATAGGTACGACAATTTCCCTGTTTGCCGGAGCCGTCGGTAAGGTCTTTCTGGCATCGATGGAAGCGGAACAAACCAAAAAGATCGTCGAATCAAAGGGACTACCCCGGTTTACGGAAAATTCCATTGTAGATTCAGAATTGTATTATCAGGAGTTAAGGCGAGTGAGGGATAAGGGGTACGCCGTTGATGATGAGGAATATATCTTGGGTGTCAGAGCTGTGGCATCGCCGATACTGGGATTGGGGCAATTACGGTCAGCCATTTGGGTCGTAGGCTTCAAGGCCAGCTTGGTTGAAAAAAAGATGAAAACCCTTATCAAAGAAACACAAAAAGCTGCGGTGGCCATTAGTCGCCGGATTCAAGAACAACTGCTGGCCAAGCAAAAAGCACCCTAAGGGCCTAGTTTCCATGGAAAACAAGAGATTTCACGGTAACCGGAAATACTTGACCAGCGACGAGGGGTTCACCAATATCGATCCAATCTCCTTCTTTCAAAATTAGTTCGTCGAGTGACAGTAAATTCGTTTTCAAATCAGTTTCTCGACGGATTACGTTTCCCACACTGCAGGCGATATCCTTTTCGAAGATCAGAAT
>CP070746.1:2770118-2773973 GCA_020348305.1 Desulfobacterales bacterium
GATTTTACCATGTACAATTTTACCGGGTGGCTCCGGGATCAGGCGCATGATGGACTGGGCCGTAACGCTTTTTCCGCACCCGGATTCTCCCACAACTCCGAGCACTTCTCCTTTGCCCATGTAGAAAGAAACATCGTCGACGGCCTTGGCAACGCCCTCAAATGTGTGAAAGTAGGTTTTGAGTTCTTCTATCTGAAGGAGATAAGCGTTCATATTCCTTATTAAATTAAAGGGTTGTTTGCAAATTCGATATCAATACCCACAAATAATAAGGCAAGGCTAATTCTGCAAGCAAAAGTAACGCTAGTTACTCGTATTTATTGATAAAATAACAATCAAGCAATACTCATCTCACTTAGATCGTGTCAACAAAAAAATAAAGGAAAGTTTATTGCTATAGAGGGAAGCGATATGGCTGAATATCGGATTAGAAATTTAATCAGTTGACGATACTATTTATCGTATCCAAGTTTTAATCTTCTAAAATTAATCATAAACCACTATTCATCGTCCGTTTTCACTTTTCTTCGAGCATCTTCAGAAATTGTCAATCCTAAATATTTACCTCTTCTGTCCAAAAAAAAGGAAAAATTTATTTCAATATCAAAGACAAGCTTATAAGTTACATGACCGTTAAAAACTATAATATCGCCGTGTTTGTAAATTACAATACCGTTTGAATTTAATTTAAATACCTTCTGAAATAACTCCATAATTTTTCGATTATTAATAGTTGCCGCTAAGGAATCAAGAAACTCTGCTTCCTTTACTTTTATGAGGTCAAAATCCGTGATGCTATTTCCTAAATCGGTTTTTTCTGGATTTGATAGAAAAATATCAGTGGGTTTCGTAAATCCCTGATAATTTCCTCTTTTATCCATTAACAAAGAAAATGTGGCTACCGCACTAAAATCAAGTCGATATGCAATCTGGTTGTTATAAACGACGATATCGCCTTTTTTAAGCTCCAGTCTTTCTTTAAGGGCTAGATTATAATTTTTGTTAAAAAGATTTTCAATTTGATACATATCAAGAGAAGCAAGTATAGAAGAAAGCAGCCCTTTTTCTCCTTTATTGATAACCTCGGAATCGATAATTGACATTTTATTTTGTCTCTCTTGTTTAATAAATTTGTTTCAAGTGGATAGACACCAGATTCTGATCAGGTATTTCAGTAATGTAAAATTGTTTAAAAATAAATATTTGTCAACTGAAATATCCGAATACGATGCGAATATTGCAGGATTATTAGTTTTTCAATACTTCGTATTTATAGTCGGTGCACAAAATTTTAAATTTCATCGGTAATATATCCATGATTTGTGGATTTTAGTTAAAAATGTTTAAAGCATCACATAAAAAATCCGATAATATTTTCAGGTCATAGACTGATAATTGAAAAAGGTAGCCCGACATGATCACTTCAGAAAAAGTAGCTGAAAAGTACAATACTGCTATTCTCAATTTATTTGAAATAATTTTAAGCTTAGATGAAAGTCAACAGCGATCGCTGTTAAAACTTGCCGAATATCTCTTTATAAAAGAAAAGAGAACGAATGTCCGCAAGTCATGTCATATACCAATTTATTATGCAACTTCTGATCGAGTATATACGACCCATATTCAAAATATAAGCCCTAACGGGTTATTTATTTTGACTCAAAAGATTTTACCAATTGGAGATGAAATTTTAATGACTTTTAGAATGGAGGGGCTCAACAAACCAATCAAGACTAAAGGTGAAATTACCCATACAAACCGTTGGGGAATGGGTGTTAAATTCAAAGGAATCAAACCACAAATCGCAGGGAAGCTTGAGTTTCTTGTTGATCGGATGAAAGAATAATTTTATTAGCGGCCTATTTTATTTAGAGATAGCCGAAATTTCAACCAACAGGTAGGACATATCCTATATAATCACTTATCAAGTGAAAAGAAAGAAATTACCCTTCATTTTTAAATGCAATTGCGTCTATCTCCTATTTCATTTCAGTCCTCACAAAATTAAATACTTCGTGAGAACTTGATACACAACCCTGTTTTTGCGATATCTTAACCCTCATCAAGCAAATTCATATCTCTGTCTCTTGGCTCAGACAGTGCTTAATCTACATAGAAAGGAAGGTAAGCATATGAAAACAATGGCAAAAGTTATGTCAGATCCTGAATGGTCTGAAATTTCTCGCCGATTTGGCACATACCTGCAATTTTCTCAAATTGCATATTTCATCTTGGGTCCGGCACTCGCTTTTCCTTACATTCCACTTACTCAATCGTGCCTATTGCCCCGTTGACGCTTGAAGTCCGCGTAAGCCCTGCGGTTCAGCCGGAGATTGTTCCGGTATGAGAAATTGCCCACCAAGTTGATCAGTGGCTTGCGGCGTTGCCACAAGCTGCCCCACACCCTGCGCACAATCCGCGGCATAAAATAGAAGTCCCGGTCGCAGGAGATCATTTCATCGATGATGCCGTCCAGAGACAAATGCTTATACCTGGCTACCGGGAAGGTCAGTGTGTAATATTTCCAGTCCTGCGGGAACGCATCGAGGGCAATGCGGTTCTCTTGTTTCATCCGCTCCCACAGGCGTGTGCCGGGCAAGGGTGTCAGAAACAGCACGTTGAGAGTGTCCACGCCGTATTGGCCGGCTACCTCGGCGATACGTTTGCCGATGCCCGGCTTGTCAATGTCCAAACCAATGATAAAGGAACCCACGACCAATATGTTGTGCCGCTGTATGCGCTGCACGCAGGCTCGGAAATCTCGGCCTTTCACAAGGTTGTATTTCTTGCCGAGCTCCAGAAGCCCCTCCGGCGAGGGGGTTTCAAAGCCGATGAAGACGCCGCTGCACCCGGCCTTCGCGGCCAACGATAGCAGTTCCTCGTCATCGGCGAAGTTAATGCCGGCTTGGGCAACCCATTGTTTTCGCAGATTCGCCTGTGCCATGGCGCGGAACAGGTCCTTGGCGCGGGCGATGTGTTCACGGCGCGTGCCGATAAGGTTGTCGTCCACCACCAGCACATGCTTTTCACGGATCAATTGGAATTCCCGCACCACATCCGAAATGGGGCGCTGCCGGTAGTGGGCTCCGTTGAAGGCCGTCACACTGCAAAAGCTGCAGTTCAATGGACAGCCGCGGGTGGTCTGAATGGCTCCGCAGGCATATCCCGAAACCAGCAAATCATGCCGGGCGAATGGGACATCGTTTATCTCGGCCAGCCCTCCGTCATACCGGCGCTTCAGGCAGCCATGTAGTGCGTCCTCCAGAACCTGTGCCCAGATGCCCTCGGCTTCCCCGGTAACAACCGAGTCCACCCGCTCCACGACCTTCTCTATGCACATGGTTGCGTGAATGCCACCCATGACGACGGGTACACCATGACGCCGGAAGTAAGTAGATATTTCATAGGCACGGTTGGCCTGGGAAGTGAAAGCGGTAATGCCCACCAGGTCCGGGCGAGGCATGGCCTCATAGTTCGGAGTGCTGAGATTCTCGTCCACGATTGTAATTTCCCACTCCGGTGGGGTCAGGCCCGCAAGAACCATAAGGCTGAGCGGTTTCCACACACGAAAACGGTTCCAACGGCTCTCCTTGACTTTGAGAATGCTTACCAGCGGATTGGAGGGGTTGATCAGATAGAGTCGCATGGTGGGCTCTCACCAATAGATATGGTTTTGCGTTTTCTCCTTATTTTCTTCAATGCCGGCTTAATGATTGGAGTGTCCCTGGAAATTCTACAATACACCCGGACCGTCTTTGTGCTCAACCATTGGCTTTTTTGTTAAAAAAATCAATGAAATTATAAGATTCGATGATAAAATTTCCAAGAGACTGGGCAAGTCCATTGAGAGCATCC
>CP070746.1:2774073-2778807 GCA_020348305.1 Desulfobacterales bacterium
CTGTCGACGAATCGGTCGCGCTCGTTAAGACGGCGCTCAAACGAGGCTTGCGAAAGATTGTGGTCTCCCACCCCGAGTCACCCATTACCCGGATGCCAGTAGATACACAGACTGAGATCCTTAGCAAAGGCGTATACTTCGAGCGATGCTATGTTAACACTACCATGGCGATGAATTATGCGGTAAGAATCCAAGAAATCGCAGCGATGATTCGCCAAGTTGGTGTCACTTCAACTTTTCTCAACACTGACTTTGGTTTGGCGACTCTTCCACCCCCAGTGAAAGGTTTGCAAGAATATTTGGCCAAGCTCACCGCCGAGGGGTTCAGCCGAAACGAAATTCGCTGCATGGCATACGATAACCCTTCTTATTTATTAGATATTTAATTAAAGACATGGTTTGGATTTAGATAATTTACCCTTGAGGCACACTTTTTTATTCTTATAAACCGGAAAGCGAATACGAAGGAGGTCTATTTGTGTCTGGACAATATAATATGTTTGGCCATCCAGTCCAAGATCTTGATACCCCAATTCTTTTGGCAGATTTGGATAAGCTCGAGCGCAACATAGAAACGATGCGTCGCGTAATTATTTCAGAAGCAGGAATTAACTGGCGTCCACATACAAAAGGTATCAAAATACCCGTATTGGCACACAAGCTCCTTCAAGCCGGTGCCTGTGGGGTGACCTGCGCTAAGCTGAGTGAAGCCGAGGTCATGGTAGTTGCTGGTGTCCGTGACATATTGATCGCAAATCAGGTGGTCGGGATTTCCAAGATCAGGCGTCTTGTAAATTTACTTCACCATGCTGATGTCATTGTCGCAGTGGACTGTGAGGAACATCTCACATCACTCAACGACGCGGCATTGGAAGCATCTTGTGTGCTACAGGTAGTTATCGAGGTAAACATGGGTATCAACCGCGCCGGGGTTGAGCCCGGAAAGCCAGTTGTTTCCTTGGCTCAACAGATTGTTGCATGTAAAGGACTAAGGTTTGCCGGCATCATGGGTTGGGAAGGTCATACTACGGCCATTCGTAATCCGGACGAAAAACAGAAGGCGATCAAAATGGCCGTTAATCAGTTCACGGCCAGCAGCGAGATGTGCGTAGCAGCGGGTATTCCTGTCAAGATCGTGAGTTGCGGTGGAACCGGAACATATTGGATAACCTCCAAAATGAAGGGGGTTACGGAAGTTCAAGCGGGTGGGGGTATATTCTGTGACATAAATTACCGAAAAAATTTTGGCGTTATGCACGAATACGCGCTGACGATCCTTACAACTGTCATCAGCCGACCGACACCAACCCGTAGTAGTTGTGACGCCGGTTGGAAGAGTATGTCGGAATATCTTGCCCCCCCCGAACCGCTCGATCTGGGGGAGATCAAAAGACTTAAACTCGGTTCAGAGCATACGACCATTGAGCTGTCCACTAAGAGTTCGGTGCCCAGGGTGGGCGATAAAGTGGAATTCGTACCCGGCTGGTCGGACACCACTATTTTCCTCCATGACCACCTTTACGGAGTTCGCAATGGCCATCTTGAGGTGATATGGCCAATTTGGGGTCGCGGCAAAACCATGTAATCTGAAGAGAACTTAAAGTTGATGAACGCACCAAAAATCTCAGGATCGATTGCTTCAGAAAAAGCACCAGGTTATTGGCACGTCAATCTCGTGTGGCGGGGTGTGCGTGCAAAACATCGCAGCGGCTATGAGATGGAGCGCAACTTATAAATTGGGCTTTTTTACGAAACCAAAAGAAGTGATATTGAAATAATTAGGAAATGTTTGAGCTTGCAGGATAAAGCAGACAACAACGCAGCCGATCTTCCCCGTCACCGATGTTTTGTAAAGGTTCTCTCTGAACGCTGCAGAGGTTGCGGACTTTGCGAATTAGTATGTTCTATTTGTCACGAAGGAGAAGCAAGACCCAATATTTCCAGGATTAACGTCAAGAAAGATCGAGATAACTATCAGTTCAAACTATCGGTGTGTTTCCAATGTAAGAAGCCAGAATGTGTACCCGCCTGCCCCACCGGTGCAATAATAGTGGAAAGAAAAACCGGCGCCAAGATCGTTGATGAGGAACTGTGCAATAATTGCGGCCTATGTGCCGAGGCATGCCCCTTCAATGCAGATGGACACATTATATTTCCACATCCTTCCAAAACCTTACATGTAAAATGCGATTTATGTTTCTTTAGGGCTGGGGGGCCAGTCTGCGTAGAAATATGCCCGACCCGGGCACTAGTGTTGAAAGAAATCAAAGGCGGCATGAAATGATATATGGATGGAGTGGTAAGATATTATCGATAAATCTTTCAAGGAGGAAGACACTACACCTTGATACGATGAAGCATGCCGAGGATTATATCGGTGGAAGAGGAATCGCGGCAAAGCTTGCCTGGGAATTAGTCCCCCCGGCGATTGATGCATATGATCCAAGAAATCCTCTTATTATAATGACAGGTCCACTTACAGGTACTCTTGCGCCAACTTCAGGCAGGACAATTTTTTGCAGCGTATCACCCCGTGTTTACCCGAAACCGTGGTATACACACTCCACCATGGGGGGCTTGTTTGGTTCTGAATTGAAGTACGCCGGATTTGACGGCATCGTAATTGGAGGACAAAGTGAAGAGCCGGTCTATCTGTGGATCAACAATGGCCAAGTAAAATTATTGTCTGCAACCGACCTATGGGGCTTAACCGTATCAGAAGTTGCGAAGAAAATTCGCGCCAGACATGGTTTAGATATACAGCTTGCCTGCATAGGTCCGGCAGGCGAGAATCTAGTGCGCTTTGCAGTAATATCGCATCCACCTGAGAATGCATCGGGTCATAGCGGTTTTGGCGCGGTGATGGGCTCCAAGAAGCTCAAAGCTATTGTTATCAAAGGATCAGGAGGTGTCAAGATTGCAAAACCGGCTAAATTTGTTGAGGCATGCCGGCATGCAATCGAGATGTCTCGCACTGGACCAGTCGATTCCGCTCTTAAGGTAAAGCTGGAATATCCAATACCAGCAACAATCCCAGCTTGTGCACATAGTTGCAGTGTTAATTGTAGATTAGGTAGAGTTGTTTATAATATACCCCGAAAGTTCAGCGAAGGTGAACCTATAAAAGCCCGGCAAACCTGCTGTGTAGGAAATCTTTGGATCCAGAGAGAGGCCCCTCAAGGAGGATACGAAGGTGGCGGGATCAAAGTACCACATGTAACTGGATGGGAACCAGAGGAAGGTGGTGTGGAACTGCATATGCTATGCGATGATTTGGGTATTGATCTCTGGAGCTTGTTAACGCTTCAACCTTGGTTTGTCAGGTGCATAGAACTGGGCTTGCAGGACTTTGAAGGGTTAAAAATTCGCCCACGGGATGCTGACTGGTTTTACACCCTTTTGCAGTCCATAGCCTATCGCAGGGGATTAGGAGATATATTGGCAGAAGGTATGCGAAGATTCATCCATCAAATTGAAAATAAACTATCAGAGGAACTTATTCGGCTTGGTGTGGCCTTAGAGTTTGGTTTCGGTTTTCCAGCCCACAGAGAGGGACGTATATGGGATTCGGAACCCTTACCTTTCTGGGTTGTCTCGGCATTGATGTACGCTACGGAGAGCAGAGATCCTGCAATTGGAACCCATTCATCATTTCTCCATTTAGCAGAATTATTTTTATATGACAGAAAGCTTTTCCTAACCAAACTTAGACCCATTGCGGCAAAGCTATGGGGTTCGGAAAAAGCCATTGAGCCTAGCTTTGAGGATAAAACCCAAGTAACAATATGGTGTCAACACCGTCACGTTATTCTTGATTCTCTGCCATTATGTGATTTCTCATTTCCACGATTACTAAAGCCATTAAAAGATGAGAGGTCGTGGATTAATGCTGATTATGTATACGGTGATCTTGAAATTGAAGCGAATCTTTTATCTGCTTGTACCGGTTATGATATTTCCAATTTCAAACTCGAAAAGAACGCTGAAAGAACTTTCAACCTTGAACGTATGATACTGGTCCAAAAATTTAATAGAAATCGAAAGACTGATGAAATCGTAGCTCCTCATTTCAAACTGCCTTGTAAAACAGATGGGACAAATATAAGCATGGAAAAATTTAGAGAGCTACTGGATCATTATTACAAATTTAGAGAATGGAATGCCGATACAGGTATTCCTACAAATGACAAGTTAAGACAAATTGGGCTCGAGATATGTGTATAGCTCATTTTCGTTTACATTCTTTTTAAATATCATGTTGCTATTTTTTTCAGATAGCAGAACAACAGATGAGTAAAGAAATAAAAGAGAAGAATATTAGGGACATCATTAATATATAAATAACTAACCATCTACATAGTCAAGTGGGATTGAGTGCATCGGTATTCAAATCAGAGTTCATGCCAAGGTTAGGCAGCAATGTGCTTTCTGATCAATATTACAGCTTTCAGTTTTTCTATTCAAAACGTTTAAGGACTTCATAAATTGCGTTTGTTCCAAAATCAACCGCCTCTATCGGAATACGTTCATCGGCGGCATGTATGGTTTGTGAGAAATTAAAATCTTCCGGCAGTTGCATGGGTAAAAAGCCGTAGGTTTGAATACCCAGGCGAGCAAAGAACCGTGCATCAGACGTTCCACTCAATAGGAGCGGAACAGGGTTGCCTTCGGGATCAAAGTTACGCAAAATATCAGCAAGTATATCAAAAAGCCCCATATCCGGCTCTGCTGGTC
>CP070746.1:2778907-2781509 GCA_020348305.1 Desulfobacterales bacterium
GGACATCTGTTTCAGGGTCGCTATAAAGCAATTTTAGTCAACATTGATATAGGGAAACATTTTGATATTGGCGAATCCGGTGTTTCACAGGCGTGTCATAAAAGGAGGACATCATAAAAAAAATCAGCGCAGAAGCTGAGAATAATTAAAAGGCTTTGAATTATTTCTTAGCCGACAATGACTTGTCTTAATATTCCTTCTTCACCCGACAAAGCAACGCCGAATGAGGCCAGCTACCGATCTCTGGACTGCAAAACTCTGATCCGTCAGGGCAGAGAATATTGGCGTTTGATTCAAAAACGCCAAATAGTTCGGGTTCTTGCTCTCGACGTTCAGGAAACCACCACCCATGATCTGCATCTGCCATCCGCCGGTCAACCGTATCGGAAAGACGCAGACGCATACGAATGCTTCCCTGAGGTGATTCTAGCTTAACCCAATCGCCTTCAATCAGGTCAAGTGCTTCAGCCGTATCCGGGTGAAGCGTCACAAGTGGGTCAGGTCTTTTTTTTCTGGCCGCCTGGATTTGGCGCTGCTCGGAGTGGTACATCGGCATAAACCGGCTCCCGGAAATGAGAACCAAAGGGAAGGATTTCGCTAATTTCGAATCACCCAAGGGGCTGTGCGGGGGTTCACGATATACCGGCAAGGGCTCGCAACCTAATTCCTCGAACGTTTTAGAGCGAAGCTCCACTTTACCTGATGGAGTACCGAAACCAAATTTTTCATAACGCTTGTATTGCGGCCTTCCGAAAAGGCCGTTTTGTTCAAGCAATTGATCAAATGTGAGTCCTACCGGAGCCAGTCTGTAGTCCCACACATCATCCACCGTCTCCCATGGCCAGTGATCATTCTGTCCAAGTCTTGCCGCCAAGCCTCGCCAGAAATCATATGTGTTGCGCCGTTCATATAGCGGATCGACACCTCTGGGACAAGCCACGCAGAACAGGGGTGTCAACCACAGTTCGGTTGTCTCAACTGTCGAACATATCGGAAAAACATAATCTGCAAGGGCCGCAGAGGGCGTAAGATAGTATTCACCGACAATATAAAGCTTTAATTGCTTCAATGCTTGGTATGTATGGCGCACATTTGGCAGGGAAAGTAATGGATTGCTGGCTACTGAGATGGCCGCCGTAACCGCATAGGGATTGGCGGTAATCATGGCGTCAAATACAGTTCGCGCATATGCCACACAGGTCATGTCGGCATGGGGTGGATGCATATATTCTATCGGCAGGCGGCGGTTGGCCTCCATATTTCGCGACCAACCCGGAAAACCGAAGAAAGGATATTGGTCTACACCTAACTGCTTGGCACGCTGCTCAATTGACAGCGCCGCGTTGAATTCTATTGCCTCATCGCCAATGATTTTGCCTACGGGTTCGTTCCATCCCAGAGGTTCCCCGCCCTGTATATCCAAATTGCCGCTGATAGCTCTGAGACAACATCTCGCCCTTGCCGCCTGGGTCGCGTTTACGCCTTGCTTGTCCAGGCCAAAACCCCAGGTGATCATTGCCGGTTTTGTCGTTGCGTAACAGCGGGCTGAACTCACGACCTGCTCGGGTGCCAGCCAGGTGATCTCTGCAACCTTTTGCGGGGTATATTCAGCAACGGCAGTCTTGAGATCTTCAAAACCGATCGTCCAGTTTGCTACAAAATCGGTGTCATAAAGGTTTTCTTCGGTGATAATCCGCAGCCATCCGAGCATTAATGCCACATCTGTTCCGGGTCGTATGGGAAGCCACATGTCGGCCTTTTCCGCTTCGGGGATGCGGCGGGGATCAACCACAATGAGTTGCGCCCCATTTTTCTTTGCCTGAAGGATCATGGGATAAAGGCCGATGGGATTGGACTTGGATGGCGCATGCCCCCATAAAACCACGCATTTGGTATGCATCACATCACCCCAGGTAAACCCCCCGTAAGTTGCAAATTCTACAGCCTGGCTCGGGCACATGCAGATATTGTTTACCCCGCAGATATTGGGTGAACCGAACAGATTAAAAAATCTGCGCTCATCCCAGTGATAGGTTCGTTTGGTACCATGCGTGAAGGCAAGCGTCTCGGCGCCGTATTGTTCACGAAGATCACCTAATTTATCTGCGACTTCATCAAGGGCCTGATTCCATGTTAAGCGCTGCCATTGTCCGGCTCCCCTGTCACCCTTGCGCTTGAGAGGGTAATTGATGCGATCTGGATGATATACATAATCAACCATCAAACCGCCTCTCTGACAAAGTCGTCCCCTTGATATGGGATGATCCGGATCACCTTTCACTTTGACAATCTTGCCGTTTTCTATTTCCAAAAGGAGCCCGCAACGGGGATGACATAAACCGCAATAAGATCGCCTGATTTCAGTCATGGTTTAAACCTCCGCTGTTTGGACAATTGATGATTAAATGCCAGAAGTACCTACCTTGCGGAATATTAACTTGTCTTTTTTGAAATTACAAACGGTAATGTGGTTATATCAATTGGTAAAAAATTCGAATGCCTAAACGGTGGGATACTGAAGACACGGTGCTCCTAGTGTCCAAAATTCTTCGATAACTGCCTTTTTTGTCTGTTAACCAGGAAATCCACGGCGCATCGGGCA
>CP070746.1:2781609-2787238 GCA_020348305.1 Desulfobacterales bacterium
GCTGCTTGCGCATGTGGATTTGTCCAGCAATTTCAGAGTTGGAAGATACGGTGTGGATGTGGCCGGATTTGAAAATTTTATTCGCCGCATACCATTTTCGGGTGAAGCGACAAAATTGGTAAATCATTTTGAATAATTTGATTTTCGTGACGAATATAGGGCCGTATGCGATAAACAGGCTAGTTCGAAAATGATAGTGGGAAGGAGGAGGAAAGATGCACAGGCAAGTGGTTCAGGGATTTGTCCTTTTTCTGGTACTGATTTACTGTAATCTGGCCTACAGTCAGAGCATTACGGTCGGACCCGACGGGAAGTTTGAAAAAAATGTCCTCAGCGTGCCCTACGCGTTCTACAATGAAAGTTTTGGCTTTGCCGGCGCTTACGCTTACGCCGTAACGGGGTGGCCCCAGAAGCAATCGGCCCTGATTGCTACTGCAATGGCCGGTACCCAGGGGTCGGCCATGGGATTTCTTATGGGAAAAGACCTCCGCATTCCGTATACCCAGCGGCTGTTTCTGGATGCCATCGTTCAGGCCGGCTATTTCCAGGAGAACGAAATTTACATAAACGGCAACCCGGATTTTCTGGACGAACGCGCTGGCAGCAATGACTCCGACGAGGACGATTATATAGAAAGCGACGGCTGGGACAACTTTTTCCGGCTGCGTTTCAAATATTTGCTGCCAATCGGCCACGGCAAGGATCAGATTATCAGCACCCAGGTAGTGGACCGGGGATTGCTTGTCGATGGCGCCACCGGTGGCGAGTCCTGGAACCCCTTTGTCAGCGGACTGACCTATTTCGAGATGAAACCTTTCTACCGTTGGCAGGAAGTCGACAGCGACGAAGTTCAGGAGAATGTGAGAACCAACGGTATAGAGCTTTCCCTGTTTCGCGACAACCGGGATTTTAAGATGAACCCATCCAAGGGAAGCGCTCTGCGGTTGAAATTCAACCGGGATTTCGGGTGGTTGGACAGCTCGAATTCCTGGACGGTGGTTGACGGGGAATTCGACAAGTATTTTTCGCTGGGAGAGTCGGACTGGTTCCGCCAGCGGGTGATTGCCTTTGATTTCTGGACGGCCTATTCCCCGACCTGGAATGAAAGAAGCAATGCAGACATCGAAAACGGGGCGCCGTCTTTTGCCGGTGCCACCCTGGGTGGGCTGTGGCGTATGCGAGGATACCCGTCACAGCGATTCAGCGATAAGGCGGCAATTTACTATGCCGCGGAAATGCGCTTCATCCCGCGCTGGAACCCGTTTGACGGTTGGCCCTGGCTGCAGAAATACATTGGCGTCCAATGGCTGCAGTTTGTGCCGTTTGTCGAAGTCGGGCGGGTGGCGCCGGACTGGGGCGTCGAACGTCTGCATGAGGACATGAAGTGGGACGCAGGCCTGGGGGTGCGCTTCTGGGCCAAAGGACTGGTGGCCCGAATCGATTCGGCCGTATCCGATGAAGGCTTCGGCATTCAGATGATGGTTGCCCAGCCGTTCCAGTTTTAAATGAATACTTTTTTTTATTCTCAAAATGCTTGTGGAAAATGTATTAAAAAGTGTCCTGCAGGTGCCTTAAGTAAAAAAAGATATGACAAGCGAAAGTGTGATAATCATATTCAAAATATTGTAGCCAAATAAGTAAAGGATAATTATGGATATCCCGGTCGTGGAGGCTGTATGCTTTGTCAGACCGGAGTTTTCTGTGAGTCCAAAATTCCCTCCTTAAAGGATCTTTGTAAATAAAAAGTGCGTTTTATGAATCTCCTGATTTTCAGAAAGCGTGTTTTATGCAAGAAAACAGTGTAATGCCGGATCGGCTCAGCTTGCTTCAGCGTATCTGCTATTCAATTTTTCCCGGCACCTTACAAAGACCAAAGTATCGTGAGGGTTATGGAAGCTTTTTCAACACTCTCGTCCTTCATTTTCGTCCGCGCAGCGTTCAGGAACGCACCCTCCGATTCACACTGACCTGGGGTCTCGGCGGGATGGCGGTTGTGCTGGTATGCATGCTGTTTGCTACCGGGTTGATGTTAAAATTCATTTACCAGCCGGTTCCCGACCGCGCCTATGAATCTATTATTCACCTGCAAAACAATATGCTCTTTGGTCAGCTGATTCGCAATATTCATCACTGGAGCGGCAACATACTGCTGATTATTGTCTTTTTCCACTTTCTGCGCGTATTTTTCACCGGCGCATTTCACTCGCCGCGGCAGTTCAACTGGATCATCGGACTGGCAATGTTTCTGGCGGTACTGACTTCAAATATTACCGGTTACCTGCTTCCCTGGGACCAACTTGCTTTTTGGGCCATTACCATCTGCACCGGCATGCTGGAATACCTCCCTGGAATAGGCAATTGGCTGCAAAAGCTGGTTCGAGGCGGCAGCGATATCGGAGCAGCCACTTTATCTATTTTCTTTGCCATCCACACGGCTGTCATTCCCGCCTGTCTTCTTATTTTGATGCCTTTTCACTTCTGGCGGGTTCGTAAGGCCGGCGGTCTGGTGGTTCCCCGCGCTCCCGATGAAGATCCGAGCAGCCGGGGCGATTCAGTGCCAAGCATCCCGAATTTGATCTTGAGGGAACTGGTCGTTGCCGTGATGTTGATAGCTGTCATCATGGTAGCTGCGGTCATTTTTAATGCTCCCCTGGGAGCCAAAGCCAACCCGGGGCTCAGCCCCAATCCGACCAAAGCGCCATGGTATTTTGCCGGCATCCAGGAACTGCTGCTGCACTTTCACCCGCTGTTTGCGCTGTTCATCATACCGGTGCTAATGTTGATTGCCCTGGTTAGCATCCCCTATTTTAATTATCAGACCGAAACGGCCGGGGTGTGGTTCGCTTCACATCGGGGCCGGCGTATGGCGGCTGTGGCCGCGTTGGTTGCCATTATCTTTACGCCCATCGGCATTGTTGCAGATGAATTTGTAATTGATTTTGCAGCCTGGATGCCTGGCCTGTCTGCGGTTGTCAGCAACGGAATTCTGCCGGCGGCTTTTGTCCTGGCCGGAATCATCGCCTTTTATTGGCTGGTTAATAAAAAATACGCAGCTACAAATAACGAATCTATTCAATCCATTTTCGTCCTATTCGTGGTCGCCTTTATTATCTTGACGATTACGGGTATTTGGTTTCGAGGAAGGGGAATGGCCTTGATGTGGCCGTGGGAATATTAAGATAGGAGTCAGGCGCCAGTAGTCAGTAGTTAACCAAACGGAAAGGAGGAATTTAACAATGGGAAAAAAAAGCACGTACTTTTCAAGATTTAATAGTATGGCGGAAAGCTCATCAATTTGTTCTTTCAATATATCGCACCACCCGTCATTTTCCAAAAGAAGAGGTATTTGGACTAACTGCTCAATTTAGACGTGCCGCTATTTCTATCCCTGCAAACATTGTGGAGGGTTTCAAAAGAAGGGGCAAAAAGGATAAAGTTCGACTTATGAATATCGCCCAAGCGTCTTTAGAGGAATGTCGATATTATTGCCTGCTTTCGACCGATTTGGAATATATGGATATGAAAGGTCATTTGGAGCAACTGGAAGATGTCAGCAAATTGCTCGATGCATATGCTAAATCTATTCTGTCTTCTGGTTCCTGACTCCTGAATTCTTCTTTCTAATGCATCAAAACAATATGGAGACTATGCCGACGAAGACAAAAGAAAAGAAATCAGAAGCTGAACCAACCAGAAGATCCTTTTTTAATATCCTCTGGATCGGACTGGGTTTGGTTGCCCTGGCTGAATTTATTGCCGTGGCATTTGCTTTTCTGCGGCCGCGTAAATCGAAAGCCCCAGGAGAAAACACTGATTTAATTATCACCGCAGGAGCGGTCGAAAGATTTACACCAAATTCGGTTACTGCATTTGTGAGAGGAAAATTTTATCTGGCACGGCTGGAAGACGGTGGGTTTTTAGCTTTGTCGCGCACATGTACTCATTTGGGTTGTACGTTACCCTGGATGGAAAAAGAGATGAAATTCGCCTGCCCCTGTCATGGTTCGGCTTTTGATATCACCGGAAATGTTATCGATGCACCGGCACCCAGAGCACTGGATATCTATCCGATAACTATTGAAAACAAGATGATAAAAGTGGACACCCGCAAGCCCATCAAACGCAGCGCATTTCGCGTCGAGCAGGTGACGTATCCGAAAAAGAAAGTTTGACAGGATAACAGGATAAACAGGATTTTTTTAATAAAAGAAAAGCCTGATAGGATAAAAGAAAAGCCGGGTTTTTAACCTTATCCTGTAAATCCTGTAATCCTGTCTAAAAAATTTTAACTTAACGTGATAATCTTGTTATCCTGTCTAAGAAAACTATGACTAGCTGGAAAATAACCGGACTCATTGCAACGCTCGTTATCATTCTCTCCATTCCGGCGTACATGCTGAAGGAAAAATACTTCCCTCGTCCTCCTGCAGCCCAGCCTGTCGCTTCTTTTGCCGGTAGTCGAAAATGCATGGATTGCCACAAAACAGAATACGACAAATGGCAAAATTCCCACCACGACCGCGCCATGGATGTTGCCAATGATGAGACCGTGTTAGGTGATTTTAACAATGTGTCCGCAGAATTTCACGGTGTCACCACCCGTTTCTATCGCGAAGATAAAAAATTTTTTGTGGACACCCAGGGTCCGGACGGTAAAATGGGCGAGTTTGAAATTACCCATACGTTCGGGTGGTACCCTTTACAGCAATATCTGGTGCCCTTTCCCGGCGGCCGCCTGCAATGTTTGCCCCTTGCCTGGGATGTGAAAGAAAAGAGATGGTATCATCTGTATCCCAGAGCTCCTATTGATCCCAAAGATTGGCTGTACTGGACCAATGCTGGCCAGAACTGGAACGGCATGTGTGCCGAGTGCCATTCCACGAACCTTAAAAAGAACCACGACATCCAAAGCGACGCTTATCAAACCACCTGGTCGGAAATCGATGTCAGCTGCGAGGCCTGCCATGGTCCCGCATCCCGCCATGTACAATGGGCCGAGCTGCCGGATATGGCCCGGCCTCAAACCGCCAACTTTGAACTAGTGGTCAAAGCAAAAGGGATGGATTCGCGCGAACAGGTGGAGCTGTGTGCACCCTGTCACTCCCGGCGCGCGATTCTGGGAGATTACACACACGCCGAACCGGATCTGCTGGACAGCATGCTGCCCAGCCTGCTGACGCCGGAGCTTTATTTTGCCGATGGTCAGATCCTGGAAGAGGTTTACGTTTACGGCTCTTTTACCCAGAGCAAGATGTACCGCCGCAATGTGCGCTGCAGTGATTGCCACGATGCACACAGTATAAAGAAAGTCAAAGATGGCAACGCGCTTTGCCTTCAGTGTCATCGGGCAAAGATTTATGATTCTGAAGAGCACCATTTTCACAAGAAAAAGGGTGAAAAAGGGGAGCCCATCAAATCAGCAGATGGCAAAGTTGTGTTTGATGTAGGCACCGGAGCTGAATGTGTCCAGTGCCATATGCCGGAACGGCCCTATATGGTAATTGATTACCGTGCAGACCACAGTTTCCGGATACCGCGGCCTGATTTGAGCATCAAACTGGGCACACCCAATGCTTGCAACCGCTGCCATCTCGATAAAACCGATCAATGGTCTGACGAATATATTACC
>CP070746.1:2787338-2801253 GCA_020348305.1 Desulfobacterales bacterium
CGGTTATCGATCGCGTGATGCCATTAAGTGAAGGGAAAAAAGCCTATCAAATTATGGAAGAGGGTCGGCAGTTTGGAAAAATTGTCTTAACGCCTTAACTGGCTGCTGGTCACTGGCATCCGGCCTCTGGCAAAGCGAATCATATTCCAATAGCCAGTAACCAACGACCAACGACCAGATACCAGCGACAAGCAAGCGGCGACGAGCAACCAGATGCAACTAACTACGGACTACGAACAGCGGACGTCAGGCATACTCTTTCATAAGCCAAAAATCAGGAGGGTTTTAATGTAAAGCCATCCTTGGTGAATATAGGCATAAACCCCAAGAAGACAAGGCAAAGAAAATATATATAGCTTACTTAAATTTACTATTTACACCATCATCATAACGTAGTATTACAGTAACATCCGAATTTTGACATATGGGGCCAAATATTCAGATAATCGTTTCTCTTTCGGCTTCCTTTATTATTTCTGGGAGTTTATCTTCATCTAGATTCTGACCAGGTAACGAAGGAGATTGAGCAATGAAAGAGCTGATTCAGCGTATTGCCGAGGCATTAGTGGATAATTCGGAACAAGTCACAGTGACTTCATTAGAAGGAAGCCAGGCCACCGTATTAGAGCTTAAAGTGGCCAAAGAAGATTTGGGAAAAATCATCGGTAAGCAGGGCAGGACAGCAAAAGCCATCCGGACCATTTTAGGCGCAGCTTCAGCTAAGCAGAAAAAGCGCACAGTTCTTGAGATCGTTGAATAATTCGCAATAAAATGTTTTATTGAGAATTCCCGAATTCTGTGCACAGTCCGTTTTGAAGTAGACAGAGATATGAACCCTTTTTTCATTTTTCCCCCCACATTCGTAAAGCATTTATCTAATATTTCACCGCGAAAATCTTCCTTTTAAAATAGTTTATTTTGCAATGCTTTTCTGTAAGGACACCCTAAAGTCTTCGACATAAGTGTAGCAATTTAGGGATCGAATTGCTGCCTGCCGGGATCGTTATACGATTAATCGGACATAAAATTAATGTTACCAATGGGATAGAGTATTTCACCCTTGACTAAGATAAAACTGGTCGCATATTACGTTTTAATAAAAATTCGAAGAATAACAAATTGTCAGTAGTATTTATGGTAATATCCTTTTTGCAAAGGAGTTGTGAGATGCCGAGAAAAAAAATCAACATCTCTGATAAAGTAGAACATCTAGCTATTCTAAACGAAAAGGGAGATTTGGATAAAAAGCTTGAACCTGAGATTGTCGATGATCTTCTTCTCAAACTTCATCGAACCATGTTTTTAGCACGTAAGTTTGATGAACGGCTTTTGAGTCTTCAACGTCAGGGGCGAATCGGAACGTTTCCGCCCATATCCGGTCAAGAAGCTGCCCATTTAGGGGCTGTAGCCGTCTTACGTCCGACTGACTGGATGGTACCGGCTTTTCGTGAGACAGCCGCCGAAATCTGGCGAGGCAGATCTCTTGAAAGCATCATTATTTACAACAACGGCTTCAACGAGGGTGTAGACATTCCAGAGGATCGCTATGATTTTCCCATTTCTGTTCCGGTTGGGTCCCAAGTTTTGCATGCCGTCGGTTTAGGGTGGGCGGCGAAATATCGCCAGAAAGATGATGTCGCCATGACGTTTTTCGGAGACGGTGCGACTTCAGAAGGAGATTTCCATGAAGGGATGAATTTTGCGGCTGTTTTTCAGGCACCTGTCGTTTTTATATGCCAGAATAATCACTGGGCTATATCGATTCCGCTATCGAAACAAACCCGTTCAAAAACTCTGGCTCAAAAGGCCGTAGCCTATGGTATGCCGGGGATTCAGGTAGATGGTAACGACATTCTTGCCGTCTTTGCGGCTGCTCAAGAAGCAGTGGACAGAGCGCGCTCCGGTGGCGGGCCCACATTTATCGAATGTGTGACCTACCGACTTATGATGCACACCACCGCCGACGATCCCAAACGATATCGCACCGACAAGGAAGTTGAGCGCTGGAAAAATCGAGACCCCCTACCACGCTTCCAAAAATATCTTGTCGGCAAAGGTCTGCTTACAGAAGGTACTATGGCAGAAATTGAATCCGAGGTTTTGCAGGAGATTCAGGAAGCGGTGGATCGTGCCGAAGCGCAGATAAAAACACTGGGCAATCCACTGGACATGTTCGAGCACGCCTATGCCGATATGCCACCCTATTTAGAAGAACAAAAAAAAGAATTTGAACGGGAACTCGCCGAGATAAATAAGGAGGGAAATCATGGCTAAGATGACGATGGTTCAGGCACTCAACTTGGCCCTGCGACAAGAAATGGAAAACGATGACAGCGTTGTTGTTCTCGGCGAGGACGTCGGTGTGGATGGCGGTGTATTTCGTGTAACTGACGGTCTAATTAATCAGTTCGGAGATCAACGCGTATTGGATACCCCCCTGGCAGAATCCGGAATTGTTGGAATGTCAATTGGTATGGCTGCCTATGGGCTTAAACCGGTTTGTGAGATCCAATTTTCCGGATTTGCTTATCAAAACTTTCATCAGATCGAAAACCATGCCGCCCGCCTTCGCTGGCGATCTCAGGGTCGATATCATGTTCCTATGGTACTTCGTACACCATACGGTGGCGGTGTCCGGGCCCTTGAGCATCATTCGGAAAGCCGTGAAGCCTTCTGGGCCCATATACCCGGTATTAAGATGGTAATCCCATCAGGCCCCCGCAATGCCCGTGCACTGCTGATGAGCGCCATTCGTGATCCTGATCCGGTTGTTTTTTACGAAGCCAAGGCTCTGTATCGTGCATTTCGGGAAGAGGTTCCCGAGGAAGAGGAGACCATGCCTATCGGTGAACCTCAAATCGTCAAGGAAGGAAAGGATCTGACCATAATTTCCTATGGGGCCATGATGCGCCCAACGCTGGAGGCAGCCACAGAGCTGAAGGAGAAAAATGGAGTGGAAGCGGAAGTCATTGACCTGTTGACCATCTCTCCGTTGAATGAAAAAATCTTGGTCGAATCCGTGAAAAAAACCGGACGAGCCATAGTGATCCATGAAGCCCCACGCAGCTTTGGACCCGGCGCCGAAATTGTATCACGTCTGATGGAAAAAGCCTTTTACTACCTGGAAGTTCCCATCGAGAGAGTAACGGGATATGACATTGTAATACCGCTATTTAGCCGGGAAAAAGCCTATTTACCAAATGCTCAACGAATTCTCCGATCAGCTCGGAGGACTCTGGCAAATTAGTAAGACTCCAGGTTTCAGTGTTCTGGTTTCAGCTCTTGTATTTCCTCTTAATACCTGAAACCTGAAAGCAAAAAAAAGCGGAACAAAATAGAGAACAAGATTTAAGTCTATGTGCGGTGAAATTTTCATCACGCCGGGGAGGAACTATGGCCAGATCGTTTAAACTGCCGGATTTAGGAGAAGGAATTCATGAAGGAGAAGTACTTGCTGTTCTTGTATCGATTGGCCAGGAAGTAAAAGAGGGGGATATCATATTGGAAGTGGAAACCGATAAAGCTGCGGTAGAGATTCCTTCCCCATATACCGCTACTGTTCAAGAGATTTTTGTTAAGCCCGGTGATATGGTCAACGTCGGCGATGTTATGATGACATTCTCAAATGGTTCCGAAGAAGTTGAAGAACTAGTAGGAGAAAAACCAAAGGAGAAAGCAGCAGAACCTGCGCCGATAGAAGCAGCGATTGCAGAAGCGATACCATCGCATAAGGAAGGACCGGTGCCGGCGTCACCGGCGACACGGCGGTTGGCACGTGAGCTGGGAGTTGATCTTCGTCGGGTGCCTCCGAGCGGTCCGGCAGGTCTGGTGACTTCTGAAGATGTTCGCGCCTTTTCCGAAAAGGGGAAAAAGAAGCTTGAGGCAACGGCAGTTCCAGCGTCTCCGGCGGCGGTTTCGGTGGATGTTCGTCCATCCACGATATCGATACCACCACTGCCTGATTTTACCAAGTGGGGGCCGGTTGAGCGCGTGGCGTTTCGTTCTATCCGCAGGGCTACGGCAAAACAGATGGCTTTAGCCTGGTCGCAAATTCCGCATGTTACCAGTCAGGATGTGGTGGATATCACCAGGCTGGAAGCTTTTCGCCAAAAACACAAAGCAGAAATAGAAACCATAGGTGGTAAACTGACGCTGACTGTTTTTGCCCTGAAAGCAATAGCAACGGCCTTGAAAACCTATCCGAACTTTAACGCGACGTTAGATCCTGAGGCCGGTGAGATCATCATTAAACAATATTACCATATCGGTGTTGCTGTTAGCACGGATGACGGCCTCATCGTTCCGGTTGTTCGAGATGTCGATCGCAAAAGTATTAAAGAGCTATCCATTGAACTGAATGATCTGGTTCAGCGAACTCGCGTGCGCAAGACCAAACTGGACGAATTACAAGGCGGAACCTTCACAATTACCAATGCCGGCGCTATGGGCGGTGGATTTTTCTCACCGATTATTAACTATCCGGAGGTCGCTATTTTAGGAATGGGACAAGGACGCTTGCAACCGGCTGTGAAAAGAAAAGAGGATAATGGACACGAGATCGTCCCGCGACTCATTATGCCGATTGTTCTGTGCATTGACCATCGGGTGCTGGATGGGGCTGATGCTATAAGATTCTTGCGGGTTGTTATCGATTCGCTTGAAGACCCCGATGAACTCTTGATGTCAATGATCTAAGATGTCCGTTGTTTCTGGTTACTGGTCGCTGGCTCCTGGTTACTGGCTTCTGGCCACGGGATTCTGGCAGCTGGCTTCTGGTCTTCGGTTGCTATCTGAATGGCGGTCGTTGGATGTCGGCCGCTTGCCATCTGCGGCTGGAGGTCGCATTTTATAGATAGTTTGTCTGTTGAATTTTGACGATGGGTCGCAGCTAAAAAATTAGCCGATTTTGGAATTTTGTTCATTCTTTAATTCGTCAACCAGTCGCAAGAAACCAGATACCAAAAGCCAGTAACAAGAGACCAGAGACCAGAGACCAGAAGCCAGTAACAAGAAACCAGAAATCAGAGGCTATCATAAACGGATCACGGACGACGGACAACACACAAAACCGGAGGTTTTAACATGGTTATGGGTGAGCTCAGCCAAGAGACGGAGATTCTTGTTATCGGGAGCGGACCGGGTGGTTATGCTGCCGCATTTCGAGCAGCCGATCTGGGCCTGGACGTGACCATGGTGGACACGGCACTGCGACCGGGTGGTGTATGCCTGTATAAAGGTTGCATCCCATCAAAAACGTTTCTCTTTTTATCAGAACTCATTCACGATGCGCAACGGGCAGAATCCATGGGGATTACTTTCGGCCAGCCGCGTATTGATCTGGAAGCGCTGCGAACATGGAAAGGGAAGGTGATTGATCAAATGGCCGGTGGATTGGTCAGCTTGAGCAACAGGCGCGGTGTCCAGGTTCTAAAAGGAAGGGCTGAGTTTGAAAGTTCCGATAGGGTTCGGCTGCACAATTCCGAGGTCAGTCACGTTAAATTTCGCCATGCGATTTTGGCCACCGGTTCCTATCCGGCGCCTTTTCCCGGAACGGATTTTAAGCCCGGCGGTCGGATAATGAGCTCCACCGGAGCATTAGCTCTGGCGGATATCCCCGAATCGATGCTCATACTCGGTGGCGGATATGTCGGCCTTGAACTCGGGACCGTTTACGCGGCATTGGGCAGCCGGGTGAGCCTGGTTGAGCTTGAGGATAGATTACTTCTCGGCGTGGATCAGGATTTGGTGCAGCCACTGCACAGAAAACTGGAGACTATTTTTGAAAATATTCGCCTCAAAACAAAAGTTATTTCTTTAAATGAGAATAAAAACGGAGTGGAAGTTACTTTTGAGGGCGATGCAGACAAAACCAGCCAAACATTTGACCGTGTGCTGGTTGCAATCGGCCGAAAGCCTGCTTCTCAGCATATCGGTCTGGAAAACACCAAGGTGGAGCTGGATGAGAAGGGATTTGTGGTTGTGGATGATAAAATGCGCACCACCGACCAACGAATATTTGCGGTTGGTGATGTGGTGGGGGGTTATATGCTGGCGCATAAGGCCACCCGGGAGGGTAAAGTGGCGGCTGAGGTTATCGCCGGCCAGCCATCTGCTTTTGATGTCAGGGCTATGCCTGCGGTAGTTTATACCGATCCGCAGATTGCCTGGTGCGGGTTGACCGAGGAGCAGGCCCGCAAAGAAAACACAAAAATAGACGTACAGCGATTTCCCTGGAAATTTTCGGGCAGAGCTACCACTATGGGTGCTCCGGAGGGCTTGACCAAAATAATTATCGATCCGGGCACCCAGCGTATATTGGGAGTCGGTATTACCGGGAGAAACACCGAGGGCTTGATTTCGGAGGGGGTTTTGGCCATTGAAATGGGTGCGTTAGTAGAGGATATGGCATTAAGCGTTCATCCCCATCCCACGCTCTCCGAAACCGAAGGCGAAGCAGCTGAAATCTTTCTGGGCAGTGCCACCCACATTCTTGCCAAGTCAAAGAAAGCTTAACCCATGAAAGTTCACGGTATGAAAACCTGGAGTCATGAGCACGTTTTTCTCAGCGCCACGCAGCTAACCAATGCACGACGCACATGGTTGGTTATCGCACTGACCGCGACGATGATGGTGCTGGAAATTGCGTCCGGTTTCATATTTGGCTCCATGGCCTTGCTCGCGGATGGCTGGCATATGGCCAGCCATGCCGCTGCACTTGGGATTAGCGCAGTTGGTTATTCTTTTGCAAGACGTCACGCCTCAGATAAACGATTTTCTTTTGGTACCGGAAAGATCAGCGAACTTGCCGGTTATAGCAGCGCGCTTTTATTGGCGTTGATTGCGTTGCTGATGGCCTATGAATCCGTGCGACGGCTCTTTTCACCGGTTGTCATTAAATTTGATGAAGCCATTGCGGTTGCGGTTTTAGGATTGCTTGTTAACCTTGCGAGTGCGTTTATTCTCAGAGAAAGACATGCTGAACACGACCATGAACATCACACGGACCACAACCTTAGAGCGGCCTATCTGCATGTGCTTGCCGATGCCCTCACATCAATATTAGCGATTGTTGCTCTTACCACAGGTCGGTTTTTAGGATGGGTCTGGATGGATCCGTTAATGGGTATTGTCGGTGCTGTTGTCATCGCCCGTTGGTCCTATGGCCTTACGCGCGATACCGGCAGCATTTTGCTGGATATAGATATTAATACGCCGCTTACTGAAAATATCCGGCAAAGGTTAGAATCGGATGGAGACAGTCGAATAATAGATCTGCACTTATGGCGCCTCGGGCCGGGTCATTTCGCGGTCATTATATCACTTACCACCAACAACCCGCATTCACCGTCCTATTATAAGGAGCAGCTCAGTGAAATTAGAGAGCTTCGGCATATCACAGTAGAAGTAAATACCGGCCTTGATTCTCGAACTGAGTTGCATATATGAAAATTTTTATCCGATAACTGGTAGCTATTCTACCCAGCTAAATGTCCGCTCCACAGCCTTTTTCCATCCTTTATACCCATTTTCACGAGCCTCATTTTTCATACTCGGATACCAGGTTTTATCCTCCGACCAGTTTTGCTTTAATTCGTCAATGCCCTCCCAATAACCAACGGCAAGTCCAGCGGCATAAGCTGCTCCAAGAGCGGTTGTTTCCGTTACACTGGGCCGGATCACCGGTACATTTAAGGTATCGGACTGAAACTGCATCAGCAGTTCATTTCCTACCATACCGCCATCAACTTTGAGCTTGGTCAATTCGACCCCGGAATCCTTGTTCATGGCCTCCACGATATCGCGTGTTTGATAAGCGCTGGCTTCCAGAACCGCCCGGGCGATGTGGCCTTTATTCACAAACCGGGTAAGCCCGGCAATGACGCCGCGTGCATCCGAACGCCAATATGGCGCAAAAAGTCCGGAAAATGCGGGAACAAAATAAGCGCCGCCGTTATCCTCTACGGTCTTGGCCAGATCCTCTATTTCGGGAGCACTGGAGATCAATCCGAGGTTATCCCTGAGCCACTGAACCAGGGCACCGGTAATTGCGATGGAACCCTCCAGGCAGTAGATCGGACGTTGATTATTGATTTGATAGCCAAGGGTGGTAAGCAAGCCCTGACGGGAGGGTACGGGGGTCGTACCGGTATTCAGCAAAAGAAAGCATCCGGTACCGTAAGTGTTTTTGGCCTCCCCCATATCAAAGCACGCCTGTCCCACCAATGCAGCCTGTTGATCGCCAAGAGCGCCGCAGACCGGTACCTGGGCGGCCAAAGGGCCGTCTTTCAATGTAAACCCCCAGGAATTGATATCACTGGAGGGTACAATTCTGGGCAGAATCTGCTTTGGAATACCCAGGATCTCTAAAATTTTTTCATCCCATTGTAGTGAAGTTAAGTCCATCAGCATGGTTCTGCTGGCATTGGTTACATCGGTGACATGCGATCCTCCATTGGGCCCGCCGGTAAGCCACCAGATCAACCAGGTTTCCATGGTTCCAAAAAGGGCATCGCCTTTATTCGCCGCTGTACGGGCTTCGGTGACATGATCCAAGACCCATTTGATTTTCGGACCTGAGAAATACGTTGCAATGGGAAGCCCGGTTTTGTCGCGAAATCGGTTTTGGCCCTGCTCCCTGCTTAAATCCTTGCAGATTTCATCCGTGCGGGTGCACTGCCAGACAATGGCGTTCATAAAAGGCCTGCCGGTGTTTTTGTCCCAGACGACTGTGGTTTCCCGCTGGTTGGTGATGCCGATGGCGGCCAGATCCGATCCGGCAATTCCTGTTTTGAAGAGCGCGCCGTTGATCACGTCCTGGGTGTTTTGCCAGATTTCCAGGGGACTATGCTCTACCCAGCCTGGTTGCGGAAAAATTTGTTTATGCTCTTTTTGTTCCCAACCGACAATTTGTCCACTATGATCAAAAATGATGAATCTGTTGCTGGTCGTACCCTGATCCAAGGCTGCCACAAAGTTGACCATTTTTCATTCTCCTTTCCGGGAAATCATGTGTGTTGATGAAGAGCATCATAATTAAGCCATGGAAAACTCCCGGGTTTTGCCGGGGAGACTCCCAGCGTATGCCAGTTACGGGAATATACGAAAGCCTCCCGGGTGTGAACCGCTTAAAGCTCACTGATAAGGAGGCTTTCGATGAATGATCTCTGAATTTTAAGTCATGCCGTATGGGATTGCAAGTATCATTTTTCCGGAAACCGATTGTTCCAATCAAATTCCCGAGAGGTGACTTTGGCTTCCATTCTTCGAATACGCTTTTCCAGATGTTGCCATTTTCGTTTCAGTCGCTCTGCCATGTCATGTTTTGCATAGGTATATCGGCTGTCAAACCCATTTTTTGATCCAGTCCTGACATGTGTTGCCGGCTGCGATTTCATCAAGAGAGCGGCCAGTAGATACAGTCCGATGGCCGGCCAGAAGTGGGTAAAGATAAGCAGGATTACGGCGATTGCTCTGGCCCAAAACACCGAAAAGTCAAAATAGTCGGCAAACCCCCTGCATACACCTAAAATGACACCGTTGCGTGAGCGGTATAGTCCGCGTTTGTGTATGCTGCTATTTCTGCTCATGGTTCATTTCCTCTCTTTCTTGATCGTCCAGGATAGTTTCCAGCGTTTCGACGCGTTGTTCCATTTTATCTATGGATGGTGATTTTAATGCTTGAAGCTCTCTTTCAATTTCCTCATCCAAGGTAAGCCTTTCCAGTTGATCTTCCAATGCCGGTTTACGGCCGAAATTAACCAGATCGGCTTCGGCTTCCATGTGCTCGATGCGGTCTTCAAGCTCTTCAAATTTTATGACGGCATCGGCACTTTCGATACGCCGCATTTCTTCTTGAGCACGTTTTTTTCTGGTGGCATGAATATGACGCTGAACAAGCATGCGCTCCTTTTCACGCGCTGATTTCAATTTTTCTTCAAGTTGCCGAATATCGTCCTTATACCGCTCCAGAAGCGCATTGTGTTCGGTTAATTCATTTGCAAACGACAGCGTTCTTTGAGAAAATCGCCGTTTTTCGAGGAGCGCTTCCTTCGCCAGATCATCTCGGCCTTTTTTGACGGCCAGATCGGCTTTGTCTTCCCAATAATTAACTCGCTTCTCGACCGTCTGCAGTTGGCGTTGAACGTTTTTGCTCTCAGCGATCACACCGGCACAAGCGGCCTTGAGTTCAATTAGCGTATCTTCCATCTCCTGGATCATCATCCTAATCAGTTTCTCCGGATCTTCCGCCCGCTCGAGCATGGAGTTGATGTTGGAACCGACAATATCGCGAAATCGTGTGAATATGCCCATGGTGATGCCTCCTTGTGTATTTTGTTCGATCCATTCTTGTCATTGTGTTTACCACCTATTCAGCATGAAACATGCCAGACGCATGAGTGTATCTAACTTGTCGAATTAATGGCATTTTGAATTTGAATTCGATTTTTATAAAAAGGCATTATCAACCATATATTGGTAAAATTTACCAATATATGTTTTATTTTTAATTTTGCGGCACTTAAATTATCTTTTGAAGGATGAATTTGTGATGGGAAGCGGTCGTAATGTAAAGAATCCGAGCCTGGTCAATTTGGGGTCGATTTGCCCGGCAGGAAATTGAGACCGGTCCCACAGCCAAAGATGAGCAAGGCACCTATGATAAGGCGCCAACTGAGCGGCTCACCGAGATAAAGCACGCCAAAGCAGGCTACAAGAGGCACTTCGGCTGTCATCATAACGCTTACCTTCGGCGCTGGAATACGCACTAAGGCCTGGTTGATGGAAAGCTGTGCGCCTATTGAAAAAACAGCCACCGCAGCAACTCCAATCCAGGAGGCTGTGTGCTCCGGTAGAAGGGGAAGCTCTTGCAACAGCAACGGACCCAGGCTGCCAAGCGTCCCTGTTAGGCAGAGGTAGAAAAAAAGGGTGTAGATGTTGTTCTGCCGTCCTAATCGCCGGACCAGAAGAAGCGTGAGGGCACACAAAACCGATGCCGTTACAGCAAATAGATGTCCCGGATTCATAGCCCCGGAAGCTTCATGCGGCCATAAAATCAGGCTGATTCCAATGAAAGCGCCGCATATAAATGGCCAGGCTATCTTGGCGGTTGGTTCGCCGGTGACCCAAGGAGATAAGAGAGCTGTGAAGGCTGGATAGAGGTAGAAAAGTATCATTGCCAATGAGAGGGGAATTTTCTGGAAGGATGCGACTAAAAGCAGAAATGCGACCGCACCGCATAGCCCTCTCATGGTGAGCAGAAAACGCTGTTGTCCCCAGAGGTTTAGTCTTAAAGCCTTGACGATAATTGGGATAACCAATAGGCCAAGGCCGAACCGGCCCACACCGATGTGCCAAACACTGAGTCGGACCCCGGCTAATTTGGCGGACACACTCATGGCGCTATAGAACAAAGGGGCTAAGCATACCCAAATAAGCCCTCCCGATATAAACCGTATTGCGGTCACAGATACCTCTTCTTTTTACATTGCCTGATGTTTGCTTGACTTGTATAATACCTAAGTTCGATCGATATTCATATTTAGAGGAAACTCTATGATTCGTCAATGTCGTGATAGCGATATTGAGATGATTTACTCAATTATCAACGATGCCGCAGAAAAGTATAAGGGGGTCATCCCCGATGATCGTTGGAAAGTACCTTATATGTCGGAAGTTGAGCTAAGGCATGAAATCGATGAGGGTGTCGTATTTTGGGGATATGAAGAAGATGGCACGATGGTTGGTATAATGGGGATTCAGCATGTTCGAGACGTGACGCTTATCAGGCATGCCTATGTACGTCCAACGAGACAGAATCAAGGCATTGGAAAAAAGTTACTATCCGAGCTTTGCCGACAGACCGATCGCCCCATTTTAATCGGTACTTGGGCAGATGCTGCTTGGGCGATTCGTTTCTATGAAGAACACGGCTTCAGACGAGTTCCCCAACAAGAGAAAAGTCGGTTGCTGGAGAAATATTGGTCGATTCCAGCGCGTCAGGTCGAAACTTCCGTAGTTCTCGCAGACCAAAAATGGTTTGATCTTTTTGAATCACACCCAGGCAGCTTCCATTAGATACCATTCAATATATTGTACGTAATTTATTTTTTTACCTTAATGAGAGCGTTTTGAACGAGATGGGATAATACGATGGGAACCATAAAGGTATGGGTAATCCTCATAATGATCTTTATGTCGCTTGGGGTTTCAATCGCCAGCTATCGATTAGCGGGCAAAATATGGGGAAAAGAAGCACGATTCACAGTGTTTATCCTCGTATTTATTCTTCTCTGGCTAAGCTTTTGGTTTGGGACGCTATGATGCGATAAATGCCAGTATGAGACTGAAATTATTTCTAAAAAATTTAAGTAAATCGAAAAAAATACCGATAATTAAATTATCAATTTATTTAAGCAAGGATTTCTGATGATAATTCCATGCATTTCCTGCCATAGAGTATTCAGGTTGGATGATAGCATGATAAAGCCAACCGGCTCAATGGTTAGATGTTCCAAATGTCATCATATCTTCATCGTTTACCAAACAGGAGATCATTCAGCGTCTGAACTGAGTGATCGGCAAATATCCAATGAGCAAAAAAATGCTTCGAACGAATCCTTTGAAAAGGAAACAAATACCACCGGTTCTTTAGAAAATGGTGACGAAAATGCGAAACCAAGTATAGAATCTACCCCAAAGGATATTTCGGAAAATGCCAAATATGCAAATTATAATATACCTTCCAATTTTGCGTCTTCAATTTTAGATGAACTTTTTGACTTAGATCAATGAAATACGGCCCATTAAATAATAATCATCAGATAGATACGAATTTAGAAATAATTTTATCCTGTGGCTGCTTTAAAATATTCATCAACCTGTTCCCAATTGATCACATTAAAATACGCTGCAATATAATCAGGCCTCCGATTCTGGTACTTTAGATAGTACGCATGTTCCCATACATCGATGCCCAATAGCGGCGTTTTTCCCTGACTCAAGGGGCTGTCTTGATTCGGTGTGGTCATTATTTCTAATTCACCATTGCTCCAAACCAACCAAGTCCAACCACTTCCGAATAAAAGGGCCGCCGCTGTGGAAAATTTTTCTTTGAATTCATCGTAGCCACCGAATTTGGAATTTATGGCACTCGCAATATCACCGCGATAAGTTACCTCTTTTCTTAATATCGGCCACCAGAATGAGTGATTGGCATGACCGCCACCGTGATTTCTGACGGCGGTTCGAATATTTTCCGGAACTGCGTTAAGGTCTTTTAACAGATCTTCTAGGTCTAACTTTTGGAAATTTTCATGTCCCTCCAAGGCGGCATTCAATTTGTCCACATACGTCTGGTGATGTTTGGTATGGTGAATTTCCATTGTTTTTGCGTCAAAAAAGGGTTCCAATGCATCATATGCATAAGGAAGTGCCGGTAATGAATGTTTCATAATTGCGCCTCCTGTTGACATCCATGTTTTTAAATTTGCGAATGTTATCGAATGTTATTATTATGTTCGTTGTATAATTGAATGAATCAGATACGCCGGCATGTATTCACAGATTTGAATTATCTGATGTTACTGCCGACATTATGCGATAATTTTTAGTATAAGCACTAAATTTACACTCTCAATATTGTTTTTATGTCAAAGGTAACACATATATCTGATTTTTTAGGCCTTACCAGAAGCACGGTTGGCGTCCTCTTTATGGTAATTCTTGTGGGTTTGGGCGAGCGCTTGGCCGAGCGGTTTTTGCCGATGTATTTACTGGCGCTTGGCGGTGGGGCCATTTCCATTGGGTTGCTAAACGGATTGGATAATTTTTTATCCGCGGTCTATGCATATCCCGGCGGCTATTTATCCGATCGCATCGGCTACAAACGTGCCCTTATTGTTTTTAACATCATTGC
>CP070746.1:2801353-2809480 GCA_020348305.1 Desulfobacterales bacterium
AAATTTCGGCGGCATTCAATGTGTCCACCTGCTGCTGATCCCTCGGATCAATAAGATCATAATCCTTCTCATCGGCAACCGCTTTCATGAACGCATCGGTGACCCCCACTGATATATTGAAGTTATTCAACTCCCGGTTATCTTTTTTGCTGTAAATGAATTCCATGATATCGGGATGGTCCACCCGTAAAATGGCCATGTTCGCACCACGGCGGGTGCCGCCCTGCTTGACCTGCTCGGTTGCGGTGTTAAATATCTTCATAAAGGACACCGGACCGGAGGCCACGCCACCGGTGGTGCCCACCGTACTGTTTTTGGGGCGCAGACGCGAAAAGGCAAATCCAGTGCCGCCACCGGATTTGTGGATCAGCGCAGCGTTCCTTAACGCACCGAATATTCCTTCCATGCTGTCTTCGACCGGCAGCACAAAACAGGCTGCCAGTTGCCCCAATCTGCGTCCGGCATTCATCAGGGTGGGAGAGTTGGGTAAGAACTTAAACTCCGTCATGAGCTTGTAAAAGATTTCTTCGGTCTTTTTTACTTTCTCAGCATCGCCGCCGTATTTTTTCTCCGCTTTGGCGATGTGGCGGGCTACGCGCTTAAACATTTGTTCCGGGGACTCCACGACGTTGCCCTTGCTGTCTTTTTTCAGGTATCGTCGTTTTAGAACAGTTCTGGCATTTTCTGAAAGATTCAACTTGTCTTGAACAAAAATGGATTTGTCCAACCGAATCGGCGAGGGTTTGTTCAGCCCGTATTCCATTAGTTTTGCCTCGATCATTTTTTCAATAAATGACATGGTGATGGTTTGAAATTCCATTTTAGAGATTTCTTCACGCAACGATTGGCTGATACCCATTGCCTGATCTATATCAATGGGGTTATTGCTAATCAGAATGTTTGTGAATTGTTGATCATCCCAAATGGAAGTCCCCAGATCAAAGCGTCCTTCGCTCGTGACTAGAAATTTTCCTTTCTGCCCCATTGAACATCTCCTATTAAAACATTGCGAATTAATTTGATGCCTGAATCACTTTTACAAACACTTAAAATCGGGCGCACAACTCCACCGCTAGAAATATCCGAAAGTTGTGACAAACTCGAAAAAACTGCTTAATTGAAAAAATTTCAAGCAAGGGATTGGGTCGATCCAAATTTCTCAAACAGAAATATTGATTAACGCACCACTAAAAAACCCCTTGGGCCGAATAAAGGGGGTTTAGTCGTTGTTGGAACAACAGAAGGCCACGAATCGACCGGATGATTAGAAAACGTCTTACTATTACATACAATATATTGTGCTGTCAAGATAAAAAAAGCCCAATATCTATATATTCTAATGTTGAAAACCTGTTTCTTTGGGTCAGATCAGAGATTAGCGGCTCTGCCTGCTGATACATATAAGGATTACGAAAGCCGGTGTTTTACGGTCAAGGTATCAGCGCTGCGCCGCCCACGCCAAGAAACAACCAAAAAACCCTTGGATTGCGAGAAGCCGGTGTTCAGAAGGCGAAGGCGGCTTATGCAGCGTGACGTTCATCAAGCCTGAGGCGCTTTCAATAGATAGCCTGAACCCAGCGAGGGTTCATCGCTCATCGGCCTCCGTCTCATCCGGGCCTTTCTTTTCCTCACTTTCTGTTTCCGGCTTTTCGTCCAACCGGTAGATCACGAACTCACCCTGTGACCCGGTGAAAAGCCCCTTCTCCGGCCCCTCCTCGCGGTTGTTGCGCGGCTCGTAGGGCGTGATTCCGGCGCACCCGGCGATGATCAGACATGCCACCAGCAATGCTACAGCCCACAATGCTTTCCGTCTAGCTGAGATAGAAAGTACCATCAGAATTTAATCCTTGCCCCGATGGTTCCCACGTTGATGTCCTGGACACTGGGTTCAACATCCCGATCGAGGGAGTAGAGGCGATACTGAAGGTAAAGCTCGGTGCCGAACTCCTCGAATTGCTGGACAACCGCCCCACCGACCGAATAGCCCTTGTCCCTGCCCGTGGGAATATTCACCGATTCGCCGTAATCGACACCAAAAGCCGTCTCGCCGAAAGAAAAAAATCTCGTCAGCCATCCAACCTTGCCCCACAGGTTATATGCGTTGCCCTGGTTGTCTCGCTCCTGCAAACCGGCGGACAGGGTGAAATTCAATCCGGTGGCCTCGTGCAATAGTGAAAATGAGCCGTCATATTGATAGTCGGTATTGTCTTCGTTGGGATCAGCGAAAGCCACGGCACCGGCGGCCTTAAAGCCAAGCCCCTGTCCCCCCCACCACAAAGACGCATCATAGCGCTGATCGCTGACCAGCGAGCCGGCGAGACTGAAACCATAAAATGTGGGCGTGTCATAGCGCACCCTGCTTTTACGGCTCAAACCATCAAAGTCTTTAAACGCATCAGAGACGCTGACATCTGTGAGGGTGTCACCACTGTTTTGCCGAAACAAGAGCCCCGCAGCAATGTCCGCGATGCTCGCGTACTGGACCACGTCGGTTCGGGACAGATCGACCTGGGCGCTGTTGTTGGAAGCGGTGTCGCCCTTGCCGAGGGAAAGCTTGCCGAAGCGCTTGCTGTCAAGTGACACCTCCGCCCAGCGCTGGTCGAAAAAGTTGCCGCTCTCTTCGCTGTTCTGACTGACGTCCGAGGATTCATTCGGAGCAATGGCAAGTTCAATTCGCGAGCCGATGGTCAGATCGTCGGTTGCCTTGGCAGTGCCGACAAAGCGGACACGACTGTTGCTGGCGTCGTTGTCGACGTAGTAGGCAGTGGTGTTTTTCCCGTCATCGGCGATGTTCACAGCCCGGTTGACCTGTCCTGAGATCGCCAGTTTAACGCGCTCCTGACCCGAGGTAACCACCTTTGCGGTAGGCGCCTGCACTGCGACCGACGCTTGCTTGGCTGTGTTAGCCGCCTCTTCCGCGGTGGATTTTGCTTCCGTCGCCGTTTGCTTCAGATCGTTGACCTGTTTTTGCAAGGACTTTAGCAGCTTCGATTGCTCTTGAATCTGCTGCTGTTGCTGCTGGATAATTTTTTGAAGTTTTTCGAGAACCGCGGCGTCTACGCTGACCTGCTCCGCAGCGCTCATACCCACAAAAAATACCTGTGTTGCAAGCAACAGACAGATAAAAATAATGCCTGTTTTTCGTTTCTTCATTTTGTTATCCTCCTGTTGGCTTAATTATCAGCTAGAATCGGGATTTAAAAAGAACAGAATTCACCTCCTTTCGGGTCTAATTTGAAGCACGAATTAATATAATTAATCAAGAATTTTCTATCTGCCGCTGGCATCTTCTATTTTCATTTTGGAAACTATCGATTGAACCAACGCCAACATATCTTCACCGGTCCACGCATCCTTTGGCACCAGGTGCTCGATGCCGGATTCTTTAGCCGCTGCATGATACTCCGGTAAATCATAACTTGTTAACAGGGCGATGGTCACGTTAGGATGCTCTGATTTAATCTTGCGAGCCAACTTGAGGCCGCTGTCCCCGGCCAAATGGATCTCCAAAAGGATAAGGTGCGGGTCAAAGGCTTCTATTTTTTTCAATCCCTCATTTCTGTCATCGGCCACTTCGATATCAACCGATGGGAAATGCTTAACCAGGAGTTTTTTTAAGGATTGCTGAAATGGTTTGTTGGGATCAATGATCAGTATTTTGAACACGGGTTGCTTTCCCTAATTTTAGATGTCCATAAGTGATTGTAATCTCTCTGAAATACTGCGAAGAGCCGAAGAATTGATTCATCCTTTTGTTTCGGAAGAATAGAACGAATTATGCCATTATCCTGTTTACTAAAGAAATAGCTCATGTTAAATAAAGTGAACACTGTATATTTAGTGTAATTAGGCTGTATTTTATTAAAGCGCCGTTAGCCTATTTCGGAAAACATAGATGCACAAGAAGATTAAAATTGTCCTTGCTGAAGACCACACTATTCTTAGAGAGGGGCTTAGAGCCCTGTTATCATCGGATCCGAAATTTGAAATTGTGGGTGAAGTCGAAGATGGTCGTGAGGCCGTGCACTGTGTGGAGAAGCTTGGCCCGGAACTTATCCTGATGGATCTTTCCATGCCGCGCATGAGCGGCATGGAAGCGATCAGGGAAATAAAGAAACGGTATCCGCAGAGCAAAGTTATTGCGTTGACGGTACACAAAACCGAGGAATATCTGCATACCACCCTGCAGGCCGGCGCCGATGGATATGTCCTAAAAGATGCCACCCACAATGAGTTGGTGGTGGCCATAAAAAGTGTAATGAAAGGAAAGCCTTACTTGAGTCCCGGCGTATCGGAGAAGGTAATCGAAGGATACTTGCAAGGAAAAGGAACGTTAAAACCCGATTCCCCCTGGGAATCACTTTCCCAGCGGGAGCGCGAGGTATTGAAGCTGATTGCCGAGGGGTATAAAAACAAAGAGATTGCTGAAGAACTTTGCATCAGCTTAAAAACCGTTGAAAAACATCGGGCAAACCTGATGAAAAAGCTCGACTTACACAATGCCGCAGCACTGACCGTGTATGCAATGGGGAAGGGGCTAGTTAACAGATAATTTAGGAATTAAGGAATTAAGGAATTATTTCGATTTCAATTCCTCAATTCCCCAATTCCTCAATTCCTAAATTATATTATCCATGACACCCTGATTGTCGTACCATTTCCAATCACAGAACGAATATCAAACATGCCTCCGGAAAGTCCTACCCGCTCCCTCATGCTGGCCAGACCAAACCCCCTTTCAGAGGGCTTTAGCGCAATCGTTTTTTCCAAATCAAACCCCTTGCCATTGTCTTTAACTACGAGCTCAATACCGGACGGTGTTTTTTTCATCCAAAGATCAACCAAGTCCGCCCGGCTGTGCTTGGCCACGTTATTGAGCGCTTCCTGAAGCACCCGGTAAATAACCGTTTTCAATGGAAGCGGAATTTCATTTTCCTTTATAGCAATTTCCTTTTCAATTCGAATACGCGAATATACGTTTTGAAATTCACGGCAAAACCATGCAATGGTAGCCAGAATCCCCAAATCATCCAGAATGGATGGCCGAAGGTCCTTGACGATTCTACGGACTTCTTCAATTGTTTTTTGTGTCAGTGGAATAACGGTCTCAAGGGATTTCAGATCGGATGGATGGGTACCATTGCGCAGCTCTCGAAGCGAATTTTCGACACTGAATTTAATGGCGCTCAAGGCCTGTCCAATACTGTCATGCAGTTCACGGGCGATCCTTTTTCTTTCTTTTTCTTCGGCAGATAGAAGTTGGTTGGATAGAATCCGCAGTTCCTTATCTGATTTCAAGAGGGCATCTTCAGCCAGTCTTCTTTTCGTTATATCGGCAACAATTCCTGAAATGGCCGGTCTTCCGTTAAAATTGATCGGCGAGTAACTGCGCATGACCCAAATAATATCGCCGTTTTTTTTCAATCCTCTGATTTCGTATTCCGAAGGGACCTTTTCGCCTGTCAGCCGTTTTTCCCGCATTTTTTTCACAAGCAGCCTGTCATCAGGATGGACCAATTGTAATGAATCCATGCCGATCAACTCATCTTTTGGATATCCGTAAATATCGGCAAATTTATCATTGGCGAATACAATTTTTTTGTGCTGGATGATATAGACGCCAATCAATGCGTCTTCAACCAAGGTGCTATATTTCTGCTCGGATTCCCGCAACGCGGCCTCGGCAACTTCACACTCGCAGATCTGGCGTCGCAGCTCTTGATTGGCTTTTGCCAGCTCTGCGGTGCGCTCTTGTACTCTTCGTTCCAGTTCATCGCGAGCGTTCTGCAAGATTTCCTCCGCCTGCTTGCGTGCGGTGATGTCACGGATAATCGCTGTAAAGAAAATACCCTCATGGGTTTCCCATTTTGCAAGCGACAGCTCTACGGGGAACTCCGATCCATCATTTTTGAGCCCCACCAGTTCAAGGGTTTTTCCGGTAACGGTGGATTTATCGATTGACTCCACTTGAGCAATTCTTTTTTTATGGGCGTCTCTGAATCGTTCCGGCATGATGATGGTCGTCGGCTTGCCTATGATTTCATCAGCCGAATATCCGAACATCATTTCGGACCGATGGTTCCAGAATATGATGTTTCCGCTACTGTTAATCGTAATAATGGCATCAATGGCGGTTTCGACCACCGAGCGGAAGCGCTCTTCGCTGTGCTCCAATGATTCCAATGTTTTATTCGTCATAGAAACCTCTAAAAAATGGTGAGCTATTTTGAAATGCGAGAAAAGATGCGCTTAAATTCGTTCGAACGGTAAAGCGAATTTTGGTTTACTTTTATACATGAGATGCTATTTATCTCATTAATTGGTTCATTTTTCAATATGATAGAGGCAGAAAAAAATATCATTTTAATCGGCATGCCGGGGGTCGGCAAAAGCACGGTCGGTGTGCTTTTGGCCAAACGGCTGAGCTTTTGCTATCTGGATACGGACATTTATATAAAAGGGACGTAGGTGCAGAAAGTTCTTTACAAAAGATATTTGACATGACAAAAGGACCCTATGCCACGATTAGCCAGATTAGATGCACCCGGCATCTTACATCATGTGATGGGCCGGGGTATTGAAGGTAATAAGATATTTTTAAATGATTCGGATTGCGACGACTTTATCAGCCGGCTGGCAGCAGTTGCAAAAGATAGTGCACTGGCCATTTACGCCTGGGCACTGCTGCCCAATCATTTTCATCTTCTGTGCAAAACTGAGAGACAGCCTTTAGCTTCGAGCATGCGAAAAATACTTACCGGTTATGCGGTAAATTTCAACCTAAGGCACAGCAGACAGGGACATTTGTTTCAAAATCGGTACAAATCCATTGTGTGCCAAGAAGATCGCTATCTAAAAGAATTGGTGCGCTATATTCATTTAAATCTATTAAGGGCCGGTTTGGTTAATGATTTCAATGAATTAAACAGTTCTCCTTGGTCGGGCCATTCGGCTCTGATGGGCAAAATCGAGCGAAACTGGCAGGATTGTGCCTATGTGTTGTCCTTTTTTGGCGATGGGCGCAATCAGCGAAAAGCCTATCTGCACTTTGTGAAGCAAGGCTTACCTATGGGTCATCGACCGGAGTTGGTGGGCGGCGGTCTAATCCGCAGCTTAGGTGATTGGTCTGCGGTCATGGCACTAAGGAAACGAAACGAGAGGCAGGCTTCCGACCAGCGCATATTAGGAGATGACCAATTTGTCCAGGATGTCATATCCGGTTTGGATGATATGGTGAAAAAGAACCTGAGGTTATCAGGCCAGCGACCCGATATTGCTGAGTTGACCTCAAGGATATGTAAGAAGCACAATATTTCCCAGGTCGAGCTTTGTTCCGGCAGTCGCAGACAAAAGGTCGTAGAAGCCCGCCGGATATTATCCTGGATTGCTGTCAGAGAGTTGGGGTATTCAGGTGCCGAGGTGGCCCGCTATCTCGGAGTGACAACCTCTTGCGTCAACCGCTCGGTGTCATCCGGAATTCGTCCGGCGATAGAAGACTATATCAAATAGTTAAGAACTTTCTGCACCTACGTCCCCCTTTTCTTTCTTAAATGTCATTTTAAATAAGGAGTCACTATGAAAATTGCGGTATTCGGAGCCGGTGCCGTGGGCGGCTATTTTGGGGGGCGGTTGGCGCAAGCCGGCGAACAGGTTGTTTTCATTGCGCGCGGAAAGCATCTGCAGGCGATGCGAAGATATGGGCTAAGGGTGGATAGCATCAAAGGCGATTTCACTATCCAGCCCGTGCAGGCCACGGATAATCCGGCTGACGTCGGAATTGTGGATGTGGTGATCGTGGGGGTCAAAGCGTGGCAGGTGCCTGAAGTCGCTGAAGTTATGGGCCCGATGGTTGGGCCACAAACATTTGTGGTGCCATTTCAAAACGGAATCGAAGCCCCCGGACAATTGGCTGAGGTGCTTGGCTCAGAACACGTGCTCGGCGGTTTGTGCGGCCTCATTAGCTTTCTGGTAGAACCCGGTCACATCCAGCATGCAGGCATAGAGCCGTGTTTAAATTTTGGTTAATTGGATAAACACCAAATCCATCGTACGGATAGGGAAAGCCGAAATTTTTCCCGGGCAGGGGTGAAGGTATAATTAACGCCCAAAATTAAGGTTGACATTTGG
>CP070746.1:2809580-2813355 GCA_020348305.1 Desulfobacterales bacterium
GAAAAGCGCTTTGAACCTGTTTGAGTCCCGCGTTCAAGTAAGACGAGTTTTCAAGGCGCCTGGAGCAAGCTTCAGCTTTATCAAAAAACGTTTGAGACTCAGCGAAAATATCTTTGGCAACAGCCCGTCAAGATTTGACCCTTCCTCCTACTCTTGTGCCTTAGTAGTAAAAGATGGTTCTTTCGCTTTCGCTTTCTTCCCCTTCTTCTTGGAAACACTTTTAGTCGTCTCCGCCGGAGGCATCTCACGGCTGCTCTTTTTCTTATCCAATTTTTCTGCTTTGATTTGAGCTTTTTCTGCGTTTAATTTCTCTTGTGCGGCAATACAGGCCAACCGATAATTCACCTTTCGTATCTGAGCCCTTATTTTTCTGATCAAGGTGTCTCGTTGGATTGTAACGCTCTCCAAACCTTTCTCTTTGAGAAACGCTAGTCGAGCTACGAGCTTGTCTTCGGCGGTTTTATTTTGTTTTTCCAAATGAATCTTCTTCATTTATTTCTCCTTCTCCATTTTAAAAGGGTTTTAACCAACTTTTCCAACCTTTCCTCGAAGAATGTCTCTTGCGTTTTGCAAATAAATTTGTCAAGAGTGTAGACCTGATTCCGTTGCATCTAGGCAAGAACCAATGAGTTATATTGCCAAAACCAGAGGCTTTTTACTTATTTTAAAGATATGCAGCCATGTATAACTTCTTGAAAACGATCGTATATTATCATAGGGGGCTATAATTATCAAAACTTACAGGTTGTCTTTTAAATGATGTGAGTGTTTATACTTAAGAGAAGTATTCAATTTTAGAATTGGAATTTTAGTAAAATATTTCTTCTTGTGGTTATGATTCCTTTAATGGAGCCAATAATGAAGAGTTTAATTTGAAACCGCAAATCAATTTCTGCACCAACGTCCCCCTTTTCTAATTTGTTTTTCTTTGTTTTTATGTTTTCACCGGAACTTACGGGGGGCGGCAATCCAGACAGATGCCACCGCCCCAATGACAGCCATCAGTACAAAAAACAGCGCCCAAGAATAGCCGCCAGTGATGTCGTGTAAAAAACCACCACACCAGGATCCAAGCCCGGCACCCAGTCCACCAAAAGCCGAGGCAATCCCCATAATCCGACCCAAGCTTGGCCCCGGAAACATATCCGCTATGATGGCGGGAAACATCCCCCCTCCCACGCCCATACCGAGTCCCCCGGCTACAACATAGATGGGAAGAATCCAAGACCGCTCCGGCTTTAATACAAACAAGAAAATCACGGCAAGTGCAGTTGAAGCCATGAAGATGCTATAGGCCGGCTCTCGCCCAATCCGGTCAGAGAGCGTTCCGCTGGCAAATCGACCGCCCATCGTGAAGATTCCTATTAATCCCAATATGGGAGCTACCTTCATGGGCTCGAAGCCCCGTTCCACCACCAGCGCTACCTGATGAAGCATAACCGTAAAGGTGGCAAAAGGGTTGCAGAATAAGGCACAGCACATCATCCAATAGCTTCGATTCCTCATAACTTTCGAAACCGTCCACAATTGGGGTAGGGGAACAGAATTGATTCCATTGCTCTCAGACTTGGGTGTTGATAAGGCGTCGTCACCATCGGGATAAAATCCTTTGTCCTCGGGCTTGCTACGCTGAAGGATTGCGTTAAGGGGTGCCAGCCATAGAACGATAATTACGGCAAGAGCTACAAAAGCGCCTCTCCAGCCGAAACGTTCTATCAAAAATTGCGTGACCGGGAGAAAGACCAATACGGCCATCCCCATCCCACACCCAACGATTCCAACGGCCATCCCGCGCCTACGCCAAAACCAGTTGGTAATGATGACGTTGCTGGGAAGCCAGCCGGCGCAACAGGCGCCCAAAGACGTGATCAACCCATAGAACAGGTAAAGCTGATAGGGCGATGAAATCTTACTACAGGCAAAAAGCCCTACACCGATAAGCATCGAACCAAAAGTAATCGTAATACGCGGCCCAAACCTATCAAGCATGGGTCCGGCAACGAGGTTGCCACAGAAGTATACAAAAGTAAAAAGGGAGAATACCCCGGACAGTTCAGCCCGGCTAATCCAGGTGAATTCCGATAGCAACGCCACAAATATCACCGAAAAGGAATTCGACACCCCGTGCGCCATCATGAGGTTACCCAGGCAGAGTGGTATCAAAAACCATCCATAAAAGATCGGGCGTTTAATTGGAAGCATAGCGACTCTCTGGGCTGAAAGAATTGGGATTGAATACGTTATCAGGCCTTCATTTTTGACAGGTTTGGATGCTATGTCAAGAATGAAGACATGCTTCGTTTATACAGAGAAACAGAGGATGTTGATTTCAGACCAGGGGGACAATGAGGTCACGGGGATAATGGGGTCAGGCCTTCATTTTTGGCAGGTTTAGACCCAGCGAAAATATCTTTGGACAACAGCCCGTGAAGACCTGACTCCTTTGCTTTCTTTATTCCTCCTTTGATTTGTCAATCTTTGACATTTAATATATGATCCTCTCGTTTTCTCAGAACCTGTGAAAGGCCCTTAGAGCGGCTTTCTGGCGAGCCGCAACGAGAAAGAGGAGATGGCAAGATGGATTCAAAACGTTACAGAGCAGAAGATCTCGTCCAATTCGGGAAAAACGTGTTAATCAAGATAGGTTTTCCTGAAAAACAAGCTTATGCGGCAGCGGAGATTCTGGTGGAAGCGGATTTGAGAGGAGATCACGCCCATGGAATCGCAGGCGGCAGCAGCCTGGATGATATTATTGCTAAAGTATATGATGATGAGGGAAAGCCGGAATTTACGAGGACTCAGATAGCGGATTTTACAGCAGACAAACAGAAGTATCCGACGATCCTATCCTTTGATGCACATGGCACCTTGGGACACTATGTTGCCTCGGAAATTATCCCGCAGTTGATTCAGACCGCGAACAAATTTGGGTATGCAAAGGCACATATCCGGAATTCAACGCATTTTGGGAATTGCGGAATCTACTCCGAAATGATCGCAAGCCATGACCTGGCAGCGAAGGTTACGTGCACCAGTCCAGCTTACACCAAGCCTTTCATTGAACTTCAGGATATGGAAAATGTAGAATCCCCGGCGAACCGAGCAAGATACGACGGGGTGCGAAAGAGGTTCGGCACAAATCCCATTGCCTGGACGATCCCTTACCAGAACGGAATCGTTACAATCGATATGGCGGCAACGCAAAGAGCGATCAGCCCGGCATTGGACGTCGCCAAATACAACTCGAAGGTGCTGGGCATCTTCAAGGATGCAGATGGGATGCTCATAATACCGATCGGGAATCGGCAGCGGAAACTCGCCGAGGTGCATCTTTGCGTGGCAAGAAGCGAGACCCAGGAAGAAGCTCTCCGGAAGCTGGGTTCCGCAAAACCCATCAAACTTAGAGCCGTAGAAAAGGGCTTGCTTAAAGGACCGCAAGGGGAAAACATCCATTTCCCACTTGCCTTTGATGAGGTTTTCAAAACTTATTTCTGGGTGGCACCGTTGGGTGGCACGTACTTTGGTTACAAAGGATTCGGGCTGAACATGCTAATCGAACTCGATAATGTCATCGGCGGAGGCACTTCGGAATTGATTCGCATTCTGGACAGCGAGGGCAAAAGGACAACGCTTGAAAGAGTGTCGCAAACCCTGGAAGCTTATGCCATTGATATTCTCGTTCCCCTCGAAGAGGCCAAGATGAGGCTCAAAGAAGCCGTGGATACGACCATCAGATGCGGCAATCGTCTCATGTATTTGCCCGGTCAAAAAGAGC
>CP070746.1:2813455-2822348 GCA_020348305.1 Desulfobacterales bacterium
ACTCCCAAATAAATTCAATTTTGAAGGAAGAGAAGTTAGGTACGGATTTGAAGGCAGGGGCCCAGACTTAGTTCTGGTTCACGGAACACCATGGTCATCATTCAATTTGCGTCACTTAATTTCTGGTTTGTCAGAAAGTTTTACCGTCTACTATTTCGATTTATTAAGGTATGGTCAATCGGATAAATCAGATGCTGATGTTTCGCTGGGTATACAGAATAAATTGTTAGATGCCCTGCTTAACGAATGGCAGCTAAATACACCTTTCGTCGTTGGTCATGACTTTGGAGGAACCACAGTTCTCAGAAATCATATCTTGAACGATAGGGCTTATAAGAAAATAATTGTAATTGATCCTGTTGCGCTATCTCCATGGGGTTCTCCATTCTTTAAGCATGTCAGAAAATTCGAGGCAGCCTTTGCGGGCGTACCTGATTATATCCATGAAGCCATTGTAAAAGCTTATGTTCAAACCGCCGCATATAAACCTATTGATAATGAAATTTTACATGAGATTGTTCGGCCATGGACAGGAGGCGAAGGGAAAGCAGCATTTTATAGACAAATTGCTCAGGCTAATTCAAAGTATACCGATGAAATACAAGCGAAATATAACGCTATCCATCAGCCTGTTTTGATTTTATGGGGTGAAGAGGATAAATGGATACCGGTCGAGCAAGCGCATTCCCTTCATCAGCTAATCCCTAATTCTAAATTGGTAACGGTGCCTCAAGCGGGACATCTTGTAATCGAAGAGCGTCCAGAAATGTTGGTCCGTGAAATCAAAGACTTTCTGAACCAACAAAATGAAATCTAAGACACTCTACCTGACCGCTATTCTGCTGCGCTCCATAACTGCAAGTGTGCTTGTTCGTTAGCGTCTGTAAGGAAGGGACCATGATTGAAAGCATTTTCAAACTATCAGATAGCATTCGCTATGTTGCGGTTTACAAGAATGGGCAGCTCGAATCAAAGTCAAAATCCAATACCATAGGTGCGAGCAGTTCGGAGAGCGATCGTTACGAAGAATTGCTCGTCAATCCTACCTTACTTAAATTAGCCTCCCAACGTGGCAACATCGACTGTGGCGGTCTCGACTACATACTCGTGCGCTACGGAAACTTTTTTCAGTTCGTCCTTCCTGAAAGTTGGGGTCATGTTTCTGTATGCATAGAGGCGAACACAGACCCAATTCAGATTGGCGCTCAAGTTAAATCCTTGGTACACGACGCATCATGACGCAAAAAAATTCATCCCAGTGGATGCCCCTTGGCGCCGCTAAATTCAAACGTTATGAGTCCAGAAATCCAACATATCGGTAAATATCAGTTCAACAAATTCCTGTGATATTTAATTTTAATCACAAATGTATATGAAATTGATATGACATTTACATACTGGGGAAAAATCACTGATTAGGAATGACAATGAAGGCCAAACAATATTCAGTGTCAGCTGATCAACTGGTGTACGACTATGGATCGATGGTTTCTGCCATTTGTCGACGCATGATGCAAGATGAAGAAGCCGCTCGTGAAGCTGCCCAGGAGATATGGTTGGAAGTAATGAAAAGTCTGCCATCGTTTCAGGGACGATCTAAACTTTCAACCTGGATATATACTATCGCTTATCGTATGGCTATTCGTTGCTCCCAAAAAGAAAAGATATATTCAACGAAATTTTTACGGGATTATTTTCGCAGCGGAGAAAGGGATTATCCGGATGATCGCAATATTGACAAGAAAATCTGGGTTAAGGAAATGTGCGACAAATGCCTGACAGGCATCTTGCATTGTCTTAATAACGAGGCCAGAATTGCTTACATATTCAGAGATATTGTGCAGTTACCATATGAAGAAATCTCCCAAATTATGCGTAAAGACTCTTCTGCTGTGCGACAATTGATCTCTCGCTCAAGAAGGAAGCTAAGGCATTTTTTAGAAAACGAGTGTGCGTTACACAATCCAAATGGAACATGTGCCTGCCGAATGAAAAAGATGGTCATGGAAATGGATCTGCCCAAGGAATACAAAAAACTCAGAAAAATTGTGGATCGGGCAAACGTATTTAAAGAAGCTGAGCAAGTTTTACCCAGAAAAAACTACTGGGAAAAATTTCTTTAGAGTTGTCACAAATTGCATTTGAGTTCCACTAATACAAATAAACGGACTTTAACGTTGCAATGGAGGGACTCAACATGCAAAATGAAAAAAAAATCCAACTTTTACAACTGACATATGCTGCTGTACTTGCGGACGCCGCGGATCAATTTGCTAAAGAAAACGTTCTGCAAAACGTAATACAACGCAAGAAAGCAGAACAGATGGCTACCGGAAAGATGAAAGCAGAGCAGTTTGGGATAACCTCGTCTCAAGCTGTCTTTACCCAATTAGCAGAAGCTTTTAATTGCGCTGCCTGGCAAATTGAGAATTTGGGAAAGGGGTTTGTTGCCGTAACCTCGACGTGTAAATTGTGTGCAATTGCCAAGAAGATCAATGCGCCTGCACCCTGTTACTTGTATTGCCTTGATCCGATGGAAGGGATGGTCAAAGGATTAAATCCTAATGCTACCTTTATAGTAGAAGAAACATTGTGGGAAGGGAAAAAATGCAGGGTTTTGATTAACAAGAATACAGGATGATTTTTAATTCAGAGTTCACTATTAATAATACCGGAAATAACAAAAAAATCTGATACTGCGCATACTGATAACTTCAACTAATCAAAGGTTTTTGAAGTCCTAAAAGTGCTGTGATATTTTTGCATATCACAAGTTGCCCGATTTGGTGATATTCTCATATCTTCAATCAGCCCATGGTTGGTTTAACTTAAACAGGAGACTAAACATATGGTTGAAGCCCCCAAAAAAAGTGCGGATAAAACAGAAATTATAGCTCAGATAGCCGATCTATCTAAATTGCTCGGAATGATTCCAAGCGATGATACTGTTACAGTTAATGAGCCTGTGACTCAAAAGTCCATGGAGTTATCAAAATGGTTTGATGACACCAGAAAATCCTTTTTAAAATTATCTATTCTACTCGATAAAACATTGGATCTTAATATACGATAGCCCCTCTGGTCATCTTTTTTTAAAGCTCGTTAATGCATGTGTGAGTAACCTGATATTTAAAGAATGTATATCAGGAAACTCATTCATATCTGCAAAATCGCGATATCTGGGTTTCTCTCAATGTATTAGTACCTGGACAATATTTAGTTTTCTAACAAGCTATCGAACTAAGGAGTTAATAGGAGTTGGATGACTTAATTTATAAAAAAGCTGTTTTCTACGTGATGAGCGGGACCGGCAACACATACCGTGTAAGTCGCTGGATAGAAGAGACTGTTAATCGGGATAAAACAGAGACGAAAGTTGTGATGATAGAGGATGCCGACTTTAACAAGGACTTCAACCATTCTAATGATTTACTCTTGGGCCTGCTGTTTCCGACTCATGGTTTTATGCCACCGTGGTCAATGATCAAGTTCTTATTCAGGATCCCAAAACGAAGCGATTTGCCCGTAATGTGTGTTGCGACACGCGGTGCATTAAAGATTGGATCATTGCATATTCCTGGTGCGTCAGGTTTTGCGGCTTTTTTTGCAGCAATAGTGATGTTTCTCAAAGGATATCGCGTCAAGGCCATTTTTAGCCTGGATATGCCATCTAATTTTATTAATTTTCACTGGGGACTGCATCCGAAAAATGTTGATAAAATATCAAAGAGGTCTCAGCATAGACTGAAACTATTGATACCTCGGATCTTTAATGGTCAAAGAATTTTGTTTACGCGTAATAACCTCTGGGAAATTCTATGGTGCGTTCTTTTACTCTGGCTTGTTCCTCTTTTACCGATCGCCTATTTAATAATTGCTCGGATGTTTATGGCAAAAGTGATGTTTTCCAACAACGATTGTGTTGGTTGTGGCATGTGTGCCAGGAACTGTCCCAATAATGCAATTTTGATGAAGAAAATAGGCTCTAAGAAACACCCATATTGGACTTATCACTGTGAAAACTGCCTTCGTTGTATGGGTTATTGCAAAAAGAAAGCAGTGGAAGCAGGCCATTCTTGGGCTGTTTTGCTGTATTTCATTACCTCCATTCCAATCATATCATTTGTTTGGGTATGGTTACACGAAGCATTAAATTTTTTTCCAGTTAAGAGCGGCTACTTGACTATTGAAGCCGTGTATGTTTTTAATTTTTTACTATATATTGTTTATTTTTTATCCGCTGTCTTTTTATCGTACTGGATATTCTGGTATCTGATCCGTTTCCCTTTTTTTAACTCGTTTTTTTCTCTAACAACACTTACCCATTACTATCGCCGTTATCATCAACCCGAAACTAAGGTTAAACATTTAGTTAGCAAAAAAAATAAAAGCGCCGATGCCAGAGATAGCAGTGTTAACAGAAAGGCCGCAATGCCATCGTAATTCGTATGCTTGGAGATTATAAAACCTGTGATTTCTGGTACCTTTCCTGTAGATAGATGTTGGGGAGGCGAGCGAGCCCGTAGGGTGTAGCTCGCGGAGCCAGCCCAACTCTCCAACATACATGCACTTTTGAAGCCCCGAAAAACCTGTGATATTCGATTTTAATCACAACTCAGAAGGGTGAATCTGGGCCTATAGATTTGCCCTTTTTATTGCCTCAAAGCCGCATTTTTCGGGCCTATGGTTTGACACCAGATTTAAAAATACGATAGGTTGCATATATCCGTTTCATATCTGTAAAATTGCGATAGTTGTGTTTCTCTCAATATATCTAAAGATTATAGCTTTTGGAGATGGCTACAACATGTAGTATTCATCAAAGGTTAAAATGAATAGTCTTATTTGTATTATTTGTAAGCAATAGCCTATAAAAATTTGCAAGCCACAATAATTAAAATTATTTAATATGGCGATCTTCACTAGAAAGAATATGGATCTTTCATCTGTTCCTTTTCTGGTTAAGAATAATTATTTTGGCAGGATTATTTATGCCTTATTAATGATTCCGCCTACTTTTTCTATTTTTTACCAAAGGGGTCTCGCATATCATTTCTATCTATTTTTCTTCATGCATTTTGCCCTTTACCCACACCTTGCTTTCTTCCTTGCACATTTGACTAAAAATCCTAAAAAATTTGAGCTTACATTTATTATGAATGCTGAGCATTTCTTTGCGGGCCTTTGGTTGCCAATAATGCTGTTTAATCCTTTGATGATGTTTTTGGGATTCATAAGTAGTACATCTGTTGCCATGCTGGGAGGAGGCGGCATATCTCTTGTGTGCACAAAAACAATATCTTGGATTTGTGGAGGAATAGCCGGGGGTATTTTTTGGGGATTTAATTTCAGTTCTGAAATTTCATCTTCAACAATGCTCTGGACGGGAATTACGATATTCGGAGGAATTTTTTTCACAAATCTTATATGGGTGAGAACAAACAAAATAATTATTTCAACACGGAAGGATTTAAAGGAGCAAAAGACAAAATTAGACGAAGAACTCACAGAGGCTGCCGATTATGTGAAAACTATGCTTCCATCACCAATTTCTGAAGGCCCAGTTTATATTGAATGGTTGTTTGTTCCTTCAGCTTCATTAGGAGGAGATGCTTTCGGTTATAACTGGCTGGATGACAATCATTTTGCCATCTATCTACTCGATGTTAGCGGCCATGGTGTTGGAGCGGCTTTTTTATCAGTTTCAGTTTTGAATGTACTTCGACCAGAATCATTAACGGATATTGATTTTAAAATCCCGAATCAAGTTTTAGGTAAGTTGAATATGACATTTCAGGGAGAAAAGCACAACGACATGTTTTTTACCTTATGGTATGGTGTATATAATGTGCCAACCCGCACTCTAACCTATGCCAGCGCAGGGCATCCACCAGCACTTTTGTTATCAAAAGGATCAAACATAACTCATCTTAAAACACGAAACTTTGTGATTGGAGGGATGCTTAACGTAGAGTACGAGCAAAAAATCCAAAGTGTAGATGCAGGTACATCACTATATGTTTTCTCTGATGGCGTATATGAAATTAAAACGAGGGATGGTTCTATGTGGGGCTTTCGTGAATACACTTCATTGCTTTCCGATCTTGATTCGAACAAGTACAATTCGCTTGATAATTTGTATAATGAGACTTTACAGCTCAGTAAGGGAGAAGCTTTTGAGGATGATTATACCATCCTTAGAGCCAGATTTATATAGATTTAACTTTGATTCTGTTCAAGATATTGTGGTTGAATGACATGTAATAAAACCTTGCATATCTCCAACATAGCGGGAATTTTAAATGGTCCAAAAAACCTGTGATATTATCACTCCCAGTTCTTAGGTCCAAAGCTGCGATTACTGCTATTTATTTCAGGAATTGCAACCTCTAATTTTTTTCAGATACACAGATCGTATCCAGAAATCATGGTGAATCATGGAAAATTGATTCACGATTTTTGTGTTATCCATTACATATTGCAGATTCGACGATTATTGTGCTATTGGCACCCATTAAAAGAAATGTCAGGTTTTGATTCTGTCAAATTTGAGTCGGATTCCATTGGATATCAAAGGTTTCTTTTAAACTGAGATAATCTCAATAATCACCAGCTGGGTGATATTTGGTTTTTGATAGGATATATCTGCAAAATCCACTTTGGTTTCCCAATACCATATGTTGTGCACCCTCATAATTGACATCGAATAATAATTAAGATATTTCCCATATAATCCTTTAATTTCCTTCACACCATTTCAAACTGTTGAAAATATAAAGGAGGGCATAGAATGAAATGCCCGGAATGCCAGTTTGACAATCGTGAAGGGGCTAAATTCTGTAAAGAGTGCGGCGCTAAATTAGAACTCACCTGTCTAGAATGTGGAACCCGATTAACACCATCCAGCAAATTCTGCGACGAATGTGGAACCGAATTAGTTGAATCTATAAAAGCCCCTCAGCTCAGCTATTCTGAGCCTCAATCATATACCCCCAAATATTTAGCAGATAAGATACTCACCTCTCGCAGTTCTATCGAAGGCGAGCGCAAGCTGGTCAGCGTGCTTTTTGCTGATGTGGCCAACTACACATCCATTTCCGAAAGGCTCGACCCTGAGCAGGTCCATCAGATTATGGATGATTGCTTCAAGATATTGATGGATGAGATTCACAAATATGAAGGCACTATCAACCAGTTTACCGGTGATGGGGTGATGGCACTCTTCGGAGCCCCCGTGGCTCATGAAGACCATGCCCAGCGCGCGTGCTTTGCAGCCCTGGCGATTCAAAAAAAGATGGTCGGGTTTTATGAGAGACTGAAAGCGGAAAATAAGATCGATTTTAATCTTCGCATCGGTATAAACACAGGACCGGTAGTCGTAGGAAGCATCGGCGACGATTTGAGAATGGATTATACCGCTTTAGGAGATACGACTAATTTAGCTGCCCGGATGCAGCAAAACGCGGAGCCGGGTAAAATCCTGGTCACCGATGCAACATATGAACTCATCGGTTTGCATTTTATTACGGAGTCCTTGGGCGAATTAAAGGTAAAAGGGAAAGAAGCGCCTGTTCCCACCTATCTTTTAAAACGCGCTCGCGGTATCCGAACGTTGATGGATATCGCTGCGGAGAAAGGGCTCTCGCCTCTAAGCGGGCGTTCAGAGGAGCTCCAGCGTCTACAGCGGTTGTGGGACCTTGCAAAAAAAGGTCAAGGGCAGGTGGTGTTTATCGTGGGAGAGGCAGGCATCGGCAAATCCAGGCTTGTTTTTGAATTTCATCGCTCCTTATCGGCTGAGAGCATCACCTGGCTGGAGGGTCATAGCACCGCCTATGGTGCAAATATGCCTTTTTTCCTCTCATCGACATGTTAAAGCGCAATTTTCGAATCGCGGAGGGCGATACCGAACAGCTTATTATCCAAAAGATTGAAGAGGGCATGCGTCGATTGGGCGAAGATGCCAGAGAAAGGGCACCTTATCTGAAATTTCTCTTTTCTGTCGATCCAGGCGATCCATTAATTCCCTCTATGGATCCCCAGGGCAGGAGGCGCATGATTTTCGATTCCATAAGGCTGATGACCATCCATGGAAGCAGGCTCAGGCCCCTGATTCTGGTATTTGAGGATTTACACTGGATCGATCATGACACAGAAGAATATCTTCAATATGTCATTGATAGTCTTGCCACATTGCCTGTCATGCTCATTCTCACCTACCGTCCGGGTTGTTCGAATCCCTTTGGAGAGCGCACGTTTTATAATCGCATCTCTTTGAAAGCCCTGGAAGAAGAAGAAACTCTGGATCTTGCCAGAGGCGCCATTGGTGCAGGCAATTTGCCGGAACCCATCGCGCCATTGATTCTTGAGCGGGCTGAAGGAAATCCCTTTTATATTGAAGAAATAACCAAATCATTTGAAGAGATGGGGGCTTTCCGGCGCGTGGAGGCAGTTGAGGCAGCTTTGGATCTGGACCAGATTGAAATACCGACAAGTATTCAGGATGTACTCATGGCCCGCATAGACCGATTGCCGGATGAGCAGAAAAATGCGCTTCAAATTGCAGCGGTGATCGGCAGAGAATTTGTCGCCAGACTTATTGGAGGAATCGCCGGATTGGAAGACAGGGCAAGTGATATTCTGGGGGAACTCGCCGGACTCGAGCTAATTTACCAGACACAGTTTTATCCCGAATTGGCTTTTATGTTCAAACACGCATTGACCCATGACGTAGCCTACGAAAGCCTTTTGACATCAAAAAGAAAAGGTATTCATGCCAGGGTTGGTGAAGTGGTGGAGGAACTGTATGCGGAACGATTAGCTGAATATTACGAAATGCTGGCCCATCATTACGAACGTGGTGAGGTCTGGGATAAGGCGGTTGAATACTTGCTGC
>CP070746.1:2822448-2833335 GCA_020348305.1 Desulfobacterales bacterium
CACTTGAAAAAATAATAAGAAAGGTAGTTGAGAAAATAAATGAAACCAAAAATAGCTGACATTCTCATCTCAAACGGTATTGTCCTGACCATGAATGAAACCGCTGACGAAATTCAAAAGGGAGCAGTGGCGATTAAGGCAGATAAGATCGTAGCGGTTAACCAAGCAGGTAAATTTTCAGACTGGAAGGTATCTAAAACGATAGATGCTCAGGGTGGCATCATCATGCCGGGTCTCGTCAATACGCACACCCATGCCGCCATGACATGTTTCAGGGGTATTGCCGATGATCTCCCATTGATGACCTGGCTGGATGATCATATTTTTCCGGCCGAAGCCAAATTAAACGATCAAAAAGTTTATAGCGGCACATTGCTGGCCTGTGCTGAAATGATTATGTCCGGTACAACCTGTTTTTGCGATATGTACCTGTTTGAAGATGCGGTCGCCCGGGCCGCCAAAGATGCAGGCATAAGGGCTTTGGTGGGAGAAGTCCTATACGATTTTGATTCTCCCAATTACGGACCGATTGAACAAGGGTTTGCGTATTCGGAACGACTCATTGAAAAGTGGAACGATGATCCTTTAATTACAATCGCCATTGAGCCCCACTCTCCTTATCTCTGTTCACCGGAATTGCTTCAACGCTCTTTTTCCATTACCCAAACCCATGGTATACCGATGGTGATTCATCTTTCCGAGGCTCAAAGCGAAGTAGAGGGCATGCAAAAAAAATATCATCGAACTCCGGTTCAGCATCTGGCCGATATCGGTGTGCTGGGGTCAAACGTTCTGGCCTGTCACTGTGTCGTGCTTACCGATGCCGATATCGATTTATTGCGCAGCCATAATGTTAAGGTATCTCATAATCCTGAAAGTAATATGAAGTTGGCATCCGGGATTGCGCCGATACCAAAGCTTTTAAACGCGGGAATTTGTGTCGGTTTAGGAACCGACGGATGTGCCAGCAACAACAACCTTGACCTCTTTATAGAAATGGATACGGCTGCCAAACTCCACAAAGTCAACACCTTGGACCCCACTGTTTTAGATGCGCCTACCGTCTTGCGGATGGCATCCATACAAGGCGCCAAAGCACTGGGTCTCGGGGAGATTACCGGTTCACTGGAGCCTGGTAAAAATGCTGATATTATCGTGGTTGACATCCGCAAACCCCATCTAACACCGATGTACAATCCCACCTCCCACATCGTTTATGCCGCCAGAGGAAGCGATGTGACCACATCGATCGTAAATGGCCGGGTGTTGATGGAAGACGGCAAATTGCTCTCTCTGGATTTGGAAAAAGTCATGGAGGATGTGAACGAAATTGCGAAGGAAATAAGGAACAATTGACAAATTTAATTTAGCTCCCATTTGGTGATCCTATGCCCTTTGACCTTGTAATTCACAACGGCACAATTGTTACCGTTAACCCGGAATTCGAAATTATTGAAAACGGCATCATTTGCATCAAGAAAGACAAAATTACACGAGTGGCAGCAGTTGCCGATGATAGGCCGCCGCCCCAGGCCAAAGAAATAATCGATGCCGGCGGCGGTATCATTATGCCCGGTTTGGTCAACACCCACACCCATCTTCCCATGACATTATTCCGCGGTCTGGCCGATGATCTTCCACTGGATACCTGGCTGAATGAAACTATTTTCCCGGCCGAAAGTACTCATATCAATTCCGAATCGGTGCGCTGGGGCACGTTATTAGCCTGTGCCGAAATGATCATATCCGGAACGACCACATGCTGCGATGGGTATTTTTTGGAAGGTGATGTAGCCTTAGCGGTCAATGATTTTGGTATGAGAGCAGTTCTGGGGCAAGGGGTTATCGATTATCCGGCACCTGGCGTGCCAGATCCTGCCGCAAATGTCGAGACTGCAAAAGCCTATGTGGTAGAATGGAAAGATATTTCGTCTAAAATAATGCCATCCATATTTTGCCATACCCCGTATACATGTTCTGAGGAAACCTTAACGAAGGCAAAATCTGTTTCACAAGAATTAGGCGCTTTATTCCAGATTCATGCCGCAGAAACAAAAGATGAAAGGAATCGATTTCTTTCCGAATATCAAATGACGCCGATAGACTATTTAGACAAATTGGGGATATTGGATCAAAACACCTTACTTGTCCATTGCATTTGGTTGAATAAAGCCGATATTGAAATCATTGCCGCCCGCCAGTCGAAGGTATCCCATAATCCTGAAAGCAACATGAAATTGGCTTCCGGCATCTCCCCCCTATCGCGGCTGGTAAACTATGGCATTCCAATCGGTCTCGGAACCGACGGCTGCGCAAGCAACAATAATCTGGATCTTTTTCAGGAAATGGATATGGCGGCAAAATTGCACAAAGCCAGCACCCTTGACCCGACCGTTATGGATGCCAGAACGGTTCTTAAAATGACAACCATCGATGCTGCCAGAGCGATTGGACTGGATGATGTCATCGGCTCACTTGAGCCGGGCAAGCAGGCAGACATCGTCATTGTTGACACCAACCAACCTCATCTCGTCCCGATGTATCATCCGGAATCCCATATTGTCTATGCGGCCAAAGGCTCTGATGTGCGCGATGTGATGGTGGCCGGCAATATCCTTGTGCGCGATGGAAAACTGCTTACTGTAGATTTAGATGCAATCATTGATCGGGTCAATGAAATTGCTTCTAATATCCGTGTATAAGCCAAATGAACCTTAATGAAATCATCAAAGCTGCGCGCGGTGAGAAACCCGCCGATCTTTTAATTACGAACGCCAGAATTATAAATGTCTTTACAGGCGATATCGTTACGGACAGTTTTGCTGTGTCCGATGGGTACATCATTGGATTTGGGGACTATCAAGCCAGGAAAATTATTGACGTCCAGAACCGCTTTGTCGCTCCCGGTTTTATCGACCCGCATTTGCACATAGAAAGCTCAATGGCATGCCTCACTGAATTTGCCCGTGCTGTGCTTGTGCACGGCACCACCAGCGTTGTCGCAGATCCCCATGAAATTGCAAATGTTTTAGGAAAAGATGGGATCACTTACATGCTTCAATCCGCCGAAGGCCAGCCGATGAATTTTTATTTTACCCTTTCCTCCTGCGTTCCCGCAACGGATATGGAAACATCCGGAGCCATAATTAACGCCGCTGATCTCAAAACAATGATGGGCAACGAGAGAATCGTAGCACTGGCCGAAATGATGAACTTTCCGGGAGTCATTAATGGCAATCCGGAAGTACTCGCTAAAATAGAGGCGGCCCGACAACACCGAAAGCCCATTGACGGCCATGCCCCGGGTCTGACCGGACAGAACCTTTACGCCTATCTGGCTGCCGGTGTTCGCAGCGATCATGAGTGCACGACCGCGCATGAAGCGCAAGAAAAGCTTAAAGCCGGCATGCACATCATGATCCGGCAAGCAACAGGCGCAAGAAACCTCAAGGAACTGCTTCCTGTCGTAAATGACAAAACCGCCCGGCGAGTCATGCTTTGCACCGATGACCGGCACCCCCATGACTTATTGGAAGACGGGCATATTGACGCAATTGTCCGGGAAGCTATCGGCTTGGGCCTTGATCCTGTGATGGCGATTCAAATGGTCACCGTCAATGCGGCTGAATATTTCAGATTAGACCATTTAGGTGCCGTTGCTCCGGGAAGACAGGCCGATTTCATGGTATTTGCCGATCTATCATCACCCATCATTGAACAGGTTTATTACCGGGGTTTTCGGGTCGCTGAAAACGGTGAAATGCGACCTGAAATTGAAACGCCACAACCGATTGCGGTGAAGCCTTCGATGAATGTCAAGCTCAAAAAGATCGATTTTTCGATTCCTGCCGAAAGCAAGCAAATCAGGGTGATCGATATTGTTCCCGATCAAATCGTCACTCAACAAGGAATTGAAGACGCAATGCTGTCAGGTGGCCTAGCGGTTTCCGATCCATCTCGAGATTTGCTTAAAATAGCGGTGGTTGAACGTCACAAAGGTACCGGAAATGTCGGCAAAGCATTTCTGCGAGGATTGGGATTAAAGCGAGGGGCACTGGCATCCAGTGTCGCGCACGATTCTCATAATATCATTGTGGTCGGAACAACGGATGCGGATATGAAAACCGCCTTAGAGGCCGTTGTTGAAATGGGGGGTGGACTGGCTGCAGTTTTAGATAGTATCCCTGTAGCTACACTGCCTTTGCCGATTGCCGGATTGATGTCATTGGACCCGGTGCCTAAAATACGCGAACAGATGGATCGGCTCATCGCCGTCTCCCACGAATTGGGCTCCACATTGAACGATCCCTTCATGACGCTTTCATTTTTAGCGTTACCCGTTATTCCGGAGTTAAAGATTACTGATATCGGACTCATTGATGTTAATCAATTTAAGGTAGTTCCGTTGTTTGTGGATGCGTAATATTGGCCTCTGGTTACTGGTCGTTTACACTTGGTGGCTGATTTCTGGTTCCGGCGTCGTGGCCTCTGCAGTTGCAAACCTAAATCATGTAGACCATTCTTCAAGAAATAGATTGTTTTATTTAACTGTCTGGTTATGTCTTAATTTACTTTTCAGTGAGTGATATAAAGAAATTAAATAGAAAAAATGAATCAAGTGAGTTAATACAAGACGCCAGAAACCAGGAGCCAGGGACCAGGGACAAGTTGCCAACTGCGAGCGACCAGCATCCAGCATCCTTGACACCCAATTACCTTTATCCTATACTTTTTCAGATTAATAAACGCCTCTAAATTAAATTCTGAGTGAAAACGGATTATACATTTTTTATTAGAACGATTTTTAAATCTAACTTGTGATGTGGTGGAATTGATAAATGAAACTATCAGAAATTGTTGCTGCCTTAGACGCAAGCGTCCTCGTCGGAGAGGACCAAATGGACAAAGAAGTGAATAAATGTGGTGCCAGTGATTTAATGAGTGATATCCTTGCCGGATTATCGGAGGGATGCATTCTGTTGACAGGACTTACAACCGTCCAAGTAATCCGCACCGCCATGGTGGCAGGCGTAGGAGCTGTGGTGTTTGTAAGAGGTAAAAAAGCTCCCCAGGAGGTCATCGATTTGGCCAAGGCCCAGGATCTTCCGCTGATTTCAAGTCCGTATTCCATGTTCGTTTCCTGTGGCAGACTGCACGACTGTAATCTAACTGGACTAACCGGCCAGCGATAAAAAATGAGGCTTTTCCATGTCCGGTCTAAAAAAAAGCTTTTATATTAAGGCACGGGATTTCAACCGTGCCGGTGAGGCTTCGATTAGCGTTCAAAATTTTCTTAAATCAATGAATTTTGATCCCGGCCTGATTCGAAGAATTGCCATCTGCGGCTATGAGGGTGAAATGAATGCGGTCATGCATGGCGGAGATGGCGCCTTAAGCATCGAAATCGATTCAGATAAACTGGTTTTGGAAATCAGTGATGACGGATATGGCATTGAGGATATTGAGTTGGCCATGCAGGCCGGATTTTCCACAGCCAATGATGAGCACCGGGAGATGGGATTTGGTGCGGGCATGGGACTGCCGAATATGAAAAAGAATTCGGACCAAATTATGGTCGCATCTGAAAAAGGCCAGGGCACTCAGGTTCAGATGATATTCTTTCTCAATCAAGGGGGCCAAATAGATTGAACGCAAAGCGACATTCCGCATGTTTTGTGCGATTTGATGAAGAGCTATGCACGGGCTGTGCGTCGTGCCTAAGGGTGTGCCCAACCAAGGCTATTCGCATTAAAAAGAAAAAATCGATTCGCATTGTAAACCGATGCATCGGGTGTGGAGAATGTATCCGGACTTGCCCCGCCGGAGCGGTCAGAGCTGCGACTTCAGACTTGGAAGTCCTTGAAAAAGATCACGTCGCTGTGGCGCTGGTATCTCCGGTACTGTATGCGCAGTTTCCGGGCGTTATGCCCAAGGATATACTGCACGGGCTCCGGCAAATGGATTTTCAACACACCATTGACATGTCCTATTTTCTGGAGATGTTCCAGTTTGCGACCGAAGAATTTATCAAGCGCAATCGCGAGACACGCAGCGCACCGTGGCCGTTGATTTCACCGGTCTGTCCGGTGGTCGTGCGACTCATTGCGTTTCAATTTCCGAGTCTCATGCCCCATGTTCTTCCCGTTTTACGACCGGTCGCTTTGATGGCCAGAGAGGTTAAACGGCGTATCATTCCCTTCTATATGGAAACCGCAGAAGTGGTGGCCTTATATTATATAAATCCCTGTCCAACGAAAATGGATCTGACATGCCTTGAACCGGAAAAACAAACTACTATCCCTGAAATCGCGCTGGGCATCAATGACATCTACCCGGAATTGGCCGGACACGTCAGGCGAACGAGGGAATCCGATGCTATCCCCTTCTACCAAACCCGGTTTGAATACGAAACCTGTGCTACCGGAAATGCGTCTATGTGGGCGATGTCCGGCGGAGAAATCGCCGATATGGACATCGATAAGTCACTCGCGGTTTCGGGGTTGGAGGAAACCATTGCTTATCTTCAAAAAATTGAGATGGGACTTTTTCAGGATATCGAATACATCGAGTTCAGAACCTGCCGTGAAGGATGTCTTGGCGGCGTGTTGAACGTTGTCGATAAATATTTGGCCAAAAGTGCAATTCAAAAAATGATAAAAATGTTTGGCCTCGGCAGACGCCTGCCGCGCGAAAAAATTCTGCGGCTTTACGAAAAGGGAGATTTTCAGACCGAAAAACGTCCCTCACGGTTATTAAACCTGTTTGGTGAACAAAAGGAAGGGCTATCCATCGAATCCATGCAAAAAATCGAAAAAATATTGGATGTGGTTGAAGGCAGGGATTGCGCAGCATGTGGCGCACCGGATTGCCGGACATTCGCTGAGGATGTTGTCCGCGGAAGTGCGTCAATGAAAGACTGTCTTTGGGTCCGTGCCCAAGGGAAGAAAAAAAGTAAAGCGCCTTCAGCAGGCTAATTCGGAAAAGAACAGGGTAAGATGCAAGTAAAAGATCTTGTGGAGCAGTTTGATTTAGAGGTCGTGGCTGGCAATAAGGGTCTCGACCGCCAGGTTAAAGACGGTTACTGCGGAGATTTGCTGAGTGAAATAATGGCCAATGCCCCGGAAGGCAGTGTATGGTTAACGATTCAGGGACATCAGAATATCGTGGCAGTGGCGGTTCTACGTGAGATGGCCGCCATCATTATCGCCGGTGGCCAAACCCCGGATCAAGAGACCCTGCAGAAAGCAGAACAAGAAAAAATTCCCATACTTTTATGGCCTCACTCCGCCTATAAACTGGCCGGTCGCCTGTATGGCCTCGGCGTGGGAAATCCCCAATCCGACTAACCCTGGTTTGACCGCAATTGCAAGGATTAAACATTGCTCAAACAATTCAAGGCCGACTTGCACATTCATACATGTCTTTCGCCCTGCAGTGACTGGGATATGAGTCCGAAGAAAATCATTCAAAGGAGTCTGAATGTGGGCCTTGACATGATAGCTATCTGCGACCACAACACCGCCGAAAATGCCGGTGCGGTGATGAAGGAAGGCAAAAAACACGGACTTTGGGTAATACCGGGAATTGAAATCTGCTCCAAAGAGGAGGTTCATATCCTGGCGCTTTTTGATGCACTGGATAAAACGCTGGCGATGCAAGACTATGTTTATGCGAATTTAACCGGTGACAACAAACCTGAGGTATTTGGCTACCAGGTTGTTGCCAATGAGCATGATGAAGTCCTTGGCGAAAATCCACGCTTGCTCATTGGCGCAACGCAACTCGGACTTTATGAGATTGTCGAAAAAACCCATGCCCTGGGCGGAATCAGCCTGTCCTCACACGTGGACCGAACCGCCTATGGAATCATCGGACAACTCGGCTTCATTCCTCCGGACCTAAACATTGACGGGGTTGAGGTTTCCTATCGCGTTTCGCTCGATAAGGTTTACGATGAAGTGCCCGGCATAGGCAAACTACCTAGTATGACTGCCTCAGATGCCCATTTTCTGGATGATATTGGAAAAGTCTGGACCGTCTTTGTTATGGCTAAACCGACGATCAATGAAATTAATCGGGCATTGCTGGGTGAAGATGGAAGAAGGATTATGGTCTAATTGCGCGAATTATCCCTTCACATACTGGATATCGCCGAAAACGGGATCACCGCCGGTGCCGATTGTATTCACATCTTTGTAAATGAGTCTCGGTCTGATGATCGCCTAAAAATCAAGATTGGAGACAACGGCAGTGGTTTGCCGCCCGAAAAACTCGATAAGTTGGCCGATCCCTTTGTTACCACCCGCACAACCCGCCGCGTAGGACTGGGCCTTTCGCTTTTGGCTGCTGCCGCCCAGCGATGTGAGGGCGAACTCACTGTTGAAACCGAACCGGGTAAAGGTACTGAAGTGGTGGCTACGTTCCGATATAATCACATCGATCGTGCCCCACTGGGAGATATGGCGTCCACGATCACCACGTTGATTATGGGCAATCCGGATATAGATTTTGTGTATACCCATATCATTGATGAAAACGATTTTAGTTTGGATACTCGCGAAATAAAAAAGGAAATGGAGGATCTCTCTTTATCGGATCCAATGGTGATCCACCATTTAACAGAATCGATTCGTCGTTCACTTCGTCAACTCGAAGCGAGTGAAGACAAAACCGAAACGAGGGAGGATACCGATGGCAAAACTGACAATCGATGATCTAAAAAAAATTAAGGAAAAATCCACCAAAGAAACGTCTTTGCGTTACGGTAAAGCCAATATAAAAATCACGGTGCACATGGGCACCTGTGGTATCGCCGCCGGAGCTCGTGAGGTCATGAGCGCTTTGATGGAAGAAATGGCTGATGCCGATCGGCAGGACATCCGGGTGGTAACCTCCGGATGCATGGGAATGTGCAGCAGCGAACCGAATGTAACCATAGAAATCGAAGGCGCCGAGCCGATCGTTTACCGGGATATGGATCAAAATAGAATGCGCCAGGTCTTCAAACGGCATGTCCTTCTCGGTGAGGTTCAAACCGATTTCGCATTGGCAAGAATGTGATTAGGTAGTTGTCCAGACGGTTTTTCATGAAAGTAGATGGAAAATATATACAAACGATCTGGCTGGATGAGGATGAACGCAGGGTTAAAATCATCGACCAGCGGCGGCTTCCGCATGAATTTGTTATCGTAGATCTGCAAACCGTTGACGACACGATTACAGCCATAAAGGACATGTACGTCAGGGGTGCACCCCTTATCGGGGTGACGGGGGCCTATGGTGTATATCTAGCGGCTTTGAACGCGCCGGATAATCAAACAAATAATGACTACTTAATACAGGAATGTAATCGAATAAAAGCATCCAGACCCACAGCGGTCAATTTGGTCTGGGCGGTGGACCACGTGCTGGCCGAAGTATTAAAGGCTTCGGATCTACATACCAAAATCGCAACCGCTAAAAAGCGGGCTGCTGCCATTGCTGCGCAAGAAGTGGAAAATTGTAAAAAAATTGGTGAACACGGCTTGCCGTTGATTGAGCAAATCAGCCGTAAAAAGGAAGGTAAACCCGTCAACGTGCTCACGCACTGCAATGCCGGATGGCTGGCCTGTATTGAATACGGAACGGCAACCGCACCGATTTATGCCGCATTTGATCGTGGCATTGATGTCCACGTATGGGTAGATGAAACCAGACCGTTAAATCAGGGAACCAGATTGACGGCCTGGGAATTAGGCAAACATGGTGTTAAACATACTATCATCACTGATAATGCCGGAGGTTATCTCATGCAGCAAGGAAAAGTGGATATCGTCATCGTCGGAACCGATCGCACAACAGCCACAGGAGATGTGGCCAACAAAATCGGTACGTATCTGAAAGCCCTTGCCGCCAAGGACAACAATATTCCATTCTATGTCGCCTTGCCTTCCAGCACATTTGACTGGCGCCTTAAAGACGGTGTAAACGAAATTCCAATTGAAGTGCGCGATCCTAATGAAATCAAGTATGTTCACGGACTAGATAAAGACAAAACAACCCGTGTTCTGATCTGCCCCGCTGCCAGTCCGGCGGCCAATTTTGCATTTGATATAACACCGGCAAAACTTGTGTCCGGGCTTATTACTGAACGCGGTATCTGCATGGCGACTGAAGAGGATATAAGAAGGCTATTTCCGGAAAAATAATAGAGGGCAGAAACGAAAAAACTGATGGTTACCAGGTGTCAGGTTTCAAGGGCAGGAATAGAAAGTGCTGACACCCGACACCTGAAGCCTAATTATACTTGAAGCCTGAATCCTGAACAAATGATTGTCTTTAGTTGTAGGAGTTAAAATGCTGACGGAATTAGAGAAAAAAGTTATAGCGTCGATTCAGGAAGATGTCGCGGTTGCCGAACGACCCTATTTAGACATGGCATATGAACTCGGCATATCTGAAGAAACATTATTGGAAACCTTAAATGATTTGTGCAAGCGTGGTGTTATCCGGAGATTCGGGGCAACCCTGCGACATCAGAAAACGGGCTTTACGGCAAATGCAATGGTTGCCTGGCAAGTCAATGAAGACCGTATTGAAGAGATTGGAAAAAAAATGGCTTCCTTTCGTCAGGTATCGCATTGCTACCGGCGAAATCCTACCGATACATGGCCCTATAATTTGTACACGATGATTCATGCCAATGATGAAGAATCATGCCTCGAAACCGCTCGCAAAATGGCAGAAACAGCCTCCGTGGACAATTATGCCCTTCTGTTTAGCCGTGAGGAGTTGAAAAAAACCTCCATGGTGTATTTCCCCTCTGATGAGGACGATTAAAAACCGGCACCAAAATGTCCGCGTTAGATTAAAAGTTTAGCCCGTTGGCCAGTTTGCCGGTTTAGAATA
>CP070746.1:2833435-2844058 GCA_020348305.1 Desulfobacterales bacterium
GTTGAGACAGTACCTGATGAACACCCACCGGATCAGCCTTGCCCTTTACGGTAGTTTTTTCCCTGTATTCACATGTGAAATGTCCCTCGACCTGACGGCAGGTATCCACATCCACCAGAATTTCCCCGGGTTTGGCAAGATTGCTCAGGCGTGAGGCTAGGTTGATGGTATCCCCGGCAATGCCATGTGTTCCTCTCTCCATGTCCACTTCACCGGTGACCACCAGACCGGTATTAATGCCGGTATGCATCGAAATGGGTTGCCCGATCCTGTTTTCTACCTCCGGGCTTATGGCATCGACCAACTCATGGATCTCTCGTGCAGCTTTAACAGCTCTAATCGGATCATCCTCATGGGCCTTAGGAACACCGAATATGGCCAACACCGCATCGCCGGCATACTTTTCGATGAATCCATCGTAATTGTTCACGATCTTGGAAATTTCGCCAAAGATTTGGCTGGTTATCTCTTTGACTTCCTCCGGATCCAGTTTTTCGGACATTATCGTATATCCGGATAAATCTGAAAAAAGGACGGTAACATGTTTGCGCTCACTTTCCGGCGGACTAGGTGTTGGTATGGTCTCTTCAGGTGATGGTTTAGAAACTTGGGTTTTGTGTTCGTTTGCTTCGCGGAACACAGGTTCTGTGGATTTCCTCAAATCATAGCCGCATTCGCCACAAAAATTAAAAGCCAGAGAATTACTCGAACCGCACTTTGCGCAAATTGTTTCTAATTTGTTGCCACAGTGTACACAGAACTTAACGTCTTGCGGGTTCTCAAACTGACACTTTGGGCACTCCATTATAATGCCCTCCATTATTAAGTTTAAGCAGTTCGATTAACGATGAAGGAATAATCAAAAGTCGAAAAAAAATATCGCAAATATGTCTTTGTGTCAAATTAGAGGATATACAATATATTGTGGTGGGGAACCGAAGTGGATTTTGCAGATACCTTGATAGAAAACCAGAATTAAACACATAAGCAAATCTTATATATTTTATAAAATCATATAAGTTGACATCAACACACATCCAAATCATAAAATGAATATCTCAAGTTTCAGTGCATTTTATGGCGTTGTTTTGTCAATACCCAAGACTTCGCTGATAAATCGTACCGGAATTCCAACAATCCAATTAAATTTGCTTAGGAGGTCAATAAAGATGGCTAAAGAAATCAAACATACGATCTGTTTTCGATGCAAACCTCGATGCCGTCTCGAGCTTGAAGTGGAAGATAATCAGATTATTAAAGTCAGTACCTCACCCATTAAGAAATGTCCCCGCAAATGGGCTCCTGATTTGGAACGATTTTACCATCCGGACCGCCTCAATTATCCGCTCAAACGAATCGGCGAAAAAGGCGAAAACAAGTGGCAGCAGATCACCTGGGATGAAGCTCTGGATGAGATTGCTGCCAAACTGCAAGCACTTAAAGACCAATACGGCGCTGAAACCCTTGGCGTGACCGCCGGCACCAGCCGCACGTTTGAAGAACTCAATTCGCGCTTTCTCAACCTTTTCGGAAGTCCGAACCAGTGCGGTCAGGCCCAGATCTGCCATGGCAATTCGGCGGTGGTAGCCACGACCCTCTTCGGCTGGTGGCCCTATTGGATGCACATTGAAAAACTCCAAAATACCCGCTGTGTGATGCTCATCGGCCGCAACCCGCCGCACTCCCACCAGACCATCTGGGAAGGTATCGAGACAGCCAAGAAAAAAGGAGCCAAACTCATTGTCATTGATCCCCGTCTTTCGGAGTCGGCCGAGGCGGCAGATTTATGGCTTCAGCTCCGTCCGGGAACCGACTGCGCTCTGCTGATGAGCATGATCAATGTCATCATCGAGGAGAATCTCTACGATGAAGAGTTCGTCTCTAAATGGTGCCATGGCTTTGACCAGCTGGCGCAAAGGGCAAAAGAATATGCGCCGGATAAAGTCGCCGAGATCACATGGGTGCCTGTGGACCAAATCCGGGCGGCTGCGCGCATGTTTGCCACACAAACGCCATCCTGTGCCATGGAGGGCATGGGGGTAGCCCATCAACCGAATTCGTATGGCGCAATTGCGGCCCGGCACATCATCTCGGCTATTGTCGGCAACGTGGACGTGCAAGGCGGGGAGGAACTTCTGGGACCCGCTCCTTTCATCACCGAACATGAGATTGAACTGCCGGATGCCTTACCGGTGAAACAGCGCGAAAAAATTTTGGGCAAACAATTTAAACTTTACTCCTGGCCCGGCTACGAGCTGGTCCAGAGCAATGTGGAACGCGTTTGGGGCAAGCGCTGTGACATGTTCGGCTATACCTGTATGGCCCCTGCACCCTCGCTTTACAAGGCTATTGCCTACAGCGATCCTTACCCCGTGCGCGCGCTGATAACATTATCCTCAAACCCAATGGTCACTATACCCAATACCAAGCTCGTCCACAAAGCGTTGAAGAGCCTGGATCTTTATGTGGTTGTTGATTATTTCCTGACACCCAGTGCGCAGCTTGCGGACTATGTATTGCCGGCTGCGATGTGGCAGGAGCGCGACTTTTTGTGGAATTTCCACAACACGACTCCGGTTATTGTGGGCGGTGAGGCGGCTATGCCGCCTACAATTGCGGGCAAACATGACCGCCGCACCGATTTCGATTTTTGGCGGGGGTTGGGCATTCGGCTGGGTCAAGAAGAGTACTGGCCCTGGGAAACTTTGGAGGCCTATTATGATTACCGCCTTGCGCCCATGGGATTGACGTTTAGGGAACTTGTCAAGATGGGCAGATGGGAGCCCGAGAAATGGGAATATAAAAAATATGAAAAGATAGGTTTTGGCACCCCCACGGGAAAGATTGAGCTTTATTCTACGGTGATGGAGAAACTGGGCTACGATCCGCTGCCTTACTATCAGGAGCCTCCGGAAAGTCCTACACGAACCCCGGAGTTGGCTGAGGAGTATCCACAGATCCTGATCACCGGCGGCCGCTTCCATCCTTTTTTCCACTCCGAGCACCGTCAGATCGAAACGCTGCGCAAGCGATACCCATGGGCTACCATGCAGTTGCATCCTGATACGGCAAAAAAACTAAGACTTGCCGAAGGGGATTGGGCCTGGATCGAGACACGGCACGGCCGTGTGATGCAAAAAGTCCAAATATTCGAGGGCATTGATCCGCGCGTGGTGCACGGCCAGCATGGGTGGTGGTATCCTGAGATGCCGGGGGAGGAGCCCTGGCTGCACGGCGTATGGGTGTCCAATATCAACGTTTGCACCTCCAGCGAAGAGGAGGAATGCGATGAGGCCTTAGGATCCTGGCCGCTGCGAACGTTTCAATGTAAAGTGTATAAGGTTAAAAGCTATGCCGAAGGACACCCTGTGGCGGGATGACCCGGTGTAATAGCGTTACTCAAAATTCCGTTTAATTCAGCATTCGAATATCGAAGCCAATTTCATTAACCTTAGGATTGTTGCGCAAGCATTTTCTCCATTAGGGCACCCATTGCCTGAAAACGCATTTCCTTTGTTCTTATTTTTTCCAAACTTTCAAGAAAGGCTTGGGCAGGAGGCGACAGCGGTTGCTTTTTTAGATAGGCAATGCTCACATCTAAAAAAATATCTTTCTCTTTGATGGGGACTGTGGCCAATCTTCCCTCTTGAAGTTCGATGGCAACTGCCTCTCTCACTAAAAAAGAGACCCCCTCTCCATGCTGAACCATTAGTTTGATGATTTCCGCATCGCCTGTTTCCATCAATACCCTTGGTGTGCAATTCTTTTGAGCAAATAATTCGTCCACCAATCTGCGTGTTCCCGACCCCTGATCTTTCATGATAATGGGTTCTTCGGCCAATTGTTCAAAGTTTATGGTCGTTGCTCGTGCCAGACGGTGATCCGGTGGCAGTATGAGCACCAGTTCTTCCCGGCTGAAGGGAATGAAAGTGATATCAGGGTTTTCTTCGGCTTTGGCGATGATCACCACTTCGTTTTTTAAGTCAATCAGGCTGTGAATCATATCCAGGGAACTACCCTCATCCAGATGAATCTTAATATGAGGATACGCATCCCGGAAACCGGCGAGCAAAAAAGGCATAAAGTACCGCGCATAGGTTCTGGCAGATCCCAGACGAAGGGTGCCCTGCTTTAATTCCTTCATATGTTCAACCGTATCCTCTATTTTTTTTTCATACTCGAAAATCTTGCAAGCGTAATCATAGAGGATTTTGCCTTCATCTGTCAGATAAAGCTTGCGACCTTTTCTCTTGAAAAGTTTCAAACCGCAATGCTCTTCAAAAAGTTTCACTTGCGCTGTAACAGCCGGTTGACTGACAAAAAGATGCTTCGCCGCAATACTTAAATTCTGACATTTTGCAGCCTGATAAAAGGCTCTTAGCTGGTTGAGGTTGATCATATCTGAAAATAATACCTTTTTGAACTTTTTTGAAATACCCCAATAACCGCATCTAATCAGTGCTTTAAACTTAACCCATTTCTCCTTGCTTCATCCAGTAATATTGAAAAGCAATTAAAACCATTCCGTGGTTAATTTCATTACTCCCAATTTTGGAAAGAAACACCTATTGCTCAACACGGCGGGCTGTGGATAGCACGCTCCGATTTGAATGAGTTCAGGGGATTGGTAGCCGGTTTCTTCCAGAAGTTCTCGCTGGGCTGAAACAGCCGGTGAAGTATCTCCAGCATCGACCAATCCGCCCGGCAGCTCCAGGTGAATTTGTTCAGTGCAGTGTCGATATTGACGAACCATCACAGCTTCTTCTTCGGGTGTAAGCGCCAAAACCAGCACCCAATTCGGAAAATCAATCGACAGTATATCTCTGACATTGCCCGTTCTTGGTGAGCGAGCTTGTTTTTTGTAAATCTGAACAATTCCAAAATCGTTCAAGAGCTCACGGTTTAAAATCTTCCAGTCTCTGATCATGAATTTTTCCTTTGATATGGATGACCTTTACATTCAGAAATTTTAATTACCCAGTCAATGCCCCGTGGTTTATTATAAAAGCTGTTTTGATACTTCCGCAATTTGAGATCCACATTCCGCATTCCGAACTCCGAATTCGTATTATTTCTGTTATCTGTTACTTCCGCTGAGCCAGCATTTTCGCCATTAGAGCACCGATTCCCATAGGATGCATATCCTCAGGCTTTAAGCTTCCCAATGTATCTATAAAGGCCTTGGCAGAAGGCGACAGAACCTGGTCTTTGAGATAGGCAATACTCACATCTAAAAAAACCTTGCGTCCTTTCAGGGGGACGGTCGTCAATTTGCCCTCCTTAATTTCTGCATCCACCGCTTCCTTGACCAAAAATGAAACCCCTTCCCCGCGCATTACCAATTGCTTGATGAACTCGGTATTACTGGTCTCCATTAATACGTTGGGGAGGCAGTTATCTTGAGCGAATAAGTCCTCTACCAGTTTTCGTGTTCCAGAACCATTTTCTTTCATAATAAATGGCTCTTGTGCCAGCTGTTGAAAGGTAAATGCTTTTTTTCTGACAAACGGATGTTCAGTGGATACGATAATCACCATTTCCTCCCGGCTGAATGGTATAAAGCTGACATCAGGATGATCTTCGACTTTGGCGATTACGGCAACTTCGTTTTTAACATTAACAAGACTGTAGATCATATCCCGGGAGCTGCCTTCATCCAGATGAATTTTGATGTGGGGATATGCCTCACGGAAGCTTGAAATCAAAAATGGCATGAAATAGCGTGCATACGTCTTGGTGGTTCCCAGACGCAAGACACCCCGTTTCAGCTCTTTCATATCATCAATAACATTTTCGATTTCTTTTTCATATTTGAAAATTTTATCAGCATAATCAAAGAGCGCTTTACCTTCATCTGTCAGGTAAATCTTACGCCCCCTTTTTTTAAATAGTTTTAGGTTGCAAAACTCTTCAAAAGATTTCACCTGGGCCGTTACTGCCGGCTGGGTAATGAAAAGTTCATTGGCGGCTGCCGTAAAGTTTAAGTGTTTGGCAGCATGGTGGAAGATTCTGAGTTGATTAAAATTTAGCATATGATATTAAATAAAACTTATGCCTCTAAAGTAACCATAAGAAATACTTATGGATAACATAAATAAAATTGGATTGACAGTTTTTTTTTATTTGGTCATATAAATTTTGAATATTCTTTTGTTTTTTTCTGAATTCAGATCGATGGCTCTTTCGTCTTACGGTGCTGAATTACATTTTCGTTCTCCGGTTCCATCACATATTCCTTCGACCTGCGGTTTTTACATTCTTTATCCGAGCCGCCGACGGCTCTTCTAAATATTTATATTTTTTAACCCACAACCATAAGGAGGATGAAAATGGCTGAAGACACAGGAAGATTTCCGGATCCGCATGAATTCCAGGTCCCTCCAGAACTTGAAGGCTGGGAAGAAATGTATCCAACTCACTACCTGTTCTCCCAAGACCGCGCCGAATGGGAAAAGGCTCAATTCTGGTATCAGGACAAAATTCACGCCCCAGAACCCATGCCGCCTCTTGACCTGATCTTCCAGGAGGCCTGGCAAATTTCCCTCTCCCAGTATACCACCAGGGTATTCTGTATCCCGCCGGCCCAGGGAATCGCGCAACGAATGTTGGGCCCTTATATGTATATTTGCGCTATTCCGCCTCCGCCCGAGGTAGTTATCGGGGAGAAAGCCCAGCTATTTGAAAAGCGGGTCTTCTATGTGTTTGAACACTATGATGAGCTCTGGGATAAATGGTTGTATAAATTTAGATCCCTGGGAGATGAAATGGCCGCGGTCAAGATTCCGCCAGAACTCCCCAAATTTGTTCCCGAAGCGGAGGTTTTACCGGCTCCCACTGGGTGCTATGTGTCCTATGATCTGATTGAAGCGTTTGACACGCTGGTCAATCAGATGTTCAAAGGCTGGCAATACCATTTCGAAATGCTGAACCTGACCTATCTGGCCTATCTCATGTTTGCCGATGTGGCCAGGAAGCTCTTTCCTGGAATCAGTGAAAGCGCCATTGGAAAAATGGTGGCCGGCGCCTATGTTTCCATGTTCCGTCCCGAGGAAGAACTATGCCGACTTGCCCGCTTGGCCATGTCCATGCGCGAGGTATCCGATGTTCTCAAATCCGGCATGTCTGCTGATCAGAAGTTTGCCGAACTTCAAAAATTACCGGATGGAAAACAATGGCTGGAAGAATTCGACAAAGCCAAAGATCCGTGGTTTTATGTGTCCTGCGGCAGCGGTTGGTTTCATTATGAAGGTAGTTGGAACACGAATCTAGACATCCCCTATGGGTACATCAAAGGCTACGTGGAAAGGCTGGAAAACGGCGAAAAAATTGAACGCTCGATGGATGAAATCGAAAAACAAAGAGATGAAATCGTGGCCGAATACCGTAAATTAATCAAAACTGATGAAGACCGCAAATCCTTTGAAGACGCATACAACACCATCAGAACGATTTACCGGTATGCCGAAGACCATCTCTTCTGGGTTGAGCATTGGTTCCACACCATATGGTTCCAGAAAATCAGGGAAATCGGATCATTGCTGGTAAAACACGATATGATCAATGAGGTAGACGACATCTTTATGTTCAACCGCTACGAAATTCCTGAACTCCTCACCGAACTGGCAACCGGTTGGGCCTTAGGTGTGGATATACCGCTAAGAGGTCAATACTATAAAGACAAAGCTGAAAAGCGTAAAAAAATCCTGGATGCCGCCAAAGAATGGAATCCAATCCCGGCTCTGGGTGTTCCACCCGAAGAAGTTGCCGAACCGTTTACCATCATGCTGTGGGGTATCACCACCGATAAAGTAAAAGAATGGCTCAAAGGTGTTGATGTAGCTGCGGCCGAGGATATCTCCGAGATTAAGGGGTTTGCATCATCTGCCGGTGTTATCGAAGGTCCGGCGCGTGTACTGAAACTACTTAAGGACATTGTTGACTTACAACCGGGTGAAATCCTGGTTTGTCCTTCCACCAACCCCTCCTGGGCACCGGTATTCACCAAGATTAAAGCAGCTGTAACGGATATCGGAGGCTTGACCAGTCATGCGGCGATTGTTTGTCGAGAATATGGTGTGCCATCGGTGACCGGCACCGGCGTGGCAACACAGGTTATCAAAACCGGAGATATTCTCAAGGTAGATGGCGACACCGGAGTGGTCACTATCGTTGAAAGAAAGGGATAAGCTTCCCAATAATTCAATGATAGCTAGAATTGGAACTCTGATTACCACTTTCCATCCTGAAACCCATTCCTAAAAAGGAAGGGGTTTCAGGATGAAGGAGTCAAACGATGGACTACGTCCTGAACTTTGAGAGTCTGGATAAAAGTGCCCTTCCAATGGTCGGCGGTAAAAACGCCAGCCTGGGAGAAATGATTAAAGCCGGCATTCGCGTTCCCCCTGGATTTGCTGTAACCACCGATAGCTATTTAGCTTTTATTACTGAAGCAGAGATAAAAGATAAGATCTATGCCGTTCTCACTGATCTCAATCCCGATGATGTCAATGCATTGAACAACGTCGCAGCCGAAGTACAAGAATTAATTAAAAAGGCACCCATTCCCGAAAACATCCAAAACGCAATAGGAGACGGGTATTCGCAACTGTGTAACCAATGCGTGGTTGAAATAGTGCCCGTGGCGGTGCGATCCAGCGCAACAGCCGAGGACCTGCCCACCGCAAGCTTTGCAGGTCAACAGGATACGTACCTGTGGGTAGAGGGAACCGACAAGGTCATCCAGAATGTCAGAAAGTGCTGGGCCAGTCTGTTCACTCCGCGCGCCATTGCCTATCGCATCAAGAATAATTTCGAACATGAAAAAGTACTCATTAGTGTTGGCATACAGAAAATGGTGAACTCAAGGGCTGCAGGCGTGATGTTTACCATTAACCCGACTAACGGCGATATATCCAAAGTCGTCATTGAAGGCAGCTGGGGGTTAGGTGAAACCGTAGTATCCGGATCTGTTAATCCCGACAAATTTGTCGTCGATAAAGTGATGATGGAAATCAATGAACGTTCCATCTCCACCAAACATATTGAATGTGTTTATGACGTTGAAAAAGGTGAAGTGGTCAATACCGATGTAGATGAAGATATGCAGTGCCAGTGCTGTATGGAAGACCGGGAAATAAAAGAGTTGGTCAAAGTCGCCAAACAGATTGAATCTCATTACGGCCGGCCAATGGACATTGAATGGGCGATTGATAAAGATTTTTCATTTCCAAAAAATATGTTTATTGTGCAGGCTCGCCCGGAAACGGTATGGAGCCAGCGAAAACCAGAGTCAAAAATCGGAGGCAAAACCGGCCGCCAGTTGTTAATGGAACAGGCCATGAAGCGTATAAAAATCCCGGGTTAAACTTTAGCTATAAATCTTTTAATAAACCAAACTAGGAGAGGAGGACATTATACTAATGAAGAGTATGAGGGATTTCATCGAAAAAGCCGAAGAACTCGGACAGTTGCACCGGATTAAAGCACAGGTGGATTGGAACCTGGAATTATCGCATATTGCCAAGCTCAATGAGGAAAAAAGCGGCCCTGCGCTGCTTTTTGAAAACGTCAAGGACTATGATTCACCCGTGATTACCAGTGTCTGCACCACCACCGAGAGGCTGGCCTTAATTATGGGTGCTCCTCTGGAGTCGAATCTTACCGATTTGATGCGGTTATGGGTGGAGAAAAATGAAACGAAAATACCCCCTAAATTGGTAGATACCGGCCCTTGCAAGGAAAACATTATGATGGGGGATGACATCGATTTGTTCAAGTTTCCGGCACCCAAGTTTTATCCCATGGATGGCGGACGTTTTTTTGGCACCGCACACTTTGTTCTCACCAAAGATCCGGATACGAACTGGGTCAATCTCGGCACTTACCGGCTCCAATTACTGGATAAAAATCACCTGGGAACCCAGTTCATTAAGGGGAAACACTCCGATATTATGCTCAAAAAATACCAGGCCATGGGAAAACCCATGCCGGTTGCCGTTGTGGTAGGCTGTGATCCGATCTTATTTCTGATGGGTGCGGCCAGAGTCTCTGCCTTTGAAAGCGAATATGATCTGGCCGGCTCCATCCGCGGTGAAGCCATCGAAGTGGTCAAAGCCGAAACCAATGATCTGCCGGTGCCGGCTACTGCTGAAATCGTTGTCGAAGGAGAAGTGGATGCCGAAAAATTTATGGAAGAAGGCCCTTTCGGCGAATATACCGGGTATTATTCGGGGGTCGGTACGGATCCCAGAAACTATATCGATGTTAAATGTGTTACCTATCGCAACAATCCTATATTCTGGGGAACGACCGTCGGCCGGGCTGTTACGGATACGCATATGACCATGGCGCTTACCTATGGTTCAACCCTGTGGCAACAGCTGGTGGCAATGAAAATACCCGGAATAAAGTCGGTGTACTGCCCACCGGAAGGATCCGGACGGATGATAGCTATCATTTCCATGAAACAGATGTATCCCGGACATGCCGACCAGGTACTCACCGCTGCCATATCAACCGAAATGGGTGCCTACGGCCTTAAGACGGTCATCGTGGTGGATGAAGATATCGATCCCTGGGATATTCCCCGCGTTCTTTATGCGTTGAGCTTTAGATTTCAGCCCA
>CP070746.1:2844158-2853347 GCA_020348305.1 Desulfobacterales bacterium
AAATCACAAAAAGTCATATATCTAAATAGTATCCCAATAAAATTGGGATCTCCCGGACCTGATATACGTTGGAGATCTGCAAATTTGAAAGGGTACTTTTACATTAATCTAAGATTACTGATAGAAACTTTAATGCGCCACTGCCTGAATAATTTTTATTAAAAGGAAAATCAGAAAAAATATATGTTTTTGACAATTGTGTTTAGCAGGCAATGGCGCCCATTCAACAGGTCAACCTGTGGCATGTTGAATCGCGAGCATCGTGACGTCATCATTTCGCGGAGCAATATCGATAAAGGCGAATAAATTAGTCTTAACGCGCTCCAACAAATCGGATGCAGATATGAATGGCTGCTCTAGAAGCGATTGAAGTCGCTTCTTGCTAAATAGCTCGTCTTCCGGGGAACGGGCTTCGGTGACCCCGTCGGTGTAGCCAACCAACATATCGCCCGGCTCAAGGTCAATCTGCTGAATATTGAACCTTGTATCCGGCATCATTCCAACCGCCGGGCCGGTTGGCTTGAGCATGGTCTTTACACCGCTTGAATTGATCACGTAAAGAGGCTCATGTCCGCCGTTAATGTAACATAGCTTTCCCGTATCGGGATTCAGTACGCCAAAGAATAGGGTCGCAAACATACCTTCTTCGCCATGGATTTGGGCGATGTAATTGTTCGTAAATGGAACAGCTCTCAGGCGTATGAGCTGTTCATTGTCCCCTTGGGTTTCGGTGCCGATTCCAATGCAAGACTGATCAATTTTCGTTGCAGGAGCTCCGGTGCAGAATGTGGCTTGTTCTGCAAATACGCGCAGTAGACTACGAAACAAGGCCATATAAAGCGCTGAGCCCACTCCCTTATCGCACACATCGGCGATGACCAACGCCAGGCAACCGTCCGGAAGCGTAAATACATCGTAAAAATCGCCGGAGACTTTACCCGCAGGATGAAAACACGTAGCAATCTCCCAGTTGGGTATCTGAGGGATTGCGTGGGGTAAAAATTCTTTTTGAATCTGCTGGCCTTTTTCCAGCTCAAACTCAATGACCTTTATGCGCTCCCATTCCCGCAGTCCTTCGACCATTTTATTGAAATTTGTGGACAGTTTTCCGATTTCATCCTTGGTGGTAACGGACACGGTCTTCGACAGATCGCCTTTGGCAACATCTGCTGCGATTTCTGACAGGTTTTCAATCGGCCGGGCGATCTTACGGGCAAAGTAATAGCCAATAAAACGAAATATACACAGCGCAATGAGCAAGGCGAAAATAAATTTTACGATCCCCTTTCCGATAAACCCGCTGAGCACCTCGCTGTTAACGCCTATTTTCAGAAAATAGTAATTGGTGTCCAGCTTACGGGTGATGTCGACAAACACCGAAAGCTCATCATCTGCGGAAATAAAATCCACATCCGAAGGGCGAAACCTTCTGTGGATGGTCTTGTTTAATTCCTGAACAAAGGAATCTTCAATCGGACGCGCGCGCAGGATTTGGTCATTTGTAAAATATAATCGAAACCAGGATGCATCTGTGGTATCTTTGCTATAGACAGAAATATCGGAGATCGTATAAAAGCTCGAGGAAATGCTTTCCAGCATCGTCATGAGATTATAGAGATCCGGACGTTTTTGATTGATTCCGTACCAGATAAAATCCGGCTCCTGACTGTTTTTCAATTGTGAAAACTGGTGATGGATTAATTTGCTGATTGAGCGCATAAAATGTTTTTTTTCGCCAATTGTATAGAACACTGATGTCACCAGGAATATAATCAGACCGAAAATTACAAAATAGAACGTAATTCTGCGGGCCACCGATGGCTTCCAGAAAAAGCAATATAATTTTAAATGCTCCAATAGTTTCATGGTGTTCACCTTTGTATCTTTTTTTGGCAAGGAAATTCTATAACCTTTGATACCAAGTTGCCTTATATTTAATATCCAATTTTTACGTCCTCTACAAACAAAATGTCAAATGTTATTCTGTATCATTATGTGGACAAAATGTATCATAATGTAACATTTCGCTTAAGGGAAAAAGACCGGATCGCTTTGTCTATAGGATTACGGAAAGCGGAAATGGGTAAAAGCGACATTTACCAGTTTGAAGAATGCCTAAGAATCATCTCTGCTGCGCTGTGATCTCCGTGGTGAATTATGCCTCAGTTGTTTCGAACCTTTTGCCATCCTGACGGCAAAGCAACATCACCGCATGTTTGCCGGTCATTAATGAGGGGATCACGCCGCCGCCGGGTGAGACCCATTGTCCGGCCATCAAGAAATTCTTTAAGCCCGGCAGCGTTCGATAAATTTTTGTGCGAATAGTCTCAGGTGTGATGGAAAATCCTTCATAAGCGCCTTTGCGGTTGAAGGTGCAGCGGTAATAGGTATACGGGGTGGCTACATCCGTCATGTCAACTTGATCAGCGATACCTGGCCAAACTCCGGATAGGTTTTCCAGGACCTGTTGTGCCAGCTGCTGCTTTTCGGCTGTGTAAGCATCCATGTCCTCCCGCAGCTCACGCCAGGGCTCCCAGGCCGAGTCGATCATCACCTGCACAACTGTTTTGCCGGGCAGAGCGAAAGCCGGGCTGTAATTAAATATCCTGATGGCCAACCATGGGCCCGTTAAATGGCCTGCGGTTATATTCCCTGTCGACTTTATAACAACCATCCAGGGATCATCTTGAAACTCCCTGTTTACCCCGTAGCTTATCATTACCACCGGATTAAACAACGGCCACTTTTCGTACCGTTCGCGGATGATATTATCAACAAAGCGACCTTTGAGAAATTCAAAAATGGTAGAATATCCGTCGGCAGCCGAAACAACACGATCGGCGCGATGCTCATCCCCATCTTTTAAACGGATGCCCACGGCTCTATCGTTTTCCACAAGGATTTCTTCGACTGTCGCTTTATAAGTGATTTGTCCCCTAAGGTTCGTGAAGCGTTTTTCCAGGGCGCTGGCAAACCCTGCCGAACCATCCAAACGCAGGGCTATGTTTCCACTGGCCAGCATACCCAAAACAAACAGCACAAACCAGACCGGGACATCCGGTAGGAAAATACCCTCCAGGATTTCACGTACCCATGGCTCCTTCACATCTTTTACGGCCTCATTCATCGGCAAATTGTAGCGTCCGCCGTAATATTTGATTTTTTTTCCCATTGAGAGCATCATTTTGGCTGTGTCCCAAAAGCCCGTCATTTCCGGCGGTTTGTCTAATCCTGTGGTAAAGGATACATTTTTAAAGGCTTTGGCGCCTTTGATAAATTCATCGATAAAGTCAGTATCATTAGGAGAGATGGCTTTGAGTTCCGCGGAGAAACGATCCAAGTCGGAGGTTAGATCGAGCGTGCGGTTGCTTGTTGGATCCAGATAGCGGCCATAGGTGGCGATTTCCTGATACTGATCCGCTTGATAGATGCCGAGTTCACGATATAGATCATGGACCGGTTGACCCGGTCGAAAGCCCATGTAAAAATGAATGCCGCCGTCGATGGTGTAACCCTTGCGCTTCCAGGTAGCCGAAACCCCTCCGGGCTGATTGCCATGTTCGAAGATGTGCGCTCGATATCCGTTCATTTGGGCATAAATGCCGGTGGCTAACCCGGCCAGCCCGGCGCCGATGATAATGATATTTTTCTCAGTCATATAATCCTCTATTCAATTAGCCACAGACACACATAGATTTAGCCGGTGGAATCCTGCCTTCGGCAGGTCCGCAACGCGAAATTCCACTGGGCAAGCACGGACAGTTTGTCTACACAGCCCATATGTATCTGCGGTCAGGTTAACTTACAGTTGGGGCAGTTCTCATTCTTACATTTGGGACAGACGAGAAACAAAATTTCAATCAATCCACCTAGAAGTAGAATCCAGAAAGCAATAAACAGGGATTTACTTTGCCACAGCCAAATTTGGGGAAATCCGAGCAGCGCGGCTAGGGATATGCCTGTCCAGAAGTAATCTCCAAACGTATAAGGCTTTTGTTGTCTTCCCGGCAACAAGCGCGTCAGCTTTCCCGGAAATAGATGGCTACAGGCATCTTCCCTGCAGAGGCACTTGGCGCAGTAAGAATATAAGACAATTGGATTGGCTATTAGAATAATCACCAAATAAATCAAGCCCAATCTACCTGATAGACTCAGCATGTAGATAAGCGCAACAACAACCGCCGCAAAGATAAATATCAAACTAAACACACCGTGAAATTTATCTTTCATCTTTGCTCTTCCTCATAATCAATAGATGGTATTTAGCCGATTTAACCAAAATAGTCCAGCCGGTAGATGGGGACGGCCATGAAAATATAACTTTCTATCTGATTGTCCATTTGTTGCAGAAGATTTTAAATCTGACAAAGAAAAGTAACAGGTTCGGATTTTATGAAAAGATTAGAATCTGCCCAAAGATCGCCGTTGACAATCAATCCTGCCTTCGATACTTTAATGTTCATCCTTTCTGTTTATTTGACGTTGCCATATGTTGGCTTAGATCTTGAACCAATTAAATAAAATTTGCGCCTCACCCGCTCTTGCAAAAGCGAGTTGCTATCCATGTGGCTGACTTTTGCAACCGGCTATCCCGTCGTCGGGTGGGTTGGAGTTATTCAAAGGAGGAGACCATGAGTGTCATCGTGATTGTGAATACCGATGTTAAGAACCCGGAGGCCTACGAGGAATACAAAGCTCAGGCACGACCCCTGGTCGAGCGGAACGGGGGACGATACCTGGTGCGCGGCGGTCCGCACGAGGTAATCGAGGGCTCCTGGAATCCGACGCGGCTCGTGGTGATCGAGTTTCCGAACAAGGAAGCCTTCGAGCGCTTTTACCACTCGCCCGAATATAAGGAAGTCATGAAGATTCGCCACGCCAACGCGGACTCGGACATTGTGGTCGTAGAAAGCATGTAGGGCACAAAAATGGGAACGGTCATAAATATATAACTTTCTACCTAATTGTGCATTTGTTGCAGAAAATTTTAAATCTGACAAAGAGATGCAAGATGATGAAGACTTAGCGCTGAAAAACAAGCTCAATTTTGAGATCTGAATATAGTTTTATTATTTCATGACCGTCCCCATTTTCACTTCAGGACTTTTTAGGAAACAAAGGATACCGCCGTCTTAACGGCTTGATGTTGCCCTTTGACTAAATTTACCGCAATCATCTCTTCAAAATTTTCCAGGGAAAACGTATGGGTGATCATATCATTCAGCTTAACCTTACCTTCACGGACCAGGTTCAAGGCGATGTCGAACATGTGCATCCATTCCCCTTTATAGGCGGCGTAGCCGCAGCCGTAGACACCTTTCAGCGTCTGTTGCTTGAGCCACAGCGGCGTCAGGTCCAGTTTTACGTCGTGCCAGATACCGACCTGGCTGAGTATCCCGCCTGCTGCCAAGCATCGCATGGCCATATTTAGGGTCTGGGGACTGCCGACGGTATCGTATATGCGCGCAAATCCCCCCATGAGAATTTCCTGGCCCATCATAGGTTTGTATTTTTTTGCTCCGGTTAGACGAAGCGTATTTTCAAACACATTACCGTCAGTGATGATATGATCTGCTCCGGCTTTTTTTACCAGATCGGCTGCGAATACCGAAGGATCGGCCACCGCAACATGACAGTCGATGTCAAGCCCGCGAATGGCCTTGAGGACCATGGTGCCGATCACACCGCCGCCGATGATCAGCACCTTATCCCCTTTTTGGGGCATGTTGCTGTATACTGCCTGCAGGCCGACGGATAGAGGTTCAACCAAAACCCCTTCTTCCGGAGAACACCCTTCGGGAAGTTTGAAAATCTGGCTTTCATGGGCGACGAAATAGGGTGCAAAACCGCCGCCCGTATCCGCGCACAATCCGATAATCAGGCCGGGGGCCAAGTTGCCGTTGGCGTAGTTTTCGCAATTGGCGACCATGCCCTGGCTGCAGGCAGGACAAGGAGGATCTATTTGCCTGGCGGCGCAGTTCAGTGCCGGGGCAACGGTCACCACATCACCGGGTTTGATATCGTTTACCCTTGATCCCAATTCGGCTACCCGACCACAAACTTCATGACCGATGACACAGGGAAATGAGGTAAAGGGACTAGCGGTCGGAGACTCCTTAAGGAAGATCAGGTTCAAGTCACTGGCACAAAATCCACATAATAGCGTTTCGACTTTGACCCACTCTTCCGACGGCAGCTCGGGTTCGGGTATGTCGACAAGCTTAACGGCGGCCAGCGGTCCCCTGTAGAAGAATTTCCGATTAAAAATCCCAAAGGTCTTGAGTGCAATCCATTGAGTTAGGGATACAGAGAATTGCAGTGCTTTCATGGCTTACTCCATCTTCAGTCCATCCACAAAAATCTGTGTAAACGGACTTATCACGCAAGGGTCCGCCATGACATTAATGCAGGCCGGTTTGCCCGATTCCAGGGCCCGTTGAATTGCCGGTACGATGTCCTCATCTTTTTCCACCAATTCGCCATATCCGCCCAATGCTTCGGCCATTTTCTCATAATGAACAATTCCCAATTCCGATCCACACACCCGATCGTCACCGTAGCATATTTCCTGACCGTGCTTAATCATACCCCAGGCGCAGTCATTGTTGATAACACAGACAAAAGGAAGATCGTGTCGGACAGCGGTATCAAACTCCATGGCGTTTAGTCCGAAAGATCCATCACCGCTGATTACAACGACAGTTTTGTCCGGATGGGCAGCCTTAGCCGCCATGGCAAACGGAATCCCGGTGCCCAGACACCCAAATTGTCCGCCGGCAGCCGATAAAACGCCCGCTTTCTCAGTTGCTCTGAGAATTGTGGATCCAAAATAAGATGTGTCTCCTCCATCGACAATATACAGGGCCTCATCACCGACTGCTTGTCTCACCTGGGCCACTATTCTTGCTGGGTGAATTGGATCAGAAGGATTGTTGCGCGCATCAATTTCAGATTGTACTAAGGGCATGTAAGCCTCTTTGAGCGAGCTGCGCCAGGCCGTATGGTCTCTCTTTTCCACGACCTCAGAAAGTTGGGCGAGAGTCAGTCCCAAATCTCCAACTATGCCTAAATCTGACGGACGGTTACGGTCTATCTCGGCAGGATCGATATCGATACGCACCAAATGGGCCTGAGGAAACGTTTGCCCATACATCAGCAACCAGTTAAATCGGATACCCAAAGCGATTATTAAATCAGCCTGACCCGAAGCCGTTAGGACTGCCATTAGACCACCATCCCATAACGATAGCGGGTGGTCGTCGGCAATGGTGCCGCGTCCTGTGGCAAGCAAGAAAAAAGGGATGCCGGACTTTTCAATGAATTGTTGTAGCTGTTTATCACACTGGGATAGGCTAATACCGCTGCCGCCAATAACAAAAGGCTTTTCGGCCTGATTGATCAGATCGGCGGCCGGTTTGATGAGCGCCGGATCGGGTCCGGGCTTGGACACCACACTGCCTTTTTTGGGCCAGATAATTTCTTCTTCGTTGACGGTCACATTGAGTATGTCGGGAGGCAGTTCCAAAAAAACCGGTCCCGGGCGTCCGGATACAGCCTGCCGAAAAGCGGTGAAAAGATATTCCGGAATGCGTTTAACATCCAAACAGGCGCCATACCATTTCACTGTGGACTTGATCATATCAATCTGATTAATCTCCTGGAGAGCACCCAGGCCACGGTCTTTTAAAGGAGAGACACCGGACAACACCACCACGGGTGCATTTTCCTGGTAAGCGTTGACGATTCCGGTCAATGTATTTGTAAAACCGGGGCCGGCCGTAACCAGACAAACGCCGGGATTGCCGGTGTAAATCGACCAGGCGTGCGCCATCATGGCGGCAGCTTGTTCATGCCGGACATCAATCAGTCGAACGCCATAGTCAAGAAAGCCATCATAAATGCGGTCGATGTGTCCCCCGGAAAGAGAAAAGACCGTACCGACTTCCTCAACTTCCTTTAAATACTTAGCTACCAGATGTCCGCCGTATAATTCAGCCATTTCAACCTCCCTTTATATTATTGATTTAAGATTTTCTGCTAATAACCTCTACGAATGAAAAATCCCTGTTTCCCTCGGAGAAAAACAGGGTTTTTTCTTTCAAACCATTGGTTTTCCCTTTGCCAAAGGGTTAGCGCAGCATTAAGAATTAGAAAACGAGATAACACGGTATTATTTTGATAGTCAAGTTCTTCTTCTTGGCAAAAACAGCTCTTTTATTCAGACCACACAACTTCACCATCCACCACCGTCATGGTAAAGGGAATGTCCGGTATTTCTTCGGGTTTAACGTCTCTCGGATCGGCAGCCATCACGGTAAAGTCCGCCCGTTTTCCAACCTCGATGGTGCCATTATGGTTTTCATCAAAGGAAAGGTAGGCGGATCCCCGGGTGTAAATACGAATAGCCTCATCCGTGGTCAGCGCTTCATGCGGGCTGAGTTTTTCGCCGGAAGGGGTTTGCCTTAAGACGGCATCGCGAATTCCTATGCGGGGATCAAGCGCGGAGACAGGGCAATCGGAGCTTCCGCCGATTTGCATACCGGCATTGAGCATACTTTTGAATGGATAGAGTTGATTGGCCAACTCCGGCCCAAAGGCTTCGATCCAGCCATCGCCCAATTCTCCAAAAAATACGGGTTGAACTGAAGCAAGAATGTTCATGTCTGCGGCTCGTTTTAACAGATCAGGATACAGACACCCGGCATGCTCGATACGATGACGCAATGGGTTGCCGGATTTCGAACCCAGCACCGCTTCAAACGCATCCAGCGTATCACTGATGCCTTCATCGCCCTGGGCATGAATGGCGATCTGGTAGCCCAGCGCATGATACCATTTTACCTTGTCGATGAGCTCCTCGCGGCTCTGGATTTTGAGCCCTTTATCGTATGGGGGGGTCAGGAAAGGTTTACTTACCGCGGCGGTGCGATTGGACATGCCTCCGTCAGCAAAAATTTTGATCGGGCCGATTCGCAGTCGACCAGAGCCAAAACCGGTTTTAATCTGAGAAGCGGTCAAGGCTTCGGCGGTGAGGGTATAATTCATGGTGTAGATCCTGATTTTGAGTCGGCCGGCAGCCAGGGTTTCCTGATACATATTCAGGGTTTGCGGTTCGACCAGGGCGTCTCCGGCAAAGACCAGTCCGAGCGTGGCATAGTTTTCAGTAGCTTTACCACAGAGTTCGACCCG
>CP070746.1:2853447-2866681 GCA_020348305.1 Desulfobacterales bacterium
GGGCGCCCTGGTTCATGAAATCGCCTACCACGACAAAAAAGCGACAGCCCGGCGTTTGTCGAAAATTGAAGATGGGGTCCGAAGACGTCGTGACTTCTTTTCGGAAGAAAAGGAAGTTCAGAAGGATTATGATCCGTTGAAAATCGACTTTAACGATAGTAGCTCAATTGGGAAACTCTTAGCAGATGAAAATAAATAAAATTAAGGTCAGGGAAACTCATGAATCTTGACGAAAAATTAGTCAACCGAATCGTGGAAAAGGTTGTTGAGCGGATGGCTGAGCAAGAAGCAGACACCAGGCCAGCAGCAAATGTCTCAGCGGGGAAGGCCGGCATCACCGAGGGCATTTTTCAGGATATAAAAACCTGCGTTCAGGCGGCGGTTGCCGCTCAGAGGCAATTGTTGGCCTTGCCGATGGAAGTTCGCAGAAAGATTGTTCAAGCGATCCGCGAAATCGGACAGGCCAAGGCCCAAGACTATGGCTGTATGGAATTTGAGGAAACCGGACTTGGCAAGGCCGAAGATAATGTCGCGAAAGTTCAATCCTCTTGTGAAGTCCCGGGCATGGAAGATCTGACGCCCGAAGTCTATGCCGGCGACAAAGGGGTTACCATCATTGAACGCTTACCCGTTGGGGTTATTGCCTCCGTCAACCCGATCACCAACGGCTCACCGACAATCATTTTTAATGCCATCATGATGATATCCGGCGGAAATACCGTCGTGATGAACCCGCACCCCAAAACAAAAAAGGTGTCCGCCAGTCTCATTCGGGATTTGAATCTGGCAATTATGAAGGCGGGTGGTCCGCCAAATTGTGTGTGTTGCATTGAAGATCCAACAGTGCCTTCAGCGCAACAATTGATGACCGACCCTGATGTTAACATGATTGCCGTGACCGGCGGCCATGGGGTGGTTGCGTTTGCGACGAGTACCGGTAAACGTGTGATTGCCGGCGGGCCGGGGAATCCGCCGGTTGTGGTGGACGAAACTGCCGACCTTGATCGGGCGGCGCAATGCATCATTCAGGGCGCCGCTTTTTCCAACTGCACCGCCTGTGCCAGCGAAAAAGAAATCTTCGTGGTAGATTCCGTCGCAGGTAAATTAAAAGAGAAACTGAAAAAATATGGGGCTTACGAAATTTCCGCAGACCAGGGCAATGAACTGCTGAATAACATTTTTAAAGAGGTCAAAGGCCCCGGTGAGCCGGGTGTAATCAATATGGATTACATCGGCAGATCACCACAGGTGATCTTAAAGTCTATCGGACTGAACATCGGATCGGACATTCAAATTGTCATACTGGAAACAGACAAAGGTCACCCACTGGTCTGGACGGAGCAAATCATGCCCGTTTTGCCGGTGGTGCGCTGCCCCGATGTCGATCAGGCCATCGAATGGGCCCTGGCCGCCGAGCAGAACAATGGACACACAATGGCAATCCACTCCAACAGTCTTGCCAACATTCGAAAAATGGCCAGTCGAGCAAGGTGTGCGTCTTTTATCAAAAACGGGGCCTGCGGGCTTGGGGGTGTCGGGGTTACCGGGGAAGGGTTCGTTTCGTTCCACATCGCCACGAATGGCGAAGGACACACCCGCCCCAAAATGTTTACCCAAATTCGACGGTGTGTGATGACAGACGATCTGCGCTACCGATATGGAACTGAGGCAAGTTCATAACCGTATTTTAAGACAGACATACCGAACACTATCTTTTCTGACTGCCAAAGACCGCTGGCGAGCCTTTGCAGGGAGTTATGTCATGGATTTATTAAAGAGACAGAATTACGCATCGGGTGCCCCGTTTGAAGAAAAGGTCGGTTACAGCCGTGCGGTGAAAGTAGGCAATCTGGTCTTTGTGGGCGGCACTACCTCCACCAACTCCAAGGGTGAAGTCGAAGGTATCGGAGATGCCTATCTCCAGACTAAAATTATCCTCCAAAAAATTGAAGAGGTGCTGAAGCGGGCCGGTGCCCGGATGTCGGATGTGGTCAGGGTCCGGTTTTATGTGACGGACATCGTAAAAGGCCAGGAATATTTAAGCGCCTATTCGGAGTGGTTTAAAAAGATTCGGCCGGCAATCACTATGGCTGAAGTCAAGGCATTGCCCCGCCCGGATCATCTCGTGGAAATTGAAGCCGAAGCAGTTATTGGTTCGTATCTTGTGCAGAAGATCTGAAATGAGACTTCATCTATTTGAGCATGACCCGATTGACATGTCCCGTACCAATATCACCAAGTGGGCTGAGGCAAAAGGATATCAAATCACCCAAACATACGTATGCAATAATGAAAAAATGCCCGCCATTGATGATCTTGACTGGCTGATGGTTATGGGTGGGTCCCCCCATGCCTGGGAAGAAGACGTCCACCCCTGGCTGGCGCCTGAAAAAGAGTTTATCGCCAGAGCTCTTGATAATAATAAACCTATTTTAGGTATCTGTTTTGGCGCCCAACTGCTGGCTGAGGCGTTGGGGGGCAGCGTTTTTCGCAACGAAAATGAGGAAATTGGTTGGATCGAAGTCACGTTAAGTGAGGACGGAAAAAATTCATTTCTTTTTCAAAATGTGCCTGAAACGTTTTTGACGTTTCACTGGCACAGTGATCATTTTTCTCTGCCTCCCGGATGCACCCGGCTCGCCTACAGTGAACCCAGCGCTAACCAGGCATACATCTGCAAAGAAAGACCCATCGCCGGAGTGCAGTTTCATCCCGAATATACCCGGGACATGGTCAAACAGTTTGCCCGCGAATGGGGTGACGAATGGCAGAAAGGTCCATTTGTCGCAGACAAAGAGGCAGTATTGGCCCAAACCGAAAAAATTCCCGATACCTATTGGCTGATGACGACCATGCTGGATAATATGGTACGGGAATTCGGAACATAGTAATTTCCCGGTTGACATAACCCTATTCGATGTGAAATAAACGATTTTTAGCGACTGTATGTGAATCATGTACTAAATTTCATTTGATAAATTTTGGCAGGAGCAGAGGAGGTGATAGAAACCAATCAGACTTCGAAATAACATCAATCAAGGAGGTAAGATATGAAAACCAAAAAAAAATTTCTTTTGAGTTCCGTTATCTTGTTAGTTGTTGCTCTAGTTGTATTGACGTTTGGTAATTTACCTGCTGCCGCAGCCGATAAAATCTACCGCATGAAGATTCAATCCGCATACCCGCGCGGAGACCTCTCCATGGAATTGCTAAAAGACTTTGCAGCTTCTGCGGATAAACGCAGCAAAGGGCGAATTAAAATACAGGTGTTCGCCGATCCGGAGTTGGTTCCCGGTGAACAGCTGTTCGAGGCAACAAAGAAAGGCACTCTGACTATGCTGCATGCCGTTGCGGCAATGTGGGGTGGCATCGTCCCGGTCGGTGAAGTGGAATTCGGTTTGCCCTATGCGTACAATCTTCCCGGCGAACCAGATGTTTACCAAGCCGGGGAGACGATTCGCAGCTTCTTTTTGGAAACCGGGTTTACAGATTTACTGCGCAAGGAATACGCCAAACAGGGCCTCTACTGGCTGGATGTTCATTCCTATGGACCCATTTTCACCATGTCTACCAAAAAGATTACAACCTGTAATGATATGCAGGGATTAAAATTCAGAGTGGAGGGGTCCTGGGCCGATTATTACAACATGCTGGGGGCTCGCGGGACGAATATCAGCGGGATGGAAGCCTATATGGGACTGAAGCTCGGCACCATCGATGCTTCCCAGTGGGATGTCAGTGCCGTGACCGGTCTCAAGTGGCATGAGGTTGCACCCTATCGACTGCTGGGCGGACAGAACGATGTGGTTCCCGGCCATATACTGATGAATATGAAAACCTGGAACTCTCTTCCGGATGATCTTAAACAGGCAATGGCCGGTGCTGCGGAGGAGTATTTTCATGCCCTAAACAAGATCTACGACGGGGAGCTGAAGAAAGTTGCTGAACTGGTAAAAGCCGGCAAAGTCATCAACAGCCCGATCGATGAGGCGTGTGACAAAAAACATGAGCAAGCGGCTCTTCAGCTATGGGAAAAAATAGCACAAAGAGATGCCGCTGCTGCGCAGGCTATCGGAATCATCAAGGATTGGAGAAAGACCCTAAAATAAGGTGTCGCTTTACTAATTTTTCATTTTTAAAGGCTGACCAGGAGGGCGAATATGCCCTCCTGGTGACTTGAGAAATAACCGGATTGAAGCCGGACCCCCCAAATTTGAAGGCTTATTCAGATGTCTAAAGCAGCAAACACATTTTTCGACTGGATTGATACCATTGCTGAAAAAGCAGGCAAGTTTACCTGCTATTTGGTTTTTTTCATTATGCTGATTACTACCTTGGATGTTGTCGCCAGGTATGTATTTAACCGTCCGCTTCTTTGGGGATGGCTTTTAAATCGACAGCTATTCGGTGTTTTTATCCTTTTTGCGGGTGTTTATACATTATTTAAAGGTGAGCACATCCGAATTGAGATATTATATGATCACTTCCCTCCCAGGTTAAAAAAGGTCGCAAGGTGGATCGCTTTGTTAGCCTTTATTTCTTTCATGGGGGTGCTTGTTTGGCAAGCCGCCTGGATGGGTTGGAATTCCCTAATGATGAATGAAAAGGCTGCCGGAGCTTTCCGTATTCCGTGGTATCCGTTTAAACTTCTTATCCCTATTGTAACCTTTCTATTCTTGCTCGAAGGCATTTCCGTTTTTCGCCGGGGTGATGATTGAACGCATGTGTCAGGGGTTTCCTTTCATTGATCTGAACTTGAAAACAGAGGACAGGTTGTCATGAGCATCGAGCTAACTACGGTTCTTTTATTTGGCGGGCTTATTATTCTTTTAGCTATGGGAGTTCCGGTCGTTTTTGCGCTCGGCGGCATCAGTGTTCTTATTACCTTTCTCATCGGCGGACCAAATGATTTGTATATCGTTGCTACCACTACCTACAGAGAAATAACTGATCCCGGCTTGATTACGATTCCTCTGTTTCTTCTTATGGGAAACTTTTTAATTCACTCCGGCATATCGGATCGATTATTTAGAGCCCTCAATCTCTGGCTTTCGGGCTTGAGAGGTGGCCTGGCCATCGTATCCGTTGGCGTATGTGTTGCGCTGGCCATGTGCGGGGGCTTCGGCCCGGGAATCCTTACGATGGGATTGATCGCCGTGCCGGCTATGTTGAAACAGCGCTATGATAAATCCCTGGCACTCGGAAGTGTTATGGCTGGTGGCGTTCTGGGTGAGATTATTCCTCCCAGCATCATCATGATTATTTTCGCCTATATTTCTCGGATATCCATCGGGAAAATTTTCTTTGGAGGGGCCATCCCCGGCCTGATTACCGCGAGCCTGTATATCATTTATATATTGGTAAGATGTTATCTTAAACCGGATCTGGCACCCAGGGCAACTGAGGAAACGACTTGGAAGACCCGCTGGGCGTCCCTTAAAGACATTGTTCTCCCCTCTTTACTCGTCGTCCTGGTATTGGGATCTATCTTCTTAGGAATTGCCACACCTACTGAAGCGGCGGGTGTAGGTGCGTTTGGTTCTTTTCTGGTGTGTGTGATCTACCGCCGGGTCACTAGGCAGGTTATATCCGATTCCTGCATTGAGACCATGAAAATTAGCGGATTGGCTTTATGGATTTTGGTTTCGGCCACCCTTTTCGGTGTGGTCTACACCAGCGCCGGCGCCCAGGATATGGTCATGGATATCGTCCAAAAAGTGCCCGTCAATCGCTGGCTCATTCTGGCAGCCATGCAAATCATCCTCCTCATATTCGGTATGTTCATGGATGATTATGCCGTTTTGACCATCTGCGCCCCCATCTTTATGCCTGTCGCCGTCTTTCTGGGTTTCAACCCCATATGGTTTGCGATTGTATTTATCCTTAACATGCAGGTGGCTTACTTAACTCCTCCCTTTGGCTGGGCGCTAATTTTAATGAAAGGGGTGGCACCGCCGGAAATCCATACAAAGAACATCTGGCAATCTGTGCCTCCATTTGTAGTTATACAACTACTTGTCTTAATAATTACCATGTTATTTCCCCAGCTCGCTCTGTGGCTTCCCGATAAGATGTTATAGCATTTTGTTGGTCCATCAACCACAACTTTACCTACTCTCAAAGAGTGAATTTAAATCAGACAAATTTCATGATGCAGGAGGTCTTCTGAAACTATGAAGGCAAAATTCGTCGATACCGGGGCCAGACGGTATGTGGTTGGGAATGTGACCCAATTTGATCAAAAGAATGAGATGTTCTGCAGGCCGTTCTGGGATGAAGAGATGTTGGATTTAGGAAAGAAATTTTACATGACAGAAGTGCCGCCAAAAGACAAACCGGGCTACAGGTTAAAGGACCAGGCTGTAGTGAATGCCGCTTGGCACCTGGAAAATACCTTTGCTCAAGGCGTGGCTGGCGGCAGGATGGGAATGTACGCCTGGGAATGGGATAAAATTTTCGAATATCCTCTTGTGCCGCCGGGACTAAAAATTGATATTGATGACCCGATTGAAGTAACCAAAGACATAAAAAAAACAGCGACTTTCTTTGGCGCGTCGCTGGTCGGCATCTGCAAGTTGGACAGGAGCTGGGTCTATTCTTCCGCCTTCCCGCTTAGAGATCTAAAGTCTGTGCCGAATGCGTTACCCGATGGGTATAAATATGTCATCGCAATTGCCGTTGAAATGGATTACAAGGCGATAGGCTGTTCTTCAACAAGCCCAGCTTCGGCAGCCACCGGCCTCGGATATTCTAAAATGGCGTTTATAGCAGGTTTAACAGCTCATTATATCAGAGGATTGGGATATAGGGCGATCGCTTGTGGAAATGATACGGCCTGCAGCATTCCGATAGCCATTGATGCCGGATTGGGGGAGTTGGCACGAAACGGCTTACTGATTACCCCTGATTATGGCCCCAGGGTTCGATTGGCCAAGGTGATTACAGATCTGCCCCTGGTTCCTGACAGACCCATCGAATTCGGTGTCTGGAATTTTTGTTTGAAATGTGAAAAATGTGCCGTCAATTGTCCCAGCCAGTCTATTGCGTACGGAGAGCCCACGGATAAGGCAAATAATAGATCCAACCGGGAAGGTGTATTAAGGTGGCCGATCAATGCGGAAAAGTGTCTCATGTTCTGGGCAGCAAACGGAACAGATTGTGCCAATTGTATCAGGACGTGTCCCTTTAATAAGCCGGCCGGTCGACTTCATGATTTTGTCAGATGGGCAATAAGAAACACGCCACGGCTAAACACCTTGTTTCTCTGGGCGGATGACCTTTTCGGATACGGCAAGCAAATGAAGGCGGATGGGTTCTGGACCGAATGAGATCCACCCACTTCTGTTCAAATCAGAAAGGAAAGTCAATGAGCGAAGTTAAAAATTCAGAGATAAAGCGTGCCCTCTGTTTTGGTTGCTGGCTGCAGGCCGGTGTTTTAGCCACCGTCGAAAACGGTAAAGTAGTTAAACTCAGGGGCGAACCCGGGCATCCGGTAAACCAGGGCTGGATTTGTGAGCGCTCCAAAGCCTTCATCGAACACCTTTATCATGAGGACCGTCTCAATTATCCACTGAAACGCGTTGGTGAGAGAGGTGAAGGCAAATGGGAAAGAATTACATGGGACAATGCCTTGGACGAAGCATCGGAGAAACTCCGCCAAATCAAGACTGAAAGCGGCGCTGAGGCGGTTGCTTCTGTTGGAGGTACCGGCAGAGGATTTTCAGAAATGTTTAAGGTAAGATTTATGAACCTTTTCGAAAGTCCGAACCACGCCAATGCCGGGCAGTGGTGCTCAGTTGTCAGCCGCCAAATTCATGCGGCTATATATGGAGCCGGGGCCAGTCGAGCCGTAAAACCACCCTGCAAGTGTGCGGTAATTTGGGGGGGTAATCCGGCCGAAGCCTTTGCTTGCATTTTTTCACAACATATTAAAGCGAAAAGAAAGGGAACAAAATATATTGTCATTGATCCGAAATATTCAGAAACTGCCTCCCGGCTCGCCGATCATTGGATAAGACTTAGGCCGGGTACAGATGCCGCGTTGGCCCTGGGATGGTTGAATGTGATTATTGAAGAAGATCTATTTGATAAGGATTTTGTCGCGAAGTGGTGCCATGGATTTGGTGACCTGCGAGATCGGGTAAAACAGTATCCACCGAATAAAGTTGCCGAGATAACCGGAGTACCGCAAGAAGAGATTGTGCAAACGGCGCGGCTGTATGCCACCAGCAAACCGGCATCGATTATCTGGGGTGTAAAGTCGGACATGCAGGGGGTAAATGTGACCAGCATCACCCAGGCCAAATGTCTATTGCGCGCGATCACAGGCAACTTGGATATCGTCGGCGGCGATATGCTTTCCGGACCCTGCGAAAAGGCTAACTATGGGTTTTTGATGGAGTACATGGACAAGTTGCCAGCCGAGCAGCGAAAAAAACAACTCGGTGCGGACAGGCACAAGCTTTGGACATTCACTGGATATGAAATGATTAATGAGGTAGCAAAACCTTATTGGTATGGGAAAGGTTTATCTGCCGGGTTTCTGCCCGGCTGCCATGAACCGGATCTGTGGACGGCTATACTAGACAGAAAACCCTACCCTGTAAAAGGACTGATCTGCGGTGCTTGCAATCCGTTGGTGGCTTACCCCAATACAAAAAGAATCTATAAAGCCTTTAAAAGCTCGAATCTTGAGCTTTTCGTGGTCGCCGAACAGTGGATGACCCCTTCGGCTATGCTGGCAGATTATGTTTTCCCGGTCACTAACTGGCTGGAGCATCCACAGCTGTACACCCAGACTTTTCAGGGCAGCGGCAATGCGGCGGCGATTGGTCAGCGAGTCGTTCAGCCTTTGTTTGAGCGTCGGAGTGATTATGAATTTTACCGGGGATTAGGTGTGCGACTGGGCCAAGAAAAATACTGGCGTCAGAGCCTGGAGGAAGAGTGGGATTATTGTCTGGAGCCTTTGCTTGAAGAACTTAATCTGCAATCGTCTGAGGAATTTGCCTTAGAGCATCGCTGGTGGACACCTCCTGTCGTTGAAAAACGATATGAACAGGTTGATCCTGATACCGGTAAACCCAAAGGATTTGCAACACCTACCGGCAAGGTTGAGCTGTATTCAACGATCTTAAAAAAGCTGGGCTATGACCCATTGCCGGCCTATACGGAACCTCCGGAAACACCCATCAGCCAACCGGATGTGGCCAAGAAATATCCTTTCATCCTGATCACCGGAGCCAGGTTCCGTCCCATGCACCACTCCGAGCACAGACAAATACGGTCCCTGCGTAAGCTTTATCCTTATCCTACCGTTGAAGTTAATCCGGATACAGCCCGACAATTGGGTATCGGTGAAGGCGACTGGGTGGTGATAGAGACCTTAAGAGGAAAGATAAAACAGAAGGCCAAGCTGACGTCCAGAATCCCCCCAAGAATGGTTGAATGCCAGCACGGGTGGTGGTTTCCGGAGGAGATTGGTGAGGACCCTGTATTATTCGGGGTTTTCGAATCCAATGTCAATGTTCTAACACCCGATAGCGAAGAATATTGTGACCCGGCCACAGGAGCTGTCACTTTTGGCCCTTTGTTATGTCGAATTTATCCCTTAAAAAAATACGGTCAGTCTTAATACAGAAGGAAAATCCTGCGAATTTTAGATTGATATTATGATTTTACCTTACCTTAAAGCCGTGTTTCTTTTGCCAGTCGGGGCCGAATTTTTTTTCACAGTAGTCAGCCAAGCGATCAAACCAACGCCACCAGAGATTTTTTCCTTTTTCTTTAGCCTCATAGATATCGGAAAGATAGGTTGTTATTTCCGCCATCTTTTCCTTGGGCACAAACGATGCCGCACCATCTTCATAAGACTTTTTGATATCCTCAGGGGTTACCGCGTAAGCGGTCAACATAACGCCGATCACTCGTTTCTTGTTACATATTTTCAGCAATTCATATCCTTCCACCCCCATGATATCCAGAATGGCCATGTCAAAATATTGATTTTCAAGCAGTTCTTTGGCCTGTTTGAAGGTTGTCGCTTTTGTGACCTTACACATCGGCAGTAAGTCGGACAAACTATCCAATACATCGGGCTCATCGTCAACGATGAGAATTCGTTTGGTCTCGAGCAATTTTTCTCTGTCCATCAAACACCTCATTCTCGCGATTTTTTGAGCCTATGCGCTGATTTTTATTTTAGAGTAAATAATGCAGATTGTAAATTGACAATTTAAATTCATAATAGAAACCGTTCGAGGTTATTAAACGTTTTAAAAAGTCTAACTTTCTATGTTAGGTTCAGCGATTGATTATACCGTGTTTTGGGTATTATGCTTAATATTATCGAAAGTATAATCCTTTAATTAAAAGGGTATGGGATCTTCTTTTTCGATTTTCTTTCGTTGTTTTTTCTCTTCCTTTTTTCTATTGCGATCTTTAACAATTCGTTCAATGGATTTGACTTGGTCAGGGCGTTCTTTGCGAAATCTTTTGTAATAGAGCGATTCAATAAAATCCGGTAATGGTGCCTTCCAGGGTTCTTGCTTATAATTTGCAAGCTTACCGAACTTCTTGGGGTTCATGCCCAGTTCTCTTGCCATCTGAATCTGTTCATGTGATAGATGAAATCGTTTTCGAGCATCAATCCATAATTTAAGTTTCTCTGGTATTTTCTTTTCCTTGGCCATTTAATCAAATCCGGTGGAAGCTATAACGCCAGGCATAAGTAGCGGGCGAGCACAACGCCGAAAGATGTAGAAGGCACCTCAATGGGATTCAGTCAAGGTTTATCAAAACCGCACGAAATAGCCCGTCCATCTTCATGCCATTGTTCGGCGATTTTTTTAGGACTTAAAACAAAATTGGTTCTATATGCATTAAGACTTCCTGAAGTAATACCTCAGGACACTTGCTAATGAAAACCGCTTTTCTCGCCCTATAATCAAGAGATCGTAATTGATCTACCATTATTATTCCCGTCACTTTCTCAGATTCGGGAATCGGCACATAAAATGGATTTTTGCGTTTAGTGGTGGTTATGGGACAGACAAAAACAAATCCCATCTTTCTATTAAATGAAGTGTGGCTTAAGACTAGGGCAGGTCTGCTCCCCATTTGTTCATGCCCGGTTTGTGGATCAAAATTGAGACGAACAAAATCTCCACGTTTGGGGATGTAGTCTACCAAACTTCTTCTCCTTCAGGTTTGCCCCATGATATTTCTTCGCTGGGTTCTTCTACTTTGGCTAATAATTCTTTAAGTGTATACTTCTTGACTAGACGCACTGGCTTTAGAACCAATTTTCCATTTTCAATGGCACAACTTACCTTGTCTTTTGGCCTCAAGTGAAGAGCCTTTGAAATATGCTTAGGGAGCCTTATCCCAAGGGAATTTCCCCATTTTCCAATTTGCAATTCAATATTGCTTTGCACAACCATGCCTCCTGAATTTTATGATATACAATGTATATCCAAAAAGGCATAATGTCAATACAAAATGTGGTAGATGGCTTTGAAAATTTATCTTGTATACGGATACGGTGGGGCCGAAGGCCAGGCATAAGTGGCGGGCGATTTTAACTGTATGTGTTGAAGATAGGGAGGCAGGAGAGGTTAATATAAAGCAACGCAAATCAGAGGATATAGCCCGTCCATCTTCATGCCATTGTTATCTCTTATAAATCCAGGGCAAATTGTATAGCCTCATACACTTGTTCTAATTTATCTGGAGACAGTGCGGTTATTAGCGATCCAATCTTTCCTTTTGATACCGTCTGAATATGATCGAAGTTTATTGCGCAGTCCTTTGTCATCCCGTCTTGTTTAGAGAGGAATACTTCGCTCGGTATATCCCGAACCGTCGATGTAATGGGAGCCACAGTGGCTTCTCCAAGATATTCCAGTATAGAATCACGGGTTAAAATTAATACCGGCCGTTTCTTATCAGGAGCTTTGAATTTGTACCATCTGATCTCGCCCCTCTTCATTCATCCCCCCAATTCTGTTCTTTTTCCCAAACACTGAACTCCTCTTTGTTGACTGGGTGAACCGCGTAGCCTTGGCGGTGCTTCAATTCAAGACGGCGAATGTTGTAATGTTTGACCGCTTCCCGCAACGCATCTCGAGTAAACGCGGAGCGTGATGTATGAAGCTCATTTGCTATGGCGTCGACCTTTTTTACGAGATCATCATCAAGGGTCATTTGTATAGTGCGCATAATAGATTCCTATAATGTGGATAATTATAGCTATAGTATAACAACATTATCGTGTATGTCAACATGAAAAATAATTCTGGATGATACGATGAAATGGAGAGATAACGTTGGAATTGAGCAACGCCGGACAAGGGTCTAAACCACCCGATCAAAGACTTAAACTCGTCGGGGCTAAAGCTGCTTAAATTGCCACGGTTTTAGGCGTCTACTCAAATGACTGGTTATGCAAAAAAATGATTGTAATTGGACATAAAAACGTCCTCATCCACAACATTTTTTATATTTTTTCCCACTACCACAAGGGCATGGATCATTACGACCGATTTTTGCAGATTGAACAGGTTTGGGTGGATTAAGCAACTTTTCAAGATCCGAGATATCTTCCGGCTTGTCCGGTTCAATGCCTAAAATGAACTTCCATCCATTTTTATCAAATATGGAGGCTATTTCCTGAGCCCTATGTTCATTCTGAACACGTACTATTGCAGGTTTATTTTCCGTTCCTAATTTTGCCATGATTAAAATGAGACTCCTTTTGAAATCCGATTATGGCATTTCGAATTCTAACCTTGGATTTTCTGCAGTGAGGATAACACTGTTGCGTATGGTTGCTCCGATAGCGGTGATCTTTTCAGATAATATATCTATCAATTCCGGTACATCCTGCGAAGCGGATTCGTGGAGGCCTTCACTGATTATGAGAATTTGTCTGGTGTTCGGAGAAACGGTTGAGAGCTTGCTTTGGCGAAACGTCCATCGACGGGCATGAACCTGGTCGGCGGCGTCTCTGAAGATGACTTCGCCGGGAGAAGGGTTTTCTAACTCTCCGTTAAAAGCCAGATATTGTTCTGATCCGTTTGCATGGCAGACTTCGATGTATTCTTCGATGGCATCCAGGTCAAAAACTGCTACCGGAAGTGCAAATGCTAAGGAAATAGCGTTGCAAAGGTCAACCAGGGGATGCAGGCGGGGCAAGTCAAATTCACGCTTGAATCGGCGCAACAGCGCCTCTGCTGCA
>CP070746.1:2866781-2897894 GCA_020348305.1 Desulfobacterales bacterium
CCCGGCGGATGAAAGCAAGGCTGCCGGAGGACAGGTAGTGGATAAATCCGGGGAAGTCGGTGACCTGTCTGCCTTAAGACAATTTCTCGAAATCGTTGAGGCGGACGTCGGTGATGTGGATATTACCAAAGAGGATATCCTTGTTTCGGTTGGTCGGGGTATTGAAGATCAAGATAATATTGAAATCGCCGAAGAACTGGCCAAAGCCGTGGGTGGCGTCGTTTCCTGTTCCAGGCCGATCGTCGATGCCAAATGGCTTGAAAAGTCCCGCCAGGTCGGCACCTCCGGACAGACGGTCAAACCGAAAGTGTACTTGGCGTTGGGAATCAGCGGTTCCTTTCAGCATCTGGGCGGGTTAAAGGGAAATCCCTTTATTGTGGCTGTCAACAAGAATCCGAAAGCTCCAATTTTTCAGGTTGCCGACGTAGGGGTAGTGGATGACTTGCTTGAGTTTGTTCCCGTGCTGACGGAGAAGATTCAAGAAGGTTGAAAATAACCTTATTATTCATCTAGATGTCGATATAGCCGTTTGAGTCCACACCGGAGAAAAGCGGCTATTTTTATTTCGTCATAAATACCTGGTCCTATGCACCTGGCCAGAGATAATTGGTTTTGCCGGTAGCTATTGCAGTAAGACTTTCATTTTTCAACGAAATCCCTTAAGATCTAATTTTAAGCCAAAAAATAAATTCAAAACTTTTTGCAGTGGAGCTTTTCCTGTATGAAAAAAGGGGCTTTCTTTAAGACAATTCGGGTCCTGGTAGTTCTAATAGTGGCGATTGTAATTATGATTGTCCTAATAAAGTTGCGGCCTAAGGCAGAGCGACAGGTGCCGATTGAAACGAGGCGTCTGGTTGAGGTTTTCCCGGCCATAGCCGAGAACGTTCATTTGGTCGTGGAGTCCTTCGGAACCGTGGAGCCTCGTGAATCCCTCAAGTTGGTGGCACAAGTCCGGGGGCAAATTGTCGATATAAACCCATCATTTAAAGAAGGCAGCTTTGTTCAGGAAGGAACGCAGCTGATTCAAATTGACCCACGCACCTACCGGCTGGAAATGCAACGGCGAAAAGTTTCGATCAAGCAGGCCGAAGCTGAGATCAAGCGTTTGAAGCAGGAGGTGATAAATCATAAAGCCAGGATAAAAATCGCAAAATCCGATGTTAACCTTGCGAAAAATGAATATTTGCGGCTGAAAAAACTCATTGATAGAAAAGTCATTGCTCAATCCCAACTCGATAAAGCCGAGCAAACCTATCTGGCGAGCGTTGAACGCCTCCAGGCGCTTGAAAACGAACTGGCTTTGACGGGTCCCAAAAAAGAACAATTAATTGCCGCACGAGAAATGGCAAAGGTATTGTACGAAGAGGCAAAACTGGATCTTGAACGATCCGGCATTATCGCACCCTTTGATGGTTGGGTGCTTGAAAAGGCTATCGAGGTCGGGCAGCACGTGAACGTGGGGCAGCAATTGGGCAGAATATACAGTGACGGGGAGTTGGATATCGAGGTGCGGATACCGACCAAGGATTTCAAATGGTTTCCGGCCGATATGGGTCAAAAAACACCAGTAACGGCAGAAGTCGTCTTTAAAAACGCCGGGAAAGACTATGTCTGGAATGGACGAGTCGTCAGAGTAAAGGCACAGATGGATCAGAGAACGCGCACACTGCCGGTGGTGGTCGAAGTGGATGAAACCTCGACCATGGGGCAGAAAGAGAATTCATTTCGTCTGAGACCGGGGATGTTCGTAACCGTAGGGATCAAAGGCAAAGAGATTCAACAAGCATTCGTACTGCCGAGGCATGTTGTTTATCCGGGCGACGTGGTTTACACCGTTCAAGATGATCGCTTAAAAATAAAGCCGGTAACTATTATGCGCAGTTATAAAGATTCGGTAATTATAAGCGAAGGAATATCAGAAGGAGAACTTATCATCAAAACCCCATTATCTTCGGCGGCGGATGGGATGAAAGTCAGGCTCAAGCCTGATAATCGTTAATTGTTAATAACGAATAACCAATAACGAATAATCATGCGTGCGCTAGGCAATTGGTCAATAAAAAATAACGTTACCGTAAACCTTTTCATGATATTTATTATCGTGGCCGGTATTTTTACGGTCATGAAGATGCGCAGGGAAATGCTTCCGCAGTTTTCCCTGGACATGATCGTGGTAACGGTTGATTATCCCGGATCGAGTCCGGAAGAGGTGGAAGAAGGCATATGCGTTAAGGTTGAGGAGCAAATCGAAAGCATTGAAGGGATAGAGCGTATTATATCTACTGCGCGGGAAGGAAATGGTCAGGTAATCGCAGAACTTGAAACCGGAGCGGATGTTCGAAAAATTCTGGATGAAATCAAAGCGGAGGTGGATCGTATCGACACCTTCCCTGAAGAGGCCGAAGAACCTGTCGTCATGGAGATTATAAACCAGGATCCGACTATCTCGGTGGCGGTGTTTGGGGAAGTCTCTGAAAAACGGCTGCGTCAAGTCGCCGAAACTATCCGGGATAATCTGCTGGATGCCAGAATTGCTTCGCAGACGGATTCCGGCGGATTGCAAAATATAATAACTTCTATACTCAAATTGTTAAAGTTCAAACAATCCGATTCCATTACCCAAATCGACCTTGTTGGCGTGCGGGACTACGAAATAGCGGTGGAAGTGTCTGAAGAAAATCTTCGTCGTTTTGGCCTTTCCTTTGATCAAGTGGTCAGCGCGGTGAGATCCGGCAGCATCGACCTTCCGGGAGGTAAAATCAAAACCGATCAAGGGGAGATTTTGATCCGGTCAAAGGGCCAGCTTTACACCGGCCGGGAGTTTGAAAAACTTCCCCTGATTACGTTAAATGATGGCACGGTTGTGAAGCTTGGGCAGGTTGCTACGGTCATCGATGGATTTAAAGATTTAGACATCAAAACACGATTTAACGGAAAGCGGGCTGCCATTGTCCAGGTAAGTCGCACCAGCGAGCAGGATATTATTGAAATTGCTAAGATAGCTCGTAGTTATGTAAAGAATCACAAACACGAAATCCCTGAAGACATAGAATTTGCCATTTGGGGGGATATATCCACCATGGTTGAAGACAGAATTGATCTGATGCTGCGCAACGGGCTTCAGGGTATTACGCTGGTCTTTTTCGCACTCGCCCTTTTTTTGAACTTGCGCCTGGCATTCTGGGTGGCGCTGGGAATTCCGATTTCGTTTATGGCGGCCTTCATGGTGCTCAATGGTTTTGATCAAACTATCAATATGATATCGCTTTTTGCCTTCATCATGACCCTCGGCATCCTGGTGGACGATGCCATTATTATCGGTGAAAATGTCTATACGCATTACAGCAGGGACAAATCTCCTTCTGTGGCGGTTGTTGAAGGACTGAAGGAAGTCGGTGGACCGGTGGTCATGGCAGTGAGCACGACAATCGTTGCCTTCTCTCCGCTGTTGTTTATTTCCGGGATTATGGGTAAATTCATTGCGGTAATGCCCATGGCTGTCATCATTATCTTGATCGTGTCCCTCGGAGAGGCATTGGTGATCCTCCCCTCCCATCTGAACCATGCCTTGACTCAATCGGAGAAAAAAACCAGAAAATTTGCGTCCTGGCACGAACGCCTCCGTCAAAAAGTAGAGCAAGGACTGCGCACGGTGATCGATCGTCTCTATGCTCCGGCCATTAAATATGTGGTCAAAAACAGATATTTTACCTTCTCCATCGGTATCGGTGTACTGATTATCAGCCTGGGTGTAATTAAGGGAGGATATGTTCCCTTTGTTTTTTTCCCAAAAGGAGAAAGTGACTGGATTGTAGCGGAAGTCATCTACCCTCTTGGAACGCCTTTCGCAATAACCGAGGAAGCCATTGTACATATTGAAAAAGGATCATTTCAACTCAACACGGTTTTCTCTGAATTTTCTGAAAAAAACGCTGGGCTGGTTAAAAACACCTTCTCAATTGTCGGAGCCATTCCCCGACGAGATTGGAAACCCCCTGAATATGGAAGTCATGTTGGAGAGGTTTGGCTGGAGCTTGCTTCTTCAGAAAAACGCATAAATATATCTACCAATACAATTCTGAGCAACTGGCGCAATCTCATCGGAGAAATACCCGGTGTTGAAAGGTTAACTTTTTCTACTCTGGAAGGCAGTCCGGCCGGTAATCCGATCGAAATTCAGCTTAGCGGCCGAGATTTTGATCAGCTCATGCAGGCAGCCGCCGATTTGAAGACTGAAATTGAAACTTTTCCCGGCACCTTTGATATTTCCGATAATTTCAAACCCGGCAAGCTGGAACAAAAGATCCGCATCAAGGAAGGGTCTAGATCTTTGGGGATTAGCATGCGTGATCTTGCCAGACAGGTTCGCCAGGCGTTTTACGGTGAAGAAGCACTTCGCATTCAGAGGGGCAGAGACGATGTCAAGGTGCTGGTTCGATATGAAGACAAAGAACGACGCAGTCTTTCAGGGTTTGAAGACATGCGCATTCGCACCAGCGATGGCCAGGAGATCCCAATTGAAGAAGTAGCGAATATCATCCCCGGCAGGGCCTATTCGGTCATCAATCGGGTGGATCGCAAACGAACCATTACTGTCATTTCAGATATTGACGAAACTATTGCCAATGCCAGTGTGATCGTCAACGATCTGAAGACCAATTTTTTACCAGGACTTACGCAACGATATCCCGGTTTAACTTATGACTTTGAGGGGCAGGAAAAAAGAACCAGAGAATCACTTGATAGCATCAAAAGTGGCTATTTGCTGGCGATGATGGGTATCTTCCTTTTGCTGGCCAGCCAGTTTCGTTCCTATATCCAGCCGGTGATTATTATGATGGCCATCCCCTTCGGTCTTATCGGAGCCATTTTGGGCCATCTCGTGCTGCGTATGGAATTTACCATCATCAGCATTTTCGGAATCGTGGCGCTGTCTGGAATCGTGGTCAATGACTCCTTGATTCTGATTGATTTTATCAACCGGGCGGTGCGCAGCGGGGTTACGGTTGATAAAGCCGTCGTCGAATCCGGAAAAGCCAGGTTCAGACCGGTGCTGCTGACTTCGGTGACCACCATTGCAGGGCTTTTTCCGATACTGCTGGAACGCAGTTTTCAGGCCCAGTTTCTGAAACCCATGGCCGTCAGTATTTGCTTTGGACTGCTGGCCGCTACCGTGCTAACACTGCTGTATGTGCCGGCGCTGTATTTGATTGTGAGAGACATTACCAATTTGTTTAAACCAAGTTCCAACACGAGCGCCCACACGGATAAAATGAGTAAAGACAGAGAGCAGATGTCAGGGGTCAGAGGATAGAATTCGGAATTCGGAAGGCGGAAAGCGGAATAAAATCGAAGAGAATTCCGATCTAAAATCCGAAATCCGAAATATGCCGATCATTGCCGTGACCGCTCATGCGATGACCGGAGATGAGGACAAGAGCCCGGAAGCCGGCATGAACGGCCATTTGACCAAATCCATTGATCCGGATCAGTTGTTTGCAACTCTGCAGAAATGGATCCAGCCCAGTGAAAAACGTGCTCAAGCCCATCAGCCGCAGGTTACCGCCGAACGTCCGGATACGGAGCAGACGGTTTCGGGCGAAGATGAACTCCCGGAAAATTTGCCGGGATTTGACTTCGCGGAGGGCTTAAAGCGATTGCAGGGAAACCGGCGTCTTTACAGGAAGTTGTTGCTGGATTTTATTGCCAACTATATACAGGTAGCCGGAGACATCGGTAAGGCGCTGGATAAAAAGGATCTGAAACAAGCCCACAGCCTGGTTCATAATCTTAAGGGTTTGGCCGGCAATCTGGCGGCCACAGATCTTCAGGCTACCGCAGTTGAGATCGAAAAACTGGTTAAAGGGGAATCGAAAAAGGCCGCATTTGGCGAAGAGTTGAATCAGAAATTTGCAAAGCTTAAAAATAGCTTAAATCAAAGGCTGGAAACAGTTCAGGCCCTGAGAGTACCGGGAGAAGATACGGTCATTGAACCATCCGACCAACAGATTGCCCCCATCCCGGCTGAATTGGCTAAGGATATTGCGAAACACATACATGGTTCCGCGGAAATGGATGATGTTACGACACTGAATTCCATCGCAGAAGAACTGAAGGATCGCTCAGATTCGTGTATCCCGATCACTAAACGAATCGTTCAATTGGCTGAAGACTTTGACTTCGATGGAATTTTGAAGTTGGCGGGTGAATTGGAAATCAAATAGGTAATTTTATGTCCAGATATATTCTTCTCATTTCTACAGTTATTTTGATTCTAATGTGTTGGAGTTTCACAAGGATATCTCACTCTCAAGAAATCAAGCTTATAAAGGCTGGAGACATTTTTCCTGAAACGCCTTTAAAGACGCCAATACATCCCAAAGAAAGGAAATATCTAGGCTTATCGAAAGGCAATACCTTTACGCTTAAAGAAATAAAGTCAGATTTGGTACTGGTGGAAATCATAAGTGTTTATTGCCCGAGTTGTCAAAGACAGGCCCCGGCCTACAATGAGCTTTTTGATCTTATTGAGAATGATCCTGACACGAGAGGTCGAATTAAGATTATCGGTATCGCAGCAGGAAATGGAGATCTCGAGGTTAAAGGTTTTAAAGAAAAATATAAAGTACGCTTTCCGATAATCCCCGATCCTCAATTTGAAATGCACCGAGATATCGGGAGCAGCCTTACCCCTTTTAGCATTTATGTCCGTCAGGATCCATCAGACCAGATAGGAATTGTAGCTGAAACGCACCTCGGCCCCAATCGAGACTATCAGCGTGTATTTAAAAAATTAGGCCAATTAATGACTATAGATTTAGCTGCTGTTGAAAAGGAATTTCGAAAAGAAGGAACTGAGTCTGTAATTGTTAAACCAGTTTTTTCAGATTCTGATCTATTGGAAAAGGTCGAAAACATATTCACAACATTTAATGGAAGAATTATAAACTATCAAAGGCTTGTCCTAAAAAGTTCAAAATATGTATATACAGTCATTGTTGAACATAAGGGTAAATCTCAGCGACTTTTTGCGGAAGTAATCAGCCGCCCGTCTGCCTGCGGTGACTGTCATGATATTCACTTTATTTATGTTTTTGATGCCTCAGGTAAGGTGCTTAGGTTTGTACCGCTACAGTTGACCAAATATGGAAATAAACATTGGGATCAAGCCGATATAGCTAAAATGCAGGAGCAGCTCCTTGGCAGATCCATTGCTGAACCTTTTATTTTCCAGCCGGAAGTAGATGCCGTTTCTTCTGCAACCATTACATCAGCAGTCATCTTTGACAACCTGTCCCAGGGGAAGAAACTTCTGGCTGAGCTGAAGGAAAAAGATCTTATTTGATAAAACCTTTCAGCCGACGAGTTGAGGTGCAATCTGCTCCATAAGGGGTTTCAATTCTGACAAAGTCTCAGTTGTAGCTTCCACCGCCTTATCCGTTTCAGCTTCGGTCATCGGGGTAGAGATGGCAAAGAATCCCCTGTTGGGGATAAATATACCTTTATTCATCAATGAAAGATGGAACAACCTGAGCAGATCCCTATCTTGCGTAAAGAAGGCAGTTTGAGCGTCGAATACCGGTTCGGATGTAAAGTGCAGCTGCTGCAGAGAACCATAGCCCTTGACTTGTATTTTGATATTTAAATCATCAAGAGCTTTTTGCAAATTTTCTCTCATTGACCAACCCAGCGAGTTAATTCTATCCAGGGTGTCGGCCGTCATCTCTTTGAGATTGGCGATGCCAGCAGCGACAGCAATGGGGGTCGCCACAAAAGTTCCCGCATGATGCGCCGGACGCTTGTGCTTGGGCGAATACACGGCCATAACATCTTCGCGGCCGCCAAACGCGCCCACCGGTAATCCGCCGCCAATGGTTTTTCCCAGCGCGGTAAGATCGGGCTGGACATCATAGATCAGCTGCGCGCCCCCGGTAGACAGTCTGAAGCTGATCACCTCGTCAACAATCAGGAGCACATCATTTTCGCCGGTCACCTTCTTAAGGTGTTTTAAGTAGTCGTCTTCGGGCGGAATCATGCCGGCGGCCCCCATTATGCCCTCAACAACTACCGCAGCCAGATCATCCTTGTTCTCCGTAATGATCCTTTCGGCCGCCGCCTTGTTATTAAATGGCGTAACCAGTACGTCTTGTTCCACGCTCTTGGGTAATCCTGGCGGCAGTTTTCTCCAGCCGACTTGCATCTCCATAATGTCGTAGCTGCCGTGGTAGTTGCCTTCCATCTTTAAGATCTTGTCCTTGCCGGTAAAGGCCCTGGCAGCGCGTACGGCAAACATTAAGGCTTCTGTTCCTGAAGTGCAAAAGCGCACCCTATCCACCGAAGGGATTCTTTCACACAGAATTTTCGCCCACTCAAAGACCAACTCATGGGGTGCTGCCATGGCGGATCCCAAAGGAGCCTGTTTGCTGATTGCCTCTACTACTTTGGGGTGGTTATTGCCTAGGATCATCGAGGTCCAGTTATTGGAAAAATCGAGGTAATCATTACCATCCACATCGTAGAGATGACATCCATCGCCTTTGGCCATCACCGTGGGGTAGGGTTCAAACCAGATCGAAATTCGCATGTCACCGTCAGGAACATACTGACTCGCGTACTCAATTACTTCCGCGGACTTTGGTGACCTTTGCCGGTAAATTTCTTCTATTTTGTTGCTGTATTCAGCAACGAGCTCCTCTTTGGACATTGCATAAATCTCCTTTCAATTTTTTTAAAAAATAAAACGTTAACAGGTTCACAGATTCAGCGTTCAGCGCCGCCGCTGGCCGCCGTAACGGCCAGTTTGATCGAAGAGGAAACTTCATGAAAATGGCATCGAATTTCATGAAGTTTCATAAGAGTGTTACCGTTCTTTGTCAAGCCATAGACCTTGCGAGTTAGCTCACGGGCCAATTGCCATGCCTCAATATTCTCAAATCGTTCTATTTACATGCGTTTTCCCATCAGAGTTCATCAAATCAACGGCTCAGTTTTGATGTTAATTCTGAAGCTCTAAACCTTTGAACCCTGAACCTTTAAACCCCTGAACGGTTATAACCTCTCTTAGGCATCTTTGAGTATCATTCGGGAATCTACAATGGATGCACATTTTTCGTGTACAATAACTGGATTGAGATCGATCTCCTTTATCTCCGGGTTGTCGATCGCAATTTCAGAAAGTGTAGCAATTATGCTTTTAATAGCATCCATATCCTTGGGTTTTTCCCCTCTTATCCCTGTTAAAACATTGCAGCCTTTGATTTCTTTGATCATCTCACCGATGTCTTCATCCGCAAGGGGAGCAACCCTGAAAGAGACATCTTTCAAGACCTCAACAAATATTCCGCCCAGTCCGAACATAATCACCGGGCCAAATTGGGGATCCCGGATCATTCCGATTATGCATTCCTGCCCATCGGCGACCATTGAGGAAATGAGGGTTCCCATAACGCGGTTCCGCGTCGTGAACTTACAGGCGTTAGCGACAATTTCTTCGAATGCCTGCCGGACTTGCTCTTCGGTTTTCAGGTCCAATTTAATTCCGCCGGCATCCGATTTATGGATAATATCAGGGCAGACGACTTTCATTGCCAGCGGATAAGGAATCTTACCAGTTGCCTCACTAACCTCGTCGACACCACAAATGAGTGCCGCCGCCGGTAACGAGAGTCCATATCTTTCCAGGATATCCCGTGATTCCGTTTCAAGGAGATTGGCTCTCTTCTCGCGTCGTGCTTTTGCAAAAACTTCCCTCACCTCGGGACGTTCTTTCATTCGAGCCTCAGGGCCTTTCATCTGACGAATCTTTTTCTGGTTTATGGAAAACTTCATGAGAGCGCTGAGGCACTGAGAGGATCGTTGGGAAGACTCCATGACCGGGATACTCGCCCTCTTGAGGATATCCAGAGATTTGATGGCTCCTCTTGCAAAGCTCGTGTGAACGAAAAGCGGTTTTTTAAATTGCTTGACCAATTCCACCAGATCTCTTGAGGTCTGTTCCTCTAATTCTGCCACATGCGGGGCAATAATATCTTTGAAGCCGCCAAAGAAGCCGGTGATATATATGCCATCAACTTCGTCGCTTTCCATACAGACCTTCGCGCATTCTGTGATCATGTGGGGATTTTCTTCAGCTGTTCCGCCATAGTCGATGGGGTTAGAGGCGGGCATGCCCTGAAGCAAAAAGGGCTTGATCTTTTCCTGAGTTTCTTGGGATAGCACCGGCACCTCCATGCCGTGGATCTCGGCGTTATCCGCTGCAATCGAATTGTCGCCACCTCCTTCAGACAGAATAGCCACCCGATTTCCTTGGGGAAGGGGGCAGTTGCAAAAGACTTCTGCCATATCGAACAGTTCATCAATGTTGGCCACCCTCACAATTCCGGCCTGTCTGAAGGCTGCATCCACAATGAGGTCATCTCCTGCTAACGATCCGGTATGGGAGGCCGCTGCCCTTGCCCCGGCAGCTGATCTTCCCACTTTCAGGGCAATAATTGGCTTATTCTTAATGGTTTCACGAACCGACCTGACCAGGCGGTTTCCGTCTTTTATGCCTTCAAGATAGGTTATGATTACTTTGGTTTCAGAATCGTCTTTGAGATAAGTAATATAGTCGGGGAAGCTTGCGCCGATAGCATTTCCCAGGCTAATGATCTTGCTAAACCCCAATCCCCGCATACGAGCATAGTGGGTCAGAGAATCAATCACATTTCCACTTTGAGCAAGAACGGAAATCGGTCCCTTTTCCAAACGCGGCACTCCTAAAAGGTTCATATTTGCAGAAGCACTGAACATGCCGCTGCAGTTGGGCCCAATAACGCAAACTCCGGTCTTGGCTGCCTCGTTTAGGATTTCTGTCTCTATTTTCTTGCCTTCCTCTCCGGTTTCTCCCATACCGGCTGTAATGATAATAACTCCCTTAACGCCCATTTTTACACTGGCGGCAACAGCGGAAACCAAAAATCTGGGAGCTACCACAATCATGGCAAGGTCTACTTCCTGGCCCACATCCGTGATATTGGGATAGGCCTTCCTCCCAAAAAGCTCTGATCTTTTTGGGTTGACAAGATACACATCTCCCTCATAGCCTCCCTCAAGGAGGCTTCGTGTTCTGCGCTCTGAGGCCTTTCCCGGGACCTCAGAAGCACCGATTACGGCAACAGATTGGGGGTTAAACACGTGTTCCAGTGATCTGTCCATAATACCTCTCTTCTTATAAAGGTTCAGGGGTTCACCGTTCAGGGTTTTCATACGAATGTCTTAGGTTTGAGGCAAAAGTATAAGGTTCAAGGCTTTTCGATTCCGAATTAGAGTTCCTGAAACCTGAACATCTACCCAGAACCTTGAACCCAGAACCTTTGAACCTATGAACCCTGAACCACTGAACCCATGAACGTTAGGATTTATGTGCCAAGCCAAGATCTCTAGTGATATATGTTTCAAACTCCTCGAATTCAGTCTCGAGTTTAGTTAATGCAGGCAAAGCTTGTTTTTTCTTATTAAGAGCAACTGCAGTGATAAACGCATTTAGTAAACTCATAGGCGCTGTAAACGAGCCAATGTACGTAGGTATTTCAGTTTTTACGATGAGTGACATGTCGGCTAATTTCTAAATTCCTCAATTCGCAATTCCTCAATTGTTATTCCCTCTATCCAATATACGGCATAAGGGTCCATTTAATGACCCACGACTGAATATCCGGGTCTTTATCCAAGCAAACAATGCCGCTGTTTTGGAATTTAAAGACCGGCTTTTCGATAGCCCCTGTGATCAGAAATGATGTCATACGTTCCATAAAAGGCAGGTGACCCACCAGCATGACGTCATCTTCGGCATTGATGGTCTCTGTAAATGCGGCCACATCATCCAACGGTTTTATTCCACTTACTTCCTGGATATCTGCCCCTGCGTTCAGCGCCAAAGAAAAAATTTCGGCTGTGCGACGGGCCCTGGTTTTGCCGCTGTGTTTGATGCTTTTAACGTTTACACCGCAGTCTTTCGCCACTTTGGCGATACGTTCCGTTTCAGCAACTCCTTCATGCGAGAGCCCCTGGTCGGGGTCTACGTCTTTCGGCAAGCTTTTACCATGTTGAACAAGATAAAGTGCCATAGCGCTATCCTCCTTGTATTTTAGAGTAATTCTGATAGGATTAATATGATGTGCTAGATACGATAACCACTTATAAACATCAATAAAAATGTGGAGCCGTTATATGCGGATTGTCACCAGACCTGATTTTGATGGAATTGTTTGCGCTGTTCTGCTTTGCGAAGTTTTTGATATCAGAGAACCTGTTAAATGGGTCGAGCCGAATGCTCTCCAAAAAGGTCGGGTCGAGGTTCACAGCCAAGATATTGTTGCCAATCTACCGTATGACGAGAACTGCGCGCTTTGGTTTGATCATCATTATACCAACCGAATCAATAAACCATTCAAGGGCGTTTTTAAAATTGCTCCTTCAGCTGCAGGTTTAATTTTTGAACACTATAAAGATAGGTTTAAGCGGGATTACAACGAATTAGTCCAGGCTGCCGACAAAATTGATTCGGCGGATTTAACCCTGGATGAGGTGCTTCATCCTGAGAAATATGACTATGTCATGCTTTCGATGACCGTCTCAAATGATGGCGAACCGGATGAAGCGTATTGGAATATGCTGATTGAACTGCTTAGGAAATTTGATATTCAGCAGGTCATTGAAGATCCGGAGGTATATAAGCACTGTCAATCTATGTTGGTACAAGATGAAATCTATATCGCCTACCTAAAAGAAAATACGGAATTGATCAAGCATGTGTCAATCACCGATTTTCGCCCTTTCACAAAGCCCCCTATCGGAAATCGGTTCCTTGTTTATTCTCTGTTTCCCGATACCTTTGTGAATTTAAAAATTCGCTATGAAGATAAAAAGAAAGATCGAGTTGCGGTTCATGTCGGACACAGCATTTTTAATCCCAAATGCCATGTCAATGTTGGTCTGATGCTGGCTGATTTTGAGGGGGGAGGTCACCGCGGCGCCGGCTCTACCCGATTTCAAGCTACGAAAGCCGAAGAGTATATTCCAAAGATCATAGATACTCTGCTCAAAAATGAAAACAATGAGGATTAGTGTTTATACACAGCGTCATAATAAATTGCGTATTTGCCCTATAAATCGTTGATTTTAGAACCACTATATTGGGCCAAACATGCAGAACGCTGTGTATATATGCGCAATGATTTACGTCGTTTAGTATAGTTCATAATTAAAAATCAGAAAATGTTCCGCTTTTCAACCCAATATTCCATATTTTAAAAAGACTTGACAGGGCTCATTTTTCCTTTTAAAAATATTGAGACCGACCGGTCTGTCTCTTTACTTTATCTAGGACGCACAAAATGAGCCTGAAAGAAAAAATTATTCATGAATCCTTGAAACTCTTCTCGCTTAAGGGATTTTTAAGTACTTCCATCCATGACATTTTAGAAGCTGCAAATACATCAAAAGGTGGTTTTTATAATCACTTCTCGAGCAAAGAGGATTTATTCTATCACGTTATGGAAGAGGCCAACAGAATTTGGCGTGAAAAGAATCTTTCAGGACTGGATGAAATAGAAAATCCAATAGAAAAAATTATAAAACTGCTGGAAAACTATCGCGACAGGTACCTGAAAGATGCTGAGAATTTCCCCGGGGGGTGTATCTTTATTACCCTTTCCGTAGAACTCAATGACCAGCGCCCCAAGCTATCAAAAGAGATAGACAAGGGGTTTATCGGTACCAAAAATATGCTCAAAAGGCTTTTAGACCAGAGCAAAAAACAAGGTGAATTAAGAAAGGATGTTAGTACCGAAACAGTCACGGAAATGTTATTTGCCATTATGCTGGGCGCTTCTGTAATTTATGGGACAAATAAATCAACTGAAAGTTTAGACAAATCTATTAACTCTGTGATTGGCTATCTTCAAGAACTAAAGCCATAGATATTATTCAAACCGATTAACATAAAAAAAGGAGGAAAACATGATTGATTTTACATTTAGCGAAGAACAGGAAATGTTTCGAAAAGCGGCACGTGAATTTGCCGAAACTCAGGTTGCTCCCAAGATTCCTGTAATGGAAGAAACCGGCGAAGTCAGCGATGCTGTCGTCAAGGCATTAGGGGAGGCCGAAATGATGGCATTGACCATTCCTGAAGAATACGGTGGGCTCGGGTTGGGTTATGTTGCCCGTATGATTGCCCTGGAGGAAATCAGCCGGGTTTCAGTGGCAACGGCGATGATGCTGCAAGTCTTTGCATTGGGTATTGAACCGATTGTAAAATTCGGCAGTGAGGAACTTAAAAAGAAATATTTACCCGGTTTAGCCAAGGGGGAGCGATTGGCAACAACAGCCGTAACCGAAGCTACCGGAGGTTCCGATCCGACGGGCATTCGCTCGGCTTATAAAAAAGAGGGCGATGATTTTATCGTCAATGGCCGTAAGTGTTTTATTACCAATTCCCACATCGCAGACACCATTACCATTCTCACCAAATCCGAAGATGATCCCAAAGCGTTTTGTGCCTTTGTAATCGACAAGGATATGGAAGGCTGGCGGGCGACGCACAAAGAGCACAAAGTCGGTATGCGGGGCTGTAATACCGGTGAGCTGGCGTTTGAAAATCTTCGTATTCCCAAGACACAGCTGCTCGGAAACGAAGGCAAGGGACTGGGTGTGACCATGGCTGCCATTGGCGATGTTGGCCGAGGAGGTATGGTTGGTTGTGCTCTCGGTTTGCAAGCAGCCTGCTTGGAAGAATCTATAAAATTTTCTAATGAACGAGTTCTTTATGGGAAACCGATTAGCGCACTGCAGGGAATTCAGAACAAACTGGCGGAAATAAAAATCGATCTGGAAGCCGGTCGCCTTTTGGCATATCGCGCGGCAGCCATGCAGGATAACGGGATACGATGCAGCAATGAATTCGCCGTCGCCAAATATTTCACCACCGAAGTAGCCCAAAAAGCGGCGAAAATGGCGGTGGATATTCACGGCGGTTATGGTTGTATGGAGGAGTATGCGGTATCCCGGTTTTGGCGTGATGCAGCTGTTCTCGGGCCCTCGGCAGGTACATCCGATATAATGAAGGTCATCATTGGCAGGTGGGTACTCGCATAGCCATTTTGGTAACTCAACCACCATTTGATAAATCAAGTAGATTTTTGTGTCGAATGTAAATCTTTTATTTTGAACCGCAGAACCGCAGAACAAGGAACCGCAGAATATCGAAGTGAGCAATATTGCCTTATTCTTTTGATGACTTCTGCGGTTCGACATTCCTTGTTCGACCCGCCTGCTGCGCCAGAGCGCTAGCGATGGCGGGCAGGTATTCGATATTCAAAAATCAAAATAGGATTTATACGATGCTAAATATTGTAGTATGTGTAAAGGCGGTCCCTGATCCTAAAGAGGCCTGCAATATTAAAATTGATCCCGACACCAAAACCCTCATGCGCTGCGAAGTCCCATTTGTTGTGAACCCATTGGATAAAAATGCCATGGAAGCCGCTCTCCAGCTCAAGGAGCAGGGCGATGCGCACATATCGGTGCTGAGCATGGGACCACCGGAAGCCGGTAATATCGTTAAAGAATGCTTAGCTCTGGGTGCCGATCAGGGTTTCCTGCTTTCTGATCCCGCTTTTGGCGGTGCAGATGCCTATGCCACGGCATATACCCTTGCCAAAGGCATTGAAAAAATAGGCTCTTTTGATGTGGTGTTTTGCGGTATGGCCAGCAGCGACGGCAGCACCGAATGGGTGGGACCTGAGATGGCGACCTTCTTGAATATTCCCGTGGTAACCATGGTAAAAGAGATTGTCGAATCTGAGGGAGAATTTTGGCAGGTAAAGGCAAGCCTTGAAAATGGATACCGCCTGATGCGAGTCCAACTTCCCGCCGTTTTTACGGTAACCAGAGACTTGAATACTCCCCGCACGCTCAGTTTTTCGGGCATCATCAAGGCCCGAAAAAAGGAAATCAGTGAATGGGGAATCCATGAACTGGGTGTGCCCGCAGAATTGTTGGGGGTGAAAGGATCCCCTACGGTTGTTTCAAATCTGAGTACCACCGAGAGTAAGCGCGAAGTTGAGATGATCAGCGGCACCAGAGAAGAAAAGGCAGAACAATTAGTTCAAAAGCTGGCGGAGGCAGGAGTAATTTAACGTCTCGTAATTTCTACTACTTATATGAGGCCAAAAATATGGATAAAACACAAGCTCCCGTTTGGGTAATTGCTGATCAGATTGATTGCCGGATTCTTAGCGTATCCTTTCAACTCATCGGCCGGGCGCGAAAATTGGCTGATGAGCTGGAAACCTCAGTGGAGGCTGTTTTACTGGGAGACAACGTCCGTGAACAAACCCAGCAGTTGGTTGCCGCCGGTGCCGACACAGTCTATCTGGCAAACTCACCGGAACTTTATTTTTATCAACCGGAACTTTACACCGAAATCATCGTCAAACTTGCTCAGAAGCAGCAACCGCAGATCATGATGCTTGGCTCTACGTCGATGGGAAGAGAATTAGCCCCGTTGGTTGCCGCCCGGTTGAAAACCGGTTTGACAGCGCACTGTATTGATCTGGTCCTCGACAAAGACCGAATTCTAGAACAAAAAATTCCCGCCTATGGGGGATTGCTCTCAATTATCTGCCCGGAGAAACGACCGCAGATGGCCACCATTGCCAGCGGAGTGTTCCCAAAGCCTGAGATGGATGCCGAGCGGACCGGTGAGGTTGTTGAGTTGGAGGTCCCGATTGACGTGCCTCGCCGAATCGAAACTCTAGAAGTTGTTCGTGAAGAGCCCAAGGGGGTGCCGTTGGAATCGGCGCCGATCATCGTCGCCGGCGGAGCAGGAGCCGGAGATCCGGATGGCTGGCAACAAATAGCGGATTTGGCCAATACGCTGAATGCAGCGCTAGGCTGCACCCGTCCGGCAGTTGATGAAGGCTGGGCTGATTTGGAAACGATGATTGGGCAAAGCGGTAAAATGGTGAGTCCGGAATGCTATATCGGGGTCGGATTATCCGGTGAATTGCAGCATATGGTCGGTATTGTCGGTTCTCAAATTATGATAGCGATTAATAACGATGCCAAATCACCGGTATTTGAAAAGGTAGACTTCGGCATCGTTGATGACGGCCGGGAATTTGTTCCGGTATTAATTGAAAAAATTAAAAAATATCAGGAAAAAAAAGTGACCTGCTAAATTTTAGAACTGGTTTCATAACCCCATCTAATGCCCGAATGCTGTGTTACAAGCGACTCGGCTGAGCTCTCGCAGGCCGACTCAAAATGCTCGCATGAAAACCGGTTAGCCCGTTTACCCGTTCGCACGCCATTTTTAGAAAATTTTCTTTTTGATTGGCTAAACCGGCTAACTGGCAAACCGGCTAAACCTTTTTTGCTTAAATAAATGAATACCATCCATAAGGTGAGTTATTTTCACTTTTTTCTTGCATTTGGAAGCTGGCATATGGCATAAAAAAATTTGTCGGGTCAGATGCTGTTGATTCTTAACGTTAAACCTCAATACAATAAAACCTTAAACTGCTGGATAAGTGCTCGAATTCATCCAGCCTTTGAAAGGAGGAATTGCCAATGTCAAAATTAAAGGAATTAGAGCAATTGTTCACTGAAGGTAAAATAACTCGCCGCGAGTTTATCGGACGTGTATCTGCGTTAGGCCTGATGGCCGCGGTATCTCCGGCCTTGTTAAGCACCAAAGCAAAAGCTGCGACGCCCAAACGAGGCGGTCGGGTGATCCTCGGATCTGCCGGCGGATCAACCACCGATTCCATGGATCCCGGAACGCTGGCGCACACCATGCCCCAGGCGATCAACCAAACCATCCGGAGTAATCTGGTTGAAGTCAACTACAAAGGCGAGCCGATTCCCGAGCTGGCCGAAAGCTGGGAAGCCTCACCGGATGCCGTCAAATGGGTATTTAAGCTGCACCAGGGCGTTGAGTTTCACAATGGCAAAACCATGGACGCCGATGATGTGGTGTATTCCTTTAATGAGCACCGCGGAGAGGATACCAAATCGGCGGCCAAGGGCGTTGTTGAACCCATCAAAGACATCAAGGCTGATGGCAAAAACACGGTGATCTTTACACTGGCAGAGGCCAATGCCGACTTTCCTTTTATCGCCAGCGATTATCACATCGCGATCGTACCCAAAGGCACCAAAGGTAAAGAGTATGAGAAGGGCGTGGGTACAGGCCCCTTCATCCTGCAAGCCTGGGAGCCCGGTGTCAGGTTCTTCGGCACGCGCAACCCCAACTACTTCAAGTCAGGCCGCCCCTACTTTGACGAGGTGGAGTTCATCGGGATTGCAGACACCAATGCCAGAACCAATGCCCTGATGACAGGCCAGATCGATGTGATGAACCGCTGTGAGCCCAAAACCTTCGATCGGCTGGAAAAAGCCCCCAATATTCAGGCCTTAAAGTTAGAAGGCGCCAGACATTACACCATCCCGATGCTGACTACCATCAAACCCTATGACAACAACGATGTCAGACTGGGCCTCAAATACGCCATTGACCGTGAGCAGATGATCAAGCAGGTTTTACGCGGTTACGGTTACGTGGGCAACGATCACCCCATCCCCCGCAACAACCAGTACTTTGCCAAAGAACTACCTCAAAGAAAGTACGACCCGGAAAAGGCCAAATTCCATTTGAAGAAAGCCGGGATGCTGGATCACACCTTTAATCTGCATGCAGCTGATGCGGCTTTCCCCGGTGCCGTAGACGCTTCGGTTTTGATCCAGGAATCGGCATCCAAAGCCGGTATTAAGATCAAAGTCGTGCGCGAGCCGGATGACGGCTACTGGGAAAATGTCTGGATTAAGAAGGAATGGGTGCAGTGTTACTGGAGCGGCCGTCCGACCGCGGATTGGATGTTCTCGATTGCCTATGCGGCCGATGCCAACTGGAACGACACCCTGTGGAAACACGATAAATTCAACGAGCTCTTGAAAGGAGCCCGGGCTGAACTCGACCAGAAAAAACGGCGTGAGATGTACGTGGAATGTCAGCGAATTGTCAGCGACGAAGGTGCCACCCCCGTTCCGGCATTTGCCCTGCAGCTTTCGGCCGCCAGCAAAAAGCTGGCGTTTGAAAACCCGGCAGCCAACTGGGAATTTGATGGTCTTAGACTCCCAGAGCGCTGGTGGCTCGCTTAATAATTCGGCACCAAACTTCCCTAACAGCGGCTGATTTATTAACCCCCCTCGTCTCGATCTCTGCGGGATGAGGGGGCAACCCCGAACACGTTACATTAACTCAAACCATGAAAGAGACTGAAAAATGAGTGGACTTCGTGGATTAGTAATCAGACGCATCCTTATGGGCCTCGTAACCATGTTCGTCATTTCGCTTCTTATTTTCGTGGGCGTGGAGGCACTTCCGGGCGATCTGGCAACGGCTATTTTGGGGCAGGAAGCAACGCCGGAGACCGTGGCGGCTTTTCGCAAAGAGCTGAAATTAGACCTTCCACCGCATGTCCGTTATATCGCCTGGCTGGGTGATTTTATGAAGGGTGATCTGGGCACCTCCCTGGCTAATAAACGTCCGGTGGCCGAGCTGATTTCCTGGCGTTTTGCCAACACGATATTTTTGGCGGCCTCTGCAGCGGTGTTGGCGGTGCCGCTCTCGATTCTTCTGGGGATATTGGCGGCGCTTTACCGCAACAGTTTGTTTGACAAAACGATTTCGATGGTCACGCTCAGCACGATCTCATTTCCGGAGTTCTTTGTGGCCTATATTTTGATCGCGCTGCTTTCGGTGCAGTTAATTATTTTTCCCAGTATTTCCAACATCAACGACCAGATGTCGTTTGCGCAGAAGATTTATTCGATTGTGCTGCCCTGCCTGACGCTGACCCTGGTGGTTATGGCCCACATGATGCGCCAGACGCGTGCGGCGATCATCAATATTTTGGCCAGTCCGTTTATCGAGATGGCCCGGCTCAAAGGTATCAAACGCATGCGGGTCATTGTGTTGCATGCATTTCCCAATGCGCTTTCGCCGGTTATCAACGTGGTTGCAATTAATCTGGCGTATCTGATCGTCGGCGTGGTGATCGTTGAGGTGGTATTCGTCTACCCGGGTTTGGGCCAGCTGCTGGTGGATTCGGTATCCAAGCGTGACATCCCGGTGGTTCAGGCCAGCGGCCTTATTTTTGCCGCCGTTTACGTATCACTTAATCTTCTCGCCGATGTGGCGTCAATTCTCACCAATCCCAGAATGCGAAATCCAAAATAAGGAGAGAAAGGTAGATGGCGTTTCTTAAACTACTCAGACAATCTCCGCTAAGCGCTCGAATCGGTCTGGCAATGATTCTAATAAATGTATTTGCCGCTATCTTTACACCCTGGATTGCCCCTTACACGGAAACAGAAGTGGTTGGTGATGTCTGGCTGGAGATGAGCAGGGATCACCTGCTGGGTACCGATCACCTGGGGCGCGATATGTTCACCCGTTTGATTTATGGCGCCCGCAATACCATTGCAATCGCGTTCATCACCACCATACTTTCGTTTTTGGTCGGTATTATTTGTGGCTTCTTTGCCGCAACTCTTGGCGGCTGGACGGATCAGTTTCTCAGTCGCTTTATCGACATTTTGATGGCCTTCCCGACGCTCATATTTGCCTTAATGGTGCTGTCGGTGGTGGGTACATCCATTGCGGCATTAATTGTGGTGATTGCATTGCTGGACTCTACTCGCGTATATCGTTTGTCGCGCGCCGTGGCCATGGATATTGAAGTCATGGAGTACGTTGAAGCGGCCAGGCTGCGCGGTGAAGGCATCTGGTGGATCATGCGCCGGGAAATCCTGCCGAATGCCATGCCGCCGCTGGTGGCGGAATTCGGTTTAAGGTTCTGTTTCGTATTTTTATTCATTGCCGCCTTAAGCTTCCTGGGCCTTGGTATCCAGCCGCCGACTGCGGACTGGGGAGGCATGGTCCGCGAAAATGCAGGAGCGATCACGTTCGGTATCCTGACGCCGCTATTTCCGGCCGGGGCGATTGCGTTCTTGACCGTCGGCGTCAATTTAATTGTCGACTGGTTTCTGCACATCGCCAGCGGGCTCAAAGATTAATCTAATTGAGCTAAAGCTCAATTAGAAGTTAATAGTTAATGGTTATTTGTTATTGGTAAAGGAATATACAGCTTGTAAATAGAACGGGATAGGATAAGCAGTAAACACTCTCAACGAATAACAAATAACAAATAACTTATAACTTGTAACGGAATGTGACCTATGACTGAAATACTGAGAATGACAAAGCTGAAGATAGAAGGATTCAGTGATGAGCAATGGGTGCCGATTGTAAAGGGCGTTGATGTTAGACTGGACAAGGGCGAAGTCCTCGGTCTGATCGGGGAGTCCGGTGCTGGAAAATCGACCATCGGGCTGGCGTCTATGGCTTATACCCGCATGGGTTGCCGCATCACCGGTGATTCGATTGTCTTTGACGGCATGGAACTGTTTGGCGCGGATGAAGAGTTCTTAAGAAAAATCAGGGGCACGCGTATTGCCTATGTGGCCCAAAGTGCCGCAGGCTCATTTAATCCGGCCCATCGGCTCATTAAGCAGTATGCTGAAGCACCGGTTCAGCATGGTATAATGAATTTTGATGAAGCGGAGAAAAAAGCCGTCGATATCTATCGACGTTTGCTGCTGCCGGATCCTGAACGGATCGGTTATCGCTACCCCCATCAGGTTTCCGGCGGACAGTTGCAGCGCGCCATGGTAGCCATGGCCATGGCGTGCACCCCGGATATTATTATCTTTGATGAGCCCACAACAGCTCTGGATGTGACCACCCAAATCGAGGTTCTGGCAGCCATCAAGAAAATAACCCGCGAATTCAATACGGCGGCACTTTACATTACCCATGACCTGGCAGTGGTGGCTCAGATAGCCGACCGCATCATGGTGCTGAGATACGGTGAGTTGGTCGAAGAAAATAATGCCAGGGAAATAATAGCCAGTCCCAAAGAAGAATATACCCGGGCGCTGTTATCCGTCCGCACCCTTACCGAGCACAAAGATCTTTCCGAATCGGAAAAAGATATTATTCTGGATGTTCGAGACGTATCGGCAAGTTATTCCGGAAAGCAAACGGATCTGGTGCTTGAAGACATTAATCTGAAAATTAGACGCGGCCGCACCGTCGCGCTGGTTGGCGAATCCGGCAGCGGTAAAAGCACGCTGGCCCGGGTGATCACCGGCTTGTTGCCGCCGCTTAAGGGTGAAGTCATTTACGAGGGTAAGGCGTTGCCGCCGGCTTTAAAAAATCGTACTCGCGAAATGCTCAGGCTGGCGCAAATGATTTATCAAATGCCGGATACGGCCCTCAATCCCAGACATAAAGTCAGGATGGTTATAGGGCGTCCTTTAGCTTTCTATTTTGGTATGCGGGGCCAAGAAAGAGATAACCGGGTTTATGAACTTCTGGAGCAGATTGAGTTACCCAGAAAATATATCGACCGTTATCCCAATGAACTTTCCGGCGGAGAGAAACAGAGAGTTTGCATTGCCCGCTCTCTGGCGGCAAAACCGGATTTGATTATTTGCGACGAACCAACCTCGGCCCTGGATCAGCTGGTTGCCGAAGGGATATTGAAACTGTTGCAGGAACTGCAAAATGAACTACGCGTATCCTATCTTTTCATTACCCATGACCTTGCAACCGTTAAGGCCATATCCGATGAAATGGTCGTCATGCTGAAAGGCCGAATCGTCGAACAGGGTGTGAAAAAAGATGTTCTGGCTCCGCCGCATCATGAGTATACGGAACTGTTGCTCTCTTCCGTTCCGGAAATGGATCCCGATTGGCTGGACAATGTCCTGGAGGAACGCAAGCGCAAAGGAATTAAAATGCAGGAATTTGTGCAATCCTAATTAGGTCGGTAAACGGCGCTATCATTTGCAGCCCTGCGTATTCCTTCCATAAACCGATTAGCATGGCTGTCTGCGCCCTCCTTCCTTAATAAATTCTCACCGCTAATACTGAATTATAAAAATAGAAAAGATCGATTATGTCTGAGGCAAACTGACCTGCAACGCAGTGGCTGATTCATTCAATTTAGCATATACATAGCCGGAGGAAATGCTGAAATAGAATATTTTCTTTCTGGCAAAATCGCCCTGATTTTTCCCCGATTTGTTTATGATAGCATTTACGCCAGTAGAATTTATCTAATAATTTCAGTATAACTGAAAAAATAAAAAAATAAAAACCTTTAATTACAGTATATTAAATAAAATAAATTTCAGTATCACAAAAAACTTGACAAGTTTTTCAGTTATAGTAAAAGAGTAAATCACTCAATTCATTTAGCAGAAACGTTTATGTCAAATATTTCTTCCTGAGCTTGGAGCGCATTTGAACTCTCAGGTTTCAGGAATAGCTAAGAGACATTTAATCCTTTCGGTGAAGGGGGGCATATGAAGGATCCACTTGCTTCTTACCGAGGAGCTTTGATCCGTCAGAAGAGACAATCAAATCATATGACCCTCACAGATTTGGCCAAGAAAACCGGACTTAGCATAAGTTTTCTCAGCCAGGTTGAAACAGGGATAACAAATCCTTCTATCAATTCACTTCGCAAAATCGCCCTAGCCCTAAATACTCCTTTAAGTTCCTTTTTTGAAGAAGGCTCATCAGAAGGCGGTCCGGTTGTGAGAAAACATGAACGTAAAGTTCTCCGCAGCAAAGATTCTCACTTAACCTACCAGCTGCTATCATCAAATACCAACCGTCGTATCGAGTTTTTGATTACCAGACTAGAAGTTGGTGGCGTTAGCGTTGAATCTCCAATGAAACATAAGGGAGATGAAGCCGCCCTTATACTTCAAGGAGAGTGTCGGTTCAAGATTGAGGGGCAGATATACGATCTGAAAGATGGGGATTTTATCTATATCCGAGAAAACCAGCCGCATATGTTTTCCAACACTGGCAACGTTCCTTTAATCATTGTTGGAGCCATTTCGCCTCCTGGTTTTTAGAAGAAAGGGGTGTACAACGATGTCCGATGCCAAAAAAGGTGACTTAGTGCAGATCCACAAAATCATATTAGAACCCGACCAGAGGCCAGAAAACCTTCCTCCTTCAACAAAGTCAGTAGCCTACGAATGTTGGATTAAGGGCTTCCTTTTGGATGAAAATGCCAAGCTAGGAAATGAAGTTAAAATTGAAACCTTTATTGGAAGAGAAATGTGGGGGACTCTTTATCGAGTTAATCCAACTTATGATCACAATTTTGGAGAACCTCAGAAGGAAATTCTATCTATCGGCAGTGAGGTCAAACATCAGTTAGAAAAGCAACAACAATAATAATGGAGGAACTTAAATGGATAATAGTTACTCCGCAGTCATGTCTAGAAAGTCAGAAATTTTGAAGCAAGCGACTGGCATCGAATATGATCAATTTGAGATATCACCCATTGCCTTCGATTATGAAGGACTCATGGCATCCTGCGAATACTCGTTAGAAGATGTGCAAAAAATTTTACGGGAAACCGGTGTCGGGCAGACACCGATGGTGGAGTTAAAAAATATCACCCAACTTGTAAGATCCATTTCTCCACAAGGAAAAGGCGGACGGATCTTTATCAAGGATGAGGCGGCGAATCCGAGCGGAAGCTTCAAGGATCGTCGAGCCGCCCTGTCCGTCTACCATGCAAAAAAGCTTGGATACAAAGGTGTGGTAGCTGCCAGTTCAGGCAACTATGGTGCCGCAGTCGCCTCCCAGGCAACCAAACGCGGATTGAAATCAATTATCATGCAGGAAGTTTACGACAGCAAACGAAATGGGCAACCGGAAATACTTGAAAAAACTAGAGCCTGTGAGGCCTATGGTGCAGAAGTCTGGCAACTGACTGTGGGGCCGGAGCTGTTTTATATCATGTTGTGCGCACTGGAAGACACCCAGTTTTTCAGCGCATCGCTCTATATTCCCACTAGCATTTTAGGGATTGAAACGCTTGGATATGAGTTGGCTGATCAAGTCATGCAGCAGGAAGGCCGCTATCCCGATATGGTGGTGGTTACCCATGCGGGAGGCGGCAATGTGACGGGCACTGCCCGTGGATTACAGAAGGCCGGAAGCCACGATAGCATTGTCGTAGGGGTCTCGGTGGATCTCAGGGGACTCCATATGGCCAGTGATTCTGATTTCAATCGAAAGTCGTTCACAACCGGGCACACGGGTTTCGGCATACCCTTTCTCACATGGCCGGATCGGACAGACGTTCCCAGAAATTGTGCCCGGGGCCTTCGATTCATGGATAGATATGTTTTGGTAACTCAGGGAGAAGTGTTCCACACCACGGAAATGCTGGCGAAGTTGGAAGGCATGGAAAGAGGACCAGCGGGGAACACATCTTTGGCGGGGGCCATATGCCTTGCCAGGGAACTAGACCGGGATCAGATACTTGTTGTTCAGGAAACGGAATACACTGCTGCTGGGAAATTGCCATCTTCCCAGCTCACATTTGCCGAGGAAAATGGCATCGAGGTTAGGCGGGGAGACCCCAAAGATGATGCTCCTGGAAAAGTCATCGTCATACCTGAAACGATCGAACAGTTTCGATTAAAAACATATGATGTGCAGGAGATCCGTAGATCTTACATAAAGAATACCGTTGAAATAACGAAATCTCATGAACCCAGTCAGGAAGATATAAAATTTCTCGCAGAAGATTCAAACGCGTCCCCTGATTTCGTCCGGGAAACAGTTGCGTCGCTGAAAAATGAAGCGGCAGCTTAAGCGAATTGTTTTTCTACAAGGAGGTGGACCATGTATTCCGTTTTAATCAAAAATGGGAAGGTGGTGGATGGCACCGGGAACCCTTGGTTTTATGCTGACATCGCTATTAAAGACGATAGGATTGTAAGAATCGGACAGATTACGGATGGTGAATCGGAAACGACGATTGATGCCCAGGGGTATATGGTGTGCCCGGGTTTTATTGATCAACATTCCCATACGGATTTGATTTTGGCCAGTAAGGACCGACTCAAATATGTAGAAGGCCGAATTCAACAAGGTATCACCACGGAAATCTTGGGAAATTGTGGGATATCGGTGGCACCGGTTTCTCAAGAATCAAAGGAATTGATGAAGACCTTTGTCGAGTGGATGAAACCTGAGGAACAACCATGGGAATGGACGAGCATGGCGGATTATCTGGATTTTTTAGAAAAGGCTGGATTGCCCGTAAACGTGGGAACCTTAACCGGACACGGGGCAATTCGTGCTATTCCCATGGGATTTCGCAGTGGACGGCCATCCCAAGACGAACTAAACGTGATGAAAAAACACCTGGCAGAAACCCTGGAACAAGGCTCTTTTGGCATGTCAATTGGTTTGATTTATGCGCCCGGAATGTATGCCGATACCAAAGAACTTATAGAATTGTCGAGGGTGGTTGCCGAATATCAGGGGCTCGTTACCAGCCATGTTAGGGGTTCCAGTGAGACCAATATTTTTGCCGAAAGAGAGCTGATCAGAATTGGGGAAAGATCCGGCTGTCGAGTGCATCGTTCCCATAACGAGGCGGTCGGAGAAGATCATTGGGACAAAATTGAAAAATCGCTTCAAATGGAAGAAGAAGCCAGAAAGCGAGGGGTTGATATCGCCTATGATATGTTTCCGTATACGGCAGCCTTTACGATGATGGTTGCGATTTATCCTCCTTGGGCACTGGAAGGCGGAGGCGAGGCGTTTATAAAACGACTGCAGGATCCGGAGACCCGCAAGCAGATCGAGGAGGACGTCGAAGAGATGGTTCCGGGCTGGCCCACTTGGACCGAAGGCTCTTGGCCCCATAACATTGTCGGGGCAACCGGATGGAAGAATATTTATATTGGATATATTGCCGGTGAAAAGAATAAGGAATACGAAGGCTTAAACCTGGAGGAGCTGGGCCAGAGATTAGACAAATCTCCCTTTGATGCCATCTCGGATCTGCTCATCGAAGAAAAGGGAGCCATCAGTCAGCTCATTTTCGGAGTCTCCGGAGACCGGGAAACAGATGTCCCCCTTCGTCAACTGATTACCCACCGGTTGGGTGGTTTTTGCACCGATGCAATCGATATTGGAATGGGAATTCCCCATCCAGCCAGCCACGGAACCTACCCCCGGATCCTGGGAAAATATGTCAGAGAAGAAAAACTGCTGCCCCTGGAAGATGCTATCCGTAAGATGACGTCCTTTACAGCTCATCGAATCAATTTGAAAGACCGGGGCATTCTCCGTGAGGGACTTTTTGCGGATATAGTCATTTTTGATGAGGAAACGATCATCGACAAGGCCACTTTCGAACAACCCCGGCAGTTTCCTGAAGGCATTGAGTATGTTCTGGTTAACGGACATATTTTGTTAAAAAAAGGCAATCTTCAAGAAACTAACGCCGGCAAAGTCCTCCGCAGAGGGGACTAGTTAATTTTTAATAATACCATGACGGTTGGGCTTTAAAAGTAGGATTGAAATCTAAATTAGGAGTTAAAAATGATTACAGATGTTGAGATGACGTTTCAGCGTCAGATTTCGGGTCTTAATGCCTTAACCCATGTTCGCGAGCTGGCTAAAATAGGTTACCGGTTTGTGGGAACCGAGGGAGACAAAAAATCCATAAATTACATCAAAGAAAAATTCAATGCGTATGGTTTGGAGGTCAGAGAAACGCCCTTCAGCACCCTATCTTTTGAAGATGATAAGCCGTTTTTGAAGATTCTTGCAACCGGCGAAGAACTGGAAGGGGTTGTGCCTTTGTTTTCACCGTCGACCCCCGAGGGAGGACTTGTAGCTGATGCCGTTTTGGTTGGGGATGGTCAAGATGAAGACTACCAGAAAGTCAACGTCGAGGGTAAAATTGTAATTCTTACAGAAGAAACCTTGGGTTACTCCAAGTTCTGGTTAGGTACGTTTGCAGATCGGGCAGCCCGCGCAGGGGCCGTGGGAATGATTTTCATTCATCCCATGCCGTGGCCTTACCGCATGAGCATGGAAGCGGGAAATTCCGACTTAGACAATCGGTTTTGCGAAAGTATGCTTCCTGCGATCTGTATTTCTGCTGTGGGGGGCCTCAAACTCATGTATGCTATATCCAATGGCAGTTGCAGGGTTCATTTGGAGACGAAGAATCTATCCGAAGAAAGAGATTCGGTCATCATCTCCGGACTCTTAAAAGGGAAGGAGCTGCCGGAGGAAAGGGTTGGCATTCTGGCTCATCGAGACAATGCCATCGCGCCGGGGGCCAATGATAACGGATCCGGCACCGGGACGCTGTTGGAGATCGCGCGCGTGCTCAGCCAAACCAATCCCAAGAGATCCCTGGAATTTATTTCCACCAGTGGTGAGGAGGACGCCACCCCAGGGGCCTGGAGTTACTGCCGTACCCACCAGGCGGATTTGGTCAAGAACATGAAAGCCCTGTTGGATATGGACATGATTTCCGTTGGAAGCGTCGCCAAACAGGTCGAGAGGGGGGAATGGCCGGATTGCGAACCCATTGTTCATCCGGAATGGCTGCTGAAAATGGTGGATGATGTGGCCGCGGAAATGGGATACGGTTTCGGAAGGATGATCGCGGCTTGGGGGGTTCCAGAGGAAGGCCGGTTTAATCAGATCGGTGTCCCCGCGACGGTTCTGTGGGCCGCAGACGATCCTTATTACCATTCGGTACACGACGACGTTGACAAAGTCAACCCGAATTGTCTCAAAGCCGCTGGTGACACTCTTGCCATCGTGTCCTGGCGATTGGCGAATCAATAGCAACAACATGAATAATTAGGAGGAGAAAAATGGAATCAAGAGAAGAGATTTTGCAAAACCCCGTTTTCCCGGCCCTGGAAGAAGTCGATCACAGGGCGGAAGATGACATATACGTCTGGTCCCAGGGGACGGCGTTTCACAACCAGAATCTCCTGGATGGATTGAAAGCAGAGGTGGATGATCCAACCTTAAGGGAAAAGGTCCTTTATGACCTTTGGAGTTTTCTTTACTCTGTGGGATTTGAGAAGATCAACGAGGTGCTCGGAATTGAAGAGAAGCCGGACCTTGATAAGCTAAACAAGATACTTGATGAAGTATTGAACGACCGGGATCACCCCGCCATTTTGGGGATGGGAGACTATATTGAAGAGGCTTTTGTGAACTGGTTGAGAGCGTTTACCCTGTATGATTTTGCCGCTTATACCTATCTTGAGAAGCATCTGGGCTCAAAAGATGGTTTGAGGATCTATATGAGCCTTTGGGAAAAGTTCGCTCTGGCTGCCCTCGACCATTGGAAAGAAACTCTCGGCATAAAAGACGCTTCCGAAATTGACATGGAAGTAATCGGCAAGCTCTCAGAAGCCTATTGGAAGTCCATCGGAATTCCCTATCATATCACCAAACACAATGATAATGTTCATGAAGCCGAACTGGGGGTTTGCTCCTACTGGGCAAATATGAAGATGATTCTGGGTGAAGAAAAGGCTCGGTCCATGACGCTTAAAACGGAAGCGGCCGTCTCCGTCAATTATTACGATGCGATCTTGAAGGCCCTGGGGGTTTTCGATAAATTTTCTTTTACCATGGATAAGTTTCAGTGCTGCGGTGACGATAGCTGCCGGGTGAGGTTTGAAAGAAGGAATTAACGTATGTCATTTGGAACTAAAGGAGAGAATAATGACCGAACCAGTTGAAATCGCAAAAAAGTGGATAGACGCAATGAACAAACACGACGTCGATCAAATGAACGCCCTTTCTTGGGAAGATGCTGTAGGTGACGAGGTGGCAGACCCTCCTCCTGCAGAGGGTCGTGATGCCATAGCCAAAAGTTATCGCGAGCTTTTTCATGGTTTTCCGGACTGCCAGGCTGAAATTCTGAATGTGTTTTCAGGTCCGGATCAGGTACTTGCAGAAGTCCGTTGGTATGGAACCAATAAGGCTGATTTTAGAGGAACACCTGCGACCGGTAAGGTTGTTGATATCCGAATAGCCTATATTTTTAAAATTGATGAGGGCAAGATACGCAGAATTACAGAATATTATGACGGAGCAGCTGTCGTTGACCAGATGGGCTTGACTGAAGGCTCGTGAATGCTGGTTGGTTTTGAAGTGGATTGGGAGTAAGCCAGATGCCAAAAAGCTCAGCTAACAACTTAGCGCATTTCAAGGATGAAAAAAGGAGGTGAGGAACATAGAGAAATTCAGAGAGTGAAAGATACAATAAATAGATCAATAAAAACGACACCAAAAGACAAAAAGAAAGGAGTTTATCATGGCTAGCAATAAAAGCGCACAGGAAATGCGGCACGATAATTTCATTGAGAACATGCGTGAACTTCAGAAAGTTCATCCGGAGTATACATTCGAGAAGGCCTACAATGATGCAATGACCCTTTGGACACTTCATGATTATTCAGCCTTTAAAGTCATGGAGGAGGAAGTGGGATCGGACAGGGCTCCTCAACTATATGCTAAGATGTGGGAGCTAAGGTCCAAACTGGAATGGCCAGGCCTCTGCGAGCTAATTGGAAAGAAACCCGAAGATAAGTTCGATATTCACGATATTGCCCAAATCATGATCAAAAGCTTTGCTTTGTTCGGCAATCCGATGGAAATCGTGGAGGATACGGAAGACAGAGTGACCCTGCGTTGCTATGATTGCCCTTATACGACCCAAGTGATCTGGAACTTAATTCCTCCCAAAGAAGCGGAGGAGTATAATCAAAAGATTCAAGTGGATTGCAACTACGCTATTTTCGAAACTTATTTGAAGCTCGCCGGCTTATTTGAAGAATGGGTTTTCAACTTTCCGTCGCAGCTTTGTCTCACGAACCAATACTGCGAATTTGGCTTCATAAGAAGTAAACTGGAACGCTGATAGGCAGTGCAAAAATGCATCAAGTGCTCATCGTTGCCTTGTTCACAGTAGGAGATGAAAGGGGGTGATTTAAGAGGGAAGGGAAGAAGGCCATATTCTTTATACTTAAACCCTCAATACTAAAAGGAGGCAAAACATGAAAAAGACAATAATACCGTTTTTGGCAATTATGTTTGTTTTTTCTTTGAATTTTGCGGATCC
>CP070746.1:2897994-2932447 GCA_020348305.1 Desulfobacterales bacterium
CCTGAAAATTAATTAGTTATTCGGTAACACTTTGAAATTTATATGAAAATTTTTTAATTCGGATAGTTGATATCTAATACATCAGATTTCAGAATAATGTCAAGAAAAGATTAAATAATTTTGGTAAATTTTTGTAAATCAAACCCTATAAGTTTTGCCTTTTATCTGCAAAACCATCCCACGTGTCATTCCGGGCTTGACCCGGAATCCATCATGATTACAAGATCATAGTCGCCTGGATGCCGGATCAAGTCCGGCATGACGTGAGAGCGATTAAGATAGATACAAACTGATGCTCAGGTTATACAGCGTAGTTGAATCCTATCATCACCAGCTGCGCTTACCCCATAGCCGGAAGACTTTCAGCAAAATCAAAATCAATATAAACAATCCCAGGAAAATACCCATCTGGTGATAAATACCCAACCCCCACTTGTGTGCATACATGATCACCAGCATGGCACTTAAAATAAACGGTGCGGCAAATATGGAATAAAGCCCGGTTTGAAATGCAACGCTGGTTTTAAATTCCGGGTCGACAACCCGTAAAAGCAATAGCCCGGTGGATACGGTCCCCGTATTACAGCCATACTGGACACACATGCGCTCAAAACCGAGTTCGCCGGATCTTCTGCCGAAGTAAAACATATAGACGGTTGTCCAGATGCCGCCGACCAGGGAAATAATGACAAGGGGCACAATGTACTCCCAAACCACCGACAGCTTTACCGAAATGAGTGTTGCCGCAACCAAAATGTCAACCCCACAGCTGGTGATCCGATTCTGGGTCTGGGGGTTCAACAGATACCCGGCACCGGCTTTCTGCATGAGAATTCTGACAAGTATCCCCATCAGCATGCCGTAAAAAAAGAAAAATCCCCAGGTCGCCGGACTCAGGGTGCCGATAAGCTGTTCGATGCCATAATACGCTAAGTAGGTCAGAAGGTAGCAGATTCCCACGGCTCCGCCCTGGAAGGCCAGAACATCCACATTACCGGAGTGAGTTGTCATCATCCCGGTGGGTTCGTGAACTTGGTCTTGCGCATAAATCTCTCGCCAAAAATAGTCCGGAAGTTCACCCCGTCCCATTTTGGTCAATCCCTTTCGAATCCCCCAATTCACTATGGGTATGCCGACAAACAGAGCAAAAAAGAAACCGATAGCTGCAAAAGCCAGCCCGATGCTGATGGCATTGGCGAAGCCTCCGAGTTCCCAGGCTTTACCCACGGCAAGAGCTTGCCCGGGTCCCTGGGTGAAGCCCAACGGCAGAAAAAGTCCGAATTGAAGCGGCGTATTCATGCCGATCAGTCCGAAAAAAAGGATGAGCAGGCAACCGATAATCGCTTGGGATGCCATAGAGGCACCGTTGATTAATCCCATCCAGAGCGCACCTTTGGCTACTTCTTTTCCCCTACCCTTTTCACCGGGTTTTTTCTGTGCCCCGGTCAAACCAATGGATATAAACGAAATGATGAAAAAATGATAGGCAAGTGTCTGAAAATATTCCGTTCTTAAAGGAATAAGATTTAGATTGATAAGAATCATCCCGATAACACCACCGATCATACAGGCCGGCAGCAGAAAATTTTGCAACAGCTTTATTTTAACTCTCAAAAATACGCCGATATATATGCAAATTCCGATAAAACCAAACGCCAAAAAATAACTCATATCAAACGGAGTTTTCATCTTTTTCTCCTCATCAACTCAATTTTCCATTTATAAGCTCAAATAAAATCAGTAACACGCTAGTGTGCTTATTAACACGATTGTGGTTAAGGTTTCAGGTGTCGGGTGTCAGGTGTCAGTCCCTGAAAGCGGTTTAAGGTTCAAGGTTCGTAGTTCAGGGTTCTGGGTTCAAGGTAAACGGCCTTGAGCATTGCGCAAAGCGCATAGCGTCGAAGTATCATGACCGAATTTGCCTTGCAGATTTTCAACCCCATATGCCATGCCCCATGCCTTTCGCTATTCGTTTCCTGACACCAGGCTGTCCAATAACCCTTGCAATTCCACTAATAGCCCTCCCCCTAATCCCCACCCATCGAGGGAGGGGAAACGAGTTGTTGGACAGCCTGACGCCTGACACCCGACACCTGGTAAACCAGATTAAAGCTTATAAGCGCCCACATTTGCCAGGCGCATGGGATGAATAGGAACTGCATCGCTTTCCCACTGTTCTTTGGCCGTGTCTTTACTCTTTTTATCCTCGCTGTGAAGTTCCTTTATCCAGCCGGAAAACTGCTCTTTTAGCTTAAGTGAACAAATTCAGTCGCGTGCCGAGCAAAATCACTAAATCAGAAGATAAACTCGCAAACAACCCTGCGCCCGGGCGTATACCTGAGATGCCGCCGAAACAGTACGGATGATAATCCGGCACCGCCCCACGTGCATTGGTCTGGCCAAAAATAGGTATTCCGATTTAAAATTTGTCTCCGATTTGAAGCATCACTTTTATGGCCTTGCCGGTGTGTATACGTTCCATATAAACCTGGGGAAGCTTTTCCAACGTAATTAGATCGGTAATCAATGCCCTGCCATCCACCTTACCTTCGGCCATCCATTGCAGGCATTGAATATTTTCCTTATGGGTATTCGAATAGGATCCGGTCAGCCATATTTCTTTGAAGTTTAATGTGGTTGGAGCGATGTTTATCTGTCCGAAATTCATACTGACGACACATACCGTGCCCGACCGGGTAGCGGCATCCATGGCAGTCTGAATCGAATCGGCGACACCGGAACATTCAAAAACCGTCTCAAAGCCAATCCCCCCGGTAGTGTTAAACACACATGCACCCAGATCTTCTGAAAACGGATCGATGACGCCATCCACCCCAAAAGATTCAGCGATGACTCGCTTTTGCTCCAACGGCTCGGATAGCACCACAGGTCCGAATCCGATAATTTTTAAAAGCCGGACAAGAGCAAGGCCGATGGGCCCTCCGCCAATGACCAGGGCCGATCCTTTTTCCTTGCGGCTGCATTTGATCCCATGCAGGGCAGCGGCAAAAGCTTCGGCTAAAGCTGCATTTTGTGAATCAACCCCGTCAGGTATGGGGATGAGCATCTGGGGATACACGGTTATATATTCGGCAAAAGCACCGGGTAAATCCCCAATACCAATGGAGCGTCTGTTATTGCCGCAGAAATACGGCTTGCCCATTCGGCAATCCCGACAGGTGCCGCAAAAGGTCGGCCGAATCACCACTCGCATACCCGGTACATGACCCTTCACGTTTTTCCCGACTTTTGAAATGATGCCGCTGGTTTCGTGCCCGAGAATATATCCTTCCGACAGGATCCCGGTCTCGATCATGGAATGATCTGATCCGCAAAAGCCGGTATTAGCCACTTTTACTAAAACTTCGCCATCATCAAGCTGCGGCATTGGCACATCTTCAATGACGAGTCCTTTTGATGTTCTGAAAACTGCTGCTTTCATTTCCTGCTTCCTCGATCTCATATTGAGCAAAAAATTTGCGAACCCCCGGATCACGTCCGGGGTTTGCCGGAATGACAACCCCTCAACCCATAAGTTAGCGCTTATGCCCGTCAAGGAGGAGGAGTATTTTTTCCTCCCGGGCGGGAGGGATGAAAGGGAGGGGATGGAAGTTTCGAAAAACTATACTTCCATCAATGCCCCGCCGCCGATATTCATTGCCTGGCCGGTGATATACGAGGATTGCTCCGATGCAAGATAAACGGCCAGATCAGCGACTTCGGATGGATGCCCCAGCCGTTCCATGGGGACTGTTTTAGCCAAACGCTCCTTGGCCTCATCGTATGACATACCAAAAACCTCGGCTTCCTTTTGAATACGAAACTGCTGCAAATCCGTCATGATCAACCCCGGGCAGATGGCATTCACCCGAATATCTTGTATCGCCAGATCCTTAGCCATCACTTTGGTCAGCATAATTACGCCGGCTTTTGCCACAGCATAGGCCGGATTCCATAAGGGCGGCGATTTGCCGGCTCTGGACGCCACGTTCACAATGGCCCCCGGTTTGCCCAGCATCAATGGTATCACCGCCTTGGACACTCTGAAAACCCCATGCAGATTTATATCCACAGTTTTGATCCAGGCTCCTTCGTCATAGTCATGCACGGTATTGGGCGCACCGAAGACCGCTCCGGCATTATTGAACAACAAATCCACCCGTTCAAATTGCGATTTGATGGTCTGAATCATCCGAGCGATAGATTTTGTGCGCATTACATCCAGATCCACGGCCAGCGTTTTGATACCGTAATTGTCCTTTAGGCTTTCGGTAATGCTTTCCATTTCGTTCCGGGTTGCTGATTTCACGCCGGAAGTTTCCTCTGAGTTAACGGCCAGGTCGGCAATAATGACATTGGACCCGCAGGCAGCTAGCTTTTCCGCCATGGCGTATCCGATGCCGCTGCGTTTTCCCGAGCCGGTAATGATGGCGGTTTTTTCTTTGAGATCGCTATACAAATTAGACCTCCTTGTTTTGTTTGGTGTGGTTTTTGACGATGGTTTTAAACGCTTCCATTTTAAGTGTAAAATCGAATTTTCATTAAGCGCCAATGAGTCGACCATGTGTTTTTCTCTCTGGCTAGAATCGGCCTCTGTGCGGACTGCAATCAGGCGGGCTCAGAGGCCCACCTTACTTTGACGGGTTACTCGTAAATCATATTCGGTGGCGTCCGGAGGCGGACGCCACCGCAACAATTTATCCACCCGTGCGGGACGTGGGGCGGGATTCCAAAAACGCAGTCGGTGTGGTTTCTCTGATGTATTTCTTGATTCCCATAATAATGGATTCACACAAGCGATCCTGATATTTTGGGTTTATCAACCTTTTGCATTCTCTCGGATTACTGATAAACGCCGTTTCAATTAAAATGGAAGGCATTTCAGCGCCAAGAAGAACATAAAATGGTGCTTGTTTTACGCCTTTGTCCTTGATGCGGGCCCATCTTTTCTTTTTCAGATGATCTATGATTGACATTTGAACATAGCCCGCCAAGCGCGTGGATTCCTCAATTTTAGCATGTTGCATCAAATCATACAGTATGGTCTGAAGATCGCTGATGTTCTTGGTCGAAGTGGCATTTTCCATCGCAGCCACCCGAATCGCCTCATCATCGGTCGCCAAATTCAAAAAATAGGTTTCAATGCCGTAGGCGCGGCGATCCCTGGACGAATTGGTGTGAATAGAGATAAAAAGGTCGGCATTTTGGGTGTTGGCAAATGCCGTGCGTTCTTCGAGGGTTAAAAATTTATCGCCATTGCGGGTAAGGATCACTTCCGTATTCAGTTCAGCACGGATTTTTTTAGCAAGTCTCTTCGCAATTTTAAGCACGACATCTTTTTCATGCACCCCTTTTAAGTAGCCGGGCGCGCCATAATCTTTGCCGCCGTGTCCCGGGTCGATGACAATGCGACTGACACCTAAAGCCAACTGCTTTGCCAGGGCGCTGGGCGGCAGCTCGGTACCTTTACCGGGTATTTGGATCGGCGCTTGCCTCGGCGCGGCTTTGCGGGAATTAGATCCCCAAACATCGATGACAATACGAAACGGATCTTTCAGCGAAAAGATTTTATAGGTTTTAAATGACTTTATATCCACCACCACTCGGACGGAGTCTGTGGTGTGTTGTCCGGCGCGGGCATTTATCAGAAGATTATCGTGAATGGGGATTATCTTTTCAATATTTTTTGCCAAGCGGCTATTGCCGAGATCAACATATAAACGCCGTGGTTTATTGATGGACGGGTCTTTTTTCAGAAGATGATGGTAGAAGGATGTTTCCTGGTCGGCATCGATCACCACGCGGGTATAATTGGGGTTGGACCAGTATCGCAGGCTTTCAACCGTTGCCCAGCCTTTAGTCGGAGAGCTTACAATTGTCCCGGTGATTTCAGTTTCTTGGGTCGGATCTTCATTTTCGGTAATCAGCTCGGTTTCTTTTTTATCAGGCAAAGACGCTAAAATCCCGGAAGCCTTCAATTTGTATCGGCTATCCGGAAATTCCGCCACGATTTGATCAAATATGTCGCGTGCCGCTTCCAGATCAGATTGATTTTTCGACCACTTATAAAGTTCATGGTAAAGTTTTCCGGTCATATACAGACCGGCAGCTGCCCAGGGACCGGAGGGATCGTGCCTGTAAACGTCATGGAATTTTTCAATACACCGCAACCAGTGGTGGCGATATTTCATTCTTTGGGAATTGTTGCGCAGCTCATTATAACAGGCCTCAGCACTATAATAATTGTCGCGTGCCGCATCGGTAGCGGAAGTGGATGACGCTTTTTCTTGGTGTTCAACGCCGGCAGAAGCCTTGATGGCGGTATCATTCGAGGCAATGGCATAAATGGCTCGCTCAGCCTTTTTACGGTAGCGGCTATTCGGAAACCGCTTAGCAATTCGCTTGTAAATATCCAGCGCCTCATTGAGATCGGATTTCTTCCCTGAATACTTCGCGAGTTCACGAAACAACTCGCCGGACATATAAAGCCCCGCAGCCGCCCACGGACCGGAAGGATCTAATTGATGCACGGATTGGAACTTTTCGATACACCGCATCCAATTATCGCGATATTTCTTCGCTTGTGCGTTATTTCGAAGATTCCGATAACACGCTTCGGCCTTATAATATTGGTCTCGCGGTGTAACTGCCACGGAAATGCTAGACCAAAAAATTTCAGCTCCGCAGAAAAGGAGAGTAAAAAGTAGGATTATCGCCTTGTTTTTAATTCCTAAATTCCTCAATACCTAAATTCCCTATTCCTTTTATCCTTCAATCCCTCAATTCATGTTTTTTCAGATTTCGCTATCTCTTGTAAATCATTTAGAACGTTTAGTGCCTCCAACGGCGTCATTTTGGCGATATCCGCTTTATTCAAGCGTTCGATGACAAGGTTCGCGGGTTTGCGGAAAAGATTCAACTGAGCAGGAATTTGTTTTGAACCTCCGCTAGTATCATCCTGAACCGGTAGGCCGTTTAATCCATGTTCACCGTTTTCAATATTATACAGGATTTTTTTTGCTCGGTCTATAACCTGAACCGGTATTCCTGCAAGACGCGCCACCTGGATCCCATAGCTTCGGTTGGTGCCTCCTTCCACGAGTTTTCTGAGAAAAATAATTTCATCATTCCATTCTTTGACAGCAATATTGTAATTTTTAACCCGTGGCCTTTTATGGGCAAGTTCGGTCAATTCATGATAATGGGTGGCAAATAGGGTTTTAACTCCGGTATTATGCAAATCATGTAAATATTCGGCAACTGCCCAGGCAATACTCAGGCCGTCATAGGTGCTGGTACCTCTACCGATTTCATCCATGATGACCAGGCTATTTTTTGTCGCATTATTCAAAATATTGGCCGTCTCCTCCATTTCCACCATAAATGTACTTTGTCCCTGAGATAAATTGTCCAAAGCCCCCACACGGGTAAAAATTCTATCTGTAATACTTATTGAGGCTTTGCGGGCAGGAATAAAGGAGCCCATTTGGGCCATAATTACCAGAAGCGCCACCTGTCGTAAGGCGGTGGATTTTCCGGCCATATTCGGGCCGGTAATGATCAAAATTTGATTATCCTCATCATCCAATCGGATGGTATTGGGCACGAATCGTTCACCGGTTATCATCTTTTCCACTACCGGATGGCGGCCATCTTCGATGAAAATGCTTCCGTCGAGTCTCATTTCCGGGCGGTAATAGTCATTTTGATCGGCAACTTCCGCCAAACTCAACAGGCAGTCCAAGCGGGCGAGGAATCGGGCAACGTTTTGAATACCTTGATTATGTTGAACGACGTGGTCGCGTAATTCATTAAAAATTTCATACTCAAGCGCGGCGCGTTGATCTTCAGCGCCTAAAACCTTCAATTCAAAGGATTTTAGCTCGTCAGTGATATAGCGTTCGGCATTGACCAAGGTCTGCTTACGGACATAGTGCGCGGGGACGTCAGCTGAACGGCTTTTGGAAATCTCGATGTAATATCCAAATACCTTATTATATCTAACCTTCAGCGTCGTAATGCCGGTTTTTTCCTTTTCGCGGATCTCCAGTTCGGCCAGCCAGCTTTTCCCATCTCGGCTAATTTTTACCAACTCGTCCAGCTCGGCATTGTAGTCCGATTTAATGATGCCCCCTTCATTGATTGTGGGTGGCGCATCCTCCCGAATGGCCTTATCAATTCGTTCAGCCAGCTCATTGAGATGAACCAGATTTTCTTCGGTTCGGAAAAGATCGGCTTTAAGTTCTGAAAGCAACGACCAGATTTCCGGAAGCCTCCAAAGCGATTGCTTCAGAGCAATGAGATCCCGGGCATTGGCGCGTCCCATGGCAATTTTGGTCCCTACCCTCTCAATATCATAAACCGATTTTAAACCCTCTCGAATACTACGGCGAATTTGATTATTTTCCTTTGCCTCTTGCACGGCATCGTGTCGCAACCGAATGGCTTCCGTATCGATGAGCGGGTATCGCAGCCAGAACTTTATCAAACGTGCCCCCATGGCCGTCGTTGTGCGGTCCATAATGCCAAGAAGGGTTCCGCGTCTGGTTCCGGTTCGAATGTTTCTTTCGAGTTCAAGATTTCGACAACTTAGATCATCAATGAGAAGGTGATTTTCTACCGAATAGCTTTCTATACGAGATAAATGCTTAATCTTCTGCTTTTGGGTTTCTCGAACGTAAAAAATAACCGCACCAGCCGCCCGAATACCGGACCTCATGTTTTCGATACCAAAGCCTTCCAGGGAAATGGTTTTAAATTGATCTGTTAATATTTCATAACTTCGTCTGAATTCAAATGCCCGGTCATCTATGTAGGTTATTATTCGTTCGGTCAAAGAACTGATAATCGGTGAAAACAGGGTGTCCGTTTTGGCTGAGTTGGGCAAAAGAATTTCACTCGGCGAGACCCTCAGGGCTTCATCAATTACAGCGTCTGGATCTTTGGATTCGGTTACCCGAAAGGATCCGGTGGATATGTCTAAATACGAAATAGCAGTGAGCTCATCATAGCGGGCAAAGGCAAGGATAAAATTGTTGGATCTTGCATCTAAGAATTCATCGTCGATGATCATACCGGGTGTAATCACCCGAACGACTTTTCTTTTGACAAGCCCTTTAGCGGTCGCGGGATCTTCGACCTGATCACAAATGGCAACCTTGTAACCGTGATTAATCAAGCGAGCAATGTAGCTCTGAACGGCCCGATAGGGTACACCGCACATGGGAACCGAAGATTCATCTTTTTTATTGCGGGAGGTCAGGGTGATTTCTAAAATTCGGGATGCTATCTCAGCATCCTCAAAAAACATCTCATAAAAATCTCCCATTCGATAAAACAGGATGGCATCGGGATACTCATCCTTAATCGATAAATACTGCTTTATCATGGGAGTAAGTTTTGGAGGACTCATCGATAAAATCGAACTATCGGCTAACTTAAAGTATGGAATTTCTCTCCCACCGCGGCGGGAAAAATATAGAATTATTAGGAGGCATCAGCATTTTTCTCGGGGTTGTCTTTGGGGTCGGTAGGTTCAATTTAAAATTCGTAAATCTAATTTATCAAAATGCGGTTTTAAATTATTAAACGTTGACTTAATATGTTCCGGAATGACCCGCACCTCCCCTAACACGGTAAGTGAATTCACATCCCCAAACCAACGCGGCACAACGTGAAAATGCAAATGCTCCTCTACTCCGGCTCCGGCCACTTTTCCCAGATTCAGACCGATATTGAAACCATCCGGATTCATCACTTTTTTCAAAATTGCCACTGATTTTTCTACGGTTGCGATCAATTCTCCCATTTCTTCCTTTTGGAGTTCATCCAGCGCAGACAAATGTCGTACTGGAGCCACTAGGAGATGACCGTTAATATAAGGGAATTTATTCATCATCACGGTGGTTATTTTGCCTTTATACAAGGTGAGGTCATCATTTTTCGAGAGTGCATCACAAAAAATGCACATATCTTTTTTATCAGACAAAATGTATTCAATCCGCCATGGCGCCCAGATTGTCTTCATATCAATTCCCTCTAACAATAGCATTAACCCCCACTCGTTGTGCTCACCCACAAAATCAGAAATACATTTTTGTCTCTTTCATATCTGAATTCGATGGTGATGCGTTACATCGTGCCCCAATATTTAAGATTTTTTACCCATTTGATTCCGATCGATTCTCAAAAAATCGTACAAATCTCAAATATTGGGGCACAAGGAAATAAAGGTGAGTGTATCTTGATTTTGACTTATTTTATTACGAGATATATTTTATTTTTTTAGCTTAATTTGTTTAGTTCTAAAACTCAACCTTTTTTTCGTTTCAACGGAATGACCTCAAGCTCCCCCCACATGCCGATATCATCATCCATAATGACGATAAGTCCTTTGATATTTTTTATCTTTTTACCCGTATCGATCGCGTATTTAATATCTTTTTTTGATTGGACAAGATTGCCGATTGCCGTAGCAGTTGCATCGGCCAGCGCACAGGAATCGGATACAACACATACCGCATCAGCTTTGCCCATACTCAACGAGTGCCCAACCGTTCCAGATGATGTACACACTGCAATCGGCGCTATTGAGGTATTTACCCGTAGGCCGATCTTCAAGTTTAAGGATGACTTGCCTGCATAAATACCAATGGTAACCGGTTTGTCTGTCTTGAGAAAAATATCTCCACCATTTTCAACAATGACTTCGTCGGTATAAATCCGTAAATCACGACCAACATATTCAGCAATAGCGCCTGCCACAGCAGCCATGGGTCCAACCCCTGCTTGATCACCGGCCCAAGCCATGGTGGTCACAATTTTAGGTGCTGGACTATTTGAACGCCACGGTTGAAGCGTTTCCGCAAATTCAGGATTTTTTTGGATATACGCCTCTATGTATCCCCTGTACTGAAGAACCAATTCTTTTGTAATATCTTCCAAATTCTTTTTTGCATGCACGAAGAGATCCGTTTCTTTTACCACCAACTTGAACGCTTGCAAACGATTACAGTGAATAAGGTTTCGATAGGTTCGATATTGATACATATATTGGATCCTATAAATCATACAGTGGTGTTGGTCGTATTGACTCCGGACATTGACTCAAGAAATATTGATCGGTCATCCCGGAAATAAAATCCCTGACAATTTCCGGGGCGCTGTGGCCTGTAATGTATTCTTCGGACATTCCATCAAGAAACTGATTATAAATCACAGAATGTTGATTTTCCTTGTCAATTTCCTCAAGGTATTTTTCAAAAAGATGAGTAAAAAGTCTTTGAATTATTTTTGTATGTTTTTTTATCTTCGGATTCAAGTAGATACGTTCAAGATTAAACTGTTTTAATTTTTTTAAGGCCTTGGATAGCTCCGGGCTGAATGCCACACAAGGCTTCTGGAAACTGTTTTGGATAACATCGGTCACCAGATTAAAAACAATGGTACCGTTGGTGTTTCCAAGACGCCTCACACTGAGTGTCGGCAGATCTGATCGTGCAATTAAGTTCATGCGGATGGCATCTTCAATGTCGCGGCCAATGTAGCTAATCGTATCGGCCAACCGTACCACACAGCCTTCCAACGTCATGGGAACGAGATTTATTGTAGGATTCTCCTTTTTTTCGTCAAGTTGTTTTTCTAATTTTTTAAAAGACTTATTCTTTTTTGGGTGAAGTATTTTTTCATGAATTTCCCCATCATGACACAGTATACCATCCAAGGTTTGCAGACATAAGTTCCAGCCGCTGCCTTTTCGTTCTACTTTTTCAAGGAATTGAAAGCTTTGCACATTATGTTGGAAAGAACCAATACCATGCTGTCTGCAGATTTTTGAAAGAAATCGTTCTCCATCATGGCCAAATGGTGCATGGCCGATGTCGTGCCCTAAGGCAATGGCTTCAATTAAGTCCTCATTTAAACCTAAAAAACGACCGATGGTTCGTGCAATTTTTGAGACCAACTGCACATGCAGTACACGATGGGTGATATGGTCATTTTGAATGAGGTAAAACACCTGGGTTTTATCTATATAGCGCGTGTATGCATGCGAGTGTAAAATTCGATCCACGTCTACCGAAAAGGCTTGGCGATAGTCGGTTTGCAATTTCTCTTCATCACGACGACGCACTGATTGGGAGTTTAGGCATGCCTGCGGCGACAACCGCTCGGCTTCTCGTTCATTTAGGACATCCCTTAGACGACTCAATAATGGTTTATTAAATTTTTTCATTTTCTATCAACGTTTCCATTAACTTGGTATAATCGATGCCCGCCTTTCTAAAGCCTTCTTTACCGTATTTCATATTGGCTTCAAGCACATAATAACGGCCTTCATATTCACAAATATCAATACCGACATCATCCCATCTGCAGAATTGTGCCGTGTGCAAGGCCAAATCAAGGGCTTTTTGGGGTACCGAATCCAAACTGATAGTTCCGCCGACGGCCACATTGCTTCGAAACTCATCTGGGGGTGTAATTCGCCAGTAGGCATGCATGATTTCATCGCCAATTATCACAATACGCATATCCCGGTCCACCGGGAGATACTGTTGAATATAGGCCACATCGGTTTGTTCTAAATACAACTTGAGTTCACCAGCATTGCGGACAAAGAAAATACCTCTTCCCATGGCGGAACCTCTTGGAATTTTAGCAATAAAAGGAAAGCTAAAATAATCGGTAATGACATTTTTTTGGCGATTTCCATAAAAAAATCGAGTCCTGGGATGAGGTATCTGAAGCAATTCGAATAAGGCAGTCTGCTTGATCTTGTCCTGAACACATTTATAGGTGTGATAGCTGGGAAAGGTAGGTTTACCGATTGCATCAAAAAGATCAGCATAAAAGGTGGTCGGATAATAGATTTTCTGGGCGTTTCGTATGAGTCCAGTCTCCTCGGGACTGTAATCCGAGAAATTGGTCCGCACTCCCAGCGTTTTGACATTTCTACAGTCTCTCAGACGGGCCTCCAATGCGATAGCTTTAAATTTGTCTTGCATTCCTTATTTAAACAGCTCCTCAATCTGTTGCATGCTTCGCTTCGTATGGCTACCGGGCCAATAATTCCGCTTGCAGGTTGGGCAAGTTTGAAAAACATCGTTTGTTTCCCAAATATAATCCGGTACCTTCCCATAAACTGCATTTTTTGGGACTTCAGTGATTTCAACGTTACAACTTAAGCATCGCGAAAACGGCCGGGTTTCATTTTGGCAGATTCCAAGTTCTCGAATAACTTGCTTCAATTGGTCCCGAGGATTATTTGATTCAATGAAAATGTGCCGGTGAGAGGAATAGTTCTCCCGAACCCATTTTGTCCTCGTGAGGAGAATTCGCTCCGGTTGAAGGTGTTCAAAGAATTTATCGCTGGAAATTTCCGATTCGAAACTCGTATCAAATCCGAGTAAACGCAACCATTTGGCTAACTTACCAAGCGTTTTTTCTGCAGCGAAGTAAAAGCTCATAGATAAAGCTCCAAATTACTCCAGCACTCCAAACATCGTATGTCCAGCCTCTTTTTTTAGTCTTGAGTATAACCACCTTGTCAAGATCTCATTATGTTGGGACTATTTCGGCTTCAGCTCCTGGTAGGCGCGTTGGATTTCTTTGAAACGCCTTTCGGCGAGTTCTCGAAACTCATGTCCCAAATGTGACACTTTATCCGGATGGTATTTATTGGCAAGTTGTCGATAGGCCTTTCTTATTTCTTCGGCAGATGCGTTTCTGTGGATTCCCAGTATCTTATGAGGGTCCCATTCAGCATTATTTTTCATGAATTGGTCATCTTGGCCGAATTCGCTTTTTTGAGAGTAGTCTTTGCCAAATTGATTTTTATAAAACTGCCGGTTTTGCTGAAAATAACTCTTAAAAAAGCCCTGTTTGCGCTTTTGAGAATATAAATACCTCCACAAGAGCCCTAGAATTACGATATCATCTAGCCAACCCCAACCGGCAAAAAGATCGGGAACAATATCGTAGGGACTTAAGGCATATAAAATAGCTAGAACAATTAAAACTATTTTGATCATTTTTTTATAGAAAAAAACCTTATGGGATTACCGTCGAATTATAAATGAAAGTGAATTTTTGGTCAATGCTACTCAAATTGGTAATTGTTTGAAAAATATGTTTAAGTATTGTCTCAGTCTCCCGATAAAAAGTATGGACACCCATTAATCCAAATAAATGATTTGATTTAGAGGCGGGTGTAAATTCTAACATTTTACTTTAAACTAGTTTAATAATATACTGATATAATAATATAAATTATTACTGTCGCGCCGTGGCGTGACGGGGTATCAAGCAAAGTTGCGCAGAAGCCAATCCGTCTATGCTTTGGCCACGATGAGATAAATTCGTCTTCGCCCAGCTACGATGAGACAGACCCTTCTTCGCTCTTTACCCATTATGTAAATAATGTAAGGTGTTAAGAGAAAAGCTCAACTATGAAAAAAATTTTTTTCATTTTATTTTTATTACTCTTATCTTCTGTGGCCATTGTCGGTTCCGTTGTGCTTAAAGATGGAATGAATAAAAAGATCCTAATTCTGGAAAACGGCACAATGCAGGAGGTCGATAACACGTGGGAAACAGGAGATATATTCTTCTTTGAGATTGACGGTGAAGTCTATCTAATCAACAAAGACGAAGTAACAGGTATCGGCAAAGCCGATTATAGATATTATTTCAACCAACTTAAAACCAAAGCAGCTGTAATTACCGGCAGAGCGTTTTATAAAATCAAAGCGTTTTCCAATTCAACCACAAGCTTAATTCATACCTATTTTTCATTAGCGGTCATCATACTCGGCGCGATGCTGGTTTCTATTTTTATCCTGATAATAATACGTGCATTTATCGGACCCCCAAAACCACATCGCTTTTCCGAACCTGAACCCATTCTGGATAGAGATGAGGATCATGAAATCACCCGATTAGATATCGTTAAATATTTTCTCAACATCTTTAAGCTACAAATCGAAGCATCGCAGGATGCTTCCGCGAAGATCGTACCATTGTCATCGAAATCGTCGAGTCCGAATTATATTTATGAGTTGCGTATTGGTGACCGCGGCGAATGGGTAAAACGTCGCATGACCATCGGCCCGTTGGGTGAAGAAACCGGAAGCAAGAGTAAGTGTTTTTATGTTATCTATGACGTCCATTTAGTTGTAAAAATTCCCACAAAACCAATCAATGATTTTGACCAATACATTGAGAGTATTAATAAAGAGGGCCATATCGTCGAAAAACTGGCACCCAAAGAATGTGTCATCCCCAAGATATCTGTTATTCTGAACCTTATCCATAAATTCCCGGACATTGACCCCTTTGCGACTGAAACGCTTGAAAAACGATACATAACCTGGCTTCGTGAAAATACGAATTATCAGAACTATTTAAAAATAAGAAATTCGTTTATCTTCTTTATGGATTTCTCTAAATTTTACTTTTTAGGGCATATCATCGACAACTTGCATGATTTGAAAGATTCGATTCCGTCAGAAATTATTGAGAATGCTGAGACGATTTGGGAAGTTTCAAAGTTTAAAGGAAGATACGGCAAAATAAAGGAGCCCGTATTTTTCGAAATTCAAGAAGTTTACGACAAATGTGAAGCAGAAACTCGAAAATTTCTTACCGATTGCGGGGAAGCCTCTTCGATCTCGCTTTTCCGAATACAGAGTTGGTTCTTAACCCATTTAGGCGGAAAAGAAGTTATACCCAAGGATAGCGGTATACGCGAAACATCGGTTCCGGGGTTAAATCGACTGATTCGCAAAATACTAGAATCCAATCAGGCGGCGGTTGAATCCTACAGAAATGCGATTAAGGAATATGTATATAAAATCAGGTTTGAACAAAATAAGCCGCTTATGGCCGGCATCGTAACAAATCTTCTCGATCTTTTAGCCTGGCTGAGAGCAAAACAGGTATCGATGAGAGATCTAAAGCCAGATAATTTGCTCGTTGCAGGTGATCCATCAAAATATCCGCTGTTTTTAAGGTCGCCGAAAGAATATACCCTGGGAATTATAGACGTTGAAACCGCCGTTGATTTCGAAAAATCAAAATATAAAAAAACCGAGCAGCCCCTATTAGGAGGCACGCCCTTTTATGCTACGCCTTCTCATTTCTTTACCAATGAAACGTTGAGCTACTGTTTTCAGAATTTTCGGAAAATTTTGCATTATCAAGATTGGCATGCAATGGTTGTCATGGTCTTTAAAACTGTTACGGGAGATCTTTTGTTCGAACAAACAGCCAGAATGTTCGGATATGTAAAAGATAAGATTAGACAGTCTCATTCTGAGGTGGAAGAACAAGCTAAAATTGTAAAAGATGTCAGCCGTGAGTTCTGGAGAAGTGCATCCACTGAGTTTCAGACAAAATTGGGTGAAAAAGAAGAAGCGTTGAAGTCTATCCACACAATTGTCCCGGATAGTGCGAAGCAGATGTTTTTGACGTCAGTGGCGCAAGATCAAAAAACCACAATTGAAAAGATACGCAACTGTATAACCTCACAAGCGGCATTTCAGAGTGATAAAAGTCGCGATCTTCTACTTAAATCTTCTCCGGCAAAAATCATCCAATTCAGAAACCATCTTAAAGATAAATTCAAAGCTTCAGCCAATCCCTCAATCGATGCATCCAAGGTGTTGGAGTTTCTAGATGACCTGACTCGGTTAAAGCATTATTCCGACCAACAAAAACATATTATTATTCTGCTAAATCAGCCGGAATCGAAAATGTCAGCTTATGATATCCTGACGTTTATGTTTTACACGGTTTACCACACGATGATTAAAGAAGAATGGCAGAAGGCGCGTGATGAGGATATCTGTGTCTCTGAACCTTTGGATGATGAAGCGACGACTTTAGAAGCCTATCCATAATTAATGAAATTTGTATCGCGAAGAATTTCCATCTGAACTTTGCTTAAATTGGACGTTTAGCTCCCCTTTGGTATGGAATTTTGTTTGACAGCCTTCGGCGTCCATTGTATTTTAGATAGAGGATTCATTAGGTCATAAGGTATCGAACAATGAAACCTTCTTTCTTACGTTCTTTAGCAGTCGGTCTTACCTTCTGTCTGGTTTGCTCATTTCCGGTTGAATTGGTTTGCGCTGATAAAGTTCGCAAACCAGCCAAAGCGGGCTCTTGGTATCCGGCCGATTCAGCCAAATTAAAAAAAGAAATAGATCATTTTACCCGATTAGCCCAAAAAGCACAGATTCAAATTCCCTCCACAATACATCTCAAAGCACTGATACTCCCACATGCCGGAATTGCTTGTTCCGGACGGACAGCCGCACATGCTTCATTTGTATTAATTGGCAAGCGATTCCCCAAAGTTATTTTAATGGGACCTGATCATTATGTCAGATTCAGAGACGGTGCCATCAGTGACGTGAACGCCTATGAAACTCCCCTTGGTTCTGTAAAACTTCATCCGGATGCACATAAATTACGCTCCCAATCTGATTTATTTCAAGCGGTACCGGCATCAGATCGCAATGAACACTCCTTAGAAATGGTTTTGCTTTTTCTGCAATCCTATATGGAGAATTTTCAGCTCATCCCAATTGTGGTCCGCCAAACGAACATTCAACGAATTGCACAAGCACTGGACAAGATAATCGATTCCGATTCATTACTGGTTGTTAGTTCGGATCTGTCTCACTATTTGCCTTACGCTGAAGCTATTGAAAAAGATCGAGAAACCATTCAATGGATTCTGAATCTTGAAGCGTCCAAACTATTAAAAACTCGAGATCGAGCCTGTGGTGCTATCCCTATATCCATTCTGATTCAAGTGGCCCAACAGAATAACTGGCAGCCGGTCCTTCTGCATTATTCAAACAGCGGTGATACCTGCGGGAATCGAGCAGGTGTCGTTGGTTATGCCGCGATTGCTTTTTTTGGAGATCAGCCTATGCAAAAGAAAAACGAATCCAGCCAACAGTTAAGTGAAAAACAAGGACAGGTTCTGGTCAAACTGGCCCGACAGACAATCATGGAAAAACTCGGCTGCGAGGTGCCCGAGACCGAAGCTGAATCTGTTGAATCGGCCTTAACGGATGAATGTTACCAATCACACTGCGGCACATTCGTTACGCTTAAAATCGATGGCCAGTTACGGGGCTGTATCGGCAACTTGACCGCTACAGAGCCCCTTTCGGAAGGTGTTAGACAAAATGCCATAAATGCTGCATTTCATGACCCGCGCTTTTCTCCACTGACGGAAAAGGAACTGGATCAAATCGACATAGAAGTGAGCATACTTACCGAACCTCAATCTCTTGGATACAGCGACAGCACGGATTTACTCAGCAAACTACGCGTCAATGTTGACGGTCTTATTGTCCGAAAAGGATATTCCAGTGCAACCTTCCTCCCCCAGGTGTGGGAGCAATTACCTAATCCGGAAGATTTTCTTGCGCACCTTTGTATGAAAGCCGGTTTGCCATCTGATGCTTGGCGCAACACCAAACTTGAAGTTTTGACCTATCAGGTCCAATACTTTGAAGAGCACAAATGAAAGAGTTATAATCCAGGTGGTTATCGCCACGGGTATCTCCTCCGTGGTCACCCAATTGCTGACCATCCGTGAATTTCTAACCCAATTCCAGGGCAACGAAATCGTCATTGCTCTGATTCTTTTCAACTGGCTGATTCTGGGCGGAATCGGCACCCTCTTGGCCCGGATAATTACCCATCGCTTATGGAAGGCAACCATCACCAGGCTGGGCTGGCTTTCCTTATTTTTGAGCGCATTTTCGGCTCTACAAATTCTTGCCGTTCGAGGGCTACGCGATGTGGTTTTCCTTCACGGCAGCTCGGTAGGATTCTATCCCACATGGCTGTATACCTTTTTTATTATTACGCCGTATTGCCTTTTGCTCGGATTTGTGCTGCCGTACAGTCTCTTTGTACTCAGAAATGAAACCCTTGATTATCCGGGTGCCCGCATTTATATCACCGACAATATCGGCGATATTTCCGGCGGCGCCCTTTTTTCTTTTGCACTGGTTTATCTGGTGACCCCCCTGCAGGCAATATTTTTAGCGCATTTACCTCTACTGGTTGCCACCTATCTTCTCTTTCTGGGTAAGAGAAGGCATCGACCAATTGTTTTCGTGGGTTTAGGACTTGTGATCGCAGTCCTTGTGGCGGGTATCTTTTTTGAAAAGGCTTCCCTTAAGCCTTCTGAAGGCAAGCTCGTTTATTACCGTGAAACCCGATATGGCCGTATTGCGGTTCATCAGGATCGGGAGCAATTTACCTTATTTGAAGACGGAATCCCAGTGTTTAGCAATCAGAACATCAGCATCGCAGAAGAAACGATTCATTATCCTTTAGCTCAACTAGATGATGTCGAACATATATTATTGGTTTCGGCAGAAGGCGGTGTGATGGAAGAGCTACAAAAGTACGCACTGCGGTCAGTGGATTATGTAGAGCTTGACCCGGAGGTGACATCCGTTCAATTTCGGTTCGGCATGATTAAAGAAATACCGGGATTACAAGTCATTCATCAGGACGGGCGGGCGTTTTTGGCCAATTCGAAAAAGATCTATGATGCAATTATTGTCAATTTACCCGAGCCCGAAACCTTTCAGATCAACCGTTTTTACACCGATCGGTTTTTTGAATTGGCCAAAGATCATCTTTCTAAAAATGGTGTGTTGAGTTTTTCCATGCAGGGATTCCAAAATTACCTTGCCGAACCACAGCGCCAAAAATTCTCTTCCCTTTACAATACAGTTTCTGCCTATTTCAAATATGTCATCTTGCTGCCGGGTCAAAAAGTTTTTTTTCTGTGCAGCAATCGACCTATGAATACCGACATTCCGGCCGCACTGGCCAGCAAAGGCATATCCACCGGCTACATCAGCGGATTTTATTACGGCAACCTGACTCCCGAAAGAATCAAGCGTCTGAATCAGCGCATCGATCCGTCCACTCCGACAAATCTCGACAATTCTCCCTATCTAATACGTGTGATGTTTTCGCAATGGTTTTCCAAGTATCAAACCTCCCCTCTTGGCTTTATTATTGCTATTGTCGCACTCATATTCATCTATTTGTTTCGTATTTCTCGAGAAGAATTTGTTCTATTTTCAACAGGCTGCATGACCATGGGAAGCGAAATTCTCGTAATCTTTGCATTTCAAATCTTTTTCGGCTATATTTACCTGCAAATCGGAATCATTATCACTGTCTTTCTTGCCGGACTGTTACCCGGCGCATGGTTTGGCAACAAACTGTGCCGGCAGGGAAAACAGGTTCTAGCGTTGACAGACGGTCTGCTGGTTGTATTGCTGGGCATTTTTATCTTCGCCCTGGATAAAGGTGGAGATCGCCTACCTGTGCTATTTTTTCTCATATTTGGCTTAGTGGTGTCTTTGGCCTGCGGGTTTCAATTTCCAGTCGCACTTCATTTGAGGGGCAGCGATAATGTCGCAGCCACCCGCACGTTTTCCGCTGATCTGATCGGAGCAGCCTGCGGCACCCTTTTTACCAGTGTTGTATTAATCCCTTATTTTGGTATAATCTGGGCGGCTATCGGTTTGATAGCATTAAAATTAATAAGTCTCATGTTGATTGGTACTCATAAAAACCCCATACTTACATGAGTTATCAACATAAAAAATTAAGGGATTAAGCATGAAAAAAATATCCAGACGTCAATTCCTTTATGGTAGCGCAGCCGTTTTATCCACGACTATTCCCTCTCAAACTTTCTGGCCTTCTGCGCCAAAACCATGCCAATCAGCTCTTGCGGAGGATATCCGCGGCAAAGTCTTTAAAGGGGATGGACCCAAAGAATTGTGGAAATGGTCCCATGAAGGTTTTCTTTATAAAAGGCTAAGCAACCAAAAGGTGGTTTGCGGGATTTGCCCCAATCGCTGTGTCCTGGCCCCTGGTGACCGAAGCGTTTGCCGATCTAAGGTCAATATTAACGGTGCCTTATACAGCTTGACCTATGGAAATCCCTGTTCGGTGAACACCGATCCGATTGAAAAAAAGCCGCTGTTTCATTTCAAACCCCGCACCAAAGCGTTTTCGTTAGCCACCACCGGCTGCAATTTTCGGTGTCTCAATTGTCAAAACTATGAAATTTCCCAAGCCAAACCCCATGAAGTATGGAATTATGAGCTATTCCCGCCCGACGCCGTAAAAGAGGCTCAGCGAGCCGGAGCAGATTCCATCGCCTATACCTATTCCGAACCGATCACCTTTTTTGAATACATGATCGACACCTGCCGTCTGGCCAAAGAAAAGGGTATCTATAATGTTTTAGTCTCCAACGCGTATATCAATCGAAAACCGCTGCTGGAGCTTTGCAAGGTATTGGATGGGGCCAGCCTTAACCTCAAATCATACAGTGATGCCATTTACCGCAAACTCAACGGCGGTCGGCTGAAACCGGTTCTCAACACCTTTAAGACGTTGCATGAAAAAGGCATCCATTTTGAAATCATCAATCTGGTAGTTCCTGACTACGTCGACGATGATGAAATGGTCAAACAAATGTGCGGCTGGATGCTGGAAAACCTTGGTCCTGATTATCCGCTGCACTTTTTGCGGTTTTTCCCACGGTATAAACTCGACCGACTACCCCCTACCCCGATATCGACACTGACGCGTTTCCGGAAACTGGCTATGCAGGAAGGAATTCACTATGTCTACATTGGCAACGTACCAAATCATGAGGGAATGAACACCTACTGCCACAATTGTAAAAAGCTGTTGATTGCCCGTATGGGGTATTTCATTCCGCAATATAATTTAAATGCAAATCGGTGCAAATTCTGCGACACGGCTATTCCGGGGGTATGGAACGAAGCTTAAGTGATACGTGTAATTCGAAATTCCTAAATCCCTCAATGCCTCAATTCCAATATCCCTAAACTTCCTCCTCTTCATCGAAGTCTTTGTATGTCCGCTTTTTAATCAATAATCGGACAAATCCGACGATCACGACAACTGCGCCAAGAAAAAAGAGGATTTCATAGACATGTATTGTAAAATAGGTAAACCATGTCGTCTTCTTTCTCATGTGGCTTAGCCATCTTTTTTCAAGATCTGCAAAGGAGATCGAAAAATTTTCCTCGATGGCAGTATCAAGCGTTAAGCCGTGTCTCAGGCTGTTTAAAAGATTTAATATAATATCTTTTCCAAATTCTCGACCCATGTAATCCACAAAGCTTTTGCTCTGGGCATAGGCCAATTGAAGCGATCTTTTCTCGCGTGGAAAACTGTCGTTTAACGTGCGCATGCGATAATATCGTCCGCTTAGGATGGCTTGGGGGAGTATAGGCCGGTTGTAGTCCATAATAACTTCCGCTATGCCATCGCTTGCCCACTGGGAAACCCCTTCATCGAGCCATTTGGGCAGTTTGACCTTATTGATGTGATGGTGAAGCAGCAAATGACATAGCTCATGCTTCAGCGTGGTTTCTAAGGTGAAGGGAGTGGTGTGCATTTTTGAATAATCAATAACCATCGCATTTTTTTGGGGAACAGCGAAGGCGACGATTACATCCGTTCCGGCCATCCTTTGAAAATGTTGTCTTTCTTGAATCAGCACCACTGTTGGCTGAAAATCGACTGACCAATGGAAGATTTTCTCCAGATCTCGCTTTATCGTTGGATAGATATTGGCCACTTGCCCTGCTGCAGCTCTTAAGGGCTCATCGAAAACAATAGTGATTTTATTTGCATAAAGGACAGAAGCCTTTGCTGCATAGAGATGCGAACAAAACAAAATGAAAAAAAAGATCGAAGAAAATTTGATAATGTTTAACATTTAAACTGAGTTGTGCTTTTTCTTAAATGAAAAAAGCCGGCTATTTTTATACCGGCTGCATAAGTCTATTACAATCTTGACTTGTATTGCAAATCATATTTAGCTACCATTCTCTTCCTATTAATAAAAGGAGCAGGTATGTCAGAAATCAGAAAGGAAACCATACGGGGACTCAAAGTCGGCGATACGTTCACGATTTCGCGAAAATTCAGCGAACAGGACATGCTAAATTTTGCAAATATCACCAGGGATTATAACCCCATTCACTTTGACAATCGGTTTGCACAGCTAAAGAATTTAAATGGACGCATTTGCCATGGGCTGTTAGTGGGTAGCATGCTCACCGAAATTGGCGGACAAATCGGATGGCTGGCTTCGGGAATGAACTTTCGATTCAAAAAGCCAGTTTATTTTGGAGATACAATTATATGTACATTTACCATAACGGATATTGACAATAATAACCGCGCGAGAGCTCGAGTCGTGTATCAAAACAACGAGGGAATTACCGTTTTAGAAGCCGATCTAACTGGTATTTTACCCGGAACTCTTGAGCGACGGGTTTTAAGCGCGATGGTTGAGGAAGGAGATCCAACGAACAAAATTCGTTAATGAAGCATCTTTGCGCTGTACCGCTATTCAGCGTCTCATAGTAGGAGTCTCCCGTGAGCAAGTGTGCGAGGCGCTGATTGCCACTATTTTTGGTTTTCTTTTGCCGCCGCCAATTTGGTTGGTGCAAAAGGAGATGCCTCCGGTTTGCTGGGTACCTTGGAGGATTTCAGCATATGGAAACGACCTTCAAATACCGCGCCTTCATTGATTTCCACTGATTGGGCCTTACAGTCCCCGATTAATTGACCAGATGGTTGGATTTCCAGCTGCTGACGAGCCAAGACGTTGCCGGTGACCTTTCCCTGAATAACAACATTGGCGGCTTCAATATCGGCTTCTACGACCCCGGAATCGCCGACTAAAATATTGCCGTCTAATTTGATGGACCCTTTGATTTGGCCGTCGATATGAAGATTTTCCTCTCCACGTACTTCTCCCTCAATTTTCACATTTCGACTAAGCAGCGATGTTGAAGCAGATGAATTATCCTTTTGCATGAAGTCAACTCCTTTTGAAATCAAGTAGGTTATTTTTTCTCAGAAGTCTCGTCGCTTTTCGACTGTGGCGATTTATCGGAAACCGATGAATAGGATGTCTGAGCAGACTGGCCGCTCATTTTGATCTCACCGTCAATCAAAGCGCCTTCCATGACCGATATTCTCTGGCAGTTGAGGTGACCTTTAACCTTCGCCATTGGATCCAGATGGATTTTCTCAACAGCGCTTAGTGTTCCGTGGATGTTTCCTTTTACGGTGATATGATCCGCTTTAACATTTCCGGTGATGTTGGCCTGTTCAGCAACCTGGAGTTTGCCGTTTATGTCAAATTCTCCTTCAAGTTCACCCAAAATAATTAAGTCTCCACCACCCGAAACATTTCCTTTTATTTTCAATTTTTTCCCGAAATACGTGGCCTCTTTTTGTCCACCGGAGGCTTTAGGGGTTACTGCCTCTACCTCATCTTTCGATTTTCCAAATAGACTCATCTATTTGCTCCTTTATTTAGAATTAATAAACAGTGTGCCTACAAACTTGTTCCCCTCTTCAACGTCTAAATAAAAAATCATTCGTTAGTGCATAACAATATAACAATTTTTATTGAAATTAGCAAAATATTACTTGGGTGTGACCCAAAAAAAATAATGAAAAGCTACAAAACGTGCCGGAGCAATTTTAACTTTCTCCTGACAACATTATAATTCTATGATATATCGCTTAGAGTATTGTCAAGGAGAATTTAAATGAAAAAGATCTTCCTCATCGTCATTTTGATCTGCCTTAATCCGACCTTGTTATTTTCAGGTACGCTAAAGGATTTGTCAAAATTCAAAAAAGCCAGAGAAGAACTTGTTAAAAACGATATCGAAAACAAAGGTATTAAAGATCCCAAGGTTTTAGCGGCGATGAGGGAGGTGCAGCGGCATTCCTTTGTTCCCGACGAGTTGGAATCCGCTGCATATGCGGACCGTCCGCTCCCTATCGGAGAGGGTCAAACGATCTCCCAACCCTATGTTGTTGCCCTTATGACCGAAATTCTCAACCTCACCAATGGACAGCGCGTGCTGGAGATCGGAACCGGATCCGGTTACCAGGCCGCCATCCTGGCAAACATTACCAGAGAAGTATATTCGATCGAAATTAAACAAAAACTATATAAAAGAGCCAGTAAGGTTCTAAAATCACTTGGTTATAAGAATGTATGGACACGCCATGGTGATGGATATTTTGGTTGGAAAGAAGCAGCGCCTTTTGATGCAATTATGATCACTGCGGCTGTGGACCATATACCACCCCCATTGATCAAACAGCTCAAAGATGGTGGAAGACTTACCCTTCCCCTTGGCAATCCATTCAGTTACCAGAATCTGGTTCTTGTCACCAAACACGGTGACGATTATTCGGTTAAACAAATAACCGGCGTGCTTTTTGTCCCCATGACAGGCGTCGCCCTCGAACGCAGAGGGGAAATACCCTCTCAATAATTCCCGATGATGCTTAGCGCAGTATTCCTTGTATCTGTTTCCACGCTGGCATTTGAAGTCCTGCTTACACGGTTTTTTGCAATCAGGCAGTGGAATCATCTTTCCTTTATGGTGATCAGCATCGCCCTTTTTGGATTTGCTGCCAGCGGAACATTTTTAAGTATCCTGGATACTCGCAAAAAGGGTTGGCAAGATCTTTTTTCAACCCGACTTTCGGTGGCCTATATCGTTCTCCTGTATACCACTACCGCGGTTTTATCTTTCATCACCCTAAACAATATCCCTTTGGATTATTTTCGACTCCCCCTTGAACCCATCCAGTCAATTTACCTATTGGTCGCCTATATCCTTTTAGCCCTTCCGTTCTTTTTTTCGGGATTAATAATCTCATTAGCGTATGCGCTTGTTCCGGAAAAAACCGGCTTTGTCTATTTTGCATCCATGGCTGGTTCTGCTTGCGGGGCCGCACTTCCGGCATCGGTCATTCCTGTCTTTGGTGAAGAAAAACTCATCATTTTTGCAACTCTTTTACCTTTGATGCTGATCCCCGCTTCCAGCATAATTCGATTCACAAGACACAAATCAGCAATTAAAGACCAGCGCTTGATGACCCCTTTTATCGTTTTGTATAGCCTGATAATCATCGGCTTTGCGTCATTTCTGATGACAAAAAACGGTTTTTTCATCATCAAAGTTGACCCCTCTCCTTACAAGGCGTTGTCCCAAGTCCTTCAATTCCCCAAAACTCAAATTGAAAAAACCGCTATCAGTATTCGGGGAAGAACGCAAAAAGTAAAAACCGCTTACATCCGTTTTGCTCCCGGCTTAAGTCTCAAATACACGGATAATCTGCCCCGACAATCTGCTACCTTCAGAGACGGCGACAACCAGTTTGTTTTATATGACATTCGTTTGGCAAATGAAGCGCGATTTGCAAAATTTACACTTTCATACTGCGGATATCTACTGGTACCAAATACCAAAAAGGTTCTTTTGATCGAAAACGACGGCGGATTGGCCCTTCCATGCGCCATTGCCGCAGATGCGCATCAAGTTCAGATTGTTGTACAAAACCCGCAACTCGCTCGCATCATTCACAATCACTACAGGTTCCCTGTAGTTGGATATAACCCCAGATCGTTTCTTGCGCGCACCAATGACAGGTTTAACATCATCCATGTGGAGAATTGGGGCACTTCACTTCCGGGATCAGATGCGCTGAATCAATATGATCTTTTGACCAATAATGCCTTTGCCGAATATCTAAACCATCTGACACCCGGGGGCGTTATCATTTTGTCGCGCAAATTACTGCTTCCACCGGCAGATTCAATCCGCATGTGGGCGCAGGCCTATGAAGGATTAAAAATGTCCGGAATTAAGAATCCTCCGGCCCACATGGCCATGCTGCGCAATTGGGATACCTATACCCTCATTGTATCGGCAAAACCGCTGCAAGATACAACGAAGATAAAGCAATTTGCTACTGATCTGAATTTTGATCTGGTTTTTCTTCCAAATATTCAGCCGGAAATGGTCAATAAATATAATATCTTCGATGAGCCTTACCACTTTCTTGAAATCAGTAGCTTGTCAGAAGCCTATGCAGAGGAAAAAGAAGAAGATTATTTCAAGGCCTATTTAATCGACGTTCGTCCACAATCGGACATACGCCCGTTTCCGGGCCGATTTTTAAAGTGGCCCAAATTGAAGGCGCTTTACAAAAGCATGGGAAGCAGATTTTATGCATTATTTATGTCCGGTGAAGTGGTGGTTTCGGTCGTTTTTCTTGAAGCACTCGTGGTAGCGGTGTTCCTTTTGTTTGTCCCTATCTTTGTATTTTTGAGAGAAAGCCGAAAACCTTCAATATCCCAAGTCATCTATTTTGTGGGAGTGGGTGCAGGCTTTATGTTCGTCGAACTTTTTTTCATCAAACGATATGTACTTATTTTTGGCGATCCGGTTATCAGCCTCACGGTTGTGCTTTCTGCAATTCTGATCTTTTCAAGTATAGGTGGTCTCTGGGTCCAGCACAAAAAAAACGCCGGGATCCGAAACTCACTGATCGTATTAATCGTCTTACTCCTGGCAACCATCTTTTGTATTGAGTGGATCGTTGATCATATATTAGGATTTTCTGTCATTTGGCAGTATACAAGCGCATTTTTATTGGTATTGCCGGTAGGCTTTTTTATGGGTCTGCCCTTCCCTCTCGGGATGCGATATCTTTTGAAGAACCCTGCCCAGCGGGCATATGCTTGGTCTGTAAACGGGTGTGCATCGGTTTTAACTTCAATTGGGGCCGCCCAAATTGCTTTGAGCTTTGGAATTCCGTATATCATGGGAGCTGCCATAATAGGTTATGCTCTGGCTTTGGCAAGTCTGGGTAGGCGCCGATAACAATTCTTAGACTTGACAAGTTTGCATTAAGTGATAACAGACTGGATCTGTTGCAGTTATAATGATTTCAGATCTCGGGTTGTGGCTTGCGGATTTAATATGCTTGACCGGTTCAATTTGCCAAATTTGTAAACAAATTGAATAATGAGAAAATGTTATGCAGATTAATGTAGAATGTTACTCCGGATACCGCGGTGAGGAAACCCCGCGATTTATTTTATGGGAGAGTGGAAAAATTGAAGTTAAGAAAATTATTGATCGATGGCTTGCTCCGGATCATCGGTACTTCAAAATCCTTGGAGATGATCATGCCGTTTATATTATTCGGCATGATCTGCAAACCTGGAAGTGGGAACTAACTTTTTATCAAGCGGCGGGAGGACCGGTCAAAGAAGGAGCGAAGGATAATAGGAAATAAATCAGAATGTAAAATGCTAAGGGAGGAGCACCATGAGCGAAGATAAAGCTGTTGAAATTTTAAAAAATGCGATTCTGTTGGAAAAAAGAGGCAAGGCATTTTATAGCCAGGTGGCTCAGCATACATCCGGCAAAGCGGTTAAACAGTTCTTTGAAATGATGGCTGATGAAGAAGTCAAGCATATCAATATTCTCTCGGATCAGTTTAAGGCGTATCAGGATAAGAAAAGATTTGATCCGGGTGATTTTAACGATGATCACAGCATCGGCATCGCGTCAAACGTGTTAACTGAGGACCTAAAGGCTGAGATTGCAGCGGCAGATTATGAAGCGGCGGCGATTTCAGCAGCGATGTCCATGGAGGAAAGAGCGATCAAGATTTATTCTGCGCGTGCCGAAGAAGCCGAAGATTCCAATGAAAAAGCATTGTATGAGTGGCTGGCCAGGTGGGAGACGCAACATCTTAAATTTCTTTCCGACATTGACCGGGAACTGAAGGAACAGATATGGAATGATAATAGCTTTTGGCCCTTCTAGAACTGGTCTCAAAAATCTCATGTTTTGCCCGATGACTGTGTTGCCCCCGCCAAAGGTGGAGAAAATGCACACCTATTACCTGTAAGCTGCGCCTTTTCTCCTCCTCGCGCCTTGCCATCAGGCAAAATCTGGAACCGTTTAGATTCTTCCCTGAATTTGGCAAAGCAGCAATTAATTCACTTAATGGAATCAACATGATGGGACACGGCGCTTTTTCGAGAATGGTGATACCGATATAATCGACTCTGCTGAGAGACAATTTTTCCGGAATTCGCAAGTTCGACACCTTTTATCAGCGCAAACTCACTTGCAGGAGCAAACTTTAAAGCCATCAAAATTCGTTTAAACATTGTTGCTCCTTCCTTTTGTATATGTTTCATCGCTAAAAAATATTAAAGCCTCTAAAGAGGTCAAATGCGCCTCTGAGGCTTTTAACCAACACCGTTGGGTAACATAAAGTCATAACTCATCCCAAAAAGTTGAGTTGTCTTGTTACGCCATCTCATGTATGGTGCGAATAGATATCTGAATACTTACCGTATTCGTGTACATCGAGTCAACGATATTTGGATTTCCGGAGGAAGAAACATGCAAACCCCTTTTCCGTTTGAATCCATGCTCCTTTTCGGTAGTTTAGCAGCCATGCTTTTAATCGGTGTTTTGCTGAGAGCCAAGATCCCGTTCTTTCAGAAATTTCTTATACCCAGTTGCCTGATCGGAGGAATTTTAGGTTTAATCTTGATAAATATTGGCGTCTTTCAAGTTTTTCAATTATCAACATCGCATTTAGAAACATTTGCGTATCATTTTTTTAATATTTCCTTCATATCGGTCGGATTAACTCTCAACGGCAATCAGCGAAATACAATAAAGAAAGAAAAGGGGGTTCTGAAAGGACCCTTGTGGATGGCTCTCACTCAAACCGCAATGTTTCCTCTGCAGGCTGTAGTCGGAGGGGTACTTGTAATAATATTTGGATTATTGGGCATCAAGCTATTTCCGACCTTTGGCTTTTTTGCACCACTGGGTTTTGAGGAGGGTCCCGGTCAAGCATTATCCTTCGGCAAAGTCTGGGAGGGGTTCGGTTTTGAATATGCCACAACCATAGGCCTTACATTTGCTGCCATAGGATTTTTCTTTTCGTTTTTTGTAGGAGTGCCGCTGGTTAATTGGGGTATTCGAAAAGGCTTGTCCACCCACGGTTCCAAGGTATTGCCACAAGATTTTCTTGTCGGGATTATTCCAAAAAACCAGATAACTGAGCCAGCCGGAAAGCTTACCTTTCACTCCGGCAATGTCGATTCACTCGCTTTTCAAGCAGCGTTGGTCGGGTTTGTTTACACCGTAACGTATGCCTGCGTAAAATACATTGGAATGATTGTGCCTCCTGATGTAGCATCCATTTTGTGGGGATTCTTCTTCATCTTCGGTTTGGGAATTGCGCTAATCGTCAGCTGGGTGATGAGTAAATTCAACATCGAACATTTGGCTGATTCCGGTATTCAACGAAGAATCACCGGCTGGTCCGTGGATTTTTTAATTGTTTCGACAGTAATGGCCATAAAACTGGCTGTCGTATGGAAGTATATCGTACCAATTTCAGTGATTTCAATATGCATTGGCGTATTAACAACATTTGCCGTTGTCTATTTAGGAAAAAGAATTTGGGCGTATAATCTTGAAAGGACAGCAGCGGTATATGGTGCCGTGACGGGAACCGTATCCTGCGGCCTGTTACTGCTTCGAATCGTCGATCCGGAGTTTAAAACACCTGTGGCCATTGACATTGCGTTGATGAATGTTTTTTCAATCCCAGGAATTGGACTTTGTCTTGTGCTGGTAAATGGTCCGGTATGGTGGAACTGGGGTACAGGATGGACTGTCCTGGTATTTCTGGCCGTTATGGTTGTGGCTCTGGTAATGCTGCGGATATTTAAATTGTGGGGAAGCCCTAAATTTTAACTTGATCGTTCCCTCTTCGCTGCAGCGAACTGCAATGCTATATAAAAACTATTTGGTGGAAACTAATGGCACAAAATTTACTCGAAAAAGAGCTTGCCAAGTTAAAAAGCGAAAAAGCAGCTTTGCAGGCTCAAAGCAAGCTACTTGAAAATTTTATAGCTTTGGCGCGTTCATCGGATAAAGAAAAAATGCTGCCTTTAATCTTGCAACAAACCCTTGATATCTCGGCTGACCTTACGGATGCCCAAAAAGGCAGCCTCTTTTTACTCGATCGCGATGGTGTTGTTACTGACAGTATATTAACCCGTGCTAAAACAACACCAGGTCAGCGTTCCAAAATAATCGGAACGGTTTTGGACAAAGGTCTGGCGGGCTGGGTGAAACGGCATCGCCAGATCGGGTTAATTATCGATACAAAAAATGACGAGCGGTGGCTGAATCTTACCGACCAACCTTATAGCGTGCGCTCGGCGCTGGCGGTTCCGATTCTCAGGGGCGATGAGTTGCTGGGATTGCTAACGCTGCTGCATTCTCAGCCCGGCCATTTTAGCCAAGAGACCGCCGAATTGATGCAATTGACCGCGGTGCAAATCGGCAGCGCACTTGAAAATGCAAGTCTTTATGCCAAATTGGACGAATCTTATCGCTCATTGGAACGGGCAAAAGTAAAAATCGAGGCCTATTCAAAAGCCCTTGATGCAGAAATGGAAAAAGGCAAAAAGATACAGAGGAACTTTTTGCCGAAAAAAATTCCAGATCTTCCCGACTGGGATATTGCATTCTACTTCCATCCTGCCAGGCAGGTGTCCGGCGATTTCTACGATGCCTTCTATTTACCCGGCGGTCAACTGGGACTCGTCATTGCTGACGTATGCGATAAAGGGGTTGGGTCAGCCCTTTTTATGGCGTTATTTCGAAGCCTGATTCGAGTTTTTTCTGGACAAATCAGTTTGCGCGGCGTTTCTCTTTCCGGTATCGATGCAGAGGAACAAATAACAATCGATGAAGAATCCGCTATCACGCGTCAAGCCGTATCCCTTACCAATGACTACATTGCTGAAGAACACGGAGAAGAATCAATGTTTGCTACCTGTTTTTTTGGGATCCTTAACCCAGAAACCGGGGATATTGCCTATGTCAATGCAGGACATGAACCCCTTTATATAGTCGGTCCCTCCGGAGTAAGGGAAACGCTCAGCTCTATAGGTCCCGCTATTGGAATGATGCCGGATGTGACATATAAAGCCCAAAAAATTCAAATAGATCCCGGCGAGATTTTAATCGGATATACCGATGGAGTAACCGAAGCTCTATCGCCGGATGAAACATTTTTTACTCAACTGCGATTCTTATCCCTGTTAGAACAGCCTGTATCGTCAGCAACCGAGTTAATTGATCGAATAAAAGCCGATTTGTTCGCTCACATCCACAATGCACCGCAATTTGATGATATTACGATGATCGCTGTTCATCGCAAACCGGAAAATTGAATAATAAGCCATTTATGCAACATCCAACTTACCCAAATTTATTGTCACCACTTGATCTGGGATTTACGCAGTTGAAAAACCGGGTGCTGATGGGTTCCATGCATACAGGACTTGAAGAAGCTCCCAACGGCTTTGAACGAATGGCCGTTTTTTATGCAGAAAGAGCCAGAGGCGAGGTGGGGTTAATTGTGACCGGAGGCATAGCCCCGAATGAAGCGGGATGCACAGCTCCTGGGGCAGCAAAGCTAACCAACGAAGAAGAAATGAAGCAGCACAAAACGATAACTCAGGCGGTTCACAACGAAAACGGAAAAATCGTTATGCAGATACTTCACACCGGGCGATATGCATTTCATGACAATTTGGTCAGCGCTTCACCGTTTAAAGCGCCAATTAATATCTTTAAACCGCGGGCATTAACTGAACAGGAAATCGAAAAACATATTCAGGATTATACAACTTGTGCCTATCTCGCCCAAATGGCCGACTATGATGGCGTTGAAATCATGGGTTCTGAGGGTTATTTGATTAACCAATTTATTGTTTCAAAAACCAATCAGCGAACCGACCCTTGGGGCGGCAGCTTCGAAAATCGAATTCGATTCCCCGTGGAAATTATACGAAGCGTTCGCCAAAAGGTCGGTGCCGATTTCATTATCATTTATCGACTTTCGATGCTTGATCTGGTTAAAAACGGCAGCTCATGGGATGAAGTCGTTACCTTAGCCCAAAAAATCGAAGATGCCGGCGCAACGATTATCAACACCGGCATCGGCTGGCATGAGGCCAGAGTTCCAACCATAGCAACGGTTGTCCCGAGAGCCGCCTTTACCTGGGTAACGGCCAAACTGAAAGGCAATGTCTCCATCCCCTTAATTACCAGCAATCGTATTAACACACCCGAACTGGCGGAAGAAGTTTTAGCCAGAGACGATGCGGATATGGTTTCGATGGCCCGCCCGTTTCTGGCGGATGCCGAATTCGTTAAAAAGGCCGCCGAAAACAGAGCAGATGAAATCAATACCTGTATTGCATGCAATCAAGCCTGCTTGGATCATATCTTTCAAGGAAAGATTTGCTCCTGCCTAGTGAATCCCAGGGCGTGTCATGAAACAGAGCTCCAATATCTGCCGACTGAGAAAATAAAGAAAATTGCTGTTGTCGGTTCCGGACCGGCCGGCTTATCATTCGCCACCGTTGCGGCGTCGCGAGGCCATGAGGTTACCTTATTCGAACAGGGTGACAAAATAGGAGGACAACTGAATATCGCCAACCAAATACCGGGAAAAGAAGAATTTAATGAAACCCTTCGCTATTTCAAAACACACCTGAAACTCAACGGGATAAAGGTATACGTGAATTCGAAAGCTACCGCCAAAAAACTCTCTGAGGAAAGATACGATGAAGTAATTCTTGCCAGCGGTGTAATACCGCGCAAACCAAATATCGAAGGTATAGACCATCCGAAGGTTTTAAGCTATGTGGATGTGCTCTTACACAAAAAGGACGTCGGTAAACGCGTTGCAATTATTGGTGCCGGTGGAATCGGCTTTGATGTCGCCGATTACGTCACCCATGGTGAGGCGCAGACAAGTCAAGACAGATATGTATTTTTAAAAGAATGGGGCGTCGATAAAGACTATAATTTGCCAGGGGGATTATCCGCAGATGGCATTCAACCGCATTCATCCGGGCGCGAGGTATATCTTTTGCAGCGAAAAACCAGCAAAATGGGAGAAACACTGGGCAAAACCACCGGATGGATCCACCGATTGAAGTTAAAGATGCGTAAGGTCGTAATGATAAACGGTGTAACCTATAACCAAATCGATGACAACGGATTGCACATTGCGGTTAAAGATAAAAAGAAACTTCTGGAGGTGGATACCGTCATTATCTGTGCTGGGCAGGAATCCTTAAGAGATCTTCAGCATGAACTGGAAACTGCGGGCATATCGGTGCATTTGATCGGGGGGGTCGATAAAGCGGTTGAATTGGATGCGAAAAGAGCCATTGATCAAGGCGCCAGGTTGGCAGCGGAAATATAGACACCACCCGGCTTGCAAAAAGAGTTCCTTTATCTTGAACCGCAGAATCCACCGGAGGCCGCCAGAATATCGAAGTGAAAAATATGACCTTACTCCTTAGAAAACTTCTGATTCGAATTATATTTTGCCGGACCTGCCGTCATCACAGGCGTCATCAAAATCATCATATCGTGTATGTTCTGCGGTG
>CP070746.1:2932547-2968766 GCA_020348305.1 Desulfobacterales bacterium
GCTTTTTAGAATTTTATTTTTGTCTTTTGAAGAGAATTGAATTTCCATTTTTTGGCCTCCGCCATTCGCACCAAAAATTGATCTGCTGGCAGGAAATCCACCAGACGCAAATCGTGCCGTTCTTTTCCTTGATTGTCCAGAAATACAACCGTAGGTACGCCTTTGACGCCATATTGGCGGAGTAGCTTTTCATGAGTCGGATTGCCTTTTCTGGTGAGATCAACTTTGACCATGATAAAGTCACGCTTTCCCTGTTTCACAATTTCAGGATCGTGAAAGGTAACTTCATCCAGCTCGCGACAGGGTGCACACCAATCGGCATAGAAATCAATGATTACCGGTTTTGCTAATCTGTTTGCCTCTTCCAATAACTTTTCTGAATAAGGCATCCAGGTCACTCCGGGGCCGCGCAACACAAATGAACCGATCAGGACAGTGGCCATGATCAGCCCTGCTATGCCTGCGCCGATTTTAAGCCATTCAAACGCGCGAAACTCGGCTTTTGTCCGATCAATCCATCCCAGATGCAATGCCGCTGCCAATGCCACAGCTGCCAGGACAAATATCCCGGCCGTTTCAGGCAGAACCGGTCGAATAAAATAAGCCGCCATACCCACCAGAATCCAGCCCAAAAGCTTTCGTACCCACAGCATCCACTCACCGGAACGGGGAAGTTTCTCTAATTGTCCCGAAAACAAAGCCAGGAAAAAGAGGGGCAAACCCAGGCCCAGGCTTAACACAAAAAAGATGATAAACCCGATCAATGGGTTACCAATACTGGCAACCCAGGTCAGCAAACCTAAAATAAACGGTCCGATACAGGCGGAGGCAACCACCCCTAAAGTCAAGCCCATGAAGACGCTGCCAAAATAGCCGGCGTACGTTTTTGAAACGGCCTGCGTCAGACTGGAGGGCAGTCGTAACTCCCAGAGCCCAAAGAGACTTGTTGCAAAAAATACCAGAACAAGTGCGACGAGACCGAGCACGAAAGGGTTTTGAAGCAAGGCTCCCAGAAGCCCTCCGGTCATGGCTGCCACTACGCCAAGCACAGAATTGGTGATCGACAAGCCACCGATATAACAGGCACCGTGGATAGCCAGCTTTCCCTGACGCTGTTTGCTTTGTCCACCGAAATAGGAAACCGTAATGGGGATTAAAGGGTAGACGCATGGTGTCAGGTTCAAAGCTATTCCGCCTGCAAAGATGCCCATAAGCGTCCATATCATCGCCCAGCCCTGTATAGATCTTGACTGTTGTGGCTCGGGGACTATTTCAGAAAGGCCTGCCGGAGAACTGTCAACAGGCAGACCTCTAGCGTGCCATTGGGGGTAACCCATGGGATCACGATAGACGCTTTTATAACCAAGTTTTACGGCCACCCGGGCCGCCGAGTCGCTGCGGACTCATGCCAACCCTGCTCAGTAAAATACGAGTGATCGTTCCTTATCCGGTCCCAAAAATTTCTCAAGAGTCCCTTTATTGCGCCAGCGTGATAACCAGGTCGGTTCAATGGGGAAATTTTTCGCACCTTTAATATGCCCGGTTCGATATTCCCATTCCTGACGGGTGTCGATGAGAAGCATCTTATCGGGATCTTTTTCGTACCGCTCCCATAATTCATCCGTGCTAATAATCCGATAGCCGCCCATCCTGGCCTCGGTCAGCATATCATTCCAGGTAGCCTCCTTTGGGGTGACGACACGATTCGTTTGCCAAAGGTAGCCAATGGTGATGGCTACGGCTACCAGTGCGAATAGCGCTTTTTTTGTATCTTTCATCGACGGTATTTCCTATTTTGGTTTAGAAAGTCGAATAGACTATTTTTGACTTATTAATAACATTGCTCCAATTCCGCCGTAATCCTCTGCAAGTATTAAACCTCTTCGTTTACAGCGATAGGAAACCCCATTGCTCGAAAATCCTGGATTCCTTCTTCAATACGCACGGCCTTAAAACCCTTCGCGCGAAGCATCTCAACGGCTTGAATAGAAAGAACACAGTATGGACCCCGGCAATATGCCACGATTTCCCGATCGCGAGGCAAATCCGACAAGCGAAGTTGCAGCTCTTTAAGCGGGATGGAGATGGCTCCGGGGATGTGTCCAGCTTTGTATTCTTCCACCGGACGGACATCAAGAACCGTTACCGCCTCTTTCCTGACAAGTTCCAAAAGCGCTTTCCGATCCACAGCTTCCATTCCCTCTCTTCCCTCCAGGAAGCGACGTTTGATCTGCTCCACCTCTGCCAATCTGTTTTCCGCCAGCACGCGCATGGTGCGAAAGAAGTCGCAGACGGTCTGATCGGCGAGCCGGTAAACGACAAACAATCCCTCTTTCTCAGCCTCCACCAATCGAGTGGCTCGCAGAACCTGCAGATGTTGGGAGGCATTGGCGATGGTCAAGCCTGATTCTTTAGATAAAACTTCGACTGTTCGCGGCCCCTGGCAAAGAAGGTCCAGAAGCTCCAACCGCTTGGGACTGGAAACCGCTTTTCCAATGCGTGCAAACTGCTCGTAAATCGCATTCTTAAAAAGCCGATTTGGATTTTTCATTTTATAATCCTCAAGTATTCAATATATTAGTTGATTAATTGATTAATAAAATAGAATTATTTCATTGTCAAGAAAAAAACACTTGAAGTTAAAAGGAACTTAGAAGGTTAGGTGACAAAAAGGGCATCGAATTTATTCTAAGGATTTTGAGACCGTCCATTATTCATAGTAAGCTTCCCCTTGACAGGATGTGCATGTAGGGCCATGATCCAGCGGATAAGATTCCCCACACTTCGGGCATAGTCCCGTCGGCTTACGTTGCGAGATTTTAAGGGCGCGATAAAGGCGCACACTCCGATGATTAATCAGGTTTGATGTGGCTGACAGGATTTCCTTGGCTATTTCTTCAAAAACAGGTTTTTGTCTGTTCTCAGTAGACCTGTCAAACCAACTGTTTATCAGCGGGTAATCGGCCATTCTTTCATAATTCAGCCATACGCGAACCCCATTGAGCGTCATCCGGTCATAAGCGGTGAGCGCGAATTTGCCCCAATCGAGGATCTGTAGGAAACCATTGCCGATGGTGCAGGGAGTAAGCAGTTGGACGGCATCCGGCAGGCAGACTACCGTTTCGGTGACTACGTTTAGATAAGGTGTAGGACCCAATTCCCGGAGCGCATTTTCAACCATGATACCGCCTAGAAGAATCCCGGGAGATCGATATCCATGAAACTCTTCCACGCGGATTAAGAAATCTTTATAGGGAATCCCGCATATGACAGACTCAGACATGATGGCTTCTCTTAATAAGTCGTAATTTTTTTACGGCTGTATAGAGTTCCTTGAGCAGATCATCTCCCGTATGGTAATGGCTGCGGCTGGCCCAGCTTTTATTTATTTGATGCATCCAGCAGACTGGCGCGGGTGGAGCCTCGATCCATTCACCACCGGATTGATAGAAAAGATAGATATCCCATGCAACTTTACCATTATAATCTAAACTTTCAGCAATGGTTCTACCGGAGCGCTGATCCGGATCATAAAACTGGCGCACCCGAGAATCATTGAATATAACTGCTTTTTCTTTTGCGGTAGCCTCGGAATCACCTGGGAGCATTCGAATCCAGACGATTGTGACACTGATCTCAGCGTTTGGGAATTTTTTAATTATAGACTCGTGTACCGCCCGGGCACCTTGCTGACCTCAGCGAGGTCACATCGGGGAAAGCAAGGCGAGAAATCGAATTTTTTCTTTTTGGCTGTTGAAATGGTCTATTAGTGGTTGTAACGAATTGTTAAGTGAGTGCAATTGAGGAGCGAAGTTGATATCCATAACCATTTATTCCATTTGTGGTATCTTAATAGATTGAATCCTATTGTTTAACTTTTTCAAGTGGGTATATGCCGACCCCACCCATAATCTCGTCCACAACCCGGCGGACATCCGGCAGACATCAACGGCCTTTGGGGTTTTTTGTAGCACATTGACAACTACCGAGTTTTTTCTCGGCCTGTATTTTTTGCATAATAAGCGAATGTCCATTTTTCCGCAAGTCATCCTCGATATCTTTTCGGGTGTATTCAAAACAGTGACAGATGAGATCGTTCATATGGTATTCCCTCGAGTTTTCGGCGTATTAACAACGACAGGAATAATAACAGATTAAGGCCGATTTGAAAGCGATTTACCTGCGCTCGTTGCTCTTCAAAGATTATTTCAGCCTAATTAAAAAATTCAATTAGCTTAGGCGACCGAGGCATCCCTTTCTGACACCGCTAAATAAAAAAACCTGCACCCCCAAGATTAAATAAATAATGTCCCGTATAAGCATCGGTTCGGCGGAAGATAAGTACCCTGCTTTCTTCACGGAAAAGCAGCCGCATTCGAATTCATGGCCCCTGATCAGGTTAACCGATAAGACGATGATAAAAGCCAATAGCATCCCATTAATGATCAGCACAGCAGACCGCGGATAAATACCGAGAATCAATGCAAGGCCGGAGATCAACTCAATGAAGGGCAGAATAATGGCAATCAGATTGATAAAATCGTGCGGGAAGAGTTCATATCCATAAATAATTTTTGCGAAATCCGCAGGTGCAAGTATCTTATCATAACTGGCGTAAATAAAGGTTATACCCAGTATCCAGCGCGCCGCAAATTCAATCCAGCTATTTGCCAAAACGGTTTTTAGCAACTTATTCAATCGGATAATCCTCTGCTTCCCATCCCGGTAAGCCGTCAATAAAAACTTTTACATCGTTGAAACCAAAATCTAGCAGCAACTGGGCTAAGTTGTGGCTATCTTCACATGTTCGCCCGGAGCAATACGTGACAATGGGTTGATCAAGGGAATGCTTATCGATAAAGGCATTAATAAGCTCATCAAATTGTCCCAGCGGCAGAGATACGGCGCCTGGAATGTGACCATCTTCATAATTTTCGCGGGAGCGCGCATCGACAAAAAGGGACTTGCCGATATCATAAATTTGTTTAGCAGTTTTTACGTCCTCAATTTCCAGCTTGCCGACAATAACATCATTTTTGGCTTTGGCCGTAATAACGCCCTGTGACTTGTCCCATTGGCCTATCAGCGCGATTCCTACAGGAGAAAAGTAGTTGACAATCAGTGCAAGACCAACCGATACAGCGAGCATAAGTGTAATTTTTTTAATCAGCTTTTTATTATCCATTATTTCGCTTATAATTGAAATCAGTTTTTCACGAAGGTGCCATTTCTTAAATCCGCCAAGGCCTGTTCGATTTCTTCCTGAGTGTTCATGACAAATGGACCATATCTGGTAATGGACTCATTTAATGGCTTCCCTGAAACCAATAGAAATCGAACTGGGTTGATTGCGGCAATTGCTTTAATATAATCTCCGTCTCCAAACACGGCAAGTCGGGGTTGAGAAATTATTTTTTCTTGTTCTTCACTGTTAGCACCAAATATTCCTTCGCCTTCAAACACATAGGCAAAAACCGCATGTCCCCGTTTAACTGGATGTGAAAATGATCCATCGGGTGGGATCGTGACGTCCAGATAGGTTGGATCGGCTACGATGTCGGTGACCGGGCCGTGGACACCGTTCACTTCTCCGGCAATCACCCTGATGTTGACGCCATCCTCCCGACGAATTTCCGATATCTGCTCTGAGGTAATATTCTGATACCGTGGTTTCATCATTTTCAGCTTCGCCGGCAGGTTTACCCACAATTGGAACCCCTTCATTTCACCTTTTTGTGGTTGGGGCATTTCCGCATGCATGATCCCGCTGCCGGACGTCATCCATTGAACATCACCTGCTCCAATACTGCCCGAATTCCCAATGCTGTCTTTATGGTTGACCACACCTTCTATCATGTAAGTCACCGTTTCTATTCCGCGATGGGGATGCATAGGAAATCCCTTGATATAATCGTCGGGATTGTTTGAACCAAAATGGTCGAAAAGTAAAAATGGATCAATATTATCAAGTTTTCTGGTGGCGATACTTCGCTTGAGCCTCACGCCAGCACCTTCCATTACTGATTGCGGTTCAATTACTTGCAGCACTTTTCTTGATTGGTGATTCATAATAATATCCTCAACTGGAAGAAAAATTCTAATATTGAAGTCTAAAACAATATCAAAATTAGATCATTAACCTGCCAATTTTGAGGCAATGCTGGCCACATGCTTACCCTGAAACCGGGCCGCCTCCAATTCGTTTTCGCTTGGCATTCGGGAACCATCACCGCCGGCAATTGTAGAGGCCCCGTAAGGCGAACCTCCCGTAATCTCATCGATTCGCATCTGACCCTGGAAGGCATAGGGTAGGCCGACCACCACAAAGCCGTGATGAAGCAGGGTAACATGGAACGTAAGAATTGTCGATTCCTGTCCGCCATGCTGGGTTGCGGTACTCGTAAAGACACTCCCGACTTTTCCCACCAGAGATCCATCTGCCCAGAGTTGTCCGGTGGCATCCAAAAATTGGCGCATTTGTCCGCACATATTGCCGAAGCGGGTCGGGGTACCGAAAATAATTGCATCAGCCGTTGCCAACTCGTCCACCGTACATACCGGTACGTGCGAGAAGGCTTTCTGGGCGTCAACTGCACCCATTTTTTCCAAAACATCCTGCGGAAGTGTTTCGGGAACGCGCCGAAGTTCAACTTCCGCTCCGTCGAGTTCTTTTACGCCTTCGGCCACAGCTTCGGCCATTTTATGAACATGTCCATATGTTGAATAATAGACCACTAACACTTTCATGATTGTATCCTCCTATATTGAGTATTGATATCAAATTTTAGTGTAAGATTTGATTCGGTTATTTTCGGTTATTTAAGGTACTCGTTGATAATTCTCCCCTCTCAGCCCCAGTTTTTTGCACAAGTTTGCCAATGTCTCTTGTTCGGCGGCGGTAAGCACACTCATTTCATTTAAAATCACTGCGGCATGAGGCGGAAAGATTTTGCTGATGAGTTTGTTTCCCTCATCCGTTAAATGAATAATAAAAAATCGTCGGTCCGTCATATCGCGCTCGCGCCTGACAAGACCACGCTTTTCAAGGTTGTCGATGACCATTGTAATGTTGCCGCTGCTTCGTAATATTTTTTGTCCGATATCTGTTTGGGACAGCGGCCCTAAATGATAAAGGGCTTCAAGAACACCAAACTGGCTTACAGTCAATCCTGCAGATGACAGGTGCCGGTGAATTCGGGCGGTCATAGATTCAGCGGCTCGCATCAGTTTCACATAGGTGTTTAACGCTCTCATTTCTTTTTTATCGCCCCGATATCTTTTTTCCATATTTTGCTTCAATATTAATTAGTTTAGTATTAACCTAAATCAAAATATGATTCTGTCAAGATATTATGGATTGACAATTTAAGCCGTGTGAAATAACTTGGCGCAAAATTCAAATTGCATGTGGCCTACCAGTTTATAACCCTGTCTATGCCTGCTCGGTGAGAGGGGTTTCGTTCATGAACGTATCCAATATTATCAAACGGCATCTGGTTCAAGATCCGGAAAAGACAGCCATTATCTTCAGTGAACACCGCATCTCCTATAGGGAATTGGATCGGTTGATCAACAGGATTGCCAGCGGACTGCTTGATATGGGTTTTAGACGCGGTGAGGTGGTTTCCCTTTTTCTGCCAAGCCTTCCGGAGTTAATTATCGCTTACCTCGGTACGGTTCGGGCCGGGTTGATCGTAAATGTTATCAACGCGATGCTCAAGGAACAGGAAGTGGCATATATTCTAAAGGATTGCTCGACCCGTGCGGTCCTGGTGGATGAAAGCCGGCTGCCAATGGTCGAATCGATCAGATCAGAAGTGGAGTCGCTAAATGAGGTGGTTGTACTTGGGAAATCTGACAGCGCTGAATATGCCACTTTTGAATCCATAATAGAAAGGGGCGCCGACGCTTTTGATTCCATTAAAGCCAACGAGAATGACTTATGTCATCTGATGTACACATCGGGTACCACCGGTTGGCCAAAGGGCGTTATGGCCACCCACCGCAACATCTGGCACAATGCCACCAATTTCGGTAAAGTTCATTTCAAAGCCCGGGACACCATCATGGTGGCTACTCCCATTTTTCACTGCTGGGGGCTGATCAACGGAACCTTTGGGATGTTATCTCGTGGCGGAACGGTGATCACGGTCGAGCGATTCTACCCCACACGGACGATAGAAGACATTAAGCGATTTAAACCGACAATTTTCCAAGGGGTGCCGCCGATGTTCAATCTGTTACTCAGGCATCCGAACCTGCATACCCATGACATCTCTTCCGTGGTTTTTTGTCTTTCTGCAGCCACAAAGATGCCCGAAAACCTGATTCGCCAGGTGGAGGAGCAGCTAAAGTGGCGCTATGCTGAAGCCTGGGGCCTTACAGAAGTCTCCTGTGTCGGCACAACGGCTCCTTTTACTGAGACACGAATCGGTTCCTGCGGCAAAGGTATGGACGATGCCGAGATTAAGGTGGTGGATGAAGAAGGTAACACCTTGCCACCCGGACAACAGGGAGAATTGTGCATCCGAGGCACCTGTGTAACCAGAGGCTATCTCAATAAAGCGCAAGCTACCAAAGCGGCTTTCGATACCAAGGGATGGTTTCATTCCGGTGATGTCGCTTTTATCGATGATGATGGATTCGCTTACATTGTGGACCGCAAAAAGGATATGATCAATGTGGGCGGCGAAAAAGTATTTCCCTCGGAGGTCGAGGACATGATGCTTGCCTATCGGAAGATTAAAGATCTGGTTATTGTAGGAATTCCGGATGATCTAAAAGGTGAAGCCCCTAAGGCTTTTATCCAGCTCAAAGAGGGTGAGGACGCCACGGAACAGGAGATCAGGGATTATTGTAAAACAAAAATGGCGCCTTACAAAGTGCCCGTTGCAGTAGAATTCATAAAGGAGATTCCGCGCTCTGCATCGGGCAAGGCATTAAGACGGATGCTGCGGGATAAGGAGTGGAGCTAGACGAATTCGGAATGCGGAATTCGGATTGATATACTAAATAAAGTGGTGTTAAGTAAGAGCAGAATAGATTGGGATTGATTGTTACGAAGGAGGTAAATTGGATGAAAAAGGTATTGACCGGTCTCCAGGAAGCTGCTGGACTTGTTGAGGATGGAGCTTTGGTAACCTTTGGGGGGGCGACTTTTAGTAGAGTCCCGATGGAGTTCGTCCGTGAGTTGGTTCGCCAGGGAAAAAAAGATCTAAACCTGATAGACCGAGAGCCGGCCATGGATTTTGATCTGCTTATCGGCGCAGGTTGCGTGGCGAAAGTCCGGGCCGGGATGGTGGCCTTTGAGGTTTTTGGAATGGCACCTAATTTTCGCAAAAAATCCGAAAGTGGTGAACTCGTCACCAAAGAAGGTGCCTGCCAGCCGATAATCGCCGGATTTCGAGCCGCCGCCATGGGGTTGCCTTCGCTGCCGGTGAAGGGCATGCTGGGCTCCGATCTGTTGACCATCAGTGACGTGATCGGAAGCCAAAAGCAAATCCAGGACCCTTTCACCGGTGAGACGATGATCGCGGTCAGAGCCATAGAGCCGGATGTTGCGATCATTCATGCCCAGAAGGCCGATGAATTTGGCAACGTCAGAATCGAAGGGCCCTTTTACGAAGACGTCATCAAAGCCAAAGCCGCCAAAAAGGTCGTGGTGACGGTGGAAGAGCTGATTTCCAACACTGAAATTCGAAAAATGCCGGAGGCTACAACCATCCCCCATTTCATTGTGGATGCTGTGGTTGAAACGCCAAAAGGTGCCTATCCCTGTTCCTGCTTTAATTACTACGATGTGGATTATGATCATATTAAGCAATATCTCAAAGCCGCAGCCAAGGATCAATTTAAAAACTATCTGGATAAATTTGTCTACGGGAGGGAAAGCGTATGAATGATAAAATTGATACACCGGATATGATGATCTATGCCATGGCCTCGGAGATCGAGAATTTCGACACTGTCTTACATGGTGTATCTTCACCATTGCCAATTTTGGCTATGAGTGTGGCCCGTAAGACCCATGCCCCGGATATGGCCTACATTTCCGGCTCTGAAGGGGTGGATCCAGAGCTTGATAGAATCTACCCCTCATCCTTTGATGCCCGGCTGAATCGCAATGCGGTGGCTTACTTCGGGCTCCATGAGGCATTCGACTTGGCCCAACGCGGGGAATTGAAAATAATGTTTCTGGGAGCCGCCCAGGTCGATCGCTATGGAAATACGAATCTCAGCGTGATCGGGGATGTTAACCGGCCCAAAGTGCAACTTCCGGGGGGCGCAGCGTCTGCCTTTCTGATGCCGATCACCCCGAAGGTGGTGATTTGGGTTACACGACAATCCAGCAGAGTGTTTGTTGAAGAGGTGGATTTTGTAACCGGCCAGGGCTATAATCATCGCACCGATGAGCATAAAAAAAATGAAATTGTGATCATATCCAATCTGGGGGTAATGAATTTTAAAAACCCGGATCGGCTGATGCAGATTCAGTATTATCACCCGGGCCACAGTGTTGATGAGATTAAGGAGAACACCGGCTTCGATATCTTGGTCGCCCCGGATGTGAGTGAGTCTCCGGTTCCAGGGCCGGATATTATTAAACTGATTAATCAAATCGACCCTGAGGGCGTTCGGCGCAGCGAATTTCGTTAAGGTCAAAATTTAACGGATATTTAAAAATTGTTTATCGAAAGGAGAGTTTTATGGCAGATTTAGAAGAAATCGAACAAACACTGAACACGTACGTGCGACCGTTGACTTTTCCGGTAGCCATAAAGATGCTCAAATCAGAAGAAGAAATTCCCGAAAAAACACGTCGCCCCTATCAGCAATTGAAAAAGAAGGTGGCCATTTGCCAAGGCATTGGCATGTCCAGAAAATTGGGATGGGCAGTGGCTATGGGTAAGGAGGATATGCAATGTTCTTTAGGGGCAGCCCCTTTTGGGTTTTTCAAAAACATTGAATTTTTCGATGAAGGCAACCTAGCCGCCGGCATGTTTGCTGCTTCAAAGGAGGTTGGAAAAAAGGAAGAAGACCTGGTTGACCGCTTTGATTATGGTCTCTACAGCCATATTCTGGTGGCTCCTCTGAACCGCACCGCCTTTGATCCCGACCTGCTCATGCTTTATGGAAATCCGGCGCAGGTTATGCGTTTGATTCAGGGAGCCCTTTACAATGAAGGCGGCGCTATTCAGTCGTCGGCTATGGGAAGGCTGGGATGTGCCGCCATTATTACAGTGATAAAAAACGACGAATGCCGTTTTCTGGTTCCCGGCAACGGTGACCGCATCTTCGGTATGACCCAGGATTGGGAGATGTCGTTTATGATCCCCATGTCTAAAGTGGACACGGTGCTGGACGGCCTGGCAAAGACGCATAAGGGCGGAATACGATACCCGATCACCAGTTTCTTTAATTTTGAAGCAACGTTCCCACCATCGTATCAGGAACAAATGAAAATTTGGGAGGAGGAAGGAGAATTATAAATGGAAACATACACTGGGAGAAAACGGGTTTCCGGGGCATTTAAAAAGACTTTTACCGATCAGGAAATCCAAACGGATCGAATCCCTGCTTATCCTATTATGGGTCAATGCAATGCCCAGCTTGTGGGGGCCTCTATCAAAGAATTTGTGCTGAATCCCGAAATTTTCGTGAAGGCCCAGGTGGCCGCCTATGAGCGATATAAACCGGATATCATCGTTATGCAGGGGGATTTGCTCATGGAGGTGGAAGCCATGGGCAATGAACTCAAGTTTCCCGAAGACAGCCTGTGTATATCCAAAAAGGTGGCCCTGGAAGATAAGGGAAAATTGAGCAGCCTTGAGCTGGCGGATCCCCAAAAAGACGGTCGTATGCCCAATTATCTGGAAGTGTTGGCACAGGCCAAAAATATCATCGCCGACTCCGTCGTATCCGCTGTGATTGCCGGCCCCTGGACCATTGGTATCGGCCTCAGAGAGGCCAATTATCTTCTGCGGGATGCCATGAAGGACCCGGATTATGTTCACGAACTCATGGAGTTTGCCACTCAGATGTCCATCCGGTTCGGAGAAGCCGTATATCCCCTTAAAGTCGGACTCAGCTATTCTGAAGCTCCGGCCTCTTGCAGCCTCATTTCTCCGAGAATATATCGGGAATTTATCTTCCCTTACCATAAACGGATTGTCGATCATTTTAAGGAGAAAAAGGTAGGCGTGGGGCTTCATATTTGCGGATTTGCGACCCCTATTTTAGAGGATATGGTTAACACCGGGGTCACCAACATCAGTATTGATGCGCCTTCGGACCTAGCCAAAGCCGTGGAGGTATGCCGTGGCAAGGCCGTGCTCCTTGGAAACGTCAACACCAATATCTTCTATTCAGGCACCCGCGAGCAAATGGAACAGGCCATAAAAGATTGTCTGGCTTTTGCACCAGAGGACAGCGGTTATATTTTAGCCTCCGGCTGCGAGGTGCCTGGTGTGGCGCCACCGGAAAAGGTGGATTGGTTTATGGATATTGTAAATGAGTTGTGTAAGGCAAACTAGCTTTTTGCATCTTTACGGGATCGTTTGTATATAGGGAGGTTTACTGTTGACACATATCAAGCGACCAAAACCTACGGGAAGCACAGCTGAATTTTGTAAACTTCAAGAGGATTTTAAGGATTCCGAGCGCAGGTATCGCTGTCTCTTTGAAGGTTCAAAGGACATGATCTTTATTACGTTTAAAGATGGTTCTTTTCAAGATGTGAACCAGGCCGCCGTTGAACTTCTGGGTTATGACAGCAAAGAAGATTTGTTGTCAGTGGGTTCGGCCGAAAAGGTATACCATAATACCATGCATTGGAGGGTGTTCCAGAGGCAGATCGATCGTGACGGTTTTGTGAAAGATTTTGAAGCCAAATTTAGAAAAAAAGACGGCAGCCTTCTTCACTGCTTGTTAAGCGGCAATGCCGTTTGGGGAAAAGAAGGAGAAATCATCGGCTATCAGGGCATTGCCAAAGATATCACCGCCCGCATGGATGCCATTCGGAATTTTCGACAACGCCACCATGAATTGCTAGTTTTAAACTCGGTAGCCTTTGCCATGAACAAGACCCATGATCTGGATATCGTCCTGGAGATCGCTCTAAAAAAGGTGCTGGAGGTATTGGGTCTAACGGCCGGCGCGATATTTTTAATTGACCACGATAAATGTGCGTTTATGCTTAAAAGCCACCATGGACTTCCCGAAAATATCACCGCAAAAAACAGTCAGATCCAGCTTTATGATAAAGCGCTAATGAAATCATTACTAAAAAAAGATCTCGTTTTGACTCCCGAACCCATTTTTCCACCGTTCAGGGCTATGTTGAAAAGTGGAAATAATCAACCTCCCATAGAGCTTACCTGTTTTTTGATCACCGCCAAAGAAAAGGCTTCCGGATTTCTTGCATTGGAGGTCCCGCCGGATAAAGACATAATAAGGGGCCATGATTTTCATCTGCTGGGCTCACTTGGAAATTTTCTAGGCGGTGCGATTGAAAATGCCAACCTGCTTCAAACGATTGATCGGCATCGCGAAGAACTCAAGGGATTAACTGCCAAGCTGTTTCACTCCCAGGAAGTTGAGCGCAAACGCATTGCACGTGAATTGCACGATGAAGCTGGCCAAGCCCTTACCGGAATCAATTTCACTTTGGAAACCGTTGAGAAAGAACTGTCTCCGGAACTTGACAGCATCAAGGAGCGCATCTTTGACATTAAAAAGCAAATCAACCGTACCTACCATGAAATGCGTCGTATATCTTACCGGCTACATCCGGCCATATTAAGCGACCTTGGATTGGAACCGGCGTTGGATGCGTATTTGAGAGATATTTCCAAGCACAGCGATTTAAGGGTCGATTTTAAAATGGTCGGTTTTGAAGACAGAGTGGGTTCTGAAATTGAAAGTATTTTGTATCGTATCTCCCAGGAGGCCCTCACCAATACCCTGAAGCATGCAGATGCCAATCATTTTAAACTCTCTATCATTAAAAGTTACCCCCAAATCATTTTTTTGGCGGAGGATGACGGAGTTGGTTTTGACGTCGGTGAATTCAACGGCCATAAACAAGCCTTGGGCTTGTTGTCCATGAGAGAGCGGGCGGCTATCTTGGGGGGCAAATTCAAGCTGCGCACCTCAAAAGGCAAAGGCACCCGAATTCGGATTGAAATTCCCATCAAAGAAAGCGCGCATGACTGATCGAACCATCAACATTTTTTTAGCAGACGATCACACCATCGTTCGCCAGGGGCTGGCCAAATTGATAGAGGCGGAGCCCAACTTTAAGGTAATCGGAGAGGCGCAAAACGGCCGGCAGGCCGTGCGCAAAGTGGAGCGCTTAAATCCGGATATTGTTATTATGGATATTGCCATGCCCTTGTTAAACGGTATTGAAGCTACCCGTCAGATCAAGAAACTGTCGCCTCAAACCAAGGTCATCATCCTTTCGATGCATTCTCACGACCGCTACATCAGCGAACTGATCAGCTTAGGTGCCTCGGGCTATTTGCTCAAGGACTCAACCGGCGCGGAAATTATCAAGGCCATATCTGCCGCCATGAAAGGCGATGTATATCTGAGCCCCTCAATTTCACGACGGGTCGTTGAGGATTATCTCACGTTGAAGAAAACCTCTTCCCGTGAAGATCTGTACACCAAACTTTCCAACCGTGAGCGCGAGGTGTTCCAGATGATCGCAGAGGGCCACTCGACAAAGGAAATTTCAGACATTCTTTGTGTCAGCCCCAGCACGGTGAAAACCCACCGTGCCAACATTATGGAAAAGCTACAAATCGACAATATCTCCCAGCTGATTCAATTCGCCATCCGTCTTGGAATTGTCGATGTGCAATCTCAAGATATTGACACCTAAACATCTCGTCTCTATCATAAATTTGCTCAACAATTTTACTAAGGAAAGCTGATCTCATCCGGCAAATATAGGTTGATCATGAGATTTCAGGATGGATTTGGGCATTTCAACCCGGGCCGTTTTTTGAGGATCCACAATCTGGCATACCTTCAAATTTCCTACGGCACTGATCAACATAGCAATTTCTGCACGATTCATGCCCGTCTTGTAATGCACGAGTTCCATCATATCGTGCAAGGCCGTTGAGGCGGCCTCATCCAATGAAGAACCGTGACCAATGGCGATAAAATGGTCGCCCAATTCTACCACAGGCCTGGGGGGCTTAAATTCAGGATTTTTGATGAGATCCACCCGAACTTGAACCTCAGCAGGAACTTCCACTCCACAGATCACAGCTTCCCCGTCTCCCATGCCGGCGTGTGCATCCCCCATAGCCAGCATAGCACCTTCTCTTTGTACCAGAAAATAGATTCTGGCGTCCTTGCAGATAACTTTGGCATCCATGTTTCCGCCGTGATCGCCGATTTCACCACAGGGCTTTGTTCCGCTGGCGGGAGCAACGCCGATGACACCAACCATCGGATTGATTGGAAAACTCAACTCTGGAGTGAACCAAAATTTACCATCCTTGACTGGGACCAGCTTGGTAACCGAATCTTTGATGATGTCACCGAAACCGCCCTCCTCAGGGATTGCAACCATAAAGCCCTTCGATTCCACCTGAATGTCCAAAATTTCGACGACGAGGAGATCACCAGGTGCGGCTCCTTTGATCTCTATTGGGCCTGTGGCAGGATTTACCTTGGAAAAATCGATTTCTGTGACCAAATCCTTTTCACTTTTAAGCTGGCTGCGGAAACAATCGTCCGTCTCGATGAGTAGCGTCTCTCCAGCTTCCACTGAAGCGACGGGCTGGTTTTCAGGGCTGAATTCAAAGATAACTTCTTTTCTAGAAATGGTTCTCATTGTATTTCCTCCTAGATAAAAGTAAGATCCGAATGAGCGGCAGTGCTCAATTTCTTTTTTCCCCACTCAAAATCCCTTGCGGGCGGGTAAGGACGGTTATGCCTAAAATGATGCCCACAAACAGCATCCGAATGAATCCGATTCTGGTTGCAACCGCAGCCGGTACAAAATCCGTCAGAAAATCACTGCCGACCCAGATGGCCCAGACCAGAAAAGCGCCGGCAATCACCCCCCTATTGTTGCCTGTCCCGCCAACCATGACCATTAACCAGACGATAAACGTGGACATTAGAGGATTGAAAACCTGGGGGCTGACAAAACCGGTGTAATGCACATAGGCAGCGCCGGCAATCCCCATAATCATGGAGCCGAATATAAAAGACTGCATTTTATAGCTCCAGCAGTTCTTTCCGGACATAGAGGTAAGATCTTCATCTTCTCCGATTCCCCGCAGGATCCGGCCCCAGGGGGAACGCACTGCCTTTGCGATGGCCAGGTAAATCAGAAGTAATAGGCCGCCAACGATGATTAAATAAATATAGCCATAGTGTTTCGGGTTGACCACTTCAAAAAAAGGTCTGGGAATGCCCCGAATCCCCCATACGCCATTGGTCAACCAGGACTCGTTTCTGACTACCAGCAGGAGAGTCTCGTGGATGGCAAGCAAGGCGATGGCAAAGGTGCCGCCTCGTAGTCTTAAGGCGGGAAAACCGATTAAAAAGGCAACGCCCCCGGAAACCAAGGCCGCACCGATAAAGCCCGCCACAACAGGCAAACCGAAACCCCCAATGTGCTCGGTGGTGGGACCGGAGGTCAGGATGGCCGATGTGTACGCGCCCAGCATGTAAAAGGCACCAATACCGAAATTCATGAGCCCGGTAAAACCCCACTGGAGATTTAAGGCCAATGCCGCTATGGCGTATATACTGCCGATGATTAAAAACGATACAAAATAGCTGATCATGTTCCCCGTTCCTTTTTGCCGAAAATGCCGTGGGGTCTTACAAGCAGAATTACCACCACCAGTACAAAGGCCACTGCCGGTTTGTAGACTGACATGTCCGCATCAATCTGCAAAGAGTAAAGAATATTCTGTACGGTGCCGGTGATCATCTCTTCAGAAATGCCAATAACCATTCCTCCAACCAAAGCTCCCCAGAAGCTACCAACGCCGCCCATGATTACCGCCACAAAAAGAGGAATTAAAAAGTGCCATCCCATGATCGGACGCAATTGAACCTGAATGCCGTAAAAAGTTCCGGCAATCGTGATCAACGTCCCGGCTATGATCCACGTCCACATGATCACTTTGCCGGTTTCAATTCCCGAGGCTTTGGCCAGAACGGGATTGTCCGACATGGCACGCATGGCTTTGCCTGTACGAGTTTTCTTCAAAAATAGGTAAACCAGAAAAACAAGCACAAAGGTGCATACGGCGATGAAAAACTCATCGGGTTTAACTCGAATTCCAAAAGAAAACTTTTTAGCGATCTGGATGGCATTACTGTAATAGCGAACCTCCGGTCCCCAGGCAATGTTGATAACTGCCCTCAGAATGAAGGCCAGACCGAGAGAGGCCAAGGAAGTAAAAAGGGGAGGAGCTCCCAGATATCTCAAGGGTTTAAAATAGAATCGATCAATGAGAAGCACGATAACCAGCATCACGAGAATGGAAAGCAGGGTGGCAGCCACCAGGCTCCATCCAAAGGACAGATTGAAAAAAGTGCCCCAGTCCCCCAGAAGGCCCAGGAAGAAAAAGGTGATAAAGGCCCCAAGGCTGAACAGATCGCCGTAGGCAAAATTAAAAAAATTAAGGATAGAGGAGATCAGGGTAAGCCCGATTGCTCCCAGAGCAATAATGCTGCCGTAAATTATACCGCTTGCCAGTAAATCCGCCATGATTCTTGACCAGTTTCAAATTGTAAGAATTGTCATTCCCGTGCTACCCCCCCAAAATAGAGTTCCCTGACTTCTTGACTGCTGAGAAGCTGATCCGTCGTGTCCGCATAAAGGATTTTGCCAGACGAAAGGAGATATCCACGTTGGCAGAGCCTTAAAGCGTCGAGGGTCTGAGTCACCAGAAGCACCGCCCTTTGGGGTTGATCGGTGACCTCCTTAATTTTGGAGAGCATCATCTGCACGAGGTTGGGGGCCAGACCGGCGGTGGGTTCATCTAAAAGCAAGAGATCGGGTTGAAGTATAAGGCCCCGAGCAATAGCAAGCATTTGCCGCTGACCGCCGGAGAGACTCCCGGCCGGTTGCCGCATCCTCTCTTTTAGAATTGGAAAAAGATTGTAGATCTCATTGAAACGATTATTGAGATTTCCTCGCAGGATATAGGCGCCCATTTCCAGATTTTCCGCTACAGTCATAGACGGGAAGATGCTTTCCTCCTGAGGCACCCAGCCCAATCCCATGCGAATAATATGCTCGGGCTCCATGCCGACAATAGATTGATCCTTAAACGAAATGTTTCCATTGTTGGGCCGGATGAAACCTAAAATCGCCCGCAGAAGCGTCGTCTTGCCGGCGCCGTTCGGCCCGATGATAGCAACTACTTCGCCCTCAGCGACATCCAGGGAGACATCAAAAAGAACGCTCTGAATTCCGTACCCGGCTGTGATATGTTGAATCGATAAAAGGCTCATTACGTGTGATGCTCGCTGGGATTTTGTCCCAGATAGGCTTGAATTACCCGCTTGTCTGAGCGGACTTCCTCTGGCGAGCCCTGGGTTAACACACTTCCGTCGGTCATAACAATTATCGGATCACAGAGATTCATAATCACGTTCATATCATGCTCTACAACAAATAGAGTCAGTCCCCTTTCCCGAGACATTTTTTTAATATAGTCAAGGACCTTATTTTGTAATATGGGCGGTATCCCGGCACCGGGTTCATCGAGCAAAACCATGTCGAGATCGACCATCATCATGCGACCTAGTTCTAGAAGTTTTTTTTCACCGCCAGGTAGATGTTTGGCCGGCATGTCTTTTTTAGATTTCATCTCCAGGAATTCAAGGATTTCTTGGGCCTTATCGAGATTCTCTTGCTCCTGTTCCGCTATCGTTTTGGCTTTAAACCAGACATTCCAGAGTCTTTCACCGACCTGTCCTTTGGGGATAAGAAGTAGGTTCTCAAGCACGCTCATTTCCTTATATTCCCGGGTAATCTGAAAGGTCCTGAAGAGGCCTCTGCGGAAGATTTGGTAAGGCTGAAGGCCTGTGATGTCTTCATCATTGAAGTGGATCTGTCCTGAACCGGGTTTGTAAAATCCCGTAATCACATTGAAAAGGGTGGTCTTTCCGGCGCCGTTTGGCCCGATGAGGCCTGTGATGGTTCCCTTTTCAACTTCCAGAGTGCAGTCACAAATGGCCTGGACTCCGCCAAAGTGTTTGTTTATTTTATTTACTTTCAGCATCGACGTATGAGAATACTGAGCGGATCGAATAGACGCCCGGAGGCGCTAACCCATCGTTTATGGATGCGCGCCTCCGAGTTTATAGGAATGCTACTCTGCAATGACCGATCTGACCGGAACGATCTGACGATTTTCAATCTTCCAGATGAGAATCGGGGTGATGGTATCTCCATATTCGTCAAAATCAATGGAACCGGCAGCTCCCTCATAGTCAATGGCCTTGCCATCGGCTAGTAACTTGAATGCCTTCTGAAAATCCTCCACACTGGCATTGATCTTCTCACCCGGCGGATTGGCCACTTCTCTTAGCTTGTCTCGAATCGCTCTGCCCGGATCCGCCTTGAGGGCATTCTTGCCGGCTGCCTGCATTGCAAGCGCGATAACCACAACACCATCGTAAGCGTTTTCGCTGTAAGCTGTCGACGGCTTGGTTCCGTAAGCCTTTTGGAATTCAGCCAGGTAATTTTTATAAGAGGGATTATCGGCTGCGCCGGGACCGGTGCCGTGCATGCCCTCAAGATGGTCTCCACCCACGGAATCTATAATCTGCTGAGACTGCATGCCGTCCGGGAAGAGAAACTGGTCAAAAAGCCCTTCCGAAAGGGCTTGTCTGATAATGACGGTACCACTTTCAGGATATCCAATCAGGATCAAAGCATCCGGGGCTCCTTTGGCCAATTCTTTAAGCTGCATCTTATAAGAAGCCTTGCCCGGATCATAGGATGCTTGGCCGAGGACCTTGCCACCGCTTTTCTCAAACCATTCCTTACAGGATTCAGCCAAACCGCCGCCGTAAGGATCATTGATGTAGAGAATGGCGGCTTTTTTATAGCCCAGCTCCCAGGCAAGCTCTCCGAGTACTTTGCCCTGGATGGCGTCTGATGCGGTGGTTCTGAAGGTGAAATCATCATCTTTCAAAGTGGTTACCCATGTCGGAGTGTTGGAAGGAGAAATGATCACCACGTGGTTGGGTGCGGTAACCGGTGTGGCCACATCCGATCGGATCATAGGACCGACGATGGCCGGAACTTTATCCACATTTACCAGTTTTTCGGCCCCATCTCTTAAGGCTGTTGGGTCTGTCTGAGAATCCCGAAACACCGCCTTCAGCTTCATCCCCAGCGGTCCCCCCGCCTCGTTGATGTGTTTTACAGCCAGATTAACTCCCTGTTGTACACATTTTCCATAGGGTGCCAGATCACCGCTCATGGGAAGCAGGCTCCCGATGGTGATCTCATCTTGCGCAAGTGCGGCCGCGCTGACAAAGACGAAAGCCAAGGTAAGAATTGCGACTCCCAGAACTGCTTTCATTTTATTTCTTGGACAAAATGTTGAACTAAACATCTCTGATCCTCCTTTCATTGTTATGAGGTTTAAAGATTCGAATAAGTCCTTCATGTCCCTTGAAAGCTGCTATCTTAATTTAAGTAAAATTCATCTTAAATAATGATTAAAGAATATCACGTCACTTCGAATTGGGTGTCATCACCCAATAGGTGCGTTAAGATGCTTTGTCAGGAGAAAAAAGGTTATTTATATGAGCGATTCAAAGGAGTTGTTTAAGCTTATATAATGAAGTCAGGCTTTATTGTCAACATCGATTCTTTGTACTGTTAGTGAAAAGGTCGCCACATTCGAGCATGGTTGGGCGCTTTGCCTTCAGCCGGTTTTTTTTACCAGTAAGTTTAGCATGAATCGATCAGGTAATATATCCGTATCTGCAGGACTTGTCCGCCGGGGGATCATTGGCGCGGGATTATCGTGAATTGTTATAAATGATAAAGGCCTCAATCGGCAGGGGCTTCCTAAATTTCCTGATTTTTGAATTAGCTCAGCGTTCCATCGCCTGCCGGCAGCGGGCAAGGATGCTTAACACTTCAAAGGGTTCTTCAATCAAAGGAAAGGTGGGCACCCCTTGAGGCTCCAGAAAAGCTTTAGCGGCGTCCATATGCTTCTTTTGGCCTGTGAAGGTCACATAAAGCGGTTTTTGCGGATAGCGGCGGGCCAGCTCAACGATAAAATCTAAAGGCGGTACCCCGGTTTCATCGGTAATCATCAGAATCATCACGACCGCATCGATGTTGTGGTCTCTCAAGACCGCCTCGGTTCCTTTCCTGTAACCGAACTCCACACCTTTTACTGTAGCGGCCGGCCAGATGTCCACGGGATTTCGCATGCGAATAAAGGGCGGGCTGATGTCCTGAAGGTACCGTCGGGTCTTTTCTTCTACATCCGGTACACTCAGCCCCCACTGCTTGCGGCAAAGATCCGTCAGACATACGAGCATGGCGCCTGAAGGTGCCAGAAAACTCACGCGGTTCCCCTTTGGCAAAGGCATGGCTGAAATCGCTTTTGCAGCCAGGAAAAGATGAGAGTAATTGTATACTCTGACCACACCGGCCTGTTTCAAAACTCCGTCGATGATTCGGTCGTCTGAAGCCAGGGCCGCGGTATGCGCCACAGCAGCATCGGCCCCTGCGGCGGTTGCCCCTCCTTTGAGAAGGATCACCGGTTTGGATCGGGTCACCTTGCAGGCCACTTCCAGAAAACGCCTGGGGCGCTTGAAGCTTTCCAGATAGATGAAGATGGCCTTGGTTTCCGGATCCTGGGCGTAATATTCCAGCACTTCACTCTCTTCGACATCCAGCTTGTTGCCCATCCCCAGCACCCGGGCCACTCCAAAGTTTTCGCCGGTCTTAATATAGCGCATGGTGTGGGTGGCGAAATTCCCGGTTTGTGCGATATAGGAGACATTTCCGCGGGGAATTTTGCCAAGAGGAAAGAAAGTGGAAGTAAATTTATGAGGGCTAGAGGTATGACCGGAAGTGTTGGGACCAATGGCTCTGATGCCTGTATCGCGAATCGCTCGCAGCGTTTCTTGCTGAAGCGATTCTCCTCGCTCGTCTACTTCTGCGAATCCACCGGCCGACAGCACTACGGCCTTCACTCCTCTGGCAGCGCAGTCTCTGATGGCCTGGGGTGTTACTGCAGCCGGTAATATAATAATGGCCAGATCAATTTCGTCCGGCAATTCATTAATGGAAGCATAGACTTTATGTCCCAAGATCTCCCCTCCTTTGGGATTCACCAGATATAGGTTTCCGTCATACTCATTGGCCAGAATGTTTTGGATGACGTCGTTGCCCGCTTTGTGAGGAGTCGAAGATGCTCCAATAATGGCAACACTTCCGGGTTCGAAGAATTTATCCAAACCACCCCTGGATTTCGCCGTTTCGGTTTGTCGGTGCTGCGGTTTTTCCAAGACAATTAATGCGTCCACCGCCAGCGGCCTGTCATCTCGAACAATGAGGGGATTAATATCAATTTCACGAATGGCTGGATAATCAAGGCCTATCCGGCCTAAGCTTTTGAGGCAGTGGCTGAGTATGTCCAGGTTGACGGGTTTAAGGCCGCGAATGCCTTCCAGAATTTTGCTCCCTTGAATCTCGCCGCACATTTCCCGCACATCATTGTCATTTAAGGGCGCCATCCGAAAAGACACGTCTGCCAGAGCTTCGGTGAAGATGCCGCCCAGGCCGAACATAACACAGGGGCCCAACTGGATGTCTCGGGTCAGACCTATGACCAGCTCACGGGAGCCCTTTACCATTTCTTGGACCAAAACCTGTCCGCCAAACTCATGGGCTTTGGGAGACAGGCGCTCAAAGGCGCGCTTTAATTCAGCAGCATCCATAATTCCCAATTCAATGAGCTCCTGTTCAGTCTTGTGGACCGCTTCGCCGGCGCACACTTTTAAAACCACCGGGTAGCCAATCCACTTTGCAGCAGCTTCGGCCCCAACCAGATCACCCACCAGAGATTCCTGGGTCGTCGGAATTCCGTAGTCCGCCAGAATCAACTTGCTATCATATTCGGACAACGTCCTTTGGCCGGCCGCAAGGGCTGTTTCGATAATACTCTGAACCGATTTCATACTAACTCCAATCTACTCTCTGCTTTTGCATTTTCGAATTCTAAAAAGCTCACTGCATTTTCATTCCGCAATCCGAAATCCGAAATTGAAGACTCTGTCCTCTCTCTTCTGCCCTCTGCTCTTTGCCTTTAATGTGCCGTCCATCCGGCATCCACCAACAGTACGTGACCGGTGACGATATTGCCGGAGGGTGAAGCCAAATACAATACTGCTGCAGCAACATCGTCGGTTGTGCCGAATTTTTTCAGCAGATTCTTGGACAGCGCATATGCCCGAAATTCAGGATCGGATAAAAAGTCTTTGGACAATTCGGTTTCAATGAAGGTCGGTGCTACTGCGTTGACCAGAATACCATAGGAACACCATTCAAGGGCCAGAACCTTAGTGATGAGGTTCAATCCAGCTTTGCTGGCACAATAAACTGCGCGTTTGATAAGGGCGATGGAGCCGGTTTGTGAAGTCATGTTGATGATCCGTCCTCCGCGACCTCGGCTGATCATAACTTTGCCCACCGCCTGAGCCATAAAAAAGGCAGCCTTCAGATTGATGCCCATGACGGCGTCCCAGGCCTCCTCGGTGACATCCACTGAATCCTGGGGAATATTTATTCCGGCATTGTTGACCAGGATGTCGATGCCGCCCATTTTCCGATCGATGGCATCAATGAGAGACGGCAGTTGATTAATTTGCGTCAGGTCGGCCGGGAATGTCTCCGCCTGCCGGTCCAGATTCTGAATTTCCTGAGCTACGGAATCCAATTCATTTTGACTGCGGGCCACTAAGGCGACATCTGATCCTGCGCGTGCCAGCCTTAAGGCAACCGCCTTACCAATTCCCCGGCCCGCTCCCGTTACGACAGAAATTTTGCCGCTCAGATCAAAGAGGTCAATGTTATTCTGTGTTGTATCAGTCATGAGATACCTTACCGAAAGTAGTGAAATATTAGACAACCGTTCAGGGGTTCAGAGGGTTCACGGTTGAGACAACCCGACTCGGCTAAGCTCGTCGCAGTCTGAACGGTTCACCCCTGTTAAATAGGGTTCCCTTCGGGAAATTTAACGGGATGAACTCTGAACCTGTGAACGCTTACAATATTCATATTTTGAAGATTAAGCCGGAAGCAAAGTTGACGTCGAACTGCTGTAACACTCGGTATTTGGGGTGTCAATATAAAAAGGAAAGCGTTAGGTTGGAAGTTGAATTAGAGAAGGCCACAAAAGTATTTGACTCATTAATAGACTGCGGATAAGGTAAGTTCGCGGTCAACGCTCACGGGTTCAGAGGTTCAGGGTTCACGGTTCAGGGTTCTAAGATGCGGGGTCACTCCAATCTGAACCATTGATTCTTGAGCTCTGAACCTGTGATCACATAAATTGAATTTCTCTAACCTATCTGAATTGTAGGAGGAAATATGGCTGTCTATCTTAAATCGGCCAAAGAAAGACTGGCTGAAGATCTCACTCAAGTTCGGCAAACGGTCAGGGAGATCATCGATAGCATCAAGCAGGAAGGGGAAGCGGCTGTCCGCTTTTATTCGGAAAAGTTCGATAACTGGTCTCCCCAAAGTTTTAAAGTTTCTGAAGATGACGTCCGTAGCGCCAAAGAGAAGTTACCCACCACAATGGTCGAAGACATCGACTACTGTCAGGCCCGAATCCGAAATTTCGCTGAAGAACAAATGAAGCGCCTGGTGGATTTCGAAGTGGAAACACAACCCGGTGTGTGGCTGGGGCAAAAGATCATACCTGTAGCTTCTTCGGGTTCATATGTTCCGGGCGGCCGTTATCCTTTAATCGCATCGGCCCATATGACGGTGATCACCCCTAAAGTTGCCGGTGTTTCACGCATCGTGGCCTGCAGTCCGCCGGCAAAAGGTGAAGGCATTTTCCCGGCTACCCTGTATTCCATGGTGGCCGGCGGAGCGAATGAAATTTTCTGTATCGGAGGCGTTCAAGCCCTGGCAGTCATGGCCTACGGCATGGAAGGCCTTGAGCCTGTGGATATAGTGATCGGTGCCGGGAACAAGTATGTGGCCGAGGCCAAACGCCAGATTTTTGGTGACGTGGGCATCGATCTTTTGGCCGGCCCCACTGAAATCCTGATCATCGCCGATGAAACCGCAGATCCTTATATTCTGGCAGCGGATTTGTTGGGCCAGGCGGAACACGACCCCAACTCCCGACAATGCCTCATTTCTCTTTCTAAGGACATCGCTGAAAAAACGCTCAAAGAGCTCGATCAACAGCTTGATACCCTGCCCACAAAAGAAGTGGCCGGTCAGTCATGGGGAGATTACGGTGAGGTCGTCGTGGTCGACTCCCGTGAGGAAGCAGTGGAACTGAGCGATAAATGGGCGCCGGAACACCTCGAGGTTCAGACCGCTGATTGGCGTTATTTTTTGGATAATTGCGGAAATTACGGTTCAATGTTTTGCGGCGAAGAAACCACCGTGGCTTACGGAGATAAGATAATCGGCACCAACCATGTACTGCCTACTCTACGGGCGGCCAGGTATACAGGCGGCTTGTACGTGGGTAAGTTTGTTAAGACCGTCACCTTTCAGCATGCCACCAAAGAAGCCTCATTAAAGATCGCTGAGATCTGCGAGAGGGCGTGCAATTATGAAAATATGCTGGCACACGGGATTAGCTGCAAGGTAAGGATTGAAAAGTATAGTAAATAAGGAGAATCTCACATGTCTAAACCATTTGAGAGAATAGCAGTCGTCGGCACCGGTACTTTAGGTGCTCAAATCGCATTGCTGGCGTCCAATGCAGGGTACCGTGTCACGATTTTCGATCAGCGAGCAGGCGCCTTTGCCGAAATGATCAATAGGTTGCATACAGATCTTCAGACCAAAGGCGTTGATCCTTTTATACCCTATGACCGTTGGGAAAAGTGCAAAAACCAGGTGCAGGAGTTTACGGAACTAGAAGCGGCGATTAAAGACGCAGAACTAGTCATAGAGGCGGTTCCCGAAAATCTCGAGCTCAAAAGAGAAGTCTTCCGGGAACTAGGTCAAAAGGCTTTACCTGAAGCAATACTGGCCACGAACAGCTCTTCAATCCCTGTATCCAACCTTGAAGAAAACAGCGGAAGACCGGAGCGCTGTCTTAACCTTCATTTTTACATGGTACTTCAGGGCATGAATATCGCCGACGTTATGGGCGGCACTAAAACTTTGCCCGAAGTCATCGAAAGGGGTAAAACCTGGGTGCGGTCCCTGGGATGCATCCCTTTAACGGTAAACAAAGAACTACTGGGATTTTGTTTCAACAGGATATGGCGCGCCATTAAACGTGAGGTTTTGTATATGTGGGCCAATGGATTTGTGGATTTTCGGGATGTAGATCGCGCTTGGATGAAATTCACCGGCCGAGAAGATCGGCCCGGGCCCTTCGGACTCATGGATAACGTCGGATTGGATGTCATCTATGACATAGAAATGGTCTACTACCGAGATTCAAAAGATCCCAAGGATCATCCGCCCGAAGCGCTTAAAAATAAAATCGAAAAGGGTGAACTGGGAGTGAAGACCGGCACGGGATTCTACACTTACCCAAATCCCGAATATTTGCAGGATGATTTTTTAAGTCCCAGTGGATGAAAGTCTTGATGTTATTTTTTCTTTTTTAATGACGAGATAATTAAAGGGGCAGGCAAACATAATGGAGCAAGCCCAATCCATACTCGAAAATGTTTTCGGATATGATGAATTCAGACCGCTTCAAGCCGAGATCATCAAATCTATTCTCGCTAAAAAAGATACGCTGGTGGTGATGCCCACCGGAGGTGGCAAGTCTATCTGTTATCAAATTCCCGGTCTTATTTTTAAAGGTTTAACCATTGTCATTTCTCCGTTGATTTCTTTAATGAAGGATCAGGTAGAACAATTAGTACAAACCGGGGTTGACGCAGTTTTTTTAAATAGTTCTTTGTCGCCTGCTGAGTATCGTAACAATGTGAGGCGCATCAAACAAGGGTCGGTTAAATTGCTCTATCTGGCACCGGAAGCCTTGCTGAAAACCAACATGCTGGAACTGCTTTCATCCGTGCGGGTGGACTGTCTGACCATTGATGAAGCCCATTGCATATCCGAATGGGGGCATGATTTTAGGCCGGAATACCGACAGCTGATTGCAGCACGCGAGCATTACCCCCAAACAGCCTGTGTGGCGCTGACGGCTACTGCAACACCGAGGGTCCGGGAGGATATCAAAATAAGCTTGAGGATGGACACCTGCCGGGAGTTTGTCGTCAGCTTCAACCGCGAAAACCTGTTTATTCAGATCGCTGCCAAAGACAATCCCCTGCAGCAAACGATTCGATTTATCCAAAAATTCCCCGATCAATCCGGCATCATCTACTGTTATTCCCGCAAACAGGTAGAAGATCTCTATAAAGCCCTGAGAGATGAGGGACTTTCCGTCAAAGCCTATCATGCGGGCCTGTCCGATGAGAAGCGCAGCAAACATCAAGAATTATTTATTCGAGATGATGTGCAGATTATGGTCGCCACCATTGCTTTTGGAATGGGGATCGATAAGCCGAATGTCCGATTTGTGGTTCATTTTGATTTACCCAAAAACATTGAGAGTTATTACCAGGAAATCGGGCGGGCCGGCCGGGACGGATTGCGATCCCATTGTTTGCTGCTGTTTAGCTATGCCGATGTACAAAAAATAAAATATTTTATCGACCAGAAACAATCCCATGAAAAACGGGTGGCCAATCTCCATCTCAGTTCTTTGTTGCGATTTGCCGAAGCCGAAGATTGTCGCCGGATTCCGTTACTGAACTATTTTGGAGAAAATTATTCAATCAAATCCTGCAATATGTGTGACAATTGCCTGAGTGGAGAAAAAGAATTGGTGGATGTTACCATTGCAGCTCAAAAATATCTATCGTGCGTTAAGCGAACCGGTGAAAAATTTGGGGCCCACCACATAATTGAGGTGCTCCGGGGATCTAAAGCCCAAAAAGTAATCAAATTCGGTCATCACAACTTATCGACTTACGGGATTGGCAAAGAATATTCTAAGAAACAGTGGTTTCAGCTTTCACGCCAGTTTCTCCATAAAGGTCTTTTGATTCAAGACATGGAATTCGGAAGCCTGAAACTCACGCAAAACGCATGGAATGTTCTTAAAAGCAAACAAAAGGTATTGGGTCGACTGAAAGATGAACTGGTGGAAGAATCGTTCAGTAAAGAATCAGCCGAAGAAGATCTTCCGCAGTATGATCGAAAGTTGTTTGAGCGTTTGCGCAAGAAACGAAAAGAATTGGCCGATGCGATCAATGTGCCGCCCTACGTGATTTTTTCTGATAAGTCCCTGATTGAAATGGCCACCTATTTTCCCCAAACCAGAGATTATTTTTTAGACATCCATGGTGTCGGAACAGTAAAATACGAAAGATACGGAAAGCGGTTTTTGGATGTCATATGCCGGTATTGCCGGGAGCACAAAATCGAGCCCCGGGCGAAAAGATCCTCAAAGCATATTAAAATCAGAGCTGACAAGGCTTTGGCAACAACCAAAAAGCCGCGATATCGTCTCGTCAGTGAGGCATACAATAGGGGGGAATCTATTGAAAGTATCATGAATAGATTCGTTATCAAATTGGCTACGGTTTTTGACCACTTTTTTAAACACCTGCGCGAAGGATTTTCCTTACGCGCTGATGAGTTGTTAACCTTTTCAAGTCTTTCTTCGGATCAAAATGAGCTTGTTGACGATGCCTATGACCGACTCGGTACCGACTATTTAAAACCGGTTTATGACTTTTTTAATGGGAAGATCGATTACGAAGATTTAAAAGTCTTGCGTCTCTACTATTTGAGCACACGCAATCCATCCCCGCAAGAAAAAAATATTGCTGCCGAAAGAAGCTCCCTGCATAAGCAAATTATTTGTTTGGCCAACTCGCGAAAATACTCAGGTCGCTGTATCGCCGGCAAGGAATTGGTAAACAACCAAATCGGCGCCTGGATCAGGCCGGTGAGCAGCCGAGAAACCGGGGAACTCTCGATAATGGAGATCAGCTTTCCAGACGGAGGTGCCCCTCAACTGTTGGATATCATCCTCGTCCAACTTGCCCGGCACAACCCCCAATCTTGCCAAACTGAAAACTTTACCATTGTTGACTCCCAAAAGTGGATCAAGCTCGGTACATTGCCGGTTTCAGAAGTCTATCGGCTTTGCGATAAAGTAGACTGCCTATGGATAAATGGATATTGTAGCTACAACGGAAGAAACGATCGAATACCGCTGGATTTGACAGATGATGGTCTATCCAATTCGCTGCTTTTTATCCAGCCGAATCACCCGTGCATAACTGTCGAGGAAGGATCCAAGCTGCTGAAGAAGGTGCGGGTAAAATTCGAATTTAACAATGTCAAATATTGGTTGACAGTTACGGACCCCGTAATTGAAAATCAATATCTTAAAGAAGAACTTGGCGAATACCCAATTGAGGATGAAAATGCATTTTTATGCGTCAGTCTAGGTGAACCCCACGAGGGCTATCGCTATAAGCTGGTGGCGGGAATTATAATAGTATAGATATTTTAAAAAAATGCATGAACTGTTTACCATCGGACACTCTAATCATTCTGTAGAAAAACTGATCGAACTGCTGCATAAATATTCGATAACTGCTGTTTGTGATGTGCGGTCTCATCCTTACAGCAAGCATAATCCCCAGTTTAACCGCGAACCTATTCAAAGAGAACTAAAAGGCCAAAAGATAACATATGTCTTTCTCGGAAACGAATTAGGGCCGCGCAGCGACGACTCCACCTGCTATAAAGATGGCAAGGTTCAGTATCATCTTCTGGCTAAGACCGAGCCATTCAAGCAAGGACTCGAGAGAATAAGAAAAGGCATGCAATCTTATCGCCTTGCCTTGATGTGTGCGGAAAAAGACCCCATAATGTGTCATCGAACGATACTCGTATGTCGACATATTCGTTCTGAAGAGGTCGAGATCAAGCACATTTTAGAGGATGGCAGTGTTGAATCCAATAATGATTCGGAAAAGCGACTCATGCGACTTTTGAAAATTCCGCAGTTGCAGCTGTTCGACAGTACGGAAGAACTTATTCAAAGGGCCTATGACATTCAAAGTGAAAAAATAGCCTATGTTGAACCTGTCAATAATCACTCTGAACTCAAAGAAAGTTTGGAAAATACATGAGGGTCATTAAGCTGTATACAGTAGGATTTACCAAGAAATCCGCAGAAAAATTTTTCAACCTGTTATGTCAAGCCGGGATCAAGCGGGTCATCGATGTGCGCCTCAGCAATGTGTCACAGTTGGCAGGCTTTGCCAAAAAAGATGATCTGCGTTACTTTTTGAGGCAGATTTGCAACATTGACTATATACACCTTCCTGAGCTTGCCCCAAATAAAGAAATTCTAGATGAGTTCAAAAAAAACAAGGGAGACTGGTCGGTATACACAACAAAATTTCTCTCTTTGCTCAAACAAAGGCGGGTGGAGGAAACGATTGAAAAAGAAATTCTGGACGGCGGCTGCCTGCTATGCAGTGAGGAAAGCCCCCAGCATTGCCATCGCCGCTTGATTGCCGAATATTTGCGGGAAAAGTGGGACAACATTGAGATTAAACACCTTAAATGAAATGAGGCGAGAGATAAAGGAAAGGAGAGGAAACAATCATGAATGTTAACGCAGAGGCAAATCTAATCGAAGAAATTGTGGAAGCCACTGTAAAGTACGATGATAAACGCTGTGTGGACCTTGCCCGGCAGGCCATGGACCAGGGGATGGACCCCGTTAAGGTCATTCAGGACGGCTATAGTCGCGGCATGCAGATTGTTGGCGACAAATTCGCCACCTTGGAGTACTGTCTGCCCGAGGTCATGCTTGCGGCCGACGCCATGGATGCCGCTACGGAAGTGCTCAAACCCCATCTGATGAAAAGCCATGACCATGATTCCCAGGGCATCATCGTTCTGGGCGTGATCCAGGGCGACATCCACGATCTTGGCAAGAACATCGTCAAAATCATGCTTCGGGCCGCAGGATTCACCGTCCACGACCTGGGTAACGATACACCCGTTCGCCAATTCATTGAAAAAGCTGAAGCCGTAGGCGCCGATATCATTGCCGCATCGGCCATATTGACCACCACCATGTCGTATATGCCCGATATTTCGACGATTCTGAATGAACTGGGCCTGCGTGACAAATACATGATCATGCTTGGCGGTGCACCGGTGATAGCCGACTGGGCGATCGAGGTCGGAGCTGACGGCTATGGCGAGGACGCGGTAGAGGCTGTTGAAGTGGCCAAAAATCTGATGCGCAAAAAGAGGGGAGGGTAAGGCAAAATGATCAGTTTCTGGGATGTGATTGGACGCAGCGAAAGCGGTCCCCTGGTTAAGGAAAAAGAATTTGATCTACGGGTGGGGCAGACGGCCCGCCGGATGATCGAGAAATATGGAATTAAATATGATCCGGAACACGTCATACCGGCGGATGACGACCTGGCCGATCGCGTCTACCAGGCAGGCCTCGATTTGTTTCTGGAACTGGGCATTTACTGCCGGGACACCGGGCGCTTGATGAAGTTTACGCAAGATGAAGTGAACTGGGCACTCAAGCACGCCCCCACCACGGTTACCTATGGGCAGGGTCGGGACATGGCGACGATGACATATCGGGCAGTCGAGGATCCGAAACCGCCTTTTTGCATCATGACCCCGGTCGGCGCTCCTGTGGCTGAGGAGCGTTTCGTAGCCATGGTGCAAAGTTACGTACAGGAGCCTTTGGCCCAAACCTTTTCCAGTGCTTTCAGTCAGACGGTTCATGGCCGCCCCATCAAGTCAGGAACCCCGCAGGAGGTGGAAGCGGCGATCTGGAATGTGATTAAGCTTCGCGAGGCGGCCCGGGCTGCCGGCCGGCCCCAAATCGGCATCCACAACCTCGTCTCCAATGCCGAGCGAACCGATGCCATTCTGGCCGCTGTCCAGGCTGACTTCGGAGTACAGCCCAATGACGGGATTTGCATCGCGGCCACGGCCGAGGTGAAAATCGACTACGAGCGGGTGAAGAAAGCAGCTTTCCTTCGGCAAAGTGGACACAACAAGTACGGTCTGTACGGACCGTTGATGGGCGGGTATTCCGGAGGACCGGAAGCCACGGCGCTTGTGCATGTGGCACATCATTTCTTAGGACTTCTGGCTTTTGAAGCTCAGTGGCACTGCGGCTTTCCGCTGCATATCCATCACGGCTGCAATACAACCAGAGAACTGCTGTGGCTGATCAGCATCACGGCCCAGGCATTGAGCCGCAACACGCATCTTTTGATTACGGCCAACACCTTTGCCGCTGCCGGCCCGTGCACCGAGATGGTCGCTTATGAGATTGTGGCCAATGCCATTGCAGCCACTGTCGCCGGAGCCGATCTCGATTTGGCGGCTGTGGCCCGCAACCGGCATCCTGAACGCGCCACAGGAATGGAAGCCCGCATCGGGGCGGAGGCAGGACATTTGACGGCTCGACAGGGGGTGACGCGGGAACAGGCCAACGAGATCGTAAAACAGATTCTGGCTCAGTACGAAGACCGGATGGCCGATGCCCCTATCGGTAAGCGGCTTGACGAATGCTACGATCTGGAGGCCTTGGAGCCGACCCGGGAGTATATCGAACTTTACGAGCGGGTAAAAGAAAAGCTGAGCGGATTCGGGCTGGATTATTCGCTATTGTGATCATGAAGAGAACATAAGGACTCTCAGTGTTCTAACCTCCAGGTCCTTTTAGTTCCACCTTTCGCCAAACCAATTTCCTCAAAATTGCATTTACCGCTTGGAACGCTGTCGTTTTAGACTCGGATTTTTGCAATACTGATCCGCCAAGCTAGAGGATCTGAACCTCTGACTTCCTGCTCTCAAAGCAACTCGCCTCGATTTTAAGGGTCTGAAACCCTTGAAAATCAAGACGTCAGTTTGCGCTGGTTGCGGTTATTTGTTGTGGTTTTGAAACAAAATCACTACCAAAGCCACTACCAAAAATTGAACTGGTGTCAACCTTGGGGATGGGGATGATAAACTTGGAGAATGAATAAATAACAAACGAGTTCAGGGTTAGATGAAAAGATGTCAGATTCTAAGAATAATTCCAAAGAGGTTGTGAAGAATCAAAAAGGCTATACAGACGAAGAGCAAGCAATGATCGACCATCTGAGAGATCGTTTAAGTTCAAAGCCGCTCAAGTTTAGAGCAAATGACAAAACGAAATTACTTGAACCGGAAGGTGATCCGCTATTAGCCGTGCCAAAGATGTTAGCGGCCTTTGGCACAACAGATCTCGAATTATATAAGTTTTTATTAGATCAGGTTGTTCAAACATTTAGGACATTTCAGACCTCAGAAGGTGTCTGTGAAAGCAGTAAAATGGCGGAGTTTTGCAATCATGCAATGGCTATTCTACACGGGATAAGACCAATGGATGAAATTGAAGGGCTGCTTGCTGTACAGATGATAGGAGTGCACAATATGGCTATGAATGCTATGAGGTTGGCGATGATTTCGGGTCAGTATCCTGACTCGATAGAGCGCAATACAAACAGAGCAACTAAACTCTTGAGGACATTTGCAGCTCAAATGGAGGCACTGAAAAAATATAGATCTGGAGGGCAACAAAAAATGATCGTTGAGCATGTCCATGTTAACAAAGGAGGCCAGGCGATTGTTGGCAGCATCACCAAGGAGGGAGGGCATGAAGAAAAAAAGTAAAAAACAACCTCACGAACCGTGGGCCTTAAATAACGGAAACAAGCCACTTGATTTGCTTTCATTGCCGAGATGCCGGGCTAAAGCTAAAAGTACCGGCAAGCGTTGTGGAAATGCTGCAATAAAAGGGAAAGGGGTCTGTTATATCCACGGTGGCAAATCTCCGGGGCCACCAGCAGGCAATAAAAACGCGTTAAAGCATGGCCTTTATAGTGCTGAGGCTATAGCTGAAAGGCGTTTTGTTCGGATGCTCCTTAAACGGTCAAAAGACCTGATAATGGAATTGAGATATTAAGAAATACTAACTTTGCAAATACCCTAAAAATTAGGCAGCAGGAGGGGAATTTTTCAAATAATTTTAAAGGAATACCCAAACACAAATTCATAGTTCATGTTCATCGCCCTATTTGCATCTTCACAAATTGATGCTGAAATATCCCTCGCCTTTGAAGCCCCACAAGGATGACGGTTTTCACGTAAAAACCAGTAAGGTCAAGGTTTATGGGAAACCATAATCTATTTCAGCAGGTAAAGCAATTAGATGGTGGAGAGCTGCTCAGCAGGTAAATATAAAAAGAATAGAGATATGATATCACAGCTTTTTAAGAGTCTACCAAAGTACAGATACGTTTACAGTATCTGCAATTTTTATAGGCGGAATATTTTGCAGATATGCATATTATATCCATAATAAATGGAAATTAGCGGTTGAGGCACGATTTGCACAATTTTTGTTAGGCGAATATTTTGTATATTTGTCAATGTGTAATCCACAATTTGAAAATTCTTTTGATATTTCATTCATACTGTAAAAAAGTCTTTTTTCTTGACATTTCAAAATAATCCCACTAATTACTACCACATAGTGGTATTTTAATCTCCAAAAAGAAACCCCCCACTATTTCAAAATCTGTGAGTTCTTATCAATTCAATCAAGGCGAGGAGGGAGGCATCATGCTGTTTCACATCACACACGTACACTCTGCGGAATCGTGCCCTTATCACGATCCCGAGACGGTTGCCAAAACTTACGGCAAGGCGATGTTGGGTTTTGAGGAAGCAGGCGTAAGCTTGCACGGTGCGTATGTTGACGCGCCCGCACACACTTTCTACCTAATTGTCGAATCCGATGACCTGCCGAAGATCCACGCGGCGCTGGGTCCGATCATTGATGCAGGTAGCGCCGAGATCCGACCGGTTCTTGACGCTGTCGCGGCAGTGCGTGAGCGGATGTCTTCGGATTAGTTCGCATTAAAAGTATAAATCTTGTTAACCAATTCAGGCCAATTTAAATCCCTAATCGTTGGCAGAGCTGTGGCATTTTTTAGAAACTTCACGGTGGGGCACATATTTTGTCAATTGATTGGTGAAGCGAACCACTGTATCTATTCAAAATTCATAAAAATGATATTGAAATATGAGCCAATTGACACCTTAAAACAGCATTTTTAAGGGCAAAAAGAGGGGCTAAGGAAAAGGAGATTTAAACATGAAAGTCATGGAAATTCGGGATGAATGGAGTCCCGATAACATCTGTATGGGTGAACGATCGGAACCTGAACCGGGGCCAGGGCAAGTTCTTCTCAGGATGAAAGCAGCGTCACTGAATTACCGCGACTGGGTGTTGTGTCAACGTGGCTACGGACGCCGAAGCGGTACATTGCCGTTAATACCCGTATCCGATGGCGCCGGTCAGGTTGTCGCTATCGGCGAGGGTGTGTCGCGTGTTGCTGTTGATGATCTTGCCTGCCCCATTTTTGGGCAGACATGGATCAGCGGGCCGATGAGAGAAGAACACTGGTCTGGCCTGCTCGGTGGCCCACTGGATGGAGTGATGCAAGAATTCATGGTGTTGCATGAAAGTGGAGTGGTGAAAGCACCGCACGGCTGGTCACCGGTCCAAACCGCTACGCTCCCATGTGCGGCAGTTGTTGCTTGGAATGCTGTAGTAAAGCAGGGCCGCGCCAAGGCCGGGGATGTCGTGCTTGTGCAGGGTACCGGTGGGGTGTCACTGTTTGCGCTTCTATTTGCCAAGATGCAAGGGGCAGAGGTCATCGCAACATCCTCGAGTGACAACAAGCTCGATCGACTAAAGGCTATGGGTGCGGACCATGTCGTGAACTACAAGGAGAATCCCGATTGGCACAAGAGCGCGAGGAAGATCACAGGTGGGATGGGTGTCGACATCATTGTTGAGGTTGGAGGTGCAGGTACTCTGGAAAAGTCTATACAGGCGATGCGTCCTGACGGCACGG
>CP070746.1:2968866-2975885 GCA_020348305.1 Desulfobacterales bacterium
ACCCATTTTGATCGGATCAAAGATTATGGTCTGAGTTCATTAGGAAAAATGCATTGCGGCGGAGGCGTGAGTTCCCCTGAACTCATCAAAGCCGTTCACGAAAAACTCAATTGCATATTTTTGAATGGCTATGGGGGAACCGAGGGCATGAGTCTGCTTACAAGACCCCACTATGGTCTTGAGCGGGTATGCAGCTCTGTCGGCGTACCGACCTGTCCTTACGACAGCTATAAAATTGTGGACGAAAATGGAAACGAACTGCCGCCGAATACCCCGGGGGAGTTAATTGTCAAAGGCCCCGGTATTTTCACAGGCTATTACAAAATGCCGCAGGAAAACGAAAAGGTATTTGATGAGAATGGATATTTCAGGACCGGTGATCAGGCGATGATCAACGATTTGGGTGATTTTGTCCTTACCGGCAGGTTAAAGGAGATGATCAATCGCGGGGGTGAAAGCATCAGTGCCGCTGAAATTGAAAACCTGATGATCAGCCACCCGGAAATTATTGCCGTAGCTGTCGTGCCGATGCCGGATGCGGAAATGGGAGAAAAGGCATGTGCATATGTGCAGCGTCAGCCTGGAGCTGAAATTAGTTTTAAAACGATTATATCATTTTTAAAGGATCAGGGAGCTTCGGTTCTCCAATTACCGGAAAGAGTCGAGTTTGTTGATACGATGCCTTACACCAAAGCCGAGAAAATAGACAAGCGGGCATTAATCGAAGATATTAAAAAGAAAATTAATATGGACGATGACCTCAAACTAAAGGGAAGATGATGGCAGATAGAACCGATCAAAGAAGGGATTCGATCGTTTTAATCGTAAACGATGTGACCCATGAGTTTGGAATTGGCGACCACCGCTATCAGGTGGCTGCGTGTGATACACTAGCAAAAACCCTGAGAGAGACGCTGGGCTTATCGGGAACCAAAGTCGGTTGTAATCAGGGTGCCTGCGGCTCATGCACGGTTTTGCTGGATGGAATACCGATTCTGTCATGTATGACACTGACGGTGGAATGCGATGGGAAGCAGATCACCACCATCGAAGGTCTACAAAATAAAGAAACGGGTAAACTGGATGAGATTCAACAGGCCTTTATAGACCATAGTGCCTTTCAATGCGGATTCTGTACACCTGGCATTATTATGGCATCGCGGGCGCTGCTCAATAAAAATCCATCGCCGACAGAAACAGATATTAAAGATGCCCTATCCGGTCACTTTTGTCGGTGCATCAGTCACTATCAGGTGGTTGAAGCACTTCAAACAATTACGGAAAAGAAGAAAAAATGAAAATCACTAAGGACTATAGATTCATTGGTAAAGCGACCCCCCGTAAAGATGCCGCTGAGATCGTCACGGGCAAGGCAACGTACATAGAAGACGTAGAACTTCCGCGAATGTTACATGGAAAGGTGCTACGGAGTCCATATCCCCATGGACTGATCAAAAAGATCGACACATCCAGAGCCGAAAATTCGCGCGGGGTAAGGGCCGTTTTAACCTATAAGAATGTTCCTGAATGGAAGACCGGAACGCCGCGCCACGTGCGCGTCTTGGATAAAAAGGTGAAATTCGTGGGAGATGCGGTCGCTCTGGTGGCAGCGGAAACCGAAGAGATGGCCATGGATGCTTTAGCTCACATTGAAGTGGAGTACGAACAGCTGCCGGCGGTTTATGACGTGGAACAAGCCATTAAATCCGATGCACCGCAGCTATACGATGAATTTCCAGGCAATCTCATGCCGCTGGATGTTCCGGTCTTCGGACCCCGAACCCTGTCCTCGATCGTACTTGGAGATGTGGAGAAAGGCTTCGGTGCATCCGATTTTATTGCCGAAGGAACCGGTTCTTATGAAAATATAGCCAATCCGCTTCCGCTCGAGCCTCCCGGCGTGATCGCCGAGTGGAGCGGCCCCAACAGCCTGACTGTCTGGTCGGCAACCCAGAGTGCCTCCTGGCACCGGTTTATCATGCTCTCCAAGATGGGTTTCCCGGATATACGGACGATCAGCACCCAGTGCGGTGGGAGTTTCGGATCCAAAAACTATTCCGCTCAGCCTATGTTCTATGCTGCCGCGCTGGCCAAGTCCACGGACAGGCCGGTAAAAGTATGCTTCAGCAAAGAAGAACATTTCGGGGCGTTTGTTTTACGACTGGGTTCCCGATTTCGTGGTAAAGTCGGCATCAAAAAGGACGGTACGGTCATGGCCGTTCAGGGCGAATGGCTGGTTGACACAGGCGCTTTTTCAGACATGGCTCAAGCTCAGATTGCTGTGGGATTGGGCGAACTGCAGCTCATGCTAAAATGTGCCAATTGGGATATAAACACAAAATTAGTCTGTACCAATCGAAATGCGTCGGGTGTCGTTAGAGGCTTTGGGGGACAGGAGCTCGAGAGCGCACTGATTCCCATTTTAATGCAAACGCTGGAACAGGGCAATATCGATCCGGTTGAATTTTTTAAAAAAAATTATGTCAAGCCCGGCCAGGGATACTACTGGCGGGACGGAAATCACTGGGTTTCGAAGTCCAAAGATTATACTGAAGCATTTGAACGTGGCGCCCAAACTTTTGGCTGGGCCGAGAAATGGAAGGGCTGGCTCAAGCCCTCGGCCGTCAACAACAGCAAGCGGGTCGGTGTGGGAGTGGGCGTGCATGGTAATGCCGATGTGGGCGAAGATGTTTCGGAAGCTTATGTGCGGCTGAATCCGGACGCCACCGTTACCATACATGCCTGCGTTGCCGAGTCGGGGATGGGTCAAAGAAGCAGTCTCTGCAAAATGGTTGCCGAAACGCTAAAGCTTCCTCTTGAACGCGTTAATATAACGCCGCCGGACAGCTTGATTAATCCCTTTGATTTTGGCTTGGTGGGTTCACGGGGGACCTATGCGGTTGGGTCGGCAGTTATTTCAGCCGCTGAAGACGCCAAAGAAAAGCTTTTTAAAATGGCAGAGGACGTGCTGGAGGCAGCTCCAGATGATCTGGACAGCGAAGATGGAATGGTCTTTGTCAAAGGAAGCCCGGATAAAGGGGTGCCCTGGCGGTCGGTTATCGGCCTGATGCACACCTGTACCGGCTTTGGGCGATTTGAACCCGACTATTCCGTCCCGAACTTTATCGCGATGTTCGTGGAAGTTGAAGTGGATGTGGAAACGGGAAAGCTGGATCTTTTGCGGGTTGTTACCGCAACAGATGTGGGTCAGATCATTGATCCGCCATCCCTTGCAGGGCAACTGCATGGAAGTATCGGTTCGGCGGGGATCGACACAGCCATATTCGAAGAATCGGTATTGGATGGCAACAGTGGTCATATGCTCAATCTGAATATGATGGATTATAAATGGCGTTCTTTTGCTGAACTGCCCCGGTTTGATAATACGATTTTGGAGACACCCATCCAGACGCATCGTTACAAGGCAATCGGCGTCGGAGAGGTTTCCACCTCGCCCGGGCCGAGCGCTGTGTTCATGGCCGCATCCAATGCCGTAGGAAAAAGACTAGAAGGGTATCCGCTTACACCCGATAAAATTCTTGAGGCATTGGGGAAAATTAATTTATGAATCCTGCATGAAAATTAATGAGAATATGAAAGCCTGCGATTCGCGCAAAATTCAGGTAAGAAAGAGCTAGAAAAGTGAAAGCTTTCAAACACATTACTGCCAATTCGGTTGAAGAAGCCATCGCGTTAATCCGCACTCACAACGGCAAGGCCTGCCTGATTGCGGGCGGCACCGATCTGCTGGGCGTGCTCAAGGATGAAATTCTGCCGGACTATCCTGCAGCTGTCATCAACATTAAAACCATACCCGAACTCGATCATATTAAGAAAAATAATGACGGCTTAAAAATAGGTCCTTTAACCAAGCTGGCCGATGTGGTTGCGCATCCGCTCATTAAAAAAAGATTTTCATGCCTGTCACAAGCAGCGGCAGCCGTAGCCACGCCTGAAATCCGCAATATGGCGACCCTGGGGGGAAATCTTTGCCAGGATACACGCTGCTGGTACTATCGATATCCTCAGCATGTGGGCGGTAGAATCATGTGTCACCGCAAAGGAAAGGGTCCTTGCCAGGCGGTCAAAGGCGATAACCGTTATCATGCGATCATGGGAGCAAAGGTGTGCTTTGCGGTTTGCCCTTCGGATACTGCGATAGCGCTCAGCGCCCTGGATGCCGAACTTGAGATCACTGGGTCGCAGGGCGTTCGCAACGTATCGCTCAATGAGTTTTTCACCACTCTGGGCAATATCCTTAAACCGGATGAGCTTCTGACAAATATTCAGATTCCCTATCCGCCAAAAGGCGCCAAACAGGCATTTTTGAAATTTACCTTAAGAAAGCCCGTTGACTTTGCAATTGCCAGCGTAGCCTCTGTAATCACCATGCAAGATGGTATCTGCAAGGCGGCAAGAATCGTACTCGGAGCCGTCGCCCCAACACCTGTAAGGGCAACGGACGCAGAAGCATCCATCATAGGAAAAGCCGCTGATGGAGTCGTAATTGAGGAAGCTGCCGAGGCGGCCATGGCGGGTGCAAAACCCATGCGCATGAATGCTTATAAGGTGGAGATAACAAAGACCTTGATAAAAAGAGCGTTGCTTTCCATTTTCCAGTGAGTGCACCCTCTCGCGTATACCCGCCTGTTGATGGGATCCATGAATGTTTATTCTTATTGTCCAGCGCCTCGAAATTTCCGAGGAGCAGCCATCCAAATGAATGAACAGGACAGCAATAAGACAACGATTACAAGGATAAAAGCCATATGATAACTCTGGGTTTTGTCAAAAATATATCCCGCCACCCAGGCTCCCAAAGCACCTGCGAACCCAATGCCGGCCTCTACAAAACCATAAATAAGGCCAAAAATCTTGCCTCTGAAAAGATCGGCAGCCGTGGAGATAAACATTGGGGCCGTAACGCCCCAGCCCATACCGAAAAATATTAAAAAACTATAGGTAAACAGCTTAAACCCGCTGTTTTCAAATAAAAGAAGGGAACTCACCCCCAGGCAGGCGCACAATATGCCCATGGTAAATGTTGTCTCCCGACCGATGCGGTCTGAAAGCCATCCCCAAAAAATTCGAAAAATGGAGGAAATTACTCCCACCATGGCAAAGATTAATGCAGCGGTCATTTTATCGATTCCTTGATCAACCAGAAATCTTACATTGTGGACCAAGATAATGTAAATCCCGATAATTGAGAAGAAGGGAAAGAATATCAGGGCCCAAAAGCGGCCGGATAGCAATATCTTTTTCGTCGTCCAGTCATCCCCCGCCGATCTTCGGTCCATGCTATTCGAACACGTATTTTCAAATGTTCCATCATCCCTGAGCCCATCAGCGCATTGGCCGACTTCTTCGGGTTTATGTCTGAGGAAAAGCACGTTGGCCGGCAACAAGATAATGAGAACCAGCACGCCAGTGACAATAAAGGTCATTCGCCAGCCCCACATGGAAATGAAGCTTTGGGAAAGGGGAACCAACAAAAAGGTTCCGAGTCCCATGCCCGAAACGGCAATTCCACTGGCCAAGCCTCGCATTTTTTCAAACCAATGGGCTAGAATGGCAGAATAGGTTACGATGCCGATACAGGTAATTCCGGATCCCATCACCACGCCGTAAAAGAGATAGAACTGGGTGAGGGTTTCCAGCATACTGCAAAGCAGCAGGCCAAGGGCAAGGAGTAATATTCCCGGTACAACCACGCGGCGGGGTCCGAAGCGATCAATTAAGCCCCCAACCAAAGGAGCCAGGATAGTATAGGTGATAAGGGCCATGGATTGAACCCCGGCCGATTCACCGCGATTCCAAGGAAAATCTTCTAACAGAGCGACATAAAATACCGAAAAACTGGAGCGAATGCCCAGCCAGAAAGCCATGGAAACCAAGGCCACCGCTACAATGATCCAGCCGTAATAGAAACTCGAGGAGGCGTCTATCCTTTTGGGATTTAATAAACTACTCAGCATGTAACGGTTTCCCACTTAATATCTTCATCAATTAATCTGCATTCGCTTGATAGTTGGTTTTTGGCAAAAATCATAAGCTCCGATTGAGGCATGAATTTTCTTGTCCCCAACCAATATCCTCCTTTCATTAGGTTCATTTCGAAAATCCAACTGAACCACATTCTGATTATTCTTTTCAAAATAAACTGTTGATTCAAGACAAAAATCGTTTACAAAATACGCATACGATGGCATTTAAAAACAATCAACCATTATTGTTTTTTGAGCTGAAACATATTTGGCCTAATATCTTAAATGATGTTGCTTCTTGCTATGATTACTTGTTGGAGCATGAAAATATCATTCGTAAAATATCACATTAATTGGCTTTCGGCTAATATATTTCTGCAGAGGATCAGGACAAATCCATGCCACTTTGAAAGATTCTATTTATATGAATCTTCATGTCTGTGACATTGACCTTCAAGCTATGCGGCCTATAAGCCCATGTTGGTATTCTGTATTAAAGGCAATGAGCAAAGATTCAAAAATAATTAAATTCCCGCGTATTTTTCCCGCACGAAGTATATCACCCAATGCGCATCAGGACGACTTCGATGATTTTGAAGATTGGGAACCTTATGCACAGCTGATCGAAAAACAAGACTATCCCGGTTTGGTTCGATATTGCAAAAAAAGAGCAGAGCAACGACCTGATGATCTGTATGCGCAATACAATTTGGGTCATGCATACGTATTGAACGGCGAATATGAGAATGCAATTGATTTTATATCAGATCACCATAGGAAGCACCCCTGGATCGGGGACTATCAATACGTGATTCTGGAGGCTCTGTTAGCTTTAGGTAAAGATGAAGGTGATTTCAACTGGGTCGAGAAACCGGTTGTCCTCAGGTTATCTGAAAATATCCTTGATGCCTGCCATGAATTTCTTAAACCGAAAAGAAAGCCTCGCTCTGTCACAGATCTGTACATAGAATTTGTTATGAAAGGATATTTGCTTTTCACAGAGGAAGACCTTTACAACGCATTAGCGACTGA
>CP070746.1:2975985-2982594 GCA_020348305.1 Desulfobacterales bacterium
CAGCTATATCAGGAGCGCCTGGGAAACAAAGTCGGTGCCGACAGCTGGGAGATATATCGTGGCGCCGAAAGCAAGCGCAAGGCCTGCCCGGTGGCCAAGACTTTTGAAACCGGCAAAGGCCAGCGCAGCCGGGCGACCATTAATTATTTGAATGGCAGCCGATACCCGGTAATTGTTCACACAGCGCCGATTCATAACAGTCAGGGAGAACTCGAGCTGGTGCTCGAGATTACCGCCGATATTTCAGAGCTAGAGCGGCTCCAGGAAGAATTGCGCACAACCCAGCACAAGTATCAGCAACTCTTTGATGAAGTTCCTTGCTATATCACTGTTCAGGACCGATCGTTTAAACTGACCGCCTCCAACCGGCGGTTTAAAGAAGATTTTGGTGAGGATATCGGATCCCATTGCTATGAAGTCTATAAATATAGGAATGAACCCTGTGAGGCGTGTCCGGTGGCCAAAACCTTTGAAGATGGTAAATCCCACCAGGCCGAGATGATTGTCACCGCCAAATCCGGCGAACAATACAATGTTCTCATCAACACCGCACCGATTCTCAATGCGGCCGGTGAAATTGAGCAGGTCATGGAGATGTCTGCCAATATCACGGAGATCCGCCAGTTAGAGGACCGGCTGTCATCATTGGGGTTGATGGTCAGCTCCATTTCCCACGGCGTAAAGGGGATCTTAACCGGATTGGACGGTGGTTTGTACCTGTTGAACTCCGGTCTTACCAAAGACAATCAAATGCAAATTCAAGAGGGCCTTGAAGCGGTTACCCTGATGGTTGATCGCATCCGTAAGCTGGTGCTGGATATTCTGTATTATGCCAAGGAGCGGCCTCTGGATTGGAAACGGGTTGAAGTGCTAACATTTGCCCAAGAAGTGATATCCATTATCGAGCCAAAACTTCATAATTACCCCATCGAATTTAAGAGGGATATTGATCAATCCCTGCGAGAATTCGAGGTCGATGCAGGCATCGCCGCAACGGCGCTGGCCAATATTCTTGAAAATGCTATTGAAGCATGCCTTGAAGACCACTCCGAAAAAGCTCATCGGATTATCTTCAAAATTGCTCAAGATAACGATCACATCATTTTTGAAATTCGCGACAATGGTGTCGGAATGGCCCCAGAGACAAAGGATAATATTTTTAATCTTTTCTATTCATCCAAAGGCCAATTTGGCACCGGCCTGGGTCTTTTTATTACAAAACAGATTGTCGAGCAGCACGACGGCTCGATTCAGGTGGACTCGACGCTTGGCAAGGGTACAAACTTTCGGGTTCTGTTGCCAAAAGTGCTTCCTCAAGCCGCGAAAGAAAATCCGCCGGTAGTTCGGCCCAAGGCCAGCTAAGCTGGGTTTATTCTAGCACCGAAAACCTGGTCCTCTGGGCCAGGATTCTTTAAAACCAAGCGCTATGATGGTGGTAACGTCATGCTTAAATTTTTCAAAAAACTTCGACGCTACTTAAGTTTAAAACTTATTGTCAGTGTCGGCATCATCTTGCTCCTTACAATATCCACCTGGGCATATTTCAGTATAGAATATCAGAAAAAAAGGCTTAGGCAAGAAATTGTGTCTGAAACCGAGCGGTTGAGCAATACTATCAAACTGGGCACCTACTATGCCATGATGCTCAATTCCAGAGATGATATCAACCAGATCATCATGAACATCGGCAAACAGAAAGAGATTGAGAATATCCGCATTTATAATAAGGAAGGCGAGATAAAATTCTCAAATCAACTTTCCGAAGTCGATCAAATCACCAACATTAAATCCGAAGCCTGTTACATTTGTCATCGATCCGACCCTCCATTGGTTGATATCGATATTGCACAACGAACCCGGATATTCAATGCACCCCAGGGGCACCGGCTGCTGGGTATTATCAGTCCAATCCCCAATGAAACCGGCTGTTCCTCCAATAATTGCCATTTCCATCCACCGGACAAAAAGATCTTGGGAGCCCTTGATGTGGTGATTTCTTTGAAGGAAACCGATGAAGAAATTTTGTTTTTAGAAAAGGGCATTATCGGACTGGCCGGCATGGCCTTTCTGGTCACATCAGCCATCATTTTTCTGTTTGTACTCAGATTCGTCAACCGCCCCATCAGACAGCTCATTAAGGGCACCCAATCGATATCACAGGGAAATTATTCTGCTGAGGCTAAAGTTGACCAAGAAGATGAGATGGGCCAGCTGGCTGCGGCCATCAACCAGATGAGCAAGGAGATTGGAGAAAAACAGGCTGAACTCAACAAACAACGGGATGAATATCAGCGTCTGTTTGAAACCGTACCGTGTATTGTCACCGTTCAGGATAGAAATTACAAGCTGGTTGGCTACAATCGGGAATTTGCCGAAAAGTTTGATCCTCAACACGGCGATTATTGCTATCAAGCTTACAAAGGGCGCAAAGTTAAATGTGTGAACTGTCCGGTTGAAAAAACGTTTGAGGACGGTCATTCTCATTACAGCGAAGAAGCTGGAATCAGCAAAGATGGCAAGCCGACCTATTGGATTGTTAAAACCTCTGCGATTCGAAATGACGAGGGTGAAATTGTGGCCGCCATGGAGATGAACCTGGATATCACCCATCGAAAACAACTCGAAGAAGAACTTGAGAAATCTGAGAAGAAATATCACAACATTTTCAACAATATACCCAACCCCACGTTTGTTTTAGATGCCGAAACGCTGGAAATCCTCGACTGCAACGAAAATGTGAAAGCAGTATATGGTCATACCCGAGATGAGATTATCAATCGCTCATTTTTGGATCTGTTTTTAGAAGATGAAAAGCAGCGATACGCCGCGACCCTTAATTCATCAACCGCCTTGACCAGGGTAAAACAAGTGAACAATCTTGGTGAGTATCTCTTTGTGAATATTAGAATCTCACCGGCGGAGTATCCAGGGCGAAAGGTGCTTCTGGTCACCACCAGTGATATTACCGAACGTCTTGAAACCGAACAACAGCTCATCCAGGCCAGTAAAATGGCTACTTTGGGCGAGATGGCTACCGGCGTTGCGCACGAACTGAATCAACCGTTGTCAGTGATCAAAACCGCCAGCAGATTTTTTATGAAAAAGCTCAATAGAAACGAGCGCATCCAAGATGATATTTTATTTACCATGGCAGAGGAAATCGATTCTTATGTAGATCGCGCAACCAAAATAATCAACCACATGCGGCAGTTTGGACGCAAATCCGATATGGAATTAGAGGTTGTCCAGGTCAATGAAGTACTAAGAAGAGCTTTTGAGATTTTCAGCCAGCAGTTAAAAGTCAGAGGGATTGAGGTGATTTGGGATTTGGAGGAGAATCTTCCTTGCGTGATGGCCGACGCCGGTCGGTTGGAGCAAGTATTTATAAACCTTCTTATTAATGCCAGAGATGCGATCGAAGAAAAACTACAATCAACGGAGATTCCCATCAAAGATAAGCAGATTACGCTAAAAACGAAATCCGGTAAAAAAAATATTCATATAGAAGTCAAAGATACCGGTATGGGGATCCCTAAGACGATTTTAGAAAAAATATTCGAACCTTTTTTTACAACAAAGGACATCGGCAAGGGCACCGGACTTGGCCTTTCCATCAGTTATCGTATCGTTCAGGATTTTGGCGGAAGAATTCGCGCTGAATCCGAAGAAGGCCGGGGCGCCAGCTTTTATCTAACGTTTCCCGCAGCTGTTGAAGCAGAAAAGTAAATGCTCGATGCTGGATTCTGGATACACGATGCACGATGCGCAATGCATCATACACGATACGCGATTCTTGTCTATCGGAACTGATTTTTACCACAACGATATATCGAGTATCCAGCATCGAGCAACGCGTATCGTATATTTGCCGAATATGGCACCGACATGGTTGCCTGAATCAACACCAATAAACCATACGGCTCAAGAATACGCTCTATGACGGAAAACACGATTTTACTGGTCGATGACGAAGCCGGCATTCGCAAAGTTTTGGGTATATCCCTGGCAGACAGCGGCTATACCGTGCATACGGCCGAAAACGGGGCGCAAGCCTTGCGTATGTTTAAAAAGATTACGCCTGCCATTGTGTTAACCGATATTAAAATGCCGGACATGGATGGTATCGAACTGCTGCGCCGAATAAAAGAAGAAAACCCCGACACCGAAGTGATCATGTTCACCGGACACGGTGATATGGATCTGGCCATCAAGAGTCTTAAGTATGAAGCCACTGATTTTGTAACCAAGCCGATTAACGATGATGTTCTAGAGATTGCCCTGAAAAGAGCCCGGGAGAGAATTTCCATGCGGCAAAAACTCAAGGAGTATACGCAAAATCTGGAAAAACTGGTTGAAGAAAAAGCCGCAAAGCTGCTTGAGGCAGAACGCATGGCAGCCGTTGGCCAAACGATTACCGAGCTTTCTCACACCATAAAAAACATGGCTGATGGCCTCAAAGGAAGCATTTTCGTATTGGGAAAGGGAATCGAGCTGGACAATAAAAAGTATCTGCTCGAGGGCTGGAAGATGGCTGAAGGCAACCTCGAAAAAATCAGAAACCTTTCTCTTGATTTGCTTAATTACGGCAAATATGCCGATGTCCATTTCAGCGTATGTGATCCCAATACCCCAGCGAAAGAGGTGGTCAAACTGATGCAGTCCAAGGCCAAAGATAAGGGGGTAGCGCTCAAAATGGAGCTTCATACCGATTTACAACCCTTTTGCTTTGACCAAGAGGCGATTCACAGATGTCTTCTGAATATAGTAAGCAATGCACTCGACGCCTGTAGTGAAGCAAAAGCCGGCGGCAAAGGTAAAAAAGTGGTTGTCAAAACGCTGCCGGCCAAAGACTGGGGAGTCGAATACCAGGTGATTGATAACGGCAGCGGCATGGATGAGGACGTTACCCAGAAAATCTTTCAAAGCATTTTTAGTACCAAAGGCACACATGGAACCGGCATCGGGTTGATGATGTCCAAAAAAATTGTCGATCAGCATGAAGGCATTATCAAAGTAAAATCTAAAAAGGGAAAAGGCTCGACTTTTATTGTTCGGCTGCCAATGAGAATTGAAGCTGGCGCCTGAAATGCATTTCGATTCCTGAATGAAGTTCTGACAATCACTTTAAAATCAAATCAGTGAAGGTTTCACTTAATGCTTGCATTTCGCTCGTCTCTCACCGCACCCAGTTCATCTATAATAATCTCTAAACGTAATTGACCCACCCATAAAACACCTTGACAGCAAACCTGCAGTCATATAAAAATTACTATTTTGCAATTTGATTTAATCAATCATGGCACATTAGTGATGGAAGTCTTTAATGGTCGATTTTATTTTTCAGGAAATGTTTCCTTTAACCGATGATACCACCGAGTATCGTTTGCTGACAGACAAGCATCTAAAGTTATCCTCTTTTGATGGTCAAGATTTACTGAAGGTGTCACCGGAGGGGCTAACCTATCTTGCCGAACAGGCGTATAAAGACGTATCGCATTTATTGCGATCCTCACATTTGCAAGAGTTGGCTGACATTTTCGACGATCCGGAAAGCTCTGCCAACGACAGATATGTGGCCCTTGAACTGTTGAAAAACGCCGTGATTTCAGCTAAAGGTGTGTTCCCCATGTGTCAGGATACGGGTACAGCCATTATTATTGGAAAAAAGGGACAGCAGGTATGGACCGGGTATTCGGATGAAGCCGCCCTTTCGAAAGGCGTATTTAATGCGTACACGAAAGGCAATCTTCGGTACTCCCATAATACTCCGCTCAGCATGTTTGAGGAAAAAAACACCGGCTGCAATCTGCCGGCCCAGATTGAACTTTATGCCGTAGAAGGGGATGAATACCATTTCCTTTTTTTGGCCAAAGGCGGCGGATCGGCCAACAAGACCTTTCTTTATCAGGAAACCAAGGCTATTTTGACACCGCAAAATCTACTGCATTTTATGAAAAACAAAATGAAGACGTTGGGAACGGCCGCCTGTCCCCCCTACCATCTGGCCTTTGTTGTCGGCGGAACTTCAGCCGAATTAAACCTTAAGACGGTAAAATTGGCCACAGCAAGATATCTGGATAGTTTGCCGACCAGAGGAAATGACCGCGGGCATGCCATTCGGGATGTGGAGTTTGAGGCCAAACTTATGGAGGTTTCCCGGGAACTTGGCATCGGTGCTCAATTCGGCGGAAAATATTTTTGCCTGGATACACGGGTTATCCGTCTGCCGCGACACGGCGCATCGGTTCCGATCGGGCTGGGGGTGAGCTGCAGCGCAGACCGAAACATTAAAGCCAAGATAACCCGGGAGGGCATTTATCTAGAAAAACTGGAGACGGACCCGGCCAAGTATTTGCCGAAAGCCGAAATCTCCGATAAAGATGCGATACGAGTGGATCTGGCCTGCCCGATGGATCAAATCCGATCCCAGCTCAGTCAATATCCGGTGGCCACCCCTTTGCTGCTAACCGGCAAAATCGTCGTAGCCAGGGATATTGCCCATGCCAAACTCAAAGAACGTCTTGATCGGGGTGACCTTCTGCCGGATTATTTAAAAAATCATATTATTTACTATGCCGGTCCGGCAAAGACGCCGGAAGGATATGCGTC
>CP070746.1:2982694-2992156 GCA_020348305.1 Desulfobacterales bacterium
GGGTAGCGTGGTATTATTACAAAGCCGGTATGACCCAGGAGGAAATTGCCAACCGGCTGGGAATCAACCGGGTCCGTGTTATTAAAATTTTGGACAAGGCCAGACGCGAGGGACTTGTTTCCTTTCACGTTAACAGTCCGTATGCAAACTGCCTTGAACTGGAAAAACAGGTCACTGAACGATGGAACCTGCGAGATGCGTTTATTACACCCGAAATTGATCTGGCAATGGTCAACAAAAGCATTGGAGCAGCATGCGCCCAGTATATCGAAATGAATTTAAGAAACAAGGATACCCTGATTGGCATCGGATGGGGCAACACGGTCTCTCTGATGCTCAGATATCTTTCTTTAAGAACACGAGAAGGGGTTTCCTTAATTACTCTCAGCGGCGGCCTGCCCGCGTATTTACAGTATGCTTATAAGGAAGATACCAACCCTCTTTCTAAGTTTAATAACCGTTTTCATATAATTCCGTCACCGCTGCTGGTTACATCGGCTGAAACATGTCGCTCCATACGCCATGAACCGGAAATAGCTCGAGTTATTCACATGGCAGAGCTGGCAAATATAGCTGTAGTTGGAATTGGTGCAGTATCAGCAGACGCCACTTTTGCAAGTTTTGGCTACATAACCGCTCCTGATCTTGAAATTCTTCGCAAGCAAGGCGCAGTCGGAGACATTCTGGGGCAGTTTTATGACAAGGATGGGAAGATTTTAGATGTTCAATACCATAAGCTCTTGATTGCCGTTAAATTGGAAAAGCTAAAAAACATGCAGCATGTTATTGGGATTGCGGGGGGAGCCCATAAAATCGAAGCAATTAAAAGCGCTTTACGAGGCGGGTATGTTCATTCTTTAATCACCGATGAACGTACCGCCGTCGGACTATTGGCGCATGAATAAAAGGTCTCCAGAATAAACAGTCTCTCGATCCATCTTTGCTGAAATGCGTTCATTCAGACCCAGAATCAAATTAGAATTAGGGTCAGTGGTTAATTGATGTACGGTTCCTCTAGTAGATATGAAATATTCTGAAGGAGAGTGACCAATATTGGTCACTTCCCAAAAGATACCTATACATTTTCTGTTTCTTCGTTAACAATACTGATAAAGTTCTCCACATTTTTTAAGTAAAAATTTAACAAAATAAAAAAGAATGATTTAGCTAAATGTAGTCTTTGTAAAAGCGGTTTAGTATATCGAAAATTAAAAGCAAATGAAAGCAACCTCGTCCCTCTTAACCATGTTATTTCATTCTTTCAATTGTTGGCAGTAAGTTTCTTTTGCAAAATGAATAATCAACATCCCGAGAAAGATTAATCCGATCATTAGACCAAATGCCGTATGATATGCATTAAGATTATATATCCTAATTCCATTTTCTGTCAGACCATCCCATCTCCAGGCAAGGATCAAACCAATTGCGGGTTGAAGAATCATTGGTCCCATTTCCATGCCCATATTACTGACTCCTGAGACTGTTCCTGCTAAAGTAACCGGTACTGACTCTTTTACAAATGCCATGCCAATAACTATAGCGCTCGAGGCTAACCCCACTAGGCTAAAAAGGACAATGATTAGCCATAAAGGCATGTCCTTTAAATAAAGTATGGGTAACCAACCAATTAAAGAAATACAAAGGGCAAGAAAGAGGATTGGTTTTCTGCGTCCTGTTTTTTCAGACAGGACCCCTAAAATCGGTCCACCGAGTGCGCAAGTGATTAAAAGGATGGATATTAGAGTAGCGCTTTTTACTGGCGAAAGATGATAATGAGTTGTGAGGTACGGAACCCCCCACAATCCCGTAAACGTCAACAGGGGGCCCATTAAGCTGGCAGGAACAATGATGAGAATCCATGTGTTTCTATATCGAAAAATTTTTGAAAGGTCTCTTATAATTGAGGCTTTGGACATAGGCTTTGAACAAGTAATGGCTGGCACGTAACTGACATAGCCTTTTTGTGTCGGGTCATCTCGCATGAAGATCCAAATTAGCAGAGACAGCAGAAGGGTCATCGTGCCGACGCCAAAAATAACTGAACGCCACCCAAAAATATCCATTAAAAGTCTTAGAGGCGCTCCCGCAGATATTGCGCCTAATATTCCAAGGCAGAGTGCTATGCCAGTCACAACCGTAAAGTGATTTGATTTGAACCATCGGGTTGTTAATTTCAATATCGAGACCCAGGCAACCCCTATTGATGCTCCAATAATCAGTCTTCCCAAATTAGCCATGTGAATTGAGGCGGCAGAGGCAAAAATGAAAGCCCCAAAGCCTGATAAGAGAGTCCCCGCAGAAAGTAATTTTCGGGGCCCCCAGTGGTCGGCGAGAATTCCTGTGGGAATTTGTACAGCCACGTAGCTGTAGTAGTAGAAAGAGGAAAAGTTACCAAGAGCAGCCGCTCCTATATCGAAGTCTACCATAAGCTGATCCGCCATGACTGCAGTGACCATCCTGTGGAAAAAGCCTGAAAAATAAAATGCGATTCCTAAAAACAGAGTAATCCAAGATTGATAAGCAGGGGGATAGTTGGGGCGATCCATGAAAGCGTTTTTCCCGTCAACGATTTATTCATTTTAAGCCTTTTAAATAAAATAAGACCTGCACCTTATTACAGGTCAAGGGCAAAGATGCAAATGTTTTTATTCATCAATTTTCCATCGGATTTTAATTTTTTGAGATTAGATGGACAATCGTGGTAAGTATGTGGATCCATTTACTGAATGCTGGGGTTGGTCCAATTAAAATCCACGGGTGGCATTGATGGATAACACAATCACAAATACATTCTTTTTTTGGAATTGATTTTTGATAGGTTTCGTGCCTGAGTCGAAAATTTGGAGAATCTGAAAATTTGTTAGATGTGCTGATGTAATGTGCAAAGTATTGTACTGATGAAGTTTATAGCTATATAATTACTTTTGCCAAATAGATGCAAACCCTCCGCCTATTGAAGAGATATTTTTGAGGGCAGCAAAAGGAAATCGACGGTATTTTTGACGGTACTTTTGGTATCTTTGTGTATTAATATTAATAATATTAATAGGTTAATATTAAAATTAAAGTCCCTGCATCACCAATTTCTGGACACTGGATAAATAAAACCCTTCAAGAAGTGATAACATCTTGAAGGGTTTTATTTATGCGGGGAAAATTTCTTCGGCCTTAAAGTAATGGAAGCCTATATCCCGCCTTAACGCCAGGCGATTACCTTCTTGATTTTCACGCGGTATCACCCGGATTTTGCCGTTATCATAGGTTGCCAGGAGCTTGTTTCGAAAGCGTTCGGCAACTTCGCCACAGCTTTCATTGGGCTTAACACTTACATTTGCATTCATCCAAGCGACTCGCGTTCCGTCGGACATTAGCGTATCATCCTCTGTTGAGCATGCCATGGCTGAGGGGATCACTTGGATGCCTTTTTTTTTGATATATTTAAAATCGATTTCTACGGGCTCCCCCTTCGTACATGACCAGGGATAGCCTTTTTGACCATCAGGGCCACCCGGGCCGGTAACTAAACCACAGCACATCGCTATCTGGTCACTCCTTACTTCCGGTTCTACTTCGTGAAGATTGCCCTCAAGAGCGGCCTTGATCAGCGCCCCTGTATTTCTTAAGCGCCGTACCACCGGCTGAGCTTCAGGCTCACCGGGGCGTATATTGATTTCTGACACTCGAATCTTAGTGGGCCGCTTAAAAGGATCCAGAGATACAAAGCAGCCGGGATACAAAATACACGGCCGCAAATAGCCCTTTTCTTTCATCTTGCATATCAGCGGTTTTGCAATTGCTTCTCCGGCCATTTCAATTAATTCAGTTGTTTCCATGGGATGAGGAGAGACGGCTCCCATTCCGCCGGTAATTGGATTATCTTTGCTCGCCGGGCCTTCAAATCTCTCAGGATAATCAAGCGCGGTGGGTAAAATCTGGTAGTTTCCATTTTTATCAACTAGGATGGTAAAGCTGATTTCCACTCCGGACATCAGCGACTCAATTAAAAGCGGCCATGTCTGCTTGCTGCCAAACATTTTTTTATAGCTGGGTTTATAATCTTTAATTAAGGTATCGTAGACCTCTCTTATCTCCCAGGAATTTAAAATAATGCGCGCTCCCTTTCCTCCGGCGCTATAGGGATATTTCAACACGGCGCCGCCGTACTCTTGGATATAGTCCAAACTTGTCGCCAAAATACTTTGATAGTCTTGCGCATCCGCCATCGACCATGAGGCGGCCACCGGTATTCCGGCCTCCTGGCACAACTCCTTGCATTTTATTTTGTCTCCTTCGATGAAAGCGGCTGTTTGAATCAGACCTATGATTCGATCTCCAAAACCTGCCGCCTCCATCGCATCAACCAGGCCGTCAAATAAAAGTGCTTCGGGCATGGGAACCACATAATCTATTTTTCCATCGCGAACGGCCTCAATGATCGCCTCAGCATATGCGTTGACCGAATTGCCCGCGGTGGGTATAAAATCTACAGGCCAATTCATTATTTCGCAAAATTTGGGCATTGATGGGGTGCCGCGCACGACGACGCCTTGGAATCTTTCCGGATAATTATCGCTGGTTGCGGTGGATACAACGAGGGCACACAATAAGGTTCTGCCGTCTGTTCCGGCAAAGGCTATTTTTTTCATACATGGCTTCCTTTCGGGTGATTATCTGACCATATGCAAGATAGTCCATCTCCTTAGCAAATTGTTGAAGTCCGGGTCAATTATAACTTTGGGGCTTAACAGCGGATGGTGATAATTGCACATAATAATTTTCCCCGTTAAATGTATTTTTTGGTCGGCATTTTATATTTTTAATAGGCCATAAAGTGTGATATATCTAGTTTAAATAGAAATTGGAGGATTTAAAGATTCAGGAGTGATAGAAATGTTGCCTGGATTTGATAAAATCGTAGAAGAACGTATTCGCAAGGCCCAGCGAAAGGGGGAATTTAAAAATCTATCCGGGGCCGGCCAGCCATTGGAATTGGAAGACGACAGCCATGTCGCCGAAGAACTTCGTCTGGCCTATAAGATTTTAAGAAATGCCGATTGCTTACCCCCCGAAATAGAATTGAAAAAGGAAATCCAACGGGCCGAAGATCTTCTTGCCGGAATGAAAAACACTACCGAAAAGTATCGGACCATGAAGAAATTGAATTTCTTAATCATGAAATTGAATTCGATGCGAAAAGCGGCGGTAATGTTTGAAGAACCGCAATACTCGACCAAACTGATTGAAAAGATCGAGTCAGATCGATCGTCTAATAATAAAAAGGATAAGAATCCATGAAAAAATTAAATCTCGCCTTACTGTCCGGCGGCATATCTTCAGAACGTGACGTGTCGATAAACAGCGGCGACCAAGTTTATGAGGCCTTGGATAAGGAAAAATACAACATTTACCGCTATGATCCCAAAACGGATCTTAAGCGGTTGGTCGCTGATGCATCCCGCATAGATGCAGCGCTCATCATCCTTCACGGGTCCTATGGAGAAGATGGCACCGTTCAAGGACTGCTCGATCTTCTTCAAATTCCTTATCAGGGTTCCGGGGTTTTGGGTAGTGCGCTGGCAATGAATAAACTTGCTTCAAAAAAACTCTACGAAAAGGCCGGTATTCCAATTCCCCCCTATATCGTGCTGGAGAATGGCAGCCGCATTGATGTAGACGCTTGTAACGAGAAGTTCGGATTCCCAATGGTATTAAAACCGGTGGTAGGGGGATCGAGCGTCGGAATGTCAATTGTTCGATCCAGAGATGATTTTCAGACGGCGATGGATATCGCCGTTGCCGAGGATAACACGGTTCTGATTGAAGCCTATGTCGAAGGTATTGAACTGACTGCCGGGATCATCGGCAACCAGCAACTGGAAGCGTTGCCTATCATTGAAATCGTTCCAGATGATGCCCATGAATTCTTTGACTATGAGGCAAAATATACCGCCGGTGTCACTCAAGAAATATGCCCGGCCCGCATCGATGAGGAAATGACGAAAAAGGCTCAAACCTATGCGAAGATGGCTCACCAAGCTTTGTTTTGCAAAGGGTATAGCCGCACGGATATGATCCTTAAAGATCGAGAAATCTTCGTTCTTGAAACCAACACGATCCCCGGCATGACCGCCACGAGCCTGTTACCCCAGGCTGCCAATGCGGCAGGAATCAGTTTTAGCCAGCTTCTGGATCGATTAATCGAACTCAGCATCGAGGCGCAATAGACGTTTCGTGGCTTAAGATCGAGATAAAATTCTCAATTTAGGCATTTATTTGAATGATCATCAAAAGCAACAGGGAACTCAAGACCCTGTATGATGAACTTCGCCCTGGGGATATCTTCATTGGCTCGTTATCATGGAAGCATCTGAGACAAGCGGTGCTCATCGATTTTCTTGAGCGCGGTATACGCTGCCTTCCATCTGCCTTATCTCAGATTTTGAATACGTCCAAAGCCGCACAAGCATTTCTTTTGAAAAATTGGATGCTTCCGCAAACGTTGGTTATTTCCCGAAGATCAGATTTAATCAATGCCGTCAACCAGTATAACAAAATTGGCATCGGCCAAGTGGTCAGCAAACAGGATCATATGCACTGTGGTCATGGCGTCCGAAAATGGGACCACATCGAAATTCTATACAGTACCATGGCATTGTCTGAAGCGTCATACCCTTTTGTGTTGCAGCCTTATGTGGAAGATTTTACGGATATCCGCGTCATTATTATCGGCGATTACGTCGAGTCTTATGTCAGACACAACCCTTACAGTTTTAGGGTGAATATATCATCGGGCGGCACAAGCTATGCTTACAACCTGAACGCCGACAAAGAGCAATTCTGCCGCACCCTTATGAAGCGTGGCAAATTTCCCTTTGCTCATATTGATCTTTTGGTTTTGAAAAATGGCGACTGTTTCCTATCGGAAATTGCACTAAACGGTGGAATTAAAGGGGCCAGGATCGGCAGAGAGGAGCTCGAGCGCAAAAAACGCGCGTTACTTGAAAATCTTGCACAAGATATTCAGACATGATGTCGTGCGCAATTAAAGATTTGGGCAAGTCATTTTATTCATTTAAAAGGAGGTATTTTGACTACCGAAAAAAAGGTTAGAAAAGGCTCTGAAAATTCAGCGCTAGTGGGAATTGTAATGGGCAGTGATTCCGATCTTCAAATCATGAAAGAGGCGGCTTCGGTTTTGGCGCAATTTGATATTCCTTATGAAATGACGATTGCATCCGCCCATCGGAGTCCCGAAAGAGCCGCTGACTTTGCGGCTACGGCTAGCAAGCGGGGCATAAAGGTAATTATCGCCGGTGCGGGCCATGCCGCTCACTTGGCTGGTGTGTTGGCGGCGCACACCTCGATGCCGATTATTGGTGTTCCAATAGATTCTTCGTGTTTGCATGGACTGGATTCTCTGTTGTCTACGGTTCAAATGCCTCCTGGAATTCCAGTGGCCACGATGGCGATCGGAAAATCGGGTGCCCGCAATGCAGGTATTTTTGCCACCCAAATTCTTGCTCTTTGCGACCCTAAACTTGAAGAAAAGCTGGACCAATTTAAGCGGGATATGGCGCACACCGTTGAACAAAAAGCAAAGAAGTTAAAAGATTCTTATTAGATAAGGATTAACTGGATTTATAGAATTTATTTTTGAATTTTCAGTTTTTACAAATATTGCATGCACGCACCTACTATTCACCGAATATATCCTGAAAATCCCCAGCCTGAATTGGTTTTAGAGGCTGCCGCCGTTATCAGAAAGGGTGGTGTGGTTTTATTTCCAACCCGATACCTTTACGGTTTAGGCGCCGATGCGTTTAATGCCGAAGCTGTTGGGAAGATATTTGCACTTAAACAGCGGCCTGGCGATAAACCACTTCCGGTGCTTATAAGCAATACATCGCAACTGGACCAGCTGGTAAAAGACATTCCACCTGTTGCCGCCAAAATCATCGAACACTTCTGGCCGGGAAAGATCACTATCGTGTTTGCGGCAAAGGATTCGCTTCCAGACAATCTGACCGCCCGTACAGGTAAAATAGGCATACGGCTTGCGGGGCACAGCGTTGCCGCTGCTTTGGTGAAGCACGTTGAAAAACCAATCACCGGAACCAGTGCGAACGTTTCGGGCAGCGCCGGTTGCTCGCGGATTGAGGATCTTGATTTTCGGATCGCCCAACAGGTTGATCTTATCTTAGACGCCGGGCCGCTTAAGGGAGGCAAAGGCTCAACCGTGGTGGATGTCACCGGCGATGCGTTGCAAATGATAAGAGAAGGTGAAATTTCAACCGAGGAGATTTTGGCTCTGATAGAATGATATCGATGCAATCCTATTGACAACATCTTTGATTTTACCTATAAAATATCACCCATGCCGGAGTGGTGAAATTGGTAGACGCAGAGGACTCAAAATCCTCCGGGCCTTGCGCCCATGGGGGTTCGATTCCCCCCTCCGGCACCAATGAAATCAAGGAGTTAGCCGTTTTGGGTTGACTCTTTTTTTTTCTTCAAAATCAACGATTGTGCCCGAAATTGTGCCCATGGAGGATTTTAGGTAGGCTTCTTGTTGCTGAGCAGCATTCTTAAGATCAGCTTCGCTTACGATATTGTAACGGTCAAATACCGATCGTGTTTTGTGTCCCGAGATCATCATCGCAACACGCTCGGGGATTCCGGCACGGACCATATTTCGTACTGCAGTACGCCGGAAATCATGCAGAGTTGGCCCAGCGGGAAGCTTATCCTGCCATTTTTCCACATATTTTTGACTGGTCTTATACCCATAACCAAGGCCGGTTTTTCTGCAAGCCGTATTCCAGGCGCCTCTGAAGTCTTTTATCTGGCTGTTTTCATCTCCATTCGGAAAGACATAGGGTGTAAGCTTTCCCCTTTTTCTACGGGCTTGCCATTGTTCCTCAAATACACTTTTAAGTTCCTCATCAAGGTAAACAGTCCGGCCTTCATTATTTTTGGTTTCCCCAACCTCAAGTCTCACTATGCCTTTTTCAAGATCAACTCTCTGATTCCAGGTAAGCCCCGCTATTTCGGTATCTCTCCAACCGACTTTATAGGCGAAGGTAACAAAAGGTTTGAGATAAGAGGGTAGGGCATCACGCAATGCTAAAAAGTCCCCATGCTCAAAAAATCCCTTCCTGACGTTGTTTTCTTTCAGCATTGGGATATAGGGTACTCTGTCGACTTTAGGCGGGGTCTGTTGTGCGCCAAGATTAAGCATGCGCTTTAAAGCCGAAAGTTCCCGGTTGATTGTGGCATTAGCGGCGCCGGTCTTTATACAATCGCTATCACAGAAAGGGCAATTATCCTGGGGTTCAAACTTTTTTCCACATTCGTTGCATGTCCAATTTATGCGGCTTTCAATGTATTCTCTGATAAGAGTGGTTGTAATATCGACAATTCGCATACCTCCAAAGACTTTTTTCAGATGGTTAACGCTCTGGT
>CP070746.1:2992256-3023309 GCA_020348305.1 Desulfobacterales bacterium
TTGAGAATACGGGCACGCTAACTGAAAAAATATGTCCTCCAAACTATGAAAGGACCGTGGATCAAACGGGCAAGCTGACTGAAAAAATATGCACTGATAAATATGATAGGCAAATAGATACTTCGGGAAACCTTACTGAAACTGTGAAAGGTAATTTGACGCTGCATTCAGACGGTAAGATGCTACTTGAAACAAAAAATAGCGATATCACACTTGATTCAGGAACTGCAAATATCACACTAAGATGCAATAAAAGGATAGAGGAAACACAAAAGGAATATGAAAGAATGGATTGGGGTTTTAAGTCTGAGATTGCAGCTGGTCATGTTCATGAATTTATCGGTGGTTTTAAGGATGAAATCATGCTTGGTGGTAAGTTTGAGAGCATAAATGCCCTGGCGATTTCATTGGCATTGGCAGGGAATTTTGGTTTTAACCTTGGTATAGAACTTCAAGGATCTCTTGTTAATATAATATATAATGAAATCTCGCTTAAAAAGAAGCAAGCTGATATAGAAAATTCTGGAGTTGCTGTTACAGTTCAGAATGCAATAAAGATGGTTTTATAAGTATAACAGGTGCTCTTTATGAAGGTTATCAAGCCATTAAATCAAAGCCTTCTTTACAAAGTCTTCGAAGAAGAGAAAAAATGTTATCTCTCGGTGACAATTCTGAGCTTCTTCCCGTTTGAGGGATCTTCCGGATTGTTGTCCGAAATTGACCTCTGGAAATATGCAGGGACGGAGCTGGGTAAGGATGCCATGCTGGACTTGTGCATGCCCAAGCCGAAGGGCGAGGTGCTGCTTGTTGGCAAGTGCTTTGCGCCTGGCAGTGAGCCGGTTTCGGCCTCGGAGATTCGTATCCGCATTGGACCGATCGACAAAACCCTGTACGTGTTTGGCGACCGCTTCTGGAGGAGGAAGGGCGGCATCGGCAAGGCTATCTCCGATCCTCTGCCCTTCACCGAAATGGCTGTCAGCTACCAGAACGCCTTTGGCGGCCCCGATTACCAGAAAAACCCGCTGGGTAAAGGACATGCTCCCGTAAAGACGGACACGGGGGAAAAGATTCACCCTTTGCCGAACATCGAGGACCCCCAAGACCTCATCGACTCGCCCAAGAAGAAGCCGAGCCCTGCAGGGTTTGCTCCCATCGATCTCACCTGGCCCCAGCGCTTCGACAAAGCTGGCACCTATGATCAGAAGTGGCAACGCGAGCGCTTCCCCGGTCTGGCCGAAGATATTGACCGGACCTTTTTCAATGCTGCGCCCGAAGACCAGCAGATCGAAGGCTTTTTCAAAGGTGACGAGCCCTTTGAGATCAAGGGCATGCATCCCGAAAAGCCCCTGATTCAGGCGAACCTGCCGGCGTTCAAGTCGCGCTGCTTCATCAACAGAAAGACCGAGGAGGGCGAGCAATTCAGGGAGATCGGCACCCGTTTGGATACGGTCTGGCTGTTCCCCCATGCGGAGAAGGGCATCATAGTCTACCGCGGCACCGTTGAGGTAGGGACCGACGATGCCGAGGACGTCCTTCACATGCTTTTGGCTTACGAGCGCCTCAATGATCAGCCCAGGTCCTTCGAACACTACCAGGAAGCATTCCTAAAGCGAATTGATGAGGAAAAGGGCTATCTACACATTCTGGATGAGAAAGACCTGATTCCACCCGGCGAAAAGTCCGGGTTTGCTGCCCTGATGGAGGAGGCGGAAAAGGAAAAGGAGAGCCTTCTGGCACAGAACATGGCCAGACGGGCGGAGAGAGAGAAGGAGAAGGCGAGGGGGACGATTCGCCAGATGGGACTGGACCCGGATAAGTTTATCCCCGAAAAACCGCCTGAACAACCTAAGTTCAGCATCGATAACCTGGTTGAGATCGAGGAGTTTGCCAAAAAGGCGGAAGCCGACGCTATGGCCAAAAAGGCCGAAATGGAACAAAACCTGAGAAAAACCCTGGCAGCCCAGGGCATGGACTACGACCAGGTCGTGGAGCAGGCCAGGAAAACGTCCGGGGGGCTCCCCAAGTTCTCCGCCGAAAAACAGATCGAGCAGCTCAGGCAATTCGGGATCAACGATCAGGAGATGGAGAAGAAGCTCTACCAGGCGGAGGCGGCCATAAAAGATTCCTACCGGCAGTTTGCCCACCATTTTCCGCCCGCCCCGTTGCCGCCCGCCGAGGAGGCAGCCCGGATGCGGGAGGCTGTCGTGGGAGGTCACACAGAAGGTAAGAGCTTCGCCGGAGAGGACCTGACCGGGGCGGATCTCTCCAACCTCGATTTGAAGAATATCGACCTGAAAGACGCCATGTTGGAAGGGGCAAATTTAAGCGGGGCGGACCTTCGTGGGGCCGACTGCAGCCGATGCGTCCTGGCCCGGGCGGACCTGACCGATGCCAGGTTTAGCGGGGCAAAGATGGCCGAGGCCTGCCTGGGTGCCGCCAACCTCACCCGGACGGACTTCAAGGGCGCCGAGCTTTCCAAGGCCGCCTTTGGCAAGGCGGATCTCAGCGATGCCGATCTTTCCGGAGCCACCATGGACGGGGCGGACTTCATGGAGGCCAAACTCCCCGGGACCACGTTGAGCCGGACCACGCTGAAGCAGACCCTGTTCTATGAAAACGACCTAAGCCGGACCGTTTTTGCAGAGGCCGACCTGAGCCAAAGCCAGTTCATCAATGCCAACATCGAAGCGGCAGACTTTTCCGGCGCAAATCTGACGTCAACCGTTTTCGTGGGGGTTCGGGGTGAAAAAGCCGTTTTTAAGGGAGCAGACATGACCAAGGCCTGCGCCGCCAGCGAAGCCTCCTTTGCCGGGGCCGACCTGCGGGGCGCGGTGTTGAACCAGGCCGGCCTGCGGGGCAGCGATTTTTCCTGCGCTAACTTCGAGCAGGCCAAACTCGAGATGGCAGATCTCAGCGAGTGCAACCTGAAGCAGGCCAATTTCTACCGGGCCTTTGCCCGGCGGGCCCGGTTTGAGAAATCCGACCTGGAAGGCGCCAACATGGTCTCGGTCAATCTGATTGAGGGCTCTCTGCAAAAAGCCAGGCTTGTGTCTGCGGACCTACGCGGAGCTAACCTCTATGGGGCTGAGGTTTTCAGGGCCGTGTTCGGGGAAACCAACCTACAGGGGGCCAACCTGAAAAAAACCAAAATAGAAAAATGGGTACCGAAATGAATCGCGAAGAGCTGGTGGAAAACATCAAAGGCGGCGAAATTATTTCCAAACTCGACCTTTCCGGTATGGATCTTTCCGGGGCGAAGCTTTGCGGCGGGATCTTTGAAGAGGTAATCTTGCGGGAGGCGAACCTCGCCGGTGCCGACTTGCGGGAATCCATCTTCACCAAGCCCGATTTCTCCGGCGCTGACTTATCGGGCGTTAACATGCACTCAACTGTGATGACCGACGCAAACCTGACGGACGTTTCCCTGAAGAATGCCGTCATGGTCGAAGCAAAGCTTACAAACTCAGACCTTTCCGGCACTGATCTGACGGGTGCCGACCTGAGCACCGCCGCTTTTATATCGGTGACTTTGAAAGACGCCGACCTTTCCAACACCAACCTGGACCGCACCGTCCTGCACGAAGCCAAACTTCAGGGAGCCAATTTATCCGGTGCGAACCTTGCACAGACCGTCATGATGGGAGCAGCCCTGGAGGGCGCGGTGTTCAATGAGGCCAAGCTTCACCTGACTATTATGATGAATACCAACCTGTCTCACATGGATTTAAAGAGAATGCAGTTTACCGGGGTGCAGTTCAAGGGCGCCGACCTTTCTGGAGTGAACTTTACGGGGGCGGATTTAACCCAGGCCAGCTTCATGGAGGCCAACCTTTCCGGGGCGGTGCTGGATCAGGTCAAGGCCCAATATGCCATATTCATGCAGGCCAAAATGACCAACGCCAGCCTCAAGGGGGCCTTCCTCAAGCAGACCAGCTTCGGGGAGGCGGACCTGACCGGGACGGATCTCAGCGGGGCCGAGCTGGAATCCAGCGTCTTTGAGAGGGCTATTTGCAAGGCCGCCCGCTTTATCGGAGCCAATCTGACCTACTGCGACTTTTCGCATGCAGACCTTTCGGGCGCCGACATGTCGCAGGCCAGGCTCTTTCGAACCAAATTGCACCGCGTCAAGGAGGAATACACCCGATGGGACGCTGCCGGCAAAAAAGTGGCTCTGGGCACCGATGCGGAGCGGGCGGAGGCCGAGGACTGGCAACCGGATTTGTAAAAAATTGTTCATCATTATAGGGTTAAATTGAGATTAACATGATTTTTTTAATTATTCATTGAGGGGAGAAAAATGGACAATCTGGCAAGAGTTTTGGACAGCGAGCAAGTTTTTTTGGAATACGGCAGGGTCGTTGTTTCAGAAGGCCGTTTCTTTGCGGTTGAAACCGATCGTGCTGAGGTGAAAGCCGCCAAATCAGTGAGTTGCCTGGTGGAGCCCCTGCCCGGGGACACGGTGCTGGTATCTCAAACAACCTCCGGCAAATGTTATGTTCTCAGCATTCTGGAAAGAGAGGATCAAGGGCCTGCCAGCCTTGTTTTTGATGGAGATGTGGATCTGAGGGTCAAGGAGGGTCGGCTGCGGCTGGCCGCCCAGGAGGGCATCGATCTGGTATCTGCCAAAGACACCGCTCTTATTTCAGCGCAGCTTTCGGTCAACTCTGTTCAGGCGGAAGTTAACATTCAGCACCTATCCTTTTTCGGCAACTTCCTGCAGGGCCAGATCCAAAAGATCAAGCTGATCGGGCAGGCCTGTGATTCCGTCTTCGAACGGGTGTCCCAGAGGGTCAAACGGTGCTATCGTCGGGTCGAGGAGCTGGATCAGCTCACGGCCGGACAGCTCAACTACCTGGTGAAGAAGCTGATGTCTCTGCGGGGCAAATACTCTGTTCTGACCGCCGAAGAAGATGTCCGCATCGACGGTGATAAAATTCTCATGGGCTAGGAGGTGATGTTATGTTTGCAAACTGCCAACTAGGAGGACTGAATTTTGGATTTCCGGATGTATGCCTTACCCCTACGCCGGCCGGGCCTGTTCCGATCCCCTACCCAAATTTAGCCCCGGGTATGACGGCTAATCCGGCAACGGCCTGCAAAAAGATCTATCTGTCCTGCATGCCCGCTCACAACCTGGCGACCACAGGAACGATCAGCCAGGGGGACAACAGCGGAGTGAACATGGGAGTGGCCTCCGGTATGGTCATGGGGCCTCACAGGCACATTATGGGTTCCTTTGGGGTCATCTACGAGGGGACCCCGGCGACCAAGATGACGAGCCTCACCGGACAGAACGGGATGAGCATGAATGCGCCGGGCATGACCCTCGTCCCGGCCCAGTTCAAAGTATTGATTATGAAATAATTCCTTGGTTGTCATCACCGTGCAAAATGGATACAATAAGGGGAAAAAACAATGAAAACCATGTGGGTCACTTCCCTTGGTTCCTCCCATGATCCGATCAAAAAGCTGATGTCCCAGATGAAAACTTACGGGTTGGAGGTTCAAGGTCATTTCTGGAAGGATGATTTGGAAAAAATGGCCTGGATGGCGGCCAGGGACAATTTGATGGATGCGAAGATTTCCATGTGGGCAATTTTAGGGTCAAATGATGAACTGCTGGCAGCAGACACACTTTACGGGCTGTCGCTGCTGGCGATCACCGCCCAGGCTCAAAGGGGTCTGCATTTTCCCATCATAATCCTTCAAACCGAAGGAGAATTGATCTCCTCCGAACAGCTGAGCACACCGCTGAAAGGAGCCGAGATGATGTCGGTGTCGGATGCCGGGTTGGGAGCGAAGCTGGTGGCCAAGGTTCATAAGCCCCCAAAGTCGGTATCTTCAGAATATCATATGGATATTTACGGAAATGAACAGATCGGCCAGTGGTTTGAGGTGCGGCCTGAGAATTCGAACTGGCCGGGGGTTATGTTCGGAGTGGCCGGCGCCGAGATTGCCTTTCATGCTGTTGGCCCTTCCGGAAGTCTGCCGGCCAAGACGGTGCTGAACTACCCGATGGAAGGACTGAAGCTGGAAATGGGGGGAAAAGAATATACGGCCTGGGCCGCCCGCAACGAGCTGAATGCCGATACATCCTATTTTGTCAAGGTGGAGGGCTCTCCCGAGTCGATTATCTTCGGCCCTTACTCAGCCGAAGAAGCGGCGGAGGTGTTTGTCGTAAGGCTGAAATAGACGGGTTTTCACTGTGGGGGTAGGACAAGACTCGGTGCATCGGACACGTTGTTGCAGGCAGAAAAGCAGCAGCGTTAACAAAAAAAACAGATACGAGGTGGCGAAATGGGCAGTGCAGAAATTGTACGCAAAGATTTGGACAATCAACAGTTTATGCAGCTTCGTCAGAACACCGAGAAGATTTCAGAAGTTCTGAAAAAAAGATTAAGTGAACATCTGAATGTGCTCAGACCGCTTTTTATCCCCCGAAAACTGCTCGGAACCTATATTGAGAGTGCCTCAACCGATGAAGTCCACGGTTCCGACAAGGCCTTTGCCGAGCTTCAGGAATATTTTGCCGCGATCTGTGAAGACCCTTTTGGCTTGCCCAAGAAACTGCGGTCACCTTTGCCGCCGATTTCGAATCAAATCGATGCGGTGCCCTATCAATATGCGCTTTACGTGGGTGAGACAAAAGAAAAGGCGACAACCATTACGGCCGCGACCCGATGGATTTTATCCTATCGGAGTGAGTGCCCTATCAGTCGCTTGACGGCCATGTTGTCTGGGGCTGAAAACCGCCAAGCTGAGGATATGAAACATTCTTTGATCGCCCATCTAACCCTTGTGATTTTCTTGGAGCACTTTCCGGCCCTCAAACAGCTGTTGCAGGATCTTCGTTACGAGGTGGAAATTCAAGAATTGAAGGATTTAGGCGGCCTTTCAGTTGCAGTCTTGAAAGCCCCTATAGAGACCTTCCTGCCTCCGGACGATTTTATTCTTCAAATTACGCAACTTTCCGGTATTCCGGCTTTCCAGGAAATTATCGACCTTGATGCGGCAGATAACATCCCTGACCCGCTTAAGAATGCCTTGAAGGCTTCCTTGAAAGAATGATTCGGCATTACGCAGGGGAGACCCCTCATTTTTACAAAGCGGATGCGAGCACTTAACGTATAGCGAAAACGTGCTCTTTACCCTTTCTTCCTCTGATGGAAATCTCGCCCAGATCCTCTAACGGTAGGTTATCGCCAACAAGCGCGGCGGTTTCAGAGCAAATAACGATTTGCGCAGCCAATTCTTTATTGGCAATATCGGACAACCGGAAGGCCAGATTAATGCATTCGCCCACCAGTGCCATATCCGCTACGCGTGATCCATAGTGCGACATCGTCACCGAGCCGGTCGATATTCCCCAGCCCATCTTAATATTGTCGAAACCGGAATACTTTATAGTAAGTTTAGCCAATATTGTATCTAAATGTTGCATCTGTTGAAGGGCGGCCCGGCAGGCCAAAACGGCTTGCTCCTGCGGCGATTCGACTTGATGTTCCCAAAATGCGAAAACTGCGTCACCGGCGTAATCTTTTATGGTTCCTTTGAAATCGTTTACGATAGCGCTGAAGTCGACAAAGATTTCTTTCATTAAGTCAAACACCTCGGATGAAGCGTATTTCTGAAAAAAATTTGTAAATTTCCTTACATCCGCAACCAAGTTGGTGACCGTCATTTCAGCCGGAGTGACGATGGTCATTTGCGTTGGTGAGCCATCTTCTCGGTCAGCAGAAACATGTTCCGGATAAACCACCCGAAATGAGAATTCACCGATCCGAACAACATCGCCGTCCGCAAGGTCTTGTGCTGAACCGGCCGCCATTCTTATAGCGTTTATCCAGGTACCATTTTTGCTTGTGTCAGTGATGCGAAGGTGTGCCGTCGACCTGTCGATCACGGCATGATCTCTGGAGACTGAAGGGCTGTTTAGAATGATCCGTTTTTGAACGTCGATCCCCTGGCAAACGCGCCCGATAAAAATTCTGTCAACGATTGCAAAACGTTGAACCTGCTGGGTCTCATCAATCCATTCCAAATAAGGGTTATTCATCTTTTCAATACCGGCAGTTGTTGTTCAATTTTTGCTGGATTCCCACCTTCGAGACGGTGTCCTAATTGGCACAACGACGCCTAACGGTGTTTTTGTCATTCCGGTCCCGGATCGAGTCCGGGATGACGGACCCGGAATCCAGTGCTTTTTCAAAGTATAACGTTACATCTGCTTTAAGGCAAGCACGCGTTTACTTACCATGAAAATTCGAGCTCCACTCTATCCCGGGAAGGTAAGATCTGCCGGGTGGGTTCCAGCGCGATTCGGACCGGAACCCGGCCGTCCGAGCCGGGGTTGCCGGCTAGAATTTCCAGAGATTCAGGGCCGGAATACCCACTGGTTTCCCAGAAAAATTTAAACGCCCGCTGGAGTTCCGTTTCCAGGTCCGCACCTTTGATGCCTTTTTCGAGGTGGTCCCGGCACCACAACACCAGCTGGGTGATGCGGGAGACAAACAGCTGATAACGCAAGGAGATACCTCCTGCGGTGGTTTCATCGGGGACGAAGGCGATGTCCTTGCTCTGCACCGCTGCAAACGGGATGATTCCGCTGCGGATGAACTGGTCGATCCGGTCGCGGTCGAAATTAGCCTCGGTAGGAAAAGGTTTCTTAGGGTCTTCCGTGTTCAGCGGAAGATCCTCAAGCCGGATGGTCTGCCAATCCGTAAAGCGTGTCGGCCATCCTGTTTCGATAAAGCTCTGGCCGATCAGGGTCCCTAGCGCCCACACCGGGCTGATCCAGGCTGGATGTTTCTCCTCGAATGGTATGCGTCGCGGCAGGTTGTTTTTACCGTACGGATAGCGGGCCGAAATGCGGTTGCAGGTGACCGTCAGCCATCTGGCCGATGGCGTTTTTTTAAAGCTCTGCCACCTGGCAAAGGGCGCTTCTTCCAGATAGTGGGGCAGGAAAGCGAGACTTCGGATATCCTGCCAGCTGTCGATGTGAAAAAATTCCGGCCGGATCCACGTGATCGCGGGTACCAGCAGGGTTTCTGAAAATTGCGCAATTCTTTCAAGAAGTTCCAGATTCCTGGGGCTGCTGCCAAAGGGTAAATCCACCAGAATCAGCGACGGCAGTTCGTCGATCATTTCCGCGGCCAGGGCAGCGAGGGTGTCGTTCAGCGAATCATAAGATACCGGGGCGATCTCAATTCGGATATCGTTGTCCCCGATATTTACCTGCCGCAGGAGTAGATGCAATCCGCGCCAGGATGCCTCCAGCGTCCTGAAGGTTTGATCCAAAAAAATATGGGTGAGAATCTGTTGAATGATGGTGTCGATCTGCCGGGCAGCTCCCTGCGTTCCGGAGGGAAGACTGGAATGCTCATCCGGCAGGGCCACTATATCAAGAATCTTGTCCAGGGAATCACGAGAAGGTGACAGCGGTTTCCGGGGGGTGGTTTCAACCCGGATAGGGGGCAGATTCGGCCACTGCGCCAGGCGGGTGTTGATTTGGTCAGAGGAAAGATTATTTTTCCCGGCCTCTTCAATCCAATCTTTGGCTTCCCGCAGGTTTTGCAAAGCCGGGTTATTCTGCACCATATTGTCCGGGTGGAAATCTTTGAGTTTTGTAAATTTTAGTTCTATATGTTTATACGGGTACAGGTCAGGGGGAACCGCTACAATGCAGGTCGGCCCGAGGTCTGCGATCACCCGGTCCAGATCATTGGGATCAACACCCAGGGGTGCTTTATCCCAAACAGGATAATCCGGGCCCAAAAAAGGCGCCAGTGCCAGAATCTTGAAAGGAATTGAAGGGATTTTCATGCATGCTCCGGACGTTGACTAATTAACCAGACCATTTCAATCGATTATTTCGGTGCATTATTCACCCACTTATTCCCGGGTTTGAGTGCTGTTTAATTCCGGTGCAGGTTCTTCATGCTCTGCCAGGCGACCTCCACCAAGGAAACGAAAGGTGGGTCCCTTGGGGCTGAGGGACAACAGGTTGTCGGGATTTAGCGGCGCCTGAATATGCACGGGTGCAGCGTTAATCAAAACCATGTTCTGTCCGGTCAGATCTTTTACCCAGTATTGACCCTGGTCAAAAAAAAGCTGGACATGCCGATCCAAGATTTCGGGATGCTCCAGGCTGAAATCGCAGGCCGGGTTTTTTCCGATTATCACCGGCAACTCTTTAAATGAGCGAAGGGTGGGGCCGTATTGAATGACAAGCGGCACTTGAACTTTTTGTATCGATACCCGGGCTTCAGGGGCCGGTTCGGCTGGAGGTGGTGTTGGTGTTATTTTCTCCACCGGTTCTGATTGCATTTCAGTGGAAGCCCTTGGTCGGGTGAATTTTTCGAGTGCCTGGGCGCTTTCTTCGATCCGGGTCAGAAAACTTACCTTTGGTCCGCCTTCCGCGAAAATCAACACATCCCCGGATTTCAGATAGGCCCCCGTGACGCGCTTGCCGTTGAGAAAGGTTCCGTTGGCACTCTGATCGGATAATTTGAATCGATTGCCCTCTCTGGAAATGAGGGCATGTTTGCGAGAAATAATCGCCAGATCCTTTGGGAATTGGACCTGGCATGAGGGGTGGCGGCCGATGGATATCTCTGAATCCAAAAAATCATGAATTTCACCTTTCAAAGGGCCTTCAATGTGCACGAGCTGGACAACGATAGTGGGTTTAGCAGTCATATTTCAAAAATTTTTGAGAAGTCAAAGCATTACTATTGACTTCCCTTTTCCTTGCTTCGTTTTATGGCCTCCAGACGTTCAAGCAGATTCCTGGTCTTTCTGAGATTGTTGTCAACGTCTTTGTATTCGGGATCCATATTGTAGACCAGTTCCCACTCCTGAATGGCTTCGGCTAATTTTTCATCCCTGTAATAGGCAAAACCTTTGCGATAATGGACGTCCTTGAACGTAGCCTCACTTTTTTTGATATATTCTTCGCACTTTTCACATTCCTTATTGTATTGTTGTGACGATTCGAATTGCTTGATGGCCTGAGGATAGTCTTCTTTTTTAAACGAGCGAACCCCCTGTTCAAAGTAGGCAAGCGACAGATAATTAATTGCCACCTTATCATTGGGTTCCACATTTAAAACTTTCTGAAATTCGATGATTGCATCCTCATAATTCTTGTTATTGAAGAGTTCAATACCCAATTCTCTGTAGTTGGCCGCCTGGTCGTCTACGGTCACCGTCTGCTCTTCTATTTTTGGCTCTGCTGCTTTTTCTTTCTCAGGGATTTCTTTTGTCACAGAAAGATCTTTGGGTAATGCGGCCTCTATCTTTTCTTTTTCCTCTTTCTCTACTAAGAACGGAACGCCCTCTACTTCAGGGATTTTGATTTCCTGGCCCACCCGTACGCCGGCTTTATCGGTTATGTTGTTAAATTTGGCGATGAGGTCGAATTTCTTGTAATCACCGTAATACACCTGGGCCAGTTTTGAAAGGCTCTCTCCCGGCTGAACGGTATGGGAGATGAAGCCTTTAACTGTTATAATTTCACCCGGCATTGCTTGCGGGGCTTCCCCGGAATCCGTTCGAATTTTCGCCGGATCCGCAATGATTGGCATGCCTTCGATGACCGGGATTTTGATCTCCTGGCCTACCCTCACCTTGGTGGCATCCTCCAGTTCGTTGTATTTGGCAATGAGATGAAACTTCTTGTAATCGCCATAGTATCGTTCGGCCAAGGTTGAAATGCTCTCATCCGGTTGTAGGGTATGTAATATGTACCTGTTGACTTGTTCCAGCTCTTTACGAGCTGCGAGCAATTTTTTGGCTTCCGGGTGTTCGGGATAATATCGCAGGGCAATTAAAAACTCTTTGTTTGCCTGCACGTATTGCCCCTTCTTATGGTAGGCCAATCCGGTTTGATAGTGATTTTCCGCCAACTGCCGAAGTTTCGGTTCGATTTTACTGCTTTTATCTCTGGCCAATTGGTTTTGAGGATCGACTGTAAGCGCAAGTTTGTATTGTTCTAAAGCTTCAACCAGATCGCCTTTTGCTTCGTACTCCTGGCCTTGGGCCGTATATTGATTGGCAAGCTTTTTTGGAGACTTGACGCCGGCTTTTCCACACCCAACAACAATGGTGATCAAAAGCACGATACCGATGATTCCTGTTTTAAATTTCATGGCTTTCTCACTTTAATAACATATGATTAAACGTTTTCAATCTGGAAATGAATATTTCCATATCCCTTTCCAATATCTGATCCCTTCGCAGAGACAAAGGGTTTGCGAAAAAGGGGTTACCCCCTCTTTTGACGGACACTGCCATCTTGTATCCCGCCTCCATGGCGACCTTTATGGATCGTTGATCATAATACCCGAACGGGTAAGCCAGAACACAGGTGTCCTGCCCCAATTTCTGATCTATAATCTTCTTGGAGCCATATAGTTCCTCTTTGATCCTGGCCATAAATTCAAGCTCGGTTTCCCCATCTTTTGGCTTGGTGAGATCGCTGTGAAACATCGTATGCGAACCGATCGTGAAGCCGTCTGCTTTCATCTCTTTGAGCTGGTCCCAGGTGATGGCCATACTGGAAACACCGACAAAATTGGTGTAGATAAACAATGTCGCCGTAAATCCATATTTCTTGAGAATCGGGTAGGCAATATTATATGCGGAACGATATCCATCATCCATGGTAATTAATACGGATTTCTTGGGGAGACCTTGACGATATTCCAGAAAGGCAATAAGTTCTTTGGGTGTGATGACGTCATAACCATTTTCCTTCAGATATTTCATCTGAAGCTCAAAGGTGCGGATGGGCATACACAGAGGCGAATTACAATTGCCGGCAAAACGGTGATAGGTGAGTATCGGTATGGTCTGAAATCCCTCAGCGCTCAGCCCCCCCTTGTTTCTTTCTTTCAGCGGAATGACGACAGAGTCGCCGCTGCTAAATAATGCACCCGGATTTGCCTCCTCAATCACCCAAGATTTTTTTTTGTCTCCCAGAAACTTTGCAGCTAAATCAGCAGGTGTTTCCGCTTTCGGTAATTGATAAACAACATATTCCTCAGATCGAAAAAGGTTTTTTCCCGGAGGCTGAATGACGGTAGCGGTGGGTGCACAGGATAAAAAGCCCACCGGCAGGCTTACTCCCGTAAATATAACAATTAAACTAATTTTCAGAAACCTTGAAAGTTGATTTGCCATAATTTGCATATTTACAGGATAAAATGAAAAATTTCTCCTTTAATCAGAGAGTTATTTGAGATATCTATCACAGGTCATTTGCTTTTGCAAGCCCGCCGTAAGACAGGTCCGGTTGACCCCGGTTGATTATCATTAATCTGATTATTGACTTCTTGTCAAATTAAATATGAGATTCGTACTGTTACTTAATCAACCCTGAAAAATGACTCGGCAGTAATTCGTTAAATCGATAAATTGTAAAAAATTCAGAAAGTTAATTTCCTTGACAATGCACGTGCATCATTATAAATTGATCGTGAAACCCTCAGAACGGACAGTCTGTTTTTTCTGATTGATACATACGCACCGATTCAAACCGCAGGCATAATTAGACGACACCTCAAAATCTGTTGGAGCAAATTTACTGATGGGCACAACCCAACGAAACAGGGTACGGATACACACACGCCATTTGGTATGGGCTATTATCTTCTGGTGGGTGTTGATGACCGTTGCCTACTTTATCACGACACTTCGTATCGATCACCTCAAAAACAGTTTACAAGATTCAGGATTCCAGATTATTCAAGAACTTTCTAATCATGTGCGTGTCCCTCTCTTGGAAAGAGATGCTCAGGCCATTCGTGCGCTGTTAGTTGATGCCGGCAAAAAAGCCAATGTGGTATATGCATCCGTAGCCGATCATAAAAATGAAATTATAGCTTTTGCGGGTGGTGAGCAGAAGCTACCTGTTACGAAGGAAACTGCTCGGAAAATCGAGCAGATAACCTTTTGGGAAGGCAGTATTGCGAACCATAGTAAAATTGTCAGTTTTGCATCTGACATCGTCTATTCCGGCACCAAAATCGGTGAAATTTACCTCGCCCTCCCGACTACCAAAGCGGAAAAGATTAGAAATCAATTTAAATACCTAGCTATTTTCAGTTTTTTGGTCTTTTTATTTTTCATTTTTTTGATGCGTTTTCGCAGCATTGTCGCTATTCCGGTAAAATTGCAAAATTATTTTCGGCGCAGTCCCCAAGCCGATACAAATCCACAACCATCTCTTGTTACCTGTCCATTGTGCGGCACACAGAAGACCTTTAGCTCGGAGGTTTTCAACCACTCACACCATAAGGGGATTTTGAGCATAAAGGCTTCACAGTCTGATCCGAAGACAGGAAGGCCGGCTGATTCAAAGGGGATTGATTTATCGGAATTAGCGAAAAGGGGAGATTTTTTTTCGATTAAACGCCGGGTCATATTGCGCTGCGCTGAGATTATTCAGAAACTGACTGCCTGAGACCTGATATGAAACCAGTAAGGGGGTTCTTCATGTTTGTTACTAATGTTGCCACCATGACGGCGGTAAAAGTAAAGGAATTCTCAACGAGCACCTTCAATAGAGTCGCGAGACGTTTTTCGGAGATAGAATTTTTGAGTCGCAGCCGAAAAACATTCGTCATTTGCCTTGCTATTTGGCTGGGTGCCAACGTCGCCGGCTTTTTCATCTATCGTGCAGCGGTTTCGCAAGCAAATGATGAACTTTTTCAGAGAGGACGGTCAGCTGTCGCAGAGCTGGCAACGAAATGCGGACCATTCGTTTTGGAGAAAGATATCCTCGCTCTGAGCGTGGAGATTAGAGCACTGGAAGATTTGAAGAACCTAAAATTTGCGGCGATCCTGGATCATGAAAATACAATTCTAACGCAAACAGGTGCCGAGATACCGAATCGCAAGTTTGAGCCTCTCAAAAATAAAAAACTGATCGATAAGATTGATGACATTGCAATTACATCGGAAATTTCTGCAGACAAAACGAGAGCTATCGGTTTTTTGAAAAATATTACATTTTCGGGGGTAGAAATCGGAAGAGTTTATATTGCATTGTTGGCTAACGATTTTTATCGAACGCTAAATCAATTGAGGATCATATATTTGGCCGGGATAGGTCTGGCTACCCTCATATTGGCTGTCGTAGTATTCTGGCTGGACCGTGTGGCCAAAGCCAAAGCCTTAAGGGTTCAACAGGATTTTGAAACAATGAAGCAAATCGGACCTTACCGCCTGGAAGATAAGGTTGCACGGGGTGGAATGGCCGAATTGTATGTGGCAGACTACCTTCGGGAGGATGGTTTTCGCAGAAAAGTGGCGGTGAAACGAATCCTGCCCCATCTTGCGGCGAATCCGGATTTTATCAAAATGTTCACCCGCGAGGCCCGTTTGGCAGCTTTATTGCAGCACCCGAATGTGGTTCAGATTTTCGACTACGGTAAAATTGAAAATGCTTACTTCATTGCCATGGAATTTATCGATGGTAAGAATTTAGGAGAAATCCTCTCCTCATTCGGAAAGGGATTACCCGTCGACCATGCCGTTTTCATTATTGCGGAAATTTGCAAAGGTCTGGATTATTCACATACCAAGAAAGATGACAAAACCGGAGAACCACTTAATATCGTCCACCGGGACATCAGCCCGCAAAATATGCTGGTTTCCTATCAGGGCGAGGTGAAAATAAGCGATTTTGGAATATCCAAAGCCAGATCCGAGCCGAGTTTGACCCAGGCCGGCGTCATAAAAGGCAAGCTTGCCTACTTGTCTCCGGAACAGGCCCTTGGAGAAGCGGTAGATCATAGGGCTGATCTTTATGCGTTGGGCCTTGTTATTTATGAAACGCTCAAAGGGAAAAGAATTTATCAGTTCGACAGCGATTTTGAAGCGATTCGGGCGATTCCGAGGATGGAGATTGAACCGTTGAAGAATCTGAGACCTGATGTTCCGGAAGAACTTAATCGCATTGTGATGAAATGCTTGGAGAAGAAAAAGGATTCTAGATACCAAACCGCCTCAGATTTATATGCTGATCTGACAGCGTTTAAGAAAGAATTAAAGATAACGTTTGATGCTTCGGACCTTGCAACTTTTATGAAGACATATTTCAAGGATAACGGCAAGGCCTAACACAGGAGACTTTGACCGTTAGGATTTGAAATGTTCCAAAAGATTTTTTCAGGAAAAACGGATATCGGTCTTAAACGCGAAAATAACGAAGATGCATTTGTGATAAGTTCTGAGTTGGATTTTTGCCTTGCGGCTGACGGGATGGGGGGCGCTGCGGCCGGCGAACTTGCCAGCAGGATATTTGCTGAATCAATTTTACAAATATTTGAGGGGAATACCAGTCGTTCAGTAGAAGACGTCTTAAACCGGGTTCAAAAAGCGTTTAGTTTTGCCAATAAAAAAATTCTGGAACATGTCACTCAGCATCCCGATCACAAAGGGATGGGGTGTACGGCTGAGCTTTTGGCATTTTCCGACGAAGACTTCATTCTGGGTCATATAGGAGACAGCCGCACCTACCGCCTCAGAGACGGGCAACTTCATCAACTCACCCAAGACCACACCCTCGTTCAGCAGCAGGTGGATGATGGTTTAATCTCATCTGATAAGGCAAAAAATCATCCGCTTCGTCACGTTATCCTCCGCGCCGTGGGTCTGAATCACCAACTTGCTCTCGATTTAATCCGAGGAAAGATCATTTCGGGGGATTTATTTCTTTTATGCTCAGACGGTTTGACTGACATGGTCCAGGATGATCTAATTCAGAAAATTCTTTGTAGCGATATCGATATAAACGGGAAGGTTGACAAGTTGATAGAAACGGCCAAAGATGCCGGCGGGGATGATAATGTTACAGTTGTGATGTCAGCAATCACCTGAAATAAGCGATGCGGCAACGTGTTTTATTGGATGATATGTTTTAGGATACATGTTCAAATTAATACATACAATAGACCCGAAAATTGTATATGTCAGTCATAAAGAAACCTCTTTGATCGGAAGATCAGAAGAGTGTGAAATTGTTTTAAAAGATCCGCATGTTTCGCGTATTCAGGCCAAAGTGCGGATCGAAGATGGACGATATGTCATCGTAAACTTGGGACGGAACCCGATTTTTATTAACGGTGTCTCCATTCAATCTCAATTCCTCAATGACGGTGATGAAATCAAATTCGGAAAGACAGATTTGCTTTTTCAGGAGGTAAAAAGCGATGATAAGATTGTTGAAAAACCCTCCTTTTCTGCAAAAACGGTCGTCCTTGCCTCTCCACAAGAATTAACAGTTGGCCCACGATTGGTCTACACCCCCCCATTCGGTGACAGTAAAATTTATCCATTGGACAAAGAAAATATTCTCATCGGAAGATCGTCGGAAGCTGATATTCAATTGGAAGATTCTTCTGTATCGCGCAAGCATGGTCGGATCGGAAAAAAGGATGATGGTTATTTTGTCTTTAGGGTGAGCGAGGCCAATCCGCTTCTATTGAATGATCAGGCAATCTCTAACAAGCGATTGTATTCGGGAGATCAGCTCCGTTTCGGGGCTCTCTCATTGACTTTTATTTCCGACCGCGCCGAAGATCAAAAAGCCGCTCCAAAAGAATTGGTTGGTGAAAGGAAAAGATCGGAGTGGATACTATGGATCGCTGCGGCTTGTCTCACGCTCATTTTTGGAAGCTATTTGCTTTATATGCATGTTTATCGGCCGTGGCAGGTTAGCCATACATTAAAAACCATTTCAAAGCAGGTCCTTGTGAAAAATTATCAACCGGCACGGGACACACTCATGCGTCTTTTAGAATCTGATCTTTCGCCCGAGCAAACCCACAAGGCAAAGGAACTGCTTTCCCAAACCATCATGGCAATCACTCAAAATATGGCGGACGATGGGAAATTGAAGGAAGCCAAAGACTATTTAATGGCCCATCTTAAACAGCACGGGGTGGGAGAAGAGGCGAACGTCTTGTGGAACCAGTTGGACTTTTATCGTTTGAATCTTGGTAATCATCTGGAAGAATTAAATGAATACCGGACGGCCCTCAGACAATACTCGGCCGTTAGAGAAGACAGTCCTTATTTTGAAGAAGCCCAGATGTCTATCAAACGTATTTGGCTCGCCTATCAACAGCAACAGCGCAAAGATCAGACGCTTTCGAAACTTCTTAAAGAAGCTGAAACCCATTTTCTTGCCAAAAGATACCTGACCCCGGTAAATCAAAATGCCTACGCCGCCTACCAAGCAATTCTGGCCCTCGAACCCGAAAATAAACTTGCCCTTAAACGAATCGATCAAATGAAAGAATTCTATCTTGTTCATGGTGAACAGAGGTTTAACCAAAAGGATTGGGGCGGAGCACTGAAATATTTTGAGCGTTACAACTTGATTGATCCGGAGAGCATTGAAATAAAGGAAAAAATTAGAGCATGCAGGCAAAATTTAGCTGTAGGCGATGCCCGGTCCGGAAAATCTTCACCCGATCATTCAACTCCGAATAAAAAGCATGAACAGATCAAGCGCTTACTTGAAGAATCGGGAGCCGAAGGCTCCTGGATCATGGAATATCTTTTTGAAGAAGAGAGCGGCGAAAAGGATTCCGAAACGCCCTGGTAAACTCAATGCAGCAGAACATGGAATTGCCATCCAAACATACAATGATCATCTCGGTTCTTTTCTTCGCGATCGGAGTAACTTGTTGTGCGAATTCTGGCATTTCCGAGCCACCTGTGCCGGATGTGCTGAAAGAAGACCTGCTTCCGCGCAACGTGGCAATCCTGCCGTTTGTCAACAGAACGTCCAATCCCGAAGCTGCCACAATCGTCCGCAAAATGTTTTATAATTTTTTTAGTTCACTTAACTATCACGATTTTGAGACCTCGTTGGTTGATTCGGAGCTGAAAGAAAAAAGCCTTTACAGAAGGATTGCCGCGGGAGAAAACGTGTCGCCTCACTACCTGGGTCAATTTTTAGGGACGGATGCCGTCATTTACGGCGAAGTGCTCAGCTTAGGCAAAGCTTATGCCTTGCTTTATTCTGATAATCAGGCCGGACTTCGAGCCCGGATGGTTAGTTGCGCGACCGGGGAGGTTATTTGGGAACTTGAGCACACCATACACCTGAGAGAAGGTGATGTGCCTTTAAGTTTGACTGGCTTGGCTACAGCCGTTGTCAAGACCGCGATCAGCCATAAAAAGGCCACCTATATGAAATCAGCCGCTGAGCTTTGTATGCAAATGGTCGCCACTATTCCAAATCCTGTTGAGATAGTCGAATCACCACCTCGAATTCAGGCTTTGGTCCATAACGGCGCCGCAAGAATGTTGCAGCCGGGCAATATATTAAAGGTGGTGATGATCGGAGACAAAGGGCTAAGCGCCGGTTGGACTATCCCTCCGTTAATTAAGCAACTTCCGATGAAGGAAAAAGAACCGGGTGTCTATGTTGGTGCTTATCGCATTCGATCCGAGGACCGGTTGCCTGATGGTCGATTGATTGGATATCTTCGATCGAGGACCGGTTTAGAAAGTCAATGGGTGGATATATTAGGGCCGGTTACGATCGGCACCCCAACTGTGCTGCCGGCTGTAATCTCCCAAACTACTGAGCTGAAGGCAGAAAAAAGCCCCTATCTTGTAGAGGAAGCCTTGCTGGTTCTGCAGGATGCAAAATTGATCATAAAACCCGGGTCTGTCATTTGGTTTCGCAGTCTGGGGCTAATTGTGAAAGGAGAACTTCAGGTTCTCGGAACTCCAGAAAAGCCTGTCCGACTGGTGGGCATGGTGTCGTCGCCTTGGAAGGGTATACTTTTTGATCGGAGTCGCAACGGGAATAAGCTTAACTATTGTAAAGTCTCTGATGCCGAATTCGGTTTGAGAGCATCCGAATCGACGGTTTCCATTCGCGGCTGTCTTTTTCAGGACAATATATGGGGAATCGTTCTTGAAGAAGGAAAGGCAGAGATTCTCAACTCTCTGATCCGAACATCCGGGAAAACGGGACTTTCGGCTCGTAAATCAACGCTTTTGGTAAAGGATTCGACCATTACGGAAAATGATTCAGGCGGTATCTTGCTGGAAGGCACCGAAGCCCAAATCGAATACAACAATGTGTCCAACAACGGTAGCTGGCAAATAAAAGTTTTAGACAAACAGGGCAATGTAAAAGCAGGAAATAACTGGTGGGGAGGGGAGGATACGGATCAGATAAAAGTCATTGGCCCGGTTCAGATCGAACCGGTCTTAAAACGACCGGTTGATCTCAAAATTTTGGAATATTGAATCGCCACAAGGCAAGCTGCGACTTCTTTTAACACCCATCTTTTGCTTCCCATTTTGCCGGAGATCATCATTATACGGAACGATATAAATCATTTCGCACACATACACAGCGTTTTGCCCGATACTTTCTAAAAACTATTCTTTTTGATAAAATAAAATTTTATGAACAAAAAAGTGATGTATTTATTGCTGTAATTGTCTTCTAAGTGATCGATTTTCACTATCGCTGTCTTCAGAATAAATCTGGTTTTTTAGGAATAAAATGGTTTTTTCAACCACTATTTTTCTATTTGCTTTTCTGCCTGCGGTAATCGTTTGCTATTATATGCAACGACTACTCTTTCAAAAGCGCCCGGGTAACGCCGTTCTCCTTTTTTTCAGTTACATTTTTTATCTTTACGGTGCGGCGGGCTTTCTTCTCATCCTTTTGGTATCTACTTTCGCAGATTATCTCCTCGGGCTTCTAATCGAGCGTAACCCAAGGCATAGACGCATGTGGCTAAGCCTATCGGTTTTTTTAAACCTTGGGCTACTCGTTTATTTCAAGTACGCTAATTTTTTTGTGGAGGAGATAAACGCTGTCGTGGGACACTTTGGATTCTCTCCGATTGAATGGCAACATGTCATTCTGCCGATAGGCATCTCATTTTTTACGTTCCAGAAGCTCAGCTATATCATTGATGTCTACCGCCGAAAGAGCCGTGCGCTCGAAAATGTGTTCGACTTTGCTCTCTACGTGGCTATGTTTCCGCAGCTCATCGCAGGGCCGATTGTACGATTCAGCTTTATCAGAGATCAACTCAGAGGGCGAAGTGAGTCGTCGGACATGTTTTACAGGGGGATTATGCGTTTTTGCTGGGGACTGGCTAAGAAGGTGATGATTGCCAGTTCCTGCGGCGCGATTGCTGACGTCATTTTCGTTCTTGATCCGAGGCTGTTAGATACTAAATTTGCTTGGCTGGGTGCAATCGCCTACACGCTTCAAATCTATTTTGATTTTTCCGCCTACTCCGACATGGCCATCGGCCTGGGCATGTTGTTCGGATTTAAGCTTCCGGAAAATTTCAAGCGGCCCTATTCGGCCCTTAGCATTACGGAATTTTGGCGGCGCTGGCATATATCTCTGAGCAGTTGGTTTAGGGATTATCTTTATATCCCTTTGGGCGGTAATCGAGAGGGTATGGTAAAGACCTGTATTAACATGGCCGTTGTATTTATCCTTTGTGGATTATGGCATGGTGCCAATTGGACATTTTTGCTATGGGGGCTTTACCACGGCCTGTTTTTGATTTTGGAACGTCTCATCGGCCTGCGTGATATTCCCGGGGAAAAATATAGATTTGTGCGACGGGCTACAACCCTGTTGATTGTTATCGTGGGTTGGGTGTTTTTTCGATCCGAAGATATTTCCCAGGCTATTCAGTATTTGGGGGTTATGTTTACGGCAAGCGATCTGCCGCTTTCCTACGAATTGAGTCTGGCATTGAACTACCGAAATATTCTTTTTATGATGACAGCCTTGACGGTATTCTTCATGCCTGGTGATTTTTCGGGGATAAGCTATCTAACCGGCAAAAAGGGCCCGACTATGCTATTAGCCGGCGCCCTAATGATTCTTTTGCTGTTGCCGTACTGTGCCGCTCTTATTGTCGGCGGTTCGAGCAGCCCTTTTATCTATTACCGGTTTTGAAATTACGATGAAAAAGGTATTTTCGCTGATATTTATTGGTTTTCTTTTGATGCCGGCTGCAGCAAGGATAATCGGTATTGATTTCGAAATCCAAGTGGATCGCCGCGGACTGGAACTCCCCAGGTTTTCCGGGCCGGCGCTGTTTGACAATGAATACTATTTGGCTTTTGACCAGTATATTAATGACAGCTTTTCTTTACGAAGTCCGCTGATTTTTGCGAAGAACTGGCTGGACTACAATATCTTTCGCATGACAGACACGACCGGTGTGCATGTGGGCACAGACGGATGGCTTTATCGTCGCAAGTCCATTGAGGATTTTAGGAAAGAGGCCTGCAATGACAATAGGCAAGTGGAGTGGTTGATCCTTGAACTGCATGCCCTTGAAAAGATTATTGAAGCCTCGGGACGCCGGTTTCTTTTTATGGTCGCTCCAAACAAGACCACGATATACCCCGAGTATGTGGGTTTTATGCCCAATAGCGCTTCGTGTGACAACAGCCGTTATGAGCTGTTTCTCGAAAACGTCGCCACCCACAAATTGATGAGTTTTGTAAGACTTGATGAATTGCTGAAGCATGCAAAGAATCGCTATGCCCCGCTGTATGATAAGGCCAGCACTTTTTGGAATGGATTGGGCGCATTGGTGGCGGCGGAAAACCTTCACCAGCAGATCGACAACCATGGCTCAGGCCTGCGCCCTTTGTTTTACCCTTCCTTTAAGACGGACCCCTTTGGAGATCTAAAGCGTCAACTCATGGGGCTTTGCCTTCCTGATGAGGATAAGCCGTTAAGGCATTTCAAGAATCCTTATCAGCCTGACCTGCCTGCTGCGATCGTCTATGGTGATGACTTCATGCACAACCTTTTACCTTATATGATCCAGATGTCCGGGCAGCTGGATGTGGTTCAAAGCGAACGTGTTCCATCAAAGCAGCATGGGGAAGACCTGCGATCCTATGAATTTATTTTGCTTGAGAAAGCCGAATCCGAACTTGAGACATTACGAATCGACCTTGACGAAATTTACTCGTTGTTTGAGCCCGAGGCGACAAATCTCGAGCGGTTTCCGGTTAACGTTGAGGCAGTGGTACCGGTTTCCCATATATCATTGGACTATCGCCAACAGGTTTTACAAATTAAGTCAATGGGTAACCAATCCGTTTTTGAACTGCCCTCCATACCCGCCTCCGATGATAATATCTTCAGGGTACTGAGGCTATCAATTGAGACGCCGCATTCGGACCTTTTGACGATTAAGTATAGGAGCGGCATGCCCCATGTCGTTACGAAATCTCTCAAGCCCGGCCTAACGGTCATTTATCTGCCGCTGCCGTTTCAAAACTCGCTGACAATTCAAATCCAGCCGAGCACGAAGGCTGGATTTTTTGTGCTGCGGTCAATTGAGGTGCTTGGGTTTCCGGACGAGCAAACGACCGAGGAACCGTTTTATGAAGAGAGGTATGTTGACGTAACCGATCAAGCGGATTGGATTGCTTACCTAGAAGCAGCATCTGGGCCGACCATGGCCAATGCAGAAGGCGGTTTGGACACCTCAGTTGATTCAATGCAAGCGCCAGCCGTGAATGTTGAAAAAGAGGTAGCGAAGCTAGAGACTGCCGCTAACAATTCCTCGACAGCAAAGGCCAACCCATCTTATGGATCGCCTCATCTACCCGCCGGATTAAAAGCGATGTTTTACCAAACCGATGATGATGATGAGATCCTGACCGCAAGTCAAGAAAATACAATCCGTCATAATAAATTCGCGGAGGTCGTCTTTGATGATGAAGCTGGCATAGCCTCAAGGGAGTTTTCTATTAAAGTAAACGACTTTGAGGAAGGACGCATCTTCCAGCGCACAGGACGCAGCGCTGATATTGTGGTGTCCGGATCATACTCAGGAAAGCCGGGAGCCATTGAAGCCAGGGTAGTGATGGCTGAAACCTCCGAAGAGGTCGTGCCTTGGACGGTCATCGACGGCTCCCCGCAAAACGATATTTTTGCCGGTGTGCTACCCCAAGTGCCCCAGGGCGGATGGTATAACATTGAGGTACGATATAATAGCAATCACGCAATCGCACAAAAGGGATCGTGCAAATGGGGCGTGGGGATCCTGGTAGCCTGCCTCGGTCAATCCAATATGAGGGAATGGTTCTATACGGGTACAATGTTAAACGCCCATGAATTATTGAGAAAGTTCACTGATAACGGTTGGTCAGAGATTGGCAATCAGGGGCATGCGGCCATTGCTTTCGGAAACAGGATCGTCGAACGGGTCGGTATTCCCGTCGGGCTGCTGGACTATTCCAAAAATGGCTCGGGGTTGCGAAAAGAAGCCGATTGGGGCACGGGCTACTGGGAAGATACGGCTCCGGGTTCGATTTATTCTCGATTTCTTAAGGGCGTAAGGCAAGTCGGCGGTGCGATAGAATTTTTAGTGTGGATTCAGGGTGAAGCAGATGCGGCGCGCGGCACGGTAACCGAGCAAGAGTATGCAACTTCACTGAAGAGCTTTATCAACAATCAGGTAAGAGCCGACATCAAAAACGGTTCTGAGCGTGAATACCTGCCTTTTCTTATTGTCATGATGGTTAAACGGCCCGGCGGCGAAGACGAACCCCATCAGGCCATCCGAAACGCACAGAAATATGTTACTGAAAGCGTTGCTGACTGCTATCTGGCGGCCACCACGCATGATCTAAAAAATAAGGGCAAGCAGCACCTCTCCCCCGATGCCTACATCACTATGGGGCATAGGGTGGCTCAGACGGTATTATATATTCTGGGCAAAGAAAAATACTATCGAGGCCCGACGGTATCCACTGTAAAGCGCATAGACAACCGCACCCTGGACATAAAAATAATGCACCGCGGTGGGACGGATTTCTCACCTGACTCTGGGATATCCGGATGGAAAGTATTAGCAAACGGGGGATCTGTGCCGATTAAAGAGGTTTACCACTATGATTCCCATACGATTAGGATTGACCTTGCACACCCGCTTGTCGGCAGTGCAAAGATACGCTATTTATACGGTGCAATGCCGGATTCAAAAAGCCCTGTCTTTGATAATTCACCCATCGCCCTGCCTCTTGAAGCCTACCAAGCAGAAATTCACTACCAATCATACGAAAAAATCTTAGATCCTTATCCGTCACCATAAAACCTTTTGACAATTAAAATGCTTCGTATTAGGTATGGCCCGGGAAACCCTTTACGGGTTCAGAGGTTCAGGATTCTGGGTTCAGGGAGTAGAGGTTCAAGATTCAAAGGTTCAGGGTTCACAGTTAAGATAATCCGACTCGGTTGCCTTCAACAAGCTCAGGCCCTGAGCATGCCGAGGGGAGAATTTCGAGACCACCGTAGGGCGGGCCTCAGTGCCCGCCTGATTCTGGTCGGCACCCGTCTTTGCTTATGCTTCGCCGCGCCAAGCAGATGCCGACCCTACGGTTTGAGGTTATTTCGCTGAATCAACAGGCCCTTGAAATGATTCAACCAGGCGGTTTATGAAAAAAGATTTAATACATTGGTTATCAAAAGGTTCTTGATACCTTAAGTTGACGCCTATGAGGATGGGCGGGATTGGATCTCGTACCTAAACGTCTTTTACAACCTATGAGATTTACGCAATTTATCAATAGGCGTTTGGATTATAGACCCGAAAAACAATAATATCAGGAGAGAGCTGTGGTGAAAAAAAGAAAACTCGGCAGAGGCGTTGCCATTGTGGGCGCCGGCATGTCGAAATTCGGTATGTTCAAAGACAAAGATTCGAAAGATTTATTTACGGAAGCATTTAATGAAATGACGGCTTCTGTTAATAAGGGAATTGATCCCAATGATATTGATGCGCTTTATCTGGGGAATTTTTCTAACGACTTCTTTATGCATCAATCCCACTGGGGTCCCATCATAGCGGACATTATCGGCACGGTGCCCAAGCCGGCCACTCGTACCGAAGGCGCCTGCGCTTCCAGTGCCCTGGCGTTTCGGGAAGGTATTTTTGCGATAGCCTCGGGGTTTTACGATATTGTCTTAGTGGGTGGCCTCGAGGAGATGTCCAAGCGTACCACCGAAGAAGTGGCCGAGGGCTTGGCGCTGGCCACCGTTCCCTATGAGGGACGCGCTGGATTTACCTTCCCGGGTGTTTTCGGTGCCATTGCTACAGCCTACTTTGAAAAATACGGCGCCAACCGTGAGCATCTGATGAATGTGACCATCAAAAGCCACAACAATGCCCCTTTGAATCCGAAAGCGCAGTTCAAGCTTACGATTCGGGATATGATGAATGTCAAAGTGGAAAGCGCCAAAAAAAAAGGATTGCCGGTTACGGAATGGATTGATGAGAAAGATTTTCTGCGCGATCCCCGCGCCAATCCGGTGGTTGCCTGGCCCATGCATCTTTATGACTGCTGCCCGATTAGCGATGGGGCAAGTTGTATGCTATTGGTGGCAGAGGAAATTGCTAAAAATTTCACGGATGCTCCCATTTATGTAGCCGGCATCGGGCAGGGCAGCGGTAGAGGCTTACATGCCTGTAAAGATTTTACTTATTTTGAGGCCACCCGTTATGCCGCCCAAGAAGCTTATGGCATGTCTAATCTTAAGCCCGAAGACATTCAATTTGCAGAAGTTCATGATTGTTTTTCCATTGCCGAGCTGCTTCACATTGAAGATCTCGGTTTTTTCGAACCCGGCGAGGGATATAAAGCCGTTGCGGACGGTTTGACCCGCTTGAACGGGACCAAACCCATCAACACATCCGGGGGACTGAAATGTAAGGGTCATCCCGTGGGAGCCACCGGTATATCTCAACTCTATGAGGTGTGGACCCAACTGAGAGGAAAAGCCGGCAAGCGACAGGTGCCGATTGATGATTTGCGTGTCGGCGGTGCCCACAATTTGGGCGGCACCGGTGGAACCTGTACCTTTACGATATTAGAAAGAAGGTAACCGTTCAGGGGTTCAGGGGTTCAGGGTTCAATGGTTCAGAGGTTCTGGGTTCAAAGGTTCAGGATTCCGAGATTCCGAGTTCAACGTTCAGGGTTGCTTTGCTTCAGCGTTCAAGGCTCAAGGTTCACCGTTCCCACCGGGTCGTTGGCCCTCTGGACTGGAGGCAAGGTTTGCTTGCATAGATGTTTTGAACCTCTGAACCCTGAACGCAGAACCTTTGAACCTATACGACCTGAACCTTTGAATTTTTTCGAAAGGAGATAAGTCCATGCAAGAAAGACCATTTAGCGATATATCCTACGAACAATTTTTGAATGAAGAAAGATTGATGGGTTCCCGTTGCACGCAATGCAATGCCTTATATGTTCCGCCTCGCCCTATTTGCGTAGAATGTCATCGTGGCGACATGAGCTGGGAAGAAATGACAGGCAAAGGCAAATTAAGTGCCTTTACGTGTATTGCAATCGGTCCTTCCTTTATGATCGCAGAGGGGTATCATCGAAAAAATCCCTATTGTTCCGGAGTCGTAGAACTGGAGGAAGGTGCGCGTGTGGATGCTCGTATTGAAGGTGTAGATCCCAAAAATCCGGAAACCATAAAGATTGGGCTGCCACTAAGCGTTAAATTCTTGCATCGGAAAGAGGATGAGAGCCTCAAGACCTATCTGGCGTTTAGACCATCATAGTATAAAGGTTCAGGGGTTCCAGGTTCAGCCCAGCCGCTGGCTGAGGATGCGGCCAGTTTGATCGAAAAAGAAACTTCGGCTTTTCAGAGTCTCATAGGAGGTTAAGATAACCCCACTCGGCTGAGCACATCGAGACTATCGTAGGGCGGGCCTCTGCGCCCGCCTGATTCTGGTCGACACAGAGGCCGACCTTACTCTGATTGGAAATTGCGTGAAAATAACGGCCAGTTTGATCGATTAGATAACATAACGGCATGAACTTTCCAAAATCCGAAATTGATTCATTCCGCCTTCCGCATTCCCAATTCCGCATTCCAATCCTTCTGCCATCTAGATTCCCCAACCGCCTGTAACAGGTATTGCCGTTCCGGTAATAAATGAAGCTTCATCGGAAGCGAGGAAGGCTATTAAATTAGCCACTTCCGCTGCCTCACCCATACGTCCCAAGGGCGTGTTTTCGATAATCGGAAGTTTATATTTTTCGGCCATAAAATTTTCTATGGTGGGTGTACGCGTCAAACCCGGCAGGACTGCATTGACCGTAACGCCATCTGTTCCCGCTTCCTTTGCGACTGAGTTTGTCAGCCCGATAACACCTGCCTTTGCCGTAGAATAGGCGACTTCGCCTTTGCCGCCGATTAGACCATAGATGGATGATACATTGACAATTCTACCCCATCCGGCAGATCTCATAGCCGGCAGCAGCAGCTGGATTAGGGTTAACGGTACGACAAGGTGGATGTGAAGAACCTCCAAAAATCTTTTGGTGTCGATCTTGTCTGTGGTGCCCGGCCTGTCGTATCCGGCATTGTTAATTAATATATCAATAAAGGCCTTGTGTTTTAATTCTTCGACAATCTCCCGAAGGCGTTTTTCGTCGGTTAGATCCAATTCGCAAGATATAATATGTCTTGCTGTTTTGGATAACTTATCGGAAACCTGGGAAAGTGTTTCGGGGTTCTTGTCAATTAAAATTAAATCTGCGCCTTTGGATGCCAATACTTCGGCACACGCCTGTCCGATTCCCTGACCCGCTCCGGTAATCAATGCTAAATGGCCATTTAGTTCCATAATTTATTTTTTCTTATTAAAAAAGCAAACTGGGTAGCCACAGAGCAAGTTGGGGAAAGAGCAGAAGGAGTGCAAGACCCACACACTGCAGGATCATAAACTCCATCATGCCCTTATAGATATCGGTCAAATCCCATGCGGGTGCGACGCCCTTAAGGTAGTATGCCGCCATGGCCACCGGTGGGGAGAGAAAGGCCGTCTGTAAATTTACTGCCACCAGGGTGGCAAACCACACCAGGTTAAATCCCAGTTTATCGACCACGGGGTAGAAAATGGGCACGAAGATCAGGATGATGGCCGGCCATTCCAGAGGCCAGCCCAGAATGAAGATCACCACCATCAAAATCACCATCATGAACAACGGTGAAACTTGAAGCGAAAGCATGGTGTCGGTGATCAGGGTGGCGGTCCCCAAACGGGCGAATACCGATCCATAAATGTTGGAGGCTACCGCCAGAAACAGGATCATACTGGAGGTCTGGAGGGTCTTGAGGCCCGCGCCTTTCAGATTCGTCCAGTTCAGGCGACCGTAAAATGCGGTCAGAATTACCGCCCCGGTAGCCGCCATGGCAGCACCTTCAGTGGGTGTCGCCATCCCGGCGATGATGCTTCCCAGGGAAGCGAAGATAATGGCCCCCAGCGGAACGATGCCCGAGAAAAATTCTTTCAGGATCTGGGCATACGACGTCGGCCGCTGGTCCTCAGGCAGGCGCGGACCCAGCTTGGGGTTGATGTAACATCTGAGCAGGGTATAGCCGATGAAAAGGCCGGAGAGGATGAGACCCGGAACAATGGCCGCCATGAACAGTTGGACGACGGATACACCCAGTACCGGCCCTAAGACAACCAACATGACGCTGGGCGGGATCAGAATCCCCAGACATCCGCCGGCGGTGATCACGCCGGCCGAGAGCGCCGTGTTGTAGCGGCTCTTCATCATCGCCGGAGCGGCCAAAAGTCCGATGACCGTCACCGAAGCGCCGATAATGCCGGTGGCCGTTGCAAACACGGTGGCCGTCAAGAGGACTCCGAGGTACAGTGAGCCCCGAATGCGCGCAAAAATAAACTGGAATGCCTTGAAGAGCCGTTCCATCAGGCCGGCCTGCTCAAGCATGTGTCCCATAAAGACAAATAACGGGACGGCTGCCAGGGTCTCTTCCTTCATCAGTCCGAGGGTTTGAAAATACATGAGGTAAAAGACCTGCTTGCCGAAACCGATATAGCCGAAAACAAAGCCAAGGATGATCAGGGTAAACGCGATGGGAAATCCCACAAAAATGCCTGTAAGAAGTGCTCCCAAAAGGACCAGACCAAGATGTTCCGGACTCATAACCACCTCCCTCGAATACCTGCATACAGGCTTTTTAACAATTCAGAGATCCCTTGAATCATGAGCATGGCAGCAGCCACCGGAATGACCGTTTTGAACGGATACAGGGGAGGACGCCACGGGCTGACGACAGATTCTTCCAGAATACTCCAGGAGTGGATGGCTTCTATACTCCCGAACCAAAAAAAGAGGATCATACCCGGGAAGAAAAAGAAAATGTAGAGGGCGGCATCGATTCGTCCCTGCCAGCGGACAGAGAATTTTTCATAAAAAACATCGGTGCGGATGTGCCCTCCCTTGTAAAGGCAGTAAGCCGCACCCAGCATGAAATGGCTGCCGTAAAGCATGTAGGATGTGTCATAGGCCCATTTGGTGGGAGCGTTGAACACATAGCGCGCAATGACCTCGTAGGTCGACCCGCCGATGAGGGGAAATATCATCAACATGAATATCTTACCCGACAGTTCCCCGACGTAGGTATCAATTAAGCGTATGATGGTCGCCAGTGCCTTGGGAGGGGGCTCTCCTTCGGGTTCTTTTTCCTTTTCGGGAATAAACTCCTCATCAATCAATTCATCCATTGTTCAGCACCTGACGCTATCAAAATCAGTTTCAAACAGAGGGGCCAGCACCCCGGCTAACCCCTCTCATGAAATGGCATTATCTGATCGACTCTTCTATTGTTTACCCCAGTAGTACTCGGCAGCGAACGAGTAAGGCGGAAACATAAAACTACGCGCAGGGACGAGAATACTGGCGAACGCCCGCTGGGATTCCAACGTTTTCTTGAAGAAAGGATTTTTGGCAGATTCTTCTGCCGCAATCTTATCCCAGGATTTCAGAAAGGTGAGCAGAATATCCTCGGGGGTTTTACTTATGGTGACGCCGTGCTTCTCCCGCAGCGTTTTGAGAGCCTCTGAGTTGTACTTGTTAAACTTGGCCTGCCAGCGAATGAATGTGTAAATGCAGGCCGATTCTACAATCGCCTGGAGATCCTCTGGAAGCTTGTTCCAGACATCCCCGTTGACAAGCAACTCTGCT
>CP070746.1:3023409-3029163 GCA_020348305.1 Desulfobacterales bacterium
AAAGATACTAAACGGTATCAGTCTTTCGTGAAGTGCGCCTATGGGGCACCGACAGCTACCCTTCATATTTTCATTTGAAAATTTACCATATTCAAAGAATCATTAAGCCACAATTCTGTTTACGTGGATTAAATTTTGAAATCAGGTTTTAAATAAGGTGGGACAAAAATGGGATAAATTGGGTTTTTTATGAAAATGAAAAAAGGGGTTTGAAATTTGACAATTGCTAACCCCTTGATTTTACTGGTGCCCGGGACCGGAATCGAACCGGTACGGGTGCACGCACCCGAGGGATTTTAAGTCCCTTGCGTCTACCTATTCCGCCACCCGGGCATATTGTCATCCGAATTGAGTCAAAACTCGATATAACCGTTCACAGGTTCAGGGTTCACGGTTAAGAAAAGCCTGAACGGTGAACTCTGAACCTATGAATGCTTACAACTTAATCAGAATATTGCTTTTGATAACCGAAAGTGAGAAGTATTTCAAGGAAAAAGATGGATCGGATGTTAGGAGCTGGGAAACTCAAAGCCTTTATCAGCAAAGAGTTTTAAACAGGCATCAGCCACCTGGGGATCATAGAGCACGGTTTTATTTTGTGCGATTTCCTCCAACGCTTTGTCTATTCCGATAGACGGTCGATAAGGTCGATGTGATGCCATGGTTTCAACCACATCGGACACTCCCAATATTCTGGCTTCCAATAGAATCTCCTCACCAGACAAACCCAGCGGATATCCGGACCCGTCCATTCTTTCATGATGTTGAAGCACAATTTGGGCAATCGGCCAGGGAAAATCGATTCCTTTCAGAATATCGTAAGCTACTTGAGAGTGGGCTTGAATCATCTTCATTTCAATATTGGACAGCCGCCCCGGTTTGGTTAGAATTTCCGCCGGCAAGGATATTTTGCCGATATCGTGGATGGCGGCCGCCGTGTAAACGCCTTCTACTTGGTCGTCTGAAAGCTCTATTTCTTCAGCAATGGCGCGTGCAAGATGGGAAACGCGATGCTGATGCCCGGAGGTGTATGGATCTCTCATTTCAACGGTCAGAGCAATGGCTTTGATGGTGCCGCTGACCGCCTGCTTAAGACCGTCGAGGTTTTTTTGAAGCGCCAGTTGCATGCGCTTTCGTTCCGTTACATCTCTCAAAGACGCAAGATAAGCGCTTTCCCCCTCCCACTCCGTTTCCATTATCCGCATCTCGGCAATGGCGGATTTGCCGTCACCACTAATCAGGTCGAGCTCTATGGGTTTGCCGGGAGTCACCAAATGATCAAAAGTTTGTCCCACCAGTTGCTCCGCCCTGATGCCAATTATATTTTCAGCCGCCGGATTCATAAAACGCACAATCGAATTTTTGTCCAAAATAAGAATCCCGTCGGCGTTGTTTTTGATCATATTGCGGAAGTTCATCTCACTCATATGTAAGGCTTTTTGGGCCTTGCGCCTATTTTCGACTTCGATTTTCAACTGCCAGTTCGCTTTTAGTAGTTCGTCAGTACGCTCTTCAACAAGGGATTCCATTTTTGAATGAAGCTTACGAAATTCTTTTTCAACCTGCCATTTGGTGCTCAAGGCAGAAGAAAATTGGATAATCTCCTGGCGATGAAACGGTTTTTGAAGGTAAAGTAATTGGTCGGAATAATTTGATTTAATTGCAAAATCATCCAATTCGGAACTGGAATACCCGGTGACCAATATAATATTGACACCGGGATCTAATTTTTGAATCTGCTCTGCTGTCCAATTACCGTCCGGTCCCGGCGGCATGTGCAGATCAAGAAAGGCCACCGCAAACGGACTTCCCTCTTTAATGGACAGCCTTACGGCTTCAACTGCCTGATCTCCCTGGCTGCAAGAGGTCACATCAAATGCGAGTCCGTTTAAATACGGCTGAATGGTCGTTTCGGTTTGCTGCGATGATGCATCATTCATTGCCCTTTGGGGAGACAATATTTGCTCGTAAAGCTCCAACACGGTGAGTTCGTCATCTACGACAAGGATGCGGTAAGGTTTGTTATCAAATTGACTCATATGATATTAATTTTATAAATAAATTTAATATTTGTAAATGCATATTTTAAGGCCGCGGTGAAATTCGAAAGGCATGCAACACTCCGTGACAGAGACAGGCAGTGCTTAATAATACCGGCCTATGTTCAGTTTCAATTTCCCTCAAAACATGAAATAACGCCTTTGGTGTATATCCGCCAACGCCGGGAAAAAGCTGATGACTGCATACAACTACCGATCGAAAGTCATTGTATTGAATGTTTTCTAAAAAAGACTTGAGAATCCTCGGTCGAGGCTCACCGGTATAGGTACACATCTCTTCAGGCTCAGGACAGTCATCCGGACACTTGAAATCAGCATTGCTGACATAAAGTTGTCCGGTACTGCCTCTGATAGGATTAGGAAGCTGGGTTTCCAATTGGTCGGATATGGGGATGGTTTCAATTTTATATTTATTTGATAATTTGCGCTGTATCCATTCAAAGGCCACATGCAAGGGTATTGCGGGGACAATCCAATTCGGATAATCGCCATTGACCAAATTACGAACCAGGTATCTGATGCCCTCCGTGCAGACAGTTTCAAATCCTCGGTTTTTTAGTTCCTTGCAGATCTGAAGCTCTTTTTCAAGGATAACGATTTGCGAGGGGAAATCATTGGCAATAATTGTTTTAGCTGCTTTCTGACCGAATTTTCCGCCACCGATGATCCAAAAAGTTTTCATGGTTAGAAAAAGCTGTAAGTGATTTATAGTGCGCCTTTTTAAAAATTCTTCAATATTATGACCATTATAAAAAAGTTACAATCAAAATAATTAAACACAGGAGCACCAGGGCAGCCTTTAGATGCTTTCTTTATATTGTCAAACCCTAAATCATCTGATAATAAACCATCATGAAAGAGCCGTCGCATCGTCCCAAACTCATTCTTGCCTCTAAATCCCCGCGGCGCAGCTACCTTTTAGAACAGGCGGGACTCGAGTTTTTCATTATTCCAAGTAGCTTTAATGAAGACTCGGTGACCTTCTCATCCCCGGAGACCTATGCCAGAAAATTAGCGGAAGGTAAGGCAAGGGATATATCGGACAAGTATCCTGACAGTTGGGTGATCGGTGCCGATACGATCGTAGTAATTCATAATACGGTTCTTGGAAAACCCGAATCCAGCGATGAAGCCCGCCGAATGCTCAAAAGCCTCAGCGGGAGAACGCACCAGGTGCTGACGGGTTATTGTATCTATTGCAAAGAGAAAAATCGATTTTTCTCAGAGACAATAATAACGGATGTATTGTTTAAGGAGCTGTCAGATGAAGAAATCGAGTGGTATATTCACACCGGCGAACCATTTGATAAAGCCGGAGCATATGCCATTCAAGGGCTCGGTACTTTCCTTGTCAAACGAATAAACGGATCTTACACGAATGTCGTTGGACTTCCGGTTTGTGAGATTGTTGAGTTTCTTATCAAGCAAGGTGTGATAGGATTGAATATTGAAAGCCCCTAACCCGGATAAACCGGAAAAAACAAATTGGTGCTTGTGTAATAGATTCAACCAATGGATAGCATAAAAGAACGCTTGGAAAACGTAAAGGATCGCATCAAAAAAGCCGCGGAGGCCTGCAATCGAAACCCGCTGACCATTCGTCTGGTGGCAGTGAGCAAAACGGTGCCAGCAGATCGAGTTCGGGAAGCCATTGAAGCCGGTGTGAAGAATCTTGGCGAAAATTATGTGCAGGAGGCCCGTGAAAAGATAAATTCGCTGACGGATTTTCCGGTAAATTGGCATTTTATCGGTCATCTTCAGACAAACAAAGCCAAGTATGCGGTCAGACTCTTTGATTTGATCCACTCCGTGGATTCGCTCAAGCTGTCACGCGAGCTAAATAAACAGGCTCAAAAAAACGGAAAGATTCAGCAAATTCTAATCCAGGTGAACATTAGCCGGGAAGAGACAAAATCCGGTATTTCCGTTGATGAAGCTATCAACCTTGTCGATGAAATCAGTCATCTGGAAAACTTATCGATTAAAGGGCTCATGACCATGCCGCCTTATTTCAATCAACCGGAAAGAGTCCGGCCGTTCTTTTCAGCGTTGCGTGAACTAAGCGATCAAATCAAAGAAAAAGCCATACCCAATATGTCCATGGATGAGCTTTCGATGGGCATGACCGGCGATTTTGAAGCGGCCATCGAAGAAGGCGCGACCATGGTTCGGGTTGGTACGGCCATATTCGGAGAGCGAAAATGAAAGTCTTATTGCATATCTGCTGCGGCCCCTGCTCGATCTGGCCGGTAAAAAACCTTCGAAAAGACGGTATGGATGTGATGGGTTTCTTTTACAAACATAACATTCATCCATATACGGAATGTCTGAAGCGGCAGGAGACCGTGCAAAATTATGCCGACCAGATAAATTTACGGATGATCTATCAGAAAGGTTACGAACCGGAAAGCTTTATCCAAAATGTCGTTTATAGAGAAGCGGATCGCTGCCGATATTGTTATCATGATCGACTGCGATCAACCGCCATGATCGCCAGGCGCGGCAAATTTGATTGTTTTTCCACAACGCTCTTATACAGCAAATTTCAAAACCACGAATTGGTAAAAAACATGGGGGCGTCCATAGGCAAGTCCGTGGGGGTTCCGTTCCTCTATCAGGATTTTCGAGAAGGATGGAAAGAAGGTGTTGAAACCTCGAAACAACTCGGAATGTATCGCCAGCAATACTGCGGGTGTATATACAGTGAAAAAGAAAGGTTTTTTAAATCGTAATTTATGTTCGGAAACTTCATATATTTTATCATTGTACTTCTGATATATCTCATCTACCAGCCTCCCGAAGAAATAGTCTTAAAAGGTCTTGAGACATCCATCATTTTCGGCTGTTTGATTTTTATATTCGCTTTTTTGACGCGACTTCAATTTCAACGCTTGGAAAGACGGATTTCTGACACAAGCTTTTCTAGACTCGATCATCGATTTCATGCCGTCCTGATTCAGCAGTCTGTAATGGCTATTGTTCTTTTTGCAATTGATATATACGGGTTGAACCTTCCCGCATATTTCGTGAATCTTCCTCTTTTTTCAACATTTCCCACCCTTCTCGCTTTGCTCTTTTTAGGATTGTTTGTAACCTATCTTGCGATTGTATGGAACTATGCCCATCGCACTTCTAAACGCTTATACAGGGCTGACATACCGAGACTCTCCTATGTTATCTCTAATATTTCATTTTCTATTCCAGTTCTGTTACCTTGGCTTCTGCTATCGGGTGTGGCAGATCTCATCAACATTTTGCCTTTTGATACGCCTAAATGGTTTCTAAATACGACCGTTGGGCAGGTGATCTATTTCCTGGTCTTTCTTTTTGGAGTTGCGATTATCGGACCCGCAATCATTAAACAATTCTGGCGCTGTAAACCTCTCGAAAACAGTTATGCCCGCAGTCGCATCGAAAACCTGTGCGAGAAAGCCGGTTTAGAATATAAGGATATTTTATATTGGCCCATTTTCGGCGGCAAGATGATTACCGCCGGTGTCATGGGTCTCGTCAAAAGGTTTCGCTACATTTTGGTTACCAATGCCTTGCTGAGTTTGTTGGAACCTAAAGAACTGGATATGGTCATAGCTCATGAAATCGGCCATATCAAAAAAAAGCACCTCATTTTTTATCTCGTTTTTTTTGCGGGCTTTCTGCTCATTTCATTCACAATAATTGAACTTATTATCCTTTG
>CP070746.1:3029263-3032341 GCA_020348305.1 Desulfobacterales bacterium
AGTGCAAGCCCCAGGTTATTGTGCGCTTCGTCATTATCTGGGTTTAGCTCTAAAGCTTTACGGTAATGTTCGATAGCTTCATTGGGTTTACCTTGCTGTCCGAGTATGATTCCCATGTTGATATGGGCTTCTGACAGGTTAGGATCTAAACTAAGTGCTGCAATAAAATTCTCGCGGGCTTCATCGGTCTTGCCTTGCCTTAACAACTCTCTCCCCAGATTATTGTGTGCTTCAGCAAAATTTGGATTTATCTGCAGGGCTATCCGGTAATGAATTAGGGCTTCATTGGTCTTATCTTGCGATGCAAGTGCAAGTGCCAGGTTGTTGTGCACTTTATTGTTATTTGGATCTAGCTGGAGGGCTTTACGGTAATGTTCGATAGCTTCATCGGTCTTACCTTCCTGTAATAGTGCATTTCCCAGGTCGTTGTTCGCTTCAAGACTATTTGGTTTTATCTCTAAAGCGCGACGGTAATGGTCAATAGCTTCATTCGTTTTACTTTGCTTTGCTAGTGCCACTCCCAAGTTGATGTGCGCTTCATAATAATTGGGATCTATATGTAATGATTTAAGGTAATGATGGATGGCTTCGTCAAGCCGATCTCGTTTTACCAAGGCCAAACCCAGGTTAATTTTAGGTCGAGCTTTGTTCGGGGATTTGCTGACCACATCCGTCCATAAAGATAAATCGTTTTCCCACACGCGGTTGCGTTGATACGTCCACACAGAAAATATAATAACCACAATGCAAAGCAATGCTGCCCTGAGCCAATTTAGTTTGATATATCGATAGCCCAGTGTAACCGGAATCAGTAACAGCGGCATGGAGGGCAAATATAGGCGGTGCTCAAAAATAAGGGCCAATGGTATAATAGATGATTCGATGACCAGGTTGCCGAAAAACCAGAAAATGCAAAATGATATCAAACGATCCTTTTTGGCCAGGTATACCCCCAGTATGATCAGACCGAGAATGGCGGTTAAGGAAAGCAGTGTTGTAAATGGACTCATCAACGAATAGGAGAGCGGAAAATCGTAATCCAGATTTAGCCGGGAAGGATGGGGGTAAAAAATAAGGCCCAGGTAGTGGATCACTACACGAGTCTGCGTCAATAACCGCTGGCCCATGGTAAATTGGCCTTCAGAAAAATCTCTCGGGGTTTTGATTTTTTCCCATGGTTCCAATCCCAGGTATATAAATGCGACCAGACCAAACAGTATTAAAATCACTGCTATGTATTTGAGTGATCTTTTCAACCAATTTTTGCTGAGGCCCTGAAAGAAGTACCATTCATAGAGGAAAATAAAAAAGGGCAGCATTGCAGTATTCTGTTTACAACCCAGGGCCAGTAACCATCCAAAAGCAGCGCCCAGAAACCATGCCCACCTCAGTTCTTTTTTCGTTGTCAGCCGACCATACAGATAAAACAGAAAAGAAAGCAAAAAGAACATGGTGGCCATGCTGTTGAGCCGTTGCACCATATAGGTAACGGATTGGGTCTGCACCGGGTTGACCAGCCACAGCAAAGCACTGAGCAAAGCGATGAATTGCGCATGTTTAAATTTGGATCCGACTGATTTTAGATCTAATGTCTTTTTTAAGAACAGCCAGAGTAAAATGCCGTTTACGATATGGATGATGATATTGACAATATGATAGCCGGCAAGTTCGTACTGATGGAAGTAGTAATTTAAGGCAAAGCTGATATTGCCAAGGGGTCTGGACTGGGCTGAATGCCTACCAAAAGCAGCCTTTAAAAGATCTTCTACGCCAAGTTTCTTTAGGCGGATGTCCGGATTATCCGCGATTCGCTGCGTGTCGTCAAAAACAAACGGGCTTTCGAACGTGTTGGAATAAATTAAAAAGCCTAAAGTAAAGAAAGTCAGAACAATTAGAAAAAATTTAACAGCCGAAGATTTTAGAAAGTACTTTTCTAACCACGGTACCGCTGTGTTATAGTTATTTTCGGTTGTGTTTTGATGGTTTTTCTTCATTAAGCACTATTTGCCTGTGAACTCGAGAACGCCACCTGCGAATGCCATAATTAACATCTGAAAAAAAAATAAAATACCGATCACAACGCCTTTTTCGGGTGGTAGACCAAAAAGTGTGAACAAATAGGCGTAAGCTCCTTCTCTTATTCCAATGCCGGCAAAGGAAATCGGAATAGTCTGCAGCAAAAGGACTAAAGATCCCATCCACGCCACATCAAGCACGTTTAAAGGTAGCGCTGTCGCCGCTATCAAAGCATATAAACGACCAATAAAAAATAGTTGCCAAACAAGGCCTAATCCAAATACATAAATATAAAAAGACGATTTCATATTTTTCAGAGTAATATCATCAATTATTGCATCGATATCTAGATCTTTCCATCTTCGTGCGAAGACGATATGGATTAGCTTTTTAATGAACGACTGAATCGGAGGAAGAATAAAAAATGAAATTAAAATAGATGCAATCGCCAGACTCAAAATTGAGATTGGCATTATCCGCATTCGCAAAATTGCAATACGGGAGATAGAATCGTAAAAAAATAAAGGGATGGAACCAAAGCAAATAAGAAGAAAAAAGAATGTTAAACGTTCAAAAATAATTGAAGCTAAAAATAATGATCGACCGTATTGGTTTCGAGTAACTTTAATCCATCTGACCACATCTCGCCCCACGGCCGTCGGAAGAAAAAGAGCGTAGAATCGAGTAATAAAATTTATTTTAAACAGCGAAAGCATGGATTGCTTGATTACACTGTCTTTTATAAGTAAATAGTATTTGCAAGCTAAAAATAGGCTTGACAGCACTGCCAGTAATGTAGAGAGAAGATACAAAACTAAATTCGTGCCACTCAGAGCGCTCACTAGTGCAGAAATGTCTACTTTTTTAAGAAGGTATCCGATAAAAAGGCAGGATATACCAATTCTTAAAACAATTTTCAGTTTCCGTCTATCCATTCCTTAGATTCAGCATAACCAAACTCAATAAGTTGAGGAGTTAAGATGGGGTGAATCTCTTTTAATTCTTCTCCAGTAAACTCAACCTTCCATTTATTGTAGTTGTTGGCCTTTAAGGGAGGTAATG
>CP070746.1:3032441-3037761 GCA_020348305.1 Desulfobacterales bacterium
ACATCCAGCCAGATACCGACGATCAACTGTACCATGAGCCGCAATCCCTGATCAAAATGCGTGCCATTAGGTAAGAGCAGTTTTCTTCGTAACTGGAGGCAAATACCCGGGGGCCTGTTCGGCCGGCAATGGGCAAAACATCCAGCCAGATACCGAAGATCAACTGTAACATGAGGCCCATCCAATATAACGGAATACAGTAGACCACAATTCCGAAGAGCCGAATCCCGTAGTCCCGGCCCGTGCGTCTCTTGTCAGCCGCGTAGGCGCCCAGAAACACCCCTAAAAAAAGCGTGATCAGCAGACCAAACAACGTCAGTTCCAAGGTGGCCGGAAGCTTTTCGGCGATGGCGGTCGTGACGCGTTGGTTGAATACCATGGAATCGCCAAAGTCCAAACGGCAGATCTGCCAGAGGTAATCCAGATATTGAATAAAAAGCGGGCGATTGAGGCCGAGGGCTTCTTTTTTTTCTTCAATAACGTGCTCCGGTGCGTGGCCGCCCAGCAGAGAGGATACCGGATCACCGGGCATGACTCGCAGTACTACGAAAACAATGCTCAGCAGAATGAAAACCATGGGAATGGTCAAAAACAGTCGGGTAATGATGTAGCGGGCGAGATTTCTCATAGACTTTTAACAGGAGGACCTAACTGGGATAAATAATCGATGAGAGCCGGGTTTTTACTCGGCCCCCATCGATCAGGATGTTATTATTGCCGATGAATCGGGGAATAAATAAATTGCAGTGTCGGCGATATTGTAATGCCGCGGACATTTTTCTGGGAAAACAGGTAAAGTGTGCCCTGAAAAATGGGTGCTGTCGGCACATCCTGGGTCCACCATTGCTGCAGGGTCTGATAGACTCGGGTTCGCACATCCATATCCGTTGCCGTCTGGCCTTCAACAAGTTTTTGATCCCACTTCGAGCTGGAAAAGTGAATCCCCAGACCTTTGGATCCGGCTGTGCCGGCAAACGCCGATGTATAATTGTCCGGATCGATGTAGTCCGGGTACCAGCCCAGCAACCAGACAGGCATCACTTTATTGGCCCAGTTGTCCCGGTAAGCAGCCCATTCGGCGGATTTGACATTAACCTTCATCACACCGGTGGCCTCAAACTGGTTTTTGAGCACCGCAGCGATATCCACTTCCGTGTCGCCATAATGGCTGGGGGTATACCAGAAATCAAAGGTTAAAGGATTGCTTTCGCTATAGCCGGCTTCTTTCAGCAGTCTTTTGGATTGCTCAATATTGCCGTCGCCGTGCACGGCTTTAAAGGCATCGGTGTGCGACCACATGCCCATGGGCACCATGGAGTACAGCGGGGCGTTTTGTCCCAGAAACACCTTGTCAATCAGCTTGGGTCTGTTGACGGCAGCAGCCACCGCCTGGCGCAGTTTTGGGTTGTTCCAGGGTGGCGTGTCGGTCAGAAAGCAGATATACCGGATGTAGGGACCCTGAGCTTTAATGGTCCGGATCTTCGCCATTTTTTCCAGGTCGGCGATATCCGAAGGATTCAGGGTTTTGAAAACAAAATCAACTTCCCCTTTTTCCAGCGCCAGTCGCATGGTGGTGGCATCTGCGAAATAGCGGATCACGATGCGATCGTTTTTCGGCTTTTCTCCCCAATAGTTGCGATTGACATCCAGGACAATTTCCTGGTCGCGCTTGAAGGAAACGACCTCGTAAGGTCCCAGACCCACGAGTTTGCCACCTTTAAGTTCTGATGGATCGCGAATTAGCTTATCCTGGGGATAGATATTTGGATTGACGGGATAATACGGCACCGAAGCTACCAGTGACGGGAAATAGGCCACGGGATTTTTCAGGACGAACTTTACGGCGTATTTGTCGACCACATCAACACGATCGACAAAATCCGTGACCAGCCAGGAGGGATCTCCTTTGGTGGCGAGTACCCGATCAATGGACCATTTGACCGCATTGGCATCAAATGCAGTGCCATCGGTGAACTTTAGACCTTTGCGAAGCTTAAAGGTATATTCTTTGCCATCGGCACCAATGTCATAGGATTCAGCCAGCCCGGGTACAAGCTCGGTACTTCCGATCTTATATTTCAACAGCCCCTCATAGATATTATAAAAAATTTCCCAGGTGTGGAAATCATAGGCTTTGCCCGGATCCATGTCGATAATTTTTTCAGTTGTTCCGTATACCAGTGTTTCTTTGGCAAAGACATTTGATGAAACTAAAATTAAACTAAAAGCCGTCAAAAAAATAAGAACAAATTTCAATACTTTCATATTTCAACCTCCTTTCAGATTCTAAAGTTAAACGTTACAAAATTTCCCCCCAAAACTAACCGAACATATTTAAATGAAGCGTCTATGTCAAGTAATATACGCAAAATCCTATTAAAACCTTGTGGCATATAGGGATTGTTATTACTTATTAAAATGACGCATCGGGTTGTTTTTTCTGTCATGCCTGCGAAAGTGCGCATCTAGGTTTGTTAGCTCAAAATTTTCTGGATTCCTGCTTAAGCATATAGGCGTCAACTTAACGTATAAAGAGCTATGTGCTAAGATTTTCTTTCAATCTTTTTTTCGTAGCCGCCATGTGAGATCACTTCAAGAGCCGTTTGTTTTGGTGAAATACGCTCAGAACGTAGGGTCGGCCTCTGTGCCGACCAAATCAGGCGGGCTCAGAGGCCCGCCCTACGATGATCTCATCCCTTAAGTTGACGCCTATGTGCTTTCGCAGGAATGACGGTCGTTATCGGAGAAAACTCTCCGATACCTCATTTAAATAAATTTATTTTGCTTACTTTAAGATAGGAAATGCCTAAATCCTACCTTCCTCTACACCGTGACAGGCCACCTGGGCATCGGAATTCAGCCGGATAAGTTTGGGTGTTTCGCGAGCACAGCGTTCATTCATATAATTGCAGCGGCCGTGGAAGACACACCCTGAGGGAAGGTTAATGGGAGTGGGAACTTCTCCTTTTAGTTTTATATGCTTAGGTTTTTGGCGGCCGAGTTCAGGAATGGCGCTGAGCAGGGCTTGCGTATATGGGTGTCGCGGGGATTCGAATATCTCCTTAGTTCGGGCCAATTCGCATATAGTGCCTAAATACATGACCGCCACGCGGCTGCTGATGTGTTCCACAACAGATAAATCGTGGGTAATGAACAGATAAGTCAACCCGCGTTTTTCCTGAGCCTCCATCAGTAAATTGAGGATTTGGGCCTGGATGGAAACGTCCAGCGCTGAAACGGGTTCATCCGCCACAATAAACTCCGGGTCCACCATCAATGCCCTGGCAATACTGATTCGCTGTCTTTGTCCGCCCGAAAACTCGTGAGGATACCGGGTGGCCCAACTGGGTTCCACCCCTACCTGCTGCATTACCTCTGCCACTTTGTCCTCGACTTGCCGGGATGTGATGGATTTATTATGAAAGATGAATGGTTCCTCCAGCGTTCTTTTCACTGCCATGCGGGGATTCAGAGATGCATAGGGATCCTGAAAAATCATTTGCATTTTTTTCCGATAGGGAAGCATCTTCTGGGACGTGAGGTTATCAATTCGGTTGTCTTGATAATAGATTTCGCCGCTGGTTGGCGGATATAACCCAAGAACGGCTCTTGCCAGGGTCGATTTGCCGCAACCGCTTTCACCGACCACGCCTAAGGTTTCGCGCGGCATGATCGAAAGACTGACATCATTTAAGGCTTTAACCAACGTGCGCCGGCGAATGATACGTCTGTTTTCGATGGCAAGTTGATCCAGTAGACCACCGGAAATATCAAAATGCTTTACCAGGTTTTTTATATTTAACAAGCCGTTTGTGTTTTTCATGGCATATATGTGTTGGTAATTTTCGAGCTATTAGAATTAAAGTTCCAGAACCAGAACCCTGAACCTCGGAACCCCTAAACGGCTACTACTTTACCATATGACAAGCGGTCATTCGGTCATATTCATCTATGCTGATTAGTGCCGGTGCCTCCATCCGGCATACCGTATCACTTATGGTGCAGCGAGGATGAAATGCGCACCCCGGCGGAATGTCGGTTAGGGTCGGCATCATACCGGGTATCTGGTTTAAACGCGTGCCGGGTTGAAGGCTGCCGGGTAATGCCTTGATCAGTCCCTGAGTATAGGGATGTTTGGGATCATAGATAACCGCTTCGGTGGATCCGGTTTCCACAATTTTACCCGCATACATGACCGCAATTTTCTCCGTTACCTGGGACACGACGCTCAAATCGTGGGTGATCAGGATGAACCCCATTTTTTCGGATTCGCATAATTCCAGAAGTAAATCCATAATTTCCGCCTGGATGGTGACATCCAGGGCGGTTGTGGGTTCGTCTGCAATAATCAACGAGGGATTTGTCAGGAGAGCAATGGCGATCACGATACGCTGCCGCATCCCACCGGAACACTCGTGGGGGTACTGGTGCAACCTTTTTTCCGGGGACGGGATATGAACTTTTTTCAATTTTTCCAGGGCAATGTCCGTGGCATCTGATCGGCTCACATCTTGATGGGCCAACACAGTTTCGACCATCTGGGTGCTTATGGTGAGTACCGGATTCAGCGTCATCATCGGATCCTGGAAAACCATACTAATCCGGTTACCGCGAATTTTTCGCATCTCTTCTTCGGGTAGCCGATTTAATTCCTCGCCCTCGAACAGTATTTTTCCATCGGAAATATACCCGGGCTTGCTTATAAGATTGATGATCGCAAAACCGGTTACCGATTTGCCGGCACCACTTTCGCCCACAATACCCAGGCGTTCACCTTTGTCCAGGGTGAAACTGACGCCGTTTATGGCTGTCAATTCACCGAACCTTAAGGCAAATTTTACTTCCAGATCTTGTACTTCCAGCAGATGAGTCATTCGATTCGTGTTTAGTGTTTTGTGTTTGGTGTTTGGCAGCTGTTAAAATGCTCCCTATGTTTAATTTGCCTATAAGTTCTTTTTAGGTTTCAATGTTCAGCCCAGCCGCTGGCCACCGGAGCAGCCAGTTTGATCGAATAGAAAACTTAACGGCCTGAACGTTCCATTTTCTGACAGGATCACAGGATGGACAGGATATAGCGATACGAAACCAAAAAAATCCTGATAATCCTGTTAATCCTGTCTAAATGTATGAAGTTTCATATGAGGTGTCAGCAATAAGAAATGATGTAATCTGTATTCATAAACCTGAAACCTGAAACCGAATCCGTCATTAAGACTATCAGCTATCAGCTATGAGCTATAAGCTTTATCCCTTGTAGAGCTTTGGGTTTAATACATCCCTCAACCAGTCCCCCAGCAGAAGTATGACCAAGATGAAAACA
>CP070746.1:3037861-3040545 GCA_020348305.1 Desulfobacterales bacterium
GATCACATTTTCTGCCACAAATGCGATGGATACGATTTCTGACATCCCAGATAAATCCAAGGGCGTTGGCTAGCGTTTCGAATTCATCATGAGACAGCAGACCCAAATAAACAAAATCTCGTGGGAGCTTAAGGTTGAATTCAATTTTTGCAATCCACAGCATGGTGTGGTAATCCCTTAAGCCGCCTTGACCTTCCTTAAGGTTGGGTTCCAATAGATAAGCGGAATCGCCAAACTGAAAGTGTCGTGCTCTATTTCTCTGCACCAGCCAATCGATAATCGTGCGGGATTGCGTTTGAAGTATTTTGCCGCGCAATTGATCGATAAGATCTGAGTAAAGATGCGACACCCCGCAGATAAAACGGGCATCCAGTATGGGGGTCAGAATGTCAAAGTCGCGGCTGGCAAGCCTTACGCATTCGTTTAGCGAACGGATGGCATAACCGACATCCAGTCCGATATCCCAGAGCGGATAAATGATCTCCTGAATAAGTTGTTCAGCTTTTTGGGGCACTCTTTTTTCAAAAAGAAAAAGTATATCCACATCGGAATGAATGCACTGCTCGCGGCGACCGTATCCACCGAGTGCGATGATGGCATAAGGATTTTTATTAATACCTATGTGGGGCCCAATAATGCTGGTTTCAAACGACTCATGAAAATAATCGTCTATAGCCTGTGCGTGCAGCCGTAAAAAATCGGGTTCTTTTGCCTTCAAGTAACGCGCAATCAAACCTTCAATCTTTTGCTGAAGTTTGGTTGAGGTATGTTCGTATTTAGAGCTCATAAATTAATTTATTGTCTGAATACCGAATTGCAAATTTCGTTTACGCTTTTGCGCAGACGGTAAAATTTTTCTTGTGAAACTCTGGCAGCTTTTTCCTGAAGACTGAGTTGATGAGCCGCAGCACGATATATCAAGTAGGCATGTTTAAGCACGTGAGCGGTGTATTCATCAATGACGCCGGTCTCGATCAATGTCTGAATCAGTCGGACATTATCGGTCCACCTTAACAGCTCAGGTTGTTTATGAGAATTTAAAAGTACCAGATATTGAACCAGAAACTCAATATCCACCATTCCGCCGATATCCTGTTTAATGTCAAAGATGCCTTTTTCGCGTTTTAGCAATTCATTGCGCATCTTTTTGCGCATGCGGATGACTTCTTTTTTCAGCGCGATTTTGGATCGGGGACAGGCCAACGCTTCTCTGCGGATTTCTTCAAACCGCTGGGTCAAAATGGTATCGCCGCAAATAGCTCTGGCCTTTATCAGCGCTTGATGTTCCCAGGTCCAGGCATCTTCAATTTGGTAATCCCGAAAGGCGTCGATATGGCTGACAAGAATTCCTGCACTGCCGCTGGGCCTCAATCGCATATCGATTTCATACACCTTACCGGCCCGGGTATGAGATGTTAAGATATGGATGACGCGTTGCCCCAGGCGGTTAAAAAATTGTGCATTGTCAATTGGTCGCTTTCCACCTTGGGTTAGATCTTTTGTGCCCGCATGTAAAAAAACAAGATCAAGATCCGAACCGTATCCAAGTTCCAGGCCGCCGAGTTTGCCATAGGCAATTACGGCAAAGCCCCTGTCGCAAGTTGTGTTTTCAAGCTCACAGATCGGCCTGCCATGTCTTTGCACCAGATGATTCCAGGCCAATTCAACAACTTCATTTAATGTCGTCTCTGCTATTTCAGACAAGTGGTCGCTCACGCGCATAAGCGGCAGTGTGCCGGCAACATCGGCGGCGGCAACGCGCAACACATTGACCTGCTTGAAGATACACAATTCTTCAATTTGATACTCAAGATCTTGGGCAGGAATCTTATCCATGCGCTGGCGCAGGTCGTTTTTGAGTTCACTTGGTGACGGAGGTTTGTAAAGCGTTCGCGGATCCAGCAATTCATCTAAAAGCACCGGATGTTGGGCTAGAAAAGAGGTGATCCACGGGCTTGCGTCTGATAGTTTGACCACATGAGAAAGGACCATGGGATTTTCTATCAAAAGAGCCAGGTAGCTGGTTCGCCTTTCAATGGTTTTAATTAAGTCAATGATTCGCCGCAGCGCAATAATGGGTTGTTCAGAAGCGCCGGTTTGTTTAAGCACCTTGGGGATCAATATATCCAGCCGTTGCCGGCCAGTGCGGCTCAGTTCGCGTGTATCCAGATGGTTGCGTAGATAACCCAGCAGGGCTAGGACCTCTTGTGGTTGATCAAAGCCTATGATCGAAAGAATTTCGTTCGCTTGCTGATTGCCTATAAGCTCTTGCCAGACGCCATGCAATTGTTCTTCAATTTCTTTGCTTTGACCGTCTGTCTCGCCGGATTCTAGTAGCATCATAAAATGAGCATGCACGTTTTTGCGGTGTTGTTCCAAGATAAAATCAAAACGGTCTGGATCAGCCATACCCATGGATGCTGCCAACCGCATTCTTGCCAGTTTTGCGGAAGGAAGATCGTGAGTTTGCTGATCTGAAAACTGTTGCAGGCGGTGCTCGGTGTTGCGCAGAAAAACATAGGCAGCTGCCAGTTGTTTGCATGTTTGCGCGCTAATGTAATTTTCACGGGCAAGAGTTTTAAGCACTTCTTGAATTTTGCGATTCTGAAGCGCCGGCAACACACCGCCGCGTATTAGTTGAAATATTTGACCGAAGAATTCGATTTCTCGAATACCGCCGGGGC
>CP070746.1:3040645-3047326 GCA_020348305.1 Desulfobacterales bacterium
ACAAAATGGCGTTTTATCGGGTTTTGAAATTTCTTTTGATCTGAGAGAGTGGGTGGTTATCAGATTTATAAAAAGTATGGTTGGCATAAAGATGTTTCAATTTTCTATTCCTTATTAATCATTGAGCCGGTGAGAAAGTGGCGATATCTGTATTGTAGCCCATGGATCAATATCGCTTAGCGAAAAGGAGGTCAAGATATGGCAAAAGTTTATTTTATGAATGATCGATCCACATCGATCCAGACCAGCCTAGTGGCCAAGATGATCACATTGTTTGACACCGCAGGATTTGCTGAGATGATCACGCCGGGGGATGTGGTGGCCATCAAGCTCCATATGGGGGAGTTCAACAATACGGCCTATTTACGACCTGTTTATGTTCGAGCTCTGGTAGAAAAAATAAAAAGCCTCGGAGGCGATCCCATGGTCGTGGACACGACCACCCTGCCTTATTGGCCGTTTACCTCAAGGTCCACAGCCCTGGATTATCTCAATACCGTGGCCCGCAATGGCTTCACGCACGCAGCCCTTGGCTGCCCCATCGTTATTGCAGACGGATACATTGGCACGGATGACGTAAAAATCGATTTGCCTGAAGGCTTCATCCTCAAAGAGCAGTATATCGGAACAGGAATCGCGCTTGCAGATTCCATGATTGCACTGACCCATTTTAAGGGCCATCCCATGGGAACCTATGGTGGAGCACTAAAAAATATCGGAGTGGGTTGTGCATCCAAGCGAGGCAAATTAAATTTGCATTTGGGCGGACACCCCAAATATGGTCTCAATGCCAGACACTGGATGCCGGAACGCTGCCTGAAAGAAGAGTGCCCCGATTATCAGGTCTGCCTGCATCTATGCGCCACGGGAGCCATCAAACATACGAAAAAAACCGTCGAATTTCATCGCGAAAAATGCATTGGATGCCTCGCCTGTCTGGGTGTCGTGACCATGTGTGGTGTTGCCTTTCTTCCCGATGATTTTTTTGACGCTACGGCTGCAGCTATCACGGATTCCGCCCTTGCTGCGGTCAAGGCTGTTGGAGAAGGTAAAGTAGGCTACATCAACATGGCGCTGGATATCTCTCCCTGGTGCGACTGCGTTAATTTCAGTGACCGCCCCATCGTTCCGAACCTGGGTCTTTTCGCTTCCTGGGATCCGGTTGCTATTGATTCCGCCTGTATTCAGAAATCAAAGGAGGCGGCCGGAATGCCGGATTCACTGGCGATGACCAAAGGAGTAATGGATCCGGGTTCTCCCAAGTTTGCCGCATGTGGGTCCTTTCTAGGGGTCAGTGAAGAGATTCAGCCCAATGTGGGACAAAAAATAGGACTGGGAACCCGCAAGTTCGAATTAATTGAGGTCCAACCGGCGGAAGACGCCACACCCTTCCTCTGCAGCAGTATACCTGCGGGAGCCAAGCTTGGCAAAGTTTTCGCCAAGAAGGGAGATGTATACCCGCCTGGCGGATTCAAAAGAGAGGATGAAGTGGATCTCGAAGACCTTAGACTGCCATAGGAGGTGACGCTATGTTTGGATATATGGGAAAAATTCTTCGTGTTAATCTCTCCTCGGGTAAAATCACAATAGAGGATGTTAACCCGCAAGTCGCCCAGAATTATATTGGCGGTTCCGGGTTTGCCACCAAGTTTTTATATGATGAAGTCCCGGCACAAACGGATCCACTCGGATCAAAAAACAAATTAATCTTCATGAGCGGTCCGGTAACCGGCACCCGTTTCCCCACCTCCGGTCGTTTTGCGGTGGCCGCTAAATCCCCTCTAACCGGCATCATGACAACCTCTACCTCGTCGGGATTCTGGGCCGTAGAGCTCAAAAAAACCGGGTATGACGGAATAATTTTTGAGGGAAAGTCCAAAAAACCGGTGTACTTGGAAATTATTGACGACCAGGTTAAATTAAAAGATGCTTCCGATCTATGGGGTAAGGAAACTTATGCAACCCAGAAAATTCTAAAGCAGCGAGCGGGTAAAAAGCGTGCCCGGGTAGCCTGTATCGGTCCGGCCGGCGAAAAATTAACCCCCATCGCCTGTGTAATGAACGATGAAGGCCGGGCTGCGGGACGCGGCGGAGTTGGTGCCGTGATGGGATCCAAGAACCTGAAGGCCATTTTGGTTCTCGGAAACAACAAGATTGCTGTGGCTGCTGAAGATTTTCTCACGCCCATGGTCAAGGAAGTGGTGCAGGCGATTGCCGATGATCCCTTCGCCGGCTTTTTCACCAAGTGGGGAACCGCTTTCAGCATGGATATGGGCTGGGCCGCGGGTGACGTGCCTGCAAAAAACTGGCAGGAGGGTCTGTGGGAAGGGGGTGCAGGATATACAAAAATCGGCGGCGCTCGGATGGCGGATACCATTCTTAAACCGCATGCCGGTGCCTGCTATAATTGTCCCATCCGCTGTGCCCGGTGGGTCAGCATCCCGAAAGGACGCTTTAAATATGAAGGTCCCGGACCTGAATACGAGACCCTTGGGTCTTTCGGCTCTATGCTTTTAATTGACAATTTAGAAGCCATCGCCTGGATCGGCGAAATGTGCAACAAATACGGACTTGACACCATTTCTGCCGGCTGTACCATAGCATGGGCGATGGAGGCTTTTGAGAAAGGAGTTCTGACAAAGGATGATACCGGAGGTATCGATCTTTCCTGGGGCAATGTAGATGCCGTTTTAGAGGTTGTCGACCAAATGGGGCGGGTTGAAGGTTTCGGAAAGCTTCTCGCCCAGGGATCTCGAAAGGCAGCTCAAAAAGTGGGTAAGGGCTCTGAAAAGTATGCCATTCAGGTCAAAGGCATGGAAGTCCCCATGCACGATCCTCGCTGCTATTTTAGCCTGGCGGTCAACTATGCCACCGGGATGCGGGGTGCCTGTCACGTTCAAGGCGGCTCGTACACGGTGGAGATGGCCATTATTGTGCCTGAGGCAGGATTGAATTTCAAGCAGGGCCGCCACGATAAGAAACTCAAAGGTTTGGCGGCTAAAGTCTCCCAGGACCTCAGCGCGGTGTTTAACTCCACGGCTATCTGCATGTTTGCCGGGTTGGGGCTCCAACCTTCTCACGTCGGATTGCTTTTGGGTATCGTTGCAGGTCAGCCGCATAACGCTCAAACGATTCTTCAAGCCGGTGAACGCATCATCAACCTGCAGCGGGCGTTTGCCTGTCGGGAAGGGATAACACGAAAAGACGACACCCTCCCCAAGAGGCTTATCACAGCTTTGCCGGTAGGAGGCGCAGCAGGCAAAGCTGCGGATCTGGAATACCAGCTGAACGAGTACTATCAATTAAGAGGCTGGGATGATAACGGAATACCCACCCGGCAAAGACTAGAATTTTTAGGTTTAGGTGCGGTCGCAGATGACCTGCATTCTTAATGACGTAAAAATATCCGGTATGTTAATCATGAGGTGACTTGTGAACGGCAAGGATTATGTAATCGAGGCTATCGCATTGACGGAAAAATTGCTTGCGGAAATCAAAAACTCCGGGCTGCTGGAGGGTGAACCTTTATTGGAAAGTGCGGCAAAGGCTTGCGAAAATCTGGCGCCCGTGAAAACCAAGGCGACGCTACGGACCCGGGCAGGAACAAATCTGGCTTTTCCGGTCTACGACGCGGCTCAGAATTTGGAAGAAGGCTGGGAAGAAGCTCAAGAAAGCAATAGTCCGGATGAACTGAAAGAATACATGGAGGATTTTACAAATCGTGCCGAGGAGCTTATTGCGGCGTTGAAAGAAAGAACGGTCATTATGACCTAGAACCGGTTTTAAAACTTTATCCAACGTCCGAATGCGGCGTGGACAGCCGGTTAAAAATGCCGACCACCATTTGCGTGTGCCCCGCTTTTTAGCCGGCTTGTTTCTGATCTTCGATCAGGATTTAGACTTTTAAGACGGACTCTCAAAATATGGAGAGAAATAAAGGAATTATGAAGGTCACAGTGGCATTCTTTGGGCCATTAGCAGAGCAAGTCGGACACGGAACCGTTCAATTCGAATTTTCTCATCAGGCCACATACGGTGATCTCCTGGATGAAATTGGGCATCGGTTTGGTCAACGATTGCACAAGCGCATTTGGGATTCTCAAGAGAATAACTTCAAAGCAGGCATTCTGATCATTGGCGAAGGCAGAGATCTGAATGCTCGAGAAGCGCCTCTGCGGGACGGTGAGGAAATCAAGATAGTCCCGGTATTTGGAGGAGGGTAAACCGTCTTTCGACCGCAAAGCGATAAGCGTCGAAGAGCAAAAGCCAGCAGATACACCAGAGGAGAAATAATGGCAGAAATCCTGATTACAGGAGGTGCAGGAAACTTCGGCCGAACCTTGGCACAGGCTCTCCGCCAACAGAACCATGATCTACGGATTTTTGATTTACCCTTATGCGACTTCAGCTTCTTCCAAGATTGGGAAAAAATCCGTATACTTGAAGGCGATATCCTGGATCCCGTAACGATACAGGCAGCCCTAAACGGTGTGGAATTGGTCTATCATCTGGCAGCCATCCTTCCACCTGTAAGCGAAGTGAATCGAGAAAAAACCTTCCAGGTAAATGTCGACGGAACTCGAAACCTGGTGGAGGCATGCGCCGCCTCTGGGGGAATATCAAGTCTGATTTTTACATCTTCGGTCTCAGTGTATGGCGATACCAGCAATGAAAAGGGGCTAATCGGCCCTGAGCATCCGGTTAACCCCTTTGACTGGTATGCAGAAAGCAAAGTTGCAGCCGAACAAATTTTGATGGCCTCTGGTTTACCCGTCATCAACCTTAGGATCTCCGGGATCGTCATCCCGGCCTTTCTGGATCCACCGGAGCCCTGGCCGTTCATGCGTGACCAACGTATTGAATTATTGGCTATAGGAGGTCTTGTCAAAGCCCTGGCAAATCTGGTGGAAATAAAAAGTGCCGCGTCTCAAACCCTCCTTTTAGCCGGTGGCAAAAGTTGGCAGGTCACCGGTGAAGAGTATGTCCGACGTTGGGGAGAGATTATGGAAATCCCAGTGGATGAGATGAGTTTTATGAATAAACCCGGGTGGTTGAACTGGTATGATACCAGCAGATCTCAGACATTGCTCAACTACCAAAATACCTCACTAGACGCTTTTTTTAAAGAGCTTGACATAGCTGTTCAAGAAGCTCTGGCATAGAAAAATTTTTAGATAGCATTCGATTCTCATATCTCCCACAAGGCAAAACCTGGTGCAATCTATACCAACTTGCGCAATTCCTTCTTAAGCACCTTCCCTACCAGAGATTTCGGAAGTCCATCGACGAATTTCACTTTTGACGGTGCCTTAAATGGTGTCATCTTATCCTTAGCAAAATCAATCACTTCCTCTTCGGTGAGTTCCTGTTCAGGCATCTTCACAACAAACGCCATAATTTCTTCTCCATATTTTTCATCCGGAATCCCGATAACTGAAACTTCTCCTACGGCGGGGTGTTCTTCCAAATAGCCTTCAATTTCGCTCGGGTAGATATTATATCCGCCTTTGATGATCATGTCCTTGATCCGGTCCGTAATAAAGATGTAGCCATCTTCGTCAATATATCCCACATCACCGGTATGCAGCCATCCGCCCCGCAGGGTTTCTTGAGTTTCCTCCGGTCTTTTGTAATACCCGACCATGACATTGGGACCTCTGACCACGATTTCTCCCTGTTCTCCCGGAGGCAATTCATTGTCATCCTGGTCAAAAATCTTTACCTCAACTCCGGGCATTGGAACGCCAGTGGATCCTATTTTTCGCGGCATGCTCGGGCGGCAAATCGCCACAGCCGGCGATGCTTCGGTCAAACCATATCCCTCATACATCTTGCAGTTAAACTTTTTGGTAAATGTCCGGTACAGCTCTTCGGTCACCGGAGCCGCGCTGATGGTGCAGCGCTCCAGCGAGCTGGTATCGTATTTGTCTGCCGCCGGATGGTTTAAAAGGATTTGATACATAGTAGGCACCCCGATAAAGTTGGAGGCACGATATTTTTCAATCAATCGGAAGACTTCTTCAGGATCGAACCAGGTAAGCAATACACCAAAAGATTCTTTGAAAGTTGAAACTGCGCCGGCATTCATGACCACTACGCCGAATGAGTGTGCCAGCGGCAAGCACAAAATAGTTACCTCGGCCTTTTCCGCCTCATGGGCTTCATAGGCGGCAATTGCATTTTGGTAAAGGTTGTTATGTGAAAGCATAACGCCTTTGGGTTGTCCTGTCGTACCGGATGTGTAAATCATGAGGGCAACATCATTTTCTTCCATTTCCTCAATACCTTCCTCTGGTGCGCTTTTATCAACAAGGCCATGGAAATTAACCCAATCACCCCGATCTTCTCCGCCAATGACGATGACATTTTGGATATGGGCAATCCCTTTTCTCGCATTCTCAATTTTTTCAAGAAGATCCTGGCTGGTGATAACAGCCTTGGCATCCGAATGATCCAGAATATATCGGGTTTCATTTTCACCGAGCAGGAACATGATGGGGACGATCACGGCCCCTACACGCCAGATGGCCTGAAAACAGGCAAAGACTTCGGGCATATTTGGAAGCGAAACAACCACATGATCTCCCCGGCCGATACCAAGAGATTTAAGACCGCTAGCAAGTTTCTGACCCATTTCTTTAATTCGAGCATCTGTATATTCTTCGCCCTCGAAAACAATAG
>CP070746.1:3047426-3067412 GCA_020348305.1 Desulfobacterales bacterium
AGGGCACCGATGAAAAATCGGAAAGATTCCCCATTGAAGACATTCTCTCCGGCAAAGTGTTTCTGGCCTATCGGGTGAACGACAACGTTTTGCCCAAGAAACACGGATTCCCGCTGCGGGTTGTGGCGGAGGGGTATTACGGCGGCGACTGGGTCAAGTATGTCTACAAAATTACGGCGGATAAGTCGTAAAACGGAGGAACAGAAATGAAATCTGCCGCAACGATATTTGGGTTATGTGCCTTATTCATTATGACAACGTTCATCATGGCCCCGACTCAAGCATGGGCCAAATCTTCCATCAATAAGAATTGGAGAGGCTTGGCCATTAAGGGATACGACCCGGTTGCCTATTTTACCCTGGGCAAGCCGGTGGAGGGCAAAAAAGAGTTCGAATATAAATGGCAAGACGCCAGATGGCGTTTTGCAAATGAGGATCATTTAAATCTTTTCAAATCTGATCCTGAAAAATATGCTCCCCAATATGGCGGCTACTGAGCATATGCCGTTGCGATGGGGACCACCGCAAATATCGACCCGGTTGAGGGCTGGAAGATCGTCGATGGTAAGCTGTATTTGAATTACAGCCGGGAGATACAAAAAAAATGGGAAAAAGACATCCTCGGCTATATTCAAAAAGCCGATGAAAATTGGCCGGGTGTTTTAAAGTAATCCGAAAGATGAAAAACAATGTGTTCATATATTTTTAAACAGGGAGTGCAATTATGAAAACGATAATTATCATTGGAATTACACTCATCATAGGCCTGGTCCTATTTGGGTTTCAATATTCAAAAAGTCAAAAGCAAACAGGGATGAGCAAGATGGAAACCACATACGATGAAAAAAAATTGAGCAGAGCCACCTTTGCCGGAGGATGTTTTTGGTGCACGGAATCCGATTTCGAGAAGATCGACGGTGTTGTCGAAGTCACATCCGGATATACCGGCGGCGATGAGGAAAACCCTACTTACGAGCAGGTTTCCTCCGGAAAGACCGGACACTATGAGGCAGTTCAGGTTTTATACGATCCTGAGAAGGTAACCTATGCCGCATTGCTGGAAGTTTTCTGGCGTCATGTGGATCCGACCGATAGCGGGGGGCAGTTTGTCGATCGGGGCGCGCAGTATCGCCCGGCAATTTTCTATCATGATGAAGAACAGAAGGCCCTGGCGGAAAAATCTAAAGAGGAAATGGATAACTCCGGCGTATTTAAGCGACCGATTGTTACTAAAATTATTCCGTTGAGCAAATTTTATGCGGCAGAAGACTATCACCAGGATTACTACAAAAGAAATCCGATTCGTTACAAATTATACCGCTCCGGTTCCGGAAGGGATCAGTTTATCGAAAGCATCTGGGGAAAGATGCCTGAACAAAAGGTTGCCTCGGGACCAAATTCAAAATATTTCAAACCGAGCGATGAGGTTCTGAAACAGAAGTTAACCGTGATGCAGTTCAAAGTAACGCAGCAAGAGGGCACCGAGCCGCCGTTTAACAATGAATACTGGGACAACAAAAAGCAAGGAATTTACGTGGACATTGTTTCCGGTGAACCTCTGTTCAGCTCATTGGACAAATATGACTCCAAAACAGGGTGGCCCAGTTTCACCAGACCCCTGGTGCAGGACAACATTGTAGAACACGAAGACCGCAGCCTGTTTATGGTTCGCACCGAAGTTAGAAGCAAATACGGCAATTCTCATCTGGGCCATGTTTTCCCGGATGGGCCTGCACCGACCGGATTGCGCTACTGCATCAACTCCGCAGCCCTTCGATTTATCCCCAAGGAAGATCTGGAAAAAGAGGGATACGGAGAGTATCTGAAACTCTTTTCAAAAGTTTCCTCTCAAAATTGAGGGAATTTTGGATCATACTCATCACGGCTGAAATTATTACACAGGGTTTCGCGACAGCGGGAAAAGAAATGTACATAGTTATTAGTGGAAAAATACCATTTTTTCACTGTGCCTGCGGCTTATCATGCTAACGGGCCACAGCCCTTTCAATGGTCTGTCTCAACTGATCGAAATCGAAAGGTTTAGGAAGGTAATCAAAAGCGCCCTTTTTTCGAGCTTCGTCGGCTATCTGATCAGACCAATACGCCGTCATCATGACCACCGGAATCTCCGGCCTGAGAGTTTTTATTGCATCCAGTGCTTCCAAGCCGGTTACGTTGGGCATTCGAATGTCCATGATAACCAGATCGAAAGAATCGTCTTGTATCTTTTCAATTGCCACTGATCCGTCATCTGCCTCAAATATTTCATAATTCCAGTCTAGAAGAATCCGCAGCATGGTACGATGTGTGATATCGTCATCGACAATTAATATGGATTTCTTGGATAACATAGGTTTTCTCCCATTGAAATAGAGTGACAGAACTGGGATGCTTCACAGTGGTTGCATGCATCTCCTCTATCAATAACCACCTGAGCCCAACCATTTCCACTGACATCAGTAACCCAGGCTTTCTTTTTTGCCATGTTGATCTCCTTTTAAAAAATATAGTGAGGTGATGTTACCTCCTTTTTATGAATATAAACGCAATAGGTGTGCCAAAATTGCCATTAATATCTAACGGTCCGATTTATAACTAAATTTTCAGATTCTGGTGTTTATTAGAAGTAAAATTGATCACATCCAATGGGGTCTGATGGGTAAATAATATCCACGTATCCAAGCATTGCTGCTTAAAAAATGCGCATCTCTTTAAATAATCAGAAGTTGCCTAGGTTGTCTTTTCTTCTTTTTGCATTGCCAATAATAATATTTTACATAAAATTAGGTCGTTATAGGTACTTCGCGATAATCCAAAGGGGTTGGCACATTGTTTGCTCAATTATGTGGCAGCAAGAGAACGAAATCTTTGAGATTGGATAAAACGGAATAATTGAGAAAAGATAATCCTGATACTGAGAAAGCAACAGAACTGCATAAGAAAATATCTGATCTTGAGGCCAAACTGGATCAGAAACACATCGACCACCTGATAAAGATGAGAAAGATTAACCCCAACGCTGGCAGGGGATTCATGGGAATGGACCACATGGGCTATGATTACCATTACCCGGGCGCCTGCTGGCGTTAATATAGGCCCACATCTGTTAACCTCCTTTTACTTCCTTGACATAAGGGCGGTTCTTTGATCCGCCCTTATATTTTTGCGAGATTGCTATTTAATGGTTATTACTATATTGGTTATCATCGCTAATGGCCTGATGATTTCCTATGGAGAAAATGAAGGATTAACATGATGGTCCGATTTAGAATCATATCAATACTGCTGACGCTATCTCTTGCAGGGATGCTCATACCCGATGTATGGTCGGATACGAAAGTAAAATACCAAAATGTCGATGTAGATCAATTCCTTGCGATGATGGATAACAAGGATTTCGTTCTCATCAATGTTCATATTCCCTATCAGGGAGAAATTCCTCAAACCGATCTTTTGATCCCTTTTAATATGATCGATCAGCATAGAAACGAACTACCAAAAGATAAGGATGCGAAGATGTTTGTATACTGCATGACAGGGCCAATGGGCTATATTGCCGCCGAAAAACTGGTAAACATGGGGTATACCAATGTGTTTCATTTTGAAGGGGGAATGAAAGCCTGGGCAAGATCCGGGAGACAGTTGGTAAACAGAAAAAAATGAAGCTCTGGTAACATGTAAAGACGAATCTTTTCCACTTTTAAAGGAGGCCCAACTGAATGATTCAGCCAAGGAGTTTACAGCAGCGGCTTTCAATTTTTTTAATATTACCGGTGGCGTTGTTGCTGATCGTCATGGGATTTGTGGGATTCATTTTTGCCCGAAATCTCTTCCTATACCAATGGCGGGAAGCGGCCATCCTTAAATTGCAGCGAGCCGCTCACCAGGTTGACATGCGCCTTGCGCGTACAAAGGACTGGATTCTAATCTTTAATCAAGTTGCCGGGGGTCAGGATACCTTCATGCTTCAATTTTGGGCCGTTGAGCAAATGAAAAAGCAGGAGAGCGTCAATCACGTTCATTTGACCTGGAATGACAACCAATCTCCACCAGCAGGTCAATCTGACGGTCAAATACCCCCAATGGGCCACATGGCTGCCGGCCGACATCAGGGGATGGCCGCCCGGCACTTGATAATGAGAAGATTTCACAGTGCCCGCATACGGGAAATTACGCCACCGCGTTATGACGATGCCATTGATCATGAGACAGTTTCACTAATTTCAGATCTGAATGATGAAACCGGTCAATCTATCGGTCGATTAGAAGTAGTATTGAATTTTGATGTCTTGATCAAAAACGTTCGTGAGTCCGGATGGTGGCAAAGTAACGAAGCGTATTTGGTGAGCGATAGTGGCAAGATTCTTACCAGCACGGCAACCGTTCAGCGCGAGTCATTATCTGACAGCGACGACCCGCTTAGGCTCGAAACCGTAAAAGCGATGAAAACAAAGTCCTATGGAACCATTCTTGGAGAAGGGCATCCACCAAAGGAGGTAAGTGGTTTTTATAAACTTCAGGAAGCCCCATGGAGTTTGGTGATGATTGCTCCAGGTAAAGCAATTCTTTCACCCATCGTGCGCTTTCGCTTTTATTATATTGCTATCGGAATTGGATTTATTCTCCTGATTGTGGTTTTAATCAAGGTGGTCACTGGCCGAACGGTGGTTGCCATTAAAGAGGTCTCGAAGGCTGCCGAGCGGGTTGCCGGCGGTGAGTATGGAGAGCCGCTTTCTGTAAAGACTCGCGACGAGGTAGGAGAATTGACCCGCAGTTTTAATTCAATGGTCGATCAACTCATAGAACGAATGGAGATGAAACAAGCAATGAACCTTGCCATGGAAGTTCAGCAAAATCTCCTTCCTAAGAAAATGCCCGAAATAAAAGGACTAGATATTGCCGCAAGCAGCATTTATTGTGATGAAACCGGCGGTGATTTGTATGATTTTTTAGAAATTAATGGTCGGGATGCCGGTCGCATCGGAATTGCGGTCGGAGATGTCAGCGGTCATGGCATTCCGGCTGCATTACTGATGGCCTCAGTCAGAGCATTTTTGAAAAGCAGAGTGACCCAACCTGGCAACATTGCTGAAATTATTACCGACGTGAATCGATTAGTTGCCCGTGATAGCGGTGAAACCGGCCAATTTATGACGCTTTTTTATGTAGTCATCGATACCGATAAGAAAATTCTGCGCTGGCTAAGAGCAGGACACGATCCCGCCCTGCTTTATGACCCATCTCATGGTTCTTTTGAAGAACTCGGTGGTGAGGGTATGGCTCTTGGAGTCAATGGAGGGTATATCTATCGAGAGGGTGGCATTCTCGATCTGTCTGAAGGAAAGATACTTCTGATTGGAACCGACGGCTTAAGGGAAACGCAAAATGAGTCGGGTCAAATGTTCGGTAAAGACCGAATAGAGGCGCTTATCCGACAACATGCCCACGCCACAGCCGATACAATTCTCACGTCAATCATCCATGCAGTGCAGGAATTTCGGGCCTCAGCAAAACAAGAAGACGATATTACTCTCGTGGTGATCAAAGTTGTTCGTTAGGTTGTTTCTCCTTTGCAAAAAAGAAATGATAATTTTTCCGCAAAGGAATAGGTTTCTTTGAAGAAGGCAAAATACATTATATCCAAAATACCGTGGTTGTGGGTGGCTGGTGGCGGTGTACTGGGTTACGTTATGATTCATCCTCTTGTGATGATCGTAGCCTACTTTATGTTTCACTCCGGTCCGGAAGATAAAACGACCCTTTTTGAGCTCATCAAATTGGAATTAATAAGACTCTTTTCAGCAGATATGTTGCCCTGGAGTATTAATTTTGCGTTGATCAGCGCAACAGCAGCAGGATTTCTCGGACGCATCCGTCAGGTAAATGCTGCGCTGCGGGAAAGCGAGAAAAGGTACAAGGAATTAAGCATAACCGATGATCTAACAAAGCTTTATAATTCAAGACATTTTTTTAGCCGATTAAAGGAAGAAATCGAGCGAACAAAACGTTACGGACATCCACTGTCCTTGCTCATCATGGATCTTGATAATTTTAAACAATACAATGATACGTATGGCCATATGGAAGGTGACATAGTATTGGCCAATGCCGGAGAAATTCTTCAAAAATCTCTGAGGAAAACAGATTCAGCCTATCGCTATGGTGGGGAGGAGTTTACGATTATCTTGCCTGAGTCTTCCGGCCAGGAGGCGATGCATTTTGCTGAACGGATACGGCAAGCCTTCGACAAAGAGGGATCCTCTTCTAAATCAGAAAGTTTTGTGCCGGTTACTGTCAGCGTGGGTGTGGCCCAATACGTAAGAGGAGAAAAAGTTTCGAATTTCATAAAACGGGCGGATAAAAATCTGTATGCCGCCAAACATCAGGGTAAAAATTGCATTATTTTTTCGCAGTAAGTGATTAACAGAAGGATTATTTCGCTAAAAGCATAATCCGTCGTCTATTTATTACGCTATTTCCCATCAGGATTGATCGTATCCCATTCCCCAATAAGCAACGTCTGAAATTCAAATCACAAAGTATTTTGCATCGAATAGCTGTAAAAATTTTATACACCTGCCCATGCTTCGAAATTTAAGTCTGGATACTTCTTATCCACTCTTTCTTGGATTATAGCGGTAAAAGTGGATCATCGCCAGGTGGTTAATCGAATAAAATAAATGAAAACAGATAGTTATAATACTTAGTCGAGAGTTGGCACCAGCCTTGCATCGGCTGGTCTGATAAAAAGAAGAGAATTGGAGAGCCACAAATGAAAGATTATGTAGAAAAACGAGCCAGCACACGTTGTCGATATGAAGCTGCCGTAACCTGTGCGTATTTCAACTCAGATCGGTTTTATCGGGCGAAAACAACGAATCATAGCAGCGACGGCATTAATTTTAAGTCGGATTTTCCACTAAAACCCGGTTCTAATATTTTTATCAGGGTCGAAAATTACACACCTGATGCTTCCGTCCTTAAAGTTTGTGGTTGCGGAGGTATACGTCATATAGCACTTGCTGAGGTAAAATGGTGCAGGGAACTGCCCGGTGCTGATGATTATCATTATAGGATCGGCCTCAGATATCTCGAGCCTGCCATTTGAAAAAAGATGTAATTTATAGATGGAGATAAAATGGGTTTTCAAAGAAGGAGCGTTAGATTATTCTTAAATTTAAGCAAGGCTTTTACCGCTTTTATTATCGGCGGTGTTGTTGTTCATATTATCGTAATGTTTCTTGACTATTATCTGATGATCAAGCCTCTACATATAGATCTGCGGGCGAATTTTGCGGGCAGTATTTTTTCAGCCCCCATGTATCCAATGATGGTGGCCTATGGTTTATTTTCATTAACAATATATTTGTTATGGGAGAAAAGGAAAAAAGCGTTGCTTATGGCACGCGAAAAAGAAATTCAAAGGGAGAAAGTAGAAGCTGTACTGAAATCTATGCAAACTATGACCGGTATTTTAGCTGAGCATATTGCGACGTATAATGCGGAAATCATGCGTTGGATCGAATTTAGAAAAAGGCAGGGGCATCAAGTATCCAAAAAGGTGGAAAACCCAAATAAAAAAATTGCCGACGTACTTCAATCACTTTCTGAAATATCATTTGTTTGGCCATATACTGAGAACCGACCTAAAAATATCGGTGATATTGAAAAAATTGTGCAGTCCAAATTAGGTCAGATAACCCCGTTTCAGAAGCAGTAATCGATCGATGAATACAACTGAACTACTGCGAATAAATAAAATCGTTGAAGGCCTGATGGCCCCTCTATCATTAAATTTGGTTTCATTTATGTCGTCTCCATACCAGGATTATGCTACAAATGTCGAAGAAGAAATTTATAATCATCATATTTTAAATGCTTGACAGAATTTTTTCTTCTTGTCATGAAAAAAAATATGATTTATCGATTATGTTTACTTCGATGTTTCTTTTAGGTTTATGAAAATTATCTGAATCTCACCAAATTACAGCACAATTTTCACGAAAATACTGTATTCTCCCCATTTCAATATAGATAACTCTTTATATATAGAAGATTTATTTCCGCTGCTGAATCATTGTTAATCATCTTTTGATCCATGTCCGCTTGAATGCGAATTGATTTCGCACTTTATAAATTTGGTATACCATATCTGTGTATAAAATATGCAGTCCCTGATACTAAAAACAACGATTAAATTAAAATACTAAATAAAATTAGTTAGTTGAAATTATGGCACCATCATTGCTCTGATAAGCTAACTTGGAGATTGAAAATTAAGGAGGAGGACAAATGTGGGGTTTCTCGAGAAAAGTAAGGGGAATAATTTTGGCAATTTTGTTCACATTTTTTTTGGTACCTAACAATTTACAGGCAGGTTCTCCCATCTGGGCACCATCGCCTTTAGCCGACCTCATTGAAGAAGGCCTCGCGCAGAACAAAGAGATTCAGAGTCTGGAAGCCCAGGTGGAAAGTCTCAAAGAAGAGGTTCCGTTTGCAGGGGCCTTAGATGATCCGAGGCTTGGCCTGGGGATAATAAATCTTCCAGCGGATTCGTTTCGCTTTGACCGGGAACCGATGACTCAGAAGCAAATATCTATTGCCCAGAAAATTCCGTGGTTCGGAAAACTAGACCTTAGATCCCAACGAGCGGCATTGAAGGCGATTCGCCACAAAGCAATATTGGAAGCCAGACGGTTGGAGTTGGCAAAGATGATTGCGAATGTCTACTATGAATTAGGGTTTATAACCAGTAGTCTGGAAACAAATAAGCGACTGACCGAAATCGTAAATTTGCTTCTAAGGGTCGCAGAAACCCGATACGCCACAGGTCGTGGCTTGCAACAGGATGTGCTGCAGGCCCAGGTTGAATTGAGCAAGCTTTTGGATGAAAAGATTATACTTGACAAGCGGCGACGCACGTTGACAGATCGGATTAATGAGCTGCTAAGTCGGGACCGCTTCATGGTTGTTGACCAACCATCTGGCCTAGAATTTTTTAGCATAAAACTAAATATAGATGAACTTACGGCAAGAGCGTTGCAAGAAAACCCGCAGTTGCACGTCAAACAAACAGAGATTGATATGGCCCAAATAGAGATAGAGCTAGCAAAAAAGGATTACTGGCCGGATATGGATTTCAAGTTTGCGTATAGCCAACGGGATGAGGATCGCACCGGACGCAGTCTACCGGATTTTGTTTCTGCTCAGGTAGTAATGAATATTCCCCTCTGGCAAAAAACAAGACAGGCTCCAAAACTGGCAGCTACCCTGAAAACCCGCGAAGCAGCCGAAAAATCATTTCGGAATTTGTTAAAGAGCTTACCTTTTCAGGTGGATGCATTAATTACGGAAATTCGTGACACTCAAAAGAATTATAAACTTTTCACGGATGCCTTATTGCTGCAGGCCGATCAATGGGCTCGCTCTTCGCAGGCCGCTTACGAGGTTGGTTCGATAGAATTCAATACCATGATCAATGCTCAAATTCGCCTGCTTCGTTTCGAGCTACAGGCTGATAAATATCTATTTGATGTTTACCGGAAACGGGCAGAATTGGAAGAAGTACTTGGTGGTCCCATACAAATGAACACGGCTGGAAATAATTTAGTTGAAAAAACAGTTTCAGCCAGAAATAAATGAAATCCTAAGCTATGATGATTATGTTTTCACCATAGCGATAATTTCTTCTCAGGGAGGCCAAGATAGAATGAAACGCTTTCTAATATTGCCTATCGTAATTGTGATTTTATTAGTGGTTTTTGGAATCAGTAACACTTTTGATGCCATATTTTTCTCTGACATGAATTCTCCAGTAAACCTGGCTCTGAGACCTTCCGAGGTCTTTGCCGCCGAAAAAGATCTCAAAGCCGGTATGATCGATCCCGAAACCGGCAAGAAGATCAAGTATTGGGTCGCCCCCATGGACCCCACCTATATTCGGGAAGAACCGGGAAAATCACCCATGGGTATGGATCTGGTACCGGTTTACGAAGAAGAGGGGGAAGAAAAGGAACCGGCATCGACGATTAGTATTGATCCGGCCACGATGCAGAGCATGGGAGTTCGATTGGGTCGTGTCCACCGAAAGCCGTTGATAAAATATATACGCACCGTCGGAAACATTACGTATGATGAAACTAAAATTTATACCGTTAACATCAAGTATAACGGCTGGATTGAAAAATTGCATATCAATTTCGTTGGGGATGAGGTCAAAAAGGGACAACGACTTTTTGATATCTACAGTCCGGAATTGGTCACTGCCCAGGAGGAATACCTCTTGGCTATTGAACAATACCAGAGCTTATCCAACACGAAATATGACAGGATTCGTGAAAATGCTGCGCGGTTGCTTAAAGCGTCCCGCACCCGCTTGCGGTATTGGGATTTGACCGACAAGCAGATCGATGAAATCGGTAAAATGGGGAACATTCGAAAAACCATAACCGTTTACTCTCCAGCCGCTGGCGTGGTGATTAAAAAGCAAGCCTTTGAGGGGCATTACGTGAAGGCCGGTGAACACCAATTTGAGATTGCTGATCTATCCTCCATTTGGGTGGATGTCGACGTTTATGAATACGAATTGCCCTGGGTCCGCAAAGGCATGCAGGCTGAAATGGAGCTGGCCTACATTCCGGGCAAACGCTTTAAGGGAAAGGTGCTTTTCATCTACCCCTTTTTGGAGCCCAAAACTCGGACCGCCAAGCTTCGTTTGGCATTTTTCAATCCCGGCTACGAGCTCAAGCCCGGCATGTATGCTAATATCTATTTGAAGTCTGTCATAGCCAAAAACAGTCTGGTTATTCCGCAGGAAGCTGTTATTGACAGTGGGGTTCGAAAAATTGTTTTTGTTGCTGTCGGTAAAGGGAAGTTTCAGCCAAGGGAAGTCAATATCGGACTTGAAGGCAACGAAAACGAGTTTCAAGTATTGGAGGGTCTGAAAGCCGGAGAAGAAATTGTGCTTTCGGCCCAGTTTATGTTGGACTCTGAAAGCCGCCTGAGAGAGGCTATTCAGAAAATGCTTGAGGTGCACAAACGCGCTCCTGGTGGCCATTAAAGCACCTCCATTCTGACGCATATTCATTTTGTATAAACCCGGTAAAGGGAATCCGAAATGATTGAAAAGATCATTGAGTTCTCCGTGAAAAATAAGTTTTTGGTAATTCTGGCGACCTTATTTATTATTCTGGCCGGAGTATACGCGCTGCTGAGAACGCCTTTGGATGCCATCCCGGACTTATCCGATGTTCAAGTGATCATTTTCACGGAGTATTCGGGTCAAGCTCCGCAAGTGGTAGAGGATCAGGTGACCTATCCGTTGACAACGGCAATGCTGGCGGTTCCGTTTGCTAAAGTGGTGCGCGGCTATTCATTTTTCGGGTTTTCGTTTGTTTACATTATCTTTGAAGACGGCACCGATATGTATTGGGCCCGCAGCCGGGTTCTGGAATCGCTGAATTATGTGTCCGGAAGACTACCGCAAGGTGTGAATCCCGCCTTAGGGCCTGATGCCACCGGAGTGGGCTGGGTATATGAATACATCCTAGAGAGTGACCGGCATGATCTGGCCCAGCTGCGTTCCATTCAGGACTGGTTTCTGCGCTATGAGCTGACCAGTGTATCGGGTGTGGCAGAGGTCGCTTCCATTGGTGGTTTTGTTAAGCAGTATCAGGTGATTGTGGATCCCAATAAACTGGTGGCGTTCAATATCCATCTGCAAAAGGTTCGTATGGCCATTCAGCGCAGTAACAACGATGTAGGCGGTCGGCTAATTGAGATGGGTGAAACCGAGTTCATGGTTCGTGGTTTAGGTTATATCAAGGGCATTAATGATCTCAAAAATATTCCCCTCGGGGTAGATCATCGGGGAACACCCATTCTCTTGCGAAACGTGGCCAACGTCAACATCGGCCCTGAGCTCAGACGAGGTATTGCCGATTCCAATGGAACCGGCGAAGCCGTAGGTGGCATTATTGTAATGCGGTATGGCGAAAATGCTTTGGAAGTAATTGAAAATGTAAAAGAGAAGTTGGAGCAACTAAAAGCGGGTTTGCCGGAAGGAGTGCGCATTAAAACGGTTTACGATCGATCAGGGCTTATTCTTCGAGCCATCGACAATCTGAAAAGAACCCTCATTGAAGAAAGTATTATTGTGGCCCTTGTGTGCGTAATCTTTCTCTTTCATTTGCGCAGTGCCTTGGTGGGTATATTCACGCTCCCCGTGGGAGTATTGATCAGTTTTATCATCATGGAAAAGCAGGGAATCAATGCCAATATCATGAGTCTGGGCGGAATTGCCATTGCCGTCGGGGCTATGGTGGATGCGGCCATTGTCATGATCGAAAACGCCCATAAACACATTGAACGCGATGGTGGCAAGAAACCCCATTGGGATCTTATTCTAGATGCTTCTAAAGAAGTGGGGCCGGCGCTTTTCTTTTCGCTGCTGATCATTGCCATCAGTTTTTTGCCTGTCTTCACGCTGGAGGCCCAGGAAGGCAGACTATTCCGACCATTGGCGTTTACCAAGACATATGCCATGATCGGTTCTTCACTGTTGGCTGTTACCATTGTACCGGTACTCATGGGTTACATGATCCGGGGCAGAATTCGGCCTGAAGAGAAAAACCCGGTAAACCGATTTCTGATCTGGATCTATCATCCCGTCATTAAACTGGTGCTCAAAGCCAAGACTTTGGTTGGAGTACTGGCGATTGTCGTTTTGGCGGCCACCTATATTCCCTGGAAAAAGGTCGGCTCTGAGTTTATGCCGCCATTAAATGAAGGTGACTTACTTTACATGCCGACCACCCTTCCGGGTATCTCAATTACCAAGGCCAGGGAACTTTTGCAGCAAACCGACCGCATTATCGCCTCGTTTCCGGAAGTCCACCATGTCTTCGGCAAAATCGGCCGGGCGGAAACCGCCACAGATCCGGCTCCGCTAACCATGATTGAGACCACCATCATGCTGAAGCCCGAATCCGAGTGGCGGGAGGGCATGACCCTGGAACAGCTGACCACTGCGCTGGACAAAGCGATCCAGTTTCCGGGTTTAACCAATGCCTGGACCATGCCGATCAAAACCCGGGTGGATATGCTGTCCACCGGAATAAAAACACCGGTGGGTATCAAACTCATGGGTGAAGACCTGCAAGTCTTAAGTGAGGTGGGTGAAAAAGTAGAGGCCGTTATGCGCGAAATACCCGGAACGCTCAGTGTGTATTCGGAACGGGTCACGGGGGGAAATTTCCTGGATTATCAAATCAACCGTCTGGAAGCTGCACGCTATGGTTTAACCGTCGGCGATGTTCAGGACGTTATCATGTCTGCCGTCGGGGGTATGAATGTCACCCAAACGGTCGAAGGCCTGGAGCGTTACCCGGTAAATCTGCGTTATGGCTCCGAGCTGAGAGATTCTCCTGAAAAATTGCGCCGCATTTTGGTTCCGACACCCACCGCGGCCCAGATTCCCATTACCCAGCTGGCGGATATACGAATTGTAAAGGGACCGCCATCCATCAAAAGTGAAAATGCCCGCAAGAATGCCTGGATTTATGTGGATCTTGCCGGCATAGACGTGGGAACCTATGTGAAAAAAGCTCAGAAGATTGTCAGAGAAAAGATCAAACTGCCGCCGGGCTACAGCCTGGTCTGGAGCGGACAATATGAATATATGGTGCGGGCGCAAAAAAGATTGGCAATTGTGGTTCCGATGACATTGGTCATTATTTTTCTGTTGCTTTATTTTAATTTCAAAAACATTTCCGAAAGTCTCATAATCATGCTGAGTGTACCGTTTTCGCTGACCGGCGGCCTGTGGCTGATGTACCTGTTGGATTATGATATGAGCGTGGCTGTGGGGGTTGGCTTTATCGCCTTGGCCGGTGTGGCGGCTGAAACCGGAGTGGTCATGCTGATTTATCTGGATATATCGTATCAAAAATTTAAAGAGAAATACGGCGCTCAGTTCAATCGTAAACATCTTCAGGAGGCCATTGAAGAAGGTGCTGCCTTGCGAGTTCGCCCCAAAATGATGACGGTGGTAGCCATTATGGCCGGACTTATGCCGATTATGTGGAGCCATGGCACAGGATCACAGGTGATGAAACGTATTGCCGCCCCGATGGTCGGGGGAATGGTCAGCGCGACCGTTCTTACACTGATTGTGGTGCCGGCGATTTACGGGTTGTGGAAAGGATGGAAATTACCGAAAGAACCTCTATCTCAGAAGAAATCCCCATGATGCAGCTATGGTAGAGAGTTTAATCAAGATTTAAAGCCAAGTTGGAGAATGAATCCATCGTTTCACGGTCTTTGGTGTTTTGATGGTTATCTTGACCTGCCCAATCACATGATCTCAATCTTTTTTTGAGGCACTTGCTAAGCTCGATTTCGTCGGAAGGTTATCCACAACATACGGTTTAGAATAGGTGCGGTTGTTTTTATCTCTGGTCTCCAATGACACTTTCAATTCAAGGCGACCGGCTTTTTGGTTTAGTTTTTGAACAACATCATTTGGAATTAAAGCATATCCCATATGTACCGGCAAAATTATCGAAAAGTAGGCGATATTTTTTTTATCTTTATAAATATCGATACTCGCTCTTGCCCGGGTCTTGTGATTGAAACTCAGGCGCGCCAATTCCGCAGGGATTTGCCAGGTCCAGATCAAATTGCCGTAGGGGTCCGGCTGGAGTTGCATGGAACCGGAGTCAATAACCGGCAAAACAACGCGTTTATTGAATGGATAAGCACGTTCGGCAACTTTCCCATCTGTGGTAGTCACTTTCAGGCGATATACTCCGGGAATCAAAGATGTTAAGATATCCACGCTAAACCAACTGTCGAACTGCCAGCTTTTATTGTACAACCACTGGCTGTTTTTAGAATCGTAAGTTCCATAAATCTCGAAAACATTTCCAAATCTGTGCGGAGACAATTTCACCGGCTTTCCATTCGGATCATAAAGCGTCATATCCTTCACCGTCGCGTCATCGGTAATATACTGTATCTGATCATCCACCAAGCCGAAGCCCAGTCGATTTAGGCTCTTTCCCTCTCCGTATTCGCGATGCTGGACATGCATCCAGGCTATTTCGGCCGACAAAGTATTGCCGATTGCAACGAATAAAATATGAAAAGCAATTAATATAAATAGAAATTTTTTCATTTGTTAATTTCCTCCTTCCACTATATCTAACCTGCTCCAAGGGTTTATCTCTCTTGACATAAAAATCCGACTGATAAGCAAGATTTATTTATTCGCGTTGAAGATTGACTTCCCGAACACATCGGAACCCAACTTCTGCAAATCCTTCCCATGGTTGTCGGAGTATTGTGGTTGGGAGAACCACATATTCGGCCTCTTTTATTTTATCTCTTGAGTTTGACTGGAGAATCCAAAGGCCCCATTCTTTGATACTTTTATTTAATCCTCGAATTCCATATGTGTTGGGCTGGAAATTGCTTACCGGCAACAATTTTGGCACAGGTGTTTTTGGTATGGGCACGTCCGTTTCGCTTTGACCATGCATTTGAGCATGCATGGTTTCAATATCCATTTTTTGGGTGGAATCAGCGGGTGCATGGGCAGATTCTTTTTGCTGGGTGCCAGAAGTTCCAAGGGCGAGCAGCCATTCCGTATAAGTGGGCAAACGCCTGTTGTAAAAATGGGCATAGGCAGACGCACCCAAGCCTGTTACCCGCAGGACCGGAAACGATGCGTGACTGATATTGCTCACTTTGAATTTGCCGTTCTTGAATATAATCGGCTCATAGCCATCTTTCACTTCGCCCAATAACAGCCAAATTTCGTCTTCTACATAAATCACCCCTCTTTCCACACGCATTTTCGAAAGATTATGGTTCAAAAACTCCACGTATTGGTGATTGGTCACCTGGGTTTCATCCATGTAAAATGGACTTACCTTTACCTGTTTTTCGGGCATAAAGTCAGTGTCTTCAGGTAAAGTGATCTTACCACCAGGGATAAAATGCAGTGTTGCACCGTCTTCAGCCAAAACAGTCGGTGCCGGAGTAATCTCATTCGGCAACTTATTTTGAGAAAGGCTCAAGGGTTTTGATTTCGATGGCGGTTCACTGGTGATTTGAGGGCGTTTAAAAAGAGTGGGGGATTTCCCCGGTTCGCCCAACAAATGCCAGAACGTCATGGCGACAACCGACGCGACAGCCACGACAATACCTGCCCAAAGCCATTTGGGCCGATGCAGATACGAAAACCGTCCCGGTTTCGTTGCTAGTTTCGGTACTCGATCTTTTTTTAAAATATCTATCGCTTCTAAAATGGCCTTTTGAAATTGGTCAACTGAACTGAACCGATCTTCTTTTTTCTCAGCGGTGGCATCCTGGATGATCGTATCAAGTTTCTGAAAAAAGGGAGTCTCGGTACTTGGTAAGCTAACCATCTTGAAGGGAATGGTTCCCTCACCTATTTTCCCATTAATCGCTTCAAAAAGTATCTTACCTAACGAGTAGATATCCGCTCGCTGATCGGCTTTTCGAAAGTCAAAAAAATGCTCCGGTGACATGTAATGGGCCGTTCCCTTCACATCCATTGACTGGGTCACGGGCTTCAAACGTGTGGAGCGCGCCAGGCCGAAATCGGCAATCTTGGGTGTGGTGCCGTCCAGAAGGATGTTTTCGGGTTTAAGGTCCCGATGGGCAATATCAAAACCATGAATGGCCTTTACTCCTTCGAGCACAGGTAAGAAATGGTCTTCCAGCCATGTCTTGATAAGATCCTCCTCGGGATAAAATCCCTCTTCCGACATTGTAAAACGCAGCGTGTCTCCCGGGATATACTCCATGACGATGAATTCAACCGTACAACCCGTCTCGCCTTTTTCGAGTGTAGTAGATCCATAATCGAAGATTTGCAGGACGTTGGGATGACGCACCTGCGCCATGGCATGAACTTCGCGACGGAACCGTTCAAAAGCGGTTTCGATCTCTTCCGGATTGTCATCGATATCTTTCAGCCACTCTTCCGAGACGACTTTAATCGCCACATCGCGCTTCAAGTTTAGCTGATGGGCCAGGTAAATTTCGCCCATCGCGCCCTTTGCAATAAGCTCAAGAACGACCCACTTATCATTAATCACCGTTCCGGTTTCAAATATATTGCATGAACCTTTGGTCATATTCCGTCGGATGCCGGTAGCTTCGGTTAATCTATCCATTAATACAGGCCACGCCTCCATCCTCTTCGTTGATTCGAGTTTCTCGAAATCAAATTAGCAAAATGTATGCCGTATTCGCTTTTTCACTCAAAATTAAAAAATTATATTCTATCGTGGATGTTTTGGGAGGCATTGCCATTGTCCTGCTTTCCCTGATCGCTGAATAGTACTGACTTTATACAGAATTAAAAGGCATGGTACAACAAAAAAACCTCTTCTTTGATTGTTTCGACAGAGGCCATTTTAATTGCAACAGGCGGATACTTTTTATCCATTTAAATTCATTGAATGATCAAAACTGCGAAGTTTTTTTGCAGCTCCGATGTAAATGAGCAAAAATGGCGAATTGATCATTATGCAAATATTAGTGGTTTATATTAAATTCTAACTATATTTCGGATAGTTGTGAGAATGCTATCCAGGTTGTGCCTGCATTTGGCATGCGGCTTGCTTTTACTTGCTCTTATTGGATTCAAAAAACTAAAATAGGAGTGACCATTATGCAAATCGATCCGGTTTACGGTATGAAAGTCGATGAAACGTCTGCTGCCTCTCAAAATATTTATAAAGCCAAGACACAAAAGGTGATATTGCCTGTTCAAGGGATGTCTTGTGCTTCTTGTGTTAATCGTGTTCAGACGGCCTTGAATCAGGTCCCCGGTGTTATTAATGCGACAGTCAACTTCGCAACCGAGAAGGCCACTGTTGTTTACGGTTCAGATCAGGTAACCGTTGAAGATCTATCCACGGCGGTAGCGTCTGCCGGTTATGAGATTTTGGAGATAGATGAAGAACAGTTTGTCGATCTTGAAAAAGAGGCCCGGGAGACGGAGTTTACGCAACTCAAGCGCAAATTCTTCCTGGGAATTGTGTTGGTTGCGCCGCTGTTCATCCTGGTGCATTGGGATAAAATCGGTTTGGCAGGAATATTACCTATCTCGAGGCAGACGAATTTTCTTTTACAACTGCTTTTTCAGACCCCGGTCCAATTCTGGGTAGGCCTGCAGTTTTATAAAGGTGCCCTGACGGCAGCTAAACATAAGACCAGCGATATGAACACCTTGATTGCAGTGGGAACGTCAGCGGCGTATTTGTATAGTGTCCTGGCTATCTTTTTTCCCGGTCTTTTTGCTGCCGAAGGTCTGGCGCCTAAAGTTTATTTCGATACGGCCGGTGCGATTATTGTTCTTATCCTGTTAGGTCGTTTGCTGGAAGCCAGAGCAAAGGGACAAACTTCGGAAGCTATTAAGAAATTGATAGGGCTGCGGGCCAAAACAGCGACAGTCGTGGTGAATGGCGAAGAACATGAGATTCCGGTTGAGGAGGTTCTCATTGGAGACACGGTCATTGTAAAGCCTGGAGAAAAGATTCCGGTCGACGGGATTGTTCTTGAGGGGCACTTTGCGGTAGACGAGTCGATGGTCACAGGGGAATCCATTCCTGTTGAGAAGACCATTGGAGATGAAGTGGTTGGTGCTACCTTGAACAAAACCAGTACCTTCAAATTTAAGGCCACCAAGATAGGCAAAGATACGATGCTGGCTCAAATTATCAAAATGGTGGAGGAGGCACAGGGATCAAAACCCCCCATAGCCAGGTTGGTTGATGTTATTGCCAGCTATTTCGTTCCCGCGGTTATCGGGGCTGCTGTGATAACATTTGTTATCTGGTATTTCTTCGGACCGGTGCCCGCTTTAACCTATGCCGTACTCAATTTCGTCGCCGTCATGATCATTGCCTGTCCGTGTGCGTTGGGGTTGGCGACGCCTACCTCCATTATGGTCGGAACCGGTAAAGGGGCCGAGCACGGCGTTCTCATCCGTGGGGGTGAAGCGCTTGAGACTGCCCACAAACTCAATGCCATTGTGTTGGACAAAACAGGAACGATAACCAAGGGAGAGCCTGTCGTTACGGATATCGTTACGGCCGCAGAATATCAAACAAAAGAGATTATGCAATTGGCCGCCTCAGCGGAAAAGGGATCAGAGCACCCCCTGGGGGATGCCATTGTGAAAAAGGCTCGCGAAGATGAGTTGAGGTTGGAGGAACCAGTTGATTTTAACGCCATTCCTGGCCATGGTATTGAGGCGTTCGTATCAGGTAAACATTTGTTGCTGGGTAACACCAAATTAATGAATGATAAAGATATTCATCTGGCTGACATGAAACAAAAGGCCGAAGCGCTTTCCGGTGACGGTAAGACCCCCATGTGGGTTGCTGTTGATGGGAAAATTGCAGGAATCATTGCTGTAGCAGACACTTTAAAGGATAATTCCCGGGCTGCTGTCGCTGCGTTGCATCATTTAGGGCTTGAAGTTATCATGTTAACCGGAGATAACCAGCGAACGGCTGATGCCATTGCCGGACAGATTGGAGTGGATCGGGTTCTGGCTGAAGTATTACCGGAGGTCAAAGCCAGTGAGGTAAAGAAACTCCAAGCCGAAGGGAAAAAAGTTGCCATGGTTGGCGATGGTATCAATGATGCTCCGGCCCTAGCCCAGGCCGATGTTGGCATTGCTATCGGAACCGGCACCGATGTGGCCATGGAGTCTGCTGATATTACCCTGATCAGTGGGGATTTGACCGGATTGGTGACTGCCATATCCTTGAGCAAAGCCACCATTCGAAACATCAAACAAAACCTGTTCTGGGCATTTGCATACAATTCCATTCTCATACCGGTAGCCGCAGGTGTGCTCTTTCCGTTTTTCGGAATACTGCTTAACCCCATTTTCGCAGCCGCAGCCATGGGGCTTTCTTCGGTGACCGTGGTGACCAATGC
>CP070746.1:3067512-3072124 GCA_020348305.1 Desulfobacterales bacterium
AATACCCGCAAGAAAATCGCTGCCGAGGCGGGGGGAAAACCCGACGTCCGGTTCGACGAGGGGACTAAGGGAAGGAAGGTAAGGCAGCCGGATTGAGGCCTGCCGGGAAACCGGTGGAACTGCCACCGATGCCTATAGCCACTGCACCGAGATTCTACTCTACTGGTTCAGCAAAATTTTTTCTGATTTAAACCTAATCTACAAAACCCCAAAATTTCATATTGCGTCAGCACATCCAACAAATTTTCAGTCCTTCCAGATTTCACTTTCAGGCACGCAATGTAAACAAAGACAACAGCCAAAAAAGTTTTGATTTGTCATGCCTAATCCACAACTCAGTTCGAAAGTAGTTGGACACTACCTGTTTTAGTCTGCTTTTTTTGAATCTTCTTGAGTTTCGGTGTCGAATATGAAAAAGATACCGCAGGAATTAGTGGGCCAACAAACTAAACTATGTTGGAAAGAATGCACCATTCCGTAGCAAATGTTATTCTGCAGCATTAATAATCCCAGATTTCCCCATTGATGAGGTAACATCGATTTATCGCAACTTGACGCTAAACTGTGATGTTGGTTATGAAGTAGCAGCATAGGTTCCTTGGACAATCTGATTCGAGATTCCTCTTTCCCGCACCATAGTGTTTTAAAGAAAGGAAAACACAAGAAATGAAAGTTTATGCGATGACATGCGGCAGATTAAGGGCAAGAAAAAATATTTTTATACCGGATGCAGATAAGAATCTTTTCATAGAAACGCCAGTTCCAATTTTTATAATCACTCACCCGCAGGGGAATGTTCTATTTGATACTGGCCCCCACACGGATGTATTCAAAGATGCCTTCGCTCGCTGGGGTGGCCTTGCAAAAGCCTTTCAACCTGTTGGTAATGAAAGCAGTGGGATTTTATCTCAACTGGCTAAAATCGAAATTCGGTCGGGCAGTATTCGCTATGTGATCAACTCCCACCTTCATTTTGATCATGCCGGCGGGAATGAGTTCTTTACGGATGCAACTTTTCTTGTCTCGGGTAAAGAGCTGGCATTTGCAAAGAATCCTGATAATGAAGGGAAAGGTTATTTCCAAGCCGATTGGAATCACCCGCTGGACTATCAAAAAGTAGACGGTGAATTAGATATTTTCGGGGACGGAAAATTAGTGATTGTCCCAATGCCAGGTCACACGCCCGGGCATCAAATTTTAGTCGTCAGACTCAAAGAACAAGAGACTATCATACTTAGTGGGGACAGCGTTCCTTTTAAAGAACATTATTATGATTTCGTCGTTTCCAGAAATAATTTAGACAATGATCAGGTGCTTGAGTCCGTGAAGAATTTACACACCCTGGTAGAAGCAGAAAAGGCATTTCTTATCCATGGTCATGATCCGGATCAGTGGGAGGAAATAAAAAAAGCACCGGATTATTATGGTTAGCCGATCCCAAATTGTGGCCTAAGATATCCCTTAGACAATTGGATATATCAGCAACAGCTTGTCTGAAATAAGCCTATTATTGTTTGATTTTATACAGAGTAAAATTTGAGGAATGGTAGATGTAGTCTGCAATGTATCTGTGGTATTCTCTGATTGTGGAGGCAGGCACGTTATCTATCAAATATAAAGGGTCAAAAAAGTATGTATTTGGCATTACCTGATCTGCAAAATTCTATGCTTTAATTGCTCTAACCTATGCTTGAATTGACAGAATTGGAAGCGAGTTAAAACTCGAATTGACAATATGATATCACAGCTTTTTTGGAGTTTCTCAAAGTACAGATATGTTTACAGTATCTGCAATTTTGATGAACTAAATATTTTTCAGATACGATTAAGAAATCACAGGTCATATGGACAAAAGAGGCAGAGCCATTGCTGACCCTGCCTCAAAATTATGCTAATCCAATCATTTTGAGTGCTTCTTGAGCCTCATACCAAGCATTAACTGAATAGGTATATCCTGGTACGTCAAAATAATTGGTGACTCGATCTCCAACAACCTGCAATGCATCTGCTAATTTAGAATTATCACATTCGTATATAAGAATACTTCGGATACCTCTCTTTGTATCACTATGAATGTAGGGCCCTTTCATGGTTATATATTCAGGTAAAGGCGGCAACTCTAAAAATGTTTTCCCTATATCCTTTGCACTTCCCGGCGGAAACATGTTTTCAGTTATAATTACCATCTATCATCTCCTTTTGTTCGCTGGGTTCATAAAGGTTCCATTTCTGAGTGAAAACTCCATCGAAATGATTACGCTCCTAAAAGATAAAGATGTTCCATTAGGAGCGTGGTAGGCACAATTTTAGCGGTTTCTCCATTGAATCTTTACTCGATTATTAGGTCAAAGTTTGAGGGAGACCGGTATCAATTTCCGCAGAGAGATTCAGGATGAGCGATACACCGCGGAAAGAAAGACTCAAAGTGAACGCAAATAGCAACAGTCAGATTCAGGTGTGAGATTGAATTTCAGGAGCGCATATTGTTGGCATTTTAATATTCTGAAACATAATCCTGTGTCAAGGGAAATTCAGATATGTTTACAATACATGTACTTTTGAGAGCCCCGATTTTTTACGGATACTATTCACATATCGGTATCTGAGGCTCAGTTGCGATTAGCTGGAAGTATATGCACTGTAAAGAGGTAATGGTTGCGTATCAAAACAAAAGCCCGCCACAGCGACGGGCTTCTCGTCAATTTAGGTGATCGTATGCGTTCAGGATATTAGTTGCCGTAGAAGTCGATAATCTTAACGCCCGCCCACTGCTGTTTGTAAAGCTTCAGCAAGGTTTGGTGCAGGGTATGAGGCCCATAGACGTTTCCGGCTTCGTTGTTCTCCCATCTTACATATAAGGCCACATCGTAGTCTTTGATATGAATGCCCCGATCCTCACGGGCCTTTTTGTTGATGGAGACCTCCTGAACCCCCGGGATTTTTGAGAGAAGTGCCTCACCAACGATAATGAACTCTTCAATCTGTTCGGGGGTTACGTCGTCTTTCAGGTCAAACAGCACCACATGATGGACGCAGGCTTCGCCAGCAAACGCCGACGCACTGAAAAGGAAGGTGGTGACGAGCACCATAGCCATAACGATCTTTTTCATAACAATCCTCCTCTTTAAAGACTAAGTGATCAAATGCAGCTCAATAAACAACACATTTCTTCCGGTTATGATGTAAATCCTATTTCACCATATACTCATTGTGATCACCGTTGAACTCGGTGTTGAGTTCTGAACAGTAGCTATAGATAAGCAGAACCTATCAAGAATCCCCAAAAATTCTAGGTCTTGCTGCTCCTAACCAGACAGTGGCTGCTATCCTATCAGGAGCAAGATAGGCACAATTTGAGGGGTTTCTCCATTGAATCTTTACTTAATTTGGTTAAAGTTTAAGGGAAACCAGTATCTATTTCAGCAGAGAGATTCAGGATGAGCGATACTACGCAGAAAGAAAAATTCGATGTGAACGTAAATAGGAACTGTTAGATTCAGGTGTGAGATTGAATTTCAAGATCAGTATTGGCGATTTAATATTCTGAAACATTATCCGATGTCAAGGGAAATTCAGATATTGAAATAATTTGCAGAAAATTACACCTCCCAAAACCTTGGATAGCATTATAGTATCTGCAAAATTGCAAAAATACCGATTAGTAGATGTAATCACAACTCTGGTAAAAATGCAGATATCCTAATCTGATATCACAAGTTTTGAAGGTCGGTCAATTTTACATAGATGTTGGCTATCTCCAATGGTATATGGCATAAATAAATGTAAGGCAGGGAAATCAATATCCGAACAATAGATTGATTTCATCAAGTAATTGACTGTAAAGACTTTGTTGGTATTCTTTCCAGGCAAGCGGAAATTTTTCGGTCGCAAAACCTTCCGACACTGCCAATTGTTTCAATTGCTCAATGATCAGATGGCCCTTAACCAACTGGCTGCAGGCACTGGTACACCGTTGGCATCCGATGCACAGCCAGATGGCCGGAGATTGCATGATATCGATCTTCCTAAAATGCTCCCTTTCGATTCTTTCTTTGATTGTATTCTCTTCCCGTTCTGCCGGCTATGAATTGGATTGATTTTCAATAAGTTAATTTGGGCCGACAAGCATTCAGCATTCAGTAAGACACAAGCATTCAGACAAGCATTCACATTCACATTCAGCAAGCATTCAAGCATTCAAGACTGCAGCTTTAAAAATAAAACGGCAGAGCCCCTGTAAAAGAACTCCGCCGTGGAAATAAATTAGCTTGCAAAGATTGTTTTACCGTTTAATAAATATTTATTTAACAGCCTCTTTTAATGATTTCCCGGGAGTAAATTTGGGAGCTTTGGATGCCTTAATTGTAATTTCCTCTCCGGTCTGTGGGTTGCGTCCCTTTCTGGCCTTTCTTTTCATCACTTTGAAGGTTCCAAAACCAACCAGGGTAACGGAATCCCCCTTTTTCAATGATTTGGTGATCGATGAGAAAACACAATCCACTGCTGCCTGGGCCTCTTTTTTGGTACTGACCACCTTGGCCACCTCGTTGACTAAATCTCCTTTATTCATTTCTTTCTCCTTTCATCAATTTTGATTTAAAAACAAGATTGC
>CP070746.1:3072224-3081113 GCA_020348305.1 Desulfobacterales bacterium
GAATCACTTTTTCCTGATCGGCCAGATGATCGTCGTGGGATCTTCTTACTGGAATGTCGGCATCGGGCGGGCCATCGGGGACGTCGAGCAGGACGAAGAAGGCCTGGAAACGATGCAGACATTGGGCCAAAACATGGCCTGGCTGCTCAAGAAAATACATGCGTAGGTTTCTGAAACTAACAGAAACCCCCGGACATTTCCCGTTGCCCGGGTGGCGTTTTATCTTTGCCTTTTCATGATCTTCGAGTCCTTTCTACGCCTAAAATCAGGTCCGGCCTTTCCTTTCTGTCCTTTGTAAATGTAAAACGTTGATAATATTTTCGACCGCTTGAGTGGTAGCCCTATCTATACTCTGCGATGTGTATCCGCCTATGTGGGGCGTTGCAATAACCCGTGAATTTTTCACCAATCTGTAATCCGTGGGCGGCTCCTGGTCAAAAACATCGACGGCCGCTCCCGCGAGCCGACCGCTCTCCAGTGCTTCCAAAACAGCGGCCAGATCCAACAAGGACGCTCTGGCGGTGTTCACCAAATAAGCACCATTTTTCATCTTGGCGATGGCTTCTTTATTGATCAAAGCTTTTCCGCTTTCCAACGACGGGCAGTGCAGACTGATAATATCCGACTGACGGTATAGATCTTCCAGAGAAACATAGCTGAAATTAGGCGGAGAAAAAGAATGATCCGGATAACGCCTGAAGGCAAACACCTTCATTCCCATCCCGGTAGCGAGCAAAGCGGTCCTTTTACCAATTTCACCGCAGCCAATCAAACCAAGTGTTTGATTTTCCAACTCAATGCCTTTTCTTCTCTCCCAGCGTTTGTTTTTCAGCTGGCTATCGCTGAACGGTATGGAACGGACCAGCGCCAAGATCAGTCCAAGCGTTAGTTCGGCCACCCCGCGCGCGTTGGCACCTTCCGCCCGGCAAACCTGGATATTCAATCGATTGGCCGCATTCATATCAATGTTATCGATACCGGTTCCGTTGCGGCTGATAACCTGCAGTCCCTTTGCCGCTTCCAATACCCCTGCCGAAACCCTTTCGACTCCTGCAAGATATCCTTCACAGCCGGGAAGCAGACCGATGAGTTCTTCTTCATCCGGTTGTTTTCCCGGCGTTGAAAAAATGACTTGGCAACCTGCCCCCCTTAGTAGATCGAGAGCAGGGTGGCTGGCACTGGTCAATGATCTAGGAGTGACTAACACCTTCTTCATAAACGTTCTCCTTTCAAATTCAAATGGGTCGGCGCTTTGTTCACGGCAAAAAGATATTCTTCAGACCCTCTCCGATTTGGGAAGTCTTAAATGCCGTATTCGCTTCATCAAGTTTAAAACGACCCGTAATCAGAGCTCTGAGATCTATTTTCTTGGCTTCAATCATTCGCAATGTTTTCACATACTGATGAATTGATTGCCGCGATGTGCCAACAATTTTCAAATAATTATAATGAACAAGGTTCGCATTTATCGTACTCATCGGGCGGTCTTTCGGCAATCCTCCAAAGAAGTTCATTCGGCCCAAAGGTGCCATGCACTCCAAGGCCTGATTATGGGCTGATGCAACTGGACAGGCAACAATAGCTACATCCACGCCTTGACCATTGGTTTCCTCAAGGACCACTTCTTTCAAATTCTGTTTGTTAGGATTGACGATGATGTCTGCGCCAAACTTACCAACCTCCCCAAGCCGGTCGTCTGAGATCTCCGAGACGAAGATTTTGGAGGCACCCATGACATTGGCCAGCAACGTATGCATAATACCAATGGGTCCGCCCCCAATGATTAAAATTGTTTCTCCAAAAGAGAATTCAGTGTATCCCAAGCCATTATAGCAGCATGAAAGCGGCTCATTTAAAGCGGCTTGCGCAAAGTCCGTTCCATCCCTCATGGGAATGATGTTACCTTGCATAATCGCTTTCGACGGCACAACCATATATTCAGCAAATCCCCCGTCGATTCCGATTCCAAAGGCCACATGGTTATCGCAAAGATGTGAATTGCCCCGCATGCATTGATAACAGCTCCCGCAATGGATATTAGGGGCTACGGCCACAGACATGCCTGGCTTTAGGGTTTTCACATCAGGTGCTACCGCTTCGATAATGCCTGCAATTTCGTGCCCCAAAATTCGTGAGGTTCCTTCAGGAATAAGATGATGGCCATGATCGACAATACGCAGATCTGTGCCACAAATAGCGGCAGCTTTAACTTTAAGAAGAGCCTGGCCATTTTTTATTTCAGGCCTTTTTAGCTCTTCGACCTCAATTGTTTTATTTCCTTTGTATACAATGGCTTTCATAATCGTATGATGATTATATGATTTCTTTTCGTTTATTAAATAGGGTCAGCAGTCCATTTATGGTTTCATCATATTCTTGAAAAAAACGATCATATAATTGAACTTGCTCCTCTACAGGCGTTACCGTTTCAAATTCTTTGTTGATCTCCTGAACCTTATTTTCGAGATCGTCAATATCACCGATAGCCGCAGCAGCTATTAATGCAGAGCCCAGTGTGCCGAATTCTCTTTCAGATAAAATGTCATACGGCAGGTGTGTGCAGTCAGCCTTAATTTGGCAAAATAGTGGTGATTTGGCCCCGCCCCCGATAATTTTAATTTTCTTTAGCTCTACCTCAGGGTATAATCTTTGAAAATTGTTTAAATAGTGTCGGTATTCAAAAGCGATACCCTCTAAAAGTGAACGGTAAAGATGCTCCTTTTTATGTTTCCAGTTTAATCCTGTCCAGCTTCCTCTGAGGTTCGGTTCATAGGGAAAATTTCTGCCTGCAAAGTGGGGGCAGAAAATAAGGCCTTCTGAGCCTGCTAATACCTTTGAAGCTGTTTCATTAAGTTCATCAAGGATCTCCTTTTTTTCCATATTTGAATATCCAAATTCTTCAGCAAACCATTCAATGCACAATCCTCCACCATTAATATAGGCCAATGAATACCACAAACCATCAACCACACTTCGACAGGATAGCAACGTTTCCTTTTCGGCATCAGGTCGGAATTCACTACTGCAGAATGTTAAAACAGAGGCTGTCCCCGCAGTATCAACTGACTCACCGGGCACGACCAAACCAGCACCCAACAGACCTGCTGCCGTATCTCCGCACCCGGCGGCTATCGGCAGACCAGGCTTTAAATTCATCTTTTTGGCATACGCCTCTTTTAATGTGCCAATGATTTCCAGAGGGGAGATAATACGAGGCAATTTTTCTATATCAACGTCAAAGCGTGCACATATTTCTTCCGACCACTTTTTATTTTGGTTATCCGATAGGTTCGTAAAATGTATGAAAGTGTAATCAATAAAAGCTGACTCAGAATCTAGCCCGGCGAATTTTCCGGCGATATAGGCCGATGGTTCGATGAATTTTGCTGTTTTTTCATAGACTTCAGGTCGTTCTTCTTTCCACCACAATAATTTGGGGCCAAAAAAGAAACCGGGCGCTGAACCTGATTGTCTGATGACATCTTTTTTATATTGGTTCATTTCTTTGACTTGATTTTCACAGCGTGTATCAAGCCAACTGTCGTAATGGGTTGTTGGCGCCCACTTATCATCAATTGCCATCAATCCGGCCATTTGTCCATCGATGGACATCGCCGCAATATCTCCATCTCCCAATGAAGTGACCGCTTCTTGAATGGCTTGCATCGTCTCTGAAAGCATCTCCTCAGGGTTTTGCTCTACCAGGCCCGATGCTGGATAATAAAGCTTGGATTCTACATATGATTGGGATTTAAGATTTCCGTCAATATCAAAAATAGATGCTTTTACGCCCGTGGTTCCCACATCAACACCTAAATAAATCTTCATAATCCATCTCCATTAAACTCGAATCGGTTTCAAAACCTCGAATTATGTTCGAATTTTTCTGACCCTTAGTACTTCCATTTCGGGTTATCAATGATCTCAGGTCTTCCGTCCCTTTCCACGCAGTAATATACTTCAGCAGATTCTAAAATATTTTGGAAATGTCCTTTCGTCATAAAGTATTCACTGCCGACTTTACCCGGATAACGAATAACTCCCAATTGGTTTTAACTCAAGTGGGGTCAACAAGAACCGGCCGTTTTTCCTTGATTGATAAATTGCCTGCATTGACAACCTTTACCGCCATCAGACCATCAAAACCTGTAACCCGCGGTTCGCGATCCTCTGATATGCAACCAATAAAATCAATGTCTTCAGCGCGATAGGCTTCGATAAATAAGTTTTTCCAACTTCTGACAATGGGCTTCATCATTCCGCTGGCTTGACTACACATAATAACTGAATTTTCATTGAGCTGTCCGACAAACAACACACCTTTAGTTCCTAATATTTCGACTCTGGCATCATAGCCATAGCCTACCGAAACGGCACCATCAATAAATCCCTGCATACCATTGATAAATCTGGCACTCAGAATAACATTATCATAAAAATCCGGAAATTCGTCTCTTACCTCGGCGCACCTATAATTGCCGGCAATAGCATAAACTTCCTTAAACTCACTTTCTGTAAACCATCTTAAGGTATCTATATCGTGGCTATTTACTTCGGCTAATGGACCGTTGCTCTTCGTAATGTCATATTGCCATCTTTGTGGGATACTGGGTCCATGAGTAAGAGATTTTACAAGAACCACATCGCCAATCATGCCATCGCTTATTCTTTTTTTAGCGGCCATAAAATTGGCATCATATCTTCGCATAAAGCCGACTTGCAGCTTGACATTGTTTGATTTGGCTCCCTTTATCATTTCATCACATTCGGAAGCATTCATGGCCATCGGTTTTTCGCAGAGAACATGTTTTCCTGCATTTGCAGCTGCAACAGTGATATCTCTGTGATATACTGTTGGAGCTACAACAATAACAGCATCAACCGCATCATTTTGTAAAGCTTCCTTGTAATTTAGATAATAGTTCGGAATTTCAAACTCTTTCTGCGCTTTGACCGCAGCTTTCTCTAAAGGATCTACTACAGCAACAAGTCGAGCCTCAGGTATCCCATACGCAAAATTCTTTATATGAATTGCACCCGCCCGACCTGCACCAATGACACAGACTCCGATTTTTCCTTTTGTCATCGCTTAGGAATTAGCTCCTTTCTATAATGTATAACCTCAATTGAGTTAAAAACCAATTGAGCGTTTTTCGCTCAATTAGTATAAGCTAAATATGAAACGATTCGTCAAGGGTCATTATTCAAACCAATTTCCATCAAGTGTATCATTGCAAGAACGTATTTTAGCAATTTTAGCTAAGAAAAAAGATGAGACAAAAATCTGTATAGTATTTTTCAATGCTTAGCAGAAGGAGGGCTGACCGGGTTTCATAATAGGACTGTATTACTTGAGAGCTACACAAGAAAAATCCTTCAGAAAAATGAAGTGCCAATGATTTGAATTCTAATGATTGATTCGTTCTGTTTTCATATAATCAGTACTCCAGATCTATCAGCATTCTTCAGGCTCCAAATCGTCGTCTGCGCCATTGATCGAAAACAACAACGAAAATGATGACGATACCCATGATGACGCGCTGCCAAAATGCCGACACATTCAGCAAATTCAGACCATTGCCAAGTGCTCCCATAATGATTGCACCGATCAACGTCCCTATAATGGTGCCCTCGCCACCGAATAGATTCGTACCGCCGATGACCACTGCGGCGATGCATTTTAACTCCACTCCCGTAGCCATCAGGGCGTTGGCCGAGTTCATGCGTCCGGTGAGTACGATGCCCGCCACTGCCGCCATCAAACCCATAATTGTGTAAGTTGCAATTTTTTTGCGATCGACCTTGATGCCCGACACTCTAACGGCTTCTTTGTTTCCTCCTACTGCAAAAATGGCTCTACCCAACCCGGTTTGACTCATTATTATCCATCCAATAATTACCATGGCCAGAGCAATCAGCGGTCCCGTTGGTATGCCGAATATTTCACTGCCGCCCATCTAAATTATCGGCTCGGGCAAATAGCCTTTCAGTTCCGTAGCGGTCAAATGGGAGGGAATAGGCAATTCTCCGGTAACCAGCAATGCGGCACCGCGGGCTGCTTCCATCATGCCAAGGGTTGCGACAAAATCTGGAATTCTTCCTTTAGCAACTACAAATCCGTTCAGAGATCCAGCGATGGTGCCGACTACCAGCCCGATGAGCATAGCCAACCACACATTAATAGGACCGATGGTCATCCCCAGTATGCTGAGTTCCTGTGTGGCAAAAACCGCCATGACGGAGGCGGAAACTGCCATTACGGCGCCAACGGATAAATCAATTCCTGCTCCGGTAATCACCAGCGTTTGTCCGATTGCCAGAATAACAAGATAGGCATTTTGCTGGGCAATATTCTTTAAATTACTTAATGTCCCAAAGTGAGGAGACGCGAGGGAAAAATAGACCAGCAAAAACAATAATGCAATTATAGGACCACCCCGTAGCAAAACGGACCAACCCGTCTCAGGAAATCCAATCGTTTTAATTGGCCAAGAAATAGCAGAAGATCTAGCATCTGATTTCTCGGTTACTTTTTTTATTTGGAACATTTTCATTCTCCACCAATCACAGCACATCTGAGGATATCTTCTTGCGTGGCTTCTCCCCGTTGAAACTCAGCTGATAACGATCCGCGACACATAACCAAAATCCTATCTGCCATTGCCATGACTTCAGGCAGTTCAGATGAAATCATGATGATTCCAACACCCTTTTTTACCAGTTGATTCATGAGGCGAAATACTTCTATCTTAGAACCAACATCAATGCCTCTGGTGGGCTCGTCAAAAATCATAATCTTAGAATGACTGCATAACCATTTAACGAGAGCCACCTTTTGCTGGTTGCCTCCGCTGAGCAATTCAAGTTTCTGATTTAAACCGGCGGTATGAATATTTAACTCGCGGATATATTTTTCGGAAAAGTCTTTTTCTTTGTATCGCCGCAGAAATCCCATTGTACATAGTCGCTTTAAACTGGCCAGGATAATATTGGCCGTCACCGATAAACGAGGTACCAAGCCATCGGTCCTATTTTCCGTAAGATACCCTAAACCCAACTCAATTGCTTCCCAGGGAGATGATATTTTAGCCTGACGATCATTAATGAAAATATTACCACTATCTATTTCATCGATCCCAAATAAGACCCGCGCAAGTTCGGTCCTACCAGCTCCCATCAGACCGGCAATTCCTAAAATCTCGCCCTCATGTAGAATTAGATTAAGGCGATTGAGCTTATTTTTAACTGTTAAGCCTTCAATTCTGAGAATTTCTTGGCCCAAGGGGACTTCTTCTTTGGGGAAATGCTCCTTAAGCTCACGTCCCACCATCATGCGAATCAATGTTTTTTCATCCGCCTCTTCTACCGGCAATGTGCCTATTTTCTTACCGTCTCGCAGAACGGAAACCCGTTTGCCGATCTGAGGCACTTCGTCTAAACGATGTGAGACATAAACAATTCCAACTCCTCGTTTCTGTAATTGGTTAATGATATCGAAAAGTCTGCTGCGTTCTTCATCGGATAAAGCGGATGTGGGCTCATCTAGCAGCAGGATTTTGACGTTCATTGAAAGGGCTTTCGTAATTTCAACAAGCTGCCGCTCTGCCATACCCAGCGTACTGATTCGTTGGTGGGGGTCTATCGCGACGCTAAAATCATCAAGAAGTTTATGAGCTTCTTTGTATAGCTTAGACCAATAGATTGTGCCAATGGACCGTTTAGGAAAACTTCCCAGAAAAATGTTTTCAGCAACACTGAGACTTTGAATGAGACTTAACTCCTGATAGACCATGCCAATTCCCAAATTACGAGCGTGGTGGGGACTGGTGAGGTCAACTTCTTGATCGTTGATAAAAATCTTGCCTTCATCTTTGGGATATGTTCCGCTAACAATCTTCATTAAGGTCGATTTGCCGGCACCATTCTCACCTAAAAGAACATGTACTTCTCCTTCTTTCAGATCGAAATCGACCTTATTTAGGGCGTGCACTCCCGGGAAGCTTTTATCAACTGCTTCTGCTCGTAAAAGGAAGGCTGAACTTTCCATGTGCGCATTCATTGTGAACTGAGAAAATTTATGGGACCGTATAGCCCCCGTCTATGGAGAGGACAGCTCCAATGGTATAAGGAGCTTCATCGGAGGCTAAAAATAGTATCCCAGCAGCGATTTCTTCTGGCTTCCCCATTCTCATTAATGGCCGGTCCTCGGAAAGAGTTCGCCGTGTTGCTTCAGGATTTTCTGAACTGTTGATAACTTCTTCTACCAAAGGCGTTAAGGTTCGCCCTGGGCAAATGCAATTAACTCTGATATTATCAGCAGCAAAATCAAGGGCCGTGCTTTTACTCAGAGCTACCACACCACTTTTTGAAACATTATAGGCCACCTGATTTTTTATTGCGACAAGTCCGGCTTCAGAGGCGACGTTTACCACAGCACCCCCTCCACTTTTGATCATTTCAGGAATGCAGTATTTCATGCAAAGGAAAACACCCGTTAAATTAACTGCCAATACATCCTGCCAATCCGCCTCAGTCGCTTTGACCGCATCCCCTTCTCTAAAGATACCGGCATTGTTAACCAGGATATCCAGACGGCCATGTTGATCAACAGTTTTTTTCACCATGTCCTGCACATCGGAATCTTTGGAAACATCGCTGAGTATCAGTGTAGCATCACCATTGTTTTCTTTAATCCGATTAACCGTTTCGGAACCTTTTTCAGGATCGCGGTCGACGACGACGACTTTCGATCCTTCTTTCGCAAAAAGTATTGCTGTTGCCTGTCCGATACCTGAACCTGCACCGGTAATGATGGCCACTTTATTGGCTAATTTCTTACCCATTTCACTCCTCAAATTTATTTGAGGGAAGAGCTACCGCGTTCAAGTA
>CP070746.1:3081213-3083797 GCA_020348305.1 Desulfobacterales bacterium
AAAGTAAAATTGAGGATTGGTTAATACAATATGCAATATTTTGGTGGTCTTCTATAACTGTGGGAGGAGGCACGAAATGTTAAAAAAAAATAAAGACTCAAAAAAGAATGTATTTGCCATTGTGTAATCTGCAATATTAAACGCTACAATTTAAGCATGAATTTTCAAATCAAAATACCCGCACCTGACCTATAATTATTATCTTAGGCTCTTAGTTTGTGCAGGTACATTCAGAGACTGTCGAAAAAGCCTAAATCTGTAATTTTGATGCCAGTAAGTTATTGATTTCATTAAATACGAAATTACAAAAATCGGCATTTTTGGACTTTTTCGACAATCTCTCAAGAAATCACAAGTTCAGTGATATTTGTTTTCCTGTTATGATATCCACCCACGATTTCATAGGCTGCCTTGGAAGCTCGCCAACAAATATCGTCACGATTGCTTTGCAGAATGGGCTGTCGGATCAAAGCGGAGGCGATATCCACCATACTTATCCAACCAGTGTCACGGTTTCGCCTTTGCTCTCCTTGCGTGACGGAAATCCCCAGAGAAACAGAAAATACGCCAGCGAAGATCCTGCCAGGTTGGACGAAGACAGCCCGATCCACATGGCATTCAGTCCAATGATGTTGTTTAGAATTATTGCCGTGGGCAATCCTACAATAAATAAACCGAACAATAGGGTTAACAAACCTACCCTTGGATTCCCGGCTCCCGCAAAACCCGAACTGACTGTCATTCTGACACCGACTAGAGCAAAAAAAGGTGCTCGAAATAGCAAAAAATCCTTGCCAAATGCAATCACCTTCGGATCGTCGGTAAATATATAAAGGAGTTCCCGAGAAAAAAATAAAGATAGCGCTCCAACGCCAAGCATGAATCCGGCGATAAGTATCACAGCACTTATAATAGCTTTTCTGGCTCGCTCCAGTTGCGTGGCTCCGTAATTTTGACCCACGACTGTCAGGACCCCTCCAGCCATACCAAAGGCGGGCAGGATTGCAATGCTTTCAATTCTACCACCGATGCCATAGGCTGCGATGGCCAGGGGTCCATATCCGGCCACAAGCCGCATAAATACCATCAGTCCGATGGATGCGCTCATATTTGTAATCGTTGAAGGAATACCAACTCTGAGTATTTCCTTTAGAATAGAAATATCAAATCTGAAATTTTTAAAGGTCGGTTTGACAAGAGATTTTCCGGATAAAAAATGCCTTACAGCAAGGACGGCCATTGTCGACCTGGATATCACCATGGCCAAGGCAGCCCCCTTAACGCCCATCATGGGAATCGGACCCAAGCCAAATATAAGTATCGGATCCAGTATTAGATTGATCAGTGTGGCAATCAGCATGAATTTCATCGGGGTCTTGGTATCGCCCTCGCCCCGAATAATGCTGCTGCAAAAGGCTGCGAAAAAGAGGAATAAGAAACCGATAAATATGATGCGGGAATAAGTTAGGACGGATTCAAGGATTTCAGGCCCTGCCCCAAGGGCTGTGAACAGCGGCCGTGAAAATGCTACGCCTAGGAAGGCCAGAGAAGAAGACATAATGATGCTGAAAATAATTCCATTAGCTGCAATTCTTTCGGCCTTTTTAATATCACCGGCACCGACTTCCCGGGCGATAAAAGAGGTCAAACCGACCCCAACCCCCATGACAAATGAAACAAAAAAGTAAAGAACGGGAAACACCATGCCGACCGCAGCAATAGCCTCAGAGCTTACCATCCCCAGAAAAATCATATCGATGGCACTGAAACCCGTCTGGAAAAGCATAGCAATTGCCAGAGGCAGGGACAGCCTGACAACGCTCTTTGTTATGCTGCCGGTCAAAAGGTCCGGATGATTGTTCTGCGGCATGTTTTCCTTGATTATTAGCTCAACTCTGATCTGACTTATACATCATGCATCTTGGTGACAAAAAGCCCTGTGTCCTTTAACATGAATTTAACAGGAAGGCTACTTGAAGTTATCTTGAAAATAGTACATAACCTGCCTCAGGTGGAACGATCCAGTTTAAAAGCGGAGTCTGCACGAAGCAGACAGGGTATTCGAGCAAAGGCGAACAAATTAGCATTTTAAAGGGAATATGTTTCTATTTGATACGTAATGTCATTTCTTACCATACTCTCAGGCGAAATAATTCGTTTTGACTCACGTCGCTTGTCTAAAAATTCATTAGATATCTTTCCATAGGAGGTATTAGCAAAAAAGGAGGGACTATGTAGTTGTAAACACGAATTATCGCATACATCTTCTGGTAATCTTCAATATTTTCAGACCTCAACACTGCAGATTACTAATCGCAGATTTATGTAAAAGCAGAGCTAAAAGTACCGTGGAGCGGTTTCGTTCATCTCCAACGAATCGCAACTGAGCCTCAATTACCGATATATGGATAGTATCTGCAAAAAATTGTGACTCTCAAAAGTACAGATACTGTAAACGTATATGCACTTTGAGAGGCTTTTGAGTAGAGTAGAACCTCGGTGCAGTGGCTGTAGGCGTCGGCGGCACCTCTGCCGATTTCCCGGCAGGCCTCAATCCGACTGCCTTAGCTTTCTTCCCTTAGTC
>CP070746.1:3083897-3089326 GCA_020348305.1 Desulfobacterales bacterium
TCTAATACTAAACTTTCCTAAATATAACGCTTAACTTCCAACTGTGCCGAGGTATCTAAGGCGGTATAGCAGGGGACTGAAAATCCCCGTGTCGGCAGTTCGATTCTGTCCCTCGGCACCTCAAATTATAAGGATATCAATAAGTTGAATTGGTGTCCTTTTTTATTTGGAGTATCCCACCTTTTATCCGGGATTATCCGTGTTAACGCTGTCAATTAACGAGAATCATTACGGATTTCCCCGGGGAACCCTTGCGCGAATTTGTCTCCTTTTGATGAAAAAGTTCACTCTTTTTACACCCCCTTGGGGAAGGAGGCATGTCATGTCAATCAATCTTGTCTGCAAGAAATGTAAATCAAACCTTTCTGTGCGATCCAGAGTTTGCAAAAATTGTGGTTACGATTTCTGCAGTGGGAAAAAGTACAAAGTCATTGTGAAGGGCAAAGATGGGAGACGAATCTCAAAGGTGCTCGATTCTCTCTCCATGGCTAAAAAGTTGGAGAGGAAACTCAAAACTCAATCTCTGGAAAACAGTCTGTTCGGAATAAGCAAAATTCGTATGATTGATGACATCTGGGAGAAGTATCTTTCTTGGGCAAAGCAGCATAAAAAAAGTTGGAACAAAGATATGCAAAGGTGGCAAATGCACGTTCAACCCCATTTGAAAGGTAAAAAGATGGATGCTGTCACAACTTATGATGTGCATTTTGTTATAAAAAGAATGCGTTTGAAAAGAAACTATGCACCTGCAACGATTAAGCACGTAATTGTGCTGATAAAGAGAGTTTACAATTGGGCTGCTGAGATGGATTTATATTCAGGTCAAAATCCAGCATTAAAGATCAAACTTCCTAAACTAAATAACGAAATCACGGAATGCCTCTCAAAGGATGAGATCAGAAGACTGCTGACGACTCTTGATATTTGGGTCAATCAGAGAGCAGCCTTATTGGTCAAATTTGCTCTATTTACAGGCTTAAGAAGAGGGGAGCTGTTTAATCTAAAATGGAAGAACGTTGATCATAAAAATGGCTGGATATACCTGTCAGGTACAAAGGGTGGCAAGGATTCATACTTACCAATAAGCGATGAAGCACTAAAAATACTTAATAAAGCCGAAAAGCATTCGCTATATCCTGATTGTCCATATGTGTTTCCTAATAGGCGAGGGGATAGGAGAACCACTATCAGCAAAATTTGGACTCGGATCAAGAAACATGCTAAAATTAATCATAAGTTTAGGTTTCATGGGCTTCGGCACACATATGCAAGTTATCTGGCTTCATCTGGTAAGGTGTCGCAATATACTTTGCAGAAACTGCTCACCCACAAAACACCTCAGATGACACAACGATATGCACATCTTTTCGATGAAACCCTGAGAGAAGGTGCCAATTTATTACCAGAATTAATTTAGACCTTTTTGTATCATAAGATTTAATCTGAAGCCCCCGGATTAACCGGGGGTTTTTATTGAGGCTACATTGTATGGTTGAAAAAGATTCCACTAATGAAGAGATGTTAAGGAAGTTCAAAGAATTAAGCAACTCAAGGGATCTGTATGCTTGGAGACTTAGCAACTATCCAGAGGTTAAATCTGCTCTGAACTATATCCTTGACGAAATGAAATCAGAAGTCGGAATTGGTAAACGATATGCGAAAAAGTACATAGACCATATTCGTGTTATCGTTTTGGATCTTTTCGTAGCTAACCAGAATGACCCTACCTCCTACATTACATTTTCCAGAAATTCTAATAATTTTAAGCCCGGCACTAAATATGGTCGTATGCACCTAAGTTATGAAATATCGAAGAAAATCAATGATTTCTTGATAAAAAACGCATACATTGATTATACAGAAGGCTTTTATAATAAGGACAGGCCCTTTAGTTCAAAAAAGCCCAGAATGAGAGCAACAGAAAAATTAATTAGGCTTTTGAAAAATGATAATGAAATTGAAGAAGGGATGATTCACTGGGATGAGAGCGAACCTACATTGATCCTTCGGGATGATGAGAAAAAGGAAATAATAGATTTCCAAGAGACCGATGATACAATTCAAATTCTAAACAATCTTAAGGTGATTAATAGAAACCTCCAAAAACACGCTATTTTACTGTATGTGCCTAATACAGAGCTCAAAAAGATCAATGAGAGGTTGAACAGAGATCCTCAGAAAAGCCCAATAGATCTCACCCAGAAAAGGTTAAGACGAATATTTAATGGTGGATCTTTTGAAAAGGGCGGCAGATTCTACGGTGGTTGGTGGCAGAATATCCCTAAGGAATATAGAAAATACATTCGGATCAATGACAAAGATGTTGTAGAATGCGATTTTTCAGGGCTTCATATAAACATGCTGTATGCCAAGGAAGGCTTGCCTTTGCCAGAGGAAGACCCATACGAGTTAGCTGGTTACGGTGATATTCGGGAATTTTTAAAACAGGCTCTTCTAAGACTCGTTAACGCTGATTCGAGGACGAGTGTAATTAGATCCCTTAAGGATAAAAAGAATCCTGCGGAGGCAATTGATATTGTAGATTGCCAGTTTAAATTGCGCTGTAGGGCATGAGTATTTTCATATTCTATTGACAGGAAGAAAAGATTACCGGAATAAATGAGCCTCCACTAAGGAGGCTTTATTATTAAGAAAAGGGCGGTATGGTTATGGGGACCTACCGCCCTTTAAAACGGAGAACCATGCAATGGTTCTCAAAGGACGGTCCTATGGTAATCTTTTTTCCGCTGATTCTCAAGCAACTTTTTCATTTAGGCCGACTTTATCCCTGGCCCAAGCCCGAACATTGTCCACGCTGCGGTAGCCATCGGCTGTGGGGACATGGATTTGTGACGGCCTACTTTGACGGATTTGATCAACCCTTTTTTCTCAAGCGTTATCGCTGCCCAAACTGCCGATGTGTATTGCGGTTGCGTCCTTCAGGATATTTTAAACGCTTTCAATCGCCTGTTGCCACCATTCGCTGCAGTATCGCACAGAAGACCAAAGCCGGCCATTGGTTGCCCGGGCTTTCACGTAGCAGGCAATGCCATTGGTTGAGGTCTTTATGCAAAAGGATCAAAGCATATCTAACCGACACCTGGAATCTGGGTGCTGTGGCAGCCTTTGACTATCTTTTGATGAAGGGGCAGACCCCGGTGAGCCGCGCCATTTAATCCGCCGTCAGCTTCATATGATACCCAGCCTACCGAAGCGTGTCATTTTTTCATCCTTCTTTGCGTTATATAGGGGACAAAAATTACGGAAAGGAGGTTTTTTATGACAGAAGATGAAAAAATGGAGGTGGCCATATTCCGTTTTTCGGTGATCAGCGATTTTGTGAATGGATCGCAGATGGATCAGAAAGAAAAACAGCGGCTTTTTGAGCAAAAATGCGCGCGCAAATGGAACATCCCGTTTTCAACCAGAACAAGCATCAGCAAATCCACGCTATATCGATGGATCCGGCTTTACAAAAACAGCAACAGAAACCTGAAATCATTGTCTCCCGGCTCAAGAGCCGACAGGGGCAAAAGCCGCTCCATGGATGAGGAGACCTGTCTGGCGTTGGCAAACCTGCGTCATCAGATGCCCAAGGCTACGGCAAGGCATCTGATCGCCACTATGGAAAAGCGCCGCCTGGTCACAGCGGGAATAACACTTTCATTGTCCAGTGTGTACCGCTTTTTACATCAGCACAATCTGATGAATCTCACCGCTCAAAAGCCGGTGGACCGCAGAAAGTTTGAAGCCGAGCTGCCCAACGACCTGTGGCAAAGCGATGTGATGCACGGCCCTTACGTTGAAATCAACGGCAGGAAGAAAAAAACGTATCTTATCGCCATCCTGGACGATCATTCACGGCTGATCCTACACGGGCAGTTTTACCTCAACGAACAACTTAAATCCTACCTTCACACCCTGGAACAGGCCTTGAGCAAACGCGGCCTGCCACGAAAACTTTATGTGGACAACGCTCCGGCATTCCGGTCACGGCATCTGCAACAAGTTACCGCAGCACTGGGCATCGCCTTGATCTATTCCAAACCTTATACACCTCAAGGCCGCGGCAAAATCGAACGCTTCTTTCGAACGGTGCGTACCGACTTTGTCACCGGTTTTATCGGCAAGACTTTGACCGAACTCAACGAGGCCTTTGATCTGTGGTTGAACGATGTGTACCACCAGCGAAAACATGGTTCAACAAGTCAGAAACCCTTTGAACGCTTCACCGCCAACATGGAATGCTTAAGAGTTGCTCCCAAAAACCTGAAAGACTACTTTCGCCAAACTGTCCGCCGCCGTGTGGCCAGGGATCGTACGGTGACTTTGATGGGGCATCTGTTTGAAGCACCGGTCCATCTCATCGGTTACCAGGTGGAGTTGCTTTATCATGCCGACAACATCACCCGGGTGGAAGTTTTTTACCAGCATAAATCCTACGGTTTTTTACGCTTGGTGGATCTTAACGTCAACTGCCGGGCCAAAAGAGATAAAAACCGCAATGCCGATATCAGCATCGACAGCGACAAAAAAAGATACCAGGGCGGAAGCCTGCTTACCTTGAAAAGGAAAAAAACTGATGGATGAAACCTATCGCAGCTTTTTTGGGCTCCAAAAGGAGCCCTTTATGCAAGATCTTGACTTTGATGAAATCCTTCACACCGATGAACTGCTGGAGGTCAAACACCGTTTTGACTACACGCTTCGTATCGGCGGCATCGGGCTTGTCACCGGTGAGATCGGATCCGGCAAATCAACGGCTCTGCGATATGCGGCCGGGCAGCTGCATCCTTCCGAGTATCAGCCCTTTTATGTGACCGCCTCCACCGGTTCGATCATGGAACTTTATCGCCAGATCGTTGCCGAGATGGGTATCGGACGCTCCAGCAACTCAAAGGCGCAACTGACCTATCTGATCCGAAAGGAGATTGTCGAACTGATCGAAGGCAAAAAAATGAAAGTAGCTCTGATCGTCGATGAGGCATCGCTGTTGCGCCTTGAGGTGTTTGTGGAGCTTCATACCATCTGCCAATTTGAAAAAGACTCAAAGCCCTATCTGCCCCTGATCCTGGCAGGTCAGGCCAACCTGGTTGATAAGCTCATGTACCGCACCTCAGCACCTCTGGCATCGCGTATTATTGCACGCGCCCACATGGAGGGCCTTACCCGTGATGGCATGCAGCAGTATCTGGTGCATCATCTGAATCTGGCCGGTATCAATAAGAGCCTTTTTGAAGATCCTGCGGTCACCGCCATCCACCAGGGTTCCGGAGGGCTATTGAGAAAAGCTAACAATCTGGCACGCGGAGCGCTCATGGCTGCCGCTGATGAAAAATCCATGATGGTCAATGCCGAGCATGTAAGGCTGGCGGCAACCGAGCTGTTCTAATAATGCTTAAGTCTGAAATGAGGGTAAAATGAATAAA
>CP070746.1:3089426-3091960 GCA_020348305.1 Desulfobacterales bacterium
TATTCCTTGCCCTTTGGTGCATCCGCCGCCTTGTCTTCGTATTTCGACAAAAGTCTTAAGGCCAGCTCGTTTGCTTGTTCTCTGGTCATTGCCTGTCGCGCAACGGCATGGCCCACCTCCATACCAAGCCTTGCCTCCAGAGGTGTTGCCCGATTTCTATATTTATTGCGCGCCGAGGCCATCTCCCACAGATGCCAGCCCGATACAGTGCTGGCCAGGGCGTGACAGGCCGTTTCGTAAAAGACCATTTCCGTCATGGGGCCTGCATTTGAAAATCCGTTGGAGGTGTTGAGCAGTTTGCTGTTACGGGCCATTGCTTGGCCGGCCACACTAATCGGCCAAAGGAGTTCTCTGGTGGTATTGGAGCCCCAATGGAGATGAAAGGGGAAATGTTGGTTGTAGATGGCACCATGGATGCACAGGCCGCTGAGACTGTATGCAACCAGCGTAACGGCAACCCCCTCTGAACCTAAACACCAGCCTCCATAGATGGGACCCGTGAGGTTGCCTGTATAGCATCCATATTGGGCGTAGTGGACCACCCGGTTGAGCAAGGTGTCTGCCGTTTTGAACTCGGACAGCGTTCCAACAAGTCGAGAGTCGGTGGTTCGTACCCCCCACTCTTTGTCAGACACCGCGATCTGGCCGGTGTCGTGCTCAGCGGTTCCGACGGCAACCAGAAAAACGCCGGGACGGCCGACTTGCTTGGCAGCCAGCCGAAGGTTGTATATGTGCTGGGTGCAACCGTTGATTTCAGTGGGTGAGCCTGATGAGATCTTCTGGCCCATTGTGTCCTCCAAGATTGGGGCACAAAAACCATCCAAAAGCGGCTCCTTGAGATAGGCCAGACACATGGAATGGTGAAGATTCTCATCGCAGGTTATATCCGGGCTGAAGATACAAAATGGGGGTTGCAGGTCCTCCACCCGGCGGTGTTTCCATAAAACAGCGTCTTTTCCGGCCCCGACCCAGTATTGACCCTTTATCAGGTAGAGCGCTTCTTTGATTTCATCGTCAGAGACTTTGATAATTCGATGGGTGTCTGTGTTGTAAAGGCCCACCTCACGAAATAACTCCCACCCGGCCTGCCACACCCTGTCAGATAGATCGTCATCGGCCGGCACGGGACTTTTAGAATCGTATTTTATCTCATATTTGCTTATGATCTCCTGAAGCTTGGGCGTGAATATTTTTGGCAAGAAATCATCTTCATCGCAATGTGGACCTGTATTCGCGCGCTGTATAATCTCCCAGAGACGATAGGGGGTTGACATGCTAATGCCTCCTTAGTCACTTAATTGTTATTTTCCTGCATTTTGTGGCTAAATATTTTTCAAAACATAAAAATTAGCATTTCGATCACTTTCGACTTTTCCGGTTCAAGAGCTCGGCCATCAGGCGGGGAGCAGAGGTGGCATCCGCACACCACAGGTCTGCACCGATTAGATCCGCCCACTCCTGACCCGTTGGTGCGCCGCCAATAACGACTTTGTAGCTGTCTCTCAGCCCCTTTTCCTTTAAGAGTTCTATGATTTCCTTCTGCCCCGGCATTGTGGTGGTCATCAGGGATGAAGCGCCGATAATATCCGCCCCCATAGCTTCTGCTTCCTTGATAAATGTCAGGGAGTCCACGTCGTATCCAACATCCTTTACTTCAAATCCGTTGGTCTCGAGCATCAGCTTAACGATATTCTTTCCGATTTCGTGCAAATCACCTTTCACGACGCCCAAAACGACCTTGCCTTTTGAAGCCCGCTGTTCACCGCGCTCCATTATCATGGGACGGAGGATATCAACAACAGCTGTTAAGGCTTCTCCTGCCAGCATTAACTGGGGAAGAAATATTTCCAGCCGAGCAAACAGCTCCCCAAGCTTGTTCATCGTCTCTGTAAGTGTCGCAATCATCTTTAGAGGATCAAAGCCCTCATCCAGAAGTTTACGTGATAAAGCTTCAGCCTTCCTTGCATTGCCGGATTCCACAGCTTGGCAAAGCGCATTTAATGACATCGGTACACCTCCCTTTTAGGCGCTTTAGATCACTTGTAACTTATTGAAGGAATTCTTTCGAATGTCAACCAAAATTAGGTCGGTGTTGGCATACCCTAAAAAACAATCACCTGCTTGACAGATCGTTCTTTTTGCTTTTTAAGTGGGTTCCTATTTGCGGATGAGCCAATAATTGGAGGATTTGATTTTCAATGCGCGCCAACATTTTTTTGTTATACGGATCAACCGTTATGATATTTGGTACCACATGGCTGGCGATCAAATTTCAGCTTGGCAGCGTTGATCCAATGGTCTCGGTTCTTTATCGGTTTGTTGCTGCGGCGATGATTTTGATTTTCTATTGCAAGCTGCTGGGGCTGAGAATGCGGTTTCAACTGAAGGATCACGTATTTATGAATATGATCAACGGTGCCCTGCTGATGGGCTCACCGATTCGCTTAAGTGTGGTGGTGGGCGGAGGAGTTGGAATTGTCGGAATTGTATTTGTTTTTTGGCCTGAAATCTCAGCATTCAGTCTATCCGACAAA
>CP070746.1:3092060-3097195 GCA_020348305.1 Desulfobacterales bacterium
GCCGGGTGACAATGTGACCATTGAGGCGCAGTTGATCACGCCGATTGCGATGGAGAAGGAGTTGCGTTTTGCGATTCGCGAAGGTGGACGCACGGTGGGTGCCGGGGTGATTAGCGATATCGTAGAATAAAGGGAAAGACTAAAATAATGATTACCAACACCAAGATCAGAATCAGGCTGAAAGCATACGACTATAAGCTGCTTGACCAGTCCGCATCGGATATTGTTGATACGGCCGTAAAAACCGGGGCAAAGGTAGTCGGTCCCATACCTCTGCCCACCCGGATCAACAAATATTGTGTTCTGCGTTCTCCCCACATTGATAAAAAGTCCCGCGAGCAGTTTGAAATGCGGACCCATAAACGGCTGTTGGACATCCTGGAACCCACCCAGCAAACCGTAGACGCCTTAATGAAATTGGATCTTTCTCCTGGCGTAGATGTCGAAATAAAGCTTTAACCGGCGAAATTTTAGGGATTCAGGTATTGAAGGTGTGGCAAATTTTTTTTGTCCTGTATCCCTAAATTTATTTGTAAAAATCACATAAATTTTTGTGTGTCCACAGTTGAGCACGCTTAAAAAAAAGCTGTAACAAGGAAAACAATCATTATGTCTAGAGGATTGTTGGGAAAAAAACTGGGAATGATAGCGTGGTTTTCTTCAGAGGGAAATCTTATCCCGGTAACCGTCGTAGAGGTCGGCCCATGTGTCGTAACTCAGATCAAAACAGCGGCAACAGATGGATATAATGCCCTCCAATTGGGCTTCGGTGAGAAGAAAAAATCTCGAGTCAAAAAGCCGCTGCAGGGTCATCAAAAAAAGAGTGGCAATGTATGTTTTGAACATTTAAAGGAATTTTTCGTTGAAAACCCCGACGAATTCGGCCTTGGTCAAACCATTACGGTAGAGATGTTTCACGCCGGTGATCGGGTAGATGTTGTCGGCACCACTAAGGGGCGCGGTTTTTCAGGTGTTATCAAGCGCCATGGATTTCATCGTGGCCCCATGAGTCATGGCAGCAAAAACATCCGACCGCCGGGATCTATTGGTTGCAGCGCCACACCATCGAAGGTTATCAAAGGGAAAAAAATGCCGGGCCATTATGGCAATCAGCGCAAAACAATACGGAATCTAGAAATTGTGGATGTACGACCAGATAATAATTTGGTGCTGCTAAAAGGGGCGGTGCCCGGGCCGAAATCCGGCTTGGTGGTGCTTAATAAGCTGAAGGTCTAGTTTCTAAAGAGGTAATACCAACTCACGGTATATATTTGGTTATTTGCAGCGTATATATCGAATTCTGGATGAGGAAAATATGCCTGTCGTCGATGTTAAAAATAGTAAAGGAAAAAAAGTCTCGCAGGTGGACCTTGCAGACAGCATTTTCAATGTACCCGTCAAATCAAGTGTGCTGCATGAAGTTGTCACCATGCAGATGGCCAATAGACGTTCGGCCACTGCCGCGGTTAAACATCGCAGCGATGTCAGGGGCAGTGGAAGAAAATTATTTCGCCAAAAGGGAACCGGTCGGGCGCGTCGCGGTGATATTAAATCTCCATTGCTCAGAGGCGGGGGTGTTGTTTTTGGACCGAATGGACGTAAATATGCCTTCCGTGTGCCTAAAAAGGTTAGAAAGCTAGCGCTAAAGATGGCATTAAGCAGTAAGTTGCAAGCAAGTGAGCTGATTGTGCTGGATAAGTTGGAGTTGAAGGAAATAAAAACCAAGCAATTTGTAGATGTTCTAAATGCGCTTGATCTTAAAAATGCCCTGATTGTAATAGATAAAAACGATGAGAAGCTGGAACTTTCATCAAGAAACGTTCCTGATGTTAGGGTGCTCAGAAGCGAGGGGCTGAACGTTTATGATGTATTGAAATATCATACACTGGTTTTGCTGGAGTCGGCGATAAAGAATATAGAGGAGAGATTGGTCGCATGATTCAATATGAGATTATTAAGCGGCCCGTGGTTACCGAGAAAACGAATATTCAAAAAGAGACATCCAACCAACTGACGTTTGAAGTTGACCGCAGGGCTAATCGCATAGAAATCAAAAGAGCTGTTGAAGATATTTTCAAAGTTAAAGTCGCCGGAGTGCGCACCATGCAGGTGAAGGGTAAAACCAAACAGAGAGGTCGAATTGTGGGCAAGCGCCGGGACTGGAAAAAAGCTATCATAACGTTGATGCCTGGTGAGCGCATCGATTTTTTTGAAGGAGCTTAAAGTTAGGAGTACAGAATGGCTATTAAAAAGGTGAAACCGACTTCGCCAGGAAGACGCTTTCAAGATTATTCATCATTTGAGGAGATAACCAGCAGCTTCCCGGAACGGAGATTGCTGAGAGCTATTAAAAAAACTGGCGGACGTAATTCGTTGGGACGGATTACGATTAGGCACCGTGGCGGAGGCCATAAACGTAAATATCGCCTCATTGACTTTAAGCGAGATAAAACAGGTATTCCCGCCCGAGTCGCTGCGATTGAGTATGATCCAAATCGGTCTGCCCGAATTGCCCTTCTGCATTATGCCGATGGTGAAAAACGTTACATTCTTGCTCCGCTAAATCTACGTGTTAATGACATCGTTGAATCCGGACCCGAAGCGGATATTAAACCCGGTAATTCACTGCCATTGACAAATATTCCGCTGGGTACATACATTCATAACATTGAACTACGGGCAGGCAAAGGTGGCCAAATTGTTCGAAGTGCTGGTACCTATGCTCAGTTAATGGCAAAAGAAGATCGTTATGCCTTAATTAAGCTTCCATCCAGTGAAGTTCGGATGGTCCTTTTGAATTGCAAAGCCACCATCGGGCAGCTGGGAAATGTAGCCCATGAAAATATCTCTTTAGGCAAAGCTGGACGGAAACGTTGGTTAGGCAGGCGGCCCAAGGTCAGAGGAGTTGCCATGAATCCCGTGGATCATCCGATGGGGGGTGGCGAAGGGAGGTCCTCAGGAGGCCGGCACCCTTGCAGCCCTTGGGGTATGCCCACCAAGGGATTTAAAACCCGTAAAAAGGGCAAGAGTGATCGTCTTGTTGTTAAAAGGCGCAAGTAAAAAGTTAACTATTATTCGTTAATTGATTAACCAATAACGGATTTTTCTTACAAATAACTGATAACAAATAACCATATCAAATGGAGAAGCTATGCCACGTTCGTTGAAAAAAGGTCCATTTGTTGATGATACGTTGATGAAAAAAGTACTTGCAACCCAGCAGGCACGTAGCAGCAGGGTGATCAAAACTTGGTCCAGACGATCAACCATTATTCCAGAAATGGTCGGTCTTACTCTGGCTGTGCATAATGGCAGAAAATTTGTACCGGTTTTTATTTCAGAGAATATGGTGGGTCACAAATTGGGCGAATTTTCACCCACGCGAACCTTTTATGGGCACGCCGGTGACAAAAAATCCAGATTAAAGAAATAAAAAGAAATAAAAGGAATTGTCAGCTATGGAGGTCAAAGCTGTTTCAAAATATATGCGCATTTCGCCCCGCAAGGTGCGAAAAGTGGTAGGGGCGATTAAGGGCAGACCGGTTGAGGCCGGTTTGGAAATTTTGAAATTTATGCCCCAAAAGGCTGCCAAAATTTTAGATAAAATTATCCGTTCTGCGGTCGCCAATGCTGATCAAAATCCGGATATTGATATTGATTTATTGGTTATTCACAATATTGTTGCAGATCAGGGACCTACTTTGAAGCGATGGCGAGCCAGAGCAAGGGGTAGAGGGACACGCATATTAAAACGAACCAGCCACATCACTGTCATCCTAGCTGAAAAATCGTAGGCATAGAAAAAGGAGGTCATAGCTTGGGCCAAAAAGTAAATCCGATCGGATTAAGATTAGGCATTGTTAAAACATGGGAGTCGAAATGGTTCGGCGGCAAAAATTACGCTGAATATATCCTGGAGGATCATAAACTCCGTAAATTTATTAAAAAAAAGCTTTATCACGCGGGTGTTTCCAGGATTGAAATCGAAAGATCGGCCAAGCGTATCCGAATCCGTATCTATACGTCCAGACCGGGAATCGTGATCGGGAAAAAGGGATCAGAAATATCGCAGCTGAAAAAAGATATCGAAAAATTGACCTCACGAGAAATTCTCATCGATATTCAGGAAGTTCGAAAACCGGAGTTAGATGCTCAGCTTGTGGCGGAAAATGTAGCGCTTCAAATTGAACGACGGGTTGCATTTCGGCGAGCCATGAAACGAGGCGTGTCATCGGCAATGCGTTTTGGTGCATTGGGAGTTAAAGTAATTTGTTCAGGACGGTTGGGTGGAGCCGAAATGGCCCGAACTGAATGGTATCGCGAGGGGAGAGTACCCCTTCACACTTTAAGGGCTGATATTGACTATGGATTCGTTGAAGCGCGCACGACATACGGTATTATCGGTGTTAAGGTATTTATTTTTAAAGGAGAAATTTTGAAAAAAGATGACGTTGAGATGGAAACCGCTTAGCGTCTCAGATATGAATTATCACCCAGTTGATATATCTAAAACCCGTAACACCGGACAGGAGTAACAAACATGCTGAGCCCCAAAAAGGTTAAATATCGTAAACAACAAAAAGGTAAAATGAGAGGCATAGCTCGCCGGGGATATAAGTTAAACTTCGGAGAATTCGGTTTGCAGGCGACAAGTTGCGGGAGCATATCCGCAAAACAGATCGAAGCTGCTCGAATTGCCATGACGCGGCATATCAAGAGAGGTGGCAGGATCTGGATACGGATTTTTCCCGACAAGCCTTTTACGAAAAAACCAGCCGAAGTCAGGATGGGAAAAGGCAAGGGTGCTCCAGAAGGCTGGGTAGCTGTTGTCCGTCCTGGGAGAATCCTTTATGAAATGCAAGGTGTGTCCAAGGATATGGCAAAAGAGGCACTCCGGCTGGCTTCACACAAACTATCGGTTAAAACGAGATTTGTTGAGAGGAGTGAAGCCTTATGAAAGCCAGCGAAATTAGGGAGCTGAGCCGGGAGGAAATGCAAAGAAAAGTAGATGATTTAAGAGAGGAGCTGTTCAATCTTAACTTTCAGCATGAAACCGGTCAGCTCGAAAATTCCCAAAAATTGAAACAAACCAAAAGAGATGTTGCACGAATCAAAACCATAATGCGGGAAGTCAC
>CP070746.1:3097295-3111156 GCA_020348305.1 Desulfobacterales bacterium
CCCTTGTAAAGGCAGTAAGCCGCCCCCAGCATGAAATGGCTCCCGTAAAGCATGTAGGATGTGTCATAGGCCCATTTGGTCGGAGCGTTGAATACATAGCGCATGATGACCTCGTAGGTCGACCCGCCGATCAGGGGAAATATCATCAGCATGAATATCTTACCCGACAGTTCCCCGACGTACTTATCAATCAAGCGGATGGTGGTGGCCAGTGCCTTGGGAGGGGGTTCTCCTTCGGGTTCTTCTTCTTTTTTAGGAATAAAATCCTCATCAATCAATTCATCCATTGTTCAGCACCAAACCTCATCAGAATCAGTTTAAAACAGAGGGGTTAGCACCCCGGCCAACCCCTCTCGTGACTCGGCATAATATGACCGTCCCTTCTATTGTTTGCCCCAGTAGTACTCGGCAGCGAACGAGTAAGGCGGAAACATAAAACTACGCGCGGGGACGACAACGCTGGCGAACGCCTTTTGGGATTCCAACGTTTTCTTGAAGAATGGATTTTTAGCGGATTCTTCGGCCGCAATCTTATCCCAGGCCTTAAGGAAGGTGATCAGAATATCCTCGGGGGTCTTATTTATGGTGACGCCGTGCTCCTCCCGCAGCGTTTTGAGGGCTTCTGAGTTATATTTATTAAACTTGGCCTGCCAGCGGATGAATGTGTAGATGCAGGCCGATTCTACAATCGCCTGGAGATCCTCTGGAAGCTTGTTCCAGACATCCCCGTTGACAAGCAACTCTGCTACGGTAACGTTTTCATGCATCCCGGGCAGGTAGTAATTTTTCCAGATTTCATGTAAACCCATCTTCATATCCTCACCTGGGGTGACCCACTCCGCCGCATCGATGACGCCCCGCTCACCCGCGGGCAAAATCTCTCCACCGGGCAGGTTCACCACGCTCGCCCCGGCCTTCGAAAAAACCTCGCCGGCCATTCCTCCCACGCGGAACTTCACGCCCTTGAAGTCATCCCAGTTCCTGATGGGTTTCTTGAACCAGCCAAGCGACTGGGGTCCCGCAAACATAATGGGGTAGGGAACCACATTTAGTTTCAATTCTTTCTGATAAAATTCATTATAGAGTTCGAGACCACCGCCTTCAAACATCCACCCGAGATAATCGGTGAAATCCATGCCGAAGGTGCCTCCCGGGCCCCCGGTGAACAGAACTGCGGTTTTGGACTTTCCGGCCCAGTAAGAGGCCCAGGCATGGCCGCCATCAATCACGCCTCTGGAAACGGCATCCAGAACTTCAAAGGGCGGCACAACGGCTCCGGCGGGAAGGGTTTCTATCTCGAGCCTGCCCCCGGACATCTTCTTCACCTGTTCGGCGAACATCAGGAAGTTTTCGTATAAAGTTGACCCCGCAGTCCAGGTGGCCTGGAACTTCAGCTTGAATTTTTCCGCCGCAAGGGTCGTTTGGGGCTGTAAGACCAACAACAGAGCCAATGCCATGACAACAACAGTGATCCATACTCTAATTCTCATTTTCGTTCCTCCTTTTCAAAGTTGATGGAATACCCAAGTTCCTGAATATGGTCGCGTGGTATTGTAACAAAGCCTTTGTTATCTCATTTCACTTTTCAACATTTTTCGTCCCTAGGTTTATCCATGCAAGCATTCTCGACCAATACAAAGGCTTAAAAAAACAAATGCCTCCAAGGAGACGCCCTATCCCCTGGAGGCATTCTTAGCGGCATATTATGAAAACCTTTCTCATCATTTACTCAAATCCAATATCGTAGCGTTAAGTTGTTGTTTAAGCGAAATTTGATTTAGTAAATAACCAAAATTTAGATATTAAAAAAGCATCTAATATCATCGTGTATTGATTGTCAAGCAAAAATTTACGTTAATTTCGCTGTTAAACTTCCGGGGTTTTCTTAAGCTTTTCTTCCCAGAATTCCCGCTCTTGTTCTCTCCAGCTCGGACCGTGAAATCTTTTATCATAATACCCGCCGAGCCTGTCGAACCATCTCACCCAGGGGCTCTTTTTCTTATCCAGGGCTTCAAGTACATCTGCAACGAAAAGATCGATTTCGTGCATTTTTTCTTTGGGGGCGTAGTAGCAGGCACCTTCTTCGGCGGATTTCTTCAGATTTTCTTCGGATAAGCCATGGGCGGTAAGCATCAGAGCTGGTATTTCCTGTTCATTTGCAATTTTAAGGAGCTCAAATCCTTTTACGCCCATGATGTCCAGGATCGCGACATCGTATCTCTCACCTTCAAGTCGTTTTTTTCCTTCTTCAAAAGAGGAAGCCGGGTCAATCCTGCACATATCCAGAAGCTCAATTAATTGATCAAGAACATCCGGTTCATCATCCACAATCAGAATTTTTTTGCCTTTTAATAATTTTTTCGGGTCCATTACCTTTCTCCGTATTATATTTGTCCTAAGTTAATGATGTTTAAAGATATTTACAAGATGAATTGCTCTTTAACACGCAGGATCAATAAATGCAAATTTCTTTTCTTTGGGGATTTTGATATTTATACTTGTTTTTACAATCTTAGTCGGGCTATCTTTCGAGTCGTATATTAGGAGAAAGCAACGTGTTAAAGTTCGGCCAAACCTACGATGAGGTATACCATGGGTTCCGATGGGAGATTCCTGAGGTCTACAACATTGGTATAGACATCTGTGATAAGTGGGCGCATCTGCGTTACCGCATGGCACTGGTCTATGAGAATGAAAAAGGGCGGGTTGAAAAGTATACTTTCTGGGATCTGAAAAATTTATCCAATAAATTGGCCAACGGGCTGATCGCCCATGGCGTCGCTAAGGGTGATCGCATCGGGATTCTTTTGCCCCAGTGCCCTGAAACTGCGATCGGTCACATTGCAGCCTATAAAATCGGGGCGGTCGCCATCCCGCTTTTTACACTCTTTGGAACAGATGCCCTGGCGTATCGCCTGTCGAACAGTGAGGCCAGGGCGATTATCACCGATGCGGCCAATCTGACAAAGATGCAGGAAATTCGGGACAACCTGCCGCAACTTAAACTGGTCATAGTGGCCGGTGCTGAAAAACAGGAGCGGGTGTTGAATTTCTGGGATCTGATTGAGCGCGGTTCACGTGAATTTAAACCGGTTAAAACGCATGCAGATGATCCTGCCTTGATTATTTACACATCCGGTACCACGGGCCCTCCCAAAGGCGCCCTGCATGCACACCGGACGTTACTCGGCCATTTGCCAGGTGTCGAGTTTCCTCATAATTTTTTTCCCAGAGAGGATGATTTCTTCTGGACACCAGCGGACTGGGCCTGGATCGGTGGTCTCATCGATGTGCTGTTTCCCAGCTGGCATCATGGTATTCCCGTTTTGGCTTATCGAGCTAAGAAATTTGATCCGGAGGAAGCGTTCCATCTAATATCCAAATATGGGATTCGCAATGCCTTCATGCCACCGACAGCCCTGAAATTAATGCGTCAGGTCAATGATCCCAAAAGCCGCTATAATTTCAGCATGCGCAGCATCGGAAGCGGCGGTGAAACCCTGGGCGAGGAACTGCTGGACTGGGGCAAAGACGTAATGGGATTAACCATCAATGAATTCTCTGGCCAGACGGAAGTCAATTTGGTAGTGGGAAACTGCGCAGAGTGCATGCAAAACATCGCCGGATCCATGGGTAAGGCGATTCCGGGTCATATGGTGGAAGTGGTGGATGCGTCGGGCGAGCCCGTATCTCCGGGTACTGCGGGAGAAGTGGCCATCAAACGTCCTGATCCGGTCATGTTTTTGGAATACTGGAAAAACCCGAAAGCAACTACGGAAAAGTATATCGAAGATTGGTGTTTGACCGGTGATTTGGCCAAAAAAGACGAGAATGGATATTTCTGGTTTGTGGGCCGCAAAGACGATGTTATCACCAGTGCAGGTTATCGCATCGGGCCGGCTGAGATCGAAGATTGTTTATTAAAGCATCCGGCGGTGGGCATGGCGGCGGTTGTTGGAAGCCCGGATGAAGTGCGCACTGAAATTGTGAAAGCCTTCATTGTTCCCAAATCCGATGTAACCACAGGACCGGAGCTTGAAATCGAAATCAAAAATTTTGTCAAAAAGCGACTGGCTGCTCACGAGTATCCCCGGGAGATCGAATTTGTCAAAGATCTTCCCATGACCGCCACCGGAAAAATCATGCGTAAGGAGCTCAAAAAGCGGGAGATTGAACGGAAATTGAAAGATTGATTTTTATACGAAAATACTTAATCTGAGTGACGCTTTAAAAAATCTAAAATAGATGTCTGAAACCAATCAAATCATCATCGGTATCTGTATTCTCGTCGTTGTAGTGATGCTGACCAGAAAGTTTCATGCCTGGAAGATCAAACGGGCGTATTTTAGCATCGTTCGCGACATTAAAGCAAAAGGTGCTTTCGATCCGAAATCTGCTATCGATTTACCTTATGCAAGAAATCCTATGTTTAGAGTAGGACTGCGAGATCACCGGCCAATCGCGCTGGAACATCTGGTTCAGGACAATATTGTCGGTGTGACGGAAGACGGGAAGTATTATCTCAAGGATAAGAGCGTTTAGTATCAGAAGGCAGAGGACAGAGGACAGAGGACAGAAGTCAGAGGACAGATTTTAGAAAATTGACGATTAAGCCACGTTGTTGAAGAGTCGCCGCGTGAACTCATTGGCAAACTTGCCCTCAGGGTCGTGCTCCTTTACCAGTTGCTGGAACTTCGCAAAGTGTTCCTGATGCAGTCATTCCAGATCGCTTCTTTTGATACCATGCCGCTGTTGAACGAATGAGCGGAGCCAAATAGCCTCAAGCTCTTCGAATTTTTCACGAGTTAGACAATTTTCTCCTCAATGATAGGCTGGACGAACCTCTTGGGTCTATAGTTTAATCGTCTGGCCCACTTTCTAAAGACGCCTTTTCGAACCTTTCCTTCAAATCAGACATAGCGTCCCAGTGTCGTTGCGTTTAGTATGATATTCAAGGTCCTGGGAGAAGCAGCGTGCGGTTGAGATTGATCTTGAGCATCCGCAGAAATCACCTCATGAGATGGCATAGTACCTCACCGATTACTGCTTGCATAAACAGTTGGGAAAAGGTATATGACAAACGTCTCTGAATTGAAGGTGTGGCCTGGAGATGTGGAGGATGTTTATTAATCCTAAACAGATCCGAAGCCTTGATATTCAAATGTTCAAAAATAAAGAGAACGGTTGATTTTTCATTCACTTCAACGGACAACTGGCAACGATCAACAGTCATTATTAACAAAAGGGGAGGTGATATATAAAGGAAGCCACAAATGTGGTAAATTGGTGAGCGGGCAGGATCGCTTGCTTTTTCCGTGTAACAACTCATCATTAGATAAGGAGGTGTGATATGGCTGAAAAGAAAATAGGAAGAAGGCAGTTTATCAAAACTGCGGGCACAGCCGGGATTGGCCTTGGTGCGGCAGGAATTTTAGGCTCCTCTGTCAAAGTCAGAAAGGCAACGGCTGCTCAGACACGTTCAATTCCAAAGACACCAATCAAGATAGCATCCGTCAGTTTCCTAACGGGAGCGGCAGCGGCCCCCTTTGGCATTCCGGGGGATAATGCCTATAAATTGTGTGCCGAAGAGATCAATAAAAACGGCGGTATTATGGGGAGAAAGATTGAACTGAAAAGTTTTGATGAGGCCGGCGGTGCGGATGCCCAGGTTAAATTAGCACGGAAATTTATTTTGGAAGACAAGGTCGACGTCATTTTGGGCTATATCTCTTCCGGAAACTGTAAGGCGGTGCTGCCCTTAAGTGACGAGTTAGGGGGCCTCATCATTGCCTACGACTGCGGCACGCATGTCCTGATGGAGGAAAAGCGCTCCCCGTATAAGGTCCCAAAATATACCCTCGGGTTCCGTAGTTCTGCCCATCTCGGGATCGACAATATTGGCTTAGCCCTTTATATCAAACAGTATTATCCCGGTATCAAAAAGGTCGCGGCAATCAATCCTGACTATGCCTGGGGAAGGGATAGCTATCTCGTATTTGAAACGGCCATAAAGGAACTGGTACCAGGGGTGGAGGTTGTTAAGGCGTTGTGGCCCAAACTATTTACAACTGATTATACGGCCCATATCAGTGCCCTCATCGGTTCTGGAGCCGAAGTTATCCATTCAGCCCTTTGGGGCGGCGATGCCGTTACATTCACCAAACAGGCCATTGGAATGGGTCTATTCAAAAAGGCACGCATGGCTTATTCTCGCGGCGAACCTTACCCTCAGGAAGTGGGCATGGATTACCCGGAAGGGCAGATCATCTGCTGTGCCGGGACTCACTATTTTCTTTATCCGCCCACGGACAAGTGGCCGCGGAACAAATGGTTCGTGGAGGAGTTTCAAAAACGATACAATAAATATCCCACCTATCCGTGCTACCATGCGTATCAGGCCATATATACGTATAAGGCCGCTGTAGAAAAGGCGGGTGCCCTGGTCGGTGGTTGGCCGTCAAAAGAGGAGATAAGCCAGGCTGCATCCGAGCTGTCCATTGAGACACCCTCAGGCATTCTTACCATCGGAGAGGATCACAATGGCAGAGAGGATGTGCTTGTCGGAATCTCTAAAAAGGTTAAGGGATATCCGTTCCCCATCCTGGACCCCGACCGGATGGCCATCTTTCCTGCGCATCAGGTCAACGCGCCTGCCGGAATACGGACGGAGGATTGGATAAACAGTTGGAAGGCTTAAAATTAACCCGATAGCCAGGACCTTTTATAGGGTCCTGGCTAAAAAAACAAAGGGCCATTTTATGGAGAACTGGATTATCTATATTCTGAACGGGTTGTATTTTGCGTCATTCTTATTTCTCACCTCTCTGGGATTAAGCATTATCCTGGGTGTCATGGGCATCTTGAACCTTGCTCACGGCTCCCTGTTCGCCATTGGCGCCTTTATGGCCGCATGGATTGTCGGTGCTTTTGGTGCCAAAGCCCCCATAACCATTTTCGTTATTGCCCTGCTTGCCGCCTTAGGCGTATCAGGCCTGATGGGCTTGCTACTGGAAACATCCATCATCAGACCAATGTACCAGAGGGCGTTAGAATACCAACTCTTGATCACCTTTGGGGCGCTGCTTTTAATTGAAGACTTGATCAAGATGACGTGGGGTGGTACGGCCTATTACGCTTCTAAGCCCTTTGATATTATGGGCAATTTAGTCATCGGCAACAATCAATATCCTCTTTATTTTCTGTTTGTCATCCTGATCACGATTATGGCTGGTATAGGTGTCTGGTTTATTATGTCTAAGACTCGTATAGGTATTATGCTCAGGGCGATCTCTATGGACCGGGAGATGGCCAGGGCTATGGGAATTCGAATCCGCAAACTGAATACATTAGCCTTCGGTATGGGAGCAGCCCTGGCCGGTCTGGCCGGGGCATTAATCGTGCCCACGACGCCGGCACTATTGGGCATTGGCATGGAACCCCTGATTATGGCCTTCATTGTAGTCGTTTTGGGAGGGTTGGGAAGTCTAAAAGGGGCCCTGGTGGGCGCATTGATTGTGGGTGAAACCCGATCCATCGGGATTGTCTTCTTTCCTGAAATTGAGCTTCCATTGTTATTTCTGATTGCGGTCATCATCCTGGTTTCCAAACCTCAGGGGCTTTTTGGGAGATAAACGAATGGGTTTAAAAGATACGTTTCTGATACCAAGGTTTCTCATCTATGTAGGAATCTTTATCTTTCTGCTGTTTATGCCAAAGCTGCTGCCAACCTATCAGCTGATGCTTATGGAATCCGGAATAACCTTTGCCATAATGGGTCTGGGTTTTAATTTACTGCTGCGCTATACCGGTCTGCTCTCTTTCGGCCACGGGGCTCTATTTGCCACCGGAGCCTATGCCGTAGGTATGATGGGAGAATATTTTCCTGATCTATATAGAATAGAGATCGTGATTCCGATATCCCTTGCCGCCTCTCTGATTGTTTCGGCCATATTCGGTTTTATTTGCGTCCGCCATACGCGGATATTTTTCTCGATACTGGCCCTGGCGCTGTCCATGGTTTTATTTGCCCTTTTGGTGAAGCTTTATAACATCACCGGAGGATCCGATGGTATTCATATTGATCTGCCGATGATGTTCGGCAAATCTTTTGAAGGAATGAAACGGTTTGAATTTCTTTCAGGGGCCTACTATTACTTTCTGATAGGCATTTTTGCTGCCTGTACCATCATCATGTTGGTTATTGTCAGCTCCCCTTTTGGGAAGGCGCTTCAATCCATCAGAGATAATGAGGAAAGGGCGGAGATGATCGGTATCCGGGTCCGCAGGTATCGCTGGTATGCGTTTGTACTTTCCGGTCTGTATACCGGTTTGGGAGGAGCCCTGTGGAGCTTTGTGAATGGTCATGTCAGCCCGGAAATTGCAGAATGGGTCTTTTCCGGAGAGATTGTTTACATGACGCTCCTGGGTGGATTTATGGTTTTCGAAGGACCCATCATTGGAGCCATCCTGTTTACCTATCTGAAATTATACGCTGTCAGTATCACGCAATACTGGATGTTTATCATTGGGGCCACCCTCATTGTTCTCGTTCTTCTCCTGCCGGAAGGTATCACCGGTGGATTCGTTAAATTATTTGCCAAGCTTAAAAGGGGTGAAGCCACAGGAGCTGTTTAATGTTAAATGTAAAGAATTTAATCAAGGATTTTGGTAAGGTCCGCATCATAAACTCCACGGATTTCGAGGTACAGGAAGACGAAATCGTCTCTTTGGTAGGCCCTAACGGGGCAGGCAAAACCACCTTGGTAAATTTGGTCAGTGGTCACATCCTGCCGACCTCCGGGAAAATAGAGTTTTTTGATCGTGACATAACATTTGCCTCACCTTATCGGCGGATTAAAATGGGGATCGCCCGAAATTTTCAAATTACCAATCTTTTTGAGAATAATACGGTCCTGGACAATGTCAGGACCTGTCTGTTCTCAATATATGCAAAGATAAAAAACGGCTTTTTACCTGCCGGCCGTTATCGCACAATCACCCGGGAAGCGGTAAATATCCTGGATGTTTTCGGAATCGCCGACAAGCAGGATCTATTCCCTCCAAGCCTTTCGGAAGGGGACAAAAAGATCCTGGATACGGCCATGGCTTTTGCGCTCAAATCTAAATTTCTGTTGCTGGATGAGCCGACCAGCGGGGTTGCAACCGGTGATAAATTCAAGGTCATGGATACCATCATATCCGCCATAAAAAGAGAAAATCTGGCTTGCATGATCATTGAACATGACATGGACATTGTCTCAGACTACTCGGATAGAGTTTTGGTATTGAGTGAAGGGGAAATCATCGCCGATGGAATACCCAATGAGATCATGGAGCAGGATAATGTTAAGGAAATTCTTTTCGGTGTGAGGACTTAATATGGTTCTAAAAATCGAAAATCTCGATTGTCGCATTGCTTCCACCAACGTCTTGCGGTCCTGCTCTCTTGAGGTGGACACCAGAGAGGTCGTCTGCCTGATTGGTCGAAACGGGGCCGGCAAGAGTTCTATTTTAAAGAGTATCATCGGCCTGTATCCCTCCCAAACGGGGAAGATCATCTTCAATGACCGGGATATTACCCGTTTGCCCTCCCACAAGCGTGTCACGGCGGGTATCGCTTATGCACCCGAGGATTCAAGGCTCTTCCCGGAACTCACTGTTGAAGAAAATATCCAGCTTGGTTTCTGGATCACGAGCAAGACCGAGAGATCCGGATCCTTTGACCTTGAAAAGGTGTTTGATATTTTTCCGGCTGTGAAAAAATTGATAAAAAGACAGGCAGACACCCTCAGTGGCGGCGAAAAGAAGATGGTTTCTATTTCAAGAGCCTTGGCACTGAGTCCCACCTTGGTCCTTATGGATGAATCCTTGGAGGGGCTGGCACCTCTGGTCGTGAATACATTCGGCGAGGCCATAAAAAGTATCAAACGTGATTTGGGTGTTTCGATCCTGCTGGCCGAATCCAATATCCATAATGCTTCTCATGTTGCCGAAAGATCGTATATCATTGACAGAGGCGAAATAATATTTGAAGGCCACCCTTCAGAGGTTCTTGAAGATGAGCAATTATTGAAACTGGTGGGCAAATAGCAAAAAGAAAGGAGTTTACCATGAATCGAGTGGTCCTTTTCAGAACGACTCCGCGGATTGTTATGGGACCGGGGGCAATTGACCAAATCGGAGAAGAGGTTCGTTATCTGAAAGCGGAGAAGGTCTTGTTTGTTACTGATAAGGGTGTGATTGAGGCCGGATTGATTAAATTGGCCCAGACGTCCCTGGAAAAATCCGATATCGCGTATGCGGTGTTTGACGGTGTTGAACCGGACCCGAGATATGAGATTGTAACAGACTGCGCTGATTTGATCCGGCGCGAACAGCCCGATCTTCTCATTGGATTCGGTGGCGGCAGTCCGATTGACATTGCCAAGGTTTCAGCCGTCATGGCCACCAATAAAGATCCCATTACCAAGTATTTCGGCATTGACCTGATTCCGAATCCCGGGTTGCCGACGATCATAGTCCCCACCACGGCCGGAACCGGCAGTGAAGTCACCCCCATCGCCATTCTCTCCGACGAAGGTGAAAAGCTCAAAAAAGGAATCGTCAGCCCCCACCTTTTTCCATCAGTGGCTTTACTGGACCCTGAACTAACCCTTGGTCTTCCTCCCAACATCACTGCATCTACGGGCATTGACGCGTTAATCCATGCCATTGAGTCCTATACATCGGTGAATGCAACAGGTATGACAGATATTCTGGCTTTTCGAGCCATGGAGTTGTTGTATGACAATATTCGCACTGCCTATGCCAATGGAACTAACTTGCCGGCACGTTCATCCATGCTGGAGGGCAGCCTCCTGGCAGGGATGGCCTTTGCCAATGCCGGCGTCACAGCAGTGCATGCCTTTGCCTATCCAATCGGGGCAGAATTCCACATCCCTCATGGGATAGCCAACACATTGATGCTTCCCCATGTGATGCGTTTTAATCTTTTGGGAGATGTGCCTAAATTTGCCCGGATAGCCAGTGCCTTTGGCCTGCCCTCGCAAGGACTGGATAACTTGAGGATGGCAGAGATGGTTGTGGAAGCCATCGAACGCTTAGCTGAAGACCTCCGACTCCCCAAACACCTGGCCGAGTTTGGGATTAAGGAGGAGGATATAGCCGGGCTGGCTGAAGGAGTCATGAAGGTGACCCGGCTTTTGGCTAACAATCCACGGGTGATGCATCTTGAGGATGCGATTGATATATACAAAGCTGCCCTTTGAGCCAGTTTTACCATAGTATAAGAGAATCCAAGAATAACTGTTTCAAATCCTCCGGACTTGCCGGTCGCGGGGATAACTTTGTGACGCGATGCTGTGGTAGGGTTCCCTCAACAAGTTTATCGACATCATCCGAGCTAAAACCTACTGCGGCCAGGCCGTTTGGCATTCCCACCTTGCGCATCAAATCAATGACGGCGCCTGCCAGAATTTCACCGGCATCCTCCGGTTTTGCATCGGAAACATCCACGCCCATTAGTTTCGCGGCATACAAGTGAATCTCCGGATTCGCCGGAGCCGTAAAGCGGAACACCGCAGGAGCATTCAGAACTACTGCCATACCGTGGGGGACCAGCGGATGTCCGGGTGGGTAACCCTCCGGCAAATAATCGCGAACCATTCCCGATACCGGATAGGACATACCGTGGGCCAAGTGAAGACCCCCGTTCCCAAAACCAATGCCGGCATAAGATGCTGCTAACAGAACTTCCCCACGCGCTTCATCGTCCGAAGGATCTTCAATCACACGGACCAGATTTTGGGAAATCATTTCGATGGCCTGTGAAGCCCAGACATGGCTGATGGGATTAGATCCCTGATAAGCAGGCCGCATCTTGGGATGATCGGGAGCCGGGCGTCGGTTGTACGGCAAGGCCGTTAAGGACTCCAATGCATGGGTCAATTGGTCCAAGCCGGTGCAGGCTGCCACCATTTTGGGAAGGGAGCGGGTGTTATTGGGATCCACAATGCCTTTCACGGGGCGCAGGGCGCGATGAGCAATTCCTGTTTTGGCTTGCATTTCCATGTAATCAAAAATAGCAACGCCGGTGGTTTCACTACCCGTGCCGGCGGTGGTTGGAACGGCCACAAGGGGCTTTAAGGGACCCGGGATTGGTTTGCCCTCGCCGATGGGAGGATTCACATAGGTCATAAAATCCGCCGGATATGTGGAATAAAGATTTGCTGCTTTGGCGGTATCCATACTGGAGCCCCCACCGACAGCCACAAATCCGTCAAATTTTCCATCTTCAGCAAATTTTATGGCCTCTTTGAAAGAAATATCTGTCGGCTCCACGGCTGTTTGGTCAAACAATACCGTATCGATGTCAGATTTTTGCAATGATTCAAGAACTACGGACACAGGTTCACTCTCAGCTAAATTGGGATCGGTTACCACCATCACCCGCGTTGCTCCCTGCTCTTCCATGTCCCATCCGACTTCTTGTATAACACCGGGACCAAATTTAATACTGGATGTGTCCATTGAGAAAGCGGTTTCGAGTTTCATGCTTCAAATCTCCTAAAAGGTTGCAATCGTTAAATTATAATTATCTCAATGGCTGGCGCGGAGGCCAGCCCTACATTAGATCGTTGGAGAGAGTATTTTCGTAGGGCGGGTCTCTGTGCCCGCCCATTATATAGGACTGTCAATTTCCAATTAGCTTTCTGGCCAAAGCAACTGCTTCAGCTGCATCTTCACCATAGGCATCGGCTCCGATTTTTTTGGCAAAATCGGCACTCACGGGTGCACCACCGATCATCACTTTAACTTGCTCACGGATTTCTTGTGCCTTCAGTTCTTTGATTACATTTTCCATCTCCGGCATTGTCGTGGTTAACAAAGCGGATAGACCCAGTACGTCGGGTTGAAGTTCTTTTACCTTGGCGATCACAGATTCCACTGTGGAATCAACCCCCAGGTCCATAACCTCGAATCCGGCACCTTCCAACATCATTGCCACCAGGTTTTTTCCGATATCATGTAGATCACCTTTTACGGTGCACAGAATGACTTTGCCCTTTGATTGGCTTTCCTGCTCTTTGAGCAACGGCTTTATAATCTCCAGTCCCTTTTTCATCGTCATGGCCGAAACCAGCATTTCCGGTACAAAAATCTCGGCATTTGCAAAACGTTGGCCGACCACATCCATAGCTGAAATCAAGGCGTTATTGATCATATCATCTAAATTGATACCTTGCTGAATCGCTTTTTCTACGAAAGTTACAATTTCCTTATGCTTTCCGGCTATCACTATATTTTTAATCTCTTTCAGCAGTTCTTCCATCTGTATTTTCCTCTTATTTTATATTCAGCGCTCACTGCCCTTTGGCAGGCTCTGGGTCTTGCTTAGGTTCCGAGTTCTCCAAAAGTTCGGTCTTTTTATTCACCAGGCGCAAAGTTCGCAGAGTTGTTTTATCTTTTTGCTTTCTGCTGAGCCCCGCTAAAGAGCAGGGGGATGTGAACAAGGGCAGAAAGCAAAAAACACTATCTCTTCGGAATATTGATCATGTACTTTAACTGCCTACACTGTATTATAGTGTAGAATAAAGTTTCTCTGCGTACTCTGCGTCTGGCGGTGAAAAAAAGATCAAATTCGCTCCGAATTTCGCGCCTGAGCGAGAAGCACAGCCAATCCAAGAGAGACCGCCGGTAGACAAGTGAAGGTTTAAAAGGTTAATTCTAGTAACCCTCAGAAGCGGCATCGACGATGGCCTTCAGATTTTCAATCGGCGTTGCCAGCGGAATCGCACACTCCGGCCCGATAATATTAATCCCGGCCTCCACGCCATATCGTACTTGTTTGTACACATCTTCC
>CP070746.1:3111256-3131488 GCA_020348305.1 Desulfobacterales bacterium
ATAATGACGGACTCATGCGTCATATTGTCAACGCTTTAATTTGGTCTATGGCAGGAATCAAAGCCGCATGGAAGCATGAGATTGCCTTCCGAGCACAAGTAGTTGTCATTGCAATAATGCTTCCGATCGGCTATTGGCTTGCAAGAACTGTGGTTGAATGGATCCTGCTGTTCGGTTCATGTATGCTGGTGCTAATAACAGAATTATTGAACTCAGCCCTGGAGACCATCGTTGATCGCATTGGCCTGGAATCCCATGAATTATCCGGGCGGGCAAAAGATCTGGGCTCTGCTGCAGCGTTTTTCAGTATGATCACAGCTGCAATAATCTGGGCACTAATTGCTTTTGAGCGTTTTTTCGGCTGAGGCTTTTAAAAGAGAAGTAAGAAATTGAAAATAGGCAGAAACAGATAATTACCATATATAGATATTTTTTTTTCTTGACATACCATATATAGTATTATATATAATAAAATAACAATAATAAACAGGCCTGTTAAACGTATTTTTCAATCAAAGGTGCCGTTTAGGCATAAGAGGGAATCCCGTGAAAAACGGGGACGGTCCCGCCGCTGTAACCCCGCTTTTTCTGATTTAGAAAGGGAACCCGCTCAGCCTTGTATGCCACTGTTTCGTCATAACGAGATGGGAAGGCCGCTGAACGGGCGGGGGAGTCAGAAGACCTGCCTTTGATACATTAATTCTCTGCGGTGGCACAGAGATCCTGGAGCAGTCTAATAGTCTAAAAGGGCCAAGAAAACTGGGTGCAGCCCTTCAAGAATTAGAAGCTTGAAGGGCTTTTTATTGTTTAATAATAAGAGCATCAAATTATTTAAAAAGCAGTCCGGATTTCCGAACTGTGAGGTCGTAAAGTTCACGGGATGTGAAATCGGACTTTGTAAACAATAGTCGCCAGTAAAATCACATTTCAATTGTACAGGAGGAAGTCAATGGGTCAGGGAGCCAAAGTTTTAATCACCGAAGATGCGCGGTTCGACTTAACTATCTACCAGTGGGATGATCAGGTTTTTTCAAATCTGCTGGCCCAAAATAATCCTATCAATTCAGATCAAGCGATGGACATCAGCCGATTTTTACGAGATGAAATTGCAAAATTCGAACAAAGTACCATTGCCGTGTCACGAATCGAAAAAATGATTGAGGCGAAGCTGCTAGAATATGGCGTAAATAAACCTACCTCAATTCGCATAGACAAATCACTCTTTACGAAGAACGGTCTGATTCTTTCAGAAAATGCCAAAACTGTAGTGGAAAGAAGATACTTAAAAAAAGACGGCAATGGGAATGTCATCGAAACACCGGCTCAAATGTTCAGAAGAGTTGCCCAACATATTGCAAAAGCAGAAAAAAATTACGGTGATGATTCTAAGGTGGATAAGTGGGAAAAGGTTTTTTACAGCATGATGACAGCGTTTAAATTTTTGCCCAACTCCCCAACCCTGATGAATGCCGGTCGTGAGCTTGGTCAATTGGCCGCGTGTTTTGTTTTACCTGTTGAAGACAGTATTGATGGCATATTCGATTCTTTAAAAAATGCCGCCATTATCCACAAATCAGGTGGGGGGACCGGTTTTTCTTTCTCACGATTACGGCCGAAAAATAGTATGGTGGGCACAACTGGCGGAATTGCCTCGGGGCCGGTTTCTTTTATGAAGATTTTCAACACCGCAACAGAGCAGGTCAAGCAGGGCGGTACACGTCGAGGGGCGAATATGGCTATCCTCAGGGTTGATCATCCGGATATTTTAGAATTTATTTCCAGTAAAAAAGACAATGATGAACTGAACAATTTTAATATATCGGTCGGTTTGACAGAAGATTTTATGAAAGCTGTTCAAAATAATGAAAACTATGATCTGATTGACCCAAGAGATAATAAAAAAACTGGTGAGCTAAATGCGAATGAAATTTACCAAACACTTGTTAAACATGCCTGGGAAAACGGAGATCCGGGCATCGTATTTTTAGATCGGACAAACAGGGATAACCCAACGCCCGCTATAGGAGAAATTGAAAGTACAAACCCATGCGGCGAACAGCCGTTGCTTCCTATGGAAGCATGCAATCTTGGCTCGATTAATTTAGCCAAGTTCGTGGTTGAAAATAAAATAGGAAACAAAATTGATTATGCGAAATTAAAAGAAACTGTATGGAACGCCGTTCGTTTTCTGGATAATACCATCGATATGTCAAAATATCCTATTCCTGAGATCAATGCAATGGTCAGGGGCAATCGTAAAATTGGCCTCGGGGTCATGGGATTTGCGGACCTTCTTTATCAGCTTGGAATTCCATACAATTCGGAAAAAGCGCTTCAATTCGCTGAAGAGGTTATGAGTTTCATTCAAAAAGAATCACATGAAGCCTCCGAAAAATTAGCAAAAGAAAGGGGGGTTTTCGAAAATTTCGATAAAAGCATTTTTAAACAGCAAAAAGGTTGTACCTATCGAAATGCCACAACAACTACAATTGCACCTACCGGCACATTGAGTATTATCGCAAACTGCTCAAGTGGGATTGAACCCTTGTTTGCGCTGAGTTTTGTCAGAAATGTTATGGATAATGATAAACTTTTGGAGGTAAATCCCTACTTCGAAAAAGTGGCAAAAGAAAGGGGATTCTATAATCCTGAATTGATGGATGAGATCTCAAGGACGGGAAGTATTAAAAACCTCGACCAAATTCCGAAAGATGCTCGGGAGGTTTTTGTAACCGCTCATGATGTTTCCCCTGAATGGCACATTCGCATGCAAGCTGCCTTTCAGAAATTTACCGACAGCGCCGTCTCAAAAACTGTTAACTTGCCTCACGATGCCACTGTGGACGACGTGATGAAAGTATACAACCTTGCCTATGAGCTAGATTGTAAAGGCGTAACCATATACCGGGACGGAAGCAAAGAAAATCAGGTACTCTCATTCTCAGACAAAAAGAAGCCAGAAAAAATTTTTCAAGCTGAAGTTAAAAAACGCCCAGAAACTTTAGAGGGTTTTACTACCAGAATAAAAACCGGTTATGGCTATCTTTATGTGACAGTAACAGAGTATGAGGGAAAACCATTTGAGGTATTTGCCACTATTGGAAAATCCGGGAGATCAACAACTGCTAAAACAGAAGCAATTGGTCGACTCATTTCGCTCGCTCTTAGGAGTGGCGTAGAAGTTAAAAAGATAATCGATCAGCTTAAAGGTATTGGTGGGGAAAACCCAGTTTTTCAAGAAGGTGGACTGGTATTATCTATTCCAGATGCTATAAGCAAAGTCCTTGAAAAAAGATATATAAAAGAAGATCCCAAATGCAATATTAAGAACCTTTAGATCTTGTTCGATGGCAAGGCGCGAACCGGTTCAAAAGCGGAGCGTACACGGCAGTACGTGAACATTTTTAACCGGATCGCAACACAGCCATCGGGCAAGAGATGAAGATTATTAAACCAGTTTTAGGGGGTTACCCAGATATAATCGGCGACATCCCGTTCAACTTCACTGCCGACGCTTGCCAAATAAATGGTTCGAAAAAAAGCGCCGGTGCGGCGAAAGGACCGGTCCGGAATACCATATTTGTATTGGATATGGCCGTTTCCGGCTAAGACCACCATCACACCATCATTCAGGTTTTCGGCAATTGCTTCGGCCATGGCATCTTCCCAAACGCATTGGGCCATATAAAAATGCTCGAAATTATTCATTCCCCTGACATGGTGGTGTTTAAATACCTTTTCAACATAGGCTCTATGGGCTGTGTTTGAAATATCAATATTTTTTGGTAGGTGCTTTTTTTCTTCATCAAGGAGACTATCAATACCACCAAAGGCTATTTTGCTCTGTATATAGGAAGGTACATTCAGCCCCACAAGCCTTATTCTGTTTTCCTTAACAAAATTCAGAATATCGCTGTACAAAGCGTAATTGATTGTCTTTCCCCAGTTGATATACCAATGCGTTTTCTCCAGGAATGCTTTTTGATCAAGTTCTCCGGCAGACCACATATCCAGTACGTCTTGGTAGGAATGATCAAACATCTCCATACCAACAGCCATGGATGGATGTTGATCAAAAATTGCTATTATTATCTTTAGCTGGATTTCATGGTGGGTCATCTGCGTGTGGTTTTCCCCTACATATATCACACGGCTATCATTCACATCCGCCAAAAGCGCCTCAAAAGATACCGGCATGCCTGTTTTTCCGGAAATGATCGTACCTTCTTCAAAGGACGTGGATAGGTCCTTGATATATACCTGTTTAGGTGCCACAGCACATCCCCACATTAAACCGATGAAAATAATTAGACCCAAAAAACGAAATCGCCAATTTATGTACACAGTAAATTCTTTTTTTTCCAACGTTATCATAACTTGATTTTTCAGATTTGTACATGTAAGATAGAGTTAATAATTCAGGAACTTAGGGCTTCAGGAATTCAAATTCAATTCTCCTAAACGCTTTGGTGAACTAAGACATTTATGCCTTCAAAAAAAGACCCAGTATTCAGAAAAGCCGTTATCCCCTGGTATCGTTCCAACAAGGTACACGTGCTTGCAGTCGTCTTTATGCTCATGGTGCTTTTGTTTGGAATTACAGGTATATCAGTTGCTCGAGAACTTGAAGATTACAGAGGCTACATATGGATTCCAATTACACTCGTGATCATGAGTGCAATAATTATCATCACCGTCACATACCGCCTCATTAAACGCTATTCCAACCGCACCTCAAAAGATAGCATTCTCATTGATTGATATTTTCGTAATAGGCTAAACAAAAAATATTAGAGCATTAGTTCAGGTGTTTTCATCTGGAACATTTTTTGAGATTAACTCTAATTGGGGTTGTTCAAGTGCCCCAAAATATCCATTGCTTTCCAGAAGCGGGTGAATGAGTCCGATAAAGTGGTGAAGTATTCGGGCGGAAGCACCCCAGATGATCACATCCAAAAAGGGATAGGTTAGCTCTTTAACACCGGGTTTTCGGCCATGATAGCCATTGCTCATGTGCGTCTGGATAAGATTTCTTAGGGGAATTTCAAGCACTCTTGAAATCTCAACCGGGTCGTACCGTATAGGCCCTTTGCCGTTCCACCACCCGACAAACACTTCGATATCTCTGGGCTTGATAATTGTCTGAAAATGTCCGAGTGAGCCCATAAATTCAACCTGATTACGGGGGATATTTACCTCTTCTTCAAGTTCACGGTAGGCGGCTTCGAGCGGGCTGGCATCATTTTTCTCAATATGCCCTCCGGGCAGTGCAACCTGGTTGCGCCAGGGATAACCATCATTATCGGATTTCTGGATGGCTAAAAAATGAGTTTCTTCTCTATTAAATAGAAGTAAAAAGACGCAAGCTGATCGAAAATTATCATCCGCCGGAGGGGCGGGCGATGCAGCATCATCAATAAGTTGTTTCAAGCTGGAAAAATCGATTGGAGCCCCCCCCTTTTTTTTTCTGATTAGACAACCGAAGCGGACACACCGATAATAAAAAATCAGATAAATTTACTGATTCTCACCAGACCCATTCAGGATAAGTTTTAATATGTTTTTTAATTGGTCGGAGGAAATGTATCCCGGTCGATGACCAATAACCTCCCCATCTTCAGCAATAAACCAGTTGTCCGGAACACCTTTAACCCGAAACATATTTGTTGTTTCAACTTCTCGGTCAGTATCGATTTTAATGGGTATAAAATTTTCATTTAGCGAGGCAATCACAACAGGGTCTTTGAACGTGCTGTTTTCCATTACTTTACACACTGCACACCAATCCGCATAAAAATGAATAAAAACCTTCTTTTTTTCGAATTTACCACGAGCCATGCCCGCATTATAGGAATGCCATTGAATCTTCTGGGAAGCTACAGGGCCGGAAGGCAGTCCAAATGATAGACAAAGCAACGCCAAGATAAACCATCGGATAACGCTTAATTTCATTTTTATACATCGTTCCTTTCGCGCTTAAACATCCCACGGATAGAATTTTTGTCAGCTCTTGCGGTCGAGAATGCTAGAAAATGCGAAATGCTAAAGAAAGGTGTTTGATGATAAAGTTAAGAATCGATGAGCCTATTCTAACATCTATATATCTGATTTGCAATCTCAGAAGCTTTAGCCTTTATGCTGTCTTGCACGCGTTCCCCTCTGCAAAATTCTTTATCATCACTTCGCCCAATTCTTTGGAGCGATTGGTGGCGGCTTCTACAGCATGAATAAGAGTTGTGCGAAGTCCGCCTTCTTCTAATGTGGCCAAACCGGCAATTGCAGTTCCACCCGGGGAGGTGACCTTATCCTTCAACTTTCCGGGATGTTCCTGGGTCTCCATCAATAGCTTGGCAGCACCCAATACGGTTTGGGTTGAAAGAAAAAGCGCGTCTTCTCTCGATAACCCCATCTTGACCCCAGCATCCGCCAAGGCATCGACAATCAGAAAAATGTATGCAGGCCCGCTTCCGCTCAATCCCGTAATGGCATCCATCAGATAATTTTCCTTCAGAAAAATGCTTCTCCCCACGGAATTAAAAATAGCCATGGCTAAATCGATATCTTCTTGGGTTGCGTGCGCTCCGGCAGCGATGGCAGAAGCTGCCTCTTTAACCGACGCCGCAATATTCGGCATTACCCGAATAAGACGTAAATCTTTGTTCAGGCAAGATTCAATGGCAGCCATAGGAACACCGGCCGCAATCGAGATGACAAGTTTGGACATATCCAGTTTTTTGGCGGTTTCTTTAAGCACTGTGGCAATAATTTGAGGTTTTACGGCGTAGACAATTATGTCAGATTTAGCAACAGCCTCCAGATTGTCGGCTGTCGTTCGAACCCCATATTCTTTCTTTATTTCCTCGAGCTTATTTTCCCTCACATCCGTGCAAATAATATTCTGCGGTTCAGATGATCCGGAAACAATCAGGCCACTGATGAGCGCTTCTCCCATATTACCTGTACCGATGATGCCGATCTTTTTGTCATTTAGCATAATGGCTGTACTCCCGTCTTGAAATTTGAAATCGAAGTTGTATTAAGTGAATTTTCTGGCAAGCCTTGATGAATAACGATATAGTCTAGCCTGCTAATTTAGGCATAAATTGGTTTAATTAAAGTTTCGTCCATGGGAAGTCAAGAAAATAATACATAAGATATAGATTTCAAAACATTCTTAGTTTCGAATACCTGCAATTTTATCCATCTTGGGTTTGCGGTGATTATCTCGCACATCATTATCTCCAGAGATCTGATCCGTTGAGGTCATGATTAACGCTCGACGGTAGCAACCTTGGGTCTTTTGCCTTAAAATCCAGCTTGATCCCAACCGAATTTTATTTTATAATGGTCTAACCATTATAACCATTGCCAATAACACTTATGGTTTAAAAGGAACCTTAAATGTTTCAAACTGCCAAACAAACCAAGGTATTTCAGGATGTAGTTGAACAAATCCAGCAAGCCATCCTTGACGGCCGGCTCAAAACCGGAGACATCCTTCCAGCTGAACGAGAGTTAAAGGCGATGTTTAATATCAGTCGCGGAACGTTGCGCGAAGCGCTAAGGGTTTTGGAGCAAAAGGGCTTAATTGAAATTAAACTGGGCATTGGCGGCGGCTCGGTGGTCAAAGCCGTCGACACCGAACAAATTAGCGAGAGCCTCGGTTTGCTGATACGATCTCAAAAGGTTTCACTGAATCATTTAGCGGAATTTCGAGAAGATGTGGAGGGCATCGTTGCCGCCCATGCAGCCGTAAGAAGCACCCAAGGTGATATTCAAAAACTCAAGCTGCTTCTCGATCAGGCGCAAACGTGTGTTAAACAAGGCAGTTCCCAGAGAAATGCATTTATTGAGATCGACAAACAGATCCATATGCGGTTGGCTGATATTACCGGCAATCCCATTTATACATCTGTTCTTCATTCGATCCACGACAATATCCATCGTTATTATGACAAATTTCTTTCCATGGAAAACCGTGAACTGCAGGAAAACTACCAAGATCTCTGCGACCTTATTCAAGCTGTGGAAAACGGAAACGTAGACTTAGCACGAAAAATAGCTCAGCGCCACGTGAAGCGATTTAACCAGTACATGAAAAAGAGAGAACGAGAAGAGAAAGTGCCTAAAGTCTAATGTGCATATGAACCGATATCGCATAACCAAACATCCTATTCTTGAAATTCCTGAGAAAAATATCGTCGCGTTCACCTGGAACGGTGAAAAATTAACAGGTTGTGACGGTGAGATGATTTCCTCTGCTTTATTTGCCAACGGCATCCATATTTTTGGTCACCACCACAAAGATAACAGTCCACAAGGAATGTTTTGTGCCAATGGCCAGTGTTCCCAGTGTCTGGTCATTGCCGACGGACTTGCGGTGAAATCGTGCATGACGCCTTTGCGAGACGGGACCGTAGTGCAAAGCGTGGAAGGACTTCCCAAACTACCTGAAGACGACAGCATACCGCAAATTAACGAAGTTCCTGTCAAAGACGTTGAAGTATTAATCATTGGTGGTGGTCCGGCCGGACTGACTGCAGCCATTGAGCTCGGCAAACTTGGAGTTACAACGCTGATTGTCGATGACAAAGACAGATTGGGCGGCAAACTGGTGCTCCAGACTCATAAATTTTTTGGGTCGGTGGAGGATTCCTATGCCGGTATCCGTGGGTTTGAAATTGCAAAAATTCTTGAAGAGGAGGTTTGCAAGCTTGATTCGGTCGAGGTCTGGCTGAATACCGTGGCAGTGGCGGTGTTTTCGGATAAAATTATCGGAGTGGTCAGAAACAATCAGTACCGCAAGATAAAATCTCAGAAACTTCTGGTGGCCACAGGAGCCAGAGAAAAGATGCTTTCGTTTCCGGGCAATACGCTGCCGGGTGTATACGGCGCGGGTGCCTTTCAAACCTTAGTCAATCGCGATTTAGTGAAATCTTCCAATCGGGTGTTGGTTGTCGGCGGCGGAAACGTGGGGCTTATCGCAGGATATCATGCGATCCAAGCCGGTATCGAAGTGGTTGCGCTGGTTGAAGCTTTACCCCAGGTGGGCGGATACAAGGTACATGCCGACAAACTCAAGCGCTTGGGGGTTCCGATCTTCACCCGCCACACGGTGACCGACGCCAATGGATCGGACCAGGTCGAATCGGTCACTATTGCCCGGCTGGACAAGCATTGGAAGGTTATGCCGGGAACCCACAAAACTTTTGAAGTGGATACGCTGCTGGTCGCCGTGGGACTTGCCGAGGTCAATGAATTTTATCTGAAAGCCAAGCAATGGGGGATGGATGTGTTTTGTGCCGGCGATTCTCAGGAGATTGCCGAAGCCTCAGCCGCTATGTTCACTGGCAAGATAAAAGGATTTCAAATCGCCCAAACCCTCGGCATTGATGTTGGGCCAATGCCAAAAGAATGGGATGAGAAAGCCACCATTCTAAAATCCAAAGCCGGTCGCGAGGATAGAAAGAAACCACCGCTTAAAGAAGACGGGGTGTTTCCGGTGTTTCACTGCTACCAGGAAGTGCCTTGCAATCCCTGCACTTCGGTATGCCCAATCGGCGCCATTCGCACTGAAAACGATGAAATAACCGGACTGCCGTATATGGTGGATTTAGAGTCATGCACCGGATGCGCCAGTTGCATCGCCGTGTGTCCGGGTCTGTGCGTTAGTTTGGTCGATTACCGGGAAGATCCCGAACATCCGCTGGTCACACTGCCGTATGAGATCTGGAGAGAGCACGTTAACATCGGCCAAAAAGTGCCGGTCACAGATATAGACGGCGCCGTCTTGGGTTATTATCCTGTTGAAAAAGTGAGCACTCGCAAAAAATATCCTGGAACTCTTCTGGTTAAGGTAAAAGTGGACAAAGCCGTCGCCAAATCGGTGGTGGGCATCTGGGTCCAGGAAAGGCAAGTTGAGCCGTCAACAATTTATGAAAAAGAAATCCCGCCAGATGATGCGGTTGTCTGCCGCTGTGAACGGATCACGGCCGGAGAAATTAAAGCGGCGATTCAACAGGGTGTCAGAGACATGAACCAACTCAAAGCATTAACCAGAGCCGGGATGGGAGCCTGTGGCTCGAAGATCTGCCGGCCGATGATCTGGCGAATTTTCAAAGAAGAAGGCATCCCCTTGACGACTGTGACCGACAGCGTCGACCGGCCTTTATTTGTAGAGGTTCCGATTGGTGTGTTGGCCGGAGTAAAGTAATACCCAATTGAGGGGAAACGCTCAATTGGGATAATACCTGGATTCTAATGCGTTAAACATGACTGCAGACGTCATTATAGCAGGTGCCGGCTCTGTGGGAGTTCCAACCGCCATGGCATTAGGAGAAATAGGGGTCAAAACCCTCGTCATCGATATGAACTCCTCCCCGGGCCAGGGGGAAAACAAACATGCTATCGGTGGTGTGCGCGCTACCCATTCCGATCCGGGCAAAATACTCACCTGTCGCCGGTCTCTTGAAATATTTTCTACCTGGCAAGATCAACAAGGCGATAACATCGAATGGCTCAAAGGGGGATATGCCTTTCCGGTATACCGCAAAAGCGACGAAAAGATGTTGAAAGTGCTGCTCCCCATCCAAAAAAACCACGGTTTGAATATTGATTTTGTAAGACCTGAAAAAATGAAAGAAATTATTCCGGGCATCAACACCAAGGGGTTAAGAGGGGGTACGTTTGCGCCGGATGATGGTTCGATCTCCCCCCTTCTGTCCGTCAATGCGTTTTACAGAAAGGCTTTAAACTATGGAGTTCAATTTCGTTTTAAGGAAAAAATCAACAAGATACTGTGCAAAAATGGCAAGGTTTGCGGTGTGGAAACCGATCAGTCCAGGTATAAGGCCCCTGTAGTTATTGATGCAGCCGGCCCCTTTTCCCCACACCTGGGTAAATCGGTTCAGGTGGATCTTCCGGTAATTCCCGAGTCCCATGAGGGGGCCATTACCGAACCCGTACAGCCTTTTTTTCAATGCATGGTAGTGGATATCAGGCCTGCTCCAGGTTCCAAAAACTATTACTTTTATCAGAACAAACATGGCCAGGTGGTCTTTTGTATTACCCCTGATCCTCCCATCTTGGGGACAGACAAGAGGGAAACCTCACGCTTTTTGCCCCAGGTATGTGCACGGATGGTCAATCTTCTGCCACGGCTAAAGAATCTGCGGGTTCGCAGGACCTGGCGCGGTCTCTACCCGATGACACCGGATGGTTCGCCTCTGGTCGGATGGAACCGTGATGTGCAAGGATTACTGCATGCAACCGGCATGTGCGGCCAGGGATTGATGCTGGCACCCGGCATCGCCGAGGTGATTGCCCGCATGATCACCGGAAAAACAATCGCGAGCGATGAAATTATTTTAAGCGAGTTCTCTCCGTATAGGAAATTCAAAAAAGAAGAAGCGCTAAAATGAGATATGGTACGGGTCGCTCGTTACTGGTTGCTGGTCGCTCGTCTCTGATCTCTGCTCGCTGGTTGCTGGCTTCTCACCGTTGGCAACTGGTGGCTGGTTAACTGGTTTTGGTCCAAATTTTTTTGCTTTCTAAATAATCGCTGAAAATGGATTTGGGCAACAGCCTGGAAACGGGTGAATCCTGAATTAATCATAATTAGTTTTAAATTGAGGCTTGATTGCGGATGTGCATGCATATATAAAGTGTATATCAAATGAACGTTCAAAGGAGAAAGATGATGCCTGATTTTAAACTGAAAGAGGCAAAGACACTTGAGTACGATAGACCTGCCATCGAAAAAGGTTACACCGATCAAACCCTGTATGTAAATATTTCGGATTCGGAAATTACAATTAAACCGGTGGACGCTAAAACAAAGGAAACGTTTATCGGTGGCAAAGGTTATGATCTGTGGCTGCTGTGGAATGCCGTTCAGCCAAAAACAAAGTGGAATGACCCTGAAAATGAGATCTGTATCGCGGCCGGTCCGCTGGGGGGAACCCCCACTTATCCGGGATCGGGGAAAAGTATTGTCACCACCCTTTCGCCTACAACGGCCACTGTAATCGATTCAAACGTCGGCGGATATTTTGGGCCCTACATTAAGTTTTCCGGCTTTGACGCCCTGGAAATACAAGGAAAAACAGCAAAAGATGCTGTCATTTTCATTGATGGTATCGATCAGAAGATTAAAATCTTTGAAACCACTGGACTGCCAAACAATGCTTACCAGCTTTCAGCAATCTTAACCGAGCATTTTGCCGCAGGAAAACCGCGAAGTATTTCCGTGGTTTCAGCAGGTCCGGGGGCAAAAAACACTTTAATCGGTTGCCTGAACTTTACCTGGTATGATGTCAAACGCAAGCGAGCCCGGTATAAACAAGCCGGCCGCGGGGGTATTGGAACGGTTTTCGCCGACAAAGGGATCAAAGCCCTGGTAGTCCGCTGGGATACGGTAACCGCGGACACCAACAATCCGGCGGATAAAGCGGCTTTAAAAAATGTCGCCAAGCTCCATTCCCGCGAAATCGTCGAATTGGATCCCAAGCAAAATGAGATGGCGCGTATCGGCACCACCCATCTGGTAACCATTATGAATGACCATGATCTTCTTCCCACGCATAATTTTCGCTATGGACAGCATCGGGAAGCATCCAATATCGGCCAGCAAGTCTACCGCCGCCTGTTTGATCCCGGATTTGACGGTTGCTGGATGGGATGTACTGTCGCTTGCTCCCATGGCGTCAAAGACTTCGTTCCCCTTACCGGCCCATACAAGGGAAAGAAAGTCTTTGTTGATGGCCCGGAATACGAGACGGTTGCCGGCTGCGGGTCAAATTTAGGCATCTTTGATCCTCATACAGTGGTGGAAATTAACTTCTATTGCGACGCCTATGGACTGGATACCATTTCGGTGGGCACGGCGATCGCTTTTGCCATGGAGTGCTTTGAACTCGGTTTGATAACCGAGACCCACACCGGCGCTCTGAGCCTCAATTTTGGCAACCGGCTCAGCGCCTTGGAGCTGGTGCACCAGATGGCCAAGGGAGAAGGATTCGGTCAAATTGTCGGTCAGGGTGTTCGCAAAATGAAGGAAATATTTGCGAAAGATTTCGGTGCAGATCCTAAAATTATGCGGGATATCGGTATGGAGGCCAAAGGCTTGGAATTTTCCGAGTACATGACCAAAGAATCCCTGGCTCAGCAAGGTGGCTACGGGCTGGCTCTGAAGGGACCCCAACATGATGAGGCCTGGCTTATTTTTTTGGACATGGTCCATAACTTTATGCCGACCTTTGAACAGAAAGCCGAAGCGCTGCACTGGTTCCCGATGTTTCGTACCTGGTTCGGCCTTTGCGGCTTGTGCAAACTACCCTGGAACGACATCATACCGGAGGACAACAAGGATACACCGGAACCCGCCAAAGTCATGAAACATGTCCAGTGGTATGCGGATTATTTCAGCGCGGTGACCGGTCGAAAGGCCACACCGGACGATCTGATTGAAATGAGTGAGAAGGTATACAATTTTCAGCGCATCTTCAATCTGAGAATGGGCTTCGGTCGCCGCGAACAAGACGCCATCCCATACCGCGCGGTTGGCCCGGTGACCGAAGACGAATACGTTTCGAGAGAAGAACGCTATGACAACCAACTGGCGCAAATCCATAAAGTTGACATCAACGGCAAAAGTACCGCTGAAAAAATAGCCATCCTGCGAAATTTCCGCGAGCAACAGTATGAAAAACTCAAGGACGCGGTTTACAAACGCAGAGGCTGGACGTCTGACGGGATTCCAAGCTTGGACACCGTAAAACGCCTCGGCATTGATTTTGAGGAGGTTTTGGATCTGCTTAACGCTCATGGAGTCTCCTCATGATCACGGTTTCCGGAAGTAATTTTCCCTGGCGCGAGGGAATGACGGTAGCTGATTTGCTCAAGGAAATCGATGATTCCCAGCCTTGTGCCGTGGTGCGAATTAACGATACATACGTATCTCAGATGAACTTCGAGAATACGGTCATTCCGGATGATTCCGAAGTGTTTTTAATTCCGATGATCGCCGGCGGTTAAGCGTCTTTGAGATATTTGCAATCATCGAAAGGATATGATATTTTATATATTATTGAACTTTTAGATAATCTCGCCGTCAGTTGAGCGCATCACGCAAAAATCAGAACCGTTTGGTTTAAGGGGGTGATAATCACACGATTTGTTTAAGCAAACGACAGGGTGAAATTGGATTTTATTTTACCACCAAAAGGGTGTAAATTTTACTCGAAACAGCATTGAGCGTTACCTATTGATGTTCTCCAAAATATCTTGACTTATCCTAGAGAATGTAATTTATTTTAGGTGAATAACTTACATTAAACCTCAAGTTATAGCAGGCTTTATTAAAATAAATTAAACGGTTGAAATCTCTATGTTTGTTATCAGCAATTTTCTATACGCCCTTGCAGTGGTTATCGATTACGTGCTGTTTTTCTTTATGATTATCGTTATTGCACGGGCTGTTTTATCGTGGGTAAGTCCCGACCCTTATAATCCAATTGTCCGTTTTATTAATAACGTTACGGAACCCGTTCTTTACCAGGTTCGCAGAAGAATTCCGCTAACATTTGGGGGTATCGATTTTTCACCCGTAATTGTTATTTTGATTATTTATTTTTTACAAATTTTTGTTGTTAAGAGTTTAAAAGATTTGGCGACATATGTAGTTTAGGAGGAAAGGCAGGTGATGAGCAATGAAGATAACCCCGCTTGATATCCAACAACAACAATTTAAGACTCGATTCCGCGGGTTTGATGTTCGGGAGGTCGACACATTTCTTGAACAGACGGCGGGTGCGTTTGAAGCTTTACTAAGAGAAAACGAAAACTGTCAGGAGGAAATTCGAAGGCTGGAACTTGAGATTCAGGGATACAAAAAACGCGAAGAAACCTTTAAGCGGGCGCTGCTCAATTCTCAAAAAGTTTTGGATCAGATGAAAGATAATGCACGCAAGTCTGCTGAGCTCATCATTGCTGAATCAGAGGTCAAAGCTGAAAAAATTTTGAACAAAGCCCACAACAGGCTGGCGCAATTGCATGAAGATATCGCCGAACTTAAGCGCCAACGCATGCAGATCGAAACTCAGATCAGTTCAATCATTGAAGCACATTCCAGGCTGTTAGAAATCAGTAAAGAAGGCATGAAAGAAATGGACGAGGGGGACAGTAAAGTAAAAGTGCTAAAACAAACATAAACACTTAGAGCACGAATCGTTTTTTTTGATAAGACCGCCTGAAGTGAATGCGTGTCTGTCAAGGGGGGAATGGCGCTCGGTAATATGTGTGTCAATGCTCTCAAGTTTTCACTTCAGGCGGTCTTATTGGATTAACGTTTTCTCTGAGTACAATTTATTGACCAATGTTTTTATGAACTTAATGCGTTAATCGTCAGCTTTTCCAAGTCAAAAAAGCTATCTTTGAAACCAGGAGCTGCAAATGGCAAAGATTGATGCTTTTTTTAAATTGATGAACGAGCAAGGTGCTTCAGACCTTCATCTGATGGCGGGACAGCCCCCGGCATTGCGAATCAGAGGTGATATTGAACGGGTAAAATATAAAGTCCTGGACAACGATGACCTGAGGGGCATGCTTTACGAAATTACGCCTGAACATAAAATTAAAATATTCGAGGAATCCGGTGACGTCGATTTCGCCTATGAGGTACCGGGACTTGCCAGATACCGTGCAAATTTCTTTATGCAAAGAAGGGGAGTTGGCGCAGTTTTCAGGGAAATTCCCAGTACCATCATGACCACCGACCAGCTGGGGCTTCCGCCGGTGGTGCCCAAACTGTCCACATTACCCAGGGGATTGGTCCTTGTTACCGGGCCAACCGGAAGCGGCAAATCCACCACTCTCGCCTCGATCGTAGATGTGGCCAATCGTACTCGAAAAGATCATATTATTACCATCGAAGACCCGATTGAATTTGTGCATCAAAGCCATGGATGTATCGTAAATCACCGGGAAATAGGTTTACATACCAATTCATTCGCATCAGCTTTGCGAGGTGCGCTCCGCGAAGACCCGGATATTATTCTAGTCGGCGAGATGAGAGACCTTGAGACCATTTCATTGGCTGTCGAAGCTGCATCCACCGGACATCTTGTTTTCTCAACGTTGCATACCTCTAGCGCCTGGAAAACCGTTGATCGTGTCATCGAGGTCTTTCCGTCTTCGGAACAGCCCTTAATCCGCTCTACACTTGCAGATGGGCTTCGAGCTATCATCTCACAAACGCTTTTTAAACGGGTCGATAAAAAAGGGCGGGTGGTGGCACTAGAAATATTAATTGCCAATCCAGCTGTTCGCAATCTGATTCGGGAAGCCAAAACGCATCAAATACCATCGATGATTCAGACGGGCAAGAAATACGGAATGATCTTACTGGATGATTACATTATGGACTTGCATAAAAAGAGAATGATTAGCGCTGAAGAAGCTTACGCTAAAGCTAATGAAAAGGCACGATTTAGGCCTTTGTTAAACGCACCACCGGAGGACTTTACCGAAGTTTAGTGAACATTATGAAAAAACAGGAAATTGATCATATATTGGTAAGGATGCTGGATTATCATCGGGAAGTCTCAGACCTCAATTTTACGGTCGGCAAACCCATGCAAGTTGAAAGCGTCGGAGAACTGATACCCGTTGATATGAAACCTAATTTTAAAACGCTTACTCCGTTTCAAACCGAAATTCTGGCCCTGAATCTGATTAACCAGGACCGCCGTTTGACCAAAAACCTTCTCAGCCAAGGCTACTGCGACTTATCCTACAGTTTGCCCGGCAAGGCCCGCTTCCGGGTCAATACCTTTTCTCAAGGTGCCAATTTTTCCATCGTGCTGCGAAAACTCGAGTCCAAAATACCGACCATCGATAGTCGCGCGCTGCCCAAAACCATGTTTAATATTTCCGAAGAAAAAAATGGAATCGTTTTTGTAACCGGAGCAACCGGTTCCGGAAAAACAACCACCCTGGCAGCGGTATTGGATCAAATTAACGAAACCAAATCCGTGCATATTATCACGCTGGAAGACCCGGTTGAATATCAACACCCCCATAAAAAGTCGACGTTTAACCAACGAGAATTGGGGATGGATTTTGATACCTATGCCAGTGGTCTGCGGGCGGCACTGAGACAGGCTCCCAAAGTCATTCTGGTTGGAGAGATGCGCGATCGTGAAACCGTGGAGATCGGATTAAGTGCGGCTGAAACCGGACATTTGGTGTTGACCTCCTTGCATACCATCGATGCCGGCTCTACTGTAAACCGTATTCTCGGCATGTTTACCACCGAAGAAGAACGACAGATCCGAATCCGTGTGGCGGGTTCCGTACGCTGGATTGTTAGTCAGCGGTTGCTGCCGAAAGTCGGCGGTGGTCGGGTGGCAACGTTTGAAATCTTGGGAACCAACTTACGGATTCGTGACGCGATATTGCATGGTGAATCCGAGGGAAAAACCTTTTACGAAATCATGGAGCAAAGCAATGCATTCGGGATGATAACATTTGACCAACATCTGGTCGGCTTATATGAGCAAGGCCTTATCACCCAGGAAACCGCCTTGGCCTATGCATCAGAAAGAGGTATTGTCGGACGCGGCATCGACGCTATAAAAAGTGCAAGAGGTGAATCAACGACAGATATTGAAAAACTTGAGCTCGATCAAAGTTATGCTAAATCCATATAGGTTTAACCCAAAAACCGGAAACTCAAACTTTATAACCGGGATAATATCTCGGATATAAATATGAATCTGATCCATCAGGGAGGCTATATTTATTCGTTATGGATATCATATGTCATAATTGCCATAGTAAATTCAGAATTGCTGATGAAAAAATTCCTACCGGCAAGTCAGCATCTTTTCAATGCCCCAAATGTAAAAGCAAAATATCGTTAGGTTCAAATAAAAATTCAGCCAAGACGGGCGCAGAACTTGGAGTGTCCGATGATGCCGATGCTTATGATGCCGCTGAAAAGCCGTTTGACTTTATTGAAGAAGAAGGCATAACCGCTCTTGTCTGTGAAACGAATCCCCTGGTTCGAAAAACCATAACCGCTGCTCTTGAATTAATGGAATACCAGATTACTATCGCAGAAAGCGCCCGGGATGCCCTCAAGCGGATGCGCTACCATGTCTATGATCTGATTGTGGTTAATGAAAGTTTTAATAGCGACAACCCGGATGCAAACGGTGTGTTAATTTATCTTGAACGCCTCAACATGACCGTGCGGCGCAATATGTTCGTAGCCATGGTCAGCAACCGATATCGAACCATGGATAACATGATGGCCTTAAATAAGAGCGTTAATCTGATTATCAATACAAAAAACATTGAAGATATCGGTAAAATATTAAGTCGCGCAATCACCGACAATGAATACTTTTATCGAGTTTTCAAAGAAACCTTAAAAGAAGTCGGTCGCGCCTAAAGCCTGCCTTTCAGCATTTTTTCTTTCCTAATTATTTAGAAATAGAGATGCAACAGTTAGATGCTAAGATTGATAAAATATCCGATGATCTTTTTTTAATTACACTAAACCCGCCGATTAAAGGTTTTTCCGATTTTATCTGTGCCTGGCTGTATCGGAACGATATCACATTTTTAGTAGATGTCGGCCCGGCTTCCACAGAACAAGGGCTGTTAAATGCGCTGCGAGAGTTAAAGATCGATCATCTCGATGCTATCCTGCTGACTCATATTCACTTAGATCATGCCGGGGCCATCGGCCAAATCGCCGCACATTTTTCTAAAACTCCAATCGTTTGTCATTCAGCAGGCATCCCGCATCTGGTGGATCCGTCACGCCTTTGGGAAGGTACCCAAAAAGTGCTCGGTTCCACCGCTGAAGGCTACGGCCCGATTCAACCAGTCTCGAACGAGCGTTTTGAGGATGCCGAACAATTCACATCCGAAGCTATCGTACCGATAATTACCCCTGGTCACGCCCCGCATCATGTGAGCTACTGGACGAAAAAATATCTTTTTGCCGGAGAGACCGGCGGAGTGTATTATTCCATTGCGCAAGACCGCTTCTACCTAAGGCCGGCCACACCGCCAAGGTTTTTCTTTGACCGTTCTAGAGAAAGTATCGATAAACTCATCGCCAGCAGACCACAGAAACTATGCTACGGTCATTATGGTATTGCGGATGATGGCGCCAAAATGTTGGAAATCCATCGCCGACAGCTCTTCGATTGGAAAGCAATTATTCAAGACGAAATCGAACGCTCGGATAGTGAAACGCTTATTGAGGCCTGTTTCGAAAGATTGTTGAAAGAGGATTCGATAGCGAAAAATTTCCGTCATTTGCCAAAGGATAGACAAGATAGAGAAAAATACTTTTTTAATAACAGCATAAAAGGATTTATAGGCTATCTAAAGGACAAGTAAACTAATACTTCAATTGTTATTATTCTAACCAAGCTCGAAATCCAACAGATCTATTCTGGGAACCATTTTCAAGCTGAAAAATGGTTGGTCCAATTAGATCTCTTACTCCTCGATTAGGATGCTCCGCCCCTCATCCATCGAGCGGTAGGCTGCCAGTACGACCCTGATATTCTTTTTTGCTTCCTCTCCGTCAACAACAGGTGTCTTTTTTTCTTCCAAGCATTGAAGGAAATGATCGATTTCCGCTAAATAACAATTGTTCATTTCAGCCGTGTGGGTTTCCCATTTATCATTGGTAAACAATTTGATATCTGCCGATCGAACAGAGATCCATACTGAGCCCTCAGTTATAATAGCACCCGTATCTCCGTAAATCTCAATTCCGTTTCTTGCGTAGGGGAGAGCTCCACTGGTTGCAATTGCGCCATAGGCGCCCTCTTTAAATTTTAAAACAGCTGACACCGTATCCTCACCATTGCAGTCAATAAACAGATTCTGGCTGAACGCACTTACCTCTTTAATGTCGTCATCTAGAAGATAGCGCAACACATCGATCGCGTGAATTCCCATATCAAACAGGACTCCGCCGCCGCCAATGGTGCGATTCAGGCGGAATTGATCGGTTGTAAATTTATCACCCTGATTTTTTCTGAAAGAAGTAATAATCTCGGCTCTGGCTATACCCACTGTGCCAACTCGCCCATCTGCAATCAATTCTTTGACATTTTGATGAATTTTATGAAAGCGCATATTATGACCGATCATCATGGTGACATTGTTTTCCTCAGCGGCCCCAATCATTTGGTCTCACTCTTC
>CP070746.1:3131588-3157104 GCA_020348305.1 Desulfobacterales bacterium
GTATCATCATCCCTATTCCTATCCTCTGGAGAATGACATATGCTTCTGAAATGAATTGGGTTAATTTTTCGCTATAAATCTCAAGATCGCCAGGCTCATGCCTTTTCATACCTTCCGTTTCATCAGGGGTAGCGGGCTCCACTCTGAGCCAATTTAGCAAGGTATCAAAATCCGGATGCATGTTTGCGCTCCTTTAATTTCTACCCCAATTGAGTTAAAAACCAATTAGGGTTCTATTATTTCATTTTTTCAATTAATAAATTTAGATACTTATCAACGACAAGCGTTGCGCCTGGTTCCAAAACGACATTCGTGTCTTTGCATTCAATAATTGCGGGACCCTCCATCAGATTTCCGGGTTTGAGTTCGGTCATGTCAAAAATGGGTGTTTTATGATAGCCGCCAAATGCTTCCCAATAGGCCTTTCTTTCCCCTCTATGAGCGCTTTTTGAAACCCGTTCGCCCCCCATCGGATAAGTGGGCAGTTCAATCTTGTGCTGCGGCAAAATAGAATGTAGGATGAAGTTTCGAATCTCTACCCCGCCTTCGGGATACATGGCTGCGGAACCATAGAAGTCATTAAACTCCTGGAAAAATGCCTGGCAAATCTCCTTTACCTCCTCCGGTTTTTCTATTCTCAGATAAGGCGAGTTTGTCCTGAGTACATGGACTTGCCCACCGAATTTCATCTCCAATTCAAGTCTTAAAATCATTCCTTCCAGAGAAAAGCCCTCTCCCTTAATATCCCTTTCAGCCTGTTGCTTAAGGCTCTCCACAACATCATTGAACTGTTCATAGTCCTCAAAATAGCCTTTACCCTCGGGCTGCAATAGGATTATTCGTCTGGATCGCTCGTATATGTGGACAATGTCCATTCCCGCCGAACCCAAGGCGCAGAATGTGGCGGAAAATGGAAAGACAATAATCCTGTCCAGCTTACCGTAAAAGCCAAAGCCGCAACAATGGGTCGGCCCTGCACCCCCGGCAGCAAACAACACAAAATCCTTGGGATCAAACCCTCGGAGATAGGTCTCTTTTACAATAATATCCCCCATATTTGCATCCACGACTTTCTTGATCAGTTTCGCCGCCTCCGGAACATCAACACTTAAGGGATCGGCAATTTTTGTCTTTATGGCATCATACGCCAGATCTTTATCAAGTTTCATCTTTCCGCCGTGGAAGTAATCCGGGTCGATATAGCCGAGAATAAGGTCGGCATCGGTGACCGTGGGTTCGGTTCCACCCCTGCCATAGCAGACCGGCCCCGGCACGGCACCTGCGCTCAATGGCCCGACCTGCAGGCTATTGCCTAATAAAGGATTCAGGTGTCCTATCGAACCCCCGCCGGCGCCGATAGATCGAAGCCAGAGCATGGTCATATCCACCCACCAGTCTTCTACAACGGGCTTAATCTCATAGAATCGAGGGCTTCCCTGAACGACCAGTGAAAGGTCGAAACTGGTGCCGCCCATATCACCAACAACAACATTGTCACATCCCAAGATCTTGCCTAAATGGGACCCAGCCATTAAACCGGCGATCGGCCCGGCGCTATAAGTCTGAAGGGGGGTTGTCCGCGGGATGGGCGCCATGCCTCCCGTGCAGTGGATCGCCATGAGAGATCCTTTTCCCCGTTTTTCCCTCACTTTGCCCACCAGATCCATCATGCCCAACTGTATGGGCCGATGAAGGTACGCGTTTAAAATGGTCGTTGTGGTTCGAGTATATTCTCCCTGTTTCGGACATACCTGAGAGGAAAGGACGATTAATAAACCGGAGCCCAGGTATGGCCCACGGAATTCTTCCCGAATAAGCTTCTCAATTTTTTGCTCATGTGCCGGATTGACATGGGAATTAAGCAGGCAAATCACAAATCCTTCTGCTCCCTTGTTTAGTAAATGATGAACCTTCTCGATCACATCTTCTTCATCAAGGGGTCTGATAATGTCTCCCTGGGAGTCTATTCGCTCCTTCACCCCGACGGTCATGTCTCTCGAAATCAATGGTTTGGGTTTGACAACCCGAGCCACATTCCGCATTTCCTTAACCGTCATCTTATCGGCCCAGCTGGAGCCCTTCCCAATAACGAGCATGTCCTCAAATCCTTCGGTGGTAATAAGGCCCAGCTTGGGTCCTATCTTTTGAATGAGCGCATTGGTTGCATATGTTGTTGAGAATCTAAATGTTTCCATGTTTTGTAACAGGCTATCGATGCTCAGACCCAGTTCCTCGGCAGCAGCCGCTACAGCCCGTAAGATACCCTCTGAAAGCCTGTACGGCGTTGTAGGGGATTTTGCATATGCAACCTTGCCGTCCAACAGGAGAAAGGCATCTGTAAATGTTCCGCCGGTATCTATATCAATGTACGCTTTCACTACTTCCTCCCGATGTATTTCTTTTTTAATGCATCTATGTCCAGTTCCATATCATAGGTAATCGGGTGACCCAGCGGGAGCATCTCGTTTTCAATCATGACACCACACTCCGGACAATAAAATTCTATTATTGCCGTCCATTCCGGATTCGGTGCAAGGCTGTAAGTGCCCTCAACCACAGAACGGTAAATTGTTTTCGGATCTCTCTCGTAGACCAGACAACCGCGCTTGTAATTCTCCCTTCCGGAAATCAACTCCACTCCACAGTGGTGACAGCACCACATCTCCTTATCCAGATCAATATCCAGATTTTCGGTGATCTGCTTTTTCATCTCCAACACCCTCTATCTTATATTTATTAATAATTGACTTGGGACTCCGACTCAGATTGCCAATAACTCATCCATAAATGGATTTGATGAAGGCGATTTGATCTGAAACACACGTCTTAAGCGGTGTCACTCTATGAATATAATCCGCTCTCCCGTCTGCCTGTGTTACCTGGAGGCTATAATTGTAACCGTTCTTTTGTAAAAAGGCCTCAACCCGCCTTAGAAAATGGTCCACATTGAACCATGTGTAGGCGTTCAACAAGCAGACATTCGTACGAAGAAAGTCATCGCGCGCATCACTAAAGTCCGAAGCGACCAAAACCGGAACGGCTCCTAGGTAGTGTCTCGGATAATCCGAATCAATAACTTCTTTAACGAATCTCTCATTTTCAGGATTGCGTGGTGCATTTAGTAAGGATATCACGATAATTCCGGCACCGAATTCTAAAAGATATCTTACCTTATCTCGCACTTCCTCTTCACGCGGTTTGAGAATCTGTTCACCCTCAGGGCCTATTTCCTCATCGATCGCGACAATCATCTCTTTTGCCACAATAAAGCCGAAAGCTGGATTGTCACCCTCGCCCTCGAAATAGGCTCTTTGCGCCTGACCTTTCGTCACCACCAATCCGATTCGAGCACCTTCTTTCTTATCCAATGTGTCCATAACCATTTCAGGGGCAACGAATTTGACCCATTTTGCCCTTTTTAGCAGGTCCCTTGCAGAACAGCTATACTTTCGTGCCCCTTCTTCAATACATTTAATAAGGCTGCTTAAGCTGTCTTGATCCGTTTTTACGCTTATTTCTTCCTTATTTCCCTGTGTGTCTGTAATAAAACCCTTTACATAGTCTCTTGCTGTCTCAAGCTCAACTTCAAATTCCATTCTTTTAGCTTCTCTCTTTTTATTAGAATTAAATTAGATGAATACTATCATTTCATAATTTCGAAGCAGACCATATCTTTATGTTTCCTATTTGTCAACCTCAAATTGAATTGTATCGCTCAACCGTTTTAGGGAATACTGCCATTCTGGTTTGAAAATTTATATCGCACCTTACTTAAAATAGAAAACATTGTTAGCATATTGATATTTCTGTATTTTTAAATCGAGTGGTTGTGGGGCGTCCAAGGACCATTTTTGCTGCAGAAATAAAAGCTTCTTTCGATATTGATCAAGGTTTCCTGATATTCTACTATATAATTGAAATTCAACAAAAAAGGACTCTTGGCCAATAAGCAAAGCAAATAATTTTTTTGTTGACAATTTGGAAACAAACGACATACAACCATTTCAAACAAACCTCCATGCAACAGCGCCTCTTTTCAAAACTTCATTTTAAGAAGCGACTTATGAATAAAGATATTAGATTCAATAAATTAGAAGAAATGAGTGATAGTTTTTATTCATTCAACACTATCAATTCAACCCGCCCACTGAAAATCCGGCACACGATTCCTGACTGCCTTGGTGTTGCCAAACTGGATACAGAAATCTCACTCAAAAGATAATCCTGCTGGGCATGAATATGCTCTGTTTGAAGAACCAAACGAGATATGATTGGAAAAAATCCCATGTATGAAGAGTTAATCACCAAAAACATCAAAGAACTTCGCAAGCAAAAAAACATCACGCTGCAAAAATTAGCGGATTTAACCGGTCTCACAAAGGGATACCTCTCAAAAATTGAGAGAGCAAAAAAGGCCCCGCCGTATTCCACCTTGAACAAGATCGCCTTAGCATTAGGGGTTGATGCTGCATTCCTTCTGGGAACCAATTTTCAAAAGTCTCAAGACACCCGTATCTCATTTACTAAAAGACATAAGAGAAAGAGGATTGAAATATTAGGATCTATATCAGAAGGTTATTTATACGGCTATGAATACGAAGCCCTTGCTTTTGATAAACCGGGTAAAAACATGGAGCCCTACATTATTGAGCCGGCCTTTGAAGATGAGGCCATATTCCAGCATGAGGGTGAAGAATTCATGTTTGTTCTAGAAGGCACGCATGAACTCGTCTATGACGGGAAAACGTACATCATGGAAGAAGGAGACTGCGTTTATTTTGATGCAGCTGTGCCCCATACCGGCAGAAGCTTGGGTAAAAAAAAGGCGAAGCTGCTAGCGGTTATGTTTAACTATAAGAGGCTATAGGAACTGACAATCTTATGGCGCCGGCAAACCGAATTTAATCGATTGACAGTTGACCCTAGACATAAAATTGAAGCCTTGTGCAAAACCGGCACCTTTTAGATTTGCTATAGGGGGGTATAAATGGGGAAAAAAATTTTGATGATCGGCTCAACAAACACCAAAGGTGATCAGTTGAGATTTCTGAAGGAAAAGATTGAATCGAGAGGACACAAAGGTATCCTCATGGATATCAGCATGGGCGGCGATCCTGCTCTTCAGCCGGATATCACACCTGAAGAAATTGCAAGATTGGGCGGTAAAGACATAGAGGAACTTATCGCGTCGAAGGACCGCTTCAGGGTCACAAATGTCATGACAGCTGGGGCCCAGCAGAAGGCATTGGAGCTCCTTTCCCAGGGAGACTTAGATGGTATTGTATCATTGGGAGGTTCCACAATCGCTTTGGTTGGTTCGCAAGTGATGTCCAAGTTGCCCTTCGGGATACCTAAGGTGATTGGTGTTCCGGCCGCTCAGACGGTTTATATAGGAAAATGGTTTAGTGCCACCGACGTGATCGTCATGCAGCTCATCATGGAAATTGCCGGGATGAATGACCTGGTTAAAAATGCCATCGCCCAAGTGGCTGGGGCAATCTCGGGAATGGTAGAAGAGGCTTATGATTATACATCGTTGAAGCTCCCTTATCCTTCGGTGGCCATCACGGAACTGGGTTTTTCAGATCAATGCGCCAAGTATGTGGAGCAGCTTTTAACAGAGAAGGGCTACCATGTTTACCCTTTTCATGCCCAGGGCATCAGTGATCGTGCCATGGATCGATTGATATCCCAGGGGTTCTTTGACGGGGTCATCGAGATTGTACCGGCCGGCCTTATCGAAGAAAAATTTAAGGGGAATCGACCTGCCGGCATGCAAAGGCTGGATGCTGCCGGCGAAAGGGGCATCCCGCAGGTATGGGCCCCTTGCTGTTTAAACTTGACAGGCGCGGGACCCACCCGAACCAACCGGGAGAAGTATCTCGCATCCGGAAGAGTTCTGGAAATTGACGAAATGAGATCCATGACCCGTTTTCCGGTCGATGAAATGATTATCGGGGCCAAACTTTATGCCGAAAAAATCAACAAGGCCAAAGGTCCCATAAAACTGGTGGTCCCCATGAGGGGCTGGTCATCCATAGACAGAGAGGGTAGCATTCTCTATGACCCCGCAGAGGATCAGATTTTCATAGAGGAATTGAAAAAAAATCTTAGGGCTCCACTTGAAATAGAGGAAGTCGATGGTAACTTGGAAGATTTCGATACGGCCCGCGCTTTGGTTGACAGCCTGGTCAGATTAATGGAAGGGAAGAAAGGATGAAAAGAGAATTTCTGTTTACATCAGACTAGGTAGAAACAGAACAATAGAAGGAAAGGCGATCAGGATGATCATGACGATGAGGTCACAAACCAGAAAAGGCGCGGCTGCCAGGCATATCTCGCCCATCCTGGTTTTGGGTGGCGCGGACCCTTTCATCACAAAGAGAAGGATACCAAAAGGCGGTGTTGACATGGCCATCTCCAAATTGAGGAGCATGAGAATAGCAAACCAGATGGGGTCATACCCGAGGCCCTCGATAACCGGCATGAAAATCGGAATCGTGATCATCATCATGGATACCTGTTCCATGAAGGTGCCCAGAATCATGAGTATCAACATCATGACGATCAGGATAACAAGCCTGGACATTTCAACGTTGTCGACAAGACTCACCAGTCCCATCGTGGCACCCGTAAAGGCCAGTATGCTGCTGTATGTCTTGGAGGCGGCAATAATCATAAAGACCATCACCGAGACTTTCAGCGTTCCTTTAAGGGACTTGTGTAAAACGGTTAAATTAAATTTTTTATAGCAAGATGCCAGAATAATCGAACCGATCGAACCTGTGGATGCGGCTTCGGTGGGTGTGGCAATGCCGAGAAAAATAAAACCGAGGACCAGAAAAAAAATGAACCCAAGAGGGAGAACGTAAATCGCAAATTCCGAAAGCTTCTCTGCGAGCGTGTGCTGCGCTACTTCATAGGCGGGAGCGAGTGATGGGCTGATGTGGGATCTCCCCACTACATAAAGAGAATATAGCACCGCCAGCATAAAACCGGGTATCGCCCCTGCAATCAGCACCTTTCCCACGGAAATTTGCGCCAGGCTTGCGTAAACAACCGCCAGAGCGCTTGGCGGAATGAGCATGGCCAGTCCGCCGACCCCCACGATGGGACCCAGTATCATGGGGTTCTTATAACCACGATCCCGCATTTCAGGCACCATGATTTCCCCAAGCATGGCTGTATTTGCAATGGTAGATCCGCTCAAAGTTGAAAACAGGGCGCCTGCGGTGATGACAATCAGGCTCAGCCGGCCCGGGAGCCTTCCGATTAACTTGTCAAACACATCAAGGGTGCGCTTGGCCATGCCGGAATGCAGCATCAACTCACCCATGAAAACAAAAAGAGGGATCGGGGCTAATGAGAAGCTTACCAGGGATGTAAATATCTGCTGTACGGAAAGGCTCAGGCCATCCAACCCTCCCATGAAGATATAGGCCCCGATGAAATTAATCAGCAGAAATGCAAAAGCGATGGGGAGTCCCAGGGCAAGGAAAAATATCAAGCCCCCGATTAGAAGCAACAATATCACCCACCACTCCATATCTATCTGTACCCCTCCATTATTCATCTTCAGGGCCGGATTTTGATATAATTTTTTTTAAGAACTGCCGACCAAACTGAATCGAAAGCGCCAGACCCCCGATGGGGATAATCAGAAAAAGCGGAAATTTTGGAACGGTTGTCCCTTTTACCTCCATGATCCCCCGTTGATAGAGGTCAATGGAGTGCAGGGCGCCGAAGCAGAAGATGATGGCCGAGACGATAAATCCCAGGATATCATCCATGATCTCCACTTTCCTGAACCTGTTTTGATTAAGCCTTGAAATGAGAGTATCGATCCTGATGTGTCCCCCTTCTCTCAGGAGCCAGGCGGCCCCCAGGAAGGTGAACCACAAAAGGCCGTATTCAGTCCACTGGTGCACCCAGATCGGCGTTCGCAAGCCCAGATAACGCACCACAGCCGTAAGGGTAACAATAACTGCAATGGCAAAAATGATAATCCCTGCCAGGTAAGCCAGGGATTCAATGATAAAATCAAAACCTTTCTTGCGCATTTTACCATTCTTTATGGCCATGCATTTCTCCTGAGAATTATAGATCTACCCGAAATACTCCAGGACGAGTCCCCGGCAGATAATAAGGTATCCCGGGGGCATTATGCCGCAGGGTTAAATTCCCCGCAGCGGATACGGGGAATTTAACCGTCAGACTCCCTATTTGCTTAGCAGTTTGCGTAATTTTGAAGTATAATCCGACTCCATTTTGAGCTGGCCCTTCCAGCCTTCCTCATAGGCCATATCAAGATATTTTTTCTCATCAGCGGGTGAGAATTTAATAATTTCCATGCCGGCTTTTTTCAGCTCTTTATACTCATTGTTGATCTCCTCGACGGTTCTGGCATCGATGGCGATAACCTCCAACCGTAAGGCTTCCATGAGCACTACCTGGATATGCTTCGGGAGTGCGTCCCATTTCTTGGCATTCATAAGAAGCGGGTGAGACACCTTATAAAAACTAGGGCCCACGACGTATTTCGAAACCTCTTGCCAACCGTAGAGTCTTATACTGACCAATGGCCACATGAAACCATCCACAACCCCACGTTCCAGGGCCTGATAGACGTCACCAGGACTCGTCGCAACCGGCGTGGTTCCGAGTGCTTTTAAAAAATCGACATACATGGGAGACGTACGAATTTTTAAACCTTTTAACTGGACCACGCTGGTAACTTTTTTGACGGTGTACAGTTGAAACGGCAGCTGGCTGCCCAGTGCGCCCAGATAAGCGGAGTTTAATAACTTGCGATGAATCTCATCATAAATCGCATCGACCCCGACATCTTTTTCTTCCTGCGAGGTCAGTTGAGACAGCTTGGTGGTATTGGCGGCCGGTGCAATCCCCGCATAATATGCCGCCGTGCCGTAGTACATATCTACTGTTCCTGCTCTAAGAGCTTCGGGCTGATCTCTGGTTGGAATGGCTTCAGGTCCCCCGATATATTTAATTTCAACCTCACCGGGATATTTTTCTTGAAGCATTTCATTGGCCCGCTTGATGTAGGGCAGGTAATCTCCGACAACGCCGGTGTGATTTTTGCCCCAGGCGCTAATGGCTTTAAGGGTGATCTTTGCCGCCTCAACACTGGGGGTAGGGAATAATGAGACATTTAGCGCGAAAAAACCGACAAGTGCGACAATAACATATAAAAGGCGTTTTTTAGACATGATTCCCTCCTTTCATGGATAGATATAGGCGATCATCTAAATATTAATGAAAGTCAATTGTTTCGGGTCTAACGTTTATCACCTCCTTTTGCAATGATAATTTCCATCATTAAGGATCATTTGACGAATTGCGATTCTGGCTATGATTGCCCGCCGGACTTTTGTTTCAAATCCCGCCAGGCTCGATCGGTTTCGGTCTGAATGGATTTAATCTGCTCCGGCGTTAAATGCGCGTAGCGGCCCTGAACGGACAGGTATTCCTCAACCGGCAGTCCTTTGGACATATAGTTAATCTGGTAGTGAAGGCCGTCAGTGATCTCATAGAGCGGAAAGATGTTGGTCTCAACGGCCAGGGTGCTGACTTTGGGTGCCATGTTTTCGGGAATCTTCCAACCGGTGTTGCAGGGAGATAACAAATGGATGAAGCGGGTGCCGCGAATATCACGGGCCTTTTGGATCTTTTGCATCAGGTCTTCGGGGAATCCGATAGAAGCCGTGGCTGCATAGGGTATGCGATGCGCCGCCATGATTTCCATAATTTGCTTTTTGCGCCGGGTGTTTCCGGTTGGAGTAGTTCCGGTCCAGGCATGGGTGGGTGTGGCTGAAGAGACCTGAATGCCGGTATTCATGTAACCTTCGTTGTCGTAACACACATAAATAAAATCCTCGTTTCGATCGGCAGCACCCGAAAGAGACTGCAGACCGATGTCAAAGGTACCCCCATCTCCGGCAAACGCCAGTACTGGAATGTCCTGTTTCTCCTGGATCTTGAGCGCATTGGAGATGCCGGCCGCGCTGGCAGCCGCAACTTCAAAGGCTGCATGGTAATAGGGTACATTTGCCACAGCATAGGGAAACGGCCCGGCAATGACAGACACACACGAGGGTACTGTAACCACAATCGCTTTGGCACCGATCGCCCGCAAAACCAGTCGCATACTGATGGCTTGTCCACACCCCGGACAGGCCGTATGGCCGGAGCGCATGACATCCATACCGGGCGTGCATGCCTCACATGAATCAGCTGATGGTTGCATCATTCCTCCTTCATCCAGATGGGGCGGTCAAGGAACGCATCCCGTGACAGCGCATCTAAAACGATTCGCTGAATTAAATCGACATCGACATCCGTGCCGCCAATTCCAGCTAAATACCCTTGAATTTGTTTTTTCACAGGACTGTTGCAGAGGGCGGCTTTTACCTCCGCACAAAAGATGCCTTCGCGTCCCAAAGATATATTGCGATCAATGACCGCAATCTTGGAGACCGGGTCCAACAGCTTCCTGACGTGCTCCGTTGGAAACGGTCGGAAAAGTCTGATTTTAACCAGACCGATCTTATGGTCTTTTTCCCGAAGTTGTCTTAAGGCCACACGGGCTGTGGAAGTGATCGTGGCTGAGGTAACCAGTACCAGTTCTGCATCCGCTAAATCCTGAGCCTCTACCAATCCGTAGCTGCGACCAAAAAACGACCCAAACTCTTGATCAACCTTTTCGGCCGTTTCCTGGGCGACATACATAGCCTCCTGACTGAGTTGCTTGAAATCCCGGTACTGGCTCTGGCTGACCACTCCTGCAACATAGCTGGGGTTGTCGATATCAAAACGCCGCGGCAGATTAACTTCGGGCAAAAAACTGTCCACATCTTCCTGACTGGGCACATCGACCGGTTCCATAAAGTGGGAAATAAAATTGGCTTCCAGCACCACCATGCACGGCAACAGAACTTGTTCGGCAATGCGAAAGGCCTGAATGACTGAATCCAGCGCTTCCTGGTTGTGCTCGACATAGATCTGCATCCAGCCGGTATCTCTTTGCGACAAGGTATCGGTTTGATCGCTCCAAAAAGCCCAGGGCAAGGCCAGGGTCCGGTTGACACAGGCCATCACAATTGCCGTGCGGGCGCCGGAGGCAAAATGAAGCATTTCATGCATCAGGGCCAGCCCCTGGGAGGACGTCGCGGTAAACGTTCGGGCCCCAGTCAGCGAGGCTGAGATACAAGCCGCCATCGATGAGTGCTCGGACTCCATCCGCATCATGATACCACCGAGTTCTCCGGAGGCTTCCATTTCCGAGAGTTTCTCGTATATGGGCGTTTGCGGCGTTATGGGATAGGCGGCCACGATGCCAGGCCGACAGCGGCGGGCAGCCTCGGCTACCGAATGATTTCCGGTAATAAATTGTTTCAAGGTTTTTCTCCAAACGTCAGGACACCCCGATTGCATACCGCCGCACAGGTGCCGCAACCCTTGCAATAAGGATCGTGGGGCTGATACATAAATGTCTGGCCGGCGATGGGATGAATCGATAAATCCGGGCAAAGCAGCAGGCAGCGCTCACATCCCACACATGTGCCGCAAAAAAAGCAGCGGTTGGCTTCCACCCGTGCCATGTCGGTATTATAGCCCTGATTGATTTCTTCAGATCCTTTAATGCGTTGCTGAGGATTTAGACGAGACGGCGGTAAGGTACCCTGATGATGCAAATAAAGGGGATCGATGTCGTTAAAGGTCACCACGGTTTTGGGATCCCAGCTCCGTCTGGGGTTAAAAAACGCTTCGATAGAGAACCCCGGGCCTTTGATAAACTCTGTGTTTGAAACTTCTTGATCGTAAGCAGCAGCATTCAGATAGAGATGAATACTCAGGGCGGCGCGTTTACCGGCACCTAAAGCGTCGGCCACCGATCCGGGGGTACCGACCACATCGCCTCCGGCATAAAACCCTTTAACCGGCGATGCCAAAGTATGCGGATCGGTTTGCAGCAGGCGGTCCGCGTTCATATTAAATATTTTGGCATCCAGGCCGCCAAGGCCCGGGCGTTGGCCGATTGCCGGAATCACCCAATCCGCATCGAGCACCAGGGTCTCTTTTCGATTGAAATGGGGTGCAAACTTTCCGCGTTCATCAAATACGGCTAGGCAACGGATAAATTTAACGTCAATCCCCTGATTTTCCCTGGCATTGATCTCGGAGGGCCCCCAGCCGTGATGAAAATCGATATCTTCTTCCCGGGCATCCAGCAGGTCGTCTTCATGGGCGGGCAATTCATTGCGCTGCTCCAGGCTGACGATGTCGACGTGTTTGGCCCCCATTCGCCGCGCCGTCATGGCAACATCCAGGGCGACGTTGCCGCCACCAATGATCACCGCGCGTCCCGCCAGTCTTTTTATTCGACCTTGGCGCACCGCTTTTAAAAACTGCAATCCCGGGACGATCTGCTGACCATCTGCTCCCGGGACCTCAAGCAGACGGCTTTGGTGGGCACCGGTGGCGTAGAAGACCGCCTGAAATTCCGTTAACAGCGCCTCCAGTTTTCCGGCCTCGATGTGGACGTTGCATTGAACGTCGATACCAAGACCCATAATCCGCGCCAGATCCCGTTCCAGTATTGCTTCCGGGAGCCGATGTTGGGGAATGGCCAATCTGAGCATCCCGCCCACTTGATTTTCTGCTTCAAACAGCGTTACGGGATGCCCCATGCGGGACAGGTGATAGGCAGCCGCCAACCCGGCGGGCCCGGAACCCACCACGGCAACAGCCTGGTTTTTACCAATATCGGTTAAAGTGGTGGGATGGGTATCGCCCAGATCAGAGACACTTCTTTCTAAAGATCGGATATTGACGGCACCGTCGAATTCTCCCCGGTTACAATCGCCCTGGCAGGGATGATAGCATAGCCGTCCGCAGACACCCGGCAATGGATTTTCCTGCAGAAACACACCGAGGGCTTCATCGAATCGATCCTGGGATGCATGGAATAAGGACAGTGCGATATGATTTCCCACCGGACAGGCAATTCGGCAGGGCGATAATTTTTCCTGAAAGAACGGCCGCCGGCTGTCCCATTCTCCAGTTTTAAAGTCTTCGGTGCTTGCACGCGATACGGGAACAATATACTCGGGTTGGATACATTTGGGCTGTTTCACATCAATACCTTAGTTCATTTGATTTCAAGTCGCTCGTAAGCCTGGCGGGCAGCTGCCAAATTCGCCTTTTTCTTAGCCGGAACCATTTCTTCGATGGATTCCATTAAAGCCTCTAAAGAAGGTTTTCCGGATAATCGGCAATAGGCGCCGAGTATCGCGGTATTGAATGTACGGCCAAGCCCCTGCTGTTCTGAAATAGCACGTGCATCAACCAAGCCTAGCGTAAACGCATGCAGAGGCTTAAATGCGGCGACCGTTTGACGGGTATTAATCAAAATTTTACCGTCGGATTTCAGCAGGGACTTTACCTCCTGGGGATCGATCAGACTGTCGTCTAAATAAATCATTTCATTGGGATGTTTAATGCCGCATTTAAGGAGTATTTTCTCCTGGTCGATCCGTAAAAAACTCACAACAGGTGCTCCCCTGCGTTCCCCACCAAAGACCGAAAAACATTGGGGATAAAACCCGGCTTTAAAAAAGGCAAAACCCAACATCTGGGATGCCATCACCACCCCCTGTCCGCCTCGGCCGCTGAATCTTATCTCAAGCATTTCATCCTCTCGAAACACTTTCTTTTTCTAGTTGCTCATTAAAGGCGTAACGCTGAATATCCCGTTTCGACTGCTCCAGATGTTGCTTTATGGCCATCTCAACACCCTCCTGGTCCTTGCGCTTGATGCATGCCACGATGGCTTTGTGTCCCGCAATGGCGCGCAGCGCATTGTCTTTTCTGAAAATACTCTCAATCCGGTATCTCAGCATATGGCGGCGAAGCATTTGGCAGAGTTCCAACAGGCGTGCACTGCCACTGGCACGCGCCAGAATTTCATGGAACTCGGCATCGAATTCGACAAAAGAACTGGGATTTCCCTGTTTGACTTCGGCTTCAGAAAGACAGAGGTTGTCTTCAAGGGCCTGAAGTTCCTTTGGTGTCATCCGCTTCATGGCCCAGCGTGCCGCGAGGCATTCGTTCACGGCACGGATCTCGCAGATCTCTTCTATCTCGTCCCATGTAATCTGCTTGACCAGGTATCCGACCCGGGGAATCGCTTCCAGAAGACCCTCCCGCTCCAGCATGTGCAAGGCTTCCCGCACCGGGGTGCGGGACGTTTTGATCTGCTCGGCCAGACGGGTCTCCACAACACGTTCTCCCGGGGCAATATGGGCATTTAGGATGTCGTTTCTGATGACATCATAGACCTTTTCTCTAATTGAAACTGGATGTCTGATGGTTAGCTTGAATTTTTTGCCCACAGAAGCATCTCCGACCTTTTATTTTCTTATTAAGATAGTAAGTTCCTGTAATTAAAAGTAATTATTTTGTTTTCTGGTATACTGTACCCCAATTTAGATGTATAATAACTTGGTGTCAAGTTTTTATACGGATGGTTTTGAATTACTGGGGCGCAGCAATGCCCAATTTATTCAGCAGTCGCCTGACAAACTCCGGTCCGTCCGGTTTATACGCAGGCAGCACCCATGGCATATCCTTCAATGTTTGTAGCAGGGAAGACAGCAGATCAAAGGGGATGGATATAATTTGCCGACCTTCCGGAAAGAGCTTCCGGCGCTTCATCCCATGGCCAAGGCCGGTAATGAAATAATTCAATTCCCCGGTTAAATATGGATAAATGTAAGTCCATGCGCATCCGATGGCGGGTGAGAACTTGCTGACCCACATTTTCCCTGTTCTGTAGCTCATGGCCCGCAGCAAAATTTCCGTCTGGCTGCTGTCGGCTAGAATTATCAAGACATCCGGCTCGAATGGAAGCTTATCTAACGGCGAAAAGGCAACGTAATTAACAATCCCTCTGCCTATCTTTGGGATGTAGTGATACAGTCTGGCAGCGGAACGCGGCTCCTCGAAGATTTTCAGCCCGGCGCCGAATTCTCCACTTATAAAAGGCGCTGCGGCGTCTGCCTGCCCTAATACATACAATCCGGCCTCACAGGTGTGGTTTTGTGCGTCGGCAAAAAAGGCGTTCCCTTCGTGTGCCGTCTTGAGCATTTCGCAGAACGCTATGTTCTCGTCTAGCCTCTCGACCATATCCGGCCGTTGGGTCAAAAATTTTACGCCCACCGGCGGTACGTCGAAGTTAAATTTGTCCAAAATAGCTACATATTCTTTAGTGAGAATCATGCGAAACGGGCCCTTTTTCTCTTATTCCTTATTGCTAGATCGCCTTGGAAGGCACAAAGTTTATGCCCAAAGCTGTCTTTTGATTTCAGTGAGGGTGTCCAGAGGCTCAGACCCCAATTGAGCGGAAAACGCTCAATTGGGGTTAGAGCCCCTGGAGTAATAATTCGTTGTAATTATTTTTTGGTAAAAATGTGGCGCACTGGGAAGATGCCCACTGTTACCGATTTACCCTTCTGCACCTGGTCTATGCGTATCTCATCGACACCCTCGATATCGCCTTTACCATAGGTCAGTGGCGTACTGCTGATGTCACCGGTGGGAAGGTTTTTGATCTGGTAAAAGCCATGCACCAGCACGTCGCGCGGCGTGAGCTTTTCAAAAGGCACCTTTTTCATGGCCAGCCGTAACGCTTCAACCTGAATCATGGCCTCAAGGATCCCTGCCTCATACATGATGTGGGTAACCCGCTTGCCGGGGCGATACTTATCCTGCAGGTCGCTGCAGAACTTTATCCCTGGGGTGGCGAGGTCATCCATGGGGCGAAAGCTACCAGCGCAGACATAACCGTCACCCAGTTCACCCATGGCCGCAGCGAACACCGCAGCGTGACCTGGTGCAGGCACACCAAAGGTCATCTTATAGGGCTGATTGGGTCCTATACCCAGCCTGACCATCTCCTTTACCGTCGGCTGTGAACCGGGGTTGATCATGACACCCAGGGCAAGGTCAACACCCTTTTGCTTGAGCCATGTAAGCTGGGTAGTTGGTGGCGAGGTCGGCACGAGAGGCACATACTGGGTACCCACAAACTCATAGCCGATTTTCTGGAGATAAGCCTTCATCTCAGGTATTTCAATCGACCTGCCCATGGCGTTGTCGGCTGTCAGGTAGGCAACCTTGGGCTTCCGCGCTTCCTTCCAGTTTGCCTTGAACCAATCGGCGATGGAGGCCAGGGAATCGGTATAAATCGGGTAATAGGTGAAGCAGCTTTGAGGCGGCGACAGGTAGTAGGGTCCGGTGGCCATGCTCGTGGCGCCCATTTGATCCTCCCACAATCTGTCTTTGAGTGCCAGCGCGATGGGCGACCCCGATATCCTGCCGACCAGCATTCCCTTGGCCTTGAGCTCCTCATAGATTGACAGCGCCTTGGGGGGTTTGAGCTCGTCATCCCGCCACATCACCTCCAGGGTTATATCGGCGGGAAATTTCTCTTGGCGCCATGGAGCCAAATTTTTTGTCTCATTTACATATTTGACATAGTCTTCAATGGCAGCCAGCACTGCCGCTGAATCCTCAGCAAAGGGCCCGGTTAGCGACTGGGTGCCGCCGACATATAGTTTTTTCTCAGCTTGAGCGCTGACCGGCAAGAGAAATGCTGCCGTCAGCAAGATAGCCAGCGAAGCTAGAAACATCCATTTTATTTTAACCATTTTACCCTCCTTTTCGGCTAGTGAGTTAATCAACGCAATAAAACAGTCATTCTGCCGAGTTGAATCACCCCCTTTCACTCTATTTCTTGATGAGAAAAAGGCCAAAGCCTGAAATAAGCCTTGATTATCTCCCAGCGGTGATGAAGCCCGCGGGGTTCAAAAATCAGGAAGATGATGATAATTAATCCGTGTGAGATGAGGGCCAACGAGGCAGCTGCCTGGGGAGCAACAGCTGCGGATAGAATGGGGCCCACCATCGTAACCAGCTCATCCAGCAGCTTGAGGGCAACGGCGCCAAAGATAGCCCCTGTCGTACTGCCCATACCTCCCACAATTAACATCCCCAGATACCAGACTGAATCCATAAAGGGAAACTGGTCGGTACTTGCGAAACTAAAGTAGTGAATGAGCAGCGATCCGGCCACTCCGGCATACACGCAGCCGATAAAAAATGCCTGGAGCTTATAGCTCCAGAGACTAACCCCCATAACCTCAGCCGCCAGGTCGTTATCTCGGATAGCGATGAAGGCCCTGCCGGCCCTGGTCCTCACGATGTTTTTAGCCAGGAGCGTAGCCAGGCAGGTGAATACCATCACCAGGTAGAAATAGTTTGTCTTGGAACTCAGTATGATACTGCCTATCGCAGGTTTGGGCACACTTAAACCATCAGCCCCACCGGTGATGCTGCGGAGCTGGATGATGGTCCAGATAATAATAAATTGTGCAGCGATGGTCGCCATAATGAGGTAGAAGCCCTTGATCTTTAACGATGGCAGACCGAAGAACAAACCGGCTATTCCCGCGGCCAGGGCACCACAGGGGAGGGCTACCCAGAATGGCCAGCCAAGCTTGGCGCACAAAATTGCCGAGGTATAACCACCGACTGCCATAAAGCCCGCATGGCCGATGGAAATTTGGCCGCAGTACCCGGTTAGAATATTGAGTCCGTGGACGCTGATAACGGCAATACCCATTGTCGTCAGTATGGTCAATATCCTGTCACTGAAAAAAAGCGGGCAGGCGAAAAGAAATATGATAAAGGCAACCGCGATCCCCCACTGCAACCCGGAGTGGAAGATCGCCATATCCTGCGCATAATTTTCGTGAAAGGTTCCTGTGCGCAAACCCATTGGTTAAACCCTCTCTATCCTGGCCAGACCAAAGAGCCCGTGCGGCCTGAAGATGAGCACGATGATCATAACAAGAAATGGGAATACCTGAGCCAGCCCCCCGCCAGGCAGGAGCGGGTCCAGGTACCCGGCAGCGACGTTTTCCAGCATTCCCAGTATTATTCCGGCAAAAATGGCTCCGCCGATGGAGTTCACCCCACCCAGCAGCACGACTGCGAATGCCTTGAGGCCGACATTGGCGAGATCCATATTCGCGCCGGATACGCCCCCCAGCAGGATGCCGCCGATGACACCGACGACACAGGCAATGACCCATGAGACGGCATAGACGGTTGTAGCCCGGATACCCACACTCTGCACCACCTGCAAATCTTCGGCAGTGGCCCTCATCGCCAGTCCGATCTTGGTATAGCGAAAGAGAAGCATGAGCAGCACCACACAAATGATAGACACGATCAGTCCGATCAAAGACTCCGAAGGTATGGATATCTCGCCGACTTTCATGGTTATCGTCGGCAATAATCCATGGTAGGCCTTGTATTCGGCACCCCATAGCAGGGTTGCCAGCCCTCCCAATATGGTGGCAAGGGCGATGGTCACCATGATGACAGCCAGTACGGGCTCACCCAGCAGAGGGCGCAGGATAAGGCGTTCGATTATTAGGCCCATGACGATTGCCGTAGCGATCGCCATTCCAAGGGCGGCCCATATCGGTAGGCCGAACGGCACCAGAAAAGTATAGCCGAGATAGCCACCGATCAGAACAAAGTGCCCCTGGGCAATGTTAAACACCTCAGAACATTTCAAAATGATCACAAAACCGATTGCGATCAGGGCATAGACCATGCCCTGGGCAAAGCCGGTTACGACTAATTGCAAAAAAAAAGTCATCAGCCTGCTCCTTCAACAGACTCAATTCGAATCGTGGTCTTTATGGTTCCCATGCGCCCGTCACGGTATCCGACCTGGGCTTCTATCGCCACCTCGGTCTTATCAGCATAGATCGCATCGATAAGCTCACGGAAACGCTCTTGCAAAAATGTCTTTCTTAGCTTCCGGGTTCTGGTTAACTCGCCTTCATCAGGATCAAATTCCTTGTGCAGATTGACATATTTTTTCACCTTAGCGCCGGGTGGCAATGTATGGTTGACCCTGTTGATATCTTGCCTCACCAGCTCATAAACCTCCGGCGCCTGGGAAAGTTCGGCAAAGGAAGTATAAGCCACGCTCTTTTGTCCCGCCCACCTGCTGACGTTATCATAGTTAATGATGATGATCGCCGAGACGTAGGCTCCTTCCGGGCCGGCTAAAACCCAGGCGTCCTTTATATAAGGACTGAACCTCAGCCGGCTTTCCATATTTTGGGGCGCCAAGGTATCGCCATTTTCCAGCTCAATGAGGTCCTTGAGCCTATCTACAAATACAATATGCCCATCTTCCCTGATGAACCCGCTGTCTCCACTATGAAACCACCCGTCTTTAAGCACCGCGTCCGTCTTATCCGGGTCCTTATAGTATCCGACGAAGACACCCGGCTGCCGATAAATGAGTTCGCCATCATCGGTTATTTTTACCTCCGTTCCCTCGTTAACAGGACCGACCGTCTCAAAATGGATGTCATCATTCTTGGCGCCGGTAAGCGCCCCTCCCTCGGTTGACCCATACAGGCTTTTAAGCGGAAGATCTAGCGCATGGTAGAACTTCGAGGCATCCGGGCTGAGGATCGCCCCGGTACTATAACAGATTCTAGCATTTGACAGACCCAGGCTGCCTCTGATGGGTCGAAATAGGGCAATGTCAGCCAAAAAATAGAGTATTTTTAAGAACCAGCCTGGCGCTTGCTTTCGATACTTTAATTCCATCATCTTCTCACCAATGGGCATGAGCAGCCGGAAGGCCATCCGTTTAATGGCATCCGCGCCCAGAATCCGTGCCTGGACCATAGCTGCCTGACTTTCCCATAGTCGCGCCCCATAGAATACAATGCTTGGGCATGTTTCGCGACTATCCCGCTGTTGGGTTTCCGGCGCTTCAGCGAAGTTGAGGATGCCGGCCGATAACAGGTGGCAACCAATCCCAATCCATTGCTCATTTATCCAGACGGGTGGCAGATAGGGGACAACATTATCTTTCGTATACCACGGGTCGAGCTGCAGGAGATATTCGGCACCCGCCCTCAATGTTTGATAAGTGTGCACGGCTCCCTTGGGCGCAGCCCCTGTGGTTCCCGCGGTGTAAATGATGGCGCAGACATCATCCGCTTGGCCGGCTGCCACATTCTGCTCGAAGCGCCCGGGATGTTCGGCATCATATGTTTCCCCTAATTTTAGCGCAGCCCTATATCCAACCAAAATATCATCATCATACTGGGCCAGTCCCTTGTAGTTCCAGTAAATAATCTTTTTGAGCCGGGGAAGTGCGTCCTTGATTTGGAGAAACTTATCCACCTGCTCCTGACCTTCAACCACAGCAAATCTGGCCTCCGAATTTTGAGCAATGTATTTTATCTCCAATGGCAGTAAATCCGAAAACAATCCCACGGACACGCCATGGTTTGCCTGGGTGGCCAGTTCGGCATAGTACCACTGCGGGGCATTATCCCCGATAATCAGGACCTTGTCCCCAGGCTCAAAGCCGAAAGCCAGTAAACCAAGTGCCAGGTGTTTCACATTGAGATAATAGTCCTTCCAGGTATGAGGGTGCCAGACACCGTAGTGCTTATGACGCATGGCTCTGCGATGATCGCCATATTTTTCGTAATTATCTTTGAGTACCTTGGGCCAGGTATCACCCTTTGCTCTGTAGACTTGCTCCATCCTGATCGTCATTTCCCCTTGCTCTTCTGTTAACCCAGCCATCGCTTTCGGCGCCGGTAGTGCTTGACTTCACGATAACTCTTTTGGGAGCCAACCGCAGATAGTCCCATATAAAATTCGCGCACGTCCTCATTATCCCTTAAATCCACTGCCGGACCGCTCAGAACGACTCGGCCATTTTCCAAAACATGACCGTAATCGGCGATATCCAGGGCAGCGCTGACATTTTGCTCCACAAGAAGTATGGCCATATTTTGCTCGGCATTGATTTTCTGGATAATTTCATATATTTCTTGAACCAGAAGTGGGGCGAGACCGAGCGAAGGTTCATCCAAAAGCATCATTTTAGGACGCGCCATGAGCGCCCGCCCGATCACCAACATCTGCTGTTCACCGCCGGATAGATAGCCACTCATCCGGCGGTGGAGGCGTTTTATGGGCAGGAAGTAGTCAAAGACCATTTCAAGGTCCAGTTTGACGCCACGCCGGTCTTTTCGGCGGTAAGCCCCCACGAGTAAATTTTCCTCAACGCTGAGGTGCTCAAGAACCCTACGTCCTTCCATAACCTGGCTGATGCCTAACACCGCAATGTCCTCGGGACCCAACCGGTCTATGCGCTGACCATCAAACTCGATGCTGCCGTCGGTTACTTCGCCTTCTTCCGTTTTGAGCATCCCCGAGATCGCCTTTAACGTGGTCGTCTTGCCGCCGCCATTGGCGCCGAGCAGCGCCACAATCTGGCCGTCGGCCACCGTTAGCGATACGCCTCGCAGCACCTGGATAACATTCATATAGACAACTTCGATATTGTTGACTTGCAGCATTTTACCTTTTTATTCTATCAATTAAGACTAGAACCTATCTCAAAAATGTAGATTAGTGTTCATGGCAAGGCGCGGGACGGCTCAAAAGCGGAGCATACACGATATAGTATGTGAGCATTTTGAGTCGTTCCGCAACACCGCCATCAGCGCTTAGATGCATTTTTGAGATAGGTTCTACTTTTCCTTACCGAGGTAAGCACTGATCACCTCGGGGTTTGCCTTAATTTCGGCCGGTGTGCCCTCGGCAATCTTGCGTCCAAAATCAAGAACAACGATCCTGTCGGCAATGTCCATCACCACCCCCATATCATGTTCGACAAGGATGATACATCTAATTCCATCCCTCAAAACGGGTGTGTCAGGATAGGTGGCTCCCTGACCTTCAAATATGTCAATTATGAATCGGGCGATATCCTCCTTTTCCTCCAGATTCATCCCTGCCATCGGCTCGTCAAGCAGCAGTACTTTCGGTTCCAGGGCTAATGCTCTTCCCAACTCGACCCTTTTTTGCATCCCGTAAGGCAGAACGCCGACAACCTTCTTTCTCATGGGTGCGATTTCTAGAAAGTCGATAATCTCCTCCACAGTCCGACGGTGCTTAATTTCTTCCTGAAGTGACCAGCCCAGGTAGAGCGCACCAGTGATGAAGTTTTGCTTCATCAGCACGTGTCGGGCTGCCATGATGTTATCCTGAGTGCTTAGCCCCGCGTAAAGCTCGATATTCTGAAAGGTTCTGGCAATGCCGAGTTTAGCCAGCTTATCCGGACGCATGCGGGTAATTTTTTGCCCATCGTAATAGATCTCGCCCTCTTGAGGTTTGTAGAAGCCATTGATGCAGTTGAGCAGGGCGGTTTTGCCCGCCCCATTGGGTCCGATGATAGCCAGTATCTCGTTATCCCTGATGTCCATGCTCACTTCAAAAAGGGCTTTGACACCGCCAAAGCTGAGCAGAAGGTTGTCAATTCGTAATTTAACTTGCCGATCAGTTTCCACTTATCATAGTCTCCTACTGTGTTGAGCTTTGAGCCTTCTTAATAACAGAAGATACACGCACACTCAACAAGGACTATTGCTTATTGACTTGCCCGCCTATATCATTTTTTTAAACACGGCCGCAATGTTTTTCTTGCCGTTGAAATGGATATGCCCGCTCCGGCATGCACCCATGCCGGCAGGGCCGCTTCCGGCCCTGCCTTTTCAGTCAGAAAAGACACCTTTCTTGCAAAACTTGCCTTTTTTCAGTTTGATCTTTCTCACTTCCGCAGCGAAAGCACCTTGACACACCACGGCAAGATTTTTCCATCCTCTCCCGTGGTAATAACCCTTGGGCAACGTAATGATGACCTCAAACGATTCATCACGAGGAAGATTCAAGTGAAACTCCCCGCCCTTCCAGGCGGCGCATTGCGGTCTTAAAGGATCCTATCACCCCCCCTGGGAAACGCCTCCGGATTTCCCCAGAATATACAATGGGTGGGACAGACCGCGGTGCAGGCGGGAACCTCGCCATTGGCCCGTTTTTCAACACACAGGTCACACTTGACGGCTTTTATGATTTCATGGTTAAACTGCATCACGCCATACGGGCAGGCCTGCACACAACAGCTACCACAATTGATACATCGTTTGGCCTCCTCAATGACCATCTCCTCGGTGAGGCCCTGTTGAACTTCATCGAAGTTTTTCACGCGCTGCCGGGAATCAAGACAAGGCATGTGAACGGCAGCAATCTTATTGTAGACCTCTTTTTGAGGATTTGTTATGGTTCTCAACTCGATTTTTCTACCCAATTTAAGATTGCGACCTTGGATGTAGCGGGCAATGGATATGGCCGCCTGTTTGCCGTCGGCAATTGCCTCGATAATGCTCTGCGGACCTCTGACCGCATCTCCGCCTGCGAAGATATCGGGGTCATCGCTTTGAAGCGTCAAGGCATCCACGTTCATGGTGCCCCAATCACTCAACGTGCAGGCGCATTCAGAGGTCAGGCAACTCCAATCCGCTTCCTGCCCCAATGCGATCACCGCGTTATCTACCGTTATCGTGAGTTCAGAGCCGGCCACAGCTTCGGGTCTCCTCCGCCCGCTGTCGTCCGGTTGCCCCAATTGCATTTTTATACACGCGATGGCTTTTAGCCGTCCGTTTTCTCCGATGAACCGCAGCGGTTGCGTCAGGGTGTTTATAGAGATCCCTTCTTGCTGACATTCTTCAATTTCTTCGGCATTTGCGGGCATCTCCTCAAAACCCCGGCGATAGATGATAAATGCGTTTTCAGCGCCCAGCCTGCGCGCCGATCGCACGGCGTCCATGGCGGCATTGCCGCCTCCGATCACAGCCACATCTTTGCCCAAGCTCACCTGTTGCCCGAGGTTGACTTTGCGCAGATAGTCCAATGCCGGGTAAACACCGTCCAGATCCTCACCGTCGATGCTCAGCTGAATACATTCTTGGGTGCCCACTGCAATAAAAAAGGCCTTGAATCCGTCTTCACGCAATTGCGCAACCGTCATATCCGTGCCGATCTCCACTCCGGTTTTCATGGTGACACCCATGTCACGAATATGCTGAATTTCAGCTTCGACAACATGGCTTGGAAGACGATAGGAGGGGATCCCGGTTGTGAGCATCCCCCCCAATTCAGAGCCTTTTTCGAAAACAGTGACATCATAGCCTTCGATGGCAAGATAATAGGCACAGCTCAAACCCGCCGGGCCGGATCCGACAATGGCAATTTTGTCTTCTTTGTTGTCTTTGATTTCCGGCATATAGCGCTTGCTCGCGTTTAAATCCAGATCCGCAATAAAACGTTCAATGCCGTGGATTCCCACCGATTCATCAATTTCACCCCGGCTGCAATTGGATTCGCAGGGATGATGGCAGACCCTGCCGCAGATCGATGGAAAGGGATTTGCTTGTTTGATGAGTTGCAGGGCTTGCTGAAATTTGCCCTTGGCAGCCAAATTCACATATCCCTGAATATCGATGTGCGCCGGGCATTGCGCCTTGCAGGCAGATGTTTGCTGTTTTTCAGCACCGGATTTGCCCGGCACCGCATTGCAACCGGTGCACTTATCCTTGTCGTGCAAAACAACCCCTGTCTGCGCATCCTTGCTGATGGCATCTTCCGGACAGGCCGCAGCGCAGGGGGCATCTTCACAATGGTGGCAAAATAACGGCTTGAAATACGGCGCCTGCTCAATGACTCTAACCACCCTGGGACCAACGCCAAGCCCGTGTTCCTGCTTGCAAGCCACTTCACACGCGTGGCAACCGCTGCAGTTCTTTTCATTGAACATTAAAGATATTTTTGTCATTTTTACCCTCCTATGCATCTTGGCAACGTGAAATGTTGCACAACAAAACCCTAAGACTGGTCGCTCCCACAACCGGATCCGTGGACTCAGGAGAGTTATCCGTCAGAATGTTGATGTTGGATATATCCCAGCCATGATCCGGAGTCTTGATCTCCGGGTACCACCAGCCATGCTCGGCCACGATCACTCTGGGATCGATCCCGTCATTAAGCTTTGCCCGCTCTTTCACGCGTCCCCGTGGCGATTCGATCCAGACCCAGTCTCCCTCTTGGATGCCGTGCTTCTTCGCCGTCTCAGGATGGATCTCCAAAATAGGATCGGGTCTGATTTCCCTGAGCCAGGGGATCATGCGGTTGGCTGAGTGGAAAAAGGTTGGCGTCCGCAATCCCGCATTTAGAATATAGGGGTACTTTTCAGCCAGTTCAGGAGTGGAGACAGGGCTTTCCGCTATCTCCGTATACTTTGGAAGGGGATCGAGACCCCAACCCTCTAAAATGGTTGAGTATAGCTCCACTTTCTTCGTGGGGGTCCTAAAGCCTATTTCCTTGTACTTGTAATGTTTCTGTTCACCTCTGAGATAGCCTTTTTTCTTGAATGCCTCCCAGGTCAGGCCGGTGGGCTCCAGCAGCCAGTCCAGGGCATTCTCTACCGTGTCCCACCACTGCTGGCCCATTCTCTTGCCCAGTTCCATGAAGATCTTGT
>CP070746.1:3157204-3189476 GCA_020348305.1 Desulfobacterales bacterium
GGAATCCAAACTCTGGCACCACGACACACCGGCCGGTCCGAAAGGACGGTTTCGCGGCTCCTAAACCCGTATGAATGGGGTCTGGAAATTCAGCAAAAACAAGAGCGCGGCCAAAGACCTGCTTATCCATCTGTTACAGAAGGAACAGCAGGACCAACTGATTGAGGTCTCCGGAGGCTATGATATCCCGCTGATCGCGGCGTTTAACAAACATCCCGTGTGGAAGTTTACAGGTCCGCCTGAAGGTACCCTGTATAACTACCCGGTCCAGGGTGATGAGTTCAGGATGATTTGCGGGTATCCGGCACCGGCCACTATTTCCGCCGCAATATACGACCAGGATCTCTTCCCGAACACGGTCGCCAAGGTGACCCAGGAGGGAAAATCTTTCGACGACGCGATCAAATGGGCTGTCGGTGAGATAGAAGGGTTTATGCGCGGCTAAAATTCTTCGTAAAATGCCGATAAGCTGAGGACAGGGCAGCAGCTTTTCTGCTGCTGCCCTGATACCCATCCAGGATCAAACGGTTCAATAGTTTGTTGAAATGAATTCTTTAGTTTCTCAATAAGTTTGGGGGATTTTGACTCCTGGATTCCCGCTTTACAGACTGTGTCATAATAGTTAAAAAGTGATTATTCCTCGTGTCATACCGGACTTTATCCGGCATCCAGGCGAGTAAGGTCTTGTAATCACGATGGATTCCGGGTCAAACCCGGAATGACAAATTGACCAGTTTTGCGGAAAAAAGGTAAAATCCATAATTGGAACTCAGCCTCTTTAGCGGGAATGACAATTTTATGTAATTGCCTGTTATTCCTGCGAAGCTTGTCCTCGACCTGATCGGGGAACGATAGTCCAGAACATGAGTATAGCTAAGAATTTACCCTATCTTATTGTGAGTGTACGTTGGTTGAGGTGAAAACATGAGCCAACCTGCCGCTCAGGAGCAGGTAGCCAGATATGGAGCAGCGGCGAGCATCGGCACGGTGTTCACGAAGTTCCGGAAGTTTCTTCGGCGAAGACCCACGCTGGCTTTCCTCCTATGCGCACCTCTGCTGGGGCTTGTTATCGGCCTGATCGTCTATCCGTTTTTCTATTCGATCTGGTTGAGCCTGTTGAACAAAAAGGAAACGCGCTTCGTAGAACTTGCAAACTATCTTTTCCTGTTCAAACGAGACACCTTCTGGATGGTCGTACGCCAATCCGTGCTGTTTACCCTGACCGCGGTATTCTTTAAGGCCTTGATCGGCTTTATCATGGCGCATCTGATCGATGCTATTCCGACCCATCGACAGCGCCTCTGGCGTGGTCTGGCGCTGATTCCCTGGGTCATGCCCCCCGCCCTGAGCACGCTGGGCTGGTGGTGGATCTTCGATCCCAGCCACAGTGCGTTCAACTGGATACTGCATACGTTTTTCGGCACGTCGGTTCCTTGGTTGAGCGAAACCTTCTGGGCGCGGTTCTGTGTGATTCTTGTGAACATCTGGTGGGGAACCCCCTTTTTCCTGATCATGTATCTGGCCGCGTTGAAATCAGTACCGGCAAATCTCTATGAGGCTGCGTCTATCGATGGGGCCAACGCCTGGCAGAAACTGATCTATGTTACAATTCCGATGCTACGAAACATCATCGCCATCACCATGCTTTTTTCGACGATCGTCACCTTTGCCAACTTTGATATTGTCAGAGTATTGACCATGGGTGGACCCCGCAATACCACCCATCTATTCAGCACATACGCCTTTAGCCTCGGAATTATGTCGGGAGATATTCCGCTGGGAGCTTGTGTTTCCCTGTTCATGTTTCCCGTACTGGCTGTTGCCGCTTTCTTTATCCTTCGCAATGTCCGCCAGAGAGTGAGAGAGATATGATACGCAAAGCATTCTCTTTCAAACATATGCAGCAGAACCGGAGGTGGGCCCTAATCCTGGCCTATTTCTTTTTGATAGTGTTCATCATTTTTTTCCTGTTTCCCCCCTATTACATGCTTGTGACCTCCTTTAAGACCAATCAGGAAATATCGAGCGTGAAAGGCATACCCTGGATCATCAACCAGGCACCTACGCTGTTTCACTACAAGAATCTGCTTATAAATACGCATTTCCTCACCTTTTTCAAAAACACCGTTATCGTCACCATTTTTACTGTGGCGATCTCGATGACGATAAGTATCCTGGCGGCATACTCTTTGTCCCGCATGCGGTTTTTTGGATCGGCGCTACTCGCTACAGGGGTCTTTTTGACCTATCTGGTGCCGGAAACCCTATTGTTTATACCGTTGTTTAAAGTGCTTGGGAAGTTGGGGCTGTTGAACTCCAAATGGGCACTGGTGCTGGTATATCCCACCCTGGCAGTGCCGTTTTGTACGTGGATCATGATCGGTTATTTCGGCTCCATCCCCAAGGCGCTGGATGAAGCGGCGTTGATTGACGGTGCGCGATGGTATCAAATGCTCTTCCGGGTCTTTATTCCGGTGGCGATGCCTGGGATCATCGCGGCAACCATCTTTGCCTTTACCATCTCCTGGGCTAATTTTCTCTATCCACTCGCGTTTGTTTACAGCAATGAAGAGATGGTCTTGACCGTCGGCACCGTTACCACCCTGATTCGTGGGGACGTGTATCACTGGGGCGGACTGATGGCAGGTGCGCTGTTGGCTGCAGCCCCGCCGGTCATCATCTACGCTTTCTTGATGGATTATTACATTTCTGGCTTGACGGCCGGGGCGGTCAAAAACTAACCCAGTCCTGCACCCGTGTTCGATTCATACTCGAAAAACCCTCATGCCAGATCAGCCAGTAGGGGGTTTTGTCCTTCAGGGAATGCGGGGGGAGTTGGGGACGCGCTCAGAACCCCGTCCGAAGCCGAGGGGCGAGTTATGATCAATTTCATGGATTATTACATCGCCGGATTAACAAGGGAAAGATTAAATAATGAAATTTAGGTTGAGCGGTTAAAGGTTCAACGTTCAGGGTTGAAAAACCCCAAACAGCTCGTATCAATCGGTCATAACCTTTGAACCTTGAACTCTGAACCTGGAACTGATAAGTTTAGGTGGAAGTATATAAATTGATAGTATAAGAATTTTTTTTCCGGACACAGATGAACACAGATTTTCAAGATTCTTAAATTAATATAAAATAATACTATCTGCGAAAATCTGCGTCCTATTTAACTCGATCATCTTTGGAGGTAGACGGTGTCAAAAGTATCACATGAAAATGTTTGTAAAAATTTTGGTAAAGTTGAAGCAGTATCATGCTTTTACCTTGATGTAGAAGATAAGGAATTTCTGGTGCTGCTCGGGCCCTCAGGCTGCGGCAAGTCGACGACCTTGCGCATGATCGCCGGCTTGGAAGAGCTGACCGACGGCAACATTTACATTGGCGATAATCTGGTCAATGACATGCCGCCGCGTGATCGCGACATCGCCATGGTCTTTCAAGACTATGCCCTGTATCCCCATATGACCGTATACCAAAATATGGCCTTCGGACTAAAGCTCAGAAAATTCCCTAAAGCTGAGATCGATCAAAGAGTCAAAGAGGCTGCGGACATCCTGGGTATCCATGACCTTTTGGAAAGAAAGCCTAGAGAGCTTTCCGGCGGCCAACGCCAGAGGGTCGCTGTGGGAAGAGCGATCGTCCGCAAACCGGCCGTGTTTCTCTTTGATGAACCCTTGAGCAACCTCGATGCCAAGCTCCGGGGACAGATGCGGGCAGAGCTCTCCAAACTTCATGACCAATTGAATACCACAATTATCTACGTAACCCACGACCAGGTGGAAGCCATGACCATGGGCACCAAAATCGTCATCATGAACGATGGGGTTATCCAGCAGGTAGGTTCCCCCATGGAAATTTACGAGTATCCGGTGAATAAGTTTGTGGCGGGATTCATTGGCAGTCCCGGCATGAACTTTTTGTCAGCAAAGATCGTTTCAGAGAACGGAAAACTCTATGTTGGTACAAGCGGCTTCCGGTTGCTCATACCTGACAAAAAAGTTTCATTCCTCCAGAACCAGACGGATCGTGAAGTGATTCTGGGTATCCGCCCCGAACACCTCGAGGACGCCGCCTTTGAAGACAGCAGTGTTGTCACCGAAACGTTCGCCGCAATAGTTGAGGTGGTGGAAACTTTAGGCTCTGAGGTACAACTCGATGTGGTCAGCGGGGACCACAGTCTGGTCGCCCGGGTTGACGCCAGGACAAAGGCCGAACGTCATCAAGAAATCCAATTAACAGTAAATATGGATAAAATTCACATTTTTGAAACAGAGCCTCCCAGCAGTAGAATAAAGACCGAGGAACAATCACAAACCTGAGAGGTTTCGCGCTGAATTAAAAAGGGATTCTTAAAAATCGAGGGTGGTTTGTTTTGGGGTTGAGCTAAAATCTCGACAAGCCACCCTTATTTGTTTCTGGAAAGCAAAGGGATTAAAATGACCGAAAATCCATTCGCAGATGGTTGTGCCTATATAGAGGGAGATTACTTTCCGATTGCCGAAGCCCGTATTCCGATCATGGATACCGGTTTTACGCGTTCAGACGTAACCTATGATGTCGTGGCGGTCTGGAATGGTAAATTTTTCCGTCTTAAAGATCACCTCAATCGCTTCGAAAGGGGCTGGAAACGTCTGCGAATGAATCCTGAATTGTCTTTGGAGGAAATGCGGGAAATATTATTCGAATGTGTCTGTCGTTCGGGCCTTCGGAAAGCTTACGTCGAAATGATCGTATCCCGAGGGATCGATGAAGACGGCTCCCGTGATCCTCGACGGTTTCGCAATCGTTTCTATGCCTATGCCATTCCATACGTATGGATCGCCAAACCCGAAAAACAAGAGGCCGGCATACACCTGATCGTAGCCGAAAAAACGATTCGGATACCCGCCAATGCAGTTGATCCGAGGGTTAAAAATTTTCACTGGGGTGACTTGGTGCAAGGCATATATGAAGCCTTTGACAGGGGTGCATACACGGTTGTTCTGCCCGATGCGGAGGGTAATATTACCGAAGGACCGGGTTTCAATGTGTTCGTCTACCATCAAGGTGCGCTGCTGACACCTGCCACCGGGGTATTGGAAGGCATCACCCGGCAAACGGTTCTCGATCTGGCTGAAGAACAAGGAATCCCGGTTAAACTGGATATTTTCGGAGCTGACGTGCTAGGACAAGCCGAAGAAGTATTTATTTCCAGTACCGCAGGTGGGGTGATGGCGGTAACCACTGTCAACGACAAACCGGTTGGTGACGGCAAGCCCGGCAAAATCACGGCACTGATTCGCAAGCGCTACTGGGAGGCTCATGACGAAGACCGCTGGACGTCTCCGGTCAACTATCCCAAAACATAATTTACTTCTCAGATATTGTGTCGTCAGACCTGGTTTGAAAAACTTTAAATTTATCGCTGATCAGGTACATATCTGAAATTTTCAAAAATTGTATATTTCATCTTGATATCCAAAAGAAAAATAAGCCCTACTAATTTTAAATAGGCACGCAATGTAAAATAAAAAAGGGCTCAAAAAAGTGTGTATTTGCCCTGACTAATCTGCAAAATTATATGGACCGATTGCTCAGATCTTTAATTCCTAAACTTTTCTCCTTAAAAAATGGTATACAAATTTATTGACTTTTTTTGACCTATTGTTTTACTATCAGCTTACCTGAAAATCCGTATTGAGCCAGCATCGCAATGAGACCGCTCCATTTAAAGCTCTGCCAAACCTCCATCTCTTCCCAAACGGAAATTCGAACATTCAGGCCAATAAATTGGTAAGGCTTCAAAGGAGATCTGTAATGAAAACATTATTCATCATTTTGTCTGTGGGCCTCCTTTTCAGAGGGCAACCCGTTTTGTGTGCAGAACTCACTATTTTAACAGAGAATATGCCTCCCTTAAACTATATCGAAAATGATGTCTTAGTGGGGCCTTCGGTGGAGATTGTAAAAGAAATTCAAAGGCGAGTGGGATCCAATGAACCGATTCAGGTCTACCCATGGGCAAGGGCTTATAAAATGGCGCTGGAAGAGGAAAATGTCGTGCTTTTTGGGACAACTCATACGAAAGTTCGTTATAACTTGTTCAAATGGGTGGGTCCTTTAGCGACTAAAAGGGATATTCTGGTTGCCAAGAAAAGCTCAGGCATTAAAATCAATAGCCTGGAAGATGCCAAAATTGTAAAACGCATCGGAACTCTTCGTGATGATACCCGTGAGCGTTTGTTGAAAAGTCAAGGATTTACCAATCTCGAACCTGTTTCGGACGAACAATTAAACGCACAAAAGCTTGTGCTCGGGCGGATTGACTTGTGGGCCTACAAAAAACCTGGATTGAGAACGGTTTGTGATCTGGCCGGAGTTGATTACAATGAGTTGGAGGAGGTTTATCATCTTCGGGAAATCAATATCAGCATAGCCTTTTCAAAACAGACCTCTGATTCAATTGTAGAAGCGTGGAGAAAGGCCTTTGAAGCCATGCATGCCGATGGCACCATCATGCAAATTCGCAAAAAGTGGAATATGAAGTTGGAGGATGATCCTTTCCCGGAGATCGCAGAGCAAAAAGAAGCGACCAACTGATCTTGAATCTCGCCGATGTTTTGCGGGCGCAATATGTTATCGAGGATTGTGTCCATGCTGAAAGCCGTCTCATTGAATACCTCACCGAAAGTCAGCAGCATCAGCCGACGTTTCAGTTTCATCTTGATTGGCGTTATAACTTTCATATTGATTGTTTTTGCGGCCGCAGTCATTCTTTTTGATATCAATAGAATTGAGAGTGATTTAGAAAGCCGCCTGGACAACGCCATCAAGCTGGCCCAGAATAGCCTGCCGATTCCCCTGTGGAACCTGGACTACATGGTTGTAAACGATTTTGTCGAGGCCCTGTTTTTGGATGAATCCATTGTCTATACCAAAATTTCCTGGAAGAATCAGATCATTACCGAGAAACACCGTAATGGGTTTGTGCTTAAAAACATTGGCTCGAATACACAACCAAAATTGCAAACAGAATCTGAATATATTGCCCAATCATCCGATATATTCTTCAAGGAAAAAGCCATTGCTACGATTTTAATCATGATGTCACGCGAAAGCGTGAAAAAACAGGCGCTGTTGCAGATATACGGCACTGTTTCTCTTCTGATTCTTATTGTTGTGGCAGTCTGGCTCACGTCCATCTTCATAACCAGGAGGTATATTTCCTTACCGTTGTTGAAGTTACAGGGAGCTGCTTCAGCCATCGCTCAGGGTGATCTGGAAACCGACGTTGAAAAAAGCGGGCGCGATGAAATCGGGATGCTGGCCCGGCATCTGGATGTCATGCGGGGATCGATCAAACAGCTGTTTGCAAAGCTTCGTGAGAGCAAAGAGAAACTGGAGGAGCACAGCCGAACACTGGAGCAGCAAGTTGAATCGCGCACCCTGGAGCTGGCAAGGTCCGTTGATGAGCTCAAAGCGCTAGGTGAAATCAGCCAGGTGGTCAATTCTACCCTCGATCTGGAGACGGTACTCACGCGTATAGTTCGTCATGCGGTACAGCTTTCCAAGACCGATGCCGGAACCATATATGAGTTCGATGTAAAAAAGCAGGTTTTCGTGCCGCGGATAAACTACGGCACTAGCGCAGAATTTGTTGCCGCACTGCGCGATTCAAAATTGCGTATCGGAGATCAAACGGTTATCGGGCAGGCCGCCGTAAAACGGGCTCCGGATCAGATTGCAGACCTTTCAGGCGTTCCTGACTATCCCTTGCCCTACACTCAGCAAGCCGGCTATCGGGCTTTGCTTGCCTTGCCGCTGCTTCGTGAAAACCGACTCATCGGCGGACTGGTCGTCCGGCGTAAAGCTCCCGGAGAGTTCCCGGTGCCGGTCGTAGACCTGCTTCAGACTTTTGCTGCGCAATCGGTGCTCGCTATCCATAATGCGTACCTTTTCCGTGAGGTCGAGGAAAAGGGGCGTGAACTCGAGATCGCCAACAAACACAAATCCGAGTTTTTGGCCAACATGAGCCACGAGCTAAGAACCCCGCTGAATGCCATCCTCGGCTACACCGAGCTAATTCTCGACAATATTTACGGTGATGTATCGGAAAAAATCCGGGAGGTTCTTAAACGTCTGGAAAAAAATGGACGCCACCTGCTCAGCTTAATCAATGACGTTCTCGATCTTTCAAAAATCGAAGCGGGCCGACTGACGCTCTCGCTGAATGAATATTCCATCGGGGAAGTGATTCGGGCGGCCGTCTCCTCGGTTGAAGCCTTGGCGGCCGAAAAAAACCTGGAGTTAAACGTAAGTATTTCCGAAAAATTGGCAAACGGCCAGGGAGATGAACAACGCATTGCCCAGGTGCTGTTAAACCTGCTTGGAAACGCAATCAAATTTACCGAGACGGGAGCGGTCGGGGTGGAAGCCGTCGTATCCGACAATAATTTTTTAGTCTCCGTATCGGATACAGGCCCTGGGATTACAGACGCCGATCAGAAGAAAATCTTTGAAGAATTCCACCAAGCTGATGGATCCAGCACCCGACAAAAGGGCGGAACTGGCCTTGGGCTTTCTATATCCAAAAAGATTGTCGAAATGCACGGGGGCCGCATCTGGGTGGAGTCAACCCTTGGGGAAGGTTCGACCTTCCGGTTTACTTTGCCGCTTCGAGTAGAAAGACAGGTGGAGCAGCCATGAAGCATTTGATTTTAGTGATAGAGGACCAAGAGGATAACCGGCGTATCATGCGAGACCTGCTTGAGAACGCCGGCTATGAGATAATCGAAGCGGTTACGGGAGAGGATGGCGTGGTCGCAGCGGAAACCCATCGTCCGGATCTGATCCTGATGGACATTCAGCTTCCTGATTTCGACGGATACGAGGCGACCCGGCGAATCAAGGCCAACCCGGATCTGCAAGCGATACCGATTATTGCGGTTACCTCTTATGCACTGAGCGGCGATGATGTTAAGGCACTGGAGGCCGGATGCGATGCATATGTCTCCAAACCCTTTAGCCCAAGAGCGCTCTTGGCCAAGATCCAAGAGATCATTCGATAGATGAGGGTATCATGCGAACCCCCCCTTTGATTCTGATTGTCGATGATAATCCTGCCAACGTGGAAATCTTTCAGATGCGATTGGAAGCTAATGGCTACGATATCATCACCGCGACAGAAGGTCAGGCAGGCTTGGCCATGGCCACTGAAAAGCAACCGGACCTGATCCTGTTGGATATTATGATGCCAAAAATGGACGGCATTGAGGTCTGCCGTCGCATCCGGGCGGATGAGTCCCTCCCATTTATGCCGATTATCATGGTAACCGCCAAAACGGATTCAAAAGACATCGTTGCCGGATTAGAAGCGGGTGCCGACGAATACTTGACAAAACCCGTGGATCATGCGGCGCTGGTCGCCAGGGTAAAATCGATGCTGCGCATCAAGTCGCTGCACGACACGGTCATCGAGCAGTCAGCTCAACTAAAGATTCAGCTCAAAACGGCCACGAAAATACAATCCTTGTTTTGGCCTGATATTCCTGAACTGGAGGCAGGCGGCCATATCTGGGCCACATCTTTGCCCGCCGGATATGTCGGAGGCGATTTATACGATGTGATTCCTTTGCCGGATGGCAGCCTATTAGCTTACGTCGCTGATGTTTCCGATAAAGGCGTGCCTGCGGCATTGATTATGGCTGCTTTGTCAACCAAAATACGCAGTGAAGCATTGCACCAATCTGAGGTGGACAAGCTTCTTGAAGCCGTGAACCACGACCTGTACAGCCTGATCTCTGAAGAAGGATTTTTCGCCACGATCGCACTTGCTCGCTATTGGGCTTCCAGTGGAAAAATACAGCTGGCATTGGGGGGGCATATACAACCGGTGTGGATCGTTGAGAGTGGCCTCGGTGACCTGCCTCATGTCAATGGGTTATCGTTGGGGATAACACCGGACGCCAAATACGAAAAAATAGAAATTTTAGTATCTCCGGGGCATTCGATTCTCCTTTTTACTGATGGAGTGACTGAAGCTCAGAATACCCGGGATGAGCTCTTCGGCATTGAACGATTATTTGACTATGTAGCCAATTCAGACGGCCCACCTTGGGGGAAAGGGCTTTTGGATTCAGTGCATCATTGGCGGGGAGAGTCACCCGCGAATGACGATTTGACAATATTAGAGATTTGGCGCGACATAATCTTTGATCCATGAAGAAAAGACAATTTATAATCGTGGCTGCAATTTTGCTGTTTTTTTCCCCATCTTTGCTTGCAGCAGAACTGATGATTCTAACCGAAAACTTGGCACCCTTGAACTTTGTAAAAGATGGGGTTCTGATGGGCCCGGCTGTTGAAATGGTCCAAGAAATTCAGCGCCGTGTAGGGTCCCGAGCGCAGATCCAAGTCTATCCGTGGGCGCGAGCCTACAAAATGGCTTTGGAAGAAGAAAATATAATCCTATTTGGCATGGCGCTCACTCAGGTACGTCAGGACAAGTTTAATTGGATTGGTCCGATAGCCAGAAAAAGTGACATTTTTGTCGCCAAAAAGGGATCGGGTATCAAAATTAGCAGCCTGGAGGATGCAAAAAAAATAGAATTTATTGGGACGCTGCGAGATGACAACAAGGAAAAATTCCTGATAATGCATGGATTTACAAATCTTGTACCTACGCATGATGACCAAAGAAATGCTAAAAAGCTTGCTCTAAACCGGATAGACTTATGGGTAACAAAAAAACCGGGTTATAAAACGATCTGTGATTTGGCCGGAGTTAATTATCGTGAAATCGAAGAAGTGTATAATATCCGGGAACTCGATATCAGCATTGCTGTTTCAAAAAAAACATCAGGTGTAATTTTACAAATATGGAAAAATGCCTTCAACGAAATGGCAGCGGATGGAACCATCATGCAAATTAAAAAAAAATGGAATAAGATTTTGGACGATGACCCATTCCCGGAAATTGAAAACAAATCTAAACCTTATCATTAGGTTAGGCTGAGCATTTTACAATTTTAAATGAGATTCTACTTACATATCTAAAAGCCCATCTCTTGATCTCTCCGACTGTCAATTTTTAGAATCTTCTATATAGGTATACGTAATTCACAATTTGATTGAATTTTGGACTTCGGCTATGAATCTGCAATCCTGAATTTTTGTGGATAGCTTATGCTAATCTGAAATAAATCGCCTGTCTAAAAAGTATTGAGTTTTAACTCAACAGGGTAGATGTTATTTATCTCACCAGATGGTTGAACCCCCATCCACCAACAACGTCTGCCCGGTGACATAATTGGATGCCTCCGAGGCCAGATAAATTGCTGCACCAACATGATCCGGCGGATAACCTAACCGCGCCATGGGAATGGAATCAATGCGTTCCTGAAGATCGTCGGGGTTTTCTTCGAAGTATGTTTTATTCAGCTCGGTAATGGTTGGTCCGGGGCCGATGGCGTTGACATTGATATTATATTTGGCCCACTCTAAAGCCAACCCGCGCGTCAAATGCGAAACCCCCGCCTTGGATACTGCATATACAACTCTTCCCGGCTGAATAACTTCAGACACATTTGAAGAAATGTTTATGATCTTGCCTTTTTTTCGTTTAATCATTTCTTGGCCGACAATCTGACAGCAGAAAAAAAGTCCTTTCAGATTAATATTAATGATGTGGTCCCACTGGTCCTCCGTAAAATCTTCCACTGGTCCTCTGCCAATAACACCTGCACTGTTGACCAGAATATCAACTTGGTTGAATTTATCGATAACTGTTTTAACCAGATTGCTTAAAGAGGATTTATCGGAGACATCGGTTTGAATGGCCATGGCCTGAAAATCCTCACCTTTTAAAGACCCGGCCGCCTTCTGTCCTGTATCTGCAGTACGATTGGCAATTACCACCGTTGCCCCTGCTGTTGCCAGACCTCTGGCGATGGCAAAACCAATTCCACTGTTACCTCCTGTAACAATGGCTACCTTCCCGGTAAGGTCAAAAAATTTCATTGCCTGCCCCTCCTTTATTATCTCTTGATATGATTTTATGCGTGGGTCAATTGATTAGATTCGAATTTAAAAAAAATATTGAATAGGTATCCCCTTAAATCAGTTATGCTGCATTTTTATTAATAACTAGTCGGTGTTTTGCGTGTCAATAAAAATCGAGCACTTTTCTATTGTTTCCTCATCCGATTTCATTCCCAATATTGACCCTGGTAAACAATCGTGTTAGAAGCCGGTGTGAGTTACTAAGAAGAACAAAAGCCACTCGACATGAACGATTTCTCTCCCGCTGGATCGGGATCCCACAGTTCGATGATGAATATGTGGGAGCGGCTTCCAGCCGCGATCGAAACGAATCCATCTCGTGTCGGTTACTTTATGAACTCATTAGTAAGCAGGATAACGGCAGCAATAAAAATAGTCCGAGACGTTCCGAAGGCGGATTGTATTGGATTACTTTCATCAGGAAAGGGATCCAGACAAACAGAATCCTGAAAATCCTGTCTAAAAAAATTTAATTTACAATTACGGGAGGGAACAACATCATGAAAGCAATGGTGCTTGAGGAATTTGGCGGACCGGATAACTTTCAGTGTAAGGATTGGCCGACGCCGGAAGCCAAGACGGGTGAAGTGCTCATCCGCATTCAGGCCGTATCCGTAAATCCTGTGGACTATAAAATGCGGGCCGGCCATCTGCCGATCCCGCTGCCGGATGTTTTGGGGCGCGATGTGGCCGGTACGGTTGAAGAAGTCGGTGAGGGTGTAACCGAGTTTAAGCCCGGTGACGAGGTGTTTGCCGTTTTGTTCGGCCCTCGCAGCAACGGCGCCTATGCCCAGTATGTTAGTGTCCCGGCATCATTTGTTTGTCCAAAACCCGAAAGCTTATCTTTTCAGCAGGCAGCTTGCCTGGGCGTCGCCGGGATGACCGCTTATGATGCGGTAGTTAACAAAGCAGGCATTAAAAGAGGAGAAACGGTGCTCGTCGCGGGAGGTTCGGGCGGTGTGGGCAGTTTTGCCATTCCGCTCATGCGGTATTGCGGTGTCACATCGATCATGTCAACGACCGGCGATGATGAAAGCGCCGATCATTTGGTCAATTACCTGGGTATCGACTCCAATCACCTGATCTACTACCGGAAGTTAAGTTTGGAGGAAATGGAGACCAAAGTTCGAGAATTGACCGACGAAAAGGGAGTTGCGATTGCCTTTGATTTTGTGGGTGGAGATATGAAAAAGCTTTGTTTTAATGCCACCGGATTCGATGGGCGCGTGGTCAGCACCGTTGAAGAACCGCCGGAATTTGATTACAACATTTGGCGAGCCGATGTCAGCCCTTTGTTTGCCAAATCCGGCACCTATCACTTTGTTGCGTTGAGTGCGCGGGCGCGCAACGGAGGACCGGGCGATTGGGGCGTGTACCGGGATATGATGTCCGGACTGGCAAGATTAGTTGAAGCCGGACATGTAACCCTGCCAAAAGCAGCGGATTTGGGAGAGTTGACTGAGGACACCATCCGCGAAGCCCACAGGCTGCTGGAAGCCGGACATGTGAAAGGGAAATTGGTATTATCTTTGGGATAAGTAATTGAGGAATTGAGGGTTTCCAATTCGGAATTCGGAATGCCGAATGCGGAAATAAGAAAAATGGAGAAAGTGATTGAGGCATTGAGGAAATGAGGGATTCAGGGTTAATGAATTCGGAAGGCGGAAGGTGGAATTCGGAAAATCAAAGACCATACATGAAACTCGCAACCCGTAACTCGAAACACCAAACCTGAAATCCACAGCTCGTAACCGTAACTCGAAACACGGAACGCGAAACGCGCAACCTTGAACCTTGGACCTTTTTATGACAAAATTCTTTTGCTGGAAATGAAATAATAAATGACTTTAATTATGGAGGGGTACACAAATGATCTACGTGATAGCGACAATCGAATTGAACGAAGGCTGTAAAGATGATTTTTTGAAGATTTTCAATAGCAATGTCCCCAATGTCAGAGATGAGGAGGGTTGTGTTACCTATGTACCAACGGTAGATGTTGATTCAGGCATGCCGGTTCAAGACGAATTGCGATCTGATGTCGTCACAGTTGTTGAAGCCTGGGATAGCCTCGATGCCCTTCACCAGCACCTCAAGGCCCCGCATATGGCATCGTACCGGGAAAATGTTAAAGATCTTGTCAAGCAGGTGAGTTTACAGGTTATGCAACCCGTCTGAAATGAGGACTTAATAGACTTTTTCGACAGTTTCCCAACCTGTTGCAAGAATCGGTAACCTTCAAAACCTTGTGATATCAGAATACGATATCTGCATTTTTACCAGAATTGTGATTACATATCGCAAGTTTGGGGAAAGTTGTGATATTTTATGATATCGCAGGTATTCAAAGGGCGGTTTTTTGCCGATTATCTCAATATACATGAATCCTCGCTGATTCTTTGATATCGACAAGATATCCAAAACTTTCCCACCCTTTTCCATTTTCGTTTTCACCGGCGCATTTTTCCCTAATTCGGACTCCAATTCGATAATTATCGAGATTTCTCGTTAGCATGCCTATATGGCATAAAAAGCCGACTTTCTGTTAAATGATAGGTTTTTAGGGAAAGCATTAAACGGTAGGTAGAAATACCTATTTTTTATTTATTACAGCACGTTATATGTTCTTAATTTGACGACAAGGAAGGATTTCGATAGAATTAAATTTTAAGCTGTGAAACGGATTTCTTAGCCAATCGGTAATTAACAAGAATCGGTTAAATACATATGTTAGCCTTATAAAGGAGTCCAAATGAAGTGGACGCTGTTTTTTATTTCGCTGATTTTAGTAATTACTATTTCGGGATTCTTATTTGCTGACCCGCAACTCCCAAAAACAATTAAACACCCCAAATCTAATTGTATTGTCGAAGTTTCTGGAGGAGAATATCCTTCATACGTAGTAAAAAAAAATGGGAAGGCAATTTATTCTCCAACATCGGACGGAATTGGGAAAGCCTTTTTTTCTCCCTCCGGGGAATATATCGCGTTCTCTGGATCCGAAATTAACTGGGTTGATATTGAAGATAAGGCATTTTCTATTGTGGTACTTAAATGTTCTTCTGGTGAATTGAAGGGCTTCGAAAAGGGTTATCCGGGAATTGATACGAAATGGGTAGATAATATGACCTTGAAATACAATGACACAGCTTCAGGAAAAGAAATTACAGTCAAAATTATACCAAAGGCTAACAATTCATTTCAGTTGACCGAGCATACTCCGCCCGGCTACTGAATTCCAACGTTATGCTTTCTACCACTAATGAGTCCTTTTGGGCACCATCCACAACAACTGATTACGATAAGTATCTAACGGTAAGTAAGGATAAATCAGGAAGAGCGATCAGGAGAAGTATCTTCAGGTAGCGAATCATTTGGGGGAGTCTGAACGGTTACGTAAGTAACGATTAGAAAATCAAAGGAAAATCTAAACACTGAATACGGAGAACTTTGGCAAGCCCAAATCTAGGTCATCGTAGAGGTTTTTATGCGGATCCGTATAAGACACCATGATAAAATACCCCGATGTGATACGGACCGAAAACAGGCAATTGGCCTTTTATACAGATCCGCCTAATCATTGTTCGGTTTACGCGATGAAATGTAAAAGCTGTGGCAAGAGATACGCGGCCAATATTAGTCAGCCCGCGCCTGGCGGTTCAAGCGCTCCGGGGGTGTTCTTTATCCTTGCCGTATTGCTATACGCCATCACTGGTTTATTTTTCGTGTTTCACCCCGGCTTTTGGAAGTGGATCGCGCTGGGCGTTTCAGTCTTTGTTTCAATAGTAGTGCTCACCGCGTGGACGGATTGCCGCGGACCTGCTGGTCTCCATGATTCCGGTGGGGAGGAATGTCCTTTTTGTGGAGCTACGAACACTGTGTATCCATGGTCTTTCTGAGGGGAACCGAACCACTCGCTCCAGTCGGACATGGCATCCATTTGTTTTCAGTCCTATGTTCGAAAGGTGAAATATCAGCCCCTCTCCTGTCCGGCCGCTGAGCTTCAGTGTTAGGCTCAACAAGCGAGGTTTAATATGCGCGTTTTGCCAATTTATATATCGTTAATCATTGGACTATTGGCTTCTTCAGCGTTCGGGGGTGCTGCTCGTTCTCCAATCCCAGAAGACAATTCGATTGCAAAAGCGGTTGAGGCTATCGAACTATGCCATCATTGGGCAGGGGAAGTGGGGGGTTCATCTCATCCTGAAAGGGTTCAACAAATTGAGCAGGGTTTTAAGCGCGATTGTCCGAACGCAGTTGAAATAGCAAAAAAAGCGTATAAAAAATTTCCTAATTCTCCAGTGCTCGCTGCAAAAATCCTTATTTTGATTGACTTCGGATACTATGAAGTTAGTGATGCCGAGAAAGCACAAATTTGCTCTTCCGCAGCGAGTAGAATCATGGACGAATCCTTAGATAATTGGGACACAAAGCCATATTTTGAGGCACTTTGCCCTGAACAAGCGAGAAAGTCTGATGATGAATAAGCATAACAACTCGCTACAACTGACAGGCTTACAGCTCCGCTGTTTCGCCTGCAGGTGAACTCGCCCGTTAGAAATAAAAATGGAAATGGCTAATTCAAGTAGGAAAAGTATATCCGAATACATTTAGTGTGTTGAAGTAAGAAAGAGTGTCGAACACAACCTTTTAGAAAGAAAACATATGAAATCTTTAATCACATTTATAGCTGTGTTTATGTTATGTTCATGTTCTACAAATAATGGTTCAGTAATAAAGCCATACCTTCTAAATATTGATGAAAATGTATTAAATCAGGAAGACGATGATGGTAAGATATATATTGATCTTCAAGGAGGTTTTGAACAAAATAAAGTTCTTATTTGGATTAATCAATTAAATATTTATGATAAAATTATTACAACCCATGACCATTCTACTGAATTTATAGAACGTATCTCACATCTAAAACCCGCTGATGAGTTCCTAATTACAGTCAGTGTTGATGGGCAAAAATGGACATCAACCATTAATACAAAAAACGGCAATTTTATTGGCATAAGTTTAAATTTTTTTGACTTAGATAATCATACTTGGAAGAATAATATCGGAGTAAACATAGTACAATCGAAAGCGCCTCTGTTTTATGATTAAAAGAGGAATTTGTGCTGATGACTGGTGTGAAAGAAATAAGAAAAAAAGGACGTTGCTTAAAGTGTTTAATATGTTGATTTAGGATGGGGATTTTGTTGACAAATTTGACAAACAACAAAAATGAAAGGCTTCTAACCAGGCAATACAGGTGACCTTCACTACGCCGCTTTCGCGGCTTCGTTCAGGCACCTGATTTTTATGTTCTGTGTAATAAATGGTACGAAGAAAAACAAAAAATAAATTGATTCATCGCTGGATTGACCCGCAGTGTGAAAAAATACAAGAATCGTTCATCGCTGAAAACTTGAGCGAACTATTAGGGGAAGGATCAAAGCCATCTAAATCAAAATATACCCATCAACGAATTGCAGATTGGTGCAGGCGATGGCTAGTCGAAGTTATAAACGATAGAATGGAAACGCCCGAACCGGTTTACGATATTATCCAAGATATTGATGCTCAGTGGGATTTACACCTTTTCAATAGTTACACATATGAAGACCTGATCAAGCTTGATCTATCGCAAATTAGATTACCTTTGGAATGGTTTGTAGAGTGGAGCAATAAATTAAAGGATTTCACAGAACATCCGCATTCACAAGGACCCTCGTAACCTCGCGCCTGTGATGCGGGGCGTTATGTTCCCATAATATATGACCAAAAGACGAAAAGAAATGCGCGAGAAGAAACTCAAGCGTCGAAGACGGCGACTTGAGGCGCAGGGCCGTATGGTCAATGGCGTTGAAGTACCAGATGGTGAGATTCCAGCGGATATTTCGAAACAAGCGCCAGCGGGCTATAGCAGTAGATACTATTATCGAGATAAAGAATTCACATGTGTCGAATGTGGCGCAGTTGAAGTTTGGACTGCGAAAGATCAAAAATGGTATTTTGAAGTTATAAAAGCATATCCTGCTTCCGAGGCTATTCGTTGTTTAAAATGCCGTAAAAAGCGAAGAATTCATAAGGCGGAGCAGCGTCGACACATGGAGGAAGTTGCAGAAAAATCAAAAAAACGAACATAACCACTCGCTGTACGGGACTGCTATGGCGGCTCATTCATGACAAAGCCCCCATAGCAATCCGTGAGCTCCAACATTATTTTGAAATATGACTATCCGATTACATGTAATTTTATTGCTGACCTTTACTCTGATTTCATCATCGGCTTTAGCAAACCGATATGATTTAAATTTTGCAGGCAGAGTTGATACTATGATATCTGATATAGCTACAGGAGGCTTATGGGATGAAGGGGAAAACTACGGGACTTGGCGGTTAATCGTTAGAAATCTCGGATGGGAACATACGAGGAGTTTTTTGTACCTTCAATGGCTGAAAACTGATGATGAAAATAAGAAAGTAGTAGAGTTAATAACAATTCCAATTCCTGAATTTAATACTGGCGACTGGAGTAATGTCCAAAAGATCGAATATCAAAATAATGGCTTTTATATATATTACACAAAGCGAGGCCAGGACGGAATGAGTAAATCCACACTTAAACCAGAATTGCCTGGAAAATATAAGATTATCTTCTAAGAAAAGATAACAAACGGCTGCACGAGGATTCAGGCCTCTTTGCGGCCTTAACCTGTGAGCCGCAACGTTATATTAATAATTATAAGTGAAGTCATGAAATCATTCTACTTACTAATTCGTACCTATACTATTATATCAAGCTTATTTATGATTCCATATGCAACATATTATATTGTTAATACTTCACCTGATTGGGAAGGTTTTCCAGCTCCTTCATTACAACATCGTTTATTAATTGGATTGCCTATTCTATTATTTGGTATGCTGTTATTATCACCTCACCGTTGGATGAAATTAAAGATATTATTTTATTCAAAGTTTTGCAGTTTAATACTTTTTTCAATAGGTTTGCTTGTTGGAGGATTACTTGGTATTAATGCATATTTAATTCATAATAAACATTGGATGCTTGGTTTTATTTCATTAACAGCTATAATATTATCTATATGTTCCCCTTTGACACTGTGGATGAAGAGAAAAATAGATGAAATATAACAAAGGGATTGAGCTGATATGAAGAATCTCACGCCGTTTCCGTTAAGGCTATAGATTCTCGAAAGTAAGGTGGCATGCAGCTCATCCCTGACGTTAGCACAGAGGAGAACCATGTCTTTCGAGGAAGCCATCGGAATCCTGAAAAAGCACATTCTCGGGAGAAGCTATACTTACATGAGCGTGGATGATCAGTGGCGCCTTCGGTTTGACAATAACTTGTGGCACGTGGCCCGAAATATTGTATTTCCGGAGGAGCCTGAATTGAATAAGCTTCTCGCCAACTCTGATCTGGAGATGCTCAGTGGGGTTGATCCAGAAGATGTTGCGAAAGGGGCCCTTGTCTTACGGAATATGAGAAAGGAGCTAACCGACATCGTAATAGATCGAGATGGAACTTTACGTCTATCGTTTGGAGAATGCGAGATCTCGTTTACGACCCAGGAAGATATTGTTGACTGGCAATGGTGTCTTAACAGTACCGGTAACGACCCCTACTCTGATTTTATGATTGCTTGTTTTTCGGCCGGCGAAATTGAGATGAAGAAGTAATGTCTGCGCTAACAAGGCGCTGCAGCTGACGCGGGCAGAAGCCCGCGCGGCTGAGCTCGGTCGTTAAAAAGTCTGAATTGAAATGCAGCTCAGAACTACACTTATCTACTTGATATTGGTCATTTTCGGTTGTGTCAAAACAGAGATTAATCCCCCTTCGAGTCCGTGCCCTGAACAAGCTTCATCAGTAGTATGTCAAGAATTCAATATCTCTGATATTGACAAGGTTGTTTTGCGGGCTGAAAAGGCAAACGAGGTTGCTTTAAAAAATCAAGACGGTCAATACTTAAAAGTATGTGGTACCCCGTCAGGTGGTGTTGAAGGATATCACTCATCAGATCCTGATTGGAAAGAAACATGTGCAGAGGATTGGGGATTAGATTTTAAAGCGAAGAAATATGACAAAACTTTAGTAATATCTACTTATAATGAACTAATGTATATCCATCACTATTACTATTTAGAGAATATTATCATTGTAGTACCAGAAAATATTAAAATTGAAAAATTTAAGCGAATTTTAAATGGTGATGGAGAAGCAGATTTATCGAAGCCATAGCTTTATAACCAGCGTATGAACCAGACGGAATTTACTTGCGGCTTAACTTGTAAAGGTCTGTACATGTGCGAAAGATTAACCATCCGCTGGTTATCCCCAGCGTTAGCCCATAGTGAAAATGAAAAATGATTTTATAATCTTAACCAGGCATCCAACACCAAAAGAGCTTCTGGAAAACCTGGTTCAAATCGTTCCTGAATTTCGATCTGCTTGGAACAATGAAGATAACTTTTTTATTGACGAAGATGGGTCATTCAGTGTTCACGGCGTGTTTGCAGAATTCAGTTCATTCATACGTAATAATTTCAGCCTTTTTGATGAGAATAGGCGAAAGAAATTGTTTGATTATATTGAAGAGTGCGTAAACACGGATATTCATTCAGAAAACGGAGTGTCGAATGCAGCGTGCACCTGTTTTTTAGAGAACCTTGCGGGAGAGGGTCCGTTGTCTAACACGATTTTAAAGTACTTGGGTGCTGAATCGAAGAAATATTTTGATAAATGGAATTAGTATATCGGAGATTTGAGGCTAACAAACAGGTGGAAGTGACACGATAACCGCGCACTTCGCCTTTGGCGTTATCCGCTCATCTGACACGTATGCATAGACGGTACTTTCCAAGCTGCACAGTTGACGGTCCAATTGATCCGCCGACCCCATTCGGCCACTTGGGGGCGTCTGGTGCAGTCCCAAACAAATGCGGCACCTGCGACAAACTATTCGAAGGTGAATGCACGCGGTACATCGAAGAAATCGGCCATTATCTTCACCTTGATTACGGGTCATGCGGCATCAATGGCCCAACAGATCCTATTACCTACGAGGACGATTTCATCACTTCAAAGGTTGAGATTCCAAGAAAATGCGCTGACTGTGTCTTTCTTGGTATCGATCGGATCCATGGATTCCACTGTAAAAAAGACTCGGACAAATGGGGTGATTTTCACCGTGGCCTCGACTGGGGCAGGTGGAAACCTGATTGTATTTACCTTCAATTACCTCTGCCCAAGGTCACCACACAGGCATTGGCGCAGTTTGCGCAGCGCAATGATATGAAATCATTTATCAAAGAATACCGGCGAATTAATCCCGGACTGTCAATCAAAGAAGCGAAGGCGGATTTTGCACACTTTCGAAATGTTCTCGAGAACCGCTGATAACAAGGTGCTACACCGGACGTGAAAAGGTGGGCGCCTTTCCACGCCAGTGACTTTTACGTTACAGATATCTACTCCGTATCTGCAAAAAATCTGCCCTTTCAAAATTGCAGATCGCTCCAACTAATCGCAGATGAGCCTTAATTGCAGATATCAACAACAAAAACCAAATATCTTGTGATTATGGGTTTTGCATGTATTGTAAACATCTATGCAGAATTGACCGACCTTCAAAAGTTGTGATATCAGATTACGATATCTGCATTTTTACCAGAATTGTGATTACATCTACTAATCACAACCTTGGGGCAAGTTGTGATATCTTACGAAATCACAGATTTTCTGAGGGGTAGTTTTCTGCCGATTTTCTCAATCTGCATTCGGCTGATATTAGTTTTTTATTGCACATCTTAAATGCGATCAACAACCTTGCCAGTATAGATTATTTTTGCAGCAGATATTTTTTAGAGTATAGGCTGATATCTTATGATATTGAATATCTTTTTGTTGATTGTTGGACTAATTCTACTTACAGCAGGTGCTGAGGGTCTTGTGCGAGGAAGCGCTTCATTAGCATTACGTGTTAGAATAGCACCTCTTATCATCGGACTGACAATTGTAGCCTTTGGTACGAGCGCACCAGAGCTCGTCGTGAGTTTGGTTGCATCTTTAAAAAATCAGGGAGATATTGCCGTTGGAAATGTGGTGGGGTCCAATATATTCAATATTGGCATCATCCTTGGGCTCACCGCTTTGATATGTCCGGTAAAAGCCAGTCTGCAGATTATCAAACAGGATGGGCCGATTATGATTGCAGCGTCTATTTTAACCTTAATAATCATTACCAAAGGCATCGTATCAAGGCTCATGGGAATTACACTTTTGACCACACTTATTGCATATACAGGCTATACAGTATTGATGGCAAAAAGAGGCGCCCCCTCTGAAATTGAGCGGCAATTTCATGATGGGGTTCCTTCCCGAACAAAATCTTTATATCAAGATTTAATGTTAATTGGCGGTGGGCTATTATTTCTTGTTGTGGGCTCTCGTCTTTTAGTTGAATCAGCCTCAGCCATTGCTCGCCTTGTTGGGATAAGCGAAGCAGTTATAGGCCTTACAATAATTGCTGCGGGGACGAGTATGCCGGAACTGGCCACGTCTATTGTTGCAGCGATCCGAAGTCAGCCCGATATAGCTGTGGGAAATGTAGTTGGGTCCAATATTTTTAACATTCTTGGAATTCTGGGTGTGGCATCTATTGTAAAGCCGCTTACGGCCTCAGGAATAACCGATTTTGACTTATGGGTAATGGTGGCTTTTGCGATTGCTTTACTTCCACTTTTATATACCAAATTAAAACTTCAAAGGTGGGAGGGGGTATTACTCCTATCTGGATATATTGCGTATCTTTGGGTTTTGTGGCCATCGGCTTAATTCCAATACATATGACAATAACGGTGCATTGATAGCTCCGCAATTCCTATCGATTTTATTTAGATAGTGTTGTAATAGCTATTGACATAAAGTTGGTAAGGAAATCAGCAGAAAATTTTTTTGGAATTCAAAATAGGTGATTTCCAACTACTCGCAACTAAGCCTAAATTGCAGATATCAACTATAAAAACCAAATATCTTGAGCCTTGCCTTTTTGCATGTATTGTAAACAATTCGGTATATATTAATTCTGAAAATCTTTTGAGATATCCATTTGTAATCCCAATCTATGAGGGTGAATCCTATCGCATGGATTTGCCCTTTTTATTTGCCAAAATTCTAATCCCAAAGTCCTATAGTTTGACACCAGATGTTAACATGCGATAGAGGGAGATTTCATGAATGAAATCAGCAGAAGACAATTTATGAAGAAAACAATGGTTATGGGAGCTGCCATCGCTACATTTCCGACAGTAATTACAAGTAAAAACCGAGCAAAGAATATTGCGAAGTTAGTAGTTCATCCTAATGTGGATAATCTCCGAGTTGTCGGTATTACCGATACAGCTATGACCAAGGCTTACGATCCCGTTTCTTCCTGGAAAATTCAAGATAAACTTGTGGTTACTGACGTGGTATGGGAAAACATCGACAAGCTGGCATGTGGCCTTGCTGAGAAGCGAAATCCTACTGAGGCATGGCGTAGTATTTTTATAAAACCGCTCCGTAAATCCTGGTCCAATACGGTGGTGGCGATTAAAACAAATAATATAGCTCAGCAGCATACACGCAGCGCTGTCATGTCAAAGATCTGTCATACTTTGACTCATACGCTGGGCGTGAGTCCTTTTAACATACACATTTACGATGCGTGCCATGGTGGCAATATGCGCGAGAAGACTGCTTTTGGGGGTCTTCCCAAAGGATGTAGGGTAGAAAACAGATGGGGAGGAAGCTCTACATTAACGTCTATACCAGCGCCGTGGAAAAACGGCAAAGGAAAATCAAAGTGTCTTAAACACCTGGTGGATGGCTCGGTGGATATTCTTATAAACATAGCCATGTGCAAGGGACATAGCTCAAGGTTTTGGCGGATTCACTATGACCATGAAAAATCATTTTGGGACTTTTGATCCAAGTCCAGGTCATGAGAGAGGAAGGCAGGATTATCTCATTGCTATTAATCGAACTCCTGAAATTCTCGGTGCAATGGATAAGCAAACGGAGAAAGTCCTATTCCCGCGCCAACAGCTCTGTCTTGTTGATGCACTCTGGGCCAGCAAGGGTGGTCCCGGACGCAATTCTACTCATCAGCCAAATTTTCTCACCATGGGTGTTATGTCTCCCATCGTGGACTATCAGATGGCGACCAAATTTCGTGGTGAAAGGATGGGTTAGCAACCCAATATGAAGATGACCCATCGAATGCTGACGTATTTCGGCTACAATGAAGAAGACCTTCCAGCTGGAGGTAAAATCATAGAGCTCTAATCCAAGGGATTTACCATGAGAGATAGGTATCTAAAAGATACCTTCTGCGGACATTTGAGTCTTTGCGCCAAAAGCAGTTTTTAGGTTTTAGGGAGCGATTAATCAATTATTGAAAGATTAAATCTTGATTACTAGAGTTAAGCTGCATCTGCGCCTAACGCAGCCTGATATCCTTTTTTTAAAGCCTCCAAATTTAGCTCGATTTGCGAATCCGGGATGGTTGCCCGCACCTCATCTTCGGCCTGCTTGAGACTTATCGGCATGGTTTTGCTTCCGACCAGCGCCCCCAACATGACAATGTTCGTGACAATGGGTGAACCCAGATCCAAGGCAATGTCGGTGGCAGGCACAAACCAAGCATGTTTGGAAAGATTTGTGATGGTGGACTTAAGCTTGTCAAAATCAGGATAATTATCCCTGCCGACCAAGACATCAACCGGTTGTACGATTTTTGAGTTGGAGAGCACCATAACCTCCGGATTCCCTAAAAACTTCATCTGCCGCAGGGCCTCCATCGGTTCCAAACTGAGGATGACGTTTGCCCTACCTTCGGGGATGAGAGGTCCATAGAGGCGTTTTTTAGAAATTCTGAGGCTGCTAAATACGGAACCCCCGCGCTGGGCAGCGCCAAATGTCTCTCCGATGGAGACGATATAGCCCTGAGCTGTCAGGATGCGTCCGATGAGTCTGGAAATCAGGATGTTACCCTGACCGCCGACACCACATACGACTAAGTTGAACGGTTCCGGCCAATTTTTCATCAAGCGACCTCCTCTTTTGCGATGGCATTAAACGGACAGATATCAGCACATACACCGCAGCCGCTGCAAATGTCTTCTCTGATGCTCGCATAACCCTCAAGATCATCCCAGACCAGCCCGGGACAACGGAATTCGCTGGTACAGATTCGGCATTCGTCACCTTTGCACTTTTCGTCATCAACAGAAACTGTAACGGGCTTAAAATTTTCTTCTCGCATGCGCACCAGTTCACAGGTCCGTCGCATAATCAAAACCCGCACACCGGTATCTTCTTTGAGCAAATGACGGATGGTCCGAATGCTGGACCGCACATCAAATGGGTCTGCCACTGTTACGCGGCAGCCCATGGCGCGGCACAGGTCCTCGATCTCGATTTTGGGAGCCTGCTGTCCCAGGGCGTTGGTGCCGGTCCCGGGATGCGGCTGAAAACCGGTCATCGCGGTGGCCTGGTTGTCGAGCACGACCTGGATCAGATTTGATCTATTCGTTACGGCGTTGATTAACGCCGGAATGGAGGCGTGAAAGAAAGTGGAATCGCCGCACACGGCAATCACCGGTTGCTCATAACCAAATCGGCCCAGCTGCCCGAGGCCCGAGGCCAGACCCGCACCGGATCCCATGGCATGCAGCAGATTCTGTAAAGATTTGCCGCCGGGAAATACATCAAGGGTGTAGCACCCAATGTCACCGGTAAGATAGGCATTGCGACGATCCTGTTTGATGGCCTTCTCCAGTGCCCAGAAAGTGGCGCGATGCGGGCAACCCGGGCACCAGGCAAGTCCGCGACCGACAATCAGTGGATCCGCCTGGGCGGCAATTTTTTTGCCATATTCTGCAGAACGCCCGGTATACTCCATTCCCCGGATATCGGCCAGCGCTGAGATTACGCGGTCGGGCGTTATTTCGCCGTACGCCGGGATATGACCTGATTCCTTGCCAAATATTTGCTTCCCGTTGCGGCCGTCGTCGACCATGGTTTCCTTTACATGTATTTCAATGTACGGATCTACCTCTTCAGCGATTAGGAATCGGTCGGTCCTGGCAAGATGATCAGCGACCAATTGTTTCGGAAAAGGCCACAGTGTGGCTAGCTTTAGAATGCCGACGGATTGGTCGATTCCAAGAGACTCCACTGCATCCCGCACGCAGAGATAACCGCTGCCGCCGCAGATAATGATTAATTCCGGCCGGTCCGGTCCCTCATAAGTATTGAACGACGAGTCTTCAAAGCGCTCTCGAATACGGGCCAAACGTTTGATTACATCTGCATGCTTGTCAATAGCCAAATAGGGGCTGATAGAGACACTGCTGTCAGTATGCGACTGAACCCCTTTTTGCCTTATCTCTTCCAGCTCGATCAGCGTGCTGGCATGCGAAAGCCGCGTGTAACTTCGTAACATTACATGGCAGTCATATTCGGCAGATAATTCAAACGCCCATCGCATCAGTTGCTTGGCTTCGGGTATGCTGCTCGGTTCAAGCAGCGGCGCATAACTAAAGCGGGCCAGCCAGCGTGAATCGGTCTCGTCGCCGCTGGAATGACCGTCCGGATCATCGCAGACCACCACCACCATGGAACCGTTGTTGGCGCCTAATCCGGTCATGCTCAAATGAGTTAAAAAATCCAAAGCAACACTCAGTCCGGCGTTCTTCATGGCTGCCAGGGAGCGAAGACCCGCAAAAGCAGCCGCCGCCGCTCCTTCACAGGCAACCTTTTCGTTTACGGACCACTCAACGTGGACATTTGATTTTTCCGCGTAAGGAACAATGGTTCGGATTATTTCCGAAGAAGGGGTTCCCGGATAGCCGGAAGCAAAATGAATGCCGGCTTCCAGAGCAGCCCGTGCAATGGCCTCATTTCCCAAGAGAAAACTTGTGGTGCCTCGAGATTTTCGGTTGTTCATTTCTCACCTCTTTTTCCCAAATTCAACCCTTAATAAGCTTCTTTCGTTGTCTTGTCAAAAAGATGCAGGCGGTTTGTATCCACCAGAAATTCCAATTTCATATTGGGTTTGGCGCGGGTTTGAGGATCGACACTTGCGGTGAGATTCTCGGTACCGCATGAGGCCAGCAGAATAACCTGGGAGCCGATGGGCTCGACGACTTCGACCGTGGCCCTTAAGGGTTCCCCTCCCGGAAACGGACCCTTTATCGTTTTGTCATAGATGTGCTCGGGGCGTATTCCAAGAACCAATTTTCGATCTTTTGCCTGTAAGAATCGATCTTGAAGCCCATCGGGAATGGTCAACTGGAAGCTATCACCTTTAACACGAAGCGTTCCTTTTTCGGCGGTTATCCGTACGTCAAAAAAATTCATGGCCGGGCTGCCGATAAAACCGGCCACGAACAGATTTTTGGGATTATTATAAACGTCCATCGGAGCGCCGCTCTGCATGATAATCCCGTTATTCATCACCACGATGCGATCCGCCAGGGTCATAGCCTCGATCTGATCATGGGTCACATAGACGATCGTCGTCTCGAGTTGCCGGTGGAGCTTTCCCAGCTCCCCCCGCATCTGTACCCGCAGTTTGGCGTCCAAGTTGCTGAGAGGCTCATCAAAAAGAAATACTTCCGGCTTTCGGACAATGGCGCGTCCCATGGCCACCCGCTGGCGTTGACCGCCGGATAGTTCCTTGGGTTTTCTTTTTAAAAGCTCTTCTATTCCCAGCATGTGGGCGACCTCGGTAACACGCAGGTTGATTTCCGATCTCGGAAATTTCCGTTGTTTGAGACCGAAAGCCAGATTTTTGTATACCGACATATGTGGATAAAGTGCATAATTCTGAAAAACCATGGCAATATCCCGATCTTTTGGCGCTACGTTGTTGACCCTACGATCTCCGATATAAACTTCACCCTCAGTCGTCTCTTCCAGTCCTGCGATCATCCGCAACGTAGTTGTTTTCCCGCACCCCGACGGCCCCACCAGTACCAGAAACTCTTTTTCCTGGGCCGTAAGATTGATCCGGTCCACCGCCGTATTGCTTCCAAATCGTTTGGTCACTTCAACTAATCGAATTTCTGCCAATGGCTCCTCCTAGTTTCGTGTCCCATATGTAATTTTGAAAACTCAGATTGATTAAATAGCACTTTCTTTTGCTGAGTGAAATTAGTTAAATCCCAAATCTCAAATTACAAAATACAAAACTCAAATCCGAAACAAATCTCAGATTTTAGATAGCCTGTTCGACTTTTTGAATGTATTTGTTGAACACAACACTGCTAGTCCATCAAAAACCCACCATTCACGTCGAGAATCTCCCCGGTAATAAAACCGGCCTTATCCGATGCCAGAAATAATACCGCATCGGCCACCTCCTGTGGTTGGCCTAACCTTTTCAATGGAATAGACTCGATGATGGCTTTTCTTTTTTCTTCCGACCATTCGGCACTCATGTCCGTTTCAATCGCATGCGGCGCAACGCCATTGACATTGATGCCGTAAGCCGCTAACTGTCTTGCCAGAGTTTTGGTAAGGCCGTCAATGGCTGCTTTGGATGGACCATACCCCGGAGCGGATGTAATGTCGCCTGTTTTACCGGCAATCGAAGACACATTGACAATTTTTCCCGAGCGCTGTTTTATCATGATATCAGCTGCCGCTTTGCAGCAATTGAATGTGCCTTTTAAGTTGATGTCGATGACTTGATCCCACTGCGCTTCAGTAACCGTCTCTATGGATCCCCTGCGAATAATTCCGGCATTATTAACCAGTATATCAAGCCGTTGAAAACGCTTTTCAACCTGACTGACCATGGCCCGGACCTGATCGGATCGACTCACGTCGGCCCTCATCGCCACACATTGCCCCGCATAGGTTGAAAGAGCAGTTGCTGTTTTAACCAGATCTTCTTCTTGGCACACATCATTTAGGATCACATGGGCATCTTCACGGGCAAAAGCCTCGGCAACGGCCTTACCGATACCCCTTTGAGCCCCGGTCACCAGGGCAACCCGGCCTTTGAATGGCATCTTAATTTCCTTTCGATGTATTTTCTGGATTCCCGCATGCTAGGTTGGGTTATAATTACGAATTTTGCCTCCTATCCGCAAAACTGGCCAATTTGTCATTCCGGGCTTGATCCGGAATCCACTGTGATTACGTCATGTTAGTATACCTGGATGTCGGCTCAAGGCCGGCATGACATAGTCGAAACCAAGCTTTCATGCAACTATGACACAGCCTTGTGCGCGGGAATGACAATGAACACTCAATTGAGCACTGCTCAGACGACTGCTATTTGTTATTGGTTATTCAAATTATTAGGTTATTATGCCGTATTAAAATGATTAGCATCCTTAATTTTAGGCACTTCTGTGAGCAGCTTATTTTTTCGTTTAGAAATAATTGCCTCAACAAGCACAAAGTTAATTTTTATGAGATTACTCTTTGACAGCGCCGGCGGTCAACCCCTGTACCAGCAACCGTTGCAAAAAGATGTATAAAAGGATGGCCGGCATTCCGCCCACCAGTGATCCGGCCATCAACATGGGCCAGATAATTCGAAACTCTCCCACGGTCCGGGCGATGCCCAGCGTTACCGTGATCATCGACTCGCTGCTGGTGAGACACAGGGCCCAGAGAAGATCCCCCCAGGCAAGCAAAAACGCGAAAAGAATCGTGGCAACCATACCGGGAGCTACAATGGGCAAAACAATTTTGAAAAAGATACCAAGCCTGGAGCACCCGTCAACCATGGCCGACTGGTCGAGTTCATCCGGTACTTTATCAATGAATCCCTTCATCATCCAGGTTGAAAACGGAAGGCAGATGGTCAAAAAAGCGATGATCAATCCCGTGCGAGTGTCATAAAGCCCGACCTTGCTCAATATTTTAAAATAGGGACCCACCAGCAAAACGCCGGGCAACATTTGGGTAGCTAAGAAGAAACCAATCAGAAACCTCCTGCCCTTGAAAAAAAACCTGGAAAAACCATAGCCTGCCAGAGCGCCAAAAAAAGTGGAAAGTACAGCAGTGGCCAGGGAAATAATCGTACTGTTAAAGAAATAAATACCAAAATTTTTGCGCACCCAGATTCCGATGTAACTATCCGCGGTGAGCTTCAATGGAATCCATGTCGGCGGCATACGAAACGCTTCTGCTTCGGTTTTGAGTGAGGTGGAAAGCATCCATGCAAATGGTATCAAACAATAGATACAGACCAATATAAGAAAACCCCAGATAAGGGTTTTGACAAGAATATCACCCGGCTGTAATTTTGCAGCTTGCATGCGTATCACTCTTCCTGACTGATCATCCAAATATACGGTAGACTTACGAGCAGCAGCACGATCGTCATCACCACCGAAATGGCTGAGGCATATTCAAATCGAAAGAATTTAAAATATTGCTTATACGTGTAAGTTGACAAAACTTCGGTTAAAACACCGGGGCCTCCCTGGGTCATGGCCTGGATCAGACCGAAGCGCCGCACTTCCCAAACAATATCCAGCGCCAGGGCCACCACAATCATTTTTTTCAATCCCGGAAGCGTGATATGGATGAATTGTTGCAACTTGGGGGCACCGTCAATTGCGGCAGCCTCATAGAGATGCCTGGGAATCGACTGAAGCCCGGCCAACAAAATCAGCATCACAAAAGGAAACCCTCGCCAGAGATTGACAAGGATGGCACTGGTCATGGCCAGTTTCGGATTTGATAGCCATTCAATGGGGTTTTCAAGCAACCCGATTTTGATTAATAAGTCATTTAGCGCGCCATAAATGGGATCATACATCCATTTCCATATGATTCCCGCCACTACATCCGGAACCACCCAGGGGAGCAGGGCAATCACTCGGAACATAGGCTTTGCCGGCAACGCGCTGTTGAGCACCATGGCCACGGCCAATCCAAGAATCATATGGAGAGCTACACTAAAAAAAACAAAAACGGTGGTATTCCAAAATGTGGTACTAAAAAATGGATCTTTCAGAAGACTTTTGTAGTTGGCAAGTGTATAGGCGGCATCTCCGGCCTGTTCGGTTTCAAAGCTATACAAAATACTTGTAATTGCCGGCCATCCGAGCACCAAAATCAGCAAAATAACCCCGGGCAACACGAAAACCATCCACATGTGACGATCTTTTATCCACATGCTCAAATTCCCAAATTAAAATCAATTTGGGGAAGGCGAGTCTCCAGAGCCCCCCTTCCCCGTTTATCATTTTTTATCTGGCCAGAATCGCGTTGATCCTTTCATGGGCTTCCGACAACGCTTTTTCAGGTGATTTCATACCCACAATAGCTTCTTGGAGCGAGGTCGTAAAGGTATCCATGATTTCAGGCCATTGTTTGATCTGGGGTTCCACTTTTCCATACGGTAGCTGAGATGCCATGACACTGGCAAATTTATCATTTAGGATCTCCGGAGCGACCCCGCTGACATCTTTGCGGGAAGAGGTCACCCGGTTATCCACAAACCATTTCAACTCGATGTCTTTGCTGGTGATAAATTTCATCAGTTGCCAGGCCTCGTTGGGGTGCTTTGTGCTGGGGCTCATCACCCAGGAGCTTAGCCAGATGGCGGTGGCCTGTTTCCGTTTGACCGGCGCCGGTGCGCATTGCAACACTTCAAACGCATTCAGATCGGGGTTGATCTTGTTGACAATCGGCGGTGTCCAGCCGGAGCCCATAATCATCGCGACTTTTTTCTGAGCCAGCTGGGTTCGCACTTCCTGGGGATTCATGGCCGTCAATCCGGGCGGGACGACTTTGTGTTTGGTGTACAGTTCCACAAAGAACGCAAAGGCTTCTTTGGCCTCGGGGGTATCCAGAGCGGATCGCTTCATATCCGGCGTGAGGTAATCCGCACCGAAGCTCCAGAGAAACGGACCGAATCTCATCGAAAATCCCGGGCTTTTGGCCCCCACCGTACCGAATCCCCACTGGTCAACCTTTCCGTCACCATTTGTATCCCGCGTAAGCTTTTTGGCATATGCAAGGAACTCATCCGTGGTTTTGGGCGGTTTATTGGGATCCAATCCTGCCGCTTCGAACATGGCGGTGTTGTAGAACAGCACCATGGTCATGTAATCACCGGGCATGGCATGTATCTTGCCGTTGTGTTTCATCAACTCAATTGGCAGCGGGTACCAGGCATCCAAAAACCCAGAT
>CP070746.1:3189576-3205899 GCA_020348305.1 Desulfobacterales bacterium
ACGGCTGCTTTAGCATGAATTTCGGTGGTATCGAACAGTGGTACGGGACTATCCGCTTGTTTGACGAGCAAACCGATTTCGGTGCATCCTAAAATAATACCCTTTGCGCCCTTGGTAACCAGACGTGAGATAATATCGGCATATTTCTGTTTTGAATCCGGGTCGATTATTCCGGCACATAATTCATCATAAATGACATGATGAACGATTTCCATGTCTTCTGGTGAAGGAATGATTACATCCAGGCCGTATTTATCCACCAGCCTGCCTTTATAGAAATCTTCCAGCATGGTAAACCGGGTCCCTAGCAAAGCAATTTTCTTGATCCCATTGGCCTGGATAGCTTCTGCTGTGGCGTCGGCAATGTGGAGTATTGGAATCCGGATGTTTTGTTGTACAATATCATACAATTTGTGCATGGTGTTTGTACAAATAATACCAAAATCAGCCCCGCCGTTTTCAATACTCCGGGCAGCGGCTATCATAATTTTGGCGGCATCATCCCAGCGGTCCTGATGCTGCAGCGTTTCAATTTCGGCAAACTCCACCGAATACATGATGCTTCTGGCGGAATGCAGACCGCCGAGCTCATCGCGAACAGTTTCATTGATGATGCGGTAATACTCGATTGAAGATTCCCAGCTCATGCCTCCGATCATGCCGATGGTTTTCATATCGATCCTCCAATTCGGGAGCAAAAAGTATGCTTTCGGTGATTTTGATGCCCTTGCATCATTATATCGTTTGCCGCCCCTATGCAACCGTCAAGATATTCCCATATTTTTAATGGGACTTTAAACGGTAGCGCCGAATTTTCGGCATGAATTTCAGGTGGAATAGTGTTATTAATAGTAATATTTAGTTATTTTTTTTTGTTTTTTATCGTTAATTGAATTTTTTATTGACTAAAAGTTACCAATAAATATAAAAATGCACTTTCCAGCGGATGATGGTTCTTAAAATATTTGCAGAAGCCGAGGTGAATCCAATGAATCCATTGCTTAGCACCAAAGAAGTTTCGCGGTTGCTCAATGTCAATGAAAAAATGGTTTATATGCTCGTATCCGAAAAGGGACTGCCGGCCACCAAAATTACCGGGAAATGGCTATTTCCGCGGCACCTGGTGGAGCAATGGATTGAAACAAATACCATCAATTACCCGGAAAGGGCGACCCATCTCCCACCCTACCAGGGGTTGCTGATTATCACCGGCAGTAACGATCCATTGTTGGATAAAACCATTTCGCTTTTCAACACCCTTTATTCAGGTCATGTAGCGGTCTTTGGAAATTTGGGAAGCATGGGAGGGCTGCGGGCCCTGCGGCAAAACTTCTGCCATATGGCCGGAAGCCATCTCATCCAGGACGATGAAGAGGAATACAATTTTGATTATGCCTTCAAAGAACTCGAGCAGATGCCTGCCGTGGTTAATTTTTGCAAACGCGAACAGGGTTTGCTGGTCAAGAAAGGAAATCCTAAAAAAATTTCCAGTGTGGCGGATTTTGCCCAGCCGGGCATCACTGTCGTGAATCGTCCGTTAGGCACAGGCACCCGTTTATTGCTGGATCGGGAACTGAAAAAGGCCGGCATTCGCGGGGAGAAAATAAATGGATATACTCATGAAGTCCACCGCCACCTTGATGTGGGTCTTGAGATTTTGGCGGGCAGGGCCGATGCCGGTCCGGCAATCCGGGCCGTCGCCAGCCTTTTGGATATTGGGTTTATACCCCTGCGCTGGGAGAGATATGATCTGATGGTTTCTAAAGAGCGATTTTTTGATGAAGGAATTCAGCGGTTTCTGTCCCTGCTGCATGAAGCGAAGTTCCGCCAGATAGCTGAAGCCTTGGAAGGTTACGACATTAAGATGAGCGGGAAAATGGTATTTCCGCAGAATTCAGTAAAGGAGGCCTAGATGAAACGATTTCTATTTGGTTTGTTGGGTTTGTTACTAACGGTCGGTTTTTTGTCGGCAGGAGCTTATGCGGGAGAAAAAATTCTCAAGATGTCCACCACAACGAGCACCCAGGCCTCCGGGCTGCTGGACGTGTTGTTGCCGGAGCTGGAAAAAGACACCGGCATTAAGGTAAAGGTTATTGCCAAAGGAACCGGAGCCGCCATCCGCGACGGCATGGATGGCAATGTGGATGTGATATTTGTGCATGCCAAAAAGAGGGAAGAACAATTTATTCAGCAAGGATTCGGCACCAAACGTTATGCGGTGATGCACAATGACTTTATAATTATCGGACCTCCGGAGGATCCGGCCGGAATTAAGGGGATGTCAAATGCCGTGGCGGCCTTAATCCGGATTGCTCAAGGAAAGGCGTTTTTTGCCTCCAGAGGAGACGACAGTGGTACCCATACCAAAGAGCAGGCGTTATGGAAAGCGACCGAGCTTGAACTTCTGAATGTAACCACGACTATTGTCAAGAAAGGCAAAAAAAGAGAGATTCGATTTGTACATCCGGATGGATTGGGGAAATGGTACTTATCCATCGGACAGGGCATGGGCGGTACCATCAGTTTCGCCAATGAAAAGTTGGCGTATACCCTGGCAGATCGCGGCACCTATATTAAATATAAATTTGGCAACAAACCGGGTATTGACCTGGAGATTATGTGTGAAGGGGACGTCAGATTGAATAATCCCTATGGCATCATTCCGATCAATCCCAAAAAACATCCCCATGTACAATATGACTTAGCCGATGAATTTGCCCAATGGCTGGTGTCCGAACGAGGGCAGACCCTAATTGCCAATTACAAACTTTTGGGGCATCAGCTGTTTTATCCTGATGCAATAAAATAGGTTGAGCCGGTTGAGCCGGTTGAGCCCGTTATGCCGGTTGGCCGGTTAAAAAAGGATAAAAAATGCTATGGATTTAATAGTTGATAGCTTCATCTCTGCCATCCTGCTGGTGATTTCATTGGATGCCGAGATGGTTGTCATCGTCGGTGTGTCGCTGAAAGTCAGCTGTACCTCTACCGTTTTTGCCAGTCTAATCGGAGTACCACTCGGCTTTATAATGGCGTTTGGCTCTTTCCATGGCAAACGGATGCTGATTACTGTTTTAAACACCATGTTGGCGCTGCCGACAGTGGTCATCGGTCTTTTTGTTTATGCATTTATATCCCGCAGAGGTATATTCGGTGTCTTTGATTTGCTGTACACGCAAAATGCCATCATTATCGGTCAGACCATACTGATTATTCCGGTTGTCACCGCATTTACCATTGCCGCGATTAGCCGGATCGATGAACGCTATCGCAAAACAGCCAAAACCCTCGGGGCCAACCGGCGCCAGACAGCCTGGGTTATTTTCAGAGAAGCGCGCTTCGGAATTGTGGCCGCCATTATCGCTGCGTTTGGTCGGGTCATTTCCGAAGTGGGTATCAGCATGATGCTGGGCGGCAATATAAAAGGATTTACCCGCACCATGACCACCGCCATGGCCCTGGAATACGATAAGGGTGCTTACACGCTGGCCGTCGCCCTTGGCATTGTTTTGCTGACCTTAAGCTTTGGCATGAATTTATTGTTTCATTTCTTTCAGGGAAGAGTTCGTAGCCAATGATCTATACGATTTCTGATTTGACTAAGATTTACGGAGCGCGAACGGTTTTAGATATTCCGCGTCTTGAGATTGAAAAGGAGCATATTTATGCACTACTGGGGCCCAATGGCGCCGGAAAAACCACCCTTTTAAACATACTTGGATTACTGGAAGCTCCTACTGCCGGGCAAGTTCAATATTGCTCCCGGCCAATCCGTTATTCGGAGTCCGAGCTGCAATCCCTGCGAAAAGAAGTGGTTGTAGTGGATCAGCACCCCATTTTATTTACCACAACCGTTTATAAGAATCTTGAATTTGGTTTGAAAATCCGAAAAATCCCGAAAAAAGAGCGTGCGCGTATTATCGACGAGAGCCTGGATATGGTGGGGGTGCGCTATTTTTCAAAAGCGCTGGCACCCAATCTATCCGGCGGGGAAACCCAACGGGTTGCCCTAGCCAGGGCATTGGCCCTTTCACCCAAGGTATTGTTGTGTGATGAACCGACATCCAGTGTTGATATTGAAAACCAGAACATTATCATCAATATTTTAAGACGGATTAATGAGATAAAAAAAATAACGGTGTTGTTCACAACCCACGACCGTTCCCAGGCGGCCCGTCTCGCGCAACATACGATTGTTTTAAATCACGGCAAACTGGTGCCGACAATGTATGAAAATATCTTTAGAGGCGTATTGCAACAAGATCAATCCGGACAAGTTCAATATATTATCCATGATAAAATTCATCTCCCCATCACCCAGGATCACATCAAAAATAGAAACGGAGCAGTCAGCGTCTTCATCGATCCCGAAAAGATCGAGCTTATCCTGCTCGCAGAAGATCAATCCAACAGGAAAGCATTGCATGGACGGGTGGTACAGATGATAGAGGAAAATGGGAAAATTCGAGTAGTGGTTGATGCCGGCGTCTGGATTGCCTTATTAATCTCCAAGAAACGCTACGATGAAACCAGGCCATTGGTTGGAGAATATATCGGTATTCGCATCTCGGCAGAAGCGATACAATTATTATGACCCTAATTGAGAAAATCGCTCAATTAGGCGTTAATCTCCCAATTGGTTATTAACTCAATTGGGGTCTAAATAAAGTAGCTATCTTTCGATGATTAAATTCTCCAACTCGTTAGTATCTTCAGGTTTGATTGGGAAATGCTCTTTTAAAATATCACCTAATTTTTCGACCGCCTTGCAGATGGCTTCAGTTTGACGTTTTTGCTTGATGCCGTCTATAATAATTTTCACGATGTCATCCCACTGGCCTTCATGAACCTTGGCATTGATTCCTTTATCGGCTAAAACCCAAACTTTGTGTTCAAACACCGAAATCAAAACGAGCACTCCGGTTTCATCCCGAGTGCGATATAAGCCCTGGTTGAAAAAATGGGTGATGGCGGCCTCTTCTACTTCTTCTTTGAATTCCCGCTCAGATATAAAGCAGCGCTTGAGCCACGGGCAGCGCTTGATAATTTCATGAAAGAGGATAAAGAAGACAGTTAAAAAGCCCAAAAACAGCCACATGTTCTGACCACCGATCCACAGCCACTCCCCTGTCAGCGTCGTGAAAATCAGAGCCAATGGAAGGGCAAAGACGACGGCGCCAATCACATTTGCCATGGGATAATGGTAGCTGGCTGAGATAATCATCACCACGATTTCCCCGGCAGTCTTCTTTTCCGCTTCTTTGACAGCCGCGGTCACGCGGGTGCGTTCATCATCTGATAAAAACTTTTGGGACAGATTTTTCATCTCTATTTTCTCGTCCTCATTCTTTTTCTGATATGCAATTTACCAACCACCGGATGCACCGCCGCCGCCAAAACCGCCCCCGCCGCCGCTGAAGCCACCTGATGAAAATCCACCACCGCCCAAGCCGCCGGACCATCCAGACCGGTGAGAATGCCCAAATCCGAGAATACGGCGCAATTTACCGAGTATGATGAAAAGGACGACGATAGGCCAGAAGATGAAAAAAACGGGATGAGTGCCTTTTACCTTTGTGCTCCTGCGAGACGGGACTTTTTCGGGTGCCTGATATTCGCCCCGCACCACTCCAATCATCGCCTGGACCCCATCGAGCACTCCCTGGTCGAAATTGCCGGCTTTAAATTGGGGCATGATCACGTTACGAATGATTTGTCCGGCCATTAAATCGGTTAAGGAACCTTCGAGGCCGTAGCCGACTTCGATACGGATTTTACGGTCCTTTTTGGCGATTAGCAAAATAGCACCGTTATCAAAACCCTTTTGACCGATCTTCCATTGTTCCGCAACTTTGATGGAAAACTCTTCCAGAACTTCGCCTTCCAACGATCGAATAGTTAATACAACAATCTGGGTGGAATCGGTTTGTTCAATATCGCGTAAGATGCTGTCTAGCTGTTGTTTGGTGTAGGATGACAACATTCCGGCATAATCATTCACTCTCCCTTTCAGCGGCGGTACGTCAAGCGCCAGGAGGTGAGGAGTGCTCAAAATACAGATCAGTGTTAGGATTACCAGAATGTGGATAACACGATTTGGTTCATACGGTTTCATAGTTAAATTTAGTCTGATATCGATATTCTAATTAATCTGTAAATTTTACCTGCGGTACACCGCTTGCGCCTTCTTCAGCTTTGAAATATTCTTTTCGCTCCAGATTCAACAACAGGCTGTTGGTGAGGCTGTTCGGAAATTTACGAATAGAAAAATTAAATGTTTCCACAGCCTGATTGTAGCGCTGCCGGGCTACGTTTATCCGGTTTTCCGTACCTTCCAGCTGGTTTTGCAAATCTAAAAAATTTTGATTGGATTTTAAATCGGGATAGCGCTCCACCACGACCATCAATCTGGAGAGGGCTGAGGAAAGTTCTCCCTGGGCACTGCGCAGACGCTGCATCGCTTCCGGGTTACTAAGATCGGATACGGATATATTCACGGCCGTGGCTTTGGCGCGCGCTTCAATCACTGCCTGCAGGGTCTCTTTTTCCTGGGCCGCATAACCTTTAACGACTTCCACCAGATTCGGAATCAGATCAGCCCGCCGTTGCAAGTTAGATTCCACGTTACCCCAAGCCTTTAGCACCGTTTCCTCATTTTTTTGCATGGTATTATAGCCACAGGAATAAACGGATAAACAAAACCAGCATAGAAGCAAAATTCGGAACATCAAATTGCGCATAATGTCCTCCATGGTTTAAGCTTTAAATAATGATTCACAAGTATAGATTTATTGAGAGTATTCCAACTCTGGTAAAGCTACGTATATCATAGTATGTGGTTGTCAAGTCAAGTAAAACTCAATTTTGATCGTTGTAAAATCATCTTTGTCCATGGACAATTCCTCGATAGCCAATTGCCAATAACACCTAATTGAGCATCGCTCAACTAGGGTTAAACATTTAGCTTTTCAACTTTTAACACCCAGGCAACGCCGATACCAACTATAAAGCCTGCGGCTAGATTTGTGGCCAACGTTATTCCCAGCATGACAAGGACTACAAAAAAATCTTTGCGGTTTTCTAAGTCCATGATGCTAAGTGCCAGCTGACTTCCGGCAAAAAGAAGTAAAATGCCCAAAACGGATAGCGGAAGTAAATAAACTACCGACAGAGAATCACTTCCAAGAAAAACGGCTAAAGCGACAAATATAATGCCGATCATCAGGTTTGATCCGGCGGTGCGGGCACCGAAACGATAATGGGCCGCCAATCCGCCGGCCCCGTGACACAGCGGCATCCCTCCAATGGTGGAACTCAAAAAGTTGGCCAGTGCCATGCTGATACATGAGGCCTTGTAGGTGATTTTTTTGGAACTTTCACCGAAATAATCCTTTGATAAATCCGCATATGCCATGACCGCATTTCCCAATGTCATCGGGATTTGCGGCAGCACCAGTGCAAGCAGGGCGAAGGTAAAGTCGGCTTTTGTCGGCCATCCAAAAGGTAGAAATTTTGGAAGATGAATGCCAAGCTTTAAATTATCAGACCCTTCGCGTATTCCGAAGATCAAGCCAATTGCCAGGCCTCCAAATACAATGAATAGGCCTGCCGGCAATTTTTTGTTTTCTATCAACAACAGTGTCAACATCCCCCCTACGACACCAATGATAATTCCAATCGGTATTGGCCCGATACTGTCGATACTTAAATACGGTTCCACTGCTTGGCGGACAATCTGCAGTTTGGACGTTCCCAACATAAATTTTATGCCCTGAACCATCAGCAATGAACCGGTAGAAAGCTGAACTCCTCTGACCACTGACTTGGGGATATATTTTCCAATAACGGTCATTGCGCCAGTCACCCCAATGATCAAAAGCACCAGTCCAATCAAGTACCCTGAAGCTGTAATTTGGGAAGCTGCCATCGCGGTCGCAATTGAGTAGGCTCCTATTACTTTCATTGGCTGCACCGGCACGGTTACGCCGAAATACATTCCTGAGAAGATAAAAAATAGGCCAACAGATAAAAATACACCATTCGGACTTAACCCGTTGATCAATATTAGTCCGAGTGCCAGCGGCAGTAGGGTGCCCAAATCACCCAGAGAACCGGCGAATTCAAGTCGATTAAAGCGGTATTTGGATTGCATTAATTACGTCTCGGAAATTCTTTAATTTTTTGAAATAATAGTTTTTTTTAATTACATCGCTTTTCATGGCATGGCCATGGAATAATGGAATGCTGAAATATTGGAATAATGGTCAAAAATGCATATGTATTGAAATCTTAAAAAAAATATATTAATTTAGACTCATATGCAAAAGCAACTCTTTTTGCAATGCTGCAAATCCTGTTTACAGCGGTGCCGAAGACGTGAAAGACAGCTTGTGGGGTAAACTTATTGTCCGCGTGTAAAGCATTTTGTCTCCGGGAGATGAGGTGCCTTTTTATTATTTGCATCAGTTTGCGCATTTGATATCTTCTCCTATGTGGGAGCGGCTTCCAGCCGCGATAAAGAATGTCTGTTTCGCGGACTTCATCGCGGCTGGAAGCCGCTCCCACTGTTGGACGAGATTAGCTTAATCACAACGAGTACTAATGCGAGCGTTTTTATTTAGACATGAGAGGATAGTCGAATCACGTTGTAGGAAGACAATTGGAAGCGCAGTGTCTAAATAATTTTGCTCGCATTAGTAAGAGATGAAGATGAGAATGTAAATGAAAACGAAATCTGTAAAAGTTGGTCGAAATGATCCATGTCCCTGCGGTAGTGGATTGAAGTATAAAAAATGCTGCCTTGGCAAGAATGGAAAAGAAACGATAGATCTTGAAGATGTATATGCCGAAAAATATGGCATCCGTCTTAAAAATCTGCAGGATATTGAAGGCATTCGCAGAGCCGGCCGGCTGGTCTTGGATACCCTGGATCTTGTGGAAACGAAAATAAAGCCCGGGATGACCACAGATGAGATAAACACCTTGGTGCATGAATTTACCATTAAAAAAGGTGCAACTCCTGCTCCTCTAAATTATCGGGGATTCCCTAAAAGTGTTTGTGTCTCCGTCAATGAAGTTGTTTGCCATGGTATTCCCGGAGGCCGCAAGTTAAATGACGGAGATATTGTGAATGTGGATATCACCTCTATCCTAAATGGCTATTTTGCAGATGCCAATAAAACTTTTTTATTAGGTACATCCGGCCCTGAGGCTCGCAAAATCGTCAATGTGACCAAAGAATGTCTTAAACGCGGCATATCCATGGTGAAACCCGGCAATACCATTGGCGATATCGGCTGGGCGATACAAGATTTTGCGGAGGGGAAGGGCTGCTCGGTGGTCCGGGAATTTGTAGGACACGGAGTCGGATTTGAATTTCATGAATCTCCCCAGGTGCCGCATTTTGGTCAAAAGGGACAGGGAATTCAGTTGATACCCGGCATGGTATTTACAGTCGAACCCATGATCAATCTCGGTAATAAAGAATTACGAATTTTAGAAGATAATTGGACTGCAGTGACCAAAGACGGTTCATTGTCCGCCCAATTTGAACAAACGGTTTTGGTGACCAACAACGGTTATGAAAGTCTGACGCCCTATGATTTGTAATTTGTTGCATAAGCCACTTTGCGCTCTTCAATCTTAATTTGCTGAAAAGAACTCAACTTGTAGGGCCAGCACTGTGCCGGCTACAAAAAGGCAGCCACCGAGGGCTGCCCTACTCGCCTTGAATCGGATAATTACATATCAGGAATCTGTGGTGATGGCTTTGTATAATCGTAAAGCCAGTTGGGCGATGCTGTGCTTGATTCTTTTATTTAGTGGTTGTACCGGTAAATACTTCCGTGCAGCCGATCAACCACTGCCTCAATCTTCCTATCTCGATTTATCCAATTTACCTTTTAATGAATTCTGGACCGGGATTATTTTTAACGGTGCCAAAATCGGATTTTCGCATTTCACGATATCTCCTTCCGGAGCGCATTCAGGTCGATTTGACATCCGTTCGGAGGCGGCCTTTCATCTCAGATTTCTGATGTTTGACAAACATATCAACATGAAATCCTACGATCAGGTGGCATCTGATTTGTCTTTAGAGCAGTTTTCGTATGAATATGACTTTGATGGAAATCGGATGCAATTGATCGGACAAGTTATTGACGACACCCTTGAGGTGGAGATTCTGACCAGGGGAAATACCAGCAATCAGAAGATTTCGCTGGTGGATAAGATCTATCCGTTAAGTATCATCAATCTTTATCCGGTAATTCACGGCCTTGCGATTGATCAGAAATATTCCTACCAGGTTTATGACGGAGAAACTCAAACGGTGAGCACTGTCAGCCAAGAGATCCTGGCCTATGAGGAAAGTGACCTATTTGAGGGCGCGGCCTATAAGATGAAGACACGTCTCCATGGCCAGGAGGTCACCACGTGGATCGATCAATTTGGCCGACCGGTGCTGGAGATGTCCCTCGGGGGTATCATCATTTCGGCACTTGAAAACGAAAAAACAGCCGAGAGATACTTGACCCAGGCGGCTCTGAATAAAAATGATGTTCTGCTGGAATTCAGTCTTATAAAAAGCAATATTACCATCCCTGACCCGGAACGGATCACTTTTTTGGAAGTTGTTTTATCCGGTTTCGATAGAGATATCGATATACCTTTTGATGAGCGGCAGCAGTGCGAGCCTTTGGACGCGGAATTCATCTGTCAGATAGACTCCCAAATATTTTCTGAGAATAGTATCTCCTATAATTTCGATGATCCTTCTATTAAACGATACTTACTGCCGTCGTACGCCATTCCGAGCCACAATCAGCGAATTAGACAAACGGCGGCCGAGATCGCAGAAGGTACGGTTGGCACCTCCGATCAAATACAGGTTTTACTGGAATGGATCAAAGAGAATATTGAACAACAACCTGTTGATGTATTTACGGCTGTTGATGTCCTTGAAGGAAAGCGAGCCGAATGCCAGGGCCATACCTATTTATATGCCGCATTTGCCAGGGCATTGGGCATACCTACCAAAGTTGTCAATGGAATTGTTTATTCCAATGACTTTCAGGGATTTTTGTACCATACCTGGGCGGAGAGTCTGGTAGATGGGCATTGGATTGCCATTGATCCGACTTTTCAACAAATGCCGGCCGATGCCACCCATATAAAGCTGGTCGAAGGCGAAAATCCATCCGAGCTGCTTCCGCTGGTAAAGCTTATCGGTAAAATTAACTTACGGATTATTGCTGCCGAACATGGCCCTTAAATGTTTCAATTTTTGCGGCCGGGGAAGTGGCTTCGAATACACATGCACAAATTTCCAGCCGGGGGAAGATATTTAAATGAGCGGATTGGCTTTGGGAATTGTTCTGGTCGCCGCTTTTTTGCACGCAAGTTGGAACTATCTTGCCAAGAAAGGTCGCAACAAGATTGCTTTTATCTGGTGGGCCATCCTATTCTCCAATATTTTTTTCTTCCCCATGTTTCTATATTACTGGCCGACTGTGACCATTTCCCCGGTTGGTTGGGGGTGCATTGTTGCGACCGGTATCCTGCACGCTTTTTATTTCTGGTTTATGGGAGGTGCTTACGAGCGGGGTGATTTATCCCTGGTCTATCCCTTATCACGGGGTTCAGGGCCATTGTTCGTCCCAATTCTGGCTGTGGTCCTAATGCACGAGCAACTTTCCTCATTGGGAGTCTTGGGTATTGCCCTGGTCATTGCGGGAATTTATGTGATTCACCTGCGGTCTTTTTCCGTGCAATCCTTCCTTGAACCCTTTCAAGCAGTGCGCGGCAGTGCCTCTGTCTGGGCGCTTTGCACCGGGGGTACAATTGCGGGTTACTCACTTGTGGATAAGGCAGGCGTTACGATTGTCTACCCACCGGTATACATTTACTTGATGTTTATCATCACAATTCTTCTGCTCTCACCCTATGTGTTTGCCAAGGTGCGCATGGATCTGAAAAAAGAGTGGGAAATCAATAAATTACCGATTCTCATCGTAGGCTTTTTAGATTTATTCACTTACCTGATGATCCTCTTTGCACTGCGGATCAGTAAAGTAAGCTATGTAGCTGCTGCCAGAGAGGTAAGTATTGTCTTTTCGGCTTTCTTCGGGATCATCTTGCTGCATGAGAAAAACGGCACGCAAAAATTTGTGGGTGCGGTTTTGATTTCGTTGGGTGTGGTTTTTATAGGCTTGAGTCGGTAACAAATTATTTCAATATGGTTTTTGACATGCGTTAACCGTTTTGTTATGTAACCTCAAATAATTTACATCGTTGATAATCAGGATTTTGTCGTGTAAGCGTTCTGTAAGAAAGGAGGTGAAATCGTCCTAAATAGATTTTCTATCTAATTCGGGTGCATGACCTTGTTTCAGGTCATGAGGTCTTGTCTGTCAAACGATCTTAAATAAAGGAGGTGCATGATGAAAGTTAGAGTATTCATAATCACAGCGTTAGCCCTTATCTTGACATTTGGCATTGCTTCCAGTGGTCTTTACGCTGCGGATTCGATTAGCGCTTATCTGGGGTTCTCCCGGGAGGTCAATGAGGCCTTATCAAAGAGAATTCAGGAGAAAACCGGGATCGAAGTCAAGGGCATCACTTTATCCTGGGGAGAAATCGGTGCCAGAATTGCGACAGAGTACCCGAGATTCAATGCCGATATGATTTTGTCTGTCGGTGCTGCCGAGGCAATCAATGGCGCCAAGAAGGGATATTTCGAAGCCTATAAATCACCGGCCTGGGATGACATCGATGACGCGTTCAAATCCCCGGATGGAACCTATTATGCGCTGGGGACCTTTTCGTTCCTTTTGGTGGGTAACAAGGAAAAACTGGCCGAGAAAGGATATGGGATGCCAATGAGCTATAAAGAGCTTCTGGATCCCAAGTGGAAAGGACAAATCGTTGCCCCCTCCCCCCGGACTTCGGGAACGGCCTTCATGATCAATTATTCTTTTTTGCAGCTTTACGGTGAAAAAGAAGGATGGAAGTATCTGGAGGCTTTGGACAAGAACATGGCCTTTTACACCAAGAGCGGCAACGCCCCCACCGACCTCGTGGGCAGAGGCGAGTACCTGCTGGGGCTCACCGCGGATGAGAACGTCCTGAAAAGGATTAACGATGGCTATCCGCTCCAGTGGGTGATCCCGGCTGAGGGCATCGGATACGAGGGCAACTACTGCACGATCCTGAAGGGAACCAAGAAGCTCGCTCTGTGCAAGAAAATTATGGATTATCTTGGCTCTAAAGATGCCAGCGAGTTTCTGGCCTCGATGGGATATATTCCACCGCGCCCGGGAATTCCCAGCGCACTTTACGGGGCTGCCAAGCCTAAATTCATCAATGTGGATCACGCCTGGGCCGTTAAAAACAAGAAAAAAGTCGTCAAACAATGGAAGAGCAAATTCATGATGAAGGAGACGGCCAAGGCCAAGGAAGTCGGTGATGCAAAGGAAGCCGAAGAAGCCAAGAAGAAACAATAAAGAGGAATTGAAAGATGGCAGAAGCGGTAGCAGGTAGAATATACCATAGAAGTTTGTGGTATAAAACCAGAGCATTTTTCAATGCACATCTGGTAATGATTTTTGCCGGCGGCCTTTTTGCCCTTCTTGCCATCTTCCTCCTTTTACCGATTGGGTTTGTATTGGTCAAAAGCTTATGGGGGGATGAAGGATTTACATTCGACTTTTATGTCGAGTTTTTCAGTTATAACTTTTACTACTGGTCTCTATTCAACACGCTTATCCTGGGCTTTGCTGTGATGACCATATTGGTGATCGTCGGGTTTTGTTTTGCCTATTTGACGACGCGAGGCCCCCTGTGGCTAAGAAAACCATTGAAAATTTGTGCCTTGCTCCCGCTGGCGGCTCCGCCGTATATTTTTTCCATTTCGTTGATTACCCTTTTTGGTAGAAACGGATTAATTAACAATTTACTGAACCTCGATTTTAACATATACAGCTGGACCGGGCTTATCACGGCCCAATGCCTGGCATTTCTGCCGCTGTCATTTATGATGATAGAAAATGTCCTAAACTCCCTGAACCCCAGCCTGGAAGAAACGGCCAGCGACATGGGGGCATCTGAGGTTCGGATCGTTCGCTCCATCACCGTTCCTCTGGCGGCCCCCGGCCTATTAAAAGCCGCCCTTTTGGTTTTTGTAATGACCATCGCCGAGTTCGGCAACCCCGCAATACTGGGCGGCAGAACGCCGTTTCTGGCGGTGGACACCTATTTGGCGATCACCGGTGAAGGCGACTTCAATATGGCCAGCGTACTTTCCGTGGTTCTGATTACACCCTGTGTGCTGATATTCATTCTTCATAATTACGTTTTAAAGGGAAGGGGGTATGCCACGATCACCGGCAAAGGCATGGCTGCCGAACCCAAACCCATGGCTCCGGTTATCAAAATTCCGTTTATGATCATCAGCATAGCCGTTGCGGTGACGGTGCTGCTGAGCTTCGGGGTTATTCTGTTGGGATCATTTGTCAAGATTGTCGGTGTGGACAACACCTTTGTCATCGATCATGTTTTAAATACCCAGTCGAACATCGCAATTTGGAACAGCATCAAGGTTTCTCTGGGTGCCGGTCTGTTCGGTGCCATTGTCGGTACGTTGCTGGCCTATGTGATCATGCGGGGAAAATTTCGCGGCAGGCAGATCATGGAGATGGTCGCCCTGTCCGGTTTCGCGCTTCCCGGCACGGTTATTGGCGTGGGGTATATCATGGCGTTCAATCGCCCGCCCTTTTTGCTGACCGGAACCATCTGGATCATTATTTTAAACTGTGTGTTTCGATTCCTGGCCGTCGGTGTTGAAGCCGGAATCAGCAAGCTGCACCAGATCAGTGTTGAAATCGAAGAGGCTTCGGCGGATTTGGGCGCGGATTTTATAACCATATTTTTTAAGGTGGTTCTGCCGATCATGTTTTCTGCGTTTGTTGCCGGATTCATTTATACCTTCATGACAACCATGATGTCATTGAGTTCGGTGATCTTTCTGGTGACCCCGGGTTTTGATCTGGCATCTGTATATATTTATTTGACCGCCCAACTGGGAGAATTGGGTTTGGCTTCAGCCACGACGATGAAAGTGATCGCCATCGTTGCCATTTCGCTGGGAATACTTCAAATCATTGCCAGAAAAACAGGTCTCGATGTCAGCACGAAGCAAGGAGCATAAATGCAAACAACAACACCCATGCTGGAATTAGTAGATATTTATAAAAGCTTTGGCGATGTGGAGGTGCTCAAGGGGATCTCAGCCAAGATCGACAAAGGCGAATTGCTGACCTTTGTGGGACCGAGCGGGTGTGGCAAAACGACCTTGCTGAGAATTGTGGGCGGTTTCACCACAGCGACGTCCGGACAAGTAATTCTCGACGGAGAGGACATCGGGAAGTTGCCGCCTAACATGCGCAACACCAAAATGGTCTTTCAAAGCTATGCGCTTTTCCCCCACATGAATGTAAGAAAGAATATCGGCTTTGGGCTGAAATTGCAAAAATGGCCCAAGCAAAAGATTGACACCCGTGTCGAAGAGCTTCTCTCCTTGGTTCACATGGAAGGTCTGGGGGATCGAACCATTGATCGCATCAGCGGCGGCCAGCAGCAGCGGGTGGCCTTGGCCAGGGCTCTGGCGTTGGAACCCAAGGTGCTGCTTCTGGACGAGCCGCTTTCCAATCTGGATGCCAATCTTCGAGTGGTCATGCGGGAAGAGATTAGAAATATTCAAGAGCGAATAGCGATTACCACTATTTTTGTTACTCATGATCAATATGAAGCCATGAGTATTTCTGACCGGCTGCTGGTGCTCCACGAAGGCGTCATCCAGCAGATTGGATCTCCAATCGATATTTATGAGCGACCTGCCAACGAGTTTATTGCCGGATTTGTGGGCTATGTTAACTTTCTAGAGGGAACCGTCGATGCCATCGACGAGAAGACGAACATATCTTCCGTCATCACCGAGTACGGTAAACTCGAATTAGATCATGATCAAGAAGACATAAAGGTGGGAGACAAGGTTTTGCTGGTCATCCGGCCGGAAACCGTTTCGCTTTCCCCATCACACGGAACCGAACGGCCCAATACGTTCCATGGTACGGTCGAAAGCCAGATGTATGCCGGCAACCTCGCCAAATATACGGTGAAATTCGGGGACAAAGAGATGGTGGTTGATCACTACAACCCCATGGGTTCTGACAAGTTTAGCAAATATGACAAGGTTAAAGTGACGGTGCCGCGTGCGATCCACGTTCTGAAACGGTAGGTAGCATCCGGAAAAAGATCCTATGCTTCAGG
>CP070746.1:3205999-3233212 GCA_020348305.1 Desulfobacterales bacterium
CTGATGCCCTTTTGCTTATCTTTTTAGGAAGTTGCTCAGAGAAGAGTAATGTACTAGAGAGCAAAACTGTTATAAGTACGACCAAGTATTTCATGAAATCCTCCGTATTGGGACATAAGTCCTTTTATTTACAGTACAAAGAGGACTCCTTAACAGTGAGTATGAAGTTCAGCTCCGGTCGAGCCCAGCACCTAATTTCAAATATTACCAGCAACATGCAATGTCAACAAAATTGAAGTACCGATATATTGAGAATACCTGCAGTTTGGCAATTTTGCATATATGAAAGCGATATCACAAGGATTTTCCAGATTGTGGATTTCGTATGACAAATCTACAAAAAAATCACCTTGTTAAAATTGTGTAAATCGTGCCTGATGGTGAAATTCGCAGAGGCGTAAAAAATTTTGGATGTGCTGATGAAATATGAAATTTTGGGGTTTTGTAGATTAGGTTTAAATCGAAGCAAATTTTACCGAACCGGGACTCGGGATATCTTGGCATAATCTGAAATTGCAAATAGTTGTAAACTGCTTGGCTATGGTGTACATACCACCTGTCGAAGAATGAATAAATGCATACTTGAAGGAGGTAATGATGAAAAGCTACCGAAAAGAACTCTGGTTCGAAGTACCTACGCGCAGAGCTTTTATCAATATCACGCCACAGGTTGAGGAATGCCTTAGAGAAAGTGGCATTCAGCAAGGATTGGTCCTCGTTAATGCTGAGCATATTCCATTATCAAGGTGGTGAGCCTTGGTCTGCCGGTGCATCGCTTCTTTCCGATTCAGTAGAAACAAGATGGGCACTGTGCAAGGCGTTTGTGGCCGCCTGGTCGGCGTATTTCTGCATCCGGGGTCGCAACTTATCGAGTTTCGTTCTCGGAATATTTTTAATGTTCGCCGGCAAATTGAAGTCTTTTATTCTCGATTTCTTCAGTTTAGGGGTTCCGGAGCCAATTAAGGCTACCGGTCGCGTCCCAAACACGGCAACCACGATTTGAGCGTAGGCGTGTATCCAAGCGCTCTTGATTCCGATTTCACCGATTACGGTCCTTCGGGTAAACAGACCGTAGCCCTGGAGTACAACGGGTTGCTTGGAAATTTTCCACGGACTCTCACCCTTGTAACTTTTGACGATAATGACAACATCCAGATCATGTTCGTCGGCCACGTTTTCGACAAATTTGACCAGAGCCGATGAGACCCTTCTTTGGGTAACCACAAAATTGAATTGATCGGAAAGCTGATTCAGCCGAGATCGTGCTTGGGGAGAATTTACGGGAATAACCACATACCTCGTATCGTTTTTCAATTCATCCATCAATTTGGCTTGCAAATAGGCTGGAATATTCCAATCAACGTCGTATATTTTGCTGAAACTGTCGACTCGTAAAATAGTCACATGTTCATGAGTCATATATGGCTCCAGGCCGTTTACAATGCCAACCCGAGTACCCGCTTGAAAGGTGCGTTGCGGTTGTTGACCTGTTGTACAGCCGAAAAATAGAAGGATCGCCACCAGACTTAATATCACGTGGCGCGTCAACGACACTCCCGAGCGCAACACGGGATGGCTTGGAATTCCGGCCACAGGCCGTAATGGAAGCGGCATGCGAGTGACCCAATCGTTGCGTTTGTAACCGGGTGTAAAGTCCCGCCGCGGCGGGATTTGAATCCATACAATCATGAATCCTCCTTTTAGACTTAAAAGAACCTTTTTCGATGGGAATCCGAATTATTAACCTTAGCACTCAAAATTAAAAAAACCAAGGCCCTGATAGCCTCGCCCTTTTTATACACAGCGTCATAATAAATTGCGTATTCGCCCTTTGAATCGTTGATTTTAGCACTACAGGTTAGGGTCAAACATGCAGAACGCTGTGTATGTATGCGAAATGATTTATGTCGTTCTGTATAACTCAGGGGATGATATTTGCCCACCAAAAAAATCTGATTTATTGCAACGTCAGGTGGGCATATGCTTCAATCTAGCTTTTCAAAAAACTCTTTTTCAGCACCACACTTGGGGCAAATCCAATCATCCGGTAGCTCTTCAAACGGTGTTCCGATTGGAATATTATTTTCAGTGTCTCCCTCTTCCGGATCATAAATATAACCGCAGGGACATTCCCACTTATCCATGACATCCTCCTGTTCTTTCTTTAATCGGTCACTCCAACAAATATTTTCTAATTTCGTGTTTTCGTTCTTTCGTGCTTTTGTAATGAATAAATCTTTTTTGGTTCTCCGCCCAAGGCGGATCCGGTTTAGGCTTTCTATAGTTGATCTCGGTTTAAAAATAAAGGCAGAAATCCAAAACATCGGACTGATTTTGGAACACGACAGACCTATTTAATATAAAAGACTCACTTGCTATTGCATAGTTTTTGTCATATAAAAGTATAAAAAGATATGAAAGAAAGGCGGAGATAATGGGAAATATTATTAAATCAATATATGTGGGGTTCATTATTTTGTTGACTATCGGCACAATCCACGCCGAAGATCTTAAGGACGGATTTATGGGAACCAAGTGGAAATCCGACTTATCCGCAATAACTAATTTTTTAAAGCTAAATGAAAAGGATAATATCAGCTATTATGTAAATCCCACCGTAAAGTACATGATTAATGATATTACGATCCCTCAGGTGATTTATGGGGCGTATTCGAATAAGTTTTTTGCTGTATTCATCGATATCGATACGTATGAAATCTACAGCCAAACGAAGGACTATATCAGCGAAAAATATGGTAGCCCAAAAACGACGATTAAAATTAATCCTGATCGAACCATCCATACCTGGAAACATCAAGAGGCGAAGATAAAATTAAAACTTAATGAAGAAACCGGTAAAATGAAGCTGGCCTTTTATTACACCCCTTTGTCTACAAAACTGAATGAAGAGCGGCTAGAAGTGTATCAGGAAGGTTCAAAACGTTTTCTCGATAAAGTTGATAAAAAGAGAGCTGTGGAAACACTGGAATTAATGAAGTTTTAAAGCCCGGAAAGATGACCGGCCTTCATCTCTCGGACGATGTGGACACAGATAATAGATGTCTTTTGATCAACCGTTATAAGGAGGTTCATAACATGACGGTTACTTCTAAGGTTGTAGATGGATTTCGTTTTATGCCCCCTTCACTCCGGGCATGGATGACCAAAGACATCCCATCGGAGGAATTTAGTGGTGATATCCCATGGACACCGCTCAAAAAACCCCTCAGCGAAACTACATTTTCGCTGATGACGTCGGCCGGTATTAGCTTGAAAAGCGATCCGCCATTTGATGTTGAACGTGAAAAGCGTGAACCGGCTTGGGGTGATCCGACCAGCAGGGAGATCCCCAAAACAACAAGCGAAGCCAATATTGATGTCAACCATCTTCACATCAACACCGACTACATTGAACAGGACATCAACGTCATGCTTCCATTGACGAGGTTTCAGGAGTTTGAGAAAGAAGGCGTAATCGGCCGGCTGTCGCCCACCTGTTATTCCTATTATGGGTTTCAGTTGGACCCGAAAGTACTTCTTGAGGAAACAATGCCCAAGGTTGCCGCCAAAATGCAGGAAGAAGAAGTAGAAGCTGTCTTGCTTACACCGGCTTGACCACTGTGTTGCCGGTCCGTTGGACTGGTCGCACGCTTTCTGGAAGAAAAGGGGTTCTCAACCGTAACGCTAACCATGACCCCTGAATTCAATCGTGAAATAGGAATCCCGAGGGTCGCGGCAATTGAATATCCTTTTGGTCGTCCCATCGGACAGGTAAACGATCATGAAGGGCAAAGGCAAGTGCTGTTGGAGGTCCTATCTGTTCTGGAAATGGCTCAAAAACCCGGCCAGGTTTTTAACCTCCCCTTTATATGGCCGGAGGAGCCAAAAAATACCAATTGGCACCCGCCGGAGATATCTCCCATCGTCAAATTATTCCTTGATGAAATTAAGAAGGCTGGTGCAGATGCTAGAAAATAAATCTAGCGATAAGGCGGAGATCAAATCATGCTCTACGGGGCCATGAATTTCCCGATAAAACCTGTCTTAAGCGAAATTGAAGAAATAGCGGAATTGGGATTTGATTACCTTGAACTGGCCATGGACCCGCCCCAAGCCCACTATACCACCGTCCAGGAAAATAAAGAACTAATTCTAAAGGCTCTAGATGCCTATTCCATGCAACTTGTCTGTCATCTTCCGACCTTTGTCTCTATCGCTGATTTAACCGAGAGCATCCGCAAGGCATCGCTGACCGAAATGTTTAAATCGCTTGAAGTTGCTGCCGAACTGAATGCCTCGAAAGTCGTTTTGCATCCCGGCCACATCGGAGGGCTCGGCATTTTTGTAATGGAAACCGCACTGAAATATGGACTGGACAGCTTAGCGGCCATCATCGCAAAAGCTGAGCAACTTGGGCTTTGTGTGTGTCTTGAAAATATGTTTCCGAGAACAGGATCATTTTTTGAACCTGCAAATTTTACCGAAATACTCGAACGCTTCCCGAGGCTCAAGCTGACCCTTGATACCGGACATGCAAACATCGGCAGCCCGCAAAGCGATCAGACACTCGGATTTATCAAACAATTCTGCCATCGCATCGGTCATATTCATCTGAGTGATAATTTCGGTAAAAAAGACGATCATCTCCCGCTCGGTGAAGGAACCATCGATTTTTATAATATTGCCAGATCACTTAAAGATTTCGGGTATGACGACACCATTACGCTGGAAATTTTTGCGGAAGATCGCTGTAGGCTGCAGTCAAGCAAAGAAGATTTCGCTGCCATGCTCGCTGCGGTTTAACAAAGTCTTTTAGATTGGAAGATTACGACTCTACCGGAAAGGATTGAATGACATGGCCCTGCTCTTCATTGCTCCAGATCTAGAAATACCCCCTTATGTCGATCAGCTTCAGGCATTGGATCCGGAACTTGACATTCGGATATGGCCTGAAATCGGCGACGCAGATGACATCGAGTTGGCCTTAACCTGGAATCATCCGCTGGGTGAATTAAGGAATTTTAAAAATCTAAAGTGCATTGCATCCTTTGGTGCCGGAGTGGATCATATCCTGCGCGATCCGAATTTACCCCAAGGTGTGCAGGTTACCCGAGTAGTGCAATCTTCCATGCCCCAATTTATGAGCGAATTTGTCATTTTAAGTGCGCTGAATTACTGCCGACAATTTGATATTTATAAAAATGATAAAGTCAAAAAACGCTGGAAACCCAGAATTCCGCTGTTAGCGCGCGATATTTGTATCAGTATCATGGGGATGGGACAACTTGGCGCCGATGCAGCCACAAAACTGGTACAATTGGGATTTACGGTTTCCGGTTGGAGCCGAACCCCAAAAACAATCCCCGGTGTTCTATCTTTTGCGGGAGATGATGCGCTGGCGGATTTCTTATCTCAGGCAAATATTTTAATATGTCTGCTGCCGTTGACCTCCGCCACCAAAGGCATTTTGAACCGCAATACATTTGAGAAACTGCCACCCGGTGCTTACCTCATCAATGTGGCCCGCGGTGAACATCTGGTTGAAAAAGATTTCCTGGATGCTTTGGAGTGCGGTCATCTATCCGGTGCCTGTCTGGATGTCTTTAACATCGAACCGTTGCCCGAGGATCATCCCTTTTGGGATCATCCCAATATTATGATTACGCCCCATATTTCTAGTTTGACCGATCCCAAAGCAGTTATGCCACAGATTTTAGATAATTATCATCGAATAATATCCGGCAAACCGCTGTTGCATGTTGTTGACATAGAGCGTGGCTATTAGAAGCTAAAGAGCAGCGGGCGCGAAATAATTTACTCGGAAAGAAACTTCAGGCGGGACAATAGTTTTTCAAATTCATTTTGAGGGATCTGTTTCCAGGGGCTTTTGGGCGTAAACCAAAAAGTGGACTTCGCATCCGATGTAAATACTTTTCCGGCTTGAAGCTCGGGCTGTTTAAGGTAATATTTAAATCCTTCTCCCAAGTCCAAAAAGAGGTCCAAATCATCGTTGTCTTCAAGCAGTTCTATCATAACCATATTGCGGATTCGGCTGCGGCCTTTCAGGTACCGTTGGCCCTGCCGGTTCAAATAGACCTCGATGATCGTATTCTCCAGAGCTGCAGCAGAACCGTCCGGGGCGACTAAAAAAGCCTGTTCAACAAGATATTCTCCCTCGGCAAAGGGTATCCAATTGGTCATTTCTGTCCCCTTTTTGGCAGAATAGTAAAAAAATAAGATTTAACCACGACCTGTAATTGAGTCAACTATCAAAGTGTCCGTAGTCCGTCGTTTGGGGGCCGTTGAGAGTAAAAAAAGGTAAAAGTCAGATAAAAACTTCTTTCTCCACAATTGAAACCGGACAATTAACAACGGGCATTGAGCGTTTACACTCAATAATCGTACAATCCGTTCTTGACTCTTGATGTAAAAAATACTTAATTGTTCTTTCATCCACATAATTTTAAATAGCAAATCACTCAAATTATCAAGGCAAAAATGCTGTGCTGCTTTACAGATCAATCATGCCGGACGCTTTGCATATTCATCCGACCCCGTTTCTGCTTCTGAAGTTGCCGCGTTTGGAAAAACGCCGCGCCGGTTGTTAAAAAGCTGTATTTAAATGAAAATAGTTAAAATGAAGCCAATGACCTGTTGGCGCGTGCCCGAAAAATCCGCTCAGGCATTAAGGAGTAAAAAAGGAGGCATCTCATGTTTAAAAAGCTCACAGAAAAACTCTTCGGAAAGGGACCGACTGCGCAACAGCAGGATGGATTCTTTTTATATGTCCGTTGCAGCGACTGTGGCGAAGAATTCAACCTTTTTATAAACAAACAATTTGAGCTGGTTCAAAATTTCCGTGAAGATGGAAGCGTTGACTATTTATTGAAAAAAGAGATCTACGGCGTTGGGTGTAGGAATCATATCCTTGTCACAATGGAATTTGATGGTAAAAAGAATCTCAAATCAAAAAAAATCGAGAATGGAGAGTTTATCGAAGAGTGAAGATAGCTCTTTATTAAAATCTAGCATGCACGAAACGTTCTTTTCGGAAATTCATGCAACCTTCAAAAAAATCGCCTTCCAAGCTTCGTATCTTTTACGGCTGGTATATTCTGGCCGGCTGCTTTTTTCTCCTCTTTTTTCAATCCGGAGCCCGGCATTCCTTCGGCGTGATGTTTAAGCCTATGATTGCTCAGCTGGGCTGGGATCGGGCTTCTATTTCACTTGCATTTTTTCTGAATATGACCATTTTTGCCCTCACCCTGACCGTAGCCGGAAGATTTTACGATCGCTACGGCCCCAAATGGGTCATCTTCATATCTACATTATTTCTCTCAACAGGCTACGTTTGCATTTCGTTCATCGACACCTTGTGGGAATTTCATATCTATTACGGCATCGTTGCCGCCATTGGGGTCGGCGGCGCTTCCGTCTCCCTTGTCGCAGCGTTAACGAGCAAATGGTTTGAAAAGCGCCGCGGTCTTGCCATTAGCCTGGCAGTTTCCGGCAATTGTATCGGCCAGTTTGCATTGGTTCCACTATTTACTATTTTCGTAATAAAATACGACTGGAGAGTATCGTATTTTCTCATCGGCTTAATCATTTTGGTGGTGAACACAATTCTCGCTTTTGCAGTCATCAAAGGAGATCCGCATGATTTTGGATTAAAACCACGGGGGCATGCAGACCAATATGACATTTCCCCCACTACCGCCGGAAATCTGCTGGCATGGTTCGGACTGATGAGTATGGGGGGCATACTGGTGGCCGGGCCGCTTTCGGATCTAATTGGAAATAAGATACCGGTCGCGCTCACCTTTTTGCTGCGCATATTCCTGTTTCTTTTGATTCTGAAATACCAGAATCTGATATCTTTCTATGCCTTTGCGATTGCCTTCGGATTTACGTTTCTGATTACCGCTCCACTGACAGCGACGTTGCTCGGCAGGCTTTTCGGCTTTGGTCATGTCGGTTTACTTTCAGGCTTTACCACCACCGTTCACCATTTCGGCGGTGGGTTTTGGGCCTTTATGGGAGGACTGGTCTTTGATCGCACCGGAAGTTATCAAATGATTTTTATCTGTTCAGCTATATTGGCGCTGATTGCCTTCATCTGCACCATGTTTATAAAAGAAAAAAGACATCTTGTCGGTTGTTTAAAGTCATTGTACTTTTCGTTCGAGTCGGTATAACGGAGTGGGGATTTTTTCTGAAGTGATGTAAATAGATTTGCCGTTCGGACTGAAGCACAGCGACTCTAACTGCCGTAACTCTGGCATAACAATTAATTGCGGTGATCTTTGAAATACTGCCGACCAGGTTTCATGCGGCAGGCGACGATAAAGGTAACCGTTTTTATAGGTCAGTATTGCTAAAGCCGAGCCATCAGAGGTAATATCCATTGAAGTTGGTTGCGAACAAAAGCGCCCGCATTTAAGCTCTTCAAGTAGATTTTGCGGTGTGGGTTGCGGTATATTTCTAATTTCGGCAATCCGGCGGGCAATGTGCAATTTTTGGTTGCCTGCGGGCATCAGCGGCAGCGCATACAGCACCGGCGGCACCCTGCGTTTGCTGAGCATCAAAATTTTTCTGTTTTGCGGATCGACAGCAACACTCTCACAATCCTGGGGGCCGTCTTCATAGACAAAGCGAATGCGATGTTCCCAATCCAGTGCGCTGCGAATACCGGAACCACCTCTTGAGATTGCAGGCTCCGGGACAATATATAAATGATACTCCTCCCGCTGCGCTTGGTTGTCGCCGACATCGGCAATCAGTATATAAGAGGTATTGCCAAAACGGTAAGCGCTAAGGTCTTCCCAATCTACATTCTGTGCGTCACGCAGGCGGAATCCGACGATATCCGCGCCGTCTATGCCAACGGCGAAGACATACGGTTTATGTCCCCCATCGTTGACGATCCACAGGACATCTTCCATCAATCGTGATACTGCTATTCCGCTGGCTTCAGAGATTTCCGCATTTTCCAAATGACCGAGAAAAACGCCATCACTGTATGGCGCCCTTTGTATGGACCTGCTAGAGCGTGTATCTGCCACGTGAATTGTAGAGCCGCTATAAGCTATTGATACGAGTAATAAAAGGGCAGTGACGCGGATAATGATCTGAATCGAGTTTTTCCATACTTTTAGCTGATAGTATAAGGTACGGGAGACCATAAGTCGATTGATGATGACATTAAGTTTAACGCTTGTAAGCGTTCAGGGGTTCAGAGTTCACGGTTAAGACAAGCCTTAACGCTGAACTCTTTGTTGCAAAAATATTCTCAAGTTTCACACTCCTAACTGAAATCAGTCAAGATCAATCCGCTGTTTCGCTCCTATTTGCAAACAGGAAATGCGTTTTTGCGCAATCTTGGGGGTGCGAAACTCGAGAAATCTTGTTGAAATTATTCGTGTAAAAGAAATAGAACGGATCGGTTGAAGTTACCGGACGGTCAAAACCGCTTCCAATCTTTCCAGAGCCCAATCGATCTCTTCTTTTTTAATCACCAGCGGTGGCGCAATTCGGATGGTGTTCTCATGGGTTTCCTTGCAGAGCAATCTTTGTTTAATGAGCGTTTCACAATACTTTCGCGCACCTCCGGCATCCGGCATCAGCTCAACCGCCAACATGAGACCCTTTCCGCGGACATCTTTTATATGTGGACCTTTAATTTTTTCTTTCAAATTAGACAGAAAATACTTGCCCATCGTCGCTGCGTTTTCAATCATGTTCTCTTCAACCAAAACCTTAAGGGCGGTTCTGGCAATCGCACAGGCCAGCGGATTACCCCCAAAGGTGCTGCCATGTTCTCCGGGTCGTAACACGTCCATGACTTCTTTGTTGGACAATACCGCTGAAATGGGATAATAGCCACCTGAAAGAGCTTTTCCAATGAGCGTCAGATCGGCTTCAATGCCGTCGTGTTCTTCGGCCAGCAGTTTGCCGGTGCGACCCAAGCCGGTCTGAATCTCATCTAAAATGAGAACCACGTTGTGCTTCTCGCACAGCGCCTTAGCCTCTTTCAGATACCCGGCGGGAGGAATGATTACACCGGCTTCGCCCTGAATGGGTTCCACCATAAATCCTACCGTGTTGGAGGTTATGGCTGCTTCCAATGCGTTTGCGTCCCCATATGGGATGATCTTAAATCCCGGTGTAAAAGGTCCAAAATTTTCCCTGGAACTATCATCCGTACTAAAGCCGACAATCGTTATGGTTCGGCCGTGAAAGTTATTTTCACACACAATTATTTCAGCCTGATCCTGGGGAACGCCTTTGACCTTGTATCCCCACTTGCGAACTGCTTTGATGACCGTCTCCACCGCCTCGGCACCGCTGTTCATGGGCAATACCTTGTGTGAATGGGTCAACTCACACAGCTCTTTATACAGCAGCCCCAGTTGATCATTGCGAAATGCGCGGGAGGTCAGCGTAAGTTTTTGTGCCTGTTCCATCATGGCTTTCATAATTTTGGGATGACAATGCCCTTGATTCACCGCTGAATAGGCTGCAAGGCAGTCCATGTATTTATTGTCATCCACATCCCAAACCCACACACCTTCTCCGCGGGCTAAAACCACATCAAGCGGCTTATAATTGTGAGCACCAAATTGCTCTTCTAAGTTAATAAAAAATTGCTGATCCATAATTAAACTTCCTTTATTTTTGGTTCAATTTGGAAGGCAAAGATAATTTATTATTTCACAATAGTATCTCTTGGTCAACTTGGCTTGCAACAGAGTAAATTGCACCTAATAAAATTTTTTGTTGTTTATTTCACACAAAAAGGTTAAATTTAGCCGAACTTGTTAGTATCCTATTGTGCAGATTCAACCTCTTTTATCTAGTTCTTGAAGCCCCTGCGGTCCCTAAAATCAAAATATTAATTTTTTACCGGCATAACCACTATTTTAAATCTTTAGATCAAGGAGGTCCGGCATGAATGTCACCCGACGCGATTTCATTAAAGGATCTATTATGCTGGGCGGCTCCCTACTTTTTCCGTTTAATTCCACACTTGCAGCACAGGTCAAAGAAAAACAATGGCTCCCAGCTTACGGGAAGCTGGAAAATGAAGGCAAACTGGCTCAAAGGGTGGAGGAAGCCTACTCAATTTTTGAAGAATGCCAGCTCTGTCCCCGACAGTGTGGGGTGAACCGGTTAAACGGTGAACACGGTTACTGCAAGGCACCATCAACCGTGATGATCTATTCCGCTCATCCTCATTTCGGTGAAGAAATCTCACTGGTGGGAAAAAACGGATCCGGTACGATCTTTTTTTCGAACTGTAATCTGAGATGCGTTTTCTGCCAAAACTGGCCAATTTCCATTGAAGGCCAGGGAAGGGGATTTGCCGATGAACAACTTGCCCAAATGATGCTTCACTTACAAAAAATTGGCTGCCATAATATCAATCTGGTCACACCGACCCACGTCATGCCGAACATTGTCAATGCCACCCGGATCGCCTTTAAAAATGGGATGCGAATTCCACTGGTATACAATACCAGCGGGTATGAACGGGTTGAAATATTAAAGCTCCTTGATGGCATTGTAGAAATCTATCTGCCGGATATGAAATACATGGATGCCGATAAGGCCGCCAAATTTTCATCCGGCGCATCCGATTATCCTGAAGCTGCAAAAGCAGCGATTATCGAAATGCACCGGCAGGTTGGCCTTCATCAGGTCAATACGCATGGGATCGCCACAAGGGGTGTGATGATCCGCCATCTGGTCATGCCCAATCGGGTGGCCGGAACAAAAGCATTTGTCAGGTGGGTCGCCGAAAATCTTCCCAAAACCACTTACGTAAATATCATGCATCAATACCATGTGGATTATAAAGCCTTCGAATATCCCGAAATTTGGCGAGCCATTTCAGCGGAGGAATTCCTAGAAGCAATGCAATGGGCAGAAGAATATGGTTTGAAAAACTTGGATCCCAAATCGCTGGTGGTCAGGGATTTTTTTGTCCAACACCAAGAGAAAAGAGGGTCATAAAATTTTATAAGAATTCGGTGAAAATTTTGTCAGCGCGTTTGACGACAACCATCCGAAAATTAATAACGGCCTAAACGCGAGCAGAAAAAATTGATACATACTAAGTGTTAAGGTGAGATCAATGGGCGGCAGATTCGGTAAATATGGCGATATCAAAAGAAAAGCCAAAATCCGTCAAAGCGGTATTTTTGGAAAAAAGGATTCCAAAATTATCCCCAAATCGCAAAAAAACCAAAGGTCCAAGGCAAAAGCCAAGATCAAAAAGCCCTCCGCTTAACCTCAACTTTAATTATTTTATGTGCGGTTATGAAAGAGCCTTCCTGCTGTTTATGAACAACTGCAGTATATGCCCGGATTGCGCCGAAAAAAAAAGAAGATTGCAAATATCCGCGAATTGCTCGTCCCTCTCCTGAAGCCATGGCGGTAGATGTGTATTCGACCGTCAGGCAATTCGGATTCCCGATTCATGTTCTTTCCGAATACTCGCAGGAAATGAATCGATATGCATTCTTGTTAATCCACTAGAATCCAATCGATGTAAGCCATTGAAAAAATCTTTTTGTGTCCTGAAATTTGACAGAAGGTTGGTCACAATTTATAATTAGTAAAAAACATAATTTTTCAAAACATTCTTAATCCTAAGTGGCAATTTTTTACAAAAGGGGGCTCTTTGGAGTCCCCTTTTTTTACCTCAAATTAAAAGGAGACGATTCAATGCATTTCACAACGGTCAAACACGCAATATTGATAACTATGGTATGCGCTTTCCTACTTGTTTCTTTTCGGGTCTGGGCCCAAGAGAAGGAATCTTCCAATGAAAAGGTTGCCGTGGTCAATGGAGTTACAATCACCAGCACGGAGTACGAAAGAGAATTAAATTTCTACCTGGAAGAGGCTTCCCGCAAGGGGCAACAAATTCCGGATTTCATGCTGCCAAAAATCAAAAACGACCTCCTAGAAAGCCTCATTTCCCGTGAGCTGCTCTATCAGGAAAGCCAAAAAAAGGGGATTAAGATTGATCAAAAGGCAATTGGGGACCAATTAAAAACCATCAAACAACGATTCCCGAGTGAAGCCGAATTCGAAAATGCTATCAATCGGATGGGTCTTTCAATAGCGGATATCGAATCTCAGATTAATCGGAATATGGCCATCCGAGAACTGATGGATAAACAGGTTACCAAGAAGATTGTCGTCACCGACCCAGAAGCAAAAGCTTACTATGACGCCAACCCGAGTTTATTTAAAAAGCCGGAGCAGGTTAGAGCCAGACACATATTAATCAAAGTCGATGCCGCGGCAACCGAAACCCAAAAAGCCGAAGCTCGAAAAGAAATACAAGAAATTCAACAAAAATTGAAAAACGGTGAAGATTTTGCCGCCCTAGCCCAGGAATTTTCTCAGGGCCCCAGTAATGCAAACGGGGGTGATTTAGGCTACTTCGGGCGCGGACAAATGGTGAAACCCTTCGAGGACACAGCCTTTGCGTTGAAGCCCAATGAAATCAGTGATATCGTCGAAACCCAATTTGGTTATCATCTTATAAAAGTTGAGGATAAAAAGCCGGAAGGAACCCTCGCTTATGCGGATATCAAGGACCAATTGAACCAACATCTCAAACGACAAAAAGCGGAAAAGGAAGCCGGTACATATATTGATACGCTTCGAAAAGGTGCAAATATAGAAAAATATTTATAAAAAGAAACCTCCGCCAAAGTGACGGTGATGAAGCCGGGAGATCCACTAGAATTGTAGAATTTGAAGAAGTTCGCAATCTGCCTGCGGATGACTATCGGGCATTAGATGGGGTTTTGAAACCGCTTCTATGCTGCTTGATATACTCGTACATGACTATTGAATCAGCAATACTGAGGTTAAGACTCTGCACTTGCCCAAATGGATTTGATCATCAGGACGATACGGCCATTTTAGATTTTCTCTGTCGTTTTTTTCTTTTACGTTTTTGGCGTCGCGCTTCCCACTCCGGGTAGAGATTCGGATAGGTTTTTTTCCAGGGTCTTTGAAACCAAATCCATTGATCCGGATATTTACGAATCATATCTTCCATAACATCGACCATTTTTTGGGTATTGACTTGTAGGTCACGACGCAGGTCGTTTGTCCGTTCTAGTTCTAATGGAGGATAAATATGGGCGGTATGCGTTCCGTCGGTATCACGAGAGCCAAATATGGGTATAACCGGGCTTTTGCATCGAATCGCGCTTAGAGCAACCGCGAGGGTTGTGGTGGCTTTTCGGTTGAATAGAATAACTTCAACCTCCTGTTTGTATCTGCTTTGATCAATTGTCACCACAAGTGCTTCCCCCTTGCGAAGGGTTTGCATCATTTTCTGCCATGCCCCTTTTTTGAAAATGACTTTGTTGCCTAAACGAGTCCGTATATGATCAATAAAATTGTCAAGCCACTTGTATCCAACATTTCTAACCACAGCGGATATTGGCCTCCCAAAATAACAGCCTAAATATTGGAGTCCTACTTCCCAATTTCCCATATGGCACGAGATGATTATCAAACCTTTTTGCTTATTTTTTAAGGTATTTATTGAGCGTGCGTCGCCTTTAATTCGAAACATTTCCAAAAGATCTTCTTCGGGTATAACCGCTGATTGGATTATTTCCAATGCGGTTATTCCGACGTTTTTGAAAATCCGTTGGCTTAAATTTTGGATACGCGCACGGGACCACTCAGGAAAGCAAAACTGTAAATTGCGTCTCACAAGTCGTCTGTGGGGAACATCTATAAAATAGAGACAAATTCCCAATAACTTGCCCAGTTTTACGATATAAGACCTGGGAATATGTACGGTAAAGTTTTTTGAGCCGCTGTTGTTGCCATTGAATCTTAGGTTTTTATCTTGGTTTTGATCTGAGTTTATTAATAACATTGATTAAAATATTGTTTTCAGTTGATGAAGTTGGCAGCCAAAAGCTCTTTTCAGATAAGAGAGCTAAGGAGATTAACAAGGATTTTTTTGTTCGTCAATGATTTCAAGGCATTTCAATGATAGTTTATCATACAAAATCAAAATTTTGGTTGCAAATTCGCCTTTTTAAGATTAATAATATTTCACATCGGACCCCAAACGACAAACAACTAATAATTTAAATTCGGACTCAATCACAATTAACTATGTTTTAATTTGGTGAAGGTGATGACCCATGAATTTGAAGCAAATAGATAAAATACAGAAAGAAATTCGCAGACGGGCTTTTGAGCGAAAGGATTCTCTTCGCAAGGAACAGGAGAAGATGCAGACAACTCAGCACACTTTGGAGGCTCTACAAGAAGTAACAGGGTTGCCTCCTACTGAGCTGGAATCTATTGCCAATGAAGTAAGCTATGCTTCCAAACCGTATGAGAAGGATTTCTTTTCGATCAAAAATCAATTTTTGATGGTATTTGGTTCCTTTGGATTCCTTACATTTCTGATTTGGATGCTGATTTTATGGATATTCTAAAACCGGGATTAAATTTTTTATAAATACTCTTATTATTGATGTAAAATTTTTCTCCCAAACTGGGAGAACTAATTATATCCCTCACCCGGAAGGCTTGCAGGCTGGGGCCTTAAATCCACCCGAACCGGTCGCAATCCCCTGGGCTCTCACACAACTGGCAGACATCAGCTTTTCCACATCCGCACACCGGCATTCAGGACATTTCGGAGTAGGATCGTTAGAGCTTAATACAAGTTCCTCAAAACAGTGACAGCACGCCTTGCACTGATATTCATATATTGGCATTAGTGCATCCTTTCAAAATTTTTCTTATATATTAGTTTTTATCCCTGGATTGTCAAGAGATATCAAGGTGGTTTTAGACTGAAAAATTCCAAGGAATATAAAACATAGGAGAATAAGATTGCGGAAAATTTATGTCGATGCTAATGCATACATTCAAATGAAATCATCAGATTTTTCAACAATCAGTTTATCAAAAAAATAGCTAAAATCATATCAAAAATGAATTTCTTTAGTGGAATTGCCTATAACCTGCGCGGTCTGGGGATGGGGCTGAGAACACCTAAGCTTTTGTTATTAGGTCTTATTCGCATTGTTGCCGTCATCATCCTCACAATTTTGGCTGCGAGCCTGATCCTTGTATACCATCAGGAGATATTAGCGCTGATGTGGGCCAAGCCTGAAAGTCGCTGGATTCTCTGGCTGTGGCACGTGTTTTCCTGGTTTCTTTCACTGGTGCTTGTGGGATTGTCTGCCGTTATATCCTATCTGGTTTCCCAAATCCTATTCAGCGTAGTCATCATGGATCAAATGTCCAAAATCACGGAAAAGAAGATTACCGGTCAGGTCAAAGAATCCCACAACATACCATGGTTGCGACAATTTTTTTATCTCATCAAACAAGAAATCCCTAGAGCCACAATCCCGGTCTTACTCATCCTTTTTCTCACATTAGCCGGCTGGCTCACACCCTTTGGTCCAATTGTGGCACTTATTTCCACCGGCTTAGCTATGATTTTCTTGGCCTGGGATAACACCGATTTGACTCCGGCAAGACGGCTCGAACCCTTTAAGATGCGTTTCAACAGACTAATGAGCAACCTACCTTTTCATCTAGGTTTCGGAATCCTGTTCATAATTCCGGGGTTGAACATTCTTTTCCTTTCCTTTGCACCTGTGGGCGCCACCTTGTATTTCATTGAAAAGCAAAATGCGCCCAATAAGCTTTAGGCTTTTCCTTGCCCATAACTTCTCATACCCCTTTGACACCCTATGAAAATTATAATATATCTCTTTTTGTTGAGGTTAAAAAATTTAAAGCAATCATTCAACTACTGAAAAACGGGTATATTATGCAGGAAATTCGTTTTCATGGTCGCGGCGGGCAAGGCACTGTGGTGGCCTCGATATTGTTGGCAAAGGCCTTTTTCAGCGCCGGATACTATGTTCAGAGCTTTCCTTTATTTGGCGTGGAAAGACGGGGAGCTCCGGTGGAAGCCTATTTAAGGCTGGACAAAAAGAAAATCCTGATTCGCAGCAACGTCTATACCCCTGATCACATAATTGTTCAGGACGCCAACCTGATTCAAAATGTTGATGTAACCAAAGGGCTTAAACCGGAAGGCTGGATCTTGATCAATGCTGCAGGTTCTCCTGAAAGCCCGGATGCGTTTTCAGGTTTCCGATTGGCCCTCGTTGATGCCACTCACATTGCTTTAGAAAATAATCTGGGCACCCGCACCCAACCCATTATCAACACGGCCATGATTGGTGCGTTTGCACGCATCATGGGCGAGCCGTCCATGGAGATGATCGCAGGGGCGATAAAAGAAGACATCTCCATCCAACCTGAAAAAAATATACGAGCATCAGAAGAGGCCTATGCAAGTGTGAATCTCTATGGGAAAGTAGATTAGGGAGAGGCGGAAATGACAAAAAAGCAAACTTCTAAAGATGAACTTCCACTATTCATTCCACGTTCCAGCACCTCGACGCTAATCAACAAAACCGGTTCTTGGCGATATTTTCGTCCGCTGTACGAAGAAAAGACCGCGCCGTGCAGTGCGGCCTGCCCGGCCGGTGAGGATATACCCCGTATTGAAATGCTGGTTTCACAGGGGTTGATTAAGAAAGCCTGGGAAACCGTCCTCGATGAAAACCCGTTTCCATCTATTTGCGGGCGAGTCTGTTTTCACCCATGCGAAAAAGCATGTAACAGAAACGAGCTGGACGAATCCATTGCGATCCACAGCATGGAACGGTTTGTGAGTGAAAGCGCCACTTCGAGTAGCGAACCTGCTGATCTCAAAAAAATATCGGACAACGGGAAAAAAGTAGCCGTTGCAGGAGCCGGACCGGCAGGTCTGGCGACGGCTTATTTTTTGTCTCGTCTGGGGTATCAATGCGATGTTTTTGAAGCTCAGCCTGAGCCCGGTGGTATTCTCCGCTGGGGCATTCCCGCCTATCGACTGCCTGAAGATACCCTCAAAAAAGAAATCAAACGCATCGAAAACATAGGCGTACACATTCATTGCAAAACGATGGTAACCGAAGCGCTCTTGCAAAAAATCAATCAAAAATACAATGCGCTTTTCATCGGTTGTGGTTACAGTCGGCCGATAAAACTCAAGATTCCTGGAGCGGAGTCGGCCCATGACGGCTTGAGATTTCTACACCAAATTCGCACCGGGGAAAAGGTTGCCCTTCAAGGAACGGCGGCGGTTGTTGGCGGCGGCAACACCGCCATCGATGTTGCCCGGACTCTGGCACGTTTGGGGCTAAAGCCCATTGTCGCATATCGCAGACGCAGACAGGATATGCCGGCCTTTAAGCCCGAAATAGAAACGGCCCTAAAAGAAGGCGTAAAGCTCATGGAACTGGTTTCGCCCATCCGCATCGAAGAAGATCCCAGCAGCAGATCAAAATCCGATTCCAGTTTTATAATGACATTACAAAAAATGAAAGTAAGCGCCAAGGAAATCCGCGGCCGGGCGAGGGTGATTCCGGACGGTGACAAAACAAAAACATTGCAGGTTCAACATATTTTCATTGCCATCGGTGCAGAAGCGCAGGCACTGTGGCACGTCCCGTCGGCCAAAAATAATAATCAATTGACGTTGAGCCATAGCAAGATAATCGAGCAGAAAATACCGGTGGTCTTCGGAGGTGATTTAACCAACGAAACAAAGAGCGTAACCGATGCCATTGCCTCCGGAAAACAGGCGGCTATCGCTTTAGATGTTTATTTTAAAAAAGGATGGGATGCGATTGAAGAGAGTCTATTAAGCTGCCGAGTTGGAACCGGCCCGGCACTTTCAATGACGGCCTATCTGGGTGAAGAACGAAATGGCAGAAAACCGCACATCGTATTATTTGATGAAATCAACGCCGATTATTTCCAGTCCGCAGCGCGCGTAATCCCTCCGACGCTTTCCCCGGCTCAAAGCCTCCGGTCATTTTCCGAAATCGAAGCAACCATGTCAAAGCGCGCAGCCATCAAAGAAGCCGAGCGGTGTTTTAACTGCGGAATTTGTAATTCCTGCGATTACTGCCGCATTTTCTGTCCGGATGTGGCGGTGATGGTCGAAAAAGCTGAGCGATATATCAATCTGGATTATTGTAAAGGATGCGGAATCTGTGTAATCGAATGTCCCCGCAATGCCATGGCCCTGGAGGAGGAGAAAAAATGAAAAAAGTTTTGGAAGGAAGCCACGCCGTATCCGAGGCAGTTCGGCTGGCAAGAGTCCAGATGATATCGGCCTATCCCATCACACCCCAAACGCACATTGTGGAAGCCATATCGGCGTTTTGTGCCGACGGCACCATGAATGCGCGCTTCCTGTGTGTGGAAAGCGAACATTCCGCTATGGCAGCCGTAATCGGTGCAGCCAGCAGCGGGGTGCGGGCCTTTACAGCAACCTCTTCCCATGGTCTGGCATATATGCATGAACTGTTGCACTGGGCCTCGGGAGCCCGCCTTCCCATCGTAATGGCGGATGTAAACCGTGCCCTGGGGCCGGGATGGAATATCTGGCTCGATCAAACCGACAGCCTTTCCCAGCGGGATACCGGATGGATACAGTTTTACTGTGAAGACGGCCAGGAGGTTCTGGATACCACCCTTCAGGCCTTTCGATTGGCAGAATCCGTCAATCTTCCGGTGATGGTTTTATTGGATGCCTTTTTTCTCTCCCACACGTATGAACCTGTAGAAGTACCCGATCAAGAGCAAGTGGATCAATTTCTTCCTCCGTTATCTCCTCGCATTCAGCTGGATACGGCCAATCCCTTCGCCATCTATCAGATGGTAGCTCCCAGCGCCTACATGGAAATGCGTTACAATATCCAGCTTGCAATGGAACTGGTGACAAGCCGCTTTAGCGAAATAGAAGATGAATTCGAGACCATCTTCGGCAGAAAACATGGACCGCTTGAAGCGGTTCAATGTGAGGATGCCGAAATTATTTTAGCAACCGCCGGAACAACCGCCAGTACCTGCCGCCACGTAATCACCGATCTCCGTAAAAAAGGCGAGAAGGCAGGCCTGCTCAAACTCAAGATGTTCCGGCCGTACCCGACCGATCAGATTCGTCGGCATCTTGGCCAAGCCCAAAAAGTTGCCGTCATTGACCGAAATTTTTCTTTCGGCGCAAGCGGCATTTTCGCGCAGGAGATCAAATCGGCCCTTTGTAACAAAGATGTGCGCCCACCGGTCTTTGGTTATGTTGCGGGTCTCGGCGGCCGAGACGTCACCCCGCAAACGCTCGAAGAAATTTACTGGCAAACAAAAAACAATAATATCCCGAAAGATGAAAGTGTATGGATCGGGCTGAATCAGGAGCTTGTTGAATCATGGAGCAATTAGAGATACCCAGTGATGATTATATTAACCCCGGACATTTAGGATGTCCCGGATGCGGTGCATCCATTGCGATGAAGTTAGCCTTGAAGGCGTTGGGTGGAAAAACCATCGTTGTGATTCCTGCCAGCTGCTGGGGCGTTCTTGCAGCTCCTTATCCACAGTCCTCCCTTGATGTCCCGATTTTACATACCGCCTTTGCCGCTGCCGGCGCTGCCGCCAGCGGCATACGAGCCGCTTTAGACTTGCGGGGAGACACCGAGACCACCGTGCTATCATGGGCGGGAGACGGGGGAACGTTTGACATCGGTTTTCAGTCTCTCAGTGGGGCCGTTGAGCGCAACGAAGATTGCATCTTTGTCTGCTATGACAATGAGGCCTATATGAATACCGGTGTTCAGCGCAGCTCGGCGACTCCATTCGGCACCCAAACGACCACGACACCCGGCCAAGATTGGAAAAAAACACGCAAGAAAAATATCGTGGAAGCCTTAGCAGCCCACCGAATACCCTATGCCGCCACCGCCAACGTTGCCTTCCCTGAAGACATGATCGGAAAATTTCAAAAAGCAAAAGACTTGAAAGGCGGATCCAGGTTCATCCATGTTCTGGCTTCCTGCCCAACAGGCTGGCGGGTTCCGTCTGAAATATCCGTCAAGGTCTCCAGGCTTGCCGTACAAACCAATGTCTTTCCGCTCTATGAAGTGCAAGACGGCACAACATATACCTTAAACTACAAAGGCAACCGGGGCGTAAAAGATTACCTGCAATTGCAGGGAAGATTTAAACATTTGACCGACGAGCAGATTGATCGAATCCAGACGCAAGTGGATGAAGACTGGAATCTTTTATTAAAAAAGGTTGGGTAACAAAAGAAATGGAAATAAAGAAAGCCCAAAAACTCACCCATCAAAAATGGTTGAATTTGTTTGATGTTACATTTAGCGACAAAAACGGTAAAGAAAAATCATGGCAACTTGCTTCCCGCAAAAAAGAGCCGAAATGTGTGACAGGCAATTTTGAAAAGCCGGATGCCGTTATCATTGTCGCATATCATAAAGACCATAAGAAAATCGTTATCACGAAAGAATACCGGGTGCCTTTAGGCGATTTTGAATACGGGTTTCCGGCCGGACTGGTTGATGAAGGCGAGACGATTGAGGAGACTGCTCGCAGAGAATTAAAGGAAGAAGCTGGATTGAACATTACTCACTTTATAAAGATGAGCCAGCCGATCTATTCTTCTGCCGGCATGACCGATGAATCAGTGGCCTTGGTGTATGTGACCTGCGATGGGGAGCCATCGATTGAAGAAAACCTAGACTCCGAAGAAATACATGTCATGCTCGTTTCACAATCAGAGGCATCCCGACTGTGTGAAAACACTAAATTGAAATTTGATGCCAGAGCATGGCTGGTTCTTTCGAAATTCGCTGAAACCGGCCAACTATAAATTCGCGCCGCCGGCAGTGGGGTGATTTGATCTCGCCTTGAGGCGAAATAGCGTGACCGTTGATCAGTTTCCTTTCAGAAGCTTCTGGCCTGCTTTTACGATTCGGGCAAGCTCCGCTACTCTATCCACCAACCTCCTGGTAGATAAAACACCGAATTCATCTTCAAGGACGACATGGCGAGGTCTTTGTTGGAAGCGGCCTTCTCCATGCGGGCTCGTGTAAGCGCCGGCACCAAGCTGGTACAACCCAGAATTGGCGACAATCATCTGATGGACAAAGAAAAACAGGTTGATGCTGGATAAGGTTGTCTCAATTCCCCCGCCCCTGAAAAAGGCCAAAGCCATTGCGCCGCCAATCTTGTTTTTCAGTGGTAGTTTGTAAACTTTGCCGTGGATAAACGCTCTCGACCGATCAATTAGATCAGCCATCAATCCTGAAAGGCGCCCGAAGTGTGCCGGAGATGCTATAATTATACCGTCTGCCTCGAGAAGCTTGGGATAGATCTCACGCATGTCATCATCCTGTGTACAGTATTTTTCTTTGGTCTGACTTTTAATACACCAATTGCAGTGATTGCATGGGTTAATCTCCTTACCCGCCAGATAAATTAGCTCGGATTCTAACTGCGAGTGCTGGTGAGCTTGAGAAAAAGCCTCGGTGAGAAGTGCTTCCATATTACCGTTTTTTACACGGCTACCGCTGATTCCTAATATCTTAATCATATCTTACACCTCCATTAGAAAAAAGAACCATTTCCGTTTATCAGCTTTGAGCAACGTTGGCAATGGTGCAGCCAAGACATGTTTGGATATCTCTCGGAGCCAGTATCAGCATCTTGCCCCTTTGGCCGGCATTGATCAAAATTTTATCAAAATCCAAAATACCTTCTTCCATGACCACCGGCAGTTTTTGTTTGGTGCCAAAAGGGCTGATGCCGCCGACAAGATAGCCGGTCAATCGTTCAGCTGTTTTGGTGTCTGCCATGGCCGCTCGTTTAACACCGCAGATCTTGGCCAGACGCTTGATAGACAGTTGTTTATCTCCGGCCATCAGCACCAGGGTATATTCCTTCTCCCCCAGGTCGACCATTAGTGTTTTCACGGTTTGCGCCAATGGATAGCCGGTGGCTTTAGCCGCATACTCCGCGCCTTTTTCTTGATGTTCATATCTTACAACTTCAAAGGCAATTTTTTTGTGCTTGAGAAACTGTATCGCTCGTGTCGACATGCTTCGTATTCAAAGTATTAAAAAAGGTAAAGCGACACTTAGCTTTCAATCAGTGTCGAGTATTCAATGAACTTCTTAGTATGTCGCAGCTTCAACAATTTATATCACTTTTCTTTTTTCTTTACATCAAAAATTCCTATTGACATTTTCTGACAACATACCAAATTGTAAAGATTTATGTCCATCACCCCCATGTTCGATTAGTGCCGGAGATCTACGTTGGTGACCTTGATTAATTTATCGACCTGCTGCCGGAGGTTTTCTTAAAACAGGCTTTGTATCTTTTTTTTTAACTTCCGATTATAATATTATAATTATTACCGAAGAATCCTTGACATCTATCATTTCACAGGTGCAATATTTGATCTAAGCTGATTTAAACTGGCAATAGTTTTGAAATTATATGAAAACCATCTATCAACTTATAAGCTTAATTTATTTTTTTTACTCTTCTATCCATGAATTTTAAACCACCGACACAGCAAGAAGCCTTGCAGGCCATTGGGAAGTTGAACAGCCTTCCCCGGAAACTGCAACGGGCACTGGATCCAGGCAACGACTTTATGCTGATGGGTCAGCCCAAAGATGGGGACTGGTTGGTTGAGTATAAGGAAGCCGGCCAGACCTTAGCCGAATTCAAAAATTCGAATCCGATCAAACCGAACGGAGTTCGAAACAAGATCTATCTGCAACCGTTAGGCCGATTTACGGAAGGTCAAAGCCCTTCGCTGGACATGCTAAAAGCCTACGTTGAAGCCTTTTTCGCCCTGGAAGCAAACATTCTTCCTGCTATCGCCATCGGCAAATCAACACTATCTCACCGCAGAAATCCGTATACCGGAAACCGGCAGATCTCAACCCGTGACATATTGATACTATTAAAACGAACTCGACTACCGGATGCCTTTTGCACACTCGCCATCACTATGGAAGACCTATATCCGCATCCTTACTGGAATTTCGTCTTTGGACAGGCATCCTTGAGAGACCGGGTCGGTGTGTTTAGTTTTGCTCGCTATGATCCAAAATTTTATGGAGAAGACCGAACAAAGGACTACCAAAAACTTTTGCTTCAGAGAAGCTGCAAAGTCCTGGTGCATGAAACCGGCCATATATTTACTGTGGCGCATTGTATTTTTTTTAAGTGTGTGATGAACGGATCCAATCATTTGCAGGAAAGCGATGCCAGACCACAATTTTTGTGCCCGGTCTGTCTTCGCAAACTTCAGCATTGTATTGGATTTGATGTGGTCGAACGCTATCGAAACCTGTTTCACTTCTATCAGCAAGCCGGTTTTGATGCGGAAGCAAAATGGGTGTCAAAACGACTAAAGTGGATTTTGGACAAACAACACGGCAGATGCGTTTTCTTGGTAGGATAGAAAAAAGAGTAACTGAATTTACACATAACTAAAATGCAGAACCTATAATTGTCACTCCCGCGAAGGCGAGAGTCCAGCATAAACCTCATGGATTGCCGCCTGTGTGAGAATGACGTTGAAATAAGATTCCTCCGGTTGAAAAAGTAAAGCTCGGCTTTTTTGTCGCGCAATTATATCAAAAGATCTATAGCTTAAATCAATTTAACAATGATTGCTCCCTCTGATCAAAAAATTAATAGAGATATTTCAACCGCCGGAATTATTGTGGTTTCGATCTACATTGCTGTGCAGATGTTATCGGATGTCGCGAGCCTGAAAATCGCGTTCATTGCGGGACGCAGTATTGATGCCGGGACATTTGTCTATCCACTCACATTCACGTTGCGGGATCTGGTGCACAAACGCCTTGGTAAACAGGCGGCGCGAATGGTTATCGTCCTGGCTGCCGGCATCAATCTTTTTATGGCGCTTCTCTTCAAGTTTGCGGCCTGGCTGCCGGAGGATCCGTCCTGGGGAATGGGCGAAGAATTTGCCGCAATTCTTGGCCCGGTATGGCGAATCGTAATTGCCAGCATTATTGCCGAAGTTATCGCCGAGCTGATTGATACGGAGATTTACCATTTTTGGGTGAGCCGGATCACCCGCAGATATCAATGGCTAAGGGTTTTGGTCAGCAACACCATAAGTATTCCCGTAGACAGTCTTATTTTTTGCTGGGTAGCTTTTGGTTTTGCACTTCCCCATTCCGTTGTATGGTCCATCTTTTTTTCAAATGTCATTGTGAAGGGCTTGGTGACTTTGGTCAGTCTTCCCAGCATATACTTGGTTAAAGAGAGGCAGGAGGTTGAATTCGAATAACATTTTTATTAGCAATGAAAATTTCCTAAGGAATTACAAATCATATGACCGATAAGGATTATTACAACATTTTAGGAATCGATAAAAATGCCAGTGCGAAGCAAATAAAAGAAGCATACCGCAAATTGGCGTTCAAATATCATCCGGATCGAAATAAAGGCAATCTGGAAGCTGCTGAGAAAATGAAGTCGCTCAACGAAGCCTATGCCGTTCTTTGCGATTCTTCAAAACGCCGTGAATATGATATGCTCAGACAACAATTTGGATCTTCGGCCTATGGACAGTTTAGGCAGACGTATTCGGATCAGGACATATTCAGCGGTTCGGATATCAACCACATTTTTGAGCAAATGGCCAGAGCATTCGGATTCAGGGGCTTTGACGAGATCTTTAAAGAATTCTATGGCCAGGGCTACCGAAATTTTGAATTCAGAAAGCCGGGATATTTCGCCAGGGGCTGGGTGTTTACCGGTCCTTCCGGTAAAAGAGCGACTCAGCGACCGCAGTTTCGTATCCAGGGTAATCTGGGAATTGGAAAAATCTATAAATACCTCTTCAAAAAATTAAGCGGCTTTGAACTGCCGGAAAATGGAGCCGATATCAACGCGGTCATATATCTGAGTCCTCAACACGCCCAGGAAGGGGGACCATATGCGTATTATTTGAAGAAAAAAGCCAAAAAATTAGTTGTTAAAATACCGCCGGGTGTAAAGGATGGGCAGAAAATCAGGCTGGCGGGCATGGGTGAAGACGGCAAAGGTGGCGGGGCGCCCGGAGACCTTTTTCTAAAGGTTCACATAACCAAACCACTATTTCAGTCCGTAAAAGACCTTATCTCAAGTTTACGCAATAAAAAAAACTACCAATAGATTATAATGGTAATTCCCTAAAACATGAAGGCTGAAAAATGAAAACGATGCTGTGCCATGGAGACAGTCTGGCAGAAGCAGCAGACATAGAAAATAATTATACCTTGACGGCGTGACATTATTTCTATACCCTAGCTGAAAATTATATAATTAGTTTTTTCGGTTTTTAAAAGATTCGGAGCTGTAATATGAAATTATCCACCCGAAGCAGATACGGTACCCGAATGATGTTGGATATGGCCCAGCATTACAACCGAGAACCTATTCAGTTAGGAGACATTGCCAAACGTCAGAATATTTCTCTGAAGTACCTTGAGCAGATTATCCGACCTTTGAAAAGGGCTAATTATGTGAAGAGCTTTCGCGGATCTAAAGGAGGACATATGTTGAATAAGCCCCCTGAGGAGATTACAGTGGGCGAAGTTGTTGCCTTGCTTGAGGGGGGAGACAGTTTAACCCAATGTTCGGAAAATCCTGGTATTTGTGATCGTGTGGATAATTGTATAACGCGCTATCTCTGGCTGGAAGCCTCTAAAGCAATGTTTGAACGATTGCGTACTATTACCTTTGCGGATCTTCTGGCACTTGAAAAAAAAGGGTGCAAAGATAAGTTCTTAGATTATATCGTCTCTCAACAAAAAATATCGCGGAAAACTATAGGCTCCTAAAATCATTTACAATTCAAATCTTGAAATCTATTCTTAAAAAGCACCATGCTGTCTTCATTTCATCTCTTCCCATGTGACCGGCTCAATCCTCAGCTCGGCAACACGCAGATTCACAAGTTTAGTGACATCAAAACGGGGAGCAAGAACATTAATAAAACCTTGTTTGACGAACCATACTAAACCTAACGCGAATAAATCGAATATAGAATAAAAAAAGGAGATGTTAGATGTTTTTTTTGAAACCGAGTTTCATTTTAAATTTATTTTAAAATGACGCTGAGGTGTGCTATGAACCTAAAAATTTCAGTTCATTCGGAAACAGATACCACCTCAATTGAGCTTGTCTCAATTGAGATACAAGTGAATCCGGCACTCTTCCTGGGGGTAAGGCAATGAAAAAATT
>CP070746.1:3233312-3240368 GCA_020348305.1 Desulfobacterales bacterium
GAAATTGTTTATTTTCAGATTATATGCCTGGGTGGGGGACCCTATATTGCATCCTATGCGCTTTCCGGATTTTACAGTGGCCGGGGCAGAACCTGGCCCGTGATGTGGGTTAATATATTTGCAACGGCGGTGAACCTCATTCTGGATTACGCGCTTATCTTCGGTCACTGGGGTTTTCCTGAGATGGGTATCAAAGGCGCAGGCATTGCTACAGTAATGGCCGGCATATTTTCATTGCTGGCGTTTTTTGTGCTGATATCCACCGGAGCCTATGACGAAACCTATCATACCATTAAAGGTTGGCGCCCTGAAAAAAAGCTCTTCGTTCGGCTTTTGCGTTTTGGTGTTCCGTCGGGTGTGCAGTTTTTTCTGGAAATGGTCGGTTTTACTGCATTTGTTTTATTGGTCGGTCGTTTGGGTACCATCAGTTTGGCCGCCACAAATATTGCCTTCAACATCAATACGCTCGCGTTTATGCCCATGATCGGATGCGGCATTGCCATATCCATGCTTGTGGGCCAATATTTAGGTGCCGATAAGCCCGACCTTGCTCAGACAAGCGCCTATTCCGGGTTTCACCTGACTTTTGCATATATGACCAGCATTGCCGCCGCCTATTTATTGCTGCCAAATATCTTTGTGACTCCGTTTGCACTTCAGGCAGATCCGCAAGGATTCTCGGAAATTTACCGCTACTGCATTATACTTCTGCGTTTCGTGGCAGTTTACTCCATTTTTGATACGATGAACATCATATTTTGTTCGGCCATCAAAGGGGCAGGAGATACCCGTTTTGTAATGTTTATGACGGTGATTCTATCCCTTTTTGTTCTGATCGTACCTACCTACCTGGCGATTGTTGTTTTTGAATATGGGTTAATGATTTCATGGTTGCTTGCCACAATCTATGTCATCATACTCAGCGTGGCATTTTATTTTCGGTTTCTAAACGGAAAATGGAAAACCATGCGGGTCATCGAGCATGCACCGCAGCCACCCAGTCCTGGAATTGTGAAATGGGGCAGGAATGTGAAATTATAACGCCCAAGTTTACGAAACATCAAATTTTGATACACATTTCTAATCCTGAGAAGAGGCTGAATTAAAGCAGTTGGTTGTTCGTCTATTACAGCACATTATGAAAAATACTATTGAAAATTGACCGGTTGATTTCACAATTCATATAAGAAGATATTCAATTAGACTCAGGTTTCCTGCCGCCGTTTTTCTTCGTCTCTGATTTCTCGCCGCAGTAGCTTGCCTACTTTTGATTTCGGCAGCATATCCCTGAATTCGATATAATGGGGTACTTTATAAGACACGAGGTATTGGCGGCACCATTTGATCAGCTCATAACCGGTGATGCCTTTAATGTCTTCTTTCAATACGACATAAGCCTTAATGCGTTCACCGAATTTTTCATCGGGCAAACCAACCACGCAGGTGGCAATTACGGCCGGATGCTCTTGGAGCACGGATTCGATTTCCGAGGCAGATACACGGTAACCTTTATGCTTAATGGTATCTACGGTTCGGTCGATGAAGTAAAGATTGCCGTCTTCATCCATGGACATCACATCTGCCGTGCGATACCATTTGGTGTCATCCAAATCGATAAACGCTGCTGCGGTTTCTTCCGGCTTGTTTAAGTAACTGGTAACCATGTATTCAGAAGAAACCAGCAACTCACCGGGCTCTCCCGCCGCGGTGGGTTCCAGGGAAACCGGATCCACGATCTTAACTGTTTTGCTGGGCACGATTTGTCCCACACTTTTTGGCGGATTTTTTCTATCCACCGGACACATGGAGACGCCGCCGCAGGTCTCGGTGGCTCCGTATCCCTGAAAAATGGTTTTACCGAATTTTTCTCTCCAGCGGTTGTTTACTTCAACCGGCAGCACATCGCCGCCGCTGAAACAGTATTCCAACGAGCTTAAATCGTATTGAGCGAGGCGTTCATGCTCCAGGATCATGCGGTAAAGTGCGGGTACGCCGATCATGGTTTTGGCCTTGAAGCGTTGGATGGCGTCAAAGGTGGCATCCAGGTTTATTCGCGGTTGAAGAATTAGGGTGCCACCCGTTAATAGCGTTGCTAGGCTGCAGGTTTGGCCCAGAATATGAAAAAGCGGTGCATTTCCCATAATAACATTTTCTTCGGCCGGGAACAGCTGATCGCTCATGCGAATCTGTTCTTCTGCAGAAACCAGAAACAAATTATGGGTAAATGGAACACCTTTGGGAAATTTGGTGGTTCCACCGGTATACAGGATTTCGGCAAGTGCCTGTCCGCCGGTTGCGTTATCCGGTTTCGTGTTTGCTTTCTTTCGATAGTGTGACAGCAACTTTTTAAACGAGTAGGTGTGGGTATTGAGTGAAAAGTTTCCCCGGGGAATTACATTAAAAAAGTATCCAAAATAGCGCTTGTACCACGGAAGCAGATCAACCACGTTGGTCACGAAAACCCGTTTTAGACCTGTTTCCGGAAGCACTTTGGTAACATAACCAAAGTTGGTGTCCGCGCACACGATCGATTCTGCTTCGCTGTCGTTGGCGATGTATTTCAGATCATGGGGAGTGTATATAGGTGTGATCGGCACACACACCGCACCGATTTTTTGAATCCCCAACCAGGCAATGACCCACTGAATACTGTTGGGGATGTATAGAACCATCCGTTGGCCGGGTTCCACCCCCAAATCAATTAAGGCTGCCGAAAAGCGATCGGCCAATTTTTTAATTTTTCGATATGAGAATTGCGTGCCGAGATAGATAACTGCCGGATGGTTTTCACGTCGATCGGCAGTTTCTGAAAAGGTTGAATATATGCTATTTGAGCTGCTCATTTATTTTATCTGTCTTCTGTTTTCTTAGCTCTGTTTTCTGTTATCTCAAATACCAAAATATGCGGATTTAATTTCAGGATTGTCCATTAATTCTTTGCCGGTGCCGTATAGAGCCAGCATACCGTTTTCGATGACATATCCGTGGTCTATAATCGGTAAAATAGGTCGGGCAAATTGCTCGGTAATCAGAATCGTAATACCGGATTCTTTTCTAAGGTTGTTGATGGCATCGATAAGCATGGTTTGCATCATGGGGCTTAAACCAAGCAGCGGCTCGTCGAGCAATAGCAGGGCGGGCTTGAGGATTAATGCCATGCCAATGGCCAACATTTGCTGTTCGCCGCCGCTTAAAAATCCGGCTTTGCGACGTTTTAAAGGGGGCAGAGCAGGGAAGATGGCGTAAACATACGCGATTCTTTGTGATAACTCTGATCGTTTTAACTGGTGGCCGGCAATTTTAAGATTCTCTACCACGTCACTTTCCGGAAATATTGGATGCCGTTCTCTGGATAAAACCAGACCCTTTTTGACCCGCTCAAAGGGTTGGACTTCGGTAATATTCTCCCCTCTAAAAATGATTTCACCGTAGATGTTAATTCTTTCTCCGCCTTTGCGCTGTTCTTTGATCTTCATATCGATGATGAGACCGGAAATCGTGTTCATCAGCGTGGTCTTGCCAGCGCTGTTCGATCCGATCACACCGACAAATTCTCCCTGGTTTACCTCCATGGTCAAATCGTTGATCGCCAGTGCATTTTCAAAAAAAACCATCAAATTCTTTACTTCGAGCATAGACCTTTATTCCTCTTAAAGCTGATAGTTAATAGCTGATAGGCAAACGGTTTCTCTCCAATCTTGGACTATGAGCTATGAGCTATAAGCTATAATCTGTTTCACGCTTCTGCCCCGAGGTAGGCCTTCTTGACCGCCTCACTTTTCATAACCTCCTCGGCTTTTCCCTCGGCGATTTTTTCTCCGTAATTCAACACAATCACGCGATCGGCAATCCGGAAAAGCTCTTTAAGACGATGCTCGATCATTATTATGGTTTTACCTTCCTGGCGCAGTTTTTCAATGATCGGAACGATGCTGGCTACTTCGGCCAGACTCAGGCCTGAAAAAAGCTCATCCAGAATGATCAGATCAGGATTGAGGGCCATGGCTTTGGCCAATTCCAATCGTTTTAAATATCCCTGGGGCAACACACTGGCAGCTTTGTATGCCACAAACGCGTCCCGTTCAAAGCCGACCTCTTCCAGTAGATCCAGAGCAACTGCATCCCGGTCGCCGTATTTTCCGCCGATCATTTGTTTGACCCTGGGCGAATAAAGGGGAATGATCATGTTCTTATAGGCCGGAAGTTGATAAAACGGTTTTACCATTTGAAACGTCCGTGCGATTCCAAGTCGAACAATTTTATAGGGCGGCCAGCCGGTGATGTTGCGGTTGCGGTAATAAACCTCCCCTTCGGTGGGTTTTATAAAGCCGGTTATCAGATTAACCGCAGTGGTTTTCCCCGATCCGTTCGGCCCGATCAACCCCAAAAGCGCTCCTTCAGCCAGCTCAAGGTTCAAATCGGTGATGGCTTGGACACCGCCGAAATTTTTGTAAAGCCCGGATACCTTTAGCAAGGGAAAACTGCTCATCCTTCCACCTCCACCCAACGCTCAAACTGATGATATTTGCGCTGAATATAGTGAAAAATACCTTCCGGCAGGGCCACCGTAAAAATTACGAGAAACATCCCATAGAATACGATCCGGAGGCCCCCCAATCCTCGCAGAATCTCCGATAAGGGAACCAAGATAAATGCTCCCAGCATTGCGCCGGCAAACGTTCCGATACCGCCCACCACTGCCGCTGCAATCGGCAGAATAGAATAATCCAGGGCAAAAACCGGCATGCCAACAAATAAATAGACATGGGTCATAAATGCGCCGGCAAAGGCTCCGACGGAACTGGCGAAAAACAGGGACTGGGTTTTAAACCAGTAAATATTGATGCCGGCGTTCATGACTGAACGGTCGTTGTCGTTGATTCCTTTTAAAACCAAACCGAAATCGGAACTCATCAACCGACGGAATCCAAATAGGGCGAGCAGCATGGCGATAATAATGACATAGATCTCCACCCATTTTGAGGGCAGGGCAGCAAGTCCACTGATTCCTTCAGTGCCTCCAAAAATTCGCGTTGCTTCTATAATCCGCACCAGCATTAACGGTAAAACCAGTGTGACCATCGAAAAATAGATGCCGCGAAGTCTCAAAACCGGAACGAGAAAGCCGGTACAAATAAGGCCGCCGAAAATTGTTGCCAGCGGGATGGTTACCACCGGCGGCCAGCCCCAGTAGTGATTCATGATGCCGGCAAGATAGGCACCTGTTCCGAAAAATAATGCCTGCCCCAGGGAAATCATGCCGGTCTGCGCCAAGATGTCCCAACTAATGGCTAAAAGCGCAAAAACAGATACGGAAAGTAAAACCCTTTGCCAATAAATGCTAAGTGAGAAAGACAAGACCACCAAGCCGAGGATCGGCAACAATCTCGGAGCGGACAAGTAGAGCATCTCGCGCCAGGAGCAAAGGGCAAACACATCGCCGGAACGCACGTTGATGCCCCTGTTAATTCGTTCTTTGCGTTTTTCCATAGAATCCCTGACACAATTGGGAGTTATTGGTTATTGGTCAATATGCAATATCCCGAGTTCAATCCCCAATCGAATATTTCCGCATTCCCCATTCCGACTTCCGCATTCCTTTAGATTCTTTCTTCCAATTCTTTTTGTTCTCCGTATAGTCCGGAAGGTTTGAGGATCAGTATGGTTAAAATCGCAATCAGTGGCACCAGCATGACCCAATGGCTTTCCAGGTAGGTTACGGTAAATGTTTGGCCATAACCGATAAAAAAAGAAGCCAGCACCACGCCGCCGGTGGAGCCTAAGCCTCCGACAATGCATACCGCCAAAGCATTTATTAGAACGCTGTAGCCCTGTTCGACATTGATGGTTCCTAGAGGTAAAATAACGATGGCGGCGATGGCTGCATAGGCCGCGCCAAAAGAGACACTGAGCATTGCCACCCGGTCGGAGTTTATGCCTAGACTTAGCGCAGTTCTTTCATCCTGGGCAATTCCTCTAAAACGCAGGCCCGTTCGTGTATGGTGGGTAAAAAACCAGAGAAAACCGGCCATGGCAATGCCGATGATCACGATAAATATGCGCTGCATGTCCACGACAACCTGACCGATCTCGATGCTGGTGTCAATTAAGACGGGCAATGAGTACTCGAATCCGATAAATCCCAAATATTTGAACAGTTCAAGGATGGCCAGCCCGATACCAAAAGTGGCAATGACTTCCGACAGAACCATACCGCGAATCCTCAGCAGAACAAATCGGTACATCAGCGCACCGGCAAAGGCCGTCGCGACGACCGCCAGCATTACGGCTAACAGGTACGGCATGCCTGCGGAGTTGAAAAAGATCCAACAAAGCAAGGCACCCAGAATGTACAGGGCTCCATAGGCGAAATTGGCCACTCCGCTGATTCCGAAAGTCAGGTTAAACCCCAGGGCCACCAATACCAGTATGACACTGTTAACAAAGCCGTAGACCAAAGTATTTGCGAGCATGGATAAAACCAGAAAAAACCTGCCCGCCTTGTCCGAGTCGCAAAGGAGGGCAGGTCGGATTGATGGGTTGTTTTCAAACCGGGTGCAATGCACCCGCTTCCAACTGTGACTTTTAAAGCGCTGGCGCGCTTCTACCTTTTTTTGCTTTCAGCAGAAAAATCAAATTTACGCGTGTTTTGCAGAGACTGATCTTAGGATCATCGAGAATCTTAATTTACTATTTCTTGACCCACGAAGGCAAAACGATTTCACCCTCAGCCAGGCTTTTCGGATAGACAATTTTTCTTTTACCATCATTTGTCCATTGAAAAAAGCAGCCGACGGCGGTTTCAGCCGGATCAGTACCGTAGACGACCTGATGGCCTTCATCAAACCGGATACGCCCCATGACCCCCTGTCGGTCGGTTTTTTCGATCTCGGCAACGATGGCATCTGGATCAGTGGAGCCTGCTCGTTCGATAGCTTCTTTTAGGATGTAAACCGATTCGTAGGATGGTGCCGGGCCGTGGCCGGATTGAATCCCTTTGCCATAGATGCTTTTATACTTATTGTAAAATTTCTTGGCCGGAGCGTATTTCTCGGA
>CP070746.1:3240468-3276954 GCA_020348305.1 Desulfobacterales bacterium
ACCTCCTTCCCAAATCAAATTAGAGTCTAATTTCTTTTGTGATTCGACCATACACTTCAAGCTCTCGAAAGATATAAAATAAGCAGTTTATTTCATTTGCCCCAAATATATATAATATTTTGCCAGCATATGTCAAGATAATATTATGATAATAAACAAATAATTGGTTTTACACATCCCAAAACCCCTGTAAAGTCTTTTTTTTATTAACTATTATTTTCTTACAGAACTGGTTTTTGGGTGCTGTCGTGCGGTTTAACAAGGGAGAGATTCCCAGGCATGGCATAAAAAAGATCAGATAATTTGTTTACAATATATTGGGAGGTAATTTTTGAGCTCTAACAGTCTTCATGTTATTTTCTTGACTTTTGCCAGACATAAATTGTATGATCTCCTGAACATATATGAAAGCGATATGGTATGGAAAAGAAAAAAATTAGTCCAAGAATAGAAAGTCAGAGCCAAGACTTTTTATCAAAAAATTTCAATACGCTAAATGCCGGGGCAGAATATGTTCTTGACGGGTTTCCAATGCTGTATAACCGTGCCCTTCATGAAATGAGAGGACATTTTTCGGATGGAGAATTATCTTTTTTGGTCGAAGCCTTCAAGGAAACAAAACTGAGTCCGCAATTGGCTGGCCAGCAGTTTAAAATATTTTGTGATGATGCGATGACCTTTAGGAAACTTGATGATAAGTGGAAGATTAAAAGCGACGTATTTTTAAACAAGATTGAAGATCTTACATCCTTTCAAATGGCCTGTCTTGAGATTTGGGCGAAAAAGTTCTGGTTTGCTAAGTGGAAAAAAGGGGACAAAAGTTTGAGAGAATATGTGAAATTATTAACGTGATATTGGAAAAGTCACGCATCAATTGTAGTTTATGTCCTATGCAGATTGCGCAATGACAAATACATTCATTTTTGGGTCTTTATCTTTGATGGGTTCTGTACCTGCACCGCCAATCTGGCATTTTTGTAGATTAGAAGATCACACATAAAAGTTTGCCTTTTATAATGAAATAGCAAAGAGGATTTTCAGATGAGCTTATCCAAGAGGGTAGGGCAGGCTTTTTTTCATTGCGTGCCAATTCAATCTCTTGGCAGGACAGTTACTATAGCATATTATATGCTATAAATATGGAGGGTTGTTATGGGAACAACGAAAACTGCCTCAGCCAGGGCACTGATTGATCCGCAAATAAAAAAGGAGGCCGAAGCCATTCTTAAAGACTTGGGCCTGTCCGTGTCAAAATCATTTGAGCTCTATTATCGCCAGATTATCGCGCACAGGGGGTTGCCCTTTGAACTTCAGGTCCCCAATGAAAAAACAATGAAGGCCATTGAAAATTCGAGGCAGGGCAAAGGAAAAACATTTTCCTCTGTCGAAGATTTATTTGATGAGCATGGAATCTGAGCGATGCGATCAATCCGGCGTGATACTCAGTTTAAAAGAGATGTCAATCGACTCAAAAAGCGGCACAAGGATTTTGAGAAGCTTAAAGCCATTATACAGCTATTGGTTGAGGGAGAAAAACTACCAGCGGAAACCAGGGATCACAGATTGAAAGGCACATTAAAGGATTGCCGGGAGTGTTATATTGAGCCTGATTGGCTGCTGATTTACCGAATCGAGGGCAGTGAGCTATGCCACGTAAGAACAGGCAGTCACGCGGATCTCTTCGAGTGAAAAACAGGTTTTGTAAAAGATAATGTTAATCCGCATAGAACCGTGCCCAAATTGTACCGGTCAAGGTCAAATTTTTCCAAGTAGTTCGAAAAGAAACCAAAAACATGACTATAGATATAATTATCAGAATTTCGTAACGGTAGAAGTATATCAAACTTTAGTTTCTGACGTTAAATGCGGATATCAATATTTAAGAATAAATGAATTACCCTAGTGAACTCCACTGCATATAAGGTTATAGTTATTCGGTGGCTTCTCAGATGCCCGTGCATCTTTTTTGCTGGACTGTTCAACCTTAATTGAGGATGGCGGTTCCGGGGAGAACAACGGCATTTGGAGAAGCCACAATCTTTAGCATAGCTCCTCACCCGGAACAACAATTTTCGGTTTTTGTTGACATCAACACCTTTTCGATTTATTGATCAGATAATCATTTTGTTTCCGATATCGATTTTCGGTTCCTGAAGTTGCTCCTACCGTAGTAAACTGCCTTTCTATTTCTAAGACTCTGCCTTCTAACGCCGCAAGGTTTACCCGGAAATAAATCTAAATTAATACAGTTTTACTCCTACACCCCAACAATCTCTGTTTAGCAATTCGCACTTCGTTACGGCTTCCGTTTGGAAATCCTCTGCAAGACGTAAGACTCGATGTCAAATCTTGATTAGTGATTATACACATATTGACAAGCTTAGCTCGCATCTGGTAGGGATTTTGTATGGCACGCGCATGGCGAATAGAATATGATGGCGCTCTATATCATGTTTTATCCCGAGGGAATGAAGGGCAGGATATTGAAGTGCGACCTTGAATCTTACAAGATGAAGGCCAGGATCTTAGAAGCCAATAAAATTGACCGGGATTTGCTGATTTATCTAATATGGCAGTTAGGTGTGGTGACCAACGAACGCATCGGTGAAAAATTTGGATTAACCTATTCGGCTGTCAACAGGCGAGTTCGAATATTCAAAGAAATGCTTGATAAAGATAAACGGTTACAGAGAAAATTCAAACAAGTTAAATCACAAATCAAGATTTGACACCTTTTTTTCTCCAAGGCAAGTTCGGAAGTCACAAAAAATGCTACATTCTTTCCGCTGACGGCGGGATAGAAATTCCGAGACCTTTAATTAGCGAGATGGAGGAACCATGAAGAAACTCATCAATCAACCTGAGGATGTTGTCAGTGAAAGCCTGCAAGGCATGGCTGCCGCCCATGAGGACCTGATTAAGGTGAACCTCGACCCCATCTTCGTTTACCGCTCCGATGCCCCCGTGCAAGGAAAGGTTGCCGTGATATCAGGCGGGGGCAGTGGCCACGAGCCGACGCATGTCGGTTACGTGGGACGGGGGATGCTCGACGCGGCATGTCCCGGAGATGTCTTTGTCTCGCCAACCTCCGAGCAGATCATCGAAGCGATCAGGAGGGTGCATGCAGGTGCCGGGGTGCTCAACATCGTCAAGTGCTATTGGGACGACATGGATGTCTTCGCAGAAGCGGCGGAGCAGGCTCATTCCGAGGGAATTCTATGCGCAAACATCCTAATTGACGATGATGTGGCGGTGAGTGAGAGCGTGTACAGTCACGGTCGGCGTGGAACGGGCGCCACTGTGCTTGCCGAGAAGATTTGTGGGGCAGCAGCCGAAGAGGACTTTGATCTAACCCGCCTAGCTGACTTATGCCGTCGAGTAAACCTCAATGGGCGCAGCATGGGAATGGCTTTCACTGCCTGTACCATTCCCATAAAGGGCACTCCCACCTTTGAGATCGAAGAGGATCAAATGGAGCTCGGCATCGGGATCCACGGCGAGCCTGGTCGAGAGCGCATGAAGATAAAATCCGCTGATGAGATCACTGAAATGCTGGCGGTCGAGATCATCGAAGATCCATTTTACAAACGCACCATCCAGGAATGGGATGCTACAAAGGCCGAATGGGTGAATGTGGAATTGGAGAATCAACCATTCCAGCGCGGCGATCAGGTACTGGCCTTCGTGAATGGCATGGGGGGAACGCCTGTTCCCGAGCTTTACATCGCTTATCGTAAATTGGAGCAGGTCTGCACGGAGAAGGGTCTGACCATCGTACGAAGACTGATTGGCACCTATATCACTGCCTTGGAGATGCAGGGGGTATCCATCACGCTGCTGAGGATGGATGATGAGCTGTTGAAACTCTGGGATGCTCCGGTGAACACCCCCAGACTGCGCTGGGGTATTTAGGATTCCAGTAAGCCTTAGCCCAGCGCATCTAAAAGCCAGACTAAAATCAAGCCGCAAACTAAATAAAAAATTTAATCAAATCCAGAAACAGATCGCAAATATACCAAATTCAAAATCTGAACCCTTTGTTTCCCCCGATGCAGAGGATTAATCATCTCTTTTCATGAATGCATCTCGAAGGAGTTTGGATTGGCGATTGTAAGCCTCGCGTGGGTTTGCCGGATCTTTCATTAGAGATATCTCCTGGGTTATTAGACGGGCGATATTCAGTATATGAGCCTCCCTTTTTTTGGACTCCCTCTTGTACAAAGGGTGGTCTCGATTGATATAGATGATTGTCCCTTCTGTCATACACTCCGGTCCGTCCCCCCCCAAGTGATCAAGGCAGCAAGTGACTCCGGCGTCCCCGAACTTGAGCCTCTTCACCACCGCGTTCGGTGTGGCGATTCGTAGAGAAGGTTTAGGTTTCTTTTGGGGTTTTTCGTCACCGGCCGCCGTTGTGGCATCCTGCTGATCTGAATCCGATGGAATTTCTTCTTCTTCCTGAATCTGCTCGGGCTCTTCTTTGCCTGTGCCGACTTCCACAGCTGTTTCCCCGGCGCCTTGCCTTCCTTTTTCCGAAAATGGAACAACCCCGAATGGAGACAATTCCGGGTTAAGTGATAGAGCTTGATGTATACGCTGCAACGCTTCTTTTAGCGCCCGGCTAACCCTTCGATTATCCCGCTCAGAGGCTAACTGATTGTAAGCCCTGCGAACTTCAACGATTATTCTCTCCGAGCCTTTGAGAAATGTTTTATATTCCGGGGAATCCTCTATAAACCCTGATCGATCGCTCGTCAAAGGGAGAAAATCGGCATGAACCTCTCCTCGAATGCGTGTTGCTGCCTTTCCCCAGGAAGCCATATCGAAGAATTCCCGCCGAACCGTGACTCCCTTTACCTTGATTTCAATTCCCATATTTTCCTTGGATGCACGATAAGCAGGGAGAATCACGATTTCTCCGTGAATGATGCCATATTTTGTGCCTTCCATAACAGGGATGCGGTTGCCTGACCATCTCCTCGGAGCCACCCGATACCGATTGACGTAAACAGAAAAATTCCCTGCCCGAATGGGCACACCTTCAGCAATTCGTTGGGTAACGTCATCTGGTTTAAAAACCCTTTTCAGATCCACAAGGCGAACGGTCGTTCCGTCGCCCCGATTGGGGTTAGGCTGGAGGCAAGTCAGTGGGATCACCCAAGAGTCGCCTTCCTCAAGCCAGCGGGCTTTGTCAAAAACAACTCGTGCAGCAAAGTTTCCTTTTTGCGTTGTAATTTCAAAGCGAGAAGCAGCAGCCAGACTCGCGAACTTGCCAATGCCGAATTGACCGATTCGGTCTCGTCCGAATCGGGGAGATACGGGATGTAGAAGCTTCTCATCGGATCCTACATTGAAGTATTGCTCGAGCCCTTCCATATCCATCCCCTCGCCATTGTCTGATACAACGATCTCATTGCCTGAGACAGTCACTTCCACCCGCGTTGCGTCTGCATCGTAGGCATTGTTGACCAATTCTCTGATCAGTTCGATGCTCTGCTCGTAAAGCCGCTCTCCAAGTGTGAGAATATGACTCTTGTCGACAGTGATCGTTAGATGGGATGCTTGATTTGACATGGCGCCGGACTCCTCTGGGAGACTATCTATATTAAGAGCCTCCTTTGCCGCAAGTACTATAAGAAAATTGCAGCCGAATGTCAATCAATGCAAGTTCACAATGAGAGGAAGTCGCCTAAGAAGTTAAAGCGAAACGAATTTAGAAAAAATTATTGACATTCTGGTCTGGTCTGGTCAGACTATAGATGTGGAGGTGATGATCATGCTTATTACCAATATCTCATAGGCAAAGGCTCAATTGTCCGCTTTGATCGAAAAGGTGCTGGCTGGCGAAGAGGTGATTATCGACAAAGCCGGTAAGCCGGTGGCCAGGCTTGTCCGATTATTGTTTCTTTTTACCTAACTTGATAATTACTTGACAATCACACATATGGCCTTGGGAACGAAACCATTTTATTGTTTCTTCAATATCGAAGTTAAATGAAGGCCATTGTTCCGTCATTTGTGCTAAAATTTTTTTTGAGAAGCGAAATGTACTGTCACATTCAAAGGTTTCATCAAAAGGATCGCTGGCTTTCCTAAAATTACATCCTCCATGCCCACGCAATCTTGAAATAAAAGAATCCCAGTGTTGCATTCCTGGTTTTAAAATTATCTTTTCCATTTTTTGACCTTCCCTATCCGAAGCTGGTATTCATTCAGCACAAGCAATGAAAGGAAGAGAAGAATGAGCAAGAACATATAATCAGAATTGAGAGTTGCTGCATTTTTCCATATCAGAAAAAAGAGTATATCGCAAGTAGGTTTGGCGTGGTGATACCGGCAAGTTAGCGCAAATCTTATTATTAAGTGGTATATATTCTGCGTGCGCCCTAATATTCAAGCTTCATCCTTCCCTTGACAATCCAATCTTAACAAAATATATCATACTTATAATAATTTTTTTTACAGGAGGGAACACATGCTAAAAAAAGGCAAAACATTTGAAATCGATAAGGAGCCTGAGCCCAGCAAGATTACAGAGCAAAAAAACTTCTCAATACCGCCGAGTCCTGAAACCAAGGATGAAAAAACAGTTATTGGTGAACACATATTCATCGAAGGCAACATTCGTGGAGATGAACACCTTGTCATCGAGGGCTCGATGAATGGCAACATTGAGATGGGAAAACATAATTTTGCATTGGGTTCCAAGGGGCGATATGAAGGTGAAATCCTAGCTCAGAATGTGAGTATTAGTGGTCAGATTAGTGGGAGCGTAAAAGCTCAGGGTAAAGTCGAAATTACCAAAGAAGCCGATTTTTTAGGTGATATCAAGGCTAAAAGCATATCTGTGGAAGACGGCGCCTATTTCAGTGGATCCATTGAGTTGAAGAGAGAACCCCATAGAAAGACAGCGCTAACAGAAAAACCGACAGGTATGGCAGTTTCTCCATCAGATAAAGCATCGGTTGTTCAAAGCGACAAAGCCAATAAGAAGATTTGATGCTTGCCCAACTTTACGAATGTGCTTAAAATTACGGCAAACTTTGTTTCCTACCGTGATGCGTATGTCCGCATGATGCTCTATCTGAACTTTGAAACTCTGGTTGAGTATTAGCGGGAGATTCAGATACTCGATGTAGGACCTGTTCAAGTCCACAAACCCACCTAAATCCAACAAGGTATTTTCGTCATAACAAGGCACTGTCTTATTTGGTGACGCCCTTTGCCATTTAGGATCTTTCGGCTTTCGGAATAGGCTCAAGAAATTTTTAACATCTTGCCACTGATCAATTGTGAAATAAAGTATATAATCTTTATCCAATTCTTTTCCTAATTTGATGAATCGAACGCTTAACCGTCTTTATAATTATTTGAAATTTAATATAAAATTATTTTTTAAAGAATATTGCATGAATTTTGCTAAAACTTAAATAAATTATAAAAATTATTATCAAAACTTGATCGCTGTTAAGGGTATAAACGTCTTTAAGGAATTACTTAATCTGCATGCTAATAAAGGAAATTCCAGAGGTTATTAAATCACTAGTACTTTAATAAAAGGATAGAGGAAAATGTTGGGGGATGTAATATCGAGGGCTCGTCAAATAGTGGAAGACGCTCAGGCAAGACTTCCAGTTGAGGCGGCAGCTGCCATTGAAAGTGTATACGGTGACATTGTCAATCTAAACAATTTTATTAACAAAGAGGTAGATGTAATAGAAAATGATAGGACACTTAGTGATAAAGCCAAAAGAGCTGCAAGACGAATAGTCTTGGAACAAGCCGGAAGAAGACTTGAAGTATTAAAGCAAAAACGAATTTACGCTGGTGCGATTGAAGAGCTCGAAAAAAAATTGGCAGATGAACCTGTCGACAAAGACATGCCTCTTCTCGAATTCCTGCGTGAAAGCGAAATTCGCGATAGACTTGCTGGCATGACCAAGGAGCAGATTCTATCTCACTTTGGAGATTCACTGTTCGATGGAAGCAACCCACTCTTAATCGATGCCATATTGAATGCACCGCCTGGATTTGAACTATTGTCGGAAGACATCCTTAAAAAATTGCGGGTTGTAAGGGCAAAGCGGATAAACCCGGAGCTTGCTTCCGAAATTGAGACTTTGAAGCGGTTAGAATACATGATAGTGAAATTGTTTAATCGTGTAAGAAGAGAATTGGATACTTTGAGAAGAAAAGAATTGCCGTTATCATTGGTCAATACACTGGCCACCGACACCGCGTCATCATAAAGACAAATGAATTCAAATACCGAATTAAGAGATAATAGGCGCTTCAAATATATAGCCCCTATTTACCATGATAATTTGTTACCTGGAATATTTTATACCGCCAAAATGTATAACCTCAGTAAAAGCGGTGTATATTTCGAATCTGACCAATCCATTCATATAGGAGATTATATAAACCTAAAAATAAAAAGCGCGCCGCATTCCTCTGGCAATGAAGCTCAATATCATTTTAGCGCTGAAATTAAATGGCGCAAAGATTTACAAGATTCTTCTTTTCGGCACGGTTATGGGGCTAAATTTATCAATTCAAACGAATCCTTAAACAAAATCTTAAATATAGCTAATTTAGAGGTACAGAACCCCCAAGAAAGCGATTGGACAGATGAAAAAGATCCCAGGCAACATCCAAGAAGACCTTACAATACATCGTTATCTTTTACTTCTAATAATCAAAGCTTCAAGGGTACAATTACGAATATAAGTCGCGGCGGTGCTTTTATTGAAACTCAAAATAGATTTTCTTTGGGTCAGATGATTCAGCTTGTTTTTCCAGGATACAAAAAACGAAGAGATCTCAAATTAAAAGGATGTGTCGTACGGTTGAACCGACGAGGAATGGGAGTGAAATTTGATCGAAGATCAGGCAGAAGCCGTAGAAGCGATTTGGATCGTAGAAGCGGCTTAGATCGTAGAGGTAGTCGAAGGCGTAAATTCAAAAGCACCGTAGAACCATGAGATTTTTTTCAATGAACCATCTTTTCTTGATTTTGTCTTCCATAAATTATAACTTATCATATTGATTTCATATCAAATAAGAGTCATTGCATTATTCTTTAACTTCACCAAGGTAGCCCCCCAACCTCCAGCTTCAGGAGGGGCATCTTTAAACGATAAGACCAATGGGTTTTCTTTTAACAGCTTTTGGACTCGCCGTTTTTGGATACCTTTCCCCTTGCCGTGAATGATTCGCACAGCTAAAATGCCAGCTTTAATACACTCTGCAAAGTAATCTTCTAAAAGGTTTGGTATATCACTGGGATGAAACGTGTGGAGGTCAAGGACATCTTCGATGGGTAGTTGTACCGGTTGCATTTTTCTACTCTTCATAATATCCTTTCTAAAGCCCGCTTGCGCTTGAAATCTTGATCATTGAGTAGTAAGTGCTATCTTAATATACGGTTAGGTTGTTCATTTTTATCCAATTTCGATATTCTTTCTCCTCAGCAGCTTGGTTGTGGCTTCAATGAAAATCATAAACATAACCCTTTTGGTTCTCCGCCTACGGCGGATCCGGATTAGGGTATAAAAAGTGCCTGAATTAGGTTCATATAATATCATTGCACGGTTTGGGCTACCTATTTTCGCCTATTTACTTGGATCCATCCCTTGGGGCTTGGTTTTAACTCGGCTATTTACCTCGATAGACATTCGCAATCAGGGAAGTGGAAATATTGGTACGACCAATGTGAGTCGAGTTGCCGGATCAGCCCTGGGGATGCTGACGTTTTTGGGTGACGTTTTAAAAGGCACGGTTCCTGTTTTATTCGCGGCGACAATTTTAAACTCAGACCAGGGACCCGGCAATACATACCTATCCATTGTTGCCCTCGCTGCATTTTTCGGACACCTATATCCTCTATTCACAAAATTTAAAGACGGCGGAAAAGGGGTGGCCACCACAGCCGGTTGTTTTGTTGTGCTTGCACCATTGGCATGCTTGATTGCTTTGGGGGCATTTATCCTGCTTTTATTTACTTCCCGATATGTGTCAATTGGATCGCTGGCTGCTGCAATTGTTTTACCTTTGGCCGTATGGTTATCCACCCACTCCATGTCCTTGACAATGGGAGCCGGCGTGATGAGCTTATTTATCTTCCTTCGTCATTCTAGCAACATCAAACGGCTGTTTTCCGGAGAGGAACCAGAATTCAGGGAAAAAAATAGGCAATCCTAAGGCTAAAGTTTTCTGATCTTAATTCTATTCCTTCGTTTTCTTTTCGAAAGCCTTCGGCGGGGTCCTTTCTTTTTTGTTGTCCGCTTCCAGCCATTTTGGTCACCCTCGTCAACCATAAATCCATCCATATGAACGGCCATGGTGATTTTATTTTCAAACGCTTCTGTATTGATGGTGGCTGCACCGTAAGATGCTGCCGAATTGACCACCTCATGATCAGAGCTGACCACCAACGCTTTTTGCCTTTCATTGCGCGCCATGCGTTTTATGACCGTATCCGCCGACTCACCGTTTCTGGAAAATTCAATGTCAATTCCTTTTATCCGGTCTCGGGGCGAAGATAAATACGGGCCGTGAGCGCCATCAAAAATAACGGTAATCTTATGGGATTTGATTTTCTTATAGGCGGCGAGGATATTCACCAGGGCCTCTCGACCCATTTCCATACTTTGGCGGTCGAGGTGGCGAAATGTTTTTGATAAGCGGATAAGATTGTATCCATCAATGATGATATGTATTGACATGTGTGTCGTTTGTCCAAAATTGTTATATCACCACAATTGAGCCGAATCGTGCAGCATCATTAATTATTTAGACTTTAGAAGTTCGATCAGTCGATTCAGATCATCGTTGCTGTAAAATTCAATTTCCAGTTTTCCGCGTTGGCCGAATTTTCGAATCACAACCTTCGTACCAAAATAACGGGAGAGCTCCTCTGCCAGATCTGATAAGTACCTATCTTCTGGGGATTTTTTTGTCACCTGCGGCCTTTTTTTCTCAGATTTCAGCCGTCGAATCAGATCCTCCGTTTGTCTGACCGACAGCCGTTTAGAGACAATAGCCCGCCATGCGGCGCTTTGTTGAGCTGAGACTTCTACCCCCAGCAATGCCCTTGCATGTCCCATACTGAGGGTGCCGTCAATGATCGTCTCCTTGATGGGCTCGGGAAGCTGCCGCAATCTTAAGAAATTGGCTACCGCCGACCTGCTTTTTCCCACCCGACTGGCCGCTTGATCTTGGGTGAGATCGAATTCGGTGATCAGACGGTGGTAAGCTTCGGCCTCTTCGATGGGATTAAAATTCTCGCGTTGGATGTTTTCGACAATCGACATCTCCAACAGTTTGGAATCACTTATCCTTTTGATGACCACCGGTACTTGAGCAAACCCCGCCATTTTGGCAGCTCGGAGGCGCCTTTCACCGGCAATTAACTCATAGCCTTCAGTTTGTTTTCGAACGAGAAGCGGCTGGAGTATGCCTTGCTCTTGAATGGAATTACTCAGCTCTTCTAACTCATCTTCTTTAAACCGCATCCGCGGTTGAAAACGATTGGGGCGAATCAGGTCAATATCACAATAAAAATAATCACTGGGCTTATCTTCCTGGGTATCCAAATCCGGAATTAAAGCCCCTAGACCTCTCCCCAAGGCCACTTTTTTGCGTTTAACCGAACTAGGGCCGACTTTTCCTGTAATTTTTTCTTTTGGCATGGTCACCTTAAATTACGTTATGAGATTTATTCTGCATAATTTCCTTTGCCAGTTCAAAATAGCTTTGAGCGCCTGCCGAGGTAGCATCATACAACAATATGGGTTTGCCAAAGCTTGGCGCTTCACTCAATCGAATATTTCGCGGAACCATGGTTTTGAAAACAATATCCTTGAAATATTTTTCGGCTTCCTCAGCAACCTGGTAGGATAAGTTTGTGCGTTTATCAAACATCGTTAACAGGATTCCGGCAATGTTTAGATCCGGATTTAATGCACGCTTTATACGTTTGACTGTATTGAGAAGCTTTCCAAGCCCTTCCAACGCATAAAATTCGCACTGCAAGGGAATCAACAGGGAGTCGGCGGCTGTTAATGCATTGACCGTCAGAAGGCTCATGGAGGGCGGGCAGTCAAGAATGATAAATTCAAATGCCTTTTCCAGTTCTGAAATAAGTTTTTTTAATCTTTGTTCGCGATCAGGATTTGAGATCATTTCCACTTCAAACCCGATCAGTTCTAAATTGGAGGGAATGATCTTTAATGTCTTTATCGCGCTTTCCACAATGAGGCTTTTCGCACCGGCCCTACCCAACATACCGTGATATAACGTTTTTTCTACGTTCGATGTATCGATACCCATCCCTGAAGTGGCATTGGCTTGAGGATCACAATCGACCAAAAGCGTTTGTTTTTCACAAACAGCCAATGCCGCTGACAAGTTAACCGCAGTTGTCGTTTTACCGACGCCGCCTTTCTGATTGGCAATACATATTACCCGTGCCATAATTTAAATGTCTAACATAAAAATTGGTGTTTGAAAAGAGTCGAAAAATATGGCATGCTTGACTACACGAAAAACGGGTAATTTCATAATCTCTCATGATGATTTAATAAAATCCGTATCATTTATCAACCTGAAACCCGAAACCATTGAGGCTGTATGAAACGTATTCATAAATTTTTCATAATGCTTGCGGTGTTTAGTATTATCTTGAGTGAATTTTCAAGCCACTCAGCGTATGGGCTGACAGTCAAGGAAGAAGAAGATCTATCCCGTCAGATCATGGGCGTCATATTCAAATACTATGAGCTTATCGAGGATCCGATCGTTGTCGAATATATCAATACCATCGGGAATCAACTGGTTTCTTATTTGCCTGAAAGATTATTTAAGTATAATTTTTATGTTGTAAAAACAGATACTTATAATGCATTTGCCACCCCGGCCGGGCATATTTTCATCAATAGTGGCTTGTTGTTGGCCATGAAGGAAGAGGAAGAGCTGGCCGGAATACTGGCCCATGAAATTGCTCACGTCTATTGTCGCCATATTTCTCAGGCAATTGAGAGATCGAAAAAGATTGGCATGGCGACCCTTGCCGGGATTGCCGCCGGTGTGTTGCTGGGAACCGCCACTGGGGAGGGAGAGGCGGCCGAAGCGCTTACCAAAGGTTCCATGGCCGCCGGCCAATCAGCGCAGTTAGCGTACAGTCGCGAAAATGAAATCCAAGCCGACCAATTGGGGCTCGCGCACCTGACCAAAGCCGGATACAGCGGTGAAGGTTTGCTTAAAGTTCTAAAAAAGATTCGCAGCAAGCACTGGTTCGGATCCGATGTGGTGCCCACCTATTTAATGACCCACCCGGCGGTCGAGGATCGTATTGCCTACATCGACTCGTGGCTGGCTGGTCAATCCGAAAAATCCGGACCGAAATCCAAGGTCAGCAATAAGAATTTTGAGAGGGTTCACACCTGGGTGCTGACCCGTTATGGTGATCAAGACACCGTACTCGCGAATCTTGAAGCAGCTGTTTCCGCACACCCTGGGGATCCCCAGGTGCATTACCAATATGGGCTGATATTGGCGCGAGTTGGTCAGCGTGATGAGGCAATCCGCCATATAAAGATTGCATTGGAGAAAAACGCGTTTGATCCTTACATCTTAAATGATCTTGGCCGGATCTATTATTTGGATGGCCAATACCAGAAAGCCGTCTCGATTTTGGAAAGTGTGTATAACATAAAACCGGATTATTCGGATTGTCTTATCTATCTTGGGCGCACCCAAATGGAATTGGGTCAGTTCAAAGCGGCCTCGAGCTATTTTCACCAGCTCACCGAAAAGCACCCCGGATATAAGGAGGGGTTTTATCTCCTTGGGCAAAGCTCGGGAAAGGAGGGAAATTTAGCAGATGCGCATTATTATCTTGGAATTTATTTTATAAAAAAAAGGGACCGAAAATCGGCTGTCGTTCATTTCAAGCGCGCCTTAAAGCATACGAATGATGCCGATCGGAGGCAGGAAATCGAAAAGATCTTAGCAAAATTAGACAAGGCGATGTCCGGAAAGAAAAAATAAAAACCTCAATTGAGACGGGCTTAAATGAGCTGAAATTATTTTATGCTGGATGTGATTAACTGCGGTCAAAATGAGAAAACTGCATGGAAAATGTGCCTCTCCCCTGGGTAGCGGACCGCAGGGAAGTCGAATAGCCGAACATGCGGGAAAGCGGTACAGTGGCTGTGATCACCTGGTGTCCCTTTTTATGATCGATGGATTCAATTTTTCCATTGCGGGAATTCAAATCACCGATAACCTCACCAACAAAGGCTTCCGGTACGAATACTTCGGCATCCATAATCGGTTCTAAAAGAAACGGCTCTCCCTTCGATAGCGCTTCTTTGCAAGCCATCGAAGCACTGACCTTAAAGGCCAATTCCGAAGCCAGGGATTCTTTAAATGTGGCATTGGTAAGTGTGACTTGCACATCGACGACCGGATAGCCAATCAAAGAGCCGCTTTCTAAAGACTCCATCACGCTATTTTGGATGACGGTAATAATTTCCTGCGGCAAGCTTTCTTCTGAAATCGTTGCTTCAAATCGCTTGCCACTGCCCCGAGGCAAAGGGGATAGGCTTAAAAATACTTCGCCAAAATGACGCTGACCGGCAACTTCCTTGTCGAATATAGCTGAGGCATCGGCTTGTTTTTCGATGGTTTCTCTGTAAACGACTTGCGGTTTGCCGAAATTGACGTTTGTTCTGAATTCGCGTTGCATGCGGCTGATGATGATGTCAAGATGAAGCTCTCCCATTCCAGAAAGAATGGTTTGTCCCGTATCTTCGTCTTTTCGGACTCTCAGGGTTGGATCTTCAGCTATAAATTTTTCTAAAACTTCATCAAATTTTTCTTGGTCTGCACGGGTTTTGGGTTCGACCGCAATAGAAATAACCGGTTCATAAAACTCGATTTTTTCTAGCAAAACGGGGTGATCCTGTGAACAGAGGGTCTCCCCGGTTGAAGATTCTTTCAGCCCGACGACACCAACGATATTGCCGGCGCCGACTTCTTCAACCCGTTCTCGCTTGTTGGCATGCATCATTAAAATGCGTGATAGCTTCTCCTTTTGCTTACGTGACGGATTATACACGTCGGTACCGACTTTCATCTTACCACTGTAAACCCGGATAAAGGACAGCTTTCTGCCTTCCATCATGGCCACCTTGAAAATCAGGGCCGCCAATGGATCCGTATCTTTGGCTCTGCATTCCACGATTTGTGCGGTATCCGGATGCACCCCTTTAATAGGAGGAATATCAAGCGGGCTGGGAAGGAATCGGACAATGGCATCCAACAGGGGCTGAATACCCTTATTTTTCAAAGCAGATCCGCACAGAACCGGGACCAATTTAAGCGCGATGGTGGTCTTTCGGACAGCGTCCAGCAGGTTTTGGCTTTCTATGGGGGCTTCTGCCAGATAAGCCTCCATTAGATCATCATCGTTTTCAGCCAAGGTTTCGATAAGTTTTTCCCGATAATCTTCGGCGGTCTTAAACACGTCTGATGAGATATCCTGAGCTTCAAATAATGCTCCCAGCGAATCCTCGTCCCAGGTTATTTGTTGCATATGGATCAGATCGATGATGCCTCTAAAGTCGTCTTCCAAACCGACTGGAATCTGTAAAATCAGCGGATGGGCGTCCAATCGTTCCTTTATCATTTCAACCGTAGCAAAAAAATCAGCGCCCACGCGGTCTAATTTATTGATAAAGGCGATTTTGGGCTCTCGATATTTATCGGCCTGGCGCCACACCGTTTCGGATTGAGGCTCCACACCCTCCACCGCACTAAACACACCGATGGCACCGTCCAGCACCCTTAATGAACGCTCCACTTCGATGGTAAAATCGACATGGCCGGGTGTATCGATGATGTGGATTTCCGTATTTTTCCAATGGCATGTTGTCACCGCCGATGTTATCGTTATACCACGTTCCTGTTCATCAGGCATCCAATCCATCACCGCTTCACCGTTATGAACTTCACCCATTTTATGGGAACGGCCGGTATAGTAAAGGATTCGCTCGGTCACAGTGGTTTTGCCGGCATCGATATGTGCGATAATACCGATATTTCGGACGTTGTTGATTTTTGCTTTTGTACTCATCGTATTAACAGCATGTTCGCTTTTACAGGTTCCTGCAGATCAATATGGCCAGCCAATGTCATCGTTTCCTGTCCGTCGATCAGGATTTTTACGACCTGGATATCAGGTATATTCAAAACTAACGAATTCACGATGGAATACAACGTCAATAATTCGGATTGCACGCCGCCCGGATGCTTTTCTTTAACCTCAGCGGATAAGTCCACATAACAGATGCCCGTTTCGGTAATGTAAAGTGCGCGCAGGCTTGTGTCCACAGGAATTGTGCGAGCAAGTCCCTCGCTCGGTCCATTTATGAGGGCTTCGATAATCTTGCGGCTAAAATTTGTTGGATCCTCGGTATGGCTGAGCGTGCGTTCTTCAGAGATCAAAAATATGTTGTCTTTGTCCGCAAAATAAAGATGGGCAATTGACTTCTTTTGTTTGGGGGTCCCAATGCCTGGAACACGTTGATCGCCCTTGATCTGTTGCCGAGTCTTTTGATGTAGTTGTGAAAAAACCAGTACACCAACAACCCCCGTTACAGCGACAAGGGCTAGTCCAGCATATACGATATATCGCTTTGCGACCATGGTTTGAATGCCAATATCTTAGATTGTTTTCTAAGCTGCTAAGATTCCTAAAAAATTGACCTCGTTTTTAAGCCAATATCCATGGTATGTCAAGCAAAGTTGGGTCCTGCGGTCAAATCAGAGTCAAAACTTTAATATGACCTCAAATTATTATAGAAAAAAAGGTTAGCCGCTGGCTAACCTTATTATTTTAACAGGTGGTGGAGCTGGACGGGATCGAACCGACGACCTCATGACTGCCAGTCATGTGCTCTCCCAGCTGAGCTACAGCCCCAACTATGATAGCAGCCCCTAACAAAAAGTGCTAAGCGTGTCAATATTAATCTTGAAACCGCTCTGAAATAAAAATTGACAAAAGGTTAAGATATAAATATTATTAAGTGCTTATAAAGAAATAAGATCGTGAAAATGCACAATTTTTCTGGTTTGAAGGTGGGGTAAAGCCCATCGTGCAGTGTTTGAATAGGCTGAAAAATGGATCCGAAACAATTTATGAATCTATCCGATATATATCAGCAAAGGCAAACCGGGACGAAAGCCTATGAAGATTTCGACGCCACCCAGCTTTTCTGCCCCAACTGTAAACAGGCGGTTCCGGTCCGCAAACGTCTTCTGCTGGTTTTGCCAGAGGGAGACAAATACGAATATCTATGTGCGTATTGTGCCGCAACGGTCGGAACCAAGATTGATCGGGACATAAAACCACTGACAATAATTGCTTAACGAATCTTTGGACTTGTTTGCAACTATTTTGATTATGCTGATTGCAACCGTTAACGAATTTGAAGACGGATAAAGAGTTGCAATATTACGAAATGAAGGGGAATCTATGCTCAGTTTGATGCGTAAACATGCGGGGACTTGGATTATTAAAGTCATTTTAGGTGCCATTGTCGTTGTGTTTGTATTTTGGGGCGTTGGCAGTTGGACCAGCCAACGGTTAAGCCGGGTTGCAAACGTCAACGGGGATTGGATCACCACAGACGAGTACAGAGCGACCTATAACACTCTTCTCGATCAGGTTCGCCAATCATTTGGCAATAACGTAACGGATGAGCTGCTTCAGTCGCTTCAATTGAGAAAGCGGGCTTTGGACCAACTAGTTGACAAGGTACTTATGCTTCAAGCCGCAGAAAAGATTAATTTGCGGGTTTCCGATGAAGAACTTGCTCGATGGATTCGCAATATACCATCGTTTCAAACCGCCGGCGTATTTGACAGTCGCCGTTATCAAGACTTGCTTAATCGTATGAAATTAACACCGGAAGCATTTGAAATCATCCAAAGAGATTCCTTGCTGATCGAAAAATTAAGAGCGTTTATTACCGGCAGCATTAAGGTATCGGATTACGAAGCACTGGAATGGTATGATTGGAATAACTCAACGGTAAGTCTAGATTATGCAGTAATTGAAGCGAAACGCTACACGGATCTTGCACCGACTGATGAAGATTTAAAGACGTACTTCGACGAACACAAAGAATCCTATAAAACCGAACCTCAAATAAAAGTTCGCTACCTGGCCTTTAAGCCTGAAGCCTATCTCTCCAAGGTCACCCTATCCGAGGATGAAATTCGGGATTATTATGAAACCAACCTAGAAGACTTTACATCGCCAAAAACAGTTGAGGCCCGGCATATTTTGCTTAAGCTTTCTCAGGATGCCAGTGCCGAAGACGTTGCGGTCGCAAAGGAGAAAATCGAAAATATCCTCAAAATGGCCAAGGAGGATCAGGATTTTGCCGAGCTTGCCAAACAGTACTCTGAAGGACCAACCAAAGATAAAGGCGGTTATTTGGGAACCTTTCGGAAAGAATCTATGGTGAAGCCCTTTGCCGACAAGGCATTTTCGATGAAAGCAGGGGAGATCAGCGAGCCGGTTCGCACGCGCTTCGGCTGGCACCTTATCAAGGTTGAGAAGGTGAATCCGGCAGGCACCAAATCCTTTGGTGATGCCAAAGCTGAAATACAAAAAAAATTACAAGATGAATACTCACGCGCATTTGCCTATGAAGATGCCGAGGCGGCCTATGATTTGTCCTATGAGGGGGATAGCCTTGAGACCATTGCTAAGCAACACAATCTGAAGGTAGTGGAAACCGATTCTTTTACCCGCAAAGGTCCTGATAAAGGCATCAAAAATCGTGCCCAATTTGCATCGGCAGCATTCGACCTGCCCGAAAATGAAATTAGTGATATTCAGGATTTTGGAGACGGCTATTATCTGATGCAGATCACTGATAAAATTCCTAGCACAATACCTGAATTGGATACTGTAAAAGAAAAAGCTAAAAATGATTGGATTAAAGCAGAACAGAATGAAATGGCGCGGGCCGATGCCAATAATATGCTAACAGAGCTGAAAAATGGTCTCGCATTTGAGGAAGCCTGTGAAAAATTTGGATTGACTCCCAAACACACCGATTATTTCAAACGCACTGATTCCATACCGAATATCGGATTTGAGCCTGAAATCAGTCGTGTGGCGTTCACGCTGTCGGAAGCAGAAAAGCTTCCGGCCGAGGCCATCAAGGGTCAAAAAGGATATTTTGTGATCCGCTTTAAGGGGCGACAAGCGCCTACTGCCGATGGCTTTGATAAGGAGAAAGTGGAAATCAAGCAGCGTTTGTTGCAGCAAAAGAAGTTTAGAACATTTGATGCATGGCTTCTGGACACCCGCAACAAAGCTCGTATATCCATTGCGGAGGAATTTCAAGAGAGCTGAACATTTCAGACATTTTGGCAAACGACTCGTATAATAAAGGAGCTTTTTAGATGTCCGCAGGTAATCACTATGGCGAAGAAGAAACCCAGAGCCACATGACAAAAAAATGCCCGTACTGCAACACTTATCTTCCGTTGCGTGCGACGAAATGTAACGTGTGCAAAAAGCGCGTCGGTCGTGTTGACAAGCTGGGATTTGCCGCCAAACCATTTGACTGGTCCGGCTATTTAGTGGCGATTTTTTTTATATTGGCACTTTGTGTTTTTATTTGGTGGGGATTTTTTCGAGAATAGAATCGCTGGCAACTTTGGAATATTTCCTCAAATAAATGGATGGAATTTCAAAAACTTAGCTCACTTTGGTCACTTCAAATCCCGCTAAAAACAAGCGGGATTCACTTGTAATCTTGATATCCAATTTCTTATTCAACGTCGACAAAATTTTGTCGATATGGCGCCGCTAAGCACCTAATAACCGTAATATCTAGTACGAGTACTCGAGATGAACTGCTTTTCAAGGATGTGATCAGGGATAAGTTCAAGAAACCGGGAAGGGCGGCTTAATACGATTCCCGATCCTCTATCGTATGCATGATCCGGACAGATAAAAAATAGCTTTTCTTTGGCCCGGGTTGCGGCCACATACATCAATCTTAGCTCTTCTTCCAATTCCTCTTCTTTATAGAAAGAATGGATTGAGGGAAACCGTCCGTCAAGAGCCCAGATGACAAAGACTGTGTGCCATTCAAGACCTTTGGCAGAGTGGACAGTGGATAGTATCAGTCGATCTTTTGGCAAAGAATCTTCAAAAAGTGTATCTTCGATGCTCGTATTGGGTGGTTCTAATGCCATATCAGTGAGAAATTGCTCCAAATTTTCATAGCGTTCCATGATCGTAACCAAATGATCGAGGTCCTTGATCCGTTTAGGATGATCGTCATAATTTTGCTCTAAAATGGGTATATAATATTGCACAATGGCCTCACCCATTTCAGCAACAGACATGGCATGGCTGTCAATCAATGAGAATAGATTCTTGAGGCGTTCTATCGCCTTCATGCCACCTATTTTCAATTTAATCGTCAAAAGGCCGATGTAGCCAGACTTCTCTTTGAGAATGGCTTCATAAATTTTTTGGGCAGACTTGGGCCCTACCTTATCAATAAGCAGCAGTAATCTATACCAGCTTATTTTGTCGTAAGCGTTGACAATGATCCTCAGATGCGCCAATACATCTTTAATATGCGCTGATTCAACGAATTTATACCCACCCACTTTAACAAACGGTATTGCCTCTCTATTCAGTTCAATCTCAAGATCAAAGGAATGAAAACTGGCGCGAAACAAAACGGCAATCTGATTCAAGGGAATTCGTTGTTGATGCAGCTCTAAGATTTTTTCAACCACAAATTTGGATTGCGTGTTTTCATCTTCAGCCGATAGAAGAATAGGTGGTGATCCGCCTGATCTTCGCGTAAACAAGTTTTTTGTGTATTTTTCTTTTGCGCTTTCAATAATTTCATTGGTGAGTTGCAATATCGGTTGTACGCTACGGTAGTTTTCTTCTAGACCGATAATGCGGGTTCCTGGAAACCGGTTGGGAAAAGTCATAATATTTTTGAAATTGGCTCCACGAAATGCATAAATACTTTGTGAATCATCGCCCACAACCATTATATTTTTATGCGCACTGGCAAGCAGAAATAATATTTCAGCTTGGATTTTATTGGTATCCTGATATTCGTCTACCATGATATATCGATAAGCCCATGAGATACGGTTGCGGATATCGGGATGGTCATTTAAAAGCATCTGCAAGTAAATCAGAAGGTCGTCAAAATCGAGAAAATGATGTTCGCGCTTGCGTTTTTCATAGGTTTTATATAGCTCCACAATTGCTTCGATGTTGGACAAAAAATGTGGATAGTCATTATACACGACATCCTCAATAGGAAGTACTTTATTCACGGATTTGCTGAAAATATTTGCCAAGGAACTTTTTCTCGGAAAAGAACGATACGCTGCAGCAAGATCCAGTTCCTTGCGCAGCATCTGGATCATGTTTTCAGCATCCGCCCGGTCAAGAATGGCAAAACTAGAATTAAGACTTAAATATGCAGCATATTTGCGCAGAATCGCATTGGCAAAGGAGTGAAATGTTCCCCCTGAAACTCTTTCACATCTGCTGTCGAGCAGTTGAGCGGCCCTTTGCAGCATTTCCTGAGCTGCCTTTCGGGTAAATGTAAGAAGAAGGATGGAAGACGGTGAAACACCTGTTTCTACCAGACGGGCTACACGGTAGGTAAGCGTTCTGGTCTTTCCGCTTCCTGCTCCAGCAATGACAAGAAGCGGACCTTCAGTATAAGTGACAGCTTCGAGTTGGGCTGGATTAAGCGCCTCTTCATAGTTAATGCAATACGGTTTTTTTCTAGGTGAAAAACGCGGCTGTTCTGGCATCGTTACGATCTATTTCTCTTCTCTATTTCCAGATTTAATAAAAAATGTTGCAACGTGTCTATTTTCATATCGGGAGTTCTTTGTCAATATTGGACTTTCTACTTTTTCTTCATCGCCAGCGTGTTGACTTTTAGAAGAGAATGTATTAGTTTGCTTATGATTATTATTGAAAAAATATAAAGCATTAGGAGGATAAGTCTAATGAAGAAAATGAAAGATCAACTCAAAAGTGTTTCCAAATCGCTTGTGAGCCTATCGAAACAAGTTGACAAGCTCACCAAGCAAGTTGACAAACTTCAGCCGGCAAAAAGGACTGTCGCTAAAAAGGCTGCCCCGAAGCGTAAGCCTGTCGGCAGAAAGGCAGTTGTTAGAAGAGCTACACGGGCCAAATCCATGACAGTACTGGACACGGTATATAATGTAATTAAACGGAGCCGAAAAGGGGTAACGATTGCCGTGCTAAAAGAGAAGACCGGTTTTGATTCAAGACAACTCAGCAACGCCCTTTACAAGCTATCTAAAAAAGGCATGGTGCGCGCTAAATCCCGCGGTCTATATGTATAAATAATTTAAAAGCATTTCGCTAAGGCAGAAATTCTGGTTTACTGCTTAAACTGAACCCATAGATACAAGGCGCATTGCTGCGCGCATGCAATTATTAGAATCAAACCTCAATTCCCTGGTCCGAATCTAATCCAATTAAAATAGTCTTCTGTTGGTCTGATCGTTAAAAGGCTAATTGAAGACTATTTTTTTCCATGTTGCTTCATCCACCGTCATTTGATATGAGAAAATCTTTAATTTTATTGCGAAAGGAAAAACGATGAGCGATAGGGAGATCGCTGCTGATCCCTTTGCGAAAATATGGAAATTTTTTGCATCCGTTCGATTGACCATTGTTCTGTTCTTAACGCTTGCCGCCACATCAATAATCGGAACCTTGATTCCTCAAAATGAATCTCCGGAAGCCTACTTTCGCGCCTTTGGGCCCTTTCTTTACCGATTGTTTGATGTGCTCGGCCTTTTTGATATGTACCACTCCTGGTGGTTTCAATCGTTGATGCTTTTGCTGGCAGCCAATGTGCTGATATGTTCCATCGAAAGACTATCATCGACGTGGCGGATCATTTTTGTTAGAAATCCATCATTTAACCTTGAGCGCTTCAGGCGGCTTAAGCCAAAGAAGGAATTTGGCGATAATCGAAATGCGGGGGCGCTAAAAGAGAGCTATTCGGCGGTAATTGCCCGCAGTTTTCGTTATTGGCGAGTTGCAGAAACCGATAATAACGGATTTGCCATTTACGGAGAAAAAGGGCGCTGGACACGGCTTGGGGTTTATATTGTCCACCTGAGTGTCATCCTCATGCTGGTGGGCGGTGTAATTGGGTCCATTTTTGGATTTGAGGGATTTGTCAACATTGCCGAGGGCGACAGCGCCCAACAGATCCGGATTCGAAACAGCGGCGAAATACGAAAACTTGATTTTGCAATTCGCTGCGATGATTTCGATGTAAGCTTTTACACGACCGGGGCTCCCAAAGAATTCCGTTCCCGCCTGACCATCCTTGAGCAGGGCAAGCCGGTGTTATCCAAAGATATTATCGTCAATGACCCCCTTCACTATAAAGGCATCAGCATATTCCAATCCAGCTATGGGCAGTTGGCTCCTCAGGATCAGGGGCTTACGCCACCAGGCGAGGTGACGCTGAGTTTTACCAGCAAGGCCACCGGTATGATCTATGAAAAGAAGGCGGCCATTGGTCGGCAAATTGACATTCCGGAAAACCTCGGGAAATTCGTTATCACTGAATTTAATAATAATTACAATTTTAGAGGCAAAGATCTAGGTGGCGCTTTTGTTGGTATTTTATACCAAACTGACGGAGCGCAAATTGAGGTTGTACTGCCGATTCGTTTTCCGAGCTTTGATCGCATGGGACCCATGTTTAACAAAAATCGCAAGGATGACGTTTTTATTTCGGTTTCGGATGTTGACGTCAAGCAAGAGCCGGCAATTGCTCGATATTTTACCGGACTTCAGGTAACCCGGGATCCCGGTGTTTGGATCGTATACGCCGGCTTTATATTGATGATCATTGGGTGTTACATCACGTTTTTTATGTCTCATCAGCAAATCTGTGTGGAAGTCATTGATAAAGGCAAAAAAAGCCGAATCATGGTTGCCGGTACCTCCAATAAAAATAAGTTGGCAAACGCAAGAAAGATAAGCAAGATGGCACACACGCTGGCCAATTTAGAGCAGCGTGCCTAAAGTTGGGCTATCCAATCAATTGCCTGGCTTGGGCTAAGTTTGCGCTGTTATACTACCGAAAGAGGATCGATTATGAGCAGTTCCACGATACTATCTATAGTTACTTTTATTTATGGTCTGGCAGGATTTTTATATATCTTTGCCTGGGTATTTAAAAAAGAATCCGCTGGCAGATTGGCAACCTGGATTGCCATTCTCGGCTTTGCCGGTAACACAGTCGGTATTGTCATGCGGTGGATAGAATCCTATCAACTTGGTATTGGGCATGCGCCCCTGTCCAATCTGTATGAGTCTCTCATATTTTTTGCCTGGGCAATTGCTTTTATTTACCTTTTTGTAGAGCGCAGGTATGAAAGCCAGATAATTGGTGCATTTTCAATGCCTTTGGCCTTTTTAGCCATGGCGTACGCATCTCTGTCGCCCAATATCAGTGATCGTATTCAGCCGTTAATCCCAGCCCTGAAAAGCAACTGGTTGATCGCCCATGTGATGACTTGTTTTATCGGGTACGCTGCCTTCGGCATCGCCTTCGGCACAAGCTGGATGTACCTGTTTCGCCAGAGAGATACTGGAGATAAAAGTCCCCTGTTTGACAGGTTTCCCGGAATTGATGCACTAGACGAGTTAACCCATCAATTGGTAAAGTTCGGTTTTCTCTTTCTGACCATCGGTATCATCACCGGTGCGGTTTGGGCAAATTCAGCTTGGGGGCGTTATTGGGGTTGGGACCCCAAAGAAACATGGTCCCTAATAACTTGGCTCATTTATGCCGCCATGTTACACGTCAGATATTTTGTCGGCTGGAAGGGATGGCAGAGTATGCCGGGCAAGCTGTTGGGCGCATTTATCGTGGTTCTCATAATCGGCGTTGTGTTCGTATTTTTTAAAAAATTATTCATATTACCGTTTTATTTTCTGCTATTGGTCAGTCTCATTAAAATATTTGGTGCTGAGCAACGAAAATTGTTCGCCTATCTTTCCATACTTGGTTTTGCCGCGGTGTTGTTCACTTACTTCGGTGTGAATCTGTTGCCGGGATTGCACAGCTACCAGTCGATGGGGCAATGATTTTTTCTTGACAAAAAATGGATAGATAAGGTACACAACCGCCAGCCGTTTTTTGGACGAAGGTTTGGTGTCGAAACGGGTGATATGTTAACAAAGTGATTTTATCAACTGAAGATTGACGGAGTTGACATGAGTACCAATGAGAAAGTCAATGAGGTTTCTGCTGAAACCACCGAACAGGATGATAGTGCTGCAGGGCCCATCATCCTGTTTTTTATTTTCGGCCTGGTTGTAAGTCTCGTCATTGGGTGGGTTGTATTTCCAAAGATTCTTTATTCCCGGAAGCAACAACCGGTTGCGTTTAACCATGCCCTGCACAATGAGCTGGTTGATGAAGGCTGTGAGAGCTGCCACTTTTTCCGAGAAGACGGCAGTTACTCTGGCGTCCCCAAGCTTGCCCAATGCATTGATTGTCATGAAGAGATACAGGGCGAAAGCGCGGAAGAACAGAAATTTGTTGAGGAATATGTCGCCAAAGAACGAGAAGTGCCGTGGTTGGTGTATTCGCGGCAGCCGGATTGCGTTTTCTTTTCGCATGCCGCCCATGTCAAACTGGCCGGAATGGATTGCGTCACCTGCCATGGACCTATTGGAGAGTCCGAAAGTTTAAAGGTCTATGAAGAAAATCGAATTAGCGGTTACAGCCGAGATATCTGGGGAAAGAATATTGCCGGTTTTAAGCGCAACACCTGGGACCGCATGAAAATGGATGACTGTGCCGAATGTCATCGCAAAAATAACGTCAATCAAAACAGTGTTCAAACCCACAAGGGGGGATGTTTTGTTTGCCATAGATAACGGCATGGGTCGCCGCCCGAATTTGTAGATTTCGAGTACCATTGGTCAAAAAGGAAGTGCCGATGAAAATAGACCGAAGAAGTTTCTTGTCCTTTGTTATTGGTGGCGCTGCAGGTACGGCGCTTTCACCCTTACCGTGGAAGCTGACTGACGATATTGCGATTTGGAGCCAGAATTGGCCGTGGACGCCGGTGCCGCAAAAAGGTGAAGTCTCTTATCTGAATTCGACCTGCACCCTGTGTCCCGGAGGTTGTGGGATTTTGGTTCGCAAAGTCGGTGAGCGGGTTGTCAAACTGGAAGGGATGGAGGGCCACCCGGTAAATGACGGCGGGCTTTGCACTCTCGGTTTGGCGGGCACGCAGCTTCTGTATGGACCGACCCGCGTAAAAACACCCTTAAAGAAAGTAAACGGGGCTTGGCGAAAAATCTCTTGGAATGCGGCCATTGCCGAGATTGTTGAAAAACTCAGCGACCTACGTTCTAAAGGATTACCCCACACGGTTGCCTGTATTTCAGGTTCAGATCGTGGAACGGTGCCGGAGCTTTTCAACCGTTTTCTGACCGTCTACGGTTCGCCGAATTTTATGCGCACATCATCCATTCAGGATTCCTATGAGCTTACCTTGTTTCTTACCCAGGGGGTGCGTGCCATGGCCGGCTTTGATGTGGCAAATGCCGACTTCATCTTAAGTTTCGGCAGCGGATTGATCGAGGGATGGGAATCTCCGGTGTATATGTTCAGAGCCAAAAGCACGTTACGAGAAAACGGCGGCCGGATGGACCAGATTGAGCCACGGCTCTCTAAAACGGCTGCCAAATCCGATAAATGGATAGCCATTTCTCCCGGTACCGAAGGTGCCCTGGCGTTGGGACTTGCGCATGTCATCATCAAAGAGAAACTCTATAATAAAAAATTTGTCGATACCTATACCAGTGGTTTTGAGGCCCATAAAAAATTGGTCATCGATGGGTATCCCCCGGACATCGTTTCTAAGATTACGGGTGTCGACACCGCAACTATAACTGCTCTGGCCAAGGATTTTGCCCGTGCTCGCAAGCCGTTGGCCATATGTGGTCGCGGTAAGGGATACATTCCAGGCAGTTTGCAGGAATTCCTTGCGATTCACACCCTAAATGCCCTGGTGGGCAACATTAATCAAACCGGTGGGATTTGGGCGGTTCCTGAACCGGATTATATCAGTTGGCCCGAAGTTGAAATGGATAAAATCGCATCCAATGGCCTACAGCAGGAGAGGGTGGATGGCGCCGGCAGCAAAGCGTATCCATATGCGAGATATCTGCTGGGTCGACTGCCGGAGGTCATCAATTCCAGTCAAGACTCTCCGATTCAGGTACTTTTCGTTACGACTGCCAATCCGATGTATGCGATGCCCGACACCCAAGCCGTAGCTAAAGCATTTGAAAAGATACCATTTGTGGTCAGTTTTTCGTCGTTCTTGGATGAGACTGCTGTAAATGCCGATCTGATTTTGCCTAATCATGTATTCCTTGAACGCTATGAAGATGTGCCGGCTGCCCACGGTTTTCCCAAACCGATCATCGGCCTGGCGAGACCGGTCATAGAACCCTTATTTAATACCCAGCATAGCGGGGATGTGATTATTCAGATCGCTAATGAATTGGGCGGTCCGATAGCAGATGCATTTCCGTGGGACAGTTACGATGCGTGTCTTGAGGAAACCTTGGCGGACAAATGGGATGCCCTAGTTGAAGACGGGTATTGGTCCGACGAGGTGTTTTCCGCAGCCGATTGGAGCACGGCATTTGAAACCGACTCGGCCAAATTCGAGTTTACCAATGAAGACATTGAATCTCTGCCGCGTTACAACCCGCTGAAAGCCAAAGGAGATGAAGCCCATTATCCGCTTGTCCTGATACCATACGATTCCATGCGATTGGCCAGCGGGCATATTGGCTCACCTCCGTTTCTGATTAAGTCCGTTGAAGATTATATATTAACCGCGAATGATGTTTTGGTTGAGGTGAATCCGGCCACTGCTAACGAATATGGTTTAAAGGACGGGAAATATGCCTTCTTGCGCACACCCAAGGGTAATGCGCGAGTGAAGGTTCGCGTATTTGATGGAATTATGCCGGGACTCGTCGCTATCCCCAGAGGACTCGGTCATACCGCGTTTGGCAGATTTCTGGCGGGCAAGGGCGTTCATTATAATGCCTTGATCGGTCCGGTTGAAGACCCGGCTTCGGGTCATGACGCCGCCTGGGGTATTCGGGCCAAGCTCAGTAAGACCTAGCCTGGATAAGCCGGAACCAAACAGAAAAATCGAATAAAGATCGATCGACAATAGTAAATAGAAAATAATCTATTCGTAGGGGTTTTAATGGAAAAGGAAAATTCAAAAAAATTCGGCATGGTGATTGATCTGGACAAATGTACCGGTTGCGGCTCATGCATGGTTGCCTGTATGGCGGAGAACAACATCCCGTTTCGGGAGGATGAAACCGACAAACTTTTAAGTGTTTCCTGGATGCACGTGTATAGATTGACCAATGTAAAACCGTTTCCGGACACCGAAGAATGTTATCTTCCCCGACCGTGCCAACATTGCGAAGGACACCACGGACACTCTCCCTGTGTGTCCGTCTGCCCGGCCACCGCTACGGACTACGATATGGATACCGGGATTGTCAGTCAAATTTACACCCGCTGTTTCGGATGCCGATACTGTATGGCGGCCTGCCCTTACCATGTCCGTCAATTTAACTGGTGGGATCCGCTCTGGCCGGATGGCATGGAAAAGTCGCTGAATCCCAATGTATCCGTGCGTATGCGAGGGGTTGTTGAAAAATGTAGTTTCTGCATCCACCGCTATCAGCTTGCCAAAGACCAGGCCTATATGGAAGGCCGGCGCGAGATCGAAGAAGATGAATATCAGACGGCCTGCACCCAGGCATGTCCGGCGGGAGCCATCACCTTCGGTGATTTGAATAACCCCAAGCATGCCGTGTATCAGATGGTCAAACCGGATAAAAAAAACGGCGGTAAACCCAAAAATCCCAAAGCCTTCCGGTTGTTGGAAAGACTGGGCACCAATGCCAAAGTTTATTATCTTTCCAGTCGTGAGTGGGTTCGGCGCGCCGGAGATAATTACCTTAAAACAGAGGGCCAAGCAAAACATGCGTAATGATTTATGTCGTTCTTTATAAGAAAAGAAAAAAATCAGGAGCACTGAGCCTATGGATTCTGCATTAATTCCCGAAGGCGTCAAACGCTGCCCAACTTGGCAATTTATTATATGGATTGGTGTGGTGGGCGCTGTGATGATGTGGGGCGTTTTTGCCATTTTACTGGTCTACATAAAAGGCCTCAATCAAACCAACATGAACAATGCTTACGGTTTTGCTTTGTGGATTTGGGCAGACCTTACGGTAATCGCGCTGGGTGGCGGAGCTTTTTTTACCGGCTTTTTAAGATATATTATTGGAAAAGATGAGCTGAAACATATCATTAATTACGCCGTGCTCATCGGATTTATTTGTTACAGTTCGGCGCTGTTGATTTTAGGTTTTGATGTTGGACAACCGTTAAGGGCATGGTTCATTTTCTGGCATGCCAATGTGCACTCAATGTTAACCGAAGTGGCCTTTTGTCTGACTTGCTATTTCGGCGTTCTGTGTATTGAATATTTGCCCCTGGCTCTTGAAAACCGTCAGATTGACAAGGTGCCCTTTTTTCATCATTTGAGTCACAATATGCACGAAATCATGGCCGTTTTTGCGGCCACCGGTGCGTTTCTATCCTTCTTCCACCAAGGCTCCTTAGGCGGGGTTCCGGGCGTCATGTTTGGCCGGCCCTTTGGGTTTCGAGAAGGGGTATTAATCTGGCCCTGGACGTTTTTTCTGTTTACCTGGTCGGCGGCTGCCGGCGGGCCCTGCTTTACAATTTTAATCACCAAGATAACAGAAAAGGCGGTTCGCAAAAAGCTCGTAAAAGACAATGTGATTGAACTGTTGGCTAAAATATCCGGCTGGATGCTCGTTGGCTATATGGTCGCAAAGATCATCGATACTTGGTACTGGGCGGCGTTCACTGCACCTTCAAAAGGCTTTACCTTGATGGACTTTTATGCCAATAATCCGGGATCGGTATATGGAATATGGATCCTGATCGCCGAAATTGGTGTTTGCGGTGTACTGCCGGCCCTCATCCTGATTACGGATAAAGGGCGCAAAAACCGGATCGCATTATTTCTAGCTGTCCTTTTGGCGGTGCTTGGTGTTTGTTTGAATCGCTGGGTCATGGTCCTTCAGGTGTTGGCCGTGCCGGTGCTCACTTTTGAAAACTGGGCCCAGTATTTGCCGAGCTGGCAGGAAATCGCCACCACCATTTTGCCGGTGGCTTACGGGATTATAATGATTTCATTATCCTACCGGTATTTACCGGTGTTTCCCCAGGAAAGGGAATTGAATCCGATCGAAGCACCTGTTTCTCAAACGCAAGAGCAACTACCTGAACCGGAAACACCACCGGCCGGAGCGGAGCCGGAACCTAGCCCGTCAGGTTCCTAAAAGGTTCAATTGAATTGATTATTTTTCCAATTGTGGTATCAACAACTCGATGATCATGAGGGAGGCAACCAATGTTTCCTTTTAGTTTTGAATGGATTTGGGATATGGGGCATATGGTATTTCATGGGGGGCTATGGTACGCATTATCGATAATGGGACTAGGTCTGACCTATTGCATTATCAAGGCGGCTGTGGATACGGCCAAGGGAAAAGGTGGGTATCACCACTAGTCTATCGATACTATAATTCATTACTGGAAGCGCTTACCCCGTTAACCGAATGGGTTAGCGCTTTTTTATTCACATATTGGAAAATCATGTCCTCTGGGCGTGGATTCAATATTTAACTAAAAAACTCCTCACCCATAGAGGTTTAAATGGATAAAATTATTGTTGAAGGCGGCTATCGGCTGTCTGGTGATGTGAGGATTAGTGGTGCGAAAAACGCTGCATTGCCGATTCTGATTTCTTCGCTGTTGACAGATGGTATAAATACGTATGCCAACGTACCGCAGCTAAGGGATATTGACAGCACCAAACTTTTGCTCTCAAATCTTGGTGTGCGTATTGAAACCGATGGCGATACGGTTTGCATCGATGCTGGTGGTTTAAACAACTACGAAGCGCCTTATGACGTGGTACGCAAGATGCGGGCTTCTATACTGGTGCTCGGCCCTCTGGTGGCTCGCTTAAAGAAGGCCAAAGTTTCTTTACCAGGCGGCTGCGCAATTGGCGCACGACCGATAAATTTACATTTAAAGGGACTAGCTCGTCTTGGCGCGACGATAGAGATAGCGCACGGGTATGTAGAAGCCGCCGCAGATGAATTGAAAGGCGCTGAAATCTATTTTAATATCGCTACCGTAACCGGTACTGAAAATATTATGATGGCAGCCGTTTTGGCCAATGGCACAACGGTATTGCGTAACGCTGCTCGTGAGCCCGAGATCGTAGCATTGGCAGGGGTTTTAAACCAGATGGGGGCCGATATTCAGGGTGCCGGAACTTCGGTTATCACCATCAATGGCGTTGCTTCCCTGAAACCGGTATCCAATACGATTATTCCTGATCGGATCGAAGCGGGCACATTTATGGTGGCCGCAGCGCTCACCGGTGGAAATATTACCTTGGTGGATGCCGATCCGGATCACCTGGGAGCGTTAATCGACAAATTGCGCTTGACCGGAGCCAAGGTAACGATTGATGGAAAATCGTTAAACGTGCAGGGCCCAGATAGGATTACAAGTGTGGATGTAACAACTCAGCCCTATCCGGGATTTCCGACGGATATGCAGGCGCAATTTATGGTGCTGATGAGTATTGCCAATGGAACCAGCGTTATATCAGAAACCATTTTTGAAAACCGTTTTATTCATGTCAGTGAACTCAAACGCATGGGAGCAGACATCATCATATCCGGTAACACAGCAATGGTTAAAGGGGTGCCAACGCTTTCCGGTGCACCGGTAATGGCTACGGATCTCAGAGCCAGTGCTTCTTTGATCCTTGCGGGTCTGGTTGCCGAGGGGCAAACGGAGGTAAATCGCGTCTATCATCTCGATCGCGGCTATCAATCCATTGAAAAGAAGTTTACCGGACTTGGCGCGGTGATAAAACGGATAGGTAATTAGGTCTGTCGATTATAGTCTGTCATCAATTGAAATTTTTCTGAATTCGAAATATAAGGCTTTAAACAGGCGACAGACACCTGCCAGTTAACCACGAACCACTAATGGCCAAGTTTTACTCACGTCCAGTCATTCCGCTTTTAATCGCTCTGGTATCAGGCATCTACCTGGGTTCGGAATTTCCGGGTTATCTCCTGTGGACTGCCGGTGTCTTATGTATGGGTGTGGGTCTGCTTTTCATTTCGATTGTGCGCCAACGCATCGCTTGGGCCTCACCGCTTCTTGTTTTTGTGGCCATCGGTTATTTATCCCTTCAGCCATGGGTTTTCCCCAAATTTCCATCCCATCATATTATTCACTTCTTAAACACCCAAAGATGGGATATTGGGGGTATCATTGATAATCGTCCGTTGGTTTTTGAAAACCGCCAGAAGTTTATTATACGTGCCGAACACCTTGGAATCCGAGGCCATGTTCAGCCGGTCACGGGCAAGCTTCGTGTTACGGTCGCCGGCGAAGGTCCGCTGTTTCGCATCGGCGATAGGGTTTTTTTAAATAGCCGCATCCGGTCGATTCGGAATTTTAATAATCCAGGTGGATTTGATTATAAGCGGTATATGGCCTTTCAAGGTGTTTGGGGAACTGTATACGTTCAAGCAAACCATATTAAGCTGCTAAAAAATCCATCGCAACCTGTCTTAACTCAGATCCTTAACGATGCGCGCGATCGTATCGCCCATATCATTGAAGGCACCGGGCAAGGCCCTCAGATTGGTGTGCTCAAGGCACTGGTGGTAGGAGATCGGGCAGCCATTCTTCACGGTACCAGAGAGGCATTTAATCGAGCCGGTGTAGGTCATCTCTTGGCCATATCTGGACTTCACATTGGAATTGTTGCGACGGCGGCATTTATTTTTTTTCAACGGGTATTGGCAAACATCAGACCTTTGCTTTTGAGGGCCTGGACTCGCAAGGGGGCCGCTCTTTTGTCGTTGTTGCCGGTGTGTTTCTATGGTTTGATCTCAGGGCTATCGCCTTCGACGCAACGCGCCGTAATTATGATCTCGGTTTTTTTGATGACCTACCTGTTTGAACGCGAACATGATTTGATAAACACCTTCGCCCTGGCAGCCTTATTAATTTTAGTTATTTTTCCGCCTTCACTTTTTTCGATTTCGTTTCAGCTGTCATTTTCCGCTGTTTTGTTGATAATTTATGGATTTACCTGCTTGAAACATAAGCGCAGCCGCAAACAAGAAACCAATCAACACCCTGGTTTTGTTCAGGTGAAGAACCGCTTGGTCACCTTTTTTTTCGTATCCGTCTTGGCGATTGGTGGCACCTTGCCGCTGGTTATGTTGTATTTCAATCAAATCTCCATCGTTGGTATTTTGGCCAATTTCATCATTGTGCCGTTAGTTGGCTTTATCGTCGTTCCATTAGGGCTTGTGGCTGTATTTATTTCAGCTTTTTGTCTGAAATGTGCCGCATGGTGTTTCAAAGCGTGTGAAGCTGTTCTGACGCTTACGCTTAAGATGGTAAATCTTTTTGCTGATTTACCTTTTGCGGCCGTAAAAATGTTTACGCCCACCGTTTTTGAGATCAGCTGTTATTATGCATTGGTTTGGGCATTGCTGAGCATGGTTGCAAGTCAACAGACCAGAACAACGCAGCCAGCCGGGGGCCTTCAAACCCCATCCGATAATGGTATCACCGTGAACCACAAGGCTGCTAAAAACTCCAGATTTACATGCATCTCCTTTGTCAAATGCCTCATCGCTGATGGCTTAACCTATTTCAAAGGGAGTAATTCGGCAATACATCGGCGGAAAGCTGTCGTAGTTGTTGTTCTTTTTGTGTTGGCCGGTGACGCCTGCTACTGGTTGTATGACCGGTTCTGGCACAAGGACCTTCGGGTGACCATTATTGACGTGGGGCAGGGAAACGCTGCGCTCTTGCAACTGTCGGATGGTTACAACATACTCATCGACGGCGGTGGGTTTTCAGATAATTCGGTGTTTGATATGGGTGCCAGAGTCCTTGCTCCTTTTTTATGGCGCAAAAAGATCAAAACCGTTGATACCTTAATTCTTTCACACCCCAACAGTGATCATTTGAATGGGCTCATCTATATCGCCGAACATTTCAATGTCCGAAATGTGTGGACTAACAACGAAGCAAAAGATATCTTTGGTTATCGTATGTTAATGGAGATTGTTGCTAATAACGGTATTCAGTTACCGATTTTTGAACAGTTGCCCCGCAAACAAATCATCAACGGTGTTGAGATCAATATCCTTTATCCCCAGGAAAATTTTCTTAAAAAGAAATCCACTGAAAAATGGCGCAACTCAAATAACAATTCGTTGGTGATCAGGATTTCATTGGGTTCAATCTCTTTCTTATTTCCAGGCGATATCATGGCGGAAGCGGAAAGAGAGACGGTGGAAATCTCCAACGCTTCATTACGAAGCACCGTCTTGTTAGCTCCTCACCATGGAAGTAAATCTTCAAGTACGTCTTTGTTTTTAGACAACGTAGATCCGGAAGTTGTCGTCATCTCATCCGGCTGGGAAAACAGCTTTAGATTTCCTCATCCTTCGGTCCTAAAAAGATACAGACATCGGGGCTATAAAATATTTCGTACGGACACTCACGGGGCAATCACCTTTCGCACCAACGGTCAGGGTCTTTCAATCGAACCGTTTTGCCTGGAGGTCAACCCGTCCGTGAAAAAATACGAATAATGATTTGGCTATCTCAAGGCGTATAAACACCTCAATCTTTCAAATGTTAAAAAAAACTGCTATACTTATCTTAATCGAAATCGTCCATCTTGCCCTCAGTTTTGGGATTGTCCCGATTGCAATGACTATTGCCAGCGAAAGTGCCGGTGCACTCCAGGGGCCATAGACGATTTTTCGTCTGCTAGTAATTATTACAAAGCTTTTACATTTTATAAGAGGATAATACGATGGAAAGTGAAAACATTAATATTCTTGCAGATGCGATTAAGGAATATTACGGCAACTATGAACTTGAAGAGTTGTGCAATCAGTTTAATATAGAGGTGGACTTTTTGGGCGTCAGTCCCAATCATAAAAAGCTTGCCAACAAACTCATCGTCCAAGGCGCTTACAACTATCGAAGACTTCTTGAAAAAATCCTGCCTGAGCTCTTTCGTCGCTGCAATCATCGCATTTTAAACTCGACCTGGGAAAGCAATGTCTTTGACGAACAAATGCTGCGTCACCTCAAAAAACTGCAACTCCTTATGTCTCGAAATAAGAAATCGGTCAGCGTTGCAGAGCCGGTGAATTATCTGCTTAAATCCAAATCGGAAGCGATTAAATTCTTCGCAAGAGCTAAAAAAGCCGTCACGATTGTCGACACCCAGGTCGGGGCAACCACGCTAGAATGCTTAAAGGAAGTCAAGCATCCCATTCGTTTGCTGACCGGCAAAGATGAACAGACCTTGCCAAGTGGTTTCAAAGACATTCTGAAAAAGTTTAGTTCAGATGGTTATGATGTTGAGATTCGATGCCACGTCGTACTAAACGATCGTTATCTTTTTTTAAATGGGCGATGTTGGTTGGCCAGTTCCTCATTGATGGCTGTGGGCAAGAAACCATTGAGTATTATCGAGTGTATTGATGCGAAATCCGCCATTGCCAGAGAAATTGAAGGCAAATGGCGAGAAGCCGAAATCTATCAGATCTAGTCCATCGCAGCTAAAACTTCAAATTCCTCCTTTTCTAGCGCATCTTTAATAACAGCCGTTTCGCAAGCTGAGAGCCGAAAGTAATATACACGTTTGTCTGCCTGCTGCGTCATACCCACGTTGATGATATCTCCGCCAGTGTCGTTGATAATTTGCAACGCTTTTTTAAACGCATCAGGGCGGTCGTCCATAACTACATCAATGCGTGATGTAGTTGAAAGGATACCCATCATGTCAATAAAGGTTCTTAAAATATCTGTTGCGGTGATAATTCCTACCAATTTGTTATGCTTAGCTACAGGCAATCCTCCAATTTTATGTTTATAGATGAGTTGTGCCGCGTATTCGATTTCTTCATCCGGATCTACCGTGATCGGATCTTTAATCATTAAATCCCGCAAAGAAAGATCGCTTACCATCGATGGAATGAGTCCTTGCTTTAAGTCCGCCAACGTTAAAAAGCCTTCAAGGTGGTTTCCTTTCGAAACGACGGGGAGATGACGGATGGAATTAATTTTCATCAATTCAATGGCTTCACTAATGGAGGAATTGATGGTT
>CP070746.1:3277054-3290448 GCA_020348305.1 Desulfobacterales bacterium
AAGCTTCTCCACTCAGCACGTGTTCATCTATTTTGAAACTATAACTATACCTTCAATATAATCAGAAGATGACGGTTTAATTAATCCGAAAACCTACAATGGTCAAAACATTTTCGTGGTGCGGTTTACCCGGTCAGCTTAATCACTGGTTTACATTAAATTTGTTCGGGTGGGAAAAAGGAACTAAAGATCAACTTGTTTTATCCGATATATTATTCTAACAGAGATTAATTTAAGAATAATTATCAATATCAAGCCTGATGATATGGAGACGATCTCATGGATGCCAAAGATAGAAGGAAACATACACGGGTAAAAATCAGCAATTTTATTATGCATGAATCAATCGACAAAGAAGGCAAGATTGTTTCCAGTAGCATGGGAAAGGCCTTGAATGTCAGCCGGTCTGGAATTATGCTTGAGACAGCACATCCTATCGAAGCAGAGAATGTTTTGTTAATGACAGTTGATTTGGACAATAACCTGATGGAGATGAAGGGTAGGTTAATCTATTGCAGAGAAACTGATTCGGGGATGTATCAGTCTGGAATCAGCTTTACCGGATCTAAGGATGAAACCGCCAAGTTTGCTGTGAAACTGATAAAGTTGTACCACCATAGAAAACATAAGCTGACCATGCATGTTGCAGCATAATTCGATTTTGGAATCCTGTCGATAGTGACGGAAATATAATTTGTTTGACGATTTTCGGTGGGGCCAAATATACGGCACATTGCTATGCTCTAAATTCCCTAACTTCCAGGTGGTTCAAAATAAGCCATCCTTATTTGATTTTGAATCCGACCTTTCTAATCACAAACTCACCGGTCATCCTCAGCTTTGTTTACTTAAATATGCAAAAGTTAACTCTATTCATTTTTTGAGAATCATTTCAGATATGAAAAAAAGTTTATATACTATTTTTACCAATTCATTACTTTAAGAATTTGTAATTATTTTTATAAAACGCATAACTATTTGAAATTGTTATAAATATTTTTATCAACCATATAGGCACAATACTTGCAATTTTATTTAGGGGTTTACCTATTTGTCATTAATAGAGTTGCCGGAAAAGTTACTAATGAGTTCATAAAGTAACCGACATGAGATGCATTCGTTTCGATCGCGGCTGAAAGCTGCTCCCACTCAAATATGACAATTGCGTATATAGATGCCATCTTGAGATTGTAGAATATTAAGGACAAATATTATGAGTGAGTTCTTAAATCAATTTGGACGGTTGGATCTTGGAACCTTCCTTCTTATATGGGCATTTTTTTCAGGATCGGTAATACTTCTTCTTCTTATATTCCTTTCTGTATTAAGAATAAGGAAGAAAGTAATTGAAATAGATAAAAATTTAAAAATGCTAATAAACAGTCTTTCAGGTGAAGAAGAAGTATCTGACAAAAGGAAAGCTTTAAAACTTGATGATCAGGATATAGAAAAGTTGAAAAGTATTGGGGTGGAATTATAGGCGATACTTCTTGATCCTACGATCCAATTTTTTTAACAAGTGTCAAGTCGATTCATCCCCCATAACTATCAAGTGATGTAACCTAACATAACTATTTGTCTCTATAGTGATGAATTGGGTAAATATTACCTGATTCATTTTCATCTGTTCTCCTTCTTAACGTGGTGGTTCATTGCCTAAGTGAGCCACCCGTTATTATCTTTGTCCTACCAGAACCAATCTGAAAGCACGAGGAGGGCTGAAAATGACAGCAATCAAACGTGCATTTTCTGAAAGACGTACCGGAAAAGACAGACGCAGGATTTTTAATCTGCATCGTTTCTTTTATAAAGGGCATGAAAGAAGAGAGGTTCTGCAAGACCGAAGATCGCAGGAAGAAAGGCGAGATGGTTGGGTTAGAATCAGCAAATGGTCAAGTATGAAATTGCATGATTTAAAAATTTCAAAATATCTGCATTAGAAAGAATCAAGAACCCACTGTCATTTTGAATCTTTTCCCCATCAAAAATTTCCCTTGCACCGGTTTGCCCGGTGGCCGATTATGATATGTTCACAGAATCGACCCTTGTGGTATCCTCCATTCCAGTGATCTGGCATATGCAATGGTGATCTATATGTCCGGGCCATAGAGCATCGTAAACTGTAAATGATTGATCGGCTCGGTGGAAGAAACTCCTCACAAGTTTTTTCTGTTTAGGTTTTATTCAAAAGTAGTTTCAAAATTTGGAATATCGACATATCAGAGTTGCACCGTCAAAAGACCTTTCAACACTCTCCTGCAATCTATCGATCTAAATATATTTGCGCCACCGGATAACCTTTGCTTGAGAGCATAATCTATTCATGATATCCTTAATCTAACGGACTTCAATAAAAGGGCTTAGGATAGATGTCTAAGTTAACTGTTTTTGGAATGATCCTTTTATTTGCAAGCCTTCTTTTGTTAGGCTATCAAGGTGTATCGGCCTTGATGGGCACTGATGGACTCTCCAGTGACTTCGTTTGGACGAACATAAGCCCTGCGGATTTTTTGAGTAAAGCAACCTTTGATTGGATTCACAGCATTTCATCGTTTAAGGTTCAAACAATAATAATGTTTCTGGTGCAATTGCCTTTATTTCTTTGGCTATTTAGTATTGCCTGTATATGTTTCTTATTTGAAGCCTTCAGACGTGGGTAAAATTATCCAGACCTCCCTTCAATAAATATCATCTGCTTTTGTCATTATACCATAAAGACCTATTGGCAAAATTAAAGGTTTTTCCGTCCCTGCCGATATAAAGATCATCTCAAAACCTGTTCACTTGATTTCTTGATTTCGCATTGCAATATAGTTTTTGAATATCTACTTTCGCAAATGTTGTCAACGGAACGGAAGACTGAATAATGGAAATTGCTCTGACGGAGTTTGAAGTTAGGTATTTTGGTGAGGATCATTGGGAAAAGGTTTCGGAAATAGATTTATTGAAAAAATTAGCGGACAAATTCGGCAAAGTTAGTCCGATAGTGACTGAAATGTTGCAAGGAAAAGAAATCGCTACCTCAAATGCTATTTATCGAATAAAAAATTGGGAGGATAAAGAAAAGGAACACGAATATTCAGTCTGTGGTAGTTCACAAGATACGGTCTGTTGAAGGGATAATCCGGCAGGGCCACCATGTTGTTTTTCATTAATGTAACCTTTTCCCACTATTCGTTCTCTTTAAATCGTGAATTGGGTAAATATTTATCTGATTCATCTTTATCTGTTCTCCTCCTTAACGTGGTGGTTCAACTTTGCTTTGATGAGTTTCACCTCTTTCTCTCATCAAGACTTATCACATGAACCACCCGGCTTGAAAGCAATCGAGAGGAGGCCACAGTTGCTCCTGTGTATTATCCTCTCGTCACGGGCAGTGCTTGGATAGGCTGCACTTTTGTTTTCCCGTCAGTCTGAACTTCTTATCAAAATGCAGATTTTATCCGGTGAATAAATTCTTTCACACTATTGACCTCCTAAAAACATCAACACTTTTTCATTTTATTGACCAGATAATCATTTTGCTTCCGACATCGATTTTTGGTTCCTGTTCTGAAAACAGGTAGTCCTAAATTGCCAATATGCAGCCTTCAAGGCCACAGTTAAAAATAAGCGGTACAAATTGTAGGCCAACGCACCAATTCTGAAAAATACGGCATTGGCAAAGCTCTGACCATAGGGCATCCGCTCCATACCAAAGCCAATCTTTGGAGAGGCTTTCTTATACACCATTACTAATAGGAATGGCGCCCCTTGGTTTTTTTAATTTTAATACAGGTCGCCATCCACAATATGTCATTGGACGAAGACGATCTGACAAACATTTAATATGAGTTGCATTGAAAGGCTTTCTGATGATATGATTTGTCGTTAAAAATCAATTAACGATTGAATTTGACCTAAAGGAAATGGCACCAGAAATAACCATAAATAAAGATTACATTTTAGTAGAACTCAAAGAAGGTATTGATTACCGGGAGATAAGGCGAGGCGTTGCAAGGTTATTTTATACGTCTGGGATGCCAGAGAAAAATGGCATTTGGGTATTACGTGAAGGCCCAGAAAAGTTTTCCTACGATGATTTGCATAAGCTGAGAGACATCATTAAAGAAAATTACCCCAAAGATGTCACGATAAACAAAACTGCAATTGTTGTCGAATCTGGGTTCCAGTCAAGTATGGCAAAATCTTTTAGGCAAATTGCAGAAGACCTTCCCTTTGAGATTAGAGTCTTCACTGATCTGCAAGCTGCCGAAGATTGGATTGTTAAAAAATAGATATTGACCTTCCTATGTCTTTATTTCTTTTCTTCAATCATCTCATATGCTGGAACATTCAATATATCTTTCATCTAGATCCTTCCAGCTGTCTCCTCTGCACATCAGATCTGTAACATTCCGTCACAGCCTCAAAGTTGTTTTTACTTTATAATAGTGAGTTGAAATGGTGTATTTGCAGCTATTTCAAACAGAGGATATTCAAATTTACCCGGATAAACCTGCTGTAAACCAGTGATTAAGCTGACCGGACAACCGCACTACGAAAATGCTTTGACCAAATTGACTGAACAGTTTATATATCTACATATCTGGATTTTGCGTCAATTTGTGATATTTCAAGATATCACAGGTTTTGAAAGGCGTGGTTTTTGTATATATTTTCAATGAATCTGTAATCTGCGATTTTAAATATTTTGAAACCGTCCAATACCTGTTAGACCTCTGGAGTAAATAAAAGGATGAAAATCAAACAACATTTCAACTCATATGATGGAAAGCAATCTTCATCAAGATTGGACTTTGTTTATTGTCCAAAATGTAGCACAAAATTAGTGAAGAAAGAAATAGATGCCTTTCTGAGGAATTATTGTTCTAAATGCCAATATATTCAGTATATAAATCCACTCCCGGGTGTTTCTGTACTAATTGAAAAAGATCGTAAGTTGCTGATAGGAAAGCGCTCTCAAGATAGTGTAGAAAGCGGCAAATGGTGTCTTCCTTGTGGATTTGTAGAACATCATGAAAGTTATTTAGATGCTGCCCGCAGAGAAGTATTTGAAGAAACCGGACTTAAGGTTAAAATTACATCATTGGTTAATGTATCATCGAACCAGATAAATCCCAATTTACATACAATCGTTACCGTATTGACCGCAGAAGTAATTAATGGAACGCTTAAGCCCGGTGATGATTTGGTAGAGTTAAATTGGCTTTATAAAAACGCCACCTTTCGGGGGATGGCATTTGAAGCAGATAAAATTATAATAAAGAGGTATTTTGAAAACGCACTGATTAGAATACCAATTGATCCAAGATTTTGGTTAGCTAACCAATATGAAGATAAAAGACATGAAAAATAATATCATTCGGGGTAGAAGACTATAATGGGCCTCAAAGAACTTTCTTCAAAAGAACGGGAGCGTATTTTGCGGCAAAACTGGTGGGGCCATGACGGACGCTGGTTTTTTCACGTTGCCTCAGAGTTGGGGTTTTCAAAAGCCAACCAGATGAACATGGCAATCAACCGGGCGGTAGGGAAAATGGAAATGAAAAATTTCCTTACGGCGAGCGGTCTCTCCGGTAATGAGATTCAGCAGTACATGCTGGATATCCTGAAAGCGAACCTTGAAATGTGTGCCGCAGATGTCTTTTCCATCCGGTACTTCATGCAGGCAGGCGAAACGTTTACGTTGGTGATAGATGAATGCGCGGCCCACACCGGAACCGTCAGGGCCGGTTATGCCGGGGATTACGAATGTGCCTGTTTCATGCGCAGTGAAGGGTGGTTGGATGCCATGGGTATTCGCGGGAGCGTCCGCATCGCTGCGAGTCTGATAAAAGGTGACAGCCACTGTAAAATATCTATGAAACTGGAAAAATAAATTCAACCACATTTGATTCCGAATTATGCGGCACTTTTTCCAAAAAGCTGTGATACCGTTATCATATCTACATCACACCGATTGAAGATGATCAAGGCCAAGAGGAAGGGGCAACCTCTCGACCCCGGCCGGATTAGCCGCAGGTATACCATTTTTCTTCCAATTTGCATCCTCTCGCTGCCTAAGAGCCGATTCCTGGGCACTTATTAAATGATCCCATGTCATTCCCCTATACCCCAGGAGCTAATGTGTGTATCACTCGCAGGGCTGGAAAAGAAAGAGTATCTTTGTTTTCTGAGCTACGGTGTTGATTTCTGCTATTGTATCGGCAATGAAAGTACCCTTCAAAATTGCAGATAATGCAAACATGTCACCACATTCAATTTAAACCATCCCTATTTCCCAATGCTTCCCTTTCAAACGATTACCCGAAAAACTCCGTTTTTTGCTTACGCTCTAAACCTCCGCCCCTATTCACTGATAAGCATGACATTTTTTAGGATCATTTCTGATAAGTGTGAGGGAGAAGTAATCTTCAAAGTACTTAAAAAGTAAGATTATTTTGTCTCCATTTAAATCTAAGTATGACCGATACACAACATATAGGGTAATTTTGTTGACAACAACCTATATATTGTATAAACTTTAGGCAATTTGAATAGTATAATTTTTCAATCACTGGTGTGCTTGACAAACAGATTAGGTTCAAGCGGGTGGAAGGTGGGTAAAATAGAATGTATGAGTTATATTACTTGTCCAAAAAGCAAGGCTCAAAATAAAAAGCACATAGCAATCTGCAAGCAATGTCGACATCGCAAATCTTGTTCATCATACCGGAAGTATCGGCAAGCAGAGTTACCTTTAAAGAATTAAAGGAGCAGTCATGGCAAATGAAATGATAGTTGAAACGGAAGAAGAGTTTTACAATGATCTTAGAGATGAACCGTGCATCGTGTGTGGTGATCCATACGCTTATGTTTTAGGCAGTTATAGGCCAGAGAACAACTTCTCTGTTCTTTACTATGCTTTGTGCGAAAATTGCTTTAACAATGGTCGTATACCGACTGCTCGTATAGAGGCGGCTTATAAAAGTAAATTTGGCAAAGTGACCGCCTGAGACTATCTTAGGTTTCAGGTCAAGTCTAAATTGTTCAGCTTATTTATCTGCTCTCCGATCCTTTCCTGATCTTCTTTCAGGAATAAAGTAACTATAGGAGAATTTACGTCTTTCTTTGTTTAAACGCCTTTCTAAATGAATCTTCTTCAAATAATCGTCATATTCTTCCCGATTGTATTTACCGTTTTTCTTTTTAAGGCTTTTTAAGTTCGACATATTCACACCTATAGATGTAGATATTATACCTGAATACTTTGATCAGTGTTAATACATATGAAGGAGTTGATTATGAGAAGTTGATGAATATGTCAAGCAGATAATCCTTATTTTTTCATAAGAGATAACTGAGAATCACATATGGGGCGGTATAAGTGCTAAAAATAAAGGACTTTTTGCAGGTCTGTGACATTTTACAAGATCGGGTATGTTGATAAGAATATTCACCAGGGCCACCTTTTTGGTTTTCATTAATGTAACCTTGTTTCTAAAATTTGTCTCTTTAGATATGGAAGGTTTAGGTTTTGCATAGCTTCCTCCTAAACCATCCGTTTTTCTCCATAGGGGTGGTTCTGCCCATCTTGCCGAGCAAAAAGACCCCCTTCGTTAAGCAAGGTGGTGTTTTCCGAACCACCCAGCTTGAATGCAGCCGAGAGGAGGGAGGCTACATTGGCTCGCATTAGCCCCTCTCGTGGAGGGCAGTTCCAATGGGCTGCCCTTTTGGTTTATCTTATCAGTCTAAATTTCAACCCGGTATACGGACATTACCCGGACAAATACATTGATTACCCCATTGCACTCCTAAAATATTGCTTTATGTTATTAAGTAGCTTCTCGGATGCGCATGCATCTATTCTATCGGTCTGAGCAATCTTAAATAGGATTTGTCGGTACCGGGGAAAACAACGGCATTTGGTGAAGCCCATTTGAAATTTCTGGAATTTTTTTTGAATTTAGGGGGGAATAATTTGAGATGCACTCCATTGTAACATTGACTGATGAAATTCCTTGGATTATGGCTCCTGCATCCCTGATTGCAGCTATGACAATCATTTCTGTTATTGTGGTGGTGATGCGATATTGTGAGTCCATTATTAAAATAACAATGCTTTGGGCAGTGCTAAACTTAACTTTAGCTGCAATAGTGATGCGAATCATTTATTAAACCAAAAAAACGTCTGCCACCCCCTCACAACACTAATTTATACAAACAGACTTATCCATCACAGTTTCACCGGTAAACCCCATACCAATCCTCTGTCAACAATCCACTTTGAACATGTATGCTGAACCATTATTTCTTAGGCCCTTGTTTTTTGATTCAGCGATGTATATCAATATTCGACTTTTTCCTTACGCCAGCAAATTTGGTTGCCGACACAAGTAACAGGGATCTTACTGAAAATTAACTGCACGTGGGATGGCAACTATATGAAAGCACCGAGAATTGTAAGCCACGGCAAACCAGATGCTACAGAAACAAAACCAAATAAGTAAAAAGTATGCAAAAGAGCTGGAAGCAATAAAAAAAGAAAACTGAAATTTACCCGTTTGATATTTGAATGAATCTAGTTTATAATACAAAAATCATACATACTAGGAGCGGAAGGGCAAAGCTGCCGAAATGCAGTGACGCAAAACCACGGATCTAAAGCCAACAGGCCATGACAGCCGGGTTGCCGAAAGCCGTTTTAGCGCCGCCTTTGGGCAAATGCCACCAAAGGCGTTTCAATTTTGCAAAGGCCTTTCTTATCAAGCGAAATTATCGAGCCACCCGACAACCCTCTATCAAAACTATTCGGCCTGCTTGAATCAGCGGTTCGAATTCAATCTGTGATTTGTCCAAGGAGGAAGTTATGCGAAAAATTGTATTGCTTATAAGTTTAATTTTCATACTTTCTATTCCGACAACATCATATGCCTTTGGAATAGAAATTGCCGGAGGGGCATGGTACCAATCTCCCGAGGGGAATCTTGCCTATAAAAATATCAGCCGCACCGATAATCTCGATTTAGAAGATGATCTTAATTATGATGATAAATGGCAACCCTCGGGAAGGATTAAGATTGATATGCCCCTTTTAATCCCCAATATTTACCTCATGTATACACCAATGAAATGGGACGAAAAGGGCCAAAAAGATGTGAATTTTAACTTTGGGGGTGAAACCTATACCGCAAATGTGGATTTTGATTCAAAATTAAAAATGAATCACTTAGACGTTGCCTTGTATTATGGTATTCCCTTAATCGAAACGGCTACCTTAGATATACTCAATATAGATCTCGGGCTCAATGCCAGGCTTTTTGATTTTGAAGCAGAGATCAAACAGGATGCAACAGGCTTGAAAGAATCCGAAAGCTACCTTGTGCCAATCCCGATGCTATATGCCGGCATGCAGATAAAGCCCTTTGATTTAATTGCACTTGAATTCGAGGGCAGAGGAATCGCTTATAAATCCGATTATTATTACAGTCTTATTGGAAGATTTAAAATAAAGCCCTTCGGGCCGGTGTTTGCTGCGGCCGGCTATAGATTCGACAAACTTGATATTGATTATCAGGATGTTGAGGTTGACGGCGAGTTCCGTGGACCTTTTGTCGAGATCGGGTTTGAATTCTAATCCACAGATTTCACAGATAACCGAGTCTTACGAACTTTTTGAGGTTTAACTCCCCCCGTCCCGCTTCAGCTCAGCAGGACTTCGGAGAGCCTTCATTCTAAGCGGCTCAAATTTAACATCCTTTAGTGCTCTATTGCTAAATTCAGTGGCGTATTTTTTCTTTTTGGCAGCACCTCGCTCAGTCTGAATATAGTAATTGCTCAAGTTTCTCACCGTCAAAGCTGCGTAAGATGTCGTCTAAATTTTCACTTCCTCCTTTCTTGACCTTTATCTTGAAAATAAGTATTAAACTTCAATTATCGGTAAAGCTGTTTGACAGAAACTTGACGAAATTCATTCGTTTAAAAAATGTATCGGATGGGAGGTATTATGGGCATTGACGTCGATCCAAATTGGTGGAAGACATTGTTTGATGAAATCTACCTTATCACAGACGCACGTTCGGTTTGCGACGAGGCACTAACCTGTCGGGAAATTGATGTCATATGTGAATTGCTCCCCATGAAGGCGAGCCACCGGATACTCGATCTTTGCGGCGGACATGGAAGGCATGCGTTCGAGCTGTGTAAGCGGGGTTTTACTGAATGTACGTTATTGGATTATTCGCGGGTCCTGATTGATGTTGCAAAGACAAGAGCTATAGAAAACAATTACTCCGTTGATTTTATCCAATGTGATGCCAGAAACGCGGAACTGCCATCAGAGACATTTGACCATGTGATCATCATGGGAAATTCTTTGGGCTATATCCAGGAACCTGAAGCCGACATCAAAATTCTTACGGAAGCATATCGCGTATTACGAGAGGGTGGTTGGCTTTTGGTGGATATAGCCGACGGCACAACCGTCAAACAATCTTTTAACCCAAACGCCTGGCATGAAATCGGCAAAGCAACCGTCGTTTGCCGGCAGCGAGAAATACGAGGAGATTTTATAAGAGCCCGTGAATTGGTAATCGATAAACACAAAGGTTTGATCCGGGATCAAACATATGCGCTGCGGCTTTATGACTCTGAAGCGCTTGAAGCACTCTTTCGCCAGGCAGGATTTAGCAAATTCAACGTTCATATCAATTTTTCACCGCATCAATCCGACGGTGACTATGGTTTTATGAACAACCGCATGATTGGACTCGGGCAGAAGGATTAACTGGTCTCTGGTTGCTGGCTCCTGGTCGCTGGTCACTGGTTACCAGGTTCTGGCATCAGGTCACTTGTCTCTGGTTTCTTGATGCATGTTTATTCAGAAAGGGTTGTTGGGTCAGCGCCTTCTGTGTTAATATGTCTGACATCATATCCAGGTGCGGAGCAGCGAAAGACGGACCGGATCTTTTGGAGGAACTGGTATGGAAGTCGAACTTCTTTACGGGCGTGACGGCATGACCATCCATCTGCGGCATGATATTAAGGCCACCGTTATTCGCAAGCACCCCATGACCCCACTTGCGGACCCCAAAAAAGCGGTGCAGCAAGCGTTTGAAAACCCGGTGCAGAGTGCTCCCTTAACCGAGCTTGCACGCGGCAAGAAGGATGCGTGTATCCTTATGTGCGATATTACTCGGCCCGTCCCCAATGGCACGCTCCTCCCGCCACTTCTGAACACCCTTCTGGGGTCGGGGATGCCAAAGGAAAACATTGTCATCCTGGTAGCCACCGGCTTGCATCGCCCCAACGAAGGATCAGAACTGCGCGAAATCGTCGGATCTGACGAAATATGCGATTCGTTCCGAATTGAAAATCATTTTGCCCGAGACCGGGAGGCACACACGGACCTCGGAAAAACTTCCGGGGGTATTCCGATCATGATTGATCGGCGCTTTGTAGAAGCGGAACTGAAAATCGTGACGGGGCTGGTGGAACCCCATTTCATGGCGGGCTATTCCGGGGGCCGCAAGGTCGTTGCTCCCGGTGTCGCCTATCAGGACACCATCCTGATGTTTCATACCGCTCGTATCCTGGAACACTGCAATGCGGTCAACTGTGTCATTGAAGGCAATCCGCTGCATAACGAACAGATGGAAATCGTCCGGACCATTGGTGGAATCTTAGCTCTCAACGTGGTCATCGATGAGCAACGGCATATTGGCTTCGTCAATTTTGGAGACATCGAAGCCAGCCATCTTCAAGCCGTCTCCTTCATGAGAAAGTACGCTGAGGTGGTCATGCCCCGTCGTTTCAAGACCATTGTCACCACCAGTGCGGGTTATCCCCTGGATAAGACCTACTACCAGACGGTGAAGGGAATGGTCGGCCCGATGGACATCCTGGAGCCGGGCGGAACCATCATCATCGCCAGCGAATGTTCTGAAGGAATGGGCAGCCAAGAGTTTGTGGAGGCCCAACGTCTTTTGTGCGAATTTGGTCCGGAGCGATTCATGTCTATCCTGCAAGGCCGCGAAAAAGCCCTCATTGACGAATGGGAGACCGAGATGCTGTTGAGACCTTTGCGGGTGGGAAAGATCCAAATATATACCACCGGCCTAAGTGGAGAGGACTTGAAAGATATGTTTGTGGAGCCGATCTATTCGGTGGAAGAAGCCGTTGTGGCCAGTGTCAAAACCCATAAAGATAGCGACATTGCGGTCGTGCCTGAGGGACCATACGTGATTCCACTTTTTGGTGGAAATCAATCTTGACTTTAGGAGGAATGATTATGGATAAACAAGGATTGATCGAGCGTCTGAAAGAAATTGTGGGCCCTGAAAATGTGCTCTCTTCTGCCATGGACCTCGCGCTTTACAGCTATGATGCATCCCTTGATAAAGCCACGCCTGAGGTGATTGTACTGCCCAATTCCACCGAGGAAGTCTCCCAGGTGATGGTGTTAGCTTACAAAGAGAAGATTCCTATCTTAGGCCGCGGATCCGGCACCAACTTGACGGGTGGTACGATTCCCGTCAAAGGAGGCATTGTCGTCCATTTCTCGCGAATGAGCCGAATTTTTGAGATTGATATCCCCAACCGCACAGCCACCGTCGAACCCGGAGTGATCACACTGGATTTGCAAACCGAGGTGCTGAAAAAGGGTTTCGTCTACCAGCCGGACCCGGCGAGCCAAAAGGTCTCCACTATCGGCGGAAACATTGCTGAAAATGCGGGCGGCCCCCACTGCCTCAAATACGGCGTTACTTCGAACCACATCCTGGGTCTGGAGCTCGTGCTCAATGATGGCACAGTGGTTTGGACTGGCGGGAAGTCTCGAGACAATCCCGGTTACGACATTGCGGGTCTTTTTGTGGGCTGTGAAGGAACCCTGGGGCTGGCGACCAAAGCCATTCTTAAACTGGAACGAGCCCCTGAAGCGGTCAAGACCATGTTGGCCATATACGACACCATTGAAGACGGCGCCAACACGGTTTCGGCCATCATTGCCGAAGGGATCATTCCTGCCACCCTGGAGATGATGGACAATCCGATCATGCGCGCGGTGGAAGCAAGTGTTAAGGCGGGGTATTCGCTGGACGCTGCGGCCGTGCTGATCATCGAGCTTGACGGCATGCCAGAAGGCATGGAAGAAAACGCCAACAAAATCATGGAAATCTGTCGGCAGAACAACGTTCGGGAGGTGAAGCTGGCAAAAAATGAGGCAGAAAGGACGGTTCTGTGGGCCGGCCGCAAAGGCGCCTTCGGCGCCGTTGGCCAGCTATATCCCAGTTTCCTGTGCTGTGACGGCACGGTGCCCCGCACAAAACTGCCGGAAGTCCTCAGCCAGGTGTTAGAAGTCGGCAAGAAATACGATCTCACCATCGGCAATGTCTTTCACGCGGGAGACGGCA
>CP070746.1:3290548-3306670 GCA_020348305.1 Desulfobacterales bacterium
TCTTACCTAAATGCTTGGTAATCGCCGCCGTTAACGTCGTCTTACCATGATCAATATGACCAATCGTTCCTACATTTACATGCGGCTTGGTCCGCTCAAACTTCTGCTTCGCCATGTCCTTGTCCTCCCAATGGTTTAAGGAATTAATGCAATAACTTTTACACCTTGTTTGACCCAATATCTAAAAGCCGCCCCAAGCAATTATGTGCATGTTTGGCAGACTTTACAAAATGGAGCCCACGACCGGAATCGAACCGGTGAACCTCTTCCTTACCAAGGAAGCGCTCTACCGACTGAGCTACGTGGGCGTTATGCTATGGGTCTTTTTTAATTTTTTGTATTCAGTATTAATCATTATTAAACGGACAATACTACTTCTATGGAGCGGGAGACGAGACTCGAACTCGCGACATTCAGCTTGGAAGGCTGAAGCTCTACCAACTGAGCTACTCCCGCTTAAATTGTACCGGATTATCATCCCCAACCCAAAATCATAAAAGGAGAAATAAAAACAATATCCATAAAATGTGCTATTACACGTATGCTGGAAGTCATGTAGTCGCTGTCGATCCCGTAATTGACACCGAAATCTCCTACATATGACTTAGTTTTAGGTTGGTGGTGGGGGGAGGATTCGAACCTCCGAAGGCTTCGCCGACAGATTTACAGTCTGTTCCCTTTGACCACTCGGGAACCCCACCTATTTAATAATGCTTAAGTGGATTGGGGAATACAGATTGCGGAATGACCCAATCTACCCGAAATCCGAAATCCCTGGTCCAGACCCGACCTGACGCAACACGCTTGAACAATCCTTCCCCGTAATTTTGCCAAATGTTCGGTGTCATGATCATTGCACCACGACAAGCCGAATTCTGTACATGCATGGAGCCAGCGGAGGGACTCGAACCCCCGGCCCACTGATTACAAATCAGTTGCTCTACCAGCTGAGCTACGCTGGCCAAACAACATAAACATCTAAATTAATTGTAAATTTGATTATTTTCGTTAACCCCGGGATGGAAAGTTTTTAAACAAATATCTTTATCAATTTATTAATTAAATAGCAACCAAAAAAATTGGTTAATAATAGCAATTATAGCGAAATATTACAATATTATTAGCATTTCCTCTAAATTTTGCCGATTATTAGATTTTTTCGTATTTGTAGTTAAAGTTTTATGCCAAAAGTGACGATAGTTAACTATCAAATAAATTAAGACAAAGCCCATATGAATAAGCAATCAAAAATCGATTTTAATCACTTTTTTATAAAAGTAAAGGCTTACAACTATCGCAATTTCAATTGATGCTTTTTGGTGTCCCGAATAAGCCATCCTTTTAAGATTAAGGTAGTATTCATATTACTATAAAAAAAGAAAAAAATTAATCTTTATTTATTCGTCTTTGTGATATATTATCAAAGTTATAGATAAGCCCTTGACAAATTTGCTTTTATTGGGTTAATCAAACAGGAAACAGGAAATTTTGCAGATGAAGTCAATTGCATACGCTGGTGATTATCTCAAGTTTCGAACATTCTATCCCTAAGGAATTAATCTATGAATTCTCGTGTTTCAGTTATTCCGTTGTTGTTACTCATTTTGTGTGGCTGCGTGCATTTGTCTCAAGATAGGTCATTATCTTCGAACAAAAATACTCACCAATCCAAACCCCCGCCTTTAACCCCAGCGCAATCGGAAGAAAACGAAATTGTTTCGGATGAAAGCGCCCCCCAACTTCAACCAAATCTTCACAGAGATTCAGCAATGACAGACAACCCTTCGGCTGAAGACGAACAGGCTGACGCTGTGTCGGCTGGGGTTGACGAAAGTTATATCAATAACGAAAAGAACCCAGCAGAAAATCTTTCTCCTACCCAAAAAGCCCAGCCTGCCCTGGATGAAGCCCTCGAGTTGTGTCAGGTTTCGCAAGAGTTCTGGCAGAAGGGTGAACTTGAAAACGCGGTTGATGCGTTGGATCAAGCTTACGCCTCAATCTTAAGTGTCGATACTACTGACCAACTTAAACTGATCCAGCAAAAAGAAGATCTGCGTTTTATGATCTCAAAGCGTATTTTAGAAATTTACGCTTCCCGAAACATCGTTGTCAACGGAAACCACAATGCCATTCCCTTGGTTCTCAATAATCACGTTCAGGCTGAAATAGAGCTGTTTACCAGAGGCAAAGAAAAATATTTTTTCATCGAAGCATACAAACGCTCAGGTAGGTATCGGCCTCAAATTGTTTCAGCTCTCAGAGAAGCCGGTCTGCCAGAGGAATTATCCTGGCTGCCTTTAATTGAAAGCGGTTTTAAAGTGAACGCTCTTTCGAGGTCTAGGGCGTTAGGACTTTGGCAATTTATTCCTTCAACCGGCTACAAGTTTGGCTTGAAACGCGACAAATTTATCGATGAGCGTATGGATCCGGTTAAATCAACGAAAGCTGCCATAGATTATTTAAAAGAAATGCACGCGATTTTCGGGGACTGGTCAACGGTATTAGCCGCATACAACTGTGGAGAAGGAAAAGTTTTACGGGTCATTCGGAATCAAAATATAAATTATCTCGACAATTTCTGGGATCTTTATGAACGACTTCCCCGTGAAACAGCAAGATATGTCCCGCGTTTTCTGGCGACCCTTCATATCCTCAGCAATCCTGAAAAATACGGGGTGGATTTTATCACTCTCGATCCTCCCCTGCAATATGAAAGTGTTACGATATCAAAACAGGTGCATCTCAGGGATGTCGCCACGGCCATCGGCGTTTCGCAAAAGAAACTTAAAGAGCTCAACCCGGAACTGCGCTATAAAATATCACCGGGGGACAATTATCCACTGAACGTTCCACCCAACCACGGTGAAGTTCTTCTTGCCAATCTCGATAAAATCCCCGTATCTTCTCCTCCCCAACGGGCCTTTGTCTACCACCGCGTAAGATCAGGTCAAACCCTCTCCTTTATTGCCCGCAAATATCGAACCTCCGTAAGAAGTATCATGCGGGCCAATAAGTTGAAACGGTCAAATTTCATTGTCGCCGGCAAGCTTCTGAAAATCCCCCAAAGAGGATATATTTACAAGACATCGAAACCTATTCGGCCTAAGAATGGTCAGGCACTAACCCATATTGTAAGAAAAGGTGACTCCTTGTGGATCATTGCCAAGCAATATGGCACCACCACCAAAAAAATTCAGGAACTAAACTATCTAACGACAACTGCCCTATATAAAGGGCAGGTTTTGACCATATTTCCGGTGAAAAAAGATCTCTCAATGAAAGAAGGCGTGAACACTTATGAAGTAAAAACCGGGGATAGTCCTTTCCTGATCGCAAGGCGACACAATATGGCCCTGGAACGTTTTTTGTCATTAAACGAGTTATGGCAAGGGTCTACAATATATCCGGGACAAATTGTCTACGTTGAATAGAACTGATTTCGAGACAATTCTTTATTAGAGCAGCTGGAGTAATCGGCTCAATTCGGATTTGGTTAAATGACGCCAAGCTCCTTCAGGAAGCTTACCCAATTTTACATTTGCAATCCGTACTCGCTTCAGATCCGTCACTTGATTGCCCACTTTTCGAACCATGCGCCGTATTTGCCTATTTTTCCCCTCTTGAAGGATTATACGAAACCGCCTTGCAGATATCCGTTTTACACGGGCCGGCCGGGTTTTTGTTCCCATCATCGGCAATCCTTTTGCCATGTGCTGAAGTGCACCATCGGCGATCGGTTTTACTACCGTAACCTCATATTCCTTTTCATGGTCAAATGACGGATGCGAAAGTTTGTGGTGAAGACGTCCGTCGTTGGTCAAAATCAAAAGGCCGGTGGTATCCTTATCTAATCTTCCCACCGGATAGACCCGCTGTGCGACCTCAAGTAGATCGACAACGATCTTGTCTGCTTTCTGGCGGCAACTGGTAACGTAATCCTTGGGTTTGTTTAGGGCGATGTACACGAGTTTCTGATCAATGTGGATTATGTTTCCATCCACTTCGACCAAATCTCTGTCAGGATCGACTTTAGTTCCGAGCCCAGAGACCACAACACCATTTACTGAGATGCGGCCGTCTTGGATCAGCCCCTCACCTTTGCGCCGGGAGCAGACCCCAGCGGCGGAAAGATATTTTTGCAGTCGCATTAATGGCATAATATCGAATTGCGTGCTGCGGGTTACGGGTTGCGGGTTGCGGGTTGCGATGCTTATACTATGTTATGGATTTTTCCACTTAGGCGCTAGGGCCGTTTATCTGACAACATATTTGTAAAAAACTGGAACCTGTTTTGTTCCGCCTTAACCGGTTTAAGAACGATAATCCGCATTTATCTTAACATAGTCGACAGAAAAATCGCAGGTAAACACCGAAGCATTGCCATTGCCCATTTTCAAATCGATCGTTACGTTAAACTCAGATTTCTTCAGCACCTGGGTGGCCTTATTTTCCGCGGCTTTGCCACATCCCACACTGTTTTGAACCATCAATACATCATCAAAATAAACATCAATTGTGTCCGGATCTACCGGCACTCCTGCCCTACCGACAGCCATAAGAATTCTACCCCAGTTGGCATCCTCTCCGAAAAATGCAGTTTTAAGGAGGTTGGAATTGGCTACCGTGTTTGCTATCTGCTGCGCATCATCATAAGATGAAGCACCCTTGACTACAATTTCAACAAGCTTGGTGGCGCCTTCACCATCTTTGACCAGTTGTTTGGCAAGTGTTATCAAAACATCGTCCAACACGGCCTGAAACGTCGCCGTCTGATCTGCGTCATTGACCAACGCTTCAGAGATACCGTTGGCCATTAAAAGCACCGTATCATTGGTGCTCGTGTCGCCGTCAATCGTAATCCGATTCAGCGAGTTGTCGGTTGCTGCCCGAAGCATCTCTTTTAATTTATCTGGTTTTGCTTTAATATCGGTGATCACAAAGCATAAGAGCGTAGCCATGTCCGGTTGAATCATCCCTGCTCCCTTGGCCACGCCGGTTATCGTAAAGAGTACACCATCCAACTCTCCATGTCTAGAAACGATTTTCGGAACAGTGTCGGTTGTCATAATGGCCTCTGCAAAATCAGCAACACCATTGGGATCAAGAGCTCCGATAAGGTCCGGAATTGCACCTTCAACTTTATCCATCGGCAAGGCTTCACCTATGACGCCAGTGGATGCCACCAGCACACGATCTTCTGAAATTCCAAGCCCCGATGCAGCCAATCGAGCTGTATGGAGAGCATCCTGTATCCCCTTTTCACCGGTACAACAATTGGCGTTGCCACTATTTGCAACTATTGCCTGGCAGACACCTGATTTTATGCGTTCTTTATCTAACAGCACAGGGGCGGCTTGAATCTTATTTCGGGTAAACACCCCTGCAACAGAAGCCTCAACTTCGGAATAAATAAGACCCAAATCTTTCGCATTGTTCTTTTTCAAACCTGCAGCAATTCCTGCCATCTGATATCCCGGACAGCTTTTCATTTCCATTTTTATCATTCCTCTGAATTTTGTAGTTTCTAAGCGTCGTGTATCACAAGTCTGCGCGATCGACGATAGTTAATCCTTTCTAGAATTCATTTGACAGAGATGGCCAAGATTGTCAATCAGGATTGGAAACAACATCCAACTAACTATATGTTTACCTTAAACGCAGCAGTCAACAAAGATATTATCATAAATTAGGCACTTCATGCGTTTGCTCAGGTCGATTGACAGAGGTTTGGCTTTTTAATAGAATCATTATTAAACCCACCAACACCATGTCTTCCATTTTTTTCCATCTTTGCTAATTGGATGAATCAGGGATGAAGATGAGAAATTTTAAACTAACCATCGAATATGATGGTAGCCGATATTGCGGGTGGCAGCGCCAGAATAATGACCCCACTATCCAGGGTGAGATTGAACAGGCGCTAATGACAATGACCGGCCAGAAGATATCCTTGATCGGCTCAGGCAGAACCGATGCCGGTGTCCATGCCTATGGCCAAGTTGCCAATTTTAAATGTGACACAAAACTCAACACCGAGGATTTCCTGGGCGGACTCAACAGCCTGATCCCGGAAGACATTGTCATAACGAGTTGTGAAGAAGTCGCAGAGACATTTCATGCGCGTTACAATGCAAAAAGTAAAACCTACGTTTACAGAATATTAAATCGTTCAAGACCGGCTGCAATTTTTAGACAGTATGCATGGCACATCCGAAAAAAACTAAACCTTGAGCACATGTGCTCGGCAATAACTCATCTTAGCGGTTGCCATGATTTCAAAGCCTTTGAAGGTACAGGCAGTCCAAGATCCCACACTAACCGCTGTGTTTTAAACACAAGCTTGCTTGAAGAAAATAACGGATATTTAGTGTTTGAAATTGAAGCTGACGGACTCTTGCGGTTTATGGTGCGCAATATCGTTGGAACGCTGGTAGAGGTAGGACTTGGTAAGATAACACCTGCAGATTTTAAGCGCATCCTGGATTCAAAGGACCGCTCGCAAGCCGGCGCAACAGCTCCGGCACGGGGATTATTCTTAAAAAAGGTCCATTATTAACTAACTAATATTTCGCTCACTTCTTCGATCTATACCACCTCTTCGATCTAACCCGCTTCTACGCTCTATTCCGCTTCTACGATCTTTCCCCGATCTTCTTTCCGGGAAGTAACCGGTGTTTGACAATTGCCTTCTTTCACCACCTGAACGTCTGCCTACATTACCTTGTTGGGTTTTTGCTTCTGTTAAATCAAATAGCTCTTTGTTTCTATTGAACAATACTTCTTCAGACTTCTCAGAAATAAAGAGCTGTTTATCTACTATGCTCAAGCCAACTAGATAATGCCCCTTAAATCGTCCTTCATCTTGTTTCGTAATATGCTTTATTTCTGCTTTGAGAAATTCAATAGACTTAGGCGCTTCAGCTGAGCTGTATTTCATTTTCAGTGTCCGGCCAATCTCTATATTACTTAACATTGAAGAACCTTCTTTTACTAAAACACATGCACCATTTGAAGATAGATCTCTTAGTTTAAATTGAAAAATAGGTATGGGACGACCCAAGTCTATTTCTACGCTGCTGGATAATTCTAATACATTTCTCGGTTCGGATCTTCTTTCTTCACTGTAGCCTGTTATGATATCTTGAGTCATGCTTTCACCTCATAATCAATTATTTGATGTTGTCATACCGGTTTGATTTTTACGTGCTTAGAGTCTTCATCAATAAAACCCTGTCTCTCGCCCCCGAAATCGGCTACAGAATTAATATCATAAACAAGTTTTATTTTGAATGCTTTTTTGGTGAATTTAGAATAAAGGTCAAGATCATAAAAATCTGCTTCATTGATTTTATCTTTTGGATTTACCCATTATAAAAAGCAATAACTTCCCGACAACATCCTAATTGCTTTATACAAAGCCATCAAGCTTGCAAACATTTGGGGGTTGATGCAATCAATACCCGATGATATAGAGAACGACAAAAAAATTTGACCTCTCGGCTATAGATAAGTTATTCAAAACAAAACCTACGATGCAGGAACGACCAACATGTCAGACTTCAGAAACCTTAGTCCCCAAGAACTTCAGCAAACTAAATCACAACTGTTGGAACGCTATTGTGATTTTCAGGCCCGCAACATAACATTGGATATGACCCGGGGTAAGCCGTGTCCCGAGCAACTTGATCTTGCCATGGATATGCTCGATTGTGTCAACGACATTGACTATATTGCAGAAGACGGATTAGATTGCCGCAATTACGGTGGACTGGATGGAATTCCAGAAGCCAAAGCGCTTTTTTCTCAGTATATGGAAGTTGATGAAGATGAAATTATCATCGGCGGAAATTCCAGTCTCAACATGATGCACGATACGTTTATGCGGGCGATGGTAAATGGGGTCACCGATGAGACGGCTCCCTGGATGAAAATGCCGAACGTAAAATTCCTGTGCCCGAGCCCCGGATATGACCGCCATTTCCTTATCTGTGAATATCTTGGTATCGAAATGATCACGGTCGAAATGAAAAATGATGGTCCCGATATGGATCGTGTTGAAAAGCTAGTGGCCGATGATGAAAGCATCAAGGGAATATGGTGTGTGCCGAAATACAGCAATCCCACGGGTATTGTCTATTCCGATGAAGTGGTGGATCGCCTCGCCCGTATGGCTGTCAAAGCCAAAGATTTTAGGATCTTTTGGGACAACGCCTATGCCGTTCATCACCTGGGTGACCAAGCGGCTAAGTTAAAAAATATTCTTGCAGCATGCAAACAAGCCGGTAATCCAGATAGAGTCTTGATGTGGGGCTCCACATCCAAAATTACCCTGGCTGGAGCCGGCGTGGCGATCATGGCGGGCAGCAAAAAAAATATGGAGCGCGCTAAAAAACAAATGGCTTTTCAAACCATCGGTCCCGATAAACTCAACCAGCTGCGTCATGTGAGATATCTCAGGACTATGGCAGGAATAAAAGATCATATGAAAAAACATGCCGCAATTTTAAAACCGAAGTTCGATGCGGTGCAAGCTACATTGGCCTGCGAGTTGCAGGATAAAAATATTGCGGATTGGAGTAAACCCGAAGGTGGCTATTTTGTCAGTCTAAACATCATGGAGGGATGTGCAAGCGCGGTAGTGCAAATGGCCGCTGAGGCAGGTGTGAAATTGACTCCAGCCGGTTCTCCGTTTCCTTACAAAAAGGATCCCTTGGACCGAAACATTCGGATCGCTCCATCTTTCCCACCGCTGGAAGATATTCGCCAGGCAATGGAACTAATTGGAATTTGTATCCAGCTTGTCAGTATCGATAAAATATTAGGCGCATAAAAAACCCCGCTCGGAAACTGAGCGGGGTTTACCGTTAGATCGAAAGCTAAATTACCTGTTCCTTCTTTTGGAGGCCTTAAGTGGATTCAGCTTGCCTTTTGAGGAATCAGAAGCAGCCTTGATATGGGAAGCCAAATTACAATTTCCGTGTTTCCATTTTACAGTGGGATCAGGGCATGCGGTGCAATACCAGCCGGATGCAAACTCGGCTCCACGATTGCAGCCATTGCATTGCTCAACGATCTGATGGCAAATCCCGCCATTGTAGGAGCAGCCTTTTTCGGTCATAAACGGACACTCCAGACCTTGTTTAATTGTTGTACAAACCATTGGAATCACCCCCTTAAGAATTTAATTTAAATAAAAAAGCCGGGATATAAAATTTGTCCCAGACCTTGCTGAAAGCAAAAAGTTTGCGGAATATAATGAAGCAAATTCCGCTTGTCAATAAAATTTTTTATCAAATTTGGAAAACGATGGCCTTTTAAAGAATACTTGATTTTTTTTGTAAAACATTGTCAAATCCGTTGAAATTAAAAAAATATAAACCATCATCCATAACCATCTATTCTAAATTGAGGACTATATGATGAACGAAGATTCCATTATCACGGAGATAAAGAGTCTTGGGGAAGCGAAAATACCATTGCCCATTCAACGAAGAGCAAACGGATCAGACAGCATCAGCCTAACGTCAGACGAGCACAGGATTCTGATGGATGTCAATGCATCTCATTTAACTCAAGTGGTTAAAAACGGCCAAACGCCGCTTTGCTTTGAGCTGGCAGGGCCCAGGAAAACCATTTTTTTTGATCCGAGCAAACTGCGATGTGCCCTGGTAACCTGCGGCGGATTGTGCCCGGGATTAAACGACATCATCCGTTCTGTTGTTCTGGAGCTTCACTACGGCTACGGCGTTCGAACCATCTATGGTATCCGATACGGGTTAGAGGGATTTATTCCCAAATATGGACATGATCTCATCGATCTGACTCCCAAATCCGTTGTCAATATTCACACCCAAGGCGGATCGGTCCTGGGGTCTTCTAGAGGGCCCCAAGATATTGACGAAATTGTTGACTGCCTGGATCGCATGAACATCGGCATTCTGTTTATGATCGGCGGTGACGGAACGCTGATGGCTGCCACCCGGATCGCAGACACCATTGTCGAAAGGAATCTGAAGATAAGTGTCGTCGGTGTCCCTAAAACCATCGATAATGACATCTATTTGGTATCGCGATCATTTGGATTTGACACGGCCGTCGATGTGGCCACCCACGCAATTATGGGCGCCCACAATGAGGCTGAAGGTTACCCCAACGGCATCGGACTTATCAAGCTTATGGGGCGTCACTCCGGTTTCATAGCAGCAACCGCTGTGCTGGCACAACAGGACGTCAATTTTGTTTTGATACCAGAAGTCGATTTCGATCTCGAGGGACTAAATGGGCTATTGCGTGCGCTTGAAAATCGCCTGGCCGAAAGAGGACATGCTGTGATCGTGGCAGCCGAAGGTGCTGGGCAAAAATTCTTTGAGGACGCAGGAACCGAACGCGATGCCTCGGGAAATATCAGATTGAAAGACATCGGATTATTTTTAAAGGATTCTATCATATCTTATTTTCAATCGAAAGGAATTGATATCTCTCTAAAATATATCGATCCAAGCTATATGATTCGGAGCCTGCCGGCAAATGCGAATGATCGGGTATTTTGCAACTTTTTAGGACGAAACGCCGTACACGCTGGAATGGCCGGCAAGACAAATCTGCTCATTGGTCATTGGAATAATCACTTTGTGCATGTACCGATGAAGACGGTAGCTGGAAAGCGTAAAAAGATTGATCCGCAAGGAATGTTGTGGCGCAGCGCCCTGGAAGCTACGGGGCAGGGGTCACTAAATAACGATTAGAAATAATTTCAAAATCACCACTAATATCGCTATTCCAACTCAACAAACCGCTTGCCTTTTATCGTCAAGAGATGCAGCTTCTTTTGGGCGTCTCCATTTTCATCAAAGCGGGTCGCCCCAGTCACACCCTGAAATTCAACGAGGTTGAAAAGCTCGGCCTTTAATTCACTTCTGAAACGAATATGCGGTTTGCTGACCACATCTAACAACAACATGGCAGAGTCATACATTACCGCTTCGATAAACCCGGGCTTTTCCTGGTAGGTCTGTTCGAACTTTTCTACAAACGCTTTAACCTGTGGGGATTCACTTTCGACAAAAAATGCATCCGGCATAACGACGCCCTGGACATATTGTTGGGCCATCTGAATTAAAGAATCAGAATGCCATAGATTGGTGCCGAGCAGCAAAACGTCATTGACATCATAATAGGCGAGTTGGGGGATAATCAAACCTGCTTTTTTAGGAGAGTCCGGGATAAAAATGGCTTCAAAATCCACAATGGGTTCTGGTTCCTCATCTTGCTTATCGGCCTGCTCTTCTTCTCCCTTTTGCTGATTAGATAGCTGATCTTGGCTCTCTTTAATTTTTGATCGATTTTTTTTTATTTTTTCCAACAGGGCCTCTATCTCCGGTTTAAGATCCTCGGGTATTTCATAGTAAAGCCCTACAAGCTTTTTTATTGGATCAGCAAAATCTGTATGCTCGGGATTGTAAGCTTCGACACCTACGACTTGACCGCCCTTTTCTATCAGCTCATCCCAGAACAGGTTCATAAACGTATCTCCATAATTTTCATCAGGATACAAAATCGCAAACCGGCCGATGCCAAGGGAATCCATCGCATAATTGGCAATGGCCTGAACCTGCATTTGGGGAGTAATAAAATTTCGAAACACATTATCACCGATCGAAGCAATATTATCCTTTTGGGTGATCGTAATAATCGGGATTCCGTGACTTTGGGCCTCTTGAGCAGCAACTTGAGCTGTAACAATCGGACCGATTATAGCCGCTACCTGATCCTCATTCAATTCCTGCAGTGCTTGCCGTGTTTTATCTGGGTCTCCTGCGGTATCCTTAACAATAATGTTAACTGAAGGCTTACCACTTAGGGAACTAAACTGGTCCAAGGCAAGTTCAATGCCTTTTAACGCCGTGAGGCCAAACTTTTGATAAGGACCACTGAGCGGAAGCAGGCAACCAAGGGTATGGCGTTTAAATAGAGCATTTTTCTTTATTTCCTCGATTAAGCTTTGAGCCAACGATGTATTTTCATGGTCGGGATAGCGTTCAATGAATTCCTCAAGAACACGTAAGGCGTCACCATATTTTTCTTCCATGGCGAAATTTAAACCCAATTGAAACAAGAGGTAATCCATAGGCAGTCTTTCTTCGGCACTATCCAATAAAATGGCCACATCATCGGAATCAAGCTGTGCAATGGCCTCTTTTAACTTCAAGTCAATGGCCTGGTGATCGAACGCCGTGGATTGCCTTTGAGCTTCAAGATAGTATTGAATCGCATCTATGGGAGATTCCATAGCCATGTATGCATCGCCTATCAGAGCATATGTCCTAAAGATATGATCCGGTGAGTCCATATTTTCCAAAACTTCTGCAGCGCGGGTGATGACCTCTTGAAATTGACTTTCTTTGTAAAATGTAAAAAGCATTTCAAACAGAGCATCCTGAGTAAATGAGCTGCCTGGATATTCAACGATCAGGCGTTGATAGGCTTGGCGTGCAATATTATAGTTGCCCAAAATGGAGTTGATAATTCCAATTTTCATCAAGGCAGCAGGCGCCATAGGCTCCTCTGAAAAGTACAACAGATAGTCATTGAAGAGAATTAAAGCATCCCCATACGATTTGGCCTGATACTGCTGTTCAGCTCTCAAAAACAGCCCATCAGCTGTTCCAGCGGGAGCTGTGCTGGGCGTAACCCCAGGTTTGGGGACACATGAGCATAAGGATACTAGAATGCCAATAATGATGATACAATGATCTAGCTTCATGTTGATCAATCCCAGAAAAAGTTAAAAATATTGTCAAACAATTGTATGAATCCTAATTGAATTTATTCCTTAATCTTCATCCACGTATCTTCTTTGTATCGAATGAAGAATATCAAGACAAGAAAAGAAAATTGCTACGAGTTCAGGATCAAAATGGCGGCCGGTGCTTTCCTCGATTTTAGCTAGAATTTCGGTTTCATCCCAAGCCTCTTTATATGCACGGGCCGTTGAAAGGGCATCATAAACATCTGCAAGGGCTACGATTCTGCCATACAAAGGGATCTCTTCACCCTTCTTTCCTTGCGCCCCTCCATCGAATCGCTCAAATCCGTGTAAGAATTTGCCTGTTCTCACGTCAACATGCCCGGGATACCCTTGTCCATCCCAGCGCTCGTGATGATTTAATGCAACCTGAGCAGCGGCTTCATCAAAATCAGATTGACGGTCTAAAAACAACTGAGCGCCTAATACGGTATGTTGCTTCATTATTTCGTATTCGCGCCGGTTAAACCGGCCAGGTTTCTTCAAGATCAGATCTGAGATGGCAATTTTTCCCACATCATGAAGCATGGCCGCCATACGGAGAATATCGCGATTTTTATCAATTTCTTTCTGAGGCAAATCACGGTTATTGGCCCATTTTTCATAGATCTCAACAGCATATCCCCCGACTCGGTTTACATGGGCCCCGGTTTCTTTGGGATCGCGCAACTCTGCCATGCGGATCATTCTGAGCAGAATTGCGCGGGTCATCTGCGCCCGTTCAAGTGCCACAGCCGCAATACTAGCAAAGTGCATCAACATCTTTTCGTCATTTTCAGTAAAGGGTATGACCCGCATGGCCTCATCTTGAGAATTGATTATCTGCAAGATGCCGAGAACGTCATCATTAAAGTTTTTCAAAGGAATAGTTAAAACCGATTGCGTTGTGTACTTGGAGTCCTCATCAATTTCTTTATTAAAATGATAGGGCTTTGTCGGTTCAATCTTATAAACGTCAGGCAAATTAAGGGGTTGACTGGATGCTGCTACATAACCGGCAATGCTCTTCTCATTGACAGGTATACTGAAAGTGGAATAGATCAGCTTTTCCCTCTCGGACAGGCGTCTTTGAAGCGTATCGTTTTGAGTATACGTAAAATGAAGCATATCTTTGTCCCGAATATAGATGGAACCCGCATCAGCGTTTACAAATCGGCGTGCCTCTGTTAGAATTCGTTGCATTAATATATCCAAATCGTGGATCATACTAAGATCAATTCCCAAACGCGCCAGCACTTCCAGTTTCTCATTTTCACTTAACATGATTACTCCTCTTTCGATGCCGCCTTTTACAGTTTTCGATATGCTTGGTAATTACCGAAAAAGCCACCTCACTTTTGCAGAAAATAGATTTTTTTCCATGATATCACAACATCGCCAAATTCATAGAATTAATTCACAACTTTAAAAAATATTCACGATTTTTTTTGCTGATTCGGAATCATTCTGGGGATCTGCTCATACATAGATGATATGACATGAAACCATAGATATCCAATAGAAAAAATCTTGCGGAGCCAAATACGAGAAATTTGCATAAAATCACAGCATATGATAAATATTTAATATAGATTGTAATTAACCATAATCGCCGATATTCAGAGTAGTTGTCGTCAAACTGAATGTTGAGGATAAAATTTTTCCCTTGATATCAATATATTATAAAAAAAGGCTTTGGAGCTTGACTAGGAGGAACTATTCCATGAATTTGATCAAGTTGATTGTAATTTTAATTATTGCCTTATTTGCGGTGTCAGCTTCGGCACAGTTTTATAAATACGTCGATGAAGAAGGTAACATCCGGTTCACAGATGATATTAATCAGGTCCCGCCAGAACAGCGAGCCAAAATTCAAAGTTATGTAGAATCGGTTAGCGATAGCGATGCCGAAGAAAACAATCCCCAAAAAGAAGAATCCCAAAATCCCCAACTACAGGAAAATTCAGCAAATTTAACCGATGAATCAGAACAAGAAAGTCTAGAAGAAGCCAGAAAACGCCTGGTCTCCTTAAAGGAGGAAATTGATAACGAATACAAAGAATTGGTAAAAGAAAAAGAAAAGCTCTCCAAAGAGAAAGAAAAGGCTGTATCCCGTATACAAATTATGGAATACAATAAAAAGGTTGACCAGTTAAATCAAAGAGTAAATGCGTATCAACAAAAAGGAAAAGACTACGAGGCTCAAATTGAAGCCTATAATGCCAGAGTGACCAAGGAAAATGCCACAAGAAAAAAAGATAACAACGAATAAATCCTTCATCGATTGGGCTGCCTTACGATTTAATTTTTGACATCCTGTTGACCGGCTTATTCCAATGTATTATCAATTCAACAACTCTACGGCCGCTTAAAAATTGGCCTTATAAACCTATCTTAATCTATTTCATTGCGAGATATACCAACCTTTCATATCCGTCGATAATTTCGAGCTAGTCGACCTGCCTTTTATTTTTAGCGTTTCTCAAATTTAGAAAATTTCGTGTCTTTGCAGCATTATCCTTGACATTATGCCCTGTTTTTCAATATGATCAAATACTTAATCCGGTTTAGCTCCGCTGAATTGTTTTCCTAAGGAGAGCACCATGGCGGTTAAGATCCTGATTAAACGAGTAGGGCCAGAATCCAAAGTTATTGTAAACGACAGATGGTTATATCGTCAAATTTAAATCTCATACCCTATCCGGTGGATAATTATCAACTGAAGCCCCTGAGCCAGCCAAATTTATTCCCCCGGCAGGAGCTGGGACGGGAAGCTGTAGAACAGTATAACCCTTTTCGTTACCCGGGCTTTCACAAATACAGTTTGCATGCGGAAAGCCGTAATACAACCTACGGTCCAAGGCGCAGTATGGAATCCATTAAAGTCGATCAAGTGGGATTACTGATTGACATTTATGTCTAATTTTTCATTTTCAAAAAAGCAAACTATAAGGAGGTTCAGCCATGCCTCAAACAAAAGCCGCCGCTTCAATAGATTTTAAACGAGCTCTTGAAATCGGTCGACCACCAAACGTGAAAAAACTTTTCCCAAATTCGAAAGCTCTCATTGTTAGCGGTAAATTTGTTGACCGAGCTATGCTTAAAAAAGGCCACGCCATAGCCATGGCCGCTAAACGAAGAAATAGATTTGTTATAAGATGAGCGCTTAAAGACGCCCAAAGAGCCAATTCAGCAATTATCATTGAAATAGCCAAGTCCGAGGGTGGAGCCGATGCTTATTGCGCTGTAAATTTCTTGAATATTGCCCGAATCGTAGACGCCGTATGAAATGAACTCGGCATAACTATTCCAGTGGCCATACATGCCGATCACTATGG
>CP070746.1:3306770-3309360 GCA_020348305.1 Desulfobacterales bacterium
AACCAAAGACAGGATAACTTCCTCCCCCGATATTACCCACATTGCGGTTGAGATAGCCGCGCCCAATTTTTACAGCAGGACGTTTACGATTGATCATCAATAAGCAAATCGAGCGCAAAGTCATTATCTCTTGGCTTACATGCTCCTTTATGGCGGCCCACCTTTGTTTCTGGCTCTCGCCAAACGTTTTTAAAACTTGGAATGAACAAACCGTTGACCGGTTATTATTGTTCAGATCAAATTCAAGGATTCTCCTCCCATATTACGATGATACTATCGTGCATGTCGATCTGAATAACACGAGCATGCAGTCGCTCAACAATTTCTATTTGGATCGCACGTATCATGCCCAAGTAATCCGGAATCTGGCGGTAATGAACGTTTCGGCTCAAATGTACGATTTTATTTTTGCAGCACCCACAGATGATATAGCTGACAGGAAATTGATCGAGGCGGCTCGAAAAGCCGGAAATGTATATTTTGGTATGGCTTTCAGGCTGGCAAGACAACGGGATGGGTACGGCAAAGGTCCTTTGGATGCAGACGTTGGCAGATATCTTGACACGACAAAGTGGAAGGTCACCGTGGACGGGAATTATGCACGGTTTTACATGGGCAAAAATCCATTAATCACCTTTTCCGCCCTTGCCGAAGCTTCCCGGGGACTGGGGTATTTAAGTCTCAAGCCCGACCTGGACGGTGTGTTTCGTCGACTTCCCTTGCTCGTTCGATACGATGATGCATTTTATCCAAGCTTTTCCTTACGAGCCATCTGCGGTTTCTTAAATGTTCCGCCTGATAAGGTTATCGTTAAACCAGGTAAAACCATAACATTGAAAGATGCCCGACGACCCGGATCAGTCAAAACCACAGATATCGTTATTCCCGTAGACAAAAATGGTAACATGAGAATCAATTTTGTCGGCTCTTGGGAACGAATGAAACACTACAATTTCTCCGATGTATATTATGCTTCTGACGATCGGGATGAGCTAGAGATGTGGAAGGAAGAGCTAAAAGGAAAAATTATCTTGATATCAGATAATGCAACCGGTTCGTCAGATGCGGGACCGGTGCCTACAGATACCGAGTTGCCATTAAGCGGAGTTCATGCGAACACCGTACACACCATACTGACCGAGTCTTTTCTCAAGGAACTTTCTGGCATTGAAACGCTATTTGTCGAATTGATTCTACTCCTCGGGATTATGCTATTATCGTTTCGCTATTCCTCATTTCCATTCACCTTGGGTGCCCTGGGGGTAGCTGGAGGCTATATTTGCATTGTGGGCTTATTTTTCTTTTACGCAAATGTTATATTTCCCATCGTAAGGCCACTTCTAATGATGGGTTTTGCGTTGATCTCCATCCAAATTGCAAGCGCCGTTGAAAATGTCCGCACACTTGCGGAAACCGAGAAGGCTAAAGAGGTTGCAGAGAGAGATTTGGACATCGGCCGACAGATTCAATCCGGATTCTTGCCAAACACGCTGCCCTCGCTGTCCGGCTGGGAAATTGTATCGCATTTCAAGGCCGCACGTCAGGTCGCAGGAGATTTTTACGATTTCTTTAAATTGGGGAACAAAGAATGTATCGGCATTGTTATTGCGGATGTATGCGATAAGGGTGTTGGGGCTGCGCTCTTTATGGCCCTGATTCGCAGTCTCATCCGGGCATTTGCAATGCAGAACTTCGGTGCCCGGCATAACTTTGGGGAAACCTCGCCGAATCGATCGACTGCTCCCCTGCTCGATACGATAAGGCAAACAAATAATTACATCGCGGAAACCCATAGCGAATCAGATATGTTTGCAACTTTGTTTTTCGGGGTCCTAGACCCGGAATCCGGTGTGCTCGATTATATCAACTGCGGCCATGAACCTCCCATTGCCATTGGCCAAGGGAAGATTAAAGAGATGCTCAAGCCAACCGGTCCTGCAGTGGGTTTGATGCCCAATCCGGAATATAAAGTACAGGAGGTCTCTTTGCAGCCAGGCGATATCCTTTTTGCTTTTACTGACGGTGTTACTGATGCCCAAAACGAAGCCGGTGAATTTTTTACCAAAGCACGGCTGTTGGCAATTCTTGCAAGCCATTTTGATTCAGCCGAAGCTTTAATGGATCGGATCAAGATTGATTTGTATGATCATATTTCAGCCGCCGGACAATTCGATGACGTGACCATGATTGCACTGCGGCGGAAAAACGGAGCGTCGATTGCGAAGCGCCATCCAGACCCATGAGCACGTTTCTTATGTGTTTGTGGGCAGCAAGAAGCATCTGCTTCACGATCTCTTCTCCGACCCTAATCGTCCTTTTTATCGATCCGGCAAGATCTTTCCATTAGAAAAGATCAACTTTGGTCGCCTCCAACGATTTATTAAGCAACGGTTCAATGACGCAGAGGTGGAAATTGACGAAAAAACCTTGGAGCTTATCGTGGAGACAACCGAGTGCCACCCCTGCTATACCCAATATCTGTGCCATGTTCTCTCTGATATCATGGAGGAGCGGCGGATTAGGACAGGTGATATTCCAAAGGCTATCGATCTCCTGCTTCGCCGGGAGGCCACTGCCTACATAAACACAT
>CP070746.1:3309460-3317126 GCA_020348305.1 Desulfobacterales bacterium
CAGGCTCACGGTTGTTGTGTGCTTATCCACAGATATCGAAGTACGACGGTAAAGGCGATCCCCGAGATGTGTCGAGTTTCAGTTGCGTTAGCCCAGACTAAACAGTGTTGACAAGATATTGTGGTGCCGAAAGCTGGACTGAGACCGTTGATACCTCCAATCTATTTGCATCGTCGACCCAAATTTTCCACCTGAGATATCATTTTGAAACTGGATAATATAGCATTTGTTTGTCCAAGCCCTACTGCTATTTCTGCTCGATTTCATGTTGCGAAAAAATTGAGGATTGGTTGATCCAACCTGTAATAAACCAGGGTTGTTCTGTGATTGTGGGAGCAGGCACGAAAACTAAAATCTGATAGCTTGCAAAATATTGCAGATTTGCGTAAGCATTATGAAATCAAAGGATTCAGATATTTTGATAAACAATCTAATTTTCGCTAGGACATAAATGACCAAAAGATTTCGTGTCATTTGCTTATTTCGGGGTGGAAAGAATAATGGAAGCAGATCGGATTCGACTCAGACTGTATTTATGTGTGTTTACAGCATTGCTCCTTGTTGGCAGCTTCGGCTTTATGTTTATTGAGAACCTTTCATTGGTGGACTCAATATATTTCGCCATTGTCACTATGGCAACCGTAGGATACGGTGACATTCATCCCCAATCAAATGCGGGTAAGATTTTAGCACTGATACTGATTGTCGGAGGCGTGGGAACGTTTCTTGGTGTCGTTGCTAGTATCACCGAAATATTTCTCAAGCGCCGGGAAGAATCATTTCGACGGGAAAAACTCAACATGGTTACTGGTCTGTTTTTCAGTGAGATGGGAAGCGGACTGCTAAGGCAGTTTGCGCGTATTGATCCGCAAATAGACATCCTGTACCAGAATCTGAAGGTATCAAACGATTGGACGAATAAAGACTTCCACAGGGCCAATATTAGTTTAAAGGAACACCGCTTTTCTGTGGACTCGCGCCGTGGAGATCTGTCGGCGCTGCGCGAGTACCTCCAGAACCGAGCCAACTTGCTGTTGAGATTGTTGGAAAACCCAATTCTGCAGGAGCACGGGAATTTTGCAGATTTGCTCCGTGCCATATTTCACCTTCGGGACGAACTACTGAACCGGACAGATTTAACTGAATTGCTCGATACCGATCGAAAACATTTGGAAGGTGACATCGCTCGGGTTTACAAGCTGCTGGTGTTCGCGTGGTTGGCCTACATGCGTTATTTAAAAAATAATTATGGATATCTCCTTTCGTTGGCGATGCGTGTTAATCCTTTTGATCCAGAGGCAAGTGCTGTTGTTAGAAGTTCGTGAAGCTAAAACTATCGACTTAATCCTTTGAATTTTCGATTCTCAAAATATAAACCGCTGCAATTCCCTGAGTTTGAAATCTTAATTGGGTCATTTCACCGAATCCCTATTCCAAGGCATTTTTCATTCCTTGAATTATCAGCAAGTATGCTTACATTTATACAAAAAAATAATAAATATATACAATAAGTTAGTAGCAAAAAATTATAAGAATTGAAAAAACTCATTTGTATTTAATTAATTGGCACAAGGATTGACACTATATGATCCATATTGCAGAAAAAGCTTAGCGCAATAAGCACAAGCATTACAAAATTTATCAATTTTATTAAAAAAGGAAAATGATATGAAATCAACACTTCGACAATTTATTCTGTTGATGACCTTGACGCTATTGTATGTGTCTATCGGTCAGACCGCGGACCTTAAAAACATTTTAGATAGTGTTAAGAAGGCTGCTAGCGGAGACAGCAGTATAACAAATGATGAAATGATTCAGGGTCTTAAAGAAGCCCTTAAGGTAGGAACGCAAAACGCAGTGGCCACGGTTTCAAAAGTAGACGGATATTATAAAAATTCAGACATCAAAATACCATTGCCCGAAGAGATCGAAAGCGCCGGAAAATATCTGCGACTTGCTGGATATGGGTCCAAAGTTGATGAATTTGAACAGAGCATGAACCGTGCAGCGGAGCAAGCTGCCCCAGAGGCTAAACAAATATTTTGGGAAGCAGTCAAAGAAATGAAAATTAAGGATGCCCAAAAACTCTTGGATGGTCCTGACAACGCGGCGACGAGTTACTTTAAGGATAAAACCTATGATCGGCTGCATAAAATTTTCAAACCCATTGTAAAAGAGACCATGGGGCAGGTCGGTGTTACCCACCAATTTCAGGATATAAATAACAAATTATCCAGCATTCCGCTTGCAGACAAAGCAAGCGTTGATCTTGATCAATATGTCACAGATAAGAGTCTGGACGGTTTGTTTTTCATGCTGGCTGAAGAGGAAAAGAAGATCCGTCAAGATCCGGCAGCACGCGTTACCGATATACTAAAAAAAGTATTCGGCAGCTCAGTGTGAGACACCTAACTATTTACGATAAGAGTCTTGCTAATTATACATGCAAATCAAAACGATGGAGGGTGGCCGTGGTTCAGAGAGAAGGTTTTCGAAATTATCTTCAACTCAGAACTTAGGCAAACTGACAAGCACTTATATTAAATGTGATTGACATTCGGATGAATTTCAAAATATTAGAATCCCAATAGGATACGCTTTTTATTTCGAACCTGTGCTCACATCTGAAATTTTTTCACAATGCCAATTCTTTCTGCTGTTACTTTGACTCTGCAATGTTCGACGATCGGTGACAATCTCAATTTAGGCTTTCGTTATCATTAAAGTTAGGTTTTCAGGAGATTATCTTATGAAAAAAATTTCAAGAAGACAATTTCTATATTTTTCTACTTCTTTATCGCTCTCCTATCCCTTGTCTATTGTTGTTGCTTCTTCAGAGGATAATAAGTTGGATGAGAATGATTTGTTTCCAATAACAATCGCCGTACTAAATAGCGCCTATAGATCAGAAATAATAGCATCTGACCATTATGTTGGTTATTCCCGTAAAGCTGTTGAAGAAAGATATCCCAATATTGCTTATCTTTTTGCCGCATTTGCAGTTTCTGAAAAAATCCATGCAGAGAACTACAAAAAGATACTTGCCTCATTGAACGCAGGGCCTGAAGAGCCTGAATTTGAGATTTTTATATTAGATACCAAAGCGAATTTAATAAGTGCTTCAGAGGGTGAACTTAAAAAGATCAAGGAAACCTATCCAGATTTCCTTACTGAACTAAAAAAAGAATCGCATGATAAAGCTGTTATCAATTGTATGTACTCATGGAAATCCCATCGGCAACATAAACGCAAAATTAGCGAAATACAAAAATATTCAAAATGGTTTTTTGGTTCAGTGGCAAAAAAAATTGAGGGAATGAAATTTGACTTTCATGTATGTGAGATTTGTGGATCTACAATAGATGAAGCACCTAAGACTCCATGCGACATATGTAATTATCCGATTCTGCACTACCATAAAGTGATAAAACCAGCCTAAAATTTTCTTTCATGGAAAAACTAACGAAGAGGACTTGTTATGTTTAATTATCCCTATCTTATAGAATTGCTGTCACCGAAAAGGTCGACTGACGATCAAATTGAGGCCCATTTGGATAGATTTGTTGAGCGGTACCGAAGGATTATTGATGCAGGATGCGGAGTATCCATACCCGATAACCCCATGGGACAACCAAGGTTAGGCGCACTGGAGAGTTTTGATCTTAGAGACCTTTCAGTTGATTCAGAGAAGGTCGTGATGAATTTGAACACATTCCATACCAAAAGCGAGCTTGACGGATTACTGCAGAAAGCCGCTAAAGCAAACTTGAAATACATTCTTGTTGTCAGAGGAGACGGCGGACCCTTGTTGCCCAAGCTCGACTCTAAAAGCATCGGTGGCAACCAAAGCGTGGCCACCTCCATTGATTTGATCCGATACATTAACAAGGAATATTCCGACCAATTCATAACCGGGGCAGCCTTCAATCCCTATAAGCCAATGCCTTTTGAGTTAAATCGAATAAAGCAAAAGATAGAGGCTGGCGCAAGGTATGTGGTTACCCAACCGATTATTGGAAAAGACAAAAGCGTTGACATGTTAAAAGATCTTAACATTGCTATCGTCGTTGAGGCTTGGATGTCGAAAAACATCGATCTTCTTTATAGAAGTGTTGGAAAAAAGAAGGATGAAAAGGCTGAAAAATATGATCCCATTGAAAATCTAAAAGCACTCCACGAATTTTATCCGCAGTGCAGTGTATATCTGTCAATGCTCAGTTTCAAACAGGATTGGAAAGAAATTTTACCGCGGCTTTCAATATAGAATCAATCAAATTATTTAGTTGTATGGGGGACTCCAGTTTTGATTCCAGATATTTTCCCTAATAAGTGTGCTTGTAGCATGTGTCAAAAATAAGTCATTATGAGGAGGCTTAAGGTTGTGGACGCCGAAATAGATCGTAATGTATTTCGAGATTTAAGTTATGGTCCTTATATAATTACATCCAGGGATGAAGGCCGAATGAATGCTCAGATTGTTAACACCATTATACAAGTCACTTCCGAACCACCTCGAATAGCAGTTATTATTAATAAAAAAACTATACACATGAACTCATTGTGAAAAGTAAAGTATTTTCAGCATCAGTATTAGAAGAATCGACACCTATGACTTTCTTAGGTCCATTTGGTTTTAAATCCGGAAGGGATTTTGATAAATTGTCCAAAGTATCCTTCCGAGCTGGAATTACAGGTTGCCCTTTAATCACTGAACATGCATTATCTGTCTTGGAAGCCGAAGTCATTGATCTTGTTGATCTCGGGACTCACACGGTGTTCATTGGAAATGTTGTCAGCAGTGAAATCCTGACATAAGGTCCGCCTCTGACATATCAATACTATCATACGGTACTTAAAGGTAAGACACCTCCTAATGCGCCAACCTACGAAGCGAAGAAGTGATTCTACAACTTAGCACGATGAATTTGATGATATTAATTCGAAACCGGTATTGGAGGTTAGCTGACGAATTACACAAATCAGCGATATTGTAAATTTCGGCTATGATTACACACACTGATACACCGATCAAAATTTTGGATATTATTATGTAATCACAGAAATCGTGGAACTTGTGAGTCGAGTAGCCCAGGGGAATTTCACCCCCAGGCCCTCACAGAACCCCACGTGAACCTCTCGATTCATAGGGCTCCTGCCAGCCATTCTCTTGAAACCTCACGGTCTCAAGCCGACGCAGACTGTGTCCAGCTCCTCCCCCGCCTCAGCGGGGTTGGCCGCCACCTTTTGCGAGCTGACTCATCCCCTTCGCTCCAGCCCCATTACAGAACCTTCATCACTGTAGAGTCGGAAGAGGTCGAGCCGCTTTGCCCTTCCTCCGTCCGCTCGATCAAACGGCTCGTAGGATTTTCCCCTAAGCCGCTTTCCTTTGCTGCTCCACCTTTGGAGTCATTGTTTTGTGAGACTGGGGATAAGATGAGTCAGTCGCACTAAGCCATATTCTCCAATCAGACGCCTGGTGGGATATTTGCGCCACATTACGTTGCGCCAACGCTTGGCCAAAAACGAATAAATGCGTTGTTGTATCCACCGATCGAGCTTATTGAACAGATATCTCACGTGGGCCTTTCGATAGTAGGTCCCCCAGCCTCGTATGACCGGATTGATTTGTTCAATCAGCTCTTGCAGCTTCACAGGTGCTTTCCTGTGGGTCAGTTTACGAATTTGCTCTCGGAACCGCTTTACCGATTTCTCTCGAGGAATTGCGTATAGGTCATAAGGGTTGCCTTTGGCGCGACGTTTGCGTGCCGACAGTCTATAGCCTTTACCCCTTTTAACCTTATAGCCCAAAAACTCGAAGCCTTGTCGAATATGCACAATTCGTGTTTTGGTCGGATGTAATTCAACTCCTAATCCCTCTTTGAGAAAACGCTTGGCAAACGCAAGTGCCCGGTAGGCTTCAGCCTTTGTATTGCATATGATCACAAAGTCATCGGCCCACCTCGTGAGTCTCAGGCCCTGCTCAGTCATAGCGCGGTCAAACGGGGTTAAGAAGATATTCGACCACAGCGGACTGGCTACTCCCCCTTGGGGAACACCGGTCAGCGTCGGTTGCCAGTATCCTCCTTTGATTACACCGGATCGCAAGATATCTCTGATTAATTGTAAGACTCGGCCGTCACTGATCTCCTCGGCGATCAAGTCAACAAGCTTTTCCTGGTCAATGGTATCGAAAAATTGGCGCAAATCCGCATCGACGATCCAAAGGTTGCCGGCATTCAGCTCCCGCCAGACCTTGCGCATCGCATCATGTGGTGAGCGTCCTTTGCGATACCCGTAACAGCAATCCAGAAATTTGGCCTCAAAGATTCCCTCCATCCTTTGAACCAGGGCTTGTTGAACCACACGATCCATTACCGCAGGAATACCTAACTTCCTGATGCCTCCGTCAGGCTTGGGAATCTCTACCCGTTTGACAGGCTTCGGACGATAACTCCCATCACGAAGCTTTCGGTGCAAAAGCTCCAAATAATAATGCTTTCGCTCCTCAAACTTGGAAATGGTCACCTCGTCTATTCCTGCACTGCCACGGTTTTGCTTTACCTTTTTCCAGGCAACCTCCAGGTTCTTGCGACTGTACACCTTGTCGATCAGCGAATGGACTTTCCTCTTTTTCCTCTGTCTCATCTTCAATGCTCGCGAAAGCTGCCGTTCCCCAGTATCCTCAGCAATGATGTTGGGTCTTTCACTTATGGAACTATCCAACCTCCCAATGCCTACTCACTGTCTCCAGGCATCTCTCACCCTCAACAAAGTACGGGGCCTTCCCCCTCCGATGCACCTTTTGAGTGCACCGGCGCCGCTGCACACCGGCAGCGATCCGAGGCCTTTTGTTCTGACCTCGTTTCTGAGTACTATTCCCCGATCCGACTCCTGGCACCGCATCGGCTGGAATTTCGCTTGCGCTTATATCCGCACCTACCTCACGGCGGCTACAGGTCGATGTTTGTGTTCCCTGTTGCTCACCCTTTCGTCTGTGAGTGTCACAAGATCTCAACCATACCCTCCGCTCGGACGATACCAGGCCTCCCTGGGTCACCCACGCCTCTTCCCCACCGTGTCGCCCGCACACACCTTGGTACGATGGGCTGGAACCCTGACGCCTTCGCCCCCATAGTGCGGGCTCGACCATTGCCCATCTTTGGCCGACCGGTTCATCTGCGGGATGGCTCCCATTGATTACAACCCGGTGGTTCTCCGCAAACCCTTCAGACCTCACCTCACGGTGAACGCCCTGCCCTCCGAAGCGCTGCCGCTTCGGCCAGTGAGGCGTTACCCCCACTTTTGGATATCGACCCGGGGCCTCGGGTCGAGTGGGACTTTAACCCACCTGAGACGTGTGCTGCCAGGCACACACTATGATCAGCTAAGACTGCCAACTGCCCGTCTCGAGGTCCTTCGCTCTCGCTATCGTCCCCCGATACCCACTCTATGGAGGGAGACATTCGGCTCTCCCGAGTTCCCGAGTTACCCCTGTGAGTGCATGCCCCGCTCTCGGACTCCGGTGATGTCCTGACTACATCGCCGCAGCCTTAGGTGGAGAGTTTCCGGCACGCACCCTTTCGGTCAGTGCAACGGGTTCCTAGTTCCACCTTAGCTCCTATCGTAGTCAGCACTGCTGCCTTCCGGCATTAAGACACCGTCG
>CP070746.1:3317226-3320025 GCA_020348305.1 Desulfobacterales bacterium
AAATAAATTGGCTCTGTTTCTTGTTCATCGGCGGAATCAATAATCACACGAATTAGATCGAGTGTATCTTTGTCTTTAATCTTCGTCTCTAAGATATTAAATAAGATTTGATGATCGATCGAAGGAAAATACTTCTGAATATCACATTTTAATACGTAGCGATTTTTTCGTGCAAATTCTGTAAATCTTTCTACCGCCAGGTGAGTACCTTTCCCCTTGCGGCAGGCATATGAGTCATAGATGAAAGTTCGATCGAAAAGCGGTTCGATTACATTACATAGCGCATGATGTAGGGAGCAATTCCATTAAGTTGGTAAAAAAAGTTCTTTGATAATTCATTAAGATTACTTATATTATATACGAACAGAATTAAATAACTCAAAAATTTCTTCATTATTCTCAGGGGTTTTTAATGCTAACCTTCCTGCCCTTGCGGGCAATTATGTAAGTAATTTAATATCATCAAGTTGGAAACAATTAACATCTCAAGCTAATGAATCTTCAAACCAATTTTTAATCAATCCAACCGCTGAAAATTTATTGAATTTTGAAAATTCAATTCAAAAACAGTTTCTTCAACTTGCTGATCTCATCACCAAAGAAATTCTAATTCAAGTCATATCTGCTCCTCAAATAATGCAACAAGCAATCGAACAATACCGTTCAAAAGGTTTTTATGTTCATAGCAGAAAAAAAGAGACGACAATTCAACTACTTGGCGGAACAGTCATTCCCATTCAAACTGTTTATATGTTACCACGCCAATCCAAGAAGAAAAGAAAAAAGCGTGGAAAAGGACGACACGGTCTTTTGGGAAAGGGAGTTTATCCCGTGTTGAAAATTCTTGGCATTGCCCATAGATCATCTCCGGCATTACAAAATGAAGTGACTCTATCGGCATTAAACAATCCCTTTGTTGAAGCCCAGGAGATTTTAGAACGTCATGGGATTGATCTATCTGAAAAACGAGTACGAACAATCAGTGAAAGTGTTGGCGCTCAAGCGCTTGAAAACCGTGATCAACAGTTAGAACAGTATGAGCAAGGAAACCTTGAACAGGATGATACTTTCACAGGAAAACGTATCGTTATTAGTATTGATGGTGGCCGCACCCGTACTCGTAAAAATAAAAAAGGAAACAAGAAAAAAAATAATAAACGCAAAGGCTATCATACCGACTGGAAAGAGCCAAAGCTTTACAAGATATATGCGATTGATGAAGACGGTAATAAACTGGATCAACAGCTTCCTCCTTATAGTGACGGTACGTTAGACGGCAAAGAAAAATTTAAACAAATATTAAAAATGAATATCTATAAAACCAATGTCGTCAATGCTGATCAAATTATTTGTATTGGTGATGGCGCTCCCTGGATCTGGAATATTTTCGATGAAATCATCGAAGACATGAATATTAATTCAGAAAAAGTTTATAAAGTCCTCGATTTTTATCATGCGTCAAAGCACCTTTGGGCTGTTATTGATACAATGCCCCAATTAACCCAACCTCAAAAAATACGTCTATTCAAAAAATGTCGCCGTCTTCTAAAACAAGGTCATATTGAGTCACTCATTGAAATGTTGGGTAAAAAGGCAAAGGGAAATAAAGACGTTCATAAAGAACTTGAATATTTTCATGGACACGAACAAAAGTGCCGTTATGATTTATTTATACAACAAAACATCCCAATCGGTAGCGGAGCAATCGAAAGTACGATAAGACGAGTCGTTAATTTAAGACTCAAAGGTGCTGGAATGTTTTGGTTAAAAGAAAATGCAGAAGCATTTTTACACCTTAGATGTCAACTCAAAGCTAATAGATGGAAACAGTTTTTTATAAAATATATTAATGGGGCTATGCACTTTACTAAGGTTATCCCTATATCTTGTGTTTTCTATATTTTTATTTCTTAGTTTTTACTAAAATAAGAGTCAAAATAGTAAAAATAATAATATAGTATAAGAATTTAATAATATTGATAATAATAACTATTTAAAATGGGCCCGATACAATATTTATGTATTTTTCATGAGATTCCAAATTGATCCTAATTACTATATATAGTGGCTACCTGACTAAAGTGCATACCCCTATTGTAGAAAAGCCTTCGTGTGCTTCGTGGCTTATTTAGATGAATTTGTCCTACTGCATAATTTGGGATTAAGTATTCTCTCCTTCAAGATTTAACAAATATCGCTTGCGCCATAATCCACCACCGTATCCAACCAATTCACCGTTCGCACCGATGACTCGATGGCAGGGAATGATAATTGAAATTCGATTATCGCCATTGGCTCGGGCTACCGCTCGAATGGCCTGGGGATTGCCAATGGTCTCAGATTGTTCTTTATAAGATCGTGTTGAACCGTAGGGAATCGCTTGCAAAGCTGACCATACCTTCTTTTGAAAAGGTGTACCTGTTATGACCAATGGAATGGTAAATTCTTTTCTCGTTCCATCGAAATATTCTGTTATCTGTTTATTCAATTCGTTGAAATGTTTGTTGGAACCAGGGATTAATTCTGCTTTTAGTAATTTCTTTAATCGATTCAATTGAGTTTCCAGCATCTTTCTATCGATAAATTCTAAAAGACATATTCCCTCTTCATTAGCACCTGCCAACATGGGACCTAATGGTGTCAATATTCTCGTTATCATAATCATTTGATTCTGCGTACTTTTGATTGGTGAAAATCCTGTGGATGATAAAGTACGAAAAATCCTGAATTTACGTAATGAAGGTGCCTCCACTTGAAGAATGTCGGCAAGAATAATTATTTACGTTTTCTTGATCTATT
>CP070746.1:3320125-3330036 GCA_020348305.1 Desulfobacterales bacterium
AATGCCATCTGTAAATAGTAATATTATATCTCCATCCTGAAGATTTTCTGTAACATCAATCAAATACCTTTCGATGTTGTCTGAAATTCCCAACCAAGTTCCATTTGTAGAAATAGATTCAGTTTTATTCAATGCGCATCTATATATTATAACATCCTGGTGTAAGCCTGCTATCGTCATTTGAGAATCCTGAAGTCGAATAGCCATCATAGTCATATAATAGTCCGAACCTAATCTCCTAATATTTTCTCTGATTACCCGGTTTACTGATTTAAGAATGCTTGAAGGCTGGCAATTTAAAGAATTCGCTACCATCGCGCTTACGCTTGTCTGAGCCATCATCATTATCAAGCCTGAATCAACCCCATGGCCTGAAACATCTCCTATCGCCACCCACTTATTACCTGCGGGAGTTTCTATGATGTCATAATAATCACCTCCCACTTCTTTAGATGGTAACATTGCAGCAGCTATCTCGAACCCTTTTAGCTTATTAATTTTCGGTAAAAGAGCCGTTTGGATTCGTTTGGCAAGCTCCATTTCACTCCAAAGCGCATCTCGCGCCTTTTTTAGTTCAACAAGTAGAGAAAATTCTTTTTTTACCAGCTTATGTTTTACATGGTTGATGCTCACCGCGATAATGGCGGTTGAAAACAAAAAGAATAAATTGTTTGTAAGAACGGAAGGTGAAAAATATGCGCCCGACATTAAATTGAATGTGACATACATTGCAATGATTATGAGGCTATTGACGGCAGAATGAATTGTTTTCCATGGAAGTAGAAGGTTGACGCCAATTATCACAAGATTCAATCCGGCATAGTAACTGGAATTAAATCCTCCGAGATCAACAGTCATTAATGCGATTATGCATCCTACATTGATTGAAACAAAATAGCCATGATAATAAGAAGCATTACCTGGTTTGGTATTACGAATGATAAAATATTGGGTAAGGCAGATTATGGTGGAACACAGCCTATAAATACCAAAACGTGGTAAAAGCTCTTTCGGCATTGTGAAATAATCAAGTATAAAGAATGCCGGAACTAGTGTATAGGCTAAGGCGGTAAGGGTTTTTAGCCAATCATGAATAATGTTTTCCAGATAATTTGGAAAATCTTTCTCTTTAAATTCGAATTTTTCCGAACTGTTAATGGTCGTACTATTCACTAGGATATACCTTAAATAGAATTATTGGATATTTTTTGAATCGAAATCTGGTTTACTCTTTTTCTTTACATGAAGGAACATTTGAATGCCTGCATCCTCAAAAAACAGATCAACATCAGCTGATGGGGCATCCATCAGTAAGCTCTTAAAGTCTTCTTCCGTTCGATAATAGATAGCCCAATCCAGCCAATATTCCATATAGTATTTGCTTGGATTTGATACATGAAAATTGCCAATTAACATTTGCCCACCGGGTTTTAGCAGCTGGTAAAGTTTTCCGATCACTGCAGATGCGACTGGAGGAAGTAAATAGTCAAAAAGCCCCATGGAATAAATAAAATTGAATTGCCCTAACTTATTTTTTAAGAAGGGTGCAGCAAGCATGGTACGCACAGATTCATTTAGGTAGTCAACCGCTATTTTGGTATCCAATTTTTTTTCAGTGTGATCGATCAATCGGGCTGCCTCATATAGGGCGGTTCGATCCTGATCAAGCAATACAAAATGGAACTTTTTGCAATCCTTAGTAGATATTAATACATCTTGTATTTCACAAGCTGGACCACATGCAACTGATAATATCTTTAGTTTTTTGTTGTTTCCTCTGTTACTATCCTTATTTAAATTGCGGATCATTTTCGCAATGATTTTTCTTCTGTTTCTCACAGCTTGGGCTGCTGGTTGCTCAAGCGGATGCTTATGCATCAACTTAGAATAGGTGGAATTGCCTCGATAATCGTTTGCGTATATCATGCTCATCATATCTGAGTCTCCAGCATATCCCCGGGGTTTTAGATTGGTACGTGTCATAAATGGAGCACAGATAATGGTATTCCATAGTTGTTTTCTAAAATAAAAGCCATGGTCCTTATGTTGATCTTTGCTAAAATTTCTTATGATTTGTTCAAGTTCCAACAACTTATCATCAAGAAAGCCCATGAATTCTCTTCCTATCGTATTAATTACGGTCTGTTGAAGAGAGTTTCTTATATGCTCAGGTTCTTTGGAATATTCTGCATCTAAATTATCAAATAGATTTTTATAGACACTTAAATCGTAGGTTAAATTGGCGGTGTACTTATGGAAAGACTCGGCAATATTGTGTTTGAGGTTCAGGATGAGTGGAAGGTTAAGACAAGCATTTTGTAACCTGACAATTTTGTTATCAAACATCAAGCTCTCAATATCATAAATATCATTAATGAATATTAATCGCCCTGCGTAGCCATCAATATTTGGTTCCGATAAAAATTGACACCGACCCAATTCAAAGCTTCGCCCATTCATCTGAATAATTAATTTCGAGAACTCTGCTCCATTTTTAAAGCTGTTGCTGTTTAGGAACCGAATCAAAAATGAATATTTCGATGTATATTTGACATCGATGGGTATGGTTGTTTTGCCTTCAATCAAATTAGCTTTTATTTCTACAAAATTTTGATTCATTTTTATTTAAGCCCTCGAATTTCAACTCTTTTATCCTTTGTTTGAAATATTTTTAATGCCGAAAAGCTGAGGTCTTGCCATTTTAAAAGCTTATTATAGATAACAGAGATCTGGCCGTTTCCGTTTTTGGCCCTTTCAAGAATTTTGATTATAGGTGTTATCGTAGAAGAATTCATGTATTCTAGTTTCTGAAAATCTAATATAAATCGTTTTTTGACTTCATTGCTCTTTTCAAGAAGATTTACTAAAATTGGGGTAATAAATTTGCTTGGATTGCGATCTACGCTTTTTCCAGTCCAGTTGGTAACAATGTAATCAATTGTTTCTTTTACTTCTACTTTCAATAAATTACTGACAAAGGATTCTTTCTTTCCCATAATTTTCTCCTAAGAATTTGAAAGAGCTGACACATTTAGAAAGTTATCTTCGCTTACAAAGAAATCGAGGATAGCCTTTCCTTCATAGGCTATTCTGACAAGACCTAAACCACTATCTTCATCATTAAGCGGTTTTTTAGAAACCACCCTAAGCCTTTCAGTATAAGCCTCTAAAGGGTTTTGAAATCCTCGAATCCACTGGATTGTTTTGTCTAATTTTTTCAAATGCTTGAAAACTGTGTTGTCAACCGGATTAATTACTTCAGTTGTGACAATATTTTCATCGATATGAATATTTATAATCACCGTGTTTTTGGGTGATAGAAATTTTCCATATTTTACGCTATTTTCAACTAGTTCGCTAATGACCATGGTGAGCGCTTGAATAGAATTATTTGATATACCTTGAGACACCAAAAAATTGCTGCTTTTATTTCTGATTTTCTCAATCTCATCCCATTTTGGTTTCATAATAAGTTTGATGGAACTTTTCATGGATTGCCGTGCTCCTATTTTTGAAATCGTTACAGACAGAGGTTCCTTCGATGTCGAATGATCAAAAAATTCAGTGAATATAAGTAGAACCTGCGATATTATCGGCACATCTGCCTAAATACTTTAATTTTACAGAAAAAAATTGCATTACCTGCAGCAGCAAATTATGTCCCAAATACCGTGCAGATTTTTTATGTTTATATAATTAAAAGAGCTTAGAATTTAAGGAAGATTTAGACAAAGAAAGGGGGAAATAAACGTCAAATTTTATAACAAAATGTGGTCCCTAAGCTTGAAGGTAAACAACTGAGTAGAAAAAAATTAGCAAAAAAATGTTAACTTTTGGCCAATATCTCGCTTAATTTTTTTGACAATCCATTCATGCTGAAAGGTTTCTGGATAAAACCATTACAACCACGATCCAAAATCTTTTTTGCCTGTCCGTTCAAACTATAACCGCTTGAAAGAAGGACCTTTACGTCGGGATCCATCTCTTTAAGACGATCATAAGTATCACCGCCATTCATCTCCGGCATGACCATATCCAAAATAACAATATCTATCTTTTCTTGATTATTTCGATAATGATTCAAGGCTTCTTCCCCGTTAATTGCAGTAAGTACAGTATAACCCATTTTCTCCAGAATCTTTCTTCCTACATCGACAATCATTTCCTCATCATCTACAAGCAGAATTGTTCCGGTACTTTTGTAGATATTATCAGGCAACTCTTTTTTTTCAAAAACTGCTCCTTCATAAGCAGGCAGATAAATACTAAATGTAGCTCCACAACCCGTCTCACTATATGCATTGATAATCCCCCCGTGATTTTTTATAATACCATAAGCCGAAGCCAATCCTAAACCGGTTCCCCGCCCTTTTTCTTTAGTTGTAAAAAACGGATCAAAAATACGCTTCAAAGTTTTTTCATCCATACCCCCACCCGTATCGGTAATAGAAATCTTGGCATATTTTCCTTTCTTAACGCTAAATGGCTTCGTGTAGTTTTCATCAAGGACGACGTTTTCCGTTTGGATATAAAGATTTCCTCCTTCAGGCATCGCCTGCCAGGCATTGACATAGATGTTTAAAAGAACTTGATCAATCTGGCCTTGGTCGACTTCAACCGGCCAAAGTTTTTCATAATACTTTTTATGTATTTTTATTTCCTTTTTGGTACGTCCAAACATTTGCCCACTTCTATCTACAAGATGATTGAGATTAGTTGGTCTAACTTCGTATTTTCCAGCTCTGGCAAATCCCAAAAGTTGTTTAGTGAGTTCAGTGGCACTTTTGACGTAAACCTCAATGTTCGTTAATTTTTCATAATTTGGATGAGTCGGATCAATGTCTAATCTTGCAAGTGATGTGTTTCCCAAAATTCCCATCATCAGGTTGTTAAAGTCATGTGCAATTCCACCTGCTAAGGTGCCAATAGCTTCCATCTTCTGGGCTTGTTGTAGCTGATCCTCAAGTTTTTTTTGTTCAGTGGTATCCATCAGAAAATTTAGAGTTGCCGGCTGTCCTTTCCATGTAATTCGAACGGTACTGAGCTGAACCCATCGTTCGTTATCTGCTCTGTTAATAATTCTAAATGAATATGTGCTCGGAGGATTTTCTCCGCATAGCCGTTTTTTGTGCCTTTCAAGCACCATCTCTCTGTAATCCGGGTGAATTAAGTTGATAAAAGGAATCTCTGACAACTCCTCCATCGTATATCCAATCATCTGCTCGGTTTGACTGTTGCAGAATTTTAAAACTTCATCCTGAGCAATAAAAATAGCATCATTGCTATTTTCAACCAAAAGCCGATATTTTTCTTCAGATTCGCGCAATTCTTTCTCTGCACGTTTGCGTTGGGTGATATCACGGACAAATTCTACCACCCCCATCACAAGGCCTGAATTTTGATCTTTTATTGGAAAACTAAAAAGCTCTAACCACTCCACAGAAGAGCCAGGGAGTCCCGGCACAATCTCTCTTTCAGTTTCGCCGGAATCAAAACAACGGATCGTTGGGCAGGGATTACAAGGTTCATCGCGGTTTTGATAGCATTTATGGCACTTTTTACCTTCCAGTGGAAGGTTTTCTGGATACCATTTTTTAATTACTTCATTGGTGCGACGGATGGTTAAGTTCGAATCCAAAATACTGATGCCATCCTGAATACTTTCAAATACATCGGCGAGCATGCTTTCTTTAGTCCAAAAAGCCTCACCAGCCTGCTTGAGCGAAAACTTTTCTTGCTGTGCACTTTTATTCATTTCAGATACTCCCAATAAGAGCAATTTATTCCGTACAAGGTTTTTATTGGGTGCTATTTTTCTGTTTTAACTATATATTTTTACTATCGGCAATTTTTGGAAAAGCTTTAAAATCCCAAACTGGAAAAAAAGTTTCTGTGGTTAAACAGTCAAATTAAATGACATTTCATTAGAGTTAAATTATTAACTTATATTTAAGATTTATAAGAAAATACCGATAGTCATTGTATTGAAAATAAATTAAAGGAAAAATCCAAGGTATGAAAAAAATAGATAAAAGGAAAAATCCAAGGACTGATATATGCACCCCTATTTCTTATTTTTGTATTGATAAAAATGGGCACATATTAGATCAGCAAACTGGCGCTGCATTCAATATTAGCCAAAGCGGAATAGGCTTTGAAACAGGTTTAACAATCAAATCAGATTATATTTTATTAAATTTCATCGACTTGGAAGATAATGTGGTCGAAATCAAAGGCCAAGTCGTTTATTGCAGAAAAAATGATTCCGGAAGATACGATACCGGAATCAACTTTCATGGGACACACGCTGAAAAAATCCAATTTAAAAATAAATTAATAGAATCCTGCAACTATCAAAAAAATAGATTTGATATAGCCATTTCATTGCCGACTTAGAATTATCCTTCCCTTCGGAACCCTTCCATAGCGGGGATTTCTTTGATGTTGAGAGCATTGACTGAATTACCCATCAGATGTATCTTAATTTAATTTTAAAGATTTACCGAGCTAAATGAATGCAAAGTATGATATGTTAGGTCTTGCAATGTTGATAAAGCTTATCGTTAGCAGGGTGGGGGGCTTATGTACAAGAAAATATTGTTCTGCACCGATCTTTATCCTGCTTCAGATTATGCCTTTGCCTCTGCGTTGGACATGGCGGAGCAGTCAAACGCTGAACTGATCGTTCTTCACGTGTTGGAATCCCGTCATCGGTATTCCGGACAACTCATCACCGATGATGGGGAAGTATGGGGCTCCGCTGAAGTTTTTGACAAACTTAAGGAGAAACTAAAAGAATACTACTCGATGCGTGTGGAAGAGGGAAAACAGGATTCGGTTCGGTATAATATCAGAGGCGGTATTCCCTGGCTGGAAATACTGCGGGTGGCGCGTCAAGAGAATGCTGATCTAATCGTGATGGGTCCGTATACTGTTCGGGGTTCGGTGCTGGAATTCATGTCCAAACAGCCGCGTCTCGGCAGCAATGCCCAAGCGGTGTCCTTGCGCTCGAGATGCCCGGTCTCCATTGTCACATCTCCCAAACAGCTTATGGCTCTGGAGGCATCCGAACCCTAATTCCGAATTCCGAAATCAAATATCTGTCTTCTTTTTCGCTAGACCGGTATCGGCGCAATTACCTGAGACGATACGAACATCCAGGTAACCAGGGCGGCGCTGAGAATGGCGCCCAGATATATTTTGCCCGTCAGCTGATAAAACCAGGTGGATATCGGTATGACCATAATTAACACACCGATGATATGAAATAAGTTGTGCGTAAACGCAATAAACATACCGCCGGGGCCCACAAAAGGAATGGCACCGGTGTTAAATAGAGGTACATACTGGACCATTAAAAATAAAATCAAGGGTATGATCAGCACCAAGATGTTGTAAATCGACCAGGAGATAAAGGTCCTCAGCCAGGTTGATTTTAGCGGCCGCCGCAGTTGACCGTGCAGGAAGATTCCCAACAACAAAAAACCAATCAGCAGAAACGGGAAATAGGTAGCCCAGAGCATTGTCCGGTGCGCCGTCAGATCACTGGCAAACGGAAAGATAAAGCGGAAATCCACGATGAAAATACTTTCCAGGGTATGCTCGAGTAAATACGCAAAGAGAAATAGAATAGCTGCCAGCAATACGGTTTTACCGATGTACGTTGTATCAAGGGCGAAACGATTTTCCCGATAAGATAATCCCAGTTCATATAGGGTCAGACCGCTTTCCCGGTTTTGTTTCTTAAACCATCTCCTGAAAAATAAAAAGCCGATGATGTTGATCCACAGAAACCACCAGACAATCCCATTGGTCATCATCAGGGGAAATGCTTTGTCGATCTTTACCAGGTAGACATGCACGCCGAAGAGTACGAAAATGATGGGAAAGTAGAGCCACATTAGAACGCCGTTGAGGACGGCCGGCTTAATATAGGCTTTTCCGGTGCAGGCGTAGGTGCCGGAAACCGGGCTTTGAAGCGATTGAAAAAATGAGGTCCTCAGCAGCATCACCCCCAACGGCAAAAGGGAGGCAAAGCAGGCGAGCATGGCAATCAGCGTCGCCCATTCCTTGATTGGCCAGATCTGTCGATTGGATGAAATCCAATAGGTTTGCAGCGGCTTCAGAGCAGTCTGCATCCACTCCAGTGCTTCGGCCACAGCCGCGCTGCTGTGGGATTGCTGCAGATGGGTGATTTTCGGCATATACACCCTGCGGGCGGTGCCTTTTTCAAAGTCGCCGTAAGTTTTACCGAGTTTGGGATTTTCCACCGCGATTACCCTGCGAGTCCGGGAGCTGCTCATCCATTCCTTCTCAAAGTCTCTTGTCCCCGTCATGCGCTTGCGGAATTCATCGTATTTTCCGAAAATCATGAGCATGTTTTTGGGCATTGTCGTTGAGGCGTCGGCCTTGTAGGCAAAGCCGGAAATTACAAGGGCGTTGACCGATGGGTCCTTTAATGCAATGGTGTAAACCATTTCTGCCCCGAGGCTGTGACCCATCATACCGATTTTTTTCGTATCCACAAAGGGAAGCGATTTCAAATACTGAACAGACGTCTTGCCTCCATAGGTTTGATCAAAATCCGGATCGTTGAGATCCCCGGGAATACCGGAATTGCCCCGGCCGATGGCATCAATTTCCAGAACCACGAATCCACGCCTGGCCAGTTCAATACAATAGGCATCACTGGTTTCGCGATTGTTCTGATAGCCGTGGATATAAACGATACCCGGCATGGGGTTGGTTTGAGATGCGTCGACCGGCCTCATTAGCTTGGCACGTATAGGGATGCCGTTAATGTTATAGTAGGCCACATTGGTTACTTCTGCGTCTCCGAAACTACGTTGTGCCAAGGATGCGATAACAACAGCGCCGATCAGGATCACCAGGCAAACCGTGAATATAAGTGGAGACAAGCTTCGTCGGCCTGAATCGAAAAGTCGATTAGTATTCATTATAATTTGGCATTTAGCTCATTGGCCCAGTCAATGAAATATTGATCGTCGGATTGTAAGGCTTTCTCTACAAAGCCTTTTGCTTCTGTCTTCCTTTCTTTGCCACCCATCTGAATTAGAAGCTCAGCTAAGAAGAGCTGTGCTTCGGTATTGGTGGCAAAGTATTCGGTGGCCTGGTACTCTCGGTAATAGTTAAGCGACTTTTTTCTGTTTCGCAACGGCCACGGCAGCACTGCCCAAAAACGTCCGAGGGAAAGCATCGGCCCGCCTTCTTTGTACATTTTATCTATAGAATATGTTTTTTCAAAACTGCTTTGGGTTTTGTCTTTCAGGCCTTCTTTTAAGGCCGTAAACACACTGACGCCATCCGAGTAAATTCCCACACTGAGGCCATAATAATAGTGACCATCGGGTTTTTCCGGCTCAAGCTCGATGGCCTTTGAGGCATATTTCATACCCTCTTTGCCATATTCCGCGCAGATATTTTTCCATCCCACAACCTTTTGTTTTTTGGCATCATCCCCGTATTCACGATAGGCCCTGGCACATTTCCAATTTGCTTCATAACTGTTGGGGTTTTCCGCCAGAGCTTTTTGGTATAATTCGATTGCCTTTGAATAGTTATCCAGCCCGCCTTGGTCGAAAAGCTTATCGGCTTCAGCAACATAGTCTGCAGCCATTAAACCGGAAGGTAAAAGAATAACAAAAAAGGTGCATAGACAACAAAATACTGACCACATCATTCTGAACCTCCTTTTGATCGAGTTACGCGTTTCGGGTTATGAGTTAGGTGTGTTTATTTGCATGACTTCCACTCTGATTCAACATATTGGATATATTTGTTTATTTTTCTTCCCAATTCATCGTACTTTTCAAAATAGTAATTTATTTCCTCCTTATTCAGTTTGTGCGTATCATTAATAAAAATTTAAATGTAGAATCGTTTCATCGCAT
>CP070746.1:3330136-3335015 GCA_020348305.1 Desulfobacterales bacterium
AACCGAAGAAGACATCATTAAGTGCTGTAAGGGCAAGATTGCCGGTTACAAACGTCCTAAAGAAATCGTATTTATTGACCCGGATGAAATGCCCCGCACGGCCACTGGAAAGATCTTGCACCGCAAACTCAGGGAGAGATTTGGGAAATAAATATAGTGCCTAAATTATAAAATGCCTAAAGTACCTAAAATTAATGTATTCTCTCTATTTTACGCCTTGAAAAATCAGATTCTAACTTTTTGCACTTCTAAATAACGAATAATTACAATTCACTTAAAATTGGGAGGTTGATGAAATGTTATCAAAAGCATTTATTCCTTACAAAGGTTATTTCAGTTCTCCATTTAGCAGATGGCAGGGAAGCATGGCAAATGAAAACTCGATTGTGTTGGCAGCAGAAACCTCTAAACGCTGGTTGGCGGAAAAAAATTGGGATCCTAAAATTTTCGATTATCTCTTCTTGGGCCTAACGGTTCACCAGCACCGCGGATTTTACGGCGGCCCGTGGGCGGCGGCCCTTATGGGTGCCACCGGTATTCCCGGGCTCACCGTCAGCCAGGCGTGTTCAACCTCCACCATTTGTTTATATCAAGCGAGTGTGGGCGTTGAAACCGGTCTTTATGAAACACCGTATTGCCTGATGACCGATCGCTGTTCAAACGGCCCCCACGCAATCTGGCCCAACCCCATGGGACCGGGAGCACAAGTCATTTCTGAAGATTGGCTGATGGACAATTTTAGCCTGGATCCCTGGGGAGGGACGGCCATGATTCAAACAGCTGAAAACGTGGCAAAAGAAGCCGGTGTCACACGCGAGCAGTGCGATGCCATTACTTTAAGAAGATACGAACAATACAAAGAAGCACTGGCCGATGATCGGACGTTCCAAAAGCGTTACATGTATCCGGTGATGCTAAAAGTCTCCAAGAAAAAGACAATCATGCTTGAAGAAGATGAAGGGGTTATGGAAACGACCGCCGAAGGTCTGGCCGGTCTTAAGCCTGTGCTACCGGACGGCGTGCATACCTTTGGCGCTCAGACCCATCCGGCAGACGGCAATTGTGCAGTTGTCGTAACCACCCAGGAAAAGGCCAAAGAACTCAGTGCCGATACGGAAGTTGAAATCCAGGTAGTTTCTTACGGATATGCCCGAACTAAACCAGCCCATATGGCCGCAGCCGTATACCCAGCGGTTCAAATGGCCCTTGACGGTGCTAATATTACTGTCAATGACGTTAAAGCCATAAAAACCCATAATCCATTTGCAGTCAATGATATTGTCCTGGCCGAAAAATTGAATATCGATGAGAACAACATCAATAATTATGGATGTTCGATGATTTACGGTCACCCCCAGGGACCAACAGCCGGGCGATTGATTATTGAAGGGATTGAAGAAGTCGTCATGGCCGGGGGGGGATACATGCTGTTTGGCGGGTGTGCGGCAGGCGATACAGCAGCTGCTATTGTGATGAAGATTGGATAGAACTTGCAATCATAACAATGAATCCTACTAAAAAGGCTATTCCCGATAAGCAGGAATAGCCTTTTTTGGATAGGCGATTAATATCAGGTTACCAGATGATATCCACAAAAATTAGCTATTGTATAAGCATAGCCGGTTTACACAATTCAGCCGAAGTGTGGGTTGCGCATAGCTAATATGCAATAGCGGATAAAAGCTTAGAGGTAAGATTTTATACCAAATGTTGGATTAGGGGATCAGCAGGTTTTTTGGGATTAGGATTATACCTGACAAAAAAAATGTATACAAAAAATCAGTCATTGATTTCTATTTAGAAAAAGGCTTTTTATCTAAACTTCTTAAGGCATTTAGCATACCATAGTCAATCCATGCTTTTTCTTTGGCTTGGCAGCAAGTTTATTTGAATATGCAAATCCTTTAACCGGTGGTCTATTGTCAGGAAAATCTAAAATAACAAGGGTGACATTCTGCCCTAATTGTTTGTTTGTTAACGTCTCACCGACAGGCTGATATTCCATATCACCTGTATTAGAACAACTACTTAAGAGGGCAGAAAAAACCAAGACTTTGAAAGCCAATAGACCTTTCTTTTTAATAGTAGATGTAATCACAAAAATTTAGAGTTTTCAGAAAATCCAAATTTATTTGTTAATAATAGTTCAGATACGTTACATTATCTGTACTTTTGAGAGTCGCATTTTTTAACAGATATATCAGATATTTGCAATTTAGGCTTATCTGCGATTAGTTGGATATCTGAAATATAAAAGCGTGAATTATGAATCAATAATCCACGCTTTTTGTGTTCGATTTTAAGATCGGTATGACGAAAAGACAGCCTTTAATTGTTTGTATTAAGGTGCAAATTTCATTCTAGCGACAACCCCAGCGTGGTCCGAAGGCCAAAGGCCTGAAGGTGTCTGGTCTGCCTCATCGGTACCTAAAACGTTTGCCTTAACTCGATTGGGTATCTCATTGGAGAAGATCACATCAATACGCTCATACAGGTCCGCCTGGATGGAAAGATCCTCATCAAAGCAGCAAGTAAAACCCTTCGGTTTTCCAGGCCGCAACGTCCAAGCATCCACGTATCCTGCATTTTCTAACTGCATGTGTAAGGCGGCTTAAACCCCTGAATGGTGTCCGGGTCCTCTGGCGAGGAGTTAATATCGCCAACTACAATGACCGGACCAGGTGGTATATCAATTAAATTTATCGCATTTATTGCAGCGATCAGCTCCATGGCTTGAGCTCTCTGGATAAGCGCCGAGAATGGCTGATCCGGATCCGGTAATCTGACTTCAAGATGAGTGTTGAAGAATCTCACAGGAAAGCTTCCGATCACATCGACGGCCACATAACCGCGCTCAAACGCAATAGGGCCTAAAGGGGTGGTAACCTCGGCAACCGTATAATAATTGCAGCCATTCGCAGACGGCTGGCACAATAGGAATGAGCTCAGGTCTACAACCCTCGTATCTACATCACATCGCCTCAAAATCACGTCGCGGTCGGTGATGCTTACGTTAGGTCCATAAGAGGGCACAGGAATTGGTCCAAAGTTCAGGTCCAGGTTAGTAACGGCAGCCGCATGAGTATAACAGGCACCCTGATCTGCCAGCGCATTTAGGAGATCATTCTGGTAATTGCGAAATGGCGGTTCACCGTTCATATCATTGATTTTAAAGTTATAGACTTCCTGCAGGCCTATTAGCTCTGGATCTTTCTCAACAATCACCGCCGCCAGGGCCTCAGCACGCTCTCTGAAATCATTGGCCGCAACCTGATCTAAAGCATCCTTTACCCCAAATAAAAACAAGACTGGATCTGTTATTTTGGCTAAAGATTGAATCTCAGCTCCGAGAAACAAGTTGAAGGTCACTACGGTGGTCTCTTTTCCCATGGCGTAATTAGACAAATGAAGAAATAGAATTGCCAGAAGGATCACCGATCCTCTAATAAAAATCTTTGGTGAAATAATGCCCATTCTTCTCATAATACACCTCCTTTCTCATTATTTGGTTAGGTATGATTGGCGGGTAAAGCTTTCTGTTATGATTTAGCCGTACTAAACCTCGTCTCCAATTGCCTCTGAGGTTTATGCTATCATTACGAGACTACTCAATGGAAGGTCACCCAGTCCCGTTCAGTCCTGCACAGTCATACTTTTTTAGCGAAATATACCAGATGTCGTGATCAGCACCTGCGGCTAAGATGCGCATTTTTCTTTCTGGGAAAACAAATTTTGAGAAAGTACTGATATATTGAGATAATATGCATATATCGGTAACTGAGGCTCAGTTGCGATCAGTTGGAGGTATCACAGATCTAAGAGCCGCAAAGAATCCTGTGGTAGCAGATATTCACAAGGCTAGCAGTAACGTTTTTTATCCAAAAACAGGTGTTTTTTCTTTAGGGATTACACTTAAATCTCATCAATCCCCAGCACAGCAATATTTCGAGGCTGTCCATTTCGTAGCATCTGAAGGCAGGGTGAAAATTAGCTTGACATCAATACCACAAAGTAGTAATTTGACGCTAAGTTTCTCTGACAAAGGATTTGTTGATATCCATTAACATTAAAAAGGATTCAGAAACAATTTTTCATACCGTTATTCCTATCTGAGAAGCTGACTCTAATTTCTCGTAACTTATTTCAGGTTCCTGAACGCTCAAATCTGAAACTCATCTTCTTTTAAGGATAATAATTAAGCCTTATCGATCTTCATAGGCATGTTCTGCTTCATGGTAAAAAAAAAGGGAAGTAGGCTCTGTTTTCACTTTGGCGAACAACAGCCCATCATATTGCCAAGGTTGACTCTGTTCTCAAGGCGCATATTACACCGAGGCTAGTAGAACACTGGATTCCGTTATGGGGAGGCTATAAACCATGCATGAAATGAGGGTGAAATAATGGAAGCCCAAATGGAAAAATCCGAAAGAAGGCGGGAAAATTCATATGGCTGGGTCGTAGTGGTCGCGGGCTTTATCATTACAATGGTAGTCTACGGCATCAATTACTCTCTCGCTGTATTATTTAAACCGTTGCTGCAGAGCTTCCAGTGGGGTCGGGGTCAGACCTCGCTCATTTGGGCAGCCAACTGGATGACCTTCAGTGTGCTGGCTTTACTCATCGGCCCGCTTACCGATCTCTTTGGCGCTCGAAAAACGATGTTTGCCGGCAGTTGTATTTTTAGCTTAGGTATCCTCTATAGCAGTCAGGCAACTTCTCTCCTACATCTCTTATTCTTTTTCGGTATGCTCGGCAGCGTGGGACTCGTATCCACGTTGATGCCGCTGGCAGTCACCGTCATACGCTGGTTTGACCGGCGGCAGGGCTTGGCGCTTGGCTTATCCCAGTCGTTTAATACAGGAACCTTCGTTATTTCTCC
>CP070746.1:3335115-3342974 GCA_020348305.1 Desulfobacterales bacterium
GTAAATCTCGCCGATGAATCCGAATCGGACATAAGCGTGTCATCTATTGAACAAATACCCGATCAACCATCTGTGTCAGAGGAAATTTCCGCTCAGCATCCATTGTGGGCGGTTTTCCTGCTAATAAGCTGTGCGGTGTTGATGGCTGAATGGTTGGTCTGGTTGAAGATGAGGTAAATATAGAAATCTGTGAGACGGATTTGGAATTTAGAATTTGAGATTTACTTGCCCTGCTAAATCATCTTGCAGGGATTTGCGGCACAGGTCGTCAACACGATCATTATAAATTATACGGTCACACCATTAATCGAATCATTTAACTGGGTAAATAATTTGGTGCTTGTAAATTGTGATTTTATAATTTTGATGGTTTCGTAAAAAGTCGAATTCCCCCGTTTTCCCATCATTCCGGCGAAAGCCGGAATCCATTAATTTCAATATGTTCTGGATGCCGGATCGGGTCCGGCATGACGAATTGAAGACTTTTTACGAGTTAATCAATTTTGTGCCCAAAACATTGTTAGACACAGACACATGCTCATATCTCTGAACAACCCGCTTTATCTGTTTCTTTGGCTTCTGGTGCCCGTTATCTGGATTATGATGAACCGGTCATCTGTGAAAGACAGATCGTCCGGGCGAAAGCTAATCATCGGTGGTCTCCGATCCACGCTGGTTATCGTTTTAGGACTTGCCCTCTCCGATCCACGGGTGTTGAGTCATTCCGATCAGGTCAATGTTTTTTTCTGTCTAGATGTTTCGGAAAGTATTTCCAGGGATCAGAAACTGGCCGCCGAAGCATTTATTAAAAAGGCTGCCGCCGAAATGAAAAGCGAAGATCAAGCAGGTTTAATCGTATTTGGAAAGTATCCCTCTATAGAAATATCTTTACGAAAAGAATTTGATTCCCTGATCATGAGATCGGATGTCAACCCAAACACCACCAATATTTATGATGCCCTACAGCTTGCAATTGGAAAACTTCCGCAGAAGGGGAAAAATAAAATCGTGGTATTTAGCGACGGCAATGAAAATTTCCAACGTTCTCTCGACATGGCTTATCTGGCCGGATCTCTTGGAATTGAGATTTACCCTGTGCGGCTAGCTACCTGGTTTGGCCAAAACGAAGCGTTTGTTAAAGAGTTAAAAACTCCATCACACGTTGCTCTGGAGACGCCTTTTGAAATTAGGATGGTCTTAATCAGTTCAACCGAAAATCACAGTGAACTTGTTTTGGTTAGAAATGAGAAGATACTGGCCCAGCAGGCTATAGAGCTGCAAACCGGGATAAATGTGCTTGTTTTTGCCGACACACTCGTTGAACCGGGCCTTTATCAGTATAAGGCGATACTAAATTCTTCCGAAGATACCTTTTTCCAAAACAATGAAGGGCTTTCATTTACCAAGGGGACCAAAAAATCACGCATTTTGTATTTAACCGATGAAAGCGGGAGTTCAAAATATGTGGCCGAAACCTTGAACATGCAGGGCTTAGACCTTGATCGTAAACCGATTAGAGATATTCCGGGCTCTATCCATGGATTTCTCGATTATAACGCCGTCGTCCTTGACAATATCTCAGGACGTTCCATCTCGTTTTCGACAATGGAACAACTTGAAAAATATGTGAAAGACATGGGCGGAGGCCTGATAGTGATAGGCGGAGATAAAAGCTTTGGTGCGGGGTATTATAAAAAGACACCTCTAGAAAAAGCGCTGCCGGTATTTATGGATGCGCCCACTGATATCAAGTTCTCCGAATTATTTCTTATTTTTGTTATTGATAAATCATCCAGTATGACGACCAGTTATGGGGACAAAAGCAAACTTGAAATGGCAAAAATTGCAGCATTTTCAGCCATCGAGATGATGAACCCCATAGACAGCGTCGGCATTGTGACATTTGACACGGAATTTGATTGGATTGTTCCTTTGGCCACGGCCAATGAGAGACAAAAAATAGCCAATAAACTTTCCCAAGTGATGGAAGGAGGTGGAACCGATCTGTATCCGGCTTTAAAAGATGTCCATAGAGTTCTCAACCAGATTATTTCCAACAGAAAACATGTTATCGTTTTGTCTGATGGGGAAACCGAAGAGGCGGATTTCCAATCTCTGGCTCAATCCATGAGTGCATCCGGGATTTCGATTTCAACCGTGTCTATCGGAAAAGGTTCACATGTCGCATTAATGAAGTCGATTGCCGAATGGGGCAAAGGCAGAGCGTATTACACAGATGATCCAAACAGCATACCGAAAATATTTACCGGTGAAACCAAAATTATCACCAAAAAAATCATCACCGAAAAGACCATGCAACCTTTTTTAAAAATACCCGGTGAAATGCTGCAAGGCATTAGTGGTGGTGCATTTCCGTTAATTTATGGTCAAGTTGTCACCTATCCAAAACCGGGCGCCGGCGTATTGATTGAAACCGGGCAAGGCCCATTGCTGGCTGCATGGCAATACGGTCTGGGGCGCAGTGTTGCATTTACATCCGATCTTTCGAATCGCTGGGGAAAAGACTGGATCTTATGGGAGCATTTCGGCAAGTTCACATCTCAAATGGTAAAATGGTCCCAACGCAAAGAAACGTTGAGAAGCTTTTTTGCAGCCATTGATCGCAAAGGTGAAAAGGGGACATTTGCGGTTGATATTACCACGGATGAAAATCGTTTTATGAATCATCTGGATCTGAACGTCAACGTTCTGTTGCCATCCGGACAAGACCAAACCTTTTCTCTGAATCAAATAGCACCCGGAAGATATGCCTGCGATTTTCCGGCAGAAGAAATTGGTGCTTACTTTTTTAGCATTTTTGGCACCCAAAACCATTATTCCGGCATGCCGCAGGTATTTGCTTTTGGAATTCCCTATACTGAGGAATTCAATAATACAGATGTGAATGAGCAATTATTGGAGGATCTGGCCTCAACCACAAACGGCAAGGTGCTATCCATTGACGATATTCCCACCGATCTTTTTACAACAACTTCTGATTCAAAGGAATTCTCAACCGGCCTATGGCCATATTTTATTCTAGTATTCTTATTTCTTCTTGTTGGGGATGTAGCCGCGAGAAAACTGTTAAACCTTAGTGAATTTTAATTCCTTGATCACCGTTGCGCCGAAATCACATAGAAAACGAGGCAACACCCACTGCAGCATTTAGGCCTGCAACTCATGTAAATAAAGGAGTCAAAATCAAACCGGGTATATTTTCAAAATGTTGATCCTTTGAAAATAATCTCAGGCCATGTTGAAAAGCCACCGAGGCGATCCATATATCATTCGTCGGAATCGGCGTACCCTTTTTTCTTAAAGAATTTAGTATTTCAGCATAATTGATGTTCTCAAAAAATTACATCCATTCAGCGTCTTCGCATTGAGCTGCCTTTCCATTCGTGCTATTTAGAAATCTTTCATTTCGGTTATACACAGCGTCATAATAACAAATATTTTCTTTAATAGAGAATTTAGGAGGGATTTCAAATGAATGATCAAACCTATTATCAGCAGCTGGCAGAAACTATCGGCGCTGGTGAGTCTGAGTTGATTTCCAAAATTTTTGAGGAATTGATTGATGAAAAGGAGGCTAAGGTTCTTCTGGCTGCCGCACCACCGGCTACCACTGAAGAAATTGCAGAAAAAAGCGGAATTGAGGCAGGCGATATCGAAGCTATGATTGATGCGCTTTTTAATAAGGGTCTTCTTTTCAAATCCAAAAAACCTGAAGGCACCAAATATTATCGGGTTCGCACCGTACCGCAAATGCATGACGCCACCGCACTTTATTCAGAGGTCTCTAAAAAGATATTGGATCACTGGAAAAAATATATGGCAACAGAATGGCCGGCGTATATGAAGACCATCGAATCGGTGCTCCCCCACCCTGTAATGCGCATTATTCCCGTTAATGCCAAAATTGATGCCCAGTCCCAGGTTCTTGCATTTGACGACGTCAAAGATTCAATCGAAAGCGCAAGAAACCTAGCGGTGACCAAATGTTCCTGTCGGGTTATCGACGGGACCTGCGGGAAAGATCTTGAAGTTTGCATTCAGTTTGACAAGGCTGCCGATTATGCCCTCGAGCGCGGAACGGGCCGCAAGCTGGAAAAAGACGAAGCTATCGAGATGCTGAAGCGGTGTGAAGAAGAGGGACTGGTTCATGTGGGCGATAATCGTAGAACCGTCGGTCATGTGATTTGCAATTGCTGCAGTGACTGCTGTATGAACTGGCCTTCGGTCCGAGGCGGTCTGGGAAAATTTGTTTTGCCAAGCCGTTTTCAGGCGATGGTTGATTTAAAGCTGTGCTCAGGCTGCGAAACTTGCCTTGAGCGCTGCTATTTTGATGCCATCCACATGGAAGGAGAAGATGATACGGCTGTTGTGGACTCCGAAAAGTGTATGGGGTGCGGGCTTTGTCTGGTGACCTGCCCGGATGAGGCCTTGAGCCTAAAGGAAGTAAGACCGGAGGATTTTGTACCTATTTAAAATTTGCTCAAAGCAAATTTTAAATTCATATATTAAAAATGTGAGCTTTCCGAATTGATAGCCAAACGACTGCTCATTATATACCAGCAAGACATTTAGTTATGAAAATGATGATGCCGAGAGCGAACATTTTTTATGGGTGGTGGATCGTTGCCGCCAGCTTTGTTCTTTTGTTTCTTTTTGCCGGCGCCGGTTTCTACTCCTTCAGCATATTTATCAGACCTCTTGAAGATGAATTTGGTTGGGCCCGTGCCTCCATCTCGTTGACTATGTCGATTTATTTTATTATCGGGGGGTGCGCGGGGCCCCTTGTTGGTAAGTTGATCCAGACGCATGGACCCAAGCGAGTTATCACCTACAGTGCTGTGGGCGCCGGCATCTGCTATATTTTGGTAAGTCTCACGCGTTCGCTGTGGTATTTTTATACGGTGTATGCGTTTCTGGCGCTGATGTCTTGCGGCATGGGAGTTCTGTCTGTCAGCAGTCTGTTGGCCAGCTGGTTTGATAAGCGACGCGGTACGGCCACAGGCCTTGCGATGGTAGGGATATCTGCCGGTGGTCTGATTTTGGCTCCAGTGGTGGGACTGATTACATCCTTCTTTGGCTGGAAAGCCTCATATATATGTTTAGGGTTGCTAACCTGGATTGCAGCCCTGCCGGTAGCTCTTTTCATAATTAAAGATAGCCCTTCCGAATTAGGTATCCTTCCCGATGGAGAAATAAATGGAAAAATTAGTGTCCAGGATTCATTGCCAAAAACAAAAAATACATCTCCAACCGAGGGCTTCGAGGGATATACTTCTGCCGCTGTCTTCCGTTCACGAGCGTTTTGGTGGCTTGCGATCTCATTTTCTCTGGCGCCGTTGGCTCAAATGGGTGTTTTGCAGCATCAGGTTCCTTTGATTGTGGATATCGGCATTTCTCAGGCAACAGCTGCCAGCGCGCTGGGTTTGATTGCCGGCATCGGTGGTGTGGGGAAAATAAGTTTTGGCCGAATCTCTGAAAGTTTGCCGTTTCCTTGGGTGGTCACCCTTTGTTTCGGGCTGCAGGCACTTGCGGTATTTGTTCTTCTGCATACGCAGACCCTTACGATGGTATGGATTTATGTCGTGATTTTCGGTTTTGCAATGGGAGGAGTCGTAGTGCTCCTGCCCCTGGCCGTGGGGAAATTCTTCGGCCTTTCCTCCTTCGGTATCATCCTTGGTACAATATGGATGCTCCAGGCACTAGGTGGTGCACTGGGCACTTTTGGAGCAGGTATAATTTATGACCATTTAGGTAGCTATCAGTATGCCCTTTATACGTTCATAACGGCCTATGTAATCGCAATTTTAGCTATTTTTCTGGCAGGCAAACCTAAAGCACAATTTTCGTGTTTTCGTGATGAAAAAAGTCTTGCCCAAAAAACAGAAAAATAACTATTGATTCGAGCCAACCGGCTAACCCGCAAACGGGCGAACCTCAATAAAGGAGACAAATTATGTCTGAAAAATTTCAAAGTCAATATGCTGATGTAAATAAAATCCGATTGCATTATGTGAGTATGGGACAGGGTAAATTGATCTTGTTCGTCCACGGTTTTCCCGAGTTTTGGGGTAAGTGGGAAAATCAGCTCGCCGAGTTCGGCAAAGATCACCAGGCAGTTGCCCCTGACATGAGGGGATACAATCTTTCCTCCAAACCGGATGATGTAGAAGCCTATCATGTGACCGATCTGATTGAGGATCTGCGTGCATTGGCCGAGCATCTCGGCCATAAAAAGATTATCATGGTAGCTCATGATTGGGGAGGCGCGGTAGCCTGGTCGTTTGCCATGCGTCATCCGGAATGGTTGGAAAAGCTCATCATTATCAATGCACCCCATCCGGCGATTTTTGCAAGGGAATTGTTGAATAATCCTGATCAGCAGAAAGCCAGCCGGTATATGTTGACCTTTCGTTCGCCGGATGCTGAGCAAATTTTATCTGAAAACAATTATTCGCGCCTGATTGATGCGTTGATTAAGTTTGGCAGCAAATGGGAGATGACCGATGAGGTTCGCCAAAAATATATTGCGGCCTGGTCGCAGCCCGGTGCATTGACCGGGGGTTTGAATTATTACCGGGTTTCCCCGCTGTATCCGCCAACGTCAAAAGAAGATGAAGATCGCATTCAAAGTATAATGGATTTGCCCCACGAAATGTTTGAAGTCAAAGTGCCTACACTGGTCATTTGGGGCGAATTGGACCAAGCGCTATTGGTAGGCAACTTGGATGGGCTTGAGGAATATGTTGAAAATCTAACCGTCAACCGCATACCGGATGCGACGCATTGGGTGGTGCATGAGCAGCCGAAAGTCGTCAATTCTTTAATTCGAAATTTTATAAACTAAGTTGCACATCCGCATATTTTGTATAAATTGTGAAATTTATTACAGAATAATTGTTTAAATTATTTCTCAATACCTAACTGTGAGTTATATCCGAATTGGGCTATGTGACTGTAATCTCTAATATATTTTAACTATTTATCTAACATACTGCTCTGTTTTTGCACGATTTTTGCACTAAAGAATATATAAATCGATGGTTTGTATCAGCTTGATGAAGATTGACATTTATATATTTTCTATTTTAGATCATTAATTTAAGTTATGAATGGCGAATAACATAAAAGCATAATTCGGCGAAGTCCAAAATGGTACAATATTCTGAAAAAAGGGTTGATTTACGCAGGACGCATAAAGTTCCCGTCATGGTGGAAGATCTAGAAGACGGTTTTATTTATAGAGCCCGAATGGTTAACTACAGCAAAAGCGGGATGTATCTGGAGACCGATGTCGTCTTGGATTTGGGAGCAGAAATTTACGTCGGGATCGAAGATTCCCCTTATACCATCTCTTCTTCTACATTTTCTTCAAAAGTGTCGCAGTATTTTCGAGCAAAAATAAGATGGCAAAGGGAGATAAAGGATGATTTGTTCAATTTTGGTTATGGCGTTAATATTCTTTTTGTCGGAAATGAACAAATTCTAAGGGCTAAGGATTTTCAGGTTAGGCAAGACATGCGAAAATATGTAAGAAAGTCATATTCCAAACCGGTTTTTTTCACTTCAGAAAACCAATACTACAAGGGTTTAATCAATGATATAAGCCGGGGCGGAGTTTATATTGTAACCAAGGATACTTTTCTTATTGGGCAAATAATTCGACTTGTTATTCCAGGAACCAAGATTGATGGGGGGGTGATGCTAAAAGGCAAAGTGGTGCGCTTTGATAACACGGGAGTCGGAGTAAAATTTAAGAATTTAATGAGAAGGAGAAAAAAAGTAGAGATATAAACCATTAATGGACGTATTCATAAGACATAGATTTAACATTGATAGAA
>CP070746.1:3343074-3346584 GCA_020348305.1 Desulfobacterales bacterium
AGGGCTAAAAAGGTGATTATACAGGATCAAAAGATTTAGCCAGTTTATTCATAAGCAACCATTTGACAATTTACGAATCATCTACTTAACGAAGACAAAATGGCACCTTTATATTTTCCGTTTACCTTTGTTTCTCAACAAATGGCCGAGGCGCTGTCGAGATATTTCAGGCACATCTCGGTTTATCAGGCATCGGCCAAGCCGGTTCCTGATGAGATGCAACCACCTGTTCAAAGCGGCTTTTTGAATATTCGCATCCCGGTGACATCGGATCAGCCCAGATTTGATGTGGTCGTGAAAAATTTCCGGGACTGGGCCGATCTCCATTATGATAGTCAAGGGATAACGACAGCATTTCTTCGAGATGGGACTGATCCAATTCCATTTTTCACCGGTTCGGCGACTTCACAAATCCTAGCTGAAATAAAGGGCAATCTGCACAACGAACAAAAGCCAATTGAACCGGATCCGCTCTTTTCTGCGCGTGTGTTTTTAGAATTTGCTCAGGAATTTGACCGACAAAGTCATGAGATAAATCGGGACTTAGGCGCTTACGAAGCAAACGTCCAAAATTTGTTCAACCATATAAAAGGAGAACGTGAACGCCTGACAGATGGGCATTCACCTTGGCCAGATCGTATTTCAACCGAGCCCAGCGAATATATGATTTTAAGGCGGTTAGAGGCGTGGAACCATCTGTTTCAAGAAGATACGGTTTCATCAGGGGTTTTTGTGACCAGCAGCCGCTCAATTTTCGAGCTTATGATGGATAAAATCCCAACAGCAGAAGAAATTTATCATTCGGATACCTTACCCGTATCGGGGACTGTTAATAAAACCATTCAAAGGTGGCAGGACAGCCTCATTGCGAAATTGACATCGCTTGCACAAAATAAGTTTGATGCATCCATAGACAAACTGGGTGAAGCGCAATCCAGCCAAACCACTGAATCAAAAGTTTCATTTACGGTATGCCTGATGCCCGATTTACCACCGCATATGTGTTTTGCCAAAAGTATTTCGAAAGAATTTTCCCACTCAGATAAACACCATCGAAGCCCATCGATACGAAATACCCTCATCGGCCTAATCGAATTTAAAATTTAGAAAAATTTTCGAGAAGGCTTGACTCGTTTTAGCAATTGGTATATGGACTTTTCCCTGATCATTGAACGCTGTCCAATTCTTAGAGACTATGGTTGGGTCAAAACCATCTTAGTAAAATATCATATTGAAAGGAGATTCCTATAATGGCTTTTAATCCTATCGTTGATGAAGAAAAATGTGCGGGTTGTGAAGAGTGTGTAGATGTATGCCCTGTTGAAGTATTTGAAATGCAGGACGGCAAATCCGTACCGGTGAACGCTGAAGAGTGTCTCGGATGCGAAAGTTGCGTTGAGGTGTGTGAAGAAGGCGCAATTACGGTGGAAGAGATATAATCCATCACTTGAGACCCGTCCCCTGATCCCTATTCCAAACAGCATCAGGGGACGTGACTTCGTTCCCATCCCCCCATTTCATGATTCGACATTCCTTATTCATCTTGCTTTCAGCGGAATTGACAGAAAGAGCACAAATTTCAGAACTTATGTTCTAAAAAGGCGAGAAGCGTTAAACTGGTTGTTTTGGTCACCCACATAGTAGGCGTTCACAGGTTCAGGGTTATCCCTTAAAATTTCCCATAGGGAACCCCATTTAACAGGGAGAACCGTTCCGGATTGTTTTAACCGTGAACCCTGAACCGCTGAACCCGTGAACAATTACCCTACATACAGCTTGCCTGCTTCAACATTCTGTGATAATTCTACTTTTTATGAAACAATTTGTTATCGATGAGCTAAGGCCCGCAGATTTTAATACGCTCAAAACGTTGTTTATCATGGTCTGGATAATTCTGGAGACGTTTGTTTTGGGAATTATCGCCATCGTAACATCTTTTTTTGTCCGTACAGGAGATCCAATCCACAAGATTGCACATCTATGGGCGAAATTGATACTTTTTGTGAGTCGTATCAAGGTTAGCGTTAATGGACTGTCAAACATAGATCCTTCTGCATCTTACATTTATATGTGCAACCATCAGAGCAATTTTGACATCCCCGTGTTGCTCTCGTGTATTCCGGTGCAGTTCAGATGGTTGGCCAAGGCAGAGCTTTTCAAAATTCCTATTTTCGGTCGCAGTATGCGGGCGGCCGGTTATATCAGTATCGATCGGTTCAATCGGGCATCTGCAATTAAAAGCATCGGCGAGGCAGCAAAAAAAATTAAACATGGTGCATCGGTGATGATATTTCCGGAAGGCACGCGTAGCATTGACGGCAAAATCCGACCTTTCAAAAAGGGTGGATTTGTCTTAGCTGTGGATGCCGGTGTACCGATTATACCCATTGTTCTTCGTGGGACACGATCGATAATGCCCAAAGGCCGGTTACGCATTAACCCCGGCCACGTCTACATGGATATCCAAAAGCCCATTGATACCTCGGACTATACCCGGGAATCTAAAGACGATCTTATAGAGCGGGTCAGAACAGTTATTTGTGAAATATTTGAACAACGAAAAAAGGCAAATCGGGATGCTTAAAATCATTCCTTTGGGGGGACTCGGTGAAATCGGCTTGAATATGATGCTCTTTGAGTACGGAGAAACTATTTTTGTTGTGGATGCCGGTCTGATGTTTCCCGAAGATTATATGCTGGGTGTTGATTTAGTTATCCCCAATATGGACTACTTGAAACAAAGTCGGGCCAAAGTTGCCGGCATTGTTTTAACCCATGCCCATGAAGACCACATCGGTGCTTTGCCTTATCTAATCAAGGAAATTAAGGCGCCGGTTTTTGCCACCCCTTTTACGCTTGGTCTTGTGCGACACAAACTTGAGGATCTGAATCTGATTGCATCGACTCAATTGCATCCTATTTCACCGACAGAGGAATTGAAATTAGGGTCATTTCAACTCAAATTCATCCGGGTAGGTCACAGTGTTGTGGATGGTGTGGGGATGGCCATAAATACCCCTGTCGGACGTATTATTCACACCGGTGACTTTAAGATTGGCTATGCAACCGTGGAGGGGATGACAACCGATGTGAATACGTTTGCCCGATACGGCGAACGGGGGATTCTGGCGTTGCTGTCAGATTCCACCAACGTGGAAAAAGAAGGTTATACCCTTTCCGATAAAGAGATCGGCGAAACCTTCGCACGAATCACATCAGAAAGCCGTGGTCGTATCATTGTAGCGCTATTTGCCTCCAACATTAACCGAATCCAGTTGATTGTTGACATCGCCAAGGCCCGCGGGAAAAAGATTGTCTTCAATGGACGAAGTATTGAAATTAGCGTGAATATAGCAAAAGAGCTGGGATACCTGCACATTCCCGCAGGCATGCAGATAGATATCGAACAGGTGTGCGACTATGCCGATGATGAAATCATCATTCTTACAACAGGTACGCAAGGGGAACCGATGTCGGCGCTTGCGCGAATGTCAGCCGGTACACATAAGC
>CP070746.1:3346684-3350886 GCA_020348305.1 Desulfobacterales bacterium
ATTCAAGTGGATTGCAACTACGCTATTTTCGAAACTTATTTGAAGCTCGCCGGCTTATTTGAAGAATGGGTTTTCAACTTTCCGTCGCAGCTTTGTCTCACGAACCAATACTGCGAATTCGGCTTCATAAGAAGCAAGCTGGAACGCTGAGGGGGAAGTGCGAAACTGCATCAAGTGCTCATCGTTGCCTTGTTCACAGTAGGAAATGAAAGGGGGTGATTTAGGAGGGAAAGGGGAGAAGGTTCCATTCTTTATACTTAAACCCTCAATACTAAAAGGAGGCAAAACATGAAAAAGACAATAATACCGTTTTTGGCAATTATGTTTGTTTTTTCTTTGAATTTTGCGGATCCGATTGAAAACGCCGTTGCGGCAGAACCGATAAAGGTCGGAGCCGTTTTGAATTTTACCGGGCCTGCCGCCATGTTGGGTCCGTTATTTAAAAACGGCATCGTGATGGCTTTTGAGGAGCATAATAATCAAATTGCCGGCCGACCCCTTGAGCTGATCGTCGAAGATGGAGCCACTGATGCAACCACTTGCCTTGAAAAGGTCAGAAAACTGGTGGAAAGAGACAAGGTCAAAATCATCATCGGACCGCTTATGGGCGATGCCCATGTAGCGATAGCTCCCTATATCAAAAATAAGAAAGTCCTGATTACAACCCTGTACTGCGGTACTTTGGATATGGCTAAAGATCGCAACTGGTTGATCTATCCGACAACACTCGTCGGTTTGACCGTCCCGGTGGGCTGGTATGCTCATGATAGTGGCCACAGGACCATGGTTATGATCACCTCTGACTATGCCGGAGGTCACGGATTTATGAACGGGGTTCGCCTAGGATTTGAACAAAAAGGTGGAAAAATCGTTCAGGAAGTATTTGTCCCCGTTGGTACGGCAGATTTCGGCCCTTACATCTCAACCCTGAAAGATGCTGACTGTGTATCGTTTTTTGTACCGAATACCGGCGAAAGTTCGCGTTTAATTACACAATACCGCGAATTCGGGGTTAAAATGCCATTGTATGGTACGACCCTTGCGTCCGACCTACCGGAGCCTGTAATGAAAGAGCTTGGCGATAAAGTCATCGGCTTACAGGGCCAGGCCGCGTATGTTTGGTCCAGGGATGACCCGATAAACAACAAATGGGTGGCAGCCATGAAAAAACGCTTTGGGCAAATACCCGGGGGTCTGGAGAGCAATTCTTATGCGATTACATCGACAATTCTCACCGCATTAGAGTCGACAGGGGGCGATGAGTCCTTCGATAAACTCTGGCCTGCCGCGGTGAAGGTCAAATTGAATACGCCCCAGGGCAAGCTGTCCTATACGCCTGATGGGGTGGCCATCACCGACGGCTATATTGTCGAAGCCAAGGTGAAAGATGGAATGTACGTGTGGGATCCGATCAAAGTTTATCCCCAGGTACTTGACCCCAGAATAAAAAAATAGTCGTTTAGGAAGGGCAGATTGGGACGATTGGGACCACTTCCTTATCTGCCCATTTCATCGACCCATGGTAGGGTAGATCTCGTATCAAAAGAGGATACTTCTGATGGAGCAATTCGTAATAAATATGCTAAATGGGCTATCCTATGGGATGGTCTTGTTTTTGATCGCCTCGGGGATGTCCATCGTCATGGGGGCCATGAATATTACGAATCTGGCCCACGGCGTACTGTATATGGTGGGGGCTTATGTGGGATGGACCACGGCGGTGAAATACGGAGCGCCTTTCGTGATCGGTCTTGTAGCAGGTGGGCTGGGGGCTGGCATTGTTGGCCTGGTGATCGAACGGGGGTTTTTGCGGCATCTTTACAAGAAACCCAATGAGCAAGTTTTACTGACTTTTGGGTTTGTTTACATTCTGACAAACCTATGTCTCTGGGTGTGGGGGGGCTGGCCTCGAATGCCCTTCACGGCCAAAGTTTTGGCTGGTTCTATTGAAATTATGGGCAAGACTTATCCAAAAGCGCGACTGGCTACCATCATTATCGGATTTGTACTGGCCATAATACTGTGGTGGCTTCAGGACAGGACGCGGATCGGCGCGATGGTTCGAGCTGGAATGGACAACAAAGAAATGACCATGGGTCTCGGCATCAACCTGGAACGGGTTTTTGCCTCAGTCTTTTTTGTGGCTTCATGCATTGCTGGGGTGGCCGGTGTCCTCGGCGCCCAGTTGCTGGGGGTATACAATGCATTGGGTTTGGAAATTCTGCTCTTGGCGCTAATCGTCATCATTGTCGGTGGGGTAGGCTCCATCCAGGGAGCGCTTTTAGGAGGTCTCCTGATTGGCGTTATTGATGCCTTTGGCAAGGCACTGTTTCCAAGACTGGCCATGTTCACCATGTATTTTACCATGATTGTTGTTTTGCTTTTGAGGCCCAGCGGTCTTTTAGGCAGAAAGGCCTAGCAGATGGGGGCGATCGATCAAGAAGCTCTTGCAAGACCACGGCAGGAGAAATGGATAAGCGTTGTTGCCTATGGTATCGCGGTGATCGTTGTTGGGATATTGCCAGCTTTTCTCTCATCATACATTCAAGGGGTGATCACCCGGTTTCTTATCTTCGCTCTCTTCTCCGTGGGTTACAACGTGGTGTTTGGCTACCTTGGTCTACCTTCCCTGGGCCACGCCGCTTACTTTGGAGCAGGCGGTTACGTCATTGCAGTCCTAAAAATGCATTATGACATCGATCTCTTTTGGGTTGGCGCGCCTCTTGGCATTCTGATGGCCACTTTTATCGCTGCCATGTTCGGCATTCTAGCTCTGCGTGTATCCGGGATATACTTTCTGCTCGTTACCTTTGCGCTGGGGCAGTTGCTTTATAGTGTTGCATGGAATGTGAAATGGTTGAATACCCCAGGCATGCAGGGTATTGCCGGGCTCTCACTTCCCAGTTTCGGAACCGGCGGCTGGACGCTTGATCCGATCTCTTTTTATTATCTTGTTCTTGTGATTACGGTCATCTGCATTTATTTGATACGCAAAATAGCAAATTCGCCCTTTGGGCATGCCCTGATCGGTATTCGTGAGGGCGAAGGCCGTATGCGGACCCTGGGCTATAATACGTGGCTATATAAATATTTTGCGTTTGTTATCTCTGTGATTTTTTCAGGGGTCGCAGGGGTGCTCTTCGGATATTACAACTATGTCATTTCCCCCACCCACCTCGGTGTCGGGACGTCTTTCTTGCCTATGTGCATGTGCATCATCGGGGGCACGGGAACACTTTTAGGACCTGTTATTGGAGCCGCATTGATCATATTTGTGGAACTTTTCGCCAGTATAATGACACCCGAACGATGGCCTCTCACACTAGGGGGACTTTTTGTGCTTACCATCATGTTTGCCCGCGAAGGCGTTGGTGTATACCTGGCAAAACTTTGGAATAAGATGAGTCATCCTTATGGAAGCATTAAGAGTTGAAGATTTGTCTATCAACTTCGGTGGGGTTAAGGCGGTGAATAACGTCTCATTTTCCGTGGAGGTTGGCAAGCGTTTGGCCATCATCGGGCCCAACGGGGCGGGAAAAACCACCCTCTTTAATCTGATCAACGGGCAGTTGTCTCCCACGGCGGGTCGAATCCTTTTTTTTGATCAAGATGTAACCGATTTGCCCACCCACCGGCGTGCCCACCTCGGTCAGGCTCGCGCTTTTCAACTTATCAGTCTTTTACAGAACCTTACGGTGCTTGAGAATACCTTGTTAACCCTTCATGGTACCAAACCCCATCGCTTTAAAATGTTTCGGCAGATCCGAGATTTTAAAGAGGTATTCGGCCAGGCTGTTGACGAGCTGAAGAAAGTGGGCTTGTGGGAGAAGCGGGACGAACTTGTTCAGAATTTGTCTTACGGCGAGCAACGGCGGCTGGAAATCTATCTGGGGCTGTGCATGCAACCCAAACTGTTGCTGTTGGATGAACCCAGCGCCGGGTCAACCAAAGAAGAATGCACTGACATCATCGGCATTATCAAGAATCTTGAATCCGATATCACTGTTCTGATCGTAGATCATGATATGGATATGGTATTCGGATTGGCCGAAAGAATCATTGTGCTTCACTATGGGGAGATTATTGCGGATGGAACTCCCGAGGAGGTCCAGACAGATCAAAGAGTAAGAGAGATTTACATGGGAGTTGAGGAATGTATCGATTATGCTAGCGATAGATGAGGTTCATACATATTACGGGGA
>CP070746.1:3350986-3357059 GCA_020348305.1 Desulfobacterales bacterium
AAGTCCCAACCAAACCGATGGCACAGTCTTTTAACTATAGAGAGCCCCAGTCCAAAGCCTTTACTTCCGTTTCCGCGGACATGGCGTTGAGTCACCAGCTTCAAATCATCGGTTTCGATGCCTGAACCTGTATCTGATACCAGTACACGATCATGCTTGACGATAACGCTGATGTTGCCGGATACCGTGTGTTGAATGGCATTGCGAATTAAATTGGTCAGGGCAATTTGAAACAAGGGCGCGGGTATAGTTAATTGCGGTTCGCCTTCTGTGACAAGCTCAACTTCGATGGGCTTATTGGCAATCAGGTAACGATTCTGTTCGATGGTCTCCCGGGCGACAGAAGCGACGGTAAAAGGTTCTCCCTGATCGATGACCGCTTCTTCCCTGGATAGCCACAGCAACGTCTCAATAATGTTTTCCATATTGGTTACCGACCGTTCAATCCGCTTTAAGGGACGGAATACGGATTTTTCGGGATTGCTAAATTTTCTTTTCAACAATTCCACAGCCCCCTTAATCACGGTGACGGGCGTTCGCAATTCATGGCTGGCATCACTGCTAAACTGCTGCTCACGCTCAACAAATGCCTCAACACGCTGCATAGCTTGCTCAAGCGCTTTGGCAAGCACGCCGACTTCATCACTATAAAAGTCTTTAGATAGATTTGTAGGCAAATTATCCGGGCCGGACTCATTCACCTGTTCAGCAAGGTGAGAGACGGGGGCGATGACTTTGCGCGACGTCAACCATCCTATCCATAATCCCAATGCGATGAGTAGAACCACCCCGGCAACCAAAACGAGTCCGATATTCAGCTTGCGTTTCTCGGTAAATTCCAGAGCGCTGACCTCGTATAGCAGATACAATAGCTTTTCTTGATCTGGAAATTTTTGAACGGCAATATGGTATTCATCCTTATCACTGTATGCTTCATGCACACCTTCATTAAGGCCGTCAACCATATCCAGCACATACAGCGGCATGGTTTCCTTTCCGATGTAAACGGTTATGTAGGGTGAAGTGGATCGGGGCAGATCACTATATCGTTGAAGGTGGGAAATGGTGTGCCCAACTTCCTCAGTGAGCCGGTTATTGATGAGATGATCGTCGATTAAGTCCAAAGAAATATAAACAGCGGTGGCATAAACCGTTCCGAGTAAAGCACCAAATAAACAAAAGGCAATTATTATGCGTGAGCGAAGGCTATGACGAAATGTCATCGGATTCAACCAATCTGTACCCAAGACCGTGTACGGTCTGGATCATTGGGTTTCTGAAAGGTTTGTCAATAGCGCGGCGCAGGGTATAAATGTGGCTGCGTAATGCATCGCTGCCGGGAGGCATATCACCCCATAACGTATGTTCGATCTCTTTGCGGGATACCACGTTGGGTGAAGCCTGCATCAGCATGGTGAGAATCTTCAGGCAGGCGCGATTCAGGTCAATGGGTTGCCCGGCTCGCTGTATTTGCATTTTTCCCAGGTCTATCTCAAGATCACCCACCCGGAGGTGTTGGTGCGCTGGGTGATCCGCTCGTCTGACCAAAGCGCCTATGCGGGCGGCAAGCTCTTCCAATTCAAACGGCTTTACCAGGTAATCGTCGGCGCCGGCGTCAAAACCTTCCAATTTATCGGCAAGGGTGTCGCGAGCCGTCAACATTAATACCGGCGTCTGCTTGCCACCTTCTTCCCGCAGTTTCCGGCAAAACGTCAACCCATCCATTCCCGCTAACATGATATCTAATATAATGGCATCAAAATCTTCTGTTAAGGCAAGATGTAACCCGCCAATGCCATCCATCGCGAAATCCAATACGTGACCCTGCTCCTCCAGGAAATCTGCAATATTTTCTGCGATGTCGATGTAATCTTCTACAATTAGTATGCGCAACGAACGTGTATTTATTTTTGCGCTCAATTTTGTACCTCTTTATTTGCTTGTAAAGACTTTTTTCAGCAGATCCGTAACACGTGCTGCAGGATCTTCCCGAATCTTCTTTTCTTCTGCAGCCAACATAAAAAAAAGACCGCCTAAGGCTTTGTCGGTCACATACTGATCCAGATCGAAGCTAAACGAATCGACAAAAGGTATGGTCTGCGCCTTTTTATTTAAATCTTTATACGTACGGGTAACACCGACCTCCGACATGGCCTGGCCCACGATTGGTTTGAAGACTTCGGTCAGTCGTGCCGAAGTTTTATCCTCGAAATAAAGGGTGGCTTCATTATCCCGTCCGTTGAGTATTTTGCTGGCATCATCAAATCTCATCTGCTTGATCGCATCCCAGAAAATCGATTTCGCCTCCGGTGCGGCTTGCTCGGCTGCGCGGTTCATGCTCAATTCAAAATCATCCACCAGATTACCGAATCCGGCAAGTCTCATATATTCCTCAACCTTTTGGACATCATCCGGTAGAGGAATTTTGATGTTAGGATTTTTATAGTATCCATTAATTTTTGAAACTATTCCTACGGCATTTGATGTCCCAATCTCTAAAGCTTCCTTAAGTCCTTTAACAATCTCGCTTTCGGTAAGCCCTTCGTCCTGACCTAAAATTTTTTTTGCGCTATCGAGAAGATCTTGAAAGCCGGCATAACCATCATAGGAACTAAAAGCAAAGAGTGTAAATAAACTGAGTACCATCATTCCAATTCGATGATTCATGATGACCACCTTTCTACTGATTAACAGTACTTAATCGTTAAACCATTGCCTGTATAATCTTGAATTTCAGGCACTTTATTACCTCAAAGATCGAAATCCATCATATGATTAATATTTTATAGATTAACCATATCTTAACCAGATGCAATACAGCCCCTCCAAGATCATATGGATCAACACTCCGAAACCGATCAGGCATAATTTCGGGATTGCCGCCATAACGAAATAAAAAAAGAATGCCAAGGTTAACGATAGCATGGCTCATTTAGAGAATAAAAATCTAAATGCGGATGTCAGGGCTTAAACTGGATAAACAAATGGGCATCATGACCATCGAGTTCCGGTATTCTTTCCATCCAATTTACTATTCTACATCCTTCCGTTTCCCCGGATGGTGTTGAACAACTGATATACGGCATAACCGGATCGCCGGCAATGGATTTATAATAAAGCATTTTGGCACGACCCTTTGGAAATTCATTCAATTCCAGCAAGTGTACCATATATATAGAGCATTCCCCTTCAAATAGATCACTCGTTTTCCTGAATTCAACGATTCGTTCCTTAAATTTATCAACAGCGGAATCCTGGTCTTCTGCTTCAATAATTAAATTGAACTCACCATGCCGCCGTTCGGATTCTTCCTTTTTCTGCTGACTGGTTGCATGCAAAAATTTTCCGATATAGATCATCTTTTTCCCTTTCGTTTATGCATTTCGGATCTCAAGTTAATTTCTGATGAATTTCGCTGTATCTTAAGCTTTTTGAATTGGTTTGTCCAGAGGACTTACGCAGATGTCAGAGGTCTTCGATTTCGGATTACAGATTTCGAATTTCGATATTCGGATTTTATTTTTCCAATAAGTTATCCGTCTCAATGATCCGCCTTGGCGGATTGACGCAAAAAGCACAAAATAATTTCTAAGGGACCAAATCAGCTGCCGTTACAACCGTGCTCCGCAGTACTTACAATGCTTCGCATCCGTGTCATGACCTTCGGCACTGCATTCCGGGCAAGCTTGAGTTGATATCGTTTTCTTATAAACCTGGGTCAATTCAGCAGTTACAATTCCTGTGGGCACCGCTATGATTCCGTAACCGATAATCATTATAATGGCTGATATGGCCTGACCCAGACCGGTTTGCGGTGATATATCGCCATAGCCGACGGTCGTCAAGGTTACAATCGCCCAGTATATACTTCGGGGGATACTGGTAAAACCGTTTTGCGGATCTTCGATCAGATACATCAGCGAACCAAAGATTACCACCAGGGTAAGTACCACAAATAAAAAAACGATAATTTTGCGGCGGCTTGCCTTAAGTGCCTGCGCCAACATTCGGGCTTCACCCAGATATTGCACCAGCTTTAGCACGCGAAAAATACGTAACACCCGCAGAATTCGAATCACCAAAAGATACTGGGTGCCTGGAACAAATATGCTTAAATAGGTGGGCAAAACGGCCAAAAGGTCTACTATACCGAAAAAGCTGGACGCATATGCCAGCGGCCGTCCAACGCTGCACAAGCGCAGCAGATACTCAATCGTGAAAAGAATGGTAAAAAACCACTCTCCGATATAAAGGAAACGACCATATAAGACTTGAATCGAGCTGACACTGTCCAGCATCACCATTACAACGCTCACGACAATAGAGACAATTAACAGAACATCAAATAATTTTCCCGCCGGGGTATCGGCTTCGAAGATAATTTCATGAAGTCTTGCACGCAATGTATTTTGAGAACCATTTTTTTCCATTTTGATCCTTCACAGTTAAAACAGATGTCAGATGACAGAAGGCAGAAACCAGCAACCGGCTTCGAGTTCATTTCTGCTTCACTTGATACCTTTTTTGCTTTAAAAGATCTACGACACTGTCCGGGCCGACCAGATGCCCGGCACCGACAATTACGATAACATTTTTATCGGCTTTGATGAACTTTTCAATTTGTGAAACCCACTGTCTGTTGCGCTGGACCAGAAGACGCTCTCGAATGTTAGGATGACCTTCAAAGCTTTTATTCATTAACTTATCAAGGTTGTTTGCATCGCCCTGTTTCCAAGAGGCTGTAATGTCGGCTGCCAGCTTGGCAACAATATCCATCTCTTTTAACGTCTGGCTCAACAATGAATTTTGATCCCCTTTGTTCATCTTGCCAAGCAAGTTTATCTGATATTCAACCGGCTCTAAGAAGCCTAATTCTTTTCCATCTTCTTTTGCCCGTTTCAGGAAATGCATGTCTATACCGTAATTCGGATCATAGCCCAACCGCATAAGCTCAACCGTAGCTAACGTCAAAGCAATAAACCACGGCTTAAATTGGGCAAACTGTTGCATTGGCAATCCCATTTCGGCCATCTTCTTTTTAAGCGAATTTAACGTATCCCCTCTAAGATTCTGGTTTACTCTTTGACCCTCCGGATAAAGACCGAGTTCTAGCATTTGCTTTTGGACGTTCGGATCGGCCATCGCCTCCAGGTCTGTTTCGAAGACAATTTTTTGGCTTGCCGAATAGGCTTGCTCAATGGCGGCTGCCAATGGATAGGCATCACTTTTCAAGAAATGGATGGATCCCAACAGATAAATGGTACCGGACCCTGACCGAACTGACCAGAGACAACTTTTGGAAGTATCCTGTGCCGGACTTTGTTGAACTTCTACACTTTTTGCACCGGTGAAGAAAAAACCAAAGATGAAAATAACAATGATTGCTTTGAAATATTTGTGGATTAAAATCTGATAGTTTGCCATAAATTTCCCTTTCCTGTATTAATTATATGATTCTGCTGAATATTTTTAAATACATCTTCGTAGCGTTGCAAACGTTTCTGGATGTATTCATTATATATGGATGCAAGGTCTTTTGACAGCCATTTATGAGATAGGTTTTGGTAAAGGCTCTGATCTATTTTTTTTAGAGACGCTACGAAAGCTTCAGAAAGGCTGTTGCGAATATCCCGGGATAGCCGGTCGGTGAAGGGAGTAAATTTTTTAGGCGCGAGGAGGAGAAATTGCACAGCGTACTTGTAGTACGTGAGCAATTTTCGACGACGAGCAACGCAGACATCGGACAAGAAATGACGCTTTTGAAGCAAGTTTTAGTCCCATTCCCTAAGTACCTGATTCACCATCTTCCCATCAGCCATTTTCCCAAAATGTTTCATGATGGTGCCCATTGCCTGCAGCTTATTTTTGTACTCGGAAAAATCGATATTTTCTTTTATCCAGACAATAATCTCTTCGCGGTTTGCCATTTTCGGCAGATAGGATCCCAATATCTGAAGATACTCGGAGGTCTCCTCATTTTTTACTTCCAGAACGATCCGTTCTGCTTTGATGAGTCCCTGGATGACGCCGATGATATCATCATTGGAAATCTCCTCGGGCGTTTTAAGGCGGG
>CP070746.1:3357159-3360340 GCA_020348305.1 Desulfobacterales bacterium
AAACGCCCTACCAGGAAAAGCCCATTGTAAGAGGATTGTTTTTCAGCAGCGGGAAACAGGAAGGCAGTCCCTATTCCCACTTTTTAAAAGAGCTCGGACTGATCGAAGAACGCGACGTCTTGCCTGGGACCAGCAAGGGATTATTCCTGCATGACTTCTTTTCGCGAATTCTGCCGGCTGACAGAGGCTTGTTTGCGCCCACCCAGCGTACGCTGGAATGGAGCAGGCTGACCCAAAATCTCGGTTTGGCGGCATGGCTGGCGGTAGCCGTTGCAATTTGCGGGTTACTGAGTTTTTCGTTTGCTAAAAATATGATGATCATGAAGGAGGTTTCAAAGGCGCTTTCCAAACCGGTTGTTTTTCAGAATGAAATCGTCGCCGATGTCATCAGCATGGATCAATTTCGTCAAACCATACTCAAAGTGGTAAAGCAGAATCGCGGCTGGTGGATTCCCCGCTTTGGATTAACTGAGAGCCTAAAGGTCGAACATGAACTTAAAGCCGAATACTGCCAACAGTTTTACGACGGGCTCTTAAGGAATAATAACCGGGAAATGGCCGAAAAAATAACCCAATTTTCAGCGGCGACATCCGAAGAGGTTATCGGCGTCCATGTTGCCCAACTCGTCCGTCGTATTAATCTTTTGGACGCCCGACTGGAAAATGAAGAATTGGCATCCCTCAGCGCAAAGCCTCAGCCGTCCTATGAACGCACATTGCAGGCAATCGGCCAAGAGGTGATTCCTGAAGTCGGCCAGAAATTCAGCGACTTATATCTCTATTACCTTTTTTGGCATGAGGATACCAACATTTTGAATCAGGAGATGAATGAACTGCGAATGTTGCTGCGGCACATCCTGATGATTAAAAACGCCAATTTGAATTGGATTGTCACATGGATAAATCTTGATCCAGTCCTTTCCTATCTTAGCATGCAGGATTTTTGGGGCGGAAGTCTGACCGCTGAGAACGAGCGGAAAATTGCACCGGCGTTTACCTTGCCGGGCAAAACGAAGATCGATTCTTTTCTAAAAGAGATTGAATCCGCCCTTATTGAACCCATGATCATTGCCGGCCAGAAACTGGAATTTCAAACATGGTACCGGAACGCATATTTTAATTCCTGGCATGACTTTGGACTCGCATTTCCCAACGGAGCCCAACGGCTTAAGGACAAAGCGGAGTGGCGCCAGGTGGCCTCATTGATGGGTAGCGAACATAACCCCTATTTCGATTTGATGGATCGCATCACCAAAGAAATGACGCCATTTTCTAAGAGCCCGGAGCTTCCGTCATGGCTCAAGCTTGTTTACGATTTCAAGGCTACCAACCTCAAGGCCGAACAGCTTTTAGAGAAAAAAGGAAAAAAAGCCGGGGTCATTAAAAAAGCAACCAAAAAAGTGCAATCCAAGATTGCTAAACTTGAGAAGAAAACCGGCGTTGATGTCGGCGATTTGGAATCACGGCTCATTGCAGCTCAAGCATTGCGGGATTATCAAGACGCGCTGGCGGAAATGGCACCGGTATCCGCCTCGCGTGAAACGTCCTATCAGACGGCGGCGGCCATTTATAACGATGACCCGGCCACGAGCCAAACCCCCTTTTTTGCGGGACGGAGAGCCTTGCAGCAGTTCAGGTCGGCAATGGCCGAGCCCGGACCGGATCAAGAACTATTCTGGAAACTGGTGCAAGGGCCTCTGGATTATTTCCTGGTCTTCGTATCCAGAGAAGCCGCATGCCAGTTGCAGAAAATCTGGGAAAGAGACGTTCTTTTAGAGGTACAGGGGGTCTCCGATAGAAATGAACTCATTAAACTTCTTTTGGATCAGAACGGCTATGCCAAGAAATTTGTCAAAGGACCTGCCAAACCGTTTATTGCCAGTAGTCTTAAAAAAGGTTTCTATGATAAAGAGATCATGGGGCACAGCGTTCCTTTTGACAAGTACTTTTTTTCCTTTTTAAACAAAGGATCCCGATCGGTGCAACCGGTCCAGGCCAGCTACACGGTCACCATAAAGGGCGAACCGACCGGCGCCAACAAAGAAGCATCCGTGATACCCCACGCCACGGAGCTGGAGATGCAATGTGCCGACAAAACCTTGAAGATGGTGAATCTGAATTACCCGGTTCGGAAACGCTTTAAGTGGTCGCCGCAAGACTGCGGCGATGTTACATTCAGGATCAAAATAGCCAACCTGGTTTTGACCAAGAAATACGGCGGGAATCTGGCATTCGCGAAGTTTTTGAACGATTTTCAAAAAGGCGCCCGTACCTTTTATCCGAGTGAATTCCCCAACGAAGCTGCTGATCTCAAACGGATGGGGATTCGATACATCAAAGCCAAATACCAATTTGCAGGTCACAGGCCGGCTCTCGGACTTTTACGCACCGGCCCCGGAAGAGTACCGGAGGAAATTGTAGCGTGCTGGGATCAATAAAGCTGAAGCGCTCCTGGAAATGGTCCGCCATGGGAAAACATCCCGCAGTGATGGACTATTTTCAGCTGGGCTACGGTGCACCTTTGGTAAGTGCTTTCGCGGGTTGGATCGAGAATGGATACCAAAAACTGGTCTCCAAGAATCGCACAAGGCCGGCGTTTTGCTCGTGGCGCTTCTGGGCTAAAGGCATGCGAAAAGGATATATCGCATGCGGTGTCGGGCGCGACAGCAGTGACAGCGCGGGTCGGCCTTATCCGTTGATGATTATGGGGATCGGAACACTTGCGGGATGGGAAAAAAACTGGGATCTTTTGCCCCTTGTATTTGCAGAGACCTGGGGGCAGATCGAATATATCACTTCCGGACATTTTGCGGATTTAACGCAACTGGAAACCGATATCGAAAGGGTCAAACTGCCATCCCGGGAGTGGTCGGCATTTGCCGACAGCCGCTTGAAAGACGACAAACAGGATAATAGCGCTGAAGAAAATATTATGTCACAACGGCGCCGTGAAATTGAAAAGGGCGCCGGAGCCCTATTGGCGACCAATGAACTTTTCGTATCCATCGACGCTGATCAGGGCTGCGATTCGCTGACAATGGCATGGTTTTGGCTGTGTTTGTTAAAGTCTCGCATCGATATCGGTCCCAATGCCGTGTTTTTGGGTGGGATTCCTGAAAAATCCTACCTGGCGATATTCAACCGGTCGCTGAATTCCGGCGATTTTGTGAGGCTTTGGTCT
>CP070746.1:3360440-3370648 GCA_020348305.1 Desulfobacterales bacterium
GGTTGTAAAATATTTCAGATTTGAGAGAGCATTATACAATTCCAGACACGAAAACGGTTGCAGCGGCTCTCCTTGACTTTGACGATGCTGACAAGCGGGCTGGAAGGATTAATCAGATAAAGTCGCATGGGGTGTATTCAGTCATTGATAGGGATTTACTTTTTCTCCTTCTTTTCCTCAATGCTGGTTTAATGAATGGAATGTTGCAATTACTATTCGTTGCCCTAATCCCAGATTATACTGCATATATGCAGCTTTATTTTAAAGCTCCACGTCCTTGGGGCTTATCAGTGACTGTCTTTTCCAATAAAAAGGGCTTGAAAAGTTCTATTGGTAGGGGAAAGATTATCGTTGAATTGCTTTCGGTAGACATTTCGTTCATGGTTTGCAGATATCTCAACTGCAGCGCTATGGGATGTTTTTCAATAATCACGGAGGCCTCAGCCAGCTTAGTCGCCGCTTGAAACTCACCCTCGGCATTGATCACTTTGGCTCTTCGTTCCCGCTCGGCCTCAGCCTGTCTAGCCATGGCCCGCTGCATCTCTGTGGGCAAATCAATATGTTTGAGCTCCACGGTTGCAACCTTGATGCCCCAGGGATCTGTATGGGTATCAAGTATTTCCTGAAGCTCGGTGTTGATCTTTTCCCTCTCTGATAAAAGATCGTCAAGTTCCGCCTGCCCGCAAACGCTTCTCAAAGTAGTTTGAGCCAACTGGGACATGGCGTAGCTATAGTTTTCCACCTCCACAATTGCTTTGACGGGGTCAATGACTCTGAAATAGATAACGGCATTCACTTTAACGGATACATTATCCCGGGTAATGACATCTTGGGGATCCACATCCATGGCCACTAAACGCAGACTCACTTTTAACATTTTATCAACAATTGGAATTAGAATGATTAGCCCCGGCCCTTTTGCATTAATGATACGTCCCAGCCTGAATATCACACCACGTTCATACTCCTTTAAAATGCGTAAGGCTGCGGAAAGAAAAAAGATAACGAGAACAAGTATGGCAACCGTAGTAAACAAACCCGGAGTAAACAAACTCATATTATCCTCCTTTTACCGGCCATTAGTTAATACTTTAATTCAGTAAACCATTTAACCTTAAGTTATTTAAATTAAATGACCATTTGTCTTAATGCAATAATTTAAAGAAAGATTATTTGATGCTCGAATTGGTTCATCTTGCCAATACATTGAGATTCGGTAGCGCTCTGATTCCTGTGATATGTGTCTCACATCCATATACGAAACTCAAGGGAAATAAAAAACGACAAACCACAACATATAGTGTCGTGCAATTTTCGATTTCAGGTATGTATTTCGTACCTGAATCAAATCTTCGTTATCAACTTAAAATAATAATAGATTTGTATTTGCAATCGCAAAATTCTCAATCTCTACCATGTTTTCTAAATAAATCCTTTTTCATTTTTTTAAAATCTTGATATCGGAGCGCAACTCCAGATAAACAAGGCCAGCTATAAAAATAAAACGGCAGAGCCCCTGTAAAAGAACTCCGCCGCGGAAATAAATTAGCTTGTAAAGATTATTTTACCGTTTAATAAATATTTATTTAACAGCCTCTTTTAATGCTTTCCCGGGCGTAAATTTGGGAGCTTTGGATGCCTTAATTTTAATTTCCTCTCCGGTCTGTGGGTTGCGTCCCTTTCTGGCCTTTCTTTTCATCACTTTGAAGGTTCCAAAACCAACCAAGGTAACGGTATCCCCCTTTTTCAATGATTTGGTGATCGATGATAAAACACAATCCACTGCTGCCTGTGCCGCTTTTTTAGTACTGACCACCTTGGCCACTTCGTTGACTAAATCTCCTTTATTCATTTCTTTCTCCTTTCATCAATTTTGATTTAAAAACAAGATTGCTTGAATACTGTTCTATAAAATGCCCTTGCAAGCCTGGCAGAATTTCCTGGGAATTCCTCTGCCAATCCAGTAAATATTCATCATGTGTTTTTGGCCACATTTCGGGCAGATGCACTCGACCTTCATCTTGTCAGGATTAAAGCCGTCCTCTACCTTGTTGAACTCATCGACTTCAGGGGGAGTTGCATTAGTTTTATTGAAGTTTTCGTCTTTATTTGATGAAGACATGATAAAATTGACCTCAATGAAACCAAAGGGTTGTTAAAAGGTGCAACCCGGCATGGTCTTAAATTTGAAGTCTCAAATATTTCTTGAAGTTGTAAATACTTGTATCATTTCCCGGTAAGTTTCTCTAAGGTCTCTCTTTTGGTTTTACAACGTATACAAAAGGATGTAACCGGTCTGGCTTTCAGCCGTTCAATTGAGATATCCTCGCCACAATCTTCACAGATTCCATAATCACCGTTTTCTATATCCTCCAAAGATTTTCTGATTTTTTTGATCAGCATACTCTCTCTGTCCCGAATGCGAAGCGTGGTTCTGCTGTTCGATTCAAAAGAAGCCCTGTCCAGGGGATCCGCAAGGGTTTCTCCCGATTTTAGCAATCCTTCAATAGTATCATCAGCATGATCTAGCAATTCAGCCAGCCACCTTGTGAGAAGATTTTTAAAAAATTGCAAGTCCTTCTCTTCCATGATCGTGATTCCAATTTTCCGATTTCTAAAAAAACTGAGTTGAACCGATGACAGGAGCGATTAGAAGCCTCAGATTTTGCAAAATTTTGGAGCAGCGGTTTCTATAACTAATTTGATCTTAAAGCAAGCAAAAAATGAATTTTAATCGCAATAGATGGGTGATTGGAACTGAAGTTACCGAGACGCCAGAGCAATGTGAAAATCATGTTAATCGAAGATTCTATAATTTTAAAGATTGGTTATTCAAAATAAAATTTTGAGTCTCGGTGTTGTTTCAGATTCAGACCCAAAAATCAAATTTTTAATCCATGTCCATAAAACAATTTACCTAATATATATTGCATGTTATAATTTCATTGTTTACAAAATAGGTGGTTTTGAGGAAAGTACCATTCCCTCAAAGCAGGCAATGTAGTGTCTCAAATTTATAATCCATCAAAGGGAGGATGCCATGGCACTTGCAAAGAAAAAAACAACTGCCAAAAAAACTGCTGCAAAAAAGAAACCTGCTGCGAAGAAGACTGCTACGAAAAAAAAGAAATAGCCTATATTTACCCTCTCACCAATTAAAAACGGGGAAGCAGGAATCATTTTTATGGTATTAAATGATTTCGCTCCCCGTTTTTATTAGCGCAATCTAAAATCCTACGATTACACTACTAAGCCGGATCAGTAAGTTTCAACCAAAACTTCTTTACAACAAGATGTAAGGGTAAACAATCCATTGAGAAAGTGTACATTGTGCTTCTCTATCAAATTGCATTATTAATTTAAAATGGCTATAAATTTGTAACGGCAATCGTAAAATTATCGGTTTTTATGAATATTAAGAAAAAATAATTGCGATTGAAAAATTTTTCACACCTTCAATATATTGAAAAGGTAAAGACCATTTTAGCCCCCTCCCTTTTACCCTGCTAAATCCTGCTCTGCAGGGTCTGCTTGCGCGGAATTTAACAGGGCGAGTCCCTTCTCTCCGAGGCGTAAGCTCTCCGAGCCGGCGGCCGCTTGGGGTTATTCCACACAATCAGGCGGTGTCAGACACTCCAGACTGAGCAGAGGGATTCCGCTGATATAAAGCTGTTGCAGCACGCCCATCAGTGCCGCCTGATCGGGCAGTCGGCCGTAGAGCTCCGTGGTGGTCCCGCCGCCCTTCCCGACCCGTATGGACACCGTCATTCCCGCGAGACGCTCACTCCATTCCAACTCCAATCGACCGCAGACGCATATGCGATAACTCGCAGGTTGATACACCAGACTATGGGAATGAATATTTTCGGCCATAGTTGTCTTCTCCACCAGATCTCCATTTAAATGAACCAATAATCCAATAATACGGAATAACCCACCGGGCAATGCTCCAAAAAGGGGAAAATTTGGGGGTAGGTGGACTTGGGGCGAGGACTCAGAAGCGATAGGTCGTTTTTACACAGGAAGGAATAAAAGAAGAACATCGAACATCGAACGCCCAACGTCGAACGCCGAAGGGCAAAAGATTAAGAAGCAGACCTATGATTCTGAACTACTAAATGATGTTTTCAAGGACATAGAAGATTAAATAAAGATTTTCGTTACGAGCATCAAAGCGGTGGGAAAAAACAGAAATAGTCGTTCAAGGTTTGACATTGGAATGATGGGTAATGGTTGCTTCACAGGCAAAAAGCCGTGCTTTCGGGCAGCGGTAACGGCCTGGCGCCGCCCGCTAACGTTTAATTTGCGGTAGATGTTGATGGTGTGCTTTTTGACTGTATCGGGGGAAACAAACAACACGATCTCCTTGTTGGAAAGGCGCTCTTCGAGCAGCATCAACACGTCGAGCTCCCCGTTGCTCAATATTTCCGAGTCCGGGGCATCGTAGGCCGCTACTTCCGTTACCTCTTATCGGCCTTGCTCGGACGCGGCGCTCATCGCTTTTTCACCGTCAAACGCATCCAGAAGCCGGCACAGATAGACATCGTGCAGCCTTCTTTGGGGAAGGTGGGGGTTGGGCCGAACCAATCTAAACAATTGAAAATAAATGATAAAAATTAAAATACAGCGATAAAATAAGCGTAAATAATCTATTTTGACCCCAAAAAGGCTGCTTTAAGACCTTATATCAACCCTCTTTACTCAAAAAGCGAAGTGAAATCAATACATTATCTTGCGTGACCCCAAAGCCGCTAAGCCGCCAAATCTGCTTATCTTACAAAAATAAATAGGTAAGTGAAAATAAAGAAAATAAGAGAAATTATTTTTCGATTGACAAAATAAAAATATGGTGTTAACCATTGTAAAATAAGACAAAGGTCAATAGTCAAAGATTATATACTGAATTTGGAACTATTTGCACATTAGAAGAGGCTCATAATGAACATTGTAACTGCATCAAGCAGAGGGCAAATCGTCATCCCGAAAGAAATTAGGAATCGATTCAATATTGTTGCAGGCAAGAAGCTATCCATTACAGCTGAGGGGGATCATATGCTCCTTACCCCGCTGCCGGACGATCCGGTGGATGCCTTTTGCGGTATTTTTAAAGAGAAATCTTCACTAACCAGGGCTTTAAGCGAGCACCGGAAAAAGGATAAACAGCGTGAAGAAAAAAAGATTATTGGATAGCTTTGCGTTGTTAGCCTATCTAAATGAGGAAGACGGCTTTAAGAAAGTGCGCAGTGCACTGGCTGATGCGCAGAAATCCAACCTTTCTGTGATCATGAACGAATTGAATGTCGGTGAAACCTATTATATTATTCATCGAAAGCGCGGTCAGGAGCAGGCTGAATATTTTCTGAGCCCTGTTCTGGCGGGATTACCCATTTCTGTGATTTCAAATGACTTTGCTGCTGTTATTTCGGCGGCTAAAATAAAAGCCCGGCATGCACTTTCTTTTGCTGATTGCTTTGCGGTCGCCACGGCTCAGAGAGAAAATGCCGTTATCCTGACCGGCGATCCTGAGTTCAAGAATGTAGCAAAGCTTGTGGAGATAGATTGGCTCACATAATAATGCCAGCAAATTCTATCCCCCAGCAGCCAGCATCGAGTAAGAAGAAAACGGTCACATCTTAAAGATTAAATATATCTTTTCTGATCTTACCAATTTTATTCTTCTAATTCTCATATTATCCTCCTTTCATGATTAGAATTCTTCAAACAAAATGTCTCAACACCCGGCCCGATGAGACGCCGGTAATCTCGCCATCCTTTACCGCGACCTGACCGTTTATCAGCACTAGACTGATGCCCTCCGGCGCCTGCATGGGTTCTTCAAAGGTTGACCCGTCAATGATCGTGTCCGGGTCGAAGATAACGATGTCGGCGTCAAAGCCTTCCTTCAACAGTCCTTTATTTTTAACCTTAAATGTCTGGGCCGGAAGGGATGTCATCTTTCGGATGGCCTCTTCAAGGCTGAGGACACCCTTCTCCCTGACGTAACGCCCTAAAATGCGAGGGAAAGTTCCCGTTTGGCGAGGATGAATTTTGCTCTCCCCGAAGCCCGGGATGCCGTCGGACCCGATCATGGTATAAGGGCTTTTCATAATTCGCTGGATATCTTCCTCATCCATCATGAATAAAATGATGCCCACGTCCAATTTTTCTTCGGACACCAGATCAAAGAGCACGTCGTAAGCCTGCCGGCTCTCCTCGGCGGCAATCTGTGCCAGGGATTTTCCCATGTACTGCTTGTTTTTGCGGGCAAAACTGATGACAATGTTTTCAAAACCAGCCCCCCTGATGAGGTTTTCCCATTGGCCCTTGTCATCGTTTTCGATGATGTCGATGACCTCGCGCCGGAAGTCCGGATGTTTGAGTTTTTCAGCGTAAACGTCGGGCCCGCCCGAAGTGACGGCGGGCGGCAAAACAGCAGCCAGTATGGTGCTGCCGGCCGGATAGGGATACTGGTCGCAGGTAACCTCGATCCCTTCAGCGCGTGCCTGGGCAAACCGCCGCAACGTTTCAACGCTCTGCCCCCAATTGTTGCGGCCGACGACTTTGTGATGGGAAATGTGAACTGGCAGTGATGCATCCCGACCGATACGGAAGGCTTCTGCAATGGCTTCCATTTGTCGGTCACCCTCGCTTCGCATGTGGGTTGTATAGATGCCGTGGTATTTAGCCGCCACCTTGGCGAGGGCTGTGACTTCCCGGGTTTCGGCAAAATTGGCTGGAACGTAGATCAAACCGCTGGACAGGCCGAAGGCCCCGGCTTGCATGGCCTCCTCGATAAGTGAAGTCATGCGGTTCAGCTCGTCGGGGTTTGGAGCCCGGTTTTCCCAGCCGATGACCGCAATCCGAATGGTCGCATGTCCCACCAGCGGGACAACGTTGATGCCGAGTCCGACAGATTCGAGCAGTTCAAGATAATCGTTAAAGGTCGAAATTTGAAAAACCGGTTCGGGCATGTCTCCGCCGCCCATAAGCTGGGCGATTTTGCTCAGATAATCACCCGGGTCGGGCGGCGTCGGTCCGAGGGTAAACCCGCAGTTGCCGACAACGTCGGTGGTCACCCCCTGCAGGATTTTATGATTTCCAGTGGGCACTTTCAGCAAATAGGCGTCGTCATGGCTGTGCGTATCAAAAAAGCCCGGACAGGCCACCTGACCTTCCGCGTTGATCACTTTCCGGGCATCGGATGCGGGAATATCTGATCCAATCCGTTCAATGAGACTGTTTGCGATACCGATGTCGCCCGAATAATAAGGGTTTCCCGTCCCGTCAATAATCCGTGCATTTTTGATTACGATGTCTAACGCTGTTTGCATTAATCCTCCTCTATGCTGTATGAAATAGATTCTAAACCGCTTTGATACCTCGCCCGCTTGCGGCGAGGAGCTTCATTTCCGACTGGCGGTAATCAGAGCGAAGAATCGATCTCGTGGCTCCAAGCATTGCACGCCGGTCCTGTCGGTAAAATGGAATAAGCAACCCGCCTAAGCAGCGGCATTTTCACGGTCGTCAGATTTTAAGCGGCGCTAATTCAATGGGCACCGGTCGGGCTCGCCAGATATCCCGGCAGTATTCCCGGATGGAGCGATCGGATGAAAATTTACCCATGCGGGCGACGTTGAGGATTGCCGTTCGGGTCCACTGGTTTTGATCCCGGTACAGTTGCCCGACTTTGTCTTGGCCTTCAAGGTAAGACCGATAGTCCGCCAGTACCAAATACTCATCCCGCTGCAGCAAAGCATCCACCAGGGGCTGAAAAAGTCGGGTGTCGCCATGGGAAAAGACCCCGGATCGAATCTGATCAATCGCTTGGCGTAACTGCTCATCCGAATCGTAATGTTCTCTGGGGTTGTAGCCGCGGGTCTTTCGATCCTTTACCTGCTCTGCGTTAAGGCCGAACAGAAAAAAGTTTTCAGCTCCCACCTCTTCACGGATTTCGATGTTGGCGCCATCCAGCGTACCGATGGTCAAGGCACCGTTCATGGAAAATTTCATGTTACTTGTTCCGGAGGCTTCCTTGCCGGCAGTGGAAATTTGTTCCGACAAATCGGCTGCCGGATAAATCAACTGGCCGCTTTTAACGCTCAAGTCCGGCAAAAAAGCCAATTTTAGCCGATCCTTGACGTCGGGGTCGCTGTTGACGACCTCGGCCACGGCGTTGATAAATTTAATAATCAGCTTGGCCAGAAAATAGCCGGGTGCCGCCTTTCCACCAAAAATAAACGTGCGCGGTATCACGTTGGCCTCCGGATTTTCTTTGATCCGGTTGTAAAGGGTGATGATGTGCAAAACATTGAGATGCTGGCGTTTGTACTCGTGAATGCGCTTGACTTGAATATCGAAAAGGGAAGCTGGATCCGTGGTGATGCCGGTGCGTTCATAGACGAGTTTGGCCAGGCGCTGCTTGTTTTCGTGTTTGATGTGGCGCCATTCGCTTTGGAAATCTTTGTCCGCGGCAAACGCTTCCAGGCGGCGCAGTTCAACCAAATCCGTAATCCAGCGGTCGCCGATATGGCGGGTAATCAGCCGGTTGAGCCCCGGATTGCTTAGTACCATAAAACGGCGCGGGGTAACCCCGTTGGTTTTGTTGCTGAACTTTTCCGGCATCATCTCGAAGAAGTCGCGCAGTACATCCTGCTTGACCAGCTCGGTGTGCAAAGCGGCCACCCCGTTGATGGCATGGCTGCCGACGCAGGCCAGATTCGCCATGCGCACGTATTTTTCCCCGCTCTCATCGATTAACGACATGCGGGCCAGGCGGTCGTTGTCCCCGGGATAGCGAAGCTGAACACCATCTAAAAAGCGTCGGTTGATCTCATAGATAATTTCCAGGTGACGGGGCAGCACCCGGGCAAACAACGGCAGCGACCATTTTTCCAAGGCCTCGGGCAGCAGGGTGTGATTGGTATACCCGCAAATCTCAACCGTGATATGCCAGGCCTTGTCCCATTCCATCAAGTGTTCATCCACCAGCAGTCGCATCAGCTCGGCCACTGCGACGGCCGGATGCGTATCGTTGAGCTGAACTGCCCACAGCGCGTGCAGGTCCTCCAGTTGACCCCCGGCTTGCAGGTGAATCTTGATGATATTTTGCAACGAGCAGGAGACGAAAAAGTATTGCTGCTCCAGGCGCAACTGTTTACCTGCAATCGGCTCGTCGTTTGGATAGAGGACCTTGGTCAGGTTTTCGGAGGCCACCTTTTCATCTACCGCACCGTAGTAATCGCCGATATTGAAGGCCTGAAAATCAAAGGATTCAGCGGCTTCGGCCTTCCATAAGCGCAACGTATTGCAGGTGTTGACACGATAGCCGGATATGGGCGTGTCGTAAGGGGTTCCCTTAACCACCCGGTCAGGTATCCAGCAAATCCGTTCTCGCCCGTCGGCATCCCGGTTCCGCACCGTGTGCCCTCCCAATTTGACCTCGAAGTGAACTTCCGGTCGGGGAATTTCCCAGGGGTTGCCGAGATGCAGCCAGTTATCCGTCATCTCCACCTGCCAGCCGTCTCGAATCTCCTGGTGGAAGATGCCGTGCTCATAACGAATGCCGAAGCCGATGGCCGGTACCTCAAGGGTCGCCAGGGAATCAAGGTAGCAGGCCGCCAGCCGTCCCAAACCGCCGTTGCCCAAACCAGGCTCCTCCTCTTGTTTGAGCAATTCGTCCAAATTCTGACCGACAGCTTCTACCGCTTGGCGAACCGGTTCTTCAATTCCCAGATTGATCAAATTATTGCCCAAATGAGGTCCCAGGAGAAATTCTGCCGACAGATAACAGACAATTTTGATGTCTTTTTGCAGCCAGGTTTCAACCGTTTTGATCCAGCGGTGCAACAGTCGATCCCGCACGGTGTATGCCAGGGCCATGTAATAATCATTGGGGGTGGCGATGGCCGGAAACTTTCCTTGTATGTAAAATAAATTGTCGAGCACCGCACGGCGCAACGTCTCCAGGCTGGTGCCGGTGCGGTCGTCCTCGACCAGAATATGCTTGCACGATATTATTTCATCGGTTGGTGACATAGTGTTGTCCTTTCATGGTTATCGATGCCGAAAACGTATAGCAATTAACAATACATCTGGCAATCTAAAACTTTTTGTAATGGTCTGAATTGGAGATGTCTGATAGTGGAATTTGGAAGGACTGAAAATTTGTTAGATGTGCTGACCAAATATGAAATTTGGAATTTTGTAGA
>CP070746.1:3370748-3374464 GCA_020348305.1 Desulfobacterales bacterium
GGCATGATCAATGGCGGTATGCAGTGCCTCCACCGATAATCCCAAACTGAATTCAGCCGTTAACTCATTTTGACGCACCTTCAAAATCACCACGTCCGGTTCGTAGGCCCGCCCCTTGCCGATTAAGCTGTCCAGATTCGCCAGCGTACATGGCAGATAAAATGCCCGCCCCTCATTGGCGGCCTGGCGGACATCGCCCGCTGAAAAAATAGAATATGTCATCACCCGGTCCTGTAAATCTTTCTCAACATAAGGCACTGGCCCCTGCAACAGCAGATGCACCATCTTCATAAACGGCAGTTTTGGGCGTTGAGACTTTATCGATGCGGTCAACGCCTCAATCGATGCCGTCGGCGTTGCGGCATTCGATCCAACATAGCATGTAATAGCATCTTTTTGTTTATACATATCGAAAATAACATCAGCAATTTGATTGAGCATTATCTGTTTCGGCTCAAGATTCATAATCCACCTCCGATAAAGAGAATCTCAGTTAAGAATACGCCATCTCGATATTTCAGTATGTCTTTTTTCAAAACCATATAAGTCAAATGAGCATCTATTCGACACTTTCTGAAGCGGGCTTTAACCATGTTATCCCCGATTTATACAAGTATATGATCGCCTCACGCGTTTTTCAAGAATTGGAATCAGCGCCAACTTGGGTTACCGACCGTCCTTCGAACACAAAACGCTGATCGGCAAAATCATCAAAGGCGTCGGCAAACCTCGGGATATGGTAATATTTGCGCAATGAAGTATTGATATTAATTTAATTTAATATTATTTTAGTCTTTTAGTGAACTCTCTATAGACTCTTGCTGCTCACGGCGAAAATACGTATCTTTAAATCTGAAAGCAACAATAATATGTCATGCTTGCAAACGCACAACAAAACACAGGAGTCGGCAGCTATGCAAACGAATCGATTTATACGTAACATATTGATAATACTTTTAACAATTATGTTTTCCAATGCGTATGCCATTAGTCTCCGATGCGGTGTGCGATTAATTACGGAAGGCGATCCTAAGGCCAAGGTGCTGGCGGAATGTGGTGAGCCGGACCATGTGGACATTTGGGAAGAAGAACGAGTGTATAGATATTATTACAAACCCAATGATGATTATCGTTATTACGATGAATACCTCGAACCCCATTACGTCAAAGACCATGTAATTATCGAGGAATGGACCTACAATCATGGCCCCCATCGATTCATGGACTATGTTCGATTTGAAAACGGAAGAGTCAGAAAGATCGTAAGTGGGGATTACGGATATTAGAGCCGGCTTTAAAGCCTACTTCGATGGGAATCCGATTGGAAATAAATTGCAATCAAAAACCGATAGTTAATGCAGGTTACTGATAATACGATCGATCTTGCAACTATCTAAAACTATAGCTTTTCATTGACGTTTGAGCGGAAAAATAATACCATAACTAAATAAAACTATTTTAAGTGCTTAGCGTAAAATCAAAGATCCGAACCCCTTGAAAACCTGTCCTTATAAAAAAAACGTTCTAAAATAATCTATGATACCGTCATTGAAGCGAAATACATACGGTTTCACGTTAGTCGAAATCATCGTGACCTTGCTCCTGATGGGCATCATTGCGGCAACGGTGCTTGGCAGAACCATTAGTACCGAGCAGACGGATCTGACATCGTCAACAGACAAAATTCGAATTCACATCCGCTTTGCCCACAGTATGGCGATGAAATACGGCAACCAGATTTGGGGGATAAGATGTCAGGCAGATCCAAATCAATATTGGTTTTTTTCCGGTACAGACCCGAATAATGGTGCGAATCAAGTAAGACTTCCCGGAGAACAAAACGTCATGGTTTCTTTGTCCGATCTTGGTGTTTCCATGAATGCGTTCGATCTCTTCTTTGATAGAATCGGAAAACCTTACACCGCCTATACCGACGAAACCAATAATTCTCCGGTATCAGCAGCCAATCCATTATCGATAACAATCACAGCCGGGGGCTCCAGGACCCTCACGATAACTCCCGAAACGGGACTGATTCAGTGAAACACCGCAGATCGACAAATAGCCAGAACGGCTTTACATTGGTGGAAATTATTATCACTGTAGTGGCTGCCGGTATCTTGGGCGCTATCTTCATTAATTTAATGGGAACGGTGCTGAGTGAAAGTTGGAAATCGGTGGAAATGGTTCGTGATGAAGCTGACGGCGTCCGAATAATGGAACAAATCATCTCCGACTATGTCGCCGTAATAAATGGTAATGATCCAACGCCTTGGGTCACCTTAGTAGATTTAAATGACTACGGACCCAGTGTAACCATGGAATATATCACATTTGACACGAGTGGAAATGCAGTGGTAACGACAAAGGCCGCCAGCACTGCCTTGATGGTCACGGTGCAGGCCACCGGCAAAAATCTTACGAATATCTTAACCAAGAGCCGCCCCTCTGCAAACGATGCACTCATAAGATATTGAAAATGGAAAATCCGGTCAAACGCTCAAATGGTTTCATACTGATCGAGATAATCGTCTCGACTATCCTGTTGGGGATTATCGGGATCTTTACCAGCATGTTTCTGTATACGGCAACCAAGGGGTATTTGATCTCAAAACAAACCACTGACGGGGCAATGAAAGCCCAGATCGCTTTGGATCGAATCAATTTGGAACTGCGTAGAGTTAATGCCGTACCCAATTTTACTCAGGATACTTGTATTACCTATACCACCGATGACCTGCCCGGCACCCGAAAAATAATCTATGACTCAAATGCCCATACCATTTCCATTGATGTTAATGGAAACGCAAATGTCTTACTGGATCAGATTTCTACCTTCAACTTATCCTATAAGGGAGCCAATTTGGACACCTCCGACGGGGACTCTGAAATTGCAGGGATAATTATCGAATTTACGATGACGGATATCGGCCGACCGTTTAAAATACAAATCTACCCGAGAAGCAACTGGATCGATTTACCATCTTCGGGTTGTTGAGCTAAGTATGAAGTCTTTAAAATGTATAAGATGCAAGAAATGAGAGATAAAAGACGTATTTTGACCAGCCGCTTGCCAAACCAGAAGGGCAACGCCATGGCGTATGTTGCCATGGTGATGATCATTTTCGGTATAATCGGGGCTGTCATGGCATCCTTATTAACGTCTTCGGTAACCAGCTCGGCGACTGCCAATCATTCCCGACGGGCCCTGTATATGACAGAAGCCGGGATGCGCTATGGCTTAAGCCAGTTGCGAAATAACGAATTTGCTACCGGCGTTATTGACGACCTCAATAACACGACCTATACCCTAAGCGCTGAAGAAACCTTCACCCTCAATATATTTGGCCCGTGGTTTGATTCAGCCTCGGATCAAAGTTTTCCGAGCGGTGGATCCCTGACCCTGAGGGTGCCAGAGGGAAAGCTGCCCCAGGATTTTACTATTCCGGGCAATATTTGGGTCGTTAATTATGACTATGTTGATAGCCCGTCAACTAGCACCTCCCCGAGAGACCCAATCACAGGTTTTTCACGAATTGACGATACCACGCTGATTATTAACTGCCAGGGTAATTTCATTGTCGGCAAAAACGAGCGGGTCTGTCTGGCGGTTCAACCAATCAGTACGATGGCTACTCAGCCTATAAGCGAAGGCAGCGATCTCATTGTTGAGCCTGAGGCGAGAGACTTTTTGCCCCAATTTAATGGTGCCATAA
>CP070746.1:3374564-3384013 GCA_020348305.1 Desulfobacterales bacterium
AAACTCGTTTCGCGGATCATTCTGCGAAATGCTTCGTTCTGTCTTAATCGTCTCGGTCTGTAGTCCGGAAATAGCATGAAAGATTCCTTTTTAGTTTCGGGTTGCGCGGATTAGGTGTTTGCCAAAAAAGGAAGCTAGCCCATACGCATAATAGCTTACAGCGTTTGGGCGATTTCTTCGTCTGTCAGGTAACACGCTGGATCAGGTGCCCACAAATCGCCGGTTACGGCCTCCGCCCGAACCCTGAAATTTCCAGCACAGATATCCAACCAGCGGCAGGCGGCACATCGGCCTTTTATATAATCTTTTTTCTTTTTAAGTTTTCCCATCAGCGGCTCCGAGGTGTCCGACCAGATTTCAGAAAAGGGTTTGTCGATGACATTGCCGAAGCTGTAATGCCGCCAGAATTGATCGGCATGAACTTCACCGTCCCAACTAATGCACCCGATACCGCGGCCAGAGTTATTGCCCTCATTCATTTTAAGAAGCTTCAACACTTCCTTGGCGCGTTTGGGATTGTCTCGTAGCAGTCGCAAGTATAAATACGGGCCATCGGCGTGATTATCCACAGTTAAAACTTCCTTGAATTTACCTTGATCATGTAAGCGCTTGGTAGTGTCAATGATCAGGTTTACAGCTGCACGGGATTCCTCGTGGGTTAAATCTTCTTCTACCAGTTTGGATCCTCGTCCGGCGTAAACGAGATGATAGAAACAGACTCTTGGAATATCCATTTCTTCGATCAGCTTGAAGATTTTGGGAATTTCCCCGACATTGAACTTGTTGATCGTAAAGCGAAGTCCCACCTTAATTCCGGCTGCTTGACAATTCTTTATGCCTTCCAGTGCGGATTCAAAGGCCCCTTTTACGCCTCTAAAGCGATCATTAATTTCTTGCATACCATCTAAACTGATGCCCACATAAGACAAACCGATATCTTTTAGGATTCGTGCCGTTTCGGCGGAAATTAATGTACCGTTGGTGGATATAACGGCTCGCATGCGCTTTTGTACGGCATAAGCGGCAAGTTCAGGAAGATCTTGCCGAACAAGCGGCTCCCCGCCTGAGAACAATAGAACCGGAACCCCAAATTGCGCCAGATCATCGATTAATTTTTTTGCCTGCTGAGTTGTAAGTTCGTTATTTTCTGTGGTGGCCTTGGCGTGCGCATAGCAGTGTACGCATTTTAAATTACATTGACGCGTGATATTCCAAACAACCACCGGCCGTTTATCTTCTGAAAACTGAAGTAAATGGGACGGCAGCTGTGAGGACTGACGTCCATACCGCAGCGCGTCGGACGGCTCAATTGTACCACAATAAAGTTTTGATATTCCAATCATGCGACAACGTCCTTTAATTTAATAATAAAAAAGGAATCGTAAAGCAACATTTGATTATGGAAATTGGATGCTGGTTATTTGAATTTGGGGCGGAAACCAGATTGGGAACAAGAGTTAACAACGTGTTGCGCTATGCGCTGTCAGAACGGCTCAAACATTTTTAATAAGATCGCCGACATATCCTTCCGGATCCAGTACCGCCTTGCGGGTGATAAAAAAGCGGTTGCGACCTGTTTTTTCGCGAGCCAGCTTCAGGCCGTGTTCGAAATCCCTTTCAATTATCTTGTAAACATCGTTTAGTTCGATGCTCGATGCAATCAGTTGTTCGATGATAAAATCGATGGCGTCTTCTTCCAGGACAATGTTTATGTCATGGTTTTTGAAAAAGTACAGTTCTACCTTCTTGATTTCATCATAGTAGGACTTGATCTTTTTAATAACTTTTCCTATGTCTATTGAATTTTTGACATAGCAGATCGCCACAATGTCAATTCGAGAAGGCGTCATGGTTAAGCTGTATTTTTCAGCTAGATTACGTTTGTTGGATTTTAAATATTCTTTAATGTAATCCTTCTCATCTTGAATCAGTTTTTCAAAGACTTCCTGAGTTTTCTGATCATTTACCGATATGCTAAGGGTCTCAATGGAACTTGCTGGGTTTTCAATGATTTTTGAAGTGACCGGAAATTGTTTTATGCGGGTGGAAGGCAATCGTTTTTCAAATTCGAGTAAGGCTTTTTCCACCGCGCTGACCAATCCTCTTGCTCCTGTATTTTCGGCAAATGCGTGTTTTGCCAGCATACACAACACGCTATCTTCAAATTTTACATCAATGCCGTAGGCTGCAAAATCAAGTTTCTTTCCAAGGACTATTGGATTATTGGGATTTTTGAGAATCTGGTAAAAGTCCGCCTCGGTTAAATGATCAAAAACCGATCTAACCGGCAGTCGTCCGACAAATTCGGACTCAAACCCAAATTCAATCAAATCCTCGGATTTTACATGTTTTAAAATATCAACCTGTTCCTGGGCGCTTTTGATGCGCGCACCAAAACCGATTCCCTGTTTGGATAGACGTCGTTGAATGATCGGAACCAGTTCCGTAAAGGCGCCGCTCATGATAAACAAAATATTCGCGGTATTCACAGAGCGTTTATCGCGTTTGCCGGTTTTGCGAAACCTTTCGATCTCCTGAATCATTGAAATGGGATCATGGGGCACTTTTAAATCAACATCGGTCTCTTCCATGGGTTTGAGCAGTGCGCGTTGAACCCCGGTGCGAGATACATCCGCACCAATCAAATTGCGACTTGAGGCTATTTTGTCAATTTCATCGATGTAAATAATCCCATATTGAGCAAGTTCGATATCGTCCTCTGCTTCTCGAACCAAATCACGCACGAGGTCTTCGACGTCTCCGCCGACATAGCCGGTTTCACTGAATTTGGTGGCGTCGCCCTTGACAAAGGGCACACCAATTTTATTCGCTATGAGTTTGATGATATATGTTTTACCCACACCGGTGGGACCGATCATGAGTACATTGTTCTTGATGTTGCCGACCATGGAACTGACTTCATCGGCGCCTTCCAGCGAGCGTTTGATGCGATTAAAATGGGTACAGATTTTAGTGGCTAAAATCGCCTTGGCACTGTCTTGCTTCACCACGTACTGGTCCAGGTAGCCGATCAGTTCTTCCGGTTTTAAGTCAAAACTGATTTTTTGCTTTTTTTGGGGAGGTTTTTTGGTTTTTCCCAAAACGGCTTCTTGGGGCAACACAATGGGTGAGACAATTTTTACGTTTTCGCCGAATTTTTTAGCCAGGAATTCACTGATTTCTTTTTCAAGCTCTTTTGGGTCTGGTATTTTTTCGTCATTTTCTTTCATAATGTTTAAGTATAATCACCTCGTCAGATAAATGCAAGTTCGGAACAACCGGCGTCAGGGTAACGTCAAAGTCAGCTCTTACTGATTCAGATAGAAGAGATTTGCTTTCCCGGATGCGCCACTAAAATCCCAAATCACAATACTCAAATTCTTTACCCTGTTAAATGTTTATTGATAGCATGAAAGTATTTGCTATTTAATTCAATTCGTTGCCTATACCTTAATTCCCACAGAGCTTATTTAAAAGGGCAGGCAATATCAAAAATCCAAATTCCAATGACCAAAACATTTCGATCACTTATTCGATGTCTCGCGGTCATTCTGTCTGTTTTGAATTTTAAATTTCGGTCATTGGTATTTGTTTGAGCCCGCCCTGGTGCGACCTGCTGGTTTCATGCTATCTCCAAAGCTGGACTTTTATGTCGCATGCTATCGAAGTCACCTCCTGAATAGCCGGTCTGGGCCAGGGATTTGTATTTTGGTGCTTGAGATTTTCATGACTTTCATTAAGCGAGCAACTTTATTTATTTGAGGCAATTACCTGTATAAATGACGCAGCCCATCAACCGGCGAGATATCTTAATTTTGAGACTTCAATCATACTACACTTTGAAGAGCAGATCCATGTATCGTTTCAGATCCGACGGATCAGTTGGCTGAATTTAGCCGTTTAAAAATGGCTTTATTTTGTTTATAGATATTTAGGAATTCCTCAAATAGCTCATCGTATATCCCACGATTTTCCGAGTTCGGCGTATAGGTATTACTAAACTGGATATATTTGGGAATATCATCGAACGTCAGATAACCCAAGCCCGCTGAAGCAATAAACGCGGCACCGCGAGCGTTGGTTTGGATGGGGTCTTTAACCTGTCTAATGGTGCGATTAAGAACATCCGCGTGGATCTGACACCAAATGGCAGACGAGGCGCCTCCACCGACCATGTGAATCGGATCCATTTGGCGTCCCATGAATTTTTCAACATATTTAAGTGACCATCTTTGATTATACGCCACACCTTCCAGAAAGGCTCGGATAATATCTTCCCGCGTATTGTCTAAAGATAAATTATATAAACACGCCCGCACTGAATTATCCTCAACGGGTGTGCGTTCCCCATTCAACCAGGGGGTGAAAATGACTTTGTTGCTGCCGGCGGGAACGCTTTCAGCTATTTTATCAAATATCTTATAAACGTCCGGCACTGACTCTTCTTTGAGCAGTTCATCTTCGTGATACAAGATGTTTTCTTTCAAATAGGTTAACGTCCCGCCGGCAGTTTCCTGTTCGTTAACAATCAGATACTTGTCGGGAATCGAACAGGGTATTGACGCAATTCCATGAAGGACATCGGTTTTTTTAAACGGAACATGCGCGACAATCCAAGAAGAGGTCCCAATGTAAAGATGGCCCTCATAATCTCTGACCGCGCCCGAGCCTAATGCTGCCGCTTGGATATCGGGAGATCCCATTACCACTTGAACATCCCGTCTCAGTCCCAATTCCTCGGCGACCTCCTTTTTTACAGAACCCAGGACGTCGATCGAACGTTTGAGTTCGGGCAGCTTTTCTCGTTCGAGGCTGTACATCTTTAGCAGTTTATCGCTGTAGGCGATGTTGGTGATGTTCCGATTGTCCGTGACCCAATGCAGGGTAATGGAGTCATATGAAGCGGCGAATTTTCCGGTAAAGCAAAAGTTAATATAGTCTTTGGGTTCGAGAAATTTATAGGTTTTGTTATAAATATCGGGATACTCATTTCTAATCAACAGAATATGACCGACAGGGTCCTTGCCGGATAGACCGGGAGCACCGCCCGTCATTCGAATCCACCGCATCAGTTTCCATAAATCATAGCCTTCAATTTTAATCGGCCCGCCCGCCATTTCAGCAACATACTTGGCACCCCGCATGTCCATCCAAATCACTGCGTTCATCAGCGGATTGCCTTCCTGATCAACGGGTACCGTTCCGGCCCATTGGGTAGAGGCGGCAATTGCAACGATATCATCCGGATTGACCGTGCCCTTGCTCAGAAGCCGCTTGGATGTTGTCATAATGGCATCCCACCAGTCATGCGGGTCTTGTTCTGCCCCTCCGTTGGGAAATAGATGTAAGGAAAGCTTCTGGTATTCAAAATCAACAACTTCACCATACACGGACACCAGTGCTGTTTTGCTGCCGGATGTGCCCAGATCAATAGCCAAAATGTATTTTTCATCTTTCGTCGTCATCGCATGTTTACCCTTTTCAGGTGGTGAGGTTAACGTAAAAAGGTCTATCTCTATATTAGAATCCCGTTTAGACTCGAAGCGTATCGTCTAAGTATAAGAAGTGAGATTATATTTCAAGACATGTATGTACATGAAGGTTTGCGTAAGCAGAAGTAAACAGCAGAAATAAATAATGTTTTGATTTTAAGGCAGGGAAAATACGGCGTCAAAGTGCAGCGATAAAAAAATGAATTATTAAATCAGTAGGTTACTTGATTATATTAGAAAAAAATCAATGTGAATCCAATCTTTCTGTAACGATTAGATTGCTGATCGGTTGTGCTAAATATTACCCGATTTACTCTGACATCAATTCTTTCATTGCCAGCCAAAAGGCCCACAGAGAAAGAATCAATGCAGATGAAAGCACTACAATACACAGTAATTTTAACATGTTTTGCTCCTTTTTTCCTCTTTAGATCGTGGTAAACAATAGCGCAAAACAAATGCCATAATCGTTAACTAAAATTTTTTTAATTATATCGGATGGATAAAAAGAATAGCGGATTAAGTTTGGACATCTTTGCTGGCAGAAATTGCCATTTTTTTGACTCAAAAAGGGCATTAAATTCCCTATTGGAGGAATAGCATAAAGAGTCATGCTGGTTTAAGGAGAAATGACGTACCAACCTCCCAATTATGACCTTTAAGATAAAAGTGGGGTCGTCGGTATTATTTTAGGATTTCCGATTAATAATTCGCAGCAAAATATAGCCAATTATTACAATAAGAGCGGCGAGGACGATAGCTTTAAGCACGAATCCAGACATAACCACCTCCGTAGGCTTTGCCTCTTACTGCGGCAGTTTCCACCGAAACAAAAAACCGAGCCACCCTGTTTATCAAGGTAACCCGGTTTCCTTTTCATTACCCAGGCAACCCGGCTATCTCATTGAGACCCGTGGCTTTCCGTCCCCGCCTCGCGAAGGGTTTGGCTTTCTCGTGGGATATATTTGATTAGAAATTTTAATTATTGCAATGCAAAAATAATGCCTTTTTGATATTTTATGATTTTATCAATATTATCTGATAGTTAAGATTATGGTTGGTTCGGCTATGACCAAATTACGACACTGAATTGACAATTTTTGTCTACAACAATAACGGCACCCATGTCCTTGTTGAATGTCATTTAATGCAAGGGAAAGTCAATGGAAGTCCGTCAACGGAAAGGTCAAACAAAACAAAAAGGGCAGCCTCAGGTGACTCAAAGAGCTGCCCTTAACGAAAGGGACTAAGAGACAACGAAGCGGAGGGTTTCAAAACACCAACAGGCGCTCCCCCTTCACTTCTCTTAAAGCTCCTCAGAATCGGCTCCAAACCGCAGGGCGAGAATCGTCTGAGGACGCACGGATTAAAGTAACAGATTCCCCTTTAAATTCCAAAGTTCCGCCCGAAGGTTGAGGATCGCCAGGATTCCAGGTATAATCACCGCCGAGATAGTAGCTTACCCCATTAAGCGGATTTCGTATCTGAGCATCATCGATATAACCGCTGGTGGAAATTTTAAACTTTGTCCAGGCTAAACTTTCCCGACCGTTGAGTTCTGAGATAGCGACATCAAAGCCTCTTTGTTTAGCGTTTTGTTCCAGATCAATATAGCGGGGTACTGCCATCGCTGTCAAAAAACCCAGTATTATCAGGACCGCAATAATCTCCACTAAAGTAAAACCTTCTTGATTTCGCAAAAATTTTTGATATTTCATACTATTTGCTACGCTTGTACTTTAATTTTGTTATACCAATGTTTCTAGCAACAATTATACCAAAAAATAAATATATATACACAGATTTTTTCAGGGTTCAAAATCTTGCGATTTCGTCAAATCAAATATAGGTTAGGACAAACAGGGATCTCCTCGTTTCTCATAAAGTCCCTGTGAATGGTGTCTGAGAAAGTCTCAGCGTACAAATTTTGACCGTTTCAGATGCTCCAGGTTAATCCCATAATCCAACTTATCAAACACCTTTTCTAGAGTCAATTTGTCCAAAACTTCACCACCCGCAGGAAAAATCTGCCTTGACAACCAGATACGGCTTCGATAATTGGATTGCCATTGCTTTCAATCAAGGCACGTTTGCCTGTGTTGGGATGCTGCTGAACTTCATTCGCTTCCCAAAAGCGACGTCTTATCAATTTATAAAAGGGGCTGCGCATGAAAAATTTAGATTTTTTTAGACAGGAACTATCCGAATTTTCAAAAAGGGCTTTTCACCGACGGTTGGTTGGTGGAACCGGGGGCAATCTAAGTGTCAGAATCCCGGATACAGATACGGTCTTAATCACCCCTACGGGAATATCTTTAGGCGATGTGGAACCCGAAGAAAATATCCTTGCCAGCTTGGACGGTGAAATTCTCGATTCTCCAAGGGAGTTCAGGGGCTCAAAAGAAGCCGGCTTTCATTTAGCCGCTTATCGATTGCGATCTGATGTTGGCGCCATTGCGCATGTCCACCCTCCATATGCCACGGCCTACTCAAACAAAGGAAGCTCCCTTCCATTGGTGACGGTGTCGAGTCGACTGAACCTGAAACATGTTCCCTGCATAGCATGTTTTCTTCCCGGCTCTCCAGAGTTGCGTGATTGCGTCATTCAGGGAATAGAAAATAACCCTGAAGTGAATTCGTTGCTGATGAAAGAGCATGGTATTTTAACTCTGGGGAGGGATTTAAAACATGCTTTTTATCTGGCGGACTTGGTCGAGGATACGGCCAAGATTGCCTATATTGCTGCAACGATTCCAAATACAATATCAGATACACTTATGCCCCCACCTTAAAAATTGAGATCGGCCTCATTTTGTAAAAGAACTCTCAGGGGGTAGAATTATGTCTTCAACACTTGACACATCAGAAGTCAAATCTCGAATAAACCCATCTGAGATTTCCATGATTGCGGATGATCTCGCCGGAGCATGTGACACTGGAATTGAATTTCTTGATTCAGTTGGATGTGTCACCGTTGTAGTTGATTCCGACATACCTGAAATGAAGAAAAATCAATTTGAGGGCCTTATTGTCTGGAATACAGAGAGTCGCAGCCTAGCGGAGCATGACGCCTGCAGAAAAGTTCGCAGGGCATGCGAAATTGCCGGGGCAAAGGAGAAAAGAATCTTATTGAAGAAAACGGACAGCGCTTTTCGGGGCCATTTTGGCCACGAAATTTCTGCGGTAATGGATGCATTACATGTTGAGCTTTGTTGTGTGGCGCCTGCCATTCCTGATTTCGGACGGGTCACCCGAGACGGCATTCAGTATCTGAACGGTCTGCCGATTGCCGAGTCTTTTTACAGCAAGGACCCCAAACAACCTGTCACGGAGTCCAGGGTTGCTGAAATTGTGGCCATGGGAAATAGAAGGCCAACCGGTTTATTAGAATTGGAAACCTTGCGGAGCCATCAAAATCAAGAACATATTGAGCGATTAATCGCTTCAGGTGTTCAAATCATCGTGGCCGATAGCGAGTCCCAGGGAGATCTTGAGAGAGCTGTTGAACTGTTCTTAAAACGCCCGGGGCGATTATTTTTCGTCGGTGGACAGGGTCTTGGCAACGCCCTAGCTAAATATTGTTTGCCTTGTACCAAGATGGAGACATGGACCAAGGTTCCTGATGGCGCTGTCGTAATTGTCTGTGGGACGCTTCATCCCAGAGCCAGAGAGCAATTGGCGCTTTTTTCGCATACCCATGGCATCGAACCCGTCTTCATTGATGTGGATGATCGCAGCAATTTAGCTGCTATTAAGGCAGCAGCCGAAAAAGCAACCTCCCGTCTGATGGCTCAATTTGAAAGCCATGGATTGGGTTTCCTGGCATCACCCGAAAGCCCTGTACGTGATCCTCGCCTCGTGGAAGAAGCGTTATCTCTTGCGGTTTGCAAGGTTTATGAAAAAGCCGATTTATCCGGCTTGATTTTAACCGGAGGCTCAACCGCATATGAGGTGTGT
>CP070746.1:3384113-3387055 GCA_020348305.1 Desulfobacterales bacterium
CTCGATTGCATCAAAGCGTTATGGTCGGTGCCGGTCCTCGTGCCACCCAAGCCCTGTTGCTTGCGAGTAGAACTTTTGCAGTGATTAACGGACGCGATTTTGTGACTCCTGATGATATTAAGTCCATGGCGATTCATGTTTTGGAGCATCGACTGATTCTGCGGCCGGAATATGAGATTGAAGGGCTGACGGTGCCGGAAGTTATCGAAGATATACTTAAAGAAATTGCGGTTCCAAGGTAGAAATAGTAACGAATTACGAGGTGCGGGGTGCGGATGACGTGCTACGAGTCGCGGGTTACGGGTTGCGGGGTACTGGTTACGAGGTAATGGCTATCATTAGAGGTTTCAACGTGCAACGCGCAACCCGCAGCTCGTGACCTTTAGGAAATGAGCTATTTTATCAATATAGTATTTGCGCAAAATTACGCGAAAGAGCAGCATAGACGAAACCATGTCTCTTGTTCCAAAAAATAGACTTCTTTTTGCGGTGGGGATCTCATTTTTGCCCCTATCCATTCTGGTGGCTTTTGAGCCCAGCAGAACTATGATGGCCTTCATGATGATGGCAGGGTTGATCGTTATCGTGCTATACGATGCTATCAAAGCCCTTGGGCAGCTCGCCGGTATACGGGTAACACTTCCGGAGGTTGTGCGGCTGTCTAAGTTTCGAGAAGGAGACATTGAGCTGCATATTGAAAATGATGGGACGCAGATGCGGAGAATTCGACTCGGATTGGCCTTTCCCATGGAAATCCATACACAGAGCCGGGATCTTTGTGCCGTCTTACCGGCAGATACGTTTTTATCTACTCTGCGATGGCCATGCAAAGGGCTGAAGCAGGGTCGTTACATCCTGAACAAGTGCTATTTAGAAGCGACATCACCGATAGGATTTTGGGCATTGCGCACTTCCAGGTCTGCCCAAACGGAGGTGCGGGTCTATCCGAACTTGTTGGTCGAACGCAAAAACCTGACGTCTCTTTTTCTAAATCGAGGTCTTGGAATTCATGCTCAACGACAAGTCGGCAAGGGCCGCGAATTTGAGCAGCTTCGAGAATATCTTCCGGGCGACTGTTTTGAAGATATTCACTGGAAAGCCACCGCCAGAAGAGGGCAACCGATCACCAAGGTTTTCCAGATCGAACGAACCCAACAAATTTATGTGATTATCGATTCCTCACGGTTAAGTGCACGCGATCTTAATATGCATCCGAATGAATACCCGTCCGAGACGGCTGAGGAGATGGTGCTTGTATCAACTATTCTTGAACGATTTATAACCGCCGCTCTGGTCATATGTCTTGCTGCGGAACGACAAGGTGATCTTTTTGGTCTAATAACGTTTGATAATCGGGTGCAGAACTATTTAGGGGCTAAAAGCGGTAAGGCTCATTTCAATGCATGTCGCGATGCCATCTATACATTGCAGTCGAGAGGGGTTACCCCTGATTTTTCTGAACTGTTCACATTTATCGGTACACGAATTCGTCGAAGAGCGCTGCTTGTTTTCCTCACCCATCTCGATGACCCGATCTTAACTGAAAGTTTTACGGATAACATTGATATCATTTCCAGAAAGCACCTTGTTCTTGTCAATATGTTGCGGCCGGCTGAGGCCCAACCTATTTTTTCCTCGGCGTCCATTTCCTCCGTGGATGAGATATACCGGTGCCTCGGAGGACACGTGCTTTGGAAGGGACTACGCGAGACTGAAAAAGTTCTAAAACGGCGAGGAGTGGGTTTTACTGCACTGGAAAATGAAACCATGTGCACCGATCTGATTTCACAATATCTAACATTAAAACGAAGGCAAGTTTTATGATTATTAACCTCAGAAAATTTATACTCGAAGAAAGACCTTACTGGTCGGAACTCGAGGCTTTTCTCGACAAAATGGAAAAGGAACCGGGGCATAAATTAAATCTACCGCGTCTGGAACGATTTCATTATCTCTACCAGCGGGCTTCCTCTGATTTGTCAAAATTGACGACCTTTTCAGCAGAACCCCATACACGAAGTTATCTCGAATCATTGGTAGGAAGGGCCTATGGAGAGATCCATGAGACCCGGGAGAGAACCCATCGTGTAGCACTTTTCTATTGGTTTTTTAATACGTTTCCCCGGACATTTCGCCGCCACATCCGGGCGTTTTGGATTTCTTTCAGCGCAATGCTGATCGGATGTTTTTTAGGCGGATTCCTTATCTGTGTTGATCCCGACTCCAAATATATACTCATGCCCTTTCCTCATCTTCAGGGTGATCCTTCCGAGCGGGTTGCTCACGAAGAAAGTTCCGATAAAGATCGACTCGAAGGTTTTAAAGCCGCTTTTTCTTCCCAGCTGATGACTCATAATACCAGAGTTTCAATTTTTACGCTGGCCCTTGGAGTAACCTGGGGAATCGGCACGGCAATGATGCTTTTTTATAACGGGGTTATTCTGGGCGCCGTAGCATTGGACTATCTTCTTGCCGGTGAAACTCGATTTCTTCTTGGATGGCTCCTGCCCCACGGTTCCATTGAAATACCGGCCATCTTGTTGGCAGGTCAAGCAGGACTGATTTTAGCCGGCGCCCTTATTGGGTGGGGACAAACGATATCGTTGAAAATGAGACTAAGGATCATATCAGCAGATCTGGTCACCCTGATCATCGGGGTTGCGCTGATGCTGGTTTGGGCCGGTATCATTGAGGCCTTTTTTTCTCAGTATCACGAACCGGTGTTACCTTATGAAATAAAGATTGGATTCGGGGTGCTTGAGCTTATTTTACTGGCTCTTTTTTTAGGAAAGTCAGGAGCTCGGAAATTAGAAAAACAAAGATCTGGATAATTCTATGTATATTAAAAAAACCTAAACCATGCGAAATGAAAAGACAAATACCTTAACCATCCAGACGCCCGAAGGCATCGAGTTTTCGCTCCAGCTTGCCGGGCCAATCAC
>CP070746.1:3387155-3390648 GCA_020348305.1 Desulfobacterales bacterium
ACCGAGGCGGCTTGAATCGTATAAACTGCACCGGATGGTTGCTTTTTACTTACTCCAGTAGATTTCTTCTGGTTATTTTGTTTGGTTGCTGTTTTCGACGATATGGCTTTTTCTATTTCAGCTTTTTGGGCCGGGCTGCTCTTTTTTGATGGTGATGGTTTGATATCTGGAAGGCGCGTGTCTTTTTGGTCTTCCGGCAAGCGCTCATAAAATCCGAGCTTTGTTTTATCTTTGACAACCACCGCATCCTTGGACGCTTCGCTCTGTTCTTCTAACCGGGCATTTTGTTTTGTGTTGTCCAGTTTTTGTTGCAGCTTTTTGATATCAAATTTCACTGGGGCCCTATTTCTGCCGACCAGTACCCCAAGAACAAACATCCAGGCACATAGAAAAAAAATAACAACCGCCCACCCGGCAATCTTTCTGCGGTTCAGCACAATAAACGGCTTTTTAAATTCCGGCGTTTTTCGTTTGTTCTTTTTCATCGTGAAATTAAGTTGTGTAAGACTTTTATTTCATAGGAGCATCGTCAACTTCCGATTCAAATATTTGCAATAAACCCCTTCTCTAAACTGCATTTGGCAAAATGGTTTCAAAAGATGAAGGTTTTGAAACCATTTTTACATCTCTTGAGGGGCTGATACGTTTAGGAGAGTCAATCCGTTTCGAATGACCTTCTGAACAGCTAGAACCAGATTCAACCGACCGCAGCGCACGCGCGGATCATCAACCAAGACCCGGTGCTTGTTATAGTAAGTATGAAATACAGAAGCAAGGTTCATCAGATAAAATGTGATCCGATGCGGCTCCATGGTCTGTGCACTGCTACGAATCACCTCGGGATAACGCGCGAGGGTTTTAATTAAATCAATTTCTTCGGGCGCCACCAGCAGGGCGATGGCCGTATCATCCCAGGCCGTATTGTTTTTTCCGCGTTCTTTTGCCTTGCGAACGATACTCGATATGCGCGCATGCACATACTGGACATAATAAACCGGGTTATCATTGGTTTTCTGTTTGGCCAGCTCCAGATCAAAATCAAGCGCGCTTTCGTGATGGCGGGTCAGGAAAATAAACCGGGCGGCATCGCGCCCGACCTCGTTGACCACATCGCCGAGGGTTTCAAATTCACCGGCCCGGGTGGACATGGCAACCGGCTCCCCGCCTCGCAGAAGGTTGACCAACTGTACCAGAATCACATCAAATTGATCCCGTTTATGACCGCAGGCTTCTATGGCCGCTTTCATCCGGGGGATATAACCATGGTGATCAGCCCCCCAGACATCGATAACCCGTTGAAAGCCTCTTTCGTATTTGTCCTGATGATAGGCAATGTCAGAGGCAAAATAGGTGGTCCGACCATCATTTGTGACCACCACCCGATCTTTTTCATCACCGAATTCACGGGTCTTAAACCACAACGCGCCTTCTTTTTCATAAATGATGCCTTGGTTTCGGAATTCATTGATAATGGTATCGACACGGCCGGAATCATAAAGGCTTTGTTCGCTAAACCAGCGATCAAATTCAACGCCAAAAAAGCTTAAATCTTCCCGTATACCTCTTAGTATTTTTTCGGCGGCGAATCGGGCACAGATCAAGACAGCATCATCTTCCGGTTGGCTTAAAAGAATATCACCCTTTTGCGCTTTGATCTCCGCGGCAATCTCATGGATGTATGCACCCTGGTAACATTGGTCGGGAAACTCAATAGGGTGACCGTGCAGCTGCTTATATCTCAATAAGACAGACTGCCCCAATGTACGGATTTGTCGTCCGGAGTCGTTGATGTAGTATTCTCTTTGAACCTCATAGCCACAAAAAGAAAGAATATTGGCCACCGTATCGCCGACGGCCGCTCCACGCCCATGGCCGATGTGAAGGGGGCCGGTGGGATTTGAGCTGACAAATTCCACCTGGATTTTCCGGCCTTTGCCGATATCCGAAGATCCGTAGCGATCATTGGCATCATGGATCTTTCCCAAAACCGGATGCCAGGCCGATTTTTCCAGGAAAAAATTGATAAAACCGGGACCGGCAATCTCTGTTTTAGCAATGATTCCGTCCGGATCTTTGAGGTGGTCGATGATGGCTCCGGCAATTTTGCGTGGCGGCATCTTCTGGCTCGACGCCATCACCATGGCAATATTGGTGGAGAAATCACCGTGGGCTTGTGCCTTCGGTTCTTCAACCTCGGCATCGGGAATTTCAGAAGAAGCCAAATCGCCGTTATGATGAGCGGCCAATGCGGCATTTGTAATTAATTTCTCTATTCTTTGTTTCATTTGAATTTGATGAATTCGTAAAAAGATTGCTTTTGTGAGTTTTTATCAAATCATCATTTTTAATGCAGTACAATACTACGCGGGTGTTGAAAATTCAAGTTTATCATAGCGACAGGTGTATGTGCACGACTATTTAAAAAGTTCAATTTCATAATTTCATAAAAGTTAGTGAGGAAAAAAAATTGTTCCAAAAAAACCATTTGCTTGATATTTTTTAACGTGCTAATTTTCAACAATTTTAAGGAAATAAGCGAGAGGTTAAGCTTTGGCACCGATTTGCTGGTCATACGATCAACCTTGCCAAGGTCTCCAATCACCTGCAACCAAGGAAAGCAAATTGGATTTAAGGCAAAAGAGAGTACTGGTCACAGGAGCCTGCGGCACGGTGGGCCGAGAACTGATTCGACAGCTTCTGGAGGGGCAACATGTCGCAGAGCTCATCGCGCTGGATAACAATGAGAGTGCGCTTTTTTTTCTAGAAGAAAGGTTTGCTGCGCATACCCATGCATCCTTCTTTTTAGCCGACGTGCGCGATAGAGACAGACTCAGTGACAAAATGAAGGGCATGGATTGGGTTTTCCATACGGCTGCCTTTAAACATGTGCTTCAATGTGAGCGATCCCCTTTTGAAGCAGTTCAGACCAATATTTTGGGCGTTCAAAATCTGATTTACGCAGCCATTGAAAATAATGTAGCGCGGGTTGTTTTCACAAGCTCAGATAAGGCGGTAAATCCGACCAATGTGATGGGCACGTCAAAGTTAATGGGGGAACGCTTAATCACAGCGGCCAACTGCAACCTGCGTGGAGAAGGTCCGATTCTTACCTCCACCCGTTTCGGCAATGTTCTTGGTTCCCGGGGATCCGTCATTCCCATTTTCCACGAGCAAATCCGCCGTGGCGGACCCCTTACGTTGACCGATCCGGAAATGACCCGATTTATCATGAGCATCGAGCAGGCCGTCGCGTTGGTGATTGACTCAGGGCTGCTTTGCCGGGGCGGGGAAGTGTTCGTAACCAAAATGCCGGCGATTCGGATACAGGATTTGGCCCAAGTCATGATAGAAGAATTGGCACCCGCCTATGGCTACCAGGCGCAAAATATAGAAATTAAAACCATTGGCCATAAACCCGGCGAAAAGCTGTATGAGGAGTTGTTAAACCTGGAAGAAACAAGACGATCGTGGGAGCTTTCGCGTTATTTCGTGG
>CP070746.1:3390748-3393293 GCA_020348305.1 Desulfobacterales bacterium
GAAAAATATTTATAAGGCTTTTTCAAATAATATGAAATCAGAAATAAGTCGCAGTTTACTTTAAAAATCAAAAACGTGGTTCAGCTCAGGTGGGGGTAAGCACTTATTTTATTAATAGAGTTTTTTACAGCAATAAAATGCAGATTGTCAAATAAAATTGAAATTAGAGAAAAAATGTGAGAGAGAAAATTAGAACCTGCACATTTCAAAACCCTTTTTTATTTCGGGAAGAGATTGTTGACACCTTGATTTGCGCCAAAACATGGTTAGAAATATGAAAGCAATAAAAAGATACCAGTCGGACTTTTCAGTTGGTTGGACCGATTTCATGTTCTGCCGCAACGGCACGGCGAAGGAGGAATAAAATGAGCGCAAAAATCACGGAAGAATCAATCTTGAAGCTGGCCCTCGGCTTTATGGCCAGTCGTGTACTTCTTAGCGGTGCGGAACTGGATCTTTTTACCTTGCTTGCCAAAGAACCCTTGACGGCGGAGGAAATCGCGGCCGCAACCAAGACCAAGCTTCGCGGGCTATCGATACTTCTTGACGCTTTGAGCGCTCTTGGTTTTTTGGTGAAAAGAGACGGACGGTACCATACCGAGCCGTCGGTCACCCCCTTGCTTTCAGCCACCGCGCCCGGTTCAATTGTGCCCATGGTTCTTCACATGGGAACGGTGTGGCAGAACTGGTCTCAAATCACAGACATTGTGCTCGGCAAGACCACGCCGGGTCTTAAAACGAAAGGCTCCTTGGACAAAGATAACCGCAAAGCCTTTATCGGTGCCATGCACGTGGTCGCTTCCAAAGCTGCGCCGGAGGTTGTGGCTGCAATTAATCCGGGACAGGCCCGCCGACTGCTGGACGTGGGCGGCGGCTCCGGCACCTACACCTTGGCTATGCTCAGCGCGATGCCTGAAATGAAGGCGACCCTGTTCGATCTGCCGCCGGTCATCGAAATGGCTCGGGATCGCGTTCAAGCCGCCGAAATGCTCGACCGTGTCGAACTGGTTGCCGGAGATTTCTACAAAGATGAACTGCCTCCAGGACACGACCTTGCCCTTTTATCGGCCATTATCCATCAAAGCAGTTATGAGCAAAACGAGGCCCTATACGGCAAAATCTACCGCGCTTTGGGCTCGGGAGGCCGGATTGTGGTCCGCGACCATGTCATGTCGGCGGATCGCACCCAACCGCTGGAAGGCGCCCTGTTTGCGGTGAACATGCTGGCCGGCACGGATGGGGGCCGTACCTACACTTTTGGTGAAATCAAAGAAGGGCTGACGGCCGTAGGGTTTATCCGGATCAATTTGATTCAGACCAAGGGCATGTTTTCCCTGGTTGAGGGTTTTAAGCCCTGAGGTTGTCCGTATTCACCGCAAAGTCGCAGTGAACGCAATGAGTTGACGCTTCGTTTATCGGGCCGCCTCTCACGGCCGGATAAACGGCAACCTTACTGCCTCCAGCAAAGATCTGCCTTAAGCTTTTCCGCATAAGCTGTTTCCTTTTCCTTTTACCATAACGATTAGCCCGAAAGTGCGGTTTTAATCCCTCCACTCCCGCCTATAGCAAGCAATGGTCTTTCCGCGAAGACAAATAAAACTCAAAAACACCGCTGAAATTCGACTTGTTATTCGATTGAGTTTTAAATCAACAGAATCATTTAATCAATGATCAACGAAAAATTGGGGGTCGCGCCTTGATTAGTGATTAATCAGCCCTCTATAATCACTAATGAAGGTTTGAAGTTTGTCTTATTATATAGGTTCACATCACCAATTCACCGTTTTCTGCGAATTGGATCAGCTCGCAACATAATGTTTGACATTAATGGGATTTTTCATATATCAAATATCTGCATGCCCCGAAGGGCAATCTTATCATTTATCATCCATAACTGAGAAAGGAGGGTGTAATGATGATGACTCGATTAATGTGTTTGGTGCTTGCTGGGGTTTTGGTGCTTTTTTCAACTGGTGTATCCGCCGAAAATTACGATCTTAAACTCATGACCGGGCCCATGGGCGGCTCCTGGTATCCGCTGGGTGGGGCCATTTCCGATGCCGTGCAGAAGGCCATACCGGGTGTCACCCTGGCGGTTGCCCCGGGCGGCGGTGTGGCCAACGCCGAGGCTGTGCAGTTAGGAAAATGTGACCTTGGGTTTTCCAATTCCAGTTCGGCGGTGGATGGCGTCCATGGCAGACCTCCGTTCAAACAAAAACTAACCAAAATGAGACAGGTGGCCAATCTATATCCGCAATATTTTCAAATGGTGGTCCTGGAAGACTCGGGCATCAAGTCCGTAGCAGATCTGAAGGGCAAAGTGATCTCTCCCGGTCCCAAGGGGCACACCGGTGAATTCGCTTCACGCCAGGTTCTATCCATCTATGGGCTCTCTTACAAAGACATGGCCAAAGTTCACCATGTCGGTTACAACGACTCTGTGGCCCTGATGAAAGATCGACATAATGACGGCTGGCTGCTTTGCACGACAGCTCCGGCCTCGTCAATCATTGATTTGGCCTCAACCCGTAAGATCCGATTGCTC
>CP070746.1:3393393-3405609 GCA_020348305.1 Desulfobacterales bacterium
AGGACGAATGCCAGGCGTTGGGCACTGTTTCGATCGGATGAGGCCAAATGATGGCATCTAAGAAATAACATCGCGGACATAGCTTTCTCCAGTTACTCTTTTCAGTTGAACGTCCAACATTGAACATCAAACGTTCAACATCGAATGGAAAGACAAATGTCGAATACCGAATAATCAACGGCTATTTCTTTTTCTTTTCCGCCGTTTTAATACTCGTAACGAAAATCTTAATTAATTCTTCTGTTTCCTTTAAAATATTATTGAGTAGTTCCCGATTTTAACAATTGGCCCGCAACGTGGTTGCCTGTTTTGGTATTTGGTAGCTGTTCAACAATCTTTATGATTCGCACCGAATACTCCAGCAGCCTTTCTTCTAAGTCATAGGTTTGTTTATTCATCTTTTTCCATTCAAGATTCGGTGTTGGACGTTGGATGTTCGATGTTCATTTTTTTTATCCCTCCTGGGCAAAAACAACTTAGCGCTTATGATCCTGAACCTCTGAACCTTGACTTACCCGAGATAGGGATTTTGAGTTACAGAAGGTAATCGAGCTTGACCATTTCGAACCAGATGTTCAGCAAGCTCCCAATCGTAGGGATTGTTTACATCAAAGCCCTCATAATCTCTCGTCAAAAAGGGCATCAATACATTGCCGGCAATGGATCGTCCTTCAAACACAACCCGTGTCCAAGCAATTTCTAAACTGGCGTTTTGCACATACACCTCTGGCAGGGATTGATATTGGCTGCTGTGCCACGGCTGATCAGGTGGCCCCAGAGGCAAAAGGGGTGTCATCCGATTGCCGCGAACAACCCACATTTTGCCCGGATGTTGCAGGCATTTTTCCACCGCCCGCAACGAGTCGACACCTACCTCTGCCATAAATGCCTGCCAGGCGCGTTGGATGGTCTCAGGCAGCCGAAACGGACTGGTCGGACGTAGAATGCTGAAGCAATCATATTCACGACCATTTTCGCGAAGTTGGGTTAAGGTATGTTCCAGCCATTCAATATCCGGGGAAACATCACCAGCCAAATCCGTTGGACGTAAAAATGGTACTTCAGCACCGTAATATCTGGCGATGTCGGCATAACGCTCCGAATCGGTGGAAACAATAACGTCAGAAAAGACCTTGCTCTGCAAGGCCGCGACAATGGTGTATGCCATCACCGGATGGCCGGCCAACGGACGAATATTTTTATCCGGCACTCGCTTGGAACCCGCGCGGGCAGGGATCAGTGCCACGATCGTAGGTTGTTTTTTAGACATCTGAATTCTCACAGCTTCATGAAACAGTCCACTACCTAACCCAGACAAGCCGAAACTAAAAAAGAATTTGTTATCACGGAAGCACGAAAGGACGAAAACACGAAAAAGGAAAAGAAAATTTCGTGCTTTTTAAATTTCGCGTTTTCGTGATTAATATATCCTTTTGGGATTACTCCCCCATTCCCCCATTCCATTACTCCATCCACAAGGTTAATCCTAAAGCTTGAAAAAAATTCCCCTTTTTCAATCGGCTGAAGAAATTCCGATACAACTGTTTACCAGGCAGTGAAACCACCGTCCACAACGAGTTCGACTCCGGTTACATAAGAGGATGCCTGGGATGCTAAAAAAAGCAGCGGGCCACGTAGATCTGAGGCTTCTGCCATTCTGCCAAGGGGCACGCGCTCACAAAATTTGCTCTTGAACTCATCATCCTGGGTCCCCAATACCCCACCCGGAGATAACGCGTTGACCCGGACGCCATGGGGAGCCCAGAGCGTTGCCAGGTATTTGGTCAGGTTAACTACTGCGGCTTTGGACGCTCCATAGGCCGGGGGTTTAAGAAATGGGGGGTCGCTAGCGATGTGATCGTAAAATCGCGAATCGGGAGAAACGCTGGCATAAAGCGATCCAATATTGATGATGGATCCCCGTCCAGCCTTTACCATCTGGCTTCCGAAGACCTGGGTAACCAGAAAAAGACCTAAGGTGTTGACTTCGAAGACCTCCCGGTTTTCTAAAAAAGGAATATCTTCCAAAAGATATCCCTTATCCAGCTGACCGGGTGGCTGATCAATACCGGCATTGTTGACCAGAACGGAGGGTACACCGAAGGTATCCCGACATTGTTGATAGGCTGCCTCCAAGGCTTGGCGCTCCCTCACATCGGCAAACGCTAACAAAAGGGAACTTTTGTCATACTGTGTCTGCAGCTTTTTAAAGTCTTCAGATATACGAGCTTTTGGATGGTCCAAAGCAAAAACCGGAGCACCGGTTTCCAATAATGTTTCGATCCAAATCGGCCCTAATTTGCCCAGTGCTCCTGTGACAACCGAGACTTCCCCTTTTAAGCCGAACAAATCTTTCAAGATGCGGCAGCCTCCTGCAACTTCTGCGCACCGTTTAACACGTCAAAAGTAATATCGTCATCAGCAGAAAGGGGACGAAGCGTGACCCGACCAATCACTTTTTCCATTTCATAGGGCTGCAGGCCATCTCCAGGCGACTTGATGGCAATATCTTCACGCCGAATCGCGTGGCCATCCGGCAGATCCCGGGCGGCGACAAGTTTTTTACCCATCTTGATGATGGGGGTTACTTCACTCTCATACACTCGCTTAACGCCATCTCCCATAGCGGCTTTTAGTCGGCGGAGATCGCGCACCATCTTTTTGAAACCGATGGGTTCCAAGGAAAAAGCGTGATCGGTCCCTTTCCATGTATGGTTAAGGGTAAAGTGTTTTTCAACGACGCGCGCGCCTAACATATATGCAGCCACCGCCATGGCAATACCATTGTCATGAGATGACAATCCAATGACAGTTTCCGGAAACCGTTCGCGAAAGGTTGAAATCACCCGCAGATTGAGTTCATCGAACTCCGCCGGATATCCGGCCGTACATTGTAAAATGCAGAGTTGCTGATTGATGGGCATAATCGCATCATAGGCGCGGTTGACGTCCTCCATGGTCCCGCCGCCGGTGCTGAGGACCATAGGCTTTTGAAATTCAGCAATGTGGCTGAGCAAGGGTATGCTTTTCAGATCACCGGATGCGATCTTGAATGCCGGGGCATCCAGTTTTGCCAAAAAATCGGCGCTGTTAAAATCAAAGGCCGTTGCAAACATCGTCACCCCGATTTCTGAGGCGTAATCCAATAGCTCCTTATATTCGAACCAGCCGAACTCCAAGAATTCCCGATGTTCGCCGTAAGTCGTGCCGAAACTGTTTTCATGATCGTAAGGCTTGTTGTAACCTGCTTTGGTATACAGCTGGCGATTGTCTCGTTTCTGCAGTTTTACGGCATCGGCACCGCATTCTTTGGCCACTTTAAACATCTCTTTGGCGGTTTCGAGTCTGCCCTGATGATTGTGCCCTATTTCGGCGATGACCCAGCAATCGCCATCATCTCGAATGGTCTTGCCATCTATAGTAATTTCTCGCATTGGCCTTCCTCCTCAAAAGATTTTTTCATCACGAAAGCCCGAAAGATTGAAAACACGAAAAAAGGAAAAATGGTAGAATTTCGAGCTTTTTAAATTTCGAGGTTTCGTGATAAATTTTTAGCGTTTTACCCAAAAAAGCATAAATATTCTTATTTAAACGCCTATCTATATAACCTAAACAATCCAGTTGTTGCGCTGGATGGGTCCGGGATTGTCATGACGAAATGAACTGAATACAAGTCCTTGCACGATTGGTTGCTGCAGCAGGTCTTTCTCTTTTATGTCCGATCGCTTGCGCCATTGTCTGGCTAGGTATAATTTTGTATTCTTGCCATCCAGTACAGGACCGTATGTGCAGACCAAATCTTCCTCAAGGGAGTTCATGCCGCGGCCATCAAGATAATTTTGAATGTATCCGTATCCTCGGTGCATGGGCCACAACTCATGCCACATAGATGGGCATTTTGATGAGTTTTGGTCAATGACAAGCTGGTTAACAATTCCCTCGCGCACCCATATGGGCCATTGAAGTGTGGTGTTCCCCATGGGGGGACCGAGAACGGTTCCGCGCGGCAGCCCAACCGCTAAACGCATCTGCTCACCGCTCAGCGCTTTTCGCAACTCCCTTAAAAAACACGTCAGGTACTCTCCGAGAAGATCCCTCCATTTCTGCAAATCAAAGTCTTCGACTAAAATATCTTTTCCATATCGCTTAAGGTATTCTTGCCGGATCGGTTCATTAAAGCCAAATTGATCCGCATACTCCGCAGGTCTTGACTGCGATCGCAGACACACAAATAATCCGTCAAAATATCCGGCTTTTACAAGTCGCTGATAACGTCCGATCAGATGATGGCGAACTTCCGAATATGCCAGGCAGAGAACACCCCACTGACGCTTCCGAAAATTACGGTCAACAAGCGCATATTGTGGATTTTTTCGGCTGAAATCACTCTGCCAACTAACGTGTTGGCCATGCATTTTGTTGTGATAGCTTATCTCTCTACCTATTTTAGGGAGCAGAGGCCAGCCATCATCAAATAAGGATACATACAAGAATGCCTTCAGCCCAAATTCGTTAGCGTACTCCGGAACGATAACAAAGTCATCCCAGTCAATCGCCTGTTTGATGCCCTTGAAGAAATGCTGATACCCCTTGCCGGCAAAATATCGGCCATTGATACGATCGCGCGTGCAGCGCCAATGAATGATGCCCGCTTGCAGCTCCTCTTTCCACCTTTCTATTCTGCGGCGTAAGGCAGCAACCGTATGCAGCTTGCCATCCCCTTCGCCAAAGGCAAGGTGATCGCCCCATGAGACGCTAACGATGTTGCGTTGATCCGACGTCACCATTTGAGCTTGAATCATGTTGCAAGCGTTTGTTCGAACAAGTCACATATTTCACGCACAGCCCCATATCCGCCGCGATTTTTGGTCCGATATAAAGCCTGCGGTATGACGTCCGGGTGGGCATCATTGACAACTATCGGAAGACCAACGCACGCGAGGCACGGCAGGTCGTTTGTATCGTTGCCGACAAATGCGACCTCAGTAAGCGAGATGCCGCTTTCCTGCGCAACACTTTCCAGGGTTGCACGCTTATCCGTACACGCCTGATGGCAGCGTATCTTCAATTTTTGAGCGCGTGCCGAAACCACTGGGTTGGTTTCGGTGGAGATGATGACAACGTCAATTCCGAATTGCTGTAGTTTCTGCAAACCGATGCCATCACCGCGATAACAGCGCACCGCCTCGCTGCCATCTTCGAAGACATACACCATATTGTCGGTAAACACGCCGTCAAAATCAAAAGCGATCAGGCGAATGTTGCGAATAATTTCTTTTATATCTACCACGATAACTCAGAATACGTGACGACAAGATCATCTAATTCGAACACATACCTAAAGCGATTCCCTATGGTTGGAAGCTGCCTGCAACTTGCCTTGGGTTTCATGCTCTATTTCTTCCAAATTCAAACCGATCATTGCGAGATCATCTATTTCGATCGCCGCACCGTCTTGGATACGGTAGGCCCGATCCGCAATGTTGAGCAAGGCGTGTTGATGCGAAATAGCAAGAATAGTGAGCTTGCCTCGAAGCTGCTGAAGCGTATCGCAGATGGCTGCCTCGGCGTCGGGGTCCAGTGCGCTAGTGGCTTCATCCAGAATCAGCAGTTTGGGTTTGTGCACTAAGGCCCGTGCAATCGCAATCCGTTGGCGTTGCCCCCCGGACAGCATACCCCCACGTTCGCCGACAATGCTGTGTATCCCCTGGGGCATAGATTTTACAAATTCCCAAGCCCCTGCGGCATGCAGCGCCTCAACTGCCTCGCTTTCGCTTAACTCATTGTCACCCAGCGTAACGTTGTTTAAGATGGAATCATGCAACAATATTGTCTCCTGGGGAATATAACCGATCATGCGGCGCCATTTTCGGATGTCCACCTCTGCCAACGGCAGATCATCGAGCCAGACTTCGCCTTCTTGAGGTCGCAGCAAGCCAGTCACCAAGTCCACGACGGTGGTTTTCCCCGCCCCTGAAGGGCCTACAATAGCCGTAATCATGCCCTTCGGGAAGGTTATTGATGCGTTGCGCAGGACCCAATTGTTGCTGTAAGAGAAGCTGATTTGAGCAAGACGAATCTCACGATTCAGGGATGGCGATATGTCTCCCATTGTTGCTTCCGGCTCGCCCTCTACTTTCTGAATCGTATCTTGCAGCGACCAATATGCACTTTCAAAGGTTACCATTTCCTGATATCGTTCCTGAATTTTATTCAGCTGCTTCATCAGTTGTACGGTCAAGTACGTCAGCACCATCACCGTTGCTAATGGCAAACGCCAGTAGACCAAAACGACGTAAAGCCCAATTGCTAAAAACACCATCAGCAACGGTTCCTGATATGCCCGCAGCGCCTGACTATGAAAAATTTGCTTTTGCAAAGCTTTATTCAAATTTTTGGTTTTCTTTTCCAATAAATAGTCGGCCAAGTTTTCCCTTGCCATCGCTTTCAGCGGCTTAATAGACTGCAGTGTGTCGCTCATCAGTGAAAGCAACGACTTCAACACCTTGGTTTGGCGCTTACCGGCGCCCCGTGCTTTATTGATGAAGTGCTTTAATAGATACATGATGACAAACCCTGCCAAGAGGGCAAGCAGCGTAATCTTCCACGAAACCAATACGGCAATGCAGGCATAAACAATAGCCTGAATAATAAAAGCAATCATCATAACACCAGCCTGGAAAGCCTTCGATGTCCGACTGGTTTCAGTTGCCATGGAATTAGACAGGCTTCCGATAGGCTGCATGAGAAAGCGTTCCCATTTGGTGACCAGCAGCGCACGAAGTAGTTTCAGTCGCAAGTCTGTGGCGATGCGAGCCACCGTGTAGCCAACCTGTCGTTTTGCCACCAGCATCATTGCACCTTTCAATGCAATAGTGGCCACGATGATCACCAACAGGCCCCCGATTGTCGGTGTCATGCCGATGGTTGAAAAGATCTTCGTGGCCAGATGCTCCAATGCAGAGCTATCGTTTACCGCGCTGGCAGCCGCACTATCTGTGGCTCCGGCCTGATTTCTTTCGGCAATGCTCAACAACGGCAGAATCATGGAAAGACCAACGCCTTCCAGTATTCCGGCAAGCAGCAACGCCATCACCATGAAAGCGGTTTGCCAGGGATAGGCACGAATGAATATTATCAGAAAACGCATCTTATTCAGGAATGTCGGCTAAGCCGAACCTCCTTTAAAAAAATTTATCAGGCTATCTGGGCGGTTTGCTCCCAGCTCTGAAAGGATTCAAAGGCTTCGCAAATCGTATCTATTTGCTCCCGGCTGTGGCCGGCACTGACACTGCAACGAAGCAGACATCCACCATCCGGTGTTGCCGGCGGTAGCACCAAATTCACATACACGCCACGGTCCAGAAGCCCCAGCCAAAGGGCAAGTGCCTGTTCCTTGCTTTCTAGCCGCACCGCCACAATCGGGCTAGGTTCCGGGCCGAGGACAAACCCCAACTCCTGCAGCCGCTGATATAAGCGCTGGGCATTTTGCCAAAGTCGGCTGCGCAAATCTGGCCGCGAGCATAAAATTTTTAATGCTGCACGGGTTGAGGCAACAATGGACGGTGACGGTGATGCGGTAAACACATAGGGGCGGCTGGCGTAACGCATAAGATCCAGTTCGGGATGATTGCTGGCGCAATAGCCGCCGATGGCTCCCAGACTTTTGCTGAAGGTTCCGACGATAAAATCCACATCTTCAATGACGCCTGCCTCCTCGGCACAGCCTCGTCCGCGATCACCTAATACACCCAGAGAATGGGCCTCATCCACCAGTAAATAAGCACCGTATCGGCGTTTTAGATCAACGATATCTGCCAATGGGGCGCGATCACCCAGCATGCTGTAAATGCCCTCTACGACAATTAGTGTATTTGCCGATCGCTCGCCCAATCGACGCAACCGTTTTTCAAGATCATCCACGTTGTTGTGTCGAAATCGGATAATGTCGGCGCCGCTCAATCGACAGCCATCATAGATACTTGCGTGGCAATCGGAATCGATTAATAGGACATCACCGGGGTTGGTCAGTGTTGATAGCATTCCGAGGTTGGCGACATATCCGGTGGAAAATACAATGACGCCCCGGAAGCCAAAAAAATCGGCTAATTCGCGCTCCAGTTCGACATGACCGGAATAGCTCCCGTTGGCTACTCTGGAGCCCGTGGTGCCGGTGCCTTCAGCACGAGCGGCGTCACACGCCGCATCGATGCACATGGGGTCGAAGGTGAGCCCCAGATAATTGTTTGTGCCGGCTAGGATCATGTTGCGACCGTTTGCGACCGCCTCTGTCGGCGAAACGATATTGTCCATCACCACGTGTATCGAGTCGATGCCGCTGTCTGCCAGCGCCTGACGGGTTGCGGCAAGATGTTGGAATTTGTCAAAAATGGCCATTATGCTTCTTCCTTAAGCAGAGTTTGAAGTTGCAGCACGAAATCACCGATGGTGCGAACATCGGGAAGTATATTTAATGGAATGGAGATATCGAAATGGTCCTCAACATCAACCACGATATCCATTACCTTCATGGAGTCCAGATCGAGATCGGCGACCAAATCCGTTTCAGCCTGAAGATCTAAACCGTCCGGAACAAACGGCGTTAATATCCGGCAAAGTTGTTCCTGTAAATCTTCTATATTCTGCATGGTTATTACCTTACACCCTCAAATACAGAAATGTTAGGACATTCAATATCCGTCTTCTCACCGCAGGGTACGCCGCAGCCCCTCTTCCAGGGAGACTTGCGGTCTCCAGCCTATTTCTTGATTCAACGCTGTATTATCGCATACCCAGTTTGCGTGTCGAATTTCGCGCACTTTACCGGGTGTCAGCATGGGCCTGTAGTTCATTGCTTTGGCTGCCATAAAATTCAATCCAGCCAACAACCTTAGCATGGGCTCCGGTACCTTTAGGTGCAACACGCGTCGCGCATGCAGACGAGCGCTGACATCAATGACGTCTTTCCAGGAATATCCGTTTGGCTGTCCATCGTGCAGTTCGAACACGCTTGCCTTGCAACTACCGTGCTGCAACCAAAGCAACACGGCTTCAGCCAAATCGTCGATATACAGCAAGGAGAATCTAGCGTCTTCTGATCCGAGCACCGGCGCGATACCGCGGCCGATCCAACGAAACAAAGGCAGCAGTTCCCGATCTCCGGGTCCGTAAACGGCACAGGGTCGAAACGCGGCCCAGAACATGTCACCGGCTGCCGCGGCCAGGGTTTCTTCTGCTTGCCGCTTGCTGGTTGCATAGGGCGATAAATGCGGCTCTCTAGCAGCTAAAGAGGATATCAATAAAAAACGTGGCAAAGAGTGCTGCTCAACAGCTGCATGCACCAAACGCGCCACGCCCTCAACATTAACTTGAATAAATTGTTTTTCAGAAACTCCGCGAACTGCGCCTGCGCAGTGCACGATTGCATCTACATTGCGCACCAACCGTCGCAGGCTATCAAGATCTTCTAAATTTCCCTCTATCCATTTTACACACGTTGCCCTAAGATGGCTTCGATCTGACGTCGGACGTACTAAAGCCTGAATTTGCCACCCGGCGTTTATCAAACTGCTCGCTAAGATACTACCTATAAATCCGGTCGCCCCCGTAAGGGCTATCGTACGGGACATCGGGTTTACTTAGACAGCTTTCTTCATAAGCGTTTCGGCATGGACTGCGTTGAAAGGATCCTGTGTTTGTCCATCGGCAACCCGTTTTAGAAAATCCTTGCGAGCCCCTGAGCGAGATAACTTTCCGGACGTCGTTTTCGGTAATGTATTGCGAGGCACAAGCTCGATGAAACAATCAATTCCAAGCTCTGTACGTATTTCAGCCTGTAATCGATTCACCAGGTTGTTGCGCTTGGCTTCATGGGTTTCACGGCACTCAATGACCAGAACAGCGATATCTTCTCCATTCGGATCCGACACCGAAAAGGCGGATGCATCGCCGGTCCTAAATTCGGGTTGCTGCTCTGCCAGGTATTCCATGTCTTGGGGCCAGATATTACGGCCGTTAATGATAATCAAGTCTTTTTTTCGCCCGGTAATGACAATGTTGTCTGCGATACGATATGCCAAATCTCCCGTGTTGAGCCAGCCGTCGGAGGATAGAATCTCTTGGGTTAACTCTTGCTCACCGAAATAGCCGGACATCACACTTGGCCCCCGCACAAAAAGTGTCCCACAATGCCGGTCCGGCAGTTTACGCCCGTGGTCATCCCTTACCTCAACGTCATAGCCTGGCAACGGGGCACCACAAATCACGAAACTCTTGGCTATTGCCGCGTCACTTCCGTGGGCGTCTTTTACGGGCAAGGCTTTCTGCGATTCAGCAAGATGCTCGCCATTTACCCGGTCAACATTTATTCCTCGGTCAACAGGTGCAAAGCTAACGGCTAAGGAGCATTCCGCCATACCATAACAGGCCACCAATGCATTTTTAGTGAATCCGGCGGGAGCAAGAAGATCGGCAAACCGCATCAACGGTTCGGCACGAATAGTTTCTGCGCCGACACCAGCCAATCGCCAGGAGCTCAGGTCGAATTTATTGATATCGTCTTTACGCAGACGTTTGACGCATAATTCAAAACCAAAAGGTGGACTGAAGGAAATGGTTGAGCGATTTTGGGTGATCAACTTCAGCCATAAACGCGGACGCATGGCAAAATCGCGGGTACTTAAGTAGTCGACCGATGTCTGGGATGCCATCGGCGCGAGCACCAGCCCGACCAGACCCATATCGTGAAAGAATGGGAGCCAGGACATACACCTGTCATTCGGTCGACCTTTTACCCCGTGTCTGGCAATGTTCGCCAGGTTGTCCATGACAGTTTCTTGAGTGATCATTACGCCACGAGGGAATCGCGTACTTCCGGAGGTATACTGAAGATAGGCTAGCTCTTTTGCTTCCAACGGCTTTAACTTATCTGTTGCTTTGGGTAAATCAGCAAAATCCTCCGAACTGCCCACAAAGCGTAAATTCAGACCCTCGGCCGCCTCGGAAAGAAATGGTATAAATGTCGGTGGCGCTACGGCAATGGATGCCTGGCAGTTAATCAACAGGCGGTGCAACTGCTTGATGTAGGTTTTATGGCCGCCTAAATGAATGCTGGCCGGAAGCGGAACGGGTATCAGGCCTGCATATTGGCAGGCATAGAAGAAGCGCAGAAAATCCGGGTGAGTATCTGCTACGAGAGCTACCCGGGCGCCTCGCTCAACTTCCAAACCTAAAAGACGACGAGCTAAATCTTGGGCCTGATCCCTCAGTCTTGCATAAGGAACGACGACGTCTAGCTCGCCTTTACCATTATAAAAATTATACCCGGTTTTTCCTTGAGCTGCGTAATCAAGGGCTTCTGCCAGAGAGGAGAACCCCTCATATCGCAGCGGCAAATTGTTTTCAGTCGGCGTAGCCTCCATAATCCGATCCATTGCTCCCACGTTTCAGCTAGGTTTTTGAAAATCGACTTTGTAATTTAAGATTTAACCGATAGATGTCAAGATGAGGGAGTTACCTTCATGTGTCCGGCTACCTATTTAGATCTAGAAATATCCAATCTTTTTTTGGTTGTCAAACATAAATTTTTATATGTTATTGGTTTTATTACATTACTGTACCGAAACAAGTAATAGTGTGGTAATTTTTGCTCTAATTTTTCTAGTAGGGAGATACGCTTTTCCAAAAGTCGATAAATTATTTTAACTATTTAGAATAACGATAGAATAACGCCGTTTTGCGCTTCTATGGAATTTATTTTCAACATCTTAAGGATAAATAGTGTTTCCAATTAAAAACACTTATCGACAATTGTGTGCTAAAATGTACACAGTTTAAACGCCCCCAAAAAAAATGCAAAGAAATTGGTGATCTTTCGAATATGGCGCTTCAAACGCTACGTTGACCACTTTAGGTACCCATGGCAAAATTATGATACGTTTTACGCATTATCTCAATCCAAAATAAGTCTTGATAATTTTTTTATCATTTGGCACAGTCGCCATCGAATTGACAATTTTCAATGTTCAATTTTTCCTCTTGGTTCCGGAGCTCTTGGTTCGGTGTATACACGATGAACTCTGCTGACAAACGCATAGCCGGACAGCACGATCAGCAAAACAACCGGGTGTGCGTAAAACCCGTGAACAATCGAAGTGCCTTACGCCGGTTTATTCGCTTGCCATGGTCGATCTATCGGAACGATCCCGTGTGGGTGCC
>CP070746.1:3405709-3410240 GCA_020348305.1 Desulfobacterales bacterium
AATTTTTGGTTTCAATTAGATATCGATTCAGCCCCCATGCCAGGGCGCCGTCGGTGCCAGGCAGGGGCCGAGCAACTATATCTGCCTTATGAGCGACCTTCGTCAAACGGGGATCTATCGCAATGAGTTTGGCACCTTTCTTGCGGGCTTCCTTGATCTCTGGCATTACAGGCGGATGGCTGGCGGGGGGATTGGTGCCCCACAGGATGATGAGATCTGCATGTTCATACTCCGGCGAAGAATTCCAGAACCCATTGACCAGGAGAAAACCTAAATAGCGACCATTAAAGCAGGCTGAGTCATTTGAAAAATAATTGGGAGATCCAAATGCGTGGATAAAGCGCCTAACATAATCTTCTTCCTGGAACGTGCCGATACCTTCTCCCTTCCAGACCCCCATGGATCTGGCACCAAATTGCTCCCTGATTTGGCGAATTTTATCTGTTATTTCGTCAAGGGCCCGGTCGCGGGAAATTTCTACAAAAGACCCATCTGGCCTTTTTTTAAGGGGTTTCAGAAGACGGTCCTTATGATAAAAGATATCTCTTGCGGCCTGTGCCTTGGCACAGATGGTCCCGTTATTTTGCGGATGGCCATCAAAACCCGTAATGTTTTTGATTTTGCCATCTTGTATATGCACATTCACAGCGCAACGGATGCCGCACTGGCGGCACAGTGTTTGGAGTGTGCCGTTTTTTATGACTGTATTGACTCTCATTGCAGACTAAAGTCACCCACCTTTCCAGAAACCTTCTCCTACCCTAAAAATAACATTAAAATATCCAAGGCGGGCTGGATTGTCAACGGCGATAGTTTGGGCAAGCTCTAAAATAGTGAATAATAATTGACAGATTTTTTTCTTGCAGATAGTAACTTCACATAAATTCTTCATGTATTTGTTTTAGATAAATTTTTGATAAATCATAAGGAGCTTTAATAATGACAAAACCTATAAAGATTAAAGATGTAAAAGCGTATCCGAGCTCCTGTCCTCTCTCAGCTGATTCTGCGGTGACGCTGGGAATTGGTCGCACGGTTAAACGAGATGCCGTTATCATCAAAGTTGTCACCGAAGATGGTCTGATCGGTTTTGGCGAGTCTCATCACGGGCGTTGTCCCGGTGCTGTAGCCCACCTCGTAAACACGACCCTTCGGCAGCTCGTGGTGGAAATGGATGCCTTTGACGTTGTCGGAGTTTGGAACCGCATTTACCGGATGCAGCTTTCCAGCCATGGTATGGGGACGGCGGCTGCGATTGCAATGAGTGGAATCGATATGGCCTTGTGGGACATCCGCGGAAAAGCAGTTGGTTGGCCACTTTATCGTCTTTTCGGCGGTTCAGCTCGACCCATTGCCGCTTATGCCGGAGGCGTGTCGCTCGGATACCAGGAGCCCGCCATGTTGGTAGACGAGGTTAGCACGCTGTTAGAAGCCGGGTATCGGGCGGTAAAGCTGCGTGTCGGCGATTCAGCGGTTCGTGATCTTGAACGTGTAGCGGCCGTTCGCAAAACCTTTGGTGCTGATTTAACAATACTGGTTGATGCAAATACCGGTTATACGATCGAGGATGTCAGACACGTGATCCCGGAATTTGAATCTTACGGTGTGGGCTGGTTGGAGGAGCCCTTTCCAGATCATGACCGCCGCAGCTATGCGCTTGCGGCGACCTTTGGAACTTTGCCGCTTGCGGCCGGGGAGAACCGTTACACACGCTTCGAATTTTCGAATTTAATCGAAGAAGGCATCATACAGATTCTCCAGCCCGACCTTTCTAAGACCGGAGGTCCCACCGAAGCGATGCGTATTGCTGCGATGGCATCGGCGCATAAACTGCCAATCCATCCTCATACCTCAATTACAGGGCTGAATATGGCTGCAACGATTCATTTCCTGGCGGCAATTGATAACAGGGGTTATTTTGAGGCGGATGTGTCAAAGAATAACTTATTTCGGGATGAGTTGGTCAGTGAACCATATGCCCTTGACGCCGAGGGATGCGTGCACCCAATCAACAAACCGGGTATCGGAGTTGAGGTTGATGAGGAGTTCCTTGCAAAACATCCTGTAATTGAAGGCCCGGCATACGTTTAAGTAGGGCAGTATTTTTTTGCAGGACAAGATAATCTGTCCCGTGCTCTCAAAAGGGCACCACGCCCCAACGATTTGAACGCGGCACACGATAGTGGTTGTCGGAGGGCAGCCATTTGTCACAGGGTAAAGGGAACTATTGATGTTTTGGGCAACAGCTCGTCACGCTTTGAACCTTTTCGCATGTGACCAAGCTATTCAACCCTGATAAGAGCTCAGGCCTGCCCCTGTGTTTATTTGTATTTGCGCCCTACGGCTGCGATAATGGTGCCGACTATTCCTCCGACAAAGGCAGAAGCTACGTATGACACAATGATGAATGTTTTTGCCATTTCCAGATGATTTGAACTGATAAGAGAAGTGAGTGAAGGCAAAAGAGCAGTACCAATGCCAACTGCCGCGCCATTAAGTGTGCCGTCAATAATTCTTGCCGGGCCAGAGGCGCTGTGATGTTTGGCAAGCCACATGTCAACACTATATCGATTGAGAAATGCACCAATCGGGCATCCAATTACCAGGCACAATCCCAGACGAAGGAGATATACTTCACGGTAGGGAACAAAGAGTAGCATGCCAATAAACCAGCCAAGAGATGGAATGGCGCAGTGGAATAGACCGACCAATCCGGCTCGCTTGATGTATAATTCACAGAGTTTTTCCATAAGTTCGCGTGTGCATAGAAAGGAATGTGCGTGCCATTTGGATATTTTTTCGAATTTTCAAAATATATATCATTAAAATTTATCTTGAAGCAAGAATTAGGATTTCAAATATTCGTAATAGAAGGTCTATAAAAAGGTTATCATTTTATGGATCTCTCCTAAATCCTTGAATCTTAGTCTCAAAATTTATCAATCAATTCTTACTCTTATATCCTCATTTCCACCTTCCGAAATCGCCTTGACCCTTTACCTCTTATTCGATATCATACAACGATCTCTTCGGGGAAGCTTCTTCAGATTTCCCTACGCGTTTTTTCAAGCTGAATTCGATGATCACATTCCTGGCTCCTCTGGAAAATTTAGTGCATGCCGGCCTCCTGCCATTCGTCCGCGCGCATTACGGCATTGGCTGAAAGAGACGAATTCATGACTGTACCTAACGGATATGAATAAGAAAGGAGAAAGAAATGAAAAAATCATTAGGAGCGAAGGCGCTGGTTTACCCGTCTCCGGTCTGGTGTATCGGATCCTACGATGCGGATGGTCGTCCGAATGTCATGACCGCAGCCTGGGCCGGTATTTGCTGCAGCAAACCGCCGGCCGTGACAGTTGCATTGCGCAAAGCCACTTACACATACGGCAATATAATGTCAACGAAGGCTTACACCGTAAGCGTACCACCTCAAAAATATATCCGTGAAGCAGATTATTTCGGTATAGCTTCCGGTAAAACCGTCGATAAGTTCGAAGCCACCGGTCTCACCCCGGTAAAGGCTGCCAAGGTCAATGCACCCTATGTAGATGAATTCCCGATGGTTTTGGAATGCAGGTTAATCCATACCCTTGAGATCGGTCTTCACACGCTGTTTGTCGGCGAAATTCTAGATGTAAAGGTCGATGATGATATCCTGGCGGAAAATGGGCTACCGGACATGATGAAGCTCGATCCTTTCCTTTATACAGCCGAAAACCGAACGTATCACGGCGTCGGCGATTATGTCGGCAAGGCTTACACAAACGCCAAATCATTTTAGCGGGGTGTGTAGATGCAGATGGGGCTGGATCACGACAAATACTTATTATTTCTACTGTTGGATATAGGTTTTAAAACCTTATGGGAACAAAGAAACGCATAATTTCATGTCCGCTAATTTTACTTTACGCCGGGTCTTATGGGCCCGGCTTTTTTACTGATCCAGCACCTTGCTCATCTCTTCACTGGGAATTTCGTGAGCATCCTTATAGAGAAAACAGCGGACGGCACGCTTGCTGTGGATTTGATACATCGGGGGTGGCGATTCGGGGCACAGATTCGGCATCACCATGGGACAGTTAGCTGCAAATTTACAACCCCTACTGATACTATCCGACTCATAGCTTCTGAAGGTCGCAAGATTATGGGACCACCTCTTGGCCGGATCAGGCCGAGGGATAGATTCAACCAACAGTTGAGAATACGGATGCTTCGGATCTTTAATTACCTGATCGATATCGCCGATTTCCGCCACTGTACCGCGATACAGCACGATAATATGATCACTGATCTGATAGGTCGTCGTAAGATCGTGGCTGATATACAGGATAGATATTCCAAACTCCTTGTTCAGTTTGCGCAGGCTCTGGAGAATCGTTGCCCGCAGCGAGGCATCCACCATGGAAACCGGCTCATCAGCAAGGATTAAGCGGGGCTTTAAGAGAAAAGCCCGAGCGACCATGACTCTCTGGCGCTGCCCGCCGCTAAGCTCTTGGGGAAAGCGGCCCAGTGTTTCTTCAGGGTTGAG
>CP070746.1:3410340-3414619 GCA_020348305.1 Desulfobacterales bacterium
ATCGGCTTGAAAAATGACATTTGGTCCAGACCGTGAAACATCTTTGCGGGATCCCTTTTATAAAATTTGGAATGGCTCTGTCCCGTAATCAGCAGTACCGGCACACAGTCCGTAAAGGCCTCCAGGATCCCGGTGGCGGCGTTAGTGGCACCCGGTCCCGGCACTGTGAGCGCCACACCCACGTCACCCGTTGTGCGGGCAAAGCCGTGTGCCATCAATGTGGCCGCATATTCATGGCGCACGAGATAGTGATCTATGGCCCCCGCGCCTCTACGGAAAATAGCATCGTAGATTTGAAGGTTCTGGACTCCGGGCATTCCAAACACACAACGAACTCCCTGGACTTTCAGACATTCTATAAGAAGATCTCCGCCTTTCATGGACACGACTTTTATACCCCTCCTCTGTTCATTGTTCTTTCAATATTTTTTCGGGAACTGAATCCCCCTGGACCGATGATCTTAACAACCACCACGTCCCCTATTGGATACATACCTGTTCTCATATTGATCTTCTTTAAAACCACTTTTTTGCCATCAAAAAAATGGTTCTAAGCCTCTAAACAGCCCCTCGGTTAACATTTATTCCATTGATTTTCAATAAGTTAATTTGGTCCGACAAGCATTCAAAGCGTTCCTAGCGTTCCTTTGTCTATCAATTACCAGCGGTTTAAGGTTTAAGCATCTATTCTTGCCAAAGCACGAAAAGAAGCCAAAACCTGTCAAGGGATTATCCGGCGTGTATTCTTTGAAGCGACTGTCTGAAGTCATCTGAAAATAAAAAAGGCCGCAGTTGGTTTGATCCTATTTTAGTACCGAATCCATCTCCGATTTGATACCCTCGGCGAGCCAAGATCTAATCAGTGTTTGATAGGGAATAGACTTCATAGTGGAGAGCTTTTTAATCGCCTTAACTTGAAGCGGATCTACCTTAATCGTGATGTTTTTGAGCTTTCTTTTGCGCTTGCCTGAAAGAATATCCTCACGCAGGTGTTTGTCTAAAACCAGATCGATAGGTTCATCTGTAATTTCATCCAGTATGTCGCGGTCATCATAATATCGAATCCAGCTTTTTGATTTCGGTGCCTGTTTTTTCATTATTTATTTCCTTTGTAGTTTATAATATCGAAGCTCCGCTCGACTCATATCCCAGCCTGTTATGAGACGGGCGATACCTTTGGGCTTCAATTCAAAGACAATGGTAAGATATCTACCTTCGAAGGTCGGACCAAAAGCTGCATAATGGCCCTTTTTTGTTTTTCTGTAAAAAGGTTTATTGGCAAAGACTTCTTCCGCCTCTTCAGGCTCGATTCCATGACCAAGCTGGAGGTGGAGGGTGTTTCCCTCATCCCACTCAAAGTCAACGATTCTCAAAGCTGTTCTCCCACATAAAAGTCATACATAATATGACCTTTTCCCTTTATTTTGTCAAGATGATGTGAGTTTTTTAAGTATAGCGGAAGCGGCGGGGCTGAGTATAAGACCACTTTTCCCATGGTAAAAATTAAAAAGGGACACCGGCATATGTCGACATCCCTTAATAATAAATTGTGGCGTCCCCAACCGGATTTGAACCGGTGTTGCCGGCGTGAAACGGATCATTTTTCGGATAATAGCAATTCCAGGTCGGCTTTATCTTGAGCGCGATTCGATAGCTTTTTTGATCGTATCAGGTTTTGGCGATCAATATAACTGACGGTTTGTTTGCCGTAAGGACCCTGGATTCGACTCTTCCATATGTCGGCAAATTCCAAGCCTTTTATCGAAGTTATGATATCGATTCTAACCGGCTCGTAGCCGAGTTGGATGATATTTCCCTTGGTTATAAAATCCTCAACGCTAAGATTCAAGGATCCAAAACCAAACTCACCCAACGCAACTAGTAATCTCTTTGCATTATCGGTTGTCGCTTCAACTAAAATATCCAAATCTTTTGTGTAGCGCGGTCGTGCATGAAACGCTAAAGCAAAAGCACCGATAATACAGTAACGAACATCATGCTTGTTTAATAACCCTAAAAACTCTTCGTAATCTTTTTCCGTCTTCACGAAATTCTAGACCGTTGGATTTAATATATTCTTCGCGCAAAATTTGAACGGTTTCAAGCCTTTCCTCACTTGAAAGGCCCAAGTAATATGCGGTATCAAAATCCTGGGCCTCTTTAAACGTCCCGGCTTTGTTGATCCAAATTCTTTTCATACCGCAATAATACCATTCAAGAGTGGCAAAGGCAATATATCGTTTGGTGGTTCAGGCATGCGTCGAATCAAAAAAAATGGGACACCGGCCTGTGCCAATATCCCCCTGTGTTTGATTGTGGCGTCCCCAAGGGGATTTGAACCCCTGTTGCCGGCGTGAAAGGCCGGTGTCCTGGACCGGGCTAGACGATGGGGACACAAACTATATTTTTCTTGAAATTAACGCCATCCTCCAACTTCAGATCCGAGGTTGTCCCGCTTGGAAAAGCGGGATGTCCTGGACCGGGCTAGACGATGGGGACGCAACTTAGAATTGTAACACAATTTTATAAAATCGTGTAACAATTCTATTTATGGTGGGCCGTGTTGGATTCGAACCAACGACTCTCTGCTTAAAAGGCAGATACTCTACCTAACTGAGTTAACGGCCCATTAAATCTAATTTATCTAACCATCTATTTGCAGCTTGTCAATAAAAAAGGCAGAAAAGTTTAGTCCCTGCAGTAAGCGGGATTTGGTCCTTTAAAAATGGAATTATTCCGTTTTTTAACCGGCACACGGGCTAACGGGCTTAACGGGACAAACCTGCTGGAATAAGCGATCTTTTGCGATGGAATCATATATTCTCGGAATGGACAAGCGCTTTGAAACCGGTTCAGACTATTTTCTCCAGAACTCAGGCACCACCAAAATGATGATGGTAAAAATTTCAAGCCTTCCTAAAAGCATACACCAGATAAGCAGCCATTTGCCAAGGTCGGGAATTTGGGCATAATTATCCACCGGTCCTACCATACCAAATCCAGGCCCAATGTTTCCGATTGACGCCGCCACGGCTCCAAAAGACGTTATAAAATCAACACCCAGGCCGGCCAGGATGACGGAACTCAATGTAAACAGACCGATGTACAATGCTAAAAAGCCAAGAATACTGCGCATAACATCATCCGGAACAACCTTACCGCCAATTTTTACGTGGGATACAGCATGGGGATGAATGAGCGAAAACAGCTGCTGGTAGCAAAACCTGAAACAAAGCATGACCCGCAGACACTTCATTCCACCGCCGGTAGACCCCGCCGAAGCCCCCAAAAACATGCAAATCAAAAGTATCAGCTGGGCCATGGCCGGCCATTGTTCGTAATCAGCGGTTGCATATCCGGTCGTTGTCAAAATCGAGACAACCTGAAAGACACCATAGCGAAACGCTTGACCGATCGATCTGTAAACGGAACCATAGACGTTCAAACTGACCACAATCACCAAAAATAAAACGGCCCCTAAGTAAAACCGACATTCCGAATCTTTCCAGAATGCCAGGGGTTTTCCCTTCAGCATTTGGTAATGAAGGGAAAAGTTAATACCGGCCATTAGCATGAAAAATATAAATATACAGTCAAAATAGATGTTGTTGAAACCGGCAATGGAAGCGTTTTTTGTAGAAAATCCACCGGTCGGCATGGTAGTAAAGGTGTGGCATAACGCCGAGTAAATATCCATCCCGCCGATCATCAGCAAGACCACCTCGGCAAGGGATATGAGTGCATAGACTTTCCACAGGATACTGGCAGTATCTCTAATTCGCGGCTTCAGCTTATCGGGTACGGGACTGGGGACCTCTGCCTTGTACAACTGCATCCCCCCAACTCCTAAAAAGGGGAGAATGGCCACCGATAACACAATGATGCCCATCCCTCCCAGCCACTGGATAAAACTGCGCCAAAAGAGAAGTCCCTTCGATACCGCTTCAATGTTGGTTAGAATCGAGGCACCGGTGGTGGTAAATCCGGAAACGGATTCAAAAACCGCATCAACAAAATTGAAGCTGCCGTCTGCCAAATAAAACGGAAGCGCCCCGAATAATCCCACTGCAGACCATCCCACCGCCACAATGGCCATGCCTTCGCGCTGGCTGATGACCTCCGCTTTTTCTTTGCGGAAAATAAGGTAAAGGGAAAACCCAACGAGAACAGTAGTCCCCATGGATTTTAAAAATGGGATAACACTTTGATCTTGATAGTAGAGTCCCACGATAAGCGGGAATACCATGGTGAGGCCGAAAAAAAAGGTCAATATCCCAAT
>CP070746.1:3414719-3418542 GCA_020348305.1 Desulfobacterales bacterium
GTGGAATCCATTCTTCAGAGGGACTACCCCACGTTGCAGGCCCTGCTCATGTTTATTGCGGGGCTTTACGTGGTCATCAACTTTCTCTGTGATATCATCTATGCCATTTTGGATCCCCGAATCCAATACGATTAGGAGGCCAGAACCTTGAGGAAATTCCTGAAACTCGCTAGAAAGAGACCGATTACCATTGCGGCGCTGGTTGTATTGGCGGTCATGCTTTTTTTGACAGTTTTCGGGCCGTTTGTAACGCCTTATGATCCCTTTAAAATGCAGGCAAAAATTCGATTGCAGCCTCCCAATACGGAACATTGGTTCGGTACGGATAATTTCGGGAGAGACATGCTGAGCCGCATCATGATTGCAACGCGCCTCACGCTGGGCACATCGCTTTGCATACTGATCCTTATCGCTTTCTTTGGAATCGCCATCGGCAGCATCTCAGGCTACTACCGTATTGCAGGGGCGGTTCTGATGCGTATTGTGGATGCCGCCATGGCTTTTCCGAGCATGCTCATCGCGCTCTTTTTGGCGTCGATTATGGGCCCGGGATTCATAACAGTCCTGGTTGCCGTTGCGGTGGTTTACACACCCAGGCTGGCAAGGCTGGTCCACGGAATCACCCTGACTATCGCCACCAACACCTATGTCTCTGCAGCCAAAGCGGTCGGTGTCGGAGGGTTTCGCATTCTTACGCGGTATGTCATTTTGAATGCCCTGTCCCCGATCATTGTCCAGTGCAGCTTTCAGTTGGCCCAAATTATTCTGATATTGGCGATACTCGATTTCCTTGGGGTAGGGTTCACACCTGACCTGCCATCCTGGGGGAACATGATCGCCACAGCGCGTGTTTACATCACACGGGCGCCGTGGCTCTTGATTTTTCCGGGTGTGGCGATTTCGCTGGCGGTGATCTCCATCAACATCGTGGGGGATACGCTGCGTGACGCACTCGATCCTCACGCACAGGAGCAGATAATATAGGTGTGAGATACAGGATACCGCAACGGATGAAGAACCTTTGCAATTCCTTTTAACCATATTGATTGAGGCAGGACACGTACGGAGAACATTGGACATGCCACTTCTTGAGGTCAGAAATCTAAAAATATATTTCGATACTGAGGAGGGTGTCGTTCGGGCCGTCGATGGCGTTACCTTCTCTATAGGTCCGGAAAGAACCCTCGGTGTGGTTGGGGAGAGCGGCTGCGGCAAATCGGTCACCGCCAAGGCCATCATGGGGCTGGTGAAATCACCGCCCGGCAGAATTGAGAGCGGAGAAATTCTTTTCTATCGAGACGGTCGCAACATCGATATGGCAAAGCTAAACCCCAAGGGTGAAGAGATGCGCCGTATCCGCGGCAATGAGATCGCCATGATCTTCCAGGAGCCGATGACCTCCTTGAATCCGGTCTATACCATCGGCAACCAGATCATGGAGGCCATCATCCTTCACCAGCATTTATCCAAAAAGGAGGCCAAAGAGAAAGCTATCGAGGTCCTCGCTTCCGTGGGGATACCGTCACCTGAGCAGCGCATCGACGAATATCCGCACCAGCTTTCTGGTGGCATGCGCCAGCGTGCGATGATCGCCATGGCCTTGTCCTGTCATCCGAGCCTTCTGATCGCTGATGAACCGACAACCGCCCTCGACGTGACCATACAGGCACAGGTGCAGGATCTGATGAACGACCTTCGCACGGAATTCAAGACAGCGATTATGTTCATTACGCACGATCTTGGGGTGATTGCGCATATGGCCGACGATGTGATCATCATGTATCTGGGCAGAATCGTGGAAAGTGCACCGGTCGGCGAACTCTTCGACAACCCTAAGCATCCCTACACGATAGGGCTCCTCAATTCGATTCCATCCTTTACTGTTTCGAGAGCGAAACGGCTTGTCCCCATCGAAGGTGTCGTCCCGGACCCCGTTGGTGCGCCCCGGGGGTGTGGATTTGAGCCCAGATGTCCGCAGGCGAAAGAAATTTGTAAAAGACAGATTCCTGAACTCAAGGCGATAACGCCGCAACATATAGCCGCATGCTGGCTTTATCATAACAAGGAGTGAAGAATTGCTTTCCCATGATGTACTGATTGAAGTCAGAAATTTAAAGAAATACTTTCCGGTGAAAAAAGGGGTCCTCAAGCGCACCGTAGGCCATGTCAAAGCAGTGGACAATGTTGACATGCAAATCAAAGCGGGAGAGACCCTGGGATTGGTCGGTGAGAGTGGATGTGGAAAGACAACCACCGGTTGGGCCATCATCCGAATGCTCAAGCCGACCGCAGGAGAAGTCATCTTTCGCAGCAAAAAGATCGCTACTTCGGGTGAGGAATTCGAGGAGGTAGATGTGGCCACTGCATCGCGCAGACGGATGCAGTTTCTCCGCCGAGAGATGCAGCTCATTTTTCAGGACCCCTACTCCTCATTGAACCCTCGCATGACGGCGGGCAAAATCATTGGAGAACCCTTGCTGGTACATGGGGTCGCCAACGGTGCGGAATTGAAGGATCGTGTCGGTAAACTACTGCTTGCCGTGGGCCTTAAGGCGGAATATATGACGCGTTACCCGCATGAGTTTTCGGGGGGGCAGCGCCAGCGGATCATGATCGCCCGTGCGCTTTCTTTGGAGCCACAGTTCATTATCGCTGATGAGGCGATCTCCGCCCTTGACGTCTCCATTCAGGCACAGGTGATCAACCTACTCATTGACCTGCAGGAGGAATTCAGCCTGACGTATCTGTTTATCGCCCATGACCTTTCTGTAGTCCGACACATCAGCAACCGGGTGGCCGTGATGTACTTGGGGAAAATCGTTGAGCTGGCAGAAACCGATGAATTGTTCTTGAATCCCAAACACCCCTATACGGAAGCTTTGATGTCGGCGGTGCCGGTTCCGGACCCGCATTACGAGGCCAGTCGAATCAGACTCCAAGGGGATGTGCCGACGCCCCTCAACCCGCCTTCGGGGTGCTATTTTCACACCCGCTGCCGATATTCGAAGTCCGCGTGCAGAAACGAAGCGCCGGCCTATCGAGAGGTCGATAAAGAGCATTTCGTCATGTGCCATTTCGCTGACTCCCTGAGCCTTCAACCCGTTTGGACAGCATAGTTCTGTAGTATACAATTTGAAAATAGTAATTTCAGGTTTAATCGGAATAAATTTAGATAGTGGTCGTGTTAGTCCAATATCACTCATGGGCTTTTTAAAAAAGGTCGTGGAAGCAAATAAAAGCCTATATTTTCACCCCTAGGATGCCTCTGTCGCGTTCAAAACCAGGCAGTAAGGACTACGCTGTAAAACTACGAAGAGGCTCTCCGGATACAGACCCCACGATTATCTCGAAAAGGGTGACCTATGGAAGTTTGAAATGACGGAAGCAGTTGAATGGGAAGGGATGAAGCCTAACAAAGTTCCTTTGTCCAGGGTCCAAGGAAAGAGAGAGTTAAGAATTATTGAAGAATTTGCTCGGTCCGGTTTCGATAAGAAAGGGATGGTGAGCTGACCCATTTTGGGTGAAAAGCGGTCGAGCGAAAAGCCTGTTCTCATCTCGCATGCCGGAGCAAGAAAAAAATAAATTATAAATTTTTTATAATAATATAATTTTTGCTTGATTTATTATTTATATCGATATATTTGACTTAATATATTTTTTAATTAGAAAATCGAGCGGTTCTGTGGATAAAACAAATCTTGATACATTGGATAATGAGATCATTCGCCTGCTAACAGAAAACGGACGAATGCCGATCGGTGAAATGTCAAAACGCCTTAGTGTAACCGCCCCGACCATACGCAGCAGGATAAAAAATCTGGAA
>CP070746.1:3418642-3421147 GCA_020348305.1 Desulfobacterales bacterium
ATCCATTAAAGAAAAGAACGGCTGATGGAAAAATCAGGAAAATTGCTGAAAGTACCTGTCGGGGAAATTAATCAAAAAGTAAATGGCGCTCTGGTTTTGTATTTTTAATGGGGGGGGGTAAATGCAGATTCCGGTGATTTCGGGTAGAGTCGGGGTGATGGAAACGCTTATCATTTTAGCCTTTTGGATTATTGGGTAACATTAATGAACCGTCCTGAGCTATGCTTGATTTGGCATGATCAGAAGGCACATAAAAACATCGATTGGTAGTTATTATCACAACATTTTTAAAGGCTCCCAATTTGCAGATTAGTTTACATTATCGGTATTTTTGAGATGACGATTTTTATACACTACACAGATATCGGTAATTAAGGCTCATTTACGATTAGTTTGAAATCTGTACTTTTGAAAACGTACTTTCATCACCTATAAATAAAGCAGTTATGCAGGTCGTGTATTATTAGTTGACACCTCAATAAAAAAAACTAAGAATACCTCTCTACAAGAACATATTTCGTTACTTTTCCGGTAGGAGTCTTGGGCAAAGGTTCCTCTGAAAAAATGATTCTTTTAGGCGCCTTAAAACCAGCAATCTGATCCTTGCAGTATTGAATGAGATCCTCCTCTACCACATCAGCGTCTTGGACTTTGACAATAACTGCCGTAACCATTTCTCCCCAAGTTTCGTGCGGAAGTCCGATAACGGCACAGTCAGCTACGGCTGGATGTTTCATAAGGCAGTCTTCGACCTCAATGGAAAATACATTCTGTCCACCAGAAATTATCATATCCTTAACTCGTCCTGAAAGATAAAGATATCTATCCTCGTCAAAACGACCAAGATCTCCTGTGAAGAACCATCCGTCTTTAAAAGCTTCTTTGGTTTTTTCTTCGTTTTTAAAGTAACCCGCTGTGGCTGTCGGTGCCCGGCAAATGATTTCTCCTATTTCTCCCTGTGGAACATCATCCCCAGATGTATCCACAATTCGAACCTCGGCATTGAAAGATTCCTGCCCCACCGAATCTGGCTTCCTTTTTTTCTCATCAGGTTTAATATTAGTCACTATACCGGTTTCCTGCAGCCCGTATAACTCATAAATATTGGGACAAATTTTTTCCTGGATCTGATCCCGAAGGATAGAAGTAAGGGGGGCAGCTGCTGTTACTATACCCCTTAAGGAACTCAGATCATACTTATCGAAGTCCGGTAAGGAAAGCATAAAGGCGGCCATTGTTGGTACTAAATGGAAAATCGTGACCTTTTCAGTTTGGATTAATTCCAGCAAATCCTGGGGTTGAAACTGGTGTATGACATTTCTGGCTCCTATTATTATACTGCTTGCACACCAGGCAAACCCCGTCCGGCCGAATATTGGAAAAGCCGTAAGAATCACGTCATTGCTGCATAGGTCATTTTGCTCAATAAAGGTTATGCCGGTAGCATTGTTATAGTGATTAAGCAGATACGACTTTGGCAGTCCCGTTGTCCCTGAGGTAAGATTAAAAAATTGATAATCTTCTTCAGAGATCTCCACGTCGGGTTCTTTTTTTGATGACTTGTCCACAAGCATTTCATAGTCGATGCAAAATTCGGGTAAGTTGTCGCCCATGCCGACAAAATGCTCGATCTGTGGGAGTTCTTTGCGTACTTGTGCCGCTATCTCAGGGAACCATGGGTCGAAAAGAAGTGCTTTGGCCTCGCAGTGGATCATGAGTTCAATCATTTCTTTAGGGTTGAGTCTATAGTTCAGAGGGATGCCTACAATGCCTGTCTTGGCTAAAGCAAAATAGATTTCTACTATCTCGGCTCGATTAGTGCAAAGAAAGGCCGCCACATCACTTTTTTTAAGGCCGAGGTCCGTTAAACCATTTGCAAGTCCATTGGTTCGCTGGTTGAGATCTCCATAAGAAAAACGGCGTCCTGTTGTGGAACAAAAAATCGCTTCTCGGTCTTTGTACCGAGTACCAGCAACACGTAAAAAATTCCCGAAAGTTAACGTTCCGGTAGCCTTTGGTTCCATCATGTCCTCCTTTTATAGTTTTAATGTGAAGTTCAAGCAGGCCTGTTTGAGAGCAGAGCGTAGAATGGAAGATGCATGTTCAGCAAAGGGTCAAAACTAGGTTCGGCGTATTGGTTAAAACTCGTGGTAATGAAACTCAGGCCCTATATTAATGCTTAGCAAAAAAAGAGGTTCCAAAAGTTAAGAAAAAACGTTTATTAATTGTTATAGAGACAGAATCTAAAATTATGTAATCTTTTGCCAAAAAGCCAAATATCACCCAAGTTACGATATTAAGAATAAATATAAAAAACTACGCCTATAAACACTTTTGATATCAAGAAATATCACAAATTGCGACAAACTTTAGATATGTAGATGTAATCACAAAAATTCAGAGCCTTCAAAAATCAGAAATGATTTTTATCAATAATAGTTCAGATACGTTTAATATCTCCTTTAATTATCATCTTTGTCGTCGTCATCATCATCATCTTTGTCA
>CP070746.1:3421247-3441617 GCA_020348305.1 Desulfobacterales bacterium
ATGATATCATAACAATTTTATAGCCCTTCAGACCTTTGATAAGTTGGTCCCTAATTTTCTAAAGCAAATCTATTAACTTTCTACGGGGCACGCAAACTCACACAGCCGACAGGATTCATAATAATTCTTTGTTTTATCTATGTCCTCTACATCTACGGCTGGGTTCAGCATTTTATTTTCATCAATTCCAGAATCTTCGTCATCCTCACTAGACGCACTAGACTGAATCAGACAGGTAGACCTGCTGTAACACCCGCTTCGCCCTGGAAGAGAGGCCAATCCCGTTTCAGCAGATGAAATAACGATCTTTTCAAAGGCATTCTGGGGACACGCCTTTCTACAAAATTCTTCACAGCCATCACACGGGTCAAAGTCGATGGGGCCGGCAGGGGTCAAGTCCTCTTCGAGCAGCAATGCACGAAGACGAACCCTTGGCCCGAGTTCGGGAGTAACAAGTATGTTGTTTTTGCCAATACAGCCAAGTCCGGCCAATACCGCTGTATCCTTGAGGTAAATTCCGCCTTTCTCGATGAAATAGGACAATTTGTGGGTCTTAATATTAAACGTCTCTTCAATCCAGGCAGATAATTCCCTGTTGATTCTTATCAACTCACTGTTTCCGATCGTTCCTTTTAATCCATCCCACCAATCTAGCTCGGGTTTATCTTCGGGATGGGAAACGGCGATAACCAGAGCTGATCTGGCTTCTGCAGGCCATTTGATTTCATCGAAATCACATATCTCCCCGTAAGGATTAATCCCATCTATTTCCATACCGAGTTTTTTAATAATTTCATGGGAAGGTGATTTCTTGAGGAGCTCAACGTTCGCGATACCTGCCATTGAAGCCCCCATTTGCTTAGCCTTATCGATGATCTGAGCACCCGTGTCTGATGTCATTGACAATCCTCCTTTCTTCGGGTTGACGAAACCTCCTACAGACGAAAATGCTTGTGCAACCTGATAATCAGTTAATTTTATCTTTACCCTACTTGCGGTAAAGGATACGATAACTGGGATGATTAGGGTCGAGTTTTTTGTGATAATCAAGAGGGTGGTAGACATACTCAAGCGTCTTTCCAGAATCACTAATTCTGGATAGGAGATACCACTCAACTTTATCTCTATATTTTATACTTTTTCCAGTCGCCTTCATTTTGTACCAAATGTTCCCTTCGGAGTCAGTCCATCTCTCAGTTATGGTATAGATGCCTTCAAATTCCGGTGACTGCGATGATTCATAATAATAGAATTTGAACATTCCGTCAGGGCTGAAAACTCTCTTTTCTGCTACATGATGGTATTTGCCTTTTGGTTGTTCTGTGTTAACCCAAGTGCCCCATATATCTTCAGACCCTGCTAAAGTCATCCCAGCGAAAATTAATAAAGCCAAATTAAGCGTGATAACCGAAATCGTTTTCATTGCTTACTTCCTTATTAGGTTGAAATTAAAGGAAAACCATTTCTATTTCAGCGGGAGAAGTCACTTCAAGAGAGAAGGTAAATTCAAAAGGAAGAGCCATCCCATCTCAAAATGAAAAAGCACTGTTTCTCAATTGCCACATGGTGGTATTAGCTGTCAAGATGATTTTACGCTTTTGTAGATTCTATCTCAGATGGATAGCTTTCTTTATAAGCTATGATTCAAAAATTATTGTAAATGATCTGATGGATGGGGTGGAATCGGATGATGTCAAGTTGCAATAAATTGAGATAATCAAAGTAACGGTATAATCTGTGATATTTTCTATTTTTTGACGATAGCTTAACATTATTTTGGCTTCAAAAAACTGCCAATTGTGGGAGATATCAAAGCTTTTAGAACTACAAAGAAGTCTATTCTAAGTAATAATCATCAATCCGCTTATCTACGCGATTACCTCACTCAAATGTGACATATCCGCTGGCTATATGCTTCCTGTGGAATCACGCCGGGCAACCAAACGACCGCCTCCCAATTTTTCTGCAGCAAACAACCCCACAAAGAAACTATAAGTATCATCCCATTTTTGATAGTGATCTTCACCAAATTTCTCGATTGTTTGGTTTTTCAAACTTCGATACATCTCCAATCGTTGGGTGAGGATTTCAGCCCATTGACCACTTAGATCCTCCTGTTCCAGAAGGATGCAGCCGGACTCGGTCAGGAGCTGCCCATAGCCTTCTGCGGTTTCCAGAGTAGGAATGGCCATTTCATGTTGTAAACGCTCCATTTCAGAATGGCCTAATACCCCTTGTCGCAGAACATCTGTAAAGGCGATAATCCCGTCAATCTTGACTACCCGGGTGCATTCGGCGATGAGCCGAGCTTTCTCGGGAATATGTGCCCAAGTTTCTTGCCCAATGACCACGTCGAACGTATCGTCTGCAAATGACATGTCCAAGGCATTGCCAAGATGGAAGTCTACAAGATGATTCAGCTTAACCATTTTCGCAAGCCGGAGTGCGCTGCGGTACCGACTTTCTGTGACATCCAGTCCCATCACCCGGCAGCCATAGCGCGCAGCCAGATAGCGCGTCGGGCCTCCCATGCCGCTGCCCACGTCCAGCACGTAACTTGTAGATTTAATCCCCGCCTTTTGTGCTAAGATATCGTTGGCTTCAACTCCGCCATAGTGGTCCTGATCATAATCCTTTAAAATGTCTTCAGTGAGCGTTTCGATTGAAATCCCTTGTAATTGAAGCTTCTGAATGATCTGTTTTTCATTAATGGGATGCGTATCATAGAATTGAGTTACTTTTTGACGCTGGTCGTCTTGAATCATTTGCCTATCCCCCTAAATACCACAACTTTTCAAACCGGTGCCGATACGTTGGAGTTTATGAACCCATTAAATATCTTTATATTGCAGTAAAACAAATCAAATATGAAATCGGAATAAATCCTCTCTCCTAATCCGGTCGCCCCCATATCTTCTATTGCCGTAATAATACCATACATTCAAGCTTTTCCCAGTTTTCATAAGCTTGACCCGCCATTTATCTTTGCCTATGCGATCACCCACTGGGTAACATCATCGAATTTCATGAACCTAAATACAATCCCAACGATCTGGACTTACCTTGGCGCGATTAGGTTTCGTACCTGTATCAAATCTTGGGAAAAATTCCGGAATGTTGTGTATTAGAAAGAGCAATCTTCAATTCTCCAACTTTCACAAAATTTGTGTTACGCCCGCAGCGAACATAAAGCTTTCAGGCAGAGCCAAAAACTTCTCAAAGTATTCGTGCAATATCCATTTTCAATACTCCACTATACTTCTGGGAAATTTAAGGATAACCTATCTGCGTTTCCGATGATCCTTCACTGGTGTATGTTCATGATAATGTCCGAGCTGATGCATCCGGTTATGAAGTTCCCGGTGGGCAGCCGTGAGCACAAGACGCAGGCGTTTATATGTCTTAATATCTGCACGGGTTCCTACAGTATCGATATAGGCCAAAGCCCCTTCAATCTGTTCTAGAATGGTTAAGGCATCGGCCGCCGCCATAAAGGGAGAACCCTTGACCTGAACCATGACCGGAGATGAGTGTGCCGCTATGATTTCCGGCTTATCGTAGTAATGCGCCCGGATTAACAGGGCGAGCCAGGAGCTCTTCTTCAGTTTGACGGACCATTTTCCTCTGTCCTTGGTTGGCCGAACCTCCCTGCTTTCCCGAATTTCACCGTTTACGATCAATTCGACGCGTGCCATCGGGATGGTCGCACTTGCGACCTGCCAGGTGACGTCTACTGTTCCGCCATTGGCGGATATCTGGATCCATGATCCTGGTGGTTTTCCTTCGACGGCAAATTCGAGAAGGGGCCCGTAGGTGACGAACGTGTTGGCCTTCCGAATCGCTTCCTTCCAGGCCTCATAGGTGAACTCTTGATCAGAGCCGATTGCGGCATACGTACGAACCGTGCCAACAGCGGTATCTGCGGTCATCTTGTCCGTGCCGCCGACGGCCGCGACGAGATATCCGCAGCTGAGGTATCGATACCAATCATAGAGTGAGTAAGGGTTGATCCCACGGTAAAGATCACCCCAAGAGGTCATCTCGATCCCGTCCACGTTGCCGGTGATGATCGTGGCGGCGTTTTCGCACCGCGGATTGGGATAATGCGGAAGAATAACAATTCCACCCTGTTTCTTACAGCGGATAGCCCATTCGGTCAGGAGCGTCTCCACCGGATCTCCGATAGCCGATTCAGCGGGTCCACCGGTGCAGAGGGGGGTGATGATGTCTCCGTTGTATCCCAAAAGGGAGATGTGCCCCAAGACATGCTGTCGGTTCTCCGTTCCTACACGAACGAGATACTCGCCCTCTCCCCCCGCCTCTCTGGAACCGAAGATGGTCTTCCCGTCGAAATCTCCCACGTTGGTCATTAATTCCCCCCATTGGCTGGCCAGGAGGTTCACAACATTGACCCCTTCGCCAGCACCTTCCAAAAGTGCTGAGCTGGGGGAGAGAAAATGGACGTGAGTGTCGGCGGTCACCCAACCCTTTTCACGCCAGGGCAGGACCTTTTCGAGTTCAACCACGACCTCCTCTGTCGAACTTGTGATCTCAATAACCTTTCGAACAGGACGGACCTCAAACCCCTTTGAAGCTTCAACATAGACTTTGCCATGGGGGAGCTTGATCCTTGCTTCCCCCGGGATGTAGGTGCAATGATGCACTTCCGTGGAGGGATTCACCAGTCCTTTGAAGGTCCGATGGGAAAAATCAACGGTGTAGTCCTGGAACCACGAGACGTTAGGTACGCGCTGTCGATCCAAGGGTGCGAGGTATTCGCCCGACTCTCCATGGACGTGAAGTTTAACAGGAACGGCTTTTCCGGTGTCCCTGTCGATAGCCCTGATTGTCACTGTTTTGTCCGATGCAGGCACCACCTCAAAGACGTTGAATTTCTTCTCTTTTTCGAGGTCAACAAGAGGAATGGCTTTTCCATTCGACAAATACAAATGAGCCTCAGGATGCGCCGTGTATTCGACCAGAATCTCATCAGTAAAGGTTTCGGGGATTCGGTTGTTGTAAGTCTCCTCCCAGGTGTCGTTGGGATAGATAAGCCTGATCTGAGCTGAAATCACTTGTCCCAGATCGAGTCGGACATGTTTAAGAAGACCTATCTCGTCTAATGACGGGTCGAACTTGTCCCCCTCTGCCAACTTTATGCGTGCCTTGCGGCGGGATTGCCAACGGAGGGGGTGTGAGGAAACGTGACCTACAGATACCGCGAACAAGAGGATTGGTGCGATGACAGGCTCAAGACGCAGGTTGACGATCTGCTTTTGGGGGTAAGGGTTCTCCCAGCCCCAAATCCAATTGAGCCACGGTTTGAAGTTATCGGCGGAAGTGGCCAACGTCTGATTAAACCCCCAGACCTGGTTCATGACTGATTCCGATGCACCTCCTGGCAGAGGTCTATGTTTGACATGGCCAACGGCTTCAAAGCACAGTTCGCCCCACGGATTCTGAAATGCGCCTATCTGGTAGCGCCTTTTTAAAGCAACTCTTTCCTCACTGTTGTCCGAGTACACAACAACATAGTTGCCTATGTGCTCCCCCAACTGCTGAACAGGTGTTGTTGCAAAAGGACCATAAGAATGCGCTTCGATCGAGCGTATGTCTGTCGTGTGCATGAAAAGCAGCCATGGCGCTGTCACGGATCGTAGATCGACAGATACGGGCTCACTCGTAACCAGAATGGGATCTCCCACATCAAAAGGAATCCCCCAACAGACGCAGGAATCGCGGGGTGCGTGCTTCAAGGCGTTGCGCATCGTTTCTGAAATACCCGCTTTCTCCAAGGCTGAGAACGTTATGTTGCCTTTCAAGTGCAGAGCTGAAAAAAGGGAAGAACAAGGACCATCGATTGTGGATTGCATGCGTTTCTCCTTACTCTGGATGATTGAGTCATGAAGCTTTAAAAAGTGATAAGAAATAGCCCTTGAACGGGTTGGTCAAAATGGCCTGCAAAGAGCACACTTCACTTGCTTGAGCCCAAAAGGTCTTATCAATTAATGTTCAAAGATAAAAAGATAAGAAATTAAATGCGAAGTTCGTATTTCATATTGTATTCCATAAAAATTTACAAGGGATAGGATTTTAGATAACGTGCCTTCAGATAAACATTTGCAAAAGTAAAGATTCCATAGTCAAAACAAAACTCCAGGTAGGTCTTCTTTCCTCTCAAACTTTTGCCCCTCGAAAGCAAACTAAATCTCGATTAAATCATAAAAGGCCCAGCCGTCCTGCGGATTCGTCGATTTAGTGCTTAAGTCTCCTACCCTCTTCCCATTCTGATATCCATCTGAATTTACGTAATATTTTATTTTTAAAGTCATCTCGATTTATCCGGCTTTATGCATATTTTGGAAATTTTTCTCACACAAATTCTCACACAAAGAAAAAGGACTCACAAGCTGCCCCTTGTAAGTCCTTGAAATAACTGGTACGCCCGTTGAACTCCTTAATATTTGAAATAACGAGGTGAAATCCCGCTCAGCGGGGGCAGGATTCGAACCTGCGACCTACGGATTCGAAGTCAGAAACCTCGAGTTTCCTAACCTCCTCAAATTACGATAACATATTGAAATCATTCGTATCATAAATTCCAAATTTTTGCTGATTTTCCACATTTTAGCAGATTTTGGACAATTTTCCCCACACAATCCCCACACAAATTGGCTGGATCAGGCAAAGACTCTAATCCAGCCCTGCGGTTCCAGCGCTGTCACCGCTCCCAGTCGGGAGCGACTCAGATTATGCGCGGATCAAGAAACGTCGCAACGAATCCCAAAACCCATATATCCCAATAAATCGCCTAAACAAGACCACACGCCTCATCCCGGAAGCCATCTGCTCTTTAGTCTCCTCCCAAAGCTTTTCGGCATCATCGAGAAGGGTCTGCGATAGGCGAGCATCTCGTAGAACTCCTCCAACCTATTCTTGTAAATTTGCTCTATTGCCTTTCCTATCTTTTCGTGAATTTCCTTTCTTCTCTTTTTAAGTAGACTATTATAGGCAACTTCTTGGATTAAAGCATGCTTGAAGATGTACTCCAACTCCGGAAAAAGTCTCTTTTCATAGATGAATTCCAAGCCTTGAAGGTTTAAAAGATAAGACTTGAGCTCTTTTCGAACCCCCGTAATGGCCTGCAGGATCCGGAAGGCAAAATCCCTACCAATAACCGAAACAACTTGCATTATCCGTTTTAGGTTGTCCTCCAGTCGGTCCATTCGGGCGGAGATGATCCCCTGAATGGTATCCGGTATCTGAATTTCTGAAGCTTTCCCGCTTAAAACGTATTGATTTCCCTTCCTCTGAATGGAGCCGTTCTCCAGTAAAGTGTTAGTCAGTTCCTCCATATAGAGTGGGTTTCCTGAGGCTTTACCGAGGATGAGTTCTCTGAGCTCGGGGACTACTTGACCCCCTTCGAGTATAGCCTGTACAAGCTCGGTGCTTGACTTAGCGGTCAGTTGATCCAGGCCGATTCTGTTGTAGTAGGATTTACTCCCCCATTGATGGGTATATTCAGGCCGATAAAGAAGAATCAATAAGATCTTGGCATTTGCCAGCCATCCTATGAGATAGTCCAAATACTCCTCAGAGGTCTTATCAATCCAATGGAGATCTTCGACTGCTAGAACAAGTGTCTTAGTTTGACTCTCCCGTACGAATAGATCCCGAAAGGCCTCAAAAGTCCTTTCCCTTTTCCGTCCAGGCTCGAGATTTGCATAGGCTTTATTTTCGACTTTTAGAGATAGGATTTCCTGGAATGGTGGCAAGACATTCTTTAGCCTCTCATCCAACTGGAGAACCCTCTTTGACATCTTTTCCTTGATAATGTGTTCAAGATCGTCTCCTTTGATATCAAAGTAGGATCTTAAAATGTCCAGCATTGGTAAATAGGGAATAGATCCACCGTAGTGAAGGCAGCGACCTTCGAGGTAAGTGTATTCACTCTGAGGGAGTTGATTTCTAAATTCCAGAAGGAGACGAGATTTCCCCACACCTGCTTCGCCTACGATCCCTATCACTTGACCTGAGCCTGAATGCGTTTTATCACATGCCTCCACAAGTGCGGCCATTGAGTTTTTTCGGCCGACAAATCTGGTCAGACCCTTTGCTACAGCCGCCTCAATACGGGTTTCGACTTTACTCACTTTCGTCAGCTCAAAAGCCTCTTCAGGATACCCCTTTCCTTTTACCTCAACTTCTCCCAGAGGCTTAAATTTGAAGAAATCCCTGGTAAGCCTATAAGTGTTTTTAGATACTAGAATAGTGCCAGGCTTGGCCATGCTTTCCTTACGAGAAGCCAGATTTGTTGTATCTCCAACTGCCGTGTAATCCATCCTTAGATCATCACCGATAGAGCCTACAACGACCGGGCCTGAGTTAAGGCCCATGCGCATTTGAAAGTTTACATTGTAATTCTTTTTTATTTCTTCTGAATATTCTCTTAAGGACTTTTGAATAGATAAAGCAGTATGACAGGCTTTTTGAGCATGTTCCTCATGGGCTAAAGGTGCACCAAACAGCGCCATCACACCATCGCCTGTAAATTGGTTGATGGTACCCTCATAGGTGTGGATCTCTTCCATCAGAATTTTGAAACAATTATCCATTATCTGATGAACTTCCTCGGGATCGAGCTTCTCTGCGATAGAAGTAAAATCTGCTACATCAGCAAATAGAACTGTAACTAGCTTACGTTCACCTTCAATGGAACTTCTTGTAGTAAGAATCTTGTCGGCTAAGAATTTAGGCGTGTAGGATTGAGGTTCAGAATAATTTATGAGAGGAGCTTTAACAGGTTTTGTTAAATCGTGACCACATTCTCCGCAGAATTTTTTGCCGAGTGGGATTTTCGCTTTACAGTCTGGGCATTCTAATTCAAGCTTCGCTCCGCATTCTTCACAGAATCTAATCCCTTCCCGGTTATCAGACCCACATTTCGGGCACTTCATTTTTATGGCCCTCCAATTATTTGATTTTAAGAATCTGATTTAACGGATTTAGGGATGGAACTTGTCTATTTTTTATAGGAATCTATATTTGAAATGCAAGATTATGTCAATCGAATGAATTCAAGATATTGTGGTCACCATTTATAGTGTAATTTTATAGATGTCGTCATCGAATCTAACAATTTTGCAACTTCTCAACTTGTTAGGTTACGTGCCTGCATCGAATCCTGGGAAAAATATCTGGATGTTGCGTATTTGACTGAAAAATCTTCAATTAGCGAAATGTCACAAAAGATATGCTACTCTGAAAAAAATCGGCAATCCGAATTTGTTTTCGTTAGCCGTTATCAATCATTTGGCTGTTTTCCACATTTCGTACCGGAATCCAAACTTTTCTGAATATTATATTTCAAAAGCCGTTTAATCCATATTTACGCGTTGTCCGCTGAACTATCTTTGTCACCCATTATTCTGGCAAAATTTTTTTCTTGACAAACAATATTTTTTTATAGATTAATATTCATTAATATAAAATAATGTGGATATCAATGGGACGAAAAAGTATCGCACATATACGCAAACCCGATATACTCAGGCATACATACCGCCTTGTGGCAGAGGAGGGTCTGGCCGGTATGTCCATTAACAAAATTGCCAGACGAATGAATGTTAATCCCGGTATCGTGATGCATTACTTTAAAAATAAAGAGCGCCTAATATTGGCCCTGGTGGATTACATGCTTGAAAGGGCTGAAGCGTTCTACGAATTAGAGTTTGAGAAGTACGAAGATCCCCATCAAAACTTCAAATACTGGGCGGACTATTATTTTCAAACCTATGAAAATCCACCTGCGTGGCAAAGTGTTTTCTGGTCGTGTTATGCGTTGAGCTTTAGAAACGAAAAGGTCAAAAAACGCATTCAAAACATGTATAAGCGCTTTGTAGAGGGTACGATTAAGAAATTGGAGTACTATGAAAAACAGGGTCTGGTTGAAGTAGACAAGAAGGAGGAAGTTGCGACCATATTGGTCACTCTGATTGAGGGATTCGGATATTTCAGATTGACTATGGGGCCGCATCATCCACACTTCAATGAAGTGTTGTTGTTCTTCAAGCAGAAATATCTGGATGTCATGAATGCGACCATATGTGACCGCCCGCATAACCAAATATCATCGATTTGAAAAACTGAAAGGCTATTAAATGTCAAAGGTGATAGACCTAAGACTCGATTTTCCACCTGGCCCCAAAAAAATCGCGGAGACAATGAAATTTTTTGTCTTAAACAAAGAGGGCCAGGGCATTGCCAACTATCGCCGGATTTTCGGCCCCCAATGGGCGGCCTCCCTGGGAACAAGCATGGAGGACCTAGAAGGCAAGAGCGAGGAGCTTTCTGAAGAACAGCTCATCGAATTCCTGGAGGAGCTGGCTCAGAAAATCGCTGTCACACCAGCCCAGTTTGAAAAGCAGCTTGACGAGGCCGGTATTGAATGGGGCCTTATTGATGGGCCGGATAACGAAGAAACTGCTAGAAATGTTTCACAAATGCCCGACCGGCTTAAGGGCATGGCGATTTTCAACCCATTTAAAGGCACAGAGTCGGCCAAAGCGCTCGATCGCGCCGTTGAAGAATTGGGTTTTAAAGCTGCGTATGCGTCACCCTACCGCTGGGGCATCAAAGCAAATGATCCCCGATTTTATCCATGCTATGCCAAGGCAGTTCAGCTTGATATCCCGGTTTTTATCTACACGGCCATGAACTATCGCACGGATTTTCCGATGGACATCGGGCGGCCCCTCTTTCTGGACCAAGTAGCCATCGATTTTCCGCAATTGCGCATCGTTGCTAGCTGCGGCGGCTGGCCTTGGGTGCCGGAGCTGATCGGCGTGGCCCGTCGCCATCAAAATGTCTATATCGACACCTCGTCCCACCGGCCAAAATATCTGGCGGTGCCGGGCGCCGGTTTTGAAATGCTGATGCAATTTGGCAATACCCTCTTACAGGATCGAATTGTGTTTGCATCTGGGGCCGGTGATTTGGGGCTGCCGATCGGTCAAATCGTTGCCGAAATGATAGCGTTGCCGCTAAAAGAGTCGGTGAAAGAAAAATGGCTATACCGAAATGCGCTGCAATTATTCAAAATGGAATAGGCGCCATGTTGAGATCCCAGATAGGAGGTCTCAGGTTTCATGATTTCAATTCGTGAAATAAACGGGGTTGGCCGTTCAACGGAGAAACTGAATGAGATCTGAGGAAAATACAATTTCCGGTGCGCAAATAGAGGTTCGCTCCCTGACGAAGCATTTCGGTCCAGTAAAGGCCGTCGATGCTCTTTCGTTTACAGCGCAACCAGGAAGTTTTGTCACTCTGTTAGGACCCAGCGGATCCGGCAAAACTACAACTCTAAACATTATCGCCGGATTTGAATCACCAACTTCTGGTGAGGTGCTTTTAGATTCCAAGCCAATCACCCTGATTCCAACCTATAAACGAAACATCGGGATGGTTTTTCAGAACTATGCCCTGTTTCCCCATATGACGGTGTCACAAAACGTCGCCTATCCGTTGCAAATGCGAAGCGTTCAGAAATCTCTAATTCATGAGAGGATTCGTGATGCCCTGCAAATGGTGCAACTGGAAGGATTCGAAAAACGCTACCCGAGGCAGCTTTCCGGTGGACAGCAGCAGCGTGTGGCCATAGCCCGCGCTCTGGTATTCAACCCCCCACTGCTGCTCATGGACGAACCGCTGGGGGCTTTGGACAAAAAGCTCAGAGAGCAAATGCAAATTGAGATAAAACATATTCAAAACCAAACCGGTGTTACGGTCGTCTACGTAACCCACGACCAAGAAGAGGCCCTGGTGATGTCCGACAAAATTATCATATTAAACCATGGACGACTACAGCAAATCGGAAATCCCAGGGAAATATATGATCAGCCTCAAAACCGTTTCGTAGCAGACTTTATTGGAGAGACTAACTTGTTTGAAGCCAAAATACGCCACGAAAACAGCCGGTCCGTGGTTGCGCTTCATGAGCTCGGGGCAACATTAGACCTTCCCGTTAATCGGAGTTTTGCTGCGGGGAAATGCCATGTGTCCATCCGCCCGGAAATGCTTTGGCTGGAAAACAAAGCACATAAACGCAGCGGTATTGAAGGCCGAATCGAGGAGCTCATTTATATCGGCGAGAGTACCAAATACATCGTCAACGTTCGCAACAAGCATGTTGTCATCCGGCATCCTAAGCGCGTAGATAGGGGCTTGTTCAAAAAAGGCGATCAGGTCGTCCTTTGGTTCAACATCGCCGACATGGTTTTTATAGACGGTGAAACACCATAAACTGCTAAGACAAGGAGGAAAGAATTATGAAAAAAATTTTATCAAAGCGAAGCAGAATCGTGATGACAATTATTGTCGCGATAGGCATCTTGGCCTGGCACCCCATTTTAGCAGGGGCCGAAGAAGGCAAGACGATTGTCTACAACAGCTCCGGTGGTGTTGTTGAGCAGGTGGTAAAAAAAGTCTTTGCCGAACCCTTCGAACAGCAAACCGGAATCAAAGTGGTTTTTACTGCCCCTGTTAATTTTGCCAAATTAAAAGCCATGTGTGAAAGCGGCAACATCGAATGGGACGTTACGGAAATTGGTCCGGAAGACATGATTCGTGGCAAGGAACGCGGGTATCTTGAACCGATCGACTACAGCATCGTTGATAAATCCGATTTTCTTCCGGGGTTGGCGCACTCCCATGCCGTGCCGGCGGCATTTTACTCCACCGTGTTGGCTTACAATACAAAAAAATTTCCAGCCGGCAAAGAACCCAAATCTTGGGCTGATTTCTGGGATGTGAATAAATTTCCGGGCCCCAGAAGCTTGCCGAATTTTCCATACACAATGGAGATTGCGCTCATGGCAGATGGCGTATCTCCGGATAAGGTTTATCCATTGGACGAAGAACGCGCCTGGAAAAGTCTTGACAAGATTAAGCCTCACGTCACTGCTTGGTGGACCATGCCGGCCCAGCCGGCTCAGCTGCTGGCCGACGGCGAGGTCGATATGGCCGCTGCTTTCAACGGCCGCATCACCGCCATTCAAAAAGAAGGCGTACCGGTCGCCCTCGAATGGAATCAACAAGTTTTGCTACTGGCATACAATGCGGTGGTCAAAGGTGCAAAAAACAAAGATGCCGCCATGAAGTTTTTGGCCTTTATGGTAAAGCCCGAGCTGCAGGCCGAATGGGTTAAAATGATACCCTACCCGGGACCCAGCAAATCCATGTACGAATTGCTTTCACCGGAGTTGGCCAAAACACTTCCGACTAACCCGGAATTTTACAAATTAGGTGTTGTACGAAACTATCAATTCTGGGCTGAAAACGAAGAGCGTCTGATGGAAAAATGGAATGCGTGGATGTTGAAATAAGGGAATGAAGTCGAGGATTTCTATACCAGGTGCGCAGGAGAAACCGAGGAGATCGATTGATCCCACTTTTTATCTGATACTTCCCCTGTTGGTACTATTGATATTTTTCATGGTGGTACCGGTTTTCCGGATCTTTGCGCTGAGCTTTTTTGATCCGGATTTTACTATTAAGCATTACATGAAATTTTTCCAGGCGGGCATCTATCTTCAAATTCTCCTGCGAACCCTGGTGATATCCCTGATGGTCAGTGTCTGCTGTCTGATTGCCGGTTACCCGGTATCCTATCTGATGGCGGACGTTTCCCCGAAAACCGCAAAGATTTTAATCATTCTGGTTATTCTGCCCTTATGGACCGGCATATTGGTGCGCACCTATGCCTGGATGGTTCTGTTGGGCCGACAAGGGCTGGTGAATAAGTTGCTTATTTATTTGGACCTGGTAGCAGAGCCCATCAAATTGCTTTACACAACCAAAGCGGTTGTTTTGGCTATGGTTCAGATATTGCTTCCTCTAATGATTTTACCACTGTACGCCACCATGAAAGGGATCGACCGCGATCTGCTAAAAGCTTCTAAAATATTAGGCGCTGGACCGCTGCGAACATTTTGGCGTATATTTCTGCCTTTGAGCACGCCCGGCATTTTAGCAGGCTTCACGCTGGTTTTCATAATATCCATTGCCTTTTTTATTACCCCCGCCCTGGTCGGGGGCCGCAAAGATATTATGATTGCTATGCTGATAGAAAGCCAGATCACTACGCTTTTAAACTGGGGATTTGCCGCAGCATTATCCCTAATCCTGATGACAATGACGTTGATTATCATCGGCCTGTTTCATAAATTCATCGGAATCAATCGATTTGTTGGTTCTGGGGATACATAATAATACTCGTATTTTTGATCTAGCTATCTACATGCCCATACTGCACGGAAAACTTGGCAAAATACTGCTTTGGAGCATTGTTGTGCTCATATTATTTTTTTTGGCGATCCCTCTTTTTGTGGTGTTCCCGATCTCGTTGAGCGCTTCAAGCTATTTAGAGTTTCCGCCGAAAAGCCTATCCTCGCAGTGGTATGCCAATTATTTCTCCAGCCATGCCTGGATTTCAGCCACAATTTTAAGCTTCAAAGTCGCTTTGATGGTGATGGCGGTAGCGTCTATTATCGGAACAACAGCTGCCTTCGGATTAAATCGCGGACGATTCCGGTGGAAGGGCGGTGTTTTCGTCTTGATTCTTTCGCCCATGATCATTCCGACGATTGTCATCTCGGTGGGCATTTACAGCTTCTTTGCCAAACTGGGGTTGATCGAGAACTACTGGGGTCTGGTGCTCGGGCATTCGATTCTGGCAACCCCATTTGTCTTTATCAATGTATTCGCCGCCCTGCAGGGTTTTGACAGGACGTTGGAAAAGGCCTCTGCCAGTTTGGGAGCCAACCCAATCCGAACTTTCTACTACATCACGTTTCCCTTGATTCGGCCCGGTGTTTTCGTTGGCGCGCTGTTTGCCTTCCTGGTCTCTTTTGATGAGCTGGTGATATCCATGTGGATCAGCGGCTCCCGCCATACGCTGCCCGTTCAGATGTGGATGGATGTTCGCCTTGAAATAAACCCCACCCTGGCGGCGGTGTCCTCGCTTCTGATCGGTCTGTCCATTCTGACCTTTTTCAGTGCGGAGGCCGTCCGCCGGAGAACGGAACGAAAATACGGTTAAAACTAAAAATTGCACTCAGAGAGGAAACCCTATGCCGATTGCCGGATTGGAAAAGAGTATTGGAACACTGCTCGAAAAATCCGCCCGCCGTTATGGTGAAAAGAAAACCATTAATTTTCACCCGGAAAATGTGTTCTTTAGTTTTAAACAGCTCGACAAGAAGGTGAATCAATTTGCCAACGCGCTTCGTACAGAGGGAATAAGCAGAGGCGATCATATCGCCGTAATGTTACCCAATTGTCCTGAATTTCCGCTGACGTGGTTGGCCCTGGCGAAATTAGGCGCTGTTATGGTTCCCCTGAACACCCGGTACCAAGCAGTTGATCTGAAATATGTGTTGAATGATTCCGACGCATCCGCCTTGATACTTCATACGGAATTCCTATCAACTTTTGCGGAAGCTCAGCCACAGACGCCAAAGGTCAAGAAAGTTTTCAGGGCCGGAGACAAAGGAAAGGCGCCGGGAAAATTTCTGGCCGATTTAGCCGACGGGGCATCGAAGGAATTTACCGTAACCGACATCGGACTGAATGACTTGGTAAACATCCAATATACATCCGGCACTACCGGATTTCCCAAAGGATGCATGTTGTCCCATGAGTACTGGCTGACGTGCGGCATGAGCGCAGCGCTAAACATGAAGCCCGATGACGTATTTCTGAGCGTTTCCCCCTTTTACTACATGGATCCACAGTGGGAACTGATCATGTGTCTGACAGCGGGTGCATCTATGGTCTTGGCGAAAAAATACAGTGCTTCCAGCTATATGCAGCTTGTGCGCGAGTATGGAGTAACCACAGCATGGGGAACCATGGCGGCCTGGACCCTCAAGCAGCCCGAATCTCCCGACGACAAGCAGCACCGGTTGCGATTTGTATTTGTCGGCGCCATCCCGCCGCATCTTCACAAACAATTCGAGGAGCGTTTCAATGTCAGAGCTCGTGAGGCTTACGGTATGACGGAAATCGGGCCGGGCATGTTCGTTCCCCTGGAAGACGATCACATGACCGGTTCCGGATCCGTTGGAAAACCGCCGGATTTTCGCGAGGTCCGAATCGTCGACAATAACGGAGACGATGTCGCACCGGGGGGGATAGGTGAACTTTTAATCAAAGGGCCGGGTATGTTCAAGGGTTATTATAAAAAGCCCAAAGAGACAGCCGAGGCATTCACAGGGGAGTGGTTTCACACGGGGGACCTGTTCCGGCAGGATGAAAACGGGTATTATTACATTGTCGGCCGGAAGAAAGATATGATTCGACGCTCGGGCGACAATATTTCTGCCAGCGAAGTGGAACATGTGCTTACCAGCCATCCCAAAATATTAAGTGCGGCGGTTGTTCCGGTGCCCGATGAGAGCCGCGGAGAAGAAGTTAAGGCCTATATTGCGCCAGTGCAGGGAGAGACACCCGAAAGTATTCCGCCCGAAGAAATCATTGCTTTTTGTTTAGATAGCATCGCCGAATTTAAAGTGCCACGCTACATTGAATATGTAGATGAGTTTCAAAGGACAGCTTCCGGAAAAATTCAAAAACACGTTCTGATTAGTGCCAAAGAAGACCTAACTGCCGATTGCTATGATCGAATGGCCTCGAAATAATAGGGAAAAACTGCCGTGATCATTTTAAGTGAAGATAATCTCGCTGCATATATAAAAGAACATCTGGCCGACAAATTAGATTTTATCAATTATGCTGAAGTTCAAAATGTGGCAGTGGTCGGAGGGGGTTTAGTTTCTGCTGTTTTTAAGGCAAAGGTGGGAAACGGCAACCTTTACTTCAAACAGGCGATACCAGGAAGGCTGGATAAAGTCAAAGAACTTGTTGGAGGCACAGTCCCGGAAGATGCGTTTGTCGTATGGTATGACGAGCGTCAGTTCGCAGAAGTTAAAGCTTTGAGGATTTTTAGGCGGGCGGTAACGGAAGGTTTTGTGCCACTAGTTTATCATCATGACACGGATAACAATATTATGGTTTTATCCGAGGTATGTGGCCAAAATGGTTCGGTGCTGGCCGATGTGATGAACGAAGAAATCAATTTAAAACATGCTGAAATCCTGGGGACCAATATCGCCCGCGTTGCAAATCATACCTATGGAAAATTTGAAGCCCTCCGGGATGAAGCCTTGGAGAAGAAAATAAAAGCCATTAAATATCGCTATGAAGTCGGCGAGGTTTGGACAAACATCAGCGATTCGAATAAAAAAAATTATATTATAAAGAAAGTATCTGATTTTGTAAAAACTTCTTCAAAAAAAAACATCGTTTTAGTTCATGGAGACTATCATGATCGCAATATTTTAGTCTGCGGGGATAACTGTGCTACCTATGATCTGGAAGAAAGCCACTGGGGGGATCCGGTTGAGGATATCGGAAAGCTGGCAACCTCATATATATTAAGAATTATATATTTTCATCAAATTCGCCAAATCGCATATGAAGCCACCCTTAAGCTAATTGAATCTTATTTTGAAACCCTGAGTATTCCTGAACCCCGCGATGTACTGGAAAACCGAATACGAGTTATGATTGCAGGGTGCCTGTTGATGCGTGTCGATGGGATTAGTAGCATGTGGCTTCCATGGGTCCACGATGATGCTAAGAAAGAGCTAACCCGACAACTCGCCGTCAAACTGGTTTTGGGAAACCCGCAATTTTCTATAAAAGAAATATTAAATCAAACAAATGTTATCTGAATGACAAGATCATTTGATGTTAAATAAATTAGGCTAGGAAAAAAGAAAATGCAACTGTCGCTAAACAGATTACACAATGACAAATACATAATTTTTTAAGACTGTATTTTCTTTCGATCCCGTGCCATATGTTCTGAGTGAACTTAAGTCTTTGAAAATAAGAAGTGAATTTGGCTGCCTTAGGGATGTATAAGTAATTGAAATTAATAGGAATAAAATTGTATTAGAACTTACTAATATAATAAGATAAATAGACTCGCAGCATAATGTGTCCCCCACATTCATAGAAGACCGCCAAAATTCTGCATATTACATGTAGAAAGATAATCAATTTGGGCTTGCCCAAAAGTGTGTGTTGCGTGCCTGAGTCAAAAGTGCAAGGATTCAGATTTTTTGTGTATTGGAAGTAGCAATCTTCAATTGATTGATTGTCAAAAAAGTTGTGTTAACCTAATAGAAATCGACTATCCGAGCAGACTCACTGAAAAGCTGGAGCCGTCTTTCTCAGAGTCGTGAGTTTTGGCTCATGGACAGTAATTCCCCAACCGTCTTGTACAAGGAAACATCTGATTCTCCCAAGTTCCCAGGCTACTTCTCTGACTACATGCCCTGCTCTCAGACCCCAGTGGTGTCCCAATTACTCGCATTGATCGTAATCAGTCCTGCGACCTTCCGTTTTAGATAGCATTCATCTTTAAAAATTACTGTTGCAAAATTCCCTTAACTCCCTCCAGGGGTGAAGAAGTTCCTTTCGTTAACGATTCGATTTGCTTTTTAAGCACGTCGATTTGCCCATCTTTTTCTTTCAATGCCGTATTTTTTGAATTTATTTCTACGTCTTTTTCTTTTAGAGCGGCATCCTTAAAGTTAATCTGATTTTGCAAATCAGCTAACTCAGAGGTGTTTCCACTCAAAGACGAGCGCAGTTTATCCATTTGTTTCTCCAAATCAGCAAGTGCTTTTGATTTGTTACTTACTATCTGCTGCATCTGCCCCAAACTAATATCTTTTTCTTTTAATAACCCCTGCAACTGATTGAGAGCCTCATTTTTTTCAATCAGCTGACTTTGAATTGATGAATTTTCAGCACGCAAATTATTAGCAAGGTTTTCGAATTCGTCTAACTTCTGCGTTTTAATATCCGCAAGATTTTTAAATTTATCGAGATCTCCAATTAAATCCACTGCGCGGTTTTCAAGATGGGCTATGGTGCTATCTCGATCTGATAGCAAATTCTCGAAGTTGACTAAATCTTTGCCTAAAGCTTTTAGGTTTTCTTGGGATTTTACTAATAGCTCCGATTTTGCCTTGATCTCTTCTACAAATTGGTCTGCTTGCTGTTGGGCTTCTTCAATTTTTCGTTGAAGCTCATCAACCTTTTTCTCCATTTTTGCTTTGCTGTTTTCTAGTTCTACTATTTTAGAATCCTTTTCTTTAATTTGCTCTTCAAACTTGGCAATCGATACACTAGCTTCCTCAAGAGCCTTAACTTTCTCATTATATTCCTCTTTTGAAACACATCCGGTCAATGCCCATAGGAGAATCCAACCCATAGCTAAAAAAGGTTTTATTTTCACGATGTTTTCCTCCTTGCTAAAATGTGTCAGTCAGTTAAAGTGCCTCCCATAGTACGGTTAGGAAATAGGCTTAATTTTTAAATCAGTCCTTCTTGAAGTAAAGATTCAGGGTCATTGTGAAGAACAATAAAAATCATGGACAAATCAATGTTAAAATGGTCGAAGTTTATAGAACACCTTTAGCTTCTAAGAGCTTGAGATGGTAATGTTATCCGAATGGTTCTGATATTTGTTGATAATTTTGTTGGTTTATTGGTTCCTATGATACCTTTTTCATATCCAACTGCAAAACTCAAGAAAATTCAAAAATCGCAAACTACTATTATATATAGTGCCTACCATTTTCGAACTGAGTTGTGGATTGCGCATGACCTATCTAAACTTTTTTCCGCGGTGTGTTTTGAGAGATTTCGTGCCTGATGTTAAAATTTGGAAGGACTGAAAATTTGTTGGATATGCTTATGAAATATTGAAAATTACAAATTGCAGATTAGTGAATGAAATAATTTTGGGGTGAAATTTTGTATAAAGAACGTATTAATCTCTTCCAGACTTGCAAAACAATATGAAAAACGAAATATTTTCGTATTTAATTTAATCTCACACCAAAAATTTCCTAATCAAATGTACTTATCAGGGCCGACCTAATCATGAATGTCGTAAAAATTTGGTGCTGCAATATTGCTGCAAAATAAATAAGGGCTACGAATTTAAAATCGTAACCCTCTGATTTTACTGGTACGCCCGGCAGGATTCGAACCTGCGGCCTACGGATTCGAAGTCCAAGAACCAATCCCACCGAACTTCAGGATACTCGGTAAGAATACCTAATGATCACAAATCATTAAGCCTACCCGATTAAATCCTATCCTACCTTTCAAAGATCCCATTGTGAACAGATTGTGAACTTTACCCCTTTTTGTCTCCTTATTCCTTAGCCTATTTACTACGCTTATCACACCTGATTATGAAAGTCTAGCGTTATTTTTAGGACCATCGGG
>CP070746.1:3441717-3446505 GCA_020348305.1 Desulfobacterales bacterium
AAAGGCCCTTAAACCCACTGTCTGGCGGGCAGCAGCGAGAAAGAGGAGATGGCATGATGGATTTACAACGTTACAGAGCAGAAGATCTCATCCAATTCGGGAAAAACGTGTTAATCAAGATAGGTTTTCCTGAAAAACAAGCTTATGCGGCAGCGAAAATTCTGGTGGAAGCGGATTTAAGAGGAGACCACGCCCATGGTATCACAGGTGCCAAAAGCCTGGATGATATTGTTGCTAATTTATATGACTATGAGGGAAAGCCGGAATTTGCGAGGACTCAGATAGCGGATTTCACAGCAGACAAACAGAAGTATCCGACGATCCTATCCTTTGATGCACATGGCACTTTAGGGCACTATGTCGCTTTGGAAATTATCCCGCAGTTGATTCAGACCGCAAACAAATTTGGGTATGCAAAGGCCTATATCCGGAATTCAACCCACTTTGGAAATTGCGGAATCTACTCTGAGATGATTGCCAGCCATGACCTGGCGGCGAAGGTTACATGTACTAGTCCACCCTACACCAAGCCCTTCATTGAACTTCAGGATATGGACAATGAACAATCTACGGCGAACCGGGCACGATACGACGGGGTGCAAAAGAGGTTTGGCACAAACCCCATTGCCTGGACAATCCCTTACCAGAACGGCATGGTTACCATCGATATGGCCGCAACCCAAAGAGCGGTCAGCCCGGCCCTGGAAGTCGCCAAATTCAACGCGAAGGTGCTGGGCATCATCAAGGATGCAGATGGCATATTCACAATACCGCTCGGGAATCAAAAGAGAAAACTCTCCGAGGTGCATCTTAGCGTAGCAAGGAGCGAGACCCAAAAAGAAGCTCTGCGAAAGCTGGGTTCCGCCAAATCCATCAAGCTTAGAGCCGTAGAAAAGGGCTTGCTCAAAGGACCGGAAGGGGAAAACATCCATTTCCCGCTTGCCTTTGATGAGGTTTTCAAAACCCAATTCTGGGTGGCACCGTTAGGTGGTACGTACTTTGGCTACAAAGGATTCGGGCTGAACATGCTGATCGAACTCGATAATGTCATCGGCGGAGGCGCTCCGGGATTGATTCGTATTCTGGACAGCGAGGGCAAACGGACAACCCTTGAAAGGGTGTCGCAAACCCTGGAAGTTTATGCCATTGATATTGTCGTACCCCTGGAAGAGGCCAAGATGAGGCTCAAAGAAGCCGTGGATACGACCATCAGATGCGGCAATCGTCTCATGTATTTGCCCGGTCAAAAAGAGCAGGAGACAAAAAAGGAGTATCTCGTCCATGGGATTCCCATGACCGCTGAAAGAATCGCTCGGTTAAGAAGTGTTGCAGCGGACAAAAGGGTGGGAATTGTTTTTGATCTGGAGTGAGATTGAAATCAAATCTTTTTTTTGGGTGATTGTGATTGGGTGATTGGTGCTTTCGGTCGAGCCATGCTAACCATTTGATATTATAGAACAAACAACATAAAATCAAGCCAATTTAGCTCTTTTCTTGGATTATCAACTACTTGCTGTGGCGACCCCCATTTCGTTTTTTTCTTGAAAGGTTCAAAAATTGGCGATTAGGTATTTATATATTGGTGATTTTTATTTGGGTTGTCCGTCTTATTAAAGTTTTAACGAATTTATTCCGATAATATCCCACAGGAAAGCGCTCCAATAATTTGAATGCAACACAGCGCTCCTGCTCTATTTTGTAATAAAAACAGGTTATTTTATATGAAGCGCTCAAAAAATCCGAACAAATTTCTGACGAACGCTGAATTGCACCGGATTAAAACTAAAATCGCAGCGGCTGAACAGATGACCTCTGCTGAAATTAAATTGGTTGTCGTCAAGCATTGCCTGACCAGCATAAAGCGCAAAGCGCACAAAATCTTCAAAAAATACAATCTTGATAAAACCGCCCAGCGCAACTGTGTGCTGATTCTGGTGGTCACCACAAATCGGCAACTCCTCATTTATGGTGATCAGGGAATTCATGAGAAGGTAGGGCAGGATTTCTGGCAGGAAATAGAAAAGTACATCACGACAAAATTCAGGGAAAATAAAATGGGAGACGGCCTCAGTGCCGGCATTCATTTGATCGGCAACATGCTGGCACAGTATTTTCCGTTTCAGGTCGATGATGTAAATGAGATATCAGACGATGTGGTATTCGAAAATTAGCAAAGCAATCTGCATTTCTATCCTTCTGGCAGTTATCTTCCCGGGGATTGGCAATGCGCAGCAAAATAATCCGGAAAGCATGGATTCCGGACATGGACCGGATTGGGAACGCTCACAAAAGGATTACTGGCCGTTTCCCAACCCTGACGCCGGGTACGTCAGCGATCACGCCAATCTCTTGAGCGACGACGAACAGGAGAAGATTGAGCGCTGGCTGTGGGAAATTGAAAGCAAGACCGGGGTTGAAATCATCGTCATGACCATCTATTCCATCGATGACTACGCCGGCACGCCGAATGATAGCATTGAGGAGTTTGCCACCGCGCTTTTCAACACCTACGGAATTGGAAATATGCCCGCAAACGATGGGGTGTTGCTGCTGGTGGCCGTCAGCGACCGCCAGGCACGCATCGAGCTGGGTGCAGGGTACGGGCGCTCAAGAGACGCCGACTCCCGTATAATTATGAATTCTGTTATTACACCGAAGTTCAAAAATGCCGACTATGCGGAAGGTATCACCGACGGTGTTAAAGCCATCGCACTGGAGTTTGCACAGGCGCGCATCGGCCTGAACTGGCCGCTCATTATTTTGCTGGCGGCGGTCCCAATTCTGGTACTGATAGCCATCAGTCTTTTTATGAGCGGTAAACGCGGCTGGGGGTGGGTATGTATCGGCTTGCTGCTGGTGGTACTGCTGGCGATTTTCTTTGTGGTGCGCAAGACGTTAAAACATATGCCACGCTCCAGCAGCAGTTCCTGGAGTTCCGGCGGGCTGGGCGGCTTTGGCGGGGGCTTCTCAGGGGGTGGCGGTGCAACCGGGAGCTGGTAGGGATTAACGATGAAATGCCCAAAATGCAAGCAGCATGATCTCAAAGAAAAAACGGTGAAAGGACGCCCGGTCCGAGTAGACGTTTGCGCGAGCTGCAAAGGCATCTGGTTTGACCGAAAAGAGCTTGAATCACTTTTGAAAATTGCCGTCAAAAAAATTACAATTCCTGCCGATGCCAAAAAACAGCAATTTCTGTGCCCCAGGTGCCAAAAAGCGCTTTGTGCATTTAGCTATCCTCACACCATGGTGATCGTAGACATGTGTGCGCAGTGCGAAGGCATCTGGCTCGACGCCAATGAGTTCAAAGAAATCCGATGGGTCTTCCAAACAGCTAAACGCATCGAATCACAGAGTCCTAAAATCGCGTGCCCCAAATGCGGTCATGAACAGCGAGCCGCCAGTGAATGTCTGAAATGCGGCATTGTCTTTTCAAAATACCATGAAACCTTGACGGTAAAACAAATTCCGCAAGAATACAGCGCAACACCGGAAAAACCCGTGTCCCCGAACTCAATCAAAGGCAAGATGCTGAGCTTCATTGACAGAAGCATGGAATTGCTGTGGGTATGAAGCATATTTTCCCTGATAAAGAAAAGGGGTCAGATCTTTCAAATTGACAAATTGATAACCTGTTCCTTGATTTCGTCAAACTGTTTATTTAGCTTGCGACTTGATTCTAATTTGGCTTTCAGACGCGCTCTGCTCTGGCTGACGGTGCTGTAATCTACACCAAAGACAGCACCTATTGCCGCTTGCTTTTCGTTGCTGTAGCGGTAACTTAGCTCCATGGCCATCTGGCGTAGTTCTTTGCGCCTGGTTTTACGATCCAGTAGGTCTTCAGTTCGAACCTGACACGCCCGGGCAACTTCTTTTATGATGTGCTCAACGGCTATATCATGCTGTAGTTTTCCAAGCGACGGTATCTCACGCGGCTGCCTGCGTGGCAGCTTCTTTTTCACCCATTTAACAAAACTTTGGCTTCCCAGTATCGATTGATGCACCACCTCTTCAAAGGGATTTTCAATTTCGCCCTCAATGCCCTGCTGCACATATGCCCGGTACCGGCGCCGGCCTTGCGCTGAGTCTTCGCCAAAGTAAGTGTTTAACAGCCAGCCATAATCGATGTTCTTATCTCTTTTTCTCAGATAACAATAGCCGGGATAAGTGCTCCAGCGGTACTTTTTAAGATAATCAGACTTGCTTTGAATATCGGCATCTCTGAACCGGCGGGGGCGAATCGGATTTAAATGCATATAGCGGCTCAGCGGCAATAAATATTGATCTTCTTCAACCAGAAAAGACTTAAAGCGGCCCTGAAAAACATGCCCGCTGCGTCCATGGCGGCGGTTAAACCTTACCGTGTAGGTGACTAAAAAATGACGCATAAACTCGCTCAGATTGCCATGGGCGGTTTGAACCAGCAAATGAAAGTGGTTGGCCATCAGAACATAGGCAATCAGCTTGACACTGAAAGCTTCACAGCTATCGCTCAGGGCAGCAACAAAGCTGCTGCGGTCAGTCTCATTGATAAAGATATCCTCGCGCCGGTTGCCCCGGTTCATCACATGGTAATAGGCACCAGGATATTTGATTCTCAAAGGGCGTGACATACTCCTTTATTTACACATTTTATCTATTCTGTCAATTTAAAAGATCTGACCCTATTTCTTCTTAATTATTCCTCCTTTGATTTGTCAATCTTTGATATTTAATATATGATCCCCTCGTTTTCCCAGGACCCGTGAAAGGCCCTTAGATCGGCTGTCTGGCAGGCCGCAGCGAGAAAGA
>CP070746.1:3446605-3449780 GCA_020348305.1 Desulfobacterales bacterium
AAGTTTTGATTATTCAATATATACTGTCGAATAATAATAATTAGAACTATTTTTTAGCCAATAGCCAACATATTAAAGAATGTTACAATAAAATAAATCTTTTTTGTTAAAAATGCAACATTTTTTTATTCAAAATCTTGTCATGTAACAACCTTTAACAGATTCTTTCGTACAGAATAAACAAACAAAATACTCAAAAGGAGCACACCCATGAATCAAACAATAACCCCTCTTTCATTAATTGCTCTAAGTCAAGATAAATCGGACAAATTTTTGAATTAATTAGTCCACACTTCTGCTGTTATTTTGCTGATACGTCTTAATGGATTCTTTTGAAAATAGTAATGTTTTATCAACATCTGCTTATTCGATAGCCCCTTAAAGGCGATTACATCTTTTGCTAGCTCCCATTTAGATTTAGACCAGCGTTCTACTTTTTCTTTCATCTGCTCTTTTTTTATATATTCATCATTGTATTTTCTGCTTCGTTTATCTATTTTGTATTGGACATCATCAGGCGTTACACCGCCTAATACAGGACGTGGTATCTCGCTATTTAATACATCAACAGCTTCCTTAACAGCTTTTTGTACGAGTTCCAACAATTTTTTCTTTTCATCCGAGTTATTAAAATCAACTTCTTTAAATCGCGTCAGGTCATAACCTGCTATTGTATTGTAAAACACACTCTTGAAATCTTTATTGCCACATTCGATGGTGCCGTTATAATAGGGCTTGCAGGCCGGAATGCTTTTGCTGATAATTTCATGTTTAGCTAACAAATCTCCATGCTCAGTACTGGCATACTGAATACCATTATCTTTTAATAAAAACTTTTCCGGTCCACGTTGATTGTTAGCAGCTAACGCCATCTCAACCGGCTCACGAACCAAGCTGTCACTATCTTCTCTTTCGCTGACTGCATAACCCAAATACTTTGTATTAAAAACATCTATTACCAGAGCAACAGGAAACGTACAACCGATCACTGTAACTTTTGTAAAATCTTCAGCCCAAATCTCACAGATGCTTTCAGGACGTTCATGTTCATATACAGTGGGCTTGGGAAGCAAATCACGTCGGTATACTTCTTGAAATAGCACTCGCCCAATCACTTTTTTTAAATTTTGATACGCATGACGTCCAATATAACCCAGACGATGATAAATCATGTATTGTTGCCCTTTTGTGCCGCCGAAGTGTGGGTACTCTAAAATCACATTCATCGCATTGATAGCAACATCTTCACCGATAAGTTTGACTGCCCGCTTTTTCCGTTCGTTTACTCCTTGTAGCCATTCATAAAACACACTCTTCGAATGCCGGCTGACTTCTATCAATTCATAGTTCGTTAAATGATGAACCGATGATCGTAATTGCCGGTATAATGCTACCGTTTCTTGTTTCTCTTTTTTTTAATATGGTTTTTTTTTGAAGTTTCCTTTTCACCTTTTAATTGTGCAACTTCATGCTCTGACCATTTTAACCGTAATTGTGAAAATTCACTTTTGGCATAATAATATTCTTTCTCCCTGGCCAGTTGCCTGTTTTCCGTTTTTAATTGCTCGATGAGACTTCTTGCTTCTGATTTGTTTTCTACATCGTTAGCAGACTTCCGACCCGGACGCTTGTCTTTGAAATTGCTTAGAATAATTTGTTCGCATTCTTTGACTATCTTATATAAATAAGAACGATCAATTCCCCATTCATTGGCCAACTGACTCCGATTATCACTGCGAACAAACGCCTGATAGATGGCTAATTTATCCTGCGCAGTTAAACTTTGGGCAGTCTGAGATTGTTTTTCCGACACCAGCCGATCATTAATATCTTTCTGATTCGCCTGTAACTCATAGATTTCTATTTGTTTTGCCGGGTATTTTTCCTTCAAATCAAGATAACCGCTAAAACCGCCACCATCATTATCAAAGCACGATACCAATGTCTGTGCATTATTCAAAAATCTTAAATCATAACCATTCAATTGATTTCCAAGCAGCGCAATGCCTTTTGAACTCACCCCATCTAGCGTCTTAATGCTTAAATAGTCGATGATACTTTCACAAATATAAATCCTGCTGCTTGTTGGTAACTCAACCCAATCCATGCTGAACAAATGTTTTTTGCCTAATACAAATTTTTTAGCACCGTCTATCTCATGATTATCAAGACAACGCAAATCCTTATCTTTGTCATAGACGGCAAATGTACAATAAGAAACATTCTTATGTTGGTTGTAAAGCAGTATCTGCTCATCTAGTAATTGATCAACTAAAGATGGTAGTATACCGCGCTTTAACAGATAATCACGACTGGCATCGATGTTATTGTCTTTTATCTGATCATAAATATAGTTAACATCATATGCTTTGCCAGCCGTTGTAATCTCGAGTGCCGCAACTTCTGTCATGTTGCTGCCCGCATTTGGATTTAACAAACGTTGTAAATGCTTTATAGCATCAGATACACTTTTTAAATTCTCTTTCAACAAAACGAAATCAATGATACTACCGCCATACCCACTTGAGAAATCTTTGAATAACCAATGACCATCACCTTCTTGTTTTATGAAGAAACTTGGTTGCGATTCTTCACCGAAAGGTGAAAGGCTTGCATAACCATTGCCGTTATGGGTAAATTGCATTTGATAATGCCGGCTTAATATGTCAACCATGTTAACACGTTTGAGATATTCAACTGAATGTTTCATCGTTTGATTCCCGAATATTGTTAATAGCTGATGGTTGGCTGTGGTCCCATAAAGTTGAAACCACAGCAAACCCTGTTTTACTTAAGCAACACGCCATCTAAAAACACTTGCATCGTTTTATCACTAAAGGTAACACTTAATGTACGATGAATATCTTTTAAAATCAAGTATCCTTTCGACAAATCAATATTCGGAGATAACAAAGCTGACTCAGCTTTAACGGTCTCATCTGCAATACTGTGAAAACGATCCGATGGGCACATACCGTCAATGCCTTGATGCGGACGCTTGTAATTATAGCGATGAATATACAATTCGAGCTCGCTTTGAGCATGTTCATAACTTTTAAAACGGACTTTTTGCAGTAATTCTTTCTGAATCGTTTGCGTCATTCGTTCCACTTTCCCCTGAGTCTGAGGGCTATGAGGATCGCTTACAATATGCTCTATTTTCATGTCTTGGAGA
>CP070746.1:3449880-3454093 GCA_020348305.1 Desulfobacterales bacterium
ATTCATCCCTCCGGCTATTACGGTTAAAAGCTCGGATCTCCTGTTGCGGCTGATTTTAGATATTAGAAATCAAATCGCATCCCGTGGCCGTCAGCTTGAATCTTTTAAACGAGAACGAGGGATTCATACTGCCGAATTCAGCGCCAGGGATACGGTCTATTTATTGGCACTAAGATCCCTCAACCGTTACATTCCTTTCTTAGAGCACATATCGGGCGCCAGCCACGCCCATCCCTGGAATGTATATGGAATCCTAAGACAGATGATCGGAGAACTTTCCGCGTTTTCGGAACAGTTCAATGTCCTGGGCGAGATGGCGGACGGCAGCCAAAGTGTTCCGGATTATGACCACCGTAGCCTCTGGGATTGTTTTTCCAGGGCCGGTGCAACGATAACACACCTGCTGGACGAGATAACGGCGGGACCCGAGTATGCCTTTCAGCTGTTGTACGACGGGACCTACTATGCTGCGGAGTTGGCACCCGATATATTTGAAGGCCGCAATCGCTTTTATTTGGTTTTTGAAACAGAGGCGGACCCCCAGTTCGTGCTGGAGTCCTTAGAGGGTATCTCAAAATTGAGTTCAAAAGAATCGTTACCATTGCTGATCGCCCGGGCGCTTCCGGGCATCAAAATGGCGCATCTTTCCGATCCGCCCCAAGAGTTGCCCCGCAGAGCACGCGCAATTTATTGCCAGATTGATCATCACAGCGACCAGTGGTCGCAGGTCCAAAAGGGCCACAATATTGCCCTGTACTGGGATACAGCTCCGGAAGATCTAAAAGTTGAACTCATGGTTGTGGGGAGATCGTAGCCATGCGAATCGTCGACTGCTTTATGGAACTTTTGGCTTATGTGGCCTATTTCCAGAAAACCGTCAATGCGAGGCAGCCTGCTTTCGACCAGGTCAAGGCGGATATCGATCGCCTTGCCTCCCAGGCCGATGCCTATTTGCAGAGCGAAGGTTTACCCAAAGAAGATGGCGATCATGCCAAGTTTGCCATTTTTGCGTGGATCGATGAAGTGATTCTGAGCTCTGCATGGAATCAGAAAGGGCAATGGCAGCGGCAACAGCTTCAGCGAACTCACTTTCAGACCACCGATGCCGGTGAGCTTTTTTTTGAGCGTTTAAATACGCTTGGCCCTCATCAGAATGATGTGCGGGAGGTTTATTACCTGTGTCTTGCCATGGGATTTAGCGGGCGATATATCCACGAGGGTGATGATTTTCTCCTAGAGCAATTGAAGACGTCCAATTTAAAAGTTCTGACGGGCAGTTCTGTTGGGCTGCCTGCTCTCGACAAAGGCGAACTGTTTGCGGAAGCCTACCCCCGGCAACCGGTTCAGCTCAAACCCCAACAGCGTGAGCGGCGTCTTTCTCCGATTATCCTGGTGGGTATCGGGTCTCCGGTTGTGCTTTATGTCGCGTTGTTTCTGATTTATCGGTTTATTCTCAATAATATCGGCGAGAATCTCTTGAGCACGGTGCTGTAAATGAAGCAAATGATATGGAAACTTTTTAAATTTTTTTGGGTCACGGTGGTGATTCTAGCACTTGTCGGGCTGGTCTTCGGTCTGGTGGCGAGCATCGGGTGGTCCTGGTGGGTGGGTGTTTTCATTCTTTTGGGACTATTGGGACTGGCCCTCGGCTTCGTGCTGCTGAGAAAAGTTTTGATTCGGCGACGTGAGCGCCGCTTCGTACAGCAGGTCATTGAACAAGATGACGCCTACCGCACCACTCTCAGTGATAAAGATAAAGAGGGTGCAAAGGAACTGCAGGAAAAGTGGAAGCAGGCCATGGCGGCGTTAAGGAGGTCTCACCTCAAGAAATACGGCAATCCGCTGTACGTTCTACCGTGGTATCTGATTATCGGCGAAAGCGGCTCGGGCAAGACAACTGCAATTCAAAGTGCCGGGCTGTCTTCCCCATTTGCCGAGGTCAGCCGGACGTCCGGAATCTCCGGAACCCGGAACTGTGATTGGTGGTTTTTTGAACAGGCCATTGTCCTGGACACCGCCGGCAGGTATGCCATTCCTGTTGATGAAGGTCGGGATAAGGACGAATGGCAGAAGTTTCTTGGGCTGCTGGCAAAGTTCAGAAAGAAAGAGCCCATCAATGGGCTGGTCGTGACCATTGCGGCCGATAAACTGGCATCCGTCGCTGCGGAAGAACTGGAGGAAGACGGCCGCAGCATCCGCCGGCGGGTCGATGAGCTGATGCGCGTGCTGGGAGCCAAATTCCCGGTCTATGTGTTGGTAACCAAGTGTGATTTGGTTCAAGGAATGACGAGCTTCTGCGATATGCTTCCCGAAAAAACACTGGCTCAGGCCATGGGCAGCATGAACCAGGAGGTATCAACCGATGTCGAAAACTTCACGGAAAATTGCGTCCAATCCCTCGTGGAACGATTGAAAGAACTGCGACTGCTCCTTTTTCATAAATCCCGATCGAAAGCCGTTGATCCCGGCCTTCTTCTTTTCCCGGATGAGTTCGAGCATCTGAAACCCGGGCTGAGGTCTTTTATGAAGGGCGCTTTTCAGGAAACGCCCTACCAGGAAAAGCCCATTGTAAGAGGGTTGTTTTTCAGCAGCGGGAAACAGGAAGGCAGCCCCTATTCCCATTTTTTAAAAGAACTCGGACTGATCGAAGAACGAGACGTCTTGCCCGGAACCAGCAAGGGATTATTCCTGCACGATTTCTTTTCGCGAATTCTGCCGGCTGACAGAGGCTTGTTTGCCCCCACCCAGCGTACGCTGGAGTGGAGCAGGCTGACCCAAAATCTCGGTTTGGCGGCGTGGCTGGCGGTAGCCATTGCAATTTGCGGATTACTGAGTTTTTCGTTTGCTAAAAATATGATGATCATGAAAGAGGTTTCAAAGGCACTTTCCAAACCGGTTGTTTTTCAGGACGAAATCGTCGCCGATGTCATCAGCATGGATCAATTTCGTCAGACAATCCTTAAAGTGGAGGAGCAGAATCGCGGGTGGTGGATTCCCCGCTTTGGATTATCTGCGAGCCTAAAGGTCGAACATGAACTTAAAACCGAATACTGCAAACAGTTTTACGACGGGCTCTTAATGAATAATAACCGGAAAATAGCCGAAAAAATAACCCAATTTTCAGCAGCGACACCCGAAGAGGTTGTCGGCGTCCATGTTGCCCAGTTAGTCCGTCGTATTAATCTTTTGGGCGCCCGGCTGGCGAATGAAGAATTGGCATCCCTCAGCGCAAGGCCCCAGCCGTCCTATGAACGCACATTGCAGGCAATCGGCCAAGAGGTCATTCCTGAAGTCGGCCAGAAACTCACCGACTTATATCTCTATTACATTTTTTGGCGTAAAGATACCAACATTTTGAATCAGGAGATGAATGAACTGCGAATGTTGTTACGGCACATCCTGATGATTAAAGACGCCAATTTGAATTGGATGGTCACATTTATAAATCTTGATCCCGTCCTTTCCTATCTTACCATGCAGGATTTTTGGCAAGGAAGTCTGACCACTGAGGACGAGCGGAAAATTGCATCGGCATTTACCGTTGCGGGCAAAACGAAGATTGATTCTTTTATAAAAGAGATCGAATCCGCCCTTATTGAACCCATGATCATTGCCGGCAAGAAACTGGAATTTCAAACATGGTACCGGAACGCATATTTTACCGCCTGGCTTGACTTTGGGCGCGCATTTCCCAATGGGATCCAACGGCTTAAGGACAAAGCCGAATGGCGGCAGATGGCTGCATCGATGGGTACCGAACATAATCCCTATTTCGATTTGATGGATCGCATCACCGAAGAGATGATGCCATTTTCTACGAGTCCGGAACTTCCGTCATGGCTCAAGCTCGTATACGATTTCAATGCCACCAATCTTAAGGCCCAAAAGCTTTTAGAGAAAAAAGGCAAAAAAGCCGGGATCGTTAAAAAAGCAACCAAAAAAGTGCAATCCAAGATTGCTAAACTTGAGAAAAAAACCGGAGTGGATGTCGGCGATTTGGAATCACGGCTCATTGCAGCGCAAGCATTGCGGGATTATCAGGACGCGCTGGCAGAGATGGCACCGGTATCCGCCTCACGAGAAACCGCCTTTCAGACAGCGGCGGCCATCTATAACGATGACCCGGCGACGAGCCAAACCCCTTTTTTTGTGGGACGGAGAGCCTTGGAGCAGCTCAGGTCGGCCATGGCCGAGCCCGGACCGGATCAAGAAC
>CP070746.1:3454193-3459421 GCA_020348305.1 Desulfobacterales bacterium
ATGACTGGTCACATGATTGCAGCAAGTGGAGCTGTTGAAGCGGTTGCTGCAGCATTAACTATCTCTAAAAAGCAAGTCCCGCCTACAATTAATCTGACTAAGGCAGATAGCCAATGCGATTTAGATTATGTACCAAATAATTCACGTGATTTTATAGGTGACACAGTACTATCTAATTCATTTGGATTTGGTGGACAAAATGCTACGTTGATATTTAAGGGATACACTAATGGATTTTAAGTCCTTTTTATCGTTTGTAGAATCAAGACGGTCAATTCGTAAATATACTGACCAAAAGTTAGGCCGTGAAAAAATCGAGCAGCTAATCGAGGCTGCGTCATGGGCACCATCAAATCATAATCGCCAGGGCTGGAAATTCATAGTATTTGAAGATCAACAAGAGATTTTCTCCCTTGCCCAAAGAACACGTGAATTCGTTGAAAAATCTATTACGCACACCCATAAACTCGTTGCCGATAAAGCAGAAGAGTTAATTTATTATTCTGGTGCATTTGATCAATCTCCGACGTTGATCCTGGTTATGCATAAAAAAAGTCCAGCTGTAAGCAAGAATATCATAGACATGGCAACCAGTAAACTAGCCTCTGGAGAAGTTGTCAGCACTGCGATGGCCTGTCAAAATTTGCTTCTTGCAGCAAAAGCTATGGGGCTGGGAGCATGTATAATGACCGCACCTTTATTAGCCGGCAAAGTTTGGAAGTCATTAGATAATTTACCAATGGGCTTTGAACCTACTTGTCTGATCACTCTAGGATATCCAGATGAGACACCTCAGGCCCCTCGAAGAAAAAAACTTGAACATATTATTGAATATAGGTGACGCAATGACAGAACAGCAAATTTTTGAGAAACTGATACCGCTCATTCGCGAAATTACCGGAGCACGTGAGGAGCAGATAAAGATGGAAAGCGGTCTTATGATGGATTTGGGGGCTGAATCAATCGATCTTTTGGATTTCAGTTTCTTGGTAGAAGAAGAATTCGGCATTACGATAGAAGCAGATGAATTTGAACAGCAAGCTAAAAAGCGAATCCCTGGAGGGGTTTATGAAAATGATGGCTTACTAACAGAAAAAGCACTGGAAGAACTGAGAAAAGCATTGCCTGAGGTTCCAGCCGAATATTTAAAACCAGGCTTAAAAAAGATCGAACTGCCAAGCGTGCTGAATGTTGCAGTGTTCGTACATATTATTCAACGCAAACTCACTGAAAAATCACAGGAGATTAATAATGCTTAAAGATAAGATAGCATTTGTTACCGGCGGAAGTGGTGCTATCGGTAGTGCCATTGTCAGGACTATGGCCCGGGAAGGCTGTTCGGTTGCTTATTCGTATAACAGCCGTGAAGATAAAGCCAGAAAGATTGACACGGAAATGGCCGCCTCGGGCTTGAATGTAACATCATATAAGCTGGACATACTTGACGGCAAGGCGGCCACTGTTCTTGCTGAAACGATAGAGAAAGACCTTGGCCCGATAGATATTCTGGTTAACAATGCCGGTACGAGCCAAGTTATGCCATTTGCGATGATCACTGAAGCCGACTGGGACTCGATCATGGATGTCAATGTAAAGGGGATGTTCCTGGTAACTAAAGCATTTGCCCGCGGGATGATCCGCCGAAAAAAAGGAGTGATTATCAATATGAGTTCCCTGGCCGGATTTAGGATGTTGGAGGTCCCTGTCCATTATGCCACGGCCAAAGCAGCGGTTTCCGGATTCACCTTCTCTCTGGCACGTGAGCTTGGCCGATATAATATACGCGTCAATACAGTAGCACCGGGTATGTTGACTGATGGCGTCAGCGTAAATATACTGGAAAAACAACAGCAGCAATACAAAGAATATTCCGCCATGTCGCGGGCCGGCGAACCATCGGAAGTAGCGGAGCTTGTGGCGTTTCTGGCTAGTGACCGCAGCAGTTTTATCACGGCCCAGACTTTACTGATAGACGGGGGCATTTAATGAAGTTTAGAATGGTTGACAGAATTCTCACCTGGCACAACAGGGAGAAGATTAGCGGGATAAAAACCGTGTCGTTTGAGGAATATAACCTTAAAGCACCGATGGGGGATGTTCCGCATCTGCCTGAAACTCTTATGACCGAAAGTATGTTTCAATTAGGTAACTGGCTGATCATGCTGTCGAGCGATTTTACACAAATGGGGCTGCTGGTCAGAACGCAAAGAGTTGAGTTTAATGATATGCTTTTACCCGGGGAGAGACTGCGACTGGAAGTGGGGGTTCGCAGTTGGCGGGAGGATGGCGTTGTGTTTGACGGTCGAGTCTGGGTAGGTCAAAAGGAGATCGCTTCCGGGACCGGCTGCCTGGCTATACCTGTAAAACTTACAGATTATTATAACCCGGATGATATGCGGGTATTATATTCAGAGATATTTATCCCCCAGGAAAAATGAGGTGGCGACGAAATGGCAAGATTACAGGAAAAGGAATATACTTACTTTACGACTGTGCGGGGTATGTGCCGACAGTGTAAGAATATCGTACCTGCCAGGGTGTATTTTCAAGATGAAAGCGTCTGGCAGCAGAGTATGTGCCCGGATTGTCGTAATGAACCGGCGTTAATAGCCGAGGATAAAGACTGGTATCTGAAAAATGTGATAAAACCAATGTCGGACCATTCGCCACTGCCAGGTGCAAAACCGTCGCAAAACGGCTGCCCTCACGACTGCGGCCTCTGCACGTGGCATGCCAGTCCATGTCTGTTGCCGGTGATTCCGATTACCAGTGACTGTAATTTGCGATGTCCTGTCTGCTTTACCTTTAACCGAAACGATAAGATATACTTTAAACCTGTTTCCGAAATGAAAAAAACTATCGACTGGCTTGTAAAAACGAGAGGCTCGCTTGATCTGGTGAATATTACAGGCGGTGAGCCTACTTTACATCCGGAGATACTTGATATTATCCGGGTTTGCAAGAGGGAGGAGATCGGCAGGGTAACGATGAGTACTAATGGGATCATCCTTGCAAAAAATTACGATCTATGCCAAAAACTGGCCGAGCTGGAAACTTGTGTCGTTTTGTCTTTCAATACATTCGACGGCAATGTCAGTATAAAAATGAACGGTAAGGACCTGGTCGAAACAAAGCTCAAGACTATTGACAACCTGCATCGTGCCGGAGCGAGGATGACACTGATCAATGTGCTGACCCATGACCATAATGAAAACGCGATTGGGGGTATTTTTGATCTTATGCAAAAATATAACAACATCCTCTCACTGACTATTCAAAACATGACTTATTCCGGCCAAGGTGGTAGTAGTTTTGAGCGAACCAGGCATATTCCGGTGGACCAGGCGATACAGATTGTATGCGAGGAATCGGGGGGCATGTTTGAAAAGGATGATTTTTTCGCCAGGCCATCAGCACATCCGTTGTGTTACCAGATATGTTACATGATAAAAAACGGCGATGGTTATCTCCCGCTTGCCAGATTTGCCCCACCCGAAAAGATTCAACAGCTAATTCAGGATTCCTATTTGATGCGGCCTGGCCATCAGGAGGTATATACCGATGCCATCAATCAGCTTTATGCCGAGGGAAAAACTGAACACTTGGAGCTGTTCCGCACCATAATTGAAAAGTTATATCCACCGGGCAAGCATCTCAATAACTTTCAACGGCAGCAGGTTAGTGAAGAATTTATACGGGCAATTTTTATTCATGCACACATGGATGAGGATAACTTCGATTGTGCAAGAGCTATGATGTGTACAGATCAAGTCCCGACAGAGCCAGGCACACTAAAACCAATCTGTACCTATAATCTGTTTGACCGAACAGAGGATGAAAGATTTCATGTTAAGTGAAGATGAAAAACTTCAACAAAAGACTGACATTGAAAGCCTCAGGTCGTGGCTGCGAGGCGACACAACCAATCCATGGGTTTTGCAAAAAAACAAAGCTTACGATATCACAACGGTACTACTGCCGGATATGATTTCATTCATTAAATATCATTTATCATATTTCGTAATGGCTATAATTGCATTGATACCATGGTCATGTGTCAAAATATTTTTGTATCGTCGAATGGGGGTTAAAATCGGCAAAGATGTTTACATTGCCCCCAAAGTTTTTCTTGATGGGATGTATCCAAGCCTGATCATACTTGAGGACGGCTGCATGTTAGGCGGTGGTTGTAAAATATTGACACATGAAAACACTGTGGAAAACTTTAGGATCGGAAGGGTTCGAATAGGAGCTAACTCCGTAATAGGAGCGTTCTCTATTGTTCGCAGTAGTGTTTCAATAGGCACAAATGTGCAAACAGGCCTGGGCAGCGTTGTTATGAAAGATGTAGCGGACAATATGGTTGTCGTAGGAAATCCAGCCCGAATTTTAAGGTCGCATAAGAAAACAATAACTTAAAACACAAACTCATTTAATAGGTAATGTATATCAGTGAAAACTTTGGGAATAACACAATCTGTATGTAATACCTGTCGTAAGACTATACCAACAAAAGTGGTTACTGATGACACAAATGTATATTTCCAAAAGTTCTGCACCGAGCATGGAAGCACTGAGAGCTTAGTGTATAATGATCTGGACAGCTATCTTACAACTCAGCGATATGTTAAGCCCGCCTGGGTTCCTAATGAGTATTCCGGCCAAAGCGATAAGCCATGCCCCGATGGCTGTGGCTTCTGTGATCGTCACGAACAGCATTTGTGTATGCCCATAGTCGAAATTACATCCAGATGTGATATGACTTGCCCTGTATGTATCGCTGACGCTGGCAGGGAATGGGATATGGCTCTTGAGGAATTCAAAAGTCTGATCGACAATTTGATTCGTGCAGAAAATCAGATTGACGTTATCAACCTTTCAGGCGGTGAACCGTTACTACACCCACAGCTTCTTGATATTATTGATGAAGCGATAAGCCGACCAGAGATAGTCCGCGTGAGCATTTCCACAAATGGCTTGACATTACTCGAAAAACCATCGCTGGTTCAGCAACTCCATGAGCGTAATGTGGTGCTCTCTCTCCAATTTGATGGTTTCAATGATAAAGCATACCAAATCCTCAGGGGACAGAAACTGCTTACCCAGAAACTTGAGATACTGAAATTGCTTGCCGAAAGCAATATCTCGACATCACTAACGGTCACTGCTGCTGATAAGGTCAACACCGATCAATTCCCACAAATAGTTGAATATCTGTTATCCAACCC
>CP070746.1:3459521-3464850 GCA_020348305.1 Desulfobacterales bacterium
AGAGGTATCGGTCGATTGCTCATCGGCGACGAGTTCGACACCTCGGTCCGCAAAACCAGCCACGGAATTACCCATTATGACGGGTTGTTCGATCAAAGCATCTATTTCGATCAAACCATCACAAACTATTTTAGGCGCAAAGGATGGGCGATTAGCCAGTTTTCCATTTTGCGGCCGTTGTCGGAGCTTCTCATCGAAAAGATTCTGGCCTTGCGATATCCTCGACTGCAGCAACATCAAACCTCCTGTCATGCCGCCCACAAAGAAGAGAATCGCATCTATCCCTGCGGCAAATGTGAGAAATGTCGCCGAATTGTCAGCATGCTTTTGGCGCTTGAAGTCGATCCGGCCCACTGTGGCTACCGAGCGTCACAAGTTGAAAATGCGTTGACAGGATTTATCAAAAAGGGCATCGCCCAGGAAGCCGCCGGGGTAAGCCAGATAGGATACATGCTGATGCAGAAGGGTCTGATTGATGTGCCTGAAAATCGGAAAAAATCCTTCAAAGAGCAACCGGAAGTCTTGAATCTGCGGTACGATCCCAAAGTATCGCCGATGAATTCCATACCGGTGGATTTGCGCATACCCCTGCTGCGAATTTTCAGGCAATATGCGGACGGGGCTATGCACCACATCGGCAAAAGCTGGACGGCGTTTGATCCCTTTAGCGATTCCAGTCTGTATCAACCGTTTGCATTTGAGCTCGATATAAAGGGGCAGCACGTTGCCCCAACAGAGAAGGATCGCGAAATGGATCAGCAACGCTATTTGTGGGCAGAACTCACCTGGCCGGAAGCTCAGGAACGCTTCCAGCAGGTGGACATCGCGCTGCTGCCGGTGGGATCCATTGAGCAGCACGGGCCGCATTTGCCCCTGGACACGGATGCCTTTGACGCGAATTATCTGGCACTTCGGGTCACCGAGGCGTGCAGTGATCCAAAACCGCTGGTGCTTCCCAAAATACCGTACGGTGTTTCCTACCACCACGATGAGTTTAAGGGAACCGTCAGCATTTCCAACGATACACTTGCCAAATTAGTGTATGACATTGGCATCAGCGTATCCCACAACGGTATCAAAAAATTGGTGATCATCAACGGCCATGGCGGCAACAGTCCGGCCCTAAATTATGCCGCCCAAATGATCAATCGCGACGCGCATATTTTTGTGTGCGTGGATACCGGGGAAACCAGCGATGTGGATATTTACTCGCTGGTGGAGACACCCAACGACGTGCATGCCGGTGAAATCGAAACCAGCGCCAGTCTAGCGGTACGACCCCATCTGGTTAAAATGGATCAGGCCCGCAGGGAGGTTCCCGAATTCTCAAGCCGATATCTGGACTTTACCTCCAAGCGCGGCGTTTTATGGTACGCCTATACCCGCAAAATTTCATACAGCGGGGTGATGGGAGACCCGACCAAAGCAAGTGCCGAAAAAGGCAAAAAAATCTGGGAGATCATGATTACCCACCTGGTTGCGCTGGTTGAGGATCTGAAATCCATGACGCTGGAAGAAATCCACCACCGAAATTTTTGAGCGATGAGAATTACACATCTAGAAGCGTGGCCGATCAAAATGCGATTGGAAGAAGCATACACCATTGCCTATGAGCGCATTGATTCGACGACCAACGTCTTTTTACGAATTGAAACCGACAAAGGCTTCGTTGGATGCGGATGCGCAGCACCGGACGCTCATGTTACCGGCGAAACACCGGAGACGGTGCTACAGATCTGCAGGGATGTTATTGAGCCGGCATTGCAACGAGCAGACCCGTTGAGGCTGGCATGGTTGACTGAAAAGCTGAAGCCGATTTTAGCTAGCAATCCGTCAGCTCTGGCCATGGCGGATATGGCGTTGCATGACATCCTCGGCAAGGTTGCAGGACTTCCCGTTTATATGTTATTGGGTGGTTTTCGAACTCGCATGAAAACAAGTGTTACCATCGGTATTTTGCCGTTCGCAGAAACCGTTGCCAAAGCAAAAGAATTTGTTGCCAAAAGTTTCAAATCGTTGAAGATCAAGGGCGGGGTCGATGTTGACGCCGATATCGAAAGAGTGATCAAGGTCAGGGAAGCTGTTGGAGGACGGATTGAAATGCGATTTGATGCCAATCAAGGATATACCGAAGCGGATGCAATACGCTTTGTCGAAAAAGTCCGTCCGGCCAAATTGGCGCTCATCGAGCAGCCTACGCACAGGGGTGATCTCGACATGTTGGGGCGAATTACCGATGAAGTGCCGATTCCCGTGATGGCCGATGAAAGTTTAATGAGCCTGCGGGATGCCTTTCGATTAGCCAAGCGGGATCTGGTGGATATGGTTAACATTAAACTGATGAAGGTCGGGGGGATCACCGAGGCCATGCGAATCAATGCCGTCGCCCGGGCGGCAAATTTAGAAGCAATGGTGGGGTGCATGGATGAAGCAGCGCTGGCCATCGCGGCAGGTTTGCATTTTGCGCTTGCACGTCCTAATGTTGAATATGCGGATTTAGACGGCCATCTGGATTTATTAGAAGATCCTTCCGCCGGAGCGGTAATATTGAAAAACGGTTACTTGTATCCAACAGGAAAGCCGGGGATAGGGTTTGATATATGAAAGATATAAAAGCGATTGGGACCGTAAGTTTCAATCTGTTGCTGATTTTCGCAGGCAGTGTACTTTGTGCTGTTGCGATCAAAGGAATCCTTATACCCAAACAATTTTTGGCGGGTGGACTGACAGGGCTATCCCTTTTGATCCACTATGTGTTGCCTGGCTTACATCTGGGGCTGATCTATTTCCTATTGAACATACCGCTGTTTGTCATTGGATGGCTGTTCGTTGGGCGCCGTTTCTTTTTTTATAGCCTGGCTGGCGTATTTATTTTTTCGGCCGTTATTTTTTGGCCGTATCCGGTTTTTTCCATCGAGGATATGATTCTCAGCGCCATGGCCGCAGGGATACTTACCGGCGCGGGTTCTGGCATAATTCTTAAATCCTTGGGATCAGCCGGCGGTTTGGATATTTTGACCGTTATTCTTTTCAAAAAATTTTCGATTCGCCCGGGAATGTTCGTTTTAGCCTTCAATGGTACGCTAATGATTTTGGCGATCTTGCGTATTCCCATGGAAAAGGTGTTATATACTCTGATATATCTATACGTGAGCACCCAATTTATGAACTTTGTTCTTATCGGTCTCAGCCAGCGCAAGGCGTTGATGATCATCTCCCCTAAATGGAAAGAAATTTCCCGGGAAATTATGGATCGATTGCAAAGAGGTGTCACCGTTGTAATGGGTGAAGGTGGGTACACCGGCAAGCAGTTGCATATTCTCTATACGGTGATCTCCTTTACAGAGCTTTCCCGATTTAAAGAAATGATCCGCAAAATTGATCCCGAAGCCTTCGTGGTGGTGACCGAAACACTTGAGGTGATGGGTAAGCGCATTGGTAATCAGCCCCACTGGTAATAAACCTCTTTGAAATTCTTTAGATTTTCGAAAATTGAGGACAGGGAGTCAATCGACTTTGAACAACATACAACCACTTCAGGTGAAGCGCAAAAGGCAGAAATTTGCACCAGATTCTTCCCGGGTGATAACACGATTCTTTGGTCCGGGCGGTCGAAAGCACCGGAAAAATATCATCAGGCGCGTGCTATCTATGCCTGAGGAAAAGTGCCGGCAGATTTTGCAATCCGTTTTGCGTGATTTTTCCGACCGCCACATGGATCTTGAAGGGGCTTTAATTCGCCATTATGATCGGATTGAGGCTTTGATCGCCAAAGCTGAAAACTTTTCTCGAGAACGCAAATTATTGCTGGGATCTTTTTTCACAAAGGAATACTCGATAGAATCGGTCGCCTTTTTTAATCCCTCCATTGTTCAACACCCCAATCAAGACGATCTGCCTGAAGGATTCCTTCGAGTGATTTCCAGTTTCCGCGCTGTCGGAGAGGGGCACATCTCTTCCTTGACGTTTCGCAGCGGCATCCTGGATAGGAAGGACAATTTAATGATGGAGCCGGTCAGCCCCTTTTTGGAAACACCCACAGTGGCATTGAATCCCACTTATGATAAAAAAGTTTTCCTCATGATCCTAAAGGATGAACTCGACTGCAATGATATAGTCTATCAGCTTTTTGATAATCTGCCGGATCAGTTCCGGTTTGATCAATTAAAAAAGAGGATTGAGGAATTCAAAGCCGAGCAAGTTCTTTCCAGTGAGCGGCGAGAAACCGTTGAAATGATTTACTGGATTGCACGATCCAACTTTGTGCAAAGCTTTCGCGCTGAAAGCCGTCTTTCCGAACGCGTGATATTTCCCACCGGCAGAAACGAAAGCAACGGCATCGAAGACGCCCGGTTTGTGCGCTTTGTCGATGATGACGGTGACATTCGATATTATGCTACATTTACTGCTTACAACGGACGCAACATTTTACCCATGTTGCTGGAAACACGGGATTTCCTTAAATTTAAAATGCTGACCCTTAACGGTGACGCCGTCCGAGATAAAGGCATGGCGCTGTTTCCCCGCAAAATTAACGGTAAATATATGATGATTTCCCGTCAGGACGGCGAAAATTTATACATCATGTCCTCCGATCACATTCATTTATGGGAGAGTACCCAGATTTTGAAAAGACCGCAATATTCCTGGGAGTTTGTTCAAATTGGCAACTGCGGCTCTCCCCTGGAAACCAAAGACGGTTGGTTGCTGCTGACCCACGGCGTTGGTGCCATGCGTAAATATTGTATTGGCGCCTCACTTTTAGATCTGAACGATCCTTCCAGGGTTATCGGCCAGCTGGAAGAGCCGATCATCATACCCAATGAATACGAACGGGAGGGTTATGTCCCCAATGTCGTCTATACCTGCGGATCAATCATCCATAACAACACCCTGGTAATTCCCTATGCTGTCTCTGATACAACATCCGGTATTGCCACCATTGAGTTAAAACCGCTGCTTGAAAAACTTTCACACAAGCCGTTGATCGGGCCTATGGTAGATTCGTCATGAAGATTACAAATAAACTTCACTTTATTTGTATGGAATAAGAAGTTCCATGAAAAGATTCATTCAGATAGATTTTGCTGCATCACTTGTTCTAGGCTATCCATTTTCATCAATTGCCGAAGTTAAGCAGGTGGTCGGTTGGATAGAATATGCAACCATCTATCCCGGGAATTTTAAGATCAAAGCCAAACTGGATACCGGTGCCAGAAACTCGTCTTTGAATGCCGTCAATATCGTTGAATTTAAGCGCGGTGGTGAAGCATTTGTGCGATTTGATCTCACCAACTGGAAAGGGCGAACGGAGACCATTGAAGCGAAA
>CP070746.1:3464950-3476371 GCA_020348305.1 Desulfobacterales bacterium
CCAAGACCTGTTTTTCGTGAATTCGGATGGATTGTTCAATATTATGCTGAACTTTATCTCCGATTTTCATTTCTTCAGGGATATACCAGCAGTGGATGCCATTGTTTTGTAAATCAGTGTGCAGTCTTTCTGCAAAATCTTGGTCTTTACTGGAATAACTGATGAAACTCGAATAGTAGGTGAATACTTCTTTGTTTAATGACGCCATATATTCGATAAATTTATGCGGCACACCTGCGCCTCGCAAAAAGGCTTCTGAAATTTGACCCTTAGACCGATGGACAGAGTCGATTCCGACGGTGGAGGGTCCAAAGTGCTTGACGGTATGCAATCCTTTGGCCTTGCTAAGGTCGATATCACCAAAGTAACTCCATGCCACTGAGGCATCACGAAAGTTCACCTGCTCGAGATCTGTTTTTCTGAGATTGGCTTCGATGAGATTTGATTCACTCAGGTCGGCCTCGCTGAGGTCGGCTTCGATGAGATACGCCCATCTAAGATCGGCTCGAAAAAGATTTGCTCGTCTGAGGTCTGTGCCAATTAGAAAGGCCCATCTAAAATCCGCCCGTTCTAGGTCCGCTTCAAACAGATCGGTCCCCACGAGATCCGCCCGAATGAGATAGGCCCTTTTGAGAATTGCTTCGCTAAGATCTGTTTCGCGAAGGACAGCTTCGCTTAAGTTGGCTTCACTAAGGTTGGCTAAATTGAAGCTTGCTTTATGGAGATTTGCCCCTCTAAGATCGGCTTTGATAAACTTTGCCTCCCGGAACGTTGTTTTCCGGAGGTCTGCTTTTCTGAGATCCGTTTCACTCAGGTCGGCCGCATTGAGCCTTAATTCACTCAGGTCTGCTTGGGCTAAATCAGGTTCGACGTAAGGGTTCTTTTTTCTCCAGTTGTTCCAAACATCCGGGCCTTGTTTGATGATCTCAAGATGATTGGCATTCGCCATGGCAATCCTCTATTATCCTGTTTTTTTCATGCTTCTTCTTAAATTGAGCATGGCTCATTAGATCCTTTCGCGAATTTAGAGAAAGCAGAAGCTTTATTTTCCTATATCGGGATAAGCTTTGGATAACTTAATAATTTTTTATCTTAAATCCTATTTTAGAAAGCTGTTCTCTTTTTCAAAAATGAAGACCTTGATTTTCCCTAATACTTTTAGTAGGTCACAAAATGTCTGATGCGTGCATTTCTGAATTAATGGGGTCCGATAGCTAAATTCTGTAATAATGTCCGGCCCGAAAATATTGTGCGGGTCTTTTTAGGCAGGCGACCAGAGAATCGAGTTTCAAGGAGAAAATAATAATGATCACTGAAACCCTGACGGTCCAGGAAAGAATGCAGGCGGCCATCGCCCTGGAGCCGGTGGATCGCCATCCGGTTTATCCTATCTTGGTAACCGCAGCCCCGCGGTTGTACGATGTCACCCAGGCCGAAGCCTGGGCAGATCATAACGTCGCCCGTGATTGTTTGATCCGTTGCTTTAAAGAGTATGGATACGATTATGGGAGTAAGCCAAACTACTATTATCCCATGTTGCCGGGCAAACTCTGTTCGGCACCGGTGCGTAATTTAATACCGGGAAAACAGTTGGGTGAAGATGACCTCTATCAGATCGACGAGCGAATTCTGTTTGAACGCGAAGACTACGATAAAATAGGCGCCCTGGGATGGAACGGTTTTTGGGACGAACATTATCAAAAGATTAGCCGCAAAACCCTCGATGAATTCACGTTGATGCAGCGGATGAGCAACCAGCTCTATGTTGACGATATGAACATTTGCGCGGAGCAGGGCATGCCGATTTTTCTGGGGGTGGCTGTGGACTCCGTGTTGATGGCCTTTTCACTTTGCCGCACCCTGACGGAATTTACTAAGGATCTTTACGAGATCCCGGACAAAGTTGAAACCGCCATGCAGGCCTGTTGCGACGATCTTATATCCAACGCCATTCAAGTATGCAAAAACAATGGTAATATGCTGGCGTTTATCGTCTTGGAGAGGGGCTCGGGCTTTTACTACCGTCTCGATATATTTGAGCGCTTTGAATGGCCTTTTCTGCAGCGCTATGTTGATGCGTTTGTCGCTGAAGGAATTACACCCTGGTTGCATTTTGACACCGACTGGAGTCTGAACCTGCCGTATCTCAAACAACTGCCCAAAGGCAAATGCATCTGCGACCTGGATGGTATGACAGATATCTTCAGTGCCAAGGAAATTCTAAAAGGCCATATGTGCATCAGCGGTGACGTTCCCGCCAGCCTTCTAACCTTGGGCAAACCCGAAGAAGTCGCAGCCTATTGCAAACGGCTCATTGACGAAGTAGGAGATGGCTGGGGATTTATGCTGACAACGGGATGTGAGTGTCCCATTGACGTTCAGCCCGAAAACCTCAAGGCCATGGTTGAAACCGGTAAAACCTATCTGGGAAAGAAGGATCTCGGGAAGGCTCAACCGGTAGATACCGGCGTCCAGAAGATGGGGGCGCAAATTGAGCTTGAAGGTGAACTTGCCCGGGCAGTTGCCGGCCTGCGGTTCAAGGATGTAATGAACCTGGTGGAACAGGGCATTGCGGAAGGGGTGGATCCGTTAAAGATTCTCAATGATTGCCGCGCCGGTATGGATCAGGTGGGAGAGCTGTATAACACCAGCGAATATTTTCTCTCCGAACTCATTATGTCGGCTGATATATTCAAGAAAGTGGTTGAAAAAGTAGAACCACTATTAATGAAGGGGCAACAAGAGCCTTCGCTGGGTTCGGTTGTGATTGCCACCCCGAAAGGTGATATTCATGATATCGGTAAAGATATTGTCGCCACCCTGTTCAAGGCTGGAGGATTCAGGGTATATGATCTCGGCGTGGATGCTGCTCCTGAAGTTATCGTGGATAAGGTTGCCGAAACGGATGCCAAGATTGTGGCCATGTCTGCGCTTATCACGCCGACCTTTGAATCCATGAAACAGGTGGTGAATTTGCTGAAGGAGCGAAACCTGAGACAAGATCGGTATGTTATACTCGGTGGCGGTCCGACTACCGCGGCAGTGCGCGAATACGCCGGGGCCGATGCCTGGTCACTGAACCCAAAAGAGGGGGTCAATTGGTGTAAGGATTTTGTTACCGAAGGGAAAAAGCAATAGGAAATATTCAAAAATTATAGGGTCTACTTTCGGATCGACATCCGTAAAAGCCGGTAATTTCATCACCAAGCGATTCGAGATAATCGTTTAACTCATTTTCATTGTCAAAGATAAGGGTACCGACATGCCCGGTGGTATGTTCCATTGGCGTGTCCGGTCGCAGTCGGCACATGGTTTTTAAAAATATATTTGGATCGTTTTGGTATTCTTGGGCCAGCTGATTTTCATCAATTGCCTGTCTGGCATATCCGTAGGCATCGAAATAGACAAAATATTTCATTCGAATCCTCCATTTATGTTTTTTACCACACTGATGGTTATAGATCCAGAAAGGATTGAAATTGCCAAAAGCGCCAAGCGAATTATTGAGTTCTTTACAGGCATCGTGTTAAAATAGTTAAAGTGTGATACCCGGGGTCAAAGAATGATTACAGATTTCACATTTGGGAAAATGATGGTAAACGGTGAGATCTATACGAATGATCTTAAATGTATTCAAGACACTGTGATTCCAAACTGGTGGAGGAGGAGCGGTCATTCGGTTCATGTGGAAGATGTACGCGATATCCTCGAATTTCATCCGGATATATTGGTGATTGGTAAAGGGGAGCCCGGGTTTATGGCAACCAGCCCAACCTTGCGAGAAGTGCTCGAGAAACATTCGATAGAATTAATTGAGGAGAAAACATCAAAAGCCATTCAGATTTTCAACCAACTTTTGCAGGAAGGCAAGCGGGTGGCGGCGGGATTTCATGTCGCCTGCTAGAACTTATTTGGTTCTGTCCCACCTGATTTGAAACAGTCTCGAAGTCGTTCAACACATCACTTGGCTATTCGATTTTAGGAGAGCGATATCACAGCGTTCGCCAAACCCAAATTAGAATTTAAACGGCTGGGAGATCATCATCTGGACACCGACGCCTTCATCGGAATAGGCCGTGTCGATGCGGACCACGATGCCTTGAGCCCAGGCCCGGATTCCCAAACCGGTATCCCATTTCATGTCCGAGTGCAGCTGCGAAAAAATCCATTCAGGGGCCACACGCCCGACTTCCACAAAGGGTGCAAACTGCAGCCATTTGATTCCCAGATGTTTCTGAACTCCGGCCAGCCATCAAAAGGATTCCACTCGGGAATCAACATCTCTTGACACACAACTACCCAACTGACATACTGCATCTAGCAGATAAGCTAATTCTGATCAATATCAACGATCCGTGGAAAAATAATACACAATGCGTAAGAACAAGCTCATTATTGGAATCTTCATCGGACTGCTGCTGCTTGCCGTCGTGGCAGTTGCAGCTTTGTTTTTAGTGGATCCAGCTGTTTTTCGCGGTCAACTGGAAGCACGTGCCGCAGCCGCCCTCGGCCGTCAAGTCCAGTTCGACGGTCCCATCCGTCTTGAGCGATCGCTGCGCCCACGAATCATCATCGAGGATATTACCATCGGCAACCCGGATTGGGCCGCTGGTGCCCATTTTGCTGAGGCTGAAAAAATCGGTGTCCAGGTGGCGCTTTTACCGCTGCTGTATGGCGATTTGAGGGTTTTGGACGTTTCATTTACAGGCGTGGACCTGTTCATAGAGGAAGGTCCCGATGGGGCCAACAATTACACATTCGGTGATCGCGGTGATAGTGAAGCGCCCGGGGTTCTGCCGCCGGTTGAGCAGCTCTTAATCCGAGATGTCATCATCAATTATCGATCAACTGATGCCAGCATCAGCCAATATAAGATTGTTGAGGCTCGGCTCTGGAACATTCCCGGACAGCCGGAGCGGATCGAGGGCAAGGGTTCGACAAAAGGTATGCCGTTTACCATCCAGCTTGCTGCCGACACAGCGGCTGAATTGTCCGGCCCTCAAAACCCGTGGTCTGCAAAACTAAACATACAAGGACCTGATTTCTCACTGATCATGGACGGGCGCATGACGAAACCGTTTGTATGGGACCATGGCGATTACCGCATCACAATCAGCGGCCAGCAGGCGGATTCACTCGAAACCCTCTTTGGGGTCGAGTTTCCAACGACGGGCCCCTTTGAGCTATCGTCGAAGGTGAATATGGCCGGAGGATCCTTCAAGCTGACGGATCTTGTGGCCCGTGTCCGCTGGTCGTCAGACGCGCCGGGCATTAAGATTACAAATGGAGAAGTTTCCGGTGGGCCAGACGACCCACTTGATATTGCGTTACAGGGTAATTACGGCGATGCGCCGCTTGGATTCACTTTCAAATCAGAGCACCCGTTTGAGGGCAACTCGCAGGCAAAGCCCCGGCCAATGGAAGCCCGGCTGAGCATTGCGGACACAACACTTAACATTCAAGGTACGATGACTCCGGCGGCTGGCGGTAAGCACTTTGAGCTTGATACCCAACTCCAAGGCAAAACTCTCAGCACACTGGCTCAGGTTCTTGGCAGTGAGCTGCCGAAGGCCGGACCCTATCAGTTATCATTTCATACAAACATTGAGGAGGGCAGCTACACGTTCTCCCATTTTGAGGGACACATCAAGAGCACCGCGCTGTGGCAGGCGATTCGAATTGTGCGAGGCAAGGCCTCAGCGCACGAAAGTGGATTCGTCAAGGCATCAATCGACGCCAAGCTCGACAGCGTCCCCCTAGCCCTGTCTTTTGAGGGCGGCCCCGGAACAACCGGCGAATCCGGCGCGACGTTCTGGCCGGTTAAGCTAGAGGCATCGGCTTCCGGGGCAGTGGTGAAGGGTTATGGATCCTTCGTCACCACCGAGAATCGCAAGGACTTACAGGTCGCAACGAGGATTAAAGGCGATCGTCTTGAATCGCTTGGTTCACTTGTGGGTGTCTCTCTTCCACGCATAGGCTCGTATGATTTGAGCGCACACGTTTACAGCGGCGGTGGGCTACACGAGCTGAGGGATCTTAAGGTTCAGATGGGAGCAAACCGTCTAACCGGCGGTGTTCGGTGGGAAGACAAAACACCGCGACCCCTTCTGACGGGCAAACTGTCTTCAGGCAGCCTAAGGCTGGCCGAGCTTTTGGATATCGCGCCAAAACCTTCGTCCAAAATCAGGAAAGCCGAAGTGCTCGATCGTCCAATCAGGCTTGACTGGCTGAAAGACATTGACGCCAAGCTGGAGCTTAATGTGAAACGCGTGGCTGACAGTCCCATTTCCGTCGAGAACATCAAAACTGCAGTGACGCTTGCAAACGGAAAACTGAGCGCTCCGTTTCGCGGAGAGTTAGCGGGTGCATCCGTTGACGGTCAAATTCATTTGACCCAGCCCAAAAACCTGCCCAGGGTTTCGCTAAAGGCTACGCTCGGACGAATTGATGTAGGAAAAACACTCAAACAGCTAAAGCTTCCTGATAAAATTGCCGGTACAGCGGATGCCGTTGTTTTGGATGGCAACAGTCAGGGGGAGACGCTGCACGCTTTGCTCAAGCAAGCGGCCATCACTTTGCAAATCAAACCTGCTAATTTGAGTTACACCGGTCAACTTATCGCCCGGAGCATCAACTTTACGTTCGAGAGTGCAGAGTTCGTCACGGAAAAGGACCGCCCGGTAACAGCTGTTTTTACTGGAACACTGCAGAAAGTTCCTTTTAATGGCACCGTCAGCGCGGGGAAACTCGCAGAATTGCAGAGAACGGATGCGCCGTTACCAGTGCGTGTGGCCCTTAAAACGGAAGATATGCAGTTTAAGACCGAAGGTACCATTTCGAGACCATTTGAAAATATAGAATTTGACCTGAAGCATGACCTAACGGGCAAAGAAATTGAAGGACTTAGCCCGTTGTTTGATTTTGCGGTGCCGGTGCAGGGCGCATTCCATGCCAAGGGGCGGATCACGGCTCGCGGAAACAAATTCACATATGAAGAAGATCTGCGGGTCGGGCAGAGTGACCTTAAACTAGTTCTAACGGTATTGCGAAAGCCCACCCGCCCCAAAATCACCGGTCGTATATTTGCAAGAGAGCTGCATATAGACAACATGAGGCTTTTCGATGTGGATGAGGGTAGCGGAAACGGAGCAACTGAGGATAGATCTCGCGTCATTCCCGATTATACGATTCCAATAGACACCCTGTTAACGGCAGACCTGGATCTCGATATCCAGGCTGAGCGTATTCGCGCAGGAAAAGGAGATCTCGGTGAATTCGTCTCCAAAGTGAGGCTTAAGGACGGCCGGTTCAAATCATCTCTTAGCATTACGGGTTTTAAGGGTGCACGGATTAGCAGTGAGTTTGACTTAAACGCAGCTGCCAAACCACCGCTGACCCATTTTCAGCTCAACGCCAAAGATTTAAACTACGGCTTTTTGCTCAGAAGCATGGCGGTGACGGACCTCTTTGAGGGGCGCATCGATCTTTATGTCGATCTATCCGGCTCTGGTGCGACGCGGTACAGTTTCCTTGGGAATGCCGACGGTCGCATCACCGTCATCGGTGGACCCGGCAAGATTTCAGGCCGCAGGATCGATCTTTGGGCGGCCGATCTTATTCCGACTATGCTTTCGCCCAAGTGGCAGAGAGAAGACGTGACCGAGATGAACTGTTTGGTTGCGCACATCGAGTTGAAGGAGGGCCTTGCAGAGATTGAGGATTTGCTGCTCGATACCCAGCGTATTACGATTGCGGGTAGCGGAATATTGAATTTGGAGACAGAAGCGTTAGATCTGCGTATTGCTCCAAGACCCAAGCGAGCGAGTCTGGTCAGTCTTGCGAATCCGGTGAAGATCAAGGGAACACTGTCCGAGCCCGAGGTATCCGTCGCAAAGATTCCCAGGCGAGGTCGACTCGCAGGTGCAGGCATTTTGGCAGGCCTAATCAATCCTGCCTTTTTGCTCTTTGCCTTAAGCGACACAGGAACCGGTGAGGCCAATCCCTGTGAGTCAGCGGTTGAAAGCGCCCGTGAGGCTGCTGAGGTTGACTCGCAATGAGGGAATAACGGTGGTACATTCGGCATCGGAATCAGCCCTTTAATTTTTTCCGATTGAGTCAGCACTAGACACTTTTAATTTGTCAAAGCTTTGATGGCTGAGGGCGTTCACTGCCCACAATCAGGTTTCTCAGCATAAGTGCGATTTTCTCACCGTCTGAAAGCGCATGCCATTCTTCCAGCAAACTTAGAATTTCCCCCGGTTCATCCGTAATGATGTTGTCCACACCCATCTCAATCATGGAAAGTGCATTGCTGAGATCATTGACTGTCCAAACATGGAACTCTTTTCCGCGACGGTGCACCTCCCTTACCAGCCGTGGCGTAGCTCTGGTCGCACTAATGCTCAAAAAATCCGCTTCCATTCTGGACAGGTTACCCACAGCTTTGAATACGATGAACCCAGTTGTAAGTTCCGGGAATGCCCGTTTGATTTCTGTCAATGCTTTAAAATTCAGTGAACTGACCACGCAATCCGAGGCAAACCCGTTGTGCCGGATGATGTGTCCGACTTTCTCTACGAGCGCCGGATCCGACCAAGTGAACTTCAGTTCAATGTTCAGCTTGAGGCGGCCGCGGGTAAGATCGATGGCTTCCTGGAGAGTGGGAACGCGTTCGTTGCTGAATTCCGACGCAAACCAGCTTCCGACATCAATGTCTCTCAGCTCGTCGTAGTCGATGTCCCGGAGCCTTCGGTTGACCGATGCCACCCGCATGAGATCTGCATCATGCAAGAGCACAACAACACCGTCTGCGGTGGTCTGAACGTCGATTTCGGCGTAGTTTGCGCCCTCGGCGATGGCCTGTTGAAGTGCGCTCAACGTGTTTTCAGGCGCTCTCAGTTTACTACCGCGGTGTGCCGTGATCTCGATCGTACGATTGATATTGAGGCGTTGAAGAAAAGCGCTACCTGCTACGATCCCCATAAACAACAACACGACGGTTGCAATCAGCCAAGCGATTCTTCTCAAGCTTGTAGGTAAAGGACCATCCGTCGCCGGGGCCGGCTCCCTCGACTCTTGCTTCACCTCAGTCGTCTCAGGGTAAGAGCTGGCTATCAGCATGACGTGCACTGTCTTGCCAATGATGAACCACATGAGATCTAAGATGGTGATGAGCGCCAGCGTCCCCAGTACCGTCGGGACCAGAAGTCTCAGCGCACCCGTATGAACGACCAGCCGTGCAGCCACAGCGCTTATCAGCCAGGTCATCGCCAAAGATGAAATTATGACAGCAAGCCAGCAGACAGCCAGTGGAAAGCAGAATTCCCGGAATCGTCCACGCGTCTGCTGCCAGCTTTTTCTCAAGGCCCCAGTGGGCGTGGCATTCTCAAAGATAAGCGCGGGTATTGAGAACAGCCATCGTATATACAGCCAGGCAGCCAATAAGAGGTACGCGGTGGACAGCGTGCCCGCGACGGATAGCGCAATCCACCAACTCAAAGGCTGAACGTTCAGGTAGTAATAGATATCCCATTCCCCAAGCAGCAACCAGTACGTCATTGCGATCCCGAAGCCGAGAGGTATACCTGCCGCCAGGTAACCCACAGCCTGGAGAAGCCCAAGACGAAACAATGCCAGTAGGTGTTTGATGTTCTCCCATAGAACACGGCTGACCGAGACTTTCCGTCCGCGGGCTGCTTTGACAACGATAATCAACAATCCCGCCTGTTCTGCAAACCAGAATGCGAGGACGAAGCCAACAGTAAGAAGGAGGAAAAGAATGCCACGAAATGATGCAAAAAAGGCCAACAGATCGTTATCTGAGACAGCATATTGACCAGTGGAGGCAACGAGCCGGTTGATCAACCATGCAGACGCCGGGGCAAAAGAAACCACGAATATCAGGGTGGACCAAAACTCGAAGGCTAGCGTCGGTTTCAAAACAGCTCGCAGATGTTCAAGTACCCAGCGGTATCGAGCAAAAAGCATCTTTCGGCAACAGATCAGGTTTTCTTGTAAATGGCTATCTGTGCGGGTTCTCAGGCGAGCTTTGGACTTGTTAGAAGGTCCATACTCATTGATATTGATAAGAACTCGCTAGGCATATTTGAGTCATTCGTTTAACGATTAATGATTTCTGGAAGGGACGTTCTCTACCCGATTGCCCCTTCTAAAGCTTTTCTAATTCTGGCCTGTTGCGCCTCGGATGAAGGGGGCATGGGGGACCGAGGGTATCCTGCAGCCCTTCCCTGGAGCTCCATGGCATATTTGACGTTAGCCGGCAGATTATCATCCATTATGGCGTTCCAGATGGTAAGCAGCTTGTTATGCAAATCCAATGCCATAACATGATCTTCTGATTTCACAGCGTCCCACAACTGAATGCACAGTTGCGGAACGGCTGTCAGGATAGCGGCAATTGCCCCATGGGCGCCCAACAAGAAAGACGGATAAAGCAAAGCATCCACAGCAGACATGATAACGCCGCGATCGCTCAATTGTTTTAGCAAATCAGCCAGCATCTTCAGATCCCCAGCACTTTGCTTGACACCGATCACACCTTCCTCTTCAGTGATGATTTTTGTGAGCAGTTCCGGTGAAAGATATGTCCACGGAACAACATTGTAAATGATTACGGGAAGGCCGATTGACTCTGAGATTTCGGCAAAGAAAGATTGCATGGCTTCATCATGGGGGCGAAACAGGTAATGCACGGGGGTTATTTGTAAAGCAGTTACGCCTAGATCCGCCACAGCCTTGCCCCGTTCAATCGCCGCACGTGCACTGTCTGCTATGATGCCGGTGATAACAGGTATTTCTCCATTCGCCGACTCAACCGCTATTTTTGTGATCTGCCTCGTTTCGTCCATGTTCAACGTGTGTCCTTCGCCCGTGCTCCCACACACCGCCACGCCATGCACTTTCGCTGTATGAATGAGAAAATCCAAATCCTGCCGAAGAAGGCTTGTTTCAATATTTCCCTGGATATCAAACGGCGTTACAACCGGGGGCACGATACCGTAGATAGACTTCATATCAATCTCCTTTGGTTTAATTGACTCGTTTGCGGATATACGACTATAATTTGATCAATCAATGTTTTCCGCCATGGCCGCCGCTTCATCCTGCCTGAGGGCCTGGAGTTGTCGGCGTACCGCAACAATTGAGGTGACAGTTGCCAGAACCAGGATGGTCACGGTTATGGGACGGGTCAGGAAGATCAGCGGGTCCCCGCGGGACATGACCAAAGCACGCCTAAAATTCGATTCCATCATACCACCCAAAATTTGGGCAAGCACCATTGGGGCCACGGGGAAATCGTACCGGATCATGAGGTAGCCGATGAAGCCGCAGACAACACAGGTCACGAGATCGTAAAAGACATTGTTGATGGCGTAAGAGCCCACCATACAGCAAATGAAG
>CP070746.1:3476471-3480818 GCA_020348305.1 Desulfobacterales bacterium
AAATTCACAGATATTAATTTTAACATAAGCACTTAATTTAGACCCTCAATATCGTTTTCCAGTCAAAGTTCAGAAATTTTTCTTTTTTTCCGCTTGCAAGTCTATACATCAGCCCTCTAAAATCTCAAATTCCAATATTCAATTTCCAAAACAAGAAATGCTAATCGCGAAAGCACGAAAAGACGAAAACACGAAAAAAGACAAGATAAATTTCGTTTTTTATAGATTTCGTGTTTTCGTGATGAAATAAAAGTTGTGCCATTAAATGTAACAATTTCATTTTAAGGAAATAAAGAGGTTTGGAATTTGGAATTTTGGTCATTGTGATTTGTTTGATATTTGATATTTGTGATTTGTTATTTAGAATTTAAAATAATCCAGTACTCCAACACTCCAATACTTCCGTCTCTCATTGGATAGCTCTGATTTTTCAGTGGATTGTTGATCACTTTCAAAATTCTTTGGACACCAGTGAATAGCCTCATATTCCCAACGGTTTTAAATCCTCCCGCATTTCCCTCATTTCCGAATCCGTTAAGGTTTGAACGGGATTACGACATGGACCTACTATTCTTCCGGATAGATTCGTTGCTGCCTTTACCGATGCGTTGTATACGTGGGTCCAGAAGAAGAGATTGACAGGAAACAAGCTTTTCCATAGATCCGCTGCTTCAGCCAGTTTTCCCGATTCAACAAATCTGTAAATGGCGTGCACAAGGCGGCGCAGATCCCTTTAAGTTCTTTCAAAGCAATCTCCTCCTTTCAATGTTTAAATTTCAATAGTCAGTATTCAATTAACACTCATCAATTGAAAATTGTCAATTCGTTGAGGTAGAAGGGTCGGCCTCCACGCCCGCCATGCGAGATCGCAAGGCGAGGCGGGCGGGCTGTGCCGATCCCGCTGTGAGCGGGACGGGTACAGACAGGCTGTCCAATAACCCTTGCAATTCCACTAATAGCCCTCCCCTTAATCCCCTCCCATCGAGGGAGGGGAAACGAGTTATTGGACAGCCTGCAGAGGCCCGCCCTTCAGCGGGAGAACGGTGATATAAAATCCGAATATTGAAATCCGAATGTTCAAAATACAAAACACCAAACACTGGATGAGTTCGACTTTTTAGGAATTCATCAACTCTTAAATCCAAAGCCATACAGTTTTTCTATTTTTCCAAGGTGAAAACCGCCTGGAAACGGGTCCCTGGGATCAACAACAAATTGGTGAATCCCCGTGATATAGGCACTGCCTCGAATGGTTGGAACTACAGCCTGATATTCCCCTAGCTTCGTTTCCTCTATGAGTTTGCCGTAGAAAAGAGTTCCGATGATGCTTTCGTGAACGAATTCATCATTCAGGCTAAGTTCCCCTTTTGTATAAAGTGCAGCCATCTTGGCACAGGTTCCCGTTCCACAAGGAGACCGGTCCATGCCTGCCGGGGGTACCACCACGGCATTCTTCATGTTTGCCTTTGGATGAGTCGCTGGAGCGGAAAATTCCACATAGTTAATACAATCTATCTGTGGTTCTTGAGGATGATAGATCTCAACCTGTTCGTTAACTGTCTGCCATATCTTGGTTCCCAAAAATATGATTTCATTCGCATTCTCGGTTTTTACCTCCAGCCCCACGCTTTCAGCCTCCAAAATGGCGTAAAAGTTGCCCCCGTAAGCAATATCCATCTTCACGCGGCCCACAGAGGGAACATCCAGTTCTACATCTGCCTTATAGAGAAAAGATGGAACGTTCCGTATAGTAACGGATTCGGCCTTTCCATCCTTTACAGCCACCTTGGCCCGCACGAGTCCGGCAGGCGTATCCAGCACGATCTCGGTTTCAGGCTCCCGGGCTTCGATGATGCCCGTCTCTGTTAAAACAGTGCAAATCGCAATGGTTCCATGCCCGCACATGGTTACATACCCACCCGGCTCCAAATAGAGCACCCCAATATCTGCTTTCTCTACGGTGGGCGGAACAAGCAGAGAAGCGTACATATTGCTGTGCCCCCGGGGTTCATGCACCAGCATGGTGCGAAGATAATCCAAGTTATCACGCGCATACTTTGATTTCTCAAGCATGGTTTTGCCTGGAATAGATGGTATCCCGCCCGTAACCACCCGCTCCGGATTCCCCTCTGTATGCGTATCAATTGCGGTTATGATTTTGGTGAAATTCATAATTTGTGAGGGTTTGCAAACGGAATTAGCCGCCTAAAAACGCTTCTTTAATCTGGGGATCATTCAGGATTGTATCAGCCGATCCGTCAAAATGGTTCTGCCCCAGGGCCAGCACATATCCTCTATCGGATATATTCAACGATCTATAAGCATCCTGTTCAATGATGAGGATGCTGATTCCCTTCTGGTGCAAGCTCATAATTTGGTTAAAAACTTCGTCAGCCACTTTCGGGGAGAGTCCGGCCGAAGGTTCATCTAATAATAAAAGAGCCGGCTCGGTCATCAAGGCCATGCTCATGGCCAACATTTGCCTCTGCCCCCCACTGAGGGTGCGTGCCCGCTGGTTTCTCCGGTCACTTAAGATAGGAAAGGTACTGTAGGCAATTTCAATTCCTTGCCTTAGCGCTTCGCTGTCCTTGGAGAAGCCTCCCATTTCCAAATTTTCCCGAATGGTTAGCGAAGGAAATGTATTATCAAGTTGCGGGACGTAAGCTATTCCTTTTTCCACTTTGAAATTGGGTTTTAATCTAGTCACATCTTCTTCTGAAAATATAACCTTTCCTGAGCTGGGTATCAGGTATCCCATGATGGTTTTAAACAGGGTGGATTTTCCGGCACCATTGGGTCCGATGATGGTTACGATTTCATCTCGTTCGATGGATATCGAAACGCCGTGCAAGACATCTGTGCGCCCATAGCCGGAAACCACATCATTTACTTCTAACAAAGGCATACCTTTCAGTCTCCCAACGCAATTGAGCGGACCCGCTCAATTGGTAGTTACTTGTTATTCGTTATTTGTTATTTGTTAATTGATGAGATGAACTCTGCATCTAATGTTTTAATCAGAAATGAAAAGTACTTCCGATGATCATTTTTTTAACGAATAACAAATTACCAATAACAAATAACACCGAATTGAATTAAAACTCAATTCGGGCTATGCTCCACTTAAATAGGCTTCCAGCACCTGTTCGTTCTGCTGGATCTCCTCGGGAGTTCCTTCCGCAATTTTTTTTCCGAAATTCAGAACATATACCTTGTCACAGATATTGCTGATGACCTTCATGCTGTGCTCGATGATAAAGAAAGCCTTTCTTTCCATTTTTTGCAGTTGTCTTATAGCCTCCATGAGCTGTACCCTCAAGGTTGGATTGACACCAGCCGTGGGTTCATCCAGCAAGATCATATCGGGTTTCAACATGAATACCCTGCCCAGGGAGAGAAGCTTTTTCTGTCCGCCCGATAGATCACCGGCATAATCGTTCTTCAACTGTGAAAGCTGCAGCATATCAAGCAGTTCCAGGGCCATATCTAAATTTGCCTTTTCTGACTTTTGCACCCGGGGACGCATGAACAAGGCGCTAAACGGATTTTCCCCCAGCTGGCGTTTGGCGGCCAGCAGCATATTTTCCAATACCGTCATTTTTTCAGGCGCTTTGCTGACCTGAAATGTGCGACACAATCCCTTTTTAGCGATCTTATTCGGTGGCAGTCCGTCTATTCGTTCCCCTTTAAAATAGACTTCGCCGCCATCCTTTTCATAAAATCCCGAAACAACGTTGAATAAAGTCGTCTTTCCCGAACCGTTAGGCCCTATTAATCCTACGATAGAATCATCTTCAACTTCAAGCGACACGTCGTCCAGTGCTCTTAAGCTACCAAACCGCTTTTCCAGATTTTTAATCGTTAACATAAAATGGTTTACTCCGAGACGTCCAATTAGTCGTAGACTTTTTTCTTTTCCTTTATCAATCCTTCCGGTCGAAACAAGAGAAACAATATAATCAAAACACCGATGATGGTCATTCTGAGCGCTGCCATAGAATCAGAACCCAGCGGCACATAATTGCCTAAAAATCGCGTTGACACATTAAACAACTGTATTACTACGGCCCCTATTATCGCTCCCTTGAAGTTGCCCCGGCCCCCCACGATGATCATCGCCCACATCAGAAACGTTTCGATGGGCTGGAAGTTCTCCGGAGAAATAAATTGGATATAAAAAGCAAAGAGGGATCCGGCCAGACCGCCTACAGTTCCGGCAACAATCATCGCCTGCAATTTCAATTTTTGCGTGTCTTTACCCAGACTCAAACACAGTTCTTCTTCATCTCTGATGGCCTTAAGATTCCTGCCGAAGGGAGAGTTAGTTAGCATACTTAAGAAAATATA
>CP070746.1:3480918-3497070 GCA_020348305.1 Desulfobacterales bacterium
AAAATGTGTGACAGTGCCCAAAGAACTGGGTATGCCGAAGGGGCAGCCTTGTTTTCTTCCCGATGAAGCTAATGCAGAGGGGTTCAAGTGCGTACTAATTGATAGGCCTCGGTTACTGACAGGCGGAATCGCTACAACGGGCCCGTTGGCCAGAAGTCTATTTTTCTTTGGGTTGACCGAAGAGCAAGCGTTAATTGCTCACCTTAAGGGAAAGGGTTTGGTTATCTTCACTGGATGTGGGCATCCTACTATTGAACTCATAGTAGAGATGGTCAACCGTCTTTCCAAAGAACCTATCTACATCATCGGAGGCGGACTTCATTTCCCTATCACAGGTGGCAGAGGTAGCCGCGCCGGTATTCAATTCCAAACTTTCATAGGTACAGGCAAGCCTGTTTGGCAAAGAATTACCGATGACGATCTGAGTAACACCATTTCTGCACTTAACAAATTCAATCCCAGCAAGGTTTTCCTATCGAGCCATGATAGCTGCGATCATTTCCTAACATGTATGAAACACGAACTTAAAGCCGAAAATGAGGTGCTCAAAGCAGGGAAGACCTATCGATTTTGATTAAGAGTTTTAGGCATGTCTTTATCGCACATAACCAATAAATCCAGTGGGCGCAAAAAGCTGCACCGCTGATTTCAACTTTAGTCAAGATATCCAACATACTCAAAGTCGAGGGCACCCTAGATTAGTTTGGATATAGCTTTCATATCTGTAAAATCGAGAAATCGCGATTACATCTACAAATCTGTATTCTAGGGAATATTGTGATATTTCATGATGGACGAAACCGCTTCGCGGTAGCTTTCCTCTTCGAACTTTTTTTACCGATACCTCCTATCCTCCTTCCTTATTGATCGTTTCTTTTTACCCTGATCATGTAAAATACCTCCAAACCGTTATTAACCCACAACAAAGAAGGAGGTATGACATGACACCATTGCGACAAAAAATGATCAGGGCTATGGAGCTTAAGAACCTCTCCCATCACACACAAAGGGCCTACCTGGATGCTGTCACAGGCATCGCCAAGTTCTATAATCAATCGCCTGAAAAAATGACCAAAGAAAAAATCGAGGATTATCTTCTCTACCTTAAGCATGAAAAGGGCAATGCACCCAACAGCTGCTACAGCGTTTTAACTGGACTTCGCTTTTTCTACAAATACGTTACTGAAAAACAGATACCGGTCACTTACAGCATCAGAAGGACGCTTAGAAAACTTCCACAAGTCCTTACCATGCAAGAAATCTGGAAGATCATCTGTTCAACCAATAACCTAAAACACCGTCTTATCCTGATGACCACCTACTCGGCAGGACTCAGAGTCAGCGAGACCATTAACCTTAAATCCGAAAACATCGATAGCAAAACGATGACTATCAAGGTCAAAGGTAAAGGCAAAAAGGAGCGCTATACGCTGCTTTCAAAAACACTGCTCGTCGAACTCAGATCCTATTACCGCCAGTACCATCCCAAATCCTACCTGTTCCCATCCTCTTTTAAGAAGAACAAAAATCAGCCTTTATCCTATGAATCCATTCGCAAAATCTACGAAGATGCCAGAAAAAAAGCAGATGTAAAAAAGGGGGCTGGTGTCCACACATTGCGTCACTCTTTTGCAACGCACCTTCTGGAGGCCGGATTTGATATTAGAAAAATCCAGGTGCTGATGGGCCATGCGAGTCTGTCCACCACCATGATTTATCTGCATGTCAGCCGTGAAACGCTTTCAAAGATCCCATCTCCTTTGGATCTGATTGACAAAAAACATGCAAATAAGAAGGACAGCACCCATGACCCAAATCATAACACCTAAACACCAGCGGCTGCAGGTCGCCCACATCCTACACAAGCATATCGGCGATTATCAAAACCAATATCGCCTGTGGCCCCAACACAAAAAGATCGTATCGGATCTTTTAAACTGTCGCACCGCTCATCTGGGCGGCCACATCGATCGCTGCGATAGCTGCGGCAGCGTGCGCATCATCTATCACTCCTGCCGAAATCGCCACTGCCCCAAATGCCAGCATATGCCACGAGAACGTTGGCTTGAAAAAAGAAAAGACGAAATTTTACCGGTTAAATACTTCCATGTCGTCTTTACCCTGCCCCATGAGCTCAACGCCATCATCTTAAACAATAAAAAAGTGATGCTAAACTGCCTGTTTGCAGCCGCCTCCAAAACCCTGCTGGCTTTTGGCGAAAATCAGCTTAACGGTACGCTGGGCTTTTTGGCCATCTTGCACAGCTGGGACCAAAAGCTCAAGGCTCATTTTCATCTACACTGTCTGGTGGCCGGTGGGGTTGTGTCAAAGGATGCCAAACGCTTTATCCCGTCCACAGGCGATTATCTCTTTAACCAGCAGGCACTGTCATTGGTCTTTCGCGCCAAGTTCATGCAACACATGGCAGATGCCTGGCTAAGCAAAAAAATCAGACTCCCAGCAGATGTATATAAAAAGCTCAAACACACCCTTTTTACCAAAACATGGGTGGTCTCTGTGCGTGATCCGATCAGACGACCCGAACACGTCCTTGAATATCTGGCACGCTACACCCACAGGGTGGCCATTTCCAACAGCCGTATCGAATCCCTCAAAGACGGCATGGTAACTTTTAGTGCCAAGAACCGAAAAAAACACCGCACCGAATCCGTCACTATCACTGCCGTGGAATTTATCCGGCGCTTCCTGCTTCACAGCCTGCCCAAAGGCTTTGTCAAAATCAGGCATTATGGCTTTCTGGCCAATCGCAGCCGAATGGCAAACTTAAAAACCATCCGAAGCTTGTTGAAATTGCCCACGCAACTAGCTAAATTGTCAGCCTCGCTTCAACAAATGATGCTGCAACTCAGCGGCATCGACATCTCAACCTGTCCCTGTTGTAATCATGGCAAAATGCAATTGCTCGCAGAAATACCGATGCACCGCGCTCGAGCACCAACCTATCTGCCTGTCGCTGCTCGATAATCAACTCCGCTGATAGGGTACTTGCAACTCTACAAGACAGCTATGCCCTCACCAGCAAAAAGCACCCCCCATTCATACTAACGTAGACCAAAATAAGGCTTCCAATGATAATATTTGCAACAGCCCTTATTGTAAATCGTAACTTTATAACGCCAATAAGGCGCTTTTTGCCCATCACGTGTCAGAGTAAATCTAAATACTTTACCCATAAAGCACTATTGTGCCAGACCGTCCGCGAATCGGCTTCGTCCATCATTGTTTTATCCATAATCCCGCCTCAATAAACAGCAGTTTGAAATCCTGTTGTCATTCATTAAAAAAAACGATAATCTTCGGTCGCTTATCTGCGGGACTATGGATAAAACACTTAATTGATATCCAAAGTTTTTACTGTTCTCGTTAGTTTCATTGACATAATTCAGCTACTGAAAGGAGGAGAATTATGACAGAAATAGCTAAAGCAGCCAAGGAAAGATACGGTTACACTGATGAGCAAATAAAACAATTGAAGGAAAATCAGATTCGGCTAATAAACAACATCAGCAAATTGACCAATTACAGATTGGTTGCTGAAGTGGTCGAATCTGAGAACTGTGGCTGGAAGGCAAAAGTGGGAGACCAAATTGTCCTTAGTGGGCCGGGATGGATTTTGCCTGCAGAATGTACCAATAAAGAAAACACTTGTCTTTTTGCGGTGTCAGAATTGGTTCCTTTTTCGTTTATGTTATATGATCGTGTTTGCAGCGGACATGACCCAGACGATATGATATTCAAACGGGTTAGATGTAAAGACACGGGAGTTGAACATTGTGGATTGGGCAAAATTGTAATGGAGATTCGGGCTGAGTTGTTCGAATAAGCAGCCTCAGGACGAATTTGGCTTGACGCCCGGTTATAATGATATCTGTATTCTTACCAAAGTTGTGATTCCATCTTACATATCCGTAATTTAGCGATTTTGCATATATCATTTTGCAATCACAGGTGTTGGCTCTAACCATTTTTATTGACAATCGACACTCTTTAAAATAGATATATTCTCAAATAGTTCGGTTCGAAATACACAGCCCATGTTGCCCAGAAGCGCAATGTTGAACCTCATCTCACTCGTTTTAATTCTCTCATCTAGAAACTCATTCTGAGTACCTCCTCAATCTAAACTGAAGCGAAATCCGAGTTCAGCTACTTAGTTAATATTTATATTAGGGCGCTAAGTCTTTATCCTTCGCCTCGGAGATCATATCGGTGCAACCCGAGACTCGATATGCCCGCTGCGGCAATCTTCACATTGCGTATCAGATCCTCGGCGAGGGCCCTCCCGACCTGGTCTTCGTCCCCGGAGTCGTCTCCCATTTAGAGCACCAGTGGGAAGAGCCCCTTCAGGCGGCGTTCTTTCGTCGGCTCGCCTCCTTCTCCCGGCTGATCCGATTCGATAAACGCGGGCAGGGACTATCTGACCGAGTCGAGCGCATGCCCATTATCGAGGAGAGGATCGACGACGTTCGAGCGGTCATGGACGCCGCCGACTCGGAAAGAGCGGCGATCCTCACGCTGTCCGAAGGCGGGCCGATGGGAATTGTTTTGGCTGCAACCCACCCGGATAGGACTTCCCAACTGATCCTGTGGAACACGTTCGCCCGTTTGGCCTGGGCTCCCGGCACCATTGAAGAGGATCGCCAGCAGTACGTGGATGCCCGTCTGTGCCGTTACGAGGAGGAATGGGGCACCGGTAGCCTGGTCGACGGGTTCGTACCTTCCGCCGCAACTGACCCGAGCTTCCGGGAATGGTGGGGACGTTGCGAGCGCCTCTCGATGACCCCCGGGGCGGCCGTCGAGACGATGCAGGTGAACTATGAGATCGACGTCCGCGACATCCTCCCGTCGGTGCGGGTCCCGACCTTAGTGATCCGAAATGACGGCGACATACTTACGCCTCGCGAGGTGACCCGCTACCTGGCGGATCAGATCCCGAACGCCCGCTACGTTGAACTTCCCGGGTCTGACCACTTCGACTGGCGCGAAGAGGACGGAGTGACCCACGAAATCCAGGAGTTCCTGACTGGGGAGCGGAGTGCGCCCGAGACCGAGAGGATCCTCGCGACGATTCTCCTGACCGACATCGTCCGCTCGACCGACCGTGCCACCGAGCTTGGCGACCACAGGTGGCGCGAGCTTCTCGATCGTCACGACGCTCTCATCGAACGGCTGCTCGGCGAGTTCCGAGGCCGCCTCGTCGACAAGACTGGCGACGGAGTGCTCGCTAGGTTCGACGGCCCTGGGCGAGCGATTCGCTGCGCAACCATGATCACGGAGTCTGTCCGCGAAATTGGACTCGAAGTCCGCGCGGGTCTGCACACTGGAGAGGTGGAGGTTCGGGGCGATCGACTCGCGGGAATCGCCGTCCACATCGCTTCACGGGTCTCCAGCCTGGCGCGCCCTAACGAGGTGTTGGTATCGAGCACGGTGAAGGATCTGGTCGCCGGATCCGGGATTTGCTTCGCCGACCGTGGTAGCCATATCCTGAAAGGTGTTCCCGACGAGTGGCGCCTGTTCGCTGCAACGTGAAGGGCGACCTAGCGAGCGCATGCAACGGGTCCGCAGGGAGCTAAGTTGATTAGAGCGAACCATTTCTGCGCTGGCTTTAATTAAGATTCTAGAATACTCTCCAACGAATCGCAACTGGGCCAAAATTACCGATATGTGAATAGTATCTGCAAAAAATCGGATCTCTCAGAAATGCAGATTATGTAAACTAATCACAACTATTGGATACGCTCCAAAACCTGAGATACTATTATCATACATGCAATCCGAGAAGTTATAAAAATGCCATTTTTCGGTTAGGCTTCCTACCTGCCGCAGCAGGACACGGTGTTGCAAAAGATTAAAACCGCCGCCCTTTTCCAGCCTTTTTTATGAGAAGGAAAAATTTCCGATCTCCGCTGAAAAACTGTTATTCATACCAGCCGTCTCGATACCCGCCTGCATATGGCGAGTCGACTGAATAGATCTCTATATCCTCGACACCTTGAAGATCTTTGAAAGTCAAGGCTGCCGTGTCTGCTCTGTCTGGACTTGGCAGGCCGCGTTTTTTAAGATCTTCTTTTTTCTCAATTGCAATCCTGCCGCTGCTATCAAAATGATATTTGATGCTGCTTGTCTGTCCAATAAGCTCGCTGTCGTTGGGAATTTTAGATCTACCTTCGACAAAGAAATCTTTTAATCTATGATAAAGCTCTGATCTTAAATTCATGTATTTACCTTTTTCCCTTGCTGACTCCGCTACATTTACGGCAGACACCGGATAGCCTTGCTCACGAAGTCTGTCGAAAACGCCGCTGCCGATGCCTATGACATCGATCATGATCTTTTTTGGTTTTTGCTCTGCTTCATTGTACTGTGCTGCTACCCATCCGGCTGTTTGCATCAAGTCATAGTTGCGAACGCCTTTAAATTTTACAATGACGTTGCCATGTCGTTTGCATAAAACGGTTTCATCTGATCCATAGCGCGCCACATCCAAACCCCAAACTATCGGCTCAGACTCGCTGACTTCGCGCACAACAGCATCTTCAAGCAAATGCAATGGTATAAGCTGATCATCTTCGGCAGTCGGAAAATCACCATTGACACGCACACGGTAAATGTTTGAATGTTTGCCGTATCTCTCAGCCATTCGCTGAGCATAGGAAGGATTTACAAGCGGAGAATCAGTGCTTTTGAAATGAAGCGTTTTCCAGCGATTGCGGTCTGAATGAAAAGCATTAAAAAAATATCCATTTATGCGAGTCGGGTTGCCAATTAACAAAACGTAGTTTTCTGCAGACGTCAAACTTCCCTCTGCGACTTCAAAAACTTCGTTGCACACACCGGACGCCTCTTCAATGCAGAATAAAAGATTTTCAGAATGAAAACCTTGCAATGCTTCCGGTGATTCACGCCTTGCAGTACGAGCACAGGCAAACCAATCATTTCTATAATCACGATGAAAAAAACGATCTGCTGTCATTTCAAACTTATCTGTTAAAGATGGCTGCATTTGACGCCACCACTTGCTTAATTCTGACCAAAGCACGTCATACACTTGGCTTGAGCTAGGGCCAGTGCAAGGAATCCGGCAAAATGGACGAGTATAAATAAACCAAAGCATGATCCAGACAATTGCCGTTGTCTTGCCAATGCCGTGACCGGATCTAATGGCTATGTGCCTGTGTCTTGCAATAGCCTTTAGGATCTTGATCTGCTGCTTTGTCGGCTCTGCGCCAATTGCTTCACGGACAAATAAAACAGGATCATGATGATATTTTTCTAATGTCTTCGCCGAAAACCGTGCATCAATTTGATTGCACAAGTCCTCGAAGTACTTTTCTTTTTCTAAGCCTTGCAATAAGCTCATCTCTTAATTCCGGTGATACCTCTTCCAGCATTTGCAAAAACTCGTCCTGAAAGGCTTGATAACCTTCAATCTTGTACCACGTCTGATAAAAGGATGCCTGCAAAGCTAATTGTTTGCGGATCTCAGCAGATAGCTTCACGATGATCTCTTGCAATGCCTTGATGTCAGCTTCCGGTTTTTCAATTTCTATTTTTGCTCTATCAAGCTCTTCATTGATTGCCTGATTGATGTTGCGAAGCTCAGAGACCATGTTTAAATGACTGTCAATGACCTCTTCACCTTTTGTTATTGTTACAGCCTGAATGATGCCGTTTTGAAGCTTTTTCTTTCTCTGTGAGACAGCACCAAGGCTGCAATTAAAATACTTTGCAATCTCTGTTGTTGTCATGCCTTGACGGATCAAGGTTTCAAGTTCTTTATCATCTATTTTAGAATGAAAGCCCATATTGCTAAATTGGTGCTAAATATTTAGTGAAATATCTCTAAAACCAGCTAAAGAAGCTAAAGGATTTTAGAAATATTTTGTTGCAAACACTTGGGATTTGTTGACGCTGCGTTGACCACATCTTTGTAATCCCTTGATATTTGTAGGTTTGGAGATAGCACCATGTATGCATTATTCATAGTTCTCATACGGAATTGAATCTATCCATTTATCTAGATCCTTACGGTCAAACAAAACCTTTTTTCCAATCCGCTTAGGTTTTACAGGGAAGGGATTCTCACTTTTACGACAAATGCGATTGCGTAAAGTCTTTGGAGCTATACCGATATATTTGGCTGTATCGTTGATAGATAAAAGCCTTGCTTCCATATTCTTAGTTACCCTCCCTTGCCCGGCCTGCGGAACGGGAACAGGCCACATCCTTATAAAATTGGTTTATGCCATCCTCCCTGCGGATAGATATCGCAGCCATTAACAATCTTATATTTTATTTCCTTTTTATTTGGATTCTCCGCTGTTGCCCAATTCTTACCCTTAACGATCTTGCAAATGTTGTCTCTGCTCATTGTTAAATACAGTCTTGGCTTCTCCATTCCACGATAACCACCGAGGCCAACTTCAACACCGGGGTTTTTTTGAATTGCAACAATAGCAACGGCACCGTTTAATTTTTTATGGATCTCTGCTAACTTGCCGCCAACTTCATAAAAACTTTCATATATTTCTAAGAAATCAACGATGTTGATCTTGCCTTTACCTGGTTTAATCACATCAGAAAAATTATCTGATCTTTCCCAGGGCTTAAACTTCCATTTATCAAGTGGCCTGTTAAACAACATCAGGCGTTTTTTTAGCTCAGAGTCACCCATCTCAGAATTGAAATAGTGAATCTCGAATTGATTCATATTTTGCTGGATCACATTCAAAAGAAATGCTGTCTTTCCGGCATCTGCTTCCCCGGCAACAACAATGATATTGCCTGGCATGATCTCAACAAGATATTGAATATCAAACGGCCATTTTATTGGTAAAATTCTGGTATCAGCGTTAATAAAGTCTATTTCATCACATTCATTTTCGACTTTTCGGAAAAGCCCGCTTTTATCCCCAACCCTTTCAATAAAGCCTTCCTTGATAAGTCGGCTTAAAATTGCACTAATTTTTCTTCGTTCTTCCGGGGTAGGAAATGTTGACGATGTTGACGCTAAGTAGATTTCTGTTGACGAAATGTTGACGGATGTTGACGCTATAAATTCTTTTACGGTCTGTGTGAGGTTAATATTTTGTTTTTCTGACCGATCAAATGCCGATTTAATTTTTGCTTTTTTTTCTTTTTCGGTGAATGGTGGTAAACAATGAGAGGCGAAAAATTCTAAGTATTTTTCAATGTTTACACGAGGCATCCCACTTTTTACAAGGTGATGTGCGAGGTGAAAAAGGGTAACATCCCGGCCCGGCTCATTAAAAGAAATGTTGACTTTGTTGACGAATGTTGACGAATGTTGACGCTCGGTTTTATTCTCTTTTTGGGGCTCCTTATACCCCCCTATCTTATTTAAGTGCGTACTAGAGTACGCACTAGCGATGTCGGCAACTTGTTGCAACGTATCAAATAAAATATCCGGCATCGGCTGGGGTTTGACGTCGGTGATTCTCAGATTCGGCAACCATGTGTAAGATTGGCCCTTGTCATTATTTGATGGAGGCGCGATAACATAACCGCCATCAGATTTGATGTCACAATCCTTAATGTTGCTCGGCCCACTGCGAAGGCCGGGTTGATAGGCAAAATAATTGTGGTAACCCCGTGGAGTTTTGGCAATAGGCAACTCCATTGCTTCTGGTATCAACTCATAAAGCGCATCCTGACCGTCTTGACTGTCCGCATCAATAGCGATGATGCCGGAGACCTGACCTGTTACGATTCCGATATTTGCCCGAGGCCACTTGCCCCACCATTGCCGAATCTGATTCTCATTGGCACACTTTCTCTGATATGGTTGCCATTTGATATATGGTTGTTTGTTCGTCTTAATCGGAATCACGGAGAAACCGTTTTGCATGTATTTAACCGCTGCTGATAAATTTTTTGACATCCCGTTCCTCAATCTCAATAAGGTATATCAAGCAATCGATCTGGCGACTGAGTACCGGATCATAATTGCTGAATATTTTTGATTCATAGTATCTTAGAAGTGTTTTCAGTGTTGCCTTGATTAGAAATTTCATCAGGATTTGCAATTAGGGGAGGAGCTCAACTCAGGCACCAGCACGTTGAGGACAGATTCAAGCCTGTCGGCCTCCTGCGTTTTCACTTGACCGACAAAGGGATCGAGATTTGAAACTGCGGAGGCCTCTCTTTTAGCGTGCTCAATCGCCCGGTTTGCAACTTCACAAACCAGATCGGGATCAGACACCTTCGCAGCGGTTAGGGGACGACCAATACCGGATTTGTAAACAAGATGAACGCTGACTTTATCCATGAGATCTCCTTTATAAAAAGGTTTAAAAATAAAATCCCTCTATAAAGACAGAGTCAAAAAGTGCAGATTTTGGGGAAAACTTTTTTTTAAAATTCGATGATTTTTTGAAAAGATTCTTTGTGGAGGTTGTAATAACGCCAGATTCTTTGACCTGTACCTTGGGGCCAGCCTAATAGCTTATCGATCTCTTTTCTGGAAACATTAAATACGTAGCGAGCGATCAAAAATTCTGTAATTTCTGTGAGTCTGTTATCTGAAATATTTTTAACAGAGTGGGAAGCTTGTTTGAGGGCAATTATATTTTCTAAATTTTTTAAATCTTCAAATGAATTAAGTGAAATATCATCAGCCTCCGGGGTGATTGGAAATACTTGAATAAAAAGAGGTTCGAGGATTTCATCTCGATTCTTGTTAAGCTTTTTTTCAAGCTTTTTTATGAAGGGATCTTTTTTAAATTTACTATCTGTTTTGTAATATGCTCTTTTGGCAGATACTTTAATATATCGAAATGGCCTTTTTATATTGAGAAATTGACTGGTGCTGTAATTATGAAATATTTTGTCTAAGACCTCCCAAACATAGCTTAAATATATTTTTGAAATTCCAAGATCATCCGTTAAAAAGGCATAAAAATCCTCTTTGTTCCCATATGCTGCTGATCGATATGCACCTAAACTAATACAGTGCTCAGGATATTTTCGTAATCCCTCTGTGGCTTTATAAAGCTTAGGGATACTGGTTTTTATTGTTTCCCAATATTCATCTAAAATCTTTTGGATGTCATCAACTGAAATTACAGGCAAGTATGATTTGTATTTATGTTGATAATCCTCCAATAATTCAAAAACAGCATTTGCCCATTTTTCAATTGAGAAACTATCCTTGATTTGATCTGATTCGAGGGCCTCGGAAATTACTTGGCGGGTAGGACTGACTTCAAATTTTGATCCGATTTTAATAATATTAGCAACTTCACTGATTGGATCTTCTTTATCAATTAAAAAAATCATTTGCGCTCCTGAACGCACCTGAATTTAATCCGGGGCAACTGGCTTCAGGAGGGGCCAGCTTTCGGTGATCAACCTAGCCCCGGCATATGTAACCATGTTATATGGTTTATTTTGGTCAACATCCTGTCAACAAATTACAGAAAACATCCCTACAAATCAATAAAATATCCCTGTATCTCCCTTATAATAAGGTATAAGTTTAACCTTTTGATTTATAGGGAGATACAGGGATAAAAAGGGATATAAAATCAGATATTTACACGTATGATGACTATATGGCACAGATGGGTGACTGACTAATAATTTCAGAGATCACACTGCTTAATCCCTTTCTTTTCAAGGACTAAGGAAACCCTTTTCGGACCTAGCAGCCTATCCGGTGGGTTTTAAATTTTGAAATCCTAAGAATTTGTGATATACTAGAAGAAATCGTTGCACATGTGCGATGCTTTTCTTCAACCTCCTTTCTTTGGGCGATTCATGCTTGGGGAGGCATGAGTCGCCCTAACTTTCTTAAAAAATCTTCCTCTCAGCGGACTATAACGTCTTCCGGCAGCGGACATCCGGTACAGTCTCTGATTAAATTTCGCAATTTTTTACGCAAAACCGAGTAGGAAAAGTATTTTTTAGCCGTTTCATAATTGTGCTGCACCATTTTGTTGCGAAGCTCGGTGTCAGTTAAAACCTTGCGGGTCTTGCGGACAGCCTCATCGGTGACATATCCGTCAATCTCTATGACTGAAAATCCTTTCGGCTTGATGTCCATGCTATAAATCGAATACGTATTTACAACGATCGGCTTGCAAAAGTAGACGGCTTCAAGGAAGGCATTGCCGAATCCCTCAAATGTAGACGGATAGGTAACCAAATCGGCATGCGGATAAACATCTTCCAGCGTATAAATCTTTCGTCCGTTCTTGGTCCTTCCCCTATTTTCATTAATGATATTTGACACAAAATATGTATCCACTCTCATTAACTTGGAATATTCTCTGACACGACGCTCGTAATCATATCCCTCGTCGCCTGATGCATGGGAAATAACCAGTTTCGCTTTCAGCCCCAGCCGATTGACCAGCTCAATGGCGTGCTCAATACCTTTGCGTTTGACGACTCGAGTTGGTTGTAGAATTAATAGCTCACCATCGGCAACCCCCAGGGCTTTGCGAACATCGGATGCATAATTATCAACTGTCGGCTTCGATTCATTCGAATCAATTCCGCACGATTGAAAATCACCGACAACGGGCGGTGGGGTATCAAAGTCCATAACATTCGGAATTATCGTAGCGGATATACCCGTGCGCAGACTTAATTGATTGTCCGCCGAAGAGTTGATAACCACGTGCTGTATTGATGGCAAATGGGGCGGAAAGGCCATATTCAGGTATTCCCAGACGGCGTTGGTTAATAAATTTTGCCGTTCCCAGAAAAAATCATGATGGTGAGCAATGGTGGGTATTCCGGTTTCTGAAATAAGCTCTGTTATTGCGATGCCCAAAGGAAGGTTCAAGGGAATGGTTAAGGCATTTTCCGGAACGATTAGATCGATGTTGAATTTCTCAATGAATTCATACAAGCGATCTTTTATTTTTCTTTTAAGTTCATGAATCTTTTGCGAGACAAATCGTCCTCTGATCCTAGCGCCGAAACAGTTGCGAAAAATATCCTTGATATCCGGATGCTGGAAATGAGCTTCTTCAACAAGGTACGAACGATCTGGTGGTTGATCAAGCTCACCGGCCAAGAAATAGGTGGTAAATCCGACCTTTTCAAACACGTCAGCCCATTTGGCCGTTTCCAAAGATACACCATCGGTTCCCGCAAAGCGGGTTGATATGAATCCAACATTATGGGATTTATTGCAGAACGAACAATACGCCATGGTTTATGCCTTCCTTATCCTCCTAGATATTGTTCTCGGATTCATCCCCGGGAAATGCCGCAACATGCTATCATCAGGTGCCTACTTCCCGAAAACAACGTTTGGCATCATTGGTTGGCGTTTGTACTGATTAACCGATGCTTTGTCAAGAGTTTGGAAACTTTTGAGAATCTGGGTTGGACCGTCTTTACAATAATTTCTTTCTAAACTTCGTAATAAGGAAACAATTAATCGTATGAACAGAAAAGATTATCTATCAGCTAAATAGATAAAATCCGAGCGCCTTATCAAGGGCCTCCGTGGGTTCAAATTCCACCCCGACCAAAGGTCCGTTTATGTTCCTGACGATGACCCGTTTTTTTATCAGTGTTCGATTCCGATCATCCAGGTGAAATTCAACTTCCATGTGATCCCCGATTGCACAGTTCTGAGAGATATTCAACTTGAGTTTTAAACCCGTGGCGGATACATCTGTAACGGTCATCAGCCCTCTATTAACGGGTCTGCCCTCAGCAATGTGTATATAGCCTCCCGGCAAATTTGTTTCTTTGCGATACCGCTTTCTCTTTTCTAGAATAGTCGCGTAAGCATGACCACAAGGGCATTTGACGTTTACTTTTATCAGTTTATCGAGATTTGCATATTTGGATACATTAACGGTCTTTGATCTAGAACATTTCGGGCAAACAAATGTGGCCATCTGCTGGCTGGTTATAAATACTTTTTCGGTCATCTCATTCGCCTGTTGGCATGTTCTCTCTAAAATTTCCAACCTATTTCATGCATTTCTAGCACAAAATGCTTTTTTTATAAAGAGTTATTTAATTTGCTTGGGTGAACATTCTACGAAAAAAGCGCTATCTGACTGGTATTAAGGACATGCATCGAGTCGCGCTTGCAAATACGAACTGAAAAGGATTTGATCAAAACACCTTCATAGAACCGGGTAAATAATTGAGAGCAGCGGTTTTTTGCTAATTTCTTCTTGCAAAACCCTTAAAAATAGGCATTTACCTATTGACTTTCAATATTTTTTACTGTAAACTCTCTTTAAAATAAAGTTGATTAGACTTTATTCGTTAAACTTAAAAGAAGGAGGAACACATGACAAAAGCAGATTTAATTGGCAAAATGGCAAAGGACGCTAAGATTTCCAAAGTCGCCGCCGGCACAGTTCTGGATTCTTTCATGAATAATGTAACCAAGGCCCTGAAGAAAAAAGATGGGAAAGTAACCTTGGTCGGCTTCGGTACATTCATGAAAGTGCGCCAAAAGGCTCGTAAAGGTCGCAATCCACAAACAGGGGCTCCGATCAAAATCAAAGCCAGAAATGTGGTCAAATTCAAAGCTGGCAAGGCTCTGAAGAGCGCAATCTAATCTTAATTTCCTATCGCTAATAAAAGGCAGTTTATTCCATCACGCATAAATGGATAAACTGCCTTTTTTCTCTTAACCGACTTGCATTCGTACCGTGCAGCAATCAATTTTATATAGAATTTAATCTTTGGGAGCTTAGCAAATGAATTCGAACAAAGCTAATCTATAAAGGAAATGAAAACCATGCCGGACTTAAACGCCAACGACATCTTAACCAAGGTAGCTAGATATAATCTAATCCGGAATGAAAGGATGGTCTATATCGATGTGCATGAAAGACTGGCCGGGAATCTAGCCGGCAAATTTGTAAGCGTTCCTAACCTTATTAACATTATCGCCAGACAGGAATTTCAGGGTGTTGGGGAGACAGAATCAGAAGCCTTGGAAGACTGCTTATCCAAAATAAAGGGTCTAAACATTGAAGAGCTATTTCCCCAAAAGACCGAAGAGGGTTAATCTCTAGAAGCGAACATTAAATATTTGAAATCGGTTTTAAAAAAATTTGCCGGAATGTACATGAACCCAATCACCTATCTTGCGCACGCGCTTTAGCTCATTTTCATTCAGCGGCCCTAAATCAAGACTTCGTAGCGCCTCTCTCATTTGTGCAGTGTTCTTCGGGCCACACATGCAAACATCCACAGCTGGATTGGACAATGCAAAGCGATAGCAGTCGCTTGCCCTCATCGGTTGTTCTCCCGGGGGCATTTTTTTTGGATTCAATAATTGCCCCCAGCGTGTGGCTGTGTAAGATACCACTGCCGGCCTGGCTTCGTCCTGGAGTTCAGCAAAAACCTCATTTTCCGCACCCCGATGAGCCGCGTTATAGCGAACGTGAAAAATATCATAAAAACCCTGCTCGGCCAGGAGGGGGAAAAGTGATCGATTATGACCGGAAAGGCCAAGAAAACCGCAAAGTCCTTTTTCTTGCATGGCTATGGCTTTATCCAGGAGTCTAGAAGAGGGCCGCTTGTTGTGCCAACCTAAAAGCAAAACATCGGCATAATCAATAGCCAAGGAACGCAGGGCTTTTTTTAAAAAAGCTTCCATCAAAAAAGCAGAGCGGGAATAGCTTTGAACCACAATAATCAAATCATCCCGATTGCCTTTTTGACAAATATTTAAAATGGCTTGGCGCATGCCACTGCGGCGTTGCGAGCCCCAGTAAAAATAATTGCAGCCTCGTTCAAAAGCCTCTTCGAATGCTCTGGCCGGGGCGCCATAGCTGGCAGCAACTCCCAAGCGACCAACTTTAATACCTGTTTGCCCCAGAGTAGCTGTTTTAAATGAGTCCATTATTTAAGGATCTTGATGATCTTGGGCTGGTATTCATCTTTTTGTGCCAATTTGTTGGCTTTTGATTTGATCAACCATACTGCGACAAAGAAAAAAAGAAATCCCATAATAGCAGAAGCGGCCGATGAGCTAAAATCAAAAATGGATCCAAACTTGTGACCAATCACCGCCCCGATGATCAGAAACAAAATTGGAAAAACATAGATTAAAAACGTTACTTTTAATAAAGAGGAAGTTTCAAAACTGAGGACAATTCGATCTCCGACTTTGGCTCC
>CP070746.1:3497170-3515822 GCA_020348305.1 Desulfobacterales bacterium
CACGTATGCCTGTGCTGCCGTCAAAGAGGGGATGTTTATGCCCTCAAAAGCACGGCTCAAAATCAATAACTTCTCCTTACAGGGGTACTCGGTGCCGAGCATTTGCTTCCAGTGCCCCAACCCGGATTGTTTGGAAGCCTGCCCCGAAGAAGCAATATTTAAAAACGAAAGAGGAATTGTTGCAATTAATGCTCCAAAATGCAATGGATGTGGTGACTGTGTGGCTGCTTGCCCATATGGCATGATTGAGCAGTACGGATCAGGAAAGGCGTTTAAGTGTGATCTTTGTGGCGGTAACCCGGTCTGTGTATCCGAGTGCCATTTTGGCGCCCTAGTTTTTAAAGAAGCAGATAAAATTTCGCGAAAGCAGCGGGTTATTCAGATGAAACAGCGCATCAGCGAGGGTACACCTGAAGAAAAGCGCTACCAGCTGGCCTTAAAAATCCTTGAAAGCGCAGTTCGGGTGCCCCGTACAGCGGGTTATTTGGGGTAATGATTGGACGAATTGATGAATTAAGGGACTAAGGGATTTAGGAATTGTAAATAAGAATTCATCCATTTTTTTGAATCCGCATTCCGCATTCCGAAATCCGCAATCAATTTGGCTGTGAGAAGCCATGCTAATTTGTTGTGCCATTTTAATTACTTAGAAGTGAGAAGGAACGATGAATAATTCATTTCCCCGCTCCCCTTATGCGCCCCCGAAAGATAATTTTCCTTTTACCGGAATTGCCACCTTTGCGGGGTATCCCTTGTGGCAATCGGAACAACAAACAGATGCAGTGGTTTTGGGAATTCCCTATGACGAAGGAACGACCTATAGGCCCGGTACCCGGTTCGGTCCCCGGGCCATTCGGGATGCTTCCATGTTTTACAGTTACGATAAAAAGGAAGATCGGTTTTATGATGCCGATCGGCGCAAATGGATTCTCTCCGGCAAAACGGTTACCGATGCCGGAGATGTGCCGATTGAACCACTAAGTCTTGAAAATAATTGGAGATCAATAACGCGGGCCGTAGCCTCTATCCTGGATGCGAATGCAATTCCGGCTGTCCTTGGTGGGGATCATTCGATCACCTACCCTGTGGTCAAAGCGTTTGAAGGCCAATCACTTCATTATGTCCATTTTGATACGCATGCGGATTGCGACCGGATGTTCGCAAGTAACTTCACCCATGGAAGCCCGGTCTTGCATGTTATGGAGAACGGACGGGCAGAATCTGTCACCTTGATCGGTATACGGGGGTTGACAAATTCTCCACATGATGTTGCCAGGATTCAAGAGCAAGGGGTAACAATTATTACCGCTAGGGAATTGAGAAATAAATTATTGCAATCGATTCCGGATCTCTTTAAAGAAGGTAATTACTATGTCAGTTTAGACATCGACTTTTTTGATCCATCAGCTGCACCGGGAACAGGAACCCCTGAACCCGGCGGGCTTTTTTTCCCGGATTTTTCAGATGTGATTCATTTGATTGCGGACCGTGGAAATATCATTGGATTTGATGTTGTGGAGGTAAATCCTCAGCTTGACGGACGGGGTGCGATTACGGCGCATTTGGCTGCTCGCTGCGTCCTGGAGTTGATGAGCGCGGCCTTGGACAGTTCTTGATATAAAGGCCCCCAATTTTTTTCTTTAGATAAATTTTGGAGATGTGCAAGTGAGCTCCAAAATAGATAAAGGTTTATCCGTAAAGGATATTGACAAGAGTTTTGGTGAAGTTAAGGCTCTGGTAAACGTTTCACTTGATGTCCATGAAGGGGAATTTTTTACGCTCTTGGGGCCTTCCGGTTGTGGTAAAACCACCCTGCTTCGCATCATCGCAGGTCTGGAACTCCGGGACACGGGCCGGGTGATTTTGGGTGGTCAGGATATCACTGATTTGCCGGCGACCAAGCGCCAGGTCAATACCGTTTTTCAAAGCTATGCGCTCTTTCCGCATCTGAACATCTTCGAAAATGTGGCCTTCGGGCTTCGCTCCCGTAAATTTCCCCAAAATGAAGTGGAAGGCAGAGTGAATCGACGCATGGAGATGCTGGAGCTGCAGGAAATGGCAGATCGTTATCCCCACCAGCTTTCTGGTGGCCAGCAGCAGAGGGTTGCCTTGGCCCGTGCATTGGTCAATGAGCCCGATGTGTTACTGCTGGATGAGCCTATGTCCGCTTTGGATGCCAAGCTGCGGGCCCAGGTCCAGGTAGAACTCAGACGGCTGCAGCGCAAACTGGGCCAGACGTTTATTCTGGTAACCCATGACCAGGCCGAGGCGCTGGTCGTATCCGACCGTATTGCCGTCATGGATCAAGGCAAAATTATTCAATTCGGCACGCCTAAGGAGGTGTATGAGCAACCCAAAACACTTTTTGTAGCCGAATTCCTGGGGGCAGCGAATCTACTTCATGGTCGGGGATTAGATGGAGGGATCCAAACCGAGCTGGGTTTTTTTCATTTAAAACAAACCCCCAAATGGGATAACGGTACGGTAGCTATCAGACCCGAACGGATCCGAATCACAGACAACCCCCCGGAGAAAAACGCTGTTAAAGCCAAGGTGCGTGAGGCCATTTACCGTGGTACCAATATCGATCTGTGGCTGGAGCCCGGCCCAATGAGGGTTCGGACCCCGGCCCATCGGAACTATGAACTCGGCGACGAGGTCTGGCTGGAGCTTCCGCCGGAAGGTTTGGTGATCTTAGATGAGTAAGCTGCTTGTCTGGTACGGTGAGTTAACCACCCAACGCAATCTGGCAAACCGCGGCCTTGCTTTTTTAGGCGCCGGCATGCTGTGGCTGATGATCTTTCTGGTACTGCCGGGATTAGTACTGATCGTGGTCAGTTTTGCCAGCCGGGGCGCGTACGGGCAGCTCGAGTGGGATTTTACCATTGAGAATTATAAGCGTTTGGCCGGTTTCAGTTTGTTCGGGTGGACCGCCGACTACATTGTGATCGTATTGCGTTCGGTGTGGGTGGCATTTGTAACCACTTTGATTTCCGTGGTTCTTTCCTATCCGCTGAGCTTTTTTATTTGCGCACGGCCTGAGCGGACCCGTTATCTTTGGCTTACGTTGGTGATTATTCCATTCTGGACCAATATGGTCATCCGAACCTATGCTTGGTTTTTGATTCTGGCTCCGGAGCTTCCCCTGGCCAAAGTGGCAGCCTTTTTCGGTTTGATACCGCCTGACGCCCCGCTTTATCCAAATTCTTTTGCCGTATACCTGGGTATGGTCTCCATGTTTCTTCCGTTTGTGACCTTGCCCCTTTATGCCAGTGTCGAACGCTTGGACTGGACGCTGGTGGAGGCGGCCCAGGATTTGTATGCCTCAAAGGTGAGGGTCTTTATGCAGGCCATTTTACCCCAGACCCTGCCGGGCCTTTCGGTGGGCATAATTTTGACCTTTGTACCCGCGATGGGCATGTTTGTTGTGCCGGATCTTCTTGGCGGGGCCAAATATATGCTGGTGGGAAACCTGATTCAGCAGCAATTCGGTGCCAGCCGCGACTGGCCGTTTGGTGCGGCCATCAGCATGGGCCTGATGGTGCTGACCATGATCAGTCTCCAGTTTTACCGGCGCAGAAGCAAGGAGATTGAGTTTGTATGAGAAGATCCCATCCATTGATAACCGTCTTGGCGATGCTTACCGTGGGATTTCTTTATCTTCCCCTGGTGGCCGTGGCCGTTTTCTCGGTCAACGCCACGCGCTACGGATTGGTCTGGCGAGGTTTTACCCTGGACTGGTACATCAAGCTGTTTCACAACGAATTTATCCTGGAAGCCGCTTGGAACACACTGGCGTTGGCGGTGGTTTCCACCCTTGTGGCCACCATCTTGGGAACAGTGCTGGCCATCGGTATGGATCGTTTCCCCTGGGGCCGGAAAGCCAATACCTTCCTGGACCTCGTGCTGCACATCCCGGTGGTGATTCCGGACATCATTTTAGCGGCCGCACTGGTGGTGGCCTTCGGACTTTTGCGCCTTATTTCAACCGTATTTGAGCCGGGGCTGTTTAACATGATTATCGGGCACATCACTTTTCAAATTTCCTTTGTTGCGCTGGTGGTGCGCAGTCGGCTGGTGAGCATCGGCCGGGATGTCGAAGAAGCGGCGCGGGATCTATTTGCCAGCACGCCGTATTTGTTGCGGCGGGTGACGATTCCACTCTTACTGCCGGGGATTGTGGCCGGCGCTATGCTCGCCTTTACGCTCTCCTTGGACGATTTCGTGATCAGCTTTTTCACTGCCGGCCCCGAATCGGTCACGTTGCCGCTGTTCATTTTTGCAGCGGTCAGACGCGGTGTTACGCCCCAGATTCATGCCTTGTCCACCCTGGTGGTATTAATCACTGTGATTTTGATTGTCGGCATGGAGCGTGTTACGCGTAAGTGATCCACAGAGTCGTTATTCGTTATTGGTTATTAGTTATTTGTTTCATCAGAATAGATGATAAAAATTTAACTCATTTCCGTTTGTGCTGTAAAATAGGAGACGCTGTTTGACAGTTAACGAATTAACAAATAACAAATAACTTTCAATTGAGCATTTTCGCTCAATTGAAGCAAGCGAAAGGAGAGAAAAAATGAAAAAGCTAATTTTATTATTGGTGGCCTTGTTGATTGTTTTCGGCGGAACTGCCTTCGCTGCTGAAAAGGAGCTGAAGATCTTCATCTGGTCTGAGTATATGGATGAAGAGAACATGCCCAAAGACTTTGAAAAGGCCACGGGAATCAAAGCGCGGTTGGATCTTTACGAATCCAATGAAGAAATGATGGCCAAATTGCAGGCGGGTGGGGTTTCCCAATATGACATCATCGTTCCTTCGGACTACATCATGCCCAGCTTAATTAACCTGAAACTGGTCCAGCCTTTGGATCATTCCAAGATTCCCAACCTGAAAAATCTGGGTGCCAAATTCCAGCAGACCACCTTCGATCCGGGCAACAAATATTCAGCCGGCTATCAGTGGGGCACCGTGGGTTTAATGTACCGCAAGGACCGCATCACAGACGCCGATGCCCAGAGCTGGGCCATTGTTTTCGATCCCAAAAAAGATCCGGGGCCGTTTGCGCTTATCGACTCCGTGCGGGAAATGATGGGCATCGCATTGCTTTATCTTGGATACGATTTCAACAGCATCAACCCCAAGGAGCTCAAAGCCGCGGCCGATTTGCTGATCCAAACCAAGAAACGCAAAACCTGTTTGGGATTTAAAGGCGGTGTCGGTGGAAAAAACGATGTAGTGGCAGGCGCTGCCTCTGCGGCCATTGTGTATAACGGGGATGCCATCCAGGCCATTGCCGAAGATCCTAAAAATTTGGGCTTTGTGGTGCCCAAAGAAGGCAGCGAGGTCTGGTTGGATTCCATGTGTATTCCGGCCAAAGCGCCCAACCCGGAGGCCGCACATAAATGGATCAACTGGATTCTGGATCCCAAAGTCAATGCGTCGCTTTCCAACTACAACCATTTTGCGACACCAAATGATGCGGCTAGGCCTTACTTGAATAAGGATGATTTGGACAATCCGGGTGTATGGCCTCCACCCGAAGTTATGAAAACCCTGTATTTCACGAAAGACCTGGGCAAGGATAACCGCATTGTGGATGAGGCGTGGACGAGGGCCAAATCTCATTGAATCAGCTGAATCTGCGGAATTGCTTTATTAGGTTTGCAGTAAGCTTAAGGCGGTCTAATCCATAACTGTCTTATCGGGGAGGTTGGTCTTGTCCAGCCTCCTTATTTCATAAATAAGGATAAATAATGAAGGTTAAAGTTGCCTTAATCCAGATGTCGTGTGGGACAGACATTAAACACAACATTGATAAAGCTGCTTCAATGGTCAATAAGGCAGCTGATACAGGTGCCAACATTGTGTGCCTTCAGGAACTATACACCAGCCGGTATTTTCCCCAAACCGTCGATGTGAAACATTACGATCTTGCAGGCCCCCTTCCGAATGAATCGATTGAGGTGATGCAAAAAATTGCTGCAGATAAAAAGTTGACAATCATCGTTCCGGTTTATGAATGTGTAAGACCGGGAATCAATTTTAATACTGCGGTGGTGGTAGACGCTGACGGTTCTGTTATTGGTAAGTTCAGAAAAGTTCATATCCCTGAGGGTCCCCAATATTTGGAGAAATATTACTTTACCCCCGGTGATCTAGGCTATCCGGTCTTTAAAACCGCGTATGCAACAATCGGTGTCGGAATCTGTTGGGACGAGTGGTTTCCCGAAGTAGCCAGAATCCTAAGCCTTAAAGGTGCCCAGGTTATCTTCTATCCGTCGGCCATTGGCAGTGAGCCTGATCATCCGGAATACAGCTCACAGGAAGCCTGGGAGACCGTGATTAAGTCTCATGGGATTGCCAACGGACTTTTTGTCGCCGCCGTAAATCGGGTGGGTCAAGAGGGCGAGATGAGTTTCTATGGCGGCAGTTTTATCGGCAACCCCTTTGGCGACGTTTTAGCCCGAGGAGATAACGAAAGCGACCAGGTGGTCGCAGCTGAACTGGATTTAAAACAAATTCGGGAATTCAGAGACCTTTTTCACTTTTATAGGGACAGGCGGCCGGAGACATACCGGGAGTTGTTGAAGGTTGTCATTGAGTAGATCCAATCCAATCATTAAGAGCAAATACGAAAGGAGGTAAGACATGAAGCGCAGCAGTATTTTGATAACTATGTTAATCGGTTTGCTGATATGCTTTTCAGCCGGCGCGGTATTTGCCGAAAAACCGATTATAGTCGGTAGCCCCTTGCCATTGACCGGACCTTACGCCAGTGACGGAGAGCAGATGAAAATGGCCCTGGAAATGGCCGTGGAAGAGTACAACGCAGCCGGTGGGCTTCTGGGTCGCAAGATTGAAATCAAATTCGGCGATGTGGGAGGTCTCGAAGCAGAGAAAATAAAGGCTGTAGGTGAGCGACTCATTGGAGCCGGTGCCAACGCTATTATTACCGGTTACGATGACGGTGGTGTTGACACCAAAGTCTTCGGGCAGTACGATGTTCCCTACCTGCATGGCAATGCCATGACCTTGTGTACTGCGCCGGTAGCAAAGGAGCCAGAGAAATATTGGAACTGTTTTCAATACACTTACAACGATATAGCTTACGGCATCAACGCTATTAATAATCTTTTTACGGTGCCCGAAAAGATGGGCTGGACACCGCCCAACAAGAAAATTGTCATCATCAAAGTGGATTACGCTTACAACGTCATGCCGGCCGACTTGTTTGCAAAACGCGCAAAGAAGCTAGGCTACGAGGTGGTTGTCGATGAAACGGTTCCCTTCGGCGTAGCCGAATGGGGTCCGATTCTATCCAGAATCGAATCCAAGCAACCGGCCTATGTCACGTTCTGGCATCTCGATCCAACGGACGCCGCCCGTTTTATAAAGCAGTTCGTCGATCGATTCGGCACCGATGGTATAAACTCATTGGTCTGGATGCAGTACACCCCATCTATCCCTGAGTTTTTGGAGCTGGCCGGCAAGTCAGCCGATGGTTTGATATGGGTGGCCGGAGCAAGAGAATTTGGAGACAAATACGAAAATTACCGCAAACGCTGGATCGCACGATTTAAGAAAGAACCCGCCGGTCTTTATTCCCTCGCCACACGAGACGGATTCGATATATGGGCCAACGCTGTCAAGCGTGCAGAATGCGTAGACTGTTACCGTGAGATAGCACGCGAGATCCGCGAAGCGGTTCACGAGGGAATCGCCGCTATGTATGTCTTTAACCCTATCGATCAGTCAGCCATCCAGGGCGAACATCTGATGCCGCTGGTATGGAACCAGATCTGGGACGGCAAGCATATCCAGATGGAGCCAAAAAGCTTCAAGAAGGGGAACTACCGCAAGCCGCCTTGGATGAAGAAATAATTCCTGAGAACATTTTCTGGTCGAAGCAGCAACTTCAATTTAAGAGATTAATGTTCGATAGCGCGGGATAATTTCCCGCGCTACCCCCGGAAAGGTTTGTTGATGATTCTTGAAACCAAGAAAGTATCCAAAGCCTTTGGAAGAATCGAAGCGCTTATTGATGTAAACATGACCGTCAGGAAGGGAGAAATCTTTGGTATCGCAGGCCCCAATGGTGCCGGCAAATCCACCCTTTTTAATGTCATTTCCGGCACCTTTTCGCCTTCGTCCGGCCAAATTGTATTTGAAGGAAAAGATATCACCAAACTGAATGCGCATCGAATATGCCACCTGGGATTGGCGCGCACGTTTCAAATTCCTCAGACGTTTCCGACCCTCAGTGTTTATGATAACCTACGTGTCGGCGCCACCTTTGGCGGCAAGATCGGGCGGGAGCTGGAAAAAAGAATCCAAGAGACTCTCGGTTTTTTAAACCTCACATCATTCAGAGACGCGTTGGCCAGCAACCTGGATCTTTATACAACAAAGCTGGTTATGATGGCTGCGTGTCTGGCTACCGGCTGCAGACTCCTCATGCTTGATGAACCGTTGGCCGGTCTTTCTATGACGGAGATCAACGCATTCTTGGAGGTTGTGCGTAAAATCAACGGCGGACATGGTACGACAGTCCTGATTATTGAGCATATTCTCGACTCTCTGATCGATGTTTCCGATCGCATGCTCATACTGCACAACGGAGCGGTCATATGTGTCGGTGAACCCAATGAGGTGTGTCAGGACCCAAAGGTGATCGAAGTTTATCTTGGCGAAGGGGAAGATTCACAATGAATGATAAATATGCCACCGCTACGACTGCTCTGGATATTCAAAAAGTTGACAGCTTCTATGGTGAACTCCAGGTCTTAAGAAAAGCCTCGCTCAAACTACATGAAGGCGAAGTGGTCGCCCTTTTCGGCCCCAACGGGCATGGCAAATCCACGCTTTTGAAGGTCATTTCGGGGATTCATCCCGCTGTTTCGGGTTCGATAAAATATATGGGTGCGGAAATCGCCAAAACATCGAGTCAGAAAATCGTAGAATTAGGTATCGCCTATATCCCCGAAGCCAGGAATCTCTTCCCTGATATGACGGTTTTGGAGAATTTGAGACTTGGTGCTTACAACCGCAGGGCACGCGGAATGGTCGGCGAAAACCTTGAATATGTTTTTGCTCTTTTTCCGCACCTGGAGGAGAGAAAAGACCAAATTGCTATAACCCTCAGCGGCGGTGAAAGTCGTATGCTGGCTGTGAGTCGTGGTCTGATGAGTGGTGCTTCACTACTGCTTATCGACGAACCCTCAATTGGGCTTTCACCGATAACGAAAAAGACCGTCTTTGGAGCCATCGAAAAAATTAAGAATGAAACCGATATCACGGTTCTGATCGTTGAGCAGGAAGTCGATAATGCGCTGAAGCTAGCTGAAAGAGTCTATCTTCTAAAGAGAGGCCAGGTGTTCTTGGAAAAAGTTGCGGATGAGATAAGCAAGGCCGAAATTGAAAAAGCTTATTTTTAACCGATTTATCTAATACCAAAACAGGAAAGATAAGCCCTCGGTCTACAGCAGGAGGTGTATCATTAAGGATATTATCAATACACTGATTAGCGGTCTCATATCGGGATCTTTATATGCCACGATGGCGCTGGGGTTGACTATAATCTATGGCGTTATTCATGTATTTAATTTTGGTCACGGCATAGTGGCTGTCTTGGGCGGATACTTTACCTGGCTTTTTCTGACAAAAATTGGTTTAGGTTTAATTCCATCGGTGATCATCGCTTTAGTGATAATGTTTTTTTTCGGATTGGTTCTTTTCAAGTCGACCATCAACCCGCTTCTCAGAACTCCCAATTGGGAATTTTCTACTATCATTTTTCTTCTCGGTATGGGGATTCTTTTGGAAAATCTGACCCTGCAAGCCTTTGGACCAAGAGTGAAGAACATACCCACGTTTTTTGAAGGCAGCCTTAAACTTGGTTTTGTTCGAATCAACTGGCATGAGATTAGTCTTATTGTCATCGTTCTTATTTTTATTGTTTTACTTAACATTTTATTAAAAAGGACATGGTTTGGCCAAGCGATGCGGGCTGTCGCTCAGGACATGGACGGCGCCAAAATCGTGGGCATCGATATTGAAAAAGTGTTTGGCCAAGCGTTTGCCTTTGCCACTGCTGTGACGGGCTTCAGTGGGATTCTTTTAGGAACAAAATATTATATGACACCACACATCGGTTGGACTTGGATGTTCATGGGGTTTTTGATTGTTGTTCTCGGGGGATTGGGAAGCGCCACAGGTGCTGTCTATGCAGCGTTCATAATGGGTATTACAGAGGCTTTCGTGACCCTGTATTTGGGATCCATGTGGGTATGGCCCATATGGTTTGTCATTTTTGTTATCATCCTACTTTTGCGACCACAAGGTCTGGCCGGGGGGCGGACCTTATAGCTATCAACTGCAACGAACGGTAATTTAAGTAATGAAATTAACAGACTTTAATTGGAAGAAGATAGCGATCATACTTGGACTTCTGTTCATCGCTCTTTATCCGGTGATGCACGGCGACACTTATATCATGCATATCTTTATTCTCTTTTTTGTTTGGGCGTTGGTCGCATCAAACTGGAACCTTTTAATGGGTTATGCTGGAATTTTTTCTTTGGGCAACATTGGCTATTTTGCCATTGGAGGTTATATTTCGGGCATTTTAGCCAAATCGTTTGGTTGGTCACCCTGGATCTGCATCTTTTTGGGTGGTATAGGAAGTATGGTCTCGGTAACGTTATTTGTCGGCTTGCCCGCATTAAGATTAAGCGGCATTTATATTGCGCTGCTGTCTTTAATTTTTGCCGACACTCTGCCGACTATTCTGACCCAGACTCGCTCCGTCACCGGCGGGGCCATGGGGCTGCACGACATTCCGCCACTTTTCGAAGGTATCACCCGGATCCATTCTTATTATATAAATTTCGTTCTTTTTTTGGTTATCCTTACCATCATTTACAAAATCATCCACTCTTCAACCGGCCTGGCTTTCGTTGCCTTGCGAGATTCTAAGGATTTCGCCAAGACCTTAGGTGTCAATGAATACAAAGAAAAAATCAAAGTTTTTGCCTATGTCTCTTTTCTAACCGGAATTACGGGGGGATTCTACGTTCACTATCTTGGCGATATATCCCCGACGACCCTGGCCATAGAGCCATTTCTGCTAGCCATCGCGATGATGGAGATGGGAGGTATTGGTCGCTTTCCCGGAGCAGTCCTGGGGGCTGTGATCATCGTTTTCGGAAACGAGTTTCTACGATTGGCCGGAACGCTGCGTTTGGCTCTTTTGGGTGCCCTGATATGTGCTATTATCCTCTTTTTTCCGGGTGGATTGATGCAGTTCATCGATTGGATTGACAGTCGAATCGGCCGGCTCAAAACGAGCAAAGCCACTTAATCGAGTATGTGAAGCGAAAATGCATGGATGAAGCCCCATGAACGCGAACAAATAAAAGGGGGATGTCATGAATGAACAGTTGGTCATGATGAATGGTAACATTATAACCATGAGTTCCGAAGGTTCCCGAGCACAGGCCTTGGTATTTGAAAACGGTCGTATTGTGATGGTGGGAAGCAATGCCGATGTGCAGAGCCTTGTTGACCAGGGTGGGTCGGTATTGGATCTTAAGGGAAAAACCATCCTGCCAGGGTTTATCGACACCCATGAGCATATGATGCTGACCGGTTTTATGGCCGCCGCCGTTCATTTGGATGATGTTAAAAACCTGGAAGAAATATTAGAGAGAATTTCCGAAGAAACTGGGCAAAGTGGAAAAGAGTCCTGGATTCTTGGCAGCTATCTCAACGAGCAGAACATTGCCGAAAAGCGCATGCCCACCCGGGTTGATCTGGACCGGGTTTGCCCGGACAATCCGGTGTTCCTGCTCCATGCGACTGGCCACATGTGTTCTTTTAATTCTAAGGCCCTGGAGATCATCAATGTACCGTTGAATCTTGAAGGCGTAGACATGGAGTCCGGTCAACCCACCGGCGTTATTCGAGACCCGGGGATTTTAACATTTGTCCACCCTACCATGGGGAAACTCACTCCGGAAGAAGAAAAAATTGAATTTCTGCAGGTGGCTGCTCGAATGGCCCTGGATAAGGGCATCACCACCCTGCATGCACTGGACGGCGGTGACCTGGGTCCTGGAGACACTAGGGTTATATGGGCCAATCGGGATAAATTTCCGGTGAGGATCGTCTGCTACAACCAATCCATGGATCTGAGTGAGGTAGAGGAGCTAGAATTTCCTCGGGTGGGTGGATGCATTTGTGCCGACGGCGCTTTTGAGGCGCATACAGCGGCTTTGTTCGAACCGTACGTTGACGAACCCGATAATTATGGGGAGTTGACATACAGCCAGGAGCGCATGGACGAGTTCATTTTGGAGGCCAATCGGGCCGGTCTTCAGATTGCAGTTCATTGTGAGTCGGACCGTTCTATCGAGCAGGTTTTGTGGGCCATGGAGAAGGCGTTGCGGGATTTTCCCCGAGTCGACCATCGCCACCGGATCGAACATCTGGAGCTTCCTACCTTCAATCAGATTGAACGCATGGCCAAAGCCGGAATCATGACCGGCATGCAACCGGCGTTTATTCCGGCATTTATTGGTCAAGAGAATATGGAACTTTACGAAACGCTTTTAGGTAAGGAAAGGCTGAAGCGGGTTCATCCCTACAGGACGATCTTGGACCACGGCATTCCGATCTGCGGTGGTTCGGACAGTCCGGTGACACCCTATGATCCATTGGCGGGAATCCAGGCGGCGGTCAGTCATCCCAATGTCGATGAGCGAGTCACGCTTCACGAGGCTTTGGAGATGTTCACCAAGACAGCGGCTTGGAGTGCCTTTGAGGAAAAAGAAAAAGGTACGATTGGGCTGGGCAAACTGGCTGATTTGGTTGTACTCAGCGATGATCCCTTTGCGGTCGATACCCATAAGGTTGCCGACATTAGGATTGAACAGGTTTTTATCGGGGGACAACCGCAATTGTCAGAAACTAATGGGGACAATTGAGCGATTTAATTTGTCAAAGTTACTTCCATCAATATGCTGTCTTAGCTTTACTATCTTTCTGAGTCTTCAACTTTTATTGGTAATCGGATTTTGCCATTTCAGTCTGGCCGCCGACTGCCCAAACTTGACATTTAAACATAAACCTTCCGATTATTACGGTCCGGGCGAGTATTTTTTGACTTGTCCCGATGATGGCGTGCGCATACGATGTTATCATTATCACCGACATTGGGTATGCGAAAAAGGCGATGTTCTATATTGGGATCGGCGAATGGAATCGGCTGCCCGTACTGCTTGTGGTTGTGAGCTGCCTTCGGATACGATGCCATCATCTCCGGCAATTTCGGGTAAACCAAAGAAACGAATATTCGGGCCTGAAGATCATTGATCAAAAAACTACATTCTAATTGAAAATCAGAAATTAAGGAGGACTTGTGCCGAAATTTTTCCCAATCCTTGAACTTAAAGGAAATCCTTACGATATTGGATTGGCCCATGGGCGAGCCCTTGCCGGAGCGATCAAGGCCAACTTGGACCTTTATTTTGCAATGGTTAGGGAATTAGCCGGACTGGAGCCGAATAAATGCTTATCTTTAGCAGGTAATTTTCTTCAGGTCATGAAAGAAGACGCGGCCGCCCTGTTGGAGGAGATGGAGGGCATCGCACAAGGCGCTGATGTTTCTTTGGAAGAGATTATGTTCCTCAATGCACGCAGCGAACTCATGTCCATGAGACCCGAGGCCTCAGGTCTGAGGGGCGAATGCACGGCCATCGGGCTTGCGGCAGAGAGGACCACAGGCGGCCGACCTATTCTGGCTCAAAACTGGGACTGGCATGAGCATATGCTCGAAACCGCAGCCGTTTTCATGATTGAGCCTTCCCAAAGACCCAAAGCACTCTATTTAGCAGAAGCCGGTCAAGTGGCCAAAATCGGCATCAACTCATGCGGAGTAGCCGTGTTGCTCAACATTCTCTTTAGCGAGGAAACAATGCGCTCCGGCCTGCCGGTTCATGTACTATTGCGAATGGTACTGAGTACAGAGAATGCTGCCGAAGCTGAGGCTCTGATCAAAAACGCCAGGAGGGCCGGGGCGAGCCATTTTCTGATCGGGGATGATGAAGGCCGTATTAAAGGACTGGAGTTGGCGCCGACCGAAATTGGAGAGATTGAACTTGAAAATGGTGTGGTGTTCCATACTAACCATTACTGTATTCCGGAACTGGCGGAAAAAGACAGGGGGCGGCTCCTTTTTACAGATACTATCGCCCGTTTTGATCGGGCCGGGGCATTGCTTTCAAGTCGGAAGAAATGGGATACACGAAGCCTTACCGAATTATTTTCGAATCACGAAGACGGCCCGCTGTCCATATGCCGCCATAGGCAATCATCGGATCAGGAGTTTCAACGCATGGTCACCGTGGCCTCCTGCATCATCGATGTGACCGAAAGAAAAATGTTAATTTCACATGGCCAACCTTGCCGAGCGTCCTATCAGGAGGTTACGCTCAATTAGTTTATCTGGTTATTCAGAAAGACCAAGTTAGCGGAATGATGTACATTTTTCCCCCTCCCTCAGTCCCTCCCGCCAGGGGAGGGAAGTTAATCTGCCCCTTACTTGGGCTTTGTAGATAACCAGGTTAGTTTATTTGCATGAATGGCAGCATACGGCAAATCAAAACCAAAGCGATAAAAATGCGCACCTTCCTGCACATTTTTTTGTAAAGAATCAAATAAAATAATCTGGTTTTTATGCACAGTGCAATTTTAACAGCCAGTTTTTTCGTAATTATCGCCAGCTTATCACTAAACGAAGCAGCATTTTGTGCCCAGAAAATACAAGATCCCGCATCGTGGTCTCCTTTATTAACGCAGTTATCCAGCAAAATTCCGTCTGATCGGAAGTTAGCGAAGGGAAAGTTTCTTGTTGCCGCTCGAAAATTAAGAGATCCTAATTTTTTCCAAACTGTAGTTCTTTTAATTGAATACGACCCAAACGGCGCAATGGGTGTAATCATTAATCAACCGACCGAGATGAAACTCTCAAAGGTATTTGCTGGTATAAAAGAACTGCAGAAGAGAACCGACCCAATTTTTTTGGGAGGGCCTGTTATGCAAGATAAATTACTGCTGCTCGTGCGAACAGTCGCCCAACCCGAGGGATCTTTGCGGGTGTTTCAGAATGTGTATGTTGCCTCACAGCTAAAACTCATCGAGCAGATGATTAAAAATGAGCCAAAGGGGGATCGGTTTCGCGTTTATGCCGGCTATGCTGGCTGGGGACCCGGTCAACTGGACCGAGAGATAAAAAGAGACGACTGGCACATTTTGCCGGCTGATGCGGACACTGTTTTCAATAAAGCACCTTCTGAGATATGGCCCGAACTCATTCACCGGAGCTCTTTAAAGTACGTTAAGATACGAGAAAGGTGGTTCCTTAGTGCTTCGATTCGTAAATACTATATGGAGAATAAGTATAACCAGATAAATTATTATCACTTGCATTATTCCCCTCCAATTGATTAAAAACATTTGCTGTTCGAGTTTCTTTATGCTATTTATGCCCAATTCCAAATATCATCTGAATGTTTCATTAAAATCTTATCTGTCACGACTGCTGAATCTGAGATGGATAATTCAGGGGCGGTTCCTCAACAGAAAACTCAATCTTGTGTATCTCCTACATTCTATGCGAAAAATTAACTCCTAAATACGATACGTTATATAGTTTTTTATAAAGAATTAAATCAAAAAAACAATTACCGAATGAGACAGCAGGACTCAGGTAGAGCGAGACTATCTAGCAGTGCATGTTGGGTTGTAGGAAGGGCAAGGAGATTGCCAATATGACCATTCAATGGAATAAATCAACATGTTCGTATTGCGGACTTGGATGCGGCCTCATGATCGGGGTTGAACAAGGCAAGGTCGTTGAAATCCGTGGTATGAAGGATCATCCTACCAACAATGGCGCTATTTGTTCCCTGCCGCTTAACTCACCACCCATATTCACGCACAAGGACCGGCTGAAGCGTCCGATGATCCGGCGTGACGGCAAACTTGCTCCCGTTAGCTGGGATGAAGCCATCACACATGTAGGTAATGGATTAAATTGGATCATTAAAAATCATGGTTCGGGGGCAGTTGCTTTTTTCGGAGGGGCGATCAACCTAACCGAAGAGTATTACCTGATGAACAAGTTAATGAAGGCGGCTATCGGTACCAATAACATGGAGTGTAGCACGCGTCTTTGCATGGCGAGTTCGGCGATTGGTTTTGTTTCAACTCTGGGTGCCGATGCTCCGCCTACCTGCTATGACGACATTGAAGAGGCCGACCTGTTCCTGATTGCTGGTAACAATATGGCTGTTTCTGTTCCGGTTTTATATCGCCGAATTTGCGCCGCTAAAGAAAAGAACGCTGCTAAGGTCATTGTCATTGATCCGCGCCGGACTGAGACCGCCGCCATAGCTGACATTCACCTGCAGATACGGCCAGGGACAGATGTGGCCCTTAATAACACACTGGCTCACATCCTGTTGGAAGAGGGTTTTGTCGATGAAGACCGTGTTGATCATTACGCATCCGGTCTGTCCGATTTGAAAGAATTTCTCAAGGAGTATCCGCCTTCACGCGGAGCTGAAATCACCGGCTGTCTTGAAGATAAAATAATTGAAGCTGCCCGCACCATTGGTAAAGCCGGAGCGATGCTGACCTTCTGGTTTCAAGGTTACAACCATTCAAGCCAGGCGGTCTTCAAAAACAATACATTACATAACCTATCGCTGTTGACGGGGAATTTCTGCCGTCCCGGTGCCGGACCCCTCTCAATCACAGGCGAGGCCAATGCCATGGGCAACCGCTGGGTGGGCGCCCTGTCACACCTTTTACCCGGTATGCGGTTTGTGGCCAATCCCCAGCACCGACAGGAAGTAGCCGATTTCTGGCACATCCCGGTTGAAATGATCCAGCCTACCCCCGGCCGCACTATATTGGATATCATCCGGGGGCTTTACACTGGCGATGTGCGCGCTGTTTGGATCATGACCACAAATCCAGCGGTCTCTCTACCCCACACCCTTTGGGTCAAGCAAGGACTTGCTAAAGCCGAATTGCTGGTCGTCCAGGATATCTTCCATCCGACAGAGACGACTTTGCTGGGAGATGTGGTTCTTCCCGCAGCACATTGGTTTGAGAAAACAGGCACGTTTATCTCTGCCGAGCGACGCATCGAGCTGGTCGAGGCGGTGATTGATCCGCCGGGTGATGCCAAACCCGACTATGAGATCATCTGGCTGGTGGCTCGTGCCATGGGTTTTGAAAAGATGTTTGCCTATTGTGCGCCTGAGGAGATCTTTGAGGAGTGGAAACAATTTACCCTTGGCCGCATTTGCGATATGACTGGCGTCACCTATGAACGTTTGCGGGGCAAGATCGGACCGCAGTTACCCTGTCCTGATGTTGACCATCCCGGCACGCCACGCCTGTTCACCGACTGGCGCTTTCCTCGGCCCGATGGTCGCGCAGCGCTGCTTTCCCGTGACTACATCGAACCTGCCGAGGTAACAGATGACGAGTACCCATTTGGTCTTATGACCGGTCGTTTGTCAGGACACTTCAACACCCGCACCCGCACCGGCCGTGTCCCAAAACTCAATGCGGCTGCACCCAACGGATATGTAGAAATCCATCCCGAAGACGCCCAACGCCTGGGTATTGCCGAGGGTGAGGAACTCGAAGTCACCTCCCGCCGGGGAAGCGTTTGCCTTCCGGCTCGATTCAGCGATGGCCTCCTTGTCGGCACTATCTTCATATCTTGGCATTATGGTCCTGCACTTGGAATTGGTGAGGGTAAATTGGCCAACCTTGTCACCAATCCGGTTTATGACTCACACTCCAAGCAGCCGGAGTACAAGTTCAGCGCTGTCAAAATCCTGCCTGCATCAACAGCACCGGAAACGCAAACAGGCAGAAGATGATTATCAGTCAATCCTTCTGAACGGAAGGCATATTTTTGTTGAGAGTTTCTATGAAAAAACAACGCCGAAAAGGTGAATTAGAAGCCACACAGCAGACGGTTAAGTTCTTTGAGACGCTGCTGCGTGCTTCGGCCGACGGTATTGTGATTAGCGATGCAACCCAGACCATCGTGATGGTCAATGATACCTTTTGCTCCTTTTTGGGTCGCCAATGGCGGGACGTGGTCGAGACCAGCATGTTCAACTGGCTCGAACAATTCGATGCCAATTCTTTGGACCGCTGGGCTGAATTGGAAAAGCGCGTCCACTGCGAAGGCTCGTGCAGTAACGTCGAGTTTCAAATGACGGCTAAAAGTGGGGTGAGATACTTTAGCGTCAACGCTTCACTACTGGAACGAATTGCCGAAGAAGAAAGGGGCGTTATCGTTAGCATCTGGCGCGACATCACCGATTTAAAGTGTGCGGAGGAGACTTTAAAGCGAGTTAACGAAGAATTGGAAAAACGCGTCGAGGAGCGTACTTCGGAACTGGTATCTTCAAATGAAAAACTCAGGCAAGAGATAAAAGAACGCAAACGGATCGAAAAAATTCTGCGAAACAGAGAAAAAGAGTTGGAGTCGAAGTCGCTTCATTTGGAGGAAGTCAACACTGCTTTAAAGATTTTACTTCAACAAAGAGAGCAAGATAA
>CP070746.1:3515922-3519791 GCA_020348305.1 Desulfobacterales bacterium
GTTTCATAAATCCCCCATATCAAATGATGACAATAAGAATCTTTTTTTGATTGAGTGGGTATAAAAAATATTCAAATTACCTATAATTATCTATTAATCGGCAAAATTCTGCTGATACTTTAGTTGGGAAAATCATAGGCAGGTAATGGGAAGTTCAGCGGTGTTTTAAAGGGTTAACTGATCAGGGAGCGAACAGACAAAAGGGTGCCGGGATTGGTGAAACGGTGCCACACACATGTCGGCGCTCCTGATAGCAGGATTAAGGCTCTTTATAAAGAGTATGTCCTGACGCCCCGGGGCAGAGACATGATCCCGGAACTTGGACCCGTGGTCACCGTCTCACCGCAAGCAAGCTATCATATCTATACGGCTTCAGCAACAAGTTTTTTATAATGGTTTCTGTTTTCTTTCTTTTGTTATCTGACTTCCGGCCTTCTTTCCGCCTTCCACATTCCGAATTCTTTTTTATTCTTTCCCTTCTTTCTTCAACAGATCCCGATACCAGCTTGCGAACTCATACATACCCATAAAGCGTTCGTCTTCGTTGACGAGGCCTAAGGCCATTTCCAAGACACCTCTGCCATAGGCGTTGCTATATCCTTCAGTGCTTCGGGTTTGCAGAAAATCTCGGACCAGCATCTGAGTGGTGCGTCTGGTTTTGTCTTTGCGAATGTCGATGGGATCCTTGGGCTCTTCAAACGGATTCCATTTATCGTAGCCTATTTTATTTAGGATATGCTTCTGTCGTCGGGGCGACATGCTGTCGAAAACAGCCTTCTTTCGCGCTTCGGCCTCTTCAGGAGAAAATTCATCGATCATCCTCTCCTCCTTCGGCGACGCTTGCTAGGTTTTACCTCCTCAACTTTCTCCCCAGCGATTCCCAGATAAACGTCGTCATAATCAGAAACCAACGCCATGGACAATGGTACGAGCATATCGGCCAATCGAATATTTCTTGATTTAATATCTCGCAGAAGCTCAGCGGATATTTGCTGCAGCTGGCTGTGAACGGCATCCAGATTAGCTGTGGGATATTTATGACCTTGTTTGAAACCGGAAAAACCACACGTATGTCCCTGACCGCCAATTGCTGTGGGTATACCATAAAACCGGCAAGTTAAGGGACGATTTTCATACAAATCACATAATTCCTGCTCATTTAAAAGCGGGCAGCGGGCGCGTTGCCCTGCCATCTCAGCCAGGATCTCCGCTTCACTTTTTCCGGCTTGAAAATCTTCATAGGCTTTGCGCTTGAGTTTGTGAATTCTCCGATCTGCGCGATTGGCCTTTTCAAGAAGTTTGGATTTTGTCGTTCCCTTAAATTTTTCTTTAAACTTGTAATTAATATACAGGGCTTCAATCAGCGTAAGATCAAACAGCGCATAACAGCAGTCGGCACATTTTTGCTTGCATTTTACACAGTCGGCATATGCTTCTTTTACCCGCTCAAATGCATCATCTGCCTTCTCAACCAGCGCTTCATATTTTTTAAAATAAGGCGTCAGGTCTAAGTCCATAATTGCGCATTCAATTCCAATTCTAATTATTTTATCTAACCTTATCGACGATGTTTCACGTGAAACATTTACTTGCCAATACAAAACTGACGAAAAATTTGATCCAGAACATCAACCTTTAGATTTATCCCCAGGATTTCATCCAGTGAATCAATAGCATCCTGGATATGGATAGCAATCAAGTCGGTGGATGTGCCGTTTTGCATTTCTACGACCATTTCCTCGGCGGCTTTTAGACTTCGCTCAAGGGTAACTTTATGCCTGAGGTTGGGAACAATAATCGTATCAAGATCAATGGGATTCTCCCCTGTAGTAAGCTTGACAATATGTTCTTTAAGGGAATCCATGCCTTGGCCGTATAAGGCCGAAGTATAAACCTTTTCATATTTTGCCCAGGGCTCCGGAAGGACTGCATCACTGTTTTGGTTAACAAGATCAATCTTGTTTATGGCGATAATCAGAGGTTTGGATTTAACTTTCTCGTAAATCTGATAATCAACATCAGTTAATGGGCGATGGGCTTCAATTAAAAAAAGCACCAGGTCGGAGCCGTTGACATGCTCAAGGGTCTTCTCGATGCCCAGGGTTTCAACCGGATCATCGGTTTCATGCAGGCCTGCAGTATCTGAAATGATAACCGGAAGTCCCTTGATGTTTAAGGTTTCTTCGATCACGTCTCGAGTCGTTCCGGGTATCGACGTCACAATGGCGCGATCTCTTTGTACCAAACGATTCATTAGACTTGATTTGCCTGCATTGGGTTTGCCCACCACGGCAACTTTTAGCCCATCTCTTAGGACACCCGCTTCCATATAATTTCGAATCAGCCTTTTAAGTGGATCGATCACTTCTTTGTCAACTTCAATTGCCGCTTTGTGCGTGTCGAAGATATCGTCAACATCTTCTGGAAAATCGATGGCTGCCTCGGCATGTGCAAGAAACTGAATAAGACGCTCCCGGATAGATTCGACCTGTTTTCTGAGTTGACCATCAATCTGAGCGGTGGCAATCTGAAGCGATTTTTCCGTCCTGGCATTTACTATATCAATCACTGCTTCAGCCTGGGTCAAATCGATGCGACCATTGAGAAACGCTCTTTTTGTGAATTCTCCAGGTTCGGCGAGTCGCGCACCCCGCCTTAACACCAACGCCAATATGGCTTGCAGTGCAACCGCTCCCCCATGCGCATTGATTTCGACCACATCTTCTTTGGTATAGGTATGCGGGGCTTTCATTACGGAGACCAGAACTTCATCTAACACTCGCTCATTTTCCGGATCAATAATTCTACCGTAATTTAAGTGGTGGGATTGAAAGTGGCCGTTATCGTTTTCATTTGACTCCGGGCTATGATTATGCCCGCAAGCATAGCTTGAGTCATGAGGCCGAAAAATACTTCCAGCGATCGAGATTGCTTGAGAACCTGAAATTTTTATAATACCAATACCGCCCCGGCCACCAGGGGTGGCTATGGCGGCAATCGTCGAATTATCCATTATTCATTTTTTTTCTTCGGAAAAATAACAAGCTTTCTCAAATACCCTTCTCCCCTGCTCTTGGTTCTAACATCCGGATCATCCTCTAGGGCCAGATGAATAATTCTGCGATCATGGCTACTCATCTGACCCAGCGAGATGGGTTTTCCAATCCGTTTTGACTTCTCGGCAAGGCGTGCAGCTAGTCTTTCAAGGTTCACTCGCCGGGTTTTCATATATCCTTCAATGTCAACCCGAACCCGAATTCGGTTGTCATTGTCATTGTGCTTATTGACGACCTTTTCGACCAATGACTGAATCGCTTCCAACGTTTGTCCCCTTTTGCCAATAAGTACGCCGGCATTTCCACCAACGACATTAAAAAAAATTCGGTCGGAATCTTCTTCAACCGTGATTGAAGCATCTGAGGTAATGGAGTCGATGATCCGTTGAAGCACACTTCGGCCTAAATCCAATGGATCTTTGGGAAAGGTGAAAAGTTTCTGGTCAACGGAATGATCATCCCGATAATCCTTTTCAGCTGGGGCAAAATCATCATGAGTTTCAGCTGGCATTTCAATTTCTTCATCAAATGTACTGGTTTCGCTAACAGCTTCCGGTGACGCTTCGGCTAAATTTACTCGAATTCTAGCTTTCTTCGTACCGGCTAGGCCAAAAATACCGCTGGAACCATACGAGAGTATGTCATATTCCAATTGATCTTTAGCAATATTGAGTTGTTTACTTTCTTTATCAAGTGCTTTTTCAACATTTTTTCCTTCAAATTCCAACGAAGACATCATGTAAAACCTCCCTGATCAAGCGAATTTCTTCTGTATATAGTATTGTTGTGCAATCGATAGAATGTTATTCACCA
>CP070746.1:3519891-3522796 GCA_020348305.1 Desulfobacterales bacterium
CATCGTGGAGCTGGCATTTATAGCAGTAAACACAGGTTCATCCAAATATCATTTACGTTTACAATATCGGTATTTTTGAGAGGCTCAATTTATTACAGATACTATTCACATATCGGTAATTGAGGTTCATTTGCGATTAGTTATCTAATTTTGACGGGGCGGATTCATTACAAATCAATAGCAAATTAACAAGGAATTTTTGATTATCATATAATTACTCTACCGGTGACCATGTAATGATGCCGAAATCGGTGGCCGATAAATATTCATCCAAATTTTTCCTTGATCCATCGGGATTGCGGAAAACAGGGTAGCAATTTTTATAACCTCCATAACGTTCTTGCCATTGGTCGCAGAGCAAATCACCTTTAATCCAGCTTTTTCCACTATCAGCTTTTCCTAAAAAACCCTGATATCTTGCATTCCCGTCCTTAGTGCGTTTGACTATTCCGTCTGATGTGGCGACTTTCTGACCGACTACAAGATGTCCTATTTCTTCGCCGGTCAATTTATTCCTTTCATGTAATTTGTAATAGTCGGAATGTAATGCTGGATAGCCAGCCTTAATTAGCCCATCTACAAACCGTTCGGCCACCTCTGGATCCTTGAATGGAAACCGGTACATAGTATATTTTAATCCCAGCATTTGTGCCCATACATCCGCTGCTTTCTTGGCCTCCTTGAAGCGACCAAGATGGGCATATGCAGCAACAAGAGGGTACAAACGCTGACCTGGGGCTGGAATACGTTTAAGAGCTCTTTCCAAAAGACTCACAGCTTTCTCATATTGTCTCATGCAAAAATGAGCTATACCAAGAAGATACAGTGGATCTGTTTGGAAGCGAGGATCAAGCCTCATAGCCGTTTCGATATATTCAATACCTTTATTTGGTTTGCCTCCATAAACTAAAGCCTCTGCCATAGTATAGTGACAACTGGCATCATTGGAATTAAGCGCGATGGCCCGCTCAGCTTCTTCGATGGCTTCTTTGAACTGACGCCTATTAAGTGCCATCGAAGAAGCAATTCGGTGAGAAAGGGATGTTGGCATTTTTATGGCTTTCTCGAGGTAATGACGCGCCAAAAGACGCCCCTCTAAAATAGATGATAGACCAGACATTCCTGTCCAATAATGGGCATAGGAGCCTCTCCAGTACGTTAAGGCGAGTGCAGCGTAGGGTTGCCCGAAGTAAGGATCCAGTTTAACTGCATTTTCAAAAAATGGAATCGCTTTTCGGAAAGCTTCGGGTGTTGACCTGAGATAATGGTCCCAACCTTGCAGGAAGACATCGTAAGCATCGATGTTATCAGTACCCTTAAAAGCAATTTGTTTTTTTTCTTTTGCCGTCAATTTTACTGCTAAAGCTCCAATGATTTTCTGAGTAATTTTATCCTGCAGATTAAATACATCTTCCATGATACCCGTATATCGCTCTGCCCATATATGATGGCCGTTGATCGCATCAATGAGTTGTGCCGTTATCCGCACCTTGTTGTCAGCTTTACGAACACTACCTTCAAGCACAAATCGAACACCTAGCTCTTCTGCAACCTGATTGATTTTTACAGGCTTTCCCTTGTAAGCAAACGTCGAGTTACGGGCGATGACAAATATGCCTGAGATTTTTGATAGGTCTGTAATCAGGTCTTCTGTCATCCCATCACAGAAATATTCTTGATCCGGATCACCACTTAGATTGTTAAAAGGCAGTACGGCAATTGAGGGCTTGTCGGGCAAAGGATAAGCCATCTTCTCAACAGAGGCAGGTTCTACTGATGGACGCCGAATGTAAAAGTGCCAGATTACCAAAGAAATGGCTACCACCAGGACCGCAATGACACCAATCATAACCGGCATTCGCCTCACTGGTGCTGGTTTTTCTTCTTCCGGCTTTTCTGCAACCGTCACCCTCGGCTCCATCAGAACCCTATAGGCACCGACTGGCTTGGCAATGTTTTTTACCGTTTGATCACCTAAAAACTCATATCCATATGGCAGCTTGCTTTCAATGTGATCAAAAGCAGTCTTGGAGATACAAATTCCTCCAGAATCAGCCAATCCCTCCAGCCTTGCAGCAATGTTAACGCCATCTCCATAAATCCGATCTTTTTCCTGAATGACATCACCGAGGTTGATGCCAATACGAAACTGCATTCTGCGATTTTCTGGCAGTTCGTCATTGCGGGTCTTAATTTCCTTTTGAACCGCTACCGCACACTGCACTGCATCGACCACACTGGCAAACTCGGCCAGCAAATTGTCACCTGGAGAATCCAATACTTTGCCGTTGTGTTGTTGGATAAGAGTTGTAAGAACCTCACGGTAGGCCGTTAAGGTTCGGACAGTGGCTTCTTCGTCTTCACCCATGAGGCGGCTGTACTCAACAGCATCAGCACTTAGGATAGCGGTGAGTTTACGTTTAAAACCTTTCTCCGCCACAATGGCACCCCCTTTTTTAAGGTTTCAAAAAGAGGAACTCAGTATGTGGACTACTCGAAGGAACACAAAAATCAGATGAGAAATCGGATTCGATTCTGTAGATGGAGAGCCCCTTCATCTGAACTGGAATAGGAAAATCAGGAATAGTTTATATGTATTAATAACCAAATCGATGGATTTTATCAATCAAAATTGAAGATTCCGGAAGCTGGTGATTTATTGAGATAAAATGCAGAAAACCACGCCTCCCAAAACCTTGGATACCATTATTGTATCTGCAAAATAGCGAAAATCCAGATATGTAGATGTAATCACAACTCTGGGCAAAATGCAGATACAATATCTGATATCACAAGTTCTCGAGGTTTGTCAATTTTACAGATTAGTTTACAGTATATGTACTTTTGAGAGTCCCTATTTTTTGCAGATACTATTCAAATATCGGTAATTGAGGCTCATCTGCGA
>CP070746.1:3522896-3565318 GCA_020348305.1 Desulfobacterales bacterium
ATCGATAACGTACCGGTGCCTCCGGTCGTTCCCCCACCGCCTCCACCGCTGCTTCCGCCACAGCCGATCAAAAATAATGTCACTGAAACCAGACACAACAATAAAACCATCGATGTTAATTTAGTTTTGCACTTCATTTTACTCTCCTTTCTAAATTATTAATCTCGGTTGGACCCATTGCGAAGGAATCTTTAATCTTCTGTCTGCAATTCAATACCTGTCCAGGTTACATCGATACCGCTGATCGTCCCTTTGGCGTTAACAACATCACCTGCGCGTACGGTATCGAAAAATTCTTCCCGTGTAATCGGGGTGCCGTCACTCAACTCGAAACCGTCGTCGGGAACTGTACTTGTATCCACGCTTGTCCCCAGAATAATTAATGTTGATGAAGATTGTAAGACGGATGTAACCGGTCCCTTTAAAACGACTTTGTCATCAACAGATGATTTAACCATCACCTTTGAGGCCAGGACTTCATCTTCGGCCACCGAGCGGCCAAATATCCGTGCATCATCTCCGCTTTCAATCTGTTCCAATGAATCCGCTATACCTAGAAATTTAGTCAACGAATTGACCTTTACTAGCGCGTTGAGCCCGGCTAAAGATATGGTATTTTCTCCTATGTTTATTCCGGTTACATATGATTTCAGTTTGACCTTTTCTTTGGCAATTACCCTATCCGCCAACAACACCCTTTTGTTCAGTGATCCTTTCACCAACAGCGTTGACCCGATACTGACATCTTCCGGATTCAGTCCCTCAAAAGAGGTAATCGCGTCTGTTTGAATCGATATATTTCCAATGGTGAACCCCGAAAGGGATGAAAAATCCGTAACAATGCCTTGAATGTCAGCAGCATCAGCTTCTTCCACGCTCAGTTCATCTTCGAGATCGATTTGGGAGGCAATCAACACCAAATTTTCATCCAATGTGCCCTTCACTTCGAGCAGTTGTCCATCAGATGGCATGCCGCCGGGTAGGTTGGCGACATCCGCAAGCGAATAGTTTATTGTGAGAAGGTTGATTTGAAATGTTTTCTGCAGAATATCGACATTGGAAATCTTTCCTTTGAGCTCAACTTCAGTGTCGGGTAGAAATGCATCCGCCTTTTTTTCGACGAAGGTGGCACGGATAAAACCATCACTGTCAAAAAACCCGCTCGCCTCGAGCACATTATCTGCTACAATGAGATCAATGGATGTATTTTTAAAAATGGTGAGATCATTGACAATGACGGTTTGACCCATCAGGATGATGCTTTTCGTAAAGCCGTTTATCGGGGTTATACTTTGTACCGGTCCTTCAACGTTGTCATTGAAAACGATTCTTTCCGCCTTTGCTGTACCGTCTTCCCATACCATTGATTCCACACGAACTACCATTCCGATTTCCAAGAAATCCCGTACTGCGCTATCACCAACCCCAACCAGGTCTCCTTCGATAATAACTTCAACGGTACTCGTGTTTATCTCACCATTGCTCACAAAGATACTTCCAAATGCCGAAACGGAACCTATAGTGATACCTGTACCTCCGATACCACCGCTGGCGACCTGTGTATCTCCTGTACAGGCCATGAAAGAAGTTGATAACAATAAGCAGATCACAAGACCTAATAGATAGCTTTTAAATTTGTTGTGATAAAACATTCTTTATTCCTTCTTTGAAGTTCGTTCTTCAAAGTAATAGATGCCAATTCCTGCAGTATTACGGCCGGTTCCCTTTATTGATGAATTGACATCCCGATCATGTTTGGAAAGATAATTATCCAGTTTTTCTAATAGTTGTTGGCACAATTTGGTCGAGAATTTGCGAAATTGCGGAAGGGCCTCATTGGGTAAATTGTCGTACATCACTTTTCGTTGAAAAAATGGCCCTCTTTCATCAGGCTGCAGGTTGTGACCGATAGAAGAGATAAGATGGCCTGCATCGGTTCCTAGAATATGGATCTTCATGGACTCATCGCTTTCCGGCAAATAAGCACGGATAAGCAACCGGATACGGTTTGTTTTTGTACGGCTCGCCGCACCAACACGAATTAATTCGTCCAGAATTGCACGAAATGGCATATCGCCGCTGTACCGCTTCACAAGACCTTCAAATGTTGCCCCTTTGCCCGTAATCAAGAGAGTTGCAGGTTTACCGTTTTTGGTTAGAAAATCTCTGTCTCTTCGCCAACCAGCTATGACTCTAGCCGCCCGATTATACCGTTCTGCGCTAGCCTGGTCATCGGGTTGGGGAAGCTGGTACACCCGCTTCACCTCCTTACGATTCAGTCCGGTGATTACCGAAACGCGGGAAATAGATTGCTTTCGGCCTTCAATAGCAAAATCCCGCATGGCAATATCAACAAATAAAAACTTGGCGAAATCAGCAAAGGTACCATAAGAAATACCATTGCGTAGAAGGATTCGAATGAAAGGGCGCAATATCCTTTTTAACGTCGCAAAAAAGGCCTGTCTTGTGTCTGTTGTCATGAGCTGAAATCTCTAATCACGTAAGCTGATATAATATATAGGTAAACTATTTGAGTTAGTTAAGCAGCTGATCATTTTTCAACCGAATTGAAAAACAGAAATTTTATTTGGGAAATTTTTCCCAAATAATAATTTATTTGTCAAGTAATTTTTTTGTATAAAAAATTACACTTTGAATGGATTGAATGCTTTCGGTGAACAAGAGGGTCAAAGTTTGAATTGTGAAACTTACCAACTAATTGCAATCTTGTTTCCTATCTGTTATTTAGGGCGGAAGATATATACCCTCTTAATAATACAATAAAATTTTGCCCGCACGCACCTTGATATATGGATAAACTTTCTCAAGAGATGGTGCATCTTTCAGCCATGGCCAAGCTTTTTGCCGCAGAGATAGCCATGAAAGTCACCACAGATTCTGTTCAGTTGCTGCGCGGCTATGGTTATGTAAAAGACTATCCGGTGGCACGGATGATGAGGGATGTCAAGATAACCCAGATCTATGAGGGAACTAGCCAAATCCAGAAAATTTTCATCTCTGGTACGCTTTAATGACAAAAAGCTGATAAGGAAATTATGATCATGACAAATGAAAGTCAAATCCTTTCCCGAGAGGCTTTGCAGTCTCGCATCGATGAACTCGCCCGGATACATATTGCTCATCTTCCGACACCCTTGGAGTTTTGTCCCCGCCTGACAGAAGCGCTAGGGGGTCCAGAGATCTGGATAAAGCGTGACGACTGTACGGGCCTCGCCTTTGGCGGGAATAAGACTCGGCAGTTAGAATTTATATTTGCTGAAGCCCAGCAGCAGGGGGCAGACACCATCGTAATCGGTGCAGGCTCACAGTCAAACTGGTGCCGCCAAACCGTTGCCGCGGCCTGTAAGTTTGGGATGAAGACTGTTTTGATCCTTGTGCATGGGGTAAAAGGTGCCTCCCTGCAAGGCAATCTCCTGCTAGACCATCTGCTCGGAGCTGACGTAACCATTGTAGAGGGAGAGGACTTGCAGCAGCTTCCGCCATTACTCGAAGAAAGAGCGCAAATGCTAAGGCGCAAGGGACGCAAACCTTACCTGATGAATCCTTTTGGTCTGCCGACGCTCTCATTGGCGGCCGTTGGTTACGTGAACGCCTTCCTGGAGCTTGATGCCCAGCTCCGGCAGCAAGGCATCGAAGCTGATCATATCTACCTGGCAGGCGCCAATATTACCCCAGCCGGTCTGGCGCTGGGTGTGAAAGCGCTGGGTCGCAAAACCAGGGTGATCGGGATTACACCCATCCGTTGGGATGAAGATCGCAGCACTGATATTGCCCGTATTGCCAATGCTACCGCCGAACGACTGGGACTCAACTTTTTTTTTCGTCCAGAGGAGATTTACAATGAGGATAGTTATGTGGGAGAGCGTTATGGAGTCATGACGACCGAATGCCGCGAAGCGTTGAAATTGGTGGCCAAAACCGAAGGGATTATCCTTGATCCGGTTTATACGAGTAAGGCGATGGCGGGTCTTATCGACCACATCCGTCAGGGAAGGATTGGTGAAAATGAGATCGTTATCTTCCTGCACACAGGTGGAACCCCAGCCCTCTTCGCCTACGCTGAGGATCTCGAACTCGCCGCCAAATAAGCTCTGGGCATTGAAGAACCTATGAAAAAAAATGGAAAAATGGTGTCGCGTCTTGAATTGTGAATTAACATGGCAAATTACATTCAACTTCATCTAGACGGTCTGCCCGAATAAAAATCAACAGCAACGTCCAGATGAGCAGCCTCCATATCAAAACCCATTGCAACATAGACGAGGCTTCCCGAAGCCTGCTGGAATCGGCCATCAACAAACTCGACCTTTCGGCCCGTGCATTTAACCTTGTTTTAAAAATCGCCCGTACCATTGCTGATCTGGAAGGCGAGCCGAATATTTTGGTGGATCATGTTTCGGAGGCGATTCAATATCGCAATTTGGATCAAGGCAGTCAGTTTAGATAGAACTTGTTTGATCCGTATAATCTATTAAGAAGAATTATTTGCGCACTGATCAAGATTTGAAACTGCTTCTTCTGACAAGTTTAGTTCGTCTTGTTACACATAGTGTGCCTTAATGGGCCGCAGAGCGTTGGAGAACAATGAGGGTTATGAACTTAGGGAATCCCAAAGTCCTTACAGCCATGTTTTTGCCCCTGAAAAGTGTTCCCTAAGACTGAAAAACGACCCTTTTTGGCAGATTTCTTCATAAAATATAAACACATAGCTTGGTCCGACAAGAGATGCAGAGATGCAGAGATGCCAAGTTGATTTTGGTCTTGAAGAGTTCGGAGTCCTGGAGACCGCAGAAAGGTTGAAGCGTTATCGACGCTATGTTTATGAGGCCGGCGCTGTGGATCAATCGGAAAAACTGGTTGCCCCAGTACCATCTTCTGGAGCTACAGGGCAGGCCTCAGTAATTGACAACAGTGTTTTGCAAAAACAGCAGGAAAATGACTTTAAGCTCAAGCGCTTGCAACGCTTCAGATATCGTACCCGCTACTTTACGGATTCAGGTATCATTGGTACCAAAGAATTTGTGGCCGGAAACTATCGCAGATTCAAAGATCTGTTTATGTCCAAAAAAGATAAGATCCACCGGCCGGTGGTGGGATTGGATGGGATTTTTTCGTTAAAGCACCTGGCGGATAGCTGATTTTTTTAGATCCCGAACAATCATTTTGAATAATATCGGGAGGCCTATCTTGTGACCCTTAAAGAGTTTTCTTTTTCTAGCCATGGCAGCTATCAAAGCATCCTGAAATGGTTTGACACTAACTTTCAAATAAAGTAGAGGTCTGGATCTGGGGGCCGGAAGAAAATAGACGCAACAGCTATAAAGCTTTGAGCTATCTATATGACGGGGTTATTTTGAGGAAGCCCACAATCGTCCACATCAATTGCGGGCTTCACGATATGAGGTAGTTGAGATTCAGTGATCTGGGTATTTTAACCCCTAACCCTAAAGCTAAAGGAGGTGTTTTATGAAAAGCAAAGGTTTTGTTGTGATGGTTATGGTAATTGTCTTAATCCTCGCTTCTTTTCAGGTGGCAACGGCAAAGGAAACCATTAGAATCCTTGCCTTTGCTCAGGGATTTGCGTGGCCTGAGCTTTTTGGTCCAAAGGGCACCGAAAGAACGGAATTGCTAGGGAAACTCGAAACGGAAGTGGGTGCCAGGGTTGAGATTGAGTGGGGTGATGAAACCGCAGTTCGGCAAAAGGTATTGACGGATCTGATTGCCGGCACGGGGAGGTATGATATCCTCCTTGTCGGAAGCGCTCAAGGGGTGCAAGCTTATGGACATGGTAAATTTCTGGAGCCGCTGGATGATTATTTTAAGAAACACCCATCCAAATACTTCGATCCCAACGACGTTTTCGGGAAGTACCTTGATGCAAATCGGATGCCTCCGGGTGGGCCCTTGTATGCGCTGCCATATTACTCTTTTGGGGCCGGTATCATGTATCGCAAGGATTTATTTGATAAATACGGCTTGCAACCACCCAAAACCACTGACGAACTGATGGATGTTCTTGCCAAGCTCAAGGCAGGATTTAAAAAGGACGGCATGAAGGATATATATGCCGTCACAATGCGGGGGGCTCCGGGGGAAGAGCCCACCCTCGATCTTGGTGGATTTGTATATGCGAATGCGGGTTATCCGGCCTGGTTTGAAGGGGGGCTGGTTACCGCAGCAGACATCAAGAAAAACAAGGCCAAACCCATTTTCACATCAGATGATTTTAAGGCCGGCTTTAAAATGTTCGTGGATATATGCAAGCAGTACGGACCACCTGGAATTTCATCCCACACATGGGTAGATATGATGAATACATATGCTGCGGGCAAGGCCGCTATTTTGATGCCTTCGGCAATCAATGCGTATGCAGCCCTGGGAATTTCCGAAAATCCCGATGTGAAAAACAACACCCGTTTCGCCAAAAGCCCTGTCGGTCCCAGCGGTAAGGAGATTCAAAGCTTCTGGACATTTTCCATGGGTATCAACAGGGATTCAAAAAACAAAGTCAAGGCCTGGAAAGTGCTCACGTATCTGACAGGGAAAAGTGCCATGCAGGCCTTCGCAGACAGGACCCAATGGCCCAATGTGACCATGAAGTCCGTCATGTACAGCGATGTATTGGTGAAAAAATACGGTATGGAGGAAATCAAACTCAATGAAGAATCCGTAGCTGACGCAAATCCATATTATTTCCCATATATTCCCGAACTGGCAGAGTTCTCCGATAAGATCGGAACCGCTGCATCCAATGCGATTGCAGGAAAAGATATCGATCCGGTTCTGAATAAGCTCAATACCTGGGCCCTGGAACGTATGTTCCGGGGAGGCTATTACGACTGAAAAGATAATTTAAAATAGAAACGATCACCCTAAAAGGGGGGAGCTTCCCTATTCGATGTTCAAAGTTGGAAGTTCGATGTTCAATCTGTTAATTGAGGACTCCCCCCCTTTAAGCTTTTGAACAGATTCACAACGAGAGGTGTGAGCAATGGACAGGGTCGTTATTAATACCGGTGGAGGAAGCGGCATCGGCAGAGAACTGTGTCACTTTTTTCCAAAAATGGTGGAAAGCCATGCTTTGAATGCTCTCTACAGCAAGTTTCTGCCGGGGAAAGGGGATGAAAGAAGAAAATAAGCTCTTGATGCCGAGCCTGATTCTTTGTGCAGCCATAGTTGCCTTTCCGACTGCGTTCTTGCTGTATGTAAGTCTTCATAGATGGGTGCTATTTAGTCGAGAGGTGAACTTTGTTTGGCTTGGGAACTTTTATAGCATCATCACCTCTTCCGACTTCCTGGAATCCTTAAGAGTTACGGCTATTTTTATTTTCTCATCGACCCTGCTCACCCTGTTATTCGGGCTGGCGCTGGCCTTAATCCTCAACGAGAAACTAAGGGGGCGGGGTTTATTCAGGGTCATTTTTACCCTGCCGGCGATCATCCCACCTGTGGTTGCAGGTTTCGCGTGGAAATTCCTGCTGAACAGGGAAGTCGGTGTCATCGGTGGCTTCATTCTTCCAGCATTGGGATTTGAAAAGAGCATTCACGGAGACCCGCTTCTGGCGCTGATATCCGTTATCATTGCAGACGTATGGTGCAGAATGCCACTTACATTTATCATTCTCATGGCAGGGCTGCAGGCGATTCCGGATGTACTCTATGAGGCCGCGAAAATAGATGGCGCCAATTACTGGAAAATGCTCCAAAATGTAACCCTACCTTTATTGAAGCCGGCGATCATCATTGCGCTGATTATACGGTTTATTGATGCCTTCAACCTTTTTGAAACCATTTTTGTGATGACCCGCGGGGGGCCGGGCACTGCTACAGAGACCCTTCCGCTGCTCGGCTGGAAGATTGGATTTCAGTATTTTAATCTTGGTCAAGCAGCTTCGTTGGCCGTGATAATGTTGCTTATCACTGTGATAATCAGTCAGGTTTTAATCAGGAGAATGCGCTGATGGGGGCATCGAAATCAACGCGTCATCATTATTCCAGACTCATTTTATACGCAATCCTTGGCGTATATCTGGTTTTTGTTCTATTTCCAATCACCTGGTTGGTGCTTTCATCCTTAAAAACCCATTACCAGACCCTGATAATTCCGCCCCAACTTGTGTTTCAGCCTACCATGGAAGCCTATGAGAAGATCTTTACCGGCGGGATGTTGAAAGCGTTTGCGAACAGTTTAAAGATCGCCGGCATCGATATTGTTCTGGCACTGTTTTTCGGTATACCCGCAGCATACAGTCTTGCTCGCTTCAAATCGAAGCTCAATGAGAATATCGGGTTCTGGTTTCTTTCGATCAGAATGGCTCCGGCCTTTGGCGTCATCGTTCCAATCTATATTGTAATCCGCAGCTTGAAGTTATTAGATTCCATTTTTGCTGTTAACCTGGCACATTTACTTATTAATCTGCCGTTTGCGATCTGGTTACTCAAAGGTTACTTTGAAGAAATGCCCATTGCAATTGAGGAGTCTGCCCTTATTGACGGGGCCACACGTCTGCAAGTTCTCTTGAGGATCGTTCTTCCACCGAGTATGCCAATGGTGATTTCCGTGGCGATCTTGACCTTCATGTTCTCCTGGAACGAATTTCTTTTCGTGTTCGTGCTGACATCCTCGGAAGGTGCAACAGTGCCGGTGCTGGTTGCATCATTGGCCGGCACCATGACATTTGATTGGCCTTTGATGTGTGCCGTGTCTATCGGGGCGATGGTGCCGGCGTTTATATTTGTCCTGATCGTGCAAAGATTCATTGTCAGGGGTCTGACCCTTGGAGCCATAAAGTAGTGTAGGAACAAAGCGATGATGAACCAAAACCGAATGAAAATCACACCGCGCCAGAGAGTTTCCCGGGCTTTACGCCACGAAAGCCCGGATCGCCCCCCGCTGGATTTAGGAAGCACGCTGAACACGTCGATCACAAAAATTGCCTACGATAGATTGAAAAATTATTTAGGTATTGCGCTGGATACAGAGCCGGTATTCCTGTCCAGATCAATGCAGGTTGTGGCGGTTGACGATATTGTTCTCGAGCGGTTTCAGATTGACACCAGACCCGTCCTCGCCCATCCGCAGGATGTGGCTAAACCCGATCTTTCCCCAGTCGATAGCTATGCCGATGAATGGGGGGTTAAATTCAGAGCGGCGAAAATAGACGGAAAGATATTCTACTATGATCCTGTCGAATTTCCGCTGGCAGGCATGACAACCGTAAGAAGTATTGAAAAGTACGATTGGCCCGATCCATATGATCCAGGCAGAACGAGGGGATTGAGGCAACGGGCCAAAAATCTGAGGGAGAACACGGCTTACGCATTGGTGGGCCATATGGGTGATACGAGCATCTTCCAGAACTGCTTTGATTTGAGAGGGATGGAACAGTTTTTGATAGACCTGCTGATACACAAGAAGATGGCAACTGCGCTTCTAGAAAAAGTGTTCGAAATCCAAGCCATTAAAATGGAGCGGTATCTTGATGAGGTCGGCCCTTATTTGGACGTTGTCTGTGTGGGTGATGATCTTGCCGGACAGTCCGGCCCCTTGATCTCCATTGATCTATATCGGGAAATGATCAAACCCTTCCACCAGGCCTATTTTGAGCTGATCAAGCGTAAGACCTCAGCCAGGCTTCATATGCATAGCTGTGGATCCGTGGCCTATTTTCTGAATGACCTGATTGAAATCGGCGTTGACATCATTAATCCGGTCCAGGTCTCGGCAAAAGGCATGAACCCGGAAACGCTAAAAGAAAAATATGGCCATAAAATTTGCTTCTGGGGAGGGATAGATTCGCAACATGTCCTTCCCCACGGAACCCCGCAAGAAGTTACACGGGAGGTACGCCGGGTGGTCAATATATTGGGAAGAGATGGCGGGTATGTTCTTGGGGCGGTGCACAACATTCAGGCCGATGTTCCACCGCAAAACATTGTGGCCCTCTATGATGCAGCGGTGTAGAAAAGCGTCGAATGCATGCCGGCAAGCGTGTATGAAAATTTTTGGTCGGGAGAAATTAGCATGGCGAAAGTTGAGTTGAAAAATATCACCAAGAAATTTGATGGCGTCGTGGACGATTACGCTGGTACTGAATATGCATAAAATTCATCTCTTCCAAAAGGAGGCGGGACAGGCGATTTTTTAGTAATAGGAGGAGGTTGTTGACTGATGGATATTGATTACGTTTGCGAACGTATTGATGAAGAAAAACTCGTTAACATCATCGCAGATCTTATTCGCATACCCAGCCATTCCGATGTTCCCGGACAGGAGGGAGAAATCGTCGGATTTGTTAACGATCTTCTACTTGAGTGGGGAATTGATGCCACGCTCCAGAAGGTTGCGGAAGATCGCTTTAACATCATCGTCAAAATGAAAGGCTACAATGGTGGGCAGAGTCTGGCGTTGAATGGTCATCTGGACACCGTTCCACCGGGGGAGGGTATGAAACAGCCCTACCATCCGGTAGTAGAGAATGGATGTCTCTACGGCCGTGGATCCTGCGACATGAAAGGTGCTGTGGGGGCGATGTTATACACACTGTACCTTTTAAAAAAATGTGAGGTTCGTTTAGGCGGTGATCTTTATTTTACGGCTGTGGTCGGCGAGGAGACCGGAGGAACAGGAACACGATCCCTCATCCGCCGTGGTTTTAGATCGGATTATGCAGTTGTCGGGGAACCGACCGGTTTGGATTTGGTTATATCGCATAAGGGCGTTTTACAGCTAGAAATTAAAATACGGGGAAAAGCAGCGCATGCCAGCATGCCCGAGTGTGGCGTTAGCGCCATCCGTGCCGTATCGGATTTTATTCAGAGACTCGAAAAGGATCTTGTTCCGCGACTGCATCAGCGCATTCAGAAACATGTCGGCGCAGCAACGCTCAATTTTGGCGTCATCCAGGGCGGCGTAAAAGTCAATACCGTCGCCGATTGTTGCAGCCTGCAAATCGACCGGAGATGGGTCGAGAGCGAAACGCAAGCTCAAATTATTTCGGAAATCGAAGCTATTCTGCATGAGGTCTGCAATAAAAATCCGGCCCTAAAACCTGAAGTGATATCGCTTATACCCTCAGACGGATACTTTGGACCCTTTGCAATTTCAGAAGACCATCGCTTGATACGTTTTGCCAAACAGGCCATGAATATGGTGGAGAAATCGCCTCGGATTGCCGGGATGCAATGCTGGAGTGATGCAGCGACCTTGATGAAGGCGGGAATTCCAACCGTACTGCTTGGTCCCGGAAGCCTTGCCCAGGCACATACCAACGATGAATTCGTGGAACTCAATCAATTGGTGGATGCAGCCAAGTGTTACCTGGCGCTTACCAGCGTAATTTGCGGGTGGCGATGATCCATATTTAAGAGCAAGGAGGTGTTATACGACTAACCGAACGAGTCTATCTGGTCGGCAGTGGCGCGTCGGGGTTCAGTTTAACCCACTACAGCGATTGCCATATATATTAAATTGACGGCGGTAGTGCGTCAGCGCTCATTAATGCCGGCACGGGGATGGGCATTGCCGACGTATTGGAATCCATTCGGGCGCATGGTTTTTCCCCGGAGGCTATTCATTACCTTCAGGAATACATCCGCAGCATCGAAAAATTGGCAGGCTTGAATGTTGACGTTTTCTTGCCCGGGCACGGCTGCATTTCATTAAAAGACGGCCAATGCCATATTACCGAAGCCCTGGATTGGCTGGAGCGCTGTCTCATCCCCCCAAGTTTGCTATAGCGGTAGTTTTGCAGCCATGAATATGAATTTTCAATAACTATCAAATCCAAATTATTGGCCACTGACGGATAATCCGCTTTAACAGATTATTCGCAGGACCAAAGAAAGTAGAGGTTGCGACATGGCGTACGTTCTGGCATTGCTGGCAAGCGGCAGGTCAAAAGGGTTTACGGCGAGTGTCCTTCAAGCTGCAATCAGTGGAGCGCAACAGATTGTCGGTGTTGATGTGGAATTGGTAAAACTGCATAAGTTTGAATTCGGCCCCTGTACGAGCTGTTTTCAGTGCATCCGTGACGATGCGCATGATTGCGTATTAAAAGACGCAATGGGTGGCAACGGGGCGCTCATGGAAAAAATAAAACAGGCGAACGGCTGGATTCTGGCCGACCCCGTGCACTGCTGGGGGCCGAGCGCAATGACCCATCTGCTGATCGAACGGATCTATCCGTTATTGTGGAGCGGAAAACTGGACGGAATGCCGTTTGCATCCATTTCGTGCGCAAGCAACCAGGGAATGCAGCGGCTGGCGAATAAAAATTTGTGTAAATGGGCGTTTTGCTATGGCTTCCGGTATATCGGCGGTCTGCCCGTTCATACCGTGTACCTCGAACGTGCACTCCTGGAAGCCGAAGATCTCGGCCGTAAACTGGCCGAAGCTGCAAAAAGAGACGCAGCAGAACGCAAGAAGTTCCCCGATGGCGAACGCTACCTGGCCTATTTAAACAAGCCTTTCAGTGTGCTTGAGCCATATATGGATAACCTTACCGGCGGCACGATGGCCTATGAGAATTCTTTGATTGCCGAAGGCCTGGAAAATTTCAAACGCGAGGAGGCCATCAAGCTGTTGAAAGAGTCCCGTCAATATTTTGAGAACGCACTGGAGCTCTGCAAGCGTAACCAGGCCGAGGACGCTTGCACTCAGCTGGTGCGGGCCACCGCCTTGTGGACGCATGCTACCTGGAAGGAGTTTCTGGAGGCAGACGTCGTCAAGACGAGTGTGCCCGGAGCGTATCGACCGGTTGATGATGAATAATAGTTTTCAAGAGGAAGGAAAGTGCGCGTCGAATCAAGCAATTTGACAAACATGCCCAGATCCGGCATTCGGGCCATCATAAATTTGGCCGCAGATCAGAAGGAAGTTTTTCATCTGGAATTGGGAGAGCCTGGTTTTGCCACCCCGGAACATATCCGGGAGGCGGCTGCCAGAGCCATGTCCAAGGGTTTTACCAAATATACCCCCAACACCAGTCTTGTGTCGCTGAGAGAAGCCATTCATCAAAAAGTAAAGGCAGACAACGGCATTGCGGCAAAACTGGAGCAGATAACGGCACCTCCGGCTCTGTATTTGCTCTTTTCAGTGCGTTGATGGCCGTGTCTGATCCGGGCCATGGTAGTCAACACCCTGTCCAATCCCGCAGGTGCGATGTATACCCCTGAGCCGCTGGAAAGGCTTGTGGAGATGGCCCGGCGTAAAGAGATCGTGGTCAAGGCATAAGGCCCAACCAGATAATCTTAATCGAAAATTTTCTTGGAATCATTAATGCTATCATATAAGTACTGTCCTGGAGATTGAAATTAAGGTTTTTTATCTATGGTTTCGCATGGAGACCTTTGCCAGTATTTCTCTGATCCCAAACACGCATAAGGAGGAATGATGAACGAGAGCACTGCAGTACAAGGTTGGTGCGGAAAAATTCTGCGGATCGATTTGACCGGCGGAAATATTCGCACAGAGGCACTTGATCCTGAGGTGGCAAAGAAATATATTGGCGGCCGCGGGCTGGGCATCTATTATCTGGCAAAAGAAGTTGATCCGACCTGCGATCCCCTGGCACCGGAAAACAGAGTTGTTATGACGACCGGACCCTTGACCGGAACTGCAGCACCCACCGGAGCGCGTTATATGGTCACCACAAAGTCTCCGTTAACCGGGGCGATCACGTGTTCGAACTCAGGTGGTTTTTTCCCTGCGGAACTAAAAAAAACAGGACACGACGCCATTATCTTTGAAGGCAAATCACCTCAGCCGGTTTATCTCTGGGTCAACGGTGATCGTGCCGAGCTCAGGTCCGCTGCACACCTGTGGGGAAAGACGACCCATGAGACCGACGATGCCTTGTGCCATGAGACCGATGCGAAAGCCAAAACATGTGTCATTGGTCCGGCCGGGGAAAATTTAGTGCGTTTTGCCGCTATTATTAATGACCGGGATCGAGCTGCCGGGCGCTCCGGGGTAGGTGCGGTTTTAGGTTCAAAGAATCTGAAAGGCGTCGTTGTTCGCGGCCATAAAGAATTGTCCTTGTATGATCCGGAGGAGTTTAAGACGGTCAACGCGAAATACAGAGATAACTTCAAAGAGGCCACCCGGGACAATCCACCGCCGTTGCGCCTTCACGGTACGGCGATCACAGTGGTCGGCACACAGAGTCACGGCGTCTTTCCCACCCGCAATTTTCAGCAGGGAACTTTTGAAGGTTGGGAATCCATTTACGGCGAAACCCTGACCCAAAAATACTTGGTAAGGGCCAAGCCATGCTTTAGCTGTCCGATTGCCTGCGGGCGAGTCACCAGGATTCCCGATGGACCATTTAAGGGTGAAGGCGAGGGGCCGGAATATGAGACCATTTATGCGCTGGGTTCCGACTGCGGCGTGGACGACCTGGCGGCGCTGACCAAAGCCAACTATGAGTGCAATGAGTTGGGGATTGACACGATCAGCATGGGCTCAACCATTGCCTGTGCCATAGAACTGTTCGAAAAGGGATATCTGACGGAGTCTGAGGCGGGAATGCCGCTGAAATGGGGTGACGGGCAGGCCTTGGTCACCCTCACGCGCCAAACTGCCCTGCGGCAAGGGTTTGGCGAAATCCTGGCTGAAGGCAGTTTGCGAATGGCTACTCGCTTTGGTCATCCGGAGCTTGCGATGGTCGCAAAAGCACAGGATTTTGCCGGTTATGATCCGCGCGGTGAACAGGGAATGGGACTGGCCTATGCCACTTCTCCTATCGGTGCTTCGCATATGCGCGGCGATCCGGCTTATTTCGAGCTGCTCGGTGTGCCCACAACCGTCGATCCGCATAGCTGGGAAGACAAGCCGCCGGTGGTTGCAAAATGGCAGGATGTATTTGCGGTCATCGATTCAGCCGGCTTATGTGTCTTTTTTAGTATTCGAAACCTGGTGGCGCAGACTTTGGAAGCCCGGCCCGTCGGCATTATGGAGCTTTTAAATGCGGCCACCGGTGCCGGCTATACACTCGAAGAGCTGGAGAAAGCAGGTGAGCGCATATGTAATGCCGAGCGTCTATTTCTTGCGCGTGCAGGATTTTCCCGCAAAGATGACAGTCTTCCCCCGCGCATCACCAGCGAGCCACTGCCCGATGGAGCAGCCAAGGGTCTGGTCTGCCACCTGGATCAAATGCTGGACCAGTATTACAAACTTCGGGGCTGGACCGCAGACGGCATCCCAAAAGAAGACAAGCTCAAAGAACTTGGACTGCTTTAGAAAAGAAAGACAGGGCCATGAAGGTACAGGTGAACATGTATGCCAATCTCAGGCAGTATTCGCCCGCAAACGAAGCAAGCTTTACTTTGCAACTTGCTTGCGGTTCAACGGTAGGCAATCTGATCAACACGCTGAAAATTCCGCAAAGTGTAAAAATGGTAATATTGATCAACGGCCGTCGAGCCGACGCCAATACTCACCTGTCGCCGGAGGACAAAATTATCCTCTTTCCTCCAATGGAAGGCGGATAAAGATGAAAGGAAATGAATGTGAAAGTAACTCGCATCAAGATCACACCAGTCAACATACCGCTTGAAATTCCGTTTCTGTGGACTGCGGGTCTCTATTCGGTTTTGAAGGCAAATTGATCCAGGGCGATCCGAAAGTATCTTGTGTCATGATTTGTAATCCGAATTACTTTTTATTCTTCAGCAATGCATCAAGATTGGCAAAAGGTCTGTCAGTCAAAGCATCATCTTGCTCCCCGTCCGGGGACACATCGCTGTATGCTGCAGAATCCTCATAGCGCGAGTGTTCATTGTCATGACAGTAGAGACAAAGCAATTCCCAGTTACTGCCGTCGGGTGGATTGTGGTCGTGGTTGTGGTCCCTGTGATGAACCGTAAGCTCACGAAGCTTTTTGCCGCTGAATTCTCGTCCGCACCGCCCACAAACCCAGGGAAACATTTTTAGCGCTCTTTCACGATACGTCTGCTCACGTTGCTTCCGCACGCGCCGCGCATCGGCAACGATCCTGTCGTGCTCTGGGCGTGTCTTTTTTGATGACATGTAAGCCTCCTCTTATCAACAGAGTTGGGTGGCGAGATCAGCGAAATCCCGGCAGTGTAATCATATTCGCTCGGAATCGGTTCGGCGGAAAACCCTGCAAGTTCCGGCTCCTTCAACTTCGGTTCTACAAATACGGAAAAGGTTAAAAATCAACTATCGAAGGCCGGCTTCGTTGTCAACGGAGATTTTTTGCCGGGATTACATTGGAGGATGTAAAAGCAATGTTGTGTCTCATATAAAGTTTGTTGATTATTCTTGAATTTGGCATATAAATGCTGCTAATAGATAAAAGGCCGCTCCGATAGCACCCGTATATTGAGTTGGTAATATGACACTCTGGTTCAACTTGCTCTCTCTTCTAGCGCATCCGCATGATCCCCGTATTTCATCTTCCAAGGCTAATAACGGTTATTATGGTTTCGATTTATATTTAGAACCTGCTGAAACAGCTTAGGCGGCTGTCGCAAAAATTTAAAGCGATGACAGGCAATTTTTGAAAATTCTAATTAACATATAAAAGAAAGGAGGATCAAATGACCAAAAGAATAATGGAAATATCACTTTCGGTTTTTCTAATCGCCTGTGTGATAGCCTTAATCATTGGATTCTTTTCCCTAAAACCCTTTTACAATTCAGGATTGGAAGTCATGGAAGAAAGTCATGCGGTACTGCTGGACAGCAAAATTTTGATTAAGGAATTGACAGAAGGCATTGTTGAAACCAAGAAAACCCCAACCGAGCTGATTAAAATGCTCCAAAACAGCAACGCATTGTTTAAGGAAATGACAGCGGCAATTGAAGAAACCAAAGACACACCAAAAGAATTGGTCAAATTATTACAAGAAATCAGATTGCTGGCCGGGCAAATCAAATATACTGTATCGGAAGCCCAAAAATCTCAAAATGAACTGGCCCAATCCGCATATAATGCACGGGATATTCTTTATGAATTAGCAATCGCATCATTTATTTTGGCGTTGTCCGAGGAAAGGGTTATAGAAAATGCGGAAGCTGAACAGATGGTCCTGGAAAGCATCGAAACCATTGAAGGCCGCTCGGAAAGATTTGGGAAACTGGCAAAAAGTATTATTGATTATAGAAGCGGCCAAAGAAAACAGTGACGCGCTTATGGAGCAGGCTGTACCTGAAATATCCAATTCTTTTTAGCTCCCCCATGATATTTGATGGAGTCCATGAAATTTCATGGACTCCCAACTGCATTCACCTCAACTTCGCATCTTTTGAACTTTACACAGTTTCCGGGTTATGCAATAAGGCGGTAAGATAATCAATCAAATTCATCAGATGCAGCAACGACAATTATTAAAAACCAGAAAAGGAATAGGCTATGAAAGAAGATCTCGCCCAGGCGCTTGTTGACTTTAACAAAAATGTGGTGCTGGGGGAAATTACCAGGCGCCTGAAAGACCGTCAAGAGCCTATTGAGCTTATCAGCGAGCTTCAGGACGGCATGGCACGCATCGGCCAAAAATTTGAAACCGGAGATTTTTTCCTCAGTGAGCTGTTGATGTCAGCCGATCTTTTTTCAAAGGCCATGCAGATCCTTGAGCCCAGGTTGCAGGACACAGCCATGGACACCATCGGTACGATCGTTGTCGGTACGCCCAAGGGCGATATCCACGATATCGGTAAAAATATCTTTGTGACGGTGGCCAAAGGTGCAGGCTTTGAAATTCACGATCTGGGCGTTGATGTGCCGGTTCAAGACTTCGTTGAATCTGTTGAAGCAATAAAACCTCAAATTCTTGGATTTTCCGCGTTGCTCACCCCCTCATTTGAGCCGATGAAAGAGACGGTGGATTTGCTTATAAAAAAGGGGCTGAGGGAAGATTTAAAGATCATTGTCGGAGGGGGTGTCACCACCGGAACCGTAAAAAGGTATCTCGGCGCAGACGGCCAAACCACCGATGTCATGGATGGCATTAAGCAGTGCAAGAAACTTATAGGAATCTAATTTAATCACATGGAATGGTTTTAAAACTTCAGATACTGCCATTGAGCGTCAGGTGAAGTTTGAAAGCAATTCTAAAATTCGGAGGTCGAATAATTATGCCACAAGAAACGATGACTCCCATGCAAAGAATCGAAGCGGCAGTTAAACTAGAGCCGGTGGACAGGATACCTTGTGCTCCGTTGATGGATATCTTTTTTCCGGCCAAATACAAAGGCTTTACGGTTGCCGAGGCCATGAGAGACTGGAAGAAAGGATTTTACTCGATCGCTGATGTGTTTGAGGAAGTCGGGGGCTGGGATGCAATGATCCTGCCGGGATACAGCATACCGGCAACCCCCCATGTGTATTCCTCCGGCGGTATTGCCCTTGGGAAAAACTTGTTCCCCGGTACGCATCTGGGGGAAAATGACTCGCCCCAATTCCTGGAGACGGAAATCATCACCCGCGATGATTATGACGATATCATCACCCTTGGATGGAAAGGATTTCGAGCCAAACACCAACAGCGTTACAACCCAGCTGGTGAAGAGCAGACCATTAAGTGGACCCAACGACAGATGGAGCGGTACAAGACCGAATTAAAATTCTGGAGAGATAAAGGCATCCGGACGCTTTGCGGGGCGATTACGTCCTCACCGCTGATGATACTTTCCACCTCTCGCACCCTTCTTGAGGTCACCAAAGATATTTATGAAATTCCGGCTAAACTCGAAGCTGTCATGGATGCCATGGTTGATGATCTAATTTCGGATGTCGTCGAGGCAAGCCAACTCAGTGGTCAGTCGGGCGTTATGCTGATCATGGAACGCGGCGGCGGGTTTTACTATCCGTTGAACATCTATGAACGGTTCGAATATCCCTATATGAAAAAGATGGTAGAGGCATTTGCTGCGGAAGGAATACTTACGGTGATGCATCTGGATCAGAATTACACCTTAAACCTCCCGTATTTTAAGGATCTGCCCTCTAAAATGGTGATTGCGGAGCTAGACAGCATGACCGACATTTTTAAGGCCAAAGAAATTCTCAAAGGACATATGTGCATTGCCGGTGATGTCCCGGCAGCCATGTCTTCATTAGGCACTCCTGAAGAAATGGAAGAATATTGCCGAAAACTCATTGATATCGTTGGAAAAGATAGCGGGTTCATTTTGAGCACCGGCTGCACCTGTCCGATCGATTGCAAAATGGAAAATTTTAAAGCCATGGTGAATACAACCAAAAACCACTATCCACATTAAATACTTAAATTAGCAAATTTGAAAGGCGAACCGAATGTTTTGGTGGATCAAGAAGCTGAATAAAAAAGGCAGAGTTGAATAACCCTGCCTTCGATGTTGTTTCCCAAATGAATTTGTATTTATTTTACTGCATCTTTCAATGCTTTACCGGCAACGAACTTGGGAACCATTCTTGCTTCTATATAGATTTCCGCTCCTGTCTGTGGATTTCTGCCTTTTCTGGCTTGTCTTTGGGTCACCTTAAAGCTCCCAAAACCTGAAATTTGAACAGTGTCTCTTTTTTTTAGGGCACCAAGAATATTTGAAAAAATACAATCCACAGCTTTCTGAGCTTCTTTTTTGGTAGAAACTACCTTGGCGACCTCATTGATTAAATCACCTTTATTCATTTTCATTTTCCTCCTTTTTAATATTTAAATACGCTTTCTCAACATTCAAAAGTGGTCATGACTAATATATCTAATCAAAAGACGAGTCAAGCATAAATTGTTTCGCTGGAAATTCTGCTGAAAAAGAGATATCAATCCGAAAGTGATGATTGACAAATTAACCAGATTTCTAAAATGTGATGAAAATTTAAAATTATCTGAAACACGCACCGCTGCAGAATCTTAAATCTTAAACAAATTTGATTATCCGGAGGTGATATATGAGCGATATATTTAAAGATTCATTAAACACCAGAATCCAATGGACACATCAAAGCATTATTTCGAGCACGGAGGTATTAACCGAGGAGCAGTTCGCACAGCAGCCCAGTTCAACATCCCCGCCAATCGGATGGCAGGTGTGGCATTTTTCCAGATAAAAACATCTCCTAAAGGCAAACCGTTGATCATAGGACAAAGACAGGCCACCGTCTTCGATGATCTTCTTTTTCATGCCACCCACGCAGGACGCCATCTTGGCATGATCGAAGCCCTCCGAGGTACTCTATTTTCAATAGCCGGTACAGCATCCGTCTAAACATTCAATGGGAGCTGCTATGACTCTCTCCAATATTGTCATTTTGTTGACTATTATAACCAGTTTTATTACCTTAATTGAGCGATACTCAGTTAAAAAGTAAAGGATATTGGAATCCATTTAAATCGCCTACGACTTTAACGGGGTATGTATTAAATATGAATAATATCAATATTGAAAAATTAAGAAAGTTTGCCGAAAAATTTGTAGAAGTTGAACCTGATCGATTGGGCACAGAAGGCTGGTGGTTGACGCCGCTGTTGGCAGCAGCTCCGGTTGATCAAAGATTTGAGCAATTACCGCGGATTGCAGCCAATGATCATCTCCATCCGAACGATTTGCTGTCAACCGCAAAATCAGTAATTGTGTTTTTCATTCCGTTTAAAAAGGATTTGGTCAAAGAAAACAAGGACGGGGATCGACCGTGTCGCAACTGGGGGGTGGCCTATGTGCAGACCAATGACCTCATCGGCCGCCTGAGTCAGGCATTAAGCGACCTTTTGGCTGAGCATGGGTTCAAGTCCGAATTAACCCCGGCTACCAACAACTTCGATGAAGCCAAGTTAATGGCCCGCTGGTCTCACAAGCATCTTGGCTACTTGGTCAACTTGGGCCGGTTCGGTGTTCACAACATGCTTATCACCACGGCGGGCTGTGCCGGTCGCTTGGGAAGCCTGGTAACTGAAGCGCAAATCGGAGAACATCCTTTAATCAACTCCGATGAAGCGTGTCTAATCAAAGTCGGCGAAGATTGCGGTAAATGTATGAAGGCTTGCCCGGTGGAAGCGCTCAGCGAAAATGACTTTGAGCGCCGAGAGTGCTGGAATCGCCTCAATGAAAACCGCGATACCCTTGATTACTTATCTGATCTTCCTGAATCGACCCACGTCTGCGGTAAATGCGCTGCGATTATGCCGTGTAGTTTCTTGAATCCAGTGGCTTCATTATAACCTCATTTGAGCCAAACTCAACTGAGATCGTTACGTCTCAAACGAAACAAAAGATCATGGAAATGTATAAGAGAATGAGGGTGTTAACTAAATTTCTCACGGTTATGTCGCTTTTGGTATTCATACCCTGCATAGCTTCAGATGCCCTATCCGGCGAAGTCAAGCAAGGCGATCCGGTAACCATCGTTACGCCAGGAACTGAGGCCAGGCTCTGTCCACATCCGATGTGCGGACCCGGCCAACATATTACACGTATACCTGAAGGAACCGTTTTAGAAATTAAATCCATCAAGGAAGTTAAGATTGGTACAATCGTAGTGAAGTGGTTCGAGGTGACTTACGAGGGAAGCAGAGGATGGATTAGCATATTTGATACCAACAAAGCCAAAAATGATTAAGCCGTCAAAACATATCTTGCTTATTCTTCTATTAATTCTTTACGCCGATCCCCTTTATGCACAAGATTTCGTACCACCGGGGGATCCAATCATTATCCAGATCATCGAGCTTGAATACGCTGATGCAGAGGAGCTGGCCAAAACTTTGGAGCCCTTTTTGTCACCGCAGGGTCGTATCACGGCCTATGGCCCGTCCAACAGCCTGATTATCAAAGATAGAAAATCAATTGTAAAAGCCCTTGTTAAGGTTATAAAGGGACCATTAAAACCATAAATAAAATTAAGACGCGAAATCCCGCCTTTTAAGCGGGGCAACACAGTTATATGACATTAGAGGGGGGTTTGAAATTACTTCCGGAAAAATACAAGGAGGCATGCAGGTATGAATATCAAACCGGTTATCATACTCAGTCGCGGTGCCGGCGTATTTGTGGACCATAACGGTCGCATGGAGCTCGTTTTAGACAAGAACCAGAGTCGAGATCGCATCAGTACGCTGTTGGAAGAATTAAAAAAAGAAATAGGCGCAGAGACAACAATTTTAGAAAAGCTTCTCGTCGGCAGTTCTAAGGATTATCAGTCTCTTTTTGAAGAAAAAAACACCATCGATGTTATTCTTCTTTACGTCTTAGGTGTTACCCCTATTGAGGAATTACTCCGCTGGCAAGGACCCATCATTGCTTTCAGCGGTCAATATACCCCGGCGATGGCATTATACGCGGTTGGCGAAGAGCGCCATCAACACCGCAACCTGTTTGTTGCCCTAGACTATGAAGATATCTTAAATACGTTAAAGGTTTTGAAAGTAAAACAACTTCTAGCCCAAACGCGGATTGTTCTTTTCGGTTCACCGCCGACGTGGCATCTGCGCTGGTATGGTTTTCCGGATCTGGAGGCCATCCGGCGCAAAACCGGGCTGCAATTCATACCAGTAGAACTCCGGGAGTTAATTGATGTGGTCCAAAAAATAGATGCGGTCGAAGCATCTTCTCTGGCAGATACATGGATGAATGACGCCCGTCAGGTCGTCGAACCCTCCTCTAAGCATTTGCAGCAATCGGCGGCTGCCTATCTGGCCATGGCACAAATTCTGAAGCGTAAAGGTGCCCAGGCTATGGCTATAAACTGCCTGGAAATTACCCAGTCACAAAAATTTTCAGGCCAGATCATCAATCCCTGTATGGGCATGTCATTTCTGCGAGATGAGGGTATCCCCAGTGGGTGCGAAATGGACATTGCAGGGCTTTTGACTATGATATTGCTGAGTAATCTGAGCCACAGGCCGGCGTTTCTCGGCAACATCGTGCACGCCGATCCAGAGAACAATGTCATCAGGCTATCCCATTGTATCCTGCCCACACGCATGTCCGGTTTCGATAAAGACCCCCTGCCGTATACGCTCCGAGATTACCATGGATTAACAGGTGTTACATCATTTACCGAAATTCCGACCGGCGTTGAGGTAACATTGGCCAGGGCCCAACGGAATTTGGAGCGCATAGTGGCGCTTTGCGGTAAGGTAGTGGCTTGTGAAGATACCACCTTTTGCCGAAACACCGTAACAATTCAAATCCAGAACACACGAAAATTTATCCAACAGGTCGAAGGAAATCACCACGTAATGGTATTGGGAAACCATCTTACCGATTTAGAAGCGTTGAGCTGTGTATTGGATTGCAGCTTCCATTCACTATGAGAAGCTTGAAAAAGCATAGTATATTCCACCTTCTCTGTTCGATTCCGGACAACCATTGTATTAAAAACGAACAGTAAAAATAGTGCCTTAAGTACCTAAAGCGATTTAAATGACGTAAGTTTTCATCTGTATTATTTATTTTTTCTTTAATTTTAGACACTTTTGGCATTCTTAATTTTAGGCATTTTATTATCACAGATACCTGGCACACCCCTTGCTCTAACGTCTACAGAAGACAGTCCAATTGAAAACAACTCTCAGCTGTTTTAGGTTTTTAAGGCAAGGGAAGGTGCACCAATGGGATTTAGAAGAGGCAAGTTATTTTTACTTCTTTTCATGCTTAACATGCTTCTTGTTGCATGCAGCACTCCAGCGGAGCTTGAAGGGACATGGATAGGTTACCAGATAGGTGACCCTCATCTGGATTGGATTTTAACCATTCAACACAATCAATTTAACATGATCTGCGAAGACTTAAGCATGTGGTACAGTGGCCATCTTAAGCTGAACAATAATTGCGAGCGAAATAAAATAAATCTTGAGATTAAAAATACTGCGGTAGCTGCATATAATGGAAAAACGTTATTCGGAATCTATAAAGTAGAAGAAGACACCTTAATTCTTGTGGCAAACGAAGCCGGCAAAGACGCAAGACCTTTATCGTTTGATGATGAGACTGCAGAAATCGTTACGTTTGTTCTTGAGAAAAGTAAAGGGGATTAAGCTTCATAAAACTTGAGTTCATCGCGTCAGCTATTGCACTAAAGGTCGATTAGGGGCTGAATGTTGCAGGTTTTTGGTCTCTGGTTACAAGACGCATAAGGCTTAGGCTTAAGGTTCAAGGTAAAAAAGCTTACCTTTTGTATAACACGCCTTAGTCTATCTTAAACAGGGCAGTATGGCTGAAGCGAATAGGTGGCTGCCCGCATAACTGCAGACCGACATACTGGGCTATGGCCAGAGTTTTTTCAAAATCTTCAGCGGATACATGCATTTTGGGCTCGGCGGTTAGGATCTTCCCACCGCCATTTAAATTTGACTGCAGCTGACTGAAAAAATCCGTTTGATCCTTGACCTCGTGGACCATCCAGAAAATTAAGATAAAATCGACTTTCTCGTCTAAACCTATTTTATCAGGCTCGCAGCGATGGGCGAATATTCTATCTGATACTCCTGCGCGTTTTGCACGCTTTAGCATGATAGTGAGCATTTCTTGTTGTAAATCGACTGAAAAAACCTTGCCTTTTGAACCGATCATTTTGGCCATGCCGACCGAAAAGAATCCCATACCGCAACCTATATCCATAACCTTCATACCTTCTTTGATGTAAGGGCCGAGCATTTTTTGTGGTCTGTGAAAAAGCTTGCGAAGGGGATTATCAAATGTATAGGCCAGCCACCAGGGGCAGACATGACTATTTCTCGAACGGGAACTATTCCGTGATTGCATGTTTTAAACCTCCAATTTGCCTTCTTAATTTATATTTCCAACGTTTGCCTTATTTTCGAATATCGCAACTTTACCATAAAACCACGATAGTTTAGTACCTAAACTATCGAGTTGCGCCTTTTCACATTGTTACAGTACAATTCCAACGACCCGGTACCCAATACAAAGACGGCTTTTGCTCATTTTTTTGCGCCCATTTGCAAAGTGCTTTTTAGGGTCGCTTCATATCAGCGTACCGGAATAAAGATCCAGGTGGTGTTCAATCTTGGTGAAAATGTCTTTGAATTTCCTGAAATCTTTGTTGGAGATATTTTCAGTATATTTTAAAAAATCCAGATACATATCGTGGTGGAATTTTTCATGCCCCTCAAATGCTTTCCGACCTTTGGGGGTCAGTTCGAGAAAGGTCTCTTTTTCACTGGGAGGGAATTTGATCTTTTTAACAAATTTCTTCCGGACCAGCCTGTTGACCATCTGTGAAACTGCTCCTTTTGTAATCCCCAGCAATTCGGCCAGCTGAGTCACATTAATACGAAAATTTTTCCCAATTGCCTCTATGGTATGAATTTCCGAGGGATACAGCATCTCCTCAACGCCAAAATCCATCGGGACCTTCTCAAACTGATTAAATTTATTCACAATCCTGACAAACTGCTCCATTATTTCGGCAAGTATTTTTTCATTGGAATCTGTCATAAAATAATAGTTTAGCAACTAAACTATTTTTGTCAAGAAAAATGTAACAGGAAATGTTTGTGAATAATAATGGACCTTCAATTAGAATCCATTTCGAAAAAGAGGGAACAAATATCCTACTTGGATGCAGATTGCATTTCATCCGGTGGCGCATCCTGGGTGAAGGTCTCGCCATCTTAAGCATGCGCAATTCCATATGCTCCGGTTGCATCCTGTCGAAAGCGTATTGTAAACGCCGGGGGGGCTCGAGAATATGTTCGAAGCTCATTATCCAGGTGCCCCAGCCCCAGGGGATTAGGGTTTTGCACCCTAAATCCGCTGACGCCTGGATAGCATCCTCCGGTGTGAAATGCCAGGAGCGCTGAAAATAGGCGGATATGGGCATCAGACAAATATCAAATTCACCATATCGTTTCCTCATGTCCTTAAACACATCACTGTAGCCGGTATCGCCTGAAAAATACACCCGCTGATTATTCCACTCAAACAGCCAACCGCCCCACAGGGTTTGATTTGATTCATACATTGAGCGTCCCGATCTATGGTTGGCGGGCAGAAAATGAATCGTAAACTCTCCCAGAGTATCTCTGGTATACCAATCCATTCCGGTGACATCGGAATAACGTGAGGGAAATTCGGTTTGCATACCCCGCGGAACATAATAATGGGTTTCAGCAGGTAACTGTTTCAAGGTGTTGTAGTTTAAATGATCAAAGTGGTCATGAGAAATGGCAACGACGGTTATTTTGATCTCGCCAGGATTTTCAGATTCAGCGGATAAGGGCAGATCTCGAACTGTGAGCGGTGGATCTGCGAAAAGCTCCATGGTGTCGGCATACTTCATCGTGCTCCCGGCCATTCCATCGATTTCCGCTAAAACCGGATCAACCAGGATCTGATATTTTTCACCCAGCTGAATCAGGAAGGTTGCGTGCCTGATCCATGTGATCTGAATGTCGTGAACAGGATAGTGAAGAAGATCCATATCTGGAGTAACCGTGTATTCAGCAGCATCATATCCCTTCGATCTGTCGATATCGCCTCTAGGATCCGTAAGGAGTGCATATTCCCGCTCTCCGATTTCGTGTGATTTACGAAATTCAATTTTATCATACGCGGATTCTTCCAGATAGCCATACGTAGGTGGAAACAAGTTGACATAACGCCGGCGTTTACCGTCCCACTGATCCAGTTCCGGGTTTATGATTACGGGCCAACTCGATGCCACACAGGCGGAGATTATCATAACTAACCCCACGCAAAGGAGAAAATGAAACCATTTTGAAGTCGTATGTCTGATTTTAGCCTTCCTCATGTATCCACACGCGCTCATGGTTTTTCTTCCATTTATGGGAAAATATATTCTCACTGCAGACATGCAGAGCGCTCAATGTTAAAATTTACCGAAACTATAACCCCAAAAAAGCTGATAAATTATCTGGTTTTATTTCACCCCCACCCAACCTCCCGTCAAGGGGGAGGAGCTTTAGCTTGCCTCCCCTGGCGGGAGGGATTGAGGGAGGGGGCATAATGGCCATAACCTTGATTTGGGCTAAGGCCCGAAATTTCATTTGTTTTTCTTTGAGCGGACGCGAAACTTAAAATCGCAATTTAAACACCGTTTCCTCATTGGGCGTTGAGCTGACCCGCAACGTTCCTTTATGTTGGCGCATAATCTGCCTGGAAAGGCTCAAGCCAATACCGGAACCCTGCTGTTTCGTGGTGAAAAACGGAATAAAGATATTCTCTGCAACTTCTTCAGTAATACCCCTGCCGTTATCCTTCACTTTAATCACCGGATTGCCAAGACCGTCTGTTCCGGCTTTCAATTTAATTTTAGGATTGCTGACGCTGTCAACGGCCTCCACCGCATTTTTGCAAAGATTGATCAACACCTGTTCAATCAGCCCTGCGTCAGCCGTAATCGCTAGGGACTCCGGATCGATCTGCATACTGAAATGTATGGATTTTAGTTCAAGTTGATCTTTCATCAGCTGCTCGACCCGTTCGAAAAGATCTTTGATGGGTACGATTTTGAAATCCGGTTTTGAAATCCTCGTAAGCTTTCTGTAATTCTCGATAAATTTCAAAAGGCCTTTGCTGCGTTTTTCAATGGTATTGACGGCATCGCGAACATCAACGATAACTTCATTCACCGTTTCCGTCACTTCGCATTCCTGATTATCTTTTAATAAGCCGTACGCCGTCGATGCTAAAGAAGCAATCGGAGTAATGGAGTTCATGATTTCATGGGTGAGCACGCGGATTAAATTTTGCCAGGACTTCATCTCCTCTTCTTCTAATTCGTTTTGGATGTTTTGCATCGCAACCAGCATCAACTGGTGTTTTCGTAAGACAAAGCCGGTGGCATAAATGGATAACTGCAACAAATCCTCACCCTGCTGCAATTTAACCAGATCGTAACCACCGGGAGATAGATCAAAAAGCTTTTGGGCTAATCTCGAGCTGACGGACTCAAGGTCTTTTATATTACCAAGCCGCGGTATTTTTAATAATTTCTTTGCGGCATTATTTATGAGTTCAACCTCACCCTCCGGCTTAAAGGCAATCAGTCCGATGCCGACATGATCCACAATGGTTTGCAGAAATCGAAAATGTTCTTCCTTCTCTATCTTAGCGCTTTGAAATTCTTTGATGACCTCAGTGAATGCGGCATGCAATTCCTCAAAACCTGAACCTTTTAAATTGTTGGTAAATGATTGTGAAAAATCAGAATATTTGATGGAGTCAAGCAGCCGGGTTAAATCGCGGTTTGTCTTGGTCACATGCCGAATCAGAGAAAAAATTTGATAGGCCGCCAGCAGGCAGATGAAAATGCCGGCGGCGATAAAGTCGGTCTGAAAAAACAGGAAAACCAGAAGACAGATGGTGGCACTCAGAAGGAGTACGCGGATAATGCAGTTTATGTAAAAACGTTTCATATAATCACTTTTGCATTTAGGGATTTAGGAATTAAAATCGAATTTGTTTCCTATTTAATCCCTAAATTCCTGAATTCCTGAATTTACAATCCGTATTTTTCCATTCTACGGTAGAGTGATGTTCGGGTCAGGCCCAGCTCTTTGGCCGCATGCGAAACATTGCCTTCATATTTTTTAAGCGCCTTGCGGATTACGGCTTTTTCAACATTTTCAAGATTATAATTGTCAAATACAACACCTTCAACTTCTTTTTCAGATTCCGGAAAAAGAAAATCGGCTGGCTGCAGCATGTTGGATTCCGACAAAATAACCGCACGTTCCAGGGTATGGATGAGTTCCCGAATATTTCCCGGCCAGTGGTATCGTTCCAATTTCTTTAGTGCCGGAGCAGTTACACCCGTAATGTTTTTTTGATATTTCTTTGAAAATATCCCTAAAAAATGATCCACTAAAAGCGGAACATCTTCCTGACGCTCACGCAGCGGCGGCAGATTAACTTCAACCGTATTGATGCGATATAAAAGATCCTGACGGAATTCATTTTGTGAGACCATGTCATAGATAAGCATGTTGGTGGCACAAATTAAACGGATATTAATATCCTGGGGTTTATTCGAACCCACTCGGGTAACTTTACGCGTTTCCAGGGCGCTTAACAGTTTCGCCTGCATGGCCAGCGAAAGATTACCGATTTCATCTAAAAAAAGCGTTCCACCATCCGCCAGTTCAAATCGTCCCGGACGGTTTTCTTTAGCATCGGTGAAGGCACCCTTCATGTGACCGAATAACTCACTTTCAAAAAGCGTTTCTGCAATTGCTCCCATGTCTACACTGATGAAGGCCTCACTGGAGCGGGGGGATTGACGATGCAGGGCCCTGGCCACCAGTTCCTTACCGGTGCCGTTTTCACCAAGAATCAATATATCCGCATCCGTGGATGCGACTTTTTCAATAGTGGCAAACACCTTCTGAATTGCCGGGCTCACCCCGATCATATCATGGTATCGCTTGTCGATGTCCCGGCTCAATTGCTTTTCACGAGACCGCAGCCTATCTACTTCCAGTCTGGAATACCGCAAACTCAGAGCCGATGATATGGTGGCCAGCAGTTTTTCATTTTGCCAGGGTTTGAGCACAAAATCCGTTGCACCGGCTTTGATGGCCTTCACCGCCATCTCCACATCACCAAAGGCCGTAATCAAGATTACCACGGCGGATGGATCAATCTGAAGGATCTTGTCAAGCCACATAAACCCTTCGACTCCACTGGTGGCATCCATGGTGAAATTCATATCCAGCAGGACGATATCGTAATTCTCATTGATTAACAAAGTCGGAATTTTTTCCGGATCCTGCTCGGTATGGACCAGGGAAAAATGCTGCTTTAAAAACAAGCGTGCCGCCAGCAGCAGATCCTCATTATCATCCACGATCAGTATGTTGCCTGCGTTTTTAGACATTTGTGTAGCTCCACTTTTTGATTTTCATTAGGATTTGTTCCCCTCCCCTAGCGGGAGGGGATAAAGGGGAGGGGGAAAAGAGTTTGAGACGCCTAACAGATCACCCTCACCCTGGCCCTCTCCCTTCAAGGGGAGGGAATTAACTGATGAATTTTCACAGCTTTAAAATATTCTTCAGAATTATCAATTGCCAGAAGCGTTCCAAACTGATCCAATTTCCGGTAAAAAATTAATATTTTGACAATTTAGCTGAAAAAACCTTAATTGTCTGTATTTATTTCAAATATGATTTTGTTAGAACTGGCTAAAAAAATTTTATGCTCTAGGTCAAAGTCCGATAAAAAATAATATTATCATAACTGTACGAATTCGTACACTTGTTGTATCATGAACGGACACCGAGCTGGCTTAAGACGAACAAACCTTTTAAAGCCAAGACAGAATTATACAATTAAATCGCAAATATTATATATGTTTTCAATAAGTAAGCGGTGTTTCAGATGCTAACACCTATCAGATTAAACCCTGGCACGCCCCTTGCTCTGAAATGAGTTATTTAGCTAATACTTCGCTAGAACCAAAAAGGAGCCCACACATGATTCAAACAAAAAACCTTACCAAAATCTTCACTGCCGAAGAGGTGGAAACCACCGCATTGAACAATGTGAATGTAGAGATACAGGATGGAGAGTTCGTGGCTATCATGGGGCCTTCGGGATGCGGTAAATCTACCTTTTTACATATTGCCGGGATGCTAGATAAGCCCAGCGATGGCGAATATTACTTCATGAATGAGGAAGTCTCAAACTACTCCGAGAAAAAGCGAGCCAATTTACGCAAAGGAAACATTGGTTTTGTTTTCCAGAGCTTTAATCTTATCGATGAACTGACCGTTTTTGAAAACATCGAACTGCCGTTGTTGTATCTCGGTGTTTCAGCATCCGATCGAAAAAAGCAGGTAAATGACACCCTGGAGCAGCTGGAGCTGATGCCGCGCAAAAACCATTTCCCGCAGCAAATTTCCGGTGGTCAGCAACAGCGCGTTGCCGTCGCAAGGGCCGTCATCGCCAATCCCAAGGTTATTTTGGCGGATGAGCCCACGGGCAACCTGGATTCCTCCCACGGCGAGGAAGTCATGAAAATTTTAGTGGATCTCAATGAAAGAGGCATCACCATTGTAATGGTCACCCACTCGCCTGCCTATGCGGATTATGCCAATAGAGTGGTCCATCTGTTTGACGGTCACATTGTATCGGAAAACTTAAAAGCTAAGTATGACCGTCATATGCAGCTGCTGTCGGAGGTTACGAGTTGACGGGTTGCACGGTACGCGTTGCGGGTTGCGCGTTCTCCGATTTTGAAATTTGGATTTTAGATTTCGGATTTAAAAAAGTCCGAAGTCCCGAATTACGTTCTGCAGGGATCAGGTTACGAGATAAGAATTGGATATTATTCTAATCTTCAACCCAGAATACACAACGCGCAACACGCATCTCGGAACACGAAACAACAACCAGTTTAACTAACTAAACGATTCTATGTTTAAAAATTACCTGACAGTATCATTTCGCAACATCATCAAACACAAAGGCTATGCATTCATCAATATCGCGGGTCTTACCATCGGGTTGGCGGTGTTCATCCAGGTGGCTTCATTTGTTGATTTTCATGCTAATTTTGACAGGTTTCACAAGCATGCGGATAGAATTTATAGTGTTATACAAATTCTTCCCTCGGCTGCTGAAGGCAAACGCCATTCCGCCAGAACGCTTGCTCCGCTGCTGCCCCTTTTGTCAAATAATTTTGATGAAATAGAAGATGCCACGCGTTGGATTCCGACGGCCAGGTGGATTGTCAGGGCTAAGAATAAAACCTTTTTTGCCGAAGAGGGCAGGCTCTGGGGCGTTGATCCGAATTTTTTGTTGTTTTTTAGTTTCAAAATGATCGCCGGAAATCCGGAAACCGCCCTGAAGGAGCCTAATTCGGTGGTTTTAACCGAATCAACGGCCCACAAATATTTCGGGAATGAAAACGCCATGGGCCGGACCATAACGCTGTCCAATACCTACAATTTCACCGTCACGGGTGTTACCGAGGACGTCCCCTTAAATTCCAGTCTAAGGTACGAACTGCTGGTTTCGGCGAATACATTGAACTGGCAGACGAATTGGGAGGTCATCTGTGTTACATTCGTCAGGCTCACGGAAGAAAGTGACCCCCAAGATCTGGAGCTGCGATTTCCCAGTTTTATTCAGAGCCGGCTTTCACAATTAAAGGTTCCGCCAACGAAGATGTATTTGCTTCCTTTGACGGATTTGTATTTGAGGTCCCTGGACGTATATAGCGGTCTCTGGATGATATATCCTTTGCCTTTGCTACTTTTAACCCTTGCGGCAGGCATTACCCTTTTACTGGTCGTATGCTTCAATTTTATGAATCTGGCAACAGCACAGTATTTCGCGCGGACCAGAGAAATTGGGATGCGCAAAGCCGTGGGGGCTTCCCGGTGGCAGTTGATGGGGCAGTTTTTGGGAGAATCGCTGCTCATGTCTATAATTGCCTTTTCGCTGGCCATCGTACTTAACGAGCTGATGCATGCGCCATTTACCCGGCTGACATCAAATGAATTCTGGCCCGCAGCCCCGGAAATCTGGAACAACTCCTTTCTGATTGTTGAGCTTGTGATTGTTACCCTTCTGGTGGGAACGATGGCGGGCAGTTACCCGGCTTTTTTCTTATCCCGTTTGAGGCCGATTCAGGTTCTCAGGGGACAACTTCAAACCGGCCGAAAAGGCTCACGGGTTCGCCAAATTCTGGTTGTTGCCCAATTTGTGGTCTCGATTTTAGCGATCGTATTTTCAATAGCAATCGATAACCAATATAATTACATCTGTAATGTTGATCTGGGCTATAACAAGGAACGGGTGCTGGTCGTACCGCTGGGGCGCAGTTACTCGCGCTCCATGCTGCAACCTTTAAAAGAAGAGCTTAGCCGTCACCCCGATATCACCGTTGTTTCGGCGGCTTCGTATGTACCGGTAAGCCTGGACATCCCCCGCCAGGTCATAGCCGAGGGGGCCCTGGGTACAGAACCTCTGTATATGAACGTGTACCCGGTAGATTACGACTTTATTGAACTGCTTGAAATGAAAATTGTTCAGGGGAGATCATTTTTGCGCCAGCATGTCGACAGCGGCAAATTTATAATCAGCGAAGCTGCGGCTCGCAAATTGCCCTGGGAGAATCCCGTCGGAAAGAAGCTCACGGTACGGGGCAGAAAAGGCGTCATTATCGGGGTTGTCAGGGATTTTGAATTTGACAGGGTTGGCACAGACCAACTGCATGAGGCGCTGCAGCTGACAAATTATCTCAACTATGTGTTTATTAAGCTCTCCGATGCACCCTTAACAAGAGTCGTAAATTTCATTGAAAACCGCTGGCATATCTTTGCACCCAATGAACCCTTTGAGTATGCCCTGCTTGAAGAGCGCTTTGGTAACTGGTGGCTATTTATCAAAAAATTAGCCGATCTGATCGGGCTCATTGGTATAGTTGCCATTATATTTTCCTGCCTCGGGCTGCTGGGGCTGGCATCATTTGCCACGCAACGGAGAACAAAAGAAATTGGAATTCGAAAAGCAAATGGTGCCACGGTGCCGAACATCATCAGACTGCTGCTAAGCGACTACCTGCGGCTAATTGCCATTGCAAATATTATTGCATGGCCAATTTGCTACATAGCCCTACAGAAATTTGTTCAATGGGGATGGAAGAATTATTCAACAGATATCGGCCTTGGTCCGGTGGCGTTTGCCGCCATGGTAACACTGGTGACGGGATTGCTAGCGGTTTTGGTGCATACGATCAAAGCAGCGAAAGCGAATCCAATTGATTCCCTGCGCTACGAGTAAAAACCGGCTTCAAAATCATATTTTGAAGCCGGTTTTAATACAAATATCTTTTCATTTGAATATAAGCGGCAAGGGCCGATTTAGGGTTATTTTTTATCATTATGAATCAATTCAAAACATATTGGGTAATCATTCTGTCACTTTTCTTATTCCTGGGATGCGGAAAGGATGAGAGGATCACGGCATTTAAAAGCGTCAATCTGGTTCCCATGACAGAAGAAAAGATTATTGAGAACCAAACCGTTTTGGTCAAAGGCGACCGAATATTTAAAATCGGTTCGGCGGATAAAATAGACATACCGCAAAATGCCAATGTCATCGACGGCGCAGGTGCGTATCTCATGCCCGGTCTGGCGGACATGCATGTCCATCTGAAAGGAGATTGGCCGCTTCACCAGCTGGATTTATACCTGGCCAATGGGGTAACCACGGTTCGGGATTTAGATGGGCGTGATTTCATGCTGCAATGGCGGGATGAAATTAAAGCAGGTAAGCGCAGTGGGCCCACCCTATACGTTGCGGCTCAAACGATTCGTGGGTATGAAAAGAATGCCCCGGAGCTCATCGAGATACGCAAATCCGGATATGACTGTATTAAGCTCTACTCCTATTTCTCAAATGAAGACTATCAGAAAGCCATGCAAATAGCTAAAAAGCATAAATTATATACAGTCGGGCATATTCCTTTTGCGGTCGGTCTGGACGGCATCATATCAGCGGGCATGGATGAAATTGCCCACGTTGAGGAATTGAGTTTCGAGCTCATCGATTTCGACCGAACCCGGAATCTGAAACCGGAAGCGTGGTTGCCGTATGTCATCAAAACCGCCATACAACAGAATAAAATATCTTCGGGATTTGATAATAAGGATATCAATAAAAATCAAAAAAAGCGTATCTCAACTCTTACAAATAAACTAAAATCCGCCAACATCCCAGTTTGTACCACCCTAGTTATCGATAAAGTAATCGTTCAAAAATTATTTGAACCGGACGCGTTCCTGGCACGCCCGCAAAGCATGTACTTGCCTCAAACGTATAAGCAAGCCTTTCTCCAGGGAAAGGAAAAACATCAAATCCAATTCAAAGGAATCAAAGATTTAGCACCTTTTAAATATGGCTTGGACAAAACCCTGTTGGGTGAATTACATCAAGCGGGAGTGCCGATCGTTTTAGGAACCGATGCCGGCAGCGGGGTTATGGGCATTGTACCCGGTTTTTCGCTTCATGATGAGCTTCGCATTCTGGTGGAAATTGGAATGACCCCTTATGATGCCATCGCAACCGGTACCGTAAATGCCTCAAAGGTGGTTGCCGCCATGACCGGTAAGAATGAATTCGGCACCATTGAAGTCGGCAAGCGGGCAGATTTTATATTAGTGAACAAAAATCCTTTAGAAGATGTTACCAACATCAGGGATAATCGCGGCGTCATGGCAACCGGTGTTTGGTTTGAAAAATCCGTACTGCAAAATATGATAAATCCTGAGCACACCAACTTTAAAGCCAGATTGCCGATAGCCGCTGCACTATACCATATTCATACCCCCGACGATAAATTCCAAACCTGCATGGAGATCGTTATCGATAAGGAGTTTGACGGAAAATTACCCGATGACATCGATGCGGTCGAAGTGACAGTTGCGGATGCTCAAGGAACTGTCTCTACGCTTGACTTACCCCACCCGGAATACGATGAGCAATTCAGAGATCTTTTCTACTGTTTTGATGGGTCTCCTCCGCTGGGCAAATATACGTTTACAGTTACCGGCAAAGGCTTGACCGGCAGGGCAACCGACTTCCAGTTTGTCAACCGTTTTATACCACTTCCCGATATCAGCACGTTTAAGCCTGCCGACGGGGAAATCGTTGAATCCAAGGCCCCTACTTTTTCCTGGGGTGCGATCGATTATCAGGATACCGACCTTTACTATCGGCTGGTAATCCATGAAATTTCTGGAAAACGGGTGCTGACCACCGCAAGCGTTCAGGGAAGGCTCTCTTACACGGTGCCTGAGGGCTTTCTAAAACCGGGTAAATCTTATCAGTGGCAGCTTCGGGTACCTGACAACGATGATTGGGTTGAGATGCAGAATCGCTCCGATAGCAAATGGTTAACATTTAAAATGGCCGGTACGACCAATGAGTTCCACATTTCAGCTGGGATAAAGAATATACATAAACCTGACGACACGTTCGAGACCGGTATCGATATAATTATAGGAAAAGATTTTCCCGGCAACCTACCGGAAGACATTGACGCGATAACCGTTACCGGGCCCGGAGGAGATCTGCCAATCAGCAAAGATGATTTCACGTATTATCCTCAGTTTAAAGATTTCTGGATCGGTATTCCCGGCTCTCCGGATATTGGAACCTATACATTCACGGTCATGGCCGGTCAAATGAAAGGAACAGCAAAAGACACCGTATCCACGCTGAGAAATATCCCCATACCGGACAAATTTTCTTTGTCGCCGGCCCAGGGCCAAATGCTCAGTGTATCGTCTCCCTCTTTTAAATGGCAGCCGGTTGATTATCCTTTTGTCCCCGTTTACTACCAGCTGGTAATCTGGAATCCTGCTTTAACCGAGCGTATCTTTGAATCCCAAATTGCGACAGATATGCACACGATCACCGTACCGGCGGGCACGTTGAAACCCGGGCGAACCTATGTATGGTGGGTACGAGTGGCGGATAGCTACAATTGGTCTCAGACCCAGAACCGTACCAATAGTGAACGGATAACCATTCAGATGGCTGAACAGTTGGAATAACAAAAAAACCAAGGAGTATTAAAAATGACGAAAATAGAAAAGCAATGGTCCCGCAGGGATTTTTTAAAAACCGCCGGTGCAATCGGCGTGGGAGCCGTAATCCCACCTTTCGCCCGTTCGGCTCATGCTGCGGATGAACCAGTGGTGGTTCCCAAACGTCCCTTTGGAAAAACCGGTGTTGATGTTTCAATTTTATCCCTCGGGGGAATCATGAACATAGAATCCAAACAGCTACTTTTAAAACAGGCGGTCAATTGGGGCGTCACCTATTGGGATACTGCCCGTTCTTACAGCTGGGGTCGCAGTGAAAAAGGCATTGGCAAATACTTCGGCAAATACCCTGAGGACCGCAAAAAGATTTTTCTGGTCACAAAATCCGGCGCCTGGACCATGAAGGGAATGAGTGACGATCTGGATGCATCCCTGGAGCGCATGCAAACCGACTATATCGATCTTTTCTTTAAGCACGGCATCGACAATATTACGGATTTGGATGACGACCATAAAAGGTGGGCGGAAAAGGCCAAAGCAGCTGGGAAGATTCGCTTTTTTGGATTCAGTACTCACCGCAACATGGAAGACTGTCTGTTAGGGGCGGCCAAGCTGGGTTGGATTGACGGCATCATGATGAGCTACAATTTCCGGCTGATGCATACCGATCACATGAAACGAGCCGCGGATGCATGTGCTCAAGCCGGTATTGGCCTGACCGCCATGAAGGCCAAAGGCGGGGGGCAGGTGAAAACCAGTACCGAAACCGAACTGCGTCTTGCCGGCCGTTTTTTAAAGAAAGGATTTACCGATGCCCAGGCCAAACTTAAAGCGATCTGGGAAAATCCGCACATTGCCAGCATCTGCTATATGATGCCGAACATGACCACACTGAAGTCCAGCGTAGCCGCTGCCCTGAACAAGACAACGCTTTCCACGCGTGACAGGGAACTGCTGCAACAATATGCCCGGGAAACCCGATCCGATTATTGTGCCGGCTGTGCCGACATTTGTGAATCGAGTTTAAACAGCTGGGTGCCTGTCAGCGATGTCATGCGATATCTAATGTACGCGCGTGCCTACGGAGATCTCGAAAATGCAAAGATACTTTTTTGCAAAATACCCCGGAAGGTGCAAACCCAGATGGCCGTCCTGGACTATTCCGAAGCTGAGCAACGCTGTCCTCAACGAATGCAGATCGGCAAACTAATGAAAGAAGCTACCATTGAATTGGTATAAGTAAAAAGCCACGAGTGAAAGCAATGAAGATTTGTATTGTCGGCACGGGGGCGATGGGCAGTGTGTATGCCGGACTTCTGGGAGATGCGGGCAACGATGTTTGGGCACTCGACCGTTGGGCGCAACATATCGAGGCCATTAGCAAAAATGGCCTCAGAGTTGAAGGGAAGAGCGGGCATCGTACGGTGCAAATCAACGCTACTACGGACGCAACAGAAATCGGCTTCTGTGATCTGGTGATCATTGCGACAAAAGCCATGGATGTGTTACAGGCCGCCGAATCGGCAAAAGCGCTTCTTGGTCAAAACACCTCTGTATTGACCATTCAGAACGGTCTTGGCAGCTCCGAAAAGGTCGCCGATATTCTCGGCGGCGAACGGGTGATCGTTGGTATCGCCGGCGGCTTCGGTGCATCGATAAAAGCCCCTGGCCATGTTCACCATCACGGAATGGAATTTTTCCATCTGGGCAAAATGAACGGTCCAATAACACCAAGGCTTGAGGAGATTGCCAAAGTTTGGCGCGAAGCTGGTTTTAATGCAAAGACATTTGATGACATTCATCAGCTTGTCTGGGAAAAGCTAATCTGCAATGTTTGTTTCAGTGGGACCTGCGCAATCACTGAAATGAGAATTGGGGAGGTCATAGCGGATGACAACGCCTGGCAGGTTGCCTCAGGATGTGCGACAGAAGCATTTAATGTTGCCAAAGCGCGTGGCATCAACATAGACTTTGATGATCCGGTCGAATATGTTCTTAATTTCGGCTCAAAGATTCCAGACGCCCGACCCTCTATGCTGCTTGATCTTATGGAAGGCAGGCCGAGCGAAATAGATGTCATCAACGGTGCAATACCGGTTGAAGGGGAAAAGCTCGGGGTACCGACACCGTTCAATACGGTCGTCGCAGCCCTTGTGCGTGCAAAAGAGAGACGACTTGGTCTGCGGTGAAGGTAAACAGTTTCAACAAACGTGCTCTGAATTTAGTGCAATAAAAAAGGGCACCCCAACCTGTTTCGCTGTAATGCCCCTCTAAAAAAAATAAAAAAGCGGTTAAACTGGCGTTACGTTTACCGCACGCGGCCCTTTTTGTCCCTCCTCAATATCAAAGGTAACCTGGTCTCCTTCTTTTAAAGACTTGAAACCGGATTTATTGATTCCTGAAAAATGCACGAAAACATCCGGACCTTCTTCTTGTTCAATAAACCCAAAACCTTTCTTCTCATTAAACCATTTTACGACTCCATTCGGCATCTTGGCATCCTCCTTGCTAAAAAATTAATGATCGTTTCATACTTCAGGATGCCATTTTGACAAATGGAACACTCCTTCAGACTGAAACCAACACCTTTAAAAATACATATTACTACTTCTTTTATGATATACTGTTTGATTAAAAAATCAAGCAAATTGTGATATTTATCCGATATTAGTTCGCTGGAAACCTGGAAGCCTTTCGTTTATTTATCATCACACGCCCTATTGTCAACTGAATAATTGATTTAATTATACTCCGCTTTGCCAATTTTTCTTTATACAAGTGCTAGATTCTCCGGCCCGACATTGAAGGGTTTCGCTCAATCGTCATTCATCAAGTCTGCGCCGAAGCTGAAAAGGCCATCAGAGGCGATCAGAGCTGGAGAGCCTTTCCAGGGCTGCATCCGGGCAATCTCCGTTTCGCCTTCACCCATCTGAATCACATTTTCCAATTTGCCCTCCTGCCACATTTTCTCAAGTTTTAGCAGATCGCTCCAGAGGTTCGTACTGTATTCCCGTAAAGCGACCAGTTGGCTCTGGCTGATAATCCGTGGCCTTAAGGTGGTAGGTGTTGGACCTTTAAGGTAGGTGTGCCCCAATTCAAAACCTTTTTGGTCTACCTCTTCCTGGATTTCCCTTACTGTGGAATATTCCAATTCAATAATTGCTTGGTTGATTCGGCTCACCGCTTCATTGACCGAGACTTGCGTTTTGAGGATGGCTACACTCTGACCACCTCCCCCCGCACCCACATTGGTGGGTATACCCCCGAAACGGGCCAAAAAACCGATAAGCCCAGTGTCGCTTATAAAACACCGAAAGTCCGTTTGCCATTGCTTCAGTGCTACCTCTTTATCTTGCAGATCCAGCCACGGATACTTTTCCGCCCAGAGCTCTTTCGGAATAAAAGACTGGACAATATAGGATCCCTCCTCCAGAGCCTTTTGGATATCTTCATCTCGGGATTCTCTCTGAGCTCCTACAAATATGCCCATTCCGGAATAACCATAGACCGGTTTTAGTATAATTTCCTCCCAATGGTATTTTACCCATTCCACCAGATCGGTGATCATCTCCCCATCGGGTCCCGTAGTCATTCGAGGATAAAATAGGCGAGTCCATGGTGTATATTTTACAGTAGAAGGCGACAGACGGGAGCTAAACTCTCCGGTCACAGCCTCAAATACCCCCTTGGCACCAAGAGGTTCCATGCCTCTGGGATTGACCACAATCCCCTTTTTAATCCCTGTCATTAAGGGTTCGATATTATGCTTTTTTGCTATTTTCAAAAGAACATTAGTGTTGATATCCAGAAAGATGACCGTGACCTTGTTTCCGCGGTATATGAGATCATCTCCTCTCTCTTCCACCTGCTCAGGGCTTGTCAGAGCGGCATTTACATTTTCCATCTGGTTCAAGTACTTCACCAAATTAATATTTTCTGTCACCTTATCCAAGGTTTCCTCCTCGGCTACAAGTAGAATGAATGGTTTTTCACCGCGAAATCTCATCTGATGAGCTCGAAACAACATACCCAAAAATAATGGAACGGGATTTAAGACAGGATGGTCAAAGTTTAATTCGATATCAATGGCCGAAATTTTTTTGATCCTATTCCAGCACAGCTTTCCTCTTTCCTGGGCCATTCTCTGATATTCCCAACCGCCGGGACAACCCAGATTCCATTCTGCATGATATCCCAGAAAATTCTTCATTCTCTATTTCTTGTGACAAAAACCGTCAAACCTTTTCTCGATCAGATGAAACGGCAATTCTCCGCCTTCTAAAACAAACCTGTGAAAGTCCTTTTCCCGTAAAAGATTGCCGTAGTTTTCTTTTAGTTGTCTGAATTCATAACTGCCCAGGCTGTAACACAACTGATATCCAGGGTTTAATCGATAGTGCTCTAGCTGTCTGAATGCTTCTTGAGGTGTGAATCCGCATGTTTTCAACAACTCTATGGCCTCATTATGAGAAAGTTTACCAATGGTCAGGCCCACATCGATTTGACATCGGGCAGATCGCCACAGCCTCCGTTTGCCGTCGACCAACAATTCCTGGGGATCTTTTATATAGCCATATTCGATCAACATAGACTCCGAAAAGGAGGCCCAGCCTTCGTAAAAAAGAGGCGATTCGATTTGTCGACGAACGGGATTCTTCAGTCTCCTGCGGATAGAATCCAGAAAATGGTGCCCCGGAATCGTTTCATGCGCCGTCAGCATTTTATATTCACGGTGCAAGCGCTTCTGAAGCAGGGTGTCGGTATCCTTGCTGTTTTGACGCGGAAATTGAGTGGTAACATAAAATAAGCTCTTTTCTTCTGGATCCTGGCTAAAAGCAGCCGCAAAGGAGGCTGAACTTCGCACGGATTTTAAATAGGTGGGAGTGTAAATAATCTCAATAGGTGCCTTCAAATCCTCCTGACTAAGACCGTTACGACTGAAAAATGTTCGCAAACGATCAATTTCAGATTTATAGAGGGTAATGATTTTCATCTCCTCTATTTGAGAAGGATTATACCCATGATACAGCTCCGCCCAGGTTTTACCCGGATTTATTTTTGATTGCAGGCTTTCTAATTGTTTAAGAATTTGATGCCATTCTTCCACGGCTATCTGAAATATTTCTTCTGGGGTGCGTTTTGATAAAAAATGGTCTTTCAAAGAGGTTTTAAGGGTTGATACCGCGAACTGTCGATCTGGTTCAGGAGGTTTTGCACCCAAAAATTGTGTAAAGTCTTTGAGGGCGGATGCTGTATCTGCCAGGCTTTTGGTGAAGATCCCCTCCTGCTGATCTACAAACAACTCGGAAAGTACTTTGGCGGTTTCAGATAGATATTGTTTGCAGTCTTCAACCATCAGCAGCGAAGCCTGATGATACGTATCCGGTATAGAGTGGATGTTGTCTATTCCCTGTTTCAGTATCCGGGAAATAGCAGACAAACGCGCATGTACCCGCTCCTGGATTTCTTTTGGCTCTGTGGCCGGTTTGGTCAATGCATGATCCAGCCCGATGAAGGCGATTTTCAAATAAAGCAGAGGATTGTACTGCCAGGAACGCTTCGTATGCAACTCGATTAAAATTCCGGCAACATTTGCCTGTAATATTTGAAGATCAATGGTATTCTCGAGATCGCCTTCTCCAGAGCCTATAAAAGAAAAGTCTTTCTGAAATTCCTTTAATTTCGCAATGGTTTCTTCCACCGCACTTTCTTCAAGGTCATCCATTTTGTCATAATGGTTACAGGCATTCTCCGCTCTGGGAAGAAAATGAAATTCGTCACTGGCGCACATCACCGGAAAGTGCTCGGCCAGGTAATCAAAATAGCTATCGGCTAACTTTGTGTAATCATCTTTTTTATACAAAATTCATTTCCCTTTAAATGTCCCGATGAACCAATCAGAAAAAAGCTCAGCCGTC
>CP070746.1:3565418-3583897 GCA_020348305.1 Desulfobacterales bacterium
AGAAGGAAGGCTGATTAACTCCCAGAGTCTGGTGATGATCCAATGCGTAGGCTGCAGAAATGAAGACAGAGATTACTGTGCCCGGATATGTTGTAGCCATGCGATAAAGAACGCCCTGAAACTAAGAGAGATAAACCCCGAGATGGATATCTACATTCTCTTTCGGGATATCAGAACGTATGGGTTTATGGAGGATTATTACCGGGAAGCGTCTAATAAAGATGTAAAGTTCATCCGTTACGAGCCGGATGATAAACCCCAGGTGGAAGCTGTCGAGCAGGAAGGCCGGCCTTTTTTAAGGGTTACCTTTACAGATTATATTTTAGGTCATAAGCTCGCTATATATGCCGATTAACTTGCTTTGTCTGCTGCCGTTATTCCCCCCGCGGGAAACAGGGAAATATCTCAATTTTTCAAGGTCTCTTTGGGACCGGATGATTTTTTCAAAGAAGCCCATGTCAAATTAAGACCTGTTGAGTTTGGTACAGAAGGCGTTTATCTATGTGGATTGGCTCACTATCCTAAGCATATACCGGAAGCGATCAACCAGGCTTATGGAGCTGCAAGTCGGGCTTTAACCCTTCTCTCACATGACATCGTCACAGTCTCAGGTTCTGTTTGCGAGGTGGATGAGAAGAAGTGTATGGCGTGTGGGGCATGTATCTCGGCCTGTACGTATAATGCCATAGAGTTTCGTGCGACACGACAGGGCAAAAAGGCTGTGGTTAATCCTGTTCTCTGTAAAGGGGACGGCCTCTGCAACGCAAAGTGTCCCACAGGAGCGGTTTTTCTAAAGCACTTTACCGATGAAGACCTCTTGAGTCAAATTGATGCGGCGGTTGGAGATGTGTAGAAGCATACAAATGATTAAAGACAGGATGCTGACAAAGGAGTTGAGAACGAATGAGTACGGGACTTCAATTTAAACCAAGAATATTAGGTTTTGTATGCCATTGGTGAGCGTACGGCGCTGCTGACATGGCTGGAGTTTCCAGACTGCAATATTCAACTGAAATCAGACTTATTCGCGTCATGTGTTCCGGTAGAGTCGACCTGGAATTTATACTCCGAGCCTTCTCAAATGGAATGGATGGGGTGTTTATTGGTGGTTGCCGTCTTAATGAATGTAATTATATTACCCATGGAAATTACGATGCACTCAACATGGTGCTTCTATGTAGAAAAATAATGGAGCACATAGGGCTGAACCCAGAAAGATTAACTATCGAATTTATGTCTTCCGGTGAAGGAGTCCTTTTTACCGAAGTTGTTGATGATTTTAGCAAGAAGGTGAAGGAGTTAGGACCACTTGGCAAGGGCGAAGAAATAGACAAAGATGAATTAAAGTCCAAACTTGCAGAAGTTAGAAAGCTGATCCCCTATATTAAGATAGTGAAAAGGAAGAAGCTGGCGTCACGCCTTGAAAAAGAAGAAGAATATGACGGATTTTTCACCAGTAACGAGATAGACAGGTTATTCCGTGAAGTAGTCTCGTACCATATTGATCCGGATAGGTGCCAGGCCTGTATGATTTGCCTCAGGAAATGTCCTGTAGAGGCGATTGCAGGCGGCAAGAACCAGATCCATGTAATTGAACAGGAGAAATGCATAAAATGCGGAACTTGCTTTGAAGCTTGCCCCCCTCGCTTTGGTGCGGTGAATAAGATATCTGGCGAGCCTGTTCCGCCTCCTATTCCTGAAGAAGAAAGAACTATAGTCAGAAAGAGTAAAAAACAATGAGAGAAATCCTTTTACCATTGACTGAAAAGAAGTTAGTTGAATGCCGTCACCAATCCCTCACCGACATCAAAGGCTTCGTTCCAAGTTAATGGTTTTGGAGGGGCTAAATTGGTTCGCGCTAAAGAAATGTATCAGTTTGGAATCATTCCAGTAGACCAAGGTGTTTATTTTTTGAACGCCGACTTTTCTCAAATGATCCATAAATTCATTAATCAACTTCTCACCGATACCCTTATGCTGGTAATAGGGATCAACGCCGATGGTATCTAAGGTTGCTTCTTCCTGGAAAATACCATATTCTCCCATATAGATTTCCCCCATTACAAACCCCACCACCGTTCCATCTGCTTCCTCTGCCACAAGCGACGCGGGCAAATAATCTTTTGATTTAAAAAGCTTTTCAAACTTCATTTCATAGTACTCTGGCCGGGAAGCCTTGAGTATTTTCTCGTCAATCCCAACCACAGCGTCAAAATCGTCAGCCTTCATGAGTCTAATTTTAATGGTGCTCTCGTTCATGGGGCCTCCTTTCTACTTAGGAGCATATTTTGAGATCCAATATTGTCCATGGCTTTTATATCTGATCGAAAATTTTGGATATCTGATTCAAATTACAACATGCCAGATTGTCAAATTGAGTCATCCTCAATTCGATAATTGAATAAATTAGATATTCGTTTTGTTATTAAATTCATTATGGGCTGATCCTACTGTTCTATACATTGTAAAATGTGTTGGTTTGACCCGTTTTTCTGGACCCCTTTGTTCTCCTCGTAAATTGTTTGCCTGCTTAGGGGCAATCTATCAATTTTTGCGGAAGATTGATGAAAGAGTATATATCACTTCAGTTGATAGCCAAAATGAGATGTTTTTCATGTCAATGGCTGGAACCAGTCCATGAAACGGTCATCGTTGAAATGAATGATATTTTCCATCAGCCGCATTACTTGTTTGGTTACCGGTCCGGGAGCTTGAAGATCCCGATTCTCAAAAAGAGTTACCGGTGAGACCTTTATGCCCGTGTGGGCGGTGAAAATCTCGTCTGCTGCATATATTTCGTCGACGGTGATGGGATATTCCACAACGGGGATTCCAATTTTCGGTGCCGCCTGAAGAATAGACATCCGCGTTATGCTTGATAGAATCCTCCCTAAGGGCGGTGTTTTGAGAACCCCATCTTTTATGATGAAAACCGACTCAATGGAACCTTCAGCCAGAAAACCATCCGTGCTCAGCATGATGCCGATATCAAAACCGCGGCTATTTGCATTTTTACGCGCCAGGTAGCCATTCAGATAATTGGCGCAGGCCTTTGCTCCCGCCGGAACCGTTTCGGGGTGAATCTTACGCCACTTTGACAGACAGGCGGAAATCGGCTTCGCATCGTCCAGTCCCAACCCCTCGCTCTCGGGAATGGCAAAAACGGCCAGGTCCAGTTTTGATTCTAAAACCAATTTAATAATCGCTTCTTCACTCCAGTAGGCCAGAATCTTTATTAATCCCCGTCCGAGGCTGGTGGCATGAACCGTGGCTTTGGCCGCCTCCATGATTTCTTCAGCAGAATATGCCAGCTCCATTCCCAATAACTCGGCACCTTGCATGAGCCGTTTTATGTGCTCATCCATCCTAAAGGCCATTGGCCCTTTTGGTCCTACATGAACCCCAAAAACTTCGAAAATGGCCGAGGACCGCGAAAAACCATGGGATAACAGCGGTACGGTGGCTTCCCGCCAGGGGATCAGTTTTCCGTTCAACCAGACTTTCAAATCGCTATTCATCTAAACCTCCTTGTAATGTTTTGGGATTGCTTCTTTTTGTGCCACTAACAATTCCTCGTCAAACAAATGTTTTCATATATTCTGGTTTTCAAGTCTGAAAGATCAATTTGATTTTTTGCGAACGCAGTAAGGGTGAATTAAAACCTATTTTGGTCAGACGCCGGCCAGTTAAACCACAAAACCTAGAGCACGGGGCAATGCGATGACAAACCACGGCATATATGTAATAATTCCAAGGGCCAAAAGCTCGGCAATCAAAAACGGGATGACAGCCGAAATGCTTCGGTCATAGGTGCAATTGGCAATGCGGGCCGAGGTAAGCAAGGTCATGCCATAGGGTGGGGTAATCATACCGATGTTCAAATTGACCAACATGATCAGTGCAAAATGCAGCGGATCCACACCGGCTTTAATCATTGTAGGAGCTAGTACAGGAGCAAGGATAAGCACCGCCGGTAAAATGTCCATTACCATTCCAACAATCAATAAAAAAACATTGATTAACCCCAGTATGATAAATTTGTTGGTCGTAAACCCCAGAATCATCTGGCTCACCGTGGCTGGCACCCCTAGCCGCGTGATATACCAGCCGAATGTATGGGCTGTCGCTAACAGGAGAAAGATCACCCCGGTCAGTTTGACCGTGTAAAGGGCTGCCGGAATAAGATCCTTAAATTTCAGGGTCCGAAATACGAACTTGCCGATGAAAAAAGCATAGGCCACTGCGACGGCGGCTGATTCGGTTACCGTAGCAACTCCGCTCAAAATAGAGCCTAAGATGATGATCGGTACAATTAACGCCAGAAACGCATCTTTGCCGGCAATAAGGATGTCCTTCAGACTCGCTCGTTTGTCTCTTCGCGGATAATTGCGGCGCACCGATATGACGGCGCTGACGACTAAAAGCAGACCTCCCATCAGCAGCCCCGGTAAGAATCCCGCTGAAAACAGAGATCCGATCGAAAGACCCGTGATGTAGGAGTAGACAATCATCGTGATCGAAGGGGGAATGATGGGGCCGACGATGGAGGAAGCCGCTGTTACGGCGGCCGAAAACTCAGCCGAGTATCCCTCCCGTTTCATCGCGGGAATCAACAGATTTCCGATCGCCACCGTGTCGGTCACCGCCGCACCCGTCATGCCGGCGAAAATAATCGATCCGCCGATATTCACATGGGAAAGGCCGCCCGGATAATGACCGATCAGAAGATTGACAAAGCGAATCAGACGGTCCGTCAGACCCGACTTGTTCATAATCATGGCGGCCAGAATAAAAAATGGAATGGCAATGAGCAGAAATGACTCCACGCCGGAGTGAAATCGGGTGGCAATTATGCGCAGAAACGGCCAGCCGCCCATCTCCGCCAGCCCGGCCAGAGAAACAATTCCCAGCATGTAGCCCAGCGGCACCCCGATTACCAGTACAACAATCATCAAAACCAGGATTGCGAATTTCATTAAACCCCCTCCAAGAAGATCGCTATCCCGACTTGCGCTTTTCCAACTTTATTGAATGAGCGATGCCTGCTCTGCCCGGAAAATCCCAATCGTTTGCTCGACGAGCCAGGCAAAAACGTGCACCAGCTGAATGGCTGCCGTAACAGGAACGGCCAAGTGAGACCAGGTCCAGCTGATCTGCAATCCGGGCATGAAGGTACCCCAGGCCTGACGGCATATCAGAACACCCCAGATGAATAAGACCAGAAGAAATATAAAAATCATAAGATTAATGATGAGCTTGACCAAATATAATGGGCGGCCGCTCAGTTTGCCGGTCAGCATTTCCAAACCAATGTGCTCTCCATCTTTTAAGGCGATGCTGATTCCCATCAAGCCGGCCCAGACCATAATGAAACGCGCCAGCTCCTCCCCCCATTTGAGGGGCGCATTCAACACATAGCGAAAGAAAACAGCGGTCAGAACTTCAACGGTCATAAACAAAACCAGAATGACACAAACCCATTTAGTCACCGTATCCAGGCTGCGGCTTAAGTTTTCAAAATAGGACTTCAAACTGATAAGATAGGACATCTGTCGCTCCATTCGGGTCGGGGCATGGGGGAGCAATCCCCCATGCCGACAGCGTCTGTGCTTACTTACCGTATCGATCGAAAAATCCGTTCATCTGAGCACTTTTTATGCGGCTGACTTCCTGGTCAATGGCGTCCAACAGCTGCGCGCTGAGACCAAAATCATCCACCGCCCACTTGCGATATCCTTCTTTGGCCATCTTTTTAAACTCAGCCATTTTTTTGGGATCGATGTAGTTAATTTTCATTCCGTGCTTTTTTGATTCATCAACCGCCAGCTCGGAGAGATGAGCGGCTAAACCTCTGGAATAAATAATGGCCGCACGGGCGCTTTCGATGATCAGCTTTTGATTTCCAGGGCTTTGCTTCTTGAACCACTTGTCGCTGACCACCCAGGTGTTCGTGTTGTAAATGTGATTGAGGAAAGTGACGTATTTTTGGGTTTCCCAAAGTTTGGCCCACGTTATGATGGATGGCGCATTGAACTGGCCATGGGCTGTTCCGGTAGCCAGAGCGGTTGCCACCTCTCCCCAGGCCATGGGTGTGGCCGCTGCCCCCATGGCGTTCATGATTGCCATGTGGGCCGGATTTTCCTCGGTTCGAATGCGCATTCCCTTGAAATCTGCGGGGATGGAAACCGGTCTCAGGTTGTTGGTCAACACCACAAATCCGCCCCCATCATCCATGGTGCCCAAATAGCGCAATCCAATGGAGGGCAATTCATCCATAAATTTTGCAAAAAAATCAGAGTCAAAAAAGCCCCAAGCGGTCATACGGTCGGGAAAAAGATAGGGACCGATGATAGCCTGGTATTTCTTGTAAAAGGATGAGAACGCTCCCGAGGAGGCGATGGACATTTGCACCGTAACACCGGTTTGGCACTCACGGGTGACCTCCACCTCGCTGCCAAGTTGACTGCCGGCAAAAATCTGCACGTCATAAGCACCACCTGATTGTTCTTCCAGCAGAGTTTTAAAATACATCAGAGCCGGGTAAACTTCATTGTTCGTCATGTCCGCCGGATAGACGGTCCCAATCGCAAATTTTTCTGCTGCATGACCGGACAGTGGGGAAAAAAGTAGACCAAGGCAAAGAAAAACTCCAATTAAAGTCGTAAATCTGTGCTTTTTTAATTTCATGATTCCTACTCCTTTCTGATTTTGTTTTTAGAAATGGCCCGGCGCCAGGTTTTTGCCGGACATTAAACGACAGGCTGGGGACATGAAATGGCGCTTTTTGCTGCCAGAACTCCAGGCGCAGCATATAGCAAATTGATTTGCGCTGGCTTTACTAAACAGCCACCTCAGGGTAAAATGTTGTTTTGCATTTCTGGCTTTTTATCCCCCACTCAATGTCCTTTCCCTGTCACCTCCAACGAGAATACACGCATCAAATTTTTGCTTTTCAGCATGATTTTCCATGGCCCGATATAGCAATGAAAGCTGCTCTCGAACAGCCTCCATATATTGAGTGATACCGACTTCCTTGACCACAGACCCTTTGGCATCCGAAGTGATTTCAACCAGACCCATGACACTCAGGGTTCTGAGTGCTTCTCTAATGGCCTGTCGTCCGACACAAAAGATTTTACAAAGCTCTCGTTCGGAGGGCAAACTTTCGCCGGATTTTAATTCGCCATCAAAAATGGCCATTTGAATTTGCTCAGCGACTCTTCGTAGAGACGGGCTTTTTGGGTTCGTTTGAAGGTCATAAGTGTTCGAAGTTGATCTCTGAGGATGTTTAACGCCTAATTGAGAATCGTCATACCATCAGCATATTAACCTGTCAAAATATTTTTCTTAAAATAAATAAGTTCGAAATTTATTCAAATTGCCTCCTTTCATAACTTTCCCAGGAAGGGAATGACCGACAATATCCTCCGCTAGTTGAGCGCACTCAATAAGCTTATCAAGATCGACGCCGGTATTAATTCCCATTTCTTCACACATAAAAACAATGTCTTCGGTGCAAACGTTCCCTGCTGCGGCTCGGTGTCCAGCAAATGGGCATCCGCCCAAGCCCGCTATAGCTGAATCAAATTCTGTTACTCCCATTTCAAGAGCTGCATACACGTTTGCCAACCCCGTTCCTCGGGTGTCATGTAAATGCAACCCAAAACCTAAATCAGGCCAGATATTCTTAATTTTTTCGATTGTTCGCTTGATTTGCTCAGGGTTTGCCCATCCCATAGTATCCGCAAGTTGAAATTTTTCCAGATTCAAATCATATTCTTGCCCTAATTCAAAGACAACTTTCATGCGATCAATTATTTTATTTAGAGCTATGTCTCCTTCAAGATTACACCCGAATGCCGCCATAACTCCGCCCCACGTAATCGGAATCTTTTTTTCTTTATGGATTTCAATAATTTTACGCTGGGCAGAAACCTCTTCTTCCAGTGTTCTTTTTATATTACGTTTTGAAAAAGCTTCACTGGCCGTTAAATATATATGCGCGTCAAAGTCAAATTTCCCCGTGTTCCAAACGCGTTCCAATCCCCTGTCATTTAAATAAACTGCTGTATACTTTACGCCAGGTTTTCTCTTAAATCTTTTTGCCACCTCCTCTGCGTCTGCCACTTGAGGTACCGCCTTAGGGTGAACAAAAGATATGACCTGGATTGTTCTTATGCCCGTTTCAGACAGGGCATCCACCAGCTTTACTTTCGAATCAGTCGATATTTTTCCAGGATCTCCTATTCCTTCAAATTGAAAGCCTTCTCTCGGCCCAACTTCAATTAAATTTATTGATTTCGGTAGACTTGACATATCCCAATAACTCCTTTCTAAATTTAGTGATTATTGAGCAGTCGGCTGAAATGGATAAGGTAAGGGCTTGTTGTCTCGGCATTGAATGAACCTCCCCGCAGCAAGCTGCGGGCTATCAAAGGGGAGGATATCTATTCTTATCCCCCTCACCCTAACCCTCTCCCGCCGCGGGGAGAGGGAATCAAAGGTAACCCTGCAGCGAGCTACAGGGAATTATAAAGTTTTTAAACCCTACAAAATGCCGTTGTCAAACCAAGAAAGAAAAAATACATGGAACTCAACATCGACAATTGCTACATAATATGAATTGGCATTAAATAATGCCCGCTTCAACAGGCTGTCCAATAACCCTTGCAATTCCACTAATAGCCCTCCCCTTGACGGGGGAGGGTCTGGGTGAGGGTGACAAAATTGGTGAGAAATCAAGATCTTGTCCGACTACCCTCTCCTTAATCCCCTCCCATCGAGGGAGGGGAAACGAGTTGTTGGACGGACTGTAAAAGCGTCCCTAAGCGTCCTCCGATGACTGCACTCATTTGAAAGATAGTAACCCGCCCTCAAGTTTTCAGATTGTTATTTTAAAAGTTTTAGAACAAGAAGAATACTTTCTTATGGCATCTTGGTGTTGCGTATTTTGTGTTTGGTATTGACTATTAAAGGATCTCAATCTAAATAAAAGTAGTTACGGCATCCGGGTTAGAGCATTAGCCAATTTAATTATCCATGTTATGATTTCACCGGGAACTTGTCATTATGTTTTGGCAGCAATCGGTCAATTGGATAAATCTAGGTGCCTTGTATTCTTTGTTGGCCATTGGTTACACCATGGTCTACGGCATCATCAAGCTGATCAATTTTGCGCATGGTGAAATCTTTATGTGCGGGGCCTTTTTTACGTGGTGGTTCATGACCGCCTTGTCGGTCCCCTTTCCAATCGCCGCCCTTATTGGTATCATACTGAGTACCTTTCTGGGGATCAGTGTTGAGAGAATCGCCTATCGCCCTCTGCGCAATGCCCCCCGTTTTGCCGTAATTATCAGTTTTTTGGGAATGTCCATTTTTCTGCAAAACATGGCCAGAATTGTCTGGGGAGCCGAATTTCAAACGTTCGATGTTGACTTCGGCGCGCCTCCTATAATTATCGGCGATGTTGTTATCCCTATTAAAAAAGTCTTTATCCTGGTTACCTCTTTAATCCTGATGATCGCCTTAGGCCTTTATGTCAAGAAAACCTATATCGGCAAGGCCATGCGCGCAACCGGTTCCCATTCGTCCTTGTTCTGGATGTAGATGCGCGTGCGCACGACATCTTCGAGTCTTACCCCGAGGCACTGCAATGCGCCTTCGATCTTGTCGATGATGAAGTGCGTCTGAGCGGCTGCACTCGGAGATAAGATCAAGCTGCCATGACGGAGATTTCGTTCCACGATCAGAAGGAATACGGGATCCATTCCCCCGGGGCTTACCCAGCGGAAAACGGAGTCTATTCCATAGGGCGAAGCCTATTTATCCGGGGACATGTCCGGGAAGATAATACTTTTGCACGGGCCATATCAACATCCTTTTCTTAAAAGGGCTATTCTGACCCCGAAAATGGTTGTTTAATGTCATAAACCACCTGATAATAAAGAAGTTGATTTTGTAAAGTTAGGATTGAAGGAGACCTACATGATGCAAGCCATTCACTTCAAACTCAATGGTAAGCCCGTCAATTTGAGAGTAGATGGTGAACGAAGGCTCCTGTGGATTCTTCGCACCGATCTAGGAGTTACAGGACCCAAATATGGTTGTGGAGAGGGGCTTTGTGGCGGATGTACGGTTCTGGTAAACGAAGCGGCTGTTTTATCCTGTCAAACCCCCGTTAAGGATGTGAAAGGCGCAGAGATCATCACGATCGAAGGCCTGGCGAAAAATGGAAAACTTCATCCTCTCCAGCAGGCTTTTATTCAGCATGATGCCCTTCAGTGTGGTTTTTGTACGCCGGGGATGATTCTGAAGGCCCACAGTTTATTAGCCGAAAACCCTGAGCCTACTCGAGACGAGATCATTCAAGCAATGGATGAAAATCTGTGCCGCTGCGGTTCCCATGTCAGAATTGTCCAGGCGATACAGACCGCCGCAAAACAGATGAAAGGAGGAAAGCAAGGATGAGAAAGGAAGAATATGCGAAGCCATCGCGCTCTCTTACAACCTCCTCCTCGGAAGTGAGCCGCCGGGAATTTCTCAAGCGCATCGGATTATTGGGGGGCGGCATCGTTATTTATGTTTCGTTCGGAGATATCTCATCCCGGGCTCAGCAATTAACTGATTTCAATGCCTTTCTTAGAATCGGCGCAGACGGACGCGTCACGTGTTTTTCGGGAAAGATCGAGATGGGCCAGGGCGTCCTTACCTCGCTGGCCCAGATGCTTGCCGACCAGCTCGGCGTGCCTTTGAAGTCGGTGGACATGGTCATGGGCGACACGTCCCTGTGTCCCTGGGACATGGGCACCTTCGGCTCGCGAAGCACAAAGTATTTCGGTGCGACCCTGCGGCATGCGGCTGCCGAAGCAAGAGCGGTCCTCATTCAAATGGCCGCCGAACGTCTGCATGTACCGCCGCAGCGGCTGACGGTAAAAGACGGGCAGGTCATAGACTCGCAAAATACGGATAAGAAAGTAACGTATGCTCAACTGACCAGAGGAAAGAGAATCGAGCGGCACCTGACGCAGCGCACTTCTATTAAGCCGGCTTTCCCGCACACCGTTTCAGGAAAAGCAACCGGCAAAACGGACGCCAGGCAAATGGTCACCGGCGAAGCCCGCTATGCCGGTGACATCCGAGTGCCCGGCATGCTGTATGCGAAGATTCTTCGACCTCCTGTGCATGGCGCAACACTGAAACGCATAGATAGTGAGAATGCCAAAAAAGTAAACGGTGTCAAAGTTATCCAGGATAGTGATCTGATTGCGGTCCTCCATAAATATCCGGATGAAGCCCAAAAAGCCCTTGATAAGGTGCACGCTGAATGGGAGATCCCTGAACCTAAAGTTGACAACCGCAACATATTTAAACATCTCACGGCTTCTGCTCCGCCCAGGCAGACCGTAACACAAAGCGGCGATATCGAAAAGGGGAAGCGTCTCGCCGCCAAGACATTCGAATCTATATATTTCAACCAATATGTGGCGCATGCGCCCATGGAACCCCACACGGCCGGGGTGCATATCGAAGGGAAAAGGGCGACGGTTTGGGCGTCCACGCAGACGCCTTTTTGGGCTCAAAAAGAAGTGGCACGCACATTGGGCTTTGCTTCCAGTGACGTGCGCGTGATCACCCCTTTCGTGGGAGGCGGATTTGGCGGGAAAACCAGGAATCAACAGGTGATCGAGGCGGCGCAACTCGCCAGACTGTCAGGGCGGCCGGTGCAGGTCGCCTGGACGCGTAAAGAGGAGTTCTTCTACGACACCTTTCGACCGGCAGCCGTCATCAAGCTGCGATCCGGTTTGGATCGAGATCATCGAATCGTTTACTGGGACTATGATAACTACTTCGCCGGTGCAAGAAGCTCGCAACCTTTTTACGACATTGCTCACCATCGGGTTTCTTCACGCGGCGGATGGATGGATGGCGGAGACCAGGCCCATCCGTTTCGTGTGGGCGCATGGCGAGGTCCCGGGAGCAACACCAATGTGTTCGCCATGGAATCGCAAATCGACATCATGGCTGAAGCAGCAGGCATGGATCCTCTGGCGTTCCGGCTGGCCAATTTAACGGATAAACGCATGCGGAAAGTGCTCAGCGCCGCCGCCGTAAAATTCGGACACCGATTTGCTAAAACCCCCTCGAGAAAAGGGTTTGGAATTGCCTGCACGGATTACCAAGGGACCTATGTGGCAACTATGGCCGAAGTCAAGGTCGACGAAAAGACAGGATATGTGCGGGTAGAAAGGGTTGTTTGTGCGCACGATATGGGTGAAGTGATTAACCCCCTAGGCGCCAGACTGCAGATTGAAGGCTGCATCACCATGGGATTGGGTTATGTTTTGCGTGAAGAGATTCGTTTCAAGGGGGGTAACATCCTCGATGAGAACTTTGACACCTATGAGCTGCCCCGATTTTCCTGGCTGCCGAAAATCGAAACGGTCCTGATTGACAATCCGGCAATGCCTCCGCAGGGATGCGGGGAGCCTGCTATCACGCCCATGGGTGCCGTGATCGCCAATGCGGTTTACGATGCTATCGGGGTGCGCATATTCGAGCTCCCAATGACACCCGAAAGAATCAAAAAAGCAATAATAAAAGGATAATGTCCATAAAAAAATGCAGGTACCCGGTTTTGTTAATGCGTCTTGGCTACTTCCACCATGGCCAAAAGATTTTCCATTGGGGTACCGGGTGCCACCGAGCAACCTGGAGCCAGAATTTGGATGCCATCGGCGATCGTTTTTTCGCACTCTTGTATGACGGTATGGGTGTCCTTCAAATAGAGCGTTTTGGCGGTATCAACACCCCCCATTAAAATGATGTCAGATCCACATTTCTCACGGGCAAGTTTGCCGCTGGCCTTTGGCTCCAAGCTCAGAATATCCGCTCCAGTCTGACCCATCCAATCTACAATTTTATCCACATTGCCACAAATGTGGAGAATCTTGGGCACAGATATCGACTCGAATTGCTTTCTCTGGTATTCCAATTCATAATCCCTGTAGGTAGGGGGAGAAACCAGCATGGGAGATGCGGTCATATCTTCACAGCAGATGATATCTGCTCCAGCCTCGATAAGCGCCTGGGCTAATGCAGTTCCTGCCTTTTCCGCCACCTCAAGAAACGGTCGCATTTTTTCAGGTGTCTTGATACTCGCTTTTAAAAGAGGAACCATGTCGAGCAGGGCTGCCGCAATGGTAAACGGACCGATGATACCCCCCACCACGGGTATCTCATCAGCCAGTTCTTTTTTCAGGATGCGGACCGCCTTAAGCAATTCCGGTATTTTACCCCTAGACAAAAAATCATTGGGCAATTCGATAGAGTCGTCCAGTTTAAAGGGCGGTGGATGATCAATGCCCGGAATGCCCTCGCTACCGTCCACCGCACGTCCGGGTTTTATCATACAGCCAAGCGCCTCGGCCTCAAAGGTCTGGGAGAATGGAACCCTGACCGCATCAAAGCCGAGCACGGTATAGGCGGCCATGGCCTGTTTGGCCATAATTTCTCCATTCCCGTGGCCTTCCGGCCAGAAGGCTTGCACTTTTTCCATTTGCTCATAGGTGACTGTTGAATTGGCTCCAAAACACGGCATCCGGTCCGCCTTTTGATGGTTCAGCACAGCCATGACACGCTCTTTGGCATTCATTCTAAGATTCTCCCTTTCTCTCTTTTTTATCCGTAACGCTCACTTCAAAAACTCCTCAAGTTTCATTATGGTGTCCTTCGGAGATTCTCCAAAAAAATCGGATCCGATTCTCTGGGCCCAGTGGTCCGTGGCGACGGCCCCACCCACCATCGTAATGACCTTGTCCCGCATTCCAGCGTTTTTCAATGCTTGCTCCAGTTTTCTCTGGCCGATCTGGGTGGTGGTCATCATCGCCGATGAGCCGATCACATCGGCATTCACCGCTTTTGCCTTTTCGATAAATTTCTCTATCGGCACATCCCGACCAATATCGTGAACTTCATATCCATGCACCCGCAACATCGTGGCAATGATACCTTTGCCAATGTCGTGAATATCCCCTTCAACAGTTCCGAGTACAATGACACCTTTTTTCTCTTGCTGTTTTTCTGCCGGCAACGCCGCTTCCAGTATTTCTACCGCCGCCGTCATCGCTTCCGATGCCACAATCAAGCCCGGTAAAAATACCTCTCCCCGTTCAAAGAGGTCACCCATCTTCCGGATCCCCTCGGTAAACCCCTGATTGATCATCTCCAGCGGATCCATGCCCGCTTCCAGGGATTTTGCGGCGATTTCCTTAGCTGCGTCTTCATCGGTGTCCAATATGGTCTGGACGGCTTTCTGAAACCATTCTGTTTTTTCCATCTTCTAACCTCTCAAAAAATTTCGATTAATTCAAATTTCGTATCTGGTGTTTGGTCTTTGGTCTTTGGTCTTTGATATTCCGCATTCCGCATTCCGAATTGGAGTCCCTCAATCCTCTGTCATCTGGCTTCTGTCATCTGTCATCTGCGTTTTATCTAGAACAACCCTTTGTCCTTCAGCCGCCGGATGCAGTTGATGTCGATGCCGAGAACCTCGGATAGACGAAGTTTGGCCTCTATGCCTTTGGCGCACCCCGGAAGCGGCGTAAGAGATCCGATTTCCAAATCTTCCCGAACTTCGGTCATAATCACCGGATCGGTCAGATCGGAAACCGAAACGTCCAGTTTATCGGCCACATAGCTTTTAGCATCATCAATCTTCATGCCACGGGTCATTTGCATGCGGGCCACCAGGTCTCCGGCAGTCCGCATTCCGCCCATGCCCGAAGCAATCGCATGAGAGATGGCCATGCCAAGCGGATCACCCACGCCAACCTACAAACCGTCAAGCCTGCAGATTTCGACCATAGCCTTGGAGGCCCGCGAGGTGATATCCACCGGCGGGTGATTCGTCAGGGGCACGCCCCCGACACCCATGCCCATGTTCACATGGATCGGTATACTGGCTACCTCGCAACACGCTTTTGTAAACGTGATTGCCCGGGACAGATTCCAAGGACAGGACCGGGTGGATTTCATATTCACCACCGGACCAAAAATTGTTACACCGGCCTTTTCCGCCATCTTTACCTGGTCATGAACATACATTCCTGCCAGTCGATTGCCGTTGTAATCTAATTCACCGTGCAAACCGAGGATGAACTCACCGGCCATGCCAACCTCAATGCATACATCCGGATATTTTTGCTTCAGTATTTCGGTAGCCCTGAGCGCGGCCAAAAAATCGGCATCTCCTGCGGCTCCGGTGGTGTCCATGTTTATGCCGTCTGCTCCGGATTCATACATGGCACTGGATACATATACAATGTCCTTGACCGCATCTTCAACCGCCTTTTCATAAGCGTCTCTGGCCGCGGCAATTTTACCCAACGGCATCAATTCCGATGGATTGGGAAACGGACCGTCCGGCTGGCTATACAGGCCTAAGTTAGGCATGGCGCCATAGAAAAGAGGCGGGTGCGTAACCAACAGGGATTGTTCCAGCACAGTCTGTTCGGTGCTCACAATCGGTTTAACGGGTTTGAAACTGTAGTCAACATGTCCCAGCTCAAGGGTGTCTGCGCCCAGCAGCTTTTCGTAGATTTGCAGCGATTGAATCCGATGAACATCCACAGCGGTGCGCATCAATTTGAGAGGGGCAGCATCATAGGACAGCACGATTTCTTTGCCGGTCTCTACGCTGAGAAAACGGTCAGTGGAGGTAAAAAGATCGAATAAATATTTTAATTCTTCTTTGGAAAGCGGGGGTATCTTGCCGCGGTCGGCAGCATCTTCAGTCCCAGCTGATAGATCTTCCATAAGCTGACTTTCGCTCATCTCAACGGGAAAACCACTACCCATGCGCGTCATAATTTTTCCCATATGACCTCCTTTTTTTAATGATCCAACACCATTCACATCCCCTCCCTTGCAGAATAAGTGCTAACGACTCGACTGAACTTTCCGAAGTCTTAAGAGGACGTTTCAATCAACTCGTATCATAAATGTAGAATGTGGAACAAGAAATTTTGAATTATAAAGGATGATTTGCTACTACGGCATGCAATATAATTAAATCAAGAAGAATTTTTTCTTACGACATCGATGGGTTATTTACCCCGCTTGCCCCGTTAAATTCTTAGACCATTTAACCTGGAAATACTTCAGTTGTTATGTAAAGTTAATAAGTTAGTGCGACTCCAGTTCGCAGTTCGCCCAGTTCGACAGTTCGACAGTTCGCGCAGTCACCAGTTTGACCCAGTTCGACAATTCATTCCCTATACTCAAAGTGGTCTTAAGGATTTTAAAAAAAGGCCGATAAATATCAGTAGGATAGCAAAAAGAAGGCAATTGAAAGAACAAACAGACTACTTGCGGTGAGTGAGTTTCTGACACTACTAAGGTCAAACTAAAACCAAAAGATGGACAGGAGCTTTGGATCTTGGCTAATACAAAATTTGTATGTGAAAATGGCAAACCATCCCGCTTGAGTGTTACGGCCTCTGATATCAGGGTTCAAAAACATACAGAAGAAGCACTTAAAGAAAGCGAGAAGTTATTCCGAGCTGTCTTTGAAGCTGCTCCTCTTGGTGTAGCGGTCACAAATTCAGAGGGAAAATTCTTTGAAGTCAACGATTCCTTTCATCATATATTCGGTTACACTAAGGACGATCTGGCAGACATGACCCTTATGGATATCAGCCACTCGGATGACCGCAAAGAGACCCTTAGATTAAGTGAAGAAGTATATAAGGGCGATTGGAGTTTTTATCAAACAGAAAAGCGATACCTTAGAAAAGATGGCCAACCAGTGTGGACAGCTGTAAGAGCTACCGCAATAAAAGACAACGGCGGAAAAATCCAATATTGGCTTAACATACTGGAAGACATAACTGAGCGCAAACAGGCCGAGGAGGCTAAGAAGAAACTGGAAGCCCAACTTCAACACGTCCAAAAAATGGAGGCCATTGGAACTTTGGCTGGAGGAATTGCTCATGATTTTAATAATCTACTCATGACTATACAGGGAAATGCCTCCTTGATGCTCTACGATATGGATATTAAACACTCCCATTATGAAACACTGAGAAGCATTGAAAAAGCCATTAGCAGCGGGGCCAAACTTACCAAGCAATTGCTCGGATATGCTATGAAAGGAAATTATCAGGTCAAGCCGCTCAACCTTAACCAATTAGTAGAAGAGACTGCTTCTGCCATAAGTAGGACAAAGAAGGATGTCACGATTCATCTTGGGCTTTCAGATGAGCTATCATCTATCTCAGCGGATCAAGGGCAAATGGAGCAGGTGCTGTTGAATCTTTTTATAAATGCTTTAGACGCTATGCCCGGAGGTGGTAAAATTAGCTTAAAATCAATGAATGTGACTCATGAAGATATAAAAGGCAAGCATTACGATCCAAATCCAAAGCCCGGCAACTATGTCCTAGTCACTGTTGCTGACACTGGCATAGGCATGGACAAAAAAACCCAGGAACGCATATTTGACCCTTTTTTCACAACTAAGGAGATGGGCATGGGAACAGGGCTTGGATTGGCGTCGGTCTATGGAATAATTAAAAGTCACGGTGGATACATTGATGTTGAATCTGAAGAGGGGCGGGGAACATGTTTCAGTATTTATCTACCTGCATCAGGGAAAAAAATAAGCGAGACAGACGATACGGCCACACAGATTATTGAGGGCAGCGGGAATATTTTGTTTGTGGACGATGAGGAAATGGTACTGGAAACAGGTGCAAAAATGCTCAAGAAACTCGGCTACACTGTGTACGAGTCCAAGAGCGGAACAGAGGCTGTTGAAGTTTACAAAGAAAACAAAGACAAGGTTGATATGGTTATTTTGGACATGATCATGCCGGAGATGAGTGGTGGAGAGGTTTATGATAAAATCAAGGCAATCAACCCAAATGTTAAGATTCTTCTTTCCAGCGGTTATAGTTTAGAAGGCCAAGCGACTGAGATATTGAAACGCGGATGTAATGGGTTTATCCAAAAGCCCTTCCGGCTGAAAGAGCTGTCAGGGAAGATAAAGGAGATTCTGGCAAGGGAATAGAGCTTATTTTAGATGCACGAGCATATCATTTGAAATGGCTACATTCTAAATTGAGTATTTGTGATACTGGCAATAGTAACATTTACTTTTGCCAATCAGTTATTTATCTTTTTTAGGGTCAATGTATACTTTTGTGAAACCATCCGGGATGTTGGAAATTTCACCTTCAGATTTTATCTTACCGTTTTTTCTACCAAAAAATTTTTTATAACAGTTTGGCATCAGATTTGCTTATGCTCAGTATTATCTAAAAATGGAGGGTATTTCTCAGTAATAATTTATTTTAATATAAACAGCAGATTGGAGTGTGAACGATGGCAAATAGAATCCTTATCGAAATAATGGTATTGTTTGTGGTAGTAGCTAATCTGATCTATTTTACTTATTTCTCTTTTTAAGCACTGGCGATTTG
>CP070746.1:3583997-3587475 GCA_020348305.1 Desulfobacterales bacterium
AAGTATTGGACCACCGAGATGCTAAACCGTACCGTCAACCGGGCGCTGGATCTGTGTGGTGATTTCGTCACCACTGAGAAATGTCCCATTGTGAGAGCCTGGCGGGATGCAAAGATTATGACGATTTTTGCAGGCACCAATGAAATCATGAAGAACATAGCGGCCAAGTTCATGGGCTTCTAGAATTCTTCTCAAAACACTATCTTTATTAATAATTTCTTAAGGTGACACTATGGAAAGGTACGATGCCGTTGTCATCGGTGCCGGTAATGGCGGGCTTACCGCTGCGGCGACGCTGGCGAAAAAAGGTGTAAATGTTTTGTTACTTGAAAGGCATAATATTCCCGGTGGTTGCGCGACAAGTTTTTGCCGGGGAAGATTCGAGTTTGAGGTTGCTTTGCATCAGCTAAGCGGGTTGGGTACACCGGAAAAACCCGGCCTTTTGAGGATGGAGCTGGATAAACTCGGTGTTATGGAGAACTTGGAGTTTGTGGAACTGTCCGATCTTTACCACGTCGCTACACCCAAAGGATTTCGGATTACACTTAAAACGGATCGATCTGAAAACATAGCCATGCTGCAAGAAAAATTCCCCCACGAAAAAGATGCTATCGATAGATATTTTGATTTAATGGCCAGTTATGCCAATGACATGATCGGCGCCTTCATTTTTAGAGATCCGGAACCATCGCGTGAGAAGTATCCCTACCTTTATAAATATGCGTTGCGTAATTCCAAAGAAATTTTGGATGAATATTTTTCCGATCCCTTGTTGAAAGCGATTCTATCTGTGTATTGGGGCTATTTGGGAGTTCCACCTACTCGTCTGGCGTTTGCTTATTTAGCCATGATCTTCTTCCAGTACATGGAATTTAAGCCTTATCATATAAAGGGCGGCTCCCAAGCCCTGTCCAATGCAATCTTAAATAAGTTCATTTCAGACGGTGGTACGGCTCGATTCAGCTGCGGTGCCAAAAAAATTGTTGTTAAAAATGGCCGAGTAAAGAGTGTGGTTACCGACAATAATGATGAAATAATAACAGAATATGTTGTCTCGAATGCCTCTCAAGTGACCACATATACCCAGCTGATAGATCCTGAGTATGTGCCAGAAAGCGTATCAGTTGAAATCAAAGGAAGAAATCTAAGTACTTCAGCTTTTACCATGTTTATTGGATTTGACTGTGAGCCCGAAGAACTGGGAATCACAGAATCTACGAACTTTCTGATGGACAGTACGGACATTTCAGACGCTATTCTTGACAGAATGCAAAACCTCAACATTCAGGACGAGTTGATGGTTCTTAGCTGTTATGATATCGCTGATGCTGATTTCTCACCACCGGGAACATGCCAGGCCAATGTTGTTACGTTAAAATATGGCGAACCTTGGCTACGAATACCCCCGCGGCAATATCATGATGTCAAATTTCGCTGCGCCGAATCTATGCTGAAACGGGTAGAGCAAATATATCCAGATGCCAAAAAACACATTGAAGAAATAGAAGTAGGCACTCCACTGACACATATGCGGTATCTCGGTCATCCCTTTGGCGCCATATATGGTTATGAAATGCTTACCAAGGATTCACTTTTTTTCCAACCGGGGCCTTACTCACCGATACAAGGTCTCTTTTTAGCCGGAGGTTGGGCAGGAGACAATGGATTTGAGCCAACATTGCGATCCGGAATTTCAGCAGCAAAATCCATTATCAGACGACTCGGGGTTAAATAGGAGGGAATTATGAGAAAAGGCATTTGGCAGGAGTTTGATGGCTACCAGGATATCGTCGAGGAGATCAAGGTAAGCAGAAAACTCGGGGGTACAATTGCTCCTGCTATGATTAACGCAGAGGAATATATTCGTCAATTACATCCCGATCGTTTGGAACTTTGTGTAAATGGCATTATTGAGGAGACGCCATCCACCAAAACGCTTCGATTCGTTTCAAAAGATAATTATCTTCCGCCTTTCCTGGCCGGTCAATACATTGCCCTCTATCTCGAAGTAGGTGGCATTCGTACGAGTCGTCCTTACAGTATTTCTAGTCCGCCCAATCAAACCGGTTATTACGATATCACGGTAAAACGCGTCGAGCAGGGCCTGGTGTCCAATTATTTGCTTGACCACGTCAATAGAGGAGATGACCTGGTAAGTTCAGGACCGCAGGGCAATTTTTATTTTAATCCGATCATCCACAAATCGACCAAGATTTGTATTGCCGGCGGAAGCGGAATTACCCCCTTTATGAGCATGATCCGGGAAATTGTTGATTGCGGCCTTGATCGAACCGTTCATCTCTTCTATGGCAACAAAACCGATGAAGACGTTATTTTTCACGAAGAGCTTACCAATATTGCGAAACGGTTTGATAACATAACTTATCTGCCGGTGATTGAAGATCCGACGGATGACTATTCGGGGGCCTGTGGATTTGTGACCTCAAATCTAATCCGCGAATTGCTAGGAGACATTGAAGATAAATCTTTTTTCATTTGCGGCCCCCAGGGACTGTATGAATTTTGTCTGCCTGAACTGGAGGAAATGGGTATAGCCCGGCGTAAAGTTCGCCAGGAGATGTACGGTGCCCCGCTGAATATCTGGGAATATCCCGGCTGGCCGGAAGCGGTAAATAAAGATGATATATTTTCGGTGAAATTGAGAGATGGCAGGCAATTGGAGGCAAGAGCCGCAGAACCACTGATGGTAACTCTTGAAAAAAACAATGTGGTGGTGCCGTCGTTGTGCCGCTCCGGCGAATGTAGCATGTGCAGGGTCAAGATTCTCTCCGGAAAGGTTTTCCAGCCTGCCGCTGTCCCGGTGCGTAAGTCGGATAAACAGTTTGGTTATGTGCATTCTTGTGTATCATATCCGATTGAGGATCTGGAAATCCTGATATAATCACCTCGCGGCTGGAAGCCGCTTGAGCCGTAATTGGCAGTGTAATTGGTTGATTTGTGGGAGTGGCTTCCAGCCACGAGTGAAGGCCCGTGAGCCCAGGGCAAGCGGACGGCGAATTAATAATATAATTGGAGAAATACAATGGCACAATTAATTGCAGATCGACAAGATATCGATTTTGTTCTGTACGAGCAAATCAAAGCCGAAGAATTTACCAAACACGAAAAATACAACGAATTTAACAAAAAAACCTTTGATCTGATTATCAATGAGGCCCGCAATTTGGCCATCAAGGAAATTCTGCCCACGTTTGCCGAGGGGGATCGGGAAGGGGTGAGCCTGGAAAATGGTCAGGTAAAAGTCCCGGAATGCTTTCATCGCCCGTTTAAGCTGATGAGAGAAGGGGAATGGACTGCCATGACTGCCGATCCCGAGCTTGGCGGCCAGGGCCTTCCAAAATGCGTTTATCACGCAGCTTCCGAGTATTTAGTCGGTGCTAACTATGCGTTTTCCCTTTACGCCTATTTATGTCATTCTGCCGGGGAGCTGATTGAAATATACGGTAGCGAAGAGCAA
>CP070746.1:3587575-3594144 GCA_020348305.1 Desulfobacterales bacterium
ACCGGGGAAACGGATGGCATCGAGATCAAATTCGGAAATGCCGATGCCATGCTCCAACTGATTGAACTGATAGCCAAAAGAGAAAAAATCGGTGATCTACTGGCGGAAGGCTCAGCTAAAGCGGCGGAAAAAATCGGTAAGGGCGCCGAAAAATACGCCATGCATGTTAAAAAACTGGAATTACCCATGCATGAACCGCGAATAAATAAAGCTCTCAGCCTCGGCTATATGGTGAACCCCCATGGCGCAGATCACCTGGACAATATGATCGACATTTTCTTCAATAATTTTGCCCAAGAGCCCAGTGTGATGGTCCCCGATGCCGTTCCCTTGGGGCTAGAACCGGGGCCTTCAAAGGACATCGATCCGAAAAGGGTAGCTCTCTTTAAAATTTTTCAATTAAAACGAATACTTCACGATTCTCTGGTCATTTGCCATCTGCTTCCATACTCATTATCTCAAACGATAGAAATCACCGCAAAGGTTACCGGATGGGATACCAGTGTCATGGAACAATGCAGGATTGCCGAGCGTATTTTGACGATGTGTCGAATGTTTAACGTCCGGGAAGGATTTAGCCCTCTTGATGATCAACTGCCTTTGCGTTTTTTTGAACCCACTGTAAATGGCCCTTTGGCGCACCATTCACTAAGCTTTGAAGAAATGGAGCAAGCGAAGCGATACTATTACCACTTAATGGGATGGGACGAAAACGGTGTGCCAATGACCGAAAAATTGGAAGAGCTCGGCATCGATCAAATAACCAGGATATCATGAATGTAAATTCTTCGACCGATGGTCAATGATCTTAGAATGCGACTTTAGGTTCCTATTTCTGTTTAGGTGTTCAGCAGCCATATCAATTTTGGCATGTATTGTTCAAAAATGGTTTGTAGAATTAAAATACCCGGTTATTTAAAAGAAAAAACAAATGGGGAAACCATAGCCGAACTGAAGGGTGAAACCGTTCGTGAATGTATTGAGGCATTGGTCTACCGGTTTCCAGATCTCAAAGGTGAGATACTCGACAATCAGGGTAGGCTGCTTTTGAAATGGTCGATTTCAATAAATGACCAGATAGCCTATGCCTCGGACGAAATGGCACAACCAGTCAAGGAAGGCGACCTAATTTCTTTACTACCCATGATAGCAGGTGGTTAGCATCACTTTAAAGAGGCTCGGATTTCATTACGAGATATCGTTTTCATATCTCAGTTGTAAAATTCCGCAGTAGAGTACCTTAAATGAGAATGAACATCTGAATCTATAGCCCAGTGATGGATTGAATAACTGCCCAGAGTATCAATTTGATATTCGAAGAAATATTCGACCGGGACTTTACTCAACACACATTTGAAGCAAAATGGTTCAATCGCTGATCGAGGAGCGGTTTACCTGGCCGGTACGAACTGTTCTGTCGGGAGGTGGTGGTCATTATGACCACTCCCTACATGGATTGATAAATCGGTTGCAAGATAATTTTACTTGACACATTTTATGGATTATTGATAATCAATTTTTTATCAGTAATCACACACCTTTAAAGGCAAGCAACACTTTTATCAACATCAATTCAACTCAACACTGAGTTGAGCCCGAAATGGAATCGATCGAAAGGAGGTTGTCATGTTGCAAAAATCATTTAATGTTCTAGTGTGTGTACTTGCCGTAGCGCTGCTGCTACCCGTCTCAGCCAAGGCAGATTTCCCCGAGCGAGACATCACTCTGGTCGTGCCGTGGTCGGCCGGTGGTGGAACCGACACGCTAGCCCGCACCCTGGTTAAGAACGCGAAAAAATACTTCGGTGTTAACGTCAACGTGGTAAACCGTGTCGGAGGCACAGGGGTTATTGGAATGAATTCGGTTGCCAAGGCTAAACCGGATGGATACACCGTAGGTGTCATCACATTCAATCTCAGCACATACCGCTTGCTTGGGCAGTCCGACCTGTCCTATCGAGACTTTAGCCTCATCGCACTTCTCAACCGGAGCCAGGCTTGCCTCTCGGTGCAGTCAAAGTCCGAATTTAAAACCCTGAAAGAGATGGTGGACTATGCCAAAAAGAATCCTGGCGTGGTCACTGTTGGGCACTCCGGCCCGGCAGGCGCCTGGCACCTGGCGGCTGCGGCTATTGCCCAGAAACATAATCTTAAGTTTACTTTTGTTCCCTTTGATGGCGCAGCACCTACCCGCACCGCTTTGGTGGGCGGCCATATCTCGGTTGCCGCCACGGGCATGGATGAGGTGCTGCAATTCTACCAGACGAAGCAGGTTCGAATTCTAGCAGCAAACAGCCCGACCCGTCACCCATCGTTCCCGGATGTCCCCACCATGGCGGAGGCGGGATTCCCGACAGAAAATCCGATTTTCGATTGGCGGGGGCTGGGCGCTCCCAAGGATACCCCGCCCGAGATAATGAAGGTGCTGCGGGAGGGATTCAAAAAAGCTGCTGAGGATCCGGATTACATTGCATTGATGGACAAACTGGGCCTACCGCGGGTGTATCTGGATCATCAGGAATTCGAGGGATTTCTGGCCGGTATGGAAAAGAGTCTGGAACCGACCCTTGAAATGGTGGGCTTGCTGAAAAAGTAAAACTCATCTGCTAGGGGCATAACACGCCTGAAAAAGCCGATTGATCGGTGTGTCGTGCCCTGTCTGAACTGGTAATCCATGCGCCATTCGATGAAAACTGTAGATATTGTTGCAGGCGTTCTCCTTTTACCGGTCTGTATCTGGGTTTTTTACGAGTCCCAGACATGGCCTATGCTTCCGGATATGGGGGATCCCCGTTGGATCCCCCGCGGGGTTGCCACCTGCCTGTTGCTGGCTACCGGTCTTCTGTTGACCCGAGCGTTTCAGGGCCGTTCGCTCAAGCTTGATAGCCGCTTGGAGAGCAAAGACAGGAACAGAGTTTTCTGGGTAACGGTACTGACGGGCGCCTACGTGATTTTTGTTGAAAGGCTCGGTTTCATCGCGACCACCGTTCCCTATCTGTTCAGCTTCGGCCTGGCACTGGGTGAACGACGATGGTTGTGGCTCACCCTCTTCGCCGTGATTATGCCAGTGGCCATTTATCTCCTTTTCGCCGCCACCCTCAACGTACCGCTGCCCAGCGGTCTGCTCATTTAATGAAATTTCGGAATCCGATGTATGATCGATCTATTACTCTTATTTAAGGGATTCGGAACCGTCCTCAGCGGCTACAACGGCGTTGCGTTGCTTCTGGGATCTTTTTTCGGTATCATCATCGGAGCAATCCCCGGCCTTACGGCCACCATGGGAATCGCCCTGCTTGTGCCCTTCACCTTCGGTATGACACCAATCACCGGCATTGTTATGCTGCTGGGGATTTACACCGGGGCCATTTACGGGGGTGGTATCGCCTCTATTTTGATAAAAACCCCGGGTACTCCGGCGGCTATGGCCACTACCTACGACGGCTATCCCATGGCGCAAAAAGGTTTGGCCGGCAAGGCTATCGGCATAGCCACGATCTCCTCTGGAGTCGGTGGTACCTTTACGGCCGTCTGTCTGGCATTTTTCGCACCGATCCTGGCCAACTTTGCCCTTCGGTTCTCCGCTCCGGAATATTTCGCCCTGGCCGTCTTCGGTCTCTCGGTGACCATCACACTATCGGGTCGCTCGCCGGTCAAGGGCTTTATCTCAGGCACCCTGGGCCTGCTTGTTGCGATGGTCGGTCTCGATCCCATGGGTGGTTTCCAGCGGTTCACATTCGGCCGCTCCGAGCTTACCGGCGGTCTATCCTTCGTCCCTATGCTGATCGGTCTTTTCGCCTTGTCCGAAGGGTTTCGCCAGGTGGAGATTATCTTTAGCGCGCCCAAAGTAAATGTTGTCATACGGAATATCTTGCCAAGGTTGAGTGACTTGAAATCATGTCTCTCTGCTTACATCCGAGCGTGCCCCATCGGTCTGATCGTTGGAATCACACCCGCCATCGGGGCAGACACTTCGGCCTTTGTGAGCTACGCCGAGACCAAGCGATCGTCCAAGCACCCCGAAAAATTCGGCACCGGAGTTCCAGAAGGGGTGGCGGCAGCACAATGCGGTGAAAATGCAAGCACTGGCGGGGATGTGCTACCCATGATCACCCTGGGCATCCCCGGGGATGCCGCTACAGCCGTGTTAATGGGAGCGCTTACAATCCACAATCTGCAACCAGGCCCGATGCTCTTTAAAAATCAGCCAGAGGTGGTGCATGAAATATTTGCAGGAATGATTTTGGCCAACATTACCTTTGTGGTCCTGGGGCTTATTTTCGCCCGGTTTTTCGCTCAGGTGATCAACCTTGACCGAAAGTACTTGACCCCGGTTATCTTCATTTGCTGTATGGTGGGCTCTTACGCCATCAACAATGTCTTTTACGATCTCGTGACCTGTGTTGTCTGCGGCTTCATCGGCTACCTCATGATCCGCTACGATTTCCCCGTGGCCCCAATGGTCCTTGCCCAAATTTTGGGTGGTATGATGGAATCGAATTTTAGGCGTGCTTTGGTCATGTCCCGAGGGGACCCGCTGATCTTCCTGACCCGTCCCATAACCGTGACCATTCTGGTCCTGGCAACTGTCACCACAATTGTTGCGGTACGCCGACAACTCCAGGCCCTCAGGCAGGCAGAGGCGGCGGCCATGGCGGAAAACGTTGATTGATCAAACTACAGTCGTTTATCCCCAAACGAATTAAACCAAAGGAGATTGAAATGAAGTCTATCTACGGTATCGTGCCCCCGGTTGTAACGCCGTTTGATATCCAAGGAAAAATTGAAACAAACCTTCTTCGGCAGGATTTGGATTTTCTCATTCATAAAGCGAAGGTGCACGGCGTGGCGGTGTGTGGGAGCACGGGCGAAGGACACACGCTGAACATGGACGAAACGAGACAGATCACAAAAATAGCGGTTGAGTCGGCTAATGGAAAAATACCTGTTATCACCGGCATCATTGCAGACAGTACACGTGCGGTGATTGAACGGGGAAAGGCTGTGGCGGACTTAGGTGTGGCTGCTTTACAAATAACCCCTGTGCATTACCTGTTTCGCCCCAATGATGAAGCCATGCAATCTTTCTTTGCCGAAATCTCAGAGTCAATCGGCCTTCCCGTCATCATTTACAATGTTGTTCCGTGGACATATCTTTCACCGGAACTGCTCACAAAAATCATCACTGAAGAGGAAGGTGTAATCGGTGTCAAGCAAAGTGCTGGGGATCTGAAGATGCTGGCTGATTTACTAAAACAGTTGAACGATCGCGGCGTTATCATGTCTGCAGTGGATGCGTTGCTGTATCCGTCTTTCTTGTTGGGCGCCCATGGAGCAATTGCCGCTATCCTAACAGCCGTTCCGCAACTGTGCATTCAGTTGTGGGACGCTGTGAAATCGGAAGATCATGTTACGGCATTGGATTTGCACAACAAGCTGCTTTCCATCTGGAACGCTATAATGGATGATAATCTGCCGGCTAACGTTAAATATGCCATGGAGCTCCAGGGAAGGGCTGCAGGATATCCACGATCCCCAATGCCCCCTTCATCCGAGGCGCAAAAGGCCCGAATTAGAAAAGCTTTAGAAGGGGCAATAGGGTAGAGACCGTCCCTTCCAGAAATCATTAATCGTTAAACGAAAGGCTCAAATATACCTTTAGTACCCGTCCATGCGATCGCTCGTTAACTGTTGTCCATGAGCTTCTATAAATCGTTGAAGATGTCTATTCTCAATGGGGACCAGAGCCCGGGCGAGCACATTCGGGAATTAGAACTGAGTCGATTTTTCAAAACCAGCCAGGGGCCTGTTCGAGAAGCCTTAAGATTCATCGATCAAGATGGATTTATATTGCTTTTGCCAATCTACAATCATGTGGCAGCACGGAAAATATAAATTTGGCACACTAACCTATAATATTATCTTTGCCCTAAAGGTAGATATTGCGGCTATCCTGCTAACAAATTTGGATAGCCGATTTTTTTCGGGTTTGCATAGCTTTTATGGAATTAGGCGAATTGAAGATTGCTCAGTCCAATACTCAATATCCCGGAAATTTTCCCAAGATTTGATGAAGGCACGAAGTCTAACAAAAATATTGGCTGAAAAAAGTGTATATTCGTCCTGGCTAATCTGCAAACTCATTATCAGGATCAAAGCTCTGTATTTTTCCGTGTGTCAGACCATAGCGTAGCGATGTCCAGTAACACTGGCGATATCACTTTGATACATGTACTTTCGACAAGATTGAATTTATGGTAAAAAGTGTCGTACAAAGTTCACCAAATTTAGTTCTGTTTTGGGTGATATCACAACAATAGCCGAACCTTTGATTATCTCAATGTATCACCACGACCTGATATTTGGTTTTTGTTATATGATATCACCACCTGCCAGAACCCCTGATAATGATTGACTAAATCCCTTCGATTTGTTTATTAATATAAAAAACACCTTTCACCTGACCTGAAAAGTTCTCTAATTGCTGAATCGAATCCTGCTGCTCAATTGATACTACCCTTATCGTAATTGATCTTGATACTGAGTTCCGAAGTTTGAAACCTTAACAAT
>CP070746.1:3594244-3597605 GCA_020348305.1 Desulfobacterales bacterium
CCAGTTTTCATGGGCCAAATATTCATTTTGTCAAATGTCAAGGGCAGAGCCGATAAACGAATCTACAAGAATCGACGATCTAATGCATGGCTATATTCACTATCCATTTTTCCTGATCTAGCGCAAGAATGCATATTTTTGGTAACAGTTTAGTCCATAGAAAATACGGTATCAAGAGGATAAGTGCCGGATCAAATAAAGAGCCCCAATCCTTTGATTAAAGTTCTATCATTTTGGAAATGCAATCACATTAGAATACGCATTGAGACTAATCTATGATGAATCGTTATATAATGCCTGTTGAGCAACTGCTGTATCGGAAGAGAATAGAGTTTGGAGAAATGATAAAGGGTGGGTGCCTTGACGTTTGGCAGTCAAAATCAGGCTTGGCAATACACTGTGAGAATAGGATCCTTCAGGACTTCGAGTTCCAAAGCATATCTTTCGAAAAATAACAATATCCCTTAATGACCGTTCGGCCTGATTATTTGTTGGTTGCACCTCGGGATATTTCAGGAAGGTAAAAAGGCGATTGTATTCCTTGTTTGGATCAATCAACCTACACCTTAAGGTTTCTGCCTTTTTATCGGAGAGCTTTGTCATGCATATTGTATTGACGGCCGAGACCATTCGGCGCTCAAACGCCCCGGAAAGGTTTTTAGGAATCTTATTGACAATAAACTTGTCTCCGATATCACATGCCTTTGAGAGCAATGCTGGAATACTATCACAAAATCGAATCGATTGCCTGTCTTGAAAACGAGGCCTTCTTTGTAAAATTTCCTGTTTAATTTCTTTTGATTTTCGAATGAGATGTGCCAGACAAGTTTGGCGATCTTTTGGATTGACAGCATTGTAAGCCGCATATCCGTCCGTAGTCAGGACACCATCAAAACTGTTTCCCAGGATAGATTGGGCAACCTGTGAGGATCGATGACGATTAATATGAAAAAAGGCCAAATCATCGTTACCCGCATACCAGACATAATGCCCAACGCCATCTTCTCGCCAATATGTCTCATCACAATGAACCACAGCAGAGGCCCGTAGCTTTTCCTTTAAGTCTCTATAGATGGGTACTCCTTTTCGAGTTGCCGTACGGTCGAATGCCATGGCCGAAGCGGGAACAAAGGACATATTAAAAAACACATTAAAAAGTTCTCGGACTTTTCTGTATGGAATCCGTAGGCCATAGCGCAAATAGACAGCGGCTGCTTTTGTGGTTGGACCGATATGAGAGTTTAACACTTCCCCTTTTGAAGATTGCACCACAGCTCGATTACACCTTGGACAAAAGGCTTGATGATGCCGAAAATTGGTAACATAAGGACGGGGCTGAAAAACAATATCTTCTTGAAGATGATCCTTGAGATCTTCGATATGTGTTAAATCATCACAACCACAATTTGGGCACACTTCAGGCGGTGGCACAATCACCGTCCTATCGATATGATCGGGCTTTTGCCTAAACCAACCAGGATGGCCATAAGGGGCGCCTCGCTTTTTCTTCTTTGAGCTATCCGTAGTATCATCCTCATTTTCTGATGTTTTCTTCTTAGATTTCTTGCTGCATTTGAATTGTCTTCTATGCAGTGTTTTTACCTTCGCCTTTAACTCTTCATTGTCCTTTTCCAATTCTTTGATATATCTTAGAGCATTGTCAAGCTCTCCTTGGAGATCATCTCTAACCCTCCAATGTTCAAGATTTTCATCATAAGAGGTCTGATATTCTTTAAAGACCCAGTGTGTGGACAATCCTTCTAAATGAGGGCAACTATGCTCATATGGGCATTGGAAGTTCCAGGGAGGATGCTTGTAGCGAGAAGATCCCATAGTTATTATTCACGAGATTCTATTTTCAGCAATTCCCAGTTAACATTTGAAAGTTTTTGCATGAGGACACGGACTTCTTTATGACGTTCAGTCATCTTTTTTACTTGAGGCACAAGGCCTTTACGCACATATCGGGTGACGGTTTTTCCCCCAGCTTTGGTAGTTAGACTGTGATACATCATCGCCGGTGATCTCACGACAGATCCAATTAGAAAATCCAGGTTGCTGCATATCTGTTCTTTAAGCATTTTCTGTTGGCTTTTTAGGAAATCAATTCTTTTCATTGGATATTTACGCTTATTAGGGATTCTTATCAAGAGTATCATTACTCTTAGCAAATGTCAAATAAAAAAAGTAGCTTATATCAAAAAAAGCTACTTTTTAGTTCAAAACAACTAAACTATTACACATTCAGTCCTGACGGCTAAGGATTTGCCATGATCTTCGATGACAATCTCTTGAAGAGATTTTAGATCCCGTTTGTGTCAGCCCATTCAAAACAGCGATCGCACGTATCAAGCCGTCGATCTAACTCTTTTCTCATGGCTCAGCCACTGCGGATGGATTTTGCAGGTGCAGGTCGAAACCCCGGATGCGAATCTAAATCAGATACTACTATTTGTAGTGATTGGGATTCGATCTAACAGTCGTTTTTTGCGTCTCCAGCACATAATCAGTAGGAACTGCGGCTTTAAGGTGAATGTGAACGAGATAAAAAAGATCACTGAAGATCAGGTGGCTCCCCTTTTGGCTGGAGACGAAGATCTTGAGCTCAGCGGTAGGGTTAGCAAGGATACCATCGACTATTTGCCCCATAAGATGCGGGAGATAGAAACAGCATCTTTGCTGCCCATGTCGTGAGTCTCGCCATTTGGGCGGAATTAAAACCATAAGATCTGTACATTCTTTCATAACATGTGGACACGGCATGCTACCGAAGATTTTCTGGGGTCCCTGTGATGGGACCTGGGGTCGTAAATAGAAAGGAAAGGCTACCTCGCTCCGAGATACTCCGCCATCAACTCCCATATATCTCTAGACGACCTTGATTCTGATGGGTGATCCCGCCTTTAGCGGGATGAAGAGATGACTACACTGACATCTTAAAGCTAAAAGAAATTACGGCAGGAGTAAAGGTGGTGGTAATCAATCACGAGGGCAGAATAGGTTGTTTACTTAGGGCAAATTTTTTCTTCATATGGCTATAAGAGAGTTTCAAAGCATTGATGGCCCTATCTATAACTTCCGCCTTGAATAAGTGAACCGCATTTCCAACAAGATGTGGAAGTTTGGAGCTGGTGAGGGTAGCAATTGGCCACCATTGGCCAAAGCCAGCTTTTTATAGGTGAGCCCATTTATGTGTTGCAGAAATATTGCAATCTTTACGGCAAATTTTTTATATATTTTGGCTTATTTGGATAAACCGAGGTCATAGTGGCTAAAATGAAAAAGAGAAGGATCCTTATTACAGGGGCGGAGGGTAAGATTGGCACCAAATTGAGGAATGCCTTCAAGGATAAGTACGATC
>CP070746.1:3597705-3618079 GCA_020348305.1 Desulfobacterales bacterium
GCGAGAACGAGTCTTAGAGGCTTACGCTGAACATATCAGCCATATCAACGTTGCCGACCTTCCATTTGACGTTCAATATTTATTTCAATCATTTAAAAGATGTATACAACCAAGGCTCATAACCAGGGATTTTAGTATTCAAGAAGCACGCCAAATGGCCAAAGTGGTTCTCTTTCTAGCAGAAGAAATTAAAAAATACCGCTGAGACTGCTCACAAGGGGAATTTCATACCTTAAAGATTTTTTAAATATTTGGTTGACATTTTTCCATTCCTGCTCAATTCCTAATATAACGTAATTGTTGCTACCCGCTCTGACAGGAGAAAATTGATGGAAACAATCGATCACGAAGTCTCACTGACCAATGAAGATCTGAACCTGCTTTATGACGTATCAACATCCATCCATTCCATTGGCGATTTGGATAAGATGCTGCGAAATATTTTGCGGAAGATAAAAGCAGTCTTCCACATAGAAGGGGCGTCCATAGCGCTTCATGATCCAACGCACAAGGAATTCTATTTCATCCGAACTGTGGAAGAACAAAGAAGCGGACAGCATAAAGGAATGGGTAGTATGCGGTTTCCAGATCATTTTGGGGTGGCGGGGTGGGTGTCACGAGAAAATCGCACAATTATCATCAGCGATGTCTCCAAAGATGATAGATTCTCCAATGAGCTCGATTTCCAGCAAAAATTTGCCACCCATTCGATGATCTGCGTTCCGTTGAAAACACCTAAAGGGTTAATTGGGGTGCTGTATGCATTAAATAAGCTCAAAGGCAAATTTACCCTTAAGGAATCACGCTTATTAGAGATTCTTTCAAGTACGATAGCCATCGCTATCGAAAATGCAAATCTTTACGGTGAAATAAAGCAGCATGCCGACGCCCTTGAAAAGGAAAATATTCGGCTCAAATCCGAAGTACAGCAGCATTTCAATATGCAGGGAATTATCGGTTCAAGTGCTCCGATGCGAACAATATTTGCGCTTTTAGAAAAGGTTATCGATACGAAAACTTCTGTATTTATACAAGGGGAAACAGGCACGGGAAAAGAGCTTCTGGCCAAGGTTATTCATTACAACGGACCTTTAAAGGACAAGCCTTTTATAGCTGAAAACTGCGGTGCCCTATCCGAAAACCTCTTGGAGAGCGAACTTTTCGGTCATGTCAAGGGTGCATTCACCGGTGCTATCGCCGATAATAAAGGAATATTTGAACTGGCCCAGGGAGGTACGGTTTTTCTTGATGAAATCACTGATATGTCACACGCCATGCAGACGAAACTGCTTCGCGTGCTTCAGGAAGGGCAGATTAGACCTGTAGGCGGCAGTCATTATCTTGAGGTAGATTTTAGACTGATTACCTCATCAAATCGTGACCTACAAGAAGAAGTAAAAAAGGGAAATTTTCGAGAGGATCTATTTTATCGTATCCAGGTTTTCCCCATCGTACTTCCACCCCTCAGGCACAGAAAAGAAGATATACCTCTTTTAGCGGCTCACTTTCTTGAAAGGTTTGCAAAGAGATTCGACAAAACTGCTGCCCGTTTAACTCCCTATGCACTGGAGCTTTTATTTCAATATGAATGGCCCGGAAACATACGTGAGCTGGAAAATGAGATCGAGCGAGCCTTAACCCTGGCAGGAGAGGATCTGGAGATCAGAGAAAAATATCTTTCAGAAAAAATCAGGGGTCCTGCCGAATACGATGTGATAATTGATGAAAATGAAATTACCTTGCAGGAGGCGACCGGACGAATCGAACGGCAAATGGTCATGCAAGCACTCAGAAAGACAAGCGGCAATCGGTCGCAAGCAGCCAAAATTCTTGGTTTAACGCGTCAAGGTTTGCTCAACAAAATTGAACGTTATCATATCAAATTTTCGTAGGGTCGGCCTCTACGCCCGGCATGCGAGACCGCGAGGCGGGTGGGCTGTGCCGACCAAATCAGGCGGGCTTCCCGCTCACAGCGGGACACGTAGGATGATCTCGTCTCTTAAGTTGACACCTATGCGCTCTCAGCGGGACTTTGAATCTATGGAGACAAAATGAACTCAATTTACGAAAAGCGTCCATGGCTAAAAAACTATCCGGCAAGGGTACCTAACGATCTTGAAATAACATCTGCTACAGCATTAGGCGACTTTAGATTATCCGCTATCCGCCGGCCTGAAGCAGCCGCTGTGTATTATTTTGATCATGTTATAACCTATGGAGAAGTTGACGGCCTTTCAGACAGCCTATCAGCCGCCTTTGTTGACTTGGGCCTCGGCAAGGGTGATCGGATCATAGTGGATCTCCAGAATGTTCCTCAGTTTATAATTGCCACATATGCCGCTTGGAAGATAGGTGCTCTGGTTGTTCCATTAAATCCAATGTATAAGGAAAAAGAGCTCGTTTTCTTGTGCAAGGATTCAGGCGCAAGGTTATTATTCACGCTTGATGAGATTGCTGCTGGTCTGGATCTGTCTTTTCTAAAGCAGACCCGGATTCAAAAGGTAATTACCACCTCTGCTCTGGATTTGTTTCCGCCCAATATGAAGCTGCCTACCCTGTTGCAAGGAGTAAAAAAGACACCCATTCACGGCACGTTAAACATGCTGGAGTTATTGGAATCATATAAAAATAACGATGTTGCGGACCCACGGCTAACCCCGGATGATGTGGCTTATTTAACTTACACGTCGGGGACAACCGGCCCTCCAAAAGGTGCCATGAATACGCACGGCAATATCGCTTTTAATGCTCGCGTTTATAAAACCATGCAATGCATTGATGACAACGACGTGGTGGTTGGTGTGGCCCCTTTATTCCATGTAACCGGTGAGGTAGCTCATTTAGCTATCGCAGCCCTGGCCGGTATTCCCGTCATCCTCTATTACCGCTTTGATGCAGGTGAGACACTTCGGCTGATCGAACGCTGGAAAGCCACGATGTCTGTAGGTTCCATTACGGTATACATCGCCTTGATGAATCATCCGGATATCAAAAGAAGAGACATATCCAGTTTTGTAAAAGCATACAGTGGAGGAGCACCTGTCTCGGAAGCCATTGTCAATCAGTTCCAAGAAATCACAGGCCTTTACCTTTACAATGTCTATGGTATGACAGAGACAAACTCTCCTTCCCATATCGTCCCATGGGGAAAAAGAGCCCCCGTAGACCCAGAAAGCGGGGCTCTGTCGGTGGGCGTTCCTGTGCCCAACTGTGTTATGAAAATCGTGGACCTCGAAGATGACGCTAAGGAGCTCCCGGCGGGTGAGGTGGGTGAAATAGTGGATTCCGGACCAATAATAATACCCGGCTATTGGCAAAAGCCGGAAGAAACGAAACATGCCATTCGGGATGGGTGGCTCTATACCGGAGATGTCGGTAAGATGGATGAGGATGGCTGGTTTTATGTGGTGGATCGCAAAAAGGATCTGATCGTAGCCTCAGGCTATAAGATATGGCCTCGAGATGTCGAAGATGTGATCTACCAGCACCCGGCGGTTAAAGAGACAGCGGTAGTAGGGGTGCCGGATCCTTATCGAGGGGAGACGGTCAAGGCCTTTATCGCCCTGAAGGAAGCGATGCAGAATTCGGTAACAGCTGAAGAGATAATGTCGTTTTGTAAACGTCGTATGGCTGCTTATAAATATCCACGACAGGTGGAATTCGTCTCTGAGATCCCAAAAACATTGACGGGAAAATTTCTTCGCCGAAGTCTTCGGGAAAAAGAAAATCTTTAAGCAATCATAACGCTCTAATAAAGGAAGTCAGACGTTATGTCTAATTTAACGAAGCTGGGCTTAATTTTTTCTATGTGAATTTATGTGACGATTGGCGTCCTAGCTGTCACTATGAAATAATTCCTTTATTGCCGCCATTACCCCCCAAATTACACCAGCCTCTAATGCATCCTCATGGATCAATTTTTCCTCTTGGTTTTTTTCTTCTGTCATCTGTTCCAGTATAGTAAACGGCGCAACATCAAGATATAGCTGTTCAAAACGTTCAGGGGATATCCGCTCCTCGGACCATTCATCAAAATATTGTTTATAATTCCAAAGCAGGTCATCCTGTTTTTGTTTTTTTGCCCATTCATACCCGATTTTATAACCCTTAGATTCATGGATGGGCTCTTCGGGTTTAATGCTTTCAAGGTCTACGATGAACTTCCATTGTACCAACAATTTTTTTCTCACTTCATCTACCAATTCTAAGCCGGTATTATCCTTTGCAGCCACATAACAGGCAATCTCATGGGCAACGGTATAAGTGATATCAAATACAGGCTCTTTTAATATCAAAGTGTTTAGATAGATCAAATACTTTATGTGCTTATCAAAACTGTAATGTAAACCATTTGAAGAATGGAAATCTTCGTCGCTAATTATTTGAATACTGTCGTCGCCTAAAATGTCATCCCGAAGGTCATCCGGTAGCTGGTCAAAAACCTTTTCTAAATAGAGGAAAAACCGTTTATCACAGTAAGTAAATCGTGAAATTTTGGCATTCATCAGTATGATTGTCCTTTCTTAAAATTATAAAAATTTGGTCACCTTCCCTGAGAGCTGTTGATATCGTCTTGTTGAGCACCACAATTTATATTCATCAGATGCAAAGTCCCGCTATGCTGGAGAAGAAAATTTCTGAATCCCCGTCTGTCAGAAAAATAGGAGAGCGCCCCTTTAGGGCCTGAAATCTATTCCGGTTCGCGATAAAGCGCCAGAATTCCGGATCTTGCCAGTTTCTTAATGCCCATCGGTTCCAACAACTGGATAAGAGCGTCTATTTTTTCTTGACTGCCGTTTACTTCAATAATGTAATGGGTTAAACCCGTATCCACAATCTTGCCCTTAAAGGTAGCGATAAGTCTAAATATTTCCGTCCGGTTTTCCGGCTTTGCTTTCACACAAATCAAGGCCATTTCACGCTTTACGGCTTCCTTGCCAGTCATATCTCTGACTTTGATCACATTGATCAGCCTTCGTATCTGTTTCATGATCTGTTCGAGCATCTCCGGATTGGCCTTTGTCGTGATGGTGATGCGGGACATTTTCGGATTGGCCGTAGGTGCGCCACATATGGTTTCGATATTGTAACCGCGACTGGCAAACAGTCCTGAAACGCGAGCCGTCACCCCTGGTTCATTTTCAACAAGCATGGTTAGAATATGCTTTTCTTTCTTCATAACAGACTCTCAAATCAATATTCCAAACAATAGATAAAAGCCTTTCAATATGATCTATTAACAGATTCATTGAAAAAGAACAAACAGAGTATGGTACTGAAGATTTGAATGTTTTTGTCTATTGTTTTGCCTTTTTTGATATTCGGTTATATTGGTTTCATCAAAATGAGTGCCTCCTTTTGATGATTTTTGGTATAATGAAGATGGATTTGGGCAACAGCTAAGACACCCATGAAAGACAGACCTGATAGCTCACGGGTGTATATCCGGCGTGCATTCTGGACATTTTATTTGACACAGATTTGACATCGCTCTATATTCCCCGGAAAAATATAAATTTTGATTCATCTAAATTCGAAATGATATATAAAAGCAATTATTCTGCGAAGTGGCGAAAATACCAAGCACGCCTCCAGAGAACTGCGCGGCGAAATCGTTTTCTGAGAAAACTGCCATTGCTATTCGCTCTAACGGTTGGCACTTTAGCAATTTTTGTTTTCGTCTTTTCCGCCAGATCGTGGTTTTTCGTTGCGTTTAGCCAGACAAGCCAAAAACCTTCAGTTCCTGAAAAGCCAAAAAAGGCAGCTTCTGACAAATTTTCCCAGGAGGATCTTGCGGAGTTTTTAAAGGATGTTATTAACGATTCCTCTGCGCTTGTTGATCAGTGGATGGTGGATAAAAAGGGTTCGCGTTTTACGATACAGACAACTATTGATGCGAAGCTTCAAAACCATATTGTCCGCCGGCTCCGACGCGCCAGAACGGTGCAGTCTGCGGTGGTGGTTCTTAATCCCTATGATGGACGGATTTTAGCCCTGGCCAGCCGAGACATGCATAACCCAACAGAAGATCTTTGCCTAAAGGCTGCTTTTCCGGCGGCAAGCCTCTTTAAAATTATATCGGCGGCGGCGGCGCTGGAAACCGCCGGATATACTCCGGATAAGCGCTTATCTTTCGTGGGCAGCAAACACACGCTTTACAAATATCAATTGAAAGCGCATGCGAGGCGATCCAGCAGGCAAACCATATTTCGAAAAGCCTTTGCTGCATCCAACAATTCTGTATTTGGCAAGCTAGGCATATACGATTTAGGCCAAAATACCCTTAACGAATATGCGGATAAATTTTTATTTAATCGCCCGATTCCATTTGATTTTCCGATTGCGATGAGCACAATTGATGTGCCGACCAATGATTTTGGCTTGGCCGAGATATCCTCAGGATTTAATAAACGAACGCTTATTTCGCCTCTGCATGCGGCCCTACTTGCAGCAGTGGTGGCAAACCAAGGAGAAATGGCAGCACCTTGGCTGGTTGACACAATTTATGATGATACCGATGGGATCCTTTATCACGCTCGCTGTCGCATGCTACCGCCGCCGATAAGCAAAAAAACATCCGAAGAATTGAAGGTTCTTATGCAAGAATCAGTAATTTACGGGACCAGTCGAACAGCCTTTCGGAAACTACGGCGCAATGGCAAATTTAAGCATTTGGATCTGGGTGCCAAAACCGGAACGATCAACGATAAAATGGATCGATTTAAATATGACTGGATCACAACATATGCGTTAACCCCTGATGGGGCCAACGGAATATGTATTAGCGTTTTAGGGGTTCACGGGAAGAAACTCGGTGTAAGATCTGTGGAACTTGCCCGTGCAATTATTAGCTACTATTTTTCATCTTCATGATTAATAAATTAAAAGAAAATCTGAAGACCTATGCATCCTTATAATTCAGGGCGGCACCCTTGTCCGCCGATTTTGCAAATTTTGAGTAAACGACCAAGTAGCCCTTCTCTGCCTTCTTTGGCGGAGGTTGCCACGCTGCAAGTCTCTTTTTAAGTTCCTCAGCAGATATATCGATATTCAGTTTTTCATTTGGAATATCGATTTCAATGATATCACCGTCTCTCACCACCGCTAGAGGTCCGCCGTCCGCCGCTTCCGGTGCGATATGAGCCACCGCGCAACCTTTGTTCGTTCCCGAAAACCTTCCATCCGTAATAAAAGCGATTTTGTCTTGCAGGCCTTTGGCCGCAAGCAACCACAAAAAGCGTTGTAGAAGTCTCATGCCCGGATCGCCTTTCGGCCCTACGTATCTGACAACGACAATTTCGCCCGCTGAGATTTCGTTTGCCATTAAGGCGTCACAGGCCGCTTCTTCACTGGGAAAAATTTTTGCCGATCCCCTGTGCTGTAACATCTCAGCAGGTACTGCCGCCTTTTTTACAAGCGCTCCCTCTGGAGATAAATTGCCGCGCAGGAAGATGAGTCCGCCCTCTTTTGCCAGTGGATTATCAAGTGCATAGATAACTTTGCGATCCCCTATCTGCGCCTGCTGGAGATTCTCACCCAGTGAACTGCCTGTTACCGTCAGGACATTTGTGGCAAGTAAGGGTTGCAGCTCCTTCAATACAGATGGAATGCCGCCGGCTTCATCAAAATCCTGTAAAAGATATTCTCCAGGGCCGGATGGTGCGATATCGCAGATGAAAGGAGTTTCTTTACTCAGTTTATTGAATGTTTCGGGTACTATTTCCAAATCCAGCTCTGAAGCGATCGCCTGAAGATGTAGAACGGCATTGGTTGAGCCACCTGTTGCCATGAGTACGCGTATCGCATTCTTGAATGCATCAAAGGTCATAACGTCAATGGGTTTGATCCCTTTTTTTTGGAGTTGAACCGCTTGTTGTCCGGCGTTAAAGGCAACTCTCAACAATCGGGAGTCTGATCCCGGCAACGACGCGTTGCTGGGCAGCGACATGCCCAATGCTTCTACCATGGCGGCCATTGTGTTGGCGGTGCCCATGACAGGGCAGGCTCCAATACCCGGACATCCCCTATCTTTTATTTGGCAGAATTCATCCGCGCTGATTTTGCCTTCTTTGAATTCGGCATAATACTTGGGGGCAACATCCAGTGGGTCCAAGACCTCACCTTTGTACCGATTAAGCTGCATATAGCCACCCGTAACGACAACAGACGGTATGTTTAATCGCGCTGCTGCCATGAGATGGCCAGGTATGACATCGTCGCAAACGGGAACGAATACTAACCCGTCAAATAGATTTGTGAGGGCCACGGTTTCAATGTAGCTGGCAACCAAGTCCCTATGGGGCAGGTGATAGTTGTCGTTGCCAGCCATACTTGTACATATCGAACTGATGACAAACTCTCTCGGGGTGCCGCCGGCTGCCCAAACACCGGCCTTTACGGCTTCCACAACACGATCAAGGTGAATTGCCGCTGGATTTATCTCACCCCAGCTACTAACCACCCCAATCTGCAGCTGATCTATGGCTTTATCACCGTATCCTACCCCTCGCATCATTTCTTGACGCTCAATAAGTGCGTAATCCGGCAAATGACTGTCTTTCTTTTTAATTTCCATGTGGTTACCTCCCACTAACACGGATAGTCGTTTCTTAAGTAGCTTCCTTAATTATTATGAATCACGCCTAAATGCAACAGACCTAAAAACAAGTCGCTCTTCAATTGAGAATGGAATCCAGGTCTGGGCCAAGGATTTCGAATTTGCCGTACAAGATCAACCGCATAAATGCTAAGACCTATTTGGTTCCGCTTTATACGGGTAAGGCGTGTAAAACCGCTTTTTAAGCCAGATCAATTTTGGCAAACAATTTTTCTTCCCAAGAGCGCAAGGCCGTCAGAACATGCTGAATTTCCGAAGGTGTAATGACCGATGAGTGTTCCGGAATAATTTCGGTCAATATTTGCAATGCATTGGAAACCCGTATCCTATCGGATACATCGATGTACTCCTGCTGATTCATGCTTCAGCCTCCACATGGCGACAACCAATTTTTTTGAAATAATTGAAAAACATAAAAGTTAACGCTTGAATTATGAATCCCTCTAGCATAATTAACACAAATAGCTCACAATTCAATTTTTGACGACAATTTATATCTATGACTGCCCATGTTTTTTCAATATTAAGATCTGTGCAGAGAATTTAACACTCGTCCTTCCGCCCAAATATTGTGCCTCCCTGAAGGATCGCTTCCGCAGAGCGTTGCTTGGCGCGCATGGCATTTTCTGATCGATGAGTGTATGGACTAAAGATTGTCCCTATTTCTATATAAACAGGCTCTAATAGCATAAAATCAAAGTATCTCCCTTATCTGGCTGAGATTGAGTAAATCCACGAATAATGATAAAATAACGTCTGAAAACATTGATTTAATGCATATTGATCCCATAGGAGCTGAAATTGAAAATAATATACATGCATATACCAAGTCTTATAATGTTCGGTGTCACAGCGATTCTTATGGTACTTTTATACATTATTGCAAAATGCGCACAGCTGCAAAGAAAACGCGCACCCTTAACGCAGGATTTTCTCAGATCTCCAGGGCACACTTCTCTCAAACGCTTAGATGCGCTCAACCATGAAATTAACATCTACCTGGTCTATCTATTCTCATTACCTATTTGCATTTATGCGGCCTATATTTCCCTGTTGTATTTTTCCAAAACTGAAATCGACACCCAAGGTATCATTACCCTTGCGATCATAAGTACGGTAATTATTGCCTATTTTTTATTCAGATTGCTCAGATTTTTTCGGGAAAGACGAATCGTCCGTCTGGGATATGAAGGCGAGGTTGCGGTTGCTCAGGAGCTCAATCAGCTCATGATGGAAGGTTATTATGTTTATCATGATCTTCCAGCAGATAAATTTAACATCAACCATATTGTCATTGGGCATACAGGCGTATTTGCAATTGAAACCAACGCACGATCAAAGCCAACATCCCGTAGTCGGGTCGAGAATGCTACCGTATCGTATGACGGCAGAGTACTCTATTTCCCAAAGGGCAACGATTGGAAGACATTAGATCAGGCCAAGCAGCAAGCTGACTGGCTTTCAGAATGGATACATCGTGCTGTCGGAGAACCTATAGCGGTGCGGGCAATAGTGGCTTTGCCCGGATGGTATGTAAAACGCACATCTGCAGACGGGATATCGGTTATCAATCCCAAACAATTCTCATCACTTTTCAAATATATTAAGCCGAGGCATCTTCCGCAAGAAATGATTCGCCGAATTGTCTGCCAAATTGAGCAAAAATGCCGGAATGTCGAACCACGTTTAAAGGATTTTGATGGAGACTAAGGAGTTTTAAGTTATGCCCGAAAAAACAGAAAAAAACCTCGCCTATGCCTTTGCCGCCGAATCCAAGGCCTGTGCTCGAAATGCTACCTTCGCCAAGAAAGCGGATATGGAAGACTATCAGCAAATCGCGCGCCTGTTTCGAGCAGTTTCCGAGGCCGAATCGGTACATGCAAGGCGCTATCTGATGCTGATGCGGGGAAAAATCGGATCGACCGAAGAAAACCTTGAAACCGCCTTTCAAAACGAGATCAAGGCAAATGTGGAGGAATATCCCAAATTGATTAAGGATGCCGCCGCAGAAGGCAATAAAGCTGTTTTAAAAGCATTTTCCCAGGCCCGCGACGTAGAAAGTTTGCATGCTGATCTCTACAAAAAAGCCATAAACGATATGGTCGCCGAGCGGGAGACCGACTATCACGTCTGCCAGGTTTGTGGGTATATCAGTGAAGATAATGCACCGGATAAGTGCCCAATTTGCGGAGCGGTAAAAGAAAAATTCAAACAGGTGGTCTAGTTTGTTTCCGATATAAGAATCTATTTATGAAAAAATCCAGATACAGAGCAGCAACCGGTAGCGCTGCAAAAGCTTTTTTAAAATACAACTTTTTCAGGGCTGACCGTTATTTGGCCCGTATCCTTTTTAAAATTAAACATCATATGATTTTGCCATTCAGCTTCATCTCTCCACATCACACGGTACTTGCCATTTTGATAACGGACTCCTATTGTTACCGCCTCTAAAGCTTCCAGCTCTCCACCGGCCATATTCGCTGGTGCCGGCCAATTATACGGATGATCAATCCAATAAAGGAAATAGAACACCTTTTTGTTAAATGTATTTTCGAACTTTATCGAAAAGTCGGCCAAAGCAATTGACGGTAATAAAACGATCACCAAAATAATGACGAATTTTTTCATTTTTATCTCCTTAAATGTCGTTTATATTCATTTAAGCCATGTCTATTATAATTATTGGTATTTTTAGCGAGAAACTTTAGCCGGCAGGTGGGAGATAATTGAGAAATTCAAAGGGCCGATGACTGATATGCCAAAAAGAGACATAACAGGAGAATGCGATGGTGAATGCTACAGATAAAAAATCATTCAACAACAAGCAGGCTTAAACCAAATAATCTGATATTTTGCGATCACCTAAATTTTGATTTTGGGCAAAATCTATGATATCCTATTAATATCATTGCATTTGTTTGTCATAACAATTTGGAATAACAGGAGTGAAAATGAGGATTAAGGACAAGGATATTATGGATCTGTACAAATGTTTTGAGGATGCATTAAGCCGGGCGTCAAAGGTTGAGCGGAAGGAAAAAATGAAAATGAGGAAAAAGATCAGAGACGAGCTGTATCTGCTCTTAGCCTGGGAAAGACCGACACCTGACGTCATAATGAATAGATGGGAAGAACGGCTGGATAAAGTGTTCAAGGTATTGCCTTTTGGGGCTAGAGAGGATCTTTTTGTTCTCATGAAAAAAATAATGCAAACGCCAAAAGTGTGATGCCGATATAATGAATTCACGACGATCTCCAACTCTCTCTAAATCGCGATTTCTTGCCGGGTTGCAGTGCCATTTGCGTCTTTGGTACCAATGCTACGCGCCCCAATTGGCTTCCGAGATATCGCCTGCCAAGCAGTCGATCTTCGATTCAGCGCATGAAGTGGAAAAATTGGCCAGACAGCTCTACCCCAGAGGCGTACTCATTGAAGAGGATTACCTTCGCCATGAAGAGGCGGTCACTTCCACAGCGGCATTAATGAAAGATTCGAAGATTCAAGCCATCTGCGAAGCCGCCTTTTTATATGACGGTGTGCGCGTGCGAGCGGATATTTTAGAGAGGTTCGGTCATGGAAGCTGGAATCTGGTGGAGGTGAAATCATCCGCTTCGGTTAAGCATGTTTATCTTTGGGATATTGCCGTTCAATATTACGTTCTGACCGGTTGCGCTGTAAGGATCAGCCAGGCCGGCATCTTACACGTAAACAACCAATATTTTTACGACGAATCTGAACTTGATCTTGATTCCATTTTTACATTTGCCGACCTTACGCATCAGGTGGTGCACCTTCAGGATGAGATTCGTTCCAATCTCAGTGATCTCAAGGCAATACTTGCAAAAGAAAATGCACCTGAGATTAAACCATCCCGGCACTGTATGAGACCTTATCTATGCGAATTCTGGGAGTACTGCACGCGAAAAATGCCTGAGTTTTGGGTGCTAAACCTTAACGGCATAAATCAAGAGAAATTGGATCAACTGACAGAATCAGAGGTTCAGGATATACGGGATATTCCTGATTCCTTTGCGTTGACCCGCATACAGAATCGTATTCGAACCAGCATCATCAATCAGCAAGAATATATTTCCAAGGAGCTTAAGGCAGAATTTGATGAGGCGTCCTATCCGATTCACTTTCTTGATTTTGAAACAGTCGGCCCTGCCATTCCGCGTTATACCAGCACCAGACCCTATCAGGCGATTCCTTTTCAATGGTCGAATCACATTTTTTATCAGAACGGCACCCTGGAGCACAATGAATATCTTTGCTGTGAAGACAAGGATCCACGAGAGGAATTTACCATTACGCTGTTAGACACGCTGGGAAACGACGGCTCTATTTTCATTTATACCACATATGAAAAAGACATCATCCGCCAACTGGCTGAGCATTTACCTTTCTATCGTGAACAGCTCATTGAAACCCTGGATCGCTTTATAGATTTATGCGCCATTATCCGCAAATATTATTATCACCCAAGATTTTATGGGTCATTTTCGCTCAAGTTTGTCTTACCTGCTCTATTGCCTGAAATGAGCTACGAAAACCTGGTTATTCAGGAGGGAAATCAGGCATCCTTTGCGTACCTGCGAATGATCGATCCTTCAACGCCTCCGGAGGCAAAACGCACCATCCGAAATAACCTGCTGAAATACTGCGGGTATGACACCCTAGCGATGGTAAAAATCCGTGCAGAACTTCTCAAGCGTATTTCCGAAAATTCAATTGTCTAATTTGCAGACTATTTTGATCAACGCCGGATTTCAACTTTTCCGGTTAGAAAATTCTTCACATCAGCAAGGGGTACTTCTCTGCGGTGGAAAATACCGGCGGCCAATGCTGATTCGGCTCCGGTTTCGGTAAAGACTTCATAGAAATGCTCCACGCAACCGGCACCGCTAGAGGCAATCACCGGGATCGAAACAGCTGTTTTCACGGCATTAATGAGCTCGAGATCGAATCCCAGGTTCGTTCCATCTCGGTCGATACAATTGAGCAGGATCTCTCCGGCGCCCAGTTCTTCGCAAACCTGCGCCAGGGTCACCGCATCCAATTCCCTGCCCTCGCGGCCTCCTTTGACAGTGCACTGATACCAGCAATAGCGCTCACCGTTGGGACCGGCAATGGCGGTTGCGATCACGTGATGCTGAACCGCATCCGGTGAGTTGACATACACCCGACTGGGATCAATTGAAATAACCACCGCCTGGTTGCCGTAAACACGGGATATTTCCTCAATGGAGCTTTGACCGGTTTTACGGCCGGTTTTCAAATAGTCTTCGACAATTCGGACGGCATCCGTTCCGATGGATACCTTGTCCGCGCCGGATCTGAAATACTCGCTGGCAACCTCCAGGGCCGTATATTTGCGACCGTTTTTGTCCGTGTAATCCCTGATCCCTCCGCCGATGGTCAACGGTACAAACACATTCTGCGAGGTCTGTCTCAGTACTTCGAGCATCGGCATATCTTCCAGAGGAAAATCTCTAAACCCCGTAATATTTAGAAAGGTAATCTCATCAGCCCCTTGTTCATAATAACGCCTGGCCAGTTCAACCGGTTTGCCGAGATTTCTCACAACCCCTTTTTCCCTGACATCATATTGATCTCCCTTGGTAACCACCAGATCGCCCTGGTCGTTGGAGCGTACATCCAGGCAGGCAATGATGCGCTTGGCCAGCTCAGTGCGCTTGGACACATGCACCGGTCGGGTTGGTTCGACATCCGTTTCAAGGAAATTCTTGAGGATACGTAACCCGGAGCTGCCGCTTTTCTCGGGATGAAATTGGGTGGCAATGATATTGCCTTTTTGAATGCTGCTGACAAACTCGCATCCATAGTCGGTTGTTGTCAGGATCACCTCATGTTCCTCCGGGGCCACATAGTACGAATGCACAAAATAAAACTTTTCATCACCGTAGAGCCCATTGAAGATTGATGAAGATTGTTTAAAATTAAGCCCATTCCATCCAATGTGCGGTACGGAAAGCTCAATGGCAAACCGCTTGACCGAACCCGCAAGAAACCCCAGGCCGCTGACATCAGCGGCTTCCTCGCTGCCTTCGAACAACGCCTGTAACCCCAAGCAAATTCCGAAAAAGGGTCGGTTTGAATTAAGATAGGTTTTCAAAGGCTCAAGATAATTTTTTTCGTTTAAGATGCGCATCATATTGCCAAATGCACCCACGCCAGGAAAAACCAGCTTTTGAGCCGACAGGATGTCTTTGCCGGATTCAACAGTTTTAACCGCCTCCCCCAAACTCTCAATGGCATTGATGAGGCTGCGGACATTTCCGGCGCCGTAATCCAGAAAGGTAATCATTTTAGCCCTTTTTTATCTCCTTTCATATGAAATATTTGGGATCGTCGCGCGCCCTTTTATATCACCATTGCCTCACCGATGACAAGTCTCGGAGACAAGTTATAATGTACATCGTCCGACAACTCAAAGATTTGAAAATTGTGATAATTCTTCATGAATGATGCTTGTTCCCAAAAATATTGACTTTCAATGGAATCATGGGAATAATAAATTATTCAATGTGAAAGGAAACCAAAATGGACTTTGAGCGTTATTATCTTGATTTGTTTGAAATACTGACTTCTTCGTGCAAAAAGATTGCCTCCGGCAAATTTGAACCGTCAGATTCCGAAAAATTATTTGAACTGGCGAAGAAAGGCAGATATCCGAGCTTTCTCGCTGACCTCGCCGAAGCATTTGGCATGATGTTGGTCAAATTTGAAGCAAGGGAATTTCAACTAAAAGAAACCATTGAGGATTTGGAAAACGCCAAAGCGAAACTTGAGCAGTATTCACAAAAGCTTGAACGTGAGTTAGAAGAGTGCCTTGAAAACAATTCAAAATAGGATTTGCTCGCCGGGGGATAGACCACTGATGACCTCGATGCGATCATCAGATCTGCGCTCACCCAAACGCACATAACGACGAACAGGCCCCTGTTCGGTTTTCACGATGATAAAGTCGAGCTGGCCGACATGGGTCACCCCACCAGCCGGTATGTAGATCTTCTCGATTTGCCCGATGGGTATCAACAGCCTGCCGAACATACCCGGGTACAGCCCCGATCCACCCGTTAAACTCACTTTGACAAGAAACGAGCGCGAACCGGGGTCGGCGGAAGGTACGATCTCATCGACTACGGCGGTATACTGTTTATTCAGTGCATCAATTTCTGCGATCAGACTTTGCTTCTTTACCAGTTTCGAGGCGATAGACTCTCTCACGCTGGCTTCAAGTCGAAGCGTATCGGGATCGTACATGCGAAGCAACGCTTCACCCTGGCGGGCGGTGTCTCCGGGATCCGCATAGCGCTCTACAATGCGACCTGTAATCGGTGCGGTCAGCTCGCTGTAACTGAGCGCCGTCTTGGCCTCATCTTCCTGGCGCCTTAGGCGTATGAGCTCCGCCCGGGCGGTAATCAGGACCGCCTGAATTCGATCGAGCTCGGCCTTCGAAACCGCGCCGGGGTCAGCCTTATAGATTCGCTGGACGCGCTTAGCGTCCTTTTCGAATTGCGCCAGTCTGGCTCCTGCGGCAACCACCGCCTGATGGGCTTGATCGACCCGGGCCCTCAATTCCCTCGAATCGAGTTTGACCAGCACATCCCCTTCCTTGACCTCATCACCCGACCAAACCGCTATGGATGAAATCGTGGCGGTAATCACCGGTGAGATCACCGTCTCGACTTTGGCCCGAACGGTTCCGGCCGCCTGTTCGATTAAAGGCTCTGCGGTGATGTCAACGGTGAACACTTGACTGCTTTCAGTGGAAGGCACCACACCGCTGAAATCAACGGGAATTTTGGTCTCAAAAATACCTGCCAGATAGGCCATCACGCCGCCTAGCAGGACCAAAGCGCAGACGGTTCCTATTATTTTCAAAACAGCTTTCACACGTCAATCTCCTTTTTTGAAGGCAGCCCGTGCCCGGGTGTATTGCCGTATACCAGACTGTAGATCACCGGAACCACAAATAGGGTAAACACGGTGGATGCGAGAATACCGAAAATGATGGCCCATGCCAGCCCGCTAAAAATCGGATCAAGGGTGATCACCAGATTACCGAGCAATGTGGTACCCGCCGTCAGGAAAATCGGACGCATGCGCACAGCCCCGGCCTGCAGCAGGGCCTCGTGCAACGTCTTTCCTTCACGCAAGGCCATGTGGATGAATTCAACCAGAATCAACGAGTTGCGAACCACGATACCCGCCAGTGCGATCATCCCAATCATGGCCGTGGCCGTAAAGAGGATCGGGTTGGGAAATCCGTCGACCACGCGCTCGCCCAGGTGATTTAACAGCCAGAATCCCGGCATGATACCGATAATAGATAAGGGTATAGCCAGCATAATAATGCCGGTGATCGCCGACAGGCCGGTTTGAATACGCAACACCAGGAAAATACCCAGCAGAGCCACCCCAAATGCAACACCCAGGTCACGAAACACCCGCAACGTGATCTGCCATTCACCCTCACCATTCCATTTCGCATTGATATTATCAGGCAAGGTCCAGGGCAAACCACCGCCTGGATTAAGATAGGTGCGTTGTTGCAACGGTACAGGATTGTTCTCGGAAGCGTTTTTGTTGAGGTCGCTGCTTACATCCAGTACGATCTCAGCAGGGGTTCTTCCGGCTGCCTCGGCAAATACATAGGCAACCGGTCTGAGATTTTTATGATAAATGACCTTGTCCTGCTCGGTCCAGTGCAACTCACCGAGCTCTGCCAGAGGCACAATCGGCTGCGGTGCATCGCGCAGACCTGATTTTTCGCGAATTTTGGTTATCCCCGGTCTTCCTTTGACATGCAGGGACGCCAAGGCATGGCGCGAGCTGCGGGTATCGAAGGGAAGTCTCAACACCACCGGCAACGGATTGACTTCTCTGGAGAGTTGCATATACCCTGCGGTTAGGCCGTGATTGGCCAAACGAATGGTACGTGCGACATCTTCGGTCCCTACGCCGGACAGAGCGGCTTTTTCTTTGTCCGGTACAAATATGATTTTTTCTTGATCATCCCCAACGGAGGTGTCGACATCCACGACAAACGGCTCTTGTCTCAAACGCGCTTCCAAAGCCTTTGCCGCGTCCTGCAACGCGGAATAAGGTGTGGCTTTTGCACCGTAAATCTCCACGGTTATGGTTGAGATGACCGGCGGTCCCGGTGGCACTTCGACCAGCTTGATCCGCGCATGGGTGGCTTGCGCGATGGTTTCCAGATCTCGACGGAGGCGCAACATTATGGCATGGGACTGTTGTTTTCGGCGTTGTCGTTCGGCCAGCGTGACGCGAATATCTGCATAGTGTGCTCCCCGGCGCAGGTAATAATGGCGAACCATGCCGTTGAAATCCATCGGCGACGCCACTCCCACAAATGCCGAATAGTCCATTACCTCCGGCACCGTGCGCAAATAGGCACCCAAAGCAGAAACGACACCTTGTGTGCGCTCCAGTGTGGTTCCTTCGGGCATATCCACCACCACCTGAAACTCATTTTTGTTGTCGTAAGGCAGCAGTTTGAGGGGTACCAGTCGCAAAGCCGGCAATACCATAGAGCTTAGAAACAGCAACAAAACAGCCGCAAGGAATATCCAAGAGCGTCGCTGAGTGCGCAGAAGCGGCCTTAATAGCAAAGCGTATAGGCGATACAGTCCGGTTTTCGTGATCTGATATTCGGAGGGTTCACGAGACGGCTTGAGAAGCTTGAAAGCAAGCCATGGCGTCACCAAAAAAGCCACCACTGTACTGGCGGTTACACTGACCGGCACATTAAACGCCATCGGTGCCATATAAGGGCCCATCATTCCGCTGATATAATGCAGCGGTGCAAAGGCCAGAATGATGGCAATGGTCGACATGATCAGCGCGCCGCGAATTTCCGTTATTGCCAGAACAACGCTGCGACGCCGCGGGTGTTGTCCCATCCGCAGGTACCGCTCAATATTGTCGACACCGGTGATCGGGTCATCCACGAGCAAACCCAGGGCCAGGATAAGCGCAAAAAGTGTAACCCGATTGATGGTGTAACCTGCAAATAGATCAAGTACCAACGTGACGCCATAGCAAATCGGGACGGCCAGGCCCACCACTAGCGCCGCTCGCCATCCCAGAAAAATCCCAATGAAAGTCACTACCGTAAGAACGGCCACAAGAAGACTGGAGACAAGATTGTTTATCTTATCGTTTGCCGTCTGGCCATAGTTTCGGATGATTCGGTAGTTGACCTCAGGGGGGAAGATTTCGCCTTTTAGTTTTGCAAAATATTCCTCTACCTCTTTAGCCACCCATACCGCATTGGTACCCTTCTTCTTGGCGATCGATATCGCCACCGCCGGATACACATCTGGTGATGCTTGTAATTGATTGGATGCGGGGCCAAAGCCAATCCAGGTGTAGCTGGTGGGCTCGGCTGGACCGTCGATGACATACGCAACATCACCCAAATAGACCGGCACACCGTCGACGACATTGATCACCATTTTGCTGAGAGCTTCAGCACTTTGGATAAAGTCACCGGCTTCAACGATCAAATCTTTATCCAGGACTTGGACATCACCGGCGGGCAACAGCTTATTGGAAACATCGATTGCCCAAGCCACTTCCAAAGGAGCCGTGCGTCGTGCCGCAAGGGCTTTGGGATCCAACTCAACCCGGATCTGCCTCGGCCGACCACCGGTAACCTCGATCCGGTTGGTGTTTTCAATGGACTGCAGATCATGCTCTATTTCCTCCGCAAGCCGTCGCAACTCGTAGTCACTGGCCAATTCAGGATTATCGCTCCACAGGACTGCGATGACAATCGGTACATCATCGATCTCGATGGGTTTGACCACCCAGGAATGAACCGCAGCTGGAACGCGATCGGTTTGAGAGTAGATTTTATTGTAAATTTTGACCAGAGATTCGACCCGATCTTCACCGACAAAAAAGCGGACGGTCACCACGCACCGCTCGGATCGGGACATCGAGTAAACGTACTCGACACCATCGATTTGATACAAAAGCTTTTCCAGCGGTGTCGCAATCTGCCGCTCAACCTGCGCGGCACTAAGACCGGGTGCAGATACCAACACATCCGCCAGGGGCACAACAATCTGGGGCTCTTCCTCGCGGGCTGTGATCATCAGGGCGACAACACCCCCAAGCAGTGCCACGATCAACAAAAGCAATGGCACGGGTCCTGCCATGGTGGCAGCGATTAGGCGTGACAATCCATCCGGTTTTTGTGATGCTGCTTCTGTCATTTTATGATGCAGGCAGTGAGATTTATCAAAAAGGACTTGGCCTTAAGATCACAAACTATGGCAAAAATGGGATTTTGTGTCAACATCGGATATATGGGCTTTTCTCAAGTTCTCCATTGTGGTATTCGAAAACAGACATGTTATTGCGTATTATAGTCGAAAACGTTTGTTTAATATTTTCAATGGAGAACGGAGACGGGGGCTTAATTTTAGAGAGATCCGAAAGAAGAAGTAAAACAAGTCATTAAGGAAAGATGGGATGTCTATCCGAGAAAATTAACAACTTCCGAAATGGAATGCATGTGGGCGTAAGAACAGCTTGCCTTATGTTAGGATTGCCGGTAAAATAATAGAAATCACTTCTGAAACGATCCTGAATTTGCCCATGTTTTCAATTAATCAATTTGGTGAGCTCTCAAGTGCGTCTTTTAATAATTTTTTATATCGCCGCCTGAAACCGTAAACCTTGCTTAAGAAATCGACACA
>CP070746.1:3618179-3622596 GCA_020348305.1 Desulfobacterales bacterium
AGGAGTAATATTAGGAGAACTGAACTAAAAGATTTTCTCGAACAACTGGTGGAAGGGGTTGTTCACCCACGGCAGGGTCTTCCACACAAATAACCTGTAGACAATATAGAATGTCGTACACGCAAATATATCGGAGATTTCAAAAGGCCGGGTACCTTAAATCTGTCATATATTTTTTTGAAAAATTTTAGCTGGGAACAAACCTGCTGTTCTTGAGATGAAGAGATTGTTTACCCTGACTTATGCAAAAAAATTGGCCCGGTTTTTCAGTAGATTCTCGACATACTGAGGTCTTTTATTGACATCCTAAATTGTACACTGTATACAATATTCTTGATAAATTGAATTCGTCCTGTTTTATCGGCTCTTTTTTGTACCTAAAAAAATGGATAAAATTGGATAACGAAAATTTAATTCGTTTTTATACTAAATTATTATAAATGGTTATCTAAAATAGTGTTTGTTTACAGTATACAAAATCACAAAATCAGCGAGTGACCTGCCTATTTCAGGAGGGGTTGAGCACCGTCCGGTAAATGCTCTTTTTCACCCCAACCCGATTAGTTACGGAGAAAAACAATGGATTTATTTAGTGATCTTACTGTTTTATCCCTCGAACAGGCCACAGTGCTACCTTATTTAACATATCGTTTGGCGCACGACGGCATGAATGTTATCCGGCTGGAGCATCCGGTGTATGGCGATCCCAATCGTCTTATTGGTGCAAATGTTCTCGAAGAAGAGCGAATGAATGCCTATTATCTATGCATCAATGCGGGAAAGAAGGCATTGACGCTGAATCTTGCGGAGGAGGAAGGACAGAATATTTTCCGCTCCCTTATTCAAAACCTAAATGTTGATATTTTTGCCACCAATCAACTGCCGCGCAATTACACGAAACTTGGCATAGACTACGCATCTCTTAAAGCACTAAAATCGGATATTATTTGGCTGGGTGTGACCGGTTTCGGCCCGGACAGCAATGAAGCCGCCTACGATCCTATTTTGCAAGCCCGCTCGGGATTGATGGAGCTTACCGGTGAGACTGACGCAGACCCTCAGGTAATCGGAATACCGCTTCCGGATATGGGCACCAGTGAACACGCCTATGGGCTTTTGATGAAAGCGCTTTTCAAGCGACAGGTAATCGGGGAAGGAAGCTGTGTCCACCTGTCCATGTTTGAATCTTCGGTGTCCTGGCTTACTGTTCCCATCACGTTTACCGCCAGTTTTGATCAAACGATTACCCGCCGCGGAAACACCCATGAATTTTTCGCACCCGTATCGGTTTATCAAACCAAAGACGGATTTGTTTATCTGGCTGTTGGAAATGATCGCCAGTGGAAAACCATGGTGTCCCAGGAGTTATTTAAATCCCTTGACAAACCCGAATACGAAAATAATGCCGGACGGATTGCAGAAGTTAAGAATTTGAATCAGGCAATCAATAATATAACCAAAAATTACACTTCCGAAGAACTCATTGAATTATTTACATCGATTAGCGTTCCGGTCAGCAAGATAAAGCGCATTCGAGAAGTTATTTCCGATCCATTGGTTGAAAAAAAATTGCTGTTTTCCAACGATCCGGTCTCTGGAAAATACATCACCCTCGCTCCGCCACCCCATATGACGGCCTTTCTTGAGCAGTGCGATCATCAGCTTTCTTTTCCGCCGCGTTTTGGCGAACACAATCAAGAAATTTACGGAAAACAATTAGGCCTCTCCGAGGATGAGCTTTCACACTTAAAAGAGAAGGGCATTATATAAACCTAGTTGAGCAATGCTCAATCGAGGTATAACTAAAATACGGTCTGGTCTTCATGGTAGATAAATGAGAAGGAAGGTTGAATTAAAACATTTAGATTTCGACTCTTTGCAGGTGTTGCAGACAAGAAAATCGTTAGGGGAGCATGTTTTTGATAGCCTCAAGCAGGCGATTATCAGTGGCAACATTTCCGCGGGTGAATGGCTTGTGGAAAGCCACATCGCGGAATCGCTTGGTATAAGCAGAACGCCTGTTAGAGAAGCCATCCACAAGCTTGAGCGCGAGGAGCTCATTGAGCGGCAACCGCGGGGTGGTTTCACCGTATTGGGTTTAAATCGGGATACCATTGAAGAGACGTTCGGTATTCGCAGTGTTCTGGAAGGATATGCAGCTAGACTGGCGGCCGTTAAGCACAAAAAAGGAGAGCTCGTTCCATTGGATAAGAAGATCGGCGAATTTGAAAAGTGCCTGGAAAAAAAACAATTAGATGATTTAACGCGGATCAATACCGATTTTCATGATTTGCTTTACGCCCTTAGCAAGAGCCCTAAATTGATCAACATGATCAATGGCCTCCGGGATCAGATCTTCCGGTTCAGACTAATGATCTTAAAAGAGGCCAAGATGGCTAAGATAAGTAATGAAGACCATAAGTTGATGCTGAAATTCATACGAAAGCGAGATGCCGATGGCGTGGAGCAGTTGGTTAGAGATCATATCTTAAGAGGTAAGGGCGTGGTTTTAAAATACTTTGATAACCAAAAATAATCAATCTGACAAGAAGGGTAGAAATGGGAGAAAGGAAGATAAAAATTCTTGTTGGCAAGCCCGGATTGGACGGACATGATCGCGGCGCCAAAATCGTAGCGCTCGCCTTACGCGATGCCGGTATGGAAGTGGTATATTCCGGACTCCATCAGAGTGTAGCGCAGATTGTCCGAATCGCAGTCCAGGAGGCGGTTGATGTTGTCGGTCTCAGTATTATGTCCGGTGCACATATTCCGATTGGTCAAAAGCTGTTGGAATTGATGAAGGCTGAGGGGATCGAAGATATTCCGGTTGTAGTTGGCGGTGTCATTCCCAAACAAGATATTCCCAAATTAAAAAAAATTGGTATTCAAGGCGTTTTCCCGGGAGGGACGCCGTTTGATGAAATCGTTACCGGCATCAAAAACGCCGTAAAAAAAGCTGCCTAGAATAGGTTGCATATTAAAGCGGCTTCAAATTCATTTATGAGAGGATCAAAATGGGCGTAGCAAAATATATTAAAGACGAAAAAGATGCGATTCGGGAAGTGGTCTATCAATCCGGCATTCGGGTTAAGCCGGTATACACACCCAAAGATCTTGAAGAAGTCGGGTTTGACTATGATAAGGATCTGGCTGATCCCGGAGAATATCCCTTTACCCGAAGCCTACATCCGCAAGGCTATCGCACCAGAGCCTGGACAACCCGTCAATACACCGGTTTTGGCACGCCGGAAGAGACCAATCAGCGATTTAAATTAATGATTTCCCACGGCCAGACGGGGTTGAATGTGGCTTTCGACCTCCCCACCCAAATGGGATATGATTCCGATGATCCCAAAGCTTTGGGCGAAGTTGGCCGCGTTGGAATGGCGGTGGACTCCTTGCGTGACTTTGAAAACGCATTTGACGGAATACCTCTAGATCGAATCGGCTCCGGCCTCACCATTAATGCGGTGGCCAGTATCATGCTGGCCATGTATCAGGCCATGGCTGAAAAATTCGGCTATGCCAAAGAAAAAATCAGCGCCACACCCCAAAATGATATTCTCAAGGAGATGATCGGTCGGGGGGCCTGGGTATTTCCAGTGGAACCGGCTGTGCGATTGGTGGGTGATGCCATTGAGTATTCGGTCAAAGAATTGCCGCGGTGCAATCCGGTCAGTGTCTGTGGGTATCATATTCGGGAATCCGGCGCCAACCCTGTCCAGGAAATCGCCTGTGCCTTTGAAATCGCAAGGGCCTATATCGAAAATGTAATGGAACGAGGATTGAAAGCCGAAGACTTCGTCGGTCGTTTTTCCTTCAATCTAAATGTCTTTGGTAACCTCTGGGAGCAGATTGCCAAGTTCCGGGCCGCCCGAAAGCTTTGGGCGAAGATGCTAAAGGAAGACTATGGGGTTCAGGACAAGAAAAAGCTCTTTTTAAGAGGTCTTTTCGGTGGTGGCGGCAGCGGCCTGACCAAAGTGCAGCCGGAAAATAACATTATGCGGGGCGCATTTTACGCGCTGGGAGCCGCTCTCAGTGGTGCCCAAACCACAGCACTATGTTCTTTTGATGAGGCTTATACCATCCCCACCCCCAGGGCTGCCCTCTTATCGTTGCGGACACTTGAAATTATCATGGACGAGGTCGGCCTGCGAGACACTGTGGATCCACTGGCCGGATCTTATTTCATTGAGACGTTGACCAAGCAGATGGAAGATAAGATCCTGGAAGAAATGAAACAAATCCAGGAGAAAGGTGGCATGGTGCACGCGGTGGCCTCCGGATTTATTCAACGTAAAGTATCCCAGCAAGCTTATGAATATGAGAAAGGACTTCAGAAGGGAGAGTATATCAAAGTCGGTGTCAACAAATATACCGACGCTGATGAAGATCAAACCGATGTCGAACTGCACGA
>CP070746.1:3622696-3625898 GCA_020348305.1 Desulfobacterales bacterium
CATTGAAGCCATGATGCAAGATCGCAAAGCCCTCCAGGCCGGGACTTCTCACTTTCTGGGTCAAAATTTTGCACGCGCTTCCGGGATAAAATTCCAAACCGCAACCGAAACAGAAGAATTCGCATGGACCACATCATGGGGCGCCTCCACGCGTCTGATCGGCGGCGTCATCATGATTCATGGTGACGATGATGGGATCATCCTGCCGCCCAAGGTGGCCTCGGCTCATGTGGTGCTGATGCCGATCGTAAGAAACTCTAGGGATCGATCAAAAGTAATGGAATTTGTTGAGTCTTTGGCAACGGAGCTCAAGGAAAAATATTTTCATCATCGCAGGCTTGTCGTGGAAATTGACACGCGCGATATCGGCGGTGCCCGTGGATGGGATTGGATCAAAAAAGGAATTCCGTTGCGGGTGGAAATTGGCCCCAGAGATGTTGCGGATAACGCTGTTTTTTTTGGCCGACGCGACAGGGCACATACGGAAAAGGCTTCCCTTAAACGGGACAAATTCGTGGCCGAAATTACGAATATTCTTGATGATGTGCAAAACAATCTATATGAGAGGGCACTGTCATTTCGCACCAACCACACCGTAACCATTGACGATCCAAAACAATTTTACGGTTTTTTTACACCGCTAAATGAGGACAAACCCGAGATCCATGGCGGATTTGCACTTTCCCGATGGTGTGGGTCGGATACTTGCGAAGCCAAAATTAAGGAAGATTTGGGTGTGACGATTCGATGCATTCCGTTGGACAGCGAAAACGATAATGGCACATGTATTTGCTGTGGAAAACCCAGTGCGAGTCGGGTGGTGTTTGCAAAAGCATATTGATTCCAGCAGCTGGATGCTGGCCGCTGGTTGTAATTACTCAAGTTTCGCACCCCTGAGATATCGCCTCTCGCAAAAACGCATTTCCTGTTTGCAAATAGGAGCGAAATACCGGATTGATCCCGACTGAGTCCAGTTAGGGGGTGCGATTATTATTGAGAATTACATTTTGCCGGTCGCCAAAGACCAAAGACCAATAGCCAGTGATACGTTACCAGGAATGAGTGATCAGAATTGATTCGTATCAACGACATCATTGATAAAATTAGCGAGTACGATTCAGACGCCGATCTGAGTATTATCGACCGTGCCTACATCTATTCGGCCAGAGTACATGAGGGACAGGTTCGATTATCCGGTGAGCCTTATCTATCCCATCCTCTGGAGGTTGCTGGTATCCTTGCCAATATGAAACTGGATCCCGTTAGCGTGGTATCTGGTCTGCTCCACGATGTTATTGAAGATACTCGTGCAACACCGGAGGAAATCAGGGAACTGTTCGGCCCGGAGGTTTCACATATTGTTTTAGGGGTAACCAAGCTCAGCAGCCTTCCAGTCAGCAGTTCACGCGCTCGCCAGGCAGAAAGCATTCGACGAATGATCCTGGCGATGGCAGATGACATTCGGGTCATATTGATAAAGCTGGCCGACCGCCTCCACAATATGCGCACCCTCCAATATCACTTACCCGGCAAGCGCAAAGAAATCGCACAGGAAACGCTTGACATTTATGCACCTATTGCAGCCCGTTTAGGTATTTACTGGATGAAATATGAACTTGAAGAGGCGTCGTTTGAATATCTTCAGCCGGATGAGTATGCCAAAATAGAAAGCCTTGTGAGCAAGTCTAGAGCCGAGCGCAGAAAATATATTGAAACGGTCAAAGGTTTTATCCAGAAAAAGATGGACGAAGACAAACTCAAGTGTGAGATTTTGGGTCGTAATAAAACAGTGTATAGCATTTATCAGAAAATGATTTCCCAGAATCTAACGTTTGAGGAAATCTACGATATCACTGCATTTCGTATTATTCTGGCTACCGTTCCCCAATGTTACGAGGCTCTGGGATTGGTGCACTCTCTTTGGAAGCCCATTGATCATAAGTTTAAGGATTATATTGGACGACCCAAGCCAAATATGTACCAGTCGTTGCATACCACGGTTATCGGGCCATTTGGTGAGCGGATTGAGATTCAGATTCGGACCTGGGAGATGGACAAGATCGCAAATTCCGGCATTGCTGCCCATTGGAGTTACAAAGAGGGCAAACGCATTGATGAGAATATCAGCAGTAAATTTGCCTGGATTCAGAACCTGGTGGAAAACCAGGAAAATTTCAGGGATCCGGCTGAATTTTTAGAAAACGTCCGCATTGATCTCTTTCCGGATGAAGTTTACGTTTTTACACCCCGCGGTGAGATTAAAACACTTCCCCGGGGCGCCACAGCCATAGATTTTGCATACATAATTCACACTGAAGTCGGCAATCAATGTACCGGCGCCAAAGTTAACGGTCGTCTGATTCCTTTGCCTTATGAACTGGAAACCGGTGATATTGTTGAAATCATCACTTCCAAAAGTAGCCATCCGAGCAAGGATTGGTTGAAATTTGTCAAAACGGTAAAAGCTCGCTCAAAGATCAGACATTGGATTAAAACCCAGGAAAAAGAGCGAAGCATTACCCTGGGTAGAGAAATGTGCGAAAAAGCGTTTCGAAAGGAAAAGCTGAACTTTAACACTCTTGTAAAATCTGAAAAGATGATGGACGTGGTGGAGCATTTTGGCTTCAAGGCAGTTGATGATCTAATTGCCAACGTTGGTTATGGAAAAATTACGCCGTTGCAGGTCGTACGCAAGTTTACCCCGAAATCCGAAGAAGAAGAGGACAATGAATCGATTTTTAACAAATTAATGGGCCGGGTACGGAAAAAGAAGTTAAAAGCCGGCGTGCTTGTTAAGGGTGTTGACGACATTCTGATAAAGTTTGGGAAATGCTGTCAACCGTTGCCTGGCGATTTCATTATCGGTTATATAACGCGAGGATACGGAGTTACGGTTCACCGAACCACCTGTGTGAATGCTTTACGGATGAATCCTGAGAGACAAATTGAGGTGGAATGGAACCAGGAGGCGAATGAAACATATCCGGTTAGAATCCGAATTGTTTCTCAAGACAGGGTGGGTTTACTTGCTGATGTCGTCAGCAATATCAGCAAATTTGGTGCCAATATTTTGAATGCCAAAACGGAAACCCGGGAAAACAAAATAGTCGACAGTTATTTTACGATCGTCGTTGAAGATACCACGCATTTAGAGAAAATTTTGTCCGCAGTCAAAAAGGTAAAATTTGTGCAGGATGTAAAG
>CP070746.1:3625998-3628697 GCA_020348305.1 Desulfobacterales bacterium
TGGACATAACGCATCGGAAACAGCTCGAGGATGAACTGGAAAAGTCTGAAAAGAAATATCATGAAATCTTCAATAATATTCCGAATCCGGTGTTTGTGCTGGATGTTGAGACCCTTGAAATCCTCGATTGCAACGATAGTATGAAAGCTGTTTACGGTTTTGTCAAAGATGATATCGTAAAAAAATCATTTTTAGATTTGTTTTTGGAAGAGGAAAAAGATCGATATGCCGCCAATATAAAGACGTGCGCGGAAATAAATCAGGCGAAACAATTGAATCATAAAGGCGTGCCTCTTTTTGTGAATATCAGGATCTCGCCGGCTGAGTACCCGGGCAAAAAGGTGCTTCTGGTTACCACAAGCGATATCACCAAACGGCTTGAAACGGAGCAGCAGTTGATCCAAGCCAGCAAAATGGCAACCCTGGGGGAGATGGCCACAGGAATTGCCCACGAACTCAACCAACCCCTTTCGGTCATTAAAACCGCAAGTAGTTTTTGTATGAAAAAATTAAACGAAAAGGTTAAAATCGATGATGAAATCATGGCCTCCATGGTGATTAAGATAGACAGCAATGTGGACCGAGCTACAAGAATTATCAACCATATGCGAGAATTTGCCCGTAAACCCGATATTGGCCTGGAGAAGGTTCAGGTGAACAAAGTTCTGGAAAAAGCCTTTGAAATATTCAGCCAGCAGCTAAAGCTCAGGGGGATCGAGGTCGTCTGGGACCTGGAAAAAGAATTGCCCAAGATCAAAGCCGATACCGGCCGATTGGAGCAAGTATTTATCAACCTTCTGTTAAATGCCAGAGATGCCATTGAAGAACGATGGGGCCCCCAAGAAATCGAAAATGCTGATAAACAAATTATTCTCAAAACAAGACGCGAAGGCAAAGCGATTATTTGTGAAGTCTGTGATACGGGCAAAGGTGTTCCGAAGACGATGTCAGACAAGATTTTTGAACCTTTTTTCACCACCAAAGACGTCGGCGAGGGAACCGGTTTGGGTCTTTCCATCAGCTATGGGATTGTAAAAGAATGCGGTGGAAGCATCCAGGTTGTCCCCAACAAACCCGGCGGTTCCTGTTTCATCCTAAAATTTCCGGTACCGCAAAAGAGAAATGGAAAATAAAATATTACTTGTTGATGACGAAAAAGATGTCCGCGACGTGCTTCACCTGTCTCTTTCGGATATGGGATATGATGTGTTTGAAGCCGAAAATGGCGATGAGGCGTTGCGCATTTTCAAAAAAACCAATCCTTCCATCGTACTTACTGATATAAAAATGCCGGGCATAGATGGCATTGAGCTTCTTCGGAAGATTAAACACCATAATCCTGAGGCCGAGGTCGTCATGATCACCGGCCACGGCGCCATGGACCTGGCCCTTATGAGTCTTAAGTATGATGCGGCAGATTTTATTACTAAACCGATCAACGTTGATGCGCTGGAGGTTTCCCTGGAAAAAGTACGTGAAAAGATTATAATGAAACAGAAATTAAAAGAGTATACCGAAAATCTTGAAAGGCTTGTCCGTGAGAAAACGGAGATGCAGAGCCACTTGTCTTCATTGGGTTTGATGATCGGGTCGATATCTCACGGTATAAAAGGATTGCTAACCGGTCTAGACGGCGGGATTTACTTGCTAAATTTAGGCTTTAAAAAAGATAACAAAGATCAAATCAAAGAGGGATGGGATATTGTAAAACGAAGGGTTACGGAAATTCGTAAGATGGTCATGGACATCCTATTTTATGCCAAAGAAAGAGACCTTAAATTGGAGCGAATCGATATCCTCAGTTTTGTCGAAGAGGTTGCCCAAGAACTTGAACCTAAAATGAAAAGTCAAGAAATTGAATTCGTAAAAGATTTTGATTCTGATCTCGAAGATTTCAAGGTTGATGCGACCTATGTTCATTCCGCTCTGATTAACATCATGGAAAATGCGCTGGATGCCTGTACTAAAGACGGAACAAAAAAATCACATAAAATTGTGTTTGGGGTCAGAAAGCATAAAGATAAAATCATATTTGAAATATCTGATAATGGCATCGGCATGGATAGCGAGACTCAAGAAAAATTATTCACACCGTTTTTTTCTACAAAAGAAAGCAAAGGAACAGGCCTCGGACTTTTTATCTCTAACGCAATCATCGAACAACACGGTGGTGAAATTATTGTGAAGTCCACCCCCGGTCAGGGCACCTTGTTTCGGATTGGGATCCCAAAAAAAATACCAGATGCTGCAAATGTCTCTGACAATAAAGCAGTTTCTGGGCACGCATGAACTTTTTTCCATAATAATATGGATCTAATCAAGTCTAATAAAGGACAATTCCCTGATAATGAGCCTGCAATACCATCCAAAATTTCGGGACTGAAATTTAACAATATAATTGACCTTCTTCCCTGCTCGATTTCGATTCAAAATTCCGAACTTCAAATAGTGTTGGTCAATCAAAATTTTAAAAAAAACTTTGGTGATGCAACCGGCAAGCTCTGCTACACGGTTTATAAAGGCTCAAACGAAGTATGTCCCTCCTGCCCTGTTGTAAAGAGCTTCCGAGATAAGCGTATGCATATTAGAGAAGAAACCGTTCAGCTACGCAATGGAAACAGATGTCAAATGCTCATTCAAACATCCCCCATTTTGGATGATTATGGCGAGGTTGCAGCAGTCTTCGAAATGGCCACCAA
>CP070746.1:3628797-3643362 GCA_020348305.1 Desulfobacterales bacterium
AATCAAAGACAGATCGGAGTATGACAAACATCGCAATTCCCAAGCTTTTCTTGATGGCTGTGATGGGCAAAAGGAACTTTTCCGCGTTTGCCCCCATAGAGTTCAATATCTTTTGCGCCTTTGTTTTGCTCGGCGATCGCCAAAGTGACTGCCCCAGCGATAACCAACATGGCAACAACCAGCAGAAATTTTGTTTTCTGTGTCCTCATCCGATCTGTCTTTGATTTTTTTAACGTGGGGATACGCTTTTGCCTTCACCTGCGATTTCACATTGGGAAAAATCGATGGATTCCCCGCACCCACTGCAGGTGTGAGGACGGTCAAATTCGTCTGAAAATATTTCTTTTTCTTTACCGCATTTGGGACACTTGCAGGTAAATGCTTTGAGATTTTTAAAATCCGCATAACCTGGGCAATGCTGGGGCGTGCTAATATCTTCTGCCATGATTACCTCCATGAATATTAATTGTCTAAAATTTAAAGTGCCTTCTTATTAAGGTTTAGCCAGTTAGGCCGGTTGAGCCGGTTAACCGGAAAACGGGTAAACGAGCCAACCGGGAAACCTTAAACCTTTTTATCCTTCGAGCTTCTTGGCGATTTCACGCCCGTAATCCTGAGCCATTTGGATACCGCCACCGAGGGTGCTTGATTTTAAGCGAAGTGTATCAGCGACCATATTCATTTTTAAAATGTGTTTCATGGTGTCAAAGATTCGATCGTTGGCTTCACCACTCCAACCAAAAGCACCGAAGGCCCCGCCGATTTTGCCTTCCAGGTTTACCTTTTCTGCAAGAAATAGAAATGTTTTCATAGCCTGCAGCATTTCGCCATGATAGGTGGCTGAGCCGAACACATAAGCATCGTAGTCTTGGAGATCGGCTTCACTCTTTATCTTTTTGGCATCGACAACTTCGGCTTGATGTCCTGCAATACGAACTCCTTCGGCAATGAGTTCTCCAATTTGTTGGGTCTCACCGGTGCGGGTGGCATAAACAATTAGCGCTTTGGCCATATCTTTTCTCCACTCATCGTTTACACAGCTATCTAAAGCAGCGAAATACGCTTTACCAAACGTTGCACAACAAGCCTATTCGATTTATTGCTTGCCGATTCTGTCGTCGGTGCCTTCAGCAGCACAATCCGGTGTATAACACGTATTATCTAAAAATTCGCATTTTTCTTTACACGATGGGCACTGGTTGGGATGGGTATCAGCCTCGAAGGTATACCCACAATTTGCACATTTCCAACTGGGCATGGAATCACCTCCTTTGTTCATGTCGGTTGTGTATCGTCATTGGTCCGTTGTTTCACCATAACATTCACGCATTTTGATATTGATCAAACCTCAACGGACAACGGACCACTGACAACTGACAAGTATTATTCAGCTTCTTTGCCCCCGCCACTGGGGCTTCTTTTAGCCAGCTCACGGTCGATCATAAAAAGACCGCCTTTAGCTTCACCCATGAGCCTTAACTGCTCAAGCACGCCACCGACACTTTCTTCTTCCTCAACCTGTTCGGATACAAACCATTGCAGAAATATGTTGGTGGCATGATCATGTTCTTCAAGGGCCAGTTCCACCAGGTCATTGATCAGACCGGTGACCTTTTGCTCGTGCTCCAACGTCGCCTCAAAGACCGCCAAGGGAGAATTCCATTCGGTTGCCGGTGCGTCTATCTGGGAAAGCTTTACCCGGCCACCACGGGAGTTGATAAAATCGTAAAATTTCATGGCATGGGTTACTTCTTCTTGAGCCTGATAATACATCCAGTTGGCAAATCCATCAAGATTTACGGACTTAAAATAGGCGTTCATTGACAAATACAGGTAGGCGGAATACAGCTCAGCATTGAGCTGGCCGTTTAATGCGTTTTCCATTTTTTCAGGCAACATAGCTATTATCCTTTCCAAAGACCGTGAAGATTGCAATATTCTCGAGCAGTAACATTTTCGGCATCTGTTTTGAAAAATGCCTCTGGTGCTTCGCCGGGGTTCAAGAATTGTCGGTCGGCTTTATCTCCGACAATAATTTCGATCCATTCAATGTAGTGTTTTTCTTCCATGGGATGAGGAACAGCACCGACTTTTACTTTTACACCCCCCTCAACTTTTTCGATGACAGGGACATGCTTTTCTTTGGCGGCATCAACCGTATTTTCGACCAATAGCTTCATCGGCTCACCGCAGCATACGAGTTCACCCCCGCCGCCATGAACAACCTCTACAATGTTTCCACATGCATCACATTTATAAACCTCAAGTCTTTCAGCCATCTTACTTCTCCTTTCCGTTTAGTTAAGTAGTTAAATCGTTGACTAGTTAAATAGTAAAGCAGCTTTCAGTGATCTTAACCATTTTACCAGTTTTCTCCGAGCAACTCAAAATGGGCTTGCGGATGGGCACACGCAGGGCATTCATCCGATGCTTCGCTACCCTCATGGAGATATCCGCAGTTGCGACAACGCCAGATTACGGATTCATCTCTCTTGAACACCCGTCCGGATTCAATGTTGGCTGCCAGCGCTACATAGCGTTTTTCGTGCTGTTTTTCAGCCACTGAAATGGCGGAAAACACATCTGCAATGTCTTTAAAACCTTCTTCGACAGCCACTTTTGCAAAGCCGGGATACATATCCGTATATTCGTAATTCTCACCGGCTGCGGCCTCTTTCAAATTTTCCAATGTTGTACCAATAACCCCGGCAGGAAAGGCGCCGGATATGGTCACTTCGCCGCCTTCTAATAACTTAAAGAGTCGTTTGGCATGCTCTTTTTCTTGATCTGCCGTTTCGGTAAAAATCTCTGAAATCTGCACATACCCTTCTTTTTTTGCCTGGCTGGCAAAATAGGTATAGCGGTTACGCGCTTGAGACTCACCGGCAAAAGCGGTTAAAAGATTTTTTTCGGTTTGGCTTCCTTTTAAATTTCCCATGTATATCACCTCCAATATTGTTTTATTTACCAGGTAACCTCAAAAGGAAGTAGTTCAAGCGACAGCTTATTCGCCTTCCGATTTGGGCCACCATCCCTTTTTGATGTGATTTTGCTTTTCTTCTTCAGCCAGTTTTTTTAATTTATAAGCTGAATCACGAAGCACGCCGTAGAGGATTCCGCACCCATTATCTTCGCGATCGGTGTCTCCCTGATCTGCCAGACAGATCATTTCTTTCACCAGCTTCAGGGTCTTTTCAATATGCAGATTGCAGGGTTTCACTAATATTCACCCTCCAGCAAAATTTGGGTCATATGAATGAATGTAAAATGCGATGATTCGATGCGACGTATTAAATTAATTTCGGATAAAATTCAAATTTTGTGCCAGGAGAGTGTGCGCGGTCTATGTTTTTATAAATATGCTGTATTACAGACAGTTACGGTGCAAGTTTCGGATCTGGAGACGGTCAAATGGATCTTCATTGGTTTCCATTGCGATACATGCAAAAAGAATTACTTAATAGAATATTCAATGCATTGCAAGATAATTTCTGGATATCATAATAAAAATGGTAAGGCAACACAGTCTCAGATTTATTTTTGACACATTAATGTATCATAAGACAGGGAGGACAGATGTCCGAAGGCAGAAAACAGATGCCAGAATTCGGAATTAGGAATTCGGAAGGCGGAAAGTGGAATGTAATATTAGGCGCAAGGCACAGGGTGCAAGGTGAGATAAGGATGTTATCCGAATTTACCTATAACCCTGAACCCCGAACCGTAAACCTATTTTTTCCTTCAGGCGGCCTTAACTTGTGTTCGCTGCAGGATTTTTCCTCTGGTGCTGATGACCACCTCTTGCATGGGGATTTCTACACCGGCCAATTCCATGCCTTTTTTAACGATCATGGGAAGACCCGAGCAGCATGGTACCTCCATCACCACGGAGGTGATGCTTTTAATACCGGATTGTTTGCAAATTTGAGCAAACTTTTCAATGTAAAACTGGGCATTGTCCAACTTTGGACAGCCCATCATTACCGCTTTCCCTTTCAGAAAATCTCTGTGAACTGTCGGAAAAGCCACCGGTACACAATCCGCCAGTACCAAAAGGTCTGCGCCTTTTAAAAAAGGTGCGGTCGGTGGAACCAGCATAATCTGCACCGGCCAGTGGGAAAGAGCGGATTCAACTTCTTCACCGGCTGCAGCTGATTCAGGCTGAGGAGCAGCCGCAGATACGGATGCGGAAGGCTCAAACGACTGGATTCGAGCTGAAGGACACCCACCTGAAACAAATGGGATCTCCTGGGGCTCTGATTTTTTTTGCTTGGCCAAATGCGCTTCGACTGCCTTTTCGTCAAAATCATCAGTTTCGCGTTCAACAATGCTCAACGCGCCGGTGGGACATTCTCCCAGACAGGCGCCCAGACCATCACAGTAAATATCTGCAATCACTTTGGCTTTACCGTCAATAATCTCCAAGGCTCCCTCTGCGCAGGACGGGACACAATTGCCACATCCATCACAAAGATCTTCATCGATTTCAATAATCTTGCGAACTACTTTCATAACGTCTCCTTTTTCTATGGAATCATGGTTTTAACTTTTTTGGTTAAAATATTTAAAATTTTACGACATATCTTCAATTATCGTGGTTAAAGCTGATTTCTTTCTAATTTGATAATACTTCTCTTGCGATTTCACGACCGCTGGTTGTCAGAAATGATTGATTGATAAGATCTTCGAGCTGTCTGTGATCCATTGGATTATCTTTGTATTTCTCATCCAGATTTTCTAAAAGATCCGAATCATAAACGACCTTAAAGTTGATACTGTCATCGGTTCCGGGATGATGGTGATGGGATATGATTTCGCAGACCTCATCGATTAATTCTTCATTGGCACCCAGTTTGCTCAAAATAGATTTTGCGATGAGCGGCCCCTCTTTTTCTTGATATTCGGCGGCCGTGCTGTTGTATTTTTTCTGCGCTTCCAATATTCCGATGTCATGCAAATAGGCCGCAGAAAGAATCACTGCCATGTTTCCTTTTTCTCTTTTTCCGATTCTCTCTGCATAGCGAGCAACGCGAGTCGCATGGCCGATCCTACGAAAGTCATTTTTAAAATACCGTTTCATTTCAATGGCCACCCGATCTTTGAGTAAATCGTCTTTCTGGGCTAAAAGCTCAGGCGGCAAATTTCCAATGCACTGTTCCGCAAACTGGCAGTAAGCGGCACAGCCAAAATCCATTTCGGGATTGACAAATCGATGGCCGCAATTGCCGCATTTACGGGATGTATCATCTTTGAAAAATTCAACGGCTTGGCCGCACTTTGGGCAATCAACCTCAAATATTGCTCCCGACCTCCAATATTGCGTATCTTGTCCTGGACATTTCATTTAAATATTCCTTATCGATTTGTAATCTAACATAGATTCAATTGAAGATGATCCTCATTTTTTGATACGATTATATTTAAAGTAATCACTGTGTGCCTTGACTTAAATCAAAATCGTAAAAAAAAATCGAAGACACTCCAAAAATTAAAAACTTATGAAAATGCTTGTTTCTTGAAATTTGTCACTGGTCATTGGTTGCTGGTATCTGGTCTCTGGTTCCTGGACTATCTGGCTAAATGCCTTTTTTTATTGTCGGCATTTCCATAATTCTTTTTTTCACTTCTTAATTTTAAAGATTAACCAAACACCGAAATAGAATTTCTAGAAACCAGCTGCCAGAGGCCAGTGACCAGTAACAAGCCGCCAGCAGCCAGTGTCCAGAAGCCAGCAACCGGCCAGATCATTGCCATTGCAGCAAACGCTGCTCACCTTCAAGTTTTCGAATTTCGGTGACATCCTGGCTGACTTCCAAACAACCTTTGTATTCTCCGTGAGCGTTTCTAACCGCAAAGTATCGGATATAGATAAACTTGCCTCCCAGCTGGAGCCAAAATTCCGCCTGATCTCTTTTTCCGGATTTCATTTTCTTAAGGATTTCCTCCACGATATGAACGCTTTTGGGGGGATGACATTTTTGAACTTTCCTACCGATGATACCCGGGCTGCGGGCAAATATTCTTTCTTTACCCTGGGAATAGTAAGCAACTTCATCCTGATCATTGACAAAGGTTAGATCCACCGGCAAATGCGTGAGCATCAAATTGATTGCTTCAGCAGATAACAAACCGGTGTCCAGATGAATCGCGTCGTTTGGAACTTCCGGCGCAGGTTTTTCCTCCATTTCCGGCCGCCAGCCTTCCACCGGCTCAATCCAGGCGTAGCCGACTTCCGCCTCACCGTGCTTTACCTTAATCCAATCGGATTCTGAAAATATATCCAATGTCATTGGAAAAAGAACATGGTCTTCTTTGTAGATCATATCGCGTATGGAGACCAATAACGGGTTGGTAGCTGATACTGCTTCGGTTATATTCGCTCTAGATAAAAGCTGTTTTAAATTTTTAATCATCGCACGAATATCGTCATGAATCGCCCACATGACCTGGGGCGGTCCGGACAAGCCTTTGGCTTCCATCAGCGGGAAAAGCTGGTTTTCTTTTTTTAGATAATGCAAATTGATATCAGCGAGTTTGTCAACCAGGTGTTTTAATCGTTGAACATAGCCCGCATACACCTCTTTGTCTGAAGAGGATTCTATGGTGTTGATCAGATGATCGATTTCTTCCATAAGGGCTTCTGCCGCCCTGTTTTCTTCCAGTAGCGTATGAACCGGATGCCCGGCGGGAACCCGGGGCATTTCATATTTCTCTAAGGAATCTTGAAAAACAGCTACATGCACATCACAGAGCCGTTTAACCTCACTTTCAGGCATACCCTCATCGATGAGGCTTTGCTCCATTTTGGCAATTTCAGATGGGTCAATGTCTTTGATCAGTTCACGAAATCGCTGTTTGAGCGTTTCCAGTTCAACACCTAGATGGAGATCACGGATAATACCTTTTAAAATCTCCTGGCGCTCTTTGGAATCTGTGACCGCTTGACTGCTTTCGGGTATTTGCTGTGAAGCATTTTTATCACCGACGGTGTGAATTTCTTTTTCAATTTCATCCAGCAGTAAATCAAGATCCAGGTCACCCATCTCTGCGACTTGTTTCAGGGTTGCAACTTTGCCAATGGTTTTTCGCATTATGGGATTTTTCAAGTGTTTAAATTTCGGAGACTTTCCAATGAAAAAGTCCACAAGGTCCGGATAGCTGTTCAGCAAATTGTTGATTTTGGTTTTCGCAGATATTTGCATTTGTTTTTCCTCCAATGCCTCATCACTTTATATGAATTCAGGCTTCTTAAAGGTCCTAAGAAAAGGAAATTTGTGATGGCTGGTGACAAAGTGTGTTATATTTTACTTTCATAAATTAAAACAAGAGGCTTGTCCTTGACATAAATCAAAAATGGATGCAAAAAAGAATATTATGGCAGAAATCATCGATATCATTTCAGGTATTCCTCTTTTCAGCGGACTTCCCGACGATCAGCTCCAAGCCATTGTACAGATTGCGCTTGAGAAACATGTAAATAAAGGCGAAACGATCTTTACAGAGGGCGATGAAGGCAAGGGATTCTTTGTCGTTATCAACGGCCGAGTGAAGATCTATAAGGTTTCGGCAGAGGGAAAAGAGCAGATTCTGCATATTTTCGGTTCGGGACAGCCGTTTGGGGAGGTGCCGGTGTTTGCCGGTCAACAATTTCCGGCCAATGCCCAGGCTATTTCAAAAGCCCGTCTGCTTTTTTTCCCCAGAACCGCTTTTGTTGATCTTATCACTGAAAACCCCTCGCTGGCACTGAATATGCTCGCTATTATGTCGATTAAGCTTCGCGAATTCACCATCCAAATCGAAAATCTTTCTTTAAAGGAAATCCCCGCCCGTCTGGCATCCTATCTGATTTATCTTGCAGACGAACAGCAAAACGAAACATTCATTACCCTGACGATTTCCAAGGGCCAGCTTGCCAGCATACTCGGGACGATCCCGGAAACATTGTCGCGAATTTTTGCCAAACTTTCCAGTCAGAATCTCATTCGAGTTGAGGGTCCCAAGATCACATTACTCGATCGTGACGGGCTGGAGGATCTCGCAGAATATGGAAAGGCAATAGAATAAAATTCCCGCGCCTCATAGCTGGCCGTTTACTATATTTATCTGACAATATGAATAAATAAGACAGATCATATGCCACAATAAGTGCACCCTTGTCGTATCATGTGCTATGCAGTTTGATTGGGGGAGTATGATTTGCCGATTGCCGTCGTCGTTAAACTTAACTTTTATGCTTGACCAATTCTTTGCTGAGCAGCCTAATGTGCCCCATTTCCTCTTTTATAATACCATCTAACCGGTCTTTTCCCAGTTTTTGCGGAACCGCGTCCTTCATTCCCAAATAAAAAACGATGGAATCTTTTTCAGCCTCGATAGCGGATGTGAGAATCGCTTTTATGGATGCGATATCAATATCCTTTTCAAAAAATACACGCGTGTCCGCCAGCGCTCGAAGATAAAGAGCTGCCTCACCTTGCGGGTCGAAGACGGTTGTCTCTTTTTCTTTTTCAGATAATTCTAGCCGCAGCGCTTGAAACGTTTTTTCATGTTGGTCTTCCATTGCCGCTAGATCCAATAAAAGCTGTTTATTGGAAGGCTCGATATCTGCGTCGGCTGCGTCGCGGTAAAATTTTGCCCCGTTTCGTTCGAGCTGTTCAGCCATTTCAAATACTTCATCTGCATTAAAATCGTAACTCATGCTTTTCCCTTTCTTTTTACTGTATTTCCAAAAATGGATTCCTCGCCTCTTTGCCGATACGGTATGCGCGTTATATGTTTATTTACCCAACTGAAATTGCTGTAAGTATAAATATCATATAATGCCTTGTAAAGGCCATTTCGATTATTCATATTCTGTTACTGACTTAGATTTAAGCGAAAATGTATTTTTTTAGAATAATTTTAGTTGACATGAAATAGAAAAATAAATACCATACTTAATTAGTAGGAAAAATAAAAATGAAATTAATCGAGAAAAAATTATGCGTAGACTGATTTCATTAACCTTGGTCATCTTTTTAAGCCTGAGCTTTATAGCAACCACCGGATTTTCCTATGCAAATTGTGGAAAAATTTGCTGCTGCGCATTTAATATGAAGGGATTGCATCTGACTCAAAAAATTCAGGCTCATTTTAAAGGCAACTGTTGCTCAAAAGCCTCCATGCATCCATGTGGATTTACAACCGGCCAGAATTTTGAGTTTCAGATATGCACCCTACCCATTGTTCGATCCGACACGAATAGTTCCAATAACATAGTGGTCATGATAGATAATCCACTTTTCAGCAATAAGATCCTCAATTACAAACGAGTTTGGCTTTCTGCCAAAAATTTTATCCATTCTTCACCCATCTATCTTCAAAACCTCTCCCTTCGAATTTGATCTCTTCTATAGAAACGCTTGTCGGCTCTAGATTAAACTCGTTATTACATCTGAAATTATTGATGGCGTGCACTGTTTTGTGGGGATCTAAAGCCGTTCCCTTCGAAAATATTCTCGTGTGAACCGTCACAGTTAATGATTGTGAGGTTGATATCATTTTATATCTGAATATAAAGTAGATTTTGATCATGGCAAACAGAAAAAGGAAAACCTCTCATGCGACCAAAAGTATGAAAGCAGCTGGCGCGTCAAAAGGCCAGAGGAAAACAGATAGAATAGAAGCTAAAAAAGCGGCTGTTCTGGGTAACGAAAAAAAGGGACATCTACCGCTAATCATTGCGGTTGCTTGTGCCGTCCTGCTCGCTGGTGGTGGATTTTTGTATTTTACCTATAGTGGTTCAGATTCTGCCCCTGTAGCTGCGACATCATCTTCTTTGACCCAAACGTTAACACAGGTGACGTTTCCGGCCAGTTTATTTGAAGATGGAAAAGCACGTCACTTTGAGCACATCGCCGGCAAATTTAACATCAAATACTTTATCCTTAAAAGCTCCGACGGCATCATCCGGGCCGCCTTTGATGCGTGCGATGTGTGTTGGCCGGCCGGCAAAGGATATTATCAGGATGGCGATTACATGGTTTGCCGAAATTGCGGCCGTCGATTTGCTTCGGTTTTAGTAAATGAGGTGAAAGGCGGTTGTAACCCGGCACCATTAAATCGTGCCGTTGAAAATGGCAAAATTGTTATTCAGGTCAAAGATATCCTGGAGGGCAAACAATATTTCAATTTTTCGTGAAAGGTCCGGCTATGAATCTAAAAGTTATCACGTTTCGAAACTTAATGCGTCGTAAAGGAAAAGCCGCTTTTGTGCTTGCAGGTCTTGTGATCGGGGTTTCTACCGTGGTTGGTATCATCAGTTTTGTTGAAGCCATGACCAACGATATCAATCATAAGCTCGAAAAATATGGGGCTAACATTTTGATTGTACCCAAAACCGAAAATCTCACGCTCACCTATGGCGGCCTTTCCCTTGGTGGAGTGTCTTTTGAGATGGAAGAGATCCGCGAAGCGGAGTTAGCGCGAGTGAGCTCGATTAAAAATGCCAGGAATATTGCGGCGCTGGGTCCTCTGGTTTTGGGAGTGGTTAAGGTCGACACCCGCAAGGTTCTTATGGCCGGTGTGGATTTTGAAGCTTCTGAAATATTGAAACCATGGTGGAAAATTCGAGGCAGCTTACCGGATCAAAACGGCGTGATATTAGGCTCTGAAGCTGCGCGGGTATTAAACTTGGATTCTGGAGATCGTGTAAGAATAAGAGATAACGATTTTATCGTTTCCGGTGTTCTTCAACCCACCGGTTCCCAGGATGATCAACTGGTGTTTGCTCGTCTTGGAACGGCCCAGTCGATTTTTGATAAGAGCGGGCGCGTATCTATGGCCGAAGTTGCTGCCCTGTGCAAAGACTGCCCCATAGATGAAATGGTCAGGCAGATATCCGAGGCAATTCCGGGTGCCAAAGTGATGGCCATCCAACAGGTCGTCAAGGGTCGCATGGAAACGTTGGAGCAGTTTAAGAAATTTTCTTATGGGATTTCAGGAGTTATCCTTCTTATCGGCTCCCTGGTAGTGTTGGTGACCATGATGGGCAGTGTCAGAGAACGAACCGATGAGATCGGAATCTTCCGAGCCATAGGGTTTCGCAAAAGGCACATCATGAAAATTGTGTTTATGGAAGCTGCGATTGTGTCCGGTTTGGCCGGAATTATAGGTTATTTCCTTGGATTGGGGGCTTCGACCATTGCGATAAAATTCTTCAGTGAAAACCACTCCGGTTACGTACCCATCAATCCTGAACTTGCCTTTGGCGCTTTTATTATCGCATTGACACTTGGATTGGCATCAAGTGCCTATCCGGCATTTATGGCGTCACGGCTTGATCCGAACGAAGCCTTAAGAGCGCTTTAATAAATTAAGCCTTATGAACAGAAATTACAGATATTCTTATATGCAAAGAAAAATTCGAATTTCAATATTCGTGCTTCGGATTTCATACATGTTAGATGCTAAAACTAGCAAATGAGGTGAGAGATGAGCTATATCGTTGCAGAAGATTTAATCAAACAATACGGCAATGGTCATGCGACGGTAACAGCGGTTGCAGGCATCAGCTTTAATATCAATGAAGGTGAATTTGTCAGCATTATGGGTGAATCCGGTGCCGGTAAATCTACCCTATTGGGCATGATGGGGGCAATGAATGCACCTTCATCAGGGCGTCTCATCGTCGATGATATTGATGTTTATAGCCTGGGACAAGAACAACGAGCTGATTTTCGCAGAGAGTTTTTAGGGTTCATTTTCCAGAGCTTCCACCTGGTTCCATACCTGACAGTTATTGAAAATGTCATGTTGCCATTGGCCGTTGTCAAAGCGGGTAAGAAGAAAAAATGGATCATGGCCGAAGAGGCCCTGGATCAGGTCGGCTTGTTAGACAAAGCCCGGCGATTGCCAAACCAAATTTCAGGGGGTGAAAAAGAGCGGGTAGCTGTAGCACGGTCTATTGTAAACGAGCCTCCTGTTTTGCTGGCCGATGAACCTACCGGAAATCTGGATACGAAAACAACAGGAGAAATCATGAAATTGCTTCGTCGACTCAATGAGGAGGGCATGACCATTATCATGGTAACCCATAGTTCTGATTGTGCGGGCTATGCTCAACGGCTTTTGAAAGTGTCGGATGGTAAGCTCATTGGGGATAATTGAAATGTAAGGAGCTTTTAACGATGGCGAACAAAAGAAAGAGAAAACAAACGGTTTCTGAGACTAAAGTTACTCACAGTGCCTGGAAGCCTAACAATTGGATGATTGTAGCGCTTATTATTTTTTTCTTTGCCGCAGGAATAATGCTAAAGGCTGTTTTTTCACCCTCTACCAATATTAAACCAACCGTGCAGAATTTTAAAACAACTGCAACAGGGGATTCAGCGCTTGAAAGCCAGGTTCAACTGGTGGCGGCGAATTTCAGGTGCGCCTGCGGTGGATGCGGAGAGCTATTCTTGATTGATTGCACCTGTGACATGCCCAAAGGAGCAGTCGAGGAAAAGGCTTTTATCCGTGACAAACTCCAAGAGGGGTTAACTGTTGATCAGGTGATTCAACTGGTCGAAAAACAGTACGGACATCGGATAACATGAAACCGGTTTGAAGTATTTTAAAAATTAAAACGATATAAGAAATTCATTCGATAATGCAATCTTGACACCACCAGCGCATTTCTCTATACTCTCACGGTCCTATCGGGAATTCTAATCAATTAATATCATTTAAGGATCTTTTTATTCATGCGTGATTCTGATAGCTCAAATAATCGACAACTCTTGCTGTTGATTGCCGGTGCCAAAGGTACTGTGGGGTCCACGGTGGCCGTTGCGGTGGCTGCCATGAAGCGCAATCCCCAATTCATCTTGCCTAGTTTATCAACGGGACGATTATTTAGTTATCTGGGCGAGCCCCAAGCAATTTCATTCGGCGGATGGGATGCCAGTGGCAAAAATCTCTGCGCTTCTATCAAAGCCCATGCTGTACTCCCGGAACATCTCTGGAAACCCTATGAAGCCGAAATTGACGGGATGCCCATATTTGAAGCACCCGGGCCGGATTCGGATCTAAAAAGGCAGGTTGAACGCCTGATTCAAGATTTCCAACGTTTCAAATCCAAACTGCCGGATGCGCACTTGGTTTTTGTTAACCTGTTACCCGCTAATGTTCAGTTGGATCTAAGTGGCTGCAGTGATCTCCCTCAACTGTATGCGCAGGTCGATTCGAAGGTATTACCGGACCTGGCATATACACTGGCGGCTGTTTTGTCCGGGGTGCCGGTGGTAAATTTCACGCCAAATATTGTAGAGATTCAACCCATTTTGGAAGAAGCCATCAAACACGGTGTGCCGGTTGCCGGTCGTGACGGGAAAACCGGTCAGACCTATCTGAAAATGGTACTGGCTTCTGCGCTGAAAGCCAGAAATTTAACTATTGATGGATGGTATAGTTTGAATATTCTCGGAAATGCGGATGGTGAAAATCTCATGAACCCCGCACGGGCTGAAGGCAAGTTAAGCCACAAAACCGATTTGCTGGATAATCTCCTGGGCTATCAGGTGGGTCAAAGATACGGCGCATCATCGCATAAGGTCCACATTGATTATTATCCGCCGCGAGGGGACGCCAAGGAAGCCTGGGATACCATCGATTTTCAGGGCATGTTCGGACTTCCCATGAGTATTCGGCTAAATCTTCTCGGCCGAGACTCGATCTTAGCGGCACCGCTTATAATTGACCTTGCCCGTTGGAATACCGTCCTAAAAATGGCCGGACGCGTCGGTCCGGTGCCTGAGCTGGCATTCTTCTTTAAAAAGACGGTGGGAGACAATCCGCCTTTGACTTTTCAGGATCAGATAGCCGGTCTGCAGAAGCTGGTACGGGAATGCGACGAGAAAATCCTTGCCATTCAATCGAAATTTTGATCTTTATTTACTGGAAACATACTAAATCATAAGGACACCGTCATGGTTTTCGGCTACAGCACAAATGCCTTTGTAAAGTTTTCTTTATTTGATGCTATTGAAAAAATCGTCCGGCTCGGATTTAAAGGGGTAGAGATCATGGGTGATCGTCCGCATCTCTATCCTCCGGACTTTAGCGATGCGGGACTGTCTCGGCTGAAACGGATTTTACAAGAAAACAATTTAAAAGTAACGAATCTGAACAGTTTCACCCTCTTTGCTGTTGGAGACACTTACCTTCCTTCTTGGATTGAGCCCGAAGAAGATAGGCGGAAAATCCGAATTCGCCACACCCTTGACAGCCTGGAAATAGCTGAAAAACTGGATTGCAAAAATATTTCTGTTCCGCCCGGCGGCCCGTTAAACGGGATCTCCCGAAAAGAGGCGGTTGCTTTGTTCCACCAAGGTTTGGAGCGCGTTATTCCACGGGCAGAGGAGTTGGGTATAAGGATTTTAGTGGAGCCGGAGCCAGACCTATTGATCGAGACGACCCCACAATTTAAGGCGTTTATTCAGGATGTGAAATCAAAATATGTGGGTGTAAATTTTGATATCGGCCATTTTTTTTGTGCAGGGGAAGAACCCCAAACGTCCCTTGAGATTCTTTTCGAATGGGTGG
>CP070746.1:3643462-3646157 GCA_020348305.1 Desulfobacterales bacterium
CATTTTATATGGGTTGAAGTTGTCAAAAATGCTCCCGGAATGGATCGAACCCATTATCATCAGTATTTTTCTGAGCTTGATTCTTATGGTGGTGGTTAGCCTTGCCACCTTTAAACCTGAGAAGGCAACACCCCGACTGGTGGATATGGAGGAGTGAAGCAAATTTATAATTAGAATCATTTTTTCTCATATTTGGAGAACTTAAAATTGCAAAACAAAGAAGTGGTCGATATCAGTTCCGACGGTCTAAGTCGCCGAAATTATCTGCGTCGCCGGGTGCTTCGGGTGGCCGGTCCGATCGGTTTTGTTGTAGTGATGCTGGCTGCGTTGCTGGCAATTACCGCGTATTCCTATGACAGCAATCGTCGGGATGCGCTGGCCCTGTCGGACGATTTGCTGGGGTCAATTGAGCGGCGCATCGCCAAGGAGTTGGAATCCTTTGTGATTCCGATAGAAAATACAGTGCGGCTCACGGCAGACGTTTTGAAAAATACCTCATTTGATATCAACAACCGCACCCTGTTGGAGCCGCTCGCTTTTCGGGTGCTGGCCAATCTTTCGCAAATTTCAATGTTCAATATCGCCGACACCCGCGGCAATTTTCTGATGGTGAAGAAAATGCCGGACGGTTCCAATCACACAAAGATCATCGACCGCACCCAAAAAGCGACGCAGGTTACCTGGATTCGTCGAGATCCGTCTGGCAACGAGATTGATGTGGAAAAGACCGCCGATGACTCTTACGATCCCCGAAATCGGCCCTGGTATGTGGGCGCTGTAGAAAGCCGGCAGGTATACTGGTCGGATTTTTACATTTTTTTCACCGACCAAAAATACGGCATCACCGTTTCAATACCGATTATCGGGCCAGATGATCAACTCCTCGGTGTGCTGGGGTTGGACATTGAACTGGAAAAAATAAGTGCATTTCTTGAGACACTAAAAATTGGCGAGAACGGTCGGGCAATTATTATCGACGAAGATGGCGAACTTTTGGCGCATCCCGAAATTGAAAAAATGGTTAAAAAGGAAGGCGAGAAGTACAAGGCTGTCCGGGTAGATGAACTGAAAGATCCCGTATTGCATCGGGCCTACAGCCGCTTCCAGATTGAGGGACACGGTCGCCGGAATTTGATAATTGATCAGCGGCAGTATCTCACCTCGGCCTTTTTGTTTCCGACCAATATCGGACACGAATTGACGGTGTTTATTTTTGTGCCGGAGGACGATTTTGTCGGGTTTGTTAACCGAAACAACCGCACCGTTTTGCTGATGTCCTTCAGCATTGTGGTGCTGGCAGCGATTATGGCCGGCCTGATGGTTTTTCAGGGCCTGCGAGCGGATCGCAACGCCCAAATCATACTCGACCGCCAGGATGAACTCGAGGCCCAGAGTCGGGCTTTTTCCGAGCTGTCATCTCAAGCGGCGTTGTTTGATACCGCGGATGACGAATCCTTCGGCCAGTTAACCGAGATTGTTACGAAAGCAGTCAACGTAAGACGCACGAGCGTGTGGCATTTTGATGATGGCGGTAAGCTACTGAGATGTATCGACTGCTATGATCGCGAGAGCAACGGCCATACCCAGGATACCGTGCTCAAAAAGGCCGACTTTCATCTTTTATTCGACATGTTGCAGAAGGCTGAAGATTTCCGTGCGCCGGATGCCGGCAATGATAACCGACTGGCCGAACTCTATCGGGTCTACTTGCAGCCCCTGGGTTGCGAGTCGTTGTTGTCCGTCCCGATTCGTCATCGCGATCAAACCGTTGGATCGCTGTGGTTCGAGCACGATCGCCTGTCGCGCAGCTGGTCGGCCGAAGAAATATCTTTTGCCCGCGCCATTGCCAATATGCTGGCTTTGCGGTTTTCAGAAGATCAAAAATGTATACTCACAGCCATAGCGCAAAAAGAAGATACCGATAACTCAGGTGATTCTGCCGTCCCCACGACCGGCGCCGCTGCGGCTGGCATCAAGACGCGGCCGGAAGCCTACCTCGCAGAACAGGTAAAGAGGCCTGGGCGGCGGGAACAAATTTCTGCGGCCGAAACGGATCGATTCATTTCTTTTTCGGAGCGGATGCTAGCGCGCGGTATTGATCCTGATATTGTCGGTGCCGACCTTTTTAGTGATACAACGGTTTTTCTGCTCCGATTTACCGACCCTGCATCGTTGGCCGAACGGATTGCCGACAGTGAAGCCATTACAGCGGTTGATCACCTGGTCAGTCACTTAGAGGATCTTGCTGCTTCCCGGAGCATCGAATATATGAGAATTATGGGCGATGAAATTGTTTGTGCGGCCGGGATGGACGACAAACTTAAAGATCATTCGCATCTGGTCGCTGACCTGGCACTCAGCGTTCAGGATCGCTGCACCGCCTTATTTGCAGAGTTGAATACGCCCATGGAATTTCGGATCGGCATCGACACGGGGGCTGTCATGGGTAGTCCGGTGGGCAGAACGCAAAAATCCTACAACATTTGGGGAGAAGCCGTTCGCTTTGCGTCCATGATGGCCAAAACCGCTATCCCGGGTACAATTCAGGTTTCAGAAACCACCTATCGGCATCTTCGAGCCGGTTTCTTGTTCAAGGCCAGAGGCAGATTTTATTTGGCCAATATCGGCGAGGTATCAACCTATCTTCTGACAGGACGAATATGAATCACCGACAACCCGCACATTCAGCGGTAAG
>CP070746.1:3646257-3650742 GCA_020348305.1 Desulfobacterales bacterium
AATCAAAGACATATGCTAGAGCCGCTCTTACTTTTCTATCCATAAACAGGGGTCGGCGAGTGTTGAAAACAAAACATTGCATGCCTTGATTGACATCATTGTCAATTTCTTCTTTTATAATGAAACCATTGTCAAACGGAGGACCGTTATAGGCCGTGGCCCATGCCCTTGAAATGTTCTCCTGGCGAAAATCATATTCTCCGGCCTTAAACGCATGCAGTGACACGGTTGGATCCCTGTAGTAATCATAGGTCATTGTATCAAAATTGTATCGTCCTTTATTTACCGGTTGATCTTTGGCCCAGTAGCTCTCGAGGCGATGGTAAGTAATGGAGCGTCCGGGTTTAAACTCCAGAATTTTATACGGTCCGCTTCCGATGGGAATCTCCAGGCCGGGCTTTGAGAAATCACGCCCTTCCCAGTAATGTTTTGGCAATACGGTTAGCTGCCCGACAATTAAAGCCAGCTCCGGGTTTGGTTTGTCGTCCAGATAAAATTTAACCCTGAGATTGTCCAGGGCTTCAACCTTTTCAACATCGGCCCAGTATTTGCTATACAGCGGATCGCCTTTATTCATGAGCAGGTTAAAGGAAAAAACAACGTCAGCGGCGGTGATGGGTTTGCCGTCATGGAATTTAGCTTTAGGGTTAAGATGGTAAATGACCCAGGATTTGTCGTCAGGCAGTTCGATTATTGCGGCAATCAATCCATACTGTGTGAACGGTTCATCCAGAGATTGAGTCGTCAGAGTATCGTACATTAATCCGAGGCCCGCAGCCGGCACGCCTCTGATGATAAATGGATTCAAGCTGTCGAAGGTGCCGATGGCGCCCATTTTTAGATCCCCGCCTTTGGGCGCTTCAGGATTGGCATAATCGAAATGTTTGAAATCTTCAGGGTATTTAGGTGCACCGGTCAAGGCCAGTGCGTGGGAAATTGTTATATTCTGTTGGGGCCAACCCTGCACTGCGGTAATTACTAAAAAAAATGATGTCATCAATATTTTCCATACGTTTTTGTGATCCATCGTTCCTCCTACTCCTCATACATATCATCAAAATAAATGCTGGGCGTTTTCAGTGGAAGGGCGGACTTTGTCTGCATGGCATCCTTCAGGTCAGCCAGAGAATCTTCGTCCAGCCACCAGTAGGCAATGGCGCTGTATTCATCACCGTATTTCGGCACCCCCCAATCCGGTGCTCCGAATTTGTTCCAGTACAACAGCCGATGATAATTAATATTCCATAGCAGGACATAGGGGACTTGAATGTAAATGATTTTATCTATCTCGCGCATGATTTGGTTACGCAGGTTAATGTCGAAAATACTCTTTTGTTTTTCGATCAATTCGTCGACCCGCTTGCTTTTGAAACCGGTAATGTTGCTGCCGCCTTTGCGGTCGGCTTCTTTGGAGGACCACATGCCTTCGGGATCTTTAAAAATGGAAGAGGTCCAGGCTGCCCAGGTCATCTGAAAGTTGAATTCATCCATATCACGGGCCCAGGCCGCCCAGTCTTTTTTATTTATTTTCAATTCGATACCCACATCCTTCAAATCTTCGGCAAAAATGGCCAGAAATGTTTCAGACGATGCACTGCGGGTTAAAAATTCAAACGAGAAGGGTTTGCCGTTTTTTTCCAGCAAACCGGTTTTGGGATTTGCAACCCAACCAGCTTCTCTTAGAAGCTTACGGGCTTTGGATTTATTCATTTCAAATAAGGTGTTGGGATTCGGAAAATCTTTATTATACAGGTCTTCATAATACGACTGATGCATGAAATACTGGCTGTACATGATGGTGCTGTTCATTTTTCTCCGATCCACCAGGTGTGCCATGGCCAAACGCACCCGCAGATCATCAAAGGGTGGTTTACGCGTGTTCATGGCAAATCCCTGGAACCCAACCGGATGGTAGTTGTAGACCTTTTGTTTGATAACCCAGTTTTTTGAAAATTTTTCTCCTTTGGTTTCATTGACCCATAAACGTGAAGTATGAATTGGGAAAAAGTCAATCTCTCCTTTTTTAAATGCCTCAAATGCATTCTCATTTTCAGCGAAGAATTTGTATTTCAAAGTCTGAAAATTGCCGGTTCCCTGGTTTCGTTTAAATTTTGCGGCCCACCAATCATCCCGCCGCTCCAGGGTTACAAAAACGCCTTCCTGTATTCGGTCGATACGATAAGAGCCTGAAACCACGGGAAATTCAAAGTTTATTTTGTTAAAATCCTGTTTTTCATAAGCATGTTTGGGTAGAATCAAAAACTCGCCGGCGGCTCCCAGGTTTTTCCAGTGAACATCGCGGGCAGTAAACCGAATGGTGTAGTTGTCAATCACCTCAGGCGGCAAGAAGCGCTCCATTTCCACCTTGTGCGCACCGGTGAGGTTATTCGGGTCCATAATCATGTCATAGGTCCATCTGACATCCTGGGCGGTTATGGGTTTCCCATCGCTCCAGCGTGCTGTTTTATCGATATAAAATGTAAAGGTCTTTTTATCCTCTGATATCGACCATTTTTCCGAGATAGCGGGTTCATATTCCAGGGTTGCCGGATTCAAACCCAGCAAGGTTTCATATAGAGAGCCAAATATCTGAGAGGCCTGGAAACTGATGTCCAGGTAGTAATTCAGGCTTTTGGGATACTGAGCCAAATATAGGGATATCTCGCCGCCGGTTACCGCATCAGGGCTTGCATACGGATTAGGATCATCTTGCCATCCTGGCTTGGGGAAGAATTCCGCTGCATAACTGGAAATACACGTTAAAACGGTCAGCAAGACAAGCAATTTCCTCATGCTATCACCTCTTCTTTTTGAAAGCGGCAAACCTCGCCTGGGTATTTCACGAACCGAGGTTGCCAAAGTCCCAAAGAATGCGGGATCCGCCCAAAGATATTCAGGCTAGTTTGTTTTCAGATCATTTTTTTCTTTTGAATTAGCATACAATTTTGCATATAATAAATAGGGTCAGAAGTGATCCTTGGCCGTTTCACCTATTAAAGATAAAATATAGGTACTATTTTGTAAACAGCATTTTTCTTGGCCTCTCAAACGAATATTATATTTGGAGATTTAATCCGCAGATTTCAAAGATTACGCAGATACCTGAATCTCGCTAACTTTATTGGCTTAAATTTACCGTTCTACTGCAGTTCAGCGGGACTTCGGGCAGCATTCATACCGTATAGACTCGGGACGACAAGTTTAAGCGTCGTAGGGTGGATCGTCTAATTTTCTGGAAATAATTTCTTTTCATCATATCACGCAAAATAGGTTTATGCCAATCCTCTCATGCATTTCGGATTGTAGATGCGTCAATACGCTTTTAATAGGTGGGCTTATTTCATGGGTAGTCAGGTTACGATATCGATTTGGTTGTTTTTACTGCTGCTGGTAATTACTGCCTGGGCCATTTTGGATCGTGTTTTAATTCCAAGCACCCGTTGGTTTCTAAGGCGACGGATCAATCGGGTAATCGACGAGATCAGCACGCGCCTGGATATCCAGATCAAGCCGTTTCAGCTGACCAAACGCCAAGTATTAATTGACCGTCTGGTATATGATCCCAAAGTTATTGAAGCCATCCAGCAAACAGCACAGGCGCAAAACTACCCACGCGAAGTTATCCAGGCGGAGGTTGTATCTTACGCCAAAGAGATCGTACCCTCATTTAACGCCTATCTTTATTTTCGTCTTGGATACTGGCTGGCTAAGAAGATCGCCCGCTTACTCTATAGGGTCCGCATCGGTCTGTTGGAAAACGAAGAATTTGCGCATATAGATCCGGAGTCAACTGTCGTCTTTGTAATGAATCATCGCAGTAATATGGACTATATCTTGTTGGCATTTCTGGCTGCCGAGAAAACAGCGCTCTCATATGCTGTGGGAGAGTGGGCTAGAATTTGGCCATTGCAGACACTTATCAGGGCCATGGGTGCATATTTTGTGCGGCGCAAATCAGGTAATCCCTTGTACCGGCGGGTACTTGAGCGATACATCTCGATGGCCACCAAAGAGGGCGTCTGTCAGGCGGTTTTCCCTGAAGGTGGACTCAGTCGCGATGGCCGCCTGCGAACGCCGAAACTCGGGATTTTAGATTATATGTTGCGAACTTATGATCCGAAAAGCGATCGGGATATTGTGTTCATACCTGTGGGAATAAACTATGATAGAACCCTTGAGGACCGCAGCTTGTTGCGTGAGCTGGATCCTTATGCAGAAAAGCGAAGCAAATGGTTTGCGATAAAAACGACCTTTCGGTTTATATGGCGCAGTCTCATTTTAATGGCAATGAGCCGATGGCAACGATTTGGATATGCTTGGGTAAACTTCGGGCCTCAGATCTCAATGCGGGAATACGCTCGCAAATACGGTCTAGATTTTAGCCAAATGAATCGCGATAATCGATTCCAGGAAATTGAAAACCTTGCCGAACAGCTCATGATTGCCATCAAAAATGTGATTCCCATCCTTCCGGTGGCATTGGTA
>CP070746.1:3650842-3659614 GCA_020348305.1 Desulfobacterales bacterium
GATATTGAGAACAAAATTAAAATGGCCAAAGCATTGGCGGGAATTCCATCGAGAAAAGATAAGAAAAAAGATTGATGCCTTAAACTGCCCGCTTAGACTGCGGTTTAAGGTATGCTATCTAGGTAAGCGATTAATTAATTGTGTCAAAGTATAGAGTAAATTCGATAAAGGAGAGACAGACCAATGACAGATGTTTACGAGAAATTGCGCGCACGATTGGACGATATGGCCACTGGTTATCCGCAAACTGAGAGCAAAATTGAAATTAAGTTGCTCAAGCGCTTATTTACCGAGGAAGAGGCCGATTTATTCTTGCAGCTTATTCCTTTTTTGCAGAAGCCTGAAGATGTGGCCCAAAGGCTCGATCGCGATGCGGATGAGATAAGTGAGATGATGGAGCAGATGGCCAAAAAGGGTCTGTTGTTTCGCAAGCGAAAAGAGGATCTGGTGCGATATGCCGCAGTGCCCTATGTCGTTGGCTTATTTGAACACCAGGTCAAAACCATGGACGAAGAATTTGCTAAAGATCACGAAGAATACTTTGAGTCCGTCTTTGGACAGACGATTCAAAAAATTAAGACGCCTGTGTTACGAACCATTCCCATCAGCCGGCAACTGGTGGCAGACTGGCCGGTTTCACCTTATGAAGATGTTTTACAGATTGTCGAAAATCAGGAAAAAATCGCAATTGCTCCCTGTGTGTGCCGCACCACAACGCACTTAGCTGGAAAAGAATGTGATAAGCCCTTGGAAAATTGCTTTTCTTTCGGATCTCATGCCGATTACTATGTGGAAAACGGTATGGGACGCTACATCAGCAAAGAAGAGGCCAAAGAGATTGTCATTAACAATGAAAAAGCCGGGCTTGTCATGCAACCGTTCAATTCGCAAAAGATCGGGGGGATGTGCAGTTGCTGCGGTGACTGTTGTGGTGTGCTCAGATCATTAAAAATGGCTCCAAAGCCGGCTGAAATGGTGCAGAGCAATTATTTTGCGCAAGTAAACGATGAGTTATGCAGCGGCTGTGAAACTTGTCTGGAGCGCTGCCAGATGGAGGCCATTGACGTGGTTGACGGCCTGGCAAACGTTAATTTGGATCGCTGCATCGGTTGTGGCTTGTGTGTTACCACCTGTGCGGATGAAGCCATTCAATTAATCAAAAAACCCGAAGACCAATTGTATGAGCCTCCCAAAACCGGCGCAGAAACATATATGCGAATTGCAAAGGAGAGAGGGAAGATGTAGCTGGTAACTGGCTACTGGCGGCTAGTCGCTGGTCTCTGGAAACTGGTGACGGGATTCACGATGCCTGATAAAGGATGGTACAAGGCACAAGGCGCACGGCGCAAGTCTCAAGGCAAACTTTCAAAACGTTACACCTTATGCATTGTGACCTCTGTCCTCCGACATCTGCATCTCTAACCCGAAACCCGAAACCTGAAATCTGTCATCTGTCATCTGACCTCAGGTCTACTTCAACTTTATTACATCATCAATACTCAGGTGCTTGATGGACTTCGGTATTGAATAACTCAGCAATATGTCTCAACTCACCATCACCATAAAAAACAATCTCCGCTTAAAAAATGTCCAACCGGAGCTCATGCAGACGCTTACCGAAAAGCTGGAGTTCGTAAATCCCAAATGGCTAGAAAATGAACGTCTAGGACGATGGAACAGGGGAACACCCAAGGTGCTGAAGTTTTATGATAGGGTGGGGCGTTCAGGACTGTGGATCCCCAGAGGCTTCATGCGTCAGCTTGTCCTATTGTGCAGACGCCAACAGATCGGCTATCAGATCGATGACCAACGGCGCGCACTTCCCTTGGTGGATTTTTCTTTCAACGGGCGATTAAAACCCTTTCAGAAGATTGCTGTTGACGAGATGCTGAGCAAAGAATTCGGCACGTTGAGCTCCGCTACCGGCTCGGGCAAGACCGTAATGGCATTGTATATTATTTCCCAAAGGAAACAGCCAACGTTGATTATCGTTCACACCAAGGATTTGGCCTCTCAGTGGATTGAGCGTATTGGAGCGTTTTTGGGTATTTGGGCTGAAGATATTGGGATCATCGGCGGTGGCAAGAAGATCGTTGGAGAAAAAATTACCGTTGCTTTGGTGCAGTCTCTTTACAAGTGTGCCGATGAGGTAGCGCCCAAAATTGGCTTTTTAATTGTTGATGAATGTCATCGTTGTCCCAGCCGAACCTTTACCGAAGCAGTGACCCGTTTTGATTCGAAATTTATGCTGGGGTTGTCGGCTACCCCATGGCGGCGGGACAAATTGTCCAAGCTGATTTTTTGTCATCTCGGGGATGTGCATCATGAAGTGGATAAAAATCAATTGATTGAAACCGGGGCGGTGCTTGCGGCGAAAGTCATTTTTCGTAAGACAAATTTCCGAACACGTCATGACCCGATCAACGAATACACCAAAATGCTTTCGGAGCTGACAACCGATACCGACAGAAACATTCTCATCACATCGGATGTAGCCCGGGAAGCATTGAATAGCGCCGGCGTCTGCCTGGTATTGTCCGACAGGAAAACTCATTGTGAGAACCTGCAAACCATGTTACGCTACCGAAACAAGATAGACTCTGCATTGCTCACGGGGGATCTGCCCATCAACCAGCGGCAAGCGGTGATTGACAAGTTGAATGAAAAACAAATTAAGGTTCTGATTGCCACCGGCCAATTGATTGGAGAAGGCTTTGATTGCAAAGAGCTGACGACCTTATTTTTGGCAACGCCGATTAGTTTTAGTGGGCGGGTGTTGCAATATTTAGGCAGAGTCTTACGCCCGGCGCCCGATAAAAAATGGGCGCGGGTGTTCGACTATGTGGACGTGCATGTGGACACTTTGAAAAAAGCAGCCAGAACAAGACAAAGAGTATATCAAAGATAGATTTAAAACTTCTCGCACTGAAATAAGCAACAAAACGATACAACTTTTTCCTATGCCGCTTCGAGAGAACCCAGCGCTTTTTCGTCTAAAAGGTAGATACCTTTTTCCTTTAAGGTGCGGATTGCTTCATCGATGTCATTTAAGCAGCAAACCAGGATTGCTTTGCCTGAATTGATCCCTGTGCATGCGTAAGCGTATTTAAGTTTAAGGTTGGCATGCATGATATTTTCCAAAAGCTTTGGAATCTGTCCGGGAAGATCCTGCACTTCAACCGCAATGACATCATCTATGTGGGCAGGAATTTCTTTTTGCATCAAGATATGCCTGGCTGCGGGAACATCCGAGACAAGGATGCGGAGCTCACCATAATCTCCCGTATCCACCAGATTTAGCGCCCTAAGGTTGATCCCTTTTTCTCCTAAAGCCTTTGTTAATTCGTAGGTACGATCACTGGAATTTTCTATGGGTACCGAAATCTGTTTTAACTTCATGATTGCCTCCTAGTTATCTTTTAATTTGTCTCCAAAAAAAAGCCCCGAGATTTTATTCCCGGGGCTTTTCAAAATAAAAAAACCCCGAGTGGATTTTGAAGTCCACCCGGGGTGTTTAACGGCTAAATTAAAGCGTTAGACATCCGGATGGACGCTTCTAAAGCTAAAATAGAAACGTCCAAAATTAAAATGTGATCTCAATGGAATAGAAATATTCATTTTTAAATACCTATTAATCCATTACACAGCTTTTTGAATGCTGTCAATACTTTTTGCAGAATCAAGATTAATTTTTATTGTATGTATTAATACAATATATCTTGCCAAATTCAGCTAAACATTGTATCCTTATTAAACGTTTGGCGAAAACCCTGATCTACACGGACACCGCTAATCTAATGTCTCGGAATTTCTATCCCGCCGCGGCGGGAGAATTGTTGTCCTTTTTGCGGCCATCGTGTTTTGTAAGCCACATGGAATGATGGAATAGTGGAATGTTGGAATACTGGGTATGAACAGCGGAAAACGGTCTATTGTTCAAATGAAGTTGAATCAACATTTCTTGATGATGCTCGTCAGACATCTATTTTCCGCTTTCGCTCTATCAAGTACTCCATTATAAAAAGAAAATCAATGCGATTATGTGCTCTTGATTCCTCTTTTTTTATGAACCCATCATTCCATTATTCCAGAACCCATTGTTCCCTGGCCCAGACCGAATTTACGAATTGTGATTTTTATGCATTTGCTTTTGCAAGATTAAATAAGAAGTAACAATTTGCCAAGAGGTCGCGCCAGGGCGGGCCACTATTCCAGCATTCCAACATTCCAATTGGGGCGAAGCCCCCTAACTTGGGATTAAAAAAACATGCACGATCAAATAAAGCTAAAATCAGGCGAAAAAAAGAAAGGTGTAGATGTCGCACTAGATGCCATCGATTCGCTTTTAAAAGACGCTGATCAGAAAAGAATGACTCCTGATCAGATGGTAATTATTCTGGATGCTTTAGCCGGTGCAGATGATTCATCCTTAGTTACAAGATTTCCGGCAGTTCTTGCTATCTGCGCGCAGAAAGGTATCGAGTTAACCAGCCAAGCGTTGTTTTCACGCTATCGGCAATCAAGTCCAAAACGACAAAATCTGGAGAAATTACTTTTAGTGAGCGCTTCGTTATTTAAGAAGCAGAATAGTGAAGCTCCCAAAAATTTGGAGAAAATTAACGAATCCTTTAAGACAAAGTATAGAGACCTATTTTCAGGTGAAATCTTACAACTAAGCAATGGTATACAGGTCTCAATCAAGGATATGCATAACACCCTGATAAGGTATACATCAGATTATAAAGGCGCAAAGGCCGTAACCTCGGAAACCGGACGTCCCTGGTCAAGGCAGCTTTATATTTATTTGGATAAACTTTTTTCACCAAAACAAAAGGATCTCGTATTTAAAAAGCTTAATGGAAAATCATTCACCAAAACCGAGCGCGAATATTATTCAAGGGTTGTCCGCAAGAAACTTGAAGCGATCGCCAATAAGGAAGTCAGAGAAATCGCCGAAACCCTGGCCGGCTAGTGACTTGAAAACTTGCAAGGCCTCTAATTTTTTGAAATATTTATATAAATGTGATATAAATGAAATTAAAAATTTATTTTATGCAGGTCGGTCGGCACAAGCTGGCTCGGAGCAATCACAATTTTTAGTTTTAAATTTTACTTAAAGCCGAAAAATTAAACACTGAAGGAAAACCAATGCAGCTTATCCAACAAATTGGATTACAAGCAGTGGAAATTTTAACTCTGGTTTTTGGAATCCTGGGAGTGACGTTTTCCCTTTTGGTGCTTTTTTCCCCTAATCTGACCAGATCCATCAGCAATGTGTTTAATCGGTATGTGAGCATTGACGAAAAAGTGACATATCTGGACAAAGATATCCAAATCGACCACTTCATTTACAACCATAATATACTTTTTGGAACCTGCCTCATTTTCGGGTCCGTATTTTCGCTCATTTTTTTCTTTTTCAGACTGGATGTCTCAAATTTTGCGAATATCTTTTTTGTTTCGCATAAGCACCTATCACTCAACGAAATGATTTTTGACACGGTTTCCTGGATTGGGAAAGTGGCCTGTTTCTTCGGCCTTTTCTTTGGCGCTTTTCTTTTCTTTGCTCCGAATAAAATGCGCAACATTGAAAACAAAATCAATTCTAGGTTTGAAACGCGACCGATATTGGATAAGCTCAACGAATCAAATTATGCGCTTGATGACATCCTATTCCGACATCCTGTCATTTTTGGTTTAGCAGGATTGATCATCTCATTTTTGATCATCATTTTATCAATCCTCAATTTGCTCTGCTAATATGTGATTTTTTCCTTTTTAGTTTTCCTTTTTAATTGACCTGAAAACCCAAATTGCCTATTTAAGGTTACTTTCCAGACCAAATTCTCGTTTAAAATAAAAGGAGTGATTTGTGGACAAAAGAGAGTTTCGAATCTTCCCTGAAGAAAGAATGGATGAAGGTTATTCCTGGCAGATATGGGCAGTCGGTTGGCTGGCAATCTTCAAAGCCTTTTTGTGGTTGGCCTGGGAACCCAACCTGCCTGAATCTATTCTTAGACTGCTGGGGTATAAATATACTCTGAGCATGTTGCCTCTAATTGTTTTTGGAATCGGTGTATGGAATCTAAGAAGGTGGGCGCTGTGGGGCATTATTTTGGTTGCTGTCGTGAATTTAATTTTCCTGATTGTCAACCCCCAAATATTTAGCGGATTTTTAGTGAAATCCGAAGTTATTATCTATTCGGTTGCTCTTTCAGCTATTGTTTTGGTGTGTAATGGCCCTCTCGGTGATATTTTTATTCTCATCGCAACGCCTGCGATGCTAAAAATCGCCAAAAAAAATCAGAACTAATTTCAGCTGTCCTTTTTTATGATCGCATAGGTTGATATGGCCTTGGCAACAAGGTTGTCATTTGAATCCCGGACTTCCACATCCCCTATGGCTGTTTGGGTTCCTTTATGGATGATTTTGGCCTCCGCAATGATTTCTCCACTGTCGAAGGGCTTAAGATAATTGATTTTCATTTCAATGGTTGTAATCAAATCGTCTCTATCCACCAAACCAACAAGGGCGATACCAACGGCGGTATCGGCCGCAGAGAATATGACGCCACCATGGGTAACACCATTAGCATTGGCCAGCTTTTGCGAATAAGGAATTTTTGTCTTTGCCCATCCCTTTTTGACGTCGATCAAGTCCATGTCGAGCAACGACCAGAATGGCGAATTTGTTTTCGCTTTGGTTAACAGGGCTTTTTTAAATCGCGGCGCAAGCTCATCGTATTCGGTCATGTTTTTTCTCCCTAACATCTGGTACAGATTAGTTCATATTATCTGGACTTTTTTTATCAAGTAAATTTACTTGCCTTCGCCTCTTTGAAAATCGATCTGAATAAAGTTTTTTCATCTCCGCGTTCAGAATCATTAACTTGACGTATAATTCTGAGATGTATATTTTTCTTCATCAATTTATTATGACGCTGTGTATAAAACAAGAGAGGAGATCAAATGCCTGCCTTAAAACCTCAAACTTTAGGCGAATTAAAGCAGCATGTTTCACACCTGCCGGATGTTCGCGCAGAAATGCGCAAGAATCTAATCCGAAAATTGGAAAATAAAGAACATTTGTTTCCGGATATTATCGGATATGATGAAACCGTTTTGCCGGCGCTGGTAAATGCCATCCTCTGTGGACACAATATTATTTTACTGGGTGAAAGAGGCCAGGGGAAAAGCCGAATCATCCGGAGTATGATTGATTTTTTAGACGATGAAATTCCGGCGGTTGCCGGCTGCCCCGTAAATGATAATCCCTTTCATCCCATTTGTGTGGAATGCAAACAAAGGCTTGCTGAAATGGGAGACGCCCTCCCGATTTATTTCATTCCGAAAGACAGACGATTGATTGAGAAATTGGCAACCTCGGATGTCTGTACTGCGGATCTCATTGGAGAAGTGGATCCCATCAAGATTGCCCGGGGAAGAACATTGGATGATGAAGCCGCCATCCATTTCGGCCTGGTCCCACGGGCTCATCGAGGTATATTTGCCGTCAATGAACTTCCGGATTTAGCGGAGAAGATCCAGGTGGCCTTCTTTAATGTGATGGAAGAAAATGATTTTCAAATTAAAGGCTTTCCCGTGCGGCTGCCTCTGGATATCCTCGTTATCGCCACCGCCAATCCCGAAGATTATACCAGCAGAGGACGAATCATTACACCATTGAAAGACCGCTTTGATGTGCAGATCCGAACCCACTATCCGCAGGAAAAAAAGCATGAAATTGAAATTATGGAACAGGAAGTCCGCTCTTTGAATGTTGACGGTTTAGAAACCCATGTGCCGGAATTCATCAAAGAAATATTGGCCGAAATAACGTTTCAGGCGCGAAGCAGCGCGGATATCAACCAGCATTCCGGTGTGAGTTGTCGTGTATCTATTCGAAGTTATGAGTCGATTACCGGAAGCGCGCTGCGCAGATGCCTGGAACTTGGTGAGAATAAAGTGGTGCCCCGGATTACGGATATCGAATCCACTTTTCCGGCCATAGCGGGTAAATTGGAGCTGGAATATGAAGTGCCGGATAAAAAGGAAGCAGACATTGTTGAAAATCTGGCAAAGCGTGCCATCAAAGTGGTTTTTGATGAACATTTCAAACTCGAAGATCTAACGGCAGTTGTAGAATCATTTGAAAATGGTATCAAAGCAGAAATTTCTCAGGATCTGCCTTCTGAAGCCTATATGGAGGGATTTCAGGTTATTCCGGGAATCAAAGATGCGGTTCGCACCCTTGTTAATCCGGAAGATGCTCCGGAGGCATCCGCCGCCATTGAGTTTATTTTGGAGGGGCTGCACTTATCTAATAAATTAAATCGTGAAATCATTAAAGATAGAATAGTGTACAAATGAAAAAATCGATCTACAAGCGATGGGACGGCACCCAGGAACCCTTTAGCCTGAAGCGAGAGGAAATCCTGGAAAAATTCATGGATAATATTTTGAAGGGACTGTCTCCAAATAGGTCCATGATGCAGATGCTCTGGAGTGGATTTCCTTTGGCCGGCATGAATTTTCGGGTGATGGGTCTGGAAGAGATGATCCGGGAACTCGAGCGGCAGAAAAAGGATTTGTTTTCCACCTACACCCTTGAGAAAGCTTTTGATCAGCCGATGGATGATCTCAAATTTCTTCTGACGCAGGAGGCCGTCATACGGAGGAAAATAGGCGCCCCGGATTCACAGTCATATGAGGAGTTGCCACCGGGTTTGCTTGAGAAGTTAAAGCAACTCAAGAATTTCGAATTTATAGACA
>CP070746.1:3659714-3666253 GCA_020348305.1 Desulfobacterales bacterium
CAAATAGAGGTAAATCATGGATTCAATTTTGATCATAATCGCTTTTGCCCTTGGCTTTTCAGCCCGTCAAATCGGCCTGCCCCCGCTGGTCGGGTATCTGGTGGCCGGTTTTGTAATTAAGGCCAGCGGAGTAGAGGGCGGCGCCCTAATTGTTGAGCTGTCCGATGTGGGAGTCCTGCTGCTATTATTCAGCATTGGGTTGAAACTACAGCTGCGTAGCCTTACAAGACCCGAAGTCTGGGGCGGGGCCTCGATTCACATGCTCATTACCGTCCTCGTATTCGGCTCGGGAATCTTCCTGCTTGCCGCAGCCGACTTATCCAAGTTTGCCGCGCTTGATTTCAAGCTTTGCCTGTTGATTGCTTTTGCGTTAAGTTTTTCCAGCACGGTTTTTGCCGTTAAAATTCTTGAAGGAAAAGCCGAAATGTCTTCGCTGCATGGACGGGTCGCTATCGGGATCCTGATTATGCAGGATGTTATAGCGGTTATCTTTTTAACCGCATCTACGGGCAAACTGCCTTCGCCCTGGGCGCTTCTGGTGCCGGTTATTCTTTTTGCCGTTCGACCGTTGCTGTTCAAAATTATGGATCGCTGCGGCCACGGCGAACTGATTATCCTTTTCGGTCTTCTCCTGGCCCTGGTTGCGGGCGCAGCCGGTTTTGAAAAGGTGGGTCTCAAGCCCGATCTGGGCGCTTTAATCTTAGGGATGCTGGTTGCCAGTCATTCCAAGGCTTCGGAGATGGCCAAGGCCCTTTTCAGCTTCAAGGAATTATTTCTGGTGGGTTTCTTTTTGAGCATTGGGTTAAAAGGTTTGCCTGATATGGAAGCCCTCGGCATTGCCGCCTTATTTGTGTTGGTGACACCTTTCAAGGTCGCCCTTTTCTTCTTGCTGCTGACCCGCTTTAAGCTAAGAGCGCGCACAGCCTTGCTGGGATCTTTCAGCCTGGCGAACTACAGCGAATTTGGTCTGATCGTCGGAGCCATCGCTGAGGCCAACGGCTGGATCAGCAGTGAATGGTTGGTGATCATCGCCATCGCCCTTTCCACAACCTTTGTACTGGCTTCACCGCTGAATGCGGCCGCCCATAATATCTATAACCGCTTCGCCGAACGTTTAAGGCCCTATGAAACCAAAACGCGCCATTCCGATGATCAGCCCATCGATCCAGGTGATGCTGAAATTGCTATCTTCGGCATGGGACGCGTCGGCAGTGGTGCTTATGATTTTCTGCGTGAGCGTTATGGTGATGTTGTCATCGGCTGTGATTCGGATCCACTCACCGTGAAAATGCATCAGGCGTCCGGCCGGAATGTCATCCTGGGAGACCCCACGGATCTTGATTTCTGGGAGCGGACTGCTTCCGACAGTCAAGAAGACAGAGGCGAGATTCGCTTGGCCTTGCTCGCCATGCCGAAATATACTGCCAATATGGAAGCCGCAAAGCTCATGATCCAAATAGGGTTCAAAGGCCTTATCGCGGCAAGCGCCCGCTTCGACGATGAGGTTATTGCATTAAAAGAAGCCGGCGTGCATGCGGCTTATAATTTTTTTGATGATGCCGGCACCGGATTGGCAGAACATGTTTTCGAGATAATGGAAAACCAAACGTCAGCAGTGAGGTAAGTAGAACAAATGAAAAAAAATACAATGAAAAAGCTGTTTATTTTTATCTATGGCATCCTGATATTAACAGGCAACATTACTCCCGATGCGCACGCAGATGCGGACATCAACCTGTCTAGGGGTCAAACCGTTTACGTATCCGTTTATTCTCATATCTACAGCGGTCTCAAAGGCCGGCCCTTTGATCTGGCCGCAACGCTGAGCATCCGCAACACGGATCTGAAAAATCCAATTTCGATCGTCTCGGTGAACTTTTATGATACCGACGGTAAACTGCTTAAAGAGTATATTAAAGAACCGCTCCAGCTGAAAGCTTTAGCGTCAACGCGTTACGTCATACGAGAAGCGGAAATTGGCGGTGGCTCGGGGGCCAATTTTATTGTGCAATGGAAATCGGAAAAACAAGTGAATCCGCCCATCATTGAAGCAATTATGATCGGGACGAGATCCGGACAGGGAATTTCATTTGTTTCTCGCGGGCAGGTGGTTAAAGAGCACACGGAGTAGATTCGTTTTAATCACCGGCTTCAACCATCTCCCGCAAACGTTTATAAAGCTTGTATGCATTCATTGCCCGTGGATTTCCTAAAGATGCCGCTGAATCGGCCCGAAGAAGTTCGAGCAGCAAAGGAAAATTTGGATCTGCGGCCAAACGTTTATGTCGTTTAGACGCGTCTTTGGGGCTTTCCAGATTCCATGAAAGATGGAATGTATGATGGCGAATCGCCCAAACGATTCTTTTTATGCGTTCAGCGGGCATGTCGAGTCGCTTGAGAATCTTTTCTGCTATTTCAGCCCCGATGACTTGGTGCCCGTGAGCACTAATCCTATCGCCTTCATCCTTTGTCACCAGAGGTTTGCCGATATCATGCAGCAGCGCCGCCCATAGCAGATCAGGACGACTATCAGAGGGACAGGCTTTGATTGCCAACCGAGTATGCTCAGCCACATCGCCCTCGGCATGATAGATAGGCGGCTGAGGAGCACCGGATAGGTCTTTGAGTTCGGGGATAGCCAAAACTAAACGATCCCACCAACCGGCTTCTTGTTGTCTGAGCGTGTTTTCTATTTTTTGAAATGGTTTCATAGGTTAGCAAAATAATTAGTCGGGTTCACAGGTTCAGGGTTCACCGTTGAGTCTGAAACGAGATCAGCCGAGTCGGATTGTTTTAACCCTGAACTCTGAACCTCTGAACGGTTACAATTAAGATGCCCAACCTCATATTGCAAGAAGATTCATTATGCATTATGTTCAGTGATCAAAATTTAACCTGACTTTGGCTTAATTTCTGAATAAGGCAGCCTCAGATGAAAAATAAATCTCTCCAAAAAGACTATTCGTCCAAGCTTCGGACAGCTGACGAAGCGGTTCGCATGATCCGCTCCGGTCAGAGAGTCTTTATCGGTTCTTCTTGCGGTGAACCCCAGCATTTGGTCAATGCCCTGATGGATAATGCTAACTATTTTTCAGATGTGGAGATTTTGCGGCTATTAAGTTTGGAAGGATCCCTGTTGGCTTTGATGGCCGATGAATACCGGGGTCATAAATTCCATGTGCGCTCCATTTACCAGGGCTCCGATCAAACCAAGGGCCTGCGTGCCAACCAACGATTTATCACGCCCATGAACCTGTGTGCCGTTCCGGATTTATTTAAAAAAAGGCTTTTTCCGCTTCATTTTGCATTAATCCAGGTATCCCCGCCGGATGACTATGGCTGGATGAGCCTGGGCATTTCGGTGGATGTCACGTTGGCAGCTTCCCAATCCGCGGATCTGGTGATCGCCCAGGTAAATCCCAAGATGCCCAGAGTGCCGGGGCACAGCTTTGTTCATTTGAATGATGTTGACGTAATTGTTGAACAAGAAGAGGAGCTGTTGAATGCATATGATTTGCCCGAATATGAATCTGCAACTGAAATTGCCGGCATAACCGCTAATCTGGTTGAAGATGGTTGCACCATTCAGCTCGGATTGGCGGAACTTTCCCAACCGATCGCCCGGGACCTCGCAGAGAAAAATGATCTCGGTGTTCATACGGAGATATTGACCGATGATCTCATGGAACTGGTGTCCCAAGGGGTGGTGACCAATCGCTATAAGGGTGTGAACGAGGGCAAACTGGTAGCCAGCGGAGCCATCGGTAGTAAAAAATTGTATCAATCATTGCATAATAATGTGGCCCTTGAGTTTCGACCGTCTGATTATGTCAACCACCCTGCCATTATTTCTCAAAACAATAAAATGGTGGCGATTAATTTTGCGCGAACCATGGATCTTAGCGGCCAGGTATATGCCGATGCCCTTCCCCAGAACCATTTTTCCGGGGTAACCGGTATGTTTGATTTCATTATGGGGGCCTCCATGTCACCCGGAGGAAAATCCATTATTGTCATTCCCGCCAGAAGCATAGACGATAAGACCAGCCGAATAATTCATAAAGCAGATGTGGGTTCCATTGCGATTCCTAAAGGGTATGTGTCTTATGTGGTCAGTGAATTTGGAATGGTTAATCTTTTCGGCAAAAATATTGAGGAGCGAGCCATGGCCATGATCAGTCTGGCCCATCCGGATTTTCGCGATGAGCTTTTTCACACGGCACAAGAAGCCGGCCTCATCGAAAGAAACCGAACACTGAATGAGTCTTTATTCGGTGTATATCCGGCCAGGATGGAAGAGACCAGATTATACGATGGCCAGCGTATTAATTTTCGGCCGGTTAAACCGTTAGATGGCAGGCTTATTCAAGAACATTTTTACAGTATGGATGACGAAGATGTCAGATCCAGGTTTTTCGGTCTAAGAAGAAGTTTTTTCAGAGAAGATATGGAAGATATGTTCCAGGTAGACTATATTAAGAATCTTTCGATTGTTGCGGTTACCGGAGAGGTTGGGTTTGAAAAAATTATCGGTCTCGGAATGTATACGCTTGAGCAGGGTACCGTTGCTGAGGTCGCATTTTCCGTATCTAAAGAATGGCAGGGTAAGGGAATTGCCTGTGTACTTCTAGAAAAAATCACTGAGGCCGCGCGAGAAAACGGCATTACCGCCTTGGTCGCCTACACGCTTTCGACCAATGAAGGCATGATCAAGCTATTCAACAAACTGCCTTACAAAGTGGAAACAACATTCGAGAATGGCACGTTGGTACTTCGCTGTAATTTTGAATGAAAGGGGTCAAGTCTGCTCTTGACTCTTATTGCAATTGTTAGTATCTACTTGAACATGTCAAGGCCACTGAGAATAGACTATCCAAATGCTTGGTATCATATCATGAATCGTGGAAGACGCGGCGAGCAGGTGTTTACAAACACATGGGATTATACCCAGTTTATCGATCTCCTTCAAGATACATCGGAAATTTGGAATTTACGCCTTGTTGCCTATTGTCTGATGCCGAATCATTATCACCTCCTGGTTCAGACTCCAGATGCCAACATCTCCAGGTGCATGCGACACATTGACGGTGTCTATACCCAGCGCTTTAACCGATTTCATGATTGTGACGGTCCGTTATTCCGGGGTCGCTACAAATCGATACTCATCGAAGCGGACAATTATTTACTGCATCTGGTCAGGTATATTCATCGCAATCCGCTCAAAGCTGGCTTTACGGATCGACTTGACAAATATATTTGGAGCAGCCACAAGGGATATCTATCAAATGCTGAAAAATGGAATTGGCTCCATAAGAACTTTGTTCTTATGATGTTCTCACCCCACAAAGGTGAAAGTCTTGAGCGATACCGTCAGTTTATGGCCAAGGATGAGGAGTCCGTCAGCAAGATATTGGAAAAGAAGAAATGGCCATCAATTCTTGGTTCCGAACGTTTTATCAATCTTGTCAAAGAAAGGTTCTTCCTACAGAAAACAGATGAGGAGGTCCCGCAGGCTAAGGAGCTGGCACCTGATATAAAGCAGATCAAAAAAAAGGTGGTAGAATATTATGGCATTACCGAGGATGAGCTTTTGCAGTCTAGACGGGGAGTTTTCAATGAACCAAGAAATGTAGCCATTTACGTGGGCAGACAACTGAGAGGAGATAGTCTAAAACAGATAGGTGAACAGTATCAGATACATAAATACAGCTCAGTGAGCAGTGTGATTGAGAGAATGAAAGCGCTGATGGCAACGGATCGCAAACTCAGCAAAAGGGTTGAAAAAATTACGACAACTCTAAGAAAGAGTCAAGAGCAGACTTGACCCCTTTTATTTTACGGGAGGTTTAATATGACAAAACAGACGTTAAAGCTTATGATCGGGTTGCTTTGCATAGTGTTTGCCCTGACGGCATGCAAAGAAAAACCTGAAATTATTGAAGTGGTTCGGGCCATCAAGACGATTACCGTCAGTGAACAGGCTACCGAGCAAATACGCAAACTCTCCGGGCTTGTCGCAGCCGTCGATTCCTCCGGCCTCAGTTTTCAGGTCGACGGACAGGTTGAGTCTGTGGAAGTTGACATCGGAGATCGCGTGAAAAAAGATCAGGTACTCGCTGTTCTTGATAAAGAGCCCTACCGGTTGGAGGTGAATGCGGCCGAGGCCGAACTCGTGAAGGCTAAAGCGAATGTTGTCAATACAAAGTCAGAGTACGACCGCCAAAAGAGGGTTTACGAACAGGGCGCGGGTGCCAAAAGTGATTTGGATACAGCAGAATATAATTTTAAAGCCGCCGAGAGCGCTGTTAATTATCAGATTTCAAGACTGAATCTTGCTAAACGCAATCTGCGCAAGACGGCGTTGAGCTCACCTTACGATGGCACTATCGCCTGGCGGTCAGTGAATCCGCACGAGGAAGTGAAGGTCGGGCAGAAAGTGTTCGAAATTGATGCCACGGGCGCAATGGAGGGACAGCTGGCCGGTCCGGAGACCACCATCGACCGGATTCACATCGATGACCCGGCCACGATCACCTTTC
>CP070746.1:3666353-3670473 GCA_020348305.1 Desulfobacterales bacterium
CTAAGATACTGGTTATAGGAGGTAGGGGACAGAAGAAAGAGGAGTAATCGATTGCGAGATGCATCCCCAGTGGAACCCCAAATTTTGCGGATCCCACGTAAAGAAATTTCCGTGGGGCAGCTAAGATTTAATTGAGTTTTACCCAAATTCATCAAACAATTTGACATCGATTAAGGTATAAAGTATTCTGATATTAGATTAAATTTACAATGCGTTTTTAATAATGGAGTAGTTATGGACGAAGACGATCTATGGATTGTTGAACATTTCAGCGAGCTTGTAACCAAGTATGCTGGTAAATATATTGCTGTCGTGAATCAGAAACTAGTGGCCGTTGGTGAATCAGGTATAGAGGTTGAGAATGAGGCTCGAAAGATTCAACCTCACAAGATACCGTCCGTACTTCGTGTTCCTCGTGAAGAGGACATGGTATGTCTGTTATAGAATTTCCTTACACTCTTCACAAAAACTACCTAATGCCAATTATCCCGGTAATGATTGAAGGCCACAAATTATGGGTGTTTGTCGATTCTGGAGCCACCTTCAGCATCTTGAACACTGATGATGCGCGTCGCATTGGCCTCGAATGGGACAAAGGTCGTCGCCAGATGATCGTTGTCGGGGATGGTAGTTTCATTCCTACTTATTTGAGCCTGTTCAATAATTAAGATTCAGCACGGGGCTGATCTTACCGGATTTTAGATAATCAAAGATGATGTCCTGGGTTAGGACAATATCATGTTCAATGGCATGGATGGTGACATTATCAATGCCTATGTAGCGATTGCTTTTTTCCATGAAATATCGGTTTTCTTTTACAAGACCGAAAGTTCTTTCGATTCCGGTTCTAAAAGGCTTTAGCTTTTTATAGATCAAGCTGTGGGGTCCGGCAGGGCCAAATTTTCGATACCCGTTTTTAAAGTAAATATATTTACTACAACCAAGCTTGAATTGCTCTTTGATATAATCGCATGAGAACAACAAGGGTTGTTTGGATTTGTTGCAGACTTTAAAACAAGCATATCGTGTCCGTTTGCGTTGATAGTCAATTACTTTTGGTTTCATGGCAAACCCCCATGGACATAGGGGATAACCATCTTTGCTGAACCCCTTTGGATAAACCATCTTCTTTCTTATGATAACAGCAATGATTCCAAAGAACTCGTAGATGTCATGATGGATTTCTTCGCTATCATAGCCTCTGTCTAGTATAATGTAAGAAAACTCAAGAGTTGGATAACGATCGACAAGTTCTTCAATTAAAACAAGGATAATATCCTGATCACTTATATTAGCAGGTGACAAAAGGCTTATCAGCGGCACACCGTTAATGGTTCTTAAACTGTGGGTCTTATGACCCACGGCATATTTATGTTTGTGATGGCCTTTGCCTGAAAAAGCAACGCTGTCATCTGTAAAATGCCAATTGCCCTGTTGGTCTTTTTCACCTCTAGTGGATCCGGAAGTGATCAGAAATGTGGAGTCGGCAACAAGAATAATTCCTTTCTTTCTATTTTTGGGTAGTTGTTTGACTTCAGGGTTTAATAGCCCTAAGCTGTGCGCCTTGCTCACGAAACGTTTATGGATTTGAACAAAACCCTTTGAACCAAGCCTTTTCCTTAAGGTGTTGAAGCTGTTGTGAGAAGGTTGAATATCCTGGGTAACAAAACGGTAAAGATCATTTTTCTTTAAGCTTTTTGCTAACTGACGGTCGGATAAAATGCGTTCTTTAATTTTAATGATCCGGGCCAATATCAACGAAGCACCGTAGCCTTTAGGCCCGATACCGGCATAGGAGTCAACTACCGGGAAAATACAGCTGCTATCAATGGTGCAAAAGTAGTCAAGAAAGTCCTTTTCCTCTTCGGTAAGCGTGCGAATATCCCTTGCAAGCCCTGGCAGAGGAACTTGAAAATAAACCATGGTTATGCTCCTTATGTTCAACACTGATGTTCAATACTGAAAAAAGAGCATAAACCATTTGATAATTAAAGAAATATTGTTAAATACTTTCTAATTTCGATAATCAGCAATCATTAATTTTTGGGGATAGCTCGCCAAATTAGATCCATATTTTTGGGGATAACTTTTTTCAAATTATTGGGTTTTCTGGCGATGATCCTCTGTAAATGCACTATTTTGGGGATAACTTCGATTTTCTATGCTTATATCTTATTGTTATTATTTATAAAATAAGTATTGAACAGGCTCAAATAACAGTTATCAAAGGTTGGTATACCTAAACGGGCTGGCTGCTAATTTTTCTTCTTGATTTTTGAATATGCGTTGTTTGGTATAATCACAGTATTTTGAAGATTATCATAATCAGCTCCACCGCTGTATGCTTTAACTGTCTCTCCCATGATATCATGAATGAAAAGAATGTCTTTTTTCGAATATTTTTGAGAGGCATATTGTAGAATGATTAGCCAAGAAAAAACAGTCTGTTGCTCTGTTATATTGCCAGTAAAATAGGAAACAATGCCTCTTTTTCCATTTGGTAGTTGTTGCAGATATAGAGATACTGTTGAAACAAGATTTTCTTTTTTTATGCTCCTGACCAATTTAACGACATCATCTATTTGTGCTTTTTTTAGAACATTATCCCTAGGTTTTATTTTAGGCTCAAATAATGAATAGTTAACTTCTTTTATCAAGAACATTTGCGGCATGGGAGATTGTAGCAAATACAAGATTTATGAAAACCAATGTGACAATAGTCTTGCCATCTCCTCTGGCTCATACGTTTCAGATTTGATTTTCTTGACTATTAAAGAAGCATCGCCAGTATCCGAGTATTCAATATGAATCTGTAATGTTGCTTTCTCAACCTTTCTTTGTATTGTCTCTTGTGCACCTGTGAATTTAGGGAATGAAATAAGAGCTACTAAAAACAAAACGAAAATCGTAATAGTTTCAATTTTATACTTCATTTTGTCACCTAATAATCGTAAAAACAAAAACTTTACATACATTGCCAGAAAACCAAATATCAGCCGAACTAAGATACATTGAGATAATCCAAATTATCAAAATCAATGAAATTATTGCAGATACAAAAGTAATATCATAGATTTACCTCAGGCATTCGGCCTATGTCAAACCTTTTAGCCGAAAGGAGGTAAAATATGAAAGTGTCTAAAGCATCAAAAATCTGGCTCGATTACCACCAAACTAATTCGAAAAAAAAATACACATCGATCTTATTCGGTGGTAATGGGCAAACTCTGTGAGGTATTTGGAGATCAACAGCTTAGCGAATTGACGTTTGATACCATTCTCGATTTTTTAAATCAACTAACTGATGGATGCAAAGCCCAGACCAAACGCATCCGATATGGCCACCTTACCGCATTTTTTAACTTTATTAAAAACAACATCATTTCTGATTTCATAAGCCCCTGCGATTCCAAGATGCTGCGAAAATTATTTCGCCCCAAAATATGCTTTCATTGGGATATCTTGGAAAAAGAAACCGTTGATGAGATCATTTTCAGAACCACCAATGCCAGAGATCGGCTGCTGCTGGAGTTAATGGCCCGTGGCGGCATGCGAGTGGGGGAGGTTTTGAAACTGACGCCCCGCGACGTTCAGGACCGGAAATTGATTATTCGTGACCCAAAAAGCGGTAAAGAACAGGAAGTCATTTTTATTCCGCAAAAAGTTGCCGATCGTCTCAAAGAATATATTCGAGCTAAACGAATCAATTCAGGTGAGAGGATATTTCCAATTTGTTACGAGGCCGCCAGGGCGATTGTGAAAAAGGCAGGCAAAATCGTGGATATTCATTTAAGACCGCATGATCTTAGACGCTATGCTGCTACCTATGCAAGCCGTTCCGGTGTTCCGCTTGAAATTGTGAGCAAGGTCATTTTACGTCACCGAAATCTTTCAACCACCCAAATTTATCTTGGAAAAGTCAGCGATACTGAGGCAATTAGGTGGATTGAAAATCTATATGCTTAAAAAAATAGGGTGGATCCGATCACCTGGATTCACCCTCGCAAGTTGTGATTACATTCGAGTATCCAAACAATTTTCAAAATTGATATATACAACTTTGTTTACAATATCGGTATTTTTGAGAGGCTCAATTTATTACAGATACTATTCACATATC
>CP070746.1:3670573-3674429 GCA_020348305.1 Desulfobacterales bacterium
ATTTTGCAGATACTGTAAACATATCTAAATTATTATGGACAAAATTAGTGCCGATTTTTGAAAACCCTAAATTTTTGTGATTACATCTACATATCTGTATTTTTGATATTTTGCAGATACAATAATGGTATCCAAGGTTTTGGGAGGCGTGGTTTTTTGCCGATTATCTCAATATACATGAAATTTTGGTGAATTTGTGCTATTGGCAAGTTATGTGTAAAATTGGGTAACGATCAATTGCCATAAAAAATTACATCTTGAATTGATCCCTAATTGACATAATCCAATAATTATGTAAATGATTCAACTAAAAATGCTGATTCTCTTTTTCCAACTGACCTGAAGCGATTTTTCAATTGATAATGCGAAACAGGTTTTCCATCTGACTTCTTATTTGTCCTGAGCAGTTCCGATAATGATATTTTCCGGTCTCAAGTTTTGAAAATTGTTATAATCCAATCGTATCACAAAGTTTGTGAATGCGTTGATAATGGCAAGAAGTCTGTAGTCGGAACTCCATCAAATTTGTGTCTAATTTCATTGTATATCACAGGTTTTTTCTAAACTGATATAATCTCAATTAATCGGTACCGGGTGTAATATTTGGTTTTTACCCTGAGTTATCTGTAAAATCCACTTCAGTTCTCAATCACAATATATTGTATTCCCTCATAATTGACAAAGAACCATATTTACGATATCTCATTTTAAACTATTCAAGTTATCCTTCATAGTCATTCAAACTGCTTAACCTAAAATAATGGAGGGCATAACAATGAAATGCCCGAAGTGTCAGTTTGAGAATCGTGAAGGGGTAAAGTTTTGTATTGAGTGCGGAAATAGATTAGAAGCCCACTGTTCAAGTTGTAATCATCTTAATCCTCCCAAAAGCAAGTTTTGCGAAGAATGCGGATCTTCCCTGAGCCAAACTTCTGAAAAAACCCCTGAAGCGCTCTCATTTGATGAAAAACTAGAAAAGATTCAAAAGTACCTGCCAAAAGGCCTCACAGAGAGAATCTTATCTCAACGTGATAAAATCGAAGGTGAGCGCAAGCACGTTACTGTGATGTTCTGCGACATGGTTGGTTTTACCCAGCTTTCTGAAAGCATTGGCCCTGAGGAAGCATACTCCGTCATGGACCAAGTTTATGAAATCCTTATTCACATCGTTCACGACCACGAGGGTGCGGTAAATGAATTTACCGGTGACGGTATTATGGCTCTGTTTGGCGCTCCTATTGCATTAGAAGATGCCCCCCAACGGGCAATCCGATCGGCTTATGAAATCCACAGGGAGATGACCCATTTCAGTGATAAGATAAAACAGGAAAAAGAGGATATGCCATCAATTAAGATGCGCATTGGCATTCATACAGGTCCAGTGGTTGTGGGTGCCTTGGGTAATGACCTGAGAGTGGAGTTTAAGGCGGTGGGGGATACCGTCAATCTGGATTCCCGGATGGAGGGCCTCGCAGAACCGGGCACTAAAAAGGACATTTCAAAATATAAAGAGGCTGCCTTGATAAATGGGAAAATTGCAGATAATGTAAACGTTATCTGAATTATTGTTGATAAAATTATTTCTGATTTTTGAAGACCCTAAATTTTTATGATTACATTTAAATATCTATATTTTTGCAATTTCGCATCTAGCTCAATGTATCAAAAATTAACGTCGCACCGGGATAATGGGAAGATTTTCAAGTTTAAATGCTCAGGATAGGCGGTTTCCACTTTTTTATTATTAATATTTCAATAGGTGGAATATTTTCCATCTAATATTAATGTTATACGAAATAGTTATCGATTTTAGACTGGATTAGAATCATGTCCCTAAAAACTAAATGGATTGAAATTTTGTATAATGTTGCGACAGGCAGTAGAAAAATCCGAAACTTTTTTACACCTATCGGGGCGTTCTTCTACGCCCTATTGACATTTTCTTTTGTCGTAGTAGCCTTGCAAGTGGATAGGTTATTAGGCATTACCGATATATTCCCCAGACCGCTTTCTATCATTTTAGCTTTGCCTATTTTTTCGTTTGCTTTGTTTTTAATCGGATGGTCGGTTCTAAACTTTCTTAGAACAAAGGGTACTCCAGTTCCTTTCAACCCTCCACCCCAATTAGTAACGACTGGTCCATACGCCTATGTGCGAAATCCAATGCTAACTGGCGTATTTGCTCTGCTCTTTGGTTTTGGTGTATTACTTGGATCTGCTTCTCTTCTGGTTGTATTCACACCGCTTTTCATTTTTATTAATGTTTGGGAACTAAAAGCTATTGAGGAACCAGAACTCTTGAAACGGCTTGGTGAAGATTATATTGAATATCGAAAAAGGACACCTATGTTTTTTCCGGGCTTTGGGACAATATTTAAGAGGAGAAAATAGCAATCCGTATAACCTGTCAGTTCAGCAGACAGGCAGGGCGGTGCGCTTGCGCTAATTGAAAGGCATCATTGACCTGTCTGCTGCTGACTTCCGCGCTGACTATAGTTAATAAATCATATTTTTGAAATCAAAAAAGGACAATATGACAAACGATAATAAGAATAAGTTCGCATTCCCGCGGGGACACCATGATTTTCATAAAGACCAAGCTTTCAATTTCCAACTGAATCGCTGGTATTCCTTTGGATACTCCAGGTTTGAAGATATGGAAGAAGCAGGTCAAAAGATTAATTCTTTTGAAGAATGGAAAATAGAAATGTTAAAACTGGCAGAGATTGCCGTTTCTGAAGGCAGGTTGATGAATGCGGCCTTTTTTTACCGTGCAAAGGAAAAAAGAGGCACTGTCGTTCTGCATGGAGGTTTTGATTCCTTTATGTAGGAATTCTATTCCATTTTAAATCATTTCAAGCTTCGTGATGTTATTTGGTTTGGAATATCTATGGGAGGATGGCTCGGTCTCAGAGCCGCAGCATTTGAATCGCGAATAAAAAGGGTTATAGCTTCAAGTGTCCTCTTTGACGTTAATCAATATACTAATATTGTTGGTCAACTATTAGCCAAACTTCTTTTTAGACACTTTAGAAATTTTACAAACAATGCAATAGTGAAAAAAATGAAGAAGAACCTGATGTATTCATGGTTTTCCAACAATTTGATGTATATCACTAATAAAGAAGTACCTATTGAAGCGTTCGACGTTCTTTTGCAGCTTAACGAGGAAAACCTCCATAACCAATGCAAAGTCCTTAACAGATATTGTTTTCACAGAAGAAATGCAGGCTCAAAATCATTGCCAAATAGGAAACATAGTTCTTGTACTTGATGTTGTCATAAAGTGGATTGAAAAATACACATAACAATAAAAATCAAGCTGACTGGAACAGCGATGTGAGAATTTGAACAGAAGGAGCTCCGCATAAAGTCTATCAAAATCCTTGGCACCGTTGATTTGCACCTCCTGCACCCGGTGATAACTCCCCTGCGGTTGGTGTTTCTGGTATCCACCGTCATGCGGCTTTTCAGTCTGCAGCTTTTGAAATTCGTGCAGGAGCTGGAAGAAGTGCCGGTGGGTCAGTTGATTCGCATCCTGCGAAATGTCCGCGGCTTGAATACCACCAACGGTTTCCAGGCCCTGCTGCACCCCTTTGTGGAAGCGCCAGTACCGGATAAGGATTCGGAAAACGGTTCCCGCACCCAATGATTTTGCGTTGATCGGATTTTGCGCTTTTAGTGCACCTTGTTGTCATGGGTGCCGTCGGTATTTCTGTAGCACCGAATTCCTGTTTTCTATTGCCAATCATTACCTTCCTATATTGGACATACTTAGGTCGTATTTTAACCTGGATGAGACAGATCGGGAGTTTGTCATCAAAAAAAAGATGAAGGATAAGATCCTTCAGCTTGA
>CP070746.1:3674529-3699414 GCA_020348305.1 Desulfobacterales bacterium
CTTATCTGACCGCCCTCCCCTTAATCCCCTCCCATCTAGGGAAGGGAAACGAGTTGTTGGAAAGCCTGCTGCGACCTGCCCTACAATAATCACGCTTCTTAAGTTGACACTAATGCGCTCGGAGCGTATCTAAACTTCAGACCCAGGGAAGTATAAGGAAACCGTCGTGCCCGCATCTGGCGCACTTTCAACGGCAATTTTACCGCCATGGGCCTCCATAATGGTTTTACAGAGGCTTAATCCCAAACCATATCCGCCGGTCCGCTTGGAACGCGATTTATCCACCCGGTAAAACGGCTCAAAAATAAAGGGCAATTCTTGTTCCGGTATGCCGATCCCATCGTCTTTGATGCGAAGGATCACATAAGGTTCCTGTTTCTTATAGGTAATCTGAACAGAATCACTTTCTGGTTGTGAATATTTAAGCGCATTGCTCAGCACGTTGTTCAAAACAGTTTTAATTTGGTCCGGATCCACCTTGGTTTCAATTGTTTTCGGAAGGTCACTGAGCTGAATACCGGGAGGTTGGTTTTCAAATGCAGGTATTATCTCGTGAAGAAGATCTACCAGATTTATTCTTTGTCGATTCAGCCCTCCGTGCATGTGATGCTGCCGGGCTGTTTCCAGGATTTCAAAAATCATCTTCTCCATTTCTTCAAGATCGCCTCGAATACTTTCTTTAGACTTACCTTCCGGTAGAAATTCCAAAGCCACTTTCATGCGGGTGAGTGGAGAACGCAGTTCATGACTGACATCCAGCAAAAGTTGTTCTTTGGCCTGCAGCATTTCACGGATTCGATCTGTCATATCATTGAAGGCCTGGGCGAGATCCCTGAGCTCATCCGATTTTTTCAGAGGAACCCGATGTTTCAGATTACCCCTGCTGACTTGCTGAACGCCCTTGTTCAACCATTTTACCGGTCTTAAAACCCTGCGAATAGACAGATATGCACCGGCTAAAATCACCACTAAAAGTGCTAACAAAATCAAAAACAGCCCGTCTCGCTCGCTTTCCCGATCAAAAGGTTTAGCAAACTCAAACATAAAACGTCCCAGCTTGTGGTTAACTTCAACGAGAGAATGGCCATGATATCGCCCGAACCGGATGTTGGGATATTCCCTCCATACATAAAATCGTCCGCCCCTCATTACCGGAGGATCTCCAGCCGTAGACCAACTCTGCTGCGGGCTTTCATAGTGTATTTCAAGAAATGTTTGCTTGGCAATTTCCCGGGCGCGGCTTAAACTGGGAGGATGACCTAAATCGGTGATAAGATAATTTAAATAGTGGACAATATTCTGGTGAATGGTTCTTCCGGCCATGTGCCGATGAGCCCAAAAGAATCCACCGACGACCAGATTAATGGCGATTCCGGTGACAATAATAATCACCAACAGTTTGGTAAATACGGATTTAATGATCTTATTGAACCACTTCATCCGCATTTTCATCTCCGACAAACACATAACCGGTTCCCCACACGGTCTTGATAAGCGTGGGGGTTTTAGGATTGTCTTTTAATTTTTGACGCAGCCGGCTCATGGTTATATCCACAGAACGGTTGAAAGCGTCGCAGTCCATACCTCTCAATTCCTGCAAAATTTGATCTCGATCTAAAACTTTGCCGGCGTTTTTAACCAGCAGCACCAGTGCCACAAACTCGTTGGTCGTCAAATCCACAATTTCTCCATCCAGCTTGACGATGCGCTTGGGAAAATCAATCTCCAGCCTGCCAAATGTTTGCGGTTTGCTGTCATCAATTTTTTGAGAGCGGCGCAGAACGGAATGAATGCGGGCGACCAACTCCCTTGGTTCAAAAGGTTTTGCCAGATAATCATCGGCGCCCAGCTCTAAACCTACCACTTTGTCCGTCACCTCTCCTCTGGCCGTCAGCATGATAATCGGAACCGTATGCGACTGACGGATGGCTTTGCAAACCTCAAAGCCGTCCATATCCGGCATCATCACATCCAGAATAACCAAGTCGGGTGATTTTTTCTTCAGCAGCTTAAGCCCGTCTGCCGGATGAGTGGCCGAGATGGTCTCAAAGCCGAAATCGGCGAGAAAGTCTTTCAAAAGCTGGTTTAACTTTTCGTCGTCGTCGATAATGAGGATCAGAGAGTTCATAATCTAGGTATTTAGATTTTGGATTTTGGATTTTGGATTTTACAAGTCAAAGACTACCCCTGAAAATGGTTTTTATTTATGACAGTGACGTTTTTCACCGCAAAGGCGCCGAGACCGCAGAGATTCGTTTCCTTTTTTTGGATTAGATTTTGAAAAAATAATCAATGAAATAAAATATGCAAAATTGTATTACGGGTTCCGAGTTGCCAGTAGGGCAGCCCTCTGTGGCTGCCGGTTTGGATCGGCATCGCCAGTCCGCCTCGCCTTGCCAGCATGGCGGGCGTGATGGCGGGAAGGCCGAACCCCGCAACCCGTAACCCGTAACGCGAAACAATTATTCCAATCCATTATGATGCCATTTGTGGAAGTCCTCAACTTTATTGACCAGTTTTGTTCTCTGCTCCGGCGTCAGGGTGCGATGAAAATCGGAAAACTGCACGATCATCAGATCGATCACTTCATCCATCTGAGCCCTGTGCTCGGCAACCATACTTTTCACACGTGCTTGATCGATTTCTTCGCTGCTCAGCTGAGCCATAATCTCATCGTGGAACTTCGCTTTATTAGCACGCATTTGATTTACTTTTCCCATTAATTCAACTTTTATCTGGTTCAGTTGCTCCTGCTGAGCCTCATTTAAGTCGAGCACCTCGGTAACATAATCCACCATAAATTCAGCGCCTTTATGGTGGCCATGCGGCCGGCACCCAGAGAAAAGCCCAACACCAAAAACCAGACTTACAATTAATGCTATGTATAATACTTTTTTTACCATGATTCCTCCTTTTTTGTAAAATAGCGTTTTTAATTCATTCCGATTCTCTAGCCTTTGGTGTTTATTCTACTCATTTTCTTAATCGATTGCTTTTCTATAAAGTAACAGTTTGTAACAAATTGTAACATAACTCTGCGAATCCGCATGCCCATACCTGTCAGGTCTGTGTTCTGACATCTCTGCTTCATAAGGTTTGATTGTTGTTCCCTTTTTGCCATTTCCTATTTTCCTGATTTTGTTGGATGCATACAGTCCCATTTTTTCTGCTAAGAGATAAAGTTTTTGCGTGATATAATACGGTTAAGGGGATCCCATCAGAAAGGCTCAGGAGCGCAAGGGATACGGCCGAGAGAATGCTGCGCAGCGGTCAAGAGGATTGCGGACGCTTTGTATCATGAACAAGTTCAATCCGCACAACAACCTCCTTAGAGTGGATGCGAATAACCGCTGTTTGTGACCGCAAGGGGTTTGTGGGTTAGGACAAGTATAGATGAGGGTTTCAAATCTTATACTGATAATTTGTTTAGGTTTCTTTAGTTATCCATTGGAGGTTCAAGCTGATCGTGCATCTGCCGCGAGTAGTCTTTTTGTTTTCAAGCTTGACGGTACAACCCACTGTGAAGATGCTAAAGGAGTATCCCTGGATTCTATGCAGCAAGAACTAACGACCGCAGGTATTAAGGTTATTTCCAGGCAAAAAGGCTATGACGGTCGCGAAGGGATTGCCGTCTGCGGCGCGCCAACAGGCCAGATTAATATCTACGAAATTGCTTCTTCGGATGTGTCTGCAGCCCTTGGTCTCGGCTTCAGGCAATTACCCGAAAACTGGATCAGAGAAGACTAACGAAAATTTTCCCTAAGCGGGTAGGCGGGGGCTTTTCTCCATAAGCGCTGAGTTGTTTTGTATACATTCACAGGTTGCATTTATGCCATACAGAGTTGTTTTGAAAGATGAACGTCCAACATCGAATATCGAACGTCCAACATCGAATGAAAAACAAACATCCAATACCGAAATTCAACACCAATTATGGATAAAGTTCTTTGGCGACTCCGCTGCTTGGGCTTTACCATGGTTTGGATAAGGTGAAGATTTAAGACAGAAGGGTCTCGTCCTTAAGATCAGCCCCGAATCTTCTGACAACTTCCTCCACGGTGAGGGCCCTTTTCGAATCTCCCTCGCTATCAAATATGATTCTTCCCTCGTGGAGCATAATCATACTGTTTCCGTAGCGAATCGCTTGATGCATGTTGTGGGTGACCATGATGGTGGTCAAATTGTTTTCCCTAACGATTTTATCTGTAAGATCCATTACGCGTTGTGCTGTTTTTGGATCCAGAGCCGCGGTGTGTTCGTCCAGCAAAAGCAACTTGGGCAGCGAAAGGGTGGCCATCAGCAGCGTTAACGATTGACGCTGGCCCCCGGAGAGCATACTCACAGATTCCTTAAGGCGGTCTTCAAGTCCAAGCTCCAGCATTTTGAGCTTTTCCCGATAAAAATCTCGCCGCGCTTTTGTAACTCCCCACCGCAAGCCTCTGGGCTGCCCGCGAAGGTCTGCCATGGCAAGGTTCTCCTCTATTGTCATGGAGGCTGCTGTACCCGTTAAAGGATTTTGGAAAATCCTTCCGAGGTATTTCGCGCGCTTGTGCTCGGGCAGATGGGTTACCCGGCTGCCATCCAAAAAGATCTCGCCTGCATCGGGCTCGACCGTCCCGGAGATAAGATTGAGCAATGTGGTCTTGCCCGCCCCATTGCTTCCGATGACCGTAACAAAATTTCCTTTCGAGACGTGCAGGTCGATTCCGTCGATGGCCACCTTTTCATCAATGGTGCCTTTATTAAAAGTTTTTTTTAAACCTTTTGCCTTTATCATCGGTTCATCTGCCCTAAGCACTAATTTCGATCTCACTTTCAGGACAAAGGGGAGCAACTATGGGAATATAACCCCAATTGAGTTAAAAACCAATTGGGAGTTATTCGTTATTTGTTATTGGTTAATGGTTTAAGAGGAATAAAATCCGTTTTTATATTTTATCCATCATAACATTATAAAATGAGGCAATCATCAAATTCGAATAACGAATAACAAATAACCATTAACGCCTAATTGAGCGATTTTCGCTCAACTAGGGTATAAGCTTTTGGGTTCCTATACACCCCTCAGATGCAGTTTTGCTTCCTTGCCCTTTTTGAGTGCCGGGAATCCGAGGGCCAAGATGACCATCCCCCCTGTGGCCATTTTTAAATCGGTGGGGGCCAAACCCAGTCTAAGGCCGATTGCGATGATAAATTTATAAATGATTGACCCAACGATGGCAGCTAGGGTCATCCTTGACACGGTTGTTTTTCCGATGAGGGTCTCCCCGATGATAATGGCGGCCAGACCGGCCACAATCATTCCGATTCCCATCCCGATATCCGAAAAGCCCTGATCTTGGGCAACGAGGGCCCCGGAGAAGGCCACAAAGGCATTGGACATCCCCAGCCCTAATACGGTCATGTTGTCAGTGTTTACACCCAGCGTCCGAATCATTTGCTCATTGTCTCCTGTAGCCCGCATGGCAAAGCCAATCTGCGTCTGGAAAAACATATCGGTGAGAAATTTAACAATGAAAGTTAGCACGAAAAAGAAAGCAATAATCGGAATAAACCTGTTGACATCTAAATTTTCCAGGGGTGTCAGTAAAGTATTAACCGTCAACAGCTGTATGTTCGAGCGTCCCATTATCCGCAGATTCACTGAATACAGAATGGTCATCATCAAAATTCCGGCCAGCAGACTGTTGATCTTCAGTCGTGTGTTTAAAAGACCGGTACAACAGCCCGCTATAAATCCGCAAATAATCGCCATCAGAATACCATAAATGGGAGGAACCCCTTCCATAATCAGGCGGGAAACTACCGCACCTCCCAAGGCAAAACTCCCGTCCACAGTGAGATCCGGGAAGGCCAGGATGCGAAAACTGATGACAATTCCCAGGGCAACCAGGGCATATGCGAGACCCTGCTCCAGGGAAATGGGGATCGTTCGCCAAAAACCATAAAATAGCATGGATTCACCATTTCAGAGAGGGGAGCAAGGATCTCCCCTCAAATCCTTTGTGTTTGGGTTTATTTGCCTTTGACGACATCCCCCTGCTCATCCCATACCTTGTCGGCGGCCTTTTCCAACAACGTCTGCGGGAGTTTGGCATTCTGCTCTTGGGCGGCTTTCAGATTGAGCCACAGACTGTATCCGGCTGCCATCCCGGCCGGAACATTGCCCGGATCTTCGCCTTTTAGGATTCTAGCGGCCATTTTGCCGGCGGTATATCCCACTAAGAAGTAGTCGAGGCCGTAAGCAGCAATGGCACCCCGCGGAACGCTGTCCCGATCTCCGGCAAAAAGCGGGATATTGTTTTCATTGCAGACCTTGACCAGGGCTTCAAAAGCGGAAACAGCCGTATTGTCAGAGGTGATATGAATGGCATCCACACGACCCACCAGACTCTGAGCGGCTTGCATCACCTCGGAGCTGCTGGAAATGTGGGCTTCGATGAGTTTGGCACCCATCCCTTCGAGGGTCTCTTTCATCTCCTTGATGTGAAAAGTAACATTGATATCACCGGGATTATAAATAGTACCCCATCTTTTGACGTGCGGCATAAAATCCTGGTACATCTCACACTGCAAGGCAATGGGCCATCGATCGCTTACACCGGTAATATTCGTGCCGGTTTTGCCCATTTTGGGGACAATACCCGTTTTAACGGGATCGGTCACCGATGAAAAGACAACGGGAATGTTCTTGGTGATTTTAGCAGTTGCCTGGGCATTGGGGGTGCTAATGGCGTGAATGAGATCAACTTTGTCGTCCACAAATTTGCGGGCAATAATGGCACAGTTCGGCTGGTCTCCTTGGGCATTTTGACGATCAAAAGTAACGTTTTTGCCTTCAATGAACCCCTCCTCTTCCAGGGCCGCCTTAAATCCTTTGGAATCGTTATCCAGGGCCGGATGGGCAACGATCTGATGCTCGCCGATGCGGATCATCTTGGCTGATAGCCCGGTCGTAAAAAAGAGACCCAGCACTAATAAAACAATTAATTTCGGCATGACTCTTTTCATAATTTAACCTCCTTTCTAGTTTCATATTTTACTTGGGCACTTGGTCCCGGTTTTAAAGCGGCAATTTAAGTATCGGATATCGCCGCGCTCAAAGCTTGAATAAATTCAGGAGTCGTACCACAGCAGCCGCCGATCATATCCGCACCGGCCTCTTTTATTTTGATTACATCTCGAACAAAATCGGATGCAGCCTGTTGGTATTTAGTAACTCCCTTGCGCGTGATTGGCTTTCCGGCGTTCGGCTGGATTAATATCGGTTTTTTGGTACAAGCCCTAAGCTCTTTGGTCAAATCGATCATATCTCCGCTGCTCAACGTGCAGTTGGCGCCGAGCATATCCGCCCCAGCATCTTCTAAGGCAGATGCACACTGAGCGATACGCTGTCCCATCACAGTGAAAAATCCGTATTTTGTTTTGGTGAAAGTCATGGAAGCTAGAAGCAAAATATCGCCTCCCTTTCTTGCTCCGTTAACGGCCGCAAGCGCCTCTTCAAGGGAATACATAGTTTCTATGATAAGTAAGTCAACTCCTGCTTCAATCAGCACATTGGCCTGCAAATAAAAGGCTTCTTGCATCTCCTCTAAAGAAATATCACCGAGGGGTTTGAGCATTTTTCCGCAGGGACCGATGTCTCCGGCCACGAATTTGCCGTCTGGGCATGCCTTCTTTGCAATATTCACTCCCTTCCGGTTGACAACTTCCAGCTGCTTGTCAAGCCCTTCCGCTGCAAGCTTCAACGGGTTTCCGCCAAACGTATTGGTGATGACCACATCCGCACCGGCAGCAAAATAATGTTTATGGATATCCATCACGAATGCCGGCTTTTCGATATTCAAAAGTATGGGAGTCTTAATGGAGCCAAGCCCCCCATTCATAAGCATGGTTCCCATGGCACCATCAAAGATGATGGTCTTTTCTTCATTTTTTCTCAAAAAAGCCTTTTGCATTCCTCAGTCTTCCAATATTGAAGTGGAAAAAAAATATTACCGCGTCTAGTAATGTCCAACTCATTTTACCACTTCATCTCCAAAACCCTTGAGCCTTAAAGATCTAAAAGTTCACGTACCTTCGTTACTGCTTCCCTGGCATCCACTCCATATGCATCAGCTCCGATTTCTTCACAAAACTCTTCGGATAAGGGCGCTCCGCCAATTAACACCTTAAGGGAGGAAAGTGCTTTTTCCTCTAGCATGGCTACCACATCGGCCATGCTCATCATGGTGGTGGTCAAAAGAGCGGAGATCGCAATGATGTTTGCATTCTCTTCGACGGCCTTTTCAACAAATCGTTGCGGCTTTACATCCACTCCTAAGTCAAAAACTTCAAAACCGGCCCCTTCCAACATCATCGCAACTAGATTTTTTCCAATATCATGGATATCACCCTGGGCCGTTCCGATGACAATCTTAGCACTTTTAAATTTATCGTTTACGCTAAAATGCGGTTTAAGGAGATCCATCCCCGCCTGCATGGCTTTTGCAGACCATATTACATGCGGGATAAATATCTCTCCTTCTGCGAACTTATGTCCGACAAGATCCATGGCTGATATTAGGCCTTTGTTCAGGATTTCTTCCACCTCGATTCCCGAGCTCAAACCCTGTTCAACTCCTCTGGCGGCATCTTCAACCTTACCCGCTATAACCGAGTTATAAATATCTTTTACAATGCTCACGATTATGTCCTTTTCTTTTTTTTAGCATCATCCCATATTTTATCAAGATCCCTCTTTAGTTCGTGGGGAAGGGGTTCCGGCTGATGGGTTTTAAGTATCTCCTGGGCCTGATGGATTAATTTATCATTGACGGTCTCTTTCCCGCTCCTGATCCAGTTAGGCAAACTCTTTCGATTAAACAACGTGGGTCGCCAGTGTTCTTCCATGAAAAAATCACGCGTATGTTCATCCTCCAAAAAGTTGCCTCCCGGACCTACGCGCTTGACGACTTCGAAGGCAAGATGGTCTGTGTCTATCACGAATCCTTGCATGTATCTTTTGACCATGTCAATGATCTCATTGGCGAAGATAATCAACTCCGGTGAAGCCACAAATCCTTGGCCGAGATATCCACAATCGTGTATGAGGTTGGTGCCGTCCAGGGCGGCATTAAGCAAGGTGAAAGCATACTCGGCCCCGGTCTGCAAATCCGGTAACTGGGAATCACTGCATCCGGCAGTTCCCCAGATGGGTAAATCGTAATAGTGAAACAGATCGGCAAAAGCAGAATGGGTCAGGCGAAACTCCGGTGAGGCATACGAAACAGTGGCTTCGAGCATGTCCATGGTGGTTGCGGCGACCCCAGTAATGATGGGTGCCCCTTTATGGGTCAATTGATGAACAACGAGTCCGGACAAGGCCTCGGCGACTGCCACAACTAAGGCTCCAGCAAGCGTGACAGGGCCGGTGGAACCTGCAAGAAGGGCAGGAGTATAATTGACCGGTATCTGTTTTTTGGCGCAAAAAATTAATTTGGCGATGGCCTCCGAAGAATGGGTTAAGGGAGATGTTGGTTCACTATAGCTGATGAGAAAGGGATGCCTGGTTAGAGCCTCCGAATTGCCAGCGATGGTGACTGCCATTTCCCAAATGACAGCTAAGTCTTCTTTGGATTCCGCTGTAAAAAATATTGGCTTTTTGCTATTTTCGGCCTCTAACTGGAAGCATCGGATATAATGCAGCCCTGGGGGGACATCCTTGGGCAGACCATAAGAGCCGATAAAATTGATGTTGGGCATCGCATCACTAATAATCGTACTGACTACAATATCTTCTGCCACCGTATCTCTTATTTCTCTGGTTTTAAGATCAACGGTTTTAGGCAAATCCGTTCCCGTGCCAAAATATATCCTACCTCCCCCAAGCTCCATTACCGGGTCTCTGTTCCGGTTGTAAATAACCAAATTCGATGGCGCCGAGGCGATGGCGTCCTCTACTAAAAAAGACGGAATCCGAACCACATTGTCAGATATTGTCCTTGCGCCATGGCTGGCCAAAAGATCCACTGCTTCGGGATGATGAATCCTCACTCCCACTTCATCCAATATCCTTAAAACCGAATGATGAATGCGTCTGATTTGAGAATCATCCAGTAGCCTGAACCTGGGCAGGCAATGATTGAAGATATCTGTCTCCATAAAAGCTCCTTTGCGATTAATCTCTGTTAGCCCATAGGCTTCGATCATATATTATTGAAAAATTAGGGTCAAGGAGTCGCTATCATGAGACTGTTTGAAAGGAGAATAAAACTAAGTGAAGAGAGCATCGCGCTTATACCGCAGATAATGGTCGGCAATAAAATTCAATTGCGAAAATCTTCATCCTCACGCAGAATTTGTTTTAACCTCCATTTATCTGAAACGTCCGGACTTCCGGTCTCGACCAGAAATTTTAAATCCCTATCCGTTAGTCTATATTTTTTTATGTTCCAAAACGACATTTTTCGACCCTTAATCTGTAAAGGTCCAATCCCGGGATCTCAACACTCAGAAGAAAATACCGGTTTAATCTAGCCAGAAAAAAAATACTGCAACAAACGCCGGCAAGGGACCGGCGAATCAATTTTCTTTACAAATAGACAATCGGCTTTAACCCCTTGCGTCTGCGGACGGCTTCCAGAAGACCCACTGTTCCAGTCATCATATTATCGCCAAAGGGGGCACCGAACACAATCGGCAGGCTCGATTTTTCAACCAATCTGCGCTTCGGGCCGGTTGCAATGATCACCTCAGCGTTTCCAAAACCAATGGCCTTGCGCATAAAGGCCCCGTGGCCGCCCTCCTCCAGGATCTGGCGGTGCTCCAGTTTCCCATCGCCCAAAGCACGCAACAATGATTCCAGTCGCGCCAAAGAAATATCGCTGGTATGGTATTCAAAGAAACCGGCAATTTCATCCCCGATCATGGCGGCGCCTACTGTATGCGAGGTGGCCACATCTAAAATAAATATCCGCTCTTTCTTTTTGGCCAGGATATCCATTGAGGCCCCCAGAATTGCGGCCATGCCGCTGTCCATCACATAGATTTCATTTGCAGGTAAGCCTCGTGCAGTTTGCGCAATTGAGCTTAAGCGGTTCATCATTTCAGGAACTTCATCATCTCTGTAAAGCAAAGCGTGGGGAAAAGGCATTTCTTCTAAACGAGCTCTGAACATATTGTGGCGAAAATCCAGGTGAGATACCTCGGGAGGCGCTACGCCATGGTCCTGCGCACAAATCGCCACCGCCTCAAATGAAAACGCAACACCAAATCCCTCTACAATTTGCTTGAGCCGATCCGGTTCCAGGTCGGCTAGAGTTACTAGAGAATAGCTTTTATTCTGACGCAGTTTTTCTGCCTTATTATCTTCTATGACGCTAATATTCCACGATCTGACCTTTTCCACATTGTGATGCAACGTCGCAGCGGCTGAAGCCGATATGACCACTTCATTCGTTTTCACCCGATCCTGCAATACTTTGGTAATTGGGCCTCCGCCCATTTCACAACCGGTTACCAGCAAATCTCCTGAAATAGTAGATGCCTTTTCAGCCACATACTGCACCGGTGATTTCACCACTGCCTTGTAGTGAAGATCAGTTTCCATATCATAACAAAGCACATCCATGGTCCCGGCACCAATGTCCACCATTAGAAATCGGCTCATTGATCAAAATCCTCTTCTTTTATTTTGGCTGTGGTGAATGCGGGTTAAGCATCAGCTTTCTTTAACCGTGTGATGATCAACACAGCCAGGCCGGCCATAATCATGCAGATGAGAAACGACTGATTGTATATACCCGTCTTATCCCTCAGGATCCCTGAAATCCAGTGTGTCAAAATAGCACCAGCACCATAAAACGGTGTCCAGGCACCGATCACCGTCGCCATGGCCTCACGCGGGAAATAATCTCCGGCACAGGCGCCATAAATCGGAAAGGTCGCACCGTAAAAAATAGCCAGACACCCAATAAAAACGCACAGCATAATCCATGAATCCCCGGCAATTAGTATTCCGGCCAGGGCCGCTGTAATCAATGAATTTGAGATGATGATGGTTTTTTTTCGCCCTAAATAGTCTGAGAGCGGCAAAACGGTGAGCACCCCCACGATCTGACCGATGCCGTGAATTGTCGCCAAAAAGCTGGCTTGCTCAAGAGGCAATTCAAGTTGGAATTTGGCGTAATCCACCATGAACGTGGTAATAGCATACAAACTGTAGGCGATAGCGAAATATGATAGGCCGATGAGCCAGAAACGGCTGTTTTTAAAAAGGGCAGCCAATGGAACTTTTACTTGACCCGGCTTTGCACCGGTGTTCACATTCCCGGACGGCTCTTCTTTTAAACCCCAAGGTTGCCAGCCGGCGTTTTCCGGATCATTCCTCAGGAAAAGTGCATTGGCGATAGCCATCAGCAATGCCAAGCCGCCTAAAAAAAACCAGGCGTGGCGCCAGCTAAATAGATCAACGATTCTGGGGAATACCGTGCCCACGGTGGCAAATCCCAATCCATAACCGGTGGAGAGGATGCCCAGCGCAAACCCCCGGCGATGAAAAGCAAACCACCGCTGGACCAATGTGATCACCGGTCCCCAAAGGCCGGTTGCGCCGAGACCTACGATTCCGAAAAATAGGCATGACGTCCAGAGGGCATGAACAGTTCCCATGAAAAACACCCCGCAGCCGAGTATCACTAAACAACAGGTGATCACGGGTCTGGCCCCGATCCGATCGGTCACATATCCGGTAATCGGAGCGATACAAATGTAGCTGAAGAGCAAAGAATTGATGATCGATCCGGCGGCTGCCCGGCTAAAGCCTAACGTCCGGATCATTTCCGGTAAAACAACGCCATAACCAAGTCGAACTGAATAATTGATAAACAGGTTGACAAAGCAAATTCCAAGAATAACCCACGCCCAGTGTAAAGCTCGTCTTTTATCCACAACCGGTCCTCCTTTACAGCGCCGGTTTACACCCTTTTATCTCCGAATTTCAAGAAAATTGCGAAAAAATCAAAGTAATCACCGAAAATAAACCGTTTATCTTTTGACTTGATGAAATACATATGCCATAGAGAATTTTCTGTATAGTATCAGTTTTTAGAGGCAATTGGGTAGAAACTAGCAACTCTGGTGTACATTTATGTTTGGTAAATTTAAACGCCTGTGGGCTAAACAGCCGCTCAAAAAAAGTTATGATGCAGTCATAATCGGTGGTGGGCTGCATGGATTGGCAACGGCTTTTTTTCTGGCTCGCAATTACGCAATGACCGATGTGGCTGTAATTGAAAAACGCTACATAGGCTATGGAGGCGCCGGAAGGAATACGGCCATTGTGCGGGCCAACCAACGAACACAAGAAAATCTCCCTTTATATAAAGAAGGGCTGGACTTTTGGCCCATTTTGACCAAAGAGCTCGATTTTAACCTTATGTTCTACAATTGCGGTAACCTCAATCTGGCGCATAGCGAAGCTGCCCTCAAAGCCTTGCGCTTGCAGGTGACTTCCGCTCAGTTCCACGGCATCAACAGCCAACTTGTAGACCCAAAAGAGTGCAAAGCGCTTATACCCGCTTTGGATATTAGCGACCGACCGACTTATCCCATCTTTGGTGGGATGTATCACCCACCGGGAGGGATTGTGCGACACGATGCTGTGGTCTGGGGTTTGGCAAAAGGCGCAGCCAAATTAGGTGTTCACATCCATCAGCAGACCGAAGTCACCGGTATCGAGGTTGAAAATCAAAAAATTGTCTCTGTTGATACCAGCAATGGAAAAATCTCAACTCCTCGGGTTCTAAATGCTGCCGGTGGTTATTCGGCGGCCGTATCCTATCACATGCTGGGCATTCGGCTGCCCATCAGCGTGTTGACCATCCAGGCGATGGTCACCCACCCCTTAAAACCATTGTTAAATCATGTGGTGTCATCCGGTGCCTATCACGTTTATGCCAATCAAACCCTAAAAGGTGAGATTGCAACCGGCTCGCACATGGATCCGTGGCCGAACTACACCACCCAAACATCCGCCTATTACATCAAACATCAGGCAGAAGCCCTAACGAAGCTAATGCCGTGTTTGAAAGGCGTTAAATTCATGCGCAGCTGGGCCGGTTTGGCAGACATGACGCCGGATATGGCCCCAATCATGGATGGCAATTATCCTTTGGAAGGATATTACATGGACTGTGGGTGGGGCTATTTTGGATTTAAATCTTCGGCGGTAACCGGGAAATACATGGCGCAATTTATGGCCACCGGTGAATGCCCGGATATCCTGAAACCGTTTGAATTACGTCGCTTCGAACACCATCGTCTCATGGGAGAAACCCCGGCTGTTGTGGAATACAGTCCGAACAATTGATGGGGAGATTAAAATAACGATGTCACTTACGATCACATGCCCGATTTGCGGCAAACGCAACGGCTACGAATTCCGCTATGGCGGCGAAGATAAGGAAAAACGACCTGAAGAAGATATGTTTACATCTCGTGCTTGGTGTAGTTACGTTCACATGAACAAATCTGTAGCCGGAACTCAAAAAGAATGGTGGTGTCACAAAGACGGGTGCGGCGCCTGGTTTGCCATCTATCGAGATACGACAACGAATCTTGAGGTATCCGATCCGAATGAAGATGGGTCAAAGGCAAAAGCATGAACAGATTGAGGCATTTACCAACATTGCGAATCCGCCCCGAAGATGAGATTTCTATTCATTTCCGGGGTAAAATTTATAAGGGCGTTGCAGGCGATACCATCGCCACCCTTCTTTTTGCAAATGGCATTCGCATTTTCTCGCGCAGCTTGAAATACCATCGTCCCAGAGGGCTTTACAGTCTGGAAGGGGAATGCAGCAACACATTCATGCAAGTAGATGGAATTCCCAATGTTTGCACCGAAAAGACCCTTGCCAGAAGCGGCATGATCGTCAAAGCTCAAAATGTCGTTGGCAGTCCGGAATATGATCTGATGGGTTTCATGGACAAGCTAAGCTGGACAATGCCCGCCGGATTTTATTATTGGCTATTTCATAAACCCGCTGCAATATGGCCCCTGGCCATTAAACAAATCCGTAAAGCCGCAGGAATCGGCAATCTGTCCCCAAGCTTCGAGATGAAAGGCAGATATGATGAAAATTATCTTAATGCAGATGTCTGCATCATTGGTGGGGGCCCGGCAGGCATGTGTGCGGCGCTGGCTGCGTCGGAACACGACCTTCGCGTGATCCTTTTAGAATCCCGACCCTGGCTTGGAGGCTTTTTCGATTACCGCTCAGCAGACTATACCGAAGATCTTGCACTTTATGAGAGAGCCAGAGCCCTGGCGAATCAGGTTGAACAGACGTCTTCCGTCCGGGTTTTCAAACATACATCCATGATCGGTGCGTACAATAATAATTTGATAACAGCCTTCCAGCAAGGCACCGAGAACGATAACTTTACCGAACGTTACATTGAAATACGCGCTGAAAGTGTGGTGGTTGCCACCGGCTGCATCGAGCGGCCCCTGTTGTTTGAAAATAACGAAAAGCCGGGGGTTATGCAGGTTGCCTGCGCTCACCGCCTGGCGCGGACACATGGTCTCATGGTCGGTATGGCGGCTGTTTTCAGTATCGGACACGACCTGGGGTTGGAGGCGGCCATAGACTTACATGATCTGGGGCTCAACGTACTGTGCGTTGCCGATGTTCGAGAGAACGGTCAGGAATCAAAGCTGATCGCAAAGCTGCAAGAGCGCAAGATACCCATACTCAAAGGCTGGGTTGCCGAAAAGGCACATGGTGGTAAATGTTTAAATGGTGTAACCCTTACTAAAATAGCCGAAACACAAAAACAAAAATTCAATTGCGATACCTTGGTGGCATCTGCTGGATTAACACCGCTAACTGGTCCCCTGGCGCTAGCTGGAGCCACTCTAGCCTACGATGACCATACTGGATTCTTTTTGCCCGATAAGCTGCCGAATAAGATTTATACAGCCGGACGTATGCTGGGTCTAAGCGATGCTTTTGCCATCGAGACTTCAGGTGAGCTGGCAGGCCTTAGGGCGGCAGCAGATTGCGGGACGTCACTTAAGCACGAAATAGACGCAGCAGAAAAGGAACTGCATGCGCTTCCCGGACCGGTAAAAGGCTCACAATTTGTCACTGCAACCAGGGGCGGCAAAAAAACGTTTGTCTGTTTTGACGAAGACACCACCCTAAAACACATCAACCAGGCGCTCGAATTGGGGTTTGATGGTCCGGAGTTGATCAAACGCTTTACATCTGGGGGAACCGGCCCCGGTCAGGGCGGTATCCCCGGCCATAACCTGCCCCTTTATGTCCGGCAACTTCAGGATGCAGATAATAAAACAGTTAAGCCAACAAATGTGCGTCCCCCGTTGGCCAGCACTTTTCTGGCGACGTATGCCGGCGGCGGTCATGTCATGAGCAAACACACCCCGGTACATAGTTCACAGGTGAAAGCCGGCGGCAAAATGGAACGTATCGGTGTTTGGTATCGGGCACGGCGCTTTTCTGAAGACAAAAGTGCAAGGGAGGAAATTGTTAACGTCCGTAACAACGTCGGTTTACTGGATGCATCGAGCTTGGGCAAATTTCGAATTCACGGGCCGGATGCGTTAAATGCTTTGCAGCGGGTGTATGTCGGCGATATGTCCAAGATGGCCCCAGGCAAAGTCAAATACACGGCTATGTGCAATGAAGACGGCTGTATCATCGATGACGGGGTGGTGATTCAGGACGGTAAAAACGACTATTATTTTACTACGTCAACAAACCGCGCTGGCAAAACCGTAGAATGGATACGATATCACACCCGATACGACGGCTGGGACTTTCATCTGATCAATTTAACCGACGCCTTCGGTGTCATTAATCTGGCAGGGCCCAATGCCCGCAAAGTTTTACAAAAAATAACCGATGCGGATATCTCCAATGATGTCTTCCCGTTCACAGGGTGTCAGGAATTAATGATTGAAAGCACAATACCGGTCCGCGCCATGCGTCTTGGTTTTGTAGGTGAGCTTTCCTATGAGCTTCATGTCTCCTCCTCATTTATGCAGGCCGTGTGGGATCTGCTTAAAGAAAACGGAGAAGAGTTCGGTATTATGAATTTCGGATTGGAAGCTCAAAACTGCCTGCGAATGGAAAAAGGCCACTTGATCATCGGCTCCGAATCCGAACAGCGCACCACGCTGCACGATGTAGGATTGGGCCATCTGTGGTTTCAACAGAAACCGGAAGCCAAAACCGTGGGGGCTTTTGCGCTCAAAGAAACCGAGACCCAGAAAGGGCGATTGAAACTGGTTGGAATTAAAATGGATGATTCTTCCCGAACACCGAAAGAGGGATCGATTATCGTCGATGAAAAAATTCGAGGATATGTTTGCACGGCACGATATAGTAATTCCGTTGCAGAATCCATCGGTATGGCGTTGGTGGAAGATCACCTCAGCATTCCCGGAACGCATTTGAAAATTTTTGAAGATAACCTGGGGGATCAACGATTATCGGCTACGGTGGTGACGATGCCGTTTTATGATCCGGAAGGAAAGAGGATGAAGATTTAGGGATTGAGGGATTGGAGGATTGAGGAATTGAGGAATTGAGGAATTGAGGGATTTAGGGATTTAGGGATTTAGAAATTGAAATTATGGAGACGATAAAAAGATATTCACCGGTTACATTTGACAGCAAGCCCGCAGAGACGGAATTGAGAAACGGCTGGGAAGTCGTCTTGGCTTATGAAGATGAAGGCAACGGGCCTTATCTCGTGGATTTGAGCCATATTGCCAAATGGGATGTTCAGCATGCCCATCTTTCTCAAATCCAGCCAATGGGGACAGCCATTCCGCAAACACCGAGAGCCTGTATTTTTAAAGACAGCGTTTTTATTAACCGCCTGAACCAAACCCAGGCTTCGGTGTGGCATATTTGCGGCTTAAAAGCGGAGATGCCCGAAGATTCGGCCTACACCGACATTACCGACGTTTTCGCAATGCTAGCTCTGTTCGGAGCAGACAATTTGTCCATCATGGAAAAGGTAACTGCCCTTGATCTTCAACCACACGAAAAGCAATCACCCTTTTTGATTCAAGGACCCGTATTGCATGTGCCCTGTCAGATTGTCATAGTAGAAAAAGATGCCTTACTGATCGCCTTTTCCCGAGGATATGCTCACTCCATGAGTGAGGCATTTCTTGAGGCAGGATCTCAATGCAATCTGAAACCAGCCGGGGAATTGGTTTTCAGCAACTATATAAAAACACTAACTTTAGTTACCTAAAAGGAACAACTCATGAATTTAAAAGGCCTTGCCGGTGGCCTGTATCAACCGCTTTCACCGGAAGATATCAAAACCATTCATGAAGCTTCGCTAACCATACTTGAAAAGACAGGCATAACGTTTGAATCCGGTTTGGATCAAAACGATCGTGAAACCTGGAATGAAAAAGGTTCGCAGGATACCCGGACACGCGCTCGCGAGATCGCAAAACAAATACTGGCTGAAGAAGAAAAATCTTATATCAGAGCTGAAGTGGAGCAAGCAATCCGGGGAAAGTATGAGATATTACTATAATTCTATTTTGTCCGCCAACCAGTCTAACCCCAACCGCGACAACGTATCACGGGTGGGAACTCCGCTATCCTCATCCCAACCGCATTGACGATAATATTCGGCTAAGGCATTCTCAAATTCAGCCTTGTCCACTTTCCAACCATCGGTGGGTCCTCCTTTTAAGGGCTTTTGAAAAAATTTTTCAGGGAGTTTGTCTTGATCGCGACGAATTCCCTCTCTGGCATTGAACGCACGCATCATGTTAAGGCGTCTTTCACCAACCTCCAAAAGTTCCTCAATGGAGACATCCCAGCCTGTAACCGCTTGTACAAATTCAGCAAGTTGCTGCGGGCCATAAAGCTGCCAAGCCGTGCCCCATACGAATTGGCATACACACAAACTGTCCGTAAGACTGAAGAGGCATTGGGTGATACGAGTATATTTTACTTTTTCGGTTCCAAGGCTTTGGGGCGGCTGTGGTTGGTCCAAACTCAGCAATTCCATTCTATCCTTGTATGCGTTATAAATATCTTCATAAAATGGATCATGTTCCGCACTCATGTGGTCGGATCCAAATGGGTTGACAGCGTAGAGCAAAGCTAGATTGCGCTTAATCTGGGGCATATGGGCTGGAGCCTCTTGTTTTTTGCTGGTGATTAGGAATTCTGCACCGCAGCCAAGTATATCCGATGCTCTCTCAGTCCCTTCCGCCAGAATATCGCCGATTCCTTCCCGCTTGCCGATCATCTCGGTCAACTTCACCATCGCCTCAGCATTACCGAATTTCAGTTCTATTCCCCCCGTATCTTGCTGGGAGAGCTCCCCGGCTTCAAAGGCCTCCATAGCCCAGGCGATCGTAGCACCGCAGGATATCGTATCAATTCCGTATTTGTTGCATAACTCATTGCCTTTGGAAATAGCAGCTAGGTCATCAATTCCGCAATAACTGCCAAGGCTTGAAATTGTTTCATATTCGGGACCGCCATAAAGCGGATCCACCTGATAGGGGCCTTCTTTGATATCAACAACCCGTTTGCAGCGAACAATGCAGCCGAAACATGTATCGCGACCGCGACTGTCCTGTTTTCCCTCTTTACACCCCGCAAGGATGCTGTTGTACATCCTTTCTCCGTCTATGGCTTCCCACCCGTCAAAAACACCGCTGTTGAAATTAAAGGTGGGCAGCCCGCCTGCTGCATTTTGCCCACCAACAATGGATGCGGTGCCGAATTTTCCCGTGCTTGCCACATCTGACTTGGGAAAAGATTTGGCACCCCAACGCACCAGCTCACTCAATGCGTCTTTATCAGCTATTTTAGGCTTCTTATTTCCTCCCAGGGCGACGGCTTTTAGATTTTTACTGCCCATTACCGCCCCCATACCGGTTCGCCCATTGGCTCGGTTACACATATTGATAATACACGCGTAGCGCACCATCTTTTCGCCGGCAGGACCGATCTGCACGACCTCGATGTTCTCATCTTGCAGCTCATTTTTAATTGCCGCTTCAGACTCGCCGGTGACTTTACCCCATAAATGTGAGGCGTCACGGAGCTCGGCTTGCCCATCAGCGATCCACAAGTAAACCGGCGAGGGTGCCTTTCCTTTGAAAATGATGGCGTCAAAGCCGGCAAATTTTAGCTTCGCCGGCCAAAACCCGCCGCATTGTGCATCACCGATTGCGCCGGTAAGGGGTGATTTGGCCGTGGCGGTCATACGGCTTTGGCCTGATATGGGCGCACCGGTCACCACACCTACACTAAGCGCAAGCATGTTCTCAGGGCTGAGCGGATCTACTCCGGCAGGCATTTCGTGCAACAGATAATAAAGGCTGAGTGCACTGCCGCCCATATATTTCCGATAAAATTCCTTCGATGGTTCTTCTACCTTAAAACTTGAAGACGATAAATCAACTCTCAGTATTTTTCCATTGTATCCGTTTGGCATTTGTATTCTCCTCCAATCCTATTATTGATAAATTATACAGATGGACATAAATCATTGCGCATACATACACAGCGTTCTGCATGTTTAACCCTATTTGAGTAGTTTTACAATAAACGATTCACAGACCGATACGCAATTCATTATGACGCTGTGTATAATTGAGTTTAGACTTTCACATGTCCAAGGCGCTGTCGCAATTGGTTCAGAAACAGAATAAAGATCAGGATGCCGCCCCACAGCGCAATGGTCAGATGGGCGCTCATACCCAGCAGATTCAATCCACTGGAAATAACTTGAAGAATTAAAAGTGACAACACCAGCCCTATAATTTTTCCGAAACCGCCAAAAGGATCCACTCCTCCTAAAACAGCAGCCAGGATAGTCACCAGCAGATAAGAAGAAGCATAACCGGCCTTGGCCGAATTGAACCTGGAAATCATAATAAGGGCGGCAACACCGCACAGAAGGCCCGAAAGCGAGTAGATTTTAAGGATAATATTGCGAATTGAAACTCCGGAGAAAAGAGTTGCCTTTTCATTGGAGCCCAACATGTAGACCGCCACCCCAAAGGGTGTACGACGAAGCAGTATCGATACCAAAAAGGCGCTGAAGGCAAAAACGTATAAAGGCATGGGGATGCCCAGCACCAATCCGTTTCCGATAAAACGAATTGGATCGGGAAACCCGGAGATCACGTAACCTTTGGTGAGGACAACATTTGCGCCCTGGATGAGCGTCATCGTGCCTAAGGTAGCCAGAATCGGCGAGACGCCCAAATAGGCGATGATCCAGCCATTGAGAAAACCGATGAGCGTCGACATTGCCAGACCGGCCAGTATGGCGATCGTCATCATTAGGATAGGGCCGGCACCGGTGGCACCTTCAGGTATGAATTGGGTGAGGATATAGGCCATCAGAATTCCTGCCATGTTGGCCGTGGCGATGATGGCCAGGTTAATGCCCCCGCTTAACAATGTAACCATCATCGCGATCGACAGAATGCCCAGCTCCGGTACCTGGAAGGCCATGGACTGAAGATTTGCGGCCCGAAAAAACTGATCGGGCAAAACCAGTGTGAATAGCCCGATAAGGGCTGCCAGAATCACAATTAAATAGACGTTGGCTTCATCCTTTAGACCCAGTAAGGACCTTATGCGTTGAATATCAGACGTCAATTTCAGCATGTCGTCTTTCCTCAAGTTTTCGATTATAGGCCGTAATGCTGACGCTTATCAGAATAATCATACCGATGACGATCTTATGCCAGTAAGATGATACACCCAGAAGGGTTAGACCGTTTTGCATGATGGCAATGAGGGTCACCCCTAGAATGGTTCCCAGCAGGGTACCGGCTCCTCCGGCTAAACTGGCCCCCCCCAGAACGACCGCGGCGACAACTTCTAATTCGCGGCCAACAATGGAGTTGGGCGCCACGGTCTGAACCAGTTGGGCCTGAACCAGACCTGCAATGCCGGCCAAAAAGCCCATGTAGCAATATACGAAAAAGTGAAGCTTGAGCAGATTGAAGCCCATTCGTTTAGCGGCATCCATATTTCCGCCCATGGCATATATTTGTCGACCGATCGAGGTTCGATTTAATAAAAATCCGGTTACGGCAAAAACTGCCAATAACACGATGATGGATAAAGAGAAACTATAATCCGTTCCATCTGCAGCGCTGAAATCGAAAAGGCTATATCCTTCGGCGAACCAGTCGGGAAAATTGTAGATCCATTTTCCCCGTGTTACAAAGATGAGCACGCCGTAAAACACATTGAGCGTAGCAATGGTAATGATGATCGAATGGACCCGTAGATTATAGACCAGTGCGGCATTTACGGCGCCCAACATGATGCCGATGGTAACGGGAATTAGAAAAGCCACCCACCATCCGCCCCCGTGTTGGATGATAAAGCTGGCCATGATATATTGGGCAACCGTGGCAGTCGCCGTAAAGGAGATGTCAATCCCGCCGGAAATCAGAACAACCATCAAACCTACGGCCATGATTCCCAGAAACGAGTAGCTCACAAGGACATCGAAGAGATTCTCAAGGCTAAAAAAATCTTCCGTGACCACCGTCAAGATGGCACCAAGACCAGCGATAACCAAAAATAAGTAAAATTCACTGCTTTTGAGAAATCTTACCGTTCCCGTACTAACCTTCATTGATTTTCTGTCCCAGCTCTTTTTCAGAGATCTCAGACGGCAGATACTGACCTACCAATCGGCCTTTGCGCATCAAAAGGATGCGATGACAGTTGCTCAGCAATTCAGGGACTTCATCCGAAATAAGAATAATCCCGATGCCATGGGATGCCAGCCGCTTGACAATTTCGTATATTCCGCTCTTTGCCGCAACGTCCACACCTACGGTAGGCGCATCCAAAATAAGGATCTTGGGGTGGGTGGCAATCCATTTGGCGAGAACCACCCGTTGCTGGTTGCCGCCCGATAGCGTATTGACGGCAACTTCCGCATCCGGTACTCTGATATTCAAATCAGAGATCCGTTGATCGATGAATGCTTTCTGCTTGCCAGAGTCAATCAGATTACAACGGGTTAGAAGCGTCTTAAGCACGGTTAATGCAATATTGCCCCCCACAGGTTGCTCCATTATCAATCCCAGTGTAAGCCGATCTTCCGGCACATAGCCTATGCCTCTGGCAATGGCCTCGTGGTTGGTGGCCAGATGGACCGTTTCGCCATTAATCCGGATTTGTCCCGATTCGGGGGGATTCATGCCGAAAAGGGAAAGGGCTAGTTCCGTCCGCCCGGATCCCAGTAGTCCCGTGAACCCCAGTACTTCGCCTTCATGCAGATCGAAACTGATATCCCGGTAATTTCCTTTTTTGCTGAGACGGTCGACCTCAAGAATCGTCTTTTCGCGATTGAAGCCATTTGTCAGAGCAGAATAACTTATCTCCTGTCCGGTCATCAAAAAACCCAGTTTATGGTCGTCCATATCTTTGGCGTCGAATGTTGCAACTTTCAGGCCGTCGCGCAGGATCGTGACCCTTTCGGCGATCTCCATGACCTCATTGAGACGATGACTGACAAAGACAATCGTAATGCTCTTTTGCTGAAGATCCCTGACAACTTTAAAGAGTGCGTCAACTTCCTGGCGCGTTAGAGAAGAGGTGGGTTCGTCCATGATAACGAGCCTGGCGTCTGCTGCGATGGCACGACAGATGGCCACCAGCTGGCGATCCGCGACGGAGAGTTTCTCAACCAGACGCTCCACATCCAAAGAGACATCGATTTTAGACATGGCATCGCGAGCGGTCTGCCGCAGTTTTTTCCAGTTGACAAACTGGCGCCCCGTTTCGAGATGCTGATGGATGCCAATGTTTTCCGCTACGGTAAGATTCGGAAAGAGGGAATGATCTTGATAGATAACCTGAATTCCCAAGTGCGTGGATTTGGCGGGCGTGATGTCTGACTGAGAAACACCGTCGATGGTAATGGTTCCACCAGGTTCAGGCGTGTACACGCCTGATATGATTTTTATCAGGGTGCTTTTGCCGGAGCCGTTTTCACCCACAATACATTGGATTTCACCTCTGCGCAACTCAAAATCGACATCTTTTAATGCTTGAACACCGTGAAAACGTTTGCTGATGTTGCGCAATTCCAGAAAGTTATCGCCGTTCATGGATTATCGCCTATGACCTCTGTCGTCTGAGGTGGGACGGCACATCGCCGCCCCAGGTTTTATGCCAGACAACGAGCTACTAAAACCCCAGCTTTTCCGCATTGTCAGCGGTGATATCCAGGATGGCATCGAACTTAACGAGCTTCGCCTTGGGATCCACATTCGCGGGTCCAAGGCCTTTGATCTCCATGCCCTCCTTAACCGGTTCTTTGTCAATCATTTTCTTGGCAACAGCCACCAACGCGTAGCCTGCGTCTTTGGGGTCCCACAAGAAGCCATGTTGCATGTAACCTTGTGTCAGATAGGGCACCGCATGGCTAGGAATCACCGTTCCAACTATTTTAACTTCTCCGCCCATCTTTTTCTTTTTCAGGGCCTGGGAAGCGCCGATCGGACCGAGGCTTCCAAAGCCGACGATGCCTTTGAGGTTCGGATAAGCTTTTATCAGTCCAAGGGTTTGTTTGTAGGCTTCTTCTGCACTTTCACCGCAAGGAATTCTTTTGGTCACCAGCTTCATGCCGGGGTATTTCTTCTTGGCATAGGCCAGACCGACATCGGCCCAGTAGTTGTGCAAGGGAACAGTCAGGGATCCAACGAAAAGGGCAAAGTCACCGTCACCCCCAATGAGCTGGGCCAGCTTCTCAAAATGCATTTCGCCGAACTTATCGTTATCAATCGTTTCGATGTCCCAGTCGGAGCCTTTCTGGTCGGGAGATTCATGGGTTAATACCACA
>CP070746.1:3699514-3713574 GCA_020348305.1 Desulfobacterales bacterium
GGTGACTCTATCGACGGCGGTCCTCAAGGGATTGATGGTATCCTAACTCCCGACGAGGTCGCCGACAGCGTCATCAAAGGTCTTGCAGAAGAATCGTTTTTAATTCTTCCGCATAAACAGGTGCGTCTCTATATGGAGCGTAAAAATTCCGACTATGATCGTTGGTTAAGGGGTATGCGGCGCTTCAGACGTTCTTTTTTGAAATAGGAGAAGATTTCTATTTGAACTTTTTATGAATTATAAGTATTGTATTGCATTTACAAATTTTCAATCGCGAATCGCTTTCGGTTCGGGATGAAACAATGAGTAGACAGCGGGGATAAGTACCAACGTGATCAGCGTCGAGCCGGTGAGCCCTCCGACAACCGCCCGTGCCAACGGCGCCTGGGCGTCGGATCCTTCGCCGATGCCGAGTGCCAGCGGCAGCAGGCCGAGGATGGTGGTCAACGTCGTCATCAGAATCGGCCGCAATCTGCGACGACCGGCCTCGGTCAGGGCATCGCGTGTGCGCATCCCGTCGTGAACCAATCGACCGGCCTGGTCCACCAGGAGAATCGCGTTGTTGACCACGATCCCCCCCAGCATAATGCAGCCGATGTAGGACTGCACATTCAGTGTCGTTGTCGTTATAAACAAGGTGACCAGCACGCCTACCGCCGCCAAAGGAACGGAAAACATGACGACCAGCGGGTCCCGTAACGATTCATATTGACAGGCCAGCACCATATATACGAGGACCAACGCCAGCACGAGTGAGATGATCAGCTCCCTGAAGGCCTTTTGCTGTTCTTCGTAATTTCCGGCGACCGTCAGGTCATAGCCGACCGGGCGTGGAACTTGATCCAACAGAGCCTGCACGTCAAAGGCCACAGAACCCAGGTCGCGCCCCGCGACGTTGGCGCGGACCGTCACCCTTCGCTGCTGGTCTTTGCGGTCGATCAGAATCGGACCGCGGCTCGCTTCGGACGTGACGACGTTGCGCAGCGCCACCTTTTCACCGGATGCAGTTGTCAGCGTAAGGTTGAGAATTTCGTCCAAGGAGCGTTTCTCGGCATCCTTGAGCTGCACCAGGATGCGATAGGAATTGCCCCCCGTTCGGTATTCGCCGGCTTTGGAACCGGCCACCGCGGTTTGCAGGAGCTGGGTGACGTCGCGAACGCTCAGACCGAGATCGGCGACTTTGTCACGGTTCACGCGGATTTCCTGCTGGGGTATGCCGGCTTCGAGACTGGTCTGAACGTCCGTAATGCCCGGCACATCCACAATCAACTTCGCAACGCTGCCGGCCAGAACGTCGAGCGTGGCAAGCTCGTAGCCGCGAATCTCGATGGTCAGCCCCTCGTCACCACCCAGGAGTCGTTCCAGTAAAAACTGACCCTGCGGTGCCCGGATACGGATCTCCATACCGGGGACACTGCCGTCTAAACGGCGTCGCAGATCTTGGGCGATTTCCACATTGGAGCGTTCGCGTTGGGCGGCCGGCAGCAGAGACATGCGTATTTCACCCTCTGAGCCCGCGTCAGCCCGCCAGCCGGAGGCACCGACACTGACCACCGACGCCACCGCCTCGGGCACGGCCGATTGAACGATCTGCTCCATTATGCGTGTCTGCCGATCGACCAGATCAAGCCGGGTACCGATTGCCATCTTACCGGTTACGCGAACTTCGCCCTCATCACTGGGGGGCAGAAATTCACTGCCGATCAGGGGCAAGAGCAGCAGACTTGCGCCCAGCACGACCGTAGCCGCAAAGACGGTGATCAGACGATGGCCCAGAACCCAATGTAGCAAATCCAGGTAAGCGTTTTCGACACCCGAAAAGACGGTCTTGGCAGAGGCGGACCAGCGGTTCCTTCGATGCACCGCCTCCCTGAGGTGCTGTTGGCTTGCCGTCAGCAGCCTGGACGCCAGCATGGGCACCAGACTCAGCGCCACCGTCAGCGAACAGATCAGCGCAAAGATGATCACATACGCTAGCTCCTTAAAGAGGATGCCCGAGACGCCGCGCACGAAAATCAACGGCAGAAAAATGACCAGCGTGGTGATAGTGCTGGCGATGATTGCCGGCCCGACTTCGCGGGCACCTTCCACCGATGCTTCCTGCGGCGCTTCGCCATTCTCAATGCGGCGCCGAAAGATGTTTTCGAGCACGACGATGGAACTGTCGACCATCATGCCCACCCCCAGAGCCATCCCGCCCAGGGTCATCAGATTGAGCGTGAATCCCCCAAAGAATACTAACGCAAAAGTGGTCACGATTGAGATCGGGATCGACAGCGAAATCACCAGCGTGCTGCGGATGCTGCGCAGGAAAAACAGCAAAACCACGATTGCCAGCCCACCCCCGTAAAGAACCGAGCGGGCAACATTGGCGATTGAGCGCTCGATCAGATTGCCCTGGTTGATGACCGGGACAATGTTGATCTGGGGAAAGTCCTGGTTGATCGCTTCAATTTCAGCCAGGATGCGTCTAGACACTTCGACCGTATTAGCATTGGCCTGTTTGCGAATACCCGCGCGCAGTCCGCGCTCACCATTGACGCGCACGATGCGCGTCAGCTTCTCATAAGTGTCTTTGACCTCGGCGATCTGACCCAGCGTTATGGCGGCACCGTCACGCCGGACGATGACCGTGTCTCGAATCTGATCGAGATTGATAAACTCGGCCGGTGCGCGCAGCGTGACCTCATAACGTCCCTGTTCGATCTTGCCCGCCGGAAGATCAAGGTTGGCGTCGCGAATGGCCTCGAGCACCCGGTCCAGCGGCAGACCTGCGGCCTTGATCCGGTCGGAATCCAGTTCGATCCGAACCTCGCGGTTGAACCCTCCAAAAATGTCAACCTGGGCAACACCCGGAATTCGCGCAAAGCGGTAACGAATCTGGACTTCGATCAGTTCCGTCAGCTCCACGGGATCGAGATTGCTGGAAATTCCAAGCAGGACTATCGGAAAACTGGCGATGTCGAATTTTCGTACGCGCGGCCTGACAACATCATCCGGCAGCTCGTTGATCTCGTCTTCGAGTTTGCCCTGAACATCAATCGCCGCCGTATCGATTTCCGTACCCCACACGAAACTGACACGAACCCTGCTGCGGCCCTCCGAGGATGATGATGTGATTTCCTCCACCCCGGGCACCGTGGCCACGATCTCTTCAATAATCTGAGTCACCAGCCGCTCCATAACTTCGGGACTGGCACCCTCGTAATCCGTTTGGATGCTCAGCGTCGGCAGTTCGATGTCGGGTAGCATGTCGATCTGCAGCCTGCTCAGAGAGACGGCCCCGAGGATGACCAGGATCAGGGTCACCATGGTCGTGAAAATCGGTCGCTTGACGCTGAAACTCGGCAGATTCATTGGGTGTTCACCTTTTCGCGGCCGGCAGCGGTTTTATTCTGTTCGGCAGGAATCGTGATTGAGGAGCCGTCGTTTACCAGCTGCTGTCCCAGGGTTACGACCCGACCGGACAGCCCCTCGCCTGCCACCTGCACCCGGTCGCCTTCGCGGATGCCCACTTTTACCTCGCGCCAGACAACCGATCGCCCATCCTGACTGACGATGAAAACACCGCTTCTGTCATCACGGATGGTCAACGCCTGCTCCGGGACGATGACGGCCTCCGGCACCCGGGCTAACTCCACTGTGGCCCTGATGAACATGCCGGGTTTGAGCCGATGCTGTGGATTGTCGATGGTCATTTCGATTCGCGCCTGCCGGCTGGACTTGCGAAAGACGGGGGCAATGCGATCGATGCGGCCCGTAAACTGTTCGTCCGGATAGGCGTCCGTTGTCAACGAAACGAGCTGTCCGGGCTTTAGGCGGGCGTAGTCTCGCTCGGTGACGAAAACCACCCCGACGATGGGGTGCAGTTCGACGATCAAGAGCAGGGGCGCGTTGGCGGCCACGGTCTGGCCTCCGTCCACATAGCGCTCAGCCACGACCCGATTTTCGTCGCCGCCGGTCCAGCCGGCTGTAACCTTGGTGTAGCCAAGCCGGATATTTGCAGTTTCCAGCGATGATTCTGCTTTCGTGACCTGTGCCGCAGCGACTTTAAGTTGAGCCTGCTTTGCCAGTTGATCCTGCCTGGCAGCATCGAATTCAGAATCAGATGCGATCCCGCGCTTTAAGAGTAACTCGGTGCGTTTAAACTCGCGATTGGCAATTTCAAGGGCGCTTTTTGCCTCAGACACGTTGGCCTTGGCGACCGCCAGATCGGCCTGGGCCTGGGCTACAGCCTGGACATACTCATCATTGTCCAGCTCGGCTACAACCTGACCGCGCTTGACCGTATCGGCGATATTCACGATTACACGCTTCACGCGGCCGCTGACCTTCGGCGCAACAACAAACTCAGCCAGAGCTTCCAACTCCCCACTGAATATCCGCTGTAACGCGATCGGCCCGCGCTGAATCTGAGCCACTTCCACCGGCACCGGTCGTAAAGCCCTATCACTTTTGCTCGAGCCGGCCCGGTCCTGAAATTGACCATAGATTAGCCAGCCTAATCCCGCCGCCGCGCCAATCAGAAGAACCGTCAGAATAAAAGTTTTAGGGCTGCCCGATTTCATGGTAAAACACCCTTTCCGTTGTCGTTAAAATTGGCACTTGTCAAAAATATGTGCTGTATGTGCTGTTTGATCTGATAAAAATAGGAATTATTGCACTTTTAAGCCTGATATTGCAACGAAAAAATGGTTGATAAAATAATAAATATAGCGATCCGTCAAGGCTGTTTTGCCCCGTCAACCGTGCAGAAAGACGTGTCATATATTCAAAACATTTTTCGGTTGTCAGCCTGAGGCAAAAAGCTATATAGTCTTGCAAATGCGTTTTAAAAACACCTACAAATCGGATCAAACCAACCGCCATCGGGCGAGATCGGGCTGCGAGAGGAGCTGATATGATGTTTGCAAGATTTTATCATCGTCTGCTGGAATTCTATGCCGTGTGCGGGCTGTTGCTGGTGTCGGCGTCCTGCACGCTGGTCGAGGAACGGATTGACCGCTCGGCGGAAGGGCCGAATGTGCCTGCCGATACTGCGGTGCAAATGCAATTGGAGGCCATTAAGGAACCTGACAAGATTGCGCCGAGAACGGTACCGCCCGGGATATTGAAAATCAGTATCACTGAGGCCATTTTGCTTTGCCTTGAAAACAACCGCTCGCTTGTGGTGCAAAGATTGAATCCCTCGATCCAGCAAACCTTTGAGGACCAGGAAAGAGCTGTGTTTGATCCGGCAACAAGCGCGGACGTCTCCGCCGGCAGGGTGGAAGGAGAACGCCTCGCAAGATCCGGATCTGAAACGGAGGATTACACCACCGATTTTGTCGACGGCATCATTTCTCTGGAGCAATATTTCCCAACCGGCACGACGGTTTCCCTGGAAGCCGGCACGCAAATGAATGACTCCTCTCTTTACGAGGACAGCTTTTATTCGACCCGCTTGGGCATGACGGTTACCCAGGCGCTGCTGAGAGGATACGGAACCGACGTGAATCTGGCCCGACTGCAGCAGGCACGCCTGGACACGCGCATGTCGGAATATGAGTTGCGGGGCTTTACCGAGTTTCTGGTGGCGGAGGTGGAACGCACCTACTGGAACTATGCGCTGGCCCGGCGTCAGATCGAAATTGTTGAGGAGTCACTGAAAGTCGCCCGTCAGCAACTCAACGAAACCGAAGAACTGATCGCCGTCGGTCGATTGGCCAGGGCAGAACTGGCGGCCGTCCAGGCCGAGGTTGCGGCACAGGAGCAGGCTCTCATCGAAGCACGCGCCAACAAGGAATCTATTCGCCTGCAACTGCTGCGGTTGCTCAATCCTGCGGGACCTGGAATCTGGCAGCGGGAAGTTGATTTAGTCCATCAGCCGACCTTGCCCGAAATCAAACTGGAAGACGTTGAGCTGCATGTGGCCGTATCGATGCGCATGCGTCCGATTTTAAACGCGGCCCGCTTGGAAATATTACGCGGCGATCTGGAGCTTGTCAAAACCCAGAACGGTTTGCTGCCCTTAATGGATCTTTTCATCACGCTTGGCAAAAGCGGGTATGCAAATTCCTTTGGCGAATCCATTGATAATATCAACGAAGACAGTTATGACGCTCTGGCGGGCGTCAGATTTAATTATCCTTTTTTTAATCGGGATGCAAAAGCCCTTCACCGACGGGCGCTGCAGACTCGGGAACAGGCGCAAAAAGCGCTGGAGAACCTTTCACAACTTGTGGAAGTCGATGTGCGCACCGCCTACATTGAGGTCAACCGTACCAAGCAACAGATTGCCGCCTCATCGGTCACCCGCATGTTCGATGAGGAAAAACTCCGGACCGAAACCGAAAAACTGCGAGTGGGAAAATCAACCAGCTTTCTGGTGGCTCAAGCTCAGCGGGATCTGTTGGTCAGCCGGATCGCCGAGGTGCGGGCCCTTGCCAACTACCTCAAGGCCTTGATCGATCTTTACCGGCATGATGGATCGCTGCTGGAGCGCCGCGGAATTTCAGCCCCCGGACGCGAACCGGTCAGACTTTCAAAAAAATAAAAACTTCAATTTTTCAATGTATCCGCAAGGAATTCCGTAAAGCGCTTCCAGGAGCTTTTATCCGCAGTTTCCTGATAACGGTTTTCCCCAAAAACGGTAAAAGCATGCTGGGCCCCACCATAAGTGATCATTTCGTGGGCAACGCCGGCCGATTCCAATTCTTTTGCCAAATCAGCGAACTGGTCCATGGTAATGGCCGTATCCGCTGAACCGTGCATAATCAAAATTTTTCCCCGGGTCTTGCTGTAATTTTGCCCTTGCGGTGTCTTGAGGCCACCATGAAACGTGGCAAAACCTTTAAGGTTTGCCCCGGACCGCGCCAGTTCAAGCACGGCCGCACCACCGAAACAATAGCCGACAGCCACGGCATTATCGATCCTGGCTCCTTTATCCCTGGCCGCATCAAGGGCGCCTTTCATCAATGCCCGCATTTTCTCTCTGTTTTTATTGAGTTCACCCGTATGCTGGCGTCTGTCTTTCAAATCAGTGGGTCGCACGCCGGCACCAAACAAATCCAAGGCAAAAACAGCATAACCCAAATCAGCAAGCATATTGGCGCGCTTGACTTCATAATCTGTCAAACCATCCCAGTCATGAATCAGCAGCACGAAAGGCGCCTGATCAGAAGGGCTGATGAAATACCCCTCATAAGATTGACCATTGACCTGATATATAACCGCAGTGCCCGTGGCACCAAATGCAACAGTGGAAACTGTTAAAAGCAAAAAAGCATATATAAAGTATCGCATAATAAAGCACTCCTTTCTAATTCACTTTATAATCGTTCTAATCACTATTTATAGTGCCCCCCCTTTACTCACGGTCACACCAGGGAGCACGAATTTCAGGAAATATGACTCATTAACATTTCAAGATAATACACCTTGTGCATCAAGTCGAGCTATCAAACCCAGATGTTCAACAAAAATGTGTTTATCAAATCCGAACCGCTCTTCGATTTGATCGAAACCTCTCTCTTCTATCCACTTCAAGCCGGCATGAATTCCGGCAATGCCCACGACATTGCCTATACCGTACTCAAGCTTTTAGGGATATTCGTCCAGATTTGCATTTCAAGGCATTTTTTGATAAGCTTTCTATATTATTAGAAATAATAAAATGAATTGGGCTTATACGTGTTTTTCCGCGGCTTAAAAACAAAAATTGCCTTGAACATCGCCATCCTGTTGTTTGTGGCGATGATTTTAATCAATCTCGTCATTGTCATGACGACCCAAAGGGATCTTATCCAAGCTCAAGTGTCTAAAGCTGATATTCTCTTATCATGGCTTGAAGATTCCGTGCTGAGGACTTCTTTGTGGAAGAATATCGGATCTCATTCAGCATCCAAAGCCAAGATCATTGACATGCTCAATGAAACCGGAGTGTCTTGTGCTCTGATCCTGGGAGATAATAACAGGCAACTCCATTTTGGTGAAAAGCGCTGCACCTCGCAAAATGAGCTTATAAAATTCACTCGACAAGCTACCCGTTCAGGAAAAAAGACCATTCATTTCAGCGGTACAATGTGGGGTGTTTTTTGGAAGCAAAAGCGCAATGTGATCATTTCTATACCGTTGTTTCAAAATGGTAATGCTGTGGCTGGAACCAGCATTGTTTTGCCTTTAGACGGAATTTATAAGCGTCTAAGGCGTTCTCAGAAGATTTTTTTTATATATATCTTTATCAATGCGGCGATATTGACCTTGGCTGGTATTTATCGTCTTTCAAAAGTCTATTTTCTGCCATTGGCTCGGCTTGCCAAACGAGCCGAAGATTATCGAGATGAGGCTGAATTTATTTTCACTGTTCGAAAAGCGGATAATGAGCTGAATACATTGTCCAAGGCGCTGAACAGTATGTTAAGACGCATTTCGGCCGACAAAGAAAAGCTTCGCTCAACCGTTATGTCCCTTGAAAAGGCGAATTTGGAATTAAAAAAAGCGCAGATGGAAATTATCCGAGCCGAAAAATTAGCTTCCGTCGGAAGATTGTCCGCTGGCATTGCGCATGAGATAGGGAATCCCATTGGCATTGTCATGGGGTATTTAGAATTAATCAAGCAAGCAGATATCACGGAAGCAGAGCGAAATGAATATATTCTCCGAACCGAAAAGGAAATAGAAAGAATTAATACGATTATCCGACAACTTCTCGAAATTTCGCGACCATCCAACACAGATCGGAGCACCGTTTCAGTGCACGATTTGATTGACGAACTCGCCGATGTTCTCAACGTCCAGCCTCTAATGTCTCATATTGATTTAGAACCCCGTCTTTTTGCGAATAATGACCTGGTACAGGCAGATGCCAACCAATTACGACAGGTTTTTTTAAACCTCATCATCAACGCTGCAGATGCAATTTCTTCAATGGGGAAAGAGACCAGCGGTCAGTTAAAAATAATTACCGAACTTGAGTCAGATCCTGAGACGAATCCTAAAGGCTGTCGTTCAATGCTCAAAATTATGTTTATCGATAACGGCCCTGGGATTCAGGAGGAAGACCTTGGAAATATTTTTGATCCTTTTTTCACTACCAAAGAGCCAGGCAAGGGAACCGGTCTAGGTCTTGCAGTAAGTTTTATGATTGTGGAAGGTTTAGGTGGTAAAATGACGGTAGACAGTCAGTTTGGCAAAGGCACTACAATGATCATATATCTGCCGTTGCATGATGAAAATCATAAATCCGATGATAAAGGATGTAAATAATAGTATGGACACCGAAGCTCAGAAAAAACGATTGTTGGTTATCGATGATGAAGAAAATATGCGTCATATGTTATCGACGGTTCTTGCAAAAGTAGACTACGTTGTTGATACTGCATCGGATGGATCTGAAGGATTAGCGTTAATCGGTGAAACACACTACGATTTTATCCTGTGTGACATTAAGATGCCGAAAATGAATGGAATGGATTTTCTGAAAGCCGCACGTGCGAAGCTTGAGACGACTACCCTGATAATGATGTCAGCATACGGGACTATTGATACGGCTATTGAAGCAATGAAACTGGGCGCCTATGATTACATATCAAAGCCGTTTAAAACCGATGAGGTCTATCTGACTTTGAAAAAGGCTGAAGAAAGGGAGAGTTTGAAGAAGGAAAATTTGCGGCTTAAAGAGCGTATCCAAAAAATTGAAGATAGCTATGATTTTGGAAACATGGTTGCCAAAAGCAGGGCAATGCGATCCGTGTTTCGTTTGGCCGCCAAAGCTGCCCAATACAAAACCACGGTTCTCATATTAGGAGATAGTGGAACCGGCAAAGAGTTGATTGCCAGAGCTATCCATTTTCAGGGCGAACGCTCAAACATGTCTCTGGTACCGGTCAACTGTGGGGGAATACCTGAAAATCTACTTGAAAGCGAACTTTTCGGTTATAAAAAAGGCGCCTTTACGGGTGCTGATCGCAACAAAAAAGGCCTTTTTGAAGAGGCAGATGGAGGTACAATTTTTTTAGACGAAATTGGAGAACTGCCGCTGGCTCTGCAGGTAAAGCTTTTAAGGGTCCTGCAGGAAAATGAAATCAGACCCATTGGCGGCTCAAAATCCATCAAAATAGACGTCCGGGTAATTGCAGCCACTGCCAAAAATTTGGAGGATGAAGTTAGCAAGGGAACATTTCGAGAAGATCTGTTCTACCGCTTGAATGTATTATCAATTCAACTGCCGCCGCTCAGAGACCGCTCCGAGGACATACCGCTGTTATGTGATTATTTTCTCAAACGTTTCAATAAGCGACTTGATAAAGACATTCAAGGGTTTTCGTCTGCTGCCATGTCTCGTCTGCTTGCCTATCATTGGCCAGGAAATGTCAGAGAACTGGAAAATGCTATCGAGCGCGCTGTGGTATTGGCAGAAGATTCAATGCTTTCGCCGGACCACTTTCCACCGGAGCTGGGTCAACGGTCAAATAAAGAACAAATGGGCGAGCTCTTTAACGGATATTCGCTGAAGGAAGCCCAGAAGGTTTTAGAGAAAAAGCTAATTACCAAAGCACTCAGCGAAACAGGAGGCAATCGTACTCAGGCTGCACGCTTACTTGAAATTAGCCACCCGTCATTGTTATCTAAGATTAAGGCATATGATATCTTACTATAATTGGTTTGGCCGGTAGGCCGGTTGAGCCGGTTTGCCCGTGAAAAACGAAATCCATTTCCTTTTAACCGGCAAACGGGCTAACGGGCCAACCGACATAACCGGCTAGTCAATGGCCCATTTAAGCAAAAGACTGCCCCAAGTAAAGCCGGCACCAAATGCCGTCATAACAAGCCAGTCCCCTTTACGAATTTTTCTTTCTTGATGGGCTTCAGACACGGCAAGAGGGATTGTGGCCGCGGTCGTGTTTCCATATTTGTTGATATTTATTACGACTTTATCCGGGTTTAATCCCATTTTTTTGGCCACGGCATCAATGATCCGGTAATTGGCCTGATGGGGGATTAAAAACTTAATATCACCGGCCGATAGCTTATTTCTTTCCATAATCAGCTCTGAGACCTCAGTCATTCCGTTCACCGCATGTTTAAAAACAGTCTTTCCATCCTGATAAACATAGTGCAGATTTTGCTTTACGGTGTCGTAGGAGGCGGGATGCAGGCTGCCCCCTCCGGCTATATTTAAATACTCGGCACCTAAACCATCAAGATGAAGGACAAAATCCTGGACACCCTGGTCATCTTCGATTGACGGCTCCAGCATTACGGCTCCGGCCCCGTCTCCAAACAACACACAGGTTGTGCGGTCTTGATAATTCAAAACGGTGCTCATTTTGTCGGCGCCGATCACCATAACCTTCTGATGTCTTCCGGATTCAATAAATTGTGAACCCGTAGCCAGGGCGCATATAAACCCCGTGCACCCACCGTTTAAGTCAAAGCCCCAGCAATTTTTGGCTTTCAGGTCTTTTTGCACCAAGGCGGCTGTTGCAGGAACAGGCATATCGGGCGTCACGGTGGCTACGATAATTAAATCGATTTCATCCGCTGATATGTTTGCTTGCTCCAATACAATTTCTGCCGCTTTCGAGGCCATATAAGAAGTTCCTTTATTCTTATCCAGAATCCTTCTTTCTTTAATTCCTGTCCGGGTGGTAATCCATTCGTCGCTGGTGTCTACCATTTTTTCAAAATCTTTATTCGTAAGCTTCTGGTCGGGCACAAAATGCCCAACTCCGGTGATGATCGTTCGCATCTATAGCCCTCCAAAGAATATTGGAAAATTACCATAATTTAATAAATTTAAAATCAATAAACATGCGCAACGCAAAAAGAATAGCCCACCTTTTAAAATATGATCATATCCATGCTGTGAGGCTGTGAGTTGTCTATATAGAACCATCTCATTTTGTGCCGGTGATATAATTTTTAGCAAGTAACAATGATTTTAGTTTGGGATTTTGTTCGTATGTGATGAGAGCAATTAGGCCTTATGATATGGGTTGTAGGTTCACTCACGAGATTTATTTACGAGAATAAATTCAATACATTAATAATATACCATTTTATCCAAAAAGTAAAAAAAAGATCCTGAAACCGAAGGTTCCAGGATCAGCATTCAATATCTCGCTTTAATGCAATAAGGCAAAAAGCACCTTAAGGTTGCCAATAGATTCTATTGAGTTTAGCCCCTATTCTGATTTTCCGGGGTAAGCACCACAGCTATCAAAAATAGGGCTGAACAAAAGGCGACGATCGTTATCCTAAGCCGTTGATCTTTTTTCTTAATTTACCGGAGCATTTGAAGGTCACAACGCGTCGTTCTCTCAGAAGGAGGTCCTCGCCGGTTGCAGGATTTCGGCCTCTTCGTTGTTTTTTATTTTTAACGCAGAATTTGCCGAATCCGGATATCAGTACATCTTCACTTGTTTGCAGAGAGCTTTTTATAATTTCCAGTAACGTTTCGATGATATCGACTGATTTTTTCTTGGTAAATCCGAGCTCATGTATCCTTGCAACAATATCACTTTTAGTTAATGCCATAACGCCTCCTAAAACGAACTTATTCCATTTAATTTTCTTCTTGGGTAGACTCCTCCTGATTCTGTGGGATAATGGCCTCGATTTTTTTCATAATGTTATCAACATGTTTCATGATTTCGTCAATTTCATTCTTTAATTGCATATCATCGATATCATCCATTCAAATTTCTCCATTCAAAGATGCAGTTTATTCGTTCATTCGCAAAATAAAGGGATCGTATTGGAGCCCATACTGTTGCTCAATTTGATGATTTGAGCTAGTTCCTCCAAAAAAATCGGCCATTATTTATGATAATGGTCTGTAACTATCTAAAATATACGGAAAAAAAAATTGTGTCAAGATACTATTTCATTAATATGTACATTTTCATATATGCACGTTATAGTTGTTTAGTAAGGATGAACGCGACTTATCAGTCCTTTTACCCACTTGATTGATTTTGAGTTTCTGGAACAAAAAGGGCTCCCACCTAAACCATAGGGAAGCCCGATAAATGCTTGGAGCCGACGAGCGGACTCGAACCGCTGACCTGCTGATTACGAAGCAGCCGGCCCCTGTTTTAGGGCACTTAAATCATTGAAATTATTGAATCGGCTTTGCGGCTGGTGTCGGCTTTTTCGCTCCTTTTTCGTCAAAACCGACACCATCACCCGACACCAAGAAATGATAAATTAGATGTCCTTAGCTGATCGGATGACAGTGGGATATCCCACCTTTTCAAAAGCCTGTCAAGATGCAAATATGTTTACAGTATCTGGAAAAAAATAAGACTTGAAATTGTTGTGCTTTATAGCAGAAATCGGTAATTGAGGCACACTTGTGATTTGTTTACAGTATCTGCAAAAAATAAGGGCTAAATATATTTGGTTTTTGCTGGAAGTATCTGCAATTTTGATTTACCCGATTTATTATCGATAATTTATCCAGGAATCTAAATACTTTTAGTGTCTGGTATTTAAGTGTGCCGAGTATCACCTGTAGCTTGAAATCCTCACTTCAGTCCCGCCTTGCGCCAAGCCCTATTCATGCGTTCTACCTCTGCTTGAATCTTGTCGGGCCATAACTTCCAATGGCCTTCTATACTGAATTCAGGATCTATTCTGAGAACTTGTTCTGCGTGATGTTTGGCCTCCTCGTCTCGCTCCAACTCACTGTAGATAGCGATCAGACCTAAGTGAGGAAGTACAAATTGCGGATTGAGAACAATGCACTTTTTTAGTGCTGCAATGCCCTCGTTATACTGTTTTGAGCGGTAATAGGCCCAACCTAAAATATTTAGCTGACACTGACCCTCGCTAGGGCTAAGACGCAGGGATCTTTTTTCAAGTGCAATTGCATCCTCATACCGCCCAGTGAAAAGCATCATATATCCAAGACAATGAACCCTCCAATGGTCATTAGGCGCTAAGGCAACCGCCTTCTTTTCATATTCTATGGCCTGGTCGAAATCCCTTTGGTAATAGTGAAGCCATCCCATCAGGTCATTGGCTTTGGGATTGGCATCGTCTATCGATAAGGCCTTTTGCGCACATTGCTCTGC
>CP070746.1:3713674-3805215 GCA_020348305.1 Desulfobacterales bacterium
TATATCCCGAGAGGAGATGAACAGTTGATCGTGGGCGGATGGCCTGCACCTCCTGAGATCGGCGCTGAAATATACAATCAGTATATCATTCCAACAATGGTGGCCAAAGCAACCACCGGAGAAATGTCTCCGAAAGAGGCCATGAAATGGGCCGCCGGCGAGCTCGAGATGATCGTAGGATAGTACAGAATCCTACCTGTCGAAAAAGTCCAAAACTGGCGATTATAATAATTTCGTATGTAATAAAATCAACAACTTACGATCATCAAATTCACAGATTTAGGGTTTTCGACAGTCTCTGAGATAATCCAAACTCTGCACAAATTACAGGTTTCAAACTGATATCGCAAGGTTTTTTAGAGGATGATTTTGCGTGGGCCCGATAAAGATGTCCTGAATTATGCAATCATTCTTCAATTGTATCTAATGCTTTTGCAGTTTACACAATGACAAATACACACTTTCGATATCAGAATGAAATTATTATAGAATTGTAACGGCAATCTCAAAAATTCCGCTCTTCCCCGATATTCCTAATTTGACAATAAAAATTAGAAAAGCGATTTCAAAACAAGCTTTATTCACTGCTGTGTCAGGTGTATCCCAAAATAATTTTGTAACTTCAGTCTAAAATCCTGAGATGAAATTACCTTGATTTTTCTTTTTGTGCCTCCTTCTGTGATCGTCAAATAATCATCAGAATCGAAGTTTTCAAAAGGCACAGTCAGCAAATGCTGTAACTGTAATTTTGATAGAAACGAATAGCTTGGCTTTTCAATCTCGTATATCTGGATGCGTTCAAGGAATTGGGAGATATTCATGAATAGGTTTATCATTTGTCAGGTTGAAATAGCCTGCTTGCTTTTTTCAAAGACACGCTTGGCAATATCCAGTCCTTCAATACATACCGGCATCCCGCCATAAGTTGACATTTGAAGAATTACCTCTGCTATCTCCATCTTAGTTGCTCCGGCGCGAATGGCAGCAATAATATGGCTTTTTAATTCATTGGTGCGGTTTAGAACGCACAAAGCCGCTACGGCACACAGTTCGCGCTCTCGCTGAGTCAGGATATCACGTGCGTAAAGGTTGCCAAATACATGCTCGATAAATTCGATCGGAATTTCAAAGAAGTTAAATAGCTCTCTTAATAATTTCGTACGGGTTCGGCCCACCAATTTCTCAGAAATCTCAAACGGATCATCTCCCGGGTGAATATCAGACGCAATACCCATATATCCCTCCTTTATGTTATGTCCTAATTTCAATAAGACATCGTTGCGCATCAACTATAAGGAACAACTTTTGTGCTTGTCAAAGAGCAATAAGGAACAAACACGAGTATCATTTACCTTAATCCAATTAAAAATAATCTTTGAGATAATTTATTGTAAAAGACAGATTGGTTAATGGTAAGAGTTGCCATTTATGCACGAATCAGCCCTGACCGGGGAGAGAAGAATATCAAGCAGCAAGTTGCCTATGGAGAATGCCGCTGATTTGTAATGGCCAAAATTAGCTTCACCTCTCCAATATGTTGTATCTCTTAAGGTATAGACCCTGACACCAATAGCTCTTCTGATGTTTTTCTTGCCTTGGCTGGCATCAGCAAACACATATGTATCTGCTTTAAGTCGGCCTTGAATAACACCTTCAACGGTATCGACTGTACCTTTAGCGTCAATATCACCAATAAACTCAAAGCTCTTGTCAATTCCTAGCTGGTAAGAACCAAAATCAAGGTAATTGTAATTAGTGCTTTGACGGTATGTTACACTGTCAGCAGCGCAACCGAAAACTAGGGCCAGAGTTAAAATGATCTCTATTTATTTTTTCATAGTCTTATGCCCCATTGCAAGAGAGGTTGAATCAATCACATTCATAATAAAAAATTCAGAAACTTCGGGTGAGAATTGTCCAAATATCAATTTTGCTAAAATCATTCCAGATACAAAACCGATACATGCAACCTATCGCATATTGAAAGTTGGTGTCAAACTGTAGGGCCGAAAAATGCGGATTTTGGCAAATAAAGGACAAATCCATAGGTTCTTATTCACCCCTCTAAGTTGTGATTAAAGATGAAATATGAAATTTTGAATCTGTTTTGAACCGGAGATAATAAATCGCAGTTGAACACTCCCCGATTCCATTTAAATCAATAGATCTGTTACATTTCGAAAAACCATTATAATGAATGCCCTTCAAAATGTGCATATGGAAAAGAAAATAAAAAAATTATTGACAAAATTAAAGATTGAAAAGTAATACTTACTTACCTTTTATTTCCCATAACAAATTCTCTATCTAGAACGGATAACTCAAATTTTGTATCTGAATTGTATAACGATTTATTGTCGACTCATAAGATTGAAGCTTGCAAGCAGAGCCAGATAAACGCTAACATGACCACTCGCTTAAGAGAAAATGGGATCCTACGTTATTCACGTCAGAGTGACCCTCCTGGCAAAATTAAGATTGCAAACGCCCTATTATCACTTATCGATAAAAAAGAATTCAATGCAATCACAACAGCTGAGATTGCAAGAGTCTCTGGAGTCAATGAAGCTCTAATTTACAAGTACTTCAAAGATAAGAGGGGTTTGCTTCACGATGTGCTGGCAGATTTCATTGAAGATTTTATGCCCCATATAGAAACTGAGCTTCTGGATGTTAAAGGGGCGATGGATAAGCTAAAAAAGCTTCTTTGGAACAGCATCGATTTCTATAACCGAAATCACGTCTGCGCCAAAATTCTTTTGCTGGAGGTTCGAAATTTCCCAAGATATTTTGAGAGTCCCACCTACCATCTTGCACGTTCCTATGCCCATTTGCTTTTAAAGATTATTGAGGAAGGCATCGAGGCCGGTGAATTCCGTGATGATATTCCCCCGCGGGATATCATGCAAATTATTTTAGGTGGGATGGAGCATCTTTTATTGCCTGGGATAATTTTCGGCAAAAAAGTAAACACAGATTCCCGCACCGAATCTCTGTATGACATCATATTAAACGGTATTGCAAAACCAAAAGGATAGAGAAGGCTATCATGCAGCGCGCTGGTGCCACAAAATGCACAAAATTTCTAACGAATTAATTGTTTTGAGGTATTCATGGAATTGGTGAATGAGATCTTGCAAACCGTTCTTTCCGGAATCTCCATTGGGTGCGTTTATGGACTGGTGGCGTTGGGCTTTGTACTAATCTTTAAAGCCACGGAAGTGATCAATTTCGCCCAGGGCGAGCTATTGATGCTCGGGGCGTTTATCAGCTACAGCCTGATTACCATGCTAAATTTTCCTTACTGGACCGCACTGCTGGTGACTGTAATATTTATGGGTTTTTTCGGTACGTTGCTGGAACGGACGGTCTTGCGATCCCTGGTGGGGGAGCCGGTTTACGCCATCGTAATCGTTACTATTGGTATCTCCTTTTTCCTTCGAAGCGTCGTCAGCATGGTTCCAGGCTGGGGGACAGATACATACGGGTTTCAAACGCCGTTCACGGAAAAGTTCGTCCGAACTGGTGAGTTGGTTGTCTCCTGGGAATATTTAGCCATCGTTCTGATTACCACCGCCCTTATTTTAGTTCTTTTTGCTTTCTTTCGATTTACACGGGTCGGCACTGCCATGCGGGCGACATCACAAAATCAATTGGCCGCCGTATATATGGGTATCAGTGTTACACGCGTTTTTTCACTTACCTGGACGATTGCCGCAGCATTAGGGGGAATCGGCGGCATCCTGCTTTCTCCGATTACATTTGTGCATATGAACATGGGATTTATTGGGCTCAAAGCCTTCCCGGCTGCCGTATTGGGAGGATTTGGCAGCCTTCCCGGCGCGATTGTCGGTGGGCTCATTATCGGCATCACTGAAAGCCTGGCCGGCTTTTATTTGCCGGAAGGCTGGAAAGACATTGCCGCGTGGATTATCCTCATCGGCGTTCTGGTAATTCGACCGCAGGGTTTGTTTGGCATTCAGGAAAAGAAAAAAGTATAGGTATCATGCGCTTTATAATGAAAACAGACTATAATGAGGACATCCGGCTTTTCAAGTACCGCAGCACCTTTTTCTGGTACCTGGCTTTAGTCATCGGATGTCTCATCCTCCCTCTGCTGTTGGATGAATATCTGATTTCCCAGCTGACGTTTATCTGCATGTACGCTGTTGCGGCCGTGGGACTGATGCTGTTGACCGGCTACACCGGCCAGATATCCATAGGGCATGCCGCCTTCTTTGCCATCGGCTCTTATACATCCGCCATACTGACCGCCAAAGGGGTGCCGTTCATTCTGGCATTGCCGGCTGCGGGTATTTTGGCCGGCTTCGTCGGGGTCATTATCGGACGGCCTATTCTTCATCTGACCGGGCTTTACCTGGCGATTGCCACCATGGGGTTTGCTTTCATAGTTGATGAAATCCTGGTACGCTGGGAGAGCCTGACCCAGGGGAACATGGGATTTTATGTGGACCCTCCTTCTATCGGACCGTTTATAATCGACACAGAGTTGCGTTATTATTATCTGACGTTGGTTGTGCTAATCCTTACCCTTTTTGCTGCCAGAAACATCTTACGCTCACCCACCGGACGGGCCATGATTGCCATTCGCGACAGTGAGGTGGCGGCCGAGGCCATGGGAATCAATCTGGCCAAGTTTAAAACCATCGCCTTTGCTGTCAGTGCTTTTTTTGCAGGGGTTGCGGGCAGCTTATATGCCCACAAACTGTTTTTTATCAATCCGGAAAGCTATACTATCCTTCTCTCCATAGAACTTCTGGCCATGATCATCATCGGTGGTCTGGGCAGTCTGCATGGTGCGGTGTTTGGAGCGGTTTTTTTCATATTTCTTCCTCAAGTAATTATTATGACCAAGGACTATATGCCGGTGTATATTCAAAATCAAACGGGTCTTGAACCGGCATTATTCGGATTGCTGATCGTTTTGGTGATGCTCTTTGAACCGATGGGGATATACGGCCGGTGGTTGAAAACCAAATTTTATTTTGAAATGTTTCCGCTCTATAAAAAAGATTCGTTCAAGCGGGAAAAGAAATACCAGAAAGCAGAAAGGCATTAAATGGCGTTTTTTAGAGCTGAAAACATCTCCATCAGTTTTGGCGGGCTAAAGGCATTAAATGGCGTCAGTTTTGATGTCCGCAAGGGAGAAATCTTTTCCGTTATCGGTCCGAACGGGGCGGGCAAAACAACGATTTTTAATTGTATCAACAGATTTTATGATCTGGATGAAGGAGCCTTTGTTTTAGAGGATCACGTTATTTCAAAGATCAAACCCCATGAAGTGGCTGAAATGGGTATCGCCCGCACGTTTCAGAACATCGAGCTTTTTAAGAACACAACGGTTCTTGATAATCTCATCCTGGGAAGGCACCGCCGCCGCCGGTCGAATGTCTTCACCGAAATCCTTTTTAGTCGTTCCGTTCAGAAACAGGAGCTTGAAAGCCGCGAAAAGGCGGAAGAGATCATTGACTTTCTGGACCTGGAAGCCTACCGGGAGCAACGGGTCATCAATCTTCCCTATGGAGTACAAAAAACTGTGGAATTGGGTAGAGCCCTGGCCATGGATCCTAAATTGCTGCTGCTCGATGAGCCCTCTTCCGGCCTGAATGTGGAAGAGACCGAGGATCTATCCTTCTGGATGAGTGACATCAAAGAAGAACTGGGTATTACCATCCTGTTAGTCGAACACAACATGCGATTTGTGCAACAGGCTTCGGATCGTATTCTGGCTCTGGATTTTGGGGAAATCATTACCCAGGGGAACCCAAAAGACGTGTTGAACCATCCGGAAGTAATGAAGGCCTACTTGGGAGAAGAGGATGTCTTTACTCAAAGTTAGAAATATCGAAACCTATTACGGACCCATCATGGCCATCAAAGGCATATCTTTCGATGTGCAAGAAGGTGCCATCGTAACCATATTAGGCGCCAACGGTGCCGGTAAAACCACCATTTTAAAGACCATATCGGGGGTGATGGATCCGGAAAAAGGCACCATCGAATTCATGGACCAGAGAATCGAAGGGATGCCTCCCGACAGGGTCGTTCGCATGGGAATCTCTCAGGTGCCCGAAGGAAGAGAAGTGTTTCACGATCTGACGGTAAAGGAAAACCTGATGATGGGGGCCTATGTCAGAAAAGACCGGGCAGGTATTCAAAAAGATCTTCAAATGGTTTACGACTATTTCCCCATTCTCGGAGAACGAACCGCCCAATATGCCGGAGATATGAGTGGGGGCGAGCAACAGATGATCGTCATTGCTCGGGCCTTGATGGCGAGACCCAAACTCATGCTCCTGGATGAACCATCACTGGGGCTTTCGCCGCGTCTGGTGAAGGAGATTTATGAGATCATCGTCCGAATTAATAAAGAACAAAAAACAACCCTCCTGCTGGTCGAACAAAACGCCCCCATGGCGCTGTCCGTGGCCAGCCACGGATTTGTGCTTGAGCTGGGGCGAATCGTCATGGACGACACCTGTGAGGAGCTGTTGGCCAACGAAGATGTTAAAGAATTTTATTTGGGTATCAAAGAAGAAAGTGTCCGAGGTAGCCGGCGGTGGAAGAGGAAGAAAAAATGGAGATAGCGAAAGGTCCACAGTTGCAAATAAGCCTTTTAGAGTCAGAAGCAAACACCGTTCCACGTTTATTTTGGCGCAGGGTTAAAGAGTGGCGTGATCAAACAGCCATGCGCAAAAAAGAATATGGTCTCTGGAAAGATATTTCGTGGCGGACATATGGTGAAAAAGCCAAATATACGGGGTTGGGACTGATTGAGCTGGGTCTGGAAAAAGGAGATCGGGTAGCTATCATCAGCGAAAACAACCCTGAATGGCTTTATAGCGACATGGGCATTCTGGCCGTGGGGGGTGTGAGCGTTGGTATCTACCCAACAGATTCCCCAAATCAGGTTGAGTATGTGGTCAAGCATAGTGGGGCTAAGTTTTATATCGCCGAAGACGAGGAACAACTCGACAAAATATTGGAGGTCAGAGAAAATCTTCCCAACCTTAAAAAGATCATCATCATGGACATGGAAGGTCTGCGGCATTTTTCGGATCCCATGTGCATGAGCTTCGACGATTTGTTGGCGTTGGGCATACAACTCGACGAACGGGACCCCGCCCTGTTTAAAAAGCGCCTCCAGGAACCTCAGCCCGATGATCTCGCCATCCTCATCTATACATCCGGTACCACCGGTCCACCCAAAGGAGCCATGATTTCCCATCGAAACATCCTCAGCGTTATGGAAATGCAAAATGAGGTTTACCAAGGATATCAAACCGATGAAATCCTTTCCTTCCTACCCCTCTGTCACATTGCCCAGCGCACAGTCTCTACGTTCAACCCTCTAATAGCGGGATATAGGGTCAATTTTGTTGAAGAATTGGACACCATTCCGGAGAATATGCGTGAGGTTTCACCAACTGTTTTTTTCGCCGTGCCGCGCATATGGGAAAAGTTTTATTCTGCTCTGGTGCTCACAATGATAGACTCCACCCGTCTGGAAAAGCTGGCCTATAAGTGGGCTACGGGCATCGGTCAGAAATGTTCAGACTACAGATTAAACGGATCCGAGCCACCTTTTCATTTAAGGGTTTTATTTAAACTGGCGGACTGGATCGTTTTGCGAAATCTAAAAAAGGTCATCGGACTCGATCGGGCACGATACTGTCTTTCCGGAGCTGCTCCGATTTCCCCTGAGCTTTTGAAGTTCTACCATGGACTGGGCGTGGACATCGGAGAAGTCTACGGGCAGACCGAGAATTGCGGACCCACTTCGATTCATTATGAAAACGATGTGAAATTCGGTACGGTTGGTACACCTTTGCCGGCAGCGCAAATACGAATTGCCGAAGACGGTGAAATTCTCCTCAAAGGTCCCCATATTTTTATGGGTTATTTTAATGATCCGGAAAAGACCCGGGAGACCATTGTTGACGGCTGGCTGCATACCGGTGATGTGGGCCGCATTGATGAAGACGGTCATCTTATCGTCACCGACCGAAAAAAAGACATTATTATCACTGCCGGCGGGAAGAATATCACCCCTTCGGAAATCGAAAACCAGCTTAAATTTAGTCCATACATAAATGATGCGGTGGTTATTGGAGACGGCAGAAAATACCTGACTGCACTGATTATGATCGATGATGAAAATGTAATGAAGCATGCTCAGGACAACCGGATTCCATTCACCACGTATGCAAGTTTGACGAAAGCGCCGGAAATTAATAAGTTGATCGAAAAGGAAGTGGATAAAGTCAACAAAAAATTTGCCAGAGTGGAAACGATAAAAAAGTTTCGTTTAATTGACATTCAACTGACTACCGATGATGACGAGATCACACCCACTATGAAACTTAAACGGAAGTTTGTTAATGAGAAGTTTAAGGAGGTGATAGAATCCATGTACTGAAGTGGTTTAAAAACCTCATCTAATGTCCGTTAGTCCCGCTCACAGCGGGATTGCAATCCGGCTCAAAATGATCACGTACCAGCGTGTATGCTCCGCTTTTTCGCCGGGTTGCGCCTTGCTATAAAACATGATCTAAGCTTTTGAAACCACTTCCATTGAGTATCACTAGCGAAAGTGCCTTTATGTGGTTAGTATTAGAGCAATATCGTGGGAGCGGTTTCCAGCCGCGATTAATAAGGCTAAGTGGCTTGTCTATCGTGGCTGGAAGTTACTCCCACAGAGAGGTAGATGTAAAATTACTGATATTGATTTCAAATTTTTCACCCGAAGCTAATTCTGCGTGAAGTTGTAAATTAGAACCCTTTAAAACGTAAGGAGGTACATCATGAAAAAAACACTATTGGCAGGATTTTTTATCTTTTTGTTGGGGTTGGGTTTTTCGGGTCCTGTGAATGCCGAAGTGGGCGTCTCGGATACCGAAATTGTCATCGGCTCCCATCAGGATTTGAGCGGGCCCATCGCCGGCTGGGGCACACAGGTCAAAATGGGACTGGAAATGCGAGCCAGGGAAATCAACGAAGCTGGAGGAATCCATGGGAGAAAAATCCGGATGATCGTTGAGGATAGTGCCTATGATCCCAAAAAAGCCATCATGGTCACCAACAAGATGATCAGCCGGGATAAGGTCTTTTGCTTTATCGGAAACATGGGATCTCCGACTGCCGGGGCTACCAAACCCATCATTTCAAAAAAGAAGATCCCTCAAATGTTTCCGCTGACGGCAGCCTCGTTATTTTTCGAACCTTACGATCGATACAGCTTTGGCGGATTTACACCCTATTACGATCAGGCACGCTCTCTTGTGAAGTATTTCAAAGAAACTAAGGGATATTCAAAGTTTGGTCTCATGTACCAGGACGACGAAATGGGCGCCATCATGAAAAAAGGGGTCGAAGATCAATTGGCTGTTTATAACATGAAACTGATGGCTGCGGAATCCTATAAACGAGGTGCGACGGAGTTCAGCACTCAGATTTCAAAATTGAAAAAGGCCGACGTCCAACTCGTGGTACTGGCCACTGTCATCCGGGAGACGGTCGGCGCCTTGAAGGAAGCCAATAAGCTTGGCTGGAAAGTGGACATGGTCGGCATGACACCAGCTCAAACAAAAGTTGTTATTGGATTAAGTATGAAAGCGGGTTTCTCGCCCGATGGATTTTACTGCGCCTCCCAGACGCCTTACCCTTATCCCGATAGTTCCCGACCATCAGTTCGAGAGTGGTGGAAGAGGCATGTCAAGATGTTTGGCAAAGACCCCGACTTCCCTACCGTAGCAGGATATGCCGGGATCGAGTTTTTCAGGATAGCCGCTGAAAAGGTGGGTCGCGATTTGACACGCGAGAAATTGATCGATGCGCTGGAAACCTTTCGGAACGTTCCGGATGAAACCTTCGGGGGAGCGCCGATTACATTTACGTCCACCTCCCATCAGGGTGCTTATGATGTCTTTATGACCCAGGTCAAAGGAGGGAAATTCGTCAAGATATCTGATTTTATTGATTTCAGGAAATAGCTTGTATTTGCATTTTCCTGATAGATCTACTATTTTTTTTATGTCAACACAAAAATAAACCACATATGAAAGGGTTTCCGCAGTGTCATCCGCGGAAACCTTTTCTAATAGGAGCAATATTTATATGAACAAACTTGTATTGCGGGAAGATAAAGACGGCATCAGCATCCTTACGCTGAATCGCCCGGAATCTTTAAACGCCTTAAGTCCATCCCTGTTTGTCGAGTTGCGGGATCATGTCGACAACATCGCACAGTCCTGCGATGATATCGGATGTGTGATCCTGCAGGGTTCCGGGCGATCGTTTAGTGCCGGCAATGACTTAAAGGCCTTGCAAAAAGGGGAGACAGCGCCCAGTGAACATTTTCAGGCCGAGACCATTGAAGCATTGGAAGCCATGCCCCAGCCGGTGATTGCTGCTGTTCAAGGCAACTGCTATACCGGTGCACTGGAACTGGTGCTGGGCTGTGATCTGTTGATTTGCGCTGAAAACGCAAAGTTTTTTGATACCCATGCTAAATGGGGGCTATCATCCACCTGGGGCATGAGCCAGCGGCTGCCGCGGCGAATAGGATATTTAAGAGCCAAGGAAGTCATGTATACGAGTCGCGAGATTTCCGGCAAAGAAGCGGAAGCTATCGGACTTGCCAACCGATGCGTACCGGATAATGAATTAACCGAGGCCGTGATGAAACTCGCGCGAGCCATTGTTGAAAATTCCTGGTTTACTTTGCGCACTTACAAAATGCTGATGCGAGAGGGGAGCAGACGGACCCTTTCTGATGCGCTGGCATTTGAGCGCGAAAACAGTCCTGGCATCGGACCGGATACGTTACAAAGGCTCGAAAAATTTTTTAAATCCAGAATGAATGAAAAATGATCAAACTTGACAAAAGCAAACACGAGAAAATACATACGCGTCAGATCGAAGTTGCTACCTATGATTGCGGTGAGAATGTTATCATATTGGAAGGAAAACTAAAGGATGAGCGGTTAAAGGATATATACCGTCCGACCGGTGAGAATGTGCCGCCCGGAACTGTTCACCATATGATTATCCGGATGAAGGTCCGGAGGCCGGAATTGATCATAGAAGATATCGATGTGGACATGCCCACGGTGCCCCATGGCGAATGCTGGGAAACCCGGACATCCCTTGAACCGGCCAAAGGAATGCGAATTACCTCTGGATTTACCGCCAGCGTCAAAGATCTGGTTGGCGGAGCCAAGGGGTGCGCCCATCTGGTGGCCCTGCTGATGAGCATGGCGTCGGCGGCCGTTCAGGGGGCCTGGACCGCATTGTCTCGAAATTCCGAGCAACCGTCCGGGTATTTGACCAAAGCAATGAATGCGATTGTCGACACTTGCAGGGTCTGGCGCAGAGATGGTCCGAAGTTGGCAGAGCACCGGGCAAAGCTTAAAGCTCGAGTCGCCAATAATAAACAATAAAATATGTCCAACATTTCGTTTATACAGTTTACAAAAAGGTTTCAGGTTTCACGTGTCAGCTCGGCCGCTGGGCGCCGAAGCGGCTAGTTTGATTGAAGAAGAAACTTTGGTAATAAAGTTTTGATGGTCTCGTAAAAAGTCCGAAATCCCTAAATTCGCAATACCTCAATTATTGATTGCTGACACCTAAGCCCGAAACCTGAAACCAAGTGAAACCTGGCACCTGAAACCAAGAAGACGAAGTCTTCTGGATGCCCGCTTCCGCGGGCATGACGGCTTCTGTGATGTCCTTTGATTCAACCAAAACACTAAATCGCTGTTAGATATTCAATCATGTTAAACCAGACAGATATTCAAAAATTTTTCAAACCCAGACATATCGCCATTGTTGGTGTTTCTGCAGGTGAATATAAATTCGGCGGTATGAGTTTTTTAATGAAACTTCAGGATGGCGGCTATCCGGGAAGGCTCTATCCAATTAACCCTAAGGCTAAAGAGATCAGGGGGCTCAAGGTCTATCCGGACATATTGTCATTGCCGGAAGTTCCGGATCTGGCCATGGTGTGTGTGGCGGCAAAGTTTGTTCCCTCAGTTCTTGAACAGTGCGCCCGCATCGGGCTGAGACACATCCACATCTTCACCTCCGGTTTCAACGAAACCGGATTGGAAGAAGGAAAAAAACTTGAAGGGCAGATAGCTTCGATTGCAAAAGATAAAGGCTTAAAAATCATAGGTCCCAATTGCATGGGTCCGTATTGTCCTTCCTCGCAGCTCACAGCATGGGGTGCAATACCGGGGCTGAGTGGAACGCTGGGAATCATTTCTCAAAGTGGAGGACTTACCCAGCGCCTCACCGAATACACCGATTCCCTTGGTATCGGTGTTGGCAGGGCAGTTAGTTTCGGAAATGGAACGGTTCTCAACGCTTTGGATTTTCTCGAAGCCATGGCGGAGGATGAAAGTATTCGCGTCATCGCCATGTATCTTGAAAGTGTCATGAATGGTAGCAGGTTCTTGCAAATTGCCAGGCATGTCAGCAACAATAAACCGATTGTCCTGTGGAAAGGTGGAGAAAGCAGCGCGGGGGCGGCCACCGCGGCCTCACATACCGGAGCTATGTTCGGTGAACAAAGGTTATGGGAAGCCTTCTTTCGCCAAACAGGAGCAATTCATGTGCGCTCGATGAATGAATGGGTGGATATCATCATGGCGTTGAGCATGCTTTCTGCGCCCGCAGGAAAAGGTGTGTTTCTCATAGGCGGTGGGGGAGGAAACAGTGTGGCTTATGGTGATCTCTGCATTCGAGAGGGGCTTGAAGTACCACAATTGTCTGAATCTACCATGGAGAGTCTTCGACGGAGTGTGCCGGTGGCGGGTTCAATTGCCGGAAACCCCCTCGATATGTGGCTGACATTTACTGATCCCGGTTATCTGGCTGATGTGCTGGACCTGGCCTACAAGGATCCTTCTGTTTCTATGGTCGTTGTGGATCGACTCATCCCCAGAAAAGCCTTTCATATGCCGGACATGATCGATCCGACACCGGAAATAATTGAATTTTTAAATCATAATGATCATGCCAAACCAACCGTTTTTACGATAGATTCTGATGGCGGGGATTTGGATCTGACTGAAAAAGGAGTGGCATTAAGGGCTCATTTTTGCAAAGCCGGAATACCCGCCTTTCCGTCGTTCAGGAGAGCGGCAAGGGCTCTTTCCCATCTTTACAGCTATCATAACTTTAGAAAAACATGTGAGTCATCACGAAAATGAACTTTGCGTTGACTTTGTATATCAAGATACTTTAACGTAATATCAAATTAACGGTTCAGAGTTCAGCCCAGCCTCTAGCCATCGAAGCGGCCAGTTTGATCGAAAAAGAGACTTCTGCTTTGCGAAGTCTCATAAGAGGTTCAGGGTTTATGGCAAAGATGGAGCGCGACCGAATAACGATTGACGAAATCCGGCACTTACTTTACTAGGTTATCTGTTAAATATTTTCTGACTTCTGTTCTCTGAGAGGGAATATGATTAAGGCTATTTTCTGGGATTTTGGCGGGGTACTTACCACAGGCCCGTTTGGCGCTTTTAAGAAATTTGAACACGAAAATAATCTGCCCGAAAACTTCATCCGTAGGGTGAATGCCACCAATGCGGACACCAATAGCTGGGCCAGATTAGAACGGGGCGAAATCAGCCTTGAGGAATTTGATCGAGAATTTGAACAGGAAACCCGATTAGCCGCTCATCCCATTTGAGGATTTCAGGTTTTGCAGCTTATCGCAGGGGATTTGCGTACGGATATGGTAGACGTGTTGCGTCGATGTAAGCAGCACTATTGCAATGCCTGTCTGACGAATAATATAAATATTGGTGATGGTTCCGAAAAACAGCTGGTCGATGAACGTACAGCCGAATTTCAGAAGGTAATGGAATTGTTTGACTATGTCATCGAATCAAGTAAAGTAGGGGTACGCAAACCGGATCCCCGCTTTTACTTTTATAAGATGGCCTGTGAAATTGTGAAGGTGGATCCCCATCAGGTGGTCTTCCTCGATGATCTCGGAATCAATTTGAAACCGGCGCGTGCGATAGGGATGACCACTATTAAGGTAACCGATCATCAAGGGGCGATAAATGAACTGGAAGATGTTCTGGGAATAGAACTTACTTAGTATAAATTAAATTTCGGAAAGAAAGGAGGACCTATGGCCGGAATATGTTCGTATGGCGGTTACGTACCGCGTTACCGTTTAAACCGGATGCTGGTTTATCAAGCCATGGGCTGGATGAATCCGGCCAATATTGCCAATGCAGGCGGCGAAAAGGCAGTAGCTAATTTTGATGAAGACAGCATTACCATGGCTGTGGCCGCTGGTCTCAATGCTCTGAATGGAATGGATCGTTCAGAAGTACAGGGTGTTTATTTCGCTTCGACCACCATGCCGTACAAAGAAAGACTCAATTCAGGTATTGTATCGGCTGCCCTTGGCCTCAACGATCACATTCGCACGGCTGATTTCTCAGGCGGCCTCAAAGCCGGCACAACGGCGCTGTTGTCCGCCCTGGACGGGGTAGAGGCCAAAAACTTAAATAATGTTGTTGTTACGGCATCTGAGTGCAGGCTGGGAAAGCCGGCATCTCCCCAGGAGTTGATTTTCGGTGATGCGTCGGCAGCCCTTGTGATCGGGGATGAAGATGTGATTGCCGAATTCAAGGGATCCTATTCCGTAACCCATGATTTTGCGGATCATTACCGGGGACAGTCCGCAAAATACGACCGCCAGTGGGAAGATCGCTGGATCCGGGATTTGGGCTTTGATCAGTTCATTCCCGAGGCAATTAATGGTCTTCTGAATAAGTACAGCCTAAAAAGCGATGATTTCGCCAGAGTCATTTACGACTGCCACTATGCGGCTGCCCGCAAGAAACTCGGCAAGGTATTGGGTATTGCCCCGGAGACAGATCAGACTAATTTACAGGCGGAAGTCGGGCAAAGCGGCACCGCTCAATCGCTGGTGATGTTGGTCAATGCGTTGGAAGAGGCCAAACCGGGAGACAAGCTTCTGGTAGTCAGTTTCGGCAGTGGATGCGATGCCCTTTATTTTGAGGTAACCGCAAATATTGAAAAGAGAACGGATAGGGAAGCGATCTCCGCTTGTCTGTCCAATAAGGCTGAACTGGATAATTACACCAAGTATCTCGTCTGGCGCAATATCTTGCCGGGTGATGCCGGCTTGCGCTCTGAAGAAGATGTTTGGACGCGCTGGTCGGCGCTGTGGCGTTCGCGCAAAACGGTTCTGGGTCTTTGGGGCACAAAGTGCAAAAAATGCGGTACCGCTCAGATTCCGCCACAAAATGTATGCGTCAATCCCGAATGCGGGGCAATTAACCAGATGGATGATTATCTTTTCTCAGATAAAATCGGACATATCGCCAGTTTTACCGGCGATATGCTGGCTGCATCTTTAAATCCGCCGGCTGTTTACGGCCAGATCGAGTTTGAAGGCGGCGGCAAGATGATGTTTGACTTTACCGATTGTAATCTTGATGAGCTGGAGATCGGTATGCCGGTTTCAATGAGTTTTCGTAGGAAATACTATGATGAGAAACGGGACATTTCAGGATATTTCTGGAAAGCGGTCCCCGTGAAGGAGGTGAAATAAATGGCAGATGGTATCAAAGATAAAGTCGCTATATTAGGCATGGGATGCACCCGCTTTGGTGAGCGCTGGGAAGCGTATGCGGAAGATCTGGCTACCGAAGCCTTTGTCGAATGCTTGGAAGATGCCGGAATTGAGAAAAAAGAGATTCAGGCGGCCTATATCGGCACCCATATTGATGAAATCAACGTAGGAAAAGCTGCCGTTCCTTTAGGCGTTGCTTTAAAATTACCTTATATTCCGGTCACCCGAACCGAAAACTATTGCGCCACAGCCACGGAAGCTTTCAGAGCGGCCTGCTATTCGGTGGCGGCTGGCGTTTACGATATCGTCCTGGCGTTAGGGGTAGAAAAATTAAAGGATACCGGTTACGGTGGTTTGCCATCAGGCGGATCAATGGGTGTTAAACCCTTTATGATGGGCGCCAACATGACCGCACCGGGCATGTTTGCTCAGCTGGCGACCGCTTACAGCGCCAAGTGGGGTGTGCCTATGGAAAAGATAAAAGATGCCATGGCCCATGTTTCAGCCAAGAGCCATGCCAATGGTGCGCTCAACCCCAAAGCTCATCTGCGAAAGGTGGTTTCCGAAGATCAGATTAAAGCCGCCCCTATGATTGCCTATCCTCTGGGACTTTTTGACTGCTGTGGGGTGAGTGACGGGTCGGCGTGCGTCATCGTCACCACACCGGAGATCGCAAAGAGTCTGAAAAAGAACCAAGATATCGTTAAGGTAAAGGCGTTGTCGGTATCCGTAAGCTCGGGTGAAGAAGCCATCGGAAATACCTGGGATGGCGCTCATTTTGTTACCACTCGCATTGCGGCCACCAACGCATACGAAGAGGCCGGTATTAAAAATCCCAGAGAAGATCTGAGTATGATGGAAGTGCATGATTGTTTTTCTATTACGGAGATGGTCACCATGGAAGATTTGCACATTTCACCGAAAGGCGGTGCCTATGATGATATCATGGGCGGGTTTTATGATCTTGATGGAAAGGTGCCCTGCCAGGTGGACGGTGGTTTGAAATGCTTCGGCCATCCCATCGGCGCTTCGGGATTGCGCATGCTTTATGCCATGTATGAACAATTGCTGGATAGAGTGCCGCAAGAAAGAAAAGTCAAGAATGCGCATCTGGGGCTAACCCATAATTTAGGAGGCATGCCTCATTCAAATGTGGCTGCGATTTCAATTATTGGAATCGATTGAAAAGGAGATAGAAGTCATGATTGAAGACATATTAAAGAAGATCGTTTGGCTCGGACATGATGGGTTCCGAATTGATGCCAGCAAGACGGTTTATATCGATCCGTATCAAATTTCAGACGGCCCTGAGGCGGATTTGATATTAATTACCCATGAGCATTTTGATCACTGTTCGCCGGATGACGTGGCCAAAGTTCAACATTCCGGCTCGGTGATTGTGACTGAAAAAGATTCTGCCACAAAGCTTTCCGGAGATGTTCGGGTCGTCAAGGTGGGAGAGACATTATCCATTGATAACGTCAAAATTGAAGCCGTTGCGGCCTACAATACGAATAAAGAATTCCATCCCAAAAGCAATGGCTGGCTGGGCTTTATCGTCGAAATCGACGGCGTTAAGGTATATCACGCCGGGGATACCGATTTTATTCCTGAAATGAACAATTTCAACACAGACATCGCGCTGCTTCCCGTCTCCGGAACCTATGTGATGACCGCCGATGAAGCCGTCGAGGCCGCCCTTGCGATCAACCCGAAAATCGCCATTCCCATGCATTACGGTGCGATTGTGGGCGGAGAAAATGACGCCACTCAGTTTAAGCAAGCTTTGGAAGGGAAGGTAGAGGTTCATATATTTTGAATTTCGTGCTTGGGGTTTCCGGTTTGTCCAGGTTAGGAGCATACGCATGGGACCACTTCAAGGAGTGAAAATCATCGAGGTTGGGGGCATCGGGCCGGGTCCATTTTGTGCCATGATGCTTTCGGATATGGGAGCTGAAGTCATCCGAATCGAACGAAAGGGACAGGCTGCATTAACCCAGCCTAAATTTGATGTGATGATGCGAAACAGACGCTCGATGGAAATCGATCTCAGAAAACCTGAAGGCGTTGCTGCTGTATTAAAAATGGTTGAACAGGTGGATGCCCTGCAGGAAGGCTTTCGGCCGAGCGTGATGGAAAAATTGGGATTGGGGCCGGATGTATGTCTGCAGCGCAACCCACGGCTTGTTTATGGCAGGATGACCGGTTGGGGGCAGGAGGGACCGCTTGCCAAAGTAGCCGGTCATGATATCAACTACATTTCATTATCGGGTGCGTTGCATACCTTTTGTCGCAAGGGTCAAAAGCCGGTGGCTCCATTGAACATGGTGGGGGATTTTGGCGGCGGGGGGATGCTACTGGCATTCGGTATAGTCTGCGCTCTTTATGAAGCCCAGAAATCCGGTCAAGGCCAGGTGGTGGATGCGGCCATGGTGGATGGCTCTGCCGCCTTGATGGCCATGATATACGGTCTGCGAGCGTCAGGATTTTGGAAAGACGAGCGTGGGGCCAACCTTTTGGATAGCGGTGCGCACTTTTACGATACCTATGAAACAGCGGACGGTAAATATATATCTGTTGGGTCTCTTGAGCCTCAATTTTATGAGCTTTTGCTAAAACATACAGGAGTCGACGATCCGGATTTTAAAAACCAGTTGGATCCCAAAAAATGGCCGGAGTTTAAAGAAAAAAATACAGAAATTTTTAAAACAAAAACCCGGGATCAGTGGTGTGAGATCATGGAAGGTACCGATGTATGCTTTGCGCCGGTTTTATCTCTTGATGAAGCTCCTGAACATCCACATAATAAGGTGAGAAATACATTCATCGAAATAGAGGGAGTTCGTCAGCCGGCACCGGCGCCACGCTTTTCACGAACCGCTCCCGAAATAAAAAATCCACCGCCAACCCCCGGAGAGAATACGGAACAAGTTTTATCAGACTTTGGATTTCACACAGAGGAGATTGAAGCACTAAAGAAAGTAGAGGCGATATAAACAAAGCGATTCATGATATGACAAAATGCTCCTTTTGGAACTCAGATTAAATATCAGTATCTATTAATAACTTTTTTATCATCAAATATTCAACCGATCCCATTCTTTCCTGAGTTTATCAAAGTCGGGCAGGTCATTTCTGTGTTTCCAGATGCCTGCAACTTTATCTAAAATGTCTTCACGTCTGCTATTGCTAAACTTGGTGATGAAATCGTCAACTGCTTCGCGGATAAGTTCGCTTTGTTTCTTAGCGGTTTGGGATGAAAGCGATTTTAACGCAGCCATTTCCTCTTCTGTAAGATAAATTTGAGTTCTTATCATACTTAAGCCCCCAATGTATACATTAGGCAAATACCTCACTCAGCAGGTGTCAAACCAAATATAATATCTAATAATTTTTTTCTAACAAATAAGGAACTCTGACTGTTATTTCGCTGGGGCTCATGCCATTGATGAAATGGGTCACCGGCTTTAAGAAACCAGTGGCCATAAAAGCGGCACCGACTGCGGCAGCGATATATCGGTCCCCATCCCATTACCACCGGAAGCATCAAAGCGAGCGAGGGCAATCCCTATTTGCAACGGAGAAAGCCTTCAGAAATGTTGGTCTAAGTCGATTTACACATATTAGTTCTCATGGTTTTCAAATCCTTGCGAAACATAACCTGTCCAACATATTTTTTTAAATGATAAAAAAGATAGAACATTCGCAACAACATTAAAGGGATGTGTGATCTGGATTGGCGCAAATTGTCGTTTTTGAATTTGAAGGTTGATTAAACAATTGGTTTATTAGTATAAGAAATACAATTTACTTCTATTTATTTTACTTCTAGAAAGGGGGATGATTCAGGCATGTATGTAGAAAAATTTTGGAAAAATAATTGGGATGCGGGCATAGATGATCTTAAGCCCGAAGAGTATGAGACTACTTATGTTGAAATGATTGAACAGTCATTTAAAGAGGTGCCGGAAAAAACAGCGCTGGCTTATTTAGGAGTAGATATTGCTTTTAGCGAACTGGATAAATATGCCAATCAGTTTGCCAACATGTTGAGAGAAAGCGGTTTTGAAAAAGCAGACATTGTAGGAATTAATTTACCGAACATACCGGAATATGTCATCACCGTTATCGGCGCGTTGCGAGCCGGCTGTATTATTTCCGGCGTATCTCCACTGCTTTCCGCCGAACAGATCAAGTATCAATTAAACGATTTGGGCAGCACCGGAAAAAAAGTTGCGTTAGTCACCCTTGATGCGATATTCGCCGGACATATTGTCAAGACCGCTTCCGACATTCCTCAACTAAAACTTGTTGTAACCACCAGTGTGGCCGGTTTTTTACCGAAAATCAAACAGGTGCTGGGAAAACTTCTTAAAAAAATTCCATCCGGCAAGGTAACCCCCTTAGCAGGAAAAACCATTTTAGACTATCACAAAGATGTTCTAAAAAATTTCGCTACTGAGCCAGAGAAAGTTGATTTAACACCTGATGATTTGGGATGGATTCAATATACCGGCGGAACCACAGGTGCTCCCAAGGGCGCTATGTTGAGCCATAGAAATGCGGCCCATAATATTCTAAGCGTTACTAAATGGCTCGGATGGGAATGGGGAAAGGGTGTTTTATTATCTGCATTCCCGATGTTCCACATTGCCGGACTTGCGGTTTGTGAGGGCGCTATTTATTTTGGATGGACCCAGGTATTGATTCCCAACCCGCGCGACACCGATCACATCTGCAGCGAAATGGCCAAATACAAGCCAACTAACCTGGCCAACGTTCCTTCTTTATACCAGATGCTGATGGCCAATCCAAAATTCAAAGAATTGGATCATTCTGGATTAGGCACTTGCATTTCCGCTGCGGCACCGTTTCCCGCAGAATCCCAGCAGGAATTTGAAAGCATTATCGGAGAGGGGAAATTGTTAGAGCTGTATGGAATGACGGAAACATCTCCTGTCTCTACCATGAACCCCTCAAAGGGCAAGAAAAAATTGGGAAGCGTCGGGATGCCATTTTTAAATGTTGACTGTAAGATGGTGGATCCGGGTACCGGTGAAGAGGTGCCGTTAGGCGAAGCCGGAGAAATCTGCGTAAAAGGGCCGCCGGTTATGCAAGGCTATTTCAACAAGCCGCAAGAAACTAAAAATGCCATTGATCAAGACGGATATATGCATACGGGTGACGTGGGTATTATGGATGAAGACGGATATATACGGATTGTAGATCGGACAAAGGACATGATTATTGTGGGCGGGTTTAAAGTGTTTTCCAGCAAAGTAGAAGATATCGTATCCAAGCATCCGGCTGTTGGTATGATGGCTCTGATCGGTGTGGATAACCCGGAGCGACCCGGCTCCGAGCTGGTAAAAGCGTATGTGCAGATAGACCCTGAGTACATCTTTGATGGTAATCAAGAAGCTTTAAAAGAAGATATTATTAAATTTGCCAAAGACAAATGCGCGCCCTATGAAGTTCCGAAACTTATCGAATTTTTAGAGGAGATGCCGCTTACGGCGGTTGGAAAAATCGATAAAAAAGTTTTACGTGTTGAATAAGGCATTTCTAATTCTTCTATAAGTTGTTACAATCACCAATGCATAATTAAGAGTTAATGAAATAGCGGAGCTTGTATGACGCGATATCTGAAATTTATGGTTCTGATCGCCCTGGTTACGCTTTTGGATTCTTCTATACCTTCTGCCTTTGACGTTTCAACCTTCAATAACAGCAGCCAGCCGCTGAAGATTCTGCGAATAACTCCTTCCGGTGCGGATGTACCGCCGGGCCGGCAGATCGTTTTTCAATTCAATCGCCCGGTGGTGCCGGTTGGGCGCATGCAACGGGATGCATCTGAAATCCCAATTACGATAACACCAGACGTGAAATGCCAGTGGCGTTGGCTCAACACCAGTGCCCTGGCATGTCAATTGGGTGAAAAAGAGGCCCTGGCGCCAGCTACCCGTTATGAGATTGTGATCGAGCCCGGCATTAAAACCGAAGATAATACGACTATAACTGAAACCTTGCAGCACAGCTTTATCACCGAGCGCCCGAAAGTTCGCCACGCTTGGTTTAAAACGTGGAAATCTCCCGGCGTGCCCTATATTCGCATGACATTTAATCAACCTGTCTCGCAAACGTCGGTGCAAGACCATGTTTTCATAATGGCTTATGGCGAAAAAACCCAACGAATCCCCCTGCGGGTGGAACCCGATCCGAATGATAAAAAAACGCCCTTTATTTTACCGCTTCCGGGAGAAAAGCTTTTTCTCATCACGGGTTCTCATGACCCGTCAAAACAGACAGGCGAAAAAAAAGAGAAAGCAGACAAAACCCAGGGAGTTGAAGCCCGACGCGTGTGGCTGGTGTCACCGGAAAATGAGCTTGCGTTAGATTTAAAAGCGGAGGTGAAGATCGAGCCGGGATTGGTTTCTTTCCTTGGGCTGCAAAAAGGTGCCGAAAACCGCGTTCTGGTCGCGTTTCATACCTTTCCTGAATTTGCCTTCGAAGGGGTTGAATGCACCGACAATAATGACAAAAAGATTTTTATCGATTCGGAGAGCGAGCCACCCATGCAATCCAAATGCAATCCGCTTCAAAGCATTGCACTGGTTTTTTCCGCGCCGGTGATTGAAGAAGAAGTGAGAGATCATGTAACGATTACTCCTGACCTTGCCGGCGGAAGAACAGATTATAATCCTTGGGCGAATCGCCGGGGATATTCTCGACTGCGCGCGCCCCATCACCAGGGGCGTAATTACCGCGTCTGGCTACCTGAAGTGTTGAAGGCCTATCAGGTCTACACAGTCCAGAGCGATCCAGCCGACTTTCGGGATGAATTCGGGCGCACCCTTTCTGTCCCCGTTGAAATGCAGTTTGCCACGGATCATCGAAAACCCGACTTTACATTGACCCACCATAGAGCAGTGCTTGAGAAGGCCGTCGATACGGAGATGCCGCTGGTGGTGACCAACCTGAATAAGGTGACGATTACCTATGATCGTCTTGCTGCAGAAGGCAAACAGCAGACTCAAAAAAAAGAAATTCGGATAGAAAAAAGCGAGGATGTGGCCTACAGAATTCCTTTGCAGGTCCGTGACATGCTCGACGGTCAATCCGGCGTGATACAAGGTACGATCGATTCGAGCCCCTTTGTGTCCAAACATCACTGGGAACGCTGGTTCTTTGCCCAAGTAACGCCGTTTCATGTGCATGCAAAGGTGGGGCATTTTAACACGCTGGTTTGGGTGACCGATTTTGTATCCGGCAAACCCGTGGCCGATGCCAAAGTAATGATTTATAAAGACACTTATGCCGCTTTATCGCAGCAACCCAAGGTACTTGCCCGGGCAATTACAGACGCCGCAGGCATCGCCGTATTGACCGGGACCAAGGAAATCGACCCGCAATTACAATTCATTCGTGCCCATCAAATGACAGATCCCCGCCTATTTGTCCGTGTTGAAAAGGCAGCCGACCTAGCGCTGGTTCCTTTGGATTACCAGTTTCAAATTGATACCTATCAGGCCTCACGCTATTCGGTTTCCCCCTCTATGCGTCGACGCTATGGTCATATTCACACCTGGGGCACAACGGCGCAAGGTGTATACAAAGCCGGAGATTTGATCCAATATAAGCTTTATGTCAGGGATCAGAATAATGAAACCCTAGTGTCGGCGCCGAAGGAGGGCTACCGACTCAAGGTCATCGATCCTATGGGTAAAACCTTGCATGAGGTCAAAGATATCGTTTTATCGGGATTCGGCGCGCATGACGGTGAATTTAGCGTACCAAAAACCGGCGCCGTCGGCTGGTATCGGTTCCAACTTTCTGCAAGGTTTTCCCAGTGGACGTGGGAGCCTATGCGGGTTTTGGTCAGCGACTTCACCCCGGCGCCTTTCCGGGTGACCACCGAATTGAACGGTCAACGGTTTCAACCGGGCGATGAAATGGAAGTTTCCACCCAGGCCAGTCTCCATGCCGGTGGCCCTTATGCGGATGCGTCCGCCCGGGTTGCCGTTACATTAGCGCGCAGAAGTTTTCAATCGGATGCGCCGGTGGCCAGAGGATTTCGGTTTGACACCTATGTTCCGGGAAGCCAGCCCAAACAAACGATCCATCAAGCCGAGTCAACGCTCGACAATAAAGGTCATCTGGAAACCGGCTTCACCATCTCAGAGAGCCAAATTATTTACGGAAATCTGGTTGTCGAAAGTGCGGTGCGGGATGATCGCGGAAAATATATCTCCAGTCGTGCAACTGCTGAGTATGCAAGCCGGGATCGTCTTGTCGGCCTTCGCAGCACCGAATGGGTTCTGCACGAAGACACGCCCGCAACAGTGGATGTGCTGGTGGTCGACCGTCAGGGCCAGCCGGTGGCCGGCACCCCTATTAAAGTTAACGTTGAGCGCAGAGAAACAAAAGCTGCCCGGGTAAAAGGTGCCGGCAATGCGTATTTGACTCAATATACGCATCAATGGGTGCAAATCTCCGATTGTGAAATCGTTTCGGCCATCGAGGCCGTGATGTGTCAATTTATACCTCAAGATCCCGGATCCTATCGAATTACGGCCAGCATTCAAGATACCCAAGGCCGCGCCCACAGCAGTCAACTCCATCAATGGGTAGTCGGCAAGGGTAGGGTGATTTGGCATGAAACTGCGGACAATAGTTTGGAAATCATTGCCGAAAAACCAAATTATCGGGTTGGCGAAACCGCGCGTTATTTGGTAAAAAATCCCTTTCCCGGAGCCCGGGCGCTGATCACCATCGAACGATACGGTGTATTGAAAAACTGGGTGCAAATCCTTGATACCAGCACGTCCATGATCGAATTTGAGGTGCACAAAGATTATCTGCCGGGCTATTTTTTGTCTGTGATTATAATGTCTCCCAGGGTCAAAAAACCACTGGATGAAAACCAGGTGGATTTGGGCAAGCCGGCCTTCCGCATCGGTTATGTCAAGGTGCCTGTAATAGATCCTTACAAAGAGATAGATGTCAAGGTTGCGCCTGGCAATGATACCTATAAGCCCCGCGATCGGGTGAAGGTGCATTTGCAGGCAACCCCCCGCCGTGCAACCAATCATGAACCGTTGGAGCTGGCGGTAGCTGTCCTGGATGAAGCGGTCCTCGATCTGCTTGCTCAAGGTAAAAATTATTATGATCCGTATAAAGGATTTTACACCATTGATGGCCTTGATTTGGAGAACTTCAGCTTGCTTCTGCGGCTGGTAGGTCGGCAGAAGTTCGAAAAAAAAGGTGCCAATCCGGGCGGTGGGGGTGGTCCGGATATTGACTTGCGCTCTGTGTTTAAGTTTGTCAGCTATTGGAATCCTTCCATCACCCCCGATGATCAGGGTAAGGCCACCATTGAATTTGAAGCACCAGACAACTTGACCGGCTGGCGGGTACTGGCCCTGGCGGTTACTCCCGGTGATCGCATGGGGCTGGGAGACGGCACATTTAAGGTTAATCGACCCACCGAGATTCGTCCGGTGATGCCCAATCAGGTAACCGAGGGTGACAGCTTCCAGGCCGGCTTCAGCATCATGAATCGCACGCCTGAGCGCCGTGAGCTGACGGTAACCGCAACAGCAGAAGGAGTGATTGAAACCGAACCCGGACAGACTGTGCAAGAGATAATCCGAACAGTGACGGCCGAATCTTACAAACGCACCACCGTCTGGCTCCCTTTGAAAACCACAAATGACGGTCAAATAAAATTTTACGCCCGCGGCGGTGATGATTTGGACCGGGACGGTGTTGTTCACACCCTGCTTGTTCATAAGCGCTATCGCCTGGAGACGGCTGCCACCTATGGTACCACGGTATCCGATTCGGTGACCGAACGGATTCATTTTCCTCAAAACATTCGAACCGACGTGGGACGGGTAAGTGTGGTGTTGGCTCCATCCGTCATCGGCAATCTTGAAGGCGCTTTTCGATACATCCGCAATTATTCCTATATTTGTTGGGAGCAGGTTCTCACCAAAGGGGTGATGGCATCCCACTACCAAAATCTCAAGCATTACATTTCCGATGATTTTAAATGGCATGGCAGTGAAAGCTTACCGCAAGGCATGCTGGATCGAGCGGCCGCCTTTCAGGCGCCCAATGGCGGTATGGCCTATTATATACCCGAGGATCGCTATGTAAGCCCCTACCTGAGTGCGTATACCGCTCTGGTCTTTAACTGGTTGCGGGACAGCGGATACGAAATACCCTCGGTTGTGGAAAATAAACTGCACAGCTATTTACTCACATTGTTGCGACGCAATGTAGTGCCGGATTTCTATTCCAAGGGGATGGCTTCCACGGTACGCGCGGTAGCTCTGGCGGCGCTGGTCAAGCATGCAAAGATCAATCTTTCTGATTTGCAGCGCTACCATCCGCACGTGCCCGAAATGAGCCTTTTTGGCAAGGCGCATTTTTTGACGGCGGCCTTAGGCGTGTCGGGTTCGGAAACCATGCAAACCGAAGTCTGTAATCTGATTTTGGCGCATGCCAATCAAGCCGGCGGAAAATTTGTATTCAGTGAAATCATTGACGACAGCTACACGCGGATTCTTTCCTCGGCCTTAAGGACAAACGGCGCTATTCTAAGTGCGTTGATCGCATTTGGTGAAACATCCGAAGGACAACCGCTGGTTGGTGATATTCCATTTAAATTAGTGCGTTATATTACTCAAACCCGCAAAAACCGCGATCATTGGGAAAACACCCAGGAGAACATGTTTTGTACGAATGCTTTGATCGACTACAGCCGTGTATACGAAAAGGACAAACCGAATATGTCCTTACACGCTCGACTCGATAATAAGGGAATCGGCAAAACCCGTTTCGTAGACGTACGGGATGATCCGGTGGAATTTCAGCGACCGATTGAGGCCGATGATCCGGGCCGCAAATCAATCTTAACTTTGCAACGCGTAGGTCAGGGACGCATTTACTACGGCGCGCGGTTATTCTATGCGCCTGAGAGCCTGAAGACAGATCCCATTAACGCCGGCGTTGAAATTAACAGGGAATACAGCGTGGAACGTGACGGTCAATGGGTGCTGTTGCAAAGCCCTATGGGATTAAGAAGGGGAGATTTGGTGCGGGTGGAGCTTTTTGTGTCTGTGCCCACCGCCAGAAATTTTGTTGTGGTCAATGATCCGGTTCCCGGCGGTCTGGAACCGGTCAATCGTGACTTGGCAACGACTTCCACCGTAGATGCGGATAAGGGTGAATTCCAACATGCAGGTGGCTCCTGGTGGTTTCGTTACAGTGATTGGTCCTCCTATGGTGTTTCCCGCTGGAGTTTCTATCACCAGGAATTGCGCAATGACTCGGTGCGCTTTTATTCCGAATATCTACCTGGCGGTAATTATCATCTGTCGTATACGGCCCAGGCCATCGCTCCGGGTAAGTTCATCGTCATGCCGGTTCACGCTGAGGAGATGTACGATCCGGATATTTATGGAAAAGGGGTAGCGGCGGCATTGTTGGTCAATAGAGAGTAAAATTTACCTCCAACGAATAACTCCACCATGCTTTGGATGTGTATCAAATCAACCACACGAAATCATGTGATCGCAACTGCGGTGATATTATTAACTATAACCATTGGGGTATTTGTCTGGAAAACCTACGCTGATCTTTTGCCAATAGCTGATACACTTGCCCCGGATAGCTCCAACGTACGCAAGGTTCAGGTGCTGGATCGCAATAATAATCCATTGACGGTTACCTATCAAAACCGCTGGAACATCCATGATTGTTTACCCCTGCACGATATTCCGCTATTTCTTCAACAGGCCTTTGTGATTTCCGAGGATCAACGGTTTTACACGCACAATGGGGTGGACTGGATCGCTCGACTGCATGCGCTTTGGCAGAATATAAAAGCCTTGTACCCGATTCGGGGTGCCAGTACCATCAGCGAACAGGTCGTTCGGATGCGGCATCCGCGACCGCGCACAGTGTGGTCCCGCTGGCTGGAGGGACTCGAGGCCTTGCAGCTCGAAAAAAAATTTTCAAAGATTGACATTTTAGAATTTTATCTCAACCAGGTTCCATACACAGGGCAGCGCAGAGGAGTGGCGCAAGCCTCCCGCTATTATTTCGACCGTGCTCTGGATACACTAAACCACAAAGAAATGCTGGCTCTGGTTGTCTTGGTTCGAGCGCCGAGCCGGATGGATTTGCACAATGGTGCGCATGGAATCAACCAACCCATACACAGACTTGCCGACCGGCTTTCTGAGCTGAAAATAATCGATCAAAAACAATATGCTCAGATTGAAACGACCGGGATTCAGATTCAAAAATCTCAGCTTACGGTTTACGCCGGCCATTTTATCCATCATCTTTACCAGCAACTATCGCCTCGTTATTTGCAAACCACGCGTCGATTGCGAACGACGTTGGATGCTGCTGTTCAGACCAAAGTCCAGAGCATTTTAAACCATCGTTTGAAAGCGCTACGGAAATACCGAGTCAAAAATGGCGCCGTATTGGTAATCGACCACCAAAGCCATGAGGTGCTCGCCTGGGTAAATGGAGGTGAAGAAATTGACGGTATTCCGGCAGGGTGGATTGATGCGGTCACCACGCCCAGACAACCCGGATCCACCCTTAAACCCTTCCTTTATGCCTTGGCATTAGAAAAAGGATGGACCGCAGCGACCCTGGTGGATGATCGTCCGCTGATCGAACCGGTTGGCTCTGGATTGCATTCCTATCGCAACTACAGCCGCATCCATTATGGTCCGCTGGTATTGAGAGATGCGCTTGGGAATTCTTTGAATATTCCGGCAATCAGAACGATTCAATTTGTTGGTGTAGACAACTTCTTGGATTGCCTGCATGATCTGGGTTTTTTCAGCCTGCAGCAGCATCCGGATTTTTACGGCGACGGGCTGGCCTTAGGCAACGGTGAAATAACCTTATTTGAGCTTGTGCGCGCATATGCCGCCTTGGCCGACAATGGAATATATCATCCCCTGACATTTCTGCTGGATGACATATCCGGACAGCATTATTCTCGAAATATATTTTCTCCGGCGTCGGCTTCTCTGATCGCCAATATCCTCTCGGATCCGGATGCCCGCCAGCTTGAGTTTGGCCAAGGAAACCTGTTGCACTTGCCGGTGCAAACTGCAGTTAAAACCGGAACCTCCAGTGATTACCGGGATGCCTGGGCCATTGGTTTCAATCATCGATTTGCAGTCGGCGTCTGGATGGGTAATCTGGACCATTCGGCCATGAACGGTATTACCGGATCAAAAGGGCCGGCTTTGGTGTTGCGATCGGTATTTGCAGAGCTCAATCGTTATCGAGATACGCGGGCGCTTTATTTGAGTCCACGTTTGGTGAAAGTGAAGGTTTGCCGGAAAACCGGGCTGGTGGCAAATGATGAATGCCCCAGTTACAGTGAGTGGTTTATTCCCGGCACTGAACCCAAACGCGCTGAAACACGAGAAAAGGCCGGCCAACCAATTTGCCTGACCCGCCCGACCAACGGGCTGCAGCTGGCGATGGATCCTAGAATTCCGGACGATCGGGAAGCATTTTTATTTGCAACATCACCATTGCCATCGGGATCAAATGTTAATTGGTATATTGATGACGAATTGATTGGGACTACATCCGTCGGTGAATACGCATGGCCGATGCAGCGCGGTACGCACATTATTAGGGCCAGAATATGGCTAAATAGTCAGCGTCATCCTGTGGCGACGCCACCGGTAAAATTAACTGTAAAATAATCGCTAAATTTATTGGACAACTGATGTTCTGAAAAGTAAAATCTATAATGGTAAAAACCCTTGACTTATAAATAAAAATTCTTCACTTATAACGTAATATAAGAGATTCACAACCAACTAAAGGAGGCTGTATGCTTAGGAAAGAAAAAAAGTTTGAAAAGGACAAAACCCCTGCTTCCAGTGAGATCACAGGGGAAGAAAAATCTTTATTGGTCTCAGGTGCTGTTGCCCGGGATGAAAAAACAATCATCGGTGAACATATTACGATTGAAGGCCGCATTTACGGCAAGGAACACCTGGTCATTCATGGATCAATGAAGGGAACCATAGAACTGGAAAAACATAATTCTGATATAGGTACCAAAGGACGGTTTGAGGGCGAAATCCATGCGCAAAATATAAGGATCAGAGGGCAGATGAATGGGAACATTAAAACTCAAGGCAAAGTAGAAATTTCAAAAGAGGCTGATTTTATCGGTGAGATTAAGGCGAAAAGCATTTCGATAGAGGATGGTGCTTATTTCAAAGGGGCTATTGAGCTGGAACGAGAACCCAATCGGAAGTTAGCGGTGACAAAAAAAGAAAATACTATAAGTGCCTCTCTGCCGGATAAGGAATCAAAGGTTCTTCCGGGAACAGAAGCCAAGAAAGGGAGTTGATTTTTGGACAACTATACAGCTCCACTTCCTAACAACGCAAAAGCTTTATCCTATCCTGCTGAGTATACCAGCACGTTGCTGCAGCTGTTCATCGAGAATCTCGGGCAAGACAGACGGCAACAGATACTCGATATGGGACCTGTTTGTGAAGAAAACATCATGTTCTTCGCGCAGCTGGTAAAAAGGCATAATGTTTGTGACATGTTTATCCGGCTGGACCGGAGTCGACGTAAAGATTTACCCTCAAAACATTTATGGAACCATTTGGACTATCCGCACCAGAGCTTTAACGGGATTCATCTCTGGGATTTGGTTGATCATTTGAATGACAATGAGGTCAGCAAATTGATAGAATTGTGTCATTTCATGCTGAAGCCGCAGGGCATGGTAATGGCACTTACCTTTGAAGCGTATTCGACACCATCGTTAATACACTCTTTTGTTATCCAGAGAAACTACCGTATAGCCGTCCGGCCTCAATATCACTTAGATCTTCCGTGGTATTACCGCAGTAACAGAGAACTGACATTGCTGCTGGCAACATTTCGATTCGTCAAGTCTTTCCTCTATCGAAATGGTATCAGGGAGTTCCTTTTTCAGCGGGTTTGAATTTTCCCGGCGTCATAGCCGACTCCAATTCAATATACCACCAATTCATTATCTCTCAACAAAATTAATACCATTGCCCTTGAGTGAATATTTTTCGGTCCAATTCGTGTGGTAACATGTTTATTTAAGAGATTATGGCTTTATAATCTGATTCTTTAGCATCTCGGGCCCAAACGGTTTAAAAACGACTAATAATTGGGGCAGAACCGTCAGTGCGGCAATTAAGGCGATGAACATGGCCAATCCTGTCAGCAGACCGAAATAGATACTGGGGATGAAATTGGAAAGTGCCAAGATTGAGAAACCAATGATGATCGTTAATGACGTATAATACAGAGCATAGCCGATGCTTGTGTGACATTGATGAATGGTTTTTATATAATTCCCGACAACATTAAACTCATGTTTGAATCGATAAATATAGTGAATCGTGTTATCGACACCGATTCCAATACTGATTGCCGCGATGGTGATGGTCATCATGTCAAGTGCAATACTTAGCCAGCCCATTACACCCAGGACAACTCCAATGGCAAGCAGATTGGGTGTAATAGCGATCAATGCGAGTTTCAAAGACCGAAACAGAATCATAAACATGCCCATGAGGGCCAGAATGACTACACCGAGAGTCAGAATTTGCGAATTGAAAAGACTCTGCAGCATGTTGTTATACAGCAACAGCAAACCGGCTAAATGGACATGCTCTGCCTTTAAACCGAATTGGCTGGTCAGATCATGGCGTATTTTTTTCAGCAGTGCATTGCGTTTCAATGTTTTTTCGGAATCCTTGACACGAATTGAGAAACGAAGCTGATTATATTGCGGCGAAACATAAGGTTTGATCAACATACGCTTAAATCTATCAGGCAACTCGCTATGCAGCATGGCTAGTTGAAAATTGTCTAACGGTTTGCCGTTATTCAACTTATCAGCAATCTTCATCATCGTTCCCAGTGACAGGATTTTTCCTGTTTCCGGTAAGCTATCAAGATAATCATGAATCTTCGTCACCAATTCCATCTTGGCAGCGGTAAACCAGTATTTTTCATCATCTTCCGGTTCATCGAATTCATCAAACTCGTCAAATGCATCGTCTTTTTCCACATTCTTTTTGGCGTTAACGACTGGTGCTGATATTTCGGGCATATCAATTTCAATGATGACATCCAGCGGCGTGGTGCCCCCCAGATTCTGATCGATGACTTTCATGCCTTGGTGGATTTCGGTTGTGTCTTTGAAGTAATTAATAAAACTGTTTTCAACAGAAAGTCTGGCAATTCCGAAGGCACTGATGATAAAAACAATAACGCTTATGGCCAGTATCATGTTGCCATGGGTTTCCGTGAAACTGGCTAAAAACGATGTCAACGAGAACTGCGAGTCAGATTTAATCTTAGAAGTTTCTTTGCTCAGCAGTATCAGGCCAGTGGGAAAGATTAAAAATGTCAATAACAGCGAAACGATGATTCCTGCACTCATCATCCACCCAAAGGTTTTGACAGGCAGGATGTTGCAGAAAAGCAGTGAACCAAATCCGGCAATTGTCGTTAGTGCGGCATACAGGCATGGCGTCAGCTTCAAACGGACTGCATCGAGGATAAGCTGTCGTTGTTCAGTTTCAGGATTTTGGGATAAAAGCTCCCTGTAGCGCACAATCAAATGGATCGTAATGGCCATGGTGATGATAAGTTGCAGAGATATGAAATTGGAAGAAATAACCGTTACCTGCCAGCCAAATGTACCCAAAAGTCCCATCATGGAAATTGCGGAAAATGTACAGCAGATCATCGGTAGCAGAATCCAGCGCTTCTTTTTAAAAATAATGCCTAAAATGATTACCAGAAAAAATGGAACACCTAAACCAAATGTTTTTAAATCGCTCTTAATGAAGCGGATCAGATCATCTGCGACCATACTGATTCCGCCCAAAAAAAGTTCAGCGTCCGAACGGTGCTTCTCCATGATTGCACGGATCGCAGCAATATCCTGATGCCGGATCTTCTTCCTCCTATCGCGGTGCTGTTGTAATTCTTTGTTGACTCTATTGAATTCAGCCTGCTCTGATTCAGTAAGCGGGGCATTGGTCTTTTTTTCCCGAAAATGGTCGCTGCGGGCTAATAATTCCTGATAAACCTTATCCGTCCGGAATCTGATCTGAAGGGCAGTCGTTTTAAGATCCGGGCTGACCAGCAGGTTTTTATAAAGGGGGCTGGTTCTGAACTCAATCCTGGCCAACTTTCGATCAACTGTTGGCGACTCGATCGTATTGATATTGGACACCATTTCCTTAAGCGGCAAAGGTGGGCTTGCCAGCAGAGGGGCATCAAGTATTGAAACTACCGATGATACCCTTTCCAACTGTAATAGTTCATCCCGCAGTCGGACTATCTTTTTCAAAGTCTTATCTGAGAACAAATCGTTTTTAGGCATATAGGTTATTAATAAATAATCATGCCCCCCATAGCGTGATTTGATCAGTCGCGAATATTGTAAGTCTTCATCAGTTTCGAGAATTAATGTTTCCGCTGATGCATCAAGCTTAAAGTCCTTTGCCTGATAGCCAAGCAAAGAAACCGCTGCCAGCAAACAAAGTATGGTGATTCCCGGCCGCTTAAGGATGACCTTGTCGTAAAAAGGTATTATCAAAGCATGTAGCGTTTTCATATTGTGGCTCGCGGCAGAAAAGTGAATCTATTGGTTGGCAACAGAATTTTCTAGTTTTAGCAGAAGATCCTCAATGGTCCCGGTTTGCAGTATCTGGATAAATTGAGATCGGTAGCTTCGGATAAGGCTGACGCCCTGAATTTCAATATCATAGATTTTCCAGTCGTTTTCTGATTTATAAAGCTTGTATAAAATTGATGTCTTTTTGTCCAATGAGATCAAATAAGTTGGGATTTGAATTTTTTTCTTACTCAGGATAGGCGATTTATACATGATTTTTTCGTTTGTATAGAGAGTCAATTTCTGGAGATATGAACTCTTCAGGAGTTCAGTAAAAAGCTCGGTAAATTTTTCTTTGTTTTGCGTGGTTAGCTTGGGCCAGTATTTTCTTCCTAAAGTTAACTTGGCCATTAGCGAAAAATCGAACATTGGCGACATGATTTCGTCTATTTCATTGGACTTTACCTGAAGTGCAGCATTTTTTTTCTGTAAAACTGTGATCGCCGCGTTAAGTTTGCTTTTTAATAATTTTTCAGCAGCAATTTTATCATCTGCCATGACTGACTGGCTTAAAATGAGCACGCTTAAAACAGCATAAGATAATATTTTCATATTGATTCCTTTTGTTGAGTCAATATACATGAGAGACTGGCCGGGGTCAAATCCATATTAAATCGCACGTGATGGGCAATCATATTAAAGAACTACAACTATTTTGGATTCACGTCGAACTGCGCCAAATCTGGCGTTTTTGAGATTTAGCATTTTATTAAATTCGCAGTTATGATATGGTATTTTTTGTTGGGTTAAGCGAGTTTTGTTGATTGAAAAGTGTGGGTTGAAGAAAGGAGGACCGTTTTGAGCCAAAGACGAAGATTGTTTATCTATTGTTTAACCCTATCAGCGGCATCAATTCTGGCGAGCTGTGCAGCGCCCGAATCTAAACCGATACCCGCTTTGGCTAAATATATTGAAGTAGATTTTAGCAAGTTTACAAAAGAGCTTTTTTTCGATGAGTATAATGAGCAATATGTAAAGCTCGATTGTATCTACAAAGGGACTGGAATAAAGCCGGTGGGTGGATTGCCAGCCGACCAATATTTAAATTTATCGGTCGGTTCTCCCACTGAGGAATATGCGGACCGAATTACGGTTGTAATTCCTAAGAATATCGCCGGAATTGTTTCATCACTGAACTATTCAGGTAAAATTAGAATATATGGTCAAGCACGTGCAATAACTGTGACTTACTCTGATACGGGTGTAAAAAAGGAAAAGCTATTTATTGTGGCAGATTATATCGAAAAATTATAGCTTAAACCCTAATTGAGAGATTTTCGATCAATTAGTTGTTCTACGTTGTCAGGGGTACATAGGTTCACTCCCTTTCATAATCAAGATCAAGTTCGATCAAAACCGTATCGAATTTGTCAATCGCTCGCAGATAATCGACTTTTTCAAAAGACATTTCAGATACAACAGTGCCTTGGTCATGGACGATGTACGCCCATTTTTGGCTGTCGTTGACAATAAGGTGAGAGTAGGAGAAAGCAGAATAGCGGATATGCCTTAGACTAAAGCCATTAATACAGCTCATTAGATAATCAAGCTTTTCCCATACGGTGCTCCGAATATGTTTCATCGGCTAAAAATGATCTATCTGGTGGAAATTTTGTTTTCCTCTTTTATTACCACTTTTAAATCATATTGACCGCAGGATATCAAACCAAAATTTTGATTTTTTGATAATTCTTCGGCCGCTGGATAAAACCATTCTTTCACACTTGAAAAAGCGAAAATTTATTGATAAAAAAATTTGATTTCCCTAATAAAATAATTAGCATCCTGAGATGAATATTTTAAACACGGTATGAAGGAGGTGGAACATGAAATTAACCCTATATATTATTACTGCATTGGTTCTTTCAGCGTTCCTTGCCGGATCTGTGAATGCCGGAGATTTTATCGTCTATCCTGCTCAAGGTCAGAGTCAAGATCAAATGGAAAAGGATAAATTCGAGTGTTATTCCTGGGCCAAAAACCAAACCGGCTTCGATCCCATGAAAACACCTACGGCTTCAAAGCCCCCGCCTCCTAAAGAGAAGGTAACAGGGGGCGCTGGTAAAGGAGCCGTTGGCGGAGGCTTGCTCGGAGCCGGTATTGGGGCAATTGCCGGCGGTAAAAAAGGTGCCGGAAGAGGAGCACTCATTGGTGCCGGCAGTGGTGCCGTGGTCGGTGGTATGCGAAGATCGGATCAAAAGAGGCGCGAAGATCAGAGGCGCCAGCAATGGGAACAAGAGGAGACCCAAAAGTATGCGAGTGGACGCAACCAATACGACCGCGCGTACAGTGCCTGCCTTGAAGGTCGCGGATATAGCGTGAAATGATTCAGAGGACGGATAACAGAGGACAGAGGTCAGAGGACAGATAAGAGAGGGCGGAGGTTAGAGTATAAATTAGCTTCTAAATTTAAAGGAGATAGCCGTGAAGAGTTTAAAACTACTTGGTTTGATTGCGTTTATCATTTGTATTTTTTCCCTAACAGCTTTAGCCGGAGATTTTGACGGCTCACGGTCCCTGCTATGTGCAACGATGGATGTTGTCGAATGCGTTCCCGGAGGAAAGTGTCAAAGGGTAACCCACGACAGCATCAATGCCCCAAAATTTGTAATAATCAACTTTAAGGAAAATAGCATGAGCATCCCGGGGGCCTCTAAAAACAGACCTCCCAGCAAGATCGAGCGAACCGAGAGCGTTGATGGCAAGCTCATTTTGCAAGGTGCCGAAGATGGAATTGAGGGTGTGAGAGACGGCTTGGGTTGGACCATTGCCATCTCGGAAGAAACAGGCGATATGGTACTTTCCGCTTCCGGCGACCAGGTGGGATTTGTCGTCTTCGGTGCTTGTACGCCTCAATAATAGCCGCTTACCATCGACCTACTAGAGTTCTGCAATCCGTATATTATATATTATAATATATTATAAAGGTAGGATCATCACGGACTTACATTGTTAATCACAATAATAAATAAACTTGTATTCATCCGAAAATAGAAACTTCGAATCATCGCTTTTCGTGGTTCTTGTTCCCCAAAAATCCTCTTGACGAAATATAGTGTGAGATTCGCTAATGAACTTGACTATCATTAGGCGAAGCTTATTTTACCTCTATATTTTCTTTCTTCTCGTAATCGCCATTCAGCTGATATACCAAATTTGACAAAAAATATCCAAAACCGCGAATTTAGCATTCATCTATTTTTGTCTAAATCAAACAAAAGATAAAAATTGGATTTATGGTTAGGGATTTTTAACATTTATTTAACAATGCTGCGTTAAACAACAACATACGTTGATAACGGCACACCAGAAAGGTAAAAACTTATGAAAGTTGGAATTGTTGGTTGTGGTTTTGTCGGCAGTTCCGGGGCTTTCGCAATAGCAATAGAAGGCATAGCCAATGAACTGATACTCGTCGATCTCAATGCCGACCTAGCCAGATCCCATGCAGAAGATATCTTACATGCCACTCCTTTTGGCGAACCGCTGCGGGTTGCCGCAGGTGATTATTCCATGCTCAGGGGAGCCGATGTTGTGGTTCTGGCCTGTGGGGTGGGACAAAAGCCTGGCGAAACCCGACTGCAGCTGCTAGAACGCAATGTTAAGGTTTTTCAGAATGTCGTTCCCCAGGTCCTCGAATACGCACTCGAAACGATTCTGCTGATTGTCTCCAACCCGGTCGATATTATGACCCAGGTGGTTACGAAAATCTCCGGTCTTCCACCTGAAAGGGTCATCGGATCGGGAACCATCCTTGACACGGCTCGTTTCCGCACCCTTTTAGGCGAACATCTCGGTGTCGCACCCCATTCAGTTCACGCTTATGTTTTAGGAGAACACGGAGATTCGGAAGTGTTGGCCTGGTCGAGCGGAAAAGTTGGAGGGGTGCCGGTGGCAGAATTTGCAGAACAAATCGGCTGCAGCCTCACCGATGATGTCAAATCAAGGATCGACGATGGCGTGCGGCGTGCCGCCTATCGCATTATCGAGGGAAAAGGGGCGACCTACTATGGAATCGGAGCCGGCATTGCAAGAATTGCCAAAGCTATCCGCGAGGACGAAGGTGCGGTGCTGACGCTCTCAAACATTGAAGGATACGAAGGGACAAGCCTATCCCTGCCCAGGGTGCTGAAAGCAAAGGGAATTGTGACAACGATACAGCCGATGCTATCAGACGAGGAAGAGAAAGCTCTCAATAATAGCGCCGAGATATTAAGAAATGCAGCAAGCGAACTTATCTTCTGAAAGTGAAAGCTCGAAGTCAAAAAAAATGAAAGGAATTTAAGAATGGCAAAACCAAGTACAACGATTGAAAAAGTGATAGCCCGGGAGATTTTAGACAGTCGCGGAAATCCTACGGTAGAAGTCGAAGCTAGTCTGGTTAGCGGAGTGACGGCCCGGGCAGGTGTACCATCGGGTGCGTCCACCGGTGCCCGGGAAGCAATAGAGCTTCGCGATGGTGATAAAAATCGCTTTGGGGGCAAAGGCGTTCTCAACGCTGTCAAAAACGTGAATGGTGCCATTAATGAAAAAATTCAGGGCATCGATGCCGTCCAACAGGCGGAAATCGATAAGACACTCATCGACCTGGATGACACCCCCAATAAAGGAAAACTTGGTGCCAACGCAATTCTGGGAGTTTCTTTGGCAGTGGCGCGAGCAGCAGCGCTGGCTGCGGGCATGCCCCTGTACCGATATCTCGGTGGTGACGCTGTCGGCCGGCTTCCGGTACCTATGTTGAATATTATGAACGGAGGGGCGCACGCTCGCTGGCAGGGTTCCGATTTCCAGGAGTATATGGTCGCGCCATATGGTGCCGAAAGCTTTCGGGAGGCGCTGCGCTGGTCAAGTGAAATATATCATGCTTTGCGTTCGGTATTGATGGAGGCGGGACACCATGTGGGCGTTGGCGATGAAGGCGGTTTTGCGCCGACCGTATCTTCAAACGAAGAGCCCCTGCAGTTAATTGTGAAGGGCATTGAGAAAGCCGGTCTTGAACCGGGCCCTGACGTGGGGATCTGTTTGGATCCTGCAGCCAGCGAGTTCTTTGAGGACGGTCGGTACAATTTGCGCACCGAAAAACGCACTTGCAGTTCCCAGAAGATGGTGGATTACTACCAAAAACTCATCGGTACCTATCCCATATGCTCGCTGGAAGACGGTTTGGCTGAAGATGACTGGGACGGTTGGCAGATCCTCAACCAACAATTGGGCGAAAGGGTTGAACTTATCGGTGACGACTTGTTTGTCACCAACGTGGAGTACATTAGACGAGGTATTCGGGAGAATTGCGCCAATGCGGTTTTGATCAAGCTTAACCAGATCGGGACGCTTACAGAAACCATCGAAGCGGTTCGAATGTGTCAGCGGGCAGGCTGGGGAGCATGTGTCTCCCACCGCAGTGGCGAAACGGTGGACAGCTTTATTGCCGATATGACGGTGGCTTTGGATACCGGCCACCTGAAGACCGGTGCACCTGCCAGGGGCGAGCGGGTGGAAAAATACAATCAGCTGCTGCGCATCGAAGAGGATCTGGGCGGCGAAGCCCGATATGCTGGCAAAGATGGTTTTGTGCGGCCGGTGCGGTTTTAGATGGAGTCGGATATGGAACCTTTAGAAAAGGCAAAAAATTTCAGAGGGCCTGACGGTCCGGTTGTTCTGGTCATTTTAGATGGTGTTGGCATCGGCAAATATGAGGAAGGCGATATTGTTCGTAAGGCGAATACGCCCACATTAGATTGGCTTTCTCAAAACAGCTTTTTTTCTCAGCTGAAAGCACACGGAACGGCAGTGGGCATGCCCTCTGATGCGGATATGGGCAACAGCGAGATCGGTCACAATGCCATCGGATGCGGACGCGTTTTTGCCCAGGGTGCAAGTCTTGTCAATAAATCAATAGAAACGAGGGCTCTTTTTGAAGGAGACGTTTGGAAAGAATTGATCGAAAACGTGATCAGCCATAATTCCAAGCTTCACTTTATCGGCCTTTTATCAAACGGCAATGTTCATAGCCATATCGACCATCTGGAAGCCCTCCTGACGGAGGCGAAAAACGAAGGCGTTAAAAACGCCTGCGTGCATATTCTAATAGATGGCAGGGATGTTCCACCAACATCTGCCTTAGAATATGTTAACAGGCTTGAAAATTTTCTTGCTGTGTTGAATAAGGATAGTGATATTGATTTTGCAATTGCTTCCGGCGGCGGTCGGATGAAGATAACGATGGACCGCTATCAAGCAAACTGGGGTATGGTCGAACAGGGATGGAGCACACATGTCAAGGGAGAAGGTCGAAAGTTTGAATCGTCTACTGAGGCTATAAAAACGCTACGTGATGAAAATCCGGGCGTTATCGACCAGGATCTTCCACCATTTGTCATTGGCCGAGGAAATGAACCGCTTGGCCCAATTGTTGAAAACGACAGCGTCATATTTTTTAATTTCCGTGGCGATAGGGCGATCGAAATGAGTCAGGCCTTTGAAGATGATGAATTTGACAAATTTCCCCGTGGACCGAAGCTAAAGGTTAAATATGCCGGTATGATGCAATACGACGGTGATGCGCTCATACCGAAGAAGTATTTGGTTAGTCCGCCGGGAATAAATCGTACCATGGGTGAATATCTCGTCAAGGCTGATGTTAAACAGCTTGCCATAAGTGAAACCCAAAAATTCGGCCATGTTACCTATTTTTTTAATGGAAACCGGTCCGGTAAGTTTGATGATTCTTTAGAAAATTATATTGAGATACCATCTGACATCGTCCCCTTTGAAGAACGGCCCTGGATGAAAGCCGCCGAGATAACCGACAAGGTGGTTGAAGCAATTCAAAGCGGTGAATACAAATTCATACGGCTCAATTACGCAAACGGCGATATGGTCGGACATACCGGGGTGACACCGGCAGTTGAAATTGCTGTCGAAACAGTAGATATGTGTGTCGCCCGGCTTCTCAAGGCCGTTAAAAAAACTAAAGGGATTCTTGTGGTTACGGCGGACCATGGAAATGCCGATGACATGTATCAGAGAGATCAGAAGACCGGTGAAATTGTTTTTGATCAGCAAACTGGGAAACCGAAGCCGAAAACTTCCCACTCATTAAATCCGGTGCCGGTTTACATTTATGAGCCAACCGGCACAGTAAAAATGCGGCTTTCTGAGCATACTGATCTTGGAGTCAGTAATTTGGCTGCAACGTGCCTGAAACTTCTTGGTTTTGAACCACCGGAAGGTTATACGCCGAGTATAGTTGAAATCGATTAGTTTTCACAGTTTTCATAATCGATCTTCCAGAACCAATAACTGATAACCACTAACAAATAACACCTAATTGAGTTCTTACTCAATTAGGGCATTAAGGAGGTGAATCATGGCCACCACACGAGTCGGTTTGATGGGCTTTGGGAGAATTGGCCGAAACTTGTTTCGCATTCTCTACAAAGGCGAAGACATTCAAATTGGAGCGATTAGCGACATTGCCGACCACAAGGCGCTTGAATATTTGCTCCGTTTCGACACAATCTTAGGACCATTTCCGGATGAGGTGAGCGTTAAAAATGGTCATTTATACGTGGTCGGTCGACAGATTCCGATGCTTTCGCACAAGGAGCCCGGCGACGTTCCTTGGGGAGATCTCGGCGTAGACACCGTCATCGAGGCGACGGCGCAGCACCGCACGCGAGAAGAATTGGAACGTCATCTCGAAAAAGGGGCCAAGCGCATCATTTTATGCGCACCCCAGAAGACACCACCGGATATCACAGCGGTAATGGGTGTGAACGATGATCAAATCAAACCTGAGCACCGCATTGTCTCCAACGGCTCTTGCACAGCTCACTGCGCTGCTCCAATCCTCAAGATTCTGCATGCGGCGTTTGGAATTCAGAGAGTATTTCTGAGTACCGTGCATGCCTATACCAACCAACAACGTCTGGCAGATGTTCCCTCTGAAGACAAACGCCGCGGCCGAGCGGCAGCCGAGAATATTATTCCCCAGGAAACCAATTCTGCCCAAGTTATTACCGAGCTCTTACCGGAGCTGGCCGGCCGGATTACCGGTGAATCCATGAATGTTCCCGTGCCCAACGGATCAGTGGTTGACATGGTCTGCTGGCATGATAAGCGGGTGACGAAAGTCTCCATCAACGAGGTCATGCGCACCGCGGCGGCATCAGATCCTTGGAAAAATATCCTTAGCTATGAAGATGACCCCATTGTCTCCAGCGACATTATTCGGAGCGCGTACTCCAGCACTTTCGATGCCCAGGCAACAATGGTCATGAAGGAAAATGTGTCGAAAACCCTGGCCTGGTATGACAATGGTTGGGGGTACGCTCATCGAGTCGTGGACCTCATTCGAAAATTCAAAGAAATAGAAAAGGAGGCTGCGTAATGGCTATCCAAGTTGGCATAAATGGTTTCGGCCGAATCGGTCGAAGTGTTTTCCGTATTATCAGTAATCGCGACGACATCGAGGTGGTTGCGATCAACGATCTGTTTGACAATGAGCAACTCGCCTATCTGCTCAAATATGATACGGTCATGGGCATCTTCCGCAAAGAAGTTCGAGCGGAAACAGATGCGATGTATGTCGACAATCAAAAAATTGTGATGACCGAACATCGCGATCCGGCAGAAATACCCTGGAAGGACCTAGGAGTTCAGTTTGTTATTGAATCCACCGGCGTTTTTCGGAATCGAGAACCAATAGAGAAACATTTGCAGGCCGGAGCCGAAAATGTGATCCTGACGGTGCCCCCCAGGGATGAGATCGATGCCACCATTGTTATGGGAGTCAACGATAATCAGCTCAAATCCGAACACAAGATCGTTTCCAATGCCTCATGTACGACCAATTGTCTGGCACCGATTGCAAAAGTTTTAGATGAATCTTTTGGTATCGAAGAGGGGTTTATTACCACTGTGCATGCCTACACCAATGACCAACGCCTGGCGGATGTCCCGCACAAAGATTTTCGACGCAGCCGGGCCGCGGGTGAAAATATTATTCCAACGACCACGGGTGCTGCCAAGGCGGTTGGCAAAGTACTGCCTCAACTGCAGGGTAAACTGGACGGCCTGGCCATGCGCGTGCCCGTACCGGATGGTTCGATTGTGGATCTTGTCTGCAGGCTCAATAAGCAGCCCTCCCGCGATGAGGTTAACAATGCTGTTCGAGAAGTCGCCGAAGGTCCAATGAAAAAAATTGTCGAATACAGTGAGGAACCCCTGGTATCCAGCGACATCATCGGCAATCCCCATTCAAGCATATTTGATGCGCTTTCCACTAAATCCGAGAAAGACGGCTATATCCGAATTCTTTCCTGGTATGACAATGAGTGGGGCTACTCGAATAGGGTTGTCGACTTGATTGAATTGATGGCGAAAATTGGATGAAACATGCTGGATGCCGGAAACTGGTTTCTGGTCGCTGGTTTCTGGAAAGTATCTGTATTATTCTATCACTCCACGGTTCTATGTTTATATTTAGGAGGCAGTATGGCTCAGGCACTTCATTACAAAGATTTAGGCTTGGTAAACACCAAAGAGATGTTTAAAAAGGCAATGGACGGGGGATACGCCGTTCCGGCTTACAATTTTAATAACATGGAGCAGCTTCAGGGCATCATCATCGGCTGCGTGGAATCCAGATCTCCGGTTATCTTGCAGGTTTCAGGCAGCGCCCGAAAGTATGCCAATCAGGATTTTTTACCCTATATGGCCATGGGGGCCGTCCAGATGGCGAAAGCGCTCAGTGCAAACATACCGATGGTGCTTCATCTTGACCATGGTGATAGTTTTGAATTGGCAAAATCCTGCATTGAATCCGGTTTTTCATCGGTCATGCTCGACGGTTCTCATCATCCTTTTGCAGATAATGCAAAGCTCACCAAACAGGTGGTTGAATACGCCCATGAAAGGGACGTCACCGTTGAAGGGGAGTTGGGGGTGCTGGCAGGTATCGAAGATGAAGTCTCTTCGCAAATCTCTCACTTTACCAAACCCGAAGAAGTGGAAGAATTTGTTGAGAAAACCGGTGTTGATAGCCTGGCGATTTCCATTGGCACCTCTCATGGTGCCTATAAATTTAAGCTTAAACCCGGCGAGGAAGTACCGCCCCTTCGATTTGACATTCTTGAGAAAATCGAAAAACGCGTTCCGGGATTTCCCATTGTTTTGCACGGTGCTTCTACGGTTGTACCGGAATATGTTGAAATGATAAACGCATTTGGGGGCAAAATGGACAAAGCTGTTGGAATACCGGAAGAACAATTACGGAAAGCAGCCGGCTCCGCGGTTTGTAAGATTAATATCGACAGCGACGGCCGGCTTGCGATGACGGCGGTGATTCGGAAAATTTTTTACGAAAAGCCGGGAGAATTCGATCCACGTAAGTATTTGGGTCCTGCTCGGGAAGAACTGATAAAGATGGTTAAGCATAAAAATGAAAAGGTACTTGGCAGCGCCAATAGGATATAGAACTGTTCTTATGCTTTAAAAAGGAGAGCATAAAATGGCTGAATGCAAATTTTTCGGGGAAGTAAAGGAAGTCGGATTTATATCGACTCGCCTTGCAGGCACTGACGGGGTCTCGTTGGAAACCGAGAAGTGGGCCAGGGTATTCGAGTCTGAAGGTTTCTGTTGTTTTTATTTTGCCGGAGAGCTGGACCGCGAGCCCGAGGTTTCATACTTAGTGCCGGAAGCGCATTTTACGCATCCGGAAATCAAGGACATCTACAATCATAGTTTTGATGTCACTGTGCGCGATCGACTTGTTTCGGAGCGGATTCATAAGATGGTGCGGAAATTAAAAGATGAGCTTTACGAATTTATCGATAAATTTAACATTGATCTTCTGATCCCCCAAAATGCGTTGACCATACCGCTGAACATTCCTTTAGGTATTGCCATCACACAGGTTATCATGGAAACCGGCATTCCGACTGTCGCCCACCATCATGATTTCTACTGGGAGCGCGATCGATTTATGACCAACGCCGTCTGGGATTATCTGCATATGGCATTTCCTCCGAATCTGCCTACCATCGACCATGTTGTCATCAACTCCTTTGCCGATGAGCAGTTAAGTCTTCGCAAAGGGATTTCCGCCACCCTTATGCCCAACATCATGGATTTTGACAATCCTCCCCCTCCGGTTGATGATTACGCGTCCGATGTCCGAGCAGCGCTCGGCGTTGATGAAGACGAGTTGCTTGTGCTTCAGCCCACCCGGGTGGTGGCGCGCAAAGGCATTGAAATGGCCATTGAACTGGTACACCGGCTGGGTATGAAGGCGAAACTGGTGATTTCGCATGCATCAGGCGATGAGGGGTATGACTATGAGCAACGCCTGAGAGAATACTCCAAACTCATGAATGTGGATACCATTTTTGTTTCAGACATTATCAATGAAAAAAGAGGAACCACAAAAGATGGAAGAAAAATTTACACCCTGGATGACATTTATCCCCATTCGGATCTTGTCACTTATCCATCCACGTTTGAAGGTTTTGGAAATGCATTTCTGGAGGCCGTCTATTTCCGCAAGCCCATTGTGGTAAATGAGTATTCCATTTACAGCAAAGACATCAAACCGAAAGGATTCGACGTCATCGAGTTGCCCGGATATGTCACCGAAGCAGCGGTTCAGAAGACAAAAAAGCTTTTAACAGATTCTACACGGATTGAAGCGGCAGTTGACCAAAACTATGAAATCGGCAGGCGTTTTTTTTCGTACGATGTCCTCGAACGAGAACTCAAACATTATATTGCCACACACATGGCGCTTCGGGGCTAAAAGCAATTATACAAACATTGTAAATTTCACTCCTCCGGGGTGTTCCAAAGCCGGCAGCTCCGGGGTAGGATATTTACTGATTGTAAAGGAGAATTGCCATGGAAGATATAGAGAGAATCAAAAAACTACTGCATCGGATTTACGGTGAGAAAGCGGGTAATCAGGCATTGAAAAAAATTCTTCCGTTGATCGAAAATTTTCCGAAAAAAAAGTCCGAAAAAGATCCGTTTTTTTCTCAGGAAGATGTTGTTTTGATCACCTATGGTGATTCCTTACAAAAAGCAGGAGAACCACCCATTGCTACTCTGCATGACTTTGCCAAGACTCACCTGAAGGGTGCGATTTCGACTATTCATTTTTTACCCTTTTTCCCGTTTTCGTCTGATGACGGTTTTTCTGTAATGGATTTTCATGCCATCAACACGGAACTCGGATCCTGGGAAGATGTCACTGCCATCGGCGAAGATTTTCGGCTCATGTTTGATTACGTGGTCAATCATTTTTCATCCAAGAGCCAATGGTTCGAAAATTATTTATGCAGTGAAGCGGGATTTGAACAGTTTGCCATTGAAACTGATCCTTCAACAGATCTATCTAAGGTCACGCGACCGAGGTCTCTGCCACTTCTCAGCGAATATAAAAAACATGATGGCACCCCTGTGCATCTGTGGACAACATTTAGCGCCGATCAGATTGATTTCAATTTTAAAAGTCTGGATGTGCTTGAAAAAATGATCGATGTGCTTCTTTTTTATGTAAAGCAGGGTGCCACCATTTTGAGATTGGATGCCATTGCTTATCTATGGAAAGAAATCGGCACCAACTGCATCCATTTGAGCCAAACCCATGATATGGTAAAACTTTACCGAAGCATTTTGGATATCGTCGCGCCGAATGTTATGATTCTAACCGAAACCAACGTGCCTCATGCTGAGAACATCAGCTATTTTGGTGATGGCCGCGATGAAGCGCAGATGGTCTACAATTTTACCTTACCGCCCCTGCTTTTCTATTCCTTTGCAAAAGAGGACGCATCCGTGCTCTCACAATGGGCCAAAGGTCTGAACCTAAAATCTGAGACCACCACGTTTTTCAATTTCACGGCCTCGCATGACGGAGTCGGGGTACGGCCGCTGGAAGGCATACTGCCGCCGGAAGAAATTAACGGACTCATTGATATTGTCAAAGCCCATGAAGGACAGGTTTCATATAAGCGCAATCCGGACGGCTCTGACAGCCCTTATGAGCTGAACATCACCTATGTGGATGCGATATTGGCTGATAAAAACGCCAACCAAGCCGAAAAATTTTTGGCCTCCCAGGCGATACAGTATGCTTTGCCGGGTGTGCCGGCCACATATATTCACAGTTTACTGGGCTCACACAACTGGCTGGAGGGGGTGCAACAAACCGGCCGAGCCCGTACCATTAACCGTGAAAAACTTCAGGCTGAGGAGTTAGTGAAAGCGTTAAATGATCCGAATTCGTTTCGAGCAGCGGTTTTCTTTCCTTATCTCAACTTGATCAAGATCCGTAAAAAACAACCCGCCTTTCATCCGAATGCCGCCTTTGAAATAATAGATGTCGATCCGAAGGTGTTTGCCATAAAGAGGTATTCCAAGGATCAAGTTATCTATGCCTTGACCAATATTTCTTCCCAGCAAATTTCCGTCTCTTTGTTAGCAGAGAGAAAACCTAAGAGGATGACAGATCTGCTTACCGGGGAAAAGGTTTCTAGCGAATCGTTTCAGCTGAAGCCATATCAGTTTGTATGGTTGAATCCTGAAGTTTCATAATGAAGCTTGAGGCCAAAAGATAGAAGAAAGAAGATGGTTTATTTTAGAGTAGGGAATATATGAATACACCTGATACTATTGTTAAACTTATGCGGCAGCAAGCCCTTGAGATTTTTAAAGCAGGCCTGAAAGCCGTGGATCCGATTGAGGCCATTTATCGTCATGTTAAGGTCATGGATGAGGCGATAGTGATTAATGACCAGCGCCTTGATCTGATGAGTTACGAGCGGATTTTTGTCGTGGGAGCAGGCAAAGCGGTGGCCCCCATGGCAAAGGCTCTGGAAGGTCTTCTGGATGAGCGCATTACCAAGGGTGTCATTGTAGTCAAAGAAGGCCACGGGCTTCCCTTAAAGCAGGTGAAGATATGTGAGGGAGGTCATCCGGTGCCTGATGAAGGCGGCGTTCGCGGAACCGAAGAAATTTTGTCCGTGGCTGAAGAAGCCGGTGAGAAAGATTTGGTCATATGCCTGATTTCAGGAGGTGGCTCTGCGCTTTTAATTGCTCCCTCTGTGGGCATAAGCCTTAAAGATAAGCAGGAGGCCACAAAACTTCTGCTTGCCTGTGGGGCAACTATTCATGAATTAAATACCATTCGTAAGCATCTCTCGCGTTCCAAAGGCGGTAGATTGGCACAGGCTGCCTATCCGGCCACCGTAATAAGCCTGATCCTGTCTGATGTTGTGGGAGATGATTTGGATGTGATCGGATCGGGACCGACGGTGCCCGATTCCAGTACCTTTCAAGAAACCGAACAGATTCTTAAACGTTACGGAATATGGGATCAATTGGCGGTTTCTATCCGGGATCATATCCAAAAGGGCGTACGGGGAGAAATCGAAGATACGCCCAAATCCGAAGCTGCGGCCTTCCAGCGCTGTTCCTCGGTTATGGTCGGCACTAATCTTCAGGCCATGTTGGCCGCCAGCAGTGAGGCTGAGCGCCTGGGATATCGTCCGTTGATTCTATCAACCAAAGTCGAGGGCGAAGCCCGTGAGGTGGCCAAAGTTCACGCCGCTATTGCTAAAGAAATTTTGAGTTCGGGAAATCCAATTTCGGCTCCGGCGTGCATTTTATTTGGGGGAGAGACGACGGTAACTCTCCAGGGGGATGGAAAAGGCGGTCGTAACCAGGAGTATGCATTGGCTTCTGCCCTCGCTTTAGAAGGGCAAGATAATGTCGTTGTTCTCAGCGGGGGAACCGATGGCACGGATGGACCCACTGATGCGGCCGGAGCGATCGCCGATGGCGCCACCGTGGATCGCGCCCGTCATAAGGGTATTGATCCCGGAGAGTATCTTCGCCGAAACGATTCCTATAATTTTTTCAAGCAGCTGGATGATCTGGTAATTACCGGGCCAACGCGCACCAATGTGATGGATATCTACATGTTTCTGATACAAAATGAAAAGGCCACTCAAAGCTAAACTATTTAAGATTTTCGTTACGAGTATCAAAACGGCTGGAAAGAAACAGAGATAGTCATTCAAGGTTTAACATCGGATTTTTGAAAACAAATGAAATTAAATTGCGGAGCGGAGCGACATCATTGTTCGATGTTCAACGTTGGAAGTTCGATGTTCGACGTTCATCTTTCAAAACAACCCTGCACGGCATAAATGTAACTTGTGAATATTTGCAAAACAACTTAGTGCTTACGGTGCTTGGCCCCTGCCCGATAATCGATGAGATCATTAAGAGCCTATTTTTTGGAATCGCTAAAAATTAGAAAAGCAGAGCCATAATTGGCTCTGCCTTGATTGGGTATTACCTTACAGTTTATTCAGACAATTTGTTAAAGCCGTTTGACATTCACCGCCTGGGGACCTTTGGGGGACTCTTCTATATCAAAGCTGACTCTGTCAGATTCTTTTAGTTTGCGGAATCCATCTCCATCAATCCCTGTATAGTGCACAAATACATCGCCAACGTCTTCAGCCTCAATGAAACCATAACCTTTTTTTACATTGAACCATTTCACTCGGCCTTCGGCCATCAACAGAGCCCTCCTTTCTTTTTTTCTTTCCTACAGTGCATTAGGATTTAATATTAAAAAAGCAACATAAAATATCTTAAAAATGGAGTCAAGCAAAACAAACAGCGATTCTGAATATTAGACTCAATTAGGTGTTTTGTATTATCGCCAGCCGATGGGTTCATAGCCTTTATCTCGCAGACATTTTTCGACAAATCGTTTAAACACCGGATCGTGATCTCCGGAGCGAAGCGCTTCCCGGGTGCCTGCAGCCGCCGCACCGCCCGCGGCACCGACCGCAGTCCCGCGACCTAAATTGCCTGTGACTGCGCCGACAGCTGCACCGGTTGCTCCTCCAACGGTTGCACCTTTGGCCGTTTGCTTGGCGATCCTATCACCTGATTTCGAATCAACACCATAATCCTTGGCCAGCTGAATGCAGTCATCAATATCGGCTTCTGCAAATTCTTTGCCTACGTGTTTTAAATAGCTGTTCGGGTAAAGTACCGGGCGTTTTTGTGAACATGATAAAAGGGGTGAAAAAAGAGGTATCATAAAGAGAAAAATGAATATGTTTAACTTTTTCAGTTTTGCTGCCATTTTTTCATATCCTTCAGTATTTTATATAAATCCGTGGTACGCGTTCCATTACCGTAGAAACGACTTCATAATTGATGGTGTTTAGACGTGAAGCAATTTCGTCGGCGGTAATGGACTCATCGCCTTGCTGCCCAAAAATCACGACCTCATCTTCTAAATTGACGTTTGAGAGATCTCTCACATCCAGCATGCTCAGATCCATGCATACCCGGCCGATGATCGGCACCCTTTGGCCGTGAACCAGCATGTCTCCGCGCGATGAAAGTAAGCGATTAAATCCGTCCGCATATCCGACAGGCACGGTGGCAATGGTGGTTGGTTTTTCAGTTTGATACGTGATCCCGTAGCTGACGTTAAAACCGGCGGGCACCTGCTTTAAATGAATGATTCTGCTTTTCAATGCCATAACCGGTTTGAGTGTTACCCTTTTTTTATTGACTTCATCGGAAGGGTAAAGGCCGTAAGTCGCTATACCGGGCCGCACCAAATCCAGATGAGATTCCGGCAAATCGATTAAAGCTGAACTATTGGCGGCATGCTTTATTGGGGGGTCCAACCCTGCTTGCCGCAGCCGGTTTAAAAATTCCAGGAAGATATCTAGCTGTTTATTCGCATAGGACTTATCAGCGCTATCTGCAGTGGCAAAGTGGGTGAATATGCCCTCGGTTTCAAGGCCGGTAAGCTTTGCAATCGATTCGATTTCACGAACCGGATCGCTTTTTGGATCCTGTGACGCAGTGGGCGACACCAAAACTTGCGGTAATAGTCCCAGTCTGCCCATGCCGCTGTCTACCTTAATATGAATGCGGATCGTTTTACCCCTTGATTGTGCCTTGCTGGAGAGTACTTCAGCGGTGGAGTAGCTGTAGACGGTTTGGGTGAGATCAAATTCAATCAGTTTGTCGGCCAGATCCGGCGGTGTGTAGCCGAAAATTAAAATGGGAGCCGCGAATCCCTCTGTTCTTAATTGAATTGCCTCATTAATTCTGGCAACGCCCAGCCACTCAGCACCGTTTTGCAGCGCTTCACGGGCAACTACACATGCGCCGTGACCGTAGCCGTTTGCCTTCACCACGGCCATCAATCGGGCATTCGGATGGGTAATTCTTCTCAGCTCTTTAATATTATGTGCGTAGGCGTTTAGATCAACTTCGGCCCAAATCAGCGGTTTGTCCACAATGTTTTACTCCATATAGCCTGGATTCCTGCTCCCTGATCGGTGTAAGGGACAGGCTTCGCGGGAATGACAGTCATTATTTCAGAAAATCCCCCGACAACTTATCTATTTAAGTTCATTGCACCTAAACGCGCAACCCGAATCACGAATCTCGCAACCCGCACTCAGCAACCCTAACACTCCAACACGCAACGCACAGCGCGTACCGCGCAACCCGCAATTCGTAACGCGTTATCCACAACCCATCATGCTTTGACTGCCTGAAAGAGCTCTTTTGCATGATACGAACTGCGCACAAACGGTCCGCTGGCCACTTCAGAAAATCCCATTTTGCGGGCAATGTCACGCCAATGTTCAAATTCTTCGGGAGGGATAAACCGTTTGACCGGCAGATGTTTTTTTGTTGGCTGCAAATATTGACCTAAGGTTAAGATACGGCAGCCTACACGCAAAAGATCCTCAAGCGTTTTTTTAATTTCCTCACGTTTTTCACCGAAACCGAGCATTAATCCTGACTTAGTGGGTATTGAAAAACCAAAGGCTTGGACGCGTTCAAGCAATTCCAATGAGCGCTTATAGTTTGCTTCCGGACGTACTAAAGGATAGAGGCGCGCAACCGTTTCAATATTATGATTTAACACATCGGGCCGGGCTTGCAAGACAGTTTGAAGCGCTTCGGCACTGCCCTGAAAATCCGGTATTAAAACTTCCACACATGCATCCGGTATTCTCTTGCGTATTTCCTTGATCGTTTTGGCAAAGAAACCGGCTCCGCCATCCGGCACGTCATCGCGGGTGACGGAGGTCACCACCACATATTTCAATCCTATTCGCTGAGCGACTTCCGCCACCCTAACCGGCTCATCCGGATCCGGTGGGGTGACAGGTCCTGCATCAACCGAACAAAAGCGACAGTTGCGGGTGCAGCGTGAACCCAGGATGAGAAATGTGGCTGTCTGTTGGCCAAAGCATTCCCAGATATTTGGGCACTTCGCTTCCTGGCATACCGTATGTAACCGGTCTTTGTTGATCATTGATCTGACATTTTCATAAATCGGACCGGTGGGCAGCCGACGTTTTAACCAGCTGGGTTTTTGTACCAAAACGGTGGACTGAGATTGGTGTTTCATGTCTGTTTGGATGATTGGTGTTTAATATTTGGTGTCTTGTGTTTAGCCTTTTCATTCAATGTTTGGAAAGATTACCAAACACGAAACACAAAACGCTAAACACGTTCAGCCATTGATTCATGTTTTTGATTTCGTAAAATACCTTCCAGCTCAAAATAGCTCTTTGTAAAAAGCGCTACGCCAAAAACCGCCTCTAATTGTTCTTTTAAGACCTCCCGCACGCTGTTCATGGATAACTCCTCGGACAGCTCTTGCTTCATGGAGGTCATACGAACATCTTGCATACCGCAGGGTTGGATCCAGGAAAAGGGCTTTAAATCTAAATTAACGTTTAGGGCCAAGCCGTGAAAGCTGATGCCTCTGCGAAGCGCAATACCGATGCTGCCCATTTTCTTATCACCAACCCAGATTCCGCGGTTGGCGGGATTTCGTTCGGCCGTAATTCCCCACATCCCAACCGTCTGTAGCATCACTTCCTCTAATGCTTCAACAAAATCAACAACAGCCACCCTGGCGGCTTCCAAATCCATGATGAAGTAAACGACGAGTTGTCCGGGGCCGTGATAGGTAATATTGCCGCCGCGTTCGACCTGGATCACCGATATGCCGGATTTCCCCAGATCGGACTTGGAGACGAACAGGTTCTCACTTGCCCCTCGGCGGCCTAGCGTAAACACACACGGGTGTTCTAAAAGCAAGACAATGTCTGATGTAATGGTTTTATTTATGCGAGCCTCGACAAGATCGGTTTGCAATTTCCAGGCTGTACGGTAATCAATGAGGCCTAAATCGACACAGAAACATTTATCGAGTTCCGAGTTCCGGGTTTCGGGTTGCGAGTCACGGGTTCCGGGTTTCGGATTTCGGGTTACGAGTTGCGCGTTTCGAGTTTCTGCTTGAACCTGTGCTATAGATTTTGAATTCGAATTACTTACTCTGTTATTGTTACTTGAGATCATACACGCACCCCGATTTCATCCCCTCAAGCAAGGCTTTCTTGCAGCAGCAGTTTCATCCAGCCTTCTTCGTCTGGAGTTTTTCGGGGCCTCTCGCAACAGCTCTGTGTTTTCCTTGGCTTCGTTGGCAATTGCTTTCATGGAATCAATGAAAAGATCAATATCTTCTTTGGACTCGGTTTCGGTGGGTTCGATCATAATCGCTCCCGGAACCACCAGCGGAAAATAAATGGTCGGCGGATGAAAGCCGTAATCCATCAAGCGTTTCACCATATCCAAGGTGGTCACTTTGTGGACCTGCTGGTTTTTATCGGAAAATACGCACTCATGCATACATGGGCGGCCATAGGCGAGATGTAACGTATCCTTTAATTTTTGTTTGATGTAGGCGGCATTTAAGACAGCCAATTGACTGGCCTTTTTTAGATTATCGGCACCCATGCTCAAAATATAACTGTAAGCCCGTATCAGCACCCCAACATTTCCGTAAAAGGCGTGGAGTTTCCCGATGGATTCCGGAAAATCTACAGAGAGTAGATGTTGCCCCTCTTTCTCGATAACACGCGGTATAGGAAGAAACGGCTCCAGATGCTTTCGAACGCACACCGGACCGGAACCCGGGCCGCCGCCGCCATGGGGGGAGGAGAATGTTTTATGGAGATTTAAATGCAGCACATCAATGCCGATATCTCCCATGTGAACGATTCCCATTACCGCATTCATGTTGGCCCCATCACAATACACCAGACCGTCTTTGGCGTGAACAATTTCGGCGATTTCTTTAATATTTTCCTCAAACAATCCAAGGGTGTTGGGGTTGGTGACCATAATACCGGCTGTTTCCTCATCCATTATTTGAGAGACGTCTTCGGGTGCCAAGATGCCTTTGTCATTGGACTTTATCGTAACAGGTTGGTATCCGCACAATGCGGCGCTTGCCGGATTGGTCCCGTGAGCCGTATCCGGAACGATGATTTTCGATCGCGGTGATCCCTTGCTTTTGTGATATGCGTGAAACAGAAGCATTCCGGCAAGTTCGCCGTGGGCGCCGGCTGCCGGTTGTAGAGAAGCTGCATCCATGCCGGTGATGTCCACCAGAAATTTTTCCAGCTCAAACATCAATCTGAGTATCCCTTGCGATAGATGGGGGGGCAGTAATGGATGGGCACCGGCAAATCCGGGTTGGCTCACCTGTCGCTCATTGGTTTTGGGATTATATTTCATCGTACAAGAGCCTAACGGATACATTCCACTATCGACGCTGAAATTCCATTGGGACAGACGGATATAATGCCGGATGACATCGACTTCACTCAAATCCGGAAAATCAGGGCCGTCACTGACAAATGATTCGTCGACCGGATATGATTCAACATCACGCCGGGGCAGAGAATAGCCGGTTCTGCCCTTTTTTCCTTTTTCCCACAGCAGTGGTTCATTGAGTATTAAGCCGGTTGTGCCAGGGTATTCTTTCATGTTACAATCTCCTTAACCAAAGTATCAATGTCTTCCTTCGCCATGGTTTCTGTGACGCACAATAAATAGTGGTTGGCAAGCTCAGGATAATAGCATTCCAGAGGCAAGCCTGCGATGATGCGTTTCTTCAGCAGGTCTTGGTAGGTCGTCTCAAATCCTTCCGGAAACTGGACGACCAATTCATTAAAGGTCGATTGGCTAAACGGCAAGCTATAGCCGGCCTTGCGTAGCTGATCTTTCAGATACTCGCACTTATCGTAATTCAACCGGGCGAGTTCTTTAAAACCGCTTCCTCCAACCGAAGCCATATAGATACTCGCTGCCAGGGCACACAGGCTGTGGTTCGTACATATATTTGAGGTCGCTTTTTCGCGGCGAATGTGCTGCTCACGAGTGGCCAGCGTCAGCACAAATCCTCTTCTGCCTTCCACATCTGCGGTCTGACCGACCAGCCGTCCCGGGATATTGCGAACATATTTTTGTTTGGCGGCAAACATCCCCAGGGCCGGTCCGCCAAAAGTGCGGGGTATTCCTAAACTTTGTCCTTCTCCACAGGCGATATCGGCATCAAAGCTTCCGGGATTTTTATACATACCGTATGCCAGCGGTTCGGTGAAGCCCACCACCGAAAGAGCTTTTTTATCATGTGCTTTTTTAGCGCTGGATTGAAGATCTTCAATGCAGCCGAAAAAATTAGGCGATTGGACGGCTACCGCGGCAAGATTTTCCAAATCATTTATTTTTGACAGATCGGTAATCCCCGCTTCGGTATAGGGTAATTCGATAATTTCACAGTCGGTGGGTGCGAAATAGGTTTCGATCACCTGGCGGTAGTTCGGATGGATCAGGCGTGAGACGGCCACCTTCTTTTGGCGCGTTATGCGGACGGCCATCAGAAGGGCTTCTGCAATTGAAGACGCTCCATCATATTGGGAGGCATTGGCCACATCCATACCCAGAAGGCGGGCGGTGAGCGTCTGATATTCAAAAATGGCCTGAAGCGTCCCCTGACTGATTTCCGGCTGGTAGGGCGTATACGATGTCACAAACTCGGAGCGGGACAGCAAATAAGAAACCGATGCGGGAATATAGTGGTCATAACTGCCTGCACCCAGAAATACTCTAAACTCCGGAGATACCGCCATCGTATTGGAAAGCTTGTCAATGTGCTTATTCAATTCCCACTCCGTCAATGCTTCAGGCAGTTTCAGATCGCCTGTGCGGCGACAATCATAAGGTACGGTGGGGAAAAGATCCTCAAGGGATTTGACCCCAATTGCCTGCAACATGGCCGAAATATCTTCAGGAGTGTGGGGCAAGTAACGCATGGATTTTATCCTTTCAACTTTTCAAGATAAGCATCATTGGTCAACAATCCATCCATTTCCGATGCATCGTCGAGTTTAACCTCGATCATCCAGCCATCGGAATACGGACGGTTGTTGACCCGCTCCGGTGAGTCTTCCAGACTCGTGTTTGCGGCAACAATTTCGCCACCGACGGGCATGTAGAGTTCAGATACAGCTTTGACGGATTCTACTGTTCCGAATTCCTCACCTTTTTCAAAGCTATCTCCAGCTTCCGGCAGCTCGACAAATACAATATCTCCCAATTGATCCTGAGCGTAGTCTGTAATGCCGACTTTCACCTTGTCGCCCTCCGGCTTGGCCCATTCATGGGATTCGGCATAGCGCACATCATCGGGTAAATTTAATTCAGAGAGTTCTTTCATTGCTTTGCCTCCTATTGTTGGTTTGCACACGTGAAATTAGAGCACATATGGAACTTTTAAATTGTAGCTTTTGTAAACCACAAAGGTTTCCACCGATTGTACATCTTTGATCTGAGATACCTCTTCCGTATAAAATTCGAGCAGGCCAAAACCAGGCTTTAAAAGAACCACAAGAATCAAGTCAAATCGGCCCGTGACCACACTGACGGATACCACACCTTTCATTTTGCTGAACTCCTGGCCTTTTTTTACCAAATCCATGGTCTGGAGCTTAACTCCGACCATGACCACGCGATGTCCGTTTATTGCTTGGGGGTCTACCAGGCCGGATATTTCTAAAATACCTTCCGCAATTAATTTGTGGACCCGGGCCCGCACCGTATTTTCGGAAATCGACAATTCTGCGGCTATTTTTTTGTAGGATTTTCTACCATTGCGAAGGTGTTTGATGATGGCGAGGTTTGTTTTGTCTATAAGCATGAGTTGATATAGCGCTTAAGTTAATAGTATAAATAAAAAATTAGGAATTTTTGATGATTCTGTCAATAATTAATTTATTTTTTTATGATTTCATCAAAAAATTATGAATTTTTTTTAATTTTAACAAGATTCTTATATATAGTCCATATTTTTGAAGAATAAAATCAATCGGATGATACCTCAAAGATTTTAATGGAGTTGCAAAAATATTTTGCTTGTGTTATGCAGCCCTTCAATTTTTTTGGCGATGAATGTGAAATTTAATTTGGCTGTAATATTAGAAATTTAAATCAAATGATGGAAAAGGAGATTAGCAATGAAAAAGGGATTCGTTTCAGTCGTTATTTTTTCTTGTATTACGATGTTTGTGGCTTTTTATGCCTGTGGTCCCAGTGGGCCGGAAACCATTAAAATCGGCGTTAACGCTCCGCTCACCGGAGATATTCCAAAAGTCGGTGAGGGTACCAAGTTCGCCGCTGAAATGTGGCTGGAGGATATCAATGCTGCCGGTGGCATCCAGGTAGGCGATAAGAAATACAAAGTTGAACTGGTGATTGAGGACAATGAGTCCAAAGCCGAATCAGCGGTTAAAGCCAACACCAAGTTGATCACCGAAGACGAGGTGCTTGCCATTATCGGACCCCAGTCTTCCAAACAGGCGGTGCCGGCTGGTGGCAAAGCCAATGAACTGGAAACGCCGATGATCAGCCCCTGGTCAACCAACCCCAATACGACCAAGGATCGCCCGTTTGTTTTCCGCGGCTGCTTTCTGGATCCATTTCAAGGTCCGGTTGTCGCCAACTTTGTCAAAGATGAATTTGGTTTTACGAAGGCCGCCGTACTTTACGACGTGGCCAGTGATTATCCCAAAGGCCTGGCCGAAAACTTCAAAGATGCGTGGGAAAAAATTGGCACCATGGCTGCTTACGAAAGCTTTACCACCAAGGACACCGACTTCAGCTCGCAGCTGACCAAGATTAGAGATTCCGGTGCCGAATTCATTTTTACCCCCCAGTACTATAATGAGGTAGCCTTGATCGTGCAACAGGCCCATCAGCTGGGATGGGATAAACCGATTGTGGGAAGTGACAGCTGGGGCTCGGCTGAAACGGTGAAACTTTGTGGGAAAGACTGCTACGGTCTTTTCTTCAGTACCCATTACGCTGCTGCCGGTGCCACCGGCGCAACCAAAGAATTTATCGATCGCTACAAAGCAAAACACGGTTATGTGCCCGACGACGTCGGCGCGTTGACATGGGATGCGATGCGCATTGTGCAGACGGCCATTCAAAACGTCGGTGAGCTTAGCGGTGATATCAAAAAGGATCGCAAAGCGGTGCGTGATGCGCTGGCAAAGATTAAGAAATTTGAGGGTATCACGGGCAACATGGACTTCACCGAAGAGGGCGATCCGGTTAAATGTGCCGTCATCGTTCGGATCAGCGATACCGGTGAATTCGAGTTCTACAAATCCGTATGTCCCTGAGGGGAGCGTTTAATCACACGCTTCAACCTGTTTTGGGGATAATGCACTAGCTGACGAAACTCAGATTATTCCCTTACCAAAGGACGGGCGAGGGCCTTGTGCTCTGCGCCCGCCTTTTTCAAGAATCCGGAGTAAAATAGATGCAGTTGTTACAAAATCTGATCAATGCCCTGCAATTGGGAAGTTTCTATGCGCTGATCGCTCTCGGTTATTCGATGGTGTATAGCATATTGATGCTGTTTAATTTTGCTCACGGTGATATCTTCATGGTGGGCGCCTACATTGGATTTGGTGTTGCAACGGGACTGATTGCCCTATCCAAAATGGGTGCCCTGGCAATGCCCAATTGGCTGATATTGATGTTAACCGTTATTTTTTCCATGTTTCTGACTTCCTTCGTCGGTATGTTTGTCGAACGGGTTGGCTATCGGCCGTTGCGGGATGCACCCCGGGCTTCTGCTGCCATTACAGGCTTGATGATTGGTATAATTCTGGAGACCGGCAATTTAATTTTACTCGGCGCCGAACAGCTAAGCTTCCCTTCTCTGGTTCAAACCGCTACCTATAATTTGGGCGGGATCTATATCACCAACCAGAAAATTATGATTGTAGCGCTTTCCATCGGACTTGCCTTTGCACTTCATCAGTTCATCCGCAGAACCAAGTGGGGTATGGCCATGCGGGCCATGGCTTTTGATTATGTCGTGGTGCCATTGATGGGAGTGCCGCTTAATAAAATTGCGGCGATGACGTTTGCATTAGGGTCGGCCTTGGCTGCCGCGGCTGGGATCTTCTACGGTATCGCTTATCCGGTATTGGATCCTTACATGGGGGTTCTTTTTGGGTGGAAGGCATTTGTTGCAGCAATCCTTGGAGGCAGGGGCTCTGTAGTCGGGGCCACACTGGCTGGATTTTTACTGGGCTTTATTGAAATCTTCGTACCCATGATTTTCCCATCGACGATACGTAATTTTATTGCTTACTCAATCGTGTTGTTGATTTTAGTTTTCCGGCCCCACGGTTTCTTTGGTGAGCCGTATAGTGCGCGATTGAGACTCTAATACTCTTGAGTTAAAACTCAAATAGGTGTTATTTGTTATCAATTATTCGTTTTCAAAAAGGATATATTGGGCTTCGTTTCTCAATCCAGTTTGGTAGAAACAGGCTATACCACAAAGAGGATTTAAAAGGGCGAAACTCAACCTAACAGACTGAACCTAGGATGTGACATGGAAGCATCAAGTGAAAAGCTGTCTAACATTACGAGGCTGTCAAAAATAAGTATCCGAACCTTCGTTTCGCAGGTTCCGCTGCTCGGCTGGCTGCTTGGCGCTTTAATTGCGGTTGCGCTGGAACATTTTGTGGGCACACCCTTTGCCCGGGCACTAGGATTACCCAAAGCACTCTCTTTATTTGGGTTCCTTATCATTCTTAAAAAACCTTTTCTGATACCCAGCGCAGTCGCGTATGTGCTTTTAATTTATATCTTGCCGATCGGCATTGTTGCCCGTTCTAGCGCATCGATAATGAACAAATTGGCAGGCAAGCTTCTTGACTTTCCCATGCTTTTTTCCGTTATAATTCATCTTGGCCTGCTTTACGCTGTCGTGCACTGGTGGTCGGATATGAGCCTCTACCGGAACGATGTCGCAAGGTTCATGTTGATCGCCGTCATGGTAACATTGAGTCTAAATATAATTAACGGTTATATGGGTGAGTTTTCGTGTTCACATCCCGGGTTTTTAGCGTTAGGGGCATATTCGGCGTCGGTTTTCACCGTATTGCTGTTTGTCGATGACAGGATTTTCGGGTTAGCATGGCTTCCCAAAGCCATCGGTCCGTTATTTTTCCCGATCGCATTGATCATCGGCGGTTTGGTTGCTGCTGTTGGTGCACTGGCAGTGGCGATCCCGTCGTTTAGGACGCGGGGAGATTATCTGGCGATTATTTCTCTGGCATTCATGTTTATTGTCAAAAGCTTGATCGAGAATCTCGAGGCTGTGGGCGGTCCTCGTGGATTGAGCAGCCAGCCGAATTGGGCAAGTCTACCGGTCGTTTTCATGTGTGCGGTGTTGGCGGTGTGGATCATTAATAATTTCGTGCGGTCTACTTTTGGAAAGGCACTGAATGCCGTGCGCGATAATGAGATGGCCGCAGATGCCATGACCGTCAATACCCGGCGTACCAAAATGACGGCATTTATGTTCGGCGCTTTTTGGGCCGGGGTTGCCGGAGGACTATATGCCCATGTTGTTCGCTATGTGAATCCTGGGGATTTCGACATTAAAAAACTTGCCGAGGTTCTGGCGATGGTCTATTTTGGCGGGCTGAATTCCGTATACGGTGCCATTGTCGGCGCCTGTGGTATCAGTCTGCTGGGGGAAGCTTTACGGCCGTTGGCATTGTATAAGTGGGTCATCATTCCGCTGCTGCTTATTCTGGTGATGATTTATCGGCCGACGGGCCTTATCGCATTTAAGGAATTTGATGTCAAAAAGCTGATCCAGCCGAAAAAGGTATCACCTTAAGTGAGTGAAATTGGTTCTTAACTCAATTGGGGTATTAGAAGAAGAGGTCTAGCATGTCATTGCTTCAAATTGATAAGATGACACATTACTTCGGTGGCCTAAGGGCGGTGCATAATTATGAGTTGGATATTAAACCCGGCCAGGTCTGGGGGTTGATCGGACCCAATGGTGCCGGCAAAACCACCATTTTTAATCTCATCACCGGCATCTACCAGCCGACCGAAGGAAAAATAATCCTAGCGGGAAGTGAGTTAAACGGGCGTTCGCCCCATGAGATTGCTTCAATGGGAATCGGCCGGACGTTTCAAAATATGCTTCTGTGGCGTCACATGACGGTGCTTGAGCATGTGAAGATGGCCCGTTATTCAAAGCTCAGCTACGGCTTGTTCGGCGCTTTTTTCGGTACTCCTCGCCGGCAAAAAGAAGAAGCCGAAAGTGAAGAGAAAGCCTATCAGCTTCTGAGTATAATGGGGGTGGACCAGTTTGTCGATCAAATTGTGCTCAATTTGCCCTATGGTGCCCAGCGAAGAGTAGAAATGGCCCGGGCGCTGGCCATGGAACCCAAAATTTTATTTCTGGATGAGCCCACCGCCGGGATGAACCCTGAAGAACTGGTCCAGATGATGAAGATCATCCGCAACGTCCATAACGATTTTGGATTGGCGATTTTTCTCATCGAGCACCGCATGAAAGTCGTCATGGAACTGTGTGAACGTATTCAAACCCTTGTGTTCGGCGAGGTGATTGCGGAAGGTACACCCGAAGAAATTCAAAACAATCCCAAAGTGATTGATGCTTATCTCGGCAAGGAGACAGTGGAGTAATGCTACTTACGGTTGAAAACTTACGTGTATCGTATGGAAATATTAAAGCCCTGCATGGGTTGAACTTTCAAATCAATGAGGGAGAAATTGTCTGCATTATCGGCGCCAACGGTGCCGGTAAGAGTACCACTTTAAAAGCGATTTCCCGCCTGGTTCCGGTAGAGGACGGAACCAAAATGACATACCAGGGCAATGACCTGCTGGATTATCCCGCCGACAAAGTCGTCAGCAAACTGGGGATTTCCCATGTTCCCGAGGGCAGACGCCTGTTTGACAACCTGACGGTTATTGAAAACCTCAAATTAGCCACCTTTGCCCGTAAGGATAATGATCAGATTCCAAACGATGTTCAGCGGGTGTTTTCTATTTTTCCGCGTTTGGAAGAACGTCAAAACCAGAAGGCCGGTACCCTGAGCGGCGGTGAGCAGCAGATGTTGGCGGTGGGTCGGGCATACATGAGTGGACGTAAGGTCATGCTGTTGGACGAACCGTCCATGGGGTTGGCACCGTTGTTGATGATGAGTATGTTTGATGCGCTCAAGGAGATCAATCAGGAAGGCACTACCATTCTTTTGGTGGAACAAAATGCGCGCATGGCGCTTCAGTTTGCGCAGCGGGGCTATGTGCTGGAAAACGGAAACCTTGTTTTAGAGGGGCCCTCTGAAGAACTTCTTGAAAATCCGGAGGTCAAAAAAGCCTACCTGGGTGGATAAACTGGTTCCAAAACCCCATCTTTTTCCATTGGGAAAAGTGAAACTTCGCATATTCCTGCTCTGTAAAAGACTAAATTTTCGATGATTCTTTGGTGGTTTTGATTTTTCTTGAGTTTCCTATCCGAATATGGAACATATATCATAAAAATTAGTGAGTCTTTTGGATTTCACAAAATGGCAGGTAATCCAAACTTGCTATGAATTAGATTTCACAAATTAAGACCTATAATTAATAATAAAAATCTCATCAATGTCATTTGAATACTTTATAGGTGGACGCTATCTCAGGGCAAGGCAGAAACAGGCATTTATTACCCTGATTACCATTCTTTCCATCGCCGGAATAACGGTCGGCGTTATGACATTGATCGTTGTCATTGCGGTGATGACCGGCTTTGAGGCCGACCTTAAGACACGCATTCTGGGCGGTCAATCCCATGTGGTATTGAGGCACGAGGGCGGAGCATTTACCGGGTATCGCCGGCTTGTTAAAGAAGTTGAGAAAATAGATGGCGTTGAAGCCGCAACGCCTTTTAATAATGTTCTGGGAATGCTGCGATCAAAATCCGGTGTCTCTCCAGCCATGATAAAAGGAATCGACCCCGCAACAGCCGGTCGGGTGATTAAAACGCTCAAAGATGTTTCTTTGCCGGACCATTCGAATTTAACTAACCTTAAAGACAATTTCTCTGCAGCCCCTGCTATCGTACTGGGTAAAGAGCTTGCAAGCAATTTAGGGGTTATTGAAGGTAATATCATTTCCCTGTTATCTCCTGGCGACATGCGTTCATCGATCGTTCAAATACCAATGATGAAGCAGTTTAAAGTAAGTGGTTTTTTTCGATCCGGCATGTACGAGTTTGACAGCTCCTTTGCCTATATCCATTTAAAGGATGCTCAAAAAATTTTACGCATGGGAGATTCGGTTACAGGTATTGAGGTGCGGATAGAAGATATTTATAAAGCTAAGGAGATTGCAAAAAAAATAGATGCCAAACTGGGTCACCCCTTTTTGACGCAGGACTGGATCCAGATGAATCAAAAACTTTTTGAGGCGATGAAGAATGAAAGGATTGCGATGTTCATTATTTTAACCCTTACCATTCTCGTTGCCGCATTTAGCATTGCCAGTTCCCTGATCATGCTGGTCATGGGAAAGATCCGGGATATTGCTATCCTGAAGGCCATGGGATCTACGAATCAAAGTATCCGCAAGATTTTCATTTTCAACGGTATGGTTATTGGTCTGATTGGCACCGTGCTGGGTCTCGGCTTGGGAATTTTGTTGTGTACGATACTGAAACACTACGATATTTCCGAGCTGACAAAAAATATATATTATTTTACCACCACACTACCGGTAAAACTTGAGATTTTTGACGTCATTTCGATCGTATCTTCTGCTTTGGTCATCTGCTTTCTTGCTACGCTCTATCCCGCCCATCAAGCAGCCAAACTCAATCCTGTGGACGCGATTCGCTATCGTTAATTCGAATGTATTTTTAAACTTTGCCATTTGCTATTCATAGTATTCTATTTACTGCTTTGATTTTGGTTTTTGCGGTTCGGATTTTTTTTCGTCCGTCTGGGCCTTTTTGAGCAGTTCAGTGGGGTCTTTTATAATTCCATCCGCTTTGCTTTTTGATAGATAGAATGGATAGTCACTTCCGGAGGATGTGGCTGGGTATTGGGTATCCTCTTCATTTAGTTTGGCAAAAATAGACAGATTGTAGTCTTGGGCGCTCTTCAACTGAATGGTATAAAGAGGCGCGATGAATGATTCTTTTTTACGATCATCGATGAATTTTTCGCATCGCAGGTTGGAGAGTATGGAAAGCAGACGATTCACACTGGTGCTATCACCCATTTTCCCATCAGTGCTTTGCCACACGGTTTGTGTTGGTTGGGAAGCAGATGCGTCAGCTTGATCTTCTTTTTGCGGGGTCTCTTCCCCAGGGAGCTGCACGCGGTTGAGTGTCAGCGATTGTTGATCTTTTGTGATTTGAATTTCATTGATATCCGAAGTTTGAAAGCTGAGCACGGTATGATTGCGAAGATTATCTACGCTCTGGTCAAATTTATTTCTAAAATTGTCCTGTGCGTGAAAGACACGATCATCTTCGGCTAACTTCACGAATGTGTGCCGGAAGGATGATGCGGTTTTTCCGACATCAAAATTTATCTTCAATGTATTATCCTGCCAGGCTTTGACATTGATTTTTTTCTCCTCATTCAAATCATAGCGGACGTAGTTTTTAGACTCCGAGACCGAAACAGTCAGTGTTAGTTTCTCGAATACATCGAGCATGCTGTCGATTTTGTTCTTATCGGCGATATACTGCTGGGGGCCGATATACCACTGGCCGTCCTTTTTATTCAGAACGATGGAGGTTTCACCTTTTGAGATTTCAATTTTAGAGATCTCTTTCTTCGAGATTTCAGGCAGCACGGGCAGTTCGTAAAGGGTTCGATCCGTTTTACGCATAAAAAGATACACCGAGAGTACTACGATGATGATAACAAGAATGATGTATTCTTTTTTTATTTTCATCCTTAATCCCCTAATTCCTCAATCGCCCATTTTATTTCTGAAACATCATCTGAATATGCTTTTTGCGTGAATGTCGGTGAAACCAAACTACCAGACCGAAGAAAACGACCAAGATCGGCAACCCTGCAATATTGAAGGTTTTAACAAATGTTTTTGCTGCCGCCGTGGTGTCGTCCAGCGGATTAAACCGCTGTTCTTTGCCGCGCATTACAGCAATGTCCTCCTGATCATTTAAGTAATCGACGACATTCATTATCAACGTCGCATTCGAACCTCTCCCGCTGGCATCCAGTATATTGTCTTTGAGCATCTCGGAAGATGCCATAATAAATATTTTGGCGGGCTTGCTTTTGGGCATAAATTGACCTTCGCTGATGATTTGGGACACATCAATATCCGCTTGGGTATCAGCAGATTGATCAGCGCTGCTCTGTTGGGAAGATTGTGTTTTTTCGGTTTTTTCTTCTGACGTTTCTTGATCTTTTTGTTTATCTGATTGCTTCTCTTCAGCTTCTTTTATAGGTATTGGCTTGCCCTCAAAATAGCTTGGAAATTCGCCTTCCAATAAATACGCCAATGGTTGACTCTGCCGCTCATCTGCCGGCGGAGGGGGTTGAATAAACAATGGATTAAGGTTAATCCGACCTCTCATTTCCCAGGATTTTTGCGAAGATGCAAATAATTTGTGTGCATTTAGACCGTTTTTTTGAATGCGCTCTGTGATGGGCTCCAACGGAGATATTTTAAAAGCCACTAGTGCTTTGATGGTTTTCATGAATTCCAATTCATTATTGATGAACTGTTTTTTGATGAGCGGAGCGAAATAGATCGATTTTTCTCCGCCGCCAAGCCTCGCTGGCAATTGCTGGCGAAAACAGTTTTCGTCCATCACATAAGATTTTTTTATGCGAATTCCATAGTGTTCAAGCAATTTTTCAAGTCCGGTACTTAAGGGGATGTAGCTGGGACCTCTGCCGCTGATGTTCAGATCCTGTTGATTGCTGGGCATGACCTCATTAAAACTATCTAAAATGAGAAATAAGCTTTTTCCTTGCATGAGAAACTGATCAATTTGATAAAGTTCATAATCGGAAAATTTCTCTGTTGGCCGCACAACGACAAGGCAATTTAATCCCTCAGGAATGGCATCGTCCTTCAAATTGATGTTTTTCAATGTATAATTTTGTGACATCAATCCACGGAAGTTGGATAATGTATTTTGCTGCTGTATGGTTTGTTCAAACGGGGTTGTGCTTGACACCGATAATGTCCCGTGATCGCTGAGAATTCCTAAATCTTCATTAATGTCGATCAGCGTGTCAACATTATTGTTGATGATCTCCTCCATCTGGCCCATATCCATTAATTTATATTGGGTGCCGATAATCGGAATCCGTATAACCTGCATCAACGGGATAGTTAGCGCTTTGTCCCGGTATTGCATGACCAGACCGATCGCGCCTCTGCCGGCAGGGATATTTACTTTTGGAAGCTCCGGCCATTTGAGTGTCATGATATTGTAAGTATTGGATACCTCATCCACATCCTTTTCTTCAGAAGGATTTAAAAATTCAAAGTTTAGCCGGTCATAATTCGTCTGGTTCAGTTTGGTTACAATCTCTTGGACTTTCTGCGGTATCTTGGGAAGGTTTCGCAAGCCGATATACTGTGCGACCGTTTCCAACGAAGCGGATAAGAACAGCTTCACCTGTATCTTATCGGACAAACTTAATAGCGCGCTAATTTTGTTGTTTAATTTCTGGATCGCGGTGGTCAGTTTATATTCCAGACCTTGGGTAGACGGTATGGTGGCAATTCGTTCAATCAGATCACCGTGAATGATTACCAGGCCCATATACACTCGCTGAAATTTGACTTCATCTTTTTCGATCACCTGAATCTGAATGGGGTGAATGCCATAATTATTGGCCATTTTCTGATTTTCTCGGGTATCCGCAGAAATTCCACCTTCTTCAGGGCTAACATCGTAAAAGCGGTAATTAAAGTATTTGTTGGCATATATGGCATACTCCTCTAAGAGATCATGCAGATAGCGCTCGGTGTTGTTGTGAGGTGCCGGCAGGTTTTTCGTGAAAAATACGTTTATGGTCAGTGGTTCGGACAGTGTGGATACTACTTTTTTACTCGCTTCTGAAATAGAATAAATCCTGTTTTCAGTGAGGTCCCATCTGAAAAACAAAGTAATACCGGCAGCATTGATTAATACGATCACAATCAAATAGGTGAAGAATTTAACGTATTTTCCTGATCTAGCTTTCCAAACCATTTTGATCTCCTTAGTGTTTTTCCTGCAAAACAAGGTGAGCCCCGTAGAGACCGATAAAACAGATACTGACAAAATACACCGTGTCCCGAGAATCGATGATTCCTTTGGAGATATTCTGAAAATGGAAGTCCGCTCCCAGATAGGCGATTACACCTAACAGCGAACGTGGTAAGAAAAAAAGCATCTTGTCAATTAATGTTAGTGTAAAACAAATGGTCACTCCGATAATAAATGCGATAATTTGATTGCGAGTCAAGGTGGAGGAAAACAGTCCGATGGCAGAAAAGGCGGCGCCGAGAAGAACCGCCCCAATATACCCACCGAAAACCGGTCCCCAATCGAGTTCCCCGATCGTTGCAACGGTGAGCGGATACGCCAATGTCGGTATCAACATCGCCACTATTAATCCAACGCTGGCAAAAAATTTTCCGAGCACAACGTCTGTAAAAGTCACCGGCATGCTGAGCAAAATTTCATAAGAGCCGATATTCAATTCCTCGGATACCAATCGCATGGTGACGGTTGGAATCACAAATGAGAAGATAATCGGCAGCAGCGTAAAGAAATTTCTCAATGAAGCCTGGTTATATAGGAAAAAGGCCATAAAAAAGAACCAACCGGTAACCAAAAGAAAAACCGCAATGACGATATAGGCAATAGGGGAAACAAAGTAAGACTTAAATTCTTTGTTGAAAATATAAATGACCTGTCGCATGATTAATTCTCCTTTGTAAGCTCGCGGAAAATGTTCTCAAGCGTTTGGGTCGCTTGGTGAAATTCCAGCAGTATCCACTCCGTTTGTTTTATCTTGAGGTAAATATCGGCACGTAGGTCTGCCGCTGCCTGACACGTGAGTCTGAGGTGAAGATGATTGTCTGTCTGATCTATTTGCGTAACCTTTTCAACACCGTCTATGGTCGCCAATTCGTTTTTCACGGCTTTAAAATCTGCATCTTGAATGACGATATTGATCAGATTTGACCGGCTGACCGATTTTTTCAGACTATCGGTGCTGCCGTCAGCTACGATTTTTCCTTGATTGATGATAACGATCCGATCACATGTGGCTTCAGCTTCACTCAGAATGTGGGTAGATAAGACGATGGTTTTTTGCTTTCCGATACGTTTGATGATTTTACGAATCTCTACAATCTGGTTTGGATCCAAACCTGAAGTCGGCTCATCCAATACCAGAATTTCCGGATCGTTCATCATGGCATGGGCCAGTCCGACCCGTTGTTTGTAACCTTTTGAGAGTTCACCAATCGGCTGGTGCATAACCTCATTTATCCCGCAGAGGTCTGCTAATTGGCGAATGCGGGATAGCTTTTGATCTTTCTCAATTTCCCGAATATTCGCCACATAGTTTAGGTAATCATATACCAGCATGTCATGATAAAGGGGTGCTTCTTCCGGTAGGTAGCCCAATAATTTTTTAATTTCTAGAACGTCTTTATCTATTGTGAAGTCTTGAACCCGTACGCTTCCAGAGGTAGGTTTTAAAAAACCGGTCAGCATTCGCAAGGTGGTTGTTTTGCCGGCACCATTTGGACCCAGAAGCCCAAGTATTTCGCCTTTCTGAATGTCGAAGGTTATTTGATCCACTGCACAGAGATCTTTATAGTATTTGGTCAGACTTTCGACCTGGATCATATCTTTCTCCTTTGAAAGGTTTGTTTTCAAAAAAATACTAAAAAATAATCATATAAAAAATTTTTTGAAAAAATTCTGGTAAAGCTTAAAAATGGTTTTATTATTATAATAGCAGTTAATTTTGTAAAATTTTTGGCCCAATTTTAAAAAATTTTATATACATAAATCAGGGCTTGTCAAGGTATAAATTAAGAAATAAATTTAGACCCTTAGCGAGTTGATTGCGAAAAAAAGCGATAAACGATAAAAAGTAAATTCATGGTTTCATTATGAAAGGAGAATTGAAATGATGGGCGCGATGGATATCAGAAGAAATAATCAGATCTTTAAATTTGTCATATTGTTGATGGGAATTACCGCAATATTTTTCTGGAGTTCCGGATTTTTTGGGGAATCAGCCGTTTTCGCCAAGACAACACCCTCCTTCAACGCACCTGACAGTTTTACCCGCCTCGCCGAAATGGTTGGTCCGACCGTCGTAAACATCCGGACGGTAAAGACGATCAAGGACGGCGGCCCTGTTTTTCGACAGTTTCGGCGAGGTCCCTGGGGGCCTGATAATCCGTTTCGAGATTTCTTTGATAGGTTTTTTGGCGATGAAATGCAAAAAGAGTTTAAACAACCCAGCCTCGGGTCCGGTTTTATCATCGACAAAGAGGGTTTTGTGGTCACCAACAATCATGTTATCGAAGGTGCCGATCAAATTAAGGTAAAGTTAGATGATCAAGGCGAGTTTGATGCGCAAGTTATTGGACGCGATCCCTCCACCGATATTGCGCTGTTAAAAGTAAAGACGGATCGTGATTTACCGATAGCCAGACTTGGTGATTCCGATGCTTTGAAAATCGGGCAATGGGTGGTGGCCATCGGAAGTCCGTTTGGGCTTGAACGCACCGTAACCGCCGGAATTGTCAGCGCTAAAGGCCGTGTCATCGGCTCCGGACCCTATGATGACTTTATTCAGACGGATGCGTCTATCAATCCCGGCAATAGCGGGGGTCCGCTGATCAATATGCAGGGAGAGGTTGTGGGTATCAACACCGCGATTGTCGCCAGTGGGCAAGGAATCGGATTTGCCATTCCCATCAATTTGGCCAAAGGGATTATCAGGCAACTAAAGTCGGAAGGTGAAGTCACCCGGGGGTGGCTGGGCGTAGCGATTCAAGATCTAAGCAAAGAGATGGCTGAATACTACGGAATTGAGAGTAAAGAAGGCGTATTTGTGGCAGATGTTTTTAAGGGTGATCCGGCCGATGAAGCCGGAATTAAATCCAAAGACATTATTCTTGAAGTAAATGGGAAAAAAATTGAATCCAGCCGTCAACTTACCGGCATGATTGCAGGGCTTGACGTAGGGGAAACAGCCACCGTAAAGGTTTTGCGCAATGGTAAAGAAGAAACATTTAAGGTCAAATTAGCCAGGCGGGATGAAACCAGAATTGCATCGCGAGGGCCATCACAAGAGCAGGGTGAGGAAATGGGCATCCACGTATCCGATATGACGCCTGAAATTGCCCAGAGATTTAATATTTCCGAAACCACCGGTGTTATTGTGATGGATGTAGATGCGGACAGCAAAGGTGCCGAAGTGGATATCCGTGCCGGTGATATTATAAAGGAAATTAATCACAATGCTATTGAAAGCGTGCAGGATTATCGTGCGGTGCTGAAAACAATTAAGGATGGAGAACCCGTAAATATGTTTATTTGGCGTAAAAACATGGGATTTTTAGTCATCAAGATGACCAAATGATAACCCCTTTTCCTCAGTCGCTGATTGTTTTGGATAAATCCGGTATGGTTTCGGGGTTGCCGGCGGTCATGTAGCGGCTGTCCCCCTCGCGCGCGGTTACGTTCTCATAAACACCATCATCGCGTCTTACCAGTTTGGTGAACCCGAGGTCTCGCAACTCACCGTCGGTTTTCGGACAGCTGATATTGATGCGTGAAATGATTTTTCGTACCGGACTTCCGCATTGGGGGCATTTTTTAAGCGGCTTGTCATTCATTGATTGCTCAAATTCAAACTTGTGGCCCAATTTACAGGGTGTCGCCATATGTTCGTATTCGTAAACCGGCATAAGCCCTCCTTATATTCAGTTTAAAAACTTATCTGGACCCTTCCTATTATATTACACTTTATTGTCTGACACCAATAATTTCTTAAGATAGAATCATTTGCTGTCGAGAATCGATGACCCCGCCGCCATGGCGGATCTCGCAAGACGTCTTGCAAAGTTATGACATTTTCCGTTGCCTTCCAACAGTATTTTTTCGTTTGCGATCCTCATCATAGGACTCGTGATAAACCTCCTAAAGTTTTCCCAGAAGCAGCCGATAGCTCTAATGTGGTATTGTAGCATCAGAAATAGGAAATACCGTGTGCATAAGTACTATATCTGAGCATATTACATTAATGGTCAATGAATAGATAAATTGTCGGAGTTGAAGATTATGGCTAACACACAGGCGATGGGGCAAGCTGACCTGAAACTTAAAATGAAAGAAGCAGAGACCTGCTATTCAATGGGGATGATGAAAGATGCCCTTAGTGTATATGAACAGATTCTTTCCGGCTCAAAGATTCAGGATAACCAAATCAATGAAACAATCCGGCAGAAGATTAGCCAATTGAAAAAAGAGTTAGTGGAGCAGGAAGCGGCTGAAAACCAGGGAATGTCTGCTGAAGACATATCCATTTTTAAAAAAACTATCTCCGGATCCGAAGATGTTACCACAATTCTCGATGGTGCTAGAGCGCTGAAAGAACTCGGGCTTTTGGAAGAAGCTATAATAGAGTATGAGAAATTACTTGATTTTGATTTTTCAAAATCCGACTATTCAAAATTTGATTACTCTCCTGCGGAAATAATCCACGATTATTTGGCCTGTATTACAGAAACTAAACCTCCCCAAGACGTCGTCAAGTGCGCATATAAAGTCATTTATAACCACACCTTGAAAGATCCCGAAATCGCGCAACTTAAATTCTGGCTTGGCACAGAGATGGAAAAAAGAGTTCAAAACGAGCTGGCCCTTGAGCTCTATAAAAAAGCCTCCGAAATCGACCCGAAAAACAGTGAAATTATCGATAAACTGAAATCATTAACATCTCGAATCTCATCCAGTTCACGCTACGATTATCTGCTCTCCAAAAAATTGGCAACCACCCAACAGCTTCAAGAAGCGTTAGCCATTTCCAAAAAAATAAAAAAAAGTGTAGAATTTGTTCTGATTGACCGGTTTAAGGTGAATAAAGACGAGCTTGGCAATTCACTTTCGGCGTTCTACGGCTGTCCATTTAGAAGTTTCGATATGGAAATGCAGGTCCCATACGAACTCATCAACAAGCTTAAAAAATCTTTTTTGCTCCACTATGTCTGGGTTCCGTTGGGATGGGACAAGACTGGAATAGAGATCCTGGTTGATGATCCTAAAGATTTGAGGAAGACCGATCATATTAGAGCATTAATGACCAATCAGAAAATCAATTTTTCGGTGGGGATCAAAGAAGATATTGAAAAATACATCAACCATTTCTTCGATCCCAAAAGTGAAAAGATTACGGATAATGTCTTCGAAGATTTAGATGACATAATTCCGGATATTTCCTTTGAAGAAGAAGAAGAGGCAGAAGACGACACGTCCATGATAGATGAATCTTCCAGCCAGGTTGTAAAATTCGTTGACCAAGTTTTGGTTACGGCCTTCCGCAATAATGTGTCCGACATCCATATTGAACCTTCGGTAATTACCCGCAAAACTGTTATTCGTTTTCGATCCGATGGTGTCTGTCATGAATACATCCAGGTTCCGAACTCCATGGCACCGGCGATTGTTTCGCGGCTTAAAATTATGGCTGACCTGGATATTGCGGAAAGACGGCTGCCGCAGGATGGCAAAATCAAATTGAAACGCAAAGGTATTCAGGAATTTGAGTTACGTGTTTCCACTATGCCAACAGCCGGCCGCTTCGAAGATGTGGTGCTGCGTATTCTCACGAAAACCCGCTCCATCAAGCTGGACGATATCGGATTAAACGAACGAAATTTAATGATTTTGAAGAAACTCATCAGTCGCCCCTACGGCATGATTCTGTGTGTTGGCCCGACCGGCTCCGGTAAAACAACCACGCTGCATGCGGCCCTCGCCCATATCAACCATCCTGAAGTCAAAATTTGGACAGCCGAAGATCCGGTGGAAATCACCCAAGCCGGACTCAGACAGGTGCAGGTCAAACCCAAAATCGGTTTGGATTTTGCCAGGGTTATGCGCGGTTTTTTAAGACTCGATCCGGATATAATAATGATTGGTGAGATGCGAGATCGCGAAACGGCTTCAATTGGCATTGAAGCCTCTCTAACCGGTCACTTGGTTTTTTCCACCCTTCATACCAACAATGCCCCCGAAACATTAACTCGACTGCTGGATATGGGAATGAATCCTCTTAATATCTCTGATTCATTTCTCTGTGTCCTGGCCCAGCGTTTGGTTCGAAGGCTGTGTAAGGATTGCAGTGAATCTTATCGCCCATCTGAAGAGGAATTAAAAGATATCCGCAGCGATTACGGTGAAAAGGCATTTAAATCCTTAAATATTCAAAATAACACTAGAGTCAAACTCCATCGGACCGCAGGATGCGAGAAGTGCAGTGGTTCCGGATATAAAGGGCGAATGGGAATTCACGAATTGATTGAAGGGACTCCGGAAATAAAATTGTTGATAAAAAGACAAGCTAACTCTCAAGATCTGGCAAAACAGGCAATCAATCAGGGTATGACCACACTTAAGCAGGACGGTATCCGTAAAGTATTTCAAGGTATAACTGATATTCGGGAAGTGCGTCGGGTATGTGTAGAATAAAACCAAAAAAGGATGACATCAATGCCGAAAAAAGCACTGGTTGTGGATAATAACTATTTCTTTGTAGAGTTTTTGAGCGAACTGCTGGAGAAAAGAGGCTATTCCGTTACCAAAGCCTATAATGGGAAAGAAGGCCTGTCCAAGTTGGAGAATGGGCCGGTTGATATCATTTTTGCCGATTTAATCATGCCCAAAGTGGATGTGCGGCAGTTTATTCAGTTTATTCGCATGAAGTATCAGGAAAACCAATTTCCCATTGTTGCTTTATCCGGTACGGTTATCGAACAAATGAGTGAACTCGATGAAATCGGGGCCGATTACTATATCCCGAAAGGTCCGATAGATAAATTAACCATCCAACTGAACGAATTTATGGCGGAGATCGAAAACCAACCCTTTTTTCCATCCACGAAAAAGAAAATCTTAAAAAACGGACCTATTTTTCCCAGACGCGAAGCGATGGAATTGTTGAATACGCTGCAATTTCATCGAGCGATCATTGAAAATATCGGGGTCGGTGTAATTGTCGTTGACAAGGATGTCCGGGTATTAAATGCGAATTCATTGGCCCTGGATATCGTCCAAAAATCGGCGGTGGACGTTCTCAATTGCCGGATTGATGATTTATTCCCCAGCAAGCAGAGAGCCGAGTTAAAGGATGCGCTCAAACGTGTTACCCAGGAGCCGGAGATCAAAAAAATTACCTTTTACACAAGCTTTAATCATCAAATTACGCGAACCATTGTTACCCCGATCGTCTTGCAGAACAACACGGCTGGTTGGGTTGTTGCGCTGGAAGACGCCGATAGCATCACGAACAGTAAAAACGGCTGAGCAGTTCATTTTCTGTTCAACTCCCGTGCGAATCATAGGGTATTTTTCCCTGATTATTTCCCGCCTTTACTTAATTACTTAATCACCTTGAATTTGCATATTTTGTCTGGTAAGAATTTTTAAGCTCAAAAAAAATTCTTAAGGAACTGGAGGAGGGGGTATGACCAGAGTGGGTATTGTCGGCGCAACAGGTTATGCCGGTGCGGAACTGGTTCGAATACTTTCGGGACATTCGGATATAGAATTAACCGCTTTAACTTCGCGTCAGTTTTCCGGTGTCAAATTCGATTGCATCTATCCATCTATGACGGGTTTGGTTGACTTGGTCTGTGAGGAGCTTTCGGTGGAACGGCTCTGTGATAGCGCCGATATCATATTTACCGCGCTTCCTCACCAATTGCCGATGACCTTCGTGCCGGAGATGTTAAAGAGGGGGAAACGAGTGATTGATCTTTCGGCGGATTTCAGATTTAACGATGCTTCCATCTATGAATCCGCCTACCAACCGCATAGCGCCAAGGAACTGCTCGAACAAGCCGTTTATGGCCTCAGTGAAATGTATTTTGATGACATACAATCGGCAGCGCTAGTCGGTAATCCGGGATGCTATCCCACCAGTGTACTTTTACCGCTCATTCCCCTGGTGAGGTCGGAATATTTAGATTTAAAGACGATTATCGCAGATTCAAAGTCAGGGGTTAGCGGCGCGGGCCGTTCACTGTCGATCACCTCCCATTTTTGTGAAGTAAACGAATCTTTCAAAGCCTATAAAGTTGCCGTTCATCGCCATAATCCTGAAATGAACGTCGCCTTAAGCCGCGAGGCTCGGCAACCGGTAGAAATAACTTTTGTTCCGCATCTTGTTCCCATGACCCGCGGAATGCTAACCACCATCTATGCAACACCGGCGGTCACGTTAAGGCCGAAGGATATTTCCGATTGTTATCATAGAGCGTATTCCGGCAAACCTTTCATTCGATTGTGCCCCGAGGAAAGACAACCGGATACATTGCATGTGCGGGGAACCAATTATTGTGATATCGGGTTTAAAATCGATGAGCGCTCCAACCGTTTGATATTGATAACGGCCATCGATAACCTGGTAAAAGGCGCTGCGGGCCAAGCTGTTCAGAACATGAACATCATGCTGGGACTGGATGAAACTGCAGGATTGTTAAGCATACCTTTTCCTCTATAGCAGATCGAAGTGTTTTTTATACGTTATAACGATTAACTAAATGGATTTCTTGACATCATGCGTGTATTGAATTAGAAAGATCCAAACTAATTAGTTAGATTCAGGAAAGATTTGAACATAAGCGTATTCTCTAAATTAAAAGGAGGTTGATGATGACAGCAAAATTAATCAAGGGGACCGAAATTCGGGAAGAGATTCTGGCGGAAATCAAGACCGAGGTAGCTGAAATCAAAGAAAAGCATAATGTTATTCCCGGCCTGGTGACTATTTTGGTTGGCGAAAATCCCGCCTCTATTTCCTATGTAACGCTAAAAATAAAAACTGCGAATCAGCTTGGATTCAAAGAGATTCAAGACAGCCAGCCTGAAGATATTTCTGAGGAGGATCTGCTCGCCCTTATTGACAAATATAACAATGATGACAGCATTCACGGAATTTTGGTGCAACTTCCGCTTCCCAAACATTTGGATGAAAAAAAGCTGTTGAATGCCATCGATCCGGACAAAGATGTGGATGGGTTTCACCCGGTGAATGTGGGCCGATTAATGATTGGCGGTTCGGAAGTAAAATTTCCTCCCTGCACACCCGCTGGGATACAGGAAATGATTGTACGATCCGGTGTGGAGACCGAGGGTGCCGAGGTCGTGGTGGTCGGCCGTTCCAATATCGTCGGAAAGCCCATCACCAATATGATGCTTCAGAAAGGACCCGGAGCCAATTCGACGGTCACCGTTGTGCATACCCGTACAAAAGATTTGGCCGCCCACTGTAAGCGTGCCGATATATTGATTGTTGCCGCAGGTGTTCCGGGCTTGGTCAAGCCCGAGTGGATTAAGCCGGGTGCATGTGTCATCGATGTTGGGGTTAACCGGGTTGGTGAAAAAATAAGCGAAAAAACAGGCAAAAAAATCGCAATCTTAAAGGGAGATGTTGATTTTGATGCGGCCAAAGAGATTGCCGGTTGGATTACCCCTGTGCCTGGCGGTGTAGGTCCCATGACCGTCACAATGCTGATGAAAAACACACTTAATTCTCTGAAATTTAAACTGGCAATTGCTTAATAAAAAAATTTATCGGCTGTAATAAAAAAAACTAATGTTTTTTTACCAATTTGCCGATATAAATGACGGATTGAAGCACGTGGCATAATTTGAACTAAAGTTCTTTTGGTCTATGCAATAATTATTCGAAATTGTTTGTATTACATTTTTCTTAATTAATGAAAATATGCTGCAGCAGTTTGCAAATATTGATATCCCCACAAAAGCAGCGAATTATCCGCTTGATCACCGATGCAGGATGAAGCGTATATAGTCTAAGTTAAAGATATGTGCGGATTTATGTCTTGACAAAATTGACAGTACCATAATATAGTTTACGATAGGAAAAATATAGTTTACGTCAGGAAAAAACTATAATTCGAAAGGGCAAAGTCACCGAAAGATGGCGACGCAAAGCCATGGATCTACAGCCGATAAGGCTATGATTGCCAGGTTGCCGAAAATTTTCGTCAAAACGCCTTGAGGTGAAATGCCTGAAGGCGTTTTGCTTTTTTCTTTTTTATCATTAAGTTACAGCTTGACAGGGATATTGGGTTTGTGATAGGGGAAAAATCCTAAAAACTCTGGTTACATTTTAAAATCAGAGATTTAGTGGACCTCAAGAATTGAATACAAGCCAAAGTCGTATTTTGCAAGCTGACGGTTTCTTTGCCGAAGATAATTGGATGTAAATCTAACTTATATTAACAAGGTATGGCTGTCATGCGAAAGAAGATTTCCTTTGTCATATTGAGCAATTCAGGGGCTCCGTCAAAACAGATTTGTGCTTCCAAAGCATCTATCCGGTTTTTTGGTGTTTTTCTTATCGCTTGCTTTTTCCTGCTCGGATATGTCGTTTACGATTATTATCAACTGAAGCATACAACCTCCCGTTTGCAACTGCGTGAGGTCACAATATCCAATCAACTCAACGTGATCCAAAGTCAACGTAAACAGATTCAAGATTTTGCCAATGAGATCACCGCCTTAAAAGAAAAACTGATTGCTTTAAACCAGTTTGAGAAAAAAATTCGCATTATCGCCAACATCGAAAAAAGCGACGATTCTGAAAACATTTTTGGTGTTGGTGGTTCTATACCAGAGGATATTAATGCTCATATTCCGCTAAAGGAAAAACATAACAGTCTGATTCGGGAGATGCATGATCAGATTGAACAATTGAACATGGCATCAACCAATCAAGAAGAAGGCTTTGAATCTCTCCTTAAAAACTTAGAGGACCAGCAAAACTTGCTGGCAGCCACGCCGGCCATTCGCCCGGTAAGGGGCTGGATCACCTCTAAATTCGGTTACCGTATGTCTCCTTTCACCGGCCGGCGAGAGTTTCATAAAGGTTACGATATTGCCACCAGGGAGGGGACACCGATATTGGCAGCAGCGCATGGAGTTGTCACCTATACCGGTCGAAAAGGACTATTGGGTAACACTATCATCATTGATCACGGTCATGGAATGGTCACCCGCTATGCCCACTGTCAAAAATTTTTGAAAAAAAGAGGTGACAAAGTCAAACGCTGGGAAAAAATCGCAACCGTCGGTAATACCGGTCGCAGCACCGGACCTCATGTACATTATGAAGTTCACCTGAACGGAATACCGGTGAATCCCGATAAATACTTGCTCAACTAAATCGCCCAACGATCCACCGAATCCGACATTTAAAGCCAGCCAGGCAGTTGTGCTTGTCCTATCTCTTCTATCTTTGTAAAGTTATAGTGATTATCAGAAAAAAGATACCCCCTGGCCTCTCGCCTTGAAGAAAGATTGAAAGCAATCGGAATTTATTTTTGACATTCACTATAGATTGATTTGATATTTTCGTATTCCAGCCAAAGTTACCAATTATTCTTGATTTTACGTCTGATACGCCAAGGATATTGCCAGGAACATGACGAATGTGTGGGCCAAATTAATAGTTGAGAGATACCTTAAATCTGTTATAATTGGAAACATTAGATAAGGGACTATTAGGAAACCATTTCTGAGGTAATTGTCTGAAATGATGATCAATTTTTTAACAAAAGTTTTTGGAAGCAAAAACGAGAGAGAACTCAAAAAACTTCAGCCGATCGTTGAGCAGATTAACGCCCTGGAACCTGAAATTCAGGCCATGAGTGATGATCAGCTCAAAGCCCAGACGCCAAGTTTAAAAGAGCGGGTTGATAATGGAGAACCGCTGGATAGTATTCTTCCGGAAGCCTTTGCGGCAGTCAGAGAAGCCTCTGTGCGGAGCTTGAATATGCGGCATTTCGATGTTCAACTCATCGGCGGAATTGTGCTGCATCAAGGTAAAATTGCAGAGATGAAAACCGGTGAGGGAAAAACCCTGGCAGCGACCCTGCCGGCCTATCTGAACGCCTTAACCGGAAATGGTGTGCACATTGTTACCGTCAATGATTATCTGGCCAAACGCGATACCGAATGGATGGGGCATATTTACCACTTTCTTGGCCTTTCAGTTGGAACGATTTTACATGGTTTGGATGATTCTGAACGCCAAGCGGCTTACGGCTCCGATATCACTTACGGAACCAACAATGAGTTCGGCTTCGATTACTTAAGAGATAACATGAAGTTTGATTATGAAGCCTTGGTCCAAAAAAAGCTGAACTTCGCCATTGTTGATGAGGTCGACAGTATACTTATCGATGAGGCCCGAACCCCGTTGATCATTTCCGGACCGGCTGAAAAATCAACTGATCTGTACTACCAGGTTAATGGCTTGATTCCGCGCTTGAAGAAGGATCAGCATTATACCATCGACGAAAAGGCCCGCACTGCGATCCTAACCGAAGAGGGCGTCGCCGGATGTGAAAACCTTCTTAATGTCGATAATCTTTTCGATCCAAGATATATCGAGTTGTTGCATCATATCAACCAGGCGCTTAAAGCCCACACCCTATTTAAACGGGATGTGGACTATATTGTCAAAAACGGTGAGGTTATCATCGTTGACGAGTTTACGGGCCGCCTGATGCCAGGCCGTCGCTATAGCGAAGGGTTGCATCAGGCCCTTGAAGCCAAAGAGGGAGTCCGGATCGAAAACGAAAACCAGACTCTGGCCAGCATTACCTTCCAAAACTACTTCAGGATGTATGATAAGCTTGCCGGCATGACCGGCACCGCTGATACGGAAGCCACCGAATTTAAGAAGATTTATGATTTAGACGTGATGGTGATACCCACCAACATGCCCATGATCCGACATGATTTTGCGGATGTCATCTATAAAACCCGTAGAGAAAAATTTGATGCCGCACTGGACGAGATTGAGGAGTTGCATCAAAGAGGTCAGCCGGTTCTGGTGGGTACCATTTCAATTGATGTGTCTGAAAGCCTGAGCAAAAAATTGAAAAAACGAGGCATCAACCATACGGTCCTCAATGCCAAAAATCATGAAAAGGAAGCCGAGATTATCGCCATGGCCGGACAGAAAGGGGCGGTTACTATTTCAACCAACATGGCCGGGCGCGGTACCGATATTGTTTTGGGCGAAGGTGTAACTGGACTGGGTGGGCTGCATATTCTCGGCACCGAACGCCATGAAAGTCGACGCATTGACAATCAATTGCGGGGTCGTTCCGGCAGGCAGGGTGATGCGGGTACTTCGCGCTTCTATCTTGCCCTTGAAGATGATCTGCTGCGGATATTCGGCGGTGAGCGCATAACCGGCATTATGGAAAAGCTGGGCATGGACGAAGGTGAGCCGATTGAACATAACATGATCAGCCGGGCCATTGAAAATGCCCAGTCCCGAGTTGAAGGGCATAATTTTGAAATTCGCAAAACGCTGCTTGAATATGACGATGTCATGAACCAGCAGCGTGAGGTCATCTACCGGCAGCGCAGAGAAGCGTTGGATGGCAAAAGTTTGAAATCGTCGATTCTTGAGATGATCCGGGATAAAGCCGGAGACATTGCCGATGCCTTCGCCGACGAAAAGTACCCTCCGGAAGAATGGGACTGGAAGGGGTTAAGAACAGCCGTTTACAAGCAGTTTAACATCCGCCTGAATGCCTTCGATCAGGATACGTTGAATGACCTCACTGGAGGCACTCTGGCTGAGCTGATATTTGATGCGGTTTCTGAGGTGTACGATGAACGGGAGGCAGCGATCGGCCCCGATGAGTTTAGACATCTTGAGCGGGTGGTGATGCTTCAGACCGTTGACAACCTATGGAAAGACCATTTGTTATCCATGGATCATTTGAAAGAGGGTATTGGATTAAGAGGTTACGCCCAGCAAAATCCACTGATCGTTTATAAAAAAGAAGGATACGAAATGTTTCAGGACATGATCGAGAGGGTCAAGGAAGAGGCTCTCGGAATCTTGTTCAGAATCCAAATCGCCGAACCGAAAAAGATCGAAGAATTCAGACAACCCAGACAGCAACGGTTAATTTTTTCCGGTGGTGATGAGCCGGAGAAGAAAAAGCCCGTTAAGCGCGCTTCCAAAAAAATAGGCAGAAATGCCCCCTGTCCATGTGGAAGCGGGAAAAAGTATAAAAAGTGTTGTGGAAGATAGGTTTGATGGTCTCGTAAAAAGTCAGAAAAGCGAACTTTTTACGATCTGTGTAATCTGTGAAATCTGCGGATGAAGGGATTTTTGCTTATCAGATCTGCCCGAAGAAAAAATTCGGGCAGATTAGACTAAAATCCGAGACAAAATTTTAGTCTGTACCCTTTACAAGAGATGCTCCAGATGCTTATTATAAAGTCAACACCCCGCCCGATGTAATGGTTTCAATTACCTAGCGGCATTTGCCTAGTTTTTGCCAAACCTTTGACATTGGGAATATGTTCTATGAGTCAACGTAATCCTGAACTCGAAGAAGGGATAAAACCCGATAGCGATGAAGAGGTCACAGAACCTCCGATGTATAAGGTATTGCTTTTAAATGATGATTACACCACAATGGAATTTGTGGTTGAAGTGCTTAAATATGTGTTTTATAAATCCCTTGAGGAAGCCACCCGGATCATGCTCAATGTCCACCGCAATGGAGTAGGTGTATGCGGCATATATCCATATGAAATCGCGGAAACCAAAGTAAATACGGTCGATGCCTTGGCGCGGGAAAGAGGCTATCCGCTCAAATGCACCATGGAAAGAGAGTGAACGATGATTAGCAAGGAGCTCAGTGCTACACTTGGCTTTGCCGTAAGAGAGGCAAAAAAAAGACGCCACGAGTACGTAAGTATTGAACATATACTATTTGCTATTTTAAACGATCCCAACGGAATCGAAATCATCGAAAGTTGCGGAGGTGATGTTGACAATCTGCTCAACGCTTTAGAAAATTTCTTTGAAGAAAAGATCGAGCGGATTCCAGACGGAGATGACTACGTTTTGCAGCAAACCATTGGATTTCCACGGGTGATTCAAAGAGCCGTTAATCATGCCCGCTCGGCTGAAAAAAATGAAGTTGCCATAAGCGATGTTTTGGCATCCATATTCTTGGAAAAAGATTCTCACGCCGAATATTTCCTGAGCGAGGAAGGGGTGACGCGGCTGGATGTTTTAAACTTTATATCTCATAATGTTTCCAAAACGCCCTATCCTGATGCATCCGGCGGATTTGCGAAACCCGACAGGGAGGAAAGGCGAAAAAAAGGCAATCCTTTAGAGCTTTTTACCATCGACCTCGTTAATCTTGCGTCAGAGGGGAAACTTGATCCGCTTATCGGACGCGAGACTGAACTGGAACGTACCATGCAGGTGCTGTGTCGCCGACGCAAAAACAATCCGGTGTTTGTCGGCGATCCAGGGGTTGGCAAAACGGCGATGGCCGAGGGCCTCGCACAAAAAATTCAAAAAAAAGATGTTCCGGATCTTCTCAAAGACATCCAAATTTTCTCCCTTGATCTTGGCGGGTTGCTGGCCGGAACCAAATTTCGAGGAGATTTCGAACAACGTCTCAAGGGTGTGATCGCCGAGTTGCAGAAAAGACCCAAAGCGATTTTATTCATTGACGAGATTCATACCATTGTCGGAGCGGGTGCGACCAGCAGCGGTTCGATGGATGCTTCCAATATCCTAAAGCCGGTGTTGGCCAGCGGCGAAATTCGCTGTATCGGCTCTTCTACCTTTGAAGAATTTAAAAATCACTTTGAAAAAGACCGGGCCTTATCACGTCGTTTTGAAAAAATCGAAATTATGGAACCTCCGGTTTCAGAAACCATTCAAATCCTAAAGGGATTACGATCCCGCTATGAAGAGCACCATGGGTATGTGTATTCCGATTCCGCCTTAAAAGCTGCTGCCGAGCTTTCGGTTAAATATCTCAGAGATCGGTACCTGCCCGACAAAGCCATCGATGTGATTGATGAGGCGGGTGCCTTTATTCGGCTTGCCGGTTCTTCGCGCAGAAAGAGGATCAATCCCTCTGATATTGAAAAAATTGTGGCCAAAATGGCCCGTGTGCCAACCCAAAGCGTGTCCTCTTCAGACAAGAGTAAACTGGAGACTTTGGAAGATGGGCTAAAGCAGGTGGTATTCGGTCAGGATGACGCCATAAAAGCCCTTGTGACCTCGATTAAACGTTCACGAGCCGGTCTGGGCACACCGGATCGGCCGGTCGGATGTTTCTTGTTTACCGGTCCGACCGGTGTCGGTAAAACCGAGGTATCGCGCCAGATTGCTTTTAATCTAGGCGTTGAGTTTATTCGATTTGATATGAGCGAATATATGGAAAAACATGCTGTTGCTCGGTTGATTGGTGCACCTCCCGGTTATATCGGCTTTGATCAGGGCGGCTTGCTCACAGACGCCATTCGCAAACACCCCCATTCTGTTTTGCTGCTCGACGAAATAGAAAAAGCCCATTTGGACTTGTTTAATATCCTGCTTCAGGTCATGGACCATGCAACCTTGACGGATAATACCGGTAGAAAGGCGGATTTTAGAAACGTTATCCTTATGATGACCTCAAATGCCGGATCGCGGGAGATGAGCCAGCAGACCATCGGTTTCGGTGATGTTCACAAAGATGCAACATCCAAGGGGAAAAAGGCCATTGAAAAGCTGTTTAGCCCCGAATTCAGAAACCGATTGGATGAGGTCATAACATTTAACGCGCTGAATTTGGAGATCATGGAAATGATCGTGGACAAATTCATTGCGGAGTTGAATCAACAACTCGTAGTTAAAAAAGTTGCTTTGACCATTTCGCCGCGGTTACGTACATGGTTGGCCAAAAAAGGGCATGATCCGGCATACGGTGCCAGACCCCTTGGCCGTGTCATTCAGACCGAAATCAAAGATACGCTTTCCGATGAGATTCTGTTCGGCCGGCTTATCAACGGCGGTCACGTGTCTGTTGACATGGAAGACGACAAGCTGGCCTTTAGCTATAATTAAATACCTGATTTGAATGGCCGTCTATTTACTATCCGACGATTTAGTATTTCCTTCCCCCATACTTGCCTCCGGAGACGGTCTGTTGGCTGTTGGCGGCGATCTAAGCCAAAAACGCCTTTTACTCGCCTACAGTATGGGCATATTCCCATGGTATTCCGAAGCGGAGCCGATCTTATGGTGGTCACCCGATCCGCGGCTTGTCCTATATCCTAAGGAGCTTTACGTTTCAAAATCATTAAAGAAAATCATCAAAAAAGATTTATTTCAAATAACCATGGATCAGGCGTTTGAGAAAGTGATTATCGCATGCGCCCAAACCCGAAGAGAAAATGATGAAGGAACTTGGATTGTTGATGAAATGATTAACGCTTACTGCGAGCTGCATGCTTCCGGATTTGCGCACTCCGTCGAAGCCTGGCAAAATGAAAAACTGGCCGGTGGACTGTATGGGGTTTCTCTGGGAAAATGCTTTTTTGGCGAATCCATGTTCACCCGTATCACGAATGCTTCCAAGGTTGCATTTGTTGCCTTGGTGAACCATTTAAACACATTAGGTTTTGATTTAATTGACTGCCAGATCACCACAGAACATTTAGTCAGTTTTGGAGCCCATGAGATTCCGCGCGCCCTTTTTTTAGATCAATTAAGGAAATCTCTGAACGCACCCACGTTAAGAGGAAAATGGTCTTTGGCCACCTCATCTGCATAAGCACGCCTGTCCCATGTCCTTGACATTGTTCATTTTTGCTGATTAATATGGCAGACTTTTTATGGATCGCTGAAATTGCCGGAAGCAAGCGAGATTTGAGAAAAAGGGAGGCTAACATCTGAATGGAAAAAGGCTGCGTCTTTTGTCAAATTGTTAATGGAGAAACATCAACCGAAATTTTGTATCAGACCGATAACTTGGCTGTATTTGAAGATATTCATCCCCAAGCACCGGTTCACCTCTTGATTGTACCCAAAAAGCATATCCGCAGCGTAAACGATCTGCAAGCGGCAGACAGCGCGATTATATCCGAAATGATGATGGCGGCCCAAAAAATGGCCCAAGCGCAATCGGTTGCAAAATCCGGTTACAAAATTTTCTTCAACGTGGAAAGGGGAGGGGGGCAGCTTATTTTTCATCTGCATCTGCATTTAATAGGCGGCTGGCACTAGTTTCCATTTCAGAAATTGCTATTTTTCCGATAGACTGCGTTCTCCGCGGTTTTACTTCCTCGACGCACTATCAGTGCGCCTCGTCGCAAAACCTTGTGCGGTCTTGTCCATCGAAAAAATTTCTCATTTCTGAAAAGGAAACTAAATGGCTTTCCTGAAACGGGAACTAAACTATTCTGAAATATCCTTGGCCTATAAAATACTTACTTTTTTAAGGTGTAGGGAAGTTTTCTGCGATAAAGACCGTCATTCCTGCGAAGCTTGTCCCTGACTCCGATCAGGGAGCAGGAATCCAGAAAATTTACTTTATGTCTGGATCCCCGCCTGCGCGGGGACGATGCCTGGATGCCCGCTTTCCAGACTATATCGCAATGGGCAAAACTACGCATATTAGTCTTTTTGTCATTCCGGGCTTGACCCGGAATCCATTGCTTTTTCAACTTTTTACGCTACTGGATGACGGATCCGGGACCGGGATGACAGGCACAAATTAAACGCTATTTAATCTGAGATGTCGTCTAAAATTAATCAAGCCGGTGGGATCTATATTCATATCCCTTTTTGTGTCAGGAAATGTCCCTATTGTGATTTTTATTCGATTGCCGACCTTTCGTTGAAACCAAGATTTCTTCAGGCGCTGAATCGGGAAATGGAGATTGTCGAGCTTGATACTTTCGTTTTCGATACGCTTTACATCGGTGGTGGTACCCCGTCTGTATTAAATCCTGATGCAATTGAGCAGATCATAAAAGCCGTTTTCGGTCATTTTGATTTCCTGCCAGATGCTGAAGTAACCATCGAAGTCAATCCCGGCACGGTATCTTTTGAGCAACTCAGAGATTACTTCAAAGCAGGCGTTAACCGCTTGAATATCGGCGTACAATCGTTTCAGGAAGGAAATCTTAATTTCCTCGGAAGAATCCATTCTGTAGAGGATGCCTACCTTGCATATGAATGGGTCCGCCAGGCCGGATTCGATAATATCGGTATGGATTTGATTTACGGCCTTCCGGAACAAACCAAAGCGAATTGGCGCTTTGACCTGGAGCATGCGGTGCAAATGCGTCCGGATCATCTTTCCTGTTACATGCTCACCTGTGAGCCCGACACCCCCTTGCATCAGGATCTGAAAAGGGATCGATTTCAGCTTCTCAGTGAGACAAAGGTCAGGGATTTATTTGATTTAACGCTGGATTATTTAGAGAGTCATGGATATGTGCAGTATGAGATATCCAACTTTGCTCGCCGCACAGATACAACATTTCCTCCTCCTGTGTCTCGACATAACATAAAATACTGGTCGTTGACCCCCTATGTCGGTTTTGGCCCTTCGGCGCATTCGTTTATTGAGCCGCAGCGTTACTGGAACTTTTCTGATATAAAAAAATATATCAGGGAAATTGAAGCCGGAAGATTGCCCATCGAAGAAAAAGAAGTGCTTTCAACGCAGCAGTTAATGATGGAGGCTATTTATCTGGGGCTGCGAACGATCAACGGTATCGATTTAGCCGAATTCAATCAAAGATTTAAAGTGGATTTTTTGCGAACGTTTGAAAGCACCCTAAACGATCTTGAAAAGAACGGTTTGCTGAGAATTGCCCGCGACCATTGTGCGCTTACCCGCAAAGGGTTATCACTTCTGGATAGTATCACATCGAACTTGACCAGCCTTGAATTTACTGGCCGCTAACAACTGAGATGGCCATTCAGCCCCAACGGATAGACCTTGAGCCTCCTCTTTTCTGCCTGATGTGAATTTTACATGATTTATCAAGGGTGGTATACTTTAACTGCCTGGACATAAGCAGAGTCGTTTCTTAAAGGAATTTAGATGATGTCTCAATTCGAAAAAATCCTTCTGATTATATTAATATCGATATTCGGTATTTTTCCTCCTTTTGCTTATCTTTTGTTGAGTAACATAAGTGCAGAAGTTTCAACCGGAGCACAAGATATCCTGCATTCAGATAACGGAGCGATCTTTATATCTTCATCTGCATTTGAACAACTGGCCTCAATATTAACAGCATTTGCTGTGAAACCCATCTATACCATCTTAGCTTTATTCATAGCGGTCTTTTTATGGAAAAAAACCGAAATCGAACTGAAAGCACTAAAGTGGTCAATGATTTTTTTCTTCCTAGGTGAAAATTTTTGTGCGGCCAATTTTTTATTCACAGAAAATCACGATTCTCATATGCTGGAATACTTACACAGTTTGGGGATGGTACTCTCCTTTGGATTTGCCACGTATGCGCTTATCGAAGGGATTGACCAAAATGCACTACGTTATTCAGAGCCAAAGAAAACGTGTTCTTTAACAAGCTTTTGTCGACAGTGTCACAAATATGAAAATGTGTCTTGTGGTTTGCAATCATTTTTTATCTTTCTGGGTATCGCCGGGGCGATTGTTGCTTTAATGCCGCTTAGCGCAGAGCTTCATTTGGTATCGTATAACACAAGAATATGGGGGACGTTATACAATTATAATCATCCAATCGTTTATCAGCTCGTTGAAGTTCGCTATTACCCATTTTTGGCTGCGGCTTTGTTTCTAGCGGCGTCACTAACATTATGGTTCAAACGGGAAAATCCATTGCAACTGTCTAAACTTTTGTTCGCGGCTGCTTTGGGTGTCATGGGGTTTTCTTTTTTCCGTTTTATTGTTTTTCATGGGTTTCGGACCAAATTGGTATGGATGGATTTCTGGGAGGAAGTCACTGAATTTGTATATATTATGGCCGTGATTTTGATGTTGTGGGTCTTTCGCAACCAATTGTTTTTAAAAAATAATAAACCACGCGTAACAACAGATTTGCCGGTAAATAATTTCCGATCGAGTTCAGTATAATGAGGGAAAACAGATACCCTAGATTAGGTAGTTGTTCAAGGACTGATAGATAGCTCTGGTCTAAACCCGGCCACAGTTTGTGGGCGGAGTTGACATTGGCAGTCGGTGGAAGATAGAAATAGCTGATGAGCAAGAGAATCGAAAATACAATCGTAGCCCAAATCCAGGCATCCTTTCTTATACCGCCCTGCCAGCAGGCCAATAAAAACAGCGATGGTACCGTGAAAAAGTGATTGGAAGACTGCAACCAGTCCTCCAAAGATGCATCTTTAAGGTAGGTAGTTGTGCCAATCGGAAATTTGCCGGTAACTAACCAGAACGTTGTATCGAAAAGCCACGTCAAATGATGCCCCAGAAGGCACACCAGTGCCATGGAAATTAAAAATCGGTTTCGAAAAAGTGCTCCAAGCCCTCCGATCAGCGTCCCTACATGAGAGATCCAAAAAATATCTTCCGGCGTTCCCCTTAAAAAACAGCGGCTAAAAAGAAAAACAAAATGGCCAGTCATGATACAGCCCAACAGCGCAAAAACCCACCCTGCAGTTTTGCTTTTTTTTCCTTTTTCTAAAATTTGCATCTCCTTTAATTGGGAGTGCCTTATCCCTTAACCCGGAACGCGCAACACGAAATGCGCAACCCGCTCTTCATTTCTTGCGAAGCTTCCTGAAATCTCCCACGCGCAGTGTCACATTTTTGGCATCAAAATATTCGGCCAACGGAATAACATACTTGCGTGAGACCCCCGTCATTTTTTTAAATTGGGGTGTGGTGATTTCTCCCTTGGTTTCCAGAAATTCAACTAACCTTTTTTTCAATTCATCTATGGCCTTGGCATGAAAATAAAGATCTTCTTTGATTTTAACAATCAGAGCTTCATCCACCAAGTGCATGAGAACGTCTTTTGCCCGATTCGGATTAATGTCAAGGGTTTTGCTGAGTTCCTTAAAGTACGGGGGTTGAAGTCCGGACCTAAGATAAGTATCTAAAATTTTATCTCTGACATCGGCCTGATCTGCGCCCAGCGAAATGGTGTGCGTTGCAAGGCGCACCGTATTTTCCTCCTGGACGATTTGATTACCTTTTATCATCAGATTGAGGGATAGGTTATAAAGCTTAGCGGGTAGGGCCGGCGGTAACTTTGTTTTGAGTTCTTCTTTGGGCATACCCGCTTTGAGAGGATAGGCGCTGTGGTATTTTGCGAGATAATTCAATATGTTTTTTTTAAGTTTTTCGAGGCTATTGTTGTGGATGTAAATCCGGTTTTCTTTATCAGCTTGTATAATTGTCTTTTTTGATAAATGGTTCTGCAATACACTTTCAAGCTGCTTTTCAGGCAAATTGGTCATTATTTTCAAATCCGAAAAAGAAATGCCTTGATAACCGGACGCATTCACGTAGTAGGAAATTATTTCTTCAGGTGCTTGATGGCTTAGGTTTTTTAATTCTTCAACAATATTATCTTTAAATCGTTTATGCTTTTGGGGGATCGGGTTTAATACTTCTCCTCCTCCAATCGTGCGGACAGGTGAATAACTTCGGATCACAAACCGATCTTCTCTAATCAATGCCACCGGAGAATTAAGTCGCAGTTGTGCGACGGTGGTGTCACCTGGTGAAAGTTCTTCACGATCCAGTAAAATCAGATTGCCGAGTATCTCACTGGTTCCGGTATGAAATCGGACTAGGCTGCGGTTTTTTATCGACTTTGCATTGCTGTTAAGGAAATGAAGCGATACATCCACCATATAGCTCGACTTTAAGGCACCCGGGCTGGACAGCACTTCGCCTCGCTGAATAGCTGTTTTTTCAAGTCCCTGAAAATTAATGGCTGTTCGCATGCCGGCTTCGGCTTCCTGCACACTTTGGTTATGCACCTGAATTCCGCGAACCTTAGATGTTATGCCCGCAGGATAGATCTCTATGGATTCGCCCACCTGAACTCGACCGGAAATCAACGTGCCTGTAATAACGGTTCCAAAACCCTTCATGGTGAAAACCCGATCAATCGGCAGACGGAATATACTTTGAGGCTGACGCTCGGGGACCTTTTGACTGAGTTCATCAAGTGTATTAATAAATTCGGGGATGCCTTGTCCGTTTACAGATGAAACCGGTACGATTGGAGAATCTTCCAGAAATGTTCCCTGAATAAACTCGCGGACATCATCCAATGCAAGCTCCAACCATTCCTCATCCACCAGGTCGATCTTTGTCAAAACAACCATACCGTATTGTATACCCAAAAGAGCGCATATCTCCATATGCTCCCGAGTTTGGGGCATCACACCTTCATCAGCGGCGATCACCATTACCACAATATCAATTCCGGTGGCGCCGGCCACCATGTTTTTCACGAATTTCTCATGGCCGGGAACATCAACGATTCCGAGATGCTGACCGCTGGGCAGATCCAATGATGCAAAGCCGAGTTCAATTGTTATTCCCCGTTCTTTTTCTTCTTTTAACCGATCCGTGTCAATGCCGGTAACCGCCTTAATCAGGCTGGTTTTGCCGTGATCGATATGCCCCGCGGTTCCAAGAATGATCTGTTTCACGAAATTTTTCTCCTCTTTTCTATTTCAGTGCTCTTTTCCCTTGGCGGCCTCCTCCGCCCTGTGGAATTCTTGAACAGACAAATTAATTGTTAAATGCGATGCTTATTTATCGGAAGCAAAGCATGTTTCATTATAGTCAGAGCCTCTTTCTTCAAGGTCAGGGGCGAGAAAAAAATGATAGGCTCTGAGAACTCAGCGTCCCTTCCGCCATTGCGCTTGTTTAGGTCCGCCCTCCAGCCAAGCAGGCGAGGCGGACGGGCGGTGGAGGCGGATCTGCGGTGAAATCTATCGGGACTTCCGATGGCGCAGGTATTCTGCAAAATACGCTAATCCGACCAAAATGACAGCAAGCCCGACCACATATATCGGATTGACTCTGCCGTAGAACATCCGTGTTACAATAACGGCAAAGGCCGCACCAAAGATGGCTCGGATAATAAAAATATGAAATTGATTCATGGGTTGAAAATCCTTTCAAAGTAAGCGTAGAAAAAACTATACTTATACCCTTGAGCGAAAAAAGCTCAATTAGGTGTTATTCGTTATTAGAGCCTGTTGATCGCCTCATTTTATAATTTTACGATAGATGAAATATAAAAATAGATCTTGTTCCTTTTCAACGATTAACCATTAACGAATAACGAATAACTCCCAATTGGTTTTAACTCGATTGGGTTTATAGTAACATAAGCCGACTTAGGTCAATATCAAGTTTCCGCGGATAAGTTGCCAATCTTAAACGGCCACGTGTGTTTTCGTGTATCGATGCGTCATTTTTATACAGAACGACATAAATCATTGCGCATACATACACAGCGTTCTGCATGTTTGACCCTATACGGTGGTTCTAAAATCAACAATTCAAAGTGCGAATACGCAATTCATTATGACGCTGTGTATAAATTCATATGCTTATAATTTAATCTTGAAATGAATCAGCCAATTTGTTAATGATAAAAATTTAGTGGATTTGTGGTTTCAAAGTTTTTTAATTCCGCAATCCGCATTCCCAATTCCGAATTCATTTTACGGTGGGTGTAGCTCAGTGGTAGAGCACCGGGTTGTGGCCCCGGTTGTCGTGGGTTCAAGTCCCATCACTCAC
>CP070746.1:3805315-3811562 GCA_020348305.1 Desulfobacterales bacterium
ATGTCAAGCCGGGTTGAGTCTCTGATTCTGGTTCGCCTGTTGCACGGATTCACCTCCGTGCTGGTGGTTCCGGTTGCTCTGGCTCTGGCAGCAGATATCGCTCCCCAACAGAGACTGGGTCTCTACATGGGAACCCTGAATATGGCCGTTATGCTGGGTTTGGGAGTGGGACCGGCTCTCGGGGGGATCATTAGAGATTATTTTGGAATGCAAGCGGCGTTTTACACCATGGGAGGCCTGGCCCTTTTTACGTTATTTGGCGCCACTATCTTTATCCCCAAGGATAGACAGCGCAAAACATCCCAGAGGCAACAACCCGTGGCGCCATTAAAACGTCTGTTAAAACATCGTGCCGTCCAGGGGCTTTTTCTCCTGCGTTTCTTCATTGCCGCCGGTCAGGGAAGTGTATACACGTTTTTGCCGATTTTGGCGTTGCGCATGCAGCTTTCCAGTTCTCAGGTGGGAATTATTCTGGGAGTCAATATTTTCCTGATAGCGTTTCTACAGAGAATTTGCGGAAGCATTGCGGATCGGGTTAATCCGAAGTACATGGTAATCGGCGGGACATTTGTTTCCGGTCTGGTGGTTTTCGGTATGCCCTATGTGGATAGTTTCTTTATGATTTTGTTGCTAAATGTTTTTATGGGCCTCGGCAATGGCGTAGCTATGCCCGGTGGCTTCACAATTACCGGTCAGGTGGGACGTACCATGGGAATGGGATCCATTATGGGACTCACCGAAACCGGTTGGAGCTTTGGGATGATCATTTCACCCATCATTTCCGGCATCATTATGGACAGCCTCGGTGTGCCCAGTATCTTTTTTACTGGTGGAGCATTGACAATTACAGGAACTATCCTAGTATATTTCTTCTTAAAAAGTTATGTTCCCCCAAAACGGGATTCACTTTCATCATCTTAAATCCTAATCGAGTCATATTTGATTAGGCGTTATTCGTTATTTATACACAGCGCCATAATAAATTGCGTATTCGCCCTTTGAATCGTTTATTTTAGAACCAGCGTATAGGGTCAAACATGCAGAACGCTGTGTATGTATGCGCAATGACTTTTGTCCTTCGGTATAGAATTAGATGTAACATGCCCCGAGAAGGGAACCCCCCAAGGGGCAGTTATCTATAATTGAAGCATGGATTTTTAAATCAAAAAACCCGTATCAGACCATACTATTTCGCCCTCTAAAAAACCTTGCGTTATCCATTTAAAATCTGTATTTTTGAGGAATCTTAACATCTTCTTGGCTGGAAGCTCTATCATTGGCGGCTCACCACGGAAAACCGGCAGCCGTCTATCCCCTAAAAAAAGTGGAAAAAGTGATCAATGACTGTATTAAATTTGAAGAGAATTGATAAATGAACAAAGTGAAGCTGCTGTCAAATATCAGAGGAGACCTCTCCGGCGCTATATCTGCTGCCATCATCTCCATACCGCTCTCCATCGGATACGGCATTATCGTTTATGGCCCCCTTGGAGTTGAATTTCTCCCGTTTGCAGCTTTGTTAGGAATTTACGCTTGTCTCTTTGGGGGCATTTTTGCTTCACTGATTGGAGGAACTGAAATACAAATCACCGCCCCGAAGGCTCCTCTGTCTCTTATTCTTGCTGCTTTTGTTGCTCCCTTGGCTTTGAATTTGCAGATGCCGGATGTTGCCTCAAAGCATATCCTCATTATTGGTTTGGCATCCCTATGTGTTTTAACGGGGGGCATCATCCAGTTTTTCTTTGGAACGTTACGTTTGGGGAATCTTATCAAATATGTTCCCTATCCGGTTGTTTCGGGATTCATGAACGGGATTGCTTTTATTCTTATTTATGAACAGATTACTCCGCTAATTGGAGCAAGCACCCACGTCTCTTTACTTGAAGTTTTGTACAATCCTACAGTTGTCCAACCATTCACGTTTTTTGTAGGGCTTACAACAATCATAGTGATTTTTTTCTCTAGGCGATTTATCAAAGTGGTACCGGCTTCGCTAATAGGACTTGTGATCGGAACAGCTATGTTCTATGCATTCAAAATTATCGGAGGCGTTTCTGCATTAGGTCCTGTCATTGGCAATTTTTATTTCCAATGGCCAAAACCCGATATTTTACCAAAAACTTTTAGATTACTTGAAAATATCGACATAGTTAATCTTTTTCCTCGTATATTAATTACAGGATTTGTTCTTGGGTCAATCGGTTCTCTTGAATCTTTACTGAGTTCTGTAGCTGCGGATAATATTGCAGGTACACGGCACAAAAGTAACAGAGAACTCATTGGCCAAGGCTTCGGAAATGTAATGAACTCGCTTTTCTCTGCCCTTCCCTCCGCAGGATCAGAACTCCATAACATAGCAAATTACAGAGCAGGGGGAAGAACCCGCTTATCAAGTTTGATTTGTGGGCTTTCAATCCTTTTAATTGTAATGACTTTGGGATCCGTAATTGGAAAGATTCCTTTGGCAGTTATTGCCGGAATAATAATATCTGTTGGTTTCGGATTGTTTGATAAATGGACGATAGATCTATTTCGAAATCTGTTGCAAACTCGCGAACAGCAAAAAAGAATCTTCGCTAATCTTGCCGTTACTGTTGCCGTAGCGGTTATCACGGTGTGCGTTAATCTTATTGTTGCAGTTTTAATAGGTATCGCAATAGCATCTGGATTATTCGTTGCGAGAATGGGGAGATCCATAATTAAAAGAAAATATTTTGGCAATCAGATACATTCTAAAAAGATTCGTACCATTAACAACAGTACCTTGCTGCAGGAAAGAGGCAAAGGGATCATCGTTTATGAACTCCGGGGTCCGCTATTTTTCGGCTCTGCCGATAATCTTGCGAGGGAAATTGAGAGCGCAATGAATCAGTGCACCTACTGCATCGTTGACATGAAGCGAGTCAATGAGATTGACAGCACGGGTGCTAAAATTTTAGGTCAGATCAGTAAAAAAGTAAATGAATCTGGGAAATATCTTCTGATCAGTCACCTGATGGATGACCCTTCATTATCAGATTTTCTCAAAGCCATGGGCGTATATGAAATACTAGATGAAAACTGTTTTTTCCCGGACACTGATGCCGCTCTTGAATGGGCAGAGGATAACGTGCTCACTCAATCTATTGAACTGGCAGGAATATCTGGCGGAGTTCAACTTGAGCAGATGGATATTCTCAAGGATTTCAGCCAGGAAGAAATCCACGCTTTAAAACAAAAGTTGACCCGCAAGACCTTCAAAAAAGGAGAAATAATTTTAAAAGAAGGGGATACAGATCGGAATTTATTTTTCCTGACAAGAGGTTCTGTGAGTGTCAGGATTCACCTTCCAGAAAGCGATCGGTATAAACGTCTTATCACTTATAGCCCAGGAGTAATGTTTGGGGAAATGGCTTTTTTAGACGGGAGTCCTCGGTCTGCAGATGTCTGGTCGGATGAAGACTCAGAAACATACCTGCTATCTCCCGATGATTATAATGTTTTAAAGGATGAAACCTCGGAAATTGCTGTCAAACTAATTCGAAATATCGCCTTGGAAATAAGTAATCGCCTGCGTATAAGAACAAACGAAGTCAGAATTCTGGAAGAGGGTTAGATTTGAGTTCATAACTTTGTTTCTTCATCTTTTCGCATTCAAGATTCGATCTGCCGGAGGCAGACAAGTGCTTGCTCGCCTGTGGCGAGTTGGACGTTCGACCTGCCCGCAATGCCTTGAAACCGGTGTGAAGCCAATTTAACCATTTGATTTCCATGTCCATGTTTATACCAACCTATCGCACTATGCATGGCAGGCGGGTGTTCATTTTTTTTCCAGTAGACCTGCCACAGCCCCCCGGGGCGTAAAAATAACTTAGCGCTTATGGGGCTTGGGGGCGCTCTTTGAGCGGATTAACATTAAACCCCTCTTAGGAAAAGATCCTTTCTTGATGAAGAAGGTAGCCCTGGGATTGTATTTATTCACAAAAAAGACTTCTCCTACTTAACCGTCAGGATTTCCAACCAATCGTCAATCTCAATTCCGGGTGTCTCGATTGGATTTTCGGTGTAAAATTCCTTTAGCAATGCGCCCACTTGACTGACGGGTTGGCCATAAAGCGCCGATTCTAGCCATTCAATCCCGCTTTCGGGATAACAAAAGAAATCTCCTGAAATGTAGACATTTCCGAAATATTCATCAATCACCTCAAAGTCCGCCCTAATCAGCCCGCCAGGGGCTTTATGAACCCTGTGTATTATTTTTGCGCCAGCTCGAATATTGATATCACGCCCCGGCTTTTGTCTTCTTTCTTTTTGAAAAAGCCAATCGTCGCTTAACATCACATTTTTCAGCTCATCCATTTTGGTTTGCAATTCATGGTCTATAACCGATAGCTGCATCGGCCCCATCAGCTTTTGAAACTCTTCGGCCATCAGGGCATTTAGCTGGGTATCATCCCATTGCCCTGTATTCTCGTCACCGAGTTCGCGCCGGATGGTTGTGAGATTCTCTTTAATTGTTTTGTGAACTTTGTCACGAAATTTTTCATCCGGTACCTTAAGGACCCTGCTCATCATATCGTAATCAAAATCAACGATCAGATTTCCCACAAAAACAATGCAGTCACCAAGCTCGGCCGCACCAGTCCCGGAAATCTTGCGAGTCTCCACAATCACATCATTGACGGGTTTGTAATCAGCAGCGATGCCGATATGACGATAGACATTGATAACCGGTTGAAGAAACTTTTTATAAAACGAAATTTTTCCTTTCGGGATTGCAGAATTGGACCGATGCAGAATCAGATGGAAAAAAAGTTGATGGCCGTCCAAATATACAGCACCCCCACCAAGGTTTCGTCTGAAAACCGGAATATTATTTTTTTTACAAAAGTCAAGATCCACTTCTTGTTCTACATCTTGATGGAATCCGATGCAAACATAAGGTGTTGCCGGAGATACCAGCGATAGTGCCTCCCGGCCCAGGTCAGCCAGAGCATGATAGATAAGCTGAGATTCAAGCCAGGGAACTTTTCCAAGATTAAATAACTCCAAATTAGCCATACTGTTGAAGTCTCCCCTGCTACCTGGAATTATACACAGCGTCATAATAAATTGCGAATTGGCCATTTGAATCGTTGATTTTAAAACTCCCGCATAGGGTCAAACGTGCAGAACGCTGTGTATGTATGCTCAATGATTTATGTCGTTCTATATAATGATCAGGATCTCCCACGGGCATCAAGCCTTTTGCATCAACTCGCTGATGAACTGACTCAGATTATAGATTTTAAATTTCTGCTTTCTCAATTTGGCATTCGACAGATTGTGAACACAGGAGTTACATTCAGTTAACACGACCTCGGCCTTTATGGCCTCGGCTTCGGCTAGCCGTCGACGCGCCATTGCAATGGAATTCTTAGCGTAGGCTCCCCTTACCCCTCCGCCGGCTCCACAACAAAGTGCCTCAGCATGGTGATGTTCCATCTCAACGAAATTCGGCGCAATCTTTCTGATGATATCACGAGGTTCCTCGTAAATTCCGCAGTGCCTCCCTAAATCACAGGGATCGTGATAAGTCACCCGTTTGTCCGTCTGAACACCAAAATCAAAATTTTTAAGAAACTGGCTGAGGTGTAAAACGCTCACGTCGCTGTCTTTGAGCTCCGCAAACTGGGTTTTGTTGTTAAACGTCCTGGAACAATAAGGACATCCCGTGATGACGGCTTTTGCACCGGTTTCAAGAATACGTTCAATATTTCTCCGAGCTAAGTCCATGTTAATTCGATATCCCACATCTTCCAGTACCCCCGTGCAGCAAGCTTCATCGATCAAAGTATAATCCACCCTTAGCTGATCCAGGAGAACGAGAGTCGCCATGGTTGCTTCGTCTTCTCGATAGGACCCCACACAGCCGACAAAGTAAACATATTTCGCCGATTTATTTCTTTCTCTTTCAAAATCTTCAGGCTCATCTTCAGCGTAAATGTTGGTATGCTTTTGCAGAACTGCATTCATGCCTTTAAAGGCCGGATGGCAAGAGCCGATATGGACCATGTCTTTTCTCGCCTGCTTGATGATTTCAGGGACATCTACACCGGAAGGACAGTTTGTAGAGCAAATGGCGCACGTGGTACATTGAAACAGAGTTTCGATTAACTCATCATTGAGCTCAATTCTTTTGTCCATTACCTCCTTCAGCAGCAGCATCTTACCCCTGGCATTAAATGAGGAACGCAGGGTAGCCCCAAATACCGGGCATACCGCCCGG
>CP070746.1:3811662-3816191 GCA_020348305.1 Desulfobacterales bacterium
AAAGTAGCCTTGCTGATACCGTGGAATTCACAAAACAGGGTGGGTACTTCCGGAAGTCCCAAATCTTTTTCCCGGTTCATGAGCTGAATCAGTTGGGGCGGCAAGAGCTCAAGGGCGGCCGGTTCAATCCCGGAACCGATCATTATGGCGACTGCCTTGGAGGCATCTTGCAGAGCATCGAAAGTGATTGTGGCTGCTAAATGGTGGGACGGGATTCCCGTCAGGCGAAGGGTTGCTTCTGTCACTACACCTAAAGTACCTTCTGATCCTACGAATAGACGAGATAAATCATAGCCGGAAGAAGATTTATGTGCCTTGCATCCGGTATGAATTACTTCTCCCTGTGGAAGAACTATGGTTAACCGCATTACGTAATCTTTTGTTGCACCGTATTTGACGGTTTGAACGCCGGAAGCATTATTGGCTATCATACCTCCAATAGAGGCATCTGCGCCGGGATCGGGGGGGAAAAACAGGCCGAATTGGCCGCATTGACGATTTAATTCTTTGCGCAGGACTCCGGGTTGCACATCGGCCTGAAGATCCTGAGGACGAATTTTTATGATTTTGTCCATTTGCGTCATGTCCATTACCAGACCGCCCAAAGTTGGCACCGGATTTCCCTCAGTACTGGTTCCGGCTCCCCAGGGAGTCACGGGAATATCCTGCGCATACGCCCAGGACAGGATTTTGGCAACTTCCTCTGTGCTGACCGGCCAAACAATGCCTGCCGGCAAGGTGCCGCGGTGAGCTGACTCATCACTTAGATGAAGTTCTCTGTTGGATTGGCCGGTTGAAAAACGCTCGGAATCTACGAAAGCCGATAAGGCTGACATTTGTTCTTGGGTGAATTCTTTCATTGGTTTTTTCTCCTGGTATTCGTTACTCGATACTTGATAAATGATTACCCCTGATGCTGTGCAAGCATTCTTGCCAACGGGGGGCCCTCAAGAAAGATTTCAACCATAATTTCAGCCGTCCAGCGGGCTGCATCGCGTGCTACGGCCTGGCATCCTTCAGGGTTCGCCTTCATGGCGGCATGAAGTTCTTTTCTTTCTTCAAGTCTTAGCAAATCGAAAGATCTTCCGAACTTACTTTTCTGAATCTCCTTGCAGATCACGGTTCCATAGTTTTCCTCGAATTTTGAACACAGCTTATCGGCAAATTTCATGCCGCGTTGGTACTGCTCGATCATTTCTAAATCGTCGCGTCCCGTGAGATATCCAAGCATGATCAAACCGCCTGAAAGAGATCCACATGCAGTGCCCCTGCGCGCCACCCCTCCGGCGAAAGTCGTGGCTGCGCGAAGAACGTTTATGTCCCCAATACCAAATGTCTCCATCAATGCTGCCAGAACTGTTTGACTGCATGCATAATACTTACTTTCGTATCTATAGGCCAACTGAGCAGCCTTCTCAACAGCTTGCCGGTATTTCTGATTATCGATTTCCATTTTACCTCCTACGGTCGTAATATGAACAACATATTAAAAAAGAATTTCCATTCAAAACGCGCAATGCCCAACCCCTTTTAATAGCAATTTCAGGAATCGACCGATAAAAACTGGCATCGGCCCCAAAGACGAAGGTTCGCAACGGATCCGCCCTCGGCGGAACAACTGACATATTGAATTTAAAGTTTTAAAGTAGGCCAAAATAAGATAGACTCATAGGCAGATTTAATCCTTCTGTCAATTCAAAATGCCAGAAAAGAGACAGTGTCAGAAACCGAATCAGAATTGGCAAATATAAAAATATAAAATAAACAATTGGTTTTTATACAGTAAATCGTATGTTGGGTCTTAGCAATGAACCTATCGATAAATAACTAATTGTTGCTAAGTTTAAGATGCTTTTATAATATTTGCTTGAAAGAGCTTCGTGATTAGTTTAATAGCGACATTGATCAGCAGGAGAATGAAGGCTTAGGATGGTACTAAAAATTAAAAAGATAATCCTTACGTTGATTATATCCCTTTTTTTAGTTTTTCTAAAATATGACCTTGCGTTCACCCAAGCATTTCCTCAACCCATGCTGCCTGAAGATGTGCCTATCAGTGAAATTTACCAGGCCGGACCCGGCTTGCCGGTGGGAAAGATCCAGTCCGTTTGGGGAAGCGTTGCTGTTATTCACGCTGACATGACATGCGGATATCAAGCAAAGATAGGTCTTCCGCTTTTTGAAGGGGATACGATTATTACCCTGGGAAACGGAAGCACGGGCTGCAAACTCAATGACGGAAGCGTCATCAGAATTGCACCGAATTCGAAGCTTTCGATTATCCGGAGTGCACATGATTCCAAGAGAAAAAGCAGTATTTCATCTGTTTCGCTGCCTCTGGGAAAAGCTTTTTTTAAAATAACGAAATTGGAAGATTTTGAACCGCGTGAATTTAAAGTGACGACCGACACAGTTGTTGTTGGGGCCAGGCAAGCTGATTTTATGCTTTTGGTTACCGAAGAGATTAACGAAATTATCGTAATGGAAGGGGCTGATTTAGAAATAACGAGCGTAGAGGATCCGGAGCAGAAGATTTTACTTTCAGAATTGCAACGGGCGGTCATCGAGGAGGGTATGCTCCCATCAACTATTGAAATGATGCCGCCTGAGGATGCCAACCTGTTAGCAGGCGAGTTCCTTCAAGTTCCAGCAGGTCCTCTTCCTGAAATTTTGCCGATTTCACCTGGGGCAGGAGAGCCTGTTGAAGATATATGGGAAGAGGAGATCGAGATAGATATTAATTTAGAAATATAATAATATCATAACCCATACGAACTCAAAATCAATTCAGGAAGGTAACCCATTATTCATTTAAAAAAGATGACAAAAATGAAGACTAACCGAAATTTGGATATTCAGCAATTATTATCCAAAATCATCGATTTTATTCGGATTGATATCTGGCGCATTCGTTTAAACGAGCTGCCGTTTAAAAAGTCAATTTTTATCAATCTGTTGAGAATTATTATTTTAACCTTACGCGGGTTTGATCAGGATAAATGCCTTTTACGGGCCTCGGCGCTTACGTTTTATACCGTGTTTTCCATTCCGTCGGTCATGGCGATGTTTTTCGGCATTGCAAAAGGCTTTGGTTTTGAAAAGCGGTTGGAAACCAGTTTGATGAAGAATTTTCCCGGCCAGGAAGAAATCCTGACGCAAGTCATCACCTTTTCCAATTCTCTCCTTGAGCAAACGAAAGGTGGGGTGATTGCCGGTATCGGTCTTCTGATCCTCTTTTGGTCTGTCCTAAAAGTGCTCGGTCATATCGAAAGCTCACTCAACGACATCTGGGAAATAAAAGAAAGCCGCAGCTGGGGCCGCAGATTCAGTGACTATCTTTCGGTGATGCTCATCAGCCCAATATGTATTCTGATGTCCGGAAGTATAACGGTGTTTATCACCACACAAATTACCGCGATAACCAATAAAGTAAAGCTATTGGGGATACTGAGCCCTCTTATTTTTTTAAGTTTTAAATTGATCCCCTTTGTATTGATTTGGATTTTATTTACAATCATTTACGTTTTAATGCCCAATACAAAAGTAAATTTAGGCGCCGGATTCCTGGCCGGTATCATTGCGGGTACGATCTACCAGATTTTTCAGGGGATTTACATCAACTTTCAAATCGGTGTGGCCAAGTATAATGCGATATATGGAAGTTTTGCGGCATTGCCGCTATTTTTGATGTGGGTCCAGATTAGTTGGTGGATTGTATTATTTGGCGCCGAACTTTCATTTGCCAGCCAAAATGTTCGTACTTATGAATATGAACCGGATTGCCTGAAGATAAGTCCGGCCTTTAAAAAATTGCTCACGCTGCAGGTTGCCCATTTATTGGTACAAACCTTTAAAAACGGTGAGAAACCGTTAACAGACTCTCAGATATCCCATCGACTGGATATTCCCATTCGGCTCATGCACCAAATTCTCTATGAACTTGTGACCAGTGGTCTGTTGATTGAAACCAAGACCAAAGAGGATAAAAAATTCGGTTATCAACCGGCGAAAGATATTAATGGGCTCACCATAAGACACACCCTCGAAGCCATAGAGCAAAATGGCGTTGATAACCTCCCGGTTGCCAAAACCGAAGAACTGGAAGTTTTGTCCGAATCGTTAAAAAAATTCAGCGAAGCTATGGAAAATTCTCCGGGCAACAGGCTATTGAAAGATATATAGGAAGCATTGCTACTCAACAGTTAAAATTATGAATCACCTTTAACAGCTATATCATTTATCTCATTCTTTGATAAGAAGTTCAAGCCCATCGGCGCATGCTCGGGATACAAGATAGCCAGCCTTTTCTTGCCCGGGCATTATATCCCAGCCCCCTTTTTCAATGAAATCAGCTCTTTGATAGCTACTTAATTCCCTAAATTCTTTAAATTTCTCTTCATGGTTCGGTTGCTTCATAAATTGGGCAACGCAGATCGCCGCCTGACTCGCCAAGACCGCCTCTTCGGTCATCGTTTGGGCAGTGCTCTTGGTTTTCCAACCACCCCACGCAAAGCCGATGATCATTACGA
>CP070746.1:3816291-3829461 GCA_020348305.1 Desulfobacterales bacterium
TCCACCGGACTGCAGCGCATTCGGGTGGCGGATTTGGCTAAAGTAAGCTTCGGGTATCAAAAACCTACCGCTGCCATGTTAAATCGGGGTAAGGAGGGCATTGCCATCGGCATCAAGCCGGAGCCGGATGCCAACATTCTGGAGCTTACCGATCGACTTGAAAGCGTGGTGAGCTGGCTGAATGCGGAAAAACTTGTTGAAGAGAAAATTTATTTAGATTGGGTGTATGACCAACGACCGTATATCAGGGGAGCTATTAATTTAGTCCGCCAAAATATTTTGATTGGCGGAACCCTTGCAGTGTTGAGTCTGTTGATTTTTCTCAGGAGTTTTGCTTCAACAGCCGTAGTGGCTACTGCTATACCGATCAGCATTATCGGAACCTTCATTTTTATGAATCTGATGGGCCGCAGCCTGAATGTGGTCAGTTTAGCCGGAATTGCGTTTGCTGTCGGAATGCTCATTGACAGTGCCATTGTCGTATCGGAAAACATCGACCGGCATCGCAGCATGGGGAAATCCGCCTTTGATGCTGCCTATGACGGTGCCAGAGAAGTTTGGGGAGCCATCCTTGCCTCCGCGCTGACGACAATTGCGGTTTTTCTTCCGGTGGTCTTTATGGAGGAAGAGGCCGGGCAATTGTTTAGAGACATTGCCATCGCTGTGACCTTTGCCGTTGCAATAAGTCTTTTTGTTTCTGTATCAGTTATTCCGATGTTTTCCAGAAAGCTTTTCGCATTAACCCAGCTAAGGCAGGCTCGCAAAAAATCAAAATCCGTATTGGGCAGCCTTGGAAACTTGTTTACAAGGTTTATCATGTGGTTGGTAAAAATGGTCACCAAAAATTGGCTGACACAAATCGCCACCGTACTTAGCTTTAGCACAATTTCGATTTTCGGAGCGATGTATTTGTTTCCCAAAATGGAATATCTCCCCCAGGGAAACCGCAACCTGGTGATCAACATTTTAATACCGCCGCCCGGCCTATCCTTCGAAGAAAGAAAAGACATCGGAGAATTTATCTATCGCATTAATGAACCTTACTTTGGCAACGATCATAATGGGTTTCCAGGCATTAAAAACATGTTTTATGTGGGGGCTGAGCAAATTATGCTTTTTGGGGCCATCAGCACACAGGAGCAACGTGCCGGTGAACTCATCCCCTTGTTTATGCGAACGATTTTTTCTATTCCGGGAATGTACGGGGTAAGTATCCAGGCCGGCGTGTTCCAGACGGGTCTTGGACGTGGCCGCACCATAGAAGTTAATATCAGCGGCGAAGAAATTAATCGTATCGCTCAGGTAGCCGACATGCTTTTTGGGGCCATAAAAAAAGAAATTCCGGACGCCCAGATAAGGCCCGTTCCTTCCTTGGAGTTACTTTTTCCTGAAGTTCGGTTTATTCCGGATCGGGACCGTTTGAAGGCTGCCGGTATGACGGCACGAGACTTCGGCATTGCATTGGATGTTCTCATGGACGGCAGAGAAATAGGCGAGTTTAAACAAGAGGGACAGAAAAAAATTGACTTGCTTCTGAAAGCTTCCGAAGAAGACATTTCTACACCGGAAGAGCTTTACAATTCTTTGATTGCCATAGCCGGCAAGGTCGTTCCCTTATCCTCCCTGTCAACCATAGAGCGAACTGTGGGGATTACCGAAATTAGGCACCTTGAACGACAGCGCACGATTACGCTGCAAGTAACTCCTCCCTTCACGATACCCTTGCAAGAAGCCATGGAAATAATTGACACGAAAGTGATTGCTCCCATGTCTAAACAAGGCATGCTAAAGGGTGCCGATGTGGGCCAAAGCGGTGTGGCCGATAAACTCACCGAGGCGCGTCAGACCTTGCAGTGGGATTTTATCCTTGCGGCAATTATCGCCTATTTATTGATGGCTGCTCTTTTCGGCAATTTTATTTATCCATTGATCATCATGTTTAACTTACCGCTTGCTGCTGTTGGTGGATTTCTCGGTCTTAAGTTGGTCAATATCCTGATCACGGAACAACCTTTTGATATTTTGACTATGCTGGGTTTTGTGATCCTTGTCGGCGTGGTCGTGAACAATGCTATTCTGATTGTTCATCAAGCGTTAAACAATATTCGATACAATGGGATGCCGCACCGTGGCGCTGTGCTTGAATCCACGCGAACACGGCTGAGGCCAATCTACATGAGTGCTGCTACCAGCATTTTTGGCATGCTTCCCTTGGTTTTAATCCCCGGACCAGGATCAGAGTTTTACAGGGGACTTGGAAGCGTTGTCCTCGGCGGTTTGGCCGTGTCGACCGTTTTCACCATATTTGTTATACCGGCGTTGTTAATGTTTTTTATTAAGATGGAAAAACCCCGAGGAAACATTTAGAACGTTTCGGTCTTAACTTATCCTATTCGGAATATTGGAAGATAAATTTGGGAAGAAACGTGAAGCGTATGTGAATTTGTGGCAGGATCATGCCCATCTGGACGCTGTTTTAAGCCAAGGCGTTCAAAAAGCCCGCTCCATTGCGAAGCCGATGATGGAGAAATTTCGTCGTAGGATTGGTATGCGGCGCTAATCAATGTGAATTTCTACGCGGAGTATTTTGCCATGAAATATCGTGAAGAAAAGGACACCATGGGGATCGTTAAGGTTCCCGAAGATGCGTATTATGGATCCCAGACCCAGCGGGCGGCGGATAATTTTCCGATCAGCGGGATCACATTCCCGGCCATTTTTATTCAATCCCTTGCATTGGTGAAGAAGTGCGCCGCCCGGGTAAATAGCGAGCTTGGGTTATTGGATTCAAAGTTAGCTGAGGCCATTTTGAAAGCCGCTCAGGAGGCTGTGGAGGGTAAACATAATGATCAATTCGTGATCGATATTTTTCAGACCGGATCCGGCACGTCCACCAACATGAATATGAATGAAGTGGTGGCATCGAGGGCAAATGAGATATTAACCGGAAAAAAAGGCGGACGATCGCCGGTTCATCCGAATGACCATGTGAATTTAGGCCAATCCAGCAACGATGTCATTCCATCCGTAATACATATTGCGGCACTCCGGCTGATTTATGACCCTCTAATTCCGGCCCTGCAAGATCTTCATCTCGCCCTATTAAAGAAATCCAAAGAATTCAAAGATGTGAAAAAGCTCGGCCGAACCCACTTGCAGGATGCACTGCCGATTTTTCTGGGACAGGAATTTTCCGGCTATGCCAGACAGATCGAGCTGGGTCTGGAACGCATTCAGGCGGTTGAACCCAGACTTACCGAACTTGCGCTCGGCGGAACGGCGGTCGGCAGCGGATTAAATACTCATCCGGAATTTGCTTCGCGGGTAATATCGCAGATTTCTGAATCTTCGGGCCTCTCGTTTAAGGAAGCCAAAAATCATTTCGAGGCACAAGCGGCCCAGGATGCGGCCGTCGAAACCAGCGGGGTCTTAAAGACAGTGGCTGTCAGTCTTGTAAAAATTGCTAATGATATCCGCTGGCTGGCGTCGGGTCCGCGAAGCGGTATCGGCGAAATCAGCATTCCATCCCTGCAGCCCGGATCTTCCATTATGCCCGGCAAAGTCAATCCAGTTATCCCGGAGGCGGTCATTCAGGTAGCGGCCCAGGTGATGGGCAATGATACGACCATCATGATAGGAGGACAGGGCGGTTATTTTGAACTGAATGTGATGCTGCCTGTGATTGCGCATAATTTGCTGCAATCCATTACGCTGTTGGCATCTGCGTCTATCGTTTTTGCTGAAAAGTGCATTTTGGGTATCACTGCCAATCGTAAGACCTGCGAGACATATATTGAAAAAAGCCTGGCTCTGGTGACCGGCCTGGTACCTGAGATCGGTTATGATCGAGCCGCTGCACTCGCCAAAAAGGCCAATGAGACCGGCAAAACGGTCAGGGAAATCGCCATGGAAGAGAAGATTCTGCCTAAAGATACTTTGGATAAACTGCTTTGGGCTTAAATCACCCTAAAAAGCGTATATCGGCCTATATGTTGCGGGTCTTGGGTAAATTCAAATTTACATTGACGAGTCTACGAATCATCAAAATTTGAAAATTGGAGGTTGCTATGGCAAAGAAGAAGTACAAGATCAAAACCGCTTGTCCCCAATGTGGATGCAGCCGAGCTCAAGTTCTGACCGAAGATGAAATGAGGGAACAATATGGTGATGTCCCCAATTTTGAAATGGAATGCCATGAGTGCATGGAGAAATATATGTCAGAGATGAAAACCGCTTGTCCCGAATGGGATGAGGAATGCCGGATGCAATCGTAACCGGCGGCATTGCTATATATACGATGCTCATCTCGACTTAAGGAACTTTGAAACATAGGATGAAACAGGTGCCTGAATCCTCAATCCGAAATCCTTTCACTGGAATGTCCCGATTAAAACTCTTCTGGGCCCTTTCCAGAACACCTCACGGCCTGCTGGACATGTGCACCCCGGCCTTTGGGGCTTTACTATGGCTTGGCTATTTCCCCCCTATAAATGTGATTATTTTAGGTCTCATTACAACCTTTGCCGGATATACAGCTGTATATGCGTTAAATGATGTGATCGACTATAAAGCCGATAAAAAAAAAGCGGCGGCGGACGGGTTTTCGGATTCAAAAATCGATCTGGACGGTGTTTTGGTCAGACACCCAATGGCTCAGGGATTGCTGAGTTTTAGGGAAGGCCTCTTTTGGGCTGTGGCGTGGGCGCTTTTGGCGCTGATCGGTGCATATATATTAAATCCGGTTTGTGTTATTATTTTTCTGGGCGGCTGTGCTTTGGAAACGATTTATTGCCTGCTATGGCGTATCAGCCCTTTTCGTACGTTTGTCAGTGGCGCTGTAAAAACCTCCGGTGCGATTGCGGCCGTTTTCGCTGTCGATCCAAACCCATCGATAATGTATCTAATCTGTCTTTTTTTGCTATTATTTTTTTGGGAGATCGGTGGTCAGAATATTCCCAACGATTGGGCCGATTTCGAGGAAGATCGACGGATGAATGCGAAGACGATTCCGGTTCGATGGGGGCTTCAGCGAGCCAATGTTATTATTCTGCAGACTATTATTTTGACCCTGTGTATGAACGCGGTTATCTTTTATTTTTCCGGGGCCCGTTTTGAATTTATATATATGCTTTTATCTTTGATTTTGGGATGCTATTTACTTTTACTTCCGGCCTTAAAGCTATATAAAACAAAAGATCAAGCTTACGCCATGCCCCTTTTCAACAAAGCCAGTTATTATCCGTTGGCGTTGCTGGTCGTCGTCGTATTAAAGCTGTTGGTCGAATACGTGCGTTCTTAAGGGAATTCATCATGAAGGAATTTGATTCCGATGAACTGTCTCAATACAACGGTGAAAACGGCACGCCAATCTATATTGCCCATGCCGGTAAAGTCTACGATGTCAGCGAAAGCAAACTCTGGCGCAATGGTTTGCATATGAAGCGCCATAATGCAGGCAGAGATTTAACGACCGATATCCAGGCCGCGCCCCATCAAACGGATGTACTTGAAAGATACCCGCAGGTCGGTATTTTTAAAAAAGAGGTAGAAGAAAGAAAAATACCGGCTGCCATTGCCTGGATGCTAAAGAAATATCCAATGCTGCGACGGCATCCGCACCCGATGACGGTGCATTTTCCCATCGTGTTTGCTTTCTCCCCCCCGACATTTGTTTTTCTTTATCTGATTACGGGGGTTAAATCCTTTGAGATGACCGCCTTGCACTGCCTGGGAGGTGGGATAATATTTTCGATAGTAGGTATTACAACCGGTATTTACACCTGGTGGCTGAACTATTTGGCCAAGCCGCTGAAAGCGGTGAAAATCAAAATACCCCTCACGCTTACCATGCTGGTCACAGAAATTATTATCTTCATCTGGCGGATTTTGGTGCCGGATGTCCTCAATTCCATACGCGGGGTCAGTATAATTTATCTGCTGCTTGTTTTCTCCTTAATTCCAATGATAACGGTTATCGGTTGGTTTGGAGCGTCAATGACGTTTCCGGTAGAGAAGGAGTGAGACTAAATACTTGAGCACACCCCAACCAATCAGATTCCTTTGAATTTTCTTGAGTTTCGGAATTGGATATGAAACAAATATCGCAGCATTCAGCGGACCATCAAAATCTCATGTTTTGACAAGATAGCAAGATTCTGCCCTTGCATTTGGAGTCTCCGCTGAAAAACGTGAATCGATCGAAGGTTTCATGTCTATAAATACTACACCAGATGATTTTTATTCTAAACTTACCCCCTTTTATCATATCATTTACCCTGATTGGGATAAAAGCATTGAGAAGCAAGCGCTTAATTTAGACGCTATTATCCGAAGTCATTTTGGACATCGTATTTCTTCCATTTTGGATGTATCTTGTGGGATTGGAACCCAATCATTAGGCTTGGCAAGACTTGGGTATCAAGTTACCGCATCAGACTTATCTTCAGATGCAATAGATCGTGCCAGAGAAGAAGCGAAAAAGCGAGAGTTAGGCATCACCTTTTCAATAGCTGATATGAGAAAAGCATTTATCCACCATGGGAAACAATTTGACCTTATCATATCATGTGACAACTCTGTTCCACACCTTCTTTCAGATGATGACATCCTTACAGCATTAAAACAGTTCCACAAATGTATTCATACCAATGGTGGATGTCTTATAAGCGTTAGGGATTATGATAAAGAAGACTTAACAGGTCAAAAGATAAAAACGTATGGAACCCGAGATGAAAAGGGTATTCGTTACTTTATTTTTCAAGTTTGGGATTTTCATGACCTCATATATGATTTGTCAATGTATTTTATTGAAGACAGGGGAAGTGCTGAGTGTATAACTCACGTAATGAGGACTAAATATTATGCAATAGGAACCAGTAAATTGATAAAACTAATGCAAGAAGCTGGATTTAGGGATATAAAAAGAATCGACTCTCAGTTTTTTCAACCAGTTTTAATAGGCGTGAAGAAGTGAGATACAAAACAAATTATTTAATCCTGAGCGTTGTCTTATCTCCAATGTATATCAAGTCCGGGAGATCCCCATTTTGTTGGGATACTATTAACGCATCTGGATTTTCCTTGACATTGGATTAAGTTTCAGAATATTAAGATACCAACCGTATGCGCTACTGAAGTTCAATCTCACACCTGAATCTGACTGTTGCTATTCGCGTTCACCTCGAATCTTTCTTTCTGCGCAGTATCGCTCATTTTAAATCTCTCTGCTGAAATAGATACTGTTTTCTCTTAAACTTTGACCTCATCATTAGGAAAAGATTCAATGGAGAAACCACTCAAAATGTGCCTACCCATTTCCTGACAGAATTTGAGTGTTCTGTCAGGAGCTTAAAATCCTCTTTACCTTAATCCAACCCATAAAAATCTATGAAGGGAGGGAGCACTATGGCTAAATATATTTCTCTTGTCAAATACACGGCAAAAGGCGTTGAAAAGATCAAAGAAAGTCCAAATCGACTTGATGCGTTCAAGCAGCTTTGTGAATCCATGGGGGTGACGGTGGAAGGGTTTTATCTGACTATGGGTCGATATGACATTATATTGATTGTGGATGCGCCAAATCCGGAAACCGTAGCAAAAATCATTCTCACAACAACATCTGGGGGTGCCGTAAGCACCGAAACGCTTCCTGCTTTTCCAGAGGAAGAATATCGAAAAATTATCTCCGAGCTACCATGATCTGAAGGAGATATTGACAAAGTATCAAGGCAGGGTCAGTAATGGCTCTGCCTTTTAAAAATTGCAGATACCAACTAAACAAAAAATCATTTCTTTGTAAAATTAGGAGGGGAGGAAATAATGGTAAATTCTTCATACACCGGTTCTGAGAATATGGTAAAAGAAACTTTTTTCTGCGATTTTGGTCACAAATAAATTCAAAGTCGTGCGGAGGAGCTTCGTAAAGGAAAAAATGATGATGCCGAATTGGCGAAGGCGGTTTTTGATTATGTGCGGGACGAAATCATCTTTGGCTTCGACCAATACCAGGTTAAAGCTTCTGATACATTACAGAAAGGCTATGGCATGTGTTCGAACAAAGCCCTTCTTATGGTAACATTTCTGCGTCATTTCCAGATTCCTTCCCGGCTTGCTTACATTCCCATAAGCAGGGATTTTTTAAAGGTTCCGTGGGGATTTTGGTATCTTACCATGGCTAAAAAAATTAATCATGTTATTGCTGAAGTCTATCTCAACGAAGGCTGGATTGCGGTCGATCTCACCTTGGATGAAAATTCATATTTTTAAATTCATTAACAAAAAAATGTGGAGAAAAAGCAGTAATAGATAAATTAAATGATATCTCTCCAACGAATCAAAGTTTTCTCAGGCCCAAAAAATGTTGTGGTATCATCAAAAAAATATGATATCCATCAAGCTTTTGAATGATAATAGATTATTCCCCTCTCTTATGAATCTAAGTAAAATAGGTTTAGCAAGGGACAAGGTGATGAACAATGAAAGGGATATTGATTTAGAGTCCTTGATCCCCTTGGTGGCTAAGGATAAACTGAAATTTCATGACGGTTTGATTCAAAGATATTTTGCAGAGACACTATTAAACTTTGGAGATCAATACTTTTCTGAGGCTGAGAAGTTGATTAACAAGGCCATCGATTCTGATAAGCAAAAAGGTATAATGTGGCATTTAGCCAGAGATTATGCCACTTATGCAGAATGGTTTAAACAAAAAAGTGACCTCCCGAAAGCCAGAGAAAATCTGAGCAAAGCCGTAGAAATTTTCAAAGATTGCGGTGCTGACGGATGGGTGAAGAAATATAAAAAGGAGTTGGTTTCACTTTCATAACTCGGAAACTTTCTTTCACCCGTTTATACAATATATAGTACTCTAACAATTTTTGAAGACCCTAAATTTTTGTGATTACATCTATGTAGTATCTGCATTTTTGATATTTTTCAATATAGTCTCAATGTATCGCAAGCTGATACCATCTTGATTTATTGGAAAAATCCGAATAGAAATAGACTGGTGCATAGAATTAGTTTATGGAGTAAAGCGTTTAAATGTATCTTACCCATTATAATCTTACATTAAAGCCTTTTGAGGAAAGCCCAGATCCTAGATTTTTTTGGCTCAGTGAAAAACACAAAAATACGCTTGCTTGCTTAAGATATGGTATTAAAGAGAATAAAGCATTTTTTCTAGTTAATGGCGACATTGGAACTGGAAAAACTTCACTTATTAATTATCTTTTACTCGACAATGACATAGATGCCATTGTAGCAACTATTCCCGATCCTGACCTTAGTATTCTCGATTTTTTCAAAATGCTTTCAAAAGAATTTAATATCAACATAGATTTTAATACCAAGGGAGATTTTCTAATCCAATTCGAACACTTTTTGCTTAATACATATTCAGAGGAAAAAAGGGCACTACTGATAATAGATGAGGCCCAAAGACTGAACCAGCAACTTATGGAACAGATTCGTCTTTTATCGAATATTGAGAGAAAGGATGTTAATTTAATAAATATATTTTTTGCAGGGCAGAATGGGCTTAATGAACTCATAAGGGATGAAAAAAACAAGTCATTACGTCAAAGAATCACTGTCCATTATACTATTGAGCCTTTGACGGAACCTGAGACACAGGAGTACATCAAATATCGTCTTATGGTTGCGGGATCCAAGACAGAATTTTTCAGCGATGAGGCTGTTCATGAAATTTTTTCATTTTCCAAAGGCTATCCTCGATTGATTAACATCATTTGTGATCGGGCACTCTTGACCGGTTATGTTTCAGAAACAAAAAAGATGACTGGGGCAATTGTCAAACAATGTGCTGATGACCTAAAGCTCCTCGTTGAATGAAGTGGCTAGCAATTAAACAGAAATTTTAACTATTTCGAAAATGCATATATCTCCGACGTATTCACACATTTGAAATCCTGAAAAGTCTGTGATACTCAAATGATATATTCAATTGGAGGTTACAATCATGGAAGAAGTCAGCACAAAAACTCAGATGGCAAAAATCCGTAGCTTTGAAAAAGGATTTATGGCAACCCATTTAATAAACATTGGTGCCAAGGTTGGAGTATTCGAAAAACTGAATGAAAAAAAGGAACAGGGATTAACGGTTACAGATTTGGCTAATGAACTTGGGCTTTGCGAACCCTATTTGAAATTCTGGTGTCAAACTGCCTACCATTTTCAAATCTTGGATTGTGATGATCACGGCAAATTTAAACTTCAACCGTTTCTTGACGAGATATTAGGCGACAAAAACCATTTTAGAAACTATTTAGCAAATATTGCCGTGGACATCGACCTTCTTGGAAAGGCGATGATGGACGCTGCTGAGTACTTCAGAACTGGGAAGACCATTGAGACCTTTGCTGAGCCTGAGGTCTCCAGGATAGGCTATGAAACCACAAAAAATATTTATCTAGCCTTTCTTTTCATGATTTTACCAAAAAACGAACATCTTAAGGAACTATTGGATCAAGGAATCAAATTTTTAGACATAGGTTGTGGAAATGGTACGCTGATCATCCAATTTGCACAGGCCTTTGCAAAAAGCAAATTCGTTGGTATTAGCCCGGACATCCATGGCATTGAAGCCGCCAAAGCAACGATTTCTCATTTGGGGCTGGAAGATCGAGTCTCAGTAGAAAATATCGGAGGTCAAAACCTTTCATATAAAGATGAATTTGACATGGTTAGCATGGTTGTCACACTCCACGAAATTTCTCCAGATGTTCGTGAGAGCGTTGTCGAAAAAGCGCATCAAGCTTTGAAAACAGGCGGTTATCTCTTAATTCTTGATTTTCCCTATCCGAACAATTTAGAAGATTTCAGAAATCCGATTTACGATTATGGTATTCTGGATCAGTTCTATGAAACAATTATGGGTACCGTGCATTTAAATAACGAAGAACAAAACGAAATATTAACTCGGGCAGGTTTTAAGAATATTCAACGAATGCCCATCGGCAAAGGAATGTTTGATTTTATTACAGCTACCAAATAGGATTAATTTCAACCAAACTATTTTCCTGGACAATAGTTCCGTTTTCGGTTGATATTATTCGAAAAGAATTAGCCAATGAGATGACTTAATTTAATTCAAGGAAAGAATTTAAAAATTCCATAGTTGAGATTTCCAACATATTCACAGCCGAGGATACCCCAATATTTATTTATATTTTTAATCGGCATTCTATAGAAACGTTTGCGGCGGCGCCTTTTTCTGTTTTGATGCCCACTCCCAAAATGCCGAATCGCTTTAATTCAAACGTATGATTCAAAGCGATATCGACCTCAATTAATGCATCCCGCAATTCCTGGCTGTTGAAAAGATCATGGTGCGGATGGGCGAGAATTCGTTTGGTGATGAAATTTTGATAAAGGCTGGGATAAAGTTCCTCTATATAGTAAATGCCGCCAACTTTTAATACTCTTGCGGTTTCCTTAAGACTGCTGCGCCAGGTCGAAACATGGTGTAAGAAGCCGAATCCGAAAACAGCATCCAGTGATTCATCTTCAAAAGGAAGCGCGGTCGCATTGCCGACACAAAAAGACAACCGATGATTAGCGGTTGATGAGAGGTAATCATATGCCCTTTCAACCATGCGAACATCCAGATCCAGTAGATGGAGTCGTGCAGGCTGAAAGTGCTCGATGATGAGTTTGGCACCGACACCTCTTCCACAACCGATTTCCAGTATATGAGCACCTGGTTCGAGCGGCATAATGCTCTGAAACCAATTTATTTCAAGATGCTGTATGGCCAACCGGATTGGGTTGCTAACGACCAGTCGTTCAGTCCAATTGAGTTTCATTCATCTTCCTCTCACTTTACCGCCAAATGGATCACTGCGATTCCGTTGGTTAGTTTGCGATAGGTGACGTGGGAAAAACCAATCTTTATTAAAAGATCCGCAAGCTCATCGGGCATGGGGAACATGCGGATGGATTCGGGAAGATGAGTATACGCTTTTCTGGAACCCGCAATAATCTCCCCAATCAAAGGCATAATGTAAAACGAATAAAAATCATAAAGCCAGCGAAAAACGGGGGCGGTCGGTTTAGAAAATTCCAAACACAGCATTTTTCCGCCGGGCTTTAATACTCGGTACATTTCACTGAATCCCTTTTCCATATGGGTGACATTGCGAATTCCAAAACCCACCATGGCGCTGTCAAAATGATGATCGGGAAAAGAAATTTCTTCAGCATCTCCCTGAACATATTGCACCTGCTTTTCAATGGTTGTGCGGATCACTTTATGGAGCCCCGCCTGGATCATTGCACGATTGATATCATACACGACCACCTGACCGGAGTTGCCGATGTTCCTAGCTGCCAGGATCGCCAGATCACCTGTTCCACCACATACGTCGAGAACATGATCACCTGGAGCCAATTGCAACATTTTGATCGCAGTACGCTTCCAGAGATGATGAATACCACAACTCAGAAGCGTGTTCATCAAATCATAATAGCGGGCGACGGAATTAAAATGCTGCAGTACTCGATCTGATTTTTCTTCTGCAGGTACACTTTGAAACCCAAAATAGGCAGTCGGTGAGCCATTTGCGCTTTTCTTGATCTGTTTTTTTCGTTCATTCTCACTGAGCCAAGTTACTTTTTTTTGAACCATTTTTTTCTCAGGCTTCGATGTGTTCATGGCCTCTCTCGCGAGCTTCTGATGCGGTGCGATTTGATACTTTGTTTTTCAGCGCTTTGAGCTCTTTGCCTTCTAATTAATACAAATTATTAAAAACATAAGCAGATTAAGGCAAACTTCAACCTCAGTAATCAGAAATGCTTTTAATCTTCCTCTTGTATTTGCGATTTATATTCAAATGGCAATTCTATTTAAGGTATTGTCGGTTGCTACCGATAACTATATTAGATGCGAATATTTCTATTGCTATCCGATATGCTGGTGAAAATAAACAAGGGCTGTTGACTTTTTACTTGTAGAGGCCACCTAGAGTTAGGTTCGATGTCGATAATTCTTAGCAAATGGGAAATTATAGCGATGTCTCATGCAGAAAGCAATCTTTGTAAAAAGGAAGACATGTCGATTTGCACAGCCGATAGCCGATTGCATCAAGAAAATTGCAGCTTTTACGAAAAATCGCTAAATGCCAACCGATGTATGTATTTTGTTTTCGGGGA
>CP070746.1:3829561-3839161 GCA_020348305.1 Desulfobacterales bacterium
ACCCAAGACTGCTTCTCCGACCGGAACCTGAGCAATCCGACCGGTGCGTTTCACGATATCTCCTTCTTTTATGTGGGTATCTTCACCCATGATGGCGACACCCACATTTTCCTCTTCAAGGTTTAACACAAGCCCCAAAATACCGCCTGGAAATTCCACAAGTTCCAAAGCCATAACTTTTTCAAGCCCATATATTCTTGCGATTCCATCGCCCACCGATAAAACCACACCGGTTTCGCTGAGCTCAACTTTCTTGTCATAATCGGTAATCTGTTCCTTAATTATCTGACTTATTTCTTCGGCTCTTAGTTCCATTAGTTCCCCTCACCTCTTCTCAAAGATTCTCGCATATTAGATAATTGTGTTTTAATACTTCCATCCAAAACAAGATCCCCTATTTTCGTTACAATTCCTCCAATCAAGTCCGAATCTTGTTCGACCTCCAAAATAATCTCTTTGCCTGTCTTTTCCGAAAGGACAGCGCGAATCTTTTCAATGGTTTTGGCTGAAAGCCGAGTTGCCGAAACCAAACTGGCCCGCGCTATTCCTTTTAATTCATCCGCCAAATTTTGATAAAAATCATTGATATCATCGATATATCCGATACGCCCCTTATCAAAAAGCAACAATAGATATGATGTCATAATTTTTGAAAGACCGAGTTTTTCAATAAGGTTCTGCATCACTTTTCTGCGATCGGCCGCATCGTAAAGGGGGTTGGTGATGGCTTGATTCAGTTGTTTTTCTTGCTCCATCAAACTTGCAAATCGATCAAGCTCATCTCTGTAGGTTTCAACCTGACCGTCCTCCTTGCCGATCAGCAAAAGTGCCTTAGCATAACGCCGCGCTATTGCTAGATTTTTCATTAGCCAACCACCTTCTCAAGATATTCATCCACGAGTCTATTCTGATCAGTTGCTTTAATCTTTTTTTTAATTATTGCTTCCGCCTTCACCAGTGATTTTTCAAGGATCTCTTCCTGGAGCTGCTGTTTAGCCCGTTCAAATTCATGTTCAATATTACGTTGAGCCTGATCTTGAAGTTTTTGGGCCGCTGCTTCTGCTTCTTTCAGAATTCTTTGCTTGGCTTCATTTCCTTGTTTTATGTAATCAGTAACGATTTTTTCAGCTTCCTTTTCTAATTGGGATAATTTTTCATTGTACGCCGCCAGCTTTTTCTCTGTTTCCTCTTTCCGGGCTTCCAAATCTTCTAGCTGTTCCTTTATCCCTGCAATGCGGGAGCGAAGTGCCTCAGATATCGGCTTTCTTAATAGAAAAAAGAGCGCACCGGCTAAAACCGCAAAATTTAGCACCCGAAACCAATCCGTATTTACCCATCCCTTAGGGCCAGGTTCCCCACCAGAAGCTGCCAGGGTTGTTCCAATTGAAAAAAATAAAAGTGCCCATATAACGACAATTACAACACCTCTCATGTGCCTTGCTCCCATATGCTTCCGGTTAGAACCTGGAATGTTCATTCAACCGCCCTCCCCAAAATTTTCTGACTAATATCATTGGCAAATTCATCGACTTTTTCTTGCAGTAAAGCCTTGGCAACTTCGACATCCCTTGCAATTTTTTTAAGAACCTCCGTACGTTCGGCCTGAGCTTGGGTATTTATATTTTCGATGATTTTTTTCTCTTCTTCGGCAGCTCCCTGCATTAAAGCTTCTTTTTCCTTTAACCCTTTTGCCCTCGCGGCTTTAAGACCGGAGGCAAATTCCTCATCCTTTTCTTGGATATCCCGGTTATGCGTTTCAATCGTCGTTTCGAAGCTTTCCACTTTTTGTTTTCTTTGTCGGAGTATTTTTCGGATGGGCCGATACAAAATCATATTTAGAGCCCAGATCAAAAAAAGAAAATTGGCGATTTGGATTAAAACGGATGCGTCAGGGATTACGGTTATTCCTCCGCCACCTTCTTCGGAGGATGCCGAAGCACAGCCGGCAGTCAATATTAAAATGGTGGAGATGAAAAGAATGGTGAAGATATATCTTTTCCGGCTTAAACCAGAAATCTTCATGTAAAAACCTCCCTTGAGAAAATGCTTAGGTCAATTTAGTTAAGTATTTTCAGATAGTACTATCTTAAGAGGACTTGAATACGGGCGGTCTATAACATCCACGATGACAAATTGTCAAAGGTTTTTTGAAAATTTTTCGATTCGATAGGGTAGATAAAAAGATGTTACGACATGGGTAAGATTTCTATGAAAATTTAGTAGCTTGCATAAAATCTTAGGTTAATAAAGAACCGCTAGAGGACGTCGAATCGGCGCATTATATGGGTCGGCAACGCTTGAGCGGAATTACTCTCAAAGGTTGGAAATCTAGCCGTTCCATCCGGGCCTGATTGCTGTAAATTTACAGCTTCATTCAGGTCTTTTTTCTGAAAATTTTAGTTGCGCTTTGAGTCAACCGTGACCGGATGAATTTTTGGGGTTGCGGTGGTTTTCCCCGGTGATGCCGTTGGCGGCTTCATTGTACAACTTCCATTCAGTATACCGCCTGGCTCAATTGATACCACTGGCGCCTGAATATCTCCCCCCACACGCCCGGGAGGATAAACTTCAATCCTATCTTTGGCATCTACCGTACCATCGACCTCACCCATAATAATGGCAACACCGACTGATATATCCGCATGAATGACTGCCTTTTCACCGACAATCAGTGTGCCTCCATTGCTGGATATTTTACCAGTTACTTTTCCATCCACTCGTATGGTTCCCTGAAACTCGATGGAGCCATCCACGTTCGCATCGGAGCCTAAAAATGTTGATATTGAGTCCGTTTTTCTTTCCTTTTTCATTTAGCGTCTTCCTCCCAATAAATTTAGTCGTCTATCTTGAAACTTTCAAACTAACGATCGAACATTACATCATTAGAAAGGTGGTGTTACAGACTTCAGTTCCTCCCGGAAACTATTCCAGCAAAAACCTTCTCATACTTACATTCAATAATAGGCCAATGCCAATGGCGATGGTTAAGGCTGATGAGCCACCGTAACTGATAAATGGTAAAGGTACGCCAACCACGGGCATTAACCCCATTGCCATTCCAATATTAATGAACACCTGCCAAAATATCATGGCAGTGATACCGACGGCCAGAATCGTACCGAATGGTTCTCTGCATGCAATAGCAACGTTTAACCCCCAAAAAATCAGAACGAGAAACAAAAGTATCAGCACAATAGATCCGATAAAGCCCCACTCCTCAGCCAGCACCGAAAAAATAAAATCCGTATGCTCTTCGGGCAAAAAAGACAGGGCATTTTGAGTTCCTTTTAAAAATCCTTTTCCACCGATCATACCCGACCCGATGGCGATTTTTGATTGAATGATATGATATCCAGCACCCAAGGGGTCTCGGTCTGGATCTAAAAATACCAATATCCGTTGTTTTTGATATTCTTTTAAAAAAAACCAGATCATGGGAATGATTATGCTGCTGGAAACAATTAAAGAGATAAATGATCGACGTTCGATTTTGACGAAAACAGTCATTGTACCTGCAATCAAAACAATCAGCATTGCTGTTCCTAAATCCGGTTGTTTCACAATCAAAAGAATAGGAATCATTGTTAATATAAACGGTCGGATGAGTTCCCTCAGGGTAAACCCCCTAGTATACGCATCCTTGGAATAATAACGCGCCAAAACAGCAATGACTGCAATTTTCACCAACTCCGAGGGCTGAATTGAAATTGGGCCCAAAATCAGCCAGCGCTTTGATCCGCCGACATATTTTCCGAAAACTAAGACACAGATCAAAAGCAAAATGCAAATCGTATAGATCGGTTGGGACCATCGATCCAATAATTTGTAGTTAAACATGAATGATGCGACCATAGCGGCCATTGCGATGGCGAACCAAATGAGTTGCTTAAAAAAAAGAACCTTTTGCGGTGAGGGTGTCTCTGCTGTCACTGCACTGTATAAGGTTGCAAGACCTATACATCCAATGACAACAGTGAGGCCCAATAAGCCCCAGTCAAAATATTGAACTAATCGGCGGTCAAACATCGACGCTACGCTCCAATCTTTGGCTATTGGTTGCTAGTAACTGGTCTCTGGTTACTGGCTTCTGGTCTCTGGTTTCTGGCTACCAGTGACCAGCTGCCAGTCGCCAGTAGCCAGCGACCAGAGACCAGCTGCAAATAATCATTCGTCTATCCGCTACCTTCCTGTCTTTGTTTTTGTGTTACAATTTGATATTGAGTCGATTCTTTGCGCAGATACGTCTTAATTACCTCTTTTGCAATGGGAGCTGCCGCTCCGGATCCGTGTTCTCCATGTTCCACAACAACAGAAACAGCTATGCGAGGGACATCAGAAGGTGCATACGCCACAAACCAAGCGTGAGATTTTAAATGGGCAGCCATATTTTCTTCGGCTATCTGCTCGTCATCTTTGCGGCTAATCACCTGTGAGGTACCCGTTTTCCCGCTGATCTGGATACGGCTTAGCCGTATTCGTCGAGCAGTGCCCTTTTCGCTGTTTACAACCTGCCACAGACCCTCTTTGACTAAATTCAGGGAATGTTGGCTAACGGGCAATTTGCCGATCACCTTGGGGGCTTCCTCATGCAACAGGCGATCATCTAACGTCTTGATGGTATCGATTATCAGGGGCTTATATCGTTTACCGCCATTGGCGATAGCAGAAGTAAAGACGGCCATCTGCAGGGGAGTGGCTAGATTAAAACCCTGTCCAATGGCCAGAGAAAGAGTTTCCCCTTCTTGCCAAGGAATACCGGTGCGCTTCTGTTTCCAGGCTGCGGTCGGGATTAATCCGGAAGCTTCATGATCAAGATGTATTCCGGTGGCTGACCCCAGGCCGCTGGCTTTAGCATACCATGCAAGCCGATCAACTCCCAGCTTTTGGCCTAACTGATAAAAAAATACATCGCAAGATTCGGCCAGGGCCTTGATAATTTCTACTTTCCCATGGCCCCCTTTTTTCCAGCATCGATAAACGCGATTGCCAAACCTGTAAAAACCCGGACACTCAAAAATCGTTTTCTCATCGATGACACCCTCTTCCAGCCCCGCCAAAGCTGTAATAATTTTGTAGGTTGAACCCGGTGGATACTCACCTTGGATGGCTCTGTTTGCCATCGGTCTGAAAGGGTTGGAAATCAGAGAAGCCCATTTATCACGAGAAATTCCGCCAACAAAAGCATTTTGATCAAAGGTGGGGCTGCTGGCAAGGGCCAGAATACGCCCAGAGGTGGGCTCCATCGCAACCACAGCCCCTGCTACCCCCTCCAACAACTCTTCGGACTTCATCTGCACATCCTGATCTAGGGTTAAATATATATTATGTCCGGGTATGGAAGCGACTGTCTTTAATACTCTTACAACTTGGCCATTGGCATTGACCTCAACTTGTTTTCCGCCACGCTTTCCTCTTAATAAATTATCATACGTCTTCTCCGCGCCAAATTTGCCAATAAGATCACCACTTCGGCACCCCGGATAATTACCACTTTTTAGTTCATCAGAATTTATTTCACTTAAATAACCGATGAGATGGGCAGCGTATTGATGGGTGATATAGTTTCGTCTCAAGTTTACTTTTACACCTACACCCGGAAGATCGTGCTTATGAACCTCTAGAGCAGCCAATGCGTTTCGCCCTATATCCTGTTTTACCAAGATCGGCTTATACGATGAAAAGTCCCTGGTGTTCATTATGGTTGACATGAGATCAGAAGGTGAAACCTGGATGTATTCCGACAACTTTTCAATGGTTTGCTCAACTGGCTCGGCGTCTTTTAATATAATGCTCACATCAAATGAAGGACGGTTGTCTACCAGTAATTTTCCTTTCCGGTCATATACGCATCCTCTCGGCGGATCGATGCTTTGCAGCCGTATACTGTTGTTTAACGAAATTCTTCGCAACTCTTCGCCAATGATTACCTGGAGATAAATCAGACGAACAAAGAGAATGACAAACACCGCAAGAATGCATATCATGATACTGATGATGCGCTGTTTATACCATTCACTATCTGCGGTTTTTAAATATTTAATCAATGCTTCACCAAATATAGCGAATTATGAAAATTCGAAAATCTGTAAGATATGTCCGGCACCAAACAGCCGAATATATACGAGGCGGCGAACTTAATTCATTCATAAGGTATCTATCTGACACCCGCTACCTTCGGCTAGACAAACTCAAATTAGTCCGTCCGGCGACAACTTCATTCATTAGTTTATCCAAGCGCCTTTGGATATACCTAAAAAAGACTAGAAAAACGGGTCCGGTGCCGACTGCCCAGAGTGTCTGTATGACCACTGTGCTGCCTGCTTCAGCCGGAAGCTTCGGATTGGATCCTAAGATAGTAAACGCTCCGATGAATATTAAATTCTGCAGCAGCACACCCGCCGCCACAACAAGGGATTGGAGAAGCCGACTTCTGACCTGAACAAATGTAGTCGTCCATTTTATGCCAACAAACAACCAGCAATAGCTTGTCAGATATAGCCCGAAAGGACTCCCCGAAAGGTTGTCCATTATAAAACCAAGAAATAGGACTAGAAATAGCCCTTCGCGGATAGACCGGAAGAGGCCAAGATAAATGATAAAAGGAATTAAAAGATCATAGATTCTATCCAACAGCGGAAGATAGGGCAAAATAGTAGTCTGCAAGATAACCAGACAAAGGCAGGCGCCGATATAAAAGCAATAAATCATTGTTGACTCGCAAATTCATGCCGTTGGGGATTCAATACGATCAGAACTTCTTCAAGCTTTTCAAAGTCCACATAGGGTGTCACTGTGATTTCTTGAAAAATCTCAGCATCACGTTTGATTACATCTGATACCCACCCAATACGCAGCCCTTTTGGATAAACACCATCGAATCCGGAAGCAACAACAATATCCCCGATGCGGACATCATGCTTTTGCAAAACAAATTCGAATCGGCATTGATCCGCTAAAGTACCTTTGATGATGCCGCGCGCTCTAGATCTCTGTACCAGGGCGTCCACGGCACTGTTGCGGTCAATAATTAATATAACCTTCGAATAATGATTAGAAATTTCAATTACTTGACCGGTTATACCCTGTGCAACGACTACCGGGAGCCACCGTTTCAGCCCATCCGCTTTACCTTTATCAATTATTATTGTTTTAAACCATGCAGAAGGATCTTTACCGATGACCTCAGCTGCAATTACCCGATTGGTTATGGCTTTCTGAAAGTTCAGTAAACTGCGCAGACGAATGTTAGCAAGTTCAGTCTCTTGCATTTGGTTATTCTTTTGAATGGCATGATTTAACGATTTTTTTAGATGCAGGTTTTCCTGGGAAACCGAAACAAGAAAAAAATAGTTTTCCCAAATACCTCTGATAAAGCGGATGGAACGGGTGACGAACTCCTGAAATGGAGCAACAAAAGAGAGCGCGAGATGTCCTAGCCCAAAGGCCGGATAGCTTTTGGTGGTAGCGGAGAGGACAATAATATTGACAGTAATCAGAACGATTACGCCAACAATGAGCACCATCTTTTTCGAGAACATGAAGAACTATGTAATCACAACTTCTTTGAGGATTTCAAGATTATCGAGTGCCTTGCCCGAACCTGAAGCCACTGTTGACAATGGATCTTCAGTTACAGTGACCGGCAAGCTGGTCTCTTCCCGGATGAGTTTGTCTAAATTTTTCAGAAGAGCACCACCACCAGTCAATATGATTCCTCGATCCACAATGTCAGCTGATAATTCCGGTGGAGTTTGTTCCAAGGCTATTTTCACCGTCTCAATAATGGCATCAATCTGTTCAGATATGGCAATTCGAATTTCTTCAGAATCAATAGACAGAATTTTAGGAATACCTGATGCAAGATCGCGGCCTTTAACTTCTATGGTTTCTAAATTTTGCGCATCCGGGAAGGCATTTCCGATCGATGTTTTAATCACCTCGGCTGACCGTTCACCAATTAGCAAGTTGTATTTGCGTTTAATGTACTGGATGATGGCAGAATCCATCTTATCGCCTGCGACTCGAACCGATCGGCTGTAAACGATTCCTTTGAGAGAAATAACGGCAACCTCTGTGGTGCCACCGCCAATATCAACAATCATATTACAAGTGGGTTCGGTAATTGGAAGGCCAGCGCCTATAGCAGCAGCCATGGGCTCTTCAATCAGAAATACCTCACGTGCGCCTGCTGATTCAGCCGATTCCCTGACCGCCCGTTTTTCAACTTGGGTAATACCTGAGGGCACGGCAATAATTATTCTCGGTCGAACAAATGTCCGCCGATTATGAACCTTGTGAATAAAATGCCGCAGCATCGCTTCGGTAACTTCAAAATCGGCAATAACTCCATCACGCATCGGCCGAATGGCCAAGATATTGCCGGGCGTCTTACCTAACATATTTTTGGCTTCAAGGCCAACAGCAAGAACACGGTTTTTCGTTCGGTTCCCGGTGCTCACAGCAACAACCGACGGTTCACTCAAGATGATACCCTTACCCTTTACATAAACCAGCGTATTTGCAGTTCCCAAATCGATAGCCAGGTCACTTGAAAATGCACCTAAAATTCTATCAAAAAAAAGATTCATAATTCCTCATACTCTCGCACACTCGTGTGCTACCCAATGCTTTATATTTTTTATTAAAAGATGTACGGATCGACCGCCCACCTATTATAATAGCGAAATATCAATAAATTACCAAATTTATTGTACAATTACAAGAGAAATTTATTAGCTAAAAACATATATTTCTACTGCACCAACGATTACTTTCACATATTCACGCCAAACAGATGGGTACGTGACATCCATCTGATATCAACTAGATCGTTTTCATCACGGCATCGTGTAACTTTGGTCTAAAGGCTTTTATTGCATTGTTTTGCCGTGTGAGATGGACACGATTGGTTAAAAGGATCACACTAATTTTTCGATCCAGATCCATCCAGAAAGAGGTTCCCGTAAACCCTAAATGTCCCACGCTTTTTATCGAAAAATAACTGCCGCAGCTGGACCCGCGCAAACTAGGGGTATCGAATCCTAATGCTTTGTCCGTATGCGGCAAACGTTTAAAAAACAGACGTACCAGGTCTGTTGGAAATAGATGGTATGAAGGATATCCAAGATAACTTGACAGTAAAGCATACAAAAGATGATGAATGTTTTCAGCAGTTCCAAATAAGCCAGCATGCCCCTCGACGCCCCCCACTGCGTAAGCATTTTCATCATGCACCTGACCTTCCAAGATCATATCTCGCCATGGGCAATTCTCCGTTGCTGCAAATAGCCCCCCATGAAAGGGTGTGTCCAATGAAACAAAAAATAGATGGCGAAGTCCTAATGGCTGGTATATCTCTTCAGCCAAGAAACAATCGAGCCGCTGACCGGAAATATGCTCCATTGCCCAAGCTAAAATCATGAAACCCAGATCACTGTATACTACTTCTTTACCAATCGGATTGACAAGGGCTTCTTTCAACAGACACTCACGCAATGCCTTTCGTCGAGCTTTTTGTGGAAGACGACTTAACGTTATATAGTAAGGCCGGTAATCGGGGAGGCCTGAAGTATGATAAAGAAGATGCTTTAATTTGACCTG
>CP070746.1:3839261-3842825 GCA_020348305.1 Desulfobacterales bacterium
ATTGCAATTCCTGAAATATATAGCAGAAAACGGTAAATGAGGCACACTTGTGATATGTTTACATAATCAGTACTATTGAGAGTCCTAATTTTTTACGGATACTATTCACATATCGGTAATTGAGGCTCAGTTGCGATTAGTTGGATATATGGACTGTACCGCAGATTTTAGATTTTATTTTAAACCTGCTTTTCGCCAGATGTCAAATAATTGCTCTTTAAGCGCTTTATCTCTAAGGGTGGCTCGTTTTTCCCAATAACCCACTGAGAATTTAGGATTAATTCTGAGAACGTGCTGGGCAGCTTGACGTGCTTGATTTTCCGAACCGGCTAACCAATAGGCACCTGTTAGACCCAAATAGGCGAACAGATAGTCGGGATTCCGCTCTAAAGTTTCGTTCCAAGTGGAAATAGCTTTTTCATATTGTTTGGAATAAAGATAAGCCCATCCAAGCCCGCCCAGATAAGAGATAGGTCTAACCGGATTCAGTTGAAGAGCTTTTTTAGTTCTCGAAATGGCTTCGTCATATTGACCATTTTGTCTTAAGGCGTATCCCAGCATATTTTGAAAACCGGCACTATTCGGACTTTGTTCGACGGCTTTCTCGCCATAGGCAATCGCTTTTTCCCAATCCTTTTTCAGCAGATGGATATTGCTTAGCAGAGCATTTTCCCCTGATGTAAGACCGTGAATTGAAATGGCTTTCTGGACCATCGCTTCAGCTCTGGCGATGGATTCGGACGGTGTTTTAGTCATGCCCAAATAGATATCATCAAGATATGTCCACCCGACTTGAAGATAGGCCATCGCGTATTCAGGATCCAAGGCAATTGCTTCTTGGTATAACTGTCGGGCGACAAGGTTATCCTCCTTGGTTCTGTATATATAGTGTTCCCCAGCTTTAAGATACTTTTCATAAGCCTTGATGCTCACCGTTTCGGCACCCATGCGAGCCTGTTCTCCAGTGGTCAGCTTGACTTGAAGGGCCACCATGATGCTTTTACAGATTTCGTCTTGCACGGAAAATATGTCATCCAGTTTACGATCGTAGTTTTCTGCCCACAGATGTCCACCTGTTTCGGCATCAATCAGCTGGGCATTGATGCGTACATTTTCATTGTCACGCTGAAGGCTGCCCTCCAATATGTATCGCACCCCCAGATCCCGGGCTATCTGTTGCACGTTGACGGATTTACCTTTATAAGCAAAGCTTGAATTACGCGCAATGACCATAATATATGGGATTTTCGCAATTGAATTGATGATTTGATCGGCAATACCATTGCAGAAGTACTCCTGCTCCGGATCACCGCTCATATTGTCAAACGGTAGCACTGCAATAGAGGGTTTGTCAGGCATTATTAGGGGTGGACGTTCAGGCAATCCCGCCTTGCGCATGGCATCGATAAGACGGTTTAAGTAGTCTTCATCCTTATAGAGTTCACCTGTGCGACAAGCTTCCGATGAGAATTTCGGATCTATCTCCATAACTTTTGCGATTTCAGCTTGGGCCTTTTTCTCACGCCTTGTTAAAAAATAGTTAGCGGCAAGGTAAGAGTGATAATACGGACTTTCGGGGCTGATAGAAATCGCTTTCTTAAAAGCTAAGATCGCATCTTCATAGCGATCCAACATGCCATAGCAATGGCCTAAATCGGAAAAGTACCAACTATCAGAGAAGGGACTGAGGCGTATTGCCTTTTTGTATAGTGTAATAGCTTCCTCTGGCCTGCCCGCATTTTTTAGACTGTATGCTAACGCCGCATGGACGAAGGACGAATTGGGAGCCATTTCAACAGCGAGTTTCCCTTCGGCAATGGCTTCATCATATTGCCTTTTGGTCAAATGTATTCGTCCTAAGAAGGCGTGTGCATCGGCGTTTACACCACTTAAAGAAATGGCCTTTTTTACCAGCTCTTCTGCCGTCTGCAGGGACTGCTTGGGGGATTCACTCAATCCATATTGAATATCCATTAAGTGGGTTGCACTAAGAATCAAGTATGCTGTGGCATATTCCGGATCCAATGCAATGGCTTCCTCTATTAATTTCTGGGCCAGTGCATTACCCTCTTTATTCTTACGCTGCGACTGCTTACGTGCTTGCAGGTATTTTAGGTAGGCATCGAGATTGTCTGTATCTAAAGAAAGATGCTCCCCTTCCGTCAGCTTTACGCGTAAGACGGTAACTATTTTCATTGTAATTTCATCCTGAAGAGCAAAAAGATCTTTCAGGTTTCTGTCATAGCGCTGCGCCCACAGGTGCTTCCCTGTTAGTGCATCAATCAACTGGGCAGTAATGCGCAGACGATCCTCTGTTTTTTGGATGCTGCCCTCCAGCACATAGCGTACTCCCAGTTCTTCTGCGACCTGCTTGATTTTAACGGGCTTACCTTTGTAGGTAAATGTCGAATTGCGTGAAATTACAAACATATTACGGACGTTGGAGAGAGCCGTGATGATACTCTCTGTAATCCCATCACTTAAATACTCCTGCTTCGGGTCGTCACTCATGTTGACAAAGGGTAGTACTGCAATGGAGGGTTCATCAGGCAGTTGATACGCCATCTTCTCCACAGAGGCAGGCTCTACTGATGGACGACGCAAGTAATACTGCCAGATCCCAACAACAAGTGCAAGTACCACAACTGCCCCAACAAGAACTGGCATTCGCCTGATAGCTGCATGTTTTATATCTAAGGGTTTCCCTGAAACCGTCACTCTCGGATCCAACATCACCCGATATACACCCACCGGTTTAGCAATGTTTTTGACTGTTTGATCACCTAAAAATTCGTATCCATAAGGCAGCTTGCTTTCAATATGATCAAAGGCCGTTTTAGAAATGCAGATACCCCCGGGGTTAGCTAAACCTTCCAACCTGGCTGCGATATTAACACCATCCCCATAAATTCGCTCTTCTTCCTGAATGACATCGCCGAGGTTGATGCCGATACGGAACTGCATTCTACGGTTTTCAGGTAATTCGTCGTTGCGGGCTTTGATCTCCTTTTGAACGGCCACCGCACACTGCACCGCATCGACAACACTGGCAAATTCAGCCAGCAAATTGTCACCTGGAGAATCCAACACCTTGCCGTTATGCTGTTGGATGAGAGTAATGAGCACTTCACGGTAGGCCGTTAAGGTTCGGACAGTGGCTTCTTCGTCTTCACCCATGAGCCGACTATAGCCTTCGACATCGGCACTAAGGATGGCGGTGAGTTTACGTTTAAAACCCTTTTCTGCCATAGTGACACCCCCTATTTTTAGGCTTCAAACAGAAAAACTCGGTATGTAGACTATTCGATGGTGCGCAAATATCAGCTGAGATGCCGAATCAGACCCTGTAAAAGGAAAACCGCTTCAGGTCAGGTGAAATTAGAGAATCGGAATAGCTTATGTGAATTTATACCCAAATCCATGAGTTTTAGTCAATCAAATTGATGGCTCCTGCAGGTGGTGATAACATTACTGTATCTGCAAATTTGAAGAAATACGGATATGTTGATGATCATAGGGGTGTATGATTTTCAATTATGCTGAAAATAGGTTTGAAATTGAGTC
>CP070746.1:3842925-3845997 GCA_020348305.1 Desulfobacterales bacterium
CTAGTGCCATTTTACTCAATGATCTTGCGTACATCTTCTTCCCCTTTTCTGGTAGGTGGGTAACGAATTGGAGTGTATGGATGTTGGCTAAACTCCCAAACAGAACAAATGTTCTGTCAGGAGCGAGGCATGTACATTTTGAGAGGATATTCCATGAGGCACCTCCTGGATGGAGGTTAAAGGTGGCGGCGAATTCAGAATTATTAAGTAAATTGGGATAAAACGGGCTGGAAGTCAAGGGAAATCAGCTATTTCCTACTAAATTGGTAGGAGATTAGGTGGTTGGTACAGAGAGAGTTCAATTCTAAGAGTTTGATATCACAACATTTAAGCCGGTTCTAGAACGCAAGATATACAAAAGAGATCTGAAATTTAGGGCAGGTGCTGATCTGTTGGAGATAGTACAGGTTTCGCTCCAGATTCCATCACCCCAATATATTGTATAGCTATGCAAATAAGAGAAGCACGCATTTTAACTGTCAATCCACGCATTCCATATTTCTTAATCCTGAGCCTTTCTTGCTATTCTCTATTTTTTTCTGTATAGGTAGATTGAGGTTTAGGTTTCGGATAGAACTGAACCATCAATGAAATGGGGCTGAAATGGGTTGATCATTCAGGCCAGATACCTTCATTGCGACACAAAGTTACATATTTCAACTGTTCAGTTGTAGTAATCTATAATCGCTTAAACTAAGCGTCCCGTTACCGAGGCCTTATGGGAGCATGCATTCTTGGTGCATCCATGATGAGTTTCCTTTTCGGTTTTTGGAGAACGGTTTGAACGCTATTGCAAGACACCGAACGAATATACGATCTGGGCAAGTCAGGATTCTCTTTGCCATCTTCAGTTTTTTCTTATCGTTTGTTATGCTCCAGAATATCTGTTTAGCGCAAGCATCCGCCCGGAAGGTATATGTTGTCAACGTCTCCGGAACGGTAGACCCGGGTATGGCGGCCTATATAAAAAGGGCGCTTGGGGTGCCCACTGACGATCCGGATCCCCATTTTGTTTTTGAAATGGATACCTTCGGCGGACGCGTCGATTCCGCACTACAGATCGTAGATACCCTCCTATCTGCTCCTGAAGGTAAGACAATCGCCTTTGTTAAAAACAAAGCCATCTCTGCAGGTGCATTGATCGCCCTGGCCTGCAGCAGGCTTGTTATGAGAAAGAATACCACTATCGGCGACTGTGCACCGATCACCTATTCAAACGAAGGCCCAAAGATGCTGGGGGAAAAGTTCCAGTCCCCCCTGCGGGCCAAATTCCGTGCCCTTGCGAAACGCAATGGTTACCCCGAGACTCTGGTCGAGTCCATGGTCACTGCTGAGATGGTGGTTTATGCTGTGGAAATGGATGGAAAAACACTTTACATGGAGTCCCAGGCATTCGATGATCTAAACCCGGCGGAAAAGGAGAGGATTTCATCGAAAAAGACTATTGTAGCCAAGGGCGAACTTCTGACGATGGATGATACCGAGGCATTTGAGCTGGGCTTTTCAAGGATGAGCGTCGATACTAATGATGAAATGCTCCAACGGATGGAGATAAAAAACTATGAACTGATTCGGATCGAAGAGAGCTGGTCGGAAACGTTTGCCCGTTTTGTCGGAGCAGTCACGCCCTTTTTATTGATGATTGGTCTTGCCGCCCTTTATATGGAGATAAAGGCGCCTGGATTCGGGGTGCCGGGAATTATCGGGATCACCTGTCTAGCCCTTGTCTTTCTAAATCAGTATTTGGTTGGTTTGGCCGATTATACGGAGCTTTTGCTTTTGATTCTGGGAATTATTCTTTTAGGATTTGAACTTTTTGTGATACCCGGCTTCGGTATCACAGGGATTGCAGGCCTTCTTTTTATCGCTGCAGGCGCCATACTGGCACTTCAGGATTTTGTCATCCCAGATCCTTCCTTCCCCTGGCAGGCAGAACTTTTGGTAAAAAACATCTTGCATGTCCTCGGCGCCCTTTTCATGGCTATCATCGTTGCGCTTTTTGTCTTGCGCTACCTCCTGCCAAAACTTTCTGTCGTTGTCGAAGGAACGTATCTGGGCACGACCCTCAAAGATTCCCATGCGGATTCTGTGGAAGCCAGTGGAGCTAAAATAGGTGACATTGGAATTGCAATGACATTACTTCGACCTTCCGGTAAGGTAAAGATCAAAGACGAAATCTTTGATGTGGTCACGGAAGGAGAATTTATAAAAAAGGGGATCCCTGTGAAAATTCTGGAAATTAAGGGGAACCGGATCATAGTATCAAGGAAACCTGAAGATGAATGATAGTTTGCTTCTTCCAATCATTCTGCAGCTTGTCGGTGTGGTGGTTATCATTGCAGAAATTATTCTTCCGTCAGGCGGTATCCTTTCAATCGTAGCACTCGGTGTTTTTGGATATTCACTTTTTATTGTTTTTAACGAAATATCAATGCTTATCGGTTTTTCCTTTGTAGCTGCGGATCTTATCTTTATCCCTGTTCTCGTCATCGTAGGATTGAAACTGCTGGCCAGATCGCCGGTTACACTTCGCAAAACACTATCCCGGAAAGAGGGTGTTTCCTCCCAATCTTCCGAGCTGGAAAGCTATGTTGGTACGCAGGGAAATGCAGTCACGGACCTTCGTCCTGCGGGAATAGCGGTTATCAATGGCAAAAGAGTTGATGTGGTCACCCGTGGAGAATATCTCGAAAAAGACTCTGCGATTATTGTCACCGCAGTGACCGGGAATCAGATTATTGTACGAAAAAAAGACGAACCATAAAGAGAGGAGCTATCATGTTTACCAACATCGTTCTTATCATTATTGGAATAGCGGTTCTTGTACTGCTTTATTTTGTGGGTTCTGCCATATCATTGTGGGTACAGGCATTGGTTTCAGGTGCACGTGTGGGTTTGATTGCCATCGTGTTTATGCGTTTTCGAAAGGTCCCACCCAAGATGGTTGTTAACGGCAAGATCATGGCTGTTAAGGCTGGGCTTGACATTTCAACCAATGACCTTGAGTCTCATTATTTGGCAGGCGGTGATGTCATGCGCGTTGTGCAGGCACTTATTGCGGCGGACAAGGCA
>CP070746.1:3846097-3851788 GCA_020348305.1 Desulfobacterales bacterium
AATATTGGGGCAAGTTGTGATATTTTATGAAATCACAGGCCCTTAAATGCTTGGTTTTTAGCACATTATCTCAGAGACTGTCGAAAAACCCTAAATCTGTGAATTTGGTGCTTGTAAGTTGTTGATTTCATTACATGCGAAATTGCTAAAATCGGCATTTTGGGACTTTTCCGACAGTCTCTCAATGTGTCTGTAATCCTAATTTACCCACATCGAGATGGTTCCATAAAAAAAGGTTGGCTGAAATCGGCTTTTTTTGTCTCTTTTTGGGATGTTATCAAGACGTCTATATAACAACCCCATATGGGTCGTAAATTAGGCCTCTATAGAATATCAATGTTCGGCAATACCATAAGGAGGTGTCAGTATGACTTCATTTCCTGATTATGATCGATACGATGGTATCGGCTTGGTCAAGCTTATCAAAGATGGAGACATCAGCAGTATTGAACTCTGTGAAGAGGCTATTAGTCGTGCTGAAAAACTCAATCCAAAACTAAACGCGATCATAACAACAATGTATGACTTTGCAAGAGAAGAGGCTAAACATCCGATGAAAGACGCCAAATTTAGTGGCGTCCCCTTCTTATTGAAAGATGTTCACCATGCCTTGAAGGGTTTTACTATGAGTTCTGGCAGTGCTTTACTCAGAAATTATGTGCCCGAATATGATGCAGAAATAGTGAATCGCTTCAAAAGAGCAGGCTTAATCATACTTGGAAAGACAAACACACCCGAGTTCAAACTCACAGCCGTTACAGAACCAGAAGCATTTGGTCCTACACGGAATCCCTGGAACCTTGATTACTCATGTGGGGGCTCGAGCGGAGGTTCAGCCTCATCAGTAGCAGCCGGTATCGTACCTATGGCATCAGCTACAGATGAGGGGGGATCGATTCGTATCCCAGCATCTTATTGTGGTTTATTCGGTCTCAAACCCAGTCGGGGTCGCAATCCGGTTGGCCCTGACTTCGACGAAGAATGGGACGGCATGTCCCACAGCCATGTCGTTACAAGATCGGTCCGCGACTCTGCTGCCATGCTTGATGCCATCTCGGGTTTTGAATATGGAGCACCTTACAGCATTTTTAATAATGAAAGGCCGTTTATCGAAGAAGTAAGCATGGAGCCGGGAAATCTGAAAATAGCTTTTCATATGAGACCTGCATATGGCAGAAAGGTACATCCGGAATGCAAAAAAGCTGTGGAACATACATGCACGCTGCTCGAAAACCTGGGACATATAGTTGAAGACGCCACCCCTGATTATCAAGAAGAGGATGCAGCATTGAACTGGTTCATCATCATAATCGGGAACGCAGCCGCACTTGTGGACAGACTGATTCAGGCTTACGGAATATCCATGGTAAGGAGCAATCTCGAATTGCCCAACATCGCAATGTACAGCATAGGCACGCAATTGAAGGCGCTGGATTTTGTAAAGGCTAAACGCAGATGGCGGCACTTCGGAAGAGTCATGGATCAGATGCTGTATAAATATGACATGTTGCTCACCCCAACCTTGGGTGAGCCGCCCGTACTTGTCGGTTCCCAGCAGCCCGGCAATAAAGACCGTTTTTCAATGAAATTGATCTCCTCATTTGTCGGCAAGCTGATTCTAAGCAGCAAAAAGCAGACATATGCCATATTGGAAGAATTTTTACAAAATCCCATGAAAGACCAGATGCCATTCACCATTATTGCTAATATCACCGGACAGCCTGCTATGTCCGTTCCTCTATATTGGTCAAAGGATGGGCTACCCTGTGGTGTCCAGTTTATTTGCCGTTATGGTTGTGAGGCAAAATTACTGAGGCTTGCCGGCCAATTGGAAAAGGCACAACCATGGTTCGGGAAAAAACCGTCTATTTTGAGTGAGATGAAAACAGATAGTTCTTTGTAATGATTCCAAGTAACCGAGCATTTCGCTTTACTCGGACTGGTGCTCCGCTACCGATACGCACCAGCCGATAAGCGTGGCGTTACGAATCCAGATATCTCCAATCGCAACTGAGCCTAAATTGCAGATATTATCAATAAAAACCAAGTATCTCGCGTTCTCATGTTTTGCATATATTGTAAACATCTATGCAAAGTTGACCGACCTTGAGAACTTGTGATATCAGATTATTGTATCTGCATTTTGACCAAAGTTGTGATTACATCTACATATCTGAATTTCTGCGATTTTGCAGATACCATAATAGTATCCAAGATTTTGAGAGGTGTAATTTCTTGCAAATAATCTCAATATGAATTTCCATTGACATTGGATAATGTTTCAGAATATTAAATTGCCAATAGTATGCGATCTTGAAATTCAATCTCACACCTGAAACTGACTGTTGCTATTTGCGTTCACCTCGAATCTTTCTTTCTGCGTAGTATCGCTCATCTTGAATCTCTCTGCTGAAATTGATACTAATTTCAATTAAATTTTAATCTAAGATTAGGTAAAGAATCTGCGGAGAAACCTCTCAAAACGCCTAAATCTCAACCCTGACAGGAAATAGGTGGTCTGTTCGGAGTTAAGAAATTCATCTATTTCCTAAACCTTTTCAATCTGATTGGAGAAAGGAGGAAAAAATCATGACAACCATCAACAAAAGTAAAGTAACCATTATCAACTGGGGTCTCACAACTATTTTTATCGTGATCTGTTTTTTATTATCTCTAACTCAGAGCCAAGATGCATATGCCGAAATGAAAAAAGTTTCTGGAACTACTAAGGCGTTTGTTCGCTTGGCACAAACTCATATCGCTGTTGCTGATACTCCGGTGAAGGGCTATTTGGGCGTTTACAATTCAGTGCTAAGTAGTGCCAATCCAGATTGGAATAATGCTCGTTTTTTCCTTTTTTGGTACGATGAACCCGCCAAAGAGTGGGATGATAAGGGTTACGGTGTCATTACTCATCCCGCTGGGGATCAAACATTCATCAAATTTGTGGGTAGGGAGATATCAGCAATAGAGGGTAGCGAAGTGACTGCTGAACACGAAGGCTTTTTTATAGAGGGTACAGGTAAATTTAAAGACATCAAAGCTCGCTGGCTGTGGAAATGGAAGTCCACACATTCAGAAGGTAGGATGGCTGAGTGGAAAGTTGAGTATTTTTAGGTGATAATTCAAAATTTTTGTAGCCGGGGTTTCAGGAGAGTCAATTTTCAAATTCTCTATTATCCGATGGAAACCTACCTTTAAAAAAATCCAGCTGCAGGCAAACCGGTGAGCTATGCTCAAATCGTCCAGAAATTGCAATCCCGGCTCATTTTCTTATATGCATTTATTTACGATTAAAAGGCCCTCTCAAAATTGCAGATATCAAAGTTGTATCTGTAAAAAATTGAGGCTCTCAAAAGTATATGTATTGTAAACTAATCACCAGTCGAAAACCTGCTGATTTCTTGGGATATCACTTTCATATCCACACTTTGGCTTAATTTTAGGTTCCGGCTATCCAGCTAAAAAATTTGGACAGCCGATTTTTCTTAGATTAGCATCCCTTATATTACGATTCAGATTATTTAGAGTACAAAGCAATATATTAAATAAAATTGAATCCGTCTCTATTTTTCCTCGGCACGAAACACACTATTCGAGCCCTTGCAAAATACCGTGGAATTCCCTATGAAATGTACAAATATTCAAATCGATGATCATGGCAATTATTGCAAGCTCGAAATCCTATACTTAGGGGTTTTCACTTTTTTGAAAATATAGCAATAGGCAGAAATTTATCTATCTAAAATTTGAGTCATGCATGCTTGTTTAGGAGAAAGGACTGATGGCAGAAGATACAGTAGTCAAAAGATTTGGACAGAGAGTGGGTTATACAGAAGAAGAGATTCGGAAATTTTTAGAAGGTGGTCATCGAGTTCGTCAGGTAAACCGACTTGCCGAAGCCGCACCTCTTTATTCAATAGTGGCCGAAGTTGTGCGCGCCAGGCACTGTAATTCCGGATATAAACTCGGCGACAGTTTTGTACTTGACGTTGATGGAAACTTTATCAGCAAATTATGCCCTAAGCGCCTGTGTGTTTATCTTATTTCCCAGCTGATTGTTCCGGTAGCATTAATAAACGAACGCTTAAGCGAGGGTCTGAATCCCAATGATTTTCATTTTATGAGGTATGTTAAATGCCCAGACTCTGGCGTGGAGTGCATGGGCTACGGAGAGGTAATGCTTGAAGTTAAAGTAGTTCCGCGGAGAAAATAGTTATTTCCCTTAGCAAATCATTTTATTTTCCTGAACCCACTCTGATTACACATAACCAATGGATAAACCAGACGGGATTTATCTCGGGCTGAAGGTGCTATGGGTTGTGCTGGGTGGTGAGGGTTTCAAGTAGCTTGTTAGATAGGAAAAGAAAATAAAAGATGAAAATTCATGTGGAGGTGGGTCAATGAAAGGCAAGGCGCTTTTAATAGGAAATTCGGATGGAATCGGTCTAGCCACCACCACGGAACTTCTGAAACAAGAATGGAAAGTTGTTGGTATTTCGAAAAGTGTGTCTCCGATAGAAAATCCGTCTTACGAGCATATCGTGGCCAAGGTGCAGGACGAAGAATACTTGGCTGTATTAAAATCGGTTCTCGAAAAGAGTGAGCCTTTCGACTTATGCGTATTCTGTGCAGGGATAGGCGAGATGTTGGATCTTTCCAATATGGAAGGCGAGGCGCAAATCTTCAATGTGAACCTGCTCGGGATGGTAAAAACTGCATCTTGTGTGATCCCTTTGATGGTCAAAAGAGGTAAAGGACACTTTGTTGGTCTTTCTAGCGTGGCGGACGAACTGTTGTCCCCTGAAGCTCCCAGCTATCATGCATCAAAAGCAGGCTTTTCGAATTATCTGGAAGGATTGGCGCTTGCACTAAAATCCAAGGGCGTTTATGTATCGAATGTACGGTTCGGATTTGTTGACACCAAAATGGCCAAAGGCGATGTGAAACCGTTTATGATGGGAGTAGAACGAGCCGCACAGCACGTGCTTTCATGCATTGAGAAGAAGCCCGTTCGATATACAGCTCCGTGGATTGTGATCCCGCTGGTAAGATTTCGCAGCTGGATGTTGAGATTAAGAATTCTTTATTAAAAAACTGTAAGTATTAAATTGGTGCGAAATTATATTGGAAGATCTAATCTACAATAATTCTGAATCCATCCCATTTTTGCACTCAGGCACGGAAGACACAATTTATGTAGGACGAAAAAGTTGTATATTTCATTGTTCTATTTGCAAAGGACCTAAAAGACAATTGATGCGTGATTTTATCGGCATCACGCTAATGATTTCACATATTCTCTCAAATTTTTATCCCCTTTTTTCCATTTGGCAAACCAGAATTTTTTGGCCCAAATCTCAAGACAGGCCATTTGGAAGGATGTAAGGCCTTCAATCTTTTTTAGAAATTCATCGCTTTTAATCTTCCACTTATCATCAAGTTTTCTAAAAGTCATAGCATCATCACAAAATATTTTGAACTGTTGGCCAGCCAATTGTGGACTTAGTTTTGTTTCCTTGAAAGCTTCGACCAAAAAAGATAATTCGTTATCCGAAAAATGCGCTCTCGTTTCATGAAGCGCACGGTTATATAGCATTGGAAATCCGTCAAGAACATATTCAGCACCGGCATTTAGCGTATTGAAATTTTTTGATAAAAAGTCTTGGCTCTGACCTTCAATCCTTGGAC
>CP070746.1:3851888-3854533 GCA_020348305.1 Desulfobacterales bacterium
AAGCTCACCTAATATCACTGCTTTTCACTTTATTTAGACACAATTTTGGTCACAATTTGTTTATAAAAGAAAATCTCATATATTTTGAAAATTATAAAAGGCTACCTGAATAACATATTGCATATCATTTCTTATTCTTCGCTCTTTAAGTGCCTTTTTTCTGATTAGATTTAGAAATCCATAAAAATTCCCAATGTGCAATTAAGGCACGTAGCCAATCAAAAATATTTGTCAAAAAAAGAATGTATTTCTAATTGTGCTATCTGAATTTTTAATCACAATAAAATATGATCAATTTCTGAACCATTACAAATTATCAATAATCCTGTCAGTATACTTGAATATTTTACGATTTCATAATAATGCAAGTATATATTAGTGCTCGGCTAAAATTTTTATAACCAACCGAAATAAAGACCTCGAATCTTCATTTGACAATTAGCCTTAATTGCTATGATAGGTGATAGTATGGAAAAAGATGACTGGAAACTGATTGGGATATGCGGCATTTATTGCGGTGATTGCCCCAGCTATCTCGCCCATCAAACAAACGATATAGGGGAACTGAAATCGAGGGCTCAAAGAATGGGCTTTACCCTTGAAGAAGTACGCTGTGACGGGTGCCATTCGGACAACCTGATGCCCACCTGCATAGAATGCCGTCACGGTTTTCGCCAATGCGCCAAAGAGCATAGAGTAACGTGGTGTTTTGAATGTTCTGACTTTCCCTGCCAGCGACTGGAAGACTTTAAGGATATTCACGTAGAGAACGGTATTTCCCATCATAAGCACTTGGTCAATGAACTCTACTACCTAAAGGAAAACGGTATCGAAGATTGGCTGACAAAGAAGGAACGGGAAGGGTGTTGCCCGCAGTGCGGTAAAAAAGTGTATTGGTGCACACGCACTTGCCCGGACTGCGGCACTGGTATCAGGTAGCTCTGATGCTGATGATAATTTTCCGAAAATTAAGTAACAATGACCTGATTTTCTTAAAGATACCAAAATGATCCGCAACTTTAATGTTGCTATTCAACAGATTATACTTAATGCAAGTTCTAATAGTATGAAAGCTTCCTGAATTGCCCCCTCAATAACAGAAGAATGAAAAGAGTTGGTCATGTACGAAATGAGTAAGCTTAATCAGATAATTTTGGATAATATGAACTGAGAACCTTTTAGGAGGAGGAATGTGATGGAAGAGTGGATGAAACAGGGAGAGAAGTTGAGGGGCTTTGTGAATCCGGCCACCCTGCCGGTGGCGGTCAAATTCCTGGGGGATGAATCGGAGATCCCGAAAAAGGCAAGGCGGCCCCTGCGGGATTTGAAGGTGAAGATGGCCCCCTGCCAGGGCTCGGCCATGGCCCGGCGTTACGGGTGGACCATGGCGTTTGCACAGGAGGACGTGGCATGTGCCATCGCAGCCCACAACTATGGGTGGGAACGACTCACGGACAAAGAAGGAGCCATACACTTCCTCACCCAAATGAAGTATGCGGTCGATGAGAAGGCGGCCGAAGGCGTCCTGGTCAACTTCCCCCTACTCAACCTGGATCGGATGCCCATCGTCGCCTACTCACCGCTGGAGCGAACCAAGGTCGAACCCGACGTGGTTCTCATCTACGTCAATCCGGCCCAGATGATGCGCCTCATCCACGGAGCCACCCAGCGCACGGGCAAGCCCTTGGAGAGCCGGTTTTCGGGTCGGGCCGCCTCCTGCTCCGAGGGTGTGATCGGTGCGTACAACGACCAGGAATACAAGGTGGTGGTCCCCGGCAACGGAGACCGTGTCTGGGCCTCTTGCCAGGACCACGAAATGGTCATGGCCGTACCTGCCGGCAAACTGGCCGACCTGGTAAACGGCCTGGAGCAGACCCACCGCATGGGCGTCCGCTATCCCATCCCGACGTACATGAAATACGAACCCGAAGTGGGATTCACCGTCCCCCTGGCGGATATCTTCAAAAAAGAGGAACTAAACAAACTGTTCCAACGCTAAGAAGATTATTTCTCTCGCCAAGACGTCGAGCCGCCAAGATCTTTATTTACGGGATAGGAAGTTGCTTTTTGAGCGGCACGGTAGCCGAAGTTATTGTTGGGTGTCAACAGGAAAAGTATAACAACATGTAGTATTTAGGAGAAAGTCCGGTGGTGTCAGGGTGATGGATCCGCGGGGAAGTCCGCTGATCGGGCATTGCGACGAGCAGGTATGGCAAGGGGTCTTATACGGGCATACTTCGCCTCTGCCCTACCAAGAAGAACTTTCCGGGCTATGCCGACCAGTCGATGGGGAACACCGGGTCCTGGTCAAGATCGTCTTTTGGGGCACCGATGGGCATGCAATGATCGCAAGGTAACTCTGGCAACTTTACCCTTCGCCGCAATTCAAGAATCATTATCCTATGCACAACTTTCAAAATAATTGATTATGTCAACAATACAGGCAGGAACCTTTAGCTACACTGGTGAAATCCACAATCAAAGTAACTTCCCGAGATTGTATATTAGCTATACGAAACCCACACTTCGGCTGAATTTTGTAAATCGGCTATTCAGGTAAACATTTTAAAGGTCTAATTTTTTTGTATTAGCAGAAGAAACCACACAAAAAAGGCGATAATTTCAGACCGGCTTCAGAGTAGATT
>CP070746.1:3854633-3862826 GCA_020348305.1 Desulfobacterales bacterium
ATGGAAGACAGTGCCGTAACCACCGAAGCAAAACAAGCCGACGGTGGCAATATCGACATTAATACGGACTATATGGTCAACTTATGGGACTCTGAAATTACCGCCAGCGTTGGCGGGGGGCCGGAAACTGTTGGCGGTAATATCAACATTGACCCGCAGTTTGTCACATTATCAAATAGCAAAATAATAGCGAATGCATATGAAGGCAGAGGTGGTAACATCCAGATCACCACAGATGTTTTTATTGCCGACTTGGATAGCATTGTGGATGCTTCGTCTCAATTGGGAATTGACGGGGTCGTTGATATTCGTGCACCAGTCAAAGTTGTTTCCCAAAGCTTGAAGCCGTTGCCCAAAAATTACAAAAGCGCGGTTGCCCTTCTTCGGGAACCTTGTATTGCACGAGTTGCTGGAGGAAGATACAGCAGTTTTGTAGTTAGCGGGCCTGGCGCTTTACCGATAGCACCGGGTGGTCTATTGCCGAGCCCTTCTTTTCCGTAATAAACGTATCATCAGATACACGTTGGTTTAATTAAATCGCTCGGATAAATGTGAGAAAATCATTTTTTGAATATGGAGAAAACAAAACTTGGTTAATTATGAATCCTTGAGCAAGGATCCGTATTGCATCCTCTGATGGTATAGGTTCTTTTTATTATCTGAATACAACGATTATAATCTGTGTGCAACGAAAATGATACCAAAGCAAAAGCATAATAAGTCCCGGAAAAATATTTTTTCCTTAGCGTTGGCGGGAATCATCATTGCTATTTTAATAAGTGATTCAGCTTTTGCCCAGGAGCCTCTGCGCCTGGAACCGAGCGGTCAACCCGGTGAAAAGCGTCCCCCTTTGATTGAGGAAGAACCACCGAAACCTCCCCCGACGTTGATCTTGCCGCCTCCATCTCCCCCTAAAGAAAAAATCCCCGGGGAATTACCTCTTGAGCGCGTTTTTATTCGCAAAATAAAAGTGACGGGCAGCACGGTTTTTACCGATAAGGAGCTAGCAAAGGTTACGGCGCCTTATGAAAACCGCGAATTGACAAACGAAGATCTGGAAGCGCTTCGGAAGGATCTGACACTCTTTTATATCAACAATGGCTATATCACATCGGGGGCTATCATTCCGGATCAGACTATAGTCGATGGGGTGGTCAGACTGAAGCTAATCGAGGGTGAGCTTAAAAACATAGAGATAGAAAAGAATAAATGGCTACGTGACAGTTTTTACCGGAAACGGATTGCGCTTGGCGCCGAACCGCCCCTGAAAATTGATAATTTGCAGCAAAGGCTTAGCATTCTACAAGAAGATGCGCGTATTCAGAGGCTTAATGCGGAACTAAAACCGGGTGCAAAACGGGGTGAAAGTGATTTGAAAGTAACTGTTGAGGAAAAGATACCTATTAAATTTTGGACTGGATATGATAACTATATATCCGATAGCGTTGGCGGTGAACAGGTACAGGCAACCGGTGCGCTTCTCAGTCTGACAGAAAGTGGTGACATTTTAAGTGTCACATATGGCCGAGCAGATGGTTTAGATCCTAAGATAGATGTCTGGTATTCGCTGCCCTTCACAGCCCGCGATACAACTTTAACCTTAAGATACAGAAAAAATAGTTATGATCTTGTTCGGGAAGAGTTTGAGGATTTGGATATTGAAACCGATACCGATATCTATTCGATCCGTTTGAGGCATCCTATTTACAAAAGCTTGAACCATGAGTTTGCCTTGGCCCTCATTGGAGAACATCAAAAGCAGGAAACAACACTTCTGGACATGCCCTTTTCTTTTGAGCCTGGTTCTGAAGATGGCGAGACCAAGGTTACGGCGCTGAGATTTGAACAGGAATGGACTTACCGAACCCAAACTCAGGTGATAGCGGCCAACTCCCGTTTTAGTAAAGGAATAGACGCGTTAGACGCCACGAAGCGTGAACCCGGAATTCCAGATGGAGAATTTTTTGCATGGCTTGGACAGTTTCAATGGGCAAGGCGTTTCAAGCCCTTGGACACCCAGTTGATTTTTCGAACTTATTTGCAATTGACCGATGATCCCCTTGTATCGCTTGAACAGTTTGCCGTGGGTGGTCGGTACACGGTGCGTGGATATCCGGAAAACTTCTTTGTGCGCGACAAGGCGATGGTCGCCTCGTTAGAGTCTCGTATTTCTTTAATACGTGACAAGCCATGGGCGGATTATATTCAATTGGCACCTTTTTTTGATTATGGATGGGCAGAGAATGAAGACTTTCCCACTCCCTCTGGTCCGACGAACATCTATAGCATTGGTGTTGGATTGAGATGGGCAGCTACGTTATTTCCTAAACTTCGGCTAAAACCACAATTTGAAGTTTATTGGGGTCATCAATTAAAAGATGTTGACACAGATGTAGACAATAAACTCCAAGACAAAGGAATTAGTTTACAATTTGCGATTTCATTTTTTTAGACTGTCAGATCATTTAAACAAGAAATAATATGTATGTATTGATTGATTTCTTTTATCAATCTTGAAAAAGGTAAGTTATGATCTTAAATGTTTTATTCAAAAAAGGGTACCCGCCTAAGTATCAACACCTTCAGTCTTTAACTTTTATAAAATTAGTTCTTTTTAGACCAGTGGTATGGATTGCCTGCATATTTTTTATGGTATCGTTTAGTTGTGCCCCAACAAAGCGCGCAAAAGAACCTGCAGAAGCAAAATTATCTTATGAGCCAAAAATGAAAATAGCAGATGAATATATGGCCGAAGGCGTTCAGTATTTTCAACGAGGTGCTTTTGAGCAAGCAATTTCAAAATTTGAGGAGGCTGAAGGTTTATATGAGAAAGGAAAAAACTCCAAAAAACAATTCGAAATGCTAGTTCAGCTCTCCCAAGCATACCAGTCCATTGGACAAATTGAAAATGCCTTGGAAAGTTCAAATACTGCTATTAAGGTGGCAAAAAGTTCGGGCGAACAAATCCTGGTAGCCAAAGCATTGAGTCTTTCAGGCAGTATCTACCTTGGCGTTGGTCAGACAAATGAAGCATACCAATATCTGGATGATAGTCTTAGGATGGCGCGACAGTTGGAGGATTCCAAACTTACGGCATCTATTTTGAATAATCTTGGGAACCTGTACACAACCACGAAAGAATACAACAAGGCCTATGCCGCCTACATGGAATGTATTTTGCTTTCAAAGGATACAGGTAATCGTGAATTAGGAGTGATAGCCCTGACAAATGCTGCAGCGGCAACAATGCGAAACAGGCAATATGAGAAATCAAAATCGTTGCTCGATGAAGCTTTGGATCAGATTCGGGATTTGGAAGATACACGCAACAAAGCCTATAGTCTGATCAATATCGGTCTAGCATATCGAGATTTATTTTCACATTTTCCAGAGTTAAAGAAGTCACTTTTAACAATATCCTCAGAAGTCTTCAATGAAGCTGCCCGTGTTGGTGAAAAAATTGGTGATAATAACACAATGTCTTATGCCTATGGTTATCTGGGCAATTTATATGAAAAGGAACATCGCTACGAAGAAGCATTGTATGTAACGCGAGCAGCAATTTTTAAGGCGCAAGAAATTAACGCACCGGAAGCGCTGTTCAGGTGGCAGTGGCAAGCAGGACGCATATTTAGCGCTTTAAACAAAAGTGATGAAGCCATGTCACTTTACAGAAGTTCTATACAAACGCTCAGATCATTACGGCAAGAACAATCCGGATGTTATGGGGAGTCCCATTTGACAATCCATGAAAGCATTGCCCAAATAAGTTTTGAACTCGTTGATTTGCTACTCAGACAAGCAGCATCAGTCGGTGATCCTGATCAATCCATAGCATATCTTGTTGAAGCACGTGAGCTTATGGAGCTAAAAAAGATTTATGAATTGAGAAATTATTATCGGGACGACTGTGTAGATGCTGCCAGCGCAGGGGTCATTCAGCTTGATATGGTTTCCAAAATGGCGGCCATCGTCTATCCCATCGTTCTTAAAGACCGTATTGAGTTACTGTTAACTCTGTCGGGTGACATCAAGCGATTTTCAGTTAAAGTTGAAGAAGACACTCTGATTCAAGAAGTTCGGTTGTTTCGCAGACTGCTGGAAAAACGAACAACCCGGGAGTTTCTTCCTCACGCCCAAAAACTTTATGACTGGATTGTCCGGCCAATGGAGGCGGATTTAAAATTTGTATCTGCTGACACATTGGTTTTCATTCCCGATGGAGCCCTTCGCACAATTCCTATGGCCGCTTTGCATAACGGCGAACGATTTCTTATCGAAGACTATGCCATTGCTATTACACCGGGGCTGGAGCTTACGGATCCTCAGCCGATATCTGAAGAATCACCGCAAGTATTGGCAATGGCATTAACCGAACCTGCCCATGGATTTCCAGCCCTACCGTATGTTTCTTCCGAGCTTCAGGGGATACAGGCGATTTATCCAAGCAAATTGCTTATCAATGAGGATTTTCTGGTTTCAAAAATGGAAGAGGCGCTTAGAAATCAACAATATGCTATTTTACATGTTGCATCGCACGCCCAATTTGGCCACGATGTTGAAAATGCATTTATCGTTGCTTATGATGGAAAATTGTCCATCAACAGCCTTGACCAATATATTGGTCTCCTCCAATTTCGGGATGATCCCCTGGAATTGCTCACACTGAGCGCATGTGAAACTGCTTATGGAGATGATAAAGCTGCCTTGGGTCTGGCCGGAATTGCAATCAAGGCGGGCGCCAGAAGCGCGCTGGCTTCTCTGTGGCACGTTAATGATTTAGCGACATCGATTTTGGTGGATGAGTTTTATCGCAAATTGCATGAACCGTCAGGCTCTAAAGCCAAAGCCCTTCGATCATCACAGTTGAAGCTTTTGAGTGATCGGCGTTTTCAGCACCCGGGTTACTGGTCGCCCTTTCTGATAATAAATAATTGGTTGTAAATTCAGGTTCCCATGCGGTTGAGATATAAAACTATTCTCCCCCCTTTGTTGACAGCCATTTTCATCAGCTGCATTGTTTTTGCTGTTGTGATTGGCTTGAGAAATCTAGGCAAATTTGAGAGCCTGGAGCTGATCGCTTATGACCGGTTTATTCGTCTAAAGCCTAAAAATTCAAATGTTAACCCTTATCTGTGTATAATTACAATCACCGAAGATGATATTCGCCAATTAAATGCCTGGCCTATTAGTGACGAGAAATTGGCAGAAGCCATCGAAATTCTCAGACAGCACAAACCACGAGCCATCGGGGTGGACATTTTCCGGGATGTCGCTGTTCCGCCGGGAAAAGATCTACTTGATTCAATCCTGACCGGAAATCAAAACATCATCGGTGTTATGAAGTTTGGCACAGGTGGTGTGCCTCCACCCGCGGCACTTAAAAATACAGATCGATTTGGATTCAATGACATAATTGTTGATCCGGGAGGTACGGTGCGGCGTGGTTTGATTTTCTTAGATGACGGGAAAACTTCTTTTTTTTCATTCGGTTTAAGGCTGGCGCTTTATTATTTACAAAACGAAGGGATATTTCCTCAACCGGATCCTCTCCACCCCGAATACCTCAAGCTTGGTCAAACAACGATCAAACCATTTGAGAAAAATGACGGATGTTATACACGCGCGGACAGCAGAGGGTATCAGTTTTTATTAGATTTTCAGGATAACAGCAGTTTGTTTGAAATCTTTTCACTATCAGGCCTTTATGCCGGTGACATTGCTTCAGATAAAATAAAAGACAAAATAGTCTTGATCGGCGTTGTCGCTCAAAGCGTAAAAGACATATTTTATACTCCGCTCAGCCGTGGCGCTCGTCCTTATCAACACGTTGCAGGGGTAGTTTTACATGCTCATATTATAAGTCAACTGATAAGATTTGGCCTTGGGGAAAGTCGTCCGATCAAATCCTTAAGTCAATTTCAAGAATTTTGGTGGATCTGGCTATGGAGTGCAATAGGAGCTGCAATTGGACTTGGCATTCGCTCTCCCTGGTATTTTTCGGCAGCTACCTTGGCAGTCATATTCGGTTTATTCCTGTTTGCATATTTTTTATTGTCAAATGGGATGTGGATTCCTGTTGTCTCACCGGCCAGTACTTTTCTCTTTTCATCAACCCTGGTGACTGCCTACATTTCGAATCGCGAAAAAAAGCAGCGTACAACCTTGATGAACTTATTTTCAAAACATGTTTCTCATCAGATTGCCGAAACCATATGGCAACAGCGAGATCAATTTATTGATAACGGCCGTCCCCAGTCTCAGGAACTGACGGTAACGGTTTTATTTTCCGATTTAAAGGGATTTACGTCTGTTGCCGAGGAAATGGATTCTAGGTCTCTTATTGAATGGTTAAATACTTACATGGAAGCGATGGTACAAGTGATAATTGACTATGGCGGTGTGGTTGACGATTATGCGGGAGACGGCATCAAGGCGAATTTTGGCTTTCCGATACCACGCCAAACCGAAGCTGAAATCAGCCAAGACGCTATCAATGCCGTTAGTTGTACGTTAGCCATGGAAAAAGAAGTGATGCGTCTCAACAATGTCTGGCGCAAACAGCATTTGCCGGAAGTCCGTATCCGTGTCGGCATATACACCGGATCTGCAGTTGCAGGGGCTCTCGGCGGTGCCAAAAGGCTGAAGTACACAACAGTGGGAGATACCGTTAATATTGCCGCTCGATTGGAAAGTTACAATAAAGACTTTGCTAAAGAAAGGCTTTGCCGCACCCTCATTAGTGAAACAACACTTCGTTATTTAGGAGATCAATTCAAAGTCGAAAAAATCGGTGAAGAGTATCTGAAAGGAAAAAAACAGAAAGTAAGCATCTATCAAGTTGTGGGTTTTACGAGCAATAAAAATTAGAACCCGTTAGGAGGTGATAGTATGAAGTGCTCCAAAATTATCATCTTCGTGCTCATCGGCACTATTTTAGGGCCGTTAGAGTTATTTTTTCCTAAAAGCGATGCCGATACTGAGCCGCAACAGATAATTTCGGAAAATGATAAAGCCAAGACACATGATAAGGTGCAAAAGCGAGAAGAAGACCCGGTCTCCTCGAAAGCAGATAAGAAAAGCGAAGAAAAACCAGTTCCAATAACTCGTCCGATTTACAGACCGCCTCTTCGTGGCGCTCCGGTAGGTAGAATAGCCGGTGGAACACGGGGGATTCAGGATGAAGTTGATTTATTGTTGTGCGTCCTCACACCCGATCATACGGGGCTGACGACCCAAGATCAACCTTCATTGTATTTCTTTTTAGGAGGACTATCGAGATACCCTATTGAACTGACGGTCATTGAGGATCAAGGGATTCATCCAATTTTAGAAAAACCGATTTCCCCGCCTGCACAGCCGGGCATTCAGGTGATTCATTTGCATGATTATGATTTACGCCTTGAAAGAGATAAGGAGTATAAATGGTTTGTAACGATTATGCCTGATCCCGTTCACCGATCAAAAGATATACTTGCTTGGGGAGCAATTAGAAGAATTGAATTACCAGAAAGCTTACGCAAAAAATTAGCCCATGCAGATAAAGCAAATACGCCTCATATTTATGCGGATGCGGGCATCTGGTATGATGCCTTTTCCGAAGTTTCAAACCTTATAAACTTACACCCAAATAATCTGGCCTTTCAAAAACAGCGCTCTACTTTGCTTGAACAGGTAGCATTGCAGCGAGTTGTTAAGTGTGAAATGAAATGACAGACTTGTCAATATTGATTGTTGTCAGCGACGATTTGATGATAAAAGATAAAGGGGACGGGGTTGATTTTGTGCGATTCTAGCTGTCTATTAGTTTCAACTTCATATCGGTGGCAATCTTTTCTCCGCGCACTATCGCGCGGCTGACAGCTGATTTGCTGATTTTCAGTCTTCGAGCCATATAAGCACCACTTAACCCCAATTCTTTGACCACCCAGTAACACAGTAAACTTCTAGCCTTTACTCGCTGAGGTTGTTTACCGGAAGTTAATACCTCCTCAGGCTTCAGATTAAATATCTCAGTAACTCGATCCACGACCTTGTCAACATCTAATCCATGCATTTGGAGACGATAGCGTCGCTCAAAGCGCTCATTTTGATCTTCAAGTACAGATTCAACAAAATCACTGTTACCTAAAATACGCTCATCCCCTTTAACATGGATTTTAAGCCTACGAAAAGCTTTTAGTGCCTTCCAAC
>CP070746.1:3862926-3910883 GCA_020348305.1 Desulfobacterales bacterium
CCTGTCATGTGATGATATGCATCAAAGAAACTATCGTAACGTTCTATTCATTTCTCTCTCCCAATTCGGGATAGCCTTTTCTTTCAATTTCGTCATGGTGTTCCTCCCCTTTTTTGTTCACGACATCAGCCCCTATTCCTCTCAAGAGACGCTGATGTGGGTGGGATTTATTTTGGGGGCACCAAGCTTTGCTGCAGCTCTTGCGTCTACCTTTTGGGGATCCCTAACCTCCCGTTTCAGTCCCAAATTCCTTTTTATAGAAGGGTTGCTTTCCCATGCAGTTATCATCCTGTTGATGGGGTTTGTCTGGAGTCTTCCTGTTCTTCTTGTCCTTCGCATCGTCCAGGGGATACTGGGCGGTATTTCTACAGTCGGCCTGATCATTGTTTCTTCGTCGTCATCCAGGGAATGGGCATCAAGAGATATAGGTTTGTTTCAAAATGCCATGACACTCGGACAGTTGATCGGCCCCCCTATAGGCGCGCTGGCTGCCACGACGCTGGGTTACAGAGGCGCCTTTATAAGTGCCTCTGCTTTGGTCTTTGTGACCGTGGTATTCTGCTTTTTTTATGTGCAGGAGTTTCCCCATGAATCAAGAGAGATCGCCACCTTTACAAAACGTGCGATGAACAGAAAAACTCTCATCGGATGGGGGGTTTGTTTCACGGCAACCGTCCAGTTGATGTTCTTGCCCAGCGTCCTTCCGAATGTTTTCCGGGGATTCCATATGGTAGAAAGCATGGCCGTAAAATCAGCCGGTGTAATTGTGATGTTGTATACGGCAACGGCAATGGCGGGAACCTTTTTGCTCTGCCGATTGGCTGCAAGGATCACGAGTCACCGGTTGATCATTACCGTCGGTATCCTGGGAACGGCTCTGCAATTCTTGCTATCGCTAAGTTCCGGGCTTACGAGTTTCGTTGCTGTTCGCATGCTTCAGACTGCAATGATTGCCGCTGTCGTGCCGTTAGTCTTTTCGACTTTCGCCTCGGATTTGGACGGACGGGTGATAGGGTTCTTGAATTCAAGCAGATTTGCGGGGAATGCGCTGGGCCCCATGATCGGAACCTCCGTCCTTGCTTTTTCCAGCTTGAACTGGCTTTATCTCTCCATAGGCAGCATGAGCCTGCTGACCTTGGTTGGCTATGCATTTTCTCTCGCCGTCGCAAGGAATACCGCCGACTAAAATATTCACGGAAATTTGCCTCGTCCCTGGCCGTTGGCCATCGTTTCATCCGTCGGCTCCTGTATAGACGAAGCAGGTTTCACACTTAAAGTTGGGCAAGATTGATCCAAAAAATCTATGAGGTGGATCCCCTGACTTAACCGAATATGTTCTGCAGAGATGAAGGTAATTAGCGTGACAGAGGATGGGGAGATTTTATAAAAGAAGAGCATCGGAACAAAAAATCTATAAATATCGAAAAAAGGGAATTGTTTTATGCTAGTTTTAAGATGCCGCTTATCAAAATATTGAGCTTAGTCTTAAATCTGGTGATCGATTTTTTTTGTATACCGACTGCATCATCGAAGTAACCAATGCTGCCGAAGACTTCAAAGAATTTATAACGATCCATGGGATTGAAATTTGAGGTTGGCTGACGCTATATAAAAATTTTGGAAATTGTGGATAGAGGCTATTTCTCTAACTTTTTGTAAAAATTCACCTTCCGTTCGCTAATCTTAAATTGTTAGTCCTTCTCCAAAGATTCGGTTGAGGCACGAAGTATAAACTTTTCGCGAGGCGAATTTTTTGTAGATTTGTCATTACGCAATCCATAATCTGAAAACTCTTGTGATATCCCTCTCCTATCTGTAAAATTGCCAAGATGCATGTATTCTCAATAAATCACCAGCTCTGCAATAAATAAGGTTGACACAAGATATAGTGATCTACCTTCTCTTTTATAAATCAGGGTTGGGAATCAAAAATTCGCATTGATAGATCAAAATCCCCAATATTTGATTATGGCAAGAATTCTTTAGTTAACCTCTTTGATAAGCGATATAGTCGAACTCTTAAATAAAACTGACTCGAAGGGAGGAAGAATTATGACAATTGAAGTAATACGTAGTGCTCTGGCATGGTGTACAGTAATAAACTGGGGATTGCTGCTGTGGTGGTTTCTATTTTTCACTCTGGCTCATGATTGGACGTATCGGTTTCATAGTAAATGGTTTAAATTATCTTTGGATCAGTTCGATGCCATTCACTATGCAGGGATGGCACTTTTTAAAATAGGTATATTTTTGTTCAACCTGGTGCCGTATCTGGCCTTGCGCATTGTTGGTTGAGTTTGTGGCATCTCTAATAACGCGTTACGCACTAACCCAATAGAAACATTGTGATATTTGGTCTTTATCTGTACAATCACCAAAACTTTGGTATTCTCAATAAATCTGTAGTATAATACAAAGTCGCGCTTTTTGATGGATAACATTACAAATCGGATGATATCCAGATCCGTATAATGACTTGTTGGCCGTGAAGAGAGGAAAACGACACCATGACTTCAGAAATAGATATCAGGAGCGAGACGATCGACGATATCGGACCCATAGCCGAGGTGACGGTAGCTGCGTTTCAGACCTTGGAAATCAGCAACCACACCGAACAATTCATTATCGAGGCGCTCCGCGCCGCCAAGGTCCTCACCCTATCGCTTGTTGCAGTGATTGATGGCTGTGTAATTGGCCACATTGCGTTCTCGCCCGTAACCATTTCAGACGGCACACAGGATTGGTATGGACTTGGACCTGTTTCGGTCTTTCCGAAATACCAGCGTCAGGGCATTGGCAAAGCCCTAATTCATGAAGGGTTGTCACGGCTGAAGAGCATGCAGGCTCGCGGTTGTTGTCTCGTGGGGCATCCGGAGTACTACAAAAAGTTTGGGTTCGATAACATCCCGGAACTTGTCCATGAGGGAGTTCCACCGGAAGTTTTTCTCGCACTGTCTTTCGACGGAAAGACTCCGCGGGGCAGTGTCACTTTCCACGAGGGATTCAAAGCAGATGGCCAACCAGAGCGTGCACACGACGCTTGACAGCGCGCCTGACGCTCGACGTTAGATTAAGATCCAACATATTCACACTTTTGAACCCCTGAAAAAGTTATGGTACTCGTTTTATATCTGTATTTTTGCCAAAGTTGCGATTACATCTACATATCTGGATTTTTGGGGTTTTGCAGATACAATAATAGTATCTAAGGTTTTTGAGGTGTGGTTTTTTGCAAATTATCTCAATAAATGCAATTTGAATGCTTTTGCGATATCGTGAAGAAATCAAAAGTATTATGATAATCTTTTTGCTGTTTTTACGCCTTGTTGGGATGTTATCTAGCAGGCTAGATAAGAGCCCTAGATGGAAAAAAATGCGCCAGCTAGTTAATATCTAATTTTATATGCCTTGGATAATTAAGATATGAAAATCAAAATTTACACAACGGGTGGTACTATCGACAAGGTTTACTTCGACCAGAAATCAGACTATCAGGTTGGAGATCCACAAGCGAACGGAGTTTTGGAGCGGGCTAATGTTGTTCTGGACTATGAGGTTGAATCTATTATTAGAAAAGACAGCCTCGATTTAACAGATGAAGACCGTGAGCTGATAAGGAAGAAAGTGGAGTCTACTCCATTGGAAAGAGTTGTTATCACTCACGGCACTGATACAATGATTGATACCGCAAAGGTACTTATGAATATTTCAGGTAAAACGATCGTAATGACTGGCTCAATGTATCCCGCCCAATTCCGAGATAGCGACGCAGTGTTTAATATAGGATGCGCCATCACTGCTGCTCAGATTCTCGTACCCGGTGTCTATATAGTAATGAATGGTCGCATTTTCAAACCACCTCACGTCCGAAAGAATGTCGAATTGAATAGATTTGAAGAGAAAATCATATAACAACAGAATTCAGCTGACACAAAAAGCCGACGGAATATTATAATTTGTGGTTGGACGAAGATTATTTGACAATGGTCAAAAATAGAGATTTATTTGATTTGACAGTAGAATTTTATTACATCGGAATTGACCGTCCAATGCAGGAGGCGGAAAAGAATGAGGCGGACCACGATAAATTTCATCATCGATGCAGTTGGATTTGTAGGATTTGTTTTCCTAACCACAACCGGTATATTAGTTCGCTATGTCCTCCCGCCGGGAAGTGGTCGTCGTGCCGTCCTCTGGGGTATGAATCGGCATGAATGGGGCGACCTACACTTCTGGATCGCTATTGCATTTTTTTGTGTGTTAGGGCTTCATTTATTCCTCCATTGGCGTTGGATTGTCCACATGATACGGGGTAAACCACAAAAGGGATCAGGCCTACGGTTTGCGCTGGGTCTTGTGGGAATACTTGCAGTGCTGGCGATAGCTATCACTCCTTTGGGAGGTTCAGTTGAGCAATCAGGAACCTCGGCTGTTCAACGGGAGGAATCATCAGCGTTAACCCACGAGTCTGAACGTGTTCGGAGCCGGATGACTTTGATTGAGATTGAGCGGAAAACAGGGGTGCCGAAAGCCTACATCATCGAACATCTTGGTATGCCTAAAGATGTGCAGTTGAACGAAGGGGTCGCGAAGTTAGGCAAAAGATTTGGTTTTGATATTGAAGATGTACGCAGGATCGTACGCGAGTACAAAGCGCAAAAATAGTATTAGGGACACCATATCTGGCTTTTTAAACTTTTGCTCAAAATCTGCAATATCAAGCCATTTAATCAGCAATGTCAAGAAATGTAGAGCCTATTGCCTTACATTTGTCAAATCAAATACTGGTCAGGACATTGTAGTGACATCCCAACAGAAATAGAGATTTCAGAAAAGCAAATCATTTTATCATCCTTAATCATGATACATATCCGCTTCGAGCTTCTACTCGGCACGCCAGTTAAATTGATTTTTCCTACCAAATGAATTATTAATCTTCGAATAGATAAATCCACCTTTTATTATGTCTATTTTATTCAATCATTAATTGATCCTAATCGATTTTACAACGGGTTCACGGAAAACATTGAAAATCGCCTCAAAGACCACAACTCCAGCAAAAATACCCATACCGCGAAACACAAGCCATGGCGCATCAAAACAGCTATCGCTTTCACGGACCGCCAAAAAGCGATAGATTTCGAAAAGTATCTCAAAACAAAGTCGGGGCGCGCATTTGCTATCAAGCGCCTTTAGAAGTATTTTATTCCTGAATCAGAAGTTTGCCAGCGTGGTAAAGACCAAGATTAACAATGCCCGGTTTTTGCGCGTCTACCGAATATTTAATCTCCAGAAAATTTATAACTGGCTGATAATCTTCTTCCCCCTGGATGTAACTCGAGCCCGGCACCGTGCTTGGGATTCCGACCGTTGAACATGTCCTGAGCCGGCATTTGGTGTGTCCCTTCAATAACTTTACTTGACATTATGCATTTGAAATGCATAATTTCCACCAAGGAGATGATGCATGAGTCAAACCTATATCAAGAGATCGTCGGAGCCAGTCCTCAAAAAGTCTGCCTCCGAATTTCCCGCAGTGGTTCTGACTGGTCCGCGTCAGTCCGGTAAGACAACGCTTTTCCAACACCTTTTCGGCAAAAGTTGCCGGTAGGTTTCCTTAGAGCCGCCTGACGTGCGTACATCTGCGATCGAAGACCCGCGAAGTTTCCTCGAGATATGTTGTTCATCCCGGAGATATAACCCTTCCTCTTGGTCCAGGCGTAACGGCCCTGCCATTTTCTGAATTGTAAATACGAGGCAATTGCTGAAAAGCTGCCTTGTGATGGATTCACTTGCAAACTTATTGATTTTTGCAAGTTTGAAAAAAGATGCAACATTTATTTCGCGCCAACCTCAATCAGGATGGCGTTTTGCGGGCCCACGCCTGATTTCAGTCATCCTCCACCGAGTAACATTTTTTTCATTTCCTCTCTATCCAACCGGTGGAGGACCGCCTGGCAGTGAAAGGGGGACGCCTTGAAAGACTACCTGCGCCATGACACCGAACATGGGATGAGGAACGAGTTGGGCCTTCACATCCAAGACGGCTGGCTTACCGGACTTGAAAGCCCTTTCCAGGGCGGGCTTTATCTCCAGTGGGCTCTCTATCTGTTCCCCGTAGCAACCAAAACCTTTTGCAATTTCAGCATAGTTGGCTGCAGAAAAGTCTTGATCAATGCCTTCAAGAGCCTTATCCCCGTACAAAGCAAGTTGTCCCGCCTTGCACATTCCCCAGCCGCCGTCATTGTTGATCACATGAACGACAGCGAGGTTATGTCGTGCGGCTGTGTCCAACTCTTGCATGGTCAGCCCAAATGCACCGTCCCCGCAAAAGTTAACGACCGGACGCTCGGGATAGGCAATCTTGAAGGCATTGGCGCAGGGCTGCCCAAAACCCAGGTGGCCTCCTCCCGCACAAAAAAACCTGCGCCGGGGCTTGTAAGCGTGGAGGTAAGTAAAAGCCCAGTGGAAAACCATTCCTCCATCAACGGTCAACATAGCATCTTTATCAGCCAAATATTCCCCCACCTCCTTGGCAAGCCTAGCCATGGTTATTGGACCGGTTTCATCCCCGAGCATCGGCTCCAAGCTCTTCAGGTATTGCCGATAGCTCTCCACAAGACCTTGCGCCCATCTCTCGTCTGCCCTGCCTTTTCCACCATACCCCTCGAAGGCAAAGAGCAAGTCGGCTAAGACTGCCTTCGCATCACCGGCAATGCCAATCTCTATTGCTACTTTTTTGCCAATCTGGGTCGGGTCTATGTCAATCTGGATGATTTTCTGGTTGGGATTGGCCGGCATCACAGGAGGTTTCCCGAGTCCAAGCCATGATGAGAAATGACAGCCAACCGCCACAAGGACATCCGCTTCCTGCAGAGCCTGCATCACAGTACTCCCGCCCAGCCAGCCACCATCGCCGAAAAAGCGAGCGTGATGAGCAGAAATGCTGCCAGACCCCATAGGTGTGCTTGTAGCAGCTGCGCCAAGGGTGTCTGCCAGTCTCTGAAACTCCTCCCAGGCTTCCGATGCAATTACACCACCCCCAGCCACCAAAAGAGGTCTCTCAGCATCAAGGAGAATCTGGGCTGCCTTATCTATCAGCCCCTTGTCTCCTCTCAACCGGCCGGTCGAACGATAGTTCTGAGGTATTGGCAATTCTCCGGCCTCTCCCTTCTGACACAGGATATCCAAAGGGATGTCCAGATGCACCGGACCCGGCCTTCCCGTCAATGCTTCTCGGAAAGCCCGTTGGACTAACTCTGGGATTCTTGACCAGTGATGAACCCCCGCGTTCCACTTGGTGACGGGACGGAAAAGAGAGAGGGAATCTATGTCCTCAAGGGCCCCTACAAATGGGTAACTTTGGAAGCTCTGGGTATTAGCTGTGACGGCAAGAACCGGCGAGCTGTCCACATAAGCCTCGTAAAGCCCGCTGACCAAGTTGGCTGCTCCAGAGCCCACTGTGGAGCAGCACACCCCAATCTCGCCCGTCGCCCTTGCCCAGCCATCCGCCATATGGCCTGCGTTCTCCTCGTGCCTGGTGGAAAAGAAGTCGATCCCTTCTTCCTTCCGCAGGGCTTCCATCAAAGCCACGAGACCATGTCCGCTGATACCAAAAACGTGCCGCACACCCTCATTTTTGAGAGCTTTTACCACCATGTCGGCCCCTGTATATTCGCCCATTTTTTGCCTCCTTTGATCTATACCCGCCGCTCTATTTGATTGTTCCCACTTTACTCATTCTACGGATCATCCACAATCACTTATGGATAAAAAATAGGGATAAGAACTTGCTATCTTGGAGGTAGGGTATGTCGAAAGGGTGATTGTTTGTCAAGAAAAAAAGCCACTATATATTGTATGGGCCGAAATGGGATTTGGACAGTAGTCAAAAGTGGCTGCCAATCAAATTTAAAAATCGACATGGAAGGTGAAAAGATTTCAAAAAAATTGAAACAAAAAACCACGGGATACCATTTCCATCAATTACATGAAACCTGGGTGAAAAGTTGACATTTGACTATGATTGAGCGTAACTGGACGGAAATAGGTGTCACTCCATTAAAGGGCGGGCCTGCCCGCCACAATGACGGCGGGCAGGCAAAGAAAAAAAACACCTCCTCCTATAAAAAATTTTTTTTCCTGGCCCTTAGGCCTCCATCCAGCCCAGCCTCATTTCACTCTGGCTTCCGCGCCCGTTATTTCTTTTTGATCGGTTCACGGTCCACCCCAGGCGGATCCATCGGGTGCTTCGTTGCGAAAAAGCGAGTAGAAGCGATTTAGGGTGCAACTTTTGTTGCAATGTAAATTTTTTTCCAATTATCCAACCATCCGATTTAATAAGCTTCTTTTAAACATTCGCAAAATCTCGTCAACACGCGGTGCACCCTTCTTCGAATTTTGTCCTTGCATAAATAAAAGTCAGATTCCCAGCTACCAAAATTATTTTGAAAATTACACTGAATCGCTTCCATCCATAAATACCAAGCATAATAATGAGTTATTCTTATCCACCCGATAGCATCTCCCTCTCCTCCGACGATTTTCTGATTCCCACTCAATTAAATATTTTTGTAAATGGCATGTCAATTGCTCAACATAGGTGCATCCGGTAGTTGGAAAATTAATACGGAGCTGCATTTAAATCAAGAATCGAATTTTCGGAAACTAAATTGTTACAAACGCTGGAGAGTAAAAATGGAAAACATAAATTCAAAAGTTTATTCCGTGGGCATTGATGTCGGTTCAGTCAGTTTGAAATGTATGGTTATTAATCAGAACAAAGAGATCGTTTTTGAATTCCCATATAAACGTCACTTTGGAAAAATTGATGAAGAGATTCTAGCCCTGGTTGAGCGGTTGTTTGAGAAATTTGGCGAAAACAGGATTCTATCTATATCCTTCACAGGAAACCACGGCATGAAGCTTGCCGAAAAACTGGGTGTCTTTTATGAGTTTGAGACCATTAGCCAGGTTCTGGGTGTCCTGCACATAATACCTGATGCCAAGAGTCTTATATGTATGGGCGGACAGGATACCGCCTTATTTCAAATCCGTCACGATGACGGTGGTTGGGAGCTCGAAAGCTTTAATGCCAACGGGCCCTGCGCCTCAGGGACCGGGTCTTTTATTGATCAACAGGCAGAACGCCTGGCAACATCTTTATACGAAAAGAACAAGGAAACGTCTCAAATCCATATTGACAAGATTTTAAATGACTTCATTCGCTTGGGCCTTAAAAGTGAAAACCCCGCCCATGTGGCCTGCCGTTGCACCGTATTTACGAAATCCGACATGATTCATCTTCAGAACAAGGGCGAAAAGCTTGAAGATATTATTTATGGTCTGCATGTCGGCAATGCCAGAAACTATATCAGCACAATCGTCGCCAACCAGAAGCTTGAAGATCCGATCGTAATTGTCGGTGGATTATCCAAAAACGAATTACAGGTAAACGCGTTTAAAGCCTATTATCCAAATCTCATCGTCCCGCTCTATAACACCTCAACCGGTGCACTCGGCGTTGCCTTAAAAGCACTTGAGTTAAAAAGGGAAGATACCTTTGACCTTGAGGACCTGAAAAAGGCAAACACTCGCGGCAACATTTCGGTGCACAGGGCCCCCAGGCTGGTTTTGAAAAAGACGAAAATGCCTGATTCCCGACAACCTCGCAGAAAATTTCTTACGATCAGAACCCGGGCTTACCTCGGGATCGATATTGGCTCGACAACCACCAAATATGCGTTGATAGACGAAAATCACAAGTTAATCCACAAAAACTATGTGCACACCCAGGGCAAACCGATCGAGGTGACCCAGAAACTTTTGAAGCACATCATGGATGAGCTGGGGCATAAAGTTGAGATCATGGGAGTGGCCACAACCGGTTCGGGTAGATATGTCGTCGGTGATTTTTTAAATGTGGATTTAGCCGTTGACGAGATTACGGCCCATGCCCGGGGAGCGGTCGAAATTGATCCCAAAGTGGACACCATTTTTGAAATCGGTGGCCAAGACTCAAAATACATCTCGCTCGTTAATGCCAATCCCCTTGATTTTGACATGAACAAAGTTTGTGCTGCCGGAACCGGCAGTTTTCTGCATGAGTTGGCGAATAAATATGGGATCAATATTGTTGGTGAATTCCAGGATATTGCGCTTTCTTCCAGGGCCCCGGTCAAACTCACCGATCGGTGCACCGTTTTTATGGAGTCAGACCTGGTCTCATATTACCAGAAAGGCGTTTCCCGAGAGGACCTGATGGCCGGCCTTTGCTATGCCATTGTCCATAATTATTTGAACCGGGTTGTCGGTAAAAGAAAAATCGGGCGGCGCGTTATGTTCTTAGGAGGCCCTTCTTTAAATAAAGGCGTCGTGGCTGCCTTTGAAAATGTTCTGGAGCATGGCCTGCTGGTGCCGCTTCACAGAGAGGTCCTCGGCGCTTATGGCGCGGCTCTCTGCGTCCAGCAAAAAATGCAATCCGAAAGCAAAGACCGCAGTGCCTTCAGAGGGATGCTCAGCGCAATCAATGACCGCATGGACTTCACGGAAAAAGTGTGCCGTGCAGATCCAAATTGCCATAATCGGTGCAAACTCAAAATTTACCAATTTGACAACCGGCGAAGTATCTGGGGCGGCGAATGCGGCCGCCACGAGTTCGCTCGAAACCGAAACCAAGGTAAAGAAGATTTTTTTACACTCAGACGGATGCTATGGGAGACCCACATGGCCGGTGTATACAAAGAACTTGAAGATCAACAGTTGATGGAAATTGAGGGCCGCCCGACGATCGGAATGCAACGGGCACTTTACGGCCATCATACGGCAATCCTGTGGGCCCATTTTTTTGACCGGCTCGGATATCGCCTGGTGCTCACACCGCCAACCAACGCCCGCATATCGGCCAAAGGAGTTGAGAAGGCGGTGGACGGCGTTTGTTATCCCGTCAAAGTCTCATATGGCCACATGGAGCAGCTGACGGGAAAAACAAGATATCTTTTTATCCCGAGTCTGATCAGGATGCCGACACCGAAGCCCTCTGAGACCGGATATTACTGTCCCATGGTTCAGAGCAATTCGTATATGGTCCGCATGGCATTCGGCCCGAATCGGGCATCGATTCTAAATCCGGTCATTCATCTGAAGCACGACCGCGATACCCTTGCTGTGGAAATATACCGACAAATCGGTGCAAAGCTGGGTTTATCCAAAGGATTGATAAAAAAATCTTTGCACCATGCACTTGAAAGACAACGGCAATTTGTCACGGACATGCATCAACAAGGAAACAAAATTCTTCGAAAACTGGATTCAGATGAACCCATCATGATTGTCACCGGTCGACCCTATAATCTTTACGACGACAGATTGAATTTAAGACTCGGTCAAAATCTGGCCAAACTTGGCATGATGGCCCTGCCAATGGATTTCATCGACGTCGCTTCGGTGGACCTTTCGGATTTTCCTTCTATGTTCTGGGGTTTGGGTGCTCAAATCCTGAGAACGGCAAAGATCGTGACCGGAACCTCAAATTATTTCGGTTTGCATTTGACCAATTTCGGCTGTGGAGCAGATTCATTTGTTGAGCATTTTTACAAATTCATCATGGGCCATAAGGCGCACCTGATCCTCGAATTAGATGAGCACAGTGCCGCCGCCGGTTTAATGACAAGGCTCGAAGCTTATAAAAACGTGATCGAAAACAGCATGCAAACGTCTCAACTCAAAACCCGATTCCAAACGATTAATGCACATAAGAGGTAAAAAAATGAAATCAGGACATGGAAATAATTTCGATTCGCTGGCCAAAGGTATTGGCAAATTTCATCTTCAGAATGAGACCGTCCTCATCCCCGAGATGAATCGCATCGCCGCGCACCTGCTTGCGGCAACCTTCAGAAGTTTTGGCAACAATGCCATGGTGCTTCCGACTTACAACGGTTTAGATCTGGGTAAAAAGTACACTTCCGGCAAAGAATGCTTCCCCTGCCAGATTACCCTCGGAGACATTCTCCTTTTCCTGAGAAGCGAACAGGAAAAACTGGGAGCCGCCTTTGATCCGCAAAATTATTTGTATTTTTTACCGGAGTCCGACGGGCCCTGTAGGTTCGGGATGTACAATAAGTATCAGCGAATGGTACTGGATTCTTTTGCGGGGTTTGACAAAGTTAAAATCGTCTCCATCACTGCAACCGACGGCTATTCGCTGGAAGGTGTCATTGAAAAGGACCGAATGCTTGCTTTCAAAAAGGCAAGTTATATCGCTGTGGTGGTTGCCGACATCATGGAGCGGCTCCTGTGGCGCATCAGACCCTATGAAAGGCAAGAAGGAATTGCGGATGATTTTATAGAAAGATCCATGCAGAAAATGGCATCATTTTTTGAAGCCCACGGAGCCGCTAATGATTTTGACAGGATACTGGATAAACTCGAAGAAATTACCAACCACGGAAAAGCCCTGATGGATCATACGATTCCAGTAAAACCGCTGATCGGGATTGTCGGTGAAATTTTTTTAAGAATGCATGTTCATTCCAACCAGGAATTGATCCGGGTTCTGGAAAGACATGGTGCCGAAGTCGTTAATTCCTCCCTTGCCGAATGGGTGAATTATGTCACCTATGGGCGATTAAGGGAGAATAAGCTCAACTTTAGATTAAACCTCCAGCAATTGAATTTTGGTGGTTTGAAAAACTATTTTCATAAGATCTTCAGCTTTGGCGGAGATCTTTTCTATCAGCAAATGAGACAAAAACAGTTCTACAACCGCGCAACCCGGCGGATTGATCTTGAACAGGATCATAAGGTGAGCCATTTGGAAAGGCTGCTCAAAAAAGAAGATATTTTTACCTTTGATGTTACAACGGAAACCTGCCTGAGCATCGCCGCAATCCTGCAATTTGTTAACGAAGGCTACAACGGCGTTGTCAATGTGTATCCCTTTACCTGCATGCCTGGCATGACCACCTCGGCCATCGTAAAACCTGTCATGAACCGGATGCGAATCCCCTATCTGGATACGCCCTATGACGGAAGCTTTCAGCCGGGCAGAGAAACAGCGATTCGGACCTTCATGCATCAGGCAACCCAACATTTGCAACGGTATGGAAGAAAAGGCGGCCTTCAAAAGAAGGCCGCCTGAATTTGCGGCAACGCCATTAAATGGCACAAGCCGCAGGATTTTAATTCATCATAAATTTAAGGCGTGTGAGCTATGTCAACCCAAATCACCAGGCGTTTGTACACGTTAAAAAATCATGCGTACGAATCGGCCCGCAGATCTGAAAATTTAGCACAGAATCCAATTGCATCGCAAACCGGTTCTGAAAACAGGCTCAAAAAACCTTTTATCAACAAACTTTTCTGTGGCGGCCTTTTTTTTGTCGTCATGACGGTTGGCATCTTCTGGTATCAGTTTGCCAAGATACCCGGCGATAATCGTCCTGAGATATGGAACCAACTTCAGTGGGATTATTTATTCTGGTTGTTGCTCTTTTTACCAATCGATACATTTGCGGCCGGTTTGCGAATCTGGGTGCTCTGCCGCGTTCTGCAGCCTGGCGTGAGTCTCTGGACCTGCCTTAAGGCGGAGTGGGCCAATTTGGGTCTTGCGATGCTTACGCCGTCACAAACCGGTGGCGGGTTCGGTCAGATTTATGTTTTGAATCGAGGCGGATTAAATATAGGAACAGCCTTGACCGTCAGTTTGATAACTTTTTTGGGCAGCATGGTCGTTTTGCTGTTTATTGGTATCCATTCCCTTCTGATATCCAGGGTCGAACACCTCGCCGTCTTCTTTCAAGGGGCTCTTCTGATCTTTTCTCTTGTTTTCGGCGCGCTGATTGTCACCATTTGCTGGCCGGGGGCTCTACGTTTAGTGGCTTCCGGGATTTCCATGGCAATCGGCAAAATCTGTGACCTAAACCTACCAGGTAACATAGATCTGACGCAAAATACCCACATCAAGCGCTTAACGAATCTCCTGCACAATTACTCGGAAAAGCTGATTGATCTATGCTATATGCACCAGGTCAACATACGCCGGTTTTTTATCCTAAATAAGGCCAGTTTTTTATGGGTGTGCCTCTTGAGCATTGTCTTCATGCTTTCACGATCCATAATGGCATTTTTGTGTCTTCGCTTTCTCGGCATTCAGGCTTCCAGCCTATTTAATGTTATCGAAACCCAGTTAAGCCTGATTTTCCTGATATACTTTGCCCCAACCCCTGGAAGTTCGGGCCTGGCTGAAGGCGCTTCCATGCTGATGATGGACGGCGCCATGCCAATTGGATTTGTGCCGTATTACAATCTGCTGTGGCGATGCTCAACGCTTTATCTGCCGGCCATCGCCGGACTACTTTTTTTATTATGGACGATTATGCAGGATGCTCGCCGAGTCGTCGGCCGCTAATGGCAAAAAATAGATTGGGAGTAAGGGACGAGGGTGAAAAGTTGACATTTGGATATGATTGAGCGTAACTGGATCGATAGGGACCCCGAGATAACCGCGCACATCGCAACCAGGGCAAAGGAGTTTAAAGAGGCACAATAACAAGCGCATAAGGATACACAACATCGCAGCGCTATCGGGCCGCAAGATGAACCATTGAGCAGACCCTCTGCTCAGAGCGCCGGCTATCAGCTCTATGGAGCGACCCGTTATCTGGGAAAGAAATTATTACAGCGGCTTGCTATTCTGGCTGGATGTTATAGCATTTTGAATCATTGACAAGTATTTGTAATCATTTCTATTTTCAGGGTTCGACGCCCGCCGCCTCCACCAGCCTTCGCCAAGGCTTCGGCTGGCAGGCCATCCTTTGAAAAACGACGATGTGGGTTATCGCACAACCCTTGTTAACATGACATGCGAAGGCTGCCCTGCGATGATATGAAATTAAGAGCGATCGATTCATAACGCATATAATCATGACCGTCCCGTCCCTTGCTTCCTTTACAACAGGATTTAAAAAGCCCTTCATCTGTTGCTCCTCTCCATAATGCTCTTTGCGTCATGTCGGCGGCGGGGATAGACCCGCGTGCGGCTAAAAGCAATTGTTTGGGGGTCATCACTTGGGAATCTTAACAGCGTCATCATCATAAATTCCTTTCTCGGCGGTTGTGTGACATGCTGCACAGTTCGCCAACGTGCCAATGGATTCACGTTTAAAAACCGCTGGGTTCAGCTCATGATGCTTTCTATTGATATAAGGTATATCAGTAATCTTCGTAGGCACTCGGCTTCCCAAACTTCTCATGATTTTTACTGACAGCCTTGCTGATGAGTTGTCCGCTGCATTCGTTTCAAGATAGTCTGAAATGGTTTTTATCGTATCCGGATCAGCCTCAATTTCTTCTCCGAAATGGTCATCGAGTTGATTCAAAATTTTAAGCCATGCAGCGGACGGTAACAACTCAGGCTGATATGCGAAATGGCACTCAGCACATGTTTCTCTATATGTCTGGTTGGTCATCGGTTTCAGATAGTCGTCACGATCATGATCGTCATTATCATCATTAATTTTTTGAGATCCCCCTCTATACCGGTGTCTTTTTCTGTAACGATCATCATCAGCAAAAGCATCAAAAATTAAACTGAGGATCAAAAGAAGCGATATTGCATATATGATATATCTGGTGCAATTTTTCATATTCAACCTCCGTTAAATCAGATCATCTGCTTGCGGCCGGTAATCATCGCTTTGATTAAATTTGCTTAACCACGTCCGCCTCGAACACGATGTTATATACCCCGTATGAAAAAACCGACAATGCCTATAGCCAGTGATGGTATTCCCGCCAATAGAAATATAGCGATACTTATTTTCCATTCCATCAGTTCGAGTGCCTTGCGACCAAAGTAGATCGGAATTGTCGAAAGAAGCAATACGCTAAGGGCTGATGAGAGACCCCAAACATAGGTAAAAATGGGCTGAATTGAATAGCTGAGTTGGGAGAATCTGCTATACATGCCGGGATCGTCTTCGAAGAGGATTACCCCCTAAAAAGCTCGATATAGGACCAAAATAAAATTATTTTTTTGATGCTGTTTAATAGTTACAAGTAGTTGGCTTGGCTCGACCCATCGAACAATTCATCGAACAGCTTTGACGCGATTTTTAGAACTTCGGATGTTTGAGCTTGGAAGATGTCATTAATATATCTTCCTTTTTTCCCAGAGGCATAAACAGTATGATTAATATTGCCTTTCTTAATCATTCTAATCCCCCAGTTATATTGAATGGAACATAATGAATATCGCGCATTGACAATCCAACGATCGAACTCCTCGGAGGAAACATCGCTGCTGTTTCTTCCAATGGGAGTGATATGAGTGTTAGGTGATTCTTTCGTGTTACCTTCCATTTTGAATGATTGAAACAAAAAACCACGGGATACCATTTCCATCAATTACATAAAGCAGCAGAAGAAAAATTCCCAATGAAATCGAGGGGGGCATGAGGGCTCCGGCGCAGAAGATAAAGACCCCACCAATTACGGGCAAACCCGATACATGAGCAAAATTTGCCATGCTGCCATGTCGCCGCCTATAAAGCCATGGCACCAGAATGGACAAGTAAAAGTTCAACAGGCAAACCCCGGCCGCCAAAAGAGTAAAAACAGTGCCCACAAATGTTCTTCCCCACTTAATATGGAGCAAGGATAAAGAATCAATGCCAATGAAATGCCGTGATACAATAACCGCTGGAATCATTACGCCAACAGCCGCAAAGATGATGAGAACTATATTGTCTTCACGTGATAACTTTGACATAATAATTTTTTTGACCTACCTAACGGCTGAGCTCATCTCAAGGGCCGTCCAGCGAATTCGAATGACCTGTGCCCTGTCATTTGCGCTCCTTCTCTCAGTATGGCGGTGCCAATCTCCGGAGCCCATGAGCTAGTACCAGAAAAAGGAACACGAGATTCCTGATGACAATGCCAGGAACGAAATAGCCGGGAAAACTCGACGAATCCCCATGCCCCGCCAATGTTCTCGCAACAGCAATTCCGAGTCGTTCCATCCAGCTAATGGTTCTCGGCCATTCAATGATGGCACTTAGCCAACTTTCAGGAATACCCTCCTTGCCCACCTGAGCACCAATAATGGCACCAAGAATTGCGCCAGTAGTGTCAGTATCACCTCCCGCTAAAACTACCTCCTGCAAACCTCCTGAGAAGTCAGCGCCATAACGAAACCAGACCTCAAGGACGCAGGGCACCGTGTGGTAGATATAGCCAGAAATACCTTGCGTCGAGCCAATTGCTTCTGCGAAGGACGAGACTGATTCGCCTTTGGCCGCAGACTCCGCGGCTCTTTTGACGAGATCGATAAACTCAGTTGCCGACTCCTCTGTGAGTACCGATGTTAAGTCTCCCAGAAATCTTTCTGAAGAAATGGACGAATTCGTGCTGCTTTGGTAGGCCGCCAGAGCAACTGCAAGCGCTCCATAGAATGCCTTTGGATCGGAGTGTGTGATTTGAGTTGATGCCATTACGAATCTGCGGAGGTCTTCGACGGAGTTTCCCATTGCTAACCCGATGATCGGACTTCTCATGGCCGGACCGTTTCCGGCAGAAAAGGTCCCACTGCGGTTTGGAGGGAATCCGATCCAAAGCTTTAGTATCGACTTGAGGGTCGCCAGGCCAACACCAGCAGGCAGGCCCAGCAACCACCATCGGAGCGATCGGGCAAGCTGCCTTTCAAACTCTTCAAACTCTCCCCTCGATCTCACCAGTGATTGCGCAACCAAACAAGCATGCTCAGTGTCATCTGAAACCATCCCCTTTCCGAATAGCAGATGATGACGCCCGACGTCGAAAAACAGACGTGAGACACGTCGAGGGGGTATACCCTCATAAGGGAGGCCAAGTGAGTCTCCCACAGCGGTCCCAAGCAGGCATCCTATGTAGGCTCTCTCTTTCACCAGCTCGAATATTAAAGCAAGTTCTCTATGCATTTTCTTGTGTGGTTAAACCGAATCTGTCCGATAAAATAAAAATTCAACCACATTGCCGCATTGCCCTTAATTTTATATCAATTATACCATATCCACCTGAAAATTAACAACATCCTTAACTTCATTCTGTTTGAACCAGCGTTAACATAATCCTACCCTGTCTGCTTTTTATACCAATTATGACAATTATGAAGACGCTATATAATTATGATAATAACTATCAAACAGGCAGAATGACCATGACAGAACGTATCAGCGATATTGACGTTTCCAAAAACCTGAGATAACCATAACGTATCTGAAATTTTCTTAATTTTTGGATTGCCTCAACATACATGAAATTTTGGTGAATTTGTGCTATTGGTAACCCATTTAGCAACTATTCCAGGAAAACAACATAACAAATTAGGCTGGACATTCGTATAAATGCAAAGGGTTTTTGCAAAAATATTTGTGACAATTATCTTCGGGCTTTCATTGCTTGAGACTTGTTTTTTGATTACCAACAAATTTGAAATTGGATCCGGATACGCTCATATAAATGACATGAACTTTTCCCAAGCGAACTTTAAAAAATTAGAGTTAAAGACTCCGAGCTCTCAGCTGGCATTGTTAAATAATGCAGACGGAAACTCCTATAAAAAAAGGGTTATCAAAATCTTTGGAACTGAAGAATCAGCATCCCAAAACTTGGGACTTGAAGAAATTGAGGGACGAATCAATTCATTTTTTTCATACCTTGATCAAAAACAATACGTAAAATCCTCTAAAATCTTTGACGGAGCAAAGCAACAATTTAAGCAAATATTTGAAATCCTAATAGCGAATTCTCCAATAGTTACAAGAGAGACGGATTCTATAAATGACGTGCTCAAAAATGTTTTTTACTTCTATCGGGTTTTAGGCAAAGAAAGAATAACTCTTATAAAAGATATATTAGAAAAAGAGTCAGATACAATCGAAGCCTTAATGCATACCTTTTATCTGTGGTTCAGTGCGAAAAATGAAAACTCTAAACCTGTTTCGCCACGACCATCACTTGAACAATTATATGTATATGCTTGCTTCTTTTTGGAAACACTTGGAGGAAGGAATTACCTGTTCAGGCGAGATTCAAAAGTTAGAATTTTAACGTCATATTATTGTGTGCTCATAATTGATCAAGCAAATATCGATGGTGTAAATTCAAACGGTATTGACATCAGACCTCATATTAAACTTGTATTAGAAGAAATAACCCAGCAAATTGGCCTTAATTATAAAAATCAGTATATTATGGAATTAGAGAAGTTAACAAAAAAGTATAAGTTGTCCTAAACAAAACCTTATAGTGTATTTATCATTGTGTAATCTGCAATATTAACACGTACAAGGTGTAGTTGTTGCTACTTTTAAAAAATTTAGTCTAAATCCTTGTAATACCGCTGGGCAGCTTTGTGATCGAAGTCTACTATCATTTCTAATGCTTTTTCAGGATTGATTGATAGATCTACTTCCATGCCGTTTCCCATTCGAATAATTTGCATCTGGAACCAAGCAGTTCCCGCGCCGAACGGTAAGTCGAAGGAAAATCTATCCTCCGCGCGTGGGCACGTATCTGTGGTTCCAGCTAAAAGCTTACGAGGTAGCTCAGCGTCGACCACCAGCGGACGCGCAAGCCCAATAAGATCTAGGCCATACTCAAGCGCATGCATTATTCCCGCGCGAGTACGAAAACCTCCGGTCACCATGACAGGAGCATTAATGGTCTTCTTTATGGTGCTGGCATAATCCAGAAAATAGCCTTCAGGCGCAAGGTTGCCTGTCGAAGGTGCCCGGTCGGGTACAGCATCGTCATCGCTTTTATGAATACGACCGCTGATGGCAAGAAGATCAATGTGTTCACGATCGAGCCAACGGGCCACTTGTTGGCTTTCGGCAAAGGAGAACCCTCCCTCTTGAAAGTCTGTCGCATTGAGCTTGACCGCAATCGGGTAGTCCTCACCAATTTTAACGCGAACTGCTCGGACAATCTCTATAAGTAGGCGTGCACGGTTCTCCAAACTGCCGCCCCAGTCATCAATTCTCTGGTTAAACCGTGGTGACAGAAATTGGCTCAATAAAAAGCCGTGTGCTGCATGGATTTCGATTCCAGTAAATCCCACTTCCCTTGAGATTGCAGCGGCATTCGCATAGCATTCAATCAGATCAAGAATATCGGGCTCCGTCATCGCTTGCGGCTGATTTCCGCGAACGGGCACTGCGGATGGAGCTAAAGGATTGGAATTGATTTCAGGAAACGTTAACGCACCTGCATGACCTAGCTGCGCCCAGAAATGATTCCCTGCAATCGTACCCGCAGCCGTCATAGCCCGCAACACCTTTTTTCCTTCCGGTCGGTCCAAGGCAATATTTCCCGGACGTTCTGGGTGGCGATGATCGACTTGCACTTCACCGATTATCAACAAGCCTGCTCCTCCTTCTGACCAGCGCCGATAAAGACGACAATGTTTTTCAGTAGCATGATTTTGACTGTCAGCCAGGCCGTCCGACATGGCGGCTTTAACAATGCGGTTTTTAATTACAGCGCCTGAGGGTAAAGTTAAGGATGTATCCAACATGTTGGTTTAGTTCCTGCAATTAACAATTTATCAGAGAAAAAACCTCTGCGCGACTTTCTCGGCAGCTATCAAACTCTACTTTATTGTATTAATAACTTGGCTTTGATCTCGGTTCTACGCCAGATAAAAATGACTCCAAGAAATCCATGAATTTCTCCGGCGCTTCCACTGGAGCCATATGAGCACAGCCCGATAACTCCACTAAGCTGGCATCAAAGAGCTCACAAAGACGTTTCCCAACATCAGGTGGGATGCTGGTGTCTAATGATCCGTTGACCACGAGGGTTGGTATATGAGATACAGACTTGAGTCGCGAAGCGACGTTGAGCTTGGCAATGGCGCGCCAAGTTTGAGCATTGATTATAGGGTCTGCTTCCAATAAGAGTTTTTCGATTGCTGCCACCACGTCAGAATGCTTATCGGTAAATTCTGGCGAAAACCAGCGCTCTAAGGTGGGCTTTACAATGGCTGTCATACCTCCTTGCTGCACTGCTCTCGCTCGCTCCTCGAGGATCTTGGCAGCAGCTGGATTAACCTCGCAAATAGTGTCGCATAGCGTTAAAGAGGCAATAGATGACGGGTTTTTAACAGCTAACATTTGGGCTACCATGCCACCAAGGGAAAGACCAACAAAGTGGGCGGGCCAAAAGGATTGCTTCTGGAGTGTTTCATAGAGATCATCTGCCATCCCTTCTATGCTCAAGGGCGCTTTGGGCTTAGGTGATCGACCATGGCCCGGCAAGTCCACCGCGAGTACGTAAAATAGTTTGGCTAACCGGGGGATATGCTGCCACCAAATGCTCCCGGATGTACCAACCGGGTGAAGCAGGACCAATGGAGGCCCCTGCCCGGCTTCCTGAATCCACAACATTTCTCATATCCTCCTAACTATAGATGCATTCTTTGTCGCCAAGTGAAAAATGGTTTGTTTTGATATATTGCACGGTTTGAACTCGCAGTCAATCCCAGCGGATATGGAGATAGATATGATCCCTAAAAAATCATTGACTTTTGCAATATTCCAATTTAATTTAACAAAATTCCTATAACGACCAGTCGGTCTGCTTGTGGTCGTGTTGTTCTTCTCCCAAAAGGGTATCCGTGCTGCCCAAAAAACAAACAGCCTATTTTGACTCTTAACAGCGCAAGGCTTTGGTAATAGAGTCCAACCTCAATGAAGCAGTTAGTTCTAAAGTTAAGTCTTTGTAATTTTATTTCCATTATGATGTGATTGGGACTATCAACACAAAGAGGAGGTGCACAATGGCTAAAGGTAAAAGAGATGACAAGAGATTAGGCCTGGTGGTTGTAATACTGCTATTTTTGTTTTTTAGCATGATTTTTGGCTTCGAGGCCTCAACGGTTGCCGCTGCAGACACCAAACCGGTGGAATTAAAGTGGGCCGTGTTTGTGACCAGGGATTTACATTCGATGCCACCCTTGATTCAATGGACCAAGGACATAGAGACGCAAACAAAGGGGGCCGTCAAAATCAAAATGTATTTTTCAGGAGAAATCGCACAGACAAAGGATCTGGTTCACCTTTGCCGCACCGGAAGTATCGACGTAATAAGCACTCCACCAGTTTATTATACAGGCCTTTTTCCCCTGAATGGCGTTTTGCAGACGTACTACCCATTAAATAAGACGGTTGCGCAAGCGGTATATTCCTGGAGAGGACTACTTCGCGATGTACCGGAGATCCAGGGAGAATTTAAAAGGCACAACATGTATCTTATCAATCGATCCTGTCTTGGGACATATAAGTTAGTTTCTAAAAAGCCGGTTCAGAATTTGTCTGACCTTGAAGGGATGAAATTGAGAATCATTGGCGGTGATTATCCTTCTAAAATGGTTAAGGCATCCGGGGCTGTCGCTGTCTTCCAGGCAATGCAGGATGTGTATGAGGGGTTCATGCGGGGAGTAACAGATGGCGTATTGTTGGATGTGCCTGCCATTGCTACTTACCGCCTGTATGAGATAGGCAAGTACGTAGGCTTTCCCTGGGGTTCGGTACTGGGGTGGTCTAATTCTATCAACTTGGATGTATGGGAAAAGCTAACACCGGAAGTGAAAGAGGTCATTCAGCAGACTTCAATCGAATGGGGGGCTCGGGATCTCCAGAATATGTTGACCAACGAAATTAAATATACCGAACAGTTGAAGCAGCAAGGGGTTCAGTTTCTAGACTTCGATAAAAAGGATTATCAAACCATTATTGAGGGAGCAGGAGATCCGTATGAGCACTGCCAGAAATTTTTGCTCAACGCTAAGGTGGATCCAAAAGTTGTCGATAATTTTATAAAGCGTTGGCGGGAGCTAAACGAGGAATACGAAAAGAACTACTTGATTCCGGGAAAGAAGTGGCAATACCAGTAGGATAAAAGAGTCTAGTGATACTTGGAGAGAGGATCTATTTATCTCTCGAGTACGTGCTTGCAAAAATTGGCGCTATAAACAATCCTTTCCACCGGACATTTTTCTTTTATCGGACTACCCCTGCCGATGTTCAAGGCCCGATGCGATGAGCCTCGGCAGGGGATAAGTTTACTCAAGGAAGGCGATCTGGTTTCTAAAAGGATGATGGGGTGTATTTTTCCGCTCAATCCGCAGAAAGAGCCAATCCCTTATGATGCCCATCGAAACGCATTGGGTCCCGCCCTGGATCCGATTTTTTACACCAATTTCTGCAATCTATCATTTCTAAAAAAGATTCAAAAACCCTGAGGCGCTTAAGATTAAATCTAACTAGGAGGATAAATGGAATCTATTTATAGCGTACCTGGGGCAAAAGCTGCCCGGGGTCTTGCGGTTCTGGGGTTTGCTGTATTAGTAATCATGGCGATATGGATTCTGATTGATGTATTTTCCGGGATTTTCAGGTGGGGATTTCCGGGCATGGTCCAATGGGTGGAGGTCTTAAATGTCATCTGTATTGCTCTGCCGCTTCCGTTTGTGACAATCCGACGGAAGCACATTTATATGACCATTATTCAACAGCGTATATCAGATGAGAAGAACCGTATTCTTGATATTATTGTTTTTATCCTAGTGTTTTTGTTTTCCGCGGTACTGGCCTGGCGCGTTAGTTTGGAAGCCTTGTACAGCTTAAAATATTGGGAATCAACCGATGTAGGAATCACTGTGTATTGGTTCCCAGGTAAAATTGGGTTGGCTATCGGCTTCATATTGATGACATTAGCAGTCGGCTTACAAATTATCAGTGCAATTAGGAAGAAAGTGGAAGAAAATGGGAGTCAAAAATGAACGATCCACTGCTTATCGGGTTTCTGAGCCTGGGTGCGATGATCGGTCTGGCGGTAATGGGCGTACCCATTGCGGTTGCGGCAGGTATCGTGGGAATAAGCGGCCTTATTTTAGATATTGGAATAAGTGGGGCCTTCGGAATAATTGGCACGCTCCCTTACTCGGTCTTAGCCAATTTCGGGATATCTTTAATACCACTTTTTTTTCTGATGGGGGATTTTGCTGCTCAAGCGGGCATCGCCAAAGATGCTTTTGACTCCGCCTATAAGCTATTTGGAAGGATACGCGGAGGCTTAGCGATGGCCACCACAATGGGCAGTGCTCTCTCCGCGGCAACGATGGGTTCATCGCTGGCCAATGCAGCCCTTTTCACCCGGATAGCCCTCCCCCCGATGCTGAACTACAATTACAATAGGAGCCTTGCGCTGGGATGTATTGCTGCGGCCGGGACCTTTGCGATCATGATCCCTCCCAGTATCACGTTTGTACTTTATGGAATTGTCACTCAGCAATCCATAGGCGCCCTTCTCTTAGCCGGTATTGTCCCGGGGATCATCAGTGCCGTAACATATTTATCATACATTTTCATTCGGTGCCATGTGAATCCAAAGTTAGCTCCTATCCCTAAAGTAACATTCTCAAGGAGTGAGAAGTTGAGAGGGTTAGTTCAGCTTTGGGCCATCTTTTTCCTTTTCTTTTTAGTTATGGGGGGCATTTATGCCGGTTATTTCACTCCCTCGGCCGGAGGTGCAGTCGGCGCCTTTGGCGCCTTTGTTCTCGCCATCGTTAAAAGGAGGCTTTCCTGGAAGGTTTTTCGAAAAGTAAGCGTAGAAACCGTGCAAAGCACGACAGCTATAATGATAATTCTTGTCGGTGCCTTTTTGCTTGGCAGACACTTAATACTATGCGGGTTCACAGAAGCGCTTGTCGAGCTCTGTTCTGGGGGAGGAGCTATCCCGGGATGGTTTGTCATGGTTTTATTCTCCGCAATGTACCTTTTGCTGGGATGTGTGATGGAAACCGTTTCGATGCTGGTAACTACGATGCCATTCGTTTATCCCGTAGTCACGGCTTTGGGATATGACGGTATCTGGTTTGGGGTCATTTTTGTGAAGCTTGCGGAATTAGGGATGGTGACACCCCCTCTCGGGGCCAATCTTTTTGTAGTCAGCGCAACAGCTGGTGATGAAACCAGCGTGATGGATGTGGTGAAAGGAATAGTCCCCTTTTTGATGTTAGATATTCCGATTTTAGCAATTTTAATTGCATTTCCAGAAATATCCACATACCTACCTTCCAAAATGTATGGCCATTAGAGTGACCTTTCAATGTGGTCATTTGAAAGGAGATATGAATGGTTAAATTGGAGAAGTTGTTTGAATCCTCTAAAATAGGTGCCCTGGAGCTACCGAATCGGATAGTCATGGTAGCGGTGTCCACTCGATACGACTTCGAGGAAAGTAATCGGTTGGCTAATTTTTATGCCGCGCGGGCAAGGGGCGGTGTTGGGCTAATAATCACGGGGGCCCTTCAGACGTTATATCCTGGCAGAAAAATAGGTGCCGGCAGAATAAATATATACAACGATGAAGATATACCGAAACTGAGCAAATGGGTTAAGGCCATTCACGATAATGGCGGTAAAGCGGCCGCTCAGTTAGCCACTTATGGTTACTGGTCGAAGAAAGGACCGAAGGGCACAGCAGAAAATGTGGGACCCTCAACAGTAACTTTACCGAGAGAAAATATCCACCCTCTGTTTAGCCTTGCTGAATATTTGCCTCCGGACAGGGCGCTTACTTTGGAAGAGATTAGTATGATTCAAGATGCAATCGGAGATGCTGCTTCAAGAGCACGTGAAGCTGGTTTTGACGCTATAGAACTTCAATGTATTGGCGGCAACATACTCCACCGCTTCACCAATCCCTTTCTGAATATACGCGAGGATCAATATGGGGGCAGTCTTGAAAACCGTGTGAGAATGATTTCTGAGAGTTTAGCCAATATTAAAAAAAAGGTGGGAATTGACTTTCCTATTATCTGCCGAATTGCTGGCTCAGATCCGGTACCTTGGGGCCTTGAGCTTGATCATTGGCAAGAAATCGCCTCCTTGCTGGAAAAGGCAGGCGCTCATGCCCTGAATGTCTATCCAAAATGGTTTGAATCCAGAGAACCACTTCCCCAAATTTGCGTACCCAGGAACGCCTTTGTGCATTTAGCTGAGGGCATCAAGCAAGTGGTAAATATTCCGGTAATCGCTAATGTGCGAATAAATGACCCCCTGGACGCAGAGCAGATTCTCGCTTCCGGCAAAGCTGATATCATTGGCATGGGTAGGCCACTAATAGCGGATCCAGACTTGCCAAATAAAGCCAAGGAGGGGCGGCTAGAAGATATTCGATTATGTACTGCGTGTTGCCGCTGCTATGATGATGTGGCTTCCGATAGATACATGTCCTGTGCTGTAAATGCCCTGGCTGGAAGAGAGGACCAGTATACCTTCACTCGTGTCAAGAAAGCCAAAAAGATTTTTATTATTGGTGGCGGTCCAGCCGGTATGGAAGCTGCCAGAGTCGCTGCCTTGAGAGGCCATCATGTTACTATTTTTGAAGCAAAAGACAAACTGGGCGGCCAGCTTCATTATGCGAATCTTCTCCCTTTCAAGGATGAGTGGAATTCTACACTTCACTATCTCACTGCTCAGTTGAGCAAACTGCATGTAGAAGTGAGAATCAATGAAACTTGCACTGCCAAAGCGCTGGAAGAAGGGAGGCCGGATGTATTAATTGTGGCCACGGGTGCGACTGCCCTTATGCCCGATTTACCCGGAATTGATGGCGACAACGTCGCTACGGCGATAGACATAATAACAGGAAGAAAGCAAGCGGGCCAGAATGTCGTTGTCATAGGGGGTGGAGCAACAGGATGCGAGACTGCTGAATTGATAGCACAGAAAGGCAAACAAGTAACCGTTCTGGAAATGCTTGGACGGATGGGGGCAGATTATGGGCCCATGAATCGATGGGTCGTTATCGACAGGTTAATTGCGGCCGGCATTCGACTGGAAACCGGTGTGAAGGCCGAGGCGATAACTGAAAAGGGGGTCAGCGTAATACGCGCTGGACTCTATCCTGAGTTTTTCGAAGCGGACACTGTGGTACTCGCGCTGGGAATGGTCCCCGCTGATGCAGTTGCACGTAACTTGGAGAGTAAAGTTCCCATTGTTTTTAAGATTGGGGACGCCGCTAAACCCGCCGGTTTTACGGAGGCGATCGAAAGTGGTTTTAAAATCGGCTTTCAAATTTGAATCACTTTTCCATTTGCGCATGTGAGGTCAAACGATTCAACGTTTTCATGAAAAAGTAAGGATGATCTTGCCGATGTTCTGGCCTTTTTCCATCCGGGCGGTGGCTTCATGGAGTTGTTCGAAGGGATAAACTGAGTCTACCACCGGTTTCAATTTTCCAGACTCAAAGTGTGGGAGAACTTCATGAGCAAAGGCCTGTGCCACAGCGATTTTTTCCTCGAGGGGTCGCGCACGCATGGCACAGCCGATGATCCGCAGCCGCTTAAAAAGCACATTGGATAAAAGGGTCTCCCCCTTATTACCCCCCAAAAGACCGAGCAAAACCAGCATTCCGCGATATTTAAGCAATGCCATATTCTGTTTCCAATAAGCCTCTCCCACGGTATCTAGAATCAAATCCACAGTGTTCTTGCCAAAGGTCTCCTCAATGCGCGCCTGAAAGTTTTCTTCTCTATAGTTTATAGGAAAGAAGGTGGCAAACTTTCCCACAGCATCTAGCTTTTCTTTGCTTCCCGCTGTGCCGATGGCCCGGCCTCCAAAGAGATTGACCAGCTGTACCGCGGCTGTTCCAAGTCCTCCGGCAACGGAATGAACAAGCACGAGGTCTCCCGACCTCATCTGTCCGTGGGTGATGAGGGCATCGTGAGCGACCATAAAGACTTCAGGGATGGCCGCTGCTTCGATGTCGGTCAAACTTTCGGGAACCCTGACTACCTGACGTTCAGGGACGATGACCTGGCTCGCATAGCCACCCCCCGCGATGATTCCGAAGACCCGTTCTCCGCCCTTCCAGATGGTAACGTTTTCTCCAAGCTGATCGATGATGCCAACAAACTCCAAACCTGGGATATCTTGCGGGGCGCCAAGCGGTGCGGGGTAAAGTCCTCGTCGCTGCAACAGGTCTGCCCGGTTCAAGGCCGTGGCGGCAACCTGAACGCGCACATTTTCGCCGCTTGAGACTAAATCCTTACGCTCTTTGATAACAAGACTAGATATCTCCTTTCCGTAACTTTCAATAACCGCACATTTCATGTAATGAATCCTATTTTTATTTTTTCAAAATGTGAACGCAACACGCGGGTGTATCGCTGGCGACTCCGCCTCCCGAACAGTGGGCCAGGCCAACCTTGGCTCCTGGGACCTGCCGCTTGCCGGCCTCCCCCCTCAGGTGCCAAACGACCTCTGCCACCTGGGCCACACCGGTCGCCCCCACAGGATGACCCTTTGCGAGCAGGCCTCCGCTTGGATTTACGGCCAATTTGCCTCCAATCTCGGACCAGCCCTCATCCATCCAGTTGCCATACTCGCCCTCGGGGACCAGTCCCAAACCTTCGACCCGCATGAATTCGGCGATCGTAAAACAATCGTGAACCTCTGCCAGGTTTAAGTCCTCAGGTCCGATTCCTGCCATTTCAAAGGCTTGCCTTCCGGCAACTTCTTCCAGTTGGTTCCTGGATATTTCACGGTCCAAGTCGTACGAACCGCTCGTTAATGCGGAGGCAGCCACCCAAACGGGATTGGTGGTACATTTCGCGGCTGCTTCCTTGGACGCAAGGACGGCTGCCGCCGCTCCATCGCCAAGCGGGTTACACGAAAGCATGGTCAGCGGATCAGCTATCATTCTGGAATTCAAAACTTCTTCAATCGTGCACTCCTTTTTATATTGGGAGCGGGGGTTCGAGCACCCATTTTTGTGATTTTTCACCGAGACCTTGGCAAGCTGCTCTCTGGTGGTTCCATATTTTTCCATAAACCGCTTGGCTCGCAGCGCCCAGTGACCCGGCATCGTCAACCCGAGATTGGCCTCGTACTCAATTTCAGTTCCTGCTGCCAAGGCCTTGGTGGAAAGCCTCGTATCACCCGCATACAGCTTTTCCGCGCCTACTGCCAGAGCGACATCATACATTCCTGAGGCAACCGCCATCCATGCTTCCCGGAATGCTGATGAGCCGCTAGCGCACGCATTTTCCACATTTGTTATCGGGATGCCCCGGATACCCACCTCTTTTAGGATAATTTGACCGAGCACCATCGCCTGACCGGTGATAACGCCTAGACAGGCATTGCCGACATAAGCGATCTCGATATCTTTCGGACTGACACCCGCATCTTTGATGGCGTCCCATGTGGCCATCCTGCCCAGCTCCTTGATAGGAGTGTCCAGAAACTTACCAAAGTTTGTCATGCCAACTCCAATTACAGCTACATCTCTCATAACTAAAGCCCTCCTCTATACCTGTTATCAAGCCACAGGCCGGAACTTATAGCTTACGATTTCATTGCCTTGCTCGTCATTGCGAAGCTTTTCAATCACCATCTCCATCTGTGTGCCTGACTTGAGTTCTTCCTTGAGATCAAAACCGGTCAACACGGTCGGAATTCGGATTTTCTCCGGTTCTAGGATCACAAAACCAAACGCATAAGGGGGATTGAACTCTTTGCTGGCAACATTAATGACGGTGTATGAATAAAGCGTTCCTTTATTGCCCAACCTCGCTTTCTGCACCCCTTCATCTGTAAGGCAATACGTGCAGATATAACGCGGTGGGAAAAAGGCCGCCCCGCATTTTGAACACTTGGTCCCCACCAGATAAGGGTGGTCGTTTTCTATCTCAAAGGCACCCGGTATGGCCTCGATCACTTTCTTCTCCTCATCGACACTTGTCGTCATGGGTTTTGCCTCCTTTACTAAAGTATTCCCTCTTCTTTTAACTGTTTAACATCTTGCGCTGAGAATCCTAAATATTCGCCAAGAACTTCCTCATTGTTGGCCCCTAAACGCGGCGGGGTTCGATATTCGCTAATGGGGGTTGCCGACATTTTTATGGGATTTCCAAAAAATTGGAGCTCAGTGCCAAAATGATCTACAGAGATGACCATGTCTCTGTGCTGGATAGCTGGGTCTTCGAAAACCTTATCGATGGTGTTCACAGGTCCACAGGGTACTCCTGCCTTGTCTAAAATCACCAACCACTCGGCATTCGTTTTGCGGGCAAAGACATCATTCAGTATCGCATTCAATTCTTTTTTGTTTTTCAAGCGATCGCCTAATGTAGAAAACTTGGGATCGGATTTAAGTTCTTTAAGTTCCAAAGCGTCACAGAGGAGCTGCCAGAATTTTTCATTGCCGCAGCAAACCGCCACGTAATAATCTTTCGTCTTAAAAGCGTCAAAGGGAACAACGGCCTGATGGCCTGAGCCCAATGGTTTGGCCACCTCGCCGGCATACGAGTAATATAGTGCCGGATAGGTGATAAACGCTGCCAATGAATCTAACAGAGCGATATCCACAAGTTGGCCCTCGCCTGTCTTTTCCCGATGATGCAGGGCGGCGAGAATCCCAGTTAGGGCCCACATCGAACTTGCCAGATCACCCATCGGCACCCCAAGCCTCAGGGGGCGGCGCCCTTCTTTTTCGCCGGTCATGCTCATCGCTCCACTCATGGCCTGCACTGTCAAATCATAGGCCGGTCGTTTGCCATAAGGTCCATCCGGGCCAAATGCAGTGATGGAGCAACAAATGATTTTGGGGTTAATTTCTCTGAGTCGCTCGTAGGTTGCGCCTAATTTGATCAACACGCCAGGACGGAAGTTGTCTATAAAAACATCCGCCTTTTTCACCAATCCGTATAGGATTTCTTTTCCTTTATCTGTATTTAAGTTTAAGGTCACACTCTTTTTATTCCGATTGAGACTAACGTAATAAAGGTTCTCGCCATCATGGTAATATGGAGGGATTTGACGACTGGAGTCCCCGGCTCCGACCTGCTCAATCTTTATAATTTCAGCTCCTAAGTCGCCTAAGACCATTGTCGCAAAAGGTCCTGACATGAAGGTGGTTACATCGATTACTCGGATGCCTTCCAATGATTTCATCATTCGAACTCCCTTTCAGGTTAAACTGTATTTAATAATTATGCATAGAGATCTATAGGATTCTCTAACCTATTTAGCGGTAAAATTTAATGTATTGACAAATATGTTTTGTACAAAGAGCGTTTTGCTCATCCAAGTTCACTTTGATCAAAAAAAGGAAGGCATTGAAATTTTTCAGTAACCTCTTTCCGAAGCGATTTCGGCACTTTTTCCTTTTCATCGCCAATATAATTAAGTTGAATAGGATCATGAGGCACCCGGATAAGAATCTTGTTCTAAAACTCTCGGGCCGTGACCTGGCAAAATAAAATCAGCAAATGCTCGCACTTTCAGAAAAGAATCGTAGCAGTCAATAAGATTAACGTGGATACCGGGTGGGACCTGTTGCTTATCTAAATTTGGCCAATTTTCAAATAAAGGACATAAATTCCCTGCGATGAGATAGTTTCCATTTTTCGTTTTTACATGGACTCCCTGAAAACCTGGCGTGTGGCCGGGAAGCTTCACAACCGAAACGCCAGGTGTCAACCAATATTATTTTGGAGCCGCCTTTTAAAAGATAAACTATGCTTCTGAGGGTGATTTTTTCTCCTTGGTTTCGGGCATAGGTAAAGTTTGATTTTTCAACATTCTGAATCGTTCCCAAGGATAAGGGCCAAATTGTCCAATTATCCGTTTCCACTGCCGGTCCCTAAAATCTTAATAAATGCTTTCTTTGTCAACTCTTTTTTATCCAAAAATACTTAACACATTAGGTTGAGTTCTCATAGATTAGCGCCTGAATCTATTGTCTGAAAAGCACTTTAATTTCTGCCATCCCGGTCTGCCGCTGCACCAAAACCCGTAAACGGCCCCGGTCGGCAATGGCGATTGTCAGAATCCCGGCAAGGACCACAATCTTTGAATGCGTTCCGGAGTGAAGACCGACCATGAGACCGAGGGTCGTGATGACCGCTGATGTCAGTCCGAAAGAAATGCCTGTGCGTAAAGAATCTTGCATCTGTTTGTCCTCTCCATAGTGCTCAATGTGTTATGTCAGCGGCGGGGATAGACCCGTGTGCGGCTGAAAGCAATTGTCTGAAATGGTTTTTATCGTATCCGGATCAGCCTCAATTTCCTCTCCGAAATGGTCATCGAGTTGATTCAAAACTTTAAGCCATGCAGCGGACGGTAACAACTCTGGCTGATATGCGAAATGGCACTCAGCACATGTTTCTCTATATGTCTGGTTGGTCACCGGTTTCAGATAGTCGTCACGATCATGATGGTCGTTATCATCATCATTTTTTTGAGATCCCCCTCGATACCGGTGTCTTTTTCTGTAACAATCAGCAGCAGCAAAAGCTTTAGATATAAATGAGATTTCACGGTCGGCCAAGAAACCATGTCTTTACCCCATAGGCTTTTAGGCCGGTCAGGGTGAGAGACAACAAACTCAATAATTGAATAGATTAATATAGACTTATTTATAGCCCAGCACAATGATAAATAGAGTTTGACCCAACATACTCTTTCGTGTATAAATTTTTTACATTTCCTGCCCTATTTGATCCGAAGCCGTTTATTAAAATGCGGCACTTCAATGATACGACAATGGTAGCCTATCTAATAATTCTTAAGCGTCATTTTCATGGTATCAGAAATATCGCTATGCAAACTACTCAATTTAAATATTTAAACTAAGAAAAACGTTTCGGCCTCAGTCTGAAATGCAGTATTTCATCACAGACAGCGACACGGCCGACTGAAGAAAGGGGGTGATATTAAAACCGGTGGATAGGCTCAGTGTTTCTTAGAACCATGTAACAACTTTTAAAGGTGGGAGGAACAGATATGTGTAAAAAAGAGAAGTATTTTAGATTCAGGTTATGTTTGCTTCTTCTGGCTGCAATACTTTTTGGGCTCAATTCTTTAATGATCCCTCAGGCCAGCGGCCAGAAGCGATTTGATGGCATTGAAATTACTGTATTTACCCAACCACCGCCTTTTATCGCCAAACCTGTCCAGATGTTTAGGGCAGACTGGGAGAAGAAGACCGGTGCAAAAGTTAAGCTCATAACCGCACCTTGGGCTGAGTTATATCCCAAGATGATTTCCTCGTTTACCATGGGTGCTAAAAAATATGACATCATCATATTTCCTGCAGCCTGGCTGGCAGACTTTGCAGGGAATAATTTTTTAGTGCCATTAGATGATTTCATTGCAAAAGACAAGGAATTGGCATGGAATGACATTCTGCCGGTTTACAGGGAAAGGATTTGCTCCTATGCAGGCGAGATTTGGGCAGTTCCCATGGATGGGGATAACCACATTTTCTACTACCGCAAAGATGCTTTGGACAATCTAGAGTATCAAAAGAAGTTCAAAGATAAATACGGATATGCGCTGGCACCCCCCAAAACATGGAAGCAACATCGGGAAATAGCGGAATTTTTTAATGGTTGGGATTGGGATGGCGATGGCAGACTCGAGTATGGAGTCGTTGAAGCAATGCGCAAAGATGATCAAGCCTACTGGACATTTTTTTCGCGGGCGGCAGCCTATGTAAGCATTCCCGGACAGCCGGGTGGGCTCTTTTTTGATCCAAATACCATGGAGCCTCTCATCAACAGCCCCGGTCATGTTAAAGCACTGGAAGATTGGATAAAGGTTAAGCAGTTTGGCGTTCCCGGTGTCGTCAATATGGATTCGGGTGAAATAAGAAATGTGTTTACCATTGGTGATGCTTCCATGGCTATTGATTGGGGGGACATTGGGGTTATGGCTGACACGAGTCCGGAGAGCACAATCAAAGGCCAATGTGGTTACACGATCATGCCCGGAACAACTAGGGTTTGGGATTACAAAAAGCAAACATGGGCTGAATTTCCCAATGGGAATCAAGCGCCTTATCTTGCCTTTGGCGGATGGCTAGCTGCCATTGATGCCAAAAGCGATCACATTGAAGCAGCTTACGACTTCATCTCTTTCTTAGGCAAACCTGAAAACAGTTACATCAGTGTAACAACCCCTGAGACCGGATTCAATCCCTGCAGAAAGATGCATTTCGATCGACTTGCAGGATGGTTTGGGTATGGATTCGTAAATCCAAAAGATTACTTGGGGGCCATTGAGGCAACCATTGCACACGACAACGTTCAACCAGATTTGAGAATTCCAGGTACGGCTCGCTATTTTGAAGCCCTGGACCCGCAGCTTGCTATGGCACTTGCTGGAAATAAAACAGCCAAAGAAGCGCTAGATGCGGTGGCCAAAGAATGGAAGCGAATCACAGAAGACATTGGCAAAGATGCACAACTGAAGGCTTATCGAGCGTCGTTAGGATTACTCATTAAATAAACTAACGGCATGTCCCCATTTGTCAATGGCGCCATTGAATTCATCGGGGACATGCCATTGCCATTCTTCAAAAAAATACATTAAGACCGCATGAAATCCATCATCAGCTTATTTACTGGAAAATGGGCCGGAAGATCATTTCTTTCCCCCACGGTGTGCATTCTTCTGGCCTTGACTATTTTTCCTTTCTTTTTTTCCTTGTGGCTTACTTTCAGTAAGGTTTCTTTCATTGGAGGAGTCAACATCCAATTCGTCGGGCTGCGCAATTGGGCAAGACTCTTTGAGGACGAGCGCTTCTATAACGCCATCTCCAATACCCTTATTATCGTTTTTGTAGCTGTTTCAATGGAATATCTCCTGGGTTTGGGGCTAGCAATTTTGTTAAGTAACTCTAAGATCAAGGGAAGAGGATTTTTTCGGATTCTGTATCTGACCCCCATGATGTTGGCCCCCATCGCAGTTGGGTACATGGGGCGGATGATGTTTAACTTTAATCGCGGCCCAGTGAATCATCTATTGCGTCAAGTGGGGTTTCCCCCTGTTGAATGGCTGACCAACACACAAACTGCCATATACTCAATTATCATGATGGATATCTGGCAATGGACGCCCCTGATGTTCCTAATTTTATTTGCCGGGTTAGAAACCATTCCATCGGGGTTTTTTGAAGCTGCCAGGGTTGATGGTGCTTCCCGATGGCAACTGTTTCGATACATCATATTCCCCTTGCTTATCCCTGCATCCCTTGCAGCCATTCTAATCCGCGTGCTTGAAACATTTAAGGTTATCGATATTATTTATATCATGACCGGCGGTGGGCCTGGCATTAGCACGGAAACCATGACATTGTTCGGTTATAGTCTCGGTTTGAACGCATTTGATCTCGTATACGGATCAACCATTGCTTTTAGCCTGTTTGTTATTGTTTTAGTGGTTTCTATTGTTCTTTTACTATTAACAAGACGATTTCAGGAGCAATAACGGCGATGAAAGGTGCTGGCAAGGAAAGGCTGGTTCTGATAGTAACATACATTTTGCTCATCAGCTGGGCAATTGTGGTTTTATTTCCTCTCTACTGGACCATCATAACCTCCTTTAAGGAAAAACTAGATGTCTTCATGGGGCCTAAGTATCTGCCGTGGATCGATTTTGAGCCGGTACTGAAATGGTGGAAAAGGCTCTTTACGGTGGAGCGAAGTGAAGTCCTCCCGCCCTTTAAAAATAGTATCAACATCGCAACCGTTAGTTCCTTTATTGCTATGCTGTTTGGCACCATGGCAGCATATGCATTAACGCGATTTCGATTTAAGCTCGGCCGTTTGGGAAATCAAGATATCCTTGTGTGGATCGTTTCCCAAAGGATGATGCCACCTATTGTTACGTTATTGGCTTTGTTTTTAATGTTTAAGGTTGTAAGTGAGAAGTATTTGCTGGATAGCTGGTTGGGTATGATTCTGGTTTATAGCTCTTTCAATTTGCCGATTGCCGTATGGGTGATGCGAAATTTCTTGTCGCAAATTCCGATCTCCATCGAAGAAGCGGCCATGGTGGATGGGGCTTCGAGGTTCCAGATCTTTTTTAAAATCGTCTTGCCTTTAACGTTGCCTAGCCTGACCGCTACCTTCTTATTATGCTTCATCTTTGCCTGGAACGAATTCTTATTTGCCTTAATCCTAACGTTCAGCGATGCTAGAACAGTACCGATATTGATTGCCTCCCAGCATTTTCAGCGGGGTCCCCAATGGTGGGATATATCTGCGTTGTCGACCCTGGCCATTGCCCCAGTAATTATCATTGCCCTAATGTTGCAACGCTATCTGGTGAGAGGCTTGATCCCCGTCAGCAAGTAGAAAGCAAGCAAAGAGGATCCAGTTAATGATGGTTGCTTACCGCTCAGCCAAAATCTGCTTCGAATCAATATTCAGCAGTTCGGAAACGCGCTTGACGACTTTAGCAAAATCAAAACCCTCAGCCCGAAGTCGATAACGTCGCTGCATTTCTTCCTGGGCTTTTTCGAGCACCGACTTGACAAACCCGCTGTCACCTAATATCCGTTCATCACCTTTTAAGTGTATCCGCTCTGGGCCCTGTCTTCTATACGCTGCCCATCCACCGGCACTTCGTACCAGACCCCTCCAATTAAATCCGGTTTCCTTTAAAACAGTAAAACAGCGCTCAGTAAGAAATCTCTTGACAAACCAGATGGTGAGTATATATTTTTTAATATATTCAATACAAAATGAGGCAAAAAATGGCTTTAAGTATAAGAAACCCAAAAGCGGAAAAGCTGGCCCGTGAAGTGGCGGCTGAAAGTGGTGAAAATCTAACCCAGGCAATCATTCACTCTCTGGAAGAGAGACTTGACCGATTGCGTGGCAGACGGACAGCGCCAGACACTTTCCAGGAGATTATGACAATTTCCAAACGCTGCAGCTCACTGCCCGATGAAGATCAACGTTCAGCCGAAGAGATCTTAGGCTACAATCAATTTGGTGTACCGGAATAATGGTTATCGACACATCAGCGCTGATTTCAATCCTATTGGGCGAATCGGAGGCGGAAGCATTTGCCAGGGCGATTACGAATGATTCCAAAAGATTAATCAGTGCTTTTTCAGTATTGGAATCCAGCATTGTGATAGAAGCGAAAAAAGGGGATGCGGGCGGTCGTGAACTCGACGTGCTTCTGCACCGGTCTAAGATAGAAATCGTTGGTATGAATACCGAACAGCTTGAAATCGCAAGACGTGCCTGGCGAATGTACGGAAAAGGACGTCATCCTGCTGGGTTAAATATAGGTGACTGTTGCGCATACGCTTTAGCAAAATACTCGGGGGAACCTCTGCTTTTTAAAGGTGATGATTTTGGCAAAACCAACATTAAGACTGTAAGTTTGCCTTAAACCAATTAATTAATTGATCTGGCTTACGCTTGAAGATTGGATTCTTGTCGGCCTCAAGTTGGGTCTAATCGATGGATATGATTTGAATAAAGAACCTTCTGAAATTGACAATGTTGATTCAGTGGTTATCAACGATCTGAGCCAAAAAGAAAAGAAACAGATAAACGATGACGGAACTTACAAAAACTGGATGGAAAGATCTTGTGGTTTCTGCTGAGGATGTCCTGGCCAGAATCAAGCCGGGGATGACCATCTTTCTGGGAAGCGGCGTGGCGGAACCGCGTACCCTGATGAAATCTCTGATTGATTCCGGTCTTTCAAATACCAACGACCTGGAATTGATCCAACTGACCAGCCATTCGGATGTTCTTTCATTAAAAAAACGGGACTGGCAAAAATACCGCCTTAAAACGTTTTTTTCCACCATGGTGACCACCGAGGCTGTTGTCGCCGGAAGTGTCGATTTAATCCCGGGTCGTATTTCCCAGATACCACGGATTATCAAATCCAAACGAATTCCCATTAATGTGGCCTTCATTCAAATCACGCCTCCCAACGACGCCGGATATTGCAGCCTCGGGGTGGCCGTTGATATTGCCCGGGAAGCCATGGAGCAAGCCTCATTGGTGGTCGGAGAAATCAACCGCCAAATCCCTTTCACATTCGGCGACACAATTGTGTCTGTTGCGGATTTTGATCTGCTGGTCGAATCAACGGAGCCGCCGACTTATTTTAAGCGTTGGCCGGTGAACACCGTCATCGATAAGGTGGCCGCCAACATTGCCCAAGTGATTGAAGATGGGGACTGCCTCACCTTTTTCACCGGCTCCTTGTTCGAGGCCTTGGGCCGGCACCTTGCCCACAAACGCCATTTAGGCATCCATTCGTCATATTTTACGGATGCCTTGATGGATCTTGTTAAAAGCGGTGCGGTCACCAATTATCGCAAGGCGGTGTTCAGAGGTAAATCAATTGCTTCCTATGCGTTGGGTACACCGGAGCTGATGGCCTGGTTGAACCGCAATCCTTTGGTTGAATTTCAAAGTATTGAACAGGTGTTTGACCCGACCCAAATCGGCCGCAATCCTAATTTCGTGGTGGTGGACGAAGCCCGAAAGGTGGATCTATTAGGCCGAATTGCTTTCCCGGCCGGCAAGGGAAATATCATTTCGGGTCCGGGTCAAGTGGCCGATCTGATTACCGGCGCTGAAATTTCCCGCGGAGGACATACCGTAATCGGACTGCCCAGCCGCAGCCCGAAAGGGGATCCCAATATCGTGGTGATGCTGCGCAACCTTCGCAATCAGTTCCATATGCGTGAATCAATCGACGCGGTGGTCACCGAATACGGGGTTGCCAACCTGAAATGGCGCACGATCCGTGAACGCGCGCAAGCCTTAATCGACATTGCCCACCCGGAGGACAGAAAAAAACTTGTGGAGCAGGCCAAGGAAAAAAAGATTCTGTTCAAGGATCAGATCTTTTTATCTGAAAGCGCGCATTTATATCCCATGGACATCGCCACCGAGCACATCTTCCGAGACGGGTTGAAGGTTCGCTTCAGGGCCATCAAACCCTCAGATGAAGAAGCCATGCGACGTCTTTTCTACCGTTTTTCCAACAAGACGGTCTACCGACGTTTTTTCTTCCCCATTTCGATTATGCCCCATGACAAAATACAAGCATACGTCAATGTGGACTATAGCCGGGTGATGTCGGTGGTGGCACTTGTTGGAGAACCCGATCAGGCGACCATCATTGCCGAAGCACGATATGTTCAGGACGAAAAAAGTGCTTACGGGGACCTGGCGTTTGTGGTGGAAGAAAAGTACCAGGGGCTGGGTATTGCAACCTACCTCTATGAAATGCTGATCCTGCTGGCCAAACAACGGGGATTGAAAGGTTTTAGCGCCGAAGTACTGCAGCCCAACAAAGGTATGATGAAAGTTTTTGAAAGGGGCCATTTACCAATAAACGCCCGGCTAAAAAATGGCTTATACAAGCTGACCATTCCCTTTGATGAACCACCCACGACGGCAATAGAAAACAACATGTAACTTTGCCATCCAACCCAATTTAATGAATTCGACTTTCTACGATACCATCAATGTTAAATGGACTGTTAGAAAGGAGCAAAACGTGTTAGCCTATTATGTTCATGATAATAAAAAAGAAAAAGACGCAATCGTAATACCGGATATGGGATGTTCGGTGCCTGTCGAGCGGCAGCGCATGGAAGCATTTATATCAGTCAATCCTGACTTTGCAAATTGGTCCGGAGATTCATGTAGTGATCTTTCTCCCGAGGAGTTTGGCACGGTTGTGGCGACCCGTGATGACAGTGGCGATGTGTGTGTCATCGATCATGACCTCTGGCGCAAACGCATGGAATATTATCTGGGTAGTCCCTAATAATTTAGATTTTCAAATGTTCTAAACTAACAAAAGGGCTAGCGTTGCAATTTGTTTGGTATCCTGTTATGGTGCCCAATTCTTATTGATTTAAAATTTAAGGAGTAATTTTATGCCTGCTGAACTAGATCATCTCGAATTTTATCGTCTGCCGTGGAATTATGCGGACAACGGTATTTCGTGGCTGGAACCCACCACGGATTGCAATCTTCGATGCGAAGGATGTTATCGAGATCCCCATGGTCATGGACATAAGACCCTGGAAGATGTCCGCGCTGATCTTGAAGTTTTTAAAAAATTGAGAAAAAGCGATTGCATGAGCATTGCCGGTGGTGATCCGCTCGTTTATCCTCAAATTGTTGAACTGGTAAAAATGATAAACGAGATGGGGTGGAAACCGGTTATCAATACCAACGGTCTGGCGCTCAAGGAACCGTTGCTGAAAGAACTAAAAAAGGCCGGCGTTTTCGGTTTTACCTTTCACATCGATACCAGTCAAAAACGACCGAAAGTAACCGCCACCACAGAGACCGAACTCAATGAATTGAGATTACATTACGCGAAGATGCTGGCCCAAGAAGGTGGCATTGCATGTTCTTTTAATGCCACCATTTCAGATAAAACCATGCATGAAATTCCCAATATGGTCCGGTGGTCTGAAAAATATGCCGATATCGTCCACACCATGGTATTCATTTTATATCGTTCCCCGAACCTGACCGGTGATTTTGATTTTTTTGCCAACGGCAATAAAATTGAGTTCGATGGAACCTACAAAGAAACAAACTGGGGTGGCGAACAAATGCTCATGGCCCCGGATATTGTGGAGAAGATAAGGGAAGGCGATCCGATGTATGAACCATGTGCGTACCTGAACGGAACCGCGAATCCGAATTCATTGAAATGGCTGCTTGCCAACCGCATCGTGCTAAACAAGGAAACCCTGGGATACGTGTCGCCGAAATTCATGGAATTGGTTCAGACGCTGACCCACATGTTTACCGGAAAATATCTGGCGTACGCGCAACCCAAAAGTGTTTCCAAGGGTAAGTTAGCGTCATTTTTTGCCGGCTTCGTGGATAAGGAGATGCGACGTATTTTCTCCAAGATCATGCGCCGTACCATTGCCAATCCCATCAATCTTTTTCGCTCCGCGTATATTCAAAGCTTTATGATCATACAACCGGTAAATTTTGAATCCGATGGAAGACAGGATATGTGTGATAGTTGTCCGGATATTACGGTTCATGACGGGAAGCTGGTATGGAGTTGCCGTCTGGAAGAAATGAATAATTACGGCGCGTTTGTGCAAACCATACCCAAGCGTGCTTAGAAATGCTTTCATCTGAAAGCGCCGCGACGATATAACCGCCAAAAGATAACACAGACACCGACAAGGGGATAGCGTCGCAAGCGCGGCGCCACCTCAAGGGTGATCCCCGAATGTCGTTCGATTTTCCACAGCACATAGTCAATCCCGCCTTTAAACGTAAACAGGGCCTTGAATAAGCGCAAGAGCGACAGCATTTTGCCCTGTACGAATCGCACCCGCCATGCTAATCGGCTGATGAAACGGATCCGAGAAGGAATGTGAGCGTCATAACGAATCAGCGCGTCAGCGGAATGGGCATCGATATGATATGGAATTACCTCCATCGCCGTCTGTGTCAGTTGCTCGTAATAAGGCGAGGCCGCATCAACCAAACGCAACAGCTTATCCGTGCGCTCAGCTCTAAGCTCGGATCGGTAGCTGAGCAAAAGTCCCTGTTGCCACAAATCTCGGGCTTCAAATTGGGTCGGCACTCGAGGCAGCGTCCGCGTCATAAAGGTCAAAACGGCCTGGGCTAAAGATGTTTGCACCGTTTCGGCAATTTGCTCATTGCTTGCATACAATATGCCGGTGGGTTGCGCAAACCGCCCCCATAAATACGAGTGAAACCAACGCGTGGATGTGCCGCGTTGAAAGTCGGCAAGCGATATGACCGTATACTTGGCCCTCAAAATGCGCCCATTATAAACGACTTGCTGATAATATACATTGGGTGGCAATAGCTTATTGAAAATAGCGTGCAAGCGCTTGCGATATGCACAGCGGTAGCGGTCTACCAGAACGTATAAATCAACGAGTCCTTCACTGGCATCCCCCTTGCGGAAACATGAGCCGTAAAACAAAATCGCCTGGGTAGCACTCGGGTGACGTGCTAATATTTCATCGCACAAGGCGTGCACACCAGGTGGCACCGGCCGCGATGTCTGCTGGCGAATTAGTGAAATAAGGGATTTCGGGGGTCGCATAATTACAATCTCAGAAATGATGCCTGTCCGCCGCAATTTATCACAACCTCTTCAGTTCGAGGTTCAACCGTGTGAAGTTCTCCATCCAGTGTAAACCCACTGTTAAGCTTCAACCGCACTTCATTTGCGTTATGGCTGAAATATCCGTTTTGCGGCGTCCGATGGCGGCAGTCTTGCCCACGTGCCATGGTTGGCAGTACGCGTAGCAGATACTGTGCCCGCTCGGTGAGGGCCGTAAAGTGCAATGGCCTGCTTTCCACTCCCCAATAAGGACGTATACCGAGAAAGAATCGCTCCACCGTGCTAACCAAAACCAACAGAAAGTCATCCTGTAAAGGAGAATTCTGATCCAAGCCTATCGTAACGGGTACTGCGTTTACATATTGACGCTTTTTTCGGACAACGCCCAGCAAAAATCTGGCCAACGTCAGCCCCGGAGCCAACTCGCCATGCAACCCCAGTGAATGAATGCTTCGGCGGCAAAACCGGATGCCTTGGTAAATTGCAGCCGCTCCGAAAATCATCCCAAAAAAAGGCTGCGGCTGAGAAGACATCTGCACCCGCATGATCGGGCGTTTGAGAATAACGCTTTTACCATCTCTGGTGCGCACCCAATACAACAGTTTGCGCAGCCCGCGCTCACGGGAGCCCCGAATACCTACATCTCTAGCAATAATACTATCCGTACCGGCACGCAACAGGGCCAAAAGTGGCAGTTTTTCATAGGGTTGGCAATGGAACAGGGCGGTGAGAACGGTCTGGACGGTTCCATCTCCGCCATTTATGGCCACCACTTCCACCTCGTTGCGCCTAAATTCATCCAGCGCTGCTTCGGTATCCGCCAGGTTTTCAATCCTGCGATGAAGCGTATCCGGATGCGGATTTAAGATATCACGGATTGCTCCTAAACCTTTTCGATTACCGCCACTTTTCGGGTTGCTCAGCACTCCCACGCGCAATAGTTTATCGGCCGGAAACATCATCGACAATCACAGAATATTTTGGTTCCTCTTTGGAGTAGGTTTTTTTGGACGCGTAATTAGGTGTTTATCCCCTATGCGTGTTACCATTATAGTTATACGAGGTTGAAGCCTCACCTTTCATTTACGACATAAGAAAAAATCTGTACCACCGGCGATCATAAAATGTGGCCTTTCAAAATCGTATAACTATAAAGGAAATCGGACAAGGCCCATTGAAAAATACGGTGTGGTAATATATATTCAAATTAGCTTTTTGTAAAGTAAACTAATATGACAGAAAAAAAATCATTCACCCTCGCACATCTTTCTGATCCACACATGTGTTCACCACAAGACCTCAGCGCGCATGCGCTGATGAACAAACGGATATTTGGCTATTTAAGCTGGCGCCTGCACCGTCGCACCGAACACAGAAAGGAAGTCCTCGCAAGTCTTCAACATGATCTGCAAACCATGCAACTCGATCATATTGTCATCACCGGAGATCTGACGCATTTGGGGACACCCATCGATTTTTTTGAGGCCCAGCAATTTCTTCAATCGTTGGGACCCCCATTACAGGTTACGGTGGTGCCCGGCAATCACGATGCCTATGTAACGGTCGACTGGAAGCATACGTTTGCGCTTTGGACAGAATATATGGCTTCAGATGTAACACCGCAGACCGCTGCGGTGAGTACCGATTCCCGGCCCCATTTTCCCATTTTAAGGATACGCGGCCAAATAGCCCTCATCGGGATCTCCACAGCTCGACCAAGTGCACCCCTTTTTGCAACAGGTAGGGTTGGACACATACAACTGCAAAAACTAGAAAATATTCTGACGGAAACAGGTCGACAGGACTTGCTGCGGGTGGTGGTGATACACCATCCCCCCGTGTCCGGGGTGGTTCGATGGCGCAAGCGGCTTACCGATGCGAACGCATTGCGTGCGGTTTTGAAGCGCTGTGGGGCGGAGATGGTATTACACGGTCATGTGCATCGGTCGTCATTTACGCAGCTTCAAACAGCTCAAGGCAACGCTCCGGTAATTTGTGTTCCGTCAGCTTCCGCACTTGGCCGGAATCCTAAACGGCGCGCTCGATTCCATATTTATCACTTCAATCAAAACGATCAGCATTGGGAAATCGGACTGGCTGTGCACAGATATTCGGACAAAAAAAAGCATTTTGTTGCCGAGAGCGAGCGTCGATTTATACTCCCCAAAAGGTAATATGGTTGCTGACAAAATACGTTTCACCAAAGATATGATATAGCAAAAAACCAAAATGGGTTGTGTTTTTCAGCCTGCACGAGCTCAACGGATGCGTCGTAACAGCCACATGGAAATACCAAAAATGACGAAGGCCGGTGCCAAGGTGATGAACGCCGGATGTAGATTAAGTAAAAGTCCCAAATGGCCGAGGATTTGATTGACCAAATAAATTAAGATGCCCGCCATGGAAGCCAAAATAATTCTTCGGCCTGTCGTAATTTCGCGGCTGTGACCGAAAATAAATGTGAGCGCCAGCAACATCATAACGATGAGGGTCAATGGTAGCGTCGACTTCTGCCAAAATGAAAGCGCATAGCGTTCTGCATTCTGCCCTCGCTCTTGTAATCCCCGAACATAATGATACAAATCAGATAATGAAAGACTGTCGGGAGGAAGCTCCAAGATACTGAGTTGTTCGGCGCTTAGGAAAGCCTCTAAGGTTTGGCTTGGCCGATGGTGGGCTCTGATACCTTGTTCGCTAAAAGTTTTTTCTTCGATATCTTTCAGTAGCCATTGATCGTTTTCAACGATAATGGCCTCGCGGGCGTGAATGAAACGACGTAACCGTCCCTGCTGATCATGTTCGTAAATATCCAGATCGGCCACAGAATCGGCTGAAATCGTTTTACTGACGTGTATATTGGAATGGCCGTGACGGGTCCAGAAGCCGCTTTTGGTCAGCATGATGCCTTTGCCATAGATCGCCTGTGAACGACTTATGCGGGCGTGTTGTTCAATGGGCGGGGCCACAAACTCTGCAAGGGCAACTGTTGCCAGCATTACCAGCACGCCTGTCGAAACAACAGTCCGACAAATTTTTTGTACCGATATACCGGCAGCCTGAATGGCAATGAGCTCATTGCGATCCGCCAAAATTCCAAGGGCAACAATACTACCCAGTAGGATACTCAGCGCCATGAGGTCCACTATTCGTTTGGGCACTGTGAGACCCACAAAGACAAACGCATCCGCCAACCCGTAATTTCCCTTTCCAACGTCGTTTAATTGCCCCAAAAATTCAAAAAAGCTGAACAAGATAATTAATAGGAATAAAATGAATAGTATCCCCCAAATGGTATAGGTAGCCACGTAGCGGTCAATAGTTTTCATTTGCTGTCTGAACTTCATTGCGTATTAATTCCGTTGCCGTATAAATATTGCCTCTTGATGCCATAGTAAGAGTAAAACAAGTGCACCCAGCAGCAGGGGGACCCACCAAATTCCCGGTATCGCATTTACTATGTCTTTCTCTATCCAGTTTTTGGCCACAACGGTAAGGTTATAATAGACAGCAAAAATCAAAATCGCAGATACCACTTTTCCAAATTTTCCCTGACGCGGGGTTGTGCGACTTAAAGGAACAGCGAGCAAAGCCAGCAGCAAGGTAGACAAAGGCGTAGAAAGCCGCCATTGCAATTCGGCGATATCCTCTAGTTTATCTGAACGAAGCAAATATGGGGTGGGGGCAGCTTTACGTTTATACCCCACGGGGATGGTCTCTTTTGGCGCCAATAAGTAAGTGGCCTGTTCAAATTTTGTAATTTTGCCTTCTTCGCCTCTGCGCGTAAATTCATATACGTACCCGTCCTTTAATAACAAAACACGCACGCCACTTTTATCATCGGTTTTTTGATAGACATGCTTTGCAGAAATAACCCGTAAGGTTTTGCCATCCTGGCTGCGAATAAATACCTGCTCGCCTCGATTGAGTGGGTGATTCATTTTTTTAGCAAAGATAACAAGGTCGTTTGATTTGATTTCATAAAAATTTCCGCCTTCCATCCGAGAGATATCAAAGTCGGACTTGGCTTTCGCTTTTAATTGGTAGATTTCTTCATAGGCCCAAGGACGAACGAACAGTGATATACTTGCGACCAGTATGGCGATTAATATGGAAAGATAAATAACGGGCTTCAATATTTTGGAAGTGCTTGCGCCACATGATGCCAGCGCGATCATTTCGGAGTCTCTGTACATTCGCCCCAGGGCTATCACCACAGACAGATACAGCGTGGTGGGCAGCAGCACTTCCAAGGCGATCGCAATCTTCAACAGCAGCATCAGCAATACTGCATCAAGCGGCAGCAGCCCACTGACGGCATCAGCCAGGTAACCGGCGGCGGTGTAACTGGCAAAAATGCAAATCAGCACAGTGCAGGTCGCCACCATCGGTTTAGTTATTTCATCAATTATATAGCGGTTTATAATCAAGGAACCGTCCGAATGATGCGTATAAGTTTGATTGCCTTATTGACGGAATTTATAGGCTAAGCGCCTATTAAAAAGAATCTTCAGTTTTGCGAATGTTGTGTGAAATTTTTCAAGACGTCTGTTTGGCTACAAGCGTTTGAACAAACTTCCAGTCGCTTACCGTGTCGACATCTATTGCCGCCTCTGGATACGGCAAAACAATAGCGCCCGCACGGAGCCCCAAGCGTCGCGATATCCGCTTTTGAGCTTCCGCTAGAGACAATCGTCCGAGCAAATAGCGCAACACAGCTATCCACCCTAAGACGCTGATCACACGCAACGGCTTTTTGCGCTGATTTTCGATCTGACGCCAGAAATCAGCCACCTCGCGTCCGCCCGGCGTTAAAAAGGCAAAAAGATTGCAAGAGCAGTAAGCACCATCCCGCAATTTCGTTGCGGTTCTTCTGGTACCGGGATATGCGGCGACGACCGTTTCATGCATCGCTAGACCGGCAACAATATCGCAACCGGTTTTGCGAGCTTCCGAACAAAAATAATCCACGATGTGGGAACCTAACAAGGCATGATCTGCAGTGGTTACAAGAACCAATGCGTCGTCCGGAAGTGACCGCAGGACGTGATATGTGCTTGTGCTTGGTGTTGCCTGATTCTGAAACCATCTGATCTTGCCCGAAGAAATGCGGGCGCTTAGTTCTGCGTGTTCATCAACTATGGATTTAGCGGGACCGCATAGGATACACGTTCCTATTTCATTGGCGGCGGTTAGCGCATCAAGTACGCGCACCACCATTGGGATTTTTCCAACAGGAACCAACGATTTGCACGGAACACCGGCAACCCCTGCCACCGGATCTCCCGGCCCACGGTCCGCCGCAAGCACAACGGCGGTATAAAGTGAATTTGGTGTACTAATCATAGTTTGTTTTATCCCAACTTCAAAAACCACGTCCTTTGGGTGTCGTCTGAAATAAAGGGTTGTGCAGGCAACATGCAGCCGGAGTGCTTGAGCTTACTAAAGTGATGGATTATTGTAAATGTTAAATAACAATTACCTATCCCACAAGTGCGAAATAAACTAGTTTTGGACATTGGGATTTAGAATTTGGAATTTATTTGTTATTTGGATATTGTAATTTGGTGCTTTAAAATTTTGCGTTTGAAGCATGGGATGTTTTTCCACGAATTCTCCTTGCCAACACTCCAGAAAATTGTTGAAAACGGGTCAAACAAGTTGCTTACTGTAAATGCGGTAGCGCTTGTATACCTTACCCCCGATACCATCAAGAATATTTCGCATCCCCTTGTTGTCTTCCAGAATCCAAGACAGATCAGCCTGTTCGATACCGCGTCGAACTCCCCGGTCACGAATAGCCTCAATGATTATCAGGGCAAGGGCGGCGCCGAGGCGTCTTTTTTGAAAATCCTTGCGCACGCCCATTAACGGAACCCGAGCAATCCTGGGAAAGCTCATCTTAAGACGCCACAGCAACTTCACCCAACCAAAGGGTAACAGTCGGCCATTCAAATCCCGAATGGCTTCATTTATATTCGG
>CP070746.1:3910983-3937779 GCA_020348305.1 Desulfobacterales bacterium
ATCAATACAGAGATGGTAACCGTCAAAACTCATGGGGATCGAACACTTTTCTTCGACTTCCTTCCTTTTGATATGGGTGTTATCAACGGCTATGATGTAAAAATTCAGCTTTATACCGTACCCGGCCAAGTAAAATATAACGCCACCCGACGATTAGTATTGAGAGGGGTAGATGGTATCGTTTTCGTAGCAGATGCCATGGCCGTACGGAGAGAGAAAAACGTTCTTTCGCTTGAAAATCTTAAAGAAAATCTCGCAAATTACAAGAAAAGTATAATGAAGATACCATGTGTATTCCAGTACAATAAGATAGATCTATTAGAACAGGGAATCCCAATTTTGCCTGTTGAAACCCTTGAAGAAGACCTGAACAGTCGATTAAAGAGGCCATCTTTTGCGGCGAGTGCTTTAACAGGCACAAACGTAGTAGCGACATTGAAAAGAATTATTTCAATGACTGTAATATCCATTAAAAAGGATCTAAAATAGGAGGGAAAAAGTGGCCCGTCATAATGATGAGGACTCTCTGAGCTCCGAACTCGAAAGCCGTCTTGATGACCTTTTCGAAGAAGATGCAAAGTTTTCCAAAGGACCAATAGCTGATGGTCTTCCAGAGGATTACCCACTGAGTGAATTGAAAAATCTAGTTTTGTCGATCGATTGGGAGATCACCGACGAAGTTTTAAGCAATTTTCTTCAGCAGATAGACGAATTACGAATAACCTACAAAGATGACAAGATAAATCTGACATTTCTGCAGATCCTCGGTTCCTTGGGCGAATATATCAAAATCCATCGCGGCAAAGCCCACCCGAAAACCTTCAAAATACTGAATTCGGTTTTCTCTAGATTTGATGATGTGGTACTGTCCAAAGACATGCAGGAGAACGAAAAGAAAAGAATTCTGCATTCTGAAATGGATAAATACAAGACACTCAGAGAACAGATATCACGCGGAAAACCTGTAAAGATAAGAAAAAAAACAGGTGAACCTACGAAAAAGATCGAACCCAAGAAAAAAGAACATCAGTTAGCTATGGCGGCTGCTCCGACCCCGGGAATGGAAGTGTCTGCCAAAGCACATAGAGAAGAAGAGTTAAAGGGAGCTGAAGGTAACGATGTTTCTTACTCTAAAGAAATCGCAAAGGCTGTTGAAGAGATTAAGAAGTTCATTCAAACTGAATTAAAGAAGTTAAGGGAGGAATTGAATCTCGTTTAGAAGCAAAAATAATTATCTTCAAATATGATTTTTCAAAGGAAGCGAAATGGATCTTTCATCGGGCGAAATTTCAACGTTGGTTTTTAAGCGCGTGCTCAGAGATGACCTCGGGGATTTTTCGCTGGATCGCCAAATGCTCGCCGTTTTCATGGAGCTGGATGGCAAGACAAATTTGGGTGCAGCTGCCCAGAGAATTGGTCTGAACATGAGCTCCATGCGAGAGGTTATCTCTAGACTTACAGAGTTAAAGCTCATTGAGAAAGTCGAACAACAAGAACTATTTGTCGATAACGATTTTGTTGCATATCTTGTTATGCAATTTTCTTTAGCTGTAGGACCCGTTGCAGATATCTTGATCGAAGATGAAGTGCACAATTTCGGATATGAACTGTCACGATTTCCAAGTCATCGGGTTGCCGAATTGGTAGATAGATTATCTCGCGAAATCAGACGCGAGGAAAAAAAAGCTGCCTTTAAACGAAAGATGATTAATAAAATTCGGGAGAAAGGGTATTTCAATACATAAAGACACCGATGGTTATCGGCTATCTTCAATGGAACCAAATGATGGTAAGCTCCTTTGATCAGATTCGGCCGAATTCGTCAAGCGGCATTAAAGACGGCTTAAAACAGAATTGATAAGTAAGGGAGATCATCTATGATTGTCATATGTGAGGAATGTGGAAAAAAATACCGGGTAGAACCTTCTAAAATTAAAGGCAAGGCTGCCAGTTTTAAATGCCGAGGTTGCACGCATGTTATCACAGTTACCAAACCGGAAACTGAATCGTCTGCACCAACACCTTCTGCAGCGCAGTCCTCTGCACCATCTTCAGAAACTGTCGAAAACAAATATCCCAGCCCCAGGACTGAACTCGAACCAAAAGCATCTGCCGCAGATAAAATTTTGACCAAACCCTTGCGCAAAACGGGCAGGGTTGGTGTACGCGCGAAGATGATTTTGCTTTTCCTTTTTGTTCCCTTCATCCTAATGGTTGGAGCCAGCTTACTGTATTTCTTGCAACTGTGGCGGATGTCTTCCTTATTGACCCATGAAAGTACGAATATTGTTAACCAGATGGCCGAAGAGGAAATAATTGACTTGTCAACGGCGGTGGCCATCCAGTGCCGGCTCTATATTTTGGCCCACCCGGAATTAAAAAAGCAGGACTTTATGAAAGACATGGGCTTTAAAACTCTAGCGGTGCAACCGGGGGGGTTGAAAGGGTATACCGCCCTTTATGAAATGCCTGATTCTGAAGGAATTTGGCGCACATGGGCCCATGTTAATCCGAAGATCATTGGCATTAATATGCATGATTTAAAAAAACCATTGGGGCGTAATTTTCCGGGGTTTTGGAAAATATTTTCTGGTGTGAAAGGCGGCAAACGCTCTCAGGGATATTATACGTGGCAGGATAAAGACGGCACATTTCGTGATAAGTTTATGGTATGCACGCCGGTGGCAGGCACACCATATGTCGTTGCCGCCACAACATATATAGATGAATTCCACGAGCCAATTCGGCAGATGGAATCTCAGGCCAAATTGCTAACGGAAAAGACAGAACGTTATACCTTTGTGATCCTCGGCGTTACGCTTGTGCTCATTGGCATTATTGTTTCGGTATATGGTCACCGCTTGACAGGAAAAATTAGATCCCTAACCGAAGTAACTGAACGCATCAGCGTTGGTGATCTTGGAGCCGAAGTTGAGACCCAATCAAGAGATGAGATTGGAGAACTTGCTGAAGCCATATCTCGGATGCAAGAAAGTATCCGGCTTTCCATCGAGCGATTACGACGACGAAGATAAGTCTCACATATACTATTGCGGAAAGAATTTCAAGGGGAATCGTTATTCGGCCTTTGTTCGTGTCACAATAAATGGTTGGCTCTATACGATGCCCTAATGAATGAAGGGTATGAGTCAGTCGGTATTTGAGGAGTGGAAATGGTCATTATCCCCCGAGAGAAGCCTGTTGTCGAAAACCTGAACATTTACTATCTCAACATTAAAAAATTACTTGAACATTATCAAGGAGAGATCGGCTCGGGTGGCGTCTATTTCAAATCGCATGCGGCAGAAGGTGCAATATTCTTTGATAAAGACGATCTTTTAAATGGGTATTTTAGGGACAAATCGATAGAGATCTCGGGAACTGAAGCAATTGAGCGGCTCTTGGATGCCGGGGGCAAGTATAATTTCAATGTAACTATTTATCAAATCCCAGAAGATGAAGTTTATTTCTGGGCCAGCATTTATAGCGCGGAAAAGATCTACAAAGACCTTAGCACCGAGTTTACTGATCTTGAAGGCCTAATAAAAAAGATGAGCAGCGAAAAGCTCACCGGCTATATTGATGTTTCCATAGGAGACGATAAGGAAGCCGGGGTAATATTTATGATTAATGGTAGGATTTTGGGCGGTTCCTATTCATCGGGAAATGATAAAGCGACGCCGAATAAAGAAAACCAACAATATCTTATTCAAAAAACAAAGAAAAAGGGGGGTACGTTTAATGTTTGCCGAATTCCACTTCCCAAATTAAAAACTGAAGATCAGGCAAACAACTCCAATCAAGATAATTCCGAGAATACGCTTGATATGCTTGAAGAATTGCTGGCGACATTTGAAAGTGTCGTCCTATCAAGCAAGAAGGTTCGCAAAGACTTTAATAAGCTCTTGAAACAAAAATTTGTAGAAAATGCAGACAAGTATGCGTTCTTGGATCCCTTTGCCGGAGAGTTTGAATATTCAAGCCGAGGAATTTCTTTTGTAGGCGATGTTAGCGATAAGGATTTAGCCAACGGGATAATAGATTCTGTAAAAGAGATGGCCCAAGAGCTCGGCATACTGCCTCGACTCGTTGGTGGTTTGGGTTCCTGGTCAGAAACATATGCTGAAGAACTGAAAACATTTGGAATCGAATTCTAAAGCATTCGCACCGCTATTTTACGCACGACCACGGAAGGGCAAATTGTTTATAGTAAAAAGGCTTTCGCCTGCAAATTTAGCTTCGATTCGGCACTTGGCTTAATCGATTATCCGGTTGTTGAGCTTTTTCAAAACAAAAAAGACAGAGGCTTACTCGTACATTCTAGAATGCAAAGGGGGCGACTCGTTAATGTTCCCATTTCATTTAAAAAAGGGTGATTGATGAGGGCAATCAATGCTAAAAAATGTACTGCTAGTCGATGATGACAAAGAAATGTTGCTGGCCATGCAAGAAGGATTTAAAGAGTATCAGGAGTCCTTTTCGGTGTTACTGGCAGAGGATGGCCTAAAAGCATTAGAGAGTTTAAAAACCAACGTTATTTCGCTGGTCGTTACCGATCTAAAAATGCCTCGCATGGACGGCTTTGAGCTGTTGGCGTATATTATGGCACACTATCCGGATATCCCGGTGATTATGATCACCGGTTACAGCACTCCTGAAATGGAACAGTTGGCGCGACAAGGCGGTGCGATTAGCTATATATCCAAACCATTTTTAATTGAAAATTTAGCACTTCAGATCATAACCACTTTAAGAAAGGAGTCCGAAGGCGGCACGTTGCATAATGTGAACTCTGGTATTTTTTTGCAGCTGGTAGAAATGGAACAGAAAACATGCACGATTCGTCTGGAAGATAAGTCTTCCGGGCAAAAAGGCGTGCTCTTTTTCAGAGAGGGCGATTTGCTTGATGCCAGAGTAAATAATTTTCAAGGAGAAGCAGCCGCACATAGAATATTTTCTTGGGAAGACGTCAATCTTTCCATTCAAGATGGATGTGCTCTAAACGAAAATAAGATCCTAAAAGATCTTCAACCGCTAATCTTAGAAGCGATGCGACAAAAGGATGAATCGGTGCCTGAGATTGCACCGATAGCCGTGATGAAAGAAATTGAACCGTTGAAACAAGATTCTTCAGATTTAATCAAAGATATAAAAGACAAAATTGAGAATGGGGTTGGAGAACGCTGCGGATTAGAAGATATTTACCAGGACAATTCCTGGGATCGCCGCCTATCCGAGCTATCGAAAGTGGGTGAATTTTTTAATATGGGCAAACTCATGCTTGGGTATATCGATAAAGGTGATGCCAACGATTATATCCTGTTGCCGAACGAAAAAACGACGGTGATCGTAGTTGATCCTAAATGCCCGAGAGATAAAATCATTCAGGTACTGAATGATTGAGACAAGACTTAATTAAAAAAACGGATGTGAAACGAAAATATGCAAGAGTTTTTTAAAGATATCCTAAGTATCGATGGTGTGAAGGGAATTATACTGTTTTCTTTTTCTGGTGCACCAATTTTTAAAACGTTTACTTCCGCCATAAAACAAGATCCTGAAGACATGCAATGGGGCCGGTTTATTGAATCACTTAAGGGCATGAGGGAAACTGATTTTCTTTTCGAGAAAGGCAGGGTCTATATTCGAAGAACGGCTATAGGCTATTTAGTCATTTTAATGGGATTGTTCGTACCGATGGCCATATTACGATTAAATTGTGACACTTTGCTACCTTCATTGACCCCTGAAAAATCGTCAAAACGATGGCCGCGTTTTTTTAAACGATAATGAAAGGTATTTAAAAATAATATGAGAACCGATATCGAATCCAGAATTAATGAGGCAGAAGTCTGCCGCTCAATGGGATTGTTAACCGATTCTTTAACGATTTATGAAAAACTTCTTCCTCTTGTTTCACCTAAAGACTCCGAAACCATGGAGACTGTCAAGAAGCGCATAGGTTTGCTGAAAAAAGAAGTCGCCGATTATGAAGAATCCCAACCCAAAGATGTTTCAGTCAAAGATATTTCGATGTTTAAAAAAGCGCTTTCAGAAGAGGGTGATGTGCCGGCGATTCTTGACAGTGCTTCGGCTTTCAAAGAAATGGGTCTTCATGCGGATGCCGTCGCTGAATTTGTCAAATTATTTGCCGAAGGGTATCCGGTTGAAAAGATTGTTCCAGAGCTCAGCGAAAGTCTGTTAAAGCTGCATTCGCCGTCTAAAGCGGTGAATGAGCTGGATAACTTGATCAAGGGGCAGAATTTCAACAATGAAAAACTGGGTCAGATCAAATATTTGTTAGGTCAGGAACTGGAAAAAAGAGATCATCGCGAGTATGCGCTGGAGTGTTATAAAAAGGCCCAAAAACTCAATCCTGGCGATGAAGAGATCAAAAAACGCCTGGATTCGATTGCGGCCACCTTCACCTCCGGTTCAAAGTATGACTATCTGCTGCGCGAGAATATGGTGACCACCGATCAATTGCAGAAAGCCTTTGCTTTTTCTAAAAAGATGAACAAGAGTGTGGAATTTGTCTTGATCGAACAATTTCATATTAACAAAGAAGCCATCGGCAAGTCCTTTTCGCTGTTTTATGACTGCGCGTTTAAGGTGTTTGATCCGAGTTTACCGGTGCCCTTTGAGCTGTTAACCAATTTAAAAAAGGCCTTTTTGCTCAATGAATACTGGATCCCGCTTTCCTGGAGTAAAGAGGGAGTGGAAGTGTTGGTTGATGATCCACGGGATCTGAACAAGACCGATAACATCAAAGCTTTGCTGAAAACCAAAAAGATTAATGTCAACGTTGCCATCCGGGAGGATATTGAGGCTTTTATCAAGCGATTTTTTTCACAGGATCCCAGCAGTGGTGAGACAGCCCCGGTGGATGAGGTTTTGGAGGATTTTGACTTGATTCCGGATGTCTCCTTTGAAGAGGAAGACGAAGAGATTGAGACCGACCAGGTCGATGAAACCTCCAGTAAGGTGGTCAAGCTGGTGGATCAGGTGATCATTGCGGCCTATCGCAAAAATGCCTCCGATATTCACATTGAACCCTCGCCGATCACCAAGGCTACCAGCATTCGCTTTCGACTGGATGGGGTTTGCCAGGAGTATATGAAGGTTCCCAACTCCATGGTACGCGGTGTTATCTCACGAATCAAGATCATGTCGAATTTGGACATCGCTGAGCGCCGTCTGCCCCAGGACGGCAAGATCAAATTCCGGCGCAAAGGGGTGCCGCCGTTTGAAATGCGGGTGGCCACCCTTCCAACGGCGGGGAACTTTGAGGATGTCGTCTTGAGGATTCTCGCTTCGGCGGGTGCCATGAAGCTGGATGAAATGGAGTTGACCGAACGAAACATGCAAGCGATGAAAAACATCATCGCCAAACCCTATGGTCTGATTTTGGCGGTAGGGCCCACCGGGTCCGGTAAGACCACATCGTTGCATGCCATCTTAGGTCACATTAACAAACCGGGAATCAAAATATGGACCGCCGAGGATCCGATCGAAATTACCCAGGCCGGACTTCGACAGACCGAGGTCAAACCGAAGATTGGGTTGGATTTTGCACGAATGATGCGTGCCTTTTTACGGGCGGATCCGGACGTAATTATGATTGGTGAGATGCGCGATGAAGAAACTGCTTCTATCGGTATTGAGGCCTCGCTGACCGGACATTTGGTGTTTTCCACCCTGCATACCAACAGCGCGCCGGAGACCATCACCCGGCTGCTGGATATGGGACTGAATCCACTGAACTTTTCGGATGCGTTTTTGGGTGTGCTGGCCCAACGACTGGTGCGCCGCGTGTGTAAAAATTGCCGCGAGGAATACCATCCCTCCGGAGAAGAGTTTGAAGAGATTGTCACCGATTACGGCAAAAAGTGGTTTGAAAAAACCGAAATCGAGTACCATTCGGATATGACACTGTTTCGACCGGTGGGTTGTGAGACATGCTCGAATACCGGCTATCGCGGCCGCTTGGGGATCCATGAATTGATGGAAGGCACACCAAAGATCAAATTGATGATCAAAAAGCAGGCCAATACCGAACAGGTTTTTCAACAGGCCATGAACGAAGGTATGTCTACCCTGAAACAAGACGGCATTTTAAAAGTCTTCGGAAATCTGACTGATATTTCAGAAGTGCGCCGAGTTTGCATCAATTAAACGTTTATGGAAGTTGGTTCAACTCAATGGGAAGACCTCATCATTGATGGTGCGAAAGAGTTGGGTATTGAAGTTGATCGCCAACACGCCCATCAGTTTGCCATCCATGGAATCGAGCTGATAAAATGGAATAAAAAAATCAACCTGACCACCATAACCGATCCTCAAGAGGTTGCCCTCAAACATTTTCTGGACTCCATTGCCCCTGTTCGATGGATACCACCGTCTTCTTCTCTGCTTGACATTGGTTCCGGCGGCGGTTTTCCAGGCATTCCGCTAAAAGTTGTGATACCATCGCTATCGGTGACCCTCATCGACGGGTCTCGCAAAAAGATAAGTTTTTTAAAACATATCATTCGTATACTTCGGCTTAAAGATATTGATGCTCGCCAGATCCGGGCTGAGGAACTGGTAAAAGACGCCAATTTTGCTCCTGTTTTTGATGTAATTGTTGGTCGTGCAATTTCCTCATTGGAATCCTTGGTTCGGATGGCCTCCTTGTTGTTGGCAGAAGAGGGAATAATAATCGCATTTAAAGGCGACGTGGATCAAAAAGAAGTAAATGCCTTGCGGTTAAATACGTTGGATAAAGTAGATAGCGCAACATTCGATCATACGCAGTATTCATTGGCGCTGGAAATCTACAAGCTTCCATTTATTCAATCAAAACGATCTATGCTGATATTAAGGCAAAGTTGAAAGCTGCCCAAATTTAATTTAGTTTTTGCAAATTTCAAAGGTTATCGAGAGGGTTCTAAAGCTGGATGGTTTCCAATGTGCCTTGACGAAATTTTTGTTTATTATGGTAGTAGAATTTTATTAATTTCTTTACAAATTGTACATTCTCATCTTGGGTTCCTTGGAGCCTAATTCCTATCTTGAATATTCCAGATTCATTCTTTGTGCAATATATAACTTTTCCTCTGATTTCTATTGTACTTTTGTCTAAATCTGCGAACCTTAACATGACATATTCTGAATGGATTTCAAAAAATGATTCAATCTGGATTCCGTTTTGACTAACGTTTAAAGCAACTGCTATATTTTGATCTGATAGGTTGCCTTTTGAATCTATACACAAATAAGAAATAGGATCGAACACTTCAACTCTTGGATGTTTTCTTCTTTCTATTTTTTCCATATTCTGGTTATCGGTTATTAAATTAAAAACTTTAAGGTATTATTTTTTTTGTTACCTTCAACCGTTGCTGGCGGACCTATGAAATTTTGACCACACTATTATCCAACATTTTTCATAATTTTTATATTTATCTTTTTATGATGAAGTAACTTATCATATAGATATTATTAAAAATTCACTCCATATGATGAATTGGCACGTGTTTTGCTCAGAATCAATATTGCCTGACCAGGTTTGCATATGCTAACGGAATGTTTTTTCCTTTCACATTCGACATACGAGCAATTAAAATACTTCCTGGTCACGGCCTCCATAATCAACGGGGTGGGTTTAAAACTAAAGTTGGCTAGGTTCTTTGGTTTTGCCCGCCCCACCTCTACTTGCTTTTTTACAATTTAGTTGAATTGAGCGGAAATAATTCTAATGCCATGATTTGAAATCAATTATGAAGAAGGAGAAATATGGTCACCTCCTCAGAAAAGCTTTTTGTAAACAAAAGAAAAGAACCGAGACAGTCTTATTCTGGCGAAATTTTTTTTGCATATAAAAAACATCTTTATAAAGGCAAGCTCAAAAATTTGAGTCCTTCCGGTTTGTTTATTCAAGCAGATAGTATTTTCATTAAAGGCGAAATGATTACCGTTTCATTACCGGTTTCTAAGTATAAAAATAATAAGCAACGAGGCAGAATCGTTTGGAACAATACAAAAGGATGCGGTGTGCAATTGTGCGAATAACTTCTATTCAGTCGAAAATATTCTCTTAGTCCTTTGATAGATCTTGCTCTGATCCATTGCTTGCGTTGAGTCTCCGAAGCGCTATTAGAAATAACTACTCCCATCCCAGCAATGGGTACATAGTTTATCTTTAGGCAGCCCGATTGCTTCTACAAGATCTTCAAGTCTCTGATACTTTAATGTTGTAAGTTTCAAGCGCTCCCTTATCTTATCGATCATGGCTTTGTTTTTATCCGATCCTGCTTTGGCATACGCATCTAAGAACTTGTCATCTCTTCCTTCAAGTTGCTGAATGGCGCAACGCCCTGCGAGATCGGTGGTGGATCGAGAAGTAGAAAAATTCAGAAAATCACAAGGATAAATTAGGGTAGGGCAGGCGGGTCGCATATGGATCTCTTTCGCGCCGTAATCATATAAAATTTGAATCGTATCTTTTAATTGAGTGCCTCGGACAATCGAGTCTTCGCAAAAAAGTATTCTCTTGTCTGCGATCAAGTCTCCAACGGGGACTAATTTCATTTTTGCTACCAGATCCCGCATATTTTGGTCCTGAGGCATAAAGCTTCTGGGCCAGGTGGGTGTGTATTTTACGAAAGGCCTAACATATGGAATCTTTCTTTCACTTGCGTATCCAATGGCGTGCCCGATTCCAGAGTCTGGAATCCCTGCAACCAAGTCGATATCCACATCATCATTTTTTGCCAGGGCTCGTCCGCATCTGTTTCTTACCGATTCTACGTTAAGCCCTTCATAACTTGAGGCCGGATAGCCGTAATAGACCCATAGGAATGCACAAATTTGCATCTTATCATCCGGTTTCTTTCTCTGCTCGCATCCATCCGGTGTTAGTCGCACAATTTCACCGGGTCCAAGATATTTTTCAATCTCATAATTGAGATTGGGAAAGGCACAAGATTCCGATGAGGCTGCCAATGCGCCGGGTTTCTTTCCGACAACGATTGGCGTTCGTCCTAATTTGTCTCTTGCCGCATAGATACCGTCATCTGTAAGTAAAAGTATGGAACATGAACCTTTAATCATTTGCTGTGCATTTTGGATACCTTCTTCATAAGATCCTTTATCGCAGATGAGCATGGCCACTAATTCGGATGGGCTCGTCTCCCCACCGCTCATTTCTGAAAAATGTATTTTGTTCTGTAAGGCCTTAGATGTAAGATCTTCGATGTTGTTAATTTTGCAGACCGTCACAATAGCAAACGTTCCCAGGTGAGAGCCGATAATCAGGGGCTGGGGGTCATGGTCGCTGATAATACCGATGCCCTTATTGCCGTGCAATTTTGGAAGGTCAGGTTCAAACTTGGATCGGAAATAATCCCTCTCGATATTATGGATTGATTTTGAGAAATCCGTTGCATTTTTAACAGCAAGACCCCCCCGTTTTGTACCGAGATGTGAATGATAATCGGTTCCATAAAATAGATCAGATAAACAATCTTCTTTCGATACACAGCCAAACAATCCCCCCATTTGTTGTCGTCCTCCTTCCGAATTATTTCAACCTTCCTGGTTGAAAAATATTTGAATTATGTCATCTCCTTGGAGCCGTAGCAAGGATAAATCCCGTCATCAAATAAAACAAATTGAAGTACTCCCGTCTATTCGTCAGAATACTCGACAGCTCTTCGCTGTCGCTTGATATTGCTGCGGTGCCGTTTGGTCGCTAAGCGACGCTTTCGAGCGGCTTGAGTCGATTTGGTGCGTCGTCTAATTTTCGGTTTTACAGCTGCTTTTCGAATTAATTCAACCAGTCGATTGATAGCATCTTTGCGGTTTTGTTCTTGGGTACGGAAACGGCGAGCATGAATTACCAATATTCCTTCTCTGGTTATTTTACTTCCGCCAACTTGGATCAGACGTTTGCGAATGTCCTCCTTTAAGGATGGAGATGTGGTAACGTTAAATCGCAGTTGAACGGAAGTAGAAACCTTATTGACGTTTTGGCCGCCGGGTCCCGAGGAACGGATAAAATCCAATTGAATTTCGTTTTCATCAATGGCTATATCGTCGTCGACTTGGATCACAACATCACCTATGGTGTTTCTCAAAAAATTGATCCGATCAATCTATGGTCGCAAATAGGGTTTTTAATAAAAATATCAGACCTGACGAGAGACAACAATACAATTATCAGCACCATTTCGAAACCGATCATCGATAAACACACCTAACATTTGTTTTAATCCATGACGAAATTATCAGTGGACATGTCTTGAAAGATGTATATATTGGTTTCAAAGAAACAGGTAGGAGAAGATTTATGGAACTTAAAGGCAAAAAGGCTCTGATTCCAGTCGACTGGATCGATCAAGAAGTTGTCGTCGATGGAAAGTTAATCACCAGCCGTAAACCCGATGATCTGCCCGCTTTCATGAGGGCGGTCATTAATACATTAAAATAAATCTTTCATTTGAAATTATTTGCAGAGGCTCACATCTTGATGACTTCTGCGCACAGAAGGGAGACCGAGATGAAGATTTTGGTAGGATACGATGGTACGAATTCGGCAAAGGAAGCCCTTAATTTGACAAAAACGCACGCACAAGCTTTCGGTGCAACTGTGGATGTAGTAACCTCCATGCAAAAAGGCACGGAAAATCAAAGAGAAGATATCGAACAAGCTGAAAGAGGTTTAGAATATGCCAAATCGATGTTCGAAGAAAACAACATTGCGTGTAAAACCCATCTGCTGATTCGAGGAATGTCACCTGGAGAAGATCTCGTGGAGTTTGCAAAAGAAAACGAGGCGGACGAGATTGTTGTTGGGGTTAAAAGACGGTCAAAAGTTGGTAAATTGCTTCTGGGATCCACGGCCCAATACGTAATTCTGCAAGCTCACTGTCCCGTTGTATCCGTTAAATAAAACAATTGCATATTCATAGCATTTATTTTATCAAATTTTCGCAATCCTTGGTTCCGAACCAACGGAGCTTGCGCTGGGCCAGCCATTCTTTCGCTTCCACCACGCGAATCCAGTTATTAAAATAATTCAGTTGGTTAGACTGTGAATTGGTGCGGGAATGAGACCACCGAGTCGGATGAAGTGATTCGCGCCCTGAGCATTGTTGACTGGGAGAATTGTTGACTGACCTAAAAGCCCACCGAAGTATGCACTATCACCAGCCCTTTTCCCTGGAACCGGTATCAAGCGTGCCGCCGTAGTCTTGTTATTGATAACGCCGATGGCCATTTCATCGGCAATAATGGCAGCAATGGTATCCTCTGATGTATCGCCTGGGATGGCAACCATATCTAATCCAACTGAACATACACTGGTAATGGCCTCGAGTTTCTCGAGGCTGATATAACCTTCGCGGGCGGCTTCGGAAATATTAAGATCTTCGCTGACCGGGATGAAAGCCCCGCTCAATCCCCCGACTTTGGAACTGGCAAAGGCGCCGCCTTTTTTAACAGCGTCATTTAAAAGCGCAAGTGCAGCCGTTGTTCCAGGTACACCAATGCTCAACAGACCCAAACTTTGGAAAATTTCGCCGACGCTATCGCCTACATGTGGTGTCGGTGCCAAGGAAAGATCAACCACGCCGAACCGGATGTTGAGATTTTCTGCAACTTCCCTTCCGATCAACTCACCGACCCGGGTAACTTTATATGCGGTCTTTTTTATCAGCTCGGATATTCGCCCTAAATCTAAATTCGGATTTGATTCAAGTGCTCTATCGATGGCTTTCTTAACCACTCCCGGGCCACTTACACCGACGTTAATGACGGCATCGGCTTCACCGATACCCAGATAGGCGCCGGCCATAAAAGGTATGTCCTGAGGAATATTGGCAAAAACACATAGCTTGGCGCAAGCGATTCCATCTCTGTGCGCGGTAAGCTCTGCGGCTTGTTTTATGGCGTTGCCCATTAATAAAACGGCATCCATATTAATGCCGGCTCGAGTGGAGGCTACATTCACAGAAGCACAAACTCGATCGGTGGCTGACAAGGCATGGGGTATCGCTTCAATCAAGGCCCGGTCCCCTCTGGCAATCCCTTTTTCAACCAGAGCCGAAAAGCCGCCGATAAAATCAACATTGACCTGCGCGGCGGCGGCATCCAGCGTTTTTGAGACATCAATGAGTTGCGAAGATGATAATGCCGCTCCGACCACAGCCATGGGACTCACGGCAATTCGTTTGTTCACCACTGGGATGCCGTATTTTTGACCGATTTTATCACAGACCGTGACAAGATGTTTCGCAAAATGAGTAATCCGCGATTGGATCTTATTTTTTAACTTGTTCACATCGTGACTGGCGCAGTCCAATAAATTAATACCCAACGTAACGGTACGCACATCCAAATTTTCGCTCTCGAGCATCTCCAAAGTAGAGATTATTTCTCTATCGGTTAGCATGGGTTGCCTTTCTCCATGTCACTATATCCTATTTATCGCTTCAAAAATATTGCGATGCTGAATACTGATATCAAGCGAAAGGGCTTTCGCTCGTTGTCTTAATTCATTATCAAGGGCTTTTTGATCAACACCAACGGGCACATCGACTTCGTATATCATGATGTTGTCGCCTGGCTCGTCGCCGCCCTTAAATACGGCTTGCAAATTTGTGATGTTGACCCCATGGTTGGCGATTATTTCTGTAATTCCGGCTACCAACCCTTTGCGGTCCGGACCTTTGGTTGTAATAACAAAAGGTTCGATCTCGATCGACGCGAACACCGGATCTTGATCCTGCATGGATTTGATTTGAACGTGCAAATCGATACGATGCAGTTCATCTAACAACGATTCCTTTAAATTTTCCAAGGAAAGATCAGCCGGCATAGACGCAATAAAAATGCCGGCGAATTCAGATTGCAGAATTGTCTGGCTCACATTTTCAACATTACAATTTTGTCTAAAAAGAATTTTGGAAACCGCTGCCACAATTCCGGGACGATCCTGCCCTAGGACTGAGATGATAACTTTATTCATGGAGTGCACTTCCTCAACATGATAAGTTTAGATTTTTTTTATGAGCCTAGATATCCTTTAACAGAAATCACTATCTATTATCAATCAATTTCAAGATCGCTGACAATTTTTTCTATCTCTGCTGCAATATAGTTACCCAGTGTCATCGCCTTCTCAGTAGTTATTGATTTAATTCCCTGCGATAGGCGTTCCACTTTGTCCTCGTCTATGTCTGTCATTTTATTTACCAGAAAACTGTCCACCTCACCGTCATCAAGCAAAAACCCGCATGCGCCAACAGCCCCGATAAATTCATCATTCACAAAGATAGGAACAACCAGCTTAATCAGTCCGGCATCACACTCCTCGATAGCCGTCTGTTTGGTTCGCATGGCCTGAGCGGCGATGTTCATATGAGCCGGCGCACAAATATAACTCTGTCCTTTATCGGTTGCCTTGATTTCAGGGCACAACCGGTTGGCCCAATTTTTAAAGTCGGAAATTCGATAACCTTCTGTATTGAACACATTCACATCTAATCCCGTTTGTTTATGAATATCTTTTTCGAGTTCAACCCATTTTTCAAGCGGGGCAATGTCCGTTAATTTCATTCATTTTCTCCTTTTTATCTTTTTTAGGTAATTCAAACTACCATAAATAAAATAACAATAGATCTAAAGCAAATGTTGTCAACCGACCTGCCTTTTCAAATCAGATGCTCTAAGTAGCGGGGAAGATTTATTTTCGCAATTATTCTGGATAATTTGCGACAGTATGATTATATTTCAATTTGATATCCTAAACTCGTATCGACAGTAATAATTTTGCATAAGGAGTTCAGCCACCATGTTCGCAATCCCTAGTCGATTCGTTCTGTCAAACAGGGGCCGTTTATCACGGCGCATTGTCTTCTGGGTTTTTGCCAGCGTGATTGTCATTGAGACAATTATTCTTATACCTTCATTTAAAAATCGCGAAAAGGAACTTTTGGCTCAACTGAAGGAGGTCTCGACAGCAAAAATTTCGTTGATCATGCAACTTGCACCTAGCAAAATATCCGATAAAGAACTGTTTGATCAGATCAAAGGTCTTCACCAAAGTTCCCAGGTAGTCGGTGGTACGTTGTATCGATCTGATGGAACAGTTGTGGGCGTCTTTGGCGAATCTCCTGAGTTTAGGTTACCCAAAATTGAGGGTAATGAATTGATCTACCTTGAGAGCAAAAAGGGAGATCGCTATGACTTGGTATGCTCGCTCGCCCAGCTGAAAAGAGATTACATTTTAATCCTTCGACACGATGCATCGCCCATACGACGGGCATTATATGCGTTCACTCTCAGGATTGCGGGTTTGGTCGATATTATATCAATTTTTGTGACCACTGGAGCATGGTTCGCGTTGAATCCAATTGTTGTGAAACCTATTTTGCGCTTAAGGGAAGACCTGATTAAGGCTGGCAACGCTATCAGTCAGGATCAGCAAACGCCCGCATTTTATTCTGCGTCTGTCCAGCGCCAGGATGAATTGGGTGAAGTCATCGAGGCTTTCAGGCATATGTACAAGCAGATAACCGATGCGATCAATGAACGTAGAAGAGCGGAAGTGGCCTTGCAGAAAAGCTTCGAGCAAGTTGAAGCCTATTCCAAAGCGCTCAATAGTGAATTAGAAATAGGCCGGCAGATGCAAACCAATTTTTTACCGGCTCAGTTGGTAACCAAATCTGGCTGGGAGTTTTCAGCGTTCTTTAAACCTGCGCGTCAAGTTGCAGGAGATTTTTACGATGTCTTTGATCTTCCAGGGGATGCTGTGGGCGTTGTCATCGCCGATGTATGTGACAAAGGCGTTGGGGCAGCCCTATTTATGGCGCTTTTCAGAAGTTTGATTCGAATTTTCTCGGGACAAACGACGTTGGAAGGATTGGCGTGTTTATACAATGGAGAATCCATTAGTGAGGAAGAATCAATGGCTGGAATTGGTTTAACTCATCCCGACCACCTTGTCGCACTCAAAGCAATCCAATTTACCAACATGTACATTGCGCAGAATCATGGCGAGTTGGCAATGTTTGCAACCCTATTTTTTGGCGTGCTCGATCCGAAAACCGGTACTCTGACTTACATCAATGGCGGCCATGAGCCCTTATTGATTATTGATAAGTTCGGTGGCGTTAGGAAACAGCTCAATCCTACCGGTCCGGCGGTAGGCATACAGCTCGACGCTGCGTATCAAATCAAGGAAACTCGATTGGAACCCGGCGAGATCCTATTGGGTTATACCGACGGCATTATTGAGGCGAGTTCTGATGATGGCAATTTTTTTACGTCAGAACAACTATTATCTTTGCTGGAAGATGAAGTTCCTTCAGCAGCTGTATTGCTCAATCATATCTCAGATCAGGTAAAATCTCATACAGGCGATGCTGAGCAATTTGATGATATCACTTTGCTTGCTATACGTAGATTACGACAGTCTGAAATTTGAGAAAATTTATTTTCTTTTTCAATTCAAAAAAGAAGAGAAAACCAAAATTTCTTGACAAAAATAAAAGCTATATATAAGCTTTGTTAGCAGTTATGTATAGGTATTCGAATACTGAAAGATATTTCATTGGAAAAAAATGGAGGAGGAAAGTAAGATGACAGTTTTAAAAGGAGATCTAAGAGATATTCAAAAGGATATCAAAGCCCTGGAAAGAAAAATGGAAAAATTGGTAAAAGCTTTCGGAAAGGAACCGAAGACGAAAGCCAAACGATCCACAAGAAAAGTGACGGCTAGAAAAGCAACTGCAAAAAGAGCTCCGGTGAGAAAGGCTGCCGCACAGAAGAAAAGTGTTCAAGCGACGGCCACTGAACAAGTATTGAAAATTGTCAAGCGATCAAGGAAAGGTGTGGATGTACCCACCTTAAGAGCTAAAACAGGGTTTGATGATAAAAAAGTTCGCAATATCATCTTCCGGACCTCCAAAGAAGGCAAAATTAAAAAGATCGGCCGGGGGATATATGTAGGTGCATAGTAATCCTCTTTGAAATTCCCCTTAAACACTGATGAACGGTCGACGGTCATCGAGTGAATATCTTCGGGCTTGATTAAACGCAGAAGATTAAACGAATGCAAGATGCTCCAAGCCATTTGTTTAATCTTCTGTTTTTTAGTTTGTTTTATACATAATCATATTGTCTTCTTCCCACCATGTCTCCGCAATTATTATATTGTCCTCTTTTAAATATATTTCACAGTATTTTTGGACGTATATTTATATAAAGCTAGAAATATTTATAATTAATTTTAATTAAAATTTTATATAAAAAAAATATAAAATAATACTTGAAATATTTAAAATATTAATTTAATATAAATAACATGGGTAAAAAGAGGACATTTTCTACCAGAATTAATGACGATAGCCTCAAAGCGCTGAAACATCTGGCGGTTGATACGGATAAATCGCTGGGTACACTTTTGGAGGAGGCGATCGAAGACCTCATTAAAAAGTATAAAAAAATGGAAAAATGAAAAAAGGAAGGATCTAAAAATGCCAGCAGCAAACAGTCGTCGATATTATGAAAAAGAAAATAGGTGGTTTCATTTATCTCAAAGAAATGGCAATGCAACGGTTGAATGTATCTGCCCGAAATGCGGAACACATCATAAAATGAAATTGCAATGGACGGGAAGAGGTAGACCCAAAAAATTCTGCCAGCCTTGTAAAACCTTTATAACTTCTATTGAACAGATTGATGCCTACGGCGTGCCCACAGATGTTCATAAAGGTCTAGAAAAAGCCGTTTAAACCCATTCATATCCTCTTTTTGCTTATCAATGAAAGAAATTTTTCAATCGTTTTCTTTCGATGGATATCCATTAAACATTTTCCGCTTGTGAAGCGACCCATCATAAGGTAACATCTGAAACATATTAACCTGCTAACAGAATCCATGCGACTCAGTCAATTTTCCTATCACCTTAACGACGAAAGCCAAGATAATTATGATAGGTGCGATTGTCGGAGATATTATCGGTTCTGTCTTTGAACAGTATCCCATTAAAACCACCTCGTTTCCGCTTTTTTCGATGCTATCACGGTTTACCGACGATACGGTTTTAACAATTGCCATTGCCGACTCCATTCTACACAATTTTGATTATGCAACCGCTTTAAAAGCGTTTGCTAGAAGATATCCTGCTGCGGGATATGGATTGTCTTTTTATCGTTGGATGCAATCCTCAAACGATGAAGCCTACTACAGTTGGGGGAATGGTTCTGCCATGAGGGTGAGTCCGGTAGGATTTGCATTTAATTCGATTGAAAAGGTCTTAAATGAAGCAGAAAAAAGTGCTGCCGTAACCCATAATCATCCCGAAGGTATAAAAGGTGCCCAGGCGACCGCCTTAGCCATTTATTTGGCCCGGCAAGGAACAAGCAAAGCGGAGATCGGTCAAGAAATTACAGATCGATTTGGCTATAATCTCAACCGAAGCTTAAATGAAATCAGACCGAGCTATATTTTCGACGTATCCTGTCAAGGATCCGTGCCCGAATCGATGATCGCATTTTTTGAATCTCATAATTTTGAAGATGCTATCCGCATGGCTATCTCCCTTGGTGGGGACACGGATACAATGGGTTGTATTGCCGGTGGAATTGCTCAGGCGTTTTATAGAGACATATCGCCTACCATCCTCATTCAGGCAAAACAAAGACTTCCGCAGGAGTTTTTGGCCATCATTGAAGAATTCAACAACAAGTACGGAATTGAACTCTGAATAGAACATAGGGGGAGTCGTAAGCCCTTAGTTCTGAAATTTGTGCTTTTTCTGTCAATCCGCCTTCGGGGGATCATTTTTATTGAAATAAAAAGACAGAGCGAAGCAATGTCACACTTCGATTGTTCAACCCCTCGGATGGTACTTTGTATGCATATGCTTAAGATGATCCCTGGCAATATGGGTGTAGATTTGGGTAGTCGAGATATCCACATGACCTAACATGACCTGAACGGCTCTTAAATCCGCGCCTCCTTCTAATAGATGACTGGCAAATGAATGTCTCAGGCTATGAGGGGTGATTTTTTTATGAAGGCCTGCTTTCTGGGAATAGCGTTTAAGCATTTTCCAAAATCCTTGGCGACTCATGGGTTTTCCTGCCCGTGCCACAAAAAGATAGGGGCTGATTAGATTTTTTAAAAGGCGCTTACGGGAGGCATCTAAATAATTCTGTATTTTTTGCTGTGCGTACATACCAATAGGAACAACCCGTTCCTTTGATCCCTTGCCAAAAACCCTCACGTACCCGGCTTCCAAATTTACATCCTGAAATTTTAGATTCACCAGTTCGGAAACTCTCAACCCTGCGGCATATAAAATCTCTAGCATAGCGGCATCTCTGGCACCCTGAGGAGTTTTGGGATCCGGGCTGTCCAACAAGCGTTTTACCTCTTCCACTGAAAGTACATCAGGCAGTTTAAGGCTGATTTTAGGTAATTCAACAAGCCGCGCAGGATCACGGCCAATCATTTTTTCCTGGACCAAGAAACGGTAAAAGCCCCGTAACGCCACCAGGTGCCTTGCCCGTGTTCGTGCCTCAAGCCCAGAATCCCTTAAAGCGATCAGATGTTTTAAAATTAAAGGGGTATCCGAATCTGAGACGTTCGTTACACCATTATTAAGCAAGAACGTATGATATCGGGTAAGATCTCGACTATATGATTCCAGGGTTCTTTTTGATAGCCCTTTTTCCACCAACAAATAATTCAGATATTGATCTACCAGGACATCTAAGGAAGGTATCTTCTGAGCAGTCATATACCGTAAATCTAAGTTGACCTATTGATGCCTCAACCTGAAAGTTTTTTTGAGTAGTTAAGGGTTATTACGAGATGCGTTGCCTTTGACATGCTATTTTCTCTTTCTTATATTGCATATTTAACCATCTGGCAACCGTCAAGCCGAATTTATATTTGTTAAAGATCTATTTTTTCAACAACGACTAAATCTTCTTCTCGCCTTGCCTGGAGCACAAAATCATAGATATCGCGCTGCAGACACAAAATTGGATCTTCAGCGGGAAAGTAAGCAACATCCCCTCGCAGAAATTTTTGAGTGGTTTCGTGAAAGACAATTTCGCGCAACGCTTGAAAATGATTGTATTCGCTATCCCTCAGCAGGTGCTCCATGTACCGGGCGCACCACTCATCCTCGGGTGCTATTTCTTTTAAATCCCAGCCCATGGCAACCAGACTGACTTCTTCAGGTTGTCTGGATTCAATATAACGAGCAGTGGAATTGGCAAGGCCATAGCTTCCGAGGAGGACTTCATCGGCTACAGCCAATGCTGCAATAGCACCTTGAACTCCCGAAGATGTCCGCTGCACAACTGTCTTTTCATAAAAAAAGGAAGGGGTTTCATTCAAAATCTGACTGGGAGAATTGCCGAAATCAAATCCGTCAATCGGAGCACCTCCCACTTCCCCCACCAAAATTAGTTTGGAATCACTTTTCTTTAATCTTAGAGCATCCGCGGGGGAGGCAACCAAAATAGATTTTTTAATTCCTAATAAAAAAAGCAGTGGTGCACAGGAGAACGCCCTGAATACATCGATGATGACTGCCAAACCGTGGGCATTTTTTGCTCCGGGCAAAAGACTGCTGTGATTAATTTTCATAAGTTTCTCGCGTTATCATTTCCATTAACGTTATGGTTATTAAATGTATGTTTTAGGGGACTTATTTCAGCTGGCCTTTCGTCTGTCAACCTATTTTCATCTTTCGATAATATATTAATTGTCTGAAGATCATCGCTGCTAATAAACGCTGCAATGGATTCTGGATATGGGGTAGGGCGGATCCGAAACCGACTTGGCCTTATAAGTTTCTGGATAAGCTCAATGTGTTTTTGCTGATCGCCAATTGTAGATCGGATTGAATGAATTCGTGGTGACCTTCTTGAAACGGCAAATACACCAGCACAAAGCTTTTCGCGTCAATTTTTACTTCAGGAACTAGATCAACAAGCTTCGTTTGCGGTTTGATGAAGCTAGACAGGTTGATTGTAAGGCTATCGACCGCTTCGGTAACCGGCATGGTAATCGGTTGGTGTCTACCATTGGGTAATTCGGAGGTTAGGTTTTCGTGGGGTTGCGAAAGCGTCATGTTGGATGAAAGTCGCAAAAATACCCGAGGTCGCACTTTAAATGCCGGCGCCCAAAAACGAAATCCAAGCTCATGCCACTTGTTAAGCGCAACCTTGGGAAGATTGGCCACCCTTATTAAATCCGCATAGGAATCCAGTTGAATTCCCTTTATATCCGCTCGTATGCGCCAAAACGGCAAATAAATTCCATTTTTTTTCCCGCATGGAAACAGCCCGAATTTGAGTTGTTTCAGTGAGTTACCAGCTGCATACCATGCTGCCGTGCAATTTTTGCAGAGTAAAACCAACGTGTCCCGCTCGCCTTCTAAATCCCAACCGCAATTCGGACATAACGTGGATATGAATTGGATGCGCCAATCTGGAGCGCCTCCCGGAAATTGTTCGATATCAAAATCATCCGGCAGCAGCGAAGAAACAGGTTGATTGAGAAGCGCATCATATACCTTATCTTTAATGTATGTGGGTGAATAAAGGAGACTGATTGTTTCTCCAATGTGGGATTGGTGCAAAATCGGTTTAACCAAGGTTTTGCCGAAACGGTGCTTAAAGGTTTGGATGACATGGTCCAGAGACTGTGTCGGTTTTAAAAATCGACCTTCGGTTTCCGGTGCAATAAATTGGAGCTTAAGCGCCTGACTTCGCAAGCCCACCGAATGGGGTATGTAATGGGATTTGATGGCTTGGTGGCTGACGTCGATGAATTTGTGGTTTATTCCCTTTGGGTTACAGGCAAAAAGCATCCCCTTAAATCGCCAATAGGGAAAGAAAACGAGTTGTTTATCTATAGGAGCTTTGCTGGGAAACATATAGCGGAAAAAGTCCTTGGCCATCAGATACGACTTCACTCGACAAAACTCACAGGTAAACAGGCGGTCGGTCTCGTTCAGAACGGCCGGTGCCCCGCATTGGGGGCACTGATGTTCAATAAGAAAATTGATGGCTGCACTCCGTGTCGATAACTAGAATTTATCACCACATTCATTACAATACAAAGAGTCTGTGATGTTTTCAGCGCCGCAGTTTTCACAGAATTTGGTTTCAGGTTTTTCCTCAGCCGGATATCCACAGCGAGAACAAAATTTTGCACTGGGCGTTAAATTTTTAGAGCAACGCACGCATTGGGTAAAGACGAGTAGTTGGTGTCCGCAATCGGGGCAGAATTTAGCGCTGCTTGGAATAGAATTCTGACATTCCGGACACGACGCCATCTGTTGGGTATTTTCTTGGCGGGTTTGAGGCTGGGCGCCTGCAAAATACTGGGCAAACATGGCTGGCATCATCAGGCCAAGCGATGTACCCATACCCATTTCAGAACCGCCACCTTCGGACTCAGACGCCTTTTCCATGGCCATGGCCGCTTTCATTTGCATCAATTTGTTCATATCGTTGAAAACGCCCATGCGACTGCGATCATCGATGGCTTGTTGCACTTCCGGCGGAGGGGTAATCGAGTTAATATACAGATGCGTGAGCCGAATGCCAAAATGACTGAAGTCCTCTTTCAATCGTTCAGCAAGTCCCTCAGATAATTCATCATATTTGGCCGGCAGATTTAGAACTGAATCAATGGTTTCACCCATATAATCGTTGAATCTGGATACGATAACCCGGTTTAGATATTCCTCGATCTCATCCGTCGAAAACATTCCCTGGGTGCCGACCAGGCTGTTAATAAATAGCACAGGTTGAACTACCTGCAGATTAAATACCCCAAATGCGCGCAAACGGATGAGACCCAATTCGGAATCCTTAAACGCCACTGGGTCTCGAGTACCCCACTTCAAGTTGGTAAATACCTTTAAATTAACGAAATACATCTCAGCCCGCAGGGGACTGGTCATGCCCCAAGGTATACTGGCGATTTTCGTCAAAATGGGTATATTGGCGGTTTTAAGGGTATGTCGACCCGGTCCGAAAGCGCCGACAGCCTTTCCTTTGTAGAAGAACACAGCCGCTTGGCTTTCTCTGACGGTGAGTTGTGCACCGTATTTAATCTCACCGGAACCTTCTTCCGGAAGCCGGTGTACGAGTTCTCGGCCGGTTTCATCGAACCATTCTAAAACTTCTAAAAATACGAGATTATTTGTCCCCATGGTTGATCCCTCCTTCGGGATTGGTTTACGTGAGATTCATCTGACGTAAGCCGAATTTATCTAAATTTATAGCGTTCACAATATGTTAAGATATTTTACGAACCATTGACGTGTCGTGTAGCAATTATATCGGTCAATAGGTGGCTAAACTTAAGTTTTCAGTATTTTTCAAAAAGAATAAGATGTAATCATTTTTTGCCGAATAGATACAAAAGTGCTTGATGGGTTTCGTAAATGTCTTTTTGATAGCATAATTTCATTATTTTTATTTGACATAAGTAATTCTTTATCCGATAATGATTAAGATCTACTGCGCCTAATTCTCTTTTTCTACTCCGATTAACATAACTGGATTTCGGCATTCTAACTGGAATTCGAATAGCGCCATTAACTTCTTTTCTAAAAATCAATATCGCCAAACATATTTTCGAACCCCAACGAAAAGGGGGACTTCATGCAAAATATTAGTGAAAGAAGAGAATATGAAAGATATAACCATGAAGTCTCTATTATTTATGCGTATCACAACTCGGATAAATTCTTTAATGCGAAAATGTACAATTTCTCTAAAGGCGGCCTGTGTTTTCAATCGTCTTCTGCCATCGATCCAGGATCAGACATTTACGTGATGATGGAAGAATTTGCGCCAGATACTATTGGTTCGGAAATATACGAAGGATATCTTGCCGAAGTCCGTTGGTGTCAGAAATTACCCGAATCTGAACCCACATCATATCAAGTTGGGGTAAAGTATTACCGAACAATGATCGATCAACATTTAGAAGCTGCTGACTAGAAATCTTTATTTCTGATCGAATTCACCCGTTACCCATCATTTCCTTAAGCATCCGTCTTTTTACTGATATAGATTTTTCTTTTGGTTTGATGCCTTCTTGGAATAAGTGGATTTTTGAAAAAGGGAGCGATTCGAGATGGAAAGTACCACTTGAAACTATCAACAGGGGTATTATCATTACTCATGGTGGATTTTTTCTGTCCCAAACGGTTATCAGCGAACCCAACCAGCTAAAATTGGAGGATTCACATGCTTCGAATCGCGAAACAAACCCGATTGACGCCCGATGACATAATTGATAAAGCATCATCATATTTTGGAAGAAAAGGGGAGGGTTTGGAAGAAAAAGATCGCAACGGGTGTTGTATATCATTTGAAGGTGCCGGCGGTTATGTGACAGTTACGGTGGCTGATGAAAATGACCATCGGATAGTCGATGTTGAAACCAGAGAATTTGAATATCAAGCCAAACATTTTTTGAAAACCCTCTAAACCATAATTACATCCAGACTTATGCAACGGAACTTCAAAGATATGTATGAAAAGGGGCGTTTTTTGATAAAGCTTCCCTTTATTTTGTTTCTGGTAACGATTGGATTTATCTTTGAATTTCTTATTAGCTTCCCTCTGTTAGTCTTATGCGAACTGGACAACCGGTTTCGTAAAAAAACTTAGGTTCGCGTTGTGCACTTTACTTCTATTCTCTATTACTGATACGGCTTAAAATATGTATTGCTATATTCGACATTGCTCGGAATTTAACATTCTCTTAACCTTTCTTTCCCCGGTTTCTTTTTATAAGCTGTCAATTTGAGCTTCACTAAGCATTCGCCCTATGATAGAATTTGGCAAAATGAGTGTAAAGAAATTATCTGATAAATGACGACATCGATAGGGCATCAAACCATGCCGCGATATTTTTTAGAAATTTGATTTCATTACGAAATTCAATGGACAGTTCTAGGAGGTGCAAAAATCCATTGAAATTTTTAGGATTTCTTGTATAGTATGAATTCTAAGAAGGTAGGCATAATTTAAGAATTCAAAATAAATTAAACCGTTTCTTTGAGGTGTGTGAATACCCAAAATTTTGAATGGTTCTATCTGACCATTTCGACTTTGATGGAGTCGTTTGGTACGCCTGGCAGGATTCGAACCTGCGACCTACGGATTAGAAGAGCGTTGGACAACCGGCTGGACACCAGGCCTGTTAACAATCCGGAACCGCAGGGAGACGGACAGTCAACTATTAGTCAACTGTTGGGAACCGATTGAGAACTTACAGGTTTCTAAATGACAACTTTAAGTTTACCCCCCAAGTCCCCTGAAATCGAACTGAAATCAACAAAAAATGACCCAAATTTGTGGCTGTCTATCCGTACTTGGCCGAGATCAATTTGTCCTCCGTGAGGTGGCCTTCCTTTCACTGTGAGACGATCGGTCATTCCACACGCCCGTCCCGTCATTCAAACGATTTTTGTTGCCTCGCAGATTTAGCCAAAGATTTCACCAAAAATTTCAACAAAGAGTTAACCAAAGATTTCGAATGGGAAGGAAAAAGAAAAAGCGCAAGGAAGTCCATTTGGCAAAGGGTATCGGGCTATTCCGAAATGAGGAAATCAGGCTTCCTTACGCTGAGATGTGGGTAACATTTGGTGGGTGGGGAGTCAATAAGGGATGTGATATCACAGGGTTTTAAGCCCTTTGTAAAATGCGGATTTGTTTACAGTATCAGTACTTTTGAGAGTGCTAATTTGTTATGGATATA
>CP070746.1:3937879-3953118 GCA_020348305.1 Desulfobacterales bacterium
AGTCCATGCCTTTTTCTTTCTGAAAAAGGGCTTCCTCCTGGATCGGCTTGGGATCGCGTTCTTTAAACGCCTGGCCGATCTTCTTCGATATGACGTTTAAGCTTTCACCGATAAGTAACATACAACCTCCCTTACATTAATTGGCATTTTTTGTGCTTTACTTGATGATTGGCGATTGTTACTTTACCAGACTTTGAGACTTCGTCGCAATTGGAATAATGGAACTTGATTGCGTTACGTTTTCCGAGTTGCGCGTTTCGCGATAAAATTGGAATTATTTCCTCCACTAACTCGTACCCCGGAACTCGCAACGCTTTATTTTTTCCAACATTCCATCTCGTCTTATCTTGCCTTAAGGAATCCCGGAATGTGAGCAGCTTCTCTGGGCCCCACGGTAATCGTCCAACCGGGCAACTCTTCTTCCACATCACCGGCGATGGCGGCTGCATAACCGGGTATAATCAGTTCCTGATGTTTGACCTTGTCCGCGATACCGCTTTTCTTCACAAACATACCCACATCATCACCGGCAAATTTGCCGGCCGCCCAGGCTGTCATTACCGACAGACCTTCGGAATCTTTGATCAGCAGCCAGGACGGAACTCTGCTGCCTTCTACCTCGCCGGAAACAATAAAGTAGGTCAACGCAAAATTGGTGGTCACCATCACCGGCGAGTTCTCATCCGGATTGTTGATCTCGTAAATTCCTTCGGTGACCGTCATCGGTCGCTGGGGATCGGTAAAAATATTAAGCCGCTCCAGCAAAAGCGGAAACAGACTTTCACCGGCAAAATCCGATAGCACCACAATTCCGCCGTATTTGGCGATAAACGTGCCGGCGATCAGCGTTTCCATATCCAGGTTGGAAGCCATTTCACAGGGAAAGGTAATCGTCGGAAACCCCAGGGCCCGATTGCCATCCTTCAACGCAGCCCGCCGTATCGTCACCTGATCTTGATGGGACTGCTTAATCTCTCTTGAACCGGGATCAATTGCAATATCTTTTAAGCCCATTTCGGTAAGTTTTTCGGTAAGCGGAATTAATCCAGCCACTGAATCCGCTTTGACAGCTATGGGCAAGCCGTTGTCTTTGGCAAGCGCACCATATGCATCAATATTTCTTTCGGTTGCCGCATACAGCAGTGGTCGTTTGAATCCGCAGGCCTCAACCCCGGCTTTCATCACCTCAGGCTTTTCGGTCATTAAAATGAGGTTAAACTCACTGGTCTCTGCAATTGTCTTGGCTGTTTTAACAAAGGCATCCTTATCGCCATTGACATCCTTTAATGCTATCAATTCCGGCCGTAGGTTCAGCCCGACCCTCTCAAACTGAAACGCATTCCAGGTCTTTAGTTTGGTTTCGAGATCTGATGCCGCAATGTCTGATCCCACCAATGCTGCCAGCAGCGTTTGGTTGTAAAAGGTTTTTTCATGCCGATACTGAACGGTTTCACCGCCGGTTGTTGCCGCCCGCACACCTTTGCCGATTTTCACCGGACGGATCGGCGGCGCCGAGGCCTCGGCGAGTTTTTCTCTGGCCTCGTCGGACACGTAAGGGCAGCTATCCAGCTCAGCTTTGCCGGATGCCAGATTCATGGCAAAGGCCAGGCAGGTGGGCACACCGCATTCCTTACAATTGGTTTTCGGCAGCAGTTTGAAAATCTGAATACCGGTTAATGCCATCTTAATCTCCTTTAGTCGTGTTGCGTGTTTTGCGTAACGGGTTGCGCGTCGCGCCAAAAAAGATTCATCATGCATGACCTCGTAACGCGTATGGCGCAACGTTATTCAATTATTATCCAATTATTGGATCCATCTCGAGGGCCGGATGTCTTTTCTCCTGCAGGAAGGGCAGGATCTCTTCCTCAGTGGTGCCGACCGTTTCATCGGCAATCCGATCAATAAGATCCGGCATTCCGACCTCCTCACCACGTTTAATGAGCCGTTCTTTGATTTCCTCTTTGAGCATCTTGGGCATCCACACCATCCGTTTAATTCCGCCGTCGCCGGTAATAAACTTGCGCTGGGTGATATTGAACTTGCTGTGCCCCACAAATCCCGGGGAGGATGCTCCCCCGCCCATGACACCGGCCAGGGTAGTGAATTTCATGCCGCAAGGCGTCTCTCCCGCGTATTCCCGGTTGACCGTCATCACTCCGTTGCAGGAAGGCAGCATGGCCGCAATACATTCACAGCATCCGCAGGTGGTCATGGGATCGATCACCATGGAATAGAAATTGTAGTGATCAATCGCCCCGCGAGATGCCTGTCTAACGAATTCGTTGACCCCTTTCCACTGGCCGAGCACCGGATCAAGGCATTCACCTTTTTCAATCGGCTGATTGGGGCCGGTGGGGTTGATTTCAAAGGAAGCTTTACAATCCATCCAGTTGTAGGCACCGCAAAGGCCGGTTCGCTCAGGGCTTACGGTACAGACGTGGGTGGGTGCAAACGACTGACACAGGGTGCAGGAGTAATAGGTTTCGACATCCTCATCGGTCATCTTCTCCACCCGTTCATCGCGTGTTTTGTACTCTCCTTTGGCACGTTTGGTCAGTTCATCGACATCTTTCTTATCGGTGTAAAGAGTCACTTGCACTTTGTCGACGATTTTCTGGAAATCCTGATGGAACTTGGCATGCAGGACCGTACCGATGTCTTTAAACGTAAAGCCTTTTTCAATGGCGGCTTTGCTCACACGGATCCAGGCGATATCGCGCTGGCCGATGTGCATCACCCCCTGGATGTAGTTGATCAGGTGATGAATCTGGCGTTCGATGATCGGTTCAAAATCCGTCTGGAATTCACGTCCGGCTATCTGAACATAAATGCCGAGCGGGATATTGTCGCCCGCTTTGATGTCCGTGAGATCAGGACCGACAACCTCAACCTTGCCGTCCTCGATCTCATTCATCTCGGCCATCTTCACCAGCTCGGTGCACTGGGATTTGCCACCGCCCATCTGAGCGTACAGATCGTCACCGCGAACCCGTTCACCTTCATAGGCCGGACCGAATGAACACGGTATGTCAATATCGGATACGGTAACTTTCAACCCCCTCACCTCGACTGATTTCTGCACAAGTTCGGAATGGGGCACATTGGCCACCACATGCTCGTAAGTGCAAATCCCGGTGGGCAGAATCTCTGGGATATCCGTGTCGGCCAGGGTCGGAAACCCCCAGTTTACGCAACCTGCCGCAGCCCCGGCCCAATCTGTTCCCACATCGCCCAGGGCATTGACGAAGGCAAAGATGCGGTTTTTGTTGTAAAGCAGCATCCGTTTATAATCACCCGGCTGCACGTTACCAAAGGCCATGGCCGCGCGGTTGGCAAACCCCAGGGCAAAAATGGCTGAGGAGATATCCGGTCCGAACGGTACGATCCGGGTATTCCAGCCGATCTGTAGGCCGGCTTCAATCAGCTGATACGTCACGGATGTGTTATTTTGATGCGCTGCCAGGAAAATATACAGGTTGCGCTTCTGGTATTCTTCTACGATCTCTTTGGCAATATCAGGATTCGGCGCGGCTCCGACAATAGCGGCAAACCCCGGGGCGGTGCCGTCGACAAACTCCACACCCCTTTTACGAAAAACGGTGTCATCGGCAGCTCCCAGCCAGATCTTGCCTGCCTCAATATCCGGTTCTTCGGAATGCAGGTAAAAATCCGGCTCATTGAGATACCGCAGCGCCTCGCGAATCTCAAAACTAAACAGCGTGGCCATGCCGGCATCCAATAGCGGACCCAGGTAAGGCAAATGATTCATACCTTTGATATGGGGCGGCAGAAGTTTGCGCGCCACCTCTAGTGGCTTCTGAATGTCTTCAAGGGTTTCCACCTTGAGTCCAAGCAGAGAATAGATTACAGGCAGATAGTAGGCAGTGTTGGGAAAGCCCACCTTCGTATCTGCGTTGTAGGTATCCAGAGCCTTTTTATACTCCCCTTCAACCTGTGAAACAATGTTGTAGCCGCCTTGAATGGCAGCAAATGCAACTAATCTTGACATACGATGTTCCTCCTTCGTTGAGGATTGTTATTTAAATTGAGGAATTAAGGAATTGCGAATTGAGGAATTTAATGATCGTTATCCTAATTTTTTTATATCCTCCCTTAATTCCTGAATTCTTGACGCCCTCATCCAATTTTTATGCTTCGAGTCGCTGACGATCAGCCATATCCATGAGGACCCGCTCACGGGCCTTATCAATGCCAAGCTCCTTGCGCTTTTTGTCGATATGGGCGATCATCTTGCGGGCCATATTGATGGGGTCGGCCTCCAGATCCCATTTTCCACCATACAGTTTTTCAAGTTCTTCAAACAAATGCTTTTGAAATACCGGCGCACCCGTAACAGGCAAATTCACACCAAACAGGGTATACACACCGGAAGCCACAAAATACTGGCCAATGCTGATGGCTTTTTCACTCATCCATTCCGGAGCCGCCCCGGCTGCCGGCAGATCACAAATATCATTGCCGAGTCCACCTGCTTTAACCACCTCGGTGGCAGCCAGCAGGATCCGGCTGTTGTCCACACAGGATCCCAAATGCAATACCGGCGGAATACCAACTGTCTCGCAGACCTCAGTAAGACCCGGCCCGCAGTAAACACCGGCGGCTCCAGGCGTCAATAATCCCTCCATCGCGCATGCGATGCCGTTGCATCCGGTGGTTAACACAATGACATCATTTTTGATCAGTTCTTTGACAAGTACAATATGGGCCTCATTATGTCGCGTTCTGGCATTATTACACCCGACGACTCCGGCAACGCCTCTGATACGACCATTGATGATATTATCATTGAGGGTGTAATAAGAACCACGGAAGGTTCCCCCGAGGTGATATTCGACGGATTCAACACCAAAGCCGGCGATCTGAGCAGCCTTCTGGCTCGGAATCATTACCTCGGCACCGCGATTTTCGAAGTTATCGATGGCCATTTTAACAATCCGGTTGGCATCTTCCATAGCATGGTGCTCATCGAATTCAATATGCACCACATTGTCCTGTTCCATCCTGGCAATCGGATGGGTGGTAATCAGCTTGGTGTGAAAACATTTGGCCACATTGGCCAGGTTTTGGAAGATACATTGAACGTCAACGACCATGGCATCGCAAGCGCCAGTGATGATAGAAAGCTCTTGCTGCAGAAACGTACCTGCAGGCGGTACACCGTGACGCTGGAGTATTTCATTGCCGGTGCAACAAATACCTGCAAGCTGAATACCTTTGGCACCCTTTAATTTGGCATACTCAACCATTTCCTTGGATTGAGCAGCGGCCACAATCATCTCAGAGAGCACCGGCTCATGCCCATGGATGATAATGTTGACATGGTCTTCCTTCAGCACACCGAGATTGGCTTCGGATTGGAGTGGATACGGTTTTCCGAACATCACATCCTGAAGATCAGTGGCAATCATGGAACCACCCCATCCATCTGCGAGCGCGGCACGGGTGCACTGTTTGAGAATGTTTTTGTAGTCCTGATCCACACCCATGTGCGTGCGATGCATAATTTCAACAATTTCTCGGTCAATGTTGCGCGGTAGGACGCCATATTGTTTCCATTTCTCATAAAGCGGTTGGGGCGCTCGTTTCAAATAATATAGCTCGCCCTCGGCCTTGCCCCATTCGTCCAAAGCTTTTTCAGCAACTTCAAGGGCGATTTCATCAAGATCTCGGTCAACTTCTTCATCGTCTACCTCAACCTTGATATCCACACCAAAATGAGCGGCAATCGCTAAAAGTTTGTTGGGATCCTTAATTTTGTAATCTTGGGTCTCTTTGCGAGCAACAGACAGGAAAACTTCTGCCACAACACGTCCGTGATCTGAATGGGCCGCAGCACCGGCGGCGACCATGCGGGCAAAATTACGGGCGGCAATGGTATTTGCAGTTGCACCGCATAGGCCCTTGCGTTCGTCTTCGCCTTCAATGCCGCTTTTGGGAAGGGGTAAGCGGCAAGGACCCATGGCGCAGTTTTTACAGCATGTTCCCTGAATTCCGATATTACAGGGCTTCATGGTAACCGCCCGATCAAAGATCGTCTCGACTCCCAGTTCCTGGGCACGCCGAATCATCTGCTGGCTAGCGGCATCAATGGTTGCCGCTACCGGATCGGCGACTTTCTTAGCTCTTTCTGTTTTTACTTCCTTTTTTTCAATTGTTTCCGCCATACGAGGTTCCTCCTCATAATTTCTTTACATATGTGTAATACGATGGGATCATCCATGTCCGTCCTTCACAGTTAAGGTCTCGAGCGTCTATGAATCCAGTCGAGATTCTCAACCATCTTGTCGACCATGGATTTCTGTTGCGCAGCAGCTGTCTTTTTGACCTCTTCCTTTGCGGCGACTGTTCGTTTGGCAGCTAGCGCTTCACGCTCTTTAGCCCGCTTTTGCCTGATTTCATCAAGGTCAGTCTCTATTTTGGCCCTTTCATCTGCAGCTTTTCTGGCTTCCTCTTCGGCTTTGGCTTTGGTCTCAGCCTCGGCCTTCGCTTTGGCTTCCTCTTCGGCTTTTTTCCTGACCTCTTCTTGGGCCTTCGCCTCGGCTTCGGCGTTCGCTTTGGCTTTCGCTTCTGCCTCAGCTTTTAACTTAGCCTCTTCTTCAGCCTTGGCTTTGGCCTCGGCAAGCTCCACAACTTCAGCGGGTTTCGCGGGCTCAGGCGCAGCCTTCTTTTCCGGTTCGGGAGCGGCTTCTTTCTTGGTCTCTGGCTCTGTCTTTTTCTCAGGCTCAGGCGCCTTCTCTTTCTTTGCCGGAGCAGGTTTTGCAATCTTCTCTTCTTCGATGGTCAGATCCGGCTCGGGCGAAATGGACAAGAGATCCAGTTTGACATCATCCAGCTGTTTCTGAACGGGTGCAACATCATTGGCCATTCCGCCGTCATAAATCAGATCAATATAGGATTTAACAAGTCGAATGGATTCCGGATGTCGCATAATCAGAACATCGGAGCCGCTCATCAAAAAAGCCACCGCACCCACCGCCTCCATCAGGACGGCACGGCGTTCCGGATCGCCCAGAATTGGGTCTTCGTCAGCAGGCAGTTTGGCTTCTTTGCACTTCCAGACCTCGTTGCCGAGGTTGTTGATAATGGGAAGCTGCAGCTTGTCATCGCCCTGGGCCAGCGCAGCCATTCGGATGCGCTCCATCACCGAGTAGCTATACTCCAACCCGTAACCTAAACCGCCGGTGGTGGGATCAATGATCATGCGCTCCATAGGCACACCTAAGTTCTCCAACAGGATATTGCATTGCTTGGCCAGGTTGACATCAATCGGAGACGATGCAATCACTGTATGTCCAAAACCCATAGCCGCCGCCCCAATACCTTTATGATTCTTGTCCTCAACCGGACCGATAATCAGATTTTCTCCCTGGCATTCCTCTGCAATTTTTTTGAGGACTTCCTCATCTTTTTCAACGTTGGCAGTGCCCCAAACAATTAAGGGCACATCAATGGCGCCAAGCACTTTTTTGACTGTGGCTGCCGCCTCCTCAGCGGAGGCATCATTTCCGTTCGGATCGGTGCTCTTGAGCTGCAGCACAATCATCTCGGCGTCGAATTCATCGACACATTTTTTGGCCCAGGCCGCCGGGTCCGCAACAAGATCCTTAAATGGAGCGAGGGCTGCTTCGGGCCAATCTTCCGGCTCCATGTCCCATATTTCCATGGCAATTTTGGGTTTGTGGGGCATTTCGCCTTCGAACTGGTAGAACGGATAGCATGTCTCTCCACCGACGCTAACGGCTTTGTCTCCCTTTCCCAGGGTAATTTCTTTTATCCGGCCGGTATACGATTCTTTGTAAAATTCAAAACCCAATGTTACCTCCTTATGTCTTTCATATTTGTCTGGAGTTTTTATAGATTTCTAAGCACATATTGGTCCGCATAAAGTACAGAATATTGTCATGTATATGGAGTATATAGCTTTGTCAAGAGAAGAGCCCGACTGAATTAAAATTTCTATTTAAATCAGATTCATTTCTGGTTTTTCTTGCGAGCTTCGAAGCGGGCTTTTAATTTGGGGAATTGATTTATATCCGTGTGGGGTAAAAAAAGGGCCGCCACATAATTATCCATGTAAGAAGGCGTATCCGACAACTCAAAATTGGTCATTTTTTTGGTCACCTCAACCACATCTTTACGAATACGATTGGTCAGGGAACTCATTCGGGCGCCCATCAAAGAGCCGTTTCCGATAAACGTCACTTTATCCGGGTCCATTTCTGGCAACAATCCGATGGTCATGGCCTTTTCCAAATCCACGTAACTGCCAAATCCTCCGGCCAAAATTATGTGCTCAATATCCTGAATGCTCATGCCCACTTCTGTTAGCAGAGTCATGCATCCGCTATAGATAGCACCCTTGGCGCGAATGAGATTCTCAATGTCAATTTCGGTTAAGACCACATCGCGATCGATTTGGGTTTCATCTTTCCAGGCCAAAACATATTCATATACACCATTGTTTTCACGGATTCGCGGGGTATCTAAATCCCGATCAAATTTTCCCAGGTTGTTGATGATCCCCATTTCAAACATGGTCGCCACCATGGTGATCAGCCCGGAGCCGCAAATACCTCTCGGCCGGACATTGCCTATAGTGATAATCATAGGCTCGAGGGTTACCGGATCCAAAGAAAAATCCTCGATCGCCCCTTTGGCCGCCCGCATACCGAACTTGAGGCCTCCACCTTCAAATGCAGGCCCCGCCGAACATGCTGCGCAGGCCAGCCAATCTTTGTTGCCGATCACAATCTCGGCGTTGGTACCGACATCGAGGTAAAGGGTGAGCGCCTCCGTACGATAGATACCGGATCCCATCACACCGGCAACGATGTCGCCGCCGACATAACTGGATACTGCAGGGTAGACCAATGCTCTCACATGTTCACCCAACTCCATTCCCAGGTCGGTAGCTTTGATAGGCGGGTATAATGTCGCTGCCGGAACATAGGGTGATCGCCTGATAAATCGCGGATTTACTTTCAACAGCAACTGGGTCATAGTGGTGTTGCCGGCCAGGGTTATGGTGGAAATCCCCTCAGGATCAACACCGGATCGTTTGACGATCCTTTTTATAATCTGATTAATGGTCTTGATAACGATCCTGTTCAATTTTTCCAGTCCACCCGGTTTTTCGGCAAATACAATCCTGGAAATAACATCTTCACCATAGCTGATCTGGCCGTTAAATTCTCCTTCTTCCGCCAAAACAGCGCCACTATTGAGATCGATAACCTGTCCGTAAATTGTTGTCGTACCGATATCCATAGCAATTGTGTAGCTCTGAGCGGTGGTATCTCCAGATTCAATATTGATAATTCGGGTTTTGCCGACATTCCGCACCGGCCGGATAAGAGTCGCCGTAATCTTGAAATCGTCTTCGCGAATAACATCAGGAATTTTCCGAATCACCGAAAGGTCGGCTTCAAGGCGATGCTCATCGTGCTTAAGATTTAAGTAACTGATTAATCGGGTAATATCCGGAAGGTTGTCCTGTGCGGTGGGTTCAGGAAGCTCCAGGCATATCTTTTCCACCGGCGCCACAAACAGCCCCTTTTCTTTTAATTCCTCAAAATTCATCTCCTTGATATGGGCGGTGCGTCTTGGTGCAGCTTGCATTTTGAGTACACTGGCGTCCATAAAGGATTCGACAGGGATGCGGACAACCAAATCATTTTTCACTGCAGACTGACAGGCCAAACGGTATCCCTGATCCTGATCCTCCTGACTGAGCTTTTCGGATATACCCCCCTCTACTGTTCCGTCTTCGATGATCACACGGCACTTTCCGCAAACACCTTCTCCGCCGCAGGATGCATTGACGTGTACCCCGGCTTCCAACGCCGCCCGGATAACGGTTTCACCCTCCGGTACCGTTATCTCCGTATCGTAGGGCAAAAATTTCAGCTTATAAGTGCTCATTCAATCTTCCTCTTTCATTTATCCAGTTTCAGGTTTCAGCTTTCAGCTTTACGTAGTCTCATCGAACCTGCAACTCAACATCAACATCTCACCATCAAAATACGAATCAATTTTATACGGCAGGCTATTAAACAGCTTTATCATGCCCTTGTTCTGCGGTGACGTATAGGCTATCAGCCCGGCAATTCCATTGTCTCGAGCAGCCGAGGCCAATTTTTTCATTAAAATTTTACCCAACCCTTTTTTTTGGTAGGGTTTGCTGATGGAAAAGGCGACTTCAGCGACATTGGTAGCCGGATCCAGCAAACACTCCCCAATCCCGATGACCCTGCCAAAACCAAATTCTCCCACCACCGCAACAATTGTTAAATCATTGATATAGTCAATCAGGGAGACACCTTCGACTTCATCGTGAACAAAACTGGTTTTTTCATGGAAAAATCTGGCAATAACATCATCTTTTTCCAGATTGTAAAAGTGTTCCTGGATTCTGCGCTCATCGACCGGTTTGGCAGGTCTAACCGTGATCTCCTCCCCATGGATTTCAATGGTCTCTTCCAATTGAATCGGATAGACCCCGTGGATCGACTCCGACAGGGTTCGCTCAGCGCTGAGAAGTCCCGTTTTTTTGGCTTCATAAAAAAGCTCATCACGAAAATCAGGATGGGCAATACTGATCATGGCCATCGCACGTTCCTGAAGGCTTTTGCCGAACAAATTTACCGCGCCATACTCCGTTACGACATAATGAACATCTCCCCTGGGCACAACAACGGCAGCATCATCCAATAACGGAACAATCCGGCTTTTCTTGCCCCCGGCCGCTGTAGCTGGAAGAACCAGAATCGACTTACCCCCCTTAGAATGAACCGCACCTCTCATAAAGTCGAGCATACCGGTAACCCCGGAAAAATGATTATACGGTAAGGCATCTGCGGCAACCTGCCCGGTCAGATCAACAGTCATGGCGACACTCATGGAAACCATCTTGTTATGACGCGCAATGATCGCCGGATCATTGACGTAATCGGACGGATGGAATTCAATGGCCGGATTATCATTCATGAATTCATATAATTCTTCGGTTCCGATGGCGCTGCTAGCCACCATTTTGCCTTCATTAAATCCCTTTTTTCGATTCGTAATTACTCCTTTTGAAAAAAGATGCATGATATCGTTGGTTAAGTATTGGGTATGTATACCCAGATCACTTTTCTCCGAAAGAGTCAGCAAAGTGGCCTGATGAGTGGCACCCAGACCGATTTCAATGGTTGAGCCATCGTCGATGAGTCGAGCCACAAGGCGGCCAATATCATTGGCGGCTTCTAGTTCCGGGGTTTCTCCGATGGTCAACAACGGTTCATCATACTCTACAAATACATCGACATCATTCACATGAATAAAGCTGCGGCCTAGAACTCGCGGCATCTCGGTATTCACCTGAGCGATGACCAGATCGGCAGAATTGGCGGCAGCCAGCGTGATATCCACCGAAACGCCTAAACTCATCCAGCCGAAATCATCCGGGGGAGACACCTGAATCAAAGCTACATGAATCGGCAACAACCTGCTTTTGAATAGGCGGGGCACCGCCGAAAGATTAATGGGCGTGATAAAGCGTTTATTGCGAGCAATGCTTCTGGTTTTGGCGGATCCGAGGTAAAATGAACGAATATGAAGGCTTTGGTCCTTTGTTTTATTGGCAATTAAACTTAAAGGGGTGGTTTCAAGCGTTAATAGGCGGTTTATCTCAATATCTTTAAAATAATTTGATGCTTCTGAAAGCTCTCGCACCAGATGTTGCGGCTCGCCACAGGAAGATCCGATAAACACGCGCTGCCCCGGTCGAATGAAGTCGAGGGCCTCCTTGGCTGTGCGCTGATTTTCAATATATTTATCCGCCCAATAGCTTGAAATTGCCATCATGCTCCCACATAAGAATCACGAATAAAAAGAAACGGCGCCTTTTCTGATTTCAGCGGTTCCCCGCTTCTCCGTTTCAAGGGATCATTCCTTTAATTCCTAAATTCCCCAATCTCTAAATCCCTAAAATTTAATCTTCTACTTCTTTTTCCTCCTCCTGAGATCCTTCAACCAAAGGAACTGCATCCGACGGCGGCACCTCCTGCACCTTTTTAAGTTTGCGCTCGATGGCCCGGGTGCGAACCTCGGCCTTATCTATGGTATTGCTGGCCTCTTGAAGCTTCTTTTTGGTCTTTGCCAGCACGTCACCGAATTTACCGAATTCCGTTTTCACCGCCCCCAACAACTCCCACACTTCACTGGAACGTTTTTCGATGGCCAAAGTTCTAAATCCCATCTGGAGACTGTTTAACAGAGCGGCCAGGGTGGTGGGACCGGTCACAGCAATACGATATTCACGCTGCAACGTATCGCACAAACCCGGACGCCGCAGGACCTCGGCATATAAGCCTTCAACCGGTAAAAACATAATCCCGAAATCTGTGGTGTTGGGAGGATCAAGATATTTTTCCTTAATGTATTTGGCTTCGGCCTTGATGCGTGTTTCCAAATTCTTAATCGATTTTTCGGCCAGCTCTTTATCGGCAGCCTCCTGGGCATCCAACAGTCGCTGGTAATCTTCTTGAGGAAATTTGGAGTCAATCGGCATCCAAACGATTTTTTCTTGATCTTTATCTTGTCCCGGCAATTTAATGGCAAACTCGACGCGTTCGTTGCTATTCTTTTTTGTGACAACATTCACATCATATTGATCGGGGGTTAAGATTTGCTCCAGAATATGACTTAAGCGAATTTCACCCCAGGTGCCGCGGGTCTTGACGTTGGTGAGAACCTTTTTCAAATCGCCCACGCCGGAGGCCAGGTTGCGCATCTCACCCAAGCCTTTATAAACCTGCTCCAAGCGTTCACTGACCTGCTGAAACGATTGGCCCAAACGTTTTTCGAGGGTGAACTGCAATTTTTCATCGACGGTCGCCCGCATTTGCTCCAGTTTTTTGGTATTGTCCTCTTGCATGGTCCGCAACTGAGCTTCCATGGTTTTGCGCATCGCCTCCAGTTTTTCTTCGTTCAGCTTGGTCATCGCCATTAATTGTTTGGAAAAAGAATCCAGTTGATCTTTTTGCAGACGAACATTTTCGCTCATACGCTGCTGCAGCGAATCACTGGAATATTTCAGGCTCGTGCTGAGCTCCTGTCTCGCCTGCTGAGCGTTTTGGGCGGTCTCTTGTCGATTGCGGGTAATTTCGTCTTTAATCACAAGCTCAAGACGGTCCTGTTTGTTCTGCAGACCCGAAAAATTTTCCTGAAGTTTGGTAATAATAAAATCCGGTTTGCGCCGGATAAGAATGATAAGCAAAATAATGGCGAAAAGCGCCAGGAAGATGGCGCCGCCGATCACCAATTCCGCGGCATTATCCGCGAGAAACGTTGAAACCTTAGCGATAAACTCGGTCATGGGGGGTTCCCTTCATTGAATTTTCGAAACGACCGACAATCGTGTTTTTGAGCAAGACGGGATTCGGAAGACCTTACACCATATGCATCTATAACATATTAAAAACACAATAATTTCACTTGATGAACACGATTATAGAGAAAAGCCGAATGAGCGTCAAGCCTGAAAGCCGGTATGAGATATAACAGATTGAATCAAACGCTAAGCATGGAATTTTCGAATATGGAAGTTGATTTTAAACATCAAATACGCTATGGATTTACGCAATTTTAAATTTTTTAAAATAAAAAATGACAACCGTTTGGGATTTTGACGTGAATGATGGTTAAGTTCATCGAAAAATTTTCAATCACAGGAGTATACAAACAATGGAAAGATTGTTTTCTCCAATCACGATCAAAAATATCAAACTGAATAACCGCATCGTAATGCCAGCACTGGCCTCCTTTCTGATCGCAGATGACGGCGGTATTTCGGGTGCGACTATAGAGCATTACCGCCGCCGTGCCGGCGGCGGGCCGGCCATGGTCATCATGGAAGCCTGCGCGATTTCGCTCGAAGGCGTTGTATCGGCCAACCAGGCTAAGATATATGAGGACCGATTTATCGAGGGTCTGTCAAAAATTGCCCATGCCGTGAAAGAAGAAGGGGCCGTTCCGGCGGTTCAGTTACACCACGGAGGCCGCCAGACATCTGTCAAAGTCATCAAACGCAAACCTTTGGCTCCCTCTCCACTTCCCTGTCCTACCATTCGAGGTGAGGTGGAGCCATTAACTATCGACGGTATCCAAGAACTTGTTCAAAAATTCGGCGATGCCGCCGAAAGAGCCTATCAGGCAGGTTTTGAGCTGATTGAAATCCATGGCGCCCACGGGTACCTGGTTAATCAATTTCTTTCCAAATTCTCCAATATCCGCGAAGATCGATATGGCGGCGATATTGTCGGCAGAACCCGCTTTGCCGAGGAGATTGTGGCTGAAATCAGAAACCGTGTGGGTCAAGAATTTCCGATCTCATTTAAAATTAGCGCCGAAGAATATGTTGATGGTGGTCTCACCACAGAAGAAAGCATTAAAATTCTGAAGATCCTAGTAGACGCCGGTGTCGATGTGGTTCAAGTCTCCGCCGGAAACGATCTGACGCCTGAATGGATCTGTCAGCCGATGTTCATGGAAAAAGCATGTCTGGTCCATTCGGCCAGCCAGGTCAAAAAAACCTTAGATATTCCGGTCATGGCGGTGGGCAGAATTAATGATCCCCATATCGCCGACGAGATCATTGACAGCCAGCGAGCCGACCTGGTTTGCATCGGCAGAGGACTTCTGGCAGATCCGGAAATGCCTAAAAAAGCAAAAGAAGGACGCTTTGATGAAATTCGGACCTGCATTGCATGCAATACCTGCATGCAGTCCATTTTCAAACGCGGCCGGATCGAGTGTTTGGTAAACCCCATGTTGGGCCGTGAAAAGGAAATGGCATTTATTCCCACCGAAAATCCCAAAAAAGTCATGGTGGTCGGAGGTGGTCCCGGCGGTCTGAATGTTGCCTGGGTAGCAGCCAAAAGAGGTCATGATGTCCACGTTTATGAAAAGCGACCTGCACTCGGCGGCCAGCTTTTACCGGGCAGTGTGCCCGGCCACAAATCCGAACTGAGGTCATTGATTCACTTTCAGAAAAAACAAGCCGAAATATATGGGGTTAAATGCCATCTGAACCATGAAGTGTATGAGGAAGACATCAGAGCCGAAAATCCGGATGTGGTTGTATTAGCCACCGGATCATTGCCGGCGCTGCCTCCGGTAGATGGCAATGATAAGGATATTGTGCTTACCTATGAAGATGTTCTGAACGGCGACTA
>CP070746.1:3953218-3967468 GCA_020348305.1 Desulfobacterales bacterium
GCCTAAAATTTTTTAAGGCTGCTGCCGACTTTTGGATATCATCAGAAACAATGACTGTCTTTTCTACCATAAAGTCTCCTATGTCTAAAATTGATGATCAGGAGTCAGAGGACAGAATAAAAGGGGAGAAGTCAAATGCCTTCTCCCCTTTTGGGTTTAGTTTTTTGTGCCGCTGTTTTTATGATAGTTGTGAAGCAATGTTTCGAAACGGGCGAAACATTCTTCTTAATGCTGCCTGCCGGGTGATTCCGAAATGAGCGGCTGACGCCACCGCAGATTCATGGTAAAGATTTGGTTCAAATCCCACCATATAGATGGTTCTGACGTCATCCGGGTCTAAGATCATGGCCTTGGGAAATTTCTTTTTCACCTCCGTTAGGCGGCTTTGAGCCAGAGCCAGCATGTCATCCCGCTCGCCAAAATTCATGGCCCCTGTCGGACATACCTTCACACAGGCCGGCTGCAGCCCGTTTTCAACCCGATCATTGCACATGTCGCACTTAGCAAGGGTGCCATCCGCCCCCTTGCGCGGGATATTATACGGACAGGCTTCAATGATTTCTGCTGCATCTAACTGCCGGGTGTTGGCCGTATAAATCACCGCGCCGGTGGATTCGCTTGTGTAAATAGCACTCGGCTCTCCGGCCACGTCCTGGCAGGGCCCCTCCAGACAGTGGCGGCACTGATCCGGAAAAAACAACCATCTTAGCTTACCATCGATGACCTGTTCACGCATCCGAACCAGTTTATAGGTGTCGAAGGAGAGATCGGCAGGGTTTTGGTAAGTTCCACGGTTTTCAGTCTCTTCGGCCGGCAGAGCGTGCCACTGCTTGCAGGCAACTTGGCAGCCCCTGCAGGCCGTACACAGGGTTGTATCAATAAAAAATGACTTACTCATGCGATCACCTCCTTCTATAGTTTAATTACGTTGACCATAAAGGCCTTGGTTTCGGGAATGCGCGTGTTGGGATCACCGGTTGACGGCGTCAGCAGGTTGGCGCTTTCCTCTTTGCCGGTCACAGGCAGGCGCCATCCATAACACCATGGAAAACCCACCTGATGGATGGTAGTGCCGGCCACCTGCAGCGGCTGCATGCGTTTGGTTACAATGGCCGTGCATTCCAGTTTTCCCCGGGCCGATGTGGCCAGAACCCGCTCCCCGTTCTTAATGCTTTTGAGTCTAGCCAGCTGTTCGCTGATCTCCACAAACACCTGGGGCTGCATCTCCAGCAACCAGGGCTGATTGCGGGTCATCACCCCCGTCTGCCAATGTTCCACCACGCGGTAGGTGGTGCCCACATACGGATAGCGCGGATCACAGGTCTTATAAATGTCGGCCTTGGTCCCATAAGTGGGAGCTGTAGGATTGGTATAGGTGGCGCTCATGTAGTTTTTCTCCACCGGACATTCCATCGGCTCGTAATGCTCCGGAAAAGGACCATCGGCACGGCCGGGGCCGAATATCTGGGCGTGTCCGTGCTTGCGCATAATGAATGCATGTTTGCTCTTGGGATTCGGTTTCCCATCTTCGGTCAACAACGGCGGCCAGCCGCCGTCGGGCACATCGCCGATCCACTTGTCGCCGGTCCAATAAATAACCGGATCCTTGCGATCCCATGGCTTTCCTTTCAGATCCACAGAGGCACGGTTGTAAATAATCCGTCGGTTTACCGGCCAGCACCAGGAAAATTGCGGATATAGCCCGATGCCGGTGACGGCATCTTTTTGGCTGCGTCGGGCGGCCATGTTGCCTTTTTCCGTGTAGCTGTTGCAATACAACCAGTTGCCGGAGGACGTGGAGCCGTCGGCCAGCAGATACGCAAAGCTGGGTACCAGGGTTCCCTTTTTAAAGGATTTGCCCCTGACGGTGACATCTTTGAGAAAATAGCCGTTGATCTCTTTGGCCACCTTGTGGGGATCGTATTCACGGTTTGTGAGATAATCCCACTTGAGATTTAAGATCGGCTCGACAAACTCACCACCCTTGGCATATTCGGTTTTGATGCGCTCGCCCAACTCCATAATGATCTGGCCGTCCGGCAGACTGTTGCCAAGGGGTTTGGGACCTTGGTAACGCCATTGCATCCAGCGGCCACTGTTGGTGATGCTGCCTTCCTTTTCAACCGACACGGCCGCCGGCAGAAAAAAGACCTCGGTTTTGATACTGGAGGGTCTCATGCCCGGACCGCGCCAGAAGGAGCCGGTTTCATTGTCAAAAATGTTGACATTGACCATCCAGTCCAAATTCTTCATGGCTTCCCGGTTCTTACCGGCATGGGCACCACTGCAAGCCGGGTTCTGACCCCAGGCAAAAAATCCCTTGATGGTCCCTTTGTACATTTCATCAAACAGATCCAGCCAGGAGTAATGTTTGCCGTCATCGACTTTCGGCAGCCAATCATAGCCAAAATCGTTATTGGCAGCGGCACGTTCACCGAAAAACGACTTCAGCATGCTGACCGAATACTTGGGATAATTTTGCCACCAGTTGGCACTGAGCGGATCGTTACTCTTGGGGGTCCACTTTTTGTTGTAGGCCTCCAGGGATACATTCGATGCCCGGGGGGTCTTGAGGTACCCCGGCCAGATGTGCCACAGGAGGCAGTGGTCCGTGGAACCCTGCACGTTGGATTCCCCGCGCAAGGCATTGACCCCTCCGCCGGCAACTCCCATATTGCCCAACAGCAGCTGAATCATGGCCATTGTCCGGATGTTTTGGGTGCCCACGGTGTGCTGGGTCCAGCCCATGGCATACATGATGGTGCCCGCCTTGCCTTTGGCGCCGGTGGCCCCGTAAGTCTTGTAGATTTCCAAAAGAAGCGCTTCAGGCGTACCGCTAATTTCGGAAACCAGCTTGGTATTGTACCGGCTGTAATGTTTCTTTAACAGCTGAAAGACGCAACGAGAATGTTTGAGGCTGCGATCCATTTTCGGCACACCGTTTTTGTCCATTTCAAAGGCCCATTTACTCTTGTCGTATGTCTTGGTCTTTGGATCGTAACCGGAAAAAAGGCCGTCTTTAAATTTAAAATCCTTGCCGACGATAAAAGCCGCATTGGTGTAATTGGCCACATACTCTTCAAAATACAGCTTGTTATCGATAATGTACTTGAGCATCCCACCGAGAATGGCAATATCGGTTCCTGAGCGCATCGGCGCATAAATGTCCGCTTTGGCTGATGTGCGCGTAAATCGTGGATCAACGCTGATGAGTTGGGCGCCCTTTTGTTGGGCCTCGGTGACATACTTGAAGGAAATGGGATGGTTTTCGGCAGCATTGCTGCCCATGATGAGAATGCAATCACTGTTTTTGATGTCAATCCAGTGATTGGTCATTGCGCCGCGTCCGAACGACTCTGCCAGAGCCGCAACAGTGGCGCTGTGTCAGATACGAGCCTGATGTTCGATGTACACCAGCCCAAGGGCTCGCATCAAGGACTGATAGATCCAGCATTCCTCATTGTCCAGGGCGGCGCTGCCCACCGAAGCAATCGCTGTGGTGCGGTTCACCACCTGACCCTTGGCATTTTTGCTTTCAAAGTTGGCATCCCGGCTGGCTTTTACGCGCTTGGAAATCTCAGTCAGTGCCCAGTCCCAGGAAACTTTTTTCCACTCACTGGAGTAAGGCGCCCGGTACATCGGATCTGTAATCCGGTCGCTGTTCTCAGTCAATTGGGTCAATGCCGCTCCCTTGGAGCACAGCGAACCGCGGTTGATGACATGATCCGGATCCCCTTCGATGTTGATCACACGACCATCGCCCTTTTTGCTGGTGTGCACAATGGCGCCGCAGCCCACCGCACAATAAGGACAGATGGTGGTGGTCTCTTTGGCGTACTTGGTCTTGAGCATCTGGGCATGGGCTTTGACCGGGGATAAATCAAATCCCAAGCCGGTGACGGCAAAACCCGCAGCCGTGGCACCCGTAATCTGGATGAACTCCCGTCGGTTTACCTTCATACCGCTCCCTCCTTTCTTTGGGTTTTTGGTTAATTAGGTGTTATATCAAACGCCCTAGGCAATAAAATGCCATGATACCCCGTTATCTATGCAAGAGTCCGGATCGACTGGACATGATTCGTTTGTAATTTTTTTAAGGCAAAAAGTCTGAGATAGCTATTGATACTTTGCAATCTTGCTGATTAAGGTAACGAAAATTTTTTTTTGGTAAAAACGAGGTCTCGTAATTATTTTGTAATGATTTATATTTTTTGCATTAGTAGCAATAGAAATAATAGAAATGAAAATTACAAAATCGATGATGATGCCACAACGTTTATCGTTAGAGAGGATAATTATCAATTCGATAAATTCACTGACAAGTGACACGTATGCGCTGTCAGTTTAATACATGCTTTTTTATCCAAAGGAAAAAAGGATGTCAAGAATGAAATAAAAATAGTAAATAAAATTAATTTAATATTTTAAAATCGCTTATCCTCCGCTATAAGCTAAGACAATCAAGAGAATATGAGGCATTGGTGTTATGGATTTTTACAAAGGTAAGTTGACATTTGTGGCTAGTTATTTTAAAAATCGATCTTTTTGTTTACTTGGGCACTAAAGTTTAATAAACTAAATTATTTTACTCAGTTTTTCAAACTGCAGCGCGGTGGCTTTTTTTCAATTTGTCAATCAAGGAGATACTCTATGGAAAAGGAACCATACCTATTTACGTCTGAATCCGTGACCGAAGGGCATCCGGATAAAGTTGCCGATGCCATATCAGACTCTGTTTTGGATGCGATTATGGCACAGGATAAAAATTGTCGGGTTGCCTGCGAAACTCTGGTGACCACCGGTTTGGCTTTCATATCCGGTGAAATAACCACCGAATGTTATGTGGATATGCCGCAGATCGTCCGGGATACCATTCGCGAAATCGGTTATTGCTCATCTCAAATGGGATTTGATTGCCAGACTTGCTCAGTGATTGCCAGCATTGACCGTCAATCTCCGGATATTGCCCAGGGGGTTAATATCGGTGAAGGACTTTTTAAAGAACAGGGAGCCGGGGATCAGGGGCTGATGTTTGGATACGCCACGGATGAAACCGACGAGTTGATGCCCATGCCGATTACCTATGCCCACAAATTGTGTAAACGCCTGGCAACGGTTCGCAAAAACGGAGCACTTGATTTTTTGCGTCCGGACGGAAAATCCCAAGTAACTATTGAATATGAAAATGGATCCCCTAAACGCGTGGACACGGTTGTGATCGCGGCACAGCACAAACCCGATGTGACCTATGATGAATTAAAAGAGTCGATTATCGAAGAGGTTATCAAGAAAGTCATCCCTCAACATATGATCGACGGTGATACCCGTTATTATATCAATCCCACCGGCAGGTTTGTCGTCGGTGGGCCCATGGGAGATTGCGGCCTGACCGGTCGCAAAATTATTGTTGACACCTATGGCGGTCAAGGCAGCCATGGAGGAGGGTGCTTTTCCGGAAAAGATCCTTCAAAAGTGGACCGCAGCGCATCGTACATGGCCAGGCATATTGCCAAAAATATTGTGGCTGCCGGACTGGCGAAAAAATGTGAACTCCAAATTGCTTATGCCATTGGAGTGGCTGAACCCGTATCGGTTATGGTCGATCTGATGAGAACCGGCAAAGTGGAGAAAAGGAAAGTCGAGGAAATAGTCAAAGACGTTTTTGACTTAAGACCCGCAGCCATCATCGAATACCTTGACCTTCTGCGGCCCATCTTCCGCAAAACTGCAGCATATGGTCATTTCGGGCGAAATGAACCTGAATTTACATGGGAAAAAACCAACATGGCTGATGTACTCAGAGAAAAAGCCGGTGTCTAAATCGATAAAGGAGAGGGATTGTCTATGGATTATGATGTAAAAGATGTGAAATTAGCAAAAGAAGGCGCACTTCGTATTGAATGGGCCAATCAGAATATGTCGGTTTTAAACCGTATCCGTAAACGGTTTGAAAAGCAAAAGCCTTTAAAAGGTATGCGCATCGGTGCGTGTCTTCATGTTACCACCGAGACGGCCTCGCTGATGCAGACGCTAAAGGCCGGAGGTGCTAAAGTTTCTTTATGTGCCTCCAACCCCTTGAGCACCCAGGATGATGTAGCGGCCTCTTTGGTGAAGCACGACAAAATTGCCGTATTTGCGATTAAGGGTGAAGATCATAAAACTTATTACACGCATATCAATGCTGTTTTGGATACCCAGCCACAGTTTACCATGGACGATGGTGCGGACCTGGTTTCCACGCTTCACTCGGAGCGCTCAGGGCTTATTTCCCAGGTGAGAGGCGGTACCGAAGAGACCACCACCGGTATTATTCGCCTCAGAAGTATGGCGGCCGACGGCGTGTTGCAGTATCCGATCATTGCCGTCAATGATGCTCAAACCAAACACTTTTTTGACAATCGTTACGGTACCGGACAAAGTACCATCGATGGTATTATTCGCGCAACCAACCGTCTGATGGCGGGTTCCAATTTTATCGTGTGCGGCTATGGTTGGTGCGGCAGAGGCCTTGCCATGCGGGCCCGTGGCATGGGGGCCAATGTCATTGTTGTCGAGGTGGATCCGTTACCTGCACTTGAAGCCGTCATGGATGGGTTCAGCGTGATGCCGATTCGTCAGGCCGCCAGAATCGGTGATTTCTTTTGTACGTTGACCGGTAACATCAACGTTATTCGAAAAGAACATTTTCTGCTCATGAAAGACGGGGCCATTGTATCCAACTCCGGTCATTTCAATGTGGAATTGGATCTTGAAGGACTGAAAAACATTTCAAAATCCAGACGGGCTATGCGAACCTTTGTCGAGGAATATCTGCTTGAAAATGGCCGGCGAATCAATGTCTTGGGAGAGGGCAGATTGATCAATCTGGCGGCAGCCGAAGGCCATCCATCCAGTGTGATGGATATGAGTTTTGCCAACCAGGCACTCAGCATCGAGTATATGGTGAGACTCAAAAAGCCGCTGGGAAAAAATGTCTATCCGGTGCCTGAAAAAATCGACAAAATGATTGCCAAGGAAAAACTGGCCGCCATGGGGGTTGCCATCGATAAGCTCACACCCGATCAGAAGCAGTACTTGGCGTCCTGGACTATGGGTACCTAGGGTCGTTTCTCACAATTCTGGAAAAGGAAGAACGATTAAGTCAATCCGAGTTTTGTAAATTACATATGGGATGCCACATTAGGAGCGGCCTCCGCTCCATCTCAGCTTCGCCTTCAGAATATCAAAATACTGAAAGCCGGGGATTCTCATTATATTAATCGGCTGTCGTCCTTTTTTAACCAGGATTTCATCGCGTCCATTAATGTCTAAACCCACCTGACCATCAAATGTCAGCATCATGTCGGATGATCCCTCCTCGAGCTTAATTTTGACGGATACATCCTCAGGAAGAATCAACGGGCGATTCGTTAGGGTGTGCGGACAAATAGGGGTCATGATGATCCCCGGTACTTCCGGATGAATAACCGGACCGCCCGCCGCCAGAGAATAAGCGGTTGAACCGGTGGGGGTGGCAATAATAAGCCCATCGGCGCTGTAAGTGGTCAAGTAGTTTCCATCAATATAGGTATCAATATGGGCGAGTCTTGCCAGGGCCCCTTTGTTAATCACCACATCATTGAGTACGGTTTCCCGGGCAACGGTTTCTCCTTCACGATTGACCTGCACATCAAGACGCATGCGTGGCTTTAGGGCAAACTTCCCCGCTAAAATTTTTTCTGCGGCAGCAAACAGGGTTTCTTCAGCAACTTCCGCCATGAAACCGACTTCACCGAATTTGATTCCAAGCACCGGAATGTTTGAATTTCCAATCCAGCGAACAGCGCTTAAGAAGGTGCCGTCACCGCCGAGTACGAAGACGCAAAATAAATCAGATGGTGCCGATCTCTGGGTTTTACGGGAATTTTTGAGTCCCGGTGCTACAGTCTTTTTCCTGACTACCTCAACACCCCTGGATTGTAACCATCGTTCGAGTTCATCGGCTTTTTCATTTGCCTTTGCATCGGCTTTTACAACAAGTCCGATTTTCTTCAAATTTCAGGTAAACTCCTTTTTATATATAGTCTTTAGTAACGAATTATTACAAATATCTAGCTAAAACAGCAAGAGGTTTTTCCGTTCTATATGGATTCGTAAAAAGACGAATTCATTTAGGGGTTTGGTATTTTGTATTTTGACTCGATACAATTGACATGTATCATTGTCTACAGTATACAAAATTTTGTGAACATATTGGTTCAGAAACCTGAAACCAATTAAATGGGCTGCGAATTTATTAAAGACAAAATTAAAAGATAATTAGGAAGCGTTTTGCCAGTTTGTGCTTTTAGCGGACGATCGAACATGATCTGAGATCATGAAGCCGCTTCTAAGAACTCTTAAACCTTTAGCAGCAAAATAACGGAGAATGCACATGGGCGAACAATCGTTTTTTACAGAAGAGACCGGTGTTATCGTCGTTGATGTTCAGGCGGATTTCACGGAGATAAAGTCCGGCGCTTTAGCGGTTCCAGGAACCGATGATCCATACATAGATTCCGTCGAAACGGCCACCAGGCGATTTTTTGCGCAGGGTTTTGCGGTTTATTTTACTCAAGACTGGCATCCTGCCGACCACGTCAGCTTTTATACCAACAATCCGGGCACGGAACCGTTGCAGGTCATTGAAATAAACGGGCGACCACAGGTCATGTGGCCGCCGCACTGCGTCCAGGGTACTCCCGGAGCTGAAATTATCATCACAGTCAAGGGGTCAACAAAGACGGTCCGCAAGGGAACAGAGCCCCAATTTGACTCCTACTCGGGCTTTGCCGATGACGGCGGCCACAAGACGGAACTGGATAACCTGTTGCGCCAGGACGGTATAAAGAAACTCATTATTTACGGATTGGCGACTGATTATTGTGTCAAAGCCACCGTTCTGGATGCTTTGGAAGCGGGATATCAGGTTGAGCTTGTTCTTGATCTTTGCCGCGGGGTAAGCCCTGAGACCACCGAAAGTGCCATACAAGAGATGCAAGAAAGGGGCGCAACGATAATTAATAATTAGTTAGAAAGACAGAGCGCAGCGACTTCCATAAATAGACAATAGTCAATAGTCAAATTTCTATTTGGTTCCAGCTTTCCGGTTTAGATAGTGAAGGGCCTTTCATCGACGATTTTTGTCGCTACAATTCAACCAATTCAAGGCGTGGATTCGGATAGTATTCGCGGCCGACTTTCGCGCAAGGTCGCCCTTCCAGCAATACGACGTCGGCCGTAAAGTTGTAGGCACCTCGCATCAGGCAGCTGCCAACCCCATAGACATCCACGGGTACCTGCATTTTTTCGAATTCGGCGATTCTATTCGGAGTAAATCCCCCCGACACAATTATTTTAACGTGACCGTAACCGTGTTTGTCCAGGGTTTGACGGGTAATCTCCACCAGTTTAGGAGTAACCCCCACGGGTATGAAATTCTGCATCACCGGCATGATGGATTTGTCTACCAGAGTTTCGGCAGTGTCTAATCTCACACCCCAGAGCCGATCCCCCAGGGCCTCACAGCATTTCAAAGAGGTCCCCACGCAGTCATTGTCGAAATCCACCAGCGCCACCAGATTAACGTCCGGATAGCTTTCGCCGAAAAGACTGACCGCTTTGACCGTATCTCCTCCCACTGCAGCGATCAGCGCGTGAGGTACCGTGCCGGATGCCTTGGCGCCCCACCATTGGGCCTGAGCGTCGGTGGAAACTCCGGTTGCGCCGCCGATGTGAGCTGCGTATCCGTCGCCTCCTTGAACAGCCCAATGATCAAAGCGAGCAGGAAAATACAGAACGTTCTTACCATTGGCAGCCTCCACTACACCACGGACGTTGCTGGCTATCTTGGTGCGACGGGCAAGAATGCCGATATAGACCGTTTCCAGATGGGCAAAATGGCTGGCATCTCCGGTGATGTGCATCACCGTTTCCCAAGGAGAGATGTGTTCGCCGTCGTATAGCGCTTCAACCTTCAGTTGCTCGAAACCGCTTTCCCACAGTTCGTCCAGCTGGCGGGAGACTTCCATCTTTTGTTCGATGGTCTTCAGATAAGCTTTATGGTTGTCGAGAAATTGTTGGCGGGCCTTGTCCTTGAGCTCGATCAATTTGTCGAACAATTTATATGCTTTTGGATAATCGGTGTATTTTCCGGCCGCCAGTTTGAGAACGGCCACGGCCTCGTCTACACCACACAGCACGGCCTCTTCTTTCTGAAACACCTGCATGGTGACTTGCGGGTGCAGGTTATGCATTTCAAGAGTGATCTTCTCGCGCCAGAAATAGATGTCGCTGAGGTATCCGCGGCGCAGTTCCTGAACAGGCAGATCAAAAACATGGGCATCTAAACGTTTTGGCATTTTGGATTTCCTTTTCTTTTTGAATTTAAAGAGCTAACCTTTTTTCCAGTTTAAGCGGAATCGTATTCAAACGCGCGTTCTCCCAAGTTACCATAACGGTGATAATTATTACAAATACTTTGTTGCTGATAATACTGCTTTTTCAGAAACATATACACTTGGAAGAGGGTGTCAACAAAACCTCCTTTTGGTTTTGGTGGTCGTTTCTTTCGCTCTTGGGTAAAGATGTTTTTACTTTGGGCATTGTGTTTTTAGTTGCTTCCCCATTGCTGATTTGATATTCCGCATAAGGGTTCAGAGGTTCGGGGTTCAGGGTTCAAAGGTTCAATGGTTCAGAGCTTTGAGGGTTCGGGGTTGATGTGGAGTCCGAACCACAGATAATTAACTCTGAATGGAAATTCCATGAAAATAGAACGATTCGAGGATATTGAGGCATGGCAACTGGCGAGGGAGTTAACGCGCAAAGTCTATGCCCTGGCAAATAATCCTGAGTCAGCTTTACGTGGCTTTGGGTCAGCGATACATCACGAATGATGAGTTTCAGGATGTGTATGATCATGCCGGACGCACCCGTGCTGCCATTCGAGGTTTCATCCAAGTACTTGGTAGCATACGAGTAAGGTCAACAGAAGAAAGATAACCCTGAACGCTGAACCTTTGAACGCTTACGCAAGATAACCTTGAACGGTGGACCCGACCCGGCTGAGCTCGTCGCAGGCTGAACCTGGGAACACTTACGAAATGATTAAACACCTCTCATAGGAGCTGTCATGCAGTTAAGAATTCTCACCAGTGATGATGTCAAAATCGCCTTGCCGATGCCGAAAGCAATTGAGATGATGAAACACGCCTTTGGGCAACTCTCGGATGGTAAGGCAACTGTGCCGCTTCGATCAAAAATCTCCTCAGATAAAGGAGATACCCTGTTGATGCCGGCTTACCTTCATAGCAGTCAGGATTTAGGCATTAAAATTGTGTCTATTTATAAAGATAATCCATTGAAGGGCATACCGACAGTTACTGCAATTGTAATTGTTCTTGACCCCCAGACCGGGCGACCAAGGGCGCTTATAGAAGGAGACAGTCTGACCGCAATTCGAACCGGGGCAACCGGTGGTCTTGCTTCTGACCTGTTAGCTCGTCGTAACGCTAAATCCGTGGCGCTCTTTGGAGCAGGTGTTCAGGCCCGGGCACAGTTGCAAGGGGTTATGGCTGTTCGCTCAATTGCCAAGGTTAATCTTTTCGATCTTTCATCATCCGCTGCGCAAAAGCTGGCCGATGAGATTGCTTGCTGGGCAGACGCTCCCACAGTCAATCTGGTATCGAACTCAAAAGAAGCCATCCAAGATGTCGATATTATCATCACGGCAACGACCGCTTCTGAGCCCGTGTTTGATGGCAATGAAATCAAAGCCGGCACCCACATTACCGGTGTCGGCTCTTACACACCCCAGATGCAGGAGGTGGATGAAATCACTGTGCGCCGGGCCCGGGTTGTAGTTGATTCTCGAGAAGCCTGCCTAGCGGAAGCCGGAGACATCATTATTCCCAGGGCAACAATTGAGGCCGAACTGGGTGAGATTATCAACGGCTTAAAGCCGGGGCGGCAGTCCGACGAAGATATCACATTTTTCAAAACGGTAGGGGTGGCAGTGGAGGATGCCGCTGCCGCTGCCGCTATTCTGACCAAAGCAGAAAATAACGGATTGGGCACAGTCATAGAGGTGAGTTAATATCGGAGGCTTTATGAGACAATCGAATCACCTCGGAAAAACCCCGGGGGAAGATCCAAGAGAAGCCCAAAAGGAAGAAACATACTAATGAAAATTTTCAATGTAGATTTTACAAGACCTGATGCAGAGATTATAAAAGCGTTCGCAAAAATACCAACCCCTACCATTAGCGATGCGATGGGCAGATGCGGAGCCATGTCAAGCGATATGAAACCCGTATTTCCGGGTGCTAGGGTATGTAGCTCAGCCTTTACCGTCAGAATTTACGCCAACGACAATTTAATGCTTCATTTGGCTTTAAAAGAGGCGAGACCGGGAGATATTCTGGTTGTTGATTCTAGAGGCTATACAGAGTGTGCCCTGTGGGGCGAACTTATGTCCCTGTGCGCACGCTATAGGGGTTTGGGAGGGACCGTTATCGATGGCGGGGTCAGGGATAAAGACGCGATCGCTGAGTTGAGTTATCCAGTATTTTCTAAAACAATCATTCCGGTCGGAACCCACAAGTCCAATCAAGGTGCTATCTGTAAACCCGTATCCTGCGATGGGGTACCTGTCTTCCCTGGGGACATCATCGTTGGTGATTCGGATGGGGTGGTGGTGGTGCCTTTGGACCAGGCAAGGGTGGTACTCGAAAAGGCTAGAGCCATTTTAGACAGAGAGGATCAGATGCGCGCAAGAATAGAAAAGGGGGAGTTAATCTTTGACATCCTGGAATTAGAGAAATACTTCCAGGATTAACGGAAAATATCTTTTTTGGTTTCCTGTGCGAGCTGACGTCATCCACCTGAAACAACCGGCATGATCATCACCTTGTCGCCATTTTTTATGAGGCTATCCAAAGTTCCCCGCTTTTGGTTAATGAGCACAATATAGCGGTCTTTGGATAATTCAACTTCAATAATATCTTTTAATTTCATAGGTTGCTTTAGAGAAACGTTCATTTCCTGGGTACCCATTTTTTCCGCAATAAAACCTATGAATTTAACTTCCACCATTTTTCTTTAATTCCTCAAAGACGTCTTCCAATCCCAATTTTTCTAAGGCTTCCTTTTTGGGAATGCCATTTTCATCCCATCCTCTTAATTCATAATACCAGGATAGCATCTGCTCGTACCGGAGCTTGTCGAGCGAGGACCCTTTGAGTTCCCCTTGAGTGAAAGGTTCTTGAAACCATCTTGCAGGAGGCATATCCCATTCTCTACCCCAATTGTCCTTTTCCCGAACCCAATACGCGCGCATCAAGGCATAAAATCTATCCCCTAGCTCATCAATGCGCTCTTGTGAGAAGTCCAATCCGGTGGCAGCCTTCAGGAATTTCGGATACCAATCGAGTCCGAAACCGAGTTCCACCCAAATCAAGCGACAGACCGTTAAGGCCTCGAACCAGCCTCCTCGGTATCGTTGCAGTTCAATTACTTTCCGGACCTTTTCTTTATTGTAAGATAATCTATCTCCAATTTCCCAGGCAGGCAGGAAAGCATCTTTGTGATGGGCACCGATGGGGGATGTCCCGTAGGCCAGTGCCATTCCGGGCAAAGCCTGGCAGGTATAGGCTGAGATTTCCATTCCTTTGACCTGCATCGCCCAATCCTTCGATTTGGATCCCAGGCGTTCGGAGGCCTTTTTCACGCCTTTGTATACGATCTCCCCGGAGCCTCTATTGTTCACAATGTCCGCGATGAGCCTTTTGCAGCCATTAAAATCTCCCCATTTGAGTTTCTCATCGATAAGGCCTTTTTCAGAGGCTTCCATCAAGAAAGCAAGACTGTTGCCCAGTGATATGGTGTCCAACCCGTATTCATCCGCCAATCGATTCAAAGCCGCGGCCTCACCAAGGTCACAGATTCCGATATTGGATCCCAACATCGTTATGTTTTCATAGTCTAACTCGGCATTTCCACCCTCGGAGTCCCTGACCACAATACCGCACCGAGCGTTGCAATGGGGACAGCCTTGGCGTCCGATCTTAATTTTCTCCGCGCTGTGACCGTCTATTTGATGCGCAAATTTGAAGGTTCCCTCCCGAAAATTATAAGTCGGTATGGCGCTGATGGAATTGGCCCACTCGATCATCATCATGGTCCCCTGTCGGGTCCAAATATCGTAGTTTTCCTTGGTCTTGATGTCGGCCCAGG
>CP070746.1:3967568-3977941 GCA_020348305.1 Desulfobacterales bacterium
GACGAAAATGACGGAAAGGAAGAAAAAAGCTTTGCGTCACTGCTGGATTCCTATAGTCCTATAAATGACAAGGAATTACAGGTTGGAGATAAGGTGCAAGGAAAAATTATATCCATCGGAAAAGATACTGTCTTTGTCGATACCAATACCAAAATAGATGGTGTGGCGGATAAGCAAGAGCTGGTGGATCAAAATGGGCAGTTACCGTATGAAGAAGGCGATTTAATCGAATTGTTTGTGGTCTCGCTTACAGAGGATGAAATTAAACTTTCAAAAGCCATTTCAGGTATCGGAGGCCTGCATATATTGCGGGAGGCATATGAAAAAACGGTTCCTGTCGAAGGCAAGATAATAGAGACCTGTAAAGGTGGTTTTAGGGTCGATGTATTGCATAGAAGAGCATTTTGCCCGCTGAGTCAGGTTGATTTGGAGTATGTTGAGAATCCCGACGATTATGTCGGTTCAACACACCGATTTTTAATTAATCAGTTTGAGGAAAACGGTCACAATATTGTGCTTTCCAGACGCGTTCTTCTCTCCCAGGAACTGGAAAAGTCCAGAAAAAAATTTTATGAAACCTTAAGCGTTGGAATGGTTACGGAAGGCAAGATAACCCGGTTGATGCCGTATGGCGCCTTTGTTGAATTATCTCCCGGCGTGGAGGGTATGGCCCATATTTCTGAACTCAGCTGGTCCAAAATAAAAACCCCTGATGAAATTATCCGTTGCGGAGACGTGGTCACAGTTAAAGTTATTGGTATCGAACCGTATGAGAACTCCGATCAATTGAAAATCGCTTTGTCTGTCAAGCAACTGAGTGAAGATCCTTGGATCAGCGCCGGTGAGCGGTTTCATGAAGGAGAAAAACTGAAAGGAAACGTCACCCGTTGTGCACCTTTTGGCGCATTTGTGGAGATTACACCCGGGATTGAAGGGTTGGTGCATCTTAGTGAAATGAGCCATACAAAACGAGTCACCAAACCTCAAGAGGTTGTATCTGAGGGCGAAACGGTGTCCGTATTAATCAAGGAAATTGATCTTGAGAAAAGGCGCATATCCTTAAGCATAAGGGATGCCGAAGGCGATCCCTGGCTCGAGGTACCCGAAAAGTATAATGTGGGTCAATCCATTAAAGGAATTATTGAAAAGAAGCAGAAATTCGGTTACTTCATAAACCTCTCCCCCGGAATAACCGGGCTTTTGCCCCAGTCGAATTTCCGTCAATCATCGAAACCGGCGGCCATCGAAAAACTCAAAGAAGGCGATCCCATACCGGTGATTATTGAGGCCATAAACCTGCAGGAGCGAAGAATCACCCTTGCCCCCGCCGCTGCAGGGGATGAACAGAACTGGCAAAAATATACCAAAGATAATCAACCCCAATTGGGGTCTTTGGGGGAAAAGCTACAACAGGCCTTGACATCCAAAAAAGATAAAAATTCTCATAAATGGTAAAATTTTCCCGCAAGCTTTCCAGAATCAGCACATAAACAAAGCTGACTTCTCTTTATTTTCCTTCAATTCAATCTTGTCGTAGAAACTATATCCGCTCGATTCTACCAGCAGAAAATAGTTTTTCTTATCGAAAGGCAAATCTCAAAAACCACTATAGCCCGCTAAAAAGCGCCAACTGGTCGGGTTGATCGTATCCGCCTAGATGCTTATCTTAGACCAAAAATTTAACCAATCAGAAATATATAGATAGAAAATTTTCAGCAGGAGGTTTCAGATGAATCTCATTGAAGCCAAACACGTCACCAAGACGTATACCATTGGAGATCGGCAAATTCCGGTGTTGGACAATATATCGCTTTCGGTAACCAACGGTGAATTTTTGGTAGTGGAAGGCAGCAGCGGAAGCGGCAAAACAACCTTGCTCTGCTTATTGTCCGGTTTGGACAGGCCGACATCAGGCCGAGTGTTGATCGAAGAAAAGGATATCACCGAGACGCCAGAGGATGATCTGGCACCCCTTCGCAATCAAATGATCGGCTTTGTGTTTCAATCCTTTCATTTGGTACCCTCGTTGACAGCAATCGAAAATGTGATGTTCCCGGCTGAATTAAAACATGATCCCAGGGCTCATCAAAAAGCCCAGGTCCTTCTGAAACGTGTCGGTCTCGCAACGCGTATTGATAACTTTCCACATCAGCTCTCCGGCGGTGAAATGCAACGGGTGGCCATGTGCCGTGCCTTGATCAACGATCCGAAAATCATTTTTGCCGATGAGCCCACCGGCAACCTGGATTCGGAAAACGGCGAAGCTATTTTGGAATTACTTCTTGAATTCCACAGGGAGCGTCATTCTACACTGGTTCTCGTGACCCATAATAATAAAATTGCCACAATGGCAGACCGCATGATCATCCTTCATGATGGTCGCATCGTGGAAACTATACGCCATGATTATCAGCACATTGCATAGACATTTCATTTTGCGTCAGATAATTCGTTCCAAACGTCAGGCGACGGTGTTTGTCATGTGCGTGTCGCTGTCGATTGTATCGCTGATTGCCTTAAACGGCTTTTCCACAAGCGTCCATACCTCATTGCTGAAAGATGCACGCGCACTTCATGCCGCTGATATTATTATTCGATCAAATTACGATCTTTCACCTGCGATAACCGATAGGGTAGAGCAGCTCGAGCAAGACGGTATAGTCGCCAGTGCGCGGGTGTATGAATTTTATTCGGTTGTGCGAACCGAGAAAAATCGTGATTCTGTTCTGGCAAAATTAAAAGTGGTTGACAAAGGCTATCCCTTTTATGGGCAAATCGTGTTGCAATCGGACAAGAAATTCAAAGACGTATTAACCCCGGGAAGTATCATCGTCTCCCAGACTTTGCTGGACCGTCTGCAGCTCAAGGTTGGGGATCAACTGCATGTGGGTCAAGCGCTTTTGACTATCGAAGATATCATCATGCAGGAACCCGATCAGCCGGTAAATTTTTTCTTTTTAGGACCACGCATCTTCATTTCTACGGATGATCTTGACAGGTTGGATCTCGTAAAAAAAGGAAGCCGGGTACGTTACGCATGTCTGCTGAAAGTAAGGGACGAAAAACAGATAAATCCCATAGTTCAACAGTTAAACGCAGTGGCGGATCGCGATTTCGTTTACATCAATACGTTTCGATCGGCTGAATCCGGTGTGAAGCGCTTTTTCGACAATTTCCTTTTTTTTCTCAGCCTCATAGGCATCTTCACCCTGCTGTTGGCCGGAATCGGCATCCAAAGCACCCTGACTGCATTTTTAAAAGAAAAGGAAAAAACCATTGCAATACTAAAAACAGTGGGCGCAACAAGCAAATTTTTTACACGACACTTTATCCTGATCCTCTCGCTGCTGGGACTGATGGGAACGATGCTCGGGATTTTCCTGGGATTTGTACTTCAGCATGTTCTTCACGTCCTGTTTAAAGGACTTCTGCCTCCAAATGTTGAGCTTGTCATATCATTGGCCGCAGTTATTGAAGGTCTTTGTCTGGGTGTTCTGGTTGTGGGGCTGTTTTCTTTTCTGCCGCTTCACCGATTAAAAGACATTAAGCCGATAACCATTTTAAGAAAAGAATCCATTCGATCGAAAAAAAATCTTCCGTATTTGATGACGGCCTCCGTTATTTTTCTTTCTTTTATCGGCATGGTGCTTTGGCAGTTGCGCGAGGTCAAGACGGGAGTGTATTTTATTGTCGGTGTGACAATGCTTATTTTAATTTCCGCCATTGCATCAGAGATGCTTTTATTTCTCCTGAAAAAGCTGAAACTGAAACCACTGGTGATTCGGCAGGCATTGAGGGGATTATTCCGACCCAGAAATGCAACCAAGCCGATCATCATCACCCTCACGACCTCCTTAACAGTTATATTTTCTATCTATCTTATCGAACAAAACTTGGATGCCACGTATATCCAGTCGTATCCACCGGCTGCCCCGAATTTTTTCTTCATTGATATTCAGCCTTCTCAACTCAAAGAGTTTTCTCAGTCCCTCGGTCAAAAGGCCGAATATTATCCGATTGTGCGGGCCAAAATTGCTGCGATCAATGGAAAGAAAATCAACCGCCAGAGTCAACGGCAAAGACGCGGCGATAATCTCGCCAGAACATTTAACCTTACGTATCGAAACCATCTGCTGAAAGATGAAGTGATCATCAAAGGCAAAAATCTTTTTCGCGAAGACTGGCACGACTTGCAGGTATCGGTGCTGGACAAGGTGATGGAAATAAAGAAAATGGCCATCGGCGACCGGATTCGGTTCAAAATTCAAGGAATACCATTGGAAGCCAGAATATCAAGCATTCGCACCCGAACTCGAGAATCGATCCAGCCCTATTTTTATTTTGTATTTCCGGAAAAAGCTTTGCAAGATGCCCCCCAAACCGTCTTCACTGCCGTGAGAGTTGAAAAACATCGACGATCAGAGCTGCAAACAGAACTTGTCAAAAAATTTCCAAATGTCAGCGCAATCGATGTAACCGAAACCCTATCGATTTTTGCCAGGGTGCTTGAAAAACTTTCCTTGATTATCCGCTTTTTTACGCTTTTCAGCATTATTGCCGGCATACTTATTATCATTAGCTCTATTCTGGCGACCCGTTTTGCCAGAATCCAGGAGGCCGTGTATTATAAAATCCTTGGCGCCAAGGCCGTGTTTGTGTTGAAAGTCTTTACGTTGGAAAATTTATTTCTAGGTATGGTCAGTGCTGGACTGGCTTTGCTGCTCTCTCAAATCGGAAGCTGGATCATCTGCTCGGCAATCCTTGAGATTGCCTATACGCCATTTTTATTGAATTGTTTTTTCCTGATACTGGCAACGGTGATACTGATAGTTACGATTGGTTTGTTACCTTCTTCATCAATACTGCGCCAAAAACCGGTTCTTTTTTTAAGAGAACAAACCCAGGAATGAGATAAATGATATTGCAGCCTGTGACGAGCCCTTCGACAGTGAGCCCTTCGGTCGCGAGCTCAGCGTCGAATGACTCAGAGCCAAACTGCACGGCCGAGTCGATTTCGGATTTTAGATTGCGCAATGAAAAGTATTGATGAATTCGCTTTATAATCAATCTGGTTATCCAGAAAGAACAAGTGATATTGAATGTGGGAGCGGCTTCCAGCCGCGACGGTTGATTTCGCGGCTGGAAGCCGCTCCCACAGAAAGTTTATCTAATGGCAACTTGGACTTTCCAGATAAGCAGAATAATCAATTTAACAAGGATCGAAAGGCATGCATAAATCAAAATGTAATTTTTTCTTCATTCTCATTTTGATTATTTCTTCCTATGGTTGTGGCGAGGAGTCGACACCGGTACTGGAAAAAAATCAAGCGGACTATGAAGGTATTATTTTAGCCATCGGCGATAGTTTAACCGAAGGCCTTGGGGTAGAGGAAAAATTTGCGTATCCGGCCGTGTTGCAGCGCAAATTATTTGAAAACGGTTACATGTACAAAGTGGTGAATGCCGGGGTAAGTGGAGAGACCAGCAGTGGGGCACTGTCAAGACTAAAATGGGCGTTGACTTTACAACCCGCCATCGCAATCCTTGTCACCGGTGCCAACGATGGATTGCGGGGAATAGATCCCGAGTTGATCAAAACCAACATCAGCTCCATTGTTCAGGTGTTGAAGGAAAAGGATATCGTTGTGGTTCTGGGCGGAATGCAAATGGTTCAAAATTTGGGACAGGATTATACGACTGCTTTTTCGAAAATATATCCGCAGATCGCACAAGACCAGGATGTCATCTTAATACCTTTTTTTCTGGCTGCCGTTGGTGGAAAAGCTGATCTGAACCAGTCCGATGGAATACATCCGACCGCAGAAGGATACCGGATCATCGTCGAAAATATCTATCCCTATATCATGGAAGCCATCCGGATGCACAGATCCAATTCGAAATAAATCTCGCACGGCCCGCCGCTTGACAGGGGTAAATAGGGTACCTAATTTAGACCAACTAAACTGTTCACCCCTTTAAAAGGAGGTAAATCATGAAAAACGCATTAAAATGGGGTGCAATTATTTGTGCCGGCATAATCGTTGTGGTCATCGCAGCGCTTTTGATCATCCCGATGGTTGTGGACGTTCAAAAATACAAACCCGAACTTGAAAAGTGGGTGTCCGAAACAACCGGGCGACCCTTTTCGGTAGGAGATGATCTTGATCTATCACTTTTCCCTTGGGCCGGTGTCTCTTTTTCAGATCTTCATTTGGGGAATATGTCTGATTTCGCTGAAAAAGATTTCGTAACTATTAATTCATTTGAAGTCAGGCTAAAGCTGCTTCCGCTGATTTTCAAAGATATACAGGTCAAGCGCTTTGTATTAAATGAACCCCGCATTGTTTTGGTAAAAAACAAAAATGGCCGCGTAAACTGGGAGTTTCCCAAAACGACGGCCGTTGCTGAAAAAGATGCCGAAGCACCGGTGGGTAAAACTTCAGGGCTAGGCCTTCCGATCAGCAGTCTCACGATTGGAGATTTCTCCTTAATAAATGGGGTCGTTCTTTGGATTGATCATTCCACAAACACGCGCAAAGAATTAGCCCAAATAAACTTGGCACTAAAGGACGTCGCGCTGGATCGTCCGGTGAAACTGGTCTTTTCCGCTCAAATGGACAAACAACCGTTGTCTCTGGAGGGTTCCGTGGGGCCTGTGGCCAGCGGGCTGGAGGGCGGAAGCGTTCCGATAGACTTGTCTGTAAAGGCTTTAAAAGAGCTTAACATGCGGCTGAAAGGCGGTTTAGAAAATCCTACCACGACGCCTAGTGTTGATGTAGACATCGAGGTGGCGGAATTTTCACCCCGAAAACTAATAGCAGCTTTAGGCCAAACGTTTCCCGTCGCCACATCCGATCCCAAAGCATTAAATCGCGTTACTCTCAAAGCGCATGTCAAGGCTAACTCTGAAAACATTTCTATTTCTAACGGTATTTTGAACCTGGACGAATCCAAGTTGAATTTTACGATGAAGGCTTCTGAATTTTCCAGGCCAGTGCTAGCATTGGATCTTAATTTAGACCAGATTAACCTGGATCGCTATATACCTCCCCAGACAGAGAAGAAACCAGCAGCCGAACAACAAACTCAAGAAGCGAAAAAAAAGACCGATTACACGCCCCTGCGGCGCCTGGTCATGGATGGGCAATTGAAAATAGGAAAGCTCACGGTGAGTAAGGCCAAAATTCAAGACATCTTTCTTAAGGTCACCGCCAAAAATGGAATCGTTAATCTGGATCCGTTGAAGTTAAAGATGTATCAGGGCGATGTTGCCGGAAAAGCTTCATTGAATGTTAAAAAGGATATCCCTCAAAGCGCATTCAACCTAAACGTTAATAACATTCAGATTAACCCTTTGCTGCAAGATGTTTTGGAAAAAAACATTCTGGAGGGCGCAACCAAGGCCCAGCTGACGTTGGCCATGATGGGTGATGATCCCGCCTTAATTAAAAAAACACTAAACGGCGAAGGAATGGTATTGTTTAATGACGGCGCCATTGTAGGAATCGATCTTGCAAGCATGGTTCGCAATGTCCAAGCTGCCTTCGCACTTGCAGAAAAGCCGGAACAGAAGCCTCGGACGGATTTTGCGGAACTCAAAGCACCCTTTACCATCAAAAACGGGCTGGTGAATACGCCTCAAACCAGCCTGAAGTCTCCATTGCTGCGCATCATTGCAGCCGGAAATGCCGATCTTGTAAAGGAAACTTTAGATTTCCGGGTGGAACCCAAGGCAGTGGCCACTATCAAAGGCCAGGGTGACGAAACGCTGCGCTCTGGAATCATGGTGCCGGTTGTGGTAACAGGAAATTTCTCTTCCCCGAAATTTCGCCCGGACCTCAAGGACGTCGCCAAACAACAGCTCAAAGAAAAAGTATTGGAATCTGATGAAGCTAAAAAATTGTTGGAAAAAGAAGAATTAAAGCCTCTTAAAGAACAATCCAAAGGCTTGCTGAAAGGAGTGCTGGGCCAGTAATTGCCAAAATACCCGAATTTCGATTTGCCTATTTAATCCAGAAAATATAGGGTCTTCATGATATGGAAATGTCGCACCTAAAACCCATCTATGGTCTGTTTTCCCTGTTATTTCTGATTCTGTTCACCATAGCCGGGTGCGCCGGATTGGGCAAACAGTTAGAATCACCCCCCATAAAGCTGGCTAACATCCAGGTAAAGGAGGTCAACGTTCTTGAAACCGCATTCCAGGTTCAGTTGCGCGTGTTTAACACCAACGACACAGCTCTGGAGGTTAAAGGCATTGAATGTGAACTTGAGCTCAATGATGAACCTTTTGCCATGGGCGTGTCCAATCCCGAAATAAAAATTCCGTCGTATGGCACTGAAATCGTAACGATTCTCGTTTATTCCTCTGTTATCGACATCGTAATTGGAGTTCGAGGTTTACAAAAAAATGAGCAGCTCAAATATCGGCTCAAAGGCAAACTCCGCCTGGGAGGGAATGCTTTTCCTTCGGTTCTGCCTTTCAACTCTGAAGGTGTTGTCTCTTTTAAAGATTTGGTAGAATAAACGTCTATTCCATTTCAAATGCCAAAAACCCAAAAAAAATCCAATCTTCTCTACCGCTTCTGGAACTGGCTGAAAAATGACTTTTTCGGCATTTTCCGCGAGATGCGCTGGGGTTATCTGCCGCCATTGATGGTGTATCTGGCCGCCGGTGTCTCCGGCTTTACGGGTATTATTGAATCCTTTTTTGTAAAAGATGAGCTCGGATTATCGGCGGCATTTTTGGCTGGTTTAGCGTTTTGGGCGGGATTGCCCTGGGCCCTAAAAATGCCCCTGGGGCATCTAGTGGATTTGTTTTGGCGCAAAAAGTCGATGTTTGTGTATCTTGGTGCAACTTTAATGGCGCTAAGCTTGCTGATAATGGTAGGTTTAACCGGCTACACCGAATGGATGACAACCAAGCTGCCGGCAGAGATTTGGTATATTATTTCGGTGCTCCTTTCTCCAATTGGCTTTGTGTTGCAGGACGTCGTGGCCGATGCCATGACCGTTGAGGCCGTACCGGCGGTTCGGGAAGATGGCTCCGCCATACCCGAAAACGAGCTGCAGCGGATGCATGTCACCGTTCAGACCCTGGGACGAATCGCAATTATCGGTGGCAGCGCGCTGGTAGCCGGTCTGGGCGGGTGGTTGGCCACCGTCTTCACTTATGAAGTTATGTATTGGATGTCACTGATAATACCGGTGGTTTCGGTGATGGGAGTGGTGTTCGGCGCCCTGATGCTGATGAAACGCCGCAAAAGGTACCAGCGCGACGGACATTCGCAAGAAGAAATTCAAAAAATGTTAGGTGCTCAAGAATATAAGATTCAACCGAATTGGTCTATCCTCGGCGGCAGCGGAATGTTTCTCATCATGACGTTGCTGTTTGGACTTTCTCATTTTTCCCTTAAAAAAGAGGTGATCTTCGTAAGTTCCGTGGCCATTATCGCCTACCTTATGGCACAGTTGTTAAAGGAAATAAAACCCGTTAAACGCCGCGAAATTGTCGGAATTGCCATTATCATTTTCGTTTTTCGTGCCATGCCGACATACGGGGCCGGGGCCAGCTGGTGGCAAATTGACATACTGGGATTTGATGAAGCCTTTTTCGGCACGTTACGTCAGATTGCTTCCATACTGGCCATTATTGGCATGTTTGCTTTGCGCGGCTGGATGGGGCGACGGCCGGTACCTTATCTGGTGGTTTTCCTCGCAATTTACAGCACCATCATGCTCATGCCGTTTATCGGGATGTATTATGGGTTGCACGAGTGGACCCAGATCCATTTCGGCTTTGGTGCCCGCACGATTGCCATCATCGATACCATGGCCGATTCCCCTATGGGGCAAGTCGCTATGATTCCCATGCTGGCCTGGATCGCCAAAGAAGCGCCGAAACATCAAAAAGCCACCTACTTTGCCGTGATGGCCGCCTTTACCAACATCGCCCTTTCAGCCAGCAATCTTGCTACAAATTACCTAAACAAAATCTTTGTTATCCAGCGCGGCATGTACGACGAACTCGGCCTGTTGATGGTAACTGTTTCTATAATGGGGCTGATTTTACCGATTATTACGGTGCTGGTCTTAAATCCGGTGGGTCGTCAAAAAAAGGTTCGCGTTAATTAGTTTTGATACAAGGTTTGCTGGTCTTCCTCTTCCGTATCGAAAAGATACTTGCCTTTTTTATCCTAATAATTCATTATCCTACTGTTCCAACCGATAAAAAGAGATCAAATTCGTCTATCTATTAGATTTTAATCTATTTTTTAAAAACCGGAATGCTGACGGGACACTAAAATGAGACTAGGAATCATTGGCCTTCCCCGTTCGGGCAAATCAACAATCTTCGATGCTTTAACGAAAAG
>CP070746.1:3978041-3987937 GCA_020348305.1 Desulfobacterales bacterium
GCATCCGGGCGGCGAGACGCTTTTTGTCGGGCCGGGGCACGGATCGCTCTGAAAAAAAAGGTATCCACCGATTGATTCCCAACTCACACAATTGTCGCAGAAGGCTGTCCATCTTTTTAGCCTTTAAAAACGCTTGTGCGACACTGAGGTGAAGGCATGATTCCTCGGTTGCAGAAAATTTGCGGGCAATGGAAAGCTCGGCCTGGCGGGTGGACAATCTTTTGATAACAGCTTCGTATTCAAATCCCGAACTATCAAATAGCCGAATTGTATCTCCAGGCTTAAAGCGCAAAACGTTTTTGATATGCTTGGCTTCAGATCCTCTAAGCAATACAGTGGGTTTATTTACCTCAGCTGATTCGATGAAAAAACGTCTCATAATAATCTAGTATCCTTCCTCGTCTGCTCTCGGAGGTAGTGACCCCTGAGGGGCAGTTGTAATGGTAATAACCTAAGCTGCAAATGCCTAATCCGCCAAAGAATGGTGGCGGACAAAAATGACGAAAGTGCTTAAGAGTTTCACTTTGAAATCTGCACTTGTGTACTTCGAGCGTAAAATATCGAAAAATTCAAATATCTTGACACCCTAAATGGCTTATGATAATTTTTTGTAAGAATAATAACCCATTGCGATTGTGCTCGCAATAACGCTTTAATTTTTTTTACAAACGGTGACACACATGACTGACGAAAAGCCTATTTCTGATAAATCTACCAATTCGGATTCACCCGAGCCCAAAGAGCCAATTGATTTTTCCGGCCTCATGAAACCCGCTACCGAAACGGAAGATGACGGTATAATTGAACTTACAGAAGAAGTGCAAATGTCATCAGAGTCGGAAAATGAGGCAACCGAAATCAGATACAAAGAGGAAACAGCTGCCGAAGATGAAGGTGACGCGATCGGATTTCCTGACGATTTCACCATGAAAGCCGAAGACGAGCAGGAATGGATTCAAATGCCGAAGGAAATATCCCTTGATGCATCCCAAGAAGATGAAGAAGAGGATGATGCCTTCTTTTCATTAACTGATGAAACAGCTATTGACTCCGAAGAACGTGGAAATATTGCTGATGCTCAAGAAGCAATAAGTTTCGAAGAAGATAAGGATGATGATTTCTTTTCACTGACAGATGAAAACGCCATCGAGCCTGAAGATCATAAGCAACTATTAAAATCCATCGACGAATCCGTTCCTGATTTAGATGATTTAGAAGAAGATGATGAAAGTCCTGTCAAGTTAACGGATGAATCAGGCCTTGGATTAGACGACGATGGAATTGTCGATATTACGGAATTTGAGGAACAATTGTTTCCCGAAGATCAAGAAACCATGGATTTGGACATCCCTGAAGCGCAAACAGCCGAAGATGATGAAGAATATCTCGAACTTATTGAAGTTGAGGAAGAAAGCACTGCAGACAATGAAGATGTTGTTGATTTTGACGCCACTGAAGATGATATGGAGAATGCTGAGATAGATAATTTCTTTCGTAAGTCCTTTGATGAAGACATCGATTTTAATCAGAACGTCGAAAATGAGGTTGCCGAATCCCTGGGAATGGAATTGGGATCAGAAATTGATATGTCGGAGGATTTACCTGAGGATGAAAATAGAGATTTTAAATTTGACGGGAATGCCGTTACAACTAAAAAGGAAGAGCTGGATACAATCTTATTTGATGATTCCGCATCGACCACCACAGCTGTTTCAGGCGATGAGGAAATACGTGAAAGAGATAAAAACCTACCCGAAGACGCGGAAAAAAACGCCGGGATAAGCGAACTGGATACCCTATCCGCCCTGCAAATCGAGGGAGCCGTAGAGCGGTTTATTCAGCAGAACTATTCGGAAAAAATTGAGTCTCTAATTACTCAGGTGATCGAAAAAGCCGTTTCCAAGGAGATTGAAAAACTAAAAGACCGTTTACTCAATGATCTTTCTAACAATGAAAATGAATAAAGCGGTTTCATTTCAGTATGGCGCGGTTATATTGAACTAAAATTTAATCTTGACCAATAATAAGGATTAGTCAATAGTAAGGGGATTATCCAATAATCCCCTTTTCAGTTTTAATGGAGGAGTGTAAATTCGATGAATTCCAAGCTACTTGGCAAGGGTTATGAACCTCACGATGTTGAACGGCGTTGGTATGATTTCTGGGAAAAAGAAAAACTGTTTGCCGCCGATGACGAAAGTTCTGCTGAAAGCTATTCCATTGTTATCCCCCCACCGAATGTAACCGGTGTGCTGCATATGGGGCATGCGCTCAATAATACCCTTCAGGATATCCTCTGCCGCTATCGCAGATTGCGGGGAGATAATGTGTTGTGGATGCCGGGAACCGATCATGCCGGAATAGCTACCCAAAATGTGGTCGAAAAAGCCCTTGCAGAGGAGGGCAAGGATCGTCATCAGCTTGGTAGAGAAAAATTTATTGAAGCGGTCTGGGCCTGGCGTGAGCGGTATGGCAGTGCCATTATTAATCAACTCAAGCGCCTGGGCGCATCCTGTGACTGGGATCGCGAACGCTTCACCATGGACGAGGGCCTGTCGCGGGCCGTGCGCAAAGTATTTGTTGAGCTTTACAACCAGGGTCTCATCTATCGCGGCAATTACATTATTAACTGGTGTCATCGCTGCCACACGGCGCTGGCGGATCTTGAGGTCGAATATGAAGAACATAACGGTCACCTGTATTACATCCGTTATCCGTTTACAGACAACTCCGGCGGCATTGTGGTGGCTACCACGCGGCCGGAAACCATGCTTGGCGACACCGCCGTGGCTATAAATCCAGCTGACGAGCGATATCAGGATCTGACTTCCGACACCGTGATCCTGCCGCTGATGGACAGACAAATACCGATCATCAAAGATGCCTATGTCGACATGTCTTTTGGAACAGGCGGCCTAAAGGTTACACCGGCGCATGATCCCAATGACTTCGAAATTGCCGAACGTCACCATCTGGCCAGCGTGAAGGTTATCGGGGATGATGGCAATATGACCTCAGAAGCCGGCAAATTCGCCGGCATGGATCGATTTGAGTGCCGGGATGCGGTGGTCAAGGCCTTGGAAAAAGAGGGGGTGCTGGAGAAAATAGAGCATTACGCACACAGTATCGGTCATTGTTATCGGTGCAAAACGATTGTGGAACCCAACTTGTCTCGCCAGTGGTTTGTAAATGTCAAACCGCTGGCTGAGAAAGCGATTATGGCAGTCCAAAAAGGGGAGACCAAAATCGTGCCCGATATCTGGACCAAGACCTACTACAACTGGATGAATAATATCCGCGACTGGGTTATATCGCGCCAGATTTGGTGGGGCCATCAAATACCGGCCTGGACCTGCAAAGCATGTGATGAGGTCATTGTTTCCATGGAAGCGCCGACAACATGTTCGAAATGCGGCGGGGAAAAACTTGTCCAGGAAACTGATGTGCTGGACACGTGGTTCAGTTCTGCACTGTGGCCGTTTTCTACCATGGGCTGGCCGGATGACACCCAATTGTTAAAAACTTTTTATCCGACGTCCGTTCTGGTAACCGGCTTTGACATTTTGTTTTTCTGGGTTGCCAGAATGATGATGATGGGCATCCATTTCATGGGGGATGTTCCTTTTACGGACGTGTACGTGCACGCATTGGTCCGTGATGAGGACGGACAGAAGATGAGCAAATCCAAAGGAAATGTCATCGATCCCCTTACAATCATCGAAAATTACGGGACGGACGCCTTTCGCTTTACGTTGGCTGCATTTGCAGCCCAAGGTCGCGATATCAAGATGTCCGAAAGGCGCGTTGAGGGCTACAGACATTTTGTCAACAAACTCTGGAACGCCGCCCGATTCGCACTGATGCACCTCAACCAGAGTTATGACAAAATAGATGATGATCATCTTTCACTTCCGGACCGCTGGATTCTGTCACGGCTCAACCGGGTAATAAACTCCACCGCGGATGCTTTGGACACCTATCGCTTTAACGATGCGGCCAGTGAGCTTTATAATTTTGTCTGGCACGAATTCTGTGACTGGTACCTGGAAGCCGTCAAACCCGCACTTTATGGTAAAAAAGGAGAAGGACAAAAAGAAGCGGCCTTAGGTGTGCTGTGGCATACCCTACATGATATACTGGTCTTGTTGCATCCCTTTATGCCTTTTGTTACCGAAGAAATCTGGCATAAACTACCCGGCACCCGGGGTTCTATTATGAAAGCCGCTTATCCTTCCGATCGTGCCGATGCGGCTGATATCGTCCGTGATAAGGATGTGGAATCGCAAATGACGTTGCTCATTGATATGATTTCCGGCATACGCAATATTAGGGGTGAAATGAATATTTCACCCTCTCTGGCATTGCAGGTATGGGTGCAGTCAACGGATCACGCAACCTCCGAGACCATTCATTGCCATCAGGATGTGGTTATTAACCTGGCCCGACTGAAATCACTGCATGTCAGCAATACCGCTGAGCGACCGAAATCTTCCGCAACGGCAGTGGTCGACGGCGCGACGATTTTTGTCTCACTGGAAGGTATCATTGACTTTGCCAAAGAATCCGAGCGTCTTGAAAAAGAAATAAATAAACTGTCCAATGAACTGGCAAAGGTTTCAATTAAATTGGAAAATAAGGCTTTTCTCAACAAGGCCCCTGCCCACGTTGTTGAAGACGTTAAAGAAAAACACGCTCGCCTTTTGGAAAGGAAACAAAAACTGCGCACCAATTTAGATCGGATAAAAGAAATTGAAACATAGTTCGCGTTGCGTGTTGCGTGATTTGGGTTGCGAGTGAATCAAATTCGGATTTCGGATTGCAGAATGAAAGCGCAAAGGACATCACACAGAAAGTATAGGACATAAATCGAAACCTGAATTAGGTTACCCCCAGAATGCCGTAACTCGAAACCCATAACCCGAAACTCGTAACTCGTGACACTCAACCCCGCCCGCCTCGCCCGAGCTCGCGATGGCGGGCAGATCGAAACCCGTATCCCATGCAATGATACCGATACGCGACACCATACCTGCCCGAAATTATCCGATTGTCAATACCACAATAATTGGGATCAACATTCTTATGTATCTGATTCAGATGGGCCAGGGTCCCGCTCCGGATCGGTTTATTTATATTTACGGTCTGGTTCCGGCGCGTTATTCGGTATCCCAGATTGCATCCTATTTCAGCGCTTTCCAACAGGGGTTTTCCTTTTTATCTTTCATGTTTTTGCATGGCGGTTTTTGGCATCTTCTCAGCAACATGTGGTCGCTTTACATTTTCGGCGATAATGTGGAAGACTGCCTGGGTCCCCTGCGTTATTTGCTGTTCTACCTGTTGTGCGGCATCGCATCCGGCTTGTCTCATTTGCTGTTAAACCTGAATTCCAATATTCCGATCATCGGTGCCAGCGGTGCTATCGCCGGTACAATGGGTGCTTATTTTATTCTCCATCCGAAATCAAAAATACTGACCCTTATTCCCATCTTTTTTATTCCGTACTTTGTAGAAATACCCGCCTTCTTTTTCATAGGCATCTGGTTTGTGCTGCAACTTATCAATGCTGCCGCAATTCACGCTGCCATCACTCCCGTTGCCTGGTGGGCCCACATTGGCGGGTTTCTTTTCGGAATTGTCTTTTTATTTCTATTTCTCAAATTGCCACAAATCGGTGTTACGGATAAAATTCGACGGGTAACTGAAAAGAAAAAAACCCATCGCCTGCAAGTTGTCCGGCCGGTCGGAACCGGTGCTGATCCGCACCTATATGGAACGGTTACCATAACCCCCTATGAGGCGATGACAGGGGTTCGTAAACTGGTAAATATCCCGCAAGGATTTCAAAAACGACTGTTTAAAATTGTTATTCCACCCGGCATAAAGGAAGGAACCGTCTTGCGGTTACAAGGACTCGGCAGAGATTATCCATCGGATCAAAGAGGAGATCTCTTTCTATCGGATCAAAGAGGAGATCTCTTTCTAAAGGTCTCAATCAAATCTTAAGTTCGTGTTTACGGTTTGAGATTTCACCCGGAGGATGGTTTGGCAAACAACGCCGAAACTTTGTTTCGTCCGTTTTCTTTGGATAGATACATGGCTTTATCTGCGCGTTGGATAAACGTTGATAATTCCTCTTTCGGATGATATTGGGTAACCCCTATACTGATGGTTATTTTCACTTGGTTGCCCGGTATCGGCATAAATTTCTCGGCCTCCAATGTTTTTCTTATTCGCTGGGCAACAGTCTTTGCCTCTTCACCACCTGTTTCAGGTAGAATCACCGTAAATTCCTCGCCACCATATCTGTAGGCCGAATCATTTGTTCTGAGGCACGATTTTATAATTTGGCTGAATCTGACCAGTACCTTGTCGCCTTCGAGGTGGCCATAGTTATCGTTGTAGTCTTTGAAGTGATCAAGATCTAACAGCAGAAGAGAAAGCGGATGCTTATAACGATTGAAGCGATCAACCTCTAATTCCAGCTGCGTGTAAAATGATCTTGAGTTGTAAAGTTTGGTGAGACCGTCGGTAATGGCAAGCTTTTGCAATTTTTCCATCATCCGGGTTCGTTCCTCGGTGAGTTGTCGCTCTTTTATTACCCGTTTTAGCCTGAGCAACAGTTCTTCTAAGCGAACCGGTTTAATGACAAAGTCACTGGCTCCGACGTTTATAGCTTCTTCATAGGTATATTCATTACTGTAGCCGGTCACGACGATGACGTCGGCTCCGTTTTTTTTCTTGATGACTTCGGTGAGTTCCAATCCCCCTATACCGGGAAGCATAATGTCGGTAATAACGACATGAAAATTATTCTTTTTTAATAGATCAATCGCTTCCTCCGCACTGGATACCGTCTGGGATGAGTATCCAGCATTCTGGATATACTCATGCATGGTTTCTCTGACAATGCGATCGTCATCAACAATTAGAATGTGGAGATGTGAATTTGATTGGTCCATTGGCTATTACCACAATTAGAAGCTCTATTTGACAAAATATCTGGGGGTTGACATTATTGAAAAAGATCTGATAAATATAAAGATTTGATGCTTTCTAATTTATTAATATATCTGGAAAAACACAGCATGTCAACCGACTTTTGAAAGCCTTGCGGCATCCAAATTGTAAAAATTCAAATGTCTTCAACAGCTTGGCCAGTTACGTTCCCAAAATGCGAAATATCAGAAACTTCAGTATCATTGCTCATATTGACCATGGCAAATCCACCTTATCCGATCGCCTCATTCAAGCCACTCGTGTCGTTTCGGATCGGGATTTTCAGGATCAAATCCTCGACACGATGGACATAGAGCGGGAACGCGGTATCACCATTAAAAGTCAGACAATCTGTCTTCCATATACAACCAAAGACGGCCGCATTTACCATCTCAATTTGATTGATACGCCGGGACATGTTGACTTTACTTATGAAGTCTCGCGCGCCCTGGCTGCTTGCGAAGGTGCTCTGCTGCTGATTGATGCCAGTCAGGGAGTGCAGGCTCAAACCCTTGCCAATCTGTATCTTGCCCTTGAACATAACCTGGAAATCATTCCGGTCATCAATAAAATCGATTTGCCTTCCGCGGATGTCGAGCGGGTTAGAATACAAATCAATAAAGATCTCGGCCTTGAAGATCAAAAAACCATTGAGATATCCGCCAAAGAAGGGATTGGCATTGACCACGTATTTGAAGCAATCGTAAATTATCTCCCGCCGCCTGCCGGAGATCCCGAAGGGCCACTTCAGGGTTTGATATTCGATTCCCATTATGACGCTTACCGGGGCACGGTGGTTTATCTCCGAGTATTTCAGGGAAAGATCCAAGCCGGCAATACCATTAATTTTATGTCCAACAATACCACATACAAGGTAGAGGAAGTCGGCATTTTCCAACTGAGACGCGTGCCCATGAAAATACTTTCCGCAGGTCAGGTCGGGTATATGTTGGCCGGTATAAAAACGGTCAGCGATACCCGCTGCGGCGATACCATCACGCATCTCAGCCGGCCGTGCAAAAGCCCTCTGCCAGGCTTTAAAGAAGCAAAGCCGGTTGTATTTTCATCGCTTTATCCGGTGGCATCGGATGGCTACGCAGAGCTCGCCGCCGGTCTTGAAAAGCTAAAATTAAATGATGCCGCCTTGATCTATGAAAAGGATACATCGGTTGCTTTAGGATTTGGCTTCCGGTGTGGGTTTCTTGGTCTTTTGCACTTGGAAGTGGTTCAGGAGCGACTTGAACGTGAATTCGGCCTTTCCCTGATTCTAACCGCCCCATCCGTTCAATATCGCATCATTATGAAAGACAGTTCAGAAGAAACGATTGACAACCCTGCACTTTACCCGGATCCCACTCGCATTGAAACGACTAAAGAACCATTTGTCCGGGCGTCCATCATCATTCCGGATCGCTACATGGGAGCAGTAATGAAACTGTGTCTCAATCGCCGGGGCATAAATATAAATTATCAGTATTTGGCAAGCGATCGTCTGGAAATGATTTTTGAATTGCCGCTTGCCGAGATCATTTATGATTTTTATGACAAACTCAAATCGATTACCCAGGGATATGGGTCGTTTGATTATGAGCTGAAAGATTTCCGGGAAACGGATTTAGTGAAACTGGATATTTTGATCAACGGGGAACGGGTGGATGCGTTGTCTCAGTTGGTACACCGGGACAACGCCGTCTCACGGGCCCGACACACATGCGAGAAATTACGGGATGAAATACCCAGGCAATTGTATAAAATTGCCATTCAGGGAGCCATTGGGAGCAATATTATTGCACGCAAAACCATATCGCCGTTGCGAAAAGATGTAACGGCCAAATGTTATGGGGGCGATATTACGCGCAAACGAAAGCTGCTGGAAAAACAGAAAAAAGGCAAAAAACGGATGAAAATGGTGGGCAAGGTAATGATTCCACAGTCGGCATTTTTGTCGGTGCTTAAAACAGAAAACAACTAGTATCTATCCCTAAATGGATGGAAACTAAATTTAGAAATAAAAAGTTTATTTTCCATGTTGCTTCGTTTGCTTAACTGTTTTAATTTTCAATTATGAATAAAAGCTTAACATACCGCTAAACATAGATTTCAATTCTATTTAAGGGGAACGTTATGGGAAAAACGGTTGCGCAAAAAATATTTGATACGCACCGGGTGAATAATCCGGCAGATGATGTCCATGTCATCCGGTTGGATGCGGTTTTTTGCCATGAAATAACTACACCGATCGCCATCAATGATTTAGTTAAGCGGGATAAAGATCGGGTGTTTGATCCGCAAAAAATAAAAGCCGTGATCGATCATGTATCCCCCGCCAAAGATTCAAAGACAGCTGCCCAAGGTAAAATTTTGCGCGAATGGGTCCGGCGTCACAATATTAAAGATTTTTTTGATATCGGCCAAAACGGCGTTTGCCATGTACTGTTTCCGGAAAAAGGCTTTGTCCGACCCGGCTATACCATCATTATGGGAGATTCGCACACCTGCACCCATGGCGCTTTCGGCGCATTTGCCGCCGGGGTTGGAACAACGGATCTTGAGGTCGGAATTTTAAAAGGGGTATGTGCCTTTCGCTATCCGGGAACCATAAAGATAAACATCACCGGGCCCTTACCATCCGGCGTTTTCGCAAAGGATGTTATTCTTTCAATCATTGGCCGACTGGGGGTAAATGGGGCAACCCACAAGGTCATTGAATTTGCCGGTTCCGTAGTGGAAGCGATGAGTATGGATGCCCGAATGACATTGTGCAACATGGCGGTTGAAGCCGGCGCAACATGTGGAATCTGCTATCCGGATCAAACAACGGTTGAATATCTTTGGGAGTTTATTCGAGAAGAATATGCCGCCAAATCCGATGCGCTGAAAGCGTTCCAAATGTTTGGACC
>CP070746.1:3988037-4004582 GCA_020348305.1 Desulfobacterales bacterium
CATGGAATAATGGTTTTTCGAATGTGATGCTATCACTGAATTTTCTCAACCCTGTCCACCGTCAGGGTGATTGCCCCCCCAATCCGCTTCCACCTTTCCGGTGAGCAGATACGGTCGGTTGCGGTCGATCATGTGGCAAAAGCGGCGTTACCCCTGCGGGAAAAATGTGGTTTCCACAATGCCGGTTTCATCTTCAAAGGTTAAGAACTCCATGGGATGGCGGTCACACAAAAAGCCCAACACGGCAAACTCACGCCGCAGAAGCTCCCGTTTTCGATCCGGAGGCAGCGCCGGGAGTTGGTCGGTAGATGCGCTATTTGCTTTTTCAAACAGGGGCAGTGTTTGGGGAACAGATGGTGTAAATCCGGCCTTTCGCCAGCAGACCAGCTCCCACATCATTGCGGCCCGGTTGCTGTTGGGATTCAGGGTGTCTAGGGCACCGCAGTTGATCAACACCCGCGCTTCGTATCAAGGGGACGGCCATTTCCGTCCTGATATTGAATTTCTCTTTGGTTGACTGAAATACGTGTTTTAGATATACGCAATAAACAGAACTGCTGCTAGATATAAAAATCTCAGATGGTTACCTTAAGACAGACAATAATATTGCCAAAATGATTTGTGGCAAAATCAATGGATACACCGGAGAAATTGAGACCAACGAGATGAATCGAATGCTTTTACATCTTGCAAAATTGTAAGGAATTCCTTAAGAACATCTTAAAAAAAGCCAGATCGGGGGGACACGGCAAATCATTTGCGCTTCTGGATTGCGTGCCATTTTTCCAGCACGATTCCTGCAGAAAAACATAGCCGTGGAAATGAAATGCAGTTATCTAATTACATGAACAAAAAATTAAAAAAAATTAAAGACTTCTACTCCTTGTACACAAGCGGGATGAACCGTAAGGAAATTGAGCAGCTTCTTAAGAAAGACACAATGGAGGCGTTCTCCTATTTTAAGCGTAAAACAATTATTGATGATCAAATCCCAGAACGCCGCTCTCTCAAATCTATTCTATTTGTTTTTAAGGAAATATTCATCAGTTTCATCATGCAACTGACACCAGCCCGTCGATTTTTTTACGGTATCGGGATATTATGTTTTATCGTTGGGTGGATCCAGGTCGATTGGTTTTATATAATTGGATCTTTTGTTATTATGAATTTCTTGCTGGCTTTGGAACTCGCCAATAAATTGACCACCCGCGATGAATTGGAAATTGCCAGAGAAATTCAGCTTAGTCTGCAGCCGTTTAAGATACCGGAATCGCGAATCCTTTCGATTGCCACCTTTTCCAAACCGGCTAAGGTCGTGGGTGGGGATTTTTTCGACATCGTGCAACCACACGACGAGCGTATTATCAGTATCCTCGGCGATGTTTCTGAAAAAGGGATTTCAGCCGCCTTGTATGCCGCCTACGCCCAGAGCATGTTTCAATCCTTATCGGAAACAATCATCTCACCCTCCGATATCATGCACAGCCTAAACAACCTGATTAGCAAACGCCTGCGCGATGGTGATTTTATAACGGCTGTGATTGCCCTCTTTGATCTAAATGAAAAATCGCTAACTATCGTGCGCGCAGGTCATAACTGGCCGCTATATTATTGCTCCGGTACCCAGACGATTACGGAATTGAAGCCAAAAGGAATAAGTATCGGTTCATTTGATCTTACGCCTCTTTCTGGTCAATTAGAGGAACAGAAGATTCACCTGAACCATGGCGACCTTCTGTTGCTTTACTCGGACGGCATTACCGAGGCCACCAATCCGCAAAACCACATGTTTGATCTCTCCGGTTTGAAATCGGCCATAGAAGAAAGTGTTAATGAATCAAGCGAGACAATCATCGGCCGCATCAATTCCCGTCTGCAGCAATTTGTTAAAGCCGATGAGTTGCAAGACGATGCCACAATGGTCGCTTTTAAAATTAAATAAGGCGCAACATCCATCTTTCATTTCATAAGAAAGGAGTAAATCCTGTGAAAGGAAAACCGGTCATCCTCCCCGTGCATTTGACCGCCACTTACAAATTCGATAAATCCGATGATCTAATCGATGTCGTGCAAACCCGCAGCGGATACATATACTCGAGATGGGACAATCCTTCTGTTGTAGAGGTCGAAAATAGGTTGGCAGCGATGGAAGGATACGATAAAGCGCTGGGCTTTGGCTCGGGTATGGCGGCAATCACAACAGCGATTTTGGCCAATGTTAAGGCCGGAAGCAGAGTTATCGCCACCCAGGAAGTATATGGCGGCACTTATGAATTTTTAAATGATATTTTACCGAAATTGAATATTGAAACGGTCTTGGTAAACTGCTGGAAGACACAGAAAATTATAGAGGAAATTGAAAAAGGCCTTTCGATCCTTTACCTTGAAACGCCCACCAATCCGCTGTTACGGGTGGCGGATATAAAACCGCTGGCCCAAGCCGCCCATGAGAAAGGCGCCATCGTGATGCTGGATTCGACATTTGCATCGCCGATCAACCAGCATCCCATTGATTTGGGGGTAGATATCGTCATCCATAGCGCGACGAAATATCTCGGCGGTCATCACGATATTACAGCAGGCTTTGTTTGTTGTAATCATCAGCATTTTGACAACATCTGGACCTATCGAAAAATTTTGGGTGGCGTCATGGATCCGATGAGCGCCTTTTTGGCATTACGGGGAATACAAACCTTAGAGATACGAATTCATCGGCAAAATGAAAATGCCATGAAAATCGCTGTATTTTTAGATCAGCACGAAAAAATAAAAGCAGTTAATTATCCGGGTTTAACGTCCCACCCCGATTATGAAATCGCCGTGCGGCAAATGCTTGGTTTTGGCGGTATGCTCAGTTTCGAAGTAAATGGTGATTTTAATAAAACAAAACATTTTATGGACGAGCTGAAGGTAATTAAGTTGGCAACCAGCCTCGGGGGCGTGACCAGCCTCGCAAATCAACCCATCACCAACACGCATGCGGCATTGAGTCCGGAAAACCGGGCCAAAGCAGGTATCAGTGAGAGTCTGGTGCGGCTTTCCGTGGGCATTGAGCAGGTCGATTTACTGATTCACGACCTGAAACAGGCTTTGGAAACCGTCTAACCTGGGTAATCTAGGTAAGGCGCTTAAAATTTATCTTTGAGCATTTCGTGGCAATCCACCTAAACGGATTCACCTCGAAGCGCACAAAGAGCCTATTAAGCGACTTATCAAAACTATACCCTCGCTTCCTTCGTGATTTTCGTGGTTTAATTTCACTCTGGTTCTCCGCCGACGGCGGATCCAGGTTCAGGAGGTCAAAATGAAAAAGTATATTATAAAACCGGGTGAAAAAGGAATAGATGCGCTTTGTCTTCGGGAAATGACTTCACGGGAACTTAAGTGCAATGAAGTGTGCGTGCGTGTGCATGCAGCTTCTTTAAATTACAGAGATCTGATCACCGTCAATATGGGCGTAAATTGGAGCCCGGGTAATTCTTCTTTCAAGTAAGGATGAAAAGTTTGAAAAAGCCAAGGAAATGGGCGTGGATGAGATGATTAATTACAAGAAGAACCCGCACTGGGAGAAACTGGTATTGCAGAAAACCTCTCAGGTTGGAGCCGACCTCGTTCTCGAACTTGGCGGTGGCGGGACGCTTGCAAAGTCAATGGCATCGGCCAAAATCAACGGACGTATCAGTTTGGTTGGCGTGTTGACCGGATTTGACGGACAGGTAAACCCTCTGCCGATACTTTGGAAAAGTCTATCGGTAAATGGTATTTATGTTGGAAGCTGCGACATGCAGAAGCAATTTCACAACGCACTTGAAGCAAATAAAATTCACCCTGTTATTGATCGCATATTTAAGTTTAACCAGGCAAAAGAGGCGTATGCGTATATGCAAAGCGCTCAGCACTTCGGTAAAATAGTCATTCAATTGGATTGAGGTAATACAAAATTACAGGTAATTGTACAATACTTTCCCCAATCGGTACGCCCCCTGTTCTATCTCATCGAGCGAAAGCATTGTAAAGTTTAATCGACAGTAGTTATCACCGCCACCATCAGCAAAAAACCGAGCTCCAGGTATGTACGACACACCCGCATCCTCCGCGGTTTGCAAAAATGCAGTACTATCCATACCCTGCGCCAATCGCAACCATACAAAGAATCCCCCCTGCGGTGTTAACCAATGACATTCTTTGGGCAAATGATCCTTCAGGGCCCCGACCAGCACATTGCGGCGCTCTCGATATGTAGCACGCAATGTTTTAATTTGTTGATCCAGCAACCCCAACTCAATGAAAGCGGCCACAACGTGTGCCGTAAAATGACCCAGGCCTCCCCCGCTATCCAATACGCCGCTTTTCATACAACGTTGAACTATTTTAGGTGTGGCCAACATCCACCCTAGGCGCAGCCCTGGTGCTAGAATCTTGGAAAAAGATCCCAAGCGGATTGCCGATCCGGATGGTGTAAGACTGTATATCGATGGAGGTGGCAGTGTATCGTACCACAATTGGTAATACACATCATCCTCCATAACGATCAAATTATAGTGCTGCGCCAACTCTGCCAGCGCGCTGCGACGCTCAAGCGTTAACGTAATGCCACTGGGATTGTTGAACGTCGACACTAAGTAGAGCAGACGCGGCTGTCGTCCCCGGCGTTGAAGCAACGTTAATGTCTCTTCTAAAGCATCTACACGCAAACCTTCATCGTCGCTTGGTACCGGTAATAACTCCAAATGGTGGTCGCGCATCACGCGCAGCGCCAGATGATATGTCGGGGATTGCACCAATGCTATATCGCCGGGATCCGTCAGCAGCATACAGATCATATCCAAAGCTTGCGACGCGCCTCCCGTGATCATGACCTGCGTCGAGGGGTGCCTTTTGCCTTCTACACGCTCCAGCCAAGCACACAGCTGTTTAATTAAACAACCCGGTCCTTGCTCGGCACCGTAGGATAACGCCTGCGAAGCCTCACGTTCGAGCACGACTTGAGCGGCCTGCAACACACCGGTCGCCGGCAGCAAGGCCAGGTCAGGATGTCCGGCCCTGAATTCGACAATCCCAGGACGAAGGTCATATTGGACATCGGGTAATGATAATTTCATCTTTACTTTCCCCTCACTATTCACAATGGAGCTCAAGATTTATGGAATTGACACTGTTCCGTTTAATGCACTTTTTAGTAGCATCTATTCAGCAGATCAAACAATAATTTTCTTTTCATTATTTTCGCCAAATGAAATAGGAAAACGAAAGCGTCAAATTTTTCTTGCCAATCTTGGATATACGATCTAATGATCAGACGACCTCACCATTAGATCAAAATCAAAGAAAAGAACATAGCATGGCTACAACCAGCATGACAAATCACATTCAAGCCATCGAGAATGCTCCCAGAAATAAATATGAATCAGCCAAGCGAGACAATAATATCCCCAGGATGAGGAAATCGGCCAATGGATAAATTAATTGCAGTGGTAACTGGCGGAACGCGGGGTATTGGTTTAGCAATTGCTGAAGCATTGGTGAAACGAGATGCTTCGGTAGCCATAACTTTTAACAGCAACCAAAAAGCAGCCCAAAAAGCCCGGCAAAAATTGGAAAGTTTTTCAAAAGATGAACAAACCATCCTCATCCTGAAGGGAGATACCGGAGACTCTGATGTTGCTGCCGAACACTATGACAAAATTCGAAAAGAGCTGGGGTTGGTGAATGTATTGGTTAACAACGCCGGCATCATGCCGCAGATATCCTTTGATGAAATCACAGTTGAAGACTGGAATGAAACCATTCGGGTCAACCTCAATGGTGCATTCTATTGGTGCCGGCAGGTGGTGCCAGACATGAAAAAAGAAAAGTTCGGCCGTATCGTAAATATTTCTTCGATCGCAGCCCGGGGTGGCGGAGTCGTCGGACCCCATTATGCCGCATCAAAGGCCGGGTTGGTAGGCTTAACTCGCTACGCAGCGAAAGAATTAGGGCCTTTTGGAATTACAGTCAATGCGATTGCCCCGGCATTCATCGAAGATGCAGGTATTTTTACACAATGGTCAGAGGAAAATAAAGCAACCTTAAAAGAAAAAGTCCATGTTCCCCAACTTGGAAATACCAATGATGTGGTGCGAGCGTTTGAGTATTTGCTGGATTCACCGTTTGTCACCGGAGTTACATTGGACGTCAACGGGGGCGCATTCATGATTTAACTGGTTTCAAAAGAAGATAACAATTGCAATCCGGAAGAGCGAAAAAGTTAACCAGGTTGGTTGCCAAATTGATAGGATTTTAAAATTCAACGTATAGATTCTTTTATAAATAATCTTATGAAATAAGATTATCAGGAGGCACATATGGCAGAACAACACGTTATCGGTGAAAAAAAGGGCAATATTTATTACCTTACATTTCATCGACCGGAAAAGAGAAATGCTATTTCCTTTGAGATGCTCGAGGAAATCGGTAAATTGGTAGAACCTGTGATCATGGACCCCGATATCCGGGTTATCATCTTTAGAGGAGAAGGAAAGGTGTTTTCCGCCGGGATAGATTTTAACTCTTTGGGCCAGCTTGCTGGTGCTTTTTTGGGCGATATCGGCGGCGGCGGCGCGTCTATTAGAGCCGAAATTCACAGAGGTCAACAAGTTTTAAACCGGCTGGAATCAATTGAGATTCCGATTATCTGTGCCATTCACGGCGGCGTCTTCGGATTAGGGGTGGAAGTCGCGCTAGCCTGTGATATCAGGCTCATGTGCGAAGATTGTGTCTGGGGATTGCCGGAAGCCCAATTCGGACTGATTGCCGATCTTGGCGGTACGGCCCGCCTTTCCAAGTTCTTGGGTCAATCAAGGGCCATGGAAATTTTGATGACCACCAATCGTTATGCCGCCCAACAGGCTCTGGATTGGGGATTAGTCAATTACCTCTATCCGACGAAGGAAGCACTTTTTGAAGGAGCCGATAAACTGGCAAAGGATATTATCAAATCTGCACCGCTTGCTGTGGGGGCTTATAAAAAGATCGTTAAAAGAGGCCAAGGCGTTGATTTAATGACTCACTTGGATATGGAAGTTTCCATGCAAAGTATAATGATCCGATCCGAGGATTTCAAAGAAGGAGTCACGGCTCTGATGGAAAAGCGTAAACCGGTGTGGAAACGAAAATAGAAGATCGCGGATGCTTGCCTTAATGCCAAATAGGTCTGCAATCGCAACCCGAGTGCCCAGCCAGTCCAACATCATAGCAGCCGCTTCAGACTCAATACAGGTCAGGGCTTCACATATTTTCCGCATGTTCTTTGGAGAAAGCGGAAAAACCCGATCTGATTCTATTCTTGATCATCAACAATCCTTGATTTTTTACGAAATCATCCTTTTTTTGCTTGACAAACTCAAAATGAGCAACTAAAAATTCATCGGATCATCAGATTTATTTCATAATTCTTAAATATATTTCATTCAGGATCCAAAGCGGATTCCTGCCGAACGCAAAGGAGGATGAAAAAATGGCAAACAAGAAGCTTACGGTTGTGGCTATCGTCAAAGCCAAGGCTGACATGCTCGACATCGTCCGGAAGGAACTTGACCATCTTGTGGTTGAAACCAATAAAGAGCCGGGCTGCATCAATTACGATTACCATGTAAACAAAGAGGATGAGACGCTGTTTTTGTTTTATGAAAACTGGCGCAGCAGAGAGGATTGGGACAAGCACATGCAAATGCCCTATCTGAGGAGATGGTTCGAGGAGGTTTCCGGTGACGTTCTGGAGAAAGAGCCTGAACTTTCCCTGTGGGAAATGGTCGAACCTCCGGCTAAATAGAGGAACTCTTTCTTTCGTTTGGCACGCATTCAAACGCGCTAGGTGCCTTTGAAAAACAAGTGACGCTCCAACCAAAGGTCGGTGCATTTTGCGGAATTTTATTAAGCGAACCCAATTGTCCTCTATTTGTCAAAAAATTTTTGACACGCTCCAGGGAATAATGTAGAGAAATTCATTAAATTGGTACGGACAACCTAACATTCTCATAAGCTCTATGATTTAGATTCTGAAAGGATTCTGTTGTCAGAATCCCAAAACCTTCATGATGGAATTAGGGGAAGCGTTTTCGAACTAAATCAGTCGTTCAATTCTTAATTTAACATCTCTGATTGGGCTTTTCCCGTTTAAAGCGCATCCTGCAAACCTTCAACCACTTAGCAACTCGCAAAAATAGCATAGGAGGGAATGGATGATATGATTTTAGGAAAGGGGCTATACTAATCCGGTCCTATCCCATTTGTATGGGAGCCACCCTTGGTATGGAAGGATAGATACGAAACAAAGCCATAGATTTGTAGGAAGAGTCCAATAATAGGGCATGTAGGTCAATCCAACGCAAACCATGACAGGAAAGGAGGTTGGCATGAAGAAAGAAAGAAATCCAGAAAAGATCACGAGGCGTAAGGCATTAGGCAAAATGGCTAAGATCGCCGGAGGCACGGCTGCGGCTTTGGCTATGGCCGGGGCAACCGGTAAAGACGCTTCAGCAGAGGAAGAGAGGCAGAAACTGGCCCGCGAATACCAGAACGCCAAGCCTGGAGAGAAGTTCGGCATCGGTCATATCACGTTTCATTTATCCCAGGAATACGCGATGATGGTCTACCAGGCGAATGAGCAAGCCTGTAAACAGCTCGGCCTGAATTTCATGGGCGCAGTGGGTGATACCGAATCGGCGTGGATCGAAATCACCGAGAGTATGATAGCCAAAGGCGCAAAGGCCTTAACCTATAACGTACCCCCCACGGCGGTAATGGGTGAATTGGCGAAAATCTGCAATGATAACAATGTATTTCTTGCCACGCACTTTGGATATACCGGGGATGTGTTCCCGGGGGACTATGGGCCGCGATGGGTCGTAGATAATACGCCGCTGTCAGACGAGCAGACTTTCATGCCTCTGATGCTGCTGATGGAGAAGATGAGACGGGAAGGAAAGACGAAGATCCTGCACCACCAGGCAAGCAAGACAGCGGCCACCGTCTCCACTGTCTACATAAATCTGGGCGTCTTCCAGGCCTGGAATTTCTATCCGGAGATGCAACTGCTCGGCCACCAATACGGTGAGTGGAATTTCGAGGGAGGGCGAAAAGCCGGTGAGGCGTCACTGGCGAGCCGAACGGATTATGAGGGTCTATGGGGCGCTAACGACTCCCAGACCATGGGCGCTTTGAGGGCATGCGAAGACCGCGGCCTGAAAATCGGTCCCTTGACGGCATCAAGAGACATGGAAATGACCACGGCGGAGGAAATTCTTAAAGGAAATTTCCTGCTTACTTCCGGTTTTGCCTGCCCCTACTTTGGTGGAAGAATGGTCCCCATGTTGTACGATATGTGCACCGGTGCCTGGTATCCGCAGAAGGATGAGATGATTCAATCAGGAAGGCTGGACTGTTACGGCAGACCCGGGGAGCTAGAGGATTTGTCCAGGTCTAACGGCCTGATTTTCCATCCCAGCTTTGCGATAGGCCCAACCAAGGAGAATTTGGATACGGTATTGAAGGAAATGAAGTCGAAGAAACCGAAGTATCCCTATGACTTCAGACTCCTATCCCTTGGAAAGTGCAAGGAACTGGGCTTAAAATATGATCGCCATGCAGGTGGCGGAACCTACCTTGCACCGAACTCCCATGACTTCTACTTCCCGGCAAAGCTAAAGAAGTTCGGGAGTCTCGAAGCCATCCGGAAACACGTAGCCGCTCTTCATAAGTACTTCCTCGACTTCAATGTCGACACGTGGAAGGAAGCAGAGGAATATGCGAAGCAATTCCCGCCGGAGTTGAAGACAGAGCCTGACTGGCTGTAACGACAACCGGAATTTTCGACTTTTGTTATAAGGGGTCGTCAGGAAAGTAATGGGGAGTGGAGCATAATCAGTACTTGCTCCCTCCCTTTGCTTTCCTTCCTTATTCTTGATGTTTGCGGCCGCAGGGCCGACTTGGGATTTTAGACAACATGAATGCACATGGGGATAGCGATGGATGATTCATTATTGGCGGTAAAGGGTGTTTCTAAAACCTTCGGCGGCGTGGTGCACGCCCTGGATGACATTAGTCTGGCGGCCCGCCGCAATGAAATAGTAGGGATTGTAGGGGAAAATGGGGCCGGAAAATCCACGTTAATGAAGATCTTGGTGGGCGTTTATCCCCCGGATAAGGGAGAATTGTATCACAAGGGGGAAAAAGTCCCATTCCCCAGGGATCCGAAAGAGGCAGCTAAAAGGGGAATCTCAATCGTCTACCAGGAGAAAGGGGTCATCCCCTGGTTGAAGGTCTATCAATTTCTTTTCCTGGGCCATGAGGATAAATATGTAAAGTTCTCTAAATTGCAGACGGATAAAATGAAAAAGCAGGCCGCGGACATATTGGAGGAGCTTCATGTGAAATGCGATGCCGAGGTCTTTATGCATGAACTGCCCCTTTCCACCCAGAAAATGGTGGAAATTGCGAGAGCTATCCTCAGTGTTAGATTGGAGAGTGGGGAGGACGGCACAACACCAATCATAATACTCGACGAGCCAACCGGGCCCCTGAACGACGAAGAACGTCGGGAATTATTCAGCGATCTTTTGGAAATGAAGAAAAATGCTTCCTTCTTTTTCATTTCCCACATCATACCTGAAGTGAGGGAATTTACGGACAGGGTCCATGTATTGCGGGATGGCAAGCTGGTCGCCAACTATGACTTTTCCGAGGAAAAGATAGAAGAGGAAGATCTGTTCAGGGCCATCGTGGGCAGAGAATCCTCGGAATATATATCCAAAGTGGAAATCAAAGGACTTGCGAGCAAGACAGTCGCTTTGACAGCGAAGGATTTAACCAAAAAGGGACATTACTACGATATCACATTCGATCTTCACGAGGGCGAATGCGTGGGAATCTTTGGCCCGGCGGGATCAGGCAAGAGCCAGATCATTAGAACAATTGCCGGCATTATGAGTTTTGAAAAGGGGGAACTGGTAGTCAACGGCCAAAAGCTTAAGGCCAGCGAACTTCCCTATGTGAGGTTAAAAAAGGGAATCGGGTATTTCTCAGGTGAAACCGGTAAGGAGCTGTTTCTCAACTGGCCGATTTTAAAGAATATCTCATTTGTGAATATGCAAAAAATATTAGGCAAATTCATGCCGGTCATAAACTTCAATGCTGAGAGAAAGATGGCGCAAAGGATTGTACAACTGTTGAGAATAAGGACCCCGAGCGTTAACACGGATTGCTACTCTCTGAGCGGCGGCAACAAACAAAAGGTTTCTGTGGGGAAATGGGTAGAAAGAAAACCGGACATACTGCTGCTGGACGATCCGACGATCGGCATAGATGTCGGAGCCAGAGAGGATATCTACGAAGTTCTATCCGAAATGAAAAAAAGCGGCATCTGCATGATCCTTGTTAGTGACGATCCTAAAGAATACTCCATATTGTGCGACAGGATCATGTTCGTTATGGATGGCAGGATTCAAAAGGTTCTTAGCCCTGATGAGTTTAGAAAGGTGGTGGGAATATGAAACGCTCAACCGGAAACAGGCTGATACCTGCGGTCATCGTTCGAACTCTCAAGGAACAGCCTGTTATTATAGCCCTGATTGCCGTCTTCGTGTTGTTCTCGATTCTATTCCCTGATAGGTTTCTAAGCTTTCTGAACTTCAAGACGATTCTAAGGCAGTTTATAACGCTTACGCTCTTTGCGATAGGCCCCTCCATTGTGGTGGTGACCGGCTCCCTGGACTTATCCTATGTCGGAATCTGGATGCTCGGGGGTATCCTGGTGTGGCTTTGCATGCCTGTATTCGGGTTGTTATCAATTTTTGTTATTTTACTATTGGGAGTGACGACGGGGTTTGTCATCGGCGTCATACAAACCAAGGCCAAAATACCCTCCTTTATACTCACTTTGAGTCTATTGGTCACATACTGGGGATTAACAGCACTGCTTTCGGGAGGATATCCCAGACCTGTGCGCGGATACGGATTTATTACTACGCGGTTGATACCTTACATTCCCACGACCCTTTTGTGGTCTATCCCCATAATAGCCGCGGCCATATTCATCATGAAATGCACCAAGATCGGCACCTACCTCTATGCGATTGGGTCGAATGAGGAAGGCGCTCAACTAGCCGGAATAAATGTCGATAAATACAAGATCCTGGCCTTCACCTTAAGCGGGCTATTTACGGGCATAGGATCGATGATCCTGTTCCAGCATCTTGGAGGTTCGACCCCGGTAGAGTTAAATCTTAACACCGTGGTTTGGCCGCTGGTGGCGATTGTTCTGGGTGGAACGCCACTTATGGGAGGAAGCGGTGGCCCTCAAAGAACAATACTCGGGGCGTTTACGTTTTGTGTTTTTTATCGCGGCGTGTACATTTCTCCGTTGCATCCCTACTCGGTACAACTCCTTGTGGGATTATTGCTGATTGTATCCATTATCGTAAGCGCCAGGGGATTAAAGAGCGTAACAATCACTTGAAGGAATGGAAAGGTGACGACTAGACCAGGTCTTTCTCGGGAATGGCTTCGAAAAAACATGACGACAGTGGGACCGATTGTCTTTGTGATAGCGGTGGAGGTCGTATTTCAGATGATAAACCCCTTCTTCCTCAAGTACCAGGGAATTATTTCATTGATCTATTCGATGTCATACTTTCTGGTAGCCGCCTGCGGATTGACTTTCGTTATCATGACAGGATCCTTTGACTTCTCAGTGCCGAGCTTATTAAAGCTCTCAGCCCTCCTATGCGTATTATACATCGAAGATCTCGGGCTGTGGGTAATTCCTTTGGCTTTACTGGTTTGCGTGGGATTTGGCTTTATTAACGGGCTATTCCTCGCAAAGTTCAACGTGCCCTCATTCATGGCCACCCTCGGGGTTTCCATAGTCGTGGAGGGAATAGCGCGATACCTCTCGAAAGGTTTCCTCCAAATAATGGATGACAAGGCCTTCAGGTCCCTTTCAACCACCTTCATAGCGGGTTTGCCATCGGTATTCTATTGGGGAATGGGCATTTGGCTGATAAGCATTTTCCTGGCCTTGCGCACGCCATTTGGAAGACGCACTTACGCCGTCGGGGGAAACCTGATAGGGGCTGCGCTCTCGGACACGAACGTAGCCAGGCATCGGATTTACGTTTTCATGCTCAGTGGTTTTCTTTCCGGGTTGGCGGGCGTTTTGTACATGGCGCAGATGGGGGGCGGCTCGGTGGAGATGGGAGCGGATATGGCCATTCCGCTTTTCGCAAGTGTGGTCGCAGGCGGCACAGCCCTCACGGGAGGCGTGGGAGGACCGCACAGGACCCTGCTGGGAGTGATTATTATTACCTGGATTCAAGCAGGAATGAATATGCTCGCGATCGGCCGCGATATCCAGATGCTTACTTTCGGCTTAATCGCCATAGGCATGAGCATAGCCACGATAGACAGGAAAAGGAAGATCATTAAGTAGGTCTGATTTCCTCACCAACAACTAAGGATTTGTTTTTTATTCCCTGCCGAACAGAGGCATAAGACGAAAACGCCTATGTACGTCTCACGAACCCTTATCACAAAAGAACGCAAAAGAGCAATACAGGAAAAGGCAACGATGTTGAATAAACATAATATTATCAAGGCATTTTTCAAAAAAGTCACGAGGAGAAAAAGGCAAAGGATTCAGAGGGAGTGATCTTGACAGGGTGATTGGGTGAGTGATACGAGTTAATCATTAGATGATCAGGTGATCATTTTTGATTTGCCGGGTCTGTTACTAATTTGTTTATTTTAAGCAATATAGGATGCTATTTTGGAACGAACAAGACTCATAGATAACATCATAGCAGAGATTAAGAACAAAATCATCCAGGGTGAATTGAAAGATGGCGATATGCTGGCCTCTCAGGATGAATTGGCAAAAACCATGGGTGTCAGCAGAGCCTCTCTCAGAGAAGCCTTGAATCGCCTGGAATTGATGGGCCTTATCGAGTCCATCCAGGGCAGAGGGACATTTGTGCGGACGATTGCCCACACCGATTTCATGAATCCCCTTACTTCATTCCTTGCAATGGACCAGGAGTCTGCTTTAGACCTGTTGGAGGCACGCGGTTTTATTGAAGGTGCGGTGGCAGCCTTGGCTGCCAACAATGCAAGTCAAGACGATTTAGAGAAACTGGAGCAGGTGTTAAAGCAAATGGAACAGGCCTGCAGGTCTGAAGATCTGAAAAGATTTATTGCAATGGATGTTCAATTTCATCTGTTGGTCGCAGAATGCTCGAAAAATCGGATCATGGCAAAAATTGCCGAGATAATTAGAGACCTTCTGCGTCAATTAATCCATAAGTTCTTTGATACTGTGGCTTCGAGCGTATCGGATACAATGAGCCATACCATTATATTACATCGGAATGTCTATGACGCGATTCGGCTGAGAGATGCCCGATCTGCACGCAAGCATATGGAAATTCACATTTTGGACGTCAAAGAAAGAATTCTGAAAAGCCAAAACTGGTAAAGCCATCCGGAAGGGGTTTTGCCGGGGAATCGCGTGAATTCTTGAAATATAACGCTAAAGCCTCAGGATCTCTTCTAGTGTTCCATTGTATGCGCCGTTAATAATTGTGCGCAGGATTTCATCGCTTTTCTCCAATGGTACGGGCCTTGGCATGGCCGCCAGCTTCATCGTGTTTTGGGAGGCATCCGTGACCGCTTTTTCGATAAGATCCTTTGAGAAATTTTTAAATTCCTTTAAGGTGAGAGGAAAATCCAGATTTTTGTAAAAATTCCGTAGTCCATCAGCAAAATCTTTGGCAGTATTTCCAGAATCCTTAACACCAAGTATTTCGTTGATGCGTTTCAGTTTTTCGGTGACGGTACCACCATAATATGCCGCATAGTAAGGCAGCATAACGGCGCACGCCTCTCCATGGTCCATGACGTTACACCAACTGAAGGAATTCAAATGTGGACCCCCTGCCTGTTTATAGAAAAGCACGGTGCCCCCAAGTACACTGGCCAGCGACATTCGTCTGCGCGATTCACGGTCATTCGGGTTTTCAATTGCCTGGGGCAACGCTTCAAAGAGAAGTTTTAATCCAACAAGCGCCCTGTCATTGGCAGAGGGGTCGCTGTTTTCGTCAACCGTGTTCAAATAGCCCTCTATGAGGTGGGTCATGGTATCAAGCCCCGATACCAATGTCACCTGCCTTGCGCAAGAATAAGTTAATTCAGGATCCACAATGGCCTCTGCTGCGATGATTGCCGGATCAATCATAAGCTTTTTGACCTTCAGCCTGGTATCGGTAATCACCGAAAATTTTGTGACCTCGCTTCCCGAGCCGCTTGTTGAAGGAACAACGATAAGCGGCATTATGTTCTTGATTTTCTTGGAAACCATACCCACGCCGAAATAATCTTCTAATTCACCCTTTTTTATTGTTGCCAGCATTCCCGCCGCTTTGGCCGCGTCCATAACGGATCCTCCTCCGACGGCGATCAGGCAATTAAAATTGCCGGCTAGTAAGTGATATGCGATTTTATATACCGTTTCTTTGCTCGGATTGGGCTCAATCCCTTTGCAGATTTGATGCTGAATAAAAGCCCCATCCAAAATACCTTTTATTTTATCTAAATAACCGCTTTTTTTAATCGAGCCCTCTCCAGTGATAATAAGCACGCGGTCTGAATATCTTTTAGCCACATTGCCGAGCATCTGGATAGATCCTTCCCCAAAATGAATCTTGGTTGGCTGCCATAACCGCAATGCTGTTTCTGCAGACTCTGTCTCTTTTTTTATGTCTTCCATCTCAGTTACCTGTTCTCAGGTTTCCGCACGCCTGAAAATTAAAACGGCTGCCATGACCACGAAAACCATGGTGTCAGCGGCCGCTGACCACAGGCGGGCCGTAATGGCAATGACCATGCCCAATACAAAGGCTGAGATAAAGGTCCCGGTCAGGTTGCCCATACCGCCGACAATGACCACGGCGAAGGCGACAAGGAGGATGTGGAAGCCCATGTAAGGCTCAGACGTGGCGATGGGCGCGTAGAGCACCCCGCCCAAAACAGCCAGGCTGGAGCCGATTACATATACAATGGAGAAGTATTTATTTACGTTCAGCCCCAGACAACGGACCCCGTCACGGTCCTCTAAGGCGGCGACAACGATCTTGCCGATGATGCTGCGGTTGAAAAAGGCTCGCAACCCTAAGAATAGGGCCACGGCGCTGGCCACGACTATCACGCGGTAGAGTGGGAGGCTGACATCTCCGACCTGGACATAGGCTCCCAAGGGATCCCGGACCGGTTGGGGCAGTGTGCCCCAGATCCACTTGATCAGATCGGTCCCGATGAGTAGCACGGCATAGGTGGCGATGATGGCATAATCCAGGCTCTCACCATAGAGACGGCGGATTATAAATCGCTCTACCACATAGGCCACCGGTATCATTGCGACGACGGTCAGGGCCGCCGCCACTGAATAGACCACACCCAGCCACGGCAGGAAGGTAATGAACAGATAAACGCCCACAGCATAGACCATGCCGTGGGCGA
>CP070746.1:4004682-4036037 GCA_020348305.1 Desulfobacterales bacterium
ATAAAGCTGCCGGGCCTCATTTTGTTCTCCCGGGAACCAAATCCTTTTTTTATTTCTTAAAAACGGTAACAAGTTACCCCTGTTTTGGAATCCCACCCTTTCAGCCGATGGTATTCCTATCGCCGTTGAAAGAAAATGCATAGCCAAACAAGGCCAGCAGGCCCATAATGCCTATGGAAAGATAAAGCCAGTTTAAGCTGGAAAAGGCAAGGACGGAGGTTCCGATCATGGGACCCAGTGCATTCCCTGCAAATCTGCTTGAATTCAAGAACCCTATCACCCGTCCGTCCGAATCCAAGGCAAAAGAGGAAAAGACTAACGGTATGACAGCGGCAATCATGGCCGTCTGAAGCATGCGAACACCAACGAAACTCGCAACCCCGGGACTTAGCGATAGCAAGAATTGCAAAACCGTTCCCAGGATACCGACGGTAATGATCAACCTGTGACTCGTGACCCTTGCAGCCAATCTGCACAGCAAAAAGGTTCCGGCCATTGCCGTTGCGGTATACAACATCACAACCGCCCCGGCCGATTTTATGGCCATGCTTTCTTCCATATAGAATCCCCGAAAAACATTCGGAAGGACGCTGGGCAAGAACATCAACTGGACGGTTGCCGTGAAACAAAGTCCCCACCCGATAAGAGTTTTTTTGTTCATCGCATGTTTTGTAGAGGCGGTGGTTTCTCTTGATTCATGTGGAAACTCATTCACATAGAAAAAACAGAATGCCAGGGTCACAAAGACGAAAGCTGAGGCACTTATAAAGGCACCTCTGTAACCCAGCATCGTGGCGGTTAGAGCGCCTATAGGGGGGCCGATCAACTGTCCGAGTGTCATGGCATTTTGAAACAAACCTATATCTCTCGATGCCCATTCTTTGGACGACGACGAAGAAACAATGATCAGGCCGACTGTAGAAATACCGCCCAGTATCCCCTGGATGATGCGAAGGACAAGAAGAACAGGAAGACTCGAGACAAACCCCATCAACAGGATGATAACGGTATGGGAAAACAGCCCTCTCATAAAAAGGACCTTGGGACTGAGACGGGAGGTTAGGGATCCCCAAAAGGTAGACGCAAGAGCCGCAGCAAAGCCAGGTGCTCCCATGATAAATCCCACCCATATCAGCGTCTCTTGAGAGGAAAAGGGGCTGATGTCGTGAATGAAAAAGGGGAGGAACACCATGACGAAATTGAAAGAAAAGGCCATCCCGAACATGGAGAGAGAAATGAAGAGAACGTTACGATAGTTTCTTTGATTCATATCATCACATGACAGGTTTGCAGATGATTTCATGGATGCGGAGTGAGCTTAGCCTGGTAGTGGGCGCAGCAGTGGCAACGAGAGCTGTATCCGCTCCGGAGCCCGTGCCTGCCACTGCAATAACTTTTTCTCCAGACCTGATACATCCTCCGTCACTGGCCATCAAAATAATCTCCAGACAAACTTTGGTTCCCTGCCCAAAGGTGCGAAGAAGGTTAGCCATGGCCTGGGGAGCGTTCGTACCGTAAAACTCTGTAGTGTGAAATAACATTGTCCCGAAATGAACCTGGTGGTTCTTAGCCCGAAGCTCACCTACCAGTTCCTGTGGAAAGGGCTGGTCTTCGCCTTTGAAACCAAATTGCCATGGAACGATGACTAAACGGCGGTCTGTTTCGATAAAGGCTTCCAGGAATTTTTTTGCAGTAGCCCCTCGGGTCGATGCCACGACAAATCGATTAATTCCTCTTGCTTGAGCTCTCTCTTTAACCAGCTTAATGACTTCTGCTGTATTCCCTTTACCTGGTTTCTCAAAATAAACGATTTTTTCTTTCATACCTTTTCTCCTCCTCAATAAGGATATCCTAATGCATTTCTAAGAGCGCAACTAAACGCTGGGCCAGACGGATCCACTCGAAGGTCAGACTGATATTCGGCGGCAGTTCAAAGCCAGTGCTGTGGTCGTCCTGGACAATGCCGCAGTCCATTCTGTCGACACGGCTCTCGAGGGGTTAATCGGGATAGTACATGGGGGTGACGATCACGTGGTCGCCCTTTAGAATATCTGCGATATATTTTTGCCTGAAATACCTACACCATCCAAACCCTGTTACAACACTTACATCCCCGAAAAACATCGATCAGTCTAGACTGGCAAACTGCGGGGATTTGTGACATTTACTATGAAATTAAAATGGAATAATCAAGAAGTATTGAATAGATGGTTAATTCATTAGGGCAGTTGAAAAGAGATCAGTAATATTCTATATATGATCTTTAATATCGTTAGATACCTTTTTGTGTCTTGACAAACGCCACTCTTAACTTTTTGCCTGATTTGTCCACAACCATGCGAAAACATACAAACATATGGAAAAAGTTGCGCAAAAGGAGGCTCAACATGTTTACAGGAATGGGAAATCAATCAGAAAGCAATGATATGATTACTGCTGATTACAATGAGGTAAGGCTGAATGATCTAAATCATTTTCTGCATCCATACACTCACTTCGACACTTTTAAAAAAGATGGCTCTGCTGTGATGGTCAAATCCGAGGGTGTTTATGTTTGGGATTCAAATGGCAATAGGTATCTTGACGGTATTGGCGGATTGTGGTGTGTTAATATCGGACACGGCAGAACTGAAATTGCGGAAGCCATTGCAGAACAAGCGCGTCGGATGTGTTATTATACATCTTTCGGTGCAACTACAAATATTCCCGCAAGTAATTTGGCTAAAAAAATAGCCGAACTGGCGCCCGGTTTTTTAAATCATGTTTTTTTTAGCTTAAGCGGATCAGAAGCTATTGATGTTGCAATGCGTTTAGTTCATTATTATCAAGGATGCCGGAAAAAGCCATATAAGAAACACTTCATCTCCAGAAAAGGGGCGTATCATGGCGCTACTCTGGCTGCAGCATCGCTTACCGGAGCTGAATCGTCTCGACAACCGGAATTCCAGTATCTTACAGATTTTATACATCATGTTTCGAATCCCAACCCTTATAGAAGACCCGACGGAATGACTGAAGAAGAATTTTGCGAAGTTCTGATAAAAGAACTTGAAGAGAAAATACTTGAACTCGGTCCTGATAATGTTGCCGCTTTCTTTGCGGAACCCATTATGGGTGCGGGAGGGGTTATTGTGCCCCCAAGGAGCTATCACCGCAAGACATGGGAAGTTTGCAAAAAGTACGATATATTATATATCTCTGATGAGGTAGTCACGGCATTTGGTCGTTTAGGTCACATGTTTGCATCAAAAGACGTTTTTGATATTCAACCTGATATTATAACAAGTGCAAAAGGCCTGTCGTCCGGCTATGTCCCATTGGCGGCCACCATATTTTCAGACGAGATATGGGATGTTATCAGCGCTCCGAACCCTGATCATTTATTTGCTTGCGGATATACCTACTCCGGTCATCCGGTTTCATGTGCCGCCGCATTGAAAAATATTGAAATACTTGAGCGTGAGAAAATTTGTGAACATGTGAGAGACGTCGGTCCTTATCTTGAAGAAAAGTTAAATACCCTGCGAGACCTGCCTATCGTCGGCGATGTGAGAGGAAGTCATTTTATGATGGGGATCGAAAGTGTAAAAAATCCTGAAACAAAAGAATTTTTTCAAAAAGAAACGATGATAGGGAGTCGAATTGCTAAAAAATGTCAGGAATTCGGTTTAATTGTAAGGCCTGTGGGTAACTTTAATGTAATTTCACCGCCGCTAATCCTGAAACGAAATCAAATAGATGACCTTGTGCTAGCCCTTAGAAAGGGAATTGAAGGCGTTGTAAATGAGTTGAAAAAACAAGGAGTTATGTAATATGACTCTAATTGCGAAAAGGTTCAATTAGAGGGTAATTGTTTTTTTGTTATAGGTTATAAGCATAAGACTCTCCCACGAAGTATAAGATTCCGCAGCAGATATCCTGCCAAAAAATCCATGTTTCATAATTTTGTAGATTAGGTAATGGCCAATACATATTTTTTGGAGCCTTAATTTATTTTAGACTTCGTGCCTCAATCAAATCCTTACAATAATCCGATTTCATTACATATTCGTTAAACTAATCAAAAAAAAGTCGCACACAAGATATTGAATGCGGCTTTTTTTTATTTTCCGGATAGAATTTTCAAATCTATGTTGAAATACTCAAATGATAGCATCAAAATAGGCTTGCCTGTTCTTCAGATTAGATACCAACAACCAAAGGTAAAGGCGAACGTCAGACATATCGTAGGCTTTTGGGTTGGATGATACTTACACCTTCTGGCAAGCGATCTCAGGAATCTATAACCCTGTTATGAATTGACGGAATTTCCTTCCCACCATCATTAGGTTGCCAGATGCGGTCCCTTTCAATTATATGGACAACGTTCCAGCCCCTTTCAGTAAGTTTATGAGCGATTTTAAATCGGTGACACTTCCAGGGCAATCGTTCGGCGCAAAACAAAACGGTTGAGATCTCTTTGGCTAAATGTTCAACCTCTTGAAGCCCCTTTTGGAATGAAGTTTCCACCATGTAGGTCTCATATCCACCGCTTCGATAACCGCCTAAAAGATCTCCATGCCATTTATATAATAGGTTTCGATTCTTTGCTTCAGCCTCCAGATTGTCACTATTAAAATGGGGATATTTACGGCTCTTGGGGAATCTTCTGACATCTGTAATACAATTGATCTTGTAAGCCTCTAGCAAAGAAAAGAAATCCTCCGTGGAGCGGGTGCTTGTACCAAGAGTATAAATAGTCTTTATATCTGTCATACAAAGATCCTTATAGGGGTAATTCATTAAGGCTCATAGGCTGTATGGAATGAAAGGCCTGCCTTTAGCAATCTTCTCTCCACCGTTCCGTAAAGCACGAGCTCTTCCATCTCGAAGTCTTCGTATTCTTTATGGATCCCCCTGAGCCTCTTCCTGAAAGCTTTGATTTTTTCAGGACTCGAGAAACTAACCATGACCGCTGAATGTGTGGGCACATTGAAACGGGCAAGATTTTCCAGGGCCCTTAATTGTAGTTCGAAGCCTGATGAATCTGCTCCGGTTAACTGGGAAAATTCTGCTTTTTCAGTCCCTTTCACGCTCACTCGAACGTAGAGGTTTTCAAACCTTGATAGATCCTGGGCATAGGTTGAGTCATGCCCAATCATGATACCATTGGTCTCAAGAATGAAGCGAATATCTCCCGGTATCTGCTCAAGAACAAGTAGAAGATGATCCCTCGCAATGGTTGGCTCGTTCCCGCTAATCCTGACCTGTCTGAACCCTTTCTTGCGGGCAATGGTTATCAGCTTCCCAGCCACCTGGTGTGGTGAATAAAACTTGCCATATCGTCCAGGCCTCACAACCTTATCCCAAGACCAGCAAAACAGGCAGCGTAGACAGCACCCGAGACAGTCTGCGGTTCCGATTCCGCCATAGAACTTGGCCGCCCGGAAACGGTAATACCTTCTCTGATTGCCCCTGCACACGATCCGGGCTGTCTCCGCAGCTCTCTCAACAGGATCGTAAAACCTGTTGATTCCATTTCCGATCTGATTCATAAAATACGTGGAGCACATCAATCCAGAAATTTAGCCTATAATTTCAAATAACCATCCGGTGCCAAGCTAGTTGCCAACATCACACCGTTAATATCCTGATGCTCTGTCCAGGTTTTAACTGTCCTATTTTGGGGATCAAGCCAAAATTCCTCGATTGCTTCACCCAAACGGGCAAAACGCCTAAGGTGTTTAATCTGAGAATAGATGGAGTGATTTTTTTTCAGCACATCCGGTTTCCCCCTAATTAATCCTTCAATCCTATCAACGGCGTGTAATCCGATGGTCATTCTTAGTTCCCGGAAGGGTAATCGGTGGTCAGCAGGAAAATCTAAGAAATAGCTTAATGGGTGAGTATTCAAACCTGGCAGAGAAGATTCCAACAAATCCCCCAATAAATCGATATCGGTAAATTGCTTTTGTACTATTAATTGCATAATTGTGTAGGAATGGCACAGAAGGCCACCGATACCGAGGAGATCATCCGTAGCCCAATTTTTTCCTTTGCAGAGCATTTCAAGATCGGTGATTTCTGAATCGAGGTCGAGCTTGGATGTATTAGAAAGTTCAACCGCCGTTGTCTTAATCTGATTGTATGTGATTAAACCATCCAGTGGATCATGATGTCCCATTGAGGATACTAAAGGATAGGAAAGATCAATACTCATTTTCCAGAACATTTGTTTTGATCCGGACCTTGATACATGTACAAAGCCGGTATGAGCGGCTTTTGCAAGCTCTATAGCCCAGAGGTTGAAGATTGAGTTTCCAGTTGACCGGCTCACCCTGTTGAGAGCATGCATCCATCTGGTCAAATAATGATAGTACTGCCCGTCTCGGTCCCATTCCAGATGGTCGTCGTATGGATCATCAGGCTTACGCTCGTTCATCTGCTTACCGATTCGTAATCCACCGACTGTAAGATGCTTTCTACCTTCTTCCTCGGTGTAGCCGCTGATCCAGCCGGTTCGAGGGTCGTCTTCACGATGCCGTCCAAGTTTGTAATGAACCTGATCCACCAAGCGTAAGGCTAGATTCTGCCAGCTTCCATCACCAGTCCGTTGGTAAAGCTCAAGAAAATTACAAACGGCAAAAGCATCCGTCCAGAGATATCGACGCGGGGGTTTTTTAACTGTTGAAAGCCCGGTTGAATGCGCAAAATCGCTCATGATCCTCTTAACACTCGAAATGCTGGTCGGTTGTTTCATTTCAAATTAGATCCAGACCCCTTTCCATTGCCAATACACACCTAACTTAATTAAATACTGCTAAACTTAACTTAAATCAACGCATGATAAATAGAAAACCTACATTCAAGTGATTAGGTTGCCAGACATATCGAAGGTTTTTAAAGTGGATGATATTTTCACCTTTTGGTTGGTTATCTCCGGAATCATGAGGGTGAAAACTCCGATTGTTTCGCGCTGTGCCAGACGGCTCCATCTAGAATTACGTAGAAACCGATGCTTGATTGTTATGATTACTCGATGTCTGCTTAAATTTGATGATATTTAAGGGTAATGCAAGTATTGTTGATTTGACCCCATCATAAATGCCGTCATTTTTCAGTTGCTCCCAATACAGCCTAACTTTCCAAAATGCCTGATTTCTTCAGGTTTATAACACACATCCAAAATTTATCTGCTTTCAGATTTCATAATGGAAGGCAAACTTATAATCATTGTCTCAGCTTATGGATTGATAGCCGACATCCACAATTCAGCAAAAGTGTGGGTTTCGTATGGCTAATATAAAATCGTCGATAAAAATTTAGTTGATGGACTTTATACTATATCTTGGGGGTTATTAAAATTGCAGGTTTTAAATTATTATCCTAACAATTTCCAGAATTTATATATACCGGATTGTTGGATACCACCACTTTTACATCGCCAATATTTGATGGCAGGAACTCTTTTGCTGTTATTTGCGTCTAAACCCCGAGGTATGCTCTTTTCACATCTTCGTTGTTAAGCAGGTCGGATGTCTTGCCCTCTAATGCCACCTTACCGTTTTCCACTACATAGCCGTAGGATGCCAGCATCAGTCCAAGCCGCGCGTTCTGCTCCACCAGCACGACTGTCGTTCCCTCTTGGCTGATCTCTTTTATCCTCTCAGCCAGATGTTGGCGCAGTACGGGACTTAACCCGAGCGAAGGTTCGTCCAGCAGAAGCATTTCCGGCTGCGCCATCAACCCTCGCGCGATGGCAACCATCTGTTGCTGCCCACCGCTCAATTCTCGAGCCTTGGCCCTGAGTCTGTCCTTCAGGTCAGGAAAAACGACTAGCGCCTTCTCCAGTGACCTCTGCATCTGTATCTTGTCTTTTTGCAGATACGCGCCCACCTGCAAGTTTTCTCTGACAGTCAAGAGGGGAAAGAGCTTACGCCCCTCAGGAACCTGGATAATGCCCCTGGATGCTATCTTTGCAGCCGTTAGACCGTTTAATTTCTCACCCTTAAAATAAATCTCACCCTTAAAATGACCTTCAGTTTTAGAATGACGCTTGCCCTTTTTGGCCTTTACAATTCCGCTAATGGCATTTAGGGTTGATGATTTGCCAGCTCCGTTTGCGCCCAGGATCGTGACAAAATCGCCTTTATCCACCGATAGGGACAAATCTCTTACCGCTGCAATTTTGTCGTAATAAACCCAGATATTTATTAATTCGAGCATCCTTTTATACGATCTCCGTACCCAGGTAGGCATCAATGACCTCCTGGTTATTCATCACTTCCTCGGGTTTGCCTTCGGCGATCTTGTACCCAAAGTTGAGGACGACTACTCTTGTAGCCAGATTTAAAAGCACCTTCATATTGTGCTCTATCAATATCACGGTGACGCCCTGCTCGCTGATTTTCCTAATATTCTCAACTACGAACATGGATTCTTCATGATTCATGCCGGTCGTCGGTTCATCGAGAAGCAGTACCCTGGGGTTTGCCGCCATCGCTATAGCGATCCCCAGCATCCTCTGATAGCCATGTGAAAGCCCCTCCGCCGGCATAAAGGTGTCATTAAATAGGTCGAGCATCCTCAATAACTCAAGCACCCTGCCCACAACCGCTTCATGCTCATCTTTATAGGCCCTGGTTTCGAAAAAAGCCTGCCAGCTACGGGTCCTGTACTGAAGGTACGAGCTGACCATCACACTTTCCACTACCGAAGCCCCCTCGAAAAGCACATTTGACTGAAACGTCCTGGCAATGCCCCGCGCCGCGATCTGGTCGGGCCGCTTCCCTGATATTTTTTTGCCATCGAATAAAACAGTCCCTTGGGTGGGGCGGTAATAGCCGCTGATGACATTAATCAAGGTGGTCTTCCCGGAACCGTTAGGCCCCACGATGCCTATTATGTCACCCTTGTTCACCTGCAAGTTAATATCCTGAAGGGCACCCAACTTACCGAACAGCTTTGATACCTCTTTTAACTCCAAATAAGACATTTCTGATGTATCTCCTCATTTAGTCATCCGGAGTATCCGGTTCATACTCCTCTTCTCTCCAGATCACCTTACGCCAAAATCGGTCCCAAAGGTCGATCAACCCGGTTCCCTTGGGCAGAAAAAGAAGCACCAGCACGACCACACCGCCGAATAACAATTGTTGAATGCCGTATATTTCCACCCGGGAAAGATAAATTCCAAATGTGTAAAGCACAATTGAGCCGATGATCGGTCCGCCAGCCAGAGAGCCTATACCGCCCACGATACTCATAATCATAATCTGTATTGACTGCCACAATCCAAGCATGTACGGAGTAATTACCGTTAGGGAATGTGCGTAAAGAGAGCCGGCAAAGCCGGTGAACACACCAGCCACCGTGAAGGCAATGACCCTATATTTCATCAAAGGGATGCCTTGATGCTCGGCCAGAATCGGGTTGGCTGCAATGCTGTAAAAGGTGCCCCCTATTCTGCTGCGACCTATCTGCCAGAAGACCACCGCTGTGATGGCCACAAGAAGCACCATTAGATAGAAGTATGGCACGGTACTCGCGTAAAAATTGATTTCAAAACCGTTGATAACAATGGGGTTGGGCGGCGATGTTATCAAGCCTCTGGTACCGCGTGTGACCGACTCCCACTGCTGGGCAATAATCCTCACAACCTCGCTCAGGGCAAGCGTAATAATTGAGAAATAGGTTCCTCCCACCCTCAGTACAATCGATCCGATAATCAATGCAATGATACCAGGCACAATGCCAGCCAGCAAAAAGCTGGGCCAGAAGGACCACCCTATGTTAACCGTAAATATGGCAGAGGTGTAGCCGCCGATGGCCATAAAGGCAGCCTGCCCCAGGCTGAATTGGCCGGTTCTCAATATGAGCGTAAAGCCCATGGCTGCAATGGCCCAAATGCCGCTTGATATGAATACGGATAGGGTAATCACATTCGTTGTAAAAACAGGAAGGATAACAATCAGGAAAACCAGCACCCCGGCGACGGTTCTTGGCAAAACCGTTTTATAATCTATATATCTCATTATTTTCGCGAGGCTCCAAATAATCCCTGCGGCCTGACCAGCAAGATAATGATGACAAGCACAAAGAGCACGACCTCAGAAAAGTAGGACAAATGATATGCTACGACGCTGTTAAGAAACCCCAATATGAGACCACCGACGATGGCCCCGGTCAGGCTGCCCAAGCCCCCAATGACGATGGCCAATAGGGACATGATCATGGGAATGCCTCCAATGAAAGGATTAATGATGAAAACAGGGGCCATGATGCTACCCGCCATGGCCGCCAGCGCACAGCCGATACCCATCACGAGTAATGAAAGGCGCTCCACATTGATGCCGTGTAAGCTCGCCGCATCCGGTTCCTGAGCCGCGGCCCTGATGGCCAGCCCTACCTTGGTATGGTTCAGCACGATATACATGGTAATCATAATAACCAGGGTAAAAATGACCACAGCAATCTTCTGATAGCTCACACTGAAGGAGCCTAAGTCAAGTACACCGGGGAGCACCATGGCCAATCCCTTGTCTTGCATACCAAAGATCATACTCGCGGCCCCCTCGAAAAAAAAGATGAGGGCGATGGTCGCAACGGTTACATACAGAGCTCCCTGGGCCGAGGGAATGTTAACGCGTTCGATGATGAACTTCTCCACCAGGATGCCCAGACCTCCCACCAGGACTCCGGATATCAATAAACTCACAGGGAAAGGTATGCCCGCTGCCGTGACGGCGTAGTAGAAGACAAAAGCGCCCAGCATGTAGAACTGGCCGTGGGCCCAATTCAGTATCCCAAGGATGCTGAATACCAGCACCATGCCAAAGGCCATGGTCATGTAAGTACAGCTCTGGATCAATCCGTCAATCCATATTCCTACAGGGGGCATACCCATTCTCCTTATGTTTGTTGGCGCGCTCCTACGGGAGGGGTTTCATAGGATGTTCAGAGAGATAGACCTCTTTGTCTCCTTGGATCTTGCTGAGGGCGCTGGGGCATCCGAAGACGACAGGTGAACCGTAAGTCTTGGCGCCTGACATGGTCCACTTGCCTGTGGTCGAGTCAAAGGTGCCTCCGCGGATGGCCTGCATGATGGCATCCGGATCTTCCACGGTGCCGGCCTTCTGCATGGCTTGCGCTAAGATTAACAAGTGAGACGGGAGCCATCCTATCCACCCGGTATAGGCAAACGGTTGGCCTTGTTTGTCCGATACAATCTTCATCACGTCCTGGCACATTTTGACATATTTGGGATTCACCGTGGTCTTCTTGAAGTCCCAGTTGGCCCAATACTGACCTATGAAGCCCTGAGCCGCATCTTGACCGCAGACTGCGTTATACATGCCGACACTTACGAATGGACCGGAATGGCCTACTTTCATGTCCTTGTAGCCCATCTCCCATCGCTGTTTTGCGAAGGCCATAGATTCGCCGACCCATCCGGCCACATAGACAACATCAACCCCCGCTTCTTTAAACCGGGTGATGTATGGCGTAAAGTCCTGTGTTCCAAAGGGGAACCATTCAATGGTATACTTGACTCCCGCCTTTTTAAGTGCCACCTCTACGTAGTCCCAACCTGGGCCTTTGCCAATGGCGCAGTCGAGAATGCCTAATCTTTTGTAATTAGGGAATGCCTCAACAAGCGCGAAGCAATCAGATATAAATTGATCGTGAGATGGATTGGCAAAAACAACATAAGGCATCTTCTTGGGGTCATATGCACCTCCGGGTACGGCCTCATTTCCCGTCCGGGTCAGAAAAATAACTTTAGCCTGGTTGGCCACAGCGGATACGGCGGGGAAGTTCCAACTCCAGTGCCCGGCCAGGAATTTCACCTTGTCCCCGTATATGAGCTGTTTGGCTGCGGCAGCGCCGCCCTCGGGTGTGTTCTTGTCGTCAACGGTAATCAGTTTAAAATTGTACCTTGTCCCGCCCACCTTAAAGCCTTCCTTATTGAAAAGCTCGATCCAGGTCAGATAGGGTTCCATACCAATCTGGCCCCAGGGTGCTGCCGGACCGCTCAGAACCGTTGGTAATCCTACCTTTATGATGATTGGTTCGTCTGCACTGGCTATACCACCCAGGCCAAACACCATACCCGCGATTACTAGGATTGTCGCGATACTATACCGTTTTTTCATGGCTCTTAACCCTCCTTCCTTTCTTTTTGATTAGTGTTAACGTCATGTTTCTATGTCTGCATATATATCCCTCCTTTCTATTAATGCTCCAAAGATTAAAACCACATATTCTTTGGAACAATAGATGGAGCCTATCCCAAGATCGAAAATGTTCGGCTGGGGCAATCACCGACTCGCATTCATCATTTTGCCAAAGCTACTATAGATCAAGGAGATTTTAGCTGTCAGCTGAACGCGGAGAGATGAAGACATTATCAAGGCAGCTAGCTTTTTCAACCGCCCGCTATCGGAGGTAACAGATCCAGGTTATCCCCATCTTTGAGGACCGGCTTATCTAACTGCTGTATGTCCCTGCGATTCAGCAAGACATTGCTGTTTTCCCAGACGGACTGCTTTTCATGTATACCTCTGGATTTGAGCGTTTTCTCATATACAGGCCCGTAAGTCTTCTCAACATAATCCCTGGCTTCTTCAATATTGTTTACTTCTATTGTTACCGTTCCCACACCCAGGAAAAGCCTCCACGGCCCGATAAAATTGATAGTTACTTTTGCCAAGATTGGTCCAGTTTTCGTTAATTAGAACTATTTAGCATCGATGGAAGCAGCGATTTCCGACATGCCCAGGCCTTCCAAACGTTCCTTTGACGGCTTTCCGGTAGCGCTGTCCCAGTCCCTGAGGGCATAGTACTCGGGGAGCATTTTTTCCATGTTCGGCACATGACCCTCCTGTCCACCTTCTTGAATGGGCCTCATAATGAGTTCGGGTAGCACATCATCTTTCGACGTGATGCCGAGCTTGCAGGAGAGAGCCCGCTGCAGCTGGAATACGCGCTCCCCTGCTTTTAATAACTGATCGATATCCGTATCCCAGTCTGTGTAAGCATTGATCATATCCACGATCAAAGTAAAGGGTATCATGGCAAAGTGACAGATCCCTATGGAATCGGTCAGAGCCCTGTAGTTTTGGCTTTTTTCCACCATGGCGGCCTTCTTATCTCCCCAGCGGTCATCCGCATTGAGCCCGAGATCGGGATGACCCACACCGCCGTCTACCTGGTATCCGTCACTCTTGTTGTGGTCGGCTCCGCGCGGCGAGGTGGCGTAGGCAAGTCCCATGCTGTGGTATGCCCTTGGGTCGTGCATGGGGATTTCGAGACCTTTGGTCTGGACGGCCTCGCCGGCGGGTCTGCCATACCTCCGGGCCATGCGCTTTGTCCCCTCAGCCACAATGGCACCGAAACCCTCCTTCTTTCCGATCAAGTCTAAAAGCGCTATGGCGGCGTCCACATTGCCCCAGGTAAGTTTAAGCCCTCCGGTATCCTTGTCCGAAATGATCCCCATATCATAAAGATAGAATGCATAGCCGGCGCTGGCGCCGCCCGAGATGGTATCGAAGCCATAGCCGTTACACAGCTCGTTTAGATAGACAATGCTAGACATATCAAGATCCAGCCCCATCATGGCTCCCAAGGCAATTACCGTTTCGTACTCAGGACCTTCGACACTCTCATACTTGTATTTTCCTTCTTGGATTCGGAGGACTTTTCGACAGCGTATGGGACAGCCAAAGCAAGCGGTATGGCCTGTCTCGTATTTTTCCGCCATGGTGACGCCACTAATTTTGGTGGCTTCCGCCATGGTGGGGGCCGTGTAATATTTTGTAGGGCCGTCTCCATAGGAAATAGCGGAGTCAACCCATGAGGCTGTTCCGCCTTCATGCATCCACTGGCTTAGAAAAGCCTCCTTCACCTCTTTCATCGCCTTTCTGGCAAACTTGCGGAACCGCTCCGAGTCCTGCATGGGAAGCTTCATCCTGCCACGACACGCAATGGCCTTCACCTGCTTAGAGCCCATCACACACCCCAGTCCCGCCCGACCAAGGCTGTGACCATACTCGGACATAATATTGCCATAGGGCACCAGGTTTTCCGATGCGGAACCGATACATGCAATTTGCGTCCGCTTGTCTTTGCATTCCTTTTTTATAGCCTCTTGGGTCTTGTATGTATCCTTACCCCACAAACCGCCGGCATCCTTGAGCGTCGCAACTCCGTCTTTAACATAAATGTAAACTGGAGTTGTCGATTGGCCTTTGAGGATGATGCCGTCATAACCGGCCCTTTTTAGCTCTGCACCGAACAAGGCGCCTGCATTGGCATCGCCATAATGCCCGGTTAACGGAGATTTGGCAGCACCTCCCCAGCGGCTGACGCTGGGCCCGCTGGTACCGTTGAGAAGACCGGGCATGAGAATAAGGGGGTTTTCTGGTCCCAGGGGGTCGGTTTTCTCATCCACCAGATCGTATAAGTAACGGGCGGCAAGGCCGGTGCTTCCGAGAAAATCACGGGCATATTTTTCGTTTAATGGTTCATCGAAAAGCCTTCCGGTTCCCAGATCAGCGACCAGGATCTTACCCCAGTATCCGTCCATAATAATCTCCTTCGGATTCAAAGGGTACAGGGTTCAAGTCCGCTTATGGCGGGACTTGAATCTTAAATCCTTAAAAACCCTCCATGCTAGAAGTTGATGTGCTTCCCCTCATAGGCATAGCGGAAGATCTTTCCTAAATCTTCCACACCAGGAACGCGGCTTACGGTCATGGTCATGACTTCATTCAAGGCCCTGTCGATGAGATCGGGGATGGATGCCTCATATTGGGTCTTATCTATGCCGCAGTCCTCCACAGAGAGGGGTTGGTTGATTTCCTTTAACAATGAACGAACCTTGGCGACTAGGGCCTTTGCGCATTCCAGGTTTGAACCGGATGCCACGCCGCAGAAACAGGCTATCTCCGCATATTTGGCCGTGGTTTCCTCAGAGCCGTTTATGAGATATTCCATGGTATAGGGCAGGAATAGGCCAACGGTACGGCCATGAGGAATATGGTACATGGCTCCCAATGCGTGTCCCATGCTGTGGCCCAGACCTGCCATGGAATTGCCAAAGGACAACCCTGCAAGGATGGCGGCATTCTGCATCTCCTTACGCGCCTCAAGGTCCTTTCCGTCTTTATAGGCCTTGGGGAGGTATTGAAAAGCCTGTTTTGCGGCAACCAATCCCGGGCCTTCCGTGATGCTGGTACCCCAGGTGGATACATATCCCTCTATGGCCTGGCATACAGCATCCATACCAGTGTCGGCTGTGATTTGGGGAGGCATGCCTTCCACCATAACCGGATCAAGGATAGCCACATCGGGAGTGCATTCGGTTGTTCCCAGCCCGATCTTGCGCTGGTTATCTGCGTCGGTGAGCACGATGGCCCACGTGGCCTCGGAGCCCGTGCCGCTGGTGGTAGGGATGGCCATGAGTTTGGCCTTTTCCCTGAAATTGTAAGTATCGGAGGCAATAATGGCATCCGGATCGAGATCCGGTTGCACCAGAAGAATAATAATGGCCTTGGCCGCGTCCATGCAAGAGCCCCCGCCAAGACCTATGACCCAGTCGGGCTGGTATAGTCCTACAGCTACCCCCCCTTTTTTAATGGTGGCAAGAGAAGGCTCGGGTTCTATTTCATCAAAGACTTGCCATTTAATGTTCACTGCATCCAATTGATCGGTCACCAGCTTTAGCAAACCCAAGCTTACGATGTTCTTATCCGTGACAATAAAGGCCTTTTTTCCCTGAATCTGTGCGATGTACTCAAGAGCATAGTCACCATAGGCGATGATGGGGCATGAAAATGTCCACATTATTAACCTCCTAAGTTAAGCCAATAGGATTCGAGGATTCAAGGGGTCTTGGATCCGGTTTTTGCACTTTCTGTGCATTTCACTTGAACCTCGGCTCCCTTGTCCCTTGGAATCCTTTTGTTAGTCCAACCATTCGGTATCTATTCTTGCGGTAATATTGGTCAATTCATTGGCCGCCTTGGTGTAACGCATGATTTTGGCCATGGTACCCCTGCTTCCGGTCATGAGCTTGGATTGCTTGGTGATAAGCGCCTGTGTGGAATCCAGTTGTTTCAGGCATATCCTCTTCCAGATGGCATAAGGGGCTTCGATGATGAATTCCGGGTTGTACTTCTTCATATCGGTAACAACTTCTGCTTTTCGGCATTTGCCATGCCAAAGATCTACATACCCGACAATAGGCTCTTTGACCGGCCCGCCCTTTTTGGTAATAAAATAAAAATCCCCTTCCCAGGTCTTTGCCGCCTCCTCGTATGCCTTGCTGTTATTTATCTCCTCTTTGTAAATATCGTACCATTCCTGTGTGCCAAATTTTGCCGCCATAAATAGCCTCCTTGTACATTTTGTTTTTAGTTCTGTAATTTATAGGCAAATAGATGAGATTTAGTCAATTAGATTAATGATTTTGGCAGGTGGTGGTTAAGAATATAAAAATTTCAGGGAACGATGTGATAATTTCTAACGCAGGTTCAAATTTGGTTCAATTTGAAACCGGGATTCACCAAAAATTACACGCCGACAAATTATCAGATTTCAAAGTGCTATCGCAAGTTTTTTAAAACGATACTGAGGCAGAGTCCGACACAGGAAAAACCACTCGTCATTCATGGCTAATAAGTTTGCAGATTAGACAGGGCAAATACACACTTTTTTACGCCGTAAATTATTAGGGACTTCGTGCCTCAATCAAATCTTCGTTATCAGACTAAAATAATTATAGATTTGTTTTACCAATCACAAAATTATCGATCTTTGCCACCCTTTCTAAGTAAATCCTTTTTCATCAATTCAGGAGTTTAGATCGAAACGCATTTCCGGATGAACAATTCTACCTTAAAAAATTCAACGGCAGAGCCCTTTTAAGAGAACTCCGCCGTTGAAATGGATTAGCCTATAAAAGTTGTTTGACCGTGGAATAAATATCTACTTATCCACCCAGGCTTGGGCCCACTACCACATTCAACTTTAGGAACAGAGTCCCCTGTTTTGCCTTGATACCAGGCAAGCAGCATCGGGTCAGAGCAAGATTCTTTAGCCTTTTGATCAGCGATTTTTTTAGCTAATTCAAAATTAAGCAATCTTTTACCTGATTTTATTTTTATAGGGTTTGTTAAATAGTTTCCAATTGGTTTTTTAGGGCTTCCGTCAAAAACCTCCTCTACGTGACTTGTCTTTTTACCAGCCTCCATCGGTTACATTGCTGTTTTCTAACAAGCGCTTCAGATTCAATCCCAGAATCAAATTCTTTTTTTCCTCCGGAATCGATAGATCTATAATTTTTGAAAGCTCTTCTTTGGGATCACCAAAAGGAAAATCCGATCCAAACAATATTCGATTATAACCAAAGTTATTTATATAATCCTCTATTTCATATGGTGATGCTAATGCCGTATCGGCAAATACATTCGTATTTTTCCATATATTTTGTTTCGAAAATGCAATGTACCCCCCGTTTAGCAAACCAAGGTGTGGGATAATCACTTTGACTCCTACAGCTAACTCATTGATGAATCGAATTGTATTTTCAAACTCTTCTTCGAGAACAACTGGCATGTTTCTTCGCCTGATTTCATTAATAGCCTCTTTGCATCGTGGATTATCATAGTGGTATACAGGTTCATTAGGGTGCCTGTGCCATTTGATACCTTTGTGTTGAGGCTTGAGCTGATCGATGGCAAAATCGTTCCAGATGAAAAAGTAAGGGATTACTTTTAAATCCGAATTGCCGATTGTCAGTAAATATTCGTTGGATTTTTTCCGCCGTTGTTGCCATTCAGGATTGTCTTTAAAGTTTGGCCGGTACCTGTCATAGATCTCCATGACCGGTGAAAACATCACAACAGCTTCTATGTCACTGCCTTGAATTTGAGAGCAATAATCCGCAAAAGTTTGCGGCATGGATCGGTCTTGAATTCCGCAATGCACGTGAGCATCTATAATATTTGTATTCATCCCGTTCATCTAAAATGCTGCCTAATAATCACCGACAATATATCATTTTGTTTGCTGACAATAAATTGAAAAACTTTTTATAGATCGAGGTGTTGTACATTATCCGTATGAAATAATGTCTTTTTTTGGTGAGAGACTGGCTTCGTTTACAGAACATTCGCAGTGTGCTATCCACAAAACAGTTGTAAAAATTGGGGTGTAAAGACGCAACCATTAATAGGTAATGACAATCCTATTAAGTTGAGGAATATAGGCTCAGTTTAAAATGAAAGGAACACTAGATGGCAGAATTTATCGAGCTTTTAAAGAAAAGACGATCAATAAGGCATTTCGAGAACAAAGAGGTACCTTTAAAAATTATCAGAGATATAATCAAAGAAAGTTGTCTTGCGCCAAGTGCGGCAAATGGTCAACCATGGAGGTTCATAATCATCAACGACAGGGATTTGATCAAGAGGCTTTCAGATGACGCCAAGAAGAATCTTATATCCTATATTGAAAAGAACCCGGATGCTCCGACCAAAAAATACGAGGCGGCTTTGCGAAACCCGGACTTCAATGTGTTTTATAACGCTCCTTGTCTCGTCTATATTGTCGGATCGAAGCAGGTCCGCAACCTGTATGTGGATTGCGCGCTTGCAGCCTGTTATTTCATGTTTTCCGCCTCAGAAAGAGGACTGGGAACCTGTTGGGTCGGTTTGGGGACGAGTATACAAGATCCTAATTTGCTGAAGCTCATCGGAATGCCTGAAGACCACAAAATTGTTGCCCCGCTCATTATAGGCTATCCAAACAGTATCCCCAGTCCGCCCGAAAGAAATGAGCCTCAGATTCTCAAAATAGTTAGTTGAAAACGCTTTTGTATAGTGGGGATCCGATGTCAAAAGCAATTTTTCGTTTTTATGAAGAACTAAACGACTTCCTGCCAAAGCATAGAAGAAAGACTGACTTTCAAGTAAATTTTAAAGGGAGAAGATCAATAAAGGACATGATCGAGGCGCTCGGGGTGCCTCACCCAGAAATAGATCTTATTTTGGTGAACGGAAAATCTGTGGATTTCGCTTGTATCCTCCAGGATGGGGACCGGGTCAGCGTGTATCCTGTTTTTGAGTCTCTCAATATTGAAAATGTTAGCCGACTTAGAAAAATCCCTCTTCGCAGAACCAAATTCATTGCTGACATTAATCTTGCAGATATTGTTAAATACATGCGGGCCTTAGGCTTTGATGTATGCTTCGCCTCTTCGTTATCTGCTCGGAAAATAGTTGAAGTATCCAAAAGGGAAAACCGAATTATCCTAACCAAAAGCAGAAAGCTTCTTAAATTCAAAGAGGTGACCCACGCCATCTTTATACGTCCGGAGACAACCGAGCAGCAGATAAAAAGAATCATAGATTTCTTGGATATCAAAGATAACATAAAGCCTTTTTCAAGATGCCTTCGTTGCAATAGCCTCGTAAAAAGTGTTTCTAAAGAAACTATGGCGGATAGAATTCCGCTAAAAACGAAAGAGTTTTGCGATCAATATACTTATTGTAAGTCTTGCGATAAAATCTATTGGAATGGAACTCATTTTATCAATATGAATAAGACAATTGCTGACATCTTATTAGACTGACAGGAAGGCTCAGTCGATGTCGCCGGATGTGTTTGAAGTTGAGTAAAGAATAGAGTTCCCATTCTTTCCCACCTTCTCAATGGTTCCCATTTTGCGAAGGCAGTATGCCATCTTCTGGGTAAGCCAGCGGGGTTGGTTTATTCCTTCCGCCAGCTCTTGTGTGGAGAAAGGATCTGGTAAATTCGGAGGTATGAGCATTAAGAAGTCAGATGATTTTTTGAAAATGTTGCTGTTTACCACTTCGAGAAGGCGGTTGTCGACGATGCTCCATCCTTTTCGTCGCCAGCTTCCTAATCCGTCATCACGTCGGATTTCCTCTTCCCGGATGAGAAGGACTTCCAGAGAAAAATTCTGGTTTTTGATCAGGCTCGGGATGCTCACCAACTCTTCAAACAGGTGAAAAAGGTTTCCCTTCTTGGGAGACTTCCTCCTGCTAAGCTGCGTTATTCCGTCCTCTGTTAAGCGGACAATCCACTTTTCTTTTGCGATGGGGAAAACAAGCCGAACATGGTGTTTTTTTGTTAATGTATTCAGTTTGTCCTTTATGGAAGAAAAATTGGTGGTCTGTATTTCTATGAGGAGCTGATAGCGAACAATATCGATATGAAAACCGTCCACCATTTCTTCCATACTGTCGCCTGGCTGGAAATGCCACTCTTTGAGTGCTGCATGCAGGCTTTTTTCACCCAGTGTGCCGATCAGGTGATTCGGGGCCCCTTTTGATTTTGATAATTTATTTTCTTCTTTTTGCTTGCTTATGACCATGTATCATAAAATGTTTATCTAATGAAAAATCAGATCAATCTATACTTCAAGCAGGTATACCGTTTTTCAGTCTTATTGTTTCGAACTCCGATGGCAAGTGCCTTTCTGGTAACAACTATCACCACCAATTTGCGGCCTCTGGTGACTGCTGTGTATATCAGGATAAGCCAAAACAATTTCATCCAAATCCGTATAATCGTAATCAACACTTCTGCCATCAAATGTGATGCTGACTTGCTGGTTTTCAAGGTCTATGTGAGTGATCTTTCCGATATCGCCGTTAAATACGTCTTTGTCATAATTGTTCTTTATCTGCATCACCTTATCATTTACCCTGAAGATGCGAATGCCGCGAAGCAGCCCTCCTTCGCCTGGATTTAATATTTGCTGCAACTCGTTGTTGAGATTTCCTGCACCTACGACGCCTCGATGCATCGGCGTTAGTACCTGAATGTCATCAAATGGATCAAATCCAAATTTTTTGGGTATGCGTTCTTTGGAAAGCTCAAGGATGATGTTAAGCACTTCCTCAGGATCTTGTCTTTCAAGAAAATAAAAATCAGACTCCGCTTGTGAGGATTTGACCACGGGCATCTGCCCATTATTAATCCAGTGTGCGTTGACAATAATTTCGCTTTCTTTGGCCTGGCGGAAAATCTCGTTTAACTCCACCACCGGTAGTGCAGCTGAGGAAATAATATCGTTTAAGACATTGCCGACGCCAACAGAGGGGAGCTGGTTTACATCACCGACAAGAATGAAAGTGGCTTCCTTTGGTATCGCTTTTAACAGATGATGCATCAATATAGTATCAATCATAGAGGCTTCATCAATAATGAGCAGATTACATTTTAATGGGTCTTCATCATTTTTCTGAAAACCCCCTTTTTGGATACTGTATTCGAGCATGCGGTGAATCGTCTTTGCCTCATGACCTGTGGCCTCACTCATCCGCTTGGCAGCCCTTCCGGTCGGCGCAGCCAGCATAATCTGAATCTTGAGCTTTTCAAAAATCCTGAGAACGGCGTTTATAATGGTGGTTTTTCCAGTGCCAGGCCCACCGGTTATAACCAACACCTTGCTATCAATGGCACATTTTATCGCTTCAATTTGTTTGTTTGCCAGCTCGATGGAGAGCTTTTTTTGGACCCACTCTAAAGCTTTTTGTGTATCAATCTTTCGGATCGACTTGGAAGCTGAAATCAATCTTTTAAGCCTATTTGCAATGCTGGTCTCTGAAAGATGAAACTTTGCCAAATAAACGGCTTTGTTATTCTCCCTGAACTCCTCAATGTCCTCATTGAGATCGTCGATGATAATTTTTTTGTCCAACGAAATGGTGCCAAATGCCTCCTCAATGACATCCCTGCCCACCTGCAGGACCTCCTGGCACTTTGTGATCAGCAACTCATAAGGATAATAAACATGGCCATCATCTGAAAGCTGATGCAACACATACAAAATACCGGCTTCTGCTCGTAGTTTGGAATCCTTGCTAAATCCCAACTTTTCTGCAATCCTGTTTGCAGTAACAAAGCCAATCCCAAAAATGTCAGTTGCCAGCCGGTAAGGGTTTTCTTTGACCACTGCAATTGAACGATCCCCGTACTGCTTAAATATCTTGGTTGCATATCCTGAGCTGACACCGTGGAACTGTAAAAAAAGCATCACCTCCCGGATCTCTTTCTGCTCAGCCCAAGCAGCCTTAATCATGTCGATGCGCTTTTTGCCGATACCCTCTACCGCAATGAGTTTGTCAATTTGTTTTTCGATCACATCCAGGGTGTCTTTTCCAAATTGGTTGACAATGCGCCTGGACATCACAGGCCCGATGCCTTTAATCAGACCAGAGCCCAGATACTTTTGAATTCCATAAACTGATGCCGGAACCGTCGTCTTGTAATAATCAATCTTAAACTGCTCGCCATACTTGGGATGGTTGACCCACAGACCCTTCATCTTGATGATCTCACCAGGCGTGGGCGCCATCAGATTTCCGACGACAGTTACCAAATCCTTTTGGCCATACACCTTTAATTTGGCAATCGTGTAACCATTTTCCTCATTGGTGTAGGTGATTCTTTCAATCTGGCCCTGGAGGTAAACTAAGCTGTTCTGGGCTAATCTTGACATACGTTGATCATATTATTCGATTTGCGTTCTGAGATCTTTTGGTTTCGGCAAGACTATTTCCATGACAGTTATATGTCAAGAATTACTGGTGCTGTAAACAGTCGGTTTGTGATGGTTTTGATCTCAAAAATCGAAAGCCTTATATGTTGGATGCTACTTATGGTGACAGGTTTTGTTCATGTCGTTGCTGGATATTTTGCGGACTGATTATGTAAGAGGCAAAGTCCTTGATAAATACAGCACCAACAATGGTAATATCGGGCTGGTTATCGAGGATAACAGCACTCAAAAGCGCTATCATGTTGAATTTCGTGATGGCTATAAAGGCTCTGGAGTCGAAAATTTGTTTGGAATTATGAAGAAGCTGTTTTAATCTAAGACTGATTACCTGGAAAAACTAATCCAAAAAGCCTGAGTAAGGAAGTTTATTGAGGTATTTCTCCTATTTGGTTTTTAAAAACGTGGTAATCATTGCAGGATTTGGTGAGCAATCTTCAATCTTTCCGGAATGGACACATCGTAAGGGCAAAGCTCAAGGCACTGCGCGCATTCAGAACAAGCATCAACTTTAACTTCGAGCAAACGATATTGTTCAATAGCCCACTCTTTTAGACCATATCTTTCGTAGTAGCTTTCGAAGCGGAAAATATCGGAGATAGGTACGCCCTCAGGACAAGGAACACAATAGCCGCAATTTCTACAGAACCCTTTTCCTGCATCCCCTACACTTTCCATGAGCACCTTGATTTCTTCCATGGTCAGTTCCCTGGGGGATTTTCCAACTTGAAGATTTTCATCTAATTCATACAATTTCATCATTCCCGGGATAGCACAGGTAATATTGGGGTTTGTCAGAACATAGCGTAAACAGATTTGGGCTAAAGATTCACCCAGGTTTAATTTTCTATTCTTGATACTCGAGGCCCTTTCCGCCAGTATGCCACCTGCCAACGGCTTCATAGCGATTAAACCCACACCATTTTCATAGGCCATTGGAAGAATATCCGCAGCCAGCCGGTCTTCATCTAAAGCGCTGTAAGAGACCATAAGGGCTGAAAACAGTCCTGATTCGATGGCCGCTCTCATCATCGGTAAGGAGTGATGAATGCTGATTCCAATTTCCAAAATTGTTCCCTGCCTTTTGGCTTTCTCTAATGCCTCCAAACCGCCGCTATCAAATATCCGATCGTATTCAGAACCGCGAACATCGTGGAAGAGAACCAGATCAATCCAATCTGTCTTGAGGCGGCGGAGACAGCGTTGTAACTTTTTCTCAACTCCAGAACCATCACGCTCATCTATTTTTGTAGAGAGATAAAATTCTTTTCGCCTCGTTCTCAATGCGGTGCCGATTTTCGCTTCGCTGTCACCATAGCAATCCGCTGTGTCCACAAAGTTAATTCCACTGTCTATTGCTCGATTCAGAAGAATTTCGCACTCTTTATGGGAGAGACGAGACAGTTTGATGCCTCCAAAACCGATCACAGAAATTCCCCAGCCTGTTTTTCCGAGAGTTCTCTTCTCCATAGCGCTTCTATCTTAGACCAAAATATCTCTATTTCACAAATAGAAAATAACAGGGCAAAACTTGTAACTTCAAAATCACACTTTTTGCCTAAACGAAAAAAATGAATATCAGATGGCCAACTGTATTAACATAGTTCAGTAAATTTCCACTGGAAAATCAGCTAAGATGAATTAAATAAGCCTTTGAGGGTTTCTTCCGGCAAAGAATTCCTAATCTCTCTCGTTTTTCCATATCGATCCATCGAAACAATACAGATATTGATAAGCCCGTAGGGATCAAGAAAACTGAACTTGTCACAAAACCGTTGTGGGGTCAGGGGCCGATATGGATTGTGTTTTTAAGATTTTCCGGCCTAGCCCGGAAGGCGAAAATCCATAAAAACAAATCTTGTGGGGTTACAGGTGTGTCGGAGGCCGCCGAAGCGGTTCATTTTTATCGTTACCGGTGACCGGTCAAAATCCCGGATTCCGTTAATAAATCTCCGATCTCATCGGTTAAGCCATCGGTGAAAATGCGCTAAGTGCCTGAATTTTGGTAAGTACTCTGGTATTCAAAATCAAAAAAGTCCTGATACTCGGGTTCTCAGAGGGCCATTAACGGGCATAGCATTATTATATCTATCTCACCAAGGCTCTCTTGCTTCAAATCTCCTCTCCGCAGCCGAGAGCGCGGCTAATTTCATCAGCTCGACAACCTGAGGATCGAAGTTGCCGTGGCCTAAGAGATATAGATAAATCCTGTTGATTTTGGATATAATCTGTTCGAATTGGTCTTGTGTCATGGGTTTTGGTTTCATGTGGTGAATTAAAATTTCCCTGATTCCAGTTTCTGACACAAAAACTCCCCCTGTTTTTTAATCGTACTGTTTTCCTTTAATCCTGTTTCAATACTATTAATGGAGTGAAGAGCTGTTGCATGATTTCGGTTGAAGGACTTGCTTATGGCCTGGAGGGATAAATCCGTATAACGGCGCGCTAAATACATCGCCATCTGCCTTGACCGAACCAGAGACTGTTTGCGGGAACGTGAAACGATATCTTCAATAGAAACATTATAATGTTTGCACACCAGCGTCTTGATCACCTCGATTGTAATATTTTTTCGCTGCTGAACAATACATTTCACCACACTTTCCGCCAGGCTCTGATCAATAGGTTGCCCCAACAGGGATGATTTAATCGCGACTCCATTTAAACCGCTTTCAAGCTGCCGGACATCTTCGGTAAGTTCCCCTGCTAAATATTGGAGTACAGTTGAGGGTATTTTATACCCGTTAATCATCGCTTTTTTCTGTAATATGCGAATTCTTGTCCTGAAGTTTGGGGGGTCTATATTTGAAATAAGACCGTTGGAAAGTCGTGATCTCAGAGCGTCATGTAACTTCGGAATATCAGCCGGAAGATAGCAACTGGAAAAGATAATTCTTTTACCGTCTCTATATAGCGCATCGAGGATTGAGACCAGTTCAATTTGGGTTCGCTTCTTGCCGCTGAGGAAATGAACATCTTCCATAAGTAATACGTCACAGTTATTTCTGTATTTTCCCTTGAACTTATCAATTACCTCGTGTCGAAAGGCCTGAACCATTTCGTTGCTAAAGTCTTCAGCCGTGACATAGTAAACACGCTCATTCGGATATTCAGATAAAATATGGTGCCCTATGGCCTGGGATAGATGACTTTTGCCCATCCCGGTATTAGACAATAACAATAATGATTTCTGGTGAGCATCTTTTTTGGAGGCGAGTAAAAGGGACGCGGAATAAGCAAAACTGTTATTGCCGCCCACTACAAAATAATCAAAGGTAAAATCCTTGCGTAATTGGCACCCACAACGAGGACTCACATTATCGTTAGTAAGCGGCAGCTGAAGATCACGATATGTTTTTGGTTTAGAACGGTCTGTTTCCTTGGAAACTCTGAATTCTATCCGGCATGTGTTGTCCAGAGCAGCATGAAGCTCTGATTCAATCATGGTACCATATTTGTCTTGAACTCGCTTTTTGGAAAATGGATTTGGGCATAAAAGCACCCAAACGCCTTTTCTGTCTTGCTTTAATTTTAGCGGTTCAATCCACATCCGAAAACTGTTGTCGGGAATGTGCCCTTTAAGCGCAGCTTTAACTCTTTTCCAGATAGTTTCCATCGACCCTTTTATTTTAAAAGGATAAAATCAATTGTGTTGATTGAGGATAAAAAATCAGGAATAAAAAGAAGTTACACAGTTTGGAAAGTTAATTCAGATTTTTTGCTAACCGAAAAAAAACAGGTGCCTTTTTATGTTAGCTGTTCTGTTCTGTCAAACCTGAAAAAAGCGGTTTTGGATTTTATTGAAAACGGTTTATCAACAATTTATATATGTATGTTTTTATGAATTAAATTTTCAAATCATCTAACAATCACCTTAAAATGAACCCTTTTCCAAATGTTAAATTTTTTCTAAGCATTTTAAATATATCCATAGCGATGGCCAAGTTATCAACAAAAAAGTCTTCTCATCATTATTCAAATTACCTTCTATTATCATTGATTTTTAAAAAGCCCAAAAAAATTTATAACCTTTCTTTTTTTCTGACACATAATCATCAATCCAAAAACCTCACCACAGGCGGCTCAATATCGCTGTGATATTCAATCTCCTTTCCCACCGGGTCACCGATGGCCGCCAACAGGGTTTGAGGTTTTCTATTTTGTCTCTGTAACAGTATTTATATTAGCGACGTATTGGATAAACAAGGACAGGTGAAACCATCCGGAAGTACATAATCCCCCTTCCAGCCAGCGCCGTGATCGCGAGTTGCGGCTCAGACCTATAGCCACACGCAATATGTAGTATGCAGCGATTCTTAGTTCTATTTCAGCTGTTACTATACAAAATTAATCAATATTCTAACTTCCGTATTTTTCGCGCAATCGATTAGATATTTTCTTAACGGACGAGAAAGCACGCTCCACTGTGTGCTCCTTATCCGGATTGACCAGGCAGCAGGTGGCCGGTGATAACATGCTCCTGGCGATCATTTGTTCCCTATCAATGCCTTTTGACCATAGTATTTTCCATACATTCTCAAGGCGTTGGATCATAGAAAGAGTCTCTTCTTTTTCGAATGCCTCGAACCCGGTTGGTACAATGCCCCAAACAATAACGCCATCCCTATCTAAAAATTTACGTATGGAGGCTGCATATGATGAAAAGATTTCCGCGTTCGTGTAAACGTCCAGCGATAGCACATCCAGGTCCAGGTTTAACAGGAAGTCCCAATCTGGGTTGCCGCATAGGTGGATACCTCTCGGTCGTTCAACTTGAGCGAAAAATTGATCCAGGTCTCCTTTGGCCTTTTGATCACTGTAACCAGCCATGGCAGAGAACAAAAATTGCAGCCCCGGCTCATCCACAAACATGAATGCATTGTCATTGAGCTGTTTAAGCCTTGACAATTGAACATTCAACCGTCGAGCCATAAAATCCAGCATAAACGGCCTTACCGTATCATCAAAGAGAATAGGACGTTCATCCTGATCCAGAATATTGAAACCGAAACTGATCGGTCCTTCCAATTGCCCCCTAATGGCAGGCCGATCTGCCAGATCAAGTGATAGAAATCGATGATACACTGCTGAATAGGTTTCGCTGATATCGAACATGGTGGGATCATCAAATTGCAGTAAAGTTGCTTCGAGTTCGTCGGTGAACTTATCCATTGAAAAGCGCAATGTGCGTTTATCGACATCTAAGATGATACCAGGAAAATGTTCAGCAGCTTGAACGTACATGTCTTCGTAGTAGCTGAAGTTCGGCAGCTGAGGCCAGAATGGAACGTCGAGTGAAAGGGCCATTTCAAGTGCCCGATCCACGTCGGTGTGTGGCATGACTGCCATGGCGGTCGTGAGCAAGTTACCAGGTATTAAGTTGTCCATATTATAGTTTCCCTTTGTGGGTAAGAGATACGCGTTGATACGGTAAAATGGTACGATTTCAATCCGAGCCTTTTGACAAGATTGTATGGTACGATTTCAATCCGAGCCTTTTGACAAGATTGTGAAGATTGCTGCGATTCATGTTTAGAACTCCCGCGGCGGCAGCCCAGTTCCCATGATTCTTGTCTATTGCTTGCCGAATAATCCTTCTTTATATATACTTTAGTCCCATCATTAAAGGAAAAATCCTTAAAATTGAATCGGAAAAAATTGGAGTTGGAAAGCATGAGCAATCTCATCAAATATTAGATGAATTTGAACGGTTCTATCTGAAATGAGTTGATTCCAGACAGGAACAAAGCACAAAAAAACACCATAAATAGGCTGAAATGCTGAAAGTTACAGCTGCACCGGCACCTATGCCATTATTATCAAGGAGGATCATATGAATGAACAATCTACTACCCCGAAAGGCAAGGCCTTCAACCTGGAAAAACACATTGATTATGCAGCGGATTCCGTGGTAAGCAAGACATTAATCAAGAAAGAAATCGGAACTATAACGCTATTTGCGTTCGATCAGGGTCAAGGCCTCAGCGAGCACACGGCACCTTTCGATGCAGTTGTCCATATTTTAGACGGAACAGCAGAAATCACTATTGGCGGCCAACCACAAACCCTAACCGCTGGCGAGATGTTGATCATGCCCGCGAATGTAGCCCATGCGCTTCAGGCAAAAGAAAGGTTCAAGATGTTGCTGGTTATGATCCGTAGCGACTAGACCTTCCAAATCTACAGAACCCTAAGATTATTAGGGCCCGTAGAGATATGACTGCTTAAAAATAAACCAAAGAGAAGGTGCCTATGTTTTGTTATCAATGCGAACAAACGGCCAAAGGAACCGGGTGTACCGTCCAGGGCGTTTGCGGAAAGCAACCGGCTGTTGCGGCTTTGCAGGATTTATTGCTTTATGCGCTTATGGGCTTGTCCCAGGTAGCTGTCGAAGGCCGTAAACATAACTTAACCGATGGTGATGTGAACGTGTTTACCATACAAGCGTCATTTTCAACGTTAACCAACGTTGACTTTGATCCTGATCGTTTCATCGAACTCATTAATCAAGCCGTAGAAAAACGGGATCGTCTCAAGGCCAAGGTAAAAGACGCTGGGGGTGACATCACCTCCTTGGGAAAAGCCTCGCATTTCATACCTGAAAAAACTGTCGAAGAATTGGTCAAGCAGGCAGAATCCGTAGGCCTGAAGTCCTACCCTGGAGACGATCCGGACATTTTGTCTCTCAAGCACACCGTGCTTTTCGGTATCAAAGGCGTTTCGGCCTATAGCGATCACGCGCAGATTCTCGGCCAGCAAGATGACAGCGTGTACGCGTATGTCCATGAAGGATTGGCAGCCATCCAACGAGACGATATGTCTCTCGACCAATGGGTCGATATGGCGTTGCGGTGCGGCGGCGCGGCGGTTAAAGCCATGGAACTGTTGGACAAGGGCAATACCGAAACCTATGGCCATCCCGTTCCGACCCAAGTGCCGCTGGGCCATAAAAAGGGAAAAGCTATTCTGATCTCCGGCCACGACCTTCAGGATCTGGAAAAACTGCTTCAACAAACCGAGGGAACGGGCATCAACATTTATACGCACGGTGAAATGCTGCCCACCCACGGTTATCCCAAACTCAAAAAGTATAACCACTTTTACGGGCACTACGGAACTGCCTGGCAAAACCAGATAAAGGAGTTTCCCAACTTTCCCGGTGCAATTTTGATGACCACCAATTGTATCCAACGTCCTAAAAACGACTACCATGACAACATCTTTACCAGTGGGATGGTGGGTTGGCCGGGTGTCACTCATGTTGCGGATCAGGATTTCAAACCGGTAATTGACCGGGCGCTTGCATTACCGGGCTTCGAAGATGATGCTGACAATGGAGAGGTGACCGTGGGCTTTGCCCGCAATGCGGTGCTGGGGGTTGCCGACAAGGTGATTGAAGCCGTAAAAAATAAGGACATCCGCCACTTCTTCTTGGTGGCCGGTTGTGACGGTGCCAAACCTGGCCGCAATTATTACACTGAATTTGTCGAAAAAGTGCCACAAGACTGTATTGTACTGACCCTGGCTTGCGGCAAATTCCGTTTCTACGACAAAAAACTGGGAGACATCGGAGGCATTCCCAGGCTTTTAGATGCAGGTCAGTGCAATGATGCTTATTCCGCCGTCCAGATTGCTACAGCGCTTGCAGGGGCATCTAACGTTGGCGTGAATGAACTTCCATTGTCCCTGATCATATCCTGGTATGAACAAAAGGCGGTATGCGTTTTGTTGGCGCTATTACATCTGGGCATTAAAGGAATCCGTTTAGGGCCGTCGCTACCTGCATTTTTAACCCCAAATGTTCTCGATACCCTCGTAAAAAATTTTGATATCAAGCCAATTGGAACAGCAGATGAAGATCTGAAGGCGATTTTGGGATAATTGTAATTTAACAAGCAAAACGGGGTTGCCCTATCTGGCAACCCCTTTAGTTTTTATGCACCTGTAACAGTGAATGAAATCTGAATGGATAAAGTTAATGAAGATATATTCTATCATAAAAAAGACTAACACGATTCTTTACTGCAATCAATGGAAAAAAACGGTAGCGTTTTATCGCCACCGACTCGGTCTTGAGATTGCATTTCAAGGTGATTGGCTGGTTGAATTTTCATTGACCCAAAATGCTTTTTTAAGTATTGCCGATCAATCTCGCACGACGATGACAAGTGGCTCTGGGAAGGGAATCACGCTTTCGTTTCAAATTCAAAATCTTTTAAATGCCAGAGAAGAGTTGATAAAAGAAGGTTTGACGCCGGCAAAAATCCAATCACAGATAATGGGAGCAGACGTGTTTTACCTTTTTGACCCTGAAGGAACCAGGATTAAATTCTGGTGCTACAGTCAATGATCTTTTGATCCCCTGTAGAGGTAAGCTATAGATTACTACTTAATGAATTCCCGCGTCCGAAAAACAAAACCCACGCATTGTATGATTCTGGAACCACTGGAGGGTCACATCGGCCTTAGGAGGGATGATTTCTTGTGGTTTGCAACTATTTGAATTTAAATGGAATTTTTTGCTGCTGATTAAGAAGGGTTTTTGCTTTTTGAGGGTTGTTTATAAGATATTGTATTTATTGAGAAAATAATGGTGGAGGCGGCGGGAGTCGAACCCAGAAAATAGTAATGATAACAGATGGTTATTGATGATTTAAAATGACGTAAAATGATAACATAATTAGCTTTTCCAGACCATACTTGTTCAGTTCGGATGTCACACAAGCTCACCTAATATCACTGCTTTTCACTTTATTTAGACACAATTTTGGTCACAATTTGTTTA
>CP070746.1:4036137-4040994 GCA_020348305.1 Desulfobacterales bacterium
CTCCGATAACATCATTAACAGTGTGCTGGCCGGCACACAGTATCAAATAATTCCTTAGGGAGGGGGTAGCTCATAAAGAGCTACCCCTAATTTTTTTGGGGGATTACTTTTGATTCTTTATATCTAATAGATAGTCGTTTGCATAAACAAATTGTTGCTGATATACAAAGTAGCGCAAATAATGAATAGATCAAAGTATACGCCCTCAAAGGCGGGTGGAACGCTTGGCGCAAAGCCGGTTATCCAATCGAAAAAAAGTAACCGCAATTTCGGTAGGCATCAATTGGAGACAGCAATGCCCTGAGGCTGCAGTAATGTGTGGAAGATTCGTTCAATTTAGTTCGTTAAGAACACTTCATAATTTTTTTAATATCCAGCCTTCGCCTGTCGACATCATTCCGAATTATAATATTGCGCCGACTCAGCAAATACTGGCCATCGTTAAGAGGGAAGATTACAGCCTGGAGAAGCTTTATTGGGGGTTGGTTCCGTCTTGGGCCAAAAATGTATCCGGCGCTTCCAGATTAATTAATGCCCGAGCTGAAACCGTTGCAAGTAAACCAAGTTTCCGGTCAGCCTTTAAACGTCGCCGCTGCCTGATCCTTGCTGACGGTTTTTACGAATGGAAAGGTGAAAAAGGGCATAAGCAGCCTTGGTATCTAACATTACCATCCGACCAGCCGATTGCATTTGCCGGGTTGTGGGAAATCTGGAAAGGAAAGGATGCCCCCTCTGATCAACACGATTATCGATCCTGTACCATCATCACCGCCGAAGCCAGTGAATCGATTCGCGATATCCACCATAGGATGCCGGTCATCCTCCAGCCCGAGGTTTACCAAAAATGGCTCGATCCTGAAAACCAGGATGTAAAACAATTGGAGTCCATCCTGCAAAACAACCATATCCGAGAATTAAAAAGCTATCCGGTCTCTAAACTGGTTAATCGCATTCAAAACAACTCACCGGTTAATATAGAACCGCTAGAAGATTAGAACCTCGTTTCTTTTGTAACTTTAACTATTTTATCGTCTCTTCAATCTAGCTTATTCAGTGTGATTCCCAGATAAATTGTCCCTTTAAATCGAAATCTAAAGCCCCGGCCAAAGATAAATTTGCATGTCAAAGAATAATTCTGTTGTCACGGAAAACTAAAGGAAGGACAAAGAATGACAACGTCCGATAAGGATGAAAAAATCAGCTCCCTGCATCACAATGAACACAAACACCGAAAGCTTGATTGCCTCAATTATTGCGTTTCAGGATTGATGTCCCGCTGCAGCGCGGGGACTGTTTGGGATGAACAAAAAAAATGTAAATTTTCTGAAAAATCAACTGTCAGTAACCGATGTATGTATTACATCGAAGCCATAGACGGCCATTGTGACTGTGTGGAAGCACAGCGAGAATTAAGAATGAAAGAACGCACCGAAAAGGATGACCTCTAAATAACCCCCAATTCCTCTCCACCCATGATTGAATAAAAAAGCCCCCCCAGGAGAGGCTGCCCTCTCCCAGGAGGGGTTGGGGTTATGGTCATAGCGGTTTAAATTTATTATTTTTCCGAGCAAAAGTGGGCTGAATTCGCTACAGCAAGTCGCATTCCACTATGACCTGTGAAAGGGCAGGCGCTTTTTGGGTGGAATTACGCTGCCCTCAATCTAACTGTAGAATAAGAAATTGATATTGATTATCAATTCCTTTGATTTATTTTTATCACAAGATATAGTTAATTGTCAAGAAAAAAATCTATATATAGTATGGCCTTAATAAGTTCGTCACCGAACTTATAAATCGAAGGACGTAGCAATGTATGAAAGTTCCCGCTTGAAAAGACGACAAACTTTTGATGAATATCTTTAACAACGAAATTTCGTGGTTATGTTAACAACCATAGTTGTTTTCGGATATTAGTCTTTTTGCCTTTAATCCCTTCAATTTGGCGCAGCTTCAAACGAGCCGGACGATATTAGGAGCCATTGCTTTTGGGGAATCAATGATGAATCAAAAATTTAAAATTTTTCTTTTTGCCTTAATTGTTTTCGTTTTGGCAGCTCAAGCCAACGCCGCAACGAAACTCACCCGCCTGGTCAAGAAAATTCAGCCTGCTGTAGTCACCGTCATCGTCTACGATATAAACAAAGAAGTGGCCAATATCGGAACAGGTTTTTTCGTCGACAAAAAGGGCTATTTGGTCACCAATTACCATGTGCTCGTAGGAAAATATAGCGCTGAAGCCAGGACATCAGATGGCAATACCTATCCAATCAAATTAATGGTTGCAGAAAATAAGTCTGCTGATCTGGTCAAAGTGTGGGTTGATATTCCCAAAGACAAGGTCCAATGGTTGCAAGTTAGCGGTGAATTGCCGGCTATTGCCCAACGCGTGGTTGTTGTTGGAAGTCCCATGGGACTCGAACAAACGGTTAGTGAAGGTATCGTTTCTTCGATCCGGGAAATACCGGCCATAGGACATTTTTTCCAAATGTCTGCACCGATATCACCCGGCTCAAGCGGCAGCCCAGTGGTTGACATGAAGGGCAAGGTTGTTGGAGTGGCGACCTTCCAATATCTACAAGGTCAAAATCTTAATTTTGCCGTGTCCGCAAAGTCGTTGCTGGATCTGAAAACCGATGGCCCTGGTACAACCATATCTGAATGGACCTTTAACCTCAGCAAACAGAAACCAAAGCTAGCCGCCGAAATGTGCCGGATCGGTTTCAGTTTTTCGATAAACGGGCAGGACCAAAAGGCGCTTCAATACTTCAAAAAAGCTACGGAAAGAGATCCGAATGATCCTGTGGCATGGTACGGACTCGGCTATTGTCATGCAGGTCTCAAGAATCACGATAGTGCCATTGAAGCCTATAAACAAGCTATACGGGTCAACCCTTACGATGAAATAACTCACTTCCATCTAGGCAACTATTACAGCAAACTGGGTCGACACGAAGACGCCATTGAAACTTACAAAGAAGTCATCCGGATTAATTCTGATTTCGAACCGGCTTATTTTAACCTGGGTGTCGCTTATACTCGCCTTGGCCGGTTTAATGAGAGTAAAGATGCGTTTAAAGAGGTCATTCGGATTAACCCGAAAGCGGTACCCGCCTATTACAACGCCGGAATAGCTTACAGCAAGCTTGGCCAATATCAAGCGGCCATTGACGCTCATAAACAGGCTATTGAGCTAAAACCCGATTTTGTGGCGGCTCATTTTAGTATCGGTATGGTTTATGGAATACTTGGCAAACCTAATGCAGAGATAGAAGCCTACAAGCAAGCCATCCGTATTGATCCAAATTTTGCACCGGCTCATTACCACATTGGCTATGCATTTCTTCAGCAGGGCAACAAAGCGGCAGCACTCGACGAATATAAAATTCTCAAACATCTTGATCAGGACATGGCCCATAAATTATTCGACCTCATCTATAAGAACTAATTCCAAAAGAGAAAAAAGTGCCGTTATGAAAATAAACGAAAACTTTAGACACCTACCGAGCAGCGCCAGCCACAATTGCTTTGCATGCAGTCCGCTTAATTCTTCCGGACTGCAGATGAAATTTTTTACCAACGAAAAAGCAGTCTATTCTCGCGTCACCGTACCGGCCCATCTCTGTGGCTGGAACAACGTGGCGCATGGCGGCGTCGTCTCAACGATTCTGGATGAAATTATGAGTTGGGCCGCCCTCTATTTACTAAAACGCATTACTTTAACCCAGTCAATGACCGTGGAATTTATCAAACCCGTAACCATCAGTGCGATTATGGAGGCAGAAGGTAGAGTGCTGGAAGTCAAAGGAAAGCGGGATGCATTGGTAGAAGGCGTTATTTACAATGCCGATGGAAAAGTGTGTGCGCGATCGACGGGTACCTTTAAGGTTTTCTCTCCGGCGGTGGCCAAACGACTAAAAATTGCGGATGATGAGATGTTGCAATGGTTCGAAAGCTTATTTGACATAAAGTAATTCAAATAAAAGATAAATAGCAGATCCTGCAACTCCTAAGCTTTCCCCCCTAAGTTATGACATTCAAACTTTTAAAGTAGACAATTTTTTTTAGATTGGCAGACGACATCAACAAAAATTAAGTATTGTGGAAGGATAGCCGAAAGATACCATCAGGTTAATTTTAATATTGCGTTACGAAATCTTAAGTTACAATTGTCAAAATAGATTATGTCTGTATAGCTTCAACCTCTTAAAATTTCCGGTTCAAATTGACACCGATAAAATGGATATGATTCTTTTTGTATTTACCCTTCAGGTCACCCCTAAGAATCCCGCCTGTTCTATCGATGTTGGCGTCGCCCAAATTCAAATATTCGTAAGCCGCACCCAGTGTGACATCTGAGTTTAATTCGTATTGCAGGCCTGTTGCTAACCGGTACTGGCGGTCAAACGGAAGCGCCGGTGTGCGTTTTTTAGCGCTATCTGCCGGAGAGGTGTCATAGGCGGCACCGATGGAAAGCAGCCAAGGTTTGGCAATTCGATACTGGGCCCCTAAGGCAAAATGCCACGTGTCGTCATAGCCTAAGTCTTGGGTGGCACTCGTTGACGTATCACTGTCAATGGATACATCAATATTGCCGAAACTGCTCCAATTCTGCCATCCGACATTGCCCATGATTGCCAGTTTGTCCGTAAACTCATGATACGCGCTTGCCAAGACCGCCTGCGGCAGCTCCATATCAAGCTTGACACTTGAGCCGGCCAGGCCCGTCAGGTTCAGGGCCGCTTGCAGCAAGGGCCCGACACCGCTTAAGTCAGGCTTGTCTTTGTATTCCAATTCTACCTTGGAGCGGTAGGTGATGCCGAAACGACTGCCTTCTCTAGGTGAAATCAGCACACCGGC
>CP070746.1:4041094-4047847 GCA_020348305.1 Desulfobacterales bacterium
AGCCTCGATGGGATTTACCTCCTTTCACAATCGAGGCGCATTTACGTGAACCACCCTAATAACACTCACGGGCAATCTTTCTTTGCTTCCAGTCGGTACTCCCTAAAAAAAATTATTATGTTATCCGGGTAAACCGGGGCTGTAGGTCTTATATTACTTTTATTGAGACTGTGAAATAACTCCTCAGAAATGCCCCTGTGGCTTCGCCATTTGTGATTCTCAGGTACTTTGTGTAGAACTATGGTTCAATATGGTGGCTCTATATGGGCTGTAAGAGTTGGGATACGGGTTACCCGGATAATATATAGTTGCCGGGGATAGAATGGAATAGTCCGGGTAATGCCGGTTGAATTAATGCTGTGGCAGAGGGGGGCACGGATAAACCGTGGGGGTCTGCTGAGATATTGATAAAGTAAATAAAAAGGCAGAGCCGGGTAAGCCCTGCCATTAATTTTTTTAATTCACTGTTTGAAGATTATTCCTTTTTAAAGGGTAACGTTAAAATAATCGGTTGATTGTTGTAAAATTCTTTTTTCATCTCTCCGAATTGTTCTTTTGTCAATGATGGAAAGGTTTCAGGTTTATGCTGGTACAGGTACTCTATGTACCGAAATTTCTCAATTGGCGACCACTTGCATAGTTGCATGCCTTTGTGCTTTTTTCTGAGCAGAGTATATTTTTCCGAACCTTCTACCATATCAGCAAATTTGTTCAGTATTTGCTGCTGTATTTCATATCTTTTGTTTTGTTCTTCTTTCCCAATATCCAAATCAGTATTCCCATTCCAGTAATTCATATAGCTATAGTTCAAGCCGTAGTTATTGGGGTCGATCTGATCAGCTGCTTCATTTATCACCAGCCTTGGCATATTCCATCTCTCATCAGGATACCCAATTATTTGACCTCTCCTAATTTTCTGGCCAAACTTTACTTCAGGGGTTTTTAGATGAAGATAAAATGAACTATAATAATTTCCAGTGACAACCCTCACACCAAAACCCTTTGCTTGATTTTGTTCTTTTATAAGTGTCTGATATAAGTAGCCCGTAGTATCTGCTACGTTAAAAATTTCTATTGCTGTACCGGCAACCACAGCAACCATGGGTTTAGGCGTTTTATAAACTATTCCCGGCCACCATTTCTTTGCGAGGCAATCCTTGAAAGTATGGGCTACTATGTCTTTTGCATTTGGATTAACATCATTATAAACGTCAAATTCAGATTGTGTTTCCGAGGCAAAGGCCAATTTCATGGGATTAGGTACAAGATGGGAGACAGCTGGCCCCATGCTTAATGCAGCTGTTCCAGCCAAAGTTAATTTACCAGTTGTTTTTAGGAAATTTCTTCTATTCATCTTATTCATGACATATCCTCCTTCCTAAATGTTAATGGTTGCTGGGAGTTAAGATTAAGGCCTATGCTGAGAAAGCTAAATTAGAGGGTAGATGTCGGTTCAGCAGATGAATAGCAATTCAAGAGGATCAGTTATGGATGTGTGCATTATTGGCAACTCAGATGAAACGCAATGCAGGCCCTATGATTATGCCAATTATATAACGAAGGTACGAATGTCAAGAAAAACCAAAAGGACAGTTACGGGGGATGAACCACCCAATAAGCTGTGGCTTCCAAAATGCCGTTGTTACTTTCCCCGGTGTTGCCAACCTAATAAAGGTTGAACAGTCCAGCAAAAAAGATACACGAGCATCCGAGAAGCCACCGAAGACCCTATAGCCTCATATTGCCTTGAGTTCAATAGGGTAAAAGATTTTTTTTTACCGGGTAAAGTGTGAATGGTGGAGCGAAGTTCTGACTGATGAGGAAAAAAAAGGCAGTTCAAATGAACCACCCTTGAAACGGATGCATACCCAGCAATGAAAGGGGCGAAGTTTGGACAACTGTGAACTTTCAAAATTCAGATATCCATGATATAGCCAAAATACTGTTAATGTTGAGGTAATCTCAATTTATTGGTAGTTGGCTCATATTTGGTTTTCTGGCGAGTATCCAAAGCCTTGCAAAGCGATGTTATTCACAATTTATGGAGTTTTATGGCATTGAATAAAATTCATTTTTCTAAGAAATACATCACCATGAATGACGGAACAACAATTGCTCTTTGGGACACTAAAAATGAGGCGATGCCGTTAGTATTTGTTCACGGGTTTCCCGAAAACCATCATTGTTGGGACTATTTGCTATCAAGTTTGCCAAATACCGTTACAAAAAGCTTTCGGCTGATCACTTATGATTTAAGAGGTTTTGGAGAGAGTTCAAAGACAGGAGAAGCTTCTATTACGAGGCTATATGAAGACCATCAAACCATTATTGAAACCCTTCAACTTCCATCATACCATTTTATCGGACATGATTGGGGTGGTGCATTGGCTCTGCAAACCGCAAGATTTAACCCTCAATCGCTTACGTCTGCCACTGTCATGAATACCAACTTTTGGAAGACCGATTTAGCGGGTATGTGGCACTTGATTTTTCTCAATATTCCTCTGCTACCAAAGATAGTTTTCAAATGGTTCCCTAAAAAATTTTTCGAATTCGCATTGTTACGATCATTTGCTAATCCAAATAGCTTAAAACCACAAATCTTAGACGGTTATTTCGAAATGTTTTGCGACACAGAAACGACCCAATATTGGATAAGACTATATAAGAATATGGCAAAGTCCATCATTCTACAAATAATTCCTTATTTATCCGCCATTTTTCCCGAAAATAAAACACAATTTCCTCAAAGACCCACTAACTCTTATCATGTTGATGTCATGCTGGTTTGGGGAGAAGATGATCGATTTGCTCCACTATGGATTGGAAAAGATATGCATTTAAACTTAACTAAAAGAGGGGCTAATGTTACTTTTCATACAATCTCTGAAGCTGGACATTTTGTCCAAGAAGATCAACCGGAAAAAATCGTTCCTCTTTTAATTGAGCATTGGAATATGACAGAAGAGAAAAGCAAAGAAGAATTATCATAAAACAGATTGTGCTAAGTTAAACAACCTGACGCCAAAAGTTCTGGGCTTTAAATAGTTTTTAAGAATTTCAGAAGATTTTGGTTTTAGGAATTGTGTGTGAATTTTAAGCGCAGGTGACCGGCACGTTATACTCCTTAGATACTGCACTATATCACAGGCTTTTTTGTATTTCTAAAGCCTATTGTATCTCCAACGTATCGGTAAAATTAAATCTTTCAGAAACCTGAGATACTTACGTATCACAACCTACCCGATTGTTAGATTGTTTGGTCACTGCAACGCAGATTTTTCCCGAATATGCAAAGGCTCTACCCCAGCAAGCCATAGCTTGCTGAATCTGCGGATTCCTTTTTCAAAATTGATCCTTCATATTAATACTATGGGGATCACACATAGCCATGAGATCTTGCAAAAGAAAGGCGACAACCCTGTAGGGTTATTGTGATGGACAGGGGCGGAGCCGGGGTAGACTGACTAATATATTGCTATTGGGCTAAAATGGTTTGAAAATGATCAGATGGTGATGTATTGTATTTGTACTATTTCTGGAATAGATATTTAGGTAAAATATCAGATCATTGTAATCCAGATTCTGGATTTATTTCAATGTCGGTAAATTTTTAAATATTTGTTAGATGAATGAGTAGATTAGCCCAACAGATAAACCATTATAAACCACTGGTTAATAAGATACTTGATTCGGTCGAATCGAGATACTTTTTTACCAATGCTATTTACCACCAAAATCTGATTACCAAAGGGCAATACTCTGATGCGAATAGAATTTATGTTCTTGAAATTATTTATCGGTTCCATGCAGCGTCTCTTATTACTTTGAGAAGAAATCTTTCGTGGATTGAATCTATTGAATCTTTTCATGAGAAATCAGCATTTTTTGGTTTTTGAGCTTCCCTTAGAAGTTTAATAGAATCAGCTGCCGATTCTTTTTACTCATTACGTTATGTTCCCCAAAATTTAGCGAGACATTTCAAAATAATGGGAAGCTGCATTAATGGAAAAGAATCGAAAAAAATTCATTTATTTAAAGAATTAGAAGATTGGGGTCTGCATTTCTTAGAAGCAGGTAAATACGAGGATAAAAGTTTAGAAAAGGAGCATTTTAAAGCAAAACAATCATGGGAGTATCTTAATGCAATTGATTGGGAAGGAGCGTTAAAACCAATCTACCTGAACTGTTCATCTTTACTTTTCTTTCTTTTTTATTGATTCTATAAAATCTTTGACAGATTGGGGGGTTTTATTGCCTTTTGCATTAACATGTTTAATCATAACATCCCCATTATCAATTCTTATATTTTTCCCTTTTGACGGGTCAACATCTTCGTAACTTTTACCTCTACGGTACTCATCAAGATATGTGATTATTCTTTTTCCTTCTGTGACTCCACCGACAGGACAATATATGCCATATTTAAAGGCTGCTTTTTCTCTCTTTTGTGCAGTGACTCCTTTATACGCAACAATCTTTTTACCATTCAACCAAATGTTTACAAAACCATCTTCGCCCCATTTGATATTATAAACAAAATCAAGCCAAACACTCTTTTTAAAATCTTTAACGGGGTAATAACTTCCATAAATTCTAATCCTCAAATCATCGATCCATTTTCTATTAAAATTTTCACCATAATATTCCCAGTGACCAGTAAATACATGCGCAATCATAGGTGATGAATAAGCAGAAATTTTTCCGGGATGCCATTGAGTGACATATGCTCGATTACGTATTATATTTATTGATGATGAGTCTTTATCAATCATCATACTAAAACCATACCAATTCTCTTGCCCCACGGCTGCCCGAAAACTGGTTGATTCGCTAATTTCAACTCGTGAACTATTTTTGAAACCATCCCACCAATAATCACCATTTCGCAATTCAAATCTCAATGATGCTGATTTTTCATCATCACTATGTCTTTTGACATTATTATCTACTTTAATTGACCACGGCTTATTGGCACTTTCGTGCTTAAAATGACCAAATTTTACGGCATTGCTTATAGCTGCACAACTAAATAGAGAAGCGCATATTACTATAACAAATAATTTTCTCATTTTTCTTTTCCTAAGAATTCATTGTGGTTATGATTAGATGATCGGTACGGCTGATGCAAATAAGGTCTAATCCGCTCTGACCATACAAACCCCATGCTGTTTGAATTCAGCAATGAATTTATCCCGCTTATCACCCAGATACACGCTGCAACCGTTTCCATTAAAGCATATAACACCATCGTACAAAGGCTCAAACCAATCCTTATCAAGAAAACGTGGTTCACAAAGGGCGTGCAGTTTGAAATATTCTAACTTGCCTATCTCTTTCCACTTTACCCGGAGATCCCCCTATCCTTATAAATAAACATTGGTGAGATCTCTCCATTTCATCTCAATCCACTGTAATTAGGAAATGTGAACTAATGATCCTTGCGAAAGGTAGGTCGCTGGCACCTTTATTTTGTACCACGGGCAAACAGTTACTCAGATATTTATCAATTGCAGGATTACAGGGAGGTCTATATAGTTCTACCCACTTCTAAAGGCTGCAATCAAAAAACACAAACAAGCAATACCAAATAGCCAAAGAAGTAAAGGCAATTGCACCAGAAACAGTATTATTGTTTGAACCTTAAACGATGAAATACTGTGAATCCAATCAAAGGTTCCTTCACTTAAAAAATCCGCAAGGCATATGTTAGTCCAAACGAAGTCACTGGATAGTCCATCAGTGCCCATCAAGGCCGATATACCTTGATAGCCAAGCAAAAGAAGGCTTGCAAATAAAAAGATCATTCCAAAAACATTTAACTTAGACATCTATCCTAAGCCCTTTTTTTAAAGTCCGTTAAATTAAGGATATCATGAATAGTTAATGCTCTCAAGCAAAGGGTAATCCACTTAGAAAAATTGTTATGTCGAGAGAGTTTTCATTACGTTTGCTGTATTTCAGTTGTCTAACTATCGAAAATCGGTTTTGCGCATATAACTTCTGGTGTTCAGGATTCATCCCACTGGAGGGTTTATAGTAAGCAAGATGAAACTTTGACCCTCTGTCTTTTAAGCCTTTCCTAAGGACATGCAAGGTTCCTTTTTTGTCTACTTCCTTTGCAAGCCGGTAACAAAGCTTTTGTGGGGTATCAGAGCCATATTGACGTGTTAGCTTTTCATATTCTTTCGGCTGGGAAGATTGAACGAACTGGAGAATTTCGGAGGGAATCAGGCAAAGGTCTTTATCATAGCCCTCAGGAAGTTGCTTGAAATAACCTGTGCTCAAGAGGTGTTCTTCAATGTGCTCCTCGAAGTCCTGTTCTTTGTAGGTTTGAGGGCTCATGGAATAACCTCATCTCTTACATCGATTTTTCCTGTAACAACATCGGAGATTAGGGTGGTACGGTATTCTTTAAGAAGTTCGATATGTCTTGAAGATGTGTTTATAACTTCATCTACGATTTTGTGTTGCTGGTCTATATGGTCAACAATTTTAACTTGTTCTTCAATTGATGGTATCCCAATTAAAAACTCTTCCACAAATGAGGCTGGAACTCTTTTTTGACCTGCAGCTCCTGTCATAAATGCTTCCCCAGTATTCATAAATAATGGGGAATGAATGATATAATAGAGAAATTTTGGTATGATTTTTTGCTCCATTGATCTGAGAACATGAAACTCGGTTGAACCGAATCCATACTCACTGCCGAGATCGTTTAAAAATGCTGCCTTGCCATTCTCAAAGCAAGGG
>CP070746.1:4047947-4054823 GCA_020348305.1 Desulfobacterales bacterium
AAGAAGATATATTACGCGCAGAAACGACGCTGCCCTTAGTTGTTTTTCTAATCGCAGAGCAAAAAGTGAAAGAAATTTTGCCTCAATATTGGTGGGGACCGGAAATGCGTAACTTTAAATCGGTGTCCGAACGGGCCATGGTTGAGGTCTTTAATAAGAAAGGTTTTACTGTTGCTAATCACAGAGGTGTCCAGCTTCATAAATTAGTAGATTGGGCTGAGGATGCCCGACCGGAATTGACCAACGAGCAGGCAACTGAGATCGGAACAAGCCTCAAGGCAGATGTCGTTGTTGTTGGAACTTCCGATGCCAGTGAATCACCCAACATCATGGGATACGAAATGAAATCATTTAAGGCTTCCGTTACCGCCCGCGTGTTGCAAACAGAGACTGGTGAAGAGTTGTTTGCCATTTCCCAGGAGGCGGTTGCAACCAATGTGAATGAATATGAAGGCGGCATGCAAGCACTTTCGAGTGTTGGGAACGTTGCCGGGGAAGCACTCGCCGAACAATTAGCTGTTGAATGGCGCAAAATCCTGGAAAAACCGTCTAAGGTGGAGATCGTTATCGAGGGGACCAACCAGCTTGCTAATTTTGTTAAATTTAGAAAAGCATTGAGCAGTATATCCGGAGTAGAAGGGATCCAGGTTAAGGAAATAAAACCCAATATGGCCACCCTCATTGTCGATTTCCATGGTAAAGCTGACGATCTTGCTTCGGCGCTGATGTTGAAAACATTTGAGACCTTTGGAATCGATATTTATGAGGTGACCGAAAATATTTTAAAAATTGCTCTGATTCAGGGATAAATGCCATAATGATTTCCCTTGACAGATAAATATGCCAGTGCTACTTGGGATAAAAACTGAAGGCACGTAGCTCAGGGGGAGAGCGCTACCCTGACACGGTAGAAGTCGTGAGTTCAAATCTCACCGTGCCTACCAGTGAAATCAAGGGGTTATGGAATTGGCCGTATCCCCTTTTTTATCAAATCCAGGGAGATTTAATTTGACGCCATGTAACTAAATGATATATATGGTCATAAAATGATCTGAACATCCTACCCCACCTGACCCAGTGCACCATTTCTTGCATGGAATTGAGCCGAGACCTGCAGCGAAATTTGCATTCCTTCAGATAATATTTTATTCCTGATTTATTCTTTGTCTTGAAACCGTAAAAATTGGGGGAGATATGAGCACTGAAGCTTTAAAAATGGAGCTTGCTCAGCTCAGAAAAGAAAGGGCTGCGTTCCAGGCCCAGTCTGAGTTGTTTGAAAAGTTTATTGCTATGGCACGGTCTCCTGATGAACCGGAAGTCATTAAAGCCATGTTGCGCAAAACTGTGGAGATCTCAATCGAGCTGACCGGCGCAGAACGTGGCAGTCTCTTTTTACTCGACAGCGACGGAGTCTTGGCCGATAGTATATTATGCCGTGGTGAAACCTCTCCTGAGCTAGGTTCCGTGCTTATCGAAGCGGTATTGAAAAAAGGGCTTGCAGGCTGGGTTATGCGTCATCGAAAGATCGGTTTGGTCAATGACACCGGCAAGGATGATCGATGGCTAATTTTACCCAATCAGCCCTATAGCGCTCGTTCGGCTTTAGCTTTGCCGATTATCAGCGGTGAAATGATGGCGGGAATTCTAACGCTCGTTCATTCGTTGCCCGGTCATTTTTCACAGGAGATTGTCGAGCGAATGAAGATCACCACCGGCCAGGTGGCCTTGGTTTTAGAAAATGCATACCTTTTTGACAACCTGAATGAATCGTTTAAGTCACTGGGAAAAGCCAACAAAAAGATTGAGGCCTATTCCCGCGCTCTCGATAAGGAGATGGAAAATTGCCGTCAAATTCAGAAGCACTTTTTACCCGGGCAACTGCCGTCTATACCCAATTGGCACTTTGAAGAGTTTTTTTTCCCGGCAACGCGAGTTTCCGGCGATTTTTACGATGCATTCATGTTGCCGGGCGGCTATACTGGATTGGTCATCGGTGATGTGTGTGATAAGGGGGTGGGATCGGCGCTTTTCATGGCACTGTATCGAAGCTTGATCCGCATTTTCTCCGGCCAAGCTCAGTTAAGCAGGTCATTGGTCAATACGCAAACCCAAACGGTTGGCGGTACACGCGACCCAGCATCAATTAGAAACTACAATCAAATCGACGCGATGCGCACGGTTGCCCTGACCAATGATTACATCGCCCAAAACAATGAATTGTGTATGTTTGCAACGCTTTTTTTCAGTGTTTTAGACCCCAAAAACGGAAAGCTGGTTTATATCAACGGCGGGCATGAGACGGCATTTGTTATTGGCCGAAATGGCGTAAGCAAACGTCTCTTGCCGACGGGACCGGCAGTCGGCCTGATTCCTGAGGCGAAATTCGAATATAAACAGATCCAGCTGAAGCCAGGCGAAATTTTATTTGCATTTACAGATGGGGTTCCCGATGCTCGCTCCCCCGGCGAGGAGCGTTTTACCAGAAAGCGTCTCATCTCCTTATTGTCTCAACCTGTGGCCACGGCTTTGGAACTCATGGAACGGATCGGAACACGTCTTTTTGCGCATATCGGCAAAGCCCCCCAGGAAGATGATATTACGATGCTGACCATTCAGCGCAAAATCCAATGATGCATGCTTATTGTAAAATAACTAAAGATGAATCGCGCAGTCGAATTGGCCAACGAAAATTGATTTCACTGCAATATAAAAATCTCCAATTCCTCCGACACGTTTTTCAGGGCAAATCTTCCCAGACGATGGATAGGGAATTGTTGCCCGACCCTTTTTGCCGTGGCCTCTGCAAGTAAAATCTGTCCACCGGAGGCCAGGGAACCGATTCTGGCCGCCAAATTGGTTGTCATACCCCTTGCGGTATAGGTCCAGCGCGACCCGCTGTAGCTTTCAAATTTTGCCGTCCCAACGAAAGCGGGTCCGGAATTTATGCCCATATTGATAATCATGGGTTTATTGACGCCAAAGTATTCCAGCTTAATTTCACCGGCCTTATCGCGAATCGACAAGGCGGTGCGCACGGCTTCTAACGCATTGGTGATTTTATCATCATTTAAAAAGAGCACCATCAGGCTGTCGCCGGCGGTTTCGTTCACGTCACCGTTGTGCTCATAAATTGATTCCAGGAAAACGGAAAAATACATTTCTATGATTTCGTTGAGCTCGGCGTCAGCGACCATCTCACTGAGTTCGGTGTATCCCTCAATATCGAGAAAGAGGACGGAAACATCCTGTTCCGTTGCCCTGGGTACGGCGGCCGTACCAGAATCTTCGATCAGTCTGCTGATGGCGGTGGGCACGAACTTGCGGAGGCTGGTTTTGATTCCTTCCAGCAACTCCACTTTTTTCATAGCCGCCTGAAGCTCGGTGACGGTTTTTTCCAATTGCTGTTTTTTCTTCAGCAAGTCCGCATTCAGCTGCTTGATTTCCTCGAAGGACTTGGCGTTTTGCAGCGCGATGACCATGCTGTTTACCATTGTAGCCAGAAGCTTTTTTTCATCCTCCGCATAGGGTTTGGCGATGAGTTTCGATCCCAAACCCATCAACCCGGCATTGTGGGCATCAATGCTGAAGGGCAGGGCGTATGTCACATTTGGAAGCATCACTTCAATATTTTCGATTTCGGTGTCTATTTCCAGCGACCCTATTATATCTCCCTGCAACAACATTTGCTTTGCACCATTTTCTAATTCCGAAAGATGGATATCGTGAAAGCCGTTCGATATGAAGTGGGTTGCTTCTTTGGAAAACAAATTGATGATCAGGATGAAGCCTTCAGTGACGCCGAAATTGCCCATTGTCATCAGCAGGAAATTTCGCAGGATGACCTCGGCGTCCAATTTGCCGAAAATATCTTTGCTGATATCAAACAGCGTGCTGAGATAAAAAGCGCGCTTTTCCAGTTCCTCCTTATCGTTTTTTTTGGCTTGATAATTCATTTTTTTAATAAAAATTCATTTATTGAATGGAATATAATTAGATAGGAGACACGAAAAAAACCGATAAGTCAAGATTTTTTTCAAAGAATCCATGTTGTAATAAAGGGACGTTCATAAATATATAAATAAGTTGACGGGGATCTTTGGAGGTGCTAAAGAAAACCCATGCCACGTAAAGCACGCATAGATGCTCCGGGTGCACTTCACCACATCATTGTCAGGGGTATCGAGCAACGTCAAATTTTTCGGGACGACAGGGACCGTGATCAGTTTATCCAAAGACTCAGTGATATCCTTACTGATACTGAAACACCCTGCTTTGCCTGGGCCTTGATACCCAACCACCTCCATTTGTTGCTGAAAACAGGGCTGACACCGATTGCCACCATCATGAGAAGATTGTTGACCGGATATGCTGTGTATTTCAACCGTCGTCACCGCCGACACGGTCATCTGTTTCAAAACCGATATAAATCGATTCTCTGCCAGGAAGAACCTTATTTTCGTGAGCTTGTCCGGTACATCCATTTAAATCCCTTACGTGCCAAACTGGTCGAAGAAATAAAAGCCCTGGAAAAGTATCCATACAGCGGACATAGCGCGGTGCTTGGAAGAGTGAAAAGAGATTGGCAGCAGGTCGGTTACGTGATGGGTTTTTTTGGTAAGAGAAAATCTGATGCTCGAAAAGCATACCGCCAATTCGTCGAAAAAGGTGCCTTGCAGGGAAGAAGGCCGGAGCTTACAGGCGGTGGATTGGTGCGCAGCATTGGTGGATGGACAGCACTCAGAGCTCTGAGAAGCGGAAAAGTAAGGATCAAAGGAGATGAACGAATTTTAGGAGACAGTGATTTTGTTGAGGCGGTTTTGAAAGAAGCCGATGAGCAGCTGGAACGCCGTTACCGCTTGAAGGCAGAAGGTTATGAGTTTGAGCAGGTAGCTGAGCGAGTAGCGCAAGTTTTGGATATGCCGTTAGAGCTTATCTGGGAAAAGAGCCGGCGGCCGCAGGTGGTGGATGCACGAAGTTTGCTCTGCTATTGGGGCTCAAAAGAATTGGGAATGAGTATGACGGATCTTGCGAAGCGATTGCATCTTACCCAGCCGGCGATAAGCATTGCAGTGCGGCGGGGGGAAAAGATCAGCAGAGAAAATCAATATAAGCTAATAGACCGCTAGTTATTTATATATTTATGAACGTCCCCATTCTTTTCCGTTTAGTTGTTTATATATTTATGAGCGTCCCCTCCTTTTAAGCGCCATTGGTTGAATTGGAGGGGGGTTATATAGTTTGGAGATTGAGGGCGCGTTTGTTGATGACCGGCTGGGCATACATGGCTAATGCTTTGAGCCGTAAATCTTCTTTTTTCTGTTTAAAGCGTGCAAGGACTTCATTGCGCTCTTGTGTGGAATACATGGTAGAATATTCATTTGAGGCCTGAAGCTCATCGTATGCAATGTAGTTGGTCGGCCAAAGCTTATACAATCTATGAATCCTAAGATCTATTGCCAGCGCAACTTCCTGTGCGTTTTGGTAATCACCCTTAAGCGGCTTGCCGAAAGCAATATGCATTCTGCCTTTGTCGCCGCTTATCCCACGGTACATGCTCGTTAGATCATCTTGTTGTTTTGTTTCATCATCATATCTAGCGTCATTGAGCAACTCTTTTGCCTTGAAAAGATCACAGGGATCTTTTTCATAGGAAAATGCAACCGGTATGATATGGGCTGCATTTATATATTCATTGAGGTTCAGTCCACTTTTGCGTTGTGAGAGGTAGAGCATCTTGATTAAAGATGGATTGGTCCGGTCGTCACCATCCTTGGCTCTGCCGTCACCCTGAGCGATCCAGATCGATTCTTCCTGTTCTTGTAGAAACCAGATATATCGGGAGAGGTGCTGGGCCGCTAGCACTCTTTTCCTAAATGGCAGGCTACGTTTGACCATGAAGCACTTATTGGCTCGGATGAGATCCGATACAAGCCTATTAATCATCAGGTTGTCGCCGAATGCGACAGCAGCGATTCTAAACCCATTTTTCCTCAGGGCATAGTTCAACATGGAGGTATCGATCAAAATGTCTCGATGATTGGTGATAAAAATATAGGCGCAGTCCTTTTCAAGATACTCTAACCCTGAAATCGAAAAGCCTTTAGTCGTGTGGTTAAAAACCCACTCCACCATGGTGTCAATAATAATTTTGCGTTGAAACTGATCAACTGTCCGGATCGGGATCGACTTGGCAGAAAAATATGCTTTAATGATATAGTCAAAAATTGACTCGAAGGGGGCAGGACAATTCGGCAATATGAGCTTTCGGAGCCCACTTATCAGTGGCTTGCTTTTCAGCAATCGCTTGATGACAGGCCGAATTTCTGTGTCGCTATATGGCCTGATATCGTCAAATTCAGCGCTCATGTTTCAGATTCAATTAAATTTTCCAAACTCGCAATTTTTTTACAAATGAGATGTGGCTCTACTCTGTTCATTTAAAAATCTCCAAATTGATGCCCACTCAAAGGCAAGTTCATCTGTTTTAACTTCTTAAAAATACCCTTTTTATTTCCTAATGTCTATAATCGGATTTGAATTCTGCCGTATGGTAAGAAGCTAAAGATGAAGCTTCGAATTCTGGTTGTGGGATTTTATAACGCACACAAAACAGCGCAGGAGTGCATGGCAGTGGAAAAAGGTTCAAAAAAAATTACTGGTCTCTGCGATAATTATATGTTAATAGCCAATCTTTCCCTTATACCTAATTTTTTCTTAAAAAAGCAATTACCAGAAAGCCCACAAAACAGATTATGCAAAACCACGCAAACCAGTCTCCATATTGCGTGTGGATGGTTTTAGAATCCATTGGCACCACCGAACGGATCAATACGCCTTGCACAAAAAGGTCATTTCCTGACTCGTCTTTTACCCGAT
>CP070746.1:4054923-4059270 GCA_020348305.1 Desulfobacterales bacterium
TGTGGCTTCCAAAATGCCGTTGTTACTTTCCCCGGTGTTGCCAACCTAATAAAGGTTGAACAGTCCAGCAAAAAAGATACACGAGCATCCGAGAAGCCACCAAAGACCCTATAGCCTCATATTGCATGGAGTTCAATAGGGTAATTCATTTATTCTTTCGGGGTAAGATCGGTATTTTGAAGTGAAGTTCTGACTGATAAGAAAAAAAGGGCAGTTCAATTGAACCACCCTTGAAAAAGAGGATAATGATTAGGAGATATGATAAGCCGAAAAAAACCCTCTTGCTGCATAGGATAATGGACTGGAGCATGAAAGACAATGGGGTCAACCCTGTATTCTTTAAAAAAGAAGGCTGTATTTTTGACTGCTGGTAAAAAACAAAAGGGCAGCCCATTTGAACTGCCCTCCACGAGAGGGGCTGATGCGAGCCAATGTAGCCTCCCTCCTCTCGGCTGGATTTAAAACGGGTGGTTCGGAAAACACCGCCTTGCTTAAAAAAGGAGATTTGATTACTCAGCAAGGTGGGCAGAACCACCACGTTATGGAGGAAAGGAATGGTTTAGGAGGAAGCTATAGAAAAACCTAAACCTTCCTTAATTAAAGAGACAGATTGCAGTGACAAGGTTACATTAATGACAGCTAAGATGGTGGCCCCGGTGAATATTATTATCAACACACCTGATCTTGTGAACTATCACAGACTTGAAAAAATCCTTACGAAAATAGGTCTGAGGCTGCGCCATTCAACGAATATGAGATCTCTCATTGAAACGGATACTACCGCATTTGAAGAGTTGAAATTCGGACAACTGCGAACTTTCAAAATTCAGATATCCATTATGTATTGCAAGTTTGGCCCGTAATGTGGTTAGTTCGATTTATCGATACTTGAAATTTCTTGACATTACATGGTGCCCGTAATATTTGAACTCCAACATTATGCTCGACTGATGCTAAATCTCACATTCACTGTTAGTTCTCATAATTTCTGATATTCCTGCTCATTCACTGAACGGATTCACCATCTCTAAATTCTTTTCCCTCTGAAGTTGATACCGGTTTCCATTAAACTTTAAACTAATAAGCAGGTAAAGATTCAATGGAGAAACCTCTCAAAATGTGCCGATTATACCCCTGACGGAGTTTTGTTTGTCTGTTGGGGGACTAATTGCCAATTCTTCTTGAAGAAATTTCAACTTTCCCATTTCTAATTCTACCTCATAATGAAAGGAGGTCTTATGAAAACAAAAGGAAGAAATTTTGGGTTAAGGGCTGTAATTTGTCTTCTCTTTTGCGGTTTAATTTTATTTTGGAGTTTTCAAGTATTTGGAGAGGAATGGACAGAGGAACAAAAAGAAATTTGGAAAGTTGTGGTAGCCGATTATGAATCATTCAAACAAGGTGATTTAGAAGGATTGAAAGCAGCACGACATGATGATGTAGTCATTTGGTGGGGTAATAAATTTATGCCTTTTGATAAAAAAGAGGCAATGGACAATTACCAAGGTTGGTTTTCTTGGGACAAACCTGTCAACTGGGAGCTAAAACCTCTTGCCATAAATGTTGTTGGCAACATAGCTGTTGTATTTTATGCATATAAATATAGTGGCAAAATTATATCAAATGTTGGACTTGGACGGGCTATGAAAACATGGATTAAGCAAGATAATAAATGGCAACTAATCGGAGGTTTTTCTGCTTCATGTGCTGAACTTCCACCCTGTAGAGACTACTTTTTGAAATGACCCTCTAAGACTTCACAATTACCCAATGCAAAAAGAAACATGGGCCGTTTGGTTTTTTAAACGTCCTTTTCTTAGAATAAACCGATAGTCATCAAAACGTTATAGAAAGAATATTCAGGAATACGGTCTTTCTAAAAATCAATCCGGTGCATTAATACTATGGGGATCACACATAAGATCTGTCTGAAGATGGAAATGATGAGTAAAGCACGTGGCCGGGTGAGGTACATTATAGTGATTCTGGGCAATAACGATTTGAAAATGATCTCTTGGTGATGTATGATATCTTCACGTTTTCATGTAATTAAATCTCAATAGGGAGTATCGTATGGATTATGAGATAATAAACGTTAAGATGGAAGACGAGTTTAAGGTCTGCCCGTCATGTGGTTACAAAGACGGTTTTCATTCTATGTTCAAGAAGGATGGTGATATCACCAAATGGCTTTTTATCTGCCCATCCTGTCATGACGTTTTTGATATAGGTTTCACTATTTAGTTGTCGATAGATGAAGCTCATGAAATATAAATATTCTGAATAAGTATTACAGGTAATAAAAAAATGACAACAGGACGAAGTACTAAATTGGTAGGGCAAGCAGGTGAATACCTTGTGGCAGCAGAGTTATCACGAAGAGGTCTGATTGCCACTACATTTACTGGAAATGTGCATCATTATGACATTATTGCATCTGAAGAAAAAGGAAGACATGTATCAGTTCAGGTAAAAACTATCCGTGGAGGTTCTTGGCAGTTTTCTGACATCAGACAATTCTGCGACATAACGTTTCAGGGCAAACGTCAGATAATAGGTCGTGCAAAACAATGCCCCGTCCGGGGTCTGATTTGTGTTTTTGTTAGATTGAACAGCTATGGAGAAGACAAATTTTATATCTGTCCGTGGTTAACACTTCGTGCCAAAATAATTAAAGGCCATAAAGACTATCTCGCAAAACATAAAGGAATAAGACCTAAAAAGTGGGATTCCCCTCATACGGCAATTGCTGAAGAATCCTTATCTGCATTTAAAGACCGATGGGAATATATAGAGGAATAGCCCTCCTCGTTCATATGAAATGATTTTAGCCTGATCCTGAGACATCATCAGTTCCGTATATGGAGGTCTAAAATGAAGGAATCACAAAGTCTACTAAAATTAATTTCCGATGGTCTCAAAATTTTAGCCCAAGGGGCTGAAGCAATAGCTGAGAAAGTTGATGAAATAGCGGAAACCCAAGATTTCGGAAAGCCAAAAGGTAAAAAGCCGGTGAAAAGGACTCCAAGGAAGAAAGAAGTGAAACCAATGACCGCAGCCGATACGGTGCTTAAGGTTATAAGTAGATCAAAAAAGGGAGTCAGCACATCAACGATCATGGAAAAGACAGGGTTTACCCGGAAACAAGTATACAACATAGTCTTCAAGCTTAAGCAACAGGGCAGAATTAAGAGTGTGCAAAAAGGTGTCTATATAAAATCCTGATGCTGTCCTATTATAAATAACAAATCCTTAAGCAAGAGGTGATGTCAATGTGTGGCAGATTCGTTGGATTCCGCAGCTTGAAAGAGTTAAAAGGAATCTTTCCGATTGATAAGGCAGGATGCGATATAACTGCTAATTACAATGTTGCTCCTTCACAGGAAATACTTGCCATATTCAAACATGAAGGTGAAAACTGGCTTGATAAGTTCCACTGGGGTCTTGTTCCTTTCTGGGCAAAGGACACATCTATAGGCAACAGAATGATAAATGCCCGTGCGGAAACAGTTGCAGAAAAGCCGAGTTTTCGTAATGCTTTTAAAAAACGAAGATGCATGATACTCGCAGATGGATTTTATGAATGGAAAGGTGAAAAGGGTCGTAAACAACCTATGTTCATAACTTTGCCAGACCGCAAGCCATTTGCATTTGCCGGGCTTTGGGAAGTGTGGAATAAGAAAGATGACCCGGATTCAACCTACAGATCCTGCACTATCCTTACAACTGAAGCAAGTGAATCTATCAGAGATATCCACCATCGTATGCCGGTGATCCTAAAACCCGATGTGTACGAACCTTGGCTCAATCCAGAGAATCAGGAAATCGTTGGTTTGAAAAATATACTGGCACACGGAATCCAGACGGAATTAGTAAGTCATCCTGTATCCAAACAGGTTAATTCGGTAAAGAATAATGATCCTTCCTGTATTGATCCGATTGCTTAATCACATGTAATTCTGATGGATATCCGGGTAAACCGAATCTCCTTGCGTAGAAATGATCTATTAGGACTGTGTATGCCTGAAAACCAAGAGAGTTTAAAATGCCCCTTCTGTCTTAATCACTGCATCGAACCAAAATCTGGAAAGACCCGTTGTCCGGTGTGTGAAGTTGAGCTGGAGATTGATGACAGATTAGAATGTGTTTTTGCGAATATTGAAAAGCCCAGTCTTCCTGCAATGGGAACGATTTGTGGATCTTGTGGGCTTATACAAAGCCATGATACGATGACTTGCCTGTATTGCGGAACAGAATTAAACACAACCCTGCAATAAATTCTCAGATCCTCAAGAAATGCAGAAGAATAATATCATTAAGTTCGGACTTTTGGTTCGGCTATTTCAA
>CP070746.1:4059370-4065053 GCA_020348305.1 Desulfobacterales bacterium
ATAAACAGACACCCAGAGGCGGGGTAGCAAGCCCGATATTGAGATTAACGGTCATGATGATTCCGAAATGAATAGGATCAATTCCTATGGTCTGTGCCAGAGGCAACAATATGGGTGTCATCAGGATAATGGCAGCCAATGTTTCCATGATGGTTCCCAGGAACAAAAGGAGCAGATTAATGAGCAGCAAAATAATAATTGGATTATTAGTTATGGAAGTCATGGCATTGGCAATGATTTCCGGCACTGTTTCGGCCGCCAGGATCCAACCGAACAAATGCGCCATCGCCAGAATGATTAAAATGGTCCCGGTTAACACGCTGGTTTCAAGAAGAATACTCACAAAGCTGGATATCTTAAGTTCACGGTAAATAAAAAATCCGACAATTAACGCATAAAAAACGGCAACACCGGCCGCCTCGGTGGGCGTAAATATACCGCTGAGAATTCCACCGAGCAAAATTATCGGCATCATGATCGCCAGAATCGTATTAAAGAAGCCTACGGTGACGGTGCGCATGGAGAGTATTTTTTGCCTTACCGGGAATTTCTGACGTCTAGCAAAATGACCGGCGACCAGCAACTGAGCAAGTCCCAATAGGAGACCGGGAATAAATCCAGCCAAAAAAAGCTTTGCGATAGAAGCCTCGGCCATGGCGCCATAAACAACCATGGCGATACTTGGCGGAATGGTTGGCCCGATGGTTGAAGATATCGCCGTGACCGCTCCGCTGTATTCCGGCGAATAACCCTCTTTTTTCATTGCAGGGATCATGATCGAGCCGATTGCAGCCGTGTCCGCCGCCCCGGCACCGGTAATACCGGCAAAGAAAACGCTGGCGATGATGTTCACATACGCCAACCCTCCGCGAATATGACCAATGATGATATAAAAGAATTCAATCAACCGCCGGGTAATGCCTGAGGCATTCATGAGTTTACCGGCCAGAATGAAGAGGGGTACCGCCAAAATCAGAAAGTTGTCGAGGCCCACAAAAACTCTCTGGGAAACCAAGACATACGGCATTTGCGTCTTCCAAAGGTAGATCACACTGCTGATACCCAAAACAAATGCAATCGGAATCCCAACCGCCAAAAGAAATAAGAAAATTGAAGCGATCATCCAGCTTCCTCCTGATCGCCACTTGAAACCATGTTGCCTCTGATCACTTTTATGCTGCTCATACAGAGGAAAAATAGCATGAAAATAAATCCGACACGCAAAAGCCGATAAAGATTAGCCATCGGGATACCTAAGGCTGGACTGACAGTTTTGGTAACCACTGCTTTTTTAATCAGCATCGATGGTGACCCGATACAAACCACCAGGAAAAGGGCAATCAGCACGTGGGAAAGTATTATAATCAATGTTTTCAGGCGCTTTGGCAATAAATTGGCGAGAGCCTCTACTTTTACAAATTGATTGTGTCTGAGAGCAATGGAAGCCCCAAAAAGAACAGTATAAACAAGGAGATAGCTGGATATCTCGGTCGTCCAGGTCAGCGGGTCGGATAAAACATATCGGAAAAAAACGGCAAGATTGATAAACAATACGATGCCGGCCATCGATAAGATAATCGAAACTTTGACAACGTTTTCAAGCAAACCACTGAATCGCTCCAGGATGTTTAGGATCAGCATGAGGCGCCTCTTTCGATTTCGGATTATTGAGCACTCTCAAAGCTTGCGGGCAGACATGAAAGGCTGACCTATCTGCCCGCAATAACACTTCCGGCTTTGAAATCAGCGTTTATTTGCCACTTACATACCATTCCTCTTTTTCAATCGTTGCGCCTACTTCTCGGATTTTTTCCACCATGGATCTGGTCCAGTCAGAAGTGTCTTTTGGTAGATCGTTATACAGCCACTCATACGCTGAAGCGGTTGCCTTGGCAAACGGAGTGATATCGTCAATGGTCGTGACCTGCAAACCTTGATCCTTCATTTTTCCGATTGCAATCCCCCCCTGTTCCTGTGCATCCTGGTCCATTTTTTTGCGCCATACGGAGATGCATTTGGTCACCGCCAGCTGATGATCGCGCGACAATTTATCCCAGGTAGCACCACTCATGAGAAAGATGCCGCCATTGGAAACCACGGGTAACAGCACCATATATTTTTGTACCTCATAAAACTTTTTCCCGTACAGGGTAAGGGGGCCATTTTCGTTTCCATCCACCACCCCCGTCTGAAGTGCTGTATACAATTCACCGAATGGCAGCGGTACCGGACTGGCGCCAATGCCTTCATATGCTTTCATATGAATCGGAACCTGCATGGTTCTGATTTTCAGGCCTTTGAAATCCGCTATTGATTTGATCGGCAGCTTATTGTTCATAGGCAGGCGAAAATCAGGAGCTCCGATAGCCAACACCTTAAGACCCACTTGCTCGCCTTGTGCGCGAGCTTTGCCCAAGATTTGTTGCCCGACCGGACCGTTCATGACTGCCAACCAGTGCTTGGGACCCTTGAATAAGAAAGGTAAGTTTAAAATCCGTAAGGAAGGAATAAATGTGCCGGTGACACCGATGGAAGTTGCCTGTAGGTCGACGCTTCCCAATTGTAAACCTTCGGTAATGTCTCTTTCCCCGCCCAGTTGCCCCTGGGGATAAATCTTTACTTTTAAGGCGCCACCACTTGAATTTTCCAGGCACTGGCCGAAAGCCACACCCGCGGTGTGATAAAAATAAATGGGAACATTGGCATGACCATATTTCAATATTGTTTCAGCATTCACGGGATTGGCCCAGAAAAACAAAACACATACAAGTGCGATCACCCACAGCCTTTTGTTTATAAGATTTTTTGTTACTTTCATAACCCGCCTCCTTTCAAAGGTTTAAAAGTTAATAATCTTAATGGCCGGGAAAATTAGAGCCAAATGTCGATCCCTTTTCTTAAGTCAAATCACCTCCTTTCCGATAAAGTTGGATCTTTATAACCCAACTTTTTTGCAATTTCTGCGGCATGGCCAATATGTTAGTTTCACATTATGAAACGGTGTTTTGAATTTTCTATAACTATTTAATTGGCAATGGTGTCTAAGTCAATGTTTTTTTCTGAAGCTCCGGGCAATATTTTCGGACTTGCCCAAGATATCCTCTTTTAGAAAGAGAGTTTTTTTCGTATTTAGAATTAGAGACTTCTATGATATGCAAAAATTAATTCTTAATTTCTAAAATACTATATGATGGCTTCCAAAAAATTCAAAGTGGCTATCGCCGGATCCGGAATGGTTACCCGGCATCACCTTAACGCATGGGCCAAACTTTCACAAGTTTTAGTTGTGGCCATCTGCGCACGGCATTTGCAAAATGCTCAAGCCAGAGCGACGGAGTTTGACATTCCTACGGCATACGACAATGTGGCCGCAATGCTCGACGCAGAAAAACCTGACGCCCTGGACATAGCCACCCCACCGCAAGTGCATGCAGAGCAGGTTAAATTGGCGGCCGAAAGAGGCATAAACGTTCTCTGTCAAAAGCCCATGACACCCAACTTGACGGAATCGGAGCAGTTGGTCGCCGAAGTGGGTGACAGCATCCGCTTTATGGTTCACGAAAATTGGCGTTTTCGGCCTCAATACCGGCAAGTGGGTCAATGGATTGCCCAAAATAAAGTCGGTCGCATACGTGAATTTCACCTGACGACGCGAAGCTCGGGACTGGTAACCCGCACAGCAACCGGCCAGCCTGTTGCTCTGGAAAGGCAGCCTTTCTTGGCCAACCTTAAACGCTTCATCATCAATGAACTGCTAATTCATCATTTAGACACCATACGCTTTTTAGTCGGTTCAATGAAGGTCGTTGCTTCCAACACCTCCCATATATGTCAAGAAGTGATAGGAGATGATATGGCACAGATCATTCTCAACGCCGAAAGCGGCGCAGTTGGAACCGTTTCCGGTAATTTTTGTGCGGCAGGTTTTCCACTGCTGCCTAGCGATCGGTTGGAGTTGATTGGTGAAAAAGCCAGCATTTTATTCGATAACAATGAATTGATCCTTATCGGTGATACGGAAGAAAAAATAAGCTACGATCTACACGAAGCCTACCAAACATCTTATGACAACGCCATCGCTCATTTCACAAAATCCCTGGAAAGCGGTGAATCGTTTGAAACGGATCGCTTGGACAACCTGGAGACGCTCCGGTTGGTATCGGATGCCTACCGTCTAGCAGGACGATGAAGGACCCTGCAGCAAGCTGCGGGGAATTATCAAGTTAAAGATTTTCTTACACGCTAATGCCTTGGATCAACAAATATCACCTGATTGAGAGTTTTATCTCAATCAGGAGTGATCCTGTTTAAACTTTTGGGCGATCGGTTCGAAATCGTAGGAGGGATAGACCTCGTAACGAAACACCCCCCACGCTTTTTGTTCCATAAAGCGGTTCAGGTTGCGAAGCGCAGCAGGCTCCAAACGTAATTGGATAATAAAGCCGTAAGACATCGCCACCACCCAGGATACCAGTTCGGACCCATCAGGGGGAAAATCGCGATAAAATCCGGATTTTTTGGTGTGCGCCATAATTTCGTCCAAGGTCTTTGACTGGTCATGGTGAAGAATAACCGTTACAAGTAATTTCTGATCGGCTGACATAACAATATCTCCTTTGAAAAGTATAGATTTTCGGAATAATAACCTATAAAAAGTTAGGTATCACAGCGTCTTCTTTATGGTCAATACTTTCAAATTTCGAATTAACTAATTTGCTTGACAAAAGGTAGCCTGGCAATGTAGCGACCAAAGTAATTCTGCAGCAGGGTAATTTAAAGATGGCATCTCGATTGGAACAATATTTTTTTGACAGGAGAAAATTCGTATGAAGTTCAAAGATAAAGTAGTTGTTGTAACCGGCGGGGGCACAGGGATCGGTCGAGGCATGTGCATTCGTTTTGCCCGAGAAGGGGCGGCTGTGGTGGTCAATTACTCCAAATCAAAAGAGCAGGCAAAAGAAGTGATCGCCGAAATCGGTCGCTTCGGTGGGCGGGCCATAGAGATCCAGGCCGACGTATCCCAGGACCGGAAGGCCCGGCAATTGATTGAAAGCGCCGTCGCACACTTCGGTCGTTTGGATGTGCTGATCAACAACGCCGCATGGACAAGATATATTCCCCACCATAATCTAGACGATTTGAGTGAGGAGATTTTAGAGAACACCTGGTCTGTGATTGTCAAGGGCGCTATTTACTGCATCCGAGCAGCCGCTCCCCATTTAAGGGCAAATGAGGGTGGATCTGTTATCAATATCACATCCAATGCAGGATTCACTGCCAGGGGCAGTACGATTATCTATGGTGCATCCAAGGCCGCCCTGACGTTCATTACCAAGGCCCTAGCGCGTGCACTGGCTCCGGAAATTCGAGTGAATGCGATCGCCCCGGGATTTGTCGATACCGGATTTGTCAATTGGACGCCGGAGGCTCTCGAGCAATTGAAAAAACAAACGCGCCTCGGACGGCAGATCATCCCCGAAAATATTGCCGACGCAGCTGTGTTTCTTGCATCCGATGCCGTTGCGACCACCGGCCAAACAATCTTGGTTGACGGAGGTGTCACTGCTCTGGGTCCAAATGAGAGAAATTGAATTCAAGGGAGAAGAAAAATGTCTGATTATCTCACTCAAGAAGAAATGGATGCCCTTCTGGCCTGGCCTGTTCCTGCCATATCCAATGCGAT
>CP070746.1:4065153-4070570 GCA_020348305.1 Desulfobacterales bacterium
AAGCAGCAGAACCAAATGACCCAGGCGCGGGAATATTTAATGAAGGCTCTGGAGATCTTAGAGCGACTCGGCACTCTAATTGAGCCAGAAAAGGTAAGAGAAATTCTGGCCGAATTGCCTGAAACTTAGGTTATGAAAGACACAATATATTGGATATCATCACTTTGACTCTGTGCTGCAGATTTCTGTTGATATCAGTAATAAATATACCTTTTTAAAATTGAAGATTTCAACAAAGCTGTACTTTTGAAACGCTAAAATAATTTGTGATATCATCAACCCAAGTTTTCAAGGGCAAAGTACATATTACTGCTATTTATGTCAGGTCAGGATCACCTTGATTTTATTAAGATACGCATAACATATATAAATTATTTCTAAAACTGAGATAATGGCAAGAAACATGTAATCAACCTTATCTTGTTAATTAGGAAATTATCCCATGAAGAAAGACAAAGGCTATGTAGACTCAGAATACCTTCGGTTCGTCGCAAAGATTGTCGCGAAATACAAACAGCGTACTTACACGCTAATGCATATTGAACTCGGCCACAAAGTGCTGGATGTTGGCTGTGGCCCTGGTACTGACACAATACCCATAGCCCAGTTGACTGGTGCAACGGGTCAAGTTGTCGGAGTAGATTATGACGAAAAGATGATTGCCGAGGCAGACGAACAAGCTGAGAAAGCAGACATCAGCCAATGGGTCAGGCATGTTCACGCTGATGCGAGCTTACTGCCTTTTGAACCAGGTTACTTTGATTCAGTCCGCAGTGAACGATTATTTCAGCATTTAAAAGATCAAGATAAAGCAATGACTGAAATGGTTCGTGTGACTAAATCCGGCGGCTGGGTTGTCGCACTGGATACCGACTGGAGCACTATGTCCTTGGACACTACCGAGATTAATATTGAGCAACGCCTTAAACGTTTCCATACTGAGCATCGTTTCCATAACGGTTTCGCAGGACGTCAGCTCTATCGGCTCTTTAAAAAAAGAAACCTGGCAGACATTTCAGTGGAAATGGCTCCAATCCTCATTACTAATTATGCTATTGCGTGGCAGATCGCTGCGCTTCATGAAACTGAACAGGCCGCAATAACTGCCGGTGTTATCACGAGCGATGAATTGGACAGATTGCATAAAAGCCTTGAACAGGCCGATGCCGATGGTGTTTACTTTCATTGCGCTAATCAAGTAATCGTAGCTGGGCGAAAAAATTAATTTGCCGACTTTTCACAGCGAATACCCAGATGAACAATAGGTCGCAAAGCATAGAATGTCCGCACCACTGCAAGGCCCTGCTTATACGAATCCATATACCAAAATCAAAGCTATCTATAACTTTTAAAAACCAAAAATATTAAAGATATCTTTGATCGCTGCACAGAAATCCTGATTTCATGTTTCTGCTATATATTTCAAGAATTTCAACCTCTAATTTTTTCAGATTCGCATACAGTATCAAAAAAGCAGAGTGAATCCTGGAAAATAGATTCAAGCTTTTTGTGTTATTGATTTCATATCGCAGATTCAGCTATCATTGTGGTATTGGCAAGATAAGTCAGGTTTTTGGAGGATTTAAATTTTTTGGACTTTCATCTACTAATCAGTATTTCGGGGAAATTTGTGATATTAATTAGATACCACAGGTTCTCGGAGTGTAGTTTTCCGCAGTTATTTTTAATTATCTTTAGCTGAAAGCACGGTTTTGGCGAAAAAGTGAAACTCCTATGTTAACCAAAACTAAATTCTATCTTGATTAGTCTCTAAAGCAATTACATTTCCCTCAACTGCTTTGTTTCTTTAGTCATCTTATTTTCCCATGATAATGAAATGGCATCCATTGTATTTTTGCTGCACTTCTATCTAGAATTCTAGACAACTATATGAAATTAAACCAATTTCTAACAAATATTTCCTTGAAAAAAAGCAATAATTTAGATAGGAACATTTGGCTGGAATAAAATCTGAATATTACCAAATTTTCATAATCTATACTTTTGAAAGGAGGTCATCATGAGTAGGCTTAGATCCTTTTTGTCAATTCTTATCATAACATCACTTCCATTTATGCTTATAGGCTGTGGCAGTGGCGGCGGGGGTGACAGCAGCTCAAGTGGCGGCGGCGGGACGGGAACGGTTTCATTCAGTTTAACCGATTCAACTACCGATCAATACCGAGCTGTGTACATAACCATTGTCGATCTGATGAACGTCAATTATAATACCCGCCTGACGACAATTAAAATTCCCGAAATTAAAAACTGAAAAAATCTGATAAACCCATCCAAATCTTCATCGAAAAGGAGCGGATTGGATGGTCACAGATCAACAGGTAAGGAGGTTATTCAAATTGGTACAAACAGAAAAGAATTTCGGGATAGCGGCAATGAAGGCGGGAATGGATGAGAAGACCGCCCGCAAGTATCGGAGGCTGGGCAAACTTCCCAGTGAATTTCAAACCGGTCATACATGGAGGACCCGCAAAGACCCATTTGAAGATGTCTGGCATGAGATTAAATCGATGTTGGAGATCAATGCGGGTTTAGAAGCTAAGACCATATTCGAGGACTTACAGCGTCGGAATCCGGGCCGGTTTGCCGATGGGCAGCTTCGTACTTTGCAACGACGCATTAAAGTCTGGCGGGTATCGGAAGGTCCGGCAAAAGAAGTGTTTTTTACCCAGCTTCACCACCCCGGAGAGCTAAGCCAGTCGGATTTTACCCATATGAACAAACTGGGGGTGACCATCGGTGGCAGGCCGTTTGACCACCTGATTTATCATTTTGTGCTAACGTATTCCAACTGGGAGACCGGCAGCATCTGTTATTCGGAAAGTTTTGAGAGTCTAAGCCAGGGACTTCAAAACGCTTTATGGGAACTTGGCGGGGTTCCGCAAAAGCACCGTACGGATTGTCTGACGACCGCGGTGCAAAAGACCAGTCATCCAGAAGAATTTACCCGCCGTTACCAGGATCTTTTAGATCATTACGATCTGAAAGGATGCAAGACAAATCCTGAAAGTCCCCATGAGAACGGTGATGTGGAGCAACGTCATTATCGGTTTAAACAGGCGGTTGATCAGGCCTTAATTTTAAGAAACAGCCGGGATTTTGTCGATCGCAGTGAGTATGAGCAATTTGTTGGCAAGCTGTTTAAACAGCTCAATGCCGGCAGAAACAAACGGTTTTTGGAGGAACAAGCCGTGCTGCACCGGTTGCCCAAGCATCGAATCGAGGCCTGTAAAAAAAGCACAACCAGGGTTGGACCCAGCAGTACGATCCGGGTCAATCACAACGTCTACTCCGTGGACAGCCGGCTGATTGGCGAACGCATTGGGGTTCATCTTTTCATGGAGCATTTGGAGATATGGTATGGGCAGAAAAAAATCGATACCCTGCCGCGGCTTCGCGGTGAGGGCAAACACAGGATCAATTATCGTCACATTATCGACAGCCTAGTACGAAAGCCTGGGGCATTAGAAAACTACCGGTATCGCGACGATCTATTCCCCACCAGCCGATTCCGCATTGCCTATGACGATTTGAAGCAACGACATTCCCAAAGCATAGCGGCCAAGCAATATCTGAATATTTTACATCTGGCGGGCCGGGAAAATGAAACGGCGGTCGATGATGTTTTACGAATGATGATCGATAAAAATATGAGCATTTGCGATGAGCAGGTAGAGGCACTGGTACGTTGCAGCCAACCGGTTGCGGTAGCCACGAAGGTGCGTATCCCGGCAGTGGATCTGACTTGCTATGACCGGTTGCTCGAGGAGGTGACGTCATGATCAATATACATGAACAGATCCTCGACTATCTCAAGCAACTTCATATGCCCACAATGCGTGAATGTTATCAACAGATTGCTGATTGTGCGCGAAGCGAATCTTTTAGCTATGAGCAATATCTGCTTGAACTGCTCAAGCTGGAGTGTGAAGCACGTCGGCAAAATCGGATTGCCCGCAATCTTCGCGCTTCTAAACTGCCGACATCTAAAACGTTTGCCAACTTTGACAAAAAACGTCTGCCGGCCAAGCTGGCCGCGCATTTAAATGTTTTGACTGACGGCTCCTTTTTGAAGCGTTGCGAAAATGTATTGGCCTTCGGCAATCCAGGCAGCGGCAAAACCCACCTTTTATGCGCCATCGGTCATCAGCTTATCGAACAGGGCAGACGGGTTTTGTTTATCTGTTGCAGCCAGCTGGTACAGGAGCTTTTAAGGGCCAAAAAGGAACTGGAGCTGTCTGGGTTTTTGAAAAAGCTGTCCCGCTACGATGCCTTGATAATCGATGATATCGGCTATGTGCAGCAGGACCGCTGTGAAATGGAAGTGCTGTTTACCCTGCTGGCAGACCGATATGAGCGGGGCAGCGTGATGATTACCAGCAATCTGCCGTTTTCCAAGTGGGAGCAGATCTTTAAAGACCCGATGGTCACCGCTGCTGCCATTGACCGGCTGGTGCATCACAGTGTGATTTTGGAGCTCAACATTGAAAGTTACCGCATGGAAGTGGCTAAGAAAAATAAGAGCAAAAAACCTGATGGCCCGGCAAAGGGCTCTAAATGAATGGATTTTGGGTAATGGTAACCTATGGGCCGGACAGAGATCTTTGATTGTAGGGCATTTGCGTAAGCCCTTTTTCCGGCAAATCCAAGATAGGAGAAGCAAATATGGAACAAACCGTTTACAACCCGCAAAAAGGCAGACTGGAAACAATTAATATCGAATTTACGGATGAAAACACAACTTGGTTTGACGATCATGAAAAAATGGAACAAATCTATATGGTAACTGATTTTGAAGCAGGATTGGTAATTGGCGGTTACAATTACAATTATCCAATTCTTGTTTATGATATATCAAGATCCGATATTAATGATGACATAAAAAAGGTGTTGGATTTGCAAAAGAGGTACACGGAGACTCGGGAAACAATTTAGCCCACAGGCAGGGAAACGCCGTTCCGCTACGCTCCACTCCGTTTCCCTGCCTGTGGCGGTATCAACATTCGTGGTAAAATCCGGGAATTCTAATTGTCGTTGAGGGAAAATAATAATTGTCGTTGATCACATTTACCATATCGTTATTAATCGGATGCGCCACAAGCCCAAAAGAACTATACAACGAATATGACAATTCGATCCGTTTAGGAAGCAAATATATCCAGATTAATAAAGAATTTCAATATGTCGGGAATTTGAGCACGTCTGTAAAACAGGAAACTGTTAATCCCCCGTCGAGTGTGTATCCGGATTCGAAGTTTGAAGAACATTTCTTTATGCATTTGAATACCAGAAACAAAATCGATAAAGGCCTAATCGTTTCTTCATATAAGATAATGACAACCCAAGTCTACTTTGGCAGAGAAGTGAATTTCTCAGACGCTAAGAATTATAAATCACAT
>CP070746.1:4070670-4078273 GCA_020348305.1 Desulfobacterales bacterium
GCCAGGTTTTTGTGGTAAAACGGACACCAATGTCGCGGCTGATCTGACCGACAAAGACCGGTTTGCCTTCAAAGCGCATCGGGCTGTACCATAAGCGCAAGTGGTTTCTTTCGTGGATACTGTGGCGCGGTTTTTGGCGCGCCAAATCCTGATGGCGACCGAAAGCGTACAATGAGCTTAAGGGCGAGTATCGATATCGCTTACCAAAAAGAAAAGACTTGATGGTTTTCCATACGGCTGTCGAGTAAGTCTCTTCAGCCGGAAGCCAGCCGCGGCGAGAGAAAGTGGCAGCCACATCAAGAAAATCCCCGATGATCACCAGGTTGAGCGGGTCTCCAAAATCCGTTTCCTCCTCATTCGTCGTGCAACAGGGTAAATTCTCGAGTGCCATTCTCAATCCATCCAGATCGAGATCCACAATTTCTTCGTTTGCATAGAGACTGTCGAAATCCACCATTTGATAATCAACCCGTATGCCCGGAATTTGAACGAAGAAGGTAAAAAATTTAATATGTTGACTGGCAATCAGGTCGATTTGCACCACCTTTTCGCCTTCATCGAGATTGGTAAAAATAAAGCCTGAAACCGCCGTGTGAGGCAAAATGGGGTTTCTGAAATTCATCGATCTGAAATAGTTTTCCATTTCTTTTTGGGCTGATTGACTCAGGCCGCCATGGACGGCAAAGGACGTCTCGTTGGGCGAAAAGTAATTCGGATCGACAGCGACTGAAAGGAGATAATATGTCCGATCGCTGTGGTTTTCCACTTTCACCCAGATCGGTTGGATCTCTTTTATGGCCAAATTTGCACTGAACAGCGCCTTATTTTCTCCAGCGGTCGGCACGGCAACCGTTACGCGGACCTCTTCGTCATATTTTGATTGCGAGCGATCACGGAATCTAACTTCGTTAATCGATTGGGGACTAAAGGTCGACGATACCTGCGCTGTCGCACAACCGATGATCAGGGTCACCAGTGTGATTGTCACAAGTATCCACTGCAGATTGGATTTACAGATAAGTTGACCGCAGCTTCTTGTCTTGAAAATGATTTTACAACACTTCATTCTAAATCAACCTCTTTCCGTCTTTTTTGTTCTGAAGACAGGTATGAAATGCAGATTTTTTGTAAATATTTCAGCTCTGCAACGATTGTAACTTCCCTGCATGTAATATTCGGAGATCTCGTTTTTCTTTTGGTTATCAAGATGAAATAAGCAATTTTTGAAAATTGCAGATAAGGAATAACCAATACCTCCAAATTGAGCGAAAACGCTCAATTGGGTCAAGCCTGGCTTTTGGCCATATAGGCTTCCAGTTTCCCGACGCCCAGTGAAAACGTCAGGGTCATCACCAGATAAAGGGCGGTGATGGTAATCCAGATTTCGATCGTCAGATAGGTGGAGGCCATTAATTGCGTACCCTGATAGGATAGCTCCTGGATTGATATTACGGAAACAATGGCCGAATCCTTGATCAGAGAGATGAACTGTCCGGCAAGTGCCGGCAGCAGACGTTGCATGGCCTGGGGTAGGATAATATGCCGCATGCTATGATATTTTGACAGACCCAGCGCATGCGATGCCTCCCATTGTCCCTTCTCAACCGACTCGATTCCTGCCCGCACGATCTCCGTGATATAGGCGCCTTCGAAAATGGCGAGCGTAAACAGGGCGGAAATGAATGCAGACGCGAATTGCGGCGGTGAAAAGAGCGTCTCAAAGAGGCGCTGGGTTCCCGCAGAGCTGGATCTGAGAAAATCGTCAAGGCCGATGATCGGCATGATCTGGTCGCTGATGAAGAAATAAAAAATGAAGATGATGACCAGCGGTGGCAGGTTGCGCATGAGCTCAACATAAGAACGTGCTAACATTTTGTGAAAGAGGCTTTTGCTGACCCGCAGCAACCCCATGACGGTGCCGAGGATGGTGGCCAGCAGGGTGCCCCAGAAGCTCAGGCGAAGGGTGGTAAGAAGCCCATGTATCAGGTAGTTGGATACCCACTTTCCGGATTCTGCGTCATAACGAAAGAGATACTGGGGTATGATCCCCCATTGCCAGTTATAGTTGAGCTTGACCTTGACTTGATACACCACATACACCAGTGCACCAAGCAGCGCGAGCAATACAAAAACGTCAAGGGTCGTAATCTTGCTTTTCTTTTGCAGCACAGTATCTCTCTCACTCTAATTGAGCCAAAACCGCTCAATTATATCCCTCCCCGCCTGGGGAGGGATGTGGCGGACTGTTATTCGATCAGATTTTTCCAATCCTTTGATTTGAACCAGTATGCGTATTTGCTCTGAATCCAACCGTTGTTGCGGTTGATCTCAATCCAGTTGTTTATCAAGTTGATCGTATCGACGTCGCCCTTGCGGACACCAATCCCGATGGCCTCAAACATCATAACTTCATCATAAACCATGATGGTGTCGGGATAGTCTATGGCAGTAGATGACGGCAGGGGTTGAGCAGAAACCATGGCGTGCACGTTTCCATTGCGCAGCTCCTGAACGGCCGAAGGTTCATCGTCAAAGAGGCGGATTTTTGCCTTTGGAAATTTTTGCTTGGCAGCAATTGCGGCCGTTGACCCTAATCTGGCGGCGATGGTGACATTGGGACTATTGAAGTCGGAGACCTTAAAGCCTGCCGCTTTTTGTTTGTGGGCCATTAACCCCTGCTCCGTATAGTAATACGGTCTGGTGAAGTTGATCTTCAGGTTTCGTTTGGTGGTAATGGTCATGCCACCGATCAACACATCAAACTTGCCGGTGGTCAGGGCAGGGATAATCCCGGACCACTTGGTGGGAACAAACTCCACCTTGACGCCCATATCCTCGGCCAGTTTTTTGGCAATATCGATCTCGAAGCCGATAAGTTCTCCCTTTTTGTCTTTCATGGCCCAGGGCACGAAGATGTCCATACCCACCTTAATGACACCGCGTTTGGCGATCTGTTCGATGGCGCTTTCTGCGACCAGCTTTCTCTGGGTTTCGCCTGCAGAAGCGGTGGCAGCCAGGCCTAAAACAAAGACAGACACCAGAACAATTCCTGAAACGAATAATCTTTTTTTCATCTCACGCTCCTTTTTAATTTAAAAATGATTAAACACAAAGATTAAAGGCAATTATCCATGAAACTGAGATTCACCTCCTTTCGTTTTTCGCTCCTATAAAATCTGACTGAGAAAAAGTTTAGTCCGCTCTTTCTGCGGATTTGTGAAAAAATGCTCAGCCGTTCCTTCCTCGACAATGTAACCATCTTCCATAAAAACCACCCGATCGCTGACCTCCCGGGCAAAGCCCATTTCATGGGTCACCACGATCATGGTCATTCCTTCTTCGGCAAGGTTTTTCATAACGTCCAAAACTTCACCGATCATTTCAGGATCAAGAGCGGATGTGGCCTCATCGAACATCATGACTTTCGGATGCATTGCCAGTGCCCTGGCAATAGCGACCCGCTGCTGCTGCCCCCCGCTGAGCTGCGAGGGGTAACTTTCCGCTTTTTCCGGAATATTTACCTTTCTCAGGAGATCCATCGCCATCTCCGCGGCCTCATCATTGCTCTTTTTGCGCACCAGCCGCGGAGCCAGGGTTATGTTTGCGAGCACGGTTTTATGGGGAAACAGATTAAAAGACTGAAAAACCATGCCGACCTCTTTGCGGATCTCCCACCGGTTTTTCTTGTTTTCGTCAAGCGGGATACCGTCAATAACGATGGAGCCGCTATCGATCTCTTCCAATCCGTTGAGGCAACGCAGAAACGTGGATTTTCCCGAACCGGACGGTCCGATGATGACCACCACCTCACGGCGACGTATTCTGGTGGAAAACTCACGCAAGGCACAGACTCCATTGGGAAATGTTTTGTTGATCTTTTCGACCGTAACAATGTAATCACCCAGTTTTTTTTCTTGCACAGACAGATCCTCCTTGTTGCCTCACGTCTGAATCCTAAACCGATTTTCCAGGAAATTGACAACAATTGACAGGATTATTGTTATCATCAGGTACATGAAAGCAACCGTGAACCAGATCTCAAATGTCAAAAATGTTTCAGCGATAACCGCCCGGCCTTCCATGGTCAAATCATAGACAGCGATGGTGCTGACAAGGGCCGAATCTTTGATCAGGGATATTGCCTGGCTGGTAAGCGGCGGAAGAATGCGTCGGATTGCCTGGGGAAGAATGATGCAGCGGTACGTGTCAAATGTATTCAGACCCAGGCTGTGCGAGGCTTCCCACTGGCCTTTGTGAATGGACACAATCCCCGCGCGAAAGATCTCAGAAGCATACGCACCTTCGAAAAGGCTCAGAGCGAGCACTCCCGCAAAAAAGCGGCTGAGGCCAAAAATAGGTGCCAGGACGAAGTAAAGGAAAAAAATTTGAACCAGCAGCGGGGTGTTTCGGATGAGCTCCACATACCCCCGGGCAACGATCCTGGCAAAAAAGGAGTCGGACAGCCGCAAAAGGGCAGTCACCAATCCGATGGTCATAGACAAAACAAGACCCCAGGCGGTAATGCGAAAGGTCATTGCCAATCCGAACATTAGGGGTCCAAAGGAAAATTGACCGTCTTGAAATTGAAAGATATATTTGGGAACCTGGTACCATTGCCAGTTATAACCGAGTTGCTGCGTGCCGCGGGCCAAGACCCACATGATTACTGCCACCACCACCAGGAACTTGGTGACATCCATCAGGGCGGAACGCTTGAGCTTTAACCAGACTTTCTTGTAAAATTGGGACGTTTTAACAGCCATAGCCAACGATCCGAATGTTATCGCATCAAAGAAAATCAGGCATTCGGCACAGATTGCGCAGCAGCTGATGCCCGCGCAAACCAAGTTAACCGTCGATGACGGTAATATCAACTCACGGAACCACTATGCCGTCCTGTTTTTCAGCCGAATTGAACGCGATTATCATAAACTTCAAAACGGAAAATCTACCCCCATATCAGCCAGTTCATCCTTAACGCGGCGGTACATATCAAAATGCTCCGGGATCGGAAGGGCCGTGGCCGCATCGTAACACTCCTGATATTCCTTGCCCTTTGGTGCATCCGCCGCCTTGTCTTCGTATTTCGACAAAAGTCTTAAGGCCAGCTCGTTTGCTTGTTCTCTGGTCATTGCCTGTCGCGCAACGGCATGGCCCACCTCCATGCCAAGCCTTGCCTCCATGGGCGTTGCCCGATTTCTATATTTATTACGCGCCGAGGCCATTTCCCACAGATGCCAGCCGCATACAGTGCTGACCAGAGCGTGACAGGCCGTTTCGTAAAAGACCATTTCAGTCATGGGGCCTGCATTTGAAAATCCGTTGGAGGTGTTGAGGAGTTTGCTGTTACGCGCCATTGCCTGGCCAGCCACACTAATCGGCCAAAGCAATTCCCGGGTCGTATTGGAACCCCAATGGAGGTGAAAGGGAAAATGTTGGTTGTAAATGGCACCATGGATGCACAAGCCACTGAGACTGTATGCGACTAGCGTAACAGCCACCCCCTCTGAACCTAAACACCAACCTCCATAGATGGGGCCGGTGAGGTTGCCGGTATAGCATCCATATTGGGCGTAGTGGACCACCCGGTTAAGCAATGTGTCGGCCGTCTTGAACTCGGAAAGCGTTCCAACAAGCCGAGAGTCGGTGGTTCGCACCCCCCACTCGTTATCGGAGACGGCAATCTGGCCGGTGTCGTGCTCAGCGGTTCCGACGGCAACCAAAAAAACGCCGGGACGGCCGACTTGCTTGGCAGCCAGCCGAAGGTTGTATATATGCTGGGTGCAACCGTTGATTTCAGTGGGTGAGCCTGATGAGATCTTCTGGCCCATTGTGTCCTCCAAGATTGGGGCACAAAAACCATCCAAAAGCGGCTCCTTGAGATAGGCGAGGCACATGGAATGATGAAGATTCTCATCGCAGGTGATGTCCGGGCTGAAGATGCAAAATGGCGGCTCTGGATCCTCTACCCGGCGGTGTATCCATAAAACAGCGTCTTTTCCGGCGCCTACCCAGTATGCACCTTTTATCATGTAGAGTGCTTCTTTGATTTCATCGTCTGAGACTTTGATCATCCGATGGGTGTCTGTATTGTAAAGGCCCACCTCACGAAACAACTCCCACCCGGCCTGCCACACCCTGTCAGCTAGATCGTCGTCCGTGGGCAGGGGGATTTCAGAATCGTATCTTATATCATATTTTTTTATAACCTCCTGAAGCTTCGGAGTGAATATTTTTGGTAAGAAATCATCTTCATCGCAATGTGGACCCGTATTGGACCGCTGTATAATCTCCCAAAGACGATAGGGGGTTGACATAATAATGCCTCCTTGCGTTTATATTTATGTAAACATGTGGTCACGGGTTTTTAATGCTTGTTCAAAAGCTCGGCCATCAGCCTGGGAGCGGAAGTGGCATCTTCGCAGTAAAGGTCTGCACCGATTAGATCGGCCCACTCCTGTCCCGTTGGTGCGCCGCCAATAACTACTTTATAGCGGTCTCTCATCCCCTTTTCCTTTAAGAGTTCTATGATTTCCTTCTGTCCCGGCATTGTGGTGGTCATCAGGGATGAAGCGCCGATAATATCCGCCCCCATGGCCTCTGCTTCCTTGATAAATGTTAGTGAGTCCACGTCGTATCCAACATCCTTTACTTCGAATCCGTTAGTCTCGAGCATCAACTTCACGATATTCTTTCCGATTTCATGCAAATCACCTTTCACTACTCCCAGAACAACCTTGCCTTTTGAAGCCCCCTTTTCACCACGCTCCATTATCAGGGGACGCAGGATATCAACAACAGCTGTTAAGGCTTCTCCTGCCAGCATTAACTGGGGAAGAAATATTTCCAGCCGAGCAAACAGCTCCCCAAGCTTGTTCATCGTCTCTGTAAGTGCCGAAATCATCTGCAAAGGGTCAAAGCCCTCATGCAGAAGTTTACGTGATAAAGCTTCAGCCTTACTCGCATTGCCGGATTCCACAGCTTGGCAAAGCTCTTTTAATGACATAGGTACACCTCCCTTTTAAGATCCTTAATAATGCATTTTGTGTATTTTGTGACTAGATAATTTTTTAAATATTTTCTTAATTTTCGACGAATTGACAATTTTCGATTGACTATTGAAGGAATTCTTTCGATTGTCAACCAAAAATAGGTCGGTGTTGGCACACCAATAAAAACGAATTGCCTGTTTGACAGATCGTTCTTTTTCCTTTTTAAGTGGCTTCCCATTTGCGGATGCGCGAATAATTGGAGGGTTTGATTTTTGATGAGCGCCAACATTCTTTTGTTATACGGATCTACGGTTTTAATATGGGGTACCACATGGCTGGCAATCAAGTTTCAGCTTGGCAGCGTTGACCCGATGGTATCGGTGCTTTATCGTTTTATTGCTGCGACCATGATTCTGATGGTGTATTGCAAACTGAATGACTTGAGAATGCGGTTTCAACTGAAGGATCATGTATTTATGAATATGATCAACGGTGCCCTGCTGATGGGCTCACCGATTCGCTTAAGTGTGGTGGTGGGCGGAGGAGTTGGAATTGTCGGAATTGTATTTGTTTTTTGGCCTGAAATCTCAGCATTCAGTCTATCCGACAAA
>CP070746.1:4078373-4084369 GCA_020348305.1 Desulfobacterales bacterium
CAGTTTCAGTAACAGACTACAAACAAGACCGGCGGCAGTAGTGTACAACGCCGTGCTCATACCGACGCCCATTTTAGCCAACACGCCCTGCATACTGATGACATTCTGAGGGTCCATCTCTGAAAAACTTGTGCTCAACATGTATATAAAACCGGCCACCGTACCAATCATTCCGAGAGTCAGAAGCATGTCACTCACGAACCAGCCAATGTCACTTTTTTTGTAATATATAGTGATATGCTGATTCGTGACTTTATCTTCCCTGCACAGATGGTATGAGTCTATGCCTATGCGCATTGTAAAAATTGCAAAAACTGCATAGATTAAAAAACTGATTTTAGTAACATCTACCTGGTTGACTTTTTGTATGACGCCTGACAAGTAAAGCGCCACAGTACCTATGCTTGCAACTGCAAAGAATAGCCACCACCGTAGTAAAATACTGTATTTTTCTAATAATGCCATGGTCCGTATATCCTTAAAAAAGTTATTTAACGTAATCATCAAAAATATGGTGATTCAAAGCACAATCTGTTTATACCTAATAATATTATATCGGCTCCAATCTCTAAAAACTTAAATATTTCAGAAACTTTGAAGAAAAAAAGGAAGCGCATCTGGGAAAATTTGCGGCACGGGATATTTTTGGGCATGAAAAAATCTACAGAACAAGTATAACAAGATTAAATCGCAAATCAAGATTTGACAGCTATTTCTTATTTCATTTTCTTTAGTTGACAATTCATCTCAATTTGGATATTTGAAAGCTGTCTGCTGTCGTCCATTGATTACTACTAAATGTTGGGGTTCGCCTGAAGCAGGGGCTCAACTCAAAATAGACTCTTCAACTATCTCTACAATGCTAATTCCTGTGACTTCGACCTCCGTCCGTTAGGCTCCATTGCTCAGATAGGAGAAAAAAAATACGACTGTGAAAGGAGGTGATAATCTCATCAGGCTTTACGACAAAGGTATAGAATATTCTATAGAAGAATCGCCGGTCCCTATGTGTTGATTCCGGTTTCAAGAGATTGCCAATTGCAATTTTAAGCAGTGTAAGGAGGCTACCATGTTTACTTACTTAGAAAAAAAACCAATGAGGTGGTCATTGTTTGCAAGTGGACTCATTTTAATCTTCGCTTTTGTTATTGCGGCAAGTCCTTGCTTGGCCGCTGGTCAACTAAAAACCTATGAAGAGTATGTGGCATCCATACCCAAAGGCTGTGAACCCGTGCCGCGAGAGTGCTTTGAGCAAGCCGTAAAGGGCAAGACATTTGCCATGTATGACTGGGCAGCCTGGTGGCCCGAGGAGCTGTACAAGGGATTTGAGAACCTGTTCGGTATCAAGATTGTCAGGGATAACTATCCGGATATCGACGAGGCTCTCGCAAAATTCAGATTGAACCCCAAGACGCCTTACGACTATTGGCTTACCAACCCTAAATCGTTGCACTACATGAAAGAGTGGAATCAACTTGAAATGGTCAATCATGATTGGATTCCCAATGTCAATCGTTACCTGGCGGAAGATGTCAAACAGGCTAGCTGGGATCCCGGGTACAAATACTGTGTCTTGACCACGCTCGGTTATGATGCCTATGTGGTGAACACCAATTTTATCGATAAAAAAGACCCTCGCATGCCTTCCTGGAAGTTTGTATTTGAGGGGGGCGACGTTTATAAGGGCAAGCTGGTCATGCGCAATGAGATGAACCGAGTCATCGGTAATACATTGAAATATCTCGGTTATTCTTTGAATTCGACGGATCCTGCCGAATTAAAGGCGGCGGAGGAAGCCCTGCTCAAATTGAAGCCCAACATCATGTCCTTCGACTCCTGGCCAAAAAGAGCTGTCATGGCTCAGGAAGTCTGGGTCGTGGAAGGCGTGGTTCACGATTATCTGGCGCTGGGCAGTCTGATCGGCCCCAAAAACCCTTTTTATCCTGCTTATCCTCCCGAGGGATGCCTGCTTTCACCGATGCTGGTGGTCATCCCCAAGGGCGGCAACAACCCGGCTGCCTGTCACCTTTTCTTGAACTATCTCTATCGGCCTGAGAATTTCGCTACCCTCATCAATGGTGTTGCCTACGGGCATGGCCACATCCAAATTGAAGACCTCCTGACCGAACAGGCCAAGATCTGGATGACGCCTCCGGAAGGATACAGGCAAAAGTGTGAAGTACTCATGCCTCCGGCCTTTACAGGTGAGGGCGAGAAGATGAGGGCGAGTATTTGGGAAAAACTGAAAAAGTAGCAAAAAGCGGTTTCAAGATCCTTGCAAATAAAGCGAAAATGAAGAGTTTAAAACAGCAGCCAAATTTATTCAGGGAGGGCAGGATGCCCTCCCTTGAATGATACAGTTTTAAGTTTGGCTGGAATGCAAATGATGGTTCAGGAAAAGAGGTGAAAATATTTTTCGGTACAAAAGCCCCTGTACGCATTCTTCCCACGTTGGGGCCCATTTCACTCTGGATCGCGCTCTTTGTGTTTGCACCTGTAGGCGTAATCATCTATTTTAGCTTTCTGCCGGCAGATAGTGCCGGTGAAATTTCCGCCGGTGTCTCTCTCAAGAATTATTGGCTTTTGCTGACGGGCGACACCGATTATGGAAAAGCCATCCTGCGATCTGTGTTGTATGCCTTCATCACCAACATGGTATGCTTAGGAATTGGTTACCCAACGGCCTATTGGATTGCAAGATACGGCGGGAGATTCAAGGCCCTGCTCCTGTTTTTGGTCATTGCTCCATCCTGGAGTTGTTATCTGGTGCGAATTTACGCGCTCAAACAGTTGGTTGGGTATCCAGGCATCCTGAACGATTTTCTTCTCCATCTCGGCGTGATTTCATCTCCCATAAATATGCTCTACACATCCACCGCCGTAGTATTCGGCTTAATTTATATATGGCTTCCCTTCATGGTTCTTCCCATATATGCCTCAGTGGAAGGTATCAATCCTGCCTTATTGGAAGCCTCTTTAGATTTAGGCGCAAGTCCCGGATGGCAATTTTGGACTGTGACGCTGCCTCTGAGCAAAGGCGGGATTTTCGGTGGTACGATATTGACCTTTATTCCGGCTTTAGGGGATTGGCTTGTTCCTTTGCTGATCGGCGGCAACAAAGTGTGGATGGCCGGAAACTTGATCCAACACTACTTCATCGTCCGTGGCAATCTTGCCATCGGCTCCAGTATGGCCGTGATTTTAACAGCCGCCGTTGTATTGCTGATTTACATGTGCATTAAACTCGGCGGAGAAGACGCCGTGGAGAGAATTGTATGAAATCGTTGCGCACAGATAGGTTGCTCCTCGTATTGGTCGTAGGAGGCTATCTTCTCCTGTGGGGCCCGATCATCGTGCTCGGCATTTTCTCCTTTAACAGCAGTGCCTTCGGCGTCAAATGGGAATCGCTCACGGCGAAATGGTACGTGGAGCTCTTTCAGACCTCTGCAATCATGGATTCCGTAGTAAGAAGTCTGTTGATCGCGTCTGTGACGACTATGGTCGCCACCGGAATTGGAACGATAGCAGGCTATGGATTGTTCAAGTACAAATTTGCCGGAAGGCGATTCTTGCGTCTGTCGATCCTTCTGCCGATCACCGTCCCCTATGTCATCATGGCAGGAGCACTGCTGGTTTATTTTACACAAATCATTCATGTTCCACTGGGCTATCCCACGATCATCATCGCCCATATTAGTTTCAGCGCCCCCCTGGCCGTATTCGTCACCCTGGGCAGAATGCAGCGCATAGACTGGAGCCTGGAAGAGGCATCCATCGATTTAGGTGCCGACCGGCTGACCACCTGGAGAAAGGTCACGATACCCTTGCTGCTTCCTGCCATTTTTGCGTCGGCGGTGCTAATTTTTCCGTGGTCGTTTAATGATTTTACGATTACCTATTTTGTTGCCGGGGTTGGAACAACCACGCTGCCGCTGTATCTTTACTCAATGCTGCAGTATTCATTAAAACCTGTACTTATCAATGCGATCAGCTTAATTTTCATCATCACACCGACTATCGGTATTTTGGTTTTATCTTATTTCCAGCGAGAGAAACAATTTACAAGGTAAAAAATCATGCAAGAACAAGCGCGTTTGCCTTGTGTCGAAATTCGAAATTTGGTCAAGAAGTTTCCCGGTGTGATTGCTGTCAATCATATCAATTTAAAAGTAAAGCACGGGGAGGTGTTTTCGCTTTTAGGTCCCAGTGGATGTGGTAAAACCACAACCTTGAGAATTTTAGCCGGGCTGGAAACAGCCGACGAGGGAGAGGTCTTAATAGAAGGCGAAGTAATCAATGATGTTCCACCATACAGAAGGGATTGCAATCTCGTATTTCAGAATCTGGCTCTTTTTCCCCACATGACCGTCGAGGAAAATTTAGCCTATGGATTAGAACGTAAAAGGGTTCCAAAAAGTGAAATACGAAAGAGAGTTGGGGAAATGCTCGAGTTTATGCAACTTAATGGGATGGAATCCCGCTACACCGTGCAACTCAGTGGAGGGCAGCAACAACGCGTCGCTCTGGGAAGATCTTTGGTATTAAAACCCAAACTTTTATTGTTGGATGAGCCTCTGGCAGCCCTGGACAGAAAGCTTAGAAAAGACATGCAGGTCGAGCTGAAACGCATTCAAAAAGAGGTGGGAATAACGTTTTTCTATGTTACCCATGACCAAAAAGTCGCACTGGCCATTTCGGATACTATCGCTGTTATGCGAGAGGGAAAACTCGAGCAGGTTGCATCGCCTGAAGAAATCTATGATACTCCCAGAACCCGTTTTGTTGCCGATTTTATGGGAGCTACCAATATCTTTCCCGGCAAGGTGATCGCCCGCGGTGGCGGAGAAATTCAGTTGGAAACCGAAAGTGGTTTGAAAATTGTGGCACTCGCTGACAAAGCGTCAAACAACAAGACGATTACGGGTGTTTGCGTGCACCCGGAGAGAATAAACGTTTTGCCTACTGGCCCTGATGTGGAAACGGAAAATCAATTCAACGGTCGGATCGTGGGAATGATCTATCAAGGTGATTTTGTTGAATTGAAGATTCATTTATTAAGCAGAAAGAAGGATGTGAGTGTAACGGCTCACTTGGATGCTCGACTCTCACGTAAAGATAGCTTTGCGGTGGGTCAAGAAGTAACCATCCAATGGGACAGGGACGGCAGCAGCACGTTGCATGGATAATGCGCTTAGAGATAATGAAACCTTGATTATTTATGAGGATTCACCCCCATCAAACAAGCTTGCCTTGCGACATTTACAATATCCATTTCACCGGTCTCGTAATGTTTCAATACGTCTACAATCTTAGCTGTACATCCGACTTTGCTGAGCTTTTTAGCGTCGAAGTATACAACACCGAATTCTTTGTTCTTTTCCAGGCATTCTCCGATCATCGCCTTGTATCGCTCTTCAAATTAATTCTTTCTTTGGATATGTCGGCAAACTACCATTTTTCAAAGAAACTATAAGCAAGTTGCTCTTCGTGATCTATTCAGCCTAATCCGTTTGTTGGCCATAAAAAAGCCGATAGACAGAAAGCAGAGCAGCAACAATTCTAGGTGTCAAATAACAATCCTAGTTGTCAAATCCTGAATAGTGAATTATGGGTCATGTTATTCACTATTCATATAGCCTCTATTGTCGAGGGTGGTTTGGTGGTAATGCTATAGGTTACACTTACCACACCGAAAACTTCTGAAGTGATCCGTGCGGACAGCTTTTCAAGAATCTCATAGGGTAATCTGGTGGGCGAACCCGTAACAGCATCTTTGCTATCCCAGCATCGAATCTCTATCTGCAGACCAAAATCCCTTTTTCCTTCTCTGATGCCCGTGACTCTGTCCTCATGCAAAATGGCCATGTATTGGAAAGCTTCAGTTAAGGCCAATTCCTGTTCAACAATTACGGTTGCTTTCCGCACCCGCTCAATGCGTTCCCTGGTGGCTTCGCCAATTACCCTGGTCACAAGCGCCGGGCCCGGAAATGGAGGCC
>CP070746.1:4084469-4089793 GCA_020348305.1 Desulfobacterales bacterium
GCAGATTGCAGAACCGTTGCAGCGCCTGGCCCCTGAATTCAAGAAGATGACCGGAGCAACCATCAATGTCATCACGGTTCCGTTCTCGGATCTTTACACCAAACTGCTCACAGACTGGGCTACGGGTACCAACAGCATCGATGCCGCTGTTTTTGCGCCGCAGTGGATGGTGGACTATGTAGAACCGGGCTACCTGCAAGATTTGACGGACCGCATCGTAAAGGACTCTGCCCTTAAGTTGAAAGATATCGGCGGGTTCTTCCGTGATTTCAGTATGCGCTACTCGGGCAAAACGTACACCATCACCCTAGACGGGGACTTCCAGATGGTCTACTATCGTACCGATTTATTGGAGAGCGCCGGCTTGAGTCCTCCACAAACCTGGGATGACTACATCAATATTGCCAAGCGCTTTCACGGCAAAGATTTGAACGATGACGGCAAACCGGATTACGGCTCCTGTATTGCAAAGAAACGCAATGCGCAGTCGTACTGGATGGTGACTTCGGTGGCGGCCGGCTTCATTCAGAGCCAAGGCACCAATCAGGGAGCATTTTTTGATACCGAAACCATGAAGCCGCTGGTCAACAACGAGGCTTTCGGGGAGGCGTTGGACGTTTATTTAGAATCTACAAAATACGGGCCGCCGGATGAGATCAACCTGGATGTCGGAGACACGCGTGGACTTTTTACCAGCGGGCGCTGTGCCCTGAGCCTGGACTGGGGGGATATCGGCACTCTGGCCATCGATCCGAAGACGTCCAAAGTCCAGGACAAGGTCGGTGCGGTCATTATGCCCGGCTCCAGCCGAGTGCTGGATCGTGCTACCGGCAAGCTTGTGCCGTGTGACGCCCAGCGGTGCCCATACGCCGTTAAGGGAGTCAATCATGCGCCGTTCGCCGCTTTCGGCGGGTGGTCCGGTGGCATTAACGCCGCATCCTCAAATAAGGTCAAGGATGCCGCTTATGATTTTTTCTCCTACATGAGCCAGCCAACCCAGGCGAACGTAGATGTAACCATCGGTATCACAGGCTTTAATCCCTATCGCATCTCCCAGTTTGAGAACTTGGATAACTGGGTTAAGGCGGGGATGAGCCGCAAGGCTGCCCAAAACTACCTGGACGCCATCAAGGCCAGCCTTAACAGCCCCAACATGGTGCTCGACTTGCGCATCCCGCAAAACCAGCGCTATCAGCAGATTGTGCTCGACACGGCCATCGCGCGGATGCTCGCCGGAGAAATTACCAAAGAGCAAGCCATGAAAGAAATCGAGAGCGGCTGGGAAGAAATCACGGACGAATTGGGGCGCAAAGATCAGTTGAAGGCATATCGTGCAACCCTGGGGTTCTAATCCTCATCTGCTTATCCAGTGGGCCCTTTTGGCGTTAGGGCCCGCTTTTGAGAATGCTTTATGAAAACAGGTTTTGCGACCTTCACCGAATGGGCTGATCAGAAGGCCCCAGCGGTTTTCATCCTGCCGGCGATTATGATCATACTCATTCTGGCCATATTTCCTCTGATCATCTCCCTTTACCTCTCTTTATCGCGTTTCAAGTTCGTCAAGGGAGGCTTCAGCCTGAAATTCATTGGATGGCTGAACTATAAAAAATTGCTATTCGGCAGCCAACAATTTCATTTTCTGGGAACATTTGGAAAGCTTAGCCCCACGGAAATGGTGCTCCTCGGCCTGCTGGTCGTCCTGTTGCTGTGGTGGCTGATGCAATACTTTCGGCAGGGGCTAGCTACGATTATGGGTACACTGGGACGTCTCATCTTTACAGCCGGTTTGTTTTCACTGGCCTGGCTAGTATTGTTGACCATCAATCAAAAGGGAATTCCCGGGACTCTGGTCGTCACCCTGTTCTATGTGTGCTTTGGGGTCCTGATTCAGTACCTGCTCGGTCTGGGCTTGGCGATTCTTTGTGCCCAGCGGATTGCCGGGCGCAATTTTTTTCGACTGGTCTTCTTTTTCCCGCTTATGGTAACGCCGGTGGGGATTGCATATACCTTCCGAATGCTGGTCGATACCACCAAGGGCCCCTTTGCACCGATTTGGATGTATTTCGGCTGGGGAGCCATCCCCTGGGTCAAGGATCCCTGGGCGGCGCGCTGGGTAATTGTATTGGGAGACTGCTGGCAGTGGATACCTTTTATGTTTATTGTTCTGCTGGCCGCCTTAGAAAATCAGCCCCGCGATCAAGTTGAGGCGGCGATCGTGGACGGGGCTTCCCGCTGGCAGATATTTCGGGACATTACCTGGCCGGCAATCCTGCCGGTCAGTATCACGCTGATTCTAATTCGGCTGATCGAAGCTTTTAAGATCATTGACTTGCCCAACGTGCTTACCAATGGCGGACCGGGAATCGCCTCTGAATCCCTGACGCTGCACTCGTTTATGGCCTGGCGTTCGCTGGACCTGGGCGGTTCTGCCGCCGTGGCGTATATGCTGTTATTTGTTGCGGTGTTATTCGCCATGTCTTTCGTTAACTTTGCAAGTCAACGGGTAAAAACCGCATGAAAAAAGAAAGATCCCTCTCTCAGATTCTCTTTGAGCCCAAAACGATTGATGCCGTGGCTCCGGTTTCAAAGGTTGTTTTCTATCTCATCCTCGGCCTCTGGACGCTGGTTTGCCTGTTTCCGCTGTATTGGTTGGTTGTAACATCTTTAAAACTCCCTATTCACGTCAACGATGGACCGATGTATTTGCCCGGTATCGATTTTAAACCTTCCCTGCACGCCTGGAAATACATCTTTGTGGATTTGGGCAACGACACCCTGCGGCCATATCTGAACACCGTGCTGGTTTCATTGGCCAGCTCCGTTATAGCGGTTGTCATCGGTAGTATGGCAGGCTATGCTCTGACCCGGATCGCATATCGTCCGAAGCTGGGATCCATTTTGTTGTTCATTTTGACTGTGATTCTGATGATCGTGGCCGTGGTGCGCTTTGGCCTGGCATGGCAGATTGCCGTTGCTTCAGGTCTGGCGCTCTTCATTTTGCTGCTGACAACCGTGGGACGGCGATTCCGTAAATCATTGCACAACACCGACATCGCCTTTTTCATGATTTCCCAGCGCATTTTGCCGCCGGTTGCGGTGGTGATTCCGATCTATGTGCTTTTCCAGAGATTTGGCCTGCTTGATACGCATGCGGCCCTTGTGATCACTTATGTGGCTGTCAATCTACCCATCGTGGTCTGGCTCATGCGGGATTTTTTCGATAGTGTGCCGGTCGACCTGGAAGAAAGTGCATCCCTGGACGGGGCATCCCGCTATCGCATCTTCTTTACCATCGTGCTTCCTCTGGCAAAACCCGGCCTGGCTGCAACATTTTTATTAGTGCTGATTTTATGCTGGAATGAGTATCTGATCGCTCTGTTTCTTTCCACGGCAAATGCTCAAACCCTGCCGTTGCTGGTTGCCGCCCAGAATGCCACCCGCGGTCCCCAGTGGTGGTATATGTCGGTACTGATCATCATTATGGTTGTGCCAGTCGTTGCAATAACGGTGGTTCTGCAACGTTTTATTACCCGTGGATTGTTGATTGGAGCCGTTAAAGGATGAAGTGATTTCGGATTGTGGAATGCGCCCACCTGCCATCGCCTAAAGCGAAGCTAATGGCGAGCAGGGATTGCGGATTTGCCAAAAGGTATAAATCCGATTTTAAATTCCTGAATTCCGCAATCCCTAAATTCCTCAATTTGGTGATCTCTTATGCTAGTCCGATTAAAAAACGTCAGCAAGCGATTCGGCGATGTTGTCGCCGTTAATCAGCTTAATCTGGAAATCAATCAAGGTGAATTCCTCGTTCTGCTGGGACCATCAGGATGCGGTAAAACAACAGCCCTGCGTATGATTGCTGGCCTGGAAACAGCGGATGAGGGCGATATTTTCATTGGAGAAAGCCGCGTAAATGAGGTTCTGCCCAAGTACCGAGATGTTGCCATGGTATTTCAGAGCTATGCCCTCTATCCCCATATGACGGTCGCACAAAACATCGGCTACCCGCTGAAACTGCGCGGCGTCAAGAACACGGAAAGACAAGAGGCAATTTTGAAGACGGCCGAGCAGGTGCGCCTTCAAGGGTTTCTGGACCGTTACCCCAAGCAGTTGTCAGGGGGACAGCGGCAGCGGGTGGCTTTGGCGCGGGCGATTGTGCGGCGCCCCCAGGTATTTCTTATGGATGAACCGCTATCCAATCTCGATGCCAAATTACGGGGTAAGATGCGGGCCGAATTAAAGCATCTGCAGCACGAACTCGCAGTGACGACGATTTATGTAACGCACGATCAGATTGAAGCCATGACACTCGCCGAGCGGATTGCCATCATGAATCAGGGTGTGCTTCAACAGGTCGGCACACCGAAAAGCGTTTATAATGATCCAGGCAATATTTTTGTTGCCGGCTTTATCGGATCGCCGTCCATGAATTTTTTGAATGGTGAACTGATTGATGGCGACTTCATTACGGAAAAATGCCGGATCCAAAAGGTTGGAAAGGGATCTCATGGCGATGTGATCCTTGGGGTACGTCCAGAGGACATGAAAATGGTGGTCAGCGGGCAAAGCCATCTTGAGGCTATTCTTTATTCCGTGGAGCTAACCGGTGACCAAACCATTGTAACGGCAAAGCTCGGCGATGATTATTTCACTGTACGGGAAGACAAAGAATACGAAGAGGCCATTGACCAGCATGTTAAAATTTGGGTGGATGCGTCTAAGGTATTTCTGTTTGAATCATCCACCGGCAAACGAATTCGGTTTAATTAATTCTTTTCCGGCTTGTCCGGGTTAGGAAGGAGAAGCACCAATGGCAGATATGAAAAGTAATCAGCAAATCTCCTTACGCAACCGGCTCATAGGTCGGTTGCCGAAAATCGGGATTCGCCCAACAATTGATGGTCGGCTTGGCGGCCCAAGAGAATCTCTTGAGAACCAGGTAATGGCAATGGCCAACTCCACGGCCGCTTTCATCTCGGAAAATTGTAAATATCCATTCGGATTGCCTGTGGAGTGTGTTATTGCAGACCGATGCATCGGAGGTGTTGCGGAAGCAGCCTTGGCAAAAGAAAAGTTCGAACGTGAAGGTGTGGTTGTTTCTCTGACAGTGACACCCTGCTGGTGTTATGGTTCCGAAACCATGGATATGGATCCGGTAATGCCCAAAGCAATTTGGGGGTTTAACGGAACCGAGCGTCCAGGTGCGGTTTATCTTGCTGCCGTTCTTGCCGCCCACAACCAGAAAGGCCTGCCGGCATTTAGCATTTATGGCCGCGACGTTCAAGATTCGGATGATACCAGCATTCCAAATGACGTCCAGGAAA
>CP070746.1:4089893-4093295 GCA_020348305.1 Desulfobacterales bacterium
GTTCTCAAATGAAGCAGCAAGCGCGTCAAGTCTGCGAAGGCGGATTCCGTTAACTTCATTCGGCCAATCGGATCCTCATGGTGGGCGTCAAAACCTGCCACAATCATTATCAAATCCGGTACATATCTCTGGATTAAAGGCGTGAGTACTTCCCGGTAGACATGGAGGATATCCGCATCGTTCAGGTCTCGCGGTAGCGGTATATTGATGGTGTAGCCGGCGCCCCACCCCTTGCCTGTTTCTTCCAAATTGCCGGTATATGGGTAAAGGAGCATGTCATGGGTCGAAAAATAGAGGACCCTTTTTTCCCGGTAAAACAAATCTTGAATTCCGTTGCCGTGATGGATATCCCAATCAATGATCAAAATCCGCTGGTAGCCGAATTTATTGAGAGCGTACCTTGCCGCTATGCCTAAATTATTAAAAATGCAAAAGCCTCCAGCGCGATCTGTAAGGGCATGATGGCCCGGAGGCCTTACCAGTGCAAAGCAGACGTCGTATCGCCCGCCAGCCAGAGCTTCGAGGCCTTTAAGGCACCCACCAACCGCCAGCCATGCGGATAAATACGTTTTGGCACTGGCGGGTGTATCCGGTGCAAGGCTGGTAAATTTGTGATCGGCTGTTTTCAGAACTTTTTTAATGTAGGAAGACGTGTGAACGAGTTCCAACACTTCCAAGGTTGCCGGTTCGGGTTGAATGTTCTCCAGACCTTTTGGAAATTCGGTGTCCAGCATGCGGTATACGGCTCTCAGCCGGCTGGGATGTTCGGGATGCATATGGCCCGGCATATGTTCCAGATATCGGTCATCTCTTATAATTCCTGCTTTCAATGCCATCGGACATCTCACAGTCTTAATATCATTTTACGTTCGGTTTCGCAAAGATCCGGATTGGAAAAAATGAAGCCAAATTTTTTGTAAAGCCCGATGGCACGGAAATTCGTGGCACCGACAGTCAGCCAGATAGACGTTAAACCAAGGTTTTTGACGTGTTGAATCACGATACGGGTAAGCGCACTGCCGATTCCCCAGCCGCGATTCGGATGGCTGACAAAGATCAAATATTCCGCATCACCTTTTTCAAAATCCGGCAAAACCACCAGATGTCCCACGGTTTTGCCGTCCTGCCGGGCCAAAAGATTTTCTCCGTTCTCAAGGAGTCCTTTGATCCATTTGCGGCTGGCATCGTCTTTTAACGGCGGCATACCTTGAAATTTTCCCTTTGGGTAAAAGTTCGCATACATGCTTTCAAGGGAGGCGTAATCTTCGGGACTGTATTTTTTCACCTCAAACAGCTTGCCCTGTTTATCAATACATCGCATGCCGTACCGCCTTTAATTACTCGTATTAATTTTCATTTTTCCTAATCGGCCTCGTCGTCGTTCTCGTAATCGAAAATCGAAAACTTGTGAGGCATTATTCGAAACCATGTCGAGGACGAGGGCGAGCACGAGGACGAGAAAGAATCATATCCTCAGATTCTATTCTTTTTCAATCCTCTTTCAGGAGCCTGCTCTCTTCGATAAGGTCGCCGATTACATTGGGATCGGCAATGGTTGAGAGGTCTCCGAGATCCTCCGTTTCACCGGCAGCAATTTTTTTCAAAATACGCCGCATAATCTTACCGCTGCGTGTTTTCGGCAATCCATCGGCCCATTGAATAATGTCGAGGGTCGCAATGGGTCCGATTTCGGAGCGAACCAGCTGTACCAGGCCCTTTTTCAATGCATCGGTTTTGGACACGCCGGTGTTCAAGGTGACGAAGGCATAGATTCCTTGCCCCTTTATCGAATGCGGATATCCCACCACCGCTGCTTCGGCAACATCTTCGTGCAGCACCAGAGCCGATTCGATTTCGGCGGTTCCCAGGCGGTGGCCGGAGACATTGATGACATCATCGATCCGGCCGATAATCCAAAAATAACCGTCTTCATCCTGCTTGGCGCCATCACCGCTAAAATACATGCCAGGCACCTTGCTGAAATAGGTCTCGATAAACCGGTCATGATCGCCGTAGACAGTGCGGGCCATGCCCGGCCAGGGTTTTTTGATGCAAAGGTAGCCTTCCTGATTGGGATACTTCACCGGTTCCCCGGTATCGTCGAGAATGACGGGATCCACACCAAAGAACGGAAACGAGCAAGAGCCCGGCTTAATCGGTGTCACAGCGGGCAGCGGAGTGAGCATATGGCCGCCGGTTTCCGTCTGCCACCAGGTATCCATAATGGGGCACCAATCCCGACCCACGTGATGGTAGTACCAGCGCCAGGCTTCCGGATTTATGGGTTCCCCAACGGACCCGAGCAGCTTGAGGGAGGAAATATCGTATTTTTCGATATGTGCGGGGCCTTCTTTCGCCAGCGCGCGAATCGCTGTGGGAGCCGTGTAGAATTTATTTACTTTATATTTCTCGACAATCTGCCAGAAGCGGCCAAAATCCGGATACGAGGGTACACCTTCAAAAAGAATGCTGGTAAATCCGTTAATTAACGGCCCATAAACCGTGTAGCTATGTCCGGTTACCCAGCCGATGTCGGCGGTACACCAGAAGATCTCATCATCTTTTAGGTCAAAAACGATACGGTTGGTCATGGCCGCATAGAGCAGATAGCCGCCATGGGTGTGAACAACCCCTTTAGGTTTACCCGTACTGCCGCTGGTATATAGAATAAACAGCGGATCTTCGGCATTCATCGGTTCGGGGGGAATATAGGACGGCAGCTCAGGGTCGGCGATTGCTTCGTGCCACCAGATCTCGCGATCGAAATCTAAATCAAGCGCTTGACCGGTGCGGCGATAGACAATGACGGTTTCAACATCGGGACAATTTTTAAGCGCTTCGTCCACCGTATTTTTCAGTGGAACCGATTTTCCGGCACGGTAACCCCCGTCAACTGTAATGACCATTTTGGCCTGGCAATCCTGGATGCGGTTTGTCAAGGCCTCGGCACTGAACCCGCCGAATACGACACTGTGAATGGCACCGATGCGGGCACAGGCGAGCATGGCCACGGGCAACTCCACGATCATGGGCATATAGATAATGACGCGATCGCCTTTTTGAATGCCTTTGGATATTAAAACAGCGGCAAATCTGTTGACCTGACCGTAAAGATCTCCATAGGTGATTGGTTTTGATTCTGAAGGACTGTCGCCCTCCCAATAATAGGCCACCTTGTCTTTGAGGGTATCCTGGTGCCGATCCAGGCAGTTGTATGCGGCATTCAGCGTGCCGCCACCAAACCATTGGATTTTCGCAGGGTCAAAATCATATTGAAGCACGATATCCCATTGTTTTTCCCAGGAGAGATAATTTTTGGCCTGCTCCGACCAAAAGCCATCCGGGTCCTGAATGGAACGGTTATAGAGATCGTTATATTCATCCATCGATTTAATATAGGCA
>CP070746.1:4093395-4096340 GCA_020348305.1 Desulfobacterales bacterium
GAAAGTATGATGAGTGACGTCGCCAAACATTACGATACGGAGGTCGAATATTCGACTAAAAAATTATCTCAAGCCATCGCTCCGATTCTAACCGTCGGCCTGGCAGCCGTCGTCGGCTTTTTCGCACTGTCGATCTTTTTGCCCATGTGGGATTTGACATTGATGACGAAGTAATATTTCATGAAACAATCTCGTTTTTACATCAGCCTTTACCTTATTATTCCGTTTATTTTCACAGGCTTTTCGATATTGGCGGCCATTGTGTCCTTTCGGCTCACAAAATACGGCTTGGATCATGGACTTGAGCCGGCCGGTACCGTCTTCTGGTTTATTGTGATTATCGGTATTCTCGCATTTTATACCGGTTTTGCGCTGGTGAGGTTTATTCTAAGGCCGGTGGAACAATTCGTTGAAAACGCCAAAAAGCTGGCATCTTTCTCAAGTTCGAAATCCGAAAGAGGCAAAGATTGGTCCGTCGATAAGATCGAACATTTCACCAATGTGTTTGATCAAGTCACGTCGGTTCTCAGTCGAATGGATGCCAGGCATTTTTTCCCGAATATTATCGGCGAAAGCCTTGCGATCCGCGGCCTTTTAAGTTTGATAAAAAAGGTAGCGCCCACGGATTCAACGGTGCTTATTCTTGGTGAGAGCGGGACCGGTAAGGAACTTGTGGCGACCAGTATATACGAAAATAGCATTCGCAAAGATAAAGCTTTTATTAAACTGAATTGTGCGGCAATACCCGAAGAATTGTTGGAAAGTGAGCTGTTCGGCCATGAAAAAGGCGCATTTACCGGTGCCACCAAGTTTAAACCCGGAAAATTTGATATGGCCAACAAGGGCACGATTTTTCTAGATGAAATTGGCGATATGCCATTGAATTTACAGGCAAAAATTTTACGAGTGCTTCAAGAAAAAGAATTTTACCGGGTCGGCGGCAGCAAAACGATAAAGATTGATGTCCGCTTTATCGCGTCCACCAACAAAAATTTGGAAAAAATGATTCAAGAGGGGGAATTTAGAGAAGACCTTTATTTTCGTCTGAACGTATTCACCGTGCACCTGCCACCACTGCGCGAGCGAAAAGAAGACATAGCCCTTCTGGTGGATTATTTTTTACAAACCCTACCGAAGAAAGTAGAGATCTCTTCCCTGGCGTTGCAGTTGCTCATGGGATACCCATGGCCCGGCAACATCCGCGAACTCAAAAATACCATCGAAAGCGCTGCGGTGATCGCCGAAAATGGTTTTATCGAACCGTCCCAATTGCCCGGCAAAATTACCCCTGCGTTCAACACCAATCCGGGCGAGTTTTCTTTACCCACAAACGCTTCCCTGGATCAGCGTTTGCATGAAATCGAAAAAAGTATGATCATTGAAGCCCTAAGAAAAACCGGCGGCGTGCAAGTCCGGGCCACCGAATTATTGGGGATTAATCAACGCAGCCTGTGGCATCGGATCAAAAAACACAATATCGATGTCAAGAACATAAAAAGCAACGAAATTTGAAGATTTCGTTTGAAAAAATCTACAATATATGTAGAATTATGCTGTTAAATGAAAACCACTCTTGCTAAAAGCGGATGACGTTTTCTATTAATATCCTAAAATTATTAATAAAAATAAAAAATATCGCTATATCATTGTTTTTGGCACCGTTTATGCAGACTACATGTTTAGGCCTAAAATACACAAGAAAAAAAATTGAAAACAAAATTGAATTGAATTGTAATTAATTTCAATCAATAAGGAAGGGAGCAAACATCATGAAACATCAAAAACTTTTGCAAAATCAACAGGGTTTTACATTGGTGGAGATTATCGCGGTTTTAATCATTTTAGGCATTTTGGCTGCGGTTGCCGTCCCGCGTTACATCGACTTGGAAAGCAACGCCAAGATACGCGCCATCGATGCCGGCATCTCGGAACTCAATGGCCGCGAAAGCCTAACTTGGGCAGATTTGAAAATATCGCCCAGCGGTTATGCGGATGATGGCGCCCTCAGAACAAGAATGAGCACTGACAATAGCTACCTGCTCGGAGATAAATATACATGGGATGCCGGACCCAGTGCTTCGGGTGGAACGCTTAATTTCGATGGAGAAGCGCAAGCTTTAAACCGAACTGCATCTACAACCGATCAACCAGCAGTTTGGTCCAAACCCTAAAGCCAGATAGCTGCGGTTCGCGCTTTTGGTTCACTTCGTATCAACAAGGGTAATATTCAATTAAAACGAAACGGGCAGCGTTATAACGCTGCCCGTTTTTTATTTTTTTAGCACTCAGTATGACCCCAAATGGCTTAGAGATAGCGCTTTTCCCTTGCCCCTGCCATTTTTTGTGTTATATTGTTATCTTAAGTAAAGGAAGTATCCATGAAACTTGCAGTCAGCGGGAAGGGCGGTGTCGGCAAAACCACGTTTGCCTCCCTGTTGATTCGAACCTTCAATGAACAGGGCAAAAAGGTCTTAGCCATTGATGCGGATCCGGATGCCAATCTGGCCGCCGGACTCGGTATTAATGATGCCGATAACATTGTTCCGATTTCCGAAATGAAGCAACTCGTCTTGGAACGAACCGGCGCGCAACCTGGCAGCATCGGCGGTTTTTTTAAACTCAACCCCAAAGTGGATGACCTGCCGGATGCATTGTCGGTTACCAAAGATGCCATTAAACTGATGCGTTTAGGGGGCGTAAAAAAGGGAGGTGGCGGCTGCATTTGTCCGGAGAGCGCGCTTTTAAGAGCCTTAGTGATGCACATCGTGCTGGCCAGAGATGAAGTCGTCGTAATGGACATGGAAGCCGGTATCGAGCATCTTGGCAGAGCCACCGCCAAAGCGGTCGACAAACTGATTGTGGTGGTAGAGCCGGGCCGGCGCAGCATTGACACCGCCGAACACATTCGAAAATTGGCAGGAGAAATTGGCCTGAATCATATCGCC
>CP070746.1:4096440-4100328 GCA_020348305.1 Desulfobacterales bacterium
CATATTGAACATCCCTTTGTTTGTCATTGGATGGCGGTTTATCGGGAGACGGTTTTGTCTTTACAGTTTAGCCGGCGTAGTTATCTTTTCGTCGGTTATCTTCTTTCCTTACCCTGCTTTTCCCATTCAAGACATGATTCTCAGTGCCATTACAGCAGGAATTATCACCGGTGCAGGGTCAGGTATGATCCTGCGATCATTGGGGTCTGCCGGGGGCCTGGATATACTGACGGTTTTTCTTTACAAAAAATTTTCAATTCGGCCGGGCATGTTCGTTTTAGCCTTCAATGCGGCTTTAATGATTGCAGCGGTTTTGCGCATTCCTCTGGAAATGGTGTTATATACCTTGATTTATCTTTACGTGAGCACTCAGTTTATGAACTTTGTTCTTATCGGTCTCAGTCAACGGAAGGCTTTGATGATCATCTCTCCCAAATGGAAAATAATTTCCCATGAAATTATGGATCGATTGCAAAGAGGCGTAACCGTTGTAAGGGGTGAAGGTGGATACACGGGCAAGCAGTTGCAAATTCTTTATACCGTGATCTCATTTACAGAACTTTCCCGATTTAAGGAAATGATCCGCAAGATCGATCCGGAAGCTTTCGTTGTGGTAACCGAAACGCTGGAAGTCATGGGCAAAGGCGTCGGTAATCAGCCGCACTGGTAATAAACATCTTGGAAATTCTTTAGATTTTCGATAATTATGGTAGATTCGTCATGAAGAATACAAATAAACTTCACTTTACTTGTACGGAATAAGAATTTTTATGAAAAGATTCAATCAGATAGTTTTTGCTGCATCACTTATTTTAGGCTATCCATTTTTATTAATTGCCGAAGTTAAGCAGGTGATCGGTTGGATAGAATATGCAACCATCTTTCCCGGGAATTTTAAAATCAAAGCCAAGCTGGATACCGGAGCCAGAAATTCGTCTTTGAATGCCGTCAATATTGTTGAATTTAAGCGCGGTGGTGAAATATTTGTGCGATTTGATCTCACCAACTGGAAAGGGCGAACGGAGACCATTGAAGCGAAAGTGATCCGGATGGCCAAAATTAAACAGCATAATTCAGAACCTGAACGCCGCCCCGTCATCCGGATTGGTATCTGCCTGAAGAAGGTCTACAAGGAGGTTGAAGTCAATTTGGTAAATCGCAGCAATTTTAATTATCAAATGTTGATTGGACGCAGCTTTCTTAAAGGCGAATTTACGGTAGACCCCGCCAAGACCTTTACCATCAAAACAGACTGTCGAAAGGTTCTGCTCAATGAATAAACGGCACCTCTATTTGCTTGCCGGATCTCTGGCGACGATCGGTTTAATCCTTTTTTTTTACAAATTGTTTGTGATGGATTTTCCGCTGGTTCCCGAAGTAAAGACCTATATTTGGAACATCGAAGCCCACCTTACCTTTGAAGCCGGTAATAAGCCAGCTAAGGTTTCGATGTTTATTCCGCGAAATTCGAGCCGGTTTACCATTGTGAATGAAAATTTTGTCTCCAAAGGGTACGGCGTTAACGTTTCCACCGAAAAAGGCCAGCGCCAGGTGCACTGGTCGATTCGAAAAGCAAAAGGTCCGCAAAGCCTTTATTACCGCGCAACCGTCATTCGAATGGACAGAGATGTGATAGCGCCCAAACCAGCGATATCAAAGCAAAAGGGGCCGGATTTGGAAGGGGCTTACTTGGAGGCATCCAAAGCACTCATCACGGAAGTGCGCAAAAAATCAGCCGACACGGACAGTCTGGTGACAGGTTTGTTCAAGCGGCTGAACGCCCTTGAACCGGGCGATAGTGCCGCGCTGCTTTTAGGCAAAAAAGCTACTGTTCACAAAAAGGTTGATCTTGCCGTTCAGTTGCTGGCGCTGGCCGGCATCCATGCCCGCGCCGTCCACGGCATTCGCCTGGAAGAACAGCGACGTGAAGCCCCGGTTGTCCACTGGCTGGAAGTCTATGAAAAAGATAGCTGGATATCTTACGAACCGGCTTCCGGGGTAAGGGATATTCCGGAAGATTATCTGGCCTGGTGGCGTGATATGGTCGAGCTGGTTCAGGCTCAGGGCGTAAAAAAACTGAATGTATCAATGTCGGTTGTACGCGGTGAGGAAGCGGCGCTTCAGCTGGCTGTGGAGAAAGGTATCATCAAAAAGCCGTTTCTGCTCGATTTTTCTCTGTTCAGTCTTCCGGTTCAGATCCAGGCCGTATATCGGGTACTATTGCTTGTTCCCATCGGCGTTTTGTTTCTGGTAATTCTTCGCAATGTGATCGGTATCCGTACCTTCGGAACCTTTATGCCTGTTCTGATTGCCCTTTCATTTCGGGAAACCCAGCTGTTATGGGGCATTTTCTTGTTTACTACCTTAATCGGAATTGGACTACTCATTCGTTTGTATCTCGAGCATTTAAAACTGCTCGTCGTACCGCGTCTGGCGGCTATCTTGATTGTTGTCATTGGTTTGATGGCCCTACTCAGTGTGCTGACCAACAAACTGGGTCTGGAGCGCGGTATCTCCGTAGCGCTTTTTCCCATGGTCATTTTGTCCATGACCATTGAAAGAATGTCTATCGTCTGGGAAGAACTCGGTGCTTTTGAGGCGATAAAACAGGGAACCGGATCTCTTATCGCTGCAGCGATCGCTTATCTGATAATGAGCGTTAAATACGTTGAGCACTTGCTGTTTGTGTTTCCCGAAATTTTACTGATTTTACTTGCCGCGACCATACTGCTGGGACGATATTCGGGATTCAGGTTGCTGGAACTTCGACGTTTCAAGGCACTGGCCGATATAAAATCTGATGTTTAGGATAAAAAAACAATTAACTGCAATGGGTGTGCTGGGCATCAACCAACGCAACGCCGAATATACATTGAGATACAATCCGCGCTACCTGTATCCTCTGGTGGATGACAAACTGCGGACGAAAGAAATCGCACTAAAAGGCGGCCTGGCTGTTCCGGAGCTTTACGGCGTGGTGGAGACTGAATACCAGGTCCGGCATCTCGACGATTTGTTGAAATCTTATTCGGATTTTGCTATCAAACCATCTAGAGGTTCGGGCGGTGAAGGCATCCTGGTCGTTTCAGGACGCGCCAAAGAGTTATATCGCAAAATTGACGGGACGCTGATAAGTTCTGAGGAGATTGGTTATCATCTGTTCAATATTATCAGCGGTATTTACAGCCTGGGCGGTCAGCCGGACAAGGCTTTGATCGAATACCGGGTGCGATTCGATCCGAAATTCGAAACCATCAGCTATCTTGGAGTGCCGGATATTCGGGTCATTGTATTCCTGGGTGTGCCGGTGATGTCCATGGTTCGGCTTCCCACCCGCATGTCCGGTGGAAAAGCCAACCTGCATCAAGGTGCCATCGGCGCGGGAATTGATATTGCCAACGGAACTACCTTAACAGCGGTTTGGCGAAATCAAATCATAACGGAGCATCCTGATACCGGTAATCCGGTAACCGGCGTGGAGATTCCAAAGTGGGATACACTTCTGGAAATCGCGGCACGTTGTTATGAGTTGATTGGTTTGGGGTACATTGGTGTGGATATCGTATTGGATAAAGATAAGGGCCCCTTAATTTTGGAGCTCAACGCCCGCCCGGGCCTCAGTATCCAAATTGCCAACCGATCAGGCTTGCTACCGCGTCTAAAGCTGGTTGAGCAGCATCACACCGAGTTGGTAAATCTTGATGACCGTCTTGAATTTTCGAAACATAACTGTGGGCATAAGGGATAGTTCATCTGTCCGGAAAGGAGGCTTATAATGATCAGAAACATTATCTTCGCATGTCTGATCGCTTTTGTTCTCATCTTTGTTGTTCAAAACACCCAGGTGGTCGAGTTCCGATTTCTGGTATGGACGATATCAATGTCACG
>CP070746.1:4100428-4105693 GCA_020348305.1 Desulfobacterales bacterium
CGTAATACATCACGGCTTTGGCCAGAAAATGACCGTGGGCCCGATGGGTGGATCCGATCATATCAGATTTTCTCAGCGCGACGGCCATTGTCGCTGCCACGGCTTCCTGCCCGATACTGATATGCGCCGGGCCGTGAACCATGTTCTCTTCCCATAAATCCAGGACCGTGGATTCAAACTCGCGAATCAAATGCAGCAGGAACACGATGCGAATGTGGTCTTCCCGAGAAATCTCAAAAAGATCTTTTTTGGCAACCTGAAGCCGCGAACATGCAGCTGGCGGTTGTACCTTCAACAGTTTGCTCATCAATCTCCTCCTTTTCCACCCGGCTTTCGGAATTACGACGGTTCAGCGATCTCCCGCATTTCGCATACCTCGTGCTCTGCCCCGCGAAAATAGGCGACGAACACACCCGGCCGAATTTCAACGGGTTCACCCAAAAATTGAACCCCGCGCTGCTGCAACTCACGGTAAGTTTCGTGAAAATTTGTCACTTGAAAACCGATGTGAATCAGGCCAAAATCGCTTTGTTGTGGGTTGGGCAACGGATCGCGCCCCTTGGGATGATAATAATAGAAGAGTTCCACCACGGAGTCGTCGAGCCGCATGTGCACGATACGCACTTTGGTGCCCTCCACCCCGATCAGCTTGGCCATCGGCTCATCAAACTCCCGGTCAAAAACCTTTTCCAGGCCGATGATATCCTGATAAAAGGCGATCGCCTTTTCCATGTCTTTGACACTCACTGCCACGTGATCCATTCGCGTAAACATTCAGGTCTTCCTTTCCAAATCGATTAAAATTTTAACTGCCTCACCTCGCCGCATGCGGTCGAACCCGATCTCCCATTCATCCAGTGGCAATATCTCGCTGACCAGCCGGCGCAACTTGGACGCCTCTTCCGCCTCCGCTTCCAAGGCCAAATTCCAGCTGCTGGGCGGTGAACTGAAACAACCGAACACGTCCAGCTCTTTATACAGGATTGTGTTCCAGGCCACCGGAATCGCCGGGGGACCCACCAGGCCGATCAAGACGACTTTGCCGGTTTTTTTGACGGCGTTCAAGCCGGATTCAATGGCCTCCACGGCACCGGAACACTCGATCCAGGTATCGACCCCCCGGCCATCCGTCACGTCCAAGACAATTTCGGAAAGCTCTTCTTCCATAACGTTGACCACCCGCGTGGCGCCCAGAGATCGCGCAAGTGGAAACCGCTTGGCCACATCTTGGCTGGTGCCGCTGACGATGATGTCCCGTGCGCCCAGTCGGCTGGCCCAAATGGTGGCCATCAGCCCCATGGTAGCCGTGCCGCTGATCAGAATGGTTTGTCCGGTCTGCACTGTTCCGCGTTCCACCAGACAGTGGGCGGTGATGGCAAAGGGTTCGGTTACTCCGGCCACTTCCCATGAAATTTCATCCGGCAGTCGATGGGCCAGACAGGCCGGAATTGACAGATATTCGGCAAATGCGCCGTTATACTTCGACCCCAGAGCCAGCTTGTGATTACAAATGTGCGGTTTACCGGCGCGGCACAATTCGCACCTGCCGCAAGCACCGGTATGAAGTTCACCCACGACCCGGTCTCCAACCGACCAACTGCCTGCGACGGCATCTCCGACCTGTTCCACTATACCACAATATTCGTGTCCCATCACCACCGGCGGTAAACTTGGGAATTCGTCGGCCCAGATATGAAGATCCGTCCCGCAGATACCGCAGTATTTGATCTTGATCAACATCTCATCCGGTGCCGGAACGGGTTCTGGAATGTCCTGGATGCCCACATTGCCCTTGCCGGTTGCATATTTAATCAAAGCCCGCATATGATCCTCGTACCCTCCGTTTCAGCTCGCTGGTTCTAAATTTTTTGGTTTTTTAGCATTGCTTGAGCCTGGATGCAAGCGTGAAGCGAAACTGAACATGATATTTGGCATGATCGAGTGAAAAATTGAGTTTGACAATTCACGAGATAATATATATGCTGATTTTTACTTTTTCGCTCGTTTTTCTTCCCTCTTGTACATTTATTAGGAATCTTTTGGAATAAGATTTAATTCAGCACCTCATCAATAACTCGCCTGTATTAGACCTTCTTCCGAGAATATCCTCCTAAGTTTTGTAATGTATGAAATACAGATAAGCTGAGCAACGCTTATAGCAGAAGGTAATAATGGTCATCGATACGAAACAATAAACGATGGCCTTGACCAGCGGGAGGGTGTAAAAAATATTGTTTTGTGTGAATCGAAAATCATACCATGAGGGTTATTGTTTTTATGGGTCATCAAGCAATTCGGACGGCAAAGCTAAAAAAGGCTTCGTCAATTTATGGAGGATAGCATGCTTCAAAGATACGACATATCGATGGATGGTGAGGCAAATCGTCTTTCAATCAAAGAATTTGCCGTACTCGGTCGAAAATTACGAAATCGTGAATATTACGATCACGTCAAAGAAAATTATTCGCTTATCCACGAGGTGACTTACGACGGTGATGTAATTCGTGCAGCTATTAGCAAGGGACAGGAGGCTCTGATTTCAGAGCTTCGATCCGATGATTTTTTCCCCATTCATTCCTGTGCGGAAATTATTGCCGAAAGAGTGATCGAATTATTCGACGACAACTCAGATCCTTTTTCTGAACTGTTTTTTGACGATCGGGCACTCCTTTACAAGGATGATGAAAAATAAGGTACCGGCCCGTGAGTCAAGGTTAGGCGATTTTCAGATTTATAATTTATCATAAAAGGAGATCACAATGAATATCTATGTAGGAAATTTGCCGTACCAGGTCAGCGAAGAGGACCTGCGGGTGGCTTTCGAACCCTTCGGGCAGGTTGAGTCTGTCAATATTATAAAAGACAAATACAGCGGCCAATCAAAAGGATTCGGATTCGTTGAGATGCCCTCTGAAGAAGAAGCCCGATCAGCGATCAATGAGTTAAATGGCAAGGAGCTAAATGGCAGAACCCTTAACGTCAATGAAGCTCGCCCTCGATCTGAAAGAGGCCGAGGTGGAGGAAGAAGAGGTGGAGGTGGAGGAAGACGAGGAGGTGGCCGTCGTTTTTAGTGGAAGCCGCTCTCGCTTCTGTTCCCGGCCGGGTGGTTATGTGTGACCGTAACGGTGAACCGGCCATGTTTTTGGAAGAGTCAAAGATTTATTTTGGTACGGGGTCGGACACCCTTTTGAGATAGCTTCTAATTAACTTTCTCCGATTGCCGCCCTGATAACTTTATACCCTTCTTTTTCCATTGCTGATGCAATTTTTTCTTGAAGCACTTTCCCGGGTGTTAATGCATTCATATAACCGCCCCTGCCGCCACCGGTGACCTTGGCGCCCAGAGCGCCCATGTCCAGAGCCATGTTGCAAAGCTTTATCAGTATTTCGTGGGATAGATCCATGTCGATGAGAATCTCATGATTGGCAGTCATGATTTTTCCCACTTTTTCCAGATCGTAATCCTCCAGCGCCTTCTTCATCTCAAAAGCCTGGTCGGTAATGGTCTGCAGGCGATTTTTATACAATTCCGGGTCATCTTCCCTAAGTTTGTCCGTATATGCGTCTAATTTAGAGGTATCCGCCGTAATACCACTGTTTCCCAGGACCACTTCTACCGGTTCTTTCAAGTTGATGCGCTCCCAGGTCTTTTCTCCCTTTTTGATGTGGTATAAGATTAGACCACCGTATGTCGATGCGGTATTATCCACTCCGCTGGGGGTTCCGTGGTAGGCAAATTCGCCTTCCCAGCCGAAGTGGTTAATCTCGTCGATCGAAAGCCCCAATTCAAATTCATCATTTAATGCCCGGACCAGCGAGACACTATGGGCCGCACTGGCCCCCACTCCGCTGCCGGCCAACAGTGATCCGCCGAAGGTGATTTTTAGCGGATTCTTTTTCGCGTCAATGTTCATGACTTCCAGCGTATGATTGATGGATTCGATCTGCTGGTGTTTTTTCTTATCTTTATATCCCGGCACCTCAGTACGATTATCTTCCAGAATCCATCCCTCTCCCTGGCCTAATCTTTCGACGACGCATTGCGTTTCAAATGGAATGGATGAAACGATGGCCGGCACTTCTTCCAGCACAAATTGATCGCCGATCAGAATGGTTTTACCGAATGCGGTTCCTTTACCCATTTTGTTCTCCTTATCTGTTAATGATAATGTAATTTTTTTAAGAAATTAACTTCTTTCTTAGGTTTTGCCTATAAGTTACTGAAGACAGAAGACAGAAATCAGAATAGAGATTAAAAAATGATAAAAAAAATTAATACCTAACAGGCTTTGTGGGAGTGGCTTCCAGTCACAAAGAAAAGATTTTGCTTTACCGTACCTTCGCGGCTGGAAACCGCTCCCACAGATTTTCCGCCTTCAGCATTCCGAATACCGAATTCCTTGAGCGAAATTTATTCGCTCAAGATCTTTTCCATTTCTTCGATCAACTGTTCTTCCTTTCCAATCGCCACCGTGGTGGCTGCGCTCAGGGTATGGCATGCATCAGAAAACCCACCGAGTTTGCCGGTTGCTTCCGGAAGCAAAATATCCAGCCCCATGGCTTTTCCTGACCTAATCTTTTCTTCCATGTGAGCGGAAACGCGCATCGATATTTTTACATCCTTCATCCCGATTGGACCGAAGCCCGGTATTTCATCGGGGATAATCTGGAAACCGGCGAGATAAAGATTTGGATCGATATATTCCGCGTTTTTTATAGCGTCACAGAATACACCGATCATTTTAACGCCCATGGGAGAGAATCGATTTTTAACATGAAACCACTGAATGTGAGGGGCTTTTTCAAGGGCTCCGCTTTTGAGTTTTGTGATTTCTTCTTCAAACGCTTTGCTTTGAACAGATTTTAACGCTTCCACCATTTGATCCGATTTTTGTGATGTGCCTTCGAGACAGACGTTGACTCCCATATCCGGTCCGTTTTGATAAAAGCCGGCCGCACCTAAGGTGTCCAAATAAGCACCGAATTCATCACATGGGACTTGGCCTTTGTCCGTATTCAGAAAGTATCGTTCGCCAACTTCTAGCTTCTTGATTTCCATCATGCCCTGTTGGACGGCTTCCATGGTGGCGTCACGGTTTTCACCTGCCAGACACCCATCCACAAAAAATTCGTCTCCCACAGCACCGATAGCAGCGATGTATGCGAGGTCTCGGTTGATCGGATCCATGGTATGGGCAAAAAGATAGCATGTGGTGGAGCCTGATATGTCCCGATCGCCTTGCATCCCGTAAAGCGTAGGGTCCA
>CP070746.1:4105793-4110197 GCA_020348305.1 Desulfobacterales bacterium
GAGTATTTTAGCTCAATGCCCGGTCTGCAACAGGAAACAGTCCATAAAAAATAAAAAATGCAAATGCGGCAATGATATGGACAAATCAAAAAGAACACAGAAGGTGAAATTTTGGATCAATTTCAGATTACCGGATAAAACGCAGCGGAGGGAGTTTGTAGGATATTCAATTGAAGAGGCGAAAGATGCCGAGGGCAAGTGCAGGGGCCAGAAAAGGGAAGGGCGCATTTTTGATATGCTGCCCGGCAGTGACATAAATTTTGATCAATTGGTTGAATGGTACACTGAATTAGAACACCGCAAGGATCTTCGATCTTATGAGAGGCTTTGCATTGCGCTTAACAGATTCAACGAAGTGTTCGGCCACAGATTAGTGTGTGATGTCAAATTAAGCGAGATCAAGAATTATCAAATGGCAAGGTTGAAAGAAGTAAAACCGGCAACGGTTGACTATGAGATCCGGGTCGTCAAAACGATGGTAAAAGATGCTTTCTATGACAAAATGGTTGATGGTGAGGTGTTAAGGGTTTTGGGCCAAGTCAAGAAGCAGTTGAAAAAGGGGAGCAATGCCCGGAAACGAACAGTCAGTGTGATCGAGTTTTTGAAACTGCTTGTTTCGGCATCACCGCATTTAAAAGATATTCTCATAGTTGCATATAATACCGGCATGAGGCCGGGAGAGGTGAGGACGCTGCAATGGAAACACATTGATCTTGATAATGGATTTATAAGGCTTTCTGAGACCGATACCAAAGAAGACGCAGAAAAAGTAATTCCAATCAATCATCATGTCAGGGATGTGTTAATCAGGCTCAGACCGTCTTTGGGAGTGGTTACCGATGATCACCATGATTTCATATTCACCTTCAAGGGTAAACCGATCACAACTCCCGGAGGGCTAAAACGATCATTTAGAACCGCTTGCAAGAACGCTTCGATTCCCTGTGGAGAAAAAGCTGAAAATGGCATCCAGCTTCGTGATTTCAGAAGAACTGTGAAAACTAATATGGTCGAAGCCGGTATTGATAAGGTTTATCGGGATACGATTTTAGGCCACAGTTTGAAGGGGATGGATGTTCACTACATTGCACCGAGCGAGAAGACCTTACAGAAAGCAATGGATCAATACACTCAATGGTTAGATGATCAGATGGTCACCGTTTTGGAAAATGTTGACCATTTTGTTGACCAAGAAAAAATTGAAATTTGTAAGTTATTGAAATCATTGGTACCCCCGGCAGGGATCGAACCTGCGGCGCATGGATTAGGAATCCATTGCTCTATCCACTGAGCTACGGGGGCATATTCTATTATTACGAAGGGTTATCTGTTTTGAAATTTCCTTAATTTTGCCCACTTTGCCCGAAACTTTGCCCATTTGAGATTCAAGATACGTTTGCTGCTTCAGTGCAGCCCGTCTTAAATCCTCATCATTAACGATATTATAACGGTCAAACACAGATCTTGTCTTGTGTCCTGAAATCATCATTGCAACCCGTTCCGGAATACCGGACCTAACCATATTTCTAACCGCTGTCCGTCTAAAATCGTGAAAAAGCCTTATACTAATTTTAGCGTCCTTACAAGCCTTTTTCCAGGCCTTGTCAAACCGCTTGACACGATCAGTCCCGTATTCATTTAAAAACACCCAGGGCAATTGTTTCCTCGCACCGGCTTTCCACCGGCGTCCAAATATTTCACGCAGCTCATCATCCATATAGATGACACGGACCCCTTTATTCTTGGTCTCCCCAACCTCAAGCCTCACAATACCGTTAACAAGATCAATTTGTTTCCAGGTTAATTTAGCAATCTCTGAAATTCGCCATCCAACCTTATAGCCAAATGTGATAAAGTCTTTTAAATGGAAGGGTAGGGCGTTTCTGCTGTGTTTGTTCGGCGCCAAGATTCAACATACGACTCAGAGCCTTAAGCTCACGATTAATTGTTGAGTTTGCGGCACCTTGTTCTAAACGCATTTTGATATAAGCCTTTATGCGATCAGAGGTAATATTGACAATCTTCATGCCTTTAAAAACCGATTCTAAGTGCTTTAGACGACTTTTTAGTGTCTTAATGCCTTTACCATTTATTTCATAATCGGTTATAGTCCAGGATCATCATGCTTAAAAAATCCGTCACACTCTTTACATTGAACTTCAATTTTACCACAGTCGCAGCTAATAGTAATCTCATTAAGCCTGTCATTGGTGTATTCAAAAACCGGTTGATATTTTACGCTAATGTGATCCGATCCGCACTCGGGACAAGTAGATGTGCAAAATATGTAATCGTTTCCTTTACACATATGTTCGCATAGTTTTCTAACCATTCATAGGCTTCGTTTTCGGTCAATGTTTCGATTGTCTCACTACCTGAAAAAGACCCGGTGCCAACTTGAATACGATACTTTGACAGCGGGCCTCCGGTGCCATGAATAAACCATGCACCTTTTTTCGTCCGGTAAAGGGTTTCAGTACAATAGTGGAAATCACTTGGAAAATAGGCATTTTCCCATGCAAAGATGATCTCAGCGGTTTCGGTATTGTACAGTTTTTCATTGATGACTTTTTTCATAAAACCCCTCACTATCTCTTTGGTTCAGCCACGCGTATGGACCTTGGTGCAGACCAAAGAACATTGGCCCTACTATCAGAAATTTTGAATCTTGTAACGTATCCTACAGGAAATCCTTTTAATTTGGATCGTTGTTTGTATGATTCCATCCAAAATGATGATCTTGGTCCTTCAAAATGCGCCACAAGACCTGTTTTCGATACCGAAAAAATAACAGACGAATTTTTTTTTAAGTATCCAGCGGAACGGTCCTCAAAACTGCTGTAACCGAAACTGCTCATTTCAAACAAAGCCGACTCTTCTGAAGCTGTGAGCCTCGCGTGTTTTTTCCCACTGCGATCCACAAGTATAAACTCCTCAGCAATAACAACTTTTTGTGGCTTCGGTTCCTTTTCAGCAAATGCGGATTTTGTTTGAAATATTTGATTTGAAATAAATCCGCCTATTAATCCGGCTAATGTTGCCAATACGATAATTAAAACCTTCTGGTTGTCATTCATTTGACCCCCTTTCCCTTATGGTTGTATGCCTTTGGAAAGAAAAAAGTCCTCAATGTCGAGCAATGATGGAGTCTAATCGGTAAAATCTGGCTTGTTTCTCACCAAATAAAAACGCCCGAAGGATTCCCCAGTCCACAGAAAGACTGCCCATAACCTCACGGTTAAGAGTACCTTCAGGCGTTTTGTATGCTGATAAGTTTTTCATTTTCTGTGGTTTGGGGGTTTATTTGATAAAAGTGATATCACTTATATCATTAGCGCCAGCAGGTGTCAAGATATATTCATTGATTTTTTATTTTTCGGAAGATATATATTTTTTATGACAACGAAAAAGCCAAGAATTTTGATAACAATGGATGAAGATCTGCTTGAACGTATTGATGATTTCCGTTTCGATAATCGAATTAATACTCGTTCTGAAGCCATTAGGCGTCTTATAGAAGAAGCTCTCAAAAGGCACGAAAATAAAGCCAAAGGATAGCCTTTAAATGGATGATACCGGAAAAAGAAAAAAGGTGGTTGTTAAAATAGGCCCACCTGATAAACCATATGGCAAACTAACCGTTACGGAAAAACGAACTAAGACAAAAGACAGACGCAAGGTGCACACTTACATATCTGAAGATAGAAGAAGTGGAATAGCAGACAGACGTAAAAGATAAAGAATTCCCAACAGAATTTATCTTAACGGAGGACACGATGTCCTGATTTTCAAGACCCCATTTCTCATAGAGAGGTGGGGTTTTTTATGAAGGAGTAAACGGTGTTTGGTCTTAATATCAACGCTTTTATTATTTCTCTTTTAGTTGCCTTAGTAGTTACTGTATATGTTGCGATAGCAAAAAATCCTTTTGAAAAAGGCACGAACGAATACCAGGCTTTACGACTATGTAGAATTGGATTGGCTTTTTTGTTTTGGTCGGTTGGTTTCGGTATGATAGGTTTGGTTTTTGCGTTAGTTGCTTTCATTTTTGGAATAATTGGAATTGTAAAAGGTCGTACTCTATACGGAACTATCCTTATTATCGGTTCTGTAGTTTCGGAAGTGATTAGGTTCTTTAACATTTTTGGATTCCTCACAAGCGTCTAATGCATCTAAAATAATGACCTACGGATAACATATATGGAAGTTGCCATGAGCTTTATTTAAAAGCCGCATTTCTCAATTTGAGAGGTGGGGTCTTTTTTTATTTTGATTAAGAACTTGTGATTACATCTAATAGCGTTTTATCAATAATTGCACTATCACGAAAATCTGATTTAGCAGTGATCGTGCGGTATAGATGAACGCATTGACAGCTTTATAACCCCTAGCAATTATTGATAA
>CP070746.1:4110297-4113184 GCA_020348305.1 Desulfobacterales bacterium
ACAGGGCTTGGGCCTGTGATCTTCCCGCCTGTATGGCGGGGCGCTCTCCCAACTGAGCTACCCGCCCCCATTGAATCAAGTAACGTGATCACCGAAGAGACGTATGGTAGGTACCAACATCAAACATTAATGTCAAGATTAAATCGAAATCGGTGACTTACAAAGCAAATTCAAATCAAGGGTCGCTGCTTATCTGGCTCTTCGCTGCTTATCGACAGAGGAATATCGCTCTTTCTAAACAGCGACTCACCCTCATCTAGGACCATTGAATGCGACAGCACCTCGTCCATGTGTTCCACGGAGACGATTTCAAGCTGATTGGATATGCTTTTGGGCACGTCTTTGAGATCTTTTTCGTTCTCTTTGGGTATCAAGACCTTTTTAATTCCACCCCGGTGAGCGGCAATGATTTTTTCCTTTAATCCGCCGATCGGCAAGACCCGACCTCTTAAGGTGATTTCCCCGGTCATGGCGATATCACGGTAAACCGGCCGCTTGGCCAAGGCCGAAACCAGTGAGGTACACATGGAAATACCGGCCGACGGTCCGTCTTTGGGAATCGCTCCCTCGGGAATATGGATGTGAATATCATATTTGCGGTAAAACTTTTCATCGATCATCAGATGTTCAGCTCGAGAACGAACATAACTGACCGCCGCCTGCGCAGATTCCTGCATAACATCACCTAGCTTACCCGTAACGGTAAGCTTTCCCTTACCGGGCATTATGAGCGTTTCAATAAACAACAGCTCGCCGCCTACCTGGGTCCAGGCCAGACCGGTGGTCATACCGACCTGATCTTTTTCTTCCACCTGCTCCTGCCGGAAACGGTAAGGTCCCAGATAGTTAGGAATAGATTTTTCAGTAACTTTGAATTCTGTTTTGTCTTTATTTTTTACGGCTTCTTTGGCCAATTTTCTGCAAATCGAGGCAATTTCACGTTCAAGGTTTCTTACCCCGGCCTCACGGGTATAGCGTCGGATAATAGCAAGGATGGCATTTTTTGAAAAGGTTACATTCTTGCCCTCCAGACCATTAAACTTAATCTGCTTGGGAACCAGAAAGCCTTTGGCAATATGATATTTTTCGTACTCCGTGTAGCCGGGCAAGCGTATTGTTTCCATCCGGTCCTGCAAAGGCAATGGAATATCCGGAAGCGTATTGGCGGTAGTGATAAAAAGGATATCGGAGAGATCGTAATCCATATCCAGATAATGGTCATTGAAGCTGAAGTTTTGTTCCGGATCGAGCACCTCTAACAGCGCCGCCGACGGATCCCCCCTAAAATCCATACTCATTTTATCGACTTCATCCAGGCAAAACACCGGATTGTTGACGCCCGCCTTTTTCAGTGATTGTAATATCTTTCCCGGCAAGGCACCAATATAGGTTCGACGATGCCCTCTGATTTCAGCCTCATCCCGAACCCCGCCCAGGGAGAGGCGCACATATTTTCTGCCGGTGGCCCTGGCGATGGATTTGGCCAAGGAGGTTTTGCCAACACCCGGCGGGCCGACAAAGCACAGAATGGGGCCCCGAATTTTATTGACCAACGCCTGAACAGCCAGATATTCCAGGATGCGTTCTTTTGGTTTTTCAAGCCCGTAGTGATCCTCCTCCAGGATTTTCTCGGCCTCGTCAATATCATCTTGCACATCACTTTTTTCATACCAAGGCAGGCTGATAATCCAATCAATATAATTGCGGACCACCGTGGCTTCGGCCGACATTGGCGTCATCATTTTCAACTTCTTCAGCTCTCCTTCAACTTTTTCGGTGGCTTCCTTAGACATTTTCTTCTGCCTGATTTTTTCTTCGAGCTCTTTGATTTCATCAGCCGGATCGTCGTCAGCGCCCATCTCCTTTTTAATCGCGCGCATTTGTTCATTCAGATAATAATTTTTCTGGGTCTGCTCCATTTGTTCTTTTACGCGACTTTTAATGCGCAGATCCATTCGGAAGACTTCGATCTCCATTTTGACTAAGTTCAAAAGAATAGCCAGACGCTCTGATAAATCGAGAGCTTCCAACAGTTTTTGTTTATCCTCTATTTTGAAGGAGAAATGAGCAGCCACGGTGTCAGCAAGCTGCGATGGATCCGTAATGGAGGCCACATTACTTACAAGCTCTTTGGAAATACTCTTGTTTGCTTTGGCGTAATCATCGAAAGCCTCGACAATTGAGCGGGTGAGCGCCTCTCCCTCTGGGCGAGAAATTTTTGGTTCAGGCAATGGCTTGATTTCAACCTGAAAAAACTCCTTTTCTCGGTTAAAATGGACAATACGGGCGCGGGATTTACCCTCCACAAGAGCCTTTACCGTTCCGTCCGGAAGTCTTAACAGCTGCAGCACCTTGCCGATCGTGCCCACATGACTAATGTCCTCCTCAGTGGGGTTATCGATGCCGGCTTTCCTTTGGGTCGCAAGAAGGACGCTTTTGTCCTTGTTCATTGCGTCGGACAATGCATTTACCGATTTTGTGCGTCCCACAAAAAGAGGGGCAACCATATGAGGAAAGACAACGATATCCCTCAAGGGCAAAAGCGGTAATAAAATTGTCGAAGATTCAGACTCATCGTCTTTGAAAATTTTGGGAATATTCACCATGATCGTAACTTCTCGTTTATGATTAGCGTATTTATATCAATTTTTTTGAGGAAGGAAAAGGGTCCAAAAGGAAATTAATACCGGCAACACAAAATCTCAAGGTACACGGCACAAAAAATCTCTGAAATGACGCGTTTTTACCTATTAAAGTTAAAGAACACGCAGAATTTCACATCCCCGATGGGAGAAAGAAGGAAGCTTACCCCCTTTATGCGGGTAACCAAACCTGAAGTCATCAGGCTTGTTTTTTCGTCTGTTCATAAAGAAGAATCGGATCCTCT
>CP070746.1:4113284-4117902 GCA_020348305.1 Desulfobacterales bacterium
CCGGCAGTAAAGCTTGCTATACTGGGAAATTCACTTGATTTTATGGTAGCCGACACCGCTTTATCAATTGAAAATTCAATAAAAGATAGAATTAATGCTCCCCTTTCAAATGAGAATTATTCAAAATTTAAGCAACAATTACAAGCAAGCAAACGCTTAATATATTTTGGAGATAACACCGGCGAAATTGTGTTCGATAAATTATTGATCGAAACGATTAACAATTTGTATAAACTTGAAATCGTATTTGTGGTGAGAAGCGTTCCCACGCTGAATGACGCGACCTTGAGGGAAGCAAAGTCAGTAGGTATGGATAAGATCGTAAAGGTGATTGAAAATGGTATTGCAGGTCCCCTGCCGGGTACCATTTTAAGTAGATGTTCGAATGAAGTAAACGACTTCGTCCGCCGATCCGACCTGATCATTTCCAAGGGTGGCGGCAACTTTGATACCCTGGATGAAGAAAGAAAACACCTGAAGAAAAAAATTTCATTCCTTTTGCTTTCGAAATGCGATCCGCATTTCAAAACCTTCGGCGTGAATTTATATCAACCCATACTGGCTAATTTTTACTAGAAGTGGTTTTGATGCCTCAGATCACATTTGAGAGCAAGGCGCTTTAAAGCTCATAGCCCGGTAGGTCATAGGAAAAAAGGATTTGGAACATTTTCAATTCGAATTGGCCCGCCGTCTAATCCCTGCATTAGATACTGGTTCATTTATTACAGAAAATAACAGATCACCCAATTATCTTGACCTTTTGAGTGCGCCTATATGTTGAAACTAAAAAGACTTAAGAGCGTCGTCCATGGTCGCGACGATCGGCAAAAGGGGGGCTACCCCGGAAACCTCGAATACTTCCTTGACATAGTCCTGCATGGAGCAGAGCATGATCCTGCCGTCCTTGAGTTTGATGTCTTTGGTAGCTTTTAAAATCACGCGTATACCGGCACTTGATATGTAATCAAGATCCTTAAAATCAATCACCATGTTTTTTGACCCGACCGAAATCGCTTGAAAAAGTTTTTGCTCGAATTTCTGCGAGGTATTTCGATCCAGTTGACCGTTGAGCCGATAGATAATGATATCATTTTGCATTTCCTCTATTATTTCCATTTACTGTCCTCCCACTCTCATCGGTACCTTTCCATATTGCCATAACATTTTTTTATCCTATCGCCTCGATAAACTGTCTGGTGGCCATGCTTACCATATATTGTGGTCCGTCTCTCATATTGGAAATTCATGTTACTTGCAAGTATTCCATATTGGCATCCACTTGTGATATTGAGATAATCCCAACTCCATTCAAAGTACAGGTTTCGGATAGATATCGCAAGGTTTTTTAGAGGGTGTTAAGTTCAGAGTTGTTGGAAATATCTGTATATTTTGCTGTGATTTCAGGGTGCGGTTATATAGCGAGGTATCTTCAACTTCGAAACAGTTGGCAGAACCGAAATATATTGATTTTTTTTAATGGCAAAAATGCCTTTATTGTAAAGACTCAAGTGCCTCATTTGCTTGTTTCAGATACACTTCAGCCTCGCATTCTTTAAAAATATTAATGGCTTCCGAGATGCATTGCCGGGCCTGGTCGGTTCTTTTTCTAGCTTTATATAACATGCCCAAATCCAGGTAAGCCATTCCAAGAAAGCCATTCGCTCCAACTTCTCTTAAAATTTCAATCGCCTTATTAAAGTGTTCTTCCGCTTTTTTACCTGCAAATGGCACATTTTTAGCCAAAAAACCTATGTTTTGGGCCAAGATCGAAAATGCGGGTATAGGTCCTGTGGCAATTTGTGAGTATGTTTTTCCAAAAACATACTCAGATACAGCATAAACCACCCGCCTCTGATTTCGAGTTGAGAGCTGTTGCACCTCTTCCAGCATATTTAACCCTTGCCTCATGTGGCCTTTCGCAATCAAAGCAGGAGTCAGCCATAACTTAGCATATACTGACAATTGGCCGATTGTGCGGGGCTCACAGAAATTTAAAAGTGAGTTTAACACATTTTCGGCTTCCTGAAACTGACCGTCAATAAAATAAGCATAACCTAAGCCAATTTTTGAGAACTGAGAAAAGAAAGGGTCCAATGCAGCTTCAACTGCCTTTTCACAACTTCTTTGTAATGACTTCATATCTCCGACCAGCATGTGGCCCTGTGAATTCATCCAATGCCCAAAAACCATGCTTCTGTTATTTGACTTTTTTTCACCATATTCTAAAAGGAGTTTTGCGCCTTCAAAAACCTTTTTGGTATCCCCTTTCATCCAATAGATGAAGCACAGCGCTCCGAGAGATTTGAAAAAAAGGTATTGATCGGAAGGAAACGACTCGGCTATCTTCTGAGCCCTTTCACCAAAGCCAATACCTTCGGCAAAAAGACCCAGTTCCGCACATGCCCATGTAAGCCAGGTGCAGGCATAGCCGACGACTATTTGGTTAGCGGCATTCTCGCCGAGTTCTAGTGCCTTGCACAGGTATTCATAGGAATCTTTTGCTTTGCCGGCCATCCAAAGGGCAACACCCAGCCACACATAGAACATCCCGACTTTTGCCTTGTCGCTAAGGGACTCTGCCAACGACTGATGAGACCTGAAAATATCAATGAATTCCTTAAACTCTCCGAGGTAATAGTAAGCGTAGCCCCAGCTGTTCAGAATGTCGATAAGGATGATTTTTTCTTCTTCAGATTTATTTTCTTTGGGTGATAGGAGGTCAAAGGCTTGCCTGAAGTACTGGTGGGCTTCTTCCACCGCGTATCTTGCCAGACTCTTTTCTCCGGACTTTACCAGATAATCGATGGCCTTAGTGACAGATCGACCCTGGGTAAAATGAAACGCCAGCGTTTCGTAGAATTCCGAAAGCCTGTCCTGGAAGAGACTCTCCATCACCAGCGCAATTTGTTCATGGATTTCCTGGCGCTCTTTTTTGAGTAGACCGTTGTAAACCACCTCTTGGGTCAGGGCGTGCTTGAACATGTACTCCAAATCCGGTTGTAAAGACCGGGTTCTGATCAGGTCGAGTCGCTCCAGATTGCTGAGCCCCCGCTCGATACAGCCTTCGAACTCGGTGATCTTTATAAGGATTTCATAAAGAAAAGCCCTGCCGATCACCGAAGCCTCTTGCAGGATACGCCTGGTCTCTGTTTCCAACCGATCAAGCCTGCCGGCAATAAGTCCATGAAGCGAGGGGGATATATCAGATTCAGTGATGGGTCGTGTGAGTTTCCAGCTGCCATCATCCCGGATCAGCGTGTCGGATTCGATCAGGGTATTGACGAGCTCTTCCAGGTAAAAGGGATTTCCTTCGGCTTTGCTCTGAACCAATCGCTTAAGATCAGAAGGAATGCTCTCGGTCCTGAGCAAAGACTCCAGCATTTGCTGGGCATCTGAAAGTGAAAGATCCTGCAGTCGAATTTCATGGTAGAATTTGCCGAGGCTACTTAACTGATGACTGGTGAAAAGACTAAAGGTCGGCCGGTAAACACACAGAACAACAGCCGGTTGCCGCATTTCTAAACAGGCCCTTCGAAGCAGCTCCACAAAGGAGGGATCCGCCCAGTGTAAATCTTCCAGAAAAAAAACGGTCGGCGCTCTTTTGGCCAGCGCGGTAAGAATTGCCTGGATGACTTCTTGAAGACGGTTTTTCCAGAACTCAGGGCTAACCTTTTCGAGCTCCTGGTAGCTCAGCGAGTATAAGCCACCGATGTATGGAACCTTATCCTCATCGTTGCCGATAAGTTGTTTAATCCCGGACTCCAGTTTGCCCCTCACCTTTTCAGAAGAATCGCCTTCTTCAATCTGCAATACCCGGTTTAACAGATCAATCATCGGAAAATAGGGTATGTTTTGCGCATATGCATAGGCATGGCCTTCTATCCATTTAATTTCCGTGAGATCAAGAGTGGCTTTGAACTCCTCGACCAGTCTACTTTTGCCCGTACCGGCGTCGCCATAAATTGAGAAAATGCTACCTTTGCCTGCACGCAGGTTTTCAACCGCTTCAGACAGCTCGGCCATCTCTACCTTTCGGCCCACTAGATCGGCTCTCACGCCGGAAAGGCGCCGGATGGTAACAGGTTTTTCCCTTTGCGACAGTACCTTATGAACTTGCACGGGTTCTGACTTGCCTTTGACTGTTGTTGTTTCTGAGTATTCACATGTAAAATGACCCTCAATCTGACGGCAAGTATCTAATTCCACCAAAATTTCCCCGGGTTTGGCGAGATTGCTCAGGCGCGAGGCCAAGTTGATGGTGCCCCCTGCAACGCCGTGGGTCCCTCGCTCCATGTCCACTTCACCGGTCACCACCAGGCCAGTATTGATGCCGGTGTGCATCGATATGGATTGCCCGATTTTTTTTTCGACCTCCGGGCTAATGGCATCCACCAACTCATGGATTTTTCGTGCAGCTTTAACAGCTCTAATCGGATCATCCTCATGGGCCTGGGGGACACCGAAAATTGCCATCACCGCGTCGCCGGCATATTTTTAGATGAATCCATCGTAGCTGGCCACGATGTTGGAAATCTCGCCAAATATCCGGCTGGTAATCTCTTTGACTTCTTCCGGGTCCAGCTTATCGGACATAGCGGTTTATCCGGTAATGTCTGAG
>CP070746.1:4118002-4121438 GCA_020348305.1 Desulfobacterales bacterium
GCTTCAACCAAACAACGCAAATGTCTGGACGGACATGGGTGTCATGTATCGCCGCTCCGGTAAACCGCAAGAGGCGATCAAAGCATTTGACAAAGCGATTGAGGCAGATTCCAAGCACGAGGTGTCCCGGTTCAATAAAGGGATTGTGTTGTTGCACGATTTAAAGGATGAACAAGGTGCAATCCGGGCCTGGGAGGACTTGATGAAGGTAAACCCGTTTGCTATGGCTCCCAATGGGCAGTCCGTTGATCAAATGGTTACACAGATGAAAAAGCAGGTAAACCGGCAGGGTGGAACCAATTAGAAGCGATATTCAGTTGTTTGGGAAACGCTGCCCGTAAATCTCCTTAATATCTGCCTTCGTAAAATAGTAAGCCGTATTGCAATGATGACAAAGCATTTCCAGCGGGAAAGGCCCTTTTTTCCGGATATCTTTGAGCTCATCGATCGGCAGCAGCGTCAAGTAACTGCGAACCCTCTCTTTGTTGCAATGGCACATGAATTCAATGCGTCGATTGGCCAAAAATCGGGGTGAATGGTGTTGAAATACATCTCGCACGAGTGACTCAGGGTCTCTGTCTTCGGTAAATACTTCTCCTAAGGATGGCAAATTTTTTACCCGATTTTCCAAATCCATGGTTAATTCGTCTTGCGCTTCAGGCATAGCCTGTAAAAATAAGCCGCCTGCGCCGGTAACACTGCCTTGCTGATCAAATTTTATGCTGAGGTTAAATGCGGTGGGAATCTGCTCCGATGTCAGATAATAATTGGCAAGATCCAGGGCGATGTTACCGTATTTGAGTGCCACTTTTCCCGTAAACGGCTGTTTGGCGTCTTCTAGATGCTTCGTCACCTCCAAAAAGCCGGCCCCGAAAAAGGGTGATAAATCGAAATTTTCCATAGGCTTGGCGATAGGAATGGGAACGTGTTTCAAAAAGCCCCGGACCTCAGCAAATGCATTGGCCTCGACAGTCAGTCCTTTGATCGGCCCTGAGCATTCTATTTTTAGGTTGAGACGGTCGACGCCTTTTAAATCGGCTGACATTAGCCCGGCCCCCAAATAGGCGCGACCAAGTACGAGAGTCTCCAAAATTCCCAGTTCATGGTTGGCACGCATCTCATTGATCATGCGGGTGCCGTTCATGATTACGCCCCGAATGGCGCCCTCGGCCAGTAAAAAATTATACAAGCGGTCTTTAGCACTAGCTAATAATTGCTCTTTGAGGGTGTCGCCGTATATTTTTTTCTTTTTCATTAGATGAATTGTAATCCCAAATTTTTAAACAAAATAATCATTAATTACGGTTTTGTTAAAGTCAACTGAAAAGCAAAGATTAATCCACTTGAGTGATACCCATTAATTTGTTTCGATTCGGTTGAGTTAAAGAAGGTTAATAAGTAATAAGTGCCTTAATTGTTTCAAGTGAATCCGCGTCATTAATTTTCTTGTCGGTGCGCCAGCGGGCAATTCGTGGAAATCGAACCGCCACGCCCGATTTGTGGCGGGGGGATTTACGGATATCCTCAAATGCGATTTCAAATACCAACTGCGGTTTTACCGAGCGCACCGGACCGAACCGCTCGATGGTATTGCGTTGGATGAAGCGATCGACCCGGCGAATTTCTTCATCGTTTAATCCGGAATAGGCCTTGGCAAAGGGGACCAATTTATCCTCGTCCCATACGGCAAAGGTATAATCCGTGTACAGACCTGATCTTCGACCGTGTCCTCGCTGAGCATAAATCAAAACGGCATCCACCGTCAGCGGATCAACCTTCCATTTCCACCAGTCCCCCCGTCTTCGGCCTACCCCGTAGATAGATGACAGCCGCTTGAGCATCAGGCCTTCGACTGCTTTGTTGCGGGCATCATCTTTGAATTTCGCAAATTTTGCCCAGCTTTCAGCGTCAACCTTTGGTGAGTGGATGATTCGATGATCGGAAATTTGGGATGTTAAATTCGCAAGCGTTTGATCTCGCTGCGCCAGCTCGTTGTTTCTGATATCTTCTCCATGATATTCTAAAAGATCATAGGCCATCAAAACCACCGGCACGGATGCTAAGATTTTTTTGGTGACATTTTTACGCCCGATTCTGCGCTGAAGCTCGGAAAAATTTAGCGGGCGGTCGTCCTTCCAGGGTAGAATTTCACCGTCGATGACGGTGCCGTTTGTTAATTTTTGTGCTGCTTCGCATAATTCCGGAAATTTATCGGTAATTAAATCTTCGCCGCGAGACCATATAAACACCCGGTTTTCCCGTTTAATTACCTGGGCGCGAATACCATCCCACTTCCACTCGGCTTGCCAATCGGTCACATCGCCCAGCTTTTGTACTTCTTCGTCTAAGGGATATGCCAGGAAAAACGGATACGGGCGACTTAGGTCCGCGTCTCGGGTATGCGGCGAAAGGATCTGATGATAATATGCGGCATCCGGATTCCACTTGCCCATCAGACGATGAGCGATAACCGACGCTTCGATTCCACTGAACCGAGCCAGCGCGCGGGTGACCAGTTTTTGGGAAACACCTACGCGAAATCCGCCGGTGATCAGTTTATTCCAGACAAAGCGCTGGGCATTGTCCATCTGATTCCAGGCCGAAGTGATTTCTCTTCTCTGGACCTTTGGCGCTTCTTTTCTCAACGGTAAAAGATGTTTTTCAACCCAAATGTGAAGCGGGATACCACTCGAATTTGTGCTTCTGGGAAGTACCAAGGTGATCGTTTCCGCCAGATCACCGACAACATCATAGGATGCATCAAAAAGCCATGATGGAATTTCGGCTGTTTCAGCCGCCCATTGCCTTAGTTTTCGGGTGGCTACGATTTGTCTGGGTTTGCGGCCAATCAGAAAACTGATGGCCCAAATGGCATCTTCCGGCGGTGCCGATTGAAAATAGGCCACCAAGGCGTCCACTTTCACATTCGTGCGCGTGGTTTCATCCAACGCTGTAAATAATCTAGCAAATAGTTGCATTTGTAATTTAGTGTTTAGTGTTTCGAGTTGCGGGTTCCGGGTTACGAGTTGCAGGCACCCAAGAATCAGATACGCGATATTCGATCCGCGGTACTGGATTCTGTCATCTGATATCAGACTTCTGTACGCTGTCTTTTGTTCCGCCTTCCGCTTTCCGAATTCGTCATTCCTGACCGTTCTCGATCTCACCGCTAAATTGCGTCGGTATGGCTTTGGCATTCAGTCCCTGTTCCTGCAACCAGCGAACCATTTCGGTCGCATAGCCATGGCTGACCCATACATTCTCAGCGCCTGTGGCAAAGATGGTATTCACCAGCCCGTTCCAATCCGAATGATCGGAAAGCACAAATCCGCGATCTACGCCGCGTCGACGGCGATTGCCGCGGATTTGCATCCAGCCCGATGTAAATGCTTTACTGGTTTCCGGAAATTTTTTGGTCCAGGCGGATGAATCCGCA
>CP070746.1:4121538-4129499 GCA_020348305.1 Desulfobacterales bacterium
AATGCCAGAAAAACATCTCCACCTAAACAGAAAATCAATCCAATCAGCAGCAGGTAAAAATATCCGGGAAGCGGATGAGGTTGTACCAGAGCGATAACAATAAACAAACACGAAACCAGCGTCTTGGTCGGCAATGCGGCCTTACGGTTTCTCTGGTTCTCAAAATAAAGCAACCCGACAAGCAGAATCACCGCCAAAATGATAATCAGCACATCCAGCATAATGTTGGTAAATAGTACTGTTTTCTAAAATGTATTAGTTTCAATTTGTTCTCCAAAATAATTAGTGGGAACGACTTCAAGCCGCGATTTGCATTTTGAAGTGGCTCATAACACAGCCATCTGATAACAGATATGGATTGGAATTCAGTTTTAGACGAGACCCTGATCCAGCATCGCATCCACCACCTTAACAAAACCCGCAATGTTGGCACCGTTTACATAATTTCCGGGTGTTCCATACTGCTCGGCAGCCTCCAGTGCTGTCCGGTGAATACTTTTCATGATCAGCTTCAACCGATTGTCCACTTCCTCACGGGTCCACGCCAGTCGCATGCTATTCTGGGTCATTTCCAACCCCGAAACGGATACACCGCCGGCATTGGCTGCCTTCCCGGGACCATAGAGCATGGCGTGCTCAAGAAATATGTCGACGCCATCCGGTGTCGTTGGCATATTTGCACCTTCGCACACTACAACAACCCCATTATTCACTAAATTCTGAGCATCGTTGGCGTTAATTTCGTTTTGGGTCGCACTGGGAAAGGCGCAATCCGCTTTGTGATCCCAGAGCGGATTATGATCGGCCTCCGGATCTACCGGCGTATAAACTGCCGCAGAATATTTGTCGGCGTATTCTTTGATGCGGCCTCGTTTAACATTTTTAAGAACTTTTACGTAGTCAAGCTTTTGCTGATCAATTCCAGTCTCATCAAATATATACCCGGAGGAATCCGAAAGGGTTACGACCTTAGCGCCCATTACAATCAGTTTTTCGGTGGTATACTGGGCCACATTCCCGGCTCCGGATACCAGGCAAATTTTGCCTTCCAAGGTTTCATTGCGTGTAGCTAACATCTCAGCGGCAAAATAGACCGAACCATAACCGGTTGCTTCGGGACGAATGAGACTGCCGCCCCAGTTAATGCCTTTACCGGTTAAAACCCCGGTAAATTCGTTGCGAAGTTTTTTATACATTCCAAATAAGTACCCGATCTCTCTGGCCCCCACACCGATATCTCCGGCCGGCACGTCGGTGTTGGGTCCAATATGTCGGAAAAGCTCGCACATAAAGCTATGGCAAAAACGCATGACCTCATTGTCTGACTTGCCTTTAGGATCAAAGTCGGAACCGCCTTTTCCGCCGCCCATGGGTAAGGTGGTCAATGCATTTTTGAAAACTTGTTCAAAGGCGAGAAACTTTAGAATTCCAAGATTGACAGAGGGATGAAAACGCAACCCCCCTTTATAGGGTCCTAAGGCGCTGTTCATTTCAATGCGAAACCCCCTGTTTACCTGAGCAACCCCTTGATCGTCCATCCAAGGGACCCGGAAAAGAATCGCTCGTTCGGGTTCCACGAGTCTTTCCGGTATTTTTGCCTGCCGATAAAGCGGATTTTGATCTAAAACCGGCGTTACGGATTCCATTACTTCCGTGACCGCCTGATGGAATTCCTTTTCCTGAGGATCCCTGTTTTTGACGATTTCGATGATGTCAAACATATACCCCCTCCCTGAGTCGTTTTTGATGCTCAATATCAAGGTCCGAAACGAGATACAAGCAGAATCGACCAAATTCAACAATTGTGTTGGAGATCGGATTTAATAAACGGATACGGTTTTGTGGTTTACCAATCGGGAAAGGTCACTAATGGGTTTTTGCAAAATGAAATTCAGATGAATCAACACCGTAGTATGTTACCTCAATTATTTCATTATCAGCACGTCGGAGAAAAGGTGTATCGGGCATGACCATAATGCGATTTTCTCCGACAAACTTAATGGCAACAAATCGAATACTTGAAAACCAGAGTCCAACCTTGTTGCCGGATGGATCTAAAATATGAGCCCCGAAAGGATAATAGTCTAAGTCTTCCCATATCCAAAAGGTCATCTTTTTGAATGCTTCGGATTGCGGATCAACCTCTCGCCACATTTTAGAGCCAGCGTCATATTTTGGATTCACACCGATGATGGCATAGGGCCGAGTATCAAAGCCGTAATAATAATACGTGTAATCCGAGCGTACTTGATTGGATTCAAATGCGTTTTTCACTTCCGCATCCCGTTTAATGCGTCCATAGCTTCCGGCGCAACCGATCAAAGTTATCAGGAAGACTACGCTAAGTAGAAACAAATTCGCTTTAGTTCTAAAGCTATTTTTTTGGATAAATGGCAGAATTTGCATAGTTTTACCTCAAATTAGATACACGTAAGCGTATGCCTATGGGAACTTATTAAAAGTTAAAAAGCGCCTAATACGTAATAGTAATGCCGTTGTGGTATATGTCAATCTGTCATAAAGGATGAAAGTTATCCAAGGTATAAAGAATAACACAGCGCTCGGCCATACCCGGCAGCAACGCAAATGAGGAAGAATTTGCTGATGGTGGGCTTTGCGTGTCCTGCGTTCAGAAATCCTCAAGGTAACGCATAATCGCTTTGAATTGGCTTTGCCCGTCAAGCCCCGCTTCAGCAAGGACCATGTCGGCTTGGCCGCTTCCCAGATAATGGCCTTTGAGGTAAGGATGAAGGGTCATGCGCCGTCCACGATCGGACCGGATCCAGCGGTACATGGTTGGAAGCGTAAAGCCGGTAATACCCATTGCCCTTTGGGCCTGCTTTTCCGAAAAAATCCGCTTCTGCTCGGAGGCTGGCAAGAGATCGAAAAGCTCAGCACTGGCAACATAATAGGCCTCAAGATCAATTCCTTCTTTCTCAAGCAAAGGCAGCGCTTCCTGAATAAAAGCGTAGGCAACCTCGCTGCCTTGCAGCACCAAGGTTCCAGCGGTCTCTTGGCGCGCCTTTCGCAACAGATACACGCCGCAAGAAGCGGCGGTGGCTGGGGCAAGACCAAGGGTGTCGCGATCTATGACGGTCTCCTTCGGCCGGGTGACAAAGGGGGCGATCAGCGCCGGGCGTCTGACAAGCGCCGCCGCAACAAGGGTCCAGATCTCCTGGGGGTCCCAGGGGGTGAGGGTGATCACGGTACCACGGGGAAAATTTTCCTGCAACAGCTGAAGGGCCTGGGGATCGGCATGGGTTGGACCGTCCTCACCTGTTTTAAGGCCGGCATGGGCACAAACAAGCATAAAAGGGCGGTACGGTTCTTTGAAAATATCTTGCCGTGCCTGGTTTCCGATTGAATGAAGGCGGGCGGCGACGTGACCTAGGGCAGCGATAAAGGCGGCATAAGATGAGCCGACACCGATGTTGTGCCCGTAAGTTGAAATACCGGCCAGCACGCCTGAAATGGCATCTTCGCAGATACCACCGATGGACAAAAGCCGCGCTTGCGGATTGGTGTCGGCATTATAGTAGCCCTCGCCAAAGCCTTCGGCAGCGGTGTTGATACTTGTTGAGCCTAGCAGATCGGCTGCCGCCGACAATATAGCGCCGTTGGATGCTTTATTGTAATACTGGAGCACCCGCCCCAGCTCGCCACGCAGGGTCGTCGATTGGCCGGGGGTCAACTTGAGCTCACTGGGGATGCTGTCCCTGTCCTCAGCCGCCCTCTCGAAGACAGCCTTCAGCGACGGCGCGTTAGGACGCGGCTTGCGTTTGCGGCCGTTAAGGCGTTCCTGTGCATCACGGAGTTTTGCGGCCATCGCATTAACCACCGGAAGTTGATTTTCCAATACACTACGTATAGCCCCCAAAGCCTCCCAGAAGCATGTTTCCATAACTTCTTCGTTTTTGCCGGCTTCGCAACGCTGATTGTCGGCTTGGCAGCGGGGCAGTGCGATGTCTGTTATTTCAGATAGCGGCTCAAGGGCCTCATAGAAACCATCGGAGCATAGTTTGTGCCCCGCCCCATGGGAGGCTTTGCCCTCAATGCCATATTGCCAGCCTTTGGTGGTGCGATACACGATAGCCGTGGGCTGGCTGTTGCCCATTGCTCCGGCTGCGCGTTGAGCGGCAAAGATCTGCTGCAAATCCTTGCCATCTGGCACCAGGATAACATTCCAGTCATTGAGAAAGGCAAATTCCATCGGATTCCATTGAACGTAATCACCCGGAAGCCCTCCGTCGCGACAGACATGGTTGGAGTCGATGGATGCCTGATTCCAGTCAATGTGAAGGATGGCGTTTTTTAACGAAGCGGTGCCGGCGGCGGCCATGGCCTCACTGGCACGCCCGGGGGTCATCCCCCCCTCACCTTCGACGATGTGAACCCGCGGCGCGTTGTCACCGTAATAGTCCATTGCGCCAAAAGCAAGCCCGAGTGAAGTTGCCAGACCGACCCCCGAGGCACCGGTGGACAGCCGGATGAAAGGCGTGGCCGGGGTGGGATGGCCGTCAAGGGCCTTGGCTTTGAATTTGTTAAAAAGCGGCGTTTTCGTGATGGGATTTCGGCGAAAACCCAAGAGATCTTCCAGGCGTAGCTGGTAGCGCTCGTCTGCAGGCAGAAGCTCGGCGGCACCGATGCGAACCACCTCGTTGCGCAGGGCCCACATGGCATAAAGCCCCAAGGCCTTGTGTCCTGCGGCGTAAGAGATAATATCCGCATCTTCCCTGTCGGGGTCGGAAAAATCATAGTCTAGGGTGTCGAAAACAAGACCGGCCACCATTCGCCCCGATGATATCGACCCACCCGGATGTCCGGATGTCGGAACATAGTTAAAGAGCAAGGCACACAGAGACCGGTAAATCAGGTCAAATGATTCCAAATGCTCTGCCTCGGTCTGTGAAAGCGGCAGCTTAGCGGCTTTCATCTCCTGGCTGATGTCAATGAACACCCCCCGCCTCGGTTCAAAAACCATTGACATGATTTTCTCCTTTCTTTTTGACATCGTTCAATTTTCAATGAAAACTTTGAGCCTACCGAGGCCCTCGTTGATCTCCGGTGTATCGATTCCCGAATACGCCAGTCGAATATAAAAATCTTTCTCGCCTTTCAGAGCCCGGCCGAAATGCAGTCGGGTGCATACCGAAACGCCGGTCTTATGCAAATAAGCCTTGCGCATGGAATCATAGTCGGTCAGACCTTTTTTTTTCATGGCTCCCGTGATGTTCGGATACAAGTAAAAGGTCGCATTGGGTCGAAAACAATTCACTCCCTCGATGCTGTTCAAGATATCCACGGCCGTGTCGCGCCGCTCTTTGAGTATCGCCAGAATCTGCTTAGCCTGCGCCTGGTCCCCGGTGAGCCCTTCGATGGCGCCATATTGGATAAAATGATTTGAGCACGATTCATCATTGACATTGATTTTGGCAATAACGTCGATGATTTCTTTAGGGCCAATAGCCGCACCCAGGCGCCAACCCGTCATGGCGAATTTTTTTGAAAAGGTGTAGAGAATCACACACCGTTCAGTCATGCCCGCCAGGGCGGCAAACGAAGAACTCTTGCCCTCGTAACGAATATCAAAGTAAGCCTCGTCACAGAGGACATAAAGATCGTGCTTGAGCACCAGCTCGGCAAGCTTTTCAAACTGCGCCTGTGTGCACTCGGCCCCGGTAGGATTCTGCAGGTCGTTGAGCACCATCAGTTTCGTGCGCGGTGTGATCCTGTCCTCAATAGCGTCTAGATCAAGCTCAAAATTTTTTTCGCCTTCGATTAAGCCGTAAGGGACGGCTTTGCCTCCGTGAAACTCGATCTGCGACTCGTAAATCGGATAGCCGGGGTTGGGATAGAGCACCTCGTCGCCCGGATTCATTAGAGCCAGGAAGAACTTGCCGATGGTCGGTTTGCCGCCCGGCTGGATGACAACATTTTCCATGGTGTACTCAACACCGCGGGACGCGCTCACGTCGGCAGCCAGCACCTCGCGCAGCTGAGGCACTCCGGCGTTGGGGCAGTAACCTGTTTTTCCGTCCCTGATAGCTTTTTCAGCTGCCTCGACAACGTTGGCGGGTGTCGGAATGTTCATGTCACCCAGATGGAAAGGATACACCTTATTGCCTTTGGCTGCAAATGCAGCCGCTTCAGCCGACACCGCAAAGGCAGTCTCGGTACCCAAACGCGAAATTCGTTCTGCTATTCTCATCGTTCCATCCTTTACTTGTACGAGTTGAAAATTGAAATATCCAATTCTTTGGCATTTAAGATACTCGGTGCCGCTTTGGGCGAGTTTCCTTCCAAAAACGGCGTAATATCCGGCTGATTCCAGGCTGGATATCCCATCAGGATTCCGGCTACATTGCTGGCGGCAAGGGTCGCCATACCCTGACGGGTCCAAATGGTTGCTGAAGCGATATGGGGCACAATAACGACATTTTCCAATTCCACAAGGCCGGGTTTCAATTCCGGCTCATCCTCAAAAACATCCAAGCCGACCCTGAAGTTGGGATGTGCTTTGCAATGAGCGACGAGGGCCGCTTCGTCAATGACCGGGCCGCGGCTGGTGTTTACCAAAATCGCATTGTCCTTCATCAACGCCAGCCTCTCAGTATTGATTAAATGGCGCGTAGACTCATCCAGGATCGTATGTACGCTAACACAGTCTGCCTCTCGCAGCAAATCTTCAACTGTCTCTGCACGCTGGCAAGTTGCCGGCTGTTGCCCCTGGGATTTCAGAAACTCCCCGTAAGCGCCAAGATAGTCCTCCAAGGCTTTGTTGGGATAAAGATCGTAGTAAATAACGTTCATTTTATGTCCTTCGACCATCATGCGGGCGTATGCTGCGCCAATGCGACCCGCACCAATAACACCTAACGTTTTTCTCCAAAGAAGTTTGCCTACAAAAAGTGTCGGCAACCATCCCTTGTACTGACCGGCGCGCAAGAATCTTTCTGCCTCGCCCACACGCCGAGCGCACGCAAACGTCAGCGTAACGGCCATTTGCGCTGTGGTTTCGGTCAAAACGCCCGGGGTATTCCCAACCGGAATCCCATGCCGGCATGCCGCATCGATATTCACATTGTCGAAGCCGACCGCATAGTTGCTATAGGCTTTACCGCCTGCGGCCTTTAGCGCAGCAAAAAGTTGTTCTCCCCAATCCTCAGTCACTTGCCCTATCGCCCCCTCACATCGAGTTCCAATGGCAACCTTGATTTCCTCAATACTTAAGACATCCTTCGAAGTGCAAATGTCAACTTTGCAATCAGCCTCCGCCAGAATCTCTAACCAGCGCTCACCGGGCAGTTCCTTGGTTACGATCACACGTTTACTGCCCGATGGGTTGACAACTCTCCATTCCTTTGACCCCATGATAAAATCCTCTCCTGATTCACATATTCCTTAAGTGCAATTCAGCAACATATATCAGCAAGTAAATGAAGAAAGAATCAAATCGATATTTATAGTAATAAGCGATGATTAAATAAAACTGATGTTTCTGTCAATGAATTTTTGATTTTTTTATGAATTCCTCAAAATGAATAATATTTTTTTAGATATCCTCAATTTTTCTGAATTCGAATTTTTGCGAATGCATCAATGTTTAGTTGTTCTTTAACCATAGCACAGTTTTAACATCCACAGGTTTTTCAATAAGATCATATTTAAACGCAAAATCAGCAAACTGTTGCCATCGTGTCACATCCATTTTTTGGCTGTGGGCATAATAAGGGAGTGTCAGCTTAAAAGCATCGGTTTCTGTCTTGCGGTCCGCTTCAGGTACTTCTTTAAAATATAGTCCTAGTGCTTTTTCAGGATTTGCCCGAACATAGTCGATGGCCCGGTCAACAACACGGCTGAACTTTGTCAGCCCTGCTTGGCTTTTCTTCATAGCTTTATTGCTGGTAACAAATATCAATTCATCGTAATCGGGTATCCCCCATTTTTCGAGTTCAAAGTAT
>CP070746.1:4129599-4133114 GCA_020348305.1 Desulfobacterales bacterium
AGTAGTCATAAAAGGTCTGAACTGAGAGAAACACTGGGAAAGTTGGTAGCCACTCAACTCCTGCCAGAACTACCACAATCTTGCCAGGAACAATATAAGCACATTTTGAGAGCTTCTTTCATGGATAAACCCCCTGAACAGAGGTTTCACAATGGAAGGCCATCTGTAATTAAGAGAAATAACTAAAGTGGATTAAAAGTCAAAAAAAATAACCTTCAAAGAATCACGCCGAAATCCATAAATTTGGCCTGAAGGGAAGGAGCCTAGTCCCACGAGATGTTGTGGTTTGTAATCTTACTCCATTGATGGATCATAAGCAACTGTTTTTACTACATGGGTAAATAGCCAAAATTGTCTGTTTGGACTTTTTCGGCAGTCTCATAAGGAGCCTTTAATCCCGACGACTGATCTGAAAAACGACCCCGCTGAGCATCTTCAAGTTTTGATTTATTTGGGTAACCTTAAATCGACCAATTTTTAAGGTTACAAAACGTAATCGTAATGAAATGAGGGCTATTCAAAATCAGACATATGGCAAGCTATACGTAAGTTTTGACCAACCCTGAATTTTTTTGTATTGTATGACAATACTGAATTTTCCTGTGATTTATGAAGGCAAGTAGTCGCAACCCCGACACGAGGGGCCTTTGAAGCCCTTGAATCCCGCCTTTAGCGGAAAAGACTATCATGCACGGTTCTTAAAAGTCAAAAAGACCAGATGACTCCGAAACCTCACCTCCTCAACCATCTTGAAAAGGACTGCTCGACCACGACATAACGCATGTCATTTGAACTTGACACACCATTGTCTTTTCCCTAAGCTCCCTCCGTGAAAAAGCAAGGTCTTATCATTTCACTTTGTACGGTTGTGTGGGACGTCCGCGAGACAAGCAAAATTGACCTTGGATATGAAAATGATCAAGTATCTTCCCGGTATTGGCCTCTGCAATAGAAATCGGTAAAATATGAAAATAAAGCTCATCTACCCTAATCCCGACTCGAAAGACAAGTTGTACGGTCGGAGGGTTCACAGTGCCGCGCTGCAGTTGCTTGCCGCGATTACTCCCAAACGGCACGATGTGACAATCGTCGAAGAGCACTTGGGGGAGGATTTTGAATACAATGATCACGTGGACCTGGTCGGCATCACGTCAATGACAATTCAGTCGGCCAGGGCGTATGCAATCGCCGACGAATATCGGCGCCGCGGGGTAAAGGTCGTCCTTGGCGGAATACATCCATCAGTAGTACCGGAAGAGGCAATGCAACATGCCGACGCGGTCGTGGTTGGCGAGGCCGAACTGCTATGGGAAACCGTACTGAATGATTTTGGAAACAATATAGTAAAAGGAATCTATCGTTCTAATAATTTAGTAGACATGAAACGTATTCCACCTTACCGGCGGGATGTATTCAAAAAAGGCACCTCTTTTTCACTGGCGCAGGTACAGGCCACCAGGGGTTGCCCGTATGATTGTTCCTTCTGTTCGGCGCATCTGTTTTCCGGACGAAAATACCGCTTCAGACCGGTGGAGAACGTTATTGCGGAAATAAAAGCGCTCAAAGAGAAAGTGATTTTCTTTTTGGACGACAATATCTTTGCTAATAGCAATTATAGCGGAGAACTTTTTACCGAATTAAAAAAACTGAACAAGATATGGGTCGGCCAAGCGTCTATGCGCCTTACGGTGAACAATCCGGGCCTGCTCAAACTGGCGCAGGAAAGCGGGTGCTCGGGACTATTCATCGGGGTCGAATCGATTTCGGGAAAAAGCCTGAAAGAGGCTGGTGCGTTCAAAAAAAATACGGCTGCTTCGCCACGGGATATCGCGACGGCGCTCAGGATAATTCACGATCACGGCATCATCATTATGGCGGGAATCATTTTCGGATTTGACAACGACGACATAGATGTATTCGACCGGACGACAGAGTTTTTGACCGAAAATAAGGTTGCTCTGAGCGCGTTTTCGACATTAACCCCTTTCCCCGGCACAAAGATCTTTGAAACCATGCGCGCCCAGAACCGGATACTCAGCTACGACTGGTCGCAATACGACACCAACAACGCGGTTTTCAGACCCAAACTCATGGGTCCGGAGCAATTGCGGGAAGGCACTATAAAAGCCGGCGTAAAATTTTACAGCGGACGAAATATTTTCAAAAAGTTTTTTACCAACAGTCGCCACCCGTTTTACTACTCCGTACTCGCCTTTTCAGCGAGGCATTCGTGCCGCACGAACAATAATATTCCGTTTTATATGCCGAGTAGGTGAGCTTCATCAATTAAGATAAAGGTCCGAACGCGTAAAGATATCAAAATAGTAGACAGGAACTCCAGGAGCACGGGCACATTGAACGACCGTTTTATGAACAAGGAGGGCGAAAATATGAGTGGACAATTAGCCGTTCCTACCGCTTTGAGAGCAATTAGAAGCGAGCTTGACGAGTGTGAAAGGGGTAGTCTGGGAGTAAAAAACCCTGACGAAATTTTAAGTAAATACTTGGAATGGGTCAGCACAGAATTGGTAGACGAGACAATATCTATATTGGCAAATGTGGAAAACCATTCAATAGTAAAGTTAGTAGCAGAAAATCATGAGATAACCGAGCGAGAGGCGTTTTGGTTTTGTTTGGGGTTAAGTATGGGGGCTAACATTGGGGAGTGTTTAGGTGAATACCCAAAACCATGATTAAGAGAATGAAGATTTGTTGTGCTGATATTTCCCTTGTTGGGCGCATGGGAACACATGGCCGTTTAGCCTGTTAAACAATAGAATTCAATCTCACATGATTTTTAGGAATAATAGCTGACAACAAAAAGAAGACAAATGTAACGTACCTATTTAACAGGGCAGACCATTCGAGGACATCGAAGTCCCTCCTTTGCTTGACATCCTTTGATCGGTATGCAAACGTCTGGGTGTCGATGGTTTGGTTTTAAAGGTGAAAAAGGCCATTAATCAGGAATTTTAATCAGAGGGAGAGGAAATGTTTTACATTCTGGCAGTGGTTTTAATTATTTTCTTTCTGGCTACGGCCATTAGGATCTTAAGAGAATATGAGCGAGGGGTGATCTTCCGTCTTGGCCGCGTAATCGAGACCAAAGGGCCGGGGTTGATTATTCTCATACCGGTCATTGATAAGATGGTCAGGGTGAGCCTCCGTCTGGTGGCCATGGATGTCCCATCCCAGGATGTCATTACACGGGATAATGTTTCTTTAAAGGTGAATGCAGTCATATATTTCCGGGTCATGGATCCCAACAATGCCGTCATTGAGGTGGAGAATTATCTTTTTGCCACCTCTCAGCTGGCCCAGACGACCCTGAGAAGTGTTTGCGGTCAGGCGGAACTGGATGAACTCTTGGCAGAGAGAGAAAAGATAAACACTCAACTTCAAGGCATTCTGGACCACGCTACTGATCCGTGGGGGATTAAGGTGACAATCGTGGAGGTGAAACATATAGACCTGCCCCAGGAGATGCAGCGGGCCATGGCAAAACAGGCCGAGGC
>CP070746.1:4133214-4137223 GCA_020348305.1 Desulfobacterales bacterium
TTCACCGGTCTTTTCAATATCGGATTCCTTAGACCCCCTTTTCTATGGAAAATTTTTAGGCATTCCCATGCCCTTTTTTTACGTTGTTTTTTTCTTTGCGCTTGCCAGCTTTGCAATGCGTTATACAAGGCTTGGGCGGCGCATTTACGCTGTGGGCGGTAACCCTCCGGCAGCACAACTTTCCGGAATCAATGTCAAACTAACTCAACTGATAGCTTTTGCCATCGCCGGCTTCATGGCGGCCGTCGCATCCATTTTGATGGCCGCCCGACTCAATTCGGGTTCGCCTAATTACGGTGTTGGAATGGAGCTACAAGCCATCGCCGCTGCGGTCATCGGCGGCGCCAGTTTAACCGGCGGCAGAGGCAATATTCTTTCCACGCTTTTTGGCGCACTGACCATTGTAATCGTCCAAAACGGTCTGAATCTAAATGCGGTTCCGACTTCATTGCAGAACATCATTATCGGTTTGATTATCCTTCTCGCAGTGGGGATTGATATGTGGCGGGAAGAAATTGGTCTGATTTTTCAGCGGATGGTACCATCACGAAATCCTTAAATGGGATGAACATTTGCAAGCATTAAAAATAAACGTTTAACCCAATAAACAAATAGGAGGCAGTATTATGGCTTATCCAAGAACACTTTCTCACATCGGAATTTCAGTTACTGATCTAGAAAAGGCAGTAAAATTTTATACCGAAGTATTCGGCTGGTATGTGATTATGCCGCCAACAGAAATCGTCTCAGATGATAGCGCCATTGGCGTTATGTGTGACGATGTATTTGGCGAAGGCTGGGAAAAATTTAAAATTGCGCATTTATCCACGGGCGATCGCGTCGGCGTGGAGCTTTTTGAGTTTAAAGATGCCCAGGCACCTGAAAAACATTTCGAATACTGGAAAACCAGTATTTTTCATCTTTGTGTGCAGGACCCCGACTTAGAGGGTTTAGCCCAAAAAATCATCGAACATGGCGGCAAACAACGCATGCCGGTTCGCTATTACTACCCGGATGATAAACCCTATCGAATGGTTTATTGCGAAGACCCCTTCGGTAACATTATTGAGATTTACAGCCACAGCTATGAGTTGACTTACTCTCCTGGGGCTTACGTATAGTTAAATTGTGTAAAAAGGTGTTTCGATGAGTCAAATATTAAAAGTGGTCATTACGGATTATGACTATGGTGATGTGGATGTCGAGCGTCCGGTTATTGAAGGCGCAGGATTTGAGTTAGTAGCCGCCCAGTGCAAGAGCGAAGAAGAACTGATCGAAGTGGCCCATGATGCGGATGCCGTGATTTGTCAATATGCGCGTGTGGGAGAAAAAACCATCAATGCCTTTACCAATTGCCGTTTAATTGCTCGTTACGGCATCGGTGTTGATATTGTCGATGTGGAGGCCGCCACCGGTCGCAATATTCTGGTGACCAATATTCCGGACTATTGTGTGGATGAAGTGGCCGACCATGCAATGGCCATGTTGCTGGCCTGTATTCGTAAACTACAGATGTATAATGAAGCCAGCCGGGCTGGTATCTGGCGGTGGCAAGCCGCCCAACCGATCTACCGGATGCGGGGCCGTACGATGGGCCTTCTGGCATTTGGCAAAATCGCGCGGACAATTGCAGAAAGGGCAAAACCCTTTGGCGTCCAACTGATCGCGTACGATCCTTACGTTGCTGAGCAAGATTTTGTCTCCTACAGCGTAACACCCGTATCCTTTGACGAGCTTATCGAACAGGTCGATTATTTGATGATCCAGGTTCCCTTAACTCCTGAAACCAAAGGAATGATCGGGGAGAAGGAATTGAAAAAAATGAAACCGGCATCTGTGCTCATCAACACCAGCCGCGGCCCATTAGTGGATAATGATGCCCTTTATAGGGCATTAAAAGAGGGTTGGATCAGCGCGGCCGGAATTGACGATACGGTTGAGGAGCCGGCCAAAAAAAAAGACTGGAAACCGGATAATCCGCTATTTCAATTGGACAACATCATTATTACACCCCATTCAGCATATTATTCAGAAGAGTCGATCCATGAGGCACGGCTGCGCGCATCGGAGGAGGTCGTCCGTGTTTTAAGCGGCAATCCACCATTATCTCCGGTTAACCGCGTCAAGTTAGCTGACGGTAGTTACTCGCGCGCATCATGATTGATTTCAAACGCGCATCTATTCATCATCTCAGTCTTGGCAGGAAGGAGTAAAATAAATGACACAGATCATAAATGATTTCAAACGACCGCATAAAGCCCTCTTTGAGCAGTACCAAGAAGTTGCCAAATGCTACAGCGCATCCTGCGTATTTGCAGATGTCCAGAGACGGCGCGGTGTGATGCACAGCTCGCTTAAGCCGATTTCTAATGGCACACTTGTTGGCCCGGCCTTGACCGTTAAGCTTTCACCCGGTGACCTCCAAGATTGCCTCAATGCCTTACCGGTCGCCCAGACCGGGGATGTGATCGTCGTGGATGCCGGCGGTGACACGGAGACCTCAATCTGGGGAGGACTCATGGGGGGACTTTGCCTTCAAAAAGGCGTTAAGGGGGCCATAGTGGATGGCGCGGTAAGGGATATTGATGAGCTGCGGGATCTGGGATTTTTTCTGTTTTCCCGCTCCGTCACTGCCCGCGGCACGCATACCATGTATTCGAAAAGAATGGATGAACTTGATATCAATGTGCCGATTCAGTGTGGTGGCGTCGTGGTGAACCCTGGGGATATGATTGTGGCCGATGAAAACGGCATCACCGTCGTTTCAAATACAGAGCTTGAATCCGTCCTGAAGCTCGCGAAAGAACAGGCAGAGCGGGAGGAGGCAACCCGGAAGGCCATTGCAGCCGGCAAAACGGTTGATGAATTGCTAGAAGAATTCGGCCGCCTCTAACAATTGGAATCTCTTCCTTGTTGGGCAAGCGCAAAAAAATCTGATTGTCCAGAAAGAACAAATAGCAGTTAATGTGGGATTATAATTAATGAACACAAGACCCCTTAACGATACGATCAAGCAGATTCCAAGACCAAAATCACTAACTGCCATTGCCGTTGAGTATATTCGTGAAGCGATTGCCGAAGGCGATCTTGGGTTAGGGCAACCCATTTCAGAGAGCGCCTTGGCAGCATCGCTTGGCATTAGCAAAACACCTGTACGCGAAGCACTGGCGCAACTAAAAATTGAGGGACTGGTGAAAATATTTCCCCAAAAAGGAACCTTTGTTTTCACCATGAGTGAACAAGAGGTCATAGATATTTGTGAGTTCAGATACACCCTAGAAAGTGCCGCGCTGAAATTGGCAACCAAAAGGAACAAACAGTCCTTCCTCAACGAGTTGAAGAAGGTAGTTGACGAGATGACTTTAGCTCGCAGAGAAAAAAGAGAAGATAAATATCTTGATCTTGATACCGATTTCCATGCCCTCTTTTTCAAGCATTGCGGCAACCAGTTTATGAATGAAGCCTATCGCCTGATCGTCGCAAGGGTTGCGGCTGTCAGGACTCATTTAGCGGCGGTGCCGCATCACACGCAAAAATCTTATGATGAACATAAAAGAATGACGCAAAGCATCGAAGAAGACAGATTGGATGAGACGTTGAAGATTCTGGATGAACATATCACACGTACAAAAGAATCTGCCGCCCTTTACATTCCGCGTTACAGTATTTAAAAATCTTTTTTGACGATTGGGGCTTGAGATACACTGGGAAGAAGGCTTAATAGCGTAATTTCAGGAGGCAGAAAAAAATAATCTGATTGAGCGCGAAAACTGCCGCGCCCTGTCAAGAAAGGAGGTGGTTGTTTAATTATCATTTTTCCGGAATGGTGAAAAGAATAGACATCAATATTTCAAAACAGGCGATTTAATCAAAAAAAGGAGGAAACCATGAAACCAAGAAAGCTGCTGGCAATGTTGTTGGTACTCAGCTCCTTTTTCATCTTTATTTTCGGTGCGGGAAGCACAGCCTTTGGGGCAGAAGAGTACATATATGTCTCTTGCATGGGCAA
>CP070746.1:4137323-4146336 GCA_020348305.1 Desulfobacterales bacterium
GGCAAACGGGAGGTCGCCATCGCTTTGGCATTGGCATGTAACTGTCTGAAAAAGAATTCGGGGTACACGCCTGAGATCAAAAAAACCCGGGTTATCATTGGTCAACGTATTCATGATCCGTATTCATCCGTCGGTCCGTGTGGCATTTGCAAATCATGCAGGAAAATTGAATCTGGAAATCATCCTGATATCATTCAGGTTAAACCAACGGGTGCATTTATCAAAATTGCTCAAATTCGGGCACTGTGTGACACACTTGCCATGAAACCTTATGAGGCAAGCACACGTGTGGTCATTATTCATGATGCTCAATCCATGAATCCTGCTGCAAGCAATGCCCTGCTCAAAATACTAGAGGAACCCCCGGAACGGACCATTCTGATCCTCATCGCCACCCAAACACTGGATCTCCTCCCCACGGTTGTTTCACGCTGCCAGCATATTCGGTTCAATCCAATCTCCAAAAAAAAATTGGAAAATCTGCTGGTCGAACAACATGGGCTCGATTCAGATGAGGCGTTGGCCATTGCAACAATGGCCAACGGAAGCTTATCCCGGGCCATAACCATGTACCAGGCAAATTGGGTCAAACAAAGGAATTGGGTCTTGGAAGAAATCAATGGCTTATCTTCACGACCAATGGGTCGTATTTTAGCTTTTGCTGAACGGCTATCAAGGGATAAAGACACCATATTAGAAACCCTTGAGGTGATGAAGTCCTGGTTCCGGGACCTGGTGATGGCTAAATTTTATCCTGAAAAAATTATAAATCAGGATATTGCCAGCGATATTCAGCTGGCTTCACAAAAAAGGAGCGTACCATCACTGCTTTCAAAAATTGATTTGGTTCAGGCCACCCAAAACAGTTTTCATGCCAACACGAATTTAAGGCTGACGTTGGAAGTTATGCTGATGAAACTAGCCAAGTCTTAAATGTTACAAAATGGGAAGCAAAACGAGCTCAATATGAATAAAATCGTCGGAATCAGATTTAAGCCCACCGGGAAAGTCTACGATTTTGATTGTGGAGCCTTTGTGCTAAATCGGGGCGACCATGTAATTGTGGAGACGGAACAAGGACTGGGCTTCGGGACGGTGGCTGTATCCCCCATGACCCGCGAAGTGCGTCCAACGAAGAAACCCTTAAAAAAAGTTTACCGTCTGGCCAATGAAAAAGATTTCCAACAAAGAGAAAAAAATCTCACCGATGAAAAATCCGCCCATGAATATTGTCTAAAATGTATTCAGGAAATTGATCTTAAAATGAACCTCTTTACGGTCGAAAAATCATTTGATGGGAGTAAAATTACCTTTTTTTTCACCGCAGAGGGACGCGTCGATTTCCGGCGACTGGTAAAAATGTTGGTTAAACAACTTGGCAGCAGAATTGAAATGCGTCAAGTCGGAATCCGCAACCAGGCCAAAATGTGCGGAGGGATCGGAAGATGCGGTCGTGAACTTTGCTGTTCGTCTTTTTTGGAAAAATTCGAGCCAGTTTCGATTCGCATGGCAAAGGATCAAAGTCTTTCCTTAAATCCCACAAAAATATCGGGCCAGTGCGGTCGTCTCATGTGCTGCCTTACTTACGAAAGTGAAACCTACCAAGAGATTAAAAAAGATTTACCGAAAATCGGCAAAACCGTAATGACGCCAAATGGAAAAGGTAAAGTCATCCGCCATAATGCATTGAGCAACCGGATAACCGTCCGACTGGAGGGCGGACTGGAAATGGAAATCTCAGTTGGTCAAATAAAAAAAGATGAGGACCCAATAAAGAGATAAAAGGATTAGAAAGAAAATGTCCAGACCCTTTTATGTTACGACCCCTATTTATTATGTCAATGCACGACCCCATCTGGGGCACGCTTATACCACCATCGTGGCAGATGTTGCCGCACGCTTTCACACGATGTGCCAAACCGATGTCTTTTTTCTTACAGGAACTGACGAGCATGGCGATAAGGTGGTGCGGGCGGCTAAAAAAGAGGGTTTAAGCCCTAGGGTCTATGTCGACAAAATTAGCCAACTTTTTCGAGATCTATGGCCCGAATTACAAATAGAACACAGCTACTTTATCCGCACCACTGATCCATCCCACATAGCGGTGGTGGAACAGATCCTTCAGCGCATATATAATAAAGGCGATATCTACTTTAGCGAATACGAGGGACTTTACTGTTTCGGATGCGAGCGTTTTTATACGGAACGTGAACTGGTGGATCATAAATGTCCTGATCATGAAACTGAGCCAGAAGTGATTAAAGAGTCCAACTACTTTTTCAAAATGAGCAACTATCAGGATTGGCTCATTGATCATATCCGCAATACGCCCGACTTTATTCGCCCTGAACGCTATAAAAACGAAGTGCTGGCTTTCCTCAGAGATCCACTTGAAGATCTTTGCATCTCTCGACCCAAATCCCGACTGAAATGGGGCATAACCCTTCCTTTTGATAAAGACTATGTCACCTATGTCTGGTTTGATGCTTTATTAAACTATATTTCGGCCTTGGGATATCCGGATGGTGAATTGTATAATAAGTTTTGGCCGTCTGCCCAGCATATTGTGGCCAAGGATATCCTCAAGCCTCATGGTATCTACTGGCCGATTATGCTCAAGGCTGCCGATATTCCCATCTATCAGCATTTAAACGTGCACGGCTACTGGAACGTGGATCAAAGCAAGATGTCAAAAAGCATCGGTAACGTGGTTGATCCGCTCCAACTCAAAAATATCTACGGACTGGATGCGTTTAGATTCTTTTTGATTCGAGATATGACCTTCGGATTGGATTCCAACTTCAGTGAATTGGCTCTCGTGCATCGTATTAACTCGGATTTGGCCAATGATCTCGGCAATTTATTTTCCAGGGTTCTTTCGATGACCCATAAATATTTCGACGGCGTCGTCCCGCAGGTTGACCCTGATGTGGCCAAGGGATTTAAGCTGGGGCTTGAGTCAGGGGCCATACGAACGATTCGTGATTTTGAACGTTCCATGGACGCTTTTGAATTTCACAAAGCTCTGGCAGCCGTATGGGAATTTATCGGCCAAATGAACAAAACGATCGACGTTACCGCGCCCTGGGTGCTGGCCAAAAAAAAATCGAGCCGCAAACAACTCGCGGCGGTCATTTACAATCTGCTGGAAGGACTTCGAATTATATGCGGTCTGATTTATCCGGTAATGCCAAGTACAGCTGCAACGATGCGAAAACATCTCGGATTGGATGACAAAACAGCTTTCTATCACATCAATCAGCTCAAACATTGGAAACGCCTGGCGCCTGGCACTAAAATACCGAAATCGGTCATTTTGTTTCCAAGAATCGATTTGACCCAAAAAACAACCGACGTGCAGACCCAGACAGAGACTGGCCCGGCAAATTCCGATATTAAACCTGAAATCACCATTGCGGATTTTAATAAAATCGATTTACGAGTCGCCACCGTCATTCGAGCAGAACAGATTCCCAGGGCCAAAAAGCTGCTGAAACTTGAAGTTGACCTGGGGCAAAAAAGGACCCTGGTGGCTGGTATTGCCGAAAACTACTCGCCTGAAGAGCTGGTTGGCAAACAAATAATTATCGTGGCCAACTTGAAGCCCGCCAAACTTATGGGAATTTTGTCTAATGGCATGCTGCTTGCGGCAGTAGACCAGTCGGATGTCACCCTTGCGACGTTGGATAAATCCGTAGATCCCGGAACACCGCTCAAGTGATACTGGAATAATTTGCCTGCGCGTTGTATACTTAAGACATTTCAGAGGAAAAACGTCTGCGGTTCGAAAAATAGCGATCTTTAGATCGGAGTGCGACACGTCAAAACAGTATCGAGGAAAATGATCAATGAAACCTTATCTAAAAATGATGGCCACACGCGCATTAAATAAGATTCAGAATATGTCCATCCACCTCTATCGTAAGATACATCCTTATCTTGTCGCTGAGGTCTATTTTTGTAGAAGTCTTACCGGCGTGCGTCAGGGCTCCATTGTTTTTTTCCCTCTGAGGCAAAGCATTCTGTGCTGCGGCATTGCAGGTATTGTTACAATTAAAAATAAAGCGACCCAAAATTATCGTGTAGATATCGCGCTGCTGGAAAATATGCTGACGCACATCGAAGCGCATGGTTGTGAAACCTGCAAAGTTGATGATGACAATGACATCGATGAGCAGTATCTCGGTGGAAAAGCGTTGATCGATTCGTTGTGGCGCTCGGTTCAGGATCTGAAAAATGAGACGCCTTTTTTTTCGATCTTTATTGATCAAAAAAACCAGCAACAACTTGAGCAACTTTCACAACGGCTGTCTCGCATCATTGCCAACGAGGCTAACATTTTATCTGACCACATGGGGCGTTTGCATGCAGCTAAGGTGGATGTGATGTCCAAGCGAATTGAAAATCTTAAGGATATTGTGTGGTGCCTGCGTTTTGAAATATCAGAAAATATAAAAAAGACCAAAAACCTAATCGCCTCTGACCATATTTCGCCAACACCAGAAACCGTTGCTTTCTTCAAAAAAATTAATGCCGTGCTAAACAGCATTGACCGGCTTGAAGTCAGAGGACGCGATTCGGCCGGCATTTCGATGATGTTCGTTTTTAACGGAGCTGAATTTGAGAAATTCAAAAACGCACTAGCAAACGCGGATCTGCTCGATCAGTTTAGCTTGCGCTGCGAGCAGATAACTCTGGTCAATAGAGGAATAAGTATACATCAATCTCTGGACGAAAATAGCCGAGAACAGGTTGCCGTCACGGTTACCCATAAAGTTGCCGCAGAAGTCGGCAGCCTGGGAGATAACATCAGCTATTTGCGCCGCGAGATCGCAAACGATGTAATCTTGCAAATGTTGACGACGTTTTGTACTGAATTTGACACCGTTTCAGCCCACACCCGTTGGGCGTCGGTGGGCGCCATCACTGAACCCAACTGCCATCCGGTAGATAATACCACCGTAGGGTGCCTTTCGGGGAAAAACGGCATTATACACACTTGCCTTAACGGAGATATTGACAACTTTCAGGAGCTCAAAATCGAACTCGAACACAGCGGAAAAATTATACCCGAGGAGATAACGACCGATACGAAGATCATTCCGCTTCAAATCCAAAAATACATTGAACAGGGCTATGGCATCGAAGAAGCGTTCCGCCGAGCAGTCAATGACTTCGAAGGCTCTCATGCCATATCCATGCACACGGATTTGGCCCCGGGCAAAATGTTTCTGGCTCAAAAAGGAAGCGGTCAAGCCATTTTTGTCGGTCTGGCGGATGAACATTATGTGCCCACCTCCGAAGTATATGGATTTGTAGAAGAAACCCCCTATTATTTAAAACTAGATGGGGAAACCATTGTAGATAGCCCAACTGGTCAGACCCAGGGTCAAATTTTTATTATAAACCAGGCATCCTCAGGCGGCCTGGATGGCATTCAAGCGATGTACTATGACGGTACTCCCATAATTATCAGCGAGAAAGACATCAAACACACTGAGATTACCTCAAGGGATACCGACCGCCAAGGATTCCCGCACTATTTCTTAAAAGAAATGTCAGAATCTCCGAATTCTGTTGAAAAAACGTTACAAAATCGTTGGAAAATAAAAGACGGCGACAACGATCAGCATGTGATCATGCTGGATCAGACGATTGTTCCAAAATCACTTCAAAAAGCGCTGAGCACCGGTCACATCAAACGCATCTTTTTTATTGGACAGGGAACCGCCGGTGTGGCTGCCCTGGCGTGTGCCAATATCCTCAATTATTACTTAGATAATCCTTCGATGCTTATTCGTGCGTTGAAAGCTTCCGAGTTCAGCGGGTTTCAGCTCAATGAGCATGATGACGCTAACAGCATGGCTGATGCGCTGGTGATTGCCATCAGCCAATCGGGTACTACCACCGATACGAATCGTACCGTCGACATGGTTAAAGAACGTGGGGCTTACACTCTGGCTATTGTGAACCGCAGGGATTCGGATTTAACTTTCAAAGTCGATGGGGTCATGTACACCAGCAGCGGACGGGATATTGAAATGTCTGTGGCCTCAACCAAAGCGTTCTATTCGCAAATCGTCGCCGGAGCGATTCTTGGACTATACATTGCCCGGTTGAAAAATCGCCGCAACGATGAATTTGTCTCGGAAGAAATAAAACAGTTGCTGGCGCTTCCCATGCAGATGCGAAAAGTACTGGCCCTTGACGATCAGATCGCGAAATCAGCCAAAAAACTTGCGGTCACCAAAACATACTGGGCGACTGTCGGCAGCGGGCCGAACAAGGCGTCCGCAGATGAAATACGTATCAAACTCAGCGAGCTTTGCTATAAAACCATCTCGTCGGATTTTGTAGAGGATAAAAAACACATTGATCTATCATCGGAGCCGCTGATCATGGTATGCGCTGCTGGAACCAGGAGCACCGTCATCGGTGATATTATAAAGGATACTGCCATTTTCAAAGCGCACAAAGCTACACCGGTGGTGATTGCAGACGCTGGTGAGAAACGGTTTGACCCCTACGCCGAGGCTGTGTTTCACGTTCCGGTTGTCAAAGAGCATCTCGCCCCAATTCTCAACACCCTGGTCGGACACATTTGGGGATATTATGCGGCGTTGGCGATCAATGATGGTTCTCGGTTTTTGTACAATTTCCAGGAAGATATTCGAACCACTATTGATGAATACGCTGGCAAACAATTGGATGTATATGAAATTATACTCGAAAAACCTTTCAGGGAGAAAATCGCCCAATTTTATAAACATTTTAGACAGCGAAAAGCGCAAAAACAATTTCCATCCACCATTGGTTTTGATGCGGCCTCGGACTTGACGCTTCTATTGAAGTATTTAACCGGTAGGCTGCCGGTATCTGATTTTGAAATCGATTTCAGCCAAAAAGGCACGCCGTCGAACATGCTAAATACCCTATTTAAATGTCTGGCTGAATCGATAAATTATTTGGCCCGCCCGGTGGATGCCATCAAACATCAGGCTAAAACGGTAACCGTCGGAACCAGCCGTATCAGTGACCGGATCGAAGGCATTTTGTTTGAAGCCATTGCTTTAGAAAATTTTAATATATCCCAGCTCACCAACAGCAATATAATTGTTTTAAAAAATTTACAGGGCATTATTTCACATATTCAAGGCTCTGTTCTTTACCAAATCAGCGGGCTAAACCTATTCGGCGAACCCGCAGATGACACCACCATTGAGATAAAAGACAAGCGTGGCATTGCTGCACAGATTCCATCTCGAATTGAAACAGATCCGAAACTTAGGGGAAGCAAACGCATCATTGTTCAACAAGGAAACGTTTATATCGGCAAAGGCCGAAAAGATGATCGCAGCCTTTTGGTTATTCCGATCTTATCATCTTCTCCATCCACACCAAACATCATCGAATACCTGCTTTTGTTACATATTTCGTTTAAGGAAAATGTATCTCTGCCGACAAAAATTAAAGCGCTAGGGGGTAAGTACGAGCATATTAAAAATATTGTTCAAGAAAACAGCATGCCCTGGGAAAATCATTTTATCGAATTTCTAGAAATACAGGAGCTTTTTGGACGGTCGGCCGAAAAAATTGGTGAGTATATTATATCCAGGATAAATAATCAGAAGCAATAACGCCATGGTTAAGATAAAGAGGCGCTTGCTTTCCAATCGCCAGTCTATCCAATTCAACCATTTTTGTGTTATATTAAAATTGACTAAGCATGACATTTCGAATATAATATGTATACAATAATGAATTCCTATGTCTAATAGTAAAGGCAGCGTATGAAAATGGATAACAACGGATTCAATTCAAATTCGTCTATCGACCGCTTAAGAGAAATATCCACATGGGTCTCTTCGGTGCAGGATCTTGACCAATTGTTGGAACTTATCATTGAAACGGCCACCCGCATGATGGATGCCAAAGCCAGCTCGCTGCTTCTGTTGGATCCTAAGACGAAAAAGCTTTACTTCAAGGTGGCTACCGGAGAAAAAAAAGAGGATGTTAAACGATTTGAGATTGAACTTGGTCAAGGTATAGCCGGTTATGTTGCCCAAACCGGTGAGTCTCTGCTCATTCCGGATGTCACCAAGGAGCCTCGCTGGTATAAAGAAATCAGCGAATCGATCGGTTTTAAAACACGCTCAATTGCCTGTGTACCGCTGAAGGTAATGAATAAGATCATCGGTGTGGTGGAAATTATCGATAAAGCAGATGGTGGATCCATTACCAATGATGATTTAAAAATTTTGTCTGTTTTTGCCGATCTAGCAGCTTTAGCCATTGGTAATGCGCGCAAAATTGAGGATGATAAAAGAGAGATCAAAGATCTCAGAAGAGAGCTGGACCTTAAATATGAATTGGTTGGAGAGAGCAAGGCATTGCGGAAAGTCATCACCGATGCCGTTAAGGTAGCCAATTCAAAAACAAGTACCCTGATATTAGGCGAAAGCGGTACCGGCAAAGAACTGCTTGCCCGGTTAATCCACCGTATGGGATCTCGACGGGATATGCCCATGATCGTCTTGAACTGTGCGGCCTTGCCTGAAACATTGCTTGAAGATGAATTGTTCGGCCATGAAAAAGGGGCTTATACTGGGGCTGCCGGTCAAAAAATTGGGAAATTTGAGCTGGCGGATGGCGGTACTATTTTTTTGGATGAAATAGGAGAAATGAGCCCGGGTATGCAGTCCAAACTGCTTCGCATCCTCCAAGAAGGTGTTTTTTATCGCGTCGGCGGTAATGAGTCGATTCCGGTTGATGTCAGGGTCATTTCGGCGACCAACAGGAATATTGCTGAGGATGTTGAAGAAGGCCGTTTTCGACAAGACCTGTATTACCGCTTAAATGTGGTTCAGATCCACATGCCCACCATAAGAGAGCGCAAAGAAGACATCCCTTTATTGGCTCAATATTTTCTAAACCTCTACAAGCAGGAAAGAGGCCTGCCGACCCTAACCCTTTCCAAAAAGTCCATGGATGCCATGCTGCAATATGATTGGCC
>CP070746.1:4146436-4150376 GCA_020348305.1 Desulfobacterales bacterium
GCCAGTTTAGCCAGGCTTCTAATGAATGCAGGCAGGCCGGAAGAAAGCATTCCGCTGTATAAGAAGGCCATCCGTCTCAACCCATACGCACATGCTGCCCCCTATTATAATTTCGGCTATGCCCTTTGGATGATAGGAAAATATGAGGAGGCACTTGCAGCGGGTAAAGAAGCGCGGATTCGCAGCCCCAATGATATCTTTAGCCATATTCTTCTGGCCGTCACTTATATCGAATTAGGCCGTGGTGAGGAGGCTCGTGCATCAGCTGCGGAAGTGCTTCGGATAAAATCCGATCTTACCCTCGAATGGCTGGCAAAGATGGTACCCTGGAAAAATAAGGACGATGTAGATCGGCTTATCGGGGATCTGCGCATGGCCGGGCTAAAATGAGAGAATCATAGGCATTACTTACTGCGGATAGTTGCCAAGGTCAAAACTTGGCATCTGTTACTCTGTAATAAAGCTAATTTACTGAAATGTAACTAATATTTGGAATTTGAAGAACGATTCTTTTCGTATTGTCAAATCACTTCTCAGCTTTTTTGTAGCTGATCGAAATTCCCGCTGAACGGGAGCGGTTTATCGTAGTTTCGAAGTTGGGTAAGCTTTTCACATATTCGAGAAATTCTCTTATTCCGCTGTAACCTCCGGAGGCATTATGTGCCGTAAAACAGCCACCCACTTCAAGTTTGGGCGCTAAGGCGATGAAGTAGTTTTTGTACCAGTCTTTATCCGCATCGGAAAAAACAAAATCAAACGGGCCCTTCAGCTCCTTAACGAGTTCATGGGCATCAGCGAGCCGGGCGTCAATATAGTCTGAGAGGCCGGCTTCCATAAAATTGGCCAGGGCCTCTTTATAGCGACCTTCATCTATCTCGATGGTAATGAGCTTTCCACCGGTTTTGCTGAGGGCCCACGCAATCCAAATCGCCGAGTGCCCTGTGGAAGTGCCTATTTCGACAGCTTTCTTATAATTGTGCTTGATAATGAGATCATATAAGACCTTACCGTCAACTTCGGGAACATTCCAGTCAACCCATCTATCTCGATGGCTTTCGAGGAATTTTCTTACTTTCTCATCAAGATCGCTATCTTTTTTCGCTTCTTCAGAAAGTGCTGGATTAATAAAAGGACCTAAAAAGAGCATGAAAGAGATGAAAAAAAATCCGATGTTAAGTTTTCTTCTCATTTGGATTCCCTCTAAATTGTTAGTATACTCTAAATAAGCGAAGAACGCTCAATTAGGCGTTAATTGTTATTCGTTATTTGTTATTAGAATTTTATGAAGCTCCCCGTAAAAAGCTGCGAAGTACCAAGTGAAATTGCGACGCAGCCAATCCGTCTTCCCTCTGGCCAGCCGCGCCGAAGCTTTTCTAAGCGAAGGCGAGCGAGCTTCCGCCTTCGTTAAAACTTCGGCGAACTCCCTTCGGTCTGAGTTTAGCATCGAAGACAGTCAAGTCGTTGCAGAGTATTTTGGCGAAAACGAATACGCAATTTATTATAGCTCTGTGTATAATTACAGATATCATAACTGGTTGTTGTCAAGTCAAGTAAATTCCTTTTTTGATCTCTCTCTTTTATTTTTTTCGAGAATGGGGGTACGTCCATGAAATTATTACTTTCTCTTAACCTCCAGGGAACAATTTTTATCCGAAGCCTGTTTTCTACCCTTCGCACCGCTTTGCTGATAGATGATTGCGTCAAACCCAGCTTTTCGCCAACTGTGGTTATATCGATGCTCAGTTGCCGGACAGCCCGGTAACAAACCAGGCTGCGGGCTTGTGCGCGCTGAGGCCATTTGCTTGATTGTAAGATCTTTCCGGTTTCCATTTCAAACAAATCGGCAACGCTTTCAAGGATCTTATCAAAATCATAGCCCATAAAATAATTGCTAGAAAGTTATATTTTCATGGACGTCCCCATTTATTTACTAGAAAAATATTTTTCTTTCTTGACCACAGCTAAGTTCTCAATTATACAATCAATAACAAACGCTTAAAGAAACTGTAAGACAAAGTCCATTTGGCAATGGGGATTTTTTCACTAATAGGGTAAACAAACGGAAAGGAGGAAATTATTATGAGAAAATTATTCGTATTTTGTCTAGCCATCGTGGTGCTGTTTTCGTTAGGTACCTTAGCCAATGCCAAAGTCTTGAAGTTGGCCTTGGATGCGGGTCCGGTATCACAGGACCCCCAGGTACAGTTGTCGGGCGGAATGCTGCAGTATTCGCACTGGGCCTTTGATCCTCTGGTACGATATCGACAGGACATGAGCTTCGAACCCCGTTTGGCCGAAAGGTGGGAGCGCGTGGATGATTTAACCATGCGGTTTTTTTTGCGAAAGGGTGTTAAATTCCACAGCGGCAACGCATTTACGGCCAAAGACGTGAAGTTTACCTTTGAACGTTTTTATAAAAGCGAGGATTTTAAAGGACTCTTCACGCCATTTGAAGGTTGCCATATTGTCGATGACCATACGGTCGATATAAAGACCCAAAAGCCCTATGCGCTGCTGATCAACATGGCGACCTATATCTTTCCCATGGACAGCCAATTTTACACCGGTACGGATGATACCGGTCAACCCAAAGATGCGGTCGTAAAAATCGGTCCTTCGTTTGCCCTGAAGAACTCATCCGGAACAGGCCCTTACAAGGTGACCTATTGGGAGCAGGGTGCGAAGTATGTCTTCGAAAGATTCGCTGATTACTGGGACAAGAACTCCCCCGGAAATGTGAGCAAAATTATCCTGACCCCGATCAAGGAGGACGCCACCCGGGTGGCCGCGCTGCTCTCCGGCGATGTGGACTTTATTACACCTGTACCACCGCAAGATTTCCAGAGAATCCGAAAGGATAAGAACGTTAAACTGGTAACATTTCCCGGCGGCCGAATTATTACCTTTCAATTGAACCAGAACCGGCGTCCGGAGTTCAAAGACGTGCGCGTACGGCAAGCCATTGTGTACGCCGTTAACAATGTGGGTATTGCCAAAAAAATCATGAAAGGCACTGCCACTCCGGCCGGTCAACAAAGCCCCAAAGGGTATATGGGACATAATCCGGCCCTGGAGCCCCGATATGACCTGAAAAAGGCCAAGGCCCTGATGAAGCAAGCCGGGCTGGAAAGCGGATTTGAGTGCACCATGATTGCCCCCAACAACCGCTATGTAAACGATGAAAAAATCGCCGAGGCGACGGTTTCCATGCTGGCTAAAATTAATATCAAGGTCAACCTCAAGACCATGCCCAAAGCCCAGTACTGGGATGAGTTTGATGCCCAGGTAGCCGACATTCAAATGATCGGCTGGCACTCGGACACCGAAGACTCCGGTAACTTTACTGAATTTCTGGGCATGTGTCCGAACAAAGAAACCGGTTACGGGCAGTATAACAGCGGCAATTATTGCAATCCTAAAATCGATGAAATGACCATGGCGGCCCAATCCGAAACGGATCTGAAAAAACGGGCCGAGATACTCCAGACCATTGAAAAGATCCTTTACGATGAGGCGGCCTTTGTGCCGTTTCACTGGCAAAATCATTCCTACGCCGGTAAAAACAATGTGATGATCAATCGCATTGTTAACACCATGAACTTTCCGTATCTAGGGGATCTGGTGATTAAATAAAAAATGTTCTGCCAGGCGGATCCGTTGTCCGTAGAAACGAAATGACTCTCAGATACAAGTATTTCTTATGGGCATTAGGGACTCCAATAGACAAATGGCAAATAGAAAAATGGGGCAGACGTCGTTATCAATGATAACACGCTTGCCCCATTTTTAGGTGAAACCTCTAATTTATGCTTCCATTTTACGCAATTTCTTCATTAACCTAACAATAATCGAATCTGCTTATCTGGAAAGTCCAAGTTGACATTTGATAAACTTTCTGTGGGAGCGGCTTCCAGCCGCGAAATCAACTGTCGCGGCTGGA
>CP070746.1:4150476-4154694 GCA_020348305.1 Desulfobacterales bacterium
AATAGCAGGCGTAAGTTGAGTACCCTCATCTTCTTTTTTGGACACGAAAACGCGAAACCAGCCATGATCTCATTTGTGTAAAAAAATGAACGTCGATATCTGTGCTTTGCGGAGGGAAACGGAACAAAAATAGACAGAAGACTGGGGAAAGAGACCGGAACCCAGCGCTGTTTTGAGATACGATTCAAAAAGTTGTGGCAGACAGATTTTAAAATTATCAAAATAATTGCCCTTTCTCCTCTTTGTAAGCGGAACAGAAGCAAAAAGGATGCCAAGCGAGCGATCGGCTGAATATTGCGTGTGTAAGATATTTTAATAATTCAATAGATTTTTTTTGAGGTCATTAGAGAAGACAAATGATACTTATTTGCAAAGCAGATTAGGATCGTTTAGGCGCGAAACCGTATGGTTTTTTATACATTGAGTTACACCAATTTATACATTATAGAAGATCTATAAAATTAAGATGAGGCAAAAGTAAGAATGGCGTTAGGTGAATATTTTGCTACTGGTTACTGGTCGCTGGTTTCTGGTTGCTGGCCGCTGGCTGCGAAGCACATATTAGCTGATAGCGAATAGTAAAAGGCTAGAAGCTGGGAGGCTGGGAGGCTAGAAGGCCAGGATGCTGTACTATTTGTTTTTGCGCCATCGGGTATGCGTAATGCCCAGCTTTTTGATCCTGTAATTCAGCGCCCGGGGAGTAATCCCAAGCTCTCTTGCGGCGTCTTTTTGGATCCACAATTTTTTTTCCAAGGTACGGTAGATCAAATCTTTTTCCTGTTCTTGGGATAGCCTCAGGGACTGCGGCCCGCTTTCCGCGGGGGATATCACATTAACTTTCGGCAAAGACACACTTTCTTTGCGGATAAGCGGACCTTCTTCCAGCAAAATAGCCCTTTCGATCGTGTTGGACATTTCGCGAATATTTCCCGGCCAAGAGTAGTCTTGAAACAGCTCGATGACCTCCGCTGAAAATGATTCGACCTGTTTTTTTACGGAGCGACTCAAATTATGCAGAAGATAGTTGGCCATAGGCTCAATACATTCTTTGCGCTCCCGTAATGGCGGAAGATGGATTCGGATTACATTAATTCGGTAATAGAGGTCTTCGCGGAAATTTCCACTGCGAACCTGTTCTTCGATGTCCCGATTGGTGGCTGCGATGATGCGCGTATCTGAATGAATGGTTCTGTTGCCACCCAATCTCTCAAATGACTTTTCTTCCAGAGCCCGCAAAAGCTTGGATTGCAGTGCAAAACTTAATTCGCAAAATTCATCCAAAAAAAGGGTACCCCCGTCGGCCTGCTCAAAACGGCCTGTTCGGGTTTTATTGGCATCGGTAAATGCGCCTTTCTCATGGCCGAAGAGTTCACTTTCCAGAAGGGTTTCCGGTATATTGGCGCAATTGACTTTAATGAACGGTTTGTGTCGCCGGTGACTGTTGAAATGAATGTTGCCAGAGAAAAAACTTTTTCCGGTCCCGGTCTCACCGGTCATCAAGATAGTGGAATCGACTTGGGAAAGCTTCTTGATGGTGACCATGATCTCTTGCATAGCCGGGCTGAAAGCGATGATGCGGTCGTAATCATAAATAACATCTTGTTGCCGTCTTAAGTAATCGATTTCATTTTTTAGACTCCGATTTTCCAGGGCCTGATGGACTGAAAGTTTTAGTTTTTCCTTGGCAAAGGGTTTGGTGATAAAATCAAATGCGCCGGCCTTAATCGCTTTTACAATCATATCAGTCCCTTGTTGTGCGCTGATCACAATGATCGGCGTCAACGGTGCCTCTTGCTGAAGCTTGTGCAGACTATCGGTTAGATTTGATCCATCATCGGGAAGGTCGAAAATTGTCGCGCTAAAGGTCTCCTTTTTCATGCGCAGAACGGCTTCTATCGCGGTGGGGGCCGCACTGATATGATATTCCGAACTCAGTGCATCCGCAAAATTGCGGGTCTGCGCCTCGTCTTTTCCGATAATCATAAGTCGGGCCTGCTTGTCGATTGGAGTAGACATCGCTTTGAGCTATTTTCCTGAATTCCTCAATTTTTAAATCTTCCTGTGCCAGTTCCAGGCGGTGCGGATAATATCATCCAAATTGCTCAATTCGGGTTTCCACCCCAATTGTTGGATGGCTTTTTGATTGGATGCGACCAGCACGGGTGGGTCGCCCGGCCGTCGATCAGAATTGACAACATTAATGGCTTTGCCCGTCACCTCTTTTGCTTTTTGAATGACTTCCAAAACCGAATAGCCTTTACCCTGGCCGAGATTTAAAACACTGCTTTTGCTTCCATCGAGCAATTTTTCTAGCGCCAGAATATGTGCCCGGGCTAAATCCGTGACATGAATATAATCTCTAATGCAAGTGCCGTCTTCAGTTTGATAGTCTGTACCGAACACCTTAATCGTGTTAGACTTGCCGGCAGCCACATCAAGCACCAGCGGTATGAGATGGGTTTCCGGATCGTGTTTTTCGCCGATGTCACCTTCCGGATCTGCCCCGGCCGCATTAAAATACCGCAGGCTGATGAATTTCAAACCGTATGCGGCGTCTAGATCCTCTAAAATCTCTTCGATCATGCGCTTGGTCCTGCCATAGGGGCTAATGGGCTTTCGTTGATGACCTTCATAAATAGGTACGGATACAGGATTTCCATAGGTTGCACAGGATGATGAGAAAACGAAATATTTGATGTGATGCCCCAACAAAAGATTCAATAGATTGATCGTGTTGAAAACATTGTTGGTGTAGTATTTTAGGGGATCTTCCATGGATTCCCCCACATACGCATAAGCAGCAAAATGCATCACTGCATCGATTTTATATTTCTTTAAGCAATCCCTCAAATGGTCCGGATTACCGATGTCACCTTGGTAAAAATCGCCCCATTTTACGCTTTCTTTGTGGCCATACACGAGATTATCGATGGTGATGGGGTGATAGCCCTGAAGATACAATTCCTTGCAACAATGGGCTCCGATATACCCAGCCCCACCGGTCACCAGCACATTGAGCATATGTTATCCTATCTAGCTCGTATCGCACCATAGAGGCACAGATCTCTCTGTGCACTCTGTGTCTCTGTTCTAAACAATCTATCTATTAGATATAGCCTTTGTGTTGTAAAAACAGCAAAATCTGTTGAGCGGCTTCGTCCGGCGTGATATCGGTGGTGTCAATGCGCAACTCAGGAGATTCCGGAAATTCATATGGATCATCCACACCGGTATACCCCTTGATCAGACCGGCCCTGGCTTTGGCATACATGCCTTTGCGATCTCGTTTTTCGCATACCTCAATCGGCGTGGAGACATGCACCTCGGCAAATCCACCGTAGTCTTCAATAAGTTTTCGTATTTCCGCCCGGGTGACAGCATAGGGTGCGATGGGTGCACAAATTGCAATACCACGATTTTTGGTAATTTCGCTGGCCACAAAACCGATGCGTCGCACGTTGATGTCGCGGTGCTCCTTTGAAAACGTCAGCTCACTGGACAGATTATGCCGGACAATATCGCCGTCCAGCAGGCTCACCGGTCGATCTCCCAATTCCAGAAAGCGCGTGTATAGCACTTTGGCAATGGTTGATTTACCGGCGCCTGAAAGGCCGGTTAAAAAAACCGTAAATCCTTGTTTGCGTGGCGGTGGATAGGCTTTTTGAATTTCCTGAATGACTTCCGGAAACGTAGCCCATTCCGGGATACGGCGTCCTTTGCGGATACGTTCTCGGATATCTGAACCCGAGAGGGAAATGAATTGAGTGCCTTCGGGCACCTGATCGGCGGTACGAAATTCATCTTCAAAGGGCAGATAAACCATTTCTTCAAAGGGTAAAACCTTCACGCCGATTTCGGCGCTGTAAGCCTCGGTGAGCTCGCGGGCTTCGTTGCTGCCGTAATACGGCTTACCATTGCTATCCAGACCCGGACCGGCGTGATCGCGGCCGGTGATAAAATGCGTGCAGCCGTAGTTTTTTGAGACAATGGCATGCAGCAAAGCTTCTCGCGGGCCGGAAAGGCGCATGGCCAACGGCAGCAGACTTAGTATGAACGAATCCGGCGGATAATGTTGAGCCATCTTATGATAACATCTGGCCCGGGTGTAATGATCAAAATCGCCGGGTTTGGTCATACCGACAATAGGCAGTAAAAGCAGATTTGCATTGGCCTGCCGCATCGCGTTGATGGTCATTTCAAATTGGGGCCGGTGGATGG
>CP070746.1:4154794-4174559 GCA_020348305.1 Desulfobacterales bacterium
CCCATGCTGACCAACGTTCCCATCGTCACGCTGGGAGCCATGCTGGGTGCCGCGATTTGCTATCTGATGGCACGGTTTAAACTATATGTGGGCAAAGCAACGCAGTCACCCGGTTTGGTTGCCGACGGATACCATTGCCGCATTCACGTGGTAATGGAGATTTCTGTTATCATTGGCCTGGCCGGATATATGATCGGCTTTACCAATCTCGATATGCTCGCAGCCGTTGTGGTGACGCTATTTGTGCTCCACACCGGCATTCAACTGTTCACCCGGGCCCTGGTTTCGTTGACCTCAAAGAAGGTATCCGCCGATTATTCCTGTCATGCGACCGAAGGCGGGTTGAAACTGGGCCGGCCCAAAACAGCCGTCACCTTGGCAATGGTACTCTTGTTCGCCTATATTTCAACGGGATTTTATACCATCCAATGGAACGAAAGAGGAATTGTTCGGCGTTTCGGCAAACAGATCGGAAGCGAAGTCTCGCCGGGGTTCCATTTCCGGCTTCCCTGGCCGATCGATGCCGTAGATCGCGTGGCGGCAGATGATATTCGCAAATTGGAGACCGAATCCTTTTTGATCCTGACCGGGGATGAGAACCTGATTAAAGCCAATGTGGCGACCCATTATCAGATCAAGGATGCATCCACTTACCTTTTCAATATAGAAGATCCGCAAAAGCTGGTGCGAGATGCCACCAGATCTGCCTTGAGAAAGGTGTTGGGGGAAATGAGAATCGACTCTATTCTCGCTTCGGCCAAGTCTCAGGTTGTGGACCGAACCATGTTTCTTACTCAATCCTCCCTGGACAGTTGGAAATCCGGCATCCGCGTGGTCGGCATTCAACTTTTGCAGGCAGACCCGCCCGAAGGCGTAATGGAGGCTTTCCGCGATGTGGCCAGTGCCCGTGAAGATCGAGAGACCTATATCAATCAGGCATTGGCTTACCAGGACAGCACCATACCCGAAGCCAGAGGAAATGCCGAAAAAATAATCATGGAAGCTGAAGGGTTTAGGGCCGAGCGCATCAATTCTGCCCAGGGTGAGGCTTATCGGTTTATCCGACAACATACAGAGCATGACAAGTCCAAAAAAGTCACCGAAACAAGACTTTATGTCGAGGCAATGGAAAAAATTCTTTCACCGGTGGAAAAGATCCTCATAAACCCAGATGTGAAACAGGGCATCATGGACCTATGGTTTTTAAACGAAAATGGAAATAAGACTATCATTGAATAATAAAGGAGATAAACGATGAAAACAAAACTCATTATGATTACGATCGCCATTTTGGTCATCGCTGCCAGCGGCCTGGTATTTTATCAGGTCGATGAGCGTGAATATGTTGTTATTACCCAATTCGGGGACCCCATCAAGGCTATTAAAGAAGCCGGCTTGAACTGGAAATGGCCGGATCCGATTCAAAGCGTCAACCGTTACAACAACCGGCTGATGACTTACGAAATGGGCGAAATCGAATACCTCACGGAAGACAAGAAAAATGTAATGGTCGACGCTTATGTGGTCTGGAAAATAGATGACCCCATTAAATTCATGAAAACGGTTAAGAACAGATTAGGTGCCGAAACCCGGTTGGGGGATATTTTGTCTTCAGAAATCGGTATCGGTCTCGGCAAGTATGACCTTTCATCTCTGATAGCCACAGATTCGGAAAAGATCAAATTTGGTCAAATGATGCAGGAAGTCAAAGGCATAATTTCTAAAAAAGCGGTGGACTATGGGACTGCCATCGCCGATGTGAAAGTCACCATGTTGAACTTTCCGGAACGAAATAAATTGAGTGTCTTCAAACGCATGCGAGCCGAGCGCGAGCGAATCGCCAAAGGGTATCGTTCGGAGGGAACCGAAAAAGCCCTGAAGATCAGGGCCGACGCGGATAAACAAAAACAAATCATTCTTTCCAAGGCCTATGAAAAAGCTCAGAAAATAAAAGGCGAAGGTGAAGCCCGGGCGATTAAAATTTATGCGGATGCCTATGAGAAAGATTTTAAATTTTACGAACTGATCAGAACGTTGGAGTCTTATGAAAAATTTATCGACGGGAAAACGACGGTTGTTTTGTCGGCTGACTCAGAGTTGCTCAAGTTCATCAACACGTCCAACCCGGAGCTTTTGGAATTTTCAAAAAATCCTGAGCTCGTTCAACGCTCAAATTGAGAGATAGATAAGGAGGCATAACCATGGAATTAAAAGATGAAACCAGAGAAATGCAAAATGATGTCAAAAAACTCTGTGCCGAAGAAACGGCTGACGACATACCCGAAAACCCCGGCCGCTCGTGGATAAAATGGATTGCAGGAATTTTTCAGAGCACCTTTCTGTTATTCAAAAACTTTGTCATCAAAGTAAAGAACGCTCTTATCAAAATTTTCAAAAATGAAGATGAGGTTGGCCTCATTGACGATATCAAGGGGGCATTCCGGCATATCCCTTTGAGAAAAAAAGGCGTGGGCGTTTTACTTGCAGGGCTTGTCCTGTCTGTCTATTTACTTTCCGGGGTTTATACGGTCAAGCCGGGAGAGGTGGCCGTCTCAACCATATTCGGCAAGGAAGTCCGTCTGGCCATCACGGAGGGTTTGCATTATCGGCTTCCCTGGCCGTTTGAGGCCATCGAAAAAGTCAACGTTTCGGAGATTCGCCGCATTGATGTGGGGGTCACTGGGCCAGAGGATACCCTTTTGTTTCCTAAAAAGGGATTGTCAGAACTGGTGCCGAAAACAGGAGGGCACGCCGGACATGGGGAGCATGGCTCCCCTTCTGACACATCGAAGGCAACTGCATCAATCGCCCCCTCAGCCAAAAACCAATATTTCACGGGTGATGAGAACATCCTGGAAATCAGAATGAACATCCAGTACCAAATAAAGGACGCGTCGGATTATCTCTTTAGCATGAATTCCCCGGATTCACTGGTTCCGACAGTCGCCCGTGCCGCCGTCACTGAATTTTTCGGGCAGATGCCGGTGGAGGATCTTCTGACTGTTGCCAAATCGCAGATTCAGAAACGGATTGCGCAACGCGCCCAGAATATGCTCGATGGGTATGGTGCTGGATTGTATATCGTGCATGTGAATTTGCAGGAAGTCAACCCGCCCAAAGAGGTCGCCCAGGCGTTTCGAGATGTAGCCAGCGCGAAGGAAGAGCGCGAAGAAAGGATCAATAAAGCCCAGGGCTATTGGAATACTGTGATTCCGGAGGCCAGGGGGAATGCGCATAAATTAACCACCAATGCCGAAGGATACAGGGAGGAGATCATTAATCAGGCCGGTGGAGATGCGGAGAAGTTTTCAGCCATGCTCGATGAATATCGAAAGGCGAAAACCGTAACCGAATATCGGCTGTATCTGGAAACGATCGAAAAAATACTGGCAAAGGCCAAAAAATTTGTCGTCGATTCGAAAAAGGAGCGTGTTAATCTCAAATTCGTAAAATAACGTGGAGGTGCTGAAATGTCCCGCAAACGAATGTCTCTGATTGTCCTTTTGATCGCTTTGCTGGTTGTCGGCTGCGGCCAAAAGGAATCCAATCCGATCCCTCCGCATCCAAACGCAGTGGCCTCATATAAGGGTGGAGTAATCACCAAAGACCAGATTAAGGCCAAATATGACAGTCTGATGGCCTGCTGCAAAGATCGGTACCAGGGTTCGGATGGACGGCGGAGGTTGATAAAAGAAATGGTGTTACCGGTGGTTATTTCCCGGGCAATTAAGCATAAAAAAATAGATCTGCGGGGTAACATCCGGGAGGAACTCGGCAATTTACAAGATAAACTGAACATGTCGTTTCTTCACATAAAATTTCATGAGCAGATTCTTGCGAATAACGAAAAACACAAGGATCTTAAAGCAACATACGAGTTCCAGAAAAAACGGCTGGAAGGCTTTCCGTTATCCGAGCGCTTCGACCGGCTGGTTCAACTCAACGAAAAAATTCATCCGCTGGTCGCCGAAGAAGTGAAAAAGATGACCAAGGATTATATCGGGAGATTACGCCGCGAAGCATCCATTACCAAAAACTACGAGGTCCTCAACGTTCAGTTAACTGATGAGGAGTTAAAAGATTTCTATCAGCAACATAAGCAAGGTCTCCACGATGATGAATATCGAGTTCCTGAACGCGTTCGGATTCAGGAAATCGTCATTGAATCCGCGAATGAAAAAGAAAATTGCCCCACATGCCCAAAAGAAAATAATAGACAGGCCAAGGAAAAAGCCAACGCCGCCCTGCTTGAAATAAGATCCGGGGCTGATTTTCAGACAGTGGCAAAAATGTATGCCGGCAATAAATCTGAGGAAACCAATCCGAGGTGGCTTGCCAGAGGCACTGAACCCATAGAATTTGAAGAAGCGGTATTTACTTTAGAGGATGGGGAAGTCAGCCAAGTGCTTGAAAAGGAAAGCGCCTTTCATATTGTTAAAGTCCTGAAAAAGCAACCCGGACGTTTCAAATCGTATGAGGAAATTCTGAATCCACTCGAAAGGGAATACCGTTGGCAGAAAGGAGAAAAATACCTTAGGGAGAATCGCGATAGAATTCTTTTCACCATCAACAGCAAGCCCTATACCATTGGTGATTTTCTAGCTGAATACACCCGCGAAAACCCACCCCATCAATGTCACCATATGCAGGAGATGGATCAGCAGGTGCAGAAAATGGAAGATATGCAACCCTGCGACTTTTCGCACAACAGCTTTAAGGACCAGAAAATGTTTGTAGATGGCTTGATCGACAGAGAACTCATCACTGAGGACACTTATAATCAGATGATCCATGTAGAGCACGGAAAAGAAATCGAGTTTTTGACCATGGCCAGTCTCTATCCCATTTTTCATCGGGAGGAAATGCAGAAGCTGATACACATTTCCGACGATATGGTCAGAAATTATTACGATGAGAAAAAAGAAATATATAAGTATCCAGCCAAGGCCAAATTAAGCATGATCGTTATCAAAGGTGGTGATACGCCGGAGGACAAGGAAGGGGCGTTGGAAAGAGCAAAGAAAGCCTACAGCGAGCTAAAGCCTTCCTTTTTTTCTTTCAAAAAGGAAAAAGACTTTGCCGAAGTTGCACGAAAATACTCCGAAGATCAAGAAACGGCTGTCAAAGGAGGCCGTCTGGACGTGGATGTCTATGAATGTCGCAATGCCATTGAATTCATGCTTATGCACGGGTTCCATAAGCAGATATTTAAGTTGAATCCAGGAGATATCAGCGACATCTTCGAGTTTGAAAATAACTATTATATCGTGCAAATCAGAGAATTGGAGGCCAGAAAACAATTGGCGTTGGAAGACGTTCGCGAAAAGGTCAAAGAAGATCTCTACACGGCCGAGCACCAAAAGGTCATGGAAAATTGGGAAGATGAGCTGCTTAAAGCCGCAGGATTTAAAATTTATGATCAGGTTCTGCAGCAGATGCTGGCCGAAACCGAAGATTCACAAAAAACGAAGGAGTCGTGAAATCCGAAGCAGTATGGGAGGCTGCTGACTTCAACGTGAAGGAGGTGATGTCATGAAGCGTTTTATGATTCCAAGAGTTGCTCACTGCAGTCAAGGCTGCCGATGTTGGTCCCGGGTATGACGTTAAACTGCCCGCATAATTCCAGATAGGGATTCTATCTGATCAAAAGGGATTGGATCCGACCGGACAAAGGCAGGCGGGATGGAAGGCTATAACAAAATTGGATGACCAGCAGGATTCTGGCCAAATATCTCCAACGAAGCATAATAGCAAGCGCAGTGTTTTTTAGGAGGTTTAAACTATGTGTCACTTGATATTTTTTCTACCTGTTTTCGGATTACCGGTTTTTTGGTTTTTCCCTTTTAAGACCGCTTTGATTCTATATCTAATTATCTGGGCAATCTCCTTGTTACTATATTATAAAATCTTCCAGGCGATGCGGGCCAAAGTCCGGACAGGTCGAGAGGCCATGCTAGGCAAAAAAGGAGTGGTTATCCAAGACATCGACCCCGAGGGCAAAATTCAATATGCCGCTGAAATCTGGAATGCAATTGCCAAGGGGAATAAGTTTTCAGAAGGAGAGAACGTTATCATCAGTGGATTTTCAGGAATGAGAGTTGTGGTGGCAAAAAAACTCGTTGAATAAAAATGACCGGAAGGCAGATGAACTCGACTACATTTGAGGTTGGAAAGACTGAAAGGAATAAAAATAATGATAAAATTACTTCCAGAAAAAATTAAAAAAAATCATGCTTTGGCCATGATCCTTTGCTGCGGAATCCCGATTGTTGGAATTCTAGCGCTATCATCTTTGGGAATTCTTGGATCTTGGGGATATTTTGCCTTAATTCTGCTTTGCCCCTTAGGCCATATTTTTATGATGCGCGGAATGCATTCCCATTCGAATGATACCACCGTGCGACCCAGGATCGAGCATACGGATGACAAATGACGAAATAAAATCCTTGACATGATACCACAATGTGGCTATAGAAAAATTTCAGTATTTATGCAGTGGTTCATTGTATATGATTTTTTCCAGGGAAAAAATAATCTTGCTGATCGTAATGATGGGAATTCTGGTATCCGGCATGCCGGCGATCACATTGTGTTCATCGCATTGCGTTTCTGGCAATGCCAGCCATGATAGCCCGACCAGCGGAAACTGCTTCCTTGGTTACCATGCGTTTGTACAAACGGACATTAAAACGTTAACTTCCGCTGCAATACCTATCTTTGGTTTTTTGCCAGTCACAAATAAAATCATCCTACCAAAAGGATTTCTTTTTTCCATCCTAAAGCCACCAAAATTTCCCTTCTCAATTTCCCTGTCCAGTTATTTTTAGGTGCATAAAATTCGTCTCTATTATAACCCTCTCGAATTTTGCTAAAGGTCTTCTAATTTTGATCAGAGCAGGGGTAAAAATAAAAAATCCATGGAATCTTCCTCTGGTGAAAAAACTTTTTCAGTAGCAACCCAAAAACCGGAGTTTACCCCCGGCAAGGAGTATAAGCCGATAAAACATAAATCTGCTATTATTATCTTTTTGATAGTCATTAGCCTTTTAATTATAATCTCGCTACAGTTAAAGGAGTCAGGGATGCGGTTGTGGACCCGGGCTACATTAGACGTCGGCTATGCCGCACCTGATTTTACGCTTCCAGACCTGGATGGAAAAATGGTTAGCCTATCCGATCATAGAGGAAAGGTTGTTCTCGTTAACATTTGGGCAACCTGGTGTCGCCCCTGTGTCGACGAAATGCCTTCAATGGAAAAACTCTATCAAGAATTCAAAGGGGATGATTTCGAAATTTTGGCAATTAGTATTGATACACTTGGGATTAAAGCTGTGACCCCTTTTATGAAAAAATATAAACTGACATTTCCCGCTTTAATCGATACTGAAGGTGAAATAAAAACTTTGTATAAGGCGACGGGTATTCCGGAAAGCTTTATCATCGACAAAGAGGGGATTCTTATCAAAAAAATCATTGGGGCGAGAAACTGGGCTTCCCCTCAAGTATTTCGTTTTTTCCGCGATCTGATTCAAAAGCCATTGGCCCAAAAAGGATGAACTTCAATAAAGTTAATTCAATAATTCCCCTACCATTGATATTGTTAATAACAATTTCAACAGGGCCCTTATGGGCTTCCAATGCCGTACTTGTAGGAGATTATCAAATTCAAATTTTTACAGAACCCGATCCTTTAATTGCAGGCAGAGAGGCAGGCATTGTTTTAAAAGTACTAAGGTCACAGGATAACCAACCCGCCAGAAACAGTAAAATATATCTAAACATTGGAAATACTCTGCAGTCGTTAAGTTCGAAAGAATTAGAGCTTAAAGACAACTCAGAATATAAAATCGCCAGAGAAGTAGACGAATTTGGAAATTATGAACTAAAGACTGTTTTCACAAATCCTGATATCTACTACATAAGAGTGGCCATAAAGGAACTGGAAGGGGAACCAATCAATGCTCCGTTAAAGGCCGGATTTACCATCCAGGTCAATCGTCCGGCTAAACGCAATCAAAGCCTTATTCTTATTTTTTTTACCTTTGTTTGCATCACAGTTATCGGCATCTATGCCATCCATGTCAGGAAAAAAATTACATCCACAGACACCAAGGGATTCAACTATCTTGATATTCCGTGGATAAAACGGCTTTTGCAATCTAAATCCCTTCAGCTTACCTTTCAAGTTCCTCTGATGATCGTATTTATTTTCCTTTTAATTCTGGCTTTTGTCGATATTCAGGATTCTGGAAAAAATCTGTCCGTCATCGTTATATGGACCTTATGGTGGACGGGCATCATTTTTACCTTTGTGCTTGTTGGGAGGCTATGGTGTTATGCGTGTCCGGTAGGTGCCATATCTGAATGGTTTTCCAGAATGTTTAAACCTCATCGCCTTTTTCCGGCAAAACTCAGGAATTTGTGGCTGGCCAACTTTATGTTTCTCCTGTTGACCTGGCTGGATATTCAGATCGGTGTGGTCCGAAACCCGCTTGTTACCGGATTGATTTTAATCGCAATTACGGCAACAGCGATAGGAATCGGCATGGTTTACCAGAGGCGAACCTTCTGCAGGTACCTCTGTCCAATCGGCGGTTTAATCGGAATATATTCCATGGTTTCTGCAGTAGAACTAAGGTCCAAGGACGGTGAGGTTTGCATTAGCCACAATAGAAAGGATTGCTATTTAGGCAACGAAAGGGGAAATGGGTGTCCGATGTTTGAGGTGATACCCAAGATGGATTACAATAACTTCTGTAACTTTTGTGGCGAATGTATTAAATCCTGCCCGAAGAATAATATCACCCTCAGAATCAGAACCTTTTTCAAAGATGTATGGACATCCCGAAAAAGGTCTCTCGATGAGGCAGTACTTGCTGTCGCGCTCTTGGGGATTAGTATATTTGTAACCGGGGATATGCTCGAACCGTGGGGTGGATGGATGGAATCCGCAATGAATTTGTTCCCTGCTCAACTCCTCGGAATAGAATACCAGTATACAGTTGAGGTTATGACAAAGTCGATTCTGTTTTTTGGTATTTCGCTGCTGGTCATACCTGGCTTGATCCTACTGGCTGCGGCGTTTTCTAACTTTAATGTTGGCAATGGAAACCATAATGGAATTAAACAGACGTTTATAACATTTGGATATATGTTTATACCCATCGGACTTTCCATGCACTTGGCGCATAACATAGGACATCTTTTGAATGAATCTCGAGTAATAACACCAGCTCTGCAAAGGGTCATTAACACATATACTATTTTTAACACCGGTGAACCTAACTGGCAGCTTGCTTCAGCGCCGCTTATCGATTCGGGTTCATTATACTGGATACAGATGAGCTGCTTTCTAATTTTCTATTTATTCTCTATTTATGCTGGTTACCGCTTGGCAATGAATAATTATCAAGATTCTCATACTTCGTTTAAGGCCTTGGTACCGATGATATTTATTTCTTTTGTTCTGATGGTAGTAAATGTCTATCTTCTCAATTTGCCAATGGCGCCCAGACATGTACATTGAAAAAATAATACAAGGACTATACGATTTGACTCTCATCATACTCGCCCGTCATATTTAACGGGATTTGTCTTAAACGAATAAAGAGAGGTTCAAAATGAGTAAAAAATCCGAGAAGGCTTCGAAGAAAAAACGAAGAAAAAAATTATCAACGTCTTCGCCTGCGGTAAAATACTTACCCGTAAAAATTATCGTGGTCATAGTGATTTTAATTGGCGGTTACTTTTTCTATGACAATTATAGCCGCGTCTATCCGGTTGATATAAAGAAAATAAATTCAGCCAATGTCGATATCCTCATAGGTGGCGAAACTCGACCGACACTCTCACCGGTGCGATTTATAGGAAAGACTGCCAGATCGTATAATATAGCTAGGGAGAACAGAGAATTGCTTGACAGCATCTTTTGTTATTGTAACTGCAAAAAGGCTTTCGGACATAAAAGTCTTTTAAGTTGCTATGCAGACAGTCACGCTGTTAATTGCAAAATATGTAGAGACCAGACCTTTTACGCCTATTCTCTATACCAAAAAGGAAATGACATCGCCCAGGTAAGAATGGAGGTGGACAAAAAATTCTGGAAGCCGTTAAAATGAAAAGACCTGTAAAAATATTCTTCGCAAGCTCGGTATTCCTGACGCTTTTCTTTTTGGTTGCTCCTATTTTAGGGATTCGAGCCCACGGGGAAACTGATTATATGGAGGAACTTTCCATTGTAAGGTTTGACGAGAAAGTTAAAGCTCAAAATTTTATATTAAAAGACTTGAACGGCAGCGAGGTTAGCCTGGAAGATTATCGCGGTAAAATTATTTTGATAAATTTTTGGGCCACATGGTGTCTACCTTGTCGGATTGAAATGCCATCTATGGAAAAACTTTATACCAGATTTAAAAATGATGGCTTTACTATCCTTGCAATTGACATGCAGGAGGATGCCGATAGCGTAAAGGCATTCAAAGAGAAATATAAGTTGAATTTTCCCATCCTTTTGGATTCCGATGGCAGTGTGGGGCAATATTATGGTGTCATTTCGATTCCCACCACCTATCTGGTTGACCGGGAGGGCTACATTATCGCAGGTGCCTTGGGGGCGCGCGATTGGGCAGCCGAGAATGCTTTCATGCTCATCAATCAATTACTGCAAGTTTCACCCAAATCTTAAAATAGAGAAGATGCCATGACATCTGCGGAAAATATTTCGATTATCGTAGCCCTGGTCGGCGGCTTACTCTCCTTCCTGTCCCCATGCGTGTTACCCTTGGTAGCATCTTATCTATCATACATTTCCGGAATATCCTATAAAGATCTCAGGGCACCGGTTTCGGGAAAATCTATCCGCCAAAAAGTTATGCTTAGCTCTTTATTTTTTGTGCTAGGTTTCTCCACGGTGTTTCTTGTTTTGGGGGCTTCTTTCAGCTTTTTAGGAAGATTTTTTGCGAGCCATCAATCTGTGATTCAGAAAACTGCGGGGATAATTATCATTTTCTTCGGTCTTTACATAGCCGGTGTCTTTAAACTTCCTTTCTTAATGCGCACAAAAGAGCTCTTTCCCCTAAAAACGAAACCCACGGGCTATTTGGGATCCATCATAGCCGGTATTTCTTTCGGGGCAGCCTGGACGCCTTGTATAGGGCCTATCTTGGGTTCCATCCTCACTTTAGCAGCAAGTGCTCAGGCAATGCGCGGTGGCGTGATTCTTCTAACGGCGTATTCCATTGGTTTGGCAATTCCCTTTTTATTAACCGCCTGGGCCAGTGGCATATTTCTAAAGGCTTCTCAGAAATTGGGAAAACTTTTGCACGTGATTCACATCGCCGGGGGAATCTTTTTAATCATTATAGGAATTTTGATTATTACCGGATATTTTAAAACCCTGAATTTCCTTTTTATTGACCTCACCCCTTCGTGGCTTTTAGAAAAAATTTAGATACACCACTGAGATCTGTGATTCATGTTGAAAGCAAGTTATATTTAGTGTAGGCTGATCCCAAAGCCATTCCCCAAAAAGGTAATAATGAACACTCCAAAAGAAATCCACCGCATCTTTCTGATTGCAGACCTTTCAGGGTATACGGCTCTAACAGAAGCACACGGAAATATTTCTGCAGCTAAAGTGGTAAGCCGCTATGTCGAGATGGTACAAGAAGTACTTGATAAAGATGCACGCCTTGCAGAAAAGGTTGGAGATGAAGTGTTAATCGTCGGTACAAATGCTGTCAGCATTATACAGATGGCCCTTAATCTTTGCGATAAAATTGAAAATGAGCCCAACTTTCCATCAGTTCATGTCGCTATTCATGCTGGCTCCGTATTAAAACAGGATGGACAATTTTTCGGTTCTACGTTGAATGTGGCCTCAAGAGTAGCCGCTTACGCAAGGGCATGTCAGATCCTTTGCACTGGTGCCGTTATTGAATTAATCACCAATAAGGACAACATCAGTTATAGACAATTGGGCAAAGTAAATTTAAAAAATATAATAGAGCCAATTTCCATTTTCGAAATCGATCCTGCGCACGTGCGCACGATAAAATTGAAACCAATGTCACCGATCCGGTTTGCCGGATGCTCGTTAAACCGAACACCGCTCCAGCGCACTTGTCTTATAATCACCAAAATTACTTTTTTTGCTCGTTTGAATGTGCCAAAGCATTTGCCAGTCGCCCAGATCAATATATAAAAAGATGAGGAAAAAATTGCTAACCAGATAATTAAAATTAACAGATAAAAATTTGCATGTCCCGTCGATCCCAGTCTTTACTCTTCTTCCTTTCTAACCATATCGGCTATTCATGAAACTAATTCAATGCAAATAAATAATCTTTTGAGATTTATCTCTTGAAAAGTAAAAATAACTTGAACGCTTACTTTTTATCTCTTACATTTAATGAAATAATTGAAGAAAAATTAATCTGTAATCAATCTTTAGTTTCAATATACTGATGCGAATCCTTCATATAAAAAAGCTTTATTTACCCGCGTTATCAATTGTCGCGGTGGTGTTTCTTTTGCTGGTACTTATTAGTATTTCTACCTACCGCAATCTGGACCGCGAAAAATCCATGGCGCTTCACTTTCTATACCGACAAGGGGTGACATTGCTTCGTTCCATTGAAGCAAGTGCCCGCACCGGCATGAAAACGCTGATGTGGCAAGAAATTTCTTTGGGCAATCTCATGCAGGAGACCGCGAAGGATACCGATATTGCCTACGTGTATCTGGTTGACGGGCATGAAAAAATCGTTCACCACTCCGATCCCGCAAAACAGGGCTTACGTGCTCCCTGGAGCCCAAATATAACCCGTGCAGACCAGGTGGTTACTCGGATTAATAAGTCAGTGGAAGGTCATGAAATTTATGAACTCGCAAAACTGTTTTCACCGATGTATGAGCCATCCATGATAAGACATCAAAATGATATGATGACCTTCGGACAACGAACCCCACCACATACCCATCGTGGAGACACGATTATCCTGGGCATGAAAATGGAAGCCCTTGAAGACGCTCGTCGCGCAGACATCCAGCATGCCTTTATCATGGCCGCCATCATTATGATACTCGGATCCGGGGCGCTTTTTTTTATTTTCGTCATTCAGAATTATTACTTGGTGGATAAAACCCTTAAGCAAACAAAGGATTACACCCGGCAGGTCATCGCCAGCATGGCAAACGGCTTGCTGAGTATTGATACGGAAGGAAAGATAGCATCCTATAACTTGTTAGCACTTGAGCTTTTGGGTTTGAAGGAATCTGAAGCAAAAGGTCAGGACTTAAATGCTGTCGTGGATTTTCACGCTACCGGCATTCGAAAAACAATCACGGATTGTGCTTCTGTGTTGGAGCACGAAATCCACCATCAAAAGAAATCCGGTGAAGTAATTCCCTTAGCGTTAAGTACAACGCCAATCCAAGATGAAACGGGCACATGTCAAGGGGCGGTTATTGTGCTTCGAGACTTAAGCCAAATAAAGAAACTAGAAGAAAAAATTAAACGATCGGAAAAACTCGCAGCTATTGGAGAATTAGCTGCCGGTGTGGCGCATGAGATCAGAAATCCCTTGAGTTCTATTCGAGGTTTTGCTCAATTTTTTCACCATGCGCTAAAGAACAAACCTCAAGAACAGGGGTATGCCGAAACGATGGTTTCCGAAGTCGACCGGATCAACCGAGTGGTTACCGATCTTCTGACATTTGCCCGACCGATGGAATCCGAGCCGGCCCCGACAGATGTAACCGAACTCATCGAACACACAATGCGTTTGGTGGAAGCAGATGCCGATTCTCGCAAGGTTCAAATTCAAACAAAGATTGCAGATGTAAGCAAGCTACCCATGGATGCCAACCAGATGACACAGGCGCTGCTGAACCTTTTATTAAATGCGCTTCAGGCTGTTGATCACGGAGGTCAGGTCGAAATCGGTGCTGAATTGAATGCGGATGCATCGTATCTGCATCTTTGGGTCAAAGACAACGGCTCCGGTATTCCATCGGATCAAAAATTGAAAATATTTGAACCTTTTTTTACCACCCGCGAAAAAGGAACCGGCTTAGGGCTGGCCATCGTTCATAAAATCGTGGAAAACCACGACGGAGAGATCAAAATTGAAAGCCCGCTTGCCGGAAGCAACAAGGGGTGCCAATTTACAATAAAAATTCCGACCAATATTCACAATTTACGTAAACGCAATGAAACCAGAAATCCTAGTGGTTGACGATGAATCATCCCATCGTCAAATGATTAAGGCGGTGCTATCCGCTGAAGGCTATGAAATTACAGAAGCAGACGACGGCCTTAAAGCCATTTCCGCCGTGGAGGAACGCTTTTATGACCTGGTGTTGATGGATATTCGTATGCCGAAGATGGACGGTATCGAAGCATTGAAAAAAATTAAAGATACCAGCCCTGGAATTCCAGTTATCATTATGACCGCCTATGCGACGGTAAACACGGCGATCGATGCACTTAAATCCGGGGCCTACGATTATCTGACAAAGCCACTTGATATTGAAGAACTCAAGATTCTGGTTGCCAAAGCATTGCGGTTTCACAAGCTTGAACAGGAGAATATCTATTTAAAAGAGCAATTGAACGATCGCTTTGATTTTTCAAATATTATTGGGCGCAGTCCGGCAATGAAACAATTATTCGAGACCATGGCACTGGTGGCCCCATCCCAGGCCACGGTGCTTATTGTTGGAGAAAGTGGTACCGGCAAGGAGCTGATTGCCAACGCCATCCATCAAAACAGCGATCGGGCCGAGCGGCCCTTTATCAAAGTAAATTGCGCCGCCTTGCCGGAGACGTTGCTGGAAAGCGAACTTTTCGGCCATGAGAAAGGGTCCTTTACCGGAGCAACAGCCCGCAAACAGGGGCGCTTTCAACTAGCTCACAAAAGCTCTATCTTTTTAGACGAAATTGGAGAAATGTCCCCAGCTACCCAGGCAAAAATTTTGAGGGTGCTCCAGGAGCGCGAATTCGAACCAATAGGCGGCACTCAAACGATAAAAGTGGACACACGTGTGATTGCCGCCACAAATAAAAATTTAGAAGAAGAAATAAGGGAAGGTCGCTTTCGGGAGGATCTTTACTATCGAATTAATGTTGTAACCGTGGAGGTTCCGCCTTTACGGAAACGACATGAAGATATTCCACTAGTGGCGGATTTTTTTCTAAAACGTTTCGCAGAAAAAAATAAACGCATCATTAAAGCCTTTACCCCCAGAGCCATGGATTTATTGATGCGTTACGACTGGCCCGGTAATGTGAGAGAACTTGAAAATGTGGTGGAGAGAGCCGTGATATTGGCTCGCGAAGAGATGATTACCCCGGCGGAATTTTCCGATGATATACAAAAACTGGATGCCGAATTCCAAGAACCACGACTCGATTTACGCCCGGGCAGATCGCTGAAAGACGTTGAAAAGGAAATGATTCTGCGCACGGTGGAAGAAACCGGCGGCAATCGAACCCGCGCAGCTAAGATTCTGGGAATCAGCCGCCGTACCCTGCAATTGAAGTTAAAGGAGTACGGAATAAAGCCGTAGAATATGTTTGCCCATCGTCAGGTCAACCGGTATGCGACTGTCCCTTCGGGGTGTGCAAACCAGCCCGGATCCTTATCATAGGATCGCAGGTTGTTCCTTACTTTAACCACCGTGAACATACCACCCATTTCGATATTACCAAAGGGGCCTTTGCCCATCATCATGGGTAAGGTGTTTTCGGGTCCTTGCATATGGTTTACATGGTCGGCATGTTGGGCCATCCCGGTTTCACCCATGGCCATATAGCCGGGGATCAATGATCGAATCTTAGCTTCCACGTCTTTCTGCCTGGCGCCAAGCGTGTTGGGAATATCATGCCCCATGGGGTTCATGGTGTGATGGGATTTGTGACAGTGAAAAGCCCAGTCCCCTGGGGCATCGGCGATGAATTCAACATCGCGGGTTGCACCGACCGGAACCAGCACAGTGGTTTCCGGCCATTGCCCGGCTTTCGGTATTTTCCCGCCATCCGTTGCCGTAATCTTAAATGCGTGACCGTGAATGTGGATGGGATGCTCGTCCATGCTGAGGTTTGCGATCCGGATCCTCACACGATCCCCGGTTTTGACTACCAGATGATCAATGGCTGGAAACACTTTACTGTTGAAGCTAAAAATATTGAAATCCGTCATAATTGCCGGATCCGGACGATAGGTGCCGGGATGAATGGCCCACTCGTGCAACAAAATGGCAAAATCGCGATCAATTCTCGGGTTTTCCGGCCTTTTGGGATGGATGATAAAAAACCCCATCATTCCAACTGCCAGTTGAACCATTTCATCAGCATGAGGATGGTACATAAAAGTGCCGTGTTGCTTGAGCGTAAATTCATACACATACGTTTCGCCGGGTTTAATATGGGGCTGATTTAAACCACCAACCCCATCCATGCCATTGGGCAAAAAAATGCCGTGCCAATGGATGGTGGTGTGTTCAGGCAGTTTGTTGGTGACAAGGATACGAACCCGATCCCCTTCAACCGCCTCGATCGTCGGACCGGGCGTCTGACCATTGTAACCCCAGCATTTGACGTTCATCCCGGGAGCAAACTCACGCTCCACCGGTTCGGCAATCAGGTGAAATTCCTTAACTCCGCTTTTCATCTTAAACGGCAGAGTGCTGCCGTTTGGTGTGACCACCGGTGTGTAATTTGTGTGGCGTTGATGCTTATTAAATTTCTTTTCATGTGCATGGGATTGATTTGTATTTGAAGCCGCGTCAGCCTTTTTCAATAGCATGCCACCGCTGAAGGCGGCCACCGCGCTGATGAGCATTTGACGTCTTGTCATCATTTTTATCTACTCCTTGGTTAATCTATGTCCTTTGTACGGCTAGTTTATTTTATTTGCACTATTATTTTCTTCTGTCACTGTTACAGCTGCATCCGGATATATTTGAAAATCGCTTTGGTTCTGCTCGCTTGTCGGGAGACGACCCCCCAAAGATCTCTGCATATCAGCTCGAATAACCCAGTAATCCCGAACAGCTTCGAGATACTTTTGATACGCTTCGAACTCTTGCTGTTTTGCCATAAGCAAATCAAACGCCCCAACAAGCATATAATTGTACTTTTTAAGCGTCAGATCGACAATCTGTTTCCTGAGCGGCAGAACGGTGCCTCGGTAATGATCAATTAAATTGCGCTGCATGATCAGACGATTTCTCAGAGAACGCACCTCGGAGCGGATCTCGATTGCCTGGGCCGCCAGCCTTTTCTGACTTCGACGAAGCTGTGCCTCCAGCCGGGCAATGTCCACCTGCCGTTGATTAAATATGGGCAACTCAATTGCCAGTGAAGGCCCGGTGACCCATGTCCGGTCCGTTTCCCGCTCGGTGCTGATCCCGACCTCTATTTGTCCGACCCAACGCCAATCAATGGTAATTCCTAAAGCCTGTGCCAGCGCTTCAACCTCTTTCCTCGCTGCGGCAAGATCAAGTCGGTTTTCGATGGCCATCGACTCCAAACGTTCCAGCGAAATTTCATCGGCGGGAATATCGGGCAACTGCTCAGGCAAACTCCAATTGGTCTGAGGTCCCCAAAGGCCCATCAAGCGCATCAGTTTCTCACGGCCATCGAGCAACGCGACTTCGCTGTTTGCCAACTCCAGCCTGGCCTGTTCAAAATGCGCCTTCTCGTTGGCCAATTCAAGATCACCGATATTGCCGGCCGAATATAGACGTTGGGCCAATTCGAAGGCGTTCCCGGCCGCAAGGGTGATTTCATTTCTCAAATCCCTGATTTGTTTTGCGCCAAGTGTCGAAAAATAAGATTTCCGAACATCAGCGACCAATCGGATCACCTCGTCGGCTACATGCAGTTTTACCTGCTCAAAGCGGATGCCGGAAAGTTTCTTGCGGGCCGGCAGCATAAGGATATTTAGAAAATTTTGCGTAATCCCAAATTCATAATTAGTCGATTCCTCGGATTTGTTTGGGACGCGCGCCTGTCCGAACAATACCGGATTTTCGAGCAACCCCGCCTCAACCACATCCGCCTGGGTAATTCCAAGCTCTTCGTATACAGCCTGTAAGTTAGGGTTGTTGAGCAAGGCAATTTGAATCACCGCTTCGGGTGTCAGCTTAACTTTAAGCAGCTCCTCGATGGCTTTTTCAACCTCCCGGTCGGCTTCAGTTCCCTGATTCCAGTGCAGTCGATAGTCAACCCTTTGCCCGACTAATTCTTCCACATTGCTAAAACCTGCTTCTTTGGGGACCTGCGCACATCCTGTCATCACCAAAGCCAGAAACAAGAACAAACCGATACATCGTATGCTATAATTCATTGGTTATGCTCCTTATGCTGATGGTCATGATTTTCTTCAACGGATTCAGGTGATGAGTCGGGGTCCTTGCCCATTTGTTCCATTTGATGCATCATTTGATGCTGATTGGTTTGTTGGTGTTCCTTATGAGTCATTGAAGGACTGCCGCTGGTTTCATGCTCGGCCATAGGAATATTGTTTTGGAACGGATTCGGCGGTGGAATGAAGGCACTTTCCTGGGCCAGTGGATTCGCCGGGTGGTTTACCGGCAAATCGACTTTTACGGGTTCACTCGCGCAACCGAATACGGTAAATATGATAATTATGATCGAGAAGAATCCCGAAATCCTAAAATTTAAATTTCTCATATATAGAAACCTCATATTATAAGGAGCTGCGAAATTATTTTGCACATGTGAGTTTACTTTCTAATTTGCTGCGAAATTATTTTGCATCCACCACATTTCCCAAAACGCTCTGGCTGACACGATAGCAAATACGATTCCAAAAAGACCACCACCCGGTATATGGAGCCAAAAAAATGTCGGCGAAATATAACCCTTCAGCCACATCGTTGCAATATCAACCAGAACTCCGGCAAACGGCAAAACAATAAGCCAGGTACGTGACTTTAGGCTAATATTTAAAAAAATCGTGATGGCACCCATGAAAATGAATATCATGTTCATTCCGAAAAGATGGATATGGCTCCATTTTAAGGCCCAGACGAACTGTTCAGTTTTGTAGAAAGCTTGTTTTTTAACTTCCTCGGCTTGAGCAGGGCTTTCGGAAAAAAGATCGCCCCTGCTCGATGAGGTCTGATCATCCTCTTCTGAAGCGTATTGATTAGAATCAACAGCATAGTCGGAATAACCGGATTGTTGCTCTGTAAAAAAAGAAGGAATAATATCATGAATAATAATTTGGCCAAATGCACCGAGCATCGCGACGGCCATTGTCAAAATTACAACAGAAACCAGAACTTTTGCCGGTATGGGAAACTGTACCAGAGTTGGCCAATTTTTATTCGCTACTGAGTTATCGTTGTTCATAGGAAATAATCTCCTGATCAGATAGAAATCTCCATAGATCTACTTAACGCATAATCATCTTTTAGAAGGATTGCTCTCGAGCGAAACAATTCCTTTAACGATTTACTCTCCGGTAAAGTTGGATCCAGCGTATTTGCCATTGGCAGTAAAGAATATGTAGACGGTTTTCGGATCACCTTCAGCAAGATGAAATGACACTACGACTTCCTGTTTATCGCCATTTAGCCGATTTGAAATTGTGATCTTTTTCAGATCGGTTTCCCAGCTTTGACCCAACTTTCCGTTACCGATCAGTTCATCATACAACTGAGTCGCCTTTTGTAGTGCCTGAAGATGAGTGAATTCACCACCGGCATGCTTACCGCCATGACTAAAGGCAGC
>CP070746.1:4174659-4177671 GCA_020348305.1 Desulfobacterales bacterium
AACTTACAGTATCCAACTCATATCTCTATGTTTGACCTCACAATGAGTGGCCTCCGAAAGGGCCACAGCTAACGATTCTAGGCTGAATTTTCGGCCAAAAAGCCCTCGTATTCTGTCATTCACCCCCACAGTTTGACGAAACTTATCATATGAGTTAGAAACCTTTGATAGATCCGCCGGATTGGTAGGCATCAATAATGGGAAGTACCTTCTAGAAATCTCCTCCCTCCAATATTCGAGATAATGTAAAGCTGTCATTAGTCCGGATACATCCGCAAAAGCCTGTTTTTCGTCCCCGATCCGGTTTTGATATAGTTTTCATATCTGGACATTTCCTGAAATAGAGGTATTGGGGACCCTCTAATTTTGCACTCAGGCATCAAGCCCAGAGCATCTATAGCGAATCCTCGTACTGCTTCACGATGATGCTCTGAATCGGCATATTACAGATTTTGGGATCATTTTAAAAATACTGTCTTTTTCTTTGACAAATACAGGCTTTACCCTATTGCTATCAACCCGCATTAATGACTATTTTCATGCATAATTCCATAGAAATCTCATAATCAATGAAACGCCTCGAGAGGTAAAAGGTGTTTCTTAATTCCAAAACAAAGGAGGAAATGAAAATGGCGGAAGTGAAAATGCCTCATCCGGGCCATGAGCATCATCTGTGCTATCTGCAAAACGTTGGTTACCTGCAAGACTATCCTGACGACTATAAAGAGTTAGTCAAGAACACAAAGTTCTTCTGCAAAGAGTGTGGCCGGGCATCGGCCAGTGACGATAGGCTGTGTGAGCCTGAAAAGTTGTAGGAAGACGCACACGCTCAGTGGAAGAAGCGAAGCGGCCTGAAAACCCTTGAAAGACTTAATTAGCTGGCACATCTTTGCTCTGCCATGCGCATGTTATAAATGCGCTGCTGCAGCAGTTCGTGAGAAGTTTACAAATATTGGTCTCTTAATTTCTGTTTCCGGGCATCTTCTATCTCTATTGAGTGCTTCATGATAACAAGACTCTATAGGCAGGAATAGCGGCACCAACCTTTCTTTCCCTGAATCTCCTCCCTTAGTTTGACGAAACTTATCATATGGGTTAGAAACCTTTGACAGGCCTGTCGGATTGGCAGGCATCAATAATGGGAAGTTATCTTTAAAGACGCTCGGCTTCAAATATCATAAGGTTTTCGCATGAAATCCTGAGTCACTTGCTCAGGATCTCAGAGTCGTGATACCTTGGAAGAAACCTGAAAAACTGTGGGCTTCAAATATCCAAAGCTTTGGCAACATATCTGAGCATCCGGTGATCAGCGCCAGAAGAATGAACAAACCATATTTCTTTGCCACATAACAAATTCCAGGAGTTGTGTAGATTCCATATAACTATGCCGTAAGAACCAAAAGGAGAATTCTTGGCTTCGTATCAGAGGGCTTTTTACAGCCACCAAGGCAGCGTTATTGCCTGCAACTCCCTGTAATTAATTTTAGATGCGAAAATTGCTGTATGGTAGAGTCAATATTCCTATAACCTGACAACTTCTTGGAGGTTGTGCAAGAAAGAAGAGCCTGTTCAATATTTAATGTTATGTGCTATCAAGCCTCTATTAAAATTTTGAGGAGGTGAAAAAAATGAAGCTCATTAAATTAATGTTATCTTTGATGTGCTGTGTGCTTTTTACTGGCACTGTCCTTGCCCAAGAAGAACTAAAGTCGTTGCCAGATGATCCGCTTTACCAATCAAAACGACAAACGGAGACGGCCAAATTAAACGCCAGCTTTGACCCATTAGAGAAGGCAACCCTTCATACGGGGCACGCCAGAGAGAGATTGGCAGAGGCTCAGGCGATGGTTTCTAAAGGTAAGCATGAGTTTGTAGGCGATTTATTAAAGAATTACGAAACATCTATAAACGGGGCCATGGATGAAATCAACAGGGCACAGGCACAGGGAAGAGATGTAAGTAAAGCCTTGTCGGCTGTTGAAAGATCTACCACGAAACATACCGAGGTCTTGAGCAACTTACTTGGTAAAGTACCCGAAGAAGCCAAACCAGCGATCCAGCGCGCCATAGAAGTCTCCCAACGCGGAAGAAACACCGCCCTTGATAGGCTAGAAAGGATTCAAAGAGGCGAAATTCCTGCTGGGAGACCAGAAGGGATTGAACGTCCGGAGAGACCTGAAAGACCAGCTATACCGGCAGGTATTGATAGGCCAGGAGGATTTGGTGTCCCCGGTGGTGGAAGGCCGGGTGGCGGTCCGCCTAGGGGCAGGGGAAGGTAAACATAGCAATAGCCAGTTGTGCTAAAAAATTTGGAGTAATAGGTGTTCAGCACATAACAAGCCCATCCAGCCGACGCCAAAAAGCGGCGCGGCTGATGGGTGCGTTCTGCTATCATGAGTCAGGCCAAATTTACGATTCTGTCATACCTTCAAATCCGCAGTTGTAATTTCAGGCTCAAGCTATCCGGTAGAAATCAAACGTCAGGTCAGATTTACAATAATGCCATAGTATGTCTGAAAAATAGAGGCCGAAAAACTTACAGTATCCAACTCATATCTCTAGATACAGCCTTCAGAATGAGTGGTCCGCTCAAGTCACGGCCTACGATTCCAGCCAGAATTTATGACATTTTCCATTCTTGCATAACTTTCTTATTTTCTTGACTAAATGACGATCTTCGTCTAATTGCAGGTTTACCACGATCAAACCAACTTCAGGTTCATGGAACGCCACTTTTACAGGAGCGACAAAAATGGCCCTCACCAAAGATGATATTGTCAAATTAATGTACAATAAGTCTGACCTTTCCAAAGCCCAGTCCACCAAAGTGCTCGAAACCCTCCTTGAAACCATCAAAGGGACCCTGGCCAATGGCGAAGACGTCCTTATCAGCGGATTTGGCAAGTTCTGCGTGAAGGATAAGGATCAACGGAGGGGAAGGGACCCTCAGACCGGGAAAGACATGATACTAAGATCAAGGCGAGTTGTGACTTTCAAGTGCTCTGGAGTCTT
>CP070746.1:4177771-4183129 GCA_020348305.1 Desulfobacterales bacterium
AAGATGACCTAAATGTTACCTGTATGTTAGTGAGGATCCCAGCCGGAATAGAAATACCCGAACATATTCACGAAGAACAAGTGGATATTCTGTACCCGATTCAGGGGCAAGCACAAATGTATGTTGAAGGAACCGGCACATTTACGCTGAAACCTGGTATTGTGGTGAGGGTACCCAAAGGTACAAAACACAAAATTTCCAATGTGACTGAAGAATTGTTAATTTACGATGTATTTCAGCCGCCTACATTATAGCGAATATAGCCCAAAAAACCTGGATTTTGGATTTAAGGAACGTTCTAATTATAGCATTCTCGAAAAGCTGAGTATATCAAGGATTTGGGAAGTGACTTGATATCAGTGAAGGTCTAAAGGGGCCACGGTAACTTATTGCTAATTCATAAAAAGAGTTAAAAATGAGTCGGATTTTCAGGCTTAGCGCTAATATTTTAAGGCTAAAATGGGCGCTTTAAGGAAATAGGTCAGATAATTTTGTCTAGGATTTGCTGACATTTGAATAATGAACAATCATAGGCAATTACACGTCTGCTGAAGTTTGAAACGCTGTTAACTCTTGAACGAAAATGGTCACCAGGACGGCTAAAAATTCAAATTCCAGGAAATTTGTTGCATTTTTATCATTGTCAAAAGCACCCACCATCCATACAGCTCAGGCGGATCGAGCTGCTCCGGGGAGGCTTTTGTTCACCTTACAGGCTAAGGGTTTCTCGCTCCAGATGGCGGCGAAGCAGGTCATGCACTCCTCGCAGCGGACGATCTCCCTGCTCTTTCCGGCAAGGATCTTCCCTGCCGCATCAGGATCGGCAATCATCTGGCGCCCGATGGCGACGATATCGATCGGTAAGTCACGCACCGATTCGCCGGCCAAATCCCCTTCGCCGAGCTTACCGACCGCAATCACGGGAAGCCCCGCTGCCTCTTTAACCTCCGCGGTAAGCGCAACATTCGCGCCGGCTGGCTGTTTCTTTGAAAAGGCGGAACTGGCGACAAGGAAGCGCTGGTCTTCTAATTCTTTCCAGGAGCTTTGGGCGATTAGGGAGACATCCAGAGCATCCACACCCGCATCGGCCAGAAGGCGGCTCACCACAAGAGCATCCTCTCGCGTCTGTCCGCCCTCCACTTTCTCCACCGCATTGAAACGGAAGAGGATGGGATAGCTCTTGCCGAGCCTTTCCCGCGCGGCCCTGACCACCTCAAGTGCAAAGGTGGCCCGTGCGCGGGCGTCACCCCCATAGCGGTCATCCCGTTGATTGGTGAGTGGCGAGAGGAACTGGCTGATCAGATAAAAATGCGCGCCGTGTATCTCCACGCCGTCAAATCCGGCCTCGGCCACACGGCCTGCGGCATCCGCGAAATCGGCGACGAGCCGCTCAATCTGTGCAGGGTTAATTGTGAGTGGTGCAACATCAGGCCTGAACGCAATCCCCGAGGGTGAGGCCCCCTGCATTTCCCCGGAGCTGGGAAAACCGCGGGCTCCAGCGTGGTTGATCTGCACAACCGCCGCAGCACCCAGTTTCTTGATGGTATCGGCAAGACGTGCCATACCGGCCAACTGCCCATCCTCCCATAGTCCCAGGCTGCCCGGGAGTATACGACCGTCTGCCCGCACCGCACTGGCCTCCACGATGACGAGCCCGACATCCCCCGACCGTTCTTTGTAAAACTGAATGATCTCATCCGTTACGATCCCTTCCGGGCTGCCGTAATTCGTGGTCAGCGGCGGCATGGCAATCCTGTTGCGAAGCCGCATGCCGTTGATCATCACTTCATCTCGCAGTGTAGCCATTATTCTTCCCTCCTTCTCTCACATGATTTCGGTGCTGCAACCAATGAGAGCCTTGAATAGCTTACTATCATCCTGGGAGCAAGGAAAAATGATATGGTTCGCGATTATGAATTAATGGGGACTCTAAATGATCGTAATAAGGGTTTTGGCTCACCCATTGAGATGAGAATATCCGGGTGCATTTCACAGTGACCTGAAGTTATAGAAAATTGGAAAACGATTGGGGGTAGCAGAATCCAGTGTTACGTGGGCGATTCGAAGGATCGATAGGAGGGCGAAAAAAGATAAGAAGCCTAAAAACCTCTTAAAATAATACAGGATAAAATCACTTTATGAAATTTGCAGGTCTTAATTTTTTTTCTCTCTCTCTTATTTTTTCTCTAATTTCAATTTTATTTGACAATCTGCATTTTATCGCTGTATAAAACCTTATTAATAAAATAAGTGCTTACCCTCACCTGAGATGAACCACGTTTTTGATTTTCAAATAAAACCACGACTTATTTCTAATTTCATATTATTTGGAAAAACCTTATAACTATTTTTCAAGCTGTTTGGTAGTTGACAAAAAATACATTTGTAATTTGAGGATGACATTTCGTTAACTAAAAGAGGTCAGCTATGAGAAGCAGTTTCCTAAAAATGCCGCTATAGAGCCTTCGGTGGTTATTATATGGTAGTTTATAAAGAATATGCCTTTTATGGGGGGACACGAAATGAAAGGAGGAGAGAAAAATGAGATATATCACCAAATTTTCAGCGCTTTATGCTGTTTCTATAGGTATAATTTGTGCCATCGTCTTTTTCGGTACTGATTTGGCCGCTGAAGTTAAAGTTCTTGACCCGCAATACGAGGCAATTACTCTCGCCAAGGACACCCTATTTTCGGGTTGTAACGGAGCAGTTATTGGGGCGGACGGTGCACTCTATGTAGTTCACACCGGAAATGGCATGGTTACTCGAGTAGATCTTAAAACTATGAAGGCAACACCTGCAGTAGCCCCTTATGCAGGATTATTTATTACCGACGACATCACGGCGGATGATAAAGGAAATTTGTACATTACAGGAACCACTCCTCTCGTAGGGGAAGTCTATCGCGTGTCTCCGAACGGGATGAAAACGGTCATTGCCAAAGGCTTGAAAGCCCCGAACGGCATTCAATATAATCCCCGCACTGGCCGTCTTTTTATTACCGAGTGTTTTCAAGGAAACCGAGTTTTTGAAATTGATCCGACCGGAGCCACAGATCCTCGGCTAATGATCAAAGAAGACGTTATCCCCATTCCGGAAGGCTTCGGCTTTGATATGAAAACCAATGACCTGATCATTCCCGACATGGGGACCGGTAAAATTTTGCGGGTTCATCCGGATTCTGCTGAAATTACTACCATTGCTGAAGAGTTTATCACCCCCGTAGCTCTGAAAGTGGGCCCGGATAATATGGCCTACATCGTTGAGTTGGCAACCGGTTTTGTCTATCGGCTGAGCCTCGACGGACAGAAAAGAGAAAAACTGGCCCAGATTATGCCGGGTCTTGACAATCTGGCAATTACCAAAGACGGCCGTTTGTTTGTTACCAGTTACTGGGACGCTACGGTATTCGAGGTTTCTACCGATGGCAGTGGTAAATATAAAATCTTATTCCCCACAGGACCAAACCAGATTCTGGGAATTGCCGCTGTGGGCGATAAGGTGCTTGTTGCTGATGCGATTATGGTTCGCAGTGTTGAGAATGGCAAGTATGTAAAGACAAAACTGAACGCCTGGGCAACCTCAGGCATGCCTTTACCGCTGGGTTTGATAACCGGCCCAGCAAATCAACTATTTTGGCCAGACTGTGTACACGGCGCAGTTGCGATCGGGAATCCGACCACTGGAGAATTCAAACCGGTGGCCGGTGAGCTGAATCTACCCATGGCGGTCTTAATGGATCCAAGTGGCGCCAAGTTATATGTAGCAGAGTACGGCAACGGCCAAATTACGGAAATTAGCCTTGCGGATGGAGCGAAAAGAGTAGTCACCGGCGGCTTATCCGGTCCAATTGCCTTAACCGTGGTTGACGGCAAACTGTATGTGGCTGAAATTATCGCCGGACGAATATCCAAAGTCAACCCGGCAACTGGCAATAAAGAAGTTTTCTTTGTCGGAGTTACTGGCAAGCCTAACGCTATTGGAAATGATGACAACGGGAATCTCATTATACTTGATGGGGCCAGCCAAAAACTCTTCCGACTCAACACCAAAAACTTGTCCTTATCTGTATTGGCTATGGACCTGCCTGTAGGCTACTCCGTAATCGGGAGTTATCCTCCGCTTGAGTTTCCATGGCCCATGGCTGTCAGCTCAAAAGGAGACGTCTACATAGCCACTATGAACCGTGGGGTGATCAAACTGCAAAAGAAATAGTTTGAGTAATTTTAAGGGCAATAGGTGCAATCCTCATAAGGACCACCTTCCATGAAGAAGGTAGTCCTTGAAAATATAACTTTCTAACCGATTTGACAACGCCATTAAGACACCCGGAATCTATGCTAAAAAAAATAATATCCGGAGGGCAAACCGGTGCAGATCGGGCTGCTCTCGATGTTGCTATCAAACTTAGCATTCCACATGGCGGCTGGATCCCGAAAGGAAGGCTTACTGAGGAAGGCAGGCTGCCGCAGAGATATCAACTTCAGGAAATGCCAACCGAAAGTTATCCCCTACGTACTGAACAGAATGTAATCGACTCCGATGGAACACTTATCGTTGCCCGCGGAAAGTTAACAGGGGGATCGGATTACACCCGTGAAATGGCGCTAAAACACAAAAAACAACTGCTCTATGTGGACTTGGACACCTATGAGCCTATGGATGCATCCTCCTTAATCGCCTCATGGGTTAGATTGCAACGAATAGAGATCCTAAATGTTGCCGGGCCGAAAGCGAGTAAAGATCCAGCTATATATGCTGCAGTCCAGAAAATACTTGAGCATGCGATTCAGATTCTTAACGATGAAGACAGTAAATCCAAGGTTGCTCTTGAGCACAATGAAAGCAAAAAATCTTCAAAGCCGCCGAAAACAGTTCATGAAGCAATCAACAGGCTTATTGGTGAATTATCTCTGAAAGACAAAACAACCATTGCCAACATGGCGGAAGTTGAATTAAGCACCCTTCATACTACTATCGGTGAATACGTGCGAGAGGAATTTGGTCTATGGACCGGCAATAAGGATTTAATGACCTCCTGCTGCTTTCTTGTAAAAAGCGATAAAGTCAGTGAAAATGAGGCTTCGTCCATTATTATTAGAGAACTCTGGAAAAAAGTGAGGGAAACATACAAATTGAGAATTGTTAAGTGAGAAAACTCCAGCGTTTAACAAAATTCATTCCGGCCATCATCGGCATGTCGATCTTATGGTCTAGAAATTTTTCTTCTTACCAATACTACATAAATTGCATAATCTGTGAATAATATTTCATAATATTCTGCATTGCTTTTCACACTTTTTCTCAATTCCAATCCAAATACTATATCTAATCGTCTGAAATTTAATATAAATTATC
>CP070746.1:4183229-4186886 GCA_020348305.1 Desulfobacterales bacterium
ATCAAAGCGGATAGAGCCTGCTTCTGTGGAGAAAATGACCGTTCCATTGCCTGAAAAACCATCTATTGCAGTGTTGCCGTTTGACAATATGAGCGGTGATCCAAGACAAGACTACCTCAGCGATGGTTTAACCGATCAAATAATCTCTGGGCTTTCCAAAGTACCATATCTTTTTGTAATTGCTCGTAATTCCACATTTACCTATAAGGGGAAACCAGTGAAGGTGCAGCAAGTGGCAGAGGAAATGGGAGTGCGTTACGTACTGGAGGGAAGTGTACAAAAAGCCGAAAACAGGGTGCGTATCACTGTACAACTTATAGACGCCCTGAAAGGACACCATTTATGGTCTGAGAGTTATGATCGGGATTTGAATGATATATTTGCTTTACAAGACGAGATAACCAAGAAAGTAATCATGGAGATGCGGGTGAAGTTGACTCATGGGGACGTAGCTCGCATATCTGAGAAAGGTACGAAAAACCTGAAAGCTTATCTAAAATTTTTGGAAGCTATTGAGCCATTCTTTCTTTTTAATAAAGAGGCTAACTTTCGGACCAAACAATTACTTGAGGAAGCCATTGCGCTGGACCCTGAGTATGCCTTAGCTTATAGCTTATTGGGTGTTTGTCATCAGTATGATGCCATCTTTGGTTGGAGTAAGTCGCCGCCTAAATCTATTGAGAGGGCTTTTGAATTAGCGCAAAAGGCGCTGTCTCTTGATGACTCCTTGGCACAACCGCATGAAATTATAAGCAAAATTTACCTCTTTCAAGGGAAACATGAGAAGGCAATCTCCGAGGCTCAGAAGGGTGTTGAAAAAGAACCCATGAATTATTGGGCCAATTGGAACTTAGGGTGGATTCTGAGATGTGCGGGCAGGCCGGATGCAGGCATTCCGTGGCTGGAAAAGTCGATACGTCTTGATCCTTTCCCAAGACATTATAGTTATGACTCACTGGGTCGAGCATATTTCCTGGCGGGAAGATATGAGGAAGCAATTGCAAAATATAAGACGGTAATCAAGCTCGATCCTGATTATCGGGATGCGCATGTTGGTTTGGCCGCCACATACGTCGTCTTAGACCGCGAGGAAGATGCTCGCACTGAAGTCGCGGAAATCCTTAGGATAGAGCCCAGTTTCTCGATTAAGAAATACGAGAAATTTATGTTTTTTCAACTTGGCCTTGAACCTGAAATTGAGGGTCTTCGTAAGGCGGGATTACCAGAATAAACAATCTACCGATATCTGTATAGTATCTGTAAAAAATCGGGGCTCCCAAAAGTACCGATAATGTAAACAAATCTGTACTTTGGGAGGCTTTAAAAATGTTGTGATATCTAACTATCAATCGATGTTTTGATGTGCTTTCCGGTCATGCCAAATCATGTATAAGGCAAGACGGTTCATCAATGTTGTCCAACCATCGAAAAAACCAAAATGATCAGCATTTGCATCACACTGATACTACCCCCCCCATTAAAAATTCAAAACCTGACGGCCATTTAGCATCTGGTTAATTTCCACTGCAGACACCTTATAAATTATTGCTGATTTTTTTATTTCAGATTTCTCCTATGGTTGTTATCAGACATCAGGGATAAAATATTTGAAGATTTGATATGGTTTTGATATCTAAGTTTTTACCAATATTGCTGTTATCTCAATAAATCTGTCTTTTTTACTCTAAGTTCCGGACACAACATGTGGTGCCCGTTCTATATTTTTTCAAAAATGGCGAAAATTTGCCCTCTTAGCTGATTTATTATATATATTAGAGAACTTAATGTTCCTACACGGATCTCTTTTTGAAAACTCCTGAAATTGAAGAATACCATCATGTATTGTTAAACATGACGGGATTAAACCATAATGCAAGTAACCCTGAATCCTGAGTATGGCAAAACTGTTCACGTAGTATTTTGCAGCCTGAAAATTCGGAATGCTGGAATTATGGCGCATATTGTGGGTAGAGAGTACGAAGCATATAAAAGGAGTCAAGGATTTGAACCCATTTTTTATATCGACAATTCTCCGTAAGCTTCTTAGCCTTAAACGCATATGCCCAGCGTGCAAAAGGGGCCAGATCGTTTCTTCAGACCAAAAAAGAGAACCGGTGAAATGTAAATTCTGCGGAGCGACTATACCTGCACGATCAACCGATTGATATTTGCTTTGTGAAAGGCCGACAAGGATCTATGTTTTATGGGGATTCGTCTACCGCCCGTTTGACCAGTGTAGTAATGGCATTTTGATGAAAAGGATTATCTTCAATGCAATTTGGTTGCAATAACTATCCATGCCGTTAGCAATCCTAACCAAATCCAGTGCAGCTTTAGGGCGAGCTCTTCTTGGGGCATCCCGCGACTTGGCACCCATCATCATGGTCATCGCTCTGTTTCAGGTTCTGGTCTTGCATCAACCCTTCCCAGAGCTTTTATCCATTTTAGCTGGATTGGGATTGGTCATTGTTGGCTTAGCCCTTTTTGTCGTCGGTTTGGACATCGGTATATTTCCCCTGGGCGAAACCTTGGCACAAGAATTTGCACGTAAAGGAAGCCTCTTCTGGCTGCTGCTCTTCGCTTTTGCTTTAGGGGCGGGGACAACTGTTGCCGAGCCAGCCCTTATAGCCGTAACGCGCGAGGGGGCTAAAGCCGCAGCTGAAGCGGGACTTATTGAAAATATCTCTGCTTCGATAGACCGTTATGCTCTTGGTGTCCGCTTGACCGTGGCATTGTCCGTTGGTGCTGCAATTGTTCTTGGGGTATTGCGAATCCTACGCGGTTGGTCCCTGCCGGTTTTAATCATTGGCGGGTACATGCTGGTTATGATCATGACCTTGTTCGCGCCGAAGGAGATCGTAGGATTAGCTTATGATTTGGGCGGAGTCACCACCTCAACTGTCACAGTCCCACTCGTTACGGCTTTGGGTGTGGGGCTTGCACGCACTATACGCGGCAGAGACCCCTTGACGGACGGTTTTGGCCTCATCGCTTTGGCGTCCCTTACTCCCATGATTTTTGTGATGATTTTCGGATTGATCGTAAATTAGGTGAAACATGGAAATTCTTTTTGATCCTATAATGCTGCTGCTGGCCACAGCCAAGGACGTGCTGCCGGTTCTCGGGCTGCTGGTATTATTTCAAACCCTTGTGCTTAGAAGACCAATCCCTCGGCCGGGCAGAATTATTTTTGGTTTCGGCTCAGTTCTGGTAGGTATGACGTGCTTTCTTAGTGGGTTGGATTTGGCCATTTTTCCAGTTGGCAGAACCATGGCGCTTCAGCTGGCCGAGGGTGCTCAGAACGGTGGTAATGTAACTTGGACAGCCTATGGGTGGGTCTATCTTTTTGCCTTTTTGGTGGGTTTTTCCACCACAATAGCAGAGCCTTCCCTCATCGCTGTGGCCCATAAAGCGCATGAAGTCTCGCGCAAAGCTGTTTCATCCTGGGGGCTGCGTATCGCGGTTGCTATCGGGGTTGCCATCGGTATAACACTTGGTACTTTTCGAATCGTCTCAGGGACACCGCTTTATCTTTATATTATGGCTGGATATGTAGTGGTGGTCATTCAAACCGTATTCGCGCCCCGGATGATTATTCCATTGGCTTATGATTCCGGTGGAGTGACGACATCTACGGTCACCGTTCCCTTGGTTGTA
>CP070746.1:4186986-4190493 GCA_020348305.1 Desulfobacterales bacterium
CAGCTCAGAGAAATCGACCTACTCATCGACCATTATTTGAAGTTGCTTCAAGCAGAAGGCGATGATTATGCATCTCTGGTTCTGAGTGCCTATCCGACAAACGAAGATTACCGTGTGTTTCAGCAAAAGCTTACGTCGATAGAAAAGCAGGTTGCACAGACGGCCCGCCGAACACTGGGTGCCCAGACGGATGCCGACATGCTCATCAGAATCGAATCGGCCACAGATGAACTGAGATCGGCAGAGATTCAACAAATCTTCGATTCCATCCCACGGCGCTAGAATGCTCAATCACGAAGAATTCAGCCGCATATATCAGCAGGCCTATTTGCCCGAACACCTTCCCGACTATGTCGAAGCAATCTCCGGCGCAACGACTTTTCTGCACGGGAATTATTTGTGTTTCATCCGCAAAAACCACCTCATTTTTAACGGCTTCCCATTAGGCGAAAACACTGGAGACGTTGCTGAGGCTTACAAAACTGCTTGTGAAACGTTTCAGCCGGCTACCGTAGCCATCATAGCACCGGAAATATGGCTTCCCGAAGAGACATATGAGAAACAGTCTGCCGATCATTATTACCGATTGGCCTTGCCATTGACCGCTTTGGATTCACAGGTGGCTTATATGGTGCGGCGCGGTGAAAGAGAACTTAAGGTACGCCTTGGTACATTTGATAGGGAACATAAACGGTTGATCACAGATTTTATTAAAACCCATGATTTGAATGCTGCCCAGATTTATATATATAAACACATTCGCCACTACCTGAAGCATTGCACGAGTGCTCGAATTCTAGAAGCCCGAAGGGGAGATCTTTTAGTTGCCTTTACAATCCTAGACCTGGGGGCGGCGGAATACGCCTTTTATCTTTTTAATTTTCGTTCACGAAAAATTAATGTACCCGGTGCCTCCGATTTGCTGTTTAAAGAAATGGTGGAACTAGCTCAATCGGAGCACAAAAGGGCCATAAATTTAGGGCTCGGCATTCATTCCGGCATCCGCCGATTCAAAGAAAAATGGGGCGGCGTGCCTTTCCTGCCTTATTGTTCTGCTATGCTTTACCGAAATGATTTAGATTTAGGAAAACTTGCCGATAAACTTTAAAAAAATTAATATCCAATTTCTTTTAAGAACTTGAGGATTTCCGCATTAACCAACTCCGGTCGTTCGAGAACCAAATAGTGGCTGGTATTTTCAATTATGCGCAACCTGGAGTTCGGAATGGTATCGTGAAGCAATTGGGAAAAACGGGGTGGGGCCAAGGTATCGTCTTGGCCGGCCATAATCAGAGTAGGCACCTTAATCTGTCGTAATTTGTTTCCTGCTTCCCAGTTCCAGAGACTTTTAATGACGGTAAAAAAGTTTTCCCTGGGATTATCTCGAATATCGGTCAGCACCCAATCAAAAACTTCCTTTGATGCTAATGGAGACAGCATATTTCTCACTTGGTGTTCGAGCCAAAGGTTTTGTTGCGGAAATTGTTGTGCAGATCGATCGTATTTGCGCGGCTGCGCGAAATCCATAAGAAGGCTTAATAAAGCCTGGAGATAATGGCTATAGATTCTAAGCTTTAAACCAGGAATTCGGTGGCCGCTGGTGGCAATCAGAATTAACGCCTTGACCTTGGTTGGATGATCCAGACAGTTTTGCATGGCAATGATGCCACCCATCGACCAGCCGATCAATACGGTCTCATCAATTTGGAGGCGTTGCAGGAATATTTCTAAATCTTTGGTGAAGCCTTCCACCGAAAAAACATCTCGAAGCGGTGTAGATTGCCCATGGCCTCTGACATCATATAAAAATACCTGGTAGCCACGGGATAAATCCGGAACCTGCCATTGCCACCATTCGTGAGAGGCCCAGGCGCTATGAATCAGCACCAACGGGCGGCCTTTTCCATAAGATTCATAATATAGCCTATCGTCTTTAACCTCAATGAAAGGCAATTATATTCCTTTTATGATCCTGTTTGGGTCATTTGAATTTTGAAAATTTGAGATTTTTTCGAATTTCGAATTTCGATATTCGGATTTAATTTTACAATAGATCATAATTATCAATGAAAATATTTTACCCTAGTTTTTAGTACTATTAAGTTGGTTTACGCATCTGTATATATCTTGTCAACTTCTGCTACACGGACATTTTTGGTGGTTGCCCTAACTTTGTCGAACCATTCACGTCTTTCTTTTTTAGTTCCTTTGCGCATGGTGGTGATCGCAGCCTGAATAGCTTCTTCTTCCAACTTTTGAAGACCATTCAAAAAAGCAAGGTAATTCCCTTTGGAAGGATATATGGCTTTTATCATTTTCTGATACCTTGATTGGTCAGTCTTCATAAGGTCAAGATAATAGTTGATGAGCGCTTCGATTTCATTGGATTGTTTACGGCGGATTTTTTCCGTGTAAAAGCCTTTTTTTTCTTTATCCAAGATTTCTTGCGTCTTAATTTCTATCCGGCGAATTTCCCAGGCGTGTTCTTTTCCTTGAAAGATATTTTTTGCCGCATCAAAGGCCAATTGCTTTGTAAAGATGAGATTTTTGCGAAGCACGCGCAGACGATTGCGATAACGAATATAATCGTTTATCAACAGTGGCGGTATAAATACTTTCCAGCCAAATGCAACCTTATGTGTTTCGACAAGCGATCGAGCGATATCATTTGTCTGGCGAACTTCATGTTTCCAAATTGCGCGAAACTTTCCCATGTACGAAACCTATAGAAAAAGAGATTTGATGTCAACCACATCGCACCGAACCCATTCCCACAAGAATCGACATTGTGCATCGAGTATCCAGTATCGAGGATCGTGAATCGCACATCTTATATCTTGCAACGCGTAACCCAGAACCCTCTTATGAAACTTCATTCATTTAGACAGGATTTACAGGATTATCAGGATTTTTTTGGTTTCGTATCGCTATATCCTGTCCATCCTGTGATCCTGTCAGAAAATGGGACGTTCGTGCCGTTAAGTTCTCTATTCGATCAAACTGGCCGCTTCGGCGGTCAGCGGCTGGGCTAAACCCTGAACCCATGAGAGGTAGTTGCACTACCTTGCCCCCCGTCCGAAAAGAACGATTTTTACAGTCCGCAAAACAATCATCAGGTCCATCATCACAGACATGTTCTTGATGTAAAAAAGCTCATAGTTCAGCTTTTCAATAGCATCTTCTTCAGAGGCACCGTAGTTAAAACAAACCTGGGCCCAACCCGTAAGGCCCGGTTTAATCGTAAAACGAAAGCCGTAATAAGGAATTCTTTTTTCAAGCTCTTTTACAAAAAATTCCCTTTCCGGGCGTGGTCCAACAAAGCTCATCTCCCCTTTAAGCACATTCCAGAGTTGGGGTAATTCATCAATACGATATTTACGCAAGATTCTCCCTACCCGAGTGATTCGATCATCCTCTTCTGTACACCACACAGGACCACATTCTTCTTCAGCATCAAACATCATCGATCGAAATTTGTGGACGAGGTATTTTTTACGGTTCTCACCC
>CP070746.1:4190593-4197531 GCA_020348305.1 Desulfobacterales bacterium
AGTAGTGCAAATGGACGAAATATTGTCGGCCAGACTATTAGCAGCACCAGCACCGCGATACTTGGAACCATCAGAGACAGGTTTTCTGAAAAATAAATTATCAGCAACAAGATAAGCAATAACGCTAATCCGGCATCTCTAACCTGATTTTTTGCTATTTGATGTTGTTTCAATTTCAATTTTTTTTAATTATTGCAAGACAGTCAGATATAAATTCTTGGCCATCAAAGCTGCTCCTACACGGGTCGATAGTTCAATAGTTCCGAATAATGCGATTACAACTAAGAGACTACCAAGTGCATAAAGTTTAATATCCTTGGGTTTCATTTAACCACCTGTATTTGTTAAGTGTGAGGTGCTATGTTTGAGCTCTCTTGAGTCGGGCAAGTCAATCGGTTTCGGATTTTATATTTTTTTTTGCTTTAAAATTTTTAGAATCGTTGGTAGAAAATTTTTGGCCATTAGCGCCGCCCCCGCTCTTGAAAAATGGACCCGATCAACAAAATAACGGTCTTTGTTTGGTATCATCGCGGCATTGTCCACCCATCCTGTTTTTTTCTCAACGGCAATTTTTTTGATGACTTCATTGTAGCGGTCGATCCCCTCAAAAATAGCCTCAAGTGTGAGACCTGGAGTAAAATTCAGAACTTTAAAAATTTCTTCTTTCTGAAGCTTGCTCAACTGAGGAATCACATCTTTATTTGAATAATCCAATTTAGGATTGTGCAAGGTCGCAAACGACGATAAAATAACTTTTGCTCCTCCGGCCTCTGCGATAGAAACTAGACTGCGCAAGTGTTGTTCGAATGTTTTTATGGCTTGATCCGGGATTTCGGCAAGCCTGTCTGCCTGTTGCAATATTTCTTTTCGTTTTTCGATTTTTAATTTCTCTTTCTTTATTTCGCGAAGCCTATTGCGCAAGCGGACAAATATCATGCTGTGATTAAGCCATCGAACCACCACATTCGGTTGTTGATAAAATCCGAAGGGTTTGCGATGGATATGGGAATAATCAGGTTTAAAAGTTTCATTTTTCTTGATGGCTGTTAAGTTATTATAAAGATGATAAATAATGACAATGTCCGGTTCAAAAGGTATAACGCGCAGTGCCAAATTAGCAATGCTATGAGCGGTATTGAAGCCGGGAACTGCTGCGTTGATGATGGTGACCTTTTTATCAGGCAACTCATTTTCGAGCAGTCTTCCCAAATAGCCCGGCCAATTTTCCTTAAAGGATAGATTTATGGTAGCAGTAGTTGATGCGCCAATGAATGCAATTCTGATTTCGTCAGCGGATTTCTCGCAAGAGAGTATATTCCCATCTGTCAAAAAGCCGTGTTGATCAACATAAATTATTGCTTTGCTTTTTTGCTGAGGGTGTGAACCTGTAAAGACGACTTTTGGTTTGAATGTGATCCCTGTAAACGGGTGCCATTGGTATATTCCGGTCACATCCTTGTCAAGCGGGTCATATTCATGTAAGGATAACGTGAAGCCTTTGCCCGCAATCCATGATATTAAACGTGTTGATAGTTCCAGGGTTCCAAATAAGGCTGTTATTATAACGACACACCCTATAGTATAATATTTGAAAGATTTATATTTCGATTTTATAATTGATTCTTGCATTTTTAATTACTTAACGATTATATCATAAAAATATATCACACCCATCGTTTAAAGTCTATTGTACGCGTATGGAGGTTGCTTAAAGGATTGGGCTGCAAGAATGGATTTAGCTTGATGCTTTCACAAGTTTTCTTCGTAATGTATCCAGGGCCATCATAGAAAATATTTGTTTGTTCATCAAGCGGTTGTAATTGCTGAAACTGAATCGATGGCCGGTGGCGCCATGCGGTGAAGCCAAACCGATGCAAACCGTACCTACGGGTTTGTCTTGGGTGGCTCCATCCGGTCCGGCGATACCACTTGTCGATAAACCATAGGTTGCGCCGCAAATGCGCCTGACACCTTCTGCCATTTCTTTGGCGGTTTGCTCATGTACCGCGCCATATTTCTTTATTGTCGATGAAGATACCCTCAGGATCTCTTCTTTGGCTTGGTTGGAATAGGTAATGCCTGAGAAGACAAAATAGTCTGAGCTTCCCGGCACATCGGTGATCATGTCAGAAATAAGACCGCCGGTGCAGCTTTCTGCCACCGCAAGGGTTTCATTTCTTTTTCTGAGAAGACCACCGATGACCTTTTCCATGGGATCGCCGTTTTCGGAAAATACGTGGTTTCCGATCTTTTCAACAACCCAGCGAGTGGCATCTGCTAACCGCGCACTCAGATCGTCTTCATTTAACCCGCTTGCGTAAAGCTTTATCTGAATTTCCGGAAATTTTGCGCGAAGCCCCAGTTTAATGTTCGCAAATGCGCTTTCGAATCCGTAAAGCCTTTCTGCTGTGAGGGATTCGGTTAAGCCAAAGGTAGAGATTGTTGTTACACGATAAAAGTTTCTATTTTTTCCAAGAAGCTTGAATATGTCCGGCAAAACGCTGGTTGCAAGCATCTGACGCATTTCATGCGGCACCCCCGGAAGAAAGAAAAACAAACATTGGTTAATCGTTAAGCAAAACCCGGGGGCAGTTCCAACCGGATTAGAGAGGCATTTGGATCCCTCCGGCAGCATGGCTTGTTTTCTGTTGATATCGGTCATTTTCCGATTACGGGCAGCAAAAAACGCTTCAACCGATTTCAAGGCTAATGGGTCAAAAACAAGGTTTACAACGGCTGCTTTTGCGACCGCTTCGGCGGTCATGTCATCCGCAGTGGGTCCTAAACCACCCGTTACCACAGCCAGATCCGACCGTTTGGCGATTTCATTTAATATTGAAACAAGCGCGTTGAGATCATCTCCGACACAAGTATGTCGTACGACACGAATCCCCGCTTCTTCCAGCTTTTGGGCAATGTGTGACGAATTGCTGTCAATCAGCGCGCCTGAACGGATCTCCTCTCCGGTGGCTAAAATTTCTGCAATCATAATTGAATGTTTTAATTTAGATTATTATTATTAACTAATTTAAATTATTAATTTTATTATTTATATAATAGAAATGTTTCCAATGATATTTGACACCCCGCAGAAATATCTTTACTCTGGAGGGGTCAGTACAAATGTGGATGGGGTTACGGACACATCCGCCCAGTATCTATCGATATCGAGTTGGCAATCCGCACCATCGTCATTTGAGATTCTGAGTCGAAACGGTAGCCGGTAACCTTGTATTTCCTTTATCTTTTCAAAAACAACGCGATAAACCAGAGATCCGCTTCGATTAAACAACTCGATTTGGCGAACACGGGATTTGGCTTCATTCAAATAAATTTTCTCAATAATGCCCCACCATCGCTTTTTTAAAATGAGAACATATCCAGAATCGGATTTATTTTCTTTTATATAAGCCGAGTGGTGTTCACGCATAGGAATTCGACCGGTTAAAAGCGTTATGACATCATTGGGATGAACTGGGATCGCGATCAACCGTTTTAGGTTCGCATTGGTGGCGTGAGTTTTCTTAAATAAAACCTGTCTGCCTCGGATTTCTAAATAGTAAAACCATTCTCCGTCACTGGCGAGTTTCACGGCCGGGAAACCTGAAATGAGAACTACAATGCTTATTTTTAGTGGTTCGGAACCAATCCACGCCACCCGCTCGTCGATTTTAATTATATCATTGTTCCAAACCTTAATGGTTCCGATACCTTTAAAATTTTTCAGCGAGCTGTTTTTGGTTTCCAATGTGGAAACCAGACGCCTGGCTTCGGCAATGTTGGCAGTGTCCAGTTCCTCTGCGGATTTTCCGGACAAGTGCGCGGTGATGCTGGTACATGCAGATAAGATAATGGCAACGGCGAGAAAAAGAAGTAGTTGGTAAACTGTAATTGTGGTGTGCGTGGCGTTCATTAATCAAAGAAACAGATGGTTGCTGGTTGCAAATGCTTATGAATTCAAAAGCCTTCGTCCAGCATCATGGGTTATTCATTACGATCCGTTTCCGGTCAACTCCTGTATCTTTTTTTCAAGCGTTTCTTTATCTTTCTCCTTTTTCAGCAAGGACTTCTGATAAGACTTTAATGCATTGGCCTTGTCATTTAATTTTAAATAAGCATCCCCCAGGTGCTCCAACATAATGGGATCATCCGGGACCAGTTCGACGGCCTTTTTTAAATATTTTAAGGCTTTATTAAATTCTCCCTTTTTATAGTACACCCACCCAAGGCTGTCGGTAATATAACCGTCATTGGGTTTGTACTTTAAGGCCTCTTTGATAAGGCGTTCAGCTTCATCCAGGTTCTGGCCTAAGTCAGCATACGTATAGCCAAGATAATTTAAAGCATTCGCGTGTTTGGGATCAAGGGAGATTACTTTTCGCATGGTGTCCATGGACGCCTCTTTTTTATTCCATTTGTCATAAACGACACCTAGACGAAAATAAAACCGAGGATTATCAGATTCCAGTTCGATGGCTTGTTTTAGGAATTTTTCAGCATTTTCGTAATCCTCGAGATCTTCATAAAATGTACCCAGATAGTACTTGAATTCCGCATTTTTCGGTTGGTCTTCAATGGCTTGTTTAAGATAATCGATCGCCTTTTCGGCCTCTCCCTTTTCCTGATAAATGTAGGCAGCATGTACGACTGCATCTTGATAAAACCTGGACTCCGGCATCACTTTGATAAAATGTTTTACGGCCGAGTCATAATTGTTCTTGCTGTAAAACGCAATGCCGGTAACATGATGAATATCGGAACTGTTTGGAGCCCCCTCTAGCATGCCTTGCAAGACCACAAGGGCTTGATCGTATTTTTTTTGGTCGACATAGAGCTGAATAACTTTAACGAGAACTTCAAACTCAGTTTGGCTTCGCTGGCCCAGGCGTTTAAATATTTTTGCGGCTTCATCTTTATTTCCGTCTTGATGGTAAAATAAACCCAATTCCATCGCTGCGCGTATGTTATTAGGGGTTCGTGTTAAGATATCCTGATATATTTTAATGATATCTTCTTTGTTTCTCTGCTTTTTATAAAGATCTAATAGTTCAAACCTCGGCTCCAATAGATCCGGAGCCAATTCTAGCGTTCTCAGATACGCTTTTTCTGCTTTTTGAACCTTACCCTGTTTCGCAAATATCTTGCCAAGATAGAAATGTCCTGCATATGATGCAGGGAAGTTTTCTATCAGGCGATTGAACACGGTCTGGGCACGGTCTAATTGACCTTCTTCCATGTACAAGTTTCCAAGAAGCGTATACACCCTTTCCTGTTTCGGATCCAGTTTGATGACTTTTTCATAGGCTTTAATGGCCGCTTCATTATCTTTGCGTACCTGCTTGATACCCCCATAAAGAATAAGCGATTTTAGATCGTCGGGATGTTTTTCGAGAAGTTTTTCAAGTAAATGCAAGGCCTTTTCGTCTTCTTTATTCTGTAGATAGACGGTGGCTAGTTCGCGCTGCAAATAGATGGACTCCGGATCAATTTCAACAGCCTTTTTGAGCAACAAAACGGCTTTATCGAGGTTTCCTTTCTTCCTTTGGATCTGAGCCTCGGTAAAGTAGTAATATTGGTTATCCGTTTTAAAATAAACACCGGGTTTTGCAGTTGTGGGCGCTCCGGTCAAAGAATCTTTCGCGCAGCCTGGTATAATAAAAATGACCATCGTAATAATGGTCAAGATAGTGCCTGTAACTTTCATGTGTCCTGTATTCCTGTGGAGGGTTATCGTTTCAGCAAATTGTTTCTAACACACATTTACTCAGCGGTGCGGCCTTCGGTATAAGAAGCAAAGTCAGGTATTTCCCGTTTAAAAAATTCTCTCATTTTTTTGACGATATTTTTTTCGACCTGGCGGACTCGCTCCCGGGATATCCCGTATCGATCACCAATCTCCTGTAAGGTCACCGGGTTGTCCGAAAAAATCCGTAAGTCAAAAATTTCAAGCTCTCGAGGTGTCATTTTCTTTCGGAACTCGGCAATCTTGTTGTGAAGTAAAACCTCAATCTCTTTTTTAGATACCTGATCTTCAATGGATTCGGAGGCCGTGCTTAAAAATTCTATCCGTTCCGTATCGGAGTCATCTTTTAACGGTGCATCTAAAGACACATCCCATCCATCCAGACGTTGGTCCATGTCGACGACCTCCCTTTCAGACACGCCAAGCCGTTCCGAGAGAAGTTTGGGTTTGGGGTCAAAGCCCATATCAATCAATTTCTGCTTTTCTTTTTTAAGTTTGAAAAACAGCTTGCGCTGTCCTTGGGTGGTTCCAATTTTAACCAGACGCCAATTATCCATAATAAATTTAAGAATATAAGCTTTAATCCAAAATGACGCATAATAGGAAAATTTTACATTTTTATAGGGGTCGAATTTCTTAACTGCCTGCATCAACCCGATATTACCTTCTTGAATAAGATCCAGTAGATTCTGCATCCAAACCCGTTGAAATTCCAGGGCAATTTTTACAACCAGACGCAGGTTTGATGTGACCAGGGCATAGGCAGCTGTTCGATCACCGTGCTCTCGGACGCGGATGCCAAATTCCCTTTCCTCTTCTCGTGTAAGCAGTTTGTAATTGCTGATTTCTGTCAGATACCGCTGTAACGGATCAAATTTGACAAGTGCTTTATCCGATTTTTTGTCCACAGAGACGCGCTTACGTTTATCAGCGCTTATAGCAGCTTCTGGTCGTTGAGCTTTAGCAGCAATTTTCGCTTTTTGCGCCCTTGGTTTGGCTGTTTTCCTCTGTTTTGGTGCTTTCGTTTTGGCTGCTTTTCGTTTATTTTCAGTTTTTTTCTTCATGATTAATTATGGACATTAGACGGAATAAATGTTAATAGAAAAATTTATTCCTCTGTGCGCCTGTAGCTCAGCCGGATAGAGCAACGGACTTCTAATCCGTAGGTCGCAGGTTCGAATCCTGCCAGGCGTAC
>CP070746.1:4197631-4200567 GCA_020348305.1 Desulfobacterales bacterium
CGGTGGATTGTCTTTAAAGAGATCTCCAAACAATAATCTCTAATGCAAAAGGCGGGACCGCAGGCTTTTTTGGTCCCGCCATATTTAGGCGCTTAAAAGTTATTCTTTTGTATATTTCCTCAATCTTCAACTAATTGACGATTTTCCTTTTTCTGTTCCGGCTTATCCGGATGAGATTATGTTTGCATACATTACACGCAGGTTGATTCAGGGTGTTGTTGTCCTGCTGGCCGTCTCCTTTATCTGTTTCATCATCTTCATGTATTCAGGAGACCCGGTTATCTCGCTGGCTGGTAGATATGCCACACTTCAGGAGCGGGAAGAGGTGAGGAAGGCTTTTGGCCTCGATAAGCCATTTTATGTTCAATACGTCCGTTTTATTGCCAATGCCGCCCAGGGCAATTTCGGCAAATCTTACGTCAGCCGGGTACCGGCCCTGGGCCTTATTATGGAACGCTTCCCAGCGACTGCAGAACTGGCGGTTTCGGCAATTTTTCTCGCCTTCACTATGGGTGTCGGTTTGGGAGTTCTGGTTTCACTGAAGCCGTATGCCTTCCGCAACAGGCTGATTATGACAGGTTCCCTTGTCAACATCTCCATGCCCACTTTTCTTATGGGAATTTTGCTCATCATGATTTTTGCCGTTTACCTTGGAATACTGCCTCCATTTGGCCGGGGAGAGACGGTGGACCTCGGTTTCTGGCGGACCGGATTTTTGAGCTGGAGTGGGATCAAGCACTTGATTCTGCCGGCTTTCACGTTAGGTATGTACCAGCTTGCCGTACTGTTGCGTTTGACGCGCGCCGGCATGCGTGAGGTCCTGACCGAAGAGTATATCAAGACCGCCTGGTCCAAGGGACTTCCACCCAGGAAGGTCATTTTTAAGCATGCGCTTAGAAATGTGATGATTCCGGTGGTCACCATGACAGGCCTTCAATTTGGCGAATTGATCGCCTTTTCGATTGTCACGGAAACGATCTTTCAGTGGCCGGGGATGGGGAATCTGTTGCTGACATCGATTTATGAAGGGGATCAACCCGTGATCGTCACGTATATCATGCTGACAGCCCTCATCATTCTGAGCCTCAATATCATCGTGGATATTCTTTACGCTTTTTTGAATCCAAAAATTCGTTATGAATAGACGATTTTTCAAATCAAAAATTGTTCATGACTATTTTCATGACCCGTCTGCAATTGTCGGCAGCTTTCTGCTTGTGATTTTTATTGTTGGTACCGCGTTTGCCCCGTGGATCGCCCCTCAGAATCCCTATGATTTAGAGAAAGTGAGCCTTGAGCATTTTTTGACGCCTCCCATTTGGATGGAGGAAGGAAAGGCGCCTTTTCTTTTGGGAACCGATGACCAGGGCCGGGGAATATTCAGCACCATCCTCTATGGATGCCGGACCTCCCTGATTGTTGGATTCGGGGTGGTCCTCATCGCAGGAACCTTCGGTGTCACCATGGGATTGTTGGCAGGTTACTACGGAGGGACTTTCGACTCGGTAACCATGCGGTTGGCCGACATCTTTTTTTCTTTCTCCACCACCCTGATGGCATTTCTGCTGCTGGGGCTGTTCAAACAGCGCGGGGTGCTGATCGTTATCCTTGCCATCTGCATTGCAGACTGGGTTCGCTATGCGCGCACCATGCGCGGCAGCGTCCTGCAAGTTAAAGAGGAAGCCTATATTCTGGCGGCCAAAGCGACTGGAGCCGGCGATTTCAGGCTGCTTATCCGGCACCTGCTTCCCAATGCGATCCCTCCGATATTTGTCGTCATGGCGGTGGATATGGCTGTGGTCATCATGCTGGAGGCCACCCTGAGCTTTCTGGGGGTTGGAGTCCCCCTCACCGAGCCGTCCCTGGGGATGATGATTTCCATTGGAAAAGACTATGTCTATGCCGGCATGTGGTGGCTCGTTGTTTTTCCAGGAGCGGCTTTGTTTTTTCTGGTAATCGGAATCAATCTTTTTGCCGACTGGCTCAGAGAGGAGTTGAACCCCAAAATTGAGCGAAGGGAGTAATATATTATAATCGACTTTAAAAGGCAAAGCCCTCATGCCGGGGCTGATCGATGCGCATGTTCATCCTGGCAATGTTGAGTGAATTCTGAGCAAAACAGCCGAGCTACCGCCTGCCGTGTATGTCCACCGAGTTACAAAAACATTGGAAACCGATATCAATTTGGGTTTTACCACTTTACGGGATGCCGCGGGGTTGGACGCCGGTTTTCGCTCTGCCATTGAACGGGATCTCATTCTAGGTCCGCGCCTGTTTCTCAGCGTGACGCCATTAACCCAACCAGAAACAGATTCAGAAGATAATAAACTATCGCCCCAAAAAGCCAGTCCTCGCAACAGCCTTGGGATTTATCCGGAGGTTTGCGCTGGGCCGGATGAGGTGCGCGAAGCTGTGCGCCGCACGCTAAATCGCGGTGCTGATCAAATCAAAGTATTGAAAAGCTTGAGCTAGTGGGATATAAGGGTCTGGAAGCTCTGGAGTTGAGTTATCGGAAAGGTGTTAAGATCGGGTCCGGCTCCGATATCATCGGTCCGTTTCAGTATCTAAAATCCAAAATCTAAAATCGTGCAAAGGAGGGCTGATTCATGAAATATTTCAAAGTCTTATTTATTCTTATCTTTCTGGTAGCCGGAATTAGTACGCTTGTACTCTCTGGAAATGAGACGTCCACCTCCGTTACCCCAACTACCGAAGAACTCGCACAAAAGTATCCGATTGCCCCGGGTGTGTGGTATCCCACCGATGGGCCCATTCCGGAAAAACCGATCCGCTATTATCGCGTGAGATGCTGGCCGGGGTGTCACAGTGGCAGCGATTATGGCAAATATCCGGATCAGACGTTGAGCATGAAACCTATTTTCCGAACATCCGCGCTGAGAGACCAAAGTGGCACCTATAAAGTTGCAGAATAAAAG
>CP070746.1:4200667-4203605 GCA_020348305.1 Desulfobacterales bacterium
GGTGAACCCATCTTCACTGGCAACCGTAATTATATCGAGTTTATCGAACTTCTCAAAGATACTTGCGGGATGTGGAACATGCGCGTTGCCGCCTATTGCCTAATGCCGAACCACTATCATCTTTTGGTCCAAACCCCGGACGCAAACATATCCTGTTGCATGATGAAAAGGAGCTGCTGATATCTAAGCGAGGGTCGTTTAATGAGCCGCGCAATATGGCGATTTATCTGATCCGACGGTTGAGGGGTGACGGTTTGAAACAGATTGGCGAGCAGTTTCAGGTGAAAAAATATAGTTCTGTGAGCAGCGTAATTGAACGAATGAATGTAGCGATGGCTAATGATCGCAAATTAAGGGACCGGATTGAAAATTTAGTTACTGCTATGAGCAAGAGTCAAGAGCAGACTTGACCCCTTCGATTAAAGCTTTCATCCACACATCATGGATCCAGTCCAAACCACGCATTGACATTGCCAAGCACCTTTCTTATTTTTTCCTCATGAAACTGTATTTAGAAAGCCTTGGTTGTGCCAGAAATCAGGTAGACAGTGAAATCATGGCCGGTCGGCTAATAAACGCCGGATGGACTATGGTTAATGATCCACAAGAGGCCGATATGATTGTGGTCAATACCTGCAGTTTCATCGAATCTGCTGTGCAAGAGTCGATTGACACCATTTTAGAACTGGCGGAGTATAAAAAAGAGGGTTCCTGCAACCGGCTTGTGGTTGCCGGCTGCCTTCCCGAGCGTTATCGTGAAGATATCTTAAACTCTTTGCCGGAGGTGGATGTCTTTTTAGGAACCGGTGCGTTTGATCAAATCGTTAACGCCATTCAAGATCCGCAGTTTACCAACCAGTGCCTGTTACCGGACCCAGAACTCATTGCACTCCAGAATAATGAGTCCCCGCGGGATTTAAGTTTGCCCCACTCGGCCTATTTAAAAGTTGCCGAAGGCTGTAGCAAGACCTGTACCTATTGTATCATCCCAAAATTACGTGGCAGACAAAAGAGCCGTTCTCCTGAAGATATCGTTTCAGAGGCCACCCGGCTTATCGCCAAAGGTGTAAAGGAATTGGTACTGGTTGCTCAGGACACCACTGCTTACGGTAAGGATTTGCCGACGCCGGTCAATCTCAGTCAGCTTATCGAAAGCCTCGCCAACATAAAAACTGAGAATCAGCAAGACCTTGACCCATCATGGTTCAGAGTTCTGTATGGGCACCCGGAAAGCATTGAAGCATCTTTTATCGAAACGGTCGCTTCGTACAGCAATGTGTGTTCCTATTTTGATATCCCCATTCAGCACGTCAACACTGCAATTCTAAAACGTATGGGCCGTCAGTATTCCTGTAATGATCTTTACCGCTTATTTGACCGGATCCGGACACATGTTCCGGATGCGGTGCTGAGGACCACCATTCTTGTGGGATTCCCGGGGGAAACGAATAAGGATTTTGAAGAGCTTGTACAATTTGCCGAGGACGTGCGCTTTGACCATCTAGGTGTTTTTATTTATTCCGACTCTGACGATCTTCCCTCCCACAAGTTTGACGATCATGTTCCGATCGCCCAAGCAAGGGACCGTTACCACCAGCTTATGTCTATGCAATCGGAGATTTCATCTGAAAACAACCAAAAGTACATTGGCAAGATTGTAAAGGTGCTGGTGGAAGAATCCCTAAAAAACAGAATTTTTGCCGGGCGGACAACTTTTCAGGCGCCGGAAGTGGATGGTGTGTCCTATATAAATACCGAGCCATCCCATTTTCATTTGAAAATCGGCTGCTTTACTGATATGCGAGTAACTGATGCAATGGAATATGATCTCATGGGAGAGGCAATATGAATGACCTTAAGCAAAAGATCCTTACAGCAGTCGAAAATGACCTGTCTGAAATTGAAAAAGCCCTTTCCGACAATTTAAACCCCTATTTGGATCTTGTTTCCGATGTTGCAGGTCATATCATTTTCAGTGGCGGCAAACGGCTTAGACCACTGTTAATGGTGCTTTCGGCCAGAATCTGCGGCTACACCGGCAATTATGATGTCACCTTTTCAACCGCAATTGAATATTTACATGCGGCCACGCTTTTGCATGACGATCTGGTGGACAGCGCCGCTTTGCGGCGCGGCAAACCGGTGGCGCACTCAAAATGGGGCAATTCGATTGCTGTTTTAGTAGGAGATTTTCTTCTATCCCGTGCGCTATCCATTTCAGCCGGTACTGGAAACTTGAAGGTTATTCGGATCCTTTCGAAACTTACTGAAGATATGTCTCAGGGAGAGGTGCTCCAGTTTATTCGAAAGGGCGACGTCAGCCTTACCGAAGCTGAATACCTTGAAGTTATCCGTCGTAAGACCGCATTACTTTTTAAGGCTGCTTGCTGGGTCAGTGCTGTTATTGCCGATGCGTCCGATGATGAGGAGTCCGCCCTTTCCGATTATGGATTCAATCTGGGGATCGCCTTTCAGATGGCCGACGATCTTTTTGACTATACCTTGGAAACTTCGGATTTGGGTAAAGAGATCGGCGCCGACTTGAAAGAAGGCAAAATGACCTTGCCGGTGATCTATGCGCTAAAACAGGCCAATTCAACAGATAAGGATTTAATGGTAAAAATAATTGAGGATAAGAATTTTTCGGTGGCGGACTTTAAAACACTGGTGGGGATGCTGCAAAAATATGGAGGAATCGCATACACCGAAAAGAAGGCCGCTTTTTATATTAAAAGGGCCAAAGATGCCTTGTCTGCTTTCAATTCTTCTGAGACCAAAGAGACATTGCTGGATATTGCGGAGTATGCCATCGCACGGCGCATTTAATTTCCTTTCCCAAATGGGTCTTTTCTCGATGAACTGCGTTGTGCGTGGTTTTATTTCCTCGATATACAACCTGTATACCTCGTCATAAACCATCGTGTCCGCCTCAGGCGGA
>CP070746.1:4203705-4208063 GCA_020348305.1 Desulfobacterales bacterium
TCAGACCCGCAGACAAATTTCCATTGTGTGGCTGGTGCCTGTTGTGGCAATCCTTATTGGCGGTTGGCTGGCTTATAAAGCGATATCCGAGAAAGGTCCGACAATTTCGATCACCTTCAGCACGGCCGAAGGTCTCGAGGCTGGTAAGACCAAAATTAAGTATAAAGACGTGGAAGTCGGACAGGTGCAAGCCATAGAACTGAGCAAAGATTTGACCCATGTCGAGGTGACGGCCGAACTTGCTAAAGGTGCCAAGGAATATTTAACCGACAAAGCACGATTTTGGGTGGTGCGCGCCCGGGTAGCGGCCGGGGAAGTGTCAGGACTGGGGACCATTTTTTCGGGGGCCTACATCGGCATGGATCCCGGCAAAAGCGGGGAACCGACGCGCCATTTCAAGGGTCTGGAAATACCGCCGGTGGTGACCACCGGTTTACCCGGTCGGCATTTTGAACTCAAGGCCAACCGTTTGGGTTCCCTGGATATCGGATCGCCGGTATATTATCGCCAGATAAAAGCGGGGCAGGTTGTCAAATACAATCTGGAAAAAGATGGTAAAACCGTGAATCTAAGGGTGTTTGTGAATGCACCGCATCATGAGCTTGTACGCAAGAATACAAAGTTTTGGAACGCCGGAGGGCTGGACGTAGCGCTCGATGCCAGCGGTATCCGGATCAGAACCGAGTCATTGGTGACGCTGATGCTGGGCGGAATTGCTTTTGATATTCCCACCAACGCAGAGCCCGGTGCTCCCGCCCATGATAACGATGTCTTTATTCTGCATGAAAGCCATGACGACATCTACGAAAAAGCCGCCGCGGAGATGAATCATTTCATACTGCAGTTCAAGGGATCGGTGAGAGGCCTTGCTGTAGAGGCACCGGTGGAATTTCGAGGCATCAAAATGGGAGAGGTTACCGAAATCAAGGCCGTATTCGATCAAGAAACCCTGACCCCTCTGATACTGGTATATATTAAAACAGATCCGGGAGTGTGGCAAGTGGTGGGAGAAACAACACTGGCAGAAAATGAAGAGATGGAAATGCTTGTTGCCAAGGGACTTCGCGCTCAGCTGAAAACAGGCAGTTTGCTCACCGGTCAGCTATTCGTAGATTTAGACTTTCATCCCGATGCGCCTCCCGCCAGTGTTAAATATGATGGAAAATATCCGGAGGTGCCCACCGTCCCGGCCCCTTTAGAGATGATTACCGCCAGCTTGAATCAGCTCCTCAACAAAATTGAAAAGCTACCCATAGAGGAGATCGGCAGCAGTCTGAAAAATACGGTTCAGGGTGCCGAGCGCCTCGTGAACTCAGCCGAATTAAAGCAATCTGTAGGAGAGCTGAATGAAACCCTCAAAAACACGCGGAGGCTTGTGAAAAGTCTGAATTCGACTGTCGCCCCGGAGTTAAACACCACATTGCAGCAGGGTCAAAAGACGCTGGCAGATATCGGAAGCATGGTGAACCCGAATTCTGCCTTGTATCGCGAATTGCAACGGGCGATGAAAGAGCTGGCGGATGCCGCAAAGTCTATCCGTGTAATGGCAGAATATTTGGAGCGGCACCCGGATGCCCTGATTTACGGGAAAGGAAAGAGGCAATGATACCAAAAGGATGTATTAGATTTTTAGGCTGGACATTGTTGATTGCAATGTTTTCGTACACCGGATGCAGAAGTGCAAGCCCCCCGGTGGAATTCTATACCTTGAATTCAGCTATCGAAACACCGCAGGCGACGCAGGCTGCAGAAGCAGATCAAAACATAGCTGTCGGCGTGGGACCGATGGAGATTCCCAAAATCATCGACCGCCCGCAAATCGTTAGCCGAACCAGTCCGAATAAAATCAATATGGATGAATTCCACCGTTGGGGAGGTTCGTTGTATGAGGATATTTTGCGGGTCATAACGGCGAACCTTTCGATTCTGCTGAAAACGGATCGGGTGGCGGCCTACCCCTGGGAAGATTACTTCCGGCCGGACTACCGGATAGCACTAGACGTCCACCAGTTCGACGGCAGTCTGGGCGAACAGGTCGTGCTGAATGTCACCTGGACGGTTACCGGACGGGAAGGCAGAAATACTCTCTTTGTGCGGAAATCCCTTATAAAAGAGCCCGCATTAGGAACGGACTTCGAGGCGTTTGTTTCAGCCAAAAGTCGGGCTTTAGCCACCCTCAGCCGCGAAATGGCGGCTGAAATAAAAATATTGCACTCCAAATAAAAGGGTACTACATCGAGTAATACGGTAATTTGTTACTTTATTGAACCTTTAGATGTGATATCTAATTCGAATTACCAAGATTTTATTAATAATCAGGAATTGACTCCTCCAAGCGAACTCTCGCCGCGATGTTCAATTTTATGTTGACAGATAATGCCGAGATTATGTTAATGTTTAAAGGCCCACTTAAATTCATGAGAAATACAACTTTTTTGAAGCCCCTGAATAAATCTAACAAATAGAAAGGAGGAATCAGATTTGGGCAAGGGTGATAAAAAAACCAAACGTGGGAAAATATTTAGAGGAACATACGGCGTCCGACGACCAAGAAAGAAAAAAAAGAAAAGTGAGGCAAAATCTAAATAAATCAAAAATTAAAAAATAGAATTTAAGCAGCTAAATTCTATTCGTAGCTTCTTTGCGATAAGCCCAAAGGGTTGAAGGATTTCGGGTCAGCCTCAATGATTCTTCCGGCAGTTTTTCATGGGATCCGATAATTAGCCATCCACCATGGCTTAGACTTTCAATGATTTGGGTAAACGTATTTTTTATCAAATGGCTCTGGTAATAGGTTAAAAGATTATTTCTTAAGAAAACGATATGAAAGCCGGAACCCGGCGGACCGGAAAATATATCTAAAACCTGCCAGTTTATATTTTCCTTAATGGCTGCTTTTACATCAAATCGATTCCCACCTTTTTTCCTATCAAAATACACATCTTGAATCTCTTCTGGGATTTCCTTTAAGCTGCTTTTCGTGTAAATTCCGTCCTTGGCTTTATCGATATATTCGGGGTGCATGTCTGTGGCGATCAATTCAAGTTTGGGAAGACGTTTAAAGAAGATTTTAAGCCGGTCCCAGACAATCATAAAGCTATAGACTTCCTCCCCGCGGGCACAGCCGGCAAACCATACGTTTAATTTATCCTTTTGCGCTTCAATCAAATCTGGCAGCATCTCTTTTTCCAAATCGAGCCAAAGTTTTCGGTCGCGAAAAAAACGGCTAATCGACACTGTCATTCGCTTTTTACACGTTTCCCGCTCTTTTTTATTCGTATCAAGCAACTTCAGATACTCGTTGATATTGGGACACCGCAACTGCTGCATATGCCGAGATATGCGCTTTTTAACCCCTTTGCGGACCTTGCGATACCCTACCCAGGAATATTGGAAATAATCGAGAAGTTGTTTGAATTGCTGATCGTCCATGGCTGTTTAATGGTTTGAAATCAACCTAAGAGTTGGGATGTGCATATCTTACCTGATTGCCCATGTGTTGCCGATGCTGGCTACGCATTTTTTGATACTGGGTAAAACAAAATCATGATGAGCAAAGATCTCTTAGACCCCAATTGAGTTAAAAATTAATTGAGCAATATAACAATTTTCTTTAATAAAAACACGCAAAATAAGAATTTGTACTTGAAGCCAAAAGTTTTTTATGAATAATTTTTCTATTGGACGAATATGATTTGAACTATATAATACCCCTTACATACAGACCTCTTCCGCTTTAATAATATCATAATTTTTTATTTAGGCTTGTCCAATTCTTGTTGCATTAATTAGGGCATAGAGAGTAAGGCGAAAATGAGCACCGTTGGTGTGGATGCTTGCAGAAAAGGATGGTTTGCGGTTTGTCTCAGTCCGAACAATGGGTGGGCCATTGAGATTTTCACCACCATTCGTGATCTCTGGAATGCATTTCAAAGTGTCTCCTTGCTCCTCATTGACATTCCGATAGGTCTTCCTGAAAGCGGGAAACGACAATGTGATATCGAGGCACGAAAAATTCTAAAACATCGCAAAACGAGCGTATTTCCGGCACCTTGCAGGCAAGCTATTCATGCAAACAGCTACCAAAAAGCATGCCGGATTAACAATAAAATACTGGGTGCCAAGCTTTCCGTTCAAAGCTGGAACATCGCGGGTAAGATCCGTGAGGTGGATGATTTGCTAATTACTGATGAAAAGGCCCGGCGCCGGGTGCGGGAATCTCACCCGGAAATTTGCTTCTGGGCTCTTGCTGGTGGTCAACCCATGAAGTATTATAAAAAAACCGATCAAGGGTTATCAGAGCGACGAAAACTACTCAAAAAGACAAAACCAACCACGGATGAAATTATTAATGCAGC
>CP070746.1:4208163-4230479 GCA_020348305.1 Desulfobacterales bacterium
CGAAGGCCCTGGTATCGACATCATTACTTGTCTTTCAATTGCTCTCATTAATCTTTTAAGCACAAAAACGTCTTATTTATTCTGGAAATTTCGATCTGACTAAGCTGCATGAAAATTCAGAATAATTTACAAATAGCTTTTGCAGCAGTGTCCATACCTTGGATGGTTTACATTTCTAACCTTATCTTCCCCGTCGATCTAAGGCTATACGGTCTGCGGCCTGGTCATCTTGATGGCCTGTGGGGAATTGTGTTCAGCCCGTTTTTGCATGTTAGCCGCGGCCATCTTATTGCCAACACCGGCGCACTGTTGGTGTTACTATCTGTTTCGCTGTCATTCAGTCGGAAGCTGACATTCTTAGCATTTTTGATTATTGCGTTTGTGGGCGGTGGACTCGTTTGGGTATTCGGTAAAGGCAACACTATTCATATCGGTTCCAGCGGGATCATTTTTGGTCTGATCGGCTTCCTGATGTTCGTCGGGTTTTTCCGCCGGGAATGGACGGCACTCGTCCTTTCAGTGGTTATATTTTTCGTCTATGGTGGAGCACTACTTTCCTTATTAACTTATGTGCCGGGGATAAGTTGGGAAGGTCACTTATTTGGTTTTTTCAGCGGTGTCTTGGCGGCTTGGTGGACGAGAGCCGCAAAAAAAAGATAGCGGCAAAAGGAGAAAAGCAATGATTTATGAGTTGATAACTGTAGAAAAGAAAGACCATTTGACTATCGTTACCATCAATCGCCCTGATGTTATGAACGCCATCAGTCCGCCGGTCAGTGCGGAGATGTCCGCTGCATTCAACGAGTTTTCCGAGGATCCGGAAGCCTGGGTGTGTATTGTTACCGGAGCCGGTGAACGTGCCTTTACGGCAGGCAATGATTTAAAGTACCAGGCAGAACATGGCGGCGAGGCTGTCGGAAAAGAAACGGCAAAGGTTAAAGGAGGATTTGGAGGGATAACCTTTCGTTTTGACTGTTTCAAACCCTTTATTGCAGCCGTAAACGGTTTTGCGCTGGGCGGTGGATTTGAGGTCGCACTTGCCTGTGACATCATTATTGCCGCCGAACATGCCACCTTTGGTTTGCCTGAACCCCGGGTCGGAATGATGGCGGGTGCCTTGGGCGTACATCGGTTGCCAAGGCAGATTCCCTATCATCTGGCCATGGGAATGATCCTGGCTTCCAGGCGCATCACGGCCCAACAAGCCATGCAATTTGGTCTTGTCAATGAAGTCGTTCCCTTGGAGGATTTGATGTCGACGGTGGAGAATTGGGCAACGGAAATTATGAAGGGAGCACCCCTTTCAATACAGGCCAGCAAAGAGGCGGCTGTCAAAGGACTTGGTACACCTATCGATGAACTTCCCAAATCCTTTCCGATTCAAGAGGCGATGTATCGTTCCGAAGACTTTATCGAGGGCCCGCGTGCTTTTGCGGAGAAGAGACCACCTCAGTGGAAAGGCCGCTAGAAGCGGTTTCCTAACCTCATCTGCTGTTCGATAGCTGCGTTGCAAGCCGATCCAAAATGCTCACATACTAAAGTGTACGCTCCGCTTTCAATCCGCGTGACGCCTGCTGAACACAATTAATTATTGAAAATAGATGTGAACAGTCCGTCCAACAACTCGTTTCCACTTCCTCGATGGGAGGGGATTAAGGGGCGGGTGATCAGATAAGATCTTGATTTCTCATAAATTTTATCACCCCCACCCAGACCCCGTCAAGGGGGAGGGCTATTAGTGGAATTGCAAGGGTTGTTGGACAGCCTGCAATGCCTCCCCGCATGGCGGGGGACTTGAACCTAATTTGCTATTCCGGCTAAAATATTTTTTAAACCTAAGAGTATGTCATTAGTCTGATCCTGTTTGGCAGGCACTAGAATATTATGATTCCACCTATTGGTAAAGAAAGGGATAAAGTATGAAGGATTGGTTTTTGCCGGCTATTTTTATTCCTTTGGTCTGGGGTTTCTGGGGCCTTTTTCCAAAGCTTGCTGTTCGATATATCAGCCCTACGCATGCCATGGCCTATCAAGTCATAGGTAATGTGATATTTGGTATTTTTCTATTTGCCGCTATAGGGTTTCGTCCCCAAATCGAATCGAAAGGAATTGCCTTTGCCATACTCGCCGGCATCTGCGGTATGGCCGGCGCCTTCCTGTATCTTCTTGCCGTGGGCAAAGGTAAAGTTTCCATTATTGTCTTTATCAGTGCAATGTATCCGGTGGTCACCATTGCACTTTCATATTTCTTTCTTCATGAAACCATTACCCTGAAGGAAGGAATCGGGATGATCTTTGCGCTGGTCGCGATTATATTGTTTTCAACCTAATACCTGAAATTTACATCAAAATTCAGGTAATAAAAAGAATCCATTCACTATTAATAGAAATTTGAATATGACAAAATCTTTAACCCAGTATTACGAAGAAGAGAAAAAACGAATCATCGAAAAATACATTCAAACATCACCGTTTTCACGAAAAAAGATCGCCAAAGTAGTAAAGAAAACGATGGAAATCTAAGAGCGATAGTCCACATTAAATAGGTGTTTATTAATTTACCTCAAAGCCTTGAACAGTAAGGCATTACCCTCTATCAGAGCTTGTTATGCTTTGCCGATCAAAGATCTTCTTCAGTTTTGCTCCTTGACTTATGAAGATGTTTCCTATACACCTAACTTCAACCGCCATTTTTTCTATTTATTTAACGTGCTCTATCTTCTTAAAAGGTTTTTATGCAAGAAAAAAGCTGGAAACCCTGGGCTCTGCTCGGACCGGCCCTCAGTGCTGTTTTTTTTCTCCTTGTTGTACCCGTGTGCTTTATTGTTGTTTACAGTTTCTGGCTGCGAGCGCCCACAGGCGCTGATATCCCGGCTTTTCAGTTCGGCAATTACGCAAAATTTTTTGCTGATTTCTTTTATCCCTCCATTCTTATCAGAACCATCCGTGTCTCCTTAGAAACTGTAGCTCTCTGTCTGATTATGGGATATATTCCGGCCTATTTCTTCTATCAAAGTCAAACGAAGTTCAAGTCTCTGCTGCTTCTGCTCATCATGCTGCCCTTCTGGATCAGTTTCATTATTCGAACAATGAGCTGGATCAATATTCTGGGCGATACGGGTCTCATCAATTATTTTCTAATCAAAGCAGGCATGCTGTCCAAACCTCTCGGTATGCTTTACAATGAGGGATCGGTGCTCATGGGCCTGATACAATATCTGCTGCCATTCATGATCTTGAATATTTACGTGAGCTTAGAAGGTATTGATAAAAGCCTGATTGAAGCAGCAAGGAGTATGGGATGCACCGAATGGCAGGCCTTTAAAGAAGTTACCCTGCCGCTCAGCCTGCCGGGAGTGAGTGCTGGCTGCTTGCTGGTTTTTGTGTTAACAGCAGGGACTTATCTACCCCCTATGATTTTGGGCGGTCCGGGAAATGAAATGATTGCAAACTTAATATTCAAACGTGTCATCGGCACGCTTGATTGGCCGTTTGGCTCAGCGATCAGTGTCATGCTGTTGACATTGCTGGTTGTCATTGTATGGACCTACAATCGCTATCTGGGTATTGGCCAAATTTTCAAAAGCTTACAGTGAGATTCGTGCCATGTTGAAGATTTCAGGCTGGTCATTGATTCGTCTTTATACGATCCTGATTTACGCCTTTATGTTTGCACCCATCGTCGTAGTACTCGTGCTTTCATTTAATCCCGAACAGTTTGGCAGTTTCCCTATGAAGGGTTTTAGCCTGCGGTGGTTTGTTAAATTGGCGCATAACGAACCCATATTGCACGCATTCAAAAATTCTCTAATTTTAGGTTCTTTGACGGCTGTGTTCTCAACAGCCGTAGGCATCCTGGCGGCGATGGCCTTTGTGCGATACGAATTTCCAGGTAAGAATACCCTTAACACCCTGCTTATTTCCCCCATCATGATTCCGGAAGTGATTTTGGGGGTGGCCTTGCTTCTGTTTATTCGTTGGCTTCAGCAGCCAAAAAGTTTCGCTCTTTTGGTGATTGGGCATGTTGTTCTTACCCTACCTTATGTCCTTCTGATTGTTCAGGCCCGATTGGTAGGGATCAAAAGAGAATATGAAGAAGCAGCAATGGTTCTGGGTGCCAATGCATTGCAAACATTTAAGGAGATAACCTTACCGCTGCTGACCCCGGCCATTTTAGCCGGAATGCTTTTTTCATTCACCATCTCTTTTGATGATATAACCGCTACCCTATTCTGGGCTACGGCTCAAAATCAGACGGTGCCGGTTAAGATATTTGGTATGTTAAGAAATTCCATCAGCCCCGAAATCAATGCCCTGGGAACCGTCATGATCATTCTGACGATTGCGGCGCCGCTGCTGGCCGGGTATTTGTCCCGAAAGTTCGCCAAGGGAGCATAGATCCATAAGCACAGGAGTAAAGCGGAGCCAAGTTGACCTTAACGCCATAGCGAAGAGGATGCAAGAAAATGCCCATGATCGAGCTGCAGGACAAGGATGGAAATGTCAGATGGATTTCGGTGTTTCCTTTCAACTCGCTTGAATTGGCACGTTCATATGTGAAACACTCGTCTGCCCCCCTGCGGATCGTAAAAGGGAACAGCCCGGTTTACTGGGTTTGCAATTCTGAGGATGCTGATTGGGCCATAACATGCGGGTATAAGGAGGTGAACATAGAGCCCATTCCATAATAATCAATTACAAAAGGAGGTAAAACATGGGAAACGATTTGGAAAAAAATTTGGATAGACTTCATGAGAGGTACATGAACGGCGAGATAAGCCGCCGTAATTTCTTGAAATATCTTGGCATTGCCGGTGCGGCTGCCGGACTCATTGGTGGGCCGTTCGACTTTTTCACTAAACCCGCGATGGCGGCCAAAGATATCCGTTTTGATGGCTGGGGAGGCGTCGTTTCCGAGGCTTTCCGAGAACACGCGTTCAAGCCCTTTAGCGAAGCTACGGGTGTCAAGGTCGTCGATGGCGAGTTCGGCGATATGGACACCTACCTAACACGGGTCAAGGCTTCATTTCCACCCGGGGGTGAATTTAATCTGGCCCATTTAAGCGGTGTTTTCGATTATGCCAGGTACGTGGGTTTAGATTTTCATGTGGAGCTTGATGAGAGCAAAATCCCAAATCTCAACAATGTTATGGAAGCCATGATGACACCCTACCGGTCCATCACAAAAGGGACCCTGTCCGCGGTTCCTTATGACTACGGCCAAACGGGCATCGCTTACAATACCAAATATATCTCCAAGGAAAAGGCGGAGAGCTCAGGAGCTTCTCTTCTCTGGGACAAAGAGCTTAAAGGAAAGCTTGGCAGCTGGGGTGATTGGCGAACCAACATTTGGTATGGGGCTCTGCATACCGGACAGAATCCAAACAATATCAAAGATTTGGATGCTGTCTGGAACGCCTTGAAAGAACAGCGAAAAATGGTCAAAAAGTACTGGGCATCCGGAGCCGAACTGATGAGCCTGCTGGCAAATGAGGAAATTTATGCCACCGTGGCTTGGTCCGGACGCGTGGCCGCACTGCAGGCCCAGGGACATCCGATCGGCTTTCTCTCACCCAACAACTGTTATTCATGGCAAGAGTGTATCTTCGTGTTGAAGGGAACGGATTTAGACGTAGCCCAGCAACTCCTTAACTTCATGTTGGAGCCGAAATGCGCTATCGCTGTAGCCGTGGGGCAGAAATACCCCTCAAGTCTGGATCCTACAAAAGTTCCGATGCCGGACGAGGTAAAGAAGCTGCCTGCTTTCGATCCGACGGGCAAGCTTCAGGGCTACCTTTTTGCAGACCCGCCCTACTGGAACAGCCACCAGTTGGAATGGGCCGAGAAATGGGATCGCATCAAGGCCGGCGGATAATGACGGATAAGCGGCTGCCCACTGCTCACACAGACCAGGGGGCAGCCGCCTGAATATGGAGAGAATATCGCTGTGGAAAATATAACTTCTTCCCCGGCAGTCCAGCTAAGAGGCGTTTTTAAACGTTTTGATAATGTTGTTGCTGTCGAAAAAATGGATTTGGATATTTCCGAGGGTTCCCTGATGACGCTTCTGGGCCCGTCAGGTTGTGGAAAGACGACGATTCTTCGCATGATTGCCGGTCTGGAAACACCTACGGAAGGAGATATCTTGATTAAAGGCAAGCGGGTGAACGACACCCCTATCCACAAAAGAAATCTGGGAATGATTTTTCAAAACTACGCCCTGTTTCCCCATAAGACCATATTTGACAATGTCGCCTTCGGTCTGAAGTATCGACATGTCCCCAAAAGCGATATGAAAAACAAGGTCTTTAAGGCCCTGGAAATGGTTCGCCTGCCCGGAGTCGAAAATAGAATGCCGTCTCAGCTCTCGGGCGGGCAACAACAGCGCATCGCTCTGGCCCGGGCCATCGTCATAGAGCCGGATGTGCTTTTAATGGATGAACCTTTATCCGCGTTGGATGAGAACCTGCGCGAGGAGATGCGTCGCGAGATTGACAATCTTCAGCGGATGCTTGGTGTAACGACCGTTTTTGTAACCCATGATCAGCGCGAAGCCCTTTCCATGTCTGATAAAATCGTTGTTATGAAGGACGGCCTCAAGCAACAGGAAGGAGGCCCTGAAGAGGTCTATAATTATCCAGCCAATCATTTTGTGGCCGACTTTCTCGGTCACTCAAACTTTTTTAACGGGGAAGTTGTCGGTCTGGAGAACAAACAGGTCAGGGTTAAGGCAAATGAAGGCAACGAATTTATAGTAGAGTCCCCCGGAAATTGGACGGTTGGAGCTCGCATCGAACTGGTGATCAGGGCGCAGAAGTTCAAAGTGTTTTACAAAAACCAACAACCACCCGAAGGCAGTGTAAATTTGTTAATCGGCAGGATCAAGGACCGAAGCTACATGGGCGGAGAGGTCAGTTATTTCGTCGAGCTTGAAACTGGAACGGTCATACATGCCATTGACATGGCCAAATTAAAACCCTTTCGCCGTGGCGAGGACGTCGGCATCCAGGTAGCCCCCAGAGACTGCAGCCTGTTGTCGAAAACAAATGGTTCGGCGTAAGTGGCTAATAAAAATTCAGGCATTGATTTATATTTTTTGCCCTCTCTTTGCAAAGAGAGGGCATCATTTTATCATGCGTTATTATGGATTATTCTCAAATATCCGAACTGATCAGGCGCCGATTTCCTTTCCGATGGGCGACCATTGATTCCCATACGGCTGGCGAACCGACGCGGTTGATTGTCGGTGGACTGGGCTCTGTTCCAGGGGCAACCATCACGGAAAAACGCCTCTATTTTATGGAACATCTGGACCATATCCGTCTTCAATTGACACGTGAGCCACGGGGCCATCGCGATATGTTCACCGCTCTGTTGACGGAACCGACCACAAAGGGTGCAGATTTCGGGCTGATATATATGGATGGGCGCCGCTACCCCTATTTATGTGGGCATGCGACCATCGGGGCGGTGATGACACTTATCGAAGCAGGATTTTTAACGGTCCAGGAAGATGTGAAACGAGTGCTCGTAGACACCCCTTCCGGGCCCATGGAGGCCGTCGTCTATTTTGAGAAGGGCAAAGTTGAATCTGTGGCGATTCAGATGGTCCCCTCCTTTGTCCATGCAGAAGGTGAAATCTTGCACGTGTCCGGATTCGGAAAAATCATCGTGGACACGGTTTGTGTTGGTGGTTTTTTTGCCATGGTCTCTGCCGAACAGGTCGGCCTGGAGCTGGTCCCTGACAATTGCCAAAAACTCATTCAATTGGGAATGGACATCATCTCGGCAGCCAACCAGCAACTGGAGGTACATCATCCGACCCGGCCGGAAGTTAACACGGTTGATGTGACCGAATTCTATAATGCATCCGGTCACTCCGAAGGGCGGGGCAGCAGCGTTGTGATATACGGTGAAGCCCACATGGATCGCTCTCCCTGCGGCACGGGAACAGCAGCGAAAATGACCCTTTTTCATCAACGGGGCCAATTAGAGCTTAACCGACCCTATTATAACAACAGTCCTTTAGGGACGACCTTTCAGGGCCGGCTTGTCTCCGAAACTTCGGTCGGCGGCGTGAAGGCCGTAATCGCCGAAATTCGGGGAAGTGCTCACATCACCGGTGTCCACGAGTTCATCTTAGACCCCCGCGATCCCTTTCCAGAAGGATTCCTGATATGAAACAGCGAACGTTGAAGCCTGACCTTATTCTGATGAATGGAGATTTCAGAACCCAGGACATCGGCCAGCCTAAGGTCAAAGCCGTCGCCATTGCCGGCGAGCGCATTTTGGTGATCGGAGAAGATGTCGATATCAGGGCCTTGGCCCACAGCGACACACGGCTTATTGACCTCGGTGGCCGATTGGGACTGCCCGGCATGATGGATTCACACTTCCACTATTATGATTGGGCCCTCGGCAGGCGTCAGTTGTCATTGTCCGACGTGAAATCCTTTCCGGAACTGATCGAACGGGTTGCTCAAGCGGTTCAGAGAAAAGTTTCGGGATCATGGATACTTGGGCAGGGATGGAATGAAACCGACTGGCCCGAAAACCGTATGCCCACGCGAGATGATTTGGATACGGTGGCCCCTTCTCATCCGGTTGTTCTCTGGCGCTGCGACCTGCATCTTGCTGTCGCCAATTCCATGGCACTCGAGTTCGCCGGTATCGATCAGAATACCCCTGATCCTCCGGATGGCGTCATTGAAAGGGATGCCGCAGGCAGACCGAACGGTATCTTGCGGGAACTGGCCGCAAATCTGATTAAGGCGGTTATCACGCAACCGGGTGACGATGAACTTTTGGATGCTATGGACGATGGCATCCATCATTGTCACTCGCTGGGTCTTACAGGTTTGCACGATGCACGCCTGATGGGCGGTCTGGAAGGGGCGCTGGCGTTAAACGCATGGCAACGTCTGAATGAACGGGGGAAACTAGATTTGCGATGCTGGGTAAGTCTTGCCGGCGAACGTCTGGATGAAGCTGTTGCCCTGGGTCTGAGGACAGGCCTCGGTGATGACCGCCTTCGCATCGGCCATGTCAAGTATTTTGCGGACGGTGGAATGGGGGCACGGACCGCCTGGATGATTGAGCCCTATCTGGATGCTGAATACGGTATGCCGCTGGTTTCCATGGATGAATTGAAAGAAACGCTGTATAGGGCCGACCAAGCCGGATTGGCCGTTATGATCCATGCCATTGGCGACAAGGCGAACCGTGAAGTCATTTCGCTCTTTGAAACCCTCCAAGAAGCTCGGTCAAAAGGAAAAAATTGGCCCTCACCCCCTGCGATTTCTCACCGGATGGATCATGTCCAGATGATCCGGCCTGAGGACCTGACGCGGCTATCCAAAATACCTGTTGTTGCCAGTGTTCAGCCGCACAATATAATCCTGGACATCAATATGATTGAGGCGTCTGTGGGGGCTAAGGGGAAATGGACCTATGCCTACCGGGATATGATTGATGCGGGTGTGCCCGTGTTGTTTAGCTCGGATGCGCCGGTGAGTGACCCAAGTCCGCTCGTGGGTATTCACGCAGCAGTAACACGCCAGAGAAGGGACGGTACACCAGAAGGTGGATGGCACCCCAGCCAGCGAATCACCGTTGAAGAGGCTGTGCGCGGTTACACGATTACACCGGCCATGGCATATGGGCGGGACAAAGACATGGGAAGCATTACGCCGGGTAAATTCGCTGATCTCATTATTCTAGATCGGAATATTTATACGGTTGACCCGATGGAAATTGCCGAAACTCGGGTGGAAATGACCCTTTTTGACGGGCGCATCGTCTATGGGCGCGACACATTTTAGGCGAATCCATCAATGGTTTAAAAGTCTCGATATCTAGAATGGCCAGACGATTGGTATGAGTAATGTCCCCAACATCAGGACCACTAGGTTGAGCGGAATGCCCAGCTTCAGGTAATCACTGAATCGGTAGCCGGCCGGTCCATACACAAGCAGATTTGTCTGGTAACCGATGGGGGTGGCAAAACAGGCGCTGGCGCCGAAACATACGGCCATCACAAACGGCCTCGGATCAACACCCAGTCCGATGGCCGTAGAAATTGCAATGGGAAGCAGCAGTACGGCCGTGGCGTTGTTGCTTAAAATCTGGGTACTGATGCTGGTTAATAGGATAACGGCACCAAGTATAAACACCGGTGAAAAGTTTGAAAAAATTCCCAAAAAGGCTTCGGCGTATATTCGGCTGGTTCCTGTTTTTTGCATGGCCATACCCAGAGCGATGGTGCCGGCAATTAGCATCAGCACATTGCCCTGTAAGGCGCGATAGGCATCCCGCATCTGAAGACAACCGGTGATGATCATGAGAAATGCAGCGGTTAGCGCACAAATCATGATATCGGCCAGACCTGTGCTGGCAGCCACGATCATACCGGCAAAAATCAGAAGCGCTTTCCAGGCATTTCTTTTCTGAACGATTTCATGGTGCACATCTTCAACCACGATAAAATCCGCTCCTTCCCGCAAGCGGTCCAATTTATCCACCTCACACCAAGCCAGGATAATATCTCCAATTTTAAGATTTACATCGTGGATTTGTTTTTCGGTGAAGTGCAGACCGCTTCGTTTAATGGCAATAATATGCAGATCCGGGTCACGTTTCAGGTCGGTTTGCAGAAGTCGTTTTCCCAGCAGCGAAGATTGGGGGGGAATGATGAGTTCCACCACAACTGGTTCTTTTTTCCCCGCGCCGAAAGATAATCCCTTTTCTGAAACCGGTAGTTCAACATCCTCGTGATTCAGAATCTCGATAAGATCATTAGCGGAACCCTTCACCAGCAGAAGGTCGTCAGCGGAGATTTTGACTTCGTCCCTGGGAGGGTGAAAAATGTGTGAATACCGAATGAGCTCCAGCACCTCTAAATGGGGGTATCTTTCAGCAAATACATGGTTTGGTTCTGTATCGATCAGTTTGCTACCCCGAGGGATATAGAGCTCTGCCAGGTATCGCCGGTGTTCACTGTTTTCAAGCTCACAACTAGGATTCAGAAGGGCGGGCATAATCCGGGGAGCTGCAACCAGAAGAAAAGCAATGCCGATGATAGCGATCGGAACTCCGACAATTGAGAGTTCAAACATTCCGATAGCGCCGTAACCAGAATTGGCGCTCAGATCGCTGACAATAATATTGGTTGAGGTGCCGATTAATGTGCAGGTGCCGCCCAAAATGGAGGCGTAGGACAGCGGGATCAAAAATTTGGACGGGCTCAGATTGAATTCGCAACACATGCTCATGACCACCGGTATGAAGAGAACCACCACAGGGGTGTTATTGATAAATGCGGAAGCCACAGCCACGGTTAACAGAATCACGAGCATGGCCAATGTGACGTTTCCGCGTGCCAGGGTCAGGATCTTTTGACCAATATAACCCACCGCACCGGTACGAAGCATACCTCTGCTGATCAAAAACATTGACCCCACTGTGATAACGGCCGGATGCGCAAACCCGGCCACTGCTTCAAGAGGAGACAACACCCGGCTGATCATCAGCGCTACGATGATACCGATGGCCGTAAGATCCACCGTTATTTTTTCGGTGATCAGCAAACAGAGGGTGACGACTAAAATCGTGGAAACAATCCAGACAGACATATCGATACTCTCTCCAACACAACCCGCAAAGCAACGCCTACTTTTTGAGCGCAGGCAAGCTTCGGGAAATTTTCCACATGCTGAAAATGCGTATATTTATCAACTTAAATACGCTTTAATGCAAGTTAAATAATTTGGCATAAAAAATGCTCCCACGCCATTTCAGTGGATACTTTCCCTTTGAAACGAAAATTACAGCAAAGGAGGGTAGATTCAATGGAACTTACAGACATTGCACCATTGGAGACCTGGCGTGAGCTCGAACAGCAGATTAACGAACGTTCGGGCATGAACGCCTCTGTGTTTAATGCAGACGGAATACGGATAACAGATTTTGTAAAATGGGCCAACAATCTATATCCGGTTATTAAAGGCAGTGAGAAAGGGCAAAGCTATATTTGTTCGGTCGCTCACCAAAACATTGCTGGGCAGGCCGCTAAGACCGCAAAAGCCGTCATCGAAACCTGTGATGCCGGTATGCTGAAACTGGTCGTACCCATTTTTATCAACGGTGATTTTTTAGGTGTTGCCGGTGGTTGCGGGTGTTTGGAGAAAAAAGAAGATATCGATACATTTATGATCAACAAAACCACCGGGATAAACGAAGAAAAACTCGTCAAGCTTTCTGATGACATTCCCTGTATAACCCGGGATGAGGCGTCATCCCACGCCAATATGACGCTAAAATGAAATCAAGTGCTGGAAATACTAGAAAAATTTACCAGCGCTGTTTCAAGGCGATATGTTTTTCGGTGTTCAGTGTTCCCTGTCAATCGTTTCAGTAAAGCGACAGTCGCATGAATGATACACAGTTGAATCAGAGTAAGAATCACCAAACTCATGTTCAAACTGGATACAATATTCTAAGTTTGGGATAATAGATATAATATCAAATAATTATGCTGCTTGATGGTCATTGCGGGTTCGGTGATGGCATCATTCAATACCGGGTTGAGAATTAAGACAATAACGTTACATTAATGTTACGGTGTTATGTTACATGTTGCAATAATTTAACAATTCGGCTATAAGTTTTTTATGAAGACAGATAGCGATCCTCGGTTTTTTCCCATAATTTTTCGATCTATTCCTCATGGCATTTTTACCATTGACGAACATGGAAGAATAACGTCATTTAATCACGCTGCCGAACAAATCACCGGATTCCCGGCTGCTGAAGCCATCGGCAAACGCTGCTATGATGTTTTCAGAACTGACATCTGTCAGCAGGACTGCTCCCTCAAGCGCAGTGTTCGCACCAAGGAGAAAATCGAGGACCGTGAGGTAACGATTCTGACCAAGGAAGATAAAAGGCTTGTCATTTCCATTTCCACCGCGGCCATGACCGATGATGGGGGCAATGTTCTGGGAGGGGTTGAAATGTTTCGGGATCTCTCCCAGGTGATCGAACTGCGGAAAAAGCTTGAAAAATCATATGTTTTCGAAGGCATTGTTAGCAAGAATCTGCAGATGCAAAAAATTAAGGAGCGACTGCCGCTTTTTGCTGCCAGCCCCAGCACGGTGCTGATTGAAGGTGCAAGCGGCACCGGAAAGGATCTGGTTGCCCGGGCCATCCATAATTTAAGCCCCCGAAAAGATGGCCCCTTTGTTACCGTCAACTGCTCGGCCCTGCCGGATAACCTCCTGGAATCCGAGCTTTTCGGATACGTTCAGGGTGCATTCACCGACGCCAAAAAAGACAAGCCAGGCCGATTTCAACTGGCCCATACCGGCAGCATCCTGCTGGATGAAATCGGGGAGATCTCTCCGGCGATGCAGGTCAAGCTGTTACGGGTTCTGCAGCAGCGGGAATTTGAACCTTTGGGTGCCACCCAGACGGTCAAAGTAGATGTTCGTGTTATTGCGGCCACCAATAAGGATCTGGAAGAAGCAGTTAAAAAAGGCAATTTTCGGGATGACCTTTACTATCGGCTCAACGTCATTCGAATTCAGATCCCGGCACTTTCCGAACGTAGAGAAGACATACCTCTGCTGGTAAATCATTTTATGGGTCATTTTAACCGGCTGCAGGGCAAAAACGTTACAAAGATCAGTGAACCGGCCCTTGCGGCATTAATGACGGCGCGGCTGCCCGGCAATATCCGTGAACTGGAAAACGCCATTGAATACGCCTTTGTCATCTGTCAGGACGACAGCATCGAACTGCACCACCTGCCCCCGCAATACTCTGAAATTAAGAGACAATCGCATGATGTTTCAAAAATCGTTCTTTTCGATTCCGCTGAAAGAGATGTTATCCGCGCTGTCCTCAAGCGCAATCAGGGCAACCGGACAAAAGCCGCCCGGGAGCTGGGTATCTCCCGCCAAACCCTTTGGCGAAAAATGAATCGTCTCGGTCTCACCGCATAAATTTCATTTTAAAATTCGAAATCATTAAAGCTGGCACATAGTTTGTATTAGCGCTTATCAGTTATTGATTTGTTGTGAAAATAATTGATCCTGTTTATTGAAAAATCGAGTTGCATGAGTCAAAGTGAAAAAAATTAAAGGAGGAAACTGATAGTGCTAATGACCCCGGAACAATTTGAAGAAAGTTTGAAACAGCTGAAACCAACAGTATTTATGAATGGAAAACCGGTTGAAAGCATTCTGGATAACAAGAACACGCGAACAGTTGTGGAAGCGAATAAAGCCAGCTATGCATGGGCATTGGATCCGAATTATAAGGATATCATGTCCTGCTACTCGCCGCTTATTGACGATGTGGTTAACCGTTACACGCATGTCAGTGCCAGTATTGATGATCTTGTAAAAAAGGCGGAAGCCGGAACATTTACCGCTGAAATGCTGGGCACCTGTATTTATCGGTGTGTGGGATATGATGCATTTCACTCCCTGGCCAGCACATGCTGGGAGATGGACAGGGATTTAGGGACGGAATATCATCCGCGCTTCCTGGAGTATCTTAAGATGGTGCAACGAGAGGATCTCTCTATTGCAGGTGCACTGACCGAGCCGAGAGGCAAGCGCAGCCAAAAGACCTTAGACTGGCCGGATCCGTATCTTTCATTAAAACTGGTGGATAAGAATAAAGATGGGATCGTGGTTCGTGGGGTTAAAATAAACATCAGTGGTGCCTTTGCCAGCCATGAGCTGGTGGTGTTGCCCCAGGTCGCTCATTTTGAGGGCGAGGAAGACTACGCCATTGCATTTGCCACTCCTACGGATGCAGAAGGTATCACTTATGTATGCCAGTACTCCCCCTATTCCGCGGAGAGAGATCAGGCTGATGACGTTGAAGAGCTCGGAAATCCTGTGTATGGTCAGAGAGAGACCTCTATGGTTATTTTTGATAATGTGTGTGTTCCCTGGGAGCGGGTATTTCACTGCGGGGAGGTTGATTATTCGCTAAAACTGGTGACCCGTTTTGCCAAAACGCACCGCATGACCTGTGGCGGTACATGTAAAGTGGGATTTATGAATCAGATCATTGGGGCTTGCAAACTGATTCAAGAATACAAAGGGCTTGAAAAGGCTACCCACATCAATGACCAATTGATGGAGATGGTGGTTTTAAGGGAAACGGGCCGGGCGTGCGGTTTGGCCTCAGCTACCAAAGGTGCCGAAGAACCTTCCGGATCGGGTGTCTTCTTGCCGGATGAGTTGATGAGTAACGTATCCAAGCTGAATATCTGCAATGCATTTTGGAGAACCATGGCCTTGGCTGGCGACATCGGCGGCGGTCTGATTGTGACAATGCCGTCTCTGAAAGAGTTAAAAAATCCGGAGGTCAAAGATTACATAAAGGAATTTTACAGCTTTGGCTCTCATGAGCCAACAGAAAATATCTTGAAAGCCCATAAGCTCTTGCAGCACTGGACGGCCGGACAGCATGGTGTGGCCACCTGGCATGGTGCCGGACCGGTTATGGCAAACAAGATCATGCTGCAACGGGTTATTGACTACGAGCATGACAAAAAAATTGTCAAGCAGACTTTAAATCTGATAGAAAGGTAAAGTTACGTAAAACAGGGATCGCGGAGGCTGGAAAAAAATTGTAACTCCCTGAAAAACCTTGAAAGGAGAGTTCACATGCAAAATTTAAAAGCCAGATTCAAGCGTTGTGATCCAAGATTTTTCATTTACTTAGAAGAGGTATTCGACCGTTTGCCAACAGAAGTTAAAAAAGACATTATAGACAATGAAGGATTTCAAATAATAGCGGATGAAGCGTTTCATGAAGCATGTGTCCTGCGGCATAGGTTTGATACTTCTGTCCAAACCTTTGTCTATTTGAACACAAAACTTCTTAAGGAATCCGAACACCGTATCATTCTGACCATCGCCTATGAGATAGCGATGGTAAAAGCCGGCGAAATAAAAGAGGTTGAGGTGGAAAAGGAAGCAGAGGATTTATTGCTGAAGTGGGGCTTTGAAAAAGAACTTGAGACCGTTCGGTATTACCGGATTATTGCAAATTCTGAAGGCTATAAGATCGGATATGAATGGGCAATACGCCAGGATAAGGACTACTTAATGCAACATTTTGGCCTGTATTTTGATGAGTGGAATAAAATGGGCTGGAGCAAAAAGCCGGATGGCGCAATGGAAATACTTGACCGACAAGCCGACAAAGCGTCCGTATTAAAAGACCTGTCCCAATTTATAGATCTGAAAGCCGGCATACCCGATACTGAGGCGGGTGAAGTGATTCCCTCGCAAAGACGAGCCATAATTGCTGGAATAATGACGGCTGTCAAAGAAATCGAATTACGTGAACAATACAGGGCCCAAAAATGTGAAATGCGCATTTGATTTCTGCCGGTACTGATGAATTACTCCCACATTCAATACCGCTTGTTTTTTCTAATTTTTAGACAGGATTTACAGGATTAGCTGGATTCTTTTTGGGTTCCTCATTTTCCTGAAGAAAATGAGGAAAGCCAGGAAAAAAATATCCTGAAAATCCTGTTAATCCTGTCAAAAAAATATAAATATAATAAGAATCCATTCCTTTAAAATTCCGCATTCCGAAGTCGTATTATTGATTTTCAGGGTTGAGTGCGCCTAACAGCTTCGGCAAATCGCCGAAACGCCCGATCAAACCGAAAATCAGAGCGGCCAGCAGCACAAAGACCACCGTCACCGAAGCCATCACCGGCGTATAGCCATATCGCAGGGAATTGAATATCTTGATGGGTAGGGTCTCGACCGTAAAACCGGCGACCATGTAGGCCACAATATATTCGTTGAGGCTCAAAACATATGCAAAGGCATAACCGGAAATCATGTACGGGCGAACCATCGGGAAGATGACCGTGCGAAAGACCATACGGGAGTCGGCGCCCATGGTCTCGGCGGCTTCGACAATTTCGTGATCAATGGATTCAAAACCAAGAGAAATGGTCACCAGCGGCAGGGTGACAAAAAAAATGGCATGGGAGATAATGGTGGCAGCCATCTGCCCGTATAGGCCAACTGTCACCCAAAAGGAAAGAAAACCCAGCGCGGTGATGACCGGCGGCAGGATAAACGGTGAGATGCCCAGCGTAAACAAAGCGCGGGCGTAAAACACTCGGTAACGCCACAAAAAATAGGCCAGGGGCAGGGCAATAGACAGCGCCAGCAGACTGGATGTGAAGGCGATGGTCAGACTGTTTTTTACCGGGATCAACCAGCTGTTTTCAGTCAAAAGCTCCACATACCAGCGCATGGACACGCCTTCCGGCGGGAAAAACAGCCGTTTTTTCGCATTCAACGATACGCCTGAAACAACCACCAGCGGTCCGCTCAATAGAAATAACACCAATCCAAGGAAAATATTGCGAAGCGTCTTGCTCATACTGTTTTGATTCTCTTTCTTTTGCCGATCATCATTGTCAACGCCACCAGCACAAGGCTGACAAACATGAAAAATATCGCCATGGCCGCTGAAAGCGGCATATTGGTCTGATAAATGGCCGCGTCAGTGATCAGCACCGAAAGCGTCCAGTGCCGGGGGCGACCGAGAATCTGCGGCAGCAAATAGGCCCCGAGGGTGAAGACGAACACCATCACAAAGGCCGCAACGATGGCGTTGCGCAGCGATCCTACAACGACCGTAAAAAATGTCCGGATGGGAGAAGCCCCCAGCGTTTGCGCGGCTTCAGGCAACGCTGGATCAAGCCGTGACAGCGGCGGGTATAGAACCAGCACCGTATAAGGGAAGGCCAGATAACAGATTCCAAAAAGCAAGGCCATAAAGCCCGGATACCACGCCACAGCGCGTTCCATCAATCCGAGCCAGACAAAGAGATTTGACAAACCGGCTGTGCGCGACAGCAACAGTGACCAGGCAAAACCGACGATGACCTCCGACAGCGACAGCACCGACATCAGAAGGACCAGCCACACGACCTGGGCCCGTCGTTTCATACGGGTAATAAAATACGTAAACGGGAAACCAATGGAGACACACACGGCAGCCGAAAGCCCGGCGACAAACAATGAAAACACCAGGGTTCGACCGAAGAGTGCCGTGTAGAGATTTTTGTAGTTGGTCAGCTCAAAGCCGGGAATGTAAAACCCACCGGGTTGGCGGTGAAAAAAGCTGACAGCCGCCATGAGACCGAAAGGTACTATAAAAAAGATCCCGAGCATCAGCGCCGGGTAGGTCAACGTTAGATGTGCGCGCAGGCCTTTTGGTTTTTCTCCGATCATGATCTCAGTACAACACAGGCAGATGCCGGAAGCACAGCTGTGGCTTGATCGCCCTGCCTGACCGCCGGTCGCCCCTTGGGTGTCGATTGACTGACGATTTGAAGCCCGTTGCAATCCAGGTAGATCTCAACGCTGGAACCCACATCTCGAACAAAGGAAACACTGCCATGCAAGCGGTTAGCTCCCTCTTCGGTTCCCGGTAGCACATGGACCTCTTCGGGACGAACCGAAACGGTAACCTTTGTATCGGGGATCATTCCGTCCGGCATTTCGGAGATTTCCAAACGCGCCCCACCGACCGTTACATCCCGGGGTCCACTACAGGTGCCATCCAGAAGATTGCTGGTGCCGATGAAGTCGGCCACAAACGTATCGGCCGGATTGCGATAGATTTCAAGAGGGGAGCCCATCTGGTGAACCCGATTATCCGGTCCCATCACCACCACCAGGTCGGACATGGTCATCGCTTCTCGCTGGTCATGGGTGACGAGGATGGTGGTCACTGCCAGGCGCTGCTGCAGCATACGCAGCTCCAGCTGCATGTCTTCACGCAGTTTGGCATCCAGTGCTGAAAGCGGCTCATCCAGCAGAAACAGTCTGGGCTCAATGGCCAATGCGCGGGCCATTGCAACCCGCTGGCGTTGTCCGCCGGAAAGCTGCGATATGTGCCGATCGATTAGGCCGGATAATTTCACAAGATCCAGTAATTCTCGGGCCCGTTGTCGCCGGGCGGTTTTGCCTGTTTTTCGCACTCGCAGGCTATAAGTAACATTTTCACCGACAGTCAAATGCGGAAACAGCGCCAGCGACTGGAATACCATGCCAAAATTGCGTTTGTGGGCGGGGATGTGGGTGATATCTTCTTCGTCCAGCAAAATACGGCCGCGGCTGGGTTTTTCCAATCCCGCGATGAGGCGCAAAAGGGTGGTTTTGCCACAGCCGGACGGTCCAAGGAAACAAACGAATTGACCGTCGGGCAGCAGAAGATTCACATCGCATACCGCAACAACCGATCCGAAATTTTTGTCGATGTTTTCGAGGGTTAACCCAGACATAGAGTTTTTGTCATTGAAAATTGAGATTTGAGATTTACCTGCCCTGTTAAATCGTCTTATAAGGATTTGCGGCATAAATCGTCAGCGCGATCTTTATAAATAACACGGTCATACCATTAATCGAATCATTTAACAGGGTAAATAATTTGGTGCTTGGAATTTTGGATTTTGAATTTGGTACTTGAAGCATTGGATGTTTTTCAGATAGTTAATTTTTCCAGTATTCCACTACATTACTCCAGAAGTCTAAGGAATGGAGCCGAAATCCGGCTCCATTCTCTTTGCTGGACTGTTTAATTTATTTTGTCACCATTTCCGTCCACTTCTGGTTGACCCAGTCGCTCAACTCACCGGTGTAGATATCGTAACGCGGGATAATCGGCGGTATATCGCTGGAAACAGAGGAAAATTCTTTGTCCGTCAGCCCGGTCACATCGCGTTTTACCGTGGGTGCCGTCCCGACTTTGCGCGACAGTTTGGCCTGGATTTCCGGACGGCACATGTAGTTGATAAAAATGTAGGCCTCTTTAAGTTTTTTCGAAGCTTTGGACACGGCCCAGCTTCCGGAGTCGTAGACACCGCCTTCCTTGGGGAAGGTGGATCGCACGGGGTGACCGTCGGCTGCGGCGAGTCCGGCGACGTCATGGTAGTATTGCCCCATGGGGATCTCGCCAGATTGCAGCGCCTGTTGGAATTGGCCTTCATCACGGTACCACAGTTTCACGTTGGGCTTGAGTTCGGCCAGCTTGTTCATGACTTTGAGGATGCCATCCTTGGAATTGAGGATGTCGCAACCGCCAAAGAAGGTTTTGGCTGTTATCTCTAACAGAAATGAATTGGAAACCAAAGCCAGAAGGCCCAGGGAGTTCTTTTTATCCGGCTTCCACATATCCGCCCAGGAGCTGGGGGCCGTTTTAAACACGTTGGTATTGGAGACCAGTGTGATGTACCAGCCTACCGCACCGATACCGCTCACACGGCCGTCGGGATACCGATTGATAGATTGGGGTAACAGGTATTTATGATTGGGGATTTCTTTCAGATCATAAGGCGTCCACAGCTGGGTTCTCTGACCCCTGAGCATCACCGTTTGGGACATCATGTTAACATCCGCCGGAGCTTGGCCGGCACGAGCGGCTTGTTCCAGTTGCACCAACCATGCTTCTCCGGTAGGCTCGGCCACCGATTGGATTTTAATGCCCGTCTCCTTGGTGAAATCCGGGAAAATATGCTTGTCGAAGGAATCTTTAAAATAACCACCGTATGCGCCTACTTTTAACGCATCATCGGCAACACTCGCAGGTACTCCGAGCAGCACTATCCAGGCGGTGATGACCGTTAACATTAACAAAATTTTTTTTGTCATGATTATCTTCCTCCTTTCTGTTGGTTTTCACATATGATAAATTCGGAAGCTGTTTCAAAACCTTGGTTCAGACTTGAGGGCCCCGCCGAATATAAACCGGTGAACAGGCAAACGGGCTAAACCTTGTATCACGTGAACATTTCAAATCGTGGGACAACATTGCCATCGGGCCTCAGACGGGATTTTGAAATTGCTTCTGCGCAAAGCCCATAACAATAGCCCTTGTAATGGGAAACTTACCGAAAATACATAACATTTCCCAAGAATAGAAATCAAGCGGAAAAATCTGAAATTCGAAACATGTCCATTGTGTGCAATCGGGTGGAAGGCATCAATTTATCCCAAGGCGTGTGTGATTAAGAAGTACCTTCTCAAGTGCCGGGGGGTGCCAAAGAAGCCATGCTCAAAGGCATCAATATCAAAAGACAGATATAAAAAGGGTAGCAATTGCTACCCTTTTTATATGATAGGCCGATCTGCTCAGGAGTGAACTGATGAACTGCCTCCTCAGCCCAATTCGTGGAGGCGGTCTAAATAATGCTATTGCTTCGGAAACAGATATATATTCACCAAACTGTAATTTAAAAATTAGTGAAAGGAGGCTCATCATGCCCGAAGAAAAGGTCGATCGTCGACTTGATTTACGAGGGAAGGTGTGTCCATATCCAACGCTTGAGACAAGCGTAACTCTTAAAAAAATGGCTACGGGTAAAGTTCTGGAGGTCATCACTGATTACTATCATGCTTGTCAGACAATTTCCGATCTTATGCGAGAAATGGGATATCCGTGCAAGCTTATTGACGGTGAAAATCCCGTTTTTCGTTTCATCATCCAGAAGACTTAGCTGCATAAAAAGAGGTAGAGTCAGGGAAAAACTCGTACGACCTTGTTCAAGCATCACCATACCTCGTCACAAGGCATAAAGAAAGGAGTTAAAAAATGGGACGAAAGTTCTATAAAAAAATTTGATTCATAGCCAGTATTTCCTTCAACCTATTCATTATCAGAAACCACCGTTCCAGTCACAAGACTGTAGGTTAGACGCCAATATTTGAATACGGGTGGGCCAGCAAACGCATTCGTTAGGAGGAGTTCCTTGGAAAAACATAGGTTTCTTTGGGCTACCACAAATTACTTCGAGACGTGGTGACTGATTGTTGAGGGATCAGATCTAAGTGAGATTCTTGAGTTTGATGGACTTCTGATCACCGACTGTGGGCATCCATTCGCTTTTTTCAATATAGCCTTTGTGCCACGTCCCCTCAGGAGACCGGAGGAGTCTTATGAAAGGACTCTCCGGCATTTTGCAGGTCGACACTTGCCCTCGATTATTTGCTTTTCTCCTGGGCTTGATGATGATACGGAGACCTGTGTTGTCAGTCGCGGCCACAAGCCAGCAGGGCCACATCCCGGGATGACTTTATTCCCTATCCCAAGACCACCCGATAAGTCAAATGGGTTAGAGATTCGGACTGTCACTGACGATAAAGACCTTGAGTTATTGCAAGCAACTGCTGAAGCAGCTTTCAATATACCCTTCTCCTTGCCGCAGCATCTTCTGAAAACTCGATTCCGTGATCACCCGGCCGTCTCAATGTTCCTGG
>CP070746.1:4230579-4245546 GCA_020348305.1 Desulfobacterales bacterium
AGCCGAAGTGATGCCGGGCGACATTCTCGTCGGTAAAATTACGCCCAAGGGTGAAACCCAACTTTCCCCGGAAGAAAAACTATTGCGTGCCATATTCGGCGAAAAAGCGGGAGATGTCAAAGATACATCGTTACGCGTACCGCCTGGCGTGCAGGGAATCGTAATCGATGCAAAAGTTTTCTCGAGACGTGGTATTGAAAAGGATGATCGCACTCGGCTCATCGAAGATGAGGAGATTTCGGCACTCGAAAAGGATCGAGATGATGAACTGGCCGTTATTCAAGAAGTTGTTCGTGCTCAACTCAGCAAATTGCTGATTGGGAAAAAAGTCTATGGGCCGTTGAAAAAGGGCAAAAAGGTTCTCATATCCTCCGAAACCAAGATCGATGCACAGATACTGGCAGATATTCCTGTGCTTCAACTGGAAGGACTTGTGTTAAGAGACCCCCAAATTACTCAACACATACATGATATTCTTGAACGTTATCGGGATCAACGCGAGCTTTGCCGTCTGGCATTCGAACAGCAAGTCAGCCGCTACGAAAAAGGCGATGATTTGCCGCCCGGCGTCATTAAATTGGTCAAGGTCTATGTGGCCATGAAACGTAAGTTATCCGTGGGGGATAAGATGGCAGGACGCCATGGCAATAAGGGCGTTGTCTCGCGAATTTTACCGATCGAGGATCTGCCCTATTTCGAAGACGGAACACCGGTGGATATGGTCCTTAATCCTTTAGGGGTGCCGTCTCGAATGAATGTCGGACAAATTTTGGAGATTCATCTGGGGCTAGCCGCCAAAGGCCTTGGTGATCAATTGAATAGGCTCATTGAGGAAGAAAAATACAAGGCTGTGCGAGATAAAATGAAAAAGGTTTTTTCAACACCGTCTCTCAAAAAGATGATCGGCAGCCTGGATGAGAGCGACCTGCGAGAATTTGCAGAGCATTACAAAGAAGGGGTCCACATGGCGACGCCAGTTTTCGACGGGGCCAAAGAGGATGAAATTAAAGCGCTATTAAAGGAAGCCGGTCTCGACATTTCCGGCCAGGCCACCTTATATGATGGTCGCACCGGCGAGCCCTTCGATGAGAAGATTACGGTGGGAACCATGTATGTGATGAAATTACATCATCTGGTTGATGACAAGATTCATGCACGCTCCATCGGTCCTTATTCATTGGTGACCCAACAACCTCTGGGAGGAAAGGCCCAATTTGGCGGGCAGCGTTTAGGAGAAATGGAAGTATGGGCGATGGAGGCCTATGGGGCCGCGTATGCCTTACAAGAGTTTTTGACCGTGAAATCAGATGACATGGCTGGAAGAACCCGGATGTATGAAAAGATCGTAAAAGGTCAAAATGTATTGGAGCCCGGTATTCCGGAGTCCTTCAGGGTGATGACAAAGGAGTTGCAGGCGCTTGGTTTGGATATACAGCTTTTGGAAAGACCAGATTAACATTAATCAATAATTTGAGGCAGCATAGGATAAAATTATGGAAACTCTCTATGATTTTTTTGCTAAACCAAAAGATCCAAGACTTTACAACGGTATCCGGATAGCATTGGCTGCACCGGAGGAAATTCGGAAATGGTCGCTGGGGGAGATTAAAAAGCCGGAGACCATCAATTATCGGACGTTTAAGCCCGAACGTGATGGTCTTTTTTGCGCAAAAATTTTCGGACCAACCAAGGACTATGAATGCAACTGCGGCAAATATAAGCGCATGAAGCACAGGGGCGTGATTTGCGAAAAATGCGGTGTGGAGGTCATTCAGTCCAAGGTCCGTCGCGAGCGGATGGCCCATATCGAACTTGCGGCACCGGTCTCCCACATATGGTTTTTAAAAAGCCTACCCAGCAAAATTGGCAATTTGTTGGATCTTACACTGAAAAACATGGAAAAGGTGCTGTATTTTGACAGCTATATCGTGCTCGATCCCAAGAACACGCCCCTGACTCGCGGGCAATTACTCTCGGACGATAAGTACCAGGAAGCCCTGGAAGCCTATGGACCCGAATTTGACGCCGGAATTGGTGGCGAAGCGGTCCAAGCCTTGTTGGAAAGCATTGATCTCGATGAGCTTTACAACCAGTTACGGGGTGAAATACGAGCCACAGGATCGATGGCCAAACGTCAGAAACTGGCGAAGCGACTTAAGATCGTCGACGCGTTTCGAAAGTCTTGCGTTGACCCCGTTTGGATGATTATGGACGTTATTCCGGTGCTTCCACCTGACTTGCGGCCGCTGGTTCCGCTCGAGGGCGGTCGATTTGCCACTTCAGATCTTAATGATCTTTATCGACGCGTAATTAATCGCAATAATCGTCTAAAACGCCTCATCGACTTAAAAGCACCGGAGATTATCGTTCGAAACGAGAAGCGCATGCTCCAGGAATCCGTCGACGTGCTGTTTGATAATGGTCGTCACGGCCGCGTGATTACCGGGACCAATAAGCGACCGCTCAAATCCCTTAGCGATACCTTAAAAGGCAAACAGGGGAGGTTTCGTCAGAATCTTTTAGGCAAACGGGTCGACTATTCGGGCCGAACCGTTATTACGGTTGGCCCAGATCTAAGGCTGCACCAGTGTGGTCTTCCGAAAAAGATGGCCTTGGAGCTGTTCAAGCCATTTGTCTACTATCGGCTTGAGCAAAAGGGTTTTGTGTCGACCGTAAAAAGCGCCAAGAAAATGGTGGAGCGGGAGGTACCTGAGGTCTGGGACACTCTGGATGAGGTCGTAAAGGAGTATCCGGTATTGTTAAACCGTGCGCCAACCCTGCATCGCTTAGGTATTCAGGCATTTGAACCGATTCTCATCGAAGGTAAGGCCGTTCAGCTTCATCCACTGGTATGCACGGCATTTAATGCCGATTTTGACGGCGATCAAATGGCGGTGCATGTACCGCTTTCGATTGAATCTCAAATCGAAGCCCGGGTGTTAATGCTTTCCAGCAATAATATTCTTTCTCCGGCCAACGGCAGCCCCATTATCGTACCGAGCCAGGATATTGTCCTGGGAATCTATTATATGACCAGAGGGGTTACCGGACGCAAGGGAGAAGGAAAAATTTTCGCTAATCCCGAAGAAGTCCGGGTGGCCTTTGATGCCGGGGAAGCTGAATTGCACTCCAGAATCACTGTGCGCATGCATGGCAAACGCCATGATACAACCGTCGGCCGTGTATTGCTGTGGGAAATTATTCCCAAGGTCGATATTATGGAGATGCGCCACATAATGGTACCTGCGGAAGAAGAGGCCAACCAGATCCTTGATAAAATCCATACCGGGAGCGCTTTTACGGATTTGGTTAAAAAATATTCCCAAAGCCCTGATAAGGAAAATGAAGGCCTTATCGGAAAGTTAAGCTTTAACGAATTCAAAAGCGTATTCGCCTGCGAGGAGCCAGATGTTGAAGCGATTTTTTCTCTCAAACCCGGTGAGTACAGCGGCATTATCTCTTCTGATCATGTTTATCATCTTTTTGAAGTCCTCGGCAAACAGCCGGCTGTATCCTTTGATGTCGTCAACCACGTTATGGACAAAAAGACGCTTCGAGAACTCGTTGATTATGTGTATCGTACGCTGGGGTCGAAAGCGACTGTGATACTATCAGACCGCTTAAAAGATATCGGATACTGGTACTCCACCCAGGGCGGGCTTTCCATTTCTATTGATGCCATGATTACACCGGCTGCCAAGTGGGATATCTTGAAGAATGCCGAAAAGCAGGTCTCAGAAATTGGCCGGCAATATACGGAAGGCTTAATTACTCAGGGCGAAAAATATAATAAAGTTGTCGACATTTGGGCCAAGGCTACCGATGATGTCGCCAATGAGATGATGGATGCCATGAAGGTGGCTCCTGTGACGGACAGCCAGGGCAATCCTATTCTCGATAGCAAGAAAAAGCCTATTGTCGAAGAAAGCTTCAACCCCATTTATATGATGGCGGATTCCGGCGCCAGGGGAAGTAAAGATCAAATGAAACAACTTGCCGGTATGCGCGGGCTGATGGCCAAACCTTCCGGTGAAATCATCGAAACCCCGATTAGTGCGAATTTTAGGGAAGGCTTGTCGGTGTTGCAGTATTTTATTTCGACGCATGGCGCCCGCAAAGGACTCGCAGACACGGCTTTAAAAACCGCAAACTCCGGATATCTCACCCGTCGACTCGCCGATGTTGCTCAAGATTGTATTATCATCGAAGAGGACTGCGGAACAATGATGGGTGTGGAAGTTGAGCCGCTAATGGAAGGTGGCGAAATCATCCAGCGCTTGGGTGAACGTATTTTAGGACGAGTCGCCCTGGAAGATATCCATGACCCCTTTACCGATGAGATGTTGGCTGAGGCCGGAGAACTTCTCGAAGAAGATCATGTAGCCCGAATTGAAGAAGCCGGTATCACCACGGTCAAGATTCGATCCGCATTAACGTGTAAAACCAAAAATGGTGTGTGTTGCAAGTGCTATGGTCGGGATCTTGCCCACGGCAAAAAGGTTGAGATCGGACAGGCTGTCGGAATATTAGCCGCCCAATCGATTGGCGAGCCCGGGACCCAGTTAACCATGCGCACCTTTCACATCGGTGGAACCGCCAGCCGTCGCGTAGAGCAAGCCGATATCCGAGCCAGAGTCGACGGTACCATTAAATTCGTTGAGCTCAATGTAGCCAAGAATTCTGAAAATCAACTGGTGGTCATGAACCGGCGCGGGGGCAAATTCACGATCGTCAGTGACAAGGGGCGAGAACTGGAAAGTTTTCCTGTTATTTACGGTGCTCATATTCATATTAAAGATGGTACAAAAATAAAAGCCGGTAATCTTCTTGCAACTTGGGATCCGTTTACGACGCCGATTATTGCTGAAGTCGATGGTACCGTTAAATTCGGTGATATATTGCTCGGCCAAACCATGCAGGAAAAGGTCGATCCGGTGACCGGGAAATCCAGTCACACAATTATCGAATCGAGAAGTGCCGATGAACGGCCTAGAATTTCCATTAAAGACAATGATGGCAAGACAGCAAAATTACCCGGTTCACAAGCCTATGCCCGTTATGTGTTGCCAATCAATGCGATCTTATTGGTAGAGGAAGGCGATCAGATTAAAGCCGGTGACGTTGTCGCCAAACTACCGCGAGCCACTACTAAGACGAAGGACATTACCGGTGGTTTGCCAAGGGTGGCTGAGCTTTTTGAGGTGCGCAAGCCTAAAGACATCGCTGTCTTAAGCGAAATCGACGGATATGTTTCAATTTCAAAGGGCACCAAAAAAGGAAAACAAAAAGTCACCATCACCCCAATGGATGTGGGTGATAAGAAGGAATACCTGATTCCTCGCGGCAAACACATAAATGTTTATGAAGGCGATTATGTCAGAGCCGGGGAAGCGCTGATCGGCGGGTCAGCTATTCCCCAGGATATCTTGAGAATTAAAGGCGAAGTTGCCTTGGCGCGGTATTTGGTGGATGAAGTTCAGGAAGTCTACCGCTTGCAGGGTGTTCGAATAAATGACAAACACATTGAAGTAATTGTCCGCCAGATGATGAGAAAGGTTAAGGTTATCAATGTAGGTGATACGGATTTTATTGCCGAAGAGCAAGTGGATCGCGTCAATTTCGAGGAAGCCAATCGGGCCGTGATCGAAAACGGCGGTAAACCAGCGGTAGCCGAACCTCTTATTCTCGGCATTACGAAGGCATCGTTGAGTACGGACAGCTTTATTTCTGCTGCTTCTTTCCAAGAAACCACCAAAGTGCTCACCGATGCCAGCATTGCAGGTGTGACCGATTATCTGAGAGGCCTGAAAGAAAATGTCATTATGGGTAGACTCATACCTGCTGGAACAGGTTTCCGGTCGTATGGGGACATAGATCTTGATACGGTCGCCTGAATCGGTTTGATCTCGATGGACCGAGAAGAATCTAAACCGATGGGAATACGAAAAAAATCAATAAAAAACTTGACAATAGAGGTCTTCATGTATAAATACGAACATTTTATCAAACTGCGATTTATGACATCCGTTATTTCAAAGAAAACGAGGAGTCTATGCCAACAATAAACCAATTGGTTCGAAAAGGTCGGAAGCGGGTAAAGAAGAAAACCTCGACCCCGGCGTTAAAGAGCGCTCCGCAAAAAAGGGGCGTATGCACGCGGGTTTATACATCAACTCCCAAAAAACCGAATTCCGCGTTGCGCAAAGTAGCACGTGTTCGGCTGACCACCGGCGTTGAGGTGACCGCCTATATACCGGGCATCGGACATAATCTTCAAGAACATTCAGTTGTTCTGGTTCGTGGAGGACGAGTCAAAGATTTGCCCGGGGTAAGGTATCACATTGTAAGAGGGACTCTGGATACCCTCGGCGTCGAAGACCGCAAACAAGGTAGATCAAAATATGGGGCTAAGAAACCCAAATAAATTAATTCAGGAATTCAGGAATTGAGGGTTTGGGGAATTTCATTGATCGATCACTCCTAAATTCCTAAATTGTAGAAAGTGTTAAAAAATGCCAAGGAGAAGAGAAGTTCCTGAGCGACCGGTTGTTTCGGATTCAAAGTATAGCAGCAAGCTGGTGGCCAAATTCATTAATTCGATTATGCAGGATGGGAAGAAAAGTCTAGCCGAGTCCATTCTATATGATGCGTTTGATATCATCGAAGAGAGAGCCAAGGATGCTCCGCTAAAGCTTTTTGAACAAGCTGTTGATAATGTTAGACCGCTGATCGAAGTAAAATCCCGCCGAGTGGGCGGATCCACGTATCAGGTTCCTACCGAAATTCGGCCATCCCGCCGAACGGCTTTAGGCATTCGGTGGATTATCAATTATGCACGCCAACGACCGGAAAAGGATATGGCGAATAAGCTTGCGGCGGAGCTTATGGATGCTGCAAACAACAGGGGCGCCTCAGTAAAGAAAAAAGAGGATACACATAAGATGGCAGAAGCCAACAAAGCTTTTGCTCATTTTCGATGGTAGCGTAAGGTATCGATGATTGCCGATTGACAACTGCAGATTGAAATTCGGATTGGGGCACCTCCGAAACGTGTCAATACTCAATCGTCAATAGCCAATTTAAAAGGGAGGACAAGGACATGGCGAAGCAGAAGTTTGAGCGGACCAAGCCGCATGTAAATGTAGGAACGATTGGTCATATTGATCATGGTAAGACGACGTTAACGGCGGCGATTACCAAGCATTTAGGTAAGAAGGGTTTGGCGGACTTTATTCCGTTTGATGAGATTGACAAGGCGCCGGAGGAAAAAGAGCGCGGCATAACGATTGCCACCGCACATGTGGAGTATCAGACGGACAATCGGCATTATGCGCATGTCGATTGTCCGGGTCATGCGGATTATATAAAGAACATGATTACGGGAGCGGCGCAGATGGACGGGGCGATATTGGTGGTGGGGGCCGATGATGGTCCGATGCCCCAGACCCGCGAGCACATATTGTTAGCGCGTCAGGTGGGGGTTCCGAGCATTGTGGTATTTTTAAACAAGACGGACATGGTAGATGATGAGGAGCTCATTGAGTTAGTGGAGTTGGAGTTACGGGAGTTATTGGACAAGTATGAGTTTCCTGGCGATGACACGCCGATTATTCGCGGCTCTGCGTTGAAGGCGTTGGAGGCAGATGATCCGGACAGTGAGGAGGCCAAGTGTGTATTTGAGTTAATGGATGCGATTGACAGTTTTGTACCGGAGCCGCAGCGCGATGTGGACAAGCCGTTTTTGATGCCGATAGAGGATGTGTTTAGCATATCGGGTCGCGGTACGGTGGTCACCGGTCGTGTTGAGCGTGGGATCATCAAGGTTGGCGATGATGTAGAGATTGTGGGGATTCGTCCCACCTTTAAGACGGTGTGCACGGGCGTGGAGATGTTTCGCAAGCTGTTGGATGAGGGTCGTGCTGGGGATAACATTGGGGTATTGTTAAGGGGCACCAAGCGCGATGAGGTTGAGCGCGGTCAGGTGGTAGCGGTACCGGGGACGATCACGCCGCACACCAAGTTCAAGGCGGAGGTATATGTTTTGAGCAAGGAGGAAGGCGGGCGTCACACGCCGTTTTTCAGTGGGTATCGGCCGCAGTTTTATTTTCGCACCACCGATGTGACCGGTGTATTGACGTTGCCCGAGGGTGTGGAGATGGTGATGCCGGGTGACAATGTGACCATTGAGGCGCAGTTAATCACGCCGATTGCGATGGAGAAGGAGTTGCGTTTTGCGATTCGCGAAGGTGGACGCACGGTGGGTGCCGGGGTGATTAGCGATATCGTAGAATAACATCGAAGGAGTCTGCAAGTGAGAACTATTGTTACCCTTGCATGCACGGAATGCAAAAGAAGAAACTATACGACCACTAAAAATAAGCGAACAACCCCTGACAAACTGGAATTTAATAAATACTGCAGATTCTGCCGAAAACACACGCTGCATAAAGAAACCAAATAAGCGAGACCATTTTGGTTTTGAATGTTAGGTGTTTAGGTGAACTTATCAGAATAAAAGCATTTATTTAAACAAGGGGAAATCAAAAATCATTACCTCACAAAGACGATTGCCTTTGAGATGGATTATGTAGGCCAGTAGCTCTAATGGTAGAGCGTCGGACTCCAAATCCGAGGGTTGGGGGTTCGAGTCCCTCCTGGCCTGCCAACTTATTTTCAGGTGAAGCTCAGAGTCTGAAGGTCAAAGGGTTTTTAAATTTTCTTGGATTCTACAACTTTGAGCTTTAACCGTTTTAGGAGCACAATGGGACGGTTACAACGAAAAAAAGCGCCCGGGTCCAAAAAAAAGAAAAAGCAAAAAGTCACCGCTAAAGCATTTGCAAAAATACGGGCCGAAAGCCGAGCCAGTACCCAAAAAGCTGCGTTAGCTGAAACCAGTGAAAAGGGTGCCAAAAAGAAATCGGAAATACCGCAGAAAAAGACACAGGCAGCACCTAGTGTGGCCGCAGGTATGCCAAAGACAAATTTCCTAAATGCTGCAATTCAATTTTTAAGAGAAGTTAAGGTAGAGCTAAAAAAGGTAACCTGGCCTTCTCGAAAGCAGACCATCGGTTCCACTGTCGTCGTTATTGCCCTGGTTATGCTTATATCACTTTTTCTCGGGGTGGTGGATATCGGCTTATCAAACTTGATTCGAATTGTGCTTCAATAAATTTTGGAGAATGAAACCGTGGCAGGTAAATGGTATATCGTCCATGTTTATTCAGGGTTTGAAAATAAAGTCAAGGCGGCCTTGGAAGAGCGAATCGCATCATCGCCTCACCCCGAAAAATTTGGTGAAGTGGTTGTGCCCACCGAAGAAATAGTTGAATTGGTCAAAGGGAGGCGAAAGACGTCATCTCGCAAATTTTATCCCGGCTATATCCTTGTCAGAATGGAACTTGATGATGAAACCTGGCATATCGTGAATGATACTGCCAAGGTTACCGGTTTCTTAGGGGGCAGAAAGAAGCCCACGCCGCTTTCTGATGAAGAAGCCGCCCAAATCTTGAATCGCATGGAAGCCGGAAAATTAAAACCCCAGCCGAAATACTTTTTCGAGTCGGGTGATGAAATTCGAGTTATCGATGGCCCGTTTACAAACTTCAATGGAACCGTGCAGGAAGTCAATCCTGAAAAAGGCAAGATAAAAGTCTTGGTGAGCATATTCGGTCGTTCGACGCCGGTAGAATTGGAGTTTGTGCAGGTCCAAAAGCTTTAGATAAGGAGTTTGTTACGAAAATGGCAAAAAAGGTATTGGCAGTCATCAAGCTGCAGGTTGAAGCTGGAAAAGCGAACCCATCGCCCCCCATCGGTCCCGCTCTGGGACAGCATGGCGTGAATATTATGGATTTTTGTAAAGCCTTTAACGCCAGAACGGCAAATGATGAGGGGATGATTATACCGGTTTTGATAACCGTCTATCAGGATAGAACATTTACGTTTATTACGAAGACACCACCCGCAGCCGTGCTGTTGAAGAAAGCGGCTAAAATAGCCAAAGGTGCGCATGACCCCAAACGAGAACGAGTCGGAAAGGTTACTCGCCGACAGGTCGAAGAGATTGCCAAGCAAAAAATGGTCGATCTAAACGCTAATGATTTGGATGCGGCGTGTAAAATAATTGAGGGTACGGCTCGAAGTATGGGAATTGAGGTAGGCTAAAACATATGTTGCGTGTTATATGTTGCGGGTTGTGCGTTAAACAACCATCTCAACACGTAAACCGTAACTCGCAACCCGAATAAAGGAGATACGTAAGAAGATGCCAAAGCGGGGTAAGAAATATAACGAATCAAGAAAACGATTAAATGCCGAAACAGCTGCCGGTTTTGTCGATGCAGTCAAAAAAACCCTTGAATCATCCTATGCAAAATTTGATGAAACCGTTGACGTCGCCGTTCGTTTGGGGGTAGATCCTCGCCATGCGGATCAAATGGTTAGAGGAAGTGTCGTATTACCGAATGGGCTTGGAAAAGAAGTTAAGGTACTCGTCTTCGCCAAGGGAGAAAAAGAAAAAGAAGCACTTGATGCCGGGGCCGATTTTGTTGGGAATGACGATTTCATTGAAAAAATTAAAGGGGGCTGGTTCGGCTTTGACAAAGCCGTTGCCACGCCCGACATGATGGGCTCTGTCGGAAAGATTGGAAAACTTCTCGGCCCAAGGGGACTTATGCCAAATGCCAAGGCTGGAACGGTAACATTTGATGTTGCCAAAGCCGTCAACGAGCTTAAAGCCGGGAAAATCGATTTCAGGGTTGAAAAAGCCGGAATCGTTCATGTACCTATAGGTAAAGTTTCATTTGGCGCCGATAAAATTATGCAAAATATGACAGCATTTTTGGAAACTATCGTGCGTCTCAAACCCGCTTCCAGCAAGGGGACTTATTTAAAAAGCATTGCTATTTCCACAACAATGGGACCCGGTGTAAAAGTCGACACCGCCCAGGTCAAGGATTTGTTTAAATAGCGTTCTGTCGCTTTTGCGTTAACGCATTTTAGCTATACAGCCCATTGATTGCCGACTGAAAATGAAAGGAGGTGTTAACGCACCTTGAATCTTACAGAAAAGAAAAAAATTGTTGAAAATCTGCAAGACAGATTTTCAAAGACTTCAATTGTGATCGTAACCGATTACAAAGGCCTTGATGTTGCAACCATCAATGATTTGCGGCGGAAGCTCAGAGAAGAAAATGTTGAATTTCAAGTGGTTAAAAATACCTTGCTTACCCGAGCTTCTGCAGAGACCGATGTGGGTCTCATCAAAGAGTATTTCAAAGGTTCTAGTGCCGTTGCATTGAGTTATGATGATCCGATTGCACCGGCAAAGGTTTTAACCAACTTTGCCAAAGATCATGAAGAGCTGGAAATCAAAGGCGGGGTCCTGAACGGTCAAGTGCTGGAGTTAAATGATATCAAAACACTATCGACCATGCCCTCACGAGATCAACTCCTGGGAAAGCTCGTTTCAACCCTAAATGCTGTACCGGCTTCATTTGTGAGAACCTTAAGTGAAATTCTGATAAAGTTGCTCTATGTGCTTTTAGCTGTAAAAGAGCAAAGGGAAGCCGATTAGTTTGAACGTTCCTTTTTTTAGGTACACGCAGATATTGTTTATCAAATAGAAATCGAAACTGGAGGTAAAAATGGCAAAAGCAGAGATTACCAAAGAGGATGTTATCGAGTTCATTGCAAATATGTCAGTGCTTGAGCTGTCTGAACTCATTAAGGAAATGGAGAATAAATTCGGTGTTTCAGCAGCTGCGCCGGTGGCTATGATGGCAGCAGGTTCTGCCGAAGCTGCAGCCGACGTGCCGGCGGAAGAAAAAACTGAGTTCGATATCATCCTGGTTGGTCATGGTGACAAGAAAATCCAGGTCATCAAGGAGGTCCGGGCAATTACTGGACTTGGTCTTAAGGATGCGAAAGAATTGGTCGACGGCTTACCCAAGCCCGTCAAGGAAGGTGTTCCAAAAGACGAAGCCGAGAAGATTAAGACTCAGCTGGAGGAAGCTGGTGCCCAGGTTGAGGTTAAATAACAACAAGTAATCGGCAAGTGGTGATAGGTGATTGGAAAAAGAGAGTTTGTGGTCAACGTTATAGCCCGATGACTTCAGCGGCATTAAATATCTCTTCCCGGACACCTATAATTTCTGGCTATAAATCTGTAACCGTTATAGTGGAGTTGCCATGTCGGATATGTCTTTGGCTAACAAGCGTATACGCAAAAATTTTGGAAGAATAAGCCAAGTAGTTGAAATTCCTGATTTAATTGGAATGCAAAGGGAGTCATTCCAGCGTTTTCTGCAAAAGGGTATTCCACCAGAAAAGCGCGAAAACATCGGTTTGCAGGCTGTATTTAAATCCGTTTTTCCAATTAAGGATTTTACGGGGAGTGCATCCCTTGAGTTTGTATCTTACCGATTTGGCGAGGTGAAACATAGTATCGAGGAGTGCATCCATCGCGGAATGACCTATGAAATACCCATTCGGATCACGGTTAGGCTGGTCGTTTATGATGTTGATACTGAAACGGGTGTCTCAACGATCCGGGACATTAAAGAGCAGGAAATTTACTTTGGTACCATTCCGTTAATGACCGATAAAGGTACCTTTATTATTAATGGCACCGAACGTGTTGTTGTCAGTCAACTTCATCGATCATCAGGTGTATTTTTCGATCATGACAAAGGCAAAACCCATTCCAGCGGTAAGATTATTTACAGCTCCAGAATTATTCCCGTTCGAGGGTCATGGATTGATATGGAGATTGATCCGAAAGATATCGTCTATATTCGTATTGATCGCAGACGTAAGTTCCCGATCACGCTTCTTTTCAAAGCCTTTGGTTATACCGCCGAAGATCTTTTAGCTTATTTTTACGATACTGAAAAGATCCGGGTCCGCGGTAAACGCTATTTTAAGGAATTCAACGAAGAATTTCTGAAAAGCAAACGCGCTAGCAAAGACGTCAGGGATCCTGAAACCGGTGATGTGCTTGTGAAGAAAGGCCGGGTATTCACCCAACGTGCAATTAAGCGTCTCAAATCAACCCGCACTCGGTGGGTTCCAATTAATTTGGAGGAGATCACCGAGCGGGTATTTGCCTATGCCATCTTTGACGCTGAGAGCGGTCAGTCCCTTGTAAAAGCCAATGAAACGGTCAATGATGAAACACTCACCAAGCTCAGCGATGCCGGCATAACGGAATTTGAATTACTCTATATCGATGGGGCTTCCAGCAGTGATTCGATTCGCAAGACGCTTTTGTTGGATAAGGTGGATAACAAGGAGGAAGGCCTGATTGAAATCTATCGTAGACTGAGACCGGGCAATCCTGCCACGCCTGAGGTTGCTCAAGACTTCATTGACAATCTTTTTTTCAGGTCAACCTATTACGATCTTTCCGGTGTGGGACGTCTCAAAATTAACCAGCGACTCGGGATAAACAGTTCCATTAATTTGAATATACTTCGAAAAGAGGATATTCTTCTCACCGCCAAGGCGTTGATCGAGCTTCGTGATACTCAGGGCGTCGTCGATGACATCGATCATCTGGGTAATCGAAGGGTTCGGGCAGTCGGTGAACTGCTTGAGAACCAATACCGCATTGGATTGGTGCGCATGGAGCGCGCCATCAAAGAGCGAATGAGTCTGCAGGAAGTCGATGCGCTGATGCCTCATGATCTCATTAATCCTAAGCCCGTCTCTGCGGTTGTCAAAGAATTCTTTGGAACCAGCCAATTGTCCCAATTTATGGATCAAACCAACCCACTTTCCGAAACAACCCATAAGCGGCGACTGAGTGCGCTCGGCCCGGGAGGACTTACCCGTGAACGCGCCGGTTTTGAAGTAAGAGATGTGCATCCTTCGCATTATGGTCGTATCTGCCCCATTGAAACTCCGGAAGGTCCCAACATTGGTCTTATTGTATCTTTGAGCACCTATGCGCGGGTAAACCATTACGGCTTCATCGAAACCCCTTACCGCGTTGTCGGAAACGCCAAAGTTACCAATGAAGTTAAGTTTCTTGATGCCTTTGAGGAGAAAGAACATCCCATTGCGCAGGCCAATGCACCGCTTACTGCTAAAGGAGGGTATATCAACCCGATGGTCACCTCTCGGGTGGCCGGAGAATTTATGATGGTGAATCGGGAGAATATCGAATTGATGGATATATCTCCCATTCAGCTTGTCAGCGTTTCGGCATCGCTAATACCTTTTTTGGAGAACGACGATGCCAACCGGGCATTGATGGGCTCAAATATGCAGCGTCAAGCAGTTCCTTTGCTCATCAATCAAGCACCCCTCGTCGGCACAGGCATTGAAGGGGTGGTCGCTAAAGATTCGGGAGTTACCGTTGTTGCAAAGCGGGATGCCGAGGTCGTCGATGTCGATGCCGACCGGATTGTTTTAAAACACGAGCCATCGGATGATCCATCGGAAAAAGATGTAACGATTTATAACCTGTCTAAATTTATTCGCTCGAATCAAAACACCTGCTTCAACCATCGGCCGATTGTAAAAAAAGGTCAACGTGTACAGGCCGGGGAAATCATTGCGGATGGACCTGCCACCGACCATGGTGAGTTGGCACTTGGAAAAAACGTCATGGTGGCCTTTATGCCCTGGGGCGGATATAATTTTGAGGATTCGATTTTGGTTAGCGAAAGACTTGTTCGAGATGGCGTATATACCTCTGTTCATATTGAGGAATTTGAAGTCGTTGCCAGGGATACCAAGCTTGGGAAAGAAGAAATTACACGAGACATCCCCAATGTCGGTGATGAAGCCTTAAAGAACTTGGATGACAGCGGCATTATTCGACTGGGAGCCGAAGTGATGCCGGGCGACATTCTCGTCGGTAAAATTACGCCCAAGGGTGAAACCCAACTTTCCCCGGAAGAAAAACTATTGCGTGCCATATTCGGCGAAAAAGCGGGAGATGTCAAAGATACATCGTTACGCGTA
>CP070746.1:4245646-4258228 GCA_020348305.1 Desulfobacterales bacterium
ACTTCATAACCAGTAAGCAAAAAACATGCTAATTTTATAACTGTCTGGAATTAATTTATTTTTCACAAATTACCTAAAGGGTCGGAATTATTTGTTCCGATTGTAGAAGGGCACGCCATTTTTGTATAAAAGCGGGTTTTTTATTGACAGACGATCCTTTTTTTTATTTATCATATCTTATCACTGTCTTATCACTGCAAATAACCTGACAATATTCCATATTATTTAAGAGATCAATTCTGGAAACCCGAATGGCTGGATATCATCGATTCACGCGATGCCGGAATGCGGGATGTGTTTAAAAAAATTCGTGCTGTTGCGTCGACTAGGACTACCGTGCTGCTCATCGGAGAGACCGGCACCGGCAAAGGATTGTTGGCGCGGATGATCCATATGCATAGCAACCGCTGCGATGATCCGTTTATCAGTGTGCACTGCGGCGCAATTCCGGACACACTTCTGGAAAGCGAGCTTTTCGGGCATGAAAAAGGGGCATTCACCGGAGCCGTGCGCAAAAAACTGTGTAAATTTGAAATGGCCCGCGGCGGCACTATCTTTTTGGATGAAATCGGCACGATTACGCCCCCGGCCCAGATCAAGCTATTGCAGGTGTTGCAGGACGGCACCTTCAGCCGGGTCGGTGGTGAAGAGGCGTTGCAAACCGACGCCAGGGTGATTACCGCCACCAACGCCGATCTTACCGGAATGAGCGAACGGGGCGAGTTCAGAAAAGATCTTTATTATCGCTTGAACGTTTTTCCGATTGAAATACCCCCGCTCAGGGAGCGCGTTGATGATATTCCTCAGATTGTCGAATTGTTTTTGAAAAAGCTGAAGCAAAGACATGAGAAGAACATCCATTCCGTCCATCCACATGTTCTGCAGGTTTTCGAAAACTACCATTGGCCCGGTAACATCCGTGAACTGGAAACTTGATGGAACGGGCCTGTATCCTGGAAACGACAAATGTGTTGACACCTGAGAGTTTTCCCGCCGGGCTTTTCGAATCCGCTGTTGCACATGCCGTAATGCAGGTCCAGGCCCACCTTCCGCTGGCAGAAGCCCGCAGGCATGTCATCGAAGACTTTGAGCGCCGGTACCTCAAAGAGCTGTTCACTCGCAGCAAAGGAAGGGTCAATCGAGGCGCCCAAGATGCCGGCATCAGTTCCCGCCAGTTGAACAAACTGATGGTCAAATACGGCATCCAGAAAAAAGCTTTTAAAGACTGAAATCTAACCCGAAATACCTGGCGGCATATTCGCCGAATCTCTAAAACTGTAAACGGTTAAGATCGTTTTCAGGCCCCATTTTTTCTCCAATTTTCCTTTCGATTGCTCTGTTAGTTTCCGGTGTTTTGTTGAAACCCGAACTTCGAGTTCAGGTTCTCCATCTATCGGAACAGCAGGTTCGTATCATCTAATTGACAATATTTTCAGTATATTAGAATCATGCATAATAATGCTTTCGGAAGCGAACATGGAAAGTTAGTGTCGATTGTGAATTCTGTGTTCTTATACAAATTCCTTTGATATCAGAATTAATAATTAAAACAACATGTTGTAGATTTGGCACGAGTGATGCATTGTTATGCAAGCAAAAAGAATAAAAAAAGAAAGAAGCAAAAAGGGAGGTAAAATCATGTTTGAATTAATGCCATGGAAAAAACGGGGCGGCAAAGAAATCAGCCGTCTTGGCAGTGAATTGGATGATCTGTATGGTCGTTTTTTTGGTCGTGGTCCGATGATCCCAGAGAGATTCTTACAAGAGGAAGCGTTGTTTCCAGCTCTTGATATCAGTGAAGGCAAAAAGGAGATAACGGTCAAAGCGGAAATCCCGGGGGTTGAAGCCGACGATCTGGATGTTTCGCTGGATGGAAGAACGTTGATCATCAAAGGTGAAAAAAAGCAGGAAAAAGAAGACAAAGACGAAAACTACCACCGCATGGAGAGATCGTACGGCTATTTTCGCAGGACCGTCCAGCTGCCTGTCGATGTGGATCCGTCGAAAGTGGAGGCATCCTATAAGAAGGGAGTCCTGAAGGTTACGTTGAAAAAGACCAAGGAATCCGAAGCCAAAAAAATTGAAGTTCGTTAACTATGTACAATAAAGGAGGAATCCGAAATGATAATTAAACGCATGCTTGACTTTCCAAATTACGGCTGGAGAAGTGCTTTTGATGAGCTGGAACGAATGCGGCAGGACATGGACCGCCTTTTCGGTCAGGTTGCCGGGCGGGCCTACTGGCCGACCCATGCTGGTGTATTTCCCCTGGTCAATGTAACCGAGGACAAGGATCATTTCTACATCCGTGGCGAAATTCCCGGTATGAAAAGCCAAGAAATAAACATTTCTGCGACCGGTAGAAATCTGACTATTTCTGGTGAACGAAAAATAGCTTCAGAGGGTGGAAATGTAAGGTATCACCGGCGTGAGCGCGAAGACGGTAAATTTAGCCGTGTCATTGCCCTGCCGAGTGATATTCAGGTCGGCAAAATCGAAGCAAATTATGTCGACGGAATTTTGAGCATTAAAATACCCAAAGCCGAAGAGGCCAAACCAAAGCAGATTATAATAAAATAGCATTTGTAGAGGACTATACTTATCAAGGGAGGTGAAAATTATGGCTGAAACAAAAGAGCTTCAAGCCAAAGGAAAAGTGGATGCCCCCGTCCCAGCAGAGCAGACAAAACCGGGACCGGTGTTTACACCCAATGTGGATATTTTTGAAACCGAAAAGGAAATTATTATGCTGGCCGATATTCCGGGCGTCAAAGCAAAGGATTTAACCATCGACCTGCGTGACGATACGTTAACGCTCAGCGGGGAGGTGAAACCAATTGATCGTCCTGAAGAAGAAGACGTTCTGATTGAATATCAAGTCGGCAGCTACTACCGTCAATTTACGATGGCGGAGGTGATCGACCAGAGTAAAATAGATGCCGCACTGAACAATGGTGTTTTAAGGCTTACCTTGCCAAAGGCTGAGAAAGCCTTGCCGCGTCAGATCATTGTTAAAGCGGGATAAAGCTTTTTTGTAACTCTTTTTTGCTTTTGAATCGAATTGTAATCCGGTACATTCACCAATGCCGGGACAGTAGGGCCACCTATGTCCCGGCACTAATTTGGATTAAACGACACCCCTTAGAGGTTAAATGGTTATTGGGGTGGCATATCAGATTCTGGAATTGGCTAATCTAAACTCGTTTTTTCACTGCTGTCCATATCCTCGGGATTTTCGGGATTCTTAAAAACTGATTCCGTTTCTTCGGTTTGATCGTCATCTTCCTCTGAAGCATTTTCTTTCTGTTCCGGCTCTGAATCTTCGGTATTCTCTTCAGCGTCCTCTTCAGGTTCGCTTTCATTTTGTTTCTTACTCTCAAGGGTGGTTTCATCCGATTCAGAGCGAGACTCTGCATCTTCTTCCGAGGATTGCTCGTCGGTTTCATCACTTCTGTTCTGTTCGAAAACCTTTTTTCGAGGTGGCAAGAATGATGGATTGCTGTGCACACGGGGCTGAAGGATTGTTTCCTCGGAAGGCTTTATTTCAATCGAATGGCCGGCAGGGGTTCCAGACACTGCTTCTGCTTCGTAAATAATGATCTTTATTTTGCGGTCCGAACCGTAAATGACGGCATTGTTCAGATTGCGAAGGATTATTTTCAGACCCTTGTGCAAGGGTTCGTTTTTGAACGATGCGTTGATCGGAAATTCTTCCCAGCTTTCATCAATGCTGAATTGATAGCCTGTCGCCTCCGAGATATCATCCAGAACTTCACCTAAGGGTTGACCGGTTGCATCCAATGATATGATTTCCTCGGCGACTGAATTATCAGTATGGGCTGGACGTGAAATAAATAATCCCAGGCAGCAAATCAAGCTAAATAAAAAGCAAATAACGGTGAAATGTTGTTCAATTTTTTGAGAATAACTTTTCATAAGGCAGTTCCTTTCGGTGGCCAAAGAGTCCATGGCAGATTATAATTATCGTCATTCTTATCGAACATATCGCTTATCCCATTCGTCCAGGTGCTCCAGATCATCCCGGTTGCGGATCACGTGGTCGATCAGACCATATTCTCTGGCCTCCAAACCGCTCATAAAGTAATCCCGATCCGCCAGACCGGCCGTAACCAACCCGCCGGGCGAATTTATGTAGAAATTTTTTTCCTTGTCCGGATCTTCGGATTCCAGAAAAAGTAATTGGGCGATGAGCAGGTTGGCCACCTCATCATTAAAAGCGGTACCCAGAAAAATGATTCTGTCTTTAAGGAGCCTTGAATAAATATCGTACGCGCGTTCACCCCGGCTGTCCTGCTCGATGACCATTGGTTAATTGGCACGGTAACCTCCATTTGATATCTAAGATTTTATTTACAGGTTTGGCAATCCGTCTCATATCATTTGGGATATATTATCGATCTTTATTGGTTTTAAAGAGCGGTATTATTTTTAAAACAACGCTTCTCTGCTAAGTTTTGTTATGCAAAAAGAATGCAAATTTTAAAAGAGTATGATAATAAAGACTTTTATAAAATCAGTTGAACAGCAACCGGAATCGACAATTCCGGATTTGCGAAAAACAGCAGGACTTACGAGAACTTTTAGTTCCGATCTTGCATCGGGATTTGTTATTATTAATGTGATTTCAAAATGTTATCAATTTTGCACGCATTTTGCTAATCCTCTTGCTAGTTTGGTTTGCACAGAAAATTTTACCCATATTCTTAATAGATAAAGTTGACTGTTGAGTTCAAAGATTACTACGACATCCTCGGCGTCTCAAGAAATGCTTCGCAGGAAGAAATTCATCGTGCCTACCGGAAGCTTGCTCGGAAATATCATCCGGATATCAACAAGGAGGCGGGTACGGAAGATAAGTTCAAGGAAATCAATGAAGCCCACGAAGTATTGAAGGACTCCGAAAAGCGTAAAAGATACGACCAACTGGGAACCGAATGGCAGCATGGCCAGGAATTTCGCCCGCCACCGGGCTGGGAGTTTCAATTCGACTTCGGCTCGGCATCTAAGGGCAGGCAGGAGGGTTTTTTCTGGTCTTCGGGCACCGGAGGGTTTAGCGATTTTTTCGAGACGCTCTTTGGCGGCGGATCATTGCGGGAGGGGGAGGGTCGCAGGACTTTTTTCAGGCAGCAGCATGGGGCGAACCAGGAGGCGGTGCTGCGGCTCACCCTGGAGGAGGCCTATCTGGGAGGGACCAAAAACATTACTTTGCAGTCTCAAAGCCTTTCTGCGGACGGAAGCCTTGTAACCCGTGAAAAACGCTATGATGTCAAAATCCCCCAGGGGATCTTGCCTGGGCAGAAAATCCGACTGGCTGGACAAGGAGTTGAGGGCACGGGAGGAGGCTCCAGAGGGGATCTTTATCTCAAGGTGGAAATTGAGCCGCATCCTAAGTTCCGCATCGATGGACGAAATTTGTACACCGAGCTTGCGATAGCACCCTGGGAAGCGGCTTTAGGAGCGGAGCTGAAAATTCAGACGATATCCGAGAGGGTATCCCTGAAGGTACCCCCGGGTACACAAAGCGGCCAAAGGTTGAGGCTTAAGGGAAAAGGGATGCCCAATACCAAAGGTATTGCCGGGGATCTTTATGTGGTTGCGCAGATCCGGATTCCCAAAACCTTGTCGCCGCAGGAGCAGGAGTTGTTTTTAAAACTCAGCAAGGTGTCGTCATTTAATCCAAGAAACCCAAATAATTCACAGAAATAAGGCTTTTCTTTCAGGTATTATTTAGGAGTAGTGATTCCCATGAAAAAGCGAGTATACCCCCTGATATGTCTAAAGGCTAAAAAAGGTGGGTTCCCATATCTCAGAATGAGTGACTTAGCGATTCGATGTCAGGTTCATCCGGGACTGATTGATCATTTTGTCAGTCTTGGCCTGGTTGATCCGCACGCGAGGGATCAGCAAGCCGGTGAATGGCTTTTTGATGGTGAGGCCGTGAAGATTATTGAAAAAATTCTCAGGCTGCGCAATGACCTGGGTATTAATTATTCCGGCATCGGTGTGGTCCTGGACCTGTTGGGCCGCATCGAGGAACTGGAGGCTAGAATTCGCGAATTAGAGAAACAAGTTTAGATGCTTTACAGGAGTTTGCAGCAATGGATCTCAACAAATTTACCATAAAATCCCAGGAAGCCCTGCAGGAGGCTCAAACCAAGGCTATAAACTTCGGCCACCAGGAGGTTGATGGAGAGCACCTTCTGCTGGCCATGGCAGAGCAGTCCGACGGGCTTTTTCCGCGACTGTTGCAGCGATTGGAAATCTCTGTGGATTCTTTTCGGGGGCGTCTGAAGCAGGAGCTGGAAAAAAAGCCGCGTATCAGTGGTCCCGGCATCGAGCCCGGCAAAGTGTATGTCACCCAGCGGCTGAATAAGCTGCTGGTCAAAGCCCAAGATGAAGCACGCAAACTGAAGGACGAATATGTGTCGCTGGAGCATATTCTGCTGGCTTTTATTGATGAGGGCAGCAGTACGCCGGCCGGAAAAGTTCTCAAGGAATTTAACATTACGCGCGATTCCCTGCTGAAAACCCTGACAGCGGTGCGTGGTCATCAGCGGGTGACAAGCGCCGATCCGGAGGGTACTTATGAAGCATTGCAGAAATATGGCCGGGACCTGGTTCAGGAGGCCCGCAAGGGCAAACTCGATCCGGTGGTCGGTCGTGACGGCGAGATTCGCAGGATCGTCCGGATTCTCAGCCGCAAAACCAAGAACAACCCGGTGCTGATCGGCGACCCCGGAGTCGGCAAAACAGCGATTGCCGAAGGACTGGCCCACCGAATCGTGCGGCAGGACGTACCGGAAGGGTTGAAAAATAAATCAATCTTTGCCTTGGATATGGGCGCCTTGGTCGCCGGTGCCAAATATCGCGGTGAGTTCGAAGAACGCCTCAAAGCAGTTTTACAGGAGATTAAGGAATCTGAAGGCGGCATCCTGCTGTTTATCGATGAGCTTCACACCATCGTGGGGGCCGGCAAGGCTGAAGGGGCCATTGATGCCGGCAACATGCTCAAGCCCATGCTGGCCCGCGGGGAGTTGCACTGTATCGGGGCTACCACCCTGGATGAGTACCGCAAATACATCGAAAAGGACAAGGCGTTGGAAAGACGCTTTCAACCGGTACTGGTGACCGAGCCGACGGTGGAAGATACCATTTCCATTCTGCGCGGAATCAAGGAGCGCTATGAGGTCCATCACGGTGTAAAAATTCAGGACAGTGCGCTGGTGGCCGCCACCACCCTTTCCAACCGCTACATCAGTGACCGATTTTTACCGGACAAAGCCATTGATCTTGTGGACGAAGCCTGTGCCATGATCCGCACCGAAATCGACTCCATGCCCACAGAGCTGGATGAGGTTTCCCGCAGAATCATGCAGCTGGAAATCGAGGAAGCCGCTCTTAAAAAAGAGCGCGATCGCTCCAGCAAGGATCGCCTCATTGCGCTGCAAAAAGAGCTGGCTGATCTCAGAGAAAACGCCAATGCCATGCGCACTCAGTGGGAGGCCGAAAAAGAGGCGATCAAAAAGGTCCAGGTCATCCGCGAAGAGATTGAAAAGATCCGTTATGAGATCGAGGTTGCCGAAAGAAAATATGATCTAAATCGCGCTGCGGAACTAAAATACGGACGGCTCGCTGATGTGGAGCGCCAGTTGAAAACCGAAGAAGAAATGATTTCACAAAAGCAGGTGGGAGAACGCCTGCTGCGGGAAGAAGTCACCGAAGAAGAAATCGCCGAAATCATTTCACGCTGGACGGGTATTCCGGTTTCCCGGTTGATGGAAGGCGAGCGGGAGAAAATATTGCGTCTGGACGAAGTGCTCCATGAACGTGTGATCGGACAGGACGAAGCCGTCCAACTGGTGGCAGATGCCGTCATCCGGGCACGTTCCGGCATTAAGGATCCCCGGCGGCCGATTGGGACATTCATTTTCCTGGGTCCAACGGGTGTCGGCAAAACAGAACTCGCCAAAACCTTGGCCCAGGCGCTGTTTGACTCCGAAGAAAGCATGGTGCGCATCGACATGAGCGAGTATATGGAGAAGCACACGGTATCGCGACTGCTCGGAGCGCCTCCCGGATATGTGGGCTATGAAGAAGGAGGGCAGCTGACCGAAGCCGTGCGCCGCAAGCCGTATTCCGTGATTCTGTTCGACGAAATCGAAAAAGCGCACCACGATGTGTTTGGGGTGCTGCTGCAAATTTTTGATGACGGCCGGCTCACTGACGGGCAGGGACGCACCGTGGATTTCAAGAATACCGTGATCATTATGACCAGCAATATCGGCTCCCATTTTCTGCTTGAAGGCGTTACGGATCGGGGTGAAATCGAAGAATCCGCAAAAAGCAGGGTCATGGGAGAGCTCAGGCATCACTTTCGCCCGGAATTTCTCAACCGCGTGGATGATATTGTTTTATTTAAACCCCTAACACTGCGAGAAGTTGAGGAGATTGTCGGATTGATGACAAAAGACCTCTCTAAACGTTTGGAAGAGCGCCACGTTAAAGTGGAAATCACCGAAGCTGCCCGCCGGTTTATTGCCGAATCAGGGTATGATCCGGTATATGGCGCGCGTCCGCTGCGTAGATATATTCAAAGGGAGCTGGAAACCCGCATCGGACGGGCGCTGATCGCCGGCGATGTTCCCGAAGGGGACGTCATCCGGGTTGATCTTAAGGACAATAGAATCGATGTGAGCCATTCCAGTCCAAACTAAACTCGATCAGGCTCTTTGGATTGCTTCACGCATGCAGAAGTCTGATTGATTCGTTTCTGCGAAGCGCGCTTGTGTATCTGTCACATCCGGATTTTCCCAAAAAGTATATGCACCGGCAATATAAAGAATATGTCAAAGTGATTGCAATGCAAGCGATTGCATATCAATTGGCAGGGGCCCTTGGGAATGCATGTTTGCTGATCGTTCGCGTTGACCTAAGAGAAGAACATCGCTTTGCCACCGGACCCCAGAGCACCTTAAATACGCCAAAAAGGAGGTTGCATTTCAGGCTTAGCTTGTTGAGCTCGGCCATTTTTATCTTTGAATCGGTCGCCCGTAAAGGTAGATGTCTCCCGCGTCAGGGGACAAAAGGCCGATGATATGTTTGAACAGTGCGCTTTTGCCCACACCGCTTTTCCCAATGATCGCAGTAACCTGCCCCTGATAAATACTCAGATGGACTCCCTGTAACAGCATGTTTCCTGAATGCTGTATATGTTTAACTATTTCTCAGTATCTTTTTTATTCTCTTTTTCATAAGATGTCAGCGCAAAAAATAGGGCCTCGTCGATCCGCTCAACAGGCATAAAGTTTACTGTGCTGCGAACCTCTTCTGGTAATTCTTCCAAGTCAACTTCGTTTTTCTGTGGCAAAATCACGGTTGTCAACCCTGCCCGATGGGCGGCCAAAATCTTCATTTTAATACCGCCCACCGGAAGCACCCGGCCCCGTAGTGTCACTTCGCCGGTCATACCGACATCGCCCCTTACGGGTTTTCCACTGAACAGGCTTGCTATAGCGGTTACCATGGCAATACCTGCCGAGGGGCCGTCTTTAGGAATGGCGCCGGCCGGCACGTGCAAATGCACATCATTTTTTTCGAAATCCTCTGAGTTAATTCCCAACTGCGCAGTCTTAGACCGCACGTAGCTGTGAGCAATTTGAGCACTTTCACGCATGACATCGCCCAGTTGACCGGTTAAGGTCAGACTGCCTTTGCCTGCCATGCGGGTGGCCTCGATAAATAAGATGTCACCCCCGGTAGCCGTCACCGCCAGGCCGGTGGCAATACCCGGAACCTCGATTATCTCGGAAGCTTCAGATTCGAATTTTTCTTTTTTGAGATATTCCCGTACAGCCGTCGGTGTAATTTCTTCATGGATTGATTCCCCGGAGGCAATTTTTACCACTACTTTACGGCAAACCGTTCCGATCTGGCGCTCCAAGGTGCGAACTCCGACCTCCCGGGTGTAATTCTGAATAATTTTTCGCAAAGCGTCATCGGCGAATATGACTTCTTCTTTGCGCAGCCCGTTTACTTTGAGTTGCCTGACCACCAGAAAATTTTTGACAATATGGATCTTCTCATGCTCTGTATATCCTTCCAGATGAATAGTTTCCATTCTGTCACGCAACGGTGGTGGAATCGTTTCAAGCTGGTTGGCCGTTGTGATGAACATCACATCGCTTAGATCAAAGTCGAAATCCAGGTAGTGATCGCGAAAGGCATGGTTTTGGGCGGGATCGAGCACCTCCAGCAGGGCGCTGCTGGGATCACCGCGCCAATCCGTTCCGATTTTGTCCACCTCATCCAGCATGAAAACCGGATTGCGCGTGCCGGCCCGCTTGACAGCCTGAATGATGCGACCCGGCATGGCACCGATATACGTGCGACGATGCCCACGAATTTCGGCTTCATCCCGCATGCCTCCCAGGCTCATGCGGGTGAATTTGCGGCCCAGGGCCCGGGCGATACTCTGCCCCAGGCTGGTCTTTCCGACACCGGGTGGGCCGACGAAACAGAGAATGGCACCCATGGCCTGATTGTTAACGACATCTTTTTCATGTTTGAATTCTTCCTCGCGTTCACGAACCAGCTTGCGCACGGCAAGATACTCAATGATGCGATCTTTTTTTTCTCGCATGAGATGGGAAATCAGGACCTCATATTTGTCCTTGAGATGATCTATTTCTAAAATTTGTTGGGTGGTTTTCATTTTCAGGCGCGCATTGGCTGCAACCATATAAAACAGGTATCTTGGTTCTTCCACGTGATCCAGGAAACTGCCCACTTCTTGCGGTAAATTCGGCAAAAGTACAATGATCTGTTTTGCTAAATCGCGTACACTGTGCATTAAGGCATCCAGGTCAACCCCCGGCTCAACTATATCCGGGCAAAGAGCAATATGGGCACGCAGATAAGGTTCAGTGCCCAGCCAATGCTTCACCCGAAAGCGCTCTATCCCTTCAACCACGATGTGCATATGTTCCTCGTGGTTTCGTACTACATGGTGAACTTTTGCCACCGTCCCAATTTCGTAGATCTGGCCCGGCACGGGCTCATCGATCGATCCATCTTTGCTGGCAAGAAGTCCGATCAGATGACCGCCTTTTAACGCATCTTCGATCAGCCTAACCGACCTCGGAACGCCCACTGATAACGGCAACATCATAAAGGGAAACGCAACCGTGTTACGTAACGACAAAATCGGCAAATCCTCTGGAATTTCAGACAAACGCCTTGTATTCTCCTGGGGTTGCATAAAACTAACCATAAATGTTTACCTCCCCCCTTGTTTTGAAAAACACACCTGTATATCTGATATAAAATATATATAACTTCAACCAGGCTAAAACTCAACTTTTGGTTATCGAATGAAATTTCTTGACTCCCTCAAAAAAAATGTATTTGATAAAAAAACAACCTTTTATAATTGAAGCCGGCTTTGTAAAAAGATCGCTTATGAAGTTTTCCATTTTTAAATATTTCGCAATGGGTATCATTTTACTGACAATTGTCTGGGGGCGACATTTTATCTCTTCAGCGCAATCACCGGATTTGTCCATGCGCGACCTGCTTCGATTCCGCATCGAAGTCGGCGGTGTACCCTTGAAAATCTCAGTCGGCAAAGAACCCATTTATGCTGCCATCGTGCTTCCCATCTTCTATGAACGCCGGGTCTATCAGCCGGCATGGACAGACAGCCAAGGCCCTTTGCCCCAAACAGAGACATTGCTCAATGCGATTCGCCATGCAGATCGCGAAGGTTTGAGACCCGGCGACTATCATCTGGGAAAAATTGATGCCATCCTATCGGAGCTGCACCAAACACCCGAGTTGTGGGAGCAACCCAGCCCACGCCAGTTGATAGATCTCGATTTTCTGCTGACGGATGCCTTTCTGATTTACAGCTCCCATCTGATTGGCGGTCGGATTAATCCGGAACAGATCGATCCTCAATGGTTCGCCAATCGCCGTGAGGCCGATTTGGCCCAACTGCTCGAAGATGCGCTCAGTTCAAATCAGATCGAAGAGACGTTAGCCGCCTTGTTGCCGGCTTATGCCGGATATACACGCCTGCGGGATACGCTGGCAATTTACCGAAAATTGACCGAAACCGGCGGCTGGCCGACTGTTCCGTCAGGAAATAAATTGCGGATAGGTGACCGCAGCGAGAGAATTCCCCTGTTAAGACAACGCCTGGCTGCCGAAGGCTTTCTTACAAACGTCGGCGCGGACGATCAGACATTGTTTGATAGCGAGCTGGAACAAGCACTTAAAAAATTTCAGGCGCAAAACGGTCTGGAAACCGACGGTATCCTTGGCTCTCAAACCTTGCAGGCACTGAACATCTCTGCCGATCAGCGTATCAGACAGATTGTGGTGAACATGGAACGATGGCGCTGGCTGCCTCAGAACCTGGGTGATTGCTATGTCCTGGTAAATATTGCCAGCTTTAATTTGGATGTTGTCGAACAGGAAACGCCCGTGCTGAACATGCGGGTGGTTTCGGGCAAACCCTACCGCAAGACCCCTGTTTTTTCGGATAAGATAACCTACCTGGTG
>CP070746.1:4258328-4297508 GCA_020348305.1 Desulfobacterales bacterium
CTCCAAAATTTTTTATACAAAACGACATCAATCATTGCGCAACCGTATACAACGTTTTGCATATTTGATCCTATGCGGCAGTTTTATAATCAACGATTCGAAGGGCGAATACGCAATTTATTATGACGCTGTGTATATTATTATACTCACTTGGCTTTTGTAGATAACCAGATAACTATAATCCAATGTAAAGGCTATCGTATATCTATTACTAATGGCAATTTCATTTCAACAGTGTCTCCGACCTCAATCCCATGTGCATTAAACCAGCCCTGATTTACTTCAAGCGCATATTTTACTGGCTGGGAAGAGTAATAGAGCTCATCTGTCAGCATAGGGACCATATTTTGTATGTTTATAATCTGTCCAGAATCGTCGAGAAAAGCAATAGACAAAGGAATATAAGTATCTTTCATCCAAAATGTCATTGGGCGGAGGAAGGGAAAGATAAATAACATACCCTGATTTTTAGGTAGTTTAACGCGGTTGGATAATCCACAATTGCGCGCAGTAGGTGTGGTTGCAAGCTCCACTATAAGCGTGCAACCTTTTATAGAAATTGTCGAAGTAGGTAATTTTAGAGGACAGGCCATCGTCTTGACTGATAGGATAACCAAGATGAAAGATAGCACAAGAACAATTCCTCTGGATCCAATAATGTAGCAATTGTGAACTGATAAATACAAAACTCCATTACTCCAGTACTCGAATGTCCCGGTTAAATTTAATTTGTCAACTTTATTAAACGATTGCCAGAAACCAGCAACTACTGACTGCAAGCACTATCAAGCCGCCGCTTTTTTTGCTTTGCGCTCGGCAATTGCTTGCTCATATTCCGCGTAGATGCTGTCCAGTTCCTTCTGAACATTCTGCGGACGAGGTTTCGGCTCATAGGTATTCAGAACCTCAAGGGATTTTTCGTAAGCTAAATCAACAATATCCGGTGATCCTGCAGCTTCCCAGTTTTCCCGGTTGTCCCGATTCATTAATTCCGGATGAGACAGGTTTTTAAAACTTTGATAGGTGTGTTCATGGGTAATAAACTCCCCGGCCGGTCCCACATCTCGAATCACATCCATGGCCAGGGATTTTTCGGATACCTGAATACCGTTGACAACTTTCAGCACCATATCGATGAATTCATTTTGCAGATAGGCGGAGGCATAATCCCAGGTCAGCGCACTGTCGAGCATCCCGACGCCGTAAATCATGTTGGCACCTGCCAACGCCGGTATAATGGCGGTCAGAGTGAACTCGTGGCCTGACTGGGCATCAAGCTTTTTGCTATCCACCTACCCACCGCCCACCCAGGAGGGCATTTTGTAAAACTGGGCCAGTTTGGCGGCGGCGGCGCTGATCATGGCCATCTCGGGGGCACCCATGGAGGACAACGTGGTTTTCATATCCATCATGCTGGTTGAACTGCCGTACACCATCGGAGCACCTTTGCTGACCAGTTGTCCCAATGTAACCGAGCCCAACACTTCGGCATTGTGAGTCACCAGGGTTGCGGCCATATTCACGCAGGTGGTCCCGCCGGCCATACCCAAGGGGTTAATTTTTATCGGCGCTCCGAATTTGCAGGCCTCGATTAAAACATCGGTGGGCTCTTCGGTAAGAACCAATGGGCTGACAGGGTCGGCCGAACACGTGAATAAGGGGCTTTGTTTGAGCTTATCTTCTCCTCCGGCTAGGACTGCCCCCATTTTGACAGCCGCCTCAAACTGCTCAACGTTGTAGATACCCAAGAAGCCGTGCTTGGACGAATGAGTATAAAAGGAATAGGCATTATAGATGCTGGCCATCTCCTCATCCAGGTCTTGCGCGGTCAGCGGCCTCTCCCATCCGATGACATTTTCCAGCGTATCGACGAACCGAACGGTATCATCAACATCCTTTTTGGTTGCCGCTCTTACCTTGCGGGTCCCAGGGTCCATGAGTGCGGGGGCTTCACCGAAGTTGACAAAGCCCGTCTTCGTGCCCCCGGCAACATAATCGTTTTGGGGATCGATGGCATGGGCGCGATAGGTTGCCGGCGTGGATTGAACAGCGTCTTCCACGAGATGCGGTGGAATTTTAACCACATCGGTTTTTGCATCGACACCACACCCGTTGTCACCGAAAACCTCTCTGGCTTGTGGGCTTTTGACTTGAATCCCGACATTCCAAAGGACATCAAGGGTGGCCCTGTGGATTTGCTCCAGGTCATCTTGGCTGAAAACATTTAACCCGAAACTGCCTGCACTGAGCAAATTCGCAATTTGATACTTAATGGTCATGGTTTCACCTTTAAACTAAATAGTTGTGGAGTTATTTGCCAACCCAAAATGGGAAGGCTTGAAGATCCCTCAAAGGAAACAAAATATTAATCTTCTCTGCGTACTCTGCGTCTCGAGCGAAGCCCCGCGGAGCAGGATGCAAGCTCGGGCGGTGCAAATAAAAAAAATGCGGTTATCTGCGACGCTCAGTTTGGATTATCCCGCTTCGCAGAATGGATTAAGGTAGACAATTTATCTACCATCAGTTGAGCTATCCGAAATATTCCCGAATAAATTTCATAAAGCGTTCACATTCTTCATCGCTGCCGGGAGTTACCCGGAAATAACCGGTTTTGCCGTGGATCGGGCTGATTTTCTTTAACAACACCCCTTGCATATCCCTTGCAGCCTGCAAGATTTCTTCGGTAGTTTTGCCGGTCATGGTGGCATCCACCAACATGTAATTGCCGTGAGCCGGATACGGATTAAGACCCAGCTTTTTAAGCTCTTCATAAAACCTATCCATCCAGCGATTGTTGTGTTTAACCTTGGCTTCGACTTCTTCCGGGTTATCCATTATAGCCTCGGCCGCCGCTGCAGACATCAGGCTGACATTCCAGGGCAAAAACACGGTGTTAAAGGCCCTAATCATTTCTTCGGTACCCAGCACAAAGCCGAATCGAATTCCCGCAAAGCCGTGGGCTTTGGACAATGTCACCGACAAAAACACATGGGGGTATTTTTTAATCAAAGGTGCTTTGGTGGGTCTGCCCGGCGTATAGGCCCCGTAAGCCTCGTCAATGCACAGCGGAATGCCCGTTTCGCAAAACCGGATCAGATCATCATCATTGATAAATACGCCGGAGGGGTTATTGGGGTTGATAATCAAAATAAGTTTGGTTCTTTCCGTGATGGCATTGAGCATACCTTCGACATCGTATTGCAGGTCGCCTTCGCGAAGCGGGATTTGAACGACTTTGGCACCGCACAACTCCGCGCGCACCGGAAACAATCCGAAGGTTGGATTGGACATAATGATTTCATCGCCCGGTTGCAAAAAAACACGCATCATGGTGTCGATGGTATCCGATGAACCGTTACAGATTGCCACGTTATCCGGGCCCAAATCATACATCTTGCCGATTTTCTCTCGTAAGCCTCTCATGCTGTCCGGATATCGGTTCCCGTTTCGGACGGCGTCCGCCACCGCTTGGACGATTTTTTCGGACGGTTGAATCGGGTTTTCATTCAACATCATGCGGGCATGCTCCGGATGGGCCCAGGCATGATCCAGAATGCTGGTATTGTACTCTCTTGCCGTCATCAACCACGGAACAAACCAATCTTTTAATTCTTTTTTCATTCTCTTCTCCTTTTAAATTTTTTCAAAAATTTAATACAAAAAATATGATTTTTATTTTAGATCAATCTTGGGTTTCAAATTTTAAATAAGCTTATCGATTGCCGTAAATTCCAGTCCAAAAGCCTCGGCGACGCCTTTATAGGTTACTTTGCCCTGCACGACATTGGCGCCAAACCGGATTTCAGGGTTTTCGCGCATGGCTTTTTTCCAACCTTTATTGGCGATTTCAACTGCATACGGCAGCGTGGCATTGGTCAGCGCCAAAGTGGATGTTTTGGGCACGGCCCCCGGCATGTTGGCCACACAATAGTGCACCACCCCGTCGACGTTGTAAATCGGTTTGGCATGGGTGGTCGGCTTGGAGGTCTCAAAGCATCCGCCCTGATCAATGGCCACGTCCACCAGCACCGCCCCTTTCTTCATCGTTTTCAGCATTTCGCGGGTAATCAGCTTGGGGGCTTTTGCGCCCGGGATCAACACGGCGCCAACAACCACGTCAGCCTCCTTGATGAGTCTGCGAACCGTTGTAGGTTTGGACATCAGCAAAAAACAGTTGCTGGGCATCACATCACTCAGATACCGCAAGCGCTCCAGATTCATGTCGAGAATATACACCTTGGCACCCAGTCCGCAGGCCATTTTGGCAGCATTGGTGCCCACGATTCCACCACCGATAATAACCACCGTCCCGGGGTCGACGCCGGGTACGCCGCCCAATAAAATGCCATGACCGCCTTGGGCCATTTCCAGATACTTGGCACCCTGCTGGATCGCCATGCGTCCGGCCACTTCACTCATGGGGGTCAGCAGCGGCAAAGATCCGTCTTCCTTTTGAATGGTCTCATAGGCAATATTGATGGACTCGCTTTTGATCAACACATGAGTGAGTTCTTCGGCCGCTGCCAGATGGAGATACGTGAATATGATCTGGTCCTTGCGGATGAGGTCATATTCGGAGGGCAGGGGTTCTTTGACATGCATCACCATTTTGGAACGTTTGAAAATCTCCTTGGCTGTATTTACGATCTCAGCGCCTGCTTGCTGGTATGCCTTGTTATTAAAACCGCTGCCCCGGCCGGCATTTTTTTCCACAAGCACGCTGTGCCCGTTTTGTTTCATAACCTCCACACCGGCAGGGGTCATGCACACTCGATTTTCTTCAGCTTTGATTTCTTTCAAAATGCCTACAATCATAATAAACCCCTTAGATACAAAAAGTAGAATGAATGCCTAAAATGCCAAAAATTGCAGCCTGTCACTGATAACTGCAAATTTGATATAAGATTCATCGAGCATTCAAAATCAAGTATCGACAATATTCACCCGATTAAATCTTCCGAAGATGGCGCCCCTAAGCGCCTATAACAGATTATCGATCGGAACATGCTCTAAACCAAAGGCCTTGGCGACCCCTTCATATGTCACCTGACCGTTCACCACGTTGGCGCCGAGTTTAATTTCGGAGTTTTCTTGCATGGCCTTTTTCCAACCCCTGTTCGCAATTTCCACCGCATACGGCAGGGTGGCGTTGTTTAGGGCCAATGTGGATGTTCGGGGCAACGCCCCGGGCATGTTGCTGACAGCATAATGGACAATGCCGTCGATCGTATAGGTTGGATCGGCGTGGGTCGTTTCTTTGGAAGTCTCAAAACATCCACCCTGATCAATGGAGACATCCACCAGCACCGAACCCTTCTTCATCGTTTTGAGCATTTCCCGGGTGACCAGCGTCGGCGTCTTACTTCCGGGAACCAGCACAGCTCCGACGACAAGGTCCGCCTTGGGAAGGACGTCGCGAATCGCCGCCGGACTGGACATCAAGGTGATGCAGTTGCCGGGCATCACGTCACTTAAATAGCGCAAACGATCCAGGTCAATGTCAAGAATATAGACCTTGGCACCCAATCCGCAGGCTATCTTGGCAGCATTGATTCCGACAACCCCGCCGCCGATAATCAGCACCGTGCCCGGGTCCACTCCGGGGACACCCCCCAGCAAAACACCGTGGCCACCCTGAGCCATTTCCAGGTATTTGGCCCCCTGTTGAATCGCCATGGGGCCGGCCACTTCACTCATGGGGGTGAGCAGTGGCAAGGAGCCGTCTGCTTTTTGAATCGTTTCATAGGCTATATTAACGGATTCGGCGTTGATCATCGCCTGCGTCACCTTTTCAGAAGCCGCCAGATGAAGATAGGCAAAATATATTTGACCCTTTTTGAGGTGTCCAAACTCGGAGGGCTTCGGTTCCTTGACGCGCATAATCATTTCTGAGCGGTCAAAAATTTCTGCAGATCCATTCACGATCTCCGCACCCGCATTCGTATACGCTTTGTTGGTGAACCCGCTGGCTCTGCCCGCATTTTTTTCTACCAGAATAGAATGGTCATTTTGCCGCATGAACTCAACTCCCCCCGGAGACAGAGCCACGCGATTTTCTTCGGCCTTGATTTCTTTTAGAACGCCCACAATCATTTTCTTGATCCTTTGAAAATTGTTCCTGAAAAGTGATTTTCAACTTTAGAAGTATTTTATCAATTGATCCGCATGCAATACGCCGTCAAATTCAAACGGTTTATCGGATCGTTTCAGGACACCTTTTTCACCGTCCGGATCACCCAAAGAGGTCACCACAATTGATGCATCGCTCAAATCCTCATTTTCCGTATAAATGTTGGTGGTCGCCACAGCCCTCAGTCCGGCAGCTTTGGCCGCCAGAATACCGTTGCGTGAATCCTCCATAACAATGCACTCATCGGCAGTCAGTCCGGTTTTTTCCAAAGCCAGAAGATAGATTTCCGGATCCGGCTTTTTCTTGCTGACCACATCTCCGGCTAAAACAAATTCAAGATTGATATCACCTAGCATACCTTTAGCGATTGCGTTGGCCGAGCGTTCATTGGCTGTCGTACACACCCCCATGCGCAGACCGGCCTCCATGGCTTCCCTCATGATTCGATGAACGCCGGTCCTTAGAGGAAGTTTGCGACTTTCGATCATTTCAACAAATATGGCTGTTTTCTTTTGGTGGAGTGTCAATAATAATTCGGCGTCTTTCTCGGGTATGCCTTCAAGTATGATTCCCTTTTCAGTAAAATAATGGCGCATCCGCTCTTTGCCGCCCGAAATCTTAAGTAACTCCCCATAGGTGTCGACATCCCATTCAAAATCGTAACCAACTTCTTTAAACATGTTGTTGAAGGAAACCCGGTGACCGTCTTTTTCGGTATCGATGATCACCCCGTCCTGATCCCAAAATATGGCTTTTAATTCGGACATTACTAATCCTCCTCTTAAAATTTATATTTCATAATTTACTGGGGAGATATTTAAGCCTTCCCGGCACTTCCCAGCAAATCAATCCAGTATTTGATCTTATCTTTGATGGATTCCTTGACGGCGGCATCGACCTTGCCCGGATTGTATTCATCCCTGTGATCTGAGATGTAGGCATAGGTGGTGTCGATCAGGGTGTGTTTTAGATCCGTTGACACGTTAAACTTGGAGCCTCCCAGGGACACCAATTTTTTGACAACATCCGGCTGCAAACCGGTTCCACCGTGAATGACAAGGGGAACTCTCAGTTCTTGGCCATTGATCAGTGATGCGGTTTTTTCCAAACGATCAAAGTCGATTTTCGGATTCTTCGTCTTGTAAACCCCGTGGGCTGTCCCAATTGCCGGTGCAAAAATATCGATTCCGGTCTGATCAACAAACTCCAGCGCCTGCTCCGGATCACATAGCTGGGCTTCATCCTCGGCTACCTTCACCTGATCTTCGACCCCGGATACGGTGCCCAACTCGCCCTCCACCGAGATATTTCCAAGCGCATGACAGTAGTCCACCACCTCCTTGGTTTGCCGGATATTTTCGCTGAATTCCTGTTTGGAGGCATCAATCATAATGTTCGTATAGCCGGCATCAGCGCACACCTTGCAAAATTCCACATCATTGCAATGGTCCAGGTGCAGACAGATCGGAATCGGTGCGGATTCTGCCAGGGTTTTGTAAATGGCAGCGATCACCTGCGGGCTCAAAAACTTTGACGGCGCCACCGAGGCTTGAATAATCAGCGGCGCATTCACATCGACGGCCGCCTCTACGACGGCCTCCATCTGGATGAGATTGGTGCAGTTAAAGGCACCGACGGCATATTTTTCAGCCGTTGCCTTTAAAAGCATTTCTGTTGCATTGACGATAGCCATGGTCGCTCCTCCTTTTTTTGCTAAAATTTATCAGATTATCTAAAATGGTTGTCTAAATGTATTGGATTCATTATGTTTTAAAATTTAGTTCTCCTGCTTTTGTATGATAACGTCCGAGTTCAATTTCGAGCTTATATTTATCACCCCTGTGGTACGAATACAGAACTTCAACAGGTATACTGTTTTCATCAAATGTGAGGCTTTCCATGAAAATGCCCGCAGCATTTGTCGGCAGTTCTAATATTTTGGCAATTTCGGCATCCAGATTTACGGCACTAATGGTTTGTTTGCAGCGCGCCAGTACGATATTAAAATGCTCTGAAATGATCTTGTACATGGATCCTGTTAAATCCATATTACGAATATCCTTGAGTAAATCATATGGCAGATAACTTTCCTCATAGATATAGGGAGTCCCATCGCCTGCTCTTACCCGCCGCACGACGACAACTTTATTGTTGGAACCCAAAAACAAGGCTTTGGCAATTTCATCGTTGGCCTGCTCAACACGTTTTTCGAGAATTTTTGTATCCTGTGCGATGCCGCTATCACGCATCAGCTCAGTGGTACTTTCAATTCGTTCCAGTTTATGCCTCAACTCCGGAGGCGCGGGCGCGGCGACAAAGGTTCCGGTTCCTTTTTCCTTTCTCAGCAAACCTATAGCTGTCAGTTCTGAAACGGCTTGACGCAAGGTATTGCGGTTAACGCCGCACATTTTGGACAGTTGCACTTCAGAAGGCAGCTTTTCCCCGCCTTTGTACCGACCCGTCTGGATCAGCTCTTTGAGCCAGGTGCTGATTTGAAGATACTTGGGGATGGGATTTGACTCATCAACAATTTTCAATGAAATGGTTTCCTTGATATAATGTTAATGAATATATCGAAAATGTTTGAATCAAGTTTTTGTGTCGTTAAAAATGGATGTATGGTTGATTATTGTTATAGATGTATATACAGAATTTAAATATACTTTTGCAACATATTTTTTCTCAAAAACATATTTTTTTCTAACTTTTAATTTAAATATTTATTGCATCGAGACCCACTTCGATATAAAACCTATGCGCCCATTGCGTTTCAAGGATGATTCCTAGACGAATATAACGCTGGCCGATGATGGGGGAGGGGCCCAATAAGCAGATTGAAAAGAATATCAGCAATTACATATATTTTGATTATAATTTGTCTGCAGCATGCGGCGCGTCCAACCTGGGCACAATCCCCATTTGAAGAGAATCTCGATCCCAGCCGAGTGGTTTGGACCAACCTTTTATTCCAGGCCAATAAAATGTTAGGCACGGTTATAGCTGATGTGCAATTAGCTTTTATCTCATCGACCGAGGCGGAGAGCATGCTAATTGCCAGTCCCAAAGGAATTCCGGTACCCATGGCGTCTGCGAAGGTTGGTTATATTACCGTCCATCGGACCTTTAATCCTGTTTTCGGTTCGAAGATAACGGAAGAGGACCAGGTGTGGTTTAACCCAAATGAGGCGACCGCACTTGGGCGTGTCAGACTGCGCCGGGGCAACGATGATTTTAAAAAAATATATCGGTTTACCGGGCAAGGCGTTTATCGGTTCCGCAGAGAACCGAAAAATGGGCAAGAGGTGCCACTGCCATCGGAAAAATGGACAGATGTTAAAGAAACTTTTTATTCCCATAACTTGAAACAATCGGGATGTTCAATCGTTTCTGAACGTTCAATTCTGCTTTATGTCGCATCGGCTGCTTCTTTTTCCGACAACCAGGATCCGATTTCCTTATACGTATTCGGTAAGCGGCAACTGTTCCGTGTAGATTTGAGTGCAGCAGGTTTGCAGGCGCTGAAAGTCAAGTATATTGCAAAAACCCGGGATAATGAAGTTCGTAAAAAAACAACGGTTGAGGCTTCAAAAATCACAATTAAGACGCAGCCAATGGATTCCGTTCTGAACGGGGTAGAAACGTTTTCATTTTTAGGATTGCATAAGAATATTGTAATCTTCATTGACCCGACATCACGGCTGCCTCTGCAGATAAGCGGAGATGTTCCCAAGCTTGGTAAAGTCGACTTAAAGCTGCACCAAGTGATTTTGCAATAATATTAATTTCACATAAAACATCTATAAAAGCCGCTTGAGTCAAAGTCATTATAACTTACTAAAACCCTTGACAAAGTTGCGACAAGCAGTTAGAAAAGCCCAAATTCAGTAACCGCATTATGGTGCTTCAACAACTCAATATTTCGAATCCATTTCAATGTATTTATTTTTCGTCAGAGCATTCAATGATATCGATCATCTTACCCCGATCGTATGGAAAATGAGCCAGGATAACTATCCTGTGGGCGTTTATTGCTTAGATCCGGAATATGATATTCAAAATGATTATCGTCTCAAATTCTTAAAAAACATCGGCATTAAGGTCGATTTTCTCTACAATAGTTTTGATGAAAAACTGGGTATCCTGCACCGAATCCTTCGTGATCTCATGCTTAAGAGTTATGCGATTCATCGGCGCCTTGAGACGAAGACGGGGTCTTTTTACGCAGCTTTATTGATAACTCAGCGACAGTTCCTACGCCGTATGGGATGGTATCTGTATAAGTTCATGAGGTATAAATTTTATAATACCAATTGGGCTAAGCACATACTTGAGCAATCCGGTGCGAAGGTTTTGTGTTTCGACTGGATAAGACCCAGACAATTTGTGGTTAACCAACTTCTGATGGCGGCAGATGACATGTCTATTCCTGCGCTGGCGCTGCCCCATGGTGTGTATGTATATACAAATGATTTCATCACGATTGAATCGAGACCGCTGCAAACATTTGAAAAATTAAATCGGTATGATCACGTAATTGTACAAAATGAATTATATAAGCAGACTATGGCAAAATTTGGCCTCGATAGCAGAAAAATTTTGATAATGGGAAGTGCCAGGTACTGCAGTGAGTGGATGGAGCAGAATAAAAAGATATTACCGCGAAAAATTAGGTCAAATGCAGCATCCGCAGCGAAGTTAAAAGTCGTTTTTATGACCACAAAAGCCAGATATCGAATCCATATCGAAAGAATGATTAAGACATTTGAAATGTTATCTCGCTTTGAGGGCATCGAGGTATTGATCAAGCCTCATACACGAACGACAAAGGAAGCCGCTCTTTATGAGAATGTGCCTTTATCTGATGCCTCGGATGTCTCTTCCGTAGAATTATGCGAATGGGCGGATATTGTGATGGTGATTGGTTCGAGTATCATTATTGAACCTCTGATACAGGGTAAACCAGTGCTTTATCTAAAATATCTTCATGAGAATACAACCCAGTACGAAGATTTCGGAGCTTGCTGGATAATCCATAGCGAAGATGAGCTGCAGAAAGCTTTGTCATTGTTGCTAGTCAGTAAGCTGAATGTGCCTTATTCAGAAGAAAATGTAAATCGATTCCTATCTGATATTGTATATGGTGGTCCGCAGAAAAGAGACGTGTTGCAAGATTACGAACAGTTCATTGTGAATTGTGCCGCGAACTGATAAAATAATTACGGACGGAATTGTGAAAGAATCTGAAATTAGGCCTCAACAACTCTTTAATCGCTATCTCGAGCTCTCACGCCGGGATATTGAAAGGTTTTTATCGGATCGTACTCGCTTCAAAGAGGTCTCTTGCCCCGCGTGTGGGTGTGAAGAGAGAAAACCAGGACTGGTAAAGTTTGAGTTCAGCTACGTGTTATGTGCCAGCTGCGGTTCGCTTTACCTTTCACCCAGGCCTACGGTAGAAATGTATAAATATTACTATCAGGAGGCAGAATCGGTAAAATTCTGGAGTACCCACTTTTATAGAGAGACTGCCGAAGCCAGACGGCAAGAAATCTTTAAACCCCGGGCACTTCTGGTGGGGGAATGGGCAAAAAAATCCGGAATAAAATCGAATGGCGAAGGGCTATTTGTGGATATCGGTTCCGGTTACGCGATTTTTCTGGAAGAGGTCCGGCGGCTAGAATTATTTGGACAAATTATGGGAATTGAGCCGGAATCCAATTTGGCCAAGGTCGGTCGATATCGGGGATTTGACATCATCGAAAAAAGGCTTGAGGACATAGAGGATGGGGAAGTCGGTGCAGATTTCGCAACCGCATTTGAAGTTTTGGAACATGCCTTTAATCCACTGGAATTTTTAGGTGCAGCCAGACGTATTTTGCGCCCGGGGGGCATATTGATGTTCACAACGCTAACGGTCAGCGGATTTGATATTCAGGTTCTGTGGGAAAACTCCAAAAGTGTATATCCTCCTCATCATATCAATCTGCTCTCTACGCAGGGAATGCGTGATTTAGTCGCACGCAGCGGGCTGCGGCTCATTGATTTATGCACGCCGGGCGAGCTTGACGTTGATATCGTGCATAATATTCAACGTGAGAATCCCGCAATCCAGCTTCCGAGTTTTGTGGCTTCGATCATCAATGCGCCTGATGATGTTCGTACCAACTTTCAGAATTTTCTTAAAGCAAATGAGCTCAGCTCTCATATTCGAGTCATTGGCGCCCGATGAATAAGAAACGTAAAAAATAGCGAACCGATGATCAGAGAACGCAGTGAAGATTTTTGACATATCCGTACCCATTCAGCCAAATTTGCCGGTGTGGCCGGGAGATCCTCAGATTGTTTTGGAACGCTACCGGAAACTTTCTAAAGGAGATCCTAGTAACGACTCTAGACTGGCCTGCAGCGTGCATTCCGGCACTCATGTGGACGCACCGGCCCACTTCATCGAAGATGGTTTAACGGTTGAGCAATTAGCCCTCGAAATTCTAGTTGGAACCGCCACGTTAGTTGAATTCCCTGAGATTGACATTATTACCCCCGATCTGTTAGAAAACCTGAAGCTGCAACCACAAACCAAACGGCTGCTTTTAAAAACAAAAAACTCTGATTTATGGGCTGATCCCGAGCATCAATTCAATCCGGATTTTGTAGCATTGAGCGCTGAGTCAGCCGCTTGGATGATACGCAAAGGGATCCAATTGGTTGGCATAGACTATCTTTCTATTCAAATGTTTAACGATGCTAAAGCGCCGACACACCAAATCTTATTGGAGGCCGGTATCATTATTATTGAAGGTCTTAACTTGCGAGAAGTTCGCCCGGGATTTTATCAGCTCATCTGCCTTCCGATTAAATTGGTCGACAGTGAAGGCGCGCCTGCAAGGGCGGTATTGATTGAGGAATAAACACCAGGTGTTCAATAGAAAAATTTATACTTTTTTAGCAAAATAATTAAAATTAATCACAAAAACACGAAAATTGGAAAACACGAAATGATAACATTCTTTTTCGTGTCTTCGTTTTTTCGTGCTTTCGTGATAAGTAAATCTTTGTTATTCTTCATCTATAAAAGAACCGGTTTAAATCTATACATATGAAAATCATAGCAATCATACCAGCAAGAATGGGATCCTCACGTTTTCCAGGAAAGCCGCTTGCCCCGATTCTGGGTCGCCCGATGATTGAATATGTTTATCGGCGCACCATCTTATGCCAGGCCCTAAGCGATGTGTTCGTTGCCACCTGCGACAAAGAAATTTTCGAATCCGTAGAAGCATTTGGCGGCAAGGCCATTATGACCTCACCCTCACACGAACGGGCCAGTGATCGAGTTGCTGAGGCAGCGGCCGATCTGGATTACGATGTGATTGTTATGGTTCAGGGTGACGAACCCATGACTTATCCGGAGATGATCGAGGAATCGCTCGCTCCTTTCCTCAGCGGTGAAGAAGAAGTTGCCTGCGTTAATCTGACAGCGAGAATTAAGAGTCAAAAAGAGTTTGAGGATCCAAATACGATCAAAGTGGTCATGGATGTGGACGGGTTCGCCCTTTATATGTCCCGCGAACCGATTCCGACGCTGCATCTTCAGGATTTCGACCAAGTGCCTGCTTTTAAGCAGGTTTGCATAATTCCCTTTACTGCTGCTGCACTGCAAGAATTTATCCAGCTAAATCCAACTCCGTTGGAAGTGGCGGAGTCCATTGATATGATGCGCTTTATTGAACACGGCCACAAGGTAAAAATGGTTGAAACGGCCTTTTCGACCCATGCCGTCGATAACCCGGCTGATCTCAAATTAGTCGAAGAATTATTGATTAAAGACCCGTTGACTGAAAAATTAACTAAAAATTCATAAATCGCAGCTGAAAGCCGCTCCCACAGTTCTTAAATATTCTGTGGGAAAGCAGACGGGAGCGACTCACAGCTGCTAAAGCAACTGCAATTAATATTGCCTATGTACAAATAAAGAAAATGCGGTTTCTTAAATTTTAGAGAATTAGAACACTTGGTTTTTAGATTTGTTTCGGACTTCGAGATTCGTGTTTCGAATTTCCGATTAACCGGCAAAGGAGGTTTAATATTAACGTGACATGGCGCGTTTTGGTTTCAGCTCCTTATTTTATTCCGGTAATTGAAGAATATCGGCACCGCCTGGTAACAGAAGGCGTACATCTGGTTCCTGTCCAGGTCAGAGAGCGTTTGAGTGAAGCAGAATTGCTTGAAGTGATAACGGACATTGACGGCATAATCTGCGGGGATGATCGCATTACAAAGCGTGTGCTGGATGCCGCACCTCGGTTGAAGGTCATTTCCAAGTGGGGCACGGGGATTGATTCGATAGACTCAGAAGAAGCGAAGCGTCGTGGAATTCCGGTTTATCGTACACCCAATGCATTCTCAGAACCGGTGGCCGATACGGTTCTAGGATATATTCTGGCGTTTGCCCGTAAATTGCCATTGATGGACCGGCAAATTCGCAAAGGCAGGTGGGAAAAACCGCCATTAGTATCGCTGGGCGAGTGCACGTTGGGTGTTGTAGGGGTTGGCAACTGCGGTAAAGCCGTTGCCCGACGGGCCATGGCTTTCGGGATGCACATATTGGGTAACGATATCGTAGAAATGTCCAAAGATTTTCTTTCGGAAACCGGTATTCAAATGGTCTCATTAGGTGAACTGCTTGCCAAAGCTGATTTTGTTAGCTTAAACCCGGACTTAAATCCAACCTCCTATCATCTGATTAATAAAAAACAACTGGATATGATGAAGCCCAGTGCGTATCTGATTAATGCATCGCGGGGGCCAGTTGTGGATGAACCTGCATTGGTTCGAGCCTTACAGGAGGGATGGATAGCCGGTGCCGCCCTGGATGTCTTCGAGGAAGAACCGCTGCCGGCCTACAGCCCATTGCGCACAATAAAAAACTGCCTTTTGGCACCTCATAATGCCAACAGCAGCCCGCGCGCATGGCAAAGGGTTCACGAAAATACCGTTTATAACCTGCTCAAGGGGTTGCATGCAGCCGGAGCGTTGAATGAGTCATCCTGAAATATCGGTGGTCATCCGAACCTTCAACGAGGAGAAATTTTTGCCGGCTTTGCTTGATGCTCTTAGCCGACAGTCCTTGCGGGACTTTGAAACGATTGTGGTCGATTCGGGCTCGATGGATAGAACTCGCCAGATCGCCGCCCAAAAAGCCGACAAGCTACTGCGCATTCAAAGCCACGACTTCACCTTTGGGCATTCATTGAATGTCGGCATACGCAGTGCAACCGGCAGATATATTGCCATTGTATCCGCACACACCCTTCCAGTTGATAGCGAATGGCTTGCGAAACTCATTGAACCATTCCATGATAACCAGACCGCCATGGTTTACGGACGCCAACGTGGAGGAGAAGACTCCAAATTTAGTGAAATTCAAGACATGCGACGAACGTTCGGTTCGAAGCACGAGGTTTTGCGACCCCCTAGATTTTTTGCCAATAATGCGAATTCCGCCATCCGGAGTGATTTATGGCAACAGCATCCCTTCGATGAAAGCCTTCCGGGGCTGGAAGATATTGAATGGGCAAAGTATTGGATGGAGCTGGGATACCAGGTTATCTACGAGCCTCAGGCAGCACTGTATCACATCCATGAGGAAAATTGGCGACAGGTTCGCCGAAGATATCACCGGGAAGCGATGGCTGCCCGCTGGATCGGCATTAAAAATCTGAAACATGCACTCTTTACACCGGTTATAGAAGCAATCCGCACCCTCTTTGATTTAGGATATGGCTTATCCCCTTTTAACAAAAGCCGCGGAAAGGCTAGGAAATTTTTGGATCTTGTCCGCGAAGTTACTCTTTTTCGGACAAACAAAACTATGGGCACAGTAAAGGGATTACTTGACGGTAAGGGTATAGAAGATTCAGTTGCCAGGCAAAATTTCTTTTTTGACCGCACGTGCAAGGCTGTCGTCATTCACGGCCCCGGGCGAGCTTCATTAGATGAGGTTAAAGTTCCTGAAGTAAATCCGGGCGATGTCTTGATAAGGGTTGCCTACGAGAGTATATGCGCAACTGATCTGGAGATCTTTGATGGGACTTTAGGATATTACAAGAATGGAATGGCAAAATATCCCATTATCCCGGGGCATGAATTCAGTGGACGCGCCGTAGCTTTTGGACCGAACGTCAAGCATCTGCAAGATGGTGATTCTGTTGTTGTCGAGTGCATCCAAAGTTGCGGGGTCTGTCCCGAGTGCAAGCGGGATAATTGGATCGCTTGCCAGAGCCGTACCGAACTGGGCGTTATTGGTCGCAATGGAGGTTATTCTGAATTTGTCGTCGTACCCGGCCGCTTTGTCCATCGGCTTCCATCGGGCTTTGACCTGCGTAAGGCCAGTCTTTGTGAGCCCATGGCTGTGGTTTTGAAAGGAGTCAGGCGCTTAGAGCATACATGGCAAACTACTTCTGATAGTAAACGCTGTGCAGTCGTTGGGGCCGGACCACTTGGAAATCTCTGTGCCCAAACGTTGGCACTTAAGGGGCATCACGTCACCGTATTTGACCGCAACCCCCTTCGCCTGGGATACTTTTCAGATTCGAATCTCAGCGTCTTAGATGATCTGAAACAACTTAGCGAATTTGAGGTTCTGGTGGAAGTCACCGGTGATCCAGATGCTCTGGAAGTCATGCTGCACAAGAGTCCGGCCGGAGCGACAATTCTTCTGCTTGGTCTTCCCTATGCCCATAGACAATTTACATTTGAGAACATCGTTGCTTATGATAAAACAGTCGTGGGATCTGTAGGAAGCAGTGCAAAGGACTTTGAAGATGCAATCGCTTTTGTGCCTCAACTCGAGACAACGGCTTTTACTGAGAAGATCTTACCATTGTCCGATTTCAAGCATGCCTGGGAACTGGCGCGAACACATAAGTATCTCAAATTAATTTTAAAGATTAGTTAACCAGTTTCATAACCCAAAAAGGGGGACAGCGCTTCATTCTTGACAAATCTATTTTTATATGACAGCCATAAAGCAAATGCTCTTTGAAATTACTGCCTATAAACCCTTCCGAACCGGCTATTAGTAACTTTTTACCCTTGTAATCCGATACGTTCTTCTATTACTTCTTTTTCCTCGTTAAGATAACATATTTCCTTTCTGAAGTAATTGTCTATGTTTAGCAATACGATCGATCTATACAAAACATACAGGTGTTTTTCATTAAAGTCATAATTATAACGCTTAAAGTTATTTTCCAATAGCGCCTTTTGATCATCGGAAAGCGCCATTTGTAAAACCCGTGGGCTTTCAAATTCATAGTGGGCAAGCGGCATTGTAAAACCGTCTTTTCTCCATTTAATAATGTCAAAATTTACGCTAAAATTTACTTTTTTCTGGATATCTCTATTAAATACACCGGATAATTTTGCGTATATAAATTTTTCCAGATCTTCCAATTCTCGCGCTATTTGCCGTTTTTTATCCTTAAATTGAGACTCCAGATAGCGTTTGGTCATTTCGATAAAATAATCTGTGTAAATATCAAAATATATGGAAGAGGCTAAAATGCTGTATTTCTGCATAAGATTATCGCCGCGTTCTCTGGTAAGAAGTTTTTGATAATTTTCCTCTTTTGAATAATATGCTTCCAGTTCTTCAGGGGAATCCCAGAGTTCCGAACGCGCTTCTTCAAGGAATAATCGGAAACATTCATAGGCTCTCGAGGAATTGTTTCTTAAATCGTCATAAACAAATGTGAGCCAGTCCATAATATGGATATGGCTTTGTTTGATATAATTCAACAGTTCCCGGTAGGTATCATTATTAAACGTTATTCTTAAAAGGCCATGAAAGCCCCTCAGATATATGTAATCTTCTAAGGTATACGTATTTGTCCCCACAACGACTTCTTCTGTCTCAAACACATAATTGTCTTTTACCTTTCCAAACTCCCGGGGTATAAGTCTGTATCTGATATCGTATTTGAATTCTTTGCGCATTTCGTCAGTGTTAAGGGCGATGCCGTCTAGAAGCATAAACGTAAAGGCGTCTACGAAATCAAAGCCGCAATCTATCAAATCCCTTATGGTCTTCATATGTATTTCTTTGGTCTCATAAGGTAGGCCTGTTATTATCTCAGTATGCACGTATTTGCCCATTTTATGCACGGATTTAATATATTGTGAAGCCGTATCTAGATCTGCAGGCCTTCTTTTAATATTTTTTAATATTTTTGAGTCGGTTGACTGTACGGCAATAGCATAGGTGACACCTTTCATTTTAGAAATTAATTCAACGCTGCCCAAGTCTTCCCCCTTACCGTAAGGAGCGGAAAATAGCCGAGGATAATTATATTCCTCCTGAAGTTTATGTATTTTTTCAACTATTTCCCAGTCTTTTTTATAAAGTCCGAAATTAGAATCTGCGAGTACAAGATCATAAATGTTATTTTGAACGGCAAGGTTTGTTATGTAATCCAGCTCTTTATTCACCCTCTCAAGGCTGAAAAATCCTATTTTTCTGTTTTCCTTGTTAGAGGCCCAGCAATAAGCACATGTATGAGGGCACCCTCTTGATGTCTGAATCAAAGGCGAAAACCGGCCGTCTTCAAAAAATTTGTCGAGCATTCCTGAAAGATAAGGAGAAGGAAATTTATCCATATTTTTAGGGCGCTGTGTCTTTTCTCCTAATATAAAATCATCGTTTTTATTCAGGCAGATCGAACCAGCGATGGATCGGTTTTTCATTTTTTCATATTCGCCATGGGTATTGAAGTATTCTTTCATTAAATTAGCAAATCCTATCTCGCCATCGTAGGGGATAAAAAAATCAACTTGTCTGTTTTTCAAAAGAAACTCTTTTTGCCGTTTTGAGTCCAGGGGAAAAGCTAATCCGCCAAGCACTACCATACAATTGGGATACATTTTTTTTATCAGTTTGCTCACATACAGAACAAGGTTTTTGTTCCACACGTAACATGAACCTGCGAAAATATCCGGAGGAGATTTCTCCATCACTTTAAAAAACTCATCGGTAAATCTAAGAATATCTATATCGCATTCTGAACCAAATAATGATTTGGTGTATGCCGCAACATACCCGCAGCCTAACGGAAATAAATCATTGGCTCTCAGGCCTGTATCGCAATAGGTAAAATCAGCAAAATAAACTTTTTTCTTCATTTTCTAGTTCCTTTTTAGCCCCTGCCAGGCTTATTTTTGCGCTCCCTGATAAAACCAAACCTCTTTATCCAACAATTCACTCAAAGAAACTTTGTTTTTGTTATGGAAAAACTTAGTTTTTCGGTTACTGTATTGGTTATTGTAGAGAGGCTCGTTGTTCAGGGTTCTATTGGAACCTTTTAAAAATCTTCCGCTTGGCCGACGACGAATTGATTTAGAATATATAGATCTATTGGCATCGCACAGGAATACGGTAGGAAAGAAATTGCCATTTCCGTCTTCAAGCTCAAAAATGGCATCTAAGATATCGCTTCTTGGACCCCCATCAATTATAAAGGCGGCAGCGAGTTCTTTTTGGGATGGTATGATGTGTTTGAGTGGAACTAAAGCTGCTCCGATATACTCATTTTTAATGGGAGATTCGCCATATTGATCCTTCATGAACTCTGATCTTAATATCAACCACAGGTTGATAGAGTCATTAAGGGTAACTTTATAGTGTCCATCTACCGGCCGGTTTTTTATTCTCAGTTTATATAAAAACATTTTACTATTAAATAACCCTCCAAAAAGCCTTTTTGCTTTAGGAAATCGTTTCAAATCGTTTGGAACATCTAATGAGGTTGCATTTTTCATATAAAAAAAACGTTTGCATTTCTCATAATCCCATTGTTTCAGCTCGAACTTTTCGTTTGATACTTTAATAGATTTAAAATCAGATCTAATAATTCGCGACAATTCTATGAACCACTGCTTTTCATACTCAACCGAAATAAATGTACATTTCTTCCCGAATTCCAACAGCTTTGTAATAAAAAACCTTGTTGAATTACCGGATCCATATTCAAGGATAAATTCATAGTTTTCCTCTTTCAGTTTTTCAGTAATATAGGTAGTGATATTTCCGCTTATCGACGGAACTGGTTGATTAGTGTGGAGGATTTCAATCATTTTTTTTTAATCGTTTCCTTAGGCCTTTTCCTGAAAGTTTAAAAGCGTTCTGCCTTTAAGCTTTTTGTGCCAAACGCTTCAGCATTGTGTCCTTAAACCAGCGAATGGAGTCCAGTGGCTTTCTTTTCAGCAATTGCTTCATGTACATCGATGAATATTGCGGTTCGATAACCGGCTTCGGACTAAGGGCCCAGTCATCGCAGTCATAGCCGATGGCTTCCATATAGGGCAAATATACCGGCTTGAAAAGCTCCACATCTTCTTCGGTAAACCAATGACGCCAGTCTCCGGACGCCTTTTTTCTCACCACTTTGGCCTTGCCGGTGGAAACGGGAACTTCCGTATCTTCTTTTATTTGAAAGCCGAGATAATCATTAAACGGGCCTGTGTTTTTGGCGACCATGTCCTCGAATCGGAATAAAAACCAGTCATCACCCAGTTGGTTTACAAAGTCAGTCATATTTTGATTGCGCACCCGCTCTTCTTCGATGACGTCCTCGCTGAATCGCGGCCATTGGTGGTAACCTGTGTAATGGCATATTTCCATAAATGAAACCGAAGCAGGATCTTGTTCCTTTTTCAGCACCAGATCGAAATGCGCCTTGAATTGCTTTCTGTTACTTAAATATCCGCGATGCCAGCGGTAGAGCATACGGCTGACAGCCGCATCCCGGGGATCACGGGCCATCCAGATCTTGCGGTCATAATGCTCTTTTTCCAAATGTTCGCTGTAAAGTTCAAAATTTTTGCCTTTGCGTTCATCGTAGGTATGCTTATAAACAGCATTTTCGTAATTGCCGACGTATTTTCCCGGCCTGCCGCCGGAAAAAGCCTGGCAATTCGGGAGCCCCCCGGCGACTTTATACAACAGGGCGGTGGTGCCGGACTTCCCGGTTCCCAAAATAAATATTTTCATTCCAAGCCTCCAAAATACAAGTGATTCATTCGTATGCTTTTTTGATTTGGATTCTGCGGTGTGAAGGTTGAATAAGATTGCGAATTTTTGACAACCGTAAAATATAGGATAGTATAATCTATGATGTCAAGATAAATAAATCAGCGATCCTCTTCGAAAAGTTGCCGATATCGATCTCGGCAATGAATTCTGTCTGTGATCAATTTCTCCAAGCTGGCACTTCCAGTATTCTCCAGAGTAATTTTTTTTGAAGCGCAGTTCGGACAAATTGTTTCATAGCATAAGACGACCTCTTGGCAATTCATACAAGCGCGAATTTTATTTTTATCTCTAGCGGCGTGAAATTGCACGATGAGTTTCGCTCTTATTCTCCGCTCCCTGGTTATCCATTCTTGATATCCCATAAAACCGCCATCTGCTCAAATAATTCTTATTCAGATTCCCATACTGGATGTCTCAATTTCCATTCTCCATTTTGCTTTTGCCAAAGATGCGGTGATCGATGATGATCACATAATTCCATAAAATGGTTGGTATCCATTTCGATAAATTCCATGACTTCCTGCAAATATTTATCGGGAAATTCGCCATCAAATCTTTTCACGAGCGCCACACCTTCTTCTCTGGTCAAATGCTTATTTCGTATCTCCTGTGAGGCATCATATGAGGCTCTGCCCAATCCGAATTTAATATAGGTGGTGTAATAGTGCAGATCGTCGATTTTATCGTCTATACTGTTGTATTTACTGTATGTACCTTGAGTTCGGAAGGGCCTCGCACGGAATCCGATGTTTTCTGTGGCAAAGTAATACGCTTCCTGAGGAGTCCATTTAAGATAATATCCTAGATAATGGACCTGGATATTGGACTTTTCTAATTCAGAGTAGTCCGCAGGAAAAAATGCTAAGAGTTCGTTTAAGGTTAAATTGTATTCTTCTATGAGTTCAGGAACAGAGACACCACCAAGGTAGATCTCGGAAATATCTTTCATTGAATAGTATGATTTATCCCGCAAAGATGTGGAAGTCTCGGCAATAGGATTGCCGTATTCGGCCTCCGGCTCTCCATAAAAGATGAGCGGAATATTGTATTTGAGCGCAATTTTAGGCGCCAGATTCTTTTGTCCAAGAATAAATGTCTGGAACGGATGGAGTAAGTTTTCAATCGCTAATCTTGTTAAAAGCCCATGGGCACGACCATTTTGATTGAAGGTAATATTATCAAAACCGCCCACTTCGATCCAGTTTCGAAAATTACGGTAACCGTAATCCGTGTACAGAATGGGCGGCCAGGTTACTGTCAAAGGATGCATATCATACTTGTATTTTAGAAGATGGGCGGCATAACAACTATCTTTGCCACCACTGCCCGGAACCACGCAATCGTAATAACCATCTGTTCTGCGATACTGATCACAGAGTTTGATGAGCTCTTTTTCTCTCTCTTCCCAATCTATATCTTCCTTTTTTTCAGCATAGCGGCAGGCGTCGCAGACAAAATCCTCACCAATATGCAGCGTGGGTGTAATTCGATCTTTGGTATGTTTAAATTCAGGATACGAACTGGGGCGCTGGTTGGACATCACACAACGTTTACAGAAAACAACCTTTTCAGGAAGGCCATAGTAAGCTGCTAATCGGCTGCTAGACATTAGTTATTTCTCCTGTCACTTTTTTTATCAGCAAATATAAATTTTTGTATATCATCAGCCCTGTAGGACCGCTTCTTTCGGGATGAAATTGAAATCCGTAAATATTGCCTTTTCTGACGCCGGAACAAAATTGGGTTTCACCGTATTCAGTCTCCGTAAGCGTTTGAGAAGAATTTTGAGGCACGACAACGTAAGAATGAACAAAATACATGAAAGCGCCGTTTTCAATACCCTCTAATAGTGTATGATGCCATAATTCCGGGCAGCGCATATCCGCTTTTGCAAATTGTCTTTTGTCAGGAAGATACATCCGATTCCACCCTACGTGAGGGACCTTCAAAGCGCTTTGGGAATGTTGGCAGTTGGGCAAACGAACGACTTCACCCTGAATGATATCCAGACCCCTATGGGTGCCAAATTCATGACTCCTGGAAAATAACAACTGAAGCCCCAAGCAGATACCGAGTACGGGTTTATCTGAAGCGGCAAATTCGCGTATGGGTGCCACCAGATTAAGACGAATTAATGCATCCATGGCATCGCCGAATGCACCAACTCCCGGCAGGATCACACAGTCTGCGTCGATAATCTGTTCTTCATCGGACGTGATGATTGCGGGCAGACCGACATGTTCACAGGCTTTCTGTATGCTGAAGAGATTCCCAAGTCCGTAATCGATAATAGCGACGATCGGTCTTTTGGTTGGGCGCATTAATCAATTTTCCTATATTCTACACGAGATTCCTTGGTTGTTTAAAGACGCTTTAATATCATTGATTTTGGAAGGATTTACTCGTTTAAATTGTTTTTTCGATTGCAAAAACTCAATATTGCCTTCAACTTCAAAATCTGCATCTTCTCCAAAGGGCTGAAGATTTTGAACAACGTAATAATGAAGAATGGATGCGATACAAATCGCATCAGCGTTTCCGTGACTCACCGCTTTCACTATATGTGTAAGATTCCCGCACCCGCCACATGCGATGACCGGAACAGTCACTGCGGGGGCAATTTTATTTATCAATTCCAGATCAAAGCCTGCCCCTGTGCCTTCCTGATCTATGGAGGTGACCAGCAATTCACCGGCACCCAGGTTCACGGCGTGTTGGGCCCAGTTGACGGCATCAACGCCGGTGCTTTCACGGCCGTAATCGATATAGGCTTCATATGTTCCATCTGTTTTTTTGATAGCCTCAATCGAAACTAAAATCGTTGAGGACCCGAATGCCCGCGAAGCTTCTTTGATAAGCTCGGGTCGCTTCACTGCAGCACTGTTGATCGCCACCTTGTCGGCTCCGGCCCTTAAGACTTCACGAATATCATCAATACTTCTGAGTCCACCGCCGACGCACAGTGGGATGAAAATTTCACTCGACGTTTTTTTAATAATTTCCAGTAGGCTGTTGCGGCCGTAAAGACTTGCCACGGCATCCTGATAAAGAAGCTCATCCGCTCCGTTCTCGTAGTAAAATCTGGCGAAGCGTTCGGGTTTTCCCAAAACCCTGAGCCCTTCAAAATGAATGCCTTTGACTAAATTTGGACCTTTAATATCGAGGCGCGGAATGATTCGCAAATATTCAGATTTCATACGACCACGCTGCTGGGAATGTTAACCACCCGATCCTCCAGCCACTCGGCATTTTGCAGTAAACCTATTTGACAGTCCTTATAGATTTCCAGCTTATTTAACAGTTTCCAGACCGGACGTGTCATTACACCGGCCCTATTTGAAGCTTCCAAGAAACTGTTGCGTGTTTTGCGATCAGGCAGAATGATTGCATTTAACCAGTAATTTGATAGGGCATGTTTGGGTTCCCGAATAAACGGAATGCCCTCCGCATCGAAAAACTCCGCATACGTTTCAGCCAGCTCCCGCTTTTTTTTAATAAAATACTCTAATTTTTCCAATTGAGCACAGGCCAAGGCAGCATTAATATTTGGCAGGCGGTAATTGTACCCGATAGCGTCATGAATATATTCATAGGCGTGAGAGACTTTAGCGGTAGTGGTTAAATGTTTGGCAGCCTTTGCCAGTTTCTCGTCGTTGGTAACCAGGATACCGCCGCCGCCACAAGTGACTGTTTTATTTCCATTAAAACTGAATACGCCAAATACGCCGAAGGTTCCGGTATGTTGTTTTTTATAAAAACTTCCGAGAGATTCTGCCGCATCTTCTATTAAGGGGACTTGATACCGTTTGCATATCTTGGCAAGGGAATCAATCCGGCAGGGATGACCAAATGTGTGCATGGGAACACATGCGGCGATGCGGCGGCCGGTCTGGTTGTTATAGCAAGTTTGTCCTCTAACGCTGCAATATCTAGTAAAAAAATATTCCAATGCCTCCGGATCAAGGCCCAGTGTGTCTTTATTTACATCTAAAAAAAGGGGACGTGCGCCGCAATATGAGATGGCATTGGCGGTTGCGACAAAAGAGCACGGTTGGGAAATGACCTCATCCCCAGGTTGGACGCCGACGATAAGCAGGGCCGTATGTAAGGCTGAAGTTCCATTTACCGTTGCAACAGCGAAATTGCTCCCGGTGATGTCACACACCATATCTTCGAATCGATTGACGTATTCTCCCACGTAAGAGACGAAGGTGGAATCGATCGCGGCATTGACATACTCTTTTTCTTTTTGATCAAACCGGGGTTCATGCAGTGGAATGTAATCTTTGCCCGCGTAAATGGATCGGATAAATTCGATGATTCGGTCAAACATAAATCATTTCGGGTTTATAGTTATTTGGAAATAAATGTTAACTGATTTTTATCAGAAGCGCCTGGCCGGTCAACAGGTAAAACATTTTAAAATGAGAATTGGCGCAAAGGTATTCATCTACTGCTTTTTTAAGCCCTTTACAATAATTGTTTCCGTAGTCATCAATTATTAATGTACTGCCGGGGATTGTACGTTTTTCAAAAAATTCCAAACAAAACTTTGTCACCGGGTAAACATCCACATCAATGTGCACCATTCCAAAGTTAGGTATCTGGTCAATCCGTTGAGCGGTCTCTAAAAAATCCCCTTTGTGTATCACGACGCCGGGTGCATTGAGATAGGCTTTGACTTCCTCATACGATGTTTCGCTAAAGCTTCCAACTTTGTGCCATCCATCAACCTTTTCATCCACCACCGCATGTCCTTCAAAGGTGTCAAATACATAAAATTTGTTCTTTAAATTAAATTTATTCAGTGCTTCTATGATAAATTTTGCAGATCCGCCTTTGTAAGTACCTATTTCTGCAATTGGATAGTCAGTGGATTCCAGGCTCAAAACACCTTGCCACAGGGTATACAGCCGATCATAATCCAAAAAAGTTCTTTTTTCTTCAATAATCCTGGCGGCAATTTCCCGAAAGTCGGGTATGGTCTTCAAATCAATTTTCTTGTTCGCTTTGCGCCAATAGTAGTCGTAGTAAGTCGCGCCTCTTTTAGCGATTTCAAATTTTACATCGGCCCGGTTAAGGAGCCGATTAATTCTGTGACGCCCGATTATCTTGATAAATGTTTCAACAGCTTTTTTTAGGAGATTCATTGGTTACGTTCATCGAACTCAATTATACCGGTATTGCTGGATATCTCTGCGCAAAGCAGTGGATTCAATAGTTTTAGCCATAATTTCAGAAGCGTATCGGTCCAAACCATGAGGGCGTATGAAGTCACGCACGAAACGCTGCCTTTGCTCCTTTTTTGAATCCTTGCCGGCTAAAATGCCGGCAATAACAGAAGCTGATTCAGAGAAGCTATGGGTGACCTCGAGAAAATTCCCTTTGAGCAGATGGCGAAAATGTCCCCGCTCGCTTTGCTTGGATCGGTATTGTTCGGTCAATATCGTTACACAGGGCTTATCTAATATGGCGGCCTCCAGGAAAGCACTCGTGTTTACGCCGACCACTGCGGCACTGTGATAAATTGAGTTATAGTAATCCTGTTTGACTTCCTCCGTATCCACCCAGGACGCTTCTTTGGGCCATACGGCAATATTTTCGTCTTCAAAACCATTCCATATGGTTGCATTCAAGGGATGCGGTCTGACCAATACGCTGATATTCCGGGTATCCGGATTATTCCGCAGTGCTTTGGCAAACGCTTTCACAAATGATGTTTCATCACCGGAAATATATTTTGAAGAACACAGATATAAGACAAACGCTTGATCGGCACTGATTCCAGCCTTGCTGCAAAAGGAATGAGAATCAAGCGAGGGTTGCATCTCAAACCAGAAGTCAAACACCGGTGCGCCGGTGATAAAAATTTTGTCCGGGGGAACATCATGCAAAGACGTTGCTTCTTTAGCCAATGCGTCGTTCCAGACGAAAACAGCATCCGGAATGATATGAAATGTACCCTTGGTCGTCAAATTGTCCCAGCTTAAAACGATGGCGATGGTTGGAATTTGAAGTGCACGTGCGGCCTGTATGTATTCAATTTCGCTGGTCCGGGGCAAAATGTAAGGAGATGAAACAACCACATCCGGACGGTTGGTTTTCAACCAGCGCAAAATATCTTGATCGGGCGGAATCAAACGCTGCATCCATTTGAGCATAAGGAATATTCCATTATTTGCAAGTAGCTTATTGGCAATCTTGCTGTACTTTAACGCCTTGCTGATGGGTTTAAAAATAATTTTCCGCCTCCATCTGCGTGCCTCCCACGGCGTTGGATGACGGGGCCTTAAATAATTGGCATAGTCAACCATCTCCCGCACATTGGACAGCCGTAACCACTTCCTTCTGGAAAGCATCGGCATGGCTTCAAAATTAGAAAGCTCTGCTTGACATGCCTTTAAGGCACGGTCGACGATGTGCGGCCTGTCATAATGATCGTAAAGAACTTTCACCTGATGACCAAGCGCACAGAGGTAACGAAAGGTCTTTTCAAAAGAACGAAACAAGGCTGGATTATCTATGACAAAAACGATATTCATGCGTTTAAATAATTTTCAGACCGCCCATAAATTTTAAGCCGCCGTATTCTTAAAAAGTTCAATTAAGAAAAATCTTACACTTATTGATTAATAAAAATAGGTGTTCCGCTCCAGTTCCTATTTGAAAGGATCATTATCTTTCCATTTCCATTTTTTGGTGATGAATTTCGTATAATCCCCTTTGAATCGCCGGTGACAGAATTTACAATCCACAGGTAGTTTATGATTCAAAAGCGTCTTTCTCCATTTAAGCATGTTTTTTGAGTTGAAATCATAATTATCACAGATGTTTCCAATGCGCGCATCATGGGGTAATTGGCAGCAGTAGGCAATATCGCAATTTTCGTTTATATATACGCCATGCCAGGGATACATACAGATTTTGTTGCTGAAATATGGATGTCGATCATCAAATACGAACGGCAACTTGATGTTATAGGAATAATCGTTTCGTTTCATAATTTCAGAAATAACGTCTATAACATGAGGGTCGGATTTTGTTAAAACTAAGTCCTTGGCTTTTCCATGAGGATTAAATGAATTTAATCTGAGCGTTGTCGGCTGGAATTCATCAGCAAATTCAATCAAATGAAAAATTTCATCAATATTTTTGCGGGTGGTCAGAAAAGATATGGTAAATTTAATCTGATTTTCCCTGAGCGTTTGCAGACCTTCCATAATATGATCCCATTGTTTCGCTGTGCCGCCCCTATTTCTGGCAAATGATTGAAAATCATAGGCGTCCAGGGTTACATTAAGATCGTGAAGTTTTTTTAAGGCAGATAATTTTTTTCTGATTAAAATTCCATTAGAGATTAAGCTCACCTTTAAACCCAAAGAAAGGCTAAAATCGATGAATTTCTCAAGCTCCGGATGCAGCGTGGCCTCACCGCCGGTTAAGGTAAGGTTGGTAATATATCCTTTGTATTTATTTAAGGTGCTTTTATAATCATCGATACGCATAAAGCCGGAATTTTCAAACAATTTTGGATCTTTCAAGACGTACTGGCAGGTGGGGCATCGCAGGTTGCATTTACTGGTAATGGTAAAAGAAAATCTGGGAGGTATATAAGAAATATTAAGTGCTTCTCCCTGCTGCTTAACAGATTTGTAATTATTATAGTTTTTTGCCAAATCGAAGCTCTTCATATTTTTTGTTATAAATGAGAAGTTTTTCATTATACAGTCCTTCAGGCACAGATCTGGAAAAGCTGGTCAGAGATCTGATCCGCTTTTATCTCATTGCTGTAATTGAGTATTTGCTGGAAGCGCGAGACCCTTTTTCGTAACCCTTCAAGGGAAATTCCCGGATAGCGATGCCGCTCGAACTCGGGCGTGATGCTCACATTGGGCAGGTATGATTTAAATTGCTTTAGCAGACGACGCCGTGTGGCTCGATACCGACCTACCAGCCGATCAACCCAGCCCGGCTTCGGCCATCCGGCCTCGTTTTCGGCTAGCTGTTGGAGAATATTTGCAATTCGTTCGCAGGCCAGCGGGCCGTCCTGGGCCGCAAAATAACGACTAAAGATTGTCCTTTGTTGATCCCCATTTGCCGCCCCAAGCTTGCCTGCTAGAATCTCGTTAAGGGTTTCCTGCAGTTGATCGATGTTGAAACACTCGTGGCTCAATGAATTGGGTAAGTGATAAATGCCGCTGTCAAAAAAATCATCGACCGTTGCCCGATAGGCAACAGCGGGAACACCCATGGCATAAGCCTCGATGCCGGTAGTGCAACCATTATGAATGAGCGCCTTGGTGGCGATGAGCCATGGCAGTACATTGCCTTCATTTGTCACCTGCACTTTTTGGCAGCGGGAAGCGATTTCGCGATAAACTTGAGGATCTTCGTCTGGATGCGGACGCACGACCACAGTGATAGTTGGAAATGTCTGATCAATGTTTGAAATAAGTTGCTTGAAATCTTCGAAGATCGCCTGTATATGCTTCTGATATTTTTGGGCATACGCCTGGCTCATACCCTTGGCAGTTCTTCCTAATCCGCGCTTCCCTCTCTGTTTGGTTATGGGTTGGAGCAAATTTTGAATCGGTGTAAAAGCATTTACGGCAGCGAAATTGGTGTTGATCAGAATAAAATCGCCATAAGCCCGATGGATCTTTTGGACCTCTTTTTCAAAAAAAGGGCGCAGTTCAACGCGCAACATATCGCCCCGCGGGTTTCCCGTAATATGAATGGGTTTTCCTTCAGGTAGTTCTGGGAATTGGCGCCATAACTCGGCATTGCTGGGGCCCCATGCAAACAATTGAGAAACGTACTTGAGCGCAATAGGCGCAAATCTCTCTTTGTAATAAACCTCAGGGGGTTGGTGGATAAGTCCTTCTTCATCCCAGGCCACACTGATGTGGCCAAGTTGATTCAGAATCCGGAATAATCGGCCATTACCCGATCCCAAATCTTTAGAGATAAAAATGCTTCTGGGAAAAGACGGTATTCGAAACTCCACCTGTCGACGAGGTCCAATTACCGAGCAAAACCCGCGCTGTGCCGCAACACAAGCCAATAGAAGCTTGGCATCTAGTTCACGCACTTGATTTTCCACAGGTATCAACAATGATGGTTTTTTTACACGAATGCGCAATATTTATCTCCAGTCAACTAAAGCAAAATTGACGATAACGTCATCTTCCAGAAGGATTTCAAATTTATAATATGTAAACTCCGGTGCGATACCGCTCTAAATGTTCCTTCATCCATTCTATCGTTTCTTTCAGTCCATCTTCCAGGCTTGTGTCCGGTTTCCATCCCAATAACTTTCGAGCCACGCTGGTGTCAGCAACTAAACGTTCCACTTCACTGTTTTTGGGGCGAATGCGTTGCTGATCCTTTTTAATGTTGATGGGGCGCCCGATTAGCCCGGCGATTAACTCAGCTAACTCATTGATGCTCGTTTCTCGGCCCGAACCCAGAATGATTGTTTTGCCGATTGCATTGCGCGCAGAAGCGGCAAGCAGGAAACCTTCCACTGTATCGCTGACATAATTTAGATCACGCGTGGGATGAAGGTTTCCGAGATCAACAGATTTGCCCTTCAAGCACTGAGTGATGATTGTAGGGATAACCGCACGCGCCGATTGTCGGGGACCAAATGTGTTAAATGGCCGAACGATCACAACTGGAAGTTCAAATGACAGGTGAAAGGCTTCGGCGAGCTTGTCTGCACCAATTTTGCTCGCGGCGTAGGGTGATTGCCCTTGCAAGGGGTGATTCTCGTCAATCGGCACATAGCGTGCTGTTCCGTAAACTTCGCTGGTTGAGGTATGTACGATCCGATGCGCTCCCATATCGCGTGCCGCTTGCAGGACATTAAGCGTTCCTTCGACATTGGTGCGGATATATGAAAGCGGTGCATGGTATGAGTAGGGAATGGCAATCAGCGCAGCTAAATGGAAAATATATTCCATTCCTTTAAGGGCCTCGGTTACACTATCGTGATCACGAACGTCGCCGGCGATCACCTCAATATCATTGCGAAAATCTGATTGATCGAGCCAGCCCCAGGTGCCTAAAGCATTATAATGCACCAGGGCCCGCACGCTGGCCCCCAGTTCAACTAATCTTTCAGAGAGATGACTCCCAATGAATCCACCGGCTCCGGTTACCACAACTTTTTTACCCTTCCAGTTCAAATGTCAATTCCTCCATTTTTCACATCTTCTTGGGCGCGTGCATAGTCGGAGGGTTTCCCGATATCCAGCCAATATTCCACAATTGGAAAACTGACGACCGAACGTCCCTTTTGAATCAACCGTTGAATCAAGTCGGTCATATCGTAGTGTTGCCCATTCGGAATAAATTGATTCACGCGAGGTTCTAGCATATAAATACCCGCATTTACAAAGAAGCTCAAACTCGGTTTTTCTCGCAAACGCCGAACACGTTGATCCTCGCACTCAACAACACCATAAGGCACCTGTAAATCATATTTGCGGACGCCAACGGTAATATCGGCACCATGTTCATGGTGATAAGTCAGCATAGCGCGGAAGTTAACATTTGTTAGGATATCGCCGTTGATGACCAGCAGCGTCTCCTCGGGCCAATCAATTAATCCCAGAGAACCGGCGGTTCCAAGTGGGCGTTCTTCGGAAACATAGTTGAGTTCAACACCAAAATTCTCACCGTTTCCAAAATAATTGGATATTTTCTCCGGTAAATAATGAGTGGTTATGTTCACCCTTCCAATTCCTGCTTGGCGTAATTGTTCAATGATGACTTCCATCAAAGGTCGGTCACCCACAGGCAGCATTGGTTTTGGTAAATCTTCTGTCAGCGGTCTCATCCGGGTACCTGAGCCTCCAGCCATAATGACCGCTTGAAGCGGAAGAAACTTGTCCGGCATTAACTCTTCGAGAGTAACCAATTCGACGACCCGCCCGTTTGCGTCGAGTAGAGGTACTTGTCGGATGGCGTGTTCTTGCATGAGTTGCAGCAAATCAGTTCGCTGGGTGCCAAGCCGGGCAGTAACCGGCTTGGGATAAGATGATTTAAATTTTCTAGCAATTAAATTGCTCACGGGTTCATCTAATCCATGTCCTTCAAGTATCGCTCGACGGATGTCACCGTCGGTTATTGTGCCAAGAAGCTTTTGCTGCTTATCCACGACCAAGGCGATTCCCTTTTCATTGCGATCAATAAAGGCGATCACTTGTCGAATCGAATTATCAGGAGACACGATAAATTTGGACAATTCTGTCATTATTGTTTATTCCTTTCCAATATCCGGGCCGGTACCCCTCCGACAACAACATGATCCGGTACATCATGCACAACAACCGCTCCGGCACCCACAACAGCGCTCTCACCGATGGAAATAAGTTGCCTTATGGTAGCCCCCGGACCGATGTGGGCGAGTTTAGCTACACGTACGGTACTGGCTAATATGGCTCCTGTTGCGATGTGGACATGATCACCAATGACGCAATCGTGTTCCACTATAGCCCCGCTATTGACGATCACATTGCAGCCCAAAGTGGCATGCGCGTTGATGATACTGCCCGCTAAAAGCTGACAGCCTGCGCCTATGGCAGCTCGCTTTGAACAAAAAACACCGGGATGTACAATTGTCAAAGGTTTCAGTTTATGGGAACACCCCAGTTGATACAACCGCTCGCGCGGTCGATTATTACCCGTCGAGCCGATTCCAACTACAAAGTGAGTGATACCCTGATTCACCAGCTCAGGCAACAAGTCGTCATCTCCGAGGATGGGCACACCCAACAGATCTTGGCCCCACTTTGAAGAATCACGATCTAAAATCGCATGCAGTCCAGCGATGCCACTGGCCTGAATAATATCTATCAGTGCGCCGGCATGGCCCCCACCCCCAAGAATGACGCAACTCTTGGATTTTCTCTCTTTCATGGAAAATGGTCCTAGCTCAGCTCATTTGGCAGAGCGACATCCACATCATGAAATCGCTTGACGATCAAGTTTTCGCTCAAATCAACCTCTTTGAGTCGCTGAACAATTTTTTTTGAGGCATTACCGGATCGATATGGGTTGCGCATGCCGCGCAATTTCTTGTTAAATTCCGGACTGATGGCCTTTTTGATGGCATGACTGATTTTTTCGCGCTGATAGCCGACGTCAATTACATTTGCTGCTCTGGTGCGTCCCTGCTGCCGGCGGCCGATGTTAACGACCGGCAGTTCAAATGAAGGTGCCTCGACGATGCCGCTGGATGAATTTCCCACCATGGCTGCAGACAATGCCATCAAACTGAAGTACCCCTGGGTACCCAAATTGTCGAATTTCCATCTAAGTTTTTTACGCCCCACAAAATCGGTGATCATTTGAATAATCTCTCTGCTTTTCGTATCCGCATTCGGCAGGGTGAAGATAATCGGACGCTCAAATTGGTCCAGTGCTGCCAAAAGCTCACCCGTCTGCCACCGCGTCTGCTCAAATTCCAGGGTTACCGGGTGGAAAGTGACCAACAATGGCGGCTGGTCTATCAATATGTTGTATTTTTTTTCAAATTCTTCCGAATTCAATAATCTGACCGTATCTAAATTGTCTAAACCCGGAGCGCCGGTCACGGTAATTCTCCAGGCCTGCTCACCTAGCTGCAATACGCGACGCGCATATTCATCTGTGGCAACGAAATGCAGGTGGCTCAATTTGGTCATCGCGTGGCGCAGGGCATCATCGAATGCTCCCTCTGACAGTTCCCCACCATGGATATGCGCCACGGGAATCTTAAAGGGCAGTGCTGCAAGCGTCGCGGCCATCATTTCAAAACGATCACCCAGCACCAGCAAAATATCAGGGAGTATTCGGTCGTAGGCCTCAGCAAACCCGATTATGCCCAATCCCATAGATTTTGAGATTCCAACAGGACGATCCGATGAGAGCAGCATGTCGACTTTGGCAGCGATGGGAAATTTGTCGTTTTCAATATCCTGAACAGTTAAGCCGAACTCTGGTGAAAGATGCATCCCTGAAACGATCAGACACAAATCCAGCTGAGCATCCCTCTGTATGCTGGAAAGCACAGGAAAATAAATGCCGTAATCTGATCGCGCAACCGTTATGACGCCTATTTTCCTCATTTCAAGTCTTCCCAAGTCAGCATTTGACCGGCCTGCATTCTGCGGTTCACACGACGACCCACAACGAACTCAATCAAGCATGGATCGATACCGCCACAGGGTCGCAACGCGGTGAGCATCGAGGCTTCAATGAGATCACCCGCTTTGACTTCATGTTTCAGTACCAGACTGCGTCGAGCGACCTGACGCGTATCCTGCTCCGCAGGTGAAGGCGCCTTGCGCCCATCGCCAAATGCGCTCTCCAAAGCCCGAATCCCTTTTACGAGGGCAATCATCTCATTTGGCTCCAATGATGCTTTATGATCCGGTCCGGGAAGATTTCTGTCAATCGTAAAATGTTTTTCAATCATAGACGCTCCGAGGGCTACAGCTCCTAAAGAGATCTCGATTCCCAGAGTGTGATCGGAGTAACCAACTGGAACTTTAAAAGCATTAGCCAGCGTCTTGATCGCGTTTAAATTAACATCTGCAGGATCGGCAGGGTAACTCGATACGCAATGCAGCAATATCAATTTATCACATCCAGCTGACTGGATTACCCTTACAGCCTGATCAATCTCGCTTAAATAAGACATACCTGTTGAAAGAATGATCGGCTTTCCCTTACGGGCAATGTATTCCAAAAATGGCCAATTTGTGATTTCTCCGGAGCCAATTTTAAAGACCGGCACTCCAATTTCATCCAACAGATCAACGCTCTCCTCGTCAAAGGGAGTGGACAAAAAAAGAATACCCTGCTTCTGGCAATATGCCTGGAGTTCATGGTGCGCTTCCGGGGAAAGCTCCAGCTTTCTAAGCATGTCTAACTGAGACTCAGCCGCATCTATTGCCTGTTTCTGATACTCCGCCTTGCGGGCCGAACCGCTACTCACCCATTCCGATTTGAAAGTTTGGAACTTGACGGCATCGGCTCCCGCTTTGACTGCGACATCAATTAGGGCCTTGGATAAGTCCATATCTCCGTTATGGTTTACGCCTGCTTCGGCAATGATGAAGCAAAAATAACCCGGGCCAATTTTACGACCGGCAATATCAATATGCCTTACCAAAGCGTCTATCCTCCATCTAAATCCGGGTTATGGCCGCTCACATAGGCGGATAAGTCACTGGCTAGGTATGCTAAAGACTTCATGTTTTGTCTTTTACCCCATCAGATAGTTAAGCATCTATGAAGTCTCTCTCCATGGTTCGACGGTTGCTCTAATATTGTTTCATCAAAAATTCCGCGAATTTGAAATCCAACTCCGTATCGATATCTATCGCACGTTCTGCGGGCACAACAACGGCCTTGACCTTGCCTTCAAACATGGAATTCGCATTGAATACGAATTCCGGATGCAGTGCATATGCGATTGGAATTATTTCAAATACCCGAGGCGCATCCTGACGCCGATCAATTATCTGGTCCGAAGAAAAAACCAAACTGGCAAAGCCTGCTTTGTCCAGGGTCACCATATTAAAATATGGATTTCTATCTGAAGGCTTAACACTTATCACTAGATCTGCATCACTATCTAACAGCTTTTTAATACAACGGTCCACGTCCGCCACTGTCCGTAAGGGTGAAGTCGTCGGAATAGATACCATCACATCCATTCGGGGCATATCTGGGACTTCCCCCAACATCTGAATCGCATGTCGCCATGCCAACCACTCAGGCGAATCATCCTGGGCTAATTCTGGGGGCCGCATAAAAGGTACTTCAGCGCCATACTCTTTGGATATTGCAGCGATTTCCGGGTCATCTGTTGAAACAATTACCCGGTTAATTAATTGGCTTGCCAATGCGGTTTCAATCGCATACCCAATCAGCGGCTTGCCGTTAAGCAGCCGAACGTTTTTACGCGGTAACCCCTTCGATCCACCGCGCGCAAAAATAGCGCCAACAACAAACGGCTTCATAATTCTAATACCTTTTTTTCTCAGGGCGCTTGTTTAGCGTTAAGCGCTATTTACGACCCGCCCGATGCAATGCTGCCTAATCCGACAATGAGAACATTCACAAAAAATTTCCCGCAGAATACCTAATGCGAATAAGTATATACGAACGCGTGAGCGTGTTTAAATTAAATTTAATTTTCTCATAATCAGCAATAGTAACGCTGCAAAAATACGACTTAGGTGCTGATTCGAAAAAACTTATTGGCTATTGGTTCAACTTTCAATTCTTCACGATCATTTAAAATCTTTTGAAATCGAGACACGCGGACACGTATGTCTTCCAACGATACTTCTGGATATCGGTGTCGCTGAAATTCCGGCCGGTTGTGGGAACCGGGTCGCGAATCCTTATATCGTTTTATCATTGTTCGTACCGCCCACAACGACCAACCGCAAAGGCGGGCACCGACCCCCGATTGCGGTAACTCCGTCCGGCCATCAACCATTTCTTCTATGACATCCACCATGCGTTCGCATGCCAGCGGGCCCTCCCGTGCCGCCAGATAGTGTTCAATGAGTTGTTGGCGATCATCTCCGGCTGCCGCACCGATTTCACCGCTAAAAATATCTTTAAGGGTGACTTCGAGTTCTTCAAAACTAAAACATGGATGGCTGATTAAGTTGGGCAAGCGGTAAAAGCCGAGATCGTATTTCTCGTTAATTGAAGCCCGATAGGTTATGGCAGGAACCCTCATCACGTAGGCTTCCACGCCGGTTGTGCAGCTGTTATGGATTAATGCTTTTGTCGCCAGAAGCCAAGGAACCACATTGCCTTCGTTGGTTACTTTCACCCGGTCGCATCGGGCCGCCATATCATGATATATTTTTTGGTTTTCCGTCGGATGCGGGCGAACAACGATACCATAATCCGGAAACGCCTTGTGAAGTGCCGGAATCATACGCTGAAAATCTTCAAAGACGGCCTTTTTATGATCCCGCAGCCCTTCAGCGTACTCTCGACTCATGCCTTTGGCGGCTCTTCCAAATTTGGGGATTTCATCAGGTTTTTCTACCGGCTGAAACAAGTTTTGAACCGGGGTAAAGGCGTTGACATGATTAAAATTGGTGTTGACCAGAATAAAATCACCGCAGGCCTGTTGAATCTTTTCGACCTCATCATCATAGTAAGAATGCAGTTCAGGTCTCAGGAGATCATTGCGCGGATTGCCGGTGGCATGAATCTTTGCATTATTCGGCAGCTGGGGGTATTGACACCACAATTGGACATTATTCTCCCCAAATGCGAAAAAATGGGACACATAGGACATTGCTTTGGGCGAGAGACGACGTGAATAGTAGATATCATCCGGCAGATGCACCAGGGCCTCTTCGTCCCAGGCAACGATTTTATGACCAAGGCGATGCATAATGCGGAACATCATATCACTGGCCGCAGTGGCGCTTTTGGATAGATAAATGCCTCTGGGAAAAGAGGTGATATGAAAATGGATCTCCCTTCGGGATCCGATGTATGACGGAAACCCACGTCGGGCTGCAATGCAGGCCAGCAAAAGCTTGGGATCAAGCTCGCGAACCTGGTTTTCAACCGGTATGAGTAGCGGTACCTTGTTGGTCATCATATTCACAGTGTACGATTAATATTTATGGACTAATTTGAAATATCACGTTAGATACCTGCTCAATCTTCAATTCTCGCTTGTCACCGAGCAATTGCTGGAATCGTTGCAGCTTTGCTTGCAGCGCTTGCCGGGAGATACCCGGATAGCGATGACGCTGGAATTCGGGTCGATTGTGGGAGCCGGGAAGGCTCGATTTTATGCGTTTGGCCACGTGAAGTCCTTGGGTAACCGCCCAGCGTTCCAGCCGATTTTTCATTGATGGTTTATGGGATGAAGCAACGTCCTCGGCAATCGTCTCAAGAACGTCGACCATTCGCTCGCAGGCCAGTGGACCTTCCTGGGATGCTAAATAGTGCTGAATAAGGGCCTGACGTTCGTCACCATCTGCAGAGCCTATTTCTCCCTTTAGGATCTGCTGCAGAAGATCCTTTAATTGCTCAAAATCAAAGCACTGATGGCTCATCTTGTTCGGTAAAATATAGAAACCGTAATCATAATCGTTATTCACTGTCGCCCGGTAAGAAACCGCAGGGACCCCCATCATATAAGCTTCTACGCCGGTGGTGCATCCGTTGTGGATGACAGCCTTGGTGGCTATCAGCCAGGGGACCACATTGCCCTCATTGGTCACATACACCCGCTCACACCGATCGGCGATTTGTTGATACACTGCGTGGTTTTCCGTCGGATGGGGCCGCACAACGATGTTATAGCCCGGGAATGCCTTTTCAAGATCGGGGATCAATAGTTTAAAGTGATCAAAAATCGCCTGTTTGTGATCCCGTAAACCTTCGGCATAATCGCGACTCATGCCCCGCGCTGCCCGCCCGAACTTCGGTAGCTCTCCGTGATTTTTCACCGGCTTAAACAGATTCATGTCCGGGCCGTAGGAATTCACATGGTTGAAGTTCGTGTTGATCAAAATGAAGTCGCCGTATTTTTTTTTAAACTGTTGCACGTCTTGTTCATAAAATGACCGCAGGTGCGAACGCAACATATCGCTGCGCGGATTTCCTGTGATGTGGATCGGAATGTTATCAGGCAATTGCGGATACCGGTGCCACAGGTCGGCATTGTCCTGACCCCATGCAAACAGGTGGGATACAAACTTGATTGCAGCAGGGTCCAGCCGGCGCGAAAAATAGGTCTCGGCAGGCAGATGAACCAGGGCTTCTTCATCCCATGTTACGATTTGATGACCGAATTTTTTGGCGACTCGAAAAAATAACAGGCTGCGGATCGTCATGCTTTTCGAAAGGTAGATGCTACGCGGAAACGCATCAATGCTGAATTCCATTTCGCGGCGAGATCCGATCACCGAGGAAAAAC
>CP070746.1:4297608-4300171 GCA_020348305.1 Desulfobacterales bacterium
ACGATGACACTTGCCGCCAGTGTCGAAACAAGCGATACGGTAACATCTTTTAAAGGCAACGCCCGCATCGATCAACTCAAAGGGATCAGTATGGGCAAAGCGATTTCCTGGGATACGCCCGTTTCGCTAAACGCCCGGGGAGAAAAACGCGCTAAAGGATTGTGGCTGGAGAATTTGTCGTTGCGCTCTTCATTTTTAAATGCAGACGGCCAGGGAGATTTAAGTAATATGCACGTAAGCCTTAAGGCGGACCTTCAGGCAGCCTTAAAAGAGTTTGAGAAATTTATCGATCTCGAAGGTTGGAATGGCAGCGGCATGCTCAAGGCGGACCTTCAAACTACCGAACAATCCAAGCAGTTGAATAAAGCACTGCTAAGCCTGAACCTCAACAACCTTGTATTGCATCGAGACCGCAATGTAATTTTGCCGAAGCAAGACGTCCGTGCCGATATTGTCAACCAATTCGTGGTGGGAGACACTCCGGCTGGCAGCGAGTTTCAAAATGCTTCTGCAGATATCCAGTCGTCGCTTACCAACGGCAAACTCAGCGCAGCGCAATTTAAATGGAATCCAAATGATCCTCTGCCAACCGTGAAGGGGTTCGGATATAGCGGCAGTTTGAATCTGCAACAACTTTCGTCCCTGCTGAAAAATCTCGGCACACTGCCACCGAATATCCAATTGGCGGGCAACGCAAGTATTCAAACAAGCGGTTCCCTGAATGGCAAGCAGGTGACGCTGGCAGACACCAGTGTGGATACGCAAAATTTTCTCTTTCAACAGGCAAACAAACGCATCCGGGATGATCATATAATTTTAAAAACAAAGGGCAGTATAGATCCAAATAAAAAATCCCTGTATCTGGCACCTGTTGAAATAACCGGCTCACCGGGAAAGATCCGAATACCCGAATTGGCCATTGCGAATTGGTCCGATATCCAAAAAGAAATAAAAACCCGCGCCACCGCAGATCTGGATCTGGGCAAGCTGCAGAAGGGATACGGTGATTTTATCCAACTTCCGGAAAAAACCGTGGTTGCGGGCAGAGGCCGATTTGATCTGGATGTTGATTTTTCCGATCCAAAAGCGCAGGCGTTAAAACTCAACGGCGATCTTTCTCCGTTTCAACTCTCATCTGCAACGCTTCCCGCCATTTCTGAAAAAAACGTCAAATTGAACGTTGATCTAAAACGAAAGCCGAACAGTAAAGATCTGTCCATAACCAATCTTCAATTGAACTCCCGACCCTTGTTTATTGACGCCAGCGGAAATCTCGACCAACAGGGAAAAAAGGCAATTCTTGACACCAACGGCACCTTCGCTCTGGATTTAAATCTGATTTCAAACTATCTGAAAGAATTCCTGGGTCCCCATATTGAAATATCCGGCAGAGCTGAAAAGCCGTTTAGGTTTAAATTGGTTTCAGATGAAAGCCGCAAGCTAGACCCGCTGCAGAACATGGATTTTGCAGGAGAATTCCATGTAAATTCAATTAAAGTCTATGGGTTGGAGATTGCGCCGCTTGATATTCCGGTTCGCTTTGTCAATGCGTCTGCCGGTGCCAAAATGCAAGGCACCGCAAACGGCGGTGTGCTGTCGCTGCACCCCGGCATTGATCTGCGGAAGGCCCCCTATATGCTCAGCATTCCAAATAATACGGAAATATTAAAAGATGTTCAAATCACCGGGGATCTGGCCGAACAACTTCTGGGCATGATCCATCCGCTGTTTAAAGGTGCAGCGGTTGGAGAAGGGACGGTGGGCCTGTTTATGGAGTATTTTAAATGGCCCCTGGCACCTGAAGCCAGAAATGAGGCTGCCTTTGCCGGAACACTGCGTCTAAGGGGCGTAAAACTTCAATCCTCCCCGCTGCTTTCCGGGCTGTTGTCGATCGCTAAAGTAAAAGGACAGGGGGTGACCATCAGCGACCTGGATATAGATTTTGTCGGCCGCAATGGACGCATCCAAACATCTCCTATCCAATTGAACATTGGCGGTTTTCCGTTGATGCTGGGGGGGAGCATGGGATTTGATAAGTCGGTGGACTACACGGCGCAAATTCCGCTTGGAAATGCGCTTTTTGGAAAGGATCTACCGAAATTTTTGCAAGGAACAGCCATCACCGTGCCCATCGGTGGAAGTGCTTCAAATCCGAAAATCGATAAAAAGACCGCCCAGCAGCAGGTTGAAAGCTCAAAACCACAAGAATCAAAACCCTCAGAAAAACCGAAGCTGCAAAAAGAATTGGAACAAAATGTGCTGAACTTAATGGAGAACATCTTCAAAAAGAAGAAAGAATAGTTCTTTAATTCTCCAGGATAAGCATCATATCATGCAAAAAGGGGTCAGATCTTTGAAATTGACAATTCGATAATTCGTTCCTTAATTCGGTTAAACTGGTTATTTAGTTGGCGACTTGATTTTAATTTGGCTTTCAGACGCGCTCTGCTCTGGCTGACGGTGCTGTAATCTACACCAAAGACAGCACCTATTGCCGCTTGCTTTTCGTTGCTGTAGCGGTAACTTAGCTCCATGGCCATCTGGCGTAGTTCTTTGCGCCTGG
>CP070746.1:4300271-4311515 GCA_020348305.1 Desulfobacterales bacterium
CCGAATCTGTGCGTTCATTCCCTCGGCAAGCGCATTAAAATTTACAAAGATGAAGGCTCCGCCGAAGAATTGCGACGACGTCATAAAATCCCCAATGTGAAAGGTTCCCACGGTATCGGCCATGTTCGGCTGGCCACCGAAAGTGTCGAAAATATCAACTTCGCGCATCCATTTGTTTCCTATATTTTTCCTGAGCTTGCCCTTGTGCACAACGGCCAGTTCACCAATTACTTCAACATGCGACGAAAAATGCAGAATTGGGGAATACGGTTTAAAACCAACAATGATTCGGAAATGGCGGCTCACTTTCTAGCGTTTCAGATGAAAGAAAAAGGAATGGATCTGGAAGAAGCCCTCCGTGCAGGTCTGGAAACCTTTGATGGCGTCTTTACCCTGCTGGTCAGCACGGAAACTCAAATTGGAGCCTTGCGAGATCGGCTGGGCATCAAGCCCATGCTGTTTTTTGAGAAAGGCGATGCCACCGTGCTGTTCGGGTCGGAGCAGATTTGTTTAACCCCCATTGTCTCCGATGTGTATGCAACGGAGATGGATCCAGGAGGCGTTCAGGTATGGTCCGTTTAAATTTAACCCAAATGAGCTCGCGCGAGGTGAATCGCAAGCTCAAAGAATTGATAAAGACCGATGACACGATTGAAATCGACAACCCTCACTCCATCCATAACTTCGCGACGGCCTTGATCGGGAAGGCAAAGATTACGATCCACGGAAGCACAGGATTTTACACCGGCGGTTTTCTGGAAGGCCCCACTATTGTCGTAGAGGGAAATACGGGTTGGTACACGGGCGACAATATGATGGCCGGTGAAATTATCGTTGAAATGAACACCGGCAGCAATGCCGCGCCCTCGATGGTCGGCGGCACCATTGTGATCAAAGGCAACAGCGGCAGCCGTGCCGGCTGGGGAATGAAGGGAGGCACACTGATTGTCTGTGGTAATGTGGGCCGCTGGACCGGCAAGATGACGTTGGGCGGACGGATCGTTGTTCTCGGCGAAGTTGGCGATGGTATCGGGGAGTCGATGTATGACGGCGTTATCCATGTACTGGATCCGGCAGTGGAGGAAAAGCTGGGCGGAAATGTCAAACTTGTTGCCGTTGACGATCACGAAAAAATGGAATTGGAGGCGCTGTTTACGAAATATGGAATCGAACAAGCAGTAGACGAATTTAAAAGCATCGTTCCCAAAATCTATGGTCGCCACGAGTATGTGCTTTTCAAACCAACCCATAAACAAAGGGCTCGGAAATAATGGCAAAAGAAGAAGAAAAAAAACAAAAAGAAAAGAAACCGCGGGTCAAAGATGTTCAAAGAGGTGTTTGGACGCCTGAATCAGTCACGGAGATTAAGTACAAGGCTGAATTCGGTAAACACCGAATTCGAGGGTGTGGCACGCCTCGAAGATTTCCCAATTTTGATGATCTGCTTGTCCTGCCTTCCCAGCTGACGCGAATGTCCATCGACACCTACCGGGAGGATTGCAAAACTCAGACGGTCTTAGGCGCCCGGTTTGCTAAAAGGCCACTGGTTATTGAAACACCAATTATGATCTCCGGAATGTCTTACGGTGCCTTGAGCAAAGAGGCCAAAACTGCATTGGCCAAAGCCACCGATATCGTCGGTACGTCCATCAACAATGGTGAAGGTGGTCTGCTGCCCGATGAGAGAGAAAATTCCTATAAACAGGTGGTTCAAATTTTGCCCAGTCGTATAGCGTTTAGCTTACGCAACATTGAAGCAGCCGATGCATTGGAAATCATTGTCGGAATTGGAGCCAAACCGGGGCTGGCCGGGCACTTGATGGCCAGCAAAATCACCAAGGAAATTGCCGCATTCAGACAACTGCCCGAAGGAATAGATTTGCACAGCCATCCCCGCCACGGCGATATTTTTGGAGCCGACGACTTGTGCCTCAAAATGGAAGAGCTGCGTGATGTGACCGACAGTGAAATCCCCATATTCATCAAAATTGCCGCCGGTCGTGTATGGGAAGATGTCAAGATCGCCGTGAAAGCCGGTGTGGACGGCATCGTGGTCGACGGCTCCGAAGGGGGCACCGGCGCTGCGCCGGTGGTCGCGTCCAACAATTTAGGGATTCCGACTCTGCCGGCGTTGGTTCAAGCCGTTCGTGCCCTTGAAGACATGGGAATGAAAGACGATATCAGCCTGATTGTCTCCGGTGGTATCAAAGACGGGGCGGATGTGGCCAAAGCGCTTGCGTTAGGCGCCGATGCCGTTGCCATCGGCACGGGCGCCATGGTCGCTATGGGCTGTGTGGTTTGTCTGCGCTGTCACGAGGGGCGCTGCGCCTTCGGGATCGGCACTCAGGATCCGGAATTGCGCAAACGACTTGATGTTGAGAAGGCGGCCCAACGGGTGGCCAACTACATTCAGGCCATGACGTATGAGGCCGTGATAATTGCCAAAGCAGCCGGCAAGACGAAACTGCACAGTATGGAACGAGAGGATCTGCGCTCTCTTACATTAGAGGCCTGCGCGATGACCGGTATTCCATTGGTCGGGTCCAATTACACCTTTGGTGAAATGTTCGGTTTTTGCTGATGATCGCCTCGCCGCTCAGAGGCGGTTTGAGCACCGTGAATTTGGTAACGCATTTGAGGGTGGAGATGAATATCCATGCGAATTGAGCAACATCCGATACTTGGGGAATTTGAAAAAGGCCCGCAAGTACAGTTTACCTTTGACGGCAAAACCATGCAAGGCTTTGAAGGGGAGCCCATCGCTATCGCGCTGCGAAGCAGCGGGGTGCTGATTCACCGCTATACGGCCAGAAAAAATGAGCCCCGGGGTATGTTTTGCGCCATCGGTCGCTGCACAGACTGTATCATGGTTGTCAACGGAATGCCCAATATTCGGACGTGCGTGGAACCGCTGAAAGCGGGAATGGTTGTTCAGACTCAGAAAGGCAAAGGACCTGCAGGATCATCGGAGTAAGCCGTGCTAAGATATGAGATGGTATGTGTCGGGGCCGGACCGGCCGGCTTGGCGGCTGCCGTGGAAGCGGCCAAAAATGGAGTGCAAGTGGTGGTCTACGACGAAAACGACCGGCCGGGCGGTCAGCTTTTCAAGCAGATCCACAAATTTTTCGGCTCCAAGGAACACCGCGCCATGGAACGCGGGTTTAATATCGGAAGCAGTTTCCTGAACGAAGCTCGCGAGCTTGGGGTCGAAGTTTCGCTAAACTCGGTGGTACTGGGGATTTACGAAAACGGTGCCCTGAATGTGATGATCGGCGATCGCATTGAAAACATTCGAGGTCAAAAGGTCCTGGTGGCCACCGGAGCATCGGAAAATATGATCCCCTTTCCGGGATGGACGCTGCCGGGTGTCATCGGCGCCGGCGCCGCGCAAACCATGGCCAATATTCACGGTATACGGCCGGGCAGCAGTATTTTAATGGTGGGCTCCGGCAATGTCGGTGTTATTGTCAGTTACCAGATGCTGCAGGCCGGCTGTAGGGTGGCGGCGGTCATCGACGCAGCGCCTAAAATCGGAGGTTACGCCGTGCATGCCGCCAAGATTGCCAGATTCGGAGTTCCCTTTTTTATGTCGCATACGATTAAAGCGGCTCATGGGAAAGATCGAGTCGAGGGCGCAACCATTATCGAGGTCGATGAAAACTGGAATCCGATTGCGGGAACCGACAAACAAGTTGATGTCGATACCATTTGCATCGCGGTGGGTCTCAACCCCATGACACAACTACTCAGGATGGCAGGCTGCAAGACGGTTTATGTTCCTGTTTTAGGCGGCCGGGTGCCGGCTCATGATCTCGATCAGGAAACTTCCATCAAAGGTATTTACGTGGCCGGTGATGTCTCGGGTATTGAGGAGGCCAGCACTGCGATCATCGAGGGCCGAATTGCAGGATTGGCGATTGCCCACAGTCTCGGATACTTGGACGAACAATCCTTTATAGGACAGCGCAACGAACAACTAAAAAGCATGGTGGGACTCCGCAGCGGCAGTCACGGGGAATCCAGAGGAAAAGCGAAAGCGTATTTAAATGCAACGATGAAAAGGTAACGGTTATGGCTGGAGACTCATCGAAAACGGGATTTCTTTCAGATGAAGAGCTTGACAAGGGTCTGGGTATCCCTTCCGAAGCAAGACGACGCAAGGGTGCCGTGGCCGTACTCGAATGTTTGGAAGATATTCCCTGCAACCCCTGTGAAGCAAGCTGCAAGGTAGGTGCCATTGAAGTCGGAGAAGATATTACGACCCCACCGCGCCTGTATGAAGACAAATGCGTCGGATGTCGCACGTGTGTGCCCATTTGTCCGGGACAGGCGATCTTCATTATTGATGAGAGTCTTCCGGACGACAACGCTACCATTGAAATGCCTTACGAATATCGACCCCTGCCGGAAGAGGGGGAAGTGGTTGTCGCCTTGGATCGTGCCGGAAAAGAAATAGGTGAAGCAACTGTTAGTGCGGTAAGAAAAACCAAAAAAATGGATCAGACCGCAACAGTTATCATAGAAGTACCGAGAGAATGGTCGATGAAGGCCAGGGCAATTCGATTAAAACGCTAATCTAGAATTAGGAGGTAACCAAGAATGGCTGAACAAGCGTTAGGTATGGTGGAAACTAAAGGTCTGGTGAGCGCCATCGAGGCAGCTGATGCGATGGTGAAAGCAGCAAAAGTGAAATTTGTCGGCAGGGAGTTTGTCGGCGGTGGCCTTGTTACCGTGTTCGTCCGTGGGGATGTAGGTGCGGTGAAAGCGGCCACAGATGCCGGCGGCGCTGCTGCTCAACGTGTGGGCGAACTGGTTTCGGTTCATGTTATCCCCAGACCGCACAGCGATATTGAGTATACCATTCCAAAGACGGAAGCGTAATTTTAAACGACGTGGCGTGCGGACGAAATTCCTAAAAACGCGCTAAATTTCGATGTTTCATTGTCACATAGTCGGAAACCGGTATCATACTCGAGAGACTGCATGCCTGAGCACGATCGAGTATAAGCGTGTGATCGGACACAGTAAGCTTTTTGCCAAGGAGCGGCAACGTCCGTCGTGCCACGTAGGCTGGACCGCAACTTGCAGATTGCTGGGGGGTCAACGATGGCATTTAGTATCCGCATAATTTCCCATCCTTCCCAGGGCGTGTTTGAATTTATAAGGCAACGTGCAGGAGCCTCTGGTAAGAAGCTTTTATCGGAAGTTGAGGTTCCCTTTACGGCTGTGGGTCTTGTTCAAGGCAAGGTGGTGGATATGATCGCCGCAATGGATGTCGCCGAAAAGGCGGCCAATGTGCGTGTTTTTGATCTGAGAGGGCTTTGCCCCCAGCATCTTACCATGATCGGAATTTTGGGAGATATCGCCGATGTCAAGGCGAGTGTTCATGCCATTGAGGAGGCTGAACATCTTAAATGACCAATTTATACACAGCGTCAAAATAAATTGCGCATTTGTCCTTTGAGTCTTTGATTTTAAAACTGCCATCTGGGGTCAAATATGCAGAACGCTGTGTATGTATGCGCAATGATTTATGTCCTTCTGTATAATCATCTATAAACATTCATTGAGACCGGAGGATCGTCCGCATGTTACTTGCGAAGGTAATCGGAAACGTTTGGTCCACTAAAAAGTTGGATAAAATATCCGCTTTAAGACTGCTGCTTATCCAACCGATGGGTGATGATTTAAAACCGGCCGGCAACGTTCTGGTCGCTGCCGATGAAGTCGGGGCGGGATTCGGAGAAATGGTCATCGTCACCCAGGGGGCGCCGGCCATGCAAGCATTTACCAAAGATGAATTGATCCCGATAGATGCGGTAGTGGTCGGTATTGCAGACAATCTGGAAATGGCTGCCGAGGTTGCAGGAAAGAAGAAATGAGAGCGGATATTGTCGATAAGGTTCGGGCTGCCGGAATTGTGGGTGCAGGCGGCGCCGGGTTCCCAACCCATGTAAAGCTGCAGTTTGAGGTGCAACAGGTGCTTGGAAACGGTGCATCCTGTGAGCCGCTGCTCAGGAGTGACCCTTACCTGGTTGAACATCAAACCGATCTCATTTTAAAAGGTCTCAGTACCGTGATGGAATGTACCAATGCCGGTAAGGCAACGATTTGCATCAAATCAAAACATGACCGTGCCGTCGAAAAAGTAAAGCATATAATCGCCGGCAATGGTTTCGCCCGGGATATTGATGTGTTTGAACTGGGTGACTATTACCCTGCGGGTGACGAATTCATTTTAGTCAATGAAGTGCTGGGAAAAATCGTGCCAGAGGGTGGTATACCCCTGAATGTACTTGCGGTGGTGTGCAATGTTGAATCGTTGTTAAACATTGCCGGCGCCATGACGGGCCACCCCGTTACGGATCGTTATCTGACGGTCTGCGGTGAAGTCCGCCATCCGATCGTTTGCAAAGTGCCTATCGGGACACCGTTGGATGAACTCATCCGGCTGGCTGGCGGTTCTAGCATTTCAGATTATGGGATCGTAATAGGCGGACCCATGATGGGAAGGGTGGCCGCCAGCGGTCAAGAGCCGGTTACCAAAACAACCAGCGGAATAATTGTGTTACCGCCCCACCACAACGTCATCCGGGACAAACAAAAAGAAATAGAACGCATGCGTTTTATTGCCAAGTCAGCTTGCACTCAATGTTCGCGATGCACGGATCTATGCCCCAGAAATTTAATCGGTCACTCGTTGGAGCCCCATAAAATTATGCGGCATCTGGCGTATACGCCCGGAATGGACGGAGAAATCCTGGAAGATGCATTGATATGCTCGGAATGCGGGGTCTGCGAAAAGTTTGCCTGCCCCATGATGCTCTCGCCTCGAGAAATCAACGCGGTTCTTAAGCAAAAGTTTTTAAAAGAGGGCGTCAAAAGAGAATCCAAACGGCAAACCTTCAACATTTCTCCGTTTTTCGATACACGCAAGGTTCCTTTAAAACGGCTTATGGAAAGACTTGAAGTCACGAAATTTGACACCCATCCGGATTTTTATTCAGGCGAGTTTAAGGTCGAAGAAGTGAAAATTCCCGTAAAGCAGCATCTGGGTGAACCGGCGCAACCCATTGTTCGTGCTGGAGACCGCGTGAAGAAGGGTGATGTGATTGGAGAAATTCCCAAAGGAGCGCTGGGAGCGCGGGTTCATGCCAGTATTGAGGGAACCGTGAAATCGGTCGATGACGATCATATTGTGATTCATTCCTAGTATTGGAAACATACAGACGATATAAATATGGAAGAACTAAAAGCAATAAGTATGATCGAATTGAACAGCATCGCCAAAGGCGTGCAAGTCGGCGATGAAATGCTGAAAACAGCCGACGTTGAGCTGGTCGTCGCACACCCCATATGTGCCGGCAAATTCATGGTTATGGTCAGCGGTGATGTGGATTCGGTTGAACGGGCAAACGAAGTCGGCAAAGAGGTGGCGGGAGAATTTCTGGTAGATGATTTTGTAATTCCCAACGTCCATTCTTCCATTTTTCCCGCGCTCACGGCGACGACCGTCATCCAAAATGTCGATTCGGTGGGAATTATTGAAACATTTTCGGTGGCCTCTTCCATTATGGCGGCTGATGCAGCCGTCAAAGCGGCCAGCGTGGAAATCATTGAAATTCGATGTGCCACCGGTTTGGGCGGAAAGTCGTTTTTATACATGACCGGCGATGTGGCCTCCGTCAGATCGGCGGTTGAAGCCGGCATTAATGTTTTGGAAGGCACCGGTCTGGTATTGAGTCATGTGGTCATTCCTTCACCGTCAGATGATATCACCCGGTGTATTTTATGACGGATCCGATCGAACATTTACGTAAAATTGTAAATCATCCGGAGAACTGGGATTTTTCCGGTGCCAAGCAATTATACGCCGGTGTTGATCTGGGCACTTATAAGACCATTGCGATTATTATCGATGAGGCCGGTATGCCGCGGGCGGCCGGCATGCGTAAGACCGAGGTGGCTCGAAGTGGTTTGATCATCGATTATGTAGGGGCGCTGAACGCCGTCCGCGAGCTGATGCAGGAAATTAGAAAGCACTGTCCCGTACCGATCGTAAACGGGGCTACTTCCTATCCGCCCAAAACAGAATACGCCAATCTCAAAACCACGACCTATATTTTAGAAGGCGTGGAATTGGAGGTCTTGAATGTGCTTGATGAACCCACGGCTGCCAATCGTGTCTTGAAAATAGAAAATGGGGCTATCGTGGATGTGGGCGGGGGGACAACAGGCATTGCCGTCATAAAAAACGGCAAGGTGATTTACAGCAACGACGAAGCCACCGGAGGTGTGCACCTTTCGCTTGTTTTAGCGGGCAATTATAAAATCAGCTACGAGGAAGCAGAAAAAATAAAAACCGATAAAGATAAGAATCGGGAAGTGCTAACTGTTGTGCGGCCGGTGATTGAAAAAATCGGCAGCATTGCAGCTACCTATCTCGATGAATTCGACGACTTGGAAAAAGTCTGTTTGGTCGGAGGAACGTGTGAATTGGAGGGCTTCAGCGACATCGTTGCCCAAAACATCAGACTGGAGACATTTCGGCCGAAATTTCCCCAATTCATTACCCCCTTAGGGATCGCCTTGTCCTGTTTAGACGTAAACGGAAGCAGAGCACGGGACTAAGCCGTGTGCTTGCCGAAGCTTAATGGAATTTAAGACGATATGGACGAAAAACATCGAAAAGAAATTGGGAAAATCGTCCGGGAAATTTTAAAAGAACAGGGTTTGGTTACCGAACCTTCTCAGAAACCATTGTCTTCCGGAGGAGATGCATCTAAAACGGGTCCGGCGGTAATAAATGTTTTTCATGCCGGAGTCCGCAGGCTGGAGGAAGCCCTTAAACAAGTGAAGCTCATTGAGGAAACCGCTCGCAGATCCAGTGTGTACACGGTCGAATCTGCACGATCATGGGTGTGCGGAGCTGATGTCAAAGAAGGCGCCGGCATCAAGTGTGTTTTAGATACTGTCAAACCGCAAGGGCTTGAGAAAGCCTTGCAGAAATCGGATATTTTAGTGTTGCCGACCTTCTGTCTAAAAACAGCTGCCAAAGTCGCCAATCTGATCTGTGATGATCAGGAATCCAGCATCGTTTTTACGGCTTTGCTCCAAGGTAAAAAAGTGTTGGCGACCAACGATGGGTTCTTGGTCTACAACATTTTAGTTAATGAGCAGCTGCGGGTTGAAATTGATCACGTGCTAAATAAGCTGGAGAGCTTCGGAATGGTATTTTGCTCAACAGACGAGTTGCATGCGACGTTTAGCAAAATGTTGACAGGCGAGAGAAATCTTAAAGCCTCTGGTTCAATCAAGGGGGCAGACGTACGGGAAAATAGAGCCTCAGATGGAGTGAAGCTTATCACCGCCAAAGTAATTTATGCGGCGGTGGATAACAATCAACATTCGATCGTTTTGGCTCCCGGCGGGAAAATAACTCCTTTGGCCAGGGATTTAGCCAAGGAATACTCGATAAACATTATTGAGACGTGAGTCGTTGAGTTTTAAAAGCTGAAGATATAACTTGTAATTTTGTTCAAAGGTTTGATGAAGGAGATGGATGAGTGGCCGAGTTGAGAGCCTACTGCTATCTTGACCGACTCCAGCCCCAGTTTGCGTCGCTGTTTGCCAGTGCCTGTCGGGGCTTCCTTTCGGTAGAAGGCATGGCTTCCCTTTTCGTCGAGGTGGTGCCGGGCATCGAGATCAACCGGCTTACCGATGTTGCATTAAAGATAACCGATTCGCGACCCGGTGAGATGATTGTTGAACGGCGGTACGGCATGTTGGAGATTCACTCATTTGAGCAAGAGGAGATTCAGCATGCCGGAAAAATGATATTGGAAGAACTGGGACTAACGCAAGAAGAACGATTAGTGCCGAGTATTTTGGCCACCAGTATCATCAATAAAATAGATCCTTACCAGGCGGTCATTATCAATCGCAACAGCAAGGGAATGCTTATTTTGGGCGGGGACGACGTCTACCTTCTGGAGGTAACACCGGCGGCCTACTCATCCATTGCCGCCAATGAAGCCGAGAAACACTGCAATGTCCGGCTGGTTGATATCCGGTTTTTTGGGGCAGCCGGCAGGATTTATCTGGCGGGAACCGAATCGGAAATTCAGGCCGCCTCCAAAAAGGTTGTTGAAACACTGGGTAATATCAAAGGAAGAAAACACTAGCATCATCGATCACATATAGAGGAGAAACATGCTATGCAACAGGCATTAGGACTTATCGAAACGAGAGGATTGGTGGCAGCCATTGAAGCGGCTGATGCCATGGTCAAGTCAGCCAAAGTCAAGTTTTTGGGTCGCCAGAAAGTCAAGGCCGGCTTGATAGCTGTCATGGTGACCGGCGATGTGGGAGCCGTCAAAGCCGCTGTTGATGCCGGAACAGCGGCCGGTAAAAAGGTGGGTGAGATCGTTTCGTCACACGTGATCCCCAGACCCCACGAAGACATTGATTTTATAATACCCTCCGTCCCTGAGGAAATAAAACCGTCTGCAGAAAAGAAAAAGCCGGAACGAAAACCGGCAGCCAAAAAGACACAAAAAAGTGACTAGCAGGTTGCTCAGGGAGATGTAAATGGCACGTGTATTCATATTCGCACAACATGTGAAGACGATTCTGGATGCAGGCAGTAAAGAAATTGAGATTCCCGAAGGGGCGCGCATATCTGCTGCTGCCGCCGATCTGATCAAAGACAATCAGATTCAGATCAAAATTATCCCCCCGCAGGCAAAGGTTGATGCAACACCTCATCAAGCAGAAGAGAAAGCGATAAAAAATAAGCCTAAAGTGGAACCGTCCGTGCGGGAAAAATCAACGGCTGCGACGGCGAAAAGCGAACTCCATGGCCACATCGAAGGTGACATTTCCGATGAGCAATTAGAGGAAATTGTCAACCGGGTTATTGAGCGATTTAAACAGCTAAAAGATACAGGCCAAAAAAAATCGATTGCAACTAAACCCATACGGACTGAACCGCAAAGAGCACCTGCAAATGACGATGATCTGGTGATTTGTCGCTGTGAAGAAATCACGAAAGGAGAGATAAAGGAAGCGATTCGCAATGGCATGCGTACTCTAAACGGCATCAAGCGGGTAACCCGAGCCGGAATGGGGCTTTGCCAGGGACAGACCTGCCAGCGTTTGGTCACCCAAATCTTGGTCCAGGAGCTTGGCCTCAGTCCCGCCGAAGTGGAACCGACAACCGCCAGAGGGCCGGTGCGCCCGCTG
>CP070746.1:4311615-4344676 GCA_020348305.1 Desulfobacterales bacterium
GGTCGCCTAATCTAGTGTTCAGGTGTCAGGTGTCAGCATTAAAAAACATAAGATCTGAAACCTGACACCATTCTTTTTTATGTTTCTGACACCTGACAGCCGACACCTGACACCATGGTCATTTGGATTTGTTATTTAGCATTTACTTTGTATACTAGAGGAAAAAGAAAATCCGTGAAGTTGTATTGATGATCTTCCGGAGACGGAATCAATTCCTGCCAGAGTTATCATTGGTGTGCGAGGAGGAAACGCATGGAAAATAAACCGACAATTAAGGCTTTAAGTGAATTAAGAGCCAAAGTTATGCCGCCAGGGCTTGCCAGCGGCACCTCCTGCTATGTAGCCTCAGGAAAAGGTGCATTGCTGTACGATGTAGAAGGTCGCGAATACATCGATTTTGCCGGCGGCATCGCGGTGATGAATGTAGGACATAGCCACCCAAAAGTGGTGGCCGCCATAAAAGATCAAGCTGAAAAATTAACCCATACCTGTTTCATGGTGCTGCCATATGAACCGGCGGTGAAATTGGCTGAGAAACTGTGTGCGATTGCTCCAGGTGACTTTCCGAAAACAGCTATTTTTGTAAACAGCGGAGCCGAGGCAGTAGAAAATGCCGTCAAAATTGCCCGCTATTCCACCAAAAAAACCGGAATAATCGCTTTTGAAAATGCCTTTCATGGGCGCACGCAATTGGCCATGAGCCTTACCAGTAAGGTTAAACCGTATAAGTTCGGCTTCGGTCCTTATGCACCGGAAATCTACCGCATGCCGTTTGCCTATTGCTACCGATGTCCCTTTAATCTGGAGTATCCGGGTTGTGATGTGGCCTGTGCCGATCATCTCAACTACTTTTTAATTACCCATACAGCGCCAGAGACCACTGCTGCGGTGATCGTCGAACCGGTTCAGGGTGAAGGCGGTTTTCTGACACCGCCTCCGGAATATTTTTCCAAGTTAGCGAAGATCTGCAAGGACAACGATATCTTATTTATTGCAGATGAAATTCAGTCTGGTATGGGACGAACCGCTAAGATGTTTGCCATCGAGCATTGGAATGTAGATCCGGATTTGATGACTGTGGCCAAGAGTTTTGCAGCCGGTATGCCTCTAGCAAGCGTAGTTGGCAAAAAAGAGGTTATGGCTTCAGTACACGAGTGGGGTGTGGGCGGAACCTACGGCGGCAACCCGGTTTGTTGCAGCGCCGCACTTGCTGTTATGGAAATTTTTGAAGAAGAAAACCTGCTGCAAAAAGCTGAGGAATTGGGCCAAAAAGTCCGCAAGCGATTTGACACATTTAAGGAACAATTTGAAATTATCGGTGACGTCAGAGGCTTAGGTCCTATGTTGGCGATAGAATTGGTCAAGGACAGGGAAACGAAAGAACCTGCGGACGAAGCAGCTAAAGCATTGGTACAGGCTTGCCTTAAAAAGGGTCTCGTCATCTTGGCTTGCGGCACCCTCGGAAATGTGATCCGTATTTTGATGCCCCTCAACATCGGAGATGCGGAATTGGACAAAGGTCTCGCGATTATGGAGGAAGGACTCACCGAGTTATCAAAATAGAATATCGAATGTCGAACAAGGAATAATGAATTAAGAGAGCGTTTATGCCTTAAAGTGCGGATTAGGATAGGACCTTACCATCACGATTAAGGAGGATATATGGGGAAAATCAGAACCCGCTATGGTGATGGAAGCCCCATTGAGCTCAGCGAAAGCGAACTCATAGAGGATCTTGAACGGGGAACCGCAGAGGCTGCCGAACGGGGAAATATCCCTGCACTTTCCAAAGAAGAACTGCAGCATTTATTTGATATTTTCAAGGCACCCTATAATTTTGTCAGCGTAGAACCGGGCAATGAAGTCGTTCTCAGCTATGATGCCGCAACATTAAAAATCAGACGTGTGGGTGTTAATGTCGATCGGATTCAAGCCCTGCAAATCTACGAAAAATTATTCGGCGCCGACACGATGGAATTGTGTCACGTTGACTATAGCTTCAAGCCCATAAAACCGATTGTCACCATGGAGCGGCCAATTCTCGAACAGGCCCTGCTGTCAACCCATATCCCGTTGTTCTACGGTGCCATGCCGAATCTGGGGTTATACAGCCAACCGGACGGCCCCTATCCGAATCCGGCCGAATTGCTTCCACAAGGGAAAATTGACGAAGCCCAGGCATCCTATGAAGCTACCGTGGACAGCGCCGTCAGAGATATTCTGTATGCCTCCAATGCGATGCGGGAATCCGGCGCTGATGGGATAAATCTGGACACCGTGGGAGCTGCGGGGGATGCCGACTTTCAGGCATCCCTGATTGCATCCCAAAAAATGAGGGAGAAATACCCTGATATTTGTATCGAATTGGGTATGGCCGGAGAATTTATATTAGGCATGCACAGCGAGCTCGAATATGACGGGGTTCGTTTAGCCGGCTTATATCCCCATGACCAGGTGAAGCTGGCTGAAAAAGCCGGCGTGACGATTTTCGGACCGGTGGTCAATACGAATACATCCGAAACGTGCCCCTGGAATTTATCCCGTTCGATTACGTTTATGAAAGCGTGCAGCAAAGTGGCCAATATCCCCATCCATGTGAACATGGGCATGGGCGTCGGGGCCGTAACCGTCAACGATCACCCGCCGGTCGATATTGTATCCCGGGCATCCAAAGCCATGGTTGAAATCTGCCGATTAGACGGGTTGTAGGTTGGCGTCGGTGATCCGCTGGGTATGGCCCTTACCCACGCGCATGCTTCGGGCATGGGTGGAATGAGAGCTGCCGGAGATCTGGTGGCTCGCGTGCAAATGGCCCGTGGCATGAGAATTCAAGAGGCCAAGGCATATGTTGCCGAAAGGCTCAAGGTATCGGTTTCCGAGCTGACGGATCCAGTGATCATGACCGAAATCCGGGATGATCTTCAAATCGGCCTGGTAACTCCCTTGCCGGGATGTGCCAAAGGTATCGAAGCAAAATTCCGCATTGCTGAAGTACTAGGAGTTGATATCAATTGCGTTCAATGCTTTAAAGATAGGACGGCTTAAACATCTGAGTATTATCATCCACACCGATTTAAAAAGGAGCCTTTTGGGTGTTTTGCATGGCTCCTTTTTTAATCCTGATGGCTTTTGCCAATGTCATCAAAATTTGTCATGCCAGTGACGTTGTCAAACTTATCGGGTCATTCCCTGTCGATCCAAGCGATGTCGGTCTGGATGAAAAGCATTTGTATATGAAAATTGGAAAATGCGACCTAAGTTTTAAAACAAGAAAATGAGTCGTTAATTACGGAGGCAAATAATGAATTCTTATGACATAGCAATTATTCCCGGAGACGGCGTCGGCAAAGAAATATCCGATGAAGCTGTTAAAATTTTAGATGCAGTCGCGGAGAAATATAGCTTTAATGTTAAAATCGAAACTTTCGGTTGGGGCTGCGATTATTATCTCAAACACGGCCAGATGATGCCGGATGACATGCTGACTACGCTAAAAGACTTTGATGCCCTTTTCTTAGGATGTGTAGGAGATGCCAATAAGGTTCCGGATCACATCTCGTTGATCCTCATCCTTTCCATTCGCAAGGGATTCGACCAGTACGTCAACCTGCGTCCCATAAGGCTCTATCCCGGCGTAGAAACACCGATAAAAAATGCCACACCGGAAACGGTGGATATGGTTGTGGTACGCGAAAACACCGAAGGTGAGTATTCTGCCACAGGCGGGTTTTTCAAAATGGGAACACCGGATGCCGTGGCGACGCAGACTGCAATTTTTACTCAAAAGGGGTGTGAACGGGTGATGCGCTATGCTTTTGATCTGGCTCGCACACGTAAAAAATTAGGTGATTCTCCTGTCGGGATGGTCACCAACTGCACCAAATCCAATGCCCTGAATTATTCCATGGTTTTCTGGGATAAGGTCTACGAGCAGGTCGCCCGGGATTATCCGGACATTAAAACCGATATGGCCCTGGTTGATGCCCTGACCATGTGGCTGGTGAAAAATCCGGAATACTTTGATGTTATTGTGGCTTCCAATCTTTTTGGAGATATCATCACTGATTTGGGTGCCATGCTTCAGGGCGGCATGGGGTTTGCCGCCGGCGGAAATATCAATCCAGAGGGAGATTATCCTTCGATGTTCGAGCCGATTCACGGATCGGCACCCAAATATCAAGGCAAGGGTGTGGTCAACCCGGTCGCTACCATTGAATCGATCCGCATGATGATGGAACACCTGGGTGAAATCGAGGCCAGCCGCGAAATCGAAACAGCCTTAAGCCAGATCCTTAAAGAAGGAAGAATTAAGACTCGTGATATGGGAGGTTCCCATTCCATTTCGGAAATGGGGGATACTATAAAGGAGGCGATTTTATCAAATAATAAATAGGGTTTGATAATGAGGCAGGTTTGTCGGGCCTTTTTTTTCATTTTCCCCTCATGATTTGCCAACGAGCGCACTCAAGATCTTCCTTATTTGCAACGGCTTCATCGCTGCTGCTGTCCTGAATGGGCTATCATTTCTTGATGTCGAAAGTAGTTAAATAAAACTTTTTAATAAAATGTGCTTTTGAATGAATCTGAATCCGACCCCTATTTGGATTTACGGATAAATTCCAGCTTAATATATTGAAATGTAAATAAAAGTAATAGAAAAGAATTTACATCCGACAACTTAATCGTCATTCAGTTAAAAAAATATTGACACATACAGGATCCAGATTTATACAAACTTAACCATCAAGTTGTATCCCCCGGACAACAAAAGAATGATAACGGCCGCCATCAGCGGCGACGACGCTGGACCATTTAAACATTTTGAAAGGTCTCAATGACGACAGACAAGACGGAAACATCCTGCGAGACAGTTGACACACATGTCAGTTTCAAGGGTGTCGGCAAATCCTTCGACGGTAAAGCATGGGCTGTTCGCGACCTCGATCTTCAGATAACTCGAGGGGAATTTCTGACGTTGCTGGGGCCATCGGGATCGGGCAAAACAACAACCCTGATGATGCTTGCCGGTTTTGAAACGCCGACCGCCGGGGAGATCAGCATTGACAGCCGACGTATCGACCGAACGCCGGCCAATCGTCGCGGTATCGGTTTGGTTTTTCAGGATTACGCCCTATTCCCCCATATGACGGTTGCCGAGAACCTTGCCTTCCCGCTCCAGGCACGGAAATATCCGCGCGCCGAGATAGAAAAGCATGTAAAGCATATACTCGATATGGTCCAACTGTCGAATATGGAATCCAGGCGGCCGGACCAGCTTTCCGGCGGGCAACAGCAACGGGTCGCGCTTGCCCGCGCACTGATCTTCGAACCCAAGCTCGTGCTCATGGACGAGCCGCTTGGGGCTCTCGATAAGAAACTGCGCGAGCAGATGCAGTTTGAACTCAAGCACACCCATGATCGTTTGGGAGTAACGTTCATTTATGTAACCCATGATCAGACCGAAGCGTTAACGATGTCAGACAGAGTTGCCGTCTTCAACGAGGGTGTCATTCAACAGGTTTCCACTCCCGACGGCGTCTATGAACGACCTGAAACCAGTTTTGTTGCCAATTTTATCGGCGAAAATAATTGTATCACCGGTACCGTCGTTGGTTCGGAACGACAACAGGAAATAACGATTAAGTTGGAATCAGGCAAAATCCTAAAAGCGACTCCCCGAAATGTCGATACGAACCCTGGCATTAAAGCTCTTGTCACCGTTAGGCCGGAGCGTGCCGTTATTGACGCTGATCCTGGTGAGTACCCGAATGGATTAAAAGCAACTATAGTCGAAATAGTCTATGTCGGTGATCATATACGGATTGTACTGGATTCACGGGAAATCAGCGGTTTTGTAGTTAAAATTTCAAATGAATCCAAAATGATAAATGTTCAAAAGGGTCAAGATGTTCGAATCGGTTGGCGTATCAAAGATTGTCTGGTGTTTGATATAACCGAGCAAGCACACCTGTCCGTAAATGAAATCGGATTAGGGAGTAACTGAACTAGACAAAGGTGTTATCGAATTGGAACAGGTAGCTTTCCCCCTTTAAAGGGGTGAGTATCCAACCCCGAGTCCTTTGGACGCGGCAGTTTGTTTCTTAATAACTTGAAAGGAGGATAAAAATGAAATTAGCTAGAGTATTATTGACCATGGTGTTTGTTGTGTGTTTTTCGGCACAGTTTTTCCCGGCGGCGGCCGGTGAACAGGTAACCGTTGTTGGATGGGGTGGCAATTGGAATAAAGCCTATGAAAAGGGGGTGTGGAAACCCTACATGAAACAGACGGGTGTAAAAATTATTCAAGAGGAATGGATGGGTGAAGTTGCAAAGATTCGTGCTCAAGTTCAAGCCGGCAACATTATATACGATATGGTCTCTGTCGAGGCGCCTGGGGCTGAGATAGGCTGTGCCGAGGGACTGTTTGTGAAACTGCCCCGCTCGGTAACCGGCGATCCGGACAAATATCATCCTGAAACGATACATGAGTGCGGTGTGGCTTCGGATACCTGGGCGGACGTTATGGTTTACAATGCGGATTTTATTAAAGGAAAAATCCCCAAAAGCTGGGCCGATTTCTGGGATGTTAAAAAATTTCCCGGTAAACGCCAATTATACGGCCAGGCACAATTCACATTCGAAAACGCCTTGCTGGCAGATGGCGTTCCGGTATCGGAAGTCTATAAGGTATTGCGGAGCCCCGGCGGCGTTGACAGAGTCTTCAAGGTATTAGATAGAATACGCCCGCATGTCATTTGGTGGAACCAAACGACCCAGGCGATGCAGAATCTTGCGTCCGGCGAAGTCGTGATGAGCGATGGATTTAACGCTCGCATTACACACGAAATCGAAGCAGAAAAAAAGAATTATGTGATCCTTTGGGAGGCAGGATATTTTTATGGCACGGATTTATGGGTCGTGGTAAATGGAGCGCCAAACATGAAGGTGGCCCTTGATCTGCTAACCTGGTTTTCCGAACCGAAAAATCAGGCGGGTTTTTCCAACAACTTTGCCTATGGCACAGGACGGGTGGAAGCAATCAATTATGTTTCGGAGACAAAACGTGCGCAGTTGCCGACGGCACCGCAAAATATCAAATACGGCGCGCCATACGATATCGAATATTGGGTCGAAAACAAAGAAGCACTGGAGAAACGCTTTAAAACCTGGCTGTCGAAGTGAATGATGGCATCGATGTAAAAAGCATGCACGACAGAGGCCGTACGCCCTCGCAATGGAAGTACGTCCTTTGCATTGCGCCAATGGCTGTTTTCCTGATCGTTACGTTCTTCTGGCCGGTTGCCCGCTTTCTCTTCAAATCGGTTGACAACAGCGATCTTGTTTCCAATCTGCCGAGGACGGTCATCGCTCTGGCAGATTGGAAACATACCGACGGCATTCCTGGCGAAGATGTTTTTGCGGCGCTGGTTCAGGATTTGGCCGATGCCCATGCGAACGGGAAAGACGGAATTGTTGCGCAAAAGATAAATCAGAGAGTGGTCGGAACCAGATACCTCGTGATAAAAACCGCCAGAATTGCCGCCAAGGGGGGATTTGCGAAGGAAGCGCTGCGCGAGAACGTTCTCAAACGTTTTTCAAAATGGGGAAATATCGAACTCTGGTCTGCGATAGCTAATGATCTAAAGCCATTGACAGAATTCTATCTTCTGATGAGCGTTGACTTGCAGAAAAATCCCGATGGACATTACGAATCGGTGCCGGAAGAGCAGGCGATCTTTCTTCAGGTTTTCGGTCGGACGGTCTGGATAAGTATTGTGGTAACACTTATCTGCATCGTTTTGGCACTACCCGTGGCGCATGCCATCGTCGCAGCTCGCCCGAACGTTGCTCGCGTGCTGATTACCCTGATCCTTTTTCCCCTGTGGACGTCGCTTTTGGTTAGAACTATCATCTGGATGATTCTGCTGCAAGGCAACGGACCGATCAACAGCACGTTGCAGCTGCTGGGTGTAATCAATAAGCCGCTGAATTTGATTTACACTCGATTTTCGCTTTATGTTGCAATGATCCAGGTTCTATTGCCTATGATGATTTTTTCCATTGTGGCTGTTATGCGTCGAATTCCGGTTAATTTAATGAAAGCGGCGCTTTCTCTCGGATCGCCGTGGCTTTGGGCCTGGTGGCGTGTGCAATTGCCATTGATTATGCCGGGAATTTTTACGGGGAGTGCAATTGTCTTTGTTTTCGCCCTTGGCTATTACATAACGCCGGCTCTTATCGGTGGACCGAGAGAACAAATGATTTCTTCGTTCATCGCCTTTTATACAAACAAAACACTTAACTGGGGATTGGCATCGTCTCTTTCGATACAATTGTTATTTCTCCTTGTTCTTGTGTGGCTCATTATGCTGATGAGTCGTTTCGTATTTTTAAAAAGGACGGAAAAATGATAAGAAATGCTGAAGACGTCCGCAGATGGCTAATGAATTCCGCTACGTGTCTTGTAATTGTATATTTGGTCCTGCCCCTCATCGTGCTGATTCCGATATCGTTTACGAGTGGAAATACCTTGACGTTTCCAACTCCCGGCTGGTCTTTGCGTTGGTACAGCGAAGTATTTTCGGACGAGCGTTGGATCAATGCATTCTGGAATTCAGTTGTCATAGCCGTGTCTTCGACCTTTATAGCCTCGGTTTTTGGTATTCTTGCCGCGATCGGCCTTACATGGGGCAAAATTCCAGGCCGAAACCTAATATTTACTTTGGCTGCCACACCTTTGATCGTTCCCGTGGTGATTGTCGGCGTGGCGTCCTTTTCTTTCTATGCAAGCCTTGAGTTGGTCGGTAACCGCATATCGATTATCCTTACCCATGCAGCATTGTCCGTTCCGATTGTTCTGACGACGATTTCCGCCAGTCTTAGAGGATTCGACCGAACGCTATTGCGCGCATCCGCCTCTCTAGGGGCGGGATATTGGCGAACTTTTTATAAAGTGCTTCTGCCGATGATTTCTCCGGGAGTAATGACGGGTGCTTTAATCGCTTTTATCATTTCATTCGATGAAATTGTCGTAGCAAGCTTTTTATCGATAGGAAGTCAACGCACTTTGCCGCGTCTGATTTTCAGTGGTGTACGAGAATCGCTCAATCCCGCCATTGCATCTGTGGCTATGTTACTGATCGTATTTTCGGCATTCGTGCTTGCGCTTGTTGTCTGGCAGCATTCGCGGCGGGTGCGCTTATCGAATCGTTAACGCAGAATTTCAATCCGTCGCATAAAACAGATGAAGGCAGGATACGACAAACATCGTTTTTTAAAGATGTGTAAAAAGAATTTGCGCTGTTTCACTAATATCTTTGTCTAACCAATAACAAAATTTTTTCGAATCACGTTCTTCAGCGCTTTTTAACATTCCTTTATGCGACGCCACATCCACCAAACGCTCGTGTTCTTTCATTTGTCGAAGGAGCATATGGTAATATGGGCTGACGCGATCCCAACCGTCTTCGATCAGTTGTAAAAGATAGGGACGATTGGCATCCTTATAGATGGTTCCGTGAAATTGTCGATTCCGCTCCAGCATTTTATCAACATCATTATCCAGGACAGATTTTGAATATCGCTTATAAATATTGTGTAATTTTCGAACTGTTGTCTCTCTGAGGATTGGAACGGCGATTTTGGCGATCGTTGTCTCAAGAAGCATGCGGACCTCGATAATTTCTTCAAGATTGTTCCTTGATAATTGTACGACCTGAACTCCTCCCCTGAATCTTTTCAAAAAACCACGGGCCTCGAGACGACTTAAAGCCTGCCGAACGGGCATCCGGCTAATGCCCATCTTCTTTGCGATTTCATCGGCGATAATATTTTTGCCGGGTTTTAGGCGACCCGACAGGATCGCCCGTTCTATTTCCGAAAGGACGGTTTCCTGCAGACTCTGCGGTTGAGCTACCGTTTGAAATGCACGATCGATCTCGGTGCTGATTGGTGCTTTATGCCTGGAGGCATCGCGAAAATGAACTTCCCAGGTTTTTCGCAAACTCAAAATACCCTTGACATTTTTGAGCCCGGCTTTCTTATACCAACTGTTGACGATTTTGTTAACCCTAGCCAATGCAATGTGACTCGACTTGTAGCTGGAAGAAAAAATGTAATCGTCCTGATCATATTCCCGGGAGGTCGCATATCTATTAAAAGAATTCAAAATGCGACGATTGATGACTATTTCTTTGAAGTTTCCTGAACTTCCATTGTCTAATACAATTTTATCTCCGGGCTTAAGATTGTAAAAATTGATAAACCTCAACTTAAGAATTTGTCGCGCGGCTGACCCCGTTTGTGTAACCAGGTCAAATAACAAAAGATCTCTTGGCTGATCTCTCAATATGGATCTGAGTTTTTCGACATCGTTCAGGCTTTTGATCGGTGAGGCATTATTGCTGTCCATCATAAAAAACCTTAATTCTTTAGTGATAATTTATTCATAATAAATATGACTATTGTAATCAAGTTAAATTGTAAATCAGGTCGTTCGGGGTGATGAATAAGTGGCGTCGCAAGAAGACATAACATATAGATATAGATTATAATAATTGTATCTTTTTAATAATTTGCGGGGTTGTTTCAACATTTTTATCGATAAAGCGAAAATAGTTATTGACATATCCAGGATCCAGAATATATAAAATATTAACCTTTTTGGAAATAGTTGACCTGGCAAGATTAGAAATTGCGCAGTAAGGAGGTTTATGATGCAGCATAATGAAATATTTGAAAACTGGTTTGATAAAAAAGCAGAAGCGTTCAGGCAGCGATGTCCAAATTCAGAAAGGGTCAACCGGCATGCTCATGAGTATTTGCCAGGTGGTGATACGCGAACAGCCACATTTTACCTCCCATATCCAGTATACGTGAAAGAGGGTAAAGGGTGTCGATTCGTAGACATTGACGGTAACGAATATATCGACTTCCTGAACAACTATACCGCCCTTACGCTGGGTCATTGTCATCCATCTGTCGTCAGTGCAATAACCCGTCAGGCGGGCAAGGGAATATCATTTGCCTCGCCCACCAGGAGTCAGATCGAGCTCGCAGAAATCATTTGCGAAAGGGTGAAATCCATAGACAAGCTAAGGTTTTGCAACAGCGGTACGGAAGCCACCATGAGTGCGATCCGGGCCGCCAGAATCGTCACAGGGAAAACAAAAGTGGTAAAAATAGAAGGCGGGTATCATGGGTCACATGACGTGGTGGAGGTGAGCTACAGTCCGGACGCCGCCGAATACGGCCCGATCGAAAAACCGAACAGCGTGCCGCAGAACAAGGGAATCCCGCAAAGTATTTTACACGAAGTGATCATCATACCCTTCAACAACAAAAAGGTCGCCGAAGAGATTATCGAACGGCAGGCAAGTCAGATAGCATGCGTTATCGTCGAACCGATGCTCGGTGCAACAGGATGTATATGTCAAGCGGACGGATATTTGGAGCACCTGAGAGAACTGACCAGAAAAAATCATATCATATTGATTTTTGATGAAATCGTTACCTTCCGTCTGAACTATCATGCCATGCAGTATCTGTATTCATTGGAACCCGACCTGACGACATTTGGCAAATTAATCGGGGGCGGGCTGCCTGTCGGCGCTTTCGGAGGTTCTGAAGAGATCATGAACCTGTATTCACCCCTGAATCGCGCTCATGTGGCCCATTCCGGGACTTTCAACGGCAATCCGGTCACCATGGCGGCGGGAAAAGCCTGCCTGACAGAAATGACGCCTTCTGTATACGATCACTTGAACAAACTCGGTGATGACCTGCGAAACGGCCTGAACAATTCTCTCGAAAGGGCCGGAATTAAAGGTGATGTAACGGGTTACGGCTCATTGTCCTGCATTCATTTCAATAAGGAAGAAATTATCGATTACCGATCCGCGGCAAAAGATAACTTAATGGCTATGGAGCTTGTTCATCTGGAACTGCTGGAAAGAGGGATCAACGTGCCAGCTCGCGGCGGGGAATGCGCAATTTCATCACCGATGACTGAAAAGGAGATCGAGGCATTTATTGTTGCCTTTGAAGAATCGCTACTTCAAATTAGGCCGTTTATTGAAGAAACTGCACCCGAACTGTTGTTATAATCAATTTAAGATTTATTGGACCATACGAAGATCACGTATCCAGTAGCTGGGTGCTATCTGGTATGTTTGGGCCCTTCTGATTCTGCCCTTTTTTGCTTATGGATAGATGCTTGCTGTTTCTGATATTCCCAGGATCTTGCGGGCCTGCTGGGGAGTGGCAATTTCACGGTTAAGCTCCCGGGCAATACGCACCGCACGCTCAACGACCTGGGCATTGCTTTTCAGCTTTTCTCCCCGCCGGTAGTAGATATTGTCTTCCATGCCGACACGCACATGGCCCCCCATCAAAGTGGCTAGTGTTGTCAGGGGAAGCTGAAACTGACCGATGCCTGAGCACAACCATAAACTGCCCTCGGGTAATTCCCGCAGCAGCACGATAACATTTTCGACCGTCGGGAAACTGGAAGTCTGGACACCCATCACCGTTTGGACCCAGTACGGTTTTTCGATCAGATCGTTCTGAATGAGATCCCGGATCACCCAGGCGCCGCCCGGATGATACGTCTCTAGCTCGGCCTTGATGCCGCGTTTTTTCATTTCGCCAGCGAATTGGTTCACGATTTTGTACGAAAAGGGCAAACAACCATCATACTCAACTTCAGGGTGCGGGTGTGGCAAAGGCGGTTTGCGAGCTTTCATCTTGAATTTACTCATGTCCGGGACAAGGTTCAGGGAGGCTACTTCGGGTCGGGCGTCGAGACAGCTGAGCCGTTCCTCCATCGTCATGTCCATCCCATCGCCAGTGGTATTGTTGATGATGATATCCGGACAACGTGCGCGCACTTTACGGTTGACCTCGAGCCAATCCTTGGTGGTGCGGGCGTAGTTAGCTAAATTGTTTGGATCACGGACGTGGATATGCACCATCGACGCGCCGGCCTGATATGCCGCGTATACCGAATCGGCTATTTCATCGGCCGTCTCCGGCAAATTACTGTTATATTCCTTGCCCTGTATACCGCCGTTACAAGCCACGCAGATGATCAGCGGCGGCATCCCTTCTACGGCGCGCTCCATGAATTCATAGGAGTCCGCGTACTTCCAGAGATAGCTTTCGTATTCAGCCATTTCGAATCTCCTTATCTAAACTTATGTGTATTCAAATTATTGCGCGATGCTGCAGGTAGCGTGTCCGCCAAACCATGGCACTGATCCCTCTAATGGCTCTTTCCGGTGCGGAAAAAACAGGGAATCCGGCTCTGCTAAGAGCGGGGCGGCCGGCTTTTTCTTGATCACCGCCGGCGGAAATATCAATCTGGAGGGAGATTACCCATCGATGTTCGAGCCGATCCACGGGTCGGCACCCAAATATCAAGGCAAGGGTGTGGTCAACCCGGTCGCTACCATTGAATCGATCCGCATGATGATGGAACACCTGGGTGAAATCGAGGCCAGCCGCGAAATCGAAACAGCCTTAAGCCAAGTTCTTAAAGAAGGTAAGATTAAAGCTCGTGATATGGGAGGTTCCCATTCCACTTCGGAAATGGGGGATGCGATAAAATACGTCATTTTAGCGAATAAAAAATAGACAGAAACATACCGACTTATATTATCAGCTCTGGAGTAGTCTGCTTGATAAAAGGTTTAATCTCGATAAGCGATTCTTCAAAGGCAGTGAGGAACATCTTGATTTCCTTCTCTGTCATGGGTGTCGAAATAGCTATTTCTCCTCCTCGAGGAGCTATGTTGATGCCCCTTTCCAGCAATTCCCTATGGAGAAGCGTTATGGCCTGAAAATTTCCCTGAGCATATGTCCTGTAATCCCTAACCCTTTCTTTATTAAAATGAACATGTGCCAAAGAGCCTAAGCCGATTGCCATTCCCACTACCCCGTTCTTCTCCAAAATCGAATTGATCCCTTGCCTGATGAGCTCTCCAAGGGAATTGATGCGCTCCATCGCCGCAGGAGTCAGCTCTTTCAAACAGGCGATTCCCGCCGCTAGCGTCATCGGATTAGCATTAAAGGTTCCTGAGTGGGTAACAGAGCCCTCCTCGAGCGGAGAAAAAACTTTCATCAATTCACGCGATCCTCCAAAGGCGCCTACGGGGAGCCCTCCGCCTATAACCTTTCCAAATGTCGTCAGGTCAGGCTGAATATCGTATATTCCTTGCCCACCCCCTTGGCCAAGACGAAAAGTCACGATTTCATCGTAAATAAGAATTATACCCAACTCCCGAGTTAAATCCCTAACAAAATCAAGGTAACCATCCTCTGCTGGAATACAGCCTGAAATCGCAACCATCACCTCCATAATGACACAGGCGATTTCTTTCTGATGCTCACGAATTATCTTCTCGGTTGCTTCCTTATTATTAAAAGGTACTGCAATGACCTCGTCCAAAATGCTTTTAGGAACAGCCCTATGCTCGGGAACACTCACGGGTCTATCATTTGGCCCTGCTTCTTTCAAAACCGGCAAAACGCTCACCTCAGCCAGATCATGACTTCCATGATATGCGCCCTCTATTTTTACAATTCTGCTCTTGCCCGAATTTAGCCGCGCAGCCCGGATCGCAAACAGTGTGGCCTCGGTGCCTGAGTTGCAAAAACGAACCTGCTCCACCGACTTAATCCTCTCGCAGATCATCCTCCCTAAGATGGCTTCTTTCTCAGTGGGAGCTGCAAAAGACAATCCCTTATTGGCTTCTTCATTCACGGCTTCTACAATGGCGGGATGGCAATGCCCATGTATGAGCGCTGTATATTGATTGAGAAAATCTATATATTCATTCCCATCAACATCATACAGCTTACAGCCCTTCCCTTTAGCCATATAAAGCGGGTACGGAGAAAAATAAGTGACTGTGCGGGTATTTCCACCAGGAAGGTTTTCTTGGGCCTTCGCAAACAGTCTCGCGGATTCCTTTGTCTCCTTCTTGAACTCTTCATCTTTACGATTTATCCATTTTTCAAAGATTGCTTGCTTATCCATCATTAATTCTTCCCTTTGCCTCGCGAAATTATGAAAGAGGCGGTTTTTAAGTAATCATTCATTATGCTTTTCTTTCATGAAAAAATAAAAAGCAGACTCACAGACCCTGACCTAAACAGAACGTATAATTTTCGTTATTATATAAATTTCACCCAATCCCTCCTCAATACACAAATTTATTTCTCATCACGATCTAATTTCGGGAAACTTCGCTTTTAATTGATTATTCAGACCATTTGATAGACCCAAGGGCTTGTGCTCTTTGAGGATTTGCTTTGCCATAGCAACCGCATTTTTTTCCACAGTGGGTTTGCCTGATTTTTCCCAATCTTCCCTTAGCTTCCGGTCACTTAACTTCGGAATAAAATGCTCCCTTCTCATCCATTTGACCGTATGAGGCTCAGACAAAAAGTTGCCACCCGGGCCAACCTCGCGATAGACATCCAATGCGATGGTCTCGTCCGTCACCTCAATGCCCCGTACGGCCCGCATGATCATTCCAAGTATCTCATTGTCTATCACATATTGCTTATAGCTGATCATCGTAGCAAACTCGGTTAAGCCCGCAGCAGCATGGATAATATTAGACCCTGAGAGGCCAATCAAAAGATTCGAGATGGCCCTCTCATAACCATTCTGAACATCAACAACTTTAGAATCGGACATACCACCTAATGTGTAGTTGGGCAGGTCAAGATACTGGGCTATCGCTGATCCGGCCGCATTAATTAATCCATTTTCGACGGCTCCTCCCAGAAAACCCATCGTCGAAAAATCAGGGGCAGAGCCTGAAATAGCATAGATGACAGGTGTGCCGGGGTTGACAATTTGAGCAAGGGTCAATCCACTTAAAGCCTCGGCATGAAGACCCGTTAGAAGACCTGCCAGCGTAACGGGTGCCGTCACGCCAGCCGTAGGTTCCGATGAAAGGTGAACCGGAATCCCGGCTTCAGCAATGCGATAGAGCATATCGCCGTAAAGTTCGTCTATTCTAAGAGGGGATACCAGAGCAGTGAGGAAGGAGATAAAAGGCCTTTCCTTTAAAGCCTGTGGACTGCCTGTAATCATTTCAGCCATCTTAATGATATCGAGGGTTCCTTTGAGCGTAAAAACACTACCCGCAATGTGCTTTGAGGAGTTCATGATAGCTGAGTGAAAACGGTTAATATCCACTTCATCTTGAGGAAGCTCATTGGGATAGGGTGGAAGAACAATAAAATGGATATTTTCTAAAGCATCCAGCAATCGCACCACGTCTCGAACATCCTGCAAGGTTGTTTGACGAACCTCATCGGTTTCGAGATCGATTATCCGGAGGACAGTCCCTGCCGTTCCAAAATGGACATTCGCGTCCTCGCAGTAGATATCGTGTTTCTCTTCCCGGCCGCGAAGAATTATCTTTTTGGGAGCTTTATCAATCGCATCTTCCACCATCGATTTGGGCAATTTTACAAGCTTTTTCGAGGCGTCGCAGACGGCGCCGAACTTCTGAAATGCCTTGAAGGCTAATTGACTATAGACCTCAACACCTATCTCCGAAAGGATGGTAAAGCTCGCTTCAAGGATTTTTCTGATCTCACTCTCCTTAAGCGGGCTGTACTGACCACCAACAACAGGTTTCATATGACCTCCTAATTTTGTTCTTTAACGTCTACCATCTGCATTAATATTTCGAGAGCTTTTACATTAGACCCTGCTTTGCAATACATTTTTCCCCAATTGAAAAAAAGCTTTCTTTTGGCGTAATTGCGATACACACCTAAAATAAAAATATGATTTATGATCAACTATCATTGATGTCAATAAAAACGTTATAATAAAATATTAATAATAATATTAAAAGTTTAGAATTATTTTGTCTGGAATATTAAAATGCTAAAAATGTTATTATCGAATTTTTCTTGACATATTTTTTGATGTTTGATCAAAAACTAATAAAATTCACATATCACATGGAGATGATTTATTTATGAATTTAAATCCTTTAAAGCCAATCAAACATTTGTCACTGAAGGAGACAGCCTATGAAAATATACTAAAGGCCATTACATCGGGCAGATTCCCACCGGGCAGTCAGATCACCCTATCTGATCTCGCTCAACAACTAGGAGTCAGCCTGATGCCTGTTAGGGAGGCGGTGAGAAAACTCGAGGCCGGAAATTTAATTCATGTAAGAAAGAACAGGCGAATTATTATAAAGGAATATACCCCCGATGAGCTCAATGAGCTGCTTCAAATTCGCTTGAAACTGGAATTAATGGCTACAAGAAAAGCTGTAAAGAATTGCACTGATGAGACGGTTAAAGAGCTTGAACGTATCCAGGCAGAGATGAATTCAGCAAAAGATATTGAAGATTATTTTGAAAAAAACTGGATATTTCATCATACCATATATCAGACTGCAAATATGCCCATCCTCGAAGGAATTATTAAAGAGTTGTGGTTGCGGGTAAGTCCCTTTCTGCACATTTATATAGCTGAAGTCCCTAATTATAAATCCTATACCAAACGCACCCATGGCGGAATGATACGTGGATTAAAAAAACGGAATGCCAAGGAAGTGTGCAAGTATCTATCACTTGATCTAAGACATGCGGCAGATCTCACCACGAGCCTTCTTAAGAAAAGAAAAAATATTACATAGAATGCTTCCCTTGGCTTGTTGAGAAGAGCTCCATCGGAAAGAAAAGATCTTGATCGCCGCATAACGTTAACTATGGTAGCTGTGCTTATCTTCGCGTTTACTGTTCATGCGATAATGCAATGCCGGCCATGCGTAGACGAGAGATGACCTAGGAGCAGATTAATGATTTGTTAATCGAAAACTCTAAAAAGTTCTTTGCTTTTAGGCAAGAATCTTTCTAAAGACAAGAGAATTGTATGTTATACAACGAATTGAAAAATGGCAGATTGATTAAAGAAAGGAGCTAAAGAAATGGCAGAAAAAGAATACCAAGGTGTCTATTGGGCGGATTGGGTGGCGAGGCAGACAAAAAATCTAACCATGGACAAGAAGCTATTTATCACAGTTTGTACCACTGGAGCCACCTTTTCCAGAAAACACAATCCAAATCAACCTTACTCCCCACAAGAAAATGCAAAGGAAGCTATTGAAGCCTATCAAGAAGGTGCCTGCATGGCTCACATCCATACCAGAGATAAGAGTGGAAATCCTGAAACCACATTAGAAAGACTGAAGGAAACTATTGGCTCTGTTTTCGAGAAGTGTCCAGACATGATAATACAGCCAAGCGCATATGAAGGCCTAGATCCAGAATCTCCTAACTATAGTTATGAGGGGATGCAACCCATGGTGGATGCCTTGCATAATATCAGTCAAAAATATATGCAATCTACCATTTTCGTGCCGATTTCTTATAGTCAGGACATGTTTGTAAGCCTAGCGACGGAGGAAAATACAGTTAAAACCATCGAGTATCTCCAAGCGAATCAAATAAAACCTGAGTTTATGGGGCATAATTGGGAGGCACTTGTAAATGTGAGAGAGTGGCTCATTAAACCCGCAATTTTAGAAAAGCCTTATTTCATTTCGATGGGTGCGGGGATGCATAATGCTGCCGATACATATCCGGACCCATGGGGATATCATTATCTTATGGGCATGATTAATATGATGCCGCAGGATACTGTTGTGGGTGCAAGCATTGGTGGAAGAAATTGGCTGCCGATAACGGTTTTTGCGATCATGCTAGGGGCTGATTTTGTCCGTGTCGGAATGGAGGATCATCTATGGGTATACCCTCATAAGGACGAAAAAATTAGAAGCTGTGCAGATATGACAAGAAAAATCTCAACTATTGCCCGAGAACTTGGAAGAGACATAGGCACGCCCGATGAAGCACGAAGTCTTTTAAAGATTAAATAATATGTCTGTCAGCTGGTTTACTGTTTATGATCACCTTATCGCATGTTGGGAATGTTCGATGCGTTCACCCCAATTCGTTAAGAGATACGCCAATATTTTGGAACAAATCATGCCTACCCTTAAGGATTTCATTAATGAGTTGGAGAAAGGAAACTTTTGAATGAAAATACGGAAAGAATTGTTACCGTCTGAAAAACTGAAACCTTTATTTGAGGATGCTACCAAACTCGAATTTGGAAAGAATTACACCGATCATATGTTCTGGATGGAATTTAACAGAGAAGGGGGTTGGAAGAATCCGGCAATCAAGCCTTACCAGCCGTTGGTTCTGGAGCCTGCGACCATGATGTTTCATTATTGCCAGGAGGCTTTTGAGGGGCAGAAAGCCTATCGCTCCCCCAAGAATGAGATTTTACTGTTCAGACCCATAGAAAATGCGCGAAGAATGAATCGCTCAATGACAAGAATGTGCATACCGGAGATTCCTGAAGAACTCTTTCTTCAGGCCGAGTGCGAACTGCTCAAGGTAGAAAAACGCTGGATCCCGAAACAGAGAGGAACTGCACTCTATATCCGGCCGGTTGTCATCGCAACAGAAGCGCTTTTAGGGGCTGTGAAACCTTCGGACAATTATCTATTTTTTATCATCCTCTCACCGGTTGGCTTTTTCTTCCAGGAAGGATTCAACCCTATGGCGCTATGGGTCGAAACGATGTATTCACGCGCCGCATCTGGAGGAACTGGAGAAGCTAAAACTGGAGGAAACTATGCGGGAACCATTGCTGCTACTCAGATTGCTAAAAACAAGGGATACAGCCAGGTGCTGTGGCTTGATGCAAAAGAACATCAATATGTGGAAGAAGTTGGGACAAATAATATCTTCTTTGTCATCGACAAAAAGCTGGTAACGCCTCCCCTGACGGGAACCATTCTCCCCGGGGTCACGCGAAAATCCGTTCTTGAGATGGCAGGCGATCTGGGCATCTTGGCTGAGGAAAGGTTGATTTCTATTGAGAAGCTGGTTGAGGGAATTGAGTCAGGAATGGTGACCGAAGCTTTCGGAGCAGGAACGGCCGCCGTGATCAGCCCCATAGGGAAAATCGGATACAAAGATGAAGAATATGTCATCAATAATAATGCAACAGGGTACTGGACCAAAAGGTTTTATGATACCCTTACAGGTATCCAATACGGCGAGCTGGAAGACAAATACGGATGGGTTTATAAAGTGAGAGAATGAAGCTCAGAAAGGAGAAGATATGTCAAAGCACGTTGGAATAGTCGCGTGTAGCGCCGAAGGTGCTGCGCTATGCTACCGGACATTATGCGCGGAAGCGCCAGCTCTGATGGGCGAACACATGCACCCGGAGGTTTCGATGCATACGCACCCTCTGGGTGAGTATATGGTTTACATTCGCTCTGGTAACTGGCAGGAAGTTGCCAAACTAATGCTGTCTTCTGCCCGTAAATTATCAGACATCGGAGCACAGTTCGCTATTAGTCCAGACAACACTATTCATCAAGCCTTCGATTTAGTCATAGCAGAATCTCCGATTCCGTGGCTGCACATTGCGGAAGCCGTGGCTGATGAAGCCAAGACCAATGGCTTTAGAAATTTGGCGATCACAGGTACAAAATACCTGATGACAGGCCCTGTATACCATGAAGTGCTCAAAAAATTCAGTTTATCCTGTCAAATACCGGATGAAGATGATCGGGAGAAGATCGATACCATTATATTCAAAGAACTCGTCAACGGAGTCTTTCTGGAGGAGTCAAGGCTGTATTTCAACGAAGTAATTCAGAAGGTTAAGGATAGGGGGTGCGATGCAGTGGTACTAGGCTGCACGGAAATTCCCCTTCTTATTGATCCAAGCGATTGCCCTCTGCCGACACTAGATTCTACGCGTTTGCTCGCGAGAGCGGCATTGAAAAAAGCTTTGAGAGAAGGCTAGCAAGTCGCTGCAGCGTATGCCTTTCGGCACCGCTAAGCTTTAAAGTTATATTCAACGAATACCTAAGAAATACGAGGTATGGTCAGTATCCAGAATGGACCTAACCAAGCATACGCTGATGAGTATGCAAGAGCTAATAAACATATAAATAAATTATCAGTCGCATTAGCAATCGAAGTCAAAGCCAGAGGTTTTCGGTCCAAACCGCTGGCAGCCTCTGATCCTGCCGATACGGTTAATATTAAAGGTGACTTTCCCCTATATTAGTATCATTATCCCGCCCTTCATGGGACAGAAAATTGCCGGTGCCGATGGAATTTACCCTGCTTCAGATTAAATAGGAAAAAGTTCTAATAACAAAAAAGAATAGACAGATTAAAGTTCTCGCTGTATTTGGTAGTCCCCTGATGCAAAATGCTTTTTATTTGGGAAGACGACTGGTTATCGGGCCATAACAAAGAGGCAGTTCAGAGAATATTTAACTTGGGGGCAATTTTTTTGGAATTAAAGTAGGTTATTTTCGCTTCTATTCTAAACCTCTTCCCGCAGTTAGTTGACTACTAAAGGCCTTAACCTGACCCATAATCTCTGTCAAGAGCCAGCCCGAAAATGAAATTACACCCACTAATTTGTATCTTTCAGTTCTATCATTCTTAATAAAATGTTCAAAAAAATATACACTACATATGTAGATTTGTAGACAAAAATTATGCTTATTCAACATACTTTTTATTATTTTATTGAAATTATTACAAAATTTTTATTAGCCTAGATTTGCATGATTTTTGCAATATATAAAGCAGTATGAAAAAGTCTAATTTAATAGAATTTGGTTATTTCGTAAAATTATATATCAATTAGAAAACAAAATGGATTTATTTGATATTCTCGGCTTTATATTTGCTTTTGCTGCAATATTTCAGTTACTTTCTTTTTAAAATGTTTTGGTAATTTTTGCTGTATTTTAAAAGATACAGGACCACAATCAAAATGATTTGTGAAAGTTGTAATTATCGCTTTGGTTGCAAAAGAAAACTGAGCAAAGATAGGCGTTGTGAAAAATATCTAATAGATAAAGAAATGGTTTTTAGTGAAGAATTGAAAATTAATCCTAAAAATGGACTAATATTCAATTACGACGTGATTATAAAATTTATTGATAATATCCAGCCTCATATATCCTTAAAACACCCGGCTTAAAGTAGATCCTTCTGAAAAGATAAAATAAAAAATCTTACACAAAATTATAAACGATCCCTCATTGCTCATAACCCCCACCTCTTCCAAAAATTGACAAATCAGTATATATAGTATCGAAATTTTTTAGCTATATCATAGTTCCAGAGTTAATCATCGTTGAAAATTTGTTTGGGGATTGCTAAATGTGGATACGGAGATACAACCCCTGAAACAAAAGGAGGCGTAAATGGGAAAAATACATACACGCTATGGCGATGGTTCTCCCGTTGAGCTTGAGGAAAGCGAAGTCATGCGGGACTTGGAGAACGGCACCCAGGATGCCGCAGAACGAGGCAACGTTCCGGCGCTTTCCAAGGAAGAAATACAACATCTATTTGATATCTTCAGTTCACCTTACCGGTTCGTGGGTGTGGAACCGGGAAAAGAAATTGTGCTTTCCTATGATGGGACGCCCATTAAACTCAGCCGCACCCAGGTCAATGTTGATCGACTCCAGTGTCTTCAAATCTATGAAAAGCTTTTAGGCGCAGACACCCTTGAGATGGGTTATCTGGACTATAGTTTTAAACCGATAAAATCCATGGTAACCTATGAACAACCTCTAATTGAGCAAATACTATCAGTGACCACCGCACCGGTATTTTATGGTGCCATGCCGAATTTGCCGCTCTATACCCAACCCGACGGCCCCTTTCCAAACCCTGCGGAGCTTTTGCCCCAGGGGAAAATCGAAGAAGCCAGAGCTTCTTATGAGGAATCCGTTGAACATGCAGTTCGAGACATTGTTTATGTATCCAGCGCTTTGTATGAATGCGGGGCGGATGCCATTATCCTGGACACGGTGGGTGCCGCCGGCGATGCGGATTACCTCGCTTCTCTTAAAGCCACCGAAGTCCTTAAAGAAAAATATCCGCAGATGTGTGTAGAGTTGGGAATGGCCGGAGAATTTGTCTTGGGAATGCATGGAGAGATGACTTACAACGGTGAACTACTGGCCGGCATGTATCCCCACGAACAGGTGAAAGTGGCGGAAAAAGCCGGCGTGACGATCTTTGGTCCGGTGGTCAATACCAATACGAACGAATCCTCACCCTGGAATGTTTCCCGGGCCATCACATACATGAAAGCCTGTTGCGAGGTGGCCAATATTCCCGTGCATGTAAATATGGGCATGGGAGTGGGGGCCATGACCGTGCATGATCACCCACCGCTGGATATGGCTTCCAGGGCTTCCAAGGCGATGGTAGAGATTTGTCGGCTGGACGGGTTGTAGGTTGGCGTGGGTGATCCGCTTGGCATGGCCATCACGCACGCTGTTGCCTCGGGAATGGGCGGAATGAGGGCTGCCGGAGATCTGGTGGCTCGCATGCAAATTGCCCGTGGCATGCGAATCGACGAAGCCAAAAAATATGTGGCCGACAAGCTCAACGTATCTGTTAGGGATTTAACCGATCCGATAATCATGAATGAGGTCCGTGACGATTTAGGGCTGGGAATCCTTCACCCAAATGTTAGATCCCCGAAGTGCATGGAGGCCAAATTTAACATCGCACGATTGCTGGACATCGAAATCAACTGCGTTAATCGGTTCAAGGAGAAGGCCTCATTGTAATTGAGCGTTAATGCTGGTCACTGGTTTCGGGTCACTGGCTTCTGGCAGCTTGTCGCTTGTTGCAGACATCTGGATTTTTGAACATCGAACGAATTGGGCGGTGAATTAGCCCATTATACCCTGATTAAAATTGACCGTTGGCTTCTGTTGCGATAAGAAAGACTTGATTACTTCAGAAAAAATTCCAGCTTCTTCGAAGCTGAAATGCGGGGGGTGGATCGTTATGTGATCGTGTGGACTCTAAATCCACGTAGGCGGGTGCAACTCCCGTACTCCCCGCCACTTTTGAGCATAAATGCTCAATGTCCGCTGTTGCTGATTTATGGATTCTGGCACCTGGTCGCTTGTTTCTGGTAACTGGTTTGTTTCGCGTTAGTCGTAGGTTGATTTTGGTATGACCAGTCACCAGCAACCAGAGACAAGTAACAAGTGCCCAGAGACCAGGGGCCAGCTGCAAGAGTCAAGTATCGAGAGACCACGGACAACTGACAACTGACCGTTAGGTATGATCTCGATTATGATTGTACTCACATGAGTATCTTGAAGGAGAGCTGATTTGACCATACCCTGGACCGAAACTCAAAGCCGGCGCTTAAACGAATTGGATGCCGCCGAATCGGACTTAGACCAGCGCTTCGATAGCAACGCTGAACGAGAACAAGCCTACCATGGGCTGGAAAAACAACTGGTGACGAAGCACCGTCAGCGCTTACAAGAATTTCGTGAAATTTATCTCCGGCCGGCTTTATGCAGGCTGGAGAGCAAACTGGTGGATGTTATGGTACAAAATGGCTTTGCCCAGGTGACCACTCCGATTATTATGTCCAAGGGGCTTCTGGCAAAAATGTCCATCGATGCAACGCATCCCCTGAATTCTCAGATTTATTGGCTGGACAAAAACAAATGCTTGCGACCCATGTTGGCGCCTCATTTGTATTATGTTCTGGTAGACTTGTTGCGATTATGGGACAGACCGGTTCGAATATTCGAAGTCGGACCTTGTTTCCGCAAAGAATCGAAAGGATCCCGACATTCCAGTGAGTTTACGATGCTCAATCTGGTTGAAATGGGCTTGCCGGAAGAGACCAGAGAGCAGCGTATCAAAGAACTGGGTACCCTTGTGTCTGAGGTAGCAGGTGTGAACGATTATCGATTTGAAACCGTTAAATCCGAAATTTATGGCGATACCATGGATATTGTAGCGGGAACAGATCGTGTAGAGATAGGTTCTTCAGCCATGGGTCCCCATCCCCTGGATCGTCCATGGAAAATTACGGACACCTGGATAGGCATCGGCTTTGGATTAGAACGATTGCTAATGGTGGCAGAAAATACCCGAAACCTAGCGAAAATGGGACGGAGCCTTACATATTTGGATGGTATACGATTAAACATTTAATCAACATGAAACAAACTCAACATAAACTTGAAACGATACTTTCCCAAGCACTGCAAGAAGATAAACTATCTACAGAAGATATTATATTTCTGCTAAGTTTGGATAACGCAGATCAGATTAATAAACTTTTTGCTGCCGCAAAAAGTTTACGCCGAAAATATTTTGGCGATAAAATCTTTTTGTATGGTTTTATTTACGCCAGCACCTATTGCCGCAATGATTGCCGGTTTTGCTATTTTCGCAGATCCAATACAGAAAGCCAGCGCTATCGCAAGGCAAAACCGGAAATTGTCACTGCGGCTCACAGATTGGCGGAGTCCGGTGTCCACCTGATCGACTTGACTATGGGAGAAGACCCTGCCTTATATAACAGCGACGGCGCCGGGTTTGAACGGCTGAATGATCTGGTTGACTCGATTCGCCGGGCAACCGGACGACCTATCATGGTTTCACCGGGAGTGATTCCAGACCACGTTTTGAGTAGACTCGCAGAAACCGGTGCCTCATGGTATGCCTGCTATCAGGAAACCCATCGCCGCAATTTATTTAACCAGCTCAGACCCGGACAAGATTTTGATCTTCGACTGGAAACCAAAATAAACGCACACCATTTAGGATTGCTCATCGAGGAAGGCCTGCTATGCGGGGTGGGTGAAACGGCTGGTGATATCGCGCATTCAATTGACGTCATGCACCAATTAGATGCAGACCAGGTGCGGGTGATGAACTTTGTTCCGCAGCCGGGAACACCCATGGCCAAACGAACCCCGCCGGATCCCCGGAGAGAAATGCTAATCAGTGCGGTGATGCGGCTGGCATTTCAGGATCGGTTAATACCGGCATCATTGGATGTGGACGGTCTGGCCGGACTAAAACGAAGACTGGCAGCCGGTGCCAATGTGGTTACTTCCATCGTACCACCGGGGGAGGGCCTTGCCGGTGTCGCCCAACATTCGCTGGATATTGAAGATGGAAGACGTACCAATGCATCTGTACTGAAGGTATTAGATAAATGCAGCCTAAGGCCGGCCACAAACGAGGAATATCAAAACTGGATCAGATGTCGTCGCCAAGCGATCACCAACCGCGAATCTGATAGGGAGGTCGCGTGTTAGTAGCCGTGATCGGCGGTAATCTTCAGGGTGTTGAGGCAACCTACCTCGCCAAAAAGGCCGGTTGGGAAGTATTAGTAATTGACCAAAAACCCGTTGTTCCTGCAAAAGGCTTATGTGATCGATTTAAACAGCTGGACGTAACTGCGGAAAAAAATTTGAGCAGTGCGTTTAAGGGCGTTGATCTGGTTATTCCAGCTCTGGAAAATGACGCAGCCCTGGCCTGTTTAAATCAATGGACCCAAAATACATGCACACCGTTTGCTTTTGACCTCGAAGCCTATTCCATGACCTCATCAAAAAGAAAATCAGACCCGCTTTTTTCTCGAATCGACGTTCCAACCCCCCTACCCTGGCCCAAATGTGGTTTTCCGGTCGTCGCAAAGCCGAGTGTGGGCAGTGGCAGTCAGGGCGTAAAGGTTTACCATGATTCTGAAAGTTTCCATGCTCATGTGAATGAATCCGATGACAACTGGGTGTTGCAGCAATATGTGCATGGTCCCTCATATTCCATTGAAGTCATCGGTTACCCCGGTCACTATACTCCCTTGCAGGTAACGGATCTGGAGATGGATGCAGACTATGACTGTAAACGAGTCCTGGCTCCTACGGATCTTTTTCAAAATCTCATTTCGGATTTTGAACAGATCTCCATATCATTAGCCAACGAATTACAATTAAAGGGTTTAATGGACATAGAAATTATTTTGCATGATCATAAATTGAAGGTGTTGGAGATTGATGCCAGGCTGCCCAGCCAAACACCGACGGCAGCATATTGGTCGACCGGTCTCAATATGGTTCAAATGCTCGGTAATCTTTTTTTAAGTCAAGGTGAAATAAATCTGGAAAGCATGCAATCACCAAAAAGTGTTATTTATGAGCATATCCAAAAAATGCCAAATCTTTTGGAAGTTGCCGGCGAGCATATTATGTCCGGAGTAGATCCTCTTTATATCCAACAAAATTTTTTTGGTGCCGACGAAGCCATCACAAACTTCGCTCCAAACCGCGATGAATGGGTTGCGACATTAATCGTCGTTGAGGAAAATCGGAAAGCAGTTTGGGAAAAGCGCAACACGGTGATTGCTGATATTCAGCAGCATTTTAATATTGAAATATATCGTGATGCTTCCCCGATGGGTGGTAATACATTGCAGAAAAACTTATTGGGAAACCTATCGTGACCAGACTGACAACAGATGATATTATACACAATGCGACTCAACTTGCAGATTACGACAAAGAATTAATTGCAAAAACCGGATGTTCTTTAAAAGCAATTGCGTGTCAAGCTGCCGGCGTTCAGGAAACTGAAGTTCAAAATATAATAGGAAGCATTTCGGTAGGTGTTATACCCATTACCCTTGGTGAGGGCATTATCAGTGGATTTTGTGACACCGTAACACGCATTGCTTCTCATATCGGCTGTAATGCTTTCATGACGCAAAATACAGATGTAGCCGGAATAGCCGAAGCATTTGAGAAACGAGCTGACGTTATCATGCTCGCAGACGATGACCGTTTTATTGCTATCCATACACACAGCCGCAGGGTCGTGGACAATGCGGTAGCAACGGGAAATGGATTCGTTGCCGGATTAAACCTGATGGCCCATGGTCTTGAGAAAAAAGATGTTTTAGTGATCGGATGCGGTCCGGTAGGTTGCTCTGCAGCAGAGGCTCTGGTTCATTTAGGTGCCCATGTTTCAGTTTATGATATCAATTTATCTCATCGCAAAGAACTGGCCAATACGATAAAGCAATCATTAAATGCCGAGATTGAAATTGAAGAAGAATTAGACCTGGCATTAACCGGGCATCAGTATATCGTCGATGCCTCACCAGCGGCAGATATCATCCAAGCCCATCATATTACCCCTGACACATATATAAGTGCCCCCGGTGTCCCAATTGGGCTGAGTTCAGATGCGCAATCCAAAATTTCCAACCGGCTGCTGCACGATCCGCTTCAGATCGGTGTAGCAACAATGGTTGTGTGTGCTTTGAAATTTCATCCCCCGAAAGGATAGAAATAAACTCCAAATTATCACGGAAAATTTTACTTTCGATAAAAATTATCAGATTCAACCATGACAACCGGGAAAAAAACCAAAAAACCCGCCAAACGATACTACCGCAAACGCGTCGAGCTTTTTCGGCTGATCGATAAAATCAAACTGTGGCCATCCCGTAAAGGAATTCTGCACGGGATCAAAACCATCGAAATGATGGGAGATCAGGCTCGGATTACCACCCACTGTAACAAAACCTTCATGGTAAACGATTCCCGAAACAGCCGCGCCGCCCGGTGGCTGAGAAACAAGTGGTTCAAAGGCGTATGCGGGATTTGCAGGATTCCCGAATGGAAGCTGGAAAAATACTCATCCACTCAGTTTAAACGTCATTACGGCTCAATGCTGCTCAATGACAACGAAAAGGCACACCGTTAAAAACCAATAACTTTCTCAAAATAAGAGGCAACAATGGAATTAAAGCCGAACTTTGAGCGGTTGAAGACAGCTATAAATCATCAGGAAGCAGACAGAGTGCCATTTTTTGAAGCATTGATTGATTATTCGATCCAGAGCCGATTTTTAGGCCGTGAAGTGAAATCCGGTGACCTAAAGTCACAGGTGGAGTTCTGGTCCTCAGCCGGTTATGATTTTGTCCCGATCACGGTGGGCATGATGGAACCGGGTGAAGTCACAAAGGAATCAGCCATTTCAAAGATCATCGATGAAATTGTGCTCGAAGATAAAGATAAGTCTAAGGATCACGACGATAAATCCTGGAGTCTGGAATACCACAGTTTTATCAAAAATCGAACCGATTTCGAGGCATTTCCATGGGGCGTACTGGCTGAGCTTAACTTTGACAAGTTTGAAGAAGCTAAAAACTATCTTCCTGAGGGGATGAAAGTCATTGCTATTTCAGGCAAAGTATTCACACTCACCTGGATGCTCATGGGCTTTAATCACTTTGCCGTGTCTCTGCTTGATGACAGACCATTTGTCGCCGACATCTTTAGTAAAGTCACTGAAATTCAGTATCAATCGCTCACAAATGTTCTGGAAATGGATCACGTCGGCGCGGTTTGGACAGTTGACGATATCGCCTTTGGCAGCGGTCCGATCATCATGCCTGAAATCTATCGCGAATTCATCTTCCCCGCATATAAAAAAATGGCAGACATGTGCCATGAGAGTGATCGCTTTTTCTGTATGCATTCCGATGGTGATTTGACGACACTAATGGGGGATTTGATTGAGATCGGAATTGATGTATTACACCCGATTGATCCGACCTGCATGGATATTTACAAGGTTAAAAAGGAATTCGGGGATAAAATCTGTCTGGCCGGAAATGTTTCCAATGAAATGCTTCAAAATGCAGAGCCGGCAGATATTGAGGCTCGGGTCAAGGAGCTTTTGCGTGATATTGCTCCGGGCGGAGGATATCTTCTATCTGCCGGAAATTCAGTCCCATCATGGGCTGAATTTGAAAACTACAAAACGATGATCGATACAGGTATCGAATACGGCCGATATCCGATTCAAATTTAATGAATCTCAGCTTGGGCTAATCCATATTCACTCTTAGCCAGGATAATTATGGCAGAGATGACCAAGAAGGTTCCGAAAATCTTTGGCAAACTGAATCCAAACTAATCTGCAATTTTCTATATAATTCTGGTTTCTTATATTGATAAGGATAGGAAATCAAAGTAATCCATAGGTCTCACCATCCAAAAAGAAGATACGGGGGAATCTTATGAAATTACGATGGAAATATTTTATCGTTCTTCTCATGGTCAGTCTGGTTCCGCTGGTAACAGTCACCTGGATCAGCCAGAAAGCCTCCGGGAAGCTGGGGGAATCCATTTCGGCCCAGGCTCGCCAAACGCTGACGGAAAAAGTAAGCAGGGAGATGATGTTTGCTACAGAAAATTACGCCCGGATCACTCGCCGCGCAAAATCCTCTTTGGAATTCGCGCTTCAGGTTTTGGCAAAGGAAGCCGAACGCACTTTGGTCCTGCCTTCTCCGATACCACCCAAGATCTATTTTGCAGACGATTTTGACGATTCCAAGGTCGCACCGAAAGATTTGGCTCCATCCTTAACTCACATGAAACTCTCGAAAGATGGACAACTTTCACCCAAACCGGTCAGTTACCATCACCCGAACTTTCTGGTCGCCCCGGGGGTGGCTCGAAAGGATGTTAAGACGGATATTGACAGGTTTACGCGTCTGATTCCTGTGCTCAAAAATATTGCCCGTGAATTCGGCGGGGAGCTTTTCTGGATATACGCCAGTTTGGAAAGCAGTGTTCACATTTCCTACCCCGGCCATGGCGGATATCCTAAGGATTACGACCCTAGGGTTCGTCCTTGGTACACCAGGGCCAAGAAAAAGGGTTCTATTTTATGGGGGCCCCCTATTGTGGATGCCACAACCAAACAGTTGACCTTTACCGTTTCGGCACCATTTTTCAAGCCAGACGGTTCCCTGGCCGGGGTAGCTGCGATAGACGTTTTGATTCAGCATGTGCTTTTGGAAAGCGAGATCTCGTCGCAGTGGTCTGAAAGTATGCGCTCCTTTCTGGTCGGCTCTGAGGATATTCGCGGTAGTGGAGAAAAAAAGTTATGGATATTGTCCCAAAAGAAAAATGCGGTTATAGTCAGAGATCCAAATACAGGACTGCTCCTACCAGAAGAAAATAGTGAATTCCACGAATTGATCCGTTACTCAAGGGGTAAAAAGTCTGGATATATAGATATGCCGTATCAGGGAGTAGACTCATTTTGGGCTTTTGCCACCATCTTTCCTGATCTTCATTTCGTGATCGTAGTGCCCAAATCAGTGGTTATGGACTTGCCTGAAAATATCGCTGAGATGTTTATCAGTTACACGCAAGCTCAGGCGGCAATCTCCGGAACAGCCGTTGTTTTAGCCCTTGTTTTCGTACTCTGCATAGCTTTTTTCACCTCCAGAGCCAGTACCAGGCACGTGATGAGCATCGTAGGTGCGTTCAGGCGTTTGGCCCAAGGTGACTTCTCGGTGAGATTGAACTTTCGCTTAAAGGATGAGCGTAACCTAATGATAACGACTTTTAATGAAATCGTCCCCAAGCTAGAGGAACATCTTCGCATGAGCACTGCTCTTGGACTGGCCCAGGAGGTCCAACAGAGTCTCCTGCCCAAAGATGACCCTACACTTCAAGGATTCGATATATCCGGCTCGAGTGTGTACTGCGACGAAACAGGCGGAGATTATTACGATTTCATAGATATCGACCAGGACCGGCTCGCGGTGGTCGTTGGAGATGTGTCGGGACACGGTGTATCATCGGCCCTGCTAATGGCCACGGCCAGGGCTCTAATTATGCTGCGCGCCTCCATGCCAGGTCAGGCGGCAGGGATTATTAATGATGTAAATAAGCATCTGAGCCAGGATTCGCATCAAACAGGCAATTTTATGACCTTTTTTTATTGCGAATTATCATGGGCAGAACGGAAGGTGTGTTGGGTAAGGGCGGGCCACGACCCGGCTTTGCTTTATGATTCGGACACGGGTGAATTTGATGAACTCAAAGGCCACGGTCTGGCTCTCGGCGTGGATTACACGTTTGAATATGAAGAATTCAATCGTACACTCGCCCCCGGACAAATTGTGCTGATCGGAACAGACGGCATCTGGGAAATGCCTAATGAATCAGGTGAAATATTCGGTAAGGATCGACTCAAAGAAATCATCCAGACAAATGCTTCATTGACCGCTAAGGAGATAATAGCGGCTGTTTATGATGCATTGAATAAATATCGTGGAACCAAACAACCTGAGGACGATATCACTATGGTGGTGATCAAAGTCAAACGGTAAAGTTGGCGATGATATGACTTAACTTTCCATTTTCATATTTGATGGATGGATGTTAGGCTATTAAGAGGTTCCCGATGATTTGGCAATTACCTTAATATTGCTCTTTTAAAACGCATATTTTCTGCGAACTGTATTTTTCATCGGCTACTTTTTTCTTTGATACCTTCTATTCACTTCCCATAATCCAGCTATAAACTGTGTGCAAAATTCACAGCTTTTAGGAAATTTTGTGATTTATTGCGAGAATGGGCCGACCAGTTGTGGGTTAAATGAATAAATATACAATAGAATCAGAATATTGTCAGGATTTGACTTGGGGTACGATATGTTTAAATTTTAGCCTTAATTAAAATTGATACAAATTAACCAATTAAGTTATCATATGTGAACAATTGAAATAGGAGTTGACTGAAAAGAAAATTAATGTTAATTGAGAAGAATTATTATTTAGGATAAAGAGGCTTCAGTTGGCAGACCATAAAAAAAGATTTGAAATCATCATCCAAAAATTAAGGGATAAGGGCCACAAGATAACGCCTCAGCGGCTGGCTATCGTTAAAATTCTTGCCAAAAGTGAAGGCCATCCCAGTGTTGAAAATATCCACGTCCAGTTAAAAAAAGACTTTCCGACAATGAGTCTTGCCACTGTATACAGAAATATTGTATTAATTAAATCATTTGGTGAAGTTCTTGAATTAGGGTTCCCGGATGGGAGCAACCGATATGATGGAAACAAGCCTACCCCCCATCCACACGTCATCTGTATCAAGTGTAAAAAAATTGTCGACCCAGACCTGGATAGCCTGGATGAAATGAAAAAAGAGGTCGCATTAGAGACTAATTTTAAAATTCTGAATCATAGGTTGGACTTTTTCGGTATATGCAGCAATTGTATGGCAGAGGAAGTTTAATACAGATTTTGCGCTCAAAAAATGGTGCGACGTTCTTCTAACGATCCTTCAAGTCCCCCATTGTCAA
>CP070746.1:4344776-4412313 GCA_020348305.1 Desulfobacterales bacterium
GGCCAGGATCTCAACATACTTGCATATACGCTCCAGATGCTTGCCGGTGTCATCGTCACGGGCTTCGGTCAGTTTGGCCATACCGAAGATTACAGCTTCACGGCTGCGCAACAATTGTTTGCTGCGCTCGGCGACCTTGCGCTCTAAATTTTCATTCATCTCCTTGAGTTCTTCATTCTTGATCGCCAGATCTCTTTTAAGCCGATGAATTGTCAGATGGGTGTTGACCCTTGCAATCACCTCGTCCGTCTGAAACGGCTTGGTGATATAATCCACTGCTCCCAAGTCGAGCCCCTGGACCTTGTCTTTGGTTTCGCCGAGAGCGGATAGAAATATTACGGGTATCTCCTGAGTTGCCGGATCGGCTTTCAGACGACGACACACTTCATATCCATCTATGCCCGGCATCATGATGTCCAGCAGGATTAATGACGGTTTGGCCTTATTGGCGATATCCAGCGCACGCTCTCCATTTTTAGCAATGAGCAGCTTATAGTCGAGTCCATCCAAGGTCTGATACAGCACCTGCAGATTGGTAGGATTGTCATCCACGAGTAAAATTTGTTCCGGTTGGCCTTGATTGTTTTTAAATGATGTCAACTCGTCGGTCATACTGTGCTCCGAATATATCTTTCGGGATCTATTTTTGTTTGTCTTTTTTCTTTTCTAAATTATTCGCCAATTGCACAATACCATCAAAGTCAAATTCTTCGGCCAAATGAATAATTTTTTGGCCGATGAAAGAAAAGGCTTCAGATTTAGCTGTCAACTCTGCGGCAATGGACTTCAATTGGGAGACATTTCCCATATCAGCAGCGTCTCGAATCCGTTTGGATGCATCTTGCGCCAGTTCTGTCGGCAAGGAAGTTATCAAATCTTCAGATGGCTCATCGATAGGCTGAACGACTGCAGCTCCAAGCGATTGAATCGATTTAAAGGTATGATTCAGCGCAATTTCAAGTTCGGTGAGTTTCAAATTCAATTGCTCCTGCGAAGGAACTTTCTTTTTATGACTGCGCTTCACCATTTTCTCCAATTCTATAGCAGCTGCGTGAAGGTCGATGGCCGCCAGGTTTCCGGTTACGCCTTTTAGATTGTGGACCAAACTGTGCACTTGCTCCATATCTTTTGCATCCAGCGCCTTTTGGATTTTGCTGGCAACCTCGGCATAGTTGGCAGCAAAATTCAGCAGGAGCTTTTTGTAAAGACGTCGGTTTCCCTGCAAACGCTGAAGTCCTGATGATAGATCAAATCCGGGTAGTGTCTGTGGCAAAGAATCTTCATCCACAGTCTGCGGCACGGGTCTAGAAGGTTTTGCGAATGTTTCCGGAACAGCTTCTTCTGAGATGTCGGCTTCCGGCTGCCGGATTTGTCCTCGATCATCAGCTGATCGAATCCATTTATGGAGCGTAGCAAATAATTGATTCGGATCGATGGGTTTTGTGACATGGTCATCCATTCCGGCATCCAGACTTACTTCACGATCTCCAGCCATGGCATGGGCGGTCATAGCGATGATCGGCAGGCCTCTGATTTTAGATTTTGGATCTCGGATTTCGGATTTTGAATCGGAATCCTTTCCGATTTTATTCCGCATTCCGCCTTCCCAATTCCGAATTCTTTTTGTAGCCTCGTATCCATCCATCACCGGCATCTGAACATCCATGAGCACGGCGTCATATTCATTTTCCTTTACTGCGCTTAGCGCCTCCTGGCCGTCATTGGCCAGAGCAACGTCGATCCCTGCGCCTTCTAAAATCTCCTGAGCGACCTGTTGGTTAATTTCATTATCCTCCACCAACAGTACTCGCGCACCCTGGAAATATGTCAACCTGTCTGCTTCCCGATCGCTTTCGCGAATTTGTTGAGCATGCTTTGGCATTTCTTCCCCGAAGGCATTCATAATCGTATCTAAAAGTACCGAAGGACTCACGGGTTTGAGTAGAAAACCCTCCAACCCTGCATGTTCCGCCTTTTGTATAATTTCCTCACGGCTGTAAGCCGTTACCAGAACAATGGCGGGAATCTTGTTTAGGCGTGGATGATTTTTGATGCGTTTAGATACTTCAATGCCGTCCATTCCCGGCATCTTCCAGTCCATCATCACCAGATCAAAAGGCTCGCTATCGGAGGCTTTCTCAATCTCTTCCAGGCCCTCTTCCCCAGAAGCAGCCTGTGTGACCTTGAATGAAAAAGATTCTAACAAGTCCTGGAGAATCTGCCGAGACGTAGCATTGTCATCCACCACCAAAACGTTTAAGTTCCTCAAATCCGATCCCGGGATACGTCTTTTTTTCTCTTTTTCCTGTCCCTGCTCAAAGGTGGCAGTGAAGCTGAACGTGCTGCCCTGGCCGGGTTCGCTTTGCACCCAGATCTCGCCGGCCATCATTTCTACCAAACGTTTGCTGATTGTCAAACCGAGTCCGGTGCCACCGTATTTGCGGGTGGTGGAGGTGTCAGCTTGAGAAAACGCCTCAAAAAGGCCCTGCATCTGTTCCTGGGTAAGCCCTACTCCAGTATCACTGACCGAAAACTTCAATGTCACCCGGCTATTGATCTGGTTGACCAGTTCGGTGGAGACTACGATTTCCCCGGATTCGGTAAACTTGACGGCATTATTGGCTAAGTTGATGAGAATCTGCCCCAGCCGCAAGGGATCGCCGACCAGAAATCGGGGTACATTCTGAGCTGTGGAGAAAAGAACTTCGAGTTCTTCTTTTTCTTGGGCTTTTACGGTGATAAGATTTGCCAAGTTATCCAAAACATCTTCTAGGTTGAAGTCGACTGCTTCCATATCCAGCTTGCCGGCTTCAATTTTAGAGAAGTCCAAGATGTCGTTGATGATGCCCAAAAGGGAGTTGGCAGAAGATTGGATTTTCGCCAAATAATCCCGCTGCTTGGGTGTAAGCTCCGTCTTCAGCGCCAGGTGTGTCATGCCGATCACGGCGTTCATGGGCGTGCGAATCTCATGGCTCATATTGGCCAGAAAATCGCCTTTGGCCTTGTTGGCTTCGTCGGCGGCTTGTTTGGCTTGGACCAATTCTTCTTCCATGTATTTGCGTTCGGTGATATCCCTTAGTGACTCAATGGCTCCTGCAATTTCTCCTTTCGTGTCATAAAGCAAACCCGCTGTGGCAGAAAGGTACATGCCTCCATCTCCCAAATGTGGATGATAGGATTCCGAAACTAGGATATCGTTTTCTTTTTTAACCGCAATATACTCTTTTTCATAGTCAGCATCCCACTCCCGGATCAAATCGATTAACACCGGTCTTCTCTCACCATAGAAGGGCAGGGCATATTCATAGTTGCCTTTGCCTACCATATCTTTTGCGCTTATCCCGAGGAGTTTCTGCATGGCCTGGTTCCATGTCACGACCTTTCCGTTATTATCAACCACCCAAGTGGGATCCGGCAGAAAATTAATAATTTGAGCCAGACGTCGTTGAGAGTTTTTTAATTCTATGGTGCGTTCTTCAACGAGCTCTTCCAGATGGTCTCGATGTTTCCTCACTTCTTTCTCTGATGCTTTCAGGGCGCTTTCCGATTTATGCAATGTGCTGATCATCTCGTTAAAGGACGTTGCCAGTTGCCCGATCTCGTCGCCGGATTGAATTTCTATCCTTTGATCCAGATTCTCCGTACGCGTGATAAGGTCGGTTCCTTCATTCAGTTTCGTGAGCGGTTTGATTACAAAATTTTGTAAACCGAGAAGTGTCAGCCCACTTAGCAGCAAAAGCGCCAGAACCAGCGCCAATATAATTTTGGCAACAAATCCCCAAATCACACGATCAATTTCTGTCTTCGGCATGATGACAGCCAGTTTCCACCGCTGGGCCGGAGATGTATAAAAAAACGCGTACCGCTTTTCTGAGTTATTTTCGAAGATTGAATATCCCTCTTTCTGCCTGAAGACCTCGCGGTACAGTGTTGCATCTTCAGCTTTCAAGCTTTTAAACATTGCAGATTTATCACGGCTCACGAGTATGGTTCCGTTTTCATCCACGAGACTGATAAAACCGTTATAATCCATTTCGATATCGGAAATATATTCCATCAACTCTGCCAGGGTAATGTAAACCCCGATGACGCCGTAAATATGCTGCTCATCATCAACCAGTGCTTTCACAAATCCTACGCTCACGTCGGTTGTCGTTACCGAGCGAAACGGCGGTGTGCGCATAATTTTTCCTGGATTTTCTTTGCCCAAAATATACCAGGGTCTCTTTCTAGGGTCATAGCGGGTTGGTTTAGCTCTTTTGTGAGATCTTACAAACCCTCCGTTTTCGCGTCCCATAGATACGGAATGGACAAATGGATGGGTAGTGCGGTAATTATTGAATACCGTGATGATCTTTTGCTCCAGATCACCAATAGCGTATTGAAAGGTTTTTTCATCCGCATTCAAGAAGTTGGTAAAATTTGCATCGTTTTTGGATCGAACGAAATCGTTTTGGGCAAGTGTTTCTAAATCATGCTCCATATTCTTAAAAAAACTGGTCAACCCAAAATCAATGTGCTCGAGCTGCTTATGATAATTTGCCGAAATCGTTTTAATAATAACTGCTCGCGTTGCCGATGAGAGCAGACCTCCCAAAATAACCAGAATACACAAACTAACACCTACATAAAGGAATAATATTTTATGCTTAAGTTTAAAATTCATTGAGTTGCTCCTGTAGCAAAATTATAATTCTCACCTTTGTAGCTTCAGGATAGATAGAATCTGTAAACTGGTTTCAAAGCCTTTAGATCTTGTTCGAGGGTCGCGCCGTATTTTGGCGGGGCAACACAGTCATCGGGCCGGCTGAGCACCACATATATTCAAAAAAATGCAAAGTCCCGCACTTGATAGCGGGGAGATGTGGATTTTGGAACAAGAATTAACGTGCGGCCTTTTGCATCGCGTCAAGATAATTATCTAATTCTTTTATACTGGCAAAGACCCGCATAGACGGCAAAGCTTTTAGAACATCAAATACTTTTTTGATTTGTGGCTGAAGTTTCATGAAGACGACCTTGCCATCGCATTTTTTCATGTGCTTTCTTGACTTCAATAATACCCGCACGCCCATGCTGTTGATATAATCTAAAAATTCCATGTCAAAAATAATGACATTCGGCTTTTCCTTTAACACTGAATCTACTTTTTCTTCCAAAATTGTATAGGTTCTCGTATCAACTGATCCGATCGGAGAAATAGTGATAATTCCCGGTCTTGTTTGAGTTGATGTAACTTTAAGCGACATATCTCCTCCTTTGTTGAATCTATTTGCAGGTCGATAATTTTTTATCTGCCTTCACTTTGCGCAAATTCAATATGAACCAATTTACTATTCTAAGCCAAACCATTTTTTAAAAAGTGACTTCAAGGAACTGTGCTTTGCGATTTCATGGCCGATGAGGGATCGTGGAGCCAAATTCTCGGGCCACCAATCTACGGCATCAAAAGAAAAGGGAAGTATGCTCTCCAGCGCCGGTATTAGCTTTTTTTCAATCAAAACGTTTTCGCGCTCCTCCAAGGATCGAAAATAGATATTCACCTCTTCAACATACCAGTCTCGGATATGCGCTAATGAGTCCAAGGAAACTTTAACGATTTTTTCAAAACTCTTGCCCAGTTTCGGTCGAATGGATTCATCGGTGAGGGTTTTGAATATTTCATTAAGCTTATATTTTAAGCTTTCATCTCCTTCGGTATCAATGATAAATGTGAGCGTCAGATGGCCACCACCGTAAGGCCGATGGAATGTTGAGATTTTAATGACCCCATCTTTGCTGATATCATGATTCTCCCGTTGAAGAAGAAAGCTGACAAATGCAGTCATTTTTTCATGTGCTTTTATGGAGAGATAGCTTCTTTTGGGGTCAAATTCTTTTGTCATAATGCATATCTCCTATAATTCAGTAAACTAAAGCGAACATTAGTCGACGTCTTTTTATAACAGAGATAATGAGCCCTTTCAATCTTTTATCTTTGTATTTCAAACACCTACTCCTGCTTGATCGGTATCGGGCAAATCAAAAGTGAGCCGCTCGAATTCTGCAATTACCTGAGCACCTAATAGCAGGATGATGACCGCAACTTCGATGCTGAGCAGAGCCACCACCGCGGTAGCCAGTGATCCATAGATCACATTTACCAGAGAAAGTCTTGAGTAATACCAGACCAGTATGTGGCGTATGATTTCCCATAACACCGTTGCGGTGAAACCGCCGATAATGGCGTGACGAATGGAGATGTGTCCCACTGGCATCACCATGTACAAAGACGTGAGCATAATCACCATACCCAACATTCCCGACAAATACAGCACAAATCTGGATGAGCCTGCCAGGCTCAAATCCCAGCCAAAAATTATTACATGCTTATCTGCCAGCGCATCTAATGCTCCGGCGACCAGGGTAACCAGTAACAATCCAAATCCCATCAGAAATATATACGCGTACGGGATGATGGCGGAGATGAGAAAATGCCGACGATGTTTTTTTGCCCGGTGGGAAAAAATAACTGCCATTGCACTTTCAAGCACGGTGAACGCCATTGAGCTGAAGAACATCATAAACAGGATACCGAATACGCCAACCAATTGTCGACGGGCCAGAAATCCCCACACCTGGCCGGCCACTCTTTCAGCATGTCCGGGAATTACCAGTTTTAAATGGCTAAGTATGGTGGTATACAGTTGTTCCTCTTCGATAAAATGCGAAAACCCAACCAAGATGAGTGCAAACATGGGTACAATGGATAGCAACGTGTAATAGGCCACGGCACCTGATAATAACAGACCCTGGTTGCGCTTGAAATTGCGAAGCACACTTAGAATGAAACGACTAGGTTGACGCAGGATAAAATTTTCAATTTTTTTATCGCTTCCCATAAGCTTAGTGCTTCGATTCGCAGTTACTGTGAGGTATTTTTACTTGTTTTCTAACTTTATATTCTGGAGTGCGGCAAGCTTACTGCGCAAAGGTGTTTGAGCACAACCACAACTCCCTTCGTTCAAATTAGCGCCGCATATTGAACATAGCCCCTTACAACTTTCCTGACACAATGGCTGCAACGGTAAAGCCATGACAATCTGTTCCTGGATTCCGTCCAACAAATTGATTTCTTCGCCGCTGAAGTAAATGAGCCCCATATCATTGGCGCTAAGCTCTATTTCTTTCTCACCAAACTCTTCTGTGTCAGCGGGAGATTCGCGTGAATAAGTAAGGGCAAAGCGAGACGCTAACCGAGTTTCAAAATCGTTTAGACAACGGCTACATGCAAGGCGCATAGATGTTTCGATATTTCCTTCTACTTCAACAATATCACCGACTCGTATGGCTCGCAAGCGGGTCTTGATTGGAGCAGCGAATTCACATTCATTTTTCTTGATCATATTCGTCAGAACAGGAAAAATGTCCGGCCTTTCTTCAAATTCAAGCCAAAGCGCCTTGTCTTTTAGTTGATCGATTTGGATGTGCATCATAATTTTTAGCCCCGATGGTTTTGATATGGGGCGATGAACCTACGGAAAATACTTTTTTGCTTTTAAAATAAATCTATTTTCATGATAAAACAAATTTTTGTTTGAATCTATGATTTTTCATTCAAAATTGTGTAATTATTCCAGCTTTGCTATAATTTTAGCATGCATCCAGATAGGATAAGAAAACCCATACCATCAAAGCTGTCAGCAGGCACTCAGAAACGAAAACCAATTACAGCCTGTATTCGTTGCGGTACGTGCTGCCAAAAAGGAGGCCCTTCCTTTCACCATGCGGACAAAAACCTGATTGAAAAGGGCATAATTCATTCTCGCCATCTTTACACAATACGCAGGGGGCAACTTGCATATGATAATGTTAGAGACTGTCTGATGCCCGTTGATTCGGATATCATTAAAATTAAGGGGAAAAAGGATTCGTGGGCGTGTATCTTTTTTGAGGAAGACGAAAAGGCTTGCCGGATTTATGCGAATCGACCGCTGGAGTGCAGAGTACTTAAATGCTGGGACACACGAGAAATAGAAAAAATTTACGCTGAAAATCGGCTGACTCGCAAGGATCTGATATCCGAGGTCAAAGGACTTTGGGATCTGATTAAAGACCATCAGGGCCGTTGTGATCATGAAAAGATCCACAAATGGGTGAAAGCGCTGGACAGCGCCATAAAAAAGGAAGCCCGGAAAGAACTCATTGAACTTATCCAATATGATACGGAAATTCGAAAACTGGTTGTTTCCAAAGCAGGGTTGGATGCTGAGATGCTGGATTTTTTGTTTGGCCGGCCGCTTATTGAAACAATTGAGAATTATGGGCTGAATGTTGAGCAAAGCGGCAAGAAAATTAGCTTAATGTCGACTTCTCGGCGGAAAAAATAACCTCAAATTTGTGCAGAATCAAAAGGCTTCCCATTCATTCCTTGCAGGCTGATTCCTTGGTTATAGCTGCGATAATTGTTCTTCGTCTATCTGTTCGATTTCTTCCTGCTCCGAGTTAGAAGTGGCTTGAGGTTCCGCTTCTTTTTCGCTTGACGTTGCTTCGGATGAAACGTCGCCCCAAATGTATTTTCCGTATTTAAGGTAGCCCAGAACATTGTTCAAACGAGGATCACTATCGGGGTCTACCGGTTGGACATTTCCATGGATCAGCGGCTGAAGATAGTGAGCCAATTCTCTGCAACCGCCACCGGTTAAAATGATCGTATCGATATCCCAATCATCAGCCCATAGGCGGTCAATGTCGTTTGCAATTGTACCGGCTAGCTGCGAATAGACCTGGTCCCTGATTTTTGTAAAGGTAAATCCGTGTCCCTTCATCTTGATGGAACCCATCTCAGCTGCTTTATACAGACGGTAAAGCTCAACGTTTACCCCGCATTTTTCACGCAGTTTGTTTGATATGACGCCAAACCCCTTAGAAATTCCCGTGTCTATGGTTCTACTTCCGCGATCAATATAGCGCAAATGATCTAAAATGGTAAAATCAGTGGTTCGAAAACCAATATCAACCACACCGATCTTTTGATTGGCTAGTTCGTCATTGACAATTTTGCCGTTGTCATCCATTAGGACGTTTAATACTGTGCCTAAAGGTTGCGGCAGCATGCGGACTTTGTTGATATATATTTCTTTCGTGTTTTGCTGACCATCGAAAGAGTGATAGGTTACCCTGTGATGGCCGGTCATGATATCATTAAATCGCGCGTAATTTTGTTTGAAAAAGCCGATTGGCAGCCCAGACACAACATTAAGGGGAACATTTATCTTTCCACCATTTTTGAAAAACATTCCGGCCACAGTTAGCGCTAAAATTCTGACGAAATCCGTGATCAATCGCTCCTGGTCAAGCGTAAAATTGAGAACACTGGATTGTTGTTCGGCTAAGTCGCCGATAAAATAAGATTTACCATCAATGGTCACGTGAAGATGATCGAGAGAAGAATTTTCGCCAAAATCGGTCCAAAATTGAATATCATTTGCATCGCCAAAAATAGATTTGAAAATTACGGTTTCTTTTCCATTGGTTGCTTTTGTAAATCCAAAACCGATGTCGATGCCCAGGATATGCATTTTTTCCTCCAGTTGAAGAACAGGCGATCTAAGAATATAATTTATATCTTATTACCGTTTAAACGTTAAAAAAAAACAATATCCGCTAAATACTACCATAGCAGGTTTCATATGGTCAAATACTTTTCATAAAGACACATAAGTTATCTTAACATAGGTAAGGTTATACTTGAGATTACACAATCGTCCATTCAATCTTGAAATCGTTTTGAACGATGGAAGCAATATGGTCATAAAAAAAGTAGTGTTCGAGTTGCCATAATTTATTCATGTAATCGATCTCCAAATGATGATCGTCGATAATTCGATGAATTCGACATTTCAAAAGATCTTTAATGCCGGTTATGGAGGCTTTCAGAACCGCTTCTTTTGAGGTCCAGTAACGGAAAAATATTGCAAAATCCTTTTTCGATTGATCGGCAAGGGCCCATTCCGATTCGCCGGCGGTTTTTTTGAAAAGGCCCAGGGAACAGGGTTGGATTTTCTCGATATCGATGCCGATGGGTTCCGGAGCTACCACGCCGCCTACATATTCGGTTTTATGGGTTATGGCCCAATAGATATCATCAGAAGGCAGAGGGGCACCACTTTCATTTTTATTTAATTCACCTAGTGAAATACAACTTTTTTTTGCGGATAATTTAAGCGCTTTTCTGGCATATCGGCCGAGAAAGGTGACCCGGTCTCGAGGTCTGAAATCCGTAACATTTTTAGGTACCGATAGGATGACAGGGTTGAGAATTCGATTGCGGAATGCGGAATGCGGAATGCGGATTGAATCCGATGTCATGCGACCTCCGCGGGGCATGCAGATTTATTGTTTACAAATCTGGTAATTCTGTTTTCAAATTTCTAACATTTTGTTCTCTGAATCTCAGTGCTTCTTCATATATTTTTTTTTTGGGCAGATGATACTTTTTTGCCAGATGCCTGGCAATCTCTGAAACCTTTTCCTCGTTTGATTCTAGAGTTGATCTGATCTCTTTTCGCACTTCTTCCCAAGAAATACTTTTTTTTTCTTTTCTTCCGCTTACCAAAAGGGTGCATTCACCTTTGATTTCCGATCGCTTTTTTAACTTTTCAATTATTTCTGACAGCAATCCTCTCACAAATTCTTCATGAAGCTTTGTCATTTCCCTGGCTAAGACGCCATTTCGATCACCCATAGTGGCAATGATTTCCTTTAAAAGCGAGAGAATTCGTTTAGGAGATTCGTAAAAAATGATCGTGCGCTGTTCGGTGGCAACCTCATTGAGTTGTTTCAGACGCTTTGCTTTTCTCTTAGAAAGAAAACCGGCAAAAACAAATGTATCTGTCGGAAAGCCTGCGACGCTGAGCGCAGCGGTGGCTGCGGACACGCCGGGAATGGGAACGAGTTTTATATTTTTGATTATGGCTGACTCGATTAAGCGGTATCCGGGATCTGAAACAGAGGGTGTACCGGCATTAGAGACCAGGGCAATGGACACTCCGCTTTTTAATTTATTTATCAGTTTCGGTGTCCGTTTGTCTTCATTGTGTTCATGATAAGAGATCAAGCTGCATTTTATGTTGTGCCGTGTTAAAAATCTTCGGGTTTTTCGGGTATCTTCAGCAGCAATCAGGTCTACTTCGCGCAAAACATTGAGAGCTCTTAATGTGATGTCATCTTTGTTGCCGATCGGCGTGGCTACAACGTAAAGTTTGCCAACTTTATGACGACCTTCAGATTCATTCGTAGGCAAGTTCGAAGGCATTTTTTATAATCTCTATTTTTGATTTATCGCGAGTTGCCGTGATTGTCACTACATCAAACCTTGCTTTGGCATTGCTGCGATCATTGGTTTTCAGGTAGTAAAGGGCGACCTTTGAAATTTTGCGTTGCTTTGCAGGGGTAACAGCCCCCTTTGGATTTCCGAATTGCCATGATCGTCTGGATTTTACTTCAACAAAAACAATCGTATCCTTATCTTTGGCGATGATATCGATTTCACCCAATTTTGTCCGGTAATTCTTTTCAAGAATTTTATAGCCCTTTTTTTTGAGATACCGGACTGCAATGGATTCACCCTTCTCGCCGAATATTTGTCTTTGATTTAACATGATGAATAGATCAGAATTTAAAACTTTATTTGGGCCTTAAGGCAGAGTTATCTGATGATTGAATATTTAAGGAATTCTATCATCTTCAATTGAAAATCGTCAATTCGTTAAAGGTATTCTTTTACTCCTTTAAAACTTCGCCGATGGATAAGAGAACAGCCGAATTTACGGATCGCTTCTTTGTGGGCTTTAGTCGGATATCCCTTGTGTTGGGGAAAGCAGAATTGGGGATAATAAAGGTGATAACTTTCCATTAGCCTGTCCCGGGTGACTTTGGCAATTATAGATGCTGCGGAGATAGAGACACTCAGACTGTCTCCTTTGGCGATCGGTTTTTGGGGAAGTTGCGATGAAATGCGAAAGGTGCCGTCGATGAGAAGACAATCCGGTTTAGGATTAAGGTTATCCACCGCGATCGCCATTGCAAGCAGCGAGGCTTGAAGAATATTGATTCGATCAATCTCTACAGGGTCAACAATGCCAATTCCAATTGCGACGGCGTGCGCATATATTTTATCGTATAGCCGAGCACGTTTCTTTGCAGAGAGTTTCTTTGAATCCATCACGCCTGAAAGTGCAAAAGTAGATGGCAGGATAACTGCTGCAGAAACAACAGGGCCAGCCAAGGGACCCCGGCCGGCCTCGTCGATTCCAGCAATATCTCTATAGCCATTTTCTGTGGCTTCTTTTTCGAAAAACCACATATCTTTCATCAGAAGTCAGATAACAGATGCCGGAGGGTGGAAGACAGATGTCAGCTCACAGATATCAGAGTTCAGATGACAGAATGAATAAAACGAAATTATGGTGCCTGCTTTCTGCCGCCTGTCTGCTGTTGTCTGATCTCTGTTTTCTGACTTCTAACTTCTGTCCTCTGTTATTTCGATTAATTAAGTCGCCGTTCTTTAATCCTTGCAGCTTTACCGCGCAGTTTGCGCAGGTAGTAGATTTTTGCGCGGCGGACCCGACCGCGTGAAACCACCTCAACTTTGCTGATTACGGGAGAATGAAGCGGGAAGATACGTTCGACACCAATACCGTAAGAAACTTTTCGAACTGTAAAGGTGGCATTGACGGTACCCTTGCGCTTGCTAATGACAACTCCCTGAAAAACCTGGATGCGTTCTTTTTCCCCTTCCTTTATTTTGACGTGGACTTTGACGGTATCACCTGGTCCGAAATCCGGTAGATCAAGTCGCATATTTTCCCTATCGATTTGCTTTAACTTTTCCATAACTCCTCCAGTCGTTCATCCGAATTATTTGTTAGTTATTCGTTATACGGCTATTTGTAACAGGGTGTTTGGTTATCAATTAACCAATAACGAATAACCCTTTTTTTAATTTCTTGGGCCCAATAATCTATCCAAAATTATTGCCGCAGCAGATCGAACCGAGAGGTGATTGTAGTTTGTATTGCCTGCCACGGGCTCTAGTATGTAGTCAGCCTCTGTAATTGTTTCTTCGGTCAGGCCCCAACCCGTTCCAAAAACCAGCAAATGCGGCTTTCCGTCGCCCAACCGGCCGCGAAGTTTTTCAGAGCTGATACGTGACGGATATTTTTTTGCGCAGGTTACAACCGTTTTCGGGCAGGTTTTTTCGATGCTCCTTATATGGTTTGAAACCTCAGCGAATGATTCCTTTATCTGTATCAGCTCCAATGCACTGCGTCTTGTTGGATTATAACGGGCCCCCGCGCCGCTTGTCCAATGGTCTATAATTCGCTTGGCAATTGCTATTTGATCCGCCAGCGGTGTTACCACATAAAAGGCTTTTACACCGTAAGTCTTTGCTGCCCGCGATATATCATGTAAGTCTAAATTGGTGACGGCCGATGCAATTATATCTCCGCTTTTGTTAATTACCGGATAATGGATCAGCGCCAGGTAAATTTTGGGCATGAAATTCTATTTTTTAATTTACCGCAGAGGCCACAGAGGGCACAGAGTAATATTTTTAATTATTTTCTCTGTGTTCTCAGTGCTCTCTGTGGTGAAGATTTAAGAGCTTTTCGATTTCGCGATACCACTTTTTTAAGATTTCAATTTCCTGCTCGCCCAGTTTTTTTTTCTGTAAAAGATCCGGTCTTTTTAAAAGGGTTCGCATCACGGATGAGCCAAGCCGCCATTGTTCTATTTCCTGGTGATGGCCTGACAACAATACCTCGGGGACTTCCTCGCCTTCAAAATTCCGCGGTCGTGTGTAGTGATCATGTTCCAGCAGGCCGTCTGAAAATGAATCCTTTTTCGCCGAATCCTCTCCGCCCAGGATGCCAGGGATCAAACGGGTTACGGCCTCAATCACCACCATAGCAGCCAATTCGCCGCCGGTGAGCACATAATCGCCGATGGATATTTCGTAATCGATAAACTCGTGGCTAATCCGCCCATCAACACCTTCATAACGACCGCAAACCAGAATCAGCTCCTCCCAGCTGGCCAATTGTTGAGCCGTGTGTTGATTGAATTTGCGTCCCTGGGGCGTCAGTAAAATCGATTTTGCAAATGGCGCTCTTCTTTTAGCCGCGCGAATACCCGCGGCCAATGGTTCGGGTTTCATGACCATACCGCTGCCACCGCCGTACGGTCTATCATCGGTCATCTGGTGCCGACCGCTTGCATAATCTCTGATATTTATTGTTGAGGTAACTATCTTTTCTTGATCGATTGCCCGGCGGATGATTCCATGTGCCCAGAATGCATCAAACATTTCCGGGAAAATTGTCAGCACAATGAAATTCATTAACCGATTCGTCACCTTCTTTATTCCAGCTTTATTCCAACCCCTCAGGTAATTCAACCCGCATGCGTTTCTTTTCAAGATCAATCGCTTGAACAACCGACTCGAGTGCCGGAATCAAAATCTCATCCTCGCCTTTTTTTACGACATAGACGTCATTGCTTCCGGTTTGGAGGATTGAATCCAGACGCCCGAGATAGTTGTTGTCGGTTGTAAACACCTCCAGTCCGATAAGATCATACCAGTAATATGATCCGTCATCCAGCTCAGGCAGTTGCGCCTTTTCAATAAACAGCTCGGAACCGATCAGCGCTTGTGCCTGAATGCGAGTCGTTACCCCTTTTAATGAAAGAAGATCAACTTTGGAGTGGGGTTTGGCCCAGTTGATTTCGTAGACGTTTTTCAGTCCGGAAGAAGTTGAGATAAGAATTTCGCTGCCGGGTTGGAAAACAGTTAGCGATTCAGCATACGAACGGATCTTGCAGTTTCCCTTTACACCGTGGGCACCAACAATCTTACCGATAAGGATTAAGCCCTTTTTCGCCGAGGAACTATTCAATAATTTCTAGAACCGTACGTTTCTTTAATTTAGCAGATGCTGCGCTTAATATGGTGCGCATAGCTCGAGCGGTTCTGCCCTGTTTCCCGATTACCTTTCCTAAATCCTCTTTAGCCACTTTAAGTTCCAAGACCGAGGTCTGACCCCCCTCAACCTCAGTAACTTTGACCTCTTCCGGACGATCCACCAGTGCTTGAGCGATGTAACTGATCAGTTCTTTCATAGTTCCATCTCCTTTGTTGGCGGTTGAGAGTCAGGGGTAATGTATGGACGAAACCTGAAATGGTTTTTTAATCTCGGATCATGTTCGATAGCTCCGCCAAATTTAGGCGGCACTATCCGACATTAGATCGGGTTATGAAGCCGCTTCTATGATTTTGCAGCAAAAAAACCCTCCCTTTTCAAAAGGCTTTTAACCGTATCTGTCGGGGCAGCCCCCTTGTCCATCCAGTATCGGATGCGTTCCTCTTCCATGGTGACTTTTGCCGGATCGTACTTCGGATCATACGTGCCGACCTTCTCCAGGAATCTACCGTCCCTTGGGCTTTCACTGTCGGCTACAACGATTCGATAAAATGGTCTTTTTTTCGCTCCGTGTCTGGCTAGTCTGATTTTAACGGCCATATCTACTTCTCCTAAAACGGCAGCATTCCCCGGGGCATCCCGCGCATGCCGCCTTTGTTGATTTTTTTGATCATTTTCAACACTTGCGAATAATTTTTTAATATCCGATTGACATCCTGTACCTGGGTGCCGCTTCCCTTGGCGATTCTTCGGCGGCGACTCCCATTTATAATGGTATGCTGGCGCCGTTCCTGAGCTGTCATGGAATTGATAATCGCTTCGATTTTAATGAATTCTCTTTCGTCCACCTCGAGATTTTTCAGTTGCTTAACTTGCCCCATCCCCGGAATCATTTTGATTAAATCGGTCAGCGATCCCATTTTGCGAACCTGGACCAACTGATCGCGAAAATCCTCAAGGGTAAACTCGCTTTTGCGAAGCTTCTTTTCAAGTTCGGCTGCTCTTTTTTCATCGACAACTTCCTGGGCTTTTTCAATTAAGGTAAGGACATCTCCCATGCCCAGAATATTTGAAGCCAGCCGATCCGGATGAAACGGCTCCAGCGCATTGAGCTTTTCTCCAACCCCGATGAACTTGATTGGCTTGCCGGTAATGGATTTGATGGAAAGTGCGGCACCCCCGCGAGCATCGCCATCCATCTTGGTGAGAATCACTCCACCAATATCGAGTTCTTCATTAAAAGACTTGGCAATGTTTACCGCATCCTGACCGGTCATCGCATCGGCGACCAGCATAATATCCGAAGGATTCAGCGCATCTTTAATGAAGCGGAGTTCGTTCATCAATTCTTCATCAATGTGCAAACGGCCGGCTGTGTCGAGCAGCAGGGTATCACATCCTTCTTGATGTGCGGCTGCCAGCGCATCCCGGCATATTTGGACCGGGTCCTCATCCACGCTGGATGGATATACCGGCACTTCGATCTGTTCGCCGAGTTTCTGAAGCTGATCAATCGCTGCGGGCCGATACACATCGGCCGGAACCAGATACGGATGCCTTCCTTTTTTTCTCAAAAAAATGGCAAGCTTTCCTGCTGTGGTGGTCTTTCCGGACCCCTGCAAGCCCACCAGCATCACCGATATCGGTGTTGGACCCGAAAGGTTCAATGCCTGATGACGGGAACCCATAAGTTTGGTCAGCTCTTCGTTGACGATTTTAACCACCTGTTGGCCGGGAGTCAAACTGCCCATAACCTCCCGACCCATCGTCCGCTCTTTGATATCGGCAATGAAGTTTTTGACAACCCGATAATGGACATCGGCCTCGAGAAGGGCCATGCGAACTTCCTTTAATCCGGCCTCGATGTTCTTCTCGGTGAGTTTGCCGTGTCCTTTAAGTTTTTTAAAAACGGTGTTGAGTTTATCGCTTAAACTTTCAAACATAGCAAAATGGGCTTTGTTTTAATAAATTATTGAAAATATAATTTAAAGGGTGTTATGTCAAGTAAATTGTACAGTAGATTGGAATATTGGAGCACTGTTAAGCAGAGTTCGTTGAGAAATATTTTGTGCTGCAAATACCGACTAATAAAATCCCAAATTCCAAGCACCAAATTATATATATTAAGCTATGGTTGAAGGCCGTTTTTGATATGTTGACTGAACGTAAGAAAAAAAACATCCTCGATATTTCCCGCGATCAACTACTCGCCTGGCTGGACAATCAGGGGATTGAATCCTATCGCGCTGATCAAATTTTAAAATGGATCTATCTTCGCCAGTCAGATACCTTTGAGGGAATGACGGATTTGAGCAAACAGATCCGGCAATTATTGTCACAGCATTTTACCATCCTTCGGCTTGATATCGTTCGAATTGAAACCAGCAAAGACGGTTCACAAAAGTATTTATTCCGACTTAAAGACAATAAGCACATAGAATCTGTACTGATACCCGAAAGAGATCATTATACGCTATGTATATCCAGCCAGGTGGGATGTATCCAAGATTGTCGATTTTGCCTGACGGCCATCGGCGGTTTTGAGCGAAATTTGACCGCCGCTGAGATTATTGCGCAGGTGCGGGATGTTAAAAACCTTTGTGATGATGCCAACCGCTTGAGCAATATCGTATTCATGGGGATGGGCGAACCCTTGGCAAACTATAAAAATCTGGTCAGCGCCATAAAGGTCATCACAGACAGTGATGCCGGACTGAGCTTTTCCAATCGGAAAGTCACGGTCTCTACAGCCGGTCTGATACCAAAACTTTCGGCCTTGGGTGATGACACCAAAGTTAATCTGGCGATTTCTTTGAATGCCACCGACAACAAAACCCGCAACAAATTGATGCCTTTAAATCGGAAATACCCGCTTGAACTGCTGCTGGAAGCCTGTCGCAATTATCCTCTGGCTCCCGGGCGCCGGATCACCTTTGAGTATATTCTTATAAAAGGCATCAATGATTCGGAAGACGATGCCCGCCGGCTGGCCAAACTGTTGCGGCCCATTAAGGCCAAAATCAATCTAATACCTTTTAACACTCACGAAGGCTGTGAATATGAGCGCCCGGAGGAAACGGTGATCAATCGATTTCAGGAGATTTTGATCCATAAAAACTATACTGTCATCATCCGTCACAGCAAGGGGCAGGATATTTCGGCTGCTTGTGGGCAGTTGAAGGCAAGATTAGGTATTGGGAATTAGATAGATGGCAGAAGTCAGATCTCAGCGTCCAGAGGGCAAAAAACCGAGAGAGACTATCACTAAAAGAACGGATGCCACATCCGCACGGATCAGCGGTTTCATGTTACTTTAAGATATCCAACCCAAAAATCTTTTTTGGGTCTCATCAATCTTCATCTAAATGTGATGTTTGAGCCTCAAACGGAATGGTCAATCGATAGACCCCGTATTCCAGTTCGGCTTTGACAATTGCTCCCCCTTTTTCGAAAACTTTCATCATGGCCTTATTGGAAGCCAGCACGTCAGCGGTAAATCCCTGTAGGCCCCGATCTTTGGCCAACCGGATCAGCATTTTATAGAGATGAGTCGCCAGCCCGAGACCCTGGTATTGTTCGTCCACGATAAAGGCGACATCCGCAACGGGACGATCTTGCAATTTAACAAATCTGGCTTCTGCAATAATATGCCCCTGTCCGGCTTCTCCCACCAACCCCACGATGGACATGATTTGGCTGAAGTCCACATTCACGTATTCCTGCATTTTAGCATGCGGCATGGTTTTTATGGGAGAAAAATATCGATAATAAACCGCTTCATCGGAAAAGCGGTAAAACAGACGGCGCATTTCCTCTTCGTCCGATGGTTTAATTGCGCGGAAACGAACCGTTATATCTCCTTTAAAGGTATATTGTGATCTGATTTCAGCCGGATACAGATGGGCGGATCCCGCAAGAAAAATTTGGTCCGGATAAAGAATTTTTTCCGCCTTTGCCGAATCCAAAAGTTGCTTGCGATCATCCGGATGGGCGATTTCGATCAACGCCTGGGCGCGTTCACGAATCGTGCGTCCACTTAAGGTTGCAATGCCGTATTCGGTGATAATCATATCCACCGATTCCCGGATACTGAACTGATTGGGAAAATCTTCCACGGAAAGTCGAATGTTGGGTTCCTGGTTGCGGTTGCGGCTGGGCAGGGCAAATATGGTAAGTCCTCCAGGCGACAACCCGGCACCGTGAAAATGATCCATAATGTCTCCGGGCCCGGAGGTTACATTTCCTTTGCCAAAGTGCAATGCGGCGCGCCCGGAAAGATCTACCTTACGTACCGGCAGCAGGGCGACGTATTTCGGGTTTAAGCCGATCTGAGCCGGATTGAATACTTTATGGATGCCTTGAAATTCAACCAACGGGTTCCGGTTCAGCCAGGCCATGAGTTCCGGTGTCCCAAATGCATAGGAGACCAAAGATTTACCGCGAAAAATTTCCTTATTTCGATTCGTAACAGCACCGCTTTTGATCACATCCATCAAGGCATCGGTAATGAAGGGCGTGTGTACCCCCAGGTTGTGTTTGTGAACCAGGTGTTTACTCAATGCTTCAAAAAGGGGGCCCAGAGAGAACATAATACAGCTGCCATCTTCGATCACGGAGGCGACATTGGCCGCCACCCGATCGAACACCTCATCCACCGGCCAACGATTGAAATATATGGGTTTTTCCGTAGAACGAACTAGATAATCAAAATCAGACATCGGTACAAAGGTATCGCCGAAGGTCATCGGGATATCCGGATTGATCTCTCCGACCACCAGCGAGGCTGTTTCCATGGCTTCCCGAGTGACATCCACGGCAACTCCGAGACTGCAGTAGCCGGCCTCATTGGGAGGGGTGATTTGAATAAACGCGACATCAATGGGTATTCGACCCGTTTTAACGAGACGTGGAATTTTGGAAAAGCTGCTCGGAATCAGATCCACCCGGCCGGCTGTTATCGCTTCGCTGGCTACCCACCCCGAAAAGAACGTCTTTAGCCGATAGGTATTTGTATCGAGTGCTTTAAGGGATATGGCATCGCCGAGGCTGACCAGCTGGATCAGTTCCAGATCCCTTAGATTACTCGCTTTCGAGGCCATCAAATGCTTGACTAACGTCCGGGGTTCGCCCACCCCGGTGCCCAAGAAAATGCTCATTCCCGGCTCTATATTCTCAAAAACCTTATCAGGAGTTACCACCCGATTTTGCCAATCTGCTTTAGCCGCATGTTTCATAGCGTTCCTCAAATGATGGTTATGTTGACTACAACTTCAAGTTGAAACTATTCTAAAAGGCTGCTATTCATATTCTAAAACGTTATCAACTTTTAATAAGGTATACAAATGAAATTGTTACATGCATTAGAGCAAGGTTTGCTCAAATTGAGCGACGGTTTTTATGCCATTTGGCCACAACCGTTACCGGACAAGAAACTTCTAAAAAATTGTAAAATCATCTCGCACCGAGGTGAGCATGATAACCAGACCGTGGTTGAAAACACGCTCTCTGCCTTTGATAGATCGCAGGCAAACAATGTGTGGGGCATCGAATTAGATCTCCGCTGGACCAAGGATCTTCAACCGGTGATCATTCACGACCCCGATCTTTTAAGAGTTTTTGGTTTAAACTTAAAGGTTTGTGAGGTTACCCTGTCGGAATTAAAATCAACATGCTCACTGGTGCCTTCTCTTAAGGAAGTGATCCAAAGATATGGCAAAAGAATACATTTGATGCTCGAAATAAAGGAAGAAGTGTATCCCGATCCTGTTTATCAAAATCAGGTGCTCACGGATATGTTTTCTTCTCTCATTCCACAAGATGACTTTCACATCCTCACCCTCAGCCCGAAAATGTTCCAAGTCATTAACTTCGTACCGAAATCGACGTTTATTCCGATTGCACGGTTGAATTTTTTAAAATTAAGTAAATTGGCGAGGAAAGAGAACTACGGCAGTTTTGCAGGACACTACTTTCTTTTAACAAAAACGATCCTTAAAAAACATCACGCATTGCATCAAAATGTGGGCACCGGTTATATCGGCTCGAAGAATTGTTTGTTTCGTGAACTGAACCGGGGTATCGAGTGGATTTTTTCCAATAATGCGGCAGGGCTACAAAAAATTGTTCATCATCTGCTGGAATCCCATTAAAGCAACAATTCATTTATCATTTAATCAGCATATTTGGCAAATTTACTCGGGAGATATCTGGGTTTCAAGGTTTTTAGCCTTTTCTTTCAAAAGAAAATGATAGATTAGGTCACAGTAACGATCCAATTCTACCATACCTTTACCTGATACGGCATAACGCCAGAAGCCGTAAAGTTTTGTCAGGATGATCATGCGCTGGCTGTATGATTTCCAATTGAAATTTTTTCGAACTCTTTTGATTCCATTCTTAGATATGGTTTGCCAAAAATTCTCATCCTTCTGGCATCGGTCAACAAAATCTTCCAGACTTTCTGCGATCAGATCGGGCTTACTGGTATTCATCAAAAAACCACTGACGCCATACTCAATGATCTCTAGTGGACCACCGAATTTAGGTGCAAAGGTGGGAAGCCCGGAGGCCATGGCTTCGATGATCGTCAGTCCAAAGGCTTCGAACAACGCCGGCTGGACAAACATACCTTTGTGATCGGCAATGATCCGGTATACCTCACCGGTGTCGAGTTTATTGATGCTGGGTAGCCAGCGCAATTTGCCATGCAGATTGAAACTTTCAATGAGATCGTAGGCTTTAATGATTTCCTTACGCTCTTCAGAATCACTTGAATCTTCAAGATGAATGGTGCCCGCGGCAAAAATGAGGTTGCAAAAATTCTGAAGTTTTTTGCTCATACCAAAAGCCTGAACCAGGCCGGTGATGTTCTTGATCCTGTCGAATCGGGCCATTGTAAAAATGGGCATTTTGTCCGGATGGTCCAAGCTGCCATAAATGTCCGCTGACGCTTCGTGAAACAGCCGGTTTTCCCATTGCTGCCATTTTGTCTCTATCCGCTTTTCTTTCTGGTAATAGGGAAAATACAACTCCTCGTCGACACCGGGCGGGATGACATTAAATTTGGGCGCAAACAGATTGACGCCGTTTACAACCTGGTAAAGTCGCGGCATCGTGAAGAACTGGTACGATTCGTATTGCCCCATGGTGTATTCGGTACCGATAATTTCCTGTAATGTGCTGGTGATAATGAAGTCCGACTTGTTCATTGAAAAAATATCCGCTGTATACTGAAGCGAGAAATGGTAATCTTTTTCATTATCCTGCCAGTGCAAGTCGGAAAACGCATATTTTGTTTTTTCAAGCGCATGCGCAATGGTGCACTGAATGACGTCAAATTTATCAGAAAGCAGAGAGGCTACAAGGTTTCCATCTGAATAGTTGCCTATAATCAAATCCGGGCGCCCCTGAAATTCACTTAGCAGTTCTCTTGAGGCATCCTCTGCAAAAGTTTCCAGATAAGGCCAGATTTTAAAACGCGAAATCCAATGCTTGACGATATTATAGTGATTGTCTCTGAAAGGCACTCTCAGAATACAGCCGTTATCGGTTTGGGAAATTTTTTCCTTGCGCTGATCGCAGGTTGTGTCTTCAGCTTCAGGTATTAATCGGGTTACAACAACAATCTTGGGTTTGACCTCTAATCCGGTCAGTCGAATTTCTTTTGTTAAATGCTTTTCAAGGGCTCGCACTTGATCAATGATATAAATAACCTGTCCCCCGGTATCCGGTTTGCCCAGCGCATTGGTTTGCCCGAACCAGCCGTGGGGAGAAATGATAGCAATCTTCGAGATCAGCGGCATGGGGACCCGCGATATAAACCGTTCCAACAGTTTATCGGTAGGTTCATGGATTAGGTCAAGCAGTGTCTGGAGCGTTTCTGAGGTTCGCGCCACGGTGTCTCCCCAGCCAACTTCGAATCCCTCTTTTTTCATGCTGGTTTCAACGCTGCGAAACGGAGCATTGGGGTTTTTGCGTTTTAACCATTCCAGCATTTTTTCAAGCTTATGGTAAAACGTATTTAGATCTTTGATTAGCGAGTCATTGACAAGCAACTGTCGACCATTGTGCTGATGCAGTTTAATAAACTCAAACAGCTTTGTATTCCACTCATCGGGGCGGCTAAATATATTACTGCACATATAGCGATTGAGGAAACGAATTCCATTGCCGACGGTTCGGGTATCTCGAATCGATGGTGAAAAATCATAAAACGGCATAAAATCGATATGCAAGTGGTTATTGTCCGTTTTCCTCTGCAAAGCATGAAAATCTCTCAGATCCAAATAGTCCGACAGCGAAATCTCTTCCATATATTCTCCATCCTGCCGAATGCGATAAAATCGATATTTTGCCATTGCATAACGGTAAAGCATCACCAGGTGTTCATCATTGATGAAGAGCTCTTGTGCCTTTTTTAAAAAATTGAAAAGTGCTGAGTCCTGCCGGAATCTGTTGTTCTTCTTATGCTGACCACAGTATTGGTGGAATAGCAGGATAATGCCGTTTCTAAGACAGATTTGGGGCGATTGATTTGCAGCAAACACCACAAATTCTTTAAAGTCTTTCCGTTCCTTTCTCGTAAATATCGAGTCCAGTAAATTTTCCATGTTCAATTCTTCAGTTCTAGCTGGCTTTTTCAATAAACTTATATCGATTGATGCCTTCAAGTATTCCGCCTGAGTACTCCTGCTTGGCAAAATAGACATCTCGATTGCCCTTTAGTTTTTTAAGCTCGGGGCTGTAATTGCCCACGACTACCCCCAGCGGTTCGCCACGCAGCATTTCTTCATCATTTCCGGAGTCTCCACAGACAAGAAAGTTTCGCAGGGGAATTTCCCACTTATAACTCAAATAGCGGATTGCCTTGCCCTTGGATGCCCGAAAAGGAAGGATATCCAGATATCTGTCCTGGGAATAGATCAAATTGTAGCGGCATTTATTTCTGAGCAAACGCTCATGAATCATCGCCAAGCGGTCCTTGTTCGGTTTTATTTCATAGCTGATTTTAAAACGCCTCTGCGCTTCGGCCCTCTGGCATTTCAGAAACGCAAGGTTCTTAAGCAGTTTGACAATTTTGTCACGATTCCACTTCGCCGATATGTGGGTTTCCCAGCCGCGTCCGTAATGTAGGTTTTTCCCGTAATAAATCTCCGAACCCACTGAGGTGATGATGACATCCGGCATGGGCACACGGTGTTTTTTTAAATATTCGGTCGCCGATTCAATGGTACGGCCTGTTGCCAACCCGAATCCGATATGTTTGCGGTTTTCCTGCAGCAGGTTGAGGAGCTCCTTCAAGTTCTCATTGTTACCACCGATTAAGGTGTCGTCGATATTGGCAACAATGAAATAGTTGAGCCTTGCCAAACGACGGCCAATGGCATCGGACGGCATAGCTACTTTCATCTTCGCTTCACCCAACTCAGCGGAAGTTTGACTGATTTCTCCCATGTATAGTGTGGCATGACTCTCCCAGGTATAGTGTTTACGGATATTCATCGTGCCATCTTTTGAAAATTGCTTCCATTTTTCACTATCGGTGATGATTTGTTTAATGGCATTTGCAATGGCAACAGTGTCTGTAGTATCAACCAAAATGCCGCATTGACAGTTTTTAACGATATCCCGGGGGCCCCCGTCGTCAGGTGCCACGACCGGTAGCCCACAGGCGGCGGCCTCGATCAAGGTGATACCGAAAGGTTCCGTCAAGGCGGAATTGACAAAAACGCCTTTCTTTTCAGCGGCGATACGATAAAGCTCCGGCACTTCATGTTCGAAATCATGCTTTTTGGGAATGGCAATTTTGCCATATAAATCATACTTATCCATGAGCAGGAGGATTTCGGTGAGGACATCGCGTTCGTTGTCTTCCATTGCAGTGATATCCTTGCGAATGCCTGCAAAAACAGCAAGGTTGGCCATCGACTGCAATTCAAGATCTTCGCCGTATGCTTTAATCAACCCAGCAATGTTTTTGCGCTTGTCTGGACGGCAAAGAGACAAAATCAACGGGCGGTCGGGATACATGAAGAATCGATTTAACTCTTCCAGCATCGACGCCCGGGCATACATTTCAATTTCTTCTTTGGCTGTTTCCGGCAACATGTCGTGATAGAACGGATAAAATTTTTCAATATCCAGCCCGGGTGGTATGACACGAAACTTCGGTATGTCTCTGTTATGATATTGTCCGTATTGATCATTGACTTCCTGGTTGGTGCTGGTAATTATCAAATCGGCCTTTTTTAGGACTTCTTCTTCCATTTGAATCCGGTAATCAATTTTATATTTTTTATTAATGTCTTCTTCTTGCATGCCTTCATTGAGCAGTCGTTCCAATTTCGAGCGACCCAGAGAGTGGCCGGTGTAAACAAACGGGATGCCAAAGATTTCCGACAGCTGCATCGCGACATAACCGCCATCTGGATAATGGCCATGAACGATGTCTGCGATGGCATCCTTACGCTTGATGTATTTGATGGTTTTATCCACGTATTCATCAAGATGCGGCCACAACAGCTCTTTGCGCATGTACTTCCTTCCCCCACACTGGATGCGGACGATGAAAAATTTGTCGTTGATCTTTTCTATGGGTTGGGCGTAATCTTCGGATACGACTTTGTCGACAATCAGGCGGGTAAATAATTCCACCCGTTTGACATTTTCACATTGACTGAGCGCATGGCCCAATTCAACAACATATTTGATCTGCCCGCCCGTGTCGGCATCGCGGCCCAATTCCATGTTCTCTGATCGAAGCAGGCCATGCACACTAAACATTTGAATATGATATTTATGAGATGGCATTTTTACAATAATTTTCATTAAGCATTAGGCTGATTTGATTTGTTCCACGGCTTCTGCGATCAAGGTACCCGTCGCAGGAATAAAATAGGCGAGTCCCTCTAACACTCCGGCAGAATAGTTGCCATTCATGCCCAAAAAATTTCCCCGGGGTAAGTACAGACGATTCGTCATACATTTTTTTGAGAGGGCATCCAGCACTTGTTTGCGAACGTCTCCCGCGGCGTTCTTTACCAGAATCGCCTGTAAACCACTGGTTAATACATCCAGATCGTTGCCGCTGTCGCCTGCAAATACGGTATGTTCTTCAGGAAATTGCTCCTTCTGCATAAGGAATCGTATGGCGTGCAGCTTATTTGCCCGCGCAGGAATAATATCCAGCAAACCGATTTTGCCGATTTCATCAACACTCCAAATGATGCTGACACGCACACCCGGTTTCGCCAAGCAACCGCGAATATTTATAACCAAGGCCTGATAATCAACATTTTGATCTGTGTAATAGCTTAATTTATACCGGCTCTGTTTTTCAGGTTCTTGCAGCTGTATTTCTTTTATGTCCCCCAGCAACAGGGTGAGTTCCTCCCTATCCAGGCTCTTCCAATCTTGACCGATCTCAGCACTCCAGTCATCCGACAACTGCCAGTTGCCGTTTATGATTCGGTACAATGTCGTTCCGACATCGCCGATGGCATAGTCCGGTACAGGCAGACAAAATTCCTCAATCGCATCGAGGATAAGTTTCTTGTCACGTCCGCTGACATATGCCAGAAAAATATCCGGGTGTTCGGCAAGCCGGCGAAGTAAGGGACGGGCTAGCGGTGATTCTTTCTGAATTCCATTCGGAATAATGGTTCGGTCCAGGTCGCAGCCTAGCAGTATTTTTTGTGTCTCGTCCACTCAATTCATCTTTAATGCTGGGATTCACCCCAGATTTGATTATCGATTTAATTTTAATAAACGCTTTAGATTTAATACCCGGCGTTACTCAAAAGAGATTTTTTGGTATAAAACAACCAACGTTTTAATAACAACTATAACATACAGTATCGGTTCGTCAAATCTAGAAGATAACAACAATCCGTACCCAAAATGCCTGAATCGGAAAATTTTTCATGTTTTGGCTAACATTCTTGTTAACCCTTTATTGCGCCGGCAACAATTCCCCTAACGAAGTGGCGTTGCAGAGATAGGAAGACCACCAGCGGAAGCGCCATGGAAACAAATGCCGCTGCCGTCAGCAGTTCCCAGTTTTGTCCCTGGTTGGTCACGAGGTTGGCCAGCGTGAGGGTAACCGGTACCACTTTCGGTGTGGCCCCCAAATAAATCAAGGCCACGAGAAAATCATTCCAGACCCAAAGAAACTGGAAGATAAAAACCGATGCCAGCGCTGGAACGGAAAGGGGTATCACGATCCCATAAAAAATCTTTATTGGCGAGGCCCCATCGATCGAAGCCGACTCCAGTAGTTCTGTAGGGACTCTGGAGATGAAGGCATAAAGTAAATACGTGGTCAAGGGCAAGCCGTAGCCGGTATGCGCCAACCAGATTCCCGGGAACGTTCCGGATAATCCCAACCAGCGGTAAATCGGCAAAATCGGAATAAATGTCATTTGCAGGGGAACAACCATCAAACCGATCACAAGCAGAAATAGGATTTTACGGCCGGCAAACTTCATCCAGGCAAAACCGAAGGCAACCATTGCTCCCATAAAGGTAGATATTAGGGTTGCAGGAACACTGATGGTCAAACTGTTGCAAAACGAGCGCCCCAAACCCTGCTTGGAAATGACTTGCATATAGTTTTTGAAGGTATACTGGTCCACGTTGAACAGATCGGCAAATACCGTCCACCAGCCTGAGCCGAATATATTTTCCGGAGACCTGAACGAGGTCACCAACAGGCCCAGCGTTGGTACCAACCATACCGCCGTAAAGGCAAGCACTATCAAATGCAATGGTATTCGTAATATGAATCGCTTGAAACGCATCGTTACCTCGCCTCTTGGCGGGTGAATCTACGGATATTGAAAATCATAATCGGGGTAATCAGCAACAAGAGAACGACAGCAATAGCGCTTGCTCTGCCGTAATTGAAGAAATTAAACATTTCTTTGTACATCCGGTTGGCAATTACTTCGGTATCATAAGCGCCATTGGTCATGACGAATACAATGTCAAAAATTTTTAGTACCTGAACGATCATGGTTGTTGCAACGACGGCAATCGTCTTTGTCATCAGCGGTAAAATGACCCCCCAAAAAATATGCCACTCGTTAGCCCCGTCTGTCCGGGCTGCTTCAATGAGATCTCTTGGGATGTTCTTGTATGCCGCAGAGAAGATCACCATGCAGAACCCGGTCCAGATCCAAATGCCAACCACGATGAGAGCTAGATTGTTAACCCATGGGCGTTCGATCAACCAGCCGACCGGCTCTCTGCCGAAAGCAACCATTAAGGCATTGAGCACCCCAATTTGTGATAGATTAACGGGTCGATAGGCGAAAACAAATTTCCAGATGACCGATGCGCCGACCATCGAAATGGCAGCCGGGATGAAAATGATCGATTTTACAATTTTCTCATAGCGGACCCGATCCAATAATACTGCCAGCAACAGACCAAATGTAACCGTGCATAAGGTAAAAACAACGGTCCACAAAGCGTTGTTTCGCAGAGCGGCAAGCATAGCGGGGCTGTTAAAAACAAACTCCCAGTTGGCCAATCCAACAAAATCTAACGTTGAAGCGAATATTTGGGTTCCCTTACCGTAAAATGAGCGTACTATGGTCATCAGGGTGGGATAGGTCAGAAAAAAAAGGATGAGAATAAGCGCTGGACCAACGAACAGCCAGGGGATCCACCGTTTGGTATGTAACACGCTCACCTCGTCAGAAATTATACCGGTGCTATGCGTTTATAGTTTTATATGCAATCGCCCTTGTGGCGATCAGACTCTGTTCAAGTCAAACTGCCGTTCTCAATTCATTTGCTGGAATAGGCGTCTTTGGCACTGTCTTCTATGGTCTCCAGTACCCTTTTCAGCGGAATGCCGCTGACAAAGTCGAGAACACCCGACCAGAATGAACCGGTACCGACCGCCCCGGGCATCGTATCCGAAGCATCGTATCTGGAGATGGTCGCATTTGACAAGATATGCCAGGCTTTGCGAGTGATGGGGTTGGTGAACAGGGCGGGATTGGTGTTTTTGTTGGAGGGCAGCTCGCCTAATTCTTTGACCCATATTTCTTGGGCCTCCTTGGATATTAGAAATTTGGCAAACTCGATAACCTCCGGTCGTCGGGTAAAACAGTTTACCACATCACCGCCCACCAAAATAGGCACTCGCTGCGCCGCAGACTGATCGATCGGTGGGAAAGGAAAGATGTCATAATCCTTGCCGGCCACCAGGCCGGGATTTTGCTTGCGAATGAACCCTTGTATGAAGGTCGCTTGACGGTGCATGAACGCCCGGGGAGGTTGGGTGAACAGGGCTGAGGGCGAGTCCCCAAAATTGGTCGTCAAAGCACCTGTCGGTCCTCCTAGAACATAGGTTGGATTTAAAACGATCTGACCGAAGTATTCAAAAGCCCGCTGAACTGCTGGGTGGGTCCAAGGAATTTGGTGATTGACCCATTGGTCGTAGATTTGTGGACCGGCGCTACGCAGCATGATATCTTCAATCCAATCGGTTCCAGGCCAGCCGCTGGCGGCCCCTGATTCGAGCCCGATGGTCCATGGTGTTCCCCCGTCTACCACGATTTTATTGCTGAGTGTAAGCATCGCATCCCATGATCTCGGCGGCCGATATCCTCTGCGCTCGAATTTGCGTTTGTTGTACCAGACCAGGCTTTTGATACTCGGAAAAACAAAAAGGCCGAATAGTTTTCCATTGACATATCCAAGCGGTTTTAGAGCATCCAAAATCCCAGAGGGATCTATCAGCCCCTCAAAACATACGATCTGATTGGTTTTGGCCCACTCTGCCTGTAGTCCAAGCCAAGGGTGCGGTGTCAGATCTGGCGGGTTACCCGCCGCCAGCCGGGTTGCTAAATAGGCCGGGCGGTCACGCCCGACGACCTCTACAATGACTTCGATCTCGGGATGCTTGCCCATGTATACCTTGACAATTTTTTCGAAAGCTTCCCCCTGTTGGGCGGGCCAGCCATGCACCACGTTAACTTTAGCTGCAAAGACATACGTGGCAAAAAAGATAGGAAAGTTTATGACCACGATAAATACTATCAATTTTTTCAAAATGTTAAGTCGCCTATTGATCTATTTGGTTGTTGTTACGTAAGGTACCGTTGCCCTATTCTTGAGTTTTGTGAGTCCGCAGCATCTCCACAATGGCCCAATAAACCTTTTGAGAAGCCGCATCCAGTGGCGTTAAGCCATCTTCGTTTTTGGCATCGACATCGGCGCACTTGGCAATCTTTTCAACCAACGCTGCTTTTTTGTTGCTTTCTGCCATGGTTCTAATCAAGTAATCGTTTTCATTCCGTCGCCAGTAAAGCTGCTTGTTCTTTGCCTTTTTCTTCATCAACAAAATAAAAAAGAATCGCACCCAGCAGAAATAGAATTAGAATTGATGCGATACTCCAGCGAGAGGCCAACTGTCCCACGGCGGAAACCTGTTCGGGTGTGGGGGCAGGCGGCATGAGAATTCGTTTGACAGTGAGACCGACAATTCCCATCAGGGCCGGTCCGATAATAACGGCAAATTTGCCCAGCATGTTATAAAACCCATAGTATTCGGCTGCCTGGTTTTTGGGAATCAAGCGCGAATAATATGACCGGCTCAGTGCCTGGATGCCTCCTTGTACAAGACCGATGACAATCGCCAATATATAAAATTCCGTTTTTTGTGTCATCATTGTACCCCAAATGGTGACGCCCATATAAATGGCGATCGCCAAAAAAATAGATTTGCGAACACTCCATTTCTCGCCAAGTTTTCCAAACACCAGAGCAGCAGGAAATCCGACGAATTGTACAATTAACAGCGCCACAATCAAGTCATTGGATTGAAACCCCAGAGAAAGTCCGTAATCCACCGCCATGCGGATGATGGTATCCACCCCGTCAATATAAAGCCAATAGGCTAGTAAAAAAACAAATACAACTTTCAAATGACGGACCTTTTTAAATGTTTCAATTAACTGCCGGAAACCCGCATGAATAAAGCTTTTACCACTTTCTTTTAGCGGGACAAATTTTTCTTCCGGCACCCAAAATATGGTGAAGATGGTAAACAAGCCCCACCACAAAGCCACGGAAATAAAGGCAATACGAACGGCAGCAGCCGCATCGGGCAGTCCGAATTTTTGCGGCATCAAGGTCATGAGCACATTGATCAGAAACAGCAGGCCGCCGCCGAGATATCCCATGGAGAAACCTAAACCGGAAACATAGTCGATTTTATCTTCACCGGCGACACTGGGAAGAAGCGAATCATAAAACACATTGGCACCCGAAAAGCCGATGATGCCCATCGCATAAATGAAAATCGCCCAGACCCATTGACCTTTCTGAACCAAAAACAATGCTGCTGTCATAAGTACACCCAGGTAGGCAAAAAAGATCAGAAATTTTTTCTTGGCCGAGCCTTTATCGGCGATGGCGCCCAGAATGGGAGCCATCAAAGCTACCAATAAACTGGCAATAGAGTTGCCGAAGCCCAGTTGTGCGGTGCTCACGTTGACATCGACACCATGGCTCCAGTACTGTTTGAAAAAAATTGGGAAAAATCCCGCCATGACGGTTGTTGCAAAAGCAGAGTTTGCCCAGTCATACATCACCCATCCCCAAACTGCCTTCTTCTTGGCTTCCAAAGCGCTACCTCCCTTATCATTTATGCATTTGCCAGGTTTATAATTTTCGCCTTACAGACGAACAGCTTTGGCTTGTTTGGCATTTTGAATATCGAAAATTATTTAATATTTAAAATCGAGAAGCCCCCATCTTTGCTACCGTCCAACCGGCACAAAATAAGTTGGCTCCTCATTTGGCGGTAGATTGGCAATCTTTTTGACTTCATTATCACGAAAGGCCCCTATGGCCACCGTGCCCAGGCCGAGGGCTATTGCCTGTAAACAAACATTTTGGGCCGCGTGGCCGATTTCCATAAAGACATAACGGTATCCTCTTTCGCCATATTTGCGGGTGATGCGCTCATAAACTGCGCAAAACAATAATACGGTTGGTGCTCTTGAAAGCGAACCTTGATGAAGTGCTGCCCGACTAAGTTCAGCACGTTTATCTCCGGTAACGGTTTGAACCAGTGAATGATCATGATATTTGTATTTGTAAATTCCCTCAGAAAGGTCATTTACTTTGCCGGCCACCAGATACACTTCCAGTGGATAAAGTGCTCCGGCCGACGGTGCGGTTCGATAGCCTCTTGGTGCGGTGATGCCCTGAGCCGCCCATAAAAGCTGGGAAACTTCAGCCAGGGTCAAAGGCTCATTTTTATACTTTCTAACAGAACGGCGGGAGAACAAGGCATGTTCGACAGATACGGAACCGTCATATCTCGGTTCAGGAAGGCGTATGGTTTCCTGCGCGTTTGGACTGGACATATACTTGTTCCTTCCGTTAAGGTGGAAGGGATAGACGCAACCCCACAAACGCAAAATTAAGAAGCAGATTCAATTAAAAGGTGTATAGAATATCGAATACCCGCCCGTTTCGCCTTGCTCGCATGGCGGGCGTGGTGGCGGGCGGGTCGAACAAGGAATTTCGAACAGCAGAAGTTATTTTAAGCATTCAGATAATCTTTTTTACCTCGATATTCTGCGGTTCCTTGTTCTGCAGTCCTGCGGTTCAAAATAAACTACACACATTAGCGGGTAGCGGTTTAATTTTATTACCATCCGGTTCTAGTGTTTGCTATTGACATCCATGATGCGCTGATGAAGCCGCTCCGCCCGCAAACAGAAGGTTTCTAATTTAGCATCGATGAGCTGCGGAAATGGAGAGCCGTCACTTTCAATTGCTAAAAAGGGCAATTTATCAATATCGCTAAGTACTGCTCGAAGCTGCTTGTCTCTCGGCTCGGCAGTCATTTTTGCTGTGCTATTCATGGTTTCGTTAAGAATGGCTTCTGATAGCCGGTTGGGCATGCATCCAAATGGACCGATCGCAATAACACCGCAAGAATGGGAGACAACTTCGGTCATCGAACCGCCTACGGTCAGGATGGCTTCCCCCGGCAGATTTCGAGATATGTATGGTGAGGCTGTATTGATGATTTTATTTATGTCAAGGGCTTCGTTATGAACCAATCCAGAATCGGCCAGAATCGATTTGATTCTTTTTTCATAACGCGCCTGAAACTTATTGCGGATTTTGAATTTTATCTTTTCAAGGGGTGTCATGCCATCGGGATTCAAGCCCTTATCGACCATGTAATTACAGTACAAGACCCATTCGGCTATTGGTGAACACACAGTGGCAAAACCTTTTTGCGCTAATCGTTCGGTCAAATACTGACGCGAGAGCGCATCGCGGCGCACAAATATCTCTCCGGTCAACGTGATGGTGGGTACGGTTATCGGTGGGCGTTTCAACGGAATGCTCCGAAAACGCTCAGCACTTTGCGATAATTGATACTCTAAGCTATCGTAATCGCCCTGTTCCAATTCGTTTAGAATTTTTGCCCATTCCTCTTTGAAAATCGTCATGGCCGAAATGGTGTCTGTTGAGTTTGCCAAAAGCATTGAGCGAGTATCTTCGATCACATCCGATACGATGACCGCCCACCAGCCTCTGCGGTCGAAATCATCATCCATACCCACATATGAATTTTCGGATGACAGTAAAAACATGGCCACATCCGGTATTTCAAGGCGTTTTACCAGATCTTCCATGAAGATATAATACTGGCCGAAGCGACAGGGTCCAGAACCGGTTGCGAAGAAATAGACCAACACTTCATCATCCCGTTTACCGTTGTGGATGTAGCTGAGAAGGGTGCCGGTAGTCAGAATTAATGGCAAACATTCCTTGCAAGACGTATTGGCACGACCCAGTTTTAATACGGCTTCGTCTGATTCTTGATGCGCTTTTGCATGGTAACCGAATCCCTTTAAAACAGCAGCAAATGCTTCAGAACTATACCTGCCCATGGACGGCAGTAAAACGGTGACCCGCGGGTCGGTCAGAGGCAGCATTTCGCCTTTTGAATTAACGACCTTTACCGTTCCGTTATCCAGAACCATACGGGCGGGTACAAATGAGCGTTTTTTTTGGACGATTTCTTTTCTGGCAACCAATTGCCGGTATGCATGGACGATATCCAGAAAGGCTTCCACCCGTGTTTCCAAACCGGCATCGGCTGTGTGGCTATCCAGTTCCAGTGTTAAAGAGGGTTTGCGGTCCATGATTTCTCGAAAATATCCGACCACAAAAGAATCCGGTCCGCAGGAGAAATTGGTGATATAGGTCCCGAACAACTGGGGATGGCGCTGAACCAATCGGCTGGCTTTCATGATCAATTGTCCCATTCCCCAGTACATGTGTCGCTTTGAATGCTCTGCATCAAATTCAAGAAAATCAAATGGTATCACCAGGATGCCTCTGGAGGCAAACTTGTGGGGTATCCCCATATGGGCTTCTTCCACAAAGCCGTTGTATGGCCGGGAGAAAAGTATTACGGCAAATTTATCAGGATCTGCTTCAAGTCCCGCCATGGCTTTGCGGCCGGTTGCTTTGATTTCCGCAAAGCAGGCCATTTGCTGTTTTAATGCATTATCAAAAGCCCGCCTGGCAGCCTTGCGGCTTACGCCCATTTTAAGGGCGGTTTTAACCATTGGATCTCTGGCATCCTTTAGTCCGGAGGATAGATCGATGAGGGGGGTTAAAAGCGTGGTGCCTTTTTGGGTGAGTTGATCCAATTTTTTGCGGAAAGTTGTTCGAAGATAATATGTTTCCCCTTGCACCAAAGGACACACCTGGGATTGGGAACTCGAATTGGTATCGTTATCTCCCGGAACAGCTTTAAAATGCGGTAGAAAAATATAATCCGCTGGAATTTCCGATTCCAGCAAGCTGTAGAAAAATCCATGGGCTAGTTCCGCCGGATAACAGAACGCGGCATTGCGTTGGTCAATACCTTCCTGAGAAGGCCCATCGGGTAGCACAACCTCATATCCCAGTTCGCTGAAGAATGTGGAATACAGCGGATAATAGGTATTTACCAAAAAGCTTCGGTTCAACGCGACGGTTCCTTTGCGCTTTTTTCCAATTTCCTGGGGCGGCTTGGCACCATACTTGTGAAAGATAAGACGCTGTCGGTGTCGTACCATGTCGAGCTTTTCCACATCATATTTGACGTTATGGCGCAAATTGTAATAGCGGTTGCAGGCGCCACCGAATGGATATCTTTTACCCTCCACCTCAATCATTGCAATTTCACAGCGACGATCACATTTTTCTTTGCCCCCCTTGCAGATAAAGGATCTTCCGTATATTACCTCCCGGTTCACCAGTGTTTGAAGATCAAAATGGTTTTCGGTCATCAGACCGGTGTCAATTCGTTTTTTGACTTCCAATGCGACACCGAAAGCTCCCATCAAACCGGGCTCCGGAGGCACGATAATCGGTTTGCCCACCAAAGAGGCCATGGCCAGCGGAACAGCGTTGTTATAACAGACGCCGCCCTGCATAAATACTTTTTCGCCAACCGGGCGGTTGCCTTTGACGCGGTTGGAGTAGTTCATACAAATCGAATACACCAGTCCGGCGACAATATCTTCGTGTTGAACGCCTTCATGGATGGCATTTTTGATATCCGATGCGATAAAAGCGGCGCACTGATCGTTAAAATTGGGCGGGGTTTCCCCTTTCATTGCAATTTCCGCGATTTGTTCCATTTGAACGCCTAAGGTTTCAAATGCACTCTCCTCCAGAAACGATCCGGTTCCTGCCGAGCAGGCCTCGTTCATGGCGTAATCAGAAGGGACCGCGTTGGTAATATAGGTGTATTTTGCGTCCTGACCGCCAATTTCGAATATCGTATCGACTTTGGAATCAAAATATACGGCCGCGGTCGCATGGGCGATGATCTCGTTGATGACCCCATCGGTTAAGGCATGCAGACCGGCGATCTGGCGGCCGGAGCCGCAAACCCCAAGTCCAACGATGGATATATCCGAGGGACTGACATGCTTTTGCACCTGTTCGAGAATCGAACGGTAGCATTGCCTGGAAGCACCTACCGGATCGCTGCTGGTACGCAGATACACAGAGGCCAGCATGGCATTGTCAGCCTTTCGCATCAACACGGCTTTGGTGGTGGTCGAGCCGACATCCAGACCCAACAGGCACACGTCTCCGGATTGGATGTTTCCCCATGCGATGGTTTTGAACTCCACCTTGTCTGCAAAATCTTTTAAAGCTGGCAGACTATCAAATGAGGTCGCTTCTTTTACGAATAAATTGGATAGGCCCGGAAAAGGGGCAGTATCGTGTTCCAAGGCCCAAAGCGCTGACCCCAGCGCTTCAAAATAGGGGGCTTCTTGAGGAACGATCAATCCAGGAATCTCCTGTTGCAGATATTCGATCATCATCCGATTGCGGGCGGTGCCACCCGTGATCATGATGTGGTGTCGATCTATTTTTTTGAGAAGTTCCAAGATCTTGTTGGCCATCATTTTGCAAAGACCGGCAGTGACCTGTGATTTGGGAGCACCTTTATTGGTGGCGTGGGTACAGTCGGATTTGCAGAAAACCGAGCATCGCCCGGAGACATGATGCGGCGTTTCCACTACCGCCCATTGGGCAGCCTCTTCCAGCGATACATTCATCCGGCGTAACTGCTGGAGGAAAAATTCGCCGGTTCCAGAAGCGCACTTGTTGCCGGTAATGACATTCGATATACGGCCGGTGCGGTCCAACGCGTATACCATAAAGGTTTCACCGCCGGCGGAGACAACGGCTGGGCAGTCTACTTTCGAAGGTTTGATAAATTGGTAAGCATATTCCACGGCTTCTGGCTCGGCGATTGAGGTCAAATTGACAAATTTGCGAAATTTTCGACCTGTGGCAGCAATTTTATCAAATCTATTTAAATCGAGCTGCTTAAAAGCGGAAAGCAGCGTTCGTTTGGGATCTCCTTCGTGGGGATGAAGAGAAAATTCGATCACGCGCGGCGTTGCAGTTTGGTCAGCAGTGATTTGATTATCCTCGCTCAGGTCCTGCTCCAATTGAACAATAGACACCGTGGATGCGCCCAAACACAGACCTAAAGAACTCAGTTTATCAACCATCGGTTACTCCTCAATTCAGTCTTCGTTTGAATCCTTCACGTGTAATCTGATCACCTCATGATTGGCAAAATGATAAAGCCTAGCCTTGTCTTTTGGTATCTATATTTCTGAGGAGGCCATCGGCGTATTAAATGCAGATTATTGAATGGATATCAATTGAGTCTTGATATTATTTGAACCCCTAGTTTGAGATTTTTTCTCGTTTTTTACACTCGCAATAACCTTCTGGATACATCCCTTTCTTAATCGTAATTGTTTTTAATACTTTAATTTTGCCTAACATGCAAGGCTATTGTTTATTGATCAAAAAAAACTTGACATTTAAACGAACGTTTAATACGAGCGTTTAATTCAATATAGAGGTAATACGCATGATCCACGATCAAAAAACGCTTAAAAACAGAAAAAACGAAATGACCCGGGAGCGGATTTTAGATGAAGCTGAAATTCTGTTTGCCCGCAAAGGGTATCACGCCGTCAGTGTAAGGGAAATCACCCATGCAGCCAGCTGTAACTTGGCGGCGGTCAATTACCATTTCGGCAACAAGCAAAAACTGTATCTGGAGGTGTTCCGATCGCGCTGGTTGCCCAGAGCCAGTCGCGTTCATAAATGCTTCAGGGAATCCTTAGCGGCAAACGAAACCCCATCACCCAATGCTGTTGTGCAATCCCTGGCACAGGCATTTTTAGAAGGCCCGATGACCGATCAAGAACGTAAACGTCATCATCAATTAATTTCGGGTGAATTGTCGCAACCGACCGAAGCCTTTGAACTTGTGGCGGACCAGGTTTTGCGGCCCTTATTCAATAACTTGTTGGATGATCTGCGTACCGTTATGCCGGACGAAATAGAGGAAGAACAACTGGCGCTAAATGCCTTTAGTATCCTTGCCATGGTACTGTACTTTAATCTGGCCCGACCCTTTATTTCCAGATTCACCGGATACACTTATGACGAAACATTCAAGGCGCGCTTGGTCGATCATATCGTCGAATTTTCTTTAAATGGATTAGGTGCGAACAACAAGGAGAACAACAAGTGATACACAGACTTTTTGGTTGCATGCTGACACTCGTGACTTATTTTTTTTTATATGGATGTGTGAACCTCGGGCCCGATTATAGTCAACCGGATTTAGGAATAAAAACACCTGATACCTTCGAGTGGGCTCCTGAAGATGCCCCGACGCTGGAGGTCGAGAATCGCTGGTGGGTGGTTTTCGGCGATCGCGAACTCAATCAGCTGGTCGATGAGGTCCTTAAAAACAACTGGGATATCAAACTGGCGACAGCGCGCGTTCTGGAAGCCCGGGCCCAGTATATACGGGTTAGAGCCGATCGTTTTCCCAGTGTGAACGCTTCTGGGTTAAGGGATCGCAGACAGATAGACGGTGGTGATTTCAGGGACAACTTTACTGTAGATACCTATGAACTGGTAGCACCGGCATCCTTCGAGGTGGATCTTTGGAGTCGTCTGGCTAAAGCCTCCAAAGCAGCTTGGGAAGATATCCTGCAGGAAGAAGAAAACCGGCGTACAGTAGCCCAGTCTATCGTCGCCGAGACGATTACGCTGTATCTTCAAATGGAAACGTTTGAGCGTAGGCTACAAATTGCAGAGCAAAGCATCGAGGCGTTTCGGCGGAGTCTGCAATTCGTAGAAACACGTTATAAACGAGGCTTGGTTTCGGCATTGGATGTTCGGCAGGCCAGTCGTGTATTGGCCGGGGCAGAAGCTCTGGTTCCACAACTGGAGCAGGATCTCGGAATTATTCAACAGCAACTGGGCGTTTTGTTGGGTCGTTATCCTGAAACCCAGGCACCGCGCCGGCAACCGGAAGACTACTACAAGCGTCTGGAACCGGTACCGCCGGGGCTACCTTCGGAGTTGCTGCAACGAAGGCCGGATATCAGAGCCGCCGAGGCTCGCCTGCGATCTTTAAATGAGCTGGTCGGCGTGGCCAAAGCGAATCGGTTTCCGTCAATTTCCCTAACCGGTAGCTATGGTTGGACCAGCGATGACCTAAATAATCTTTTACGCTCAGAAAATGTCATCTGGAACTGGACCGTCGGAATAGTTCAACCTGTATTTGATGCCGGGCGACTCAAAGCTGGTCAGCGGGCGGCCGAAGCCAGATATCAACAGGGGGTTGCCGATTATGTCCAAACCGTGCTTGATGCGTTTGCCGAAGTTGAAGGTGCGCTTTTGACCCGGGAACGACAGCTAGAGCGCCGCGAGCGAGAACTCAGATTTTTAATGGAGGCCAGGGAAACGCAGCGTGTTGCTCAAAACCGATATATACGAGGTCTAGTGCAGTATCTAGATGTACTGGATGCCCAAATTACACGCTTTCAAGCGGAAGACAGTCTGGTACTTGTTGACTTGGCGATTTTAAACAATAGAGTGACACTTCATCGGGCCCTTGGGGGAGGTTGGGCTCAGCCGGAACCGGTTGCGACCAAAGATGATGGTGTTTTTTTTAATTTTGAAGCTAACCCCTAGAAATAAAGACTAGCCATTTATGAGTAAGACCAAAAGACGAATCATACATATTGTCGTTACCATGATAATCGTAGGCCTTGGCGCTTTAGGTTTTCTTGTGTTGACGGCCAGCAAACCACAACTTAAGCGCACCAAACCACCGGCACCGAAACCAACCGTTCGGGTGATGAAGGTTAAAACCGGACCGCAGGCGGTTATCATTAAAGGCGAAGGCACCGTCAGACCTTTACGCGAAATCCAACTGGTACCCCAAGTCAGTGGTAAAATCATTTATATTTCACCATCGCTGGTTGATGGCGGGGCGTTTAAAAAAGGGGATATTTTGCTGCGCATTAATCCGGTGGATTATCAATTAGCCGTCACATTAGCTCAGGCTAGAGTCATAGATTCAGTAAGTAAATTAAAGATCGCCGAGGAGGAGGCCGCTGCAGCGCAGGAAGAATGGCGATTGTTTTACCAAGATAAAGAAACTAAAGACATTGACCCGCCACCTTTGGTAGCCAAAGAACCCCAACTGGCGGCTGCCAGAGCCAAGTTGGCTGCCGATCGAGCCGATCTTCAAAAAGCCAAATTGAATCTCGCACGGACTGAAATCAAAACCCCCTTCAACGGCCGGGTCGGCGCCGAAAACGTCGATATCGGCCAATACGTTAGTCCCACGCAAAACTTGGCAACGCTTTTTTCCACAGAGGCTGCTCAAATTATTGTACCCTTTGAAGACGAAAGCCTTTATTGGTTTCACGTACCGGGATTTACGCCGGGTGACGGACCGGGCGCTGCGGTTAAGGTTCGCACACGGTTTGCGGGCAGAGAATCCGAATGGAAAGGTAGAGTGGTGCGGGCTCAAGGCAAACTGGATGAGCGGACCCGGATGGTCGATGTAGTGATTCTGGTTGAAAAACCATATGCCACAAGGCCGCCGTTGGCTGCCGGACTCTTCGTGACCGTAGAGATACAAGGTCGAACTATAGAAAGTGCTGCGGTTATCCCTCGATCTGCTCTCAGGGAAAATGATACGGTTTGGGTGGTGGATGAAAGCGGAAAACTTAGCTTTCGCAAAATCGAGGTCGCCAGACTGACGACTGCCTCCGCCATCCTTAAAGGCGGACTTTATAGTGGGGAGATGGTAGTTACCTCGGCCCTCAAAGCCGTTACCGATGGAATGCGAGTTCGTATTGCGAAGATCAACGAGGTAAATGATTCATGAAAACTGCTATCTCCTGGTTTGCCGAAAATCATGTCGCCGCCAATCTGCTGATGATGTTTTTGTTGCTGGGAGGGGCCATTACCGGACTCACCATGAAAGTTGAGGTCTTTCCCGAAACCGAGCTGGATATTATTACGGTGTCCACGGAGTATCCCGGTGCATCACCCGCAGAGGTCGAGGAGGCCATACTCCGCCGAATTGAGGAAAAAGTTGCCGGTCTGGCCGGTATCAAACGCATTGACTCCAATGCCCAGGAAGGATCCGGTAGGGTGACCATTGAGGTCATCAAGGACTGGGATTTAAAAAAATTGTTGGAGGAAGTCAAGGCGGAGGTCGACCGCATTACGACGTTGCCCGATGAGGCTGAAAAACCGGAAGTGAGGGAGGTAACCCGCAGAAGCCGAGTCATTAATGTTGCCATTTTCGGCGATGCCGATGAATCCACCATCAAGCATCTGGCTGAAAAAATAAAAGATGATCTTATCAATCTGCCCGGGATTACTGTCGCTGAACTCCGAGGGCTACGAAAGGTAGAGGTTTCGATTGAGATTTCCGAAGAAACCTTACGGCGTTATGGCCTCACCTTAGGCCAGGTGGCAGAGGCCGTGCGCAAAGGAAGTCTGGATCTGCCGGCCGGCAGAATTAAGACATCCAGCGGTGAAATCCTGATCCGAACCAAGGGTCGCCGCTATTATGCAGATGACTACCGAGACCTGGCTGTACTTACCCGCGCAGATGGAACTAAAGTCACATTGGGGCAAATCGCCCAGTTGAATGATGGCTTCGAAGACGTTGACTTTGCCGCACGCTTTCAGGGCAAACCTGCTGCCATGATTCATGTGTATCGGGTTGCGGATCAAAACGCTTTAACCGTTGCCAAAACTGTCAAGCGCTATATAGAGGAAATCCGGCCCGGTTTGCCGGAGGGTCTTGATATCAAATTTTATTCAGATCGATCCAGAATTTTGAAAAGCCGTCTGGAATTGCTTTTGAAAAACCTGGCCATCGGTCTGGTGTTGGTCATCATACTTTTAGGCTTTTTTTTGAACCTGCGCTTGGCGTTTTGGGTAACGCTTGGAATACCCATTTCCTTTGCGGCCTGTCTGGCCGTTTTGCCTCGTTTTGATGTTTCCATCAACATGATCTCGTTGTTCGCCTTTATTATGGTGTTGGGTATTGTTGTGGACGACGCTATTATTATCGGAGAAAATATTTACCGCAAGCAAGAAGAGGGTTTCAGCTCCCTTAAAGCTGCAGTGGAGGGTGCTTTGGAGGTTGGCCGTCCCGTCATCTTTGCCGTCTTAACCACCATTGTTGCTTTCTGGCCGCTGCTTTTAGCATCCGGCATCATGGGTAAAATAATGCGCAACATCCCCATCATTGTCATATTAGTATTGGCGGGCTCTCTGGTGGAGTCGCTATTTATTCTGCCCGCTCACCTGGAGCGAAGCGCCCATAAGGCGGCGCAGAAAAGCTCAGGTCCACCAAAAGAAAAACGCTCGGCGCGTTGGCTAAAATGGGTGATAAACGGCCCTTATTTCCGTTTCGTCGAATTTTGTGTCTGTTGGCGTTATGCCACCTTGGCATTTAGCATTGTTTTGTTACTGCTCAGCTACGGCGTCTGGCAAGCCGGATGGATAAAATTTACGCTTTTCCAGAAAGTTGAGGGCGATACCATGCGCTGCTATGTGACCATGCCGGTGGGAACTCCTGTTGAACGGACCCAAGAGGCCATTACGTATATCGAGCGGGCCGCTTTGGACGTTTTGGAAGAAGCTAATCAACAGCGCCCTGAGAGTGCCCCATCGCTGCTGGAATACAGCCTGGTGTCAATCGGGGCTCATTTTGGCCGGGGAGCGACCCGGGGCACCGGCGGTCATTTGGCCCAGATTTGGGTGCAGCTGTTGGAAAGTGAAGAACGAGATATGAGCACGGCCAACCTGACGCGAAAATGGCGCAAAAAGGTCGGCCAGATCCCTGATGCGGAGTCCATCACTTTTAGAAGTGAAATTCACAGCGCCGGCAATCCCATTGAGGTTCACCTCTCGCTGGACGATCATGATCAACTTCTGGCTGCGGGTGATGCACTTAAGACGGAATTAAGAGGAATTCCGGGTGTATTTGATATTAGCGACAGTTTTTTGCCCGGCAAACGAGAAATGCAACTGAAATTGAAACCCGCAGCCCGCAGTTTAGGATTGAGCTTGGATGACCTGGCGCGACAGGTTCGCCATGCGTTTTACGGCGCTGAGGCCTTGCGCTTGCAACGCGATAAAGATGAAATCAAGATCATGGTCCGTTATCCCGAGACGGAGCGCAAGTCCCTGGGATATGTGGAATACATGCGAATTCGAACTCCCGGCGGCTATGAGGTACCTTTCAGCCAAGTGGCCCAGGTCAAGATGGAACAAGGCTATGCGACCATCGAACGCGCCCAGCGCTTAAGGGTGATTAAAGTTACAGCGGATGTGAATGAGAATGTGACCAATGCCAACGAAGTGCGAATTGCTCTGGTAAATAACTTCCTGCCGCAACTGAAAAGTCTTTATCCCGGTTTACGTTACACGATTGAAGGTGAAGGCAAAGAGCAGCAAGAGTCTCTTGCGGATGTGATGAAAGGTTTTATTCTTGCCCTTTTCGGCATTTATGCGCTGCTGGCCATTCCCTTCCGGTCTTTCGCCCAACCCTTTATCGTTATGTTGGCCATTCCTTTTGGTATTACCGGTGCTTTGGCCGGTCATTTGCTTATGGGTTTTAATATCAGCTTGTTGAGTCTTTTTGGAATGGTCGGTCTGGCCGGAGTGGTAGTTAATGATTCCCTGGTGCTAATCTATGCTGCCAATCGCGTGCGCAGACAGGGGGCTAGCGCCCATGATGCCGTGATAAAAGCCGGCCGTTTGCGCTTTCGAGCGATTCTGCTCACTTCACTGACAACATTTGCCGGTCTTACGCCGATGTTGCTGGAGCGCAGTGTTCAGGCGCAATTTTTAATCCCCATGGCTATCAGCCTTGGATTTGGCGTGCTTTTTGGTACGTTTGTCACTCTTCTGCTTATTCCTTGTGGCTACCTCATTCTGGAAGACATTCTCAACATCGTTGCTGGTTCGAAGACCAAAATGATTTCAAATCAGTACTAGTGTGCACCGGCGGGCTTAACGCTGCTTTCTCTGGCTGCGACTTCCGGATGAATGCGCCAGGTAATCAGCGGTGAGAGCGAATAGCAAATCATATACAATAAACCGATATGACCAAGATACGGCGTGAACACCGAAAAAATAAGCAACAGCAACGTCCCGCGGGCGAACCACGGATGCCGGCTCATAAAGCGACCCAGATGCAAATAACGGATTGGATAAAGATTCATCAGAATCGCTGTAAAGATCATCAATGCGAAGCTGAAAATTCCCCAGAATCGTGCCCATTCCGAAGCTTCACTGATGGATTGACCAACAATAATTAACGGCGACAATACCAAAATCGCGGCTGCCGGAACAGGCAGGCCTTTAAAAAAGCCCGGGATCGGTGATTTGTCGATGGTAAAATACACCAGTCGGCTAAATCCCAACAGCGCATAGAACCAGGCAACCCAACCGAAAGGAAGCTTTAGGATGACCGGATCCAAAAATGTTGAAAGTGTAATATAGAAAATCCATGCCGGAGCAATACAAAAACTGACTGCATCAGAGATATCATCAAGTATCCCTCCCAGATTAATTGACCGTTGACGATCGCTTTCGCTTGGCAATGGTTCGGTTAGACCCAGCCGGCGGGCGACGGCGCCATCTAGTTTATCAAACAGTGCTGCACCGATCATAAAAAGAAAGGCCTCCCGCAAACGTCCCTGATAGGCAAAGAACACCGCCAACAATCCCATCATGGCGTTCATCACCGTTAATGCATTGGGAAAGAACGCTAAAATGCGTCGTCGCAATCGCTCATTCCCCAAACAAAGTTCGTCTAGACATAACGATCCGTATTTGCGGCAGAACATTGCGATGGATCCGAAGTTGATGATTAAAAAGATAATTTCGATAACAAACAACCCGCGCAGAGGTAAATTACCTAACCAAGAAATCCAAAAGTAAATCTTGGAGGGAGGTCCTTCCGGAACATAAAACGCATAAGCAAAGAGCAGCGCTCCGACTGGGGCGGCGACAACGGTTCTTAGCCGACTTAATTCACTGTCTTCGAGTTCTTGTTCATTACGAATCGCAAATCCGCGCATAAAATGAGCAAAATTATCTCGAATCAGAACCGTCACAGCCATAAGAAGCACAAGAATGGCATGCAGCAATTCCGCTCTGTTGGGATCAGTGGATATGAAATGTAAGCGCCACATGGTGCCCACGGCGACAAGCGGGAAGATAATGGAATATACGATCTTATCCATGATACGGTCGGCGAGATGGGCTAGGTTGGGCTGCGGATGAAAGCGAGCGGCAAACCAGCCGTCGACCAGATCAAAACTCATGGAGAAAAACAAAAAAACCACACCCAAAGTATATAGAATCGGACTGCGGAGCCACATTACGCCAATAGCGCATATCATGCCGGCAAAGACCAGCGGAGGACGTCCATACACGAGGAGTGCGGTAAATTTTTGTGGAATATATTGTTTGTCGGACATGCGTTTATGTTTAAGATAAATGAAAGGAAATTATTTTCGAACGCAGACAAGATCATTTTGAATTGAATTCAGGCCTTCATTGCATCATAAAGAAAATCTCATATTGTGTCAAGCAATGGGTGCCTTTGAGCCTTTAAGCGCTCTTTTTTGCTGGGGCAATGTTATCATTTTTTTTGGTTTCCCCAAACTTTTGCGGAAATAAATGAGATGCTTTGATTTATTGCTAACTTTTTGATAATGCAATCCAAACTTGCACGCTTGAGTAACGACTCGGAATTCCTGCAACCAGATAAGAATATAACATCTTCATGTCACCATCCTTATATAAAAAAGTCGGCATTGCCTCGATTATCATGATGGGCTCGATCTTCTTCAGCCGTCTTTTTGGTTTCGTCCGCTTGATGGTCATTGCCTATGTAGGCGGCCGGGGCGCAGATGTAGACGCCTATCAGGTGGCCTTTGTTATTCCAGAAATATTAAATCACATCGTCGCCAGCGGATTTTTGTCCATCACGTTTATTCCGATTTTTTCCCGCTATCTTGTCGAAAACCAAGAAGAACAAGGATGGAAGGTCTTCTCGATTGTATTAACCGGATTTGGAACGCTTCTATTATTATTTATTGTGATTTCAGAAGCTTTTGCTCCTGAACTCGTTGCCATTATTGCGCGTGGTCGACCTGATTTGAATTTTAGAGAACAGGCCATTACGATGACACGGATTATCATACCCGCCCAGTTTTTCTTTTTTTCAGGTGGACTGTTTATGGCGGTGCAGTTTGCCAAGGAAAAATTTCTTATTCCTGCCTTTGCACCGCTTATCTATAATCTGGGAATCATTGGTGGCGGGATTCTTTTAAGTCCCTGGATTGGCATGCAAGGCTTTTCATGGGGCGTGCTGACCGGGGCGCTAGTTGGCAATTTCGCGCTGCAATGGTGGGGTGCCAAGAAAGTGGGAATGAAATTTTCACTGACGTTTAATTTTAAGCACCCGGATCTGAAAACCTATACAAAGCTGACGCTACCGCTGATTTTCGGCCTGACCATGTTTTTTTCCATGGAGATATTTATGAAATTTTTCGGGTCCTATTTGCCTCCGGGAAGTATTGCCGATTTAGAATATAGTTTCAGAACCATGCTTTTATTGGTCGCCTTTTTTGGGCAAGCCGCAGGCGTGGCTTCATATCCGTTCATGGCTCGATTGGTCGCTGAAAAAAAAATGCAGGAAATGAATCAATTGCTCAACAATACCCTAAAATATTTATCTTTGGTTATTCCTTTTTCGGTTTTGATGATGGTGCTTCGTAACGAGCTCATATTAATACTGCTTCAGAGAGGCAATTTCGATGCCGAGGCGACCGGCCATGCTGCCGGGGTGTTAACCTATTTTTTAATCGGTGCTTTTGCCATTGCGGCCAACACGATTATACCCAGAGCGTATTATGCGATGCAGGATACCCTTTTTCCGGCTATTTACGGAACTATTGCGGTCATTTTGAGTGTTCCTTTTTATCTGCTCGGTCTGAAAATGATGGGTGCCAGAGGAGTTGCCCTGGCTGTTTCACTTTCGGCCATTTTGCAGGTATTTTTTTTATATGCACTCTGGAATAAACGCAGCCAAAACAAGAGAAGCAAAGAGGTATAGTGGTTTTATTTGAAAATTATGGCCCTCAGTGCTCTGGTGGGAATTGTTTTGGTATGGTTTAAAAGACAAGTACTTCCTTGGATTGATGCAACAACATTTAGCGGAAGTTTGATGATCGCCCTCGGAACGGGTGTTCTGTTTATGATCGTTTTATTAGCCGTCGGCTATGGATTGAAGATTAAAGAAATCAATGAGTTGGTAAATAGATTAAGAGAAAAATTAAGGTTCTCTTAGCGATATTCAGTATCCATCAGATAATAAAGCATATAAAAAGGGGTGTTTGTCAAGAAACGGTTGGAAATGCGTTACCACCGGATCAGGGCACTGCCCCAGGTTAATCCACCGCCGAATACCGGCAAACAGATTAGATCGTTGGCTTGAATACTGCCATCCCGCACGGCTTCGTCCAAGGATATGGCGCATGAAGCGGATGAGATATTGCCGTATTTTTGCAGTGTTAAGTAGAACCGTTCAAAAGGAATCTTTAATGATTTGGCGATATTTTGGAACATCCGAATATTGGCCTGATGGGGAATAAACCAATTGATATTTTTCACGTCAACATCGTTAAATTCTGCCGCTTCCTTGATGGACTCGATAAATCGCCGAACAGCAACGCGAAAACTGAGGTTGGCTTCAATCATATTCAGGTAGTGCAAGCCCTTCTCCACGCTTTCATGGGAGATCGGTGTGGTTTTGGAGCCTCCACCAGGCATTAAGAGATCCTGGCCATTGGCGCCATCGGTGTGCAAATGTGTAGATAAGATTTCATGACCGTCGTTGCCAAGGGTTAAAACGGCAGCGCCTGCGCCATCGCCCCAAAGAATGCAGGTGTTGCGATCCTTCCAGTTGACCGTGCGTGACATCACTTCGGCCGCGACAACTAACACATGTTTGAAGGTCTTGTTTTTTAGATATTGCTCGGCCACATTTAATCCGAAAATAAAACCGGAGCAGGCCGCCGTGACATCAAATGTCACTGCATGTGGGGAATCCAATTTGGCTTGCAGCCAATTGGCAGCCGAAGGACAACAGGTGTCCGGAGTGATGGTGGCCACGATAATTAAATCTATATCTTTAACTGTTAGGCCAGCCATCTCAAAGGCTTTAAGGCTGGCTTCATATCCCAGATCAGAGGTTGCCATTTCCGGCTCAGCAATTCTTCTTTCGTTCACACCCGTTCGCTGTATAATCCACTCGTTGGTTGTGTCTAATCCCATATTCTCTAAATCGAAATTCGTTAAAATCTTTGGCGGCAAATATGAACCGGTTCCTAAAATCCTAATAGACTCCATTTTCTAGCATCTCCACTCAATGAACGCTTTCAACAATTTGGAAATTCTGCAGTTCGAACTCTCACATTTAATATAGGTATCGTATTTAGATATAGCGGTCAACCATTTGGGTAATTAATTTTTCTACGCCCTCTTGCCCCTCTTCCTCCTGAATATCTTCTATAAGAAGAAAAGGCGGCTCAATTTTGCCGCCTTGATAAGCATTTGACGAATAACTCCCAATAATTATTGATACTACTCCTCTTGCTTTTCGTTTTTCGGTTTCTCATCGGGCAGCAGGGGTTGAATGATTGTTATCGGTAGTTTCAGTGTTCTTTCCATTATCCCAAGAATGCCGGAGCCCACCGCTGTGGGAGACAGAGGGATGACGACCGGATCATCTAAATCTCCTTTTGCTCTAAAGGGTATTGAGATAATTTTGCCTCCGAGAACTCCGCTTACCAACGGAATATGCTTTACAATTCGATCCACGGTCTTAAAGGGGGCTACCAGAATAATTAGATCAATCTTATTGTCCACAAGATCAATGTCACCTTCACAGGCAATTCCCATTGAAGCGCCATCAATCGCGCATTTCTGCATGACAAGCTTTTTGCCTTTAAAATCGGCTTTAATTTCCATGGTGTGATAAGCAAAACCTTCTCCAACCAGATCGGGTGCTTTGCCTCTGTAAATTTCGGTTATGTTTAGAACCGCAAATAGCTTTGACAACAATCCAAAACGATAAATTCGACCGTTATCCGCTGAGAAATCCAAATCTCCCGAAAAAAACCGAGTCGTTGCTTCAGGCTTTGCTTGTGCCATTATTTCACCGCCAAGGTTGAACTTACCTGAGGCCGAAGCCTTTTGGCTCCATAAACATGAAAGCGTTGATTCCAATTGCTTATTCTGGGATTTTGGCACGATGTAAAATTCCACGCTGTGATCAGAGACTTTAATAGTCCCGTTGATGGTTACGCCACATAGATCTGCTTTTTCTATGGCAACCATTACTTCATGCGGCGTAAGCTTCACATCTACGTGTACGGGTTGAAAGATATAGCTGTTATATTTAAATTTTTCGGATTTAATCTTAAGCATCGCCCGGACGGCGGCTTCTTCAGTGATCTTGCTGGAGATATCTTTTTTGTCTTTTGCATAATCGAGAATTTTTTCAACTCGGACCCAATCGACACTATCGAGGGAAATGTTCAAATCGATCACAGTGTTGGTGGTTGAAAAGATTATATCTCCAATAAGGAGCAAATGGCTTTCTCCCCAAGTCAAAGGCATTGATGCCAATTTGATGCAATTATGCGGAACTCCTGAATAATCTCTTTCGGTTAGAATAAATTTTCCACTCGTCAACGTTATGGGGCTTTCAAGAAAATCGGATTTCACCATTATGTTTTGCATATCCCCCGTTGAAGCAAAACGCCAATTTGCGGGACGTCCGATGGGTCCTTTCATTTCAAAGTCATGCAAAAGGATGGTGCCCTGAGCCGTTGAAATGTGTTGGAATGTTTTTTGAAATTTTTCAAATGCCGATAGCCAGGGCCAGATTTCATCCAGAAAGATTGATGTGGATTTGGAGGTGGCTTCAACAGATGCGCCTTGGCCCCAATCGATTTTGGTGAAAAGTTTATGAAAGGTTGATTTTCCTAGCCGACCATGAAAGTTACTCAGGCTCATGCGTGTGTTTTGATAGGAAATCTGGCCGCTGTCGATTCGGATCGGTCCTGGAAAAAATTTAGAATTTAACACCGATGTATCGAAATTACCATCTAAATTGAACTGGCGTTTCTTACGACTCAAGATTGGTCCTTTCAACGTCAGCGTTTTAAATGCCAAGGTGCCTTTGATCGGTTTAAGTTTTTCGAGGCGGTCAAAATTGGCAAATGTTGACCGCCAAGAGTTAAGCTCATCCAGGAAAATTATTGTCGGCCCTGACATGATCGTTACACTGTTGGCCTTACCCCAATCGAATTTGGCTGTTGATCCCGAAAATGACGATTTTCCGATTCCCACATCAAAATTACTTAACCCGATATGGCGTCCATCAAAGAAAAATGGCCCCCCCTCCATCTTCAATGGAAACGGAATTCTTCGATAGATGGCGTTTAAATGGACCTCGGAAGCTTCCACCTTTACGTCTGTCTCTTTCGTGTCTATGCCTAGGACCAAATTGCCTATGGCCGTTCCGTTGACCTTTTCAATAAAGGCAAGCTCGCTTAGAAAATCGTCATCTTCAACCACACGTTCAAGTACCGGTGGCAGTTGGGATAAGTCGGCCTGTATCTTGATATCCAGATGAAAGGGAGTTAGATTCTCGTTGAGGCCTAATGTTAATTTTCCATTTTGTCCATATGATTTGCCTGAACGAGCTTTCAGATTATGTCCTTTCAGCATACCATTTGAAATACGCACGGTTCCTTCAACCTGGTCGAGATCCAGATGTGCTGGGGGGATAAAAATTTTTCCTTGGCGCATTCGTGCCCAAATAACCATGTTTTCTGGGTCAACTAAATCAGGAAGCCTATGCCCCTGTGATTTTAAGGTGATCAGCGGGATGCTTCCTCCCTGAATGATATCGAAAACATCTTTGACGATGCCGGTTTTGCCGCTCACTTCTAAAACCAAATTCCTGATTGCGTCTAGATTTATTTTTCGGCCTTCCAGGTCAAGGGTGATCTGTGGTTGATCTTGATCGATGAATAACGTTCCCGACCATTTCATTCTCGGATCATTCAAGCTCAACTCTTCAAATCTAACGCTCGCCGTATTTTTTTTTGTCTGTATGGCAGTTTTGATCGTATTGTCTTTAATCACCAGCTCTTTTGTGCCATGGGTTAAGATTAGATATGGAACGGATCCTTCCATATTTGCGTGAAACCAGGCGGGTCCGTCCGTTTCAAAATCAATGATCAGATTTGCCAGCGCATCTGTAAGCTTCAACGTTGAATTCGGGAAAAGATATTTAGATAATGTTTGCGGCCGAAATCTGGCTAATCGGATTTTTCCGCTACTTTGAAAGTCTTGGGCATCCAGCCACCCGTCGATGGTGATACTTTGCCAAAGATTTGAGGTGCACTTGAGGTTAAATTCGGTTCTGTTCGAGGGTCGTTTATAAATGGCCTGAATATTTTGAAACCCAAAGATGCGTTTTTCTTCACGCAATAGCGTAAGCGACCCATTTTTCAGCATCACGCTTAAGCCCGGCGCGTTAAATGCTGGAAAGGAAAGGATAAGCTCGTGAACCTCTTCTAAAACAGCTGTAAACGGGAGCCCAGTAAATATGGAGAAACGTTCAGAAAGCCTGATGGTATATTGCGGTTCTAGGGCACTCAATTTTGCCAATTGGAAGCTCCCACGAATCAACGGCAAAACTTTGGGATAGATTTGCAGCGCAGTCATTTTTCCCGTAATCTGATTGGGTAAAGAAAACGTGACGTTATGAATGAGGGCATGGGGACGAGGAAAAAAAGAAAGATCAATATGGGTAAAATCAATTTTGCCATCTATATCTTCTGAAAACTTTTGCTCGATTATATCTTGGACCGTTTCCAAATTAATCAGTCTGGGCGCAAGAAGAGTAATAATCAAAAGCAGAGCCACGAGAATGCCTGTAATCCCAACGATCCAACGAAATATTTTCATGGGGTTTTTCATCAAAATTCTTCCTTTAACGTTTGAACATGCACTCCAATCACATCCCTTTTTTTATCGACTTGCTGACAGAGAGATGGTGTTTGTATAGGAAGCCTTTCTTGACAGGGGCAGGTCGCATAATTACTTTACCCTACAATATTGTATGCAGGTCAATTCAAATACCTAAAATTAATGCCTTTTATCTGCAGCGTCAAAGCTCAGAAAAATCTATATTTATTTTATAGAATTATTTGTTGCAAGGCAAATGAATATGAGAACAACGGAGATTGAAAGAAATGAAGGCGATGGTGTTGACTCACATTTGCAATCTCAACAAAAATAAAAATCCGCTGGAATTGGTTGAAATGCCGGTTCCTGAGCCAGAAGATCATGAAGTTTTAGTTCGGGTATCAACCTGTGGCGTATGCCATACCGAGTTGGATGAAATCGAGGGCCGCACCCTCCCGCCTCATTTTCCAGTTGTATTAGGTCATCAAGTGGTTGGAAAGGTTGAAAAGTTAGGTCGCAAGGCCAGAAGATTCAAGATTGGCGATAGGGTGGGCATCGCCTGGATTTATTCAGCCTGCGGCAAATGCTCATTTTGTAAAAGCGAAAACGAGAACCTTTGCGAACAATTTCAAGCCACCGGCCGAGATGCTCACGGAGGATATGCAGAATATACAATAGTATTAGAGGATTTTGCCCATTTTATTCCTGAAAAATTTACTGATTCCCAGACCGCTCCGTTATTGTGTGCCGGAGCTATCGGTTACCGGTCTCTGCGATTGACCGGAATGAAGGATGGTCAAAATTTAGGATTGACCGGATTTGGTGCCTCGGCACATTTAGTATTAAAAATAGCAAGACACAAATTTCCCAATTCGAAGGTCTTTGTATTTGCCAGAAGCAAAAAGGAACGCGATTTTGCCCTCGATCTTGGTGCGTTTTGGGCCGGAGATACCGAAAACCGATCCTCCCAACAGCTGGATTGCATAATTGATACCACGCCGGCTTGGAAGCCGGTGGTGGAAGCGTTGGCCAATTTAAACAGCGGGGGGCGATTGATTATCAACGCAATACGCAAAGAAGAATTTGACAAGGATTACCTGCTCAATTTAGATTATCCGGCCCATTTGTGGTTGGAAAAAGAGATTAAAAGTGTTGCAAATGTGGCTCGAAGAGACGTCAGTGAATTTTTACAACTTGCTTCCGAAATTCCGATCGTTCCGGAGGTGCAGGAATTTGCATTGGAAGAGGCCAATCAGGCGTTAGTTGAGCTAAAGGAACGAAAAATTAGAGGGGCTAAGGTATTAAAAATTTATTGAACTAAAGAAATTAAATGATTATGGTATAAGCAAATTTAATCATTAGCAAGAGGAGGAATCCGGCATGTACAATAAGACGGTCATGGATCATTTTCGGAATCCGAGAAATGTTGGGGTGATTGAAGACGCTGACGGAATTGGTGAAGTGGGAAATCCTTTATGCGGTGATATGATGACGATCTACTTAAGAATTGGTGAAGAGCGCATCGAAGATATAAAATTTCAGACTTTTGGATGCGGATCGGCTATTGCGGTTTCCAGTATGCTGACAGAAATTGCCAAAGGCAAAAGCATTGAAGACGCTAAAAAAATAACCAATAAAGATGTCGCCGAGGCCTTAGAAGGTTTGCCAAAAAATAAACTTCACTGCTCCAACTTAGGGGCAGATGCCCTGCAGATGGCCATAAAAAATTATGAAGATAAAAAAGCGGGAATAACTCGGCCTGAACCGAAGCGTAAAGATGAACACGAGCATTCACACGGAGATAAATGTTATTGCCCCTATTGTGATATTGAGCTTTCCGAAGATGCGACCTTTTGTGATGCATGTCAGTCGAGTCTTGAGGAAGAGCACTAAAGCGGATCGCAGGAAAGGTATCGAGCATGAAAATTATTAATCTGGATCACATTTCATCCAAGCCGCTTCTTTCAGAAGCTAAAAAAGCGATGATTGCCGCAATAGAAAAGGATTATCATAACCCATCGAGTCAACATAAATCCGGCGAGGAGGCTGCTGAAGTGTTAGACAATGCACGAGAATCGGTAGCTCAACTTATCAACTGCGCGACGCCTAAAGAGATTGTCTTTACATCAGGAGGCACTGAATCGGTAAATCATGCCATCAAAGGCGTGGCCATGGCCAACGCTGAAAAAGGCAAACACATCGTGACCTCCAATATTGAACACAATGCCGTCATCCGCAGTCTGCGAAGGCTGAAAACCGCCGGATTTAAAGTAACCTCACTTTCAGTGGACGCCGGCGGCCGGGTCAATCCCCAAGAAGTTGCCGATGCCATTACGGATGAAACCGTACTTGTATCGATTATGCACAGCAACAATGAAACCGGAACCATTCAACCCATTGAAGACATCGCTAAAATTGCTCGAGAAAAAAAGGTGATTTTCCATACGGATGCCGTGGATTCGGTGGGTGTCGTACCCATCGATGTGCAAGCCTTAGGCGTTGATTTGCTTAGTTTTGCATCCAACACGTTTTATGGTCCAACCGGAGTCGGTGGCCTCTACATACGTCGCGGAACCCGTGTTTTTCCACTCTTGGATGGCGGTATTCAGGAAAATAATAAGCGCGCCGGTACTGAAAATTTAATTGGTATTATCGGAATGGGCAAAGCCGCCGAGCTTGCCGAGCGAGATTTAAAACCACGCTTAAACCATCTGAAGAACCTTAAAAGTAAACTGCTCGCCGAACTGCCCAACTATATCGATGAATATATCCTTAATACCCATCCCGAATTCAGCTTGCCTAATTTGGTGTCCTTATCCATCAAGTATATAGAAGGCGAAAGTGTAATGCTAATGCTGGATGATGACGACATCGCGGTATCAACACGATCTGCCTGCGCCACAGGTTCCCTGCGCGCGTCTCATGTTTTGCTTTCATTGGGACTCAGTCATGCCGATGCCCAAGGAACCTTAGTCATTTCATTCGGTATTGATACCACCGAAGAAGACATACTTGCCTTTTTAAGTTCCTTGAAGAGCGTCGTAACTACGTTGCGCGATATCTCACCTTTATATTCAAAAGCCCGGCTCACTTAAGATTTCGTCGATTTCGCGGGTTTGTATATTCTTGTAATAATGTTGCGATTGACTTTGTGTCTTAATTGAAGGGCGTTGGAGGGTCTTTTGCTCGTTAAGATATAGAAGGTGAAAAACGAGTAAAGAAGCGTGGCTAATGAACGGCAATCATATTAACTTTTGCGATGATTTTGGTGTTTTTATTTTTTAAGTGCCACGGTTCTGTCACCGAAGTCCTGGGCGGGTTTTTGGCCCCCCTTTTTTTTATGGCTAATTATCAGTGAATGCTTTCCGATATGGACAACCACATTATCATTTAGTACGGCCCTGGCAACGCGTTTGTCATTGATAAAGGTTCCGTTGGTACTGTTGAGATCTTCGATCAGATATGCTCCATCTTGCCTGATGATTTTTGCGTGCTGTTTGGAAACTCCTAAATTATCAATATGTATGTCATTGGTGGGATTTCTGCCGATGGTTATCTCCGCTTTGTCGGTTTCAATCGTTTTGATTTCTGAATCTTTAAACTTCAATAATATTTTTAACATGATGACCTCCAGATTATTGGAACAATTCGGATATCAGAAACATCCTATCTTTATTGCAAATTCTTTATTACTAAAAATTCTATCAGCATCTTTCGACAATGGCAAGGAAATAAAAATTTAATAAATAATTTTAGATACTTATATTATTAGACCAGAATCTCTAAGCCAGCTGTTCTTGGCATGGGTGTAGTTGTTTCGCGACTTGAGCAGCGGTTTTAAAGCGTTTGCTAATCCCTTTGGCCAACAATTTATCGACGATTTGCGAACAGCATTCCGGAGTTTTGGGTGCAATTTCGGCCAGCGAGACATGAGCGGTATTGGCGATCGCATACATCAGGGAGGTAATGTTTTCGCCCTGGAACGGCTTTTTTCCGCTTAAAAGTTCGTAGAATACAACACCCAACGAAAAGAGATCCGATTGACCGTCGACCTTCTTTCCCGCAACTTGCTCGGGAGACATATAGTTCGGAGTCCCGAATATAACCCCGGTTTGGGTTTTGGTTGATGAAGACATTACCCGTGCGATCCCAAAGTCGGCGACTTTAACTTGATCATCATCCTGGAGAATAATATTGGCGGGTTTGATGTCGCGATGCACCACACCTTGGTTGTGGGCATAATCAAGGGCTTGGGCCACCGAGTCGATCACATGCAGAACGCGTTTGAAGGAGAGCAATTTTCCTTTTTGGCAATAGTGGCTTAGGTCTTTTCCTTTGAGCAGTTCCATGGCGATGTAAGCCATGTCGTGATCCTCTCCGACGTCATAAATCGTAACAATATTCGGATGAGACAACTTGCCGGCCGCTTCTGCTTCCCGGAAAAACTGAGATTTTACCTCGTCCAATTCGGCCGGCTCTATAGCAGCATAAGTTAGGGTTTTGATGGCCACCTCACGATTGATGCTTGGATCTTTGCCAAGGTAAACGATGCCCATCGCGCCTTGTCCGAGTTCCTTAATAATTTCATACCGCCCGAGGGTGGGTTTGGTGGTCGACTTATCAAGTAGAAGAGGTTCATTTTTAGAAGTAAAACCGGTCGGTAGAACCGCCGTTTCCTCAATTATTTTAAGGTTTGTTATCCTTTCTTGAATATCTTTAAACCTCCCGGCTTTCGCGATATGTCGATAGACAGCCAGTGCTTTGTTGAACATTCGTTTACGCTCAAAATCCAGTCCTAAATTATACAACAGCTCCTTTACGGAAGTGTCTTCAATCGGACATTTTAGGAATTTTTCAAAGGCCATATCGAGCATCCCCTGACTTTGCAGAGATAAGCCTAAGGACTTGTTTAATTCAGCTTGTTCTTTTTGTTTTTCTGAAGATAGTCGGTTATGTCTAGTAAGACCAAATCCAACTAATGAAAGAAGAATGGGAGCTGTTATGTAAAGCCAGTATCCATATGCTAAAAAAAGCAGGCTGGTAATGACAACCCAGGTGATTAAAAATATCCCGAGTATCAGCATCCCGATCCGTAAGTTTACCTTCGGTATGACCAAGACGAGAAAAAGCGTGAAATAAAGCAGTAAGAGAACTTCCAGGGCAATTGCCCAAGTGGGTCGGGATATATGCTTGTGGTTGATGAGATTTTCAATGGCAATTGCGGCGATCTCGATTTCTGACAGGTTGGAATGAAGCGTTGTTTTATAACGGGGAGACATCCCACTGGCGGTTACGCCAATTAATACGATCTTATTTTTAAATGCGTGTCCCGCAATGTTCCCATTGAGCACATCAGTAAAGGAGAATCTTCGGATGCTCTCCTGCTGTTTATCATAATCAATGAACATTCGATAATAACTGTCGGTGGGAATATGCAAATGCCTGAGTTTCAGTCCGTTGTCACTCGGTTGGAGATTTTTGAGACGAATACCGAAATACTTTCTGCTCACCTGCAGTGCAAAGGACGGAAAGTCTCGGTCCTGGTAGTGAATGATTAGCGGTATTTTGCGGACGATATTGTCATCATCCGCAATCAGATTTATGTGGCCCAGGGCACCGGCCTTGGTCGATAACTCGCCGAAAGGTTGGATCACGCGTTCGGCGGTAATGGATTTATTTCTAAATTTTTCCGATAGTATCCCCGATGAATTTGCCGAACCTTCCTGGTTGTCGAGGTTCGCATGCAAATCAACGGAATTCATGCGAAGCCATCCGGAAACTTTCATTGTCGCTTCACTTTCAGCGGTGTCGATGACAAATCGTAAGGGTAAAACGACGTTTCGGGCAGACTTAATGGCAGCCAGCAGTTGGTTGTCGTTATTCAGTTTTCTTTGTACTTGCGCGAGTGTATTATCGATTTTAAGGAGCGCTTTCTTTTTCGCCGCCAATGGCTTTTTCCAAAGTGATTCTCTGATCTTTTTAATTTCTTCAAAACCATCATTGAACTCTTTGGCGGGATATAACAGATTAATACCGAGGGTATGGGTGCCATAATGGGAGAGTTGCCGAATCATATCAGCGATATATGAGCGGGGCCAGGGCCAACTACCGATATTTTTTATGCTTTTATCATCTATGGCCACAATAACCACTGGCTTGGCGGCTTGTTTTTGCCGTAGACGGGCCATTATGTCATATACCTTATACTCCAGGGATTGCAGTGGATAGATGTCAAACAGCAACCCACCCAGAAGTATTAAGGCTAGCAGAATGAATAATGTTCTGCTAGAATAAAAAACCTTTTTAATCATTTGCATTTATTTGCTTTTTGGTTCTTTATTCATTTTCAAATAAAAAACCGAACCACCTTTTCCCAAGGCAACCCGGTTTTCTCCTCCCCTTTGGCCGTGGCCGTCCTTCTGCTGGAAGCAGTAAAATCCTTCGGCTTTCCAGTTCCTGATTTTTCCGGATTTTGCGTAATCTGATTTTATAATAAATTGATAAACTGTTATTGTGTGGTGATGAATTAAAGTAAATATAAAATAAAATCGAAAAATTGTCAATTATTGCTTTAAACTGAATTCCAGCCGCCAAGAGTTCGTTCCATCGTTTACGACCACATCTTCCTGGCGGATTTCGGTTATGGAATACCCATCGACTGTCTCTCCCTCATGGACAATGCGATTGTTGATTACCGCCAGTCGCTGGGAGGAATCATTAGACCATGCGATGGCTTGCAATAATAACTGGGAATCGGTGATCCGAGGCAAAGAGGCCTGGCTATTTTGGGCATCAGATTCTTTTCTTTTTTGGGCGAAAGATCTTGAAGGTTTTAATGGAACTTTTGGTGAAACGGTTAAGCCGGGATGCTGATTTGGTTGTTTTGCTATTTTTCGATTCGCTAGTGGGCTGGCCTTTTTTGAGGTCGAGGAATTTACAGATCCTTTCAGGGGACTTGACTGGTTTAAAGATTTTTGGCCGGGCAATGATCGCTGCGAACTGATTTTCATCGACTTTTTTTGAAAAGACGGCTTGCCGTATGGTTTACCGGGTAGGGGTGAACTTCTTTGAGGGGCTGCATCTGATTTCGGTGGCGCTTTTTTTATTTTAGCATCGTTAACGTGCTTTTTTTGTTTTGATGATATGCTTTGTTGGTGGGAGACGGAAGTGGGTTTGCTGGGAAAAAGTTTGGCAATGATTGCATGACGGTGGCTAATGGCAAGCCATCCGATCACCAACATTATTATAATGACACCACCGGTGGATAACAGTTTATTGTATAGCCACGTTTTTTTAATCCGCGAATTGACGGCTTTTTTCTTATTTATTGGTCTTGGCCAAGGGGGGGCGTCTTCCTGCCGCGGAGCGATTTTTTCAATCTTTTTTAAGGCCCTTAATATTGAACTCAAAATTCAAAATTCCTCTTCACGGTATTACCCGCAGGGATCATCCAAATCGTTTGGATCGCGTCACTTGCCTGTCAGGCGTTCATGCGTATCTGGTGCAACATTGAATTATTGTCTGATCACCTGGGGCATTTCGAAAGACTTCTTTTCTCGGTAAAGAATGATCTTGGTTAAAGGACCTACAAATCCGTCGACTGGAACACCATATTTGGCTTGAATGTTTTCGATTGCCGTCTGGGTTGCGTCATCATAGTCAGCATTGATTTCAAAATTTGTAAATCCAATATCCTGCAGTAACAGTTTCAACGTGATAACGGAATCTTTATACGAATGTGTCGGTATGGTACCCAAAATCGAAAGAAAGTTTTTCCAGGGTATATAGGCCACTCCCGTCCAGTAGAATTCTATTTCATTCAGATCCGTTACCACAAGGGAGTCCTCCCCCGCTCCGCCCAACTCAACATGATTACCTTCAATTTTGCTCAACGTGAGATAGCCCGGAGACGGACTGCCTGGTGGATAAAACTCAAGGATGGCGGGCAAATTCAGGCTCATTAACAAGTTCATATCCGATTCGACCCGATGGATTGTAAGTCCCCTCGGATTGGCCGAAAGTTGGAAAAAGGATTGATCATCGTCAATACTTACGAGATAGGATATGTCATCAATGTTTACATTCCAAAGATCCATTGCAAATTTGAAAGCAAAATATCTGGAGGCTTGTACATTCATATTTTTCAGATAATCTGCCAGCTCAACAGTGGTTATCTGTGTCAATGGATTTTTTGAGACCGAAGCTTCAAGGGGTTTGGAAAAGCTTTGAATTTTAGGTGATGTGTTTGCGGTTTGGATTTCCGATTCCAATGATTGAATGATTTCAGTTTTCTGGGGACCCCCTGATTTGAGAAGCTTGTGAATTCTATTCATCAGCGGTTGGTGATAGATCGCTACCAACAGGGCAACGGCCAAAAGAGATATCAGCACAAGTCCTTTTCTCCCATCGGCGAACCCATAGTTTCGGGTCCTACCGGGGCCGGATAATTCCCGGATAGATGCCTTTAAAATATTGCCTGTGATTTTATGCTGATTCAGCACAAAACCGGTCAGAAGCGCACGGTCGCAGACTATATTAATCAAGCGCGGAATTCCTTTGGAATATTTGAAAATGTGGTAATACGCCAGTTGATCAAATTTGATCCCCTTTCGCTGGGCCGCAATATTAATGCGGTATTGAATATATTCTTTAGTCTCCCTGAAGCTCAAGGGTGTCAGATGATAACTTAATGTAATGCGTTGACCGATCTGCCTGAGTTCATAAGAATCCAGCATCTCTGCCAGTTCGGGCTGGCCGACGAGAATAATCTGCAGAAGTTTATCTTTGTTGGTTTCCAGGTTTGAAAGTAGTCTGAGTTGCTCAAGGACATTTTGGGAAAGGTTTTGCGCCTCATCAATCAGCAGGATAACTTTATTGCCCTTGGCCCTGTTTCGCATCAAAAATGTGTTCAGGGTATCAATGAGCTCTTTGGTCGTTTCACTGTCGGATTTGATGCCGAATTCATCGTTGATGCTCATCAACAATTGTTTCGGCCCTAATTTGGGATTAAAAATATAGGCGGCTTTTGTCCTGCTATTCAGGCTCTCAAGAAATGTCCGGCACAAAGTGGTTTTGCCTGTTCCCACCTCACCGGTAATTTGGACGAAACCGTCTCCTTGAGAAATCGCATAGTTCAAATGTGCGAGGGCCTCTTCGTGGCATTTGCTTAAGAAGAAATACTCAGGGTTTGGAACCAGTTTGAAGGGCTTTTCTTTAAATCCAAAGAAATTATTATACATCAGATAAATCCTTGACCGGGCACTATGTTCATCATGGCATACGCCAATTCATACACCCGTCTCTCCCGATTAATTTTAGCGGCATTGTTAAAAACCAGCGCTGAATCTTTTTAATGATGTCTTTCGGGGTTATATGGATATCGCAATCGGATCAAGAAAGCCTGGCTAATCGAAGAAGTCTTGAATGATCTATGACGAATATTTAATACGCCTTAAACAGTCCTTTTGCAAATAAAATCTTAATTATCTAATAACATTCTAAAAAATTAGAAGTTACGTGTCAAGGGATGAATGCCCTCAACGACTTGATAGGGCTTGAAAAATTACATATGTCCTGTAAACAAAAGAGCGGGGGTCTTTATTAGATCTCGGCAGATAATTTGTCGCCAACGTTGGCAAATATCGGTCTACCCCGCCGGTTGTTCACATCCAGTATGGACGATTATTCGCTCATTTAGAAATAGTTACTGGTTGTCCAAGTAATGGGTTAAACTGCTATATCTTTCGGTTTTGGATTTTTGAGACACGCGCAGGCATTCTGCATAAAATTGCTTTAAATTACCGTCTTTTTTTTGCATCATTTTGCGAAACGCCGGAACGAAATCCTGATAGGTTAACACGCTGACCAATTTTGCATTATTTAGCTCCTGGCGAAACCAGGAATCATAACGTGATGCCCCATTCCATTCGTTTTTTAACGTCTCATAATCCCGTTTTAACTGGTTAAATAGTACTACTTTTTGCCCCTTTTTTTCTGGTGTTTGTAGATTGCTTTGGTAAAGGGATTCAAGCTGGCGACGGTAGTTCATGATCAGATCGACAAACTGGCGATGTCGTTGGTATTTAACTATGAAAAGATTATAGGTCTCAGGATCGCCCTTGGTAATCAGCCAGCGCCGCATGCCTTCCTGTTCGACAGCAGTCGCAAAGCTTTCATTAAACGCCGTATCATCTGGTATATAGAGAATTTGGTGGGCGAGTTCATGGAAAATTAAAGATGCCGATTCAGTCTCGGATAGATACATGATCGTGCTTAATACGGGATCGTCGAACCAACCCAAGGTGGAATATGCGATGGCGCCGCCGACATAGACGTCATAATTTCTTTTTTTTAAGCCGTTGGCATATCGATGTGCCGCTTCTTCTGAAAAATAACCCCGGTATGCGACACATCCTACGACCGGATAACACCAGGTTTTTGGAGTCAGTGAGAATTCCGGCGCTGCAAATACATTCCATACCACATAAGGGCGGTTAAGATCTACATAGCTCAGATAATGATTTTCGACCGGAAGATGAAGTTTGTTTTGGGCAAATTCACGTATTTCAAGCACCAACGACAAGCGGTTTTTAAGATTTTCGGGCGTCAGGGGATCATCAAGCAGTTCTGAAATAGGTTGTCTATTCATCATAATGTTTAATTGCCCATCAATCGCTTGACTGTAATAAGAAACAGACTGGCAACCGCAAAGAACTAACACAAAATATAAATTCAATAATAAAACTCGATTTCTCATTGGCGTCTCCGTGTTGCCTGAATTAGAGGTGATGGACATCCAAGGGCGGGTCTCCCTAAAACCGTAACATTAACTAGATTTTTTAACCTGTCAATTCCTATCCTAATCGTTTGAATTTATCTATTGCAAGTTTGAATTAAACTAGTGTATGGTGCTTATATTTTTAAAATATTATCTTGTATTTTAGCGTTTGCCCGTCAAGTTTTACAAGATATCACAACCATTTAATTGTCATTTTCTTCAGATCAAAACGATTTTCTCAATTAAGATAAGTAGTTATTTGTTTTTTGGAATCATCTATTCGAATGCATCGATCACCGTCTGAAGCCAGCCAAATATGAAAATCGCTAATCCGACTGATCATGAATCTCTGGTTATCCGTATTAAAAAGATTGCCAAAACCTATTTTGGCGGGGCCCGTGGGAGTCACGATTGGGAGCATACATTGCGGGTCTGTCGGTTATGTGAACGTATTGGTCCGGTTGAGGGTGCGGATATGCAGGTATTGCTCATCGCCGCCTATTTACATGATATTGGTCGAACTGATCAGGATACCTCCAACGGTGCCATCTGCCATGGCGAAAAAGGGGCTCGCATGGCTGAGCCGATCGTCGATCAACTGCCCCTTTCTGATACCCAAAAACAAAACATTCTGCATTGCATAAAATCCCACCGCTTTCGGAGTAATGGGGAGCCGAAAACACCGGAGGCCAGGGTATTGTTTGATGCAGACAAGCTTGATGCCATTGGGGCAGTCGGTGTGGCCAGAGCTTATCTTTTTGCCGGTGAGATCGGCGCTTGTCTTCATAATCCCGATATAGACGTCGAAAAGGCGATACCTTACTCAAAGGATGATACCGGTTTCAGAGAATTTAAGGTGAAGCTTTGCAAAATTAATGATCGGATATTGACACGGGAGGGCCGCAAACTGGCCCGCGAACGGCACGCATTTATGGAGCACTTTTTTAACCGTTTTTTAGAAGAGTATGAAGGAAAGAGGTAGGTATTATGAGTATCAACATTGTGGAAAAGATAGACGGTCTAGTAAAAGTTCGACATGTCCTTGTGAGCGTTTCGGATAAAAGGGGGCTGGATACGTTTATCCCCGAGCTAGTGGGTCTTAACCCCGAAATTAAACTTTTTTCTACCGGAGGTACCTTCAACGCCATCCATGAGATCCTCGGTGAATCCGCCGCTCAACATTTAACCCAGGTATCAGATTTCACCGGTCAACCCGAGACCCAGGGAGGTTTGGTAAAAACACTTGATTTTAAAATTTATCTTGGGCTTCTTACCGAGACCTATAACGATGCCCACCAAGCAGACCTGAAAAGGACCAACAGTGTGCCGATCGACATGGTGGTTGTCAATCTGTATCCGTTTAAAGAGACCATTTCACAGCCGGATGTCACGGTTGAAAACGCCAGAGGCAACATTGATATTGGTGGTCCGTGTATGATCAGAGCCTCAGCCAAAAATTTTATCCGGGTAGCCTCGGTGGTTGATCCGACTGACTATGAAAAAATTATTACTGAGTTAAAGCAACACAACGGGGCTATTTCTTTGGACCTACGTTTCCATTTGGCCCAAAAGGCCTTCGAGCATACCGCTATATATGATCGAACCATTGCAGACTTTTTGATGTCTAAATCATCCGAAGATGCAAAAAGCTGTTATAATTTTTAGACTTTTAATATGTTTGGAAACCACAGAAGGAGATAAACCATGGCCGAAGATTTAAAAAAAATGTACCGCACCATCATGGATGACCATTTTCCACCGCAAATGGAGATCAGCTTTGTTGACGGTGATACGCGTCAGACGCTTTTTTATGAAAAGGTGGTTTGGACGATTGACAACGTCCTGAAAGGCCTGCGGTATGGTGAAAATCCGGGTCAGGAAGCCGCCCTTTACCGATTGGTGAATGGAAATCTAGTCCTGGGGGAGACCGAAACCATCCAGCCGGGTCAGTATTTGGTCTCGGATGTCGAATTATTGCAATCCGGCAAGCATCCGGGAAAGACCAATTTGACGGATGCCGACAATTCACTCAATATTTTGCGATATTTTACGGATAGGCCATCAGTGGTTATTGTTAAGCACAATAATCCGTGTGGTGTTGCGCGTTCTGATACATTGGTGGATGCCTATGTTAAAGCCAACATGGCGGACCGAGTGGCGGCATTTGGCGGCTGTATTGCCGTTAACCGTTCGGTGGACAAGGACACGGCCGAAGCGATTACCCAACAATACGCCGAGGTGATTGTGGCACCGGATTTCGAAGATGGCGTCATGGATATATTTACCAAGAAAAAAAATTTAAGGGTTATCCAAATCGGCAATATTGAACGCCTGCAGACATTTGTGGGCCAAAAATGCGTCGAATTCAAAAGCCTGATCGATGGTGGACTTATTGCCCAGTGGTCGTTTGTGCCCACATCCCGCTCCAAAGACGATCTCAAACTTGCTGAATGCGAATACAAAGGCAAAGCTTATAAAATCGACCGGGAGCCGACGGAAAAAGAATTTGATGATATGCTTTTCGGGTGGTTGGTTGAATCCGGTATTACGTCAAATTCGGTTATTTATGTAAAGGATTCGGTGACCGTTGGTATAGGCACCGGTGAACAAGATCGCGTGGGTGTTGCCGAAATTGCCAGAGATAAGGCCTATCGAAAACTGGCGGACCGTTATTGTTTTGAAACATATCATATACCTTATAATGACCTCAAAGATAAGGATAAAATAGCAGAGATTCATCAGCGGGTAGCAGATGAAAAAGGCGGACTGATCGGTGCCGCCATGGTGAGCGATGCGTTTTTTCCGTTCCGTGACGGGGTGGATGTAGGCATCAGAGAAGGTATATCCGCGGTGATTCAGCCGGGAGGCTCCGAAAATGATTATCAGTCCATTGAGGCCTGCAACGAAGCCAACGTCACCATGGTCTATACGGGGCAGCGCAGTTTTAAACATTGAAAGCGGTAGAATTTGGGTTAAAGGGGAGGGGCGTAGATGTGATTGACCAACCATCGTTGAAAGAATTCAGAGCTGCCGCAAACAGCCTTGAGTCATTAATTGTCCATACACCGTTGATCCCGTATCGCGGTGGGGATAATGACGCTCAAATTCTGCTAAAACCCGAAATTCTTCAGGCGGTGAATTCCTTTAAACTTCGCGGCGTTTTCAATGCCGTTGCCTCGCTGAGCCGAGAGGAAAAAGCGAGGGGCGTCAGCACGGTTAGTGCTGGCAATACCGCTCAGGCACTTGCGTGGACAGCCAGATATTTCGGAATATCCGCCCGCAGCATTATGCCGGAAACAGCCCCTGCTCCCAAGATTGAAACCGTTAAAGCATACGGCGGGATTCCGGTGCTCATACCCGTGTCAGAGGTCTTTCGCTACTTGCGGGAGCATCTCTGGGAGCAGGAACCCTATGCCTTTATTCACCCTTGGACGAATCGACAGGTCATGATAGGCCACGGGAGTCTCGGCCTCGAGATCATGGACGATGCACCGGATGTTGATACGGTGTTTATACCCGTGGGCGGCGGTGGTCTGTTAGGCGGAGTCGGCAGTGCGGTTAAAGCGATCAATCCGGCGGTGCGTATTTATGCGGTTGAGCCCGAAGGCTGTCCCGCCCTACGTTCGGCTGTCGATCGGGGCCGGCCGGTCACAGTGGAGTGCAAGACGATCTGTGACGGTGTGGCCGTGCCGTATATCACAGATGAAATGTTTCCGCTTCTAAGTGAATTGATCGATGATGTCTTGCTAGTCCCAGAACACTCTGTGCGCGCTGCAATCCGATCAATCTTATTGCATAATAAGATGCTGGCTGAACCTTCCGGAGCGCTTGCGTTGGCTGCAGCGCTGCAGATGTCCCCGACGCTTAGAGGCAAAAGTGTGTGTCTTGTCACCGGAGGCAGTATCCCTATCGAGCTTTTAATGGAAATTTTACAAAAGGACTAATAAGATGAAAAAAACAGTCGTAAAGACAACCGCTGCACCTGCCGCCTTGGGTCCTTACAGTCAGGGTGTGTTGGTGGAAGGTGGTCGCACGTTGTATATCGCCGGCCAGGTTCCGATTGACCCTCAAAGCGGCAACTTGGCGGGCGATGGCGACATTCGAATACAAACCGAACGCGTTTTAGATAATCTAGAGGCCATCCTGCAAGAAGCGGGGATGGGATTCGATGATTTGGTCAAAGTCGGTATCTTTCTTGCAAACTTTGATGATTTTGCCGCGGTGAACGAAATCTATGGATGTCGATTTAATGACCAGCCCCCTGCACGGACCACTGTGCAGATCGCCGGCTTCCCCAGGGGTTTTTTAATTGAAATCGACGCAATTGCAGTCGTTTGAGCGAATTTAAAATCAAGTGTTAAAATCGATTCATTTTAAAATCTTTGAGAAAACGTCCAGGGCAATGTCGATATCTTCAGCGGTGATATGATAATGGGTCACTGCCCGCAGGCGTCGCGGTCCGAATGCCGAAATTTTTACGCCCTGCGCTTTGAGGCGACTTTCCAGCTTGATTGCGGGTAAATTATCACCCGCGGTTTCAAAATAAACAATATTTGTTTTGATGCTATTGGAATCGATTTCCAATCCCTTCATATCTGCCAATCCTTCGGCCAGTTTTTTAGCATTGGCGTGATCATCGGCCAAGCGGTCGACCATTTCGGTAAGTGCTACAATCCCTGCGGCGGCCAACACACCGGCCTGCCGCATGCCGCCTCCAATCAACTTGCGCGCACGGCGGGCATCGTCAACAAAAGATGCTGCACCGCATACCAAAGACCCCACCGGTGCCGCCAATCCCTTGCTGAGACAGAAA
>CP070746.1:4412413-4467410 GCA_020348305.1 Desulfobacterales bacterium
GAAAGAAGAAGCAAAAAAAGAATACACCATTTCACAATCCATTTGAGGAAGTATTGGGGAAAATAAGGCTGTGACAATTCTCCAACTGAGAGGAAAGACTAGAAGATAGGTACGTCCATTTTCGTAATCTATCCAAATTTTTAGCAGAATTATATTACCTTGTTAATCTCGAATTCTACGAATTTCAAAAACCACCGGATTAGATGCATCGGCACAGGCATGCGTGGCGATGTCTTTATTTTCTTTTAGCCAGGGAAAGTCGGCGCCGCAGCGCATGGCAAAAACATTAGGCAAAAGACTATAAAGTGCGCTCAAACAAATCCTGCCCTGGATCGTCTCGCCGTCGAAAACGACGCTATCACCCACTTGATGACCGAAGTGGCAGGTTCCTTTCTGGCTGATAACCTTAACTTCTACGCGACAACCGCCATCGTCGAAAGTACCGCCGGATTCTACTGTCATGTTATCTTCCCCACTTTTTAATTCGTTTCCAAAGCCCTTTTTGGCGGCCAGGGCGGAAGCCTGATTTTTCATCGGCCAAACGCGCCAAATCTGTCATTTCAGTTACAAGCCAAATTTAAGCGGCTTGATTCACAATTCTGGATTTGATCCTTCCTATGCTCCCCCCCTTACTGCCCAGCATCAAAGCAAAATTTAATAGCTGTTCTCGCTAAATCGATTGCTAGTTAACCTATTAAAATCACTAATAATTTTATTTTTTAAAAAAATTTTAAAGTAAAACATAAATATGCCGATAACTGATCTATGAAATGCGTTGCGATGCGTGTCGTTCACTATAATCATTATCGGCGCAAAACCGAAAATCCAACAAAGTTTACTAAATAAACGAGGAGGAAATTACTATGAAACGGTTTTTATACATCAGTATGACACTTGTATTGGCGCTTTTCTTTTTTGGGGGCTGTTCCATGATGCAAAAGGTCCCGGTGCCAAAAATAATGGAAAGCTCTAAAAAATCTGCCGATCCAGATCTTTATCGTAAGGTGCCCGCTTCCATGCGGGCTGATGTCAAAGAGGCGGAGTATGATCTGAAGCGAGCCAAGGCGAATATAAGCCTATCTGAAAAAGAATTGCAGCTTTCCGAGCTCAAAAAAGAACGTGAGATTCTAAGAAATAAGTATGCCAAATATAATCGGCAATTGGCTGACGTTCTCGAAAAGAAGGCCAATATTCGGGTTGAAATTAAAAAAATGGAAGCCATCGACAATTCAAATCTAGGAGATAAGACAACCAACATCAAACGTATTGCCAATTTGAAAACCAAACATCTTAGCATTGAGTCCAAGGCAGTTGAAGTCAAAGCTGACATGGATACGACCAAAGTGCAGATTAAACAATTAACCAAGCAAATTATCGTCCAGGAAAAAAAGATCAAAAAAAAATAAAAACGAATAATCATCAGTAGCCAGCGCAAATTTGTTGGATAAAAGATCAGCGTTTCTAGCTAATAGGAGGAAAGAATCATGCGTTGTAGAATAAGTCTTTTAATCTTAATGGCCGCCGTGTTGGCACTCCTTATTTCAGCCTGTTCGTCTAAGATATATGGCACCGTAGAGCTTTTAGACCAAAAACTGCAGCCTATGCAAGGGGAAAGCCCCCAAGGCACGGTCATTCATATGATAAATACCACCGCAACTTTAGAAACGGCCTCCACCTCAGCCATGGCAGACGAAAAGGGAAAATTTGAATCTGAAAAGGATGCCCTAACACCTGGAAAGTATAAAGTTGAGGCCAGCCGAATCGGATTTGAAACGGAAACCGAAACCGTGGAGATAAAGGGTAGCACACGAAAAAAATTAGTATTTAAGCTCAAGAAGATTGACGAAGGTAAACGCAAATCAATTGAGAGTCTCTCTTCCGATGCAGACAAAATCGTGAATCCAGGAGAAGTCAACATCCAGCCGCCCGGAATGTAATCTCCTGATTTTCCACGCAGCTTAGAGAATATTTTTAAACCTAAACGGTGGGGCTATGATCTCGCGCGCCGCGCAATTAGAGCTTTATCATCCCACTGGCGGTCAGCATTTTAGGAGGTACACACAATGGTCAAATCAACCATAAACGTCGCTATAATTATACTATCTTCGATCTTGATCTTGGCATGCAATGTCCCAAGACAGGTTGATCTCGACATGGAGGTGAACGTCAGCTTGGATGGCAAACCCGCATCCCAGGCCAGAGTTTTCTTAGACGGAAATGAGATCGGATACACAGACGCCGATGGGCGTTTTTTACATCGGATTAAAAAACAACCCGGAGAAGAAGTGCGGGTGTCTGTTCATAAGGAAGCTGTGGGATACCGAATCGAAGCTTGGGAAGATTCATTTGTTGTTAAGCTTGCTCAAAAAGGGGCAGTGGAAAAGTATCCGTTCAATGTTGAGCTCCAAGCGACCAAGTATTTTACGGTTGTCGTTCTAAATGATGAGGATGGTGAGCTGCTTGAAGGAGCTTCCATCCGGTTTGCAGGTAAAGAAGCAGGCAAAACCGACGAAAGCGGAGAGTATATCCACGAGTATACCCGGATGCCGAAAAAAGGCCTTCAACTGCAAATCGAAAAGAAAGGCTATGCTGAATGTAATAAGTCGGTCCGCGTGCAACCGGGGCAACGCTATGAAGTTGCGCTGAATAAGAAACGCAAACCGGCGGTAGTCCAAAAGCCGCCGGCACCGAAGAAAGTCACACAATCAAAACCAGCAAAGACAGTCACAAAACCCCAGAAGGCGAAGGCCGCCGTTGCCGCAGTGCCAGAAACCAAGAAAAAAGCAGCCAAACCAGAGATAAAAAAGGCAACGATTTCCATTGCGGCCCTTACCGAAGCCTACGGCCTTTCCAAAGGAATTCCGGGGGTTGCAGTCAGTGTAGATGGTAAACGGGTCGGCAAGACCAATGTCCAGGGTGAATATACTTATGTCTATAAAGGAAAAACGCTTCCTAAAGTCAAACTCACCCTTTCTGCGTCCGGCTATATTCCCGAACAATGGGAGACAACCATCCAGCTTCGAGGCAAATCCTCCGTGCACCGCTATTTTTACCCTGCGACACCCAAACCGATTACGGTGGGTATTTACGGATTTGTGAACAATTCGCCGGATGAAGATCTTTCGAATATCATAGATCAAATCGAAGCGGCTGTCAGCACCAATTTGTTTCGGTATGGGTGTTTCCGCGAGGTTCCAAAGTCCAAACTGCGAGAAATGATGTTGCAGGCCGATCTGGATATGGAAACCGTTTCCACCAAGGGCTGGCAACATACACCTTTGATTCAGTCCGTTGATATGATCATATCCGGCAGTGTCACCAAATCCGATCAGGGAATAACCGCCGAAACGACGGTGATTACCTCGGACGGAAATATAATTCTAAGCCAAATCAATAAAGCCCGAAAGACAAAGAATATCGGCAATACCGCTAAATTGATTGCCAACAGTATCATCGACCAATTCCCCTTCGAAGGAACAATTGCTGCGATTGAAGACCCGGGATGCCGGATCAATCTCGGAAAATCCGACTACAAGATCCGACGCGGGAATCAGTTCAGATATCTGCTCGCTAATATGGACCGCTCCGGCCGGATAAAAGGGTATCGTGATGCCGGTACGCTCAGAGTGATCGAGACAGATGAATCTTCCTCATGGGCGGAGATTGTCGACCTGAACGAGAAGGTTGAAGTTAAAATCGGCGATCGGGTCATTCGGCGTTTCTATCTGGACGAGAAAAGGGAAACGGAGAAGGCATCCACGCTCCTTACCGTCTGGGGCGGAAGTCCGCCGGATGATATTCCATTGTGGGGCGTGAATATATATCTCAATAATACCTGGGTGGGAACAACAGGTTCCAAGGGGAAAGTAGAAATACCTCTCAATCTGTTTGAAGAATACGATATCTTGTTATCCCGACACGGATATCGGCCGGTGCAGGATACGATCAGCGTCGATGAGAACAAGCAGGCTAAAGAATTTTTCCTGGAGATTGCCAACGCGCTCTTCAAAGTCGAGTCAGAGCCATCCGATGCCGATGTTTATGTTGACGGTGTAAAGATCGGCAAAACGCCAATGCTTGATGGTAAATTGGTAAACTTCGGATTCCGCAAGGTCAAGCTTTCGGTCGGTGGGGAGTACCGCGACTGGGAGGCGGTGGTGCAATTCAATAAGCCGGAAGTTGAACTTATCGGCTCAAATAAAATTGTCTTTTCAAAGGATTACTTCAAAATCGGCAAGATGGCCGAAAAAGACGGCAATATCAATGCCGCTATCCAAGCCTATGCCAGCACCGAGAAAGGCAATCCGGATTATTCCGATGCCCGCCATAGACTGGCCCAGCTCTATATGGATGAAAAAAGTGATTTTGATGGCGCCATTCGCGAGTTTGAGAACGTGCTCTCGCTTCCGGAAAATCAACAGATTATCTACAAGCAATTTGCCGTTACCTATACCAACTTGGGTCACGCATACTATGAAAAGGGTATGGGACTGTTGCTGAAAGATAAGAGAGCTGCTGCCGGCAATTTCGCAAAAGCAATCAAGAATCTAAATATCGCCAAGCAAAATACGCGATTTTTTCCGAACAGTCAGTTCGACGAAGCCGTCCATGATACCTATTACTATCTGGCGCTTTCGTACCACAAGCTGTATCTGGTAAGCAAAAAACGGCCGCTGATTGTAAAGGCCAATCTGGCGTGGCGTGAATACTTTGACTTCTTTCCCAAAAGCCTAGCGGAAAAGAGCAACTTCAAAAAGATCCGGAATGCGGCCCGAAAATACTGGGACCAGATAAAGGATCTATCCTAGCGGGAGGTTTGGAATTTGAAATTCAGGATGGTAATCCAGACTCTTGGCATTGCGCTGCTTGCCGCCACTGTGATCTGGTGCCTTGGCTTTTTAGCGAATGCGGCTCATCCCGATTGGGATAAGAAAACATCCGCCATTGCCGGGCAAAGCAAAGGTGATCCGGTAGTGCACGTGTCAGAAGATAACCCGAATATAAATAAACATCAGGGACAGGCGAAGGCACAAGGATCAAAGGGGCCAAATGAACCGGCTGATCCGCAACACCCAGATACCGATAGTACTGGCGACGCAGTTCAATCCGCTGCAGATCAAATGGAAGTGCTGTGGCCGGGCGCCGCACCGCAGGATTATGATTTGATCAACCCTCCTGAAATCGAACCGCTGTATGTGCGGGCCTTTACCGAAATTGTTGCGGGTCATAATGACTCGAATCCCATTTGGTCGCCTAGCGGCAAACTGATTGCCTTTGAGCGCAGCATTGAAGACAAACGTGAGATTATTATATCCCGTTTTGACGGCTTGGTTTTACAAAAAATTTACCACCGGTTATCCGAGGAAGACACTGAAATGGATTTCTTGTTTGCCGATATCCTTGATGATGTCAGTTACAATGCCGGGATCAGCTGGGCACCGGATGAAAACAAACTGGTCTTCATGAGCAACGGCGCCAGCGGGAACTATGACCTGTACCTGTTGCCGACCCTCGGTGAGGAGAAAACCATTCGACTCACCGATCATGAAGAAAAAGACAGTCATCCGCATTGGAATCCAGTGGCAGACCGTTTGGTTTTTGTGTCCGGTCGTACCGGAAGTGCTGATGTTTATGTAATGGATCTGTCATCAGGTAAAGTTTCCAAATTGACCAATGGTCACAAGACCTATCTGTATCCGCAGTGGTCTCCAGAGGGAACGAGAATTGTAATGATCTACGGCAGCAACGAAAATCACGATATATTTCTCATCGACGATATTAATAGACCGGCAGAAACCCTGAAAGCGCTTACACGCTGGAATTATGATGATTTACGGCCGGTGTGGTCGCCGGACGGCAAAAAGATTGCCTTCTACTCAAATTATAACCCGGAGAATAATCCCAAGATCTGGTCCATCATCGTGATTGACGCCTCCGGCTCGGACCCGGTAAAAGGCGAAGGACTGGCTGAAAAGGTCGTGGCTAAAAATGTGATTCCGGATATTGAACGGGGACCGGCCTGGATGCCGGACAGCAAGCGAATCGTATATGTCAAAAACAGTCAACATACATATAATCCGATTTATATGATTCATATCGAAGATAAGAAGGATCTCCCTATAAACACGCAAACAAGAATGAACCACGACCTGGCGTGTTCACCGGATGGAACCCTTGCCTTCCGGGCCCAGGTCGAACAATGGGATCACATTTATATCGCCAGGCTGAAAGAATAATCGGTTCTATGCGGTTGGGCTAAATTATGTTTGGATGGATACGCAATAAAAATTTAATAGGAACATCAATGAAAAAAGCCGCACTGATATGCATGCTAATGGTTTTGCTGGCAGTGCCGTCGCATGCAGCGAAAGATCCGCTCAAACGCGGCTTGCAGCTTTATAAAAAGCATCGTTATGAGGACGCCCTCCATTTGCTATACACCTATCTGCCTTCTGCCGATTCAGGCCGACAGGCTAAAACCTATTTAAGTCTGGGAATGATCTGTCTGGACAATGCCAATCTCTACCAGGATCTTTATCATGCCGCCATCGTAATTAACCTGGATTATTTCACCCGGCTTTTATCCGTTAAAGGCCCATCCAAGAGCCATTGGGTCAATTTCTATCTGGGCCAAACCCTGCTTGAAGCCGGGGAACTTTCTGAAGCGGTGGCCTTCTTTAAAAAATTTCTGGCCGATGAAAACGTCCAGCCGCAAGACAAAGACTTGGCGAAAATCGGCTTGGCAACCGCCTATTTCCTGCAGGACGAACACGATAAGGCCCACGATCTCTGGTCGACAGTCAAACAGAACAAACCGGAGCTGCTAACCTCACTGGCAGCGGCCTATAGCCGGGTCGGGCTCACGGAAAAAAAACCGCTGGCCATGTGTAAAAGCGCGCTTGATCGGTTGCAACGAGCCGGTCATACGCCATCGATTCAGCTCATCACCAACCTTATCTGTGTCTATGCCAGGGAAGGACGGGTTGATGAGGGCTTTGAGATGATCAAGCAGGCGGATCTGAAGGCCTTTTTCCACGAAGAGATTCCAACCAAAAACAAGGTGATCCGGTTTTATGATTCAGCGCTGCTTGGAAACCTCTCGTTGTTTTATGCAAAGGCGGCCCTAAAATTTCTAGAAAAAGCCCACGCATCAAATGATAAAAACGTTAATGGTCTCGCCCAATACTATCTTGGCGAAGGCTATGGCTTATTCGGACATCCCGATCAATCCATGCGCATGATGAAGGCATTTATTTCAGCAAATAACCACCCCTTGCGATTGAAAAACAAGGCCAAGGTCAGACAGGCGTTCAATCATTATCTGCTGGGTGACGAAGCGGCCGCCAAAGACCAGTTAAGCGACCTCTTGCAGGCAGATTCCGAACCAAACCTGATCGCTGAAATGCTTCTGTCCTGCATCCAATATAAATTTGACGCCCCCCAGGTCGTCATCCAAGCCTCCGCGATGGCGCAACGGGGACAAGGCAAGCCATTGTCCAGAATAAATTTTGCGCTGGGCAAGTATTATCTATGGAAAAAAAACTATCGTAAAGCGGTTTCCTATATGGAAGCCGGACGGGATAAGAGCAATAAGAACCGGGTAGAATTCAACGATCCGCTTATGCTGGTCAATTTGGCGGAGGCCAATTATCGTTCCAAACATTTTTCAGAGTCCCTGGAGATATTTTTTGAAATGAGTAAGCAATTTCCGGCCGTACGCCAGATACAGGTTGCCCTCCAGGGTGTCTATTCAATGGAGCAAAAAAGTGCCGGGGATGTGAAGATTTTCTAACCGGCCGGGAAGAGATATATTTTTACATTCAAAAAAGACGAGATTTTTGCCAAACAAATAGCTTTAACCATTAAATCATCGAAAGATTTCACACGATTCACCTTGAGGAGGAAATTATGAAACGGTTAGCCAGTGTTTTAACGATCTTTTTTGGGGTATTTGTCATGCTACTGCCTCAGGCGGGTGCATTGACAAAAGATGATGGGAATCCAAACGGCGGTGCCTTAAATTACGGCGAATACGGCCGACCGGCAACCCTGGATCCGATCACCAGCAATGATATGATCGCCTTGCGGATCAGCGAACTCATTTTTAATGGCCTGGTCGGCATTGATGAAAAACAGGAGATTGTGGCGGATCTGGCCGAACGATGGGATATCTCTGAAAATGGCCGCATGTATACCTTTTATCTGAGAAAGGATGTGACCTGGCATGCTAAAGAAGGGGAAGACCCAATGCCGTTTACGGCGGACGATGTTATTTTTACCTATAACATCATGATGCATCCCGAGACGATCACACCCTTGAAGGTTCGATATGAGTTTATCGATGCGGTCACCAAGATCGACGATTACACGGTGGAGTTTACCCTGAAACGACCCATACTGAATGCCCTGGCCAAGTTCAGCTTTAAAATTATCCCGAAACACGGTCCGCAGAATTCAGAATTTCTGGCGCGGGAAGACCCCTTTGTTCAAAACCCGATCGGTACCGGACCGTATCTGCTGAAAAATATAACCGCCGAACGGGAGATCATCCTGGTTGCCAACGAAAATTATTTTAAAGGACGCCCCCATATCGACAAGGTTATCGCCAGGCCGTTTGCGGATCAAAATATCATGGGGCAAGCTCTGATGTTCAATGCAATTGACATGATCGTATTGGTGAATCACCGAGATATTCCCCAGCTTCAGGGCGACAAGCGCTTTGTTTTGCAGCCCTACAATGCGCTGTCGTATTCGTTTTTCGGCTTTAACACGCGCAATCCGACGCTAGCCGACAAGCGCGTGAGAAAAGCATTTACCTATGCCTTAAACCGCAAAGAAATGCTGGACTCGTTCTTTCAGGGACAGGGTACCATTATTTCGGGACCGTATGCCCCCGGAAGCTGGGCCTATAACTTGGATGTACAGCCCTTGCCTTACGATCCTGGCAAAGCAGTGGAACTGTTAAACGAAGCGGGGTTTGTGAAAGGCGCTGACGGGATTATGGAAAAAAACGGAAAGAAACTGTCTTTAACCATCAAAGTCCCCATCGCCAAAGAAAGCGAGGCGGTCAAACGGGTGATTCTGGCCTTTCGGAATTATCTTTCCAAAATCGGTGTTGAAATCAATGCCGAGTTTCAAGAATGGCTGGCCTGGAAAGAGGACATCTTTTTGCACCATGATTTCGACCTCATGTTTGCTTCCTGGGTATTTGACGATTCGGCGGATATTTCTTCTCTTTTTCATTCCGCCGAGATCGGCCCTTGGAAGAACAACTTCGGCGCCTTCACCAATGCCGAGGTGGACGGCCTGATTGTGGAAAGCAAACTCACCCTTGATCATGAAAAACGGCGCACCATCAACCGCAGGCTGCACGAGATTATCGCTGATGAAAACCCGTATACGTTTCTGTGGACCCTTACCAATTACGCCGCTTTTAATAAGAAATTAAGACGGGTCGCCATTCATCCTTACAAGTTTTTCTCCTTTGCGGATGACTGGTTCATCCCCGAATCAGAACAGCGATAAGTTTTGTTGTTTATCTGAAGTAAAGATTCATTGCAGGGTATCTTTTTAGATACCCTGCTTTTTTCGAGGCGATAGCAACCATGAAACTCGCTTCCATCAAACCCATTACGGTATTGATCTCCAGGGAACTGGCAATCGCCGCCCTGTTGCTTTTGGGAATCAGTTTTTTGGTTTTCATGGTCCTGTTTTTATCGCCCGGTGACCCGTTCAGCAGTTTGCTCAAAGATCAGACGGCTTCTTCTGCCATCGGAACAGCTGCCCGCAGTGAGATAGGCGGGCCAGCCCCCTGGTATTACCAATATCTGGCGTGGCTGGGAAATATCATGCGGGGAAATTTCGGCACATCCATTCGAACCGGCCTTCCGGTCTTACGCGAAGTGATCCGGACGGGAATCAATACCCTTTATCTCACGCTGGGGTCGTTGCTCATCACCCTGTTGATTGCCGTTCCCATTGCCGTCTTTTCCGCCAGGCGCGGCTTTACTGCGACCAACTGGGTGCTGACCATGTTCACCTATGTGGTTTCGGCCCTGCCGGTTTTCTGGCTGGGCTATATCGTCATTTATATCTCCATGCACCGTTTCGGACTGTTTCCCCTTGCATTCGGCTCCGGTGCTCAAACGTGGAGTTGGGTATACTTCATGCTGCCTGTATTTGTGCTTGGCCTTAGCAACGGCACCATGAGCGAAGTGGTTCGCCATTTGAGGGAGGAATTGAGCCGGGTATTTTCCGAGGAATATATTTGCACCGCGCGGGCAAAGGGAGCATCCATCTGGAAGCATTCTTTCAAGGAAGGATTTTTGATTCCGATAACTGAGATTGTTGCGACGAAAATTCCGTTCATTCTGGGCGGGGCCGTTGTGGTGGAACAGGTCTTCAACTGGCCTGGGATGGGCCGCATGGCTTGGCAGGCCGCCCAGGACAGAGATTTTCCGCTGATTTTGGGAATTACGCTGATGGCCGCCCTATTCGTAAGGTTGGGCAGTTTAATTGAACGGGCGGTGCATATTATTGTGAATCCGCGATTTGCCAAAGAGTAATCGGATAAAATAGTCATGAAACGCTACAGACAGCATTCCATCGAATTCGGCAACCTTTCGGATGTGCCCTTTTGGAAAACCGCCGGTCCCATTGATCTGGTTTATATCAGTTACGGTCTGTTGGTTGTTTTGCTGGTTTTCGTATCCTATGTTTTAGGCATGACCGGTTTTCTGCCCTTTGATCCCCAGGAGATAAACCTCGAGCTGTTAATGGCACCACCGAATACGGAAGGCCATCTGCTCGGCACTGATTTTATGGGCCGGGATATCCTTGCACGTCTGATTATCGGGATTCAGGCCTATTTTCTACCGGGTCTGCTGGCCATTGCGCTTGCGCTTGCGTTGGGCACTTGTTTCGGTGTGCTGGCTGGCTATTGGGGTGGCGGTTTGGATACCGCATCGACGTATGTGAGCAACCTGCTGAACTCATTTCCGCGTCTGGTACTTATCCTGCTGATGGTGGCTGCCTTTAAACCGGACATCTATCTTGTGATGACGGTGGTCGGCATCACCAATGCCCCGACGGTCGCTTCCCTCATAAAGAGCAAAATTCAATTTCTCAAACAGAAAAATTTCATTGAAGCGGCCACCGCGCTAGGGCTTAAAAATGCAGTCATCATTATTAAACACATCCTGTGGCACAACTGTCGTTCGGTGCTGATCATTCAGGCCACTTTGGGCATGGCAGAAGTTATTCTGATCGAAACCAGTCTTAGTTATCTGGGATTCGGAGTTCAGGAGCCAACCCCTTCCTGGGGCAATATGGTTCAGTCGGGAGCCAACTATTTTATGCAGGGCAAGTTCTGGCCGTCAACCGCTCCGGCGATGGCCATTCTGCTCACCATTATGGGGTTTCATCTGCTCGGTGACAGTTTAAACAATATACTGGAGAGGAAAAGGGACCAATGATCGGGGTGCCCGTTTTAAAAATCGAAAATCTGCGCACCTATTTTTACTCCAGCAGCAAACAGGCCTTTAGCAGGGCAGTCGATGGCGTCAACCTGGCGCTCGAAAAAGGCGAGACGCTTGGTATTGTCGGCGAGAGCGGAAGCGGCAAAAGTGTGACGGCCCTGTCCGTCATGGGTCTGGTTACCGCCGAGCCTGGGGTGATCACCGGCAACATCGGGCTGAAAACCGACGGGGTTCAAAAAAATCTGCTGCAGGATATTGAAGATTATGTGAAGATTACCAACGAAAACGGCCGGACTGTAGAAGTATCCAAAGATAACCCTGGCTGGCAGAGACATATCGATCGGGTCTTACGGGGGGTACGTGGCAAAGAGATCTCGATGATTTTTCAAAATCCCAAATTATCCATGAATCCCTTCAGCAGCGTCGGCAAACAGATCAAAGAAGCCATTATGCTGAATACGTCGATCAATAATGCGCAGGAGGCCAGGGAGCGCACCTTGTACTGGCTGGAACAGGTAAAAATCGATTCTCCCCGGCTGCGGTATGACAATAATCCCTACGGACTTTCCGGAGGCATGTGTCAGCGCGCCATGATCGCCATGGCCCTGTCTTCGGAGCCCTCGGTGCTGATCGCAGACGAGCCGACAACGGGACTGGACGCAACTATCCAATCCAAGATTGTGAGTCTTCTCGAAGAGCTCAAATCAAGCGTTGGGGTAACGACCCTGCTTATCAGTCATGATATTGATGTCATTAAAACGTTATCGGATCGGGTTTCCGTCATGTATGGCGGCCGGGTTTTGGAGTCCGGCCCCTCCAAAGAAATTCTGTCCGCCGCTCACAATGACAAACATCCGTACACGGCCGCGCTGTTGGCGTCGATACCCACAGCCCGGCAGATCAAAGCGAAATCGTATCTGCAGGCGATCAAAGGCGATGTGCTGGATACCATCAACTTGCCGTCAGGCTGCCTCTTTTATGCGCGCTGCCACCAAGTAACCGAACAGATCAAGATGCAGTGTAAACACCAGGAGCCGGAATTAAGGGAGATTTCTTCCAATCATAACGTACGCTGCTGGCGATTCTTCAATGCATAAATAAATTGAACCGAGCGATGACCGATACCATCTTAGAAGTTCAGAATCTAAAAAAGCATTACAACCAGAACGGGGGACTATTTTCAGCCTTCAAAGGCAAAGAAAATGTGATTCCCGCAGTCGATGATGTCAGCTTTTATATTAAGGAAAAAGAAACGATGGGATTGGTCGGTGAAACCGGCTGCGGCAAAACCACCATTGGCAGGACCCTGCTTAAATTGATACCGGCCACTTCGGGTAAAATCATCTTCAACGGTACAGACATCACCCATCTGTCCGCCGCCCAATTTCGTCCATTTAGAAAAAAGATACAAATGATTTTTCAGGATTTGGACGCCGCTTTGAATCCCAAAATGCGCATCAAAGCGATTCTGCAAGAAGCACTTACGGTGCACTGCCGGTTAAGTGATGCTGAGATAGATCATCGAATCAGTGAACTTTTAGAGATGGTTAATCTCAAGAAAAGTAAGCTCTCCAACTTTCCAAATGAACTTTCCGGTGGCGAAAAACGCAGGGTCGGAATCGCACGCACCCTGGCTGTCGGAGCGCGTTTTATTGTCGCCGATGAGCCCACCAGTGCATTGGACGTATCGATACAGGCCCAGGTGGTTAACCTTTTAAGAGACTTACAAAAAGAACTGAGATTGTCATACCTTTTCATTTCACACGATCTGCGGGTTGTGGAGCTGGTCAGCCACAAGGTGGCCGTCATGTACCTGGGGCAGATTGTGGAAATGGGATTGGCGGGCCGTATCGCCAACGCACCGCGTCACCCCTATACGGCGGTTCTTTGGTCTTCATTGGTTGATAAAAAGAGTGATGAGTCCATCAAAAATGAGGGAAACCCAAACGAAGGTCAATGGGGAGTGTTTGATTTTGAACGCCCTAATGTTGGATGCCGCTTTGCACCACGATGCCCGGTTTACCATGCAAAAAATCGTCCTACTATCTGCACCGATCCGGCCACATCACCACAGCTTCAAAAGATTGATGACGCCCACCAGGTCCGCTGTCATTTTCCGCTCTAGCCCTTTTGCATTCCGTGCCTAAAAGAAGCTTAGCTGAAATATACCAGAACACTATTTTTCGTAATATGCGCAATTGGCATATTTACAGGGGGTTAGATTTGTCCTTTTGCTTTTAAAGGCATAATATGAGAAAATATTGACAATATTGCTATTAGCGGGCGCAGGTGTTGAATATTAAATTACGGACTTCTCTGGCTTTTTCAATATCTCAGGAGGGAAAACTTTCTTATTTGTGTTTCTTTTGGTATTATAAATACTGAACTTTATAATCGATAGGTTTGGTGGGCGGGTGTCCGCTTAGGTTATCTCTTGTAAAATATGGCAGTGGCAGATGCAACAGCCTCAGTCCGTAGCGCATCATCACGTTGATTGGCGCAAAGGGCAGCAAACAGAAAAAAATGACATCGAAAGATATTCATCTGGATAACTCGGCAGAGGAACTCTACGCGCAGCTTGGCGGTGTGGAATCTCGAAAGCTGAAAAAGTTGGATTTTTCCGGGTCTGATCGGTTGGCTGAAAGTCTTCTTGAGGAGCAGCGACAGTATGATGTCTTTCGATCTCTGCTTGCCAGCCTGGCTTACCATGTCAGCATATGCCTGACCAATCCCTCCGAAACCGATAAAGAAAATCAGGACAAATTCACTTTGGCCCAGATCGAAAAGATTCTGCGCACCTTTAGCCGAAATTCACGGATCGGTAAAAAAGTTTTGATACGTTACCGGGGGGCTTTTGGAGGGTACCCGGGCGAGGATAAAGCCGATTATGAAATTTTTTACGGAGATATCACGCTCGATGCGGATGTGGCGCGCACCATTGCCAGGCATGGCGAAATAGATCGATCCCGACTTCTGGAACAAATGAAGCAGGCCTTTGAGTCGTTCTGGAACCTCAGCATTAACAATTTTTTATTAAAGATACCCAGGGATAAATTGGATCTGAAGCGACTGTGGATATCTCTTAATATCGCCGCTCATTACTTCGATGCGGTGGAAAAGAATTCGCCCATCATCATCAAAATGGGCGGCAAGTCAGTGTCCATTCCCCTGGTTCGCAATGAAAGCAATATACCCGATCTGAATCTGACCCTGCTGGCTGCGCTCAACGGCATTCAACCGCAAAAAATGCAAGCGGTGGCGCAGAAGGTGAATGCCTGGATGCGCAGTTCAGAAACTGTCGAGAGAATATATCAATTCTTGAGTATTTACGACGCGATCGTAAATACTAAACGTTTCCGCTCACAAATGAATCCTTCGCCAATCGAAGTCAACAACATAAAATGGTTGATGGTCGACAGTGAACATAAACAAGTATCCGAAGGCATGGCCCATGTTGCCCGTCTGGTCATGGATAATTCCGGCGGATTCAGTGCTGAAACGGCACGAGTATTGAAAAGCGTTTACGGCGAAGACTATGAAAGAATCGACTCTCAGCAAATCGCACAGCGACTTCAGCTCACCTCCGGTCTGTTGAATACCATCGAACAAAAATCCGAGGGCGACGAAATCGAGACTGAAGTCTTAGATAATGTGGAAAAGCGTCTCGATAATGTGAGCGATGATGTTTACGAAAATATGCATGTTGAAGGAAACGAGATTCGGGCCCACGTACCGAATAAGAAAACCTTTATCGCCGAGGTGCACAGCAAGGTCCAAAAAATGGTTTCGTTCCAAAAAGAGCGGTCGGCAACCAAAAAAAAGATGACGCAAATGGTGCATCGGGTGATCGACTTTGAGCGCCAGGATTATGAAACCATCGCCAAGGATTTTAAAGTATCGGAAAAGGAGGCTGCAGGGCTGATAAAATTGCTCAAAAGCTGTTTCGACAGTCAGGGGAATTTCAGCAAAAGTGCGTTCGGAAGAATTATTCCTGACCTTGAGCGTTATGAAAGAAGGATTTTTGACTTTCTGTGGCATAATCTGAAGGAATCGCTGCACCAAAAAGATCGAGCCGCTTTCCTGGATTCCCTCCAGATACTCGTCGACCGGTTGAAGCAACCGAAAAATTCGATATCAGTCCTCTTGGAAGATCTTTGCCATAATCCATCGGTGATCAGATTTGCGGACAGAAAGGCCTTCATGCTCGGCAGCCGGCTGGTACGGAAATATTCGCAGGAAATCGTCAGCTACCAGATTACTCCTGAAGATGTTCTGCTGGTGGAAAAAGGAATCGACCGCGAAATCACCGGTTATGCCGCCTGGAAAATCGATAGAAATCAGGACAAGTTTTTTGAAAAAATCAGAACCATTCACCAGAGGCTCCTGGAAGCCCTTGACTCTGACGAGGAGCAAAAACGTCTGATCGGTGTTCAGGAATTGCTAGCACTCGAGAGAGAGGCCTATATCTTCCTGGCTCTGGTTGAGGGCAACACCGGCAGATCGGTGCTGCTCAGTGCCCTGAAAGAATACGGTTATCCCGAATCCGACATTTATCAACTGAGAAACAGCCGCCGCCACATGGCTGATCTCTTGCAACTGTTAAAGGTGGTAATTCGCGGCCTCGGGCGCGTGGGTGACAGCAAAGAAGCAGCACTTGTTGACCACATCATCGGTGGGTTGGAAGTCTTTTCACAACATACCAATAATCTGCACGAAAAAGACCTAATCAATCAAATAAGAGAATGTGCGAATTCTGCCAAACAGGTACTTTCGGCAAAAGCCTAAAGGTAGAACGTGCGAACCGTGATCGATCTTCCCTATGGGTAAAAAACCGAATTCATCATTATTTACAACAGAATCTTTTCCAATTTTTCAGACAGCTGCTTTATATTGAAAGGTTTCTGTATAAGATCATCATGGCCGTTATTTAATATATTCCTAATCTGTCGGTTTTCGAAGTATCCGCTAGCCAAGAGGACCTTTACGTCGGATTTGATTTTTTTCAGATGGTCATAGACGGTTGATCCATCCATGCCCGGCATACGCATATCTAAAATTACAAGATTCACAATATTTTTATTTTTTTTAAAAACTTCAATTGCCTTTTGGCCATCTTTAGCCTCAAGCACTTGATAATCTAAACGTTGTAACATTTTAGAACAGACATCGAGGACCACTTCTTCATCGTCTACTAATAGAATAACACCTTTTTCATCTTTAATTTCAACTTGAGTTTTCATATTTTCTTCTTATTCCTCAATAATCCAGGACGATCTTAAAAATGGTTATAGAAACATATCACTGCTCTAATTTAGGTTGCAAAAAGTTAAACTTTGCAATAATCAGGCCAGATTCGCGCTTCGATAATATTTTAAATAATTACAATATCTTATAAAAACTGAGAAATTTGATTTACGAAAAGTGACAAATAATGGCAGGTTAGTTAACAAAACACGCTTTGCAATAAATTCCAACTTGCAGAAAAAATTTAATTGTCAATTATCTTAAAAGGTTACAATAGTGTAAAACGCTTAGATCCAAATGTAGAAATGGACAGGATGAAAAACATCGATGTTTTAGTGATCGGTCGAAGTTGCCTGGATTATATTGCCGGTGAGTTGAATTTTGGCGACATATCCCTGAGTCAAAGGATTGTGCAATTAAATAAACTGGTTTCCGGCACTCTGATTGGAGGAAAGGGCAATAGGGACATCAGCTAAAAAATTTTTTTTACTTCTTCTTTTAACACCTTGCCCATGGTATTCCTGGGCAGCTCTTTAATAAAAACAATCTCCTTGGGACATTTCCAGTTGTGAAGATGTTTTTTGCAATACGCCTGAATCTCATCGGCATCGAGGCTGGCGCCGGATTTTGTGATAACAGCGGCAACCACCTTTTCGCCCCATTTTTCATCCGGGACTCCCACCACTGATGATTCAGCGACCCCCTCAACTTGGTTAATCACCCCCTCAACTTCTTTTGGGGAAATATTTTCACCGCCTGAAATGATAATATGCTTGATACGATCTGTCAGATAATAGTAACCGTCCTGATCGATTCTTCCCAAATCACCGGTTCGAAACCAGCCTTGTTCAAATGCCTTGGCGGTTTCTTCAGGTTTTCGCCAGTAGCCCGGCGCAACGGCAGGCCCTTTGAGCCAAATCTCACCGGTTTGACCCGGCTGCACATCAACTCCTGTGTCAGGATCTACAATTCTGACGTCAAGCCCCGGCAATGGTAATCCGATGGATCCCGGCTTTCTTTTGCTGCGGAGCGGATTTGAAAAATTCATGCCGGTTTCCGACATACCTTCCCGTTCAACCGGTTCCTTACCAAATGCCTTCTTTATTTTCTCAAAATCCTGGGCCAAAAGCGGGGCTGAGCCGGATGTCCACAGACGCATATGATCAAAATCAAGCATTTTATCACCCAGATAATCCATCAATTTGGCGTACATAGACGGAACGGCCATAAAGACCGTACAGGCATATGCTCCCTGTTTTCGGCTCAATACCTCTATGACGCTTTGAGGGGAAAATTGGTCAAGCATGAGCACATGGCTGCCTGCCATCAATGATGTCTGCAGCGCGAAACACAGTCCGTGAACATGAAAAAGAGGAAGGGCATGACAGATCACATCAGATTCCGTGATTTCCCAAATGTGAATAATATTTTTGGCATCGTGTACAAGGTTCCTTTGGGTCAGAATGGCGCCTTTCGGCTTTCCGGTGGTTCCAGAGGTGTAGACAATTAGTCCGGGATCATCCGGGTTGATTTCCACTTCGGTTAGCTCTTGAGCGGCCGCCCGAAAAAAATCAAGTTTCTGATATGGTTTCTGAGTATCGATTGCCAGGGTGGCCAGATTGGGGTCTATTTCCTTTATCAGGTTTTCTTTTTCAGGCTCTGACAGAACTAATTTTGCATCCGCATCCTGAAGCAGGTATTCCATTTCCGACTTTTTAAAACCCGGGTTTAAGGGTACAGCAACGCCGCCAATTTTTTGAAGCGCGAGATGGGCAATTACAAAAATTAAGGATTTGCCGATGAAGAGAATTACCCGATCTCCCTTTTGGACGCCTAAATCATAGAATGTATTGGCGAGCCGATTGGATTCTTGATTTAATTCAAGATAGGAAATTTCAGTTTCTATCTCACCATTCCGAAGAAAGGTTAATGCTTGATTTTTTTTACGGTTTAAAGCGGATTCTATGAAACAATCCTTTAGGGATGCACCCCCCATTTTGTCCTCACCATATTAAATATCGAAGTGCTAATTTCGAATTAAATAAGATTTTATGCCCTATAGCTTATTGCAATAAGGTTATTTTAATTCAACAATTTTTTTAGAAATCGCAAGAATCGGGGGGCTTTTGGTTTGCAAAATTTCTTGACAAACCTATTAAAAATCGTATCATGCCTGTTTATATAAAGATGGATGCCATATAAAAAGGAGGTATACAATGCCCACCTATGACTTCTATTGTGAAAAATGCAAGAAAAACTTTACGGTAACCATCTCCATCTCCGAATATGAGAAGAGAAAATATCAGTGCCCGAAATGTAAGGGCAAAAAAGTTAAGCAGCAAATATCTTCCTTTCAGACGGTAACGTCGAAGAAAAGCTAGAGTAATTCTAATAATTTTCTATCAGGTCCCCTATTGTAGGGTCGGTCACCGCGCCGACCCTTAATGGCAGCAACAGCGGGCTGCCCTACGCGGGGAAGAGATCAATGATTTATTACAAGGTCAGCTAAATTTACTTTTTCCTTCACTGACATCAAACACCCCCTCATAGGTAATTCGCACGCAGCCCCGATGTAAACGATAAAAACTATTAAAGTCGCCATATGTGAAAGTTTCCGAAGAAAATAAAATTAATCTTCCTTCTCTATCCCGGGAAAAAATTGATCACGCAGGTGTATCTGTAGTTGAGCACAAAGAACCAAGAATATTGTTAGACGATTACCTTTTATTTTTAGGAGAGATTCCCAAAAAGACGGAATTCGAGAGAGGATTTCCGCGTATGCATTATGATGAGGACGGCAAAGAAAAGTGGGACCCTATCGAAGATGATACAGGCATCGTAGCCCATGTAAAAGGAAAGGGCCTGGTGATTTTATCCGGCTGCGCTCATTCCGGGATTGTCAACACGGTCAAATATGCCCAGGAGGTTTCCGGCATTGACCAACTTTATGTCGTAATGGGCGGCTTTCATTTAACCGGAGCGGATTTCGAACCCATCATTGAGCCGACAACTGAAGCCCTAAAAGCCTTAAATCCGCAATATATTGTACCAACGCACTGTACCGGTCGGAAAGCAATTGTGCACTTCGAGAGGGAAATGCCGGACAAATTTCTTTTAAACATGTCCGGAACGAAAATGACATTTGCAGCATAAGTTGACCATTACGCTTTTTGAGGGAGAGTCATAATTTTGTACCGAAATCAGCGCAACGAATGTTTGCCTGAAACTGTTGCTAGCGCGGTAAGCCCAAAGGCTCCGGAAAGCATGATCAGCCGGAAGAGCCGCTTTTATGTTATCGCTGCCGCTTTACTGGCGCTTTTTCTGGGCGCTTTGGATGCCCTGGTGATGTCTGCGGCCATGCCGACAATTGTGGCTGATCTCGGCGGGTTGCACCTTTACAGTTGGGTCTATTCGGCCTATCTGCTAGCACGCGCCGTATCGCTGCCTATATTTGGCAAGCTGGCGGATATATACAAATCCAAAACCTTATTTATTGTTTCAATCTGCATTTTCCTGCTGGGATCGATTTTTGCGGGGTTGGCCCAAAGCATGACACAGCTAATTATATGGCGGTTATTCCAGGGAATAGGAGCCGGCGGTAACTTTGCCCTCGTTTATATCGTACTGGCAGATATTTCTGCCCCGGAGAGCCGCGGAAAAACCCTATCGCTGGGTAGTTTTATCTGGGGATTGGCCAGCGTCTTGGGTCCTACATTTGGCGGATTTGTTGTGACTTTTTTTTCCTGGCGCTGGATTTTCTATGTCAATGTTCCTCTGGGATTATTTTCTCTCCTGTGCATCGCCTTTTACCTGATTGAAGTCCGTGAAAAAAAGAAAGGCGCCTCCATCGACTATCTGGGTGTCTTAACCTTATCCACGGCCATTCTTGGCCTGCTGACTGTATTCTTGTTAGCAGGACGCACGTATACCTGGATTTCACCTCAGATCCTCTTGCTTTTAATTGTCACCGTCGGGTCAAGTATTGCCTTTTGTTTCGCTGAAAAGCGAGCCCGGGAGCCCATATTTTCGTTGGTTTTTTTCGGAATCAGAGGCTTCAGCGTGGGCAATGGGGCGGCATTTCTCGCCAGTTTTACGATATTTGCTCTTTTTGCTTACAGTCCGCTTTATATCCAGGGCGCTTTGGGTAAAACCCCTTTGCAGATGGCAATTGCGATGTTGTCGCTCAGCCTTGGCTGGTCTGTGGGTGCATTGTTCTGTGGACAGATTGTCAATTTTTTGGGGAAAAAACCTTCGGCGGTATTGGGCTCATTGTGCTTAGTAGCAGGTGGCGGGCTATTACTGACATTTTCTGCCTCTACGTCTCTATCAGCGTGTTTCATTGTTTTGGGACTTATTGGACTTGGTATGGGATTTGTTTCAATGGCAACGCTTCTTGTGGTTCAAGACAGCCTGAGCGCATCGGATTTAGGCATTGCCACGGCTTCCCAGCAGTTTTCCAGGACACTGGGAGGAACCATCGGTGTGGGCATTTCCGGAAGTTTTGTGACCGCCGCGCTTTCAAAAATGATGAATTCCAATTTAGACAATTTACCTTCATCTGTTGCGGCCCAGTTTCAACAAAACATCGAAAATGTATTCCGGCCTGAGGTTCAAGTGCTCCTTTCAGCGGATGTTCAAAAGGCAATGCAGGATGCGGTGGCAGAGGGTGTTTCTATGGTTTTCTGGATAACGTTTTTTGCCTCGATGTTGTGTCTTTTCTTAAGTGCGATGCTTCCGGCGCAAAGTGATCCACAATCGAAAATCTACTGATAATCAGCGCAAGAAAATACTTATCGTCAGTGAGAAAAACGCTTTAAGTGACACGAATTGAGGATTTTAATATATCCGCAATCCCAAATCCAGAATTTTATTCACTTGACTCCCATTTTCGATCTGGCCCTATCTATTATTTGGGGAGTAACCTCCCCAGCTTTAGCCTCAATACGAATGTCAGCCATGCGGTCCATCTCTGTTGGTCCCATGTTAATGATAACAAGCTTTGCACCACCTTGTTGGGCGTACCGGGGAATAAGTGCAGCGGGGTAAACCACCAAAGACGAACCCAGCACGATACATAAGTCGCAGCTTCGGGAGCGGCTCTCCGACTCCATCAGCACTTCATAGGGTAGTTGTTCTCCAAAAAAAACGGCATCCGGTTTCAGCATACCTTTGCATTCCCCGCATTCCGGCTCGTCAATATCTTCTTTCATCCATTCGATAATCTCCTCCATTGGATAGCGTGTGCTGCAGCTCAAACATCTGGCATGACTCAAGTCACCATGAAGCTGGAACACCATATTATCCGATACACCCGCCTTCTGATGCAGCCCATCCACATTTTGGGTAACCACGCCATAGAGCTTGCCCATTTTTTCAAGCTCAGCAATGGCATAATGAGCCGGATTAGGCTGTGCCCGGGTCATGGTAAGCCCACCGCCGACAAGAAGCTCCCAATGCAATTTTCTGACCTTGCTGTCGGAAAGAAACCTGTCGATTGTAAAATCTTCGGGATCATATTTGCTCCAAATTCCATCCGGACCCCTGAAATCAGGAATACCGGATTCCGTGCTCACTCCAGCCCCGGTGAAAATGATGATCCGTGCGGACGTTGCGACCAGATCGGCAGCCTGCTCTATTTGCCGTTCCAACGATTCCATAGCTTATTGCTCCATTGGTTAGATATTTACTCAATTCGTTTTTTAGAAATGAAATCCGTGCTTTTTCAGCCTTCACCAAATTGTCAATAATGATATTGGTGATATGGCCACCTCCGATGAAGGCCAGTCGTCTCTCATCTAAAGCCATTTCTCCTTTTCCTTTATCTTGGATTCTAACAACCTATTAAATCGGTTCTCTAGCTTGGGGCAAGGATAAAAATCCAATTTTTTCAGGTGAGAGGTCACATCGATTGGCAATGCCGTGTCTTCAACTTTTTGATTAAGAATCCCTCCAATAACAACTGGAATTTTAATGTTTTGCTTTTCAAGCTCTTCCTTAAGGCGTTTGGCATATTCCAATGCCATACCGTTGTGAGTGCTGATTAAGATTGCCTCCACCTCACCGGTGCTGGCTTCTACGGCAATTTGATTCGGATCTACCTCAGCGCCCAAATTAATCATTTCCGTTCCAGCCTTGGAAAGAAGCTCATGGATGATCATGATAGCGTGTTCATGTACATCGGTTGAAGCAATTAAGATCTTGCGTCCTTCTAATATGCTTCTTGATTTAGGGTTGTCAAAAATATGGCGATAGTCTTGAATATAACGCTGTGAAAGTTGGCAAACATCGGTCGCAACAACAGGCTGCCGTCCTCGGGGAAAATCTGCATCAATTTCTCCGGCTCCAAATATTTCTTCGAAATCGGAAGGCCCCAATACTTTTAGCACGTATAGCATTTGTACCGGATCTCTAATGTCAACTCCGGCCTCCTTTAAACAGGTCAGCGCATTATTCAATACCGATTTTCCGGCTGAAAACACTTTTCCCGAAAAATCGTAAACCGAACTGAAATCAACACGAGGCCACATTCTTCGGGCTGATTCTTCGATTCGTCGCCCAAAGCATTGGGCTTCAGCAATTTTGTCGGCAGACGGAATTCGCAGTGCTTCCGTGACCGGTAGCGGAAGCACGGCATGCCCGGTAGGACATTCTAATTGAGCCATAATATCCCATGTTAAATATTCGGCGACCACCCCGCGGTTTTGCGAATATTCACCGCTAAACGAAATGGTATCACCATAAATCATGGACCCAACACTATCATGTTCATGGATCTCATGTAGTACGAAAACCCATCCGGCGCGCTTTACAGGATCGGAGGTAAGCCCTCCGATACAATGGGCCAATTTCGCACCAAGAAGTTTTTCCACGATATAGCGCTCCAACAGAGCCCATCCGGCAACCGTGGCGCAATCGTAAAACAAGCAATTAACAAAATAGAATTTCAAGGGGGGCGAAAACCAACAAGTTATGCTATTGGCCCAATAATCTTTCTACCATGATTCTGGGTATTCCCAAAGAAGAATATACCGGTTTTCATCTAATCGAATATGATTCACCCGAAGATGCCCTGGGACAGATTGAGGCCGATCTGGTGATTTATCTGGCCGGAGCCGATCCCTTCGAAGGCGATCGGTTCGGACGGCTATCTCTGACGATAAACGGACTGGCTCGACCCGATCAATTGGTTTTCCAATATTGTTTTGAGACCGGGCTTCCGGTAGGCGTCACCCTGGCCGGTGGATATGCTCGCCAGGTGCAGGATACGGTGGACATTCACTATCAGACGGTAATAGACGAAAAAAAATATCAAAGTCACTCCACTTGACCCCCCGAATTAACCGTTTGACCTTCGTTATTGACGTTTCGTCGCCTTTTCGTTGTTCCTTCTTTTAGAATTTTGTATTTTCAGTCAAAAAGGAGAAAAAATGAAAACAACCGGTTATCTTTTACTGTTTGTCCTTTTTATAGTGTTTGTGGCGGGGGCCTCACCCGCCGTGTCTGAATCCACCGGCAAACTTATTGTCAATATCAGCGGCTTTCCCAGCTCTGAAGGATTTGCAATGGTGGCATTGCATGATTCTGAAGAATCATACAGAGGCGAAGGCGCCGCTGCCATCGCTAAAACACAGATTAAAGTGGTTAACCAAAAGGTCCAGGCTATTTTTGGAAACCTGGCATACGGCTGGTATGGGATCTCTATTTTCCACGATGAAAATGCAAACGGGAAAATGGACAAAAATGCAATGGGTATTCCAAAGGAGGCCTATGGTTTTTCCAACAATGCCAAAGGATTTTTCGGAAAGCCCGATTATACGAATGTTGCATTTCAATTGAATTCGGCTGAAAAGCAGATCACCATCAATCTCGATTAGTCTTCGTCACCAATGTAGGGTCATTGTCGTTTTCAAGACATCAGAAAGGAGAAAATCCATGCATGAAATCATAACCGGCAGCCTGACACGCCGCAAATTCATACATCTGATGCTCATGGCCGGCGCCGCTGCAGCCATGGACTGGACACGTATTGAAGCCCTGGCGGCCGATATCAAGAATAAAGAGGATTATCCTGTCGTCGTAATTGGGGCCGGCCTGGGGGGCCTGGTGTCAGCAGCTTATCTGGCCAAGCATGGCTTTGCGGTCACGTTGCTCGAACAGCACTCGCTACCGGGGGGGTATGCCACTTCTTTTGATCGCGCCGCCGGCAAGTTCACCTTCGATGTTTCCCTGCACGCCACGGTGGCCGAAGACGGTATCCCGCAAAAGGTTTTGTCCGAAATTGGTATCTGGGATAAGCTCAAGGTCGTTTATACGCCCGAATTTTGTCGTGTCATCTTTTCAGATTATGATTTGACGCTGCCTGCCAAAGATCCTGAAAAGATAAAAACATTACTAGGTGATACCTTTCCGGATGAAAAAAAAGGAATACACGCCGTTATTGACGATATGGTGCAGGTGCAGAAAGAAATGGCAGGGCACGCAGGCAAGGATTCGACCATGGACCGGCTTGAGAACCTTACCCTGGCCGACTGGCTTGCCTCACATGTCAAAAGCTCTGAAGTCAGAGGACTTTTATCTGCTTTCTGCGGTTATTACGGGTTGCCGCCGTCCCGGCTGAACGCTTTATTCTATGCGATAGCGACAGGCCAATACCTTGTAACCGGTGGCCAATACTTTAAAACTCGCTCCCAGGATCTCAGCAATACCCTCATGGACGCCGTCATCGAAAAAGGTGGAGAGGTGCTCCTTGAAACCGCGGCCGAACGCATATTGTTAAAAGAAGGAAGGGTCTCCGGGGTGGAGGATGAAAATGGAACCCGCCATCTGGCCAGTGCGATCATTGCAAACTCCAGTGTTCCGGCCCTATTCGGCGGACTGATTCCACGCGAAGAAATTCCGAAAAATTATCTTAATGAACTCAGCAGCTACCAACCATCTATTTCTTCTTTCATTGTCTGGTTGGGCCTTAGCCGGGAACTCAAGGACATAAAGGATTACGAGATATTTATCGGTGCAGATGGCGGTCCCGAGGCGACATTTCGGGCCGCTTTATCCGGCGATCTCGGCAGGGCCGGGTTGGGTGTAACCATTTATGATAACCTTTACCAGGGGTACTCGTTGCCGGGTACGAGCACCTTAACGGTCATGACACTGTGCGGTTATGAACCCTGGAAGAAGTTCGAGACCGATTATTTCGCAGGTCGCAAAAATGCGTATGTCAGAGAGAAAGAGCGTTTGGCCTGGATTCTTATTAAAAAAGCCGAGTCCCGTCTTATTCCCAATCTGACGTCTATGATTGAAGTCATGGATGCGGCAACACCGTTAACTAACGTCCGCTATACCGGCAACTTCCATGGCTCAATATACGGGTTTGATCGCCAGGGAGCCAGGATGAATCTATTGGACGTCCGGACACCGATCAAAGGGCTTTACCTGGCCAGCGCCTGGTCCCACGGCGGAGGATACACCCCGGCAATGATGGCGGGCCGCCATGCCGTTCAGGCCTTCATGGAGGACTGGGGAAGATAGCGGCATTGAATCTTCGACACTTTACAAGGCGCTGATTTTTTGTCATTTATAAGGCATTTCGCATAAAAGTAAGTCAGCTGCTATCCAGGTCTGTGCCAGGGGAAAAAGAGATCTAAATGATCATCAAATTAAAGCCAATAACGCGACAATCTGTTCTGCGGACGCTTTTTATTACGTCGATCTTTAATACCCTCATTGCGATATTCCTTACCATTTTGGAATCCGGTGGTGGATTTTTGGACAACTTTATCTTCTCCCAGAGCATCGGCATCTCCATTTGTTCCTGCGTAATGGCGGCCTATCATGTTTCACAAAAACTCAAACCTGTTTTTCAGCTCATCCTTGTAGCGGCGGCTGTGATTGTCGGATCCGTCGTGGGGGCCATTCTAGGAGCTCTGCTTGCCGGGATAAACCCTTTAATCTTTCTTCAAAAGCACGCTTATTTTATTCGAATTTTGCTGCTTGGTGTAATGTTCGGATCCATCATTACATACATCTTTACCTCCTGGCATCGAATTGAGCTGTCGGAGGCTCAGATTCAAGAAGAACGGATAAAGCGGCTAACCAGTGAAAAACAGGTGGCAGAGACAAGTCTCAAGGTTCTGCAGGCCCGAATTGAGCCGCACTTTTTATTCAACACCCTGTCCAATATTTTAAGTTTGATGGATACGGATCAGGTAAAAGCAAAGTCTATGCTGGGTGATTTTATCCAGTATTTACGAAAATCTATTTCTAAGATAAGAGAAGAATCAACAACCCTGGGTCAGGAAATAGAGATGATCAGGGCCTATCTCAATCTTTTTAAAGTTCGTATGGGAAATAGATTACATTATAGAATTGATTTGCCAAAAAATTTAGAAGATTTTCCGTTTCCACCGATGCTGATTCAGCCGCTGGTAGAAAATGCCATCAAGCATGGACTGGACTCCAGGGTTGAAGGCGGAGAGATCTTGATTCGCGGAGAAGAAAAAGACGGGATTGTTCGGCTGGAAGTTGTCGATACCGGTTTGGGGTTCAAAGAAGATCGAGAATCCGGCGTGGGGCTAGCCAATGTCAGGGACCGGTTGCAGTTGGTATACCGGGATCGTGGGCGTTTGATCATAGAGGAAAATCAGCCCCATGGCTTGAAAGCGATACTAGAGGTACCGTATGGCAGAACCTAAGGCAGTTATCGCCGACGATGAAGAACAGCTTAGGCTCTATTTAAAATCAAAGCTGGTCAGGCTCTGGCCGGAACTTATCATATGCGGCGAAGCGCAAAACGGCCTGGAAGCTTTGGAGATCATCAAAAAGCACCAGCCGGATATCGCCTTTCTGGATATAAGAATGCCGGGATTATCCGGTTTGGAGGTGGCCACAGCAATAACGACAAATTGCAGAGTTGTTTTTATCACCGCATATGATCAATATGCCATTGAAGCTTTTGAAAACGAGGCTATCGATTACCTTTTAAAACCGGTAACCGATGATCGGCTTGCAAAAACGGTTAAACGATTACAGAAGCAGATTAGCCCTCCCCCTTCCTCATTCCTTGATCCGGGAGGTACCTTTGAGCGCTTGCTATCAGCTTTAAAGGACAAACCAGTTTCTGATAATCTAAAATGGATTAAAGCCCGGCATGGCGACAGTGTGCGACTGATTGCTGTTGATGAGGTATGTTACTTCAAAGCAGAGGATAAATATACCCTTGTTAAGACGCGCGATGGTGAATCGCTGATAAAAAAAAGCATTCGGCAATTATCGGAAGAGTTGGACCGGGATCAATTCTGGCGCATTCACCGGGGTACAATTATCAATGTCAGCAAAATTGCCAAAGTTCATCGCTCATTTGGCGGGAAGTTACTCATTCAATTAGAAGATCTGTCAGAAACGCTGACTGTCAGCCGTTCTTATGCGCACCTGTTTAAACAAATGTGATGACGAGGCTCAGGGTTCGGGGTTCAAGGTTCAAGAAGCAATTTAAAAAAGGATTCATAGGGGTTCGAAGATTGCTGTGAAATGCCTTAACACCGGCGGTTCATAAACAATGCGCACGCCTTTTAGTGACTCCCGCCTTTGAAAGACCTCCCCGATGCATTCCACCACATAATCTATGTGACTCTGGGTATACACCCGTCTGGGAATGGCCAGACGTACCATTTCCAACCGGGCCGGTTTGAAATCACCGCTTTCCGGATCTGTTTTTCCAAACATGACACTTCCAATTTCGCAGGCTCGAATTCCTCCGACAAGGTAGATCTCACAGGTCATGGCCTGACCCGGATATTCTCGAGCCGGAACGTGAGGAAGAAATGCTTTGGCGTCCAGATAGATGGCATGGCCTCCGGGTGGTTGGAATATAGGGACACCCAATTTATTTAATTTTTCACCCAAATAAACTACGGATCGAATTCTATATTTTAAATAATCTTCTTGTAATACTTCATCCAGACCTTGGGCAAAGGCTTCCAAATCATGGCCGGCTAATCCACCGTATGTCGGAAATCCTTCGGTAACCACCAATATATTGCGTGCCTTTTGGGCTAGCTTATCGTCATTTACTGCCAGAAAGCCTCCCATATTTACCAGACCATCCTTTTTACCGCTCATGGTACAGCCGTCGGCATAGGAGAACATCTCCTGGGCAATTTTACGGATGGACGTTTGTCGATAACCCGGTTCCCGGATCTTAATGAAGAAGGCATTCTCAGCAAACCGACAGGCATCCAAAAAGAATGGAATCCCATGCGTACGACATAGATCAGAAGTTTGACGGATGTTTTCCATCGAAACCGGTTGCCCGGCATTGGAATTGTTGGTGACGGTTAACATCACCAGCGGTATTCGTTTAGGTCCTTCTTTCCGAATAAAAGATTCCAGGGCATCCAGATCCATATTACCTTTGAAATCTCTTTTTATGCATGGATCGAGTCCTTCCGGTACCGGCAAATCCAAAGCTTCAGATCCGCTGATTTCAACATTTGCCCGGGTGGTATCAAAGTGGGTGTTGTTGGGAACGACTTTACCTTCTCCTCCCATGATATTGAATAGAATTTTCTCGGCCGCTCTGCCTTGATGAGTGGGGATGATGTGACGAAATCCGGTTAAATCTTTCACGGTTTTTTCGAGTCGATAGAAACTTTTTGAGCCGGCATAGGCCTCATCACCTTCGATCATGCCCCCCCATTGTTTGGCACTCATGGCCGAAGTGCCACTGTCGGTAAGCAGATCGATCAGCACATCATCCGCATGTATATTGAAGAGATTGAAACCGGCTTTTGTAAGGATGGCTTCTCTCTCTTTGCGAGTAGTGAAGCGCAGGGGCTCAACGGACTTTATTTTGAACGGTTCAATAATTGTCTTCATTTATCATACCTCCGAAAGATTAAAAATGTGAAAAGTTGTCAAATTTAAAAGCCAAAAAAAATCCCTGCCGTATTCGGCAAGGCTTTAATGGTATTCTTCATTTTTGTATCTTTATTTTAGGCATTAAATAGTATAAAATCAATAGAGTATAATAATGATCTTCAAAAATTATGGAATTTTTTCCAAATGCCAATGTAGCTGCTGGTAACTTGCAAGCAAAAATTTGAGACCACCATTTTATTTTTGTAAATTTAAATGGTTCAAAATTAACATGTCTAGCAATATTCAATCCATGCTGTAAGAGGATAAAATGAGTTCGACTGAGTTGACATTTAAATTGATCAAGCAAAGCAAGTGTCCGTCTTATGAAATAGGTGATGAATTCAAGTTGTCAGGTAATGCACTTTTATTGAAATTGGATGGTGAAAACACTTTCATTTCGACAGCTATTGTTAGGTTCCCCAATTCTAAAAAAAGTTGTCGCACCCTTATTGGAGACCTAACGAAAATACTTATACAATACGAAAATATAGACAGAATACCGACACTTGAGGTTGATTGCAGCGGCTGCAGCGGTTCTGCTAGGCTACACTATAAAAAGGATAAAGATAAGGTGACTTATCCGGCAACTTTCGAAAAATCGCATTCGGAAAATATTGAGATTGCAGCCAGTCTTTTGCGTAATTTTTCAATTTTTCGATACCTTGACGAAAATGATCTTAGAGACATTATTTCCATATTGAAGCTAAAAAAATATTCCCCAGGAGCCATAATAATTAAAAAGGGAGATCCGGCCCAGAATTTTCATATCATCTTATCCGGTGCAGTTGATGTGCTCGATGAAAATGGTGTCCGCCTTTCCACCTTAAGGAAAGGAGACGTCTTTGGAGAAATGAGTTTAATTAGTGGTGATGCTGTCGGTGCTACGATAAAAGTAGCGCAAACTTCAACCATTTTTTTTATTGAAGGACAGGATTTCAAAGAAGTTTTAAATAAATTTTCATCTGTTCAAAATTATTTAACCCGTATTCTTGCCAAACGTCTTGCCGAATCAAATGTCATGAGAGCTGAAGAGATCGCATCTGGGATGACCGGTCAGCTTTCTGACTTGTCTGTATTTGAATTGTTGCAAGCTTTAAATCTTTCTCAAAAAACAGGTGTTTTGACTTTAACTCTTTCTAAGGGATCAGCAAAATTGTACCTGAGACAAGGAAACCTGATCAAAGCTGCGTTCAATAACATCGAAGGCAGGCAAGCGATTTATGAGGCGCTAAAAGAGAAAGAAGGCCGGTTCAAATTTAATCCAAGTTTGCCTGATGAACTGAAAAATGCCTCAATTATAGGATCGATGATGGAAATGTTATTGGATACTTCACGACTTATAGATGAGGAAAATACCGAGTTAGAAATATCAGATCGAAGGGGAATTTAAAAAAATATTTAATAGTCATCCTGACGCAGGTTTTCTAGTTCTCAAGCGGTTGGCTGGGGTTATTTCCAAAAGACTTTCCAATGCGTATCTTGATCTTTTATCGGCTAGAAGCTTTGATGTTACGCCTTCCTATTGTTAACACAGAATATACGATTTAAAGCATTCCGAAACTATCCCCACTGGTTTATACATGAGAGATATTTACTTGCTTGACACAACTACCATAAGTTATTATAATATATTGAAAGTATAGAAAAAATTATTAACCGAGCTCCATGCACAAACCCAGTTCTTCATGTTGAGATTAAGTCTTGATATTATTGGCCCCGAAGGTTATCCATCCTGAAGTCTATCTCAAATCAAAAAGAGGGAGTATAATTTTTTCCAGACGGCTCGAGCGGGGTCGTTCAATGTCTTTGTGCGTGTTCGAACCCCTGTTATAAACCGAATTTTTTAAGAACCAATGAAACTTTGTCCAAATTGTGATCAACCGGTAGCCGAAGAGATCACCATCTGTCCTTCGTGTGGCAACGACATAGGAGAAGGTAGAAAATACATTGACGATTACCGCATCGTTGATGTCCTTCACGAGGGGCACGCCAGTTTTCTTTGTCGGGCCATCCGAGAGCGAACAAACGAACATGTCATGATTCGCCTGTTTACTCAGCAATCCGGGGTTGACAGTGAGGTGGCCTCAAGGTTGATGCGAGAAATTGAGGAACTTAAAAAACTTCCGGATGAGGGCTTTGTCAGACATCATGCCATCAGACGCTCAAGCGACGGTCTTTGGTACCGAATCAGTGAATGGGTCGACACCGAGAGTTGGGGGTCTTTATTGGCATCGGGGCGCCTTTCTGATCGCCGCTTGTTGTTTGATTTATTTTATCAAATGGCCTCCGCCATTGCTGTGCTTCATAAGGAAGGCTATTTTATTCCCCATCTTATCTTAAATGACATCATTGTTGTTACGGGCGCAAACGGAGCGCTTAAAGTTAAAATAGATTACAAGCTTTCCCGCTTTTTCGATCCCAAACTCGATCGACCCGGCCCAATGTTGAAACGACTTCTTAGCTGTCACCCGGACATTATCCACCAGCGACCACTCGATTTTAGAAGTGATATTTGGTCGCTGGGTAAGGTTTTTGTAGAACTGCTTACCGCCGATCTGGAGTGTATGGATTTTCGGGCCAAGGTCGATGAACTCCAATTGCCGTCTGAAGCTCAAATTCTGCTTAAGGTCATGCTGGCCGATGATCCGGACATGCGACCCCGGTCGATGATCGAAGTGGCGGATTCACTGGCGCGTATTAAAGAAAAAGAGCTTGAAATGGCCGAGGAACCAGCCCCTGAAGTTCCAATTTCCCCCCAACGAACGATTAGAAGTCTTCAAAAAAGAATAAGCCTATTGGCGGTGGTTGTCATCTTATTGTCCATTTTCGGTATTCTATCCTGGTTTCAATTCGGTCAACGCAAAAATGATGTAGGATCTCTTGAAGCATACGCCAATAAATATGCCCCATCTGTTGCCTTTGTGCTGGTGGAGTATTGGTTAAAAAAAGATGACGTTGAATATTACCGCAATATGGCCGAAGGAACAGCTTTTCTGGTAGACAACAATGGTTACATGCTGACCGGCCGCCACGTGGTTTGTCCTTGGTTGGAGGACATGACGCTCTATGCCACTGTGCAACAGCTCTTGCTCTCAGATATCACACCGCAGTTCGGCTACCGGATTTTTTTATGGTTTGAAGGCAAAAGAGCCTTTAACCGAGCAGCCCGGATGTTGGAAAGCTCTGAGCTAACCGATATTTATTTAGTCGATCTGGCCTTCAGCAGTGAATCATCACCGCGTGTTTCCGTTGCCGGCGTGCCGAAGCCCCCGGTTCAAACCCGGCAAGTGATTACCTCTCCGCTCAAAGATGATTTTGCGGTTTTAAAAATAGAGAAGGTCCCTGAAGGACTTAACCCTCTGCCGTTGGATCTGAAAATGGATCCCCAACGCATTCCCAAGCTTTCACGCCTGATTACGCTGGGGTTTCCGTTAGGCAGCCGGACGCAGGCGGACACGGTTAATGTCAGTGTCACCAGCGGTCATGTTCGACGCTCATTTGAAAATATGCTTCAGGTTGATGCGTCTATCTACGGAGGAAACAGTGGCGGTCCCGTTATCGATATGCAGGGCAGGGTTATCGGCATCGTTTCCGGTGTTGCCATGGACTATACCCAGGGATTTCTTCCGATGGCAACCCCTCGTTGGGACCTTGGTATGGTTTTACCCATCACCAAGGCCGTGGAATTTCTTAAAGAACTGAAAGCGGGTCAGATTAAATGGAACGGCGAGTTGGATTTTTCCGTAGAAGATACCCTGAAAAAAATAAGAGAAAAGGCAATAGAGGGGAGATGGGCCGAGGCGCAGACCCTGGCTGATGAAGAATTGAAGCGCAGCCAACAACCGTCATTAGTCATGGCCGCGGGGATTATGCACCTTTGTTCTGGTGACATACAGGGGGCCAAGAAATATTTTTCCCAGTCGCTGTCCATGGATGCTGAAAACTTCGATGCCAGGCTGATGCTTTATCTAATAGATTGGATGCCTGATGAAAAAAGCGGGCGGGCCTATCGTGATGATCTGCTGGCGTTGGATTGGCGATCGCCGGCTGAATTCCAAGGCTACCTGGTTCGCGTCCTGGAAGGTATGATAGATGAGGATTCCGCTTTGGATGGATGGTATACCTCTTCCGAAAAAAGCTGGCTGAATTATGTTGTTGGGCTTCTGCGGTCAAAGCAGAAAGATTGGGCAGGTGCGGAAAAACTGATGCGGGAAGCGATTTTATTGGCCGATACCAACGCTTGGGAATTTTTTCTAGCAAGCTCCAGCTTGGAAGAAATTCAAAAACACAGACGGGAATCTTTGAAAGAAAAGAAACTTTTGGCGCAATACAGCAAAAATGTGGAGGCCTTCGAGCAGAAAGTCCAGAAATCCTTGGAAGATAAGAAGAGCAGCGAAGAGAAATTAGGTCCTCTTCGGACGAAGCTTTTAACTGACGGAACCAGCATAAAGGACAAGTTAGCGGCTCTTCAGGAAATTCATGGAATGTATCCGGAGAATCGCCAGATTCTGGTAGGCCTGGCATACTATAGTGCCGCAGACGAAGCCTGGGCCGAGTCCCTGGCATATATTCGTACGTTTCTTAAAACCGGTGGGCGCCAATACTCGGACCGAATGGGTTTGGGATTAATGGAGGCAGGTATTTTGCACTATCAGGGCCAAGAGGTTGAAGCTCAGACAAATCTGGAGGCATTTTTAAGACGTACTCGCGATCCTTGGTACCAGACGATTAGTGAATATTTGTTGGGTAAACAATCTGAAGATTTACTAAAAAAGCAGGCCGGAGAAACTCCCGAAAACCTGATTACAGCCTCTACGGTACTTGGCTTCTGGTCTGAAGGATCCGGAGATAAAAATAAAGCCATAAAGCATTATAAAGAAGCGCTGGGTACATTTTTAGATACATGGCTTGAATATGATTTTGCCAAAGAGCGGATTAAACGGTTGAAGCAACCCGCTGGATAATTTCCTTTCAATACCCTATCTTTTATCCGATCTATATTCTCTTGACTTTACAGCTAATTCCTTGATATCGATGATGTTGTTGATACGCTTCACTGCATTCTAGCGCGGTTCTGCTAAATCTGTTTGCCAAATATTCTTCCTTCAGAACTATTGTTTAGCCTGATCAGCAAAGGTTTCATCTATGAACCAAACAACCAAATCAGCTAAACCAAACGTTAAAAGGAGGTGTCATAATGGCTGAGGAAGAACAAGTCGGTGTTGTGGCAAAGTTTTTTGCCAAGCCCAGTGTCGCTGCAGTTAAAGTGACCGCAGGAAGTATTAAAAAAGGCGATGTGCTGAGATTTAGTGGGCACACCACGGAATTTACTGAAGAAGTGACCAGCATGGAGTTGAATAATCAACCGCTCGAAGAAGCCAAACCCGGCGATTTCATTGGCTTGAGAGTGAAAGAACGAGTTCGAGAAAACGATAAAGTCTTTAAAGTGATTGAGTAAATCTGATGGTCTCGTAAAAAGCCAGAAAAGCGATCTTTTTACGAGAGTGTTTAGTATTTGGTGTTTGGTGTCTAGCATTCTTACAAGCTGACATAACATTATCGGTCATAATAAACACAAAATACAAAACACTTGATGATTTCGACTTGTTACGAATTCATCAAATTTGACCATGTCGGGTTTAGGTGGAAGAAATATATTCTCACTCAAGGACCCCATATTCTTTGGCGAGTTTCTCGCTAAAGGCGGCTTTCCTGCCCATGCATTCTTTTCGTGGGCACAACTGACAGCTGAAAAATGTAATCTCGGTGGGGAAATAGATACCGGATACGGATTTTGCCGGAAGCATCAAAAGGCTGTCGTTCAGCTTTACGCCTATATATTTTTCTACATCTTCTAGTAGCTCAAACAGCGGTCGTTGTTCTTGGATTGGCCAATCCGCCAGAGAACCCGGACTCATAAATGACATTTTACTGAGTGCGAATTTTGACTGTAAATGATTCTCCAAGTGTTTGCGTGCCGAGGTTAAGGCTAGCGTCCCGATGGTATCGAGGTAGAATTTTTTTAAGAGGTCAGGACAATTTCTCATCTCCTCCTCAAATTTAGGTCCGATGGTGACCACATAAGGAAAAATTCGTTCCACCTCATCCAAATTTTTTCGCAACACCTTGCTTTTAAAGCATAAACCATCCACCCTTACAGCCTTTTCAAGCTTTTCTTCGATATAACAGATTTTATACAAGGCTTTTGCCTCTATTAGGACTAGGGAAGATTCAATAAGTTGTTGAGCTGATTTCAAATCCTCATCGCGAGTCAAATGAAGCCTTCTTTTGATCTCCGCTATTTTCACTTCGACAGGAATGTTTTCCAGAATTTCCATAAGCCGGGTTCACCTCACACTAATGCTTTTTTTTTGAGTTAAGTTAGCGCAAATCGCGTTTTTGTTCAAGCTTTTCCCACTAAATTGGTTTTAAATGGAGACTTCAAATGTTCTCTAAAATGCCGGGCGCAGAGGCTGGTGTATCCTTACTTAAGCGTTACTGAATATTGACAGCATATCTATATACACCTATATTCAATAATCGATCGAAAATCGTCAATTATGGGAACGTGTACCAACCATGCTATTTTGGCACAAGACGCATAAAAATAGCATTTAAGGCACCAGTGAACGCTAAAGGTGGACAATTATGCGAATACGTTATCTTTTTATCCTATTAATATTTATATTTCTTTCAGGGGGTTGCACACCTCCTAAAATTAAGCTCTATCCGAGCGCTGCCGATCCGCTGAAGGAGTTCACACTCCAGGGTGAGGAGGAAGGTAAATTATTGGTCATCCCAATAAGAGGGATCATTTCCGACGCTCCAAAAGAGCAATTTTTTCGTACCCTGCCGAGTATGGTTCAAGAAACTGTCAGTCAACTCAGGCTGGCCGAGAAAGATAAAAAAATCAGAGCGATACTTTTAAAAGTTGACTCTCCCGGAGGGTCTGTCATTGCCAGTGATGTCCTATATAACGAAATTTTAGCATTCAAAAAAAGGACCGGAATGAAGGTGGTCGTTGCCATGATGGGAGTTACGGCATCCGGAGGATATTATATATCATTGCCTGCGGATTTGATCATTGCCCATCCCACAACCCTAACCGGTTCTATTGGAGTCATCTTTTTCCGGCCGAAAGTCACCGGCTTGATGGGTAAAATCGGCATGGCTGTTGAAGTAAATAAATCCGGAAAAAACAAGGATATGGGTTCTCCTTTTCGACCCACGACTGCGGAAGAGGAAAAAATTCTTCAAGAGCTGACCGATAAGCTCGGGCAACGATTTCTCGATCGGGTGGCCGAGCATCGCAAACTCGATCAGCGGGAGTTGTCCGAAATCTCCAGCGCACGTGTTTTTTTAGCTGATGAAGCCCTGAAGCTGGGATTGGTAGACAAGATTGGATACTTGGATGATGCTGTCCGTGAGGCTAAAAAACTTGCCGGACTGTCGGAAGATGATAGAATCATTGTCTATCGTCGTACCGAATACCCGGACGACAACCTCTACAATACATCCTCCACTCGTTTTGAGGGACGCAGTTTTTCTCTGGTATCTATTGATCTCCCGGGATCCTTGTCCGGACTTCAAACCGGTTTTTATTATTTATGGACGCCAGCTGTACAGGGGGAATAAATCAATTTCTATTCTTTTGCTAAAAGTATCGATAAATTATTTATGTCCTCTGCTTGTTCCAGAGACCTTACATTGTCTAAGATTTGCTTCTGCCTGGTTTCAGAATAAACCGGGGAGACGAGATTTTGAAATTTGGCTATCAGTTCGTTCCATGAAAAAGGATTCTCCGGATCGCCTTTGGGATATTCTATTTTCGTAGAATACTTCTTTCGGGTCTTCGTTATAATGGTGACCAGCGCCGGCCACTTCTTGGGGAATTCTTTTTCGATTTCCTTATCCTCTACACAGTAGATCTTATTCATCATCGATTTTACTTCAACTGAAGCAATGTTTTCCATGGTGTACTCATCCAAGGTTGCCTTGCCAAACATTATCGCCACTGCCGCCCCAAACGGCATGCTGAATTGCGCATCAACAATGGATTTGGGATTGTATTTTATTTCTTCGGGTTCCGCGATTAATGGAACACCGGCTTTTAATATTGCCAGATTGACTTTTTCAATATCCGATGCGGTTAGCTGGTTTTCATGCATTATCTGCAATATGCCGTCAATGGGTCCTTGTTTGTATCTGCAGCATGCATGGGGTTTGATACTTGTCCGCATGACTTCATACGGATTCCCCCAATTCTCCAAAACTTTGCTGGAATTCGACTTGGGTGAATATGCATGCAAAAACCCGAATCTGCCTTCGATAATCGTACTAGGGCCGGTCAATTTCTCCCGGGCGAGACAGGCAGCAATAATACCGCTATGTGCAGCCCATCCGGGATGAAAACGCTTGGTAAAGGCACCATCAGTTAAAAACTCCATGGAACCGGCAGCCTGGCTGCCCGCAATTCCAAAGGCATTTAGCATCGATTGTTGATCAGACTTTAAAATTTTAGATACAGTAATGGCGGCCCCCATGGTTCCGCAGGTTCCGGTGGGATGAAAGCCCTGGGCATAGTGGGCTGCAGGATCCAGTGCGATGCCCAATTTCGTTGTCACCTCATAGCCGGCGACAATTGCTTCGATAAATTCTTTGCCGGTACACGTAATCATATTTGCAGCAGCCACAGCCGCAGTCATGATGGCAACCGCAGGGTGTAGAGAAGCTTCGTTGACCACATCATCCAGTTCCACCGAATGGGCGGCGATACCGTTTGCAAGCGCAGCATATGGCGGGATTGCTCGGATGTTTGTTCCAAAAACGACCGCCCCATCCTCTCTCTTGTCCACATTCCGGATAAAACGGTGAACGGGACGGCTGGATTCACTTAATGAACCTCGAACAGCAACTCCAATATAGTCCAGAAGGAGATACTTGACGCGATCGATGACCTCTTCGGACAGCGTATTGAAACTTAAATCATGACACCTTTGAACGATTTCCTTTGTTAGTCGCATGGATATTTACCTCTTCTTTTTTGGAACCTAAGATGTACAATATCGTTTTCCTTGTCATTTTTTTCTATCGGCAATTAGATATAGCTTCCACTATCTCCCTTGCTCCCTTTGAGGCTGAGGGAAAGGGAATTATGTGTAATAAGAAAACCATAGGCGAAGAGTATGTGATTTATATATGAGAGTCAAAAGTCTACAAGCAATGTTAGTTTTGATAAGTTGCTATTTCTATCATATTACCGTCAGGATCCCTAATATAGATAGAAGTCATAGCTCCTCTAGTACCTGTTCTTTCTACAGGGCCTTCTAAGATTTCTATCCCGCAGGCTCGAACATGCGCTATGACTTCAGATATCGGGGCATCGGTGATAAAGCAAAGGTCACCTGAACCAGGTGTCGGATGCAACGCCTTGGGTTCGAATTCTTTGCCTTGCTGATGGAAGTTGATTTTCTGGTTTCCGAAAATCACCGCTTTACGTCCCTGTCCGAAGTCGACCTCTTTCATACCCATTACTGTGAAGTAAAATTTGCAGCTTGCTTCTATGTCTTTTACGGTTAGAACCAGATGATCGATTTGCTTAATCTTCATGGGTAGTTGAAAGCTGTTGTGCAATTACTCTTGTTCGGTGATTCTTCCCTCTTTTGCCACCGCAATAAAATGCGCCACATCTATTTCTTTGGGACACACAAAGGAGCAAGCCCGCGAAGAGTGGCAGCGGTAAATTCCATTCTCGCTGTATAGAATTTTTAGCCTTTGGTCCTTTTCCTGCTCACGAGGATCCATGACACGGATAATGGTTGCCAACATCGCATTGGGTCCCAGAAATGTTTTATGACTGCTGATACATGCCGATGAACAACAAAAGCAGTTGATGCATCGGGTAGCATTGACATAGCGTTCCAACTCGTGCGGGGTAATTGGATACTCATTGTTTTCTGTCGGTGGAGGAGCAGGGTGGATGATATAGGGTTTGATCTGATCGATTCGTTCATAAGCCGTTGATATATCGACAACCAGATCGCGAACAACCGGGGCAACGTTCAAAGGTTCTATCTGGAAAGTGATGGTTTTAAAATATTGAACGGCGTTTTCAACCAGAAGCTCACATGCAAGCAAGGGTTTGCCATTGACTTTAACCGAACAACTTCCGCACTGACCGTGTTCACAGGAGGAACTCCATGCCAGGTTAGGGTCTTGTTCATCATTGATTTTGCGGAAAAGATCAACAAATCGAAGGATTCGACCTGCTTCCACATGATAATCCTGAATCCAGGAGCGCTTCGAATCCGGATCAAAGCGGCGAATTTTTAAAGTAAGATTGTAAGATTGCTGTTTATTCATTGATATTTAGATTCCTCACTTATGAATCGATGGACTTAGTTAATACTTCCTTTCAATTAGCCCAAACTTATCTGCATGTTGGCCTTTCTCCTCAAATAGCCGCATGTCAACTTCACGTCTTTCCAATTCCACTTTACCGAACTGCTCCATGGAAATTAGAGAATGATAATTGAAGTTATCACTTCTTTCAGGAAAATCTTCACGAAAATGAGCACCCCTGGATTCCTTTCTATTTAACGCGGCTTGAGTGATGGCCATCGATACGGTCAATAGGTTATCCAGTTCCCAGTGTTGAACCAACTCCTGATTCATACGCAGACTTTTGCTGGACAAAGCGGTTTTGTCGGCGCGATGTTTCAGCTCTTTTAACGATTCGATGGTTTTTAACATTCCCCCTTCATTTCTGAAGATGCTCATATTTTCAGTCATCAGTGTTCTCAACGCATCGCGGATTTGTCCGATGTTGTCTTTGCCGCTGGCTTCCATATAATTCGAAAATCGGAGGAAACTTAGATTGCCTTCCACTTCCGGAAATTGATCTGGAAATTTTTCCAGAAACGTTAGGGCCTTTTCACCGGCGAATTTGCCCATGGTGATTAATTCTAATATGGAATTTGTTCCCAGTCGATTAAAACCGTGAAAACTTGCAGCCGCACATTCCCCTGCAGCAAAAAGACCCGGTATGATTTCCTGCGAGCTTGTCTGCACTTCCCCGAATTCATTGGTTGGGATTCCTCCCATGTGATAATGATTGCTCGGGTGAACGGGGCACAGCTTCTCCTTAGGATTAAGGTTAAGATATTTTTTAAAAAATCCGGTCACTTCAGGAATTTGTTTTTCATGGACTGCATCCGGCAGATGTCGCAAATCAATCCAAACATGCTCGACGTTATGATCGGGATTCACGATGCCCCGGCCCTCTCGAATTTCGGAAGCCATCGCCCGGGCCACTAGATCTCGCGGGGCTAAATCTTTCATTTTAGGAGCATATTGTTCCATGAATGGCTCCAATTTTCTGTTTCGTAAAATACCCCCCACCGAACGTAAGGTTTCGCTGGCTAATATACCGGGGCCTACAATCCCTGTCGGGTGAAACTGGACTGCCTCCGGGTCCATTACGGGCAGTCCGGACTGGAGGATAAGCGCCAGGCCGTCTCCAGTGTTTTGGCGGCAATTCGTTGTAATTTTGAAAACCTGACCGCTTCCTCCGGTAGACAAAACCGTGGCTTTGGATAGTATTCGTATAAATTCACCTTCGTGTTGCCTGAAGACAATGCATCCCAAACATTGGTTTTCTTTAAAAAGAAGTTCAGTAGCTAAACATTGATTGATGAAGGAAATACCTCGCTTTAATGTTTCTCCCCAGCAGGTATCCATTATTCCTTTCCCGGTTCGGTCCGCTTCGAAAACGGCTCGATATGCAGAGGATTCTCCAAAGTTCAGTGTATGTCCGCCGAATGTTCTTTTGCTTAGTCTCCCGTCTGGGTCACGGCTGAAATGCATCCCCCGATTTTCCAACCATAAAATTTGTTCCCAGGCAGCTCCGCAAATTTTTCTGACAACGTTTTGATCGGCGCTACAGTCGGATCCCTTCCATGTGTCGAACATATGAAAAATATTATCGTCCGCCGGATCTCTCGGATCTACCGCTGCCAAACCACCCTGTGCAGTTGACGTATGAGATTTCTGAGGATGGGAGCCCTTGGTTAATGCAATTACTCGGGTTTTAGGTTTTTTTTCAAGGACTTCCGCCGCGCACCGAAACCCAGCACCACCGGCACCGATGATGAGTAGGTCACAATGTATTGTTGATCTTATTTGTAGCGCTTTATTCATTTAACTGTATGAAATTATGATAATTTTGATGCCGATCCACCCAAACACCACCATAATAAGAACAATCAGCAAAGATAAACCATTTTGCACAAATCTGTATTTAAAATAATCTTTACTGATGGAGATAAGCCCGTAGCCTGCATGAAGCAGCACGCTGATTACGAGAATGAGATCCACAAATTTGATAAAGATATTCTGCATTCTGGCAATTACGACATTTGCCTGGTGACCAATGGCGGGTTGAAGATGCATAAACATTAAATGGGCCGGGATCATGATCAATAAAAATGCCCCCGTGATTCGTTGCAGTTTCCAAACAAGGTCGCCTTCTATACGCCAGATTCGGGAGGCAACTAAAATGAGCACGCACGCACTGAAAATGAAAACAACCAGCCAGAATAATATCGGCGATACAGTTTGGTTTCCCATGATCATCATCAATGCTTGAAGCAGAACATAGACAACCGAAAGACTGAACATCCATTGAAGCAAGGTCCCTTCGTTGCGTGTGCCAAATATTTCGTAAAGAATTAGCCGCCCTCCGTTGAGGGCATGGAAGATAACGGGAGCAGCCAGCAGCCACTCCAAGAAGATAAAAAGAAAAAACCCGAACATTTTCATTTTGGCGTCAAACACTTCGGGAGTAATCAAAAATGAAAGCGTATAGATGTGAATCAGGACATAAAATATCAAAATTATACCGGAAATTCGGTGCATCCAGGCAATGACAAAAGACCATCCGCGTGTTCGGGCATAAAATCCCACAGCCGGCATCCTCTGCAACCCTGAAAGAAGAAATCGCTCAAATGGTTTGTTCATTCAAATAATCTATGAAGCTCTGATATGCTGTTTGAATATGCTCTTGAACCAGGTTTCCAATCTCATCTATGTCTGCATCTTTATTCCGTAAAAGACCGAATATCTTCTGATGCACAGCCAATGATCTGTGAAGATCTTCTTGGTAATACTGGTAGGAAAACCGGTACCATAAACTATGCATACGTAAGGTTTTTAATATGCTTATTAGAACCTCATTGCCGGTGGCCTTGATAAAGATATCGTGAAATTCAAGATGATTTTTCCAATACGCCTTGGTATCATTTTTTTCGACTGCGGTTTCCATTTTATTAAGTACCTGCGCCAGCTCCTCAAGAATCTGACTGGTCATTTTTGGATGGGCTTCTTTGGCAGCCAGTCCTTCCAGAACTGAACGCACCGGAAAATTTTCTTCGATATCCTTACGGGTTATCCGTTTCACAAAGGTTCCTCTCCGGGGAATTATAACCACCAGACCCTTTTTCTCCAGATCCCGAAAAGCTTCTCGAAGTGGAGAGCGGCTGATGCCGAACTGTTTTTGCAACTCCACTTCTGTAAGCTGATCCCCTCCTTTTAGGACGCCTTCCAAAATCGCTTCAGCAAGGATATGTGAAACCTGTTGGCCCAAAACATGCGGCCTGAAATCCAAATCTTTGATTTTGCCGGTAAGTTCTTCAGATGCCATTTCTCAATATCTTCAAATCATACCATTCTCATATAGCTTGTGAATCGTCACAGCATCATGAGGAAAGGCTTCTACACAAAGCATACACAACGTGCATTCATCCTCGTTTTCTTCGATTACCGCCGGCTGATTATCTTCTACTTTAAAAATATTTACGGGACATACCTGAACCCATTTATCCACATCAGACATATCCGTGCATTCAGACAAATCGATTTTTACTTCAATGAATTCTCCCATAGCTATATACCTTATTTAGGATATCTTCTCGGCAATCCTTAATATACGCTTCGATCGCTCCATCACCGGATAATCCACAAATTTTCCATCCACCTGGATGGCGGCCACACCCCTGGATTCGGCCTCTTTAAACGCCTGAATCACTCTCTCAGCATACTTTATTTCTTCTCTAGTAGGCGAAAAAATTTTGTTGCAGATTTCTACCTGATTGGGATGAATACATAGTTTTCCCTGGAAGCCGAATTGCTTGGCGCGTTTCGCGTCGGCTTCCAATGCTTCCATGTCTTTTAGGTCAATCATAAACGGTGTGTCCAATGGTGGTTCCAACCCGGCTGCACGACAAGCCACTGCCAATCTGGTGCGTGGATAAGAGATCTCGTCGCCGGTTTTGGTCATTTCTATTCCCATATCCAATGCAAAATCAGCTGCACCAAAGGCAATCGTAAAAAGCCGATTGGGTTCGGTTTTCTCGGAAACGATCTGGAATGCACGTTCTACCCCCAGGGCGGATTCAATTAATGCGATTATGGATATATTTCCCGTCAGTACTCCCTTTTTCTTCTCAGCTTCAAATAACAGTCGATTTGCTTCCCGGATGTGCTCGGGATGCTCAATTTTTGGAATGATGATACAGTCAAGGCTTTCCACCACCAATTCATCCAGATCTTCCTGGAAAAATTCAGTATCCAGCCCATTTACACGTACAAAAATATTACGGTTTTTGTGTTGGAATAGTTTTTCGCGAACTAGGGGTCGGGTCTCTGCTTTCAGCATATATGGCACAGCATCTTCTAGATCGATAATCACAACATCTGCCGCCGTATTGACGGCTTTGTCCACTCGATCAGGCCGATTTCCAGGGACAAAAAGTGCTGTTCGTATGATTTCGATTTTTTTCATTTTAGGTATTCCTTTGCGATGCCTACAATATCTGAGAAATTTTCCGCTACTCGAATGCCGGCCTTTTGAAACATGGCGATTTTGCCTTTTGTGGTTCCTCTGTCACCTTCAACGATGGTTGCAGCGTGTCCAAATCGTACCCCCGGCATGTCATCCACAAATCGCCCGGCGATAAAGGCTATGATGGGAAGCGATATATTTTCAGTTATTACTAAATCGGCCAGCTTTTCTTCGATAACGCCACCGGGTTCACAAAAGAGGACAACAACCTTTGTTTCCGGATCCTTATCGAATAATGGGATTAAGTCCAAAAAATTTGACCCCACCACCGGATCTCCCCCAACACCGACGCAGGTACTTTGGCCAATACCGTTGGTTGTCAACAAATTAGCAATCTCGGTGGTCATCCCGCCGCTTCTAGAGGCAATTCCAACCGGCCCCGGCATATACGCTTTTTTGACATCTTCGATTGGACCACCGGCCATGCCAAGCTTTAAATGATGGGGAGAAATAAATCCGAGGGTATTGGGCCCGATGACGCGTGCGTTTTTTTCACGGGCAATCTCAAGAAATTCAATTGTGTCCTTTCTGGGTACACGCTCGGAGACTACCACCAAAAGCGTTATGCCATTATCCAGTGCCTCCAATACGGCCCCTTTTGCCAGGGCAGGTGGGACAGAAATAACAGATGCATTTGCCGGGTGTTCGTTTACGGCTTGGCGAACCGTATCATAGACAGGAATTCTATGAACCTGTTGACCGTGTTTGCCCGGTGTGATCCCGGCCACCACGGTGGTTCCATAGTCGATCATGTCTTTGGTAAACGTGGTAGCCTCACGTCCGGTGATTCCCTGGATAATGACTCTCGTATCTGCATCTGCTAAGATTGCCAATTGCTTTCCTTTCCTCAATAAATTAATGACGTCTTTTTTATTCACCGTAGACGCAAAGCCCGCAGAGGTTTAAGGCGATCTGTTAATCTCCCGAGTTATCCACCGCAATCCGGGCTGTATCATCGATTGATACGGTCCGATCCAGATACTGTACCCCGTACTTGGACAATATTTTAAAGCCTTCCTCTTCCCAGGCGCCGGGTATTCGAAACGCTGCTACCGTTTTGGCAGGATCTTTTCCGGCCTCCAAAATTCCTTTCACGATTCCCCGGGCCACAAGATCGACCCGTGTATTGCTGACCACATTCATGATGACTGCGATTTTTTGGACATTTGGTTTTGAAAGGATCAGCCGGGTGAGTTCTTTAACTTTCAAGACCGACGGGTTTCCCCCAATTTCACAATAGTTAGCCGGTTTGCCACCGTGGGATTGGACCGCATCAAAAGCTGTCAGTGAAGCTCCGCCGCCACCGATGATCAACCCCAGGTTTCCATCAAATTCGATGACGCGACCGGCAACCCCTCGGTGGTCAATCTGATCGATTTCGGCAGCCTTTCGCTCAAATTCCGTCAAGCTACGCTCGGATTCGAAACGGTTTCCCTCTTTTGCCAGTTCGATCAATTCCTTATGCCGAAACAAAGCGTCATCATCTATTTCCATATGACAGTCTAACGCAATCAGCCGACCATCTCGGGTTAAGGCCAAGGGGTTAATTTCTGCCAGGGTGGCATCGTAATCCAAGAATACATCAGCCAGTCTGGATAAAATGTTCCCTAGCCCGAGCAGAAGTCTGCCCGAAATACCTGTTTCAGAAATGATTTCACGGGCACGATATTGAGGCAATTTTGATCGCATCGAAAACAGCTCTTTTCTCACCTTTTGCGGCTGACGCTCAGCAAGCGCTTCAATGTCCACACCACCTTCACTTGAAAAAATGGCCAGCGGAGACTTGGCTACCGTATCATCGGTGATGGCCATAAAAAACTCTTGGTCGATATCCAGTTTCTCTTCCACAAGAATTTTAGTGGCCTTATAGCCCCTTACCCATGTTGCTAGCAGTTGTTCAATCTTGGCCTTTGCCCCATCACTTGTTGAAGCTTCAAAGATACCGCCGCTCTTTCCGCGCCCGCCGATTGGAATCTGAGCTTTCAACATTACAGGTGGTTTAATATCGAGATTGTTTATAAACGAAACTGCCCTACCTGATGGGGTAGCAATCTGATATTTGGATAAAATTTCTTTTGATTCACATTCTAACAATCTCATAGCTGTTTCCTTCTTAGAAGTGGTTTCCTAGTCCCAGATCAAGTTCGAGAGTCCCGGTAAATATCAGTGAAGCTTCACCTATGATTTATAATAGATTCGAATATTAGAGGGGGTTATGAAATCACTTCTGGTCGATTGTCGACTATATACATTTACATTTTTTCTATGTCAATAAAAACAGAGAAAATACCTAATGTTTCGACTTACAATTAAAAACGCCGATTTATCCGCTTCCCAAAAGCGAGTTTTTATCAATTTCAATCCATCGTGCAGATTGCTTTATATCATTTTTTCTAAAACGCCTCTGTCCTTTAGAAATTTTTTCAACTTGGGAAGGTTTTGCTTCAAATCAAAGGGCAAATCTAACCTTTCTTCGGCCACTTGAATATCTTTCCGTCTTTGTTCCTGTTCGACCAGCGCGGATGAAACCGCGAGCCACTCCAAATCAGCAGTATTGGAGATCCAGGCCATCTTCACCTTTCCGGGCGTCCACATTCCTATGGTTTGAAAAGCAGCCTCCAGTGCGTCACGATCTGTTGGCAGTGCAATGGGAATTTTACCTTTCTCCGGCGCTGATGCGGTGATACAATTTAGATTAAGCGCCTTAAAATCGATCTTATCCACCGCCTTGCGGGTTGTGTAATCCGCAAGGCCGATGCCAACGGCATTGCCATAAGTGGTTTCGGTTAGATCTCTGACAATGATCCGAGTGATCTTAGGTTTTTCACATTCTTTTTCATAGACATTCATAATTCGACCGATGACCTTCGTATCCATGCCGGCACCCGATATTTCTTTGCCGATTTCATCAACTAAAAGTACATCCAATTCGTCAAAAGGCAATTTAGGCTTGAATTCTTTGGCTTCTTCCAGTAAAGCTGCTTCACGTTCAATAATATCTGCTGCCGCAACCACTTCTATGCGCCTGAGCCGATTGAAGTGATCCTCCAAGATGGCAATGCCACCGAGCACATTGAGTTTTTCAAAGAGCAATCGCGCGATGGCGTGGATGGCATTCTGGTAGGTGACGTTAACCGCCAGTCGGTGCATATTCTCCGCACCTAGCTGCCGACCTAATCCAACCACCGCCAATTTCAGTAAACCTGACTCGGTCTCCCCGATGTATTCCGTATGATCTTTGATCCGGTTGACCAAAAGAATGTGATCTGCATCAATGGCAGCCTTGTCTACATAAACCGCACAGTCTTCATCAACAGACCCGAGCTCGCTCATCGCCATCTCTGCATAAATCGGAGCTCCCACACTGGAGGGCGTAATCCCCAAATGTCTTAAGACTTCCACCTGTCCTTGAGGCTCCCCGCGGCCATGGCTGCCCATGGCCGGAAAAATGAAGGGGTTACCACCGGCCTGTTTCACCGCCTCAACGCAGGCCCTGAGAACATCTACCATACTTTCGATCCCCCGACTGCCGGCGGTGATCAAGACCTTTTGATTTTTTTTAACGGCCTTGAGCAGGCCGGTGCGTTGCAACTCAGCATGCACGCATTGTCCGGCATTTGGGGGGTTTGGCGACTCAAATATCTGACGTATCAGACCCATCTTAGGAAAATTCATATCCGTTCCTCCGAGTTTATCAATAAGTTCAAAAATTATTCTACATAATTTACATTTTCAGAAAACCTCTTTGCAACATTGAAGCAGGTAGATGAAGATCGATTTGATCGACAATATGGCTTTTTCAGTCCCTATGTCAAGCAGGTAGACCAGCGGAATTTGGACTGCCGCGATTTGCGTCACGATTTTGCCTGGTTTAAGATTTGAAAGGGGAATGATCGGGTTAACAAAGCTATGCGAAAGGCTAATGAACTACCCCTTCAGCAAAGCTGACGGAGTATCTCAAATCGGCTAATTCCTATTCTATCGAAGCGAGCTTCGGGGAATTAAACCCCACAGATTTAGTATTGGCTTTCAGGTGATTTGGGTAATCCGTGTAATCTGCGAAATCTGTGGATTAAAGTGCAGATATTATCAAGATCCGAGGTACTGAACTGAAGTGTTTGAATTAACCAAAAATTATGTTTTCTTGATCTCACAGAGGTAGTTTGCTAATTGCATCTTAATGAATATTTTCATCCTTAATGAAAGATAAACTATCATGACGGTATTCGCTCACATACCCGCCATCCTCAAGATAATAATGGTTTTTATCCTGGTAGTTATATGCATTCGCAAGAAACTATCCCTGGGCAATGCGTTTATGTTGGGAGCGGTTTCTTTGAGTATCTTATTCGGTTTAAAGCCGCAGGCCATGCTCACGTCAATGGCTTTTTCCGTCATGGACCCCAAGACCTTGTCAATTGCTGTGATTGTATCCCTCATATTGATTCTCAGTAACAGCATGGAAGCAGCCGGTCAGATGCAACGGCTGTTGGAAAAATTTCAGGGCTTAATTTCAAGCCCGCGGCTAAATCTAATGATCTTTCCGGCCTTAATCGGGCTGCTGCCCATGCCGGGTGGTGCCGTCTTTTCGGCGCCTATGGTCAAAGAACTGGGGACCCATTCAAAACTCTCACAATCACAGCTTAGTTTTGTCAATTACTGGTTTCGGCATATTTGGGAGCACTGGTGGCCCCTGTATCCCGGTATTCTCCTGACGACCATTATGACCGATATCAGTCTTTTGACGATTATGCTGATCATGTGTCCGTTTACCTTAATTGCTGTCTGGTTGGGCTACCGAAGCTTAAAGGGCTCTGATCAATCTCAGCAGTTCAATGAAAGAAATACACGATCGCTGATGTGGCCATTCATAAAAGAACTTATGCCAATCTTGATCGTCATTTTTCCCGGCCTCGGAATGGGCATGTTATTGTCAGTAATTTTGCCATCATTTCCTGTTTCCAAAGAAAGCGGTCTGATCCTGGCGCTTTGCATCGCCATCGCGTGGGTCTGGTTTGAAAACGGCACATCTAAAGATCAGATATTAAAGATGCTGGCCACTCCTCGGCTCCTTAAGATGATCTATATGATTGCTGCCATATTGATTTTTAAAGGGATTTTGACAGACAGCAAAGCTGCTGTAATCGCAGGTCAGGAATTAGTGCAGCTGCATGTTCCACTTGTGGCGATTGTTGTAACACTTCCTTTTGTGGTGGGTGTTTCCGGTGGGATCGTCATTGCCTTTGTCGGCAGTACCTTTCCGATACTGTTACCATTGGTTCATTCTCTCGGCCAGACCGAGTTTTTACTCGCCTATGTTATGTTAGTGCTGTCATCCGGTTTTGCGGGAGTGATGCTTTCTCCGCTTCACTTATGTTTTCTTTTATCCAACGAGTACTTCAGAACCACCATGGGATCGGTGTATAAACTTTTATGGTTACCCTGCCTTTGCCTCATTGGCGCAAGTCTAATATACTTCTGGTTACTGCATTGGTTGTTGCATTGGATATAAGCGGCTTTGATTTCTCCTATAACCAATTGATATCATATGCAATAAAACAATATCACAACACGGTTTATGATGTAATCCGACTAAATTTCTGCTTGACATTCATTTTGTAATAATACATTACTAATTGAAAAGTCTTCAATATCAATGTGTTAATTAGATATCCGTAAAAATCTTTATTAAAGGAGGAAAAAGCCATGACGAAAAAACAGAGCTATTTATTTACACTAATTGTAATTATCGCTGCCATCAGTCTGGTTTTTGCAGGTCCAAGCTGGGCCAAGGTTGAGGGGGACACCATCATTTTTGGTGCGGCGGTGTCGTTTACAGGAAAATACTCGACCAACGGTAAGCATACCAAGAACGGCTATGATTTGGTCGTCAAGCGCGTCAACGAGATGGGCGGTGTCAAGGTGGGCGACAAGACTTACAAGATCGACATCAAGTATTACGATGACGAATCCACGCCGGCTCGTGCCGGTCAATTGGCCGACCGTCTCATCAAACAGGACGAAATCAAGTTCATCCTGGGTCCCTATGGTTCCGGTCCCACGAAGGGCATTGCCCCCATCACCGAAAAGTACAAAATCCCGATGGTCGAGGGCAATGGTGCTTCGCGCAGCCTGTTCAACAAGGGCTACAGGTACATATTTGCGGTGCTTTCTACTTCGGAACAGTACCTGGCAGAATCCATCAACTTGCTGGCAGAAAAGTTCAAGGAGGATGGCAGGGATCCGAAAAGCGCCAAGGTGGCCATTGCAGTCGAAAACGATCCGTTTTCCATGGACATCCGCGCCGGTGTTGTCGATGATGCCAAGCGGTGGGGCATGAAAGTTGTCATCGATGACAAGCTGCCCAAAGAGCTGACCGACATGACGGCGACCCTGACCAAGGTCAAGGCGTTGAGACCCGATGCTCTTATCGTCTCCGGGCACTCTAAGGGTGCAGCCCTGGCTGTCCGCCAGACGGCCCAGATGAAGGTGGATGTTCCCATGCTGGCCATCACTCATTGTGAAGCAGCAGACGTGGTTGGCAAGTTCGGAGGAGATGCCAACTATACCCTGTGTGCCACCCAGTGGGCACCGACCATGACTTACAAGGACGAATGGTTTGGCTTTGCCGGTGATTACGCCGAGGCTTTCGAAAAAGAATATGGTTATGTGCCGCCATATCAGGCCGCAGAGTCCTCAGCGGCTGTCCTGGTTTACGTTGATGCTTTGCAGCGGGCTGGCAACTTCGACACCGAGAAGGTGCGCGACGCCATAGCGGCTACCAACCTTCAGACTTTCTATGGCTGGGTCAAGTTCGATGAAACCGGCAAAAACATCGCCAAGCCCATGGTGCTGCGCCAGATCCAGAAGGGCAAATACGTACCGGTGGCTCCCCGCAAATTTGCCGCAGGCGAGGTAATCTTTCCGAAACCAAAATGGAAGGATCGATAAACCCCTAAAACTGAGGCCCGTCCTGGCCTAAAAGGCAGGGACGGGTTTAAATTTTCGATTATGGATAATTTACTGATTCTATTCGAAGCCCCGATTTTTTCATTGCAACTGCTTATCGATGGCCTCCTCATTGGTGCAGTTTTCGCGCTGGCGGCCTATGGCATGGCGCTTGTTTGGGGGGTTATGAAAATCATTAACTTTGCTCAGGGTGAATTCGTTATTCTGGGTGGATTTATCGTCTGGACATTTTTCAAACTAGGCATCAACCCTTTTTTAGGAATCCCTCTGGCGGCGGCAGTGCTGTTTATCGTCGGTTGGGTACTGTATCAGATCGTGATCGTCCGTATCGTTGAAGAAGATCTTTTTATTTCGATCCTGGCCACCTTCGGCATGGCTATTCTTTTGCAACAGCTCATGAACCAGATTTTCGGTGCCGATGTGCAGACCGTCGATCCCGGGCTGGACACCTGGTTCTTGTTCGATGGAGCCGTCACCGTGCTTCAGATTAAAGTCGTCAGTTTCTTCATTGCGATTATTTTAGGAGCCATTCTTGCAGTATTTTTAAAGAAGACACGACTCGGGCAGGCTATCAGAGCCACGGCTCAGGATACCCGCGCCGCACGAATTTTGGGTGTCGACACCAACAAGGTCTACGCGACGACCTTTGCCCTGAATGCAGCTATTTGTGGGGCTGCCGGCGCGCTGGTGGTCATGACCTGGGTTATTCAACCGTTTGCAGGGCTGGCCTACACGATTCGGTCTTTCATGATCGTTATTGTAGCTGGGATCGGCAATGTTGCTGGTGTAGTTTTTGCGGGGTTAGGTCTCGGCGCCGCTGAGAACTTCGCCGGTTTTCTCTTTGGCGCTGAATTTCAAGCTGCGTTCGTCTTCTCATTGCTGGTTGTCATTCTGCTCTATCGGAATTATAAGCTCAGACTTAAGCGAAGGTACCTTAAATGAAATCCATGGGACAGAAATCGGTATTTTACGGTGTTATCGTAATTCTTTCTCTGATTGTGCCCTGGCTGCTGCCCGCCTACCAAACCCAGTTGGCCTTTCTGTGGGTGATGGTGGTGTTCGCCCTCACTTGGGACGTCGTTGGGGGGCAAATGGGGTACAACTCATTTGGTAACATTGTGTTTTTTGGTATCGGTATGTATGTAACGGCAGTGATCCAACGCAATATGCACTTTGACATCGAAGAATATGTGCACGTGGCCGGCCGGGTGGAAACGCTGACACCGGTTCAGTACCTGGAGGGATTATTTCTCGGTATGGGTGCCGGAGTTGTTGTTGCAGTGGTTATAGCAGCAGGTCTTGGTGCCTGCATTTTAGCGATGGGAATGCGAGGACAATATTTCGGGATTTGTACCTTGGGACTCGGTGTTGCAGCCGGCGAGCTCGCCAACGGCTGGGAATATATCGGAGCCGGTTCCGGATTGGTGACGCCGGTCTTCCCCGATCAATTGGGTCAGCGCGGTGCTTTCTTTTACTATATTTTCTTCATCTTAGCCGTGATTGCCTTCTTGACCTTAAGATATCTTTATGCAGGACGCTTCGGGCTTGCTATCAATGCTATCCGCGATGACGAAGACAAGGCAGAGGCCATGGGCATTCACACCACCCGCTATAAGATCATTGCTTGGTGCATCTCGGCCTTCTTCCTTTCACTGGTCGGTGGTGGTGCCGGCCATCTGATCGGCTTCATAGACCCCACAGAAGTGGCATTTGCGGGGGCCACGTTCGGGGTTTGGATGATCTTGATGGCGATTCTTGGAGGAAAGGGAACTCTCTGGGGACCGGTCATCGGGGCTGTGATTTTTCATATTACTCAGGAGCTTTTCTGGACCTATCTATTCGGTTGGCAGCGTGTGGCTCTGGGGGCACTTATCGTTGCAATAGTGGTCTTCTTCCCGATGGGTATTATGGGCTGGATGCGAGAGCGCTGGCCGGAGCGTTTCGGTCATCGGGTGGAAGAACGTGAAGCTTTCAGTGCTTCCAAAGGAGGCGGGTAATGGCTGAACAGCAACTGATGATCAATGGCGTTACCAAGAGATTCGGGGGTGTAGTGGCCAACGACGACATTACCCTTGCTGTACCTCAAGGTCGCATCATCGGTCTCATCGGTCCCAACGGTTCAGGTAAGACCACGCTGTTCAACTCTATAGTGGGATATCACCCCGTTGATAATGGATCCATTCGCTTTGAGGGCAAGGAAATCTCAGGCATGCGGGTACCTGAGATTGCTCGCCTGGGTTTGCTAAGAACCTTTCAACAAACGCGCATTTATGGCAAGATGACCTGTGTGGAGAACATGCAGATCAGCGTTCCCCACACCCATGAAAGCTTTCGTACCATGTTTTCCAAATATCCGCCTGAAGTCACTGAGAAGGCCGAAAGCTTGTTGGAATTTGTGGGACTCTATGCCAAACGTCATCTCATGGCCGGCGATTTGTCCTTTGGCCAGCAGAAGCTTTTGGAATTTGCCATGGCGCTCATGAATGAACCCAAGATGATGCTTTTAGACGAACCGACTGCGGGCGTCAATCCGACATTGATTAATGGATTGATCGAGCGTTTGAAGCGCACCAATGCCGATCTGGGAATCACCCTCTTTGTCATTGAGCACAACATGCGCGCCATTATGAACCTGGCCGAGCACATCTACTGTCTGGCCCACGGGCAGCTTTTGACCGGCGGTCCACCGGATGAAATCCAAAAAGATCAGAAAGTAATCGACGCGTATCTCGGGGCGCAGTGATGAATCAAACCAACGAGAAAAAAAATAGCGAGAAAAAAACCGTAGGTTATGGACTCGGCCCGGTGGATACCGTGCTTTCCGTGGATGAGGTTGATCGCGAAGCTGCCAGGCTAGCTGCCGAGGGTCCCAGCAGAGAGCATCTAGGCGAGCTCGTCAACCAGGACCCCATACTTTCCATTGAAGGTCTGCAGGCCGGTTACGGCAAAATGATGGTGTTACACGATTTCAACTTACAGGTGGGCGCGGGCCAATCCCTTTGCATGATCGGTCCCAACGGTGCCGGCAAATCCACGGCCCTGAATTCCATCTATGGATTCACGACTATTACCGGTGGTGCTGTTAAGGTCCGAGGCAAAGAAATCACCCGCCTGAGCCCTAATCAAAAACTCAAAAATGCCGGTATTGCATACATCCTTCAGGACGCCTCGATTTTTCCGGAAATGACGGTTGAGGAAAATATGCTCATGGGCGGTTATCTGATGGACAAACCGGCTAAGGCTAAGGAAGCTGCAGAGAAAGTGTTGGCCAAGTATCCGCGCCTGGCCGAACGCCGCAACCAGCATGCCGGCGTACTATCAGGTGGTGAACGGCGATTGTTGGAGATCTCCCGGGCGCTGATTATGGAGCCCGAGGTCCTTTTGGTGGATGAGCCTTCCATCGGGCTTGAGCCCCGCTATATCGAAATGGTGTTCGAAATCCTGGACGACCTCCAGCACAATGAAGGCAAAACCATTATAATGGTCGAACAAA
>CP070746.1:4467510-4509533 GCA_020348305.1 Desulfobacterales bacterium
TGCAATCAGTTTTAAAGGATTGCATATTCATGATAGGTTTGATCCTGGCCGGAAGCCTTACCGTCATAGGACCAGTTAGGGAAATAAAAGTCTGCGGTGATAGAGCGAGAGGTAAGCAAAACGGTATGGAGAAACGAATCAAGGTGCATGCATAAGAAATCGTGTTCCCTGGTTTTATAATTTAGTTATTCGATATAAAAATTCCGCTCGTATGCAAAGAATACGAATCCAATATGGGCATCAATTTCGTCAGGTTTCGATTTTAGGAAAGAACCTTAACACCTGATTCAACGGAATCTGCTATGGGTATGAGAGATTCGAAGCCACTGACCTCAAAAATTTCTTTTACAAATTGCGTGAGGGAACAGAGAACAATTTTGCCATCTCTGCGCTTTATCTCTTTTGCGGCGCTCAAAAGAACTCGAAGCCCAGCACTGCTGAGATAATCGAGAGCACCCAAATCGAAAAGCATCCGATCGATATCTCCCTCCAGAGCATTCTCGACTGTTTTTTCTGCTTCCAGAGCAGAATCCGCATCCAACCGACCTTTGATCGTAACAAAAATAATGCCGTTTTCCTCTTTCTGAATAATTTCCATTTTTTCGATCCTCTATTTTGGCGAATTAGAGCAAATCATTCTCTTTCCGTAACTAAAAAAAATAAAATTGGTATACCAACCAATTATTTTACTGAAATTAATAATAAGTCTCAACTATAATATTTCAAACAAAAATATTTATCAAACAATAACAACTGATACCCAATACCCATTACCAATAACTATTATTTAATACCCATCATTTTCTTGACTGTAAAGGGAATTCCGATAAAATGGGATCTATCTTATCCCTCAATCAACCGTTTTAATTTTTGTACTTATCATCTCGGAGGTAATATATGTATTTCAATAAACCCGGAAAAGACAATACGGAACAAACGCTGAAGTTTGCTTTCGAAAGAGCAAAAGAACTAGGATTAAATGAAGTGGTAGTTGCCTCTTCAAAAGGGGATACAGCCTATAAAGTGCTGGAAATATTTAATGGCTTCCAAATCACTGTGGTTACCTACCACAGCGGATTTAAGGAACCATTTAAACAGCTAATGTCTGATGATGTGCGCAAAGATTTAGATAGCAAAATATCTAAGGTAGTTGCCGCCAGTCACGCGCTTTCCGGCATCGAACGCTCTATGGCTCAAAAACATTCTGGAATTTATCCGGTTCTTTTAATTGCCGATACCCTCAGACTCCTGGGCCAAGGCACCAAGGTTGCGGTGGAGGTTGCGGTTATGGCTGCCGATGCCGGTGCCCTGACCGGAAACGATATCATTTCTATCGGAGGAACCGGCAGAGGCGCAGACACCGCCCTGGTCGTAAAACCGGCCCATCAAAATAATTTTTTTGATTTAAGAATAAGGGAAGTCATTTGCAAACCCAGGATCTTTTAATTTGGAACAATGGAATGATGAAATAATGATTGTATCATAAAAATATGGTGGGCATTTTTCTATGATTTTTATCGCTGGTGTTTTCCCAAAAACAAAAATCTTGGATCAAAATCCCAGACAATGTCCGGTCTGTGGGCTCAACAAGGCTTATTATAAACGAATCGATCATTATCTTAGCCTCTTTTTTATACCTATTTTAAGAGTAAAAAAGGGCGAGCCTTATATCGTATGTGAGCGCTGTGAACGAACGATTCATGAATTTGGACCTGATTTTACTCATCGAACGGAATCAGATAAGCTTACCTGCAAAGATTGTGGCAAATTGATGGACAAGAATTTCAAATTTTGTCCGCACTGCGGGAAACGAATTTAAATATTCAATTTTTTTGGCCCCGGATTGCACAGATTAGGTTAAAGTGAGTCTAGATCTCGATAATAACAATAAACAACAACCCGAGCGACATGTCGTTCTATTTGCGCCAGAAATACACTGGAACACGGGTAATATTGGACGCACCTGTTTGGCCACCGGTGCGCTTCTTCACCTGATAAAGCCACTTGGATTTTCTTTGGAAAGCCGTGAGGTAAAAAGGGCGGGATTGGACTACTGGGAAAAAGTCAAACTGACCGTCTGGAATGATTTTGACACATTGTTATCAAGGATGGCGCCTCAAGATGGCGAGGTAGTTATATTTTCTAAAACCGGTCCTAAACCTTTTTGGTCGATGCCCTCGCCCCCCCGTCTTTTTCTCATTTTTGGATCGGAAACCCGGGGCCTTCCTAAAGCAATCTTTCGTAGGTATCCTGATGCCATTTATCATATCCCTGTTACCGCCGATACGAGATCATTAAACTTGTCCACCGCTGCTGGAATTGGCCTGTATGAAAGTCTACGCTCCGCCAAGCCTTTCCATGCCTGGTCTGTCCGTTAAAGGAATCTGCTTAAATTTTATTTCTGTTAGTAATTTCTTCAATTAGGTATATAATCGATAGTGCTTTCAGAAGGAAACCAAAGAATTTGGCAACAAGTTCAGGATACGTTGCATTACTTATAATAATTTGACAATAAAAATAATGTGATTAATTTTAATATAAAATTATTCTATAATTTAGCGGAATTGCATTTTTTTAAGGGGGCATAATGCGCTTCGATAAATTTACTATTAAATCTCAAGAACTTATCCAAAATTCCCAAGCTTTGGCTTCGCAAAACAATCAACAGCAAATCGAGCCTGAGCATCTGCTGGCTGCGATGCTCAATGAGCCGGAAGGCATTGCCGGAGGTATGCTCCGCAAGCTTGGGGTCTCGCCAAAGGACATTGTTCAGCAAGTATCACAAGCAATTGAAAAAATACCAAAAGTAAGCGGAGGCGGTCTGGAAGACGTGTACATATCACCCAGATCTAAGGCTATTCTGGAAAACGCCTTTACCGAAGCAACCAAGATGAAGGATGAATACGTCAGTATTGAGCATATTTTTCTGGCGATTTCGGATGAAAAAAATGGTGAGGCCGCCAAAATTCTTTCTCGCTTTGGCGTCATGCGGGATTCAATTCTAAAAGTACTGTTGGAAATTCGCGGTTCCCAACGCATCACCGACCCAAATCCCGAAGAAAAATACCAAGCATTGGAAAAATTCAGCCGGGATCTAACCGACCTGGCCCGTTTGGGAAAATTGGACCCGGTGATCGGGCGCGATGATGAGATCCGCCGCATTGTGCAGGTGCTTTCCAGACGCACCAAAAATAATCCGGTTCTCATTGGCGAGCCGGGTGTTGGTAAAACCGCCATCGTGGAAGGTCTGGCACAGCGAATTGTGGCCGGAGACGTTTCAGAAACCTTAAAAAACAGACGCGTGGTGGCCCTCGATATGGGGGCGTTGATTGCCGGTGCCAAATACCGGGGTGAGTTTGAGGATCGGCTGAAGGCGGTTTTGAAGGAAGTGGAAAGTGCCGAAGGCGAGATTATTCTTTTTATAGACGAGCTTCACACCGTGGTGGGCGCAGGGGCAGCCGAAGGTGCCGTAGATGCCTCCAACATGTTAAAACCGGCTTTGGCCCGGGGTACGCTCCGCTGTGTCGGTGCCACAACCCTAAATGAATATCGCAAGTATATTGAAAAAGACGCGGCCCTGGAAAGACGGTTTCAGCCGACAATGGTCCGGGAACCGACGGTGGAAGATACCATATCAATTCTGCGCGGTTTGAAAGAAAAATACGAAGTTCATCACGGTGTTCGGATCAAGGATTCGGCCATTGTCGCGGCCGCTGCCCTTTCCAATCGTTACATATCCGACCGTTTTCTGCCGGATAAGGCCATCGACTTGATCGATGAATGTGCGTCCAAGCTCAGAATCGAAATCGACAGTATGCCGGCGGAAATCGATGAAATTCAGCGAAAAATAACCAAGGTTGAAATTGAACGCCAAGCACTCAAAAAAGAAACCGATGCGGCCTCCAAAGAGCGGCTTGAAAAATTGAAAGCCGAACTGGCCAATATGAATGATGAACTGACAAAGATGAAAGCCCATTGGCAAAATGAAAAAGATTTGATCCAAACTATTCGTAAAATCAAAGAGGAACAGGAGCAACTCGGTGTTGAGGCTCAACTGGCTGAACGAGAAGGTGATTTGGCCAAAGTTGCCGAGATCCGTTATGGACGATCCGCGGAACTCCAAAAACGGTTGGAAGAGGCCAACCAAAAACTCTCTAATCTTCAGCAAAACAATAAAATGCTAAAGGAAGAAGTTGATGATGAGGATGTAGCTGAAGTCATTTCCCGCTGGACGGGTATACCGGTAAGCAAAATGCTGGAAGGCGATCGAGAAAAGCTGGTTCGTATGGAAGAACATATCCACGAAAGAGTCATTGGTCAAAACGAAGCGGTTGAAGCAGTCTCCAATGCTGTGCGGCGCGCACGCTCCGGTCTGCAGGATCCCAACCGGCCTATCGGTTCGTTTATTTTCATGGGTCCTACCGGTGTCGGCAAAACCGAACTGGCTAAAGCATTGGCAGAATTTATATTTGACAGTGATCAAGCAATCGTCAGAATTGATATGTCTGAGTATATGGAAAAACACGCGGTCGCAAGACTTATCGGTGCACCTCCAGGGTACGTCGGCTACGAGGAGGGCGGATATCTGACCGAAGCCGTCCGTCGCCGGCCATACTCTGTTGTTCTTTTTGACGAAATTGAAAAGGCCCATCCTGAAGTTTTTAATATCCTGCTCCAAATTTTAGATGACGGCCGTATGACCGATGGACACGGTCGAACGGTTGACTTTAAAAATACAATTATTATCATGACATCCAATGTAGGCAGCCAATGGATTCAGGAACTTGTTGCTTCCCAACGCCAAGAAATTGAAAAAAGAATTACAGAGGCGCTAAGGGCGCAATTCAAACCGGAATTTTTAAACCGGATTGACGAAACGATTATATTCCATAATTTGACACCTGGAGAAATCGTCAAAATTGTGGATATTCAAATTAAACGACTCGCTCAACGGCTTGCGGATAAAAATATTGCGCTTATTTTATCAAACGGCACAAAGGAGCTCATTGCCGAAAAAGGTTATGATCCGATCTACGGTGCTCGTCCTTTAAAACGGATTATGCAACAGTACATTGAAAATCCACTGTCACTGGAAATACTTAAAGGTAATATTGTGGAAGGAACTCGCGTAAGCGCCGAGGTTGAAGAAAATCAGATTGTTTTTCATACCCTATAGATAGAAATTAATAGGCAAAAAGCCCGGCTTTTTGGGAAGCCGGGCTTTTGTTTTTAAAAAAAGTGCAGTCATTTTGGGCACTTTAGGTATTTTTAACTTTAGACACTTTTTTATATTGTAATCTAGTTGCACTCATCGTAATATTCCCGGTTATTAATAGGGGATTCCTATTATGACACGTTCAGCTCCAGAAAAATTACGCCGATTTTATGAGCAATTTTCGGGCAATGATCATGTATTAATTGTGATTAATGCAGATCCGGATGCCATCGCCAGTGCCATGGCAGTCAGCCGATTGCTGTGGCGAAAAGTGCTAAATGTGACCATATCCAATATTAATACGATCAACCGTCCCGATAATTTGGCAATGACACGGCTTCTGGGCGTAACATTGACGCCTTTCTCTGAAATTGATTCGGATCAGTTCAACCGGATCGTTGTGGTAGATTCCCAACCGGATCATAACGAATTAATGGCTTCATTAAAGCCCGATGTCATTATAGACCATCATCCTGAATCCGATGTCACAGCGCCTTTTTTGGATATCCGGCCCCACTATGGTTCAACCGCTACCATTATGACGGAGTACTTGCGAGCTGCCAGGATAAAGCCCTCGGTAAAGCTGGCTACCGGTTTATTTCATGCCATTAAAACGGATACGAATGACTTTAAAGGGCAAACATTAATCGAAGATGTCCGGGCATTCCAGTATCTGTTTCGATACGCGAATATACATCTTGCTCGCAAGATTGAACAGGCCGATCTCAGACTTGATTTTCTAAAATATTTCAAAACCGCGCTCCGAACCATGGATTTGCGAAAAGGTAAGGTTTTTGTCCATCTGGGTTCGGTGGTCAATCCGGATGTGTGTGTGATTATAGCGGATTTCTTTATGCGGATCAGTTCAGTCACCTGGAGCATCGTTTCCGGTATCTGCGACAAAAAGTTAATTATCATCTTCCGAAATGACGGCATTCGTAAAAATGCCGGCAGTGTGGCTAAAAAGAGTTTTGGCCAGTTTGGATCGGCAGGTGGCCATAAAAATATGGCCCGGACGGAAATTGCATTATCCGCTCTGAAGAATCACATCGATCACAGAGATGATAAAAAGCTTTTACGCTGGATTATTAGCAGGACCGAAAAGAGAGCGGAGCGTAAGTAAATCTCAAGTTGCTTTTTAGAAAAATCCTATAGTTTTGCCAATCACAATGATTATTAGAAAGATATTGCTAGCGATATAATCTCTCCTTGTCAATAGTGAAAGCCAGCAAAAATGTCATCCGGCAATTCAGCAACAACCGTAACCATCTTAGGATCCGGCACATGCGTGCCGTCGCTGAAGCGCAGTTCATGTTCGGTTCTGATTGAGATCGGCAATGATAAGCTTCTGTTCGATTCCGGACCCGGCACCATGCGGAGATTGCTTGAGGCCGATACAACCATTTTTGAAATATCTTATATTTTTTACAGTCATTTTCATCCGGACCATACCGGTGAGTTCGTCCCGTTTCTATTCTCAACTAAATACCCGGATGGCCGACAACGAAAAGACCCCCTTACGGTAACAGGCGGCCGGGGATTTCTAGACTTTTACAGCAGACTTAAAAACGTCTACGGCCATTGGATAGAGATTGAGCCGGGTTTGCTCAACATTATAGAGCTCGATAATAACAAACGTGATACTCACCAGTTCAACGACTTTTCGGTACAATCCGCTCCGATGGATCACAATGAAGAAAGCATTGCCTATCGGATGACCAGTGCGGATGGAAAATCCATCGTCTACTCGGGTGATACGGATTATAATGAAAATCTTATTGAGCTGGCAGAAAATGCAGATCTTTTCATTTGTGAATCAGCCTTGCCGGACAAGTTTCGGGTTAAAGGGCATCTGACCCCTTCATTGGCAGGTAAAATTGCGCGTCAGGCAGGTGTGAAGAAATTGGTATTAACCCATTTCTATCCGGAATGCGGCCAGACAGATATTGAGCAAGAATGCCGTAAATTTTATTCCGGCCCGCTTGTTCTGGCAGAAGATTTAATGCGGATAGAAGTTGGTGCTTGATTTGGCTGCTGGTCTCTGGTCGCTGGTTACTCGTTTCTGGTTAAAGGCTAACAGCTTTGAGCTGGTTTTCGGAAGTCATGAGATATTATCCTATACACCTAGATATTATGAATCGAAAATGCTTAGTTGTGGGAGGCGGGTCCGTCGGTACGCGCAGGGCCATTACCCTTCTAAACTGTGGAGCTAACGTGACAGTTGTCAGCCCGGAAGTAACCGGGCAGTTGCGCGAATTAGCGCAGAACGGCTCCATCATGCTGAAAGAAAGACCATACCGGGCCGCCGACCTTGATGGCATGTTTGTGGTAATCGGAGCAACCAACGATGATAAATTAAACCGGCAAATCAGCAATGATGCCGAAAGCCGAAACACATTCTGCAATATCGCTGATCGACCTGAAATATGCAATTTTATCCTTCCTTCGATTGTCCATAGAGGAGATCTTGTCATCACTGTTTCTACTTCGGGAAAAAGTCCGGCTTTGGCGAAAAAATTGCGTGAAATCTTAGAGAATCAATTCGGTGAAGAATATGCTCATTTTCTGAAGTTAATGGGCGAAATCCGAAAAAAATTGTTGAGCCAATCCCATCAACCGGAAGCCCATAAACATCTTTTTAATCATTTGATCGACAATGGGCTGCTTGAAATGATCCGAGACGGGCGTAAAGAAGATATCGACCAGCTTCTGCGCGATACTTTTGGACAGGGATTTGTATATGACTCATTGGTGGATCTCAATTCCTAATTAACCATTCATCAGAAAGCAGACATCCCAAAAGACTTGTAAAATGGACAGTGTAAACACCCTTACTCTTTTTTTGTACATACTCAGCACGGCAGGATACATTGCCTATCTTTTTCTTCAAAAAGCTTACCTGCAGCGGATTGGATACGCTTTACTGTTTGTCGGTTTTTTGTTTCATACGCTAACTATTGGCTACGGATTTGTAGAATCCGACCATATTCCGGTGGGCAACTTGCGTGAAACGCTATGTATGGCCGGATGGGCTGTGGCCGGTGTATTTTTAATTATTCAATATCGTTACAACATCAAGATCCTGGGTATATATGCAGCTCCGTTTATTGCGTTCACTATGGTTATTGTTGCCCAATTACCCGATGAACCCACTCAGACCCAAACCATCTTCAAAAGCGTTTGGCTCATCTCCCATGTCATCGTCATTTTTATCGGGGAGGCCGCCTTCGCATTAGCCTGTGGCATAGGTTTGCTTTATCTTCTTCAGGAAAACGCCATTAAAACCAAAAGACACCGGTTTTTCTTCAAGCGCTTACCTTCTTTGGATTTACTGGATACGGTGGGTTATGCCTGTATTGTTGTCGGTTTTACGATGCTAACCTTGGGGTTAATCACCGGATTTGTGTATGCCAAATCCATATGGGGCCGTTTCTGGAGCTGGGATCCCAAAGAAGTTTGGTCCGGTATCACATGGTTATTTTATGCTGCCCTTCTGCATGAGAGACTTGCGGTCGGATGGCGAGGCCGCCGATCCGCCATAATGGCAATCATTGGTTTTGGAGTGCTTGTATTCACGTTTCTCGGGGTCAACCTTTTATTGGAAGGGCATCACAAAGATTTTACAAAAGTATGATAATTGAGGGATTATGCCCGATATTGTACTGCTGGGAATAAATCACAAAACCGCTCCTGTGGAGATAAGAGAATGTATTGCCTTTTCGCAGGATGAATCCGCACTGGCGTTGCAAACTCTTCACAGGATGCCATTTATAGATGAAGTCATTCTATTTTCAACCTGCAACCGAGTTGAAGTGTTATTTGTTACTCAAAATACATCAGCGGCCATCGCAGAAACCAAAAAGTTCATTGCCGATTTCAACAAAATTCCAGTTGAAAAATTTGAAAATGCACTTTACGTCCATGTGGATGATGAGGCCGTTCGTCATGTCTTTCGAGTAGCATCCAGTCTGGATTCAATGCTTGTTGGTGAGCCTCAAATTCTCGGACAAATAAAAGATGCCTATCGAACAGCCACGTCACTGAAGACTTCCGGTGTAATTTTAAATCGTTTGTTACATCGAACATTTTTTGTAGCCAAACGAATTCGAAGTGAAACCGGAATTGGGGACCGGGCGGTATCTATCAGCTACGCGGCCGTTGAACTGGGAAAGAAAATCTTCGGAACGCTTAACAAAAAAAAGGTGCTTCTCATTGGCGCTGGCGAAATGGCCGAACTTGCCGTCGAGCACCTTATCCGAAACAAAGTCGGAGATATACTTGTTGCCAATCGAACCTTTGAAACCGGCGTGAAGCTAGCCAAAGAATTTAACGGTAAAGCCATCCGATTCGAAGAGATTCGAGACTGTTTAAAATTCGTAGATATTATCATCAGCTCAACAGGGGCTGCCGATTTTATCATTACAAGAGATCACGTGAAGGGAGTGATCCGAACCCGGCGCAATCGGCCGATTTTCTTTATCGATATAGCCGTTCCCCGTGACATTGATCCGGCGGTCAATTGGCTCACCAATTCCTATGTTTATGATATTGATGATTTAAAAGGCGTAATTGATGAAAATATCGAAGATCGCCAAAGAGAAGCAGTCAAAGGTGAACGCATTGTCGATGAAGCCGTCATTCGCTTTCGTGAGTGGTATGATGGTTTGGATGTCGTACCGACTATAACTGCTTTGCGAAAAAAACTGGAATCCATTGCGGAAACCGAGTTTAAAAAAACGCTTCAGAGCAATAAAATTTCAGGGCAAGGAGCCGAGGCTATTCGAAAGATGACCAGTTCCATCATTAATAAAATACTGCATGATCCAACCGTTTTTTTGAAAAAGGATGGCATGCACGATAATAAGTCGCTTTTTGTTGATACCGTGAGAAAACTTTTTAAATTAGACTCCAATTGAGTCAAAAACCAATTGGGAGTTATTTGTTATTGGTTAATCGTTTAAGAGGAATTAGATCCTTTTTTAATATTTCATCAATCCTAGAATTATAAAATGCAGCGATCATCAAATTCGAATATTGGAGGTCTATTTTGAAAAAAACAGCTTTTCTTTTTCCCGGCCAAGGTTCCCAAAGTATAGGAATGGGTCTTGATTTTCATCAAGAATATGACTTCGTCCGTGAAATTTTCGATATGGCCGAAGAAATCACGCACATTAATCTATCCAAGCTCTGCTTCAAGGGCCCGATGGAAGATCTAATCATGACGGTTAATCTTCAGCCGGCCGTCACAGCAGTAAACCTTGCCTGTTTAGCGGCAATAGAAAAAGAAGATTTAAAAGCGGATTTTTGTGCCGGGCACAGTCTGGGAGAATACAGCGCACTTTGTTCGGCAGGCGTAATATCAAAAGAAGATACCGTCAAACTGGTTTTCAAACGAGGAGAATTGATGCACCGCGAATCAACCAAATATAAGGGCGCCATGCATGCTGTCGTCGGGCTTCCTATCGAAGACGTCGAAGCGCTCGTTGCCGAGGTTCAAAAAGACGGAGTGATCTCAGTGGCCAATCACAATGCCGAAAAACAGATTGTCATAACCGGCGCGCCTGATTCCGTTAACCGTGTCTCATCTTTAGCCGCTGAAAAAGGTGCAAAATCAATACCTTTAAAGGTCAGCGGGGCTTGGCATAGTGAGCTGATTCGGCGAGCTCAAGATGAATTTAGAAATTTCCTAGAAGGATTTTCGTTTAATTCTCCGGACAGCGCTATTGTCTTCAATGTTACGGCGGATAATGAAAATAATCCCGACGAGATAAAATCAATCATGGAGCGGCAATTGTGCAGTCCGGTAAAATGGTACGATTCGATGAAAAAATTAATTGAAGAAAATGTGGAGGTTTTTGTCGAGATCGGACCGGGCCGTGTCCTTACCGGATTATTAAAGAAAATCTTACCAGGAGATTATCAAGGAAATGTTTATAACGTTAGCAATATGAAGCAACTCGAGAAATTTCTCAATGAAAATAAATAACTTACGATGGCGGATTGCGGATCTATTATTTAAGCTTTTGTTCACCTGTTCTTTGGCATGCGCAGTGGGCTCCGAGCCTGAAGTCTTCCGCTTTCCGCCTTCCAACTCCCGATTTCGAATAGATTTAGGCGCTTTGCTCTGCGCTTTAGTCCTCAGGTTCTGCCCATACGATATGTTCCTTATTGACAAACAGTATTTTGCCAGCTCCATCCTTGGTTACGACATCGACCATGATCAAAAATGGTGAGCCTGCCTTAGTAAAAAAATCAGAAACGCGTTGTTGGGATGTAAGATTAACTTTCCCGTTGATGGTCGACCCATCTGTGGTTTTTATTGTAATAGACCTGTAATCTGTTGCATAACCGTTCTGACCATTTTCCATTTTTTTCACCTCAAATTTTGTTGTTTATTAAATCGATTAATGGTTCACAAATCCCATCATTAACAATTTTTTTTAGGTTCTACTAAAGTTGCCGTGCCACCTGACCGATATCAACAACGATTCATACAAATAGAACAAGGCTCGATTGAAAAGCATATAACACATTGAAATTATAACTTTTTAGAAAAGTTTTGTCAATTTGGTCTGTAGCAGGTTAGATTATTTCAGATTTAATATAAACGCCCCCTTGAAGTTACGAAAAATTTTCTTAATTTTATTAGGTTGATTCCAGAGATAGGTTGTGTAAAATAGTATTTATTAAAACCAACAAGGAAAACAATTAATGCTTTACAGAGCTAGTTTCTTGTGCTAAACGAACTGTTTTTACAAGAAACCATTTTTGAGACGAACAAAAGGTTTAGCCATGAAAAAGAAAGATAAAGAAGACTTCAAAGAGCTGCTGACAAACTGGCTTGAAGAATTATTGAGTCAGGCAGACAACACCGTCTCAGGCATGACTGCGCCAAAAGAAAATTTTCCTGATCCTACAGATCGAGCTGCTTTGGAGGCGGACCGTAATTTTATGCTCAGAATACGAGATAGAGAAAGTAAGCTCATTAAAAAGATAAAACAAGCCCTCGAGCGGATTGAAAATGATACCTACGGAATCTGTGAAACATGCGGGGAGGAAATCACTGTAAAGCGTTTAAAAGCCCGGCCCGTTACTTCCCAATGTATCGAATGTAAATCCAAAGAGGAGGCTTTAGAGAAAGCCCTTGGATTATAATCATCATCTGGGGATAGACCTTCATATTCATTCAACCGCCTCAGATGGATCATTAACGCCATCTGAAATCCTCCACCAAGCCCAAAAATTAAATCTTGCCGCAATCGCCATAACCGATCATGATTCGATAGAAGGATCTAAATCGGCGATTCGGACCGGCATATCTTCTTCTATTAAATTCTTGACCGGCGTTGAAATCAGCGCAGCGTATCCATCATTTTTTCCCGGTTCAGGAAGTTTTCACATTTTAGGCTATTGCATACGACTAAATGATACCGTCTTAAATCAAACGTTGGACAAACTGCAACGGGCACGAAAAAGCCGCAATCCCGAAATAATCAAGCGATTGAATAAATTGGGACTCCCAATTTCTTTGGAGGAGGTTAGAGAGGAGGCTGCGCAGGGCCAATTGGGCCGACCCCATATTGCCCGTGCCATGGTGAACAAAGGATTTGTTCAATCGATCGATGAGGCCTTTGACACCTTCCTGGCCACCGGCAAGCCAGCCTATGTAGATAAATATCGCATCCAATGTGCCGAAGCTATTGCAATAATACTTGGCGCAGGTGGAATACCTGTGCTGGCCCATCCGGGTCTTCTAAGTACAACACGTGAAGAAGACATTGACAACCTTATTGTTAACTTAAAAAGAATTGGTATACAAGGAATAGAAGTCTATTATCCGCAACACACACATCAGCAAATGAACTATTACGCCGATCTTGCTGAGCGTCACGACCTGCGGATAACAGGCGGAACGGATTTTCACGGTGCGATCATGCCGAAGATCAAAATGGGCTCAGGAAATGGAAACCTATTTATTCCATATGAATTATATGAGAAACTCATCGATAGCTAGAATTTCTTTTCGCGCCCTAAACCTACCCGAACGATCTTAATTCCTAAATATATTATTTGACAGGCAATAAAATGGACTTAAAAGATCACACTGAAATTGAACAAAAACTTCAATATCAATTTAATTCAAATGATTTATTGGAGGAAGCACTCCGGCACAGTTCGTTTGTAAACGAACAGGCGAACTACGATTTAAGGGATAATGAACGGCTCGAATTTCTCGGCGACGCTGTCTTGAACCTCATCGTCGGCCATATCCTCATGCGGCGCTTCCCAGATTTAACGGAAGGCGACTTGTCCCGTATGCGTGCCAATCTTGTTAATGAATCTCAGTTGGCTCGAATAGCACGTGCGATCGATCTCGGATCTTATATTCGTCTGGGTAGGGGAGAAATTCAAACCAACGGAAGAGAAAAAAATTCCATATTGGCCGACACATTTGAAGCGCTAATTGCCGCCATTTATCTTGATGCGGGTTTTGATGTGGTATTTAATATCATTGAGACAAATTTTTTGACATTGATAAATGATAGGCATCCGACGGCAAATCATCACGACTATAAAAGTAAACTTCAAGAACTCGTGCAAGAGGAGCAGAGAACGATGCCAAAATACAGCGTCACACGTGAAGAAGGACCGGATCATGATAAAACCTTTTGGATTGCACTGAACGTCTTTGATATTGAAACTCATGGCTGCGGCAAAAGTAAAAAAATGGCCGAACAGGATGCGGCCAGAAAGGCGCTTGAGATTCTGAAAAAAGATGGTTTCAAAAAAGTTTAATAGCTTGGAAAATCGTGATCTAAAATCAAGATGCCATCAGCCTAAGACTAACGGCCAGAAGCAAGAAACCAGAAACAAGGGACCAAACACCAGAAACCAGACACCAGAAACCAATAATAGACCCCTACGCAGAAGCCCGCAACCAGAAACCAGAAATCGGCCGTTTATTATCCCTATCTTCTTACCCCATGCCGGCTGCCCTCACCAATGTATATTCTGCAATCAGATTTCGATTACGGGCATAAAAAAAAGAACCATTTCTACGGAGAAACTTCACTCCCATATAGAGGAGTTTTTGAAATATAAGGCAAAACAACGAAAGCCGGTTCAAATTGCCTTTTTCGGCGGTAATTTTCTTGGAATGAATGCAGATGATATCGCGTTGTTGCTTGCTGAAGCCGCTGGATTTGTTGAGCAGGGGGTGGTGGATAGTATACGATTTTCGACGCGTCCGGATACAATCGATCGCAAAAGCCTGGATCTCATCAAGAATTTTCCGGTATCCACAGTGGAGCTCGGCGTTCAGTCGATGGACAACGAGGTGCTCGCCCTTGCGAAACGGGGACACACACGTGCCGATACCCAAAAAGCGGTTTATCTGTTAAAGGATCGGAACTATGAAATCGGCTTACAGATTATGGTAGGACTTCCGGGAGATAACCAAGCAAAGACATTCAATACCGGCCATCGGATCACTAATCTTGCGCCTGATTTTGTTCGGATTTATCCAACGGTGGTGTTAGCCGGTAGTCCACTTGCCCGATGGTATCAAACAGGGAAATATGTGCCCCTGTCTCTCCAAGAATGCGTACACCAAGTAAAACATCTTTATGTGCTTTTTAAACAAAACACCATCCGGGTCATCCGCATGGGACTTCAAGCTTCGCAAGATTTAGCAGAAGGTTCAACTGTTCTGGCGGGACCCTATCATCCTGCTTTCGGGCATCTTGTCCATTGCGCGCTATTTCTGGATAGAGCCGTCTCGGCTCTAAAATCGAAAGCGGTACTGGGAAACCATGTTATTATACGTGTCCATCCCAACAATATTTCTAAAATGAGAGGCTTAAAAAACGGAAATATCAGCAAACTGAAACAGCAATTTCAATTCAAATCCGTTAACATCATCCCGGATAGCGCTTTCGGTGAAAATGAATTGAGCGTTATTGCTCCGGCCTAATTTTGCTGAAACGAATATTTTCACCGCAATTTAGACCTCCTCTTTAAATGTCCAGATAAAGAATCGAAATTAAAATGACCTATCTGGCAGCAACGACCATCTCAGAGACCCTGATTGTTCGGTTGAAACCTCCATCCACATATAAAAACCCGCCCTTGGATGCTGATGAGGTCTGAGCAGAAAATTGATGAAATATTAACGGGTTATAGGTTTGCCAGGATAAATATTAGGGTTGACAGCACATCCGGCTGTGATCTATAGGTTAAGATAATTTTCGGGAAATAATGATAGACAAAGCAACACAAGAAATTAAACAGCCTCTCGATCAACGGCGGAAAGAACCCGAACTCTGCCAGGGGAACCGGGTAGCCGGTATTGCTGCCGCCGGGAATGTTGGCATGGAAAAAGCAGTAGCAGATGAGGTAAAACCGGAAAAAATCGATATCGATTCGCCGGATGTGCTGGTCAACCGAGAGTTAAGTTGGCTTAGCTTTGCACGCCGCGTGCTGGCGCTCGCAGAGGACCCTGACTCGCCCCTGCTTGAGCGTGTCAAGTTCGCCGGCATCATGGGCATGCTGTATGATGAGTTTGCGATGAAACGTATCGGTGGGATCAAGCGGAAAATTGAGAAAGGCAAAAAGAAAAAGAAACTGTCCCACGGCGGGCTCACCCCGGACGAGGAACTGAAGGCCTGTAGGAAGGAGTTGCATAAACAGGCCCACCTTGTTTCCCGGCTGGTGCGTGATGAGCTTCGTCCTGCTTTGGCGGCAGCCGGGATCCCCATCCTGGAATACACCGAGTTAAATGATCAACAGCAGGTGGAGATGCAGCGCTATTTCCTTGAATCGGTGGAACCCATCCTGACGCCGCTAGCCGTGGATGCGTCACATCCTTTTCCCTTTATCAGTAACCTCGGGCTGAACCTCGCGGTGGTAGTGACGGAAAACAAAAAGAAACGCAACCGCTTTGTACGGATCAAAGTGCCGGCAAACCGCCCGCGCTGGGTACCACTGCCCGGCGGCCCCGGTTATGTACCTTTGGAACAGGTGATCATGGCCAACCTCAGGCTGCTGTTTCCCAAGGCGGCAGGCTTAAATTGTTATTTATTCCGCGTAACCCGCGGCGCCAAGGATGACCCGTGGGAACGTGTATGCCTGGAGGAAGATGAAGCCGAGCTGGCGCCAGGCTGTATCATCGGCATGGTGACGGAAGAGCTGACCACCCGAAAATTCGCCGGCGTAACACGACTCCAGATTAGCGCCGACATGCCGAAAAAACTGCAGCGCTGGATTGCTGAGCAACTCAACGCTGATCCGGAGGATATTTTATCGACTGAAGGCCTGCTGGGTCTGGCGGACTTGATGAGCTTCCAGGTCGAGGGTTACCCGGAACTGCGCGATCCAACCCATGAGCCTGTAACCCACCCCCGCCTGCGCCTAATGGACCCCGGCGATCCTGCAGAGATATTTGCCGAGATCCGCCGAGGCGATATCCTGCTTCACCATCCTTACCACAGCTTTGACAGCTCTATACTGCATTTTCTGCAGTGCGCGGCAGTTGACCCGCGGGTGCTGGCCATCAAACTGACCATCTATCGCACCAGCAGCCAATCGCCGATCATCCAGGCGCTGGTGGAGGCTGTGCGCCAAGGCAAGCAGGTGGCGGTGCTGGTGGAGATCACCGCGCGTTTCGATGAAGCGCCCAACATCGCCTGGGGCAGGCTGCTGGAGCGGGAGGGCGTTCACGTGGCCTATGGTATGGAGCGGCTGAAGACCCACGTCAAATTAGCCCTCGTCATCCGCGAGGAGGCCGACGGCATTCGCCGCTATATCCATGTCGGAACGGGCAACTACCACACAGGCACTGCCCGCATTTACGAAGACCTGGGCATTCTCAGCTGTGATCAGGAATTGGGCGCTAATGTCGCGGCATTGTTCAACGAACTGACGAGCGCCACGCCGTCTCCCGGCTACGGTAAGCTGATGGTCGCCCCTCACAATTTGCGTGAGCACTTCACCGACTTGATCCACCGCGAGGTCCAGCACAGCCAGGAGGGCCGCCCTTCTGGCATTCGCGCCAAAATGAATCAGCTCCAGGACACGCGCATGATTCGCGAACTCTATCGCGCCGGCCAGGCTGGCGTGCCAATCAGCCTTAATGTCCGCGGCCTATGCTGCCTGCGTGCTGGAGTCCCCGGGCTGTCCGAAAACATTCGAGTCTTCTGCACACTTGGCCGCTTTTTGGAACACGGACGTATCTATCGCTTTGAAAACGGCGGTACCCCGGAATTTTTCCTCGGCTCGGCCGACTGGATGCGGCGCAACCTTGACCGCCGCATGGAAACAATGATGCCCGTTACCGATCCTCAGTTGAAACAGGAGTTGGAGCAGACCTTGCGCGTTTTAGAGAACGATAACTGCTCAGCCTGGGATATGCAGCCAGACGGCAGATACGTTCGGCGACATCCACGCAAAGGCGAAGAACGCCGTGCCGCCCAAGAGGTGTTCATCGACCTTATCGGCAAACAAGCGCAGCCGACAGACAAGATCTACCGAAGTCCTTGAGGCCGGAGGTGGGGACATAAACAGGTTCATATCTATCTCTGTCATTTTCAGGACGACGTGTTTGCGAGCCGTCATCAATCATGTCCAGGTTTTTTCCGGAAAAAATTAACTATTTAGAGAATCAACCATGCTTAATCATTTGAAATACAAATTGCCGGACGGGTATGAAGAACAGCGGTTCATTCGCAAATTGGCCGATCAATATGCGATTAAAAAAGAGCCAGCCATTGCTGAGCACTTTACGATTTACGATACGTTTGATTGGCGTTTATTTAACAAATCCCTTGTCTTGTATGGGTCTGGAAATAAACTATTTTTACGCAAACTGGCTAAAAGCGAAATTATGCAAAGCATAGAAATCAGCCCGCTACCTGTTTTTATATGGGAGTTTCCAGATAGTGAATTAAAGAACCAGTTGGCACCGATCATAAAAATGCGGGCACTTCTTGAACTTGTTGACGTGCATTCCCGATCAATCCCTTATCGCATTTTGAACCCAGATGAAAAAACAGTGGCACGATTGGCTTATGAAGAAATTCGACCGTCCCGAAATAAAGATGAACCGGCCTTGGCGGCCTATTTATGGTTGAAACCCGTTAAAGGATACCCTAAGTATTTGCGAAATTTGGCCAAACAAATTGAAGAAGCCGGGCTTACAGTAAGTGAAAAAGATGATATTTATTTTAAAGCACTGGAGGTGGTCGATAAAAAGCCGGGTAGTTATTCTGCAAAAGTAAATATTCAACTCGACCCGGCTATGCGCTCTGATGAAGCCACAAAAATCATTTTGCGCTTTTTGTTGCAGGTCATGCGGATCAACGAAGCCAATATTGAAAAGGAACTTGATACAGAATTCTTACATGATTTCCGGGTGGCTATTCGCAGGACCCGTTCGGCGTTGAGTCAAATAAAATATGTTTTTCCTACAGAGACAACCGACCGATTTAAGAAAAATTTTGCTTTTGTGGGTAAACTCTCCAACGAGTTACGGGATTTGGATGTCTACCTCCTCAATGAGGATACTTACAAAGCCATGCTTCCCCCTGTTTTGCAGGACGATATTGACCCGTTGTTTGACTATTTACGCAAAAAACGATCAACGGCCTTACACAGTGTCATTCGCGGTTTGAAAACGAAAAAATATGCAAAGATTTTAAAAGATTGGGAGGTTTTCTTGAATGAACCACATCAGGATTCTAAACTGGCAGTTAATGCCGAGCTTCCCATAATTGATTTGGCTCGCAAAAGAATCTATAAGAAATACCAAGGTGTTGTAAAAACCGGTAACCAGATCCTTGAGAACGCCGAGGACAAGATGCTGCATGTTCTGAGAATTGAATGCAAGAAATTGCGATACTTGATGGAGTTTTTCTCCAGTCTGTTTCTCCCTAAAAAAATAAATATCTTGATTGAGCAATTGAAAATATTACAAGACAACTTAGGGGACTTTAACGATCTCTGTATTCAAGGAGAATATCTTCTGAACATTACCAAGGAATTGCCCGCAACCCATCAGCAGGCAAAAAAAACCCTTGTGGCAATCGGCAGCCTGATCGGAACGTTGGATCAAGAGAGACAGCGAAATAAAGATGCGTTTGCCAAAATCTTTACAGACTTTGCATCGGCTGCAAATAAAAAGCTATTCCAAGAACTTTTCGCCTCACAAACGCAAGGGGATGTTACATGACAACGCTGGCACTTTACAGTAATAAAGGCGGAGTAGGTAAGACCACCGCCGCAGTAAACTTATCCTATCTGGCAGCGCAGACCGGCGCTAAAACCCTGATCTGCGATCTGGATCCCCAAAGTTCAGCAACCTACTATTTCCGGGTAAAACCCAAACTGAAGTCCGGGGCAAAGGGATTCATTAAAGGCGGCAAGCAGGTTTATAAAAGTGTCAAAGGCACGGATTATGAAAACCTGGATCTGCTGCCGGCAGATTTCTCTCTTCGCAATTTGGATGTCACTTTTGATAAGATGAAACGTTCAAAAATACGGCTAAAAAAAATTCTATATCCGTTTAAGTGTGAATATAACTTAATCATTTTGGATTGTCCGGTTACCATCGGTATTCTGGCCGAAAATATATTCAACGCTGTTGACTACACGCTTGTTCCACTGATTCCAACAACGCTTTCTGTGCGAACGCATAGACAACTGTTGTCTTTCTGCAAAAAGAAAAAATATGATGTTGGGAAGATTTACACCTTTTTTTCAATGGTCGATCGGCACAAAAAAATGCACCTGGAACTCATGACCAGAGTGGTAAGGGAGTTTAACGGTGTTTTAAAAAGCCTTATCCCATATTTAGCACAGATCGAAAAAATGGGAATTCACCGAGAGCCGGTTGCGGTCTACTCACCAGGATCAGTGGCTTCAAAATCATATCAAAACCTATGGGACAAAATTCAAGAATCCATACTTTATCCGAATAGAGAAGGGAGTCACCAATGAGCCGATTCGTTATGTTATCGGGACCATCGTGTGTGGGAAAGGGTCCTCTTTATAGTGCATTGCGCAAGTTTTATCCTGATCTGGCAGGCAGATTAAAGCAGATCGTCCTGTACAACAGCCGTGACCCAAGGCCCGGAGAACAGGAAGGCGTGGACTATTTTTTCCGGTCCCGGGCCGAAATCGAAGAACTCGCCAAAAGGCCCGGATTCACATCTGCTGTTGTTCGGGGAGATTTACAAGCCATCGAGGTAGCCAGTATTCAGGCGATTCTTGACCAGGATAAGGACGCTTTTTTTGAGGGCAACCCGTTCATTCCGGCCAAACTCGGTGAATTGAAGGAATTACAGGAAATTCCGACGCTTCGGATTTTTCTCTCCCCCCTTTCCCAGCAGGAAATTTTTTTTCTTAAAAACCCGGAGCAGCGAACCGATCTTGAAAAATTACTGCCGGATATTATGCGCCGGAAACTGTTACGCCGCACCAAACGCCAGAAAATCAACCTCTCGTTAAAAGATCTGGAAAACATCGAAAAACGCGTCGCCAGCGCCATTGTAGAGTTGAGGGAGGCCTGGAAATTCGATTATGTTATTCCCAACCACGACGGCGAAGACAGCGAGCACTGGGATGCGTTTTATTACCCCATAGGAGATGCGCGCAAGGCACTTTTGGCCTTTGCCGCGCTTCTGCAAAGCGAGACGCCATCTGACGTGGAGCGTTGGGAAAAGGATCTGGTGCCTTAAACCGTCAACTTGCAATGATCCTAGCTTTGCTATACGCGTGGACGCATAATCAACACTGAATACGTTCACCGCCCGCTCACCCCGCATTCGCGGAGTTGCGCTCCAGGCGCCGAGGACGCAGACACTTTATAATTTTCACCTTTGGTGTAATCTTCATCCACCTCTAATAGGGTGATGATTGACTGTCGAAAAACAGAGGAAGAATGCAAGAGATACGGCCACGCTATGAGTTTCGTGCATTTGCCCAACATTTTGGTCTAGTGGAAGAAAAGATGCGCAAACTTTCTAAATTGGAAAAATTCCGGGAAAGTTCGGAAATTTACATTTTATCCCCAGGCAATAATGAGAACAATATAAAAATCCGCTATGATACGTTGGATATTAAGGTTTTAGTTAAAACAGAAAAAGGACTCCAGCAATGGAACCCTCGAATGAGGGGAGAATTCCCGATGAAGATGGAGGTTATCCGAGATGAGGTGTTTGCTGCTCTGGGTGTGGCGGTTTCTGAATTCAATCGGGCTGAATATACGTTGGAGCAATATCTTGAGGAAATCATTAAACCCCATCCGGAGACGGTATTAGCCCGAGTATTCAAACGCCGTTTTGGTTATACGATCAACGGGTGTATCAGTGAGATTGCGGATCTGCTCGTTAACGGGGCCGCCATTAAAACGGTTGCAGTGGAGTCCGTGGACGTTGAAGCTATATTGAAAGCCAAAGAAATTTTAGGATTGCAGGAATATGAAAATGTGAATTATTTGTTGGCAATCAAGCGAATACTAGGCATGGAACCCCTTACGGATTAAATGCATTTTAATTCAGGTCTGGGCCAGGGATTTCGAATTTATCGGACACGCTGGAGCCCAAAAAACAAAAAAATAATTTTCTGAGAATGCTATGGCCAAGGAAATCGAAAGAAAATTTCTGGTAAAAAACGGAGCCTGGCGTCAAGAAAAAGGAACCAAGTATCGTCAGGGTTATTTAAACAGTGCGAAAGAACGAATAGTGCGTGTGCGCACCATTAACAATAAAGCCTACCTGACGATTAAGGGAATTACAGTCGGCGCGTCCCGCATGGAATTCGAATATGAGATCCCCCGGAAGGACGCCGATGGATTGCTGGATATCTGTGAAAAACCGCTGATTGAGAAAATCCGTTATAAGGTAAAGGAAGGTGGCTTTCTTTGGGAAATTGATGAATTCTTCGGGGAAAACCAAGGGTTAATCGTAGCTGAAGTGGAACTGGAAAGTGAAGATCAAAACTTCCCCAAGCCCGATTGGGTAGGAGAAGAGGTCACCGGAGACCCCCGTTATTTTAATTCCAACCTGATCCAAAATCCGTATACAAAGTGGTAGCTGTTGCATGTTCTTCCAAGTAAAATGAATAGCGGAACGTTATGTTTACAAGCCTATATTTCGTTATTAAGTTAAACAGGCTTAAATAGTCATGCAGGTATTATAACGATAAAGGAGAAAGATATGGCAAAAAAGACAATAGAGCTTTGCAAATGGAAGCAGGACGATATAACTAAAAAACTTGAAAAGTTCAGTGATATTGTCAGAAATCCAAAATTCATATGCACAAAATGCGGAAGAGTGGCTGACAAAAAAAAGTGGTTGCATAAACCAGTTGGATTAAAGTAATAACCTAATTGAGAGTTTTCGCTCATCTGCCATCGGTGGTAAAAAATGAAAACCCTTTATCTAGTCCGACATGCCAAATCAAGTTGGAAATATCCCAACTTGGATGATTTTGAAAGACCCCTAAACAAGCGTGGTCGCAAGAGTGCCCCGTTTATGGGAAAAATTCTCAAAAAGTTAAAGGTGGCACCGGACTTCATTATATCCAGCCCGGCAAACAGAGCTGCAATGACCGCACGGATTATCGCCGATATAATCAATTATCCGCTTGAGAAAATTCGATACAGCGAAAGCATTTATGAATTCAGTGAAGATGCCTTAATTCATGTCGTTAAAGATATTGACGACGCCGTAAATAAGGCGATGGTCGTCGGTCATAATCCGGCATTAAATGGGTTGGCCAATTATATTGGTGATCAGTCGATCAGCAATATACCCACCTGTGGCGTTTATTGCGTGGAATTAGATATTACTGAATGGGCAAAAATTGGTGTGCAATGCGGTAAATCAAAATTCTTTGAATTTCCTAAAAAGCATACTTCATGATTGACCATTATAAATTGTCAATAATCAATGCGAGGTGAGTCTTGGTGAAAATGATTTAAAAAAGGAGGAGGACACTATGGCAAAAAAGAAAGAAAAAAAAGGGAAAAAAGACCAGCCAAAGAAAAAGGGCAAAAACGTCCAAGCTAAGAAAAAAGCCAAAAAGAAAGAAAAAAAAGGGAAAAAAAAGTAATAAAGGAGCTATCCATCCCCGAATCGATGCCACTGCCTTCGGCTCCATCACCATCGAAGTACGTGAAATCGCAAACGATGTCATCCTAAGGTTGAATGGCGCAGTTGAAAAACGCAAGAAGAAGCTATCTAAAAAGGGCAATCTGGTCCAGGGGGGTCGGCCTGCCCTTCTTATGCTTTTTCTAAATTATCCGTCATAGCAAGGAAAATATCCGTATCCCGGATAAGACCTACTGCTTTATCATCTTCATATACCGGAAGAACGCTTAGATTTTTTTGGACAATCGTTCTGAGACCCTCCTCCAAGCTGGCATTCGCATCAATAGTTCCCTTGACCTTCAACATGATGTCCTTTACTGCCAGTTTTTCCGGCAACCCTCCAATTTGCGGGAAATAATTCTCGAGAAAACACCTAAAATTTAATATTCCCAGCAGTTTATCATTTTCATCAGTGACCAGGACGGCGCGGGGACCTGCTGCGGTGCGCATACCGCCGTCCAACTCGAAAAATGATTTTCTTAATGATAATGCCGCCGCCCTCAAAGTGGAGTCCGGGGCAATCGTTGCGTAATTTTCAATAGGAATCATTCTCTCTCTGATTGACTGTTTTAATGGCATGGCTTTTCCCCCTCTCAAAAATATGGCTAACTAACAAGTAAATTCGTTTCGCTTATTCCAACATTCATTGCTCTTAGGACCAATGAATTAATTTTTAAAACCAAAAGGGTTTACCCGCGCAGTGGGGTATAAATTCCGATACATATATTTATCCGGGTAATTCAGTGGGTTTCAATAAGTGCTGTTCAAGGAATCTTATTTCCTCAATACCCGATATCACAATGTTGGGATCGGTCCGCAGTTCTTTCTTAGAGATTTTGCCTTCATAATCGATTTTGGACAAGATATGCTTGATGCAGTTGAGTCGGGCCAATTTTTTGTTGTCCGATCGAATGATTGTCCAGGGGGAAAGTGTTCGGTTGGTTTCGTTCAGCATCTGGAACTTTCTGACAGTATAATCATCCCACAGTTCTTGAGCCATTCTATCAACCGGGGAAATCTTATACTGCTTTAGCAGATCGGTCTCTCTGGAGTCAAATCGACGCAGTTGTTCTTCTTTAGAAACAGAGAAGAAAAATTTGAATAAAATGATGCCATCCTTGACCAGCATCTCCTCGAGCAGGGGAACATCTTTTAAAAACCGCTTGTTTTGCTCATCGGTGCAAAATCCCATTACGGGTTCAACCATGGCGCGGTTATACCAACTGCGGTCGAAAAGTACGATCTCACCGGCCGAGGGAAGTTCTTGAACATACCTTTGAAAATACCATTGGGTCCGTTCCGTGTCGCTGGGTGTCAGGAGGGCCACGACCCGTGTACCGCGTGGATTCAAATGCTCCGTAATCCTTTTGATTGTACCGCCTTTTCCGGCGGCATCCCGGCCCTCAAATAATGCCACGATACGTAATCCTTCACTCTTGACATGCTTTTGCATCTTCAACAGTTCGATCTGCAGCTTGTGCAACTCCTGCTCGTAATCGAGAGTGAATTTTTTAACCCACACAGCCCGGCGGTTTTTCTTTTTTGGCTTATGCTTATTTTTAAAGGCGGTATGTTCAGATAATTTCGCCTTTAGCTTTTTGGGTTTGGTTTCGACTTTGTTATTTATTTCTTTTTTTTCTTTAGCTGCATCCTTTCCCTTTGCCAAAATTTGTTCTGATTCTGGTGTATTTAGGTCTTTGGATTTGGATTTCGTTTTGCTTTCTTTTGCCATATTTACCCCCATTCTGTTTTATAGATAAATAAAAAATCCATAGGAGTTAGACCAGGGATTTTCCGTATTTTTTGCGCTGTTGTTTCATTATTTTTAATTCCCTATCGCCCGGGATAACAATATTCGGATCCGTGTTAAAATCCAGTTTGCGGTTTCTTCCTCTGTATCGCACCGCATTGAGGATGACCTTCATGGTTTCGCGTCGGGCCAAGTGCTTATCATCCGACCGAATGACCCACCATGGCGATTGTTTCGTATGGGTCTTTTTTAACAACATGAATTTTTTCTCGGTAAATTCGTCCCACAATTCCTGAGCCTGCAAGTCGACTTCGGAAAGTTTCCACTGACGTAAGGGATCGTTCTTGCGTCTTTCAAAGCGTCTGGCCTGTTCTTCTTTGCTGACCGAAAAATAGAGTTTAAGCAATAGGGTCTTGCCGGCATCTTCGAGGAAATTTTTTTCGTAGGTGTTCACCTTTTTCATAAATCGGTTATATTGATTGCGCGTACAAAATCCCATCACCGGTTCAACCATAGCACGATTGTACCAACTTCTGTCAAACAGAACAATCTCTCCTCCACGCGGGAAGTGTTCGATATAGCGTTTGATATGAAGCTCTGTTTTCTGGTGCTCACTGGGTTTGCCCAGTGCCACCACACGATATCGTTTTTCATTCATATAGCGGGTCACCCGGCGGATGGTTCCGCCTTTTCCGGAGGCATCCCGGCCATCAAAAAGGATGACCATTTTTTTTGCGGTCCGTTCCAAATGGTGCTGCATTTTGATCAGCTCCGCCTGGTAAGGCTTCAACTCCTCGGCATTGTAAAATTTTTCTAAGACCGCCTGGACAATTTCTTCTTTATCTTTCTTTTTGAGAACCTTCATTATCTTGCGGAAGCGTTTGTCCGGAGTGATACAAGTGACGTCCGATTCGACCTTCTTCACCACCTCTCTGATCTGTGCCGTCGAACCAGGTACCCTGTCTTCTGCATCTTTTGTCTTACTTTCTTTTACCTCTGTGGTTTTCATAGCGACTCCATATCTTTGCCCTGCAGAATTTTTTTGAAATAACCGTTGGGTCTGGCTGCAATCAATTTAATTTCTTTCCGATTCGGAACATTTTTGCATAAATATCTGGCAGGTCATGGTTTTTCAGACCCTTGAGCACCTCTTCCACCGCATAGGGGATCCGAAAATGTTCCACCGCAATTTTTCCTGAGGAAACCTTCAGAATGGCAAACGACGCCCGTGGGTCTCCGTCAAACATGCGACCCACACTGCCTGTATTGATGAAATGAACCCCGTCCACGACTTTATAAAACGGCACATGCGAATGACCCATAATATGAACCTGATAGCGTGAGTCCTTGGCGAGCTCATGGAAACGGCGTTCGGGAGCAGACGGATACAGCTCTTCATCCGGATCATTAAAAGTTCCATGGAATACCCCGATGCGGATATGGCTTACAGTGAGATCCGTTTGTTTGGGTAAAGATTTCAGATAGGTAATATTCTCCGGATGCAGGTTTTCAGATGTCCAAAAGTACATGACCCGCTTTTCATCTTTTTTCGGTCTTTTTAATTTCTTGCCCTTTAAGATTCTTAACACGCGCCGATCCGTATTGCCTAATATACAGATGGTATTTTTTTTTTCACGAAACCACTCGATCGTTTCGTTGGGAAAGGTACTATAAACAGTGAAATCACCGGTGTTGATAATCCGATCAAATCGCTGTGGCTGGATATACTTTCCGATTGAATTTAAGGCCGGATAATTTCCATGAACGTCGCCCAATAAAAGAAATTTCTTCATGAACGAAATTAATCTTCGTGTTTCGTTTAGCCCCGTTTTGCCCTGATGCGAAGAGATTCCATGGAGCCAGATCGTAACAGCAGTTGTACAAGAGAGAAGCGGATTTCGATGGCCGAATACCAGTAGGCAACGGACCTTGCCTGTTATCAGGAGCTAGTTTCCCGGAGCATTTTGGTAAGTAGCTGAATTTCCTGAGATAATGTTGTATAGGTTTTCTTTTTCGGTTTTTGGCCGACATTTTTCATGGCTTTACTCAGCGCATCGGCTTTTTTGATGATCTTTTTTTTGACCTTCTTGGGAAGATCCCCTTCTAATTGTTCCAAAGCCTTTAGACGGGCCTTGAGTGTTTTGGATCTATTCTTAACATCAATATATAATGGCAAATACTTTTTTTTCCCCAGGGGTTTTAATTTCTCATTGGTCTGCTTAACACGCTTGTTCAGAATATTAATCTGTTTTTGTAAATCCCGATCGATCTTCGCTATTTTCTTCTCTTTGGTGGACTCGGTCTTTGTAGCTACCTTTTCAAGAGATGGTTCATAAACTTCCGTCACAGCATCCTTGATAAGTTTCGCATAACGTTCACCGATGGTTTCTATCTGGGCCAGTTCTTCCAGCGGTATTTCATAAAGCTTTTTGACGGTAGTGATCCCAGAATCGTTGAGCAATTTCATACGTGCTGCGCCGATATGTTTCACCTGCGTAAGATCTTCTTTTTTCATGATTATCTCCTTTTTGATTTGCCCTGACCGTCTTAGAACTTGCGGTGTTTTCGATTCGAATAATCTTTTATATCGATAGCCGTTGGAGATTGTCAAGCCGAAAGCTTAGATCTGGTTTTGTATAAAATTTAAAATGTTACGCAATAACTTATCGACTACCATGATCAAAAAAGCCTGGAACAAAAGCTGTCAATTGGACTATTTCAGATGAAGGTTGATTTAGTGAGTTACACACAAAATATAGAAAGGGGAGGCCTCGGTGCGGATCCCGCTCAAAGCGGGACCCCACGGTACTCGCGCTTCTTAAATTGACGCGTACGCGCTATAGCGGGACCGGATGGAAACTACTCATCTTCTTCCGGCAACCTCACCACCAAGACCGGTATTTTAGAACGCCGGACCACTCGCCTGGCGGTACTTCCGATTTAGGTTCTGTGGAACCTTCGGGAGGGAAAATATTATACGAAGAAAGGGATGTTACCCAATTACCGACCCATAAAAAATTTGAGGTGGGCATTTTTCTTGCCCCTGAAGGAAAGGGCCAAACAGAGAGCCGGTTTCTGGTCACTGGTCTCTGGAAAATTAAAATGTGGATTCTAGAAATGATACTTGCTTGAAATAAAAACTGTAGTTCTGACTGGAATCCGGAGACCCGTGACCACTCGCCAGCAACCCGCGTTCGGCGACAAGTGACTAGCCGCGCTATTAGATATCTTTCTTAAAAAAATCTTCCGTATCGGTAATCTCATGCGGCGGCTTCGTATATTCGGTGGGCACCGTCCCCTCTTTAAAACAAACAAATATCGTATTTTTTGACTCCGGAATCGGCAACAATCCGGTATCGGCATCAATTTTGGAAAACACAACGCCTTCCGGCACCTCAAAAACCTTTACCGATTTACCATCCAGCACCCGCTTCATAAATCCCAACCAAATCGGACTGGCTGCCCGGGAACCGGTTTCAGACTTTCCTAAAGGTGCCTCATCATCAAACCCCACCCAAACGCCGGTGATATATCGTGGCGTATATCCCATAAACCACGCATCAAACAGATTGTTGGTGGTACCGGTTTTGCCGGCCGTAGGTCTGCCCAGGGCTTTAACCCGCCATCCGGTTCCATATTTAACCACCCCTTCCAATAGGTGGGTCATCAGATAAGCAGTGGTCTTTTCAATCACTTTGGTTCGTTCCGGAACAAATTCTTCAATTACGTTGCCGTTCCGATCCTCAATCTTTGCTATAAATAGAGGTTCAATTAGAAATCCCCGGTTGGCGAACACCGAATAGGCATTTGTCAGCTCAAGTAAGGACACACCGGAGGAGCCGAGCGCAATGGACAAATCTTTGCTTAATTCGGACGCAATACCGAGTTTGGACGCATACTCAATGGCATATTCAATCCCAATGTCTCGTAGTATCTTTATGGTAACTACATTGCGCGACTTTGCCAAGGCATCTCGCAGAAGCGTGGGGCCAAAAAATTTTTCTTTATAGTTCTTCGGTTTCCAGGTGAAATCACGTTCTTCATCTTCAAACACAATTGGAGAATCGATAATAATAGTAGCTGGCGTATAAAATTTTCCGGGATCATCAAACTGCTTATCCAAGGCCGCCGCATAAATAATGGGTTTAAAAGCAGATCCCGGCTGTCGTCTGGATTGAAAGGCACGGTTGAACTGCGTTTCCCGAAAATCCTTGCCCCCCACCATAGCTTTGACGAATCCGGTTTCCGCTTCAATGCACAACAACGCCGCCTGAGCAATGGGCTCCTGTTCCAGTGCAAGAACCCACAAATCCTCATCTTTTACTCTTTCTTTTAGTTTAACTAAAATCACGTCCCCGACACGAAGGGCTTTACTCGGTTTTATGAGTTTGGTTTCATAATAAGCAACCTCCGGATCCGGCTTTCGGGCCCATTCCATATCTGCAAGTTCAATCCGTCCTAATGTATTTCCCATCCGAACGGTGACCGTCTTTTCTTGGTCATTTACTTTTACGACCACGCCTTTAACCGTTTTTCCTTCCTCCAATAGGTTTTCTTCCAGCTCGGCTTGAAGCGCTTTAGAAAACGACTCGATTTGTTCCGGTTCAAGATGTTTCTCCGGGCCGCGGTATCCTTGTCGTTTATCCAAATCATAAAGCCCTTTTTGTATTTCTTCTCGCGCGATCTTTTGCATATCAATATTGACGGCTGTAAAAATCTGGAGCCCCTGGGTATATAATGCATCCTCACCATAGTTTTTTTCAATATAACGACGTATATGCTCGGTATAATAGGGGACTTCTTCAATATACACATTTCGCCGAGGCTTTATGTCAACCTCGGTATTGATAGCCTCGGTTGCCTGCACATGGGTAATATATCCTTCTGTTACCATTCGGTTTAATACATAGATCTGCCGCTGTTGGGCTCTTTCCGGATTTTTAAAAGGAGAATATTTGCTGGGCGCCTGGGGCAATCCTGCCAGAATGGCACATTCAGCCAGATTTAAATCCTTAACGGATTTTCCGAAATAGTTTTCGGCGGCGGCTCCCACTCCGTAAGCAGCGTGTCCCAGATAGATTTGATTGAGATATAGATATAGAATTTCATCTTTGTTAAAAGCCTTATCGATACGATACGCCAAAATGGCTTCCTTTAATTTGCGGGTATAACTCCGTTCCGGTGTCAAAAAAAAGGATTTGGTGACTTGCTGGGTAATGGTGCTGCCCCCCTGGACAATGGTTCCAGCCTCAATATTTTTAAAAAATGCGCGCATGATGCTGTAAACATCGATGCCTTTATGTTTATAAAAACGAGAATCTTCCGCAGCGATGAACGCGTCAATCAGCATTTGCGGCATCTCAAACAGCGGGATTAAAATCCGCCGCTCTTTGAAAAATTCTGCAATTTTCTGGTCGTCATCGGAATAAACAGTGGTGATGATAGACGGTTTGTAGTCAGTTAGAGAAGCAATTTTGGGTAGATCTTGGCTTAAATAAAAAAAAGATGCGACGCCGGCTATGGCCGAAAATAAGATTAAAATTAATCCCAGCAAAAGGGAGCCTATAAAAAGCTTTCTTAAAAAGCCCCTCTTTTTGCGACCGCTTCTTTTCCTAATTATTTCAGATGTGCTTTTTTGCTTCGATACCATCCAACTATTCCTGATTGCCTAAAAATTTAATTGACATTATATCAGATAATAATTAGTTGTAAAAGTTTAATAATAACGTATTGTGTAGCTTTAATAGCTTTATAAATGTGCTTTAATCTTTAATATATTAGCGCCTCTCGGCATTTAATTCAATACTAGTTTTATTTTGTTTTCGTGTTTTTGTCTTTTCGAGCTTTCGTGATACGGGTATCTTTTCGATTGGGTGTTTTTTCGGGGTAGGTGAGACAATGCTTAAACTTGATTTTAACAAAGAAAGTGGCCTAATTCCCGTAATCGTCCAGGATCACACGTCCGGTGAAGTACTGATGCTGGCCTATATGAACCAAGATGCATGGGATGCAACACTGTCAACCGGCAAGGCCACCTATTATAGCCGCAGCCGAAAAAGGCTTTGGGTAAAAGGTGAAACGTCCGGAAACCAACAGATTGTAAAAGAAATCAGAGTCGATTGTGATGATGATACGGTGCTTTTAAAAATAGAGCAGCTTGGAGACGCCGCATGTCATACCGGATATCGGAGTTGTTTTCATAAAAAAGTTGAAGATGGGTCTGTTAGATTGGTTGGAAAACCGGTATTTGACCCTAAGGAGGTATATCAGAGGTGAATAAACCTTTAAAATTGGGAATCCCTAAAGGCAGCCTTCAAGAGGCTACCATCGCGTTGTTCAAACGTTCCGGATGGAACATAAATATCAACGGAAGAAGCTATTTTCCCGAAATAAACGATGATTCCATACATTGTGCGATCTGCCGGGCCCAAGAGATGTCCCTTTATGTAGAAAGCGGTACGCTGGATGCGGGGCTCACCGGCAAAGACTGGATCGCAGAAAATGATTCCGATGTGCACGTTGTTTCTGATCTTGTTTACTCCAAAGTTAGCTCCCGGCCGGCACGTTGGGTTCTGGCTGTACCCTATGAATCGCCAATCCGGCGTTTAGAAGAACTAGAAGGCAAAAAGATTTCAACCGAACTGGTCAAGTTTACCGAACGTTATTTTTCCGAGCGCAACATCAATGTTAAGGTAGAATTTTCATGGGGTGCGACGGAAGCAAAGGTTGTCTCCGGGCTGGCTGACGCTGTCGTTGAAGTAACCGAGACTGAAAGCACCATTAAAGCCCATGGCCTTCGAATCGTGCACGAATTGATGCAAACCAACACTGAGCTTATCGTCAACCATGAATCCTGGAAGGATCCTGAAAAACGAAAAAAAATTGAGCAAATCGCTCTTCTGCTTAATGGTGCATTGTTAGGTGAAAAAATGGTGGGGCTGAAAATGAATGTGCCCGCAGAACATATGGAAAAAGTGATTGCCTTGCTTCCCAGTTTAAATGCTCCGACGGTGGCATCGCTTTACCAATCAAAATGGTTTTCGGTTGAAGTTGTTGTAAGCTCTGACACCGTCAGGGAACTAATTCCCAAACTATTGGAAAATGGGGCGGAGGGGATCATAGAATATCCCCTAAACAAAGTGGTATAGGGTTTCGAGTTTCGGGTTGCGCGTTGCGCGGTTAATTCTTTCAACCGATGAGTTCAACTCGCAACATGATAGTTATGCGGTCATAATAGGGAGTATAAGTACTCGTGGCTGGAAGCCACTGCCACAGCAACTTAAAGCTAGTGCAAGCGGCTTCCCGCCGCGATGATACGTCGATTAGAAAAAAAAGGGGCTGACCGATGATTTCAAAGCGAACCGAAGAAATGACGTCGTTTATCGTAATGGACGTCCTTGAACGGGCCAATGAAATGGAACGCGAGGGGCTAAATATCGTTCATCTTGAAGTTGGTGAACCGGATTTTGATACACCCTCCTGCGTCAAGGCGGCAGCCTGTAAGGCGCTCGAAGATGGCCATACCCATTATACTCACAGTTTAGGCCTGTTCGAACTTCGAGAAGCAATCAGCGAATACTATTCAAAAACCTATAACGTGTCCGTAGACCCGGGTCAGATAGTGGTTACCTCAGGATCCTCTCCGGCGATATTTCTTGTATTTTCCGCATTGCTGGAAAAGGGTGATCACGTTATCATCTCCGATCCTCATTATGCCTGTTACCCCAATTTTATTAAGTTTGTTGAAGGCGTGCCGGTCACCATCCCCGTTTATGAAGAGGATGGATTTCAATACCGAACCGAGGCTATACGGGAGAAGATTTCCGGCAGGACCAAAGCGCTATTTATTAACTCCCCTTCTAACCCAACCGGCAACCTGCTGTCAGAATCTCGTATGAGGGAAATCGCTGCCATGGTTGAAAAGCACAATTCACCGTATATTGTATCCGATGAAATCTACCATGGTCTGGTTTACGAAGGCAAAGAACATTCCATTTTGGAATTTACCGATCATGCCTTTGTGATGAACGGATTTTCGAAAGCATTTGCGATGACCGGACTTCGTCTCGGCTATGTGATTGCACCGCAGGAATTCGTTCGCGCTATGCAAAAAATTCATCAAAACTTTTTTATATCCGCCAATGCCATGGTTCAGAAAGCCGGTATCGCGGCTTTGAAGGAAGCCGCAGATGATGTGGCACGGATGCAAAAGATTTACAATGAGCGCAGACAATTTATGATTCGCCGATTAAAAGAACTGGGCTTTGGTATTACCGTAGAACCCACTGGTGCCTTTTATGTGTTTGCGAATGCCAGGCATATATCGAATGACTCCTATAAGCTGGCCTTCGATATCTTAGAAAAGGCCCGGGTTGGCGTAGCTCCCGGGATTGATTTCGGTCAAAACGGAGAGGGCTATCTCCGATTTTCCTACGCCAATTCCCTAGAGAATATCGAAGAAGGAATGGATAGGCTCCAGCGCTACTTGGATAAACGCGTATGACAATATTAATGTGCCAAAAACCACCACCATGAAAATTCGATCCGCCGATTTTATCACCAGCGCCACCAAATCCTCCCAATATCCGCCTGCAAACTTGCCGGAAATTGCCTTTGCCGGCCGTTCCAATGTAGGTAAATCCAGCCTGATCAATACTCTGGTAAACCGAAAACATCTTGTTAAAACCAGCTCGACTCCCGGACGAACCCAGCTGATTAATTTCTTCAACATCAATGACGCCATGGTCTTTGTGGATCTTCCGGGCTACGGGTATGCCAAGGTACCACAATCCATCAGAAAAAAATGGGGCCCCATGATTGAGACCTTCCTCTCCAAAAGAGAGACCTTAAAAGGGGTGGTCGTCATCATGGATATTCGGCGGACACCCGGCACAGAGGAGCGCGATCTCATCAGCTGGCTGGATTATTACAAGATCGCCAGTATTCTGGTCATTACCAAAGCAGACAAACTCTCCAAAAACAAACAGCTCAAGCAGCAGGCCGCCATCGCACAGACACTATCGGTGGTTAAAGAAGACCTAATCCTGTTCTCCGCCAAAACCCGTCTGGGCCGGGACGCGGTCTGGGAGGCTATCTTAGCCCTATTAGAAAGGAACAGTTTATCTTAAAAGAACCAAATTTGTTTGTGATTTGTGATTTATGCTTTAGAGTTTACGATATAAAATCACTCCAGTGCTTAAACATACCAAAGTGAATGAAGTGAACGACCTTAAAAATCAATATGCCGATTTCAAATCAGGCTTCATCGCCATCGTGGGCGCTCCCAATGCGGGCAAATCCACCCTGTTGAACCGCGTACTCGGGGAGAAGATTTCCATCACCTCCAAAAAGCCGCAAACCACCCGCAACCGCATCCTGGGCGTCTTACAACGGCCAAAAGCCCAGCTCATTTTTCTCGACACGCCGGGGATATTCATGGCCAAGGACGCCTTGAACCTGCGAATTGTATATACGGCCATAGCCGCAATCGCCGAAGCAGATTTAATTCTTTTTATGTTGGATGTGGCCAATCCGGACCCGGATTCGGAATACTTTCTGGTGAAACGCCTCCGGAATGAAAAGCCGCCGGTCATTTTAGCCTTGAATAAAATTGATCTGATTGAAAGATCGGACTTACTTATTATCATCGATAAGTGGTCCAAGAAATTTTATTTTAAAGACATTATACCCATTTCGTCAACCGAGGGCATCCAGGTCGATGAACTGATTAAAGCGATGGAAAATTTATTGCCCATAGGCCCGCCGTATTTTCCGGAAGACACGCTCACTGACGCGTCCGAACGTTTCTTAGTGGCCGAACTGGTCCGCGAACAAATCTTCAGGCTAACCGGCGATGAAATTCCCTATGCCACAGCCGTGACGGTAGATTCATTCAAAGAAAAAAAAGAGGGCCGGTTGGTGAAAATTAATGTGACTATTCATCTTGAACGAGATTCACAAAAGGGCATTATTATAGGAAAAAATGGCAGCAAGCTTAAACAAATTGGCGTAAGATCTCGCGAACAAATCCAACGGATGCTGGACACGAAAATATATTTGAAGCTTTTTGTCAGGGTACAGAAAAATTGGCGCAAGGATACTCGAGCTATAAAAAAGTTTGGCTATTGAGCAGAAACCTGATTCCGCCGCATGTATATGCACCTATTATGTGTTTGTCAAATGTTTAACATTACGCATTTGACGAGATTATTGGGATTCGAAAATCTGCAAGATTATCGGATGCGGACCTACACTCCATAACTATGACAAGCCTGGGTGAAAGCTCTGATGTTATCCAGGTTCGCCTGAAGCGGTATTTGGCACCCGGGGCCAATGACATATCTGGCATCTCCCTGGGCAATGTCCAAACACTTTTTAGCCTCTTGTTGAAGTTGATCTGCGGTTCCTTCTACAAATAGGATGGGCTCGACATTACCGATGATCGTCGTTTTCCCCCGCCCCACCTCAAATAGTTTTTCAAGCGAAGATGGCGCGTCAATGCTGAGTGCGTCGACGCCGAGGCCGATGAGATCCTCAAAAATAGGATCCACATACCCGCATATGTGAAAGGCTATCCGGCCCCCAATTTCATGGACGGCATCTACGATCTTCTGATGGTAGGAAAGAGCGTGTTCTCTGTATACGTCCGGTGAGATGAGGCTCATACCGGCGGAGGGGTCTCCTATGAAGGGAAAGACCCCTAGCTCCAGAGCCGCCAAACATCTGGCGATAACCGTGTCCGTCGTGTAGGTCATAAGGTCATGAAGAAATGGTTTATCCTCATATATGTCCACCATGGCCTCATTTGCACCCCTCAACTCCAGGGCAAAGCTCCAAGGGCCGCCAATCATCGTCACAATGTGATAATCGGGAAACACTTCGAGACACTTTTCACACATATCGAGATGCGCACTGAAAAGCGGGTCCTCCCGAGGTTGCCGGACAGTCCATTTGGGGAGTTTTTCTTTGATATTTTCTTTCTTTATGCTCAGGGGTTTGCCCATGAGCTTTCTGAAAGCTTCCTGGGCATCCGGCATAAGTGGATTCAGGGGCACGAACAGCGCATCCGAGTCAAGTTCTTCGCAGGTGAGTTTAACGGTTTCCAGAGCAGCTTCGGGCTGAGTTAAAAATTGCTCTAATGTGTACCCAGCCTTTTGTGCATAATGGCCGCCTAAGATCAGTAAAACTGGATGACGGTCCAGTTTTTCGCCTTTAAAGGCAGCTTGCATTCTTTCTTTTCCCGTAATTGATTTTTTTCCCATCATTTCACCTCCTTTAAATCACTAAATAACAATAACTTCATCTTTCAACCCATTTCAACGAATGTTTAGATTTCATACTTATAAACAGCAAGTACTTTCATAATCCGTTCTTTGCTTGCGTAGAATTACAGGTACCGTAAAAGTCGCTGACTTTTTATCGGGAAACAGGAAACAGGGCATAACCCTGAAAAGCGGAATAAATAGAACAAATGGCTCAATAAATTACTGTTCAACAATGTCGTCTGCCGTATACGTTCCCCATTTGCCGACGGTAACAACACCATCTTCTTGTAAACCTTCCGCGATGGATTCAAAAACGGCATCGATTGTTTTGGCGGCGTCTTTTTGTGGAATACCGCCTAACTTTTCAGATACTCTTTTGATCAGGTCTTTCTTATTCATCGAAAAGTTTCTCCTTGTATAGATTTTTTCACGAGTGGACGTCAGCAATTGTTTCATGGACCCACCGGGAAGATCCATTCTGCCCACCGCCCCGACGAAAAGCGTATCACCCGTAAAAATATTACCATCCGTATACAGACAAATACCACCCGGCGTGTGACCCGGGGTGTGCTGTACTTTTAAACAGAATTTTCGAGATATCTTTTTGTCAGTTTCCGGAAGAAACTGAGAAAAACCAATCAATCTTCAGAAAAAATATATTTGTGAATAGAACAGCTAAAATGGTTAGTAAAGTGAAAATTTTATATTTTTTCATTATCTTAGCCATAATATCCGTGGCTAAAAATTAAATTGAATTTGTTGATAATGGTATTGAGGCACCTTAAGTTAGCGGCTATAATGTGTTTGCCGAATGTTATGTGAATAAAGAGGGCCCCGAAGTGCTCCGGATCCTGACGGATTCTTCCCAACCAACACAAGAAAGAGTAAAAGCGGCTGAAATGATCGGCGACATTGGAGAACTCGAGACCATCGAGCCTATTTGGAATTTAAAATTCGGAGCTTTTGATTCATCGACAAAGACACTCACATATTGTAATGCGGGTCACCAACCACCGCTGGTTGCGCAAACCCAAGAGCAAAGAAGAGTCCGTAGATGAAAAGGTTTTTGTTTAGATATTGAGGTATGATGAGTTGGTGAAGTCGGTTAATAAGGAATGGAGAATAAACATGGGAGTATTAAATAAAATTGAAAAGACAGAGATAAGAGATTTATTGGGTAAAGGGTGGCTTACTCATGACGGTATGTGGTTTTACCACACTTACCAGGAATTAGGTATCGAAAAAGCGAATACCTTGAACAAAGCGGCCATTCGATCCCTTGCTCCTATTGAGATTAAAAGGGTTAAGAAGGTCTTAGGGATAGGTGGGGAGAAGATAGGAACCTTTGAAGAACTCAAGAATTTCATGCTTGAGGCCCTTGAAATGATTCTGCCCAATTCAGTCTTTGAGAAATTTCGGTTCCGGACATCCTCAAAAGATCTTTTGCACTGGGAGTGGGAAAGCGGGGAATGCTTCGCATTTAAGGGCATGAAGCAGATTGGGATCATAGATGGTTACAGGTGTGGGGTGATTTACAGAATCGAATGTTGGCTTGAAGCCTTGGGAGTAAAATATAGCATCGATCCAAAGATCGATAAGTGCATGATGCATGAAAAAGGCGCATGTTTAGGAGACATAAGGGTTATTCTTGGCGATTGACAGTCATCGGTGCTGCTTAACCCCAGCTTGCGGAATAGAGATTAAAATCTTAGAAAAGATATTCACCCCAGAAGAAGCTGACCTATTCTATGAGTTTCAGAATGAGTAGATTATAACGCCTACAGGTAGATAGATTATGTAATAAATTGTCAAAGAATATAGGCAGAGTTATCCTAGCTCTGCCTATATATTTGAGCGAAGTGCTGCTTTATTTAGGTCTTTTCATGATGAACATGTCGTTGGCGGCAGGTGTGGTGTGGATTGGTGCCTCGGGTTTTCTATATTATTTATCGCGATACGAAGAGAGAGTGTTGCTTGAACGCTTTGGTGAGGATTATAGATCATGCGCTTCGTTATATCACCATCAGTCTGATTCCCCTATTGGTTTCTGATCTACACTACTGATTTTCGATGAGAACCTTCAAATTGCGTCCCAACACATTAACGTATTCCATCATACCCAGCTTCTCTAATTTGTCGATAGTCGTATTCGGAATATCATCCTTTGATAAGCCTTTCAATAAATAGGCTGTTTCTTCTTCAGAAAATGCCATTCCATCTTCAATCCAGTTTACGAACTTCTTATTCATCGGACATGCGTTTTGACAGTACATGCAACCGACCAGGCAATTGTGCCAGACAGGGTCCAACCATTGGGGAAACTCAGGGCGCCTTTCATTGTGGAAGGTAATGCAGCGTTCCGCATGGACCAGAAATCGATCGGACACGATTGCTCCCGTCGGACAGGTGTCCATGCAGGCGGTACATTCTTCACAGGATTTTAAAGTTTTCAATATTACCCAGTTGTCTTCTAAACAAGGCAAATCCGTCACAAACACTGCCAGACGATGAAAACTGCCCATACCAGGGACATAGGTAATGTTGTTTTTCCCATACCGGGCCAATCCGCTGTGAGCGGCTAAAAGCTTTTCCGGCAATCTTTTTTTCTCCAGATGATATCCTTCAGGTTTTAAAATATCTTCAAGACAATCTTTTAACTGATGATCGGTTGCGAGGCTGTAGGTGGGTGGTATAACGCAAGGAAACGATTGGCCGTTCCATTTGAATGTCACGCGCACCTGTGGTTGAGGGGCGGTCACGATGATCAAGGATCTAGCGTCGGGATAATCGTCTAAGACATTAAAATCAAAACGATTTAAATATTCGTCGTACAAATCTTCATCCAACAAACCATTTTGGTGGTGTGCTTCAAGTTCCTTTTGAAGCTCATTTACATGCTCAATGCAAACAATTTTACCTTTGCAACCCTCTTTCTCCAATCGTTTGTAAATTGCTTTTGGCATCTTTTCTGCGGGCATAGTCTCCCCCTTAAGTTTTCATGGATTGAATCTAACTGCAATTTTCATTTGGCTGCAATGCTGTATCGCTTTTGAAGGAATAAGCCACAGGTAACCAGTAGCTTTCCAAAATTATATAAGCAGGCGGAAATCGTTCGGTGTGATCGCTTTTGAGTAGGGCCGCTTTGCTGTAAACGATGAAACACTTCGGCTTTTTTTAGATTTTTTTCATGCTCCATTTTTGCTAACTGCTGTATGGTCCATGGATTTAACACCAAAGCCCTCCGTTATGCAATTCTCATTTTAAATATTCTTGATCATGTGCTTGACAAAGGCTTAACCATCTATTACCATTTAGGTGGTTATATTAATAAGACAATTTTTCTAACCTGTCAAGTCAATTTTACTGGTTATACAATTTTTCGGAGAAATTAGGTGAGCGGCAAAAAAAGTGACGCCAGCAGTTTAAAATTAGTGGGGGGGCGGTTGTGTCTCGATTTTATGAATACGGTGGGTTATCGCGGCTGTATAGACCTTGGAGAATATTTTAATAACTACCAAGATCTTGTCGCCTGGAGCCGGCATGCGGGGACGATATCCCATCGTGAAGCCAAGACATTATCCCTTAAGGCCGCTAAGTATCCCGCTAAGGCCCAATACGCCCTTAGCCGTGCGATTGAACTGCGGGAAATCATCTATAGCATCTTTTCTGCGGTTGCTGAAGACAAGCCCCCCGCCAAAAAAGATCTGGGAGTTTTTAATAATTATCTTTCCCGGACGATGACCCTATCACGAATCATCCAAACAAAGAACGGCCTGTTTTGGGATTCAAATGGAGATAAAGCAAATTTGGATTGGATAATCAATCCAATTGTCCGCTCCGCCGCCGATCTAATGGTCTCAGAAGAACTGCAGAAAATAAAAAAATGTGCGGATCCGATCTGTGGTTGGTTATTTTTAGACATCAGCCGCAACCAGAGCCGGCGCTGGTGTGATATGAAAGACTGCGGCAATCGAGCTAAAGCCAGCCGGTTTTATCAAAAAAAGCAGTTATCAAGATTGGTGAATTCGTAAAAAGTCAGAAAAACGATTTTTTTTTACAAGAGGGTTTAGTATTTGGTGTTTAATGTTTAACATTTTAACAGGCTGATATTACATCATATATGTCATACTAAACCTAAAATACGAAACACCAAAAACTTGATGAATTCGATTTTTTGCGAATTTATCAATTTTACTATTGCAAAATAGTGAATAATTGGTATAGATATAAAAAATTCGATAAAATCTACAACAACGCAAGCAGTAGCTACTTTTCACTTACTTCATTTCTCACGCGGTATATCTGATCCGACCTCATAAAATCGAAATATCTGCCAAGGATGCGATGAGGATCCTGGCCAAACTATAAAACCTGAAAAAGAAATTATTGACAAATTTTGCCCTAATATCTGAACTGTAATTGCTCTACCAACAATTCTATCTGGGTTTTCTTGCTCAAATCGTTCCATTCTTGCGACTTCTTTAATTAATAGGGCGTAATCCTTTGCGAAGGATATCATAATGTATTGCCCCGAATGTCAGATTGAGAACCCAGAGGACTCCAAATTCTGTAACGAATGCGGTCACAATTTCCACCTAACATCAAATGCAACTCCCCAAGTCTTCTCTTTTGACGAAAAAATAGAAAAGATTAAAAGATATCTTCCACAAGGCCTCACTGAAAAGATCCTCTCCCAAAAAGACAAAATCGAAGGCGAACGCAAACAAGTTACTGTCATGTTCTGCGATATGGAAAGGTTTACCTCTCTTGTCGATAGGATAGGCCCTGAAGAGGCTTACGGTATCATGGACGAGGTTTACGAAATTCTCATTCATAATGTCCACGACTTTGAGGGGACAGTCAACGAAATGACCGGGGATGGGATCATGGCTCTTTTTGGGGCTCCCATAGCTCTGGAAGATGCACCTCATCGGGCCCTTTGGTCCGCCCTGTCTATCCACAGTGGGATCGCCAGATTCAACGATCAAAAAAAGGGTATAGGACCCATCAAGATGCGGATTGGAATTCACACCGGACCTGTGATCGTGGGAACTCTGGGCAATGACCTGAGGGTAGAATTCAAGGCAGTGGGCAATACCGTCAATTTAGCCTCCCGAATGGAAGAATTGGCAGAAGCGGGATCTATCTATGTGACCGAAGAGACATTCAGGCTGACCAAGGAGCTCTTTCGGTTTGAGGCCATAGGGAAAAAGTCGGTTAGGGGCAAAAAGGAATCGATTCCCGTATATAAAGTTCTATCCGGTAAAAAGGATGGATACCGCCCACGTCTGGGCTCTGAGCGGATGATCTTTTCCGAGATGGTTGGTAGGGGCAAAGAGCTAGATCGTTTAGAGCTCCAAGTGATGAAGGCTATAAACGGTGAGGGTTCGGTTATTAATATTATTGGTGAGGCTGGAATCGGTAAATCAAGGCTCGTGGCTGAATTGAAGAAATGCGAGCCGATGAAGAGAGTAACCCTTCTTGAGGGAAGGGCGATTTCGATAGGAAGGAATCTAAGTTTTCATCCGGTCATTGACATTTTAAAGCAATGGGCGCGGATAAGGGAAGATGATGGAGAAGCAATGGTATTCGGAAAGTTGGAGGCTGCAGTCAAGAATCTGTATCCGGAAGAGTTCGGTGAGGTGCTT
>CP070746.1:4509633-4512869 GCA_020348305.1 Desulfobacterales bacterium
CTTTCCCGCCGGATGTGGCAAAGAAAACCAAATCTCCTTTTAGTAATTGTCTGCGTTTGATAGGTCTTCCCGCTTTCCATTGTTGTTTAGATGATCGTGGGAGATTCAGTCCGTTTAGCTGATAAACCACCATGGTAAATCCGCTGCAATCAAATCCAATCTTAGGTAATTTACCGCCCCACCGATAAGGAACACCTATATATCTTTTGGCTGTGTTGACAATGTGGTTTCTGATAACGCTCGTGCCGTATCGCCGATCTTTGATAGCTGTATATTCATCGGGTCCAACGATATAATATTCATCAATAATGCCTTTTACCGTAAGATTTTCGACACGCTGGCGTGCGTGATTTTTGGATGTATAGTTTCCAAACCGAACTTTATACAGTCCGGAAGAATGGAGAAAATGATAGGCGTTTAAGCCGCGCTTTTGCAGTTTTTCTGTGAGGCGAATGGCGTTGCTCATTTTCGAGAAGGCGCCAACCTGAATAGTATAGCCCATTGGGGCAAGGGATTTTCTGAAGGGTTTTTCAATTTTGACGGCGGGATCGCTGGCACATCCCGTTAAGAGCAGCTGCGCCGAAAAGATGAGATAAACAAAGGCCTGTCTGGATTTCGGGCTTGACGTTTGAAGCTGTTTCGTAGAGGTCATTCTAACCTTGATGAACTAATTAAACGCTAAGGTCCTCTCTATGATGATGCTCCCAACAGCACCTTAACGATTACCGGGAAGGCCACAAATGTCCCCACCGAACTGCCGATGTTGGTGAAAACCACCACCAGCAGGATGCGCGTAATCTTATTTTTCCAAAATCCTTTGATTGAAACAATATCCTCCGCAAGCTTTTCCAAGTCCCTAACCTTGGGTTTTCTCGAAAAGGCTTCTACCAGTCCGGAAACCCAGCCGGCGGCAATCATCGGATTAAGGGAGGTTAACGGGGCCGCCAAGACGGCGGAGACAACGGTTGCAGGATGAGCCCAAGCGATAATCGCACCAATTCCGGCTAAAAGGCCGTTTGCCAAAATCCACCAAGCAATCATGTCTTTGCCGGCATCGATCCCTCTGTAAAAAAAGCCGGCCAAAAATAATCCCAAAATGGCTGCCGGAATGATCCATTTCAAAAAGCCGGCAATTTTTCCTTTAGGTGGCAGTTGTTCCAGAGCCTGGAGATCAATATCGGCATTCCAATATGTTTTGATTCCCTGAATATGACCCGCACCAACCACCGCTACGATTTTTTCCCCGGGAGCGTTTCTGATCTTTTGGGCTAAATATTGATCTCGCTCATCAATCAAGATTTCTTTTAACACCGGAAGAGATTTTCCAACCTCGACCAGAAGAGTTTGGAGGACATCTTCCTGTTTCATTTTTTCGACGTCCTCTTCTTTGAGGTCTTCCACCTCGCCCACAGATAAAATAAGTTGGAACAACAGCTTTACCTTGCCCCATAATCCCATTGCACGCCAAGTTCTGGAAAGCGTGGTGCGAATATCTCGGTCAACGAGATGGATCTTTGCTCCAATTACTTCGGCGGTTTCAATGGCTTGAATCATTTCCTGACCGGGCTTGATATCAAACTTTTTAGCAATCCGTTTCTGGAAAGATGCCAACAAAAGATTAGATAACAAAAGAAATGATTTTTTTTCTTTGATGACTTTCACAATATCGGTATCTTGCCATCGCTCTTTTTGTTTAATGGAATGATACCTGGATTGACAAAGTTCAACACATACCGTATCCGGCTTTTTCTGCTCAATGACGTTGTTTACCAATTGGACACTTTCTTTAGAAACGTGGGCAGTGCCCAATAATACGATTTCTTTGCCTTCTAAATCGAGACGATGAATCATATTGCTGTTGTTTATCATCTGCATTGTGTATATATTTTTTGCCTTTCTTACAAGTAACAAACAAGGTTAATGCATTTATCATTATAATGCAAGAGTTGAAAGGTTGTGTTTGTTGACTTATAAAGGCATCTAGAGGTGGCTTCAAACCTCATCGAATAAAGATGACTTTTGGGGATAAACATTTCTATAAAAAAATTAATGCACGAGGGTCATATGCTTATATATGACGATATCTTCTCCTGGGAAGGTTGGGGCGGCAGGCTGCGGTTGGCCAGTGGTGAATGCAGGCTTTGCATCATTGATCTTGAAAAAGGGGATGCCAAAGGTCTGGCGCACTTAAGACCGATTATCGTCATTGTATCTGATATTCCCAAAAGCCGAATGTCTGTGAGAAGCTGCACCGGCCATATTGCTACCCGTGTTGCCAGAAAATTCAATATTGATCCCCATCGCATGCTTTACATCGAATATTATCCGGAGACGGTGTATGGAGACCACAAACAGCATATTATTCCTGAAAAATATGATGCGGTTGATTTCACCTGGCATGAAGGTAGGGCTATCAAGCCGAAATGGCGCACCTTAAAGCCACCAGTGTCGGATATGATTAAGACGATCTTGGAGAACGCGACAAAACCCGAGACTGGTTAAATGGTTAGGCCGTAAAATCCTCAGATGGATGGTACCTTTTATATCCGTCTAACTATTGCATGAGTTGACGACTTAACTAAATCCGGACATGGGATAAACCACAAAGATGGCGGTACTCCATATCGCGTGAGAGATAATTACCGGGGCCAGGTTGTTGAGCCGCCAATACATTGCTCCCCAGAACGCACCTGCGACTCCAGCCGCACCAATTAGCATAAAATTAAATGACCAGATGTGCACCCCAGCGTAGATGGCTGTCGTCAATAACCAGCCCTGCCAACCGCCGAAACGACGCATTAGATTGTGTTGCAAAAATCCGCGCCAGTATATCTCTTCTGAGGGTCCGGTGATAAAAAAAAGCAATAATGCAATTACCCACATGGGTGTTCCTGCACCTTTGTCATAAATACCGCCGATTTGATGTGCGGCATAAGGAAACAGCGCAGTTGATATTAGCTTTGCCAGCCAAAAGATAATGTATAGCAGTGCTGCTGACAGCAGCCCTATTACGAAAGCTTTACCGTCAAACCTCAGTTTTTTTATGACATCCGGTTGCAGCCATAACGACAAAATGGCCAATATTGTCGCCGAGAAGCATATTTTTATCCAAAAGATCGCCCAGGTTAAATAGAAGGTCACAAACCAGAAAGCGGCAGCCAGAAGGAGGGTTACCACCAGAGAGAGTGAACGAAATGTTTCACTGCTCAAAATAGGCCCTCCAAGAGCAACGATAC
>CP070746.1:4512969-4547348 GCA_020348305.1 Desulfobacterales bacterium
TCCCGCTGATTCAATGCCAGGCAGCCGACAGCCGGCGGTTAGCGTTTTCTCCCCTTGCTTACCCAAAGGAGCTAAAGGGTATTCCAAAGGGAACCGAGGTGGCTGTGTTTGGTATCACCATGAATATGGAAGATGTACTCGTTCGAGGCATCTTCCAGGGTTTTCATCGGATTCGGTTCCTGCGTGTCGGAACCATTGATATTGAGTGGGTCTATAATTCCATGCCGCCGGCCCATGGGCAAATTTATCCAGAAGTTAAATTGACGCCAATAGTTAATTTTTAGCTTAAACTCTTTATGCGATCCAGCCGGCTGGTGATTTCAGTAACGCGGATGCCATACTTTTCATCCTGCACCACGACCTGCCCTCTGGCAATCAGGGTGTCGTTGGCCAGAATATCTACCGGTTCTTTTTCAAGCTTTGAAAGCGGGATTGCAGATCCCGGGCCAAGTTGAAGCAGCTCATGGATTAGGATCTTCGTGCGCCCCAGTTCGACCGTCAATTCTATGGGGATGTCCAGAATTAGATTCAAATCAAGATCATCTGCAGATTTCAAATCCTCTTGACCGCCGGAAGGATCACCATTGGTGTTTTCTCTATCCGCACCATTTTGAAGATCGGCTGTTTGTGAGTGCTCGGCACTCTTTATGCCGACTTCAACCTGGAAGGCTTGGTCCTCGTGGCGAAATCTTAATTTCTCGTAATTTTCTAAATGAGTCGGATCAAGCGGGGCGTCTGACTCATCAGGAATAGAAGGGGTTGAAAGCTCACAGGACAATCTGGCGTCCGATAGTACTGTTTTAAAGTGATTGCCAAGATCCTTTAAAATTTCCGTTAGCAGGTCGTGAATTCCTGCATTTCCTTCAAGCGCTTCGACATTTATTCCACCTTTGCTGGCCACCATCATTCGAGCAAATTCGGCAGGGACCTGAATCCTTAGAATTCCAGTCACATCACCGGTGAATTGAACGGCACCGGCCACCACATCAACAATGGAACTATCCAGTGATTCAATATCGGTATATTCAACATCCATCGATACCATGGTATCAAATGTTTTCAATATGGACTCGATGATCGGTGTTTTAATATCCAAGTTGTTTTGATCATTCATGGGATTTCCACCTTGATGGGTTTAGAGCGGGAATGGCTTTATGTCTGTTGTTATTGATCAAAATGATGCTGACCGCTGCCACTGTTTATGTTATTATAAATGCGCCAAAACCTCAATATTATTTTAAAAACGTGATGTGAAATGGAGACGAAACAATTAACTTCGGGGTTGGAGGAAAAATTTGCACCAGATGGGTTGGTGGGAATTATGGCGGACAGCCACGGCAGGCCAGATAAGATTGTTGCGGCCCTTGATTTTTTTTCCGATAAAAGATGTCGTCACCTTATACATCTTGGGGATATTTGTGATTCCACCCATCCGGAGACCGTTGTAGCCTGCGTGCGTCCCTTGCAGAAATTTGCAGTGATTGCAATTAAAGGAAACAACGATCATCAAATTGTTGTAAGCCATGGCAGACATGATCAAATGCTGATCCCGCAGGATATCCTTGATTTTCTAGAAAAGCTTCCGCTTGTCAGACAATTCCAGCATGCAGTTTTTACCCACTCGCTTCCTTTTGCACGCGAACTTGGCCTGTCCAGTATGATCGGAGCCCTGGGTAAAATGCAAATGAGTCGGTTCTTTAATGCTTACCCGCAAGGCCTATTGTTTCGTGGCCACAGTCATACACCGGAAGTATTTTGGAAAAAGGGTGATCAGATCATTTCCCGTAAGCTTGCTGCAGGTGAGAGATTAAATCTGACGGGCCGCTTGCCTTGCGCGGTAACATGCGGCGCGTTAACTCGCGGCCTTTGCTTAATTTGGATGCCTGCTGAAAATGCCATTGAATGTCATTGTTTTGAATGAAAATGGTGGTTTTCAGGCCAATTCTTGTTAAGGTATAATTTTTTGTAATATTTCACCGTCGGCACTTAGTATAAAAATCATGAATCCATTTCTGGCCGCGTCTTTCGCCAGCTCGTCATAAAAAATTGCCTGTATCTCGTATTTTTCCCCCTTTTGACGGTGCATTTGGGTGAAGCATTGCTGGGCGTCTTCTTTTTGATAAAAGGCCGGGATAAATGAGATATTCTTTTCTTTATCGAGCTGACCGAAAAATTGTTCATCTCCGCCGGGATCCTGTACCACCACCCAGACCCATGTATCGGCTTTAATTGGATTGTTCACTGCTTAGCCTTTCTGGAGTTTCGGTAATTTTAAAAAGGTTCGCTTAAATCGGATCAGGCCTGAATCCGCGCTTTCAAACCTTTGATCAACGCGGTACAAAATTGGCTGGCATCGGCCACAACAGCCACATCTGCCATTTTCATCATGGTGGCATTGGGGTTTTTGTTGACGGCGATAATAAAATCGGCTTCGGTAGTTGCAGCGGTGTGCTGAATAGCGCCGCTAATGCCGAAAGATAAGAGGATTTTGGGTTTGATGTGTTTGCCGGCTTGCCCGACGAGTGCATCTGTATCAAGCCAGCCGGCGTAAACGACGGGACGGGTTCCGCCAACTTCGCCTCCCATGAGGTCAGCCAAATCAAAAAGTTTTTTAAATTTCTTTTTGCTGCCCATGCCTCGACCACCACATACAACGACCGGTGCATCTTCAATTCTTTGATCACGCTGGGCTTGGCGCTCATTGGCGATCAATCGCACGCGATCTTCAGGCAAATCTTTCTGGATCGGCAAGCGCACCACCTCGCCACGCAGTTCATTGTTGTGGGGGATCTCTTGAAACGTTCCTGGTCGAACGGTTGCCATTTGTGGCCGGTGGTTGGGAGTGATAATTTCAGCCAGAAGGTTGCCGCCGAAAGAGGGGGCGATTTGCAGCAGCAGTCCATCTTCGGTTATTTTCAACCCGATGCAGTCGGCAGTTAAACCGGTGCCGAGGCGCTTGGCTACTCGAGGCGCAAATTCTTTGCCAAAGGAAGTGGCTCCAACTAAGATAGTTTCCGGTTGATAATCGTTTGCAAGTCGTTCCAGCAATACGGCATATTTTTCCACGCTGTAATTTTTCAGTGACCGATGTTCTACGACATATACTTTCTGGGCGCCATGAGCGATGTATTCGGCGACATACTGGTCTAAACCCTGACCAAATAAGACCGCACAAACTTCTGCACTTATTTTAGGGGCCAGATCGTTGGCTTTTGCCAGGAGTTGAAGGGTCACACGATTTTGAAAATAATTGCGGTAATCGCCAAAAACCCATATAGCGCGTTTTTTTGTGTTCATGGTTTTTTTTCGTGATAGTGGGTTTTAAGATCTTTTTTAATAGCGCCGCTGATCCGATCGCCAAATTTTTCAAAAACTTCGTCCACAATTTTCTTGGCGGTCCCCTTCATGATAAGGTTCTTTTTTTTGGCGGTCGAAGAATAAACGTCTAATATTTTTGTGGGAGAGCCCTGCACACCAATTGTTTCTGGCTCAAGGCCAAGATCAGCTGCACCCAGAATGCTAATATCCGGTTTGCCAAAGGCTGTTTCCAGGACACTGAGGCTCGGATAACGTGGAGCGTTCGCCTGTGTTGTTACGGTAACTAAGCCAGGCAAGTCCATCTCAAGGGTCTCAAAAAAGTTGTCCGATAATCGCTGCATACGGACCGTGCGGTTATTAATTTCGAGCTGCTCAACGTAGGCTACCCCCGGAATATCAAGCTCTTCGGCCAGCTGGGGTCCGACTTGAGCAGTCTCGCTGTCACTCGTATGACAGCCGCAAAGCACAAGGTCGAAATCCGGGCATTCTTTTTCAATGGCCCGGGCAAGGGTATGTGAAGTGACAAAGGTATCTCCACCGGCCATGTACGGGTCGGTAAGCAGGACGCCGCGATCTGCCCCCATAGCAGTAGCCTCGTACAATACTTCTTCTGCCATGGGCGGTCCCATCGTAATGGTGATGATATCGCCTCCATAGCGGCGTTTGATTTGAAAGGCTGCTTCAAGCGCGTTTGCACATGCCGGGTTCATCATTCCTTCGGCCAAATCGCGCCGCAGTGTGCCGGTTTTTGAGTCCCAGGGCAGCTCAGACACCATGGGAACCTGCTTTATACAAACAACCAATTTCAGCATAGCCTAGTCTATTTTTTGTAATCTAGTTTTTACGAGACCATCAGTTTTAGGTACCAGGTCAGATCTTTATTACGTCAACTGCGACAGGACACCACGTGCAATAACCAGACGCTGCACTTCACTCGTTCCTTCGTAAATTTCGGTGATCTTGGCATCCCGGAAATAGCGTTCCACATCGTATTCTTTGCTGTATCCATAACCCCCATGGATTTGCAAGGCAAGATTGGTTACGCGCGAGGCCACTGTACTGCAATAAAGCTTGGCCATGGCTGCCTCGGTACCGAAAGGTTGACCCGCATCGTTAATGGCGCAAGCCCGATACAGCAGCAACCTGGCTGCGTCTATTTCGGTGGCCATATCGGCCAGATAGTTCTGAATCGTTTGAAATGAAGCAATCGGTTTTTTAAACTGCTGGCGTTCTTTCGAATATTTTACAGCAGCTTCGAAAGCAGCCTGGGCGATGCCAAGAGCCTGGGCCGCAATGCCGATGCGACCCGTGTCCAAAGCGTTGAGTCCGATTTTGAGCCCGTCCCCTGGCCGGCCAAGCATATTGTCTTCCGGAACTCGGACATCTTCTAAAAACAGCGATGACACAGGATTTGCGCGCATCCCGCATAAATCTTCCAGCTCTCCCACGGAGAATCCCGGGGTGTCTTTTTCCACCATAAGAACACTGGCCCCTGCGCCTTGAGTATCGGTATTTGTGACCGCAAATATCAGCGCCAAACCGCAAACGCCGCCATTGGTTACAAATACCTTAGTGCCGTTGATAACGTATTGCCCGTTATCATAAATCGCGGTGGTTTCCACAGCACCTGCATCAGAGCCGGCGTTGGCTTCGGTGAGACAAAATGCTCCAATTTGCTCGCCACTGGCTAATCGAGGCAGGAAACGTTTTTTTTGTTCCGGGGTTCCGAAGCGCACGATGGGGTAAGCACCAACGCTATTGTGTACTGTAATGCAGAGACCGATGGCGGCACATACCCTTGAAAGCTCCTCAATGGTTATGGCATAACTGGTGCAGTCCAATTCCGCCCCACCATATTCTTTCGGAACCTGCAGGCCGAAGTAATTAAGTGGACGCATCTTTTCGATGATTTCCCATGGAAAGCGAGAATCGCGATCAATATCATGTGCGATAGGTCCCAGCTCGGTCTCTGCGAACTTACGCACTGACTTGCGCACGGCTTTATGTTTCATGCATGGATTAAAATCCAAAGCGCATTATTTCTCCTGTTAAAATCAATAAAGATAGGGGTTAACATGTAGGCTCTAACAAATAGCTTAACAACCTGGGAAAATCAATACAGATCAATCATTAATATTTTGCAGTTTCACTAACAATTTTTTGCCCCGGTTTTTGACAGCCGGGCTGCCGGTCTTGGATAATTCTTCCAGCACGCTAATAGTACGGGGGCGCAATTTTTTATCCTCTGTTGCAAAATCAGCAAGTGCCTGCAAGGCAAAGGTGACAACGATTTTGCTATTATCTTGAAGATAGTCGAACAATATTTTCACAACCTTGGCTTTTTCCTTCGGCGTCACGTGCAAACGCGGCATGATTTGCGCAATATGCCATCGGACCTCTTGTTGTCGGGTTTCAGCTGCGAGTTTTATGATTCTTCTTTTATAGGGTTGCAGATACTCGCAACGATCCAAGGTTATCTTTTCGATGGCATCTGCAGCGCGCATCCGTACGACGGGATCCTCAACAAACAGACCGTCGATCAGCACATTAAATAAGGCGGAATTTTTAAAAACCTCATTGACGACCTCTTCAACCTTCCCGATTGAGCGTCTGTCGCCGCCTTCTAATTTTCGCAAAAGACGATGCATCTTAAAATTGTATTTCCGCGCTAAAGTCGAATAGATTGGTTTTGCTCCAAGCCTTATTATGTATTCATAATTTTTTCAATGACGCAATGCAATAGGATTTTATTTAGAAATTTTCGAAATGAAAGGAATGAAATGATCGGTATTGGTGAATTGAATAAACGATGTAGGTTAATCGCGGGCAGACATTTTATTTCCGTAAAGCCTGTTTATAGGCTGACGCAGAATACCCCTGAATGCGATGACCATTGATTACGACAAACGGAACCCTACTGGACTTGGTGAGGGATTTCATACGATCGGCTGCTTTCTGATCTGTTTCTATATTATATAATGTGATTTCTATTCCCCGTGAGTTGAAAAAAGCTTTTGCTTTATTACAATACGGACAAAAATTCTGGACATAAAGTTCAACGCTGTGCTTTTGCTGAGTATTCTCTTTTTGCTGTTCTTCATCTGTTAATTCATCTAAAATTTCATTTATCACCTTGACATCGTATTTAGGACGTTGAGCCTCTGTATTTAGTTGATTGTCATTATTATCTCCAGAAGCTTCCTCCTCTTCCCATTCGAATGTATTGTCGGGCTGTCTGTCTGAATAATGCGTGACACCATTTTCGTCTTCCCACGTATATATCTGTGCCGAACAAATAGCTGCCGACACAATGAGGAAAAGAAGCACTAAGAGAAGCCCGTGAACTTTAGCCATCTTTGCATCCTTTGATAACACGTTAATAATTAATTGACAGCTCAAATCGCCTATTTATACACAGCGTCATAATAAATTGCGTATTCGCACTTTGAATCGTTTATTTTAGAACCAGCGTATAGGGTCAAACATGCAGAACGCTGTGTATGTATGCGCAATGACTTTTGTCCTTCTGTATAGTTCGTACTGGTTTATTCGTAAGAACTTGAGCCGGGAGTAAGAATTTAATAATCCTAAACTTGTTATCGGCCAATGCAATCAAAAGCTTTAGTTTAAAATCAGCACAATTTTACGGAATCGTTTCTTTATCCTTTGAAGGTGCTCGCCCCAAAATCCCCAAAGGGTTCATCACGTCTGCGGACGGCCTTTTTGAATCCTTTCTTGGCTGCATATTGCTGAAATTCGAAACCTTCCTTTGTATGGCGGGTTATGCCGTCAAATACCGTGCCGATGATCTGCGTGGGTTGCAAACCTGCAGCAAGAACGGTTTGATTAACCAGCAGTTTCATCATGATGAGCTGATTGATCGGTACTCGTGCAATTCGTTCAAGCAGGATTTCAAACCGTTCATCAAGTTTATCAGCCGGTGCGCATTCGCATGCCAGCCCCCACTCTACTGTTTCTTTTCCGTTTAAACAGTCGCCGGTAAATAAAAGCCGTTTTGACTTTTCAATACCGATACGAAATGCCCAAACGGCAGTCGTCGGCGATCCCCACACCCGTGCGGGGGGATACCCGATTTTGGCATCCTCGGCAATAACCAGCAAATCGCTGCACAACGCCATGTCGGTTCCGCCGGCAACACAGAAACCGTGGACCTTGCAGACTACCGGTTTGTTGGCGTTAAACAGGCTCATAAAACCTCGCACATTGCGCGACATCATTTGATAGTCGATCATTGGGTCCCAGATCGCTTCAGGGTTGTGATTTTGTGCTTGGACCTTACCCTCAAGAGGTGAACCTTTCGGTGCATCTTCACAGCCGAAATCCTGCATGCCTTCGGCGCTGAGTGCCAAATCGTATCCTCCACAAAAGCCCTTCCCGTTTCCGGACAATGCAATAAGATGAACCTTCGGATCTAGATCCGCCCCTTCGACACACTCGGCCAATTCATGCGGCAAATCCAAAGTGATACCGTTTCCCCGATGATGTCTGTTTAATTTGATCCGAGCAATGCGATCGGTAACTTCATAGGTCATTGTTTTTAGCTTGTCCATCCTTATACTTCCAAATTGTTATTTCATCGAAAAAGGTGTGGTTCGGGAAGGCAATTCGGCCTCCAGCTGCCACCAGAAATATTGGGAGGCCGAAAAATGATTATTGACAGTAAATTTATACTCCGGGGATGAAGTGCCTTGACGAATAAAATATCAAGAACTCGGATAGCTAAAAGATGCAGTTGCGGAAGAATAGCCTGATGTGCGTGGCTTATTTCGTTCCAAATATCTTATCCCCCGCATCTCCTAAACCGGGCAGAATATAGCCGATGTCATTTAATTTATTATCGATGGAAGCGACATAGATTTCAACGTCTGGATGCGCAATTTCCAATTTTTCGATGCCCTCAGGCGCTGCTACCATAAAAATGCCTTTGATTTGTTTGCAGCCGGATTCTTTAATCAGATCAATGGTGGCAATCACCGAGCCGCCGGTGGCCAGCATGGGATCAATGATCAACGCTATCCGCTCTTGCATGGCGCCGGTCATTTTGACATAATATCTCACCGGCTCCAGGGTGTCCTCATTGCGATAAAGACCGACGACACTTACCCTTGCAGACGGAATGAGATTCAGAACGCCCGGCATCATTCCCAGACCGGCTCTTAAAATTGGGACAACCGTAATTTTTTTGCCCTTGATTTTTTGAACGTCAACGGGTCCGGCCCATCCCTGAATGGTTTTGGTTTCAGTTTCAAGGTCTTTGGTGGCTTCATAGGTGAGAAGGTTGGCTAATTCTTCGGCTAGGTCTCGAAAATCTTTCGTTGTGATGTCATTTTCCCGCATTAGGGCAAGTTTGTGTTTGATGAGCGGATGCTCGACAACATGTACCGGCACGGCGACCTCCTTTTCTAAAAATCTAACTCAGTTTGAACATCAGAAAGCACTAAAGGTGCGATAAGAACCTAGACGCTAAAATAAGGTTTCGCCGCTTCGTATATTCAATATATGATGTTGTGTCAAGCTTACAGAAAAAAATATGGGAGTTAAAATTCGCCTAACGGTCGTTTAAAGGTGTATTTGCCGGGATCTTCGACTAGCTTTTGACCTGCAATGCCGACATTATCCCCTAATGCCGAAAATGGAAGGGTTACAACGAAAAATGCCATTCCCACAACAGTGGCAACAAGTCCGATGGGGCGAACGACGACTGCATCATATATCATTGCTTCGCCAGAGGGCTCCCTTGCTTCAAAATAATCCTGGGCCAGGACTGAAGAGCCGAAAGGAATACTGATAAGCGTGGTTATCATCAAAATAATAACTGATTGTTTTGCAATTATTTTCATTGATTCCTCCTTAATAAATCGACTACTCAGTAATTGATAGCAGCCGTTTATTCTTTCTTGAATACCCGCTCGCTTAAAGATATAGTTTTTTGTGTAAGTATAACAAGTATTTTAAAAAACATCAAATTCAGATTAAAAAAAAGGGATTAAGTCTGTCAAGGAAAATTACCTATATTGAGCCGTAATGAATGAAATGGTATCACATACATATATAGAAGTCGCCGTAGCCCTTCCGGTATATAATCTTTTTACATATGGTGTTCCGGAAAATTTTTTGGCATTTATTGCTACCGGTAAACGCGTACTGTTACCCTTTGGACAACGCGTGGTTACAGGTTACATTCTCGGCCCCAGCAAGAAAGTTGCTGAAAAAGAGATAAAGTGTATTTTAGATGTCCTTGATGAACGCCCGCTTTTTCCACCATCAATGATACCATTTTTTAAATGGATTGCTGATTATTATAAACATCCCATTGGCGATGTTATAAAAAATGCGCTTCCCGGTGGTTTAACGCTTTATGATTTTGCATCCATTGCTATTTCCGAAAAAAGCCGACAGGCCTTGTGCCACGATTCTGTCACACCGGTCGAAAAAAAGATCTTGGAACATCTGGGATCAGGTCCTTGTCGGTTGCAAGATCTAAGCAAACAGCTTAAACAATCCATTCCCGCCGCCCTGATTCAATCCCTCCAACGCCGTGGGCGAATTACCGTAACACGAAGGTTAAGCGGAGGCAAAACCAAATCGATAACCCAGCGCAATGTTGCTTTGACTAAGCCAGATTTGCTCACCGACGGCCTTTCAAAGGCCAGGCAAAAAATTATTGAAATTCTGAGGACCGAAGGAGAAACCCCGGTCAAGACATTAAAATCTCTGGTTCCATCGGCACCAACATTGATCCGATCGTTGGAAAATGATGGTTATGTAACGATTTGTCACAAGAGAGTTTACCGGGACCCCTTTGGCGAGCCGATAAGCCCGGAGGCTGGTCCTGTGCTTACAGGTGAGCAACAAACAGTGATTTCAACCGTATCACAGTATTTACATAAAGGATTTGCGACGTTTCTTCTTGAGGGAGTCACCGGTAGCGGTAAAACTGAAGTTTACCTGCAGGTAGCAGCTGATGCCATCAATAAGGGGCATTCCGTGCTGGTACTGGTTCCCGAAATTGCCCTCATCACCCAGATGGAAAGGCACTTCCGGGCTCGATTTGGAGAGTGCGTGGCAGTTTTGCACAGCGGTCTTTCCGCAGGAGAACGCTATGATCAATGGAGTCGTATCGTGCACAAAAAAGCTAATATTACGATTGGGGCGCGATCTGCTATTTTCGCACCATTTGAAAATATCGGAATTATTATTGTCGATGAAGAACACGATGCGTCCTACAAACAAGAAAGCAGTCTGCGGTACAATGCACGAGATCTTGCGGTGGTGAGAGCCAAGCTTAATGATTGTGTTGCATTGTTGGGATCAGCAACTCCATCTTTGCAGTCTTATTATAATGTTCAGCGAAAAAAATTCATCAAACTAAATTTAAAAAAACGGATTGAAAAACGCCCGCTGCCGGAAATCAACGTGGTAGACCTTCGTCAAAACAGGGATGCCCGCGGGATTAGAAGATTTATTACTTCCGAGCTTCATCAGGCCATGAAGGAGACACTGGCGCGCGGTGAACAGGTTCTTTTATTTCTGAACCGACGGGGATTTGCCAGTTTTCCGATTTGTGCATCCTGTGGCCAGGCCATCCGTTGCAAGCATTGTGATATCTCGCTTACCTTGCACAAAAAGGCCAATGCCTACAGATGCCATTACTGTGGATTTAGCCGCTCATCTTCCTCAAGGTGTACCATCTGTGGGTCCTCTAATATTAAACAGTTGGGAGTCGGAACTGAAAAAGTGGAGTCTGCCATAGCAGGCCTTTTCCCGGAGGCGGACGTCGCCAGGATGGATCGTGATACAACCACACGAAAAGGATCTATTTTGGCGCTGTTAAAAGGTCTCAAAAATAGAACCATCGATATTCTGGTGGGTACACAGATGGTGGCAAAGGGCCATGATTTCCCCTATATTACGCTGGTGGGGATAATTTGTGCTGATTTATCCCTCAGCTTTCCGGATTTCCGCGCCGGGGAGCGAACCTTTCAGCTTTTGGCTCAGGTAGCTGGCAGGGCCGGCAGGGGCGATGTACCGGGACGGGTGATTTTACAAACGTTTAACCCGGAGCATTTTAGTATCCTCGCCGCTAAGCAGCAGGATGTTAATGCCTTTTACGGCCAGGAAATCAATTTTAGAAAAGCGCTGAATTACCCACCGATATCCAGGATGATTCAGCTAAAGATATCCGGCAAAGACAAGAATAAGACTGAAGCCCATGCTCGATCCCTTGGCGATTTGTGTTACGGTCTTAAAACCAATAACTCCTCATCGTATCAAGGCTTAGAAATAATGGGACCCATTGAAGCATCTCTGCCGCGGATTGCCCAGCATTACAGATGGCAGCTTCTTTTAAAAAGTCTAAATACCAAGGTGTTGCATGATTTTATTGGCCGGCTGTTGGCAGAAAATATGGCCAGTTTTACCAGTCGAAATGTGAAGGTCGTCATTGATGTGGATCCATATTTCATGATGTAAAAAAAAGATTTTTAGCTGACGTTGCTTCTTGACAATCCGACCGATGCAGCTTAGAATTTTTTATGGATTCAATAGCTTGGATGTTTAAAAGGAGGATTTTTTATGAGAGCAATACCCCATATTGCCGTTGCAGCCGCTTTTATCCTATTTTGTTCCAACTTCGTTTCTCTGGCAGCTCCAAATCAAAGCGAACAGACGATCCTTTCCGACACCCACTTTAAACCGGGTACTGCTGAACTCACACCGGAATCAGATAGGGTGCTAAAAGAGGTTCTAGCGATGCTTGTCGCCAACCCGGATCTAGGGTTGCGTATCAAAGGCCATACAGATAACAAGGGATCTGCCGAAGATAATCTGAACCTCTCAAAACGGAGAGCTCAAGCCGTATTGGATTGGCTGGTCCAAAATGGAGTTGACGCTCATCGCCTGAAAGCTGAAGACTTCGGGGATTCCCGACCGGCAGCCGCCATTGATACACCTGAAAATCGTGAACTAAACAATCAGGTTGAATTGGCAACATTCACACTAAAAAAGCCTTCGGCATTTTTACCGGTGACCCAATGGGAATTTGATCCAGTCGTCGATGGTGCAGAGGTTATTCATGATTTTGTAATTCAAAACAAAGGCAATGCGTCTTTGAACATAGCGAGAGTAAAAACCGCGTGAGGGTGCACAGCTGTCTCTTATCCGAGACACATCCCTGCCGGTGGTGAGGGAAAGATCACGCTGAAAGTGAATACCAAAGGATACGGCGGACGACGAATAACCAAAGCCGCTGAGATCTTTACAAATGATAATTTAAAACCGAAACACAAATTGGTGATTGCCGGTAAGGTTGAGAAATTTGTGACCATTATACCGCGCATGGTAAGTCTGAGAGGGTTTGTTGGAGATTCAATCAAAAAATCGGTATCGATTATTCCGGAAGAAAAATACAATTTTAAAATAACCAATGCCCGTGCCGAAAATGGAAAATACATTGATTTTCAGCTTGAAGAGGTCAAAGGAGCTAGGCGTACGGAGTATTCGTTAACCGTTGAAAATCTGAGAAAAGAGAAAGGCCGTTACTCCGATCTCATCATTTTGGAAACCGACAGTAAAATTCGTCCGAATGTGAACGTCCGGGTTTATGGGTATCTTCGTCAACGTCCTGTAAAAGAGTAGAAGTGGATGGCATGAAAGATTTGAGAGTTGTTGCGTTTGATTGTGACGGCGTTCTTTTTGATACCGAGCAGTCCAATCGGGCATATTATAATGAGATTTTGAACCATTTTGGCAAACCGACGCTTACCCCTGAGCAATTTGCTTATGTACATATGCATACCCTGGAAGACTCTCTGGCCTATTTATTTAATGATAAAAAAAGTCTGGCACAAGCTTATGCCTATCGAAAGACCATGGATTATCGTAAATTTTTTAAACTTATGAAACTGGAGCCAGAGCTTGTCTCGCTTTTAAAAAAAATCCGGCCACGAATCAAAACCGCTATTGCAACCAATCGCACCGACACCGTCAACTGGTTGCTCAATGAGTTTAATTTGAACGGGTATTTTGACCTTGTGGTCACTTCCAGTGATGTGCAATTTCCCAAGCCTCATCCAGATCCTTTACTAAAGATTTTAGCCTACTTCCAAATTGAGCCGTATCAAGCAATTTACGTAGGGGATTCCTATTTGGATGAATTGGCAGCAACGTCGGCCGGCATGCCATTGGTGGCTTATCGCAACCCAAGGTTGTCGTCGGCCTGTCATATCGAAAGCTTAAAAGAACTCGAGACGATTTTAGACGCATAACTATTTTGCAAATACAAAACTTTGGTAAATACCATGAATACGCACGAAAAGATGGATAACGAACACCCAGATGAAATAAAAGCAGAAAATTCTGAAACCGAAACGGATTGGGAAAATCGCACGTTATGCAGTGATGGAAACTGTATCGGCGTTGTCGGTCCTGATGGGCGCTGTAAAGAATGCGGGAAAAAATACGAGGGTCCGGATTTTGAAGGAAGCCATGTTGAAGACGATATGCGGGAAGAGGAAGCGGAAGTAGAAGAGGAAGAGGAAATTATTGAGGAAAAAGAAACCCAAGACGATCTGGTTTGGGAAAATCGGACGTTATGTAGTGACGGAAACTGTATTGGTGTGATCGGACCGGACGGACGCTGCAAAGAATGTGGAAAACCCGATGCAGGGTAACCGATATCAGCGAATTATCAATAGCAGCGATGGAGTAAGTCTTTGCCGTTATTAAAATTCATTCCTGCACCCACGTGGCGAGATCTGATTGATATTTTATTTCTCACCCTGGTTACCTACCAGCTTTATGTGTGGTTTAAAGAAACGCGCGCACTTCGAGTCATCATTGGCCTGGTAGTTTTAGGCGGTATCTATTCGGTTGCGAAATCATGGCACCTCTTTCTGACGACTTGGGTGTTTCAAATCTTATGGCAAGTTCTGATTATTTTATTGCTGATACTTTTTCAGTCCGAGATCCGGCAGGTGTTGGAAAAAGTCAGCCCCTTGCGTTATCTGCGATCACGCCGACGTGCTATTCGGAACTCTTTTGTTAATGATCTATCCCATATCGTATTCGATTTAGCCGCCGAGAATACAGGTGCACTGATCGTTCTAACCAGAGATGACAACCCTTCCGAATTTATGCATGGCGGACAGACGATTATGGCGTTGCCGGATCCGGCCCTGATAAAAAGCATCTTTAACCGTAATGCGCCAGCACATGATGGCGCTGTGGTCGTTTCCCAAGATCGTATCAGCCACATGGGATGTATTTTGCCGCTATCTGAAAAGGAAGACGTACCTGAGCAATATGGAACACGACATCGCGCGGCTTTGGGTTTGTCAGAAGTTACAGATGCCGTTTGCTTGGTTGTTTCCGAGGAAAGATCCGAAGTTTCTACCGTCGTCGGAGGTCAGATAACCAGCTGGGAAGAACCTGACGCACTGGCTGAAAAACTTAGTGAATGGATTGGGGGACCTGAAATTCGTGTGCCCGCACTAAAGCAATTTTTCAAGGATGCGTTCATTCAGAATTGGAAAACCAAGCTTGCTGCGCTTGTGTTGGTAACGATTGCCTGGTTGATTCTAGCTATCCAGCAGCAAATAAAAATCAACATCACGGCGCTCATTCGCTACGACAATCTACCGACCGAGCTTATAGTGGATGAAGGATCAACAAGCGCTGTCGGTTTGATCCTTGCCGGTAGACGGAACAGTATTGGTGAGTTGAAGGATCAGGATATTCACGTGCTGGTTGATTTAAATCAGCTTCCTGCTGGCGAGCATTTGATGAAGATTTCAGGAAAAAATGTTGATCTGCCGATGGGCATTAAGATTGATCGCATCATCCCTCAGAATATTACGGTTAATTTGAAGCCACTAACCGCAGATCAGGTTAGTGAATAGGTTTCTGAACTTTCAATCTAAATCGGGTTAGCCTAAATAACCGGTAGCGCAATGCTAAAGATAGCACCGCCTTCGGGATCATTTTCGGCTACGATAACACCTTTATGGTCCTCTATGATACCGTGGCATATCGAAAGTCCAACCCCCATGCCCATGGTCTTCTTGCTGGTGAAAAAAGGATCAAAAATGTGATCCAAATCCTTATCTGAAATTCCAGGGCCTGAATCCTTTACTTGAATAACAATTTCGTTGTTGCGATTGTAAGTGTCTATGGTGATTTCTCCGGTAAACGAGGGAGAATGTTCCAGCATTTTTTCGAAATTGGGATCATGGGTGATGGATTCGACCGCATTATTGAGGAGGTTCATTAAGACCTGACCCAACTGCTGGGGCGAGCCGTCGATCCATTGCTCTTTGGCCGAAAGATTTAGATTAATAACTATTCCATGTTTCTTCAGATAACTGCGGGCGAGGGAAGTGGTGTTTTCTATGATCTGGTTTACATCGATGAGCTGTTTTTTCTCCTTACCCGGTCGGTTTAGGTCGATAAGGTTTTTGACTGTATCCCGAATGCTAATAAAGGCGCTTTTGATCAAGTCTAGTTTTTTCAATAAATCGGAATCTTTCTCATAAGAGGTTCGAATCACATTTAGCAGCGCCGTTATGCCCTGTAAAGGAGAGTTGATCTCATGGGCGATGGAAGCCGCCAGTTGCCCGGTTGCTGCCAACCTTTCTGAGCGGATGAGCTGATTTTGCAGGAGCTTTGTTTGGGTAATATCGCGGGCAACACACAGGAAACATGGGTCTCCCAAGTACATGACATAACGACAATTTATTTCGTAGGGAATCAGCATGCCGGCTTTGGTTTTTAACTCCAGCTCAAATCGGGCTTCCTTTTCCCTGCTGGCATGTTCCATTATTTTTTCCGTTAAGTCATTCTGCTCAGACTCAACAAGGTTCGCAATATTGAGCTCCAATAGTTCTGCTTTTGTATACCCGGTGCTTTCAAGAACGCGATCATTGGATTCAATAAATTTTCCTTGCCGGCTGATGATAAATACCCCTTCGGCGACATTATCAAACAATTCTTTGTACCGTCGTAATTCTTCTGCGCGCTTGAATTCGGTGGTTTCCGTTGAAATGATAGTGGCGGCGATAACTTTACCGTTGAGTCGCAACGGTCCAACTCGATACGTATACCAGGATGGGTCTCGGCTATTTCCGGCGCAAACTTCAAAATTTTCGGTGCGTCCGGTTTGAAATACGCTTTCAAGCATCTTTTCTGCTAAATCACGATAACCGGCGGGCAAGAAATTGTAGAAGGATTGACCGACAATCTGATCAGGGGTGTTGCTTGAAATGCTTTGATTGATGAAATGAATCGTGCCGCTTGTGTCCACCGTGATAATCATATCCGGGGCGGTTTTCACCAGAGAGCGCCAGAGTTCTTCGGATTCATTCAGTTTTTTTTGGGCCAACTTCAGCTTATTAATAACCGCCTGAGAATGTGAGCCTAAAATAAGAAACAAGCAAAGCACGATGACCCGGATATAAATATCGTACAGATCAGGTCCGATCATTTCGGCGATCAAATTAAATTTGTTAGAAAAAAATATGTTTAATATTGAATCCAAAAACCAATAGATGGTCGCAATAAAAATTACGGCCACTACCATTGAATCGGAAAAGCCACGGCGTTCGAAAAAAATAGTCTTCATTTTTATCTCACCTTGTTTTTAAGTTCATTCTCATTGGTCTCCTACTCGATTCCGTAATGAGTTTCTCTTACCTCATTTTTTAAAATTTGGCAATGCTTTAAGGTCCACTCGGACCCCGAAGTGGTCGGAAACAAATACGTTATCGATAGGCTCTGTGAAAATCAGATCCGCTTGGTGAATATTATCAGCGGCAAAATGGTTTGATAAAAAGATAAAGTCGATGCGCCTCGGGGTTGTTGCGTCAAACTCCGCGGTAAGGCGACTGAGCGGACCGCGCGGTGTCCTTCCATCCGCCCAGAAATAGGATCCGTCACAAGCGGTGTTGGGGTTTCGCTTAGGATCCCATGTGTAACCATCCCAATTGGGATTTTTGATGCGGAATGGATCCAGTAGCTTCAGTTCGGCAATTAATGTTTGCAAGGCCGAGGATTTGGTGGTTGTATTAAAGTCTCCCATAACCACATAGGGATAATCGTATTTCTTGATGATTCTTTTTATAAAATAAAGCAGTTTGATTATATCCTGTTCCGTTCTGTTGTGACGATCCCGCATTTTCTTTTTGATTTTTTCTTTTTCTTGCTGCGTTATTTCCCCTCTTTGAAACATATCCTCTGCAGCTTTTTCCCATTTTTCATCTAGGATAAGACTGAAATGGGTCTGGGTATTAAAAATTAGTATCGGTTGGCCGTCGATCTCAACTGATGTCGCCATCGCATTGCGCAGTTCTTTAAAATGCAATGAAAAATAATTGCGTTGGATTCCCTTGCCGCTTAAGCGTTCGGTGGTCAAAAATTTTAGATGATAGTCCTTTTTTGCCAGGATGACGTTTCCGGCCGTAAAGTTTACCGGGATTCCAACGCCCATAAATTTCACGCCGGAATTTTGAACCTTCCACACGGCCTCATAATCCAAGGCCGTGGCCATCTTATTGGCATAGGCAGGCAATTTATTGGCCTCTTGAATGGCAATAACATCCGGCTCCATTTGCTTTAAACCAGAAATTAGAATTGAAAATCGGTCATCTTTGCGCTTTTTGTCTTCGTAGTCGCCGATTTTGAAAACACCTCGGCCGTCCATACCAAACCACACATTGATGGTGACGAATTTTAGGCGTTTCGGGATCATAAATTCTGTTCTCAGCCGTAATGGTCAATTTGTATTCAGCCATTTTATATAACGTATGCGCTTAGTATTCAACTTTTTAACTATTATGTTTCAGTTGATGATCCATTATTGCAGGAATCTGGCAGATCAGCCATCGCCGATGCTGACCTCGTATTTGTGAGTGCTGCGACTGCATGGGTAGCGGCAATCAAAGCAGCGTTGGGTAGACTCGAACTCCCTGATACCGTGGAATCGGGGGTCGAAGATAGCGGCTTCGAGAAACTGTCTATTACCTTTTCCCACGCTGAAGCGGCGGCGGTGTTGCCTCAACATCATCATGATCCTTTCGATCGGATGCTAGTTGCCCAGGCCGCGGCTGAAGATCTAACCCTGGTTATGCACGACCGAAAGTTGGAAGCCTACGACGTGCCAATTCTGTGGACTTGAGTCCCTAAGTAATTAGGAATTTGAGGGACTTGCGAGTTATTTTGTGAAAACTTTCATTACGCAGTGATGATATCAAGGTAAACTTACCATTGCAGTATGATCGGCTGCATGGGGCAACGGAGAAGGATAAATTTTTTTATTTTTTAGCATAATTTCAGCTCGAAATTATTATGTCTCCTTTCGGCTGAAATAAAGATTGGCCAAAGCAACCATTGAGGTGCCCACAATCAGTAGGAACGAAATGGCATTGATCACAGGCGTGCTGCCGTCTCTGACCTGGAGATACAAGTTAATGGGAAGTGTTGCTTGGTATCCCACAAGGAAAAGCGTGGTGTTGAAATTTTCGAATGACATCAGAAACGCCACTGCACCGGCGCCAATAATTGCTGGCCGGAGGAACTTTAATGTAATAAACCAGATCACCTCTAAGCGGTTGGCCCCCAGGTTCAAAGCTGCTTCCTCCAAAGTACGGTCGAATTTCCTTAAACGGGCCGACACCACCAACGTAACCAAAGTGGCGATAAATGAAAACTGACCGAGCACGACCAACCAAAAACCAGGGCGAAACAGATCCACGTCAATGTTCCAATTTGTTTCAAAATAGGTCCCTAAGGTGTTGCTGAACAGAAGGATGGAAATACCTAAAATGACTCCCGGAATGACCAACGGACAGAGCATAAGGAAATAAAGCAGTTGCTTATAACGAAAGTCTTCCTGCTCGAACAGAAAAGCACCACAGGTCCCCACGATCATTGACAGCAATGTGACGAAAAATGCCACCCGAAAACTCACCCAGATACTGTCCAAATTTATTTGATCGTGAAAAATACCGACTCGCTCCGTCAAATCTGCCGTAAACCATTCCACCGTAAACCCTTTCCAGGGCAAAGATGGAAATTGAGAATCGTTAAATGCCAGTATACAGGTCACCAGTAAAGGTGCAAATAGAAAAGTAAAGTACAGAACTACATAGAACTTAAAGCACCGATTATAGGTTTTGGAGGTTGGCAGCGTTCGGATCATTGCACGACTTTCCTCAGATTTTGTCTGGTCAGCTTCAATCCCAGCCAGACAACGATCGAAGAGAGAACGAGTAACAGAAACCCAAATGCGGAACCCTGGTTCCAGTTGAAGCTGGCGATAAACTGGTTGTAAATCTGTTCGGTAAACCAGAGGGAATTTTTTCCGCCCATTAGATTCGGCGTAAGGTAATTGCCTAATGTAAGCATAAATACGACAATCGAACCGGACACAATGCCTGGGGTCGCATGGGGGATGATAATTTTGAATAGGATTGTCCACATATTGGCCCCCAGGTCATAGGCTGCCTCTATCAGGCTGTTGTCCAGGCTGTCGAGCACCGAGGTAATGGGTACAACCATAAAAAGCATGGAAGTATATACCAGACCCAATATCATGGTGGCATCTTTGTAAAGCATTTCAATGGGTTGATTTAAGAGCCCCAGTTTGATCAGAAAATGATTGATAACGCCGCTTTCCCGTAGCAGAATCATCCAACCGTAAACTCGGACCAGTTCACTGACCCAAAAAGGAAGTAACAGCAGGACTAAAAGAAACCCCTGGAATTTTGGGGCCACAACTTTTGTAATATAAAATGCAACGGGAAGCGCTATTACAAAGGTTAGAAAAGTTACCAAAATAGAGAAAATTGCCGTTCGGACAAAGGTCAGCCAGTATATAGGTTCCTCAAAGAAATTCAAATAATTGGAGAGACTCCACACCATCTGGCCGTCGTCATTTTCAATTCGAAAGGACATGGCCAGCAAATCGATATGAGGCAACACGATCAGCAGAAACAACCACAGCAATACCGGTGATAAGAAAAAAAATAAACCCCATCGCTTCTGATTCTTCATCGTATGAATTCAACTCCTGCGAAAACAAATACCGGACTGTTGATCCCATCCGATTTCAATTTTATCATTCTTCTGAATATAATCGTACTGCCGGGTCTGGGGCAACGCAATAAGCAGTTCCGTGTCTGCATCAAGCGGATGGGCCAACAGTCGGCTGTTGGCACCATCAAAGAGAATGTCTTTGACGATGATATGAAATCTATTCAATTCGGATAGGCTCGGATCGGGCAGAATCAGCATCGCTTCGGGACGAAGAAAGAGATCGACCTCATCACCCGGTTGTAACGACTCCCGTACCTTTGTATGGAAAATGGGACCCTCGGCGGTTTCAATTTCAGCGGTCATATCATTACATTGGCGAATCCGGCCAGACCAGGCGTTGTTGTCACCCACAAACTGGGCCACGAAAGGCGTTTCCGGGCGGTTGTATAAATTCTGAGGGGTGTCGATTTGTTCAAATACCCCTTGATTCATCACGGCCACGTGGTCGGACATGACCAGGGCCTCGGATTGATCATGGGTAATGTAGACGAAGGTGGTGCCAACTTTTGCCTGCAGCATTTTCAATTCGACTTTCATCTGCTCCCGCAGCTTCAAGTCCAAGGCGCCGAGTGGTTCATCCAGCAACAAAACCGCTGGTTCCAACACCAGGCATCTGGCAATCGCAACCCGTTGCTTCTGACCACCTGACAGCTGATCAATTTTTTTGTCACCAAATCCGGCCAAATCAACCCGTTCCAGAATGGCCTCAACCTTTTTTTTAATATCAACCTTACCTTCTCCGCGTCGCCTCAGACCAAAGGCAATATTTTCCTCTACATTCATCATGGGAAACAAAGCCAGCTGTTGAAAAATTAAGTTGACCGGTCGTTTGTTGGGCGGGATCCCGAGCATGCTTTTTCCGCGAATTTCGATTTTACCCTCAGTCGGTTCGGTCAGCCCGGCAATCATGCGCAACAGAGTCGTTTTCCCGCAACCCGATGGACCGAGTATGGAAAAAAAACTGCCATCCGGGACTTCAAACGAGACGTTGTCAACCGCTATAAATTCGTTAAATTTTTTGGTTACCTCTTGAACCGATAAATCAATCTGCATAAAAAACCTTATGGCGAGACGCTGTTTTACGTCTTGAGAAAAAAGGGGGGGCTTTCTTAACATTAGAAAACCCCCTTTCAGTCTTGAGTCAAATTATTAGGTCGTTTAGGTTAACACGCTTAAGATATCACTTTGCAGCTTTAACCTTATCCAAGATTTTGCCTTCAATTTCTTCAAGCTTTGCCGGCACAGGGGGATACCATTTTATATTTTCGATGGCTGCCGGGGGAAAACTGCGCTCAAAATTGCCGCTAATAGCGGGGTCAACAAATTTGTTGGCACCTTTGGAACAGTTTGCTGTTGTATCCAGATTGGTAAATACAGCAGCGTTTTCCGGACGTAGTATAAAGTTGATCCATTTGTATGCTCCCTCCACATTTTCGGATTTAGCAGGAATAGCAAAAGTGTCAATCCACCCCAGAGCCCCGCTTTTTGGTGCAAAAAAGTCGATCTCCGGGTTTTCAGCATGCAGCTTCCATCCCCCCTTATCCCAGGCCATGGCCAGATAGACCTCTTCAGTCCGCATCGACTGGAGCAATGCATCGCCATTGGTCCAGTAATTTTTAACCAGAGCCTTACCTTCGATCATGGCCTGCCCGACTTTTTCCATCAGAGCCCTGTAAGCATTAATATCGCCATATTTAGCAAAAGGATCATCTCCCATAGCAAAAGCAAGGGCCAGCAGAGTCGGTCTTTTCAGACGATAACTGATTCTTCCAGCATATTTTTTATTGAGTATATCAGTATAATCTTGGGCGTCGCGAGCAAATTTTCGATTGATAACAAGTCCGGAAGACCCCCAGCAGAATGGAACAGCATGGGGTTTGCCGTTTACCATGGTATTTTTCTTGACTGCCTCCAGCATCGAAGGAATAATCTGATCGGTTTTCACTTTTGACAAATCGATAGGTTGATAAAGATTATATTTTTCCTGTACCGAAGAGATACGATCCTGGCTGGGTTGTGCCAGATCAAATCCCGCGCCACGGGTTGCACGCAGCTTGGCAATCATTTCCTCATTGCTAGAATTCGTTGGCATGACTTTAATTCCGGTTTCCTTTTCAAACTTGTCAAGCAAAACCTTTGGTGTGTATCCAGACCAAGTAATTAAACGGAGAGTTTCCGCTGCCAATGCGCTGCTGATATTGACAGCCAGAAACGCACTAATGATAAAGGCAATAACAAAAAATCTTTTCATCATGATTGTCCTCCTTTTCCGAAAAAGATTAAAATCAATCAGGCCGATCACATTGGCCTGTCCCTTAATATTTGTAGAAGCTAAATATTGATGGATGCGACTTTTTACGAATTCATCAAATATTAATGCCCAATTAGATTAGACTAATGATGAACTGACAACAACAATTTTTTCCAAAAAAGTCAAATATTATTAGATTAAGAATAAATTTTTTTGATTTTTCATGGAATATGGCCGCTAGAAACAATTCGGGGAAAAGGTCAAATCGCCTCAACTCTACCAGCTTACAAAAGATGAAATTCTAAAATATATTCACGGAAATAGTCTCACTGTCGGCTCCCCACTTTCCCCGGGAAGTGCTTTTGTCAGCCAATATGGAATTAGCAGATTTGAGTTTAGTTTAATCTTGACAAATTGCTTTATTAAAACAACGATAGAGGCGAGGTCCTAAATCGGATAAATTATCTATTTTGCTGATAACAAGGCGTGCACATGAACGAACACACTCGTGGAGCGGATACCCAACCCTGGTTTAAAAGCCGATTCTTGCATCTGATAGTCACTATACTGGCCATGATTTTGGTGGCTCCGCATTTGCAGGGCTTTGTCGGAATCCGTCTCTTATTGGATATCTTTTTTTCTGTTATTTTTATAGCCGGTATTTATGCGGTGAGTAAAAAGAAAAGCCAACTTTTACTGGCAGTTCTGTTTGCGGTACCGATGATACTTTCGCTCTGGGCAAAGTATATTCTGGTGGGTAGCTCTATAATCATCGTGGGCAGGATCTTTGGCATACTGTTTATTGGTTTTGTTATTTTTCATATTGTTCAATTTGTTTACAGGGCAGAAGACATCACCAAGGAGGTCATATTTGCTGCAATTGTTATTTATCTTCTCCTCGCAGTGATGTGGGCATTTATTTATTCAATTTTGGAGCTTCTTCAGCCGGGATCATTTAACTTTGCGAGCAGTAAAATCCAGGAGGCAAAACTTATTTTTTTGTATTACAGTTTTGTAACCATCACCACACTGGGTTACGGCGACATAACACCGCTGACGGAGAAAGCGACCTCTTTGGCAATTCTGGAAGCCATCATCGGTCAAATTTACCTGGTGGTTGTAGTTGCCTGGTTGGTGGGAATGCATGTATCGCGTAAATCGAAGTGAGGAATTTCAAATTGGGGAGCAAGCGCCAAGTAAAATTTTTATAGCGCTACTCCCCGAATTTTATTCTAATCACTAATAACCAAACCCTAGGGTAATTCTCTCAGCCAGGAACCTGTAGCAAACCACTTTAGTTTTAATGCATCAAGGTTTCCGCTGCCTTCTACAGAGGCTAAGAAGTTCTCCAGCCAGTTCACCAGCAGTGGATCGCCCGCGGGTACAGCGACGCCAAGCGGTTCATAAGTAATGGGTGTGATCACAGAAAGCAATCCAGCATTGGGATAACGGAAGATAGACACGACACATATGGGATAATCTGCAACCATCGCATGCACTTGGTCTTTTAATACCATGTTGACCGCTTCATCATAGTCGTTGGCTGTCCACAAGGTGGCCTTGGGAATGAATTCTTCAACAAACGACTGGCTGGTTGACCCTCTGAGGGCTACTAATTTTGTGCCAGGATTGTTTATATCGGAGGCCTCGTCAGCCTCCGCGATGGTTTTAATTTTGGTCAAAAATGCTTTTCCGGACATAAAATAAGGTCCAACAAAGGCTACCTTTAAGTTTCGATCGGGCGTGATTGTCATTCCCGATAAAATCATGTCAACTTTTCCCTCCTGAAGCGCAGGCAACAGATCGGGAAACGGCATGGTTTCCATTCTATATTTCACTCCCATCGCCTTGGCCATCATTTTGACAAGATCCACTTCTAAACCGATTATCTCACCCTTTTTGGTTGTCATATTAAGCGGTGGCATCTTGCCCATCGTACCAACAACCAGTTCCCCTTTTTCCTGAACCCGATCGATAACGGGCGAATTTGATGAGCTGGCCGTTGTCTGCTGCATTTGTGCGCATGCAGTCAACAAGAACAGGGCTAAAAACGATACAGCAATTGCTTTTAAGATCTTCATTGCATACCTCCTTTTAAAAAATAACGAATTTAGAGGATAACTTAGCCATCGAAATGAGTTTGTAAAGTATCTTTTTTCAGAGACATTGACCCATGTTTTTGATTGGTTATATTGGAGTAATGGACTAGCCGAGTTCGCCAAAGTAGACATTGGCTACGACGGCTGAATTTGAATGCTGGAGCAATGGAGTACTGCCAAGGAGAATTCGCTGAAAAAATCCATTTTAGAAATTAACATTTCCGTATTTACTGGCCAGATTGGAAATAAAGTGTCATGGGTGTCATCCATCCTGAAATTTCGATTATTGCAGATGCGAATAGCTTAAGCCGAGCCGCTGCTAAGCTTATTGTCCGACAAATAGGTGAACAACTGCAAAGGAAAGAATATTTTGCTATTGCTCTTTCCGGAGGTTCCACACCTAAAAGCCTCTTTAACTTGCTTGCAAAGGAGCCTGCATTTAACACTCAAGTCCCCTGGGATAAAATACACTTCTTCTGGGGAGATGAGCGACATGTTCCGCCGGATCATCCGGAAAGCAATTATCGCATGGCCAACGATACCATGCTTTCTAAATTGCCTATACCTCAAGAGAACATTCACCGTGTAATGTCAGAGAATTCAGATGCCGACAGCGCAGCAACGCAATACGAGCAAGAACTTTACGCATTTTTTCACCTGACGAAAGGGCAAATGCCGCGCTTTGATTGCATATTACTGGGGATGGGCCCGGATGGACACACCGCATCTCTTTTTCCGGAAACCTCCGCATTGCTCGAGAAAGAGCGCCTGGTGATTGCCAATTGGGTAGAAAAATTTGAAAGCTACCGGATCACGATGACAGCACCGGTATTTAACAACGCCGATTGCGTCATTTTTATGGTCAGCGGTGAGAAGAAGGCCGAAACGCTGCAGGCGGTATTGCAAGGCGAAAAACAACCGTATCATTTTCCGGCTCAACTCATTCAACCTGCCCATGGAAGGCTTTTATGGATCATTGACCGAGCAGCCGCAAGAAATTTGAATGTGCAGGTGGGTGAATAAATTGCAGACAACAAAGGAGAATAGATAAATGACGGAACATTGTGATATTGGACTCATCGGTCTGGCCGTGATGGGCCAGAATCTGGTTTTGAATATGGCCGATCATGGTTTTCAGGTGGCCGCTTACAACCGAACGACCAGCAAAGTTGATGATTTGATATCTGGTGCGTCTCAAGGCAAGTCGATTGTCGGCTGTTACAGCCCCGAAGAGCTTGTAAAAAACCTCAAGCGTCCACGGCGTATTATGATGATGGTAAAAGCAGGAGATCCGGTCAGCCAAACCATAAAGAACGTAGCTCCATTACTGGAAGCCGGCGACATCCTCATCGATGGTGGCAATACCTATTACACGGATACCGAACGGCGAATTAAAGAACTCCAATCCCAGGGAATTTTATATATCGGGACCGGCATATCCGGGGGAGAAGAAGGTGCCCGTCATGGCCCGAGTATCATGCCCGGCGGATCCATTGAGGCCTGGCCTCACATTAAACCGATTTTCCAGGCAATTGCAGCCAAAGTCGGCCCAAACAACGATATACCCTGTTGCGAATGGGTAGGACCCGGAGGAGCCGGCCATTATGTGAAGATGGTGCACAACGGCATCGAATATGGTGATATGCAACTGATCTGTGAAGCGTATAGTCTTTTAAAGGACGGTCTCGGGCTTTTCAATGAAGAACTATACGACGTCTTTGCTCAGTGGAACAAAGGTGAGCTTGACAGCTATCTGATCGAAATCACACGAGACATCTTTTCAGTGGTTGATTCCAAGACCAACAACGCCCTGGTGGATATGATTCTCGATAAAGCCGGGCAGAAAGGCACCGGAAAATGGACCAGCCAGTTGGCTCTCGACTTGGGAGTGCCGACCACCTTGATTACAGAGGCTGTATTTGCCCGTTTTTTATCAGCGCAGAAAGAAGCACGCCAGCGGGCGAGCCAAGCGCTTTGCGGGCCGGCAGATGCGATTGAAAAATTCCGGGAGTCTGTGAATCGTGATACGTTTATCGAGTCGGTTCGGCAGGCGCTTTATGCTTCAAAAATCAGCAGTTACGCCCAGGGCTTTGCCCAGCTCCAGGCAGCCTCCGGCGAGTATGGCTGGGATTTGAAATATGGAGAGCTTGCCATGCTTTGGCGTGGCGGTTGTATTATTCGAGCGGCTTTTCTTGAACGAATCAAAGACGTCTTTGATCGAGATCCTCATCTTGAGAATTTACTGTTGGATTCCTATTTTCGGAAGGCCATGGAATCCAGCCAAAACGGCTGGCGCCTTGTCGTCGGCAGTGCGGCCCAAATCGGGATTCCAGTTCCGGCATTCAGTTCTGCGCTGGCATACTACGACGGGTATCGATCTGAGCGACTGCCCCATAACCTGCTGCAGGCCCAGCGAGACTACTTCGGAGCACACACCTATGAACGGATTGATGAGGAGGGTGTTTTCCATACGGATTGGCTGAAACTGAGGCGTGAACCGAAATGATGTTGACTTAAACTATTTTTTAATTATGGGAGCGGCTTCCACCCGAGCGTGAATTTAGCTTGCAAAGCTGATTTTCGCGGCAATATGCCGATCCAACATTAAGAACAAATAACAAAACTCAAAATGATAGTTCTTATTTTCTCATCTCCTTAAATGCATTGATCAAGCCGTTAGTAGATGAATCATGGGTTTTTACTGGTTTGTCGTCATTTAATTCGGGAAGGATTTTTTTGGCCAACTGCTTGCCGAGCTCGACGCCCCATTGGTCAAAGGAAAAAATATTCCAAATCACGCCTTGTACAAATATCTTATGCTCGTAAGTGGCAATCAGACTGCCTAAAACCCGTGGGGTTAGTTTTTTAAACAAAATAGAATTGGTGGGGTTATTGCCGTTAAACATTTTATGCGGCGTCAGGGTTTTGATTTCATCATCGGTTTTGCCGTTGTTTTTCAACTCGGCGATCACTTCTTCTCTGGTTTTACCGTTTAAGAGGGCTTCGGTTTGGGCGAAGAAGTTTGACAACAGGATATTGTGGTGCTCCCCAATCGGATTATGACTGATGGCCGGTGCCAAAAAATCGGCCGGTATCAGTTTGGTGCCCTGATGAATGAGCTGATAAAAGGCATGCTGGCCGTTGGTGCCGGGCTCACCCCAGATAATCGGGCCGGTTTGGTAGGTAACCCTTCCGCCGCTTCGATCAACTGATTTCCCATTGCTTTCCATGTTGCCTTGCTGGAAATAGGCCGCAAAGCGGTGCAGGTATTGATCATAGGGTAAAATCACTTCCGTTTGGGCGCCATGGAAATTGTTGTACCAGATCCCTATTAGTGCCAGAATTACCGGGATATTTTTTTCAAAAGGGGTAGTTTTGAAATGCTGATCCATTTCAAAAGCACCCTGAAGCAGTTCGCTGAAATTCTCAAATCCGATATAACAGGCGATGGATAAACCGATGGCCGACCACAGCGAATAACGCCCGCCGACCCAATCCCAGAAAATGAACATGTTGTCTTTGTCGATGCCGAACGCTTCTACTTTTTTGGTGTTGGTGGACAGCGCTACAAAATGTTTGGGTATATGGGTTTCATTCTTGGCAGCATCCAGAAACCATCTGCGGGCCGAAAATGCATTCGTCATGGTTTCCTGGGTGGTAAAGGTTTTAGAAGCGATCATAAACAAGGTGGTTTCGGGATTCAATCGTTTCAGGGTTTCGGTGATGTGCGTCCCGTCAATATTTGAGACAAAATGAACCGTTAATACTTCTTTTGCATAGGGCTGGAGCGCTTCCGTTACCATTGCCGGTCCCAAATCCGATCCGCCGATACCAATGTTTACGATATCGGAAATTCTTTGACCGGTATATCCTTTCCACTCACCGGAAATCACTTTATTCGAAAAGTCTTTCATTTTGTCTAAGACGGTTTTGACTTCCGGCATGACATCCTTGCCACCAACATAAATTGGCGTATTTTCACTATTTCTCAGCGCTATATGTAAAACCGCCCGGTTTTCCGTCTCATTGATTCTTTCTCCGCTAAACATCTGATTGATGGCATCAGTTAGACCTACTTCATCTGTAAGTTCAATCAGCAGGTGCAGTGTTTCTTCCGTCATTCTGTTTTTAGAGTAATCTAGAAGGATATCGTTAAATCGAATCGAAAACCGATTAAATCTTTGCGGATCGTTTACAAAAAGATCTTTCATATGAACATCTTTTATTTTTTCAAAATGATCGCTGAGATGTTGCCAGCTTTTGGTGTGGGTAGGATCGATTTTTTTGAGCATAATAGACATTCCTATTTTTTCTAAATTGGGTACTATTCTCTCGTCAGATCTATAATCTCCATTCGATTGTTTCTATCCGGCCGTTTTTCGGAAGGCCCTTCCGTAAGGACCACGAGGTTTCCTTCAATGTTTTGAGATTTAAGCCAGTTTCTGGTCCATTTTCGCCAATCTTCCGGATGAACGGGCTCACACACCGGATAGACGCCATAGGAGAACATCAAATCCTGACATGTCTTTTCCTGGGAGCTGACTGCCGTTATCCAAACGGGCAGTCGAAAGCGCGTGATACTTCTTGCAGTTGCTCCGCTCCGGGTAGGTACGATTACCGTTGGAGGAGTAATACGTTGTAACGTGGTTTCAACACATAACGCGATTAGATCTTTGAGCTTGGTTTGTTCTTCTTCGCGACAAGTTTGAAGCGCTTTCTCGATAGGATACGGGGGTCGGTGGGGCTCAACGGCTGCAGCAATCCTTGCCAACATCGACGCAGATTCCACAGGATAACTTCCCATGGCGGACTCGCCGGAAAGCATCACGCAGTCTGTTCCATCGATAATGGCGTTAGCCACATCGGTGGCTTCGGCTCGCGTCGGCCGGCGATTGTTTGTCATGGACTCCAGCATCTGGGTGGCTGTAATGACGGGCTTTCCCATCAGATTGGCTAGGCGCATGATGTTTTTCTGCGCAATGGCGATTTGTTCGATGGGTATTTCCACACCTAAATCTCCGCGGGCGATCATGATACCATCGGCAGCCTTTAGGATTTCGGCCATATGATTACGTGCTCCGGCCCGTTCAATTTTGGCGATAATAAAGGGATCGTGACCCAGCTCTAAAGCTGCTTCGCGGACAGCAGCAATATCTTCCCCGGTTTCGACAAAGGACTGGCTGACTGCGTCCACACCATTTTCCATTGCGAATTTGAGACATTCATGATCGTGGTCTGTAAAAGCACGAATGCCCAAATCGATACCGGGCAAATTAAGCCCCTTGCGGGAGCGAAGTTCACCTCCGACAAGAACTTTGCATTGCACATCGCTTCCATCTAGCCGTTCAACCTCGAGCTCTATGAGACCATCGTTCAGAAAGAGGCGGTCTTTGGGTTTCACAGCCTGCGGAAGCCGTGCGAAGCTGACTGCGACACGATCTTTGTCGCCAACGATATCTTCAGTCGTCAATGTAAAGGTGTCATCTGCTTTTAACTCTATCGGCTCTTCGACAAATTGGCCGATTCGCATTTTGGGGCCGGGCAGGTCCGCCATAATGGCTACCCGGCGCCCGGTGGATTGAGAGGCCACACGGATTTTTTGAATGGTTTCTTGGTGACTGGAAAAATCGCCATGGGAGAAGTTGAGGCGAACCACGTTCATGCCTGCCAGGATCATCTTTTCCAGGACTTGCTGGGAATCGGACGCCGGTCCGATGGTGCAGACTATTTTGGTTTTGTTGGCTGGGAAGGCCATTGATGTACTCCTTGATTCTCTATGAATTAATCATTTATGCACTTCAAGACAGGCCAAGATACTCTAATATCCCTGCTTTGTATTTCTCCTGAAACGCCTTATTTACCTTTTCAACGGGATTGGCGCCCAAAAAGGCCAGCAATTTATCAAGACCGGCTTTTCTCACATTTGCATCGGAAACATTTTTTAGGTTTGCAATTTGTTCTTCGATTTTTAAATACTTTAATTTGTCATCAAGGGGCAATTGCCAAAATAGTAGAAATCCTCTATCCGGAAAATCGACATTTAACAATTTGTAGCAATATCGCATGAACGCTTTTTCCAGCCCTGTTCTAATGTCTGAAATTTTCTTCTTTTGGTCATCCAAGCTGTCTAGGTTGCAAGGTTTTCCGAAGACCTCAAAGTACATCTTAATTTTAGGTTCTGTGCCCGACGGTCTTACCGTAACCCGCATACTGGTGGTATCTGATAAATTATCAAAGTGGTAAATCAACACATTTCTAGCTGACGTGTCCGTAGCAGATAGATGAGGCTTTGGGTCTCCCTCCCAGCGATCTATTTTTTGATTGACCACAAATTCACCAAACGATTCAATGCGATTTTCTCTCAGGTGTTTCATTATGTGCAGAATCTGCTCCATGCCTTTTGCACCCAAAAGTCTGATTTCGGTTAAATAGTTGTGGCAGTAACCATATTGTGCGTAAATTTCATCTAGACCTTCTAAAAGTGTTTTATTTTTTTTCTTCAGTTCAGCCGCATATTCTGCCACCCAGACCGCCGCACAAGCCGCATCTTTATCCCGACAGTAATTTCCGGTTATGAATCCGTGACTTTCTTCAGCTCCCAGTATGAAATCCTCTATTTTTCCATCCTTTTCAAGTTTATTCATTTCCTCGGAGATGTATTTAAAGCCTACCAGAAGATTTCCGATACAATTGACATTGTTTTCCCGTGCTATCAGTTCAATCAAGGATGTCGTCACGTCGGTTTTTATGACCACACTGTTAGGGCTTAACCTTCCTGATTGGTTAAATTTTGAAATCGCATAGTTCGTTAGTAAAATTCCAATTTCATTGCCGCTAAGAAATTTCCATGAACCGTTTTGCTTAACCATCACACCGATTCGATCTGCATCGGGATCCGTATTAATGATAATATCTGCATTCTCTTTATCACCGAAGGGCAACGTGTAGTCAAAAGATTCGATGACCTCAGGATTGGGGATGTTGAAGGTTACATTTTCGAAAGCGCCGCTAAGATTCGATGTGTTCGGATCAAGGCTGACATCAAAGCCCATCTTTGTTAAGATTGGATACACGGAAGTCAGGCCGGTACCATGCAGGGGAGAGTAAACGATCTTTAAATTTCGTTGATCTGATAAGGAGACCGGCAAAACAGCATTTTGGAAGGCGTTGTCAACTTCTTCTCCCACAAATTTAATTAGACCCTTTTTCTTGGCTTCGTCAAAATTGATCATCTTTATCTGCTTTACATTTTCGGTCACCTCATTGACTAAAATTTGATCATGGGGGGGAATGAGTTGCCCGCCATACAGATCATAGACTTTTTTGCCGTTGTCTGTCGGCAAGTTATGACTGGCAGAGAACATGTCACCGGATATGGCATTCAAATGTCGGATAGCATATGAAAGCTCAGGTGTTGTTCTTGCGCTGTCAAACATATACACCTTTATCGCATTGGCCGCATATACCTCTGCGGCCGCAATGGCCAGTTGTTTACCGTCCAGATTCATGACGGGATTCGGAAGTGTGTCATCATATACGCCTTTTTGGGTATATTTTCTGACATCAAATGTGAGCACCACACCCCGTTGTTTCGCTTCCTCACCGTATTCTTTAATCAGATATTGCGAATGTCCCTGGGCGGAGGCCTGGATGGTCCATGTATTAATTCTGTTGGGGCCAATGCCGACCAATCCTCTTCGGCCGCCGGTACCAAATGGTATGACCTGATAGAAGGAATCCAATAAGAAATCCCATTTTTCATTTTCAATTAAATATTCGATCTGCGGCACATAGTCATCAAAGATGTTTTCGGTTAACCAAATCTCCAGCCCGTTCAATGCCGCTTGAATATATTTATCGGAGATATCCAGATCCGCAAATCCCAATTTTGCACGCTTGAGTAATGCTTCAGTTTCCATTTTCCTGTCGCCTTTCTTCAATTATTAAAACGATTAGATAACAAAAGATACCATAATCATTAGATTTATTGTCATCGAAGAGCAGTAAATTCATGGTTTACAAATAAGACGTCTACAAGGATGTGTCAATAAAATGTAAAAAGGGGTTAAATTGTGTAAACGGATGGTTGATGATTTCGGCCCGCCCTGGTGCGATTTAATTGGTTTATATCACTTTCGTCGAAATATTCCGTAAAGATGCATCAGAAAAGTGAGCTACAGTGAATCTTGCTTAAATTTTGCCACAAAATACAAAAAATGGCTAATTCTAACAATTTAGACTTGCCATTCTTTTTTTTTATGATAAAGAATCCCTAAACTATCGTTAATTTGAATATTTACTAATACTTGAATGTCATTCAAATCAGCTCATTATAAAACTGCCTTATTTATTAAAATCGTCTGGTAGCAAAAAAAAGGAAATAAGAATATGGCAGAAGATTCTACTGTGCAAGATACCGCGGGTACCGAAATCCTGGAGCGACCTAAATTTTCCTGGACCTTCTTTTTTGACCTATTCGGCAAAAAAACCATCAGCATCAACGGCAATCTGGGGGCCATCGCTATCTTTTTGTTCCGGTCCTTTTTCATGATTTTTCATTACAAGCAGATACCCGCCATCGTTCAACAGGTTTACTTTATCGGGGCCAAATCGGCGCAAATTGTCATGCTGGTGGGCTTTTTTACCGGTATGGTATTGGGTCTTCAACTGTATCATGTCCTGGTTAAATTTGGCTCAGTCGGTGTACTGGGTACTGCCGTTGCCCTTTCATTAATCAGAGAAATGGGGCCGGTTCTGACGGCAATTATGATTACGGCCCGGGCCGGATCGGCCATGACCGCCGAAATCGGCATCCAGCGCATTTCCGAACAGATCGATGCCCTTCACACCATGCGCATCGATGCGCTGGGATATTTGATCAGCCCGCGGATCGCCGCTGCCATCATCAGTTTTCCGATTCTGACCGCCTTTTTTGATCTCATAGGTATCATCGGCGGATGGATCAGCGGCTGCGTATTGTTGGGTGTCAACTCCGGGGCTTACTTTTATCGGGTCGTTTCCGCCACCCAAATGGAAGATATCACCGGCGGCTTTGTGAAATCTTTGGTGTTTGGAATTCTTGTCGTTACCATCTGCTGTTTTCAGGGTTTTTTCACCCATATGCGCACCGACAGCTACGGAGCCAGAAGTGTCAGTCTGTCCACCACTTCGGCTGTCGTGATATCATGTGTGATGATTCTGATATCAGATTATGTCGTAACCTCTTTCATATTATAGGGATGCCATGGAAAAACAGCCAATCATTGAATTTAAAGGTGTGACCAAAAAATTTGACGTACGGACCATTTTGAATCGGGTCGATTTTGAAATTTATGAGGGCGACGTCACCACGCTGATCGGGTTGAGCGGCACGGGCAAGAGTGTGACGCTCAAGCACATCATCGGCTTGCTCAAGCCGGATGAAGGTCAAATCCTGTATCGCGGCAAACCCATTGATCAAATGAATAAGCGCGAATGGAATGCGTACATCAGCCAGGTCAGTTATATGTTTCAGAACAACGCGCTTTTTGACTCGATGACGGTTTTTGAAAATGTGGCGCTTCCGCTGCGTCAAACCACCAAACTGAGTAAAAAAGAGATCGAAG
>CP070746.1:4547448-4558258 GCA_020348305.1 Desulfobacterales bacterium
GTAGGCGCCATTAATCGTATAAAGGCGCAATGCCGCTTTCACTGGAATGGCCTGTTCAAGCCCGACAATCTCGCCCGTATAACTCTTTCGGGTCACCAGGCCGTAAATCTGCTGGGCAATTTCTGCGGAAGTCACAAACCAGTCCGAGTTTCCCACCGAGATAATGCCTTTTTCAAGATAGGTTTTATGCGGGAAATACCGCTTGATGCGCTCGGGTCCCAAGCCCAGAAGATGTGCCGGTCCAAGCTCGTAAATAAAACCCACTGAAGACGACGGCAGAACACCCAGGCGTTTCATCCGATTCACGGCATCCGCGGTGGGGAGCGAGCAGTGCTCGATGCTCATCCGGTGGTTCGGATCCGGTCTTGCTTGGAGCGCCACTTCAATGGCATCCAGAACGATGTCGATGGCGCGATCCCCGATGGCATGGATAACGGGTCGTAATCCGGCCTTGTGCGCCTCAACGACACCGGCCGAGAGTTCTTCGTTTGATACCACGGTAATTCCATATTCATCCGGATCATTGGCATATGGCTCATGCAGGGCGGCTGTCCAGCCGCTCATGCTGCCATCGCACATAAACTTAGTACCGTAAATCCTTAAGCGGTCGTTTCCAAAACCGGCTTTGATACCCAGCGCTTTTAGTTGCTCAAGATAGCCGGGAAATTCCAGCAGAGCAATCCCCGGAATCATCATGCCGACTCTTAACGGCAATTTGTTTTCGGCCAGTAATTCCTGATAGGCCAGCATGGCATCGCGTGCCACGGCAGCATCATGAAACGATGTAATGCCCCAAGCGGCAAGCTGTTGACAGGCGGCTAAAATTCCCTCCTTGATGTTTCCTACCGTGTACGGAGGAATGAGCGATTTAACAATTGTTTGGGCTTGTTCTCTTAAAACGCCGTTGGGTTCTCCTGTTTGGGGTTCCCTGTCCAGCCGGCCTCCGTCAGGGTCAACAGTGTCTTTCGTAATCCCTGCCAATTTCAACGCCGCACTGTTTGCCACCGCCAGATGTCCATCCGTGCGCCCTAAAAATACAGGGTGTTCGGCAGTAGCCTTGTCCAGATCCCAGCGGGTCGGATGTCGCTTTTCCTTCAGCCTCTGGTCGTTATATCCAAATCCTTTCAGCCACTTTCTTTTGGGAAGCTGGTTGGCCTTTTGGTTTAACAAATCGATGATGTCATCGATGGATTCCGCATTGCGTACATTCACCTCAAAATGTAACATTAAACCCGCCATCGACGGATGGCAGTGACTTTCCACAAAGCCGGGAGTAACGGTTTTTCCACCCAAATCGATGACCTGGGTATCTTTATGGACGATCGATTTAACGTCTTCGGAAAACCCTACGTGAGCTATTTTGCCGTCTTTTACAGCAACAGCTTCAGCAATTTCATCCTTACGATTTACGGTGATAATTTTGCCATTAACAAGGACCAAATCTATTCTTTCGAACGACATCATTATTGACTAGCTCCTTTCTGGTCTATTGCGCTGTTTTGCAAAATATCTACCCGTCACTGCTATAGCAGCGAAATCAGGTTGCCGGACGCGTCAAATTCCAGCTCAATATTCTCCGGCTCAATATATACTTCAGATTCATTTTCAAGGTATGTACGACATCCCTGGGAAACCAGCAGATTATTGAGTTCAAGGGTACTCTTGATATGAACAATACGCAGGTCATCTAGCGTGTATGGCCTAAGTGTCATAAGCGCAGCGGCGATGGCCTCTCGATCGGTCTGAAATGCGAACGGTATTTTGCCGTCCTCGGGGCAGCAGGAGGTCAGGCAGTTTATGGCTGTGGCTTCGGCGTCTATTTTATCAACCAGGCGCGGGCTTGTTACGTCGGCCTGGCCAATACCGATGGCGTTACCTTCACTGGCTTCGGTTAAGTCTCGCACGAAGATGCGTGAAATGCTGGGCCATGACCGCTTCACCATAAAGACACAATTGGTGCGCCCTGTAACGATCGGATCAATCCCCGCACCACTGATATCTTTTCCCATCTTGTCAATAATGAGAAGATCGATCTCCTTCACCGGCAGTTTTGGCATGTATATTCTGGCTTTCTCCAAAAGCTCGATCTCCTTGGCCTCCAGTTCATCAGGCAACATCATCCTTAGCACAGCCGTCTGGTGAATCTGATTTTCCACCAAACCGACGCCAAACAGAAATTTCGCGCGCTTCATGACCGCTTTACCAGCGTTACTGATGATCTCGTACATATTGCGAACGACAGACAACCTGTGATAATGTTCCGCCCCGATCTGATTGCCCAGTCCGATCGCCATCATTTTGATAATACCGCTCTGCGTGGGCCCCGCAAAATCGGTATGGGGTTTTATACGGTTGATAAGAACAAGCCCTGCAGCCCGGTGAGCCAGCTTGTCCAGAAAAATCGGTATGCCGTTGACCTCGCCCAGGGAAACAACTTCCATTGTGGCTCTGACAGGCACCCCCACATTTTTCTCGGTAACCCCCAGAGCCTCTAAAACACTGATCTGGCCATCGCCGGTAGCACCGCCATGGGAACCCATTGCCGGGATAATAAAGGGCTTGAAACCGGCTTCTTTAAGCTTAGCCACTACCGCACGAACCGCTTCAGCAAGATTAGCAATGCCTCTGCTTCCCACACCAACAGCAATATCCTTTCCATCAGGAGATCTCATCGCGTCTTTTATACGACCCCATTGCCGATCAATTTCAACGGATACGTCTATTTTCGGGGGAACGTTAAATAGCTGGCGAATCATTCTCATTGACGGAAGCGTTAAATTACCAGTGAGAAACGCTTTCATTTTCAACTCTCCATGGTCTGGTTGTAACTGCTTGGATCGTCATTCACGAAATTTTACCCACGGCATACTACAGAGCAATTCAAAGAGCAGATTTGCGGCGACAAGGGCGGTATTGCCAGAGGGATCATACGGTGGCGACACTTCTACCAGGTCACCGCCAATAAGATCCAGACCGCGACAGCCCCGCAAAATTTCAATACCCTGAACCGTTGTCAATCCACCGATTTCCGGTGTGCCGGTTCCGGGAGCAAAAGCCGGGTCCAGACTGTCAATATCAAAGCTGACATAAACCGGCCCGTCGCCCAGCTGTTCGCGCACCTCAGCCATTAATGGGCTCAACGACTTGTGCCAGCATTCTTCCACCTGAACAATCCGAAACCCTTTTTCACGTGGCCAATCAAAATCATCGGCAGAATATCCAGTAGCTCGCAACCCGATCTGGACCACGCGATGCGGATCAACCAAATCTTCCTCCACCGCCCTGCGAAACGGCGTCCCATGGGTAATTTTTTCATTGAACAGGGTATCATTGACATCGGCATGCGCATCCACATGAATCAAGCCGACAGAACCGTATCTTTTCTTCATCGCCCGCAGAATCGGTAACACAATGGTATGATCCCCGCCCAGGGTCAATGGCTTGCAGTCATAGCTCAGTATATCATTGTAAGCGGACTCAATAATCTCCATGGATTTTTGCAGATTAAATGTGTTGATGGCAATATCACCGATGTCGGCAACAGATAGAGAATCAAATGGCGCCGCGTGAGTGGCCATGTTATAGGGCCGAATCATCGCGGATTCCGCGCGAATCTGGCGCGGTCCAAACCGTGTACCGGCACGATTGGATGTACCGATGTCAAATGGCACACCGACAAAACAGACATCCAGACCTGCAGCGCTTTCTTTTGCCGGCAAGCGCATCATGGTGGCCGGCCCGCCAAACCGTGGCATCTCGTTTCCGCTGAGCGGATGGTAAAGTGTTTTTGTCATAGGATTTTGCTCCTCCTTGAACGTGCGTACACCTATTTTGAAATTAAGGTTCATCAGGGATGGCTATATATCGCTAGCGCCAAAGATGTCTACCATAAACTTAATATGGGATTTTTTTCAATGCTTAGATTTGAATTTGGGAATATATAGGCAAGTACATCATTATCTATACCAGGTATATCCAGAAGCGCTGCCCGGCAATCTGTAATATCTTATAAACACTTGTAATAAATATTAGGTGCTCGCTTCCTGGTTGGCATAACGAAGTCTGATATTTTCCACGGCTTCTTGGGCGGGTGCGGCGTGGGGGGTATTGCTGCCGGCAAGTTTCGCTAGAAATGCTTCTGATTTGGGCGTGCCTATTTTTCCGAGCGTGGTCATAGCAGCCGAAAGAATTGTGGTTTGATTGGTGTCGCTGGTTTTTTTCAGCCGCTGGAAAATACCCTTTTTTTGCTCGGAGGCTTTCTGAGCGATATCTAATAGTGTATCTTCCACCACAGCAAGATTGCGAAGGCCTTTTAATACGCCCAGAGATGTAATCAGTTGGGAGACTTTGCGGATATGTTTTTCGACTTCTTCGGTTTCTTCGGGCAGCTCTGTTTTGATGATATTAAGTATGTGTTCCACCGACGCGTCCTTCAATGGCGAAAGGTCGCCAAGGGCTGATGTCGCCCGCCAGCGTACTTTATCGTCCTCATCATTTAATGCCGCGATTACCAACTGCTCAGCATCAGCAGCCTTTAAGGTGACCAGGGCAAATAGTGCTTCGTCGCGAATCCTCGGATCGGAGTTCTTAAAAAACTTGCGGGCCCGTTCGATGTCACCTTCTTCTTTTCCGATATATCTGAGAATCAGCAGCGCATTGCGATGCAAATACCAGGGCTGTTTTGGGTCATCGAGAACTTTGAGTACCCAACATCGGGCCATGTCGCCTTTTTTAGTTAGTAAATCCACAGCGTCCATCCGCGCCTGGCGATCTTTGCATTCAGACAAAACCTTGGTTAAAACATCGATGCCCTGGGAACCCAATTTGTCGGCAATTTTACCAATTAATTGGCGCTGAGATTCATGAGCACCAATGTAAGCCTCAATCAAATCATCGGTCAAATCTTTGAATATGAATTTTTGAGGTTTTAACGGCAGTGCTGAATTTTCGGAGAACAATTTATTTTTTGTACCGGCTTTCGATGCCGCTTTAGTAATTGTATAGATAACTTTCCAATCGTCTTGCTCTATGAGTACCGGCACAATCCTGCGAAAACATTTCAGTAATATCGCCGCGCTTTCAGCGGTGCTGACGTTCACGAGCCTATATACATAGCTTTGGGTATGAGCTTGAACGTCTTTGACCATTTTTGTGGTATTTACTAAATACTGAACATTCGGGGGAAGCTCTTCAAAAGTGAGGACTCCATCTGTATAGAGCTGTTCTAAAAAGCGCATTGCACCAAGGACTTCTGTTAATGCCAGCCGTCGTGCCATCCATTTGAGAACTCTTTTGATTTCTTCAAAACGATCGAGCAGTGCTGGATTTTGCGGCGTCTCTGAAATCATATCCCGCAGACGGATGAGTTCGTCAAAAATGAAGCGCGATGTGGGAAGCAAAGTTTCCAGCGGGAATGCCTCAATGATAACCTGTTTAAAGTCTTCGGCTTCAACCGTCTTGACGTGTTTGGCAATGATATAACAGTGGGTAATGAACTCTTTTAGAAATTCGGGGTGTTTCAGAGGTCGGATAATATCTTGAATAATCTGCAATTTCATTTCCCGAATGGCATCATCTGACTCAGTCTTAAACATCGGCAGCACTTTAAGATCTTTGGCCAGGCGTTGGATGGCCATTTCCACCCGCCACGGGAGATTAAGCTCCAGCGCGATCATATCGTCCATGAATACTGTGGATATCTCGGTTATTCCATGTTCAATCAAAGCGTTGGATAGAAGCTTACCGACCTTTGAATTTTGGCCCCGGTCGACCTTGGGATCGCTCATGATATCTACAAAGCTCTCAAAGTGCCCTGCTGTAATCCGCTTTTTGATCGCAAAACTTACCAGCCCTTTGCGGTTAAAGTATTCTCTGAGCTTAGGGACAAAGAGCTCTGCCATGCCTGTCCCTACTAGCCTGCGCACATTGACCGGTTCGTCCAGAATGCCTGTGATCAAAATTTCGGTTCGCTCTCGGGTCTCCCGATTGGTGATCATAATTTCGCTGGAATCGCCCAGACAATTCTGAAAGGCATCGTAAAGACCGCGTTTTGCATCCTTGCAGCCGGGATGATCCGCAGAATAATACCCGCTTCGTAACATGGCTTTTGTAAGGTCCATGAGAAACTCGGCGACCGGCTTAATTTTTTCACGCTCTGGGAGGGTGAGATCTTTTTTTTCGCTGGTTGGGGGAACAATAATTTCAGGTTCTGCTTCTTTGTCTCTGGTAATCTCTTGCTGATGAATCGCCTTTTTAAGCCACTCGATGCTCAGGTCGGCATCTCCCGGATCTCCCAGCATATTTCTGTAAAGCGCATTGTTGCTGAGCGCCGAATTGAGAGTGCCTATGATCATATCCGGGCCACCAAGTATCTCCACCAACATTCCTGAAGGCTTTTTAGCACGTTTGGCGGTTTGCGGATCGTTGGCGCTGATAACGGTGCCCTTCGCCACAAAAGCCTGTTCAACGCCCGGAACAGTGATATGTAAGGAAAGGATCGTTTTTTTAGGTAGGACCTTTTTTGCAGGCAGAAATAAGTATCCTTTTCTGAGCTGTTTGTAGTCTTTATGGAACCGCTCAGCAGAATGATACGTTAAATTTATTGCTCTTGTTGCCAATGTCAACCTCGATGGTCATACGCGCTGAGAACATCATATTACGGGTCTCACTCCTTGCTCTGGTACTAAAAATAACTTAAATCAATTTATGCACCCGGAAAGTTCGTGAAAAAAGCACCGCCTCGTTTTGCTCCCTTATGGCAATTGGTCGGTTAAAAGCACTGGCATGCAATGAGGAAAATTTAATTTTTTTAAACGCATGACCAATAATAAGTACTATATTTTCTAATAATTATAGTTTATACCGAGGCAAAAAGTCAAAAAATAAAGCATATTTCCACCCCAGGCAATCATCTGAGCTATGCTCAAATTTCCTGAAGATTCTAACCCTGTGCTAAAAATCGACATTGACAAGCAAACCTCTTTTCGATAGTTGAAACTGTAATGTTCTCGCTCATTTGACGCTTCCATATGTTGAGCTGCAGCTGAATCTAATACACAATTCGCATTTTCGCTTTATCCGCTTTTTCTATTTACGAGAATAACTTGTTAAAAGTGTAGACCTGATCTGGCTTTTTTTAGAAGTATATTGATGTTTTAACAGAAGCAACTCGTTGATTGGCGTTTCCACCTTTGCTAAATCAAAAATTAAGCAAAGGTCTGATATATAAGTCAACTCAATCAATTACACCCTGTATCCCGAATGAGGGAATATCAGGTTAATGGAATTTGAACATAAAGGGGGCGACTTATGATACACGCCATTTTAAATTGGGATCCTTCTTCTTACTCCTGCCAAGAAAAAGCGGCTTTTAATCGAACACAACATAAAATTCAGTCGTGGCTGCGTTGTACACTGTGGCGGTGGTCAATACACCGAATCGTGCCTTTCCTTTCTTCACTCGTGCTCCTTTTGACCCTCCAAGTATCTGATAGTTCCGGCGCTCCAACTGAGGGCACTTCACACGCACAAGGCATCGCTATTGAGAAGCTTAAACCCTCCCTCGAATACAAGATCCGAGAGGAGGGCAGTGCTCGCGTGATTGTTCACCTGCAATCGCCCGAAGAACCCTTTGCCCAAATGGTGGGCTACAAAGCTAGGACTCGCTTAGCCAAGAACCGCCGTAGTGCGGCGATCAAACGGCTACAAGATCGGCTCGTAGGGACTCTAAGGCCACTTTTTTACTTGCGTTTCAATCATGTTCCCTATATGGCGCTTGAGATTGATGAGACCGAACTGGAACGCCTCACTGAACTTCCTGAAGTGGTGAGCATCCGCGAGGATACACGCTTTTATCCGCTGCTGGACGCCAGTGTTCCACAAATTGGTGGCGATCTGGCGTGGATCAATGGATACACTGGGGACGGGCAGATCATCGCCATTCTAGATACTGGCATTGACAGCTCACATGGTGCTTTGGCCGGAAAGGTGGTCGATGAAGCTTGCTTTTCCACCAATAGTATCTTGGACGACGCTACCAGCTTATGTCCAAGCGGAGCCGGCCAAGAGGTGGGTGCAGGGGCAGCTATTAATTGCACCGACATCTTGGGCTGTGACCATGGTACTCATGTTGCGGGTATTGCTGCCGCTGACGATAGCCGGTACGCGGGCGTCGCTAAAGACGCGGACTTAATGGCCATTCAGGTTTTTTCGCGCCTCGATAATTTTTTTCTTTGCAATCTTTTCCCACCCTGTCTGTCGGCTTACACGTCGGATGTAATTCGCGGGCTGGAATACGTCTACGAGCAGCGTGAAAATTTCAACATCGCTGCTGTCAATATGAGCCTTGGCGGTTCAAGCTATACCTCCCCGGAGGAATGTGATAATGACAACGCCCCACTCAAAGCGGCTATCGACAATCTCCTCGCGGTCGGCATTTCAACTGTCGTTGCTTCAGGCAATGACGGATTTACTAACGCCATCTCCTCTCCTGCGTGCATTTCAAGTGCTATCAGTGTGGGCGCCGTGACTGGCTCTGACAGCGTTGCCTATTTCTCCAACAGTGCTTCCTGGCTTACAACCTTGGCTCCAGGTACAAATATCGATTCAGCCATTCCAGGCGGGGGGTTTGCCACCAAGGACGGCACTTCAATGTCGGCTCCCCATGTTGCCGGGGCGGTTGCAGTTTTGAAATCTGCCGCTCCTGAAGCCTCTGTCGAAGAGATCGAGGAAGCACTGACCAGCACAGGGGTATCCATAACGGATTCACGCAATGAGGTTGCGGTGCCGCGCGTCCAGGTTGACGCCGCCGCGCAAGCGTTGAGCGAGCTTTTCGATATCACGAACATCAACCTGGAGCTTGAGCGGGTTATAGCCGGTCTTGATAAACCCGTTGCAGTGACCCATGCCGGAGATGGTTCGGGACGCCTTTTTGTAGGCCTGCAGCATGGCCAGATAATGATCCATGACGGCACGAATATATTATCAACCCCTTTTCTTGATATCTCACCGTTTGTTTTCCCGGTATCCCCGGATGGAAGGGAGGGACTGCTCAGCGTAGCTTTTCACCCGCAATATGCAACGAATGGATTTTTTTACGTAGGTTACATCAACAACACTCGTGAAATCGTCATTGCGCGATACAACGTTTCATCCAACGATGCTAACGTTGCCAATAAGAGCTCAGAGCTAATCCTGTTGAGAGTTTCCGAACCACCCGGTGACCACTACGGTGGACAGTTGGCATTCGGGCCTGATGGATATCTCTATGTCGGTATTGGGGACGGCGGAGAAGATGGCGTCGTGGAAAACACGGCCAGGGACTTGGGAACCTTGCTCGGCAAGGTGCTGCGGATTGATGTAGACAGCGGCATGCCCTATGGCATTCCGCCGGATAATCCCTTTGTCGCTGACTCGCAGGCACGGCATGAAATTTGGGCGTTTGGCTTGCGAAACCCGTGGCGGTTTAGCTTCGACCGCCTCACGGGAGATTTGTATATCGCCGACGTAGGTGAGGCAACGTATGAGGAAGTGAATTTCCAGCCGGCTTCCAGCGCCGGCGGCCAGGACTACGGCTGGAACGTGATGGAAGGCGCCCATTGCTATAACGGGGATGCGTGCGACCCGACAGGTTTGGTGCTGCCAATCGCGGAGTACGACCATTCGGAAGGATGCGCAATCACCGGGGGGCAGATCTACCGGGGCCAAAGATATACGATGCTGCGTGGTGTTTTCCTTTATGCTGACTTTTGTAGCGGACGTATCTGGGGCTTGAAGCGCAGCGGCGCACAGTTGCAGAATGCCCTGCTGCTTGACACGGCTCCATTCAGCATAAGCACTTTTGGTGACGACGAAACCGGTAACGTCTACTTGGCTGATTACGTTACAGGTGACATCTATCTGGTAAAAACCAGACTCTTGGTGCAAACAACTGAACTGGCCGAGGGCACAGTGGCAGAAGCATACTCCACCACCTTAAAGGCAAGTGGTGGTAAGCGTCCTTATTATTGGTCCATAAATTCAGGAAGCCTTCCCGATGGGCTGACATTGGATCCCAGCACGGGCATCATCAGTGGCGTGCCGACCAATGAAGGGCTCAGCATATTCACAGTCCAGGTGCAAGATTCGAATCTGGATCTTGCCGCCCAGGATCTTGCCATCATGATCAAGCCTCCACCTTTGTTGATCGAGACGGAGAGCCTCCCAGACGCGCCGGTCAATCAGAACTATAGCCAAACTCTCCAAGCGAGTGGGGGTAGGCCACCGTACACATGGGTCATTGCTTCTGGTGCGTTACCGCCCGGACTCAGCTTGAGCCCTGATGGAACCATTACCGGCATCCCTACCAACCAGGGCTATTACACATTTACGATTCAGCTTACTGACGAAGATAACGTTAAGGAGTTGCGCCCGCTGAGTATCTCTGTGGTTGGTCTTAGCGGCACCATCGAAATCGCTTTGACAGTGGGTGTTATGGACACCGGCGCCTACGGTCACAATTATGGCAGCAATCAGCACGAGACGGAGCTGATTGCCACCTTTGATAGCATGGGTGTAAATCTGGTGCTGTCGGTGACCGGCTATGACATTGACTACAGCGACGAAATATCGGTGTATGTAAACGTCTATCTGCTGGGCTATCTCAGCAACGGGGCCGACAACGGCCTCAACAGCGGCGATTGCTTTTCCATCCCGGTGGATAATCAGCTGCCCGGCGAAAACATGATCAGATTTGTGCACAATATAGCAGGCTGTACATGTGGGTTGACCAACCTTTTATTTGCTGAGGTTGGCTGTATATTCCAATAAACAT
>CP070746.1:4558358-4575277 GCA_020348305.1 Desulfobacterales bacterium
ATCTTTTTCAGATCGGTTTCCCAGCTTTGACCCAACTTTCCGTTACCGATCAGTTCATCATACAACTGAGTCGCCTTTTGTAGTGCCTGAAGATGAGTGAATTCACCACCGGCATGCTTACCGCCATGACTAAAGGCAGCACTCGCAGAAATGAGAACCGCAAAAATCAGAAACCCAATTCCAACGTATTTTTCCATCAAATCTTTAAAAGCAGGTGTATTCTTCATAACTATAACCTCCGAGTTTTATCCTAATTGAGATCGACTCAATTGAGGTATTTCCAAAATGTAATGTCGAACCTTAAAAAGATAATGCGAGTATCTTAAGCAAGCAATGTGCCACCTAACAGATTCAGAACACGGGCATAGGCATCTGGCCCCAGTAGTTTCGTGGTGCCAGGTGTTCAAAATTCAACACCGCGCTATTTTTGGTATCGACATCCATCCGCAACAGCGGCAAGTGCTTGACTGAGAAAGCCAGCGCATGGTCGACAGAAGCGTAATTTCCGTTCGGCCAGGTCAGTTGAGAGAAAATCAGCCGCATGGTGCCACCGTTCATTAAGCCCATCATCTCCTGATGGCCGCGGCGACCTAAAAAAGGAAAAATAAAACCAATCACTTTGGTAAACGAATGCCTGGACCTCATGCGCATGCCGGACATATCAGGCTGGGAAAAAAGACCTTGCATCATGTAATTCCTGGGCATGAGATGCACCATGAATCCTTTGTGCCCATGCTGCTTGAAATTTTCGACCGCTGCCGAAACGGTTTTGTCCTGAAGGGCGATATCGATAATATTTTCTATAGATACATTCGGCTGCGGAGTTATCGAAACCGCTGCAATTTGTTTTTCAGGAATGTTGACTATCGATGTTTTGGAAATTGTATAGCTTCTCAGACCAAACCCCGCAAAAATAGACAGCGTCAGCAAGATCGTGTAAGCCAGCGCCAGCGCAAGTCCTTTCGATCTGCTCCAACCAAAAAGGGCACTGAAAATTTTGCCGCCCGGCTCGCCTGGCAGAAACATAGCCGTGCGCTGCATGTACTCGCGATAACTCTCTCCGTGCTTTGCCAACATTCGTTGTTCCTCGTGCCGCGCCAGCAGATAATAGACGAATAACATGCTGACATACAAAATCAGAATAAAAAACCGCGGCCAGAAGAGGAGCAGGCCCAGTCCGGCGACGGCGAGAAACAGATATTGCGGATGGCGAATCCATCGATACAGAATTCCGGTCACCACTCCTTTGCGGCGAAACTTGGCCGAGTAAATTTGAAAAGCCCCGATCAAAAATGCGAGGATGCCGAGAGAGAACAGGGATCGTCCAAGACTATTGACAAAATTAAGCACGCCGCTTTTCGAGACAACTGCATGCGGTAAAAAGAAGCCGGTCAGCCAGGCAGTGGCCGGAAAGGCATAGAGCGCGTTGAGTAAAGGGCCATAGCCGGCATAGAAATAGGCCGCAAAGGGGCTGATCATGATGACGATTTCCAGCCCGATGAGTAAATACAAAACCGCGACAGAACCGCGAACTATTTTCCCGCGAACGTACATGACAATTTGTCTCCTTGCTTCTTTAAATATGCTTTCATTTGAAACAGCTGTTATTATGTTAGATATTTTTTCTTTTCTTCGAATTCTGCTTTATCGATTTCGCCTCTAGCGTAGCGCTCTTTCAATATTTCCATAGCTCTAGAGCCTGTGTTACCTTCAACTTTTCCGCGACTTGTTGTCTGAATCAGCCACTTGATAACAAGAACTAAACCCACCAGGATAAGAATCCAGAAAACAATCATAAAAATACCTCCAAACCAACCCATTCCCCATCCCTGCATCATGCCGGGCCCCATATGCCAATCGCCATATCTGCCCCCTTGGGCATGAGCCATATTCCAGGGATAAAGCAAAATTAGCAAAAATAAGGCCGTTGAAAAGCCAAACATTTTAGATTTAACTAAGTTCATGCAACGTCTCCTTTTTTAACGTCGGATTTAAATGTGTTTAAAATAGCCGGATGAGGCTGAATCAGTGGCCAGCTCTATGTCTAGTTCTGGCTACCAATTCACTAAACAATGAGTGTAGGGCAGCCCACCGCGGCTGCCGTTTTTGCGGTCGGCACGCAGGCCGACCTTACGTAAAAGATTGTTCTTTGATGCCAGTTTAGTAAGTGGGTCTTATCCACCCACCCTCTCTATCTACTAATACCTTATCAACTAAAGAATTATCTTTCGTAACGATCTCTGCTTCAAATACATCTCCGGCATCTTGAATCTTTCCCAATTTAAGATTGGGGTTTCGGGTTGATCTCAAATAATTTTCAACAATCGCTTTCGCATCCTTCTCCTCGAGAGGTCCTTTTCTTGACCGATAATGCTGGGGGTAATCGCGAACCGACCAACCCGGCCCCATGCCGCGTCCCCATCCATGATCCATCATTCCCGGTCCCATGCCGTAGCCGGGCGCCACCATGTGCTGTCCCCTCATACCCGGATCCATTCCATAGCCTCTACCATAACCCTGGTATGGATAATTCGGACATCCACCATATCCCCTGGGCCCCATCCTTCCGAAACCCATCCGGTCACGACCCATGAAACCCCTACCAAAATCTGGATTTATCTTTTTCATCTTGAGCATATGGTCCAAGCGCATCTGATCGAATTGAGCCTTTAAATCCGAAATATCTTTCTGCAGATTTGCAGCTCTTGCGGCATCCGGATCCTTCTTGGCAAGTTCACTTCTAAGCTCGAGGCGCTTTTGGTATAAATCTTGTCTGATATCTTTGGTCGCTTCGAAAAATGATAGGCATTCCTCTTTTATCTTCATGATTTCTTCATCACTCAAATCACCGCTATAACCATAATTCGGACGACCAAACTCATGATGGTGCCAACCCGGTCCATGATGCATGCCCCCATAGTGATGTTGGCCCATTCCCCACTGGGCAAACCCAACTGAACTAAATCCAAAAATGACGATTACTGTTGAAATGAAAACGAATTTATTTGTATATTTCTTTTTCATTTTTCGCCTCCGGTTAATTTATTTGTTTTGCTGATTTACATATAATAAACATTACTTGCTGAATGGAAATATATCTTGAGCAAGCCCTGTGCCAAGTATTCAATGAAATGATTCGACATTCATAAATTTGATAAGCTATTGAAATTTTGATAAATATTATTTAAACACATCCCCCCTGTTTTCTGTAAGACATCGAAAGTGGATAAAAAGTATACATATCATCTAAAAATTAGATCAAAACTGGATAAAATGTATCCAATCGATTAAATTTGAATTAATTGCGAATGAAACAATGAAGGAGGATTAAAAATGAAGACGGATAAATCCGGAGTATTCGAGATATTTTACGGTGAGGTGCAAAATGCGCCGATGATCAACGAATGCCCGCTGAATATGGAATGTAAGCTCTATGACACGTATGATACTGCCACTAACGATTTATTCATCGGCGAGATTGTGGAGACATATGCAGATGAATCGGTGCTCACCAACGGAAAAGTTGATATCACCAAGGTGAAACCGCTGTTGTTCGATATGGCAAGCAAGAAATATTGGTCGTTGGGCGGCGTTGTTGCCAACTGCTGGAATGTTGGAAAAAAATTAAAACAAAAATAAACTGTTTCAATGCCCTCTTTTCATTACAAATTTTGGTGTTGTTTACTCTTTTTTGAATTTATCTTCGCGGCAGAATGCCGCTCCCACACATACTGAGAATTGAGGGAGTGGCTTTTCAGCCGTCGCAGCCTGTTGCCGATTTAGCGTTTGGGAAAATCGATGTAGCGGCCTGGAAGCAGATCGAAGAAATTATGCTCGATCACGCGGACGAGTTCTTCCATCAGTTCGAATTTTCAGATGTTATCGGTGAACATGAATTCGACCCGCCAATCGGAATCCGCCGCGGAGCAGATGAGAACTATCCAAGCTCATTATCTAAAATCTTAATCATTTCTTCTGCCAGCTTCCGTACATCCTCCGCTTCTTTACTGCCGATCATGGCATGACAATCATAGCGAGATTTGTTTCTCAAAGCGAGTGTTTTGTTCATCTCTCTGCCGAGCTTTCGCGGCACCAGCCCTTCTTTTACATATTTTTCTCCGAATTTAACAACCACCCCGCCATGGGAAGTCGGCAGTTTATCCATCTTTAGTAGAAGCAATCCCTTAGCGCAGAGCTCAGCAGCATTATAGGCGGCATCGACTGCCAATCGGGGGTGGCCGCTTTTCAAGGAATCGGATGCTCCTTCAAGATATTCCAAAGCAAGATCCCTGTAGCCCCGACTTTCTTCTTTCCGTATCTGAGCTTCGTCCATGGAATAAATCTCCTCACCATTTTGAGCAATCTTATATATAAAATAGGAAATAGGATAGCGCCACTCGTCTAAGCAATATACTAAAGGTTCAACACTCTCACCGATCTCCATGCCGATTTCAAAAGCCGCATCAGCTGCAGCGTTTTCCACCTCGGGGAGATTATCCAAAGCCAAAACCAGGACATCCACATCACTGTCGGTCTTTGCCTCTCCGCGGATCAAGCTTCCAAAAAGAATGATTTTGCCGACATTTTTGCCTTCTGGCGAGGACAATAAATGCTGGCTAAATTTATCCAGAGCTTTTCTTTTTTTTTCTAAAATTCGGGATGTGAGCAATTCAATTTCCTTTTATCACATTTATCTCTAGAATTGCTTTCATATAATATGCATTTCTGCATATCAAATCAATATCTTATTTAAATCTTTCAATTTCGAAACAGGTTCCAAGTCCCTTTTCTTTGAAGTCATCAAAAGGCATTCGTATAATGGAAAAAGTAAATACCTCTCCATTGGCACGGTTATGATAAAGCTTATTTACATGAATCTGCCGCATATTGCCAGTCAAAATTCGATTTATCCGCTTTAAAAAAGCAACTTCTTATCTAATAACCTTTTGATGCGTAGAACTTGATTTCGAACGTCTTCGATTTTCCGGGAGCTATGACGAGTCCCGCAATCCTGTTTGTCACCAAAATCCCCGGGTAGGCGCCGAAAACATCATCGTATCCAGGGCCCCACGAGAAAAACTCGATGCTCTGATACGGGATCTCGGCACTCCATTCTTTTACAAAGGACGCCTTGGTCTCCGGATCAATCAATTTAACGAGGTGCTCCAATACTCCTTCTAAATCTGCACGAAAGCGGCCTTCTCCTTTAAATCCTCCCCACTTTTGCCATGGCTGAGGCCAGGAGACGGTTTCGCCATCACTCCCCATCCATCCGTCGGTACTCTTGCCGATTGCCACCTCTTTGACCCCTTTGGGTAAGATGATTCGCACTTCATCCTTCATCGCTTTTCCCGGGGAAATGACCGAGTGGTCGGAAAAATCAATGGTTTTCTCTTTGTCGCTCACATTGGTCAACTTGATGGTAACATAGACGTATGCGTCATTTTTCAGGATGGTAATGAAACTCTCGAAGTCGATACCGGATTCCATCCCCTTCTTGTAGATTTTGATGGAACTTTCCTTGGTGGTCTCTTTTAGAATTTCGTAATCTAAATCATAAGGTTGGTTTGATCTCGGATTCCAGGGGTAGGAAGTATAGTATCCTCCAAACTCCAAGAAATAGTCCTCATCCGTTCTTATCGGCATGGGCGCGGTATTGGTGTAGAATTGCGAATGCCCGGTAGGTTTGTACACGTAGTCAAAAATCAAACGACCCCGATTGGGAATAGACGTAACCTGGATTAACGAATTCTCCAGTGTCACAATATCGGGATAACCCTTAGTTGTCGCCAACTCCGCCGCAGGTGCCAGGTGAATATCGTTTCTAATCGTAATGACGCAGCCGTCCTGAGACCCCGCATGAGACGGGACCTGCAAGGGTGCATAGCACAACAGCAAGAAAATTGTCGTGATGAGTATTATCTTCGTTTTGTGAATTTTCAAGTTTCCCTCCTTTCCGAACGAAGAAGAGCGTCCCTATTTCAAAGCGCCTTCCATGAACCCCTGCAAGAAATGTTTTGATAGGGGCATGAAAATCAACAAAAGGGGAACGAACGTCAATACCGTTCCAGCTAGCAGTTGTCCCCATTCGATATACTGCTCTGACGTATACATCGCAATGCCAAGGGGCAGGGTTTTCATCGTGTCACTCGAGATCAGAATCGAGGCGAACATCTGCTCGCCCCATGAACTGACGAGTGAATAGACGGCCGCGGTCAGGACTCCAGGCGCGGCTAAAGGAAGAACGATCCAAATCAAAGTCTGGATTTTGTTGGCCCCATCCACGGCAGCCGATTCTTCGATGGCTTTGGGAATCGAGTCGAAGAAGGAACGAAGCAGCCAGGTGCAGAAGGGAGCCGCCAGGGCGGTATGAATCAAAATAATCCCAAGGCGAGAATCCACTAACCTGAGCTTGGCCATGCTCTCATTGATGGGTAAGGCCAATAGAACGACCGGAAACACATAGATAAAGAGCATCATTCGGCTGAGCACGTCCCTGCCGTAGAATTCATATCGCGAAAGACCGTAACCCCCAAGCGCGGCAATGATTGAAGAAAGGACAGCCGTCGCGCATCCAATCATTAAGCTGTTCAAAATATAGACTGGAAAATTTTTTATGCCCATTTTGGAAAAGAACAATGGAATGTAGTTCTCCAAAGTGGGATCCTTTGGGATCCAGTGAATTTGACCTTCCATGATCTGGGCCAAGCTGTGAAATGATCCCGTCAGGACCCACCCGAAGGGGAATAAGCAGACAAAAAGAAAGACCAAAACAGCCAGGTAAAGAAGAAGTCGCTTGATTAATCTGCGCGTCACCATTTTCTTAACCACCCCAATCCGGATTCGTCGGAACCAACTATTGATATTGACTATTGAAAATTGAAGGCACTATGCTTCTCTTATTTTCACTCCTGTTTGATTGGCTTCCACAAATATTTGAAGTAAATGATGCCCAGTATGATCAAGCCGACCACGGTAATTGTGCCGACGGCCGAGGATTGTCCCATGCGGAAGGTCTTAAATGCTCTTTTGTAGACAAGGACCGGAAGGGTCATTGTCGCGTTCACAGGGCCTCCTTGGGTGGTGAGCCAAATCTTATCAAAGACGTTAAAATTCCATACGAATGCCAAAAATACCATAAAGCCGATCATAGGAGATATTTTAGGGACTATGAGATAACGAAACAACTGCATGGGCTTAGCGCCATCAACTTTCATGGCATCGTATAATGCACGGGGGATCGTTTGAAGTGCGGCCAGTATGAGAAGCGTTCCAAAGGGGATAAACTGCCAAGTCTGGGCAATTATCAGGGTCGGTAAGGCCGCAGTGGTTGAACCGAGGAAATTGATCGGATCGTCAACGATGCCTAATCTCAGCAAGATACTATTCAACATTCCTAATTCGGGTTCCAGAATCCATCTCGCCATGATGGCGATGATGACACTCGGCGTTATCCAGGGTACGAGCATCGTCGCCCTTGCAAATGTGTTGCCTCCAAATCGCTGGTTCAGAAGCAGAGCCGTTCCCAGCGGAATTGTCAGCTGCAGGATAAGACCGGTTACCGTCCAGATCAGTGAGTTGACAAGACTTGCATGAAATACCTCATCGCCAAAAATGACCAAGTAGTTCTTCAGACCGGCAAAATTGAAATTGATCCCGTACCGTGTTTGATAAAATGACGTCTTGATAATGGAGATAGACGGGTACAGAAAAAATGCGATGATCAGGATTAGTACCGGAGCCAGGTAGAGAAGACCTGTTGCCTGCTTCTTATTCATGTGGGCCTTCCGTTTCAATCGGTCCTGCCGGGATACTGTGACAACAGTGCTGATGCCAACAGCCCAGCATGCAAAGGATGAGGCGGCGTGGGGGCCTCATCCTTTGCCTCAATTCATAAGAAAACAATCAAGATTCTAATCAGATAGTTCTTCTATCTTCTTATGACCCCATTTAGCGGCGTTCTTCGGGTCCTCGTCCTGAATAATTACCTTTTGAACCACCTCGGCGAGTGTGTTGGCTCCGATCACATCTCCGATCGTCTTGTTTACGACCTTTCCGTGGGTGAAGCCGTAAAGGGTGCCGTTCTTCACTTCATTGACGGCAACCTTATTAAGATTCTTAAACGCAGATATATACTTATTATCCCAGTACGCCTGTGATTCTGCAGCCTTTTCAGTAACTGGAAGGAAACCGCCCGGTTCCTGCTCGGCAGTGAGGATAGCGTTGACCTCGGGCTTCATTATGAATCGGATGAATTGCTTGACCTCGTCGAGAACGCCCCTCTTTTCAGCCGACTTGAAGATCATGATCGCATTCGGATAGATAATCGTGCTGCGTTGGCCACCACCGGGAACAGGTAGTTCCGCCCCTTCTAGATCGAGGTTCCCGGCGTCATAGAATCTTTTCTGAAGTGCCGGGAAGTAAGGCATCATCGCGATCTTACCCCCGGCGAAATTCATCTCGATTTCTCCCCAGATCCATCCTGTTGCGGCAGGTGGCGCGTATTCCCAAAGCTTCTTGTAGGTCTCCAGCGCTTTCACGGTCTGAGGGGTATTAAAGTTCGCCTTTCCGTTTTCATCGTAAATGCGAACCCCGTACGTGGTCATCACCGACCAGATAAATTCTTGGGTGCAGAGACTCTTGGAGGCGGTGAGACCGATTCCGTAAATGTCGACCTTTCCATCGCCGTCCTTGTCTACCGTGAGCTTCTTGGCATAATCCAATACCTCATCCCACGTCTTCGGCGGGTCCGTCGTCCCGACATACTCTTTCAGGTATTCAGGCCGGTACAGCCAGGTAAAGACCATGGTCCAAATGGGAACGCCCCAGTAATGACCATCATGGCGATACATTCCGACGTTGCTCTTGAAATAGCCATATTTTTCGTCTATTTCCTTCACAATATCATCAACCGGGATGATCCCCCCCGCCATGTAAGCAGACAAATTGAAATCGGGAATATCAAACTCAAAATCCGGGGTTGTTCCTGCCCGAATGGCAGATAACGTCTTCGGCCACGCATCGCCCCATGAGACCACCTCTTGTTTGACTTTAATGTTGGGGTGTTCCTTCTCAAACATGTCAATCGCTTTCTGGAATGCCATGACCCGATGCGAAGGGGCCTCATGATGCCAGAAAGTCAATTTCACTTTGTCCGCACCAAAAGCGACCCCGTTTATTAACACTAGAACTGCTACCCCAAGGAGAATACATGTAAGCCTTCGCGGTTTACTTTTCAATCTCATGATCTTTCCCCCTTTCATGTTGTTAAGTTCATTAAAAGTGCTTCCCCGGTTGTCGATCTATCACCTCCTCTCTGTGCAGTGAACGATGCAGTAATATTTTTGTCAAGAATAAAAAATAAGGGGTTCTACGCTCATTTAGCCTGCGCTGATCGCCCGAATGGGAACATGCGGACTAAATTTCAAATCCCTCTGGAAGAATAGGCGCAACAGGTTCCCTTGGCACCCTCTCATCCGTATCCATGGAAAGCTGTACTACCTCTAGCGGGTTTATCAGTTTTTTCCAATTAATGTCTAGAATATCACACCCTTTGTCTCTGCTCGGATCGAGTTTGAAGGGGAGATAGGCATTCCGTTCCAGGTAGAAACATCCTTTCGGGACCTGAACCATCCGTTGCGGATTATTTGTCATTATCGTATTGACCAGTAGTCGAGACCAGGCGACCCAGGGACCAACCATTACGTGGAAGTGGGGTTGCGTTAGTTTCACAAGGCCTTCCTCGAATCGATCATTTACATAGGAAAGCGTTATTCCTCCAAAGCCGAATCCTCGGTCACTGTTCACAAAGGCCATCCAGGGAGTATCAGGAGCAAGCGTCATCACAGCATTGGGAGGTGCTGGAGCCCCTGCCAGGTTTTTGCGGTTTACTTTGCCGGCCCTATCCTTCCATGTGAATTCATTGAAAAGGTCCCTGCGGAGAACGAAACATCCATTCCGCAGAACCTTGACCGGAAGTACCGCGTCCACCCGCATTGTCGTGGAGATGATCACATACGGGTTGTGAGCGTAGAAGAGATAGGTCAGCGAAGCCGAAACCTGATCGACATCAAAAGGGAGTTTTCCCCAGTATTTCCTCATGAGAAAGACCGGGCCATCAATGCCGGTCGAATTGGGGGGCGGGTCCCAATTTGACGCATGGCTCCAGGTGCGCGGGGGAGTATAACAGTCAGGGTTCCAATGGAGTGTCCCCGGGGGTTCCACATGATGATCGAGTTTAATATCAACCCCCTGTTTCATAGTAATCTCGTCAATCAGGCCGCTTCTGTCGTGCAATTTCACGTTGTAGTAATCGTTCTCTATATCCAGCTGAAGGGCCTTCCCACTGACATTCAAATCCGTTTGGTACTGCGGTTCCGAGGCCTTTGGATTCCCGTAAAAAACGAGGTAGACCTTCTGAGAATTAGCAGGGACATCGGCGATAAACGCCAAATCGAGTGTTCGGCTGGGCTGATATCTAAAGGGTTCTTGTTCCATGAGTTGGGCGGCAGCCCATTCTTCGAAACCATAGACCTGGCTCTGGGTTTCCTTGGCTGTTCCTGTTTCAGGATCTACCCCGACAACTCGGATTTCTCTTGGGCTGGCGATCCGATCTTCATAAACGCTGAGGTTGAGATGAACCGGCTCTCTATGCCTCGCGATTCCGGCAGTCTCAGACAGAACCACACCCACATAGTATTTCCAGTCCCTGTTCCAATACCCCCCATAGGAGGGCGTCCTGAGGGAGGCTTGCTTCAATATCACCTCTCCGCCATGGGACGGCGACCGGCAATGGATTTGCAGACCATAGGACGCCTCATTTTTCCAGTCCACCCTAACCGTTATGGTTGACCTGACACCCCGGTCAATCACTCGATCAAAAGATTCCGTGTCGCCGTTGAATACCCTGAAATCCCTTGATTCAGAGCCATTAACCGTAATTCTCTCGACTCTCATGCTGGTGCCGTCAAGCCGCACGATGATCACTACGTGATAATAGGGAAATTCTACCGTCGGATACCTGAATTCGCATACTTCGATAGCGTTTGACATGACTTCAACCATTTCACCTCTTTGGGCTCGGCAAGCAAATTATCCGACCCCGGAGGAGCCGGCTTTGAATTTACCCCAGAGGGGTGGGGTTTACCTTTAGACGTCGAATGGAGTGATGGAATGGTGAGTATTCCAGCACCCCACAGCATTCGCCTACGGGTTAAATTTTTCCGCCTGCAAGCTTCCCGCTATGAATCGCCTCCAGCAACCGTCCGGGTCGGGCACAGTCACCGACCTCGTATGTGCAGTAATCGGGCAGGATGTTGCCCAGGGCCTCTTTGATGTCTTTTTTGGGCTTGAAACCAACTGCCAGGACCACCGTATCCACATTGACCGTTTCCACCCGGCCGTCTTCGGTCTCAAAAATCGCATTGCCGCCGCTCAACTCTCGAAGGGCACGGTTGCCGAGGACCTGAACTCCCTGCATTTCCAAATTTTTCAACAAGACGGTCCTGTTCGTGAGGTGGTCATCGGCGATAATTTGATCGGCATCGATGATGTCGACCATTTTGATCGACTTTCCGGCCAAACTCAGATGCCAGGCCGTTTCACATCCGATATGCCCGGCCCCCAGGACGATGATTTCATCTCCAATGTCCTTATTGCCGTGCGGGTCGAGTACCTCACTCGCAGTCACGACACTTTCACTGTCGATCCCCGGAACCTCCGGCACAATATGGCTGCCGCCGACCGCCAGAATAACCGCGTCAAAATCCCCATCACGAATAGTTGTCGGCGAAACCTCCACTCCCAATTTGACATCAATGCTGCTTTCGAGCAGCGCCTGTCTGTAATACTGAAGAAGCATCCTTACATCGGCCTTGAAATCAGGGACCGATCCCGGGATGAGATTGCCACCGACCTCCTCCGCCTGCTCGTAAAGAGTAACGTCATGCCCCCTTTCTTCGGCGACGAGCGCAGCCTGCACACCTGCAGGTCCGGCGCCGACGACGGCTACCTTTTTGGACTGCCTGGCTTTGTCAATCGCCTCCTGTTTGCCCTGCCAGCCGAAGAACGGATTGACGGTACATTTCAATAGCTGGTTTTGAAAGAGTTTCAGGTGGCAGATGTTGCAGCGTATGCAAGGTCGTATCGACGAGATACGTTTGCTTCTGACCTTGTCGACCCAACTCGGATCGGCAAAAAACGCCCGGCCCAAGGCGAGCAAATCGACCTCTCTATTTTTTAATATCCTCTCCGCGAGATGGGGCTCATTGATGCCCCCGGCACCGACGACAGGGATGGATTTGAGACCCTTCTTGACCTCGGCTGCCAGTTCAATCAGAGCCCCGTTCTTGGAGTACATCGGAGATACTGAAGGATATTCGGATCCACCGAGTCCAAAGGTCATACTGGCCACATGTAAGTAGTCAACCCCGATTTCTTCCATATGCTGTCCAATTTTCTTTGCTAACGAAATGTCTATGCCGTCATCTACCGCCTCGTAGCCGTTGTATTTCAACCCGATTGGGAAATCCGGACCACAGATGTTTTTCACCCCCCGGACGATCTCTTCAGCAAACCGTATTCTTCCCTCGAAACTCCCTCCATACTGATCAGTTCTTCTGTTCGTGCTGGGGGACAAAAACTGGCCAATCAGATCGAAACCATGTGCGGCGTGCATTTCCACACCGTCAAAACCGGCTTCCATGGCCCAATAGGCGGTTTGAACATATTTCTCAATGATCGCCTGAATCTCCCCGATGCTTAATTCTCTCGGTGTCTCTGTATACCGCGGGCTTTTCATTGACGTGGGCGCAACGGGTTGTTTGCCGGTCATGCTTCTGACACATACTCCCCCGGGGTGCGCTATTTGAAGAAACACCTTCGATCCGTGTGTTCTGATGGCTTCGGTCAATCTGGCGTACGGCGAGACCATCCTGCGTGAATGGAAACCCAGGCTGATCATCCTGTGCCCATCATCGACCACCGTTTCTCCCGTGATGATCAAACCAACGCCCCCCCGGGCCCTTTCTTCGAGGAAGCTGATGTAGTACTCAGAGGGCGACCCATCCAGGTTTGCGATCCCCGGAGCGGACATGGGTGCCATGGCGATGCGATTATTTATGCCGATGCTTCCTATTCGCGCAGGGGAAAGCAAGGTCTCAAAACCATTGGGACGCGTCATTTTGACCTCCTAGTTCTGTGTGGGTGGAACTGCTAAGTATGGTGATTCTGAAATAACATCATATAAAATATTAATTAGGAAGCACTTTGCTATTATTTGGACGTTGATGACGTGCTGCCCGACATCAGTTCGCGAATTCGTTTGAGAAAAGCGCAAGAGGATTCGAGCAACGACCGGTCAATATCCGAAACAATGGTTCATTTCATTGATTTGGCCGGCATTATATTCCGGGCCTTAACCAATGTCAACTTTAAGATGCTGAGCGAGTCTCTATCAGGACTGTTGGCTATTGAACCTCTATTGAGCGATTCAAATTTAAAAGAGGATACTCCATTACTCTAGTACGGCAATGATTTATACCCGAACCATAGAATATCCTTGACAGCCGAAAGACGACGATGCTAGAGTAGCTTGGCGCCTGGCGTCGAGGTCCTACGCTATGAACGAATAACTCCCAATTGGTCAATTGGGGTATAATTTAAGGAAATTGCCCATAAGCCCAATGAAGGAGCGGAACAATGGCCAATGGATATGTAGGCAAAATAGCGCTTGTCGACTTGTCAACTGAAAAAATCGAGACCATACCGCTGGAAGATTCCATCTGCAGCGATTTTATTGGCGGATATGGACTTGGAGCCAAGCTTTTGTACGATCTCCAGAAACCCGGCACCGATGCCTTGAGCCCTGAGAGCATACTTGGATTCATGACAGGGCCACTGACAGGAACTCCGGCCGTGACCGGCTCGCGATTTGCAGTATTGGGAAAATCGCCTCTGACCGGGACCTGGAGTGATTCAAACTGCGGCGGATACTTCGGCCCTGCTCTGAAGATGGCCGGATATGACGGCATATTCGTCAGGGGCGCAGCCCGAGCACCGGTCTATATCTTGGCAGCGGATGGCAAAATCGATATCGTCGATGCCGGTGAGATATGGGGTAAAAATACGAGCGATGCAGAGCAGATTATCAAAAAACAATTAGGAGATAAAACTCAAGTCGCTTCCATTGGGATTGCCGGCGAGAAGCAGGTCCTCATCGCCAATATTATCAACGATGAAGGACGGGCTGCAGGGCGCTCAGGATTTGGGGCTGTTATGGGCTCCAAGAAGCTCAAAGCCGTCGTTGCAAAAGGAGAGAGGGACGTTCCCCTCGCCGATCCTCATAAGATGCAGGAACTTAGAAAAGAGGCTATCCGAGATATGAAGAAAGACGATGGGCTCTTCGAAGCGTTTCAGAATGGAAGTGGCGCGTATACCCCCATGGGCATCGCAACCGGAGATGCCCCAACAAAGAACTGGTCCGGATCGGGATGGGACGACTTCCCTCAAGGCTCAGATTGGACGGATAAAGACGTCTACAAGTATCGCGTCAAGAAGTATGCCTGCTATCGGTGTCCAATCGCCTGCGGCGGCCTGGTGAAAATGGAGTCTAAGAAATACGGTGTACTCGAAACACACCAGCCGGAGTATGAGACCATGGCCGTTTTCAGCAGTAACTGCCTTAACGACAATATCGAATCTCTGATCAAAATAGACAACCTCTGCAACAATTACGGCGTAGATACCATCTCAGCCGGAAGTCTTGTGGCCTATGTAATTCAATGCTTTGAGGAAGGGCTCATCACCAAAGAGGATATAGACGGCCTTGAAATGACATGGGGAAACCATGAGGCCATTGTGGCGATGACTGAAAAAATTGCCACCAGGGAAGGAATTGGTGACATACTGGCAGGCGGCTTTCAAAGCGCCATAGAACATCTTGGGACCCGCACGGAACCATATGCCATGCACGTAAGAGGAGAGGCTCTCCCTATGCACGATCCCCGATTTGAACCTGCACTGGGCCTTATTTACAAGATCAATGCTTCGCCGGCCAAACATCTTCCGGCCTCTCAATTCTTCAAACCCCCCGGACTCGATCTGGATATACCTGATTTCGGAACAGATATAGAAAAACAAGTAGAGAGAGCCCGAAGCATCAGGGTCCTGGAGTGTTTGAACAATGCGATGAGTTCTGCCGGCCTTTGTGTGCGCGGATATCTCTCCTTCGATGTTCGTTTCCTTGCTGCTTTTCTTGAAGCGGCCACGGGTAAGAACTGGACAGTTGAAGGACTTGTCGAAGCAGGTGAGCGGATCGCCAATATGCGACAGGCCTTTAACGTCCGGGAAGGAGTCAATCTGATCGATGAAAAATTTCCTCGCCTAGCACTGGGAAAGCCACCTCTCGAAAGAGGACCACTTGCAGGTTCATCGGTAGACATCGATTCCATGCTTGAGGCATACCTCGAAGAGATGGACTGGGACAAAGAGAGTGGCAGACCCTCGAGACGGAAGTTGAACGAATTGGGATTGCAGAATATAGCCGACGACCTTGGCAGTCAGTAAGGGGCATCAATAGTTTTTGTCTATTGATTTCGGATTCGATTGTCATTGATAAGAACTCGCTTTTTCCCGAGTGGGTTATGTAAGAATGTGAGTTGTGCATCGGCTTCAGCGACAGCCCAACATATGGAAACTCAAATAAACGTAGTCGGCTAACCTCCAAATAAAGAAAGCGCACTTTACTGTCAACATTAATTTTTTGCGGGGGTGGTGAGATTTTAGGCAAACTTGGGTCCGCCTACGGCGGATGTGCCTGGGCCTGATTTTTTTATCAGTAGGCTTCAGCCGGATAATTCCGCTGGATGCGGGATTATATCGTCATCAGTGCTGGGCGCCGGACAATCATCATAAATGCTAAAGGCTTCAAGCGGAGGGTCATGAACCTTTGGCGGCGGTTTGCGTTTCACATGCCATCCCGCTTGAGGCGGGACTTCAAGATCTTTTTTATTAAATCCGAACCCTCAGTGTTGGTTTCTTTTCCGTCTTTTAACTGATAGACAACCTGTCCAGCCTCCCGAATGTAGCTCATTCTTTTCTGGGTAATCTTGCCTTTAATCAGCAGCATCCTTGATAACCTCCTGACACTGCCATTCGCCGAATTGCACCACCCGTTTTTGATGGCAGGACGGGCAGAAGTGGCGACGCTTGCAGGAAAACGCCAGAAAATATTCATGGCCGCAATGCCCTCATATTACATGGGCAAAACCATTATGCAGATCACCGCAATCCAGATAACGCTGGATTACCTGACGGACATAAGGCCGGAAAAACCCGTATTGCCGCTCGAAACGATCTTTATAGACCTGCTCAAGTGTTTCGAGATGATCTTCAACACACCGATAGTATGGCGATCTCTGAGGATTGCGCGACCGATAAACACAGGAACTATCAGACATTGTCTTCGATGAGCCCCTTGATGACTTCAAAGATTACATGGAATAATGGTTTTTCGAATGTGATGCTATCACTGAATTTTCTCAACCCTGTCCACCGTCAGGGTGATTGCCCCCCAATCCGCTTCCACCTTTCCGGTGAGCAGATACGGTCGGTTGCGGTCGATCATGTGGCAAAAGCAGCGGTACGCCTGCGGGAAAAATGTGGTTTCCACAATGCCGGTTTCATCTTCAAAGGTTAAGAACTCCATGGGATTGCCGTGTTTGGTGGAAACGACTTTGCCGGTGATCAGCCAGCCGGCCATACGTGCCTTTTTGCCGAGCAAGCGCGGCAGATTGACTGCTTTTAAGGTGTGTAGTTTTTCTAGCGTATCGTGATAGAGCTCCATGGGATGGCGGTCACACAAAAAGCCCAACACGGCAAACTCACGCCGCAGAAGCTCCCGTTTTCGATCCGGAGGCAGC
>CP070746.1:4575377-4597228 GCA_020348305.1 Desulfobacterales bacterium
CCCCAGATTATTGCAGCTGTGATCATACTGAAAAACGCTGCAGCAGAGCCCAGATCTTTTGCCCGCCCGGATAATTCATGGGGTTCCGGGCCAATGCGATCAACGATGGTCTCCAGGGCTGAGTTCAGTAATTCTGTTATTAACACCAGCATACATGAACCGAACAGTAGGGCCCCTTCAACCACAGTTCTTGCAAGCCAATAGCCGACCGGAAGCATTATTGCAATGACAACTACTTGTGCTCGGAAGGCAATCTCATGCTTCCATGCGGCTTTGATTCCTGCCATAGACCAAATTAAAGCGTTGACAATATGACGCATGAGTCCGTCATTATCAGCTCCCATATTCACCCGCCTTTATGCGAAGTAATTGTCCAAGTCTTTTGGATTGTTGTAATTTTAAAAGGTATTTTTTTGCCAGGAACTACCATATATCCGACGGGATGAAAACCAATAAAAACGCCGGCAAATTTTATTTTAGCGACATCTATGGTATATGAAACGAAGAATTGAAGAGATATTTTCATAAGCCCTATTAGGATGGAATCATGTACGGTTATCTTTTCGAGATTAATAAATATCTGGATGTTCTGGAAACAGATGGTAAAATCAATGCAGTGAAACAGAAACGCGGTTTTTTTTATCAAGTAAAGCCTTTATAACTAACAATGCCCCTGACCTGATTCTCACCCTTTCCAAAATAGTCTTTTCTGCATTCCTCTGGCTCATAAGCAAAATGCTCATCTCTCAGAAAGCAAATAGAATCAAATTATCGAATCCAATTAATTTTGATCATATGACCAAAAAATCCATTGACATATCAAAAAATAAAGTTTATATTATGTTCAAATGATCGTTATTGGAGATGAAACGATATGCCTCGTCCTAAAAAACCGAGATTTGTATCCGGCTATCCTGTCATAGCTGCTTTTGTGCCACAGGGGATTCCCGTAACCGGCGAACTCTTTTTGTCCCTCGAGGAGTTGGAAGCTATCCGACTGAGCGACTTTGAGGGTCTAGACCAAGAAGCCGCCGCAAATATGATGGAGGTATCCCGTCAGACATACGGCCGGATTCTGGCCGGCGCGCGTAATATTGTCGCCGGAGCCCTGGTAACCGGAAAAGCCTTGAGAGTGGAGGGAGGAAATTACGAATTTCGGGGAATGCATCGACGACACCGCAGAAGAGGCGGCCGGGGACGTGGTGGAAGAGGACGAGGTGCATAATACCTATATGAAGGGAGGTGAGCAATATGCCACGAGGAGACGGAACAGGCCCCCAGAGCCAGGGTCCGAAGACGGGACGCGGCCGTGGTAAATGTGGCACTCAGGACAGAGCCCCAGGACCTCAGAGTCAAGGCGGCATGGGAACAGGCAGGGGTCAAGGCCGTGGAACAGGCAGGGGTGCAGGCCGGGGTCAGGGTAAAGGCAGAGGTGGCGGACAAGGCCGCGGTAGGCAGTCTTAACAAATCAACTATTCAACTAATTAACGATACCGATAGGAGGTGATCTTATGCCAGGATTTGACAGAACAGGTCCCATGGGTGCCGGCCCCATGACCGGCGGCGCCAGGGGTCTCTGCAACCCGGCAACAGCCGGAACGATTCCCACCTATGCCGCTGGTTACGGATATGGCCGCGGGCTAAGGTTAAGACGCGGTTTCAGGGGCGGATACGGCCCAGGTATGGGTCGGGGTCGCGGTTACGGCAGAGGCTACGGCTGGTATCCACCCGCTGTTGGCCCGGTTTATCCGATGAGCGCAGCCGATGAGATGGACATGCTAAAAGCGGACGCCGATTACATGAAAAAATCATTGGATGCCATCAACAAACGAATTGAGGAATTGGAAAAGAAACCTTCCGAGGAATCTTAAATCGATCCCAGCGTGGGGAGGCTGCATGATACTTAATTATTAACTCACCTGCATTCGAAAGGGTTTCAATTATCCCTAACTTTTCTAATATCGCAGCTTTGAGTCCGGATGATAGAGAAAGGACTCCGGCGGGGCAGGTATGTAATCTGCCCCGCTTTCAGCAATGATCTGAATAAAGTCTTAAATGATTTTACGGTAAAGTTAACCAAACAAATGGTCGACATGCTCATGGCTTATGATAAGAAACTCAATCTCACCATTTTTGAGCATCTTATCAACCCCCTCCCTATAAACCCTCTTCTGTTCATCTCCTGCATGGCTTTCCTCCTTCTTCTTCTTAAATAAAATTGTCGCACTTACATTGTGTCCATTGCCCGGCGGTCTGCCATATCCACCATGATCCTTTCCCTGGCTTTGTCGATGCCGAGATCTTTACGTTTGCGATCAATATGGGCGATCATCTTGCGGGCGTGCTCGACAGGGTCTGCCTCCAGATCCCACATGCCGCCATACATTTTTTCAAATTTCTCGAATATATAATTTTTAAATACCGGAGCACCGGATACCGGCAAGGTTACGCCCAAAACAGTATACACACCTGAGGCCACGAAATAATGGCCGATACTGATGGCTTTTTCACTCATCCATTCCGGTGCACTGCCGGCGGCCGGAAGTTCCGAGATATCATTGCCCAGCCCGCCGGCTTTAACCACTTCGGTGGCAGCAAGCAAGATGCGGCTGTTGTCCACACAGGAGCCTAAATGCAATACGGGTGGTATGCCCACGGTTTCACACACTTCGGCCAATCCCGGACCACAAAAAACCCTGGCCGACTCAGGCGTCAGCAGCCCCTCCATGGCACAGGCAATGGCATTGCATCCGGTGGTGAGAACAATAACATCGTTTTTGATCAACTCTTTGACTATCGTTATATGGCTGTCATTGTGCCGGGTTCTGACATTGTTGCATCCCACTACGCCACCAATACCTCGAATGCGGCCGTTGATAATATTATCGTTTAACGTATAGTAGGAGCCACGGAACGTGCCGCCCAAGTGGTATTCGACGGATTCAACCCCGAAGCCGGCCACAATGGGGGATTTTTGTTTGGGGATCATCACTTCCGCGCCTCTATTCTCAAAATTGTCGATGGCCAGCTTGATAATCCTTTCGGCATCCTCGAGGGCATGGTGTTCGTCAAATTCAATATGAAGCACATTATCCTGTTCCATGCGGGCAATCGGGTGGGTTGTAATGAGCTTGGTATGAAAGCAGTTGGCGACATTGGCCAGGTTTTGAAAAATGCACTGAATATCTACGACCATGGCATCGCAGGCCCCGGTGATAATCGCCAACTCTTGCTGCAAAAAGGTGCCGCACAGGGGTACCCCGTGACGCTGCAGGATTTCATTGGCCGTACAACAGATCCCGGACAGCTGAATTCCTTTGGCACCTTTGGATTTTGCATGATCCTGCATCTCTTTGGTCTGCGCCACCGCCACGATCATTTCAGACAGCACCGGTTCATGGCCGTGAATAACAATGTTGACCATATCTTCTTTCATCACGCCTAAGTTAGCCTCTGAGGCCAAAGGATACGGCGTGCCGAATAAAATGTCCTGCAGATCGGTCGCCAGCATCGAACCTCCCCAACCGTCGGCTAGAGCTGCCCGAGTACCCTGTTTCATCAAATTTTTATAATCCTGATCCACCCCGATGTGGGTACGGTGCATGATTTCAACGATTTCCCGGTCGATATTCCTGGGCAAAACCCCCTGTTTTTTCCATAGCTCATACCGGGTTTCCGGTGCTCTCTTCAAATAGAGAACTTCTCCTTCAGCCTTACCCCACTCGTTTAATGCTTTTTCAGCAACCTCCAAGGCGATTTCGTCGAGGTCTCGATCCAACTCTTCACCGTCGACGTCCACGGTTGTCTCCACGCCTAAAGCTTGGGCGACTTCCAGTAGCTTGCGGGTATCCTTGATCTGATAGGCATTGGTTTCTTTTCGGGCCGCGGACATAAAAACTTCGGCCACCGCACGTCCGTGATCCGAATGCGCCGCAGCACCACCGGCAATCATCCGTATAAAGTTGCGCGCGGCAATCGTATTGGGTGGAGCGCCGCAGATGCCTTTGCGGGTGTCTTCGCCTTCAATACCGCTTTTCGGCAAAGGCAGACGACAAGGTCCCATGTCGCAATTTTTGCAACAGATTCCCTGGGTACCAATATTGCAGGATTTCAGCCTTAGGGCTCTGTCAAATGTGGTTTCAATACCCAGTTCATGGGAGCGTTGGATCATCTTTTGAGTCGCCTCATCAATGGAGGCGGCCACAGGATCTGCCAGTTTTTTTACTTTGGTTTCGGTTGGTTTTTTTTCTTCTGCCATTTAAAGCGCCTTCTCGTTATTCATATTCATTAACCATGAAAAGATACCACTGCCATGCGAGTAGTGCTCGCGAATATGACCGGATCTGCCTAGAATTGGTTTCAAAACCCCATCTTTTGCCCGATGGTTGCGTTGCAGGCCGACTCAAAATGCTCACATACTACCGCGTATGCTGCGCTTTTGATTCGCCTTGCGCCTTGCCCTCAAGCACAGTCAGAGGTTTTGAAACCACTTTTAACCAGTTGTCAAAGCCTTAAACTGGCGCTCGCAACTGCCGGCGCGTGCAGCTGGTTTGTTGGTTTGCTGCGGATCCTGCCGGTACGCGCATGAGCGCTTAGTGCCGACTGCACGCACCTCCTGCGGAGCAAGGCGGGGTCTCACAGCGTTTTTGACGTCCGCAGCAGGTATGGCCGGCCGGCCTTTTATGAACTGCACCGACAAAGGACGCCGCCGACATCAGTCTCTCCAGATTAAGGCTGCCGCATTTGCGGCAACGATTTTTTTCATTTTCTGTGGACCCGATTAAGGATTCGGATGTCGTGCCGCAATCATAGCAGCGGTATTCATAAATCGGCATCTGACTATTTTTCCTTTAATTTTAAACATGTTAAGGTCGTGATGGCCGTTGTGAATATTTCACTTCCCCTGATAAAGCTTTTTCCAGGAATCGCGTTTGAGTTCCTGGCAATTTCTTAAAGCCAGATAAAAAGCGCTCACTGCCAGTTCAGCACAGTGGGTATTTTCCGGGGGCAAGGTTTCCAGGTAAGCAATCACATCCTCAGGGGTGATCTCCCAGGCATCTGCTACTTTTCTTCCCTCTGCCAGCTCAGCTAGCGTGTTGGCACAGGCATTGGTACTCAGGCAGCCGTTGGTCTCAAATGACACAGACCGAATACAACCATTGCGGACAGTTAAATACATTTCGACGATATCGCCGCAGTCTCCGGTTCTCTTTCCATAACCATCCGGCCGCTTGATCACCTCTCGCCTATCGGTGCGAAAGGCCATCTCCAGATAGTGCAACGAATGGTCCTGCCAGAAATCAAATTTTTTCTGCTCCATCTTGTCTCCAAAAAAAGGCTTAAAAAACAGACCTTTTCTTTCAATGATCACATACATTTGCGCCGGTTTGCAGGCTATTATCCAGATACTGTTTTACCAGCTCTTCAGGCGTCAGCGATGGCGCACCCGTTAGAACCTTTATGTCGTTTTGCGCAAAAAGATCCAGCGCCCTTGCGCCCATTCCGCCGGCAATGATAATGTTTGTCCCCAGTTCGTGAAGCCATCTGGGCAGCACACCGGGTTCATGGGGCGGCGGGACGAGGGTTTCTTTTTTTTTGATTTCGTTATCCTCGACCTCGACCAGTGCAAATTCCTGACAATGCCCAAAATGGGCGGTGAGTTTTCCATCGGCTAACGGTATTGCAAATTTCATGGTAACATTCCTCCGTTTCCTAATTTAAAAAGTTCTAATGATTTTTCTTTGCGGCTTTGCGTGAGACATTTTTCGTTTCGCCCGGCTTGATTGTTCATAACTCCATTTTATTTGCAAGGTTGTGCCAGATTTCCTTTATCGCCCGACCCGCTTTAGATGCGGTATTGTATTCGAAAATCGTTTGGCCCTGGACCATAGCCCAGGTGAAAATCGGGTCAAAAGGGATTTTGCCCAAACAGGTTATGCCCTTTTTTTCGGCATAGTTTTCGATATCCTGCGTCAGGTCTAAATTGAGATCAAACTTGTTGATACAGATCATAGCGGGAACTTTAAAATGGGCGGATAACTGCGCCACCCGCTCCATATCGTGTTTACCGGAAACAGTGGGTTCGGTGACAATGAGCACCGCACTGGCTCCGCCAATGGAGGCAATCACCGGGCAACCCACCCCCGGGGGTCCGTCGGTGAGAATTAGATCAAGATTCTTTGCTTCGGCAAGTTTGCTGGCTTCCCGGCGCACAAGGGTGACCAGCTTACCTGAATTTTGCTCCGCAATTCCCAGCCGCGCATGCACCATGGGTCCGAAGCGTGTGTCCGAGACAAACCATTCCCCGCAGGTATTTTCCGGAAAATCGATAGCCTTTTCAGGACAGAAATAGACACAAACCCCACAGCCTTCACACTCTATAGGGTTGACTTCAAAATCATTACTGATGGCATTCCAGCGGCACAGATCAAGACACTGTCCGCATTCGGTGCATTGATTTTGATCGATAACCGCCGTATTGCCCGATTGAAAGTCGCGCCGCATTCTAACTAAGGGAGCCATGATCAGGTGAAGATCGGCCGCATCCACATCCGCATCACAGAGAACCTTATCTTCAGCCAATGACGCAAACGCCGCCATTATACTGGTCTTACCGGTTCCGCCCTTTCCGCTGATGACGATTAATTCCTTCATGTTACCAAATGCTTAACCTTCTCATAAAGTTTCAAAAATTTTTCCTTCCATTCCGGCATCACCTCCACGATCATCTCTCCCCTGGAATACGTTTCGGCAATTTGCCGGTCAAAAGGGATTTCCATGAGAACCGGCAGGTTTTCCCGATCCGCATATGCTTTCACGTTGTCATCTCCCAGATCAGAGCGGTTAATAACCAATCCGCAGGGAATATTGAGAATTTTAGCGGCTCCGACGGCCAGTTTTAAATCGTAAAGGCCAAATGGCGTTGGCTCGGTGACGAGCAGAACAAAATTGGCTTTTTTCATGGATTCGATCACCGGACAGGAGGTTCCCGGCGGTGCGTCCACAATGGTGAACTTGGCCGGATCGGTATAGGCTAAAACCTTCTTGATCAGGGGAGGGGACATGGCCTCGCCCACTCTCAATTTCCCGTGGATGAATTCGATGCCGTTTCGATAACCTTTTTGGATGACCCCCAATTCCCGGCTTTTTTCGGTGATGGCATCTTCGGGACAGACTGCCATGCATCCGCCGCAGCTATGGCAGAGTTCTTCAAAAGGCAAAACCGTTTGCCCTACGACCACAATGGCTTTGAATTGGCATATTTCACCACATTTTCCGCAAAGCGTGCATTTATTCATATCGATTTCGGGAACAGGGGCGGTAACCGTTTTAGTTTGATCAAAAACCGGATGAATAAATAAATGAGCGTTAGGTTCTTCCACATCACAATCCAGCAGTTGAACCGCCGCTCCGAGCGATAAAGCCAGATTGGTTGCAACCGTCGTTTTCCCGGTTCCGCCCTTGCCGCTGGCAATGCTGATGATCATTATAAAAACTCGCTATGCCGGATACACCGGAAATTCGAAGCTCGAAATAAGAAATCCGAAATTCGAATTTTCTAATACTCAAAGATCCTAAGTGGTTATTTCTCGGACTTTACCGACCAGACCCTCCTCTGCCTCGCATACCACCGCCTCTGCCCATTCCTCCACCGCGGCCCATCCCGCGCCCGCCACCCATGCCCCCTGTGCCGGCATGAAGAGGGGCGTTGGCTTCGGTAGTCGGCGTCAACTCGCCATTTTTAAACTTTTCCAGGATGTCTTTAATTACGCCTGTTTGCCCGACGTACACTTGAATTCCGGCTGCAGATAACGTTTGCAGTGCATTGGGGCCGCAATTGCCTGTAATCACGGCCGTAGTTCCTTTGGAAGCCACAAACTGGGCCGATTGAATTCCGGCACCGCCGCCGAGGGCAACATTTTCATTTTCGAAAACTTCATAACTCATATCGTTCAGGTTAATGATTAAGAAATAGCTGCACCTTCCAAATCGGGGATCAAGCTGGGCTGCCAAATCTTCTCCAGAGGAACTACATGCTATTTTCATTTGTGAGTCTCCTTTGGTTGAAAATGCAAAATAATTGCTCGCTCTTACAGAAAAAATATATTCAGTACCAAAAGGTCCGTTTTATTTACATAATATGGACATTTTCTCCGCAATCTCATCAAAAGCCTTTGCTACCCTGGAATCGGCATGGGCATCTTGATAACGTGTGCCTGAATCGCCGCAAGCGACCATATTTGGATCGAAGGGAATTCGTCCCAGAAATGTCAGCCCGAATTCAAGGGCTGTTTTCTCTCCGCCGCCAGTACCGAAAAGATCTATCATTTCACCGCAATGAGGACAGGCAAACCCGCTCATGTTTTCGATAATACCAAAGATAGGCATTTTGACAGCTTTGCAGAAATTGATCGATTTGCGAACATCAGCTAGCGAGATTTCCTGGGGAGTTGTAACGATGATAGCCCTGGCATCAGAAATGGTCTGGGCAACGGTCAATGGCTCATCACCGGTCCCGGGAGGCGAATCAATGATTAAAAAATCCAATTCACCCCACTCCACATCGCCGATAAACTGTTGAATTGCAGAATACTTAAGGGGTCCTCGCCATATAATTGCATCATCCTTACCAGACATTAGGCATTCTATAGAAACAGCCTTCAAATTTTGCGCGACATTGGCGGGATTCAATTTCTGGCTTTGGCATAAATCTAGTATACCCTCAACCCCTAGCATTCTTGGCACATCCGGACCATGGAGATCAACGTCCATGATACCGACCTTTAAACCCCTGTTAGCAAGTGCGACGGAAAGACTGACCGATGTGCTGGTTTTGCCCACGCCGCCTTTCCCGCTCATCACAACGAATTTATTTTTTATTTTTTGTAAAGACCATTCAACCTTCGCCTTCTGTTCCGCATGCGGATCCTTATTCTGTGCAGGATCCGGCATTTTATCATGTATTTCAACCATTAACCTTCTCTACCCTTTCTCAATTTGATAGGCTTCTGTTCATAAAGCATTCTGATTATTTTTGTATTTCAAAAAAATCGCGCCAGGCCAGGCTGAAATCAAAAATACGACGACTACACCCAATGGCCTTCCACATCGGCTTCGTTGGCGGCTTGCAGTTCTCCCTTCTTGTATTGTTGAAGCGCATCAGCAACGCTTCCTGTTGCACCGATCAATAGTTTTACTCCGGCGCTTTGCAATACCTTAAAGGCTTTCGGGCCACAATGACCCGTAATTACAACATCTGCTTTGTTATCGACGATTGTCTTGGCCGCCTGGATACCCGCTCCCTGGGGCAGATTGATATTCAGCTTGTTTTCCAAAGCCGCATGCGCCATGGTTTCCGGGTCAACGATAATGAAATAAGACGCCCTTCCAAAACGTGGGTCCAGTTGTGATTGCATATCTTTGCCGAATGAACTGACTGCAATTTTCATAATTCAGCCTCTTTATTTAAGTGCTTTTTTTAATTGAATGCGATAAAAACAATCTTTTTCTAATTCTTCGATTAAGGTCAATTCGTAAGCGGAATGCGGCAATATCTTAAAAAGATCCTTTTGGATATCAGGATCACTGCACAAAATTTCCAGCAACTCTCCGGGCTTTATTATTTTAAAAACCTGGATCGCTTTCAGAAGTGAAAAAGGAATGATGACTCCTCGAAGATCAAGTGTATGTCGCGCGCTTTTTTCCAAACAAACACCTCGAGTTTCCTTTTCCTTGCATATAGAGCAAAGAAGATGCCAAAGGTGAAAAAACCGCTTGTTTTCAATAAAATACCAACCGGTTAATATTAATTAATGAATGTTTCCAAATGGTTAGATAGTACTGAGCTTTGTGACCATAGGGTGTCGATAGGGGCTCTTAAACATAAAATTGAAAAAATGCCTTGATGAACTACTGTTAAATTGTTAAAAGAAAAAAATTAACACATGTTAAAATTTGACAGGAGTGATTTAAATGTTTGAACAGGAATTAAACCAGTATTGGAAGACGGTTGTGGATACGATCCAGGATGGGATCATGATTGTAGATTCGGGTGGAACCATCGTTTCCGCAAATAAGGCGCTTGAACGAATATCCGGATATACAAGGAATGAGATGATCGGCAAGCCTTGTATTATTTTAAACTGCAACATCTGTGAAATTGCTTTTGAAGGTTCGGGTGATCACTGGTGCGCGTTGTTTAAGACAGGAAAGCTGGATATGCGCAGGTGTACTTTCATGAGAAAAGACGGCAGTTACATTCATGTGTTAAAGAATGCTTCTCTTCTGCATGACACCTCAGGCAAAGTCATGGGGGCTGTAGAAACCGTAACAGACATTACTGAAATTGTTGAAAAAGATAACCAGATTGCGGCATTTCGGCGCGAGCTCAGATCGGAAAATGGTTTCCATGGATTACTCGGGACTTCAGTTTCCATGCAACAAGTCTTTGATCTTATCACCAATGCTGCCCAATCGGATGCCCCGGTGATTATCTTTGGGGAGAGCGGTACAGGCAAAGAATTGGTCGCCAGCGCCATTCACAAGATGAGTGGGCGCAAAAGAAAACCTTATGTCAAAGTTAATTGCGCTGCCTTGACGGAATCGCTGCTGGAGAGTGAACTTTTTGGACACGTAAAAGGCGCATTTACCGGAGCGGTGAGGGGCCGCGAGGGCAGATTCGAAGCGGCCCGAGGCGGCGATATTTTTCTGGACGAAATCGGCGATCTGCCCCTGAACATCCAAGTCAAACTGTTGCGGGTGCTGGAAGAAAAAGTCATTGAACGCGTGGGCGATAACAGATCCATTGCAGTTGATGTTAGGATAATCACGGCCACCAACCGTAATCTCAGGAAGCTGGTTGACAAGGGCGGTTTCAGGAAAGACCTCTTTTACCGGATTAACGTGATACCGATCACCGTACCGCCATTAAGAGAGAGCGCGGGGGATATTCCGTTGCTGGCTGAATCTATTTTTCGCCGAATTCAGCTAAAAAGCAACAAAAATATTCAAGGCATTGCCAACGACGCCATGGAGCAGCTGATGACGTATTCCTGGCCGGGAAACGTCCGGGAACTCAAAAGCGCCTTTGAGTATGCGTTTGTTACCTGCCAGGAATCCATGATCCAACCGTATCATTTCCCGCCGGATATCTACCAGATGCCTAAGCCTTTGAAAACCCACAAAAAAGCATTCTTAAACCGTGAAGAAATAAAGAAAAAACAGCTGATCGAAGCGCTTGAACAGACCGACGGCAACCAGTCCAGGGCCGCGGAAATCTTAGGCGTTACACGGGTCACGGTTTGGAACCGAATGAAGCGATACGGTATCACGGCGCCGCGCAGAATCAACAGCTAAAATGTGGCATAAAATATACTTAAAGTGTTGTTCGAATCTCTATTCCCTATTATAAATAAGCGAATAAAGGATGTTCATCTAATAAACAAAGTCGTTATTGATTGCACTATCATGACCGCCACAACCATTGAGGACTACAAATGGCTACATCTTCCTCTTGGCAAATCGTCCTGATTGACGATGAAGAAGATATCCGAGAGGTAATGACCATTGCCCTTCAGGACGCCGGTTACAAAGTCGATACCGCCGCTGACGGTGCAACGGGGCTCCAGCTCTGTGAAGATACTTCTCCCCAGATCGTAATTACGGATATTCGCATGCCAGGGATCGATGGGCTCCAGGTGCTGGAAACCATCAAGAAGAAATATCCGGATATCGAAGTTATTGTCGCCACAGCCTTTGGCGAGATGGACCTTGCCATCCGTGCCCTCCAGCTAGACGCTTCAGACTTTATCACCAAACCGATCAGCGATGAGGTTCTATATCTTGCTTTGAAGCGAGCCAGGGAGCGATTTAATTCCAGAAAGCGACTCAAGGATTACACGGCCCTTTTAGAAAAGGAAAAAGCCCAAACCAGTCAGGAACTTCTAAAGAGTATCGCCTTTCAACGAAATCTGATTGAAAGCTCGATGGATGGTATCCTGGGCTGCGATGGCAACGATACAGTAGTAACCTATAATCAGAGTATGGAACAGATGCTGGGTTATGAAAAGACAGAAGTTCTTCATAAAATGACCCTCAAGCAGTTCTTCCCTGCAGGGGAACTTGAGCGCTTCAAAAAAGAATTATCCGGCAATACCTACGGTGGGAAAAAACGATTGATTCTTTATGAAACCACGCTAAAAGCGAAATCCGGACGTGAATTACCGGTTCAAGTCTCGGCCAACCTGCTGTTTGAGCAGGATCGTGAAAACGGACTGGTCTGCTTTTTCAGGGATCTGCGCGAAATTCGCAAACTCGAACGGGAAGTTTCGGATCAAGCCCGCATCCTTCACCAGGATAAAATGATGTCCTTAGGTAGATTGGCCGCCAGCGTCGTTCATGAGATTAACAATCCGTTGTCCGGTATTTTAAATTATCTGCGACTGATGAGCCGAATTTTACGTCAAGGTTCTTTATCGGAAGATCGTAGAGAAAAATTTCAACGCTATTTAGACCTGGTGGAAAACGAAACCAAGCGTTGTTCCCAGATCGTTTCCAGCCTTCTTAGTTTTTCACGCATATCTCCACCGACTTTCGGTCATGTCCAAATCGATGAGCTATTGCAGCGCTGCATCCTCTTAAGTCAGCACAAATTAGAATTGAGCAACATTCGTCTCGAATCCAGTATCCAACCGAATTTGCCACCCGTAGAAGGAGACTTCAATCAGCTTCAGCAATGTGTGATCAATCTCATTTTTAATGCCATCGATGCCATGCCGGAGGGCGGGAATTTAGCGCTAAATAGCCGCTGGGATGGCAACAGTGGCAAAGTGATTATAACCGTGCGAGATACGGGCCGGGGAATTCCACCTGAAAATCTGCCGCATATCTTCGAGCCCTTTTTTACAACCAAGAATGAAGGGTATGGCGTGGGACTCGGTCTTTCCACTGTTTACGGAATCATAGAGCGGCACAAAGGCACCATTAATGTTGAAAGCCAGCCGGGACAGGGAACTGTCATTATGTTAGAGCTGCCCGTTAGCGGCTCGAATAAAGGCGGATGATAAAATTCGTTTAAGTTTATATCAAGTTTAATTAATTCGTAAAAGGTTCACTTTTCTGGCTTTTTGCGAGACCATTAATAGTTATGGAGAATATAAACACTAAGCCCGGAAACAATATCTCATCGGATCAGTGGTTGCACATCATGGATGAATTAAATATCGGTGCCTTTACTGTTAACGTGCAACGACAGGTATCCTCGATGAACCTTAGTGCCCAGGCACTTATCGGGCTAAAAGATACGGAGGCCATCGGCAAAGACTGCCGTGAGGTTTTTGTGGGTGTCCCTTGTTTAGCAAACTGCCCCTTTAAAGGTGCGGGAGATGCGAGTACCGATGAACCCATTATCCAGATCCAGGATGAAGATGAAACCGCCCATTTGGTGACGCGGATGGCGACCCCTGTTTTCGGGCCCGACTACCAGGTTGTGGGATGTATGACTATTCTGCAGGATCATTCTCCCATTGCCGACCTCATTGATCGAATTCATTATGAAGAACGAAGTCTAAAGATCATTCTTGACAACCTTGCTGTAGGCATATTTACGGTGGACCGGGGTGGTCGAATTACTTTTTTTAATACCGAAGCCGAAAAAATCTCCGATTTTAACCGTCGTGAAATTTTAGGTCAACCCTGTAAAGCGATATTCGAAGGCGAAAGAGCCCAGGAAGTATGTCTCCTGCAAGATACGATTGTCGATGGCATCTCCCGCAACAGCCGACAAGGAAAAATGATGACCCGAGACGGTGTGACCATCCCCATCCGAGCCAACTATATGGCGCTGCGAAATGAGAAAGGAACCGTGGTGGGGGGACTTACGACCTTTCATGATCTCACCCTGGTTCATCAGCTCAAGCAAGCCATGAAGGATCGCTACACGTTTCATGATATGATCGGCAAATCGCCGACCATGCAACACATTTTCGAGATGGTCAACGTGGTGGCCAGCACCGATGCAACCATTCTGATTGAAGGTGCTACCGGAACCGGTAAGGACCTGCTGGCCAAAGTCATTCATTCTGCCAGTCGAAGATCCGACAAACCATTTGTTAAAGTCAACTGTGCCGCAATTCCGGATAATTTACTAGAATCAGAGATGTTCGGCTATGTTAAAGGTGCATTTACCGGGGCGGAGAAAGACAAAACCGGACGTTTCCAAGAGGCAGACGGTGGTAGCATTTTTCTGGATGAGATTGGTGATCTCCCGCTTGCATTACAAGCCAAGCTTCTTAGAGTATTAGAAGATAGGGAATTTTATCGTTTAGGCAGTCGACGCACGATTAAAGTCAACGTGCGCATTATCTCCGCTTCAAATCGTAACTTAGAGAACCTCGTCAAAAAGCGACTTTTCAGAGAAGATCTCTATTATCGTCTGAATGTATTTCGAATTGAACTTCCCGAACTGAAAGATCGACACGTCGATTTGCCAATTCTGATAGGACATATTCTAAGACGCCTGTCTGTTACCAGGGGCGTCCGGCTGCCGGAGGTTTCTGAAAGAGTGATGGAGATTTTGCTGAACTATAATTATCCAGGAAACGTGAGAGAACTGGAAAACATTTTGGAACATGCGTTGATTATCTGCCAGGAAGATACAATTCAAGCGCGGCATCTACCCGAATATCTGCAGGCTTACCATGCCGCCCACAAATCCCCACCACTGAGAAGCCCAAAGCAAATCGATGTTTCTGATTTAGCGGAGCGTAATACAATTATATCCATGCTTCAGCAGCACAATTGGCATCGCTCTAAAACAGCTAAGGCTTTAGACATGGACCGAACCACACTGTGGCGTAAGATCAAAAAATATGGAATATTACGTTGAGCCTAGCGATCGTTCCAATTGCTTCAATTGAATGGTATTGCTTTTTGCTCTATTCAACAACGTCAAATTCACTCCCATTTCAACATCTTATTCCTTTTATTTCTTTCAGACTCAAGTTGCACGGTACAACGTAATTTATTTGTGGTTATAGCATAATGTTGCACTAAATGTTGCATCATATGTTGCACAAAATAGCCAAATCTGTCTTTAGACTTTATTTATAAGGCATTTTTGCACATAGTTATGCTTCGAGATGTTGCAAATTGCTGCAACATACCGAACCATTCAAATGAATTGAATCGTTTCGGTTTTCCAGCTAACTCCCTGTAATCAAATAAAAACTTTCCTATTCATCCCTTCTGGCACACTCTGTGCTCTATATCGGGACAACGCGATATTAAAATCTACCACAGCTTACCTTGCAACTCTTCGTAACGCAACAGAGGTCATTTTGGCTCCGGAAATGGAACGAAAAAAAATACTCATCGTTGATGACGAATTGGATATGCGGATTTTCCTGTGCAATCTACTGGGTAACTGCGGCTATGAACCCATTGATACGGGTGATAAAACCGAGGGGATACAAAAGGCCAAGAGAGAAAAGCCGGCCTTGATCATCCTTGATGCAATGATGCCCAAGGAAGGTGGAATCCAAATGTATCGTGAACTCAAAGAAGATGAAGATCTTAAAAAGGTTCCGGTGATTATGGTGTCAACCATCGATAAGAAAACCTTTTCTTTTTACCAGAAATTTCAGAGCACGCCTCGGGATAAAGGTGTCCCGGAGCCGGGTGCCTATTTAGAGAAACCTTTGGAGGCTGAGGAACTCATCCAACTTGTTCACACGTTGACAACCACGGATGAATGTTCTTTTGACGATGATGATGGGTAATATGTTTCAGCGAATGGAGAAGGTAACGTTATGTCAATTCGAATAGGATTCTATATCTGTCACTGCGGAATCAACATTGCCTACAAAGTCCGGGTGGAAGAGGTCGCGGATTTTGCCCAGCATCTGCCCCATGTGGTTGTGGCACGCGATTATAAATTTATGTGTTCGGATCCGGGCCAGGAAATGATTGAAAGCGACATTAAGAAATTTGCCCTGAACCGGGTGGTGGTAGCTTCCTGCTCGCCGAGGCTTCACGAAAAGACCTTTCAGGGAGCCTGCCCGCGCGCCGGACTTAATCCGTATATGTTCCAGATGGCGTCTGTGCGGGAGCAAGTTTCCTGGGTGACGGAAGATGAAGATGAGGCCACCCGCAAAGCCAAAACCCTGACAGCCGCTGCCATTAACCGGGTTAACTACCATCATGAACTGGAAACCCGGGAAGTAGCGGTCCACCCGGATACACTGGTGGTGGGCGGCGGCATTGCGGGGATGCAAGCGGCTTTGGATATCGGCAATTCCGATCATAAGGTCTATCTGGTGGAAAAGGGTACCACTATCGGCGGGCATATGCTGCAATTTGACAAGACATTTCCCACGCTTGATTGTGCGGCCTGTATCGGTACTCCCAAGATGGTTGAAGTCGCACAGAATTCAAATATCGAATTGCTATCTTACAGCGAAGTCAAAGAGGTATCGGGATACATCGGCAATTATTCGGTCAAAATCCAGCGCAAGCCGCGTTATGTGAAAGAAGGAGTCTGTACCGGGTGCGGGGAATGTGTCAACGTCTGTCCCGTTTGCGTGCCGAGTGAATGGGATGAAGGCCTCGGGGCGAGAAAGGCCATTTATAGATCTTTCCCTCAGGCTGTTCCCATAACATTTTGCATCGATAAAAAGGATCGAGCACCTTGCGTTGTCACCTGTCCGGCAGGCATCAATGTCCAGGGATATGTACAGCTTATTGGGCAGGGAAAGTATAAGGAGGCAATTCAACTTATTATGGAGCGACTCCCCCTGCCGGGCGCACTGGGGCGGGTTTGCCCCCATCCTTGTGAAAGCGATTGTCGAAGAGCAGAGGTAGATACACCCATTGCAATCAGAGATCTGAAGCGCTTTGCTGCCGATCAGGTGGACCTGGATGAGCTGCCGCTGCCTGATATAGAAGATCGGCCCGAGAAGGTTGCAGTGGTGGGTTCCGGTCCGGCCGGCCTGACGGTGGCATACTATTCAAGGTTGAAAGGTTTTCAGGTGACAATTTTTGAGGCGCTTGATGAACTGGGCGGCATGCTCCGGGTGGGTATTCCGGATTACCGCTTGCCGCCGAACGTACTGGACAAAGAGATCAATCATATTCTGCGCCTGGGAATGGAAACACACACCGGGGTATGGTTCGGAACCGATTTTACGCTTCATAACCTGAAAGAAGAGGGATTTTCGGCTGTGTTTATAGGCATTGGAGCGCATGAATCAATGAATTTGAAAATAACCGGAGAAGAGGACACCGCGGGCGTTATCGATGCAGTACGTTTTTTAAGGGAGATTAATTTGGGTGAAAAATCGTCACCCGGAAACAAAGTGGTGGTTATCGGCGGGGGTAATGTAGCGATAGATACGGCACGGGCGACCAAGCGTCTCGGGGCTGAATCTGTCACGGTGGTCTACCGTCGGTCGCAAAAAGAGATGCCGGCCTATGCCGAAGAAATAGAAGGTGCCAAAGAGGAAGGTATCGATTTTTTATTCCTCACAGCCCCGAATCGAATACTTGCTGAGAAAGGCAAAGTGGCGGGATTTGAATGCCTCAAAACCCAGCTAGGCCCTCCGGATGCCAGCGGGCGGCGGCGGCCTATGCCGGTGAAAGGATCCGAGTTTGTCATCGATTGTGATGTCGTTGTACCGGCCGTCGGGCAGCGAATCGATAAATCCTGGGTCGATCGAGAGCCGGATTTACAGCTAACCAAATGGGATACAATTCAGGTCAGCCCCCATACCATGCAGACCAGCATCCCCCATGTCTTTGCCGGTGGAGATGCCGTCACCGGTCCGGCATCGGTCATAGAAGCTGTCGCTGCCGGCCATAAAGCTGTTGAGGCTATTCAACGATTCATCGATAAAGAAGATCTAAAGCAGTTTGCCGAGGGGGTGCCCGGACAGGAACCTCCGGGTCAGAGCTGGCGGGAGATCCCGGAAAATTTTGCCTCGCGGGCGAGGGTTACGTCTCAGCATCGGGACATCCAGGAAAGAATTGTGTCTTTCGAGGAAGTCGACTTGAACTTCTCAGAAGCCGCAGCACAAAAGGAGAGTCAGCGGTGCCTGAACTGCGGAATCTGCAGCGAATGCATGGAATGCGTGCGTGTCTGTGAACCCAAGGCAATTGACCACGACCAGCAACCGCAGGAGATTGAGGTCAAGGTCGGCAGTATTATTTTGGCTACCGGATACGATACCTTTGATCCGACCTGCATGAAGCAGTTCGGTTATGGCGTTTACCCCAATGTCTTCACCAGCCTTGAATTCGAGCGACTCAGCAATGCCACCGGACCCACCGACGGCAAGATCTTGATTCGGGATGAAAACGGAGAATTTACCAAAACCCCTGAAAGTGTTGCCATACTTCACTGCATCGGCAGTAGAGACGTGAATTATCACGAGTACTGCTCTAGAGTGTGCTGTATGTATGCGCTCAAGTATACCCATCTAATCAAGGAAAAGGTCGGACATCATACCCAAATTTACGATTTTTACATCGACCAGCGTTGTTTTGGCAAAGGGTATGAGGAGTTTTACCGCAGATGTCAGCAAGAAGGAACGACCTTCATCCGGGGCAAAGTGGCTGAAATTACGAATCAAACCAATGATCCTAAAGAGGAAGGTAAACTTATCACCATTGCGGAAGACACGCTTCTGAGCAGGAAACTGCGCATACCCGTGGATATGGTGATTCTTTGCACGGCCATCGAGTCCCGCAAGGATGCTACTGAGATAGGCAGAATTTTTGGGGTCAACCTGGGTGCAGATGGGTTCTTTCTGGAGGAACACCCCAAGTTGGGACCGCTGAATACAGCTACCGACGGCGTATTTCTGGCAGGCGCCTGCCAGTCGCCCAAAGATATTCCGGATGCGGTGGCCCAGGCATCGGGAGCGGCATCGAAAGCCCTTTCCCTGGCCACCCGGGGGAAGGTGGAGGTGCCTTCAGCGATCGCCTGGATTGATCCCGATATTTGTGCGGGATGCCAAACCTGCATTGGCCTGTGTGCCTATTCGGCCATCGAATTTGATGAACGCCGAGGCGTATCCGTCGTAAACGAAGCGGTATGCAAAGGCTGTGGCAGCTGTTCCGGGTTTTGCCCCAGCGGTGCCGCGCAGGTTAGACATTTCAATCCGAAGCAACTGTTTGCCGAATTCGACGGTATCATGGATGCGGCGGATGCGGTGGGGATGTAGAAGAATTCGGAATTGGGAATGCGGAATGAAAGGCATATACAAAAGAAACCAATCTTCAAAGTTTACCCTTATGAGGGCAAAAAAATAGCTAGCGTTTTACGGAGGAGGTATGGAAGAATTTGAACCGACTATCGTTGCGTTTGTCTGCAACTGGTGCACCTATACGGCTGCGGATTTAGCCGGTACTTCCCGGTTGACGTATCCCAAAAATGTGCGCTTAATCCGGGTGATGTGCACAGGCATGGTGGATCCGCAATATGTGATCAAAGCATTTCTGGAGGGGGCTGATGGTGTGTTGATCAGCGGATGCCATCCGGGTGATTGCCATTATATCAACGGGAATTTTAAGGCCCGCAGGCGGATCAAGCTTCTTAAGGAGATTCTCCCCCAGTTTGGCTTTGATCAGGAGCGGCTTAGGTTAACCTGGATCGGTGCCAGCGATGGAATTCAGTTTGCTGAAATTATGCAGGAGCTGGTAACCCAGATTAAAGCCCTGGGGCCGAGTCAGGCAAAGTTGAAGATGGTGATCTGAATTAAGGAATTGAGGAATCAGGGAATTAAGGGATTATCTTTGAATTCCTGAATACCGTAGGTTTGGAGGAGACAAATGGCGATTACGGCAAAAATTGATGTGGAAGAAAAAGACATTTTAGAATCTTTGCGGGGATTTTTTAGAGACATCCTTAATGTCGAAGAAATCAAGGCGGTTCTGGTTCCTCAACATCTACCCATGAAAAATATGGTCATGCCAACCCTGGTGACCGACTTGAATCAGCTGGATGGCGTCGATCCCCTTGCGCCGGCCTTTCCGATGAACGCCGCTAAAATTGTTTCCCGACTGACCCGCAAACCAATGGGCGGTAAAATTGCGGCGGCATTGCGTCCCTGTGAGATTCGGGCCTTCTTCGAATTGGTGAAGCTCAAGCAGGGAAGTACGGATGAACTCGTGCTGATTGGCATAGACTGTCTCGGCGCTTACCAGAACAATGATTACTCTCGTTTTGTCGAACAAAATGGGGATCAATCAACCATAAAGTTCTACCAAAATATCTTGAGCGGAAAGAATGGAGAAATAGACGGATTAAATCTAGCTCCGGCATGTAAAGCATGCGAATACCCGGTGGCCTCAAACGCCGATATACTCATTGGGCTATATGGAATTGAGGTAGACAGTCAAATATTGATCCAATCTCAGACCAATGTCGGCGAGGATCTATTAGCTCAGCTTAATCTTTCCGAAATCAACGAACCCGGCATACGTCAGGATACGGTTGCTGACGTGATTGAAAAACGCGTGGCATATCGCGATGAGATGTTTGGCAGCACCCGCGAAGTTACAGACAGTTTGGAAAAAATGACAGCATACCTTGCCAGTTGCGTTAATTGTTACAATTGCCGGGTGGCCTGTCCGGTTTGCTACTGTAAGGAATGCGTATTTGTGACCGATGTGTTCAACCATGACCCGTCCCGGTATTTACGTTGGGCCAATCGCAAGGGAATCATCAAAATGCCGACGGACACCGTTTTTTACCATATTACGCGGCTGGCGCATATGAGTACAGCCTGCGTGGGTTGTGGTCAGTGCTCCAATGCCTGCCCGAATGATATCCCGGTCATGGAGCTGTTTCGGACCGTTTCCCAGCGCACCCAGGAGGCTTTTGAATATGAGGCCGGCAGAAGTCTAGAGGAAGACCCGCCGCTATCGGTGTTTCGTGAGGAGGAGTTTCCTGAGGTGGTGGGGATAAACTGATAAGAACCTATGGGCTTTGCCCCAATTGGAATAATGAAATGGTGGGGTAAAATGATGGGTTTAGCGGATTTAGATCAAATAACGAAACGCAAAACGAGCCAAGGAGGAACCTATGTCAGATGGTGTCTTCAAATTGGGGAGGAAAAAGAAAAGCTCTTTCATGGACAAGGTCATGGAAATCCTTCCTGAGGGAGGAAATCTGAATCTATGCTTAACCTGCGGCGCATGTTCTTCCGGTTGCCCGGCAACCGGTCTTGACGGAATGGATCCGCGAAAGTTTTTGCGCATGGCAGCTCTTGGGCTGGACGATGAAATATTGAAGTCCGATTGGGTATGGATGTGCACCATGTGCCAGCGATGCATTTACGCGTGTCCGATGAAAATCGACATTCCTCAGCTGGTTTACCATGCCCGGAGCAGCTGGCCCAGGGAAGAACGACCCAAAGGTATCCTGGGATCATGCGATATGGCCTTAAGAAATGACAGCTGCAGTGCCATGGGGGCATCTCCGGAAGATTTTACCTTCGTGGTGGAGGATGTTCTCGAAGAGTACCGGGAGGCACAGCCCGAATTCAAGGACATGCAGGCTCCCATTGACAAGAAGGGCGCCTATTTCTTTTTGAATCAAAATTCCCGGGAGCCTGTCACCGAACCGGATGAATTGGTACCGTTATGGAAGATTCTCCACCTTGTGAAAGCCGACTGGACTTACGGCAGCAAAGGCTGGGGAGGAGAAAACTATTGTATGTTTCTTGCAGACAATAAGTCCTGGGAGCACATTACCCGCATGGCTGCCAAGCAGGCGGATGATCTTGGCTGTAAAATATTTCTCAATACCGAGTGAGGGCATGTTACGTTCTCGGTCCTGGCAGGACTGAAAAAAT
>CP070746.1:4597328-4607207 GCA_020348305.1 Desulfobacterales bacterium
GCACGGTGCCCCGCACAAAACTGCCGGAAGTCCTCAGCCAGGTCTTAGAAGTCGGCAAGAAATACGATCTCACCATCGCCAATGTCTTTCACGCGGGAGACGGCAACCTTCACCCTCTGATCATGTTTGACGAAAGAGATCCTGATCAAAAAGCACGAGTATTCAAGGCGTCCTCGGAGATTCTCAAACTTTGTGCGGACGCCGGCGGAACCATCAGTGGTGAACATGGCGTCGGACTTGAAAAGTTGAAGGAGACATCCCTTATTTTCTGCGATAAGGACCTGGAATTTGAGCGCGGAATCAAGAAAACCTTTGATCCGGATGAGATTATTAATCCAGGCAAGTTGATTCCGGAGCCGGAGTGCGCGCAATAGCCACCTTAGATGTACAAGACGGAACCGAACAGGATAAATTAATCACGAAAACACGAAATCTAAAAAGTACGAAATTTTCATTTCTTTAGGAGATATTATATGGTGGATTCTAAAACAATTATTGACGGTTTGGCTGAAATTGTCGGCCGGAAGTTTGTTAAAACAACACCTGAAGTCATCGCCGAGTATGCTGTCGATAACATGACACCCATGGCGGTTTTATCACCAAAAAACACGCAACAAGTTTCAGAGATCGTGAAGTTTGCCAACCTTGAGAATTTGGCTATTGTTCCACGCGGAAGCGGGTCAAAGATGTCGCTGGGAAACCCTCCGAAACGGTTGGACCTGGTTGTGTGTACCACCCGTATGAATCATATGCTGGATGTTGACACGGCCAATCTCACTATAACCGTTGAAGCCGGCGTCAAATTCAGGGACGTACAGGCAAGATTAGCGACCGAGGATGATCGTTGTTATCTGCCCTTGGAGGACCTTGTGACCGAGGGGGATGAGTTTATCTGTTCGGACAGGTCCCATAGCGGGTGCTTTTTGCCCATCGATCCGCCTTGCAGCGAAAAAGCCACCATGGGCGGTATCGTAGCCGCCAATTCAAGTGGTCCGCGGCGACTGCTCTATAATCTGCCCCGCGACTTCATTTTGGGGGTTCGATTTGTCGCTCCGAATGGAGAGATCGTGGGAGCGGGAGGCAAAACCGTCAAGAACGTCTCGGGTTACGATATATCCAAGTTGATGATCGGTTCCATTGGAACATTGGGTATTATCTGTGAAATGACGTTCAAACTGCTTCCGTTGCCCGAGCAAATGGCAACACTGCTTTTTTCCTTTGGAACATTTTCCGCTGCTTGCGATTTTGCCGATCATATTTTTGAAACCAGTTTGCTTCCCGCTGCAGTCGAAGTCATGAACGCTACTGCATTTGCCAATTTGAAGATGAACGCCACGCCCGATTTTGCTACTGACGGCTACGTGGTGGCGGTCGCCCTTGAGACCTTTGAAGAGGCCGTAAAGCGTATGGTCAAAGAAATCAGAGAGATGGCGAGGGATTGTGGGGCGCAAAGCGACGCAAGCCTTCAAAACCAATTACATCTTCAATTCTGGCTGGCAGTCAGCAGTTTAGATCCGAATCTGGCAGCAAGATTCGCCGGTCTGATTAAGGCGAAGCTCAATTATCGCATTTCCGAATGGAAAGACATCTTTGAGTTTGCTGAAAATACGTTGTTTCAGGGAAAACTTGAACATGCTATTTCAGCGCACGCAGGATGCGGGATATGCACCATCAGCTTGCTGATGGGTCAAGGCGGGAATGGATCGGTGGATCAGGCCATCGAAGTGATGGGCCAACTGCTGAAGCGCAGCCGAGAAGCGGGCGGTAATCTCGTTATACAATATGCCCCAGCCGACATGAAGAAGCGTTTGAGTATTTGGGGTGAACTGCCGCCTGACTTTGCTGTCGTAAAGCGCGTTAAAGAACAGGTGGATCCATCGGGCATTATGAGTCCGGGCCGTTTTGTTGGCGGTCTTTAAGCATTGGACTGCATGAAGGAAAATTAGAGAATAAATATGAGGTAAACGGTTATGAATATTGTCCAGTTGAAGAAATTGTCATACGATGAGGTAGCCAAATGCAATAAGTGTGGATTTTGCTTGCCGAGTTGTCCTACCTATATCATTGAGAAAAAGGAATCCTCTTCACCCCGGGGACGCAATGCCATTACCCGATTTGCCATCGAAAATAAGCTGGAGCTGAATAAAGATACCGAGAGATCCATTTTCACCTGTCTGGGATGCGGTGCCTGTACGGCGGTCTGTCTGTCTGGAGTCGAAACGAAGAACCTTATTTTTCGTGACCGGGAGTGCCAGGTTGGCGAAGGGTTTTATCCGAAAATCGCTGATCGTCTGGTGAAGACTCTGGAAGGTACCCATAATATATCCGACGACGATAACGAGGATCGCGCTGAGTGGCAGGAATTGATAAAAGATCTGCCTGAGGACGCATTTGAAAAGGAAAACGCCGAGATTGTCTTTTTCGTGGGATGCGTGGCCTCGTTTTTCCCCATGGTCCAGAAAATCCCGGCGAATATGGCGAAGATCATGCAGCAGGCCGGCGTGGACTTCAGTATTTTGGGCGGGGATGAATGGTGCTGCGGCTTTCCGCTTGTGGGGGCGGGAATGCCTGAGAAGTTGGAAGCTTTGAAGGAGCATAACATAAAAAAAGTGGCGGATATAGGGGCAAAGACAGTTGTTTTTACCTGTCCCTCTTGCTTCCATACCTGGAAACATCAGTATGATACGAGTCTGAAGCTGATGCATTCCAGTCAGTTGATTGCCGGACTGATTAAAGATGGGCGTATTGCGCCTAAAAAGGAGATTAATGTCACGACCACGTATCACGATCCTTGCGACTTGGGCCGCAACACGGGAGTCTATGAGGAACCCCGCGAAGTGATCCAGGCGATTCCGGGTCTCAAGTTCAAAGAACTACCTACAAATCGTAAATTCGCCATATGCTGCGGCGGCGGTGGAAACCTGGAGATGACGGATCCGGAGCTTTCGGGCGAGATTGCTCAGATGAAGCTCGATTCCATCAGAGATATCGAGGCCGAAATGGTCATAACCGCATGCCAGCAGTGTGTTCGTACCATGGCCACCCGTGCGCGCAGACAAAAAATTGATCTCGCGGTTAAGGATTTGACGGAGCTTGTGGTAGAGGCAATTGGGGAAGCGTAGGGTGAGAGTTTGATTATTGATGAATCCGTAAAAAGTCAAAAAATTGATTTATTGTCATTTCGTCCCTGATCGGGGTCCGGGATGACGGCAAAGCCGGAATCCATTCATTTCAATAGCTTCTGGACTCCGGCTTTCGCCGGAGTGACGGGATCGGGACTTTTTACGAAAGCAGCATTATTGACTATTGAATGCTAGAGGAATTCTAGCATCTATATCTTAAAAGCATTGTCTCATTGATGCCCCCTTATTGGGTTTCACATTCAATAGAAACAAATTTAAGCACCCAGCTCCGACATGGCAGCATCTAATCCTGACGATAGATCCGATTTGCATCCCTGCACTGCTAAAGCCCGGCTTAGAGACGACAAGAAAAAGAGCACATTTTCGACGGAGGAAGAATATCCCATGAGACCGACACGCCACACTTTGCCTTTCAGTGCTCCTAAACCACCGCCGATTTCTAGATTGAATTTTTCCAAAAGGTATCCTCTGACCTTGACGTCGTCTACACCTTCAGGAATTCGCACGGTATTCAGTGTTGGCAGGCGGTAAGGCGGTTCAACCAGCATTTCCAGTCCCATAGCTTCCACACCGGCTACCAACGCCTTATGATTTTTTAAATGGCGGTTAAATCGATGCTGTAATCCTTCTTCATCAATAAGCTGAAGTGCTTCCAGCAAGGCATAGTTCAGTGTACTAGAGCTTGTATGATGGTAAACCCGTTCCGATCCCCAATACTTATCCAGCAACGTAATATCCAGATACCAGCTGCGGATCGGATGTTTTCGATTTCTTGCAGCCTCGACTGCTCGATCGCTGAAGGTAACCGGTGCCAAACCGGGAGGCGCCCCAATGCATTTTTGCGAGCAGCTGTAGGCAGCATCCAGTCCCCATTCATCTGCTTTTACTTCGACACCCCCAAGAGAAGTCACGCTATCTAGCAGGATCATAACACCATATTCTTTGGCCAGGCGGGATATTTCATCCATAGGCTGAAGCACGCCGGTTGATGTCTCTGCATGCACCAACGCGATGACTTTGTATGATCGTTTATCAAGCTCTTCTTTAATACGCTCCGGATCGGCTGGCTTGCCCCATTCTCCCTCAAGCAAGGTTACATCGGCTTCCTGCCGTTCCGCCATTTGCCGAATACGATCCCCAAAATACCCAAGTACACATACTAACACGGCATCTCCAGGTTCCAGCAGGTTTGCCACGCAAGCTTCCATACCGGACGTTCCAGTACCGGGTGTGGCATGGGTTAACCGGTTTTGAGTGGCGAACACGTTGCGCAACAGTTCGCCAACACGGTCCAAAGTTTTCAGATAGGCCGGATCCAGATGTCCGATCACCGGCGTCGTCAGTGCTTGATAAACCCGTGGATGAATATCCAGCGGTCCGGGTCCCATCAATTTTCTCAAAGGTGCTTCAAGTCGGTTCGACGGCATAGGTTAACTCCTTTCCCCAAATTTTTTATATTCTATCTGTGTGCTCTGCGAAGCTCTGCGGTGAATAATACTTACAAGGCACTTTGATTTCGTTTTCCATAAAACACCTATATAAATTATGCCTGTCTGTCAATGATCTATAATGATTTCAACCTCTCGTAGAAACGATTCAATATGTTGCCAAAAGACATCCCAATTGGGTGGACAATCATTATGCCCGGCATCATAGGCGATTAACTTACTATTTTTTGCAGCTTTATTCAGAGCAATTCCGTGCCGAAATGGAATAATATTGTCATATTTCCCATGTAAAAATAGAATGGGTCCGGAATAGGACTTAACTATCGCCAGATTATCGAAGGGATCTCGCACCAAAAATTTCGGAACAAGGTACCTTGATGCAAACGAACGCACACTGCTAAATGTGGACATTAGAATAAGAGCTTTGGATGGTCTTTTGGCGGCTAGAGCGCACACGGCTCCTCCGCCCAGCGAGCGACCGAACAGAACAATTCGAGTCGAATCGATGTCTTTTCTGGCAGTCAAAACATCATAAGCAGCAATAAATACTTCCGTAATACTCTTCTGTGATGGTTTACCTGCTGAACGCCCATATCCCGGATATTCCACTAGCATCAATGCTATTCCAAATCGGGTGAATGTTTTCAATTCATCAGGCCAATAATCAATTAACTCCCCGTTTCCATGCGCAAATATAATTGCCGGTGCTGGAGCAGATGTATTTTCTATAGATGGAGGCAAAAACCAGCTCTCAACCTTTCCAAATTCGGTATGCAACCAGATCTGTTCCAATCCGGGCATTTCTTGCATAGATGGCGAAGGGTGAGGGATTAAACTGTGGGGAAACATAATCTGGCGCTGGATGAGAAAGAGAATACAGCAGTATGCCACATATAAGAGCAGTGGCCATATAAGATATTTGAGCAGTGGGTGCATATTTATAGCTGCAGTTAAATTTGGAATTCGGAATAATATATTTATTTTTCAATATTCTATTCTTTTGTCAAGAAATTATGGATGTTTACATGCACTACACTTGGAACCCCTTACGATAAAGAAGAGTCGCTATGACTCGGCCTTTTGTACTTGAAGCCCAAGAAATAACCAAAGGGTTCAGAGGTAATCAAACAAGTGTATGAGCGCATAAAATTAGGTGACTATTGAATCAAAATAATATATGTAAGGATAATTTCTCGCCTATCGAGATGATAATCGAAACTCTTTGTCATTTCAGGAATTCAAACGCCTACATGTATTGTGTCATGAAAAGACTGAGATCGGAAGGAATAGGCCATGTCAAAAGTCATGATCCATTCTGCTACATATGAGAATGTCCATCAGGCTGTAGATCGAGTTTTTGAACGCTTCCCCATGAAACTGAAGGGGAAAAGAATCTTGATAAAACCTAACGTGCTTCGGGCTTCGAAGGCTGAAGAAGGCATTGTCACCCACCCTGCAGTGCTTCGTGCCGTGGTCGAAAAGGTAGAAAAAATGCACCCCGCCTCCATCGTTGTGGGCGACAATCCGGGGGCTTTTAGCTATGGGGCAAACGAGGAAAGCTTCAAGAAAACAGGCCTGATGGAAGCATCCGTGGGTTATTATCAGAATATCGGAAGTGATTCACAGAAAGTTGATTTCAATCCCGATTTCTTATCCACGGTGAGTCTCTCCCGCGTTGTAATGGAAGTCGATATCATCATCAGTCTGCCGAAATTCAAAACCCACGGTTTGACCGTCATCAGCGGCGCGATAAAGAACAGTTACGGCTTTTTACCCGGCGCTCAGAAAGCCAAATTACACAAAGTAGCGGGCAGACCCGAACGCTTCCATGAAATGCTGATCGACGTTTTCAGGCTGCGGGTGCCAGACCTGTTCTTAGTAGACGCCGTGGTCGGCATGGAAGGCAATGGCCCGGCTTCCCCAGAGCTCAGAAACATAGGACTCATCCTGGCCTCTGACAACGCTGTGGCTATGGACGCCGTCATTGCCGCGATGATGGGATGTGAACCGGATCGGCTGCGATTCCTTCAGAAGGCGAAGGAAATAGGTTTAGGAGACTACGACCTCAGTACGATTGAAGTCATTGGGGAATTGAAACAACTACTCGGTTTCAAGCTTCCTCCGTTAGGCGGCGAAGCGAGTATTAACAACAAGGCGTTGCGCACCCGGCTCCACGATCTAACGCTTTTGCTACCACAAGCCGATCCTGAGTTATGCACCGGCTGCGGCACTTGCGTTGATCAGTGCGCGGCATTGGCCTTGTCAATGAACGACAATCTTCCCCAGGTGGACGCTGACACCTGTATTACTTGCTTTTGCTGCCAGGAAATCTGCCCTGAGAAAGCCATTACTCTGAAATAAAAATTACTTCTTGCCATTTTGAAATTTGATAAAAAAATAAGCATCCATAGAAGGAGTGGCAGTCAGATCAAATCGCATCCAGCAAAGCTTAATTTCAGTCTTTAATCCTTTTGACAAGGGTGTCTATCATCTCAGCAATATAGGGGCTAATTTCTTTATATGCGATACCAACTCCCAGTCGATTTGCATAGACAATTTCACCCTTGATCTTAATCGGGCGATCATAGCCCTGCATGTTGAAGGACATCAAAACCTCATCACCGACAATCAAGGGCTTTTGGGTTTCAATGAATAACCCGCTTTTGCTTATGTTTATAACATGATCTAAGAACAACTTATTGCTTGTCGCATAGCTTACTGTTATATGGCATGCCTTCCTGACCGCCATCCTCTTATCCTTAACAAGCAATTTCTCGGCATATGTCAGGACTCTTACTTGTTGCTCTTGATTTAACTTGAGAATGGTCTCAAACAATTTTGGGATGGTAACGTTATATTTTTTGATCTGATTATTCAACTTACTCATATACGATCCCTCGAATTGGAGGCTGCCAAAAGATTAACAACGGCCCTTTCAATCATGTTGCTATATGCAATTGTTGTTTTCATTTTGGCTGTGCTTATCTTGTGTCTATATCGGCAAAAAAATGCAATGACTAAAGCAAAAAGTTTTCAATAACAACAACTATGTTGTTCACTCCGACTCCAGCATATCCCGCAGTTCCCGTTTCAGCACCTTGCCGGCGGGGCTTACCGGAATCGCATCCAAAAATTTTACTTCTCTAATCTTTTTATAGGCGGCTACCTGGGAATTGGTATGTTCCATAAGATCTTCAGCGGTGGCCTCAGCTGCTTGATTGAGCTGAACAAACGCCACCGGTGCTTCTCCCACATCCATATCCGGTTTGCCAATCACGGCACACTGTTCAACGGCAGGGTGCAGAAAAATAACTTCCTCCAATTCACGGGGATAGACATTATAGCCTTTATATATGATCATATCTTTCTTGCGATCGGTGATGTAAAAATACCCATCTTCATCTTCTTTGCCGATGTCCCCGGTATAAAGCCAGCCTTCTTTAAGAACCTCTGCGGTTTCATCAGGTTTGTTCCAATATCCCTGCATGACTTGAGGTCCTTTTATGCAAATCTCACCTTCTTCACCGGAAGGCAGGTCTTCTCCGGTTTGCAGATCCACCACCTTGCATTCGGTATCAAAGACCGGTATTCCCACCGAGCCGGGACGAATCTTGGCTCGTTCCGGCGGACAGGAGGTAGCACCCATAGTGCATTCGGTCAGTCCGTATCCCTCGGATACCATACCGGAGAATGCGCCCAACATTTTATCAAGCACTGATTTTGCCAGGGGGGCAGCACCCGAAGCCGCGAGCTTGATTCCGGAAAGATCGTAGGAATCAAAATCCGGATGGTTTACGAGGGGAATATATAATTGGGGCGCTCCTCCCAAAGCGGTGGCTCTATATTTTGGGATTGCATCTAAATACTCTTTCGGTTCAAATCTGGGAAAAACTACCATGGTAGTTCCACTAGAGATCAAATTATTAAGGTAGCCGACGGTTCCCATGGCATGAAACCACGGAACCACAACCAAAGCAGTCTCCTGATCTCTTGCAGTAAGTCTATCCTTAATGGGGTCTATTCCCGGAGGAAAAACCGGGGTCGGAACGCCGTCTATTATTTCTATTTGAGACCCGGCCAACCAGTTGGCATACTGACAGACGTTGACGACGACGTTGTAATGGGTGAGCATCACTCCTTTGGAAAGCCCGGTGGTGCCGCCGGTATAGGCCAGATGAGCCAGATCGTTGTGCACATCGATGTCAATTTCAGGCGCCTCGGGCTGATGTTCTTTTAATAACGGAGCCATATCAATGGTGTCCGGCACCGGGATCTTTTCCAGCGGTTTTAGGGGTTGAATAACAGGATTATAGCAATCGGCGATGCTGGTGGTGATTACCGTTTCTAATTTTGTATCCGGAACAATCGAACATACACCCGGATAGACTAAATCAAGCGAAATTAAGATCTTGGCCTCCGAGTCATTTAGCTGATACGTCGCTTCCTTTGGCGCCAGCAATGGGCTTAGCGGTGTGAAAATTGCCCCTGCCTTTAACGCGCCGTAATAGGCAATCGCAAATTGAGGGCAATTGGGCAGATGGATTGCCACCTTTTCACCTTTTTTTAGCCCCATGGAAATCAGGGCATTGGCAAATCGATCGGATAAGTCTTTTAGCTCAGCATAGGTGAGCTCCATACCGCCAAAGATAATAGCCAGGCGGTTGGGCACCCGGGCCGCGGTATGATCCAAAAAAGAGAAGACCGGTTGTTCGGGATAATTGAGGGATTTCGGCCACTGATCCGGCCATGCATTAAAATTCTTCGCCATGGGGAACCTCCTTATTTTATAATTCGTGGTTATAATTTAAATGACTGAATGATATGAGAAGGAAAGAAAACAATCAGAAAATCGGCCAGGAACACGTGCAATCACAGATCAACCCGATGTTTACCGACTACTACAAGCTCTGCGTATGAGTCAAGGCGCAAATTATGAATGAGAAAAGATTTATGACGCTGTATATAGCTTGACACCTAAGCGTATATCCCTTATTTTACAGGGTACATTAAAAGCAAATTTCAAAAGATAATGGAGGAAATGATGACTGACAAACAAGTTTACGAATGTGAAAATTGTAAAAAAAGCAGAGAAATGAGCGCTGATGAAGCAAGCGCTCCCCAATGCTGCGATAAGCCGATGCAAAAAGTTGAACCTCTGGATGCCTGCACGACTAGTACCACCGCAGAACATTCACGATATGATGATTTTGATGACGCCTGTGATGATGGCAGATCCGGAAAAATATAATTCGAATATGAAAAAAAGGGCCATGATCATTATCGTTTTT
>CP070746.1:4607307-4611484 GCA_020348305.1 Desulfobacterales bacterium
ACAAAGAATGGCAAATTAAATCCAAGAAATGTGACCTCTGAACACGATGAGAAAGTGTGGTGGTTATGCGAAAACGGTCACGAGTGGGAAGCTACAGTTAAAGACAGAATTATGGGGGAAGGATGCCTTGTTTGTGAATCAGTATTAGTTAAAGAAAATTCTCATAAAATTGAAGACAGTGCAGATTCGAAAAAATCTGTTAGCGATGAAGGTACTATTTCGCAAAAGGCTAATACCATTTTTCAAATAGATTCTGATGAAACCTACAAAAAAATTGAATATAGAAAACACATGCGTTATAAATACAAAGCCACCGCAATACTTGAAGATCCTATTTCAGGAAAATCGATATATGCTCAAATGCAAAACATTAGCAATGGCGGTATGTACTTTGAGACCAACGTTGCATTAAAGCAGGGAGAAAAAATCAAAATCAAATTTAAGAAGCCACTTTCTTTCACCAAATCTGGAAGATTCACCTCAATAGTTAGATGGTGTAAGGAACTAGTTGATGATGAAGGATACACTTATGGTTATGGATTAGGTGTAAAATTCAGTTAGCCACTTGATAACTTATACCAATTTTAGCTCAAAAGATATTACGTTCTCAATAATATCTGAAATGGCTTTTGAAAAATCGATATGTGGACATCTCTCAATGGTTATGCATTCGATTCTGTGCTAATGGAACTCAACATTTGAATTAAATAGTTTTTTAATCCCTTCCCAATAAATCGCAAATGATTTTTCTCTATTTTTGTACTCCTTTCTTTGAGGAAATATTTATTTGAGTATTTTCCCCTAATGCCGATAAATTTTTAGAGTTGCTAAGCGTAGTGAATCTGAGGTTTTTTATATCCTATGATAAGCAAAGCACACAAAATTTTAACTTTTGGTGGAGGTAGCGGTCAATACGCGCTCTTATCGGGTTTGAGGGATTTAAGAGATATTAACATAACCTCTGTCGTATCTATGACTGATAACGGTGGAAGCACCGGCAAATTAAGAGATGAACATGGTATTTTACCTCCTGGTGATGTTCTAAAGTGTATTATTGCACTTTCGCCTTTCCATGAAGCTGCGAATCAAATCCTGCTAAAACGGCTTAATGGCGATTGGCGGTTAAAGGGACACAACGCAGGAAATATGCTTCTTACAATGTTTTCGCAATACACAGGAAGTTTTCCCGCAGCTATCAAAACTTTATCTGAAATTCTTGAGGTCAAGGGCAGGGTCTTGCCAATAACGACTGATAAAGCCACACTTGTTGCTGAATTAGCCGATGGAACTCGTATCTATGGTGAATCTGCGATTGATATCCCCCAGAGTCCACTACGGCAAAAAATTAAAAATCTATTTTTAGTTCCTCACTATAAAAATTCTATTTCTGCCTATCCCACTGTAATCGAAGAAATAAATAAATCGGATTATATCCTTATCGGTCCCGGAGATTTGTATACAAGTATTATTGCAATTCTCATAGTACCAGGCATTAAAGAAGAAATCCAAAAGACAAGTGCTAAGATTTTTTACATTTTAAATATAATGACCAAATTTGGGGAAACTGATAATTTTAGAGGATATGATTTTGTTCAAGAGATTGAAAATTACCTTGGCCGGCAGGTCGATGGAATAATTTGTAATGTAAGAAAACCTAATAATCACCTCCTAAATAAATACCTGAATGAAAAATCAGAGTTTGTTGAATTAGATAAAACTGAAACTTGGATAGGTGATCGGATCATCTATGATAGCGATCTATTAGATACTTCAGTGGAAATCGTGCGCCATGATCCATATAAATTAGCATCTTTAATTAAATGTATCGTATTCAACAAAACCAATAAATGTCTGAGATGCTCGAAAAAATAACTCTTTAGAAAACAGACCGGCAATTTAGGTTTTTTTTCGCACAAATTGATGTGATCAAAGTAATGTTTCTCCATAGTTTGAAAACCTTTTATATCTCCAACTAATCTGTATCCTATTGTAATAATTAATCATTGTGATATTATTATCATTAGTGTTAAGTTTTGATTCAACAATGTGCATCAATTGTGAATGATGATAAACCCTTCCGCGGCATTGACGGTTACATGTTGCCCTGTTTGCAGCATTTGAAATGACTTCTCATCAAGGAAGATAATTGGGATTTCTTTGCCATAAAAATGTTTGCAGACGATGGGTCCCGTGGCAAGAATGGGTTCGGTTCTCACATTGACAATTGCCGCCGGTGCCTTGTTCATTCTGGCCAATTCCAATATAATCAGTGAGCCGGTACTCGAGCCCTTGCCGAAAGGAAACACCAGCACTTTCCCCGCCACGCTCCGGTTGAAAAGCTCATGACGAGGGTCATTGATAAGTCCGGTTGCAGGGTTTACGCCGCCCCAGAAACTGATGGGTTGTGAGGTCGTTAGTACTTCTCCCCTTGCAATTCCCGGTACCACACAATACCCCTTTATTTTTTTCTCCACGGCGATTCCTTCCTGCATATTTTTCCCCGAACTGCTGTTTCAACGCAATCTTTTATACTTGCATAAGCCGCATCAAGGCCGCTTTGGGAAAAGCAATAGTTGGCAAACTTGGCAGAATCGGTCATAGCAGCAGTAAAGTGCCAGGTCTCTTTGGGATATTGTAATGAACATCCGTCGGTAAACACCATTATACCCGCATCGGTTAGATCTTCTAGAATACCATTGTCTTTTATCCATGCATAAACGCTTCTGTTCGTAAATACCCAGAATACAACCGAGCTGTGGACTTTTTTGCCCTTTATCAGCTGAACCAGCTGGATAAACTCAGCCGGCGAATAATGGGGGCAACCGGCAACAACCAGGTCCACCGCATCACTTTTCACCGCCCAGAGTCGATCCTCTGCCTGCTCGATTAATTTGGGGGTTATATCATAAATATTCTCCGGTTTACTTCCATGAAGACACATTTCTAGGGTCTGGGCCTCAGGGGTGATTCCCACCATATGGACAAGGCCAACTGCACCGGAAGAAGCAGCCGCGGCACAAAACCCCTTGAGGCTGTCAATTTTTACACTCTGAGGGATTCCCCTGATAGCCGCGATTTGATCACCGGCGATTTCTCCAAAAAGATACCCCAGAAGCGGATAGATCGCCTCATTTTCAAACATTTGCGCAGTAATATCTTTTATCTGAATCAGCATCCCGGCTTTTCGATTTTCGGTGAGATGAAGACCAAATTTCGGAACTTTTCCGATGATCGCCGCGCAGATATCCATGAGATCTGCATACCGGTTGGTTCTGGCGCCGATGATTGAGTTGGCAAAAGCAATGGCATTTGACTCTCCCCAGGCTATCTGTTCCCCGAATCGCGGGATTATCCCGTTTTGATAGGGGGCACAGGTCCACGTAGGGGTAGCTCGCATTTTTAGATAGGCCGCTGCCATGCGCTTGTGTTTTGATAAAACGTCAGGTGGAACTCGATATTGCTTCCATCGCTGAAGGTCGATGGAGCTGGGGTTGAGAGAAGTAGGAACTGCGACTTCTCCTCCCAGATCGGCCATTTTTTCAGCAAACTCCAATCCGGCATCTACCATGTAAAGGGTGGCATCGATATGTACCTGCGACACCTCGATTAGTTCCACAGCACCGAAAAGCTCTCCCAAATCGACCAGCACCGATAGGGCGATTCGTGCTGCTTCTCCTTGGTTGCCGTCCAAGATGCTCTTCTCCTCATCCGCTAAACGCATAAAGCTGATACCTTTTCAACATATTAAGTGTAGCTCCTTTATTGTTATCATTTATTGCCTGCCAATTGATGGACCAATTGGAACATACTTACCTGTGATCCCCCATCAACAGTTATTTCCTCGCCGGTGATGTAACCGGCATCGTCCGATGCGAGAAAGACGGCGGCTTTGGCTATCTCTTCAGGTTTTCCATGTCTTCCCATCGGTATTGCACTATTGCGAGCTTCCAACAGTTTTTCGCTTGGGTAGGCTTTTCGTTGCAAAGGCGTCATAATCGGTCCGGGACTGATTGCATTTACCCGAATATTGTATTTTGACCATTCAATCGCAAGAAGACGCGTTAATCCTATTACCCCGGATTTACTTGGCGTATAGGCGCCTCCATGGATCTCGGGGATGTGGCCTGATATGGAAGCCACATTAATTATCGATCCACCGGATTTTCTTGCGATCATA
>CP070746.1:4611584-4615540 GCA_020348305.1 Desulfobacterales bacterium
ATAATCTCTGGACAATAAGCCCATAAATTAAAATAACATAACGTAAGGAATAAGTAGAAGCAGTCGATCAGGATGCTTCCTCTATTCAAACTTTAGGCGCTGTATTGCTAGCACTACGTCATTGGGCCTGGCGGTTGATTTATATCATTAATGGCGTAGCTACTCTGATGCTTGCCTATTTATTGTATCAATCAAAACTCATTCCACGATCTATATCAGTCTTGGGCCTCATTGGAGGCGCAGTGTTGTTACTAGGAACCTCGTTAGCTATGTTAGGTTTGATTGATGTAGATCAAGGTGCAGGAATGCTTGCAGTTCTTCCAGGAGGCTTATTTGAATTCATTCTACCGATATGGCTTTTTGCTAAAGGGTTCAATTCATCTGCAATCACTTCCGGGTCTACAAAACAGATATAAACGAAGTTTAAATTAGCACATCTAAAATAAGGAAGGATACCCAAATGAAAGCAATTGTATATGAAAAATACGGACCACCGGATGTTCTCCGGCTCAAAGAGGTAGAAAAACCTGCTCCCAGTGAGGATGAAGTCCTTGTAAAAGTTCATGCCGCGTCCGTAAATTATTCTGACTGGGTTTTCGTGAGAGGTAAGCCGTTTGTGATCCGTCTAATGGTTGGAGGATTACTCAAACCAAAAATCAAGATACTCGGAGCTGACATTGCGGGGCAGGCTGCAGCGGTTGGGGTAAATGTAAAGCAGTTTAGACCTGGTGATGAGGTATACGCGGAACTATCCGCGTATGGTTGGGGCGGTTTTGCCGAGTATGTATCTGTTCCAGAGAAAGCATTAGCGCTGAAACCGGCCAATTTGACGTTTGAGGAAGCTGGGGCCGTACCTCAAGCGGCAGTCGTCGCCCTGCAGGGCTTGCGCAATGAAGGACAAATTCAGCCGGGGCATAAGGTTTTGATTAATGGTGCGTCTGGGGGGATTGGTACGTTTGCAGTGCAGATTGCCAAATCGTTCGGGGCTGAAGTAATTGGCGTGTGCAGCTCAAGGAATTTGGACATGGTGCGCTCGATTGGTGCAGACCAGGTCATTGATTACATGCAAGAAGATTTCACCAATAATGGGCAGCGTTACGATCTGATTCTTGATATTGTGGCAAATCATTCGATTTCAGGTTTAGAGCGTGCACTAAGTCCCCGGGGAATTTATGTCTTTGTCGGAGGTTCCATGGCTGCAGTTATCAAAGCATCAATGAACAAGAGCGAGAGAATAAGGAACCTGTCAGCCGAACCAAACCAAAAAGATTTGGTTGTCATGAAAGAACTAATTGAAGCTGGCAAGGTTGTACCTGTCATCGATAGACGTTACCCGTTCAATGAGGCCTCTGAAGCTGTCCGGTATTATGGAGAACGACACTCTCAAGGAAAAGTAGTCATAACTTTGGAACATGATAACAAATGATACCCAGCAGCGCGGGAAAATGGTCGCAACTTTATGGTTGAGGCGCAGGGTTGTATGCTCCACAAGCGATAAACACAAGACACAGATATGGCACACGGCGTATTTGGAATTCACGAAGGAGATGATTGAAATGGAAGAGGCAAAGATAAAGCTTTCCGCATTATGGGGCGCGCTCATGTTTTCTTATCAATTGGCGGATGTGCTGCGAATATATAGCGGCGACTATATCGCGGGAGGTGAAATCTTTGGTACCCAGGCGACTCAGATCATGTGGTTGGCTGCTTCAATCTATATGGTGATTCCGGTCGTTATGATTTTCCTGTCCCTGACGTTGCCGTACAAAGCGAATCGCTGGGCAAACATCATCCTGGCCATATTCTTTTTTGGTGTTAATCTCTTCGCATTGCTTGGTTACGCTTCAGGTTACGACATATTCCTGAATATTGTAGGACTTGTCTTCAATGTACTTACGGTTTGGTATGCATGGAAGTGGTCCAAAATAGAGTCTGATAAGCTGCAAAGTAGTTTGTAACGTGTGAAAGTCACAGCATAGATCGGGCTACTTCGAATCGAGCAAATTACCGAGGCCCACAGGTATGTCGATAAAGGACACAAAAAGGGCAATGTAGTCATCACTGTGGCGCATGATAACAAAACCTGACAAAGCGTTACATCTGCTTGTCGTGTATGGGGCGGCACGCCTCTCTCGCAAGTCGGCTTTTTGAACGCGATGATCGCCTGGCTCGCAACAGTGATAGGTGGCTGAAGAAAACCCGACTAAGCGCAGGCTCAGGGTCTACCTGGTCACCTGCCCAGGGAAAAGACTACCCACCTGACCAGGCCAAAAACTACCCAGATGGCTGTTGCAGCGGGGGAGTTTTTGTGGTAGAGTGAGGGCGACGATAACATACGAGGAGAAATCAATTATGGTAAACAGAACATCCACTTTTATCAGCAACTCAACAAATCAATATGGAGGAGATAATAAAATGAAAATGAAAAATTACTTACCCTTTGTATGGTTCGTTCTCGGATTTGGAATTTTCGTGTTCACAAGAATGAGCAAGTTGGTTCCAACAATTCCAGTAGCGATTCTAATCGCGCCGGTTTTTATCTTGAGATTTAACAGAACTCAACCGGTCAGGAGAGGAAATCTTCTCACGCTGCTCGGGTTTTACTTGAGCATCAATATTGGTCTGTGGTGGCTGTATGAATCTAACACCCTTTTCAATGTCGTCAAAATCTTCCTCCTAGCGGTTCTTTTTTACCTGCCGTACATGATTGATAGACGGCTACATGAGAAATTTAAGAAAAATGGGATATCCTCAGGGCTAACCACGCTAGTCTTTCCAATTGCTTCAACAGCATTACTCTTCTTATCCTCACTGGAAGGTCCATTCGATGGAGCTATCCAGATAGGTAAGTTTGTATACGGGCCAGTGGCACTCAAGCAATTGCTGTCCCTGTTTGGGATTAGCGGGTTTATTTTCGTCTCTTCCTGGTTCGCATCAATCATCAATTATGCCTGGGAGAACAATTTCAATTGGCGCAAAAGCAAGAATACAGCAATTACCTTTATCGCTGTAGCCCTGGCAATCTTCGCCTTTGGGATAATCAAGACTTCATCCAGCAGCTCTGCGCAAGATACGGTAAAAATTGCTGCGATCATCATGGTGCCTGAGGATGGAAAAACAGTGGATATATCTCAAATTTGGGCAGACAAACGGGTTTCTCCCTTTGAAAAAACCATTTCAAGATTTGAAGCGCTAACAAAAACAGCTATTTCGAATGGTGCACAAATCGTATCGTTTCAAGAATATGCAATGATGATCAATGAAGAAGATGAAGGAAGAGTAAGAACGGAATATCAAAGAATAGCAAAAGAGAATAATATTCATCTGAGTATCACGTATGCAACTTTTGCCAAAGAAGGCAAGGGCGAAAACAAACATTTATTCATTGATAACAATGGGGAGATTCTTCTAGACTATGCAAAAAGATTTGTAGGTGGGATTGCAGAACTAAATCTCGGAGAGGCTGCCATGTATCGCAAAGGTCCAGAGGTGATTCAATGGGTAGACACGCCTTATGGAAGAATAGCCATCTCCATTTGCAGAGATATGGAATTTCCGCACTACATGAGACAAGCAGGCAGAGCCGATGTGGATATCATGCTGTCCCCGTCTTGGATGGCAGAGAAGGACTTGGTTGTACATTCTGCTTACATGAGAACAATAGAAAGCGGCTTTTCAGTAGTGCGCCCGACTTATCACGGGATTACTTTTGCAGCAGACTACAACGGGAAGATCTTAGACCAAATGGATTCTGATGAACCAATAAATGGTGGCATTATGTATGCCGACCTCCCAACTCAGGGCATCAATACACTCTATACACAAATTGAAGATATCCTCGGTTGGATTTGTGTCGTTGGGCTATTGGGATTGATCCCGCTCAGTATCGTCCTGCGCATTAAACAGAAGAAGGAAAAGGCATAAAGATCAGATCGTGGTCTGTCAATTCCCATCCG
>CP070746.1:4615640-4621236 GCA_020348305.1 Desulfobacterales bacterium
ATCACTAGGATCAAAGAAAGCCATAAGGGTGTGAAGGTATGCGGCTGAAATTCAGCAAACCATGGGAATCGGGTCCAAGCGAGAATCCAGGAGATAAGGCCGCTAAGCAAGCCAAGCCAGCCCCACCAAGGAAATGGCTTACGGCTGGAGCTGGCGGTGCTTTGATTTGGTTTTGGTCGCAATCCGTTTATTATTAGCGGAACAACAACAGCCAGAATGCTGAAGGTGTATGCTGCAAAAGCGACCCATGAAAACGGTGCATGCTGGACGTACTGGGTTTTCGGAGGAAACTCTAAAAATCTTGAGACCGGATACCCGGCCAGAGATACACCCAGCAAGGGAGCGCCGAGCAGCATTGCTGCCAGGATAATGAATTTGAATAAAAAGCTTTTGATGGCGGACATCAATATGCTGGTCACTCGTTTGTGGTCACTCGTCACTGGTTTCTGGTCGTTGGCTGCTGGCAGCTGTTTGCTTTATCTTGTATGCCTTTCTCCAGAGACAAGCAGCCAGAAACAAGTGGCAAACCTTCGAGTTGTCTACTCTTTAGATATTTTCTAGGAGGCTTGGCTTTTCAGCTCCTCCGGTAATTCACACACCTCGGCTGTTTTGCGCGTTTCAACAAAACGGGCAGCCGCCAAGGCGGCTGTACAGCCGTCTGCCGCCGAAAGAACGATTTGTCGGCCATATTTTTCCCTGAGATCGCCGATGACGTAAATGCCGGGGGAGTTGGTTTCGCACTTATCATCGGTAACCACATATCCATCGGCATTCATTTTCGTCCCGGCCGGTACGAGTTTATTGTTAGGATCAAATCCTATGAAAATGAAGACACCATCAGTGGCCAATTCGCGCTCTTCTTCGGTTTGGGTGTCTTTTAGCACCACTGCATAGACGCCACCATCATCGGCCTTTATTTCCGCTGCTACTGAATTCCAGAGAATCTCGATATTGCAGTCAGTTTTGACACGCTGTTGTAAAAGGGCTCCTGCCCGGAGTGCATCCCGGCGATGTACGAGATATACTTTTTTAGCCAATTTGGCGAGATATAGGGATTCTTCAGCTGCGGTGTCGCCTCCACCAACGACCACAACCGTTTTGTTCCTGAAAAAGAAACCGTCGCAAACAGCACAATAGGATACCCCTTTGCCGTAATAGTCTTCCTCACCCGGCACATGCAGTTTGCGAGGACTTCCACCGGTTGCCAAAATCACCGCATGGGCTTGTAAAATGCTACCATTGGCCAGTTTGACCCTATGATAATCAAGCCCGGGTTCCAGTTCTGCAGCTTCCTGGTAAATAATTTCAAGACCATAGGATTGGGCATGCTGGGAGAATTTCATCGCCAGCTCAGCGCCGCTGATATGTTCATCTCCGGGCCAGTTTTCCACCGAATCCGAATTATTTACCTGTCCCCCCGGGGCCGCCATTTCAATCAATACGGTTTTCAAAGCGGCCCGCATGGCATAAACACCAGCGGAAAGTCCGCCAGGACCTCCCCCAATAATGATCAAATCGTATATTTCACTTTGCGACATAAAACGCCTCCCTTTTGTTTGTTCAATCCCAAGGCCGGTAAATTATATTTATTTTATGGCGAAAATACCGAAAAAAGCAATGTAATATAATAATTTTAATTGAGGCTTACAAGTTCTTAATGAAAGCATTAAGCATTCGAAAAAATTGTGTTGAAAGCGATAATTTTTCCGTATACTAAAATTGCTGGTCAAGGAGCCATCATGTTCTCACTTCAATCATTTTACAACCAATACGAAACGGAGCCCACGGAGATTATCATAGCCGATCGGAAGTTTACTATTTTGCTACCCAAGTATTTGTATGATTTTATCAACCCTTGGGATGTATTTCATGAATTTCCGTTATGGGCCAAAGTGTGGAAGGCTTCCTGGATCCTGGCGGGGTATCTGGCTGAAAAGCCGGTTGAAACGGACAAACAATTTCTGGAAATCGGTGGAGGTCTTGGGTTGGTTAGCATCGTGGCCTGCTCATTCGGTCACCGGATTACCATGACAGAATATAATCCGGACGCCCTCCAATTTGCTCAGGCCAATGCCCACCTGAACCATTGTGCGCATCTGCCAATTCTCGAACTGGACTGGAGTCAGCCTGAATTAAAAGGAAGATTTGACTACATCGTCGCCTCAGAAGTGGTTTACAAGAAAGATGATTTTCCAGCCTTGCTGAAGTTGTTTCAAATCTACTTAAAACCTGATGGAAAAATTATTCTGGCCTCAGAGATGCGGAGGACCAGCGGGGAATTTTACAAATATCTGCACCCCCTTTTTTGCATTGAAACCGTGAAAAAAGTTCTTCGCTCAGAAAACGAAAAAACCTTGGTAACGCTGTTTAAATTGAACATTAAATCTAAAGGCCGGCGTTAGTTCAGCTAGATGTTGTCTCCGTGAATCCGCCACATATCTTCATCCGTGTAGCACTTTTCGTTCTCACCATCAAGACCACGGGCATCCAGTTCAACGTTGCGCACCGCTTTGGCTGCCTCTAAGGCCTCTTTATAATATTCATGCTGGATAAGCAAATTCATGATTTCATTGGTTCCGGTCCAGATCTGAGATAAACGGATATCTCTGACCATCTTTTCAAGGGGATAGACTTCGGTGTAGCCGATGCCTCCCATGATCTGCATGGCCTTATTGGCGACCTCCCAGGCCGTGTCTGTGGCAAACTTTTTGGCTTCACTCACCAAGCGTCGGGCATTGGGAGAACCGCTATCCACTGCACGGGCTGCCATGTATACCAGGGCGCGGGCCGCATCCAGTTGAGTAATCGCATCGGCCACCATAAAGCTGACCGCCTGATACTTACGGATAAGTTGTCCAAAGGCGTAACGTTTGTCACTGTAACGGGCGGCAACCTCCAAACCGGCGCGCACCCCTAAACTGGCGGCAGCTGATGTCAGACGCTCCGGAATCATCATCTGGTGAAAGACCAGCGCGCCGCTGTGGAGTTCTCCGATGAGATTTTCTTTGGACACTTTGCAATTTCTGAAAACCAAGCGCCCCGTGCCACCGCCGCGCGTGCCCAAAAGACCATAAATATATTCGGTCTCCACGCCAGGTCCGCGTTCCACCAAGATGGCGCTGATTCGCTGGTATTTGTCCGCGTTTTCATCAAAGTTGGTGCGACAATACACCAAAAAAACATCGGCTTCGGTAGCACCTACCACAAAGCGCTTTTGTCCGTTGAGCATGAAATGCTCGCCATCGAGTTCGGCGCGGGTGGTGGCACCGAAAAAGTCCGATCCGCCTCTGGGCTCGGTGAGGGCCTCGGCGCTGATGAGTTTGCCCTGAAGGATCGGCTTCAAGAAACGCTCTTTTTGTTCGTCGGTTCCAAAAACGTGCAAAGCTTCACCCACAATGGACGGCATGACAAAGGCACAGCCTAAAGTGGTGCCCAACACGCCGATCTCTTCTTCGGCAATGACTTCGGCGGTCCACGGCAATCCGCGTCCCCCCCAGCGGGGATCGAAACGCAAACCCAGCAGGTTGTTGGCCGCCAGCTTTTCAACATATTCACGGGGATACTTGATTTCATCGTGGTCCAGGGCCCGGATGAAGTCAGGGGAAACCTCATCGCGCACAAATTGCCTGACTTCCTGCTGAATGGCTTTCTCCTCTTCGGTCATTAAAGCGTGATAGAACACGACTCCTCCATTTTTTTGAGAATTTATAATTAACTCTATTACTTGACAAAAATTGGATCTGTAAACAAAATGCCAGAAACTGGATTATTTGGTCAACAATTTATTACTGGGTAAAGAATTAAGTTGTTTCGATTTATGCCAGCATGGTCGGAGACGCTTTTTGGGTGGAAAGAATATTGAAACAAAAAAAGGGAGGTCGGTGCTGAGGGTATCAAATTGATGTAATGGTTTTCCGGGATTGGATATAGGTCAATACTCGCTCAGCACCTTTTTTCTTAAAAGAATTTCGCCGCTCTCCGGTTGCTATTCGATCTTATCGACCAGACCCCATTCTTTGGCTTTTTCTGCGCTGAACCACGTGGTTTTGTTTTCCAGTTGTTCCCACTTTGTTTTATCCAACTTGGAATTGGTGGCCAGCTTTCCGATATATCTTTCCCGCAAAAGATGCATCAGTTCGTTCTGGGAGCGAATATCTGAGGCCGTTTCTCGTCCCGGCCACTTCCACAATGCGGCTTCATGTACCATGAAAATAGTTCCCGGTGCAGCCAGCCGTATGTTGCAAACGGCGAAAACCGGTACTGCCGCACTGGCGACGATACCGGAAGCGTGGGCGGTGACGCGGAATCCTTTGCGTTGGGCGCGCTCGATCTGATCGGCAAGGGCAAGCCCTGAAAAGGCATCGCCACCGGGTGAATTAATGAATAAATTGACGTCGCGGATATTGGTGTTGTTTTCCAGGACACAAAGATCGTTCCACAGCCGGGTAACATCGGACACCGATAGGCCGGAGAAGATCTTAACAAAGGCTTTATCTCTGGAAATAAATGATAGCTGGGAAAGATGTCCTTCTTGGTTGGGAACTTCCATAGATTTGGCAATAAATTCGCCGGGCTTTACGTCAACTTTTGCCTTTTCGCTGGCCTCGACTTTTACAATAACTTCCTGAGGCTGAGATTTTGATGGTGGACCCAGCGCTGCACAGCCGGTCAATACCAATCCCAAAATGGTTATAAGCAAAATTCTTTTAAGCATGTCAAATCCTCCTACATATATTTTTTTATCTGGGTACCTTAAGAAGTTTAGCAAAAACCATACCAAGAGTATGAATTAAGGATGGGGAAATTAATATTAATAAATTCGGTATGTTAAAATATCATCGGAGGATAAATCCAAGATGGAATGTGCAGAATTTTTTGCTAGAGTCACAGATTTGACATAGAGAGTCAATCATTCCCTTATTCGCATTCAGAAATGCCGTCCAATCTTTCAAGTCTTTTGTAAAATTACCGATATAAAATTAAATACTTCCTAAATTTTGAGGATCATTGTATCCAGCTAGCCTCAGATGCTTCCAACAGGATTTTTATCGACATGGGTTATTCGAGCTAAATTTCTCAAAACCGTTTAAAGGAAACTTAGATTGGTAACACCCAAACAAAATAAAACCGGCCTACCTGACACAGGGGATATCTGGATTATCTCCGAATGTAGAAATGTCAACGTCGATCTGAGCGGAATTGAAGCGATTCCTGATGAAGGAACGCTGAAGCAATACAAAATTTCAGACCTCGCTTATTACTTGCTCAACCCTAACCCCGTCGAAATCAGAAAGCGATTGATCGGAGGCGAAATCCATTACCGCAAAAGGCGGTTAACCCGCATAAAAGAGGCGATCAGTAAGATATTTCCGCAAAGACTAAGGCGATGGATCAATGCCAATAATTTTCCACCTGATGTTTTAATTTCCAACTGTAAATTAAAAATACCTTCCATGAAAGACAGCGACTTGGAAGCACACTTTAATAAAATTTATGAACTGCTCAGATTGTATGATTCAGCCACCAAACGATTGTCCCAGTTAAATCTTAAAAAAATAGCCCATATCGTCGGCATCTGCGAGGATGTAGGCGGAAA
>CP070746.1:4621336-4629526 GCA_020348305.1 Desulfobacterales bacterium
CTCGGATATACATTCACTCCACCGGAAATGATCATATCCTTTTTGCGATCTACCAGGTAAAGGAAACCATCTTCGTCCACATATCCCATGTCACCGGAATGCAACCAGCCGTCTTTAATGGCTTCAGCGCTTAAATCAGGCCGTTTATAATATCCGGGCATTAGAAGCGGCCCCCGACCGCAGATTTCACCCACTTCGCCGACAGGAACACCTTTTGCGTTTTCATCCAAAATTTTCATTTCATGATAAGGCGGAGGAACTCCCACTGAATCCGGTTTGGCCTCATAATCGTTTTTGTCAAGAACAGTCACAAAGCCTTCGGTTAATCCATATAGCTCATAAAACCGACCGGGCAATCGTTTATTGAGTTCATCTTTATGTTCTCTGTGAAGCGGGGCTCCAACTGACAGGATCATTTCCAGGGACTTCAGCGCATCATACGAAAAATTTGGTGCATTCAGCAGCGCAATAATCTGAGAAGGCACCATCACCACATGGGTTACGTTTTCGCGTTCAATGACTTCGATATAGGAAACCGGATCAAACTGTGGTAGCAGGATGTAAGTTGCCCCCAGAAATACGGCGGGCATTAGGTCTAAAAAAGCGCCATTGAATACAATAGCCCCGGCATGCATGACTATGCTTTCCGGTGTCATACGATAGGCGGCAGCAAACAAATTTCCGTACATACCTCGAATGTAATGGGTGTGAACGATCCCTTTGGGCAGGCCGGTGGTACCGCTGCTGTACATGATGTTAAAGGGATCATCGGCAGTGATGATGATTCCCTCGGGTTCCTGATCACTGGCGACAGTTTTCAATGCATGATAATCCTGATAACCCGGTATATCCGAACTGTCGGTGAGCAGATAACGATCTTCAGCGATTGCGGGGAGCTCCGATTTAATTGCATTTATATTTTTCACAAAATCAGAATTGGTAATAAGCAGCACGGTATCGGAATCCTGCAGCAAGGATTTCATGGCCTGCTCAAGAAGCAACGCACTCAAAGGGACCACCACAGCTCCGATTTTGGCTACCGCCCATAACGTTTCAAACAGCTCCAGACTGTTTGGAAGAATGCTGGCCACCTTATCCCCCTTTTGAATACCTAAGTCGAGCAACGCATTGGCCAGCCGATTGATACTTTGGTTCAATTCACGCCATGTTAAACGCTGATCTTCAAAAACAAAGGCCAGATGGTCGGGGCGGTATCGAGCATGTCGGGAAAAAAGTGATCCGATGTTCATCAAGACCTCCAATGACACTTCCTTAAATTTTTTGCAAAACGCATCTCGTCAATACGTCAGAACCATACCCCCGTCAAAAAGCAAATCTCCTCCAATAAGATATTTGGCAAACCTCGAAAAGCCAAACACAAAAAGATTGCCAACTTCAATCGGCGCCATCATTTCTTTAATGCGAGAGGTGCCCATCATAACATCTCGAACCACTTCCTCAGGTGTAATACCGCGCTGCTCTGCCTGGGCAGGAATCTGGTTTAACGCCAAAGGGGTTTTGACAAATCCGGTACTGACAGAAAAAGATCGAATTTTTCCTTCTCCCTCAGCAGCAATGGACTGGCTTAATGCTCTTAAACCGAATTTGGTAATGTTATAAACCGGTTTGTTCTTCGTACATATATGCGCATGCACCGAGGCCATATTTCCAATGGCTCCTGTCCCATCGTTGCTTTTTTTCATATGCGATATGACCAATTTGGAAAGATAAAACGGCGCCCTGAGCATAATACGCTGCATGAGATCATATTTTTCCATGGGAAAATTATCCACAGAGTCAATATGCTGGATGCCGGCAATGTTGGCAAGATATTTAACACTACCCAGTTTAGCAGCCTCTTGGATGGCATTTTCAATATCTTCATCCTGGGTAAGATCGGTTTTGATAAAAATCATTTGGCCACCCATCTCGCGAGCCATCTTTTGCGTTTTGTTGCCTTCTTCCACATTGATATCAAGACCAACGGTCATCAAATTATTGGCAGCAGCGGCAATGGCAACTGCTCTTCCAATTCCAGTCCCCGCTCCAGTGACCACGCATACATTATTGCTGTTGAAATTATCATCCTGCAAAAGAAGAATCTCCTCCTTGCCTATTTCCGGCTCTTTTGTGTCTGTCGGCTTTTTAGTTTCTTCCATCACTTTCCTCCTAACATTTGCGGAAAAGCCTAATCGAATTCTCCATCTGCAAATATGATCCTATATTAGCAATTTTCGGACCACGAATTTACCGTCCAAAATTTCAAATTCATCGGAAAATCTGGAATAGAGATAACCAATAAATACCATTCAATATTTTTTCTCAATTAATATTTTTGAGCAAATTTTACTCGACAGAATCGATCAAACCTTGTATGAAAAGCATGTATCAATTGATCTACATGTCGCTATATTGATACATGTTTAGAGGTAAAAATTTTTGAAAAAATGCAGGATTCACTTAAGGAGAAATCCATGCACAGACAAAAGAATCAGTCGGATATAGAGGAAATGCGCAAACAACTTGAAATGTATCGGCTTATTTTCGACAGTATTTACAATGGTGCCATCGTAACAAACACAGAGGGGTATGTAACCCATTTTAACAAGCCATATGGGATGTTCCTTGGGTTGGATCCTTCAAAACAAATTGGAAGACATTGTACGAAAGTCATCGAAAATACCCGTATGCATATTGTCGCTGAAACAGGAAAAGCAGAAATCAACCAAACCCAGTTGATCAAAGGCCAAAATATGGTCGTCCAGCGTATTCCCATCAAAAAAAACGGCAAGATCATGGCCGTATACGGCCAAGTCATGTTTAAGGACATCAAAGATGTTCAAAAACTCGCCAATGAGCTTTCACTTCTGGAATCAAAAGTGAAACTCTACGAACAGGAGCTCATCACGCTAAGATCAACGCGCTATACCTTTGAGAGCATTATCGGAAAAAGCGAGGCAATCAAGGTTTTGAAAAAAGAAGCCCTCAGAGCAGCTACAAATCAGTTCCCGGTTCTCATCTCGGGTGAAAGCGGAACGGGAAAAGAACTTTTTGCTCAGGCCATTCATCATTCCAGCTCACGCAAGCTATATCCGTTTGTCCGTATTAACTGTGCAGCCATCCCTAAGGATCTTCTCGAATCAGAACTTTTCGGATATGAAAAAGGAGCTTTTACCGGTGCAAAGTCTGAGGGAAAACCAGGAAAATTTGAAATCGCCCAAAACGGTAATGTATTTTTAGATGAGGTCGGGGATTTGCCCATTGAAATGCAGCCTAAACTGCTCCGAGCGATAGAGGATAAAGAATTTGAAAGGGTTGGCGGAACCAAGATCATAAAGTCAGATTTTCGTGTTATTGCTGCCACAAACCAAAACCTGGAAGAAATGATGACGGATGGCCGTTTTCGCAAAGACCTTTTTTACCGCCTGAATGTAATCCCCCTGCATATACCCCCACTGCGAAACAGACGAAGTGACATTATTCCGATTGCCCGGCACCTGTTGAAACAAATGGCTCAAGAAGCAAACCTTTTTGAGTTTAAGTTGGACAAAGAGTCGCATAAAGCGCTACGGAATTATGAATGGCCGGGAAATGTGCGGGAACTGTCAAATGTTCTTGAACGGGTGATGTCGACATTGGAGGGAGGCACGATCTATTTGAAAGACCTCCCCTTTTATATCTACGGCGGTCGCAAAATATCGCCGAAAAACAGTCAAGCTTTTCTCAAAGAGGTACACACTAAAACCGAAAAAGAAGCCATTCGCTATGCTTTAAAAGAAACCAACAACAATAAGGCCAAGGCGGCTGAAATGCTGGGAATCCACCGTACGCTGTTATACAAAAAAATAAAAAAATATAACCTGCCGCTGAATGCTTAATCATTAAGGGATTGGAATGATGGAGTCTTTGCTGAAAGAATGGAACGGTGAAACCGTCATCATTAGCTACAACTAAAATGTCGCATTGTTGCTGGAGGCGCCAACAACCAACTTGCCGAACCAGAAGATGCAGAGCATCTAAAGGATAGAGATATTCTCTATGCTCCTGACTATGTCATCAACGTTGGCGGAGCAATGTTCCTTGTCGGAATGGAAACTCAAGGTTGGACAGAAGAGCGAATGGAAAATGAAGTGACCGAGGGAATCCAGAAGGTCCTGCAACAAATCTTTAAATTGGCAGCAACAAAGGGTATTACGACTGAAGCTGCGGCTCGTCAAATTGCTGAAAAGCGATTATCTTTTGACACTTAGGAAAATTTCAATTCGCATGATGATAAAGCGCCTAAAGTTAGCTGATAACATCAAATTTGAAAAGTAACACCGAGAGCCGCAGTTTATCGCGCACCTAAGTGCTTTGCTTCATAAATTCGATCACGTATTTTAATCGGCTCTAGCTAAACCAGAGCGCAGAGCTCACAGAGAGTTGATTTTTATACCTTTCTCTGTGTGACCTCTGTGGTAAAATATTACGTTACCGTAATTACGGATGCGTGTACTAAGTCGGCATCGAGTCAAAAAGAGAGGAAAAGCAATGAACCAGACAGAGAGCTCTGCTCACCAATACCCTGCCGCCATGGTAAACATTACCAACAGGTGTACCCTGCGCTGTAAACATTGCTTTATCTATCGTGACGAGAACCCAAACGATGCAAACGCAGAAATGGAAAGTCCCACGATGCTCAAAAAACTTGCTGAACTTCAAAAACTCCACGGAATCCAACACATGCTATGGATGGGAGGTGAACCTCTCCTGAGGCCAGATGTCTTGAAAGAAGGAATAACATTGTTCTCAGCAAACACTGTCACCACCAATGGCACGATCTACCCGATAGAGTTGCCCAATTGCACTTATGTAATCTCGGTCGATGGCCCCCCTGAGCTCAATGACGCTATACGTGGTAACGGGACTTTCAAGAAAGTGATGAACACTTTGTCACGTATTCCAAAACAGTTCGCGCCGACGGTCATGTGTCAATGTGTAGTGACAAGACAGAACGAGGACGCGTTGGAAGAGTTGATCAAGCTCCTGCGGCCCACACGTGCCGAAGGCATGACGTTCTCTTTCTACGTGCCCCCTAAGGATGACTCATCAGATCTCACCTGGGGTTCACTCGAACGGCGGGATCAGGCCGTACACATGGTGATGAAGCTTAAAGAAAAATATCCCGACTTCGTCTGGAACAAAGGACGAAGCCTTGAATTGATGCTTTCCGAAAATGCAAAGGCCGTTACTGACAAATGTCCTTCTAAGCGTCTCGTGCTGCCGCTTTATCTTGATGGCAGCGAATTCGTGACACCCTATTGTTGCTACGGAAACGATGTCGACTGCGACCTTTGCGGAGCATGGGTCGTCTTCTATCTTGCAGCCAAGCTTGAAGAAGGAAGCTTAAGGACAAATTGAGTTTTAACTCAATTGGGGTAAAACCTACCCTATGACCAAATAATGACATCCAATTATATTTAAAGGTCAAACAATGGAAATTATCCAGGAAAAAGAAAACGGTATTATTCATATCATTATCAAAGGCCGATTGGATTCGGAGTCCGCTCCCGAGGCGAATAGAATTATTAAAGAGATAGTTGGCAAGGAAAGAATCCGGCTGCTTCTTAACATATGCGATCTTGAATATCTGAGCAGCGATGGTTTGCGAGTAATTTTACAAACTGCAAAAGAAGTCTACAAAAAAAAGGGGCAAATCGTATTGTGCTGCCCAAATGAAAGGGTGCGAAAGATTTTTGAGTCCACTAAACTTATGACTGCAGAATCCGTTGCAGCTGGGATAAAAAAGCTTTCATGAATTTTTCTTGACATTTATAACGATTTTTCAAATATGCGATATCAATTTGAAACCTGTACTTTGGGTGAAGTACAGATTATCTCAAGGTATCAAAATTTTAAAGTATGAGGGGTGGGCCACAATATATGGTATACTTATTCAGTCACTTTTGACGTATAGTAAAAATCATCAGCGGTTTTTTTTATCTGGAGGAATACAAGTATTATATTAAGAATAAAATTAAATTGAAAAGCAGTCTCATCTCAGAGTTTATTGATTGATTTTCCAAGTATTCCGTCATGGACAATCTATCGTATAGAGCGATTGGGCCGCAATTTATAGGGAAACCATCTTTTTTTAAAGGATTAGCTAAATGTCATTAAGTTTGAAACAAATCAGTCTGTTTTTGTCACTGTTTATTATATCAACTTGGCCCTGCGGTGCTGATGATCAAAAAAGGGATGACACAATAAAAGTAATTACTGACTATGCATATAGAATGGGAGATAAAGATTCAAAGGAGAAATCCAGAGCCCTTGGCTTATTTGGTGCAAAACTCAAAGCGGTTAATTTAGCCGCAAAGTATCTAACGCATAAAGGGGTGTTGGAGCACTATGAAAAAAAACAGAGTGAAATATTCTGTCTCACCACAAATGAGATAAAGGTATCAATAATTGATGAAAAATTTTATCAGGATATAAATTCATATTATTTCGAGATTAAATCTGAAGTAAAAAGCATAGATTTCATTAAGGCTCAAATCAAAGACTCTGAGCTCGAAAAAAATGAATCAAGTTTTTCATACAGCGAGGAAATGGAGCAGCCTGTCTCAAAGATCATCAATCCAGGAGAGGAATTATCAAGAGCATACAGATACATCAGAAAGGAGCAGTGGCGAATTTCTATCATCTACTTGGATCACCTTGAAAAAAAATATTCACACTGGGGAGATGTGTTTTTGGCAAAGGCAATTGCATTCTATGGTATGGATGATATCGACAAAATGGTTGATGCGCTTAAGACTGCATGTTCGTTGAACAATCAAGAGGCGTGCAATGAATTGCTAAGTTTTTCATCAAACTCTCGATAAATACATGCAGCTGAAAATAGATTTGGCTTTTCAAGCACAGGTCAAAGATTATTATCCCAACTCAGAAATATAACTAAAACAAAGGTGATAATGATGAATGAGGAAAAATACGAAAAGGCCAAGAAGAGAGTAGAAGAGTTAAAAAAGTTCTATGGTATCCGCAATAACTTCATTTAGTTTGATAGCTGGTAATCTCTCAATGTATCGGTACTTTCGTGACATTTGGTTTTCTGGCAGGCTAACGCAAATATATTAGTTTTCAAAACCCCATTTTTTAATCGAATTTGTATTGCTGTTATTCATACCTATTAAATCATATAACAGTTCCTTCCCTCCATGCTGGTTTTTAATTCTCCGTTCAGAGGAGATCGACTCATGAAAAAAATAAAACTTATCTATCTCAAAAACCAAATGCTCGTTGCTAACACTATTGCCAACTTCATCGGTGTTTTATTGGTAAATACTTTGATGTTAGGTATCCAAGAGACGTTTGCGATAGAGATTTTGGAAACTCCTATCGCCCATTGGACTGATGCACTTTTTAGTCCATTTGCATTTTCTTTCGTTACGGTGATGACATTGCTCTATGAAAAACCTATCCGCCATTACTTAAATGCCCTGTTCAGGCGCACATCCATACCTCAGGATCTTGAATTAAAAGCTCGCCAGCGGCTGCTAAACGAGCCATTTGTTTTAATCGCACTGGATTTTAGTATGTGGCTCCTCGCGGCAATTGTTTGGTCCACGATTCATTGGGCTTATGATTCCGGAACACAGCTGGTTCTAGACAGCTTGTTTGGTAACCTGAGTATAGGCCTGATCACGGTCACCGTCGCTTTTTTTCTACTCGAGCATTTGTTGCAAAAGCGGCTGGCACCGTATTTCTTTCCAGGCGGCGGTCTTTCTGCCATTCCGAAAACGCTGCGAATTAGAATCCGAACCCGCTTGGTAGCACTACTCTTTGCATGTAACCTGATTCCCCTGATCAGCACAATCCTGATTCTGAAAAGAATCTTGGAAAGTCAACACGAACCTTCCCTCGCGCGTGCAAAGTTACAATCGGCGATCAGCATCAATGTATGGATTTTTATCGGAGTCGGGATTTTTTTGACTATCTTGGTGAGTCGCAACCTAAGCATCCCTTTCCGGGACATTATTCAGACGCTTCGTAGGATAAGAAACGGTCGCTTTGACAAACGAGTGCAGGTCTTTTCCAATGATGAAATTGGGTATACAGGTGATGCAATCAATGAAATGACCAAAGGCCTGATTGAACGAGAAAAAATGCAGCAGTCTCTTAATTTGGCCAAGGAAGTTCAACAGA
>CP070746.1:4629626-4634427 GCA_020348305.1 Desulfobacterales bacterium
CTGGGTCGACATCTATAACCTTTGCCTTGGCCGGTGGAAGCGGCTTTCCCATTACCCCATCTAGGAATCCAGAAGCCCGGAGAACCTCTGATGTGGTACCTCTATAACCGTGGCACTGGAGGATGACCGGTTTTTCTTCCTTTTCGGCACCAAACAAAGCAAGTGGAACACTAAGCAGCAAAACCAGGGCAAGAAAAACAATGTTTCTTTGAATCTTTTTCATTTTTCTTTCCCTCCTTTTTTTATTATTTTAAGTCATATTGAAGCAAATTAGAAGCTTATAAGCCCCCCCTACTCATTCCAAAATCCATAACACTTTTGGAAAATGGTTGTCAATAGATACTATCAACGCATTCAAGATCTCATATTTCACCACAGAGACACGGAGGACACAGAGGATATTTATCTTTTTGCCCATCGGGAGACGGCGATGGGCAAAAAAGCCTGTACATTCGGTGATCTTGGCACAGCTTTTCAGATCTAAGATTTTCTTTATGCTCCAGCATTGATGCTTTTTGTTTGCCGGCGTCTCCCTGCAAACGAAAAAAATACATCTCTGTGCTCTCTGTGACTCTGTGGTGAGATCAAATTATCGTTAGAACTTCAATAAATAATACGGTACCGTATTTTTGAAACTATGTACTAAGTTGCTCTATTTTCGCCCTCCATTCCCTGAATTCGACCTCAGAATCCAACACACCAAGTTCCAAGTCAAACTGCCTCCTGTCACCCGGTGGCAGAAATTCCAAGGTTCCTCTTGCACGTTCCGCCGCCCGTCCTTCAACATGGCAATTGGCCGGTTCAATTCCTAAGACATAGGCCCCCTGGCCAAGCATCTTCCATTGAACCAGATTCTTGAGACGGTCTTTGCTGTACCGGATATACAGCCCGAGTGGAAGCTTCTCATTGATAAGCGCTACTGTGACGATCCCATCGGAGTCAGAAGCTGTCTCATGATAAAAGACCTGGCTTGGGGCCTCAGGCAAGGGTGCATGAAGCTCGCGAAAGCTCTCTGCTTTCATTGACGCATCCATGGCTATGGTTTTCTTGGAGGGAATGAGGATAGTGCTTTCCTCACTTACAAGCGGAAAGCCTATATTCACATGGTAGAGGAACATCAAAGGCGCGGGGCTGAAACCATGGTTTTCTACCTCGTCTTCGATTCTGAACCAAGATGCCCCTAGTCGGCTATGAATGCGTCGCGTCAGCGTGAGATTCTCGCCCCAAAAGGTTGCCTGTCTCATTCTTCCTTGGATCATGAGCTGGTATTCATCTTTCTCCCATCGGCCATCCGCATAGACAGACTCAGCCGGCGTGGCAGATATCCTTCCGTGACGACCAAGCTCTTCACCCTGATCGACACAGGGAGCTCCTACGTTAGATAAGCCGCAGGTGATCACCATGCCACCGTAAAAGATGCGATGCCAGCCATCGCCTTCCGGTTCGTAAAAAGCAGGAGACACATCGCCTGTGCAAGATCGCCAGGATAGAGGTATTCCTTTATATTCGGCAAAAGAGACATCCATCCCCCGGCTAGGCAGAACGTTGAATCGGAACCCCGTTCCGGTTCGTACCTCAATCAGGCGCACCCCTGCTTCGCTCCCGTCTTCAAGTCTCATGCTTCGAACCCCTGCAATCTGGGAAACATCTCCGATTCTCTGAAGTAGATCGGAGCGGGTGAATTGCTGGCCAAATAATTGTACCATATGCTACCTCCTAACAGACGAATAAGACTATCATTCCAATTTCGATGACGTATACAATTCGGTGGCGCCCAGTATCATCCGACAACACTTATATATAGGACGACATAAATCATTACCCATACATACACAGCGCTCTGCATGTTTGAACCCATACGGTTGTTTAAAAATGAACGATGCAAAGGACGATGCGCAGTTTAATATGGCGCTGTGTATAATTCGTTCCTAAAGACGCCTTAATTTTATTTTGAACCTATATTGATCGTAATGATAAACTGCTTTTACATATTCCACTATTTCCTGATGCACAGAAAAACATAAACGCTTAATAACTAGAATTGGAATAGGGGACTTTAAACCAAGAATCCGAGTTTCTTCTTTGCTTGACATAGCAGCCTCAATGGTCTGATCCGCCCATGCCAAGCGAATATCGTTTTTTTCAAATATTTTATAAAGGGACTTGGAATAATCTTCTTTCAAACTTAGGTTGTATCGAGCAGGGACATATGAATTGAGAATACCCAGATTTTTGCCCTCCACAATCATCAATCGTTTTAGATAAAAAACCTTTTCGTCAGAATAAAGCTTTAAGATCTTTTGCATAAAAGCAGATGGTTCGACATATTTTTTTAAAAGTACCTGTTTGGAAGCATCGATGGCTTTCATTTCTTCGGTAAAGCTTTTTAGCTCAGGAAGTTTTTCCTCTATCGCCGGTTTCTTTACAATGGTACCTTTGCCTCTAATTTTCTGCAAAAATCCATCGTTAACCAAAATATCCATGGTCTGTCTGACGGTGGCTCTGCTGATCTCATATCTCTCTTGCAGATCTTTTTCAGAAGGAATCTGACTACCAATGCCCCAATCTCCATTTTCGATTTTCTCTAAGACGATTTCTTTAAGCTGATAATACAGAGGAAGCACACTGTTGCGATCAAGTATCCTTTTTTCCAAAATAACACTCCTTATAAAACCGCTTGACAATTTCAGAAAATTGTGTCTAATGAGGACATCAGGATGTTATAACATCCTAATATATTTTACCTTTATATTTCTCAACCCCATTTGTCAAGTGCGTAAATAATAAATTTATAAAAAACTGAACGCATCTACAATAAAAAATGGATTGGTAGCAAAGTATTATCAATAATGAATTTTTTGCAAGAGTTTAAAAGCCTTAGTGGCTTTTAACACGGTGGGTATGATCCGTGAACTGAAAGAATCCATCATAGAAAGGGAGTAAATTATGAGACACAAAATTAAATTTATTGTTTTTTATCCGCAATCACGCTGTTGATTTTTAGTGTGATTTGCCTCAATTCAAACGTTCTGGCTGCCGATAAAATTACAATCGGTTGGACGCCGCCCGATATCACCGGCGTTTTCAAAACGGCTACAGACTACTTTGAAAAAGCAGCTCAGGATGCGAAGGCACACGGTATCGATGTGCAGATTATTTCCCAATCCCCGGCTACCCATGTCGCATTTGCTGATCAAGTTGCAATTATTGAAGACTACGTTCAGAGAAAGGTGGACGTGATTGCGATTTCACCCATTGAGGTGGAGGTCATCAAACCAGCTATCAAGAAAGCCAATCGCGCTGGCATCCCGGTCATCATTGTCAATCTGCTTGAACCGATTGAAGGTGTCGAAGTAGCCTCCTACATTGGCTTCGATAACACAGATGCTGGAAGAATTTCGGCCTATGCACTGCTAGACTACTTCGGAGGACCTGGGATTTTGGGCAAAGGCCAAAAGCTCAAAGTAGCCCGGGAAACTTACCTCGATCTAGCCTGGTGGAAAGAGCAATATGGTAAAATTGATCCCAAAACGGCTGACATCAAAGCGAAGGTCGCTATCATTGAAGGAATTGCCGGAGGCTTTTTTTCAACTGCACGTTTGAACGGCTTTCACGAGATCGTGGATCCTTATCCAGGCATAAAGATTGTAGGTACCTTACCAGCGGATTGGAACCGAGAAAAGGGTATTAAAGCCGCTGAGGACTTTTTAACTGCGAATGCACCGGGGTCCTTGGATGCAATTTGGGCTGCCTCCAATGAAATGGGCCTTGGCGCCATGCTGGCCTGTGATAGAGCCGATCGGCTTGAGATCGTTGATAAGGGGCCGGACCGGGCGGAGGCAAAGTTGCAGTTTTTACAAATGATGTGACACCGGAATCTGCAAATCGGATCCGAGAAGGAAAGATGATTGCCGAGACGCATCATGGTTTTCCGGAGTGGGGTTGGTATGGTACCGAATTTGCGGTGACCCTCGCCCTTGGCGGGAAAGTTCCTTATATCTTCGATATCCGACCTCGCACGATGTATCAGGATATCGCTGATTTGTTCTATCCCAAGCCTGCCCTTGAACCCATCAATTGGGATCTAATAAAAACAGGGGGATCACCGCGAGTAAAGTAGAAAACAGCATATTCAGGGAAGGGTTACTTGAACGCGGTAGCTCTTCCCTCAAATAAATTTGAGGAGTGAAATGGGCAAAAAATTAGCGAATAAAGTGGCCATCATTACCGGTGCAAGTTCGGGTATCGGACAGGCAACAGCTGTGCTTTTCGCAAAAGAAGGCGCGAAAGTCGTCGTCGTCGATCGCGATTCTGAAAAAGGTTCCGAAACAGTTAATCGCATTAAAGAAAACAATGGTGATGCTACACTGATACTCTCTGATATTTCCAAAGATTCCGATGTGCAGGACATGGTGAAAGAAACTGTTGATCAACATGGCCGTCTGGATATCCTGGTGAATAATGCTGGTATCTTCAAAGAAGGAGATGCGGTGAAAGCTACTGAGGCAGATTGGCAGGATGTATTGGCAGTTAATTTAACGGGTGTTTTCCTTTGCATGAAATACTGCATTCCTGAAATGATCAAAAGTGGAGGGGGTGCTGTTGTAAACGTCGCCTCTGAAGCCGGACTTGTCGCAATAAAAAATCAGGTGGCCTATAATGTTTCGAAAAGTGGTGTTGTCGCTCTGAGTAAAAGCACGGCCCTTGATTTTGCTGCTGATAATATCAGAGTTAATTGCATTTGCCCAGGGCGAACCTTAACGCCTTTGGTAGAAGAAGTTATCAACAGTTCAGAAAATCC
>CP070746.1:4634527-4657688 GCA_020348305.1 Desulfobacterales bacterium
CATTTGGTTGCCTAAGGCCAGATGAGCAACATATGCCAGCAGTGCGCTATCTACGCCTCCGCTGTAAGCCACGATGGCATGTCTTTTTTTAGAAAAATATTCTTTTAATTTCTGGGCACAGATTTCCGGCCCTGTTTTGTGGTGCGGATTAGGCTTAACAGTCTTCAAAGGTTTTCTCCTTATTGGTTCACTTTTTTTGCCGTTCAAAAAAAATGATTATAAATTAAGTACGGTTTGGAAAGGTGTTCGATAATAAATAGTTTGTTGATAAAAAGAAGTCCCTCAACCCAAACGCGTTGGTTTTGCGTATTCATCCATCCCTCCCGGCTAGGCCGACTGATTTAAATGGAAATAGTATAGATAAGTTACAGGAAGTGATGAGAGGGAGGAATTACAGCATATCAGTGAGAAACTTTCAGGATTGACAGATTCTCATCTTATCTTGCCAGTTATTCTGTACACCACCGTCACATATGGTTCCATTAATAAACCAGCAAAGATCACCGGTTTTGAATTCATAGGCCGGACACTGTTTCTTTCGCTCGGGAGCGCATTTTTTGATATCCCAGCAAGATTTTCGGGTTTTCTTTTTTGAATTCAATCGAGACATCAGGAAATAAATTTGTCGTTCCACCGCCGGTGGAATAGACCGCCAACCTTGTTCATAGCTGTGTATAGCTTTTAAAGATGTTCCCAGCAACTGAGCCATTTGTTTTTGGGTTTTATTCAATTTGCTTCGGTAAGATTTGAACTCAAGCTTATCCATTATCTTAATCCTATTATTTAAAGTTCTAAAGCATGTTATGATCAAACTTAGTATCTTTGCTACATCGTGGTATTTTTGTCAACAATTTTTTTGATTCATTAATCATGGCCGAATTATCTTATTCCTGATCCAACATCCAGCCCCCACGGATATCATCGATAGTATATCTTATGATTTTCAATGCTTTAAGAACACGCGTGTAGGTCATGGCCAAACCGATGCTCTCAGCAAGCACGAACAGAGAATCCACATCTTTTTCTGAAATATCCCACGTTTCATGGTGATAAAGTCGCAAGGCACCAATAACTTTACCATAAAAATTGATGGGAACAGAAACGATGGCACCGATGCCTTCTTTTTTAGCATCTTCCGGATATTGCAGGCGATCTGATTTATGAACATCTCGAATGACCGTCGGCTTTCCGCTGGAAGTTTCGGCGATACTTTTATCTCTTAAGATGGGGCCTTTATGAACATAACTCATGCTTAATCCAAAACTTGCCAGAACTTCAAGCTCTTCAGATTCCGGGTTCAGGGCAAAAATCGTACATCCTTTAATTTCTAAAGCCGCTACCAATAGTTGCGTTAGATGATTGGCCATGATTTCAAGATTGTCAGAATGCGCCATGGCTCTAAACACTACTTTGAAAACATCAATGTCTATTTTTTCTTCGACAGGCATGAAATACCTCCTCGTTTGATGTTCATTACTGGATGTTCTAAATTTAGCTGTGAATTATGAAACTATACACACTGCCGTGTCTTTAAGGGCCATCACAACTTTGTGTGAAACACTTCCTGAGAAAAATCGCGTAACACGGGCATGCTTGCGGTTTAGAACAATTACATCAAATTTTTCGCTCCTAGCCGATTCAATAATTTCGCCGGCGATATCTTTTTTTCTGGGTTTAAAAATTGTTTTGATACGATTTTCTCCGAAACCATGTTGAATCAATCTCTGCGCGACTTCATTAAGTTCAGACTCACGCTGTATAATCTGCTGGGATAAATATCCCAAACTACCCTTCAGTTTTCCCGTAATGGAGGTATCCGTCGTTTCAATTTCGGGGACCGCTGTATACGCATTAAAAATTGTGATTTCAGTATCTTTCAGATGAGAAAAAGCGTTAATCACAAAATCCAAGGCCTTTTGATCAAGACTCGTAAAATTATAGGGAAGTAAAATTTTTTGAATGACCATCGTATTCCCCTTTCTCCTTGGGTTTGGTCTGATGAATTCGCTGTTTTCACTTAAGCGGCAAATTCGGGAAGGTGTGAATGAACAACCGGATCAATTTGAGTAGCAGAAGAAATATGTTGATTTAGATCAAGTTCAATTTGTCCGACAGGCGAAAAAAACTGATACGGATAGGCTTTCGCATATTTGGTTTTTCCCGCTGTGTTAATCTATCAAATTCCCACGATGTGTCAATAAATGTCAATAAAAAAAATCCCCTGTATTCGGTATCGTATTTTTCGTCTATAAATTAGCTGGAACGTCCGTTAAAAAAACTTGATTTTTTAAAGGAAAATTGAAAATGTAAAACTTTTTGTCCAGGCATACACTCTGAACATCACGCCACTCAAAATAATAGTGGAAGAAAGGAGATCTTATGGCCCATCTTGAATCTATGCCGGAACCGCAGCGCTCGCATATCGCCAAAACGAAACTGCCCACCTTTGATACTCATCCTTGGGTTAACGGACCGCCTCTAAACCGCAGGCGAGTTGCGATTATTTCTACTGCGGGTTTACACCGCCGAGATGACCGCCCGTTTTCATTTGAACTCGGAGACCATTATCGGGTTATCCCGGGTGATATTGATGCCAATCAGCTGATTATGTCGCATGTTTCCACGAATTTTGATCGCAGCGGTTTTCAGCAAGACTGGAACATTTTTCGGAAGATGCACCGGTTTCTGATGGAGGTCAACCTGTCTGGGCCTGTCCGGTGAATTTTACCCAAAAAACTGAAGACTTAAGCGACAAACAGCAACTGCGTGCTGCGCTCAAACAAGAGGTAACCGAACTGCGTTCCTGGTATGAATTAGCGCTCAAACAGCGGGGACGAACCACCGTTGGCCTAAGCGGTCTGGACATGGAAACCATCGTTGATTTTAATGGCGCTTTTTTTGACGGGATTTCACCGAATCCCCCCAAAGATCTATCTCCGGCATTTACACTCAATTTTGCCGTGGATGACCTTAAGGCTTACTACTACGATGCGGTAGTTGCCCAGCCGGGAAACAAAGCACCGGACAGTGCGGTTTTGGACAACAGGTTTTGGCAGGATACAGCGGCATCTAAAATTCTGTTTGAGATTAAAGAGAACTGTTTGAAAAGTGACGACAAAATGCTGCAGCTTCTAGGCAAGATTTTGCTTATTCCTATGGCACAGGCAAAGCAAAGGGAGAAATAATAATTTCAGGACAAAATACGACATTTTGTCAAAATTTTGTAATAATTTTGAAGGCCAATACTTTTATATTTTGTTGTAAGTATATGAATTAATTAAGATAGCTTCAATCAGGGAATTCTGGCTTAGTTTTTGCTTATAAATAAGGGATTCTGGAGTAGATCATAACGATAGCGCCGCTTCACGGGAATTTGCGTTGATAGTTAAATCAGGTTTTTAAATCGAGAGCAGTTAGTATTATGAAGCCATTGCGAAAACATATTTCGTTTATTGTTTCCCTTCCGCTTGTGTTGATCGTTGTCATCATTTGCAACGATGTCAGGGCCGAATTCTATCCATTTCCGGAATATTCTTGCATTCAACCCAACGTTACTTTCTGGAAAAAGATATATACCGAATATTCCACGGAACAAGGCGTCATTCACGATAATCGGAATCTCAACATCATATATGGCATTATCGAACTCAAAAATCCGGATATGCCGGGTAACAGAAAAATTAATCGTAATCGGATCAAAACAGCCAAGCGGAAATACAAGCAAATATTGGCCAAACTGAGGCGGGGCGAAACTCCTTCCGGACCAGAGGAGCAATACGTCGCTGATTTGTTCGGCCCGGATGCGAAATCAACAGATTATCAAACTGCAATGAGGAATATCCGTTGTCAGGTCGGCCAAAAAGATCGATTCCGCGAGGGCCTTATTCGATCCGGTGCGTATTTAGAAGAAATAAAGCAAATTTTCCGTGAATTCGGTTTGCCCGAGGACCTCGCCTACTTGCCACACGTGGAGTCCTCCTTTAATCCCAAGGCTTACAGCAAATTCGGGGCGGCCGGCATCTGGCAATTTACGCGCTCAACCGGTCGACGGTACATGACCGTTGGTTACACCGTGGATGAGCGGCGAGACCCTATTCTTTCGTCTCGAGCCGCAGCCAAGTACCTCAAAGATAATTATCAAAAGCTTTTAAGCTGGCCTATGGCCATTACGGCATATAACCATGGTACCACCGGTGTGCTGCGGGCCCAAAGAAGAAAAGGCGGTTATGAAGCCATTTTTAAGGAATACAGAAGCCGGATATTCAAATTTGCGTCCAGAAATTTTTATTCCGAGTTTTTAGCGGCCCGGGAGATAGCAAAATATTATTGGCAATATTTCGGTGACTTAACTTTAGATGCGCCGGTGAACACCACTGAGGTCGCTCTGGACGGCTATGCATCGCTGCCCGAAATAGCGCGTCATTTAAATTTGGATGTCGAGGTCATCAGCGAACTGAATCCGGCTTTGCGAAGGCCGGTTATTCGCGGGCAGAAATACGTGCCCAAAGGATACCGTCTACGGTTGCCGACAGATAACGGCCAAGATTGGAAAAACATGATTGCCGAATTGTCCCCGAAGCTTTTTAAAAACTTCCAGAAACACAGCCGTATTTATACGGTCCGCAGAGGCGATACCGCGGGAAAAATTGCAAAGATGCACGGGGTAAAGCTACGTGATCTTATTGTGGTAAATAATCTGGATTTTCGAGCCACGATCTATGTCAATCAGAATTTGCGCATACCCCTGCCGGATGAAAAACCGGTAAAGCTGGCCAAGATCGAAAACCGGAAGAATGCTGCAAAATCTCCAAGATCACCCGCCGCAATGGAAGGCCAACCGTTAAAGACACCGACAGTTGATATGTTGCTTGCCATGAATGCCCGCTCTGAAGCCCGGCAAACTGAAGAAGACACGGTAGGCGGATCTTCCATTATCGAGGTTGATCAAAAGGAGACCGAATTGGAATCGGCACCGGTTATTGCCAGTCTGAAATCAGATTATATTGAAGAAGACAAAGAGAACGAACTCCAGCAACTTCCGCAGGAGGAAGAGGAGGTTGATGAAGAAATAGCCCCGATGCCGGCAAGCGACGAAGCCGACGGGATTGAAGAAACAGCAGCGACCGAATCCGCACCTACTCAGCCTACAGAGGATAATGCTGAGCCCAACTTACAGCCTGCGATAGGCGTCGGCAAAGTTCAGCCTGCAGTTTTGATCCCGCAAGGCCATCCGGAGATCATTCAGGTCAATCTTGCTTTTGAACGGATTTGGAATCAAAACGGCAATCAAGTGGGAACCATCCGTGTAGAGGCAGAGGAGACGTTGGGGCACTATGCGGAGTGGTCGGCTGTGACGGCCTGGGAGATCCGCAGACTAAACGGCTTTCCGTACGGTAGCATCATTCACCTTGATCAACAGATAAAGATCCCATTGCATCGCGCAACAAAAGAAGAATTTGAAGAAAAACGCTTTGAATATCACAAAGAGTTAACCGAAGATTTTTTTACGAGTTATCGCGTCGAAAAGGTAGACGTTTATTATATCAAAAGAGGAGATAATATCTGGACACTTTCTCGAGAAGAATTTGAAGTGCCTTTGTGGTTAATAAGAAGATATAATACCCACCTGGATTTCAATGCATTGGTTCCGACCCAGGAGTTGTTAGTCCCGGTCGTTGAAAAAATCGCATAATTGAATTGAGTTAAACTCAATTCGTCCGTTGTCAGTAGTCCGTTGTGAAAAAATAATTCAATAAATTTGTTACGGACAACAATCGACGGACGACTGACATGGAGCGGTAACGCTCAATCAAATTGGTGGAGCAATGGTCACGAGCAGTCTTAGATCGGTTTTGGCGCGAATACCATGCGGTTCGGCAATTTCACTGATCAGCACATCACCGGTTTTTGCCGGCAGCGTTGCATCATCCTTTCCCAAAAATTCTCCTTCCCCCTCCAGTACAATTAAACTCACCTGGCCTTCAATTTCATGACTGTGCACCGGAAGTTCTTGCCCGGCCTTGAAGTTAAAATTTAAAATTTTAAAATATGGGGAATCATGCACCAGCAAACGCTTAAACGCTTTTTCGGAAAAGTCATTTTCATCATACACATTTACCTGTTTCACGGTTTACCTCCGTTCATCTCATTTCGTAGGGTACTTTGGTATCAAGGCTGACTCATAGCATACACTATCCGTTGTTGGTTAAACATTGATTTAAGTCAAAACATGAGAACAAAATAGGTCTTAATCCAGAACCTTCAAGCTAAAATCTATCCTTTTACTTTAATGTAATCGCCACAATTTCTGGAGAGTTTCCGGTTCGCATGGGCGGCCCCCATGTTCCCACGCCACTGGTTGTATAAATGTAAAAACCACCTTCTCGCCGGAGACCATAATCGTGCCCTTTATAGATTAATTTCGTCAGAAATCCGAAAGGGAAAATTTGACCGGCATGGCTATGGCCGGAAATCTGCAGGTTGACCCCCAGTTGTTTATGAAATCCAAAATTTGTGTCGGGAACCCAGTAGGTAGTAAAATGTTGATCAAGTTCATCTTTTCCTTTTGGACGTATATTGGTGGGGGTGTGGAAGAGCAAGATACGTGGAACCTTATGAGAAGGATTTTGCTTTAATGTTTCAAAGCCATTGATTTCGTTTACTTTTTTTATACCCGGATAACTGATGCCAATAATTTGTAACCCGTCTGTTTCGATCACTTCGTTATGCAAAATTTTAATTTTTGTTTGATTTAAAACGTTTAACGCACGGTTCAGCCCCACATAGATTTCATGGTTGCCGGTGATAAAAAATACGCCTTTGGGCGCTTTTAACAGCTTCAGTGGTCTTGCAAAATGCATTAAGTCTGAGACCATGCCGTCAAAAAGATCACCGGTAATAAAAACAATTTCAGGGTTTGTAGCGTTTACTTTTTTGATGAGGTTGTTTAAAAATCGTTCCCCATAAATATGGCCCAAATGAACATCGGAGAGCTGAACGATCGTTTTGTTTTTCCAATGCTCCGGTAGATTTTTAATTTTGACATGAATGGTTTTTATTCGTGGTTGAAAGGCATTCCATACACCATATGTTGAGTAAAGGACCGCCAGAATAAACCAAGAAGCAGCAATTAAACGAGTGTTGGGATTATGACCCGTTATGCGAAAGATTGCAATTAAAAGCCAGCTCACTCCCGCTGCCAGCAACAAGTTGATAAATGACCCTGTCCAGGTAGCAGAAAACATGTAAAAACCGACGGTAAATCCATTTTCTTGCCAGCGAAGCAAAAAAAAGGAAGCCATAAAACTCAGCGCCAAAAATAAAAGGCACACGAATAGGGCAACTTTGACACGTGTATGGGTAATCACAAAGAAATTGGCGATGGCCTTGTATAATAAAACGTGAGCCCCAATTGTAATGGCAAGTATAAAGCTGAGAATAAGAATTACTTTAAGCAACATAAATTTTTGAATTTAGAAAAAAGAATAAAAAAATACCCGCTGGCAGCAAATTACTGATCAATTGTGCGCTGCTATCAGCGGGTTTTCAATCGATCTTTGAATTTTTGAAAATTCAGATCTCCATATTCAATGGATTACTTTTCTGTTTGGAGCTGCGGTGCAATCGTAACATCGATGCGTCGGTTCATCGCCCTTCCGGCCTCAGTCGCGTTAGATGCCAGCGGTCGCATCGATCCATAGCCGACCGCGATGATTTTCTCATAAGGAATCGTTGCGTTGGCAACAAAATATTGCTTGACGGCTTCTGCTCTTTGCTGGGACAAAACTTCATTGAGCCCCTCAGCGCCGGTACTGTCTGTATGGCCGCCGATAATAACATCCGGTTCTCCAAAAAGGCGGATGGCGCGCTGAACCTTGCTGAGGAGCGTATAATTATCAGGCATGATTACACTTTGACCCACCGGAAAATGCATGGCCTTTAAGCGAATGATCACCTGATTTTCTTTTTTGTAGACTTCAGCTTCATTGGACTCAAAAAAGCTTTGCACACTGCTGAGTTGTTCGTTAAACCGTTTTTCGGCCAGCAGGCGTTCCTTTTCTTTTTGTTCTTTATGTGTCAATCCTTCCAATGCGGCAATCTTATTTTCAAGTCGGTCGATTTCAGCCTGCTGATCCTTTGTCTTCTTCACCATATACGTATTGTCGGCCTGGTGAGCCTCAATGGATGCGAGAATATTTTCCACCTGTTTGCCAAATGACTGATCTCTCATGTCGGGAGCAGAAAGCTTGCGGGTAGTTTTATACAACGTCTCTTCCATCCATAGCGTGATCTGCTCAGGTTGCATCGTTTGAACTTTTTCACACAGTTTCATCACTTCAAGGAGACGCCGCGAAAAAAACAATGCCTCGGATGCCATTTGGTGCATCTTTTCCTTGGCGTAAGGATTCTTCGTAATAAAGGTGTCTGCTTGGATTAATTTTTTTTGAGCCAGTGCATACGATTTAGGTGCGATTTTTGCCGCTCCCCTTTTTTCGGCTACTCTAAGCAAGCTACGGACCTCACCGAGAGTTCGAATCTTGATTGCCCGCAACTCCAGGTTACGGAAGAGCTCGGCCACCTTTGCCTGATTGCGCTGCGCATAGTTCAAATTGTTTTTCTCGATCGCTCGAGTGAGCTTAAGAAATTGGACTTCCGCTGTTAGATAATCTTCTCCCAAACTTGCTGCACCCGCAGCCCGTGCTGATTTGCGGCCGTTAATTGCTTCCGGTAAGGTGGTTCTTGATATTTTGGCGATTTCTTCGGCACGACGGATTTGGGCGCGCCCGGTGGCGACACCATCAAATATTCTCACAAGTTCAGCCCCTTGATCCAGAGCTTTTTTGGCTTCATTAAGCGAAACTTCCGCTTCGGCAAACCACGTAGGGGCCAACACATTAACTTGATTCCTCCGGGCAAGGGCGATTTCATTGTCTAATTTGTTAATGACCTCTTGAGGATTTTCTGACCTTGCGATGGGCTTTACCTCTAGCTGCTGTGCGGCACACGCCGACAATAAAAATGCTGCGGTGAAGAGAATTCCCAAACGAACGATTTTGGTATTGGTAAATCTTTTTTTCATCTTTGCGCTGACCTCCTATTGCTTTTCAAAATTGGTAATGAAGCGTCCCAATTTTATTTGGTCTTCTAAATATGTCTTAACCAAATATTTTATTTTTTGTTTTACAATTTAGCAACCCTAAAGTATATTTTACAATTTAATTTTTTATAGGTATTACTTAACTATTCCAAATTATATTATTTTTGCGCGTTTCAGTCAAAATGAAATAATTTCCGACTACAATTAAGGATGCACTTTGACCTGCAACGCCTAATCTGCTATGGTAAAAATTTATTCGAAACTTTTATTATTTTTGTGATCCGCTTCAGATGAGATATAGCGACCCAAAACATATCGATGTTTCAGAAAACCTCAACAAGAACCGTTGCTTATCGTGCGGCACTACTGAAAATATGTATAGGCGCAGATACTGTTCCTTAGAATGTAGGCAGCGTCTGCGGTATAATCTCAATATGCGAACCGGTTTGCTACGAGCGTTGAGTACAAAATATGCGACATTCTATTTTACCGAATCAATGATTATATTAGACGTCCTGCCTTATGGTTCGGCCGAATTGTTTAGCTTCATTTTCCCGCGCTCAAAAGGGAAAAAACCGTCAGAAGATTATTGTACAATGAACAATATTTTAGGCAATGCCTGGTGGGCTGAAAAGAGACGTACGAATAAACGCTACCTTGCCACCCAACATATACTGGAAAAGGCAAATAGCAAAAATGTAGATGCGAAATCCATAAAGCCTATAGAGATTAAAGAACCGGTGCGTATGGGTAAATCCTTAACGTTTTTAAAGTTAAGAAAAAATGATTTAACTTCGCCAAAACTTCAGCAAGTCATAAAAAAAGCTTATCGGCAACAGGCCAAAAGATACCACCCTGATCTAGGTGGTGACGCTGCGGTATTTCGAAAACTCCACGAGGCCTATCTGCAACTCATTCAATGGTCCGAAAATCCCGTTTTTATCTCACGTCGAGGGTTTCCGGATAAATGGTTTTACTATGGTTCCAGCAATAAATGGATCCAGCCGGCACCGATTAAGGTAAATATTTTTTAGAAGCTATGCACATGAAAATGATATTTCCTAAATCAAAGAACTGATAGGCCTTTACTTTTAGTCCATAGCTGCTGCTACCATCGCTTTAACATTTTCCAATTTAGCATTTGTCGGGATATCGCAACCGGACTGCAGAATAAAACCCTCAGGACCTAATTCTCGGATCAATCTGGAGCTGTAATCATAGACGTTATCCGGTGATTCCATAAACAGCATGGCTGCCGATACATCTCCCATAATACACATGTGGTCGCCCAAAATCGCTTTGGCCTTAAATATATCGGTTTCGCCGTCAAGCGCCATGATGCATTTTGTCTTGGGCAATTCCCTAAAGCGCTCCAGTTCACGGGTCCAATCCGAATCTAAATGGAGCAATGCGATTAATCCACCGTCAACCACCTCGTTGACCAGCTGTCGGAAGTAAGGCCAGACAAAGCGGTTCCACATAGCAGGTGAAAGCAAGCAGGGTGCCGATCGCCAGCCACCGATCCAAACAGCAGGATAGCCGAGCTTATTCGCACGTCCAATGGCCTTATTCGCCAAATGGGGAACAATTTCATCCATGGCAGCCTGAACCTTATCCGGAATATGAATCAAATCACTGGCAAACTCCATTAACGACCGGGCGCCGCACAGCACTTCGATGGGGGTTGTAATGTCTCCTCCGCTAAGCACCGGTACGCCATTGGCCAGCCATTCTCCCCGGACATCCACCGGCTTTCTGTGGGGAGGAAAAAATTTTGCCGGAGCATCATTGATAACCCGCTGTTTCATAAATTCCTCAAAGAATGCCGGCCACCCCATCTTCAGAATTTGGTCATAATCTTCCGGTTTCATCAGTTCGGTTTCAACAATCTGCCACATCTCGTTTTGTGGCAAATCCACTCCCGGTACTCGGACCTTGGCCATGAAATCATAACATAGGCCATAAGGCCAAAACGAACCGTGATTAACGGCATCGCCATCGCCGACGAGTTGATAGGCCTGGATCATGGTTTCAAGGTTTTTGGTGGGAGAGCTGAGAAACTCCGCCATTATGGTGTGGGTAACATAGGCGGCAAAGCCGGAGTATTCCAAAACCACCGGCGTGCGATCGGGCTTTTCGAGAGTGACAGCCTTTAGGATGCGATTTAAACGCTGTTGGTACAATATTTCCCGATTCATAAGCCCTAGTTCATCATTTTATTAATTGACCACAGATCCACAGAGAAGATGTGTTTTCAAGCCAGTTCTAAAATCTATCGAGGAAATACTGCACCCATATCCGCGCTGGATACCATCTGGGCATATCGGGCCAAATACCCGGTTTTTATCTTCGGTTCAAACTCCGACAATTCGGTAATTCTTTTTTGGATTTCGTTTTTCGAAAGTTGAACGTTTAACGATTTTTTCGGAATGTCGATTTCGATGATATCTCTTTCTTTTAAAGCTGCTAAAGGTCCTCTGGCTGCTGCTTCCGGAGAAATATGCCCAATGGCCGCTCCTCTGCTGGCACCGGAGAATCGACCATCGGTAATTAAAGCGACCTCTTTATCCATGCCCAAGCCGGCCAGCGCGGAAGTAGGCGAAAGCATCTCTTGCATTCCGGGGCCCCCTTTGGGACCTTCGTAGCGAACGACAATCACATCGCCTTTCTGGATCTTGGCATCCACAATCGCTTGAAAGGCATCTTCTTCGGAATCGAATATGCGGGCGGGACCGGCGTGTTTGAGCATTTCTTCAGCCACCGCAGCTTGCTTGACGATAGCGCCGTCCGGTGCCAAATTTCCGCTCAAAATCGCCAAACCGCCGGTTTTATGGACCGGGTTTTCAATGGAGCGAATAACAGACGGATCTTTTATTCCGGCATTAATTTCACGCAGCATTTCAGCCATCGGTTTTCCGTACACAGTCATCGGCTCACTATTTATTAATTTAGATTTTTGCAGTTCGGCCATAATTGCCGGAATACCGCCGGCATGGAAAAGATCAACGACGTGGTGGGGGCCGGCGGGAGCAATGGAAGTCAGGTGAGGAATTTTATCAGTTAAAATGCCGAAGTCTTTGAGAGTTAAATCAACTTCCGCGTAATAGGCAATGGCCGGGATGTGCAATGCCGTATTTGTGGAGCCGCCCAAAGCCATATCTGCTGCAATCACATTATAAAATGCGTCTTTGGTCATAACTGCTCTGGGCGTAATGTAATTATTCACCAGCTCTACGGATTTATAACCGGTTTGCTTAGCTAACCAAATTCTTTCGGCGAAAACAGCCGGTGCGCAGCCGTTATACGGCAATGCCATACCCAGGGCTTCCGACAAATTGCTCATGGTGTTGGCCGTAAACATTCCAGAGCAGGAGCCGGCGCCCGGGCAGGCCGCACATTCATAATTTTCCAGCTCTTCTTCGGTAATTTTACCTCCTTTGAAACGACCAACGGCTTCAAACACTTTGTCCAAACCGGTATCTTTTCCGTAGACTTTACCGGGCAGCATAGGGCCGCCGGAGAGAAAGATAGACGGTATGTTTAGCCGGGCCGCAGCAATCAGCATGCCTGGAATGATTTTGTCACAGGATGCCATCAGAACCAGACCATCAAAGGGATGAGAGGTGGCCATGATTTCAAGCGAATCGGCGATCAATTCGCGGCTGGGCAGGGAATATTTCATTCCAAGATGGTTCATGGCAATTCCGTCGCAAACCCCGATGGTGTTAAATACGAGGGGCGTACCACCGGCGGCATAAATGCCGGCCTTGACAGCATCCACCAGTTTATCCAGGTGCATATGCCCGGGAATGATTTCGTTAAATGAATTGGCAATACCGATAATTGGCCGCTGCAATTCCCAATCGGTGAATCCATCGGCTCGCAGTAAAGAACGGTGCGGCGCTCTTTCCGGTCCTTTGGTCATCAAATCACTGCGTTTAGGCATTTTTCGTTCCTTTACTTTTTTTGGCGCATTAGGATTAATTGAATTTTGTAAGGTTAAAAAGAGGCAATTGTATTTTACTGGTCTATTATTTCTATAATCCAAAAAAAATTTTGTTGCAATATCTAAATGTACATATTAAATTGTACATGTGGTTTGGGGTATCGCCCCAATTGGAATAATGGAATGATGGATATAGCGAAAATCAGTCGATCCACAAAAAATATAGTTTCATGGGTTATTATAAAATAAGAGTCGTTCCGCTACATTGAAATTAATGGGGGCTTTATGGAAATAACTTCCGCAAATTTTCGCACTAATTTTTTTAAGATCTTGGACGAAGTCGACAGAAAACACAAAGAAGTTGTCATTACAAAAAGAGGCAAGCCGATTGCTAAACTAGTGCGTTATGAGACGGATACTACTTCCGATCCTTTACTGGGTTCTCTACCCGGTGCAGGCTGTACTGTCGGTGATTTAACAGTACCTTTTGGAGACATCTGGGAGTTGGACTAACCCATGATCGTATTGGATACCCATGTATGGTGGTGGGCTATCAGTGAACCTGCTCAGCTTTCCCGCAAAGCCCGTCAGCTAATCACGAAAATGCCGCCTGAACAAAGAGCGATCGCCTCAATATCTATATGGGAATTTGCCATGATGGTTACGCGAGGTCACATAGAGCTGACCATATCACCGGATGAATGGCTTGATTATGCGATTAACAAAACCGGCTTAACGCTTCTTGAATTAAATTCCAAAATAGCTTTGGAATCCTGTAATCTTCCAGGAAACTTCCACAAAGATCCTGCCGACCGAATCATTGTGGCAACCGCCAGAGTCAGCCGATCTCAATTAATCACTAAAGATCAAAAAATCATCGAATATCCCCATGTCACTACTGTTTGGTGATCAAAAAAGGAAGGCAGTCCGTTTTAAACTCAAGGCGCTTAAACTGATCTTCCAGCCGTAAATCCCTGATGCACAGGATCAAATGCCAATCCGATCCGGCCGGCATCACTTGCTCCGGCATATAATTGATTAAAATCCGATTTTCTTTTCGACGAAAGATATTGTCTCATCAATGACGGCGATAAGATCATCAATCTGTGCTTTGGTAATAATAAAAGGAGGTCCGAAAATTATCATATCTCCGGCCTGACCACGGTCACATCCAAAAGAGGACTCAATGTGTACCCCCCGCAACAACGCCTCATCTTGGATTTGCTGAGAAAAGTGGATTTGAGGATCGAGGGGCGCTTTGGTTTCTTTGTCCCTGACAAATTCCACACCGCGCTGGAGGCCTTTGCCCCGTATGTCACCCACTGAGGGATGGGAGCGCAAAGTTTCCAATTTATCAGCCAGATAGTTACCCATTTCGGCACAGCGCTCGACCAGCCGGTGTTCTTTTAGGTAGTCAATTACCCGACAAACAACCGACGCGGCTACCGGGTTACCGCCATAGGTGTGACCCGATCCGAAGACACCGGATTTGTTGGCAATGGTGTCATGGATCTTTGCCCGAACAACGGCGGCTCCCACCGGAAAATACCCGGCGCTCAAACCTTTGGCCAGAGCGATAATATCCGGGATAACATCGTGATATTGATAGGCGTACCATTTGCCGGTTCGGCCGACTCCGCTTATGACCTCATCTAAAATCATTAAAACATCATATTGATCGCAGATTTCCCGGATGCGCTTGAAGTGCTCATCCGGTGGGAAGGCGGCGGCCAGGGAATGGCCTGATACCGGTTCGGCAATATAAGCGGAGACCGTATCCGGTCCCAAGCAGAGGATCTCATTTTCAAGCGCCTGTGCGCATTCTAGGTGGCATGTCTCGGGGGCTTTTCCGTACCAGCAACGATAACAGTAGGTTGGCGGCAGATGGACAAAGTCCTTCAGATAGGGAGTGAAATCAGCTCGTCGCGAAGTAAATCCGCTCCAGGATGCAGCGCCCATGGTCGAGCCGTGGTAGCTTTGCCAACGGGAAATAACTCTGAACTTGCTTGGATTGGCGTTATCGATATGGAATTTGCGAGCTAATTTGATCGCGGTTTCGGTGGCTTCAGAACCACCGGAAACGAAGAAAACCCGGTCCATATCCCCATGGGTCGTATCACAGACCTTGGCTGCCGCCTCCTCGAGCTCGGAGGTGCGGAAGGCACGCCGAAATAGAAAAGCAACCCTTTTCATCTGTTCGGAGGCCGTTTCAACGATTTCTTCAACACCATGGCCGATACTACAGACAATAGCTCCGCCACTGGCATCGATAATACGATTGCCCCGGTTATCATAGAGGTAAATACCCTCTGCTTTAACAATTGACGGTGTTACCCGGTTTAACAGAAAGCTAAGAACATGATCTTTCAATTTTTCACCTTTTAGTTGGATTTTTCAGCAATATTATTTATTTATGCTCTTGTAAATGAAAAAACTTACTGTTTATTAATTAAAGGACGAAAAATAAAAAGTGGAAGTTTTAAAATCAATAATTCAAATGGCGAATACGCAATTTTTTATGGCGCTGTGTATAGATAAGAAGTGGTCTTCCAATTTAGTCACTATTTTCTGACTTCATAGATTTTTCACTTGACAAGAATATTGTCAGACGAATATAAACCCATCAGATGATCAGATCTAAGACTAAAAAAGTGTATCCACCGATGCTTACGGCCAATTGGAAGTATTGATATACATTTGAAGGGAACAGCGGCAAAAATTAGAAAATGAGAGAGGTAAAAAATGAAGTATTTTACCGGAGGAAAAATTGAAAGAGTGATCATCGTTTCTTTAACGCCTGGTGAGCTCTTTTTAGAAAGCATTGAGGAAATCATCAAAAAAGAGAATATTGAGACAGCTGTCATCACTTCAGGGATTGGCTCTTTCCGTAAGTTCAAATACCACACAATCACCTGGTGCGGCATGCCGCCCAAAGACAAGTTTTATGAAATCGAAGGTCCGATCGAGATTGGGGGTATTCAGGGTTTGATCGTTGAGGGAGAACCCCATCTCCACATTACGTTTAATAATTGTGAAACCGGGGAGACCTCGACCGGGCATATCGAACATGGTTGTGAGATCTGTTATTTGGTTGAAGTGTGTATAGGTGTGATCAGCGGAATCGAGATCAAAAAGGTGAAAGACCCGCAAAACCCGGGAGTTGTTGCATTCGATACGAAATAAATTTTAAACCCGCTGGTTGAGCATAGAGACGGGGTGTCAGGCACAGTCCTGATTCAAATAGCGTCACAAGAAAGGATGATGGAAATCAATGAATAGACGTACGCTGACCAGGCTTGATCTTCAGAAGATGAAAGAATCTGAAGAACCGGTAGTATGGCTTACGGCCTATGACTTTCCGACAGCGCAGTTTGCCGAAGAGGCAGGCATGAACATGCTTCTGGTCGGCGATTCTCTGGGAATGTGCGTATATGGTTATTCCGAAACGGTTCCGGTCACCATGTATCAGTGCATTTGGCACTGCGATGCGGTGCGCCGCATACGTTTGTCATTGGTTGCGGACGCGCGGGCCATTCAGGCGACCGGCGCGTTTGCCCTTTTGGTGGAGGCGGTTCCGCCGGAGGTTTGCAAAATAATACGCGACGAATTAACCATTCATTAAGCTAAGGAGATTTGGAATGCAAATCGATCCCGATTTATGCACCGGATGTGGCCAATGCTTGCCCTATTGCCCGGTAAACGCTATAAGTCTTGAAGAAGATGTTTCTGAAATTGATCTGGACGAATGCGCAGAATGCGGCAATTGTCTTCGGAGTGCCGACTGTCCGGTTGATGCTATTTACCAGCAGGAGCTGGTGTGGCCGCGAACCGTTCGAAGCATCATGAGTGATGTGCTGACCATAGCGGTGGAATCCGGTATATCGGGTCGCGGAACCGAGGAGATGAAGACCAACGAAGTCACCGGCAGATTCAAACTGGGCTTTGCCGGCGTGGCCATAGAAGTGGGCCGGCCGATTTTGGGGACCCGGATGTATGATGTGGAGAAAATTGCCCAAGCGGTTGCCCAACTGAATGTGGAATTTGAAAAGATCAATCCAGTCACAAGCATGATGTCCGATCCCAAGACCGGGAAATTCAAGGACGAGCTGCTCAATGAAAAGGTATTGTCGGCGATCATCGAGTTCGGGGTGAAGCTGGAGCAATTGCCTGAACTGTTTCGCATACTTGAAAAAGTGGCCGGCGAAATTGAGACGGTATTCTCTCTTGATGTGGCTACCCGAATCGGTCCCGATGGAACGGTGCCCACCGCTTCATATATTCAAGATGCCGGTCTGTGGATTGCTGCCAACGGAAAAACAAATGTGGGTCTGGGTCGACCTTTATATCAGGAGAAAACACAATGACACACACGCTGCACAGAATAGGTTCGGCTGAATCACTTAAAGAAGATTATGTGGTTCTGGTTATGCCAAGTAAGGATATCAATCATGAAGGCTCCGGTCCGAAACTTCGGCGTTTTCTGAAAATGGCGCTGGAAGCAGGTGCCGTAAAGATCGGAGATGCACGCTTGGGCAACCAGTACCATCAGGGGGGTATTGACAATCTTTTAAACAACGTTGAAGACCGAGCAGTGGTTCACGGGGTGTTCAAGGACCAAGACGCATTGATCAGAATTCTGCAAGATCTTAAGGCGGCTAAATTAGGGCTTTCGGTGGTAGTATCCGGGCTTTTCGATGAAGTGGAAGCCTGCTGCAATCGGACGGGACTGAAGGGGCACACCATCAATCAATCTCTGGGCCGGTGGGGCAGAACCGACCGGCTGCCGCCCCAGGAAATCCTAGAAATAAATACCATGTGCGGGCACGGTATGGTGACTGTTGGCCTGATTGAAGAAGTCATTGAGGACGTCAAAAATGGTGAATGTACACCTGAAGAAGGCGGTGAACGTCTTTTTAAACCATGCATGTGCGGGATATTTAACCCGCATCGAGCAGTGAAGCTGATCAGGACACTTGCGGAGAAAGGAGATTAGAGACCTTTTATATAATTGATCCCCTTTGCTTTTGATCCAGGAGGCAACAAATGTCTGAGACAATCGGAATCATCGGCTTGGGACGGATGGGCATGCCGGCCGCAAAGAAGTATATCAAGGAGGGCTACGAGGTGGTGGGCTATGCCCGGAGGCCGGAGGTTATTGAAGAATTTACTTCATTTGGCGGCACGGCATTGGAAAACAGCAAAGAGGTCGCCGAAAAGGCGGGCAAGGTCATTGTTTACGTATTGAACGATCAACAGGTGATCGAGGTGGTGACCGGTCCCGATGGGATTCTTGAGGGATGCCATGAAGATACCAGGGTCATCTGTATGGCCACGATCGACAAAGAAAATCTGGAATGGGTGGCCGGGGAATGCGCCAAAAAGCAGGTTGGTTTGGTGGACTGCCCCGTTACGGGGGGACCGGCCCGGGTGGAAGCAGGCACCCTGACGCTCATTGTTGCGGCGCCGAAAGACCTTTTGGAAGAGTGTCGGGCAATCCTGGAAGTCCAGGGGCAAATTACCTATGTCGCTGAAACACCGGGTATGGGGCAGGCGGTGAAACATTGCAACCAGCTGCTGGTGGCCACTACCCTTGCCGCCACCGCTGAAGTCATCACCTTGGCCCGAAAAAGCGGACTTGATACACGGCTGGTATGCCAAGTGATAGGAAACGGGATTTGTGGAAGTGATTACTTCAGGCTGGTTGCTTCCGCCATACTGGATGATACCCCTTCACCCGGGGGCTTAGGCCAGATGTGCAAAGATATCGGGTTGGTAATTAATGACAGCCGACGGGTTCAAGCTCCGTTGGTTGTAGCGTCGGCAGCCTCCCAATACTTTCTTTCAGCTCTTTCTCTGGGAATGGAAAACGCCGACTCATCAGAATTGATCAGGGTTCTTGAAAAGATGACAAATCCGGATGGGTAAGCAACTCATGCGGGCAGGTTTTCAGCTAGGCCGCAATAAAGGCCAATTGTGCATTTGAATGTGGCCATAGACGATGGCGCACACGCCTGCGTGCCATATTTTTCTCTATACCGGTGCGGCCGGAGGAAATTTTAAAGAAGGGCATCTCAAGAGAAAATGAAGCAAACCCTCATAAGAGGAAAATTGTTGCTGGATGGAACCGGGAAACCTGCGATTGATGGAGGGGGGATCCTAATTGAAGGAGAGCGTATTGTCTGCGTGGGAAAGACTGAAGAGATCATGCAACGCGCTGATCCTGTTCAGGTAGTGGATTTAAGCGGTCAAACGCTTCTTCCCGGGCTGATCGATTGTCACAATCACCTTTCCCTGGATCCCAGGTTGGAGAATTATCTACATCGAATGGCTGATCCCATTGCGGCCCTCACCCTGCGCGCCTGTGAAACCATGCAAATTGATCTTCGCTCCGGCGTTACCACTTCCCGATGCCTGGGGGATAAGGGATTTTTAGACGTTGAATGCAAAAAGGCGGTTTCCGAAGGTCGCATTGAAGGCCCCCGTCTTCTGATAGCGACCAGAGGCATTCGCGTATCTCACGGTCACGGATTTGTCGGATACCCTTTTGATGGCGTGGATCAAATGCGAGTCGCTGTTCGAGAGAATCTGATGAGAGGCGCAGACGTAATTAAGTTTTACGCAACCGGTACCCTCAAGGGTGAGGGGAACATTACGAGTTTTATCTCCAAAGAGGAAATCGAGGTAATCATAGAAGAAGCCCATCGGGCCGGGGTCCGTACCGCAGTTCACTGTATCGGCGGAATCGGATTGAGATGGTGTATCGAATCGGGGGTTGACTCGATCGAGCACGGTTATTTCATATCGGATGAAGAGATCAACCTTCTGGCGAAATCAAAGAGCTGGCTCGTGCTTACCCCCAGTATATTCTTGACGGATGCCAGAATTCAGACGCTGCCCCCGGAATTGATCGAAGGCCATTATCAGCAAAGGGAACTGGCAACTGAACGAATGACCGCCGCCATAAAGGCAGGGCTAAGATTTGGAGTGGGTACAGACGGCATGCATGGCGGCCTTGCTAAAGAAATCGAATATCTCACGCAGATGGGCGCCTCAGAAAGCGATGCCTTAATGGCAGCTACGCGGTCTGCGGCAAGCGTCTGTGGCCTCGAAAAAGAAATCGGAACTCTTGAGCCCGGCAAACTTGCCGACATCATCGGCGTGGAGGGAAACCCCTTAAAGGATATCACTTCAATCGGCAAGCTGCGTACGGTTATCCTGAATGGCAAAATCAAACACAGCAATTGCAATAAAAGAACAGCGTCTTAAGCCGGACGGGATCTAGGATTCACAAGATGCGATTCAATGGGAACAAAACCCATTGAGTCAAAGTTAAATGACAAACAAATAATAAAAACCTTTTACTGTAAAGACGCCCTTTGGGCATACACGTTTACTACCAAAAAGGAGGGCTTTTTCTATGAAAAGCATTTGGAATAAGATTCTTAAAGTTGATTTAACTGCCCGCACCTGTAAAACCGAACAAATGCCTGATGAGGTCTACCAAAAATTTTTAGGCGGCGCCGGTATGAATGCCTATATCCTTTGGCGTGAATGCCCCCGGGGGACCACCACTTTTGACCCTGCAAACCGGCTGACTTTCGCCCCCGGGCCGATGCAAGGGCTTAAACAAAGTGGGGCTGCCAAATGGACGGCCGGCGCCATTTCTCCATCGATCAATATGAATGCCGATTCGGCGGCAACGGCCAGCTTTGGCATTGAAATCAAAGAGGCGGGTTATGACGCCATCGTGGTCCATGGTCGATCGGACAAACCGGTTTATGTGATCGTGGATGACGAGAAGACTGAGATCAAGGACGCTGCTGATCTTTGGGGCAAAAACGCCTATGAGGCCGAAGACGGCATACAAGAGGCAGAGGGTGAAAAGTTCGAATGCGTCACCATTGGCCAGGCCGGCGAGCTGGGAGTCCGCTACGCCAATATTCAGAGCCGGAAAAAATCCTTTGTGGGTCGCTGCGGTTTGGGAGCAGTCATGGGTTCCAAAATGCTTAAAGGTATCGCTATTCGCGGCAGCCAGTCCGTCGAAGTCCATGACCCCAAAGAAGTGGACAGACTCAATAAGGAGATCAACAAGCGCTTGGCAGAGCTGGATAAATTGAATGACGAGTGGCTCCAGATAAAACGTGTGGGAACTGCTTTAGCGACAGAACTATTCGCGCCCCAGGGGAATCTTCCCATCAAGAATTACCAACTAGCCGACTTTCCCAGCGGTGTCAAGAACTTCCACGCCTCCAACTATGCCAAGCAGCTTAATGCAAAGCCCTGGCCCTGCCAGTACTGCACCATTCAGTGTCACAATAACTGCGAGGTCAAACAAGGGCCTTATGCTTACAAGGGCAAAGGCCCGGAGTATGAGTCCTTCGCCATGGTGGGATTTAATACCATGGTCGATGATATCAAAGCCGTGGCGTATGCATGCGAACTGGCCAACCTGTACTCAATGGATACGATCTCCCTGGGTGTCGTAATCGCCTGGGCCATGGAGTGTTACGAAAAGGGTGTCATCACAAAAAAGGATACCTACGGTCTGGATTTGAGCTGGGGCAATGCCGAAGCCATGGTCGAGATTGTCAGAAAGATCGGCACACGGGCCGACGGGCTCGGCTACTTACTCGGTGAAGGAACCAGGATTGCTTCCGAGCGTCTCGGCGGGGGCTCTGAGGATTGGGCGGTGCAAATGAAAGGGCAGGAAATCGCCGCCCACAACTGGCGGGCCCAATATATCTCAGCGCTGAACTACTGCACCGGTGTTGCCTCCGGCCCTAACCATGAACGGGGCAACTCTCAACACATCTGGGTCGGCCATGTCAGATTGCCGGAGTGGGGCATTGATGAGGTTGAAAACGAAGAGCGCTGGTCCTGGAACAAGACAGCCGACCGCAACGCCAAGTTTCACGACTATTGCAATGTCATCAACTCCGCCTGCCATTGCAAATTCATGGAGTTTCGCGGCTATACTCTGACGGATCTGTGTAACACCATCAATGCTGCTACCGGTATGGGCTGGAGCCTGGAGGACCTCCGCCGCTGCGGCGACCGGATCACCCAGCTTCAAAAACTGTTGAACATCCGTTATGGATGGAAAAAGGAGCATGACTTCAAATACCCCAAGCGGTTCATGGAGCCGGTTCAGGAGGGTCCGGCCGCGGGGAAAGTACCGGTCGGCCTGGAAGGTGCTATCATGGACTATTACAAGGAGCGCGGATGGGACGAAGAAGGTAGGCCGACCGCAGCCAAGCTCAAAGAGGTCGGGCTAGAAGATTTTATTGAATGATGATGGAATCATGCGGCGCAGAAAGCACTTTTCAGCCATATCACTAAAAACGTGCGACGCACAGCTCGTTTGGGTGACATCAGATGAAGGTATTCATTAACCTAAAAGAATGGGATTTTCCGAATGGGACCAAGTTTATTGACGTGGTCGACATCATTCGAGAGGCCAAGAAGAATGAGCCCATGATCAAAACAATCAGAGAAAAAACGGGTAAAGCGAATATCATCCTGTTTGCTTTGAACGGTCGTGTTGTCCAACCCCAGGAATACGAATCCCTCGAAATCAAAGAAGGAGATAATATCCGATGGTTTCATCCTTATGCCGGCGGTTAAAAGAGTAGATTCTTTTAGAAAGAAGCCTTATTCAAAGAAAATAAAAATTTAAATTTGTTTGTGGAAAGAAAAAAAGAAGAAAATTTAGAAAAGTAATTTTATACGGCTGAGCATGGGATACTTTTTATCTGTTGATAATGGAGTACTTTTTTCCCGGCGTAAACACCTCTACCTTATAAAATCGGCAAATGTTGTCAAGAAAAATATCATGAAAAATGAAATATTTTTCATGATATTTTTCTTGACAACCATGTAGATTTTAAATAAACAAATTCCTGAAAGTACCGGGATTTGAACCATGTCTAAATTAAGAAAAGAGGCGCTGAGCAGCCAAATTTATCGGGCTCTCAAAGATATGATCGCTAATTATCGATTTAGTCCGGGTTCCAGGTTAAATATAGAGAAGTTGGCCAAAGAATTTGGAGTGAGTCGAACGCCAATCTGGGAAGCGGTTCGAAGATTGGAACAGGAAGGACTCCTTAAAAATATCCCTA
>CP070746.1:4657788-4667835 GCA_020348305.1 Desulfobacterales bacterium
AATGGCTACGGTGAGCGCTGCGGCAATGCAGATTTGACATCGATTATTCCGATTCTGTGCTTAAAAATGAAACGGCCCGGTATTTCCGAAGACAACCTGATGAAACTCAAAACCCTTTCCAGATATGTCAGCGAAACAGCCAATCTGGTGCCTCTAAACAACAGGCCATTTGTCGGTAGAAGTGCGTTTGCCCACAAGGGGGGCATCCATGTCAGTGCCATCATGAAAGTTCCGCGAGCCTATGAACACATCGATCCGGGCCAGGTTGGTAATGAAAGACGTGTTCTGGTTTCCGATCTTTCCGGCAAAAGCAACGTGGAGTATAAAGCCAAAGAACTCGGCATCGAACTCGGCAACAATGGTTATGATAGTAAAAAGATTGTTTCGGAGATAAAGCAGCTGGAACAGGAGGGGTATCAGTTTGATGCGGCCGAGGGGTCGTTTAAGATTCTGATCGAAAAATTTACGGACCAATTTCAACCGCTTTTCGAGTTGGAGTCGTTCAGAGTAACCATTGAAAAAGACAAAGATCAGCCTTGTTCGGCCCACGCAACAGTTAAAATTTCAGTTGGAGATAAACAAGAAATTACTGCGGCAGAGGGCTACGGACCGGTAAGTGCCTTGGATAATGCGTTGCGAAAAGCCCTGGATAGGTTTTTCCCGGATCTGGATACCATGCGATTGGTTGATTTTAAGGTCCGGGTGATCGACGGAACTCGCGGAACTGCCGCCCGGGTAAGAGTTCTGATCGAATCTCGAGACCAGGAACGAATCTGGAGCACCATCGGCGTTTCAGAAGATATCATCGAGGCCAGCTGGCAAGCCCTGGCGGATAGTTTTCAATATAAATTGGCTAAGGAAGAAAAAATTAGAAGCAGCAATTAGAGAAAGGATTTTATGGTGAAAAGGAAAGAAGGTACAAATGCCGCAGGAAAACCGGCAGTCCGGTTCCTGCGGCCCATGCTCCCTTTGGTTTAGTCAATTCGTTTAACTGGTCAAGAGGTCAAATGGTTGACATGCATTGAAGCGAATTAAACGATTTAACTAATCAACAATTTAACAATTTAACCAAAACATGGGAGCAAAAAATGACTGAACAAGTAATCATCTTTGATACAACATTAAGAGATGGCGAACAATCCCCCGGGGCCAGCATGAATGTCGCCGAAAAAATGCGTTTGGCCGTTCAGCTGGAAAAACTGGGAGTCGATGTACTGGAGGCCGGTTTTCCGGCCGCATCTGAAGGAGATCATGAAGCAGTTTCACAAATAGCCGGCAAACTTCAGCGAACCGAAGTGACAGGGTTGGCCCGCACCTCCAAAGGCGATATTGACCGGGCTTGGGAAGCCATCCATCATGCATCCAAACCGAGGATTCATACCTTTATCGCCACATCCGATATCCACATGGATTATAAACTGAAAATGTCCAGAGACGAAGTGGTTAAATCCACAGCCGATGCCGTTAAATATGCCAAATCGTTTACCGACAATGTGGAGTTTTCGGCGGAGGATGGATCCCGAAGTGATCGGGATTTTCTGTGCAAAGTGTTTGAAGCAGCCATTGAAGCCGGAGCCACGACGGTTAACCTGCCAGACACCGTAGGTTATGCGATTCCGGAAGAATTCTCCGACTTGGTAAAATATGTTAAAAGCCACACCCCCAATATTAACAAAGCGGTGTTTAGTGTGCACTGTCACAATGATTTGGGATTGGCCACAGCCAATACGCTTTCGGCGATAAATGCCGGTGCCCGACAGGCAGAGGTAACCATCAACGGCATTGGCGAACGAGCCGGCAACACTTCCCTGGAAGAGGTGGTGATGGCCCTGCACACACGATCCAATTTTCTTTCTGTATCCACCGGCATCAACACTCAATATATTTATCCGACCAGTCGTCTGGTCAGCATGATTACCGGCATTATCGTGCAACCGAATAAAGCTGTTGTGGGGGCCAATGCCTTTGCCCACGAAGCAGGGATTCATCAGGACGGTATGCTCAAAAATCCCATGACCTATGAGATCATGGAACCCGAGACCATCGGCCTGAGCGCAAACAAGCTGGTTCTCGGCAAACACTCCGGCCGACATGCGCTTCACTCCCATTTAAATACGTTGGGATATGATCTGTCAGATGAAGAAATCAATATTGTATTTGCAAAATTTAAAGAGCTGGCGGACAAGAAAAAGAATATTTTAGACGAAGACCTGGAAGCGATTGTAACGGAAAAGATTTTGCGCACCGCCGATATATTCGCTCTGGAATATTTGCACGTTATCGCAGGAAACACGGTTCTTCCAATGGCCAGCGTCAAACTCACCATCAATGGCAGGTCTGTCCAGGGAGCAGGCTATGGCAACGGCCCGATTGATGCAACCTACAATACGATAGCCAAGCTTACCGGAACCGGCTCGGAGCTTTTAAGATTTTCCGTGGGGGCACTAACCAGCGGCACGGATGCTCAAGGTGAGGTAACGGTGCGCCTGCGGGAAAACGGTCTGGTTGCATTGGGCAAAGGCGCGGATCCGGATATTATCACCGCCAGTGCCAAAGCATTTATTAACGGTCTCAACAGGCTGGAATATTTGAAGGCACACCCCGTCAAAGAGGCAGCCGTATTGTAAAAATTTTCCTTTAAAGGGGAGTGGCTTTTCAGCCGCTCCCAAAATAAACAAGAGTTGGTTCTATTTCTTTTTTAGTCTTTTCAATTCAATTATATCACCATAATTTGCTTTCATACATTCTGGACACACACTATGCGAAAAATCAGCTTCTGAATGATTACTAATGTAGTGTTCAATAGGAATCCATCGATCCTTAGATCGAATCTTCTTGCAGAAAGAACAAACCGGAAGGAGGCCCTCAAAATACTTTAATCTTTGCAATATAGTATGAGTCAAAAAAATTATAATGAGAGCCATCAAGGAAATTACAGTCGATTCAAAAATGCATTCAAAGTAATTTATGGGAGTAGCTATTGCTCCAAATATAATATGCGGTAGATCCAAGAATTCATCTAACCAAATAATAAGGATGATACTAAGAAATCCTATTATTTCTATCCCAATAATTCTTTTTATAAATTGTTCTTTTTTCATTTCTTTCTATTCTTAGGAATTATCACACTCACCTTTATTTATGTTGTTTGATAATTACAACAAAACCTGATGTATTGTTCATCAGGGATGAAATCACAGTTTTTCCCTTAACCCACGGCATCCGGGTGACAGGGGGCACTGACGATACGCTGCAATTTACCATGCAGAAAACCGAAGATTATTTTGGAAGATAGGAACTAAGAAACCTTACTGAATTGCCCCCCATCACTTTCGTAATCTCGCTGTCCGAGAAACCATGATCCATCATTTTTTGTGTTAAAATGGATAGTTCGGAGGTGTCAAGAGCTGTCGTGGTAGTGCCGTCAAAATCCGAACCCAGTGCAACGTGATCTTCACCAACAAGGTCTATGGCATAGCGCAGCGATTTTACGATTCCCTCCGGGCTGATATCGCAAACAGCACCTTCCCAGTAACCGATACAGATAAGGCCGCCTTTTTCTGCAATCCGCTGCATCTGTTCATCGGAATAATTGCGTTTGGTCTTACAAATGCCATGCACACCGGTATGGGAAACAACCACCGGGCGTGTGACGATCTTTAAAACATCATCCACCACTGCAGGCGAGGAGTGGGCCAAATCTATGATAATCTTGAGTCTTTCCAGCTCACGTACCACCTGTCAGCCAAATTCGGTCAATCCGTCGCGGCTGATTCCATGAAGGGAGCCACCGAGTTCGTTGTCAAAAAAATGATGGAGGCTGATCATCCGATAGCCGGGGAATATCCATGTGCCCGTAATTTGAGCGTTTCAGAAGATTTCGGTTCCAGAGCAAGGAATCGCTGTGCCAGTCCATGATAATAAGCCCATCATGCTTCTTTTGGGCGGCTTGACTGATTTTATATGGCGGGTGCTCCAGAACTGTATTCATGGATTTTTCAAGCATTCCCGGTCCTACAATCAAAAATACGCCGACGCCGACTAAAGCGATTAGCAGGACTATAATTGTAACCATTTTAAGTTTCTTCACGATACCCCCTTGTTTTTCTACAATTCGTTTATGTGGTTATATAGAAAGTCAAAGTGAACTAATTTTGTAGAAGCAAATCAGCACTGATTTCATTTTTAATTGATCCCACGAAAGTTAAACCTCCAGCGTGCCGATAAGTTCGGTTATCTTTCCGATACCTCTTTCGCGCATGTATTTTTCTAGACCATCAATAATATCGATAGTCGCATGTGGGTTAATAAAATTGGCCGTACCCACCTGAATTGCTGATGCCCCTGCGATGAAGAACTCCAAGGCATCTTCGGTTTTCATGATGCCCCCAATTCCAATTATTGGAATCCTTGTCACCTGAGCCACCTGCCAGACCATCCGCAGGGCAACGGGTTTTATCGCCGGGCCGGAAAGCCCTCCGGTGATATTCGCCAGGATAGGACGACGCGCCTCAATGTCAATGGCCATTCCGGTAATGGTGTTAACCAACGAAAGCGCATCTGCTCCGGCCTCTTCTGCACGCTGCGCAATTTCGGTGATGTCGCTGACATTTGGAGAAAGCTTTACCAGAAGAAGTTTACTGGTCTTTTCCCGCACCGTTTGAACAACACTAAAAACAGCTTGTGGATCAACACCAAATGCAATGCCTCCGGCTTTAACATTGGGACATGAGATATTTACTTCCACACCCGATATGGAATCAATAGCATCTATCCGTGCCGCCAGCTGAGCATATTCTTCTTCCTGTGCGCCATAGATATTGACAAAGATCGGCGGATTCAGCGTTTGTAAAAATGGAAGCTTCTGCTCAACAAATGCATCGATACCCACATTTTCAAGGCCAATCGCGTTTAGCATGCCGCAGGGCGTTTCAACAATTCGGGGTGGCGGGTTGCCCGGTGTGGGTTTGAGAGATAAGCCCTTGACGATAATACCACCCAGGCGATTTAGATCTACAAGCTCTTCAAATTCCTTTGCATATCCGAATGTACCGGAGGCTGTCATAACCGGGTTTTGAAGCTCGATTCCGCCAATTTTTACTTTCAAATTTGGTTTTGCTGTCATGTTTTCAGATTTACTATTTTTTGTATGAAATTAGCAAGCTAAACACAAAACACCAATACAACCTAATTAACTCTATTTTGTATACACTTCTGAATGACTTTGATTCGCGCCTCAAGATTCAGCATGTAGGCGGCCTCAAGCTGTTTGGGGCCTTTTTTATCATCATTTATGATCTCACCGGTTTTAACGACGATCATGTATTGCTTTGCGCCGTTTAAGATTTTTCAGAAAAGCTCACATAAATGATTGTAAAATGAATTTGGTTGAATGTATGTATAATATAAATAAATACAGATCAAGATACAGGATAAGATTTAGAAAATTCGAATTTGCTTCGAATTTCGGATTTACAATTTTTCATGAAACGGGTGTTGTCTGAATGAACAGAAAACAAAATCGTTCATTAAATAAAGTTGCTCTCATTTCCACTCCTTGGCCGCTTTACAGCCGCCCATCGGTTCAGCTTGGAACGTTGAAGGCGTACTTAAACGCCCAGTTTCCCGATTTACTCGTCGAAACCCATCATTATTATTTAAAACTCGCGGAAACAATTGGATACAAGCTTTATCATGACATATCCGAACGAACCTGGATGGCCGAATCCATTTATGCTTCTCTCCTCTATCCAAACCGATGGAAACAGATTGAGAAGTTGTTTAATGCGGAAACGAAGCGTAAACCTCTATTGAAAGAGATAGGACTAAAAGCTTTATCAAACCAGGTCGAGAAGACAACAAAAGACTTTATTGACAGCACCGACTGGGGTTCATTTCAGCTTGCCGGATTCTCCGTTTCACTGTGCCAGCTGACTTCAGCTCTTTATTTTATTAAAGCCATAAAACAAATCTATCCGAAAATTATCACAGTTATCGGTGGCTCCACTTTCTCCGGAAATGGGGCACAGTCTCTCTTTAATCTTTTTCCGGAAGTAGATGTTGTTATAATCGGTGAAGGCGAAATTCCTTTAAGCCAATTAATCGGTCATTTAGGCCGTTCTAAAATTCCGGAAAACCTGCCTTCGATTCAGGGAGTCTACACACAGAATACAACTGCAGAGCAAAATGATCATCGTCACTTTTCTCAAATGGAATCCTTAGACAGTCTACCGATTCCTGACTATGACGATTATTTTGAACTGCTCAAATCCTTTCTTCCGCAAAAATCATTCTTCCCCACCCTGCCGGTCGAAATTTCCCGCGGCTGCTGGTGGAAACCAACTTCGAAGAAAGGAAAAGTGACAGGGTGTGCGTTTTGCAATCTCAACCTGCAGTGGAAAGGCTACCGGTCTAAAGAACCTTTGCATGTGGTATCAGAAGTCGACGACCTTACTACAAAACACAAGATACTTTCTGTGGCTATCGTGGATAATGTTTTGCCCAAAAAAACATCGAGAGAAATTTTCGAAAAATTGGGAATGCTCAAAAAAGACCTGCACTTATTTTCAGAAATTCGAGCTACTACACCACTGTCAGAATTAAAAGCGATGCGCGCTGCTGGCATGCAGGAGGTGCAGGTTGGTATTGAAGCACTCAGCACGAGCCTCTTAAAAAAGCTGCATAAGGGAACCACGCTAATACAGAATTTAGAGATAATGAAAAACTGCGAAGCGTTGAGAATTGCCAATATCTCCAATCTTATTCTGCATTTTCCGGGAAGTGATGAGCAGCAAAGAAACGAAACCTTGCGAAATATAGAATTTGCCATACCCTTTCGTCCTCTAAAAGCGGTAGATTTCTGGCTTGGTCTCGAAAGTCCCGTTTGGCAAAATCCCACGACTTATGGGATAAAAGCGGTTTTTAACCATCAAAACTGGAGCTATTTGTTTCCACCGGAAATTTACAAATCCATGCCGTTTATGATCCAGGCGTATCGCGGTGATCTGGGCTATCAAAAAAAAATCTGGCAGCCCGTTAAAAAAAAGGTTAAGGTCTGGCTAAACACTTATAACGAACTTCATAAAGGACCATCTCAGTCTCCAATATTGAGCTTTCGAGATGGACGAGATTTTATAATTATCCACCAAAGACGTTTTCAGGCTGAACCAATGACTCATCGGTTAGTGGGAACATCGAGATTGATTTATCTTTTTTGCCAGCACCATCGGTCGCTCAGACGACTTCAAGCCCAATTTAAAGCCATATCCGAAGACAAACTCCTTGCGTTTTTAAAAATGATGGTAGACAAAAAGCTGATGTTTACGGAAAATGATAAATATTTGAGCCTGGCTGTGCCGATCAACCTTTAGATGAATAGATTCAATAAAAGGAGCCAACTTGCATGAGTGATTCAAGTCGATTAGACCAGGTTTTTCAAATCATCATGAAACGCATGGTGGAAACCGGCCAGGCGCCCCACTACACGGAAATTGCTGCTGAAATGAATGTTCAGGTGGAAGAAGGCAAAAAAGCCCTGCATGACCTTTTTGGCGCCAGGGTTCCGGGATGGCTTTTTCCCAACACAGACCTGATTGTCTCATTTGCCCCATTTAACAACCTGCCCACTCAGTACCGCATCACGATTGATGGCCAACAAAAATGGTTCGGTCAATGAGGCTTTGAATCGCTTGCGGTCTGCTGGCTTTATCCAGGAAAAACAATACAAATAGATGCTCCGTGTTTGGATTGCGGTGCGCCTATCAGGGTAGAGATACGCGACGGGGTAGTCATGAACTCCGAACCGGCGGGGCTTATGGGGTATGTTGCGGTGCCCTTCAAGAAATGGTTTGAAGATATCCCCTTTGCATGATCGACCATGAATCTCTTCCGGTCGGAAGAGCATATTCGAAATTGGGCCCGATTTGTTCCGGCAGCCGAAGAAGGAATTATTTCGCTGGATGACCTGGTTAGACTTTTTTCAGGGAATTATTTTCGCAGACGAATGGATTCCGATTGGGTGTCCCGCAGCCGGGATTATGCCCGCGAAATGGTTGCCACTTTCAAAGAAATCGGAAAAACCGGCCCCTTCTGGCGAACAAAGTAAAGCTATTTTAGATGCCAAATAGCCAGGAGGCCAGGAAGCTGGGATGCTGTGGGGATGCCTTCAAACAATCTGAGCCTGCAAGCCTTGCAGAGGCCGACAATGATAATTTTAAGATTCGATAGGTCATCCCGTCCGAAGGGGCGGGACCTCCCAGCCTCAAGCAATTTGAAATGTCGGGTAAATTTTGATCCCATTAGTAATTCACCGATATTCAGAATTAACTATCTGTTATTTAATTAAATTTATCGCACTTGACTTTGAAAATGGTGTCATGATAATTCAATACCGAAGTTATGTGACAACCTAGAAAAGGGATTGTTAAATCAAAAAAACTCCCGTACTTTTCTATGAGAGACGGGGTTTTTTGTACGAAGGAGCTGTATCACTATGATCAGTGCAGTCGTGATGGCCGGGTACAACAACAAATGGGAGGTGAAACGATACGCTAAAGTCGTTGCGGAGCATTACGGAGAAAAATTCATTGAAACAGGTTACAAACCTCTCAGGGAATTTAAATTTATTGAGAATGGAGAGGAAATACGCAAACCATTAATCCAATACACGCTTGAAAAGCTGTTTGAAAGCGATCTAATCAGTGAAATCGTCCTCATTGGGCATCAGATGCTCCTTGAACAACGTCTGGGAAAATTTATCGAACAATTTGAAAAGCCATGTTGCATTCTCAATCAAAATACCCCAATTTCTGAAGAGGTAATTCAACGTTTTAATATCATTCCCAGGAAAGTAAAGTACAATTCAGTAGCCGGTAATCTAATTAAAGGGTATGCGGCCACCACTGCTTACAGAGATAAAAAACATGCGCTATTCGTTGCCTCTGATTCGCCTTTAACATCAAAAGAATTCATAGAAAATTTTGTGCACCTGATTGAAAAATATCAAGAAGCGGCGGCTCTCATTTTTCCGGCTGTATTCATTCGTGGCAAAAGAGATAAATTTGGCAGACTTCCGCTTAAACTGCTGAATGACACCGAATATCAACTTCCCGGGCCCAAACACAGTACCGGAAGACAGGGTTTTAGGCTTTCTTCCTTGATGGCTGCAAACCCCTATTTATTTGACATGAATACCGCCAATGCCGCCTACAGACTCCGAAAACTGCTCAATCCAAATGCCCAAGTAAAATTATTTAAAATTACCCACAACCTGGGATACCCCAATGTGTATTCTAAATATTTCATCAGAAGAGATTTAAGCATCAAAGAAGTTGAAAACATTACTTCTGCTTATTTTAATGGCAAGCTAAAGATAATCCCGATGCTCGGCGAAGAAACAACCTATGACTACGACGGCACCGATTTGGAATTTCGAATACTAACGAAAATGCTCAATTCAAATCAGAAGACTCAAAAACAAATTTGAATCAAAGAGATGGTTTTGAATTTAGCGAAATGGAAAACTAAATCCTTAGCTGGTATCACCAGGAGAAAATTTTTAAAGTACTCCGGTGTTGCCGGTGGGGCTATTTTGTTTGGCATGCAGGGAGGTTTTGCTATGGCGAAAAACAAAAGTCAAGTTGCACTGGTAAATACCGAAAACCGCAAAACGGGAGTTGCATCTTCCATAAAAATTTTGGGTCAAAATCCGGTTAAAAACAAAGATGTAATAATCAAACCCAATTTCAATACCGCAGATGAAACACCCGGATCGACACACAATGATACACTGGTGGCTCTGGTGGAAGAAGTCTGGAAGATGGGCGCTAAATCCGTCAGCCTTGGAGAACGAAGCTATCCGTTAACCAGGGAGGTAATGGACCAAAAGGGTATCATCCCTCTGATGGAAAAATTAGATGTTCAAATAATGAATTTTGACGATTTAGAGGGAAAAGATTGGGTGGAATTCAAACCCAAAGACAGCCATTGGCGAGATGGATTTCGAATCGCCCGGCCCATAATAGAATCCGAATGCCTGATTTCCACCTG
>CP070746.1:4667935-4671318 GCA_020348305.1 Desulfobacterales bacterium
ATAGAAAGTATTCCATACATGTCGGCGTGTTGCTGTCTGTCTCCAGATGCCAATAGTATCTACGTCAGGTGCGGCCCGTTCAGCAGATTGAAACGGAGAAGATCCCCTCATTTCAAAGGCTTTTGTCTTCGTCGCTGCATGCGCACGAGCCAGGGGTGGTCTTTGCCGGAGGAATTAGGACCACCCTTTAGCACCGCGCATGCTGGATTCTCTGTGGCAGCGAATAACAGTATCTACTTTACATTCAAATATAAACTCAACAAACGAGGCGGTTTTTGGGTTGCCCCTTTTGTGGGCAACACCTGGTCTGAGTCCAGAAAGATTCCTGTGGAGATGGTCAACCTAAAAGGCTGCTGTCCAGGAATTGCCCCAGATGAGTCCTTTATGGTATTCTACTCCGTTAAACCAGGAGCACCGCAAGGAACGGAAACGAACCTGTACCTAACCCTGCGAGGAGCCGATGGCACCTGGACCAGACCACGGAATATGGGTCCTCGAATTAATTCTCCGTATTATGAACACGGAGCGAGAATATCACCGGACAAGAAATACCTGTTCTTCACCCGCAGTACCGGATGGAATCTGCGTCCGGTTAGTGATACGGGGGATATCTACTGGGTTGCACTCAAGGAGTATCTACCCAAATCCAAATGATTCCAATTAATACACCCTTCTGCTGTGCTTTGCTCCGCTCAGGATGAAATCCTTTTAATTGACTATTTACTATTGGGATTGAAAATTACCGCAGTCGCCGACGGTTCCTCCTAAGAAACTAACTCTCCTGTATTTGTACAAACAACGACATAACCCATTTCACGAGCACGTTTTGTAAGATTTTTTATTACACGCTTCCTGTACTGATTTTCGTAATACTGTTGGCCGCTATCGACATAATCCGTGCCGTATTTCAGCATACGGTAAACAAGTTTGGCAAGTTTGTGTGCTGTGGCAGTAATGGCCTTGGGGGCACCAAGCCTGGCTCGCATCCGACGGTAAAAAGCACCTAAGGCGGATTTGCTGCTATGAAGGCTTTGCGCTGCCAGTCGCAATGCACGAGCAGCACGGTTTTGCACTTTGCGGGTGCTGTGTTTTCTTACTTTGCCGCCTGTAATTTGATTATTAGGGCATAAGCCTAACCATGAGGTAAAGTGTTTTTCCGTCGGAAAAACACTCATATCAAAACCGCATTCAGAAATAACTGTCTGCGCAGTCATCGTCTCTATGCCATCGATCTGGGTTAAATCCACACCTGTCATCTCAAACAGACGTGTTCTAAGATCAAAGTTCGGCTGATTCTTACGGCGCTTAGTTCTATTGTTTTTGCCGGACTTCGAATCCAAATCGTTTGCATCTGCCTTTTGCTCGAAAGTCTTCATATATTCTTCTATCTGGTGGTCACAATCAGCAATCTTATTCTGGTAAACGTCATAAATCTCCAGGGCTTGCTTAAGTGTAAACAAATGCTCCTGCCGATATTCTCCGGTCAGCGCCTTGGCGATTGTCTCGGTACTGCTTTTTATCAATGCATGCTTCATGCCAGCCAGTTTTACGGCGTCACGCTCACCGGCAACGATTGCACGTATAATCTTCATACCTGTGACGCCGGTGATGTCCGTTATAACTTTGTGCAATTGAATATTCATTTGTTCCAAAGCTTTTTGCATTAGGTGAATCTGCGTGGAACAGGCCTCTACCAGAACGCTGCGGTGGCGCCAATAGCTGCGTAATACCTGAATCTGCTTGTCGGGACGAAACGCTCCTGACAAAAGGCCGAACCGGTGAAGTTCGGCAAGCCACTGACAGTCTTTGACGTCCGTTTTGCGGCCTGGAACATTTTTAACTTTATACGCATCAACAAGCTTTACGTCAAAGCCATAGCTTTCCAGAACTGCAACCACCGGAACCCAGTAAACTCCCGTAGATTCCATCGCTATCGTCTCGATTCGACAAGACTTAAGCCATCTAGCCATCTGATGCAGGTCAGGAGTTAAGCAACCAAAACTACGTACAGGCTCATTGTCACGATCGCTCGGTACTGCTACATAATGTGTTTGTGAGCCAATATCAATTCCAGCGGCATTGGGGTTGAGTTGTCTAATTTTTCTGTCCCTTTTTTTACTTGCCTGCTTTGCCATCGAACTTCTCCTATATCAAATTATCCTGTTGTAATTAAGAAGCTCTGCCCGGAAGGATCGTTATCGAGTAATCTCCTAAACGGGATAGCAATATCAGTACTCGCCCTGATTTTACTTCACCAATCATACATTCTCCATCTCCGGAACCATGCTCGCAAACGGGTACGCAACACCATTGGGCCGTCAGCCATAACTGTCAGAGCTTCACACAAAGCTCCATTATACAGAAACACGTTTCTTTTGCATGCATCCTGAGAATCAGGTGAGGTGCTCGCAATGACGGACTAAATAGCATTTCCGCCTGAGGCCGGCATTCGGGTTCATAACTAATTGCAAATGATTTAATTTGAATATGGCATCTTTTAACACAATTCTTTCTTGAAAATACAGCTTCTTCAGAGTAGATTTCCTGTAGATGAAATAGCGGTTTCTTATGTTGCAAGAACAGCGTTGTTTGGGTTATTATAGAGAACAATATATACAAAGTTGTGCACAGGGAGGTTCTCGATATGAGCGAACAGACAAAAAATGCAGGCGGTGCCGGCCGGGCTATCATCACCTTTTCGCGGGGTTGGAAGACACTGGTTGCCACCCGCAGCCTTGGGCGGCGTGGCGTGGAAGTCATCACGGGCGATGAATACGCTATGACGGCGGCCTCTTTCTCGCGATATAGCATCGCCGAATTCCGCTACCCGAATCCGACGAAAGAGCCAGAAGCCTTCCTTGATGTGCTGGAAAAAGCAGTTCTTGAACACAAACCTGAAGATGAGGCGACGCCGTATGTCCTGATGCCCATTCACAAGGAGACCTACCTTATCGCCCGTCACCGAGAGCGTTTTGAGCCGCACATTCGTGTTCCCGTCCCACAGATAGAACATATCGAGCAGGTACACAACAAAGGGATCCTCGCCGCCTATGCCATGAAACTCGGACTGCCCATTCCCAAGACGTGGATTCCAGAGGACCTGGCGCATTTCAAGTCAATTGCTTCGAAGGTAGAGCTGCCGGCCTTCGTGAAATTGCGAGAGGCGGCATCCGGTGTCGGCATTAGAAAAGTCAAAACACTCGATGAGCTGACATCCACCTTCGAAGAATTCGTAGAGCATTTCAGACTTAAAGAAAAGGATTATCCAATCATTCAACAGGCGGTTCCCGGAAACGACTACTGTGTGACGACACTTTTCGACCATGGGAAAATGGTAGCATCCATGACATATCGCGGGCTGCGGGCATTCCCCGCAGAGCGAG
>CP070746.1:4671418-4675614 GCA_020348305.1 Desulfobacterales bacterium
CAATCTTCCATTTCAGTCTTTCAGCACCTTCAATTCTTTCAATATTATTATTAAAAGAATCCATTCCTGTTTAAACCTCCGAATCCTCTTAAATCACCTTGACTTAAGTTTGACACTTGACCATAGAAAATTACATTTCAAATCTCATAACTGACTGAAATTACAGAGCTCAGCTTAGATCTGAGCTCCAAAAGGTAGTGCCAATATTTTTGATTAAAATTATTGACACAGGTTATTATTAAAGCTAAATTGGGGGTGTCCTTTTAAAGGAGGCCCCCATGTTTGCACGCGTAAAAAAATCCGGCAAATATCAGTACCTTCAAATCGTCGAAAACCGCAAAGAAAAAGGTAAAGTAAAACAGCGCGTTTTGGCCACCATCGGCCGTATGGACCAGCTTCAGGCAAAGGGACGGGTGGAGACGCTGATCCGTTCGCTTTCCAGATTTTCCGAACAGGCGCTGTTGATCATCTCCGGAAATAGCGATGTGTCGGTGGATGCGAAGAAAATCGGACCGACTCTGATTTTCGAGCGACTTTGGATACAAACCGGCATACAGGTTGCAATTCAAAAGCTGGTGGCCGAGCGCAAGTTTGAGTTTGATGTGGAGCGTGCTATTTTCCTTACGGTTTTACATCGTTTGATGGTATCGGGTTCGGATCGCTTTTGCCACCGTTGGCGCCGTGACTATATCATCGAGGGCATCCAAGACTTGGAGCTGCATCACTTTTACCGTGCGATGTCCTTTTTGGGCGAAGAACTTGCCCAGCAGCAAACAGCGACACCCTTTGCCCCACGCTGCAACAAGGATTTGGTGGAAGAATTTGTCTTCCACCACCGTAAAGATCTGTTCTCAAATCTGGATCTGGTCTTTTTTGACACCACCTCCATTTACTTTGAAGGTCGCGGCAGCCAGACAATCGGGCAAAGAGGATTTAGCAAAGATCATCGCCCAGATCTAAAACAAATGGTGGTCGCTGTGGTTATCGACGACAAGGGCCAGCCGATGTGCTGCGAGATGTGGCCCGGCAGCACAGCCGATGTTAAAACGCTGCTGCCTATCGTTTACAAACTGCAAAAGCGCTTTAAGATTGAGCGTATTTGCATTGTTGCCGACCGCGGCATGATTAGTGCCGCAACGCTTCGCAAGCTGGAATCGCCAGACAATCAGATTGCCTATATCCTTGGTGTTCGTATGCGCAAGGTCAAAGAAATTAAACACCAGGTGCTGTCCAATGCCGGCCGATACAAACAAGTACGGCCCGAGAGCAGCGAGCCCAAAGACCCTGCACCATTGAAAGTCAAACAGGTTCATCACAACGGTCATCGTTACATTGTCTGTCTCAACTCTCGTCAGGCACGCAAAGATGCCCAGGATCGGCAAGCGATTATCGCGGCGCTTTCAGAAAAAATCAAAAAGGGTCCCAAGAGCCTGGTGGGAAACAAGGGCTTTCGCAAGTACTTGAAAATCGAAAAGGGCAGCGCGAGCATTGACGAGGATAAAGTCAAGTATGAATCCCGCTTTGATGGCAAATGGGTTCTAACAACCAACACCGCCCTGAGTGCTGAACAAGTCGCTGTCAAGTACAAAGAGCTGTGGCAGGTGGAGAAAGTCTTCCGTGACATCAAGTGCTTGCTTGAAACTCGTCCCATATTTCACCAGCACGACCGCACGATCCGAGGACATGTTTTCTGCAGCTTTTTGGCATTGGTTCTTCGCAAAGAGCTGGATCGGCGCCTTGAGATGGCTGGCCACAGCTTTGAGTGGGCTGACATCAAGCAGGATCTGAAAGCGCTGCAACAAGTGGTGATCGAAGAAAACGGCAAACGTCTTGCCATCAGGAGTCAGAGCAAAGGGGTTTGCGGCAAAGTCTTCCAATCGGTCGGTGTCGCCATGCCGCCCACCATACAGCAAGTATAACCGATGCCTAAAAAACAAAACGGTAGTGCCAAGACCAAATTAGAGCTTCGTAGTGCATTGATTTTATTAGAATTTAAAAATCGAACTGTCAAAGATCAGCTAAAAATAAGCAGGGCTCTCAGACGCGATCTAAAACCCTGAATCCGTTTTTAACAGTGAGTTTTGAAGCCAGTTTACAATCAGCTAAATAATTGCTTTGCTGAAGGCATGAATTTAAATAATCGAGAGGTGAAATCCCGCCAGTTTATCGCGGCTGGAAGCCGCTCCCACCGTCTGGGAGAACGCAGTGGGAGCGGCTTCCAGCCGTGAGATCTATCACCCGGGGACAAAATCTTCAACGGGCGAAAGGGATCATAAAAAACCCGGCCTCATAAAAAGGCCGGGTTTTTGGATGATGATCGGTTTGGTCTTGTGAGTTGTTTAGATCTTGTTACCAGGTTTTTTTTATTCCTCTTCCTTTGAATACAGCACATCAACATCCGCCAGATCCTCGCCTAAATATGCACGCTCATTTTCCCCGAGGATGCCCATAGACAGGCATATCAGCGTCCAGAGATGGACGGAATGATAGCCGCCTTCATAAAACTTGCTGAGGTCATGAATCTGGGAATGACAGTTATGGCACGGCGTTATTGCATATTGAGCGCCGGTGGCCATTATTTGGTCGTATTTAACCTTTCCGAATGCTCTGCGGGCCTCCGGCATTCCATTTTGCAAAAAGCCGCCCCCGCCGCCGCAGCAATAGTTGTTTGAACGGTTGGGCGTCATTTCGATAAAATTCTCTTCGCCAACCACGGCCTTAACCACATACCGCAGGTCTTCGGCCACCGGATCACCGAAACTTTTGCGGACCAACTGGCACGGATCTTGGACCGTAAACTTAATTTTGCGTTCCTTATTCCAGTCGGAGTTGACCTTCAGTTTGCCTTCTCGAATCCACTGCGCATATAGCGTAATGATGCTTTCGATTTCAAAATTGTGAGCAATGTTGAATTTTTGCAGTCCGACCCGGACTGCGAACAGTTCGTGCCCTCATTCCGTGTTGAGCCAGACCTTACACCCAAGATCATCCACTGCCTTGGCTTTAACCCTTACAATGTGTTCCCAGCTTTCGGTATCAGCCATGAACATACAGTAGTTTTCGGCCGCCCACCCTTTGGTGCCATAGGTCCAGTCGGCACCGGCCAGATGCAGAATCTTCCACAAGGGGACCATTTCATCCGGTTCGGTGACCGGTTCCCGTGAATTTTGATTCAAAAAGTAATACGCACCTTTTTTGTTGATCGGCGCTTGTAGGTTTTCAAAACCGGGCTGGGTTTGTTGAACTTCCTCCAAAACATCCTCAACTACAAACTGAAAATCTTCTTCGGAGGCTCCCATAGCGCTGCAGGTATCATGCTTAAGGGCCATGTCGCAGGATCCTAAAATCCCTTTGGGTCGCTCTTCCCTGGGTCTGCTTTTCCTGACGTTGAAAACAAGCTGCGGAATGTCGATTTTCATGGGGCAGACATAAATGCAGCGTTGACACAGGGTGCACATCCAGGCCCAGTCCGAGCTTAAAATCTCGTCGTCCATCCCGAGAGCTGCCATGCGCAGGAATTTCCGGGGGTCCATCCCTTCCAACCCTGTAGCCGGGCATCCGGATGAACACGCTCCGCAAGTCAGGCAAAGGTTGAGATTTCCGCCATCCGGAAGAATCTCCTTTACCTGGTCAATGAAGGTGCTTTTTTTCTTTCCACCGAGTTTGATTGCTTCTTCAGCCATGCTAGATAAACCTCCGTGATGTATTTCTCACTTTCCATTACGCCGACTTTCGTCGGTACAGCCGACTGTTGTCGGCGCAATAGATTATTAATTCAAATTATACTCGAATTTGCAAGCGCAAATTTTATGGCATTTCAACCGCATACAGAATTTTTGCAGAGTTGCCATGTATGCCAGAAATTATAAAGGTTGTCAAGATGCCTGATGCATTTCTCAGGGTAATGTCAAAGTCATCTCTAACTGATTCAGATAGATTTACTCACCAATTGTAAAAATCGTAGATCCGGTGGTTTTGCGAGCCTCCAGATCCCTATGAGCCTGTGCGGCTTCAGATAGCGGATAGCTCTGTCGGACTTCAATTTTAACGGCACCACTTTTTACGACAGAGAACAAATCATTCGCATGTTCCAACAAATCCTCACGCCTGGCAGTATAAGTCATCAGGGTCGGGCGGGTGATAAACAAGGAACCTTTGGCCGCCAAAAGCCCCAGCTCGAAAGGTGGAATCGGGCC
>CP070746.1:4675714-4681832 GCA_020348305.1 Desulfobacterales bacterium
CCTATGACCGGATTATTCGCAAAATAATACGCAGAGGCATAGGTGCCGGCTGTTTTCCTGAGATCGATGAGAAACTGGCAGGATTCATGATTGCTTCGATGATTACCAGAACCAGGATCTGGTACCACCCTAAAAAAGGGGTATCTGTGCCTGAACTTGCGGATTTCATATTCAAGTTTGCCCTTGACGGACTAAGCGTTGAGAAATCAAAATGTGCAATGAATAAGTTTGAAAATTAAATTGTGGTGTTCGGTATAGATGGTTTTTTTCAACTTATGGGAGAACGGAGGTGTTATACACAGCGTCATAATAAATTGCGTATTCGCCCTTTGAATCATTGATTTTAGCACTACAGGTTAGGGTCAAACATGCAGAACGCTGTGTATGTATGCTAAATGATTTATGTCGTTCTGTATAATACTTGATAAGCGGGTCGTATTGTCTTACTTGGAAACGTTTTGAAATGTTGATTCAATGTATATCAATCAATAATTGAATCAAATTCGGTTGACAAAATACCCGTAGTTTGTAATGAGGTTTGTTTATTATCAGATGTACATTTTGAAACCTGATTGTTCTAAACCTAATTGCAAAACGATCTTATGAAAGGAGGTGAAGCAGTACTGAAAATTGATTAAGGCATCTTGTTTATCTGTTTAACCTATTAGCCCAAACACAAAAGGAGGGAAAGATGAAATCGACCAAAATGATATTTTCAGCGATTATTGCTATCTGCTGTTTTTGCCTGGTGGCCGTGCCCCAGACTCTGGCCGTCAACGATGCGTTTGACCCCGGCAAAATGGCAGATATGTCGGACTTTGATCCCAGCAACCCGGTTACACCCAGCGGGGATACCATCAAAATTGCAATAGTGGCCTCATTTTCCGGGCCGGCTGCTTTTGTGGGGGAGATATTTTATGCGCCTGTATTGTGGGCCGCCCATGACATCAACAAGCGCGGCGGCATTATGGTTGACGGTAAACGCAAAAAGGTTCAGGTCATCCGGGCCGATCATATGTCCCAGGTGCCTCAAGCCAAGAAGATCACTGAGCGTATGGTCCTGCAGGAGAAGGTCGACGTGCTGTGGGGTACCAACGGCAGCCATCTGATGAAGGTCATCAACCAGGTTGCCAAAAAATATAAAACCATTGCCCAGTGTACAGCAGCATTGTCCGATGACCTTTACGATCATAAAAATTTCACGCGCTATTCGTTTATGACTTCATTTCAAACCGATCAGATCGGCCGGGCAGCCGCCTATTATTATGGCCAGATCCGCAAAAAAGAAAAGAAATTCTACATACTCTGCCAGGACTACCTTTTCGGTCATGCCATGGCAAATGGTTTTAAAAAGGGATTAAAGCAATATTTTCCCGAAGCCGAGATCGTGGGTGAAGACTACCACAAGCTGTTTTTAACGGATTTTGCGCCGTATCTGACCAAGATAAAGGCCTCCGGAGCCGAAGTCGTTTATACCGGCGACTGGATTCCGGATGCTGCAAATCTGGCCAAACAGGCCAGGCAAATGGGTATGATGCTGCCCTTTGCCCATACGTTCCTGGACGAACCTAACTTTCTGCATGAGGTCGGCATAGAGGGTACCAAGGGGCTGATACAAATTGGTCAGTATGCTACTACGAATCCGAATTTTAAAAATGCAGGACAAATCATGGTTTATAGAGCCTGGAACAATCTGTGGAAGAACAAATGGACGAAACCGTTTAACACGTATACGTTCAAACACGGGCCGGGAGGCGGAAACATTGGCTCTTACATGATGCAAACGTATTGGTTGTTGAGTGTTATCGAAAGGGCAGGGAGTACTGATCCGGAGAAAATAATCAAAACATGGGAGGGTGACACCTACCAATTATTAAACGGAAAAGTTATGACGATGCGGGCGGTGGATCACAAAGCGATCCAGGATCTCCATGCTATCGAATATGTCCCGCCCGAGGAACAGAAAGTGAATTTCAATATTGAACCCTATCGCTGGTACGATGGGTGTTCCGGTGGAGGCCCGGTGTCCAGAATACCGGCCGATAAGATCATGCCGCTGCTGGATCCGGAGCTGAAAAGGTAAAAATTAGCCAAGAGACCGTTGTCAGGTTGAAAAGTCCACTGGTCTTAATTGATCACCTCCAAAACAAAAAGCGGGCAGCGGTCTAACAAAAATAGACTTAACTAGAAGCTCTCTCATGACCCGCTTCCTTATCAACCGGAAGCGGGCCATGAAAGGTTAATAAAAGAGTGCCTAAAATGAGCTAAAAAAAAGCATGGTAAAGTCTTAGGCACTACGGTTATGTTAGCTCACTTTAGGCATTTTTTTATATTATATAGGAGGTTAACCATATGGATCCTGTAACCGCGATGTATGTTGCTCAGGGTATCCATGGCCTCGCCTACGGAATGATACTGTTCCTAGTGGCATCCGGCCTGACCCTGATCTTCGGCATGATGGGGATTTTGAACCTCGCCCATGCCTCTTTTTTTATGCTGTCGGCCTATATTTCGTATACTGTCCTGCAGGTGACCGGCAATTTCTGGCTGGCGCTGCTCATCGCGCCGGTGGTATCCGCTGTCATCGGGATTCTGATGGAACGGTTTCTACTCAGAAGAGTCCACGCCTCCGGCCATATCGGAGAGCTGATATTAACGGTGGGGGTTGCGCTGGTTATTCTGGAGAGCGTTAAAGTCTTCTGGGGCACGGAGAATCTACCGCTGCCGGTCCCTGAATTTTTGCAGGGACTGGTGAGTGTCGCCGGATTGGAATACCCGATCTATCGCCTTTTTATTATCGCCTTGGCGCTTGTGCTTTTAGCCATTTTAACGGTGATTCTTTATAAAACCCGCCTGGGCATGGTGGTACGGGCAGCGGTGTCGGATGCGGATATGGTCAATGCCCTGGGGGTCAACGTGCCCCTGGTCTTCATGGCGGTTTTTGGCATCGGCACCTGGATGGCCGGTATCGCCGGGGTTGCCATCGCCCCGATTTTGACCGTATTTCCCGGTTTGGCCGATCAGATGGGCATGGATGCTTTTATGGTGGTAGTCACCGGCGGATTTGGCAGCCTCGGGGGGGCATTTCTGGTTTCCACCATATTCGGATTGTTGAGTTCTTACGGGGTTCAATTCGTCTCTGCGCTGGCACCCGTATTGATGTTCATATTTATGGCCATTGTTTTGGTGATTAAGCCGATGGGCTTATTTGGAGAAAGAGAATAATGAAGAAAACAGTTCAATGGATTATTTTGGCGGTTGCAGCCGGCATCCTGATGTTCTTTCCAGCGCTTTTTGGAATTTATTTTACCAATGTTTTTTTAACTTTTGTTATTTTTGCCCTGTTTGCGACCACGCTGAATCTCCTGCTGGGCTTTACCGGACTGCTCAGCTTCGGACACGCCATGTTTTTCGGGGTCGGGGGGTACGGAACCGCCATCGCTCTGGAGCGTATCGAGGGACTGCCGCTGATCCTCGCCGTTCTGATCGGGGTAATGGCCGCGGTCGCGCTGGCCTTGATTTTGTGCCCGATTATGGTAAGGGTCAGCGGCACGGCGTTTGCGATGCTGCACCTGGCATTCGGGCAGCTCATATATGTACTGGCGTTGAAACTGAGAGATATCACCGGCGGTGAGGACGGCATCGGTGGATTCGACATCCCGCCTTTCAGTATTCCGGGCGTGGTTTCTGTTGATATGACGGATCCGTCCAATTTTTATTATTTTGGCATGATTGTGCTGGTGGGAAGTCTGGCGATATTATGGTTTTTTACCAAGACCCCTTTTGGCTCCATCATGGTGGGCATTCGGGATAATGCCAACCGGGTCGATTATATGGGATTCAAGGTGCCCCAGAGCAAGGCGGTCATCTATCTGTTTGCCGGTGGTTTTGCCGGAGTGGCGGGCTCCATTTATGCCCTTTTTCAGAACCTGATATCCGCCTCCGACGCTTTTCATATTCTGGTCTCTTTTGTACCTGTCATGATGACCATGGTCGGAGGTATCGGAAGTTTCTTCGGCCCAGTGGTGGGCGCCGGTATTTTTGGAATTCTTGAAGAACTTACCAGTAGATATACGGAGCAGGTGGAGCTGGTGATGGGCCTGATTCTTATCCTGGTGATTATGTATGCCCCCATGGGATTTCTCGGAATAGTCCAGATTTTAAAAGAAAAGTGGTTTGGTAAAATGTCACAACAGGCTGGTGCGGAGGAGGCTTCATGAATATACTGGAGACCAAGGCGCTTTATCATGATTTTAGCGGATTAAAAGTGTTGTTCGACGTCAACCTTGAGGTAGAGGAGGGAGAAAGACACGCCGTTATCGGACCGAACGGTGCCGGCAAAACAACCCTTTTTAATGTCATCACTGGTACTTATCGACCAAGTGAAGGGCAGGTCTTCTTCAGGGGCAAGGAGATTACAGGGTTTGCGCCCCACAAGCTGGTGCGACTGGGTATGGGGCGCTCATTTCAGATTACCAGTACTTTTTTCAGGCAGACGGCATTTCAAAATATCCGGATGGGAATTTTGTCCAAGCGAGGTATCCGTTTCAATATGTTTCGTATGCTCGACAAAATGGATGATGTGACAAAGGAAACCGATGAAGTTCTCAAACGAATCAACCTGGATGGTGAGCGGGACATACCTGCCAGCGCATTGTCATACGGCAAAAGCCGCTCCCTGGAAATCAGCATGGCTCTGGCAACCGACCCGGATCTGGTGATGTTGGATGAGCCCACCGCCGGCATGTCTGTGGATGAAACCCATACTGCGGTTGAGCTCATCCGAAAGCTTACCGAGGGCAAAACCATGGTCATCATTGAGCATGACATGGACGTGGTCTTTTCCCTGGCAGACCGTATCACCGTGCTTCACCTCGGAGCGATCCTGGCAACAGGCAAACCGGATGAAATCAGGGATAATCAGGCGGTCAAGGATGCTTACCTGGGTGAATTGGAGGTGTAACGATGCTGCTGGACGTTAAAAAACTGAATACATATTACGGTGAAAGCCATGTGCTGCAAGATATGTCCGTAGCCGTTAAGGACGGGGAAATTGTGGCGCTTTTGGGCCGTAACGGCATGGGCAAAACGACAACGCTAAAGTCCATTATTGGCCTGGCCAAACCGAAATCCGGAACGGTTTTATTTCAAGGAAAAGACATTACGGGCTTTGCACCCTACAAAGTAGCCAGGACCGGTATCGGATATGTGCCCGAAGATCGCCGGATTTTTCCCAATTTATCGGTCCTCGATAATCTGAAAATGGGCATCAAGCACGGCAAAGAATTTCAAACCGGTGGTCAGAATCAATGGACCTTTGAGCGAATCTTCAAGCACTTTCCGTATATGAAAGCGCGAACCAACCAGAGAGGTGCATTGCTTTCCGGAGGCGAGCAGCAAATGCTGGCAATCGCTCGAACCCTGATGGGAAATCCAGATCTATTACTTGTAGACGAGCCCACCGAAGGTCTGGCTCCGGTTTTAGTCGAGGAGGTTCGAGATATGCTGGAGGAAATCAATAAGGCCGGAGTCTCAATCCTTTTGGTAGAGCACAACCTCAAAGTAGCCCTTTCTTTGGCGAATCGCGTTTATCTAATGGGCAAGGCGCATCTTGGTTTTACTGGAACTGTTGAAGAATTGAAGGCACAACCGGAGATCCGGGTAAAGTATCTTGAAGTTTAATGATGGAATTCGGAATGTGGAATGCGGAATAGCTGTTGAAGGATAGAGGTGTCCTAACCCGGCGTTAAAGACTGGACAAAATTCCATAGGATAGCTACTATCCTTTGGTTTTTTTCAATCCGAAACCTAAAATGTTTACTGCGCCATAGTCCCGCGGGACGACGGCGCGCCAAAATTAGAAATGGATTGAGGGAGATGACTTATGGGTGAGCTTAAGATCAAAAAGGTAGCGGATATTGAAGCGTTTGAAAAAGTCCCTATTGAAGAGCGATTGGAAGTATTTAACACCTACGAGATGCTTAAAAAAGGCGCATCAATCAACCCCGATGCCACGGCGATCAGCTTTTTTCTAACCGGTGATACCTATGATCAACCGATGCAAATCAGTTACCGGGATTTTATGGCTCAGATTCATCGCACGGCCAATCTCTTTTAC
>CP070746.1:4681932-4746099 GCA_020348305.1 Desulfobacterales bacterium
AAATAAGGAGACCATCATGACAAACTATGATTACGATATCGGTATCATCGGCGGCGGGGCAGGCGGTTTGACCGTCGCATCAGGAGCAGCACAGCTCGGCGCCAAAACACTTCTAATTGAAAAAGAAAAAGAGCTGGGTGGAGACTGCCTTCATTTTGGCTGTGTGCCCAGCAAAACGCTGATTAAAACGGCCCATGTATATCACCAGATGAAACATTCGCATAAATTTGGACTACCGACTATGGTCCTACCACCGGTAGATTTCCGCGAGGTATCAAAACGAATTCGCTCTGTAATTAATATCATTCAAAAGCACGATTCAGAGGAAAGATTTTGCAACCTCGGGGCCAAGGTTGAATTTGGTCATCCCGCCTTTACCGATGAACATAGCGTTCGGTTAAACGGCAGTACATTTTCAGCAAAAACCTGGGTGCTTGCAACCGGCTCATCTCCGACCGCTCCACCGATTAAAGGTCTTGATAAAACACCATATATCACGAACCGCGAAATTTTTTACCTGGACCATTTGCCCAAATCCATGATTCTCTTGGGTGGCGGTCCCATAGGCAGCGAAATGTCCCAGGCCTTTTGCCGTTTGGGGACAAAGGTCTCCGTTGTCGATATGGCTCCCCAAATTCTGATTAGAGAAGATGACGACATGTCAAGTATACTAAGAGAGGAGCTGAGTTCCGAGGGTGTAGAATTTCATCTAAACTCGACCATTGAGGAGGTCAACGATCTCGGAAGTGCAAAAGAAGTAAAAATAAAAAGTAAAGACGGAAAGGTCACCAGCCTCAAAGCAGAGACCATCCTGGTGGCACTGGGCAGAGGCGCCAATGTACAAGATCTGGGATTAGAAGATATCGGTGTACAATTTGATCGTCGGGGAATAAAAGTTGATAATCGGCTAAGAACAAATCACAAGCACATCTATGCCGCCGGTGATGTCAATGGGGGGTATCAGTTTACCCATGCCGCCGGCTATGAAGGCGGAATTGTGGTCAGCAACGCCATATTTCATCTTCCCCGCAGAGTCGACTACACATTTTTGCCCTGGTGTACGTATACCGATCCGCCGCTTGGCAGCATCGGCATGAACGAAAAAAGGGCCAAACAAGCCGGCATCAATTATCAGGTCTGGACCGAAGACTTCAAAGACAATGACCGCAGCCTGGCCGAAGGAGAACACGTCGGCAAAATTAAAATGATACTTGATAAAAAAGAAAAGCCAATCGGCGTTCAAATTTTAGGACCCCATGCCGGTGACCTGCTCAGTGAATGGGTGGCCATATTAAACGGAAAAGTCAAACTGTCTACTCTGGCTGCAGCCGTGCATCCCTATCCAACCATCGGTGAAATCAACAAAAAAGTCGCCGGAACCTATTTTTCGCCCAAAATTTTTTCTGAAAAAATCCAGAAAGGCCTAAAGTTTTTCTTCCATTTGAAAGGTCGGGCGTGTGGAGAAGAAACCTGCATCAGCTAAGAATTTGATACTTGAAACGGACATCGAAACTGGATACTGGATGCGTGGTGATGGATTTCAAAAGACTAAAGACGCAAGGCAAACATATGCAAGAAAACTAAGGATAACGGAACTATTTGTTGGAGTTTTGACTAGAAATCATATAAATTGCCTCATTAAAACTAGGAGCATACTATGGATGGGGAAGGTATCAATCAAAACACCATATCGGATGTTATCGCAAATGTCAGCGCACCGGATCTGGACATTGATCCCAAAGAATGTGTTGCTCCGCAGCGCAGCGACCCCTGCACGATTGTAATTATGGGGGCCACCGGTGACTTAACTTCAAGAAAGTTGATCCCAGCGCTATTTAATTTGTATCTGAACAATGGGCTTCCGGATCCTTTTCTGATTGTTGGCTGCAGCCGCACAAAGCTGGATGACCTGACCTTCCGGGACAAAATGGAGGATGCCTTAAGCAAGGCCGGCACGCTTGATCGATCAAAATGGCCGGATTTTGCGGCAACCCTTCATTATCGGGTCATCGACTATGAAAATCGGCAATCCTATCAGAATCTGGCCGACTCCCTGCGCAATCTTGATAAAAAAGTTAATACCCAGGGCAACCGTGTTTTTTATATTGCACTTCCGCCGAAACTGTATATATCCGCAGCCCAATTGGTGGGACAAGCAGGACTGAGTGCTGAAGAGACAAACGGCAACGGATGGTCCCGAATGGTTATTGAAAAACCATTTGGCACCAATCTAAAAACAGCCCGGGAGCTGGACCGAAGCCTTCACGAGTATTTCAACGAACATCAGATTTTCAGAATAGATCATTACTTAGCAAAAGAAACCGTCCAAAATGTGTTGATGTTTCGTTTTGCGAATTCATTATTTGAACCGATATGGAATCGACGATATGTCGATTATGTGAGCATCAGGGCCAACGAAACCCTTGGTGTCGAACATCGTGCCGGCTATTACGAACACGCCGGAGTTTTAAGGGATATGTTTCAAAACCATATGATGCAACTTTTGGCCCTCACAGCCATGGAACCGCCTTCGCGCTTTGAGGCCGATCTGGTCAGAGACGAAAAGACCAAGGTATTTCAGGCTCTCAGACCTTTTCCGGTTGAAAACTTGCAGGATTGTCTGGTACTCGGGCAATATGGGGCCGGAACGATCAATAACGATCCGGTTCCGGCCTATCGCCAAGAACCGGAAGTAAATCCGCATTCGCTAACGCCGACCTTTGCGATGATGAAAATCTATTTAGACAACTGGCGCTGGCAGGGGGTACCCTTTTATTTGACTTCCGGCAAACGATTGGCTGAAAAAATTACCGAAATCGCCATCCAATTTAAAACAGTGCCTCACTCAATGTTCCGCCGGACGCTCGGCGAAACAATCATAGCCAATCGATTAACTCTGGGTATCTATCCGGATGAAACAATTACGCTCACGTTTCAAACAAAGAATCCCGGCGCCGTCGTATGCCTTCGGACCGTAACCATGGATTTTCATTACCAGCAAAATTATACGGGGCCGGTCCTCGATGCATATGAAAAGGTCCTGATTGACTGTATGCTGGGCGATCAAATGCTATTCTGGCGGCAGGATGGTGTCGAACGTAGCTGGGCCTTTCTAACCCCCATATTAAATGAATGTGAAACCTGCGATGATCAGGCCAATTTGCTACATTTCTATGAATCCGGAAGCTGCGGACCCCAGGAGGCTATTGAAAAACTGCTAAAAGAAGAAAATACATAATAGATACCGAAACTAAAAAAGTATCTTGCTAAAGCAAGTTCAGATAGTTTATTTGAGTAAAGGAATAGAATATGGAAGTGGTCACTAATGAAATTAAACCGAATCGTAGTAGAGCGATGGTAAAAGCCGTTATCTTTTTGGCTTTTATCTTAACTGTAATAATTCTCTACATATTTACGCCCATAAAAGATCATATAACCGAAGAAACGCTAGGGCAGTTTATTAATTCTATTGGCATTTGGGCTCCCGCCGTCTTCTTTGCTATTTATGCAGTCGGGGTGTGCTTTCTCATACCAGGAACTGTCTTATCTGCCGCGGGGGCGCTTGCCTTCGGACCCTATTGGGGTACTGCGTATAATTGGATAGGAGCCATGATCGGGGCTTGTGCTGCATTTTGGATTGGGAGAACATTAGGGAGAGAATATGCGGCTTCGTTGATCGGCGACAAACTGAAAAAATACGATGACGCCATTGGACGCAATGGATTCGCCACCGTCCTGTACCTGCGCCTGGTTTGGTTTCCATTTACTCCGATGAATTTCGGCATGGGCCTGACAAAGGTTCATTTCTGGGATTACTTTTTTGGAACCGGCCTCGGCATTATGGTCGGAACGTTTATATACACCTTTTTCATCGGAACCCTGAAAGAAGTATTGGCATCCGGCAACTGGGGAGAACTTATTTCGTTTAAAGTGTTCTTCTCGATAGCCCTTTTTATCTTTTCATTCTTTATTCCCAAGATTATTAAAAAGATCAGAGGAGAAGAGGAGTCAGAATGAATATGAAACTTGACGAACAATGTATTAACACGATTAGAATGCTTTCTGTCGATGGTGTCGAAAAAGCCAAATCCGGCCATCCCGGGATGCCCATGGGCGCGGCTGCCATGGCGTACGTGCTTTGGACACGATTTTTGCGGCACAATCCGCTTAATCCCAACTGGCCGGACAGGGACCGTTTTGTGCTCTCAGCCGGACACGGTTCCATGCTGCTTTACAGTCTGCTGCACCTAACCGGATATGAATTGCCGCTCGAGGAAATTAAACATTTTCGCCAATGGAACAGCAAGACCCCCGGTCATCCTGAATATGGCCTTACCCCCGGGGTGGAAACCACCACCGGTCCTCTGGGTCAGGGCTTTGCCAACGGTGTCGGCATGGCGATTGCCGAACGCTATCTGGCCGCCCACTTTAACCGTCCCGAGCATGAAATTGTGAATCACTATACCTATGGTATCGTTAGCGACGGCGATCTCATGGAGGGCGTGTCTCACGAGGCAGCGTCGTTGGCCGGGCATTTAGGACTCGGCAAACTCATTTATTTTTATGACGACAATCATATTTCCATTGAAGGTAGCACGGATCTGACCTTTACTGAAAATCGAACCGGGCGTTTTGTCGCTTATGGCTGGCACGTCCAGCGGGTAACAAATGGAAACAATTTGAAAGCATTGGATCAAGCGCTGAGTGAGGCTCAAAAAGAAACTCAGCGGCCATCGCTGATTGCGGTCCGGACAAATATCGGCTATGGAAGCCCCAACAAGCAGGATAAAGCCAATGCCCACGGCGAACCGCTGGGCGATGAAGAAATAAAGTTAACCAAGGAAAATCTCGGATGGCCCCTCGAACCGAATTTTCTTATTCCGCAAGAAGCATTGAAGCATTTCCGCACCGCCATTGATAAAGGTAAAGAACTTGAGAATCAATGGTTGGCAAAATTGCAAACATACAAACAGATCTATCCCGAATTGACTGAGGAATGGCAACGATGGATAAGCGGTGAGCTGCCGGAAAACTGGCAAGAGGAGATTCCAATTTTTCCCGCAGACCCCAAAGGTTTGGCGACCAGAGTTTCATCAGGTAACGTACTGAATGCCGCTGCATCAAAATTTACCAATTTAGTGGGCGGATCGGCTGATCTGGCCCCATCAAACAAAACTTTAATCGATGGCCAAGCGGATTATCAGGCAAACCAATATGAGGGACGTAATCTTCGATTCGGTGTTCGCGAACACGCCATGGGTTCTATCTTAAACGGGGTGGCTTTGCATGGCGGGTTAATTCCATATGGGGGGACGTTTCTCGTTTTCTCTGATTATATGCGACCGGCCATCCGACTAGCGGCCCTATCGAAATTAAAAGTAATCTATGTATTTACCCATGACAGTATCGGGCTAGGAGAAGATGGTCCCACTCATCAGCCGATTGAACAGCTGGCGGCGCTTCGCGCAATTCCGAATTTAACCGTTATCCGTCCGTGCGATGCCAATGAAACCGCCCAAGCCTGGCGGGCAGCCTTGCAACATCAAAACGGTCCGGTGGCATTAGCGTTAACTCGCCAAAGTGTTCCCACCTTGAACCGTGAAAATTTTGCACCTGCTGAGAGACTGCATCAAGGTGCATATATTCTCAGTGAGGCAGGGGACCCAAAGCCGGATATCATCTTGATTGCCAGCGGTTCTGAAATTGAAGTTGTCCTCGAAGCAGCTGATAAGCTCAAAGAAAAGAACTTGGCGGTTCGGGTCGTAAGCATGCCATCCTGGGAACTATTTGAGTCCCAGCCTGAAGAATATCGCCGTCAGGTGCTGCCCACCGATATTCGTACCAAAATTGCTATAGAAGCGGGAAGCCCCCAAGGCTGGGATCGCTATGTGGGCGAAATGGGCCAGGTCATCGCGCTAAATCATTTCGGCGCGTCAGCCCCCTACAAGGTGTTGTATGAACAATTCGGGATCACCGCCGATCGAATCGTAGAAAAAGCGCTGGCGCTGATTGAAAAAATAAAAAAGGATGAGGAGTGAAATATGACGAAGTTAAATAAACTTTATGAAATGGGCCAATCAGTGTGGTTTGACTATATTCGCCGTTCATTGATTACCAGCGGCGAATTAAAAGATTTGGTGGACCAGGGGGTGAAGGGTGTCACCTCTAATCCTGCCATTTTTGAAAAGGCCATTGCCGGCAGCTCCGATTATGATGAGGATTTAAAACAATTAATCAAGACCGACAAATCGGTTGACCAAATATATGAAGCATTGGCTTTCGAAGATATCACGCTGGCCACTGATGTGCTCAAACCGGTATATGAATCAACTAACGGAAAAGATGGTTATGTCAGTTTGGAGGTCAACCCTCATTTGGCCTATGATACCGAAAAGACCATATCCGAGGCAAAACGCCTGTTTGAAACCATAAACCGCCCCAACCTAATGATCAAAGTGCCGGCAACGCCAGCCGGCATACCGGCAATTACCGAATTGATAGGGTCCGGGGTAAATGTAAATGTCACACTCATTTTTGGTTTGCAAAACTATAGAGCTTTGGCCGAAGCTTATATCGCCGGTTTGGAAAAATTGGCCCAAACCGGCCTGTCTACAAAAGGCGGGCACCCGCTAGATAAAGTGGCATCGGTGGCCTCTTTTTTCGTCAGTCGGGTGGATACCGCAGTGGATAAAGCACTGGATAAAATCGGCAATACGGATCTGCAAGGAAAAATTGCGATTGCCAATGCAAAGGTGGCCTATACCGAATTTAAAACCATCTTCAGCGGTTCTCGCTGGCAGCAGTTAGTTGATAAAGGGGCACGGGTGCAACGGGTGCTTTGGGCCAGCACCGGCACGAAAAACCCCAATTATTCCGACACCCTTTATGTGGATGAATTGATCGGACCCGACTCCGTAAATACTTTGCCCCCGGCCACATTGGACAGCTTTATCGATCACGGTAAAATAACCGAAACCCTCACGAAAGGACTCGACGAAGCCCGTCAACAATTAGCCCAATTAGCCGAGTTGGGAATCGATTTGAATAGCGTCACTCAAAAATTGCAGGAAGACGGCGTGGTGGCCTTTGCCGAGCCGTTTGATGCCCTGATGAAAAGCATTGCCGAAAAGCGAGAAAAACTTTTAGGAGCCTAACTACTTAGTTCCCAAAAAATAAAAGAATTCATATGACGACACAGGATGAATTAAAGCAGAAAGCTGCATTTAAGGCAGTTGAGTTTGTTGAGTCCGGTATGGTGGTGGGCCTGGGTAGCGGAAGCACAACCGAGTTTGCCGTAAAACGAATTGCAGAGAGGTTAAAAGGGGGTGAGCTGAATAATATCGTAGGCATACCTTCCTCTATCCGAACCGAAAAATTAGCACAAGAGTTGGGCGTTCCCTTAGTGGGTTTTGAGACCCATCAGGAGATTGACGTCACCATAGATGGGGCGGATGAAGTCGATCCTGAGCTGAACCTGATCAAGGGCGGAGGAGGAGCCCTTTTGCGGGAAAAAGTCTTGGCTCAAGCCAGCCGACGGAACATTATTGTTGTAGACGAAAGTAAACTTGTTCCTAAATTGGGCACAAATTGGGCGCTGCCGATTGAAGTAATACCATTTGCCCGCTACACTGAAGAAAAATTTCTCTGCGCCTTAGGAGGTGCTGTAAACTTGCGGACAAACGTCGATGATACGCCTTATCAAACAGACCAGAAGAATTTGATTTTAGATACAAACTTCGGCCGGATGGATGATCCATATAACTTAGCAGATCAATTGAATGAGCGGGCGGGCATTGTGGAACACGGGCTATTTTTAGGATTGACCACGGATGTTATAGTTGCCGGTGAAGGAGAAATCAAACATCTAAAACAAAACGAATTATCGCCCCCAAAGACACAAAAATGACCAGCCTGATCGAAGAAAACCCCGCTCATCTTGACACTCGGAACCTTGAAGTTATTCCGTTAGAGGAATTCGCCATCATGGGATCAACGGACCATAGAGTGAATCCGGCTGAATGGCGACTTGAGTTGACGGGAAAAGTCAAAAAACCACTAAGGACAATCCACGATGATACATTTCGAACCTTTAAGATTAGTAATTGTTTGAGGAGCCAACATGGAAAAAACCGATTTCATCAGCACGGTCACCATTCAGGGCAAAAAATATAACATCTTCGATATTAACAAGCTTGAAGAAAAAGGTATCGCCGCTGTCGCGAAGTTGCCTTTCTCAATCAAAATTCTTGTTGAAAATCTATTACGAAAAATGGACGGCCGGGTTGTTCGACAAGAAGATCTTCTCAACATAGCTCGCTGGAAAAAACGCTATGATGCACCGCAGGAAATACCGTATCATCCGGCAAGAGTGCTCATGCAGGATTTTACCGGGGTCCCGGCAGTGGTCGATCTTGCGGCCATGCGCGATGCAATCAAAGATCTTGGCGGTGATCCGACAAAAATTAATCCTTTGGTACCCGTGGATCTGATCGTTGATCACTCAGTACAAGTTGACTTTTTCGGTACTCCAGATGCGTTAACCAAAAATGTCGCCAAAGAATATGAACGAAACTCCGAACGTTACGCGCTGCTGAAATGGGCTCAAAAAAGTTTTGACAATTTCAGGGTCGTGCCGCCCAACTCCGGAATTTGCCACCAGGTAAACCTGGAATATTTGGGACAGGTGATTATCACCGCAAAAAATGGAAATAAATCTTTTGCTTATCCGGATACCCTCGTCGGCACGGATTCGCATACCCCCATGATCAATGGAATCGGTGTCATGGGATGGGGTGTCGGCGGCATCGAAGCAGAAGCCGTTATGCTCGGCCAGCCGTATTATATGTCGATTCCTGAAGTTATCGGAGTCAAGATGGTCGGCGAATTGCAGGAGGGCGTAACGGCTACTGACTTAGTCCTTGCGGTTACCGAAATGCTCAGAAAATATGGTGTAGTGGAAAAATTTGTCGAATACTTTGGACCGGGCATGAAAAACCTGACGGTGACCGACCGGGCGACCATTGCCAACATGACGCCGGAATATGGCGCCACCCTCGGTTTCTTTCCCGTGGATGATAAAACCATTGATTATCTGCGAATGACAAACAGAGAGCAACAGGCCAATATTGTTGAAACCTGCGCTAATGCCCTGGGTTTGTATTATACCGGCAAAGAAGATCCGGAATACACCGAAGTACTCGAATTAAACCTGGCTGAAGTGGTGCCTTCTGTGGCCGGACCGGCCAGGCCCCAGGATAGGATCAGCCTTTCTAATTTAAAAAGTGCTTTTGCCACTATCCTTGGGTGTGAATATGAAAGAGATACAGATGTGGGCCATATTTCCAAGTTTCATGACGAATCGGGAAGCAGTACCACGCGACCCGATGTTTCCCCCAAAAAAAAGAAAGCGTGTGAAATCATTCTAAACGGCGATCCGGTGGTGCTCTGTGACGGTCATATCGTTATTGCCGCCATTACGTCATGTACCAACACGTCAAATCCATTCGTGATGCTGGGAGCTGGACTGGTCGCCAAAAAAGCATTAGAAAAAGGTCTCCAGGTGCCGCCTTTTGTAAAAACCTCCCTTGCCCCGGGCTCAAAAGTTGTGATTGATTATCTGAATGATGCCAAACTTTTAGCGTATCTTGAAAAGCTTGGATTTCATCTGGCCGGTTTTGGCTGCACCACCTGTATCGGCAACAGTGGACCGTTGCCGACTGAAATTGATAAAGCCATAGTCAAAAACGATCTGACGGTGGCCGCCGTTCTTTCAGGAAATCGTAATTTCGAAGCCCGTATTCATCAGCGGGTCAAATTCAATTTCCTGGCCTCCCCCATGCTGGTGGTTGCCTTTGCCCTTGCCGGAACCATTGACGTCGATCTGATTACCGAACCGGTTGCTTTAGATCCCGACAGCCAACCGGTCTATCTTAAAGATATTTGGCCGACCTCAGATGAAATCAAAAAATTAGTTCACAGTCATGTCCGACAAAAATTTTTTAAATCCGAGTATGACAAAATTTTTAATGGGGATGAATTCTGGCAAAAACTGGCGGTGATGGAAAGCACGACCTTTGACTGGGATAAGAAATCCACTTATATTAAAAAGCCGCCGTATTTTGATGGATTCACCCTGGATCCGGCCAAGCCGACCGATTTCGCAAAAGCCAACGCACTGCTTTTGCTCGGCGATACCGTTACCACCGATCATATTTCTCCGGCTGGTGCTATTCCGGAGAATTATCCTGCAGGAAAATACTTAATCGACCATGACGTCGCCCCGCAAGATTTTAACTCTTACGGCTCCAGAAGAGGTAACCATGAAGTCATGCTGCGGGGCACCTTCGGTAATATTCGCATAAAAAATAAGCTTGTCGCCCCCAAGGAGGGCAGTTACACGGTGAAGTTTCCGGGGCGGGATCAAAAGTTCGTTTATGATGCGGCCATGGAATACAAAGCTGAGCAAAAACCGCTGGTCGTATTAAGCGGCAAAGAATACGGTACGGGCTCCTCAAGGGACTGGGCCGCCAAAGGAACCGGTCTGCTCGGTATGAAAGCGATTATCGCCGAATCTTATGAGCGAATTCACCGCAGCAACCTGGTCGGAATGGGTGTGCTTCCGCTGATATTTAAGCAGGACGATAGTTGGGAAAGTTTGGAGTTGGATGGATCGGAAACGTATTCGATTACCGGCATTAAAGATATGAAACCGCGTAAGATTCTGCAGGTAAAAGCCGTCAGAGAAGACGGGAGTGAAGTTAATTTTGAAGTTATTGCACGGCTGGACACCGAAGTTGATGTGGAATACTTTGAAAACGGAGGCATCCTACCGAGCGTTCTGCGAAAAATTTTATAAGAAGGTTAAAGTTAAATCTCCTAAAACGTTAATGTCGAGAATTGTTATGACAACTGCAAACCGCATTACAAAAAATAAGGACGGATCGTTAAATGTACCGCATACCCCAATAATTCCATTTATTGAAGGGGATGGTATCGGCACAGACATATGGCCGGCTGCACGCCTCGTGTTGGACAGCGCCGTTCACAAAGCATATGGTGGCCAAAAAAAGATTTCCTGGTTCGAAGTGTTGGCAGGAGAAAAGGGGTTTCAAAAAACAGGCAGCTGGCTTCCCGACAAAACCCTGGACCAAATTCAAAACCACGTGGTGGCCATTAAGGGGCCGATGACAACCCCGGTGGGCAAAGGAATTAGAAGCCTCAACGTTGCCATTCGCCAGAAACTGGATCTTTATGCCTGCGTACGTCCGGTAAGATATATCGACTCGGTGCCGAGCCCGGTGAAACATCCTGAGAAGATTGACATGGTGGTCTTTCGAGAAAATACCGAAGATTTATATGCCGGTATCGAATATCAATGCGGTAGTCCGGAAGCCGATAAAGTTCGATCGTTTTTCAATGAACAAATGGGAACTTCTCTACCCCCAGATTCAGGCATCGGCATCAAACCCATTAGCGAAAAAAACACCAAACGCCTGGTGGCAAGTGCCATAACCTATGCGCTTGAAAACAATCTTTCAAGTGTCACATTGATGCACAAAGGCAATATTATGAAGTTTACGGAAGGGGCCTTTGCCAAGTGGGGTTACGAGGTGGCGATGGAGCGATTTAGTGATCAAACCGTAACTGAAAAGGATCTATATGAGAAATATGAAGGAAAGCCACCGAAAGGTAAGGTCGTCATAAAAGATCGTATCGCCGATATGCTGTTTCAGCAGGTGCTGCTGCGACCGGATGAATTTGATGTGATCGCCACACCGAATTTAAACGGAGATTACCTCTCAGACGCCTTAGCCGCTCAGGTGGGCGGGTTGGGCATGGCACCCGGCGCAAACATCGGTGACCAATGTGCGGTGTTTGAAGCCACCCATGGTACGGCTCCCAAATACGCCGGTCTGGACAAAGTCAACCCGAGTTCCTTAATCTTATCAGGCGTTATGATGCTCAACTACATGGGATGGAAAGAAGCGTCGGACTTAATTTGGCAAGCACTGGCAGCCACCATAAAAACAGGAATCGTCACCTATGACCTTGCTCGCCAGATAGAAGGTGCCAAAGAGGTCAAATGCTCGGAATTTGCTCAGGCGATTGTAGATAATATATGCAAGAATCGACAAAATCTCTAAGTTTCAGTGAATTTTGAGGTTGACAGCAAAAGTTAAAGGAGAAATCTTTTATGGAGACCTATTACAATCCCGAAGATCTTCCAAAGTTTGAAGAAATAGGAAAAGAAGCACCCGCATTAGCTCAGAAATTTTTTGATTATTACAATGCCGTTTTTGCTGAGGGAGAATTAACAGAAAGAGAAAAAGCACTAATCGCTTTAGCAGTAGCGCACACCATCCAATGCCCATATTGTATCGATGCCTATACTCAAGCCTGTCTGGAGAAAGGATCCCACCTGGCGGAGATGACAGAAGCAGTTCATGTTGTCACAGCTATCAGGGGTGGCGCTTCTCTGGTGCACGGTATTCAAATGCGCAATATTGCTCAAAAGTTATCCATGTAAAAAGATTGAAATTTAGGGCTAAAATGTCATCAACAAAATCACTACCTGTTACTGTAAAAGACACGAATGAAGGGATAACGAATGTCTTGCCATTCAAAGATATTGTGCCGTTCCATTTGACCCTCACTAAACATAATCTCAAGTTAGTCCGAAATAAAACGCAAACGTTGCAGATTAACCTGGGATTTCTCTGTAATCAGACATGTCATCACTGCCATCTGAATGCCGGACCAGGTCGCAAAGAAAACATGGATCTGGGCACTGTCAACGCAGTGGTTAGCTACGCTGAACGAGGCGGTTTTGAAACAATTGACATTACCGGCGGGGCTCCTGAATTAAATCCTCATCTTCCCAATCTGGTCGAAAAGATTTCCCCTTATGCAAAAAGAATTATGCTGCGTTCCAATCTCTCCGCCTTAAACGAGCGGCTAAAAAATTTGGCGGATTTGTTGAAATCTCAAGGCGTGGTCATTGTCGCGTCATTTCCTTCTTTAAATTTAGCTCAAACCGATTCACAGCGCGGAGAGGGCATTTTTCAAGAAAGTATAGAAGTTCTAAAAAAATTGAATGACATAGGCTATGGACCCAATGGTTCGGGTTTGGAACTTAATTTGGTCTCTAATCCTACGGGGGCATTTCTTCCTCCCTCCCAGGAACAAATTGAAAAGAGATTCCATCAGATTCTGGAGAACAAATGGGGCATTCGATTTAATAATCTTTATAATTTCGCAAACGTACCGCTGGGAAGATTTCGACAATGGCTGTTGAAGTCAAGAAATTTTGAGAAATATATGAAAAAACTCTTTTCCAATTTCAACCCCTGTGCTGTTGAGGGGCTTATGTGTCGAACGCTTGTCTCTGTTTCATGGGATGGATATCTCTATGATTGCGACTTCAACCTCGCAGGAGGACTTTTCATGGGCGGGCGAAAAATTCATGTTTGTGATATGAATGGTCCCCCGGAGCCGGGAGCTTATATTGTGACCGCTAACCATTGCTATACCTGCACAGCTGGTTCTGGGTTTACCTGAGGCGGAGCTATAGAAATCTGAGTTCAGGTTTGATCCGTTTTTTCAAAGCAAATATCATTCGAGGATGAACAGATCATCCGGTATCCTGCTGCATATCGATTATGGGTTGAACAAATTGAGATTCCGTGTCCCACGGAAACAATATCCAGGTGTCCTGGCTGACTTCGGTAATGAACGTATCAACCAATGGTCGACCTTCCGGTTTGGCATAGACGGTGGCAAAGTGAGCTTTGGGCAGCATGTTTCTGACGATGCGGGCCGTCTGACCGGTATCAACAAGATCGTCGATAAGCAGCCAGCCGTCACCATCCATATCTACTGATTTCAGTATCTTGATGTCGCCCTGGTCCTTATATTCATAACTGGAAATACATACGGTATCCACCAGCCGGATTTCCAACTCACGAGCAATAATTGACGCAGGGACCAGACCGCCTCTGGTAATTGCGACAATTCCCTCCCAGTTTCTCATATCCACCAGGCGCCAGGCCAGGGCCTTTGAATCCCGGTGGAGTTGTTCCCAGGAAATGGGAAAGGTCTTCTTATATCGTTGTTCATCTCCAGGCATAGACCACCTCTCCAAACAGAGAGCTAAAGTTCAGGTAAAGTATCATTTTGTATACGTTCACAGGTTCAGAGTTCACCGTTCAGGGTTACCTTGTCTCAATATCCTCAAATCGTTCTTTTCTTATGCCTTTTTCTAGATAGCTTACGAATCAACGGTCCTAAACCTTTTAATCCTGAACCCCAGAACCGTGAACCTCTGAACCGTGAACGGTTACATCACTTCTCCTCTCGCATATAAGATTTTGCCAGCGCGCTTGGTGCCCCGATACGCTTGCTTAAGGCTTCCCACCATGTCAAAACAACTAAAACAAAAACTGTGGCCAGATAAGGCAGCATATTTAGATAAGAGGCCGGAATTGTTGTTCCGGATGCCTGCAGCCTGAACTGCACGGCATTGATGCCGCCGAAAAGAATAGCGCCCCAAATAGCCCTTGCCGGATTCCACATAGAGAAGATCACGAGCGCTATGACGATCCAGCCTCTTCCTCCGGTGATATTCTCGGTCCAGCCGGGAGCATAGGAAAGAGAGAGATGGGCGCCGCCGATGCCCACCAGCATACCACCGAAAATCGTATACATGTAACGGACTTTACCAACATCAATTCCCATGGCATCGGCGGTTTGCGGGTTTTCCCCCACGGACCGAAGATTCAAACCGTCGCGTGTTTTGTAGAGATAAAACCAGGATACCGGCAACAGTACATAGACAATATAGGTGAGGATATCCTGGTTGAATACGGCCCCAAATATAGGCATCAGGCTGAATACCGGTATCGCTATCGGCTCAAATTTGGACCCTACAAGTCCGACCAGATAGCCCGAGTTTGATTCCGGTCCGAGCCTTTGCCCAAGAAAACTCGCCATACCGGACCCAAACAGTGTTATGCTCAGGCCGCTGACCACCTGATTGGCGCGCATCGTAACCGAAAGAAATGCATGTAAACTGGCCAGCGTTCCGCCCACCAGCATCGCCACCAGGATGCTCAAAAACAGGTTGCCGGTATAGTAAACGGTGGCAAACGATGTCACCGCACTCATCAGCATCATGCCCTCAATGCCCAGGTTGAGAATCCCTGAACGTTCGGTATAGATCTCACCGATCGTGGCATACATCAGAGAGGTTCCCGCTCGAAGTGTTATTGCCAGAAGTGATGCGACCAATTGAATCATGCTGCTACCTGTTCATAGAGATCTCGAAAAGCTTCCGGCCGGGCGCGGAGGCCCGCCCTACTGAATCTCGCCTTCAGTGAGTCCTCATAGAAGGGTCGGCCTCCGCGCCGACCAAAAGTAAACGGAAACATCACCGTCAAAGTAAACTATTCCTAACTTAAACCAAAGAACCAGAAGTTCTAGGACGAATCAACCGGATTTTGTATTCGGTAAAAAGAGCGCCCGCCAGCATGGGAAACAGAAGCATACCTTGCATAACAAGTCCCATAGCGGCAGGAAGACCCATCATCATCTGAACCTGATCACCGCCTACGAGAAGTGCCGCTATCAATACGGCCACAAAAATTGCGGCAATGGGATTGAGTTGCGCCAGCCACGCAACAATGATTGCCGTGTAACCATATCCGATGGAAAGCCCCTGCTGCAGCCGTCTTGAGATCCCGGTAACCTCACAAACCCCTGCCAACCCGCTTAAGGCTCCCGCAACCAAAAGGGCGATCATTATATTTTTGGCAATCTTGATACCCTGCGTTTGTGCGGCGGACGGATTATTCCCGATAACCTCGAGCTCAAAACCCAAACGTGTTCGGTTGAGGATGAACCAGATCACAAGAGCCAGAACAATTGCGAAAACTAGACCCAGGTGCGCACGCCCGGCAATTCTGGGAAGCCATGCGAATTCAGGGAAAGGCGGGGTTCCTGGAAAACCGAACCCCTTTGGATCGCGCCATGGCCCATAGTAGAGATGTTCCGCAAAAAGGATGGCAACATAATTTAACATCAGCGTTGTCAATACTTCATCAACCTTTAACCGGACCTTTAATAGGGCCGGGATTCCCGCCCATAAAGCTCCCGCCAGCATTCCGACTAAGATTGCGGTCGGCAGAACCATCCAGGACGCTAAAAAGGACGACCAGAATAATGCAACCCAGGTCGCAGCGATCCCGCCGAACGCCAGCTGACCCTCCGCTCCGATATTCCAGAATTTCAGGCGAAAGGCGATTAAAACTCCCAGGCCGGCAAGCATCAGCGGAATGGCCTTAACCAGCGTTTCCGTAAAATTTGGCCATGAGCCAAACGCACCCTGAAACATGGCTGCATAGGTTATGAAAGGATTCGTTTTAAATATCGCCAGTAAAATGGCTGTTAAAAGAAGCGAAATGAAAAAGGAGAACAGGGGAACCAGAAAAATGGCTTTACGTGATAGCGTTTTTCTTTTTTCAAAAACAATTCGCATCTGTAGTGTTAATCTCTGAATTTTGACATGCTATTTTTAGTGACGGAACATAGATAAAATCAGATCTGCATGATTTCGAAGTTCCGAATGCGGAATGCGGATTTATAAAAAGGAAATATTTCGATTGTAATTTCTAAATCCCTCAATCCCTCAATTCTCCAATCCCCTCTTTCATGCCGGTCATCATCATTCCCAGTCTTTCGGTATCCGCCTCGTTGGATCGAAAGATCCCCATGATGTGGCCCTCGAATAGTACGGCAATTTTATCTGCTACCGTCAAAAGCTCTTCCAGATCTTCAGAAATGAGCAGGATGGCTGTACCTGACTCGCTCTGCGCAATCATCTGGTTGCGCACAAATTCCGTAGCGCCCACGTCCAGGCCCCTAGAAGGATAAGCAGCGATGAGCAGCCCTCTGCACGCATCGATCTCTCTTGCCAAAATGGTTTTTTGGATATTACCGCCGGAGAGGAATTTTGCATGCGTATGGGGGGTGGGGGTATGAATATGAAACAACTCAATCATGCGATTTGCCAAATCTAAAATTCTCTTAGGATGCAAAATACCTTTTTTTGCTAAGGGCGGTTTTCGATAGCACTTCATGGCAAGGTTATTGGCAACACTCATATCGCCTGCGATTCCTCGGGCGATTCGGTCAGCCGGAATATGGCTAACTCCGGTATTAATAATCTCCAGAGGTGATTTGTTTGATTTTTCCTCACCAAAGATTCGTATTTTGCCTCCTGTTGTTTTGCGAAGTCCCGTAAGAACCTCGACCAGCTGTTTCTGACCATTACCGGCCACCCCGGCAATACCTAATATCTCTCCTGAGCGAATGATAAGAGAAATCCCATTGAGTGCCGGAAGTCCCTTATCATCGACCGCTTGAACATCTTTCAGCTCAAGGGCAACACCTCCTAAATTGCGGTCCTTTTTTTCCAGACGGAAAAGTACATCTCTGCCCACCATCAGCCGTGCAAGTTCCTGGGGATTTGTCTGACTGGTCTTTTTTACCGTTACCAGACGGCCTTTATGGAGTACGCGCACCCAGTCGGAAAAGGCGATAACCTCTTCCATCTTGTGGGTAATGAAAATGGCTGACTTGCCCTCGCGGGTCATCTGGTGAATAATCCGATTGAGTTGTTTTGATTCCTGAGGGGTTAAAACCGCCGTGGGTTCGTCCAGAATGAGAATCTCAGCACCGCGATAGATAAGTTTGAGAATCTCAACCCGTTGCTGCTCACCGACACTTAACTGCCAGATGTGGCTTTCCGGGTCGACCTGAAGATTGTACCTTTCAGAAAGTTCACGTATCCGTTTGCTTACGGTTCCCATATCCGGCACAAACGGCAGGTCCGACAATCCCAGAATGATGTTCTCTGCTACGGTCATTGTATCCACCAGCATGAAGTTCTGATGGACCATACCGATGCCGAGCAGCATGGCATCACGGGGAGAATTGATTTCTACCCGCTTGCCCTGGATGAAAATTTCACCCTCGTCCGCCCGATACAAACCGGCCAATACATTCATCAGACAGCTCTTGCCGGCCCCGTTTTCGCCTAACAGAGCTAAAACCTCACCGGGATAGAGTTCCAAATCCACTTGTTCATTGGCCACAACATTGGGAAATCGTTTGGTAATCCCTTTCATCTCGAGAATGGGCGTTTTCTTTTCCATCTCTACCCCAAACCGACAAGCCGAAGCCAAAAAAGGCTATTATCAATACAGCGCTTACTTTCCGGCTTTGCCGATAACGCCTTCCACAAACCAGCTCATATTGAGCATCTCAGAGTCGCTCATCTTAGCGCCGGCAGCCACCACCTCCTTACCACTCTGGTCTTTGACGGGACCATAGAATACATCCCAGGATCCATTAAGAATTAATTGCTGTTTCGCAGCAACCATGTCTTTTGTCGCCTGCGGCACCATGGGACTGAAATCGGACAGCTCAACGATACCTTCTTTCAATCCTCCCCAATACTGGTGGGTTTTCCAGGTCCCGTTTAAAATGGCTTTTACAGTATCCACATAATAGGCACCCCAGTTCCATACCGGGCTGACCAGAACGCTGTCGCCGACAAAGCCGCGCATATCAGAGTCATACCCAATGCTCAAAAGCCCCCGCTCCTTTGCTGCTTTTTGCGGTTCGGTCGTATCCTGATGCTGGGCAATTAGGTCCGCTCCAGCGTCCAACAGTGCAACCGCGGCTTCGCGCTCTTTTACCGGATCGAACCATGTGTTGGTCCACACGACTCTTACCTGAGCTTTGGGATTAACGGAACGGGCACCCAGGGTAAAAGCATTAATACCCCGGATAACCTCCGGAATAGGAAATGCCGCCACGTAGCCGATAACATTTGCCTTCGTCATCTTCCCGGCCACGATTCCGGAAAGATACCGAGGCTGATACATACGGCCGAAATAAGTGCTCATATTGGGGGCTGTTTTGTACCCTGAACAGTGTTCAAAGTAGACATTGGGAAAATCCCGAGCAACTTCCAGCATCGGGTCCATATACCCGAATGAGGTCGCGAATATAACCTTATATCCCTGTTGGGCATACTGGCGAATAACCCTGGCTGCATCAGGCCCTTCGGGTACGCTTTCGATATACGTGCTTTTTACTTTATCCCCGAGCTTTTCTTCCAGCATCTTCCGCCCACGCTCATGCTCCCAGGACCAGCCGAGATCACCAATTGGACCGACATAGATAAATGCTGCTTTTTGGGTCTCACCGGCCTCAGCTTTTGACGGCCCGAGCCCCCATCCAGTAAAGAAAACCCATGTGAAAAGAACAAAAACCACCAGTGCCAATATTATTCCACTTTTTTTCATTTTATCCTCCTTTCCAAATACTAGTTTATGGCTATCGTAAAATTTAATTATTTTACAATTCTTCAATTGTCAATCCGAAGGGTTAATTGTCAATTGAAAATAGTTAATTCGTAGGGCTGTCATGCACCTCCCCGGGAAGGTGTGCCGAGCAAGATATGCCGAGCGTGGGAGGAACATAATGAGTGGATTTTGGAAATCTATCACATACTATTTATGAGTGCAAGTATCACAATTTCATCTTTACGAGTAAATCAAATGCAATCTTGCTGTAAATATCATTATTTTGTATTGTTCGAGAAAGCAAGATACAATCTATAAAATTATGTTTATCCTTACTACAGCGCTTTTTCTGAACTAATGTTGACATACCATCATTTATTTTCTATCCAATTTAGGTGATGCATCCTTATAAATATAAAGGATGAACGGATATGAATGGTCTGGAGATATAATAAATTGGAAAACATACTCGGCTTAAAATGTCTTATTTGCGGTAAGCAATATCGTCCTGACCAGGTCGATTACGTTTGCCCGGAGCATGGCGACGAAGGAATTCTCGATGTCCAATACGACTATGATTTCATCGGGCGGCAGATCAGCAGAGAATATCTATCGCGCTCCAACGACCTCACCATTTGGCGCTATAAACCCCTGCTGCCGGTCCACCCCGACGCACAGGTTCCACCCCTTTCCGTAGGCTGGACGCCTTTGTATTTTGCCCCTCGCCTGGCGGCGGACTTGGGCCTGAAGAATGTATGGGTCAAGGATGAAGGCCGGCAGCCGACGGCGTCCTTAAAAGACCGCGCCAGCGCGGTTGCCGTGGTAAAAGCCCAAAATAAAGGTGCGGAAGTCATCACCACCGCCAGCACCGGTAACGCTGCAGCGGCATTAGGCGGCTTGTGCGCGTCTATACAGCAACCCAACGTGATTTTTGTACCGGAAAGGGCCCCTCTGGCCAAGATCGCCCAGTTGCTGGTTTTCGGATCCCGCGTCATTTTGGTAAAAGGAACCTATGTTGACGCCTTTGATCTATGTCTCAAAGCCTCCAAGATCTACGGCTGGTACAACCGCAACACCGCCTATAACCCCTACATGACAGAAGGAAAGAAGACCGCTGCTTATGAAATCTGCGAACAGCTTGACTGGAACGCACCGGACCGTATTTTTGTCAGCGTGGGCGATGGCTGTATCATCGGTGGACTGCATAAAGGGCTAAAGGATTTGCGTGCACTGGGGTGGATCGACAGAATGCCGAAGCTGATGGGCATACAGGCCAGCGGCAGCAGTTATTTGTACGAGGCATGGAAAAACGGTGAAGATATCCTCACCAAGCAGCCGATTAAAGCGCAAACGGTGGCCGACAGCATCAGCGCCGAGTTGCCCCGGGACCGCATCAAAGCGCTGGCTGCCGTCAAAGAAACCGGTGGTGCCTTTGTTTCAGTTGAGGATAAAGATATATTAAGGGCAATTCCCGAATTAGCCCGGGGCGCCGGTGTTTTTGCAGAACCCGCCGGAGCGGCTGCCTATGCCGGCCTGGTGAAAGCCGTCGACCAACGTTTGGTTTCTATCGATGAGACCACTGTCGTACTCAATACGGGCAATGGTCTGAAGGATGTGGACGGCGCCATGCAAGCGGTAGATCTGGTGGGGAAAACGCCGTACCGGGTTGCGCCGGATTTAGAGGAACTCAAGCAGGTGGTCTCTGGCTGGAAAGAATGAACTTAAGGATTTAGGAATTCAGGGATTTAGGGATTTAGGAATAAAAATCGGAAGATTTCCCTTTTTAAATCCGCATTTACCTGAATTTGGCCGAATTTTTAAAACAATGAGGGAGTTTCAAAATTTTCAATTTTGTTCAAGGTCAAGGAAGGCGAAAATCTTAACCACAGATATACATTGAGTATTTCGAGGATTAAAATTTGAGCCTGACGCAGAGACTGGGCAAAAGGGGGACAATTTGAAATTGCCTCAAAGGAGAAACAATTGTGATTGATTTAACCGTTCATCCCGAGGCGCTCGAAAGCGCCGTAAAAAGAGCAAGGGAAAAAAACATCCTTATTCCTACATTTATTCAACAACGAGACCCCGGCCTTATTCCGGAAGCTGTCGTCTCCAAATTAAAAAATATCGGGCTGTGGGACATCGACCCCCTGAACCTGTTCCGAATCACCTGGCATAACGAGCCGGTGCCTTCAGGCGGCGGCTTTGGCGGTGTGAATTTTCTTGAATTCCCGAATGAGCTAACCGGCGTAGAGGCCCGTATAGTTGCGACTGTCGGCAAATGGTTTCCCACCGGTGCGCACAAAGTAGGCGCCGCATTCGGCTGCCTGGTTCCACGACTGGTAACCGGCCAATTCGATCCCACCGTGCAGAAGGCCGTGTGGCCGTCCACCGGCAACTATTGTCGTGGCGGAGCCTATGATTCCGTGCTCTTGGGCTGTGAGTCCATTGCTATTTTACCGGAAGGTATGAGCCGCGAACGCTTTGAATGGCTCTCCTCGGTGGCCGGGGAAATTATTAAAACTCCCGGCAGCGAAAGCAATGTAAAGGAGATTTTCGACAAATGCTGGGAATTGCGTAAATCCGGAGAGAAGCTGGTGATTTTCAACCAGTTTGACGAATTCGGCAACTACCTGTGGCACCGTGAAATCACCGGCCCGGCCATGCTGGAAGTGCTTGAACGCATTATGAGGCCTAACGATAAATTCCGGGGAGTGATTTCTGCCACCGGCTCCGCCGGCACCCTCGCCTGCGGCGATTTTCTCAAAAAGCAGTTCCCGCTGTGTAAAATTGTTGCTAGCGAAGCGCTGCAGTGCCCAACTTTGCTACAAAACGGATTCGGCGAACACCGCATTGAGGGTATCGGCGACAAGCATGTGCCCTGGATTCACAACATCAAAAATACGGACATGATTGTGGCTGTTGACGACGAGACTCCCATGAGCCTGATCCGCCTTTTTAACGAACCGGCCGGCAAAACATATCTGGCATCCCGGGGAGTTCCCGAAGCGCTGTTGGAAGAGCTGGATTTGCTGGGAATTTCCAGCGTCAGCAATCTTGTCACCGCAATCAAATTTGCCAAGTACTATGAATTGGGTGAACAAGATGTCGTGATGACCGTCTTAACCGATTCCATGGAAATGTATAATAGCCGTTTGCGCGAACTAACCCAAGAACGCGGCGAATTCTCCGGAAAAGATGCCGCAGCCGTATACGCTCAGCATCTTCAGGGGCTGACCATCGACAATATGGAAGAACTCACCTATTACGGCCGCAAGCGAATACACAATCTCAAATACTATACATGGGTTGAGCAACAGGGCAAGACCTATGAAGAAATCCAGGAACAGTGGTATAACGACGGCTACTGGGAAAACATTCCGAAATGTGTGGATGAACTCGATGCACTGATTGAAGAGTTTAATGCTATGACCGGTCTGTTGAAGAATTTGTAATGAGAAAGGATTAAAGGGCGCAAATTATGATGAATCCGTAAAAAGTCGAATTATTGTCATTCCAGCGAACCCCGGATCGGGGTCCGGTGCAGGCCCCGGAATCCAGTCATTTCAATAGCTTCTGGACTCCGGCGTTCGCCGGAGTGACGGGATTGGGACTTATTACGAAAGCTTAAATTATTGGGAAATATAAATACAAGGGTATCTTAAATGAAGCTCAATTTTGAAAAGGTTTTCGAAAAAGCAGAGGAATATAAACCAGCCATATCCAAATTTTTACGCGACATGATTGCAATTCCCAGCGCAAGCCGCCAGGAAGCCAACGTTATTGAGCGCATTCAGCAGGAGATGGAGGCAGTCGGATTCGACCGCGTAAATGTCGATCCCATGGGAAATATTCTGGGTTATATTGGAAACGGCCGCCACCTGATTGCCATGGACGCCCATGTGGACACCGTGGGCGTCGGGGACCCGGATCAGTGGGAGCATGACCCTTACGTAGGCTATGAAGATGATGAGATTATCATCGGCCGCGGTGCCAGCGACCAGGAAGGCGGAATGGCGGCCATGGTGTATGCGGCAAAAATCATCAAAGACTTGCATCTTGACGAAGATTATACCCTGCTGATTACCGGAACGGTTCAAGAAGAGGATTGTGACGGCCTCTGCTGGCAATATATTATTAATGAGAGCAACATCCGGCCCGAATTCGTTGTTTCCACCGAGCCCACTTCCTGCCGGATTCACAGGGGCCAACGGGGCAGAATGGAAATCAAGGTGTCCACCAGTGGTGTTAGCTGTCATGGTTCGGCGCCTGAACGGGGGGACAATGCTATTTTCAAAATGGCCCCAGTTCTTAATGAGTTAAAAACCCTGCATGGCGACCTCAAAGACGATGATTTTCTTGGTAAGGGGTCCCTGACCGTTTCGGAAATTTTTTTCAGCTCGCCATCGCGCTGTGCCGTGGCCGACGGATGCTCCATTTCCATCGACCGGCGGCTGACCGCCGGAGAAACCAGTGAGTTTGCGTTGCAGCAAATCCGGAATCTATCGGCTGTGAAAGAAACCAAGGCGCAGGTGTCGATGTACGATTATGCTGAGCCGTCCTATACCGGTCTGGTATACCCAACGGAATCGTATTTTCCATCCTGGACAATTGCAGAAAATCATCCGGCCTGTCAAACACTGGTGTCAGGTTACAAAGGCCTTTATGGGAAAGATCCGATCGTGGATAAGTGGACCTTTTCCACCAACGGGGTTGCCATCACCGGGATGTTCGGAATTCCGTGCATCGGTTTCGGTCCGGGCCACGAGGACCAATCCCATGCACCGAATGAGAGAACCTGGAAAAGCGAGCTTGTCAAGGCGGCTGCCATGTATGCCGTCATTCCCAAAACGTACGTAAGTAAATACAGCAAACCACAATAATCCAGGTTTCTGGCTAATGATACGATTTACATTAAACGGCATAGACAAGACGTTCGACGGTGATCAGAAATTGTCCCTCTTAGCGTATTTGCGGGAAATAGGGGGTATTGTATCCGTCAAAGACGGCTGCAGCGGGCAGGCGGCTTGCGGGGCTTGTTTGCTGGAGGTGAACGCAAAACCCGCATTGTCCTGTGTCACCTCGATGAAAAAAATAAACGGCGCGCGCATTGTCACCATCGAAGGCTTTCCCGAGAGCCTCCGCCAAACCCTTGGCCGGGCGTTTGTAGACAAAGGTGCGGTGCAGTGCGGTTTTTGTAGCCCCGGTTTTTTATCGCGTGCCAAAATACTGTTGGAAACCAATTCCGATCCGACTCGGTACGAGATCATTCATGCACTCAGGTTCAACCTTTGCCGCTGCACAGGCTATGTCAAAATTATCGAGGCCATTGAATTGGCTGCCGAACAAATCAGGCTGAAGCGGGAAATAAAGCTCGCAAATCCCGGCCGGGTGGGCTCACGCCAGCCGAGATACGATGCATACGCCAAAGCCATCGGAACCAGCGCGTTTATCGATGACATGCGGTTCCCAAATATGCTTTATGGTGCCTTGAAATTCAGCGATCACCCTCGGGCCAAGGTGCTCAAGATTGACTCCTTTGAGGCAAAAAAAATGAATGGCGTCGTTCGGGTTTTTACGGCCAACGACATTCCCGGGGAACGTTACATCGGTGTCATCCACCAGGACTGGCCCGTGATGATTGCCGAAGGTGAAACCACCCGCTATATCGGGGATGTTCTGGCCGGGGTGGTGGCCGCATCCGAAGCCGTCGCCCGAAAGGCCGTAGAGCTTATCACGGTGGATTACGAGATTTTGGAGCCGCTGACAGATGTGCTGGCTGCCGAAAACAGCCCGATAAAAGTCCACCCTCAAAGCGAAAACCTGCTCAGCAGTTCAAGCATTCAGCGGGGCAAGGATATTGATACAGTGTTAAAATCTTCGGCGCATGTGGCACAGGGCAGCTATAAAACCCAGCGGGTCGAACACGGGTTTTTGGAAACCGAGGCCGCCATTGCCCTGCCGTGGCAATCCGACGGCGTCGAGCTCTACGTCCAAACCCAAGGGGTTTATGAAGACCAGCGCCAGATTGCACGTATTCTCAGCATTTCCAGCGACAAGATTAACGCCATCCTGGCACCCACCGGCGGGGGATTCGGCGGCAAAGAAGATCTGACCGTTCAGGGACATGCGGCAGTATTCAGCTATCATCTGAAAGCACCGGTTAAGGTTCGTTTGAGTCGCGAAGAGTCAATCCGCATGCACCCCAAACGCCACCCCTTTCACATGGAATATAAATTGGGATGTGATGAAAGCGGCAGACTCACCGGGCTTTTTGCCCGTATCATCGGGGATACCGGTGCCTACGCATCCTTAGGAGCCGAAGTGCTCGAACGCGCCGCTGGCCATGCCACCGGGGCCTATTATGTTCCGAATGTGGATATTAAGGCCAAAGCCCTTTACACCAACAATATCCCGTGCGGCGCCATGCGCGGCTTCGGTGTCAACCAGGTCACTTTCGCCATGGAAAGCTGCGTTGAGGAGCTGTGCGCCCAAGGCGATTTTGATCAATGGCAGTTCCGCTATGACAATGTTCTGGATACCGGCACACAGACGGCCACCGGACAAATCCTTGGTGAAGGTGTGGGGCTGAAGGCAACCCTGCTGGCGGTCAAAGATGAGTTTTACCGGGCCAAATACGCCGGTCTGGCCTGCGGGATAAAAAATTGCGGCATCGGCAACGGCGTGCTCGAAGAATGCGACGTCAAAATTGGAATCAAGTCCGAAGATCACATCGTTCTGCAACACGGCTGGACCGAGATGGGCCAGGGGGTGGATACCGTTGCACAGCAAATCCTGTGTGAGGAAACCGGTATTGAAAACCCGGATATCATCGAGGTGGAGGTTAGCACGGAATCGAAAGCCCGGGCCGGAATGACCACGGCCAGCCGCGCCACCTTCCAGTTAGGCAACGCCATCATCAAAGCCGCGAGGGCTATCAAGGAAGATCTAAAAGAAAGGCGGTTACAGGAACTGAGCGGCAAGGTTTATACGGCCAAATGGATGTGTGACTGGACCACCAAACTCGGAGAACCGGGCGATGTTCTCACCCACTATGCTTACGGGTATGCCACCCACCTGGTGGTGCTGGACGAAGACGGGCAGGTGGACACCGTGGTGGCTGCCCACGATGGCGGTCGAATCATCAACCCCACCTTGTTTGAAGGCCAGATCGAAGGGGCAGTGGTCATGGGACTCGGTTATGCACTCAGCGAGGAGCTTCCCATGGAAAACGGTCACCTGAAAACCAGCCACTACGCCAAGCTGGGAATTCCACGGATCAAAAATCTGCCGCAGATTGTCGTCAAAGGAGTGGAGATCAAGGACCCTTTAGGACCCTACGGTGCCAAGGGCGTGGGAGAAATCGGTAACATCCCCACTGCCGGTGCCGTCGCCAACGCTCTTTATCAATACGATAAAGTGCGCCGGTTTCAGCTACCGATGAAGAAATGAAATAAAAACCGTAAAAATATCTCCTTATGCTTCTCCTCGTCCTCGAGCTCGTACTCGTCGTCGCGAAAGGCAAGTTTGTGAAGCACTATTTGATACTATGTCGAGGACGAGCACGACCACGAGGACGAAGACGACTCAAAAAATTGAGTACGAGGACGCACAAATGACCCTATATTTAAAAAATGCCACATACATCGACTGGAAAACGCTGAAGTTTTATTCTACCCACTTGGCGGTTTCCCCCTGGGTTGACGGAGACATTCGACTGCTGGATGCACTGCCGCCGGAAAGCGAACTGAGTGCCGATGACAGTGTATTCGATTGCAGCCGGCGTCTGGTGACCAAATCCTTTGCCTGCGGCCACCACCATATTTATTCGGCCCTGGCCAGGGGAATGCCGGCACCGGCCAAAAATCCGAAAAATTTTTCCGAAATACTCGAATACATCTGGTGGCGCGTGGACAAGGCACTTGATACGGAAATGATCGAGGCCAGTGCCCTTGTTTCGGCCCTTTATTGCGTGAAAAACGGGGTCACCTTTGTAATCGATCATCATGCCTCACCGTTTGCCGTTGAAGGCTCCCTGGAAACCATCGCTGAGGCATTTGATCGCGTCGGCATTTCTCATCTGCTCTGCTACGAAATATCCGACCGGGATGGCGATGGAGCCAGAGAAAAAGGTCTGCAAGAAACCGATAATTACTTAAAATCCGGCCGCCAGGGCCATGTGGGGCTGCACGCTTCGTTTACCGTTGGCCATGATTTGCTAAAAAAAGCAGTGGCGCTGGCACAAAAACACACCACCGGTATTCATGTCCATGTGGCCGAAGATCAGGCGGATCAGGAGGCCTGCCTGAAGGATTACAACCAAAGGGTGCTGGAGCGCTATTGCGACGCCGGCCTATTGGATCTAGCAAAATCTATCCTGGCGCACTGCATTCATTTGAGTGAAAAAGAAAAAGGCCTTCTCCGGAGTTCCGACGTCTGGGTCGTTCAGAATGTGGAAAGCAATCAAAACAATAATGTAGGCTTTGCTAACTACAAGGAATTGGGCGACCATGTCATGCTGGGTACCGACGGCATGCACAGCGACATGCTCCGCAGCGCCAAAGCGGCCTTTTTAGCCGGCCAGGCTATTGAAGGCCTCGATTTAGCCGGTATTTACCGCCGCTTTCGAAATGTCCACGAGTATATCCGGACAAACGGCTTTTGCGGTGACGGAGACAACAATCTGGTGATTCTGGATTACAATTCCCCCACGGAGATCAATGTAGACAATTTTCTGGGACACTTTATCTATGGCCTGGAATCCAGCCATGTGGACAGCGTGATTTCCTGTGGGCAATTGGTCGTGAAAAACAAAAAGCTTCTGACAATGGGGGAAGACGAGATTCTGGCGTTTTCCAGGGAAATGGGGAATAGGTTGTGGGAAAAATTGACAATTTAATTTCTCATTTTTTATCAGCCTTATTGAAGATAGGAGGTCACAAAACAGAAAATGGATACGAATGGAATCTTGGAAAGCATCCAATCGCTGTCAGCCAAGAAGATCGACAGCATGTACCTTAACGACTTCTTGTTAACCTGGCATAAGTCCGAAGATGAGATCGTTGCAACCTTTCAGACGGCTGAAATTCTACGGTCTATGCGGAAAAACAACGTCTCTTGTCGGGTTTTTGACTCCGGTCTGGCAGTGTCCATTTTCAGAGATAAGTCCACCCGCACGCGTTTCAGCTTTGCCAGTGCCTGCAATCTGCTCGGACTGGCGACTCAGGACCTGGATGAAGAAAAATCCCAGATAACTCATGGAGAAACGGTACGGGAGACGGCCAACATGATATCGTTTCTGGCCGAGATCATCGGTATCCGCGATGATATGTATCTGGGGACGGGCCACACATACATGAAAGAAGTTGCCCAATCCGTTGAACAGGGATATCAAGAGGGTGTTCTGCCTCAGCGCCCCACACTTGTCAATCTCCAATGCGATATCGACCATCCCACCCAGACGATGTCCGACGTTCTTCATCTGATCAACCATTTTGGCGGCATTGAAAATCTCAAAGGCAAGAAAATCGCCATGACATGGGCCTATTCACCCTCTTACGGTAAACCGCTGTCGGTTCCCCAGGGCGTCATCGGCTTGATGACCCGATTCGGAATGGAGGTTGTCCTGGCCCATCCCCAGGGGTATAACCTATTGCCGGAAGTCGAGGAAGTGGCTAAGTCGAACAGCCGCAAATCCGGCGGTGCTTATACACGTATAGCCGGTATGTCAGAAGCGTTCAAAGACGCAGATATTGTGTATCCTAAAAGTTGGGCGCCTTTCACCGTCATGGAAGAAAGAACTCAGTTGCTGCATGCCGGCGATCATTACGGGCTGAAGGATCTTGAAAAACGCTGTCTGGAAAACAACAAACAATTCATCGACTGGGAATGCACCGAAAAACTGATGCGAACCACAAAGGACGGCAGCGCCCTTTATATGCATTGCCTGCCGGCTGACATCTCGGGTGTCAGCTGTGAAAGCGGGGAGGTAGAGGCAAGCGTCTTTGAACGCTACCGGGTGCCTCAGTACATCCAGGCCGGATATAAGCCGTACATTATTGCGGCCATGATTTTTTTAAGTAAATTCAAAAACCCGGCTGAGAAGCTAACCGAGCTAGTAAATCAAAACCATCAAAATGAGTGATAAATTCACCTGTTGCCAGATTGATAAGCTGTTGCAATGGATCCTGGCCGAGGAAAAACAGGGCCAGATATTCGGGATCCGCAAGGAACTGTTCTTTGTTCCGCAACGCAGCGACGTCTTCAAGATGACACGCTACGGTCAGGTTTTGGAGACTCCCATCGGTGTGGCCGCCGGTCCCCATACCCAACTTTCGCAGAACATAATAAGTGCCTGGTTGACCGGTGCCCGCTATATCGAGCTGAAAACCGTGCAGACGCTGGACGAACTGGAAGTGACCAAGCCCTGTATCGACATGACCGACGAGGGTTATAACTGCGAATGGTCTCAGGAACTCAAACTGGACCAATCCTTTAACGAATATCTCAAGGCCTGGATCGTCCTGCACATTTTAAAGGACAAGTTCGGATGGGGCGATCCCGATTCGCGAGGCTTTATCTTCAATATGAGTGCAGGTTATAATCTGGAAGGCATCCTCAATCCCAACATGCAGAGCTTCCTGGATAAAATGGCCGGCTGCGCGGCGGAAAAAGCAGCCAAAATCGACGCTCTGGCCAAAATTTATCCGCGGGTCAAGGAATTGGAAATTTCCGATCGGATGTCGGATAATATCACAATTTCCACCATGCACGGGTGTCCACCGGATGAGGTGGAAAAGATCGGCCGCTATTTTATCGAGCAGCGCAAATTGAACACCACCATCAAACTGAATCCTACTCTGCTGGGCCCCCAACAACTGCGGCATATCCTGAACGACCAGCTGGGCTTCGAGGTGGAGGTGCCCGACGAGGCCTTTGACCATGACTTAAAATACGAGGCCGGCGTCGCATTGATTAAATCCCTCCTGGAAAGTGCCGCAAAAGCAGGTGTTGCATTCAACCTAAAGCTCACCAATACACTGGAAACGACCAATCGGGATCAGAACCTGCCCAAAAACGAAAAAATGGTATACATGAGCGGACGGGCTCTGCATCCCATCAGTATCCATCTGGCCCGAAGGTTGCAAAACGAATTTAACGGCAAACTGGATATCAGTTTTTCCGCCGGTACCGATTGCTTTAATGTCGCGCAGGTTCTGGCCTGCAATCTTCGGCCCGTGACCGTATGTTCGGATATCCTAAAGCCCGGTGGCTACGGACGTCTGAGACAGTACATAGACGAAATCGCAGGAAATATCGCTGATGCCGGCGCCGATTCGATCGAAGCATATATTTCAGCCAAAGGTCAAGCAAAAAACCTTACTCAGGCGGGATTGAAAAATATAGACGCCTATGCGGCAGTGGTGGTGACCAATGAAATATATAATAAATCCCGGTTTCCCTATAAGAGCATTAAAACCCCGCGTGAACTCACTGCCTTTGACTGTATCAAGGCGCCGTGCGTGTCAACCTGCCCGGTCGGTCAAAACATCCCCGGTTATATGTACTATACAGCTATGGGCAATTATCAAAAGGCGCTTGATGTCATTTTGGAAACCAATCCCTTTCCCAATATGCAGGGTATGGTGTGCGATCATCTGTGCCAGTACAAATGCACCCGCCTAAATTACGACAACCCGCTTCTGATTCGGGAAATCAAACGGTTTATTGCTAAAAAAAAGGATTGGGCCATCTCGCGTAAACCGGCACCACCCAAAGGTTTGAAAGTCGCGATTATTGGCGCCGGCCCGTCCGGATTGGCCTGTGCCTATTTTCTGGCACTTGGCGGCTTTGCGGTGGATATTTACGAAACCAAGGACATCGCCGGCGGCATAGCCGCCGACGGCATCCCCGCCTTTCGTTTGGACGACAATAGCCTGAAAAAGGACATCGAGGGTATCTTGGCACTGGGCGTTCGGATTCGTTACGGCTCGAAAATTGATCTCGAGCATTTTGATGCGCTGCGGAATACCTATGACTATGTATATGTTGCTGTCGGCGCCCAAAAGAGTTTGAACCTCGGTATCCCCGGGGACGATGCCCCGGGCGTGTATGACCAGCTCGGTTTTTTAAGCGCTGTGCGTCGCGGCCAGCCCCCGGATTTGGGTAAAAACGTTGTGGTGATCGGCGGCGGTAACTCGGCCATGGACGCCGCCCGTACCGCAAAGCGCCTGCTGGGCGCCGATGGTAACGTCAGCATCGTATACCGCAGGACCCGGGAAGAAATGCCGGCTGATTTCAAAGAAATTCAAGCAGCCCTGGATGAAGACATCAACCTCATCGAGCTCACCGCGCCGGAATGTCTTTTAGTGGAAGACGGCCAGGTGAAATTCAACGTTTGCTTTAAAATGAAACTGGGTGAAAAAGACGCCAGCGGTCGCCCACGACCCATCAAAATCGAGGGCTCCGAATTCGAAATCCAGGTGGACAACGTGATATCGGCTATCGGCCAGCGAGCGGAACTGGATTTCTTCCCGGAAAAGGAACTTCAATCCAATCCCGATACCCTTGAAACCCAATTGCTTAATGTATATGCCGGCGGTGACGCCATACGTGGCGCCTCCACTTTGATTAAAGCGATCGCAGACGGCAAATGCGTAGCTGAAAATATAAAGCGACACGCGGCCAGGCAATTTGACGTGCCGACAGCAAAAACAGACCGTGACCCGGACACTACATCCCTCCAAATTGTGCAGGCCCGACGCGTGTTCGGCCCCAAGGTGCCCGAAATTTCACTGGACCGGCGTTTCGATTTTCACCTAGTGACGCAAACGCTGGACGACGATTCAGCCCAACAAGAGGCTCGACGCTGCCTGCAATGCGACGTGATGTGCAATATTTGCACCACAGTATGCCCCAACCGGGCCAACATCGCATATACCATGGATCCGATAGAGTTTACCGTTCAGCGGGCGATGCGCTCAGGCGGCGACATCCAGATCGAAGACGTTGAAATCGTTCGTATTTCTCAGAAATTTCAAATTATTAACCTGGGTGATTTTTGCAATGAGTGCGGCAACTGCACCACATTCTGCCCCACCAGCGGTGAGCCCTATCGTATCAAACCGAAGTTTTACCTGAATTCGCAAAGCTTTGCCAACGAACCCAACGGCTACATGCTTGTTGACGGCGCATTGAACGCCAAAGTGGAAGGAGACCTGGAAATCCTCTCCCGCCAGGGAGACAGTCTGCTGTATGAAACTAAAGACGTCCGGGCGCGATTGAAGCCCAAGACTTACGCCGTTGAGGAGATTACCTTCACCTCCGGTACAACAGGCCCGGTTGACTTGCGCCACGCAGCCCAAATGGGGGTTTTGTTAACAGCTCTGAACGATTTTTATATCTTCAAATGAAATGCGGTGCCATTTGAGCTGATTTAGACAGGATCAACAGGATTTGCATGATTTTTTTTTGGTTTCACGGTTTCCAGATGAAACCGTAAAACGCAATCCGACCTCCGGTCGGAAACTTCTTAACCGAAAAATTTCTATGAGGAACCTATAATAAACGATAAATTACGATGAGCTCAATATTACTGAAAAACTGCTTTTATATATTCTTATCTGCAGATGACGAATCGCGGTGGGGAGACGATATTTTGATCCGGGACAACCGGATTGCGAAAATCGGCGCCGACTTTAACGACCCGGCCGACCGGGTCATCGACTGCTCCGCCTGTGTGGTGGTACCCGGATTTGTCAACACCCACCACCATTTCTACCAGACCCTGACGCGTAATCTCCCTGCGGTTCAAAATGCGGAGCTCTTTGACTGGCTGGCCTACCTCTATAAGATCTGGAAAAATCTGGATCAAGAGGCGGTCTACTACGCTTCGCTACTTGCTATGGGTGAACTGCTCAAGACCGGCTGCACCACATCAACAGACCATCACTATATATACCCCCAAAAAGGCGGCGGTGACCTGGTCGGGTCCCAATTTAATGCCGCAGCGAAACTGGGGATGCGGCTCTCTCCCACCCGCGGGTCAATGTCGCTCAGTAAAAAGAACGGGGGGCTCCCGCCTGATAGCGTGGTCCAGACCGAGGAAGAAATTCTTACAGACTGTGAACGGGTGATCCATCAGTATCACGACGACAGTGAACTGTCCATGCGCAGAATCATCCTGGCGCCGTGCAGTCCGTTTTCCGTGACCGAAGCGCTGATGCGGGAGACGGTCAAGATGGCACGCAAATACGCCGTTCGGCTGCATACGCATGTCGCGGAGACCAGGGATGAAAATGATTTCTGCCTGCAGACCTACGGGCGACGACCCCTTAAGCTGATGGAAGACTGCGGGTTTATCGGTTCCGACGTCTCGTATGCTCACGGCATCCATTTTGATGACCAGGAACTGGAATTTCTGGCGAGCACCGGCACCCATATCGCACACTGCCCGACCTCCAATATGCGCTTGGGATCCGGGATCTGCCGGGTGACAGAGATGCTGCCCATAGGGATCAACGTGGCCCTGGCCGTGGACGGCAGCGCCTCCAACGATTCCTCCGACATGCTGGGTGAGATCCGAAACGCCCTGCTTTTGCAGCGGGTTCACTACGGCGCGGCGGCCCTTACCACATTGGATGTGATCAAGATGGCCACCGAAAACGGTGCCGGGCTGCTGGGCTTTGAAAAAGTTGGTAAAATCCGAGAGGGCTGGGCGGCGGATCTGGCCGTATTTAACGTAGGTAAAATGGAATACAGCGGCGCCCTTTCGGACCCCCTGGCTGCTATAATTTTTTCAGGCTACAACCATGGAACCGAATACACCATCGTCAACGGTAAAATAGCGGTGGATCATGGAAGACTGACCGGATTTGATGAAACCGAGTTGATGAACAAATGCAACAGTATCTCGAAAAGAATGATAAACCATTCGGCGCTTTAATTATTCTTATGCTTTTTGTGTTATAATATTTTTTTAACAAAAATGTCACAGTAAAGAGGCTTTAGATCATTTCACATTTTAGACTTTTATTTTAGGAGAATCTCCTATGGCCATAGGCAAATCCGTCAAACGGATTGACGCGGTAGCCAAGGTAACCGGCCGTGCGCGGTATACCGACGATTTTTTTATGCCGGGTATATTGTTGGCCAAATATCTGCGCAGCACCATTGCCCACGGTCGGGTGACGAAAATCGACACCCGCAGGGCGCAACGTTTACCCGGTGTTGAAAGGGTGTTTACCTATAAGGACATACCGCAAAATAAATTTGCCACGGCCGGCCACCCGTATTCACTGGAGCCTGAACACAAGGACGTTGAAGATCGATTGCTGCTTACCCGGCATGTCCGCTACTGGGGCGATGAAATCGCTGTGGTAGTGGCAGAAAATAACATCGTATTGCAAGAGGCACTGCAGCTGATCGATGTATCGTACGAGGAGTATGAGCCCCTGGTAACGCCGGAAGCCTCACTGACCGAGGGCGCCCGCGAGATTCATGCTGGATCGAATAATATCATTGGCGAATCTCAGTATGCAGTGGGTGAAAATATAGAAAAGGCCCTGGCCAGTGCCGACGTTGTGCTCGAGGGCCGGTATCGGACGCAGATGTGCCAGCATTGTCATATCGAAAACCATATCGCCTATGCCTATATGGATGATTTGGAACATATCGTGGTGGTTTCGTCGACCCAGATACCCCATATTGCAAGACGCATCATCGGAGAGGCATTAGGCCTGCCCTGGGGTCGGATTCGGGTGATTAAACCCTATATCGGCGGCGGGTTCGGTGCCAAACAGGACGTTATACTCGAACCCATGGTGGCCTTTCTAACGCTCAAATTGGGTGGCAGGCCGGTAAAGATGGATCTGTCCCGGGAAGAGTGCATGATCGGAACCCGGGTCCGCCACCCGTTTGATGTGAAGATGCGAACCGGCGTAAATAAAGACGGAACCCTGGTAGCCCTGGATATCGATGCCCTGTCAAATACCGGTGCCTATGCCTCCCACGGACATTCGGTGGCGGGAGCAGCCGGCGCCAAGTCCCGTGCCCTTTATCCCAGAGCAGCCATAAAATACCACGCCAGGACCGTTTACACGAATATCCCGGCAGCCGGTGCCATGCGGGCCTATGGAGCCCCCCAGATAATGTATGCCGTGGATTGTATAATCGAAGAGGCTGCGCAACGCATCGGTATGGACCCGGTTGAATTCCGGCTGAAAAATGTTGCCCGGCTGGGAGATTTCGATCCGCTAACGGGTAAACGGTTTGAAAGTTGCGGACTGATCGAATGCCTTCAAAGGGGCAAGGCTCTGATTGGCTGGGACGAAAAGCGTGCCGCCCGACCAAAGAAACAAACCGGTCCGGTGCGCCGTGGGCTCGGCGTTGCCTGTTTCAGCTATGCTTCGGGAACCTATCCGGTGTGTATGGAGATTTCCGGAGCCCGTATCATTCTCAATCAGGATGGATCGATTCACGTTCAGGTGGGTGCCACCGAGATCGGCCAGGGTCTGGATACCATCGTGGCCCAAATGGCGGCGGAAACCCTCGGGGTTCCCTTTGATCGTGTGCATGTGGTGTCTACCCAGGATACGGATGTGGCGCCATTTGATACGGGGGCCTATGCTTCACGACAGGCCTATGTGGCCAGCAATGCCGTATTTCGTGCGGCGAGGGAACTTAAAGCAAAAATCCTCGAACATGCCGGCCGTGTAACCGGTATCCTGGGCGGTGAGCTTGACATTTCAAACGGCAACATTGTCCATGGCAATAATCCGGCCAACAACGTTGTTTCACTGAGGGAGGTGGCGCTAGATGCCTATTATGATAAAGATCGCGGCGGGCAATTAACCGCTGAGATTTCCTACAAGACACGCACCAACGCGCCCACCTTCGGCTGCACTTTTGTGGATCTGGAGGTCGATGTGCCGCTGTGCAAGGTGAACATTAAAGAAATTTTCAATATTCACGACTCCGGCGTTATCCTGCATCCTGTCATGGCCAAGGGACAGGTACACGGCGGGGTTGCCATGGGGATTGCCGCCGGGCTCTATGAAGAGATGCTAATCGATACTCAGACCGGCTATATATATAATAATAATTTTTTGGATTATAAAATCCCGACCACAGTAGATGTGCCGGACATTGGCTGCGAGTTTGTAGAGACTTTTGAGCCTACCTCCGGTTATGGCAACAAAGCGTTGGGGGAACCGCCCATCGTCTCCCCTCCGCCGGCCATCCGCAATGCCATATGGGATGCCACGGGCGTTCAAATTAACGAGCTGCCCATGACACCGCATACGCTTTACAAACATTTTAAAAAGGCCGGTTTGCTGTAGAAAAATAATTAGCGAATTCAGGTATTAAGGACAGGTTCGAAATCTGAAATCAAATTGAGGCATCGAATGTTTAACATTAAAACCTACAAGGAAGCCGGAAGCGTTAAGGAAGCGATTAAACTGTTACAGGAGAACCCCCAAGCCCGCCTGATTGCCGGCGGTACGGATGTGCTTGTCAAACTCCATAAAGGCAAAGGCCAGTTCCATCATCTGATTGATATTCATAACATCGCCGAGCTGGATTTCATCAACCTGAACGACGGCGAGGATCTGGTCATCGGGCCCGGAACCTGCTTTTCCAGGGTTGAGGAATCGCCGTTGATTCGCAAGCACATTCCGGTATTGTCGGAAGCCATCTGCACCATTGGAGGACCCCAAGTGCGTAACATGGCAACCATCGGCGGCAATCTGTGCAACGGGGTTCCCAGCGCCGACAGCGCTACCCCCCTTATTGCCCTGAATGCGGTGTTAACCATTGAAGGTGCGGACGGTCTGCGGCAAATGCCCCTTGAAGATTTTTTTCTCGGCCCCAGCCGTGTAGCCCTTAAGCAGCACGAGATTCTGACCGCTATCACCGTAACACGCGATAACTATACCGGATTTCATGGGCATTTCTATAAATATGCTATGCGGAATGCCATGGACATTGCCACCATCGGCTGCTCGGCGGTGTGCAAAGTAGAAGACAGTGTGTTGAAAGACTTGCGGCTTGCTTTTGGCACGGCCGCTCCGGTGCCAATCCGCTGCAAGGATACCGAAAATAAAGTCCGCGGCCGACGGCTATCGCAAAACTTACTGGATGTTATCACCGAATCCGTTGTCGATGACGTTAACCCGCGGACATCATGGCGGGCGGCTAAGGATTTCCGCTTACAGATTATCACAACCCTTGCACAAAGGGTTGTGAAAAAAGCGATTTTAAATGCAGGAGGGACCATACATTGAATCGTACCATCCGCTGTACCGTAAACGGAAAGAAAAAAGAGCTAAGCGTGGACATACGCCAGTCGCTATTGGAAGTCCTGAGGGAGGAGCTGGGACTAATCAGCGTCAAACAGGGGTGTGCCGCGGGAGAGTGCGGTGCTTGTACCGTGCTGATCGATAATGTGCCCATCGATGCTTGTCTCTATCTGGCGGTATGGGCAGATGGCCGATCCATTCGGACGGTAGAGGGAGAAAGCAAAAACGACAAGTTGTCCAGAGTGCAGCAGGCCTTTGTGGATGAGGGCGCCGTGCAATGCGGTATCTGCACCCCCGGTTTTGTCATGGCGGCGACCGCCTTTGTCGAAAAGCACCAAGGTCAAAAGGTGACCCGCAATGAGATTCGTAGAGGACTGGCCGGTAATCTTTGCCGCTGTACGGGCTATGACACGATTATTACCGCTGTGAAAAAGAGCCTGGATGAAGATTTCTTTTGTTATGACGAAAATTCGGGAGGAAGAAGATTCCGACCTGCTTAAATCCTTGCGCCGCGGACAATACCCTGATACAAAAGGGGAATCAAAATTTCTGGTATTTTTCAAAGTAGATCAGGAATTACCGCTTGTTAGCAGTGGTGCGTAAATGCAGCGCGTTGCAAAGCGTTTCTGAAAGATCTTCAGCGTAGTGTAATTTGTTTTGATAGATAAAAATCAAGCCATACAACAACAACTCAGGGAACTGTTTGAATCTCAGAATCTTGCAGTCCTTGCAACCCATCGTTCGAGACAGCCCTATGCCAGCCTGGTCGCATTTTATGCCACCGAAGATTTGAAGCATCTTTTCTTCGTAACGCCCAAAACGACCCGCAAGTTTGAAAATCTAAAAGCCGACGCCAAGGTAGCGATGCTTGTCAACAGCACTACCAATCAGGCCGTTGATTTCCATCAGGCTGTTTCCGTTACGGTAGTCGGCACTGCAGCAGAAATCGTCGGGCCGGAACGGCAGCCGATCCTGAAGCGATATCTGGAAAAACACCCATACCTCGAAGATTTTGTGCGTTCACCGTCTTGCGCTTTAGTCAGGGTGTCGGCGAAATCCTATTTTATGGTTCAAAATTTTCAAAACGTCATGGAACTGCACCTCAACCAATGAAGTGGGTTATCTCCGCAGAAGATATTCAAGATGAAGATCGGCAGCGTGTCGGCGGAAAAGGATATGCCCTGGTATTGATGGCCAAAAACGGTTTTCAAATTCCGGAGACCGTTTGCATATCCAGTGATGCATATCAGGAATACGTCGATCACACAGGACTGCGGGAGCGGATTCAACTTGAGCTGCATCGCAAAAATTTTAAGGAAATGCGATGGGAAGAGATCTGGGATTGTGCGACCCGCATCCGCAACATGTTTCTGCAGAAGCAGATTCCGGATCATATCGCAAACCGCTTAAAGGCCGCGATTCAGGTCCGCTTTCAAGATGAACCGGTGGCAGTGCGTTCATCAGCACCGGAGGAAGACACCGCCAAGGCATCTTTTGCCGGGTTACACGAGTCCTATATTAATATCAGCGGAATTAATGCGATCCTGGAACATATCCGTAAAGTGTGGGCCTCGCTGTGGTCTGACGCGGCGCTATTGTATCGCCAGGAAATCGGTTTAAGTGTTGAAAAAAGTACGATGGCTGTGGTGATCCAGGCAATTGTACCCGGCGATCGATCCGGAGTGGTATTTACTCAAAACCCGAATGATGCCTCCCAGGGCGTGATTGAATCCGTTTACGGTTTAAATCAGGGGCTGGTCGACGGTACGGTCGATCCGGACCGCTGGATACTGGATAGACAAACCCATCGGATAATTTCCCATACACCGGCGACCCGCCGCTACTGGATGGTTCCGATTGAACAAGGGGTTCAGTTGAATCCGTTGCCCGAAAGCATGTCCCGGATGCCGCCGCTGAACACACAAAAAACCCGGGAAGTATTCGGCCAAGCCTGCCGGGCAGAAGATTTCTTCGGCACACCCCAGGACGTTGAATGGACATACAAGGATCGGTCTTTGGTTATCCTGCAGTCACGTCCCATTACAACCCTTTCCACCGGCAAAACCGAAGACAACCGCGGCTGGTATTTGAGTTTGCACCGCAGTTTTGAGAATCTGAAATCGCTGCGAAAAAAAATCGAAGAAGAGCTGATTCCGGGCATGAGCGCTGCCGCGGAGGAAATGGCGGCCACCGATTTAACCCGGTTATCCGATCGATCGCTGGCGCAAGAAATCAGTCGTCGCTGGGAAATCAACCACAAATGGGTCAACATATACTGGGATGAGTTTATTCCCTTTGCCCATGGTGTGCGATTATTTGGTCAGGTATACAATGATGCCATCAAGCCCGAAGATCCTTATGAGTTTGTCGACCTGCTTACCCAAACGGAAATGGCCAGTCTGGAGCGCAACCGCATGCTGGAGGATCTGGCTGCGCAGATTCGCAACGATCGCCGGCTGGCCGAGCAATTACAAAAAGGCCTTTATGCCGAAGCCGATCCTGATTTTATTACCCAAATTGATTCATTTATTCTAAAATTTGGCGACCTTTCCTGTGCCGTGACCGGTGGGAGCCAGTGTGCTCAGGATTCGGAACCGTTAATAAAGATTTTGCTTGAAATGGCAAATCATCCACCCGCTCCACTCGGCCGCCGGAAATCCCAAAAAGCGCAATTGCTCAAAGAAAAATTTTTAGCATGCTTTGCGGGCGATCGACGAACCCAGGCCCTTGAGCTGCTCGATTTGGCCCGCACCAGCTATCAATTAAGAGATGACGACAATATTTACCTGGGAAGAATCGAGGCCCAGGTACTGGCAGCAATCCGAGAAGCCCGACAACGAATTGAAAACACGCAATCCGGGAATTCTGACGATTCGGCGACCAACGAACTGGAAGCGGTGTTGGCCGATCTGGATCATCGGACAGAAATCCCCAACCCCTACCGCCAGAAGGCCGGGGCGATCTTTGATATCAAACCCAGGCAGTTGATCGGCCAGCCGGGGGGTCCCGGTATTGCACGAGGCAGTGCACGGGTGATTCGGCAACACGCCGATCTAGCGGATTTTAAGAACGGAGAAGTTTTGGTGTGTGATGCGGTGGACCCCAACATGACCTTTGTGGTGCCCCTGGCTTCAGCCGTGGTGGAGCGCAGAGGCGGCATGTTGATCCACGGGGCTATCATCGCTCGAGAATACGGACTGCCCTGTGTCACCGGTATTCCGGACGCCACAGCCGTAATTGAGACCGGAGACATAATCACCGTGGACGGCTATTTGGGGATAGTTACCTTAGGAACGGGTGATATTTAGAGCTGTTATCCAAATAATCATCTCTGGTCTAATGGCCCGCCGGCAAATGCAAATCGGCTTCGAATTGCGCACGTACTGAGGGAATTGAAATACAGATCTACAACTCCTGAAAATGAGTCTCGCTGAGACCATTGAGCAGAAGGAAAGAGCCGACTTTGATACAAAAAATTTCCGCATCCGCATGATCGATAAAATCGGCTAATTGGGGGTGTGTTTTGAGCAACATTTTTCTGACCCTGGATCGTTTGGCGTCGTCTGCGATCTCATGGAAAGAACCCTCCACTGTGAGTGCCTGAACGCGGTCGCGGGGTGTTATTTCGCGCGAGTCAATCAGCAGACTGACCACAGGATTTTCCATCAGATTTTTGTATTTTTGCGTATTTCTGTGAGTCACCATGTAAATTTCTTCGCAGGATTCGTCGGTCACATAGGCCATTAGGGAACAATAAGGTTTTCCGCCGGTATCTGTCGCCAGCACACAGATGTTTTTTTCTCTGGCCAGGGCTTTCATCTGGTCTAACATGGTTATTTAGCTCCCCTTGTTCGACTTTTATAATATTTTGATAAATACCATAATTGTTGCTATAGAAAAATGACATTTATCGAAAAATACGCTTAAATGTTGCAGTTTTGCCTTCATATCGTTGAACGACCATTCAGTTCGGGAAGGGGTTTGGCATGGAAGAAAAAGTAAGAATCGGAATCAGCAGCTGTCTGCTCGGTAATCCGGTGCGCTGGAATTCCGGTCATAAGCTCGATCGATACCTGACGGATACGCTGGGCCAGTTTGTTGAATATGTTCCGGTTTGCCCTGAAGTAGAAGCCGGTTTTGGCGTACCCAGGGAATCTTTTCGGCTGGTCGGCGATCCTGAAAACCCCCGTCTGATCACTTTCAAGAGTAAAACGGATCATACCGGTCAAATGCTTCGCTGGGCCAAAAAGCGCGTAAAAGAACTCGAAAAAGAAGATCTGTGCGGCTTTATTTTCAAAAGCGATTCCCCCAGCAGCGGCATGATCCGGGTGAAAGTGTACAACCAAAAGGGAATGCCGGAAAAAAAAGGGGTGGGCATATTCGCGCGGGCCTTCATGGATCATTTTCCGCTCATACCGGTTGAAGATGACGGTCGTCTCCACGATCCGAAGATCCGTGAAAATTTTATCGAGCTTATCTTTGCGCTCAAACGTTGGCGGGATGGCCTTGCCAAATCGCCAAGCATGGGAAACCTGGTGGATTATCATACACGCAACAAGCTTTTGATTCTTTCACACAGTCAGAAGCATTCCAGGCTAATGGGCAAGCTGGTGGCAGACGGCAAGAAAATGCCTCCAAAAGAACTTTACGAGCAGTATGAGCGCTTTCTGATGGAGGCATTGGCATTGAAAACCACCATTAAGAAAAACAGCAATGTTCTGCAGCATTTGATGGGGTATTTCAAGAAACAATTGACCGCCGACGAAAAGCAGGAGCTGCTGGAGGTTTTCGAGCAGTACCGCCAGGAACTTGCACCCCTGATTGTGCCGCTTACCCTGATTAATCATTATGTGCGCAAATATGATCAACCGTATCTGAAAATGCAAACATATCTGAATCCGCATCCGGTGGAGCTCAAGTTGCGCACCCATGTATGATTCTGTCTATGCGCCAGCCTTAAAATTTTTCGACAGGTATCAGCACCTCATTGCGGCGCAAAAACCAGGGCATAAACGGCGGATCATAACGTGCCCAAACTGCGGTGCCTGCTTTGGTTAAACCGCGCCTTCGGATGTATTCTTCCAGCGACGTCTTGTTTTTCTCGTACCCCGCTTCACTCCAGGTCCCTGAATACCTCACGGCGGCCATCAGGCGACCGGGTTCTTGTACCAATTTTACCCGCGCGTCTATCGGATCCGGTAGGCTCTCTAAGGTGTACTCCGCCGGCATAAGAAAAGTTATGCGCCATTGATTATCTTTTTTCTCTTGGTTGACAGGTGCGGTCATGGCAATTTTTTCAGAACCGGCTTCCTGCTCCACGGGAGCGGTCATGGCGATAGACTGCTTTTTTTTGTTGCCCCCGGATATATAGGCATAGAGTCGGCGAAAACCCTCATTTCCGGCTGCTTTGAGATCACCTTCGACCAACGTCTCAGCCACGATTTGTGGCGCGTAGCGCCTGATCTCGAATTCATCCTCTTTATCCAAAACAGTGTACTTTGCTTTTTCAACCGCCATCCCCGATTTTGCTACAAAAAGCGAAGAAACGGTTAAAAGAGCAAACCCAACTATTCCTATATACTTACAAGATTTCATAAATTTCCTCCATCGTTCACCAATGGGTAAAGGATCCGGGCCCGGAGGACCCCACTTTGATTTCACCGCAGAGGGGTGAAGTTTACCCTTAGACACCGAATGGAATGATGGAATGGTGGAACAATGGAATATTGGGTATAAAAACGCAAATTATCTTGATTTAAATCTTTGATTTACCACATGTATCCAAAAAAGATCTCATCCTTCTGAACCCATTATTCCAACATTCCAATATTCCAGCATCCCAGGGCATTTGTCTACGGCACAGCCGGTTATCTCTGACCTGACCCAGAGGACCAGGTTTTATATTGTTGAATAAAATAACAACTCAAAGACTGCTTGCAAGGCAAATGATGTGCGCTCAGGGCTCGATTTGAATCTGTAATGCTCTTTTGTTGACGAAAGCAGTTCAACGAGATATCAATGGAGCTTAAAAAACGATCAGTCTTTACACGGCCTACCCGGATTATTACATTAACCCAAGTTCAAAGAAAAAAGGGTCACGTTGACTCACGTGAAATTAATGTGGAGAATTACCCAGCAATGCAGGACTCACCAATTTTTGCCCTGTTTTCTCCTACTATTATTCCGCTTCTAAAAGGAGTTTGTCATGAAATCAGCTCCCATCCTCGTCACCGGCGCCACCGGCTATGTCGGCGGGCGACTTATTCCGGCCCTACTCGATGCGGGCTACCGGGTGCGTGCCATGGCTCGCAATCTAGGAAAAATAAGCTGTCGTCCTTGGTCCGGGCACAGCCGGGTTGAGTTGGTTCGAGGCGATGTTCTGGACCTTGAATCTCTTAAACAGGCAGCTTCCGGGTGCCGGGCTGCCTATTACCTGGTTCATTCCATGATTGCCCAAGCGGAAAAATTTGTCGAGGCCGATCGCCGGGCGGCCCAAAACATGGCCGCAGCGGCAACCGCTGCAGGATTGGAAAAAATCATTTACCTCGGCGGACTGGCGGAAACTCGGGATGGAACCTTGAGTAAGCACCTTAAATCACGCATCGAGGTCGCCGATATTCTGCAGGCCGGACCGGTTCCCACAACCGATTTAAGAACACCGATGATCCTGGGATCAGGTAGTGCTTCCTTCGAGATCCTGCGCTATCTGGTTGAACGCCTGCCCGCCATGATGACCCCCCGCTGGGTGCGCTCATTGAATCAGCCGATTGCCATTCGCAATGTCATCACCTATCTTATCGGTTGCCTCGAGCATGAGGAAACCATCGGTCAAACTTACGACATTGGTGGTCCGGATATTTTAACCTATCGTAATTTGCTGGATATTTATGCCGAAGAAGCCCATCTTCGCAAACGTCTAATTATTCCAGTGCCGGTTCTCACGCCTACGCTGAGTGCCCTGTGGATTCATCTGATCAGTCCGGTTCCCACATCCATCGCACTGCCGTTGACCGAAGGTTTGACCAGCGATGCGGTCTGCACCGAAAATCGGATTCAGTCGATTATTCCGCAAAAATTGCTGACCTGCCGGGAGGCGATCCGGCTGGCGCTGGATCGCATCAAACAGGAACAGGTGGAAACCTGCTGGATGGATGCGGGCAACTTGCTTGAACCTGAGTGGGCACATTGCGGCGATGCGGAGTGGGCCGGCGGAACCATTATGAATTGCGGCTATCGTGCCCGCCTGAAGGCAACGTTTGATGAAGTCTGGCAGCCCGTAAGCCGGATCGGGGGAAAGACCGGATGGTACTTCGGTAATTTTCTATGGCGTCTGCGAGGAATTATGGATCGACTGGTGGGAGGGGTGGGCCTCAGACGGGGTCGCCGGCATCCCACTGAAATCGGTACCGGCGATGCCCTGGATTTCTGGCGGGTTTTAGAAGTAAAGGCGCCGCGGCGGCTATTATTGGTGGCGGAGATGAAAACACCCGGTGAGGCAATGCTCGAGTTTCAAATCAATCCTGACGGAAACGGTCATGTGGAACTTCAAATGCTCTCACGATTTTTACCCAAAGGACTGTTTGGAATTTTCTACTGGTATGCACTTTATCCTTTCCACCAGTTGATTTTCTATGGCATGCTTAAATCCATTGCGCGATCCATCGGTAAACCGCTTGTTTCCCAACCCCGTCGGTTTACGCCCAAACTGCATAGCGCATGTCGTTTGCCGGAGGCAAAGACTCCGCCTTGAGGAGGATAAGCTTGTTTCGATTGGTGTATTGAGGCGATCTACTTATACGTCTCTTCTGTAAGTTATTAGTTATTTGTCATTGGCTAATAATTGCCAGTTGAATCATGTTTGATTTCTTAATTGGATATTAAGGATCGTTCATCGTCTAATAACGAATAACCAATAACCATTAACTTAAGTACTTGGGGTGATATGGACTTTCAGACCATTCAAAAATCCCGCATTCAGCTCCTCAATGATGCCGATGCTGCCAAAGGCAATTATTTACTTTACTGGATGCAGCAATCCCAGCGAGCTGATTATAATCATGCCCTGGAGTATGCGATCCAGCAGGCCAACCGGCTGGGACAAGGGATTCTGGTCGCATTTGGCCTGATGGATGATTATCCCGAGGCCAACCTGCGGCATTACACATTTATGCTGGAGGGGCTGAAGGAAACCCAAAGCAGCCTTGCCAGGCGCGGCATTAAAATGGTCATTCAAAAGGGGGCACCGGCTAAAGTCGCATTAAAACTTGGCCGCAATGCATCTGTAATTGTATGTGATCGCGGTTACCTGCGGCATCAGAAAGCCTGGCGCGATCAGGTGGCGCTGCAGGCTGCTTGTCGTGTCGTTCAGGTGGAAAGCGATGCGATCGTTCCGTTGAAAGTGGCTTCCAATGAAGGTGGCTTCCAATAAAGCCGAGTATGCCGCTCGCACGATTAGGCCCAAGATTCATAAACAGCTCGCTGATTACCTGACTGATTTTAAATCCACCACCGTCAAAAAGTCTTCCTTAAACCTAAACATCAAAGGGATTGACATTAAAAACATCGACTCTGTTTTGCAAAAGATGAAAATAGACCGTGATGTGCCGCCTGTTACCAATTTTTTTAAAGGCGGATCCTCGCGTGCCAAGCAGATATTTAAAAGCTTTCTGCACCAGCACCTGGCCCGCTATGTCGACAATCGCAACCAGCCTCAGACAGATGATATTTCACACATGAGCCCCTATTTGCATTTCGGCCAAATTTCACCCCTTTATCTGGCTTTGCAAATTAGTCGAGTCGGCAGTCGTCTGCAACCCGCTAAAGAGGCTTTTCTGGAAGAGATGATCATACGACGCGAGCTGGCCATGAATTATGTCAACTACACCCCGTACTACGATTCTTATCGGTGTTTGCCGAACTGGGCCCGCCAAACCCTAACCGAGCACCAAAAAGACTCCCGCGAATATGTCTACACCCGCCGACAACTTGAGAACGCTCAAACGCATGATGAATACTGGAACGCTGCCATGCGGGAGATGAGATTTACCGGCTTTATGCACAACTACATGCGCATTTACTGGGGCAAGAAAATCTTAGAATGGTCCAAATCTCCGCAACGCACATTTCAAACGACGCTGGCCATTAACAATAAATATTTTCTTGACGGCCGGGATCCTAACTCCTATACCGGCGTAGCCTGGATTTTCGGCGTGCATGACCGGGCCTGGTTCGAGCGACCGATATTCGGCAAAATCCGCTACATGGCCGCTTCCGGTTTGGAAAGAAAATGCGATATCCGGGCTTGTGTAAGAAAGGTTGACCAATTGGTAAAAAGGGTGTGACCATCATGCCACGACAAACAACGCTTCGTCTGATCCTTGGAGACCAGCTAAACGAAAATCACTCCTGGTTCAAAAAACCGGATAAAAGCGTGACCTACGTTATGATGGAGATCCGCCAGGAGACGGATTATGTCGCGCATCACATCCAAAAGGTTGCAGCCTTTTTTGCGGCCATGCGAGCCTTTGCCGAACGTCTGCGCAAGCTGGGACACCGGGTCATTTATCTAAAGTTGGACGATCCGCAAAATCGTCAGACGATTGCCGGCAACATCACGGAGCTGCTGCACCAAAAAAAAATCACCCATGTTGAATACTTGCTGCCCGACGAGTACCGCTTGGATCTCCAGCTGCGGGATTTGGCCGAAACCCTTCCGGTGCCCATTCAGGCCACGGACACGCAACACTTTCTGACCGAGCGTCAGGAGTTAAAGGATTTCTTTGCCGGCAAAAAACGCTATCTGATGGAGTCCTTCTACCGCTGGATGCGTAAACGCTATGATATCTTGATGGATAAAGACAAGCCTTTCGGCGGTCAATGGAACTATGATCAGAAAAACCGTCAGGCTTACGATCATCAGGTAGCGATACCCCAGCCGCTTCTTTTTGAAAACGATGTCTCCGATATTGTTCGAACCATTCGCAGCAAGAAGGTTGCAACCATCGGCGAGATCCAGCCTGCCAAATTGATCTGGCCGACCAACCGCGACCAGTCACTTGCCCTGCTGAAAAGCTTTGTCGACGATTTCCTGCCCGCATTCGGCACATACGAGGATGCCATGATCAGCGCTAATTGGCATCTATTTCACTCACGGCTGTCGTTTGCCATGAATACCAAAATGTTGCATCCGCTCGAGGTGATCAAAGCGGCTATCCGGGCCTGGGAGAAAAAACCATCCAAAATAGAAATCCAACAGATTGAAGGCTTTGTGCGCCAGATATTGGGCTGGCGGGAGTATATGCACGGAATCTATTGGACCCTGATGCCCGATCTGGAAGCAATGAATTATTTTGACCACCAGGGCGCGCTTCCTGATTTTTATTGGACCGGCGACACCCGCATGAATTGCCTGCGGGCGGCCACCGGCCAATCCCTGAAGCACGCCTACGCCCATCACATCCAGCGCTTGATGGTCACCGGCAATTTCGCGCTGCTGGCCGGTGTTCATCCCGATGCGGTGGATCAATGGTATCTGGGAATCTACATCGATGCAATACAATGGGTGGAGCTGCCGAACACCCGGGCCATGAGTCAATTTGCAGACGGCGGACAGGTCGCCACCAAACCCTATATTTCCTCCGCCAAATACATCCATTCGATGAGTGACTACTGCGATACCTGTAAATATAACTGGAAATTGCGTCACGGTGAGATGGCATGCCCGTTTAACAGTCTGTATTGGGAATTCGTCAATCGGCATCGTAAGCGCCTGCAGAAAAATCCGCGGGTGGGGATGATGTATCGCACCTGGGATCGGATGGACAACAGAGAAAAAAAGCAGGTTTTAAATCAGGCTGCCAACTATCTGAAGGATCTGGACCGCCTCTGAGGACCACACCAAAACTACACGTTGAAAACTTAATTCAACATTCTTTAAATTATATCATTGCCTTTGGATTCTCCGCGGATCAGAGTGAGGATACCCTCAGATAGCTTTACGTGCAAATTCAATGAATTTTCTAACGGCTTCTAAGTACTCATCGCCTCCCACCGCTGCAGAGTTGTTATGCCCCCCGCCAAGAATCAACTTCAACTGTTTGGAAGAAGCCGTGCGATTGTAAAGTTCGCGGCTCATCTCATGCGGCACAAGTTTATCGTCCGTGCCGTGGATGTAAAGAATCGGAACCTGCAAACGGCTCACCTTCTTTATCGAGTCAAAGCGTTGATGGACGATGAGTTTAATCGGAAAGAATCGGTATTTGGTTATCCCTCGGGCCATGTCCGCAATGGATGTAAATGCAGCCTCGACGATTAAACCACCGGCGCCAGAATTCTCTACTGCCAGCTGAATCGCCACGGCACCCCCGAGAGAGTGCCCGTAGATAAATATGGCTCCGGGATCGATGCCCTTTTGCTTGACGAGAAATCTCCAGGCGGCCCGGGCATCCGCATAAACCTGCGCTTCGGTTGGAAACGTTCCATCACTTTTCCCATACCCACGATAGGAGACAAGCAATACAGAAAAGCCCATACGTTGGAACCGTCGGGCATGGTTGATATTGGCTCCGATGTTTAAGGCACTTCCATGCAAGTAAAGCAGGTATCGATCACCGGGATTATCAGCAGGTATCCACCAGGCGTGGATTCGTTCGTTTTGGCCATTTCCATCATTTACGGTTACATAGACGCCCTTGAAGAGGAGCTGATATTCAGCCAGCGTGCTGGCAATGATACGTTCAGGTCTGAAAATAAAATACGCCTGTCGTGCCCAAAGGTAAGTCGATGTGAAGGCATAGACAAGTAGTTGCCGCGATCAGGATTTTCCAATATGTAACTCTTTTTCCCATAGCCATCTCAAACTCCATGTGATCTAGTTTTATGAAGCAACTTTCAACTCTACATACCCTAAACATCAAAACCAAATGTTCAACCTGCTAAACGCAATGCTTTCGCGATGGGCCAAAATAATAGGATTATCCTATTATTAGGCCCACCTTTTTCTCATATTGATTTTCAGAATCTAATGTAAACTATAGTTTCGTATGCATCAGGTTTTAATGAGATAAGTCTATCTAGCGAAGTGAGTTCTAAATTGAATAACTATCAAGAATGCCCTTGAGGCTAGATGTAGAGATCAGAAGTGCTAACCAATATTATTCGCTTACATACATCCCTGGCAAGGGAACAGCACTAGCCCTAAACGGTGAACCGAAAGGGCTCATTGAGGGGGCGGACTTTGCTGCAGCTGTGTTTTCAATTTGGTTGGGACCTAAGCCGATTAACAAATCATTCAAAAAACAAATATTGGGACTTTGAAAAATTCCCAGGTACACAAACGGTCTTGAAGTTTGACGGGGGAAGGAAAGACGATTTACCGCAAAAGAGATATCATCATGCGAATATCAAAGTATCTATCAATTACATTAATGTGGTTCATTATTACGGGATGTCAGACAATGAAACCGATTCACACAGTTGAGGCAGTAGACCTGAAGCGTTTTATGGGAGATTGGTATGTTATCGCAAGCATCCCGACATTTATTGAGAAATATGCTTACAATGCGATTGAATCTTACCGACTCGAGGAAGACGGAACCGTAGCCACTACTTTCAGATTCAACAAGGGCAGCATGGATGGCCCACTCAAGGAATATAATCCCCGAGGGTTCATTAAGGACAAAACTTCCAACGCTGTCTGGGGCATGCAGTTCATTTGGCCGTTCAAAGCAGAATACCGAATTATTTTTCTGACAGACGATTACTCCCAAACGGTCATCGGCCGCTCCAAAAGAGATTATGTCTGGATCATGGCACGCGAGCCATCGATCCCGGATGAAGACTATGAAAGAATTTTAAAATTTTTGAAGGATCAAGGCTACAAACTCAATGATCTGCGAAAAGTTCCCCATGTTCGGGAAGGCAGTGGTAGCTCATCTACTTAAAGTGTTAGAGATTTTTTGATTTATATGCTGTATGAACATTGTGGTGCGAAACCAAGGTAATTATAGATTGCATATTTGATACAATCAAAAGAATGCAACTGAATGTATTATGAATCATAAATAGTGAAGATAGTCACCCGCTTCTTGACAGCGGTCAAATTGGTCATAATTTAGACGTATTTGATCAAAATGATACTTAATTCAAAGTCTTGATCTGGAGGTAAACAACATGAACGCTACCAATAATGTTAATGCAATATACAATGATGGAATGTATGAATTTTTGAATAACAATTTTTAGAGAAGCATTGAGATTCTCTCCGAAGCCGCCGATCTGAAACCCAACCGCAAGCTGACTTTTCTCAGCCGCGGCACAGCGTATCTAAAGCTGAACCGGTTGGATGAAGCTCTGGCTGATTTTAGCCATGCCATCGATCTCGATCCCGGCTATGCTCGGGCATTTCATCTTAGAGGTTTGGTTAAGGACAAACAGGGAAATCCCAAGAGCGCTCTAAAAGATTTTAACCAGGCGATTGAGCTCGACCCGGAATACGGCGCCGCCTACTACAGTCGCGCAACACTTCACTCTAAAATGAAACATGAGGATCTCGCGCTGGAAGACATTGAAATGGTGCAGCATCTGACCAACAAAAACATTGAAACCTTTGCCAATGAAAACAATGTCTGGCGTTTGCAGCATCTAAAGTTGGAGTCAATCATGGAAAGCGAACTTACGCGCTGAATTTTATTTTTTCGCCAAACTTTGTCTTTCAACTGCCGAATCCGCCTGTGTTGCGGTGACGTTAATGTTATCACACACACGGCGGGGCGCCGAACAGTTGTCGCATATATTGAATCCGGGTGCTACGACCTAAGTTCTTAAAAGGCTAGGGAATGAATCGAAGAGATTTGAACATAATTAAGAAACGATTAAACCAATGGCGTAAGGATCTGTTTCGCGATGCTGACTGCAATCTGGATGGATTGAATGAAACCGACGAGCCATTGCCGGATATTGTTGATCGAGCTACTACGGTTATTGATCGGACTCTGTCCCACCGCATGTGTGATCGGGCAAGCCTTTTGGTAAAAAAAATCCAACAGTCACTGCAAGATATTGAAGATGGATTTTACGGCATTTGCGAGCGCTGCGGCGAAGACGTTGCTATCAAGCGCTTGAAGGCAAATCCGGTAGCCCGCCATTGTATCAGCTGTAAAACGGAAATTGAAACCAGAGAGCGGTTGACAGGAATTTAGCAGGGGTTCATACATCAACGGCCTCGACCAATTGCCTATAACTAGATGAGCCATTCTGACATCATGAAGCTCAAGTAAGCAACCAGCGTACAAAGACAAACACCCCACAGGATATCGACTACGACGATAACCAGTGGCCAATTTTTGATGGTAGCCAGGTTCGTCAAATCATAGGTCGCATAGGTGAAAAAACCAAACAGTGCACCCAAAACAGCAGCTTGAATTGGAGAATTATCGATCACTGCCGGTCGAACCGCAAAGAAAATGATTCCAGTAATATATACCAGGTAGAAAATGATCGCCGCTGCCCAGTTGACTTCGTCACTTAAAATAAAATCCAATTTTCTGCGGTAAAACCCTTTAGCGACAACACCCAGCCACAAAATATCGATGACAAAAAACACAGGTACTGTCAGCGCATAAAGCTTTAGATAAAAAGCGATATTCATAACGGTCTCTACATATCACTGAATATTTGTTAAAACAATAATAGTACTTGACTTGGCTGCCGGCCTCCTTATTTTTACAATTGCTGCAAAGCTACGGAAGCAAGTTAGTATTTGAGCACAATAAACATGGACTAATGCATCCAGCTTTGCAGCCTTTCATTTTATTCCGATCAAGTAGCGACGATATAATTTCATAATACATTTCCGCAAATCCTCAAAAATGAAAACCATCTATAATTGCATTGGATTCCCAATCTGACGATTACACGCTCCGGACATCTGTCATGGCACTAGTGTTGTGTCCTACAAATCTAATAGTAAAGTCCCTTGTTTTTCAATGCATGCACGGCTAAAAACGTGTTCCATTCGGACCCTGTATCAGCCCAGCTGCCATCCTCATTTTGGGTTTTAACCAATCTGGCAAATGCCTTCTCAAGTTGATTGTCTGCTAATGGAAAATTTAAATGCGCAAGAGCATTCATGATCTGATAAAATGGTAGGTAATCTCCCCAATCACCCGATTCCGTTTGAATATCTGCAAGGTATTCGACAAAAAGTGAAGTGGCCGGGTCTTTTGAATAAATTGGATGCACCACCAATGCTCGAAAAACATTATGTGAAGATGCCGGATCGATCCAGATGCCCTTGTTTCTGATGCCCACCGAACTCAACCAACTGTAGCGGTCCAAAACAAAAGGATCGTCATGTCGGTTGAATATGCTGGCCAGAAACAAGATGGCGCCCATCAGAAACATGCCCCGGCGACTGCAGATAAACGGCAGTCCTTCAGGCGTTTCCTTGATAATGTTCTCTTTAGCGTCGAATTGATTTTTAGCCGATTGGAGGTCAATCTTTCCGAAAAGCCACTTCAAGGCCGCCTCGATTTGCGCAGAAGCCTCACGCACGGTGAGATGAAGACCAAAAAGACGGGCAATTGTTTCCACCTCCGACTGCTGCCAGGAACCATCGCTGGCTTGATCTGCCATCAATTTAGTTACGGTCTCCTGAAAGTCATTTTTCCACTGCCGGGTGGCGGATTCTCCGAGCCATTTTTGGCGGGCATAAAGACCCGCCGGGGTTTTGCTGGACTTAAAGACTTGAAGGGGGCTGAAACGCAATTTCATCAGCTTATTCTTTCTCCTGTATTTGAGCGATATCCGAGATTGGAGGTAATCGACATGAAGATAAAATGCGTGTGATGATTGTAAGACCGCTCAGTAAGGAAAATCATTTCATGCCTCTTCAATGACGTCTCCGCCAAGCAGTTGACCAAAGGGGTTTTCCTAATAGGAGCAAGGATATGGCAGTAGAAAATTTGTTAATGGTTAATATCTCCGGACCTGACCGGCCCGGAATTTTAGCTGCATTTGCGAAGGTTTTGCAGAATCACAAAATTGAAATCGTGGACATTCAGCAGGCTTCGTTGCAACAAACCATCGGTCTACACTTGTTGCTAAAATTTGAAGCAGCAGGTCAATCCCAAGACAGTGCGATCAAAGATCTTCTTTTTGAGGGCAATCAACTCAATCTCACACTAAACTTCCAGCTGCTTGTGCCGGATCAAATTCAAAGAATAGATCATCGCAAACGACTGGTGATCATCTATTTCGGTGATACGCGCACTATTGCTAAACTTTCGATAGTGCTGGCGGAGGAAAATGCAAACATTGAGACGATATCCAGCCAATCGCATCACGGTGCCCGTTCCTTTGAAATGATTGTGAACATCATTGGGGTCAACCGTGTTGACCGTTTGAAAAGCCGGATGATGGCAAAAGGCCGCGAATTGAATGTTGACCTGGCAATTCAAACCATGGTCGCGCACCGCAAAAACAAGCGCATGATATGCTTTGATATGGACAGCACCCTGGTGGAAATGGAGGGTATTGACGAAATGGCCCGTAAAGCGGGCGTCCATCGCGAAGTTACCAGGATCACGGATAGGGCCATGCGCGGCGACTTTGATTTTGAAACATCTCTCAGACAACGGGTAGCCATGCTCAGGGGTCTCTCACTGGATGACGTGATGGAGATCAGAAATCAAATGACTCTTTCAGAGGGGGCGGATGAGCTTTTGACAACCCTTAAGTGGTTGGGGTTCAAACTGGGTATTATTTCCGGAGGATTCGATATTTTCGCCGACTATTTGAAGGATAAGTATAACCTGGATTTCGCCTTCGCCAACCGTTTGGAGACCCATAATGGCACTCTCACCGGAAAGGTTGAAGGGGATATCGTCGACGCTGCTCAAAAAGCTCGCATCCTCAACCAGGCAGCCTGTGATATGAGCATTCCGTTGGATCAGGTGGTCGCCATTGGCGACGGCGCAAATGATGCATTGATGTTGACCCAGGCAGGTTTGGGCATCGCCTACAATGCCAAAAAGGCATTGGACCGGCTTGCCAATGTGACCTTGTCCAAGGCCCATTTCAACCACGTCTTTCACTTTCTTGGCATCACGCAAGAGGACATCGAGGAGGCGATGTCCTGCAAGAGCCCCTAGATGTCTTCGGACGAAGATGGCTTAAAATCACCAGACTACGGACACAATTTAGTTCCAATTAAATGTGGGAGTACAGGGGACAGAAAAGACCGGATTTCGCAGCAGTGCCGGAGCCCGGACAAGAATCGGTATGGGACTATCCCAGACCGCCTAAACTGGAGCTGGATGAGCGCCTGGTCGAGGTCTATTACGGTGATCAAGTGGTTGCTTCGTCCAGAAATACCTATCGCGTGCTTGAAACCGCCAGTCCGCCCTCTTTCTACATACCGCCGCAGGATGTGAATGCGGAGCTATTCATAACGTCACCGGGAACCTCGGTATGTGAATGGAAAGGTGTGGCGAAATACTGGACTCTGTCGTCCAATCCAAAAGTGGTGTCAAGAAATTTCAGCAACGCAGTCGGTTTACATCTTCGAAAGCTATCTGGATGTTGCCGTCCCGGCGAATGAAGCGTTCGTCGCTCTCAGCAGGAGAAGCATTCGATGTCGGCAGCACTCCAGATGGCCTGACGATTTTTTCTTACCACGCTGCCTTCTTCATTTACATTTGCTGGCAGTGGCAGGAGAAATACGACTCCGGCAAGCTGACCGTCATTGGGGCCATCATCTCCGGCAGCAGTTTCATAAGGTTGGGCCTAGCCGAAAACATAATGGCTGTCTTCGTCCGGGCGTTTTTAAGCAGCTCATACCCTCTATTCACACCTCAAAATCCAACCATAAACACCTGTAAAGGTCGTCGCATAGGATATCTTCAGGCTTCCTGCGAAGAGCGGACGGATGAATTTATTTTTTTTTGAACCAATGTGCAATATGGTCGAATATTGGCAGGATTTTATGAAAACACGCTATACACAATAAATTAAGGCTCAAAATAGCATGTATTTGTCATAACTAGTTTGCAAAATCCTAAACCATGATTGAGGCCTGGTTTATAAGCAAAAATCCGTGTATCTTTCATACCATATCCTCAGTCCGAAAATTCCTGGGATAGTCCTTCGAAATCTGATAATTTGTGTGCGTTTAATTTGTGGTTAATCTCGTCGCTAAAATCTGATCAGGTTTTATTCTGAATTTTTTGATATCACAACTTTAATCTGAGACAACATAACTTAATATGTCAGCATCATTATGAACGTGTATTTTATTTTCCAACAAAAGTATCACAATTTTCATGGCTATTTTTCAAAAGTGATCAGGCGGGGTTTAGAGCTGAATCGAAGGCGTTTTGAGTGATTTCGGTTCGATTTCCCTCTTTAAACAAATGCAATTCCATCGATACCGGGCAAACAGACACGCTGGACAACTTATTATGAGGGGTCACCACATATTCTGAATGTAAATTTGAAAAAAAATATTTGATAATTATGTTAGAGAAAATATTCGTCTAATCTTTTTATTAGAAGGAGACATTCGCATGGTAAATTCAGAAATGAGCGAAAGAGAGAAAAAAGTATTTGGAACCGGACTGTTTGATAACCTGACGGTTCAGGATGTCTTCACAATTATCGCATTATATGCAGCTCAGTTAGATCTGGAGGATTGTAAAGAGGATTTAGACAGAATCAAGGTCTTTTTAAATAAGGATGCGTTATTCGATGAAGACTATTCAGAGACACTTGGCCGGTTAAACAAATTCGCAAACTCGATGGAAGAAGTAAATCCATTGAATGCAATCGAAAGAGCCGCCAAAGAGCTAACACCAGAATTGCGACAAAAATCTTTCATGCTTGCTGCACAGATAGGCAAGGCAACACAAGAAATACGCACAGCGAAAATGCTGGAACGCCTTGCATCAAAACTTTCAATAGACATGGAAATTTTCAATAAAATAATAGATTCGACTCCTAAACAGGATTGATATACGGTAATCTTTTTTTATCTTGATTTGGGAGTATTTATGACGCACTGCAAATTTTAATGTATATCCTAATCTTGATATGACGGTATAAGGGTATAGGTAAATGAGTTTTGATCAAAAATATAATGGTGCAGAGCCCTGTTCCACTGGGGAAAAAATTACATCAAAGATTCAAAATCTCCTTAATGAGATGAAAGACAAAGGAATTTTCGCATTAGCCCAAATGACTGAAGAGAATAAAGTTATGATGACCAAATGGGCTCAGGAGATTTCTGATCGATACGTAAGTGTTCTCGAAAAGCATCCGGCAAAAATTAAGAACATTGCTGAGCTGCCTGCTTCAAAGGAAGAGGTGAAGACAGCAATTAAAATATTGCTAACAGCCCACGTCATAAAAAAATCAGATGAGATGGTGGATATACTGAAAAATCGATACGTCAGCATTGGAGCGTTTCAAGACATTGACCCGGATGATAAGGAAAAAATTATCGAAGAAGTTAACAATATTGATCAGCAATTAGAATCTGCTTATGAATCTGTTTTTCCGAATTATCATAAATACGCGGAAGTGATTATTTCGGAACAAAATGCGCTGCTTGAGGATGTAAATAATTTTATAAATGATTTGAAGGAATTAAAAAAGACTCTTAATTCTTTTGAAATGCTGAACAAACAGCTCATTAGAGAGATGAAACGCAAAAAAATAGACCATGGAAAAGAGCACATCTTTGCCGAGCACAACGGTATCCGTGTGCTGGGGACGCTAAGGACCTACAGTCCAACGGGTGCCGGCAAACGCTCCCGGAACTATCGATTGGACCTGGTCTCACCGGAAAAAGATGTAAATATCGATCTTGATCGAATCGCAAAACGAGCGCGCGAGCGCTATCAGATAATCTAGGTTTAGAGATAGCGTGAAACAGTGGAGTCCAGCAGCCGGTGACGCTACCGGTCAGCATGTATTCAAAATTAAGCGAACTTGGCCGCCAAGCCCAACAGAAAACGAAATATACTCAGTGTGCGATGTGGAATTGATAATTGTGGCTCAAAGTGTAGCTGAAACAGAAGCTCCGGTCATCGTTAATGGAGATCTGATTAACAGCAAACAAGGAGTTATCGTATATGGACACGTATGATGTCGTTATCGTCGGTTCCGGAACAAGCGGTCAAACGGCCGCATTTGAATTGAATGAAAAAGGTTTGCGCGTAGCGGTCGTTGAAAAGTCCGATCGTCCCGGCGGAACATGTGCTCTGGCTGGGTGCCAGCCCAAAAAATGGTTTTACGAAGCCGCTGAAACAATTGCCAAGGCACGACACTTGGAGGGTAAGGGAATTGTCTCTGCCCCTGAAGGGAACTGGGCCCAGGTGCTCGAACAAAAGCGGCAATTCACCTCCAGCATCCCGGAGGGGACGATTCAAAACTTTCAAAAGGCCGGGATTGATTTTGTGGCTGGAACGGCCACATTTTCAGATGAGAAGACGCTGTCCGTAAATGGGAGAGCCATTCAGGCCAAATTTTTCGTCCTGGCGACCGGCGCCAAACCGATGCAACTGCCCATTAAGGGGGTAGAGCATGTCATTACCAGCGATGACTTCCTTGAATTAAATGAGCTGCCGGCCTCCATTGTTTTCATCGGGGGAGGATTCATCTCTTTTGAATTTGCCCATTTTGCGGCACGGCTGGGTTCAACCCACCAACGCTCAGTAATTCTGGAAGTCAGTGACAGGCCCCTAGTGGCGTTTGACGCCGAAATGGTCGAGTTGTTAGTAGAAGCATCCAGAGATGAAGGCATCGATGTCATGAACAACATTGACATCGAGGTCATTGAGGAGCATACGAGAGGGTTTTCGGTTCGAAAAGCTTTGAGCCATAACTAAACACCCTTATAATCATAGCCGATGAAAAACTTGTTAAGCATGAAACCCATTCGAATCATTTTAATTTTATTGATCGCTGTTTTTTTGACAGCCGTCCCATGCTCCAACGCCGAGGATAAGACGGACAAAGCCGAAACAAAGAATAAACATTCAATCACCATATCGGAGGAGATGGACGATGTAATTATCCAGGAGGCCACTAAGGTCAAGGAGGAGTTTCAGCAGAAAGTGCGCTCGCTTTTTGATCGCCTTCCTCTCGGCTGGAATTTTAATACCGTTATCTATTTATATCAGTTAGCACTTTCACTACCGAAGAAAATTCCATTATTTACCAGTTTTGTGATCGAGCAAAGTCGTGTATTAGGCGTGATCGGATCCATTCTTGTTTTGGTATTTATTGCGGCTGTCTTATACAGCCTAATAGGTCAGCGGCGGGTGATGGGCTGGGTGGAAGACAGGGTCAAGCCGCTGTCTGCTTTCATCCCAGAAGCCACTTATCCTTTTTTCATGTCCGGTATCAGAGTGGTGGTTTCCGCCTTGATTCCATTATTGCTACTTGGGGCATTTGCTCTGATCAATGCCATGATTGACTATTCGGAAGTCTGGTTTCAGCTCATCGGGCGTCTGCTAATATTCTGGGCGGTCGGGTCCCTTTTATTGCGGTTACTGAAGGAATCATTAACCCGCGACCTGTTCAAGGTGACCGCACAATACGGCCGGACAATATATCGCTGGGCACGGCTGGCATTATTGTATGCGATTTTCGGAATGGCGGCATACTGGACGGCGGAAGTATTCGAGATACGTGAAGACGTCCTTGCGCTTTTGCGTTTTGCGATAATGGTTTCTGTAATTGTGGTCCTATTGATACTTCATCTCAACAAAAAGGCCTTTATATCGTTTTTGCCGGAATTACCGATTCGAAGCTATATTAAGTTTAGAAAGTTTTTGGAAGGCTATTACTTTCCGTTGCTGTTTGTGTCGTTTCTGGCCGCCCTGCTATGGTGTTTCGGTTATCGAGCATTAGGGCAGCTGGTGTTGATTAAGATCTGGTTTACTGCAGCTGCGTTTGTTTTCATTATGCTGCTCTATCACACTTTGCAGCGCTTTTTAAACACCTGGTTCCAGCGGTTGGACCAAACCGATGAGAACGCCCGGATGTTCGTCAGCACATTGCGGTCAATTCTCAAGTATGCCACTGTCGTGGCGACCCTGATCATTGTTCTTAACATGCTCGGGCTGTTAAATCCTTTGCAGCGCATCATGTCCTTTCCAATTTTTCAGCTTGGTGATACCACTGTCACCTTCTGGCTTATTGTCATGGCGATTCTAATCCTGCTGGCTACTGTTTATGCCTCCCGGCTGGCCCAATCTTACTTTGATTACAAACTGTATCCTTCTTTCGGCATCGATCCGGGTTTAGGGTATGCACTCAACACAGTAGTCAAATTCATCGCTCTCGGGATCGGATTTTTAATTGCGCTGAATATCCTGGGGATCAACCTCCGATTTTTTTTGGTCTTTGCCGGCGCCATCGGCATCGGTGTCGGCCTCGGGCTTCAGAACATGGCCGCCAATGTGATCAGCGGCTTTACAATTATTTTCGGCGGGAAAATTCGTAAGGGTGATTGGATTGAGGTCGGCTCCATGCTGGGAGAAGTGACGGATATTTACCTGCGCGCCACCAAAGTGCGAACCCGGGACAATATTGAGTACCTCGTTCCCAATTCCAACATTATTTCCAACACCATGGTAAATTACTCATTGTCTTCACCGCTGATCCGCATAGAGCTGCCCGTTGGCGTTTCATACAAGGCAGATCCGCGCCAAGTTGAAAAAATCTTGTTGGCGGCTGCCGAGAATGAACCGCTTGTCGACAAAACCCATATGCCGGCGGTACGCTTTGTGGAATATGCCGACAACTCCATCAATTTTGAATTGCTTGTTTGGATTAACGTCCGCAAGACGCCGCGGCGAAAGGTTCGAAGCAACCTTTATTTTGTTATATTCGAAGAGCTCGCCAAAGCCGGCATTGAGATTCCGTTTCCCCAGAGAGATCTACATATCCGCTCTCAGGTAGATTCAGCCTGAGTAATAACCAACGCTTTTCTGACGTTAGTTTAGAATGGTAAGCGGGTGGTTCGGATGGACTACAGAACCTCCGACACGGGCAGCATTCCCCCGGCAGATAAAGTGGACCAAAGGTATTTGCCGTCAGGTACGCAAAAGGTGGTAATCCCTGCCTTTGCCCTTGTGGCAGGCAATCCCGCCCGGGACTGTAGGAGGTATGGGGTAAGATGATGGAAGAAGCCAAGGCCACCCTGTGATGGGGTGGATACGGGTTGAGAGCCTCAGGCACGATATTACCCGACCCGCAAGGGAGCTGACGTCCATTGGGTGCGCGGAAAAAGTTAGAAAGGAAATCAAAAAAGTAATAGTTCTCTGTGCTTCCAAGAACAGCTTTGGAAAAAGATTACCCAGTTCGTTTAGATGACGTAGGTGTAACAATTGGTTTTTTGGGTACGGGAGTTAGTGTTACTATTGGTGTAAATTATGATTCCCCAACTTTTAAATAATGACAAATGAATAGAATTGGTAAAATAAAACAATTTAAAATGAAACTATGGGATGGGATAGGATAGTAAGGAGAATGGATGCTGGATTTGATGCAGCCTGTTGTAGCCGTCCATAATATTACCGAAAAGGCTGGAGAAAGCATTGAACTTACTCGTCTCCGTCGTGAAGAGGCTCGCTACGAGACCGAGCTTACAAAACATTTGGCCAAACTCGGTAATGCTGTATATGAAAAAATTTCTGAATCTCGCCTCGATGAAGTGACCGAGCAATTGCAAATTACCCTTCATTATATTCAGGCTGAAATTTTTCTATTACTTTCCCCCTCTCAATGAAGTTGGCGATGTCATTAACAGCATTTCTATAGACGGACATTGCTGTTTGCAGTTTATTGACGATCGGATCATCGGTGCCCAGCATCTCCTCTGCTTTGGATAATAACCTCTCACTTTTTGCGACATGGTTCGATATTTCAGTTAACAATTCCTTGCGTCTCTCATGTTTTTTTCGCTCCTTGGCGATAATCGGCAAAAGCCTTCGGACGGAATATTCCACCAAAGCGTCCCTTGGGGCATTGTGCTTACTGGAAATCGTATCCAAAAAAGATAATGACCGGCGGCTGATGACAAAGGTTTTTTGGATACGCTTGCTGCGATCCAATTCAGTACCTTCGAGTTCACGGGCCACGTTCGTTAAAACCTGATCATCCTCCATTAAATGGTCAAAAACCGATTTTTGTTTGATCCCCAACTGAGCAGCAAGGATACTGATCGCGTCAATGCAGGCTTCAGAGAGTCGAAATGTGGCGCGCACCGATTGCCGTCCTCTGAGATCTAGCGCTGATGGTTTAGACACGGATATGCGCATATCAAACTGTTTTTGGTCAGTTTTTTTCATCATCTCGCTCCTTTTTCTTGAGCCCATCGCTTAACATTACTCTAATATAACAAACCTTTTTAGTAATGCAATAATTTTTTTAAATTGAATCTTGACAACAAGCAATTTGTTTTTATCATATATTCAAATTTTGATGTTTGTCATATGGCGAGCTTACATTCAAGCAACTTAAAGGTCAATAACCCTTAAAATTGAGGAGGTGTTAAAATGATTTACCGCAGATTGTTTGACTTTCCTACATGGAGATTCAGAAGTCCGTTTGGGGAGTTGGAACGAATGAGACGGCAAATGGACCGTTTGTTTGAAGATGCCATGACTCCTCATCAACTTCCACAAGCCGGTGTATTTCCGCTGATCAATCTAACTGAGGACAAAGACAAATATTATGTTCGTGCTGAATTACCTGGTGTGAAAGGAGATGAGCTTGACATTCAGGTTACCGGCAATAATCTTGCTATTTCCGGTGAAAGAAAGATTGCTGCGGAAAAAGAAGGCACCAGGTATCATAGAAGGGAACGCGAGGCGGGAAAATTTTCCAGAATCATAGGGCTTCCTGGTGATATTGACTCCGATAAAGTGGATGCCAAATTGGAAAGTGGTATCCTAACCGTTGTGGTTTCGAAAGCAGAGGCTGCAAAGCCCAAACAAATTACCATAAGGTCTTGAAATAAGATGTTTGCAAAGGAGGGATCTACCAATGGCTGATACTCAAAGCAAAGAACTTAAGGTTCGAGAAAAGCAAGAAGTGACCAGTCCTGCCGAGCAAACCACAGCGGGATTGGTTTTCACACCTGCTGTCGATATATTTGAAACGGAAAAAGAGATTACCCTGCTTGCCGATATACCAGGCGTAAAAGCAGATGATTTAATCATCGATCTTCGTGACAATACCTTGACCCTGTCGGCGGACATTTTTCCCGTTGAAAATCCGAACGAGGAAGATATACTGGTGGAGTATGAGACCGGCCGGTATTTCCGACAGTTTACCCTCGGTGAATTAATCAACCAGGAAAAGATTGATGCGAAGCTAAACGATGGCGTACTTCGCTTGTCGCTTCCAAAGGTTGAAAAGGCAACCCCTAAAAAGATTACCGTTAAGACAGGTTAAGAAAAGTATGGAGCCGGAAAATCTGCGCAGCAAGGATTTGCGAGATTCCGGCTCCGTCTAATCCCTGAAAATAAATAAATTTCGATTTTATTCAACAGATTTTACATACATTCGCCTTTTGTTTGGTTGGTGCTAATTTGGGCTAATAAAATAGGAGGTGACATGATGTAGAAACATCCCTCAGTCCACCTCCAATTTCATTGGCCATTCGGCTCAATTTGATTAAACCAATTTAGGCGTATAAATAGAAACCAAAGATGGTCGACTTCTAACCATTAGAGGAGAAAAAAATCCGAGAGCAAAAGGAAAAATTAATATTACCTGAGGAGTTTTAGCATGGCAAAAAGCTATTTCGCAATTCTCGGTATTTCGTCGAATGCAACAGCGGATGAAATTAGAAGTGCGTATCGTCGACTTGCCAAGGAATTTCACCCGGATCATTATGCCGGCAGCAGTGAGAGATTCCGGGATATTCAGGAGGCCTACTCGGTGCTCGGAAATAGCCAGAGACGACGCGAATATGAGCAGAACATCAGAAAAGTCTCGCAAAAAACACCATTGAGACGTGCTGCTTTCCCTGAACCCGAACCACTTATTCCCGAGGAAGGTCCTATCGACCTGGGGGAAATATCACCTGTGCGATCGTTTCAGTCATTCACCCCCTCGTTTGACGAGATCTTTGACTGGCTGTGGAGTAATTTCTCCGATCTAACCCAGCCTAAATCCGCTCGCGTTCAAAACCTGACGCTTGAAGTAACGCTCACACCGGGGCAAGCGCGTCGCGGTGGAAATGCCAGGATCATGGTACCAGCCCAAGCTGTCTGCCCGACATGTCGTGGTCACGGAGGCGTGGGATTTTATGAATGCACACGATGTGCCGGTGAGGGTGTTATATCCGGTGAGATGCCTGTTTCCGTTTCATTTCCGACGGGTCTTACAAAAGACCATGCAGTAATGATCCCCTTGGATCGATTCGGAATACGCAACATTCATATTACCGTATTATTTCGGACAACAGGCAGTAATTCATTCTGACA
>CP070746.1:4746199-4758492 GCA_020348305.1 Desulfobacterales bacterium
AGAGGACTCCGACTCCATTTATCTCTTGTACAACCCAAAATACAAAGGCCATCTTTGTGTGAGCGCCCGTTTTGAAGAAAACATCGCCTTAACCGGTATTCTGGTTTGCTATCGCATGGGAACCAAGGATAAAGCGCGTCCGGACGGCAAACCCTTCAACCCCTATGTGCTGTATGACAACGAACTTGAGGAATGCAAAAAGCTTCTCATCGAGCAGAAAAAGTACCTTCTCACCCGCTGGAACGACGAGGCTACGCTGGAAAGACTGCTTCGCGCCCAGGCGGTATGGGCTGCTCCGGAATGGTCCGGCGTCTATCGCCTTATCCACTTCGACTACCTCGACGGCAAATCCAAACTTCGCATGAAGCATCTGCTCCATCCCAAAGAAGGTGGCCTGGGATGGGTGGATACCTGGTGCGTGACCTCCGGGGTCAAAGGCAGCGAGGAACTCGAGTTGGCCCACAAGTGGATCAACTTCCGCCTCAAACCCGAAAACATGATCATTGTGGCTGAAGAGATCGGTTGGGCTCCCACGGTAGATGTGCGCAAAATGATCCCCAAACGTTACGTCGACACCCTGTTTCTGAATAACACCGATGCCATCAAAGGATTGTATCAATTTGATGCGCCGTCTTCACCGGAAAAATGGGAGCGTATCTGGTCGGATGTCGAGGCTTCTTGATCAATTATTGCTGCATGGAAAGTAGGAAGTGCGGCTGTGTCGGCTGCACTTCCGCACCATCTGACATCTTTACAACTTCGGGATATAGCCATGACCGAGCCTGCCTTAAAACTAGAACAAGTTGAAAAATCATTTGATAAAGTTCGCGCTGTTGACAAAGTCAGCCTTGAAGTCAACACAGGTGAATTTTTCTCTTTGTTGGGGCCCAGCGGCTCCGGAAAAACAACGCTGCTGCGAATTATTGCCGGCTTGGAAACGCCGGGTAATGGAACGGTTCACATTGGCGGCCGTGACGTGACCAGGCTTCCGCCTTATGCACGCGGTATCGGAATGGTATTTCAGGATTTTCTGCTTTTTCCGCATAAAATTGTCGCCGACAATATCATCTTCCCATTAAAAATGCAGAGATTACCGGAAGACAAGCAAAAAGAACAACTCAATTGGATTCTTTCGCTGGTTCGCATGGAAGGTTATGAGGATCGATACCCCCATCAGCTATCCGGCGGACAGAAACAGCGGGTCGCCTTGGCCCGGGGATTGGTCTCAAGGCCTGATATACTGCTTCTGGATGAACCCCTTGCCAATCTGGACCTTGAGTTACGCAAAGAAATGGAAGTGGAGATGCGGCGATTCCAGGCAGAGCTGGATATTCCATTCATCTATGTCACCCACAATCAGGAGGAAGCATTGACGCTGAGCTCCCGCATGGCAGTTATGCACAATGGCAAATTTGAACAGGTCGGCGCCAAACTTGATCTTTACAACAATCCAAAAACCCGGTTTGTTGCAGCCTTTCTGGGATCACCGAATTATATACAAGGGCAAATAAAACGTATGGAAGGCACGATCGCCATTCTGGATTGGAGAGGGCTTGATTTGCGTATTCCCGCACCTGCAAACGCAACTAGCGGCGATAAAATTGATTATTTTTTGAAACATGAACGCATTCTCATTCAGTCTCTCCGGGAATCCGAGCCTGCAAAAGGTGAAAACCGTTTTGAGGGTACCCTGCGGGATATCATATTCAAGGGGCAACATTCAGCTTACTTTGTCGTATTAGAAAATGGCGAGGAATTGGTCGTTAATGCCGCCACCGAGATGCCGTCATTGAAAATCCGCCATGCAGTTGAAGTGGGTTGGCTTCCAGAAGCCGGCGATGCGTTCTTGAAGGAGGAAGATTGAAAATGGTTTCCTTTTGGAAATTGCGCCAGAGTCCAAATTTTCGTTTTGCCATGCTTACACTGCCGGGCGCTCTGTTTTTGCTTATTTTTTTAGTTCTGCCGCTGATTTCTATTTTGATTTTTAGTTTCTGGCGAACCGAAAGCTACCAACTGATTGCCGACTGGAATATTGAGAATTATAAAACCATTTTGGGCCAAAAGACCTACTTAACGTTTATGTGGCGTTCCTTGGTGATGGCGGTTTCCGTATCTTTGGTATGTCTTATCTATGCCTATCCGGTTGCATATTTAGTCGCCAAGCGTGGCGGACGCTATCGCTTAATTTTGGTACTATTGACGGCCGCCCCCTTTTTTACCGGTATCATTTTACGGGTAACTGCGATGCAGCAAATCTTAGGTCCCATTGGGCTGTTAAACATGGCGCTTCAGACCTTCGGATTTGAACCGATCCAAATCCTCATGTATTCCAATGTCGCATCCGCTATCGGTTTGGTATATCTCTGGATCCCTTTTATGGTGCTGGCCATCTATCTTTCTTTGCTTAATTTCAATTTTGAGCTCTTGGAGGTCGCCTATGTCAACGGTGCCAAACCCTGGCGGGCTTTTCTGGAGATCACCTGGCCATTAAACTGGATCGGAACCGCCATCGGCATCGTGTTGGTATTCATTCCTACATTTGCTGCCTTTGTGACCCCTCGTTTTCTGGGTGGTGTCAACGGAGCACTTTACGGAAATATTCTCGAACATCAATTCGGAGCAACCGGTACGTGGGCCTTAGGCTCTGCCATGGGTGTCGTATTATTTTTCATCTGCCTTATATTTATTATGATCATCTGGCGCACTATTAACTTGCAGCGCAGCGGTTATACCGGAGAGGAATTTTGATATGGCGGCTGTAAGTCCAAAAGAACGTGTCGTTGTGGTCTCACAATCGAGTTTACTGGTTTTTTTGTATATCTTTCTTTATTTCCCCATTTTTTTCATTATCTACGTTTCTTTTGTAGATAATACGGTGTGGCCTTTTCCACCGGTGTTTACATGGGAATGGTATGAGCGCTTATGGATAATGAGCGACTTTCATCTAGGCTTGCTGAACAGTTTCCTGATTGGAATTGGCACCGGCGCTCTTTCCAGCATTTTCGCTGCTTCGGCAGCAATAGGGCTGTTAAAGTATCAGTCCCGCTTGAGAGGCCTTTTTGCTGTTCTTTACCTATCTCCGTTATTTGTGGCCGGTATTCTGATCGGTATTTCATCGCTCATGTTCCATCGCAATATTTTGGGATTGCCGGGCAATCTCACATCGGCAATTCTGGCCAATACCACCCAGGCATTATCGTTTGCTTTTCTGGTCATTTTGGCTCAGTTGACGCGCTATGATTGGCGTATGGATGAAGCCGCCATGGTATTCGGCGCCCGTCCGGCCCGTTGCTTTTGGGAGGTTACATTGCCAACAATATGGCCGTCGGTTCTGGGCGCATTCCTGGTGAGTTTTATTTTGGCCTTCAATAATCTCGAAGTTACCTTTTATAATGTCGGGGCTATCCCCACCCTTCCCACGATTGCCTGGGGCACATTACGGCATGGAATTGAGCCCGAACTTTATTCCCTAGCAACGGTTATCAACGGTCTGGTTTTTTTTATCCTGATCATCCTCTTTTTTCTTATCCGACTTGGATTTGTAAGGCTCGGATACAGGGGACAGTAGTCACAAAACTAGTAGATCGATTTCTAATTTATTTGGGAATTATTATACTAGCAACGTTCACTGACAGCGCACCATCGCTTTTTGGAGTGCGGATATGAAGCGCGTGCTTGCGATTGACCAGGGCACTACAGCAACGAAAACTTACACCTTGGATGCTGACGGAAAATTCACATTTTGCAATTCTGTCGAACATCGCCAAATTTATCCCCAGCAAGGTTGGGTGGAACACGATCCTGAAACACTACTGCAAAATGTAAAGGATTCCATAAAATTACAGCCGGATATCGATGCCATCGGCATGGACAACCAAGGCGAGACCGTCATTGCCTGGGATAGTGAAACAGGGGTACCCGTCTATAATGCCATCGTATGGCAAGACCAACGCACAACAGACTTTATTGAAGAACTCAAATCCAAAGGGGCCGAAGATATCACCCTTAAAAAAGCGGGACTCCCATTGGACCCTTATTTTTCGGCATCTAAACTGCGCTGGATTTTAAAAAACGCGCCTGAAGCTGAAAAGCTCCTCGCAGCAAAACGCTTAAGATTAGGGACCTCGGAAACGTTTTTTATCTACCGCTTGACCGGCGAATATGCCACCGATGTAACCACGGCGTCGCGAACCAGTTTAATGAATCTCAAAACGTGCCGCTGGGATCCGGAACTTTGTGGAATCTTCCAAGTTCCGATCGAAATTCTACCTGAAATTCGACCGACCACTGCTTATTTTGGTTCTCTAAAATCGAAAGCAAAAGACATTCCCCTTACCGCAAGCGTTGTCGATCAACAGGCTGCTCTTATGGGACACGGCTGCTTTGAAGCCGGTCAAATAAAAGTGACGTTCGGAACGGGGGTTTTTGCCCTAGCTAATGTCGGAGAAATCATCCAAAGTGATCATTTTAGCGGAATTTTATCAACGGTCGCCTGGCAGTTTGCCGACCGAAATCCGATTTATGCAATTGACGCCGGCGTTTACAATGCCGGTTCGGCCATTAATTGGGCAAAAAACCTTGGCCTCTTTAATGATTTTGCCGACATCGACCATTTTGAAAATTCTGCAGCGGTTTCAAGGGGTCTTGTTTTCGTGCCCGCCTTATCCGGGCTGGCATGTCCTTTTTGGGATCGTTCCGCCGCAGGTCTTTGGTTGGGAATGAGCCTGGAGACTACAAAGGCAGATCTTTGCCAAGCCGTGTTGGAAGGAATTGCGCTCCGCACGGCTCAGCTATTGGATGCTATTGCGGGGTTGACCGGAAAGCAGAAAAGACTTTCTGTTGACGGTGGATTAATTAATAATTCGTACTTTTGTCAATTTCTTGCAAATGTGACCCAATGTGAAATCTTGGTTCCCGCTACACCGGACATTACGACTTATGGAACCGGTCGTTTTGCATTAATTGGTAGCGGATTAGTAGCGCAACCCTCGGAATTGCCTGAAGCAGAAGAACCGAAAACAATCATATCTCCACACCAAGATCTAACTCACCTGAAACAACGCTTTGATGAGGCCATAATGAGGTCTCGAAATTGGCGTTAATTCTTTTGATTTATTTATATTGATTCTTAAAAGAAAACTTTAAATTATATCACGATAGTTAAGTAGATTCTTCTACTTTCGAAGAATTCATCATTGTTTGTAGGTGAACCATCAAGTTTCTAAGAACAGCTACCGGTAGTGAGCTGGTAAATGAATAATCAGCTGCATCTGGTTCTGGAACATAAGCAGTGATATTTCCGAAAAAACGATCACCAATGATAAAGGCAAATGTAGCTGTGCGATTCAATACTTTTGATGAAATAACTCTTCCATTCCGATTAACGATTTTATTAAGATGGTCTCCTGTGCCTGTTTTCCCCCCAACTGGAAGCTCATTTCCGTGATGGTTAAGGGATGCTCTACAAATTCGTTTGGCAGTACCTTTTTCTACTACATTAAATAGAGCATTTTTAACAATGTGCGCAATTTCAACCTTTAAAACTCTTTTAGCTTTAGGGGGTCCATGAACAAAGTGTAATTCATAAGGAGTATTAGAGGCAAATGTAAGTTCTTCAATGAGGTAAGCCGGCATATGTATACCGTCGTTTATAATTATACCCAGAAGTTCGGCCAGCGCATCAGGTCTATCCGCAGAGCTTCCAATGGAGGTGGCATATGAGGGAACCAATTCATCAAACGGATAACCTAATCTTTTCCATTCCTTGTGAATTTCAAAAAAGACTTCCTTCTCAAGTACCATAAAAATTCGTCTATCTTGCGCAGCTTTGTGAGATGTTTGAAAAAGCCATCTATAAGCTTCTTGCCGAGGTGCTTGGCTCTCTTTTAGAACATCATCTAAGCTAGCTTTCGGATGATTATAGAGATAGGTCGCCACCCAAAGTTCAAGCGGATGAACGCTAATAATGTGAGCTATGTCAGCAAGGCTCCAACTTTGAGGATTGTACTTATTGTAAAGCCCTTTGATTGCGGTTTCGCTTAAAGCAGCAGCTGGAAATTTCTTTTGCAGGAACTTTTGGAAATAAAATATATCAATGTTTGGGAATACATAGCGACAAATGGCTCCCATCTGATCAATGGAAGGACGGACGGTGTTATGTAGGAGTGTGAATATTTGGTCAGAAGAATTATCGATGTATTTCGAATAGAACTTTTTTATAAATACTGATCCTTCCAGGTCTGCAAATTTTAATAAATACTCTTTTCTTTTTGGATGATCCGGTAATCGCAGCATTTCGGAGGAAAAGCTTTTAGTCCCGTATATATGATAATTAACTATATCTCTCATTAAACGGATAAAGACGAGGTTTACCGAACGTCTAAACCCTTCTAGTACTGAAATGGTTCGATAGTCATCTTTTTTATTAAAATTTTGAAAACGATGATTTCCTCCACCAGTAAAAAATATTTCATTAGGATTTGCGAAATATTTCCGCTGCATCGCCGCATTAAGCATCTTTTCAAGTGATTTGTTATCGTTTTGCATGAGGTAGGAAACAGCCCATCGGCTGATTTTATCTTCTGGAGCAAACTTTAATTTGAGCAAAATTTTTTTATCTAAGATACTGTAGCGTTCATACAAAGAGGCAATAATTTCAAGATAGTGAATCAATGTTCTCAACTTGGCGGTGGATCCCAGATTAAGTTTGCTGTCTTGGTTAAAATTGAAAGGTTGGTCATGGCTGTCAGTCTGCACTCGAATAACATTACCTCTGGGTGTTTTTTCATATAATGTGAAGCTATAGAATATTTTTTTTGGGTCACCCTTCTCAAGCAGACCAGGACCATCAAAATTGTTTTTTTTGACCCAATAAGGATCATGAAGTTTCCTGATCTCCTCTGTCACAGCCACCTGTGTAGAAAGGTCTATGGTACTTTTCACAGACAAGTCAAATCGATCAAGGGTATATAGACTATTGACATCAAGTAATGACAGTAATTTGGTTCTTAAACAATCTGAAGACTTTCTTTCAACTAAATTCCTTCCGGATATAGGAGGTGGGTTCGTACGGAAATTTAGTGGGATTTTAAGCATCTCGTTCTTAACTTGTTCGGTAATTATCCCCTCTTCAAATAGGAGCTCTATATAGATATTACATTTCTTTTTCAGTAAGTCCCGATTATTCAGCAGTAAGTCAGTTGGCCTTCTGGCCGCAATAATTAAGCTTAGAACTTGTTTTAATGTGACAGCTTTTGCTGTGATTAAAGTTGCATCATTAATTGAATTTTTAGTATTTAAGACCTTTTTTACATAATCTAATTGCGTCCCATACCAAGCCCAAAGACCATCTCCCAGACCAATTAGTTCGCCACAGTTAGGGAGGGCGGCTAGAGGAACTGAGTTGATATAATCAAGAACAATGCGCTGGCGGGCTGTCACTGTATTTTTTCCGTCTAAATAAGCTCGAATTGAGGCTGAAGACATCTGAATAATTTTATCTTTGATTGAGTCGGTAATTCCTTCTTCAGAATGTCGAAATTTTTCTAATTGTGTAGCCAGAGTACTACCGCCTGAAACAGATTGATTTGGATAAACAAAATGAATACCCACTTCCAACGCTGCATTTACTAGTCGAGGCCAATGAATAGCAGGATTAAAAAAGGGTTGATTTTCGTCAAGTAAATTACGATTTTCAATAAACAAAAGTATATCTATAATCTCTTCAGGAATTTCAGAAAAGGAAGTAAATATGCGCTTGGGATTACCCAGTGAAAAGATGTTTTCCCCATGATTGTCAGAAATTTCAAGACCAGCTTGCGTCTTTTCTCTATAAATAGGATAGAGCCCTTTTTGTACGAGCTCGATCATAAGGTCCGAAACTTGAGTATGGTGGGCAATTAAAAAACTGTTTTCGTATAGTTTTTGAGAAAAGGCAGGTAAAAATGTATATCCAAGACGTTTATCATATGGTCCATTGGGGGCTATGATGGTAGTATTACTTTCGCCTTTATTTAGTTTGAAAGTTATTCCGCTGCTAAACTTGGATAACAAATGAGCCTGTATTATTGAGGACTTAATTTCGACTATAAAACAAAATGTTATTATTGTGACTACAGTTATAGAAAATAAAACTATAGCCATTTTAACTGATTTAGCGAGATTTTTCTTTTTTTTAGTTTTAAGATTCAATGACTTTACCCAAAATAATACACTAAAGTTATAATTACTTTGGAAAATATGTTTGCACGCGACCTAACATGATAATTTTTAGGATCATCTTGCATGTAACTTCTATCATTTGATATTCCGCAAAATTAATGCCATAAAGTAGAGCTAAGATTATTTATCCAAAATATATAATAATTTTAAGTAGTTAAAAATTTTATACAAAGCCTGTAAAATCAAAGTATGAAAAAAATGTAAGAAAAATTGGGGTGTTCATTTCATAACCATGGAAGCAGTGCTTGGTGGTGTTGTGTTATTAAAACAAGCCTCGGCGGTGTGCAGGTACAAGGCTTCCGGCGGCTGATCGAGTGCATACACTGCTTTTGAAAATAAACTATAGATGATACTCTCATAAACAGTTCATAAGTTTAAAAAATCTATTTTTCGCTTGCTTTTAAGACCTCAATAGTTATAAAAACTGCTGCTCCAAAATATTTGAGACTTCAAATTTAAGACCATACCGGGCTGCACCATTTAACACCCTTTTAGTTTCATTGAGGCCAACTTTATAATCTCTTCATCAAATAAAGACGCAAACTTCAATAAAACTAAAAAAGAGGCCCGGGCGGCAGTGGATGGTGTTTTGTCATCGATCACCAATGCATTGAAAAAGGGTGACAGCGTTACCCTGGTTGAGTTTGGCAGTTTCAAAGTGGTGCAACGAAAAGCCAGAAAGGGATGCAATCCGCAGACTGGAGAGGAAATTAACATTTAAAAATGCATGTGAAAATTTAATTGGAGGAGCAAAAATTACATGATCGATCGCATGCAAGCATTCGCACAAGAGGAGCTAAGTCAGATTCATGATGCTTCCATGGAAATTCTGGTTGATACTGGCTTGAGGTTCAACTCGAGCGATGCGCTTGAAATCTTCCAAAAACATGGATTCAGGACTGACGGTACACGGGTGTTCATCAACGAAAACGACGTAAGAAGCGCTCTGGAAACGGTGCCATCGCGTTTCACACTCCGTGCCAGAAATACTGCCCACAATGTCACCATCGGAGAAGATGACTTTGTGTTCCTGCCCACCGGCGGTGCCCCGAACGTGGTTACCTATACTGGTGAACGGCGACCGGCGACGCTTGAAGACTATCACACCTGTTGTCAGTTGGTTCAAACCTCCGATCAATTGGATATGAACGGGTGGTTAATGGTCCAGCCAACGGATATCCCATTCCACGTTGCCCATCTGGACATGCTTTACGCCAATATGGTGATGTGTGACAAAGCGTATGTCGGGGCTGCAACAACCAGAAAGGCGGTGATCGATTGTCTTGATATGGCCGCGATTGCCTGGGGAGGAAAAGAGAACTTGAAGCTACAGCCGGTTATGGCCACTATCGTCAATTCGATGTCACCCCTCAAGTATACCGCAGAAGAGGCGGATTCCATCATCGAAATGGCGCGATGGGGGCAGCCGCTGGTAATCACGAACCTGGTGATGGCTGGAACGAGCGGTCCGGTATCTCTGCCTGGATTGCTGGCAATGGCAAATGCCGAGATTCTCGCCGGGCTGGTTCTCGTGCAACTGGTAGGTCCCGGAACCCCCGTGGTATACGGCTCCATATCCGCTCCGGCAGATATGAAAACAGTCGTTTCGGCAGTTGGGGCACCGGAAGCGGTTGTCCTGGCGTCTGCCGTCATTCAGTTGGCTAGATATTACCATCTGCCCTGTCGTACCGGTGGGATGCTGACCAACGCTCACTGTCCCGATGCCCAAGCCGCGGCTGAGGGAACACTCATGATGAGCACGGCGGTGCGCAACGGGGCGAACTTCATATTTCACTCCTGCGGTCAGTTGGGTTCTTACATTTCGATGAGCTTTGAAAAATGGCTTCTCGATGAGGAAGTATGCCGCACCCTCCGGAGAATACTTACCGTCATGCAGATAACTGTAGAATCCATCGATTTAGAGACCATCAAAAGTGTCGGCAGTGACGGGAATTATCTGATACATCCCACGACATTCAATCATTGCCGGAATTTATACCGTCCTAAATTATTTACGCGCGATGATTATCAAAATTGGCATGAGAGCGGCGCAAAGAGCGTTTCTGAAGTCGCGGCTGAAATGCTGCCAAAACGCCTGTCAGAATACACTGAGCCTCCGATTGATGACGGCCTGGAGCAGGCGTTAAGCGAATTCGTTAGCCGACGCAAAAAGCAGCTTTTTTAGAGCGTGGCGATATCTTCAGAAAAACATCCGCGTGTAGATATCCTAGTATTAGATTACGTGACGACATTAAATCTAATGAACTTATGCATGAAAACCACCATCAGGACACCTTAAAAAGGAGCTGTTAACCGTGGCTAAAAAGATGGACCCGGAAATATCGAGTTACGTTGCCCGGGAACCGGAAGCTGCGGACTTTTTGAGAATGGCCAAAGAAAAAGAATTTGACAGCGTTAACTGGGAGACACTCACCAAATTACCGGAAGCGGCTAAATTAGGTAAAGCGGATAAGGAAACAAAATGAAGGTTCCCTGGTTACCTAAGAAAAAAATCGTCCGATATGCATCAAGCTTGATTGCCAAGTATCAGGCGGTTGTTCAACATCCTATTGCCCCGCCGATTCCGGTTGAAAATATCATCGAGCGTGTCCAAGCAGGCAATGATGTTAAGGCTCCAAGATCTGGGTTTGGTCAAGAATGAGACCCATGCAAGGCTGTCCTGGGATCATCCTTTTGCAATAGCGTGATGAGTTGGGTCTATTTGTTTATCTTAAATGTTCGATAGTGAGCTTCAGGTACGCCCTTTAGTTCTTTGGTTTATATTGACGGTGCCGACAAAACTGAAAATATAAAGGGCGTCCCTAAATTTCTAAATTTACTATTACAAATGTTTGGAAACCTTCAAAATTTCACATTCTAAAAAAATATCAAGTCGGCTGTTACGCAAGTTAAAATTTGCAATTCGCCCCATTGACAATTATCCGGAATTAATGTTATGGCTGCTGCAATTGTGTAATCAAACTTCCTCCATAACCAAAAAAGGAAGCTTTAATCGAAAGACCATGAGAGGACATTCTCAATTCATAAAACCTCCCTTCGCTCTTTCCTGTTATTGAATATGCCAAAATGCTCATGTTCGGTTATAGAATCAGAAATGTAGGGGTTTTATTCTTTGAACATAATCAAGAAAATAGCCAATCGTGTTGCAAAAACGGGGTTTGCAAGCAAGGCCATTAACGACGGCGCGGATTTAAGTGCATTTAAAGAGAAACCGTCAGCACGAATATCTTCTGGAATTGTTCTAATGGCCATTAGTTATATCATTGGTTGGCCAGCGATAGGTTTATGTGGAACTTTATCTTTTTACTGGCGCGAACCCCTGATAATTGTTATTGGAGGTCCCCTTTTTTATATGTTAGCACATGTAGTCTTTTTCGCGGGAGTTTATCTTGCTGGAGGTAAATATACCATGGTATTTCTCAGATGGGCAACAAGGGTAACGCTTGAAAAACTAATTTAAGCAGATTCTGGAATGAGGTTTGCGAAGTAAGAAATACCTTTGTTCCAAGTTACCCCCAACCGAGAAAACTTTCTGAACTAATGGCCACAATATGCGGTAGATAGCCCATCAGCTAAATTTTTATCAACGACCGTATATTAGGCATATGCAACCCACAAATTTTTTAAATTATCTTGCAATCCAAACAAAAACATTGGAAATTTGCTTTATTATTCACCAAGTGGTCCGACGGCAGCATCCGACTGTTGAATACCGGCACAATCGCGAAAAGCTTCTATTCTCAGCGTCTTCTTCTCTTTTGATTATTGCTTATCTTGCTCATTCAGCTCACTAGCTCACCGTACCTTCGCTATTTATAACTCTGAACCGTGAGATCTAATGTTTTAGGATTGGAAATACCTTTAAGTACATTTCAAAAAATACCTGTCATGATGGCTGTTTCTGATCAAAGGCCGTCCGAAGGTATCAACCACCCAAAAGAAAGGAGGTCACTATGGAAAAGCCCATCATCAACTATGAAACCTTGATTCGTATCACCAAAGCCATATCCATGATCCGGGACCCGGAGGAGATCGTCCTGATAACCGTTGAA
>CP070746.1:4758592-4762141 GCA_020348305.1 Desulfobacterales bacterium
CGCCACCATAAAATTCAAAACCGGAACTCATTCATTGGTCGGAGCCTATGCTTTCGTCGATAAGAACGGAAAAAGGATATTTATAGCTGGGTATAATGATGGCGTGTTAGAGCCACTTGAGCAAATCATGAAAAGCTTGACGTTCAAGTAAACGTTGGCTCTGAGCTATCGTCCGACCCACACTCGAAGTACGACAGTATTTCGGATTTGATATTTGATATCGCAAGCGTCCATATTCTCTTGAAGATAGAATAACATATTCATTAGCTAACAAGTGCATACACCTGAACTTTTTCGTCGCAAGCTCCTCAAAAGTCCGGTGGTGCCAGCGTTAGGGCATGAAGGAGAAACGGAATGTACAAACTTGTCATATTGCTCGCATTTCTTGCTCTTTCTGTCTGTGCCTACATCCTTCATACCGCGAACCCTTACTCAGATGAGCTGGAGTATGCAGAAGATTCGACTGTTCCGGTCAAAAGTGCAAGCTCGTACAAAAAAGCCTTACAAACCTGGAAATCACCGGAAGACATAAATGACTGGATCACCGCCAATTTTTCATACGATACAGCTAGAGCGATCCGCCTTTCTGAGACCCAAAGGACAAAGAACGAGAGTGTCTCGATTTACAGCCCATCTAAGTTCTTCGAAACGAAGACCGGCGTTTGCGTTGATCTCTCACGCTTTAGCGTCGAAACACTAAGAAAAATCAACCCGCATAGCGATCCCAAGTATCTCATGATCGAGTTTGATCCGATTCAAATCGGGGGTGATACGTTTCGATTGCATTGGCTGGTAAGTTTCAGGCGCAATGGCAAAGCCTACTTTTTCTCGGATTCAAAACGCCCAGGCCATATTGCTGGTCCGTATAATTACACACAAACATTTGTTGACGAATATGAGCAATATAGGGGTCGAAAGATCATTTCTTTTCGGGAATTGGAGTCGTACCAAAAACAGCGACGGACTAAAGCAATGAAGCGGCAGGCAAAAAAGAAGCCCTAACAATGGTATAAAGATGGCCGGGCTAAATCTTGCGGTTTTGACATTAGATGGTTTTTTCCAACTATCGTGCTTTTCATACTTGCGGAGGTTTTATTCGCCCGCCACTTATGCCTGCCGTTGGGAGAAAAGATAAGGGATAGCATAATGCCATCAGATGAAAACAAATTGCTCGTTCGTCGTTTCTATGAGGAGGTCGTCAACACGGGGAACGTGGACTTGATCGAGAGGTTCATTGCACCTGAATATGTTGAAGTCTCTGACGGCAAGAGGCACGTCATTGGCGTTGAGGGGGCTAAAACACATATCCTTGGTGTTCGCCAGACTTACCCCGACCTAAATATTGAGATTGAAAGACAAATATCAGAAGGCGAATGGGTGGTCACTTGCATAACAGCAAGAGGCACTCATCGGGGACTATGGCTTGGAATCAAACCTACAGGCAAGGCGATAGCTTTCACCGGAGTGAACATTGATCGGGTTGTTGGTGATCGGATTGTCGAGCATGGCGGTGCGGCTAACATGCTGGACCCTTTGCTAGAGATCGGAGCGATCAAAGTTGTGGGGCCTGATGAGTAAGGAAACGCGCCGAACAATGGGGTGGAACTGACAGGAAGCATCTCAGACCTAAATCGAAAAGTCCCTTGGTTATTCTAGCTTCTTAGGCCTGCAGCTCATCCCCAACGGTGCCTCAATAAAAAAGGCCTACAAAAATAAAACGTAGGCCGAATATTGATCAACAAATAAATGAAAGATGAAAGCTCTAATGGGGTGTAACCCGATCATCCAATTCTTCACGGATCACTTGGCGAATCACCTCTTCGTTCAGTGGTTTCTCGCCTTTCTCAAGATATTGCCGAAGAGCTTCATTAATCATTGTTTGGTAACCGTAGCCGGCTTCATCTGCGCGCGCACGAAACTCCTCAATAACATCCGCATCAAGATATATCGTTATTCGGGTTTTTCCTTTTTGCGGAACAACTTGGCCTCTTTTGGCGTTTTTAAAATTATATTCCTTTTTCATAGTATTTCCTTTCGGTTGCTGTCGTTTTACGGGCCGAGATTGGGCGGGTTGTGCCACCGCGATATGTATACACTGCCACAATTATTCAGCCGATTGCATCTGAACCAACGGTTACAAAACGTTGTTTTCCCATCCACGTCTTGATAATTTGGGATCAATGCCAATGGGTCAAAAGGAACTGTCTCTGCATCAGAAAAGCGAATCCTGTGTTTCCGGAAATTGGTTTCGGCCTTTTTGGGGTCCCAAGTAACATCTATGGCTGTATTATGCATATATTATATGTATATATCAAGTTTTTTGCATTGATGATTAAATTATTCTATAAATATTTTAAAACACGCATTTACAGCACAACAAATCAGTGCAGCTGACGGCGGGTAGATCGCGGTTTAATGTAAAGGCCGTGCGACTTCGTCACTCATTTGGGCCGCAGCTCACTTCCACGCTAGCTATCCAATCGCTCATTCATGGGAGTGTTTATGTTTAAAGTGCTACAAAAAGGCATGAATCGTTTAGATATTGAGATGAGCGGAACGTTAAACGCTGAGGAAATGAAAATCGCCTTGGATGAACTTGTCGATAAATCTAAGGATATTCAAAATGGCAAAATGTTGTACGAAGTTATTGACTTTCATTTGCCGTCACCAGGTGCAATTGCAATTGAATTCTCTCGCCTTCCTTCAATGCTGGGACTATTGAAAAAGTTCGACCGAGCAGCAGTTTTAACTGACAAAACATGGTTAAGAAAGGTAAGTGAGTTAGAGGGGGTTTTATACCCAAATCTTGAAATTAAAGCTTTTAATAGGAATCAAAAAGAAGAAGCAGAGGCTTGGTTGTCGAGTTAGATTGACATTTTTAGAAAAACATAGCTAACAAGTGCCATTGTTCCGACACACTCCGCGTTGCTCCGTGTGCGGCACATGGCGAACGTTAATGCTTCCTCATTGTAATCGAAAGAAAATCCAATACCTCAAAACAATAGACTACGATAAGTAGGTTAGGATTTGGCTGGAGTACAAGCTACTGCTATGATTGCGGAGAATCTAAAGGCCCAAAGAGCTTTGACCATATGAAGCCTGCGATCCGCACTGAATGCCTGTGGCAGGCAACTGTGTTTTGCCTTAACTGTAAACAGGTAAAAAATGCTGGACACTGTTGTGTGCCCAGCATTCCACGGATTACTGACGCTAAAGAAAAACCTATTTGACTGCCTGAGCTAGCTTATCGCCGGCCTTAAACCTAGCAACCTTGGTGGCGGGAATCGTGATAGTTTGCCCGGTTCGGGGATTCCTCCCGCTCCTGGCTTTTCTGGTGCTCACAGAGAAGCTTCCAAATCCCACCAGCGCTATCCGCTCGCCCCTACTGAGGCCCTTCGTTATCGTACCGATGGTGCTGTCTAGAACTCTTCCCGCCAATGCCTTAGAGATGCCGACATCCTTAGCAACTGCCTCAATCAATTCGCCCTTGTTCATATAAACCCCCCTTCCTTTGTGTTGAAAATATTAACAGTTGGGGCATTTATACAC
>CP070746.1:4762241-4769987 GCA_020348305.1 Desulfobacterales bacterium
AAATACAGTTTGCCGGGGTGCTGGAGGTGGCCTGCAGCAATTTCGGCATAGTGGCCGTTTCCCCAAAACAGATCTGCTCGACCTGGACCTTTAATTGCGCCACCCGTATCCTGGTTCAATACAAAGCGGGTGCAGTCTGTCCAGCCGTTTATGTTTCCGGTGCTGTCGATTAAAGGTTTTTTCGTATTAATAAATGCTAGAGCAGCCGGCGGGAATATTTTGCGGTCCAATGCTATGGACCGGCCGGGCGTTAATTTAACATTAATATTGCCCAGAGGTCCGTCTGGTTCGGTCTTAAAAAAGACATAGCTGGGATTGTAATTAAATATATTTTCCATTTCTTCAGGATGCTCACGCAAGTATTCCCGAATTTTTTGCATGGACATTTCTTCTTGTAATATTTTTTCTTCTTCAATTAATAACCGACCGATGCTGCGATATGGCCGCCCATTGGTGGTATGATAATGAACATTAATTACATCTCCGTTATCCAGGTATATTTTGCCAGATCCCTGTATTTGTAAAAAGAAGATATCCACCGGATCTTTTACCCAGACCAGCGCCTCAGCTTTGCCATTCAGGGCATCTTCGGAATCAATTTCCTTTCTTTCATAATAAGGCACCACCGTTTGTTCCGTTAAGCGACCGATGATTCTTTCACCATCATATTTTTCAGAAAATAGAGATAGATCGATCGATATGAGATCATTTGGACGGGCGTATATCGGAAATCTATACTCCCAGCTTTGTTTGAAGCTGCCTCTCAGATGAGGTTCGTAATATCCGGTGAACAGAACCTTGCCATTTTCATCTCTGCCTGTTGAGCGATAGACGCGATAATTGGATCGGATAAATTCTTTAAGATCACGGCTGGAAGGATTTTCTTGGATATATTCCAAAAAAAATTCCAGAGACCGGGTCATGTGGTTAGTATCATAACGATCCTTCCCAAAAACAAAAATGCGATCCGCAGGAATTTTATTAAGGTAAGAAAGGCTCTGGGAAATACTATGCTCTAAACCATGATACTCCAGGTCATCTGAAAGCTTTGGATAAGAAAAGGATGAGATCCTTTTCATTGCAATTGTTTTGGAACGTTGCTCAATATAGGTCGTGCAACTAGCCAACATCAGGGCAATCGTTGTTGTGATAAAAATGAAATAAAGGAAACTGCTACTTATTTTTGTTTTCATAGGTGCCTGCCAATTCATTCTTTATTTTGGGAATTGTATCATGAAATTTGTTAACTTTGAATTCTTTCAAATGTTCCACTTTTTCCGCCTGTTTTTTTGAGAAGCTGGATTTTTGAAATGGTCATTTCCTTGTCATAGGATTTACACATGTCATAGATTGTCAGTGCTGCAACCGACACGGCCGTCAACGCTTCCATTTCAACCCCTGTTTGATCAATTGTGCGAACCGTTGCCTCGATTCCGATGCAACTTTTGGCGACATCCGGTACAAAATCGAGCTGAACATGGGTTATATTCAACGGATGGCACATAGGGATAAGTTCTGAAGTTTTCTTAGCGGCCAAGATTCCGGCAATTCGAGCTGTCTCAAAGACGTTGCCTTTTTTAATTTTCTGATTTCTAATCAAGTCGAAAGTTTCCCGGCGCATAAAAACTGCTCCACCGGCACCGGCCACACGGATAGAAGGTTTTTTGTCTGTAACATCAACCATTCGAACGCGTCCCTCATCGTCAATATGGGTGAATTTGGACATTGGTATTCCTCGGTTTAGCTATTAATTATAGCCTTTAATAAATCCAGTTACAGCACTTATTATAAATAGTATTCAGTTTTATCCGTCACGGATGTTTTTATTGCATTAAGCGTTTCGGTTAATACGCCAATCACATTTTCGCGGATATCGCCGGCTACAACCAAGAACATCACGTCATCACCCACCTCAAGATCTTTGTTTTCTGCAAGTTCAACTTGAATATCAATAATACCGGGTTTTTGCTTTTGTTCCGATATAATCCGATCCAGTTTTTTGTGATTAGCAGAAATACGTAATCCCTTTACTTTGCGACCATCGCGGGATGTAGCGCGGACGACACCGTTGTGACAGAGAATCATTCCGACTTTATCGAAATCGGCATGTTTTTTTATACGTTCCATCATTTTGGTGAGGTTCATGAAGTCTCCAATTCTCAATTTTTAGTTTAACACAAAAAAAGGGGGATTTCATTTATTAAGCCATACCCAACGCCTAATTACCAACATTTTTGATCATTTCATCCGCACGCATCAAATCATCCGGCGTATTAATATTAAAGAATGATAAAAGATCAGGATCTTTTGCGCGCAATACCTTTTCCGGGATAGTTTTAATTCGACTTCTTCGAAAGGCCATTAGAATCTTAAGTTTTTTTTGTTTCAGGTGTTGCTCTGCAGTTTTAAGACACCGCTTCGAATACACTGCACAAAGGGGCTCACGGCCTGCCGATGTTTCCGGTAGTACGATGTCAATTTTGGTGTCAATACCATTTAGAATGGTTTCGACCAAATCCCTTTTTAAAAAAGGTGTATCGCAAGCGCTAAAAAAGGCGTAGGGATAGGTAGCGTAAAAAAGGCCGGCATGGATACCGGTCAAAGAACTTCGGATATCAAAGAGATCGGTAACAATATTTAAATCCCACTTGAGGAATTGAAGCGGGTTATTGGTGACTAAAATAATGTCGTCAAATAAATCACTAAAAATGCCGTATATTCGATCCAGAATCGGCTTTCCACCCACACGAAGTAGTGCCTTCTCCCTGCCATCAAAGCGTGTAGCTAATCCGCCAGATAGTATTACACCAGTGCAGGGAAATTTCATGATAATATGCCCTTTTATACGAATTGCAGTATGTAAAGAATATTTATTTGAATCAAGCAATTGCATGAAATCGAATCATTCAGCAAATTAAGAAAAATAATGTCCAAAATCAAGCGAAATTGTGCCTAGCCTGATACGCTGAAGCTTCTAAAAACGAAAGTGAATTAAAATCTTGATCTTTTTCCAGTATTTGATGTAAAAAAAATTTTTCTTAATATATCTAATTTAAGGAAGCAATGCGTTCAATTTGCCTCTGGATTATAGAGAACTTTAATCATGAGTACCCGCGAACATAAAAAACAGGCGCCGAAACATGTTTCCATTGGCATTATTACAGTTTCTACTACCAGGGCCCTGGCGGATGATAAAAGCGGTCATTGGATTAGGGAACAGGTTACGAAAGAAGGCCATGAGATCGTTTACCATCAGGTAATTCCAGATGATGCCGAACGTATTTCCTCAACGGTGCAAACGGTCATCCAGGAAAAAGAACCTCAAGTTCTGCTGATGACCGGCGGAACGGGAATAACGAAAAAGGATGTGACCATTGAAGCGGTAAGTCCCATGTTTTCCAAAGTGCTGACCGCCTTCGGGTCATTATTTGCTCAACTGAGCACCGAAGAGATCGGTTCCGCGGCTGTATTATCCCGGGCTACTGCCGGGCTCATCGGAAATACGATTGTATTTTGCATGCCGGGTAGTTTGCATGCCTGCAAGCTTGCCTGCACTGAGCTGATTTTTCCGGAACTGGGACACCTGGTCAAGCATCTTCAGGATTAGGTATCAGGTATTAGATACTGAGTATTACCAGAAATATGGTGACTATCAATTTCCGTTCCGGTCGGCTAATGCTTTCTTTAGATTTTCCTGCGCATTCCTGTAATTCGGACGAATCTCTATGGCCCGGCCAAAATAATCGACAGCTTTATTGTATTTCCCTTGAAACAAAAACAACAACCCTAAGTTATTATAGGCCTCTGCAAATGTAGGCTCTAATCGAATTGCCTCAAGGTAATGCACAGCAGCGTCAACCAACCTGCCTTGTCTTCTCAAAAGAGCCCCTAAATTGTTATGCGCCTCCGCATAATCAGGCTGATATTTCAGGGCCTTTGAAAAGTGCAAAGCTGCTTTTTCTTTTAGATCTTTTTCAATTAAGGCAACTCCAAGGTTGTTATGCGCTTGCGCTAAAGTCGGGTTCAGCTCAAGTGCCCTCCAGTATTGCTCAATGGCCTCATCCATTCTGCCCTTTTTCGCAAAAGCAGTACCGAGGTTATTATATTTTTTCGCATCTTGGGCATCCATACGAATGGCTTCCCGAAAATGAAATATGGCTTCATCGAACATTCCTTTTTTTACCAGCGCATTACCCAAATTGTGGTGAGCCACCGGATTATCTTTCGTAATTCTAAGGTTATGTTCAAAAAGGACAATGCTATTTTGCCAATATTTCAATTGGGATCGGGTTATAAAAGCAAGCAATGCAAGGATCATCATTGCTGAAGCCAAAAGCACATGTTTTTTAAATCGCCATCTCTCGAGAAGTTCGGGAGCTCCCCAAACAATCATTATAAAAATGCCAATTGCCGGAACATATGCCCAACGATCTGCCATCTCGGGCCATAGTCCCCCCTGCATTATGCCGATCACTGGAACAAGGCTTCCCGTGTACCACAACCAGCCCACGCTTAAATAGGGTCGTTTTTTTATCTGTAAAGAAACAAAAATTGAAACCAACAATAACAACAAACTTGCCAAAACAACTTGCCAAATAGGAACTATTTTGGGGAAGGGGTAAAAAATAGCGAGATCCAGAGGCCAGATCATTCTCCAAATGTATTTACAATATGATATCAGGGCGTTGCCGATTCGAAGGAATATCGGGACTGCCTTTAAAGAAACGATATCTTTGTTATGACCGAGTGAGATTGACGCTATGAAAATCGAACCGACTGACAAGATGAAAAACGGAATCTTTTCTATTATCAGTTTTCGTCCAATAGCAATTCTATTGTTTCGTGAAGTTGACAAATTTAGATTCCCGGATTCATAGTTCGTTTTATGGAAAAGCTTCATACGCCGAAGTGGCCAGTAATCCAATAAAAGAAAAACAAATGGAAGTGTAACCAACATGGGTTTACTCATGAGCCCCAGTGCAAAAATTATAAATGTTAAGATATATTTAAATGAACTTGGCGCTTTGATATAATACGTATAGCTAAGAAGCGTCATCATCCAAAAGAATGTACTCAGCACATTTTTACGCTCCGCAGCCCATGCCACTGAGTCCACGTTAAGCGGGTGGAGTGCAAAGAGTGCCGCAAGAAATGCACTTTTATATATTTCACCGGTTATTTTGTTGAAAATTAAAAACAGAAAAATGCTGTTAACAATATGAAGTATCAAATTAGTCAGATGATGTCCGCTAGGATCTAAACCGTAAATCTGACAATCCAGCATATGTGAAAGCCATGTCAAAGGCTGCCAATAGCCGATTCCATTGAATTGAAACGCCCAAATGATTCCTTCAAGAGTAAATCCTCTTTTTACATAGCGATTATCGGTGATATATACATCGTCATCAAAATTGATGAATTCATTATTCCAAATTTGCCAAAACACCAATAGAGTAACGACAGTAACCAATAAGCAAAAAAATATTGCCAACCATCGATTCAAATTGCTTTTGCTCTGAGCATTATTTGAGATCATTATTTTTAAACAAAATGTTATTTAGAAATAAACTTAGGGCTCTATTTTTGTCGCAGGTAATCTCTTGCGACCACTTTGCGCTCAATCACAATTTTGGCAAACATTGCAAGAGAATGCATCCAAGGTTGAGTTAATTTTTCTATTTTTCGAATTACTTTATACATATGGCCGGGTATTAAGGACCTCAGAGAAACTCCTCCGGATAGCAAATAACAAAAAGGATAATTTAACATAATTTCCTTTATATGCAGGTCAGGAAATTTTTTTTCAAATTTCATTTGGTCACGTTCAAAGACGAGCCAGGGCAAAGCTGAATTGGCCTGGGAAAGTGGTCCACCGGCTGGAAGTTTCCATTCTTCTATTTCTGGCTCAAACGGTTCATGATGCAAGTGCCGGTAAACAAAGCGCGACCAGGGAGTAGACCAAGGTTCAATCATTATAATAACGCCGCCTGGTTTGATACATGTTGCTGCATCTGAAAGAAAACATCCAATGTTCGGAATGTGATGAAAGACATCTATCATCACAATCCCTTTTAGAGAATTGGTTGAAAAAGGTAGACACGTGCCATCAAGAATTATATCCATCTCCGGCATCTTTAATATTTCAGAGCTCAGCAAATTTGGGATATATTCCTTGAGAAATCCTGCTCCGGAACCCAGTTCAAGAACGGGTCCATCTAACTTAGCGGGCAGAGATTTTGCTATAGAAAGGTAACATTCATGGTAAAATTGCTTTAAAAATGGTTTCTTTTGAATAATCCGGGAGCGCAGCACAGTAGTTTCCGGCGAATCCAAATCAGTATCGCGGGTAAGGGGATGAGCGAAAATAAGTTGAAAAAATCTTTTAATCATGTACTTTAGATAAATTTTATCCGTCTGGCAGCAAAAATCACCATCTTCAGCAACAACCAGCCATGACGCCAACGATCAATATTGGTCCTTCCGTATGTTCGCGCCCGGTAGCGGATCGGCATTTCGACGATTTTAAGATTAAGTTTTGCTGCTCCGAACAATAGATCGAAATCACCAAACGGGTCAAAATTTCCAAAGTAATGGCGATTTTTGACGATAGACGCATAGTCTCTTTTCCAGAGAACCTTGGTCCCGCAAAGAGTGTCTTTGATCGGCTGTCCAAGCAACCACGAGAATGCCTGGCTGAAAAATTTGTTACCGAGTATGTTGAAAAACCGCATGGATTGATTCTCAAGAGGATATACAAGGCGCACACCGTTGATAAACTCTCCTCTCCCGCCAATAATCGCATTGTAAAAGCGAGATAGATCTTCCGGCGGCACGGTCATATCCGCATCCAGGATCATAAGAACGTCGCCTTCGGCTTTATCAAATCCCAACCGAACCGCATTGCCTTTTCCTGTTCCGCTCTGCTGGAACAGTTTGCACTTTCTGTCCGGAAATCGTTCAATCAACTGTTGGATGGTTTCAAAGGTATTATCGCTGGAATGACCTTCCACAAAAATAAGTTCAGTTTGGCGGCCCAGCTCAGGCACTCTTTTGAATATATTTTCGATATTCCCGGCTTCATTACGTACCGGAATAACAACCGAGACCGAGGAGGATGTTCTCAGGTTGTTTTTGTCTCGCGCTGGATCGGGCCTGGCAACCACTATGTTTGCCAAAGCAAACCAACTAAAGGGGGGTATATGTATCAGATACCGGTTTAAAAGTTTAGACAAAAACGGGATTTTCAATGGCCAAAGGACTACCGGACGTTTCTGAACCACGTCAAATCCCGACAGTTTCAAAAGATTATAGACATCATGGGGAGAAAACCAGTTTTGCTCCAGGATCTCAGCACCCAGACCGAGCCATTTTACTACTGAAAACGGAATACGCCATAAATTGTTATAGAAATTAAGAACCAGGCGCGTGCTGAGATGGGAGATATTCCGCAATTTTTCAAATACGTGCTGGACATCCCAAAGATCGTTAATCAGGTCGGAGAGAATGATGACATCAAATTTTTCCTTGAATTCCATTTCATGTACATCAGCCTGAATAAAAAATATATTGGGATGCTTTTTTGTGGCATGCCGAATCACCTTGCCTGAAAAGTCAACTCCGACTCCGAACGATGGTTTATAGAAATCTAATTGATCCCCATGACCGAATACAAGTTCTAAATTTCTCATTCCTGATGTTACGAGTAACCTTTATTAATTATGCAAAAGCCTTTTGTAATAAAATTGT
>CP070746.1:4770087-4798312 GCA_020348305.1 Desulfobacterales bacterium
GGCAATCTATTTAAAAACTACGGCGAAGAACGCTGGGCCAAACAAATTGCGCGCGCCATAACAAGGGTTCGAAAAGAAAAAAAGATCCGATCGAGTAAACAACTGGCGCAAATTATACGCCGTGCAGTTCCAAAACGCGCCGTAGCGGGTCAGAAGATACATCCGGCCACCCGTGTATTTATGGCACTACGAATCGCGGTCAACAAAGAGCTTGAAATCCTGGACAGCTTCATGGGCAATATTGCCGAATACTTAAAACCCAAAGGCCGCCTGTGTGTGCTGTCCTTTCACTCGCTGGAAGATCGGATCGTAAAACGGCATTTGAAGACCTTGGAAAAAGGATGCATCTGCCCGCCGTTTGTGCCAACGTGCGTCTGCGGCAAAAAACCGGTGGTACGTCCGTTAACAAAACGCGTTGTCCGTCCCAAAAAAGGCGAGATTGCCGCCAATCCAATGGCCAGAAGCACACGGCTGCGCGCGGTGGAGAAAATATAGACGGTAATTCATGAAAAAGACCAAACGCAGATACCGCAACCCTAAAATTTTGGTCACCGGCTTCATGCTTATGGGGCTCTTCATTGGGGAGCTTTTATTTTACACATGGTGCAGAGTTCAAAGTGTTCAAATCAAATATGAAATTTCCCAAGAAACACAAAGACACCAAAATCTGGCTGCACTGCGGGATAATTTAAAAATTGAACTGGCGCATCTGAAATCACCTCAGCGCATCGCGACGATCGCCAAAAACCAGCTGGGTCTCATTAAACCGACGCCCAAGCATATGATACCAATTCCATAAACACGATGGAAAAAAAATATATTAATCTGCGTGAAATCCTCGTCGGCTTTGTGTTCATGGTCTTATTCGCCATTATTTTTGCCAGAGCCTTGCAAGTGCAAGTTTACGAGGGACCATGGTTGTCTAAAAAAGCATCAGATCAATATGCGAAATCTTTCACAAGCTACGGTCGACGTGGAATCATTTATGATCGAAACTTTCGGGAAATGGCGGTGAGCATCGAGGTGACCTCAATTGCCGCCTACCCAAGGCAAATCAAAGATGCAAAAGCCACCGCAAGAACCCTGGCCACAACATTAAAAATGAATTTCAAAGATGTTCTCCAGAAGCTGACCGTCGACAAAAAATTTGTCTGGATCAAACGACATTCCACTCCCAAGGAAAGCGCAGCCGTCAAAGCGCTTCAATTAGATGGCATCGGCTTTATACCGGAAAGCAACCGCTTCTATCCCAACACAACCCTGGCGGCTCAGGCTCTCGGCTTTACCGGCTTGGATGGTGACGGCTTAGAGGGCATCGAATTTTTCTATGATCGGTATCTTAAAGCAGAAAACAGCAACTACACTGTCATCAAAGACGCGCTGGGCACGGGCTTTAAGGCCGAAACAGCTCCGGTGGCTTTAACCAGAGGAAATAACCTGGTTCTCACAATTGACAGCAATATCCAATTTATTTCGGAAAGCACCTTGCAAGAAACAGTGGATACATTTTCGGCCCGCTCAGGGATGGCCATCGTCATGCAGCCCAAAACCGGTGCCATTTTGGCCTTGGCTCATTATCCATTTTTTAATCCCAATTCCTATACCGACTTTGACAAAGAGCTTTGGCGAAACCGGATCATCACGGATCCGTTTGAACCGGGGTCCACCATGAAGATCTTCAGTGCTGCGGCCGCCATCGAGTCCGGCACCACAACCCCACACACCATCTTTTATTGTGAAAACGGTGCCTACCGGATCGGCAAAAATGTCGTCCATGATAATACCCGGCACGGTTGGCTGTCGTTGCAACAAATTATCAAATACTCGAGTAACATCGGGGCGGTTAAGGTTAGCGAGAAGGTCGGGGCCAAGCAGCTATACAAAAGCTTTCGCAATTTCGGTTTTGGAGAAAAGACCAGAATTGATTGTCCCGGTGAAACGGCCGGCAGTTTAACCTATTACGCACGCTGGTCGGACATCGACATCGGTGCAATATCCTTTGGCCATGGTATCGCTGTTTCGGCGCTTCAACTAATTCGAGCAGTTTCGGCAATCGCCAATGACGGGATCCTTATGAAGCCGTATATTGTGCAAGCCGTCACGGATTATCATGGCAAATCCCTAAAAACATTTAAACCGCTTGAAGTTAGAAGAGCCATCGCTGCTCAGACAGCCATTTGCGTCAGAAATATTATGAAAACCGTTATCACCAAAGGTGGCACCGGCGTCAAGGCAGCCCTTGAAGGCTATACCGTGTCCGGCAAAACCGGTACTGCCCGGAAAATTGATGAAAATGGCACATACTCGGAGAAAAAACATATTGCATCATTTGTGGGATTTACCCCTAGCGAAAATCCACAAATAGCGATTCTGGTTATTATTGATGAACCCCAGACAAAATTTTTTGGCGGTATTGTGGCTGCCCCGGCATTTAAAAAGATTGCCCAAGATACACTCAACTATTTAGGGATACCGCCCAAAAACATCTCCGATAAATTAAGGGTTGCTAAAGATAGCGAGACACTCGGGTGAAGCTTTCACAATTACTAAAGTCCATCGAACCGATTCAAATTTACCCCATAGCGGCACAAGGCACAAGGTGCAGGGCACAGGGTAGAGATCAACGTGCAGACAAAAATATTAATGAACACGATGCGCTGGGCGCTGTGCCCTATGCGAATACTCCGGATCCTGATATTGGTTCGATCCACTACCGCGCCCAGGACGTTCAACCCAGCGGGGCATTTGTTGCCATTGAGGGTAGTGCAGCAGACGGTCATGACTTTATTGATGAGGCGCTTAAACGAGGGGCTGCCGTGATAATCGCCCAAAAAGAGGCCCACCCGCCTCGCCTGAGCGCAAGCGAATCCTCGGTCCTGCCTGCCCGCCACCACGCCCGCCATGCGAGTAAGGCGAGACGGACGGGTCGCGAGCCGCTCAAGCGAAGCGGGCGGGTAAGGCATGAGACGGACGGTGACGGGCAGGTCGACACAGAAGCTTTCGTCATACAGGTAACCAACACTCGCAAGGCCTTGGCCAATGTTTCGGCCACCTTTTACGGAAACCCGTCTGAAGACTTGGTTCTGATCGGTATTACCGGAACCAATGGCAAAACCACCACGGCCTATTTGGTTGAACGCATCCTGCAGAACGCAGGGTATCAGGTGGGTGTTATCGGAACCATAAATTATCGCTATGCCGGGAAGACATTTGATAATCCCATAACCACCCCCGAATCGCTGGATTTACAACGAATTTTAGCAGAAATGCGTCAGGCGGGCATCACCCACGTCGTGATGGAGGCATCGTCCCATGCCATCGAACTTTACCGAATTCAACGCTGCTGGTTGGATGTTGGGGTGTTTACCAATTTGAGCCAGGATCATCTGGATTTTCATGGAACCATGGAATCGTATTGGTCCAGCAAAAAACGGCTCTTCACCGAGTATCTGGGCACCGGCCCCAAGAAAGATTGTGCTCTGGCGGTAATCAATTGCGACAATTCGCATGGTCGACAGCTGGCACAACTACTAGAAATGCCGGTAATAAAAACCGGCGCCGGAGCCGATTGTGCGGTCCAGGTTGCCATCGTCCGCTGTGATCTGAATGGTATAAAGGGGACGATTTCAATCCCCGAGGGCCTGTTTGATTTTACCTCCCGGCTGGTGGGGGAACACAATGTCGAAAACATTCTGTGTGCCGCGGGGGTGGCAACGGCGTTCACCATACCGCTGGACCATATAAAAGCCGGCGTGGAAGCCGTGTCGCATATCCCCGGGCGTCTGGAACGTATTGAAAATGACGCCGAACGCTTTGTGTATGTGGATTACGCCCACACGCCGGATGCCTTGAAAAATGTCATCTGCGCGTTGCGGGGCATGACCACCAACAGAATTATTTGTGTGTTTGGATGCGGCGGTGACCGGGATAAAGAAAAACGACCCGTGATGGGCGAAATTGCTGCCAAGTATTGTGATCTTTCGATTGTCACCTCGGATAACCCGCGCACCGAAGACCCGCTAGCGATTATCGATCACATTCTCGAAGGGACCAAACGGGCAAATGGTTTTGCCTATTCCATACCGGCTGTGAAGACCGGTTTTGATAACAAAGGATTTGTGGTCGAGCCGGACCGTCGATGCGCAATTAAACTGGGCATTACCGTATCTCGGCCTGGCGATACCGTTCTGATTGCCGGCAAAGGCCATGAACCTTACCAAATTTTCGGGAATACGAAGGTGCCATTCGACGATCGCCAAGAAGCCAGGAGCGCGCTTCGCGTAGTCAGCAGTTAGTTGTCAGTGGCCGCCGGCTATGTATTCTAAAAATGGCAACATGTGCAATTTGGACAAATAGATGCGCAATAGTTAAATTTATAGCTTCCAAAATAAACACCATTAACAACGGACACGGACGACAAACTGCGGACAATGACATACGATCATCTCATACCCTGGACAGCTCAGGAAATCCTTGCCGCCACCACCGGAGAGCTTTTGTGCGGGGATAGGAATCGCCAGTTTGCGGAAGTCTCCATTGATTCTCGTAAAATTTCCCCCAGCGATGTGTTTGTGGCAATTATCGGAGATGTCCATGACGGACATACATTTGTAAAAGATGTAATTCACCAGGGAATATACGGGGTAGTGATAAATAAAAATAAAGTAAAAGAATTTCCGGTCTCAGAATGGCACAACACAAAGGTCACCGGTATTGCCGTTGAAGATACCACCAAGGCCCTGGGAGATCTTGCCGCCTTTCACCGCAATCGTACGGATGCATCGGTGGTCGCAATCACGGGGTCAAACGGTAAAACAACAACCAGAAAACTGATTTCTGCAGTAATGGCCCGGCAATTTAACACCTTATCGGCCATCGGAAATTACAACAATCAAATCGGCCTCCCATTGACCTTGCTCAGGCTGCAGCAAGGGCACACATGGGCCGTGGTTGAGCTCGGCACCAACGGTCCCGGAGAAATCGCCAGATTGGCCGAAATCTCTTCCCCCGAGATCGGTGTGATTACCAACATAGGGCCGGCACATCTTGAAGGCTTGGGGTCATTAGAAGGAGTGATGCGTGAAAAGGGAGAGCTTCTCGAGCAGCTAAAATCCAACGGTAAAGCCATCCTAAACGCCGATGATTGCAGAATACTAAAATTGGCTGAAAAAACAGATAGAGAGGTTATACTTTTTGGTTTGTCCGAGGATGCCACGATTAGGGCCGAGGCCGTAAAGGAAAAGGCCGGCGGTATTTCCTTTACATTGGCGCTTCCGCAAGAACGTGTTCCTGTGGAGCTAAGCATATCCGGTCAATTCATGGTCTCAAACGCTCTGGCCGCCGCAGCCGTCGGTTACGTGGTTGGCTTATCGACTGAGCACATTAAAGTCGGTCTAGAAGAGTTTTGCCCGGTACCGGGTAGAATGAATTATTTTCAAATGCCAAACGGAATTCATATCATCGATGATACTTACAATGCCAACCCGGATTCAATGAAAGCGGCCATTTTGACACTTAAAGCCTTACGGGCCAACAGCCGCAGTATTTTGATCGCCGGCGATATGCTTGAGCTTGGAAAACAATCCGCATCGATGCACATCCACATCGGTAAGCTGGCGGCCACATCCAGTATTCGGAGAATATACGTAGCCGGTGAGTTTGCCGAAGCCGTTGCAAAAGGTGCGCAGGATTCTCAAATGAATGGCCAGGATATTTTTACCGGAACCAAAGATGAGATTCTTGAAGATCTAAAAAATTATTTGAAGTCAGGAGATTGGGTTCTGATTAAGGGTTCGCGGGGTATGGCGATGGAGGACATCGTCAATGGTTTGAAGGAATGGGCCGGCATTCAGCCTTTGGCTTAATCGTTATTTGTTATTGGTTGATCAGTTATTTGAAAATTCAATTATAGCGATAAGTGTTGCGGCTGCCTGCCCGCCATCGCTGTTGACTAGTCCCGCTCTCAACCTAAGCAGAGTGCGGTGGACGGGCGGGGCGGGCGGGTAAGCCTTCTCCCATTAACAATAATAACGATTAAACTACTCCCTGTTAAAAGGGGTAGGCGCTTAGCGGTCTTACAACGACAATTTGTTGTCGATATGATGTCGCCAAGCGACTAGTAACGAATACCAAATAACGGATACCCAAGCTATGCTTTACCATTTACTATATCCGCTGCACACGTATTTATCGGTATTTAATGTATTTCGGTACATTACATTTCGGACCATTTATGCCAGTTTGACGGCCTTTTTTATCTGTTTCCTTCTGGGGCCATGGGTTATCAAAAAGTTCAGTGTGATGCAGGTCGGCCAATACATTCGAGACGATGGTCCCAAAAGTCATCACGATAAAGCCGGTACACCCACCATGGGTGGAATACTGATTGTTTCCGCAATCGTTATATCCACTCTGCTCTGGAGTGATTTAACCAATCCGTTTATATGGATCGTACTGTTCGTCATCATCGGCTATGGATTGGTCGGCTTTATCGATGACTATCTTATGCAGATTAAAAAACAAAGCAAAGGATTAAGCGTAAGCAAAAAGCTTGTTTTGCAGTTTAGTCTAGCGTTGATCGCCGGTTTTCTGGTTTACGCCAGTCCGGATTTTTCTACGCATGTCACCATACCATTTTTTAAGAAACTATCACCGGACTTTGGGTGGGGATATATTCTGTTTGCGGCCATCGTCATTGTGGGCGCATCCAACGCTGTCAACCTCACGGACGGTCTCGATGGTTTGGCCATCGGCCCCGTATCGATTGCAGCTGCCACCTATATGATATTTGCCTATGTGGCCGGGCATGTCAAAATCGCCGAATATTTGCAGATCAATTATGTCGCCGGATGTGGCGAAATAACCATCTTTTGTGGAGCAATGGCCGGCGCAGGTCTTGGTTTTCTGTGGTTCAATTCATATCCGGCACAAATTTTCATGGGCGATGTGGGCTCTCTTTCCCTGGGTGCAGTTCTCGGCACAATCGCTGTGGTCACCAAGCAGGAAATTTTGTTGGCCCTAGTTGGCGGACTATTTGTCATTGAAGCACTGTCGGTGATTTTCCAGGTAGGTTTTTTTAAAATGACCAGCGGTCGCCGAATTTTCAAAATGGCACCGCTTCATCATCATTTTGAGCTCAAAGGATGGCCGGAACCTAAAGTAATTGTCAGATTCTGGATTATTGCCATTGCGTTGGCGCTTATTGCCATGAGTACGCTCAAGCTCAGATAAATATGAATCTTGCAGGTAAAAAGATATTGGTAGTTGGCCTTGGCAAAACAGGAGTAGCGGCTGCCCGGTTTTTAACGAAAGCCCAAGCTTCGGTTGTAGGAACTGACACGGCTGATGAAAACGAGCTTGGCAGCCAAGTTCAAATGATAAAGGAACTGGGCATCAAAACCGAACTCGGTCAACATCAAACCGATACGTTTGAAGGTGTAGATTTAATTATGATCAGCCCCGGGGTTTCACATACGATTGATCCAATTGTAAGGGCCCAAAATCGAGGTATTCCGGTAATCGGTGAAGTGGAGCTAGCCTCACGATTTATCCGCGAGCCCATTGTGGCGGTAACCGGCACCAACGGCAAAACTACGACCACAGAGCTTATCGGAGCGATGTTAAAGAACTCCGGCCGCAATGTATTTGTGGGCGGCAATATTGGAAGTCCCTTAATCGGTTATGTTGAAAAAAATGAACCCGCTGAAATCGTCGTGGCGGAGATCAGCAGTTTTCAACTCGATACGATAGAAAGCTTCAGACCCAAAGTAAGCGTTTTGTTGAACATTAGTGCGGATCATCTGGACCGCTATCCGGATTTTGATGCATACGCCAAAGCGAAGATGCGTATATTTGAAAACCAGCAAGAAGACGATATCGCGGTGTTGAATGGTGCCGATGCGCGGGTCTGCTCAATGACCCGAAACATAAAGTGCAAAAAGCTCATCTACCCTAACCCACAGGAAAACGAAAATGGTGCAATTTTAAAGAATGGTCGAATAATCCTGAAAATAAAAGATAAAATGACGTTTAATTCTAAAATCCAAAATCCAAAATCGACTCGGCTGTCATTGTCGCAGGCCAAAATCCAAAATGGACCATCTGTTGTTCTTTCTACAGCGGGGTTTTGGGGACGGCATAACCGGGAAAATGCCTGTGCGGCAACTCTCGCCGCTTTGGTCGCGGGGGCAAGCGTTGAAGGCATCCAAAAGGCGTTAAACGAATTCCAAAGATCAACCCACCGGCTCGAATATATCGATACGATCAATCACGTAAAATATTTTAATGACTCAAAGGCAACCAACGTGGAGGCGGTGATTCGAGCACTGGAATGCTTTTCAAGCCCGGTAATTTTAATAATGGGCGGCCGCGATAAAGGCAGTAACTTCAACGCCCTCAATGATGCAGTTCGTAAACATGCCAAAATACTTTTCGTCATGGGCGAAGCGGGCAACAGTATTACATCCGCCTTGGGAAAGATTATTACAACTAAAACGGCATCTTCAATGAAAGATGCCGTGCTGAAAGCCTTTCAGGCGGCCGCGCCCGGCGATGTCGTTTTATTATCACCCGGCTGTGCTAGTTTTGATATGTATGACAATTATGCCCAACGGGGAGATGATTTTCGCAAAGCCGTTAACAAGCTAAAATGATGGTAACCAACATGGCGTCAAACCAACACCAAACCCAGCGTGCACCATATGATATTCAGCTCCTGTTTCCAGTGCTCTTTCTGGTCGGTATAGGGGTTGTAATGGTCTATAGTGCGAGTTCGGCCCTGGCGTTGAAAAAATTTGGAAGTGATTATTTCTTTCTTAAAAAACAAGCGGTATTTACCCTATTGGGTATTATCATTTTAGTTATTTGCCGGCATTTTCCCTACACGTTTTATCGCCCGCTGTCATATCCCGTGTTGTTGCTCTCCCTTGTTTTCCTGATTGCGCTGTTCATCCCTCAGTTCGGGGTATCTGCCGGGGGCGCCACCCGTTGGCTTCGAGTCGGCCGTTTTACGTTTCAGCCCTCGGAGCTGGCCCGCTTTGCGTTGGTGATTTATCTGGCTTATTCGCTGGAAAAAAAGGGAGATCGGCTGAAAGATTTTTCGATCGGCTTCCTCCCCCATGTGTTTATTCCAGCCATTTTTGCCGGTCTTATTTTTAAACAACCCGACTTTGGTTCGGTGGTCATCCTTGGCGTGCTCACCTGGCTGATGTTGTTTATCGGCGGGGTTCGCATAAGACATCTTTTTGCAATGATTCTGGCATTGGTGCCGATTGGAATATATCTTTTGATGAGCGCCGAATATCGCTGGAAGCGACTGCTGGGTTTTGTTGATCCCTGGCAATACCCGGCGGATGAGGGCTACCAGATTGTTCATTCACTGATGGCTTTCGGCACAGGCGGCATATGGGGTGCCGGCATTGGCAAAGGATATCAAAAATTGTTCTATCTTCCCGAACCCCATACCGACTTTATATTTTCAGTGATCGGTGAAGAACTTGGCCTGATCGGGATTTTGGTTATCATCGGGCTGTATGCCTGGATTTTGATACGCGGAATCCAAATTGCAAAGACCACCGAAGATCCTTTTGGATCATTCTTAGCCGTTGGATTGACCGTTGCCATGGGGCTTCAAATTGTTGTGAACATGGGTGTCGCCCTTGGCCTGTTGCCAACCAAAGGTTTGACCCTACCCTTTTTAAGCTATGGGGGAACGTCACTTTTGCTGAATATGGCCTCCATCGGCATATTGATGAACATTGGCGCGATGAAAAACGCATGAAAGACGATGTAAGCAATAGTGCTGATGAAAAAAAAATGCGAGCGTTGCGCATCGTTATTGCCGGCGGCGGCACCGGCGGTCATCTTTTTCCCGGCATTGCGATTGCCCAGGAGTTTATGGCCAGAAATTCACAAAACAATATTATTTTTGTCAGCACAGGCAACCAACTTGAACAGCGCGTATTGTCTCAAGCAAATTTTGCGCTTGAGCGCATTACCGTTGAAGGTTTGAAACGCCGTGGTTTGTGGAACCAAGCCAAATCCATTTCTAAATTGCCCAAAGGCATATTTGAATCCATACGAATCTTGAGCCGCTTCAAACCGGATCTGATTGTCGGCCTTGGTAGTTATTCCGCCGGACCGGTTGTTTTGGCAGCCTGGCTATTAAGAACTAAAATCGTGTTGCATGAACAAAATTTGCTGCCGGGAATTACCAACCGAATCTTAGCCCGTTTTGCTGATCGGATTTTTGTTGCATTTGAAGATACCACAGCGCGCTTTGCATCGCAGAAGGTTCAGTTTACCGGAAATCCTGTCCGGCAAGATATTTTAAAACCGGCATTGCCTCAAAACCATAATAACAAGGGATCAAAACCCTTTACTATTCTGATAATCGGTGGAAGCCAGGGGGCTCATCGCATCAATCTGTCGGTGGCAGAGGCGTTAGAGCACCTTACCCAACGGGATAATCTGTACTTCGTCCATCAGACCGGTGCCGCCGATGAAGAAATGCTGAAAGACGCATATGCGCGCCATGAGATTACGTCGAGGGTTCAATCGTTTTTCGACCATATGGCAGAGCTTTATCTCCATGCAGATCTGATAATTTGCAGAGCCGGTGCCACAACAGTGGCTGAAATAACTGCTATCGGGAAAGCGGTGATTTTCATTCCCTTTCCATATGCAGCGGATAACCATCAAGTATTAAATGCAGAGTCACTGTCAAAAAGCGGTGCGGCAGAAATGATCCTTGAAAAAGATCTGAACGGCAAAATCCTTGGTCAGAAAATCGAATACTATGCATCACATCCAGCAGTACTCAGCAATATGGCTGCCAAGGCGAAGCGGTTGGGCAATCCCGCTGCAGCCAAGGATATTGTGGATCATTGTTATAAAATAGTTTTGGGTAAAGGGTGATAGATCCTAAGGAAAAGATAAATCCTAATAAGCCTGTAACCAATCACCCATTGCCCATTATTAAAGAACCAAAATGTATCTTAAAAAATACCACATACACTTTGTCGGCATTGGCGGTATCGGCATGAGCGGCATCGCCGAGCTGCTTCTCAACCTGGGCTATAAAGTTTCTGGATCGGATATTAAATCCTCGGATATTACCGAGCGCTTGAAATCCCTTGGCGGCATTATATATGAAGACCATGCTGAAAATCACATCAGCGGGGCGGATGTGGTGGTCATGTCATCGGCCGTCGGTTCGGGCAACCCCGAAGTTATGGCAGCGGAGCAATCGGCTATCCCGGTTATTCCGCGCGCCGAAATGCTCGCCGAGCTGATGCGGCTCAAATACAGTGTGGCGATTGCCGGTGCGCACGGCAAGACATCCACCACCTCCATTGTCGCTTCAGTGCTCGCAAAGGGAGGGCTTGATCCAACCGTCGTCATTGGAGGCAAGCTTAAAAGCATCGGTTCCAACGCGGTACTCGGACAAGGAGACTTTATTGTGGCGGAAGCCGATGAAAGTGACGGATCGTTTTTGAAATTTTCACCCACCCTAGCGGTGGTGACCAATATCGACAGAGAACACCTGGATTACTATGCCGATTTGGAGGAGATAAAAGCTGTTTTTTTAGAGTTTCTGGACCGAATACCGTTCTACGGTCAGGCGATTCTCTGCTTGGATAACGAACCGATCCAAGACCTAATTCCTAAAATAAAGAAACGATACACCACCTACGGTATGAGCACCCAGGCCGATTTTCAGATCAGAGATGTCGAATTTGAATCTCAAAAAAGCAAGTTCACTGTGTATCACGGCGATAAACGATTGGGTCAGATTAGACTGAATCTACCCGGAATACACAATGTCTATAATGCCACCGCCAGCATTGCTGTGGGTCTGGAACTGGATATCTCCTTTGATGATATTAGCTCCGCCTTGGAAATGGTGGAGGGGGTTCAGCGCAGATTAGAATTCAAAGGAGAGATAAATGGGATTACAGTGATCGATGATTACGGGCATCATCCCACGGAAATCAAAATAACTTTAAAAGCGCTGGAGGAAAATTGGCCGGACAAACGCAAGGTGGTCGTATTTCAACCGCATCGTTACACACGCACGCACGCCTTGTTTAATGATTTTACGCGAGCATTTTATCAATCAGACCTGCTCGTTGTCCTGCCTATTTACGCGGCCGGAGAGAAAAAAATTGAGGGCGTCGGCAGTCAGGTGCTTTGTGAAGGCATTAAGGCTCATGGCCATAAGGAGGTTTATTGTGCGCAGGATTTTAAAGCTGCATTTACACATTTGAAAGACATTTTAAAGCCTGGTGATATCCTGCTTACCCTGGGAGCAGGAGATGTCTGGAAAGTTGGAAGTGAAATTTTAAAAAAGTAATTTGAGGCAAAACATGTTTAGACGCCAACAAACGCGAAGAAACTACCGTAAAGACCAAAAGAGAAAATGCCGGCTTGCATTTTTCTATAAATTTTTCTTGTGCTTCAAGATTTTTATGGCTTGCAGTCTACTGGTGGCCACCAGCGGCTTTTTTATTTTTATGCACGATGTTGTAACCCAAAGTGGCTACTTCACGGCCAAAGGCGTGATTATTGAAGGGGGACGACGACTCTCGCAAAAGCAAATTGCCGAACAAGCCCAGCTGAGAGCAGGCATGAATATTTTAGCCGCGAATCTAACAGCAGCCCGAAAGAGATTGCTGTCGCATCCTTGGATTGACGAAGCCGAGATCACTCGAGAAATTCCTTCCGGACTAATTATCAGAATCAAAGAACATGAGCCTTTGGCGATTGTCGATCTCGGACACAAATTTTTAATCAATGAAAAGGGAGAGATTTTTAAAGAATGGGCGCCTTCTGATCCCACTGATCTACCCGTTGTCAGCGGCCTAGACATCTCTGACCTAGCCGCTCAAGTTAAACATGAACCCTTGAACTCCGGCACCCCCTCAGAAGTAGAGATGCGATCAGAAGACGCGCAAAACCATTATTCTCCGTTAGATGCGGTGATGCATGTGTTACGATTGGGGAAAGAATCCGGATGCGTTCTGCCGAACCGTCTCATCAAACAAATCCGGGTGGATCGCGAAATCGGCCTTACCCTTCATGTATTAACGCAGGTCAAAACGATTAATCTGGGTTACCACAAATATTCGGACAAGTATACCATGCTGAAGCATATCATTGCTGCGCTAAGAAAAAAGCGTGATTTCCCTATTTTTGATCGCATCGACCTGAACAACTTAAATCGCATCGTCGTAAGTCCCAAAAGAATCAATGTCCCGGCAGGGGATGACAAGGAGGTTTAGGATGCAAACACAAGGAGAAATTATCGTTGGTCTGGACATCGGAACGACTAAAATTTGCGCTGTCGTGGGTGAAGTCTCCGGACATGATATCAATATAATCGGAATCGGTACACACCCGTCAATTGGCCTGCGAAAAGGTGTGGTGGTAAATATTGAATCAACCGTGGAGTCGTTAAAAAAGGCGGTCGAAGAAGCCGAACTGATGTCAGGTTGCGAAATTTCCTCTGTTTATGCAGGCATTGCCGGCGGCCATATTACCGGCTTCAATAGCCGTGGTATCATAGCCGTAAAGGGATCGGAAATCACAGAAAATGATGTGGATCGGGTAATTGACGCCGCAAGAGCAGTAGCCATTCCGATGGACCGTGAGGTTATTCATGTACTTCCGCAGGAATATATTGTGGATGATGAACGCGGCATCCAAAATCCTGTGGGCATGGCCGGAGTTCGCTTAGAGGCTAAAATTCACATAGTCACCGGCGCGGTCGCATCTGCCCATAACATTGTCAAATGTGCGAACCGTGCCGGATTGGATGTCAGTGACATTGTATTGGAATCGTTGGCTTCCGGCGAAGCTGTGTTGACCGAAGAAGAGAAGGATTTGGGTGTCGCGCTTCTGGATTTGGGTGGGGGAACGACGGATTTGGCGGTATTTGCCGGCAATAACATCAAACATACGTTTGTGCTGGCTTTAGGCGGCAACAACCTTACCAATGATATTGCTATCGGATTGCGCGCGCCCCAGGCCGAGGCGGAAAAAATAAAAAAGAAATATGGCAATTGTGTTGCCCGCAATATTAGCCCAGAGGAAACCATCGAAGTACCGGGAATGGGCGGCAGAGAGTCCCGCAAACTGCCCCGTCAAATTCTGGGTGAAATTTTAGAACCTCGCATGGAAGAAATTTATGCCCTGATTAACCGGGAGATTTACCGGGCAGGCATGGAAAACGTAATTCCATCGGGAATCGTGGTATCCGGTGGAACGGCGCTGCTGGATGGGGTCACCGAGGTGGCCGAATCGGTATTAAATCTTCCGGTCCGCCTCGGCAAACCACGAGGTATCGCCGGTTTGGTCGATGTGGTCAACAACCCTATGTATGCAACCGGCGTCGGTCTGGTTTTATATGGTGCTAAGAACCAAGATTTTCGAAAGTTTAGAATTCGCGATAATAATATCTTTAATCGGGTCATGACCCGTATGAAGCGGTGGTTTCATGATGTAGTTTAAGTTTTGAATTTATTTAATCTAAAAAATTCTAGTATTAACTATCAAGACAAAATAAAGGGAGGAGGTCAGATATGTTTATGTATGTGGAACCTGAAAAATCTGCAAAAATCAAAGTGATTGGTGTGGGAGGTGCAGGCGGAAATGCGATCAACAATATGATCGCATCCAATCTGCAGGGCGTGAAATTTATTGCGGCCAACACGGATGGTCAAGCCCTTGATATTTCCCGGGCCCCGGTCAAGATTCAATTGGGCGAAATGCTTACCGAAGGGCTCGGGGCCGGTGCCAACCCACAAATCGGCCGAGATGCGGCCCTTGAAGCTGAAGGAGCACTCAGAGAGGCATTGGCAAATAGTCACATGATTTTTATCACGGCTGGATTCGGGGGGGGGACCGGTACCGGAGCATCACCGGTTATCGCTGAAATCTGCAAGGACCTCGGAGCCTTAACCGTTGCCGTGATAACCAAGCCTTTTTCGTTTGAAGGCAAAAAGCGGACTCAGCTGGCCGAAGAAGGCCTTGAGGAATTGAAAAAAGTCGTGGACACGGCCATCACCATTCCCAATGACAGGCTCAGAGGGCTGGCACCCAAAAAAGCAACGCTGATGGAAATGTTTGTAAAAGCTGACGAAATCCTGCTCCACTCGGTCAAAGGAATTACCGATTTGATCATAATGCCGGGAGTGGTCAATCTTGATTTCGCTGACGTCAGGACAACCATGTCCAAGGCCGGCATGGCCATTATGGGAATCGGAATTGCTACGGGTGAAAATCGAGCTGTCGAGGCGGCCGAAAGGGCCATATCTCATCCACTTCTCGAAGATATCCCGATTGCCGGCGCCAAGGGAGTTTTAATGAACATAACCAGTACCAGCGAAATGGAATTCGAAGAAGTTGCCGAAGCCTCCGAGTACATCCATAATGAAGTGGGCGATGATGCTGATATTTTTTGGGGAACTGCTGTGGATGATAGCCTAGGCGATGAAATGCGGGTCACAGTAATTGCAACCGGAATCGGTGCTGAGCAAGAGTCAGCGGAGGAAATCCATCTTCAGAATGCGCTTAGGGGTAAAATAAGAGATATTACACCGGCTGATCTGAAAAATGAAATCATTGATTATGACGAACCGACATTTATCCGACAGCAAAAAGCAGTGGGTGAATCTACGGGTGCCGTTTATAGAGAACACAAAGGGCGGATAGTGGATATGGATGATCTTGATTCCCCAACATTTTTACGAAGGAAGGCGGATTAACCTCGTCGGTGGGTCGTTGTCCGTGGTCCGTTGCAAAATTCGATAACTGTCTATATATTTTAAAGAGATAATCACCGGTTTTAAGTGCAACACCCTGCTATCACATTTATTGAAAACCTTTGGCAGAGCGGCATTTGTAACGGACTATTGTTACGCATCGGTGCGGAACAACGGACAGCCTGATGGTATCGAATACCAAAAAATTACATCAAAAATTCGCCGAATCTGAGGTCGGCACAATCCGAAAGTCTTGGCGCGGGCGTATCCGTGTCGCTCTGGTTTATCCCAATCGGTATTCTATCGGAATGTCCAATCTCGGATTTCAAGCGATATATCATTTGCTCAACACCTTTGAGCATGTCGTCTGCGAAAGAGTGTTCCTGCCGGAAAATAATCGACGTACGAAAAACCAATTGAAGACCTTTGAATCGGGCAAACCCTTGACGGATACCGATATCATTGCGTTTTCGCTTTCTTTTGAAAATGACTATCCCCATATCCTTTCCATTCTGGAAAGCGCCGGTATTCCTTTTCGATCCAGCGCAAGAAAAACCCATGATCCCCTGGTGATTGCCGGCGGCATCGCCTGCTTTTTGAACCCGGAACCGATAGCCCCATTCATAGATTGTTTTCTCATCGGAGAAGCGGAGTCTATACTATCCCAATTTCTGGATGTATTTGAGTTGAAAAAAAGCAAAAAATCACTTTTGAAAATCATCGCTCAAAACGTACCCGGCGCTTACGTTCCGGCCTTTTACAAAACCGACTACAACAGCGACGGTACGTTAGCGGCCTTCACACCTTTGGAAAATGTACCCCAAAAAATTAAGCGTGTATTTTTAAAGGATCTCTCGCAAGTCTCCACTCACAGTGCTGTCATCACTCCCCATACAACGTTTGGCAGCACATTTCTCGTCGAAGTCGGTCGCGGTTGCCCGCACGGTTGTCGGTTCTGTGCCGCAGGATTTATTTACAGGCCACCTCGATTTAGACCCGTATCATTGCTCGAAAATAATATGAAACACGGTGTTTCGCAGGTTGAAACCATTGGCCTGGTCGGCGCAGCAGTGTCAGATCTTCCTGACATACGAAAATTGTGTCAGCAATTTTTGGATACGAATGTGAGAATTTCGTTCAGTTCCCTGAGGGCCGACCGTTTAGCGCCCGAGCTTCTTTCGATATTGAAACAAAGCAACGTTAAAACAGCCACCATCGCTCCGGAAGCCGGTACGGAACGGTTGCGCGACGTTATCCACAAAGGCATCACAGAAGAAGATGTGCTTGATGCAGCCGCCGCTCTGGTTGAGAACGATATTCCCAACGTAAAGCTTTATTTTATGGTCGGATTGCCAACTGAAACCGAGGCGGATGTAGACGGCATTATTACATTGTGTAAACGAATTAAACACCGCTTCCTCAAATCCAGCCGAGCACGAAAACGAATCGGGGAAATAACGGTTAGCCTCAACGCATTTGTTCCCAAACCGTTTACCCCTTTTCAGTGGGTCGCCATGCAAGACGTGAATGGTTTGAAAACAAAGTTAAAGAAAGTAAAAGGTGAATTAAGAAAGGTCGCGAATGTGCGCGTCCATGCGGATGTTCCGCGTTGGGCCTATATTCAGGCGCTTTTTGCGCGGGGCGACCGCAGGGTTGCCGATATCCTCACGTTGGCCCATACAAACAAAGGCAATTGGGTTCAAACGTTGAAAACGGTACCCATGAATCCGGATTTTTATGTTCTGCGACAACGTAATTTCGATGAACTATTGCCTTGGGATTTTGTCGACCACGACCTTAAAAAATCGTTTCTCTGGAAGGAATATCAAAAAGCCGAGAGCACCCGCGTATAAAATCCCAAATTACAAGCACCAAATTACAAATAAATCTCAAATTCCAATATTCAATGATCAAACATTTGAAATTTTGAATTTGGTCATTGTGATTTGTTTGATATTTGTTATTTGAGATTTGTTATTTTTACTCCCAATTCAACGGTTGTAGCCAACGGCTCCCATCCGGCCCTCATCACCGTAGTTACTAGGCCAGAGTCGGTCACTTTATCCTCCTAAATCTACGTGATGTGATCTAATTAACTGATATTATTTAAAAAATTGAATCGACCACAGGGCTTGAAATCGATAATACAAATGTGATATACATGCATCTTTTTGCCGATAGATAAAAACATTCTACTCTCGTCGCGCTGGGTTACTGCAAAAGAGGTTATTAAGGGAACGGTCATGATCGAAGGAACCGTCTTTATGCTAGGACTGGGCGTACTGTGTGGTCTTATTCTCGGTGCCGCCTCACGAATATTTTATGTCTATGAAGATCCTCGCATTGCTGAAGTAGAAGCCTGCTTTGCCGGGGCAAACTGTGGCGGATGCGGGTATGCCGGATGTGCAGCCGCTGCTGTGGCGGTCGTCGCCGGCAAGGTCCTCCCAAGCGTTTGTGTTGTCGGCGGGCCGGACTCTGCCAAAAAAGCGGCCGAAGTAATGGGTATGGAAGTCGGTCTGGCCGAACCGCCCAAGTCATACAATGAATGTACGGGTGGAAACAGGGCCTTTAATAAGTATCATTACCTTGGCGTCAATAGTTGCCGAGCACGGGCCACGTTATACGGTGGCCAACGGCTTTGCAGTGTCGGCTGTTTAGGGCAAGGAGATTGCATTCAGGCATGTCTCTTTGATGCCTTAAAAATGGCACCGGACGGTTACCCGGTGGTGGATTACGAAAAATGTGTCGGATGCGGTGCCTGTGAGCAAGTCTGCCCGAAATATGTTATTCGCGTCAGAACCCCATCTGAGCGGCTTATCCATTTCAACCGATCCGATGATTGTTTGGCGCCTTGTCGCCAAACCTGTCCGGCTGAAATTGATATTCCCAAATACATTGCCCAGATTCGGCAAGGCGACTATGAAGGGGCGGTCAATACGATTAGGGAGCGCAATCCCTTGTTACTGGCCTGCGGCCGCGTCTGCCCTCATCCATGCGAAACCAACTGTCGACGCGGAATAGAGGATGAACCGGTTTCCATCAATCAATTAAAACGTTTTGTTGCAGATTATGAGATGAATTCCGGCATACGGCTTCCGATTCCGGTGGCACCTCCCACCCACAAACAAATCGCAGTTGTGGGTGGCGGACCAGCCGGGTTGAGTTGTGCTTATTTTCTGCGAAGATTGGGGCATGATGTCACCATATTTGAAGCTATGTCGAAATTAGGCGGAATGCTAAGATACGGCATTCCGGAATACCGCCTTCCGAAAACGGTTCTGGATTGGGAAATCGAAGGTATACTCAATTTAGGCGCTAAATATCACACCAACGTCAAGTTTGGCCTTGACTTTGATCTGAGCTCGCTTGTGGCAGCCGGATTCGACGCGATTTTTTTAGGCATCGGCGCCTGGAAAGATTCAAGGCTTCGGGTTGAAGGAGAAAACCTTAAAGGCTGCTACACCGGAATTGACTTTTTATCCAGGCTGGCCAAAGGCGACTCGCCGCTTATCGGTCGGATTGCGGCGATTATCGGTGGCGGAAATACCGCCATCGACTGTACCCGCAACCTGATCCGACTGGGAGCAGAAAAAGTCTATATTGTGTATCGCCGAACCCGCGGTGAAATGCCTGCCAACGAAGTTGAAATTGAGGCTGCAGAAGCAGAAGGAGTTGAATTTCTTTTCCTCGCTGCTCCGGTTCGCGTTATCGGCGATGAAAACGGCCATGTCACTCATTTAGAATATTTACAGATGAAACTGGGCGAGCCGGATGCCAGCGGAAGGCGAAGACCGGTGCCCATTGAAGGATCAGAAACTCGGCTGGAAACGGACATGGTGATCACCGCCATTGGTCAATCCCCTGATATTTCCTTTACCGACGCCACCCAAACACGCTTGCATGAGCTGCAAACGACGCGATGGAACACCATCGATGTCAATTCCGAAACCCTGCAAACCAATATCCCGTATTTGTTCGCCGCAGGCGATGCGGCTACGGGTCCCTCCCTCGTGGTAGAAGCCATCGGCGGAGGCCGACGGGCTGCCCGCTCAATTCATCAATATGTCACGGGCCAGCAAGTCACCGCCGCGCCAAATGAATTGGACAAAGAGGTTATACCCGAGACCGTGTTTGACAGTGTGGAGGGGATCATCAAGTGTGCCAGAGCCCCGATACCGGAAGTTCCGGTGTCTGAACGCGTGCGCTCATTTGCTGAAGTGGACCACATGCTTACCGAAAAAGCCGTACGTGGGGAGAGCAGAAGATGCCTATTTTGCTGCCTGACCTGCTACAACAAAGATACAGGTTTGGAAGGAGGTACTCGATGACCATATTATATTTCCTAAAAAGCGTTGACATCTTTAAAGGACTCAATGACGGTCAGCTCACCCAAATCCAGCAAGCTTGCCGGGAAAAAGAATACCATAGCGGAAATCGATTATTCGCTGAAGGGGAAACCGCGGATCGGGTCTGGATTGTAATGAACGGACAAGTTGATCTGCGATTTGATCTGCCCGGACGCCCCACCTCCGAAGAAAATACCATCTTTTCGATCACCGCTGCCCGTACCCTGGGCTGGTCAAGTTTCGTACCCCCCTACCAATATAAATTATCGGCCTATTGCGCGACCAGAACGTGTAAAATATTGCAGATCGATAAAGAGTTTCTTTTCAGGCTGTTTGAAAAAGATTTTCGCATGGGTTTTTTGGTTATATCAAATTTAGCCGGAGTTGCCGGCACGCACTTTCACCAATTACAGAATTCAGCCACCGGTCCACCCGCTTCTATGGTTACGATTAAGGTGCACATGGCCACGTGTGGCATTGCGGCAGGCGCCCGCGAGGTAATGACTTCCCTCATGGAAGAAATATACAACTCCGGTCGACAGGACATCCGTGTAAAATCCTCCGGCTGCATCGGTAAATGCCCCACTGAGCCGAATGTAACGATCGAAATCGGCGGAGAAGAGCCGGTCGTATATCAAAAGATGACGCCCCATAAAATTCGCCAGGTATTTCAAAAACACATTATTAAGGGGAAAGTTCAAAAAGATTATGAATTAATCTAGCCCAGAGGAGCGTTAGAATTGAAAAAGGAGGAATCAATGATCACTCTCGATTTTCTTGAAAACGTCGAGGTGTTTAAGGAACTCGATGATAATCAGCTGGCTGAAATTCAAAAATATTGCCGGGAAACCGGATTTTCTCGCGGCGACAAAATCTTTGGCGCAGGCGAAGCGCCCAGATATCTGTGGGCGGTCATGAACGGACAGGTTGCGCTGCAGTGGGAGTTGCCGGGGCGATCCGCACTGCCGGAAACTACCATTACCACGTTATCTGAGAAAATGACCTTTGGTTGGTCCAGTCTTGTTCCCCCTTATAAGTACCGACTTTCTGCGTATTGTGCCACGAGAACCTGCAAAGTAATGCAGGTTGAAAAAGATGCGCTTATCAACCTCTTCGAGCAAGATGCAGAGATCGGTTATAAAGTCATGATCAAGTTGCTTTCGGTGGTGGGTTCGCGGTTCCTAAATTTGCAAGATGAAGTGGCCAAACGGAGAGGCAGTGATATTATGAACCAATGGTAAAAGGGAATTGGCTTAAAACTTTCATCTCTTGGCCAAGATCTTTTTAGGCAGAAAAAAATCTTGAAAGCTTTTTTACATTATGTTAGTCGAGTCTTGGCTTTTTCTCAGACTCATCGATATTTGCAAAACCTAAATCAAACGGATACAACATGTTTACAAAGAAAGAATTAAGACTGGCTTATGCCCTGGCTATTTGTTTGCTGGTAGTGGGGGCCATATGCTATGCCGCTTTCCCTGAAAAAGCGCCGGAGCAACCGTTACGTTTAATGTTTAAGGTTGCAGCCGGAAAGGTTTTATTTGATCACAAAACCCATTTTTCGGAATTAGGTTATGGAATCTCCTGCGGTGATTGTCATCATACGCTTTCGGAAGATGAATATGCCGATGCCCAGTCCTGCAGTGAGTGTCATGATCCGGATGAAGGCGATGAAGAACAACCGAAACGGGCGGTTGCCTTTCATAAGCAGTGTGGCGGCTGTCACGAGCAATTTGGCTCTGGTCCGACTGAAGAAGAATGTTCCAAATGCCATGTCAGGTAAGCTGCTATAAACGCCAAAGTTTACGTACTCATTGAATCTGATTCTTCATGCGGTATGATTTAATAGGATCCGGGCACAAAGGATCCGGCTTTGATCTGCCCCCGAAGGGGGCGCTGGTCTAAAAATTTTCGACTGGCCCAGTGGACCTGGTTTTCAATAACGAAATAAAAGGTTAAGCGTATGTTACCCATGTTACAAAAATCCTTTTTTGGTTGGATAAGACCCCGATTCGAATACGAAATCCTTCCGGCGAGACTGCCCAAACCAGGTCACATCGAAGCATCAAAAACGGTTACGTTGCACCATCCAAAATCGGATAAACGAAATATGCCGGCCTTATTCCGCGTCGGCGACAAAGTAAATACCGGCCAGAAGATATCTCTTTTCGCCGATGATCCGGCTTATGTAATTGCCACGGCCACAGGAAGGATATCTTCGATTTCACCCTTCACCGGAGATTTTGGGAAATCTTATCTCGCCGTAACGATCAGTCTTGCTGGAAATGAAATTCTTGATAACGAATTCGAAACAGTCGTTCAAAATCCGACCCTTGAAGGAGCAATAGATTTCTTATCGTATGCCCCTGGCAAACCCCAGCTAAGCTTATTTTCGGATGCTCAACACGAAATTAAGACAATTGTGATTAACGGTGTCGACAGCGACCTACTTGTGGGGACAAATCAGTATATTGTTAAATCCAAACTCAATAAGTTAAAAAGCGGAATACAGCTCTTAAAAACAATTACTGGTATTGAAAATATTGTTATGACAGTGGCCGGTGAATCCTTGCAGGGTTACGGCCATCTCGGAGCTGAGGTAAAAACGGTTGATACGGCTTACCCTTCAGCGCTCCCCCGGCTGATTATGAAAAATGCTCTTGGTCAAATCGTCCCGGCCGGACAAAGCTGTGAAGATTTGGGGGTTTGCTTTTTCAGTGCTGAGGCCATCGCAGCGATGGGTACTGCGTTTGACAGTGGTCGTATCCCAATCACAAAGATCATTACGCTGATCAGAAAAGACGGGAGCCAAAACCTGATTGAAGCCACAATCGGTACGCCGATAGAGGATATCTTTGCAACCCATAGAATAACCGTTAACGAAAAAGACCGCATCATTTTCGGCGGCCCCATGAGAGGGTTGGCCGTATATTCCCTCGAACATCCGGTTCAACCGGACACGGATGCTATTATGGTCCTTGATCAATCCCAGGCAGCCTATGCATCGGACTATCCCTGCATTAACTGCGGCGAGTGCGTCAGAACGTGCCCGGCAAATATCCAGGTAAACCTTTTAGTCCGATTCCTCGAAGCCGGGCAATATGAAGAGGCTGCCGACTATTACGATCTATACTCCTGTGTGGAATGCGGACTCTGTAGCTTTGTTTGTGTGTCCAAGATCCCAATTTTTCAATATATCAAACTAGGCAAATATGAGCTAGAGCGGGCAAAAACGTCGGAGGGGACCAATGGTTGAACAGAAAAAATTAATCGTTTCCCACGCACCTTTCTGGCATAGTGGCAGTAGAGTAACCGAACGCAATTACCATACGATATTTGCGGCATTGCCGGCCGTTTTATTGGGATTTTACTATTACGGAATGCCGGCTGTTGGTGTCCTTTGTCTATCTGTTGCAACGGCGATCCTTTGGGAACTGATAATAAACCTGGTAAGCCGACGACCGATTACCATTGGTGACGGAAACGCTGCCCTAATCGGTTTGCTGTTTGGGATGCTGCTGCCGGCAACGATGCCGTGGTGGGCGGTAATAACCGGCACCTTTATTGCGATTGTAATCGGAAAACAGATCTTCGGGGGAATCGGCAGCAATGCTTTCAATCCGGTAGCTCTTGCCGTGGCTATTATGATGGTATCCTGGAAGGATCTATTTGATTTTGACAGCATGCTTTTAAATTATGATCTGGAGTTCGCCACTGTTTATCCCATAGCGGCTGCAAAATATTTTGGGGCGCAAGGCGTAATTTCATTTAACCTATGGGATCTTTTTATGGGCCGGCAAATCGGCGGCATTGGCACCACTTTCGGCCTAGGCCTGTTTGTGGGCGGAGTGTATCTCATATTGAGAGGATTTATTCGTTGGGAAATATCGCTTAGCTTCTTAGCGGGTGTATATATAACCGCTTTCATTTTTCATCTATTTGATCCGATTCGATTTATAAGCCCCGCCTATCATCTCTTAACCGGCTATACAATAATTGGAGCATTTTTTCTGGCTACGGAAGATTCTTCATCGCCGGTGAATGTGATCCCGATGCTCATCTATGGTGCAGCCGGCGGTATTATGACGGTGCTGATCCGAAATACCGGCGCTTATGTCGACGGTGTCATTTTGGCCATCCTGGTCATCAATCTAATCCATCCGCTGTTAGATAAAATCAGACCCAAAGCCCTGGGAAAGGTTGTATAGAAAATGCGTGAAATGATCAAAATGGTGGTCGTCTTAACTATCTTAAGCTGTTTTTCCGGCGGTCTGTTGGCCTATATCCATAGCGGAACCAAGGAACGAATTGAAAACCAAGTACTTGAATTTGTCAAAGGTCCCGCTATACGAATGATTTTTGAAGGTGCCACCAATGACCCCATCGTGGATCGATTCCAGATTAAAGACGGTGATATTGAACGAACCTTTTTTGTCGGTGTCTTCGATGGCGAACCTCGCGGAATTGCCTTTGAAACCTCGGGCAAGGGATATGGCGGCGATGTCGGGCTTATGGTCGGCATCGACGTCAAGGAAAATAAATTGTTGGGGGTGGGCGTCACTACTCACGCTGAAACACCCGGCATGGGGGCAAAGGCACAAACCGATCCCAACTTCGCAGCCCAGTTTAGAGATATTAGCCTGGAAGATCCCATAAACGTCAACCAGGATGGCGGCAACATCAACGCTATCAGCGGTGCGACCATCACTTCCCGGGCGGTTTGCGCCGCGACCAACGAGGCAAATGACATCTATAAAGAGTTCAAAGATCAACTTGATGATCAGCTTAAAAGTTTTAAAAAATAGGGAGACATAGATGGCTAAACCGCTCGCACAGGAGTTTTTCAAAGGCTTGTGGGACGAAGTACCGCCGTTTCGCCTGGTGCTTGGTCTGTGCCCTGTACTGGCAGTTACCAAATCGGTTGAAAACGGTATCGGAATGGGAATCGCCACGACCTTCGTTCTGGTATGTTCAAATGTTCTGGTTTCATTGTTACGAAAAGCTATTCCGTCAAAAGTTCGAATCGCATGCTTTATCGTTATCATCGCTACTTTTGTCACTGTGGTGGAATTGGTCATGCAGGCCTTTGCCTATCCCCTTTTTCTGAAATTGGGTATTTTTATTCCCTTAATTGTTGTGAACTGCATTGTTTTAGGGCGCTCAGAAGCGTTTGCCTCCAGAAACGGTGTATTTCGATCCTTTTTAGATGGTCTGGGTATCGGTATCGGTTTTACGTTATCCCTCGCCGTCTTGGCGGCTGTGCGAGAATTATTTGGCACCGGAGCACTCACATTCTGGGAAAAACCAATCCCGATATTCGGTCCGTCCTTTCAACCGTTTTCGTTTATGATTGAGGCTCCCGGTGCGTTCGTATGCCTGGGATTGCTGCTGTGCATCATGAATCTGGTCGGCAAAAAATAGGAGAACAACATGGGTGATTTTTTTGTCCTGGCAATCAGCTGTATCCTCATAAACAATATTCTGTTGGCCCAATATCTGGGCAACTGCCCGTTTTTAGGCACGTCTAAAAAAATGGAAACCGCCATTGGCATGGCCATGGCGGTGGTGTTTGTGCTGGTAATGGCAGGTGTGATCACCTGGATTGTGAATACATATTTTCTCAAAATGTTGAAACTTGAATTTCTGCGAACGGTTGCATTTATTCTGGTTATTGCCTCTCTGGTTCAGTTCGTCGAGATGTTTTTAAAAAAGAGCATCCCGGCCCTGTATGCAGGTCTGGGTATATTTTTGCCGCTGATTACTACCAATTGTGCCGTAATGGGCGTGTGTTTAATCAATGTCAATGAGGAATACAATTTTCTGCAAGCCTTGGTGGCATCGTTTAGCTATGCCGTTGGATTTGGGCTGGCACTAATACTATTTGCCGGGGTTCGCGAACGCATCCTTTTAGCCCGTGTGCCCCGTCCCCTTGAAGACACCTCGATTGCCCTGGTAACCGCCGGCATCCTGTCACTTACTTTTTTTGCCTTTAAAGGGATGGTTTAATAGGGAGAGGCTAAAAGGTTCAGGGATCAAAGGTTCAAGGTATAAGGTAACCGCCTCTGGTCGCTGGATGTTTCAAGCTGATAGCTGATAGCTCATAGATTAAAGGATAGGAGGCTGGGAAGCGAGAAAGCCTGAAGGCCTGATAGCATCGTAGTACGAAAATATCAATTTTTTGCTGTGAGCTATGAGCTATAAGCTTTTTTTCCGCAATCCAAAATCAAAAATCTAGCAATTCCGACTTCCGCCTTGCGGGTTCTTATAACTAGTCATCATTTGTCATGTGGGAGCGGCATCCTGCCGCGATATGAATGCCCGGAAAACTGTTCTGATCGCAGATAAAAGGCTCTTCCACCAGAATCTGGCATCGAGTACTATCACCTAGATTCGAGTATCCAGCATCAATTAACAGGTACCAGAAGCCAGAGACCAGTAACCAGTGACCAGAGACCAGCCGCCAGCAGCCAGTGTCCCGTAACACGCACCACGTAACTCGTAACTCGTAATCCGCAACTTTTCAAATATCATACAGATAATGACACACGTTACAGCCCTTTGGCGGCTCAGGCATGGCTTCGCGGGCGGCTTGCATAATACGTTCGCGGCCGGATCCGCCGGAATCTAACAAATTACGGACCATGGTGTTTTCGTGTTTTTCAACCCGATGCTCAAATCGCTGCCTGTAGAATTTACAGGTGTCTGATTGCCACAAATCCATCAAATCGTCATCCGGTAGACGACCATAATGCATCGATGGCATGATAACGTCTTTTCCGAGAAATGTAGTGGGCCCTCCAAGTGCCAGGTTGATACAGGGGGCTACTATACCGTCATAACTGATAAACATGGAATTCCTGGGATCTTGTTCGCAAACAGGTCGCTCTTCGGGGGTAAACGCAAAAGCCGTGGCCTGAACATTTAGTTTTTTGGCTAGCCGGCGGGCTTTTTCTAAAGTTTTCCTCAAGCGACGAATCTCTTTGGTTTCTCTGGGGCCAAAGATCCCATGGCCTTTTCCTGCTTCTCCGCGGATCACATCACACTGCTTGAAATTTATCTGGTCGACTCCCAATCGAGCAGCTAACCGCACGATGTCTTCCATCTGGTGAGCATTCATTTCCATTAAAACAAAGTTAATCATGCTTTTTGGAACTTTCCCATTGCGCAGTCTTGCGATATTGGAAACGTTCTCACAGACTTGCGCAAAGCTGGAGCCGATTCTAATCTTTTCATACATATCCGCCGTGGCTCCGTCCATTGAGATGCATATCCAATCCAGGCCCGCATTCAGGATCCGCTTCAATTTTTCTTTTTTAAGTAAAAGCCCGTTGGAAAGAAAACCGGTTTCGCAACCTGCATCTTTTGCTCCGGCAATCCACTCCGCCAATCGTGGTTGCAATAATGGCTCGCCTCCACCGGTAAAATCGATGGATTGAACGTCAGACAAATACGGACGAATGATTTCCCATACGTTTTGCGACATAAGTCCTTGGTTCGGAGCATTTTTTGTCATTTCTCTCCAGGGGCACATGACGCATCGAAGATTGCAGGCAATAGCCGATTCTACCTGCAACAGGCGCCAACGCCTATTGGGGGGGAAGTTTTTTTGAAATGAATACTTCGCCATAGATACCTCTATAATGTTCAATCAGATTAGTTATGGTAAAATTATGATAACCATATTATTTTTTGAAAGCAAGGATCGATTAGGTGCAAAGGTTCAGGGTTCAGCCCAGCCGCTGGCCTGAAAAGCGGCCAGTTTGATCGAATAGAAAACTTAACGGCCTGAACGTTCCATTTTCTGACAGGATCACAGGATGGACAGGATATAGCGATACTAAACCAAAAAAATCCTGATAATCCTGTAAATCCTGTCTAAAGGAATGAAGTTTCATACGAGGGTTTACGGCAAATCTGACCCATAGGATTCGATTAAGATAGATAGCAAAACCTATTATTTTCGGTTCATCAAACGCCGACTCATCTGGTCTCCTAACCACCGAATTGAATCAAACATTCTTCTTCGCGGCAGCTTCTGCATATACTCGGATGAATATTCAGGCTCAATCACCGGATTCGGACTGAGGTCCCAGTCATTGCAACTATATCCCATCAATTCCA
>CP070746.1:4798412-4808529 GCA_020348305.1 Desulfobacterales bacterium
AAAAGGCTTGATGAGTCCAAAAGGCGCGTTGAACAATTACTTGACAAAATTCTTGCTGCTTACGAATCCGGGCTTGGAAAATATACCCCCTTTAAAAATGTAATTTATTGGTTTCAAGATGGTTGCCTTCTTTTTCCTAAGCCAATAGGCAAGAAGCGTATTGATCCTGTTTTAGATAGTTTAATTTTTGAGATAGCTTTTTATTTAAAGAGATACATCTCAAGATCAACTATGGCCATTGAACCGGGAATGCAGCTTCCAAAAACAAAACGTCGTTTAAAGGCTCATAATGAGATAATAGCAAAATTTGTGAAAGCCACCTTTTTAAAACCGATTGATGCTAAGGATGTAAAACAACGCTTAGATTATTTAATAAAAATAGGAGCTACATTAGTGCCTTGGGATTATGCGACCCCATCGAAGCAGAAAATTAAGTCCTAAAAATTCTTTCAGATTTTACGCCTTACAATTTGCAAATTATTATTAATAAAAACTAAAATCCCTGTGAGACACACGATTTTGCAGGGATTTTTTATGTCTAAAGGAGATGTAAAAATGGAGTTAAGGGAAATCAGGTTTCACAGAAAACTTAGCCAGTGGGATCTTGCCAAAATTGCCAATGTGCATCAGTCAAGGATTTCACTTATCGAAAACGGTCACCCGGCAAATGATTATGAGAAGCAGGCCCTATCTAAGAGCTTGCATATAAGACCCGAAGAAATTGCCTGGCCTGAAACCAATACAAATGCGCAGGGTATCTAATTTGTTGACAGTCAATACTGATAATATCCCCAAAGAGCTAAAACCGCTGTCACAGTGGGTTGCCTGGAAAGCACAGCCGTTGGATAACGGTAAAATTTCCAAAATTCCAATTGATCCAAAAAATGGCCGTAAAGCCTCTTCTACCAATTCAAAAACTTGGTCGACTTATAAAAATGCCTTAGCCTACTATAACACCCACAAAGCTAACAGCATCGGGGGCATTGGTTTTGTATTTGCCAAAAATGATCCCTTTTGTGGAATTGATCTTGATAACTGCTATGATCCGGCAACGGATGAATCCGAGCAAAACTGCTTTGAGATACTTAAATACATTGACAGTTATTCAGAGATAAGCCCTTCAAATACAGGCATTAAAATAATAGCTAAAGGTAGGTTGCCAGGCCCCGGCCGGAATTTTAAATCCATATTTGACCAATCCGATGTTGAAATTTATGATAATGCCCGATTTTTCACACTCACAGGAAAAAAATTAAGTCTCAGCTCAGAAAATATAGAGAACCGACCAGAAGAAATCACGAAACTATATAACCGGCTGTGCTCAATCACTGACAACAAAAAACCCGAAATAGGGAACTCCTGGCAAGGTGATATTGATAGCCTCCCGGTCGCCTACGGAACTAAAAAACTGATCAGGGAAGGGGAGAAGCGAGGCCGTAGATCTGAGGCTATTATGTCAGTGGTAAATGCGCTTGTGGCTGCAGATTTGCCAGATACCGCTATTTTTACGATATTTGATACGTATCCAATCGGTGAGAAATACCGGGAGAAGGGTGACACCCGGCACAGATGGTTGAGTAAGCATATCGAAAAGGCAAGAAATTTTGTTACTGTAAGAAACGATACCAATGCTTCAAAGCAATTGGATTTTCCAGACCATGTTTTTAGCGGTATTGCTGGTCAATATGCTCGTACCTACGGCCAATATTTAGAATCCCCAGATCACTTCTTTTATATGGCATTTCTTACAATTTTTGGCCTTGCTGTGTCCGACCAACTCTATCTTAATTCACAGAGAAAATCACAGCCCAGACTATACGTGACGCTTTTAGGTGAATCAGCCGATGTCCGCAAAAGCACGGCATTGGATGAAACTGCAGAGTTTTTCCGGGGCTTTTTCGCAGATAACAACTTTGCAGTATGCCGGGGAGCTGCTTCCGGCGAGGGTGTAGCAAAACTGATGAGCCAAACACCGAAAGTGCTCATTTTCTATGATGAACTAAAAGTTTTTGTTGCAAAGTGTAATATAAAAAATTCAACGCTTTTAGCTGCAACAAATATGCTGTTTGGGTCTAATCGTTATGAAAATTACACCTCTAAAGATCCCATTATAATTGAAAACGGTTTTGTTTCAATGCTGGCAGCGTCCACAACGGACACATACGCCGGGCTGTTTGATCCTAAATTCCTGGATATCGGCTTCAATAATCGGATTTTCCTGGTGCCAGGTGATTCCAATAAATGCTTTCCAGTACCGGAGCCGATCCCCTTTTTGAAAATTGAAAACATTTATAACCAGCTCAGAGAATGTCTGCAGCTTATTCAATAGAATCCGGGGATATCAATTGATAAATCAGCTACTACAAAATGGACGGAGTTTTATAAAAACCTAAAGGGCAGCTCTCCACACTCAAAACGCCTTGATACCTATGGGCTTCGCCTAATGCCGCTATTGGCCGTTAATGACATGAAGGCGGTTGTTGATACCGAGATCATAGATAAAGTTATTGCTTTGATAGATTGGCAACATGATGTGAGATACGTCTATGATCCAATTGATGCAACAGGCAAGATAGCACGAATGGAAGAGAAAATCCGGCGCGCTCTCAGATTACAAAATGTTTGGAGAAAAAGAGATCTTCAACGCAAGGTTAATTATAACTCAGACGGTATCTGGGTTTGGGAAACGGCAGTCAAAAACCTGATAAGTAATGAAGAGTTAAGATTTTGTGCTAAATCAAAGACTTACAGCAAAATATAGAAAAGTGTCATAACTTTTGTCATAGGGAATTGAAAAGCTTGTAAGTATTTGAAATATCACAGAATGAATACAAAAAATCAGTATAATATATATAAAGGGGGTAAAATCGATTCCCCCCCTTATATATATAAAGCTCTTTTTTGTGAATATCCTTATTAATTTCTAAATGTTGTAATGCTTCAAACTGCCTATGACAGATTCTATGACAAAATCAAAATGAAGATAGGAAAAACAACAAATATTCAACCAGAGGCACTTGGCGTTAACGATGCTGCCAGGTTTATCGGTCTTGCTCCTAAAACATTGCGTAACAGACTTGGTAGAAAGGCTGAAAATCCTTTCCCGGTATAGCCTAAGCGCAACGGTAGAAAAATTGTGTTTATGGTTGCTGATCTAAAAGCATATTTAGAAAGCCTCCCATATGAGACTTATGAATAATGGATACATGGCACTATCTACAAACCTACGAATATCATAGGATTGCAAGAAGTTGGTCAACAAGAAATCAACAAATCTAAAATGTTGCAACAAAAAAATTTAGAGATTTTTTAGCTTCATTGCTTGGATTTAGTAAATTTTTTTAGGGAAATCTAAAATGCCATATAAAGGGAAAATTATTGATGTTGAATTGGATCGCTATCTTAGGCAGGGCAAAACTACAAACGAGATCGCTAAAATCTTTAGATGCAGTCCTGGGGCAGTTTCACAGCGAAAGAAACTATTAAAAAACAAAATCGTTCGTACAATGGCACTTGAGAAGACCAATGAAGTTGTGGAGAATCATTTAGACATGCTGGCTCAACTCCAAAAAATCAATAGTGCTATCAACGAAGAGTTAGATCGTGCCAAAAAGGAAATAGAAAAACCCAATGTGGATAAAAAATCTATCCAGGCAATAATGATAATGCTAAGCGGGGAAATCAGGCAACAATTATCGTTGCAACTATCTATTGCTCAGGTTTGGCATGACATTAAGATTTATGCGGAATTTCAAGAAGCTGTCTTAAATATTTTAGACGAAATGGAGCCGGGTACACGCGATGAAGTCATCCGAAAGCTTAAACAAAGAAACGTTATTCGCCGATCTGTGCGAGTCAATTGATCAGCAATATGGCATCGATGAGGAAGTGTTACCATTAGGTGAGTGGGCAGAGGGTGTGCCTGTTATTTTAGATGGGCGTGCTTTCACATTTGATAAGCATGAATACTTGAAGGAACCCTATGCCGATAATCATCCACATCAGGTATACCAAAAAGGCGCCCAATTAGGTTTAACTTCCCTGGCAATGCTTAAAGCTATCTATGCTGCCCGTTATCGTAAACTTAGCGGCATTTTGTATTTGTTTCCGAGTAAATCAGATGTGACGGATTTTTCTAAAGGTAGGTTAAATCCATTGTTGCAGGGTAATCCCGAAACTATTGGCTCCTGGATGAAAGATACTGATGCAGCAAATATAAAACGTGTCCACAATTGCTTTTTATACTTGCGGGGGATGAGAAGCCGGACAGGTTTAAAGTCTGTACCAGCAGATTTACTCATTTTTGATGAGCTCGATGAAGCGCCTCCGAATGCTGTTGATATGGCCCTTGAGAGGCTCTCACACAGCGAATATAAAGAGATATTGAAATTGTCGAATCCTACATTGTCAGATTACGGAGTTGACAAGGCTTTTCAAAAAATGGATCAAAGATATTGGCTCTTGAAATGTGAGAAATGCGGGGAGTATACCTGTCTTGAAGATACTTTCCCAGAATGTTTGATAACTGTAAAAGATCGAGTAATAAGAGCTTGCCACAAATGCGAAGCTGAATTGAATCCGTCCATAGGCCAATGGGCTGCCAAAAAACCCGGAGTTGAAGACAGGAGAGGTTATCATTTCTCACAGCTATTTTCTCATTATGTAGATCCTGCCGACATCCTCCTTCAATTCCGAACTACAGACAATTTAACCGACTTTTATAATTTAAAGATAGGTGTGGCCTACGTTGAGGCCGTCAACAGGTTATCAAGCCAAGAGGTTTTATCCCTTTGCGGTAGTGAAGGCATTGCTAGTGAAGATGAAGGACCCTGCAGCATGGGAGTGGATCAGGGCAAAGACCTTCATGTTGTAATTGGCAAAAAGCACCATGAGAAATCCGGCCAAATCGTTCATATCGGTATTTACAAGGATTGGGAGGAACTTGACCGATTAATGAAAAATTTTAAGGTTTCTCGCTGCGTGGTAGACGCGTTGCCAGAAATCAGAAATGCAAGAACCTTTGCCGAAAGGCACAAAGGCAAAATTTATCTCAATTACTACAATCAACATCAAAAAGGCTCTTATGCTTGGAACGGCAAAGAGTTGATCTGTCAATGCAACCGCACGGAATCCCTTGACGCTTCACACCGGCAAATAATGGAGAAGCAACTAATACTTCCTAAAAATTGTGGGGTAATTAATGAGTTTGCCAAACATCTTCATAATGTTGCAAAGAAGCTGGAAGAAGATGAGGAAACAGGCTCCAAACGCTATGTTTACGTAAAGCTTGGCCCTGATCATTTCCGCCATGCTTTTAATTATGAAGCTATGGCCAGAGGAAAAATAGTGGTTGCTCGTGATTTTGAATTTTATTCAGTCGATTCAGCGGTAGCTGGTGGCTGGAAAGGGGATAGTTGGCAATATGATTAAACAGTTTTCCAGTGAGATCGGCAGGAATGCCTTCTCAGAAGCTGGAAAAGGGCGTTCGCAAGCTGTACGTCCTTGGTCAGAGATGTCCCTGACCGAATCGAAGTATTTTTCATCTAGCATCCCGAGCCCCGCGGGGAGCAGCAAAATAGTAAATCCTTATATGTTCTTTGACAATTTGTAGGACAGAGCCTGAGCGACTCTGTCCTTATCTCCCACCTATCAAGTGCAGATATGTTTACATAATCAGTACTATTGAGAGTCCTAATTTTTTACGGATACTATTCACATATCGGTAATTGAGGCTCAGTTGCGATTAGTTGGATATACATCAGGTTTTGAGACAAATTAGAAACCTTTAGTATATAGCAGTTATTCGTACTTAGCCCTTGAAAACTCGTGCTGATGATATCACAAATTTTTTGGATCAATCAAAATTCCATCTTTGTTGGAGGTATCAAAGAATTTTGTTGCCTCAAAAAACCTGTGATCTATGATAGATATCGGTAGTCTTACAATTTTTTTCTGAACTACAATATATTGTGGAAAGAATTTTCATGAGATTTTGTACTAAAGTTCAGCCATTTCTTTTTCATATTTCTCCACCCATCCATCGGCATCGCATTCCTTGAAGATCTCTATTGCTGCTAAGGTTTTCTTTGGCTTTTGATGGATCGCCTTTTCTTATAAACAAATCTGCATATTGGGCATAATCAATAGCCAAATAAAGCCTCAGGCCGTATTTTTTATCTGTTTCAATTGCCTTCGTTATCCACTTTTCAGCTTCAGCAATATGATTATCTGTGCTTAGCAATATCACGCATATAGAGTTAGATGCCCTGCTTTTAACTGGGTTTAGTTCTATTTTATTCGCAATCTGGTATAATGAATCAAAATCAATATCTCTTTCGTTATTCATAACTTTTGATTTTACCAAATCTATTTCGGAACACCTTAAAATTGATGGCATATAACTTTCATTTTTACAAATCGCGATCCCTTTAACATAATGCTCTTTACTTTTTTGGTATTCTTTTAATAGAAAAAAAGTTTGAGCCAAGTAAAGATGACCAACCATTTCAAACATAAGCAGATTGATCCTTTTACAAAAATCAATTCCCATAAAAAGGTATTTCTTGGCTTCTTTAACTAATCCTTTACCAAAAAGCGAAATCCCGTAGCCTGTGTAAGCAAGCGCTTTTGAATAAATATCTCCACTTTCCTCAGCTATAGAGGCTGCCTCAGTACTTGTTTGGTGGCATAGCTCAATACGTCCTGATATGAAATGGGAAGTCATACTTTGGGTGCCTTTAATTGTAGATACTCCCCAGAGGTTATTTGCGATCATATTAATGTCAATGGCTGTTCTGAAACAGGAATCCGATTTTTCAAATTCAGCATTATAAGCAAATGTGCCACCCAGGTGATAATTTGCTAAAACTAAAGAAATAAAATCGTTAACTTCCTCCGATATTTTTTTAGCCTTATTTAAATTTACACTTGCAGCAGGAATATCTTCTTTAATCCACATATTATGCGCACCGATAATGGTATATATCTGCGATAATCTTCTTTTATAGTCTTGAGTTATCGCAAGCTCAATGATTGGATCAATCGCTTCCTTAGCTTTTATCCAATTCGTCATCTGTAGATAGTAGAGTCCAAGGGTTGTTCTGTGATCGATTATCTTATTTTGTACACTTTTAGTTTGACGCAACTTTTCGAGGCAGGAAATTCGATCCTGCGAATATGCTATGGCATCATTTAATGCTGCTGTCTTCTCAGCTTTTTTTGCCACCAGTTTAGAATACTCAGCCCCCCTTTCAAAATTCTCACCGGCAATAAAATGCTTGGCCATTACCTCATAAAATTCATCTATATTTTCTTTGGAAAGCGCTTCGATTGCCTTGCCTATCTGACCATGGAGTCTCTTCTTCTGTTTAGTTAAGATAGAGTTATATATGACTTCACGGGTAAGGGCATGTTTGAAAATATAAGTGCTTTCCGGATATATCCCTCTTTCATAAAGAAGCTCGGTGTCCTTTAAAACAGATAAATGAGACAAAAGCTCCTTCTCTGAAATGTCTGTCAACCTTTTTATCAGTTTATATTGAAATTCCCTTTCGATTGACGATCCTATTTGGAGCAGCTTTTTTGCATCTTCAGGTAATGAGTCAACCCGGGCCATGATTACATCGTGGATAGTGGCAGGAATGGCCACATCCTGTATATTTTTTATCAGATGATATTTTTTATTTTTTGCTTCAATTAACTTTAAATTATTAAGCGACCTTATAAATTCCTCAATAAATAAGGGAACACCTTCGGTTTTATCCAGGATCATGTTCTCAAGATCCACGTCGAGATTATCAGAACCCAAAAGTTGATATACCATTAACAGGCTTTCCCTGTTGGAAAACCGGTTCAGGTTCACCTGACTGTGATAGGATCTTCCTCCCCAAGTGTGTACAAATTCAGGACGGTAGGTAAATATCAAGAAAACCCTAGCACCAGAGATGCTTTCTATAAGATTCTTGTAATACTCCTCTGAGCTTTTATCTATCCAGTGAAGATCCTCGGTGGCAATGATAATGGGCCGAATCTCCGAACCTTTAAGGGTGATTCGTTTTACAGCTTCGATGATTCGATCTCTTTTGGCATCCGGGCTCATTGAGGTCGCGGTGATACCACTGTCTTTGACCGATAGGATCTCTAAAAGATATGGTAAGGTCAATTGTTCATCTACTTTCAGTATCTTAAGGCCGGCTTTTATCTTCTCCGTTATAGCAGAATCTTCATTACCATCTTGAATATTAAAATTAGCCTTCAATACATCAATGACCGGGTGGTATGGTACATTTCGGCTATATGAAAGGCATTTCCCTTCTAAAAAAGTGATATCCTCATTAGAAATGATTTTTCTGAGCTCATATAAAAGCCTTGATTTGCCAACGCCGGCTTCTGCCATAATTGAAAAGGCCTGCCCCATGCCTGCCTTGGATCGCTCGAAACCATCCAGAAGAAGGTCTAACTCTCTCTCCCTGCCGATAAAAGGTGTCAGACCACGCTCGGCACTAACGTCAAACCTTGTTCTTCTGCTGCTGGTTGTGATGACACGATATACCCGGATAGAGTCTTTTTTCCCTTTGATCTTTTTCTCGCCCAATGCTTCGAATCGAAAGAAACCCTCAGTGAGGTTGAATACATCCCCTGTAACATAGGTTGAGCCGGACTCAGCCAGACTTTCCAACCTTGAGGCAATGTTCACCGTGTCACCAACCGCCTTAAAATCTACCCTTAGATCATTTCCCAGAGTGCCTACAACAACTGCTCCGGTGTGAATACCAATCCGCATTTTAAGAGGTGGTATATTTTCTCCTTTTTTATCATCACTAAATTTAGCTAACTCTCTGTGAATTGCCATTGCGGCCCTGATTGCCCGTTGGGGCGCATCCTCCAAAGCAATGGGAGCCCCAAAAAGAGCCATGACGCCATCTCCGGTCATCTCATTCACTGTGCCTTCATATTCATGGACTTTATGAATAAGGATTTCGTAAACCTGATCCATGATGTCGTAGGCGTCCTCTGGGCCGAGCTTTTCGACAAGAGCGGTGAAGCCCGCCATGTCACAGAACATCACCGTGACTTGTTTGCGTTCACCTTCAATGCGATCTTTTTGAGACAGAATTTTCTGTGTGAGGCCTTTCGGAAGGTAGCGTTGAATCTTTTCTATTTTTTCGTTAAAAGAAAGTTCTTTAGGGGGTGGTTCTGAAGGAAGGGTTAATTTATGGCCACACTCATCACAGAACATTGCCTCGCTTGGCAATTGCATGCCACACGTAGGACATTTAAATTCCAGCTTCTCGCCGCATTTAAGACAGAACTTCGCCCCTTCACGATTCTCAAACTGACATTTTGGGCATTGCATATTTGTGCCCTCCATTAATGGTTATGCAGTTTGAATGATGTTGAAGTAAGGTAGGATGGTGAAACTTAAATATCGTAAATATGACTCTGTGTCAAATTTGAGGATATACAATATATTGTGGCGGGGAACCAAAGTGGATTCCGCAGATACGATTGTCGAAAACCAAATATCACTGAACCTGACCTCTTTAAAAGAGATGGGGCCTTAAGAGGTTGAGCATACGCCCTCTTTAAAGAATTATTTTTTAAATCGATTTTCGTATTTTCGACAAATATCTTTAATGGCCTCCTCCAATAACCGCCCTAAAGACTTATCTGTATCGACTGCAAGGTGTTTTAGTTCCTTGATCCGGTCTGAGTCGATTCTTGTAGAGAATATTTTCTTTTCACCCATATAAATAAATTACCGTTTTTTATAAAAGATTACAAGAATTATTATTGACATGTAATAATTAATCAATATTTTAAAATAATAATTAAATAAATAAAACATTATTGAGCAACCGCAGTTTCTTCGTACCCAAATAAATTTTGATTTCTTCCCTGCAAAAGTCTATGTATGGCCCCTACACCATATATAGTATAAATTCGTTGACAAAATCCTATATATTGTTGTATATATTATAAACTTGAATCATAATGGTTTGTTTTTCTACGATTGATTTTTTTACACAATTAGTGAAGGCGGCAAAACAGACGTTTTGAGTTACATCTACTGTCCAAAAAGCAAGGCTCAAAATAAAAAGCACATCACAATCTGCAA
>CP070746.1:4808629-4813734 GCA_020348305.1 Desulfobacterales bacterium
CAACAGTTCATCGAGGAATTCCGGAGCTAGCTTTGCATGCCATTTTTGGGGAATATAGCGCAGGGCGTTTTTCAAAGCCAGCTCTGTGTCTGATTTGCTGAGCATAAAGTGTCGAGCAGGTGCCCTGCGTATACCGGCAATGAATTCGGGCATGTTGGGCAGTTTTTGAAATAGCTCACCCAATTGGATCTTCATGGAATTTGCAATGTCACTATTTTTAAACATTTGTGCGCCTCCCAGGTTAGGCTTATATATTGAAATTAATCATGAAATTGCCCAAAAGGAAAGAAAAAAGACTTTTAGAGTATCCTAATTCTGATCTTTAAAGCCTTTGCTCCACGTGGCTAAAGCATGTTTTTTGATTTTGGATATTTTTTACAATCTAGACAGTTTCCTCGTAGAAGAATCCTTTGTAAAGGAAGGCGCTGGTGATCGCTTCGCAGTCGGCCTCGCTGACGCCCGCGCGTCGCATGGTTGGCCGCCATGCGTTGCGCACAGTCTCAACGATGTGATCGAGAATGGCTGTCGCTTCTTTTTCGGATAGCAGGAAGCGGCCATGTTGGCTCAGAAGATTTTCGCAGTTGGCATAGCGCCCGGCGCTGCCGCACGCCATGGCAAGATCGCGCCTTTCCAAGGCGATCATGGGAGTGGGCGTTAGGTCAAAGGCAGGGCTTAGACGCCAGTCCCGGCCTTTTGCCAGCACGGCATGATTGCGTGGATGGTCGTCCAGATTGGACACCACCGCATTGAAGCACATTCTGCCGAAAAGCTCGCGCAGGTCGGCTTCCGGTTCTGTACTCACGCGCCGGATTTCATCTGCAAGTAGGATGTAGGACCAGTCCCGCCGCGCCGCCGGGTCATCATTACTTTGCAACAGGGTTAGCGCGCTGACCATGCGGTGCCGCCGGTAACCGTATTCTACCCGGTCACGGTCGAACCGGCGTACGAGCAGAACGTCCCGTCCGCCAACCGTTGTAATGTCGCTGTCAACCACGGTGAGGCCACAGGTTTTGGCAAGCTTCAACAGGCCGTGCTCTATGCGGGGATGGTTCCAGCGGTCATCATGTCGGGTGAACTTGGCGATCCATAGGTTCTGTCCATGTTCCACCATTGCTTTGGGCCTGGCACCGCCCATTGATGTGCCGACTAACATGAGCTCCTCGACCTGCCTGGCGGCTGAGCCCGCAAGGTTTGGATCATCATTGATTATGGCGTCGGCCGCGGTTTGTAGACGTTCTAGGTCGAGCGTGCGGTTGAACCGGCGCTGTGGAGCCGGTGGTTCAACATTGAGGCCGAATCCCAGTGCACCCGCCCGGTCATCCGGGCCGTACATCAGGTAATCGAACTCTTCGAGCTGCGTATGGCGGGTGATTCGTTCAATGACACGCCGTCCCCAGAAATCAGGCATTGAATCACGGATCGCGCCAAAGAAGCCCTCCATTCGGGCGGTTTCGTATAAACCCCTGCGGAGCCTCAACTCTACAGGGTCAAGCTCGACCGCATCATTACGTTCAAGATAATGGCGTCCGTAGACGAACCGTCCAACCCGATTTCCATCTGGAGTAAGAGACACTTGGAAGCGCCCGGCGGTGACAAATTCCGTTGCGCCGGGCGGCACGATGTAGACATAGCACTCGCGCTCAGAAGTCATCATCTAACGCCCTTCGCTTCGGAGCCGTCTTCGGGCTTCGGGCCTGCTCCAGAATCTTGCCTTCCTCATCGCGGTCAGGATCGGCGACCTCCCGCATGTCTCTGAGAAGGCCGAGCGCCCACAGCGCACCCAGATAGGCGGCGATAGCGGTGGTTGGCTTGCCTTTCTCGATATCGGCTACCACATATCGCGAGATGCCAATGCGTTCGGCGAGCTCTTCCTTGGAAAGCTTACGCCGCAGGCGGGCAGTGCGGATATTGCGACCCAACCGGTTGAGTACGTTCTCGACGGCGGCTGGCGGGGATTCTGCGATTTTACTGATTCGTGTCATGTTGTTTTGAAACATCTTATAAGCGTTGTTTGTTGCTTTAAAACAACATATCGTTATTCCGTGGTTCAGTCAAGAAAATTTTGAAAAAATGTTGCTTTAAAATACCACAAAAGCTTTTTAAGGTGATTTAAAGCAACAAAATATGGGTTGGATTCGCTTCCGATTGTTGGTTGTTAGATGGAGTTCTTGAAACTCCGGTGTGCACCAGTAAAATTTAACCGACGCCGGTAATTTCAATGATCTTTGATTTCATTTTAAAGTGGTTAAAACCCTTCCTCATTGAGAGGGTGCGGCCAGGGCAATCCAATATTTTCTCAAAAAGGCGCTAAATTATTGACTGACGCTGAACGTAAGATCTTTATTAAAATGAATACGTTCAATAGGTTATCAGCAAAATAAAAAGGTTAAGAGGTGGATAGTTAGTCAACCTAGACAATAACGTGCCTTCTATTTTTCCCAGTCAATAAAATAAAACCTGTAATTTTAGAAATAAATAAAATCATGGAATGTTCCGCTATTTCCCCGTTTTAGCTGATAAATTCTATTGACAACTGTCACGTGACAGATTACAATACGCTTAATGATCAAAACATTCGCCGACAAGCAAGCCCGGGAAGTCTACGTAAAAGGCAAATCGAAGCGTATAGCGCCGGATATTATTAAGAGGGCGATTCGTCGGTTGGAATACATCGATTTGGTTACCTGCCTGGGCGATCTAAAAGTGCCGCCGAGCAATCGGCTCCATGCGCTAAAGGCTGATAGAAAAGGGCAATACACCATATCGATCAATGACCAGTGGCGGATATGTTTCAAATTTGACGAAGGTGATGCATACGATGTAGAAATTACAGATTATCATTGAAAGGAAGACCATGAGCATTAAAAATATCAAACCACGTGAAATAGAGCCCACACATCCCGGTGAGATGCTGCGGGAGGACTTTATGCCGGATTTTAATTTGACAACGGCCGAGCTGGCTGAAAAACTGGATGTTTCCCGCCAGACTGTAAACGAGCTGTTGCTGAAACGACGCGCTGTATCACCGATTATGGCTTTGCGGCTTTCGAGGCTGTTTGGCAATACCGCGGAGTTCTGGCTGAATGCCCAGCGTGCCTGTGATTTATGGAAGGCTCAAAAAGAACACGCGCGCGAAATTAAACGCATAAAACCTTTGAACGCGGCTTAAAGATAAAGACTAAATAAGTCCATAACCTTGACATATCAAACCACCTGCTTCAGGCTGCCTGCTTTTAGAAAAGAACAAAGGGTCAGCTCTTCATTCTTCACTCTCTATCAATTTCGATATGAGCGGATGGTCCGGTAAAGATTTAGGATTATATTTCGGCAGAGTAATCGGCGCATTAATCACCATCATGAATAATCGAATAGCACAGCAAGCATCGCGACATCGACAATTTAAGCGCAGAATAGATAAGATCAAAAAGCGAATATTAAATATTTAAAATGTGACCCATTTTTTTGCAGAGTTATCCAAGAGGTTCGGTGTCTCGCAGCCATCAGTGAGTATTTCGGTGAAGCGTGGTGAGAAGCTTGCTCAGGAAGGAGGAATAGAATTGACTGAAGACCAGTAAGTTATAATTCAATGGACGTACCCTAAATTCCCCTAATAACTAATCACCCGGTGTCGGGGATGGCGGAGAGGATCTTTTTGACTCTTCCCACGTGCCCATCGGTCAGCCGAACCTTGATGCCGTAGCGATGGTCGGCCGATCGGGTCAGAACGTCCTTGACAAAACCGCGGGTCAGTTTTCCGGTGCGCTGGTCCTTTTTCAAAACGACACACACTTCGGTTCCAGGCGCGATGTCTCGTCGGTTTTTCCTTTCCATTGCGGAAATCTCCTTTCTGAAGAGATCGGGCGCTTCATCGATCGCATCAGGCTGCCTGTGAATTTTTCACCTGGCACGCGCGAAGCGTGTGGCGCTTCTGGGCAGAGAGCACGGCCTTTCGAATGCGCACCGACCAGGGCGTGACCTCCACCAGCTCGTCTTCACGAATAAAGTTGATGGTCTGTTCCAGGGTAAAAGGTTTGACCGGTGAGAGAGTGACGTTATTGTCCTTTCCGGCCGCCCTCATGTTGGACAACTTCTTTTCCCGGCAGGGGTTGACGTCGATATCACTGCCGCGGTTGTGCTCGCCGATGATCATTCCCTCGTACACCGGATCGCCCGGCAAGATGAACAGCCGTCCTCTGGGTTCCAGGTTGAAAAGGGCGTAGGGCACGGCATGTCCGTTGCGGTCGGAAACGATGGAGCCGGTGAACCGGCTGGGGCATTCCCCCCTAAAGGATTCGTAGCCGTCGAACAGGGAGTGCATGATGCCCGTGCCCCGGGTGTCCGTCAGAAACTCGTCACGGTATCCGATCAAAGACCGGACTGGTAGCGAAAACTCTATTCTCACCCGGCCGTTTCCGCTGTTGATCAGGTGCGTCATCTTTGCCTTGCGAATCGAGAGTTTTTCCGTAACCACCCCCAGAAAACGCTTTTCGCAGTCGATCAGCAGCCGCTCGATGGGTTCAAGCCTCTGATTGTTTTCGTAGCGGTAGATGACTTCCGGCCGTCCTACACAGAATTCATAGCCTTCCCGTCGCATGGTCTCGATGAGGATTGCCAGTTGAAACTCCCCGCGGCCCTTAACGAGAAGACTGTCCCGGTCGCCGCCGTTTTCCAAGCGGATGGCCACATTGCGGCGTGTTTCCTGCAACAGGCGTTCACGGATCCGATTCAACTGAACATACTTTCCGTCCCGGCCGCCCAGCGGCGAGTCGTTTATGGTAAACTTCATGGATACGGTGGGTTCGTCGACGGCGATTCTCTTCAGGGGGAGGGGAGCCTCCCGGTTACAGATGGTATCCCCGATTTCGACCGCTTCAGTGCCCGACAGCACCACAATATCCCCGGCCCCCACCGAATCCATCTCCCTGAGGGTGATCCCGTCGTAGACCTGAAGTTTTGAAACCTTGAGCGGCGAACTTTCCCTGGATTTACCGATGCAGACCAAGGTGTCCCTGGACCGGGCCGTTCCATTGAAAATTTTTCCAATCGCCAGCCGACCCAGATAATCCGAATAGCCCAGGTCCGATACCAGCATCTGGAACGGCGCC
>CP070746.1:4813834-4818048 GCA_020348305.1 Desulfobacterales bacterium
ATCATCATCTCCAGTTCTCAAGGACGAGGTGTTGATTTCTGCTAATTATCTGCATTAGATAAGCACTCTCAAAATTACAAATATCTCCAACTAATCGCAGATGAGCCTCAGTTACCGATATGTGAATAGTATCTGCAATAAATTGGGTCTCTCGAAAGTACAGATACTGTAAACGTATCTGTAAAATTGACCGACCTTAAAAATCTGTGGTATCAGATTATGATATCTGCAGTTTGACCAAAGTTGTGATTACATCTACATATCCGTATTTTCGCAATTTTGCAGATACTATAATGATATCCAAGGTTTTGGGAGGCGTGGTTTTTTGCATATTATCTCAATTTATCAGTAATCGACTGATATTTGGTTTTTGGCAAGCTAGTCCAACTTTTCCCTCTCAATGACCAACCACAATATATTGGTATCTTAATAATTGACTTAGAGCCGTATCTACGATATTTCATAGTAAATTACTAAAGATTCCTTCATCATTATTCAAACTGTTTAAATAAAGAATGGAGGGCATTAAAATGAAATGCCCAGAGTGCCAGTTTGAGAATCGTGAAGGGGCTAATTTTTGCAATGAGTGTGGTTACAAATTTGAACTTACCTGCCCTGAGTGTGGAGCTACCAACCGAGTTGGTAGCAAATTTTGCGATGAATGCGGATCTAAGCTAAGCTTACCTATTGAACAAGCCCCTAAAGAACTCTCCTTTGATGAAAAGCTAACAAAAATTCAAAAATACCTTCCCAAAGGCCTTACTGAAAAAATCCTGGCACAAAGGGACAGAATCGAGGGTGAGCGCAAGCAAGTCACAGTGATGTTCTGCGATATGCAAGGCTTTACCTCTCTATCGGAGTTGCTGGGTATTGAAGAAGCCTATTCGGTCATGGATGAGGTTTACGAAATTCTGATTCACAAAGTGCATGATTACGAAGGCACAGTGAATGAGATGACCGGTGATGGGATTGTGGCCCTTTTCGGAGCTCCCATTGCCCTGGAGGATGCTGCGCAGCGGGCGATCCGGTCAAGCTTAGCGATTCACCGGGAGATAGCGAAATTTAGTGACAGAATAAAACAAGAAAAACAAGGCATACCGTCTCTCAAAATGCGTGTCGGAATTCATACTGGTCCTGTGATCGTGGGAACAGTAGGCAATGACCTGCGGGTAGAGTTCAAGGCAGTGGGCGACACGGTAAATCTGGCCTCCAGGATGGAAGGGTTGGCAGCCCCTGGCACTACTTATGTATCGGATGAAACCTTCAGAAACACAGAAGGGCTGTTTCGGGTTGAAGCCCTGGGGGAAAGAGAGGTTAAGGGCAGGGAGGTGCCGGTCAATGTGTATCGTGTGATCGCAGCCAGTACCAGAAGGACACGGTTTGACGTCAGTGCCGAGAGAGGTCTTACACCATTTGTCGGAAGGGGACGCGAGCTTGAGCTTTTGCTGGATGGTTTTGAACGCTCTAAGGGAGGCAGAGGCCAGGCCTTATCCATTGTATCCGACGCCGGGATAGGTAAATCCAGGCTTTTGTATGAGTTCAGAAAAACTGTAACCAGCGAAGATGTATTGTTTTTAGAGGGTAGATGTCTCTCATATAGCAGGGGGGTGGCTTACCATCCAATTGTTGATATCCTGAAGGCAAACTTTGATATCCGCGAAGGTGATGGGGATTCAGAGATCAGAGAAAAAGTCATAAGAGGCCTGAAAATACTAGGGGCAGATGAAGCTTCGACCCTCCCTTATCTTCTAGAGCTTTTTTCGGTGAAAGAAAGCGGTATCGACAAAATCCCCCTAAGCCCTGAGGCGAGAAAAGATCGAATCATTGAAGCAATAAACCGAATCACCCTTAAAGGTTCGGAGATACGGCCCCTGATTCTGGCCTATGAGGACCTCCACTGGGTGGATAAGAGTTCAGAGGATGTATTGAAATATGTTTTAGAGAACATACCGGGGGCAAGGATCTTAATGATATTCACCTACCGGCCAGAATTTGTCCACACCTGGGGCGGTAAGTCGTATCATAGCCAGGTGACCTTGAATCGGCTCTCCAACCGGGAAAGCCTTGCGATGGTGACTCACATTCTGGGCACAGAGGAGATGGACAGGGATCTTGAGGACCTGATCCTGGACAAGACTGAAGGGATCCCTTTTTTCATCGAGGAGTTTATTCGGTCCCTCAAAGATCTGGAAATAATACAGAGAAAGAACAACAGATACTGTCTTGCAAAAGATATCCAGGATTTAACCATCCCTTCTACGATCCAAGATGTGATCATGGCCAGGGTTGATTCGTTGCCCGATAGGGCTAAAGAAGTGCTTCAAACCGGATCAGCCATCGAAAGGGAGTTTAGCTATGATTTGATAAAACAGGTAACTGATCTTCCAGAAAAAGAATTAATGTCCAACCTGTCTGCTTTAAAAGACTCAGAACTTCTCTATGAGAGGGGGATATATCCTCAATCGACCTATATCTTTAAACATGCCTTGACCCGAGAGGTTGTCTATGACTCGGTCTTGACCAAAAGAAAGAATAAGCTCCATGATGAGATCGGCAATGCCATTGAGGAGTTGTACAAAGACAATATTGATGAACATTATGGTGTATTGGCCGAGCATTATATTGCAAGCAAGAATTATGAGAAAGGGGCTGAGTATTTAAAGTTGGCTGCCAGCAAGGCCCGGAAAAGAGCCTCATTTAATGACGCGATCGGCTATGGTGAGAAAGTAGCAGCTTGTCTTGAGAAACTACCCCGCACTGAGGATGTGGAGAAGAAGATAATCGATGCAAAGGTGACCCTTGGGCTTTATTACAATCAGATGTTTCAACATTTTGAGGCAAAAGAAGCTGTTGAGTCGATAATCGAAATGGCATTGGAACATGATTATAAACGAAGGATTTCTCAAATATATACCATAATAGGGACTTATGGTTTTATGATCGAAGGGGATTACCCTAAAGCCTTACAATATCTGGAAGACGCCTTAAAAATTGCGGAGGGATTAGAGGATAGGCTCTCTTTGCTTTTGGCAAACCACTGGATAGCACATGTGCTTGCTGAGAGTTGTAAATTTAAGAGCGCTCTTCATCATGTGGAAAAGGCTTTGGAGATTAATGTGGCAGCAAATGTCCCCTGGGGTATAGCAGCAATTAAAGGTTGTATGTCTATGACTGTTTATAATAATCAGGGAATGGCTGATCTTGGCTTTCAGATGAGCCGAGAGAACCTAAGGTTCGCTGAAGAGAGCGGTGATGCATGGTCAAAGGCAGAAGCGTACACATACCATGGTTGTTCCTGTTATCTTAAGGGGTTTCTAGATGATGCTGAGGAGCGTCTCTTAAAGGCGATCGCTTTTTGTGAAAGGATAAATTTCTTGAGTTTGGGTAGTTTAGCAAGTTTCTTTTTAGGCGAGACCTATTTTGATAGGAGGCAATATCAAAAATCTCAGGATTATCATGGTAAAGCGATCTCGCTCCTGGTGCATTGCGGAGCTTTGCCCTCTATAATTAGTTCAAAGAAAATAGCTTTAGCAAGAGCAAGACTGATGAATAAAGAGAAGGATATTGATTTAGAATCAGTGTATAAATGCGAGGATGCAAATACGATGAAATTATATGATGGTATGCTGGCAAGATATATCAGTGAGATTCTATTAAATATTGAAGGTGGGTACATTTCTGAGGCAGAGGATTGGATCAAGAGGGCCATCGAAACAGATACGCAAAATGGCATGATATGGTGGCATTTAGCGAGGGATTATGCACTTTATGGCGAATTGTTTAAACGAAAAGGCGATCATTTAAAAGCCAAAAAATATCTGACCAAAGGCATTAATATTTTCAAAGACTGCGGAGCTGATGGCTGGGTGGAGAAATATGAAATGGAATTGGGGGCACTAGAATAAAAAATAGCGCTTAAAATACCTTTTACAACATCTTGTGGTTTAGGGGATTTCCGCAAGATTCCCGATACCTATTAATCGGTAATGAAAGTGTGCTTTCAAAATTGAAGATGCCCCCAACTAATCGCAGATGAGCCTCAATTACCGATATCAAAATAGTATCTGTAAAAAATTGGTACCCTCAAAAGTACATATATTGTAAACTAATCTGCACTTTAAAACAGCCTTCAAAACCTGTGATATCACCTTTTCTTCCTTCCCCCTGTTCCGCCTGGCCCCTCGAATGACGAGAAGAGTAACCGAGGGATAACC
>CP070746.1:4818148-4820814 GCA_020348305.1 Desulfobacterales bacterium
CCGATTTTATTTTTTGGAGAGGTCTTCGTTATGTGCGGGAACATTGATGCTGGAATTAATGCAGCACAAATTCCCATCAAAGCCATGGTTATTATAAATAAACTGAAACTTGCCGCATAAGATGAGTAGAAAACCGTAATAGCCAGAAAAAGAAGCCCGGTTAGAGCAATTTTTGGCAAATCAAATTTATCAGCGACCACACCGAGAAAAAAAAAGGATGCGGCGTAAAATAATGAAACAATGCTGAATGAAAACCGTGCCTGAGTGATGTCGATTTTAAAGGATTCAGAAAGTTCTAAAAAAATTGATTGCGTCATAAATACAGTAGAAACTGCTAGCAGATTAATTGTGCATGCGACTAATATCTTAGATCTGTCTGTTTTTAGAGCCGCTTCAGGCAAAGCCGTTTCCCTTATGGTAAATTTAGATCCAATGCTTTATCGAGTTGAACGGATAATCTTAAAAAGGAATTCCTAGTTTCACTTAACCACTCTGATAACTCCATGGATTTGTGAGTCACAGGTTCCTTAAGAATAACAGTATCATCGTTTGGAATCATCCCGAGCAATCTTGATAAATCAGCTATTTGTTCGACTATTTTTGCTTTTTCAACACTATTTTTTTTGGATTCGGTCATCTGTTAAGCCTACTGTTTAAGTTTTTTCAAATGAATGGTCATTTAATATCTTATTTTCAAGCCATGGCTATGCAATAACATGTCCATAGTATCGATCTTTTGACTTTTTGAATTTAGGACAGAGGTTTCTCATATGAGAAGAGGAAGATGAGCACCATTGACCACAGCCGTAATTTCCTCGATTATTGAGAACTGTATTTTTGCATTGAGGACACTTTAAAGTAATTTCATCTTTGAAAAATTCAACTAAATTCCCACAATTAGGGAATTCAATATCAAATATCGCGTCAAATCCCCAGTCTTCAAAATTATTTCCCGAACATTTTCTCATATTGAACAACCTCTAAATAACTATTATTTTTCACTTTATTTTCTCTTAAATGCCTTTTGTAGCTTTTTCAATAATTTGATGACGTTGACCGCCTCGTATTCTGATAGTACAGAAATAAATTTTGAGCTTGATTCATGGAAGGCTTGCATGCATTTTTTCCAGACAGCAATGCCTTCAGGTGTTTCGGAAAGCAGCGTCAGGCGACCATCATGAGGAGCAACCACAACTCTAATCCATTTCTTTTCGGATAGAATATTTACGATTTTCGAGACGTTTGATTTCTCGAAAAGAAGCTTCTCACCAAGATCTTTTTGACTGATCGGTCCATGCAAAACAATTTCGTTCAAAACGCTAAACTGTTGCTGTTTCAGACCAAATCGTTGGCAAACCTGGTTCATTGCTCTTTGAAGAAACAGACCACATTTTAACAATAGCTGAACGATTTGTGTCTCATTTTCAGACGGCAACGGATTTTTTTCGTTCCTATTTGCTGGCTTTTGATTCTTGTTCTTCATGTTTGGTTACATTTCAAAATAAATATTCAGTTTCCATGTCAACTAATACTCTATAAAAGTTTCCATGTCAACCAAATATTTTTCACTGGCAGGTGTTTCGGAATGGATTCAATTGATTAGGATACCCCTGTACCTAATTTTAGATTTTTCCGAAAACGAGGCATTTTAAACAATTTTTGCATAATTTTGAATAATTTCTGATATTGAATATACAAATGGTATTCAAAAATCCAAGGAGCAAAGAGATCCATTTTATTTACGTCTGCGCAGTCAGGTCAGCTCAAAGTGAGGTGTAGGTGTTGGTTAATTTCCAGCATTATAACAGAAATCGGCAAAGATACAATAAATTGGGGTTGCTTAAATCAAAATCAGGGTACTGATATCTAAACAGGGTTTTATCTGTAGTCCCGGAAAATAAGCGAGTAGCTGAATTCCTGTTTTGGGTCAGCCTGGCACCCTTGTGTTTTGGGCTTAAGTATAGGGATTACAGATAAAACAAAGATGAACGAAACCGCGGGTTAGCATCTATGGCGGCTCCTATTATATGGGGATTGTAAATATTCGGTTTTCATTTTCGAATAAAGGGGAAACAGAGGTTTAAGAATTTTTTTAAAATGGACAAAAATTTTTTTCTCTTTTCTTCGAGATCAAAGATGTTCTGTGGCTAAAAATGATCTCTTATATGTGTAACTATTTAAGATTTTAGCATTTTTTGGACGCACTCTTCCTATTACTTTTAGCCAAGCCAAAAGCGGTTTAGCGCCATACGGGCCGGCAACTTTCGGATAAGCCCCTTGTTTGAGCCGAGGCAACATAAAGGTTAAGCTATTTCCCGTTAATCCGGGGGTCTAATGATGTCTTTTGCGCAGATACCGTTGTACTTGGGTATTTCTCCTATGACCTGCATCTTGCCTTTTCCGCAGCAGGGGCATAGGTTGATATCGATGCCGGTCAGGGATAGCATCATTTCTTCAACCGATTTTTCGGCAATCTTTCCAATCTGTGGTAGGTTGTGCAACTGACGGATTTTTGCCAAATTTTTTCTTCTGTCCCGATTTGCCAGAAAGCCATAATGCCGGATTTTGACAAATCCATTAGGCAGTGCATGGAGCAAAAAACGTCTGATGAACTCAACTGCCTCGATAGTGGTCTGTTGGATCTGTTCTGTCTTACGATTCTTGTA
>CP070746.1:4820914-4824195 GCA_020348305.1 Desulfobacterales bacterium
ACAACCGCTGCATCCCAATCGTCAGGGATAGATTTCAATACGGCCTGTACCATTCTTTCCCCATAACCCTTTACAGCAGATGTTATTTCGTAAATCCAACAGATCTTCTGTAAGATAGGCCACTTTTCGACCGACTCTCATCCGTCTGGGGCCTTCTCCAAGAGAATCGAGGTTAGCGCCTCGCGCAATGCTAATAAGTCCCCATGCTCAAAAAATCCCTTCCTGACGTTATTTTCTTTCAGCATTGGGATATAGGGTATTCTGTCGACTTTAGACGGGGTCTGTTGCGCGCCAAGATTAAGCATGCGTTTTAAAGCCGAAAGTTCCCGGTTGATTGTAGCATTAGCGGCGCCGATCTTTATACAATCGCTATCACAGAAAGGGCAATTATCCTGGGGTTCAAACTTTTTTCCACATTCGTTGCATGTCCAATTTATGCGGCTTTCAATGTATTCTCTGATAAGAGTGGTTGTAATATCGACAATTCGCATACCTCCAAAGACTTTTTTCAGATGGTTAACGCTCTGGTAAGCCCTCTTGAGGTTTTTTTTATTGATTCTGTAGTCTGATAACAAATCCTCTGCCAGTTCATCAAACTTAACTTTGTCAAAATAGATGCCTGGTAGCTTTCCTTGCGAAATTTCGCCTTCACGTTTCTTTAATAAGCGTTTAGCATCGGCTTCTTTGATGCTCTTTGTGGTTTCCCTGTGGGTTTCGTATGGCTAATATACAATCGCCTTCCATAATTTATCTAATATTTTTTCTACTATATATTGTGTTCATTAGATCAGGAAATTTTCTCTATCGGGAAGGTGACTTGCGGCAAAACTTAACACTGGTGATATAAAAGTAATATCTCAACAGAATTGGAGATTCCTTAACCTCGTGTAGTGTTCGCCGAAAAAATAAAAACCGCAGAATAATTCTTAGTGGGCATTGAAAATTTCCTGAAGGCGCAAAGCACTAGTAGTCGAATTCCACCGCTTATCACAATTCAACGCCGGATTGCTTTTCCTTTTGCACAGGCTGCCTGAATTGATTGTGGGCAGTGGAATGAACGACAATATCCCGAATCTGAATGCCTTGGAGAATGCGCAGAGGCACATCAACGCCTGCTTTACCAAGAACCCAGACCTTTCGGTAAAAATCCGCCATCCCATGCACTTCCTGATTATTAACGGCAAGAATAATATCACCAGTCTTGATTCCAGCCTTTTCAGATGGACTGCCTGATACAACGCGTTCTACAAATAAGCGCCCGTATAATTCTTGCGTCCTAACACCGAGCCAAGGTCGCAAAGGTAGATCGGAACTCCCTGAACGCTTCAAGTCGCTGAGAATCGGTTTCAACACATCTATGGGCACGAACATATTTGTTGGCACCACTCCCAGATCCGCAATCGTAAGCTGAGAAAACAAATATCCAATGCCAACTAATTGGCCATTGCGATCAATAAGCGCGGCACCGCTGAACCGGGCAATCGGAGGGGCTGTAAATATAGCATTCTCCAGAAGATACTCCCATGGACCGGCAAATTCTTTCCGGGCAACCACTCTAACCCCCTGGACTGCGTCCTGGGTTCCATAACTTGCAGCCAGAACCGGGTCACCCTCCTTGACTTCTGATGAACTGCCCAACGGCATGGGTGTCACTTGCAGCGGCGAAGTTGCCCGCAGCAGACCAAAGCCGGTATTGCGGTCATAAGCGACAACAATTGCATTGACTGTTTTGCGATCTTTTCCGACTATTTCAATTGTCTCGGCCTCAATTGTCTGGAAACCGATGGTGAGGATATGTCCGGTTTTATCAATGACAACACCACTTGCCACCCGATTGGTCCCAAATCTTTCTGCTGTGCGGGCATTTTCCGGCACCGAGATTCGAATCTCAACAATAGCATCCAAGACTTTTTCCGCTCTTTGTTCCGCATGGACAGTAACCGAAAAGGTGGCTAAAATAACGAAAAGAAAATTCAGGTAAATTTTTCTCATAACCCCCTCCTTTCGAGGGTAAATCATTAATACGTCAGGTTTTGATAGTATCTTTCATATTAACATCCAAATCAATGGATTGATTGAATGACTTGATTTTCGTGCGAATCCACTTATGAGATCGTATATTGAGACGCGATTCAGTTGGAACTTATTTATGACAACCACTATTTATAATGTTTAAGTGTGATAATCAAACCGATTGAATAATAGCCATATTTTTTCGGCAATTCGAAAAAACGACTCTCAAAGCGGCTGAAGTAGATTTTCGCAGACTAATCCCGAAAATAAAAGATGTTGATATAAAAAACGATATGAATTTCAGTTTATATAATCAATAATATAGCTGCAAATTTTTTGTTTTGAAACGACAAAAACATTGAAAAATACGGCTGTACAAAGTAATATCAGCCGACGATTGAAAACTAGGCAATTTTCTATTGTACAACCCGAATTCAAAAGATGCTTCCAAATCTTCCATTCGTTGGTTTGCTGGGGTGCCTACGCCGGATCCTCTGCAAGCCCTAAGTTCGAACAACCAACCTTATTTAAAAGAAAGTAATGCGATGATACTGAAAAGATGGTGTCTGGTTGCATCCGTGCTCATAGTGGCAAATCTCGTGATAACGGCTCCGCTTGTTTCAGCAGAGTCCTTCCGGGCTTTTAGGCAACAAAACGGGCTTCAGGACTATGTCCCGCCCGAATGGTTTCTAAAGGGATACTTCATTGCCCGCGAAAAAAATCCAGGTTACGTTTTTGGACCAGTTCAGGATTTTGTAGGGACGCTTGGTGGTATAACTACGTGGTTGATAGAAGATATGGAGTTAGAGCGCCTCAAGGCGGCCTCTGCAGACGGAAAGAAAATCGAATATTCGATGTTTCTTGAAGCGGTTTCATCTGATCGCACGGAGTACTGGGTTTTCGTGGCGCTACCATATGAAAGCGCGCAGGCGTGGTACGAAGCGATGCGGGCCTATCATGGAGGAAAGGCCGAGGGCTATTACGGGAAAACTCGAGGTGAGCTTGAACGCGCACTGAGCCAAGGGCTTAACATTAAGGCTGAGCTTCGTTTCTGGATAGAAAACGGAGAGACCAGCCTGCAGGCTCCCGAGGGTGTGATCATGGGCAGATACAAATTCCAGCCGGTTTTCGACCTCGGCACGGGTCGCCGTTTAGACCCAGCTCCCAGGACCAAGTAGTTGAGTATCATATGAGGTATAAATCATGTCATTTGATGAGAATAAAGATGATAAATTCAATCGCCGCGACTTTCTAAAAAAGGCTGCGGC
>CP070746.1:4824295-4828457 GCA_020348305.1 Desulfobacterales bacterium
CCGTTTTCGGTGGGTTGGTGGTGGATCGATAACGATGGACGGCTGTATCGATTTGCCGAGCTCTACGGATGGAACAAAATACCGGATGAGGGCCTGCGGTGGGAGGACTCGAGACAGGCGGAGGCTGTTTTAGAAAAAGAACAGCAGCTTGGCATATCAGAGCGTAACATTATCCGGCTGTGTGATCCGACGTGTTTCAACAAAAAACCTGATTATAAGGGCGGAGGCCAGGGACCGTCAACGGCGGAAATTTTCAAAAACTATGGTCTGATTCTCAAGCCCGGGGATCCAAAGCGCGAATTAAAGATTCGGCAATTCCGGGAACGTCTCCGGATCCCCAAGGATGAAAATGAATTGCCGATGTTAGTGGTTTATGAAGACTGTAAGCAATTCCGTCGAACCATTCCGTCATTGTCCATGGATGAGGATAATCCCGAGGATATCGATAGCGAGCAAGAAGATCACCAATATGATGAAGCCGCGCTTATCTGCATGCACCGGCCGCTTGTCATCACCGATGCGCAAATTGCCGCTATGGTTGAACAAAAGGAAGCAGCCAGGAAACGAAAAGAGCTTACAAGATCTCACCAGGATGCTTGGAGTGAGCTGGACAAAATCCGGGACAAATTAGCGGAAATGGAAGAGGCCGACGAAGCAGACAGAAGGGGCAGTGTGACATGAAACTAACTCTCAATGAAACGGCAATGATCTTGTTTTTGGCCTGCGTATTGTTGGCTATGATCGTTATGTTTTTGATGCTGATTATCAACATTTGGAAGGGCACCCGCGAAAACAGGAAACTTCAACAGCGTATCGATGATCTAATGAGCCGATTCATGGCCCGAAATTACCAGGAATACGCGCTAGGCAAAAGGTTAGAAAGCCCGGTTGTCGAGGAAATAATTGATAGCGCGAGCGAAGAGGGGAGCGATAGAGATACCCTTCCGATTGATTAACAATTAAATAAGGTTAATTATGCCAGCCAGAAAAAGACAAAATCCTAATACCGGAAAATGGACAGTTTCTACACCTGGAGGTGTTAAGGGAAGAGGCATGACGCTTAGAAATGCCAATCGTCAAATCCGGCTATTAAACGCTGTGGAGCATGGATGGAAGCCCACCGGTGCGCCGGCCAGGGATAAACTCAAAAAGAACAAAGGCAGAAAACATGGCTAAAATCGACGATGAGAAAATCAAGGACACAGTTGAAAAACTGTTTTCCTATGAGCGCAACTTAACCATGCAGATCTTACAGCGGGTTTGGTTTCGCAACATACTTTATTACATGGGAGAGCAGTGGTTTGAGTGGGCGCGGTCTCTGGCCACCTTCAAGCGCATTATGCCGAACGTCTATACACCCACCCCGGTCGCCAACATCATCCGGGATTATGTCCGCAGTATGAAAGCGCTGATACTCAACAAAGATTTCACCATCAAGATATGGCCGAACTCCAACGACCGGGAGGATATCGAGGCCGCGGAAATGGGCGAAAACTTTTTGCGTCACATAGAAAGCGCAGATGACGAGATCCAAAAAGATGAGCTGGAGAAAATTGCAATATGGACGGTTATTGCCGGCGTAGCTTTCGACCGTACTTTTCCGGAGATGGAAAATGATTCATGGGTTTTTGATGCCAGTGGAAACCCAATTACAACCGGAAATATTGTTTCTGAGTCAGTGAGTCCTTTTAATTTCGTTTGCGATGCCATGGGAGACCGCCTGGCCAAGAAGCGCTATATTGGGATAAAAAGCCTAAAGGAAAAGGAATGGGTTGAGGATACGTTTCACGTGAAGTTAGCGGCGGACTCCAAAGAACTGGGCCATATCATCGATTATGAGAGGCGATTGTCTCAAATGGTGGCCAGCGTGAGCCCCTGGAAAGGCGACGGCATAGAGATCCCCCAGGATTATGACGAAGACAACGAAATGGTTTTAGTAAAGGAAGTCGAATTTAAGCCGACCAAAGACAATCCCAAAGGGCATTATGCCGGCATGGTTGGCGATGAGATTATATTCAAATACAACCGTTTGCCGATACCCGTGGACAAAGACAGTGGACACTGGGAATATTCGATTACCGACTTTCATTATCATTATGTCGCTGGACGATTTTGGTCCGATGCCGGCGTCAACGATCTAATCAGCCCGCAAAACTCCATCAATGAAATCGACCAGGATTTAGCCGTTAATCGCAAAGGCCCAGGTCGGCCGATTGTTGTTGTTTCCACTGATATGAACTTAAAAAGGCTAACCAAATTCGGACAATCTGTGACGGTGCTCCAATATGATCCCTTCTTGTCGGGAGGCCAAAGACCGGTGATAAGTCGCGGCCAGGCGCTTCCTTCACAGGTATTGGAGGAAAGAGGCATTCACCATTTAACCGCCCAGGATGCGGCCGGCGACCCACGAAACGTCCTGCGCGGGAAGGCACCTACGACACACGCCTCCGGGGTGATGGTCGATATCCTGCGTGATACAGCCGAAGCGGGCCACCTCCCCGATGTCACCCGGTTTTACCGGTCTGTTAAACGTATAAAACGCAAACAACTTCTTTTGGCCCAGGAAGTTTATAGCGAAGAGCGCATGATTAAAATCCCGGAAAAAAGAAATCGAGTGAAGGTTTTAGCGTTCAAGGGCGCGGATCTTCGCAACAATACCGACGTTCACTTTGAACTTGCCTCCGGGGTTGCCTCCACCCAAGCCGGCAAAACCGAAATTTTGATGAAATTAACCGAAGCGGGGTTTTTTAATGCGGACAATCAACTGGATCCGGAATATCGGATTGAACTTTTAAGACGGATGGGTTTATCAGGTTTCGAGGATCCGCGCAATGTAGACATCGAAAGAGCGGAGTCGGAAAACGAGATAATGGCGCATGCTGTAGATCAGAAAAACATAGACGTGGCCAAAGTTGACATAGATCCATCAGACGATGATCCGGCAACAACCATAAGTGTACCGGTTATTAGGGGGATCTTCCAAAGTATTGGGCCTACCCAACAAGATGGCGAAGGACAAATTTTGTCCGATGACGCGCTATTTCAATTCGACGATCACGGCGTACACTATGAAAGTCATCGGCGCTTTATTTTAAGCAGTGAATTTCGGTATTTACCCCCGGCAATACAAGAGGCTGCAATTGGACACGCTCAGATTCATAAACAAATGATTGAGTTGCAGGCCATGGAAGCCCAACAGAAAATGGCCGAGGCCCAGGGAAGAGCCGAGGCAACGGCCAGGGAAAGCGCCGGGATTCCGGATGAAGCCATGGGACAAATGGCCCAGACATAATTTAGTAAAAGGAATGGCAAGATGAAGACTTTATTTGGATTGGTTGTTGTTTTGATGCTCGTCGGATGTGCGACAGGTCTTGGGGGTGGCGAGGTCATGCTTCGCAAGTATGAAGTCCCGATAAAAATCAACGGGAACGATAATTGAGTCATCATTTATGTAACTGGTTCAGTTACGAAGGACATCGCACCAACAGCAGAGTTTGACGTTGTTCCATAATACCGGTGAAAATCTAAAGGGGGGCAAAATGAAAGAAAACGCCACTATTAGCGATTATAAAAAGGCAAGAGATCAGCTGGAGGAAGGACTTAGCAAATTAATACAAGATTTCATTGATGAGTGGGAAGTGAGGACGGTAGCCGTTATGCTTGATAATATTCCAGATTATTCGAAGGGCGGGAAAAGATTGGCCAGTGGAAAGGTAATGGTGGCTATCGAAATCTAAAAGTATTGACATCATAAATTATATCAAATCTAATTAAGCCAACGAAAGGGACTGAGCCATGAAACTGGTCTCATTGAAACGCACACCTAAGCAAAAGAAGCGGCTACGCGCAAAGGATAGAGCTGTATTAGCCAGTGAACCGAGCTATCCCTGGGGTTTGGAAATCAACATTGAGAATGAAACCGTGAAAAAGTTGGGTATTGATGTTGAAAATACCAATGCCGGCGATGCGGTCAATTTGGTTTGCAAGGCTAAGATAACATCCGTGAGCAGCCGCAAGAATTTAGAGACTGGGGGTAGTCCCCGGACAAATGAATCAATCTCGCTGCAGATAACCGATATGGCTTATGGCGTATCGATGAAATAGCTTTTTCCAATCTGGACAGGTTCGGTTAAAGCAAGGTTTGGCCGCCTTGGTTTAACCC
>CP070746.1:4828557-4831077 GCA_020348305.1 Desulfobacterales bacterium
AAGCGTTCCGGGCGCCGGTCCCTATGTTGTGGACCGTCACCCACTTTTTGCTTTCCAAAATGTTGACCGTGCCGTCTCCATAATGAAGATCAATATCCAGCACATAGGCTGTGTGTATCTTTTTTTGCTTTTTCAAAACCGCAAGTGCAATGGCCATATTGTTGAAATAGCAAAACCCCCACGCCGATCTGCAAGACGCATGGTGGCCGGGGGGCCGAATGAGTCCGAAGCTAGGTTCTTCAAGCCCGAGGGCAGCGGCCTGGATGGCGCCACCGGCTGCCAAAGCGGCAATAGGATATAAACCCTCGTGGCGCACTGCATCAACATGCACGTCATCATGAACCATGGTTATATCTGCTTCGGTTGCAGGCACAGCAGTGACAAATTCCACATCGTGCTTAATCACCTCAACAATGGCCTCCATTCGCCCGGGGGCTGAGGCAGGATCGGCGGTATACACCTGATAAAATTCTTCATGGAATACGACCTTCATAACGACCTCACTTTTTCGGTAATTATTGCATTCAGATTACAGCGTGTTTCTTTGCGAGCTTTGCGACAGCCTCCACATGATAGGTGTGCGGAAACATATCAACAGGTTGCACCTCCACCACCTGAAATGTATCCATCATCATGCTCAGATCTCTAGCTAAAGTTGCCGGATTGCAGGACACATAAACAATCCGATTCGGCCCCATATCTACAACTTGTTTGACAATCTCTTTGTGCATTCCCGCCCGCGGTGGATCAATGATCAGAACATCCGGAGACTGGGTAATTTTTGGCAAACAATTCCTAATGTCATCCATGAGAAATCTGCAATTAAGTATCTTGTTTTTTTTACAATTTTTTTCAGCATCTTTCACCGCACTCTCAGCGATCTCAATACCAATAATTTCTTTGGCAGAGTCAGAAAGAATAATCGGTATCGTCCCGGTTCCGCTGTACAAATCTAGTACAGTTTCGGTGCCGCTGAGTTTAGCATAGTCTTTAACGACATCATATAGCCGCTTGGCACCCAATGTATTGGTTTGAAAAAATGAGTTGGCCGATATGTCAAACTCATACGGGCCGATTTTATCCGCTATTGCTGGTTTGCCGCCAATGGTCTCTTCGAATTCTCCTGTTGCCACGCCTGCGCGGCGGGTGGTTACATTATTGATGACCGAAATCACCTCCGGGTACTTCTGCATTAGCAGATCAGCAATCGGTTTCAACGCGTGGCGATCGGAGGCAGCCGTAACGATATTTACCATCCACTGGTTAAAGGCCACCGAGTGTCTCAACATCAAAAAGCGCCAGAATCCAACATGGCTGCGAAGCCCATAAACCGGTTTGTGCGATGATTTGATAAAGGATCTGACATCAGTGAGTATGACATTGCCAAAATCCGGTTGAAGCAGGCAGGCCTGAGTATTAATAACTTTATAGAAGGTTCCAGGCACATGAAGTCCAATGGCAAAGTCTTTTTCGATATCCGCTTCGCCCATTTCATTGGGCAAGAGCCATCGTCTGTCTGAACAGGAAAACTCCATTTTATTGCGGTAGCCGAAAATCAAATTAGAGGGGATAGTTGGATGCACTGGAACGCCTCGAATGAACCCGATATGCTCAAGACACTCGGCAACATGCTGTCGTTTGTAGACAAGCTGTTTTTCGTACTTAAGAAATTGCCATTTGCAGCCACCGCAAAAGCCGCTGTAAGAACAAGGCGCCTTGGTTCGATCGGCTGAGGGGATTAATAATTCGATGATGCGGGCTTCGGCATAATTTTTTCTTTTTTTTATAATTTGAATATTGACCTGGTCTCCTGGAATCGCCTGATCCACAAAAACTGCCTGTCCGTCAATGCGCGTCAATCCTTTGCCGCCGAAAGCAATTTCGGTTATTTCAACGTCAAATTGCTGACCTTTTTTTATGGCCATCGGATCTGATTTTTCACCTCTAAATTCTGGATTTTGGATACGAATCTATGGTATAGAAGATTGTTAATCATGCAGGCAAATAAGACACCACTGTTTAGCAATGCTTGAAATTTATTATCCTATTTCTATATAAAATCAAAGTAAGATTATGGACAAATCGGCAAAAAAATCCATTATCAGGGAAATTACCTTTTTATCCGATGGTTTTAAGCTGAAGGGCAATTTGCATTTACCGGCAACAGAACGAGCGCCTGTGGTAATCGGGTCCCATGGGCTTTTCAGCAACCGGAATTCTCCAAAACAAATTGCCCTGGCACAGCGATGCAACCGGCTAAATATCGCTTTCTTGCGATTTGATCATCGTGGCTGCGGCGAAAGTGAAGGAAATTTTGAAGAAGTGACCTCTCTGGAGGCCCGTTGCCACGATTTACTCGGGGCGATTGACCTCCTAAAAATCTGTGAAGATACCAGTGATCGAATCGGACTGTTTGGCAGCAGCATGGGCGGAACGGTTAGCCTACTTGTTGCCAGTGAAATTGAAGTGTCGACCATCGTGACTGTCGCTGCCCCTGTTCGAAGTCAACCACTCCGCAAT
>CP070746.1:4831177-4836921 GCA_020348305.1 Desulfobacterales bacterium
AACCGACAGGTATTTTTGGGAAATAAAGAGATGGAAAGCGCCAGAGTCATTTATAGAAAGCCTTTTTCCTTAGGGATACTTTTCATAGGTCTAATCGTACTGTCAACGTTACCCCTTTATGTCCAGCCTTACCTCGTCATATTGCTAAGCTTTGTCTTAATGTATGTGATTATCACATTAAGTTGGGCTATCTTTTCCGGTCCCACCCGGTATATCTCTTTAGCGTCGGCCGCGTTTTTCGGGATTGGCGTTTATATCTCGGCCATATTAGGAGAACTATGGCCCCTGCCTTTGGTTATCGCCGCTGGCGGTCTGATAAGTTTTATACTTGCCCTCTTTATAGGTCTTATTACCCTGAGGCTGAGAGGTATGTATTTTATCATATTCACTTTCGGAGTCAGTGAGCTCATCCGACATTCTATCCTGTGGTGGGAGGCTAAATTTACAGGTACCGTCGGTAGATGGGTCATCGTCGTTGACCACACTACCGTCTATTTTGTCTTGCTGATTATATTTATCATTACGCTTTTTGCCGCTTACCTTATCAAACGCTCAAAATTCGGACTCGCTCTGCGGAGTATCGGAGAACAGGAGGAGGCTGCTGCGCACATAGGTATTGGCGTAACATCTTTAAAAACGATAACCTTTGCCATCAGCGCTTTCTTCATGGGAGCCACAGGGGCCATCATGGCGACACGATGGACTTATATAGACCCGGCGATTGCGTTTAGTCCGCTGTTTTCTTTTATGCCCGTTTTGATGGCAATATTTGGCGGAGTCGGGCAATTATACGGTCCCATCTTCGGTGCTGCCATATTTGCGCTCTTAGAAGAGGTGTTGATCACCAAATTCCCTTACTACTATATGCTCCTTTTCGGTATTATTTTGATAGCCGCGATATTATTCCTCCCCAACGGGCTGGTAGGTCTAGTAGACAAAATTCGAAAAAGAAGGCAATGAGGGTTCGCATGAGAATACTTGAAGGAGAAAACGTCACAAAATACTTCGGAGGGCTGGCCGCTGTACATGATGTCGACTTCGACATAAAACAAGGTGAGATTGTCGGCCTAATCGGTCCAAATGGGGCCGGGAAAACGACCCTTTTTAATCTAATATCCGGAGCTCTTCCCACTACCGCGGGAGAAATAAGATATAAGGATGAAAAAATTACGTCTTTGAAGCCAAATAAGATTTGTAAGCGGGGAATCGCAAGAACGTTTCAGTTGATCAAACTTTTTAGAAATATGACCGTTTTTGAGAATGTTTTTTTAGCGTCTCTGTTCGGAATATCAGGAGACATGCCTGAATCTGTCGCCAGGGAGGAATCCTTAGAGCTATTAAACTTTGTCGGATTGTCGGCGGCAAGCGAGACCGCTGCCAAGGATTTGACTCTCGTCAACCAGAAGCGGCTTGAAGTCGCCAGGGGCTTAGCCACAAAGCCGGAATTGATGTTGCTGGATGAGCTGATGGCGGGGTTAAATTCTACTGAGGTATCACTGGCCATGGATTTAGTGACAACCATTCGGGATAAAGGAATTACGATTTTTATGATCGAGCATGTCATGAAGGCAATTATGAACGTGTGCGATCGGATTATGGTGCTCGATCATGGTGTTAAGATTGCCGAAGGAACGCCGGAGGAGATTACCACCAATAAAACCGTCATTGAGGTATATTTGGGAGAGTAGATGTATGCTGGTCGTGAATAACTTAGATACCTTTTATGGCAAGACGCAGGCCTTATGGAATGTCTCGCTACGGGTCGATGAGAAAGAAATCATTTCACTGGTCGGTGCAAATGAAGCCGGCAAGACGACACTGCTTAAATCCATATGCGGCCTGATACGTCCGGCATCCGGTAATGTGGAGTTCTTAGGCAAACGGGTGGATGGGCTAACACCCGACTGCATTGTGGAGCGGGGCATTTCTCTCGTACCCGAAGGGGGAAAACCGTTCACCGAAATGACCGTGCGCGAAAATTTGGAGATGGGTGCATATCCTTATAAAATATGGAAAGAAAGGCAAGCCAGGCTTGAGCAGGTTTATCATTTTTTCCCCTATTTAAAGGCAAGAGAGCGGCAGCTGGCCAAGACCTTAAGCGGTGGTGAACGGCAAATGCTGGCTATGGGGCGGAGTTACATGGCAAGGCCAAAGTTATGCATGTTTGATGAACCGTCTTACGGTTTGGCGCCCCTAATGGTAAAGGAACTCTTCGGGTCTCTGGTAACAATGAATGAGCAGGGAATTACGATCTTACTCGTTGAGCAGAATATTCGACATGCCCTGGAGATCGCTGATCGAGCATACTTATTGGAGAACGGCCGAGTGATCTTAGAAGGAGCCCCTGAACGGTTTCTGCAAAATGGTTATGTAAAAAAGGCCTATTTGGGAATCTAGGTTAACTTGCAGGTTATGTCGCTTCATAATTACTAGCGTGTGATTTTAACACCGGCCTTTTCCCGATCCCACGTATTCTCCGTAATGCCTGCCTGACGCAATCGATACTTCTCGATCCGGTTGGTCGGGGTTTTGGGAAGTTCGGAAACAAATTCCAGATACCGGGGGATGGCGAAGTATGCCATGCGCTCGTTGCAGAACCTGATCAGATCCTCAGGGGCAAGGGCCTTGTTCGGTTTCAGGACAACATTGGCTTTGACCTCATCCTCGCCAAGTTCTGAAGGAACCGCAAAAACAGCGGATTCCAGAATGCTGGGGTGCGTATTGATCACCTTTTCGACCTCAAAGGAAGAAATGTTTTCACCGCGGCGGCGGATCGCATCTTTTTTTCGATCCACAAAGTAAAAGTATCCATCCGCATCTTTCTTGGCATAATCTCCTGTGTGAAACCATAGATTGCGATAGGCTTCGAGGGTCTTGTCCGGCATTTTGTAGTATTCGGTCATCATGATGTAGGGCAGCTTGGTTCGAACCACAATTTCACCGATCTCTCCGGCATCGACTTCCATGTCATCATCGTCAACCAGTTTGACTTCATAATATTTATCCAGCACCCGGCCGCACGAGCCGGTTCTTCTGGCATTGATGTCATCATGGACCACGATTCCGGTTTCAGTCATGCCAAAACCCTCCAGGCAGACAAACCCGAATCGCTCTTCCAGCTGCTGCATGACATCCGGCGGACAGGCGGCGCCAAAAGCGATTCTGACGGGATTGTCATGTTCGTTTTCCCTGGGTTCCTGTTTGGCCAGGATGGTCATCACCGCTCCCAGATAATTGAACTGGGTAGCGCCATATTTCAGGATCTCGTCCCAAAAGGTCGTCGCGCTGAATCGATCGGCAATCACGATCTGAGCTTCATAGAGCAGTGCGGTTAACACCGTCATACATTGTGCATTGATATGGAATAAGGGCAGAAAGGTATATAAAATATCTTCTGAGTTTAAATCGCGCAGCTGGGCAACGAGCTCGGCCATATGCAGGAAATAATTGTGCGGACAGACGGCCCCTTTGGAAGGCCCCGTGGTCCCGGAAGTATAGATAAAGCCGGCGGGATCCATGGGCTTGACATCCGCTTCCACAGGATCGGAGGGGTATTCGAAGAACCGTTCCAGGGAAGATACCGGTAACGGCAGAGATTTTGCCACGCCTTCGTCGATCGCCCCATGGCAAAGGATCAGCTCCAGCTTGGTCAGGTCATCTTTGATCAGCAGGAGCCTGTCGAGCATATCTTCATCAATAATCAGGATCTTTGAATCCGAATTATTCAGGATGTGCTTCAGGAGGTCACCCTTGTAAGCGGTATTTATGGGCACTTCCACTGCACCGAGCTTGACGGCACCGAACCAAACATAAAGGAAATCCGGGTGGTTCTTCATCATAATGGCAATCTTGTCATCCTTTTGAATACCCAGATCCCTGAATCCATGGGCGAACTGGTTAGAGATATGATCTAATTGCGCATAGGTGATCTTTTCATCTTTAAAAAACAAAAAAACACGATCTTTATGAATACGGCCCTTTTGTTGAATAAGTTTTCCCACTACATTTTCTTCAAAGCCGGACATCAAGCGTCTCCTTTCATTTGGAAGCCTCTATTAATTTTTTCCGCAACTCAACATAGGAGGGGGGCAAGGTGTACTCTAATTTGAGATAACCCGGGCTGATAGGATAGGTCTGCTTGCCTTCATGCGAAAGTTTTAATCCCTTAACGACCTCTTCAAACCGGTTTTTGGGCATCGCAAAGGCCAATTCCCCATCAGCAATCAATCCCAAACGTCGCTCCCCATTTCCGGGAACCGTAAATTTGCATTGCCCTTCAAGAAGTGACGACACAATCGGAAGAAGGCAACCGCCGGCGCCGGTGGACTTTGACGTTAAACTCTCTCCCGACGCAAAAACAGCAGCCTGGATCATGCGCATCACTTGAGCACCACTACCGTAAAAGAGGATGATGTCCGGATCAAAGCTGGCAGTTTGAATCGGGGAGATCAAAATATATGAAAATCTTCCGAACTGAAATTTGGGCATTGCTTCAGCTGCTTTTTTGCGGGCTTCCGTGGGTTGGTTCATGGGGGCGAGGGCATAGTTGCCGCTAAGATATTCTTCCGGCCGCACAAATCCCAATCCCACCAGCGCTATGGGGCACGACTGGCTCTCCTTGTCGAGAACGATCGTCAAGCCCTCCCTGCGACCCAGGGCCAGGGCCTGGCAGAGCGTAAAAGATGCCCCAAAGTCTTTCAACGGCCTCTTTGCATCCTGCGGGATCTCATCTTCACTGTTCAGCATTTTAATGGCCAAGAGATGGGTTTGATGCTTGATGTAAGTAGACATAGCCTTATCAATTTCCGCCAGACTTACCATTTTATGGCCTCCTTAAAAAATATAACAACGAAAAGTATCATTTTTTGGCCTTTCTTTCCAGAAAAGAGGCTATCCGCTTTTCTTAGCGTCCAGTATCTCCTTGATTTTTGGCAGATTCAGCCGTTTTCGTCTTCGCTTCTTTCTTATCTCGTCGGCGGCGGCAAAAATGGCATAATCCCTGTCAAGAACCGAATCTCCCCAATCGTTATCTTCTACGATCTCCAGGCGCGTGTACGGCGGATCCCACCACCTGTCTTGGGTATTAATCCCCCTGCGACCAAGATCACGCCCCGGCCCGGTGAAACGCATCCACAACGGGGGATACTGCAACATCACGGCTTTGCGCTCCATTTCAGCGGGGCGATAATCCTCTCTTCCGGTCCCTGGTGAAAAGTACCAGCGCTCCCTGCAGGGGCCTAAAGGTAAAACGGTAACCAACGTGCACCCCTCCATATATCCCATGCGCATGAAAGCAGTGGCGGGGATCATTCCGACTCTGTTCTCCACATTCAATCGATGAGCGGCGGCAGCGGCCCAATCGATACTGATCCCAAATTCCATAGCTCTCCAAATACAGCTGGGCCCTTTCATGAGCCATCCCCAGGGTTCGCCGCCGGTTTCATTCAGCCGATTCTGAGTGTTGATGACCGCCTCGCGGCATGTCTTGAACCCACAGGCGCCGCAGTCAAAGCCTACTTGGTCGCACTTTAAACAGCGGGTAGTTTCAACCAGTGCTTCCTTTTCGGTAAGACCCACCTCATCTTTGTCGAAGCCAGCTAATGCCTGCTCAACGGGCAAGAACCGTATCTGAGGTTTTTGAGGCTCAACGCCCGCTTGCCGTAAAGTCTCAAGCGCAGGGGAAAGTTGCGGGACCTGCTCAGGCGCAGCCAATACCTCGTCAATTATCCCCAAGCCGCCCAGGT
>CP070746.1:4837021-4841098 GCA_020348305.1 Desulfobacterales bacterium
GGTATGCATGAACCGCCGACGCATCACCGACTTTTTTCAAATCGATTCTTCAAAGGACTTATTGGGTGAGGTTCTGGTCATTCTAGACCTGATTTCTTCGGACGTTGATCGCGAATCGATCAGCAATATCTTCGGCGTCGTCGAAAGCCTTTACAACGGAACCTATCCGGGATACACCGCCTGCACGACGGACTACCACGATCTGAATCATGCCCATAATGTCTTTCTTGCCATGGCGCGCCTGATACACGGTGCGGTTTCTGAAGGCCAGACATTCACCGCAAGGCAAATCGTTTTAGGTTTAATGGCTGCTATTTTGCATGATGCGGGATACCTTCAAAAGGACTCCGATAGAGACGGAACCGGTGCGAAATATACCGCCATTCATGAAAAGCGAAGCATGGATTTTTTGGCTCGTCATGGAGAAAAATTCGGGCTGACCGCAGATGAAATCGCCGCAGGCCGCAGCATTATCCTGTGCACCGACATCGATAACGATATTTCTAAAACATCATTTCCATCAGCCCAAATTGAACTTCTCGGCAGGCTGCTAGCTTCGGCCGATCTCCTGGCACAGGTTTCAGACCAGACCTATTTGGAGAAGCTTCTGTTTTTATACTATGAATACAAGGAGGCCGGAGACGGCAATTTTAAAAGTGAATTCGATATGCTTGAAAAGGCGGTTGCATTTTACACCTTCTCCGAACAACGCCTTCAATCACTGCTGCACGAACCTGACCGATACATGCAATCACACTTTGCAGCCAGGTGGAACATTTCCAAAAATTTATACCAAGACGCCATCAGAAGACATCAACAATACCTCCAGAAGGTCCTGAGCATAAAAGACTCCGATCCCCGCAATCATTTGAGACGCAACGGAATCGTGGAAAAAGTTCGCCGCAAATACCGAAACCATGAATCAAAAGACCGGAATAAAACGGTTTAACCGAAATGTTTTGTTTTGTGCAAATGGATACCAAACCGTTGGGAGCACCCTTATTGACACACCAGATTTTTTCTCTTATAGTCCCCCCTATCTTTAAAAGAGCTCCTCTTTAATTCAGCTGGCTTGCAGCTTGCTGTTACTTTTCTTCACTAATCTATCGTGTAAGCTGTATCTGAACCGGTTTCTCAGTTGAGCAAGTATAGTCTTTGCCATTATTGGTCTTCTCTGAACTTTACGTATAGATATTACTTAAGACGTTGAAAATTAAAAAAGCCGATAGAGTGATGCGATGAGCACTTTCAAGGATTCCGAACATTCTTCAAGGTCATCGCCTGTCAATGAACAGATGCAAACCGAGCTGGATCTAAGGCTATTTCACCTTCAAACCCTTTATGATGTGAGTCGCGAGATCCTGGGTGAGATTGAAGTTGAGTCGATTCTGAAGAACTTTTTGCTGATGACACTCGGAAATTTCGGGGTGGCTGAAGGTTTTATTTTAACCCATGATACCCATTACAAGCAGCCAAACCAGCTGATCTCCTTCGGGTTTCAGGGCGATGAACAATCATTGTTAATGACGGAGTCGAATCGTATTTTGAGGGAACACCCCCAAGACAATGTAACCCGTGCCGATGATATGCTTCAGCATTTCTCGTTTCTACAGCCCGCGTTAGCCTGCGCGTTTACCTTTCTTGTCGAGGAAGGTTACAGGGGTATTTTGGGGTTGGGGGCAAAAATCGTCGATAAACCATATAGTCAAGATGATCAAAACCTTCTTGAGACGTTGATAAATAATCTGGTAGTTTCTCTCAAAAATGCTCGGGCTGCCGAAGCCCTTAAAAAAGCATATGAAGAAGTGACCATTTTAAACAGGGCCAAGGATAAATTGATACACCACTTGTCCCATGAATTACAAACCCCTGTGGCGTTGCTGATAAGCATGTTAAAGCTGTTGAAGAAACAGCTGGCATCTGTACCAAGGGAGAATTGGAAGCGAAGCATGGAAAGGGCCGAGAGGAATCTTCAACGACTTGTCGACATGCAAACTGAAGTAGAAGATATCTTACAGAAATCAGAGCCTAGAAACCGGAATATGATGGGTAGACTGCTTGATCAGTGTGCCGATGCGTTGGAAGTTTTAATTGCCGAACAAGTTGGAGATGAAGCGGTTATAGATAAAATTAGAAATCGAATTGATGAAATTTTTGGGGCCCGGGATAGCATTGCTGAAAATATAATTCTGGATCAATTTGTAAAAGCGCAAATTGAGAAGATCAGACCGCTTTTTTCACACCGGACGCTCAAGCTGATAATAGACACGGAGACGACACCCCATATATTCATTCCCTCAGAACCTCTTGAAAAGTTGGTGATTGGTCTGGTGAAAAATGCAATAGAAAATACCCCCGATGAAGGGAAGATCGAAGTTACGATAAGAAACAAACAAAAAGAGATGCAGCTTGTGATTCAGGATCGCGGTGTCGGCATCGTAGAAGCGCATCAACAGCACATTTTCGAAGGCTTTTTCCCAACCCGCGAAACCATAGATTATTCTTCTAAGAGACCTTTTGATTTTAATGCCGGTGGTAAAGGGGCAGATCTTTTACGAATGAAGATCTTCTCAGAGCGTTTTAACTTCAATCTTGACATGACCTCTTCACGCTGCCGGCATATTCCCAGCAACAGCGATGTGTGCCCGGGTCGGATCAGTCAGTGTAACTTCTGCCGGAACCCAGAAGACTGTTACACGTCAGGAGGTACGACCTTTATAGTGGTTTTTCCGGCATCTGATTTTTGATCAACGAATGAATGAAAATTTAAATGGGAAAAGAATTTTGATTGTAGACAATGAGCCAGACGTATTGGTGACGTTAAGGGAATTATTGGATAGGCGCATTGTTGATTCTGCCCCGGACTTTGGTACTGCCAGGAAATTTCTCAAAAATGAATGTTGATTTTCAGCGCAAAGTAGACCGAATCGCCGGCACGGTTATCTGTAGGTTGTTTTCCTTATTTTCGGGTAAACGCCAAAATCGCCGGCAGCGCTTGCGCCCCCAAAATATTATGGTGATCCTTCTCTCTGAGATGGGCAGCCTTGTGTTGGCTCGGCCGATGTTTGATCATCTGAAAAAAAAATATCCCCCGGCATCAATCTTTGTGCTGGTATTTAAGCAGAATAAAGAGGTTCTGGATATACTTGAGGTGGTGCCTGAAAAAAATATTTTAACCGTTCGCAATGATCGCATGAACCATCTATTGATAGACAGTGTTAAGGCATTAAGGACGATGCGAAAAATCGGGATTGATACCGTGCTGGATTGCGAACTTTTTTCAAGGATAAGCAGCATCTATTCGTTTCTAAGCGGGGCAAACATAAGAGTTGGCTTCCATCCCTATACCCAGGAAGGACTTTTCAGGGGAGATTTTATCAATCGACCGGTGCTTTACAACCCCTATCAACACATCTCTCATCAGTTCATCACCCTTGTGGAAGCAATTGAATCTGACGGCGTACCAACGGTTAAACGACACGTTGACAATGATGCGTTGGACATATCGGCCATGACCGTCAGCCAAGATGAAATTGCCACCCTGTCAGAACGAATAAAAAAAAGCTTCCCCCAGCTTCAAAAGAGAAACGTCATCTTTATTTATCCGGGGGGCGGACTATTGCCTGTCAGAGCGTGGCCGTTATCGTATTTCTGCAAGATTGCCGAAGATTTTATTCAAAATGGCTACATCGTGGGAATCATCGGTCTGGAGCAGGACAAGGTGATTGCCGGCAAGATTGTATCTTACTGCCGCAGCACGAGCTGCATCGATTTAACAGGTTACACCAGAACCGTTCGCGAATTAATGGTACTGTTTCATCTGGCATCGTTACTGATCACAAATGACGGTGGTCCGGGGCATTTTGCCGCTATGACCCCCATTCCAACTATCATACTGTATGGCCCTGAAACTCCCGCTCTATATGGAAGTTTGGATGACAAATCCATTAATCTTTATTCCTCTTTAGCGTGTTCGCCCTGCCTGACCGCCTATAACCACCGCAATTCACCCTGCGATGGAGACAATAAATGCCTGAAGTCCATTCGTCCTGAAACGGTTCTGAGAAAAGCTTATGA
>CP070746.1:4841198-4885287 GCA_020348305.1 Desulfobacterales bacterium
TTATGTAAATTATGTAAATATTTTTTAGATGGCATAGGAAGATTTAAGTACATGAATTTATTCGTTATTTAATTATAAAAGGCGTGAGCTTTGCAGCAAAATTTAGAAAAATCAGCGGATTAATAAGGTGGGTAAGTATTTGGTGTTTCGTATATTGCTACGTCAACAGTTTTGCCAGCCGCCTTTCACCAAAACGCATCGGAAATACGATGGCTGCCAGGCTGAACACGAACGCCACAGTGAATGATCCGATAATCCATATCCAGGTGGCCAGGGTTAGGGTTTTTGCCCGAATATCGGCGATAAATAAATTATACACCGGCCCCGCTTCAATAACAATTACCAAGCCGATGTAACCGGCACATAAGATCATAAAAACCAGCCCGCCGAAACTGGTGACGGTCTGATTGGGGTTTTCCGCCTTAAAATCCGGATATGCGGCTCCCAGACCGATTCCCATGGCAACGATTCCCGGTACCAGAAAGAATACGGTGATAACGGAAAGGGCCATCATGAACGGTGTGACCTGAAGCAGGATATTGGTGGCAATGATGAGGATTTCCGTTAAAATAAGTAATGGAAGATAATAGATAAAAAATTTAATCCAGAGGAATGTTTTCAATGATATTGGGGAAGATTTTACCAGCCAAAAGGCTTCCTTTTCCTGGCTGACCGCCGGATAGGCAAAACGGGCGGTAATAGCAGTAAGAACAAAGAGTGCCAGACCCATGTTCAGAAAAGAGAATAAATTTTGAAGATAGATGGTTTTGATGGGAGATTTTTCTAAAGGCAGCACTTTGAAATTGTAAATATAGATTACGATCAGTGCGGCGATCAGGAAAAGCTGGGACCATTGGGTCTGATCGCGTAAAAATGTCTTAATTTCTTTGACGGTAAATGATTTTACCGGGCCCGGTAGAAAATTAAAAATCCGTTCACTGGCTTTGGCTTTCTTAAATACACGGGCAGAGGCGGTTTGAGTTTTCGAAAAACCTCTAAAATAGATCGCATCGGCAACAATGATCAATACAAATGCGATGGTACCAGCAAAACTCCAGGAGAGCGCATTGTGAAAAAGTCCGCCGGTGACCGAACCCGTCAGGGACGCCTTGATGCTGTCATAGACCCATGTGCTTGGGAGATATGGAGAGGATGGCGTTTGCAAGGAGGTAATATATACAAGCACCGTATCAAAAACCTCAGGATCAACCAATTGTTCCGGTCTTAACAGCCGAATGGCCAAATAAATTACCACAAAAAATAAAATGCCCATGAAAATGAATATACTTTTCATGCGAGTTGCTGGAATCAGTATTACCGCGGCCATTACTACAAAGGTACTGATGGCCGATGCATTGATTGCAAGGGAGAGCAGAGCGAACATGGAGTTGGCATAATAAAATGCACCTGACTGGTAAATAATCCCATAAGCGATAAAAACCGGCAGTGTAAAGACAATGACCATCCATGAGCTGTCGATGATGCTGTCGATCCAGCGTGAAAGAAAAATCTTGTAGCTGGAAACAGGCATGGAATGAACCAAAAAAAGATCTCGGGAAAGATAAAGCTTGGAAAGAGAAGTTAAAATGCTGCTAAAGATAAGAAGGGCAAAGGAGATAATCAGAATCATGGACAGGAGTTTATATCCTAAAATGTCGCCGATCTCCTCGATGCCTTTAAAATAGTGTAAAACACGCATGGAGATCGCAAAAATACCGCCCCAAAACAGCGCACCGATTGCCCCAATCAAGAATACCTTGATCGCTGCGCCACGGTTGTTGTTTGAAACTCCCCGATGTTTAAGTGGCCAGATACGCGGTTTTAATAGGGTGAGGACTTCGTTCATATTGCTGGTGTCTGGTTTCTTATATCTGGTTTCTGGCTGATGGCCTTAGGTGCGCAGTTTGCAAAAAAAGTGTGGATATTGATTCTAACTGTTATGATCTAAAACATTGTTTGTTAAGTTTAAGAATACCTGTTCAAGATCGGCATCAGTCACATTGGCCTCACGCTGGAGATCTTTGGTCGTTCCACTGGCAATTAGTCTCCCTTTATGAATGATCCCGATACGATCACATGTATCCTCGGCCACCTTAAGCGTATGTGTGGACATGAAGATGGTAACTCCTTTTTGAGCAAGACGTCTAAAAAGTTTCTTGACCATTATGATTGCTGCCGGATCTAATCCCACCATGGGTTCGTCCACGATGATAACATCGGGATCATGCAGCAGGGCGGCAGACATGATTAGCCGCTGCTTCATACCATGGGAATAGGATTGGATTAGTTCATCCGACCAGTCAGCTAACGAAAACATTTCCAGGTTTTTTATGGCTTTTTTATGGAAACCATTTTCAGAAACACCATAAAGGTCAGCGGTAAATCGTAAAAACTCCATGCCGGTCAATTTTTCATAGATATAAGGCCTGTCGGGAATAAAACCGACTTTGCTTTTAGCCTCCTCCGGTTGATTTTGCATGTTAATGCCGGCAATCGTGACCGTTCCGGATGTCGGTTGCAGTACGCCGCCCATCATTTTAATCGTCGTTGTTTTGCCGGCACCATTGGGGCCGAGAAATCCGAATACTTCACCTTTTTCCACCGATAGATTCAGCCGCTCGACAGCCGCAAAGTTAGAATATTTTTTTGTAATTTCTTTTAGTTGAATCATTCTTTGAATCCAATGAGTGGTGTTTTAATTATATCATTTATATCATTGCCGAATGTGTTTACCTAATTGATTATCTTTAACTGGACGTTTCCAATCATTCCCATTAAATCAAGCTGCTGGCGCTGCGATCCGCTAATAAATCTCACGTGGCTGACATCGGCAGGCAGTTGGCCGAACAGTGAATCTGCGGTTATCCAACGCCCCAGATACACAAGATTCCAGGCGTGATAATAAAACCTGCCCTTTAAGTAAACCAACCCGGCCTCCACCCGGCAGGGTATTCCGGCGGCCCGGGCCAACGCGGCCAACAAAACAGCATGTTCGTTGCAATCTCCCACTCGATTTTCCAAGGTTGAAAGCGCATCCGGCAGTGATAGCACCGGTCTTTTCTCAATATTTTGATGCACCCAATCAAGTAATTTTTGAACTTTTTCCAAAGGCATGGCGGTTGAACCAGGGCCTAAAATTTTGAGGGCCAATTCCTGAATTTTTTGATGATCAGATTGGATAAACGGACTGGGTTTTAGAAAGATCTTTTCCAATGGTCCAATATTATTTGTATTTAAATTTGAAACTAAGTCCGACAAAGATTCTTTGACGATGATAAGGATATTATCCTTGAACATCTGTCTTCCACCATCAAGATGCAGCTGATCAAAAGCGATACCACTGATTTTTATCTTCAACCGCTCAAGTCGATCAGGGTTTGCGATGGTGACATTGGATGATACGGATGCTGCTTTGGTAAGATCCTGGCTCGACTCTATAGCGAGTCCGTAAAGTGCGTCATGGCGGTTTGTTTTCACAAGATGGATACCCAACAGTCCTTTTTCTTTCAACAAATCGCCGTTTTCATCAATCCAGGCCAATTGGGAAGCGCCCTTAAAGCTCAAAGCAACTTTGATTGCCGTTTTTTTAGTCCCCATGACCTGGATTTCTTCTTGCCCGATGGCCTCAACATAAACCGGTTGCTGAGCCATGGTGGCCGGATCGAAAATATGGAAGGCAAATTTATCTCCAGCTTTAAGATTTGTTGATGCCACCGCATGAATGATGCCGGAAAGTAAATAAGGCTTTTTTTGAATCCGAAAGTCTATTTTGCGGCGGTCTCCGGCACTTGCGGTTTCTATGTTGAGACTATCACCGGATACGGAGCCTTTAACGGTGAAGGAAAACCTGCCTGAATTGATCTCAAAGTCGAGGTCGGCAAGGGTAAAATCCGCATTAAGCCTTCCGTTTGTCTTCAGGTGAATATCCTGAACCATGCCCATGGTATTGATGCGCATGTAGACCGTTTCTTGCAATCGGTAGCCAGTATCTTCCTTGGAATACCTTGTGTGCGAAAATCCTATCTTCCGATCATTTTGGAAAATGTTCATCCAGGTGTCTTTTTCCGACAACTGGCTGATGGATGAAAGGGACAATGTTTTGGGGCGGGAAAAAATTTTATCAACTAAACCAACTCGAATGCAGAAAAGGACCACAAATGCGAGTCCAAAAAAGCCGGCGGCAATCCAGAAACTATTGCTCTGATAATATGACATGGCTACCCAATCGTTGCGAATCTAAGATATTTTTTCGTGAGCTTCAGATACGGCAGATTAATAATATCTTGGATTGAATTTCAGACTTTGATATATTTTAGCATCTTTTTGACGTTTCGCATATGTCATTTTTTAGAATGCACATGCATCGGTTATGAACGCCAAGGATTGCGATGTATTTTTATGCTAACCAAAGAGGATATCAAAAATAAGCAAATTGCCATATATGATCCAGATAGAAAAGGAATATTTATACATAGGGATCAATTAAAAGGTAGTCAATTCAAATCCGGTGATAAATTTTCAGTAAAGAAAGGTCAGCGGGAATTATTTGCCCTTACGATTATTAAAGATGACGACGGCGATATCGTATTTGATAAAACCGGTATTTTCCTTAAACGAACTCGGCGGGTTGATATTTTCCTGGGAGGCATCTTTGATGAATATGTCATTTATTTCGAACCTGAAAAGTCGGACACCATAAAAATAAAACCATTAGAGATGGTATTAAAAAGAAACCACAGTATGATGAAATGAGAATATTAAGCCACGATTTTTATAATCGCGACACAATTCAGGTGGCAAAAGATTTGCTCGGCAAAAAGCTGGTGCGACGATTTAAAGACCGTAACTTAAGCGGCATGGTGGTTGAAACAGAGGCCTATTTAGGTTCAACGGACAGTGCCAGCCACGCCTATAAGGGTCAAACACCGCGCAATTCCGTGATGTTCGGACCGGCAGGGAGAGCATATGTCTATTTTGTTTATGGTATGCATTATATGCTAAATATCGTCACCCAAGATGAAGGCACTCCCTGTGCCATCTTAATTAGAGCAATTGAGCCTCTTGAAGGCCTGAGGCAGATGCAAGCCTTACGTAAAAAAACCGGCAAAGACCTGGTCAACGGTCCGGCCAAACTCTGCCAGGCGATGGCCATTGACAAATCTCTAAATGGATGGGATTTAACTTGTGGCAAGACGCTATGGATAGAAGATTATAAGACAATCCCTGAAGCGCACGTTTGTGTTGGTTCCAGAATTGGTATCGATTACGCAGCACCAAAAGATCGAAAAGCCAATTTACGTTTCTTGTTAGAAACAGATTTGAACAATGGCCCGTGATTATTTTTACTAAAACAATGTCCAATTGCATAAAAGAAAGGAGATAAAAGCAACATGGGGAAAATCATGATAGAAGTTGAGAACTTGACCATTTCAGCGGAGTTAAAAGATACACCAACGGCTCAAAAAATATTAGCGATACTGCCTATTGAAGGAAGCGTGAACGTCTGGGGAGAAGAGATCTATTTCGATATTCCGCTGAATGCGGAACTTGAAGCGGATGCTCGGGAAGAAGTTGAAGTCGGTGATTTGGGCTATTGGCCCGCGGGGCCGGCGTTTTGCATCTTTTTTGGTCCAACCCCGGTAAGCAGGGGTGACACCCCGCGTGCATACAGTCCAGTCAATGTTTTTGGACAGGTAGTAGGGGATGCCAAACAATTTAAAACTGTTTCGAGCGCAGCCAAAATCCGAGTTCGTCTAGCGGACGGGTGACATAATTGATTTTTTGCTTTTTTGCGGATTCATCAATAAATGAAGTTTTTAAAATTAGCTAGGAAGGAGGGCTTTAAAATGGCAAATGATCCAGGAATCGGTTATAAAGTCATGGCTAAATTTTTGAGTGTCAAAGGACAATGTTCGGCAGGCCATGCGGCCGGAGAAAGTTTTGAAATCAGTTGCCACAATCCAGGCGGGTTGTGCGGATTTTTTTATCATGACATCTTTCCGAGTCTCCAGGCTTTTCAGTTCGGTGGAAACCTTCCGTGGTGGGAGGGAGATATCATTCAATTACAATGTCCGGATCTTGATAACCTCGTCACAATTCAATTGGAAAGATTCGAGCGACAGTAAGCTACAAAAGGGGGTCCTATGAAAGAAATGATAGCGTACTGCGGTCTGGCATGTCACGAATGTGGCGCGCATTTAGCGACCATAAACGATGATGATGAAAAGCGAGTCGAAGTTGCTCAAGAGTGGTCAAAACTATTTAAAACTGAAATTAAACCTGAAAGTATTAACTGTGACGGCTGCCAATCTGATTCCGGGCGTCTTTTTAACTATTGTGGGATCTGTGAAATCAGAAAATGTGGCCGTGAAAAGGGTGTTCAAAATTGTGCGCATTGTGCCGACTATTCCTGTGACAAACTCGATTGGATTTTTAAGGTCGAACCGGAGGCCAAAAGACGTCTAGACGGGATAAAGGCGATACTATAAAGGAGCAAATTATATGGAAAGTAAAATAGCTGAAGCCATTTCACTCAAGTATCAGCCGGTTGCGCTGATCTGGTCCGATCAAAAACCGGAAAAAGCCGTGCAGTTCCAGGAGCGAAAATGGGGGTGTATTATGTGGCTGGCAGCCAGTGCTGCCAAAGGAAAAACAGCTTTGTGTGATCGTAAGACTTTCGGCTGCTTTGGCGGTGGCGTCGGCATCGGGTTCGGGGATCAGTATGAAAATTTTCCGGGAGGAAAAGACTGTTTTTGTCATTTCCTTTCCTTTGGTAACGATCAATGGGAACAAGGGCAGCAGGCGGCCGAGAGGGTCAAACCCTTTCTGCGCAAGGAGGCTTACGACAATTTCATGCATGGAGAGCGCTACCTAAAGAGCCCCGAGCAGGTTCACAAATTTATTAAAGATTTGCCCATCACCGATATACCGGCCGAATACGTTGTTTTTAAACCCTTGTCGGAGGTGAATTCTGCCCAGGAGAGTCCCCAGGTGGTGGTTTTCTTTGCTGATCCGGATCAGCTTTCTGCCCTGGTGGTGCTGGCCAACTATGCTCGACAAGATAATCAGAACGTCATTATGCCCTATGCCGCCGGGTGCCAAACCATCGGTATCTATCCCTACCAGGAAGCTCAGGCCAAAAAGCAACGGGGGGTTGTAGGGCTTACTGATTTGTCCGCGCGAGTTTATATCCGCAAGCAACTCGGGGATCATTTGATGACCCTTGCCGTTCCTCTGGCCATGTTTGAAGAAATGGAAGCAAATGTCGACGGATCATTTCTCCAGCGGCCGACATGGCATAGTTTGGTCGAAAGCAAAAAATAAACATACCAAAATATAATAAAGACCGCACAAAAAGACACGAAATTTTATTTCGTTTTTTTTATTTTTCAGGCTTCTGTGCTAAGATTGTTTTATTTGAGGTAAGATTTAATGCCGCGAGGAAATAAATATGGCTAAAATTATTTATGGCGTTTCAGGGGAGGGATCGGGCCATTCTTCCCGGGCCCGGGAAATGATCGCCCACCTGGAGCAACTGGGCCACATTGTTAAAGTAGTCAGTTACGATCGCGGGTACCACAACCTCAAACATGACTTTGATGTTTTTGAAACGGAAGGGCTCCATATTTCCAGTTCGGACAATCGGGTGTCAAAAGTCAAAACCTTTACCGAAAATTTAAAGCGGCTGTCCAAGGGACATAAAAAGCTGCAGGCACTGCGCAAAGAAATCTTTAAAACGTTTCAACCCGATTGTGTGATCACGGATTTCGAACCAATGACGGCCTACCTGGCCAACCACTATGATCTGCCGTTGATCACCATTGATAATCAACACCGTTTACGATACATGTCCTACCCGTGTCCGGCCCATTTGCAAAAAGATCGCCGCATGACCGTCAGTATAATCAGAGCGATGGTGCCGCGACCGGACATTTCGCTTGCCACTACGTTTTATTTGGGCAAGGCCAAGAACGATCGCACGTATTTTTTCCCGCCAATTTTGCGCAAAGCGGTTTTATGCCTCCAACCTCGTTATGGAGAACATATTCTGGTATATCTGACCGGTGGATTTGAAACGTTCCTCAAAAAGTTGAAATCGTTCAAGCGCGAGCAATTCCGGGTTTATGGCTATGATCGGGATGATACAGAAGACCATATCACTTACAAACCGTTTAGCAAGGACGGCTTCCTGAAAGATCTGGCTTCATGCAAAGCAGTTATGGCAACCGCCGGCTTTACGCTCATGACCGAATCTTTTTATTTGCGCAAACCGTATTTGGCTTTGCCCATGCGTGGTCAATTCGAACAGGAAATCAACGGTTTGCTGCTGGCAAAGCTAATTTACGGCATAAATCTCAGACGTGTGAATGCGCAGGCCATCGGCAATTTTCTTTACCGGTTGCCCGATTTTCAGGACAACTTAATGAACTATAACCCTGAAGACAACCGCGCCATTAAGGCTAAGCTTGAAGAACTGCTGGACAATCATTGCGCAATCGCTTGGAAATACCACCGCAAACGAACGCGTCTGATTCCCTAAAAAACTGTAGCGTGTATTTAGAAAACCGGTTATATGGTTAAATAGTTGTCGGGTAGTGGTTTTATTTCGTTATTAAACGAATCAACCCATAACTATTTGACAAAGTCAAAGGAGGTCTTTTTGCCATTGAAGCATATTTTACGAAATTTCACAGTGGCGGGTCTTGTTTTAACTGTTGCAATTACAGGTTGCACTTCGTTTCAGCAGGTTAAAATGCGGCAGATAAAACCCTCATCGCCCGAAAGGTTATCTTCAGAAGAATATGGATGGTGGTATGCGCGCTTTCGCATGAACTGGCCTCAAGATACAGAAGCAAGATGGTACATGGATCTTTTTGTTGCGCACCAGATCATTCTGCCCGTATTGAATAAATTTGAGAACGACATTTACCTGTGGCGATTTCACCGCAGAGCCGCTCGTGACAAAGCCGGGCACCAGTTTAGCTTTATATTTTACGCGTCTCCATCAACAGCTTATAACATTTATCAGAATTTGAGTAATGATACCCTTTTAACTGAGATCAAATTTGCCGGTTTGATCATCGAAGATATCTATGATGATCCCAGCTTCGTCTCTAAGCCGAATATCGAAGATACCAGCGACAAAAATTGGTCGTCGCCTATCCAAGAAGCCTGGCCATATTATATTATGGGCGTCAGCCAAATGTGGCTAAATTTAATTCGCGATATCGCCGATGATCATGCAAATGGCAGCATGCCCGCAACGATTGCGGAGATTGAGGAATTTTATCAAGCAGTCAATACGTCCCTAACAGAGTTGTGGGAAAAAGAAGGACGGCATGCGTTTCTCCATCATTTAAATGCGCTATTTGGCTATGAACCCCTCGTTGTTTACGAAAAGCGTCTGTTAAAGTTCTAATTCTTAATTGGATCAATAAAAGTAAAGAAGGATGCTTATGAAAGCTATTTTCGCAAAGACCATTTATACGGGTAAGAAGAAAATTTCAGATGCGTATCTGGTCTTTGACCACCGCAAGATTATCGGGGTTTCAACGACCGAAAAATGCGATCTAAGGGGCAAATTTTCTGTTATTACACCTGCATTTGTGGATGCGCATAGTCATATCGGTATGGCAAGGGCCGGAGAACCCAGTGAGCAGGGTGAGGCCAATGATCAATCCGATGCAATTCTAACGCTTGCCGATGCACTGGATTCGGTTCAGATGGATGATAGTGCTTTACGCGATGCAGTCGAAATGGGGGTGTTGTATTCATGTGTGGTTCCCGGCAGTGGAAACATCATCGGCGGAAATTCAGCCGTAATTCGCAATTATGCAAACACAAGCACCAATGCGCTGATTACACGAGCGGGACTTAAGGCGGCCTTTGGTTTTAACCCGATGAAAACCAACAACTGGAAAGGAAAACGGCCGACAACCCGTATGGGGGCACTTGCCATTTTGCGCAGCAAACTCGATGATGTCCAACAGAAAGTCCGAAAATATCGTAAAGCTAAAGGAAGCAAGAAACAAGAGATCACATTTACGGCGGAGGAGAAAGTATTGCAGGATGTGTTGGCACGCAAGACTCGTTTGCGTGCTCATGTCCATAAGATCGACGATATTGCGGCTCTTCTGCGTCTGGTGGATGATTATAAAATTAGAGTAGTCGTTGACCATGCCATGGATGTACATCAGCCGCAAATATTTCAAGAATTGATGCGCAGAAAAATACCCGTTGTATATGGTCCGATCGATTCTTTTGCTTACAAAGTTGAGCTAAAACATGAGAACTGGCGGAATATTCGCCACCTGATCGCCTCAAAGGTCGAATTCGGACTTATGACAGATCACCCGGTTACTCTCGCCCGTCAATTATTATTACAGACCCGCTGGTTCATGCGGGCTGGCCTTTCAAAACAAGAGGCGATCGAATTAATCAGCCGCAAAAATTCTCAGATTCTCGGTATCGATGATCGAATCGGAACCATTGAAAAAGGAAAATGGGCGTCCTTCATCTGCTGGAGCGGAGACCCTTTTGATCTGACCAGCTATCCGCTAGCAGTCTATGGGGAGGGGCAATTGTTATTTAGTGATTAATTGCCAGAGACACCAGAAACGACAATATTGATCTGAATTTTGAATGCTTGCGCGATTGACGAACTTAATCGTCAGCAAATTTCCGGTTTTCTGGGTTGAAAAAAATGTATCATTAGATATATTATAATTTATTAGGTTCGATTCATTCGGTGATTTGGTAGTGGACTATTGAGTTTCAGATAGTTATCATACGATTAAAAGCAGATAGTCTGAAAAATTAAAGACTTAAGTTGTGACTGACACATCATATATTTTTTATTTATCAACTTGATGACAAAGAGGAGAGGATAATATGAATGCTCAATTTGGGCGTTTTCTTAGCTTAGTTATGATTATTGCGGCAACCGTTTTTTTGACAATAGATTTGGGGTATACTGAAGAAAAGAAAGATATGCAAGGCTGGGGGATCGATGATCCCTATAACCAGTATTACGATGTCAGAGAATTTGAATATATCCGGGCCTGGTTTGTGCGTGCAAAGGAAGTTGTTCCCATGCCCGGTATGTCACCGGCAACCGTCATAGAAGTTTTAGAGGGAGCCGAAACTATTGAGGTTCATCTCTGTCCCACCTGGTATAGGAAACCCAGTGAAATTCGGTTGAAGAAAAATGAACGCATCAAGATAAAAGGCGTTTGGGCGGAGATCAACGGCAAAGATGTTTTCATGGCTTCAAAGGTTAAAAAGGATCCCAACACGGATATTATAAAAGTTCGTTTAACCAAGGATGGTACACCTTTTTGGACCATGACACCTGAACAGCTCGAATGGGAAATGCTGTCAGATAAAGAAAAAGCAGCACGACAGTCGAAAAAAGAACAACAGGCGAAATCTCAGTAAAAAAGAGCGCCGATGGTAAACCGAGAATGGAATCCCGCTGAATTACTCGAACTGTCCGGTTACTACTGGAAGACCTGTGTATTACATGCAGGCGTCAAGTTGGATGTGTTTACGATAATCGGGAATGAGCCATTAACTGCTGAGCAAATATCACGAAAACTGAACGGTGCCCAAAGAGGGGTGCAAAGGCTGCTCAACGCGTTGGTTGCGATGGCGCTTTTATCAAAAACCGATGAAAAGTATGCCAATACACCGTCTAGTCTGGACTTTCTTTCGAAAACTTCGACGAAATATATCGGTCATATCATTATGCACCACCATCATTTGATGGAATCGTGGTCTAATCTGGATCAAGCCGTTCAATCCGGCCAACCTATCCGAATCCGATCTTCTTTTAGCAATGAAGAGTGGCGCGAAAGTTTCCTGTTGGGGATGTTTAATATGGCCATGAACTTGGCGCCTCAATTGGTGCCGAAAATCGATCTTTCTACCAGACATCACCTCCTCGATTTGGGTGGCGGTCCCGGAACCTATGCGATTCATTTCTGTCTTAACAATCCCCAGCTAAATGCCACTGTATTTGATTTGCCCACTACAAAGCCATTTGCCGAAAAGACGATTGTAAAATTTGGCCTGACGGATCGTATCCGCTTTAGGGAGGGTAATTACCTGGAGGATGAAGTCAAGGGTAATTACGACGCGGCTTGGCTTTCACACATTCTTCACGGCGAGGGACCTGAAGCATGTCAAAAAATCATCCAGAAAGCGACGGCAGTCTTGGAGCCCGGAGGAGTTATCATTGTACATGATTTTATTCTCAATAACACTATGGATGGGCCGCTTTTCCCGGCGCTTTTTTCCCTGAATATGCTTTTGGGAACCTCTGCGGGTCAATCGTATTCCGAAAAACAAATTTTCGATATGCTAACTGGAGCTGGTGTGAAGGATATTCGACGGATACCCGTGCAAATGCCAAATGATTCTGGAATTATTGCAGGTATTGCATGACAAACACTTTCTAATTAAAAACTGCAATTTTACAGCTTAGATATAAAAGAAAAATTTAAGCGATCGTGAAGTCTTGAAAGGAACCAATACGGATGTCAGAGACGGCATTTGAACCGGAAGGGATTATGGCTCAGCAGATCTTCGGCCTCCCCGTGGATCGGGAAACCCTATTTTCCAATCATAAAAAGATATATAAAAAAAGAGTTGAAAAACGCCAGCGAAAGCTGATTGTCAAATTGCCGTTTCTGAAGCCGTTTTTAAAAAAAGGTGAAAAAATATTATTGATAACCAGCGGATATTCTCCTTTAGCATCGATGGCCCAATATCTGACCGGTTTCGTTTTCATTTACCTTAAGCGTTCCTTGTTTGTTTTTACGAATTTACGAATACTGCATATTCTTACAACACCGGCCTATAGGTATAAAGGTGCCATTGCGCAAATGGCGTATGCCGGCTGCCAATCCATTTCTCTAAATGGTGGGACCCTTGTTGTAGAATATGGAAGATTAGGGAATGTTGAAAAATTTAAAGGCATTCCGATTTCGGAAAGAAAAAAAATAAAAGCTTTACTTAATAAAGCGCCCGTATCAGGTGCAAATAGCGATTTGGCCGAGAGAATACATCTTTGCCCACGGTGCGGGCACCGGCTGACAGCGGGTAAATACATTTGCGAAAAATGTCAATTGAAGTTCAAAAGTAAGCTTTTTGCCAGGATCACTTCAATCCTTGTCCCGGGTGGTGGATATTTTTATACCCGACACAATTTGATAGGTTCACTGAATGCTGTGTTAGAAATTTTTCTGCTTCTATTTATAGGCGTAACATTAAATGATACGATAAACGGTGTTCAAGGGAGCTTATTTTATGGAGTGGCCCTCTCAGCAATATACCTCATTATCAAAATCATCTCGGTGATTCACTCGAATCATTTTATTTACGAATTTATACCCAGGGTTAGAAGGCTTGAAACGACCACTTCGTTACAACAGAGGAAAAATAAATAAAATACAACTGTTATTTAGAAAGATTACAGGGTTTACCTCATTTTTTTTATTTGCCTCCGCCAAAATTTGAGCTGCGTTTTTCACCCCTTACGGGGCACCTTCAAGGGAAAACCATACCTCAGATAAAAACATCCTCTATAACTTCGATGGTCGTCGTTTTGCCGACACCATTCGGGCCAAGCAAACCAAAACAGCTTCGCGGGTCGATGGAGAAACTGATGTTGTCAACGGCAACCACATACCCATATTTTTTTGAAAGGAAATTATATCGGAATTTGAAATTAAAGGATTAACCTGATATCCTGCATGATCTTGCATTAACCTTGACAATAAGGTTTCTTAAAATTAATTTTCGATCTTGAACAGTATATGCGGCCAAAATGCCGGGTCCAATTAAAATGTATTCGCCAAGAAAAATTAGTTAAGGGTCTGAGCTTTACCCATCAAAACAGGAATTGCTATGCCACATATCATATCGATTGTCGGACGATCTCAATCCGGCAAAACAACACTCATCGAAAAGCTTATCCCCGAGCTAAAAAAAAGGGGATATCGAATAGGTACAATTAAACACGCCCATCACGGATTTGATATTGACAAATCCGGTAAGGATAGCTGGCGGCACAGGCATGCGGGTGCCGATACGATTGTTGTTGCGTCACCAGGGAAAATAGCGATGGTAAAAAATGATGATTGTGAATCGTTGGATTACCTCCAAGATTACTTTGAGGATTTGGATCTTATCATTACCGAGGGATATAAAAGAGAAAATAAGCCTAAAATTGAGGTCTTACGAGCAGCCAGACATGCGGAGCTAATTTGTAAGGCGGATCAAAATCTGATTGCTGTTGTCACAGACGTTGACATAAATCCAAACGTGCCAAAATTCGGATTGGAAGATATTAAGGAATTGGCAGACTTGATTGAAGAAACGTTTTTATGAAACTGTTGAGCGCGAAGTAAGAATCGGAAACCATTCCCGAATCGATCTTATGCTGACCGATGCAAACGATGGTCGATGTTATGTGGAGATTAAAAATTGCACCCTGGTAAACTGTAGATCCTTATTAAATATGACGGACATTTCACTCGAAAATTTGATGTGTCACCGGGATAATCTGGAACATGTTCTCGACAACCTTAAAGAAGGAATCATCGCCCATGACATGAATCGGCGTATTTTCTTTTTCAATCACGCAGCCGAACGCATTACCGGATATAGCCGCAATGACGTGGTAGGCAAAGATTGCCGTGAAGCCTTCGGGAGTCCGTTTTGCGGTGAGCGATGTTCGTTTAAACAAGATTCCCCGACCCTGGCGGAACGCTCGGATTATACCCTTAATATAACCTCTAAAAGCGGCGAAACCCGTCGAATCGAAATGACGGTTACCGGCATGAAGGACGCTAACGGCAAATTCGTCGGTGTACTGACTTCTTTCAGAGATATTAGCGATCTCTTTAGATTGAAGATGCGGGTCGGCGAGTTGACAAGCTTTGGTCGTATTATCGGCCAGGATAGCAAGATGCTAGATATTTTCAAGCAGATTAGAGATGTCGCCGGCTACGATTATCCGGTGCACATTTCCGGCGAAACCGGCACCGGCAAAGAACTTGTCGCCACCGCCGTCCATAATGAGAGCCCACGGGCCGGTGCGCCATTTGTACCGATCAATTGTGGTGCCTTGCCGGAAGGCCTTATCGAAAGCGAACTATTCGGCCATGTTAAGGGTGCCTTTTCGGGGGCGATCCGGGACAAAAAGGGGCGCTTTGAGTTGGCAAACGGTGGCTCGATCTTCCTGGATGAGATAGCGGAGCTATCCAACAATATGCAAGCCAAACTTTTACGTTTTTTACAGGAAGGTAAATTCGAACGGGTTGGAGGTGAGCGGACGGCTACCGTCGACATCAGAGTTATCAGTGCAACCAACAAGAATCTCAAAGAAGCGGTTAAGCGCGGTAAATTCAGAGATGATCTGTATTACCGACTTAATGTTATCCCGATTCATCTTCCGCCCTTGCGCGAACGAAAGATTGACATTTCGCTGCTAATCGAACATTTCCTGCAAGAAGCCGCAAAACGATATAACAAAAAGCCGCTGAAGGTGTCTCCGAAGGCCATGTCTTTGATGCTGGATTATCGCTGGCCGGGCAACATCCGGGAATTGCAAAACGCCATCCAGTTTGCCTTTGTCAAGTGCAACGGCAAGGTAATTTTGCCGGAGGATCTGCCGCTGGAACTACGGGAAATGGATGCTGTCTGTGTGCGACGGGGTCCCTCAAAGAAACTGGATCCGGAGGGCGTCAAATCGGCGCTGGTAAAAACAGGGGGCAACAAAGCCAAAGCCGCAAAACTGCTGGGAGTGGGAAGAGCTACATTGTACCGGTTTTTAGGCGATCATCCGGAGCTGAATGAAACGATAAACCTGCCTTAAATTCAGAGTCGAGAGAATTTTTTTCTGACACAATAATTTCCAGCGAGCTTTCTCGAAGCCCATCCGACTTTTCATCCATTTTGTATCGGTTTCAGTTTGAGGAAACTTCCAAGTCTTGATGATGAGCTGGATGCATTCGCGGCAGATTTTGAAGATATGTGGAAAGATCAACCGCTTCTACCAAAGGGGGGCCTATGGGAGTAATTCTCGATACGAGTAATGTAAGGCATTTTGAAAGGATTGAGGGGCTTAACGTCGAAATTTTGACTTTTGAAAAGAATCCACCATCTGATATAGGGTGAAGCAAAAATATGAAAAATGTATATTTTTATTGATACGTTTTTATTAAAGGAGTTATGCATGCTGTCTTTGGAAGAATTAAAACACGAGACCGATCTAATCAATGAGATCAATTGGGATTTAGGTCCCGAAGAAGCGGTGAAACTGTATTTGGAATGGGGTAATACGGATTGGGGCAGTGGCAAGTATGTCATCCGGTCCAAAAGCGATTATTCAACCTATTTTGTAGTCAATTGCTGGCGCAAACCCTATTATATTTACTTGATTCGCAGAAATTCCGATGAGGCGGTGGAGCTGGCGCAATTTGAACTGCCCGAACGTTTTGAAAAAGATGTTTGTGAGCTAAAAGGCGTATATGCACTTGAAGATGATGTCAAAGCGTGGCTGAAGAAGGAATTGGGAGTGTGAGGCTGAAATCAATGTTCGACAGAGGAAATGTTTCTTTGTATTTACGAAGGTCAACATGAAAGTATTGGCGGCAGGAGGAATAGATGACAAGCGAATTGGAAATACTCATAAAAAACGCTTACGATGTTTTTTTTGATCTCCTGATTGAAGAAAAGATGGAAGTTGGCATGATCCTTATTTATAAATTTTGTTGCACAAAAAAAGGATGGGTCCCATTTTGAGACGCCATCCTTTTTTAAATGCTTTATAAATTACGCTGCATCCATTGCGCGGCGATCGGCCATATCAACAAGAGTGCGTTCTCTGGCCTTGTCGATGCCGAGGGCTTTGCGTTTCTTATCAATATGGGCAATCATCATGCGAGCGATTTCATACGGATCCGTTGCAAAACCCCATTTACCGCAACCCAGCTGCTCAAGTTCCTCAAACAAATGCTTGTGGAATTTGGTACCTTCGACAATGGGGAAGGTAACACCAAATACGGTGTAGACGCCGGAAGCCACAAAATACTGGCCAATGCAGATGGCTTTTTCACTCATATATTCCGGTGCACAGCCGGCTACCGGCAAATCCGCAATGCTGTCTCCCAAACCGCCGGTTTTGACCATTTCAGCGCAGGCAATCAGAATTCGGCTGTTGTCCACGCAGGCTCCGCAACCCAGCACCGGCGGCATGCCGACGGTTTCACATACTTCTTTCAGGCCCGGTCCTGCCAGATGAGCAGCTTCCGGTGTTGTCAATCCCGCCTTGGCGAGCGCGATCTGTGAACATCCGGTTTGCACAACCAGCACGTCATTTTTAATCAGCTCTTTTACCAGTTCCACATGAACCCAGTCTTGCTTCATCCTTGGATTTGTACACCCAACGACACCAGCAACACCCCGAATACGGCCGTTGATAATGTTGTCGTTTAGCGGCGTGTATGATGCCCTGAAGGTTCCGCCGAGCATGTAATTGATGTACTCATGGGAAAATCCGTGTACGCCGGTATTGACAATTTTTGGAATTTCAATCGGCATATTGCGGTTTTTAAATCGTCCAATGGCTTGGATAACGATCTCATCGGTGCAGGCCTTGGGATCATGTTCATGAAACTCAATATGTGTGGCGCCTTCAATATGGCAGCGTGGATTGGTGGTGATCAGTTTTGTACCGTAACAGTCTGCCACTTTAACCAGACCCTGTTTGATACACTGCACATCGACTCCCATGGCGTCCACGGCACCGGTGACCAGGACCGCCTCGGTGGACATAAAGTTGCCGGCATGTGGAATTCCATGACGCACAAACATCTCCAAACCGGAGCAGCACATACCTACCAGGTTAATCCCCTTGGCACCGGCATCTTTGGCGGCCTGAATCAGGGTAGGTTCGTTGACCGATTCCACTATGGACTCAAAAAGATTTGGTTCGTGTCCATGAATGATGATATTGACCTGGTCTTCCTTTAAGACGCCCATATTCACTTCGACGGCCACTGGTGACGGCGTGCCGAAAAGGATGTCGGATATCTCCGTGGCCACCATGGAACCGCCCCAGCCATCGGCCAGTGCGGTACGGCTGCACTGCTTGGTGATGTTCTCATAGTGCTGGTCCACGCCCATGTGAGACCGGTGCATGAGTTCCATAATTTCGCGCATGGCACCGCGCGGAACGATTCCGAGCTTGCGCCAGGTTTCCAGGGTTTTTTCCGGGACCCGTTGAGCAAAAGGAATTTCTCCGTCCACCTGAGTGTAGGTGCGTTCGAGCTCCTTGTACAGATCCATGGCAATATCTTTGATTTCTCGGTCTTCTGTTTCGATTCCGATGGATTGCGCAACTTCTATGAGTTTTTGTGGGTTTTTGATTGTGTAGTCTTTGATATTTCCGTTTAGCACTTCACGGAAAAGATCGAGCATGCCCATACCGTGGTCGGTATGAGCGGCACCGCCGGCTGCGACCATGCGTGCGAAATTCCGGGCCATGATGGTATCAATCGTGGCGCCGCAGACACCTACTTTTCCATAGGGATCCTTGGCATTCAGTCGGCATGGTCCCATGGCGCAGTGCTTGCAGCAGGCCGAATCGGCACCAATCGGACAGGCTTTCATGTTGGCTGCCCGATCAAATGCGGTTTCGACACCGTCTTTGCGAGCTTTTATGATCATCTGGGCAGTTGCATCGCATATTGTTAGATCGTTGGGATCGATTTCCTTTTTTTTGGCGATCACTTTTTTAGAGACGACTTTTTCCTCTTCCATGTAATTTCTCCCTTCGCAGAAAGATTGATTTAGGTTTAAAATGGCTGGATTTTCATAAGAAGGATGAGATTTATGAAAATTCAGTTTGGTCGATGGTGATAGATATATTTTTAGTAATGATTATCAAAAACAATTACGCAAAAATTTTATTTTTGTCAAGAGTTAAGGTTGTAATCAGCAGTTAAAGCTTTAACTATCTGTTGGCAAATTCCATGCCAATGATCGATGAATTGTAAAATCTGCCGGGCATGCTACCTGGCCTTCCCCTAACCTGTTCAAACAACAGGATAATTGCGGTTTTCTATAAAGTTTTTACAAAAATTCTAAGCTTGAGATAGTTCGAAAATATCCTCCCTTTTGTCACATGATACAAGAATGTCTCAGTGCGATTTTGAGACGTTTGAGCTTTTTGGTTTTAAACCTAGCGGATTTTTCTTGAGTACGAGAAAAAATTCCCTATTCATATATCTAATTTTCTGATAACGTACTCAATAAAATACGTTATTATAATTGCGAAACGAAGCACTTAGGAAAGGATAGTTCTATGTCTGAACCTGAAGAAAAATCTAATCGCGATGTTAAAATTTATTCATTGAGCACCTGCAGTCACTGCAAAGCCACCAAAAAATTGCTGGGCGAATGTACGATCAAGTATGAATTTGTCGATGTGGATCTGCTGGAGGGTAATGAACGAAAGGCCATCATCGAAGATGTCAAAAAGTTCAATCCAAGATGCTCATTTCCCACCATCATTATCGGGGAAAAAGTAATTGTCGGCTTTAAGGAAAAAGAAATTAAGGAGGCCTTGGGACTGTAATGGATGCGCAAGAACTCTATGAGCGAATGAAAAAGGTGCAGGAGCCAAAGGGGTATTATTTCAACAAGGACAAAGAAAGAACCTTTGAACTTTTAGAAGCCTTGCTTGAAAATAAAGAACGCTATGGGTACATGGGCTGTCCCTGCCGACTGCTGTCCGGCGACAGGGATGCCGACCGAGATATTATGTGTCCATGTGTATATAGTGTCCCGGATATTGAAGAATACGGCAGTTGCTATTGCAATCTTTATGTTTCAAATGAATGGAATGAAGGAAAAATTCCTCAAAAATATGTTCCGGAACGGCGACCACCGGAGAAACTAACTTACTAATGAAACATATATAAACTTGACAGTATGCCCCAATTCATTTTACTCAAATGAGTTAATGAAACTATTTATCAAGGAGGCTTGAGCCGGTTTGCTAAAAAAGACAAACCTGCGGATGACCCGCCAACGCAAGATTATTTTAGAAGAATTACGAAAAGTGAACATCCATCCAAGTGCGGATGAGGTGTATGATATGGTACGCAAGCGTCTTCCGCGTATTAGCCTTGGAACGGTATACCGGAATTTAGAAATACTTTCTAAGAGTGGTGAAATTCAAAAGCTTGAGCCCGGTTGCACCTTAAAGCGATTTGACGGTAACCCTCATGAGCATTATCACATTCGCTGTATTCAGTGTGACCGGGTCGTTGATGCTCATATCGTCAACGAGATAAGCTTCGAGGATTTGCTCAACGAAACCAGCGATTTTAAAATAATCGGTCATAAACTCGAATTTATCGGGCTTTGCTCCGAGTGCGATGTAGATTCATCACCTGCCTAGTTGCCAAATTCATTATTTCCGTCCAAATTCTTTTTTCGTAAGGGATTATCAATAGCACTTTCTGATTTTGATCTCCGGTATTAGTTGACAAAAATCATCTGGCTACATACGATTAGAACCGGTTTCAAAACCCTCATCTTTCGTCCGATAGCTGCGTTAATCGTCGTCGAAAAGTGCTCACATACTACTTGTATGCTGCGTTTTTTCTCCTCCTCTAGCCTTGCTATCGGCCAAAATCTGAGGGGGTTTGAATTCAGTTTTAGACACGCATACGGTTGCAGGAGGTGACGTATGAAGATATTTATCACCGGCGGCCTGGGATTTATTGGCTCGAATTTATCAAATTATCTCCTGAACCAGGGGCATCAGGTGACTGCTGTCGGTAGGCCATCAGGCCAACAGCGTATAACGCATGATAAATATCGATATCTTTCAGCAGATACCACACAGCCCGGGCCATGGCAGGAAGCCCTCAATGATATCGATGCTGTCGTTAATCTTGCCGGCAAATCTATATTTAAACGCTGGAGCAAAAAATATAAGAAGCATATTTATGACAGCCGCATATTAACCACCCGCAATTTAGTTGAAGCACTTCCAGTTGATAAAGATATCATTTTTTGTAGTACGTCTGCTGTTGGATATTATGGAAACAGAGGCGACGATATATTGGATGAAGATCAAACGCCTGGAGATGATTTTCTAGCTTGTCTATCTGTCGATTGGGAGAAAGAGGCTTTGCGGGCGACCGCCAAGGGTATTCGAGTTGTGGTAATGAGGTTTGGCATCATCCTTGGTAAAAACGGTGGTGCTCTGTCAATGCTGATTCCGGCGTTTAAATCATTTATCGGTGGCCCCATAGGCAGCGGTGACCAGTGGTTTCCGTGGATGCACCTGGATGATCTCATGCGAGCCATTGTATTTGTGATCGAGCATCCGGAAGCCAACGGACCTATTAATTTCTGTGCTCCTAAACCGATAAGAAATAAAGATTTGGCTAAAACATTAGGAGAAGTTTTGCATCGGCCGTCTTTCATGCCGGCACCTGCTTTTATGATTCGCCTTGTTCTGGGCGAATTTGGCGGCGTTTTGCTGGGTAGTCAACGGACCGTTCCGGAAAAACTGTTAAGCTTTGATTTTAAATTTCAATATCCGGATATTAAGGAAGCTTTGCAGGCAATTGTGAGTTAATTTTATACAAAGGTAAGGATCGAATACAAATGCCAAATGATTGAACATGTTATTGCCAGTCTTAAGGTGCAGACTGGCAACTTGGGATTGGATTTTGATACGCTGAGTGAATTGATGGCCGATGTGAAAGCCCTTGAGGCCAAGCTGGGATCCCCGTGTCCGAAATCGGCCATCCTTGGGGAATGCCTGCGGTCACTTAAAGCAGTATTGGAGAAAATCGGCGAAAGAGAAAGTTTGCCGAAAATTCGAGGATTGTTGGGAGAATGATATGCCGAAAAAAAAGAAGAAAATTAAATTGATTTCCTGGAATGTAAACGGCATTAGAGCTGTCCTGAAAAAAGAATTTTTTAAATCGTTTATGCAAATTGATGGGGATATTTTTGCTGTGCAGGAGACAAAGCTGCAGGAATCGCAGCTTACCGAAGAGATGAAGAATATCGAAGAATACGGATCGTACTGGTCTTTTGCCACAGTGAAAAAAGGATACAGCGGCGTGGGTACCTACACCCGGATTCAGCCAAAGCGCGTCAATTACGATATAGGTATTTCGAAATTTGATGAAGAAGGACGCATTATCGAGATGGATTTTGGTGATTTCATCTTTTTTAATGTCTATTTCCCCAACGGCCAAATGAGCGAAGAACGGCTGCAGTATAAACTTGATTTTTACCAAGAATTTTTCAAATACACCGATGCGTATAAAAAAAAAGGGAGAAGCCTCATTATTACCGGTGATTACAATACCGCTCACAATGAGATTGACCTTAAAAATCCAAAAGCCAATGAAAACACGTCCGGATTTTTACGAATTGAGCGTGATTGGCTTGATCGAATTAATGAAAACGGCTATGTGGATACCTTCAGGCATTTTTATCCGGACACCGTAAAATATTCATGGTGGACCTACCGGTTTAAAGCTAGGGAACGCAACATCGGGTGGCGGATTGATTATTTTTTTGTAACCAAAGACATTATCGACAAAGGCTGGATTAAAGAGGCCTTTATTGACAATCATATTTTCGGCTCTGATCATTGCCCGATTGGAATTGTTCTTGAGATTTGAAATTTAGCTGACTAAATTGTATTAAATTTGATCAGAGGAGAAAAATGCAACATCCAACGATTATCGCGATTTACGGTAGTCCGCGTCGCAAGGGAAATACAGCAACTTTATTGAAAGAAGCCGTCCAAGGTGCTCGGGATTCAGGCGCTGTCGTCGAAGAAATCGTTTTGCGGGATTTAAAGATGTCGCCTTGTCTTGAAATTTATGGTTGCAAAGAAGCCGGAGAATGCGCCATAAAAGACGATTTCCAAACCGTCAGAGATAAGATTCTAGCTGCCCCCGGCCTCATGCTGGCGTCACCGGTTTTCTTTTATACCGTCAGTGCCCATACGAAAATTTTGATGGATAGATTTCAGTCGCTGTGGGTGAAGAAATACTGGGTTGATAAGACGCCCAATGACCAAAAGATGATTAAACGCAAAGGGCTTTTTATTGCAGTGGGCGCCACCAAAGGCAGGAAGCTTTTTGATGGATCTCTTCTGACGATACGGTATTTTTTTGATGTATTGGATACGGAACTTTGGAAGGCATTACTTTACCGGAGGCTTGATTTTGCGGAGGATGTTTTAAAGCATCCCGACTATTTACAAGAAGCATATAAGGCGGGCAAGGAATTTGTTGAGGCCCTTAAAGATTAACTGCCAATCTGGAGAAACAATGACTCTCCAATTTAAACCCATTCAACTGGAGAAACAACGGGAATATGCGAGGCGGCTGGCCCAGTGTCCCCAAGCCGCGTCAGATTACAGCTTTTTAAACCTGTGGGCATGGGCGGAGGATTATGATCTGCGCTGGGCCTGGGAAGAAAATCTTGTGTGGATAAAACAAACCCAACCGCAGGAGCATTTCTGGGCTCCGGTTGGCGATTGGGAAAAAATTGACTGGATCGCCCGATTTAATCAGGACAAAGGCAGTCACAGCACCTTTATTCGGATCCCGCATAAGTTAGCCGAAAGTTGGCGCACCAGTTTGGGAGATCGTGTGAATATCGCTGAAGATCGGGGCCATTGGGACTATATTTACACTGTAGCTGATCTTATTGATTTGAGGGGTAACCGGTATCACAAAAAAAAGAATCTGCTGAATCAGTTTAGGAAAAAATATGATTACCGCTATGTCGTTCTCGACTCCGAATTGGTCGAACATGCCAAGGGCATGCAAGAGGATTGGTGTACCTGGCGGGATTGCGAGTCCTCTGATATTCTTTCTGCTGAGAATCGTGCGATCTACAGAGTTCTTCAAAATTGGGATCGGCTGGAAGGCGCCAGGGGTGGTGCCCTCATGGTGGATCAGGCCATGGTTGCCTATACGGTTGCCGAAGCCCTGACGGATGATACGGTGCTGATTCACTTTGAAAAAGGAGATACAGAATACAAAGGGGCTTACCAGGCAATCAACCAGATGTTTCTTGCGTATTCGGCCAAAGATTTTAAATTTGTGAATCGGGAGCAGGATTTAAATGACGAGGGGCTGCGTAAAGCCAAGCTGTCTTATCTTCCTGTGGATTTTTATCGAAAATATCGTGTGATTCTATTTGGTCGCTTACTTTCTTAATGTTAATAAATTCTTAAATTTATTTTTGTTTATAAATTAATCGCTTTCTGGTTCCTCTCTGCAGACAATGCATGGGATCGACTTGTAGGCAGGGGTGCCTGATATAGAATCGCGAGACGCGTCACCGACAAGATAGTTTGCATTTTCTTTTCCAGACCAGCCATGAGGAATAGAGATGGTGTACGGGTTCATTCCGTGGACAATTTTTGCCCGGATGGACAATTGGCCCCATTCTGTCTCAATAGCAATGAATTCCCCGTCAGACACGCCGATATCGGCAGCGATTTCTGGTGGAATCTCGGCTTCAGGAAAGGGACAGTGTTTGAGGAGATCCGGAATGTTTCGATGTTGGGAATGATTGAACGCATTAGATCTGGATCCCGTCACGAGGCGATAAGGAAATCGATCGCTGCATTGGCAACTGTCTTCACATGCTGGCAGGGGTGCGTATCCTTTTTGGACAAGCCACGTCGAATAGAGTTCGATTTTTCCAGATGGGGTATTGAAGCCTTTTTCAAGCAACACACCAAAGTTCGGTTGTTCAAAGCGTATTCCCCGGCGCATGGAGACCGGATTGAGATCGGATCTTCCCGAATCTATGAAGATGCGTCTTAAAACTTCATCCTCGTCCGCAAACTCAGAAAGTTCTTTGAATCCCATACGTGCCGATAACTCAGCTATGAAATGCCATTCCGGTTTTGCATCACCGATCGGTTTCACCAAAGGTTCCGTGGTTTGCAGCCAAGGGACCGGCTTTAAGGGCTCATTATGAAATTCTCCTTTTTCATAAAAAGTAACTCCAGGTAGCACGATATCTGCCATTTGAGCTGTTTCCGTCATAAAAAGGTCATTGACCACCAAAAAATCGAGCTTCCCGAGCGCCTCTAAAGTTCTCTTGGTGTTCGGTAGCGCAGAGACTGGATTCCCGGAGATACTGATCAAAGCGCGAATTGGATAGGGATTTTGCTCAAGTACTGAATCGGTGAGAGCTTGGGTCCCATCGGCGGCCAGCGGATATCGTTGACTCCAGATCGAAGGCGCCTTTGCATTATCTTCAATTCCCAAGGAAGCATCCCAGCTCGGAAGCGGCGTGAAACGGAGGCCCCCGTTTCGATCTATATTACCGGTAATTGCGGCCAGGATTGCCAATGCCCGATTAATCTGAGTACCGTTTACCTGATGGATTACACCTTCTCTGCGATCGATGGATGCAGGCTTTATAGTTCCCAACTTTTTAGCGAGTTCCATGATGGTCTCAGAGGCGATGCCGGTTATCTGTGAAGCTTCCAGAATATCTACTTTCTTTGCTGCATCACACAGACGATCATAGCCTGAAGTATATGTCTTTATAAACGTGTCATCCGTCCAGGCATGTTCAATTAGTATTTTGACCAAGGACAATATCAGATACGTATCGGTACCTGGTGTGATGGGCAGGTGCAAGGTTGCTTCATCGGCAAACCGATGCCGTCGTGGATCAACAATAACAAGTTCGGCTCCCTCTTTGATGGCTTTTCGGATGTCATTTGGCAGATTGAAATATCGATGCATTTTCGATGCAGACGGGTTGGTTCCCCACAGCACAATGAGCCTTGCATTGCGAAAGTCACATGCCGGAAACAAAGGTGCACCAAATGTTGCCTTGTAGCCGATCACCTTTGGTCCAACGCAAAGCGTCCATACACCGGTTACATTCGGTGTCCCAAATAAACGAGCAAAGGCTGAAATAAATGTACGGTCAATGAAGCGGGTTGAGCGGCCCCGATAGATGGCCAGTGCCTCAGGACCGTTTTTGTGTTTTATTTGCTCAAGTCTCTCTGAAATCTCGTTTAGGGCATTGTCCCAACTCAAAGACATAAAATTGGTGCCACCTTTTCGCCTGATAATTGGAGTTTTAAGCCGGTCCGGTGCATAAAGTACTTGCGGGGAGAACTTTCCCTTTATGCAAATGCCGCCTTTGTTTTGGGGTATTTGCGGATCTCCTTTTACTTCAACAATTTGACCTCCATCAAGCGAAACTAAAAGACCGCAATTACAACCGCAAATCTGGCAAACAGAGGTTTTTTGGACAATCATGGGATTCCTTCTGGCATCCATACCTGAGTTTCTCCTTTATAAGGTTCCACGGCCTGAGTTTGTCCGGTTTTGAAAATCAACAATTTCTCCTACGGCTGCGATTGTGGTTTTGATGTGGTCCTCCGTATTAAAAGGACCGATACCTATCCGTACCGATCCTCCGATTTGAGCCATACCCAGTTGTTCGTGCACAAGGGGCGCGCAATGGAGTCCGGTACGACAGGCAATATTGTACTCGCCATCCAAAAGGGTGCCCGTATTGAGTGCCTCCATTCCATCTATATTGAAGCTGATAATACCGATATGATCGACCAGGTCATCCTGACAATGGAGCGACACGCCATCCAGTTCACTGAGGCCGTCCCGTAGCATGCGGGTCAGCCTCATTTCATGATCGTGAATTTGATCGATACCCCTCTCTTCTATCCATTTCAAACCGGCATGCAGTCCGGCGATGCCCACGATATTGCCTGTCCCGTACTCAAGCCTGTAGGGATATTCATCCAGGTGCATCCGATCAGCAGACCGGACCCCTGTCCCGCCGGCGCGGGTATGCCGAATGTCGATGCCTTCTCTTACATACAGACCGCCGATGCCGGTCGGCCCCAATAAGGATTTGTGACCGGTAAAAGCAACAATATCGATGTGTGCTTGCTCGATGTCAATCGACACTTTACCGGCGGACTGCGAGGCATCAACAGCAAACGGAACGCCGTGCTCGCGACAGATGCGCCCTATGGCCGCTACAGGTTGAACCGTGCCGATCACGTTGGAAGCATGATTTACGATGACAAGACGGGTATTTGTTTTGATTGTTTGTTTAATATCGTCAGGGTCGACAAATCCGTTCGTGCCGAAAGGTATATGGTCGACCTGTACACCGTTAAATTTGTTCTGATGATAGAGGGGCCGGAGCACGGAATTGTGTTCAAGCGTTGTTGTGATGGCATGATCGCCCTGTTTTAACATGCCGAAAATGATCAGATTAAGGGCATCGGTGGCGTTATTCGCAAAGCATAGCCGGTTTGGATCTTTGCCGTTAAAAAAGTCGGCAAGCATCTTACGGGTCGTGTCCACCAATGCACCGGTTTGCATGCACAGGTCATATCCGGAACGTCCCGGGTTGACTCCGAAGCTCCGATAAAAGGAATCCATAAAGGTATACACTTCCTCCGGTTTGGGATAGGAAGTGGCGCCATTGTCAAGATAAATCAAATTTTCCATTACAATATCTCCCTAACTATATGTTGCTCACGAATGCTTAGTGCTTCGTTTCGCAATTACTGTGACGTATTCTCACAAGTATGATGAGCATTTTTGCTCACTCAGCACTAAGTCCTGAGTAAATAAGTTCGTCACCGAACTTATGATTCGATGGACTTAGTTACACTCAGCGTCTCTTTTAGAAGAAAAGCAACCGCCAGAGATAAAGCAGCTCCGGCCAGGCAGATCAAAAACATATATCGAAAGTTCACCAAAGCATACCCAGTTTGTCCAGGGCTACCCGAGGTCAACACGGCCCCGATGATGACTTGAAAGACTGCCGCCCCGATGAACGGAAAGAGATTGACAGTACCGACGGAGGTCCCGGACATGGTAATAGGGAATAGCTCCTTGGATACTGCTGCAATGATCGTCCCGACAGGGCCGCTGCTGAGAAAAAGGCCAAAAAACAGAATGTACAGTGTAGGTAGTGTCAAGCTGTTCACAAACCAGCTCAAAAGTCCGCATACCGCCATCAAAACCAGACTGCAGCCGATAAGAACGGGCTTTCTGCCGAACCGATTGGCAAGCCAGCTTAACAAAGGGCTGCCAAAGATCAACGCCATGGCGAAGGTGGATAAAACGCCTCCGGCTGCGGCTTTGCTAAGACCGTAAACCTGCATGAGATAAGGGCCGCCCCACAACCCTCCGATGGCAAAGCCTATCCCTATAACGCAAAAGGCCCAGATAGCTATGGGCCAAAAACGGCCGGAAGTGACCACCATCGTAATGCCTTTCAATAGGCTCATCTCCGTTTGCACTTCCTTACGATCCAGCCTGATCGGAGGCAGGCCTATTTCAGATGGCCGGTTGCGGACAAGCGCATATACGAGGGCGGCCATCAGCAAGGTAACTATCCCAACTGCTGCGAGTGTCATCCTCCAACCCATGACGTTGCTGACCCACGCCAAAGGAGCGCTGGAAGACAGCGCACCAATGCCGCCCATGGCCATGAAGGCACCACCCATAATGACAAATTGGCGTGCGCTGAACCACTCAGACAACAGTTTGAAGTTGCACACGAAAACCGTGGAGACGCCGAGACCGACCAGTACCCGACCCAATATGGCTGTGGCCAAATTCGGCGCAACTCCCATCAATATGGAACCCATGCCGGCCAGCACAAAAAAAGCGGATACGGTTTTGCGTGGACCCCATGAATCTGCCATCAGCCCGGTGGGCAACTGCATGATGGCGTAAGCGTAGAAATAAGCCGAACCCAGTACACCCAGCAAGGTCCCGGAAATATCGAATGAAGACTGAATATCGAGGGCTATGACTGCAGGACACAGTCGATGAAAAAACACTAAGACATAGCATAGGAAAATAAGGAGGCAAATGAGGTACCGGTATCCTATGGCTGTGTCTCCTTTCGAGTAAGTCTTATGATTTGAGCTTCGGGTTATCGCCAGGCTGCATTCGTGTGTTTGTTATTAATAAAGTTTAAGGTTGCTTAAGACAATAGTCAATTTAAAAGCACATATCCCCCAGTCATATATTTTTTTCATCCCTGACAAATTTTTTCGTTACAGCAGGCTTTTGACAATCTTAAGTTCATGTCATACCTTTTAAAATAACTGTTATGATTATGCATCCGGATTTGGAGTATTTCGAGGATTAATCCGCCTCAGGCGGATTAAAATCTGAGCCTAAGGCAATATGATTGGAAAATAGCCATTTCCAAATGGGCTTTTGCTAGGAAGGATTAAACCATGGTCGATCGTATAAAAAAGCAAGATTCGTGTAAAATCGACGCTCACTTTCTTTCAAAGATCAGAAACCAACTGCCTCAGATTGCCGAAAATATTATCGATACCTGCAATGAACGTGAATGCTATACCCATATCGATTATGAGCCGATTCCTTCCAAAGAATGTGTGGTGGAGATCATAAATAGATTAAGGGAGATACTTTTTCCGGGGTACTTTACCAGGGAAAAGATTGATCCGGTCAATCTGCGGTATAGCATGGGCCAATCTGTATCTTCCCTTTTTGATTTGCTTTCGGAACAGATTTGCCGCAGCATACGGCATGATTGCTTCCGATATGATCAAGCATGCGCGGAGTGTGAGGAACAGGGACATCGCTTGGCGCTTGACCTTTTAGAGACGATTCCATCAATTCGAAACACGCTGGCAACCGATGTGCGCGCCGCCTTTGATGGCGATCCTGCTGCAAAGAGCCATGACGAGATTATATTCAGCTATCCGGGAATCTATGCGATTGCTGTTTACCGGGTAGCGCACAAGCTCTTTGAATTTGGCGTACCCCTTCTGCCTCGAATCATGACCGAACACGCCCATAGTATAAGCGGAATCGACATTCATCCGGGAGCCGAAATTGGTGACCGTTTCGTCATCGATCATGGAACCGGTGTGGTTATCGGCGAAACCACGGTTATCGGAAAAAATGTTCGTATCTATCAGGGAGTGACCTTAGGGGCTCTTTCAATCCCAAAAGATGCAGGGGATCTATTCAGAGGTAAAAAGCGCCATCCTACCATAGAGGACGATGTCATCATTTATTCCGGTGCTACCATTCTTGGTGGGGATACGAATATTGGTGCGCGCTCTGTAATCGGGGGCAATGTATGGTTAACGGAATCCGTCCCACCGGATACAACGGTCATTTTGGAAACCCCGCGGCTGATTTACAAATCTAAGAAGGAATCCCAACTCAGAAGAACACTAAATCCGGCTGCTTAGATTGCATCCTAATTGAACGGAGAACGCTCAATCGGCTTTAACTCAATTGGGGTCATTTTCTTCTTGCCGGTTGTTATTCCGATTTCCTACTTCATCCGACAAGAACGTCACCAAAACCGGAAGAGAACTTTCAATCTATCATGCAATTGGATCTAGAAAAGGAGGTCAGCTTTGAAATATCATTCCATCATCAGCAATACCATCGGATCAACGCCGCTGGTTCGTTTAAACCGCATGAATGAAGAGCTTGACGCAGAAATATATGCGAAACTAGAGTTTTTTAATCCTTTAGGAAGTGTCAAAGATCGGATCGCCGCATCAATGATCGAGGCCGCTGAAGTGGAAGGATTAATTGACCCGCAAACATTGATCGTCGAACCCACCAGCGGCAATACGGGTATTGCGCTGGCCTTCATTTGTGCCGCGAAAAATTATCGCCTCTGTTTGACGATGCCCGATACCATGAGCATTGAAAGACGCAAGTTGCTGACACATATGGGGGCCGAACTTGTTTTAACTCCTGGCGCCGAAGGTATGAAGGGGGCCATCGACAAGGCACAGGAAATACTTGAATCCGAAGAAAAGGCGTATATGCCGAATCAATTTAAGAATCCGGCCAATCCTCGGATACACCGAGAAACAACAGCAGAGGAGATCTGGCGCGATACGGAAGGAAAAGTTGATATACTTGTGTCCGGTGTAGGTACCGGCGGGACGATTACCGGAGTGGCCCAGGTGATTAAACCCCGCAAACCGTCTTTTAAGGCCATCGCTGTGGAACCGACCGCATCTGCCGTCCTGTCCGGCGGTACAAAGGGGCCTCACAAGATTCAAGGAATTGGCGCTGGATTTGTTCCTGAGGTTCTGGATCAGTCGATCATTGATGATATCGTTACCGTGACGAATGAAGATGCTTTTGAGACCGCCAGGCAAGCAGCTAAACGGGAAGGTATTCTTTGTGGCATTTCTTCCGGAGCTGCTATATGGGCCGCGCTTGAAGTTGCCAGGCGGACTGAGTCAGCGGGGAAAACGATTGTTGCGATATTAGCCAGCACCGGTGAGCGTTATATTAGCACCGACCTGTTTAAAGATAGCAAGTAAAGCCTGTTTGGCTCCGGCTCTTCCGGGTTAGTTCCTAAATTGTTAGAAAAAATGCCCTAGGCGTCTAATATATGCGTTTGCACAACGCTGCATAACGCGAATTGCTGTTGAACAGAACATTATGGCTTCCTTGCCCGATGATTTTACCGTTTTCAAGAATCACAATTTTGTCCATGCGGTGCAGATGCACGAGGCGGTGCGTGATCCACAATACCGTTTTTCCACCCATCAAACCGTATAAGGCCTCCAACAACTGCTGTTCGGTAATGACATCCAGTCCTTCAGTGGGCTCATCCAGCACCCAAATGGGCGCATCCTTCAAAATGAGCCGGGCGACAGCCAGCCGCCTGGCCTGACCGGCGGACACCAGTTTTCCGGACTCCCCGCTCCATGTATCTAAACCATATGGTAAGCTCTTTACAAAATCCAGCAATTGGGCAGAAGCCAGCGCGGCATAGAGATCATCCTCTTTTGCCTCAGGCTGGGCGAGCAATAAATTCTCCCGAAAACTCATATTAAAAATATGCGCGTGCTGAGATACCACCCCGATGCAGGTACGAAGATCCGTTTCGCTCAGAGCGCGGATATCTTCTCCGCCAATGAGAATACGGCCGCCGGTGGGATTCCAAAAGCGCACCAGCAGGTTGACCAAGGTTGATTTACCGGATCCTGTCTCACCTATAATCGCCAAGCGTTGGCCCTGGGGGATCTCAAAATCCGCTTTATCTATTGCCAAAGCCGCATGTTCGGAATACCGAAAGCTAACATTGTCAAATTTCAGATCAAATCGTAACGGCTCGCTGGCAGTATGATCGGGAAAAACCACAGCCGCTTCGGTATCAATAATTTCCTTCAACCGACGGCCGGCTTCATGGGTGTGTCCAAGATACTGATAGGCAAGCGGCAGCGGCCATACGGCTTCAAATGAAGCTAAAACAGCCAAGCCCAGCAGGGCTAAATTAGCCCCATCCAGATCATCGTGGCTCACCAAACCCACGCCGATATAGACTATGGTTAAAACCGCCATGCCCGAAAAAAATATGATCAGACCCGTTGATATGCCTTTGATATGGCTCATCACCAATTGGTTGGTCATAAGCTCCCTGCTTTTTTGCTGGATGTTGTCCAGGTGCCGATGGTGGGCTGCAAAAACCAGCAATTCCGTTAGTCCCTGTATGCTTTCGACAATTTGGGTGCGCAGATGACTGGATTGACGGGCCAACTCCTGTCCGGTTATTTTTCCATTTCGCATGGCCACAACAGGTACGCCAACGCCGGCAATAAGCAGAAACCAAAAGGTAGTCAGCGCAATGAATGGATCAAAAAGCCACAGAAATATTATCACAGCAAGCGACATGAACAACGCTACCACACTGGGTGACAGAACACGCAGATACAAATTATCCAGCGCTTCGATATCGGCTACGATCCGGTTTAAGATTTCGCCGCTGCGGTATCTTATCAAACAGGCAGGGGCTAGAGGTTCCAGGTGTTTGTAAAGCCAGCTTCTTAGACTTTCCAAGATTCGAAAGGTGGCATCATGGGTAGCAATTCGCTCACCATAACGTGAAACGGTGCGGATGATGGCAAAGAAGCGGACACCGATGCTCGGATAAAAGAAATTAAACAGTTGGGCATTGGTTAGGGTGAGACCGGCGAAGGCGGTGGCGGATATGAACCAACCGGATAGGGAGAGCAAACCCACGGCAGCAGCGATCGTCATGACGCCGAAAAGTGTCCCCAGCGCCATGCACCTCCAATGACGGCGGAATAATCCAATGAAGGGTGCTAAGTCTTGCCAGAGCTTATGCATAGCGGTTTTCCCCTGTTGCCCGCTTGACGAATTGGTAAAATATGCCTTCGGCAATCATCAATTCAGTATAGGTTCCTTGTTCGGCAATTTTACCGTCTTCTAAAATTAAAATCCGATCAGCGCGTTCTATATTAGCCAGCCGGTGGGTGAGCAGCAGTACCATGCGCCCCGCTGCCAGGTTTTCCAGTGCATTCATCACCAATTGCTCATTTTCTGTGTCAAGAGCGGCTGTCGGTTCATCCAAAAAAAGGATAGGTGTATCTTTCAAAAATGCTCGGGCGAGTGCTACCCGTTGAGCCTGTCCGCGTGAAAGACCGACTCCCTGCTCTCCTACTATTGTATCCAATCCATGGGGCAGGTGAACGGCAAAATCCAATACCCTTGCCGAACGTGCGGCATGCTTTATTTCACGATCCGATGCCTGCGGCTTACCCAATCGGATATTTTCGCGGACTGTGCCATGAAATAAAACAGGATTCTGTCCGATCCAAGCGATATGTCTGCGCCAGCTGCCCAATTTGAGATCGCAAAGCGGGCGCTCATTTATAAGAACCCTACCCTGTCCGGGGTGCAAAAACCCCAGCAGCAGATTGATAATCGTGGTTTTGCCAGACCCGCTGGCCCCCAGTAAGGCCACATATTCTCCCGGATTTAAATCAAAGTTGATGCCCCTCAATGCGGGGCGTTTGCCTTCTTCAAATGACACATATACATCCTGGCATTGAATTTGGATTGCATCTGATAGATCGAATTCAAAGGAGACATTGTTAGCAGTGGGATAGGGTACCGTTAAGATTTTTAAAATTTCTTCTGCTGCCCCGATGGCCTCAGCCCGGGCATGATAGTGTATGCCCAATTCCCGCAAGGGAAGATAAAAGTCCGGTGCCAGCAGAAGAATGAACAAGCCTCCGGCCAATGTCAGTGGTTTACCGTAAGTGCCAAAATCAAAATACCCTAAATACGTCATCCCCAGATAAACCGCCACCAAGGCGATGGCAATGGAGCTGAAAAACTCCAATACCGCCGATGATAAAAATGCGATACGCAAAACACGCATGGTACGTTTGCGAAACTCAGCGGATACGCGTGCTACGGTTTTTTCTTCGCCACGGCTGCGATTGAACAGCTTTAGGGTCGTCAAGCCCTGCAATACGTCCAGAAAATGAGCGCTCATGCGTGCCAATGACTGGAAGTGTCGTTGACTGATACTTTCAGCTCCCATGCCGACCAATATCATAAACAATGGTATTAATGGGGCAGTTACGAGCAATAGCGCGCCTGCGGCCCAGGTGATCGGAAAAACAAAGCAAAGAATAGCAACCGGTATCATCACCGCCAGCGCCAGCTGAGGAAGATAGAAGGCATAAAAATCATGCAAACCCTCGACCTGCTCCATTAACGTGCTGGCAATGGCACCCGTTCTTTGGCGGTTGGTATAGGCCGGGCCCAGTTTGAAAATGTGTTGCATGAGTGCTGTGCGTATTTCCTGCCGGACTTTGGCGCCGGCATGAAACCCTGCGACTTCACGTCCCCATCCGAGAGCCGCCCGTAAGATGACAACGCCCATGATGGCCCCAAAAGAGGGTAATAATGTTTCGCGGGACATATCCTTTATGAACGCACAATGAACAATATAAGCCAGCAAGTGCGCTTGGATGATGAGTAGCACCGCGCTGCAAAATCCCAAACCAACCGAAAGCACCACCCAGCTGCGGGCCGTTCGTGCCCGTTGCATCAACCAACGTGAAGCGATTTTATTAGACGATGTTTTGATGGCATCCATTTTTGAATCTATTTGACAAATATTGGCTTGATATAATAAATAATCTACCTTTAATACTTGAGAGTCTAAAGTTCTTCATAACCCTTTTAATTTTATAAAAATATCATATTATCGGAATCGTCATTCCCGCGAAGCCTGTCCCTGACCCCGATCAGGGAGCGGGAATCCAGGAAAATCCAGTGGTGATGGGTTCCTGCGTCCGCAGGAGTGACAGATCTTTGGACAGTATAGTTTAGAACTACTTAGCATTCTAGTCTTATAAAGTCCAATCAAGGAGCAGAAATATGTTACCCACCGAAAGTTTTGTTGACCTTTCCCGTTGGCAATTCGCCTTGACATCCATGTACCATTTTATTTTTGTCCCGCTCACCCTCGGATTATCCTGGATCATGTTCATTATGGAATCGGTTTATGTCATGACCGGCAAGAAAATTTATAAAGACATGACCCGGTTCTGGGGAAAGTTGTTCGGGATCAATTTCGCTTTGGGTGTTACCACCGGCATAACCATGGAGTTCCAATTCGGCACCAACTGGGCCTATTACTCCCATTACGTCGGTGATATTTTCGGTGCCCCGCTTGCCATTGAAGGCCTCATGGCTTTTTTTCTGGAGTCTACATTTGTGGGTCTCTTCTTTTTTGGCTGGGACCGTTTGAGCAAACGCGCCCATCTGATGGTCACTTTTTTGGTGGCATTAGGAGCCAACCTCTCCGCTCTATGGATATTGATTGCCAATGCCTGGATGCAGTATCCCGTGGGGGCAGAGTTCAATTTCGAAACCATGCGTATGGAGCTCACCAGTTTTAAAGAATTGTTTTTCAATCCGGTGGCTCAGGTAAAATTTGTGCATACTGTTGGTGCCGGCTATGTGACCGCTTCCATGTTTGTGCTGGCGGTAAGTTCCTACTATTTGTTGAAGGGTCGCGATCTCGCATTTGCAAGGCGTTCATTTGCGGTGGCTGCCGGATTCGGATTGGCCTCTATTTTGTCGGTTATTGTTTTGGGTGATGAAACCGGCTATGTTGTCGGACAGGTTCAAAAGGTGAAACTAGCCGCCATGGAGGCGGAATGGGAAACCGAACCGCCACCGAGCCATTTCACAATCTTCGGCTTTCCGGATCAGGAAGGACAGAAAACCGATGCCGAAATTCGGATTCCATGGGTTGGCGGCATCATCGTGACGCGCTCCATTGACAGGCCTGTTGCCGGCGTGAAAGATCTCATTGCTGAGAATGAGGCCTATATCCGCAAAGGAATAACGGCTTACAGCCTGCTGGCAGAGCTTCGCGCCGGCAATCGTTCAACAGAAACCATCCGGCAGTTTGGAGACCTGAAGCAATATCTGGGTTACGGCATGCTGTTGAAGCGTTACACGCCCAACGTAGTGGATGTCACCGATCAACAGATCAGTAAGGCAGCGGCGGACACCATTCCGAATGTGGCCGCCATGTTTTGGACATTTCGCATCATGGTGGGGCTAGGGTTTTACATGCTGGCGTTGATTGCACTCAGTTTTTACTTCTGCGCCAAACGGGTATTTGACCAAAAGCGCTGGTTGTTGAAGATCCTTTTCTATAGTCTGCCGGCTCCCTGGGTTGCCGCTGAATTAGGCTGGTTTGTGGCCGAATACGGACGTCAACCCTGGACAATCGGTGGGATATTACCCACCTATATGTCATCATCGACTTTAACTGTGGGCGATATTATCGGAAGTCTGATCGCGTTAGTCGCTTTGTACACCATTTTTCTGATTGTTGAGTTGTATCTCATGATTAAATTCGTGCGCCTGGGACCCAGCAGTTTGCATACCGGGCGGTACCATTTTGAGCAGACAGAATCAGCCTCCACTTAATCGGGGTGACAACGTGCTGAATAATACGCATTTTACATTATAAGTGCTTTTAGCTAAGCAGGTTTGGGGAGTAGGAAAATGTTATTTGATTACTATACGCTGAAAATCATCTGGTGGCTTTTCGTCGGTGTATTGCTCATCGGCTTTGCCTTGTTAGACGGCTTCGATCTCGGTGTTGGAACGCTCCTGCCATTCGTGGCCAAAACGGACGAACAGCGGCGGGTTTTACTCAATTCCATCGGACCGACCTGGGAAGGCAACCAGGTCTGGTTAATTACTGCCGGAGGCGCACTGTTTGCCGCCTGGCCCCTTGTGTATGCCGCTGCTTTCTCCGGATTTTACTGGGCCATGCTGCTGGTGCTGTTTGCGCTGTTTTTCCGTCCGGTCGGATTTGAGTACCGCAGTAAAATCGAAGATCCCCGCTGGCGTAAGGCCTGGGACTGGGGGCTCTTTGTCGGCGGCTTTGTCCCGGCTCTGGTTTTCGGCGTTGCGTTCGGCAATTTACTCCAGGGAGTTCCCTTTCAGTACGACGAATTTGTACGGCCGCAATATACCGGGAGTTTCTGGGCCTTGCTGAATCCGTTTGCCTTACTGGCCGGAATTATCAGCCTGACGATGCTGGTGATGCATGGAGCGGTTTATTTACAAATGCGCACTGAAGGAGATATCCAAGTGCGTGCCCAAAAGGCAGTACGCCTTTTCGGCGTCGTCTTCATGGCAGGCTTTGCCATCGCCGGCGTATGGCAGGCTTACGGTATTGATGGCTATCGGATTGTGTCCAGCCCGGATTTCGGAACCGCATTCAGCCCCCTGGCAAAAAAGGTGGAAATTGCCGCCGGCGCCTGGATGCAAAATTATTCCACGTGTGGCTGGACGATATTGGCTCCGGTGCTGGGTTTTGCCGGCGGCATTCTGGCCATTTTTTTATCGGGTACCAATCGACCGGGCTTTGCCTTTCTTTGCAGTGGGGCCTCTGTAGCAGGGGTTATCCTGACCGCCGGATTTGCCATGTTTCCGTTTGTGCTTCCTTCCAGCACGAATCCCAGTGGGAGCCTGACGGTATATGATGCAACTTCCAGCCATCGCACCTTGAATTTAATGTTTATTGCCGTAGTAGTTTTTCTGCCGATTGTTTTAGCGTACACAAGCTGGGTGTATCGGGTGATGCGGGGGAAGGTAACCGAGGAGAAGATAAAAGAAGAAACGCATACGGCTTATTAGCCGTGTCAATTGGCAGTCGTCCGTTGTCCGTTACAACTTGTCGCTCGCTTCTGACTGCTGGTAGCTGGCAGCTGGTCACTTGTCTCTGGCTACAGGCCCATCGCCCGGATGCTTCCGGTAGAAACATAAGACCAGAAGCCAGAAACCAGGAGCCAGGGACCGACTCAATTTTAGGCACTTATAGAAGGATATTATCATGTGGTACTTTGCTTGGATCTTGGGAGTTTTACTAGCCTGCGCCTTCGGCATTATCAATGTGATGTGGATGGAAGCCGAAGAGATGTTGGGCAAAGAAGAAGATTAGAGATTTAGAGGAATGAGGAATTCAGGGATTGTGAAGGAATGCCCTTATTATTTTGATAAAATGTCAAACTTTATCGATCCGGATTAAATCACCATTCCCTTTTTGTTCATTCAATCTTTCCGAGCGTTCTTCTTTAGCTTGTATAATTCTGAATACAACGGAGTAAGCAAAATCATGAAAGCAGATATGTGGTTTCTCTACGAGAATATGTTCAGAAGTCGTTTATTTGAAGCAAAAGTTATAGAGGCATGGAAGGAAGGGAAGATTTCTGGTGAAATGCACTTAAGTAAAGGAGAGGAAGCAATCGTTGCAGGAACAGTTCTGCAGCTTCAAGACGGCGACGCCATGGCGCTTGACCACCGTGGAACAGCTCCTATGGTCATGCGGGGTGTAGATCTGGTTCTCCTTTTTCGAGAGTTCCTTGGCCACCCAAATGGTCTTTGTGCCGGGAAAGGTGGACATATGCATCTCTTTTCAAAGGAGCATTTAGCAGCTTCATCAGGAATTGTTGGTGCATCCGGACCGGCCGCAGTGGGTTTTGCCCTAGCTGCTCAATATGTTCGCCCGGGTAAGGTAGCATTGGCTTTCTTCGGTGAAGGGGCAATGAATCAAGGGATGCTGCTGGAAGCAATGAATCTTGCAATGGTTTGGAAGCTGCCGGTTGTTTTCATTTGCAAAGACAGCAAATGGGCTATCACGACACTTTCAGCTTCTGTGACCAGTGGCAGCTTGGTTGAACGCGCCCTTAGCTTTGGGATGGCGTCTATGAAGGTTGACGGAAATGATGTGGAAGCTGTTTGGAATACTGCCGAGGAAGCGATAAAGCGTGCTCGCGCAAAGCAGGGGCCAACATTTCTACATGCGACTTGTTCGCATCCAGAGGGCCATTTTCTCGGTGATCCACTTTTGAGAATTGCCCGACATCCGGTAAAGGAGATGAAGAAGGTAGCAGGTCCATTATTGAAATCTGTCACCAAAGTCAAAGGCGGATCTGTGATCAAACGGACAGGTGGCCTTGGTACGGTGACCTCCTTAATAGGCAAAACCACCAAAGAGCAGGTTTTTGATCAAAAGGATCCTCTCAAAGTTGTTCGCAGCAAACTGGAAACAGATAAAGATCGTTTGAAAAAATTGGAAGAAAGCGTCAATGAGGAAATTCAAAATGTGGTTAACAATGTTTTAACTTCCTCAGATTTGAAAAAATGAAAACAAGGGATATAGTAATGAGAACGATGACTTTTGCAGACGCCATTGAGGATGCCCTCGCGAATGCTATGGCCAAAGATGAACGAATCATCATTATGGGCGAAGATGTGCAAATGATTAGAGTGAATCTCTTTACGCGTTTTGGAAAACAAAGAGTTCTTGCCACGCCGATTAGTGAAGGTGCTTTTGTGAGTGCTGCAGTAGCTGCTGCTATGGCTGGCTTGCGCCCTGTTGTAGAGGTAATGTTAGTGGATTTCATTGGCGTAGCGATGGATGCCATACTAAATCATGCGTCAAAAATTGAAGCATTTTCTGGTGGGAAATGGAACGTACCGCTGGTTGTTCGCACGGCGTGTGGTGGTGGATACGGTGATGGTGGGCAGCATGAGCAAAGCCTCTGGGGCTGGTTGTCTCATATACCTGGCTTAACAGTTGTAGTTCCCTGTACCCCAGCTGATGCTGGAGGTTTGATGCTGTCTGCTATTGACCACGAAGGGCCCGTTATATATCTTGAACACAAATTGCTTGCTGATTACTGGCTGGATTACCTTGGAGCAGGTGGAAGGAAAACAGTGAAGTACGATGTTCCTGACCAGGGTGCCAGAGGCTTGGTTCCGGTCCCGTTGCAACCCATTCCAATCGGAAAGGCAATTACTCGTCGTGAAGGGACAGATATCACAATGGCGGGGGTAGGCGTAAGCGTCCATCGTGCACTGGAGGCTGCTGATACTTTGGAGCAACACGGATTTTCAACGGAAGTGCTTGATCTAAGAACAGTTTCACCATTGGACAGCGATGCATTATGTAAATCGATATCAAAAACCACCCGTCTATTGGTCGTAGATGAAGATTACCGCGATTTTGGTCTTTCTGGTGAGCTGGCCGCAAGGGTGTTGGAGTCAGGTATACATTTTAAATATGATAGAGTTTGCACTAAAACAACCATACCCTACTGTCGCGATTTAGAAGATCACACACTACCCAATACCAAGAAAATCGTCGAAGTTGCTTTGGGACTACTTAAATTATAGTTAGAAAGCCTGGCTTGACGGCTGAAGCGATCGTTTGGTCAGTGTGCCTTGATCTGATTCCTTAAGATTCAAATTTTATCTGTGCATCGAGTGTTCTTTGAATAAAACTGACATCGCCTGCACCACTAAAACCCATCTCCTGCCAACTGGCGTTTTCTGATAAGTATTAGGATCCGATTTAATCCCTTAATATCATTTAGATATCGTAACTGTTGTCTCAGATTCAAAGATTAAAGTCGTACATAGCATATAGTATGAACCTTTTGATTTGGATTAGCAGTTCAAATTATAAAGAAAATTTGTTTGAGTCTAAGATTTTCTTAAGGCACGCAACATAAAATTTCGGCCCTTGCAAAATAGTGCGGATTTGCATATGCATTATACAGTACGACGTTTCGCGAACTATGGCAAGTAGTCTGCAGCTATGAAGAGGCCTATGTTTTGTATCCTAAGATGAATATGGAACAGTGATGAAATATTATCATTTCATCGCTGATCATATATTTGTGTGGCTCAGTGGTTAGGGTGCAGGTTTTACTGTGACCCAAATTCTGAAAATTCAACATACCGAATATTTAAAAGTAGGAGCTAATTATGGCTGGTGGTTGGACCCGTGATGGGGGTGTGCAGGACCAAATAGACGCCAGTGTAGAAGACGCAGTAAAGCTGGCTAGGAGTCGGTTGCCTGATGGTGAGGGCTCAACCCATTGTGAGGAATGCGAGACTGTAATTCCAGACGCTCGCCGCAAAGCAATCCCTGGAGTTCGCTTATGCGTCAGCTGCCAGTCAGAGCGCGAAAAACGGCAAACAACTCCCACTGGTTTCAATCGGCGCGGCAGCAAAGATAGCCAGTTGAAGTGACCAGTTGCTTTTGATTCGGCAATCTTATTTATACCTGGAATTTTTTGTCACCAAGTCAACTGAAAACTACAATCCAGCAATAACCTAACCAAGTAAAATCCGTTTGGTGAAAGATAAAGAAATGGCAACGGTCAGCATTATTAAGGCAACATATTCAGATCCAGGGATTGAAACCCTCCTTGCGCCCTTTGGGGGGATGGAGCAGTTTGTAAAAAAAAATGAAAAAGTCCTCCTCAAGGTTAATCTATTATCAGCCAAAGAGCCGGAAAAGGCCGTAACCACGCACCCTGAATTTGTAAGGGCTGTGGCTAGGGCTGTCAGAGAGGCAGGCGGAGAACCGTATATTGGAGACTCCCCTGGAGGACCCTTTTCCAAAAGAAATCTTAACAAGGCCTATGGGCGTTCCGGGCTCGAGAATTTGGCAGGAGAAGAAGAGATTCCTCTGAACTTTGATACAGGCGTCAAGAAACTTGATATCCCCAATGGCAAACGATTGCAAAGTTCTCCCATCTGTAATTATGTGTTAAATGCCGATAAGGTCATTGCGCTGCCGAAACTTAAAACCCACTCCTTTCAGTATATGACACTGGCCTGCAAGATTATGTATGGAGTCGTTCCTGGTCTTACCAAGGCAAAATACCATGCTCAGTTCCCAAGAAGAGTTAGTTTTGCGGACATGATGCTGGATATTCTTACCATCGTAAAGCCACACCTATATATCATGGATGGTATAATGGGAATGCAGGGCCAGGGACCTGGAAACGGAGATCCCGTAAAAATGGATCTGGTTCTTGCATCAACAGATTATGTGGCCATGGATATTTCTGTATGCAAAATTTTGGGCATCGAGCCTGTGGGCATACCGGCACTTAAAAGGGCTAAAGTTCGCGGTTTGTGGCCTGAGAGGATTGACTATCCGATCCAGGGACCCGAGGATGTTGCCTATAAAGGATTTAGACTACCGAACACGGCCGATCATTTATTAACCGGCAAAAAACCTCCAAGAAAAAGCCCCGTTATCACGGATAAATGCACCGCGTGTGGGGATTGCGAAAGCATTTGTCCTAAAGACGCAGTCAAGGTGCAAGGCCAGATGGCAGAGGTAACTTACTCAAAGTGCATAAGGTGTTTCTGCTGCCATGAGGTCTGTCCTGAAGATGCCATAGTGTTGCGCAGCGTGAAGTTAAATTGAAATGATCGATGGTTTTCACTTTTATAAAGGAAGTAAAGGAAGGGGACATCCGTTCTATTCTTCTATTTTGATTAAAAATATATAAATAGAACGAACGTTCCTTTCTTTTTCCTCTGATACTGTAAACATCTATGCATAATTGACCGACTTTCCAAATTTGTGATATCAGATTATGATATCCGTATTTTTGCCAAAGTTGTGATATTTTATGAAACCACAGGTTTTCTGAAGGGCGGTTTTTACCGATTTCCTCAATATACATGAAATTTTTGTGAATTCAATAATGGCAAGGTATATGAAGATGGTATTAGTCTGGTTATTTGCACAATAATAATTAACTATTTTTGGGGGAGTGCCATGTTGCGATGTCGAAAATTTCTTATAAGTATAATTTGCTTGTTCATTTTTGGAATCACCATATCCTCCCATGCCGAAGAAGAAATTGAAGATTTAATTGATATTGCAGAATCGAAAGGTAAAATTATCGCTATTATCGAGGGCAGAGAAACAGTTACCTTTGATCTTCGACCAAATGAGAAGGTGCTATGGAGTGGCTCAAGAGGTTATTTAGGGTCGTTTTTAACTGATCAAAATTTTTTCGTAATATCAACTTCATTAAATGCTTGGCGGGCATTGCCTTTGAGGTTAGACGAATCAGGAAAAGGAGTTGCGTCCTTATCGGAGTATATTGCTTTACTGGTAACCAAAGATCGTGCAGTCGGATTTGATGCAACCTCCAACCGATTTATTGAAACCTTACTTCCAATTCAGGATGAGTTACTTGCAGCGGAAGTGGAAAGACATGTTGCTGTGGTGATAACATCCAGCCGAGCATTTGGTTTAGCCGCAGAATCTACAGCTTTTACTGAAATTAACCTCCGAATGAATGAATCTATAGAGGAAATAAAACTGACATACAGTAAAGCAACAGTTCGCACCTCTGATCGCTTGCTAACCTTTGAAGAATCAGGTTTGCCATGGAAAGAACTCAGATTTTAATCGTACTTTTTTACAGTTCCAAAACCTGTAATATCTCCAATCGCAGATGAGCCTTAGCTGCATATATCAACAACAAAAACCAAATATCTTGTGATTTCGGATTTTGCATGTATTGTAAACGTATCTGAATTTCCCTTGACATCTGATAATGTTTCAGAATATTAATATGCCAATAGCATGCGATCTTGAAATTGAATCTCACACCTGAATCTGACTGTTCCTATTTGCGTTTATTACGAATCTTTCTTACTGCGCAGTATCGCACATCCTGAATTTCTCTGCTGATATAGATGCGATTTTTTCCTTGAACTTTTCCCTAACAATTTAGGTGAAGATTAAGATGGAGAAACCCCTCAAAATGTGCCTACCTTGCTTCTGACAAGACCTATGCTTTCTTGTC
>CP070746.1:4885387-4889060 GCA_020348305.1 Desulfobacterales bacterium
TATCCACCAATCCTAAAGTTACCAAAATCGGGAATTATATTTTTAGGATCTGTTTCACCGACGATTTTCAGGGCAGGGTAATCGCGAAGTTTGCACGGCAGGATTTAAATGTAACTACAGCGATCATTTTTGTCGATGTTACAAGTGACTACAGCCTCAAGCTATCCGAGATATTTCGAAAAAACTTTGAACAGCTTGGAGGTCGGGTACTCCTTGAACTTGAATATAAACTAAGGCAACGACAATTTGACGAAGAGATTAAAAAAGCCGTTAATGCCAATGCAGACGTGATTTTCATTCCCGGCCACGATGAAAGTGGTTTGATCCTCAAACAGATCCAGGATGCGGGGTCATCATCAATTTTCCTCGGAGGGGACGGGTGGAGCACATCAGCCTTTTTCAGAAAAGGTGGCTCAATGTTAAAACATGGATTTTACAGCACACACTGGTCAGCACATTTAGATACGGACCAATCCCGGGCGTTTATCAAAAAATATAATATCCATCCAGAAAATCCCGACGACAACATCGCGCTCGGATATGACACAATGATGCTTTTGGCCGCAGCGATTACCCAAGCGGAGTCCACTGATAGGAGAAAGATTCGGGATGCCATTGCGAATATGCCTTCTTTTAAAGGCGTAACAGGGACCATTAACTTCAACGATCATGGTGATCCGGTCAAGCGTGCCGTATTTATGGAAATAAAAAATGGCAAACCGCATTATCTTAAAACCATAGAACCCTGATATCTGTTATTTTACCCTCGAATCACGACCCAATAAAAACTGTAATTTTAACAGGTTGGAAAAATGAAGATCAGAAGCCTACGATTCAAAATCAATATAGCCATCTTTATCACGTGTCTCGTTATAGCAATTATTTTCGGCACCATTCTCTACCCTTTCGAAATCCGCCGACATGACTCCCATGTGAAAAAGATCGAATTGTTGATGGACACAATTTATCAGCAGAAATACGAAGATCTTGCCAATGAAATATTCGCTAAACAAAAGAGAGCCCTGGCGGTAACACTCCAAGATATTTTGAAGGTTGAGGGAATTGCTGCGATAAGCATCTATCTGCCCGATGGTAAGTTGTTTTTGTCCTCCGATGCGGTATTTGCCAAACGTTTCAAGGAACTAAATCGAAATACCGACACCCTTTCGGCCTCATTTGTGACCAAGTCATATGAGGGAAGATCGCTGGGTATCTATTCGCGGGGGATTGAAGTCATCGGTCAGAAGATCGCCAATATTGAGATTTACTATGATTTTCAAGAGCTGATCAAGGAAACCCGTCTATCCATTACCATTTTTCTGACACTCTTGTTAACAACCCTGATTCTCATGTCCGTTCTTCTTAATTTTATGCTTTCCAGATTCGTCATCCGGCCGGTTTCCTTGCTTCATAACGCGATAAACAAGTTACAAGAAGGTTATCTAGGAGAAACCGTCTCTCTTCCCTTCAAAGACGAAATCGGAAAGATGGGCGCAGCTTTTAATGAAATGTCCGTCAAGCTACACGACGGCCAAGTGGCCATAAAACAAGCGGAAGAGAAATACCGCAGTATTTTTGAGAATGCCTCAGTAGGAATTTTCCGATCAACGCCGGATGCCAAAGGCCAGCTGCTAACTGTTAATCCCGCTTTTGCTCAAATTTTGGGTTACACATCGCCCGAAGAGGTTGTCAAAAACGTAACAGACCTAAGATCGCAGCTTTACGTAAACTCAACTGACAGGGAGCGACTGCAACAATTGTTGAAAGCTCAAGGAGCGGTCCAGGGATTTGAGGCTCAGTTTTATCGCAAAAATGGTGAAATTATCGATGTATCAATGAATGATCACGTGATCAGGGATGAAAATAACAACATACTTTATTACGAAGGGATTCTTGAGGATATAACCGAAAAAAAACAAACCAGTCATTTTAAAATCGCTAAGGAAGCGGCCGAGGCTGCTGCCCAAACGAAGAGTGAATTTCTTGCCAACATGAGCCATGAAATACGAACACCGATGAATGCAATAATCGGGTTATCATATCTGGCTTTAAAAACTGAATTAACAGCCAAGCAACGCGATTACCTTAAGAAGATTGAAAATTCCTCTCAATCTCTTCTCCGTATTCTCAATGATATTTTAGATTTTTCAAAAATCGAATCCGGTAAGCTGAACATGGAACAGGTGAATTTTGACCTGACCGAAGCATTAAATAATCTTGCCACTATGGTCATCGTCAAAGCCCAGGAAAAAGAAAATCTGGAGGTGCTGTTCCATATCGATCCCCGGGTACCACATTTGCTGGTTGGGGATCCCCTCAGACTGCACCAAGTTCTGGTAAACCTATGTGACAACGCAATTAAGTTCACCGAACAGGGCGAAGTCGTACTGACGACCGAGATGATGGAAAAGTCAGATAAAAAGGTCACTTTACGTTTCTCAGTCAGGGACACTGGCATCGGGATGAACGCAGAGCAGATGGATAAGCTTTTTCAAGCTTTCACTCAGGCGGATACTTCCATGACCCGCAAATACGGCGGTACCGGATTGGGTCTGGTAATCTGCAAAGTTCTTGTTAATATGATGGATGGGGATATTCGGGTTGAAAGCGAGGTTGGCAAGGGCAGCATGTTTACTTTCACTGCCGTCTTTGGACTCAGTGCGCAAAAGGAGGATGAGCTGATTAAGTCTACGAAGATCCTCCAGGGGATGAAGGTTTTGGTGGTGGATGACGACGTTGCATCACTGGATAGCCTGCAGGGCATGCTCGAATCTTTTAGCTTTGACGTATCGCTGGCAGCATCTGGTGAGGAGGGCCTAAAGAGACTGGAGAATGCCTCTAAAGAACGTCCATATGAGCTGTTGCTGGTGGATTGGAAGATACTGGGTATGAGAGGTTTCGAGGTATCGAGCCGCAAAAAGAATTATTCCGTCTATTCAAAAATCCCGACGATCATCATGGTTAGCGACGACAGCCGCGAGGAGATCATGCGCCAGGCCGACCAGGTTGGCTTGGAGAGCTTTTTGATTAAGCCATTCAGTCAATCAGACCTTTTTGACATAATTATTCAAACCGTTAACCGGTATACCTCTGAACTGATCCGGCCACCGGTGCTTGAGGATCAGATGATCCTAAGATTAAAAGCGATTCAGGGTGCTCAGATCCTGCTGGTTGAAGACAACGAAATCAATCAGCAGCTGGCGCAGGAGCTTCTCGAAGGGGTTGGTTTCGTCGTGACCATTGCCAACAATGGACACGAAGCGCTAAGGGTTGTTCAGGATAAGGAGTTTGACGCTGTGCTCATGGATGTCCAGATGCCGGTAATGGATGGCTATAAAGCCACTTTGGAAATCCGCAAACACGAACGATTCAGAGATCTACCGATTGTTGCCATAACCTCGCATGCTATGGCCGGTGATAAGGAAAAGAGCCTTGAGGCCGGAATGAATGACCATATAACCAAACCGATTGACCCCGATCAGCTTTTTTCGACGTTATTAGCCTGGATCAAACCAGGTAAACGAGTCATACCGGAGGATATTCTTGCTAAAAGGAGACAGAAGGTTGTGAAAAAAGCTGAACGATTGCCGATAGAGATGACGGGCATTGAGGTGCAAACGGGTCTGGTTCGAGCACGCGGCAACCAGTCACTTTATATAGATCTTTTATCCAA
>CP070746.1:4889160-4896974 GCA_020348305.1 Desulfobacterales bacterium
AAGTTGATCACCGGTGATATATCAACAGACACCATTGGCGGACCGATCATGATTGCCAAAATGGCCGGTGATCAAGCCAAAGCCGGTATTGGCAACTTGATATCATTCATTGCCTTAATCAGCATCAATCTTGCCATCATCAACTTGCTACCCATACCCATCCTGGATGGAGGCCACTTGCTTTTCTTTTTTATTGAAGCCGTGAAGCGGCGCCCAGTTAATCTGAAAGTGCGTGGAGTTGCTCAGCAAATCGGTTTATTTATCATCATTTTGCTGATCATCTTAGTCTTTTATAATGATATTTCTAAATGGGTTAAAGGTATTCTTTAGCAATCCCGTTATGGGAAAAGCGCTCGAAATACGCTATAGTTTCAAACATGCAGTACGCTGTGTATGTATACACAATGATTTATATCGTTCAGTATAAATTTATACTTTCGGATCTATATACGAAACATAAGAATCACGTTTTTGTAATGCTGTATATTACAAATTCGGAAAGGAGTCAAAACGACAACACCTTTATCAACATTTCTTAAGAATGTTTTTGAAAGGCGCGAGTTTTAGGGGGGTAACAACTTTTCATGAGCTGGGCGGGATTTAATCCGGAATTTGACCGGTTTGCATATATCTTCGAATCAAGCCTCCTTCATGAGCGTCTATAAAAACAGCAACAATAACAGGATCAAATTGAGTACCTGCTCCCTCCTTAATGATTCTTATAATACTGTTTTCCTCCATCTTCTTACGATAAGCACGATCAGAGGCCATCGCATCATACACATCGGCCACGGAAAGTATACGTGCCAGAAAGGGAATCTCTTCAAGCCTTAAACCATCGGGATAGCCCGTGCCATCAAAACGCTCATGATGGTATCGAATGATTAACTTTTCCTTTTCCCACAAACCCAGATGCTCTAATATATTGGCACCTATTACCGGGTGTTCCTTAATCTTTTCGAATTCTTCTGGAGTTAGTCTGCCGGGCTTTAAAAGAATATCATCTCGAATTCCAATTTTACCGATATCATGCAGGTGTCCGGCAAAATTCAGAATATCAAGTTCTTCTCTTGTACAGCCCAGTTTCTTGCCTAAAATAAGCGATATACCCGTAACACGGTTCGAGTGCTGTCGAGTATATAAATCCCTTGCCTCAACAGCCTTTACAAAGGCATACAGCGTGGCAAAAAGATTTTCGTAAATGTTTTCATAGAGAGCAAGATTTTCAATTGCATGCGCTGCGCTCTGGGTCATAAATGAGAGGTAGTACAGGTCTTTTTCCGAGAAACGCTTTTCTCCTTTAAAAATGGATCCCATCAGCACACCAAACACTTTTTCCCGGATTTTCAACGGAACCAACATCGCCGACAAAATAGAAGCCGGTAGTCCTTTGGCGCCATTGTTATCTGAGATCAAAAGAGGTAATCCATCGGCGGCAACTTCCATTATTAATTGGATAGCTGAAGGAACAGCTTCTATTCTATCGAAGTCCTCAGATCCGTCAGCACAGGTCTCAACGGCTTTTGAATCAGCCGTGCTGGTGGAGTTGACCTCGGCTTTAGCCGAGGCAACTTCAACCGGCTGTTGCACGGCATCATTAATCACATAAAAATAGGTTTTATGCGCGTTTACTATTTCGATAGCCGTGTCGACAGCGCGTTTAAAGACATCTGTCGTGGAGCTGATGGCAGCAAAATTGCTCATGATCTTATTTAGGATCAGGAGTTCTTCAACTTTTAAGACCAATTCCTGATTTACTTTTTCTAGACGCTCCTTGCCTTCAATTTCCTTTTTTAAAATAACGTTTTCAGCCAGAAGTCTGCGTCGTTCTAAAACTCGCCGAACGCTGAGCTCCATTTGCTTAAGGTTAACAGGTTTAATCAAGAAATCGACAACACCATTTTTTATGGTCTGAATGGCATTTTCTAGGGAGGGATAACCGGTCATAACAATAACCGGCAGTGTATTGTCCAGCATCCTGATCTTTTCAGCAAGATCTAGCCCGTTCATTTCAGGCATATTGATATCGGTAAAACAACAATCCACGGTTTCTTCTTCTAGAATTTGAAGGGCCTCTTTTGCGCTTCTGGCCGTGCGGGTTTGATATCCTCTGCGTTGAAAAAAATCATTGGAGACATTCAATATGCTTTCTTCATCATCAACAAACAAAATTTTTTCCTTGACTTCACTTTCCATAAGTTGAAATCCCAATAGAATCAAGTGTTAAGATTGATATCGACCCTTTGATCGAAAACTTTAGCCGCAACTTTAACACCAAACTGGAATGGAAGCTCCCTGAGTTCTATAAGCCTCGGTGGATTTTACCGGAGAATTGTTTACCCAAATAGTCTTCAAAAATTCCTAAAAAAGAACTTGACGGTTAAACCTTGGGGACTGTAAGTGAATTCTGTATAATTATCAAAAAGTAGCTATCCAGTCATTGGAGAAATAACTATTCATAATGACCGGTGATGGTCATCGAGCACCTAAAGCGATGGTCCGGTATCCAGGATATCCATGCCACAAGACAGTTCAGAACAGTTAAAAATATGCCTTTTAAGCTATCGCAGCAATCCCCATTGCGGTGGGCAAGGCGTTTACCTCAAAAACCTATCCAGAGCGCTCAAAAAATCAGGACATCGCATTGACGTCATCGCCGGACCGCCGGACCCGCTTCTGGATGAGGACATCCCCATATTTCAAATCCCATGTCTAGATCTTTACAATCCTGAGGATCCATTTCGGATGCCCACCGTAAAGGAACTTTTAAATCCGATTAATTTGGTAGAGTGGTTGGGCGTTTCAACGATGGGTTTTCCGGAACCATTTACCTTTGGCCTCAGAGCCTATCAATTTTTAAAATCGAGGTGGTATAAATACGACATTGTGCATGACAATCAAAGTTTGTCCTACGGAATCTGGGCCATTAACAAATTTGTGCCGACCATCGCAACGATTCATCATCCCATTACCATCGATCGATCGGTTGCTATCCGATCGGTAACCGCCGGATGGAAAAAAATGCAACATCTTCGCTGGTATTCATTTATTGGAATGCAGAAACGGGTCTCACGAACCCTGTCCCACCTCATCACTGTTTCAGAATGCGCAAGAGACGATATCAGCAACGACTTTAAAATACCTGCAAAAAAATTCAGAATCATACCAAATGGGATTAATACCGACATTTTCTACCCCATTCCTGATATTCCCAGAGAAAATAATCGCTTAATTGTAACAAACAGTGCAGATATGCCCTTAAAAGGCCTTTATTATCTCCTCCAAGCTATCGCAGCAGTGGCAAAAACCCGAACCATCAAACTGACTGTCGTGGGAACCCCTAAAAAAAATGGCGGTATCGTAAAGTTAGTCAGAAAACTGGGCATTGGGAATTTAATTACATTTACCGGTCGGATTGATGATCAACAGTTCGTTAAAGAATATGCCAAGGCTACGGCTGCCATTGTCCCTTCGGTGTATGAGGGCTTTGGGTTGCCGGCAGGAGAAGCCATGGCATGCGGTGTTCCGGTTATTAGCACCACAGGCGGTGCACTGCCTGAAGTGGTCGGCAATGCCGGCGTCCTTGTCCCGCCTGCTGATCCTCAAGCATTGGCCAATGCCATTCAATGCCTTCTGGATCACCCTGAAAGGGCACATCAATTAGGTCAAGCCGGCTATCAGCGTGCACAAGAGCATTTTACCTGGCAAAAAGCGGCCGAAAAAACCGTAGCAACCTACCGAGAGGCGATACGTGATCACCGTCGACTTTAACAAACTAAATATTCAGCCCGGTTTTAAAATATTGGATATCGGCTGCGGCTCCGGGCGTCATACATGTGCGGCGTATCAGTGCAGAGATGTCGTCGCCATCGGTGCTGACATCAATTTGAGGGATCTTGTCACAGCCAAAGATCGGCTTAACCTACATGACCAACTGGGTGAACACGGGGGTGGCACATGGGGACTTTCGGTGGCGGACATGACCCGCTTGCCCTTTAAAAATAACTATTTTGATTTGGTCATCGCCTCGGAAGTTATGGAACATATTCCGGAGCATGAGAATGCCGCCAAAGAAGTTATCCGGGTGCTGAAACCGGGTAGCATGCTTGTGGTTAGTGTTCCGAGATATTGGCCCGAACGCATTTGCTGGGGGCTTTCAGAAGATTATTGCAATTCAAGCCAAGGGCACATCCGGATCTACAAATCAAAAGAGCTGGTCGCACTTTTAGAAGGTTTTGGTCTTAAAAAGTGGGCGATTCATTATGCCCACAGCCTGCATACTCCGTTTTGGTGGCTAAAATGTCTGTTAGGCCCGACGCGAGAAAATTCGTTGCTCGTAAATCTGTATCATCGTTTTCTAACGTGGGATATAATGAGGCAGCCTCGAGGTACGCGCTTTCTGGATAATATGCTGAATCCGATTCTGGGGAAAAGTGTTGTCGTTTATCTTAGGAAATAAAAAGCCCTATGAAGGAAAAAGCATTACCGGACACGGCGCTTTTTCAAGAATCGTTATTCCCACATAATCGATCCGGCCCATACTCCTTTTTTCATGGCGTTGATGGCTTCCTAAAATGATGAGGTCAGAATTCGTATTGCGTGCTATTTTGCAGATTTCAAGTGCGGGGTCCGCCGGCAGACATCCAAAGGTAATATTATTAAATCCATTCACAAGCGGTTTCACTTCGCTTTCAAAGCTGCGCTTTATTTTCTCCTTGATTTCGATAAGCTTTGGATCCTGGTCGTCCAGCTCTTTTAGCCGATAATCCAGAGCATGAAAAATGTGCAGTCTGGCGCCATGCTCCCTTGCGAGCGCAATACCTTTTTGCAGCGCTAATCGACTGGCCGGGGTGAACTTTAATGCGACAAGGATTTTTTTAAACATCGTTCCCCCCTTTCTTCTTGATGGTTGATGTTGTGTTTTGCTTTCCTGAAATTATACAGAGCATTTTTTATGCCAGACTCGATGAACAAGGGCGTTTTGAATTCATTACTGATTATATTTATCTGAAATTATACTATTTTATTGTTTATACCAAGACTCCCGGATATACCTTATTATAAAGTAAGACCCATAATTAATGTAAACTTAGTTTACACATTCACATATCTTAGGTAAACTTAGTTTACATTCCAAAGTTGAGCCTTTGCATTACCCCTAATGTTTTAATCATGGAGACCTCTTGAAACATACCGGAAGCAATTGCTAAATTGTAAATTTGAAATGGGGCCTGACCACCTTGGTTTGGATCTGAAAAAATATCGTGAATAAGCAAATATCCCCCAGCTATGATATGTCTTGCCCAAGCCTTATAGTCGGTATAAGCAGCTTCAAAGGAATGGCCACCGTCTATGAAAACTAGGCTAACGGGTGTGACCCATTTGCGGGCGGCTACTTCAGATGGGCATACCATGGGGACGACCGTATCCTCAATGCCGGCCCGTTCGATCGTTTTTCGAAATTCCCTCAGCGTATCCACCCGACCGGTTTGAGGATCAAATAGTTCAGGATCAAAATATTCCTCGCCGGGTTGCTGTTCCTCGGAGCCTCTGTGGTGGTCGATCGAAAAAAGAATGCTGTTATTTTTTTTGCAGGCTGCTGCCAAATAGATGGTAGACTTGCCGCAATAACTTCCGATCTCCAGGCATGGCCCCATGCGACTGGCAACAAGCGCAGTCTCATACAGACACATGCCCTCTTGCTCATCGAGGAAACCTTTGACGCTGCTGATAAGTGCTTTATTAATTTCCATGTATATAGCTCAGTTGTCCGTCGCCTTGGCTTCGCAGGGATAAATACCTGGCTAATGGTCGCTGGCCTCTGGTTGCTGGTCAATAGCTGAGGGTAATTGAATATTAAGTGTACCCTAAAGTTGCAAAAATTCTTTATAGATTTATTTTGTATTGACGGTTCTTCGGTCTATGAACCATTGATCAGCCATAAGCGGCCAGAGACCAGTGACGAGCAACTAGCGACCAGTAGCCAGTGACAAGAGACCAGCAGCCAGCTACCAGCAGCAAGAAACCAGAAACCAGCGGCCAGCAAACAATATCAAGCTGGTGACTTCCGATCGTAACTGGTGACAAGCACCTCTCTGGGTTTGGCACCATCTGCTGGACCGACAATGCCTTCCTTTTCCATCATCTCGATAATACGGGCAGCTCGATTATAACCAATTCGCAAATGACGCTGAATCATTGAGATGGATGCCTGTCGTGTCTTGGTGATCAGAGCCACAGCATCATCATATCGGTCGTCGTAATCTTGCTCTTCGTCAGATCCAGTGCCATCAAGAATTGCAGCTTCAGTGACCGTATCATCGTATTCCGGCTTTTCCTGATTTTTCAAGAATTCCGTGATCCTTGTAAGCTCTGCCTCAGAAATATAAGCCCCGTGAATGCGCTGAAGTTTGGCCGTGCCGGGCGGCAAAAATAGCATATCACCGCTTCCGAGAAGGTTCTCGGCACCGATGGTGTCAATGATGGTTCTGGAGTCGGTCTTTGAAGATACTTGAAAGGTAAGTCGGGTAGGAAAATTTGCTTTGATGATCCCCGTTAGCACATCCACCGACGGTCTTTGAGTAGCCAGGATTAAATGGATGCCTGCAGCTCGGGCCATCTGTGCCAGGCGTGTCAAGGCGACTTCAACTTCCCTGGATGAAAGCATCATAAGGTCGGCAAGCTCATCGATAACCACAACAATATAAGGCAGTTTCTCGGGCACATCGTCTTTGCCTTGTTTTAGAGCCTTTTCGATTTTCTGGTTGTATTGATGAATATTGCGGGCTTTCATTTCTGAAAGCACCTCATATCGTTTTTCCATCTCACGTACGGCCCAAAATAGCGCATTGGTGGCTTTTTTCGCGTGGGTTACCACCGGTGTGATGAGGTGGGGGATGCCATCATAGCTGGAAAGCTCAATCCGCTTTGGATCCACCATGATAAGCTTAACCTCGTCCGGTTTGGCCTTGAACAACAAACTGCAAATCATGGCATTTAACGCTACACTCTTACCCGTTCCCGTTGCCCCGGCAATTAATAGATGGGGCATCTTGTTCAATTCTGCCACTACCGGATTCCCAACAATATCTTTTCCCAGGCATATGGTTATCTTCGAGTTCGATTTTTCAAACGCGCTGGAGACCACCACTTCCTTAAACTTTACCATCTGCCGGTTGGCGTTGGGAACCTCTATACCGATAGCTGCTTTTCCTGGAATCGGAGCGACAATTCGGATACTGATAGAACGCAACGCGAGCGCAAGGTCATCTGCAAGTGTTACGATTTTGTTTATCTTGACACCCGGCGCTGGTTCGTATTCAAATGTGGTGATTACCGGTCCGGGTGCGACCGCCACAACTCTTCCATTTACCCCAAAGTCTTCCAGCTTCTTTTCGAGCAGCTTTGACTGCATGCGTAAATTTTCGTTGTCCGCGGAAACCGATCGGGTCTCCGGATCATCTAAAAAATCAAAGGACGGCAGTTGAAACCCTTTATCTGGACGCATGAACTCAAACACTTCCTGTTTCGGTGCCGGTACCCCTTTAATAGGTCTTTTAGGGGTATATTTAATTTGTATTTCTTTTTTCCTTCGGAATCTGGTGTCTTTTACTTTTTCCGCACGCCTTTTGGCTTTTTCTCTCCTCTCCTTCTTTTTAAGATACAACGTTAAAATGTGATCAGCAGCTGCATTTGCCCATCTCCAGAAGCGTCTGCAAAAAGCAATTAAGGAAAAGCCTGTGGCGAGAATAAAGCCAACGATCCATAACAATGCCAGTATAATCAAACCACCGGCAAAATTGGAGTATTTAATA
>CP070746.1:4897074-4931327 GCA_020348305.1 Desulfobacterales bacterium
CTGTCTTAGACTCTTAATTACAATGTCCGGATCGGCCTCAGTTTTTAAGACAAGTGTCAGCGCAGTGGTTTTGCCGTCAGCTGAAAAGAGGTTCTTTCGGAACAAATCTACGCCAGAGACGACCGCAGAAAATTTATCCATACGCCAATCACCGGTTATGTCAACTGCCTTCTTGATGCCCGCAAGGCTAATAACCCGTCTAACACCATCTATTTCAGCAGCAGCCTCCGATAGCTGCTCTATCTTGCGGAAGGTCTGCGAATCAAAAACATTTTCACATTTAACAACAACCCGGATAATCTCATCAGAGCCGAACAGCTTTTTGAAATCTTCGTAACGGGCTGTCTCTGGAAGATTTTCAATTTGAAGATCATAAATGGAGGTCTTAAACGAGAGATGAGGGATTTGCCACGCAAAAAAAAGGGTAATTAATGTGATAATCAAAATAACAACCATAGGCCTGCGAAGGATCCACCGCAACATCTCATTTGAGGAAAAGCGCATAGCAAAACCCGTTCATCTAATTAATCAGCCATCTTTTTATGAAATCGAGGTGACTAATTTAAACCACGTGATAGAACTTATGTACAACACTATTCTGATAGCAATTTTATGCCAAAACAAAATAAATCCCTTCAAATTTAATTCTCAGTTTCGAATCCTTTGGAATAAAAATCCACCAGCATTCCGTCCGGTTTTTCGATAACAATCAATCCTTCAACATCATCGAGACGGTCAATTAAGCTCAGACCGTTTTTGTGTCCCATAACCATAATAGCGGTGGCCAACCCGTCAGCAAAGGTGCAGGTATTCGATACAATTGAAACGCTGACAACTCCATTGGCAACCGGATAACCCGTTTTGGGATCGATCACATGGGAGTAACGAATACCATTGACTTCGAAAAAATTGCGATAATCACCGCTGGTGGCAAAGGCCTTGTTTTGCAAGCGCACCACTTTATAGACGTTGCTGATGGCTGCATCTTTTTGAGGTCTGTTAATACCAACCCGCCACGGTTGGCCATCCTTTCGCAAACCGGATGCATAAACCTCTCCACCAATCTCAACCAAATAGTTTTGAAATCCTTCTCTGTGAATCACCTCGGCAATCGCATCAACACCATATCCCTTGGCAATAGAGGAAAAATCAAGAGTTACAGATGCATGTTTTTTAATTAAATATCCAGGGCTTATGATTTCGATATTCTCAAAACCAATTGACGGCAAAAGCGCCTCAACCTGACGCTTAGGCGGGATTTTATTTTTGCGACCGGCACGGCCAAAACCCCAAAGATCAACTAATGGATTGACAGTTGCATCCCATGCGCCTTCGGATAGATCATACACTTTTTTACCCATTTGCATGACCCGAAAAAAATCATCTGTAACTTCGAATTTCACATCCGCCTGGCCCAGATCATTAAATCGACTGATTTCACTATCTTTGATGTAAGTGGACATGCTCTGGTTGATTTCGCCCAGGCGCTTTTCAATCTTATCCTTTAGCCCTTTAATACCTTGAAAGTACCCGGTAACAATCTTTAGGTGATAGGTCGTTCCCATGGTACGCCCCTGGATCAGGTGTTCTTTTTTTGCTTCACAAACAAGCGGCAGCAATACAAGCATTAGTGCTGCTATGTAATTGTAAAATTTATTCATTATGTTCAGTAAAACGTCTTAATAGCAGTGGCAATAATCTTGCGAAACATAAAGCTCGTTAAAAAAGAGGTCAGAGATCAGTAACCAGAGACAAGCAGCAAGGATTTAACATATGCGTGGCAGTTGCTCTCCGGCTAGCATATCAACAATACGCCTTCCCCCAATGCGGGTTTGCATAAAGACTTTGCCAGGATATTCATCGACCACCTCACCGATGATCGTTGCCGCATTCCCATACGGATTTGCTCTCATCGCCGCCAAGACCACTTCCGATTGCTCATATGTAACGAAAGCCAATAATTTGCCTTCATTCGCTAAGTAAAGCGGATCAAATCCGAGCAGCTCACAGGCGGCAGCGACAGCGCTGGTTAACGGTATGTTCTCTTCATAAATTTTAATGCCTACCTCAGACTGCTCCGCAATTTCATTTAAGGCTGTCCCAACCCCGCCTCGAGTGGGATCCCGCAACACATGGATATCGTTGCTTGCAGAAAACATTTCCTTTACCATATGGTTGAGTGGTGCCGTATCGCTGGAAAGTGGTGTTTCAAAAGACAGCCCTTCACGCTGGGTGACGATGGTGATCCCATGATCCGCCATGGTGCCGCTTAAAATAATCTTATCTCCGAGCCTTGCATGATGGCTGGCAACATTGATGTCTTGCGGTATCAATCCGATTCCCGAGGTATTGATAAAAATCTTATCCACCGCGCCTTTTGGGACCACCTTCGTGTCGCCGGTGATCACGGTAACACCGGCCTTTTGTGCCGCTTTGCCCATCTCGTTGAGGATTTTGCCCAAATCCGTAATCGGAAACCCTTCTTCTATGATTAGACCCACGCTGAGATAAATCGGAGTTGCGCCACACATCGCAATGTCATTTACGGTTCCATTAATGGCGAGATCCCCGATATTTCCACCCGGGAAAAAGATGGGATCCACTGTATACGAATCCGTTGAAAAGGCAAATCGCATTCCTCGCAGGTCAAAGATAGCTCCATCATTTAATTCAGCCAGTATGGGATTGTCAAAAATGGGCAGCATCATATCTTTGAGCAATCGGTGAGATATTTTGCCGCCGCTGCCGTGATCTAAAAGAATTTTGTCAGTTTTCATGTAATTTGTCCGTTTTCCGTGGTCAGTTGTCAGTTGTTTTTAAAACGAGTTTACTTTCGATGTCTTGGGTATAAGGATCAACTCAATTTAATCTTTGTGGGAGCGGCTTCCAGCCGCGATAAAACCAAGAAACCTGAAACCCGCAATCTGTCCTCTGTCCCCTGCCTTCTGTCATCTGTATTCTGTATTCTGATCTCCTCTGTTAGGCAGTATGATATTTGTAAAACGCCGCACACGTTCCCTCCGTCGAAACCATACAGGGTCCTACCGGATCTTCAGGGGTGCAAACCTTCCGGTATAGTGCACATTCAGGAGGAGTCTTGGTACCGGTGAGAATTTCTCCGCAGGCACAACCTTTCGGAGTTTGGGCATCGGGAACCTGGAGATCAAAAAGATTTTCCGCATCATGGGCCGCATAGCGTTCTCGAATTTTTAGCCCGCTTTGGGGAATCACACCGATACCGCGCCAACAAACATCGGCCGGTTCAAACACATCGTTCAGGATTTGTTGCGCTTTGGTATTACCGTCAAATGTCACCGCCCTTGGATAGGCATTTTCCAAAACCGGCTTTGCGGTCTCAATCTGCTCAACGAGCACGGATATAGCGTGTAGAATATCGGCCGGCTCAAAGCCGGATATGACGCACGGGATTTGATGCCGATCAAAAAAAGCCTGGTAGCCCTTTACACCGATAATAACGGAAACATGACCCGGTAAAATAAATCCGCCGATGTTGATTTTTTCGGCGGCCATCAGCGCTTCCAGGGCAGGCGGCACCAGCTTGTGGGCAGATATCACCGAAAAATTTTTAACATTCGTCTGGGCGGCAGAGAGAATGGATGCGGCAATCGTGGGGGCGGTGGTTTCAAATCCCACGCCCAGAAACGCGACGTTTTTATCCGGGTTTTTCTTGGCAATTTCCAGGGCGTCGAAGGTTGAATAGACCACCCGGATATCCCGGCCGCCGGCACTCTCTTTTTGCAATGACGATTTGGTGCCCGGAACTCGCATCAAATCCCCAAAGGTAGCTACAATTACATCATCCATCCGGCAAAGTTCGATAAAGGCATCAACTTCTGCTTGATCGGTCACACACACCGGACACCCCGGTCCGGAAAGCAACGAAATCGTCTCCGGTAAAACAGACCGAATCCCACTGCGAAAGATCGATACGGTATGGGTACCACAGACTTCCATCAGGCGAATGTTCCGTTTGCTGGTATTTATAATCTTTTTGATCAGCTTTTCAGCAATTTCTGAGTCTCTATATTCTTCAATATGTTTTAAAGTCATTTTCAAACCTTAAGCGCAGAAAAAGGGCCATTTAGGATCGAAAACGGGCGGCGGCGACCTGCACCTGCCCCAGCGCAATCCCACCATCATTGGCGGGTACCTGCTGATGAGTGAAGACCTGAAAATTTTTCTTTTCCAGCGCTTGAATCAAACCGGTTAAAAGTGTCGCGTTTTGAAAACAGCCTCCGCTTAGAACAACGCGGTTCAAATCTCGGTCCTTTCGGATAACGTCACACAAATCGGCAAAGAGTCGAATCACGGTCCAATGAAACTTCGCACTGATTTCAGCAATCGCCATTCCATTTTGAACATCGTCAACCACTCCGCGAATCATCGGTGCCGGTAAAATTTTATACATATTATCGGTTATCCATTCATAATCATATATCGCATCGGCACTGTCTGCCGCCAGCATCTCCAGCTCCATGGCCGCTTGCCCTTCAAAATTAACGCGATGGCGTAATCCGATAATGGCAGCCACCCCGTCAAACAGACGCCCCAAGCTGGATGTCAACGGCGAGTTGACTGTTTTGGAAATCATTTCACTGATGACCGTAATCTTTTGGCTGCCAATTTCGCGCAGCAGCTTAAGATCCAAATTGCGGAAATCACTGCCATAGGCATCTTGCAGATAACTCAGCGCCATCCGCCAGGGCTCTTTGATGGCCGCGGTACTTCCCGGCATGCCAATATAGGCCATATGACCGACACGTTCAAAGGCATGTTCCTCAACCACCAGAACTTCTCCTCCCCAGACCGTATGGTCGAGACCGTAACCGGTTCCGTCAAACGACATACCGATCACCGGCCCGTCCAGTTTATGCTCGGCCATGCAGCTGGCAATGTGCGCATGATGATGCTGCACCCGGATTTTTTGTATGTCTGGGCGTTGTTCCGCATATTGCGTACTCAAATAATCAGGATGCATATCATAGGCAATAATTTCCGGGGTGATTTCGAGAATTCGTTGCAGGTGATCAATGGTTAGCTGAAAAAAATCATAGGTCGCCATATTTTCCAGATCCCCAATATGCTGGCTCAAAAAGGCAGTATCGTTTTTGGTGATGCAAATCGTATTTTTTAGCTGGGCTCCGCAGGCCAGAATGGGGGGCACCTTATTTTTTAAAAAAACTGGAATCGGCACAAAGCCCCTGGATCGCCGAATGAATCGTTGGGCACCGCCGCTATGTCTGACGATGGAATCATCACTGCGCAAATAAATATCCCGGTTGTGAACTAAAAAAAAATCGGCAATCTCACCCAACCGTTTAAAGGCATCATCATCTTCAATGGCAATAGGCTCTTCACTTAAGTTGCCGCTGGTCATGACTAAAGCGATAAATCCTGGCTTGAGTAACAAATAATGCAACGGTGTATAGGGCAGCATCACTCCCAAATATTTATTACGCGGTGCAACTTCGTCGGATATGCAGGTGGGAATCTTTTTTCTCAGCAACACAATGGGACGCTGAATGGAGGTCAAAATTTTTATTTCATCCGCTTCCATATCGGCATATCGACGGATGTGCTCGAGGTCGTAGGACATGATGGCAAATGGCTTTTCTTCGCGCAGTTTCCGCTTTCTAAGCCGAACCACCGCGTCCGTGTTTTCAGCATCTGCCGCCAAATGGTAGCCGCCAAGTCCCTTGACCGCCACAATATAACCCTGTTTCAAAACCTCAGCCGCTTTTTGGATGGGATCCTGGGTGCGAACCTCATTGCCCCGATGATCGCACAAAATGACGTGGGGCCCGCATTGGGCGCAGGCATTCGGCTGGGCGTGGAATCTTCTGTCGGTAGGATCATCGTATTCAGCCTGGCATACGGGACACATGCTGAAGTGTCGCATAGAGGTTTTTGGCCGATCATAAGGAATGTCGTCGATAATGGTATAGCGGGGACCACAATTGGTGCAGTTGATAAACGGATAGTGAAAGCGCCGATCGTTGGGATCAAATAGTTCCCGCCGGCAATCCTCACATATTGAAACATCCGGTGATATCAGCGTGGACATCTCGGTCTCACCCCGGCTATGCACAATACTAAAGTCCGGATAATGTCTCACCGATTCCGTTTGGCGGGATATTTCAACAATATGGGCTAAGGGCGGATGCTTTTGGCAAAGATCGCTTTCAAACGATGCAATTCGATCGGGCGATCCCTCAACGTGAATGGACACACCGTGGGAGGTATTGGCCACTTCACCTTTCAGGCCGTAGTGATGAGCCAATTGGAATACAAAGGGTCGAAAACCGACACCCTGTACGATTCCATTCACGTCTATCTTTTTGGCAACATCATCATTGGCCATGGTAACTATACCAGAGAAACCTGTTAACCAAACTTAGTGTCACCCCATCGAAAGCCTCGTGTTTGAACTTTAAATTGGTTATCATTAATTCGTTTTGCTATCTTTTTTTTCAATCAACTCGGCGGCCTCCTTTAGAAGAGCCAGCGTCTCCATGGCGGCTTGTTCGTCTATTTTCTGAATGGCAAATCCGGCATGTACGATGACATATTCACCCACCTGAGCATCTTCAAGCAACAGCAGGCTGGCTTCACGTTGCACGCCGTCCACATCGATGGTTGCCATGTTGTTTTCAATCTTGGTTATTTTAGATGGGATTGCCAGACACATTATCTGAGGTTCCTTTCTGCGCGTAAGATATTCCGAGACGATCCAGTTCGGCTAAAACCATCGCGATGACATCATGGATCTTTGCTTGTATCGTCGGGGTTAAGTCAATGCACATGGTTTCGATATCCTCGGGTTCAACCCCGATAATGACGGTTGCCGGTACGTGATCAAGGGCCTGACACAGGGTCAAGGCCTCCAAAAAATCAACCTGGTGCAACGAATTTTTGGCGCGGATCCTTTCCGGGATGGCATCGCCTTCCAACCGATACACATCACCGGGCTTGCCTTTATTTCTGATGGCATCCACCACAATTAAATGTTTAGGTTTGGAAATGACACCGAGCAAATTGATTCCTAAAACCCCCCCATCAACCAGCAGAACATTGTCCGGGAATTCGTACTCGCGTTGCATTATTTCAACCACCCGAACCCCGAAGCCTTCATCCGAATAAAGCGTGCAACCTATACCGAGAACCATCACCTCCACGGCATATATTTCGTCAAACGGATTTTTATCAGACATTTACCAACCCGTGTAGAATCTGAAAATATCAGCGCAAATGTAGGGGGCGAACTTTACGCCCGCCTGCCTACCGGTTATGTAATTTAAGAATATTAGAATAATAAATTTACACCAAAAACAGATAAACCGTCAACACTCGAAAAAAATGGCCTCCCGAAAACTCGGGAGGCCGTGGGATACGCAGATAGCTTTGTTACAATGCTTTGATCTTGTAAACCTGGTTGGAATCCGGGTCAATCACATGCACCCCGCAGGCGATACATGGATCGAAGGAATGGACCGTCCGCAGAATCTCAAGGGGTTTTTTGGGATCTGCCACCGGTGTCCCAATCAGGGATTCTTCCACCGGACCGAGCTTTCCTTTTTCATCCCGCGGGCAGAGGTTCCAGGTGGAAGGCACCACATACTGATAGTTTTTGATCTTTTTGTTTTCAATCTGTACCCAGTGCCCCAGTGATCCTCTGGGAACGTCGTTTAATCCAACGCCCATAGCGCTGTCGGGCATTTCATAGGGTTGGTAAGTTGCGGTATCGCCTACCTTAAGATTGGCAACCAGCTCCATGACCCAGGTTTGTATTCTCTCACCGATAGCCAGGGTTTCGATGCCGCGTGCGGCGGTGCGCCCAAGGGTGGAGAACAGAGCCGCCGCATTGACACCAAGTGTGCTCAAAATTTTATCCACAATGGGTTTGATATCCGGGTGGCCTTTTGCGTACGCCACCAGGACTCTTGCAAGCGGTCCAACCTCGCAGGGTTCGCCGTCATAGCGTGGTGCTTTGAACCAGGAGTATTTCCCGCCTCCCGGTCGGTACTTCGGATTTTCCTGCAGCGGTTTGGTTTCACCCTTGGATGGATGTTTGGAACCGTTACCTTCATACCATGCGCGGGCCACATGCTCGGTGACATTTTCTTGCTGCGCCATTTTGACTCCAGCAAAATTTCGTTTCATAATGACCCCCCTGGGCATATACAGGCTTTCGGGCTCTTGATCGGTTTCCGGAAATTCACCCCATGCCATAAAGTTACTCGTACCGCCGATAGCCCCCCAGTCTTTGTAGAATGAAGCAACCGCCAGCAGATCCGGGATATAAACATTCTTGATGAATTCCTGGGTCTCTTTGGTAATATATAAAAATTCAGCAATGCGATCCGGCGTGAGGTCTTTGACGCAAGTCACGCCCCCGACAACCAACGATTGTGGATGCGGATTCTTTCCACCGAATATGGCATGCATGCGAGCGGCTCTGGCCTGAAGGCGAATTGCTTCTATATAGTGCGCAGCCGCCATTAAATTTGCCTCTGGCGTCAGTTTATACTCTGGATGCCCCCAGTATGCATTAGAAAAAGGACCTAGCTGACCGCTACCGACAAATACCTTAATGCGATCTTGCACGCTTTTAAAATAAACCGTACCTCCCCAGGGTGCCTTGCTGACATTATCAGATAATGCAGCGGTTTTTTTGGGATCGGCCTTTAGTGCACTGACGATATCTACCCAGTCGAGAGCATGTAAATGATAGAAATGGACAATATGGTCATGCTGAAACTGGGCACCCATTAAAAGATTTCGAATGAGCCGTGCATTTTTTGGAATCTTTACGCCAACCGCATTATCGACTGCCCTCACCGAGGACAGAGCATGGGTGTATGTTCAGACTCCGCATGAACGCTGCACAAAATGATGGGCATCCCGGGGATCACGTCCCTGTAAAATTAGTTCAATCCCTCGGAACATTTGGCCTGAGCTCCAGGCATTTATCACCTTACCTCCGGACACCTCGACTTCGATTCTAAGGTGACCTTCTATTCTGGTAATCGGATCTATCGTTATTCGTTGTGCCATATGATCTCCTCCCTTTTCTTAAAAAGGATGTCTAATTATTCTGTTCTCGATTGGCTAAAGTTCTTCGTAAAACGGCGTGAAATTATCCCAGAAATTTGGCTCACTGCAACCGATGCAGGGTGCACCGGCTTCCACCGGCCAGCTGGTGCCGTCATTGAATTTAGCAATTGGGCAGTTGTTATAAGTCTCGGGGCCACGGCAACCCATTTTATAGAGGCAATAACCTAAGGCTGCCTCTTCAGAACCAAACTCTTCGACAAACTCGTCATTTTCAAAATGAGCTCTCCTTGGACACTGGTCATGGATGGTTTTGCCATAAGCAAAAAGCGGCCGGCCAAGATCGTCCAAGGCTGGAAGTTTGCCTAGAAGGAGATAGTTGACAATCGTGCCAACAAAATTAACCGGATTTGGCGGGCATCCGGCAATATTAACCGTTTTGATACCCAGTGCTTCCCCTACACTCTTATATCCACCGGGGCTTGGTTTCGCCGCTGGAATACCACCAAATGTAGCACAGGCTCCGATGGCAATTACAGCCGCAGCTTTGGGACAAACATCCTTGGCGATTTCCAAAAACGTGCGTCCGCCAATTTTTCCATAACCACCATCGTAATTTGTGGCTATGGATCCCTCAACAACGCAGATAAATTCTCCATTGTATTTTTTTTTGGCCATATGCAGTTGATCTTCCGCCTGCTGTCCCGAAGATGCCATAATGGTTTCATGATATTCTATCGAAAGAATTTCAAGAACCAGCTCATCGACATAAGGATACTGGCTTCTTAGGAGGCCTTCAGAGCAACCGGTGCATTCACCAAAATGGAGCCAAATCACCGGCGGTCTTTGAGCCGGAGCGGCAAAGACCTCGGCCACTTTTGGTACAAATGACGATGAGAGCCCCATTGTCGCCGTCAGGAACGTACAATACTTCATGAAGTCCCTTCGGGAGATCCCTTTGCTCTCCAGTTTTTCATAAAATGCGCTTTCTTTTTCCATTGGCACCTCCTCGTTGCGGTTAAAGGTCACTTCAAATACCGCCAACTGCCTTATGGGGTTGCAAGCGCCTTATCCCATCACAGTTTCGGCAGCAAGAGGCCCCATTGCTGCCTATAGTGAAAGGGCATGTCGCTTGATCAAAACCATTACTCCTTGTTATTTTAAGATAAGATTTTTTGAAAGGGTGGGAAACGGTACACCAAAGGTAATGAATACCCTACAAAAACTAAATGATATTTTTATAGAGCAAGATCGGCGATAAGTCAACAACCATTATTCATTTTCGTCATCAATATCAACGTAATCGTCATCTGCAATTTTAAGGGAAGAATCAATTTTTTTTATTTCCCCTTTATCGTCGTAGGTATCCTCAAAATCATCTTCAAGCAGTTCGTCCATATCGCAGGATTCGTCTTCAAGTTCCTCAGCAATTTCTAAAGCTTCACGTTCCTTGGTTAATAATTCTATGTCGTCAAAAAAAAGATCTACCGATTCTTTGCCCTTGGATCCGTAAAGGTCAATGACCGCATCTGCAATTTTTGCGGTGTAAGAATTTGGTGGATAAAGATTTTTGGTTCTAAGGATGGAAATTAGCGATTCTTTACCGCTTTTTATTGCAAGTCGAATTACTTTATTTTCATAAGTTTCTTCACAAAGAAGGGACATAGTTTCTTTATTCAATTCGGCGTATTCTTGAATAACGAGTCGTCTATTATCATTGTCTTTCAAAATTGTATATTTTTGTTTCATGCTTAATCCCCTTTTACATATAACAGAATTTATTTATGAACCACGGGAATTGGTTTCTGAAAATGTCGATTGCAAACCATAAAAACACAATCCTGTCAACACACAATGAGAAGGTCTGTTGAAAAAATTACTGCTAACCGGATAAGTGCGGGCTGAATTGCTAAAGGGCCCAGCATTGACCGCATCAAAATTCCCTGGTATTGTATAAGCGACAAAGATATTGACCTATATTTTGCAAAATGTTAGTAAAATAGCTTCTTTGCGGAGGGATGGCTGAGTGGTCGAAAGCGGCGGTCTTGAAAACCGTTGAGGGTAACACCTCCGTGGGTTCGAATCCTACTCCCTCCGCCAGGTTCGTTGACAGTTAATGGTTATTTGTTATTGGTGACTGCATATTGCCAAAACTGGCCTTTCGGTATATCAGATACGAATAACTAATAACCAATAACAATTAACATCAATACACGGAGAGATGGCCGAGCTGGCTGAAGGCGCTCGCCTGCTAAGCGAGTATGGGGTGAAAGCTCCATCGAGGGTTCGAATCCCTCTCTCTCCGCCAAAAAAATAACGCTCGAGGGCAGCCTCGGGCGTTTTGATTTTTGGATATCGCTTTTTTTGCCATAGCGATTTCCTCTTCTAATCAAAAAATCGAAACCAGATTATCGTAAAAATGGCTTTGATTCCGTCTTTCCACCCGATCTTTTTGCCTTCTTTGTAAGTTCTGCCGCTGTAACTAATGGGAACCTCATAAACACGGAAGCCTTTTTTGGCAATCTTCATGGTGAACTCAGGTTCGAAACCAAAGCGATTTGATCTCAAGGTGATTTCGTTGATAACCTCCTTTTTAAAAACCTTGTAACATGTTTCCATATCCGTGAGATTTAGGTTGCTGAATGCATCTGAGAGAAGTGTTAAGAATCGGTTGCCCACGTAGTGCCAGAAATATAGGACCCGGTGCGGTCCGCCGAGGAAACGGGAACCGTAAACCACGTCAGCTCTGCCATCCAGTATGGGGACCAGAAGTGCCTCGTAATCACGCGGATCATATTCCAGATCGGCATCCTGGATGATAATAATATCTCCAGATGCAGTTGCAAAGCCTGTTTGCAATGCAGCCCCCTTGCCACGATTTTTTTCATGGAAAAGCACGGTTATGTCTTCGTTTTGATTGTCAATTTCCTTCAATATCTCAGCTGTTCCATCCGTGGAGCCGTCATCTACAATGACAATCTCTTTTTCTCGCTCCAGCGCCTGGACACGCGAGACAATTTCTTTGATGGTCACCTCTTCGTTATAGACCGGAATTACAACCGATAATCTCATCTCTTTTGGCCTCGAAACCAATAATTTTTCGTATTGACGCTCAGCCGCCCTTAAGATACCCTGCTTATGGTGATTCTCAATAATAGGTCGATTCTCTTTTTAATCACATTGATCAAATGCTTTCAAGACCAGAGTTCCTGAAACGTATCGCGCCGTCGATTGGTTTGGTGCTTGACACCCAAAGGGCAAATCATTATTTTAAATCTATTAATAATATATATTTTTATCTAAAATCAATAAGTTATCAGCCCTTTAATTCCATATGAATGCTAAAATGACGCGCTTATATCCCATCACATTTTTGCACGCCATGATTGCGGTAATGTGTTGCTTTACGTTTACGAGCTCAGTACTCGGCGTTTCACGGGACTCCTTAAAAGCGGAAATTGAAGCGGCCAGGGAAAATCTGAGAATCAGTATGGCAACCGAAAACCGCATTGCATCCGAGTTGCAAAAACTCAAAAAATCAGGAAAGGCATCGCCGGATGTGATAACGGATTACGAAACGTATCTAAGCCGTGTTCAAGCCATGGTGGCCGAAAATCGAATGATCGTGAAAAAAATGGAGACCGCCTATGCCAGATATTATCCCGCAAAACCGTCCGCTGATGCGGGTAAAAAGGAAGAATTAACATCCATGGTGGATCCGAAGATCCCCGAGGAACAGGTTGTGGATGAGGTAGCGGCGCTGGATCGGGAACTCGACAATTCCCTGTCGGAATTCGATGAGATGTTGCTTACAGAATTGGATTTGATCAAAGCAAAATCTGAACAAAAAATGCGGGATCTGGCTGAAGAAGCGGCAGAAGCGGCTAAACGCCTGCGGGATAAAGGTGTGGATCTAGATACCTCCTCCACGGAAACATCGGCCGAATCTGAAGAAAAAGAAGCCGGTGAAAAAAAAGAGGCTGAGGCCGAAAAAAATGAATCCGGTACCGAGAAAACTAAGGATACCGAAAAAGGTGAAGGGGGAGAAGAAGTTGCCAGCCGGGACACTTCACGGGAAGGGGGTGAAGGTCCAACCCGGGATGAAAAGCGCTATAGCGCCAGCAAGGATGATGACATTGTGGCCCGACAACTGCGCGAGGCTGCTGAAAAAGAAACCGATCCGGAGCTCAAAGAAAAATTGTGGAAAGAATATGAAGAATACAAAAAAAACACCAGTAAGTAAGGGATTCACATGAAAATGGTTGTCCGCTGCTTTTCAATAAACTTGATTTGCCTGATTATTCTTAGCGGTTGTGCCACCTATCAGGCTCAAAAGGTGGGACCCACCCCGATCATCCAAGCCGATGATGAAATTCTTGAAGCCCAATTAATGGACGTTGGAATTATTGTATTTAACAGTGCAGAATTAACCGAAGAAAAGGCTAAAAAAGAAGGTACCCATCCTGACATTCGCAAAGCCGAAAGCCACTTCATACCTTATCATCTCAAAAATACCTTACATCAAAGTAGTCAGTGGGGAGCTGTACGCGTCGTTCCGGCTGAAACCAACAGCGTGGATTTGCTGGTAAAGGGGGAGATCCTTGAGTCAAACGGTGAGCATCTAAGTTTGAAAATAGAGGTCGTCGATGCAACCGGAAAATCATGGTTGAAGAAAAGCTATAAGGAAAAAGCCAGTGCAGCTTTGTATTCCGGCAACTCAGCCGGAGAAAAAGATGCGTATCAGGACATTTATAATACCATTGCCAATGACATGGCAAAATATAAAGCGCAGCTAAGCCCTGACGAAATCGAAAAAATACGCTCGATCTCGAAATTAAAGTTTGCCCAAGACTTTGCGCCGGATGCATTTGGTGAATACCTGAAAAAAGACAAAAAAGGAATGATCACCATCAATCGCTTACCCGCTAACGAAGACCCCATGATGGGACGCCTGCTGAAAATTAGAGAACGTGAATATATGTATGTGGATACGCTCAATGAATATTATGACGTATTTTACAATGAAATGTGGTCGTCCTATGAAAACTGGCGCACGCTGAATTTGACGGAACAACAGGCCATTAAAAAAATAAAGCGGGAAGCTGCGATTCGGCAAATCGTCGGGGCATTGCTGTTGGCGGGAGCCATTGTTATGGATTCGGGAAATTCAAGCAGTGTTCGTGCTCTTCAGATCGGTATGGTTGTCATTGGAGGACAGGTGATTATCGATGGGTTTAATATTTCAAAAGAAGCGGAGATACATTCGGCAGCCATACAGGAGCTCAGCGAATCATTCGGAAATGAAATGAAACCTGTTGTAATGGAGTTTCAGGGTAAAAAATACGAACTGACCGGATCGGCCGAAGAGCAATTTAAGCGGTGGCGTGAATTGTTGCACAAAATATACAAGGCCGAAACCGGGTTTGATCTGGATTCACCAACGGAGTCTGCCACCGAATCAAAAACAAATCCTTAATTGTTGAAATGCTCAATTTGCAAAAAGATCAAGTGCTGCTTTCTCGTTTTGTACTCATCCGACTCCTGGGGGAAGGCGGGATGGGGCAGGTCTGGCTGGTCCACGATCTTGAGCTTGACATTAATATTGCCATAAAAGTACTGCATCCGCGATTATCCGCTATTTCCGAGCGCGTCGAGCTTCTTAAAAATGAATGTCGCAATACGCGCCGTCTGGTGCATCCCAACATCGTGCGGGTCTTCGATTTTCATCGTACGGAAGATCTGGTCTTCATATCGATGGAATATATTGAAGGCGAAACTCTGGTTGCCTTGCGCCGACGCTTTGAAAGCCCATCCTATCTTAAGATTATCTCTTTTTTGCAGCCGCTTGTCGACGCCTTAGCATATGCCCACGGTTTGGGATTGGTTCACCGAGATGTCAAATCCGGCAATGTTATAATCGACAGGCACAATGCTCCCCGACTTACCGATTTCGGAATTGCCGCAGTTTTAAAATCGGGAGGCGCTGCCCTTAAAATAACCTCCGGAGGGTCACTGTATTGCATGAGTCCCCAGCAACTCGACGGTCACCAACCGCAACCCTCCGATGATGTCTATGCCTTTGGTGTATTGATGTATGAATTGCTTACCGGACGACCCCCCTTCTACCCCGACATCACACCCGCTAAAATCCGCCACGAAATTCCCCTATCGATTAGTCAGCAACTGGCGGATTCAGGTCTGCACATCAATATCTCTCCTCAGCTGGAGGAACTCATCAGCAAGATGCTAGCCAAAACATCAGAGGAGCGCCCGGCTGATATGCAAGAAATTGGCAATCGTTTGCAGGCGATACACGATGGTTCCATGGCTCAGAGCGTGTCGCCGGTTGCTCAGATCCAAACCCTATCACAAGAGCGAGATTTACACCACAACGCTGAAATCATCACGCCGCGAAAAGTTCCGGCAAAAGATAAAAACGCGGATGGAGCCTATGATCGAAGGCAAAAGTTCGTGACTGTCTTCGCGCTGGCTTCCGCATTTGTGGTGATACTCATTGGCGGAGGTTGGCTGCTGCACTATCTTTCGAAGCATCCGGTTGATACAGCCAAAGTAATTGAACCACGGACTATCGCTCAACCTCAAGCAGAACAAAAACCTGCGCAAATACCCAAAGAGCAACCATCTGAAACGCCGGATCCCGCTGAACTCGCACAACAAAAGCAGGAAGCTGAACAACGGCTGGCGCAATACATTGCGTTAAAAAATGAATTAGATCGCAAAGGCGCCTCGCAGTGGGCAAGCGACGTGTACACGGAACTGATCGCGCTCGCCCAGCAGGGCGATACCTTGTTTATGGATCAGGCATATGATGTCGCGGCCGAAAAATATGCCGAAGCCATAGCTAAAGCCAACGCGCTTGCCAGTCAGGTCGATGACACTTTGGTACGACTCGTAGAAGAAGGGACGCTGGCTTTAAACGAAGGCGATGGCAAACGTGCTCAGGAAAAATTTAGTGTGGCATTACTGATTGATCCTGCAAACCTGTCTGCCCAACGCGGGCTTAAAAAAGCGATTACGACTGAAAACGTAATGCAATTGGTAGCGTCGGGAAGAAAGCATGAAAACGACAGCAAGCTTTCGTTTGCCCATGCGGATTACCAGGAAGCCGTGCGTCTAGACCCTGAAGCAAAAGAGGCCCGCATCGCGCTAAAACGGGTCAAAGAAAAGATTAAAGAACAGGAATTTCAGCAACTCATATCGGACGGGCTGGCCGCTTACCACAAAAACGATTACCGGCTTGCTCGAACCAAGCTGTTAAAGGCAAAATCGTTCAAACCCGACTCTCGGGAAATTCAAGATGCCCTGAGACAGGTTGACGCTGCCATTCGATTGTCACGAATAGAACAACTCAGGAAAAAGGCGATTGCAGCTGAACAATCCGAGCATTGGGAACACGCATTAAACGCATATTTGGAGATCCTAAAGGTCGATGCCAACATTCAGTTTGCTGCGCAGGGAAAAGCCCGATCTTTAGAACAGATACGAATCGCAAAGCGTATCAATTTTTTTCTGGAAAAGCCGGAAGCGTTAGAAATTGATCGCCAATTGGAAAATGCTATTCTTCTCGCCAATGAGGCCAAAGAATTAAATCCGCAAGGGCCCCGGCTGTCGACCCAAATTAAAAAATTAGAACAGCTGATAACCGCCGCACAAACGCCAATAAACGTTACGATTGAGTCTGACAATTTTACCGATGTAGCCGTATACAAAGTAGGGAAATTCGGCCGATTTTCTGTTCGGCAACTGAACCTAAGGCCGGGAACCTACATCGTTGTGGGCGCACGAGACGGCTACAAGGATGTCAGGCAAAAGCTTGTGTTAAAACCCGGCCAGGAGCCATTGCGTATACGCATAATATGCAAGGTTAAAATTTGAAATTCGTATACAAAATACGGGATCGCAACGGCGAGCGCAGCCTGCCTGAAGGTAACTTTCCTTTAGTTATCGGCGGAAATCCTGCAGCCGATATCTATCTAGATGGTTTTAACGAGCGGGATGAAGCCGCTTATATTGGATTGGCCAACGACCATCCTTTTGTTCAAGCCGCAGAATCCGAAATTACAGTTCTGTATAACGGTATGAAACTAGAAGGATCGGTTTGGCTGCTCCATGGCGATACGCTTCAGGTGGGTTCATATGCGATTTATTTCCAGCTTGAAGACAACGCCATTGTATTGCAAGTCCGTGAGCACCAAGAGCCCTCGGAGCCCATTTCAAAGTTTGTGCCTGCAGAAAAATCTGAATCGGTTGAAATTAAGCCGGTTACATTTCATGCTGCTCAGCACCCTCGACGTCCGAGCCGATTGGCTACGCTAAAATGGCTGGGATGGATAGCGCTGACAGTCGTGTTTATTGTTCTTACTGCTTCAATTTGGTTTGTTTTTACAGCAAAACAAGTTGTCATCCGAATTGATCCGCAGCCGGATCACATTTCGATTCACGGCGGTCTGGCGGCACCTCGATTTGGCAATTATTATCTGCTTCGTCCCGCAAAGTATATGCTGCATGCGGATAAAAACTGCTACTACCCACTCAAAGAACAGTTTGAGGTCGGCGCTGAAAAAAGCCAACACTTAGACCTTAAGATGGTAAAACTTCCAGGTCGTTTATCAATTCAAGCCCATCAATCGGATCACCCCTCAATATTAATCGCTGGTGCCAGGGTTTTGATTGACCGTGTGCAGGTCGGCATAACGCCTATTGCAGAACTCAAAGTAAACGCCGGCCAGCGGCGTTTAGAAATTCAGGCCGATAATTACCAGAATTATAAGACGGATGAGATGATCAAGGGGTGCAGCGAAATGCAAGCATTTAATTTCGCCTTATTGCCGGCTTGGTCCGACATAAAGATCGGCTCCGTTCCGCAAGGCGCCGACGTCCGGATAGATGGAAAACCGTTGGGCAAGACACCGCTTCAAATTACGCTGCAGGCCGGATCCTATCAGCTGGAGCTTAGCGCCGAGCGATTCAAAAGCTGGAAGACGCAGCTCAATGTCCAACCCAATCTGCCTCAAGTCATCGAAAACATCCGCTTAAAACCAGCGGATGGAATGCTGGCGGTACAGACAACCCCCCCCGGTGCGAACGTGATGATCGGCAAACATTATATCGGACAAACGCCGCTGAAAATAAAAGTTGCCGCTGATACCCAGCACGTGGTCCAGATTTCAAAGCCGGGCTATGAGAAGGCTTCTCGCAAAATAACCGTATCCGTTGCGGGCTCAAAAACACTTAATGTGAATTTGAATCCCCAAAAGGGAGTGATCCATTTTAAAGTCGAACCTGCGGATGTGAAACTTCTCGTAAACGGGAAATTATGGGGCAAGGTTCCGCAACAATTGCGACTTATTGCAGTGGAGCATCTGTTGGAATTTCGAAAAAAAGGCTACATATCCCATCGAACACGGATCACCCCCCGCCCCGGATTTCCGCAAGAACTTGTCATTGTGTTAAAAAAACATTTCCCGCAAAAAGCGGTTACGGCAAACCTTATCGAAGCCAAAAATGGCTATGCACTCAAATTAATTCGCCCTCAGACCTTTACCATGGGGTCTTCACGCAGGGAACAAGGACGGCGTTCCAATGAAACCCTGCGGAAGGTTAAACTCCAGCGACCTTTTTACATGGGGGTAAGAGAAGTTACCAACAAGCAGTTCAGAATGTTTCTTGCCAGTCATAACTCGGGATCATTTAAGCAGCAAAGTTTAAACAGAAATGATCAGCCGGTTGTCCAGATAACCTGGGAACAGGCCACTTTGTTTTGCAACTGGCTCAGCGCCAAGAATTCACTGCCCCCTGCCTATTTGAAAAAGGGTGATAAACTGGTAGCCGTCGACCCCTTAACAACCGGGTATCGCCTTCCGACCGAGGCTGAATGGGAATATTGCGCACGCTTTTCAAATAATCAGGCCGCTTTGAAATATCCATGGGGCAATACGTTTCCCCCATCCGCACAATCCGGAAATTTTGCTGATATTTCTGCAAAAGACTTGCTGAACGCTTATCTGGAAAAGTATAATGACGGATATCCGGTAACAGCACCTCCGGCTAAATTCAAACCCAATAAACTGGGGTTGCATGATTTTGGAGGCAATATTGCGGAATGGTGTCATGATTACTATTCAATTTATCCATATGACGCCGAAAAGGTATACTTAGATCCCACCGGACCTGAACAGGGAAGACATCACATAGTCAGAGGTTCCAGCTGGAAAGATTCCAGTATCAGTGCCTTACGGCTGTCTTACAGAGATTATAGCAATGGCAAACGTCACGACCTTGGGTTTCGTATTTGCCGCTATTTAGAACAATGAGGTTACTGTGATTTTGTTTAAACGAATGGGTTTTGTTTTTCCGTGGGTATTTTTTCTTTGTTTAACAGCGTTTCCTGCGATAACCACGGTCAAGGCCGAAAAAGAAATAATCATTAATTCAAAAAAGGCGGCTTTTCAGAGAGAAAGGATGCTAATTGCTCAAAATAGCCGCGACGGCGAAGAAAAAAATGCAACTGCATCGACCGTTGAGAATGATTCGAAGCAAAATCCAGAAAAAAAAACACAGAAACAAGCACCAACATCAAAAAGCAAGACTGCTCCGTTAACCTCTTTTGAGCCGTCAGAAAAAGTAAAAGCGGATCAGGCGGTAGATTTCCCATACGATATCTAGTTAACAACGGATAAATATTATGAAAAAATCTTTGCCCCTATCGATCGAATTTATCTATCAACTGTTTGCACTGATAATAATCGTCCTCATTGTGCACGCAGTCTATGTAGCAATTATCCGTCCCCATGCGGATGCCATACTCGCAGAACAGGCGGCCATGCTTGAAACCGATAAATCGCAGGTCACCAAACGCTCGGTATATGTTCTTATTCGCGATTATGAACAAGAAGCCTGCTTTATCCTGATGTTTTGGGCCATTGCCATCATGATATATAAAGGTATGGCAACGATCAGACACAGAGCGATGCTGCATATGGATTTGATACCACTGTCTGAGGGAATGCGCATTTTGCCGGAAGATACCCGGGAAGTTTCCCGCCAGATACAAGCGCTTCCGTCCCATCAGCAAAACGCCTTGCTCCCAAGAGCGTTGCTGGCCGCTTTGCACCGGTTCAGTACAACCCGCAATATTCAAGATGTGGCCAGCGCCACCCATGCATACTGTGCTGCGGAGGGCGAACGACTTGAATCTGAATTGTCTATGATCAGATATATTGCTTGGGCTATTCCTTCTGTGGGGTTTATCGGTACGGTTCGCGGCATCGGCGAAGCACTGGGACAAGCCCATAAAGCCATTGAAGGTGATATTTTCGATGTGACCAAAAGCTTGGGCGTGGCCTTTAATTCAACCCTGATTGCACTATTAATTAGCATCGCACTTATGTTTCTGCTGCATCAATTGCAGCTGCTGCAAGAGCGTTACGTCTTGGACGCCGAGGCTTACTGTGAAGAAAATCTAATCAGACACATGCATACGCAATGATCAAAAACCGTGGCACAAGGCAAAGGGCGCAGGGTCAAAACAAAAAAACTTATTCATCGAACCTTATGGCTTGTGCCTTGAAACTTTCGCAAAGAGGAATACGAAATGAGTTTGCTTGGTCTTGAGCTCAGTGACGCCGGCATATTGGTAGCCGGAACGGACTCCGCAAGATTGCTTGAACTTGACGGGCCTGATAAAGAAAGCCCTGGATATGCCTTTGCCGAGAAGAATCAGCTCATTGTGGGCAAAGCCGCTGAAAAAAAAGCACACCTGTTCCCGCGTCTGGTGATAAGTCATTTCTGGGATCAGTTAAACACTGAACCTCTCGATCATCCCGGTCCCTACACCCAAAAAAATCACGCAGAAATTGCATATGCCCACCTGGCACGAATTTGGGAAAACGTCAAGACACACGGCGATGAAATCATCATGGCGGTTCCTGGATTCTATCACCGGGATCAATTGAGCCTTCTTCTGGGTATCGCCAATGACCTGTCCATGCCGATAAGAGGGTTTATTCCGATCGCCTTGGCAGCCTCGGATAGTCCTTGTCCGGCAAGCGCCCTTTTTCATCTGGACATTCACCTTCACCGCACTGAGATCATCTTTCTTAAACAAGGGCAATATCTGACTTGTGAAGATTCAGCTTCAATCGCAGAAAAAGGTCTGGCTTATTTACATAGAGAATGGGTGGAAACCATTGCGGCGGAGTTTGTCCGAACCACGCGCTTTGATCCTCTCCACCAAGCTGTCTCCGAGCAGGAATTATTTGAACGGCTGCCTGCTGTTCTTGAACAACTTCAAAAACATGCGGCCGTTGATTTCGAGATGACAGGCGGCTCCACTACCTACCGGGCTACTTTACCTCGAGAACTATTCATCCAAAAAAGCGAGCAGGTGATCTTAGAGGTTAATCGCTTAATTAATAAAACATTAAACAAACACGAGATGCGAAATTATCCGGTGGCCATACAACTCACTCACCGTGTTGCTCGTCTTCCAGGCTTCCAGGAAATATTAGCCGAACGAAACCGAGCTCAGTTCATCGAACTGGCTCCCGGCGCCACTGCTTTTGGAACCCTGAAACTATGGAATCAGTTGGCCCCACAAGAATCCGATCGGGGGATATCATTTTTCATCAGCCGACCTTGGCAAGGTATCGCCAATTCGGATGTGGCCGAATCGCCAAATATCGGCCAGCAAACTCGACGTCCGACCCATTTGCTTTACAGAAATCTGGCTTTCCCTCTTACCGAAAAGCCACTTTTGATTGGATTGGAAGTAGCTAAAAACGAGCCCAGCATTCCGATTAAAGGTCAAACCGCTGGCGTTTCGCGCAAACATTGTTCTGTAGAGCTTCGTGGAAAAGCGGTTCTATTAAAGGATTTTAGTACCTACGGCACATTTGTGGATGACGTCCGGGTAAAAGAAAGCATTGCATTGCAGCTGGGTCAAATTATACGGGTCGGAACGCCTGGAGAAAAACTGCAACTGATTGCATGTCTAAGTATCGATGAAACGTAAAAAACTAAATGTCTTTAGTCTATCATTTCTTGACATCATCACGTGTGGTCTGGGCGCCGTTATTCTGCTATTTGTGTTGATAAACGCAAAAAGTGCGGCCCAGCGGGATGCGGTTACCACTGACCTGCGCGCAGAAGTGGAACGACTCGAAAAACAGGTGCTTGAGGGTAAAAAGAAACTCATAGAGTCTCGAAATACCATAGAGGAAAGCGTTGCCAAACTGGTGAAGACCGAGGGCCGGACACGGGAAATCATAAAAATAATAAAGGAAAAAAAGATCGAGCTTGCCGACCGCAAACACGATACGCTGGCCACCAAAGCACATGTGAATAAGCTAAAATCCGACTTGAAGTCCCTGGAAGAGGAATTAAGACGGCTTAGAGCCGGCGCCAAAACCCAAGATGAACTCGGAACCAGATTGCGTCCCTTCCCCGGGCATGGCGATCGCCAGTATCTAACCGATTTGAAAATGGGCGGCAAACGGATCTTTATTCTGGTGGATGCATCAGCCAGCATGCTGGATGAAACCATCATAGGAGTGATTCGCAGACGTAATCTCGCGGATAAAAAGAAACTCAAATCCGCAAAATGGCAGCAGGCTGTAGCCACCATTGATTGGCTAACGACCCAGCTTCCCCCAACAAGCAAATTCCAGATATTTACCTTTAACGAAACTGCATCAGCGTTGAACAAAGAAACACAAGGAGCCTGGCTAGATGCCGGCAATGTGGACATTTTGAATACTACCGTTGATCAGATGCGCAGAGTTATTCCGCAAAAGGGAACAAGTCTGCTGAATGCGTTCAAAGCAATGGGTCAAATGAAACCTGCACCGGATAATATCTTTTTGCTGGTTGACAGCCTGCCGACCATGGGAGCTAGCAAACCCTGGCGCAAACGGGTTTCCGGCAAAAAGCGCTTGAGCTTGTTTAAGGAGGCAATCCGCAACTTGCCCGCCGGGGTGCCGGTTAATATTATTCTTTATCCGATGGAAGGGGATCCGCGAGCTGCCGATGCCTATTGGCGTTTAGCCAAGAACACCCATGGGTCTTTTTTTTGCCCTTCCCGGGATTGGCCGTAGCGGGAATTCGGAAGTGGGAATGCGCAATTCGGAAAATGCGTGTTACGTGTTTCGGGTTACGGGGGGCACCTTGCGGATTGCGAGTTTCGGAATCCGGGTTACGGAATGAATCAATTTCGGATTGCCCAAACCTCGGACCTCAAACCTATAACATTCGTATGAAAACCTTAAATCATGAACCCTGAACCTTGAACCTTTAACTTATATGAAATCACGACGCAGAGACATAGAAGTTTTCAGTCTATCTTTTTTAGACTGTATCTGCTGCGCCTTCGGCGCTATCATCCTGCTGTTTGTGCTCTCAAAATTTGCCGAACCAATGATAATTGAAGAAGTGCGCGAAGATCTTCAATCTGTCATCGCCCGATTGGAGGAGGAGATTTTTGAAATCCGGGGCGAAACAGCGGTACTCAATCGGGAATTGACTGATAGAAAAGAGCAGCTCTCGGAAGAAAAGATAAAACTTGCCCGCCTCCAAGGTGATTTATCCAAAATTGAGGGGCAGTTCGCCGCATCCAAAGATGATGCTGACGTACAAAATATCATTGAGGGAAAACTGGCCAGCGCCCGGCAGGAATTAACCGAAGAAATGAAGCGCTTGTTGAAAAAACAACCCCGAAAAATTACCAGTTCGGTCGGCGGTATCCCAGTAGACAGTGAGTACATAATCTTTATTATCGACACCTCCGGCAGTATGCAGCGCAACGCTTGGAGTCTCGTCCAAAAAAAAATGCGGGAAACCCTTGAAATCTATCCTAAAGTTAAGGGTATTCAGGTCATGAACGACATGGGTAATTATATGTTTTCCCAGTATCAAGGCAAATGGATACCTGATACACCGGGCCGGCGCCGGGCAATAATTTCAGTGTTAAGCACCTGGCGAGCTTTCAGCAATAGTAGTCCGGTGGAGGGAATTACTGCAGCAATCAGAAGATTTTATGCAGCCGATAAAAAAATAAGTCTGTATGTTTTCGGTGATGAGTTCAGCGGCAGTGCAATACAGCCGGTCATTGACACGGTAGACAGTATCAATAGGTCGGGCAAAGATGGATCGCGCAGGGTTCGAATCCATGCGGTCGGATTCCCTGTGGTGATGGAAAAAACGCGAACGGCCGGCAATACCGGCGAGCGCTTCGCAACACTTATGCGCGTACTTTGTCAAAAAAACGGCGGCACGTTTGTGGGATTGAATAGTACCAGACCTTAAAATGATTCCTGGGGTACTGGAGTATTCGCAAAATGTTCAAACGTTTGAAATATTGAAGCATTAAAGAAAACATTAAGGTAACTAATCCCATGTCCCTATCTTGCCCCAAATGTAACACACCTCTACCTGAACACGAAGGGTTGGAGTACCGTTTCTGTCCGCGTTGTGGCGCTGAAATCAAGCTCGTAAAAAAAGAAACGGATGAAAGCTACCAAACCATCCCCCCGGACCTAGCTGCTGCATTAGAAAAAACGGTCGATGATAAGCCTGTCCCGGATGAAGACAAAAAAGATATCAGCAGCCCTGTCAATCAGACCCTGGCACCTGATTTCACACCCCAAAGGAAAACTGGACTCGAAATCAAAGCGCCTTCAAGTCCTCCGCCTTCAAGTTTTTATCGCATCACTGCCGTCGATCAAGAATTAAGTTCAGAAACATACAAGCAAAAGCAAATTGGTAAATACCGATGGGTTTCAATTCTTTTGGTTTTGATTATGGTTATCTTGATTGTTTTAGCCTACTGCAGGTTTTTTCAATTATCCCTTAAACTTTTTCTTATATGGTGAATTCCGCTTGACAAACAGTTATTTCTTTATTATTTGATCTTTTTTTAATAAATTGGATAGCCGGTCGTTATGAACGATTCGCTGCAGATAACTAAATTGAAAGGAGACGAAAACAAATGGCAAAGTTGATTCCACCCCATGGCGGAAAGGGTCTGACGTGCTGCCTGCTTGAGGGTGCTGAGCTGGAAGCCGAAAAGAAAAAAGCGGAAGCTTTAACAAAGCTTCCGATCTCTCCGCGCGAAAAGGGAGATCTCATCATGATCGGGATCGGCGGATTCAGCCCTCTGACCGGTTTTATGAACAAAGCCGACTGGAAGGGCGTATGCGATAATTACCTGCTGGCTGATGGAACGTTTTGGCCTGTCCCGGTAACCCTGTCAGCCACCAATGAAGATGCCGCCAGCATCAACGAAGGCGATGAGATTGCACTGTATGACCCCGAAGGCGATGAAATCATGGCCACCATGACGGTCACCGAAAAATATGAGCTGACCGAGGCCGACAAAAAATATGAGTGCGAGAAGGTATACATGGGTGAAGGCACTGCGACAGCCGAAGAATTCTGGAAAATTGCTAAAGAGGATCACCCCGGTGTCCAGATGGTGATGAATCAAAAAGATATCAACCTCGCCGGTCCGGTCAAGGTGCTGAGCGAAGCGGAATATCCCACCAAGTATGCCGGCATTTATATGCGGCCGGAAGAATCCCGCAAAATCTTCGAAGAAAGAGACTGGAGTGAGGTGGCGGCGTTGCAATTGAGAAATCCCATGCATCGCTCCCATGAATACCTCTGCAAAATTGCCGTTGAGGTCTGTGACGGGGTTTATATTCACTCATTGGTCGGTAATTTAAAGCCAGGGGATATACCGGCGGATACCCGGGTAAAATGCATCGATGCACTCGTTAAAAACTATTTTGTTGAAGGCAATGTGGTTCAGGGCGGATATCCGTTAGACATGCGCTATGCGGGTCCCAGAGAGGCCCTGCTGCATGCCACATTCCGTCAGAACTACGGATGTTCCCGCATGATCATCGGACGTGACCACGCCGGTGTGGGTGACTTTTACGGTATGTTCGAAGCCCAAACCATTTTTGATAAGATTCCGAAACCCGAAGAACCCGGAAAGGCGTTGCTGTGCACCCCGTTGAAAATTGACTGGACCTTTTACTGCTACAAGTGCGACGGTATGGCTTCCCTGCGAACCTGCCCGCATGAAAAGGAAGACCGGGTGCTGCTCAGTGGCACCATGCTGCGAAAACTGCTCTCTGAAGGTGGAAAAATTCCGGATCATTTTGGACGCGATGAGGTTCTTGAAATTCTGCGCGGATACTATGGAGGGCTGACCGAAAAAGTTGAAATCAAGCTGCACGGAGCTGCGACTGGAGATAATGAGAAGTAGTAGATAGCCTTACTCGCGTTCAAATTCAAAAGGGAGTTGCCGATTTGGCAACTCCCTTTTTTATGGTAGAAGATAAATCATCCAAGCAAATATCGCTCAGAACTGTTGGATAAACTCAGTCTTTTTTTATCGAATTCAGCCTGTCGTGGCTGGAAGCCACTCCCACAGGCACGATAGATTCATTTACTTCTGTGGCAGCGGCATCTTGCCGCGATGAGGAAAAAAGATACGTAAGCACTCATCAAAAATTCCGCCCAGCATACTCATTGTATGCCATCGCCACCGTCCGGTAAACCAAATGCGCCAGCTTTGAAAACGGTAGATAAGCGATCATGCAAAAAACAAAAACCAGGTGAATAAAGTATAACAGATAACAAATAAAGGCCCAACCAGCGATCCGCGTCAGCTCGGTACCCATACCGCTAACCCCCAGCCCGAAGGCAAGATAGATCAGATACCAATCCCAGTAACCCGACTTCTGATCTTTTTTGGACCTCCGATTTATTATCAGCCAGACGGTTCCGCCAATCAGCGCAATTCCGCTTGCATTGGCCAGCCATTTGATGGGATTCCACATGGACCAAGGACCGTGTATCGGACCGCTGGGAAGCAAATACGATCCCCATATGAATACAAAAACGATACTTGTGACGATAAACAACCCGATAAATCCGAATATGGTCAGCATGTGGGCAATTTCGCGCTCTTTGTTTTCGGTACAATCCGAAAATTTGTTGTGCTTCAGGATGGTTGGAATAACTTTAAGAAGCGCCACAAAAAATCCAACGACTTCAATCTTCTCCTTATCGGTTTTACCCTCCTGCAGTGCATTTTGATGGATATCGCCCAAGAAGCGTTTGAGGCCCATAGCAAATACAGCAATCATAAAAATGGCCGCCGCAACCATATGCATATCCACCAGCCAGGTGGAGAAAAATTTATAATGTTTGATGCCTTCGCTGAGGTCCGGGGTAAAGTCAAGCAACCCGGTAATCGTTCCGATGACCAGAAAAAGGACGACCGGAATCGCCACCAGGATAGGAAGCTTTTTCGGATCTCTTAGCGCTCTGGCCAAGGCTTTGGGTCGGGCATACGCTGAAATAGCGTATTCGCGCACGGCCGCCAACACATCCCCCGGTTTGGCTTCCCTCGGACAGCGGGTGGAACAATCACCGCAATTGTGGCACAACCAAATATCGGAGTTTCCGACCAGCCTGTCCTTTAAGCCCCAGGATGCAGCAATCATTTCCTTGCGCGGAAACGGCTTGGTGTCCGGCGAGATCGCGCAGGCCACCGAACAGGTGGCACATTGGTAGCACTTCTTCAAATCTTCGCCGCCCAGCGCACCCACTTCTTTAATAAAATCTAAATCAGGCTCAATAAGATATGTATCCGCCATATTCAAACCTCCTACGGAATTGAAGAATGACAATTGACGATTGACTATTTAAGGATTTCAGCCATTATTATCTTCGTATCATTCAACACTTCAGGTTTCATTTTAATAAATAGTCAATATTCAATTCTTAGAATCCCTTAAACGGGTTCGGTCCCATCTCCTCTATCGAAGCCACAAAGTCGTCAATGATCTGCGGAATCTTGTCATATTCATCGATGGCCACCTGAAACTGTGCAACCCGTTCCTCTTCCAGAGCCAGGCTGGCCAAAGCATCGCCAATTTTTTTCACTCTGATATCGGCAAGCTCACTTCCCTTAACGAAGTGACACTGGTAGTCATCGCCATGTTTGCAACCCAGCAAGAACACGCCATCCAATCCCTTGGCCATGGCGTCTTTGATCCAGACCACATTGACAGATCCGAGGCATCGCACCGGAACAAATCGTACTTGCGCGCTATAGGTGAGCCGGTTCAACCCCACAATATCCAGGGCCGGATAGGCGTCGTTTTCACACACCAGACCCAGAATCCGTAGCGGTGGCTCGTCATAATCGTCTTCGGAAGGTACACCAATGGCTTTGATCATGGATGCGACACTGTCGATGCTGTAATCGACAAAGTTGATAATCCGCTCCGGGCAGCATCCCATACAGGTACCGCAGCGCCGGCAGCGCGCCGGATTCGGTTTCGGCGTTCCCTTCTCATCATCATCAATGGCCCCAAAGGGGCATTCTTCCGTACAGCGTTTACACTGGGTGCAGCGTTGGAAGAAAAAGTCGGGAATCGTCATATCCCCTGACCGGGGATGGACGGAAACGCCTCGATTAACCGATTCCAAGCACTGGATTGCCTTTAAGGCCGCTCCGGTGGCATCCTCAATGGATTCTTCCACCGTCATGCTGCGCCGGATACTGCCGGCCGCATAAATGCCGGTGCGTTGGGTTTCATAGGGGAAACAGATAAAGTTGGAGTCCGCATATTCGTCGAAAATTTCATTATCACGAAATCCCGGACCCTGACGGTAGGCCAGATTAACCACCGGGTCGTCTTTGGTGACCGGCACCATGCCGGTGGCCAGCACCACCAGGTCGGCTTTGACCTGAATCTTTTCACCCAAGAGCGTATGCTCGGCTTCTACAATCAGGCCGTCGCCATTTTTGGAAACGCTGGTGACCGCTCCTTTGGTCAGAAAGATTCCCTGGTCCTGCTGAATGTTCTTGTAAAAATTTTCGGTGAGACCGACGGTGCGCATATGTTGGTAAAACACATAAGCCTTACCGTCAGAATAGTCTTCCCGTACATACTTGGCTTGCTTAAGCGCCACCAAGCTGGTCACCGCACCGCTATAAGCAAAGTCTTTATCATCAGCCTGACCCGGGCTTTGAATAAAGACCACCGACTTGGCTTCCTTGCCGTCCGAGGGTCGGGTAATTTTGCCGCCGGCCGCAATGCCTTCAACCTGATAGTTGGTCACCACATCCGCAATTTCGCCAAAGCCGAGATGAGCAAATTCCCCTTCTTTGGGTTCATAGGGGCGCCATCCGGCGGCCAGAATAACCGCACCGAATTTTTCACCGTTTGGATCAAAGGTTAAAATGTCCTGCTTGCCTTTGTTGTACTCCATAAATTTGGCATGAAGTGCTTCGGCATCCAATTCCTTGCCGTTTTCATCGACTTTCATTTCATCCGGCAACGGATAGGGTACGTCGAACTCCGTCTTCTCACCGGGCTTTTTAAATGTCACGGTAAAATCACCCGGCTCGCCCGCGATGCGGGCCACGACTGTTTCGGTCATAACGGTGATGGTGGAATAATTTTGCAGTTCTTCGATCTTGTCTTCGACTGTCGGCAAAATCAGGCTGTCATAAGGATAGGCTCCCGGCAGCTGCTTGCGCCATTTTTTGGCTTGTCCGCCGAGGGCGGATTCCTTTTCGACGATGGTGACTTCATAGCCGGTTTTGGCCGCCTCAATAGCCGCTGAAATCCCGGTGATACCGCCGCCGATGACCAGTATTTTGCGATTAAAGGTTTCAAGTTTATAGGGCTCGGGCAGATCGACTCTTTGCACTCGGGCCATGCCCATCTTCAGATAGTCTTCAGCCATCATCTGAACATGATCGATGAACTCCTCATCGTCCTTTTGTTCTTCCGTGGGAGCCGGATACGTCGACCTGGGATGGGACCATATCACCTGTTCCCTGAGGTTGACTCGGTCAACGATGCAGCCGTCAAACCGGAAAACGTCATAAAGCACCCGGCGCGAACAGGCTGCGAGTACCAGGGTATTGACGCCTTCATCCGCAATATCTTTTTTAAGGAGTTCAACCCCCTCTTGGCTGCAAAGAATCGGGCAGGTTTTGACTGGAAAGCTGTCTTCTTTGGGCACGTCGCAGAGCTTTTCGATATCCAGGGCTTCTCCGATCCCACAACCCTCGCAGATATACACACCATATTTCTTATCCATGGATAACCTCCTACCTATTCACCAGAGTTTGAATCGCCTTTAAGGCCATACCGGTTGCATTCTGATTGGATGACACCACATCAGCCGGTTTATTGGCACATCCGGCTGCAAACATACCACCCGTATCAAAGTCATTAAGGATAAATCCGTCCTCATTGTACTTTAAATCCGCCGGCAGTTTGGCAGTTGTGGTTGTGGGCTGCATGCCGGTGGCCAGAACAACCATTTCCACTGTTTGGTGGATCTTTTCGCCGGTAACGGCATTTTCGGCAACCACGGTAATATTCTTAGTACTCGGATCTTCGCTGACCTCGGCCACTTTACCTTTGATCAAAAAGATATTTTCATCTTCTTTGATCGTTTCGTAAAAGCGTTCATACCGGTAACCCGGTGTTCTGAGGTCGATATAAAACACATATATCTTGGCCTCAGGATACCGTTCACGTACGTAGGTGGCCTGCTTTAATGATGCCATACAGCAGATATAGGAACAGTAGGGCAAATAATTCTCGTCCCTGGATCCGGCACACTGCACAAACGCAATGCTCTCGGGTTCCTTGTCATCCGATGGGCGGATAATTTTACCTTTGGTCGGCCCGTTGGGTGCCGCCAACCGTTCCATCATCATGTTGGTGATGATGTTGGGGTGCTGGCCGAATCCGAGACTGTCGATCTTGGAGGCATCATAAGGCTCCCAACCGGTGGCCCATACAATTGAACCCACATTGAAATTGAGGGTTTTGGGTGCCATGTCCAGATCGACGGCATCATATTTACAAGCGTCTTTGCACCGTTGGGCATCTTCGGTACCGATAATATCCGACGAAATCACAAACCGCGCCGGAAATGCCATTCCAAACGGCAGATACGCGCCTTTGATTTTCTGCATTCCGAAGTCAAATTCACTCTCAATCTCGGTTTGGCAAGCTTCGGCACAGTCGCCGCAGCAGGTACAGTTTTCGTTCACGTATCGGGGACTGACCTTGATGGCGACATTGTAATTGCCAGGGGTTCCCTCAACCTTTTCGACTTCCGCCAAGGTCATGACGTGGATTCTTGGATTATCCTTAATGCGTCTGAAATTAATCTCCAAGCCACAGGTCGGGGGACATAGCTTGGGAAAATATTGATTTAGTTGTGCTACCCTTCCACCCAGATAAGGATTTTTTTCAATCAAGAAAACCTCATACCCCACTTCGGCAGCTTCTAAGGTCGTGGTCAAACCGCTGATGCCTCCGCCAACCACTAAAATGCTTCCACTCGCAGAGGCTGTTTTTTCTTCTGTCATGCTATCCCTCCGTTCATAAAAAGTTTGTTTCCGGCAAATATGCCAGATGTATAAATCAAGGGGTATCGTTTTAAAAAATACGACTGGATATAACTGCCTTCTTTATCCTTGTCAAGATCTTTTGATAGAAAACGCCGGTCTTATTTGTGCTTAGATATAGTATATGAAAACTTCCATAAACTCACGTCCGGCATCCTCAAAGGGGAATGGTATGGAGACAGGCATTTGGCGATGGTGAGCAAGTAGAGAGAGGGGGCTTCAAAAGCGGCCACAGGCGCAAGCAACGAAGCTGATCATGATAAAAGCGTCATCAATCAAATTGGATGGTTGAGAAAGTGAATACATTATTTTCTTGGAATGAAGAGGGAACGCCAGTGGGGTCATTCCCTCGCCAGTCATAGTATGAGACGTAAAGCGCCGATAGGCAGAAAGTCGGCTGCAGATTAGCCTCCCGCATAAGGATGAGCAACAGAAGCGTCCTCGATACATCCCTTGCGTTCTTCTTCGGTTAAGTCTTCCGGCTTTTTTAAGACATCGACTGGGCAGACATATTCATTGCCTGCATTGTCCTTTACATACACAAATTGCTGTCTGCTCTTAGGTTCATTTATTTCCTCGGCCATTTTTCATTACCTCCTTTCACCTTTTTCGATATAATTTCGCTGTTCTAAATACAGCCTAAACAGGCCAATATGATACACCCAAATCAAAATAATTAGCCCGGCCTATAAACTGCAAAAATATAAGCACTAATTCCTTGGATGCAAGTACAAGCTACTTATGAAATAAATTCTAATATCCGCCCTGGCCACGATGGCTCCCCTCGCACCCGCTGACAGGCAGACCCGATAATGGCGATAAATCCTACAAATTCCTTGACATCATTCATGGAGGTAATTAGTTTAATGATCCAACAATTTAACTATCAAATATTAAGACGCTCAGCCTGGGTTATAATGACTTGTATTTCCTTGGTTTGGCAATCGATTAAGGAATATCAATGACTACCGCATCCAAACAAACTAAAAAAAAGAGCCTAACCGTTTTGGCGCCAGAGGATAATTTTAGTTTTGCCTGCCACGCGGGACTCGGCTGCTTCACACGGTGTTGCCGCGATATTACTATTTTCCTAACCCCATACGATATCATCCGAATGAAAAACGCCCTCCAGATGTCATCAGGTGATTTTTTGCGCACCCACACCACTACCCTTATCGGCGATCTGGGTCTTCCTGTGGTGGCGCTTAAGATGGGCGAGGATAAGCAAAAAAGCTGCCCTTTCGTCACGCCTCAGGGGTGCACTATTTACAAGGATCGGCCTTGGTCTTGCCGCATATATCCGCTTCAGCCGGAAAGCACCAAGTTAACCGAAAAGGCGGGAAGAGAATATTATTCTGTGATGGATGTGCCGTTCTGCCTCGGGTTGAACGAAAATGAGGTCTTGGCCGTCAAGGAATGGAAGAAGGAGCAGGGAATTCCCATATATCGGGAGATGGAAAGTCTTTTTAAAAAGATCACCATGAACGAATTTCTTAGCCACAAAAAGATTACGAACAAGAAAATCCAGGAAATGTTTTACATGGCCTGTTATGACCTGGATCGATTCAGGCGTTTTGTGTTTGATAGTAAGTTTCTGGAAACCTTCGAAGTACAACCGGAGGTTGTGGAGAAAATAAAACACGATGATGTGGAGCTTTTTAAATTTGCCATGAAATGGCTTGAATACGGTCTGCTCGGACAACATGTGCTTAAAGTAAAGCCGGATGTTATGGAAGCAAAAAAGCAGGAGTTGGGGATTAAATGATAGAAGCGTCGTTGATGCAGCCTCTGAAAGAAGATCGATTTAGATTTGCCTGCAACAAGAGTCTGCCCTGTTTTACAAAATGTTGTGCCAAACTCAATTTGGTGCTCACCCCTTATGACATAATTCGCCTGAAAAACCGCCTGAATTGTCCTTCCGGGTATTTTTTGGAAAACCATACCACCTCTTTCGTTGACGAGGCTTATGGCGTACCGATCGTCCATCTCAAGATGAACGATGACGAAACACGGCGGTGCCCATTCGTGAGTCCGGATGGGTGCACCGTCTATGACGATCGGCCCGGGGCCTGCCGCATATACCCGTTGGGAAGGGCGGCCTCAAAAGTTTACGAAAGCCATCGTACGGGGGAATATTACTTTGTGGTCAGAGAATCCCACTGCCTCGGCTTCTGTGAAAACAGAGAATGGACCATTCACGAATGGGTTAACGATCAAGGCTTTGATAAATACAATGCCATGAATGACTATTTTCTGGATATCACAGCCGGACGGACGGCAAAATCTATAAACACCCTCACCGAACAACACCTGAAGATGTACTATATGGCATGTTACAGCCTGGATGAATTTAGAAGGTTTATATTTGAAAGTACATTCCTAAAGAGGTTTGAGATCGAGCAAGATGTGATTCGACGAATCGAGGCAGATGACGTAGAGCTGATGAAATTTGCCAGCCGGTGGTTAACATTCTCACTCTTTGGGGAAAAGACCATAACCGCCAGGAATCCTTAATACATAAGTAGTCAATTGCCTACTCGATAATATCACCCTTCAAGGCCTCAGTGGACCATACCGGCAGCGGCATACATTTTTTGGTATCGGGATCGTACCGGCAACGATAGGATGCTTTAGTATGCTGCTTTTCCCACATTTGTTCCCAGCCTTCTTTAAAGTACGAGCAGTCGTCATTGAAACATACGTA
>CP070746.1:4931427-4941389 GCA_020348305.1 Desulfobacterales bacterium
GCTTGCCTTTGTTGTACTCCATAAATTTGGCATGAAGTGCTTCGGCATCCAATTCCTTGCCGTTTTCATCGACTTTCATTTCATCCGGCAACGGATAGGGTACGTCGAACTCCGTCTTCTCACCGGGCTTTTTAAATGTCACGGTAAAATCACCCGGCTCGCCCGCGATGCGGGCCACGACTGTTTCGGTCATAACGGTGATGGTGGAATAATTTTGCAGTTCTTTGATCTTGTCTTCGACTGTCGGCAAAATCAGGCTGTCATAAGGATAGGCTCCCGGCAGCTGCTTGCGCCATTTTTTGGCTTGTCCGCCGAGGGCGGATTCCTTTTCGACGATGGTGACTTCATAGCCGGTTTTGGCCGCCTCAATAGCCGCTGAAATCCCGGTGATACCGCCGCCGATGACCAGTATTTTGCGATTAAAGGTTTCAAGTTTATAGGGCTCGGGCAGATCGACTCTTTGCACTCGGGCCATGCCCATCTTCAGATAGTCTTCAGCCATCATCTGAACATGATCGATGAACTCCTCATCGTCCTTTTGTTCTTCCGTGGGAGCCGGATACGTCGACCTGGGATGGGACCATATCACCTGTTCCCTGAGGTTGACCCGGTCAACGATGCAGCCGTCAAACCGGAAAACGTCATAAAGCACCCGGCGCGAACAGGCTGCGAGTACCAGGGTATTGACGCCTTCATCCGCAATATCTTTTTTAAGGAGTTCAACCCCCTCTTGGCTGCAAAGAATCGGGCAGGTTTTGACTGGAAAGCTGTCTTCTTTGGGCACGTCGCAGAGCTTTTCGATATCCAGGGCTTCTCCGATCCCACAACCCTCGCAGATATACACACCATATTTCTTATCCATGGATAACCTCCTACCTATTCACCAGAGTTTGAATCGCCTTTAAGGCCATACCGGTTGCATTCTGATTGGATGACACCACATCAGCCGGTTTATTGGCACATCCGGCTGCAAACATACCACCGGCTTCAAAGTCATTAAGGATAAATCCGTCCTCATTGTACTTTAAATCCGCCGGCAGTTTGGCAGTTGCGGTTGTGGGCTGCATGCCGGTGGCCAGAACAACCATTTCCACTGTTTGGTGGATCTTTTCGCCGGTAACGGCATTTTCGGCAACCACGGTAATATTCTTAGTACTCGGATCTTCGCTGACCTCGGCCACTTTACCTTTGATCAAAAAGATATTTTCATCTTCTTTGATCGTTTCGTAAAAGCGTTCATACCGGTAACCCGGTGTTCTGAGGTCGATATAAAACACATATATCTTGGCCTCAGGATACCGTTCACGTACGTAGGTGGCCTGCTTTAATGATGCCATACAGCAGATATAGGAACAGTAGGGCAAATAATTCTCGTCCCTGGATCCGGCACACTGCACAAACGCAATGCTCTCGGGTTCCTTGTCATCCGATGGGCGGATAATTTTACCTTTGGTCGGCCCGTTGGGTGCCGCCAACCGTTCCATCATCATGTTGGTGATGATGTTGGGGTGCTGGCCGAATCCGAGACTGTCGATCTTGGAGGCATCATAAGGCTCCCAACCGGTGGCCCATACAATTGAACCCACATTGAAATTGAGGGTTTTGGGTGCCATGTCCAGATCGACGGCATCATATTTACAAGCGTCTTTGCACCGTTGGGCATCTTCGGTACCGATAATATCCGACGAAATCACAAACCGCGCCGGAAATGCCATTCCAAACGGCAGATACGCGCCTTTGATTTTCTGCATTCCGAAGTCAAATTCACTCTCAATCTCGGTTTGGCAAGCTTCGGCACAGTCGCCGCAGCAGGTACAGTTTTCGTTCACGTATCGGGGACTGACCTTGATGGCGACATTGTAATTGCCAGGGGTTCCCTCAACCTTTTCGACTTCCGCCAAGGTCATGACGTGGATTCTTGGATTATCCTTAATGCGTCTGAAATTAATCTCCAAGCCACAGGTCGGGGGACATAGCTTGGGAAAATATTGATTTAGTTGTGCTACCCTTCCACCCAGATAAGGATTTTTTTCAATCAAGAAAACCTCATACCCCACTTCGGCAGCTTCTAAGGTCGTGGTCAAACCGCTGATGCCTCCGCCAACCACTAAAATGCTTCCACTCGCAGAGGCTGTTTTTTCTTCTGTCATGCTATCCCTCCGTTCATAAAAAGTTTGTTTCCGGCAAATATGCCAGATAAATAAATCAAGGGGTATCGTTTTAAAAAATACGACTGGATATAACTGCCTTCTTTATCCTTGTCAAGATCTTTTGATAGAAAACGCCGGTCTTATTTGTGCTTAGATATAGTATATGAAAACTTCCATAAACTCACGTCCGGCATCCTCAAAGGGGAATGGTATGGAGACAGGCATTTGGCGATGGTGAGCAAGTAGAGAGAGGGGGCTTCAAAAGCGGCCACAGGCGCAAGCAACGAAGCTGATCATGATAAAAGCGTCATCAATCAAATTGGATGGTTGAGAAAGTGAATACATTATTTTCTTGGAATGAAGAGGGAACGCCAGTGGGGTCATTCCCTCGCCAGTCATAGTATGAGACGTAAAGCGCCGATAGGCAGAAAGTCGGCTGCAGATTAGCCTCCCGCATAAGGATGAGCAACAGAAGCGTCCTCGATACATCCCTTGCGTTCTTCTTCGGTTAAGTCTTCCGGCTTTTTTAAGACATCGACTGGGCAGACATATTCATTGCCTGCATTGTCCTTTACATACACAAATTGCTGTCTGCTCTTAGGTTCATTTATTTCCTCGGCCATTTTTCATTACCTCCTTTCACCTTTTTCGATATAATTTCGCTGTTCTAAATACAGCCTAAACAGGCCAATATGATACACCCAAATCAAAATAATTAGCCCGGCCTATAAACTGCAAAAATATAAGCACTAATTCCTTGGATGCAAGTACAAGCTACTTATGAAATAAATTCTAATATCCGCCCTGGCCACGATGGCTCCCCTCGCACCCGCTGACAGGCAGACCCGATAATGGCGATAAATCCTACAAATTCCTTGACATCATTCATGGAGGTAATTAGTTTAATGATCCAACAATTTAACTATCAAATATTAAGACGCTCAGCCTGGGTTATAATGACTTGTATTTCCTTGGTTTGGCGATCGGTTAAGGAATATCAATGACTACCGCATCCAAACAAACTAAAAAAAAGAGCCTAACCGTTTTGGCGCCAGAGGATAATTTTAGTTTTGCCTGCCACGCGGGACTCGGCTGCTTCACACGGTGTTGCTGTGATATTACTATTTTCCTAACCCCATACGATATCATCCGAATGAAAAACGCCCTCCAGATGTCATCAGGTGATTTTTTGCGCACCCACACCACTACCCTTATCGGCGATCTGGGTCTTCCTGTGGTGGCGCTTAAGATGGGCGAGGATAAGCAAAAAAGCTGCCCTTTCGTCACGCCTCAGGGGTGCACTATTTACAAGGATCGGCCTTGGTCTTGCCGCATATATCCGCTTCAGCCGGAAAGCACCAAGTTAACCGAAAAGGCGGGAAGAGAATATTATTCTGTGATGGATGTGCCGTTCTGCCTCGGGTTGAACGAAAATGAGGTCTTGGCCGTCAAGGAATGGAAGAAGGAGCAGGGAATTCCCATATATCGGGAGATGGAAAGTCTTTTTAAAAAGATCACCATGAACGAATTTCTTAGCCACAAAAAGATTACGAACAAGAAAATCCAGGAAATGTTTTACATGGCCTGTTATGACCTGGATCGATTCAGGCGTTTTGTGTTTGATAGTAAGTTTCTGGAAACCTTCGAAGTACAACCGGAGGTTGTGGAGAAAATAAAACACGATGATGTGGAGCTTTTTAAATTTGCCATGAGATGGCTTGAATACGGTCTGCTCGGACAACATGTGCTTAAAGTAAAGCCGGATGTTATGGAAGCAAAAAAGCAGGAGTTGGGGATTAAATGATAGAAGCGTCGTTGATGCAGCCTCTGAAAGAAGATCGATTTAGATTTGCCTGCAACAAGAGTCTGCCCTGTTTTACAAAATGTTGTGCCAAACTCAATTTGGTGCTCACCCCTTATGACATAATTCGCCTGAAAAACCGCCTGAATTGTCCTTCCGGGTATTTTTTGGAAAACCATACCACCTCTTTCGTTGACGAGGCTTATGGCGTACCGATCGTCCATCTCAAGATGAACGATGACGAAACACGGCGGTGCCCATTCGTGAGTCCGGATGGGTGCACCGTCTATGACGATCGGCCCGGGGCCTGCCGCATATACCCGTTGGCAAGGGCGGCCTCAAAAGTTTACGAAAGTCATCGTACGGGGGAATATTACTTTATGGTCAGAGAATCCCACTGCCTCGGCTTCTGTGAAAACAGAGAATGGACCATTCACGAATGGGTTAACGATCAAGGCTTTGATAAATACAATGCCATGAATGACTATTTTCTGGATATCACAGCCGGCCGGACGGCAAAATCTATAAACACCCTCACCGAACAACACCTAAAGATGTACTATATGGCATGTTACAGCCTGGATGAATTTAGAAGATTTATATTTGAAAGTACATTCCTAAAGAGGTTTGAGATCGAGCAAGATGTGATTCGAGGAATCGAGGCAGATGATGTAGAGCTGATGAAATTTGCCAGCCGGTGGTTAACATTCTCACTCTTTGGGGAAAAGACCATAACCGCCAGGAATCCTTAATACATAAGCAGTCAATTGCCTACTCGATAATATCACCCTTCAAGGCCTCAGAGGACCATACCGGTAGCGGCATACATTTTTTGGTATCGGGATCGTAGCGGCAACGATAGGATGCTTTAGTGTGCTGCTTTTCCCACATTTGTTCCCAGCCTTCTTTAAAGTACGAGCAGTCGTCATTGAAACATACGTAAAAGAATTCATGGCTCCATGTTGAGTTTAGAGGAACTTTCCATTTTTTCATCTCTTGTCCGCAGTGAGGGCAGACAGGAGCTTTATCTGTTGTCATTTTTTTCCTCTCTTATCTATAATGTTTTCATTAAGCGTCGAAGAAGCGTCCTCTTACAACAGTCATAATAATGCTGAAGTTGTGAAACGTCAATTGCATGCAGGGTCGATTATGACTGATTTAAAGGGGGCCGTCTCTCAAATTTCGTCTTTGAGTTTGGCACGGAAAGCTGAAAAACGAGGTGATTTCCTGATGTATGTTTGAACCAGCTCCAAAGTAGCTTCGTCGTCACAAACAATCAGACTGCAATGACACCGTTTTTGGCATTTTTCACAAAAATAATTCTCCTCAAGGATATTGCCACATGAACAATAGGGCTTCATTACAAGGGAGCCGTCCTCTAAAGCTGCTTTATAATAATCACGGGGGTGGCTCTGTTCTTCAACAATAGTGGTCATATTGTGTCCTTTCTCACATTTCGATCACATCCAAATCATACTCGGAGCTAGGCAAGATCCTGCAGTTTCTGAATGGCTTCGTCAAGCATTTTCTCGCCCCCTATTCTCTCGGCCGCGGCGAGTAAATGCGGCAATGCTTCGATTTTGCCAAACTTTCCCAGGGCATCGCCTGCCCAGTTGACAATGTGATGGCTTTCGTTATCGAGCAGGCGGATGAGAAGTTCATATGAAGCCGGCACCCGGATGTTTCCCAGCACAGAAACCAGACCCGTTTTGATGGGATCAAATTGCCTGTCTCCGGGAAAGGCGTCCGCGATGCAGGGAACCACCTCTTCCCCCAATTGCTCCAGATAATGCAGGCTGGCTCCGGATGCATAAGCAAAGCCAAACATGGAGATGTCCATCAGACTGCGGATCGCAAGCTCTGTTTTATAGTATGCGAGAATTTCGGGCACAAAAATCCCGGTCCAGGAATACTTACAGGCAAGCGGCAGCAGATAGGGTATTGCTTCGGGCCCAGCTGCTTGCAGTTTTTCCAGGGTGTTTTCCAGTGATTTTCTCCGAAGCGCAAGACCTTGAGCGTGCTTTTCGGGAAAGCGCCCCGGATCGTCCGCAGTTTGAAGGTCTTTTATCAGGGCAACGATTTTTCGATTGGTTTTCTGGGGTTTGATGAGATTATAATCCCTTGCCTTGATAGTAACCCAGTATTTCTGAAGCCAGGTCATGGGGGGGTAATAATAGGATAGGGCAGGTTTTTCGATTTCAGCATCCCGATAACGTCCATGTTTGATAAAATACTCTTTTTCATTTTCGGAAACTTTCAGCCGGCGGCTGCAAATGTCGATGGCCCTGTCAAAATCACCTGCATACAGATGACTGGTGGCAATGATATCGTGGAGTCTGTCTTCGTTGGGATACTTCTTTAGGAGCTTTGATGCGGAGCGGATCGCCTCGGTGGATTTTCCAGATGCATAAAGGCTGAACGCCTTTTCGATGCGATCGATAAGCTGCTCTTGTTCCTTCTGTCTTTCAGGTAAACCATTCTCTTGCCTATTGGTTGCAAGATGTTTGACTTGCTCATGCTTCTCCAGGCAGCAGCGCTTGTATTTTTTACCGGAACCGCAGGGGCAGGGCTCGTTTCTCCCAACCCTAACACGAGGCACATCTTCTTCTGCGGCTGCCCGGCGTTTTGCTTTGGCGAGGAAATCATCGCGCATCTGGAAAAGTTTCTCTTTGGTGATTCCCGCCTTTTTCGCGATAACATCAGGATCGCCCCCTTGAAGCAGCTCCAATACGGGCTGAAACGCTTCTTCTGAAATCATGTCAAATTGCGGTTTGCGAGGATCGTTCATTGAACTAGTTCTCCCGGATTACATGCGGACAGCTAAAGCTAAATGTTTTCGAAAAAATCGATACACGCCTTTGTAAAACCGGCTTCAAACGCTTTAAAATCAAAACTTTTTTCCCCCAGGTACTTATTTAGGATTTCAGCCCGAAAGATGTCCCAGTTTGCAGGAAAGCCCTTGGCCCGATAGATGGCAGCCACTTCGTCGTAATCAGCCTCCTCACTGACGAAGCGACGTCCCTCTTCGTAGCCTTTTTTAAACCACTTCCCGGGATTATCCTGCCCGTCTCCTTCATTCACCGAACCTTCCTCCGAAAAAAACCAGGCGCCGCTAACGGCGACGCCTGGACAAAAACCACATGCATACGGGTCTGCTGTTACATACCCACAACCTCTTTGATGTCCACGACTTCGATCTTAGGCCTTGTGAGCATCGTGAACTCATCTTTTTGCGCATCGTAGACAGAGTTTACGAAGACCTTGCCCCATTTTTCCTCATCCATCTTGGGGAAGTCTTTCCGGTAGTAATACCCGGGCCACCGGGTCTCCTCGCGGTGCAGTTTGTGCCTGGTATGGGCCTCGGCAATCTGGGTCCGATGCACGTTCTCCCAGCATCGCAGCAGCTCATGGAGGTTCCTCGCAGCGAGCATGTTTAAATCCTCCTTGAGGAGTTTTAAGAGATCCAGTGCGATGTTGAGTGTTATTGATGTACAATTATACTGCGATCCCCATCCCGCCACGTACTCGTCCATGATCTTGTTCAAGCGGAACATAGCCATCTTGGGGGTGATGTAGTTGGGATTCACCTCTTCCACAGGCAGGGCATATTTCTTGTTGGTCGTACCCAATGTGGTGTATTTTGTATGCTCCTCATAGACCTTAAACGGAATCAGGATTTTTTCTTTAAGCTTTTCCACCTCTGCGTCATCAACTTCGGGCATATCCGGGTTTTCGACACAGTATTTTACGGCCGCCTTTGCAGCGATCCGGCCTTCTGTAAACGAACCCGATGAGAATTTGTGGCTCGAATTTCCAACCCCGTCACCGGCCGAGAACAGGCCGTTTACCGTAGTCATACGGTTGTAGCCCCAGAAATACTCGCTCTTGGACGCTTCGGTCTGGAGATCCTCGGGACCGCTCACCCAGGCTCCGGAAGCACCGGAATGGGAACCGATGAAATAGGGCTCAGAAGGCATAATCTCTGAAGGGGCCTCCTCCGGGAACACATCTTTTGAAGCCCAGAGAATCGCTTGGCTGATGGTCATGTCGAGGAAGTCTTCCCATGCCTCGGCTTCCAGTTCCTTCAATTTCCTCTTCTTGGTTTTTTCATCCGGCGCTTCATCGGCAATCTTGGCGATGGCCTTATCCGTATGCATCAGGATGGGACCGTCACCTTTCTGGAACATCTCAATCATCATCAGATGGTTCCTGAGGCAGGTGGGGATCGGCTTCACCTGGCCGTAAGGAGGCCAGTTGTGAAGCTCGCCACCTTCCGCCAGACCTTCGGCCATGTAATTGTAACCGGTGGACGAAGTTGCTGCCGCCTTGAAAAGAAGGAACCACGCCCCAACCGGACCGTACCCGTCTTTGAACCTGGCTGGGATAAAGATGACCTCCTGGGAAGTCATCTCGGCGCCGGCCGTGGTGGTCAGGTAGGAACTGGATCCTGCATTCCAGGGTGGATACCAGGCTCTGCCCAGACCTTCTCCGGTTGACCTCGGTCTGAAGACGTGAACCGCGCCGCCGGCAACCACGATGCAGGCCTTGAATTTGAACACATAGATTTGATTTTCCCTCACGGAAAAGCCGATGGCTCCGGCAACCTTTTTCTTGTCATTTTTATCCAACAGCAATTGCACCACAAAGACCCGCTCGATGAGGTTATCCATACCGATTGCGTTCTTACCGGCTTCGGCAACAATGGCCTTGTAAGACTCGCCATTGATCATGAGCTGCCAGCGGCCTTCGTGGACATAGTTTCCCTCGCTATCCTTCCAGATGGGAAGCCCGAAGCCCTCAAACATATGAACCGAACCGTTTACGTGCCTGGCGATATCCATGACCAGGTCGTCCCGGCAAAGCCCCATGAGGTCTTGCCGGACATAGCTCAGATAGTCGGCAGGGGTGTTCTCACCCGTATACTGGTTGATGGCGGAAAGCCCCATGGCAACTGCCCCGCTTCTCTCCATGGCTGACTTGTCCACCACGGTAACCTTTACATTGTTTTCCTTGGCCCAATGGGCAGCCTCTACACAGGCCCCGGAGCCAGCCATACCCGCGCCAATGATCAATAGATCAGTGGTGATCTCTACAGTTTCAAAATCTTGCATATCTTCTTACCTCCTCTAGTCTCCGAGTGTCCAAAGTTTATCAGCTCTCAAGGAAGCCGGTTCCGTAAATAGGAGCTGATCGTCCAAGGTGCCCGGTCCAACGCCGAACCCGCCATCGGGTTTGGCTTCTCCTTCCGGGGTAGTCCGGATGGGAAACTTGAATCGTTTGATCGTTCCGCCCCTGAACTTGACGGTCCACATGATGTCTTCGGTTCCCCTCATGGGTACAACACTGGCTCCTAAAGGTGTAAAATCAGCATAACCCCGGACTTCTACGGCCTGAGTCGGACAGATTTTTACACAATTATAGCACTCCCAGCACATATCCGGCTCTGCGTTATAAGCTTTCATGCGCTCTTCATCTAGCACCATTAGGTCGTTGGGACAGATATACAGGCATGCGGTTTTTTCGCCTCCCTTACAACCATCACATTTTTCATCAATCACAAAACTTGGCATTTATCATACCTCCTGATTTTGTTTGCTAATTATTTGTTTTTAGATCGCAGTTGATGATAATCTTTACAAAGATCCTTAATCTAATTTTCACCTCCCTTCTTGACGTCGATCCAAAAATGAATCCTTTGGCTCATTTTAGATTATGTAAAGGGTATTATTATTTGTCAAACAAACCGAATACCCGGCGGTAAAACTTATTAGGCCCTGCAAGCATATAATATTTTGATAACGCAAAAATTTCTTATAATTTCAGCATGATACGCTATAAATAAGTACAAAGAAGCAAAGAGGATATCATCCCACATTAGGCTTGTCAAGTACTTTCAGTTTAACAAATTGATTCGCTTTTCATCGATCAACGAAATGAAAGCCTATAATTTCTCACCGGCTATCATCTCTGCAATCGTTAGTTTAATTTTACCTGCAATACCAGCGGTTTGT
>CP070746.1:4941489-4957793 GCA_020348305.1 Desulfobacterales bacterium
AGCATCAGCGGAATTATTGGCAACGCTAATTTAATTAATGAGACCAGCATTGAGGAGATTTACAGCGGCTATGAGTTTGTTCAAGCACTTTCAGAAAAAAGTCGATTGGTGCTGGAATTTATAACGGTCCCGCGTGAATTGCTACCGGACACCGATTTGCATCGGTTAACCTGTCCCGTTTTGCCCATTGACAGGCAACTGGTTCCCCCATGGGAAAAGGCAATGAGGTTCGGTAATTGAGGAATCAACGAATTAAGGGATTGAGGAATTGGTCGTTTTACTGATTTTTGGAATTTAAGCTTTTAGATTGTTGGTAACAGATTCCGAATCTGCTATCATTTATTTATAGGATTTATAGGAGCGAATTTTATGGCATTTAAACACCTAATTGACAAAGACAGATGTAAAGGATGTGGACTCTGCGTAGCCGTATGTCCTAAAAATGTTTTAGAAATTTCAAATGAACTCAACTCCAAGGGGTATTTCCCTGCCTACCAGGCGCGCCCCGAGGATTGCATTCACTGTGCCATATGCTGTACAATGTGTCCCGATGTTGCCATCACCATCAGCGAAATTGTTGAAGAGGCGGAAGCACAAAAATAAATGGAGGAAAAACATGGGTAAGGTTTTGATGAAGGGTAATGAAGCGATTGGAGAGGCTGCTATTCGGGCCGGGTGCTTAAATTATTTTGCTTATCCGATTACCCCGCAATCCGAAGTTGCCGAATACCTCTCCCGCCGCATGCCGGAGGTGGGCGGCGTATTTTTGCAGGGTGAAAGTGAGGTCGCGGTATCTTATATGATTTTTGGGGCCGCAGGTTGTGGTGAACGAATTTTCACGACCTCATCCAGCCCAGGTATCAGTTTAATGAGTGAAGGGATAAGCTATATCGCCGGCGCTCAGTGTCCGGCGGTATTTGTTAATATTATGCGCGGTGGTCCCGGACTTGGCGGAATCCTACCCTCTCAGGCCGATTATTTGCAATCGACAAAGGGAGGGGGACATGGCGATTATAAGCTTCTCGTCATGGCGCCTGCCAGTGTCCAGGAAGCTGTTGAAATGGTGATGAGAGCTTTTGCACTGGCCGAGAAATATCGCAATCCGATCATGATTTTGGGAGACGGCCTGATTGGCCAAATGATGGAACCGGTTGAGTTTCCAGATCATCTCAAAGTCGAAGCGACAAACAAAGATGACTGGGCCACCAATGGCATGGACACTCGCAAAAGCAAAAATCGCAATCTGGTCAAAACCATGTATCTGGACCCTGAGGAATTGAATGCGCACAATCTAAAGCTGAAAGCCAAGTACGAACAGATGGCGCGTGAAGAAATCCTCTATGAGAGCTATAACCTCGAGGGAGATTACAAGGTTCTTATTGTTAGCTACGGTACGATGAGCCGGGTTTGCCGGACAGCCATCGACAACTTGAAGGAGAACGGATTGGAAGTGGGCATGGTAAGACCTCAGCATCTCTTTCCTTTTCCCAATCAGGCAATCTTGAAAGCCGCAGAAAAACCAAACTGTCAGGCGATCTTAAGTGTTGAGATGTGCATGGGACAGATGGTCGAGGATGTGGAACGCAGTGTTCAGGGAAAGCGTCCTGTTGCTTGGTATGGAAAGTGCGGCGGTGAAGTGCCGACTCCAGAAGAGGTTATGGAAGAAGTCCAAAAATTGATGAATTGAGGGATTCAAGAATTTAATTCCTAAATTCTAAGATAAAACAAGGAGTCATTTATGGGAAAAACATTTCAGAAGCCGGAAGCTTTGGCGGATACGATCACCCACTATTGTCCGGGCTGTACCCACGGTGTGGCCCACCGGCTGGTAGCGGAAGTCATCGACGAATTGGGAATTCGAGGCAGAACAGTTGGCATTGGACCGGTTGGATGCGCTGTGATGATGTATAACTATTTCACCTTCGATTTTCAAGAGGCAGCCCATGGTCGTGCACCGGCAATGGCTACGGGAGCAAAGCGGGTTCGACCGGATCTCATTGTTTTTACCTATCAAGGCGATGGGGATCTGGCAAGCATTGGACTGGGTGAAATTGTACACGCCGCCAACCGTGGCGAAAAGTTTACGACCATTTTTATCAATAATGCGGTTTACGGTATGACCGGCGGCCAGATGGCACCCACCACCATGCCTGAGCAACGGACGACCACCTCTCCCTTCGGCCGAAAAGTTGCTGATGTCGGCATGCCGATTAAGGTGGCCGAGTTGCTTGCTGCACTTGAGACTGAGGGATATATTGCCAGACAAACGCTGACAAAACCGAAATATATTAACAGGGCCAAGAAAGCCATTAAAAAGGCCTTTACCTATCAAATAGAGAACCGCTGTTTTAGTTTAGTAGAATTGGTAAGCACCTGTCCTACAAATTGGGGTATGACACCGGTTGATGCGATAAAATGGGCCGAAGAGAAAATGCTGCCTTATTACCAGCTGGGTGAATTTAAAACCCCAGATCAAGGTCAAACCGGAGATTCCAAATCGTAAAGTCCAGAGACAAGTGACCAGCCACCAGTGGCCAGGTTAAATTTAGAGGAGGATGTATGCAAAGCGAAGTTCAATTTGCCGGATTTGGCGGCCAGGGAATTATGTTAATGGGACAAATTCTGGCTCAGGCGGCCATGCAAGCAGGTTTTGAAGTGGTATGGATTCCGTCCTATGGTCCTGAAATGCGGGGTGGCACGGCCTATTGCACGGTGGTTATCAGTGACAGACCCATTGGGTCGCCGATCATTCGAAATCCGAAGCACCTGGTTGCCATGAACCGACCTTCGCTGGAGAAATTCGCTTCCACGGTCAAGCCAGGCGGTGTTATTTTTATAAATAGTTCAATTATTTCGATTGAGGCCGGTCGCGAGGATGTGGATGTGTTGAAAGTGCCGATCATCGAAATTGCCAAAGATTTGGGCAATGTAAGAGCAGCTAACATTATCGCCTTAGCTGCTTTTGTGGCGCGCAGCAAAATTGTCGATTTTGATTTGCTGAGGGAGTCGGTTAAAGAGAAATTTGCCGAAAAAGAGAAGCTGATTCCGCTCAATATGAAAGCGCTTGAGGAGGGCAGAAAGGCTGCGCTATCCTAAATTCCACAAATCATTTCTCGTAACCCGAGACTCGCAACCCGTATCGCAAAACCCGTAACCCGCAACCCGTTACGCGCAACTCGACTCATGAAACCATCGATACCGGATTATATATTATCGCTAAAACCCTATGTCCCCGGAAAACCGCTTGAGGAACTCGAACGCGAATATGGAATCGACAATGCCATTAAATTAGCTTCCAATGAAAATCCGTTAGGTCCTTCTCCCCGAGCCGCAAACGTCATCCGGGAGGCTGTTGGAAAATTAAATCGCTATCCTGACGGTGGCGGTTATGAATTAATTCAATGCATTGCTGAGAAATTCAATATTGATCCCAATACCATCGTTTTGGGAAATGGATCCGATGATATTATTGCATTGCTTTCCACAGCGCTGCTGAGAGCAGGCGATGAGGTGATATTGCCGCAACCCTCCTTTCTCTTTTATGAAATCTCGGTACAAAGTGCCGGAGCGATACCGGTGTGGGTTCCTTTAAAAGCCCATACCATTGATCTCGACGGCGTGATCCAAAAAGTGACTCAACATACCCGTATTGTATTTTTAAATATTCCCCATAACCCGACAGGATCGATTGTCTCCAAAACGGATTTTGAGCAATTTATGGCTGCCATCCCGCCGGAAATCGTTGTCGTTATTGATGAGGCTTATATTGAATTTGTCAGAGATCCGAATTGTGTTCACAGCTTTGATTATTTGAACACCGGCAGACTCGTGGTCGGGATGCGCACCTTTTCCAAGGCTTACGGATTAGCCGGGCTCCGGATTGGTTATGGGGTAATGCCCTCCGTTATATCCGACCCACTCAACAGGGTTAGACAACCGTTTAATGTAAATTCATTAGCCCAGGTTGCCGCTGTAGCTGCACTAAGCGATGATGATTTTTTAAAAAAATCAGTTGATCTCGTTCACGAGGAACTTGATTTTATGTATGCATCACTGTCTCAAAGGGGTATCGAATATATACCATCCCAAGCCAATTTTTTGCTCATTCGAGTTCATCAAAATGCGGATGAAATTTTCAACCGATTGCTAAAACAAGGGATTATTGTACGGTCGATGACGTCTTATGGTTACCCGGCGTATATCCGGGTAAATGCTGGGCTGCACGAGGAAAATGTAAGGTTTTTAGAGGCACTGGATGACGTCCTTTGATGTGAGAGAACAGAGAACAGGAGACAGATGACAGAGAACAGAAAACAGAAGGCAGATAACAGATGACAGATGACAGATAGACGATTTCGGAATTTAGATTATAAAGCATAGAAAAATGAAAAAATTGCTTATTACGATAGACGGTCCCGCCGGAGCGGGAAAGACAACCGTCAGCCGGGAACTTGCGGTGCGTTTGGGGTATACGTACATTGATACGGGCGCGCTTTACAGGGCCGTTGCACATGAAGCCCAAGCCAAAGGCATAAGCGCTAATGACGGTGAAGGCCTTGAGAAATTATGTAATGGACTTGAGATGATGTTTGTGAGGACTGAAAAGGGTTTACGGTTGATTTGCAATCAAGTAGATATCACAGATCGTATTCGCACCCCTGAGATCACCATGTTGGCTTCGGAAGTTTCGGCGAGATACGTTGTTCGCAAATATCTTTTAGGTTTGCAACGGGATATGGGCAAGGCGAAAGGTGCTGTTTTTGAAGGACGCGATATGGGTACGGTGGTTTTTCCTGAAGCCGATGTAAAGTTTTTTTTATACGCATCCACAAAAACAAGAGCACAAAGACGTTATAATGAGTTACCAACAACAGCCTCATCCACACTGGAGGAGGTTGAAAAGGATATCAAGCGGCGGGATAATAATGATCGTACAAGAGATGTGGCGCCATTAAAACCGGCTGACGATGCCATCCGAATTGATTCGACCGACATGCCCATCCAAGAGGTTGTGGATCGAATGATAAGCCATATCCAGCATTGTTGTACAGATCTAAATAATAATTATTCTCAATAATATGAATGTATTTGAATACGGATTTTGGAAAATTTAAAATTAATCATTGCTTTTTTCCAAAAGTCTGTTAGAAGTAATAGATTGCGCTTCCTTCGGGAAGCTGCAACAAAATCGGCTAAGGGGGTAAGTTCTTAATGGTAAATCACAATAACAATGATGAAACTCAACAGCTCAATCAAAATGCTTCAGTAAACGAGTCATCGGCTGAGACATCGGAACCCGCGACGGTGCATCCTGATAAAGAAAGCAAACCTGATAACTCTGTTAAACGTCAACCAGTTAAACAGAAACAAGGATCCGGCGAAAGCATGGCAAGTGTGATGAATTTGTATGAAGAAAGCTTTAAGCGGTTTGCCGAAGGTGAAGTTGTCACCGGCCGGATTATTTCTGTCGATAGAGAACATGTCCTCGTTGACATTGGATATAAATCGGAAGGCCAAATTCGAATTCACGAATTTAAAGACGAAGATGGAAATATCACCGCCAATGTTGGTGAGACAATCGAGGTGATGGTCGAATGGTGGGATGATGAAGAGGAGCGGGTCATTCTTTCCAAAGAAAAAGCCGCGAATATCAAAGTCTGGGAAGCGATCAAAAAATCCTATGATGAGGAAGGCACAGTCCAAGGCGTAATCACTAATCGCGTCAAGGGCGGTTTTTCGGTCGATATTGGGGTTCAGGCCTTCCTGCCGGGCTCTCAAGCAGATTTGCGTCCCATCCGTAATATGGATGATATGGTTGGAAAAACCTTTGATTTTAAGATATTAAAATATAATCGTAAACGCAGCAATATTGTTTTGTCCAGACGGACGATCCTCGAAAAGGAACTGAAAGAAAAACGAGCAGCCACTTTAGCTTCTATACATGAAGATAAAGAAATTGAAGGAACGGTAAAAAACATCACTGAATACGGTGTGTTTGTTGATTTGGGTGGTGTTGACGGTCTATTGCATATCACAGATATTTCTTGGGGCAGAGTCAAGCATCCTTCGGAGCTTTTTTCCGTTGGCGATTCCATTAAGGTAAAGATCCTCAATATCGATTTAGAAAGTGAAAGAGTCTCACTGGGCATGAAGCAACTGACGGAAGATCCATGGACGATTGCTGCTGAAAAATATCCAGTGGGTTCCCGGGTAACCGGTAAAATTGTCAGCTTGACCGATTACGGAGCATTTGTGGAACTGGAAGAAGGCATCGAAGGGCTCATTCACGTATCGGAAATGTCATGGACCCGTAAAATTCGGCATCCTTCCAAAGTGGTCTCGGTCAGCGAGGCGGTCGAAGCCATTGTTTTGGATATTAAACCCGATAGCCGGCGTATCTCTTTGGGCATGAAACAGGTTGTTCCGAATCCATGGGATGTAATCAGTGAAAAATATCCGGTCGGCACAACCATTGAAGGGAAAATAAAAAATATTACCGATTTTGGTCTATTCATCGGAATTGATGAAGGAATTGATGGCCTCGTACATATCTCCGACATCTCCTGGACCAAGCGCATTAAACATCCGTCTGAATTATACAAGAAAGGGGATGTTGTCCAGGCCATCGTGCTCGATATTGAAAAAGAAAGCGAGAGATTTTCCCTCGGGATAAAACAACTCACCGAAGATCCGTGGCAAACGGTAGCCGAGCGATATGAGGTCGGAAAAGAGATTACAGGTACCGTAACAAACCTCACTGATTTTGGCATTTTTGTTGAACTCGAAGAAGGCATTGAAGGTCTCGTCCATGTATCTGAAATCAGCAAGGAAAAGATAAAAACCCCTATCGGAAAATATAATGTCGGTGATGTCTTAACGGCCAAGGTGATGAACATTAACAGCGACGAACGGCGAATTGGTCTTTCGATCAAGCGCCTTGAGATCGAAGATGAGCAAAATCTCCTCAGTGAGTATGTAAACAACATGGGGCCGGCAACTTCGACCTTCGGAGAAATACTTCGCGAGAATCTACAAGAAAAGTTGAATGAGGAGTAAAGCAATTATAAATCTTACGGATGAACAACGTCGGTTAATTAACATGACGAACCTGTTTATGGGTTAGTTTGCGGCAAAGATATCTGTCACACGATCTGTCATATCCCGCTCAACGATGAGCGGGTTTCTTACTATTCAAATATACTCACATCACCCATGCCTTTGCGCAGAACCTCGGGTGCATCGTTGATCAGGGAGACTACACTGGACGGTTTGCCAGAAACGATGCTTCCATTAATGACAATATCAATCCGGTTTTTGAAAACATCATGAATCAAAGAGGCATCATTTAAGATGCTGCCATTCGGCATGGTGGCACTTGTTGTAATAATTGGATTGCCTAGCTCCTCAACCAACGCCAAGCAAATTTTATTATCTGGAACCCGAATCCCGGCTGTTTTGCGTTTGGTCAACATGATTTTTGGTACCAGCTTTGAACCTTCCAGAATAAACGTATACGGCCCCGGTAAAAGCCTTTTCATGGTTTTGTAAGCATAATTGGAAACCTTGGCATAATAGCTGATATTTTTAAGTCCGGAGCAAATAAAACTAAACGGCTTGCTTTTATTCCTTTGTTTTAATTGGTAGATCCGTTCGATGGCCTTTTGATTCATAATATCGCATCCGATTCCATAGTTCGTATCGGTCGGATAAACCACGACGCCTCCTCGTTTAAGGACATCAACCACTCGAGTGATTAAGCGTTGCTGAGGGTTATGGGGATTTATTTTAATTAGCATGATAAAAAAAGCTCTTTATTACGGTCTTTAATAGATTGTCAAGATAGCAAATTAAAGATTGCTAAAGCCAGCGCCATTTGCTATTCGGATGCCTAATATTTCAGTGTCGCGGCATAATTTTGGAAGATAATCTATTTGTCAATAAATTTGATCGCTGATGGAGGCGTTAGATGGCAAAAATACCCCTCGATGAAACCTATTCGTTTGATGATATCTTGCTTTTACCCAATTATTCCGATGTGTTGCCTAAAGATGTAAATGTCAGCACCCCTTTGACCAAAAATATTACCCTGAACATTCCGATTGTCAGCGCGGCAATGGACACCGTGACAGAGGCCGAAACGGCCATCAGCATGGCTCGGGAAGGCGGCATGGGATTCATTCACCGCAATATGAGCATAAAAAGCCAGGCCACTGAAGTGGATAAGGTTAAAAAATCGGAAAGCGGCATGATCGTCGATCCGGTCACCATTCATCCCGACCAAAAAGTTGAAGAGGTACTGAAACTGATGGAAACGTACCGGATCTCAGGGGTACCGGTCACCAAAGGGGATCAGTTGGTGGGAATTGTGACCAACCGGGATCTTCGATTTGAAACCGATTTGAACAAGAAGATTTCTGAAGTAATGACCAGAGACAATCTGGTGACGGTCTCTGAAGGGATTACGTTGGAGGATTCCAAGAAACTGTTGCATGAACATCGGATTGAGAAGCTGCTTGTGGTCGACAAAAAAGGTCGTCTGACCGGATTGATTACCATAAAAGATATCGAAAAAATAAGAAAATATCCCAATGCCTGTAAAGACAGACTTGGTCGACTGCGGGTGGGGGCAGCTGTCGGTGTCGGTCCTGACATGGAAGAACGAAGCGAGAATCTGCGCAATGCGGGCGCGGATGTAATATTGATCGACACTTCCCATGGCCATACAAAAAATGTTTTGCGGGCAGTGGAAACATTAAAAGGCACCTTTTTGGATATTGAACTGATTGCCGGAAATGTCGGCACGGCCAAAGGGGCGGAAGATCTCATTGCGGCAGGTGCTGATGGTATCAAGATTGGCATCGGACCCGGGTCGATTTGCACCACCCGCATTGTCGCCGGTGTGGGTGTGCCTCAGCTGACCGCTATAATGAATTGCAGATCCATATCGAGCAAAAATGGTGTGCCACTCATCGCGGATGGCGGTATTCGATTTTCAGGTGATATCACCAAAGCGATCGGTGCCGGCGCTCAGGTGGTAATGATCGGCGGTCTTTTTGCTGGTGTTGAGGAGAGTCCCGGCGAAGTGATTTTTTATCAGGGACGCAGCTATAAGGTTTACCGAGGTATGGGGTCGATTGAAGCCATGAAAAAGGGCAGCAAAGATCGATACTACCAGAGCGAGAAAGCCGAGGAGGACAAATTGGTTCCTGAAGGGATTGTCGGGCGTGTTCCGTATAGAGGCTCTCTTTCGGCGAATTTATTTCAGCTTGTGGGTGGATTAAAGGCTGGCATGGGCTATTGTGGCTGCCGAACATTGGATGAATTAAGGGAAAAAGCACGGTTTGTGAAAATCAGCGCCGCCGGCATGCGTGAAAGCCATGTCCATGATGTCATCATTACCAAAGAGGCACCGAACTATCATCTGGAGTAATGTGCTAACCGAAATCTTTTTTTCGTGACAGTAGTCAACAACCCTATTGATAAGGATCGAGTAAATCTATGACGGAAAACATTCCTGATTTTGTTCACCTGCATGTTCATACCCAATACAGTCTATTGGACGGTGCCATTCGAATCGATGATCTATTAAAGCGCGCGACTGATTTCGGCATGCAGGCACTGGCCGTTACCGATCATGGCACGATGTTCGGAGCGGTGGAATTTTATCAGAAAGCAATAAATGCCGGAATCAAACCGATCATCGGGTGTGAAATCTATGTGGCTCCGCGCACCCGATTTGACAAAACCCCGCTGGATAACAAGGAACTTGCCCATCTTATCCTGCTGGTCAAAAACCGCGAAGGATATCGCAACCTGTGCAAACTGGCCACCGCCGCCCAGCTTGAAGGCTTCTATTACAAACCCCGTATTGACAAAGAAATCCTTAAGGAATCCTGCAAGGGTTTGATTGGTCTATCCTCCTGTCTTCACGGCGAAATACCGCGCCGGATTCAAGACGGCCGACCGGATCTTGCCGAAGAAGCCGCTCGCAGTTATATGGGTATCTTTGGTGAGAATAATTTTTTTCTGGAAGTTCAAAACAACGGCATCGATATCCAGGAAAAGGTCAATCAGGCGCTTTTGGATATGAGTCAAAGGCTGTCGATTCCTCTGGCGGCCAGCAATGACTGTCATTACTTAAATAAGGAAGACGTTCGCGCCCATGATGTCCTGTTGTGTATTCAAACCGGTAAGACCATTCATGATAGAGAGCGATTAAAATTTCGTACCGACCAGCTTTACTTTAAATCAAAAGACGAAATGTATAATTCGTTTGGACAGTACCCCGGCGCTCTGAGTAACACGTTAGATATTGCCAATCGGTGTAACATCGGATTCGATTTTGATACCTATCATTTCCCCAAGTTTGAAACGGCCAAGGGGGAGTCGACCGAAGAACGATTCAAGAAAAATGCAAGAGATGGTTTTGATCGAAGACTTCAGCGTCTTACATCCAAAAACCCCCAACTGAATGAGACGCTGTATCGCGATCGGCTGGAGTATGAAATTTCTGTCATCGAGGATATGGACTTTGCGGGATACTTTCTGATTGTCTCCGACTTCATAAACTATGCAAAAGAGCACCAGGTTCCCGTAGGTCCCGGCAGAGGGTCTGCCGCTGGCAGTCTGGTTGCCTATAGCTTGGGAATTACCGATTTGGACCCCATAGAGCATGGCCTGATTTTCGAACGCTTTCTCAATCCGGCCCGCAAAAGCATGCCGGACATTGATGTGGATTTTTGCATAGCAGGACGCGAAGAGGTCTACAAGTATGTGGTGGAAAAATATGGGGGTGGGGATTATGTGGCCCAGATCATAACGTTCGGAAAATTGAAAACGCGGGCAGTGATTCGTGATGTGGGACGAGCCCTTGATATACCGTTACACGAAGTGGATGCTATCGCCAAGATGATACCCGATGTGTTGAACATCAGCCTTGATCAAGCGTTAGTCAAGGAACCCAGACTGAAAGAACTTGCCCAAAAGAAACCCGAAGTGGCGGATTTGATAAAGATTTGCCGGGTACTTGAGGGGCTTCCCCGGCATGCGTCAACTCATGCGGCCGGCGTTGTGATTGCCGACCGGCCTTTAGTAGAGTATATGCCGCTTTATAAGGGAAAGAAGGGAGAGATTGTTACCCAGTACGACATGAAGATTGTCGAGCAGATCGGTCTGATCAAATTTGATTTTCTGGGGCTTCGCAACCTCACCGTGATTGCCAATACATTAAGCCTGATTGAAAGGCAGGGCAAAACGCCACCGGATCTTGACAATCTCGATTTAACAGATCCGGATACGTATCGTCTTCTGGCGGCCGGGGATACCACCGGCGTATTCCAGCTTGAAAGTACCGGTATGAAAGATTTACTTATTCGATTAAAGCCGGAGACATTTGGAGATGTTATTGCACTGGTGGCCCTTTATCGGCCCGGTCCGATGGAAAGCGGTATGATTGATGATTTTGTCGCCCGTAAACACGGCAAAAAGAGTGTCGAGTACTTGGTTCCTGAACTTGAATCGATACTGCAAGAAACCTATGGGGTGATCGTCTATCAAGAGCAGGTCATGAAAATTGCCGCTGTGCTTGCTTCATATTCCATGGCAGAAGCAGACGATTTACGCAAAGCAATGGGCAAAAAAATTCCCAAAATTATGGCCGAGCACCGAGAGCGCTTTTTGCAGGGAACGGCTGATAATGCAATTGCTGCTGACAAGGCGGGAATGATATTCAACTTGATTGAAAAATTTGGCGGCTATGGCTTTAACAAATCCCATAGTGCAGCCTATGCCCTTATCGCATTTCAAACGGCATACCTCAAAGCGCACTTTCCGTTAGAATTCATTGCCTCCTTGCTCACCAGTGAAATGCAATCCACCGATGGCGTGGTAAAATATATTGCCGAGTGTCGCAGCCATGAAATTCAAATACTTCCTCCGGATATTAATGAAAGTGATAAGCAATTTATTGTCAGCGGATCGAAAATCAGGTTCGGGCTTGCAGCAGTGAAAAATGTGGGCGAATCCGCAATTGATTCGATGATCGAGGCTCGAGAAGAAAAAAAATTTTCCTCCTTGTTTGATTTTTGTGAACGAGTGGATTTAAAAAAGGTGAACAAACGGGTTATTGAAAGCTTGATTAAATGCGGTGCGTTTGACTCAACCGGTGCCAAGCGCTCTCAAATGATGGCATCGCTAGAAGATGCGCTTGATTATGGTCAGAGAGTTCAGAAGGAAAGATTGGATCCGCAAATCGGGCTGTTTGGCGGTGCCGAACAACCGCTTGTCATCAATGCGCCGACTTATCCGGACATCGCAGGGTGGGACGAAAAGCAACGATTGGCCTTTGAGAAGGAATCTCTTGGCTTTTACATCAGCGGACATCCGCTGAATCGCCATGAAGAATTGATGGATAAATATACCAACGCCAATGCGGTCACTGTGAAGGAAATTCAAGATGGTGGAGCTGTTCGAATTGGGGGCATCGTCCAAGCTACCAAAGTTATTCCCACCAAAAAGGGCGACTTGATGGCGTTTGTCACCATTGAGGACATGCATGGTTCAGTGGAGGTTACGGTCTTTTCACGGGTTTATAATACCGCCAATGAACTGTTGGTTGAGGACAATCCTATTTTGATTGAAGGGCAGGTGCACAAAGATGAACAGTCTGTCAAGATTATCGCAGATAAATTGATACCCATGGATAAAGCCGAAGAGACCTGGACCGCAAGCGTCCATTTTAACCTGGAAATGTCTCGCACGGACAAAACCGATTTGCAAAAATTATATGAAATTCTTAAACGACATCCGGGGACGAGCCGGGCATATCTTCACCTGCGAAGCCCTGAAAACACAGATTCGATTATCGAGCTGCCCGATTCTCTAAAACTGAAAGCAGGGTCTGCCTTAACCCAGGAAGTCAATACACTTCTGGGTTATAATGCCATCGAAACTCGCTGCAGTTCAGCGAAAATATCGGCTTCAACCAATGGGTTTAACCGTAACCATCGCAAGAGGAACTTGATCCATGCCTGATGTAATGCAAAACGTTTATCCCGTTTTGCTGGCGGGTGGAATGGGAACACGTTTATGGCCGGTTTCAAGAGCGCTTTACCCGAAGCAGTTGGTCAAATTTATCGGCAATGAATCCTTGCTGCAAACTACCATCAAACGTCTGACGCCCCTGCTGGATCTTCAAAACGTCAGAGTTGTCTGCGGTGAGAAGCATTTTCAAGAAACGGCTAGACATATGCAAGACATTGGCTTAGTGCCGGAAGAGAAGGTGATCGTTGAGCCCAGCGGCCGCAATACGGCACCGGCCATCCTGTTGGCAGCATTTCATATCCGCCGCATTGCAAAGGATAGTGTGCTGTGCATTTTCCCTGCCGATCATGTGATTAGCAACATCGAATCCTTTCACGAGAGACTTCACGCCGCCATCCGCCTGGCCGAAAATGGATCTGTTGTCACTTTCGGCATCAAACCGAATTACCCGGAAACCGGATATGGATACATTGAAGGTGGGGCCGATGTATCCGACAGCGCGCTCAGAGTGAAACGCTTTGTTGAAAAACCAGACCGGCAAACAGCTGAAAAATATATCCAGTTGGGCAATTTCTTCTGGAACAGCGGGATGTTTGCCTTCAAGGTTTCCGTTATTTTGGAAGAATTTAAAACCCACCAGCCGGAACTGTTGGCCACGATGGAAGAAATTTTTTCTGTCGAACAGCCGCTTGCAAAAGAAGATTATGATCGATTGGAAAATATCTCCATTGATTACGCCATCATGGAAAAAACCGACAAATGCGTCGTTTTGCCGTCCGATTTCGGCTGGAGCGACATCGGGTCATGGAAATCGCTGTATGATTTTCTAGAAAAAGATGCAAATAATAACATCATTGATGGCGACGTCATTGCGCAAGACACCCAAAACTGCTTCATCCTCAGTCATGACCGGCTGATCGCCACCAATCGCTTGCAAAATATGGTTGTGGTGGAAACCCCGGATTCCATTTTTGTCTCCGATCTCGATCACAGTCGGGATGTGAAATCCATTGTTTCCGAATTAAAAGACCAGGGGCGCAAGGAGTATCACCAGCATCGCAGCGTGTATCACCCCTGGGGAATCTCAAAGCTGCTCGAGCAAATAGATAATTATACGGTCGCCGCGTTGACGGTTTATTCCGATTCTTTTCTGCAACTGCCGGGTGATACACACACCGCTCATCATCTCTTTGTTATAAAAGGGCAGGCGAAAATCAGCGCCGCTTCTCAGCATAAAATGCTGAGTTCGGGAGATTCCATCACCTGTCCAGCAAAAGGGCAGGTGAGCATTGAGAACACCGGAAAACAAGACCTTAATCTGATTCAGGTGGAGCTGAAGAACCCATCTGATTCATAGAAGCAGTTTTAAAACCTTCTATCACTCACGAAGGAAAAACAGCAGTATTCTTTACTCTAATTGTATCTCAATTTTTTTTGACGATATCACAACAATTTTAGAGCTTTTAAAAATTGTAATTTGTTGGAGAGATACCTCAATTTTTTAAACTGCAAAGAAGCCTGAGATAAACAGCTATACATGCAATCGAACCTAATTTTGCCAGACCACCATATATAGTGGTATGCTAACCTTAAACCAAACCACCAAAATATATTTGATCCCACATAATTTAATGATATATATAATTATTCTCGATCTGAAGCTCCTGCTACTCTTGACCGACTTCATCTTATATCTTGTTGAGCTGAGTCTGCTTCCATATCGCATTTCAATTGACTTCAGATTTAATTAGCTTCTATATTTTTAATCTGGTTTGGAGCCTTTGAAAGATAAGGGGTAACCTAATGTCAGAAAAAGGTTTTAAACGAAAACTCACTGCGATTATTAGCGCTGATGTTGTCGGATATAGCCGTCTTATGGACGATAATGAGGAGGCGACCATCCGAACCCTAAACGACTTCCGTGCTTCAATGTCTATGTTAATTCAGCATTATAGAGGCCGAGTGGTGGATACGACCGGTGATAATCTTTTGGCTGAATTTGCCAGTGCGGTGGATGCCATAAACTGTGCGGTGGAGGTTCAGCGGGAACTTGCTGAGCGTAATACCGAATTACCATATGAGCGTAAAATGGAATTTCGCATTGGTATCAATGTTGGAGATGTTATTGAGGAGGAAGACCGAATCTATGGTGATGGGGTCAACATTGCAGCCCGGGTGGAAGGTTTGGCTGAGCCAGGAGGTATTTGCATATCTGGAAGAGTCTATGATCAGGTCGAAAATAAGTTAGATTTTAAGTACGAATATATGGGGGAGCAAGAAGTTAAGAATATCGCCAAGCCTGTGAGGATATACCGAGTTCTCTCTCATCCGGGAGCTGCTGCTCACCGGGTAATCGAAGCGAAAGGCGCTATGGAGAAAAAATGGCGGAAAGCGGTTTTGGTCGCAGCGGCTATAGTGATCGCAGTAGCCGGGGCCTTTGCGATATGGAACTTCTTTTTACGTCATGCCTCTATCGAACCCGCCTCTGTGGAAAAGATGGCATTTCCATTACCGGGTAAACCCTCCATTGCCGTGCTGCCCTTTGTAAACCTGAGTGATGACCCGAAGCAAGAGTATTTCGCCGACGGCATGACCGATGACCTGATAACCGATCTCTCCAAAATCTCCGGCCTCTTCGTCATCGCCCGCAACTCGACATTTACGTACAAAGGTAAGCCTGTAAAGATCCGGCAAGTTGCGGAGGAACTCGGTGTGCGATATGTGCTTGAGGGCAGCATTCGTAGGGCCGCTGACCGCGTGCGAATCAATACGCAGCTCATCGATGCCACATCGGGCGGACACCTTTGGGCCGAGCGCTATGACGGCCACATCGGTGACATTTTTGGCTTGCAGGATAAAATCACCCAGAAGATCGTCGCGGCACTGGCATTAAAATTGACTGTAGGCGAGCAGGAATACGTTGTCCGGAAAGAGACCGATAACATCGCGGCGTACGATGCGTTCTTGAAAGGCTGGGAGCACTATCGCCGGTTTACGCCCGACGATTTCGCAAAAGCATGTTCCTATTTCGAGAAGGTCCTCGAATTTGATCCCGATTATGGGCGGGCTCATGCCGCGCTGGCACAGACCTACTGGAGAGGCCTGGAACTCGGGTGGAGATGGCAAATGGGACTCGGTGTTGGGTGGTCGGAAGGGCGTGTACTGGCGCGCGAGTACTTGCAAACGCCTATGAAGCACCCAACATCCCTCGCTCACCAGGTAGCCACCGAGATGTTTATATTCACGCGGGAATATGATGAGGC
>CP070746.1:4957893-4973162 GCA_020348305.1 Desulfobacterales bacterium
AGCATTGAAGGGGACTGACGATGCTTCCGCCCATCCTGATCTCGTATTGGATCCTTCTACCATGCTCATCCAAGAAGTACGCTAGATCGAGAATTCCACAGACAGCATCTTACTAAAGAAGCTTGTAATTTTATGCAGGCTCTCTCATTTTGATGAAAATCGAATTCTGAGGACTTGTAAAAATTGATGGAAATTCATCGCTGAAAAATATGATTTTTTATATGCTTTGTGATTTTTGCAGTTATATCCAAGGGTCTCCATGCAGCTTGGTTCTAAATACACAACCCATGTTGCCCAGAAGCGCAACGTTGAACCTCATCATACTCGTTCTAATTCTCTCATCCAGAAACACATTTGAGTTCCTCCTCATTCTGAACTGAGCGATATCTGAGTTCAGCTACCTTCAAAAATCAGTCACTTCTAACCCTTAATTTTCGTGGAGAAAGCCATGACAAAGGGTTTTCAGAAATTGCCACTACAAAGCCTCCAAGAGGAATTTTATATCTTTTTGAGGGCTTTTTCCTCGAACACTCTTTTTGCGGCTTGACAAACAGAAAGGAGGACAACATGAAACGCAACTATGGTCTGGTTATACTTGTAACCCTTTTTTGCTTATAAGTTAGTTCAACGGCATGGTCGGAGCTATCTATCGCAAAACCGGAGGATTTAGGACTCTCATCAGAGCGTCTCAATCGGATTAGCACACATTGAAGGCGCATATAGACAAAGGAGTGATACCGGGCGCTGTAGTATTGGTGGCCCGCAAGGGAAAAATTGTTTATTTTGAGAGCTTTGGTATGAGGGATCTGGCGATCAGTTCACCAATGCAAAAAGATACGATTTTCCAAATTTACTCGATGACCAAGCCCATCACAAGTGTCGGACTCATGATGTTACATGAGAAGGGCCGCATTTTTCTTGGTGACCCAGTATCAAAATATATCCCAGAGCTTAAGGGATTGGAGGTTGGCGTGGAGAGTTCCGACCCAGCAACATGAGAGATGGCCTTCTCCACCGTACCAGCGCAACGTGAAATAACTATCCAAATTGCTTTTAGGCGGTCAAGGTCTGGTTTCAACGGCTCATGATTACACGCGTTTTATGCAAATGCTTATAAACGGCGGCCAGCTTGATGACATACGGCTATTGGGCAGGAATACGGTAGAATACATGACAGAGGCAAATGACATGGGCATTATGGCCTATTACGGCAGGCTATTCAAGATCATGGTAATGCAAGCTATTGTTGATTAAATTGGTATTTGAATTAGGGATATGGTATGCTTATCTTGACTTTTTGGGTTGATTGATATTTGCAAGGTAACTGGCAATATAGATAGATTCTATTTCATATTCAGAAGCAAAAAAATGGAAAAAATATGCCCCCGATGTAAATACCCACAGGAAGGAATTTATGAATGCGAGTATTGTGGGTTGGTCTTTGCTCAAAATAATAAAACGCAAATTACAGAAAAATCAAGCTTGCCAAATATTATTTTTTCTTTGATTGCTTTTATTGGATTTTTTGGATTGGTATATTTTTGGTACCAATATGAATCAGCCAAAAAAATGGCTGAATTAGAAGAAATTAGAAAGCTTAAAATAGGCGAACAAAATAAAACGGAAAAACAGCAACAAGTAAAAATTATAAGCAAACAGCAAAATACTGAAAAAGATAAGAAGAAGGCTGTTATACCAGCAAAAAAGACTCATAAAACCATCCCTTTAGCCACTACAAGCGAACAACAAAATATTGAAACGGAGAAGAAAAAGGCTGTTTCACCAGTAAATAATAATCAAAAAACGACTTCTTCAGTCATTACAAAGGTTTTCTGCAGTAGATTCAACGTAAACACAGTATTAAAGGGAAAGGAGCTGGAGTTTTGGCTTGATACTGATCTTCCAAATGACACGATTGTGATGGTTAGCGTGTCTCGCCTCTATTGGATAAAGGGCAACTCAGGAACCTACTCTGGCTCTTACTATGGAAAGCGCAGTTATGTTCAGGAACTGCGAAAGCCAGTCACGGTTATAATAGATGACAATGAATGGAGAAGGCAGATAGAGACAAAGCATAAGCTGGTTGAACCAATTGGAGAGCCATTGCAAGTATCTAAGATCAGTGATGACGTCGAACTTAATTTGACCGTCCCGATCAATCAAGACAATCCAGCATTCGGACGAAGGAACGTCAATCTCGAAGGCACAATGGTCACAGCAAACCAAGGTTTTAGAATAATCCGAGAGGAAAAAATGTTTCTAGTTCCCTTTGGAAAAGCCATATCTGCTCTGAGCCGTACAAAAACAACGTGGCAACCAAGAATACAAAAAGGCACCTGACTATAATATTTTTGGAACTAAACCAACCTATACCGAACAAAAATTGCACAAATTTGTTAATAATGAAAGGGTACTCACTAGAATTTGGGTTCCAGACATAGATAAAAAATTTGTCCCTCAAGGATTAACAATAGCTGATGGCTTTATTTTATTAGCTGGATACTCCTCTTTGAAAGGCGGTCCAGCGCCAGCAAAGATATTTAAAATGAATCCTAAAAGTGGCGAAGTTGTAGCGCAATGTAAACTACCAGAAAATATACATCATGGAGATGGTCTTGCATACGCTGGAAACTCCATACTATGGATTGTAGATAATACTGGTACTCCAACATATCCAAGTTTCCGCTGTTCCTTAAAACCCTGAGATATCCAAAACATATCTGTACATCAAAGGATAGAGAAAATGCCACTTTCGGCCGCGCGCCCTAACTGCCATATCTGAATTCTACACGGCCTTATCAAGATTGTTCATCAGTGTGTTTGCCTACTTCCGGTATAAAGTAAATCGGAATCAGGGAGAGCACGGGAATGCAGACCAGTAGCATGAGCACGCTCTGAATAGTAAAGATATCGCCCAGCTTACCGACTATGGGGGAAAGGATTCCGCCGGTTCCAAAGGCCAGCCCCATCATCAAGCTGGCCACCATGGAGCGGCCCTTGGGAGCGATTTTTTGGGCCATCACCACTCCGAGGGGCAGGGAAGCCATGTTAAAACCGCCGGCCAATATCGTAGCCGGATAGATCCATTTGCCGGGAACCAACAAAAACACGAGCAGGAAAGGGGTCATGAGACCGTGGGTAATCCATAAAAGGCGTTTGTACCCCATGCGGTCCGAAAGATGGCCGCAGAGAATGCCGGCCACCGTCCCTGAAATGGTAAAGATGGAAAAGAGAACGCCGGCGGAGACGAGGGTATGTCCTTTCTGTACCCACAGAACCGGCATAAAGGTCATCAACGACTGACCCACCAGCGATCGCATAACCATTACGATCCAGATCAACAGGATCAGCTGCCAGACACCGCCCAGGGTTTGCCGAAGTGTCTCTAAAAATCCGTATTGGGCCATGTCGTCCCCTTTGGGATTGGGAATGACCCAATAGAAATAGATCCAGATCAAAAGACCGATGGCCATGGTCAGCGGCATTGCCCTGAGGCCGAACCGGACCACGTACCAGGTGATGAAGATGGGCCCCACCCCGAAGGCCAGGGTGCCGGCGGTGTTATAGATGGACATGGCCAGCCCGAGATTGCGGCCGGCATATAGGGGCACCATACCCGTTACCGGCGGATGAAACAGCGAAGACCCCGTAGAGCCAATGATAATGCAGAACAGCAACCCGTAAAAACCGGTTGTAATTCCCGCCAAAGGAATGAAAAGAATGGGCATGAGCAACCCGATCAAAATAAAACTGCGCGATGGGTGGCGATCAGCCCAATAGCCTGACAAGGGCTGTACGATGAACATCAAAAAGCGGGAGATCCCCGCGAGAAAACCCACTTGGGCCAGACTCAGCCCCATCTTGTCCATAAACACGGGAAACAAGGGGTTGATGAAAGAGCTGTAGAAATCACCGCTGAAGTGCACCAGGCTAAGGGCGATGAGAATTTTCCAATAGGTTCTTGAACTAGAATCGGCCATAGCGGCTTTTGGCACTAACCCTGGCCGAAGTCAATGGGAAAATTGAGGGTGTTTTGGGGGTGAAAATAGCGATTTTCTGTACTTTCTGTGACATTCTGTAATATTAAGTAAAACACAAAAAAGGGTCTGCAAGATACTGAAATCCTTGCAAACCCTTTTCGTCATTATGGAGGCGGCAGTCGGAGTCGAACCGACGAATTGCGGTTTTGCAGACCGCTGCCTTACCACTTGGCTATGCCGCCGAAATAAATGGAGCGGGAAACGGGATTTGAACCCGCGACTTCGACCTTGGCAAGGTCGCACTCTACCACTGAGTTATTCCCGCTCAATTCAACATTATTTTTTAACTTTTTAGTTCTTTTTTGTCAATAAAAAAGCTTAAGCTTTCGTGTCTGAATTCGACTCCTAATCCTGAAGAAGTCTTCTAAATTTTATGAAATAATCGGCGCCCGACCATAACGTGAATATCAGTGCCCCCCACAACATCACCGCACCAATCGCTTGGGCATTCAGTCCGAAAAACGGATAATGAATCATCAAGGGAATGATCGCGGCGATTTGAAAGCCGGTTTTGTATTTTCCGAGTTTGGAAGCCGAGACGTCTTCGCCCTTTCCGGCAATAATATTGCGCAAACCGGTAACAGCCAATTCACGGCCGATAATGATACAAACCATCCAGGCCGGTACCCAACCCAAAGACGCTAACATGATAAACGCCGAAGAGACCAAGAGCTTATCGGCAACCGGGTCCATCACTTTACCAAAGTTGGACACCAACCCACGACGCCTGGCATAATAACCATCCAGGTAGTCGGTAATCGCCGCTGCACTAAAAAAAATAGCGGCCAAAAACGTGCACATCTTGTTGGGATAGAAGAGCAGAATCACAATTATGGGAATCACAGCGATACGGAAAAGGGTCAACCCATTGGGATGGCTTAGTAATTTCGTTAATGTAGCCATGGCATCATTCATTTTACATGTTGGCGTTTGAATGTTCGACCAGATATTGATCCCTGCAATCGGTACTACAAAAATACAAGTCTTTTCCGCCTGATTTAAGATGGACACCATCTCTTTTTGGGAAATAGGTCTCACAAAACGGATCTTTTACCATGATATCATCGATCTGACCTGCGCTATGCGGTGTAACGCCTCGTCGAGACAACCTACTAGGAAACATCCATGATTTCAAGAATCGATATGCAAGGTAACCGAGTCCGACAAGTATTAAGATCCTTATCATCGATATACAATTATCCTCTGCTCATTATCATCCAGATCCTCCAGCAACGATTGCACATCTTTTTCTAAAACTGGATGAATAATTGTTGGATCTATATCACATAACGGCTGCAAAACAAAGCGCCTTTTGTGCATTCGGGGATGGGGTACAATTAGCTGTGCGGAATTGATTATAGCATCATCGTAAAAAATAATATCCAAATCGAGAATCCTTGGACCAAATCGGATGGAATCATGCACGCGTCCGGCATCCCGCTGGATGGACTCTACTCGATGCAATAACTGCATGGGATCAAGAATTGTCCCAATTTTTACGACTAAATTAATAAACCAGTCTTGATCGGTGTAGTCAACCGGCTCGGTTTTGTATATTAGAGATTGAGCCTTCAACCACGTGTTTTGACCCGTCAATGATTGGATACCTTGGCAGCAGTTTTTGAGTTTGTTTCCCAGATTGGAACCAGCTGAAATGTAAGCAATATGAGTTGCAGACATTGTTTCTATTTCCAGGCATCTTGCCAAAGTATTGCGGTGTAGATAATGCGCGTGTCACCTTCCATCATTTAAAAAAGCCGGTAAGGTCTCCCCGGTTACCAAATCTTTGTAATTTTCACGTTTTTTGACAACTTCAAACTGATCGTCTCTTACCATAACCTCGGCAACTCGAGGACGCGAACAGTAATTTGAGGACATCACATAGCCGTAAGCGCCTGTGCTCATCACCGCCAGTAGGTCACCTCTTTTGACATTTGCCATGTTGCGTTCAATCGCTAAAAAATCAGCGCTCTCGCAAATGGGACCGACCACATCAGCCACTATCAAATTTTCTGTGGACTTTTCCACCGGTTCAATCGCATGGTAGGCGTTGTAAAGGGTGGGACGCAATAGATCATTCATGCCCGCATCAACGATAACAAAATCTTTGGCCACACCTAATTTTCGGTAAAGCACGCGGCTTACCAAGATTCCGGCATTTCCAACCAGAACTCTGCCCGGCTCCAGGATAAGTTGAAGATCCGGATCATCAAGGTCTGCCAGGATCGCCTTGGCATACTCACCTAAGGACGGCGGGGTTTCACTTCCATAGGTGATGCCAAGCCCCCCGCCCATATCCAGATATCGGATAGTAATCCCAAGCCGCTTTAATTCATTCATCAAGGCTTTTAGGCTTTTTAGGGCATTATCAAACGGTTCGGCCTCGGTGATTTGAGACCCAATATGACAATCGATGCCGACAACTTTAATATTATCAAGCCGGCTCGCCATCTTGTATCCTTCAATTGCAGCTTGCATATCAATGCCGAATTTATTTTTTTGCAGACCAGTTGAAATGTATGGATGTGTCTTGGGGTCGACATCGGGATTTACGCGAATAGCTACAGGCGCTTGCGTTTTCAATCGTAAGGCCCTGAGATTGATATGCTCCAGTTCATCAAATGACTCGACGTTGAACATGAGAATACCGGTCTCAAGCGCATAATCAATTTCGTGGTCACTCTTGCCCACACCTGAATAAACAATCTTGCGAGGTAAAAAACCAGCCTTAATCCCCCGGTAAAGCTCCCCACCGGAAACAATATCAAGTCCACAGCCCAAGGTGGCAAACAATTTCAACACCGCCAAATTGGTATTGGCTTTAGCGGAATAACAAACAAGCTTGTTTACGCCTTCAAAGGCGGCAGTAAAGGCTAAATAATGGCGCTTTAACGTTGCGAAACTGTACAAATAAAAAGGCGTTCCGACCGCCTCAGCAATTTCTACGATGGGAACATTTTCACAATAAAGCTGGTTATCTTTATACGTAAAATGATGCATCGTTCAATGTAACCTACCTGTCATTTATAGTGGTCGCGCTTAAAGGAAAAAGCGCTAAATGATAATACTTTAAATTGTGCCGATGGTATCATTTCTATATACCGCTACTCATGGACGAAATCGACATAATTGGAATCCACACTGACCATACCATCATCGCTGTAACCTCTTATCATGAAAACATAGCGGTAACCGGATTCCAAGGTTTGGAAAAATGTAATTTGCTCTTGTTCACGTTTCTTTGGTATTGGAATATCGCCAACTTCTATAAACCTTAGGGGACAATTTTTGCAATCAGATTCTGAAAGCGGTACTTTGGCTGCGTAAACTTTGAAACCAGCCAAATTGGATTGGCGTCTTTTATCTTTCTTCGGAATTGTCCACGCCAGTGCCAGGTTATGGTCTTCGATGCGATAACTTAAATCCTTTACTGCCGGCGGTTTTTCGCGACGCGGTGGAACCGGCAGATCCTTTGCACCACACCCAAAAAGCCAAACATAAACGACCATAATAAAAAGTATGGATGCGACCGACCTCATATATACGCGCGTGTTCACATTGTATCCCTTGAAAGAATTAGCGTGAACGTATACCTCCCAATGAAATGCAAAGCTAAGATACAAAGCTCTTTGTTAGGTTGCCTAATTGCTTTTCGGCCTCCCTGATGGCTGCTTTGACCCGCTTTGTTGCAGTGCCGCCAAATGATGTGCGCCGATCGATCATCTGTTTTGGAGTTAAAACATCAAAAATGTCTTTCTGGATCAGCGCAGAAAATGATTGCAGCTCTTCAAGGCTGAGATCATGAAGTTCTTTATTTTTATCGATCGCATAGCGTACGATTTGTCCAACACAAAGATGCGCTTCCCTAAAGGCTATTCCGTTAGCGACGAGATAATCGGCCAGGTCGGTTGCATTTAAGAAACCCGAGGATGCCGCCTGTCCCATGGCGCTTTTGTCAAGTTTGATTTTGGGCAGCATCTGAATATAGATTTCGATACAGGCTGAAAGGATATCGATCGCATCAAACAACAGGGATTTATCTTCCTGCATGTCGCGATTGTAGGCAAGCGGCAATGCCTTCATCATCGTCAGAAGAGCCACTAAATCTCCAAACACGCGCGCCGTTTTGCCTCTTACAAGCTCTGACACGTCTGGATTTTTCTTTTGCGGCATAATGCTGCTTCCGGTGGCGAATGAATCCGGAAGTTCGATAAAGCCAAATTCGGATGTCGACCAAAGAATCAATTCTTCAGATAAGCGGCTAAAATGTACCATGCAGATACTGGCCGCCGATAGGAATTCAAGGATAAAATCCCTGTCCGATACCGAATCGATGCTGTTAGCCGACACTTTGGCAAAGCCAAGCAGTTTTGCCGTGTAGTTTCGATCAATGGGATATGTTGTGCCGGCGAGGGCTGCACTTCCAAGAGGCATTTCATTGATGCGTCTTAAGCCGTCATTGAACCTTTCGATATCCCTTAAGAACATTTCATAATAAGCCATTACGTGATGAGATAAAAGAACCGGTTGCGCCCTTTGCAGGTGGGTGTAACCCGGTAGCACCACATCAATATGGTCTTTAGCAATATTGACAATCACAGATTGAAGTTCGACTAATCGCCGCATAATGCGCAAGGTCTCATCTCTTAATAGCAGGCGAACATCGACGGCGACTTGGTCGTTTCGGCTTCGGCCTGTATGAAGCTTTTGGGCAACGTTTCCGACGACTTCGCCCAACCTGGATTCAACGTGCGTGTGGATGTCTTCCAGACGATCGTCAAATTGGAATTTTCCGGTTTCAATTTCTTTCTTTATTTGCTCAAGCCCCTGGATCAAGGCGGCGGCGTCCTCATCAGAAATGATAGAGGCGTGTGCCAACATTTTGCAATGTGCAATACTGCCTTTGATGTCATAGGCGTAAAGCCGCCTATCCACGTCAATGGAGGCGGTAAAGGCCTCAACAATTTGAGCGGTTTTTTCAGAAAATCTACCTTCCCAAAGTTTTTTAGTCACGTTCACCCTATATTTGAATTGCATATTAGAAATTATGGGATTTTGTATTAACTCAGAACTTAATCCCTCAATCCCTCTAATCCAGCATTTTTTGAATGCGTAAACGCAATGCATTCAGCCGAATAAAGCCTTCGGCGTCTTTGTGGCTGTATACGGAGTCATCTTCAAACGTAGCGAAATCTTTGTGGTACAGGGATTTATCGGATTTTCGGCCTAACACCTGGCAGTTGCCTTTGTAAAGTTTAAGGCGCACGACCCCGCATACATTTTGTTGGGTCATATCGACCATGCTTTGCAAGATTTTCATTTCCGGAGCAAACCAAAAACCATAATAAATCAGCTCAGAATATTTGGGTATCAGCGAATCCCGCAGATGCATAACTTCCCTGTCCAGCGTAATGGATTCGATAGCCATGTGGGCGGCTCGCAAAATTGTACCCCCCGGGGTTTCATAGACACCGCGTGATTTCATGCCAACAAACCGATTTTCGACAATATCCGTACGACCGATGCCGTGCTTACCCCCCAGTTGATTCAGGTCTCTTAAAAGATTTGCCGGTGAACGTTTTTGTCCATTTAACGCCACCGGATTGCCTGAAGCAAAGGTCAACTCGATTGTTTCGGGCTCATCGGGTGCATCTTGAGGCGCAACGGTCATTTGAAATATGTCGTCAGGCGGTGCCTTCCATGGATTCTCAAGAATGCCTCCCTCATAACTGATGTGCAAGAGGTTACAATCAATGCTGTAAGGTCTTTCCAGGGTGGTAGGCACCTTTATACCATGGTTTTTAGCAAAATCCATCAGCGTCGTCCGTGAATTCAAATTCCATTCACGCCAGGGCGCGACAATCTTAATATGGGGATCATGGGCGAGGTAGCTCAGTTCGAACCGCACCTGATCGTTGCCCTTTCCGGTCGCCCCATGGCTGACCGCATCAGCCCCTTCTTCGTGTGCGATTTCTATCTGACGTTTGGCGATCAACGGACGTGCAATGGAGGTGCCTAAAAGATACTGTCCCTCATAAATCGCATTGGCTCGAAAGGCTGGAAAAACATAATCCTTTACAAATGTTTCGGTAAGATTTTCGATATAAGCCTTTGATGCTCCAGTATTGAGAGCGTTCTGTTTGACTTGATTCAGATCGTCATCCTGTCCGATATCGGCTGAAAAGGTGATCACCTCACATTGATAGGTTTCAATTAACCACTTTAATATCACGGACGTGTCCAATCCACCGGAATAAGCCAACACCACCTTGCTTATTTTATTCGTCACAATCTACCCCGCTTTCGTATAGTTCTCTGTCAACAATAATTTGCGAACATAATTATGAGGTCAGTAATATTTCTATTATCGCTTTATGCATATGGAGTTTGTTTTCAGACTGATCCCAAACCACAGAATTCGGCCCCTCTAAAACGTCTTCGGTGATCTCTTCCCCCCGGTGAGCTGGCAAACAGTGCATCACAATAGCATCTTTTGCAGCTTCGGCGAGAAGCTTCGAATTTACCTGGAAAGGCTCAAAAACCCCTCGACGAGCGTCTTGTTCGCTTTCCTGTCCCATACTTGCCCACACATCCGTATTGACGACATCTGCTTCTCTCACGGCCTCAACCGGATCAGTCGTCACCTTAATTTTATCGGGATTTTTTTTGATTGCTTCATCTACGATTATTTTATTCGGGAAATATTCTTCCGGACAGGCTAAAACAAGATTCAGACCTAATACGGCCGCGGCATTGATCCAAGAATGCGCCATATTATTTCCATCGCCGACCCAGGCGATCTTAAGCTTTTCATAGGTTTTTTTGAACTGGAGGATGGTTAAAAGATCACTGAGCACTTGGCAGGGATGGTAGGGGTCGGTAAGCGCATTAATAATCGGAATTGTAGCAAATCTGGCGAATTCATCAATGATATCCTGGGAAAAGGTTCGAATCGCCAGACCGTCAAAGTATCGTGAAAGCACCCGGGCGGTGTCCTTAATCGGCTCTGCTCTTGAGATTTGGGTATCTTTGGAACTGATAAAAAGAGGCGTCCCTCCTAATTGTACCATTGCCGCTTCAAAAGAAGCGCGCGTTCGCGTTGATGGCTTATCGAATAAAAGCCCAAATGTTTTCCCAACCAGGGATCTATTTGCTGTACCCTGTTTTTGGCGTCTTTTTAACTCCATGGCTCTTTCAAAAAAGACTTCGAAATCCGTCTTAGAAAGATCTGAAAGTTTTAGCAGGTGTTTTGTCATAGTCAACCCCCATAAATGGTTAATTCATCAGTAGTTAACCGTTTGACGGATCACTCCAGTATTTCATCCAGGCATTTAATCAAACGGTCGATTTCTTCCTCCTGGATGATCAACGGCGGAACAAAACGTAATATGTTATCTTGGATGCAATTAATCAAAAATCCTTTCTGCATGCATCGCGTCACCAAGGAAGCCCCGTCGATGGTCAGCTTCATGCCAAGCAGCAATCCGATTCCACGAACATCCGCAACAACTGCATGACGATTTTTCAATCCGAAAAGCTTTTCTTTAAAGTATGCGCCGACGTTGTGCGTGTGTTGGATTATATTATCTTCAACAAGCATCTTGCAGACTTCAAGGGCGACGGATGTAACGATGGGAGTACCGCCAAACGTTGATGCATGAGATCCCGGTCCGAAAGCTGCGGCGATATGATCCTTGGCCAGCATCGCCCCAATGGGCAAACCATTGGCCAATGCTTTGGCAAGTGTCATGATGTCCGGCTCAATTCCGAAATGCTCATAAGCAAATAGTTTGCCGGTACGGCCCATTCCGGTTTGAATCTCATCAAGAATCAATAGAGTTCCGGTTTCATCACAAATTTTCCGCACCGCCCTAAGGTAATCAGCGTCCGGGCAGCGGACTCCGCCTTCGCCTTGAATCGGCTCGATAAGCACCGCGCAGGTCGATGGGCTGATTTTTGATCTCAAAGCTTCAGCATTATTAAAAGGTACAAAATCAAAGCCTTCAAGAACAGGATCAAAACCTGTTTTAATTTTATCTTGTCCGGTAGCAGAGAGGGTGGCCATGGTCCTGCCATGAAACGATTTTTCCATGGTAACGATTCGAAAACGATTCGTCTCATTCCGTTCTTTGAAATATCTCCGGGCCAGCTTAATGGCCGCCTCGTTGGCTTCGGCACCGCTGTTGCAGAAAAAAACCCGCTCCGCAAAACTATGGTTCACCAGCCATGTGGCCAGCTCAATCTGGGGTACCGTATAATATAGATTGGAGACATGCCATAGGGTGTTTGCCTGATTCGTCAGAGATTGGCAAATCCTCTGATGAGCATGTCCCAGATTACAGACAGCGATTCCGGCAACAAAATCCGTATAGGAACGTCCGGCTGTGTCAAAAAGCGTACTGTTCTTGCCTTTTAAAAAAACAACGGGAAATCGTTTATAGGTTTTGGCAATTACCTGATCGGCTTGTTTCATCAATTCCGTCGTCATAGCGTCACCTCCGTGCCAATTCCGCTGTCGGTAAAGAGTTCCAAAAGCAAGGCATGGCGTTTGGTTCCGTTGATAATCGGTACCTTCTCAACACCGCTTGTCAACGCCTCCAAGGCACATTCTATCTTTGGAATCATCCCCCCGGATATGCTTTTTTCGTTCATCATCTTTTGGATGGTTTCAGCATCAATAGAACTGATCAGAGAACCAGAGGCATCCAGAACGCCGTCTACATCGGTGAGCAGAATAAGGCGTCCAGCCTTCAGGGCCATGGCAATCCGGCTGGCCACAAGGTCGGCATTAATGTTATAGGTCTCGCCGGATTCGCCAGTACCGACCGGAGCAATTACCGGAATAAACCCCTTCTGGGTTAACGTATTGATAATGCTGGGATTAATATGCGTAACCTCGCCCACCAAACCGGGGTCGATGATTTCAGGCGGCTTGTCACGGTCTTCCTGATGCACGATATGAAGTTTTTTCGCTTGAATAAGTCCCCCATCTTTGCCGCTTAAGCCGACCGCTTTACCACCTTGTTGATTGATCTGGGCCACAATAGCTTTGTTCACCTTACCGCCAAGCACCATTTCCACGACGTCCATGGTCGGCTCATCCGTCAGACGCAGGCCCTTGATGAATTTGGGTCGTATTCCCATTGCATCAAGAACCGTGTTAATTTGTGGACCGCCGCCGTGAACAATTACCGGATTTAGACCGATGAATTTCAACAAAGTGATATCACGAGCGAAATCCTGCTTTAGTTGATCATCAACCATGGCGTGTCCGCCGTATTTGATTACAACGGTCATACCATAAAAGCGGCGAATATACGGCAGCGCTTCGATAAGTATATCGGCTACATTTGGATGCATGGCGTTTGTACTACCTTAAAAACGACCAAAAAACTGTTTGAGTCCAGGTTGTCGAGCAAGCTAAGGGTACTCGTTGAAGTAGTTTTACCTTCGATTGACACGCAACCCCTAACGCGTAATCCGAAACTCGTGAGTCGTGAGTCGTAACCCGTAACGCGCTATAAGATATACCGACTCAGATCCTCATCCTCTACAATGTCTTTTAATTTGTCAGTTACATATTTCTTGTCCACAATTTGATGTTTCTCCTTGATGTCCGGCGCCTCAAAAAGGATATCTTCCAGCAAGCGCTCCATAATCGTATGCAGCCTGCGGGCACCGATATTCTCGGTTCGATGATTAACTTCTTCTGCAATCCGTGCAATTTCTTCAACGGCATCATCTTCAAAGATCACTTCAACACCTTCCGTTCTCAAAAGCGCCAAATACTGAAGAAGCAAAGCATTCTTAGGTTCGGTCAGAATTCTTTTAAACTCTCTGCGGCCGAGAGAACTCAGCTCTACCCGAATCGGAAAACGGCCCTGTAGTTCCGGAATTAAATCTGACGGTTTCACCATATGAAATGCGCCTGAAGCAAGAAACAGGATATGATCCGTTTTAACCGGACCATACTTGGTTGTTACTGTGGACCCTTCGACGATCGGCAGAAGATCTCTTTGCACACCCTCCCGGGATACGTCCGGGCCATGGCTGCTATTCTTGCCTGCGATTTTGTCAATTTCATCCAGAAAGATGATACCGGATTGTTCAACCTTGGTAATCGCCTCTTTGACCACCTTGTCCATATCCACCAAGCCCTGGGCCTCATCCTGTGCCAATATTTCCATAGCTTCCGGCACTTTTACCTTACGCCGTTTACTGCTTTTGGGAAATATTCCGCCTAACATATCTTTAAAATTAATACCCATCTCTTCGATGCCGACGTTGGAAAAGATCTCCACCATGGGCAGGCTGCGGTCCGCAACATCGAGATCGACGTAACGATTGTCCAACTTACCCTGTCGAAACATACTGCGAAGTTTTTCCCTTGTCGAAGATGGTTCATCACTTCCTGGTGTAATCAACTCAAACTGTACTTCTCTGGAATCCTCGCTTTTCGGTGTTTGCTGCCCGCCTGATTTGGGGAGCAAAAGGTCAAGCATTCTTTCTTCGGCAATTTGCCAGGCTTTTTCTTGGACCGCCTCCTGTTCCAGTGCTTTGCCTTTGCTTACGGTCAGTTCAACAAGATCTCTTACCATTGACTCAACATCTCTGCCGACATATCCGACCTCGGTAAACTTTGAGGCCTCTACCTTGGTAAAAGGAGAGTCGGTCATCATGGACAGCCTTCTGGCTATTTCAGTCTTTCCCACACCCGTCGGACCGATGAGGATGATGTTCTTGGGTGCTATTTCATCGCGAAGGTCTTCGGACACATGTTGTCTGCGCCATCTGTTTCGCAATGCCACAGCTACGGAACGTTTGGCCTTGTCTTGGCCGATGATATATTTGTCGAGCTCTGCTACAATTTCAGATGGTTTCAGGTTGCTCATGATCCTTATCCGTTATTAAAAAGTTTATGAAACCGCTTCTAAAGTTCTTCGATCGTTACCGCGTCATTGGTGTAAATACATATGGAAGATGCAATTTTCATGGCCTCTTCGACCACATCCCTGGCATCCAATTTAGTGTGCCTGATGAGCGCAATTGCCGCTGCCTGGGCGACTTGACCACCTGAACCTATGCCAATGATCCCTGCATCCGGTTCAATGACATCACCTTTTCCGGAAAGAAGATACATTTTTGCATCGTCGACAGCGATCATAATGGCTTCAAGCCGCCTTAAATATTTATCTGTTCGCCAATCGCGAGCCAATTCAACTGCTGCGC
>CP070746.1:4973262-4989193 GCA_020348305.1 Desulfobacterales bacterium
CTCACCATTTTAATTTCCACCGGGACTTCTTGATTCTTCCAAAGCACCTTCACCTGAACGACAGCTTTAGAATAACTTATTATATTTTGGCTAACAAAAATTACTTTTTCATTATTATATTTATCTTGCAGTCGTGTTAGGTAGTAGACTTTTACAAATTTGGCAAACAGCTCTGTAAATTCTTTTCTTTGATGTGGTGTAAATTTCAACCAATTCGTGGCGAGAATTCTTCTGGAAAATTCTTTAAAGTCAAAACTTTTTTTTAATACCTCCCACAGCCTTTGGCGCTGGGTATCTTTTTGGGTGGTATCTCTATAAATTGGATCGTTTAATATGCTGATACTTTTTTCTATTGACTTCTGCAATGCATCTAACGGCTGCTCCGCATAAGCAAACGTAGATAAATCTGCGAGAAAAATAGCAACTACAATCAGAGCCTTTTTCATAAGCAACAAGATAGTGCAAAACGGATTGTTGTCAAATTTCCAGCTTGAAAATGGGTTTCATTACCCATTGTCATCTGTTATATAAGTTGTATCGTTTATTTGTTTGAAACCTTTTGGATATCATTTTTAAATTAACGTTTAGTGTCTCATGACAAAAATCGTAAATCTTCAAACCTATCGCAACAAAGCTTTAGGGCAACGAAGTTTTGGCCCCTGGCAAAAGCGATTTGGCGAAAATTATGGTATCCACACCAGACTTTCTGATCTTTCTGAAAAGACACTATATTATTTAGCCTTACCCGGAGATAATAGTTCGAATGCCTTCTACGAATTCATCATGGGTGTTTTAGACCTTGGTCCGGCTCCCAAATTCCACTATCTCGAAAACAAAGATCAGCTAATGGTGGTGGACATCCATCTTTTTCTAGCCGATCAAGTACGCTTTGAACTGATGCGCCGGTTGGAATGGCTTCAGCGTTTTTCTGCTGAAAATACCACTCTTCTTGAAATGGTGCAGAAAAGTGAAGAAATAAAAGTAGCGTCAAAGGATGCCCCACCCGTTCTTGCTGAAACCCATCCTGAATATAACGATTACCAAAAGCTTGCCCGCGGTGATAAAGAGGTCTTTATTCGTCGCTTGCTGCAAGAGGCGCTCGAAGTCTTTAAAAAGCGTATAGAAGACTAAATTCGTAATATCCCATTTAACTTTAACATTCTAACCTTTAGGGAGTGGGGGAAAATTGTGATGAAAATCAAAGACAAACAAATCACTCTTGCAGGAACAGCCGGCAAAATCAGAATTAAACGAATGCAAGGAGGATTTCCCCGGATTGATGCAGATGAAGAGATCGACCTTCATTACGGGCTGGGCTACATGCACGGCCACGACCGGCAGATGCATATGTGGCTTATGAAGATCATCGGCCAGGGTAAGGGATCGGAATTTGTAAAAGCGGACGATGAACTCATCGAACTCGACAAATTTATGCGATGGATCAATTTAAGCGAAGATGCGTTAAATGAGGTTCAACAGTTATCTCCGGAGGTTTCTGATATCTTTAATTCTTACTGCAAGGGAGTAAACGATGCGGTTTCTGATTCTAAGACCCCTATTGAATTCAAGTTGATCGGTTACCAACCCGATCAATGGACGCCGGAAGATATCGTTTTGATGGTTAAACTCATTGGATATATCGGATTATACCAAAGCCAGGGTGATATTGAGAAATTTATATTGCAGCTGCTCAGAAACAACGTCGCTCCTCAAAAAGTAAAGGAACTCTTCCCGTATATCAGAGAGGAGATATCCAATGATCTCATAGAGATCATTCAAAAGGTCAAATTAATTAGACCCATTGTACCTGAATCCATTAAATGGATGGGACACCTTCCTGGTTTATTCGCAAGCAACAATTGGACTGTTGGTCCGCAAAAAACCACCTCCGGCAAAGCCCTCCTGTGCGGAGATCCCCATTTGGCTATCCAATTGCCTTCCATCTGGTATAGCGCCGTCATGACGGCAAAAGAGCATTTCATGATGGGGGCCACGTTGCCGGGAATACCATCGATTATTTTGGGACGAACACCCAACCTCTCCTGGGCGGTGACCTATGGTACCATGGACATGATCGATTATTTTATCGAAGAGGTAAAAGATAAGAAATATCGCAGAGGAGAAAAATGGCTGCCGTTAAAAATGAGAGAAGAAATAATAAAACCCAAAAAGAAAGATCCCATTATCCTAAAAATTTATGAAAATGATTACGGCATCCTCGAAGGTGAGCCGGATGAGGATGGGTATTATTTAAACCTTGCCTGGTCCAGCCGTAAAGGCACTGTAGCGGAGTCGGCCCGCAATCTACTTAACGTCGTGCATGCTAAAACTGCAGAGGACGCCCTGAAGTATTTTAGCGGCCTTCCTTTTGCTCCGTTTAACTGGGTATGGGCAGACGCCGAAGGAAATATCGGCTATCAGCTCAGCGGGCTTTATCCCAAAAAGGCTGAAAACACATCCGGCCTCCTGCCCTATCTCGCCTGGGATGAGAGCCAGGGCTGGCAGGGTATGATAAGCCCCGACAAATACCCCAGAGCATTAAATCCGAATGAGGGCTACATTATTACAGCCAATCAGGATTTAAACCATCTGGGTGAGGTCGCTCCGATGACACTTCCCATGTCGAGCTATCGCGCTGATCGTATACGTGAACTGCTTGAGCAAAAAGAATCTCTGACCATGGAATACATGAAGCAGATGCACTATGATCTCTATTCCCGCCAGGCCGAAGCATTTATGGAAATCATTCAACCGCTGCTGCCTGCCACCGAAAACAGCGAGATATTAAAAAACTGGGATCAAAAATACGATGCCACATCCCTTGGAGCCACCCTGTTTGAGAGAGTTTATCTAGAGCTGCTGAAACTCATTTTTGGTGAAAACGGCATGGGGGTAAATGTGATAGAGCACATTATCACGGAAACGCCTATGTTTGCTATGCTCCATGGGAATTTTGATCAAGTGATGCTGAAAAATGAATCGGCCTGGTTTGGCGACAAGACCAGAGATGAAATTTTTCAAACGGCGATTGATCGAGGCTTGAAGGACCCGGCTGTCCCCTATGGCAAAACGAGAAAAATGTATATTCCAAATATCTTCTTCGCGGGCAGACTACCCAAAATATTTGGGTTCGACTATGGCCCCTACGAGCATATCGGCAGCCGAGCAACTATTCCACAAGGCCAACAATATAAATCCATGGGCCATCCGTCAACCTTTACCCCGACATTTCGGATGGTCACCGATTTCGCAGATGATGAATTACACACCAATAATGCCGGCGGGCCTTCGGACAGACGATTTTCGAAATACTATACCATGGGATTGAAAGCGTGGATGAAGGGAGAATACGAAGTTTTCAAACCGTGAAAAGCTATGAAATATTTAAAATATTTCAATACCTTCAACCTTGCCGCCACCAAACTCAGCCACCGTTTCAGCGGCGACGGTTAAGCCTGCTTCGAGGTACTGGTTTTCAATGCCGGGTACCGCATAGGCATAAAATAAAACATTGATGGTATCTTCCCGCACTCGTGTTTTCTCGTCCGCCCCCTGGCAAAGGACACATACGATGTCTTTTTCATCGCGCAACACGATTTCCCCATTTTTCATAACAAACTCACGTTCACCCATGCCGGCACAGATTTCTCCATCTGCTGCTGCATCCAGTGTTAAATCACCGTCAAAGCAATCAAAATCGGTTACCGCCACCAGGATACCGGCACACATTTCCGCCATAAAGTGAGCATCGACAAATAGCGAATAGCGCGGAAAACCGCTGTTTACGGTCCGCTTTAGATGTTTGGTTAACGGGCATTCATAACCAAAGCCTTGAAAAAAATCAGCATAGATATTGATTCTTTCGGTAATTTGCGCCAGAGTCTCTCTTTTTCTCATCTTGCGCAACAGCTTTCGTTTATATTGATCAAAGCCTTCAGGGTTTGGATGATCCTTACATGCGGAGATCAGCGTCAACCCAAAACCCACACCGGCATATATTTCCGAATATTTTGACGACATAGAAAATTTTGGAAACATCAAGGTACCTCAGACACCCGTCAGAAGTTCATATCATGGCTTGATTCGAGATTTACCTCTTTAGCCACCTAAGTATATCTTTTGCGCGTATTCCACTCCTGATAAGTCCTTGGAACTTGCATCAAAAGCGATCTTGCCGTTTTCGAGCACATATACCTGATCGGCGATACTAAGACCCAGACGAAGGTTGTGCTCAACTAATACAATGCTAAGGCCATCTTTGTTCAGTCCGGTAATGGTATCAGCCACTTCGTTGACTAAAAGAGGGGACAACCCTTGGGATGGCTCATCCATCAACAGTAACTTAGCCTTCGTCATCAATGCCAGTGCTATCACAAGCGTTTGTTGTTCACCACCACTCAAATTGCTGCTTTGCTCTTTTCGTTTTTTCCCCAATATGGGAAAACGCTCACACATGGCTTCGATCTCCCTGGCTATTTCCCGCTTGTTTCTGCGCGAATAGGCACCTAACTCCAGATTCTCTACCACTGTCATATGAGGGAAAATCCTCCTTCCCTCAAGTATCTGGGCAACCCCCAATCTGAGGATGTCGTAGGAAGCCATTCCATTTAGCCTTGTTTCTTGAAACCAGATACTACCTGAGAGGGGCCGATTCAAACCAGATATTGTCTTAAGAAGGGTACTCTTACCCGAGCCATTGGCACCCAAGAGAAGGCTTATTTTACCCTCTTCAATTTCCATGGAAACGCCCTTCAAGACCTCAAACTTCCCATAGTTTACATATAAGTCTCTGATACTAAGAAACATCAGCCCATGACTCCGAGGTAGGCTTCAACCACCTCCCTATTTTCTCCGATTTCCCGGGGAAGGCCCTCGGCTATTTTTTCCCCGTAAGCTAACACAACAATTCGGTCGCAATAATCCATAATTGCTTTCATATTATGTTCAATGATTAACACGGTCGTTCCCGTATCTCGAACTTTAGTAACCAGCCCCATCACCGTCTCCACCATTTGGGGGGACAGGGTTGTTACGGGTTCATCTAGTAGTAATATTTTGGGATTTGTAGCCAAAGCGATGCTAATGGTTAGGATTTTTTGGTATCCACTCGATAGATTCTCGGCTAGTTTGTCTTTTTGAGAAGCTAACCCAGTAAAATCCAGTAATTCCATGGCCTTTTGCTTCATTGTCCGCTCTTCTTCCCGAACTGCGCTGGTGTGCAGAAGCGCTTTCCATGGGGGTTGCTTGTAGTGCATGTGAAAAGCATTGAACACGTTGTCAAAAACCGTGAACTGGCTAAAAAGAGTCGATGCCTGAAAAGTCCTCCCTATCCCCTTTCGCGCTATCTGGTCTGCTCTTAGGCCAGTCAATTCTTCTCCCCTGCACATCACCGTGCCACTTGTGGGGGGGAAAAAGCCGGCAATTATATTGAACAGGGTGGTCTTACCGGCGCCATTGGGGCCTATTATCCCCAGAATCTCTGATTCAAAGACATCGAGATCCACGTCACTAAGGGCAGCCACGCCGCCGAAGTGCTTTCTTAACTGCCTCACTTCTAGCACTTTTTTAAATCCTTCCTCTGTCATATTTCCGCCACTAGCCATACTGTCTGTAACCCCTAAATCAACTGCTGACCTTGAGACATACTTAACACTGTGGGTAAAGGTTAACCCTCTGAAGGGTTTACTTTTCTCCCCGGATACGCCTAATTATTCCCACCAGGCCTTTTGGTTCGAAAAGGAGAACCAATATCAGCATGATAGACAAGAGGATAAACCTCAGCTCTGGTGCCGGCCGCACCAATTCAAGAAAAAACTTCACGACACCGGCACCAATTATTGGGCCGAACAGGGTACCCAGGCCACCCACCAGGGCCATAATCACGATCATTTCCGAGATCATCCATGCAAAATCTGTTGGGTGTAAGAAACGGAAAAAATGAGCAAAGAGACTACCGGCCAGACCAGCCAAGCCGGCACTGATGCTGAACGCCAACACTTTGTAAAATGAAGTATTGATGCCGATCGATTCTGCGAGATCTTCATTCTCCCGGATCGATACAAGGGATCTTCCGATCCTCGACTTGACGAGCAAATGGAGAAAGCCCACAATCAGCACTCCAAAGAAAAGAACCAGGTAGTAACTGGCGGTGATGCTGCTAAAATCGATACCGAGGATGCTGTCCGGCGGTCGGATGCCCCGTAAACCCAGGGGGCCATTGGTGAGCTTTCGAGAATTCAGCAAGAAAAGGTAGACAAAATGTCCGAAGAAAAAAGTGGTTACCGCAAAATAATGTCCGCGAATCTTCAAAGCCGGGTATCCGACGGCTGCCGCGAAAAGAAAAACCCAAATACCGGTTATCGGAAATGCCTGCCAAAATGACATCCCGGTTCGCAAAGTTAAAAGGGCAGAGGTGTACGCACCCAAGCCGTAAAAGGCGGCATGACAAAAGGAAAGCGGCCCCGTGTAGCCCGTAAGGAGGTCATAACTCGCCGTCAATATGGCAAATAACATTGCCAATATCACGACGTAAATAACGTAATTTGATGCGAATTGGGGAATGAAAATTAAGATAATAATGGAGACCGCTATCGCAATTCGGCTTGCAACAAACATGATTGTTTATCTCTGTCTTTGAGACTTCAGAAGGAAACCAAAACAAAAATCCCCGCCACCTTACCAACATCCATTGAGGCATGCTCTTTCAGGCCAAAGGGAGGCTTTTTAATGTTTATCGATTTCATAGTATCGCAACCCGTTATCGTGTCTACTTGCTCTCAGGCCAGGATTCAGCGGCCTCCTATACCTTGCCAAACAATCCTTTGGGGAGGAATGTCAGTACAATTATGAGTATCACAAAAGCGTATCCATGCTGGTAGGCTGATGAAAGATAGCCTGCCCCAAGAGTTTCCAAGACTCCCAACCCCAGCCCGCAGATCAAGACACCGCCGACTGTGCCAAATCCGCCTAAGATAACCACTACCAAGGCCTTGAGCAGCGGCAAATCACCCATCGTCGGAAAGATAGCATATAATGGAGACACCAGAACGCCCGCGGCTCCTGATAACGCGCCACCGAGCATGAAAACAACCGAATTGACCGTATTGATGTTGATACCCAAAACCTGGGCCGCCTCGCTTTCTTGAGATGCCGCCCGAATTGCTTTTCCGATTTTAGTCTTCATAATGAAGAGGTAGACGAGTACGAAAAGGATAGCGGCAACCACAACGACGGCGATGCGCATATAACTGAATCCGAACATGCTACCCTTCAAATAGGCCGGAAACATCTTCGCCTTGGCAGTCCAGAGGGCATTTACGACATTGGTCCATAGAAAAAATAAAGCAATGGCGCAGAGGAGCTGGACGCGGCCAGCTCCTCGCCATCGCCGGTAGAGAAACCTCTCAAAGATGAAAGCCATGAAACTGCCCACACACATTCCCAATACCAAGGCCAGAACATAGGGGATCTTCGCTAATGTCACCGCAAAGTAGCTGATGTAGGCAGAAACAACGAAGATGGCGCCCTGCGAGAAGTCCGGAACATCTGCAATGCTCCAGATGACGTTGATTCCCAGCGCCACCAAGGCATAGATCGACCCGATGATCAATCCATTGCCGATCTGTAACAACAGTGTATCCACTTACTCACCTCACTCAACTACCGTTCGTTGACCACTGACCCACTTCACAATACTGGGTACAAATCGGCCCTGGTTTTTGTAGCCCTCAAAACTCTCAAACTTTACGTGACCTTCAAGTCCTTGATAATCCGTTTTTTTCAAGGCGTCTTTGATCTTCACTGGATCAAGGGATTGCGCCGATTCAATTGCCTTGGCAACCACATGCAGCGCGTCATAACCAAATATGATCGCGTAGTGCATGGGCGCATTGAACCGATCCATGACCCGCTTCGCAAAGGCAGGATCGACGCTTCCCCACAATGCGAGTGCATAGGTTCCTTCTATCGCCTCTGCGCCCGCCAGGGAAAGAAGCTCCATTTCGGCCATTTCTTCTGCTCCGAAAAGGGCCGTCTGGTCGGTGACACCAATTTCTCTTGCTTGTTTCACAATCAAGGCGCCCTCCGAAATTGCCCCAACATAAAAGGCAACATCCGGCTTGACACGCTTGATTTTTGTCAAATAGACCGTGAAATCAGTAGTTCCGCGCTCGAAATCTTCTTCAACCACCGTCTCGACGCCATGCTTTGCCAGCTCAGCCTTGAAGGAATCCCGGAATGAATGTCCGTAGTCGTCGTTGATATTTATAAATCCCGCCGTCTTCGGATTAAATATCTTTACAATCCGAGGAATTCCCAAAGGAGCCATCAGTCCCATGGAGGGGCGCATTCTGAAATAGAACTCGTGTCCTGGCTTCGTAACGCTGTCAGCTGCACACTCGATCGTCACCGCCGGGATCTTAAACTCATCGCACAACGGAGCGATGGCCATGCAGCAAGAGCTACAGTGGTCACCCAGAATAGCAACAACCTTATCTTCCATGGCCAACTTGCGCACGTTTGCCACCGCCTCTGTCGGTGTACAGATGCTATCATATCGGATGATCTCGATTTTGTATGGTTCCCCTTTAATGGTAATTCCCTTTTTATTGACTTCTTCGAGGGCCAATTGGATACCACGCCACCCATTTGTCCCATATTCGGCACCGGCCCCCGTGAACGGCGCAGTATAACCGATCTTAATGACTTTGGGGTCAGCCGCTAGTGTCGACGAACTTAACCCCAATACAACCATTGCGCCCACGAGAACTATAACGAGTAAAAGTTTTGGTAATTTTTTCATTATTTTTCCCTCCTTATTTCTCGTCCGGCCGCTAGGCCATAAAATTAGAAAAAACTGTGAAGCTTATAGCATCTTAGATTCACCAAAAAACCTCACGTCTTCAATCTCCCGTTATCACCCCCCCTCAGTCTTACGATTGGCTTCATGAGACCTTTGTGAGTTATGCGCCTCACCCCCTTTCTCTATAAGAGATTTCTCCTCTGTTTTCAAATAGGACGATAGCCCGGAGTTGCTCATCGATGAATACTGGGTAGCGATGGTACCGTTTCTTCAGGTAAGAGTGCTAAGCTGGTTTCAGGGAGTTTTTGAGAAAAGCTTTAACAACGAGACAGCAAAAGAAATTTGGAGAGTTACGTCAGAGTGAACAATCGTACCTGCGAACACCCAATACTGCTAAGCCATTCCACCCGTATCTAACTCTCGACCCGCAAATGATATATTCGATCAGAGGAGGAATGTCAAGGAGCAATTTTCCCGAGATTCGCTAAGATGCGTATATGCGCCGATGATAGCACCGACAAACCACGGAAAGACAATGACACGAAATGGGTGGTCTCCCGAAAATGACCTCTACAGTTGTTTTAGGAACTTTAGCCTCGATCAATCTCTTCTGAACCAATGGGGATCCTATAGGTTACGGAAATATTTTTCCGGGATTCAGTATCCCGTTGGGATCAAACAGGGTTTTGATCTTTTTCATCCACGTCAAACTGGTCCCATGCTCGGCAACCATAAATTTTCGTTTTCCAAGGCCGATTCCGTGTTCTCCGGTGGCGGTGCCGCCAAGATCGATGGTTTTTTGAACCAAACGTTGGACGATTTGCCCGATGAGATTCCATTCTTGCGTGTCACCTTTTTTACCGGCAATGTTCAAGTGGACATTCCCGTTTCCGGCGTGGCTGAGGTAATAACTAACCAAATTCGTCTCAGCCATTTCTGTATTGATGGTGGCAATCAATTCGGAATATGCTGTTATCGGCACAGCCACATCCATAATCAGAATTCCACAATCCGGATGATTCCGAAGGATCATCTCGCCTAAAGCATGCCTGGCTTTGAAGATGCGGTCTCTTTGCACCCGCCCCACGCCCGGTTCGAAATTTATGCATCCTTCTGCCCTGCTTATTTCCTCAGCCATATCTAACACTTCTGCCAGCTGGCTGGTGGTGGTACCGTGAAATTCAATAAATAGGGTCGGGGACAGATTCAGTTCAAGGCCTTCTTCCCGATTCATCAGCTCGATGCATTCCGGACCGAGCAATTCTAATGCCGCCGGATTGAGGCCGGAGCGTATAATCTCAAAAACCGTCTTTCCGGCTGCATCGATTGAAGGAAATGTGGCAACAGCCGCCGAAAATTCAACTGGCAGACCGACAAGGCGAATCGTGGCTCCCACCACAATTCCCAGCGTGCCTTCCGACCCGACAAATAGACGAATCAGATCATAGCCCGATGAGGTTTTGCTGGCCCGTGTGCCCAGTTCAAGTATTTCACCGTTGGCAAGTGCCACAGATAGCCGCAGCACATAATCCTTGGTGGAGCCATAATATACGGTTCTTGTGCCGCTGGCGTTATTGGCGATCATTCCTCCGATGGTGGCCCGCGCCCCGGGGTCCGGCGGAAAAAACAAACCTGAATAGCGGAGTTTTTCGTTTAAATCCTGGTAGATAACACCCGGCTCCACATCGGCCTGAAAATCTTCTTCGCGAATATTTGAAATCCGATTCATCTGTGTAAAATCTAGCACGATTCCTTTTTCAACGGGGATGGGATTGCCTTCCAAACTCGATCCTGATCCCCACCCCGTAATCGGAATCAGGTTGTCATTTGCATAGTTTAAAATTTCAGCCACTTCCGAAGCCTTTACCGGCCAGATGACCAACTCCGGCCGGCTGGGAGTGTGATGTGATTGGTCTTTGGCATGTAAATCGAGCACCGACGCGCCGGTGGATATGCGGTCCGGGGCTACCATTGATTGAAGATTCTTAATATGTGTTTCATTAAGTCGGTTGAAAGGCAATTAAATCTCCTTGTTTAATTAGTGCCCATCCGTTAATTCTAATACTCAGATGGACGGCACTAATTAAAATATGTTTTCTTATACCATAATCTCTTTTCAGAAAAGGAATTTGTGGCCATAATCGTACATTTCTGATTGTAACCATCGCTATGACGATTATCTCTTGACTTAATAAAGCATCCTTAATAGGAAATAACATCAAAAATAAAAATTGAATGACCTTCAGTATCATTTCAACCGCGATGGCTAATTGTCCCTTTGAGTCTCTAATTATTGAATTTAATTTAAAATCTACCCATTTAAAACCAAGAAAGGAGGGTTTCCAAAATGAAAAAAACATATTTAAAGGTAGGTAGTGCCTTGCTGGTGGGGCTTTGCGCAATTTCTTTGATGCTGATCCCGGGCCACGCCCAGGCAAAAAACATTAAGGTAGGTATCATAGACTGTTACAGTGGTCCTGCAGCTGTTTTTGGACAAGATGCCCTCAACGGCTTCAAACTGGCCTTGAAAGATATAAACGCAAAGGGGGTACTGGGCAAAAAGATTGAGTTTACCACCCGTGATTCCAAATTTAAGGTGGATTTGGCCCTGAATTTTGCAAAGGAACTGGTATTGCGGGAAGATGTCGATATTCTGGTAGGTACCATTAACAGCGGGGCCGCGCTAGCCATATCCGAAGCAGTGGCTAAAAGAGAAAAGGTACCGTTTATTGCCTGGATTTCAAAAAGTGAAAATATCACCGGCAAAAAAGGCCATCGCTATGTGTTTTCTGCCGGGGAAAATACGGCTATGGCCGGCAAAGCTGGCGGGGTGGGGCTTTCCACCAAACCCTATGTCAAATACTGGATTGCCGGAGACGATTATGAATACGGACATGCGATCGCGGATGCCGCCTGGAGAAACCTCAAAGCCCGCAAACCTGAAGTGAAGTTAGTCGGTAAAAGCTGGTGGAAGTTAGGCGAACCCGATTTGATTCCCTACATCACCTCCATTTTGGCCGCCAAGCCCGATGCCGTCATTTTTGCAACCGGCGGCGGTACAATGATCAATATCATGAAAACCATCAAAGCCACCGGCATGGCCGATAAAGTTGCGGTCTATATTCACAGTGCCACGGATCATGCCGTTTTAAATCCTCAGGGTATGAATGCACCCGAGGGTGTCATGGGAACCATCGACTATCATTTTTATTTTCCGGAGTTTTCCACTAACAATCGGTTTGTGAATGCTTTTAAAGCCGCCTATGGAAGCCCACCTGGCTTTCCAGCCTATCATGGCTACATCACGGCCCATTTTATAGCTGAAGCTTACAAAAAGGCCGGATCGGTGGATAAGGAAAAATTTATTGACGCACTGGAAGGCCTGAAAATCGACAGTCCGACCGGCAGGGTCGAAATGCGAGCCTGCGACCATCAGGCTATTTTGCCGATGTATTTTGGAGTAACCAAATTATCGCCGGAACTCGGCGTGGCCATTTCCTCGGATATCTATACCCTACGCGGTGCTGAAGTGATGCCGTCTTGTCAGGAAATTATGGAAGCCCGGGGTCAGTAAAAAATGTCAACAGAAAACCGCCCGCCTGGCCCACTCTGCCCAACAGGCGAGCAAGTCTTTTTCTGAATATATTGCTTTGATTTGTAAAGCCTTAAAGGATGTTTCAATATGGAAGATGGGCAGACGATAACTTTTGCAGCCCTGAGTATCACGTTTCTGGTCGGTGTGAGTCGGGCCATGATTTTGTTCATTGTGACTTCCGGGCTCAGCTTTGTGCTCGGTGTTCTCCGGATACCCAATGTGGCGCACGGCTCCCTGTACATGGTCGGCGCCTTTGCCGCCCACAGCATTTCTACATCATTTGGCGGAGGATCTGTCGGCTTCTGGCTGGCCCTCATTTTTGCGCCCTTAGTGGTGGCGTTGATCAGCCTGGTTGCCGAACGCTCACTGTTTTGTCATCTTTATGAACGCGAGCATCTCATGCTGTTGCTGTTTACTTTTGCCTTGATGCTGATCCTGGGGGATTTAACCAAAATGATCTGGGGAGCGGAATACCGATCCATTATGGCCCCTGAAATTTTCCAGGGTTCTGTGTCGATCTTTGGTTCTCCGATCCCGAAATACAATATATTTCTGCTAATTATCGGTCCGGTAGTCGCCATTGGACTGTGGTTGTTTTCCAGCAAAACCAGGATCGGCAAAATTGCACGTGCAGCGGCGGTAGATCGGGAGATGGTCGGCGCCATCGGCATCAATGTCAGCTGGGTATTTGCATTTGCTTTTATATTAGGCTGTTTTCTCGCCGGTTTAGGGGGTGCCTTGGTTTCCCCGACCATCAGTGTAACCATCGGCATGGATCACAATATCATTATTGAAGCCTTTTTGATTGTGACAATCGGCGGATTAGGGAATATGTGGGGAGCTATGGTGGGCTCACTGATATTTGGCATCACCCAATCCTTTGGCGTTTTGTTCTGGCCGCAGTTTGCCATCGTTTTTCCCTATGTGGCCGTAGTGATTGTTCTGACATGGAAACCTACGGGTATGTTGAAATCTGTATGGTAGAAAGGAATTGCGTTGTTTAGTGAAATGATTCGGCAAAAATCATTTGGTGTCAGCACCGTTATTTTTGTGGTTTTGCTCTTAGCGCCGTCATTTCTGCCGAGATTCTATACATATTTTCTAACTGTCATATTCGTAACAGCACTGCTGGCCATGAGCCTTAATTTATGTGTCGGCCACGGCATGCTATTTCAATTTCACCATGGCGTTTTTTACGGCGTCGGCGCATATACGGCCGGACTGTTGTTAGCGAAGACGCCTGTGCCGTGGTGGATTGCTTTTATTGCCGGGCCTCTAGCAGCTGCCTTGGCCGGGCTGCTCATCGGTATGTTCTGCATCCGTTTGAACCGATTGTATTTTGGAATGCTTCAGATCTCTCTGGGCTCTTTAATATGGGCCATCGCCTTTCGCTGGTACAGTCTGACCGGCGGCGATGACGGCATTCACGGCATCCCGATACCCGATTTTATCTCATCCACAACAAGCGCCTATTACTTTGTTCTAATTGTTCTGGGAATTTGTCTAATTCTTCTGTATCTGATTATAAAATCTCCGTTCGGCTCCACGCTGCAAGCTATCCGCGACAACCCGGAACGATGCGCCGCCGTGGGAATCAATGTCCGTCGCCACCAGCTAAAGGCCATTGTGATTGCCACATTTTTCGGAGGCGTCGCCGGTGTCCTCTTTGTGGTGATGGAGGGATCGATCTTTCCGGACCTGCTATTCTGGGTGTTATCCCTGGAGATATTTATCATGTGTCTTCTGGGTGGCTGGTTTACGTTTGCCGGTCCCATTTTAGGCGCAGCAATTATCGTTTCGCTACGAACCTTTGTAGGGACCTATACGGAGTACTGGACCCTGATATTAGGCATTATCCTGATCCTTCTAATCTTCTTTTTGCCTGAAGGAATCATGGGATACAATTACATGGAAAAATTCCGTGCATGGTCCAAGCGCAATGCTACGGGCAGTGCAGAATAGGTAAACTTATGCTTCGGGTGGAGCAACTGCACAAATCGTTTGATGATTTCAAAGCGGTCAAGGGTGCCCAACTGATGGTTGACAGGGGTCAGCTTGTTGCCGTAATTGGACCCAATGGTGCCGGCAAAACCACCCTGTTTAATCTCATCACCGGACAGTTGCAGCCCGACGACGGCCGGATTCTCTTTAATGAGCAAGATATCAGCAAGCTGCCGCCCCATGAAATTTGCCGTAAAGGCATTGCGCGGTCATTTCAAATAGCCAATATTTTCCCGCGTTTGTCGGTGTTTCGAAATGTGCAGGTATCAATTTTATCTCAACAGAAACTAAGCGACAAACTCTTCCACCCCGCCAGTCAAATTGCAGTAAAACAGACAAATCGTATCCTGGACAGCGTGGGATTGCTGGATAAAAAAATGGATATTGCCGGCTCGCTATCCCACGGTGATAAACGTACTCTGGAAATCGCCATTGCATTGGGCAACGAGCCGGATTTGCTGATACTTGATGAACCCACTGCCGGCATGTCCCCGGAGGAAACGACTGCAACCATGGCGCTTATCAAACGACTGGCGGATGAACAGGGATTAACCATTTTATTTTGCGAGCACGATATGAATGTGGTCTTCGGTGTGGCCCAAAGCATAATGGTGATGCAACAAGGGCGCACTATTGTTCAAGGCCAGCCGGAGAAAGTAAGACAAAATAGCGAAGTGCAAAAAGCTTATCTGAGAGGTGAATAGTGCTTGCAGTAGAGAATATTCACACATTTTATGGCTTAAGCCACATTTTGTTTGATGTCTCGCTTGAAGTTGGCGAAAGCAAGGTCGTCTGTCTTTTAGGGCGCAACGGCGCCGGAAAAACCACCACCTTAAAAAGTATCATGGGCTTGACGCCACCCTCCCGGGGACGAATCCGGTTTAAACAGAAAGATATAACCGGAACGCTGCCTTTCCGCATGGTGCGCAAAGGCATGGGTTATGTTCCCGATGACCGTCGCATCTTTGCCGATCTTACTGTCGGAGAAAATCTCGAGATTGCCGAACGCAAAGGCATAGGGGGCGATGAATGGGACAAACAAAGCGTATATGATCTATTTCCCAAACTGAAAGATTTAGATCATCGCAGAGGCGGACTGCTAAGCGGTGGTGAGCAAAAAATGCTGGCCATTGCAAGGGCATTGATGGGAAACCCACAATTCTTACTATTGGATGAACCCACCGAAGGATTGGCCCCGGTTTTGGTGAAAACACTGGAAGAACGCATACGAAGGTTAAAAGAAGTGGGTTTAACCGTGCTGCTGGCGGAACAAAATATCAATTTTACGTTAGGGTTAAGTGATTACGGGTACATTATAGACAACGGGCGGATTTGCTATCAGGGACCGGTGGAAGAACTGATAGATAATGAGGAGGTTAAGAAAATCTGTGGCATATAATCGAAGATTAAGGAATTACAAATTTAGGAATTGAGGAATAGGGAAGACCTTAGCTAGTGGAGGAGACGATGCTTACACTTCCTTTTCGCTCAGCCAAACAGCTCGCTTCACTGATCCGCCGCAAAAAAGTTGGATG
>CP070746.1:4989293-5004287 GCA_020348305.1 Desulfobacterales bacterium
CGGTCCGGCGCGAATCATCCGGCTGAAATCAAACGGCCGCGATAATAACTCCATCATCTCTAAGTTGTTAACTTCGGCAATCAAAAACTGACTCAAACTCTAGCTTCCGACTATAATCTATAAATTTTACCGCAAGATTACCCCAAAATTATTATTTGATAATGTAGGAAAAAAAGAAGCGGCTAAGCCGATGAGGGTGAGGAAAAGACAATGATTAGGATCCCATAGATGATATCCGATTATAGTTTGCAAAATAGAGCCTTAGATGTTTCAGGGCTGTTAAAAAAGCTCTATGGGGAAACCGAAAAACAAGGGGTGATTAATCGTGGGATTTTTTAAATAAAAGAAGGTGATTTTAAAGGTTGGTGCGATAAATTTACAAAATTAAAGTGCAAATTTCAAAGCAAAGAGGCTTCCCTGATTGATGGTGGACCATACACGAATGGTACCGTTCATAGATTCAATATAAGCTTTGACCAAGCTGAGACCCAAACCCACTCCGCCTTGAGAGCGGCTTCGATCGCAGCGGTAAAAACGTTCAAATATATGGTGCAGGTCGTTTTCGGAAATGCCCATTCCCGTGTCTTCAAATTCGATCCGGACCTCACCATCTTGCGCGGCGGCGGAAACAGCAACTGTTCCGTCTGCGGGGGTAAATTTTATGGCATTTTCCAGTATATTCGTCACGATCCGCTGCATTTTTTTCCGATCGCTTTTAAAAGTCAAGGATTCAGGAAGGTTGGTTTTCAAGTTTATCTTTTTCTCATTAGCTATGGGACGGAAAAGTTCACAGGCCTCACGGATCAGCGCGACCAGTTCAAATTCCTCAGCTTTAACTTCATTTACACCGGCTTCCGCCTCTGTGATGTCCAGCATCGTATTGATCATATCAATTAATGTATCGCACTCTTCCATGGTGCTGGCGGCCATGTCTTTGTATTCGTCAATGGATTTTTCCTTGAGCAGATTCATTTCGGCGATGCCGCGGATTCTGGCAAGGGGACTTCTAAGATCATGGGCGATATTATCATTGATTTCTTTCATGGATTTCAGCAGGCTCTGAATGCGGTCCAGCATTCTGTTAAATGTGGCACCGAGCCTCTCAATCTCTTTGAACCGGCCCTTGATCTGAACCCGTCTATCATATGAACCGTTTGATATCTCTTCGGCGGTTTGAGTAACTTCTGCCATGTCAATTGTGGCCCGCTTTGCCAGCAACCATCCAATTATAGTCGACACGATGATTAAGATAAAAATGAGTATTGAAAACAATTTGAGAAAAATATCTAAATAATCATTTACTTCTTCAAGGCTTTCTCCGATCTGCAACACGGTATTCGGTCCGACAATTGCAGTTATCATGCGCGCCGTATCATCACGCTCGGGGATGGTTATGGTTTGGGTTACATAAGAAAGCCCTTCCTTTTGCATTTTCGATGATATGCCTTGCGTATCAACGGTACCCCAGGAGGACATATCGGAGGAGGTAAGAATATCCCCTTTGAAATTAAAAAGACGGAAAAAGTCTTCATCCGGATTTTCAGATTCAGCTTCCTCAGCGATTGCGGATCTGGCTCCTTCTAAACCTTCTTCTTTCATCAGAGCAGTGTACTTTTGGGTTTCTTCCAGCAATTCAAGATCCAGACTTTCCATGGTTACCGCATAAATACGGTAATAGAAAATCAGAAAACCTATAGCTGACAGGACAGCAAATGCCACCGCATACAAAATGGTTAAGCGAAATATTAATGATTTTCTTAAATTATGAATTTTCTCTAAGAACATATCCAACTCCACGAACCGTATGGATAAGCTTGATATCAAAATTCTTATCGATTTTATCCCGCAGATAACATATGCGTGCTTCCACGACATTTGTCTGAGGGCTGAAGTTGTAATCCCAAACGTGTTCCATGATCATTGTTTTGGAGACGACTCGCCCGGCATTGCGCATCAGATATTCGAGGAGGGAAAACTCAAGCGGCTGCAGGAAAATTTCAATTTCAGCTCTGAAAACCTTGCGGGCATGCAGATCTAACTTAAGATCAGCAACCTTGAGCTCGGAAGGTGCGGTGACTCGAGTTGATCGCCGAATGAGGGCCTGGACCCGGGCCAGCAGTTCGGAGAAGGCAAAAGGCTTGACCAAATAATCATCGCTGCCTGTTTTTAGACCTTTAACCCGATCATCTACAGATCTTTTGGCGCTTAAAATGAGCACCGGTGTATTGATGTTATTTTTACGGACCTCCTCGATGAGTGTTAAGCCGTCCAGTTTGGGTAACATCAGATCCACAACAGCGACGTCGTAGGGCTCTGTTAAAGCCAGGTGCAGTCCATCTTCACCATCTTTTGCGTGATCAACGGCAAAACCTGCTTCTTTTAGACCATTAACCACAAATTGAGCAATCTTGATGTCGTCTTCTACCAATAATAACCGCATTGCATTATTTTAAATATTCGAACTATTAGTCTTGTCATACAAAAATTATGGAAAGATTACCCATAGATTACCATTTGGTAATGTATGGTTTTAATGCTCATATTTGAAAAGAATTATAGAAAATTGGTCTTAAATTTGCAACTCTCCAGCCAAAACGTCGTGGCCGGATACCGGTTGCCTGTTCATTTATGGTGTATGATGCTGTTTGTTAGAATTCCAGGGCTATCTGGAACTGGAACATGTTTTGTGAATCAGCTGCCTCGCTGTCTTTTTCCTTTTCATATTTTGAAAATCGGTATTCAAAGGAGAAGATAGCATCCTCTAAAAATGGGAAATCAAAAACGTCTATAAAAGAGTAGTTGAATCCGGCAATGAATCTGTAATCGAGAACTTCGTCCTGATCCCCAGGGGTATCATCATCGAAAACTTCATAGCGCGTTGCCAGCTGCAATGAATCCAGCAGGTCAAAAGCCAGTCCTACAACCCCGGCACTTTCCTTGTTTTCCTCTTCGTTTTCCCCTTTCTCCCGCTGCAGGGCGGTGATATATTCAGCGTCCAGGGTGAACTTCCAATAATTTAACGTAAAAGCGCCACCGATGGACTGGTTGCGGCTGCCATCACCGGGTTCATTATCGTAAAAGGCGCTCAGGGTAAGCGTGTCTTCTAAAGGTTCAAACGTAATATTGGCGATATAAGATCGAAATTTATCTTCTTTTTGGCGGCCGGACCTGAAATCATGCGTATCGAAATTTTGCAGATTTTCAATTACCTGGGGGGCTTTATAGACCGAAAAGGAAATTTCCAGCCCATAAAAATCAGGGTTAAAGCCCAGCGTGACGCCCCACTCGTCGATCTCGTATAAATCTTCGGTAAGCGTGCCTTCAATCAGGTGGTCTTCGAAAACCCCGAATGGCATCACGGTTTTGCCGCCGATAAAATACAGCGGCATCCGCAGACTTTTCAAGGTGACGATGGCCTCATCCAGACGTATTTTACTATCTTCACCTTTCTGGCCGACATCCTCTGCAGCAACCACGATTTTGGACTTGCTCCACTCGTTAAAAAAAACTCTGAGTGCAAGCTCCGCAGTACTAAGAAAAAAATCAGAACTGCTGCCACTATCTTCGTCATCAATATCCTTGACGTCAAGATATTCATAGTTAAGCTCGACGACACCATTCAACCTAACCTTTTCGCCGAAAATTTGTTGAATATTTTGGTTTAGCCAGCCTTCCTTTTCCTCCTCCTCTTCTTTTTCTTCTATTTCTTCAATTTTTTTTAACTGTTGTTTGACGTTATGGTCTTCTGCCTTTGACGTATACATAGGCCCCAGCACCAGAACAATTATAATACAAAGCCCAAGCCATCTATAAATTTTGTTTATAACTATAGATAATTTATTTGTTCTTTTAGACAAAATGCTATTCCAAAAGTCATACCGCATGCAACTTAAACAACTTCTAAAATTTTGAATACATACCAGCATAAAATTATCTCAAGCTTACCCAAACATTATCATTTGATAATGTTCAGATTGCAAGCCCATGATTTTCTTTATTTCACAATCTTTTGACTTCGATTTCACATTTTTTTCACATACCACATGGTAGGAGTATAAATCCGGATGCAATATTCTTAGAGTAACTTATGCCTTATGTATTGGCAAAATGATCAAAGTTGAATCATTGAATTATTAAAAAATTTTGTCAACTGTTGCGTTATGAGTTCTAAGACCCACAAGCAAAAAATATTTTTTAACCGTCGCGCATTTATCAAAACAACCGTTTTGTGCAGCGGAGCTGCCATTCTCACCGGCATTCCGCTGGCCACCTATTTTATTTCTCCAGCACTAAAAAAGGGGACTGGCAAATGGGTAGATTTCGGGGCCGTGGAGGATCTATCGCCGGGCAGCATTGAGATGCTGTCTTATGAATTCATGGTCAAAGACGGCTGGTTGGTTTTGCCTCAGCGGGGCTTTGTCTGGGCAAAAACCAATAAAGATCGAAATATTAAAATTTTTTCGTCAACCTGTACCCATTTGGCCTGCAATGTGATTTGGCGGGAAGAAACCAACTTTTTTGAATGTCCCTGCCACAGCGGACGCTTCGACACCGATGGTCAGCCCATCGCAGGTCCGCCTACGAAACCACTGTCGGTTTTGGAGCATAAAATTGAAGATGATAACCTTTTGGTCTATTTGACCTGATAACGATAAATCCACAAAAGGAAGGGAGGTATATCGTATGAGTAAACAAAAGAAAATCGGGTTTGTATTGTTTCTGGTTTTAGCTTTCGGTGTGTTGCTTGTTTTGAATTCTCATGAAGTCACCGGAGCAGCAAAACAAACGGTTACGGTGGCGAAAGTCAAAAAAGCGCCAGCCGGTTTGGATGATCCGGCATGGCAGAAAGCAAAGGCTGTCAATGTTCCCTTTGAGGGTAAGGAGAAATTCGCTGGTAAAAAGGCCTCTGTCACCACCAAGGCGGTTTATACAGAACAGGAAATTTATTTCTTGTTCGCCTGGGAAGACGCGACCAAGAGTGTTACCAAAGGCGCCTGGAAATATGATGGCCAGAAGTGGGGCCATCAGCCAGGTAACGAGGATCGCATTTCGCTATTGTTTGAAATCAACCGCATCAACAATTTTGCCACCAAGGGTTGTGCAGTCACTTGCCACGTTCCGGAAGGTGCGCCCAATGCCAAGGATGGCAAGTTTGGCACGACGTCTGCAGCCGAAAAAGGAGATCTTTGGCACTGGAAGGCAGCACGTTCCGATCCCGCCGGATTTGCTGATGATACCTGGCTCACCAAGATTGGCGAGAATAAAGGCGGCCGCAAAAGCGACGCCGGCAAAGGCGGAGATAAAAAGAACATGACCGCAGATAAGTCCATGCCGATGTATGCGCTTGCGCCGGGAAAGAAGCTTGCCAAGAACGATATTCTGCTTGTATCACATGCTGTGGAAATAACCGATTATTCCGTGTTTAAATCTGGAGACAGCATCACCTTCCGCATGCCCAATACACCCGAGGATTCCCGTGCCGATATTAAGGCCGTCAGCCGTTATGCCGACGGAAGCTGGACCGTCATGCTCTATCGGAAACTGGATACCGGCAATGACGATGACGTGGCGTTTAACCCGAGGAAAAAGTACAATTTTGCAATGGCCTTGTTTGATGATTCAGGAGATGAAGATTCCTATGACTCTGAGGTGTTAACGATGCAATTTAGCCGTTAACTCGTTTCCATCCGGAAATGGCTCTTTTTCCGATCAGCTGCGTTCTCCGCGGATATTTATGCATAGGGCAAAGAGTATAGATTAAAAAAGGTAGCTACGCTACATTTGAATGCACTTATGAAGGGTAACCTGCTTTGAATAACACAACCGGGAACCGGTCGGAAACATGGCTTGAACGCCTGGCCCTGGATGGGATTGTAACTCGACTAAAGGAGCTGACTGTCCCTGCTGATGCACTGACCTGGAACCGATTCTTCGGCGCTTTGCTTCTGGTTCTTCTGGTCCTGGTTTTTTTAACCGGGGCGTTTATGGCATTTTATTATTCGCCGGCACCGGGCTCCGCTTATGATAGTGTGGATTATGCCCTGTTCACCCTTCCATTTGGTGATGTCATCAAGGGTATCCATCATTATGGTTGGAATCTTTTTCTGATTGTCATGGGACTGCATCTTGTGCGGGGTTTTATTTTCGGGGCATACAAGCCACCCCGGCAGTTTGTGTGGGTCTCCGGTATATTTATCATGCTGCTTGTGCCGGCAATTGTCATTACTGGAGACCTGCTTCCCTGGGATCAAAAAGGTTATTGGTCGACCCAGGTGCGGATCAGTATTATTGGATCCGTTCCCTTCGTCGGCGATTTTATGGTCCGATTGCTCCAGGGGGGACCCTTAACCGGCATTGTCGCCCTGACCCGATTCTACGTGTTGCACATCCTTTTTTTACCCTGTCTGCTTATTTTTTTGCTGGTCATTCATTTTCATTTTATCGGACATCGGGGGTTGTCCGGCCCTTTGTCCGGAAATACTACTTCACGGCCGATCGTATCCTTTTTCCCGGTGATGTTCAATCGCTGGCTGATTTTATTCCTAAGCGTTACCCTATTGCTGGGCTTTATTTCCTGGTATTGGCCGGCACCTTTAGGTGATCCGGCTGATCCCACCGATTCAACCTATGTCCCAAAGCCGGAATGGTGGGTTTTGTTTTTAAATCAGTTGGTCACAATATTTAAGGGACCTTTATCAGTGATCGGAAGTGTCATTATCCCGGCCGGATTGGCGGGCCTGCTCATTGCCCTGCCATTTATCGATTCTTCTCCTGAGCGCCATCCTGCCCGCCGCAAAAAGGTCATGCTGGTTGCGGCGATGATGGCCATCGCTTTGGTGGTACTTTCTATTATGGGCTATCTTGAGCATTTTCGAGCATCCCACTCGTAATTTATGCTTGCCGGGAAGACATGGTCGCATCATTGCAATTGAGGAGGTTCTCCGTGTCTAGAAAAATAATAATTGGAGCTATGCTGGCTATGGTATTATGCGTCGGCGCAGTACTGATGGTACCGAATCAGCTGATTAGGGCCCATACACTGGTGGTCACTGCCAACTACGTTAAAAACGCTCCAACCGGATTGGATGATCCGGTGTGGAGCAAGGCCGAGGCCCTACAACTTCTCGTAGAGGGACGTGAGAAGTCCGTCGGAGCAAATGGGACTGTGACGTCCCGGGCGCTTTACACAGACGATAGCCTGTATTTCCTATTCAGGTGGAAAGATCCGACCCAAAGCGTTATCAAGCAATCATGGAAGTTTGATGGTCAACGGTGGTACCATCTCAAAGGAAACGAGGACCGGATAGCCTTGTTATTTGAGATTACGCGAATTAACAAGTTCGCCACCCGAGGCTGTGCCGTAACCTGCCATAGCCCGGCCGATTTGCCCAGAGAACAGTGGAAATTCGCCACAAAGACAGCAGCAGAGAAAGGTGATTTATGGCATTGGAAAGCGGCCCGCTCCGCTCCCTACAATTATGCCGATGACGCTTGGCTGACGCTTGCCGGCAATCCGACAGGATCGTATCGAGAGACCGGACGAAGGAAGGACCTCGGTGCCGGAGGAGATGTCAAGAATCAGACCAAAGATGGCAACCGACCGCTTTATATGCAAGATCCGGCTATAAAACCCTCAGTCCCCGGATTTCTTCTTCTAGATGAGACGATTAAGATCAAAGACTATTCCATGTTTAAGGCCGGGGATGTAATCCCGTTTCGTTTGCCGATCAAACCTTCCGGTTCCCGCTCTGATGTTCAGGCCATTAGCCGACATGCAGATGGCGGATGGATGGTCATGCTTTATCGCAAACTGAATACAGGCCATGAAGACGACGTCGTATTTAACCCAATGAAAAATTATAGTTTTGCTTTGGCCGTGTTTGATGATTCCGGCTCTGACCATTCGAAGGCTACCGAGCCGATGACGTTGAATTTTAGTAGGAAATGAAGACGGGCTGAGACTTTCTGGGTAGAGTTCCCCCGCCTATTGCGCTTCAAGCTGTTGCTGACCTTCCTGATTCGGCCCTCAGATCAATGTCGTATTTTTTGATTCGTTTCCAGATCGTCACCCGGCTTACCCCATGGAAGTTAATAATAACTTGAAAAATATATATCTGTATACGCGTGATTATTGATATAATTTCAAACGGCAATCAATTATACCCCAACAATTTCCCCCCCTGATATACCAGAAACGCCATGAACCATGCCATTGAGGTGCTATATCCAATGCTGAAGAACATCCATTTATAGGAGCCGGTTTCCTTTTTTATGGCCGTTGTGGTGGCAAGACAGGGGAGATATAAAAGCACAAAAACCATCATTGCAAGTGCAGATAGGGGCGTCATCCCGGATGCGGACAGGGCATTTTTGAGGGCCTCGGATTCATCCTCATCTCCCACGGCATGCAGCACGCCCATGGTACTGATGACGATTTCTTTGGCAACAAATCCGGTCAGAAGGGCCACACCGCCGCGCCAGTCGATGCCCAGCGGCGCAAAGAGGGGAGCGATGGCTTTGCCCATGCGACCGATAAACGACCTTTCAGCCTGTTCCGATTGCCGGGCTTTGTCCAAAGCGGCAACGGCTGCATCTTTTTCAATTTCAAGCTGTTGTTTATCTGCCTCTGAAACATTTTGCATTTGAGAATTGTAAGATGCGATGAGTTTGTCTTTCTTTGTGGCATAATCGACGGAATACTGGATGTTGCGCGGAAAGACGGAAAGAACCCAGACAATTGCTGATCCCACCAGAATAACTTTGCCCATTTTCTTCAAAAAGATTTTGCTGCGGTCCCACATGTGAATCAGCAGGCTTTTTAACATGGGAATCCGGTAGGGCGGCAGCTCCATGACAAATGGTGCATCGGCTCCTTTTAAAAGCGTCGATCGAAAAAAGCGGCCGGTGATAATCGAGAGAACCACACCGAGTAGATAAATTGAAAAGATGACCGTACCGGCTTTGACGCCGAAAAACGCACCGGCAAGGATAATGTAAACCGGCAACTTGGCCGAGCAGGACATAAAAGGTGTAATGAGGATGGTCAGGATCCGATCCTTTTCACTTTCAAGCGTCCGGGTTGCCATAATTGCCGGGACATTGCAGCCAAATCCCATGAGCATGGGGATAAAGGATTTGCCATGCAATCCGATCAAATGCATGATCTTGTCCATCAGGAAGGCAGACCTGGCCATATAACCGGTATCTTCAAACAGGGCAATGCAAAAAAATAGAATGAGAATATTGGGCAAAAATACGATGACGCTGCCCACGCCGGCAATAATCCCGTCGACTACAAGATCTTCAAAGAGACCGTCGGGAAGGATGACTTCAATGATACCGGATAGCCAACCAATGCCCGTCTCCAGCCACCCCACGGGATGCTCACCGAGAGTAAAGGTGAGCTGGAACATGGCCCAGATGAAAAACACGAAAATCGGAAATCCGATAAAACGATTTGTCAGTAAAAGATCAATGTTGCGGGAAATATCAATACGCTGTTTGATTGAAGTGGTCTGAACTTCTTTTATAATTCCGGCAATAAATCCATAACGTTCATCTGTCATGACGATCTGGGGCTCATCATCGAAAAGGTCCTCTAAACGTTTTCGCAACGTCCGGGCAACTTGAAGAATCTGTTGGCCGCTATTTTCGGCTTTTTCGACAATCCGCTCTTTTACTATTTTGTCGTCTTCAAGAAGCTTGATTGCTGTCCAGCGTATATTGTAGGGAAGGGTATCGTCGGTTTGATCTTGGATAAATTGTTGCAGCCTGTCAATCGAATCTTCAATGTCCTTGCTGTATTTAACCTTGCGGACTTTGGCTGATCCTATCTGTGATTCGGCCAGTTCAATGGTCTTTTCCAACAGCTTGTCGACGCCTTCGTTTTTGTTGCCGACGGTGAAGACAACCGGTACGCCAAGCAATTCGGAGAGTTTTTGGTCGTCAATTTTCATGCCCCGGCTACGGGCAAGATCTGCCATATTCAAAGCAAACAATACCTTACAATCAAGCTCTCTGAGTTGGGTCGCCAGGTAAAGGCTGCGTTCCAGATTGGATGCATCAATGATGTCGATAACGACATCTGGCTTCTCATCTAATACATAATTGCGAGCAACGATTTCTTCGATGGAAAAGGGGGTTAAGCTGTAAGTGCCGGGTAAATCGATAATCTTTAAATTGTAATCGTATTTGGTTACAGATCCCTCTTTTTTTTCAACAGTTACACCCGGCCAGTTCCCGACTTTCTGCCGGGTTCCGGTGATGTTGTTGAAAATGGTAGTTTTTCCTGAATTGGGATTGCCGGCAAGAGCAATGGTGAGGGTTTTCGGATGCATATTCAATGGCCTGCCTATCTTACGTTTTCCACGGTAATTTGGGCAGCTTCTTCCACGCGAAGCATAACATGATAACCCTTGACAATCAGCTCGAGAGGATCTTTGAGGGGAGCGTATTTTTCAACATAGACTTCGGTACCTTTGAGGATGCCCATTTCGAGTATCCGGCGGCGCAAAATTTCATTTCCGCCGACACGGACAATCGTTGCGGTCTGGCCTTCTCGCATTTCACTTAATAGCATAGGCAAATCTCTCAATTCTGATGTGGTGGGAATAGTTACTTTTCTTCGCACGACACTCAAGGATAATGATGGAACACAGAATTGTCAATATTGGAAAGCCCTTGGAGAGAGAAACCTCAGCGGCTTAAGCCGGTGAGCACATAAAGGCCAAATCCAGTAATGATACATCCGGAGATGCGGTTAACCCAGCGAATGTGTAATGGCGTGAATCGTTGACGGATCAGGCCGGTGACACCGCTTAATACGAACCACCAAATGGCAGAGCCGATGAAAACTCCTGCAACCAGTACACCGGCATCCGTATAATTTCCCCCGGTTTTTCCAAGTCCAAATCCGGCAAAAATGGCAGCAAAGGAAAGAACTGTCATCGGATTGGTTAATGTAAGAAAATAGGTCGAAATGTAGCTGCTGACCAAACCCGAGTATTTGGATGAATTATGCTTGCTTTCGGGAACCATACGGAATGCTTTGATGCCGAGAAAGACAAGGTATAGCCCGCCGATCAGACTAAACCAGATACGGATTTCGGATAAAATATTTAGCGCTGCTGTCAGCGAAAAGGCAGCAATCAATCCATAGCAGCCGTCAGCGGTTGCGGCACCGAGGCCGGAGACAAAGCCATAGAACGACCCCTGGTTCAAGGTGCGTTGAATACATAAAATCCCGATAGGCCCCACCGGTGCGGCGATCGAGAAACCAATTACACTTCCGCGAACGAAAAAGTCAACTTCCATTATAAAGTATGATGTACCTGATTAATAGGTGTGCTCGAACATTTCCGGATAAATTACGCCTTCTGCGACTTTAGTAACCCTTCCCGTCATCGAAATGCTGAAATCCTTTGAAATTTCAATATCAATGATCCCGCCGGCCATATGCACGTTGATATGCTGATCGCACAACCCCAATCGGTAGGCCACCGCGGCGGCAGCGCTGCTACTGCTGCCTGAGGCCAGGGTATAACCGGCCCCGCGTTCCCAAATTTCGATCTGGATGTTTGAACGGTCCAAGATTTTCATGAACTGAACATTGGTTCGATTGGGAAATCGAGAATCATTTTCAATCAAAGGACCAAATTTCCGGGCTTGCGCGACTGAGATCTGCTCTTGCAGAATGACACAATGTGGGTTGCCGATTGTTGCGGCGCAAAACTCAAACTCATGATCGGCAACGGTGATGGACTCGTTTACTACATCACGACGTGGGCCTTCGACCGGTATTTGACGGCTGTCAAAACTCACTTTTCCCATATCAACGCTGACAATTTTTCCTCCCTCGCGGACCTGCGCATTGACCAGACCACCGAGGGTTTGGATTTGAACCGGATCATCTTGGATGAGCCCCTTATCCCAAAGATAACGGGCAAAAATCCGTAGCCCGTTACCGCTTTTTTCCGCTTCACTTCCATCGGGGTTGTAAATTCGCAATGCAAAATCGTGATCAGGGTCTTCAATCGGCCCTAAAAGAATTCCATCTGAACCGACGCCATAATTGCGATGGCATATGGATTTAATCTGGGAAGCTGACAGCGAGATGCCGATCTCCTTTGGAGGCAGAACAATATAATCGTTACCGAGGGCATGGTATTTATAGAACGGAATAGAGGGAAACATATTTCCAAACCTCTCTCGTTGGAACCAAATTGAGATTAATCAAAAATTCATTAAAAGACCTTACGCCAGAAAATGAAGCAAAAAATTATGAAAAGACTAAGGATTGGTTGTTTTTGGCATGTTTTGACTCAGCTCTTTTAATTTTTCGGAAAATGCCCGCGGAACGGGTTTATTTGCGGTTTGCTTGCACAGATCAACGGTTCGTTTAAGGGTTTGCAGGCAAGAAAAGCAAGGAACACACTGTTTGACATGGTGTTCAATCTCTTTACAAGTGACTTCATCTAATTCATTATCTAAATATTCCGAAAGCCGTTTAAACATCTCCAGGCAATGTTTATAATCATGGCTTTCGTCGCAGTGTTTTGAGCCTTGATTATCGCTCTCCATGTTCAAAATATCCTTTCAATTTTTCTCTTAGGAAAAGTCGTGCTCGATGCAGCCTTACCTTCACATTAGAAGGTGATAAATTCAAAATATGAGCGGTTTCCGCTGTACTGAATCCTTCAACATCCCTTAAGACGATGACCAACCTGTATTTATCAGGAAGTGATAAGATGGCCTGATGGATAATGTTGGCAAGCTCCTCATTGAGCAATTTTTCTAAGGGCATTAACGCCCAATCGGGTACCTGTTGCTGGGCTTCTGCTTCATCCTTTGGTATAAAATCTTCTAAAGAAAGTTCTCTTTCAGGTGCAAATTTGGATCTTCGCCTTTTTTTAATGCATGTGCTGGCCGCAATCCGGTAGAGCCAGTTTTTGAATTTTGTTTCGTATCTGAAATCCTTTAAGTATCTAAATACGTTTAAAAATGTCTCCTGAACCAAGTCTTCGGCATCACTCGGATTCCGGCACATTCGTAAGCTGAAATTATACAGCTTTTGTTCATACCTTTTTACGAGGTCATGAAACAACTCGGGTTGATCGGTATTAATAGCTTGAACAAGTTCAAAATCTTTATCTTTGATTATTTTGCGGTTTGGATTCGTTGCTGTCGTCATGGTTACTTGTCACCTGACAAGAATTTCGCAGTCAGGTGGAAATGCCCATTTTTGGCAGGATATATGCCTGTAAAACAAACCAAATGGCAATGATGGCGATGAAAAATAAAATCTCTTTCATGTGGGCTTACCTTTTTTACTTATATGTATTTAATTTGCGATTGTCCACTTTTTTCTGAATAGAAATGATCTTCTGGAAGTTTGTTGTTCCAATTGAGCCTCTCTTGTAAGTCTAAAATTATCGCTGGCTTATACGCATCTGCGCTGAGAATTGCCTTTAATGAGCCGGGAGTCATTAAATGGTTACAAAAAAATCTTTTTCACATCTCGATTTTGTAAATTAAGGTGGGTTTTGTAAATTATTTCTAATTAATTTTGGTTTTGTATAGCCGCAGACTATTTGTAACTACCGAAACACTACTGAACGCCATGGCCAAGGCGGCCAGGATGGGATGCAGTTGACGTAACATGTTTGGCAGGGATTCAAAAGGATACAGGATGCCGGCCGCAATTGGGATCAAGATGACATTGTAGCCAAAGGCCCAGAAGAGATTTTGTTTAATCGTGGCCATGGTTGCGCGACTCAGCCGGATAGCCCGGGGAATTCCGGATAGACTGCCGCTGGACAAAATGACTTCCGCCGTTTCAATTGCCACATCGGTTCCGGTGCCAATGGCAAAGCCCACATCTGCCTGGGCCAACGCCGGGGCATCATTGATTCCATCACCTACCATTCCAACCCGCGCGCCATTTTGCTGTAGCTTTTTTACTTTATACGATTTTTCTTCCGGACGGACTTCCGCAACAATATCATCAATATTGACCTCATTGGCAATCGCTTTTGCGGTGTCTAAATTATCACCGGTCAGCATGACCGCTTTCAGATTCTGGTCGTGGAGCTGCCGGATGGCCTCTGCCGAGTCAGGTTTCAGCGTGTCGGATACAGTGATCAAACCGCATAGCTCTGAATTGCGGGCCACCACAATAACCGTTTTTCCCTGAGATCGGAGTCGGTGAATCGACTCATTCGCCGAATCAATATTAATTCCCATCTCCTCAAACCAATTGGGTTTTCCCAGCATTATTGTATCAGTGCTGATTTTGGCCTGAACACCCAAACCACCCGATGCCCTGAAATCTCCGGGTGTGATTAATTCAAGGCCATTGGTTTTGGCGTGTTTGACAATCGCTTTTCCCAGCGGGTGTTCGGATCCTCTTTCAACCGAAGCGGCCAGGGTCAGAAGCTCGTTTTTGCTTTCGCATTGAGGCTCAATCGGTATAACGTCCACCACCGCCGGTTTGCCCATGGTGATTGTTCCGGTTTTATCCAGTACGATGGTGTTCAACTTGCTTGCCAACTCCAACGCTTCACTGCTTTTAAAAAGAATGCCCTTTTCAGCGCCCTTTCCGGTGCCGGCCATTATGGCTGTGGGTGTTGCCAGACCCAACGCGCATGGGCAGGCAATGACCAAAACGGCGACCAATCGAATCATTGCCGGGACAAACTCTCCGGTGATGCCCCACCACAGAAAAAAGACGACAAACGCAAAAGCGATAATTGCCGGTACAAATACTGCTGCAACCTTGTCTGCAAGCGCTTGAATCGGCGCTTTGCTGCCCTGGGCTTCCTGAACCAGGTGAATAATTTGAGCCAAAACCGTTTGACTTCCGACCGCGTTGGCTTCAAACCTTAACAGGCCTTCGCCGTTAATGGTTCCGCCGACGACTTTGTCACCGCTTCTTTTATCAACCGGCAACGGCTCTCCGCTCAGCATGGATTCATCTACAGACGATTCGCCCTCAAG
>CP070746.1:5004387-5013219 GCA_020348305.1 Desulfobacterales bacterium
AAAACGTCTCTGGGCAAACGGTGAGCGGGAATGCCGACACGCAACATTCCGCCGGGTTGAGGCAAGGCCTCATAAATAGTGGAAAGGATCCCCTTGCGAGCTAAGTGGTAGGCACAGGAAAGTCCTGCCGGACCGGATCCGATAATGGCCACCTTTTCGTCTCTGGACGGCGCACATTCGATCTTGACCTCCCGGGGATCAAATTTATCGGCAGCTAAGCGCTTCAGATCCCGAATGGCCACGGGCGCATCCAGATCGCAGCGACGGCAGGCGTCTTCACATCCATGCGGACATATGCGGCCCAGTACCCCGGGCAGCGGAAGGTCTTCCATGATAATCTCCAAGGCCTCTTTATAATTGCCCATTTTCACCATGTTGACGTAGCCCTGCACGTTCAAGCCCCCCGGACAGGCCAGACGGCAGGGGGCTTTGTCGCCTTTTTCAATGGCAAAGGCTCCCGGTATGGCCTGGGCATATTGTTTGTAGGTCGCCTTTTTGGCGGATAGACCTTCTTGATAGTCATCCGGTAGATCTACCGGGCAAACCTGGGTGCATTCCCCGCAACTGGTACACTTGGAAATGTCAATATATCGGGCATTTTTACGAATGCGGGCCTTAAAGCGCCCCTGTTGACCTTCGAGATCCAGAAGTTCACTGTTGGTTAAAAGCTCTATATTCAAGTGCCGGCCGACCTCGACCAGTTTGGGCGAAATAATTCACATGGCACAATCATTGGTGGGAAAGGTCTTGTCCAGCTGGGACATCAACCCACCAATTGCAGATGATTTTTCAATCAAATGGACAAGATATCCTGAGTTGGCAAGATCTAGCGAAGCCTGCATTCCTGCGATGCCGCCTCCGAGTACCAGCACAGATCCACGCACGTTTTCAGTCATGTGTCATACTCCTTAGAATCGGAATTGTTTATGAAAAATTAGATTGTCTACATCATCGACCGCCAAAAAACGCGAAGAGGCGAATCTATTTGTTTTTAACCACTTTGTCAACCTAAAAATGCCCTTGAAACAGTGACTTTCGCATGTTAATGTTCTTTATTTTATAGGAAGATTATACATACTTGTCGGATAACCACATCTGTATGGTTGTCGGGCCCAAAGCCTATCATTTTAAGGAGTCTATTTCATGCCGATAAAGGATCCATCCGTTATCAACATCGGGCTGGTCGGTGGAGGGGAATTTTGTAAAGAAATACTTGAAAAAACAACCTCTGTCTATGAACAGGAGGAAATTTATGCACCCATCATCGCTGTTGCCGATCCCGATTCCAAAAGCCCGGGTATGGTGCTGGCAGAGGAGCTGGGTCTGCTCACATTCAATGATTGCCATAGATTGTATGACCCACGATATAATATCCACCTGATTATTATCCTCACCCCGGAAAATGAAATATTCGAAGACATTTTACAAACCCGCCCACCGCGAATCCGGATTGTCTCATATGATGTTTTCAGAATATTTTGGAATGCCATCGGTCTGGAAGAACGCAAATTGCGCGAACGAACCGAAGAAATGGAAACCATTCTAAACGGTATCCAGGATTTTATTCTCGTGATTACCCCGGATATGGAAATAATAGAGGCCAACGAGTCCTTTCTGACCAAGATGGGCTATTCCTCTAAGGATGTTATTGGTAAAAAATGTCATCAAGTTTACCATAAGATCGACTATCCCTGTAATACCGGCGAAACCGACTGTCCCCTGCGAGAGGTTATCCGCAATAAAAGGCAGGTCCGTCAGATCCAAACCCGCGTGTTGCCCAGCGGCGAAAAACGCTATTATGAAGTCAACATTTATCCCATCTGGGAAAAAGACGGCAAGATTTTAAAATTCATCCATATCAGCAGAGACATTACCCAACATAAAAAAGAAGAAGAGGAAATCACCCGCCGTCTGGAGTTCATGGTGGAGGAACGAACGCGCCAATTGAAAGAAACCCATGAAAAGTTGCTGCATCAAGATAAAATGTCCTCGCTGGGTAAACTCTCGGCTTCGGTGGTTCACGAAATTAACAATCCAATCGCTGGGATATTAAATCTTATTATGCTCATCAAACGAATCGTCGGTGAGGACGGGTTCAATAAAAAGGAAATCGACCAATTTAAACAATATTTGGATCTGATGGAGACCGAAACCCGTCGCACCAGCCGAATTGTTTCCAATTTGCTGGCTTTTTCGCGACAATCCAAAATGGCACCCAAGCGTCTCAGCATCAATCGGCTTATCGAACAAACCCTGTTCTTAAATTCGAACCTTCTAAAACTCAGCGGTGTCAAGGTGGAAAAAAGACTTGACCCGAACTTACCGGATCTGGTGGGCTCAGAGGATCAACTCCAGCAGGTGTTTATGAATTTGGTCTCCAATGCGGCCGAGGCCATGGAGGCTTCCGGCGGTGGTGTGCTGAGCATTGAGTCCAAGCTTCTATTGAACGAAGATAAAATACAGGTCAATGTGAAGGATACCGGCCCGGGAATACCCTATATTAATATTTCTAAATTGTTTGAGCCGTTCTTCACGACCAAGAAAAAGGGCAAAGGGGTGGGACTCGGATTATCGGTAGCGTATGGTATCATCCAGGAACATGGTGGATCAATTTTCGTTCGCTCAACGGTTGGAAATGGCGCGATGTTTCAGGTTAAGCTACCCTTAAAACCAGCTTCCGAAGCCTTCGACACAAAAAAGGAGAAAACTTCTATTTCTTAGATCTGAATTATCAAGGTTACAAATACTAACTGAAAAATCGGAGGCTTAGGTGAACAGCACGAAAATACTTATTGTCGATGATGAACTGATTATGAGGGAATCCCTGTCCGGATGGCTGGAACGGGACGGTCACTCAGTACAAACGGCAAGCAGCGGCGAAGAAGCATTAGAAAAACTAAATGCAACTCGATTCGATATTCTTCTGCTGGATATCAAAATGGAAGGTATGAGCGGATTGGAAGTCCTGAGCAAGGTTAAGGAAACCGATCCGGATGCGGCGGTCGTCATGATCACGGCCTATGGTTCGATCCCCACAGCAATTGAGGCCATGAAAAACGGAGCTTTCGATTATATGCTCAAACCATTTGATCCCAATGAATTGGGTGTGCTGATTGAAAAAATTATCCAACAACAGGAACAGGCGCGCGAAGTTTTATATCTGAAAGAACAGTACAAAGAACGCACCCGATTTGAAAGTATGATCGCCCAATCCAAGCCCATGCAAGAGATATTCGATCTGATTTGTGATGCGGCCCCGATGGACTCTACGGTGTTGATCACAGGCGAAACTGGTACCGGTAAAGGCCTGGCAGCCAAAGCCATCCATACCAACAGCTCCCGCTGCAAGGGACCGTTTGTCACCGTAAACTGTGGCGCTATCCCTGAGCATCTCCTGGAAAGTGAATTGTTCGGCCATCAAAAAGGCGCTTTTACCGACGCCAAAGAAACCAAAAGAGGCCGACTGGAACTGGCTCATGGCGGCACGCTTTTTTTAGATGAAATCGGCGAAATTGGAATGCGAATGCAGATTGATCTGCTCAGAGTGCTGGAAGATCGGGTTTTCTATCGGGTTGGTGGAACCCAGCCTATGGAAGCAGACTTTCGCGTGATCGCGGCGACCAACCGGGACTTGCAAAACGCCATCAAAGAGGGATCTTTCCGCGAAGATTTGTTTTATCGCTTGAATGTGATTTCCTTTCAAATGCCGCCTTTAAAAGCGCGTAAAGAAGACCTTCCGTTGCTGGCGGAGCATTTTCTCTACCGCTTTTCGCAGGAAACCAATAAACCCATTGACAAGATCAGCCGAGAGGCCATGGACGAATTGATGCTCTACGACTGGCCGGGAAACATACGGGAACTTGAAAACGCCGTTGAGCGCGCGGTGGTGGTCGGCAAAGGACGCGAAATCCTTCCTAAGGATTTACCGATTTTCTGTTATGAATCTTCCCCTGTCCCCCAAAGCAATACCCTCCAGGAAGTCGAAAAGGCACATATACAGAAAATACTGGCTGAGAACCAGTGGAACATAGCCAGGAGCGCAAAAATCTTAGGAATTGACCGCTCCACACTCTACAGCAAAATCAAACGATATGACATTCAGAAGACAGCTTGACTTCCAACCCTGGACATAGCATCGCCATCGTTCCTGTAGGCAGCTTCGAGCTGGAGCTGATCGAATTCATCAGCAGCGAAATTGAGCGGATATTCGGCTTTCCATGCGAAATCATGCCGCTACTGAATGATCTGTCATTTGCGTTCGATCCCAATCGTAAACAGTATCATTCCACACTGATTTTGGAAGCATTAGCTGATAGAACATCTCCGACAACTGCCCGGGCATTAGCCCTGGTTCACGTTGATCTTTTTATCCCTATTTTAACCCATGTGTATGGTGAAGCGCAGTTAGGTGGAAAAGCCTGCATCGTTTCAACGTTTCGGCTGAATGAAGGCCATCCCCATTTGAATATGCACCAACCCTATCTTGGTCGAATCGTAAAAGAGGCTGTCCATGAAATGGGTCACACATTTGAGTTGCGACATTGCAAGGATCCCCTCTGCCTGATGCATTATTGCCGCAATGAAAGAGATGTCGACCGCAAAACTAACGAACTTTGCCGATATTGCAAAATTCTGTTAGACGACGAATTAAAAAAAACTTAGGTATGCAAAAACAACCCGGTTAGCTTTTCCCAACCCACCTGGGGCAAATTGCCATAAATATCATCTCCCAAATATCCACCGTCTGCCGCCAGCGGGCCGGCATGCTCTTCGATAACCTGATATAGACGGTCCACTTCTTCATCCAGAAAAGCGCTGGCCTGATTCCCGATCATCAAATCTCTGAGATCCTGACGCAGATTGGTGGAATGCAATCGCATGACCCAGCCCTCCGTGTAAGGATCCTGATTGGCCAGTTTGCCTTTTTGCCTTAATTCGGGATTAATTGCCGTCACCACCCCGCTTAGGGGCGACAGTATCCGGGCCGCATTCGATCCTCGCGTCAAAAAGATATCAGCGCGATCCTGTCGAACCTCTTTTCCCATCAAGGGGGCTTCAATTCGATCCAATGGACCCAACACCCGCAATACAAAATCATCAAGGCCGACTCTGACCGTAGCCCTCTCTTCGATTTTGACCCAGGTGTGACCGCGGTGAAGATAATACCCATGAGGAATTTTAAACCCTTTGATATCAAGCTCATCAACCGGTCGAACCACGGTGTGGACCGTGTACTGATCACTGAAATATTGATCGAATTCACAAGTACCGCACCGATAATCTTGGTTGCAGGCCCGAAAATCGATGTGCGCTTTCATATAATGGATGCAGGGCCGCTTCCACGACGGAAGCTCTTTTAGGCAGTCCTGCCAAAAGCTGATTTGTCCGCGTTTGCCTTCAGGTCTCTTGCCTTCTTCTCTGAGGCGCTCATTTTCAGCAGCCACACGCCGCATGGCACGATCGAAACGACAGGCCGTGCATTCATAGTCATTTCGACAACCTTTTTTCTGGACCACACCGGCTTGCATCCATATGCACGGCTGGTGACCATCAGGGGCGTTATGTTGCATTCGGCTAGAATTCATTTTCTTTCGCCTTTCGCAAAAAGGAAAGTTATTTGTTATTGGTTATTAGCTATCCGTTTTCGGATATCGTTGATCAGTATAAGGAAATTCAAATAACGAATAACTATTAAGCAACAGATCACGTCTTGAGAAATCGTTTGGTTAAATTATCCCAGCCGAGATCCGGCAAGTTCCCATATATATCATCAGCCAGATAGCCCCCATCTGCGGCCAAAGGCCCGGCAATATCCTCAATCATGCTTTCCAAATGAGTGACTTCCTGATTCATCCAGGCCAAACTGTTTTGGTCGGTCATCAGTTTATTCATCGTCCCCTTGATATCAGGCGTGCGGATCATAAACAACCAGCCGCCACTATAAGGCTCGCGGTTTGCCAACTGCGGGTTTTCTCTTACTTTTGAATTGACTTCAACAATTACACCATCAACCGGTGAAAGCACATCTGCTAAATTCTCTTTGCGCTTCAATCCCCAGCCGATTTTGCCCTGATCCAACTCTTTGCCCATTAAGGGAAGATCAAGGGCGTCTGCCTGTCCCAAAAGCTTCAAGGAAAAATCATCCAATCCTACCCGAATGTAACCTCCGCTTTCGATCCGCGCCCAGGCATGTCCGTCATGGAAATAATAGCCCATGGGAACATCAAAGCCCTTAACCTGCTGGATCTCAAAGGGTACGCTTTTATTTTTCGTCGTCCACACGTCTTCAAAATATTGGTCAAAATCGCATTTGGAGCACTCGAAATCATAGGCGCATATTCGTCTTTCAATTCGATGGGTGAGACTGTGGCGACAAACCCGGTCCATATCCGGTCTTCTTCGCATAGCTTCCTGCCAGGTGAACTGCTTGCCTTTTGCGGCTTTTTGGCCCATGGCATGATCATACTTACAGCTCGTGCAATCATAGTAGTTGTCGCAATTTTTAAACTTAGCGACACCCGCCTGCATCCAGAGGCAGGGGTGATCCACCTTGGCTTTTTTGTCCGGCTTGACCATCCAGACCTGTCCACCCATGACCGCTCCAATCTCCTTTTCGGTCCCAAGGTCTGCTCCATTGCCTTTTCGATATGTAGATCCGAATCCCACGCGACTTCTGGTGTCTTTTGTATTTTTGTCAGCCATTTCTCTTTCTCCTTTGATAGATTTAAATCTAATTTATTCCGCTTTCTCTATAGAGCAAGGGATGTGCCATCTCTTTGCAGAATAACAAGAATGTCTATAACTATATGTAATTTAATTGTATATTAAACGTGAGGCACAATGCGGGATCATTTTAAGTTACGACTCTCTGTGTAGAGAATTTCTACATAAAATGCAATTCGGTGGTTATAAATGCATCGGAAAAAAATTATTAATAATAATTTCAATTAAATGAAATAATGTTGGTTTTTCCTTCACTCAAGTTGTATTTTCCTACATGGGATAATGTCTCTACAACTATTTTTTGCCATAGCCTTGATATCCAATAAAATTCCTGGTATGAGCGTCAAAACTTCAATATGCTAAGACCAAAACAATATGATGTATATTTTGTTTTTAAAAAAACATTTCCACTAATCTGACGCATCGAAAGGAGAAAAATATGAAATTCGAAAATTTGGATGCCATTGTCGACTTTGCCATTGAAAAAGAAATAGAGGCTGCAGAGTTTTATAGCGATTTGAGCAAAGAAGAAGCATTTTCCGGATCGAGCAAGATGTTTGCAGAGTTTGCTAACGAAGAGCGCAAACACCAAAAGTTGCTGGAGGATTTTAAAACAGAAGGCATCACCCAAAGCATGCAAGAATACCAACTCAAATGGATTACGGATATTAAGCGCAGTGACTACGTCGTGGATCTGGAATACCAAAAGGGGATGGCCTACAATGAGATTCTTATGCTGGCCATGAAGCGGGAAGAAAAAGCCCTGAAGCTTTACAATGACTTTCTGGATCAAGCCGATACGGAGGAAGGCAAAAAACTATTTAAGATCCTCTGCCAGGAGGAGGCCAAGCACAAGCTCGCTCTTGAATCAATGTATGATGACTATATGGCGCAGATGGGAGATTGATATATAAATTCATATACTTATACCTCACCTATTGCCGTCTGGTCAACAAAATGGTCAACACTTGCAATTTGATCATCTAACCATTGGGTGTATTGGGCCATAGCTTGTTTTAAATCCTCATCGGTCGGAGCAATATAATGGACATCCATTCCCTGTAGGCTGTGGCCTAATATCATATCCCTGTAAGTCTTTCTTATTCCGGCGCTTAGCATATTGGTTTTTACAGTCCGGCGAAAATCATGCATGATAATGCCGTTGGGTGTCTCTCTCCCATAAGGAACATTGGCTCTTTTGCATGTTCCCCGTAAAGCGTTCTTAACACCACCGGCAGAGGTGATCGGCTTGCCTCCAAAGGTAAATACATAATCATGGTCAATATGGCGAATTAAGCTATCTAAGACTGTTTCCACATTATGATTAATCGGGATTTTCTTTTCCTTTCCCTCTTTGGTGATTTCTGCCGGAAGGATAATAAAACCCGCTTTGCGGTCAACATAAGGCCATCTAAGATCTTTCAACTCCCCGGGGCGCATACCTGTGTTCATATCCATAATCAACATAGGCTTAAGATGCTTCGGCGCCTTGTCTAAAAGCTTGTGATATTCATCAATTGCTATAGTCCGTTTTCTGGCATTGGCACCACGTTTTAATTTATTTTTCACCTTCCGGAAAGCCTTTAACACCCGACCATCGAGCATATCATTATCAAAAGCTTTAGTGATCATACCCTTAACAATTGCTAATTCAACATCTAAAGTCCCCGGTGCCAGCCCATCTTCAAGTCGTTTTTCTTGATAATTCTCAAGGTCAACGGGTAGTATTGTACCGGTCACCTTGTTTTCAAAAACAGAATTGAAATTGTTCAGAGCAATTGTTATCCGTTGATAGGATGCCAGTTTCTTAACGGATTTAAGGCCCAGATACCAGTCTGATAACTCCTTAAATGACATATTTGATTCCGGCAACATATCAAATATCCTGTTTTCTCTTTTCTGAACTCTGCGTTTGCCGTCTGCGTCCTTTGCTTCTTCAATTGAATATCCTACAGGCTCCCTCCGCTGTGTTTTATCCGGTAATCTGAAATTGATCCAAAATTTCACCTTCTGTGTTCTTTTTGATTTGTCCATATCATTGCCGCATTTGCATTTTTTATTTTTTATGGACTGTTTCCTGTTGCAGACCGGGCATTGAGCTAAAATACT
>CP070746.1:5013319-5017430 GCA_020348305.1 Desulfobacterales bacterium
ATTCATTCCCCGGCGCAGCAAAAGGGAGAGCTCTAGTTTTTGCAGGCAATCCAAATGTTCCCGGGAGTGGTAGAAAAATTCGGGATCCGGTGAATTTGAAAATGGTTCTTTGTTGAGATTAAGGACAGTAAAATAATCCATTTTGAGTTTCTTGAACGCCGCCTGGGACAGGCTGTTTAGCCGCTGCCTAACGGCGGTTTCAAAATATGAGGCGTGATGAAAATTAGCAAGTCTTCCATTTCATTACTGCTGCTCTTTTTTTTGAATAAATACCCCAACCCCGGAATGTCTTCCAATAAGGGCACCCCGGATCTGGAATCACTGGTGGTTTCTTTGTTTAAACCGCCGATTACAAAGGTCTGCCCGTCAAATTGGATCACATTGGTTTCGGCCTCTTTCGTAATAATTGTGGGGTTGCCCAGCACTTGTTGGGTAAAATCAACCTCATCTTTTTTTACTTTTATAAACATTTTGAGAGTCTTATTGTCGATAACATGAGGCGTTACTTCTAACTTGAGAGTCGCCTTTTTGTATTCAATATTGACCTCGCCGTCTTCCACCGTCTGATACGGTATATCCCTTCCGCTTTCTATATAGGCCATCTGATTATCAAGGGTGGTAATCGAAGGGCTGGAAAGAATATTAAGCTTGCCCTGTTCCTGTAAGGCCGAAAGTTGCACTGCCAGAAGCATATCACCGATATTTTGATAGATCGCACCTAGCGTAAATGGACTCAGTCCACCAATCGAATCAGCCGGCAAATCCACCACCAGCCCGGATTTGGGATCCACCGGATCGCTGATACCTCCGCCCAGCGCACCGCTATCCCGGCCGGTTCCGAAAACAACCCCGGTTCCTTTAGCCGATTTAATCAGTCCACCCCACTGGATTCCCAACTCCCGGGCAACGTCCTTGTTTGCTTCGACGATGTAAGCTTCAATCATCACCTGGGGGGTAGGTTTGTCCAGCTGTTCAATCGTTGTCAGAATAGTTGCCAAATCATGTCGGATAGCCTGGATGATTAACGAATTGGTGTGTTCATCAACCAAGATGGACCCGATGGGTTTGTCGTTTTTGTCCAGTGTTAGAAAATTATCGAGGTTGGATTTAAGCTTTTCCGCTTCAGAAAACTTGATGGGGACGATGCGGGTTAAGGGGGGTTCTGCGATTTTTAATTCGCGTTGGCGCGCTTCGCGTTTCAGATCCGCCTCCATGTCATCGGCAGTCATAATGCGGATGATTTCTCCTTCCCATGTATAGCTCAGGCCATGGGTCCGCAAAATACCGAGAAACACTTGATCCCACGGGGCTTGGGTGATATTGATACTTCCTTTGACCTTTTCACTGACAATAATATTCTGATTGGCCGCCCTGGAAAGCGCCCGTAAGAGCACCCCCACCTCAATATCGGTCATTTTAAGACTTATCTTGCGTTTGGGAAGCGGTTTTTCTTTTTCGGGTTTTTCCAGTTTTGGTACGATTTTCTTGGTGATCTCCAAATACTTTTCGTCCACCTTGGCTGGCGGTGCCGGAGAATATCCTTTTAATTCTTCGGCGCGTGCTTTCCATTCTTCAAAAAACGGATCTTTGGTTTCCTTTTTTGGGCTCGCACAGCCCCAGATCAAAACAAAAGAAAGGCTTAAACAAAAAAGTCCCCAAACAATCCTATTTTTATGATAATTCGTTTCCATTATGATATCCTATTGAATTTCTTGCAGCGGCACGATGAAAACATTTTTGCTTCCATCAGTTGCTGCAAGCACGACCCGCGTCGGGGAAATGCTTCGAACGATATATCCACTCTGCTCTAAACGATCGCCGGTTTCATATTCATTGCCGTTAATGATGGCCATTCTCATGGTTCCCATCTCCAGATATCCTGTATAGTTGATTTCTATTTCCGGCCCTGTAGGCTTAACGATGGCTTCCGACTCTGCGTCGGTTTTGGTTGCTTTTTTAATTTGTACTAACGGATCCTGTATCCACTGGGTTTCAGCCCGTTGGATGATGTAGCTGTCTTTTTCAGAGAGGCCTTCTGCCGCAGCTACCTTGACCTTGGTGATAAATGCTTGAAGGGATTCCAGGTCTTTCTGCGAACTTTTAAATGTTGTTTGTTGGGGTTTTGGCTCAAAAAACACGATAAAAACACCGTAGACCACAGCCAACAGGGCAAATACAACAATTATTTTTTCTCTGGTTGACATATTTTTTATTCTTCCGCCTTCCGCCTTCCAAATTCGAAATTCGTATTATTCCTGTGCCAGCCAAATTTTGAGTTTGATCTCTCGCGATTCTTCAATGGAACGGATTCTCATTTCTTGGACATGCGCCAACGACGGGATGGCACCCAATTCAATCAATAATTTTCGGAAATCAAAAAAATCGCCGCTAATCACAAGGTTTATTAATATATAGCCCGAATTTTCTTTTAAGGAATTTACATCCGGCGTTATTGCCACAAGCTTAAGCCTATTGCGTTGGGCAATAGCCTGAATTTGGGCGGAGATTTTTTTCATATCACCGCGTGCCAATTTCTTTTTTTCCGTGGTCGGCAACTGTGTTGAGTTTTTCTCCCTTGCTTTTGCAAGCAGCGTATAAAACACCGGCGTAAGGGCACGTTGTTCCCCGCTTCGTTTTTCCAGCTCCTCAATGCGTTTATCGAGTTCAGCCGTCGTTTTCTGCGACGGAATAATAATTAAAAAGATAAATACCAATATACCGGCAGCGCATATTGAAAAGAATATGAGGCTTTGAACCGGTAAGATTTCAAAAATTCGTTTTAGCATATTCGTGTCGCTAAACTAAATTCAATACTGCCGTGAAACGCAGCACCTCACGATTTTCATAAAATTCAAATGACTTCCTGTTTATGGCGAGTTGGTTAAACAGGGGTGAATTTTTCAGTTCCATCAGATATTCGGCCAACCGTGATTCCAAATTCAGCCGATCGCCGATGATGATACCGTCCAAAACGAGAATTTTTTTGGAGCTTTCGTTTTTTTGGGTCGGCAATCCGCCTAAATCCGCTGCTATACTCAGCAACCGGATATTGGCTGGTGTCAGGTTGGAAATTTCGCTGATAATCGCCAGATCGAGATACGTTTTGCTGAGCCCCATAACTGATTGCCGTTTAACTCTGTACTGATCAAGCAGCTTGACAATTACATTCTGATCAACCCGTGGTTGTTTACTTGCCAGTTCACGCTGAAGATCATCTTTTTGAGATTGCTTTTGCCTGATTAGAAAATCCTGCCAAAAGGAGATGCCCACGCATATGGCGATCACCAAGAAAAAGCCGGCAAACACACCACGAGTGATGCGCTGACCGCGAATGGTTTTTTGCTTATCCTTATAGGTGTACAAGAAGTTGGGAGTGATGGAATTGCTGGATAGGGCCATGCCCATTGCCGGCGCATAGGAACTTTGCTCAGATACGGAATCCGGCCAGGGCACCATTGAAAAAAAATTGGAGCCCGAAGCAAATGGATTAATTACCTCTGTCGGAAGACCCAATTCGTCACCGATATGGTCGAGGATGCGCTGATACGGCCGCACACCGCTGGATATGTAAATTTTCCCCACCCGGGCATTTTCATAATTTAACGCATAATGCCTGAGAGTGCGTTCCACCTGCCTGACCAATCGCTCCAATGCGGGTAAGATCATCTTAAAGATGCTGTCTTCCCTGGCGGCAATTTCATTGGTTTTCGAGTCCAAAGATGATGAATCATGGATGAGGCCGAAGAAATGTTGCTGCGCCTTTTCGAAATCCAGATTTAATTTTCTTTTAACCGCTCGGATTCGGCGAGCGTCATCATCGGGAGATTTGACCAGGGAGAGTTCCAACTGAATGCCTTCTATTCCTTTGCGCAAAGCTTCGATCATAGTTCTGATACCCGCTTTAATGCCCCTCGACAGCATAAGATTTCCGTCAGAGAAAATGTCTATGCGCGACCAATCCCGGCCAATGTAAAGACTCGCAACATTTTCCTCATCGGTGTCAATTCGATCTGTCCTCAAAAGGGTCTGAAAGGCATAAGGGACAATTGAAATACCCGTCAGCGGGAATCCGGCCTTTATGAAAAGCTCTTTAAGCACTTTGACTTCTTCC
>CP070746.1:5017530-5040535 GCA_020348305.1 Desulfobacterales bacterium
CTTAGTTCGCAGCTTAAAGACACTCCCTCATATTCTTCCAGTTCTTGTGGGAGGGGCTTCCAGCCGCGAGAGTCCTATCGTATCGAGCGTTTTTGTTTCTAAACTTCTGCGGTTCGAAATTCCTTGTTCGATATTCGATATTCAAACTATGTTGAAGGCAATCAACTGAAAAGCAAAGCTTTTGGACCCGGTGAAAGGAAAAATCAATTCCGTAGCCCCCGGGCCAGGGTTCTGGCAATCAGCATGCGTTGAACTTCTGATGTACCTTCAACAATCTGCAATAACTTAATCCCTTTATAATATCTCGATACGGGGTATTCTTCCATAAACCCGTATCCGCCATGGATATGCAAGGCATCGCTTGCCACTTTTTCCGCCATTTCCGATGCAAAAAGTTTGGCAGCAGAAGCCTCAAAGGCGTGTTTCCGACCATGGTCTTTTAACCATGCGGCTTTGAGATACATGTTTCTGGCAAGCTCGATGGCCACGGCCATATCCGCCAGCTTAAATTGAATCGCCTGAAAATTAAATATGGGCTGGCCGAATTGATATCTTCCCAAGGCCCATCGCAGGGCTTCCTCCATGCAGGTCTGAGCCACGCCCACAGCCATAGCGGCAATGCTGATTCTGCCGGTTTCCAAAACTGCCAAATGCTGCGCAAAACCTCGATTAGGATCGCCTAACAGATGGTCTTTCGGGATTCGGCAATTGTTAAGGATGACCTCATGGGTCGCAGACGCATGCATCGCCATCTTGCGGTATTTTTCACCCAATTTAAAACCAGGAGCATCCTTTGGCACAATAAACGTCGATATGGTACCACTTTTTTCTTCATTTTCAACTCTTGCAGCCACAAGTACCACCGACGCATTATCAAGACCAATGTTTGTGATGAACTGTTTGGTGCCGTTTAAGACCCATTCATCCCCCTGAAGCTCAGCGGTAGTTGTCAACGAACCGGCATCAGACCCGGAATCCGGCTCGGTCAGTCCAAAGGCGCCGATCTTTTCTCCCGTGGCGATGGGAATCAGATATTTGTGTTTTTGTTCCTCGGTTCCGAAAACATAAATTTCCTGAGCCACAACACTGGTGGTAACATCAATGATGGCACCGAAGTTTGGATCTGCCCTGGACAATTCTTCGATAACCAGATGCAGGCTCACCCAGTCGCCGCCCATGCCGCCATATTCTTCCGGAAATGGGATTCCCATCAAGCCGAGTTCACCCATCTTCTCCATAATGTCGTAAGGGTACTCACCGGTGCGCTCAAATTCTTCGGCTCTGGGTGCAATCTCATTTTGAGCAAATTTGCGCACCTCATCGCGAATCATCTTTTGTTCTTTAGTGAGATCAAAATTCATCAGAATCTCCTAAGTCAACCACCACCCCTAAAAAGGGAAACCGATATAATTTTACTCACCGCAGGCGCAGACAACGCAGAGGAAATTATATTTTTCATAGCTACAAAGATGCCCGGAGGGCTTGGGTATATTTCTTTTCGTCCTCTCAACGAAAAGAAATAAAAAAAATCCTCTGCGTACTCTGCGGCTCGAGTGCAGCCCCGCGGAGCGGGATGCAAGCTCGGGCGGTGAAAAAAAACAATTCGTCCACCCGCGCAGCCTTACTTGGATCACCAACCAATCTTGTTCATTAACTTCTGAACCCTGAACCCGGTAACGATTACTTCTCTCTAATATAACCATTAACGATAATCACAAACTTAGGCTTTTGCGGATAGTCGGTTCGAACATATAAGTGCCCCGTATATTCCCCGGCTTTGTTTGATATATCCTCAACCTCCAGCCGATACAAATAACCCGGTTTGAGTTCCTCAAGATGCCATCGAATTTGCTCCGGCAAGTCATTTTCGATACCGATAATTCTGATGGGTTCTTTGTGATTATTTATTATTTCGATATGTTCTTTGGGAACCTGCCCCTTGACTCCCCACAGGCCAACATAACCGCCCGGTTCAAGTGATATGAACGGCTTGACCACACCTGTCAGGTAAAGCGCAATGCTTCTGCGTTCAAGGTCGTTGGACCAGACAACGGCTCGCTTTTGAAATTCCCCGATAACTCTGCTTGTATCGATTGTCAATGTGACTGTCCCCATCCCGCCGGGAGGGATGACCCGATCATAACGGGTCACCACACAGCCTCATTGATGCGTAACATCTTTTATCTCAAGATCGGCAGAGCCTTTGTTCAATACCTTGAAATCATGAGATAACGTTTCCCCTTCGAAAACAGGGGGAAAGGTATAGATGGTCGGATCGATATTGATAATCGGACCATCCTCAGCCCTAGCCAAAGTATTCTGAGCTACTATAAATGAAACGATGATGACCATATAAAGAAGACTCACAGAAGCTTTTACCATACTGTTAACCATTGTCCCTCCAACATAATTGCCCTTGAACTTAGTCCGCTTCACACAGAATCGGATTCCAGTAAACTTTATTGTGACCCCTGGTGTTTGTCAAGATTATCTATATCGAAGGTTCAACGTTCAGGGTTCATAGGTTCAAGGTTGAAAGGCTCAGAGTTAAGAATAGTGCTTCAAATAAAAATCGAACTGTTTAAAATCGGGAACCTCTCTTATGAAACGAGCCAAAGGCGAAGTTTCTTCTTCGATCAAACAAATATAAAGCGAGCTTTAGAATATCTAATGTCCAATGATGGAATTGCTTCGCTAAATCTTTTATAAAATAGACAGAATACATTCATTCGACGTTCGACGTTGGACGTTCGATGTTCGATGTTCATTAGTTTCTTTTTCGATCAAACTGGCCGCTTCGGCATGGCCGCCGAGGCGGCTAGGGGCTGCGCTGAACCCTAAACCCCTGAACCCTGAACCTCAGAACCTTTGCAACGTTTTTCACAAAATAAATATCCCTTGACAATTAAATGATGTTCATTTAAAAAAAAGAATCTGTTGAAACACAAAATATGCATTTCTCAGCAACCTCGAAGCTGAATAGACCCGCATAAACTGTTTTTATACAGACATAATTGATCTTTTTTTTCGCCCTTGAGGCGGTTTTAGTTTTATTATAAAAGCGAAAAAATATTGTATACCTGTGTGAAAAAGCGTGTGGTTTAATACGTGAGGGTGATTTAGGTATTTGCCGATCAGGCATAAAAACTTTGATAAGAATAACACCGGAAATTTGAAAAAGGGTGAGGAATTAGATCATGGTCGAATCTGCTGATACATTTCCCAAAATCCTTTTACAAAATGCCCAAAAATTCGGGCACAACAAAATAGCTATTCGGGAAAAAGATTATGGCATCTGGCAATCCTATTCCTGGCAGGACTATCTTGACCACGTCAGAGATTTTGCCCTAGGAATAGCCTCTCTAGGCTTTAAGAGAGGTGACGTGATGGCCGTCATTGGCGACAACCGGCCTCAGCTCTATTGGGGTTTGGCAGCTGCCCAGTGTCTGGGCGGGGTTCCCGTGCCCCTTTACCAGGATGCCATTGAAAAAGAACTCCATTATATCCTCGACCATTCAGAAGCCAAATTTGCCCTGGCTGAAGACCAGGAGCAGTCCGATAAACTTCTTACCTTAAAAAAGGAAATCCCCAGGCTCGAATACATTTTCTACGAAGACCCCAAAGGTATGCGCAATTACACCGAGCCCTTTCTGATGTCTTTTACCCATGTTCAGGAACTGGGCAGGAAATTCGGTAAAGAGAACCCTAATTACTTCCTAGACGAGGTCAACAAGGGAAAACCGGAAGATCTTGCAATCATCTGCTATACCTCCGGTACCACCGGCAACCCCAAAGGGGTCATGCTCTTATACGAGGCTGTTGTAAAAGCTGCCAAAGGTTTTATGGAATTTGAAGGCCTTACTGAAAATGAAGAAGTCATGGCCTATCTTCCCATGGCCTGGATCGGGGACCACATCTTTTGTTACGCAGAGGCTATGGTCGCCGGATTTACCCCCAACTGTCCGGAAGACACTTCAACGGTGGTACACGACACCCGGGAAATCGGACCTACCTATATCTTCTGCCCGCCAAGGATCTGGGAAAATTGGCTGACCCAGGTCATGATCAAGATGGAAGATGCCGCCTGGATCAAACGCAAGATGTTTCATTTTTTCATGGATGTGGCCGGAAAGGTGGAAAAACTGAGAATGGCGCATGAATCGGTCCCGATTGGTCTGCGAATTCTATATCAATTGGGCAAGTTTTTGGTTTATGCCCCTCTTTTGGATAACCTTGGCATGAAAAGGGTCCGTGTGGCCTATACGGCGGGGGAGGCCATCGGTCCGGAGATATTTGAGTTTTTTCGGTCCTTGGGGATGAACTTGAAACAACTTTACGGCATGACCGAAAGTACCGCGCTCATATCCATTCAAAAAGACGGAGACATAGACCCAGAAACCACTGGTACTCCCGCGCCCGGAGTCGATATAAAGATCTCTGAAAACGGAGAGGTTACGTATAAGAGTCCGGGGAACTTTGTGGGGTATTTTAAAAACCCCGAGGCCACCGAAGAAACCCTTGTAAATGGGTATGTTCTTTCCGGTGATGCCGGATATATCACCAAAAAGGGACATCTCAAGATCATCGACCGCGCCAAAGATGTAAGCAAATTAACAAATGGCACGTTGTTTGCCCCCAAATATATTGAGAACAAGCTGAAATTCAGTCCCTATATCAAGGAGGCTGTAGCCCATGGAAAGGATATGGACCACGTCGCTGCATTCATTGATATCGATTATGGGGCCGTTGGAAACTGGGCCGAAAGGAGGCATATCGCCTATACCAGCTATACGGACCTTGCCCAGAAGCCCGAAGTCTATGATCTCATATATAATGAAATCCTGCGGGTTAATAAGAGTCTGAGTCAGGATGAACAACTCAAGGGCGCCCAGATTAAGCGGTTCTTATTACTCCACAAAGAACTTGATCCCGATGATGGTGAAATCACACGCACCAGAAAAGTGAGGAGAAAGTTCGTTGCTGAAAAGTATGACAATCTCATCGATGCCCTTTATACGGATAAAGAGAGCGTGGATGTGGATGCGACCTTTACCTACGAGGATGGCCGGACAACCACTATGAAAGCCAGCCTCAGGATTCGTGAAGCTGAAAACTTTTAACTAAGTCCATCGATTCATAAGTTCGATAACGAACTTATTTAATCAGGACTTAGTGCTGAGTGAGCATAAGCTCAGAAATATTTTGTGAAAATAAACAATAATATCTTAGAATCAAAGCACTAAGCAGGTAGACCATGAGCCAAAAAACAGAACCTTTACTCCAGGTGGAAGATATACACATCAGTTTTGGAGGTTTGAAGGCCCTCAATGGCGTCAGCCTCGAGGTATATCCAGGAGAAATTATGGCTATCATCGGTCCCAACGGCGCCGGCAAGACTACCATGCTGAATGTCATTAACGGGGTTTATACGCCTGATGAAGGTCGTATCTTTTTTGAAGGCAAGGAAAGACCGCTTAAGATGAAACCGCATCACGTGGCCGCCATGGGAATCTCCCGGACTTTCCAAAACCTGGCTCTTTTCAAGGGAATGGATACCTGGTGCAACATCATGGTAGGCCGCACACAGAAAATGCATTCCAACCTTTTTTCCCAAGGTTTATATTGGGGAATGAGCCAAAAGGAAGAGATCGAGCATCGGGAGGCTGTGGAGTGGATCATCGATTTTCTGGAGATTGAAAACATCCGCAAGCAGCCGACAGGTATGTTACCCTATGGTCTTCAAAAAAGGGTAGAGCTGGGCCGTGCCCTGGCGTCAGAGCCCAAGCTCGTTCTCCTGGACGAGCCCATGGCGGGCATGAACCTGGAAGAAAAAGAGGATATTGCCCGTTTCGTGCTGGATGCCAATGAGGAATTAGGCTACACCATCGCCCTCATCGAACACGATATGGGGGTGGTTATGGATATCTGTGATCGCATTGCGGTGCTGGATTTCGGCAATAAAATTGCCGAAGGAACTCCCGAGGAAATCAAGTCCAACCAGAAGGTTATCCAGGCCTATTTGGGGGAAGCGGAGGGAGAATGATTGGGGTAACGGAGTATTGGAGTATTGGTTTCATTACTCCAGCACGCCAACAATCCATCACTCCATTTAGATACTGCAAATTAATAGCAGCAAATTTTTTAAGATTAAATTTTAGAGTCTCCAAAATATTGTAAGGAGCTGAAACATGGCCTTTTTCCTTGAGGTACTGTTCAATGGTCTTTTGGTGGGTATTATGTATTCCCTGGTGGCCTTAGGATTTGCCTTAATTTACAAGGCATCGGATGTTTTCAATTTTGCCCAGGGGGATATGAGCCTCTTTGCAGGTCTCGCCCTGGTCGGTTTTCTGACCGTTATGCCGCTGTGGCTGGCCCTCATCTGCACGATAGGAGTCATGACTATCCTGGCATACGGTACGGTATTTATCGTCTTTCGGCCGCTGGTGGCCCGCCCTCCGCTGATCCTCTTTATGGCGGCGATCGGACTGTCATTCCTTGTCCAGGGTATTGGCCAATCGATCTGGGGAACCCAGCCCAAGGGGCTGTTTCTTGGAATCCCAGAAATTACCTTTGATATTAAGGAAGTTTTTCTCAATACATTTGACCTGACCTTTGGAGGCGTTGCAGGGGTGTTGGTAGTAGGGCTTGTCCTGTTTTTTCAAAAGACACGAACCGGCAGGGCGTTGCGGGCCGTTGCCGACGATCATGAAGCGGCTCTTTCTGTGGGAATACCCTTGCTAAGGGCCTGGGCCGTGACCTGGATGATTGCCGGTATTGTCGCCACGGTGGCGGGCGTGGCCTGGGGATCGCGCCTTGGGGTTCAGTTTAGTTTGTCACTGATTGCTTATAAGGCGCTGCCTGTACTGATATTAGGCGGCATTGACAGTATCACCGGTGCTATTCTGGCGGGGCTTGTCGTTGGCGCCGGGGAAAACCTGGCAGAGGTTTTTCTAGGTCCTTATGTGGGTGGGGGGATTCAGACGTTTTTCCCGTATCTGCTGGCCCTGCTTTTCCTCTGGTTTAGGCCATACGGGATGTTTGGCAAAGAAATTATCGAAAGGGTATGACGAGAATGTCGAATTTGGAATGCGGAATTAATAATTTGAAAGGCTGAATTCGGAAAAAAAATAAACTTTAGGCATTTCTTCGTATTACGGGGCTGTATTATGCTTTATCGAGAATGTGGCAATTACAAAGATACCTACGCAAGAGATATGGCCATCTTTCCTATCCCGTTTGATAGATGGGGTCTTGGGGTTATGCTGGTTCTGGCATTTCTTGTGATCCCATACGTGGCCAGCAATTACTGGCTCAGCAGTATCATGATCCCGTTTTACTGCTTTTCCCTGGCAGCCCTTGGTCTCAATTTCCTCACCGGATATGCCGGCCAGGTGTCTATCGGACACGCTGCCTTCATGGCCGTGGGTGCCTATGCCTCATTGATTCTGTATGGTCGCTATGGCATCCCACTTTTGCCAAGTATTCTCGGGGGCGGTATTGTTTCCGCGGCCGTAGGGTCAGTCTTCGGTATACCTTCCCTCAGGATTAAAGGTTTTTATCTGGCGGTTTCCACCCTGGCGGCCCAGTTCATTATCGAATGGGTTCTCACTCACTGGAAATGGGTCAGTGGCGGTGTTTTCGGCACCGTCGATGCCCCGGACCTGCAAATTTTCGGATGGATCATTGATACACCGGTGAAGAAATACTACCTGGTACTGTGTATTGTGGTCCCGCTCGTCCTATTCGGGAAGAACCTGGTTCGCGGTCAATTGGGCCGCAATTGGCAGGCCATCCGGGATATGGATGTGGCGGCCGAGATCATTGGTGTGTCCCTCTTTCGTTATAAATTAATTGCCTTTGCCGTCAGCTCCTTTTATGCCGGGGTAGCCGGGTCCATGATCACACTGGCTTATTATGGGGCCGCAAATATTGAAGAGTTCAACCTCCTTGTCTCCTTCCAGATTTTGGGAATGATCATCATTGGTGGAATGGGAACGGTCTTAGGTTCATTTTTTGGAGCAGGCTTTATGGTCCTGCTCCCTATCTTCATCAACCAAACTCTATTAGCCCTTTTAGGTTTAGAAACGGTGCCCTCGGATCTTCGGGCCAATATCGAGTTGATTATCTTTGGTGGGCTGATTGTCTTTTTCCTGATTGTCGAACCCTACGGAATGGCACGGCTCTGGCATACGATTAAAGATAAAATGCGCTTGTGGCCGTTTCCGTACTAACGCTAAGTAGTTGAATTGGTAATTGGTTGAGTCGTTGATTCGCTTAACCATTAAACTATTAGCCATTTGACCAATCAACCGTTTTATTAATGAGGATAAGGAATTCGTTCAACGTTTAACCATTTTCATTATTGGAAAGACGTCTAACCATTAACCACAAAACAAAGGAGGACTCAACATGGGACGCAAATTGATTTTTACCTTTATGGCTTTGGTTTTCGTGGTCAGTCTGGCCATGTTTTCAGGTCAGGCACTGGCGGAGGAAAAAACGCAATTTTTCGGCATTCTGATCTACCGTACCGGCCCCTATGCCCCGGGTGGAAGCGGATTTGGCAGCGGCTGGGAGGACTTCATGACCTTGAGAAACATGCAGGGCGGTGTCAATGGCATAAAATACTCATGGGAGGAGTGCGAAACTGCTTACAATACTGCACGGGGGGTTGAGTGCTACGAACGATTGAAAGACAAGATGATCTATGTCCAACCCTTCAGCACGGGAATCACCTATGCCCTGATTCCTCGTGCCGGAAAGGACGGAATGACTGTACATTCCATGGGATACGGCAGGGCGGATGCATCCGACGGGAGGGTTTTCCCCCATGTCTTTACCACGCCCACAAATTACTGGTCACAAAATTCAGCAAAGATAAGGTTTATCGCAGACAGAATGGGCGGTATGGACAAATTGAAGGGCCTCAAAATTGCCAACCTGTTTATCGATGTTCCTTACGGGCAGGAGACCAAACCCCTTCTGGACGCTATGTCAAAAAAATATGGTTTTATCGTGAGGCACTTTCCTGTGGCCCCACCAGCAATTGACCAGAAGGCCCAGTGGATGGACATCGTCAGAAGATTCAAGCCTGACTGGGTCATCAACCGCAACTGGGGTGTCTCCTGTACTGTGCCGCTTAAAGAAGCTGCCAGACTGGGCTTTCCGCGAGATCGCATCCTGGGCGTTTGGTGGTGCGGCTCTGAAGAGGACGTGCTTCCCGCAGGACCAGCAGGTAAGGGTTACATCACCGCCAACTTTCACGGGGTAGGAAGAGATTTCCCGATTATCCAGCAGATCGTTGACAAGGTCTATGGAGCCATGAAAGGCAATATCTCCTTCACCCGCGTAGGCACAGTATACTATAACAGAGGAGTCTTCGGCGGTATTATTGTGGAAGAGGCCATGCGCACGGCCCATAAGAAATTCGGGGTCAAGGTGCTTACCCGGGAGGAGTTTATGTGGGGCTTTGAGAACCTGAACATTACCGAGGAAAGGATCAAAGAGATCGGGGCCGAAGGCTTATGCCCACCTGTGAAGAACTCCTGTCTCGACCACGAGGGAGGAGGACCAGTAAGGTTCCAGCAGTGGGACGGTGAGAAGTGGGTGGCCGTTGGAACATGGGTATCACCTATGAGAGAATTTGTCCGGGACAGGGTAGAAGCCTCAGCGGCAAACTATGCCAAAGAAAAAGGCATCACGCCGAGAAAGTGTGACTAAAACGAAAACCATGATGCGGGCATGGGAGTGTTTATGCTCCCTGCCCCATAATTTCAAGCTAATTCGGAACATACTAAGCTCTGGTGATGCAAACATCTATCTGTTTGTATCTCGGTCATAAACGGCTCGGAGGCTTGAAAGCTGGGAAGCCAGAAAGCTAAAAATCGACAAAAAGCTTTCTAGCCTTCCAGCCTCCAGGCTTCAAGCATGGAAGAGATGACAGGTGCGTCTTGATCTAAGCAGTAACATTCAAATTTAAGAGCATGAGATTATTATAAAGGTAAATTTAGCCATGGAGCAAACTCCCCTACTGAAGGTTAACAACATCGAGGTCATTTATGAACATGTTATTTTGGTCCTCAAAGGCGTTTCACTGGATGTTCCCACAGGCGGAATTGTTTCCCTGCTGGGGGCAAACGGGGCCGGGAAAACCACCACCCTGAAAGCGATTTCAAATCTGGTTAAAGCCGAGCGCGGAGAGGTAACCAAAGGTACGGTTGAATTTGAGGGAAAACGCATTGACAAGATGTATGCACCTGCCGTTGTGAAAATGGGCCTCATCCAGATTATGGAAGGAAGGCGCACCTTTGAACATCTGACGGTCGAAGATGATCTCCTCACCGGCGCCTATACCAGGGGTCATGACGTGAAAGGGATCAAAGAAAGCCTGGAAATGGTTTATAAGTATTTCCCTCGCCTGGTAGATAGACGCAATGCCAAGACCGGATACATTTCCGGAGGGGAGATGCAGATGTGTGCCATTGGCAGGGCCCTTATGGCCAAACCCAAATTGATGCTTCTCGATGAACCTTCCATGGGTCTGGCTCCATTGTTGGTACAGGAAATTTTCGAGATCATCGTCCAACTTAATAACGAAGAAAATGTTGCCATGCTCCTGGCCGAGCAGAACGCGAACATGGCACTTCAATTTGCCCAATACGGCTATATCATGGAGAACGGCCGGGTGGTCCTGGATGGCGATGCCGATACGTTGAAGGACAATGCCGACGTTCGGGAGTTTTATTTAGGTTTGACAGAAATCGGCAAAAAGAGCTATCGAGATGTGAAGCATTATAAGCGCCGCAAGCGCTGGCTGGCTTAGTCGCGTTGCGTGTTACGCGCTGCGAGTTGCGTGTTAAATAACTGAGGTATCGGGGAATTTTCAAGGCAAAGGACCGTCATTCCTGCGAAGGCAGGAATCCAGAATACAATGCGTCGATCAACCTGGATGCCCGCCCGCGCGAGCATGATAGAAAAAAACTCCCCGGCCCCCCAAATAACTAAGTTTTAAATCGTTTTAGGGGTTGATGAGAGGGTATTTCACCAGCCTCTTTTTTTTCGGTTTAGCCGGTCAACCCGTAAGCTGGTTAGCCGGTCCTTAAATACGGACTAACGGGCTAACGACGGCACACTCTATGGTGAGAATTACAAATTGATCTGTTAATATAATATTGAATGATTTTAATTCGAGAGCCTTAGGCTACAATGGCGAAGTAGGGTCAGCCTCCGCGCTGACCAGATTCAGCAGCCACAGTGCGTTGCACTTCTATTTGAGTTTTCGAAGGATCATTCTTGAAAATACCATTGACATGTAAGCAATACTGTAATACTGTAATACCATTTCAATAAGGATATATCTTAAAGGAGTGAGGTAGTATCATCATGAAATCGCCGATATCCAGTAAACTGACATCGAAATGCCAGGCGACCATTCCGGAAGAGATCAGAGGTATTCTCGATCTTCATCCTGGTGACTCAGTAGCCTTTGAGGTTACACCGAAAAAAAAAGTATTTATCCGAAAAGCAACGCCAATTGACTTTGAATTCATTCATGCCTTAGAGGGGACACTTGCCTCTGAATGGCTTTCTGAGAACGACGAGGAGGCATACCGTGACTTATAAGTCATTTGAGGTCGTTGTCGTTCCTTTTCCGTTTACGGATAGAAAGGAGGGTAAACGCCGACCAGCTCTGGTATTGTCTGATGATACTCAATTTAACAAGCCGAGTGGTCATACGGTGCTGGCGATGATAACCAGCCAAAAAAATCCTGACTGGCCTCTGGATACAAGGATTACGGGTAATCGCCAGGCTGGATTAACAGCGCCTTCAAAGGTTCGCATGAAACTCTTTACGCTTGATAATCGTTTGATTGTTAAAAAGATAGGAAAATTAAATGATAAAGATAAGAAAGCTGTTATAAAAGCATTACAATGTTTGCTGGTAACTGAATTGAACCGACATCGCAAGAAGGATAGATAAATTTTAGATTTTTCTGATTATTATATTTTGTACAATTTTCAGATGTATAACGCGTTGATATTTCGAGAAAAATCGTGCCAAAAGCAACAACCGGAGACATCCAAATCTATTATGAAGAATACGGCCAGGGGCCACCATTAATCATGATCCTCGGGCTCAGCCAGGATATCACCACCTGGAGTTTTCAGACTTCGGAGTTATCACAGCACTTGAGGCTGATCGTCTTCGATAATCGTGACTCGGGGAAAAGTGAGCGCTGCTCACAAAATTACACAACCGAAACCATGGCTCAGGATATATTGGGCCTTATGGACTATTTGGGAATCGACCGGACCCATCTTCTGGGCACTTCGATGGGGGGCATGATCGCACAGCACGTTGCTCTGATGGCTCCTGAAAGGGTAAGTAGCCTGATTCTGGCCAGCACAACCTCCTGGGGAGAAGCCTGAATAAAGGTATTTTACGGCTCCTGGAAGGAGTATTTGAAAAAATCAGGTAACACCGATAATGTTCCAATGGTTATGCCCTGGCTATTCTCGAAACCGTTTCGCAAGCAACAGCCTGAAAACGTAAAAGAGATTAAGGAGCGCCTTACAAAAAATTATCTGACAAGAAATTCAGCAGCCTTTGAAAGGCAGTTAAACGCCAATATCACGCACGACACCAGAAATCAGTTAGGGGAGATCAAATCCCCAACGCTGATCCTGGTGGGAAAAGATGACGAACTGACATCCCCGAATATGGCAGAAGAGCTTAGATCAGAGATTCCCGATTCAAAGCTGTTGATCTGCAAACAGGGGGGGCATGCGCTGTACTGGGAGGTACCCGATTTGTTCAATAAGGCTGTACTGGATTTTATAAACAGCTAAATGAAAAATAGCCGTTCACGGGTTCAAGGTTCACCCTGTTAATTAGGGTTCCCTCTGTAAAATTTAACAGGGTAAACCTTGAACCTGTTAATGCTTACAATAAATTAGTGGGGTCGGCCATCGTGGGAGCGGCTTCCAGCCGCGATTTAGATAGTGCAATAGGATGTCTTTACCGCGGCTGGAAGCCGCTCCCACAAGCCAAAAAAGTAGGGCAGCCCTCCGCGGCTGCCTCGCCAAAGATACGGAAGGTCAGCACAGAGGCCGACCCTACTCAAAAGGCATCATCGCAGAAAGTGTCTCTTGTTTTGTGATTGGTAAAAAAAGAGATTAAGCACCAAACACTAAATATTATATACGTTTTACTTTTTATCATCCATATCCTGCCCCTTATCCTCTATTTCCTCAAAATCTTGATCCATATCTTCAACAATGTTCCTCTCAGATCGGTCAATTTTCAGCCTCAAAATATCCGGCCTCGAATAATGGCCGACGGTATCCAGCACATTTTTCCGCCTGACGATGGCCTTCAGGTCAATTTCAGCCACGGCCATATCCTCACCTTCCGGCAGGGGTCCTGCCAAGTAAAGACCGTACGGAGCTACAATCCCCGTGCAGTTTCCTCCTTTTAGATATTTTGAAAGCGATTCATCCTGTGAAATTTCACTTCTTTGTTTATCAGTCAACCAGCCGGTGGCATTGACCACAAATGCTCCGGATTCCATGGCATGATGTCGAATAGCGGCATCGATTTGCTGAGACATGGAATCCCCGGCCATGGAACCGGGAAAATGGGAACAATGAATTTCCTCTCCCTCGGCAATCAGGGCATAGCGCGCCAAAGGCATGTAATGTTCCCAGCATATCAGAGCCCCGATTCGACCCACATCCGTGTCAAATACCTTCAGACCACTTCCATCTCCCCATCCCCAAACCATTCGCTCGTGGAATGTCGGCATGATCTTGCGCCGCTTTCCAACAATTGAACCATCGGAGTTAAATATAATCTGAGTGTTGTAAAGACTGCCACCGTCTCTTTCGTTTACCCCCAAAACGACGACGGTGTTGGAACGCTCTGCAGCTTTGCCAATGGCCTCTGTAACAGAACCGGGCACATCCACAGCTTGGTCATAAAGTTTCCCATGAAGATCGGCAATGGCTGCTGGAGGATTGACCCAGGCGAAATAGGGATAGTTCGGAATAAATGTTTCCGGGAATACAGCCAACCTGATGTCTTCTTGACCGCATTTCTCAATGGTTTTGATTACTTTCTCGGTGGTTCCGTCCCGGTCTAAAAGCACCGGCGACAGCTGGATTGCTGCAGCCCGCAGGGTTTTCTCTTTCTGATCCATCGGTATTATCTCCCCCCGTTTATCTTTAAGCGTTCACAGGTTGTGGGTTCTGGGTTCACGGTTCAAGGTTCAAAGGTTCGGCCCAGCAGCAGGCCGCCGAAGCGGTCAGTTTGATCGAAGCGAAAACTTCATAAAGTGACACTGGATTCCATCCGAAAGGTTCAGGAGTAAGGTGGGCCTCCGTGCCCGCCGGATTCGGATCAGCGTGCACCCCAGAATATGGTCGGCACAGAGGCCGACCCTTCTCACTAATCAACGGAGCGAATTTGACGTAAACCCCGAACCTTTGAACCTTGAACCTTTGACCTATGAACGGTAAATAGCATTGACTATATGTAATGATAACTATCCTGTCAACTAACTGAATTGCTCAAAACCTTCAGTATTCGCTTGACATTCTCACGGAAATTTTCAATTCTCGAAAAATTATTGCGGCAGGCGCGGAGGCCTGCCCTGTTGAATCTCGCCGTTGGCGAGTCCGTTAAGCGGAATTCAATAGGGCCTGCCCTGCTCGAAAAGTAATTTTTTTTTCAATAGTTGAAAGGAGCATTCAATGGCCCTAAAGACCTCAGAAGAATATGTCGAAAGACTGAAACGAATGAAACCCAACGTCTATGCCCACGGAAAAAAGATCGCGCGAGACGATCCTATGCTCGAGCTTCCCATCAACACGCTCAAGTTTACCTTTGATGCCGCTGATGATCCGGAGCTTAAAGACTTGCTTGTCACCGAATCCCATCTTACCGGGGAAAAGATTAATCGTTTCACCTCTGTTAACCTCAGCATTGAAGACCTTTATACCCAGCAGGAAATGAAACGAAAATGCTGCCATCGGGTCGGCGGGTGCACCCAACGCTGCATGGCCACCGACACCCTGAATGCAATGGGGGTTGTGAGCAAAGAAATCGACGATGAAAAAGGTACCCATTACCACGAAAATTTTCTGGAATTCTTGAAATATTATCAGGCCAATGATCTTGTCGGCAGCACGGCCCAGACGGACGTTAAAGGCGATAGAAAAGCAAGACCCTCACAGCAGGAAGATCCGGACCTCTATCTTCATGTGGTTGAAAAGAATAGTAAGGGAATCATTGTCAGAGGTGCCAAAAACCACATCACCATGGGTCCTTATGTTGATGAACATCTGGTCATCCCAACCCGGGCGATGACCAAAGACGAGGGCGATTGGGCACTCTCATTTGCCATCCCGGCGGATACGGATGGGGTAAGGATTATATCCCGCATTGTTGCACCCAGAAGGCGGATTGAACTCAAAGCACCTTATAATAACTACGGTGTATCGGATTCCGTGGTGGTTTTTGATGATGTGTTCGTTCCCTGGCAAAGGGTATTTATGTGCGGGCAGTGGGAATTTGCCGGTAGACTGGCCTTAACCTTTGCCGGCTTTCATCGCCATTCCTACTGCGGATGCAAACCTGCCGTTACGGATATTATCCTTGGAACTACAGCTTTAGTGGCCGAATACAGCGGTGTGGGGAGTGCCTCTCATATTGTGGATGATTTAACCGAACTGATGATCATCGGTGAGTTGGTTTATGCTTCCGGCATTGCGGCAGCTGCCAAAGCGAAAAAAACCGCTTCCGGAATTTATACACCCAAGTTTATCTATTCAAATACCGGAAGATATCTGGCCGGTATCAACATCTATCACGAATATGACGTCCTGGCATCCATCGCCGGTGGACTTCCGTCTACTCTGCCTCCCGAAGAGGATTGGTTAAACTCTGAAACCGGGCCTGATCTGGAAAAATACATTCAGCGCAAGCCCGGGGTGTCATCCGAGAAATTACATCGTCTTTTCCGATTTATTTCGGATTATTCCTGTTCTGCCATGGGCGGCTGGGCCCTGTACGCAGGCGTCCATGGCGGTGGTTCGCCGGTCATGGAAAAAATCGGCATCCGGGCGGAATATGATCTGGAGTCCAAAAAGAAAATAGCGAAATATCTTGCTGGTATAAAAGATGAGGGGTAAAAAAAATATCGAAATTCGATATTTCTTGTTCGATATTCGATATTCGTAGTTTAGAATAGGATCCTCATGACTACCTTCGAACATAAAAAATACCCGGTGGCCGAGCATAAATTTTTTTACGGTCATGTCGTCGTTGCGGCTTCATTTGCAATTTTGGTGGTTATATGGGCCGCATATTATTCCTTTGGCGTCTTTTTCAAACCGTTGATCAATGAATTTGGCTGGACCAGAGCTACCACCTCCGGCGCATATTCCCTTTCCTCAATTGTAATGGGCTTACTGGCTATTGCCATGGGCAAACTTACGGATAGATTTGGCCCTCGAATAGTAATGACTATCTGTGCCATACTTTTGTTTTTAGGTTTTTGGCTGATGTCAAAAATCGTTACGACTTGGCAATTATATGTTTTTTATGGACTGATAATAGGTATCGGAATGGGCGGATCCTTTGTACCGCTGATGTCAACGGTGGTCAGATGGTTTTTTAAGAGAAGAAGTATGATGACCGGTATCGCTGCAGCCGGCATCAGTATCGGTACATTGATAGGGCCGCCCATAACGCATCGGCTTATTACGAACTATGGATGGCGAATTTCTTACGCAATATTAGGTGCCACGGTTTTTGCAGCAGTCATTTTAATTGCCCAGCTTCTTAAGCGAGATCCAGCCGAAGTCGGACAGCTCGCTTACGGTGAAATAAATATAAGTGAAAAAAATTCAAGCAATCCTCTTGACAACGTTTTATCTTTTAAAGAGGCAATCCATACTAGGCAATTCTGGGTGGTTTTCTTCATGTTTTTTTGTCTTGGATTTATGACCTTTGCGATTATTGTCCATTTGGCACCTCATGCAATTGAATTAGGAATATCGGCTGCCGTTGCTGCCAACATTTTGGCAACTATCGGTGGTCTGAATATGATTGGCAGAATTATTATGGGCAGAGTTGCTGATATCATCGGCAGCAAGCAAGCCTTTGTTATTGGTTTCATATTGATGGCAATTGCCCTTTTCTTTTTGGTGCCTTCAAAAATGATATGGATAATATTTGTTCTGGCGGGGCTTTTTGGATTCGCCAATGGAACATGTGTCGCATCTCAGTCGCCGTTAGTAGCACTTTTATTTGGATTGAGCTCACACGGCGTGATTTTAGGATTTTTAGCCTTCGGGTTTACAACTGGAGGTGCTTTCGGGCCATGGTTGGCAGGTTTAATATTTGATATTACGAACAGCTATCAATTCGCTTTTTTGATGTGTGCAGGAGTAAGTTTAGTCGGTTTGTTTCTCACTGCGTTTTTGAAACCGAAGAGAATAGTAATATAAATTTACGGATTTAAAACCTGTACAAAGATAAGTTGTTGCCAAAAGTCTTCAAGCCGACTAAACCTTTCTGGACTTATCATCCCGTAAATTTATTCCGCACAGCTTGAACGCATATTTTTTAGCAGATTCCAAATCGGCCAATCGCGTAATCATGATCTTTTGAGCCTGGGGTGAACCTGCACCGTGGATGGATTCGGTGAGATAGGAGACCGCGCCCGTACCTAACGTGATATTCTCAATTAGCCGCAATATGCGCATGCGCTTTTCGCTGTCCACATCTGCTGTACCCCCCAGGTACTTGTCTATATATTTCCCTACCTGAGGATTATCTTTGTCATCAAGGGATGGCATCGTTACCAGAAGGCCGCCCGCAATGTCCTGAGCCAAGCGGGAAATCTCGAACGGAAAGCGGGTCACATTGAGTTTGCAGACATTGGCTAACAGAGCATCTACCGCATATGCCCCACTGGCAGTTTGATAACCTTTACCTGCACTGGCCAAGGCACCGGCATGCAATGTTTCATTCAGATGGATCATCTCCGCTATCTTGTCTCTGATGTGGGAAGCGTCAGATGTTCCCTGGGCTTCGGCGATGGCTGCCGCCGCTCCAATTAATACATCCCCAACTCCCACCTTGCACCCGCCATAGCTGGCCCGGTGGTGTGCAGCAAAAAGCTCCACTAAACGCCCGGCCATGGCATATTCTCGTTTCATGAATATGCGCTCTTGCGGAACAAAGACATCATCAAACACCACCATGGCCTCATAACCGCCATAATATAAATTACCCACATCCGATCGTCCTTCCTCGAGACGCCTCGTATCAGAGGGTTGGCGTCCGTATATAAACGTTACGCCCTCGGTGTCTGCAGGTATGGCAAAAGCTATTGCATAATCTTTGTCTTCCTCTTTAAGAGCCCTGGTGGGCACGACGATCAACTCGTGCGAGTTGACTGCACCGGTGATATGCAGTTTCGCCCCCCGCACCACAATGCCGTCTTTTTTCTCTACCACCATGTGCAAATATTGATCTTTATCCTCTTGTTGGGATGGCGAAAGGCTTCGATCGCCCTTGGTGTCGGTCATGCACGCAGCGGTAACCAGATCATTGGTCTGAACATATTTAATAAAATCAACAAAGCGCTGATGGTAGTCGGTGCCATAGGCCTGATCCAAATCATATGTGATCGCATAAACGGTGTTCATGCAGTCCAAACCGGCACAACGTTGAAAACAGCATGCGGTCTTTCTGCCCATCTCTCTTAACATGAGGATTTTCTTAACAAGGTCTTCGACACTGTGCTGAATATGGGTAAACCGGTTTATGTTTTCACCGGTGATATGGGATTGGGCGGTAAACAATGATTGTTTTTCTTTTTGTTCAGCCTGGAAATATGTTTCTGCAATCGCCATCGCCGGTGGTCTGGATATGGGATGATCTGTCACATCCTGGATCTCTTCCCCCTGAATAAATACATGATGGCCGAGCCCCCTCAGGCTGGAAATATATTGATCTCCGGTCATTAATGCCATGGTACGCTTCCTCTTACAGAATCTCTTGAACTGATAATTTACCACCCAACCGCAAGAATTCGGCGAGCTCCCTTCGGTTAACTCAGGGTTTGAGTATATCGAAAGCAGTCGAATCGCTGTCAGGGTATAAAAAATAAAATGATTAAAAAAATATATCTAAATTGAGCGATTCTTGTCTGAAGCTGCTGAGCTGTTTGTCATTGATGGCATCCAAAGAGTTTGAAGGTATCCGATGCTTTGTAACACTTTGCTTCGGCAAAGCCTCACTATTGCAAACGGAGAATCGCTCAATTTAGATTTTACATGATTTTTTCGAGCTCATCCTTTGTAACTACAAAATTCTTATCAAATTCATCCCAAAATTTTTTATCTTTATGTTTCCACCCGGGACCAAACCGATTATCAAAAAAGGAGCCCAACCGTGAAAACCAGTTGCCCGATTTCTCGATGCCTTTTTTCTGAGCAATGAATATCTCTTTGAGATAGATGTCTATCTCACTCATTTTTTCTTTGGGGATGTAAGATTTGGCACCCAGCTTAATTGATCCCACCAAATTGTCGGGATTTAGGCCATGGGCGGTAAGCATTAAGGCAGGAATCTTTTTCTCTGTTGCAATTTCTAGGAGGTCAAATCCCTTAACTCCCATGATATCTAAAATGGCTGCATCATAAAGCTTGCTCTCCAGGAGTTCTTTGGCAGATTCAAACGAAGAAGCGGTGTCTAAATCACATTCATCGAGCAAATCTTCTAATGATTCCAGCACATCAATTTCATCATCGACGATAAGGATCTTTTTCCCTTTTAAAATGTCATCGCTGGCCATAATTGCTATTCCTCCTTGTGTTTAAGCTCTGATTTATTTAAGATATACTTCAATTAACAGAGACCTCTTTATTTAGTCAAGGCTACAGTTTATTTTCATTAATTATGCAGTGCGACATAAATCATTTCGCATACATACACAGCGTTTTGCATGTTTGACCCTATCCGGTAGTTTTTGAAACAACGATTCAAAGGGCTAATACGCAAATTATTCGGACGCTGTGTATAAATGGTATTGCCTGTTTCGGTTCTTGACAAATATATTTTTCATTCATTATGATTTTAGCACATGCAGTAGCATACAATGTAATTTTGTTTGGGCGCTTATAAATGGATTTATTGCATTTTATGGCATTTTTTTATCACGAAAACACGAAATATAGAAAGCACGAAATTGTTTCCATTTTTCGCGTTTTCGCCTGGCCCGTTAAATTTGCTAATCATTTAGCTGGGGTTCTTTGGTGCTTTCGTGATTAATTCTTTTCCGTGCTGTCCGGTTAGGATTTTTTGGTTTTTTGCTGATGCCTATTTATGAATACCAAGCTTTAAACGCTGACAAGGCCTGCGATTACTGCCGGCATGGTTTTGAGGTTTTTCAGCAGATCAAAGAAAAACCTCTAATGAAGTGCCATTATTGCGAACAACCTGTTAAAAAGATTATCTCGTGGTGCCGTTCAGCCGTTATGGAGAAATCCGAAGAACATACCAGTGTGGAAAACAAAATAAAAGCTTACGAAAAGTCAGGAATGTGGAGTCACGCGGCCGAGCTTGCGGACAAACACTCTGAGAAAATCAAAGACAATGATCTTAAAATAAGGGCACTCGAGAATTATAAAAAAGCCGGCTACAATGCTGATTCTCTCTCCAAACATGCAAAACTGAATGATGAATAGCCAAGGAGTGGGTTTAGGTTCTCATCGACAGAATATTACTTGTGCTCTCCCTTTAAAAATGCCTTTTGCCAAGGCTCATCAAGGCAAAAAGGGTTTAGAAGTGGTAACATAGCCCCATCTAATGCCCGATAACTCATATACTCAGACCGATAGCTCTAATTGATTTCCAGTTAAGAAATGAGCAATTTTTCCAGATGGAAACTACTTCGCGGCCATACGAATCGCTCCATCAAGCCTGATGGTTTCTCCATTCAGCATCGGGTTTTCAACAATTTGCCGAGCGAGCATCGCAAACTCGACAGGTTTCCCTAAACGATTTGGGAATGGGACCATCTTTCCTAGCGATATTCTAACCTTTTCAGATAGTGCCATCAACATAGGCGTTTCAAATAAGCCCGGTGCAATTGTTACAATACGGAGTCCATACTCGGCAAACTCCCTGGCGATGGGCAATGTCATGCCAACAACGCCCGCTTTTGATGCGCTGTAAGCGGGCTGACCAATCTGCCCATCGAAGGCTGCTGCTGATGCGGTATTAATGACGACTCCTTTTTCCCCGTCTTGGTTGGGTGCGTTGGCAACCATCTTTTCTGCAGCCAGCCGGATAACATTCATGGTACCGATAAGGTTAACCTGAACGACCCGGTTGAATTCATCGATCGACATTGGGCCTTCTTTACCGAGCACTTTGGCTGGGGCCCCCACCCCTGCGCAATTGACGGCTATGTGAACACAGCCAAAGGCTTCCACTGTTTTATCAATGGCATTCTGGACACTTTGCTCATCGGTCACATTGGCCATACAGAAAATAGCATCATCTCCAAGCTCCGCACATAGGCTTTGACCTTTTTCTTGCTGCAGATCCAAAATACTAACCTTGCCGCCGCCTTCAACAAAATTGCGGACCGTAGCCTCTCCCAAGCCCGAAGCCCCACCGGTAACAACCGCCACACTATCTTTAATTTCCATTTCTCCTTCTCCCTAAGTCTTTCTATAAGTGGTTTCAAAACCACTTCAGCCATAAGTTTGATTTAATATGAGGGAATTTTTCTTGATCACCCTCCCCCCGCCCGCCTCGCAAGCGAGAGCGTTGCGGGCAGGTCAATCCCTCCCTTCAAGGGAGGGAAGTCTTATTAAAATAAATTAAATTTCGACCGCGCCAAACATCAGCGGGATTTCACGTCTCGATTTTATATAAACTATTGTGTTCAACAAGGCTTCTCTTCATGAGACGCTATCTATAGATTTGATTTCTGTTTCTATAAGTAACTTAAACACCAAAACTGGTTTACGAATCCCAAATTTTGATTGAGAACTAGGCGTGAGGAGTTGAAAAAGCGCAGCGTACACATAGTACGTGAGCATTTTTCAGCGACGAACAACGCAGTTCTCGGTCAAAATATGGGAATTATTAAACCAGTTTTAGGAGAGCCAGCGCTTGCGGCGTCTGTAATGCTTCACCTCGCGATAGCTCTTACGCTTCCCCTTTTGACTAAGACCTAAATAAAATTCCTTTATATCCTCATTCTCCTGAAGTTTCTCCGAAGGGCCATCCATCACGATCCGACCGTTTTCCATTACATAGCCATAATCTGCAAGTCGTAAAGCGATACGGGCGTTTTGCTCCACCAGCAGGATTGACACATCTTCCTGTTCATTGATCCGGCCAATAAGTTTGAATATCTCTTTGACCAGCAACGGGCTGAGTCCCAATGATGGCTCGTCCAGCAGCATAACCTTAGGCCGAGCCATGAGAGCCCGCCCCATCACCAGCATCTGGCGTTCTCCTCCCGAAAGGTATCCACTGGTTGCGCGGCACAATTCACCGAGCTTCGGGAAATAATCGTAAATTTTTTTTAAATCCTCCCGAATCTCGGCCGAATCCTTGCGGGAATACGCCCCGGCAAATAGGTTCTCCTCCACGGTGAGATGCTGGAACAGGCGCCGGCCTTCCATAATCTGAACGATCCCGAGTTTGACGATTTCTTCCGGATCCATGCGATCAATACGTTGTCCGCCAAATTCGATACTGCCGTCGGTAACCTCGCCCAACTCTGTGAGCAAAACGCCGGAAATGGCTTTGAGCGTGCTGGTTTTCCCGGCGCCATTGGCCCCCAGGAGAGTAACTATTTTCCCATCAGGCACTCCCAGCGAAACCCCCTTGAGGACCAGAATGACGTCGTTGTAAATAACTTCAATGTTATTCAGCTTGAGCATACCTATTCCTTCTTGGGCGGAGGCACAA
>CP070746.1:5040635-5050931 GCA_020348305.1 Desulfobacterales bacterium
GCGCAACGATATCGAGCAGGACACACAGATCCAGATACGCCAAAAAAACCTGGAGACCGAAAAACTCAATCTGGCATTAGCGCGCGAAGAGCATTACGCCCGCTTGGAGCAGGAGCTTGAGGTTGAAAGCCGCAAGGCCGAGCAGATGGCCGAAGTAGCCCGTCAAAGAGCAAAGCAGTCGCAAGAGGCCGATCAGGCGGAAATCCTTGCTAAGCAGAAGGTGGAGATAGCTAAGATTATTTCAGAACGTGAGATAGAGGAAGAGCGCTTGGACCGCGAGCGGGCCTTGAAGGAGCGGGAGATCGAAAAGGAAAAATTATTGAAGCTGGCCGAGCAGGCCCACGAAGTGGAAATATCCCTGGGTTCCAAGCAGACTTCCCAGGCCAAAGCAGAGGCAGAGATTGCGCGGGCTGAGGTGGTGGCCGCCGAGGAGAGAGTGATCACCGCCCAGGCGCGTGAGGCGGCCGAGGGCCGTAAGGCCATAGAACTCATCGAGGCTTCCCGGGAGGCCGAGCGCAAGGCCCTGGAGCTGAAAATTATGGCCGAGGCCGAAAAGGCTTCCGCCTCCGACCGGGCCGATGCGATTAAGATTGAGGCCGAGGGGCAAAAGGTCCGCTACAAAGTGGAGGCTGAAGGCACCAGTGCCATAAACGAGGCACGCAACATTTTAACTCCGGAGCAAATCAGCGCGGATATAAAAAAATACCTGATCGACAACATGCCTGAGATCCTCCGCGAGAGCGTTAAGCCCATGGAGAAAATCGACAGCATCAAGATCGTGCAGGCCGACGGTCTCTGGGGAGAGAGGGGTACCGTCTCCGGGACCGACGGAATCTTTGACAGCGCCTTGCGCTTCAAGGCGAGGGCACCGTTGATTGATTCCCTGCTGCGGGAACTGGGCTTGGAAGTCATCAGTTTAGATGGTTCGCTAACGAAGAGTGGTTCGGACGCTAAAAAGAAAGAAGAAGACAAATAAAGCAAATGCCTCTCTTGCCACGTCAACAACATTATGGCTGTGCCGACTCAGTTCGACATTGAGAGGGCCATCATAGGCTGTTTCAATCACACAGGTTAAAGAATAACGAAACATTATTGCTCAGCTTTGTTTTGATCATCGTTATCCGGATCCGTTTCCGCGGAATTGTTCGTCCATGGTTTGCTAGTTGGTGTTTTACCGGATGTTTTAGGCCCCATGACCGGAATGAAGGTTTTATCCCCCGCAGGATTCGTATACATGTCATTGAGCTTTTGGATATAGGCGTTGGTGTCTTCCAATACCGTCGCCAGACGACGATGGGTTCGTTTGCTCCACCCTATCGGTTGACGATTGAAAATGCTGCGATACCAACTACTATTCTTTTTAAAGGCCCGAAAATAAAATGGTTGCAACTCCGAATCTTTTACTTCTTTTAACAATTTTTGTGTGGTTCGCTTGGCGGTCCACCGTCGAATGGTATAGTGGACATATCCGATAGACAATAACAGGACCGCCACAATTCCAAACAGGGTATAGCTTCCCCCGGGTAAATTATCTAAAAACGGCAACTTCAGTGAAAATCCGCTCCAGTAACCTCCCCAGATCGAAACAACCAGCAAAGCGACCAACATCCCACCAAAAATGATCCCGTCCAGCCAGAGGACCTTGCGTCTCCACTTCGAAAGAAAGCGCTGGATTCGAGGTACAATGTCCTGTTCCAGCGTTTGTGCCGTTTCTTCAAGTATGCCTACAATCCGATAGGCACGTTCCTCCCCTACCCGTTCGATCCGATCGAAAATCTCCCCTAAATATGAATTACGCTTGTTTTCAAAACGTGCCCGAACCATTTCATCTTCAATGGGCACCGCTACTTCAGGCATATAGACCGCATAGCAACTGCCCGCAGTGAGTCCGTATTGGGCCAGCGCTCGTTGCCAGGATGCAAACACCTCTTCGGTATTATCCTCAAGAGCTGTACTGTCGATTTGGTTGAGAACATATATAAATTTATTTGAGTCACGGCGGTTAATGGTACGGCTGACCAGATGCTCAAGCGTATCTCGCATCGAACCGGATTCGGGGTGGCGGGCATCAAAAAATACCAGTACCAGGTCGGATAGGTCTATGATGTGATCGGTTATCCGTAAGGTTGACGTGCGCTGCGCGTCGGCATCGAATCCCGGTGAATCGATGAGGATTTTGCCGCGTAACAGCTCGCTGGGGCAGGTTTTGAGTTGTAAATAGGAATCGATACGTTGCCCTTCACCTTCAGCCACCTCTTCGATGGCCTGACTAATCTTATAGAAAGGAAAACGTGGATCCGCATCCAGTGCCAATCCCGGGAGCACCCGCACTTTGTCATCATTCGTGAAACAAATGACGGTGAATTTGTCATCAACCGCCTGGTTACCGGTGGCTTGCAATTTCTGATGCAGGTAATGATTGATGAATGTCGATTTTCCAGATGAATAGATCCCCAAAACCGATATTAGCGGCCACCAGGATGTGCGTATGGCATGAGATTCCTCTTTATCAAAATATCCGAGTCGCCGACTTATCTGATCAAGTTCCTGAAAACTATCCACAACTTTTGAGAGGACTGGATTTTCCTCCTTTAGACGCTTTTTTAACTCCCGCAACCTCTGATTGATATGGCTTTTTTTAAACATGTCTCGGTCTCCGCGACGCCCTTAATAAATTTTATCCATCTAATATAATTACAAAATTTGCTATGTGAACCAAATATTATCCATAATCTAAAGCTTAGTTCAATTTCGAGCAAGTTGCAAGAAATTAGAAAACGGGAGCACCTAAAAAAGGAAATAAAACCTTAAGTATTTCATTAAAATACCGATAAATATCATGATTAGGTGTTTTCACAATCAGCAAAATTTTATTTAAACGCTCAGTTCAATATATAGGCTTGCATCTTCTATACTACACATCAACGGCTGGAGAGGATAATCGGTGAGTGCGAATTTTAAAATAATTCAAAAATCTGATCCGCGCACCTATTTTGAGACCCAGCTGCAGAGTTTTTTACTTGGCAAATCAAAAGAATGCGAGATTGTTATCTCCGATCCCCACATTTCTGAAGTTCAGGCGAGAGTGGAAAAAAAAGATCAAAAATATGTCATCAAAAATATGGGGGAGAATCCGATCCAGGTTAATGGCCGTTCAGCTCATGCTCAGTTTTTGAAACATGGAGATGAAATTACCTTCGGTAAAACAAAATATCTCATACAGCTACATGGCGAGGATAATGAATTTAACAAGACAGTTAAGCTTGAAGCCAAAACCATGGTATTGAACTCGCCGTCGAATAAAGAGATCGGTCCTCGATTGATATGCACCAATTCTGCCGGCAAAAGCAAAACATACCCTCTCAAAAAGGATAAAGTTGTCATCGGGCGATCCAGTGAAGCCAATCTCCAATTAGTCCATCCGTTAATTTCTCGAAAACACTGCATCATTGAGAAGCGAGATAATGCTTTCTACGTCAGAAATATAAGTACAACCAATCCAATTTATGTAAATCATCAGGGAATTTCTGAAAAACGCCTTTATCCAGGGGATCAAATTAAAATAGGTACATTTTCCGTAACCTTTCTTTCGGACCGGCCCGAAGATGTAAAAACGGTCAAGGAAAAAATTATCACCAAAAATAAAGCCACAGGATATAGTCTTTGGGTTGCTCTGGTGCTTTTGCTGACACTCGGTGGTTATTTCTTTTATTTACATGCCTATGCTCCCTGGAAAATTAAACAAACCCTGCTAGCTGTCTCTAAACAAATCGATTCCGGCAACTATATACCGGCACAGAATATGCTTAAGCGTCTTTTAGAAACGGATATTTCGCCGGAAGACAACCACGAAGCAAGAGAACTGCTCGCCCAAACCGCTTTAGCCATCACCCGCCAAAAATCCGAAAACGAAAGTGTGGAGAGTGCCAAAACATATTTAATGGCCTATCTCGCCGAATATGGAGCCGGCAAAGAATCTGAAATGCTATGGGACCGTCTGGATTTTTATCGCCTTGTTTTGGGACAACGTTTTGAAGGCTCTGAAAAGTATCATCTTGCCTTAAGACAGTATGCTGCGATTCGAGAAGACAGTCTTTATTTCGAAGAGGCCCAAAAGGCTGTCAGGCGAATTTGGTTAGCCTACCAGCAACCAAGTCGCGAAGAACAGACATTGGCTCAGTTGTTCAAAGAAGCCGAAACACATTTCAAAGCCAAACGATACCTGACGCCGGTCAATAAAAATGCCTATTCCCTCTATCAAGCCGTGTTAGCGCTGGAACCTCAAAACGAATTGGTCCTTAAACGGATTGAACAAATCAAGGCATTTTACCGAGAATATGGCGAAAAATATTTCCAAAAAGAAAAATGGCGTAAAGCGCTTTCCTTCTTAGAGCGCTATTATTTTATCGATCCGCAAGCACCCGATATAAAGGAGAAAATTAAAGTATGCAAAAACAAGCTAACGGCACCGAAACAACCACCTCAACCACCTGAGCAGCAAAAAACAGTTCCAGACCAAAAACCGGATGAAAACCGAGAAGAGATCAAACGCCTGCTCGAAGAATCGGGAACGGAAAGTTCATGGCTTATGCAATATCTTTTTGAGAATCAAGAGGGCGAAAAGGGTTCTGATACACCTTGGTAACGAACTCATGTATGATGAATTATTCAGAACGACATAAATCATTGCGCATACATACACAGCGTTCTGAATGTTTGACCCTATGCAGTAGTTTTAAAATCAATGATTCAAATGGCGAATCCGCAATTTATTATGACGCTGTGTATAAATTGAAAAATTCTATTTTAATAGCACTAATAAGCCTTCTTATCATTTTTGGGAATATATCTTGCGCCTTTAGGAACATAATCAACCCCTTACCTCGTCCAGCTATCCTCGAAGAAGAACAGCTCCCTCATAAGGTAGCAATTCTGCCTTTTGTAAACAAAACCTCCAATCCCGAAGGAAGCGAAATAGTTCGCAAAATGTTTTACAATTTTTTCAGCTCCCTGAATTACATCGATCTGGAACTGGCGGTAATTGACGACACTCTGAAAAGAGTTGGTCTCTATCAAGAAATTGTGACCGCAAAAGAAGTTTCGCCGCAAGAGATCGGGCAATTGCTAGGGGTGGATGCTATCATCTTCGCTGAGGTTCTCAGTTTAGGCAAAATATATGCTTTGATTTATACCGATAATCAAGCAGGCCTCAAAGCCCAAATGATCCGTTGCAAAAGAGGTAAAGTCATTTGGGAACTCGAACATACAATTCATCTGGAAGACGGTGAGATACCATTAAGCCCCATAGGCCTGGCTGCTACGGTTTTAAAAACTGCTATTAGTCATCAACAAGCCACTCACATGAAAGCTGCTTCCGAACTATGTATGCAGGTGGTGACAACCATTCCCAACCCACCAGCACGCGTCGAACCTCCTCCTAAAATTGATGCGCTGGTTCACAATGGGGCTGGTAAACTTTTACGACCTGGAGATTATTTGAAAGTTGCCTTAGTAGGAAAAGAGGGGCAAACAGCCAGTTGGAGTCTCCCTCCGTTGTTAGATAATCTCGCGATGAAAGAAAAAGAACCCGGGATCTATATCGGCGCCTATCGTATTAAACCTCGCGATCGTTTGCCCCACGGACGCCTTATCGGATATCTCAGGTCCGACTCAGGCTCTGCAAGTCAATGGGTGGATATTCTGGGGCCGCTTAAGATAGGTGAACCGACGATACTTCCTTCTGTAATTGCTGAGGATACCTCATTGGATGGGGATAAAAGCCCTTATCTAGTTAAAGATGCTTTAATAGTGTTGCCCGGCGTTAAATTAACCATACATCCCGGAACGGTGATCTGGTTTCACAGCCTCGGGCTAATTGTGAAAGGGCAGATTCAAATCCTTGGAACTGAGAAAGATCCGGTTCGACTGGCTAGCGTTGGTTCTTCAAATTGGAAGGGATTATTTTTCGATCAGAGTAGTACTGAAAATAAACTTTATTTTTGCGAGATCTTAAAAGCTGAATTTGGTGTCAGGGTATCAGATTCAACCGTCTCCATCCAGAATTGTCTTTTCCAGGACAATGTGTGGGGTATCGTTGTAGACAATGGAACTGCTGAAATTAATAGCAGTCTCATTCGAACCTGCGAAAAAATTGGAATTGCAGCCCGCAAAGCCCGGCTGGTGGTAAAAAAATCAATTATTACAGAAAACAATTCCGGAGGATTTTTACTGGATGATTCCAAGGCTCACATTGAGCAGAATAATATACTAAATAATGGTGGCTGGGCCATAAAGGTCATCAGGGACCACAGCCAGGTCAAGGCCTCAAATAACTGGTGGGGAAAAGCAAATCCGGGCCAAATGCAAATTGCCGGGCCGGTTAACATTCAACCGGTTTTGACAAAGCCCATTGATTTTATGGTTATGGATTAAGCAGGAAGTGTGCCATTTAGCTAACACAGCAATAATTGGTATGATTCTATATACTTATTTTTTTATATTTTCTGTAGACGTCTTCAAACCTATAACCCATCAATTTTTCTGCATAGCTGGCGATGTAATTATTGAGGTTTTTGGCGAAGCCTTTTGACGCGCTCCACGGCAAAAACATATTCGATCATATCGTCCATGTAAGAGCCCAGCGCCTCACGGTAATGATCGATCGCCTTGTTTTTGTCCCCGGTGCCCTCTGCCCAAAATGCCAGTGCGACATGGCCGGTGAGCACATATTCCGGACTTTCGCCGGCCTTTACAGTCAGGGGTTTTTCCTTTTGCTCATCCAGCAAGGTCTCGGAAATCAATCTATACCATGCATCTTTGGTGTTGCGCAGGTAATTCTGTATCTCCGTTCGGGCCTCTTCCTTGCGGCCCATGTTAAGTAAAATTTCCGCAGCCAGCAATCCAACCTGCAGCCGGACAGAATTCTCACGGCCGTCTATGCGTAAAAATCTGCGCGCGTATTCCAGCGCCTGGTCCCATTCCTCATCCATGGTACAGTAAAAAACCAGCTGAACCAATAAATTGCCGTCACCGGAATCGACTTCAAAGATCTGTTCCAGCAGTGCCCGCTTAGCGTCGGGGGTCAGCGCATCCTGGCCGAGTTTTGCCCGCAGCGGTGCCAGAAAAGCCTGCCGCTCTGCCAGCTCACGGCGAGCTTTTTGCAACTTTTCGGCAAATTGTTCAAGCTGCTCTTGATACTGTCTGCGGGTATCCGCATCGCCAATGCTCGCCAGTTTATGCTGCTGTGTTTGCTCCAGCCGGGCGAGAGCCAAAAAGTGAAGCCAGTTTTCGCGCCCGATCGTCAGAACGACCTGTTGCAGCAGCTGTTCTACCTTGGTCGCATCATTGTTCCTGGCAGCAACCAGCGCGACGACATAACGCAGCCAATTGCGCTCCTCATCCGTGTAACCGCCCCTAAGGGCCGATTCTTCATCAATGTTTCCTTCCAGCACCCGCACCAAGTATCCGAAAAATTCATGCGGCGAGCGCCAGTCCAGTGCGAGCAGGTCATGGCGATAGGAGCTTGCAGCCGAGCGGTCGGCCAGCCAATCGATCAAAAAGAGCAGCAAGCGCGCCTGGTCATTTTTATCGTCCATCGACAATGCTTTCTCAAAAAGAGGCCCGGCTTTCTCGTAATCGCCAGCGCAGAAGTGAATCATGGCGGCGGCCATAACGAGGGTGGGTTCAAAGCTGGTTTCCAGCTCCTTGTCTGCCAGCAATTGAGCTTCGGGCCAGCGGCGCTCCTCGGCCAGATCCAGAATGTTTTTGATTTTAGCATCTACGGATAGATCCAGCACTCCATTCCATTTCACTTTTCCGGCTTTTAATTCTTGTAAAAAATTGAATGCTTTGTTGATTGGAAGCACCATGCCCATATCAGGCAGCAGAGTGGGAAGCGGCATGGGGCCTGCGATCCAGTCCACGGCGACGCCGGAAGCAATACCGACAACTTTGCCGCGGATATCGATAATCGGTCCACCGCTGTTACCTCTGTGAATGGAGGTATCCACTTGCAACAAGTTTTCAAACGTCCGGCGGACATGCCCCCGGGTTACACTTACGTTGATGGTGGATTCCTGAGTTCGGCTGCCGAGAGGAAACCCGAGGGTGATGACCGGCGACAACTTTGGTACCGCCAGTGCCTCCATTTTCTCATCCAACGGCAAGGGCTGAAGACCCTCCGGCACCTGCTCTATCTTAAGAACAGCAAAGTCATCTTTGAGCGGCGATCTGATCAACTGGTAGGTTCGATCCGGCGCTCGGGCGACACCGACAATGGTCAGGCGGGGACTTGCGTCCGTGCGGAAGGCCGAGGACAGCACATAGGTGTCCTCTAAATCGGTGCTTTCTGATAATTCCGGCAGTCGTTTGAATGCCTTTTGGCCCTCAAACCACAGAAAAATGCGGTAACCCAATTGAAGAGGAGCCTGGCGATTCATGAGTCCACGAATCTGAAGATAGAGATTCCTGTCCTCCAACCACGGGCAGGCAACATGGCGGTTGGTAAGAAGGTAACCTGCACTGTCCACCAAAAAAGCGGTGCCCTCGCTGCGATTCTGGTAAATGCGCGTTTCGCCGGCCGCCAACCAGTATTCGCTTAGGACAAAAGCGACCGATTTGGCATAACGGTTGGCATGGATTCCGAAAATCTTTTCGGTGTCTTTTTGCCTGAAAAAGAAGAAAAACCAAGCCAGTATCGCCAGTATCGCTGTGATGCCGATAATGAGAACCAGCTGACCGATTCGTTTCTTCAGGCTTCGGATCTCCTGCCCCGGCGGTTGCATCGCTTCGCGTCGGCGGCGCATTGCGGATTCAATGTCCTCATCTTTTAAGCGCGACAGGCTTTCAGCAACTTCTGCCATGGATTGGGGACGCAGGCTGGGATCCTCCGCCAACATAGCTTTCAACAGCACTGCGAGCTCAGGTGGCAGGGGTAAGGTGTCGACTTCAGCTTGAAAATCCGTCGATTCATGTTCAGCCGTGAGTAGCTCCACGAATATTTTACCCAATGACCAGATATCGCTGCGGAAATCCAGTGGGCGCTGGTGAATGATGTCCGGGTGGCAGGACAGCAGTGTTTTGAGCATCGGCCCGGGTCGATCCAGCTTGGGATCGAAAAAACGGGAAAGCTTGTAGTCGATTTTGATTTGAAGTTCACCATCGTTACCTTTGATGACCAGAATGTCGTCTAAGATCAGATGTGGAATGAAGTGACCGATGCGGTGAAGACCTTCTAAAATGGAAGCAATCTGGTAAAAGAGTCGAAAAGCAACCCGGTAGTCTTGGAAGACACCGGCTGCGATCAAATTGCCCCAGTTTTCCGCATCCAGCCATTCGCTGACCCGATACCACAGACCATCGGATGATTGTCGAATCTCAAAATGTCTGACAAAATAATCTTCGGGAAGTTTCCGAAGTTCTTCCAGCTCATTTTTAAGCCGTTCAGCGATTTTCTTGTCAACACCGGACAGAGGGCTAAAGATGCGGATCATGACCGGCTCGTTGGTCTGCTCTTTAACAGCCCGGCAGAGAATTGTGGCATATCCTTCGTGGAGAACATCGATGATCCGGTAATCATCGATGGTTTTTCTGCCCTCTGCCACTTCGTTTCCGCAAGAGGGGCAGGTGGTGATATCTTCAGCTAACATTTGACCGCAGTTTTGACATAGTTTCATCGGCAGTTCCACCACATGGTTGAAAGACTAAATGGTGATTGGGGAAATGATAGGAAATTGTTTTTACGATACAAAAGTATGGCAAAACATGGATTGTGTGTCAACTATGGAGGTGAGGCTACTGGCCTAAATGAAGGATGCTGACATTACCTTCTAATCTTTATTTTAAATATGCTCAACACATATTTGTTTGTTAATCCTTTTTTGCTCCCAAATATATACAGCCCACTTCCAACAATCAATACCATGCCTATAACTGATTGAAATTCAAGAATGTCCTTCCAAAAAAGATAACCCCATATGACACTCAAAGGAACGGAAATATACTCAAAAGGGGCAATTGCTGATGGCTGCGCCAATCGATAGGCCTGCGACAGGAAATAAAACCCCGCCGCAGCGATTAGTCCTAATATAATGAATATAAATAGGTCACCTTGCGAAGGGAGTTGCCATTCTCGAAAAAGAAATGCAAAGCTGGGATGAGATTTTTGGGTAACGGCTATATTGTTTAATGCTATACCAAGAATCGTAGAGAAAATAATATACATGACTGTAAGGTAAAAAGCCAATGATGCGCCGTTTTCAGTTTTTCCTAACCTTCTTGTAAGGATTGAAGCTATTG
>CP070746.1:5051031-5056383 GCA_020348305.1 Desulfobacterales bacterium
AGACGAGAAAAATTCTGCATTCATCTCAAAGAACCGCCACTTATGAGAGCCTGTTGTGTGCCCTGCTTCTTCCATGGCGGTCCTGATCTTAGCGGGATGCACAGGTGAAAAGTGAAGTACATCGTTCCACAGGCAGTTGAGATGGGGGATTTGGTGGCTCAGCAAGGCTTCGCGGCCTTGATACTTCTTGAGTGGGACGACAGCGACGTCGGGATAGACCTGCTTGAGTTGGTTGAGCGGATAGAGGACGGAGCCGGTCATTTTGACCGGCACGCGATGATAGACGAACCGTGTCTTGGTATCTATTGTGGATGACATGGCGATGTTCCTACGTCTGACCATCCAGGACCAAATTGCTGGTATATTGAGATAAGACAAACTTTGCTCAAAGTACAGGTTTCAAACTGATATCGCAAGGTTTTTAAGAAAAATAAAAAAGGCAGAGCTTTAAAATTCTTTGCCTTCTTATTTCTCAATGGGCGAGCCTCAACCCTATACAAATATAAAATCGGTTAGAAAGTTATATTTTCGTGTCCGCCCTCATATACCCTTTTGCTTAGACTGGAAGGTGTTATTTCTCTTTGCCTGTCCGCCGTCATTTTGGAGGAAACTGTCCTTTAATAGGTGACCCTTTTATTTTCCGATTGAAAGGTTGAAAAATTGGCATTAGTTATTTATATATTTATGAACGTCCCCTTTTACGGTTCGATAAGTCAATCAACAATTGAATATGAAAAAGAAAAATGTTAAAAGGAAGGTGGCTCGGGAGAAAAGGATTACCGGGTCGACCTGAACGATCGGTTTGAGAAGAACCGAAGCGCCATCGAGATTCATCTGCCTCGAAGGATGAGCGCATTATGCAGTGGAAACGGCACACGATCAGTCGGTCACAATGCGTTAGCCAAATGAGGAAGGGAGACTCCATATGAATTCATATGAATCGCTAAGTGATGGGAGAAGGCCGATTCTGTCGATTCGTGGCGGCTACAAACGGTTTGGCGGATTACAGGCGCTGGAAAATATCGATATCGACATATATGACCGGGAAATTTTGGCTTTGCTTGGCGATAACGGTGCCGGTAAATCCACGCTGATCAAAGCCATGTCCGGCGCACATACGCTGGATGAAGGCGACATCTTTTTCGACGGGAAAAAGGTTCAGATTCAGAAACCCGAAGATGCGAATCGATTGGGTATCAAGACCGTCTATCAGGACCTGGCCCTTTTGGGCCCTTTGGATGTTACCTCCAATCTTTTTATCGGTTCGGAATATACCCGGTGGGGACTTCTCCAGAAAAAGAGAATGCAGCAGGAGGCACAGTCCGTCCTCGCTCAAATGAAAACGACGATCAAATCTTTGCGCCAGGATGTGCGGTCGTTGTCCGGGGGGCAGCAGCATTCACTGGCCATCGGACGCGGTGTTTTTATCGGAAGTGAGCCCCGGTTGATCATTATGGATGAGCCCACCGCAGGCCTGGGCGTCAAGCAGAGCAGGGAAGTCCTCGAATTGTTAAAGGAACTGGGCCGAAAATTGCCGGTCATATTCATTACACATAATCTTGAATATGCTTTCGAAGTGACCCAAAGAGCGGTGGTTCTGTGCAACGGGAGAGTCGTCGGGGAGATGAAAATGGACGAAGTCAACCACAATCAGATCGTCAGCCTGATGATGGGTGTGGAGCAGGTGGCCTGATCCTTTTTGCGTTGTACCGGAAAATAAACAACCACCCGTTCCACGGGTGGTTGTCTACGCGATGCCGGGTCTCGAGTGAATCTATCAGACTTCGATCCAGGCGGCATCCTTTCAATCGTTTGCCTGTAACAGCGAAAAGCAACATGCGTCGGAATAAATCGACCTTGCGCTCAATCCATGCTGCGGCGATAGCCGACATCCAAAAGGTCCAGGGCAATGGGCGGGAACCCGCAACATACGGATAGAACAGGATTCCCGCCTTCGAATCTATGCCACACGCGCGTCTTTGACCCCTATCGGTCTTGCGGCCGGTTGCATCATGGTTCTTCGGGGAAGTAATAAGCTGCCGCGTTTTCCTTTGTCACGAGTTCTGCTGATAGAATTATGCGAGTTGGGAGCTTCTTCTGATAGAAACCCTCAAAAACTTTGCCGCGAGCACCAAGGACAGCTAATGCCACCACCGTGGCACATTGATCCGGAGGATAGGTTACATTGGCCTGTATCAATGGTTCGCTGCCATCCATTATCATCTTAATAACATTTTTATCGCATGCACCACCAAGGAAATACTTCATATCTGTTCTCCCGGATTCCTTGTATGCCTGCAAGGCACCAAGCATCATATCGTCATCAGCGGTATAAACAGCATCAATCTTTGGATATTTCTGAAGATAGTTTTCCATAATTGCCAAAGCTTTATCCTTTCTCCATTCACCAGGCTGTGAGTCGAGAATTTTAATTCCGGGGTATTGGGCCATAGTAGTTTTTATTGTTTCAATCCTGGTGGTATTGATTGGGCAGGGAATACCTTCAATGAGAACAATATCGCCTTTATAATCAAGCTGTTTTGCAAGCCACTCTGATCCGGTGCGGGTATATCCCTCATCATCGTTAGAGAGATAGACATCATACACTACTTTAGAAGTACCACGATCCATAACCACTACATAAATGCCTGCCTTGTAGGCTGTTTCAATAACCGATGTCACCGATGCGTCGTAGGGCCAAACTATCAGCGCATTGATCCCCTTTTGAATCAGGTCTTCGAGGTCGTTGGCCTGCTTGGTCACATTGTCCGCCGTGACAAACAGAAATTCCAGACTCGGGTCCTTTGCTTTCCAGTCTGTCATCCCTTTCTTGGCCCAGTAAATGGCCCGGGCCATGTAGCCGGCGGTTGCGGCCGGCATTGAATAGCCGATTTTGAGTGATTGTGCAGTCGCATCCGATGTCCATCCCAGACAGAATATGCCAAGGACGAAAATAGCCAATAGTACGATTCCGAACTTTTTCATAATGACCTCCTTTTGGTTTGGGTTAATAAAATAAGTACTACCCACGATCTAAGGCTTTGCTTTTTTGAATATAAACGGCTCCAATGATGACGATGCCCTTAACGGTGCCCTGCAGATAGGGCGAAACACCGAGCATGTTCAACATGTTGTTGATGATTCCCAAAATGATGGCGCCGAATATCGTACCCCAGACCGACCCCCTGCCGCCGGTCATCGGTGTCCCGCCGATAATGACAGCGGCAATGGCATCCAGTTCAAAAGCCAAACCGGTGTTGGAGGTGCTCACCGCGTTGAATCTGGATGACAGGAGCACGGCGGAAACCGCGACCAAAAAACCGGTGATGGCGTAACTCATCAGCTCGATGCGCTTGACGTTGATGGCTGCGAATTTGGCGACTCTCCGGTCGATACCCACCGCACAGAGGTACTTTCCATATTTCGTGTTGTTCAGGATGATGCTCAGGACGGTTGCCAAAAGAAGCATGATAAAAACGGGAACGGGGATGAAAAAGATGGCGTTCATGCCGAATTCCCCGTAAAGAAAACTCGACGATCGAATCTCACCCGCGTCTCCGATAAACAGGGCCAGGGACCGGAAAATGGCCATGGTGCCGAGGGTAGCGATAAACGGTGCAATATTGCCGCGGGTGATCATCAACCCGTTGAGCGCTCCGGTGAGTGTACCCAAAATCAAGGCCGCTGTAATGGCGATCACAATGGCGACAAGCTGGTTGTCGATGACCGGCAGCAGGTAATTGAGCAGAATGATGGTTACGCCGCCGACAAAGGGGACAACAGATCCTACCGACAGATCGATCCCGCCCCCGATGATCACGAAGCACATACCGAGTGCGATAATCCCCGTATAGGACACCTGCCTGAGAATGTTCAGGATGTTCCGGAACTTCAGAAAATACGGGCTTAAAAAGGATGAGATGATGAACAGCACGACCAGAGCAATGAGCGAAGCATATTTGTAATAATTTATTTTCTTCAGATTCTCGGCGAGAGCATTACTCATGATCTTGTGAGGTCCTCCCCGGTTTCCATTGACAACATTCTAATATTATAATGATTCGATTTTATCAACAAAACTTTTGAAAAAGAGAAACGAGAAAGTCTCTGTCGCCCATTGAAATATAGTGCATGTTCCCGCCCATCCGGCTGAATATCTTGAGATACCGGAGATAATATGCCGGGTCTGTCGCCGGGGGGTTTGCCTTTTTGCCAGTTCCAGTCATGGATAATGCCGGCCCCGTTGGTCGCCAAATGGGTGATCAGTCCTTTTTCGAGAGAAAAATAGGGTCCATAAAAATATAGTTATCTAGTCTCTTCATGTGACACACAGAAATTGAGCCACTTCATAACCCTCTGATATAAATAGATTTTAGAGATATTTATAATTTTATGGATGTCCCCTATATTTCCATAACCTATTCTCATCCATCTGCTCATCTCCTAAAGTGTCACTGTCTCATTTATTTCCAAAATTTTTATTTCAGCATCCGGCTTGGTCCGTTTTACAATTTCTGCAAACGGTTGCGGGTCCACCATGGTCGAAATCGGCGGAAAGAAATTATCCTGGTGATTGGGAATAACCACTTTGGGCTGAAGTGCCGTAACGTATTTGTGAGCGATGTGGATAATGTCGGAATGCCCTTGTAACGGCACTAAAAGAATATCGGTTGGCTGCCTACTGAGCCGAGCTAATTCATCAGATGTTGAACCTGCGCTTCCGAAATGATGGATCGTTTTTCCTTCAACGATAAGACGCCAGCTCAGCACCTGACCTTGCGGGTATTCGCGCATCAGCGGTAGATAACGGAGCAATCGAAAGTTGATGCGTACCAAGGTTTTGAGTATTAACCAACGGTCGAATTTTACATGCCGGCTGAAAAATGCTTGCGCCCGGATTCCGTTGAAGTCAAAATTTTCTCCATCCGAGTTGACTTCATGGATCTGTCCTCTTTCCATCCCATTTCGGATCATTGCCTCAGCGATTCCGTTGCCGCAATATACCTTCGCCCGGGTATTTGCAGCGATGGCCGGCACATCATAAATGTGATCAAAATGACCATGGGATATTAAAATCACATCTGCAGCTTGAATATCGGAAGGTTTTAAGGACTGCTTCGGAAGCGCTTTAGCGTTGCGGGAAAAATAGGGATCTATCAAAATCGTGCGCTTATTGGTTTTAATCTTAAACCCGGCCGTGCCAAACTATGTGAGTTCCATTCTACCTCCTTTATGCCACAATCAAGCAAAAACCCCACGTCTCATTTTGAGAGAAATGGGGTTTTAATTTAAACTCCATAGCCACTTCTGCCTTTGCAGCAATTTATATTATCAGTTTTACCCTGAACCTAT
>CP070746.1:5056483-5062689 GCA_020348305.1 Desulfobacterales bacterium
GCTGATGTTCAGCTTATCTTTCTGCTGGTAAATCTTTTCACTAGACTTAAAGTTGCTGATCTTGAAGCCCATATCAATTCGCTGGGATGCTCGAAATGCCGGCCAAACTTTAAAGCCGCACTGCAAAAGTTTTTGATGTCGGTCAGCGATCAATTGTGTTCGGATTGCATCCGACGGCGTGACCGCAATCCGCTAAGGGTTTTGGATTGCAAAGTGCCGACGTGTCGGGAAGCGATGACAGAGGCACCATCCATTCTGGAGTATTTATGTTCCGAATGCCGCCGAGATTTTGAGGTGGTTAAAAATAGCCTTAAAAAGCTCAAAATCCCGTATGTTGTGGACAAACGTTTGGTCAGGGGTCTTGATTATTATTCCCGCACAACCTTTGAGATTCAGACAAGATCCTTGGGTGCGCAAAATGCGGTAGCCGGTGGCGGACGTTATGACGGCTTGGTGAAAGAATTGGGCGGACCTGAGATACCAGCCACCGGTTTTGCGATCGGAGTTGACAGACTCGCAGAGGTATCAGGCCTTGAAGCCTCTGAGTTTTATCAGAAACCGGACGTATTTGTGGCGGCTTTGGGAGAAAAGAGCTGCTCCTTGGCGTTTGAGTGGATCTGTGATTTGGGTCTTAAAGGTATACGCGCGGAGATGGACTTCAGTGATAAAAGCCTAAAAGCCAAAATGAAACGCGCCGATCGACTTGGTGCACCTTACGTGTTGATCGTCGGCGAAAATGAGCTTGAACAAGGTTCGGCCATCTTAAGGAACATGCAAACCAAGGAGCAGGTGTCGATTCCCTTCGATGATATTGCAAAGAAGTTGAAGGAAGCTGTCCGTTAATCGTCTGTTGTCATCGGCTACTAGTTAATGGTTTCAGAAAACAGAAAACAGAAGACAGATGACGGACATCGTATATCGAGTTTGGTAATTCGGTTTTGCTCAAATCATACTCGTTGTCGTCCTCGTTCTCGTACTCGAAAAAAGTAAAAATGGAAATTCAAAATTTTATATAGGGAGCAGCGTAATTTGACTGATCAATTAGAAAACATGCGCAGAACGCAAACCAACGGTGAACTCAGGATAAAAGATGTTGGTAAAGAAGTAATCTTGATGGGCTGGGTGCTGCGCCGGCGCGATCACGGTGGGGTTATCTTTGTGGATTTACGAGACCGCGAAGGAATTACCCAGGTCGTGTTTAATCCAGCAGTAGATAAGGCGGTCCACGCAAAGGCGCATGCCATCCGAAATGAATATGTTTTGGGTGTGCGCGGCAAAGTCGATCCCAGACCCGAAGGAATGGTCAACCCCAATTTGCCCACCGGCGAAATTGAGGTTACGGTGACGGAGCTCAAGATATTAAACCCGGCAAAAACACCTCCTTTTTTAATCGAAGATAACATTGATGTGTCGGAAACAATTCGACTCAAATTTCGTCACCTCGATCTTCGACGATCTCAGATGCAGCAAAACCTTATTTTACGCCATAAAGCCACTGCTTCAGTGCGCGATTATTTAAACAGCCAGGGATTTCTTGACATTGAAACGCCCTTTTTAACCCGCAGCACTCCCGAAGGCGCCAGGGATTATCTGGTTCCCAGTCGCGTAAATCCCGGACATTTCTACGCCTTGCCGCAATCTCCGCAAATGTTTAAGCAGCTGTTTATGATATCCGGGTTTGACCGCTATTATCAAATTGTACGATGCTTCAGGGACGAAGATCTCAGGGCGGACCGTCAGCCGGAGTTTACCCAAATCGATATTGAAATGTCTTTTGTGGGTGAAGCGGATATCATGGATATCACCGAAGGCATGATGGCCAAGCTTTTCAAAGATGTTCTGAATGTTAAGCTGAGTTTGCCTTTTTCACGCTTGACCTATGAGGAAGCCGTGGGCCGATTTGGTTTGGATAAACCCGATACCCGGTTCGGTCTTGAATTGAAAGATATTTCGGACATTGTTAAAGGTTCGGGATTTAAATTATTTTCCGAAGCCGTCAAAAAAGGCGGGGTCGTCAAAGCATTGAATGCCAAGGGCTGCATTGATTTTTCACGAAAAGAGATCGATGACTTGACAGACTTTGTTACGGTCTATCGCGCAAAGGGTATGGCCTGGATAAAGGCAAAAGACAATCAATGGCAGTCGCCGATTACCAAATTTTTCACAGACAAAGAAAAAGAAGCGTTGGCCAAACGCGTTGAAATAGAGCCCGGCGATCTCATCTTCTTTTTGGCAGATCAGCCCAAGGTGGTGAATGAAGCATTGGGCTATCTGAGAAATCATCTGGGTAAGAGACTCAATTTGATCAACGAGGATGAATTCAAATTCGGTTGGGTAACGCAGTTTCCCATGTTTGAATTCGACGAAACCGAAAAACGACTGCAGGCGCTGCATCATCCGTTTACCTCGCCCGTCGAAGAAGATTATTCGAAGCTTAAGGACGATCCTCTTTCAGTAAAATCCCGCGCCTATGATCTTGTTTTAAACGGTTTTGAAATCGGCGGCGGCAGCATTCGTATCCATCAAAGGGATATTCAGGAAAATGTGTTTGAAGCCTTAGGCCTGGAAAAAGAAACCTATGAAGAAAAGTTCGGTTTTCTGTTATCGGCGTTAGATTCCGGAGCCCCACCCCATGGTGGGATTGCGATTGGCTTTGACCGGTTGGTGATGCTGCTTTGCGGGGAGTCATCCATCCGGGATGTGATCGCGTTTCCCAAAACTCAGAAAGCAGCTTGCCTGCTGACCCGTGCGCCATCCGAAACCAATAAGGCCCAGCTGGAAGAGCTGCACCTGAGGATGCGCCTTGGGTTGAGCAGCTAAAATTCACATTTTGAAACACAAATCCCCAGACATTTATCCGGACCTCAGACGCTTAACCGATTCAACGCTTTTGAGCAGGTTAATCGGTTGCGGTGCCTCCGATTCATCTTCCCTGAAGTGCGTGGAATGGAAATCCTTCAACGTTTCCATACGAATACCTTTCGGAGCTTCTGGCACACTGAACTGATAAGGAGCCATTACGGTGACCATGTCGGATTCATTTCCCAGTTCATCTACAGCGGTAATCCCAAGTTCAATTGGTCCAGATCCGGGGGTGAAAGCATCCACGTTATCGGGTAAAATAAGCTCGGTTATATTTCCCAGTGTCACGCATTGGGAATCATAATTTACCCCACCGCCTTCGGACCAGTAGAGTTTATAACCGACGACCTGAGAAGAGCTGGAAGCCAGCCAACTGAGTCTCCGTTTTTTTATTTTGGCCATGCCAAACCTCCTTTTGGACAAGAAACGTGTGGATTGTCTGCCTGATCAAAGATCGCTTTAATTCGTTTTCATATTGAAGCATCAGGGTTACAGGTCTGATTATTTCAATAAATAAACGGGCACTGAAAACAACGGTTGCCCGCAAACACTCACTAATCTTTCTTGCAGGCAAGGAGTTGGCCCCCCTTACCTGCAAGGTTTTATGTGTTATCCGCGATATGCATTTTGCCAAAGCGGAATTTCTATCGGTTCCTCATGGGACACCTCCTCATGGGGTACCTCCCCATTGGATACCTCGTATTGATTTTGCACCTCAGTTTGGGCTTCTTCCATTGCTATCTGCGGAAGGATTTCTTCACAAAGACGTTCAATTTCATCGGCCGCCTTACTGCTGGGTGCATATTGCATGACTGAAACACCGGAAGTCAAAGAGTCGATATATGCAACTCTCTGGCACAATTCAGTATCCAATATGTCAACTTGGAATATTTCCAACGCCTCGCGGGCATCACGTCCCACCCTGGTTCCAGGTATCTTGCGGTTAATTAAGAGCTTGATTTTCAACTCGGGGTTGAAAGCTCGGACTTCGTCTATGATTTCCAGTGTCCCCCAGCAGGACCAGATGTCCAGGGAACTGGGGCTCAATGGAATAATGGCAAGGTCTGTGACCGCCAGTATTGACTTTGTAATGTGACCAATTGCGGGGGGTCCATCAATGACCACGTAGTCGCAATTTGCTGAGATTTCTTCAATTTCGGTCTTTTGGAGCGGTTCCGGATGATGCAGGATTTCAAACGCGTTGTTGTTTTCGACAGCATGCCATTGAGTGGCACTGCCTTGAGGGTCCGCATCGATAAACATCAGCCGGTAATTTTTTCTTTTCAAACTGGCCGCAAGATTAATCGCTGTGGTGGTTTTACCAACTCCCCCTTTCTGGTTGACCATACTGATAATCATCATTTTTCTCCTTTTCCCGTTAAAATGTTAAAGTGAAGTCGCGCTGCGTTTCATAAGCTTGATTTAAAGAGGGTTTCTGCAGTGTGAATTGTGTTTCAATGCTTTGCCCGTTTGTAAGCTTGCAACGTGATGCTGGATTTCACATATACTGCAATTTAAGGTTTGTCAATGAGAAAATACATTATATGGTATAAAATACAAACAAATTAGACAATATATTGTGGATACCTCGATGTGATTCTTATTTGGAAATGGTTAATAATCTATTGGAAAGTGCCGTTCACGACCTTATTTAGCCGCTCGGCGGTGCGGTAATTGCAGAGCCTGGTGGGTTTATTGGGCAACGCGTTTCAATGTGTTTTTTGAGTCATTGAAATTATAGGTGCCCCTTTATTTTGATTTTCACCGAGGTTTGCCTGTAGATTTGTCTTGACTTTATTTTTACTCTTTATTAAAAATCACTTCTTTAATTAATCCCCAGTAGCTCAGTTGGCAGAGCAGATGGCTGTTAACCATCGGGTCCGCGGTTCGAGTCCGTGCTGGGGAGCCAACTACCAATGGCTGTAAGAACGTCATCTGTTCTTACAGCCTTTTTATTTTCAAGCACCGCTAAAACCACATCCGGTTTGGCCACGATCTCCACCTTCGGCAGATTGATGACAACCTTTTCCACAAACAGCTGCAGGTAGCGCTTAACCATCGCTCTGTCGCCATTTCTCAGGAACATATCTGTGAGGGAATTTTGAAAGGCCTGGATTGATTCGTCTTTAAAAAAGTGGAGGGGAATCACAGAGGCGCGCTTCAGTTCGTCCAAGCGATTCTGGATCTGGTCGCGCTGTTCCTTGAGTTCAGCGATGCGATCGCCAACAAGCCCAAGGTCGATCTTGCCGGATTCGATCGCCTCATACTGCCTCTTTAGACGACTGCCCACATCATCAAACTGGCGAATTAAGCTCTTTTTCTGGCTATCGTTTCTTTTGTCGGACTCTTTGAGCTCCCGGTAAAGGTCTTTTAGGATCTGCTTTACCCTTTCCTTTGAGAACAGTTTATGAACCAAATGATCCAGAAATACCTGCTCCAGATCATGGGCAGGAATCCTTTGTCCCGGGCAAGCTGACTTTCCTCGACGAAAATAATTTGAGCAGTTGTAATAGGTGTATTTGCCGCCTTGGGCAGTCTCAAGCGCCACACTTTTTCCACAAAGCCCACAAACAGCCAAGCCGGTCAAAAGCGTTTTGGAACCCCTTACTGAGGGGTTCCGTCCGGACTTTGCAGGGGTTCGCAGCTCCTTTTGAGCCTTCGCCTTCTTCCAGATGGTCTCATCGATGATTGGTTCGACCGGGATTTCAATCCATTCTTGTCTAGGCTTTCGCTTCCTGCCCTTATCGCCTTTTTTATTGAAGTAGTATCGCCCGATGTAGGCTTCGTCGGCGATGATGTCCAGGATTCGGTTTTTAGACCACAGCCTGCCGCGGTAGCTGTAGCCTTCAATGTTGAGTCGCTCCGCAATGGACTTTGCCCCCATGTTGGACAGATACCAGCTGTAGATCATTCGAACGACTTCAGCCTCCTCCGGGTTAACCACCAGCCTTCTTTTAGCTTTTACACTCGCCATTTTCCCTCACCGCCATGAATCCGTACTTTGGTTGGGAGCCGTTATAATAACCCTGCCGTGCGTTTTCCTTCATTGCCCGTAGCGTGTGGAAGCTGTTGATGTCACTTTCATATTGATCAATCAGTTCGAAAATACCCTCCATGAATGTTCCCATTGGATCATCCGATACTTGCTGATGAGAGGCCACAACTTTGACACCGACTTTTGCGAGCTTATGCTTATAAACCCTTGCCTTGGTAGCATCCCGAAAAAACCGACTTGTAGTCAGTGTCACAATCACGTCAAACGGGTGACTTTTGGACATGGCATCGGTTAACATTTCCTGGACGACAGGTCGATTCTCATCACGGGCAGAAGCACCTTTTTGGAC
>CP070746.1:5062789-5067612 GCA_020348305.1 Desulfobacterales bacterium
CTTTGAAGGGCTTGAGCTGTGTGATGGGAAACTATCACGCACAGTTCTTAGGGGGCTTGGGGTCAGCGATGACCCCCGGCTACCCGGTGTTTGCCTATTTCTGTGATTACATCTAATAGTATCTAAGGTACTGGGAGCTATGGTTTTCTGCAAATAATCTCAAAATATCGCGATCGGATGATATTTGGTTTTCTGGTATGATATCACCGCTCACGCAACATTCCGGCTGACCACAATATATTGGATTTCATTTCACACGGCTTTGATTTCATATAATGGCAAGGAATCCCATATAGTTTTCACCAGTTATTTTTACCTTAAAAGGTTTTTACTTGACTTTGGGTTAATATTTAAATATTGATCGGCTTAATGGCCCAATGCTCAAACTGATCGGTTTCTTTTATTCCAGGATTGGTTCTCCACAATTTATCGACTTCTGCATAATTGCAAATAACCACCTCATATATTCGCATGCCTATTAAATTGGTAACCATAATATGATTTATAAATTCAAATTTTTTGAGATTATTAAGCAAAAGGGCTGCTTTTTAGGGTTGGGGTTTTTTATTTTTATGACATTGTTTTTCCTCGCTGAAGCGCCAGCCTATAAAGCCACCCTTGCGTGGGTTCCAAATGAGGAAGCCGATTTTGCAGGTTATAAATTATATGGCCGAATAGGTAATCCCTGTCCGCCCTATGATTTGATTGACACTTACCTAGAAAACGCTTTAGCCAATCCACTTTCTCCAATGGTCCAGGTAGACGGCATAGAGAATGATAAAAAGTATTATTTTGTTGTTACAGCCTTTGATACATCTAGAAATGAAAGTGACTACTCAAACATTATATATTTAATAAATGGACTATGGGGGGATGCCATTTGTTCATCAGGCGAAGGCGGAGGCAGAGGCGAACTCGAAGGCGAAGGCGATGGCGGTGGCGGCGGTGGGTGACTCATCTCTACCGCTGCATACGGGTTCTGTATGTCAAAAGAAATATTGCCATACGTGCTTCTTTTTGGTTCTTTGCTAATTGGCATCTCGAAATTTAGAAAGAAGCTTAAGAAATAAAGAACACTTATTAATCTTTATGCAAAAAAGGCAGAGTCAGCAATGGCTCTGCCTTTTAACTTGGATACCTCCAACAAGAACAAAGTATCTTGAGCCCTGATTTTTTGCAGATATTGTAAACTAATCCAAAATGGAGAAGACCCCCATTTTATTAGGATACTATTATTGTATCTGCATTTTGGCCAAAGTTGCGATTTCATCTACGTATCCAAAGTTTGGGATAAGTTGTGATATTTTTATGTATCACAACCCAACTAAGTTTGGTTTTCGCTCCTTATAATCGTCCTTTGATTAATCTTGACTTTCTAAGCTGCTTTCGTTACAGATAAATTCTGCTAATCCCATAAATTGCGCTCTCCGCTTTCGTTTTAAAACCTCTAAATTAGAGAAAATTCCATGACTCAAGAAGGTTTTAAACGCAAACTTACTGCGATCCTTAGTGCGGATGTCCAAGGCTACAGTCGCCTCATGGGTGAGAATGAAGAAGCGACAGTTCAAACCCTGAAATCTTACCGTACGGCAATAGCTGGCCTTGTTCAACAATTCCGAGGCCGAATAGTAGATACGCCCGGGGACAACTTACTTGCGGAATTTACAAGTGTTATAGATGCCGTAAACTGCGCTGTTGAAATTCAGCGAAACCTCGCCAAGCGGAATGCCGAACTAACTGATAACCGCAAGATGGAATTTCGTATTGGAATAAACCTCGGTGATGTAATTGAAGAGGAAGGCCAAATTTACGGCGATGGTGTCAACATAGCAGCTCGTTTAGAATCTATGGCTGAACCTGGAGGCATCTGCATATCAGGTAGAGTTTATGATCACGTGGAGAACAAACTGGGGTTAGGCTACGAAAACCTTGGTAAACATCAAGTTAAAAACATCAGCGCTCCGATACGGGTTTTTCGGGTCAAAACGGAAACTAATCTATCAGAAATATTAAGCTCAGAGGGACATACAGCTTTACCACTTCCAGATAAACCCTCAATAGCCGTTTTACCATTTAACAACATGAGTGGCGATTCCGAACAGGAATATTTCTCGGATGGCATCACCGAAGACATTATTACGGAGTTATCCCGCTCACCATGGTTGTTCGTAATTTCCCGCAATTCGAGCTTTACATACCGAGGGGCTGCAGTAGATATCAGGGTGATCAGCAAAGAACTTGGAGTTCGTTACATCCTTGAGGGAAGTGTCCGTAAAGTTGGAAACCGCATCCGCATTAATGCTCAGCTGATTGATGGGGCTGCGGGAAGCCACGTATGGGCCGAGAAGTATGATGGTGAATTGCAAGACATATTCGAATTTCAAGATCAAATTACCCAGCAGGTTGTTGCCACAGTGCAAACTCAAATACAGATTTACGTTAGCGAAAAATCCAAAAAGTTAGTATATCCTGACATAGGAACATGGGATTTATTAGCTCGGGGTTATAAATTTTTCTATGAGTTAACCAATGAAAGCCTTGCTGCAGCGGAAAAAATATTTCGGGGAGCAGTAGCATCTGCTCCGACATCGTGTGATGCCCACTGGGGGCTTGCAGGCGTACTTTTCCATCAGGTATGGATGGGGCATGCCTCCGATAATAAAGCAACTATTTCCGAGGCCTATAAGTTAGCGAAAAAGGCAATCGAACTTGACGAATATAATGAATATGCTCATTGGATTTTAGGTCTGATTCAATTTAACAGAGGAAAGCAAGATATGTCCATAGCAGCGTTCGAACGTGCAATAGAGTTAAATCCCAATTGTTCCCTTGCTTACGGTAGTTTAGGGACTGCTCTTAGTATCTTTGGAGATCCTGACGAATCAATCAGAAATAACGAAATCGCCATCCGCTCTAACCCAAAGGATCCCAGTATCTTTTTTCGCTACTCTGGAATAGCCATGGCGCATTTTAGGGCGAGTCGATATTCAGAGGCCTCTCAGTGGGCAGGCAAGAGTATTAATAGAAAACCAAATTGGCGTATTGGGCACGCCGTGCTTGCCTCAAGCCTTGTGCAACTCAATCTATTTGGAAAAGCAGAAGAGGCAATAGACGACTACCTCGAAAATATTCCCAATGAGACGATATCTGACCTCCGAACGGTGCTACCTTTTAATAATCCCGACGATACACACCGGTTCGAAGAAGGCCTACGCAAGGCCGGACTGCCTGAATAAACTGCACACAGATATCCTGCAATGGTATATGTAATAAGCTTGCCCTTTGAAAAATACCGATACTGTAAACATCTATGTAGAATTGACCGACCTTCAGAACTTGTGATATCAGATTAGGATATCTGTATTTTTACCAGAGTTGTGATTCCATCTACGTAACACAAGATTTTCGATTTTTGGTGGATTCTCAATTAAATCTGTAATTTTGATTCTACTGTTTCGAGAGTATGGAATTGAATTTTCCACAGGCTATAAGTCTATTTCTATTTGTGTAGAGAAATATTATATTGGGTACTATTAAAGCAACTTATATGTAACAAAAAGAAAACACCTTCTTAATATTAATGTTGGATGGTCAGGAATCCTACCATGCTCGGGTGCAGCGAAACGCCTGCACGCAATAAGGAGTGGCCATGAAGCTGTCAGTCATTACAGGGGCCTCAAGTGGAATCGGTGCGGCAACGGCGCGCCGAATGTCGGCCGATGGGTACAAGGTGGTCCTATTAGCGCGCGGACGGTCCAAAATCGACGAAGTGGCCGCGGAGATTGGCAACAACGCTGTGGTCGAAGCCTGTGATGCCAGCGACGGCGACGCTGTGCTAGCGATTGCCGAGCGAGTGCGCAACGACTTCGGAGTACCGGACGTGATCGTCAACTCTGCCGGGGCCGGTCAGTGGAAGCTGATAGAGGACACCACCCCGGCTGAGGGGGTGGCAATGATGGAAGCGCCATATTTCGCTGCGTTCAACGTCACCCATGCTTTCATGCGCGATATGCTTAAGCGAAATCGTGGCGTGATCATCCACGTCGGTGCAGCAGTGTCGATCTTCACGTGGCCTTCCTGCACTGGCTACGCGGCAGCACGTTGGGCTCTACGAGGGCTGCACGAGTCGCTGTGCGACGACCTTCATGGCACTGGGGTGCGTAGCTGCCATGTTGTTTTCGGCAAGGTGTTAAGCCCCTACTTCGACCACAATCCAGGCGTAGAACAGAAAATACCTGGCATCGCCAGAACGGTGCGCACCATATCGCCCGAGGAGTGTGCCAATGTTATCGCAAAGGCGGCGAGGCGGCCACGGCGGCAGGTGGTCTACCCGCTTATGCTGCGGATGTACGTTTGGAGCTACACTCTGTTCCCGTGGTTTGCGCGCTGGCTGCTACGGACCACTGGTGCGAAGCGCCAAGTTCAAACGCCATCGTCTTAGGCTCCCCGTCAGGGCTGTCCAACAAGCGCATGCAGCTGACGCTTAGGACAATGTTATCAAGCGGTGATATCCAACGCACATGCTGTTTTTGTAGTGCCTAAAATGTTATGATATCATTATCACTTTTGCCTAAAACATAATTGATAACTTCAATTAACCATCAAAAAGGAGGCGAGAAGATGAGCAAAGCTGCATTGAGTATGTTCGTTTTTGGGATATACTTAATCTTATTGGTATAATCCTAATGGTGGTTCCTAATGCCCTTCTGGCTATTTTCGGTCTTCCTGAAACCACAGAAGTGTGGATCCGAGTAGTAGGAATGCTTGTTTTTCTGATAGGATATTATTATATCCGGGCATCTCGCAACGAAAAGGAAATGATC
>CP070746.1:5067712-5076475 GCA_020348305.1 Desulfobacterales bacterium
ACGGCATATCTAACAAACTTTCCAACCGAAATGATCTAACTTCGCAGGTTTCTTTTTCGCGAACTCCGCGAAGTGCATTGTAAATTTCCAGGCGCGGCTCGCCGGGAAACCCGATCATCTCAACGGTTTTGTTAAACTCCAGATGATCGATGTCATCGCTTTTACATTGGCTCTGAGGGCAAGCACGATACTGCTCAATACAATCCGGCAAAAAGACATTCAGCTTAGCCAGTAACGCATATTTTTCAAACAGCCGAAAAAAACTTCGTAAGGTGTAGCCCTCCTCCAATTCAATCTTGTGGCCGAGAAACATCAAGGGGTCGCTTTTAACGATCTTACCGTTGGCAGCAAAGGACCCGTTATTTTTCAGTGTTATTAGGTTCATCGTCTTTAGTGTTTTGTGTTTCGTATTTTGTGTTTCGTAAATTCATAAAAAGAATTGAACCAAAACCTTATAGCTAAACACCAAATACCAAACACCTACTCCTCTTTCGGCTTTAGATGTTCCGGCACCTCAATCATGTTAATCAGCAGCGGTTTCAAAAAGGACCAGCGCATTCCAATTTTGTAAATTTCTTCCAGATCTCGAATGGCATCCCAGCAATTATGGCAGGGGGCAATCACCAGTTTGGCGCCGGTGGCCAATATCTGGTTGCGTTTGACCTTAAGCCCGATGTTGCGCTGCTCGCGATAGCGACCGATACCATTTAACCCCCCGCCGCCGCCGCAACAGAAATTGTGTTCCCGGCACGGTGACATTTCCCTGAAATCCTCGGCAATATAGCTCATGATTTCCCTGGCGATATCACCCAAACCGGCGTTGCGAATGTAGTTGCAGGAATCCTGATAGGTCACCGGTTCTTTAATCTTTTTAGATGGATCAATCTTAAGTTTTCCGGTTCGCAGGGCTTCGGCAACCCATTCCACATAATGCAAGCTTTCCACCGGTGTTTTACCAGTTTTGATCCCGGCCCAGTAAGGACCCTCGATGACCGTCGCTCGATAGGCATGCCCGCATTCGGTCACCACCATGCGCTTGGGTTTTAGCCGATCCATGGCTGCATAAACCGATTCCACCTGCAGTTTACAGGCCTCCCAATCCCCGCCGAACATAGCCAGGCTGGTCTCCTCCCAGCCTTCGCTGGGAACGGTCCAGTTCTCCCCGGCCACATGAAACAAAATGGCGGCTTCAGCAATATCTTCGGGATAATGTTTGGGTTCACGGGCATTGACGGTGTACATGATGTCGGCATTTTCTTTGTCGACGGGGATGGTCAACCCCGGCCAATCATCTTCGTATTCTTCAGCCATCCATTCACACGTGTCCACCCAGTCCTCGACGGTCACATCCATCTGGGCCCGGTAGATACGATGCATACCGGAGCCAATCTTCATCTCCCAGGGCACAAACCCCTGGGAGAATAACAACCCCCGAAGGTAGCTGAACATGATGCCGGTATCGATGCCAAAAGGACAATAAACACCACAACGGGTGCAGCAGGTGCATTTGGCATAGGATGTATCCATGCATTCTTGCATAAAGGCATTGTCCACATCCCCTTTGCGCTTTATAATCTGTCCCAGTGTCTTTTGAATCTTGTATGAGGGAACCTGTTGGGGATCACGATTGTTTGCAAGATAGTAAAAACAGGATTCAGCGCATAGGCCGCAGTGGGAGCAAATCTCAAGCCAGGTTTTCAATCGCGATTTGAACGATTTCTGAATCGTACCCCACAACGCCTTACGATCGATATCGATATGGTTCATTTCCTCGTAATATTGCTTACCGCTTTTATCGGCCAAAAGAGCCTGAAGTTCTTCTTTGGTCGTAACCGGTTTTTTGTTGCAAAGTTTTCCCTCTGGCATAATCCTAGTCCCTCTTAATTGTTTAATTTCATATAAATAATCTAATCAATTTGTGATGTCTTAGATCTACAATTACAGGAAAAATGGAACGATGGAATAATGTTATTTAAAAGAATTAATCTTATCTAAAATGATTTTTTCCGATTTCAAATCCAATATTGCATTATTCCAGCATTCCAACATTCCAAATCTAAATTCCTCGAAAGTTAGTAAGCTTGTTCGAATTCTATCTGTGTTGACCCTTTCTATGATGGCATGCCTACCATGCCAATCCCTTGCCCTTCATGCCGCCACGTTTAATCCCATAGTCCATCCCGAGCTGAGCTCGAGACAAGAAAAAAAGAATGAAATGAGAAAGTTTGGTCAATGGTATAGCGATCAGAAAGATTTCACCGCAAAGGATGTGAGCAATCAACCAGGTATAGTAGTCCGGTGCACGGTGATACGCAAGAAAGCCAGTAATAAAAGGGGCTACGGCAATCGCCAACAGTAAATAGTCATACAGCGTTGTAATCAGCCGAACTTCAGGAAGAGCTATGCGACGCAAAATTAGAAAAAGTACCGACACAATTACGATGACGGTTAACCCATCCGCAACAGCTTCCGGAAGCGTCCAAAGGCTGATTCCCCATCTTTCCTTCAGGAGGACATTATGGCCCAGCAAAAAAATCGGCGTAAACAACAGACCAAAGTGCATGAGAAAAACCCATAAGGTAAACCACGGATTGTTGCGCCAGCTATGGGACCCATAGGGGAACAACCAAAAAAGGATGGATCGCAAAGCCCCTTTTATTCCATAGGAAACATTTTCCCGATAGGTAACCCGGTCCATCTTCCAATCCAGTCCTTTAATATATAATACAATACGTACAATAAGGCCGATAAAGAAAATTGCAAAAGACAGCCAAGCCAGCGGTCCGGTAACAAATTCGTACATGGGTTACTCCTTATTCTTCGTCATCCCTTCCATTTAGAAATTTCCAAAAAAAGGTAATGGCAAACAACGCTATGACGATTAAGATATATGTAATGGTTTCCGTTCGGAACATGTATTCCTGAAGTGTATGAATGGTACCTTCCATCTTGTTCACCTTACAATTTTGTTCAATTTAAAATTAAAACTCGAATCAATTATTCACTATCATTTCTAGTGTTCCTCCGGATAATCCGGATGGGCGTATAGAATCGGCATCCGAGTGACAATGAACCGAAAGGCGATAAGCCCAGCGGTTACCAGAAAAACTGAAATGCCGATCTCCATCCAATGGGGGAAATATCTTTCACTGGATGGCAGATGCCAGTTAAAGGCCACCAGACAGATATTAAATCGGTTTACGATGATACCCAGCACCGTCAATACCGCTGTCCACTTTATTAGTTTAAGTTTCTTTTCACGAACACCAACGGCATACAAAAAACACGGCAGGGCAACAAAACCAAAAAGTTCAACCAAAAACCACAGCCCGTAAGATGTGCCCAGCAAATGCCAATTGTTGCCCTCGGATATCCCAATAACCTTAATAATAAAATAACCGGCCAGTACTAACGAAGCGGCTTTACCAAAACCTAAAGCAATATCATCTTTTTCCTTTAAATGGGCTTCATCCATTTTATCGGCAAAATATCGGTGCGACAGCGTGCTTTCAAAAATCACCATGGATAGCCCTGCAATTATGCTGGAGACAAAGAAAAATACCGGTAGATATGGCGAATACCAGAGCGGGTGTAGTTTTGACGGCGCAATCAAAAACAGCGCACCCAGCGATGACTGATGCAAGGTTGACAGAATAACCCCGAATATGGTCAGCAGCAAGGTTAATTTAACCACAATATTGCGCGCGCGTTTCAGCCCTAGCCATTCCATCGCCGCCGGCGTAAACTCAATGAAGAGCACTGTCAGATACAGCGCCACACAGGCGGCCACTTCAAACAACAGCGATGTGGTTCCCTGTTGCACAATAAACGGAAAAGGCAGGCGCCAGGGTCTTCCAACATCGTAGTTAAGTGCAACCACCACAAGCGCATAGCCTAAAAACCCGGTAAGAATAGCCGGTCTTACCGCCGAATGGTAGCGCTTCATCCCAAAAATATAGACAGCCGCAGAGGTGACATAGCCTCCGGCAGCCAGGGCAACGCCGACTAACAGATCAAAGCCGATCCATATACCCCAGGGATTGTTATCCGACAAGTTGGTTACCGCCCCCAACCCTTTGGTAAATCGCAGGGCGGTGATAAACAGTCCGATTATGACGATAATACCCGCTATGATATTAAACGGTGTCAGATAAGATTTCGTCGTGCTAGCTTCATCAGACATCAGGCATCCTCCTCGCCTGCATTTTTAGCAGCTTCTTCAGTTGGTGCGTCGGCAGTCTCTTCGGTTTGTGCTTTGGCCGCCTCTTCCATTGCTGTGTTGACCGCTTTTTCGATGGCTGCCTCTTTTTCTTTCTTGGCCTGCTCCATGGCTTCTGCCAGCTTTGATTCAGCTTCCGCTCTGGCTTTTTCTAAAGCATCCGCAACAGCCAGTTGTTTCTCTTCGCGCTCTATTCTTTCCTTGCGTTTATTGATGGCATAAACGCCGGTCAGCAGCACCGGCCAAAGGCCGACAACCATTGGAACGCCACTGAGTGCTCCGGAAGTCAGTTTTGGCGCAGGCGTAATGCCCAGATCTTCCCGCATGCCGACTTCGCCGAACGGAACTCCGGACAAATACAACCAGCTGGTTCCGCCCATCTCATTTTCACCATATATATGGTTTACATAGCGTTCCGGGAACTTACGGATGCGCTCGCCGCCGATCCGCAGCAAATCATCGCGCTTTCCGTAGGTGAGCGCCTCGGTCGGACAGGCCTCGACACATCCGGGCAACAAACCTTTAATTACGCGGGGATGGCACATGGTGCACTTCATCACCCGCGGTGTAAATGCCTTGTCATATTCGTAGGTGGGAATTTCAAACGGACAGGCAATCATACAATAGCGGCAGCCCACACATACGGACTCATCATACGTTACCGCACCGATTTCGGTTTTAGAAAATGCCCGCACAAAACAGGCCGAAGCGCACGCGGGCTCCAGGCAATGGTTGCATTGGATTTTGCTGTAAACCGGCGCTTTCGGGCTGCTGACCTTTTCATATCGGTTGACAACCGTATAGGCTTTGGCCGTTGTTCGACGTTTGGTTTCGAGTACTGAAAGTTCGTCAAACGGCCGATCCGGTGCCGGCAATTCGTTAACCTTATTGCACCCTTGTTCGCATTTGCGACATCCGATACACCGCGTGTTGTCAAATAAGACACCCCTGCTTTCCGGATAACCTTTAAACTCCTTGTTGCTTGCAGCATGCGCAGTGGTTCCCAGTGTCGTCCCCAAACTTGCAGCGCCTAACCAGCCAAGAAATTTTCTACGTGTTATCGACATAGATCTACCTCAATATGTAATTATCAATCAGAAGTCGTTAATAATTCAAATCCCTTGCTTCCAATGGCTTATTGTCAGCTAAACTGATCGGTTCCAGGTTCAGGGTTCAAGCCTGCCCTGGCGCGACGCGATGTGGCTATGAAATTTTTTCACTTTCTATGAACTTGGCTTTCCATCACCACATCTTGACATGCCAGGTCTGGGCCAGGGGTTCAAAGGTTGCAACTGATGGATACTGCTTATAATATTGATCAAGATTCGGAATACCCAACACCCCATTGGATCAAACGGCTTTATAGCCACGATGAAGACAGGATTGCTTTTATACGAGCTGTTTGGGGTTTTTCAACCCGGAACGTTGAACCCTGAACCGCTGAACCTAGGTGTTAAAAAAATATATAGCGCCACAAGCAAAGTCGCTAAGGTCGCAAAACATTTAAAGCGAAAGTAATAATTTTATCTGGTTATCTAAAAAGTCCAAGTGATAATGAGACCACGATCAAATTGATCTCACTGGATTCCCGTCAGCTTTTTTCCCGATGACATGCGGTGCATTTCGTCGAAACCGGTTTTTTGATGTCCATCTCCTTATGGCATTCCATGCATTGCCGGTGATAGGCCGCCATCAAACCCGGTTTAAAGGGATCTTTCTCATTAAAGGGTTGGCCGTGGCAGCTGGCACACTTCGGCGGTTTCTTCGCGGCCGGGCTGTTGTGATGGCATCCCTGACAAATCGTACCTTTTTCGCGATGAAAATACCCCGCCAATTTGTTGTCTTTAATATTTTTAGAAAGCGTATTTACGATTTTACGGTGAGGAAGCTTTACCGGCTCATATTTGTTCATTAGCGCACCAATTTTAACATTTTCCGGTATGTCTTCATTATCGTAAGTGCTGGTGAGGGCTTGACGGGATTCCAGCGCCATGGCGGCCAGCATTTTATGGTCAGCTTTCTGGGCTTCAGGGTTGTTCTTTGCCATGTGACAGTTCTGACACGATAGCTGATCTTGCTGTCGTTTTTTCTCAAAAGAAGTGTGGCATCCGGCACAACTCTTATCAGTCTGTTTAGCTTCGTGACAGCCTAGACAGCTTTGTTGGACCTTCAGACGATGCATGGATTGTTCGAGTTTAACGAAGTTTCCTTCTTTTGCTCCCTGCAACGTATGGCACTGCACACATGCGTTTAGATCGGCATGGTGACATACCCGGCAGGTATCGTTATAATTTTCGTGCGCTTTATGATTGAAAGGTACAAGTTTCATGCGGGTGAGTGGGTTTGACTTTTCCGCTTCGGTTTTCGCTGTCTTCACGAATACGATGTCGGGTTGATTTCGTTTCATCCGAGCAACTACCTGTACGACCTCGATCAGCTTTTGTTGCGCAGAGTCGTGACATCCGCTGCACAAAATCGGTCCGGCGCTCTCATTTTTAGCCAATGTTTTTCGATGACAGTCTATGCAAGCCATGTGTGAAGCCAATCGCATGGAAATCCGATTGTCTTCGGTCTGATCCCGGTGGCAATACCGGCAGGTTCCTTCTTTTCCTTTGGCATAGATAAGCTTTTTGGTAACAGCGTTGTATTCGTGATGACACTTCTCGCATTTTTCATCCTGCGCTTTAGAATGACGATAATGCAACGATTTATTCATCCCGATGGGTTGCCAAGAGGAAATCACAGCCGGTTTATCCTTATGACATTCACCGCAGACCACCGGTCCGCTTTTTTCTTTTGCGTCCGCGGTTTCTTTGTGACAGGCAATGCAATTGGTATGGTATATGTCCATTGCCTCTTGTTTGGTTGTATCTTCAAGGCGCATGTACTTAGCAGACATCCGGTCCTTTTCGGAAAGATGACAGGTTGTACAGTCTTTGTTTTTCTTTTCCAGCGCCTCGGTATGATTTTGATGGAGAAAGGTTACCGGCGGCCTTTCTAGCTTTCCAAATACTTTCATTGAGTCAATGGGTATGATGTCTGCCCGGGCCTCAACCGCATCCTTTGACCGTTTTTCTACCGCGGAACCACCTGTACCGGCGAAATTAATTAAAACCATAATAACTGCAATAAAAATTCCAGCCCAGCATAGCGGTGCTCTTCGCTTCTTCATGTTTTAAATCCTTACCTTTTTTCAAAAATTACTGTATCAGGATTTACGTTTCTTCCTGTTTGCTTTTTTGCGATAAATCTTTTTTTCGTTATTGATGAGATCCTCAATCGTCGTCTCATTGTAAATTTTAAACATGGCCTCATTGACTTGGTTCCACATTTCGGCAAAGGCACAATTACCGTCAAGGGGGCAGTCTCCCTTGGAGATGCAGGCCACACACTCGAGTTGGTTTGGGGAGCGTTGCATAAACCGCATAATGTCGCCTACCGTAATCTCTTTGGGAGAGCTCTTCAAAAAATATCCCCCATAGAAACCGCGCTTCGATTCTACCCACCCACTGGCTTTCAACTGATTTAGGATAACCTCGAGAAATTTTTCAGGTATTGCCTGGGCTTGCGCAATTTCAGATATTTTTTGGGGACCCTTGCCTAAATGTTTGGCAAGTTCAAAAATGGCTCGCAGAGCATACTGGTTTTTTTTGGGAGTGATTGCCATAGCACCTAAATCCCTACTATCTTAGTCGGGATCTTTCTCGACTCTTTTAGTCAAGATGTTTGTCGACTCTTTTAGTCGAGAAAACGGATAAAGTCAATTATTTTTTCAATTTTTTCTTACAAATATTATGCATTATATTAATTACTTACATATAATTACTACATAGTAGTATTTAAATACCGGGGGTTTCATAGCATCCAATTTAATAATTTAACATAATATTGGTTAGTTATTGATTAGAGCGTAACTCAAAATTGATACATCGTGGCATATTTACATTAAGACGTTGGAACACGTACTGGCATGCTAAGAAAGATGGGATACTGGATGCTGGCTTCTAGTCGCTGGTCGCTGGTTGCTGGTTACTGGAAGCTGGCTCCTGGTTTCTGGTTCCTGGTTTCTGGCTCCTGGTTTCGGCTGTATGGAAACCGCATACTTAATGCAAAGTTGTAAAAAGTATAAAGCATAACGTTTAGCGAAGATAACCATGAGCTAGTATCATGTGTCTTTGGACGAAGATGATTTTACAAAAATAAAAATTAAGATTTACTTGACTTGACAACCACCAATTATGATATCTGTATTTTTGGCAAGATTGTGATTACATAATAGTATCAAAGGCTTTGTGAGGTGTGGTTTTTTGCATATTATCTCAATTAATCTGTATTTGGATGATATTTGGTTTTTGATAGGAGATATCTGCAAAATCCACTTTGGTTTCAAACCACAATATATTGTGTGCCCTCTAATTTGACACAAAGTTTTATTTAGGATATTTCAATTACAACCATCCTGGATCTATTCAGCACTATTCAAACTGCTTAACCCTTAAATGGGGGCACAAATATGCAATGCCCGAAGTGTCAGTTTGAGAATC
>CP070746.1:5076575-5085690 GCA_020348305.1 Desulfobacterales bacterium
ATTAAACGACAAGCATATTGACGTTATCGCAGATGACCGCGAACATAAGAGCGAGGTCATAAAATCTCTTTTGGGAATGAAGAATGTGACTGTTAAAGTCAAACGTCTTTCCATCGGCGATTATTTTATTGATAATCGTCTTGTTTTCGAAAGAAAAACGCTGAACGATTTCGCGAAATCAATTATTGAAGGGCGCCTTTTCATACAGGCGATCAGACTGGCAAGCGCTACCTATAAAAGTGTCTTGATTTTGGAGGGCACTTCAAAAGATCTGAACGAAACCGGAGTTCGAAGAGAGGCCATGCAGGGGGCACTTATTACGGTATGTTTAATTTTGGGAATTCCTGTTTTGCGTTCAATGAATCCTTCTGAAACAGCTAATTTAATTATATATGCGGCTCGGCAAATAAAATCCGTTGCCAAAGGAACCCTATATAGACATGGATACCAACCGAAAGACAAACGCAAAAGGCAAATTTTTTTTCTGCAGGGGTTGCCAGGGGTTGGTAGAAAAAGAGCAAAACGTCTTCTAGATACATTTGGAAGTATTGAAGCAGTGATTACGGCGGATAGCGAGGAGTTGCAATCCGTTGACGGCATTGGCAAAAATATCGCGGAAAGAATCAAATGGACGGTAAGTGAACAAATACAGCCTTATGGAATCAGTGATGAATGGCTTCTCTAAGCGTTATGCTTGTTTAAAATCAAAATGACCAATCGCCTCTAAGCTGTCATAGTTGATTGTATATAATGAATCGATTATTTTCTTCTGAAAAAGCTCATCCGTCATAGATTCGCCTTCATAAAGAACTTCAACTAAGCTGTGGGTTGGTATCTTGTCAAAGCATTCATGACAGGCAAAATAACTTTCAAATACAAATATTTGTCCCCCCTTTGAATACACCTCTTGCAGACCATCTTTGGTCGAGAGGTGAGAACAACTCACCCAAGTTTTTGGCGTTTTTTCATTATCTCCGATATATCCCGCCATTTTTGTAAAATTGTAATTACTGACCATCAGCGGTTTTATTAAATGATCCTGAAAGTGCTTGTCTGTCATTGGTTTGCTTAATCTTAAAACTTCGGTTAAATCATCTTTTATTAAAATAATATCCAGGCAGGTTTCGCAGAAGCATTTCCCCATAACCAATATTATCAACCCTGAAGACATGTAATAATTAAACACCTTGTCCGGCTCAGATAAATGTGCACACACCAACCATGTTGTTCTTGTGTCCTCAATGCCGAGTTTGACATAGTTTCCTGGAATTTGGTCATCATTCAACAAGAAAGCAGCTGTTCCATTGACGGTAGCACCAATATGTCGCCCATGAATATCGGGTACAAAAAATACTTTTTCTTTTGAATCAAAAACAGCTCCCATTTAAATAATCTCCAAAATAATGATGTAGGCCGCTAATTGGCCCTAAATTTGGCAGGCGGGAAAAAGCAGCAAATATAATGTGTAGGGAGCAAGATTCAGGCCAATCACAAAAAATTAAATAAATTTTAATAATTTAGAATAGTTAGCTTAGAAATGGGCTGTCGTTAAGAGATCATTTCGACAATAATTTGAATTTGCGCGTCAAAAAGCAGTTGATTTTTTTCACTTTTGATTTAAGTAAGCAGTTAAGGCAGCTTAATACAACCCTAAATGCGGTGAATCTGATGAAGCGCAGCAAATGCATAATCTTAGTAGTATTTCTTGTCTTTTCATTACCTTACATCTACGGAGGATGTGTTGTCGTATTCAGCAGCGGTGATATTGATAAGGATAAAGAAAATAGCGACAGCGATTCTTCAGGACCTTATTTTGGCGTTACTTCCAAGGCCTTTATCAGTGCAACCAGTGCTGAAGATCTGGCCGGTGGAGCCTTTGCGGGTGGCCTGATAAGTGGCACAAACGGAAGTTCGGAATCCAGTCATGAACCGATTGACACACAAATTGGTGTTTTTCTTCCTCTGAGAATCCCTTTGGCATTAGGGGATACGCTTTGCAAAATTGAATTTACACGAATACCCATCAGTTTATTTGAATCAAATGTGCAAACTGAAAGCGGAACTTATGACGGCAGTTGTGGAGGCAGCTTTTCATATGAAATAAACTTAGATCGGGCATCAGCTAAATTCAATGGAAGCTTCTCATTTGCAGACTATTGTGATCAAGGTATAGAAATTTCTGGAGAAACAGAGGTTGATGGCACTTTTGAACGAGAAACAGTAGATTTTGTCACAGCCTATATCACATTTGATAACCTTACAGATGGATTTCTTACCCTAGATGGTGAAATGTCAATCGACTTTTCAGACTCAGCGATACTTGCAACATTGACCGCCTTTGGTGAGGACAATGCTTCCGGGCAAGTTTACTGGTTAAAAAATTACAGCATGAACATCACCGAATTTGCTGGTTATGTGGAAATAGAAATCTTTGGCACATTCTATCATGCGAAGTATGGTTTCGTGAACATGACAACCACTGATTCTTTTGTTGTGCATGATGTAGATGACTGGCCGACATCAGGTCAAATTGTCATTCAAGGGGCTACCGATACCAAAGCTCAATTAACAGCAATAGATCATTTGCATTACGCAGTTGAGGTGGATTCGGATGGTGATGGACAATATGATTGGGATTCGGGAATCCTTAACTGGCTTGATACTTGAACTGGATCATTTATTATTCTTCCAACCTGCTAGTACTTACAAATTGACCATACATACGCCCTTTTTTGGCTTTGCATTTGACAAATCCATAAAATTATTAGCATAATATAGTAAATGAAGCTTTCGAAAATATGAAACGCAATCATATCATAAAGGAAGGTAGTGTATGAAAACTTTACGCGCTTTACTGATTTTATGGTTAATAATTATTACAGTCGGCTGTTATTCGATGGGGAGCGTCCCGCCGTATGTGGATTATGATTACAATGTAAGTATAGATTTTTCCAGCATAAATAGTTACAATTGGCATCAGTTATCAGAACGTGTTGATTATGATCAACTGGTGGTAGCGCGGGTTAAAAAAGCGGTGGATACGAGATTACAAGGCAAAGGTATCAAATTTTCACCCGATGATCCAGACTTTTTAATCACCATGTATGGCGGCACCAGGAAAGAATATACGACTGAATGGAAAACCTGGGATGCAGAACTTTGGTATGAAGAAGGCCGGATCAAGTTAGCGTTTTTCGATGCACGGTCCAATGATTTGATTTGGTGGGCTGAAACCCGAGCGAATGTGCATTTCGAGATGACACCCGAAGAAAAGGATAAGATAGTAGAGGACGCGGTAACGCGAATCCTTGATAAATTTCCACCTAATCCACCAGAATAATTAAAAATATAGATTTGGTTGCAAATAAAAAAGACAGAGTCATCCTCAACGGCTCTGTCTTTTTGGTTAATAATCCACATCAAGTCGTTATAAAGTAAGCCCCCTCAAGGTGCGAATCAAAGCCGGGGCTTGCCGCGCGGTAGCTTGGCGAAGGCGGGTCCTCTGGGCCCGGAATCTTTACTTTCATCTTCCGATACTGAAGTATTCAAACCCCAAGCGCTCCATTTCTTTTGGACTGTATTGATTGCGACCATCGAAAACAACAGGGGATTTCAGCAGCCGTTTTGTGCGTTCGAAATCTGGATTTCGATAGAGAAACCACTCTGTGATCAACGCCATGCAGTTTGCATCTTTCAAGGCATCATAATGGTTGTCGAAATACACGACGTTCGGATTCTTCCCAAATACTCTTTTGGCTTCCTTGATGGCTTCGGGATCATGGGCCTGGATTCTTGCACCTTCGTTGGTCAGGCGCCTGATAATGTCGATGGATGGGGCTTCACGCATATCGTCAGTATTCGGTTTGAAAGCAAGGCCCCATACAGCCACCGTCTTTCCATTCAGCCCCCCTTTGTGCTGGAAGTAATCGATAATCTTCTGTGCCAAGACCTTCTTTTGAGCGGCGTTAACTTCCTCCACCGTGGTCAATATCTTGCTTTTATAGCCAGATTCCTTGGATGTGGCGATTAAAGCCTGCACATCTTTGGGGAAACAGGACCCCCCATATCCAACTCCCGGATAAATAAAGTGATAACCGATACGGTGATCCGAGCCGATCCCCTTTCGAACCATTGAAACATCGGCGCCCACTCTCTCGCAGATATTGGCCATCTCGTTCATAAAAGATATCTTGGTCGCCAGCATGGCATTCGCAGCGTATTTGGTCATCTCTGCACTTCGCACATCCATGACGATCAGCTTCTCTCTTTCCCTGGCAAAGGGTGCGTAGAGCTCTTTGATGAGTTCGGCGGTCCTGATATTATCCGTTCCTACAACGATTCGGTCCGGCTTCATGAAGTCGTTGATCGCATCCCCTTCCTTGAGAAATTCGGGATTGGAGACCACGTCAAATTCCAGGTCGATTCCCCGCTTTTCGAGCTCTGACCATATAGCGTCCCGGACCTTTTCTGCTGTGCCCACGGGTACAGTCGACTTGTTCACAATCACCCTGTATGCATCCAAGCAGCGACCAATCCGTTTGGCCACTTCGATTACATGGGCCAAATCAGCAGAACCGTCTTCATCCGGCGGCGTTGCCACAGCGATAAAAATGAAGAGCGAGTTCTTGACACCCTCCTCTAAACTGGTGGTGAATTGAAGGCGAGCATCTTTGAGGTTCTTTTCCACCAGTACTTCCAAGCCCGGTTCATATATGGGGATGACGCCATTGTTAAGATTATTGACTTTTTCCTCATTGCGACTCACGCAGATGACCTCGTTGCCCATTTCAGCAAAACAGGCCGCAGTGACCAGTCCTACATAGCCGGGTCCGATGACGCAGATATTCATATATTTCCCTCCTTTTTTCAGTTGGTTTTGAATAACCTAAATAAATTGGTTCGTCAACTGACAACCCAGTTCAGAAGAAACGCAAAGTAGCGATGGTTCTTTGCGCTAATTCTTCATTCGACCAAAAGATTATGGCAACAAATGGATAACGAAAACGAAAGTGTCAGCAATTTTGATGAAATATTCAGGCTAAACGTTGCCGACTTGGTTCAGCTTGTCCAAAAACTCCCTGAACCATGGGGGATTAACGAATAGAATGTAAACGAGAAAAAAAGCCGTCAACGGCAAGAAAAACACAAAAAGATCGATCAGCAAAATACCAATCGACAGAAGAATACGTGAGGAGATGTTCATCGTCTAAACTCTAAAAGGCCTAAGTTGGTTTATAAAATATACACCCGACTTACATGAGTCCATTTTCTTTTAAAAAAGTTAACGATTGATGACCAATGCTGGTGACTTTTGTAAGTGCTTGGGTAAGATGAAATACGGATTCATGAGCAACATGGGAGTCGATCATTACCAAAGCCATATCTACACTCTTTTCAACATCCGCCCAAAGCTCATGAGGCGCCGACTTTTTGCAAAGATGAATTTCATGCCCGATCATACTGATAACAACTCTGATAATTCTTACGGCTCCCTGTTTTTCTTCCTCCGACAGACCTATGAATGCTTCAATAGCCTGGGAGGCCCAGATAATACTGGATTTAATTTTTTCACTCTGGGAAAATGCAGTTATCGCTTCTTTCACTTCCACTGAAAACCTGCTACTAGCCTCTGTTTATAATGGATGCCATATATCCGGCACCAAAACCATTGTCGATATTGACCACCGCAACATTCGAACTGCAACTGTTTAACATGGCAAAAAGAGCCGTTAGCCCGCCGAGGCTCACCCCATATCCGATGCTGGTAGGAACGGCAATTACCGGGCGGCTGACCATGCCGGCCACCACACTGGGCAATGCGCCTTCCATTCCAGCGACAACAATCAACACCGAAGCTTGGTCAATCAAATCTTTGTGGTTGAAAAGCCGGTGAATCCCGGCAACACCCACATCAAATATCGTCTCTACTAGGTTTCCCATGGCCTTTGCCGTCAGATAGGCCTCTTTTGCAATAGGGATATCCGAGGTGCCGGCTGAAATCACAAGGATCGTTCCACGACCGAGTATTTGGGGCTTATGAATCTGCCACACAATCATTTGAGCATCTTCGTGATAGATTGCTTCTTGAAAATGGGAAAGGACCACATCTGCCTTTTGGCGGTCCACACGGGTAACCAGAATAACACTTTCCTGGTGCTGCATCTTCTCCATGATACCAATGATTTGACCGGGGGATTTTCCTTGACCGAAGATGACTTCGGGAAATCCCTTCCTAAGGGAGCGGTGATGGTCAATGTGGGCAAACTCGATATCTTCATAGGCAAGATTTCGAAGCTTTTGAGCCGCCTCGTCAACCGATGCCTTACCGTCAGCTACAGCGCGTAAAAGTTGCATCAGCAGATTATTGTCCATAGTTATTCTTTAATATCCTGCTCTTCGACTCCGCCGGTTGTGGTCGTCTTAGACGGCGCTGGCGGTTTTGCGACAGGAACTTTCGTAGTGGCTGCTTCTAATTTCCTCAATTTTATTTCAAGCTGTTTTGTTTGTTTCAGAAGTGAGTCTAATTTTATTTCGATTTTAAGTATTGCCTGGTCAAGGACTCTTTCATAGTTTTTCTTGGCTTTCAGCATTTCAAGATCGACAGATTCTTTGTCTATCTTTTGATCGGCCAAGATCGACAGATTAGTTTGAATTTGTGTCAAATCGTTAGTTGTTTTGGTAATAGTTGCCGAAAGCGACGTTATTTCTGCTTTTAAGTTATTATCTAAAGCTCGTATTTGCGAAGACAGCTTGCTTAAGTCCGTTTGAACCGGCGCCAATGCTTCCAAATCTTTGCGAAGAGGAACCAATGTCTTATTAATTTTTGCAATCGCCGCTGCCTGCTCTTTTTTATCGACCTTAGAGGCGATTATCGATTTAAGGGTTGTTTCCGTTTTATTCAGATTTTGCGTTGAATTTTTTACGCTGTTATTCAACGCTTTAAGATTCTCATTCAAACCGAGTGTCGTTTTTTCGACTGAAGCGATTTTTTCGGACAAAGCGGCTTGAAGCTCTGTATACTGGGTGGATAAATTTTTGAATTTCTCTTCAAATTGCTCAGAAAGAGCCTGAACCTCTTTAGACCCGGTAAATTCGGTTCTGCTTACCCTGTCGGTTACTTCGCGATAGGCAATGTAAAGAATAACTCCAATCAGTAAAGGAATGAGAATGGTGATGATGGTAACCCTGTGGCTTAATTTTTCCATCCGCAGATCCTTTATCTCTTCCCGATACAGAGAATCTGCATAGTCTTCATCTTCAATCTCATCAATTTTAAAATCTTTAGAATCATTGTCAATCATTGGTATCTATTCCCATTCAATCGTGCTCGGTGGTTTTGAACTAATATCGTACAAAACCCGGTTGACACCGTCTAGTTCATTTATAATCCGGTTTGAGACGTTGCCAAGGAATTTATGAGGAAGTTTGGCCCAGTCTGCGGTCATGGCATCTTTGCTGGTTACGGCTCGAATTGCCACTATATTTTCATAAGTGCGTTTATCTCCCATAACCCCAACGCTTTTGATCGGCAACAGCACGGCAAATGATTGCCACAAGTTTTTATAATAACCTGCTTTTTTGATCTCATCAAGTAAAAGCTCATCGACATTACGCAATATCGAAAGCCGCTGGCGAGTAATTTCTCCAAGAATTCGAATGCCAAGTCCCGGGCCGGGAAATGGTTGACGCCAGATCAATTCTTCCGGCAAGCCCAGTTCTTTGCCCAACTGGCGAACTTCATCCTTGAACAGATATTTTAAAGGCTCAATCAGTTTCAATTGCATTTTATTCGGCAGTCCGCCGACATTATGATGGGATTTGATAACCGACGTTGGGCCACCAAAGGCTGAGACAGATTCGATGACATCCGGGTATAGCGTACCCTGGGCTAAAAACTCAGCGCCTTTTATTTTTTTAGCCTCGGCCTCAAATACTTGCATAAACACCCGGCCGATAATTTTACGTTTTCGTTCGGGATCCGTTACTTTGACTAAAGCTTTCAGGAATTTGTTGGCAGCGTCTATGAATCGGATATTGATATTCAGATGTTGTTTTAGCGTAATTTTCAATTTAGCTGCTTCATTTTTTCTCAGCAAACCGTTATCGACAAAAATGCATGTTAACTTTCTACCGATGCTGCTATGGATGAGTGTAGCCGTCACCGAAGAGTCCACCCCGCCGCTTAATCCGAGGATAACTTTCTTGTCTCCAACGATTTCACGGATATTTATTGTGGCCTCTTTGGCAAAGGACTTCATGGTCCAGGAACGCTTGCAGCCACAGACCTTAAAAAAAAAGTTGCGCAGCATGATTTTGCCCATGGGCGTGTGCACCACCTCAGGATGAAACTGAAATCCATAAAGCTTTTTCTTCCAGTGATCGGCTGCCGCAACCTTTGTGTTTTCAGTGGAAGCTGTAATTCTAAATCCTTTTGGCAATTGATTGATCGAATCTCCATGGCTCATCCAGCATCTTGTTGTTCTATCGACGCCTTCAAACAGCGCTTTATGACTCCTTATATTCAGCTGGGCAAACCCGTATTCACGCTTTTTAGCCCGCTCCACCGTCCCGCCAAGAGCCGCCAACATATACTGCATACCATAACAAATGCCTAAAACTGGAATTCCTAGATCAAAAATGGCAGGATCAATTTTGGGACTGTTTTTCTCGTATATGCTCGAGGGGCCGCCTGAAAGAATAATTCCTTCCGGCTTCATGGCTTTAATCGATTCCACCATAATCGTGGGACGTTCGATTTGACAATACACATGCTTTTCACGAACACGACGGGCAATTAACTGATTATACTGTGACCCAAAATCGATGATAAGTATCATGGATAACCATTTTGTATTGTAAAGGCATTAATATATGGCGAAAATACCCACCGAATTCAACATCGAAAACAACCTGCCCGTCGTCGCGACCTGTATTTAGGGGTTTGCGAAAACAGGCTGAATATGTTAGAGACGGGCTCAACAAAAGTCAACCTTCAAATCAGTTTTTTTCATAAATGCAAAAGATGATTATTCAGATTTATGAGGTGCAAGATCCGGCAGAGGCACAAGCCTTAATTGACTTGGGTGTAGACCATATTGGAAGTGTGATTGTCTCC
>CP070746.1:5085790-5088475 GCA_020348305.1 Desulfobacterales bacterium
GGAATTAATAACGTTGAATACACTTGTTTCTATGCCGTGGCATCCATTGCAGATGACGAGAGAAAAAAATACTTAGAAACAGCATATCATTTAGGAAAAGAATTTTAATGGCATGGTTTTCGCAATAGCACTCAATAGAATGCAACAAATAAAATTGAAGAACGAGAAAACAGAATGAAAATGATACAAAAGCTGTTGAAAAATAGAAGGGAAACTTATGAAAAAGCAAAATGACTCAGAAAAGTATGATGCCGTCATTATCGGTTCAGGAGTGGGAAGCCTCACTACCGCTGCTATTTTAGCAGATAAAGACATGAAGGTAATTGTTTTGGAAAAACACAACCAATTGGGCGGTTACACCCATAGTTTTCAACGAAAATCGTGGTATTGGGATGTTGCGGTTCACTATTTAAGTTGTATGGAACCCGGAGACCTTTTTTTTCACGGATGCAGGTACCTGACTGGAAACCAAATACGGTGGAAAAAGATGCCGGACGTGTTCGATCATTTTTGTTTTCCTGATTTTCAGGTGGATGTACCGTCATCACCTGAAAAATACAGAAGTCACCTAAAATCGCTTTTCCCCAGTGAACATAGAGAAATAGATCGTTATTTTGATGATCTGATAAGTTTCCGAAAAAAACTGGGTTTGGTCTGGGCTCCCAAGATGTTGCCGATTCCTATTGTGAAACTTCTTAGACCATTCTTTAAACTACTGCTTCGGAAAATTCCCGAACAATCGACCAATAGTTATTTTGAGCGGATAGGATGCTCTGAAAAACTGAAAGCTGCCATTTGCGCGCCTTGGGGAACTTTCGGCGGACTACCAGGTGAGAGTTCGATTTATGAGCATTGGTTGACCCCGGGGAGTTATCTATATGGGGCATGGTATCCGGCCGGCGGAGCAAAATCGATTTCGGAATCGTTAAGGAATTTTATTGAAAAAAAGGGAGGATTGGTTCGAACAAATTCGGGAGTAAAAGAAATCCTCTTGGATTCTTCAAACAAAAAAGCAACTGGGGTAAAACTGGAGTCAAGCGAAGTAATCAGAGGAAAAACGATTGTTTCAGGAACCGGCATTCGGTCCACCTTCACCAAATTGCTGCCCGAGAAAAGCATTCCACATGAAATGAAGGATATCCTCAAAGAATACGAAAACTCTGTCTCCTATACACAACTTTATGCCGGTTTGAAAGATGATCCCTCGACAATCCCGGGAATTGACGGCTCGAATTATTGGATTTCTTCGACAACAAGGTTTCCACAAAGCATTAAAGAACTGCAAAGTGCTCAGGATGAGAATAGTTTGGAGGTAAAATCAGTCATGCTCACTTTTCCCTCTTTAAAAGATCGCGATGCTAAATCTCACACCTTAACGATATGTGCGTGGATCAATTACGGTTTTTTCAGAAAGTGGGCCGAAACCAAAAGCCATAATCGTCCGGATGAATATAAAGCGATAAAAAGCCAGCTCGAAGAGGCTTTACTTAAACCAGTGCTAGACAAATTTCCGCAATTGCAGGATTTGATTGAATATACGACAGTCGGAACTCCTTTAACAGCCGAACATTTTACGGGTCATTCGCAAGGCTCCGCTTATGGCCTGGCCAGCCCTCCCGGAAGATACCATGATGATCGCCTGCGTCCCAAAACTGCGATCGACGGATTATTTTTAACCGGATCGGATATAGCCAGTTCAGGCGTTCCAGGTGCTTTCGCAGGCGGTGTGTTTTGCGCCTCGGTAATCCTGAATAAAAATATGACAGCAGCTTTATTTAAGCTGGATAAAAAATGGAAAAAAATGAAGGATGATTCGCAGGGAGATAAGAAACAAAAATAGATATTTTTTTAAGGAGGTGAATTAGATGAGCATTATGGAAAAAATGATGGAATTTATGATGGGGAGAATGAGCAAAGAGGAAAAAGAGGAAATGATGGATAAGATGATGGAAAGGTTCTTTGCTGACTTTACGCCAGAAGACAGGCAGAAAATGATGGAAGAAATGATGCCAAAGATGATGGAGGGAGTTGATATGATGGGAATGATGCCCAAGATGATGATGGGCATGATGGGCAGAGGCGAAGGCTGGGGAGGGATGAGGGACATGATGTCTAAAATGATGGGATGGAATGAGAAAAAAAATAACTATGATGCCCAATGGATGATGGACATGATGCCTGGATGTCTGGAAATGAGGCTTTCGAGCATGCCGAAAGAAAAAAGAGTGGATTTTGTGATGAAGATGGCTGCAATCCTAATGGAACAGGGCTGTGTTGGAATGTCAGATGAAGAGAAGAAGGATTTTATGGCCAAAATAAAATCAGTCTTTTTTGATGGAGTTTGATTTCGTTTTTTCTCGGATCTGTGATTATTCAAAGAAGGAGGACATTATGTCTACAGATTGGATGAGCGAAGGTACCATTGAAAAAAGTGATATTTTTGATTTTATGGCAAATTACGTTGGATTTTCCGTCCTTCATCCAGGAGGATTTAGTGCCACAGAAATATTGGCTGATGAATGTGAGATTGATAAACAGACTCGAGTTTTAGATATTGCTTGCGGTAAGGGCACCTCATCCATTTTTCTCGCTCAGAAATATGGCTGTCGTGTGGAAGGATTGGATATTTCAGAAGACTTAATAAAAGAAGCCCGGGACTTTGCGAAACAGAAAGGAATAAGCGAC
>CP070746.1:5088575-5091333 GCA_020348305.1 Desulfobacterales bacterium
GATCGTGTCAGCAGGCTGACAAAGAGATCTGTGTATCGGGTCATCGCAAGTATGGCAAACAGCAAACACCCTGTTGTGGTGGATTTTAGATCGAGGGATTTACAACCGGATACAATCATCATGATACTGTGAAAAAGAAAAAAAATGTTGAAAACAGCGACACCGATCCATCCCCGTAATACCAGCACTCCCAGGGTATTAAGCAGAATTACGATTAAGGTGAACAGGACTCCGTAATATTCGATGCGAAACTCTCCTGATGTGCTAACTTTCTTTTGACGAAAGGTCCAGATCGCCCAGGCCCAGAATCCAATTGCAGACAGCGCAAATGAGAAAAAATATAAGCTTTCCTGGAATTGATCGAAATGGATCAACCACATTCCTCTCCCCCGATGATGAAAACTTAATACGAATAATATAGCCAGATAAATTAGAAATCCGATAAAAGTAAATATCGGGCCGCATTCGGCAAAAAGGCCGTGTTCACGAACAATCAGGTTCATGGCAATCAGCATGCAGGCACTGAAAAAAAGAACCAGGGGCACCAGATCGCCTTCGATTTTAGCGACAGAAAAAGCAAGGGTGACCAGAAAGGCACATATAACGGTAGTGACCAATACCCTGGACCGATTTAACCAGGCGAGCGGTAAAATGCCAATCAGGATAAGGAATGGCGATAAAAGGTGGGGGTCTTTAAAATCAAACGCTTCAAAACTGTTCCACATCACCAGAAGAATTGTTGCAACGACGCCTTGCGAAATAGAAGGTAAGGCCCAGGCCAATCCAAGCGCGCCCAAAGCCCAGATCAGAAGCGCATTGGGGTAGTGTTCTTCGATGTGGTAAATTTGGGCGATCAGCCAGATGCCGGCGCCAAACAGCATGGTTCCTAATAGATGAAGTCCCTCGCCGGCCGTTTTGTATTTGCTTTTGGGCTGTCTGAGCCAAAACCCGGCGCCGTGGGCAGCCAGTAAGGCAAAGAATATGACCGCCAGCTTCGCGAACTTGTGCATTCTTTCCCAGTTGTAAGCAAATAAAAGGATCACTCCCAAACCGAAGAGGATGGCACCAATACTGAAAAAAATGATCCGGCCCCAGGCGGTTCCCTCCGCCGGAGCCGGATACCGATTTTTCAGGACCTCTCCCTGGTCGGTCCCGATTATTCCCTCATTGACCCACTTGTCGATTTCTTTAATAAGCCATTTAATATGCTTTTTCATAATTGCCCGCCCAGTATTCGATTTGCGGTTCATAAAAAAAACAGGCTGATACCAGCCTTGTTATCCATTTTATCAACGAAACATTAAAAAGATCAAATTTGTTTGACTGCATGCTTTCCCGTGGTAAATAGGCAAGAGATAAAAAAAGCGTTGAATATTCAGATCATTCAAAGAAAGAAAAGAGGTCTAGATCTTTGAATTTGACAAATTTGCGATCTGCTTCCGGATTTGATTAAATTGTTTATTGAGATTGCGGCTTGATTTTAGTTTGGATTTCAGACGCGCTCGGCTCTGGCTGACATTGCTGTAATCGACGCCAAAGAGCGCACCGATTTGCCTTTGAGGAAATAGAAGGGACGGATATGAAGTTATAAAATAGGACTCAGATCTCAAGACTGACGTGGTTTCAGTGCAAGGTCTTTATCATCTTGCGCCTCCTTTACAGATTTAAGATCTTCCGCAACAAATACAAAATCGGCTAGAAAGTTATTTTTTCATGGCAGTGCCCTTATCACAAATGGGTGGTTACATAGATCTCACAACAATTATCTTGCTTACGTTTGGTTGATCATTTGAGCAAATAAAACCCAAGTTCCTTATCTTCTCTTTCTGTTATTGGAAATTCAGTGCCAATAAAAGGCATATTTATAGTTTTTATAATCACCTTCTTGTTGATTGCTGTTTTCTGAGGATTATCCAGAAAGAAACTATTCAGCAGAACGTCCCCAACCGATAAGTTATATTCAAAATTTACCTTGAGCTTCATTCCCGTTCGAGACAGATCACATATTGTCATCAGACCCTTACCTACTGGTTTGCCATCAATAAAATGTACGAAAAATCCGGGCAAATTTACTTCCTTGCGGTACTGTTTTCTCAGTTCTAATAACGTGCTAAACGAATGACCACATGGGCATTTGACATTAATTGTTATTTTTTTATCCAAATTTGTGTATTTTGATACGTCTGCAATTTTGGACCGCTGACATTTTTGACACACAAATTTAGCTGTTTGCTGGCTGGTTATAAAAGCTTTTTCTGTCATATTTTCAATCTCATTCATTTATCATGCCAAAACAGTTATTAGAGATAATTTATATTAAATTTCAGACGATTAGATATAGTATTTGGATTGGAATTGAGAAAAAGTGTGAAAAGCAATGCAGAATATTATGAAATATTATTCACAGATTATGCAATTTATGTAGTCTGGGTAACATCGCAAGGTTTTTTAAGAAAAAGAAAAAAGGCAGAGATGTAATGAAAAAAATATGCGTCTGACCCGAGTGTTTTTTCAAGTCATTCTTTTGCGCACGAGTTTCAAAATATCATTGTTTTGGAAGAGACATTGCCTTCAGAATCGATATCAATCAGGCCAAACGTTAAAGTTCTCATTCTCGAGAAGAGGTCCAAGTATTTCCGTATAATTTGATATCAACCACGTTGTTTAGAACGAGAATGGCAAGGTATTCTTTGGCTTTCATGTTGAAGGGTTGTCCGGGGAGGGGCTTTTTGTTGGATATTTCTGGGGCATCGATGCC
>CP070746.1:5091433-5098572 GCA_020348305.1 Desulfobacterales bacterium
AAGAGAAATACCGCAGTATTTTTGAGAATGCCTCAGTAGGAATTTTCCGATCAACGCCGGATGCCAAAGGCCAGCTGCTGACAGTTAATCCCGCTTTTGCTCAAATTTTGGGTTACACGTCGCCCGAAGAGGTTGTCAAAAACGTAACGGACCTAAGATCGCAGCTTTACGTAAACACAACTGATAGGGCGCGACTGCAGCAACTGTTGAAAGCTAAAGGAGCGGTCCAGGGATTTGAGGCTCAGTTTTATCGCAAAAATGGTGAAATTATCGATGTATCAGTGAATGATCACGTGATCAGGGATGAAAATAACAACATACTTTATTACGAAGGGATTCTTGAAGATATAACCGAAAAAAAGCAAACCAGCCAGCTTAAAATCGCTAAGGAAGCTGCCGAGGCCGCTGCCCAAACGAAAAGTGAATTTCTCGCCAACATGAGTCATGAGATACGAACACCGATGAATGCCATAATCGGGTTATCGTATCTGGCTTTAAAAACTGAATTAACAGCTAAGCAACGTGATTACCTCAAAAAGATTGAAAATTCCTCTCAATCTCTTCTTCGTATTCTCAATGATATTTTAGATTTTTCAAAAATCGAATCCGGTAAGCTGAACATGGAGCAAGTGAATTTTGACTTGACCGAAACATTAAATAATCTTGCCACCATGGTCATCGTCAAAGCTCAGGAAAAAGAAAATCTGGAGGTGCTGTTCCATATCGATCCCCGGGTACCGCATTTGCTGGTTGGGGACCCCCTCAGACTGCACCAAGTTCTGGTCAACCTATGTGACAACGCAATTAAGTTCACCGAACAGGGCGAAGTCGTGCTAACGACCGAGATGCTGGAAAAGTCAGATAAAAATGTCAATTTACGTTTCTCGGTACGGGATACCGGCATCGGGATGAACGCAGAGCAGATCGATAAGCTTTTTCAAGCTTTCACTCAGGCGGATACTTCCATGACCCGTAAATACGGCGGTACCGGATTGGGTCTGGTCATCAGCAAAGTTCTTGTTAATATGATGGATGGTGATATCCGGGTTGAAAGTGAGGTTGGCAAGGGCAGCATCTTTACTTTCACTGCAGTCTTTGGCCTAAGTGACCAAAAGGATGATAAGCTTCTTAAGTCTACGAAAATCCTCCAGGGGATGAAGGTCTTGGTTGTAGATGACGACGCTGCATCGCTGGATAGCCTGCAGGGCATGCTCGAATCCTTTAGCTTTGATGTATCGCAGGCGGTATCTGCTGAGGAGGGTTTAAAGAAATTGGAGAATGCCTCTAATGATCGTCCTTATGAGCTGTTGCTAGTGGATTGGAAGACACTGGGCATGGGAAGTTTCGAGGCATCGAGGCAGGAAAAGAGTTATTCCGCCTATTCAAAAATCCCGACGATCATCATGGTTGGTGATGACAGCCGTGAGGAGATCATGCGCCAGGCCGACCAGGTTGGCTTGGAAAGCTTTTTGAGCAAGCCCTTCAGTCAGTCTGACCTTTTTGACATAATTATTCAAACCGTTAACCGGTATACCTCTGAACTGATCCGTCCCCCGGCGCTTGAGGATCAGATGATCTTAAGATTAAAAGCGATTCAAGGCGCTCGGATTCTTCTGGTTGAAGACAACGAGATCAATCAGCAGTTGGCACGGGAGCTTCTCGAAGGTGTTGGTTTCGTGGTGACCATTGCCAGCAATGGACAAGAAGCGCTAAGTTTTGTCAAGGATAAGGAGTTTGATGCCGTGCTCATGGACGTCCAGATGCCGGTAATGGATGGTTATAAAGCCACGTTGGAAATCCGCAAACACGAACGTTTCAGAGATCTACCGATTGTTGCCATAACCTCTCATGCGATGGCCGGCGATAAGGAAAAGAGCCTTGAGGCCGGAATGAATGACCATATAACCAAGCCGATAAACCCCGATCAGCTTTTTTCGACGTTATTAGCCTGGATCAAACCTGGTAAACGAGCCATACCGGATGATATTCTTGCTAAAAGGAGACAGAGGGCTGCGGAAAGAGCAGAACCGCTACCGGTAGAGATAACAGGCATTGAGGTGCAAACAGGTCTGGTTCGAGCAGGCGGCAACCAGTCACTTTATGTAGACCTTTTATCCAAGTTTCATCGAGATTATTCTGATGCTACTTCCCAGATCAAGAGCGCCTTTGAAAATGGGGAGCATGAACTTGCTCAACGTCTGGTTCATACAGTTAAAGGGGTATCTGGTAGTATTGGAGCACTTGATCTGGAGAATGCCGCGTCTGAGTTGGAGACAGCAGTAAGACAAGAGTTGGCCAGTGACTTTGAGGATCTATTGGATAAATTCGACACGGAATTAAATATTGTTCTGGACTCGATAAGCAATGCTGTTGGTGTTGATTTTAAGCAGAAAGAAGATCGTTCCAAAAGACCTGTCGCCGATGTGGCGGTTCTCCGGAGACTGCTTTTAAGGTTAAAACCATATATTTTGGATCGAGAGGCAAAACCGTGCAAGGAAATAGTGAAAGAAATTGCCGGTTATACCTGGCCTGATGAATATGTTCAGGGATTGAAGGATTTAAGTCGATACGTCGAGAAGTATAAGTTTAAGGAAGGACAAGAATTGCTGTCACAAATCATTGAGCGATTAGAAAGGTAGAGGTCCGAGTATGTCAGAGCTATCCAGCATGCGAGTGATGGTAGTCGACGATACGGAGGCCAATATCGATATCCTCCTTGAAACTCTCGCCGATGATTATAAAGTCATTGTGGCCATGGATGGAGAGTCGGCCCTGGAAGATATTAAGAAGAGCCCGCCCGACCTCATCTTGCTGGACATTATGATGCCAGGCATGGATGGATACGAGGTCTGTCAAAAGCTTAAAGAAATGGAGATAACGCGGAATATTCCGGTAATATTCCTAACTGCTTTAAAAGAAGAAGGAGATGAGGCCAGGGGGCTGGGGCTTGGCGCTGTTGACTATATAACCAAGCCGTTTAATCCTGAATTGGTTAAAGCCCGAGTTAGGAATCATCTGGATCTCAAACGCCATAGAAATCACCTGGAGGAACTCGTTGAAAAGCGAACACAGGAGATCGCTGAGCGCCAGCGTGTGGAATATAAACTTCGCGCGGCCAAAGAAAAAATCGAAAGCGAATTAAACATCGCCGCCCAGATCCAGAGGAGCATATTGCCGTCCACCTTTCCGGCGTTCCCCGAACACCGAGAGTTTGACCTTTATGCTATGATGACCCCGGCCCGGGAGGTCGGCGGTGATTTTTATGATTTCTTTTTTGTTGATGATGACCACCTAGCGGTGATTATAGCCGATGTTTCGGACAAGGGCGTTCCAGCCGCCCTTTTTATGATGATCAGCCGCACGATTTTTCGATCCATTGCCAAACAGCGCAAATCACCATCGCAAGTACTGGCAGAAACCAACGACCTTCTCTGTGAAGGGAACGACACCGGTATGTTTGTTACCGCTTATCTAGCTTATTACCATCTTTCCACCGGTCGACTGACCTATTCCAACGGAGGGCACAACCCTGCTTTTCTATTTGGGCCTAACAACGTCTGCAGGGAGCTCGCCTGCAAACATGGAACAGCTCTGGGTGTTAGGCCGAGGCAATCGTATGAGGAGTACGTGGATAAGCTTGAAGCTGGGCAGATTTTAGTCCTGTACACCGATGGCGTAACCGAAGCGTGTTCTCCTCATGATGAATTGTTCGGCGTGGATAGGTTTACCAAACTGGTTTGTGATTGCCACGCTCTTAGTTTATCGCAAATGTTTAACAATATTGAAAAAGATCTGAAAGAGTTTCAGCAAGGTAATCAATTCGACGACATTACGATGTTGGCGCTTAAACGAGAGATTTGAGACGAAAGCCTCTTTTAAGATAGATGGAAATAGATGGGCATTCTGATTTGCGCTGCCAAAATATGGCAAAAAGTATGATGGGGTGTCAGGCTTGCGGAACATTCTGAATCCAATTGCCATACGAAAGGGAGTAACCATGAGAAAAGCGATTATATTAGTTGGCCTTTTGGCAATATTGTATCAATCCGTTATGGCGGCCGAGCCGGCCACAATCGCAGCGATTTTTGCAAAAACCGGAATTGCCACCGCATATGGCGCCGCCTGTATATCGGGGGTTGAACTGGCTGTTGAGGAAATAAATCGCCAGGGCGGGGTGCTTGACAGACCTTTGAAACTCATCGTTCTGGACAACAGAAGCACCCCGATTGATTCAGCCATCGCAGCTAAAGAAGCTGTCCGACTTCAATCTATGGCTGTTATCGGATCGGATTGGAGTTCTCATTCCCTAGCCACGGCCCCTGTGCTGCAAAAAGCTGGGATTCCCATGATAAGTCCTGGGTCCACCAATCCGAAGGTGACACGTGTCGGGAAATATATTTTCCGCGTCTGTTTTCTAGATTCTTTTCAGGGTACGGCCATGGCCCGTTTTGCCTATGATGAACTCGCAGCTAGAAAGGCTGTTGTTCTGAAAAATGTTGATGAAGATTACTGTTTGATGTTGGCCGAGTTCTTCTTGAATGCTTTTAAAGCAAAAGGGGGATACATTCTTTTGGAGGAATATTACAGAGGAAAAGCCGTTGATTTCGAAATCCTGTTAAAAAAAGTAAAATCACTGCAGCCGGATGTGGTTTATGTCCCGGGTTATGAGAGAGATAGCGGTTTATTGATCCGACAAGCCGTTTCCATGGGCATTAAAACAACTTTTCTGGGCGGTGATGGCTGGAGTAATATTTATCAATATGGAAAAGAGGCTGTCGAGGGAGGTTTATACTCCGCACACTGGCACCCGGAGGTTCCTTCCGAAAAAAGCATTCACATTCATAAAATATCTAAGCAACTGTACGGAAAAAGAATCAACAGTGATTTTACTGCATTGAGTTATGACGCAACGACGCTGTTGGCTGATGCCGTTAAGCGAGCAGGTGTTTGGGATCGGGCCAAAATACGGGATGCCCTTTCTGAAACCACGGATTTTGAGGGCGTAACGGGAACCATAACCCTTGACAAGAACGGAGACCCTCAGAATAAGGAAGTCGTTATTTTAAAAATTGAAAAAGGCAAGCCGGTCTATTTTAAAACCTTGAAACCATATGAATAAATAGCTCATAAGGGATTTTGGGGACTTTAGCTTTCAGTTTCTAGCTTATAACAAATAGGTGAATGTTGGATAGGGAAAAGAGCTCTTAGCAGATTAAGCCGGAAAACGATCCGCCGTCGTCACACTTTCAGCGTAACTATGGCGCGGCAGGTCCGCCTTCGTTAAAACTGCGGTGCGCCATGGCCATCTTCGCTCTATCGAGCTTCTGACTTCGTCAAGACTTTCATCGGGACAAGTCGCCGTGGTGCGCAATACAGAGCCTCGCAGTGACGATTCAGGCCGAAAAACGACAAGTCACTGCTGTGAATCGTGTCGTAATTTTATAGCAAATAAGAACTGATAATTCACTATTCAAGCTTCGACCTCGTTTTACACACAAAGAAAAATAATTCGGAGGAGTACCATGATGCGAAAAATATCTTGCAAAATATTACTGATCTCTCTGTTAATATCGGGAATATTTGCCATGGCTGAGGCGACAGAAACTATCAAAATCGCAGCCATTTTTGCAAAAACTGGAATTGCTGCGAAGGATAATGCTCCCAACTTTGAGGGAGTTAGCCTTGCCGTTGAGGAAATAAACGGCCAGGGTGGGCTTTTGGGGCGACAATTGGAGGTGATTGAACTGGACAATAGTAGTAATTCCATTGGTTCGAAACAGGCGGCTCTGAAAGCGGTCGAACTTGATGTGGTGGCAGTTATCGGTGCCGCTTGGAGTTCTCACTCCCTGGCGATAGCTCCCGTATTGCAACAGAAACAAATTCCTATGATTTCGCCAATCTCAACCAATCCAAAGGTGACTTTGATAGGAAACTTTATTTTCCGAGTTTGTTTTACCGATCCCTTCCAAGGGAAGGTGATGGCTCAGTTTGCCTACCGTGACCTTAAAGCCAGGACCGCAATCATACTGACAAATGTCAACAGTGATTATTGTATTGGGTTGGCTGAATTTTTTGAAAAATCATTCATACAAAGTGGTGGAAAGGTTCTTTGGGAAGGCGAGTATAAGGAAAAGGCTATAGATTTTTCCACTACTTTGAAAAAAGTCCGGCTCTTACAACCAAACGTGGTTTTTGTTCCAGGTTATATACAAGACAGTGCTTTTATAATCAAACAGGCTAAAAAAATGGAAATTCGATCTATTTTCCTAGGAGGTGATGGTTGGTCTGGCGATCGAATGTACGAATATGGCGGTAAAGCGATAGAGGGCGGTTATTATTCTCAACATTGGCATTCTAAGGTTCCTTTCCATAGAAGTCAGCAACTCCAAGCAAATTACCATCGTAAATATGGCACAAAAATACTACCAGGGGTCCTACCAACAGCCTATGATGCTGTCATGGTTTTGGCTGATGCTATACGCCGTGCTCAATCCCTGAAACACAAAAAAATCAGGGATACCCTGGCGGTTACAAAAAATTTTCAAGGTGCCACTGGAATGATTACTTTTGATGAAAACGGAGATCCAGTGAACAAGGATGCTGTGATTCTGAAATTTGAAAACGGAACCTCGGTGTATGTCAAAACGATTAAACCCTAAAATAGTCTCTCGCAAAGAAGGACATCCCATCATACAGCTTTTCGTTTAAGGTTCGAATCAAATTAGGGCCGCTACATTGGCTGTGAAGACAAAATCCCTTCCTTTGAAAACCTCCTATTTATTGTGCTTGCAAGTCTAAATTAAACGATCTCAAGAATGAAAATCTTTTGTAAATTTCGGATTGCGCAACGCAATGTGATAAATTGCTGAATGATGCATTGCGGCTATGCATACACAATCGCTTATTTTTATGGATATCATCTGGTGATCTGATATAAATCGCCTCCCTTTTTACATCCAACAGGTTGTCTGAAATCAACCTTCTGTCATCTGTCTTCTGTTCTCTGGTTTCTGCTTGCCGCGCTATAGCCTCAGGGACGGCTGGTGTCTCTGCGGTGAGTCAATAGGCGCCAGGATCCACATTCTCCATTAAATATGTCTGATCGGTTTCCGTTTTGAGAAATACGCCCAAATTGCCTA
>CP070746.1:5098672-5101240 GCA_020348305.1 Desulfobacterales bacterium
AAATCATTTTAACACCTCCTCAATTTTAAGGGTTATTGACCTTTAAGTTGCTTGAATGTAAGCTCGCCATATGACAAACATCAAAATTTGAATATATGATAAAAACAAATTGCTTGTTGTCAAGATTCACAATAAAAAAATTATTGCATTACTAATAGAATTTATTATATTAGAGTAATTTCAGTTGTTAGGTTTTAGAAAAAGGAGATAAATGATGAAAAAAACTGAAGAAAATCGGTTTGTTATGGGCATATCCGTGTCTAATCCATCAACGAATGATCTCCGGGGGCGACAATCGGTTAGAGCCACATTTCGACTTTCTGAAGCCTGTATTGATGCGATCAGTATTCTTGCTACTCAGTTGGGTATCAAACAAAAATCGGTTTTTGACCATTTAATGGAAAATGATCAGGTCTTAAAGAACGTGGCCCGCGCACTCGAAGGCACTGAATTTGATCGCAACAAGCGTATCCAAAAAACCTTTGTCATCAGCCGCAGGTCTTTATCCTTTCTGGATATGATTTCCAGTGAGTATAATGCGCCGAGGGATTCTTTGGTGGAATATTCAGTCCGAAGGCTTTTGCCGATTATTGCCAAAGAGCGCAAAAAACACGAGAAACGAAAGGAATTATTGGCTGAAATATCGAATCATTTCGCAAAAAGTGAGAAGTTATTATCGAAAGCAGATCAGATGCTGGGCACGGATGACCCGATCGTCAATAAACTGCAAACTGCAATGTCTGTCTATAAAAATGCTTTTGATGACATCGCCAATTTCATTGATAGGGGAAAAATAATAGAAAAATTTCATCCTGAATAGATGGGTAGCTTGCCTGTGATATCCTCAATTATATAAGGTATTTGCAAACCTTAAATATTTTGCAGGTGCCCCACTTAGAGATGTCGTACCTATGTTGAAATTCCTAGGGCAAAGTTTTCTTTTGGATATCATTTGAGTATCACAGTATTTTCGGTGTTGTCAAAAGCTGAGATTAGTTGGAGATGTCACAGGTTGGTAACGACCGAGCTCAGCGGCCCTGAGCGGGCGCAGCGAGTCGAATGGGTCCGACTGCAGCAGCGAATGGTTGGGCAGTAACTGTCTTACTTTTAGTTCCATTTGCCCTTGCGGAAGACCATCACATCTTCGGGACAGTCGCCCGCGTCGGTTTTTTGCCGTCGCTCTTAATGCTTTTGTTAGCTTTTCAATTTCATTTAAAAAAGTTTATTTGGCTCACTTCCATAATTAGGGTAATATATTCGGCTGTGTAATGTAAGCCTTTTCGGGATACCTTGCGGTTTATTTACATCAACTTCAGCTATTCGCTAGGTTACACCTTTATTTCTGAGAAATTCTTCTATCTGATCAAGATGCAGCTTGCGATGGATAGATCGATAAAGCCTAAACTTTTCTCCAAGCCTTTCAATTACAGTGATGAGCTCTGAAGAGGCCTCTTCTAATTCACGATCTATTGCTTCAGAAGATGAAACCGCAAGGTTCGCTGCTGTCCGTGGCGGTATAGCCAGCAATAAAGGAAGGAGTGAATCATTGGTGACATCAATATCTATTGGAGATAATTCAACCCCGCTATTGTTCCATTTCCGCATCAGAATTAGTGATCGATGATCCCAAAATGCTAAATGCCCAAGGGCAACTGCAATCGTCCATCCATCCCCCATTGGAAGGCTTAGCTCTTCGTCTGTTAACCGTTCTACGAGACGACGCAGCCTTTCGCGCTCTTGAGCATTCTCCGCAACAAATGGTCGTTCCATAAATTCTCCATTGTTAAAACATCAAATGGACATGAATTAGATTGAAAAATCCCGAGTTTTTAAAAAAGAAGCATAGCAGATTTGAGAGAAAATGTCTATGCGCAGACTTTGGCTGATTTGGAAGATAAGAAAGGCAGAGAAACAGCTGCCACATCCCACTTAAATAGGCTTCTCAGAAAGCCGTTGTTTTCCCCAGAACCGCCATCCTATAAATTAAGGTTGAACGGACCAGCAGAAAAGATGCACGCGCATCTGAGAAGCCACCGAAGACCATATAGCCTTATATTGACCATTTTCTGGCAAAACCCGACAAAGCAAGATGATTAGCTCTGATCAACAGAGGCTATCAAAAAGCAAAACCGCCCATCGTTCCCGAACCGAGGGCGGCAATTGCTTTACAGCGCCAATCCGAAATGGCTACCGATTATCAACGTTGACCAGGGTAAGACCCATTAGCCCGACATCGCCGGTGTGGGAGACTGCGTCTAGGTGCCATTGACCGGCAGTTGCTCCAGTCCAGCTGACCTGGATGGTCTCTACTGACTTTAGCGTAGCCGACCTCGGCGCTGAGTCGATGATCAGGTTGCCGCCAGACGTCGCCGATACGGCCATTTTCGAGTAAACAGGCGCGATTGCGGATGGAGAGAAGGTCTGTCTCACGTTTTGTTCTACCAGAAGGACTGTATCGCCTTCCTTGTTTATCTGTTCAACAATAGCAAATATCTCTTGAACCAGAATGGGAACCAGGCGTGTGCAGGCCGGTGAGCGAATATAGCAATCCTAAGAAGATACCGATAC
>CP070746.1:5101340-5105457 GCA_020348305.1 Desulfobacterales bacterium
GGGTCCATATTGCAGATGATGCGCTGGATTCCGGCATATCCGGCTTCTTGCAGCGTCTCCGCGTCGAAAGGCGTTGTCCCGGTGAGCAACTCATAGAGCAGCACACCCAGCGAGTAGATGTCCGTGCGCGTGTCTACATCGAGCCCGCTCATCTGGGCCTGTTCGGGACTCATGTATGCCGGAGTGCCGATCATGTGGGCATAGCGCGTGAAAAGCGTCTTTTCCGTCAGTCGCTGATTGGTCGCTTTGGCGATGCCAAAATCGATCACTTTAGGAACAGGTTTGTCATCGTGCATCGTCACAAGAACGTTCGACGGCTTAATATCTCGGTGAATAATGCCCTTTTGGTGTGCGTGTTGGACTGCATGACAGACCTGAACCAGAAGCTCCAAACGCCGACGTGTGTCTAATTTGTTATTGTCGCAGTAATCGGTTATCGAAACGCCATGGACAAGTTCCATGACAAAGTAGGGCCGGCCAGTCTCGGTGGCTCCGGCATCGTAGACTTTGGCGATATTAGGATGATCCATCATGGCAAGGGCCTGACGCTCGGCCTCGAAACGGGCGATGACAGATTTGGTATCCATACCCAGTTTGATGATTTTCAAAGCGACTTTACGGTGAATCGGCTCGGTCTGCTCTGCCATATAAACCACAGCCATGCCGCCTTCGCCGATTTTTTCCAGCAATTTATACCGGCTAATGACCGTGCCAGGTTTTTCGGAAACAGGAAGATCGTCAAGCGAAATCTCCGGCTCGGAGATAAGGACATCGAGAATGCTGTTTTTGCTGCTACTGACATCGAGCAGCGATTGTACTCTGGCAAGTAGCTTACTGTCGTTACCGCATGCATCTTCAGCATAGGCCTTCTGCTCAGCGGGGGTCTTGAGTTTTACTGCCGCCTTGAAAATTGCCTCTTCATCTTTATATTTACCTGACATACATCTACCTCTACATCATAATGCGAAATTTGAACGCTCTGAATTCGCAGAAAAATGAAAAACACAAAAAATCAAATAAAATTGGCAAAAAAAGTGCCTTCTGAATGGATCATAGGAAAAACAGCCTTACTGATGTCGGCCATCATCTTTAGGAATCCGAATCTTCCTTTTTTATCTCAAGGCACAGCCAGGCTCGAGCGTAGGCGAGATCTTCGCTAACTTTAGCTTGTGATATCCCCAGGATTTCGGCGGCCTGCTTACCGGTCAGCCCGGCAAAAACACGTAATTTTACTAAATCGGATTTGATCCTGTCTTTTCCCGCGAGTTTCTCGAGCGCTTCATCGAAGGCCAGCAGGTCCTCAGGAGGAACATCCTGCGGAGTAACGAGTATTGACTCGTCAAGCTCGACTCGCTTTCTACTACCGCCTCGTCTGAGACTCTTTTTCTTTCGGGCATTCTCGATGAGTATCCTCCTCATTGCTTCAGCCGCTGCCTTGAAAAAGTGCCCCCGACTATCCCATCGTTCATTCTGCTCCCTAACCAGCCTGAGATACGCTTCGTGAACGAGTGCAGTCGCTTGAAGTGTTTGGCCGGGTAATTCATGCGACATTTTACGAGAGGCAAGAACACGCAGCTCGTCATAGACCAAAGGAAGCAATTCCTCCGTAGCTCTGGGATCACCCTGCTCAATCGCATTCAAGATTCGCGTAACGTCGGCCATAATAGTTCTATGATCCGGACTTATCAATAAGGTTACGGTATTGTACCGGTAATTATACGATGTTTCAAATACTACCGCGTATACTAAGAAGAACACAGTGCCGTGTCATGGAGATTTTTTCCGGAATATGCCAGACAATTCCACTTTGATTTCGTAGTATCATTAAAAAATACTTAGTATTTAGAAATCAAGAAGTAAAAGGCAAAAGGAGATAGATGTTAAAATAGTCAATATTAGGTAGAAAATAGTGAATCCAGAACGTCTTCGTACTACAATCCGTAATCTTCTTGTTTTTTGTGCGTGTTTTTCATGCGGCCATTTCCGTAAGTTCTTTAATGGCAACGGCTGAGGCAGTGATAAGAGCACAAGAGAACTTCTGGCCTTTCGAAGTCAAAACATACCTGTTCGCTCGGGGAACTTTGCGAATTAAACCGTGTGCTCTTAGCAGCTTTATCCGCCGGGTGGTTCTGCCGACATACTTCTTCCGCTGCTGTTGTTGCAAGTGCTCAGATTTAGGATAAAGATATTTACGCAGATGGTGATTGCGGAAGCCATTAATTGCATTTTCACCTTTGGCTAGAAACGTCAGGAGTTCGTAATCTTCTTTCTGCCAGGGATTGAGCCCTCGATACTTCTTGCCCTTCTTTGTGATATTATTACATGCAGCAGATACAACTTCTTTGAGTTTCTCTTCCACCTGCGCCATAGCAAGTGAATCCCCATAACGATTATTACATTGATCGCTCAGTTCGCAACGCCGATGCAGATCACTGATTCCTTTACGCATCCTCTGCCATGATGACGCTTTGCTGATATCATCATCAGGGTGACGATAAACCTTAAAATCACGTGTATGGTTAATTGTCGTCTCGATACGCAAAATGCTCCCGCTTTTGTTATACAACTTGACCGAATTGCGATTCAACCAGTGTTTAATGCGAATGCCTTCATAAAACTTACGGAAATCCGTCATGACCTCGATGGGGGCTCTGCCCTTAATCCGTCCAGACAAGCTGATATTACGTCTGCCAAAGTATTTCATGACAGATGGGCTGTCGCTTACGCCAATCGCATGATGCAAAAGCGATGGATAGACAGAATCCAGTGACTTGGTCGACTCGAACATAATGTCTGTCGCCCATTCCGTCTCATCCGCCGACCAGTAATAATCCGGATGCAACGGACGAAGAACCTGACCCAATGCAGGGCAACTGCCAAATGCCAGACGGTTGAGAATCTGTTTCCAATCGCTTCTAAGTTGCTCATCGAGCAGCTTTTGTGCCGTCTTTACATCCTCTATCCAAGGAAAACAATTGCCATCCTTGATGTAACCAATCCCATGTTTCTGTAGCTGCTTCTCAAGCCAGTGCCGACCATTGAGGCAAACGAAAACGTTGAACGGAACCCAGCTCTGTATGCGTACATGACCGAATCCAAACACAGGATCATCGAAATAACGATACACGAATACACATTTGCGCTGAGCCATTACCAGTTGAAGTTTCTTCCGGGCCTTGTTGCCTTTTACCATCGGCGCAATACAAGGCTCTACTGCACTGAACATGCATATGGAACCTTCCTTGATCCCTCTGGATTCGGCAATCTCGCGGGCTGATTTTTCCTTGTCGATACTCGTACTTCTCAAATAGTGAGTCTCGATCCCCAGTTCGTCAGCCTTCTCACGGCAGCTTTGTCTTATCATCGCCGTCAATCCCTCAGCCCAACCGCCAAAGTCCTTCAGTAAAACGTCTGTGAAGCTCATAAATCTGCTCAAACCACTTTGATTAGCCAACCATCGCAGCGTCCCGCGAAAACGAATTCTGTCCAAACCTTTTATTGCACCTGTGATTTTGTCTTTGTATAATTCCATTAGTTTCATAGTAGCGTCCTTTCTTGTTTTGATTTCCTTAAACATTCTAAAGGATGCTACCATACTTTGTTATAAATTCATTTCTATAACCTTTTTGGTTGCGGCTGAGCGAAGCGAAGCCGCGCTGTGGTTCTTCGTGTCTTTCGTTGTGAATTTAATCCGTGTAATTGGTGATAAAATGAAAAATAGCGAAGTAAAAGGTCTTGCCGGGTGTTGCGGGTTATATTGTGGATTATGTAGCAAATACCAATCAAAAGCGCCGAGCAGATGTATTGGTTGTAAATCAGGTGAGCAACATTCATGGTGCAGTATTTGGAATTGTTGTGTAAAAAAGCACGGATTTGAGAATTGTACGGAATGTAGCAAAGTATTTAATTGCGAAATCTTTTTAAGAAGAAAAGTTGCCCGGTGGATTCCTGCCTTTGATAATTTACGCCGGATTAAAGAATCTGGATTGAAAAGCTGGTTAAAAGAGCAGAAAAAAAGACAGGCATTGGTAGAAGAATTACTCGATAATTACAATGAAGGACGATCAATGAGTTTTTTCTGCAAAGCCTGTGCAAGGATGCCGATCAATCTTATCTA
>CP070746.1:5105557-5109361 GCA_020348305.1 Desulfobacterales bacterium
AAGCCGAAGATCGCCGGCATGATACTGTTCCAGATGAATTTTACCAGGAAGGCGAATACCAGTGCGAATACCACGGCAAACGCCAATCCGACCACCACATGACCGGCAATATGAAACGCCTTTCTTCCGGTATGACCGGAAAAATGGTTTTGGTTATCCTTATGATTATTTTGCATTATCTTTCCTCCTGAAATTCATTTGCGCACTGCAAGGATTTCTCTTATTTTAGTTAAAGCACGAGATTTTCTTGCCAGAAGTGTTCCAATTGGAATGCCCCATGCCTTTGATATCTCGGCATAGGAACGGCCTTCAAATTCTGTCTCTACAATGATGGCTTTATATTTATCATCCAGCGATGCAATCGCTTTAAAAATTCGACCTCTGATTTCTTTTTTGTCAATTTGCAATGCCGGGTTATAGGTATAATCATGAATGAGATTCGCCAACGACACATTGCTATTTTTGAATACCTCGCTTTCGATCGATATTACATTGCTTTTTCTTTTTCTTAGCAGATCAACGATCCGGTTGCGCAAGGACTGATAAACATATGCGGATATGTTTTCAATCGGTATGCTTACATCGGCTCGGTTGAAAAGGTTCAAGGCCACATCGTGAACGATGTCTTCACTATCTCTGGCGGCGGTGTCTTCAATGAGTCGCTGTACATATCGGATCAGTCTTTTACGTTCGGTGTGAAAGAACTCGGATAATTTCTTCTGCTGTATTTCTTTACTCATTTTTTTCTAGACGAAAAATTTATCTGTTTATTGCATAAAAATTACAAATTGATAAATTCAGCAAATATGTTGTATAATACCAAATTATCTGGTTATCCAGAAAGAACAAATGGTATTGACTGTGGAAGCCGCTCCCACAGAAAGTTTATCTAATGGCAACTTGGGCTTTCCAGATAAGCAGATTAAATTATTTTCGAATAAGTAAGACATAAAAGAATATGGAATCTACCGAGTCAGTAAACGAAAAAAAGAAGACTATTTTCAAAATCCCGCTCCATCCCGTTTATCCTTTCTCTATAGAAGCTTGACATAAGCTTTTCCTGCATATAAATTTTTCTCTCCTCTCGGCCATTTTTATCACCTTAATTTGGATTTAAGAAGGAAAAGATCAAAGATGTTGGCAATTATAACTATTTGACGAATTCGACTTTTAATGAATTCATCAGCTTCAAACATTTTAGGCCATTGCACAGGTGTCCAAAGCGTGGGTTAAAAAATAAATGATCAATTCTATACTGTTTGGTTCCAGCACTTCCGGATTTGGAGGTAAATTTTGAAAGTATCGTTTATCTGGTTTGACATGGGCTACACACTGCTTTACATGCAGCGGGAGATCACATATCAACAAGCGTTGAGGGCATTTGGCCACAACGTTTCAGTTGAAGACCTCGAGAGAGAATTCCATTTAACGGATAAATTGTTTATGCGAGAATATCCGGGTGTATTTTTAAAACCCAGAGGGGTTTTTATGCCCTGGTTGTTGGGAATTCTAAATTATCGCCTGGGACTCAGTCTGGAGGTCTGCAAACTTGATGCTCACTGGCATGGAATACAAAAGGAAGTTGAAAATTACTGGCTGCCGTTTGACGGAGTCCACGAGGTTCTGGTGGCATTGAAGAGAGATTCAGTCGGACTGGGAATCATCTCGAACTGGGATCATACCGCCCGGGATATTTTAAACGGCGCCGAGCTCACCGAATATTTCGACCCAATTATCATTTCCTTTGAAGTGGGTTGTAAAAAACCGGATCCGAAGATCTTTAAGATAGCTCTGGAAAGGGTTGGAGTAGACGCAGGCGAGTGCATTTATATCGGAGATAATTATTATGATGATGCTGTAGGAAGCCGCGCAGTAGGCATGAACGCCCTGATTGTTAATCGGTTCGGTAAACTGGGCATAGAGGAGGTTGATGATTGCCCCATTATTCAACATATCTCACAGGTATCGGAATATATTGAAATAATCAATAAAGCAGGGACGACCCGGGCAGCTGACATCTAGCAAAACATGTTGTGCAGGGCCGTTGTTTGCACAGAAGTTCATATAAACGGAGGTACTTATGAACAATCTTCAGGATAAACCGATTATTGGAATTGATCGTGGTGCATCATTTACCGATTTTGGGGTGGTCGAATCAGAGCGTCTAATTGATACTGTGGGCCTTGAGAATAGGGATTGGGATGACATTTTTAACGTATATTGCAAACTGACTGCAAAATATAAAACAGATCATGTTGTGTTTACCGGATCCGTAGCGGAAATGCCGGATAATCTCAAAAAAAAGATTCAGGTCATACCCGAGATCGATGCCGTCGGTTTCGGCGGCGCAACACTCGCCAAGTGCAAAGAGTGTATCGTTGTCAGTATGGGGACCGGGTCAGCGATCGTGCATTTCTCAAACAACCAGGCCAGGCATGTCGGTGGAACGGGCGTGGGCGGCGGAACGATTAAAGGCCTTTCGTCTTTGATATGCGACATACAAGACCCTGTGGTGCTTGAAACCAAGGCCTTACAAGGCAATGCGTCGCATCTGAATCTAACCATTTCGGATCTCGGATATAAAAGTCTTAGTTTCTTGGGTTCGGAGGTTACCGCCAGTAATTTCGCATCCGTAAAATCAAAGCGCATAGAAGATCTGGCCGCTGCTATTTTAAGATTGGTGGGTGAAACGGTTGGCATCATTGCATCCATTTGTGCCCGTGAAGCGGGTTGCCCGGATAAAATTGTCATGGTGGGCAAGGTGGTTCAAAGTCAATATATCCGACACACCTTAAAGCTTGTCGGTGAATTGTATCAAACAACCTTTCTTTTCCCGGATCACCCTGGATATGCTACGGTTTTTGGGGCGGCCATGAAATACCGCTATGATTTGTTAAAGCCAGATAAATAAAGCACTTAGTTCCGTTCCCGAAGAAACCTAAAGTTAAATATACTTTGAATTCTGATCGAAAGTCCCTCCAAAACCTACTCATTCTATTTTCCATTTAAGTTTCTGATATTTTAGACCGATACATATCTTAATAATCCCTCTTTAAAGCTGGAAAAAGCCTTTAGAAGTGCCGACAATATTGTGCATATTTCTTGTCATTTATTGCTAGTAAATTCGAATTGAATTCCTGCTGGATTTAATTAATTCTTAGATAACAGTTTATACCTAGATTCCTAAAGATTAATAGAGGTGATTCCAATGAAAAAATATTTAATTTATTTTGCCGTGATAAGTTTACTTGCTTTTGGCTTTTTTGGATGTAGGTTTTATGGTCCATCAGATAAAGAGGTCTTTAAAGCAATGGAAGCGGTCATGAGAGGGTTTGAATCTTCAATGAATCAAGAGACTTTGGAGATAGACAATGCGTATGCGAATGCGGTGGATGCCGTTTTTAGAAACGAGGACGATTCAGTCGTCACGAATATGACCGTATTTATGAATGAAGGCGTTTTTCATGTATACGGAAATTGTATATTTTCGGACTATCAAGATGCATCATCGGATTACCTGATGAATGGCGAGTTAGTCTATAATATAAAATACCGGGGAAGATCTAATGCTGAAGCAGGCTTTGGTGAAATGAGCTGTGCCGCAGAGCTGTCCGGAGGAAAGATTGAAACGTTGGAGTTTTCGTTTAAGATTGATGAAGGGGGCCGGATAGAGGAATTCTTAGTCAGTGCCAACGAAACGGATATCGAAATAAAAAAAGAAAAAAATCTTTATGAATTATTTAAACAGTGGTCCCAGACGGTGCCGGGGTAAAAATCGGCACAAAATAGATAATCCTAAGAGGA
>CP070746.1:5109461-5112516 GCA_020348305.1 Desulfobacterales bacterium
CCACGCAATATTTCCATCAAGCCGAACAAAAAGAGTGGGAAAAGAGCTTATCGGACTTTATACCGGGGAGTATCTCGCAGGAGTTGTCTGAAGAAGAAGTCGAACTTGAACTTATACAGCGCAAAGAAGCACTCTTCGAAAACAAAGGAGGCATTCCACAATGAAAAACACCTCACCACCCTTACAGTCAACTGTAATTTTTGGGCTTATTTGCGGCCTTTCCTTCATGCCGCTTGTGCTGGGATTGAGTCATGTTATTTACTGGCCAAAGGCCCTGAACCTCACTTTATGGATTTATGTTGCCGTTTACAGTATTCTGTTGACACGTTGGAGCAGTAAAAGCATTAACCAAATTATATTTCCACTGCTGCTGATACTTATTGCAATTTTCTGGGTGGATTCGATTTCTCTTTTTATCGTGCTTGCCTTAGGGATTCTGAGCTGGATTCGAAGTGGGATTTGTTTTCCCAAGAATATGGGCAAAAAAATTATCGCCGAAGCATTATTAGGTCTGGTCGCAGGGAGTCTTGTGATAAGCCTAACGCCGTCTTCGGTATTGACTTGGGCTCTGGCTGTCTGGATGCTCTTTTTAGTGCAGGCTCTTTATTTTGTGATTTTTGAAACGATCTTTAACGCGGATGAGCAAATTAAACGCGATCCGTTTGAGAAAGCCAGAGAGCAGGCAGAAAACATTTTATCAACCGAAGCTCATATTTGATGACTTAATTATACGCAGATCTGGACTTTGGTAAAAAAGCAATTACTATATGCGATGAAAAAATTCGCTCCACCGAACTCCACCGAATAAGATGGCATGTCGGCGATGTTTCGATTTTTTTACCAGCGCGCATAAAAACAGATTAAACCCATGGCAGGAATATCAATATGTTGGGAGACGGAACGAAACGAGGAACTGGTAGGGAGAGACAATATTACCCGGAAAAAGACTTCACAGTATCTTTCATCCGGCAAAGCGAAAATCATTGCCACTTTTAAAAGTAGTCGCAAAGGTGCGATCATCAGTTGTGAAGTAACGGGGGGCAGGCTTGAGATGAGAAAAAATTTTCGGATTATCACGGCAATGGGTCCCGCTTACTCTGGTAAAATCAGCTCATTACAGGTTGAAAGAAAAAACGTAAAGCTTGGCAAAACCGGTCAGCAGGTCGGAATTAAGATACCTGACCGGAACAAAACCAAAGTGGAGGATTTGCTCGAGTTTTTCGAATCCGTCCTGCCGACCGACGGCGGTCCCTGGAGGCCGCGCAGCGGTATTTTTCATTCAAAATCCTGATGAAACCTGAAAAATTATCCAATCATCCATGTGCCTTCAGGGTACAGTTGATACCTTAATATAATTAACTTCTTTCATGGAGAGACCAATGGGAATTAACTTCATTTACATGACCGCCGGGAACAAAGAAGAAGCCAAAAAGATCGGGGCGGCGTTGGTTGCAGCCAAGCTGGCAGCCTGCGTGAATATTCTGGATAATATGAATTCCATATACATGTGGGAAGGTGAACTCCAGGATGACGCTGAAGTGGTTCTAATTGCAAAAACGACAGAAGCGTGTGTGCCGCAATTGATTGAAAAAGTGAAATCTTTGCATAGTTATGACTGCCCCTGTATTGTCAGTTTGCCCGTATTGGGCGGCCACAAGCCATTTTTAGATTGGATTGGTGAGGAAGTTAAAGCTTAGATTGATTAGGGTCGCATCTTAATTATTAATTATTTGCCTTCGAATATGTTTTACCCGCCCTTTTAATCTGCGGTTTTCTGCGATCTTGCCGGCCATATGATTGTATCGAACCGTGATGCCGGCGCCGGATATGTTGCCAAAGTAATTTCCCAAATCGACCCCGCTGACACCGGTCAACTCCCGCGCAAGATAAATGGCGACATCTCGCGCTGTATTTTTCTTGCGGCCTTTTTGCAAAACATGATCTTCATCGCAGCCAAATGCCTTACATACTGCCGTCACTATTTTCTCAGGGGTTAATCTGGGTTTTAATGCTTTCAATTGTGGAACTTCTTTTTGCGCTGAGCGTTTTGACAAAAAACTCTCTTTAACCCAATTGACAAACTCAACCCCACCAAGTATGAAGCCACCCGCCAAATCCCGGCCGGGATCCTCAAGGCTGTCAACATCAACCTTCTCTACAAAATCCCGATAGTTTTTAGCTGCCGCCTTGCGGTTGTTGCCGAACAAACCAAGTAACCAATCTCTCTCAAGCCAAACAGGTACTTTGGCCTTGTCGATAAAAGCAGGATAACTGCTCCAAGCATACGCCGACAGCGCTTCAACCATTTTGGCACGCAACGGATTCAGGTGAATATAACGCGACAAATGTTTTAGATATTCATCGGCATCCACCAGAAGCGATTTGAATCGTCCTTGAAACAAATGGCCCCTTCTGTGACGCTTGCGATTGAAATACGCGGCATAGCTGACGTTGATCCATTTGATCGCTCGGCTCAAGTTCGCCTGGGGTGTTTCAACCAGCAGGTGATAGTGGTTCGTCATCAAACAATATGTATGAATCTTGATCTCATAGCGTTCAACGGCTTTCTCCAAGTTCTCTAAAAATTTTTCGTGGTCGCGGTTGCTGATAAATATATTCTCACCGGCGTTACCGCGATGAATCACATGGTAATATGCACCCGGATATTCTACCCTCAGTGGTCTGGCCATTGATGCTAACTCCTGCAGCGTCTATTTTAAACCCCGATTATATCTCTGTCGCGATGTTTGTAACTGCGGCGGGATTGCATACGCAAAGCATTGTGTCCTGCTTTAAAAACCAGGTTTTGCTTTCTTTCAAGCTTAATGAAGCAATATTGGAAATGAAGGCTTATGTCAATAATTAATAATTAAGATGCGACCCTAATTCTACCTAAATTTAATGCGTAAAAATCGCGGGCGATAAAGTCTTGCGTCTTCGGCTATTTGCCGGAAATCTTTCGAATTGGCGACATAAGTAATGATAAGCTCATCGGCGGTCAATGAAATATCCGCATGGGCCTTAGCCGCATAGCAGAAAATATCTTCATGCCAGC
>CP070746.1:5112616-5115452 GCA_020348305.1 Desulfobacterales bacterium
ATGTAATCAGCACCCAGTGACCTGGCCTTGTTCTTAAACCCTATGAGCACAGCATAGGCATCCATGTGTCCGTCCTCGGGTCCGAACGTGCCTCCCGCCAGCCCGGACAAATTATAAAGCGGGTAGTGCTGCCTAATTTTTTCCTGGGACCACCAGTCTACCTTGCAACCCAGATTTTTCTGCAAATCCAGGGCCTCCCTCGCTGCGCTGAGGCCGGATTCATCTACCAGAAAAAGATTGCCTTCACGGCGATAAGCGATGTTCGGTTTATCTTCGCCGACGGCCATTTTCTCCTCGAAGCGTTCCAGGAGCTCAAATGCATACTGGGAGATTTGGATGTTTTGCTTGAGACTGAACTGAATGCGTGTGTTGGCCATAGATAGCGCACTTGACGCTCTAGTATAGGTCGGATCCATTTCGACCACGGCCACTTTGAGTCTGGCGTCATTGCTCATTAGAAAGTATGCGGTGGAGGAGCCCATGATGCCGCCACCGACGATAACCACATCGTAAGTGTTTTTATCCATACCGCTTTTCCTTCATCTTCTCGAGCTTTCTCTCAACGAACTTTATCTGGTTTTGAGCTCCCACACAGGTCAAAAGATGGCTGGCTTCTAGTTCTAGCGTCTGCTCGAAACTCGAGTGCAGCCCCTGGTCAATGGCAATTCGCGAGAGCTTAAGGGCAAGAGGGGATTTTTCTGCAATTCTCCGGGCCATAACCAGAGCTTCATCTAAGAGGTTCTCAGCCAATACGACCTTGTTTGCCAAACCGATTCGGTATGCTTCTGGGGCATCGATCAAGTCACCGGTAAAGACCAATTCTTTGGCCTTGCCCAATCCTACAATTTGTGCAAGCAACTTTGTTCCTGCAGTTGTAATGGTAAGCCCTACCTCAGTCTCTGGAAATCCAAATTTGGCCGCTTCAGCAGCTATTCTTATGTCACAGCTCATTGCAAACTCACACCCGCCTCCCAGTGCATAACCTGGAACTGCTGCTATTAGTGGTTTTCCTAAAGACATGATCACACGTTGCACGTCCTGGAGCCCTTCGGTTTCCTCAATCCAATCCTCGACGCTTTTTCTGGAAGAGGTTTCCTTCAGATCTTCACCGGCACAAAAAGCCCTGCCTGCACCTGTTAGAATAACCGCTAAGATGTCCTTATCCTGCCTTGCCGTTTCAAGCTGTTCTATGAGTCCGTTGAGGAGATCCGTGTTTATGGCATTAAGCCGCTCCGGTCGGTTAAGGGTAATGATCGCAACGTTTTGGTTCTTTTCATAAAGGACCGCTTTATTTATCATACAAGCCTCCAATGATAGGTTCAAAGGTTCTGGGTTCTGGGTTCTGGGTTACAATCAGGTTTCGGGGTTCGGGTGACAGGTGTCAGTTCTTCGTTGCGCCGAAGCCGATTGCTGAACACTGACACCTGACACCTACATATTTCTGAACCTCTGAACCTTTGAACCCTGAACCTGGAACCTTAGGCCCCGGCTTCATGCATCCTGCGCAACTCATTTCTCAGGATCTTGCCGGTCGATGTCCGCGGCATCTCATCTACAAACGCCACTTCCCGGGGATAAGCATGCGCCTCAAGCCTATTTTTCACATGTTCTTTAATGCTCTCCTCAAGAGCTTTGTCAGGTGTCACACCTTCTTTGGGTAAAATAAACGCTTTTACAATCTCTCCTCTTATAGGATCGGAAACACCTATGACCCCAACCAGTGCAACTGCCTGATGCTTCATCAAACAATCTTCCACTTCACCAGGCCCGATCCTGAAGCCACCGCTTTCGATAATATCATCTTGTCTACCGCTAAACCAAAAATATCCATTTTGATCTTTTCTACCATAATCGCCTGTTCGCATCCAATTGCCGATGAACTTCTCCTTTGTTGCTTTCGAATTTCTCCAATACTCTAAGAACATCACCGGATCAGGAGCTTTTACCGCTAGCTCACCGATTTCATCACGCTTTGCAATCAGGCCATCTTTATCGATTATCTCAACAACATGTCCGGGAACAGCCTTACCGATGGACCCCGGAACCATGTTCATGACTTCCGAACAAAAACCAAGGACTAAGTCGCATTCCGTCTGCCCATATTGCTCATTGATTTCAACCCCAAGATAATCTCTCGTCCAATCACAAAGTTCTTCCCCCAACGTTTCTCCTCCGGCAGTTATTGATCTTAACTGGATATCGTAGTGTTCCCGGGGGCGTTTGACAGCATGCATCATCATCCGCAGCACAGTAGGAACGGCCATGAGATTTCTTACCCTATGTTTTGCCATCATATAAAACGCTTCTTCAGGATCAAATTTTCGAGGTCTGTAGGCCAGCATGGGATAACCATGGTGCAATGTTGGGAACAATGCATCATACGAACCACCGATATAAGCCCAATCAAGCGGGGTCCACATAAGATCACCGTCTTGAGGAAATAAATTGTGGTAAAATTCGAAGCCCGGAAGAATACCAGGCAATAACTTGTGTCCATGAAGGGTTCCCTTAGGCTGACCTGTAGTACCTGAGGTATAAATAATCAATGCCGCATCGTCGGGCCGGGTTTTGACGGGAGTGAAATAACGGCTTCCCTTTTCCACTGCTTCCCAAAAATCCATGGTATCTTTTTCTTTGGCGGCATCAACAACAATGATCAGCTTGAGCTCGGGGAGGCGCTCTCTAACCTCATGGATCTTTGGCACATTCTCTTTGTCTGTAATCACTGCTTTGGCCTGGCTATCCTGAAGCCGAAATTCGATGGCATCCGGACCAAAAAGTGTGAGCAGCTGCACAGCGATGGCACCCAGTTTATAAATCGCAATATGTGAGATTA
>CP070746.1:5115552-5123767 GCA_020348305.1 Desulfobacterales bacterium
AGCTCCTCGGCAAAATTGAGTATGCTTCCAAAATTCTCCAGTGGCATAACTATCTCCTATAGTCGTGTTGCGTGTTCCGAGTTTCGTGTCGCGCGTTAAAATGAATAAAAATCATTAGCCTTCCATCAACTCGATTCTCAGAACCAGCGTTGAATGACCACTTTGGTATCCGTAAAAAATTTAAAAATCTCCTGGCCATGGGCTTTGATGTCACCAAACATTGAATTGCCGGCACCCCCAAAAGGAAAAAAGCTCATGGGTGCGGCAATACCGATGTTGATGCCGATCATACTCGGTTTTGCACGGTATTTAAATTCCCGTGCGGTGGCGCCGCTGTTCGTATAAATACAGGCAGCGTTGCCGTAACCACGCGTATTAATAAGATCGATCACATCATCCAGATCTTTGCAGCGCACAACGCTGACCACCGGGCCAAAAATTTCCTCCCTGGCAATGGTCATGTCCGGTTTCACATTGTCGAAAATGGTTGGGCCGATGAAAAAACCATTCGGATAGCCTTCCACCTTGCAATCCCGTCCATCCAGAATCAGGTCAGCTCCTTCCTGAATGCCCTTTTCAATATAACCCAAAACGCGTTCTTTGTGTGCCGCGCTGACCACCGGCCCCATGGCGGTTTGTTCCTCGAGGCCATCGCCAACTTTCACTGCTTGTGCGGCTGCTTTGAATTTTTCAACGATCTCATCGGCTGCATCGCCGACGGCAGCTAGAATCGCTCCTGACAGACAACGCTGTCCGGTGCAACCATAAAAGGAAGTGATCAGCGAAGGCATTCCGGCCTCCAGATCTGCATCCGGCATCACCGCCACTATGTTTTTGGCGCCACCCAAAGCCTGGACTCGTTTGCCGGTTTCACCGCAGCGTTGATATATATATTTGGCCGTCGGTGTAGACCCGACAAAGGAGATGCCTTCGATATCCGGATGATCCAACAGCCCATTGACCACATCGCGGGACCCGTGAACCATGTTCAGTACGCCTTCAGGAAAACCGATTTCATCGATCACTTCAAATATTTTGGTTTGGGTCATGGGGACTTGTTCGGAAGGTTTGACGATAAAGGTGTTGCCGCACACGATGGCATACGGCAGAAACCACCAGGCTACCATTCCGGGAAAGTTGTACGGAACGACGGCCGCGAAAACTCCCATGGGTTGGGGGTGACCCATGCAGTCAATGTCCGTTGCGATATCTTCCAATGTATAGCCGCACATCAGTGTGGTTACACCGGTGGCATGTTCCACGTTTTCAATCATGCGCCGCACTTCGCCGCGGGCTTCGTCAATGGCTTTGCCCTGTTCAGTGGTCAAAACGCGGGCAATATCTTCAAAATTTTCTTCAAAGGCCTCCTTCAGCCGAAACAGATAACGGGCGCGGGTCAACGGCGGCGTTGTGCGCCAATCCCAGTAGGCCTCTTTCGCGGCTTTTACTGCCTTATTCACATCTTCAGCGGTGCTGTAAGCAACCTGGGCGATTTTTTCTCCTTGGGCCGGATTCCATACATCACCTATTGTTGTGGATTTCGATTCGACCCATTCTCCGTTAATATAGTTTTTCATTAATGGCAGAGACATACCGTATCCTCCTTTGCAAATTTCTTCAAAATTAAGCTACGTTCTATAAAAAAGTATGAAACATATATTCTTTAGAATCTAAGAAACTATTTCCCTTAGCAGATTTCGCTTACTTTAGGCAACTGATATTTTTATGTCAAGGAATGAGAGAAACTTAGCGACCTGGAATGTGTGTATTCAATTTGTTACAGCGAAATACATTAAAAACGTAGGGTCGACCTCAACGCCCGCCATGCGAGACCGCAAGGCGAGGCGGGCGGGCTGAGTCGATCCCGCTGTGAGCGGGACGAACTCAGAGGCCCCGGCCTTGTAATAGATTTTAAGGGTAAGGTGATCAAACAAGGCATGATGGAAATAAGGTTGTAATTAGGATTGGAATACTGGAATGTTGGAATGATAGGTTTTAACAGAATATTTTATTTATATTTAATGTCCTTCCAGAAATGAGAAATTTTTTCCAAGCCCAAGGAAGACGAAGATTTTAACCGTTCTTTTTTGGAGTTGTTGAATGCTGGTATGATCAACCAAAGTGATAAAAGAACGTCTATCTTAGCCCAAAATGGTCTAATAACCATTAGCTCTTGTTTGAGGGCAAGGTGCGAAGAGGAGAATATGTGCAGCGTACACGACTCTCAAAAAAATAAGAGTTTGAAACCGGTTTTTAGGCGCCGCCAATACCATATTCGGATTCCCCCATCGCGCCCCACACTTCCTTCCACTTATCGTTCACTTTTGACATCTTCCCATCAATCTCCGATTTTTCGCCGCTCCACTCTGCAGGACATTCCCGGGCGAGCGTTGCGATACGTTCATCGAGATCATCGACCATGTCTTTCAGTTCGGCGACCATGGGGTCGAGGTTATCTTTATCGTTGTCTGCCAATTTTTCTGATCTGCGTATTACATCGTAAAGTTTGGCTTTCCAACCGGTGAGTTCAATTCCGACACTTTCGCAGTAACTTTTGATGTCCATAGCAACCTCCTTCCACATCAATTACAAAACACAAAACACAAAACGCAAAACACTAAAAACAAAATACTTACTGATAAAATTAACGCTAAATAGTGGCATGTCAATTTTCCCTCTCCCCAATTCGGGGGAGAGGGTCAGGGTGAGGGGGGATAAAAAGGAATTATCCCTTTTGATCCCTTGCAGCTTGCTGCAGGGAGATTCATTAGTTATTAATGTTGCTTTAAAATTAAGATTTGTATTTAGGAAATAGCTTGAATCCGAAAAGCGTTTTGAATATAAAATTGTGACAAATGAAAATAGAAAGCAGGAGTTAGAATAGGGCTTATTGTAAAAGCCGAAAACGGAGAATCGCATATGAAAAAATACATGAAATGGATTGTCCTGGGACTAATCCTTGCTTTTACCATAGGGCTCGAGGTCTACAAGGGAGAGGAGGGTAAGCTCCCTTGGGCAATCATCTTTGCCGCGATCGTCGTTTTTTTTGTGTATAGTTTCTGGAAAGATAAAGATAAGGGAAACGGTAGCAAGAATTGAGGTAAGGATTTGGAGTTGAAATGTCCTAAATGCGGAATTCCTATCAGTAAAGCAGACATATTCTGCAGCAATTGCGGAATGCGGATAAGAACAAACAATGGCGACCAGGCACGTGATGATTCATTCAGTTCAGACGCGCTTGATCTGTTGAAGATGTTGAATGAATTTCGAGCATGGATTGATCAAAGCGAAAAAATTAATGTTCGCTTCATGAAGACCTACAAACAGAAAATAGAGGATGAGATAGGCCCATCAATAAGGCAATTCAAAGAGAAATACGGCAATAACGAAGCCGGAAAATCAAAAAAATTTGAGCTTGTCCTGGAAACTTATGCCTGCCTTAGCCGCCCGATTGCGTTCATGCAGACAAAGTTAAGACCATCTGTCGGCATGGGGGTTTGGCAAGAGCGCTGGATGATGACCAAGGTTGTTGAGGATTTTTTGAAGGAGTGTTGTCAGGAGGCCGATCGTCATATAAATGAGCTAAAGCAAAAATTGGCTTATTTCTAGTTGCTTGATTGTTCTTTTTTTGCCTTTAGTGGCAAAACTTTTTTATCACGAAAACACGAAAACTAGAAAGCACGAAATTTATATTTCATTTTTCGTGTTTTCGTCCTTTCGTGCTTTCGTGATTTAATAAAATTCAACCTTTTTGGTTCCGGCTTGCCCGGGTTAGGGATATAGATGGAAATTATTGAAAAAGGACAGAGCATTTTGATCCATGCCGGCCACAAGCTTCCGTTTAAAAAGATACTGGTCGATGCAGGGATTGTGGTTGTTTTTTTGTGGGGTATTTTTTGCATCCTGGTTATATTTCTTTCCCATGATGCTGGAGAGCTACTCCCTTATTTCATGGCAATCACATTGCTTCTCATCATACCCCTTGTCGCTGGTGTTTTGATCCGGCAATCCCGCCATTATGGTGAGATCCTTATTCATGGCGAAAAAAAACTGATTTATGCCAAAGGGCTTTGGCGCAACCAGCAAACGCCTTTTGATGATATCAAAGAATTTCAGGTTAACAAATACCGTGTCAGGACAGGCCGTTTTCTTTATCGATTGGAAGCTGCCCTTTTTTCCGGGAAGCCCATTCGATTGATCCAGGATGTGCCGGACAAGCAATCTTTACGTTCCTTTGGAAGAAAGATGGAGAAACTTGTGAATAAACCATTAAACATAAGTGACTAAACCATTAAACATAAGTGACTAAACTTTCAAACTCTTACTTGGATAAAACGGAGCCCAAAAATATTCATCACGAAAGCGCGAAAATACGAAAAACGAAAAAAAATTTCTAATTTCGTTCTTTCCTTCTTTCGTGTTTTCGTGGTTGTAATTATTTTTCTGTCACCAAAAGCAAAAATTTGAAAAGTGATAATTAAGCTGCTTCCCACTTTTCCAAAAAAAATGGGGTCCTTTTCGAACCCCACTTCTAAGATAGTATGACAATAAAGCACTAAACTAAAATTAACCGGCTTCAGCCCATGCCTTCAATCCTCTTTCTTCCTCTGTTCCGGGAACAATATTATCCAGAACAAGGCCGATGATTCCGGCCACTGCCATCCCGGTTTTTCCAATGGTTGTGACAATGTCGCCAAACCACTTAATACCGACCGGCCAGTTTGCACCCAGTGGGAATTTATCAAAATATTCCGGCAGACTTAGCCCCATGAAGAAGGCGAATCCGATAATGAATAGGTTCCGTGAAGAGGTCATATCACAAAGGACCAGGTTGGATAAGCCTACCGCAGCAATCATGCCGAAAAGACCGCAATACATGGCTCCGACAACAGGACTAGGCATGGTCGTAAAGATTCCGCCGAATTTCGAGACAAAGGCGAGGACAATCATTACGGAGGCTCCCCATCTGACAACGTGACGGCTGGCCACACGGGTAAGACCGATAGCACCAATATTCTCAGAATAGGTTGTGGAGCCGTTACAGGTCTGGAGCAAGCCGGCGATGAGGCAGCCAATTCCTTCGGTTCCCAGGCCCCTGCTGATCATAGAAGCCGTGGGTGTGGGCGCTTCACTCATTCGGGCGGCTGCATAGTAGTCTCCAATCGACTCGATCATGGAAGCAAAGTATGCGGCCACCATGGCAAGGATAAGAGGAATTTTAAATTGCGCAAAGCCCCATTTAAATGGCCAGAGGGGTTTTGTGCTGAACCAATCGAATTGACCCACTTTTCCCCAATCAACATAGGCCGGATGATCAGCGGGGATCCAACCGGCCAGGGAGACAATGGTGGCAATGGCCCATCCTGTCAGGATGGCCAGGAGGACCGGAAACAGCAGAAATATCCTCGACTTTTTCCCTAAAAATTGGGAATAAACAATCAGGGCAATGATGGTTAGTCCGGCAACCAGCCAGCTGCCGCCTTTTCCCCCTGCAAAGGCCACCGGAGCCCCCACCTTGTATAGGGCCAGACCAATCAGGGCGATGGTGGGCCCGATGGTGATCGGTCCCACATATTTCCTAATTTTACCTATGACGCCGGACCACCCCAGTATAATTTCGAAAAATGACGCAACGATGATGGCACCGGTGATTTGCTGGATGGCAATCTCATAGCCCATTCCCTTTCCGACGGTTGCTCCAATGATGACAAAGGCCGGGGGAAGGAAGGAGAAAGATCCACCCTGAATCACAGGAAGTTTGTTTCCGATTGTTGATTGCAGCCAGGTTGTAATTCCCGAACAGAGAAAGATCGTCGAGATGAGAAGCCCCATTTCTTTCGGAGGCATTTTCATTGCGCCCGCAAGAAGAATAGGAATCAAAACCGTGGCACCAAACATGGTTAGATAGTGTTGGATCCCAAGAAAGATACTCTCACCAATTGGTGGCTTATCTTCAATGGTATAGATGATCCACCTTTTTTCTTCAGCCATTCTAACCTCCTTTCGATGTTCTCAAAATTAAATGTGTTAAAAATTAAAGCCTCACCTCCTTTTGCCTCTTATTATATTTTCACGCAAAGCAGCTAAGCCCGCTAAAGCCGCCCATCAAAGGATATATGATTCAGATTCTTTTAGAAATTTTTAGTTTGCTGGCGCCGTATCAGCGATAAAGTTGTTCTTTTTTATCGATACTGGCCTACTGTTTGCGTCAATTCGCTATACTGATCCGGTCGCAGATCACGGAAAAACTGCCAGCCGTCTCTGACTTCCCTAATTTGTTCCAGATCAAGATCAGCGATAACCGCTTCGTCCTTATCCTCGCTGCCTTTGACCAAAACTTGGCCGCGGGGATCAACAAAGTAGCTGGAGCCGTAAAATTTGCCGAATTCCCATGGTTTTTCAAGCCCGATACGGTTGTTGGCACCGATAAAAACACCGTTGGCCACTGCCTGAGCAGGCTGTTCCAGTTCCCATAAATATTGGGATTTGCCCGCGGTGGTAGCAGAGGGATTAAAAAGGATTTCAGCTCCCTTCAGGGCCAGAAGACGGGCACATTCAGGGAAATGCCGGTCATAGCAGATATAGATGCCGATCTTGGCATAGGCTGTTTCAAACACCGGAAATCCCAGATTTCCCGGCTTGAAATAGAATTTTTCCCAGAATCCCGGCCAGGTGTGGGGAATATGAACCTTTCTGAATTTACCCAGGTACGTACCATCTGCATCAACCACGGCGGCCGTGTTGAAATAGACGCCCTCAATTTCCATTTCATAGACCGGAATAATCATCACCATCTGATATTTTTTGGCATACTCCTTCAACCGTTCGACGGTAGGTCCCGGAACTGGTTCGGCATTACCGTACCATTTAATATCCTGTTCGGCACAAAAGTATGGCCCATAAAATAATTCCTGGAGACAGAGGATTTGCACCTCATTGCCGCCAGCCTCTTCGATGAGCGGTATATGTTTTTGAATCATGGCTTCCTTAATTTCCGCCGGTGTTCCATCGTGTTTCGCATTGGAAGCCTGAATGTGAGCACATTTAACGATTCGAGACATAGTTACCCCCTCTCAAAATAGCTCTCTGAGCTCACCACAAGGGTTGCCGCCTTCGCCATGGTAGCCCTATGGCTACGACGGCTGAATTGGAATGACGGTAAAGTGAAATAATGGGAATCGCATATATACAGCCCATTAGATCAGAATAAGCTCCTCTTTTAGTTCCCAGTATTCCATCATTCCATTATTCCAAGTGGTGTAAGATTTGCCTTTTTAATATTGGCATCTTTATATATTGGCATCGTCATTAGCCGTCAAGTGTTTTATGAAGTGGTAAAATATATTGAATGCTTTTTATTGATTTTCAAGGTTATCAATTGACAATTATTGGTGAAAAGCGTAAATTATTAATTTGTTTTTGAGCCTTGACACCTACCACCGCTATCCGGCGATTTGCGGTCTACTGATGAAATAAAGGATTGACCCGCATGAAGATTGCCCCATCAACCGAGCAAGAAACCTAAAATGTTAAGAACGATCAATAACAACCACGCATCGATTCATTGCAAGGAGGAAAAATAGTGAATAGTGCAGATAAATTTAAAGAAATGCGCAAAGGATTTGGTTTGGCCCAGGCAATTGCCGAAGCCGATCGCTGCCTTCTTTGCCACGATGCCCCGTGTTCGGAGGGGTGCCCGGCCGATACGAAGCCGGCTGAATTTGTTCGAAAACTTCGGTTTAAAAACATTAGCGGTGCGATTCGGACAATTAAACAGAACAATATTCTCGGCGGTGCTTGCGGCGTTCTCTGTCCGACGCATCGTTTGTGCGAAGAAAAATGCAGTGCGATGTTCAAATCCCAAAATCGGCCTGAAGGTGCTGAGCATCCGATTCAGATTGGAATGATCCAGCGGTTTCTCGTCGAACATTCCTGGGATAGAAAGTTTGAGGTATTTGAAAAGGCTGAGCCCAGAGCGGAAAAAATAGCTGTGGTAGGATCCGGACCGGCAGGTTTAAGCTGTGCCGCCGAATTGGCCAAAGACGGTTTTCAGGTAACGGTTTTTGAGGCTCGACCGGAGGCGGGCGGGGTATTGCGTTACGGAGTGGTTTCCTACCGGTTTGACATGAACTTTCTCGAGCATGAGATGGAAGATATCAAAGCGCTGGGCATTGAATTCCAGTGCAATTCTCCAATCCAGGGAAAGCAAGGCGCG
>CP070746.1:5123867-5136141 GCA_020348305.1 Desulfobacterales bacterium
CGATAGCCGATGGACTGCATGGATTTGAGATCTGGGCTATAGCCCATATTAAGCAGCTCTTTGACTTCATCGACAAATCCCGCAGCGATCATCGCATCGACGCGTTGATTAATGCATTCGTAAAGCTTTGTTCTATCCATCTTTAGGCCGATCTTCAATACGTGAAACGGCTCTTCAGAAAATCGGTGCTCATCGTGGTATACTGAAATAGAGGTACCGGTGGCCTCAAATGTTTCAAGGGCCCTTATGATTCGGTAGGTATCATTTGGATGGAGCCTTTCAGCGGTCTTAGGGTCTAATCGTCTAAGACGCTGGTGAAGGAAATCACCACCGTGGACGGCGGCTTCTTCGTTTAAGCGTTTTCGGATCTGCGGATCAATCGGCTGGGACTCAAACATCCCATGTAGCAAGGCTTTGATATAAAGACCGGTTCCGCCAACAACAAAAGGAGGAATACCGTTGCTATGGAGTTGCAAAACCTTTATATGTGCCAACTTTGCATACTGTACGGCATCAAAATGCTCATCCGGATCGACAATATCAATCAGATGGTGTGCAACACGCGCCTGCTCTTCAGCTGTGGGTTTAGCGGTGCCGATATCCATGTGTCGATAGATTTGCATGGAATCGGCACCGATGATTTCGCCATTGAATTTTTCTGCAACTTCAATGGCTGCAAACGTTTTTCCTATTCCCGTCGGCCCACAGATAATAACAACTTTTGGTTTTTCATTTCCATGCAACATCAATAAGAAATCAGTAGTTAAAGCAGCAATGAATTACCTAACCCTTACGTTTGTCTTAGAACCTTTCTAACCAATCGTATTTTTAACGATGCCGATGAGTTTTTCCGGATCAAAGGGCTTTTTAACAAACGCGACTGCATCTTTGATAGCATGGTCGCCGTCAATACCACTGACCACAATCACCGGAATATCTTTTAATTCTTTGTCTTTTCTCAGCTTACGATAGAATCTGGGACCCCATTCGCCGGGTAATTGCAGGTCGAGGGTAATCAAATCGGGCTTCTCCTTTCTAACGACCTCCAGCCCTTCCATGCTGCTGGTGGCGGTACAGGTCTCATATCCGTTGTCACTGAAAACCGCTTGTAAATACTTGACAACGACAAGATCGTCTTCAATGATTAATATCTTTTTTGGCATAACAAACCTCACATTGTCTTGCAGTGTAATAAAAAATTTCGATTCTTAATGACGATATAAAGTTACTTTATTACACGATGTTGACTAACATTTGGAAAATTGGAATGTTGGAATTGTGATAAGGAAATATCAATCTTCTACATTCGGTCTCCTCACATGACATTGGCCACACATGACCGGACCTTTGCCTTTTTCTTTATGGCACCCTTTGCAATTAATATGAAATGCTTTCATCAAAGCCGGTTTTCTGCCTGAGGCCTTCGGCTCATGACAATCCGAGCAGCTCTGATCTTCAGAGGATTCATCTTCTACCCGTTTGCCCTCTTTGTCATAGATATGATGACACTCATTACACTCTTCGATTTGTGCCAGTTCATTATGTTCATCATGGTTGAAAACCGTTGGCGGCCGTTGGGGGTTTTCAAAGGCTTCGGCATTAATAAACCGCATATCTTCCTGGGAATAAGCGTATACTAAAAAAAATAAAGAAACTGTCAATAATAAAAGCAGGATTGGGAAGCATTTTTTCATCCGAGTATCTCCTTTGAATTATGCCGGTTTCTCCATGGCTTCATACAGGATATCACCGATAAATTTAATCTCCATTCCGAGTCCATAATGATGGTTGATGTCTTCAAGGCCGCTGTGGCAATTATGGCAGGGAGCAATGAGAACCTTTGCCCCTCTGGCTTTGGCGGCAAATAATTGCTCGGCCTTAATGCGGTTGCCCTCCACACGCTTCATCTTGTAAGGCGGGCCGCAATTGATCACCCCGCCACCGGCACAGCAGCAGTAATTATATTCGCGGTTCGGATGCATTTCCACCAGGCTTTCACAGATGGCGTTGACCACATAACGGGCTTTGTCATGCAATCCCCCTCCCCGGGAGACATTGCACGGGTCGTTCAGGGTGACGGCTTCCTCGAATTTTTTGGCGATCTTTATCCTGCCTTCCTTCAGTAAATTATAGTAGAATTCGATGGCATGCACCACCGGGATGGGCGGCATACGCCAGCCCAGCCAGCGGTTGCCCACATCATAGACCGAACGAAACGCGTGGCCGCACTCGCCCATGACGATTTTTTTAACCCTGAGTCTGGCGGCGGTTTCAAAATGCGCCCGTTTCAGGCGTCCCATTATTTCATTGTCGCCGGTGAACATGGCCATATCACTGTTGTCCCAGCCGGGAGTCGCCGGCATGGTCCAGTTCACCCCGGCAACATCCATAATCACAGCCGCCTGGTAGATTAACTGGGCCTGAAACTTGGGTTCCGGTCCGATCACCGAATACATAATGTCGGCACCTTCTTTTTCCAGGGGAATCCGCAGGGTCGGAATTTCGCCCTGGGCCTCCTCCTCCTGCCACTGCAGCGTATCGATCCACTCGTCATCTTTGACCCACATCTGGTTGAATGTAGCCGCATGGCTGTGGGCCGTGTCCTGAATATATAGCGGCGTCACCCCCAGCAAATGATTAATACGACGTACAACAAGCATCATATAGGCAATATCTATTCCAAAGGGACAATACATCGCACAGCGTTTACACAGATTACATTCGGTGGATGCTATTTCTGCAGCTCTTTTGATGAAATCAGGGCTAACTTTTCCTTTTTTCTTGATCATCTCCCATAAGGTCTGCTTAACTTTGCCCACCGGCGACCAGCGGGGATCGTTGTCTTGGGAAAGATAATAATGGCAGGCTTCGGAGCACAGGCCGCAGTGAATGCAGGTATCCACATAGGCTTTCAGGCGTGCACCGGATTCTCCTTTTAACACACGGTTGATCACGTTTTCGATACGGTCCTGGGTCAACTTTTCCGTTCCCATTTCCAGACCTTCATCAATAATCTTCTTTTCTTCTACTTTTTTAGCAGGTTCCGCCATGATCTTGTTCCCCTTAAAATTAATCTACTGTTATACAGAACGATATAAGTCATTGCGCATACATACACAGCGTTCTGCATGTTTGACCCTATACGGTGGTTCTAAAATCAACAGTTTAAAGGGCGAATACACAATTTATTATGACGCTGTATATAATTGGGGTGAATCTCTCAAATTCTTAATCCTTCAATCCCCCAATCCCTCAATTCCTCAATTCCTTCTTACCAATCCCTAGCGTGTCTAACCCCACCGAATTCCGAACCCATATAGGCTCTGGTAAGCGGTGAAAACAACATGTGACTCAAACGCGTAAAGGGTATTGCAATCAGCATGATTTCCCCGGAAAGGATATGCAGGATCGTAAACACCTGATAACCAAACCACTGGTAATACGACATAAAACCGGTGACAAACGGAGCTGCCACAATCGCCAGAATAATATAATCGGATGCAAAGGTTACGTATTGGACTTCCGGTGATATCAACCGGCGAATGAGAAAAAAAATACAGCTGCCGATGACAATCAAGGTCATCGCCTGAACCAGACTATCGGGCAACGACCACCAACTCACGCTCCAGGACTCATCCCATAAAATGATGTGGGATAATAAAAAAATAGGCGTAATAATAAGGCAGATATGGAAGGCAAAGGTAACAATGGTCAATACAGGATGCTTTCTCCAGTTTACGGTTGCAAACGGTATGACCCAATGCAGAATCGAGCGAAAGCTGTACTTCCAACTCATATAGGTGTAAATATACTTTTCTTTCTTATGAACCAGCACGAGAATGCGAATGAGCCGATAGAGACATCCTACGAAAAAGATGATAAACGCCACCCAAGCCAGCGGACCGCTTACAAAGTTATACAGAGTATTCATTGCCTCCCCCTTATGTTCTTTAACTGCACTAACCGGTGCCCAATATTTCCTGCTAAGAAGATCATTTAGTCTCTTAAAGTGAATCATTAACATCCGGATTTATACACGGACTGAGAAAGGTTTTTGAATAAAAAAAATCTAATAAAAGCGCAAGTTTTGTCCACCTCATAAATCATTTACGGTTATCACTCGTCGATAGTACTTACCATCTTCAATTGACCGAAGCAGAACTTTATCGCCTTCAGAATTGAAAATGGGGTCCCAAATGGTTTCGCATTCATGACCCCATAAACGATCATTTACGACAATGGTGTATTTTCCATTCTTTTCCACTTTGGCGGCCACATTTTTGCTGTCGGGGCTAAAGACCGGTTTCCAGGCCATATCAAACGTGTTTTCCCATACCGCACCGTCCACAACAACTTTCCACTTTTGATCGTCTTTGGCCACTGCAGCAATTCGCCGACCGTCCGGACTAAAAGCCGCATCGGTTATAAGATCTTTGAATGTAACAGACCATGGCTTACCATCTACCGCAATCGTCCATTTGCCGAATTTAGAAGCGACGATCGCCGCCAATTTATTTCCATCAGGGCTGTACATTTGATGCCAGAGTTGGACAAAACGACGATCCCAAATGAGATTCCCATCTTCCGCCAACGTCCAGGCTCCTTCTGTCCTGACCGGGGCTACAACAGACCCGCTTTTAGGGTGAAAGATCGGCTCCCACACGCAACCAAATGTTTTATCCCAGGGGCGGCCATTCACGGCAATGGTGTAGTCATACAGGCTGACTCTGACTTCCGCCGCCAGCTTCTCACCATCCGGGCTGATGGCCATCTTCCATACATTCACAAACTTCGTATTCCAGGGCTTGCCATCCAATGCAGCCGTAAAAACACCCTCCTGGAATTTTTGAATGTCTCCTTCCCCGAAATCCTCTACCTGAACCGTGGCAGCCGTGCGTTTTCCATCAGAGCTCAACAGCGGGTTCGTCATATTCGAATAGGATTGCTGCCAGGGCGTATCATTGACGGCCATGCAATAGGCCATATCCTGCTGAACCGCTACGGCGATGTGGTTTCCATCCTCGCTGAACAGCGTGTTCCATACATAGCCAAATTTATTCTCCCAGGCTATCCCATCTACAGCCACCGTCCACTCCCCCATCTCTGAAACAAGGGCCGTCAGGCGACCATCCGGTGCAAACCGCGGATACCATATCTTTTCAAACGCGTTTTCCCATGTTTCGCCGTTTATACAGACGCTAAATTCACCTTCGGCGATGTTGACAATCGCTGCAATTTTTTCACCGTCACAGCTCACATGAGGCTCTTCGATCCAGGCAAAATTCTCGTTCCAGTCTGCAAATGCAATCAACTTTTCAGGGGTTTCCCAGTCCCAGTTTTCTGCGCTGAGCATATGTCCTCCTTGCGGGTATAGGCCCAAAAAAATAACATATAAGCGGATTTATAAGTTTGTATTTGACAATTGAAATACGTCGTATAATCAGGGTGTCGAAGACCCGTCTTACACGTGGGGAAATGTTGGCATGACAGAAAATTAGGTATGAAAAGGGAATATATCATTTTTTCGTTTCTTCGATCCGTCAAATGTAGTGCAAACGGTTTTCCGTTATTTCATAACTTTCATTTTGACCCCTTTCATCGTACTCATAAAGCCGGATAAATGCCTTACACCTGGCTTGCTCTTGAGTTTAATTAGAAGATTTATTTTATACAGCATTACAGCACCAATTGCAACCTAAGTTAATAATTTTTCTAATCATATTAAAACAGTAGGGTATCACCGCTAAAATTTTACCAACCTATTGAAACTAATTTGGAAGTTTACCATCAGGCAGGTTTATTGAAAATCAGCCGCTAAAAAGAAATACAAAAGTATTATTAAATTCAGATAATTACCAAACACATCGGAATCCCAAAATCCCATTCAGTCAGGCTTAAAGACGATGATTTCTATTGACAACCAAGGTTTAAATATATATTTATCATCCTTTTGGTTTCATTGTACTTTGGAATTTCTTATCAGTATTTTTTAAATAAATTTAATGACTTAACCAAGGTCAAATATCATCGCTATCCAGGAGAAATATTAAATGCCGAAAAATGTCATCGGATCAGTCATGGTTGCAGGTGGAGGCATCGCCGGGATGCAGGCCGCCCTGGATCTGGCTGATTCAGGATACTATGTATACCTAGTTGAAAAAGGACCTTCCATTGGCGGGCGAATGTCGCAGCTGGACAAGACCTTTCCCACCAATGATTGTGCCATGTGAATTATATCACCGAAACTGGTCGAGGTCGGCCGGCACTTAAACATCGAGCTGAAAACACTCAGCGAAATCAAAAATATTAAAGGCGACACAGGAAGCTTTGAAATCGAGCTCATCAAACACCCCCGATTCATCGACGAATCGTTATGCATCGCCTGCGGTGCCTGCGCTGAAAAATGCCCCAAAAAAATTGTTGACACCTATAACATGGGGATTGTCAAACGCAAGTCGGCCTACGTCGAATATGCGCAGGCCGTGCCGCTAAAGTATTGCATCGACGGCGACAGTTGCATTTACATCCAGAAGGGTAAATGCGGGGCATGTAAAAAGTTTTGCCCCACCGGTGCCGTAGATTTTGATCAAAAAGAAGTGACCGAAACCCTAAAGGTCGGATCCGTCGTCTTAGCCCCGGGGTTTCGTCCGTTTGATCCGTCAAAATTTGACAACTACCAATACGCCAAACTGCCCAACGTCATCACCGCCATGGAGTTTGAGCGTATCCTCTCCGCCTCCGGACCCACCATGGGGCATGTCACCTGTCTTTCAAAAGACGAAAAGGAACCCAAAAAGATTGCCTGGTTCCAATGCGTCGGCTCCAGGGATATGAACAAATGCGACAATTCTTACTGTTCTGGCGTATGCTGTATGTACGCCATCAAGGAGGCGGTCATCGCCAAAGAGCATCTTGGAGATGCCCTGGACTGCGCCATATTTTTCATGGACATGCGTACCCACGGCAAGGAATTCGAAAGATTTTACGAAAATGCCAGTGAAAAACACGGCGTTCGCTTTATCCGCAGTAAAGTTCACTCTGTCACGCCGGTGACCAATACCGATGATCTCGAGGTTCGTTATGTGACCGAAGACGGCGAACTGCAAACAGAAATCTTTGATATGATCGTGCTTTCCGTAGGCTTGGAGATATCCCCGGAAGTCAGCGATTTTGCCAAACAACTAAAGATTGACCTCACACCCGGCAATTTCTGCCAGACGGCGACTTTTTCTCCGGTGCAAACTTCAAAGGAAGGCATATTCGTATGCGGCACGCTTCAGGGTCCCAAAGATATTCCCCAGGCCATTATTGATTCCAGCGCAGCAGCCACAGCAGCCGGTGAAATTTTAGCCGAAGTACGCCACACCCGGACCAAAACTGCCGAAAAAGTCCCGGAAATCAGTGTCACCAACGAACGGCCTAAAATCGGAGTGTTTGTCTGTCGTTGCGGCGTCAATATTGCGGGGGTTGTGGATGTGCCGGCGGTGGCCGAATATGCCGCCAGCCTGCCCTACGTGGAATATGCCACCGATAATCTCTATTCCTGTTCTCAGGATACCCAGGAAACCATGGCGCAGATTATCAAAGATAAAAATCTGAATCGTGTGGTGGTTGCCGCCTGTACACCGAAAACGCACGAGCCTTTATTCCAAGAAACCCTAGTCAACGCCGGAGTAAACAAGTATCTGTTTGAAATGGCCAACATCCGCAACCAGAACTCCTGGGTTCACAAAAATAATCCGGAACTGGCGACCAAAAAGGCCAAGGATTTGGTACGAATGGCGGTTCATAAAGTGGCCTTAATGGAACCCCTCGAAGAAGCAGAACTCCAAATTAACCCGACAGCCATGGTGGTCGGCGGCGGGATATCGGGTATGGCGGCGGCCAGAAGTCTGGCTCGACAGGGATACGAAACCCATATCATTGAAAAAAAGTCACAACTCGGGGGACAGGCGCTCAATCTTTACCGTACCGCTAAAGGTGAAGACGTTCAGGAAAAGCTTTCTGATCTCATCGGTGAGATCGAAACCCACAAAAAAATTCACGTCCATCTGGACACGGAAATCACCGATGTGGAGGGCTTTGTCGGAAATTTTGAAACCGGCCTTTCGTCCAATGGAACCGAGGAAACCCTCGAACATGGCATCGCCATCATGGCCACCGGTGCAACACCGCTGCAACCGGTTGAATACAGCTATGGAAAGGATTCCAGGATCGTAACGGCGTTGGAGCTTGACCGCAAGTTTATCGAAAACGATTCTGGTTTAAAGGATTTGAATACAGCGGTATTTATCCAGTGCGTCGGCTCACGTGAACCGGAACGCATGTATTGCTCAAGAGTTTGCTGTACGCATTCAGTGGACAATGCATTGCAGTTGAAAAAACTTAATCCGGACATGAATGTGTTTGTCTTGTACCGTGATCTGCGAACCTACGGCGAACGCGAACTGCTGTATAAACAAGCTCGCGAGCAAGGCGTCATTTTCATCCGCTACACTTTGGAAAACAAACCCCAGGTAAATATCGAAAACGGCAAACTGTTGGTGAAGACCGTGGATCATGTGATCGGTCGAACCCTTGAGATTGAAACCGATCTGCTCGCACTGGCAACGGCGGTGATCCCCAACAGGGATGACAAATTGGCCAATTTCTTCAAAGTGCCGCTGAACGACGATGGTTTTTTTGTGGAACGCCATGCCAAGCTCGGACCATCGGAGTTTGCAACCGACGGTGTTTTCCTCTGCGGTATGGCCCATTATCCAAAACCCATTGATGAATCCATCGCCCAAGGGCAAGCCGCCGCTTCGCGTGGAGTCACCCTGTTGGCCAGAGAAACCATATTTACCAGCGGCACGATCGCTGAAACCGACCCGATGCTTTGCAGCCAATGCGGCGTGTGTGTTTCCGTCTGTCCGTATTCAGCACCCTCGTTTATCGAAGAAGGTCCGTTTGCCGAAAAGGCACAGATTAATCCAGTGTTGTGCAAAGGATGCGGCTTGTGTGTGGCATCCTGCCGCTCCGGGGCAATTCACCTGAAAGGCTTTGATAACGATCAAATCTTCGCGCAAATCTATGCGCTGAATGAAGCAGTTTAAGGGTTGCGGGTTCCGAGTTTCGGGTTGCGGGATATGGTGTACGCGTTCTAACCGCGCAATGCGAAACACGTAACGCGCAATACGTAACTCGAAACGCGTAACGCGGGAAAAAGGAGAAACGAAATATGTCCGAATGGGAACCGAAAATCGCGGCTTTTCTATGTAACTGGTGCAGTTATGGTGCCGCCGACCTCGCCGGGGTGGGTCGGATGGAATATCCGCCCAACATCCGCGTGATCCGTATCCCGTGCACGGGGCGGATGAGCCCTAAATTTTTCCTCTCCGCCATACGGGAGGGCGCAGACGGTGTCTGGGTATCCGGGTGACATCCCGGAGAATGCCATTACCTGGAAGGTAATTATTACGCGCGTCGAAAATTCGCTTTGTTTCAGAATTTGATGGAGCATATGGGCATTGAACCCGGTCGTCTCCAGTTTTCTTGGGTCTCATCGGCTGAATCAACCAAGTTCGTTGAGGTGGTCAAAGAAGTCACCGAGGCGATTAAAGCCCTGGGACCAAATGAACATTTCTTAAAAACAAAAGCCAAGGTTGCTTGATATGTTAAGCTATATCGATAAAATCAGAGAAACCTCAGCAAGACTCCTAAAGGATTGCTCAGTTGAAATGGTTATTGGTTTCCGCAAGGGAACCGTGCCGATGATGAACGAGCCCCATTTTGCCAAGACTGCCGAAGCGGTCGACAAATTGGTGTGGGACAGCAATTGCGGCATCAATCTGGCAAATTATCTCACCAATCGGCAGGAAAAAATCGGCATCATCGCCAAAGGATGCGATTCCCGAAATATCGTCACCCATATCATCGAAAATAAGATAAAACGAGAGCAGTTGATCATTATCGGTGTGCCATGCAGCGGGATGATTGATAAGCGCAAAATTAACGCAATGCTGGATGGCGAAATCAACGATGTCGTCGAAGATGAGAATAATATCACAGTGAAAGGCAACGATTTTGAGAAAATCTTAAATAAAAGAGACGTTCTTCAACAAAACTGTGCCGTGTGCATTCATCGCAATCCGGTTATCTATGACGAATTGGTTGCAGACCTGGTTGAAGAACAGGAGGGTGTCGATCGGTATGCAGATGTCCGTAGCATTGAAGCCATGTCATCTGAGGAAAAATGGAAATATTTTGATGACCTGCTATCAAATTGCATCCGCTGTTACGCCTGTCGCAATGCCTGCCCGCTGTGTTACTGCCCGACGTGTTTTGTTGATGAATCGCGGCCTCAATGGGTCGGCAAAAGCCAAGACCCGACAGATGTGAGAACATTTCATTTCTTGCGGGCCTATCATTGCGCCGGCAGATGCACGGATTGCGGAGCCTGTGAACGAGCTTGTCCGGTGGGCATCAATATGAGAGTGTTTACCAAAAAACTGGAAAAGGATTGTCTGGAGCTTTTCGGCTGGGAAGCCGGTATGTCAGCGGATGTGCGCCCGCCATTGGATACCTATAAGCCCGGCGATCCGGATGATTTTATAAAGTAGGTTGGTGTTTCGTTTTTCGTGTTTAGTGTTAGGCTGATTGAAAGCAATCCTTACTGCAAAACACCAAACACAAAATACTAAACACAAAAAAACAAAGGCAAAAATATGAAAATCATTAAAATTGATAAAAAAAACTGGGCTTCAGGACTTGAGGATTTGGCAGGATCGTACCGATTATTTGGCCCGGCAAAAGAGGAGGAGTTTCATAACTTTAAGGCGCTCGATCAAGGTGTTTTGCCGGATTTGACTTGTCTGAATACCCGACTTTCACCCAAATCATTGATTTACCCTCAGTCTGAAGTGATGTTTGAATATTCCCTGGATGAATCCCAAGAAGATCATCATATCATGAAGGAAGTCGACAAAGACTATTCGCCGCGAGCCGTTATCGGTATCCGGCCCTGTGACGTAAAGGCTTTTCTTCTGGTGAGAAAAAATTTCGACTCACCCGAGTACCGGGATCCTTACTGGATTCGTGCATATGAAGCCACAACATTTGTGGGTTTGGCCTGCGAAGCGCCGTGCAACACTTGCTTTTGTACAACCGCCGGATGCGGTCCCTATCACGAAGAGGGTCTGGACCTCCTGCTAATGGATGCCGGCGACAATTTTTTGGTAAAAGTGATCACCGATAAAGGCGAAAAGTTGCTGGCCGATGCGGGCTGGGATACGGAAGTCAACACCGATGAGGCGGCTAAACAAATTGAAGCCAAAAAACAGGCGGCAGAAGCCAAAATTAGTTCTTTTGTCACTGCCGACAGATTAAAGGAAATGGATACGGTTGAATTGTACAGCGCCCCGTTTTGGGAAGAGGTGGCCTTTGCATGCATCAACTGCGGTACCTGTACCTATGTATGTCCCACATGCTGGTGTTTTGATATTCAAGACGAAAACCGCGGCAGATCTGGAATGCGCATGCGCAACTGGGACAGCTGCATGTACCCGCTTTTCACCCTGCATGGTTCCGGCCACAATCCCAGGGACACAAAGATTCAGCGCGTGCGGCAGCGCTTCATGCACAAACTGAAATACTATGTCGAAAAATACGATAACGGAATTCAATGTGTGGGATGCGGTCGCTGTGTTCGTCTATGTCCGGTGAACATTGATATTCGCCGCGTTTGCTACATGATGAACAGCTACGGGACTTCTGATAACACCTGCGCAGCTTAAAGGATTGAATATTTAATTTTTAAGGGAGAACACCGTGCGAAATCCATATCTGCCATATCCGGTTCGAATCGATGATGTCGTCATCGAAAGCGAAGACAAGAATTTAAAAACATTTCGCTTTGTTTTCTTAGCTCCAGTAGACGAAGAAAAATTTGCTTATAAATCCGGCCAATTTGCCGAACTTTCCGTAACCGGAAAAGGAGAAATCCCCATCGGCATTGCCTCATCGCCCACGGAGAAAGGATTTGTGATGTTCACCGTCAACAAGGTCGGACTGGTTTCGTCTTATCTTCATTCAATGACCGTCGGCGATATCATGGGTATCCGTGGACCTTTAGGCAATTGGTTTCCATGGGAGCAGATGGAAGGCAAAAATATTGTAATTATCGGCGGCGGCTTTGCTTTTACGACCCTGCGCTCATCTATTGTTTATATGCTGGATCCGGCCAACCGATCAAAATTCAATGACATTCACGTGATTTATGGTGCACGAACACCCG
>CP070746.1:5136241-5141425 GCA_020348305.1 Desulfobacterales bacterium
GTGGCCATATCGATAGCGATAGTTCCTTTTACAATTGCTAGATATCAAGCTGCGGGCAGAGCTGGCCCGACAACCTCACAATCCGGCCTAAACCTTTATCTGGGAAATAATCTTCAAAATCCTGACCCATATTATCGGCCCGTTCCTTTTGCCCGCTCTGTACCTCTTCTGCAGGCGCGAGAGTTTAATATCGAGGCAAGCAGACGAGCAGGTAAAAAACTATCTCCCCGGGAAGCGTCGTCTTACTGGACCCGTGAAGTGATTCGGATGGCCATAGAACAGCCTTCGGCCTTTATGCGGAAAATATTTCAGAAGATATTGGTCTTTTTCAATCAGTTCGAGGCCGGAGACCATTACCATATCGGTTTTATTAGTGACTTCGTAAAGTTTTTTAAGTTCCCGTTTCTCGGTCTGTGGTTAATTCTTCCCTTTGGCATGGCCGGCATGGCCGTAAATGCCTTAAGGTCCAGAAAATTAACCGCCTTAAGTTCTGTCTTCGGTCTATATGGGTTGACCCTTATTATATTTTTCACCAATACAAGGTACAGATTACCGCTGTTGGTCATATTGATTCCCTTTTTTGTGATGGGAATCGGCCAACTCATTTCCTGTATTAAGGAAAGACAGTTCAATAAGGTTTTTATCTACTCTTCGGCCATCACAATAGCCTTTTTTATTATCGAATTTCTTCCTGTTCGTGGGACCAACGACATGACGGCCTATTATAACACCCATGCAATCATCCTTAATTCAAAGGGATTCGAAGATGAAGCCATACAATACTGGGAAAAATCGTCCCAGATGAACAAACCTTTTTCGGCATTTGCAAATCGTCAATTGGCTATAATATATCTAAAGAAACGTGATCTAAAAAAGACTTTCTATTATCTTACTAAAATTCCTGATGACTCGTTTGCGGCTGCGATGAAATACGCGATGATCGGCGATATAATGGTAACTCAGGGGCAAACGAAAAAGGCTGTTGCCGCATATGAAAGATCCCTCGAGATCCACTCAGGGCAAAGAGAAACCCGGCGCAAGCTGGTAAACATATTATGGAGGATAGATAAAAAAAGGGCCAAGGAAGAATACGACAAACTGAAGTACATCTCTTCATTTTATGATCGCGGGGGATGATCAGTTATGAATGAGGTCTATCTTCGGATCGAAAGCGAATCAGTGAGCGCGCCCAGGCAATTTCATTGCCTGTGAATTCACCCAGAACCAAAAAAGTCAGCAGAATGATAGTTATGATTACCAGCAGCTTGAAGACAAGGATAGTGCCGGAGGCGGGCCATAGGGTTGCCAGCACTAAGGCAATCCCTGCGCAAAAGATACTTTTCAAAATGGTCTTTATGGGTGGCAGGATCCGCCAGATTCGATAAACAGCAAAAACAGAGGCAAGCGCGCCCAAACATGCGAAAGAGGTTGTCACAGCGGCAGCTCCCACACCGCCGAGCCAAGGTATCAGGATCAGATGCCCAATGAGGGCCAGGGGAACCAGGGGACCCGTCAGCAAAAAAGTCCAACCGGGTTTGCCTGAAGCTGTAAGAATGGCTATTGCAAGATTGATCATAAGCAAACCGAGGGTCGCAAAGATCAAAAGGACAAGAATAGGGCTCGCCGGTAAATATTTCTCTCCGAAGATAAGCCATACGATCTCAGGCGCTGCACCGGCAGTCATCGTCATAAATGGCACAAGCCAGAAAACTGAACGCATGGCTGTTCGGCCGATCTCTTTGGCCTTGAGCTCTTCTCCGTTGCCGAGCAAATTGCTTAAGGTAGAGAGCAAAGGGGGGGACAAGGATATTGAGACGATTGTCGGCGGGATCGAAAGGTTCAATGCTGCGCCGTAAAAGCCGGCTTGCGCCGCGGTTGCTCCCAATGCCTTAAGCGCAACCAAATCAAGTCTAAATATGCGCAGACTCATGGCAGACAGGGACAGTGGTACACCAAAGCCCCATAAGTGCCGCAACGGAAAGAGTGATCTGGAAAACAGGGAAGGTCGGATATATAACCTGCAGATTATCAACTCGACCACCGAGGCGCCAATGCTTCCCATAATCGCACCCTTCACGGATAGCCCCATCTCAACAAACAAAATGATCAATGCTAACCTGGCAATCAATCGGCTTGAATTTATGCGCGCCTGCTCCTTGTAGTAACCTCTTCCTACAAGAATATTGCGATGTGCACGTGCCAGGCTGAATATGGGAATTTCTATGGCAAAGATCTTTAAGTACTTGGCCATAACAGGTTCATGGAACATGTGGGCAAGGGGGGAGGCCAGAATCCAGAGTAAAGCTGAGATACCGAGAGCAAAAATAAGATACAGCCGTATGACCGTATTTCCAACGGGCCGCCAATCAGAAGCCTCCCTCACAAACTTGATGGTCGTGTTGGTAAACAACGATGTGCTGCTCCACTCCAGCCAGATGATCAGCCATGAAGCCAGGGCGAATAGACCGTAGCCTTCCGGGCCGAGTTTACGCGCAAGAAAGACAGCAGTTATGAATCCGGTCGGGAAAAAGAGAAGCTCTGCCAACAGGATGTTAAGGGTTCCGGTCATCAAGTGGGAACCCGCTTCGGATAGTGATTTCTTCATCGCCTTCTTCGATTTGGATTGACCGAATCTATCATGGATTGAGCCTTGTGATATCTTCTCGATCCATGAGCGGATGCGCTTCACAATTGGCACTTCGTACATTCAGTCGGTGTCCACAAGTTGTTTAGAGCAGATTTAGGTCCCAGCGTTTAAAACTAGTCAGTAATCCCAACGCGGTTCAAGATTTTGGGGTTTCGTGATCTGAGCTGTGAGAGGGGGTTTGGACTTTTTTCGGGGTGTTTGCGATATCAATGACGATTGCCTGCGCGATCAGTTGAATTCCAATAATAATCGGTAACACGGACAGCATGATCGTGCCCGTGGGTGTTGCGCGCTGGATCTGCACATTATGAATCCATGTCAGCGCGCCGAAGATGGTCCCCCAAAGCAAAGCCGGTAAACCCACTATCACAAAAACACTTACCGCTGTGAAATCAAACAATATATAATGCCAGATGAAACGTCGCAAGACCCCGTAAACAAGCCGAGGGGGAAAGTATAACAGCGTATGCCAGATGGATAGGGAACTGATTTCGGCGCCATAAACGGCTGGCATTGGAACGTCTTCTACCACAAAGCGTTGGATACCCGCCTGCATCAGCATACTCGCTTCGAAGAAATATCGAGAGTCAATGTTTTTCAGGTTGATATTCTTAAAAAGGTAAGCCGTAATGGTAATATAACCGTTGGTGGGGTCGAAGAGGTTCCAATAGCCGGATGCCAACTTGAGAAGGAAAGAGAGGACCATGTTGCCCAAAATACGGGTTCTGGGCATGGAGCGCAGTTCGCTTAGATCCCAGAATCGGTTTCCTTTTGTATAATCGGCGCCACCATTAAGGATGGGCTGAATGAGATTTGGCAATTGCCGGGGGTCCATCTGCCCGTCACCATCCATTTTTACCAGCACGTCGGATCCCAGTTCTATGGCTTTCGTGCAACCGCTAATAAAAGCGCCTCCGACTCCCCTATTTATCTTGTGTCGTATCAGAACGACCCTTGAATCATCAATCGCCTCAACCCTGCTTGCCAGATCATCCGGGCTGCAATCGTCTACGACCACGATATGCTGAACCCAATCGGGAATTGTTGTCACCGTATTTGTGATCTGGGGGGCACATTTATAAGCCGGAATCACCACCGCCACAATATGCCCATGCAAATTCGGTTTAGGGTCGACGTCCATTTGACCGGCCTCGCAATTCAATGTTTGTCCTAAATATAATGCAGTGGAATATTTTTAATAAATAGGATTTGTTTATTTTGACAGGGCCCAAACATTATGTCAATTTGATAATATGAAATCTTTCAATGTCATTATCCGGCGGTTTGAAGAAAAAGACAGAGAAGCAATCCGCGAAATCTGTAAACGCACGGGTCAAAAAGGTCATCCCGCAAGGCTCTTTTTCGAAGATGAAGAGATCGTGCCCATGCTTTTTGCCGACTATTATATGGATTATGAACCCCGGTCCTGTTTTGTTGCCGAGGTGGATGGCCGGGTTGTCGGATATTTGGTCGGTTGTCTGGATACGCGTCGAAAAATAAAAGTGATGCGCACCAGGATCTATCCGCGTCTCTGCCTGCGTATGCTGTGGAAAATCCTCACCTTCCAGTATCGCATGAAGCAGACCTATCAGACCCTGTGGTGGATGATCAGCCGATCATGGCGCGAATCCTTGCGCCTGCCGCTTGATGAATATCCGGGTCATGCACACTTCAACGTCGAGGCCGCATATAGAAGTGAAGGGCTGGGTCGCAGACTGGGTCGTACTTTCCGGCAACATCGGCTGAAAAGAGGCGTTTGGGGAACGCATATCATTATACGTGAAGAGGAGGGTCAAGATAATCTGTCAGCTTACTTTTGTCGAGAACGCGGTTATAAAATTGTGTCCATTAAAAGAAATACCGTGTGGGAGAAGGTGACGGGAAAAAAATGGTACGCCAAGCTGCTCGTATGTGATGCACGCCAATTTTCTGAAGGAGATCCGGATGCGTCTCCTAATTAATGAACCCCTCCTCCCCCTAAGCGTTCGGCCGTCTTCGACCCTGAGGCTCAGGCCCGCGGGGAGCTCACGCCGAGGCCCTCTCCCGCCGCGGGGAGAGGGATTCAAAGGTAACCCTGCAGCGAGCTACAGATAATTATCAAGTTAAAGCTCCACGAGCTGCCCCCCCGGGGTAACATTAATCGCCTGCCCGGTCATATATGAGGATTCGCTGGAAGCCTGAAAGGTGGCCAGGTTGGCCACCTCTCGGATTTCTCCGAGGCGAAAAACTCCATGCAGATTCACGTCAATAGTCTTCAGCCAGGCATCTTCATCATACGTGTGGGCGGCACTCGCAACGCCCAAAACAGCACCGGCAGTTCGAAAATCTCTCTTCATCACCGATTTTGAAAACTGCCTCTGCCCACCTATCTGCCGGCAGAAACGTTACTTCACAATCATAATCGGTCCTGATCTCTGCGGTCATCCGAATCTCCCCCATTGATATCTTCCTTTTTTCGTCATTGAATATTGAGATTTACCTGCCCTGTTAAACCGTCGTGTTGGGATTTGCGGCTTAGGTTGTCAATTTGATCTTTA
>CP070746.1:5141525-5146544 GCA_020348305.1 Desulfobacterales bacterium
AGGTTCTCTTTTGCGCCGGTCTTTTTTCGTTTTTTTTCGGTCAATTTTTTTGCTGACCTTGCTTTGATATCTGGGCGGAACACGCGCAATATTATCTTTCTTTTCAAGGAAAAAGCTTCCAGCCGGTCTCTGTTCGGAAGGCTGATCCATCGCCTGCGCTTTTTGGGGTATTGCTTTTTCCTTCGGCAATGCAGGTCCTGTAAAACATCCTGCGGGAATGAAGTCAGCCAGGTAGAGGGTCTCACCGGCCTGCAAATAGACAATACCCTTTGCAACGGATTGGTCAACCTGGACGGTAAGGAGAACGGGTGATGGGTCGATTCGCTTTCCCATCCGTATAGCGAATTCGCGGCTTGATGACAAAATAACCTGAGGGTATCCTAAAGGAAATATGCCTTTATCTATGACGTAAGGATATGCCTTACGCCGGATACATGTATACAGAAGCTTGGGTGGGTTCCGGATCAAAACCTTTTCAGGGAGATATTCACGGTGCTTGGCTCGAATAAATTGGTCCGATATTTCAAAGGGTGGGTCCGAAACGGTAATGAGAATCTCATCCAGATGTGATCGGCGCACATATTTCCAACCTGCTTCTTCATGAACAGCTTTGAGCAATTCTTTTACTTTAACATAGCCTTTCGGATTCACAACCAGCCCGAATTCATCCGGTCGACGTTCAAGAATATAGGCGATCAATTTGGATAGCCGTTGGGGAGACTTTTGTTTTACCATATCAGAGAATCGCTGCGTCGGCATACACCACTGCTTGTTCTAATACTCAACTGCAAGGCGTGTTTGGCACGTCTCAAGCCTTGCAGAGTTGGTGAACTTGATTTGCAAAAACGCTTCTTGACCCTATAGCTACTGTTTGATATTTTTTCATTCAGCTTAACATGTCAACCCGAATTACCGCAAGAAAGGATTTGTTAAAGATGAATCTTACCAACTCTGAAAACTTGTTTCAACGTGCTTTGAAAGTAATACCTGGTGGGGTGAACAGTCCCGTGCGCGCCTGTAAATCGGTTGGGGCGGATCCGATTTTTATTGATCACGCAGAGGGGTGCGAGATTTTCGATGCGGATGGTAACCGTTTTATTGATTATATCGGTTCATGGGGGCCGATGATCCTCGGTCATCGACATCCTGCTGTCATCGAATCGATTGCTCAGGTGCTCAAGCGCGGGACCAGTTTTGGTGCACCATTGGATCTGGAAATTCGATTAGCGGAACTGGTGATCGATGCATTTCCATCGGTGGAGATGGTTCGAATGGTCAACTCCGGTACTGAAGCGGCGATGAGCGCTGTTCGGCTTGCCCGAGCAGCAACGGGTCGGTCCGTTGTGATTAAATTCGACGGATGTTATCACGGACATGCCGACACGCTTCTGGTGGCAGCCGGGTCAGGTGTAGCGACCCTGGGCATTCCAGGTAGTCCAGGGATTCCCGAATCGATCGCCCACCATACGCTATCATTGCCATACAATGACATTGACGCCGTTAAACAGTTGATGACGGAAAAGGGAGATAAAATTGCCTGTATTATCGTGGAGCCGGTTGCCGGCAATATGGGGCTGGTAGCGCCCGCAAAGGGCTTTTTAGAAACCTTAAAGGAGCTTTCTGAAAAATATGGTAGCATTTTGATTTTTGATGAGGTCATGACCGGCTTTCGAGTGGCCCTTGGCGGGGCCCAATCGTTGTATGGCATTTCTCCCGATCTCACCTGTTTCGGTAAAATAATTGGCGGTGGCCTGCCGGTCGGTGCGTATGGCGGCAACCGCACAATTATGTCTCACATTGCGCCCCAAGGTTCGGTCTATCAAGCCGGAACTCTGTCCGGGAATCCGATTGCTATGGCCGCAGGTATTGCTACCCTGGAGCAGATAAAAAAAGATGGTTTTTATGAGAGTTTGGAAGAAAAATCGCAGCGGTTGGCCATCGGGCTTGCAAACGCCGCCAAAAAAGCGCAAATACCTGCGACGGTCAGGCATATCGGATCGATGCTCGGCTTATTTTTTTCCGATCGAGAAGTCAAAAACTTTGACGATGCCAAGGCCTGCGATCTCCAAGACTTCGCTAAATTTTATAAAGGCATGCGAGAGAACGGAATATACATTGCCCCATCGCAGTTTGAAGCCTTCTTTATTTCTGCCGCCCATGAAACGCAACATATTGATGCCACTATCCGTGCTGCAGAGATCGTGCTGGAAGAATTGCGTCAATAGGATGAATAATGCGGGAACTATCCCAACTTTTAATCTTCCCCCAGTTTGAAAGAATATTAACAAATGGATTTGAATAAAAATCGGATACCAGAAAATGTCAAAACCATACATCTGATAGCGATTTGTGGCACCGGTATGGGCGCACTTGCCTGCATGCTCAAGGAGCTGGGCTATACGATCACCGGTTCGGATCAAAAGGTCTATCCACCCATGAGCGATTTTCTGGTGCAAAAAGGAATTGGTGTTATCGACGAATTTCGAGAAGAAAATGTTTCTTATGGTCCCGATCTGGTTGTGATTGGAAATGCTGTCACAAAGAATAATCCGGAGGTCGTAAGAACGCTTGCGATGGGGTTAAATTATTGTTCAATGCCCCAGGCGTTGAACCGGTTTATTGCTGCGGATAAAAAGATACTTCTTGTCACCGGAACCCATGGTAAGACGACCACCTCTGCTATTTTAGCCTGGTTGCTCTTTAAAGCCGGATGCGATCCCACCTTCATGATCGGTGGCATTCTAAAGAATTTTGACAGCAATTACTACCTTGGAAACGGTGAATACATCGTTATTGAGGGGGATGAATATGATACGGCCTTTTTTGACAAGGGTCCAAAGCTTTTGCACTTTGATCCGACAATTGCCGTGCTCACCAGTGTTGAGTTTGACCACGCGGATATTTTTTCCGACTTGGCGCATGTAACCTCGATATTTGATAACTTTTTTTCCGGTCTTTCAGAGCACACGACACTGATTGCCTTTGAGGGAGACAAAAATGTTGTCGATCTTCTTGACAACAAAACGTGTCGAATTGAACGGTATGGCGCCGGTGCAACCGCCGATTGGCGAATTAGTGAGACTTCTATTGAAGCCTCTTGGACATTTTTTGACGTCTTCAAACAGGGTAAATCCTTCGGAACGTTTAGAACGAAACTTTATGGGATACATAATTTATGCAATGCGACAGCGGCGATTGCCATTGCCGATCACTTAATGATTCCGGTCGAGGTCATATCTCGCGGGCTTGAAACCTTTCAGGGGATCAAGCGTCGCCAGGAGATACGTGGCCAAACGCGACAGATTACCGTCATAGATGATTTTGCCCATCATCCAACAGCGGTCCGGGAGACCATCAGCGCGGTCAAGACACACTGCTCAAATAGCCGCTTGGTAGCCGTATTTGAGCCCAGGACCAACTCAAGCATGCGTAAAGTATTTCAACAAGTATATCCGCACTCCTTTGATAAGGCCGATCTGGTATGTATCCGAAAGCCGCCATTGCTGGAAAAGATTCCCATTGGGGATCGCTTTTCTTCCGAAAAATTGGTTGAAGATCTGAAAAAACGCGGTAAAGAAGCCTACTTTTTCCCAGATACAGAATCAATTATTGATTTTCTTGCAGAAGCTGCAAAACCCGGCGACCAAATTCTAATTATGTCTAATGGAGGCTTTGATAATATACACGAGAGGTTGCTGAAAAGATTATAAATTTTCTCATTCCATTTTGGCAGGGTGCGTATAGGGTGCGTTTGGGTGCAAATTATCAAGATCATCAACTTCGGATTTATGGTGACCTGGAATCCAGTGAGCATAAACATCATAAGTCATTTTTATGCTGCTGTGGCCCAGCTGATAACTTACATCTCCCACGTTATGACCTCTCATCAGCCTGATTGTTGCGTAAGTATGTCTCAGATCGTGAACCCTAATTTTTCGCAATCCTGCGGCCTTCAGGCATTGATTGAGGGCATTTTTAAAGGTCATGCTGTCAAATATATTGCCTTTCCTACTGGCAAATACCCATTCGGAAACCTGACGCCCGTATTTTAAAGCAAGTTTTTTCTGATATGTCCGCAATTCTTTTAAAGTTTCTGTAAGGTGGGGAGTCATATCAACACGTCGCCATTTATCATTTTTCGTCCCTGTAACCCGGCCATTTCGACAACTACGTTTTACCTCAATTTGACGTTTTTCAAAATCAATGTCTTTCCATTTGAGCGCCTTCAATTCACCGATCCGCAAACCAGTCCGAAGAGCACAGAGCATATGCGGATAATAATAACCGTCCATGAAAATCTTAGCATGTTCAAGAAGTTGATTCACTTCAGCCTCATTGAGTGGTTCAACTTTAAAGTTCCGCTTTTTGTGTGTTAATTTCAGCTCATTCAATGGATTGTTTTCAATCAGCTCGGATTCAACTGCATAGGAGAAAACGCCATTGATAGGTGCTTTGATTAAGGCAACTGTTGAACGTGTAAGACCCTTGATTAAAAGATTGTCAAAATAGACCTTGAAGTCTTTTCGTTTTATTTCATCGATTCGACGCTTCCCGAACACCGGATATGCATGTAATTTTAGATTGAACTCATAGTTTTCCTTGGTTGATTCTTTCCATTCGTGAGGAAGAGAAATCCATAACTGTGCGCATTCCTTAAAAGTAGGGGAGGGCTGGTTGATCTTTTCAACTTTCAATTCCCCCAGAATTAATTTTGCCTTGATTTTTTCCGCAACTTCATTTGCGGTTTTTTCATCACCAATCTTTTTGGATTTTCTTTTTCCATTGTGATTGATAAATACCCAAAAAGTACCAGATCCTTTCGGTTTTTCTCTTACTTTTACTCCCATAAAATCACTCCTTTCTTTTTTCTTTTTCGGGCTTTCCCTGGACATACCAATCCAAGGGCCTTGCCAGCTTGGTTAGGCATAACTGGTTCAGGCTAACGCCTTCCTTTTTTGCTTCTTCCAAAAGCTCTTTATGCAAGCTTTTAGGAAGCCGAACATTTATTGCTTTCAATGA
>CP070746.1:5146644-5149752 GCA_020348305.1 Desulfobacterales bacterium
CAATGAGACCAGCACACCACCGCCGACTGCGATTGCCATGCCAAGTCCCTGAATAGGATGGAGAACCTCGCCGCGAATGAGATCGGTAATAACAGGCAGCACAACGCACAGTGCGCTGACAGGAACTACGATGGATATAGCTCCGACGGCAAGTCCGCGGTAGAAGCAATAAAGTCCTCCAAGCCCTGCTGCGCCACCCCATACGGCAAAAAGAAGGTTTGGGTCTCTGGGCAACGACACCCCTCGCACCCCCACGCTAATGAGAAACACCCCTAATCCCGCTATACTTGAAAACACGAGAAGGGTCAGGACTGGCATGACTCGACTTTTCATTCCGGCCAGAAATCCTGAAGTTCCCCAACCCAAGCAGGCGATTAGAGCTAAGCTTACGGCGAGCACCACAAGTCTCTTTCAGCATCATCAGTCGCGTTTGAAAAATACCCCATCATCAAATCGTCACCAATTTTCATTTCCCGTTTCATCAAACGCCCTATAGTACATTACCTTAATTGATTCAAGAGTTTCGGATAGGCAAATTGAGCTCAAAGCCGAACCTCAAATTTTATCGAAAGTTGACGACCTGGAAGCTATTCGGTTGACACGCTTATAAATCGGTTGTAATGTATACATATTTAGGAGGTGTATACAATCATGACTACCGTAACACTCTCAACGCGGTTGGCTAAAGAAGATGCCCGCAAAATAGATGAGCTTGCCGCAAATCTTGGCCTTGATCGGGGAGCATTACTCAAGCAGTTGATCCGCAAAGGCTTAAAGGAAATTCAGACCGAAAGAGCTCTGGATGCGTATCGTCGTGGAACAATAACCCTTTCACGAGCTGCTGAAATCGCCGAATTGACCTTACGTGATATGCTGCTCCGACTCCCGGAGGAATCTGTGGAGCTGAACTACGACGTTCGAGAGCTACAAAGAGATTTGGAAGTATGAGATGATTCTAGTTGCCGATGCGGCACCGCTAATTTTTCTTGCCAAAATCAATCAGCTTTCTTTACTGGCCGAACTGTTTCATTCCGAAATTTTGGTCTCTTCGGCAGTCAGCAAAGAAATCCTGGGCCCGGAGGTCCCCCCCGACGAAGAAAGACTGCTTACCGACTTTCTTTCCGGCTGTAAGTTGGTGAATTTGCGTAAGCCTGTCAAGTTTGCAAAAGCTTTGAGCTTTGCTGACAATTGTATTTTGACGCTTGCGTCAAAAGAGCAAACAGACATCGTTTTATCGGATGACCGTCTGCTTAGAAAGACGGCAGTTATAGAAGGATTTAGAGTAATTGGAACCCTTGGAATCTTGCTTCGTGCGGTAAGAAATTCCATTTTGACAGCAAAAGATGCGGTGACCATGCTAGAAGAGCTAGTTGAAGAACATAATTTCAGAGTCAGCACCCGTGTTTACGAGGCCGCCAGGAAAGCAATCTTTTCTGTTAAAGTGAAATCCTGATTTTATCAATTTCGAAAAGGGGGTCAAGGAAAGGCGCTTTTGAATGCGGATTTCGGAATTCGCAATTAAAAGCGAATGGGAAATCTGGATTTTTGTTACTGGATTCTGCCCTGAGGAATCCCTTGCAGGAGGTCTAGCATAGCTGGAATTCTACAGGGTGAAAATGCTCGATTTAAGTAAGGAATTTGTTCTAATGGGCTAGTATTTTTAGAAGGGGGGACGGCGTTCAGAACCCATGAGGCAAAATGATCGGGGCTATGAATCAAAACAAAAAATGCGCAAGGAAGTATGGAATCAATGTCATAGACCAGCGGACAGTCCATCAATCAGCGCGCGGACATTAACCCCAAGGACCCGGTGATTATAACCACCCTCCAGGATCCCAAAGCAACCGCTACCACAACGGATTGCCGCTGCTCTGACCATTTTTCCGATTTCCAGATAATCGTCGGTTAAAAGCAAGCCGCCCCAATCCTCCTGATGGTTGTCAAAACCGGCAGAGATCCCAATGATATCTGCGTGGCATCGCTCCATTTCCCGGGCGATTTCGTCCAGATAAGCGTTCCGGGCGCCGGTCCCTATGTTGTGGACCGTCACCCACTTTTTGCTTTCCAAAATGTTGACCGTGCCGTCTCCATAATGAAGATCAATATCCAACACATAGGCTGTGTGTATCTTTTTTTGCTTTTTCAAAACCGCAAGTGCAATGGCCATATTGTTGAAATAGCAAAACCCCCAAGCTGATCCGGAAGACGCATGGTGGCCGGGGGGCCGAATGAGACCAAAACTTGGTTCTTCAAGCCCAAGGATAGCGGCCTGGATGGCACCACCGGCTGCCAAAGCGGCAATAGGATATAAACCCTCGTGACGCACAGTCTCAATATGCACCTTATCATGTACCATGCCTATATCTGCTTCGGTAGCCGGCACCGCTGTGATAAAATCAACATCGTGCTTGATGACTTCCACAACGGCCTCCATTCGCCCGGAGGCGGATGCAGGATCGGAGGTATAAATCTGATAAAAATCTTCATGAAAAACAACTTTCATAACAACCTCACTTTTTCGGATATAAAAAAGGGCATTCGGTCTTCTTCTTTGCGAGCTTTGCGACAGCCTCCACGTGATAGGTGTGCGGGAACATATCAACAGGTTGCACTTCCACCAACTGATAAGTATCCATCATCATGCTCAGATCTCTAGCCAAGGTCGCCGGATTGCAGGACACATAAACAATCCGATTCGGTTCCATATCTACAACTTGTTTGATAACCTCTTTGTGCATTCCTGCCCGCGGTGGATCGATGATCAGAACGTCCGGACGCTGGGTAATCTTTGGTAGCGTATTCTTAATGTTGCCTATGATAAAATTGCAATTAACTATCTTGTTTTTCATGCAATTTTTTTTAGCATCTTTCACGGCGCTCTCAGCGATCTCAAGGCCAATAACCTCCTTGGCAGAGTCAGAAAGCACGATCGGTATCGTCCCGGTTCCACTGTACAAATCTAGTACAGTTTCAGTGCCACTGAGTTCTGAATATTCTTTAACAACATCGTAGAGTCGCTGGGCACCCAATGTATTAGTTTGAAAAAAGGAGTTGGCCGATATTTCAAACTCATATGGGCCGATTTTATCCGCTATTGCTGGTTTGCCG
>CP070746.1:5149852-5153875 GCA_020348305.1 Desulfobacterales bacterium
ATCCTCACAAGTTTCAATTTGACCAAAGGCTTATTAAATAAAAAAATTGACTCCTTAGACCTTTAATGCTAGTTTGCCTCATTTTAGACATCAAAGAAATACATTATGGGTAAAGCTTAGACTTAGGAAGGAGATCTTAACATGTCCTGGGATTATGTTCTAGAGCTCATCAAGAATATCCTCGTAACGCAGACAGGAATGCCCAACCTGCTCATCAAACAGGTTATCATGATGTTGGTGGCGTTTTTTTTCCTTTACCTGGCGGTTGGCAAAAAGTATGAACCCTTGCTGCTTGTACCCATCGGATTTGGAATCTTCCTCGTCAATTTCCCCCTCGCGCCGTTGATGGGGTATACCGAGCATGGCAATCCCGAACTCCTGAGAGCCTTTTATAGATACGGCGTCGAATGGGAAATCATCCCTCCGATGATCTTTCTGGGATTGGGGGCGATGACCGACTTCGGTCCGCTGATCGCCAATCCTAAAACACTTATTGTTGGTGCCGGAGCCCAGCTCGGCGTTTTTATTACATACATCGGCACCCTCTTTTTTGGTTTTACCCTTAAGGAAGCTGCCTCCGTGGCAATTATCGGCGGGGCGGACGGACCCACCACAATTTACCTGACAGCCAAACTGGCGCCTCAACTCCTCGGCGCAAACGCTTTGGCGGCTTACTCGTATATGGCCATGGTGCCTCTCATCCAGCCACCCATCATGCGCCTGATGACCACACCCGACCAGCGTCGAATTAAAATGCGCCAGCTCAGACCTGTTTCGGATCGGGAGAAATTGCTTTTTCCCTTGATTGCCGCTATCCTGATTATTATTCTCATCCCGGCGGTGGCGCCTCTGATGGGAATGTTTATGTTCGGCAACTTCATGCGTGAATGCGGTGTCGTCAAGCGCTTATCCGAAACAGCCCAGCACTCTCTCATGAACATCATCACCATCCTGTTGGGTCTTTCAGTGGGGGCTACCATGAAGGCCGAAGTTTTCCTTAGCTGGAAGCCACTGCTTATTTTCGGGTTTGGCCTTATGGATTTTATCGTATGCACTTTTGGCGGAATCCTGACGGTCCATATCATGAATTTCTTTTTAAAAGAGAAAATAAATCCACTCATAGGCTCGGCCGGAGTTTCCGCGGTGCCGATGGCCGCCCGTGTTTCTAATTCTGAAGGCCTTAAAGCCGTTCCGACCAATTTTTTGTTGATGCACGCTATGGGACCCAATCTGGCCGGGGTGATCGGCTCGGCTGCAGCAGCGGGCATGTTCATCGCTATGTTCCAGTAGGAGGAAGCCATGAGGAAAATCGACTTTATATTTTTGTCAAAAGACCATATGCTATGGCTTTTCTGCCTACTTTTAATCTTGATCCTAAATCCATGCAGATCTTGGGCAACATTCGGCGAAGATCGCGAAAAGCCGAAACCCGTATTCACCCGCAAAGACGATAAGATTACTGCCAAACTCCTTCCCCGGGCAAAAAACACCAGCGTTCTCATCGATTTCGAGGTTTCCGGCGCAAAGCTAATCGAGGTTCAGGGAATGGACTTTGAGGAGGCCGATCGGCCCGAAGTCAACCATAAGGACTTCAAATCAGCCCTTTTCATGATTGAAATCGAGGCGCTTTCCCCGGGTGGCGAAGCCAAGGTCTCGATAACATCCGATTTTTTTATTCGATCAACGCAATACTGGATTTTTAATCAAAATTTGGAAACAGCTTGGATGGATTCCAAAGCGCAAAATCTGGATCGCCTCGATCAGGTTCAGGAATTAGTAATTAAAGTAAAAGATGGAGGTCCATTCGATTCGGATGGGACCGAGAACGGTCGAATCATCATGTTGGGTGGCCCCAAGGATTCTTTCTGGGGCTACGCACTGGGAACACTTTTTATTCGGTACTTTGGCATATTTATTGTTCTTTCCATCCTTATGCTGGGTATGATTTTCTCCGGCAAGATTTTCCAGTACCTTGAGGGCAAGAAAGCCAAAGCTTTGAGTAAACCGGCACCCCAAAGCGCCCCGGTCGAAAAAGCTGAAAAGCCTGACGTATCCAATAAAGGTATCAGTCCGGAGATGGCAACGGCTATTGCTGTGGCGCTTCATTTGCATTTTTCCGGTCTTCGCTCTTCAGGGCCGATGCATGTATCTCGATTGCGACCGACAGCTTGGACGCAACAGGGACGTGCACAGATCATGAGTGAGCGGTTGTTGATGTATAATCGCGATAAACGTTAAGTATCCATGAGGTTATTGAAATGAAATATAAAATAGCCGTTGGTGAAAAAAAATTCGAGGTAGAAATAGGTGTCATAAAAGACGGATTAGCCCGGGTAACGGTGAATGATGAAGCCTATGAGGTTAATATCGAAAACTTTGCCGAGGTGACAGGCGAAAGGGCGATTAAACAAAGCCGCCCGGCATCTATCCCTACCCGAACAGAAACCCCGGAACCGGTTTTCTCCGAACAGCCTAAAGCCGCAACTCCCGCTTCAGCGCCTGCGGCTGGCAGCGGAGCTGTCGTTGCACCCATATCTGGCTTGATTTTAGAAGTCAAAGTGAATGTGGGCGACACCGTAAACGTCGGGCAGGAAGTGGCTGTCGTGGAAGCAATGAAAATGGAAAACAGCATTAGCAGTGACATATCCGGTAAAGTACTTGAGATCCGTGTCCAACCGGGAGACCAGGTATCCACCGGCGATGTCCTTATGATCATCCAATGACTTTTCATGCTTTATCTCTTGACCGTAGATTATTTTATTTCTATAAAAGCCTTACACCTACTTTATAGTTAAAAGAGGATACCCGGATTTTCGTATTTACAAAAAAGGAGGGAAATCTCATGGCTAAAAAATTACTTTTTAGTTTTGTAGTTGTCTGCCTGCTCTTTTCATTCGCAATAGCAATTCCGGGACCGGCCTTTGGTGCAGATAAGCCATTTACTTTCGGTTTGTTGCTTGTGGGGCCATATAATGATCACGGCTGGAGCCAGGCGCATTTTGAAGCGGGCAAATATATTGAAAAAATGGTCTCCGACTCCAAAATGATATATATTGATAAGGTGAATCCGGCCGATCGTCCTGGCGTGACCATTCCGCAATTGGTTGATGATATGGTGGAAAAAGGGGCAAAATTGATTATTGCCAATTCAGATGACATGAAAGACGGTACTCGGGAGGCAGCCCTATTGCATCCTAAAATCAAGTTTATTCACATCTCCGGCGATGACGTGCTTACCGGCAAGGCACCAAAAAACCTCAGTAATTTAATGGGTCGAATGGAATACGGTAAAATGATGGCCGGTTTTGCTGCGGCGTTAACAACCAAAACCGGAAAAATTGGCTATCTGGGTCCCTTGATCAACGAAGAGACTCGCCGTCTGGTCGCATCTTGCTATCTTGGTGCAAAATACGCCTGGGAAAAAGTGCTAAACAAGGATGTTAAAGATCTCAAATTTCAGGTTACATGGATCGGATTCTGGTTTAACATTCCTGGTGTTACCGCCGACCCGACGCAAGTTGCTCAGAACTTTTTCAACACCGGACATGATGTGTTGATATCCGGTATCGATACCACAGAGGCTCTTGTCGTCGCCAAACAAAAAAAGCAGGAAGGCAAAACTGTCTGGGCTATTCCATATGATTACATCGGAGCGTGTGAGGGAGGCTCAGATGTTTGTCTCGGTGTCCCCTATTTTAATTGGGGGCCGGGATATGTGGAATTTATCAAGGCTGCAATGTCCGGCACATGGAAGTCCAAATGGCTCTGGCTGGGACCTGATTGGAAAGATATCAATAATCCGGATACAAGCTCGGTTGGGTATTTAGCCGGTCCTGCACTGTCACCAAAGGTTAAAACATCTCTGGATGCATTTATTAAAAACCTTGGTTCCGGCAAAATAAACTTGTTCAAAGGGCCTCTAAATTACCAGGATGGCAAACCTTTTATCAAAACCGGTGAGACCGCAACCGATAATCAGATCTGGTACATGGAACAGCTTCTGGAGGGGATGGCGGGGCAGAG
>CP070746.1:5153975-5162983 GCA_020348305.1 Desulfobacterales bacterium
GACTAAGGGAAGAAAGCTAAGGCAGTCGGATTGAGGCCTGCCGGGAAATCGGCAGAGGTGCCGCCGACGCCTACAGCCACTGCACCGAGGTTCTACTCTACTCAAAAGCCTCTCAAAGTGCATATACGTTTACAGTATCTGCAAAAAATTAGGACGCCAGATATTTGGTTTTGTTAAAGAGTATATGGAATCACGATAACGCAAAGCTCACCCGCCTGAAAGGCCAACAAGGCAAGAAACGGTGGTGTGGTTAAACATATACTATAAAGCATACATAGTTGCCCCAACGCTTATATTGCTACACAGCATGTAGATTATTTATTCTTTTTTTGTTTTGGTAAATTTATTTTTTCATAAAGAGAGCACCACCAGAGCAAACCACAAGCAGCTAAGAAGATACCTAAACCACCAAAAAAACCTGCAAAAAAGATACCTAAAGTCCCTAAATTTCCCATGTTTTCACCTCCGAAATGTAAAATAAAATCCAAAGTGTATGATTTTCAATAATGTAATCTTTACTTGCTGAATTGGTCCGAACTTTAATAAAAGCTTCTAATCGGGCAAACCCGCCTTACGCATCATTTCAGCAATGCTATCCAACCATTTCTGATCTTTAATCATCGAGAGGTGAGGTGACCTCCGCCATCTCTCTACGAAAAAATTGGGATCAATCTTACGTAATTCTGCAGCGTGAGCCTGGGCTTCTTCCATCCTATCGAGCCTTGCATAACCTACCGCAAGGCTTTGATGCGCATTTTGGAGGGGCCATCCGCCTTTCTTAGCTCGCTCGAGTAATTGTTTATCTACTTCAAGCGCCTCCTCATAGCGTCCAGCCTGATCATACGAAGGGGCTAAGATCATATCCAGGAACCAGGCCGGATAATAGGGCTCAAGTCGCATTGCCTTCTTAGCGTGGACAATTGCTTCCTCGGGCCTTGCTCCAGCGTTCAAGGCTAAAGCGAAAATGATATGATTTCGAGGATCGTTTGGAGCAAGAGCAATGGCTTTTTCTCCCTCGGCGATGGCTTTTTCATGCTGACCCTGGATAAAATAAATCATATTCATAAAACTATGGCGATAAGATGCAGGCCAGCGTTCTGAGGTCTTATGCGAAATTTCAAGTGCTCGTTTAATCGAATCACCAGGGGATTCACTAAACATCACACCTGAAGCGTGAGTAAATGCCAGCATCATCCAGGCTGCTGCGTAATCAGGGTCCAGCTTTAAAGCCTGCTCATAATGCTCTTTTGCCTTCCGGTTATCAATTTGGAGTTTAAACAAGTCTTTTAGTTCTCGATCAAAGCGCTCGGCCCACAGATGGCCCCCCTTTAAAGCATCAATCAACTGTGCGTTAACTCGCAATCGGTCTCCTGTCTTCTGGACGCTTCCTTCTAAAACATATTTCACACCCAACTCTTCACTCACCTGCTTTATCTTGACGGGCTTTCCTTTATAAGTGAAAACCGAATTGCGGGCGATCACAAACATTTCGGGAATCTGGGAGAGACCGGTGATAATATTCTCTGTGAAGCCATCAGCGATGTAATCTTGTTCTGGATCACCACTCATATTGTCAAAGGGCAGCACGGCAATAGAGGGCTTCTCCGGTAAAGGGTAGGCCATCTTCTCGACAGATGCTGGTTCAAAGGAAGGACGGAAATAATAATTCCAGATTGCGAAAGTACCAGCAATTATGATGATAAAGGCAATGGCTCCAAAGGCAGCCCAAAGCCATTTGTTTGTTTTAGGTTTCTCCTTACCGATCATCTTACCGGCATTTTCCGGCTCAGTTAATAAACAATAAACCCGAACAGGCTCGGGAATATTCTTAACCTCTTGTTCACCTAAATAATGGTATCCCAGCGATAGCTTATCTTTGATGTGTTCATAAACGGTTCCTGAGATGGCAATTCCACCATCTGCCGCCAGCCCCTCAACCCGCGCAGCAATATTGACTCCGTCTCCATAAATCCGCTCTTCTTCCTCAATCACATCACCAAGGTTGATCCCTATGCGAAACTCCATGCGGCGGTCTTCGGCGATACCCGTGTTGCCTCTCTTGATCTCATCTTGAATTTTTATGGCACCTTTTACCGCATCTACAACGCTGGCAAACTCGGCCAATATGTTATCCCCCGGAGAATCTACAACTCGGCCATTATGTTGTTGAATAATTTCGGTAATTAGAACACGGTGGGCAGCTATATCGCGGACAGTGGTCTCTTCATCATCTCTCATGAGTCGGCTATATCCGATGACATCCGCGCTGAGGATAGCAGTTAGCTTGCGTTTAAAACCTTCTTGAGGCATAGGAGACTCCTTTTTTAAGGTTTTAAAACGAAGAAGGGATTTAATTATGACACTGAGCTAATATTACAAATATCCAAAGGGGCTTATGAGGTCAAGGATAATTATAACAGGGCTATTTCGCAGAATTTTTTTTTAGAAGCAGAGGTGGTGTATGAATCTGGATATCATAACGGAAAACCAAATATCATCCGGGTTGCGATAAATTGAGATAACATGCAAAAAACCACACCTCACAAAACCTTAGATACTATTATGTAATCACAGAATTAGGCAAACCTGTGATTAGTAGATGTAATTACAATTCTGGCAAAAATGCAGATATCGCAATCTGATATCACAAGTTTGTCCGAGGTCAATTCTGCATGGATGTTGGTGAGTAATCTGGTGTCACGGGTATAAGTAATGCAGCTTGATATGGGCTTGGCATTTAAATAGGTCAGAGTATCACCTACTTCTTGCCCTCATTATTTCAGACCGGCTTTTTTTAAAGCTTCAATTTCGCGCTTCATGTGTTCAGTGTTTTTAAAAGGCTGACTCTGTTTAAAAAACTCCAATGATAAGCTGGGATTAATCTTGAGCGCTTCAGCTATAAGATGTCGGGCTTCATCCTGCCTGCCAAAAGCAACGTAAAGTCCAGCCAGGTGGATCAACGCCCATTCTTCTGGATAGTCACCTCTTCGGCTACGATCATAAAGCTGCTTGCTGGTAGCAATTGCCTCTTCATATCGCCCCAAAAATGCATAACTCCTGGCTAAAGGACTCAGATAGAAAGCTGGGTAATACGGACTGAGACGCATTGCTTTCTCTGTCAGCGCAATCGCTTCTTGGAACCGTCCCGAAAAGAACATCGTTGCGGCAAAATGAGCATGGGCAATTGAGAGATTTGGAGCAAGGGAGATGGACCGGTTCCCCTCGGTAATGGCTTTATCATGGTCTCTTTGGGCAAGAAAAATCGTTCCCAACAAAATATGAACAGCAGCGCTTTTGTCATCTAATGTTAAGGCCTTCTGCGCAAGTTCATGAGCTCGTTTGAAAGAATCAACTGGGGACTCACTCCACCCATACGCCGCAGCTACTGAATGGGTAGCACCCAGCCATACATAAGCAAGCACATGTTCGGGATCAAGCTTTATAGCTGCCTCCAAAAGCTCTCGAGCCTTGATGTTATCCTCCTTATTGAATTTATCAAGAAGGTAGTTTCCCTTGACACCATAACACCACGCATCAAGGTTATCTGTGGATTTCGCAAACACGCGGGCTTGTTCTCCAGAGGTTAACTCCACCTGGAGCGAGACCACGATCTTTTTTGTGATCTCATCCTGTAAGTCAAAAAGATCTCCTGTTTTTCGGTCATACCTTTCCGACCAGAGGTGATGACCGTTCAGAGCATCAATTAATTGGGCCGTGATCCTTAGCCGGTCACCGGATTTCTGAACACTGCCCTCCAAGACATACTGAATCCCTAAATCCTCGGCTACATGCTGAACTTTTACAGCCCTTCCTTTGTAGGTGAACGTTGAGTTGCGGGCGATGACGAATATTGCAGAGCCCATTGACAATGCGCTGATGATATTTTCGCTAATTCCGTCCCCAATATATTCCTGCGCGGGGTCGCCGCTCATGTTGGTAAAGGGCAGAACGGCAATGGAAGGCTTCTCTGGCAGCGGAAAAGCCATACTCTCCACTTTCGCCTTGGTCACCCTTTTCGATGCAGCACTCGGAAACGCGAGCACTCTATATACAGGCACTGCCTCCTCAATGTTTTTTACACTTTTCCGGCCAACAAATTGATACTCAATATTTAGCTTTTTCTTGACCTGGTCATAAACAACACCAGAGATGCAAATCCCGCCCGGCTCGGCTAAAGACTCAAGGCGTGCGGCCACATTAACACCATCTCCATAAATTTTCCCGCCCTCCTCGATAACATCGTCAAGATTGATCCCGATGCGGTATTCCATCTTACGATCATCAGTAATTTGGGCATTCAGCTCTGAAAGCTTCCGCTGAATCTTCACAGCACATTGGACAGCATCTACCGCACTTTTAAATTCAGAAAGAAGGTTATCACCCGGTGAGTCAATCACTCGGCCCCCATAACGCAAAATATAGCTGGCAATTACCTCTTGGTACTCCCTTAAGTTTCGGACAGTCGTCATATCTTCTTCTTCCATGAGACGGCTGTATCCGACAACATCAGCAATTAGGACGGCGGTAAGTTTGCGTTTAAAACCATCTTGGGCCATGGAATCATCGCCTTGTGTTCAGGGGTTAAAAAAGCAAAATATCGGAGCAGAACCTTCTTACAGGAATTTAAATGTTAAGTAGAACCTGATTCGCTGTGTGAAATCAGAAACTTGCTTGCAGGTTAGGGGATTAGGAAAGCAGCTCCTTATTATGGGCTTTTATACATCATCAAAATGTAATGGGTCAAATGAATTTGAAAGCGCTAATCCAAAATGGAATGATTTTAGAAAAGGCATCGCATTTTTTGGTTATCTTGCCCAAAAACTAAATATCGAGAATGTTTGGGCTTCTAACTACTTGATTTTACTACCTGCGAATTTTGCAAAAATAGAGAAATTAGGCTTTTTCGACAGTCTCTGGAGATACCTCAGGTTTTAGAACTACAAAAAAGCCTATGCTAAGTAATAATCATCAATCCACCTATCTGCGTGGTTACCTCAATTTATCTGCGATAATATTTGCAGTAAGTAAGGCTAAAGTAAGCTAAATCATCTTCTTCTTGAAGTACTGTCGGTAACCTTCAACCGTTACTGATATAAAATAGGGCGATGATGCCAAATAATCTTCCTTGGTCAACGTGGATCCTTTAACTAATACATCTCCCAAGCTGTTAGCTATCTCCTCCCGATCCTCTCCCACCTTCAGCGCTTTTAGGACGATGTCTGCGCATTGTCGGGCATTATCTGCAAACTTTCGCATAATCTTGGCTACCTCCCAAGTGGTACCGCCATGAGAGAAAAATACTATTGCTGGGTCAAGTTCTCGAAGTTTGTCTATGCTTTGCAGGATCAAAAAGGGGTCTGAGCCTGGTGCAATGGACGGTATAGTAACTTCTGCCTCAGAGAAATATCCTCCCAAGGCGTCTCCGCAAAACAACCCCCTACTTTTGGTGTCTAAAAAGCACAGGTGATTGGGGTCATGACCGGGAGTATGGATGACTTTCAAATCTCTTCCCCCTAAAGGAATGCTCCCCCCATCCTCCACCAATAAAAATCTTTCTTCAGCAATGGGAAGCATCTCTCCAAACCGCTCCCTAGCATCATCCCCAAAGACTTGCTTAAAGCCTTGCATCAATCTTTCGAGGGTGGACGGGTCAGCAAGGACTTTAACCGCCCGCGAGTGTGCCACAACCTTCGTCTGTGGCAGCTGCCGCGCTAAAAGTCCTGCTCCTCCAGCATGATCTGGATGAACATGCGTGGGGATGATATATGAAAGTTTTCTTATATCATAGCCCAGTTTACCCAGCGCTTCCAGAATATCAGGTACCTGAACAGAGCAACCAGTTTCCACCAGAGCCGTATTATCATCTGCGATAAGATAAACAGTGCATAGAGGAAAATTCTCAAGCTCCTTTCCTTCAGGTTTAATCTCATAAATTCTTTCCGCCACTTCTGAAATCAGAGCCATTGCCTTATCCCTTCTTAATCATTTTCCCTGCTTTTTAAGCAAGAGATACTGTATTTTTGGTTAGCTTTTTTTTAAGTGAAAACTGGGGTGATACTTGCCCTGGTCATTACTCAAATATCAACAAATTTAAGATTGCTTTGAACCTACGGATTGCGATACCTATTATCACAGGAAGATTTCATATTGTGATATATTAGTCAAGAAGAAATGACACTTTGTGGTAGAATGAATAGCGGAATTTGCAGATTTCTAGCTGTAATCTCAGCATCACGCAAAATAAAGATACATTGAGATTACATGAAAAATATCAAAAATCCAGATACGTTTACAGTATATGCACTTTTGAGAGATCCAATTTTTTACAGATACTATAAAAGATATCACAAATTCGCCCAAATTTTACGTATGTTGGAGATCAAAGGTTTTAGAACTATAAAGAGGACTGTGTCATCAAATCTGTAATTTTGAGGTTACAGCAAAAGACACAACATATAGTTATCCTGTTTTAATGGCTGGACTGCTCTTATTCCAAAGACGCTTAGACCTCCAATTCCTGTTCACATTTTTGTTGCCAGACGGAGATGCCCCAGTTTCGGAATTGGCTGCGGAGTTCGGTGAGCAGAGAACGGCTGCGCTCAGCCTCTCCTTTTTGCGCCAGCACTTGTGCCAGATAAAAACGCGTCTGGGCTGGGAGTACGATCGCGCCGACCTCCTCGTCACCTTGTATCGACTTTTTGAAGCACTCTTTTGCCCTCATATAGTCGGGGGAAGCCTCTGCCATGAGCAGCAGCCCCTGCAGGAAGTCAAAGCGCGGCCCCCACCAGTGCGGGGCCAGTTCGACAAGTAATCGTCCTTCCTCGTAATGCTGGTTTGCTGACTCTTGGTCGCCAGACTCCAACTCGGCCAGCACCAGGTCGTAATAGAGATTGACCACGTGTCCGGTGCGGATCCCTTTTCCTTCGATGGCCTTCAGGGCTTTTTGGCTTGAGGACAGAGCCAGTCTAAAATCCTCCATCCCCAGCAGGACATTGGCTTTGGCGACGCTGAAAACGAGAATCATAAAAGGAGAATCCGATCGTTCGGCCAACTCCACTAATTGATTTATCCTGGCCGCCGCCCCGAAATGGTCCTCACCGATCAGGGAGATAAAAAGACCCTGCCATGAACAATAGGCCATCTTGGTGGTGGGATTGCTGACCTGTTCCTGTTCCGGTGTATATCCCTTCTCAAAAAGTTCCTTGGCTTCCGCAATCCGGCCCATGACCCCCAGGTTGTAACCCAATTGGGCGCATCCTGTGGTGTAAGCATTCCAACCGACAACATATTCGGTTTTCTTGTCCAGCCTTTCATAGGCGCTTACGGCTTTGGAAAAATGTGGCTCGGATTTTCGCCACAGACCCTGCCCGATATAACACACTCCCAAAAGCGCTTCGGCTACCGCAAGTGCATGTTCTTGGCCGGTCCCCTCAAGATACTGATTGGCTTGCAAGGCGTAATGTTCGGTCTTTTTGAAATTACCCCCGTAAAGGGAACCGATGCATAATGTCAAATATGTCATGCCAAGTCGAGCCCGTTCACCTAACTCCTTCGCCGTCGTTTCGGCCTGCAAACCCAGCCCCACCGCTCTTTCGAACTGCCCCAATCCGATATTGTTCATACAGATTTCCAACCAAATGTCCACCAGCCTTTCCTGTCGGATATTGTCTTCCGGGAGTTTCAGAAGCCACTCTGTGGTCTGTTCATAAAGCGTGACAGCTTGCTGGAAGTGGATCAACTTGTGGGCCTTTTCGGCGGCCAGCCGACCAAAGTACACCGCCTTTTCCCAGGCCTCGGCCATGCTGTAGTGATGGGCCAGTAGTTCGTATTGCTCCTCGATGCGGTCGGTATGCAGCTCTTCAATGGCATTGCCGATTTCCTCATGGAGATTCTTTTTTTTCCTCGTCAATATTGAATCATAAACGACTTCTCGGGTGAGGGCATGTTTGAAAATATAGGCCGATTGGGGGTATATTCCTCTTTCATATAAGAGCTCTGAATCCTTTAAAACGGATAGATGAGAGAGTAATTCTTGTTCCGGTAGGTCCGCAACCCGCTTTATCAATTCATAGGTAAATTCCCTCTCGATCGCAGACCCGGTCTGAAGCACCTCTTTCGCACCCTCAGGCAACGAGTCCACCCTGGCCATAATGACATCTTGAATCGTTGAAGGAATGGTCATCTCTTGTATATCTTTTGCCAAATGATATTTGTTGCCCTTTTTCTCTATGATCTTTAGATCTCTAAGGGATCTTATAAACTCCTCGATGAAAAAGGGAACCCCTTCTGTCTTTTCCAGGATCAAATCTTCAAGATTGTTATCGATGTCCTTTGTACCCAAAAGATGATTCACCATAGCAAGGCTCTCTCTATTAGAGAGCCGGTTCAAAGTTAGTTGATTGTGAAAGGACTTTGCGCCCCAGGTATGCACAAAGTCTGGCCGATAGGTGAATATCATTAAAAGCCTTACCCCCGGTATGTTCTCTAAAATATATTTCAATACTTCCTCTGAACTCTTATCCGACCAGTGGAGGTCCTCATAGGCCAGGATCAGGGGTCGGATCTCTGAACCCTTCAGGGCGATTCGATTTAAGGCTTCTATGGTCCGGTCTTTTCTCGCTTCAGGACTCATGGGAATCTTGTCGATACCGCTATCTTTGACGGAAAAGACTTCTAATAAATAGGGAAGCGTAGACGTCTCATCTGCACCTAATATATTTAAACCCCTTTTAACCTTTTCCCTGATCACTGAGTCCCCGTCGCCCTCCCTGATATCGAAATTTGCCTTAAGAGTGTCTATATGTAGATGATAAGGTACACCCTTGCTATACGAGAGGCACTTTCCCTCCAAAAATGTTACATCCTCGTGGGCGACGGCCTTTCTGAACTCATATAAGAGCCTGGATTTGCCTATCCCTGCCTCGGCCATGATGGAAAAGAACTGACCCAGACCTGCTTTAGACCGTTCAAAACCATCGAGCAAAAGCTCAAGCTCTCGTTCCCTTCCC
>CP070746.1:5163083-5200157 GCA_020348305.1 Desulfobacterales bacterium
ACAGACTGTGTCATAATCGGCAAAACGACACATATTGCAATTTTTGTCATTCCGGGCTTGACCCGGAATCCAGCGTTTTTTCAAAGTCTTACGCTACTGGCTGCCGGATCAAGTCCGGCATGACGGGTACAAATTAAGTCCTTTTTTTGAATTGCGACACAGTCTGGTGCGCCGGAATGACGATCCGGGCTAGACGGGCATCAAATCGCTCAGATTAGGTATCACTTTTAAGGGACGAAATGTACAGCTCCCTTTGCCACAATATAGTCCCATTAATCAATGCATAATTAGTTTTAAGAAATTAAATTTTATGGTTTCGTTGAGGTTGATTTTACCCCATCCCTTTGTTACGGTAAACTGCCTGATTACAAACATTTCATGAAAATTAACGAATCAAACTCGTGAAATATCCGGGTTGCAATACTCTTGAGTCGGTATCCGTTTTAAGGGGGACAATTTATGATTCAAAATTTCGATGAAGGGAAAAAACAATCCCAAGGATACAGTCTTAATTCATTTACGGATGATGAATTATATAAAATTCACCTGGCAACCCTTGCGGTGCTGGAAAAAACAGGCATATTCGTTGAAACTGAAGAGGCACTTGACATTTTCGCTGGTGCCGGTGCGGAGGTAGACCGCAAGAAAAAAATTGTAAAAATCCCTCCGTATGTGGTCGATGACGCCATTCGATCTGCGCCTTCAAAAATAGTATTGGCCGGACGCAATCCGGATAATGACAAGGTACTGGAGACCGGACGGGTTCACTTTACAAATTTTAGTGAAGGCGTTGAAGTGGTGGATCTTTACACCGATGAACGCAGAGAACCCACCAAAGCAGATCTTGCCGACGCCGCAAGGCTTGTTGACTATTTGAGTGATATTGATGTTTGCGAAAAAGCTGTCGGTTCCAGTGATGTTCCCCAAGAAATTGTACCGCTGCATAATGCAGAAGCCATGCTTACCAACACAACCAAGCACTGTTGTGTGGGACCCGGAAATGGCTTTTTGTTAAACAAACTGGTGAAAATTTCAGCCGCCATTGTCGGTGGTTTGAAAAAACTCAAAGAACGTCCCATATTGTCGTTTACAACGTGTCCGGTCAGCCCATTGCAACTCATAAAAGAATGCTGCGAAATCATTATCGAGTCTGCTCGAACCGGCTCGGTAATCAATATTTTATCGATGGCAATGGCAGGGGGAACGTCACCTGTCACGCTTGCCGGCACCCTGGTAACCCACAATGCCGAAGTTCTGGGTGGGCTCACCCTCAATCAGCTTGTTTCCAAGGGCGCTCCGGTGATTTACGGCAGCTCGACAACTGCAATGGATTTGAAGCTCGGCACGGCTTCGGTGGGCACCCCTGAATGTGCCATGATCAGCGGGGCGGTGGCACGCTTAGCCCGTTACTATGCTCTGCCGAGTTATGTCGCCGGCGGGTAGAGCGATGGTAAAATATCCGACACGCAAATGGGCCATGAAAAAACACTTACCGGCCTCATTGCAGCATTGGCAGGTGCCAATCTAATTTACGGGCCGGGAATGCTGGAAAGCGGAATTACGTTTGATTTCGCTCAACTGGTGATGGACAATGAATTTGCCCGAATGATCAAACACACGGTAGGCGGCTTTTCTATAAATAACGAAACTCTGGCCATAGATATCATTCATCAAATCGGACCGGCAAAAGACTTTCTGATGCATGAGCACACATTTAGACATATGAGAAGCCAATCCCAACCGGAGCTGATAAACCGCAAGGCAAAAGAAGAATGGAAAGCGGCAGGAGGTAAGGATATCTACACAACGTCCGTTGAAAAAGCCAGAAGCATTTTAGAGAATCACAGACCCGAACCGCTTCCGAAAGGTGTTTCTAACAAAATTAAGTCAATTATTAAAGAAACGGAAGAAGAATTAAGATTGATGAATCCGTAAAAAGTTAAATTATTTGAGTCAATATTTTGAAAAGGAGGAAGTTAATGACGTATCGTATTCTAACTCGAATGGGAGACGGCGAGCGTGTCACCATGTCTGCAGCTGAGATCAAAGAAGATATATCGGAAGGCATTCGAGACGCGGCGCAGAGTGCGGAAATCCCTGAACTGACCGCAGGCGAATCGGAGCAGCTTTTCAATATCATGGCCGAGCCGTCCAGGACCGTTAGTGTTTCGGCTGGAGAAGAGGTTGTCGTCACCGATGATGGGTGTTCAATGAGTTTTTACGCAGGCCAGGATAGCAGTGGAATTGGCGTTCCGTTGAGCCGTATGCAAGCCATCCTCACCTACGAGCGCGCTTGTGCAGCTGATACCACCTCGATAGGGCACAGCGACTACAGCTTTAAGCCGGTAAAGCCGATTATCAACTTTGAAATGAACGAGTATTACACAACCTCAATGATGACGACTGCTCCGCTTTTTTATGGTGCCCAGCCCAATATGGGGCTTTATTTTCAGCCGGATGGACCTTACCCCAACCCGGCAGATCTCCTTCCTCAGGGAAAGATCAAAGAAGCTTGTGAAACGCAGGAAGCTGCAGCCGAACAACTACGTAATGATATTGTATTCGTAGGAAAAAAATTAAATAGCATCGGCTGTGAGGGCCTCAATCTTGATACCTGCGGATCAGCAGGCGATGCCGATTTATTAGCCGCTCTGCAAGCGGTGGCTGATTTAAAAAAGGCGACACCAGATATGCCGGTTATCATGGGGGGATCCGGCGAATTTGTTTTAGGTATGCATGGTGACGTAGCCTTTGATGGGAAAAGACTGGCCGGAATGTATCCCCAAGACCAGGCAAAAGTCGCTGAATCAGCGGGGGCTAGCATTTATGGCGTGGCGATCAATACGAATACAAATAAATCGGCTGCCTGGAATATCGCTCGAGCTGTTGCACTTGTAAAGGCTGCCGTTGCAGCCGTTGATATTCCAATCCATGTCAATGTTGGGATGGGTGTTGGTGGCGTGCCAATGATGGAAGCACCTCCGATTGACACCGTTACACGAGCTTCAAAATCACTTGTACAGATTGGAAAGGCAGACGGTTTGTAGATAGGTGTTGGCGATCCGTTTGGTATGCATATTGCTCATATTGTTGCCTCGGGAATGGGCGGTATCCGAACTTCCGGAGATCTGGTAGCTTGGATGCAGATGACCCACAAGATGAAAATATTTGAAGCCAAGCACTATGTGGCAGATAAGCTGGGAGTTGATATCATCGATTTGACAAATGAAGAGGTCATGCGACAACTCCGCGAACAGCTTGAAATCGGGGTGATTACCTCGATTGCAGGCAGCCCTAAGGGTCTTCGCGCAAAGCTCAAAATTGCCGAACTGCTTGAAATTAAAATTAATTCAGTAAATCTTTTTAAATCTCAAATAACATAACGAAAGTAAACTTGAAAAAAATCAAAATATCTTTTAATGGTGGAGGAATCTTTAGGCGCGCGAAATCCAATCTAGAAAGGACAGGAAAATGTCGGAAAAGATCTTTCAGGAAGCTTTTGATGCCATCGTAAATGGGGAGGCCGACAAAGCTACCGATGCAGCCAAAAGGGGATTAGACGAAGGTATAGACCCTCTCCTATTAATGGATAAAGGGTTTATCCCAGGAATCAATAAGGTGGGCGATCTGTTTGAAACCGGCAGACTGTTTCTGCCGGCCTTGATCTATTCTGCGACGGCAATGGAAAAGGCCACCGAGATCATCAATGCCGCCATACCCGTCGGAAAAGAGCTGGTATCCGCGAAAATTCTCATCGGAACCGTCGAGGGAGATGTACACGATATTGGCAAAACCATCGTTGTTGCTCTTTTTAAAGCCAACGGATTTGAGGTCATGGATCTTGGGCGAGATGTTCCCATCGCCCGCTTCATTGATGAAGCTGAAAAGTATGGTGCCGATATAATTGGGTCCAGTACTTTATTGACGACCACCATGGTTGTACAAAAAGAACTCGAGCAAGAATTGAAAAAAGCAGGTTTAAGAGAAAAGTACAAGACAATAATTGGCGGTGCCCCCGTTACTCAGCGCTGGGCAGACCGTATTGGTGCGGATGCTTATGCGCAAGATGCCGGCGATGGCGTCAAGAAGGTAAAGAAGCTGATGGGGAAATAGCGCCGAATGGCAGAATTCATTTCGACAATTAAGATGCTGCACAAAAGAAAAGTGATTCGCATAAAAATGAAGGAAAGACTTTCATGAGCGCGTGATTCTTCCAGTTGAACAATATACCCCGCACGTCACTGCGGGGTATATTGATTGAATACTATAGATGCTGGTGAACGGTTCAGCCGCCACTCGGAACTTTATCTCTGAGATTTTATAAACGGAAAAACATCGGTGACGCCCGTCAGATCTAAAATGACTAAAACAAGAAATAGAACAAGTGTAACGACGAGGAGAAAACCGAGAAAACTAGTACCTCCTGACGGAAGTTGGTCGATCTGGTCGGCAATACGGATCACCTCATCATCAGACAGGGCATCAATGCGACTTTTGGCCTCCATCGGATCAATACCATGGGCGATGAGCGCCGCCTGAACATCTTCGCGCGCCAGCAGTTGCTGAAGATAGGCACGGGCTTCCTGACCGCGGGCAGAATCCATAACGGTCTCCGTCCCTATCATTGCCGCCAGCACGGACTGAAACGGTACCGAAATAAGCAGCATTAGTATAGTTAAAGCGATACTGGTAGGTTTAACCCATCTTCGAATCACCTTCATTTCTGACCTCCTTAAATTTATTTAACCCTAAAATACCGTGTTTATCTTCCAGATGTCAAGAATTCTTAGAGATAGTTTGAAAACTTATCTAATTATATGTGATTTAATTTCTCTTAGCGTCTCCTCATACCTGGCCTCCAAAGGGCCACCAAGCGATACCGCCTTGCGGGCAGCTCCCAAAGCTTCGTGATAGCGGCCCTGCTCCAATAAAACTTGTGCAAGATTGTTATAGGCCGATCCCGCATTGGGATGTAAACGTATGGTTTCTCTGAACGCACGCTCTGAACTCTTGAGATCTCCGATGGCGTAATAGCTGTTTCCAAGGCCCATTCGTGCAGGAAAACTTTGAGGCCAGCGTGTTATAGCAGTTGTGTAACCTGAAATGGAGGCCTGAAACTGACGCGCTTTTTCCAAACCCAGCACGGCTGCTAAGTAGGTTTTCTCTTTGGCCGTAGCTGGTAATTGGGTAGGTTGTAGGACTAAAAGCCCCCAATAATTGCTCCGGGCCCAAGTCTTTTCAAAAACACCAAATGGCATCAATTTGCGGGGAGTGACTCCGGAACGAAGGATAACATTGCCCATTGTAGCGTCATACCCGACCGCCACTGCATAATGCCAAACCGGGTACCATGAGAGACCAAGATTTTGCAAGATGACGACAGGATGGCCGGCCGCAATTTCCGGAAATATAGAATCGAGATCGGTAATTTCATAGGCAAGTCTTCCATGTCGGCGAGTAGCACCAATCATCGCCATCTGCAAGCTGCCTTTACGAGATGGCGTATATACCTCGTCGACCAAATCTCCGGGAATGACAGGTAGACCACTTGAGCTAAGTGCCATGGCTAGAGCAGCCGGCCCACACTGGTAAGCCTCCTGAGGGAAAAACGGCACCGCTGCCAACTCATGGCTGGGCGGTGCATTTTCAGGAAGTGGCGGCATCTCTAGTTGCCTAAATCCAGCACACCCGCCAAGAAGACTAACAAAAAAAACTATCAGCAACAATATGCCGTGCATATGAAAATAAACTCGGCAAATCGCCATACTATCGTTTCGGAGGTGGGTTAATAAATGTAAAAACATCGGTAACCCCGATCATATCCAGTATCAGCAATACCAAAAATAATACAATTGCAATAATAGCGACAGCTTCCAAAACCCCGCCTCCGGCAGGCAATTGGTCGATTCTGTCGGAAATTTGCTGAATCTCGGCGTCTGAAAGGCTGTCTAACCGGGCTTTGGCTTCAAGCGGATCGATTCCCTGAGCGGTTAAAGCGGTCCAAACATCCTCGCGATCTAGAAATGCACGAACTTTTTCACGGGCATATTGCATCTCTTCGTCTACCAACACAGCCTTTGTTCCGATCATGGCCGCAAAAACCGATTGGACAGGTATATATATTAAGCTTAGAAAAACGATTAATAAGATACTCACAAACTTTGCGGATCTCCTAAACGGATGCATTCACTACCTCCTTGTGTTTAAATTTTGAAAATAATTAATCAAATGAAAACTGAGGTCAATATAAAAATAAGAAAATACGAAGCCGTATGATTGCGGTAACCAAAATTTAATTTATTTGTGATCGTCTAGACGGTCATGAATATCTCTGATGATCCGCTCGGAAATATCTGCCATGGCCAAGCTCATTGCCTGCGCTAAAGCCCTTGGATTTTTTTGTCGGCACGGTATGTTTGTACGATAGGCTTTCTGCAAAAGGATCTTTTTGCTAATATCGGGTTCATTTTCCGCCATGAACGTAATACTGACAGATAAAATCGCCTCCCAGCCGTCTTCCCCGTCCAATTCTAAAAATTCATCCACCATGCCTTCCAGCATATAGGAAGAGGGAAAGCTGCTGTCATGAGACAACGTCGCCTTAAAGAGACCGGATTGGTTCATGTCCCGCCTTAAGAAATAGGTGACAACGTCTCCAGGGTTTGCCCGCCACCGGTGATACACATAAGCCTTTCTGTTAAATGATCTATCCCGATAGATCATTCGATTTGTATTATATATGGGAGATACACTAAATAGGTTCACCTTTATTACACAAGAAAGCGGCTGACGATTACCCATAAGGGGAGGATCATACTCCAGGGTATAGTACTCAATCGTATTGCTTGGCTGCTTAAGATTAAGGCAGGCACTTAAAATGAAAGCAAGACTTATTAGTAAAATTAGAACTCGTTTATAGCGTCGCATCCAGCATCTCCTTTTTACCTATTGTACATATCTGACTCGACATTTCGAGGAGTAGGGGGCTCTCCGAATATAAATTGAGAGGGATGGTCTGCCAGAAGCTCCATTATTTGATTCAGGTCCTCACTGGCCTTTTCCAAATTCTGCGCAACAACCAACAAGTGAGGCATGAGATGAGATATTGACTCCTCTGTTCCATCGACAAGTGAAGATCCTTTTTCCAAAAAAATATTGGCGTTCTTCATGGCCTGTCTAAAATCATCAATGGCCGTTTTAATCGTCTTCTCCTTTTCGGTAACGATCCCATCCACCCTCACAACCGTGTTATCCGCCCGCCTTAAACTCCTGTCCGCATCATTTACTAGATTATTAAAGGATTGAATCGCTTTTTCCGTTGACGTAAGAATGGTATCCAATCGTTGATCGTCCAAAATATGATCGATTCGCTCAAGAGATGATTCAATTTTCAGGGAAATACGCTTCACATTAGCTTCAGAAACCGTCTGATTTATATTGGTAAGGGTCGATTTAATTTTCTCTGAAATTCCCTGGAGATCCATGGATTTTATCTGGTTCAGGACATCACTGATACCGCTAATTAGTTCACTAATTTCGGATGGTTTTGAGGCGATAATCGGATATTCTGATGGGAAGCTAAGGTGCGGTGATTGATCAGGTTCATCCTCTTTTTTACGATCCAATTCGACAAATCTGCTTCCCGTAATTCCCACTGCTTTCAACTGGGCCACAATGTTGCTGCCAAACGTCTGGCCGGACTCAATTTTAAGTACGACTTTTATTAATTTTGAATCAGGCGCAACGCCTATGCTTTCTACCCGACCGATAAATACGCCCCTGTATTTCACGGGAGAGTCTACATCCAGGCCCTGAATGGACTCATCGAAATAGGTCACATAATACTGGCCTTTTTCTAAAAAACGCGACATCCCCAACCAGATGATGACCACTACGGCAAACGCCATACCACCTGCCACAAACAGTCCAACGGCAAATTTAGTTCTCTGGGAAGCCATTAGGATCCATCCTTTCAATCAACAGTGTTATCCCCGGCGAGACGATTAAAAAATTGTTTCACGAACAGATTCTTGCTGTGATCTCGCAAATATTGGGGATCTCCTTCTGCGATGATACCTCTGTTACTTCTATGCAGCAGTATAACCCTATGGGCCACAGCAAAGATGCTTTGAAGTTCATGAGTAATGATAATCATGGTAGTTTTCAGATTTCTATTGAGATTGACAATCAGATTATCAAGCTCTGCGGATGTGACCGGATCTAGTCCCGCTGAGGGCTCATCGAAAAATAGGATCTTTGGATTCAGCGCCATGGCCCTTGCCAATCCCGCCCTTTTTTTCATTCCTCCGCTGATCTCAGAAGGCAAATGATTTTCGTAGCCATCCAGATGAACCAGATCCAGCTTCATCTTAACCAGATTATCTACAGATATTTTAGGCAAATCCGTATATTCGAAGATAGGCATGGCAATATTTTCAGCGAGAGTCATGGAACCAAAGAGAGCGGCACTCTGATAAAGAACCCCGATCTTTCTTAGTATCGCCTGGAACTTTTTTTCATCACAATTGGCAATATCATCACCATCAATTATTACCTGGCCGGAATAAGGTTGCAGAAGTCCGATCAGATGTTTCAGTAAGGTGCTTTTACCACTTCCACTTCCGCCCAAAACAGCAAATATTTCACCCTCATAAACATCAAATGAAATGCGATCGAGGATAATATCGTCACCATATTTGGCAACTAAATCTTTAACCTGGATGACGGATTTTCTTTTTATCACGGACTTATCATCCCCAGTAACGAAGTATGATCGCAAAAATTGAATCAGAAAGGATTATTAAAAAAATACTGCTTACCACCGCCGAAGTGGTAGCCCGGCCGACCCCAGCGGCACCACCTTTCACCTGAAATCCCCTCAGACAACCCACCATGGTAATTAGAACCGCAAAAACACCACTTTTCAGAAATCCCCAAAAGACATCAAAAAGCGTTAGGGTCTTGATCGTTTGGGCCACATAAGCATTCGCCGTCAGGTCAAGCATGGATACTCCCACCACCAGACCACCCACAATGGCGAATAGATCTGAAAACAGCGTCAAGAATGGAACGACTATAACGGAAGCCACAATCCTAGGAACCACTAAAAACCGCGTGGGGTCAAATCCCATTGTGAACAGGGCATCCACTTCTTCGGAAATTTTCATGGTTCCAATTTCAGCGGCAAAGGCTGATCCTGATCTCCCGGCGACGATAATGGCAGTCATAATAGGCCCCAGTTCACGAACCATGGCCAAACTCACCAACGATGCAACGTAAATGTTAGCCCCAAACTGTCGCAGCTGGACCGAAGACATAAAGGCCATAATCAGACCGAGCAGAAAGCTGATCAGACCCACAATGGGAAGGGCATCAACCCCCATTTTTTCCATGTTTAAGAACGTGTCATTTGTTCGCAATGATTTGGGATGTAAACAAACATAAAGCAATGACAAACAGACAGACCCGATAAACGCAAAAGTAAACGTTAGGTCTGAAGCTTGGCGAAAGACGCCTTCGCCCAGGCGTGTAAATATGTTGGGGGAACGTTTCTTAGGAGCTGATACCCTCTCCCCTATCGTGTCGAAGTTGAGGATAGAAAGCACATCCTTTACCTTATCACTGGCGTTTGTAAGATAAAGCTTGTCTTTTGCGCCGGTCATTAAATATTTTAATTCGACTAAAACCAGCGCGCCGAAATCATCCAGGTAAGTAACTTTTTCAAGGTCTACGGTAAGCGAAGATGGGAGGCGATCCTTCAATAGGGATTTTACTCCCTCGATCATCCGGCCCGCACTGGAAGCATCCATCCTGCCCTGGATGTGAAGCGTCATAGACCCATCTTCACTTTGTGAAACTTCATATCGGCAAGATTGCAAATCTTCTGATTTTCTCATAAATCAAGGCTTTTCAAACTGGAATTCTTTCAAACCTTCTATATCCATACCATGAATTTTTCGCAGCAATTCCATGTCCATTTGAAAGATCAACCATCCTTTGAACTCATTATCTTTGTACAATTCAAAGGCAATTTCTACACCCTTTTTGCCCATGGGATGATCCTTATCGGTACGATAAACAGTGAGCACCTTGTGCAGAGAGTCTTCATTGCCCTGGAATTTTATGGCCGCATAACTGCTGTCAATCATTCCGATAACATCTTCATCCGCCTTAATTGAAAATGCATTAATGACCTTTTTCTCCCTATCAATTAAAAGCAGGCCGTTATAAGGAAGCACAGTGGTTTTCTGAATATTGAAAAAATTTTTCATTACCTGACGTGTCTTTAATCTGTTACCACTGCCAACCTGATCGATTAACAATGACTTGAGCACAAAGTAATCTTTCGCCAAATGGTTCCTCAGCTCCTGTTGTCTTAAACTTACGGTTTGGTAGCCCTTTGAAAAGTAAGGATAGCCAAAGAAAATAACCGCTGCCAAAATACCAAGCAAAAGAAACGAAGAGATAAGCCAGTAACCAATTCGTTTATATTTCCTCTCCAAGTTTTTGACTGTCGTAACATCTCGACCCAGTGAAAGAGCCCCCTGATAGTTATGGTGACCGTCATACAGAACCGTGGTGCTTGTCGAGATAAACCGTGTACCCTTTTCAGGATGTATTATTTGAAATATTTTTTCTCTGACCGAATATTTCTGTTGAACCTCTTCAAGGAAATCGTTGTAATCTCGGGGGTCTTCATAAATTTCATCAACGTTCCGATGACGCATTTGATGCCAGTCCCTGCCATATAGTTTTTCAGCTGCAGAATTCCATGCGAGAATTTTTCCTTCCTTATCGGTTAACAGAACAGCATCCGGCAGTTGATCGCAAAACTCGTTTAATCCATGTACAATCCGGCTTGTCTCATCAAGCCATTGAGCCAAATATTTGGTTATCTCCCTGGCCGCGCTCGGGAAATCACGAAGGAAGTGGTTGATCTTTTCCTTGGGAATGCGAATCACCTTTACGTCATCATTTGCTTTTACGGAAGCCGTCCTACTGCCCCCCAGGAAAAAGGACATCTCCCCGAATAAGGATCCTTTTTTGGTAATTTCTCGAATTTTCTTATCTCCCTTGAAAATATTTACCTGGCCGGAGACCAAGACATAGAGATCCTGGGATTCATCACCTTCGAGAAAGATAATTTGACCGGACGTAAAGGTAGTCAAATATTTGGATATATCAGGATGAGCGATAATTTCATCAATCATTAGATATTCCATTTTCATCACAACACCAGCGTGGTGATGAAATCTAAGAGCTGATTGAGATTTTGGCAGGGCCTAACCTCGTGGCAAAAGCTCTGATAGGTACGCATTTCACTGTCACCCGTATACCAGAATTGTTCGGTTTCCGGATTCAGCCAAATCACCCGGCGGCTTCTTTCACGAACTTCGTCCAGAATTTGTTCTTCCGGATTGGAATAATTGGTACGCCCATCACCAATAATAATAAAGGTTGTCTTCTTATTGATAATGTCCATGTGTTCGTTTTGAAACTGACGAAACGTCAGGCCGTAATCTGTGGCGGCATTGTATTCAATGTTTGCTTCTTTTAGAACCTTATCTATGGCCTGGTTGATCTCGTGGTCTTCAAAAATTTGGGTGACTTCATCCAGTCCGGCAACAAACACAAAGCTGCGCACCTGGGTAAAACACTCCTGCAACGAATACAGCATGTTTAACATAAAACGGGCAGCCGACCAAACCGAACCGGAAACATCACAGAGTGTTACGATCTTGGCCTTGCGAGGTGGTCTAGTTCGAAAAATAATTTCCAAGGGTATTCCATGATACTTTGCGGCGCGGCGTAAGGTTTTTTTAACATCCAGAATCCCTCTGTTTCGGCTGGCAAAACGGCGGCTGATCGTATCCTTCAGTTTACGAACCAATTGTTCAATGACCTCGCGCATCTCCTCCACTTCTTTTTTGGTCAACGAAGCGAAGTGGACCTCACCCAAACGATCCAGATGTTTTTGATACGACAGTTGCTTTTCGGCACCCTCATCATACTGCATGCGCTGCTGGGTGAGCAAACGACGGGCGCTTTCCAAGCGGGCATTGAAATGCTCCCCCAAATCACGGCGGATTTCCCAATTCATTCGACCGCGTTGATCATTGAAAAATTCTAAAAGCGCATTGTCAAACGCATTGATTTGCAGCATCAGCTCAAGACGGCGGACAACAGCTCCCAAATTAGCGCCCATTCCCCCACCCTGTCCGTCTCGGCCGGAAAGGGCCTGGCGCATTTGCTCAAGAAACTGGAGGGGATCGCCTCGCAAAAAATCCAACACCGCCTGAAAAGATTGGTTTCCGTTTGGTTCTAATGGCAAATTATCAAGAGTTTCCTGAATCTGAGTGGCAAGCGCTTCGGAATGGGCGATACTCTCATCTAAGCGTAGTTCGTGGAAAAATAAGTGATATAGTCGATCGAAGTGATGCTGTTCTCGCCGACTTTTGGCAAAATTGGCACGCAAGACAGCCGCAAACTGCGGCTCATCTAAAATATCAACCAGCTCCAGCTGATTCAAACAATCAAGCACTTCTGAGGTGGATATCCTCAGCCCCGCCGCCCGGGCACAGGAGACAAATTTCAATACTAGGTTGACCATAAGAACTGAGAATCTTGAACCGAAAATTGTTTGGAAATTTTTCCAGAGATAAGATATCAATTGAGGAATTGCGAATTAAGGCATTTTGAAATTGAATGTATTCTTCCGATTTAATTCCTCAATTCCCCAATCCCTCAATTCCTGAATTCCTGAATCCCCCCTAATTCATTATCTTTTCTATTCTTGCCTTTACCTGCTCCACATCCGCCCTATACTTGCAGAGGACGTTCAGGGTATCGGTAACTACCTCGGTGGATAGATCCTCAACCTGAAGTGCGATTAAAGATTGGGCCCAGTCTAAAGTCTCGGAGATACAGGGTTTCTTTTTGAGATCCAACTCACGAATTTTACGAATCTTATCGACAAGTTGCCCTGCCAGACGATCATTAATCTGAGGAATCTTGAGCCGAACGATTTTCATTTCCAGCTCTCTCTCCGGGTAATCGATGTAAAGATGGATACATCTCCGTTTGAGCGCATCGCTCATGTCTCGGGAATCATTTGAGGTTAAAAACACAAATGGGATATTGCGGGCTTTGTGGGTACCTAATTCCGGAATCGATACCTGAAAGTCACTCAAAACTTCCAACAAAAACGCCTCGAATTCCGGATCGGATTTATCCACTTCATCGATGAGAAGAACGACGGGCTGAGAAGAGCCAATGGCTTGAAGAAGCGGCCGCGGCTGAATAAAGCGCTCTGAGAAAAAAGCATCTTCCTGATTCGCGATTCGATCCACAGCCTCCGACAGGGAATTGGATCCAGAAATAACATCATTGATTTTTTCTTTCATCATCTGGGTATAGAGAAGCTGCTTGGCATACTCCCATTCATATAAGGCTTTGGTTTCGTCCAATCCTTCATAGCATTGGAGCCGGATCAACTCACGTCTTAAGCTGCGAGCCACCGCTTTGGAAAGTTCGGTTTTCCCAACCCCGGCTGGCCCTTCTACCAACACCGGTTTCTGCGTAGCCTGGGCCAAAAATACGACCGTGGCGATATTTTTGGAACAGATATATTCGGCTGCCTCCAATGCCGTTTGGACGTGTTCGACGTTTTTATACTTCATAAATGTTATCCCGTTTTTAGGAATTATCTTAAAATAAAGCGAAATATCATCAGCTGATATCCAAGATCCCTTTTACCAGATTGATCTTAGATTCAAGATCCGCCTGGCGGCCGATCATTATCCGCTGCGCCATGGGCGGTCCGGCGCCATGCATGGATTCGATCAAATAAGCCACCGAACCGGCACCGGCCACCAAGTTTTCAATCAGTCGCAACACCTTCATCCGATCAACTACCTCAACTCCATCTACTGCCGCCAGATACTTCTTGATATAGGGTCCGGCTACGGAGTCTTCCAGGTCTTGGGCCGACGGCATCGTACCCAGAAGGCCGCCGGCGATATCTGTCGCCAGACGCGCCAGCTCATACGGAAAGCGTGTTACATTTAACTTGCACACATTGGCAAGCAGCATATCAATTTCATAATTACCTGCAAGGGTTTGATGGCCTCTGGCCGAACAGGCGATTCCGCAGGCATACATGGTTTCATTCAGGTGGATCATTTCCACAATCTTATCTCGGATGTGAGATGCCTTTTCCACCCCGTTCATCCGGGCAATCAGGGCTGCTGCTCCGATGAGTACATCACCCATACCCACTTTGCACCCCCCATAGCTTTGGCGATGGTACGCGGCAAACCGCTCGACCAGCGTCCCCGAATAATTCACTTCTCCGTTTAGGAAAATTCGTTCCTCGGGCACAAACACATCTTCAAATACGGTCATCACCTCCTGACCGCCAAAGGTAGGATTACCCACATCCAATCTAAGCCCCTCCAGCTTACGCGTGTCACTGGTCTGGCGACCGTATATAAATCGAATACCCTTGGCGTTAACCGGTACGGCAAAACAGATGGCCCACTCTTCTTCTCCCGGGCGCATATTCAAGGTCGGCATCACAATAATCTCATGGGAGTTGAGCATGCCGGTCTGATGGAATTTGGCTCCCCGCACCACGACACCATCGCTTTTTCGTTCCACCACCCGCAGAAAAAGATCCGGATCGGTTTGATCTTTGGGGCGTTTGCCCCGATCTCCTTTGGGATCGGTCATGGCCCCATCGACAACCAAATCCTCAAGTTGAATCCGGCTCCAATAATCCCGGAAACGCTGATGGTAATTGGTGCCGTGCTCCTTGTCACATTCATACGTGACGCTGAAAACGGCATTGGCGGCATCCAGTCCCACACAACGCTGAAAACAACATGCGGTCACGTTTCCGCAATAGCGCTGCATGATGACTTTGTTCATTAAGTCTTCCGTGCTTTGGTGCAGATGGGTGAATCGATTGATTTCTTCATCGGAGATTGAGGATCTGACCCTGAAAAGCGATTTGGTTTCTTCATTATGCGCACAATCATAGGTGGCCGCCACAGCTCGAATTGATGGCTCAACCAAAGGATTCTCCGGCAGATTTCCAGTCTGCTCTCCCATCACATTGGCTTCAAGGTCGAGAGATTTAATGGATTTAAGATATTCATCGCCGGTTTTCAAAGACATATTGATAACCTCCGTGATTGCGATTCATTAAGGACCTATTTATCTAATATACATACCACACCGAATCCACAGATTAAATGATAATCTTTAACAGGACAATTTCGAGTTCTAAATTGATTATAACAAAGTTGAGGTTTTGATGCCTTCCTGATAATGTGCATTCGATAAAATTTGATCTGATAAATTGGAGGGTACAGCAATGACCAAAGCTGAATTTTTCCATCTAAAAAATGATATGCTGGGTGCGAATTTCTTAGCAAACCTTATCGGTGTAATATTTATTCAGGTTTTTCTTATGAAGAGCGAAACACCACTGCCGCAGCAGGTGTTGGAAAATCCTATAGCTCATTGGTTGGATACGTTTTTTGCGCCCGCTGCATTTGCCTTCGTTTGTGGAATGACATTACTCTACGAACGGCCAATTAGATCTTTTCTAAACGCAAAATTTAAAAACACATCTGTGCCTGAAGATCTGGAAAACCTGGCGCAACAACGATTGCTCAATGAACCTTTTATCCTTATGGTACTTAGTTTCAGTATGTGGCTTTTGTCTGCAATCCTTTGGCCAATCATTCACTGGGTTTTGGGTGTTGGCTCATATTGGATTCAACGCTCATTGTTCATGAGCCTGAGTACCGGCTTGATCACGGTGACCATTGCATTTTTTCTGCTGGAGCATGTTTTACAAAAACGGCTGGCTCCTCATTTTTTCCCCTATGGCGGTCTCTATACTATCCCTAAAACCCTGCGGATCAGAATACGCACGCGGCTTGCCGCCCTACTATTTGCATGCAATCTTATTCCCCTCATTACAATAATCCATATATTCCACCGAATCACCAACTCCGAATCTGATCCTTCTAAAGCGCTGAATATGTTGAGTTCGTCATTATACATCAATATTATTATTTTTCTAATAGCCGGCATTTTTATTACCATATTGGTTAGCCGAAATTTAACCCTTCCTTTTGGAGAAATCATTCAGACGTTGCGCGGGGTGAGGAACGGCATTTTTGACAAAAAGGTAAAGGTAACCAGTAACGATGAAATCGGCTATACGGGTGATGTCATCAACGAAATGACAGATGGACTTAAAGAGCGCGATCGCATGCGCCAGAGTCTAGATCTGGCCATGGAAGTTCAACAACATCTGATGCCCAGCTCAGATCCCCGGGTTAAAGGTTTAGATATTGCCGGAAAAAGCATCTATTGTGAGGAGACCGGAGGAGACTATTACGATTATTTGATCAGAGGACATGAACAACAGGGAAAAATAGGTGTTGTTGTTGGAGATGTTTCCGACCACGGCATCCCCTCCGCATTATTGATGACCACCACCCGGGCCTTCTTGCGTCAACGATCGTCAAGGGCAGGCAATCTCAATCAGATAGTTACTGATGTGAATAGGCAGCTTTCGCGAGATGTGAAGGAATCCGGTCGATTCATGACCTTGTTCTTATGTGAAATTGATTGCCAAAACGAAACGATCAATTGGGTAAACGCCGGTCATGAACCTGCTTTAATTTATAATCATAATACTGATGCGTTTGTCGAACTTACCAGAGGTGGTCTGCCTTTGGGGGTTTCTGAAAAAGCCGCCTACCAACAATTTCGATGGAAAATTGCGCCCGGACAAATCATCCTCATCGGAACAGACGGCATCTGGGAGTCACAAAATCAAAATGGAGATATGTTCGGCAAGGAGCGGTTCCGCAATATTATCCGAAAACATGCGAAAGAATCAGCCAACAAAATTTTGAATGCTGTTATCCTGGCAATCAATGATTTTAGCAAAACACAAGAAAGACTAGATGATGTTACGCTCGTAGTAGTGAAGATCAAGCCCGATTAAACAAGGTTTCGATAGTCGGGGTTCAGGATACGGATTGAGTAAGGTATGGGCACAGGGCATGGCGCATGGGGCATAGGGTTGAAAATCTGATATGCAATTTAGGTCATGATGCTTCTACGCTATGCGCTTTGCGCTATGCTCCATGCCTTCCATTTGTCTTGACCCGGAACCCGAAACGCGGAACGCGGAAGCATTTTATATATTGATTCTTGGACCATCTTCAATTAGGAAAGGATATGAATTGAAGTTTATGATTCCGATTAGGTCTATTTTGAGAACAAACTTTTCCTACAAATATTAAAAATCAATACAGGAGGATGAAATGGACAAACCGATTGAGAACTACTGGAACCTGAGACTGGCTGATCTTAAAGCAGCTTTAGAATCAAACAACTTCGAAGTCTTTCTGGCAGATAATAAAGATGCAGCATATAAAATCGTTTTGGAAGATCTTATTCCTAAATTAGGGCCCAAAACCGTATCCTGGGGTGGCTCGATGACATTCCGAGCCACGGGTCTGTATGATCAGTTGTGTGAAAATTCTGATTTAAAGATACTTGACACATTTGAGAAAAAAATATCAAAAGAAGAGATGGGCGAGCGTCGCAGGCAGGCACTGCTGGTTGATCTATTTATCACGGGTACCAATGCCGTCACCGAAGCCGGACAGCTGGTCAATCTTGATATGGTTGGCAACCGTGTGGGGGCCCTTACGTTCGGTCCCAAATGGGTCATCCTTCTTATCGGAAGAAACAAACTCGTTACCAATTTAGATGAAGCCATGTACCGCATCAAAAACTATGTCGCACCGGTGAATTCCATGCGCTTGGATAAAAAAACGCCCTGTGTTAAAACCTCATACTGTGAGGAGTGCAAAAGCCCTGACCGCATCTGCAATTCTTGGACGATTACGGAAAAGTCGTTTCCCAAAGGAAGGGTGAAAATAGTGCTGATTAATGAAGATTTAGGTTTATGATTAGAACCCATCTCAAAAGGATTAATTAAAAGGATCGAAAGATTTGGCGATACCGATTGTCAGGCACTGAGCGGTTGTGATTGGAGCAAAAAAGAAGATGTCAAACGATATTTCAAAGAAAAGGTTTACGAAAAGACGTGCTATCACCAATTTGAATATGTCTTGGGCAACTGTCTGGAAAAAAATGACGGCATGCCATAGGGGCAAATAAACACCAGAATTCAATTTGAGCCGATCATCGCCGATGAATCTTCATTAAAAAAAGGTGTAAAAATGTCAAATCTAGAAGAACTCGCTTTTTTAGATGCCACAGCCCAGGCTGAATGGGTAAGACAAAAGAAAATCAAACCCATCGAGCTGGTTGAGGCGGCCATTGAACGCATCGAACGCCTGAATCCAACTTTAAATGCCGTAGTTACACCAATGCATGATCTTGCGCGAGAGGTCGCAACACGCGATATTCCCGATGGTCCCTTTACCGGCGTGCCGTTTTTGCTTAAGGATTTGATCGCCGAATACGCCGGTGTAAGATTCACCGAGGGCTCTGCCTTTTTGCGAGACTACGTTTCCGACCATGATACCGAGCTGGTAGTAAGAATAAAAAAAGCCGGTTTAATTATCTGCGGTAAAACCAATACTCCGGAATTCGGCTCCCTTCCCACCACCGAACCCTTGTTTTTTGGACCGACCCGCAATCCCTGGGATACAAACAAAACGCCTGGAGGTTCAAGTGGCGGATCGGCAGCCGCAGTGGCTTCCGGTATGGTGCCCATGGCCCACGGTAACGACGGTGGCGGATCGATCCGCATGCCGGCATCTTGCTGCGGGCTCTTTGGTTTGAAACCCACTCGCGGTCGCAATCCGCTGGGTCCAGATTACGGAGATCTTTTAACCGGTCTGGCAGCGGAACACGCTCTGACGCGCTCGGTCAGAGATAGTGCCGCTCTGCTGGATGCCACTTCCGGCCCTGATCTGGGAGACCCGTATTGGGCGCCGCCTCCGGCCCGACCATTTATAGAAGAGGTCGGTGCTGATCCGGGGCAACTTCACATCGCCTTCACAACAAAAGCACGTGAAGGCATTGACGTGCACGAGGACTGTATAAAGGCCGTGCATGATGCTGCTAATCTATGCTCCGATTTAGGACACGAAGTAGAGGAAGTCGCAATGGATGTGGATGCCGAACATATGGCCAGGTGCTTTTACAGAGTGTGGTTGGGGGGTAGCGCATGGACCGCCGAATTTTGGGAACGCGAGACCGGCAAAACAATCACTCCGGATCAAGTTGAACCGCTGACATGGGCGCTGATCAAAAAGGGACGCCAGACCGACGCCGGTACCTACTTGCTCGCTTTAGAGGATCTTCAGAGCCTTTCGCGTGATGTTGCTCGTCTATTTACCAAATGGGATGTGTGGCTCACTCCTACCCTGGCCGAACCGCCGGTTGCTCTTGGTACGTTTGATCCCACTCCGGAAAACCCGATGCACGGGTTCTTCCGATCCGGTAAATTTATGCCCTTTACCTCCATCTGCAACGTAACCGGTCAACCGGCGATGTCGGTGCCGCTGTTTTGGAATAATGAAAATCTACCGATTGGAACCCAATTCATTGGGCGATTCGGCGATGAAGCCACCCTTTTTCGACTGGCTGCCCAGCTGGAAGCCGCGCGACCATGGGCGAACCGACGTCCACCGATTTCAGCCTGAAAAAGAAACTGGATTTCTAAATTGTATTTTAATAATTGAAAGTTTCATTATGTAATTTATTTTTTGGCGATCATTCCTTTTTTATGTTTTTATGTGGGAGCAGCTTCCAGTCGCGATAAAGCTTGAGAATTCTACCGTAGCATCGCAACTGGTAGCCGCTTTCACGTGCAGTTAAACTTTCTTACTCCCGGAGAGATCAATATGGGCAAACCGACCTTGCGAACAAAACTGTGTGATGTCTTAGGAATCGAGTACCCGATTTTAAGCGCCGGCATGGGTCCCAGCCTAGTGGGAGAGCGAACCGGTGCACCGGTAGAACTGGTTGTGGCGGTCTCAGAGGCTGGCGGTCTCGGCGTGTTAGGGGCTGCCGGGTATACGGTGGATGAGATGCGCGAGGCGATTCGTGAAATCAAAAAGCAGACCGACAAACCCTTTGGCGTAGATATATTACTGCCCAGCCAAACAGTCAGCGCCGGGGACCTTGAAATCGAAGGACCCCAGGAAATCCCATTGAGCGAAGTACTCAAAACCCTGCCAAAGGCCCACTATGACTGGATGACAAAAATCAAGGAAAAACTGCAGCTTCCGGATATCGATGTCATGATCAAACTGGGATCTACCACCTCCCGGCCCCATGCAGCCATAAAGGTTTGTATCGAGGAAAACGTACCGCTGTTCTGTTCCGGACTGGGAAATCCCGGCTTTATGGTTGCCGATGCCCATAACGCCGGCATAAAGGTCCTTGGAATTTCAGGCAATACGAAAAATGCCGGACGCATTGCCCAATCCGGTGCGGATTTGGTTGTGGCCCAGGGACATGAGGGCGGCGGGCACACAGGTCGAATTGGGAGCATGGCCCTTTGGCCCCAGGCCGTTGACGCGGCTGCGCCGACCCCGGTGTTGGCTGCCGGGGGCATCGGTGACGGTAGGGGTGTTGCAGCAGCCCTGGCGGTGGGATGTATCGGTGTCTGGGTGGGCACACGTTTTCTGGCATCGGTGGAAGGTGGAGCGTTGGATATTCAGAAAGAAGCCATCTTGAAGGCTACCGACGAAGACACCCGTCGCACCTATATATATACCGGAAAGACATCCAGAGCTACCTACAACAGATTCCACGATCTGTGGGAAACATCAGGTCTCGACCCTCTGCCGTTTCCGACTCAGGTTCTTCTGGCCTCGGGGATGGTGGAGATGTTCACCCAGGCCGACATGGTGGAATATGTCGGCCCGTTTGCCGGTCAGGTATCCGGACTTATCAAGGAAATCAAACCGGCTGCGGAAATCCTTATGCATATGGTCGAGGAGACCGTTGACATTCTAACGAACAGGCTTCCGGATACTGTGACGGCTAAAATTTAGCACCGATTGAGCTAAAACGCTCCGTTAATCGATAAGGAATTGAACTATGAAGCAAATATGTACCGACCTGGCAAATGAACAGCAAGAGTTGGATACTATTGTGGCCGGCCTGGATGAGGCCGCATGGAACACCATGACACCCGCAGAGGGCTGGACTATCAAGGATCAAATTCGGCATTTAGCGTATTTTGATGATAGAGCTAGGGTGGCCGCTACTGACCCCGCAGCGTTTAAACAATATTTGCAAAAGTGGATGCACGATCTTAATGGCTATAGTAAACATCTTGAAAACGCAGGCAAGGATTTAAATGCCGCAGAGACCTTGGAATGGTGGAGACGGGAAGGTCTAGCGCTCCTTGAAGCACTGGCGCCGATGGATCCCAAAACGAGAATACCCTGGTATGGTCCCGATATGAGTGTAATGTCTTCTGTCACGGCACGCCTTATGGAGACCTGGGCCCATGGACAGGATATTGTGGATGCATTAGGTATAACTCGTCAACCGACCGACCGCCTGCGTCACGTTGCCCACCTGGGAGTGAGAACCTTTGGCTGGAGCTATGCCAACCGCCAGATGGATGTCCCTGACACACAGGTTCGGGTAGAGCTAGAAGGCCCTTCAGGTGACCTGTGGACATGGGGACCGGAAGAAGCAAAAAATAGTGTAAAAGGCTCGGCCGAAGATTTTTGTTGGGTGGTGGCTCAACGGCGCCATATTGCCGACACCAATCTTATCACTAAGGGTGAAACTGCGGAACAATGGATGTCGATCGCGCAAGCCTTTGCCGGGCCGCTGGGGCAAGGACGTAAGCCGGGGATGTTTCCAAAGCGTCAACAATAATCCGTCGAATTATTTAAAAGTCGTTAAAACATCACCGAAACAATTACAACCATTGAAGATAGCAAACAGATGATAAAAGCTTTTGCTTCAGTAGATGCATGTTTTTGGAAATTGATTATTGGAATTTAGAATTTATTTGAAATTTGGATTTTGTAATTTGGAATTTTATGCGTTGATACTGGAAGCATTGGATTAGGGGAAAAAATAAATTTTATACGCATACATTAAGGTTAAACAAGGAGGCAGAACTATGGGTCAATGGATGGATGGTTTCCTTGCCAAACTGGAAGAAAATCGTCAGGAAAATCTGGCTGGAGGCGGTCAGGAGCGCATTGAGCTTCAGCATTCGTTGGGCAAGCTTACTGCCAGAGAGAGAATCGAGTTGCTGGCTGATCCGGGCACCTTCGAGGAACTTGGATCCCGAGTTCGGGAATTTCGTATGTTTTTGGAAGGCGAAGCAAAGCTGAGTCCTTCCGACGGTGTGATCATGGGCTTTGCTAGGATCAATGGGCGGCCGGTGATGATTTACGCATTGGATTTTACAGTGATGTCCGGTTCAATTGGCGACCAGGGGGTTTGGAAAATCGCGGAACTGGTATACATGGCCAGACAGGAGCAGATGCCCATCATTGGCATGTTTGATTCGGCCGGCTCACGAATTAGCTTTAAAGGCGGATACGTGGGTTTAAACGGAATGGGCCGGCTCATAAGAAACTACTGTAACTATTCAGGCATTATTCCTCAAATAGCACTTCTTCTGGGACCTTGTACCGGCCCCATGGCGCAAGTGCCGGTCCTGTCTGATTTTCTAATTATCAATGAAAAGACCGGGTTCTTATGGCTGGGTGGCGAGATCGAATCCGATGACGCGGGCTCAGCCGAATTTCACATGGAAAAAAGCGGCCAATGCGATTTGATCGCTGCCAGCGATGAAGAAGCCATCGATTTGGCTAAACAATTGCTGCAGTTCATGCCCCAGAACTGCTGGGAGAAGCCGACAATTGTCGAATCCACCGATGCTCCGGAAAGGAAAGAAGAAGCTCTGCTCGACGTCATGCCCGACGACCCAAAGTTCACCTACGATATTCACGAGATCATTGAGCTGATTGTGGATAACGGTGAATTTTTCGAATTGAAGGAGGATTTCGCCCCAAATATGGTTGTGGGATTTGCCCGCTTTGACGGTATTCCTGTGGGTATCGCCGCCAGCAATCCGGATGAGCTCAGCGGCATCATGGAGCCGGATTCATCGGATAAATACGACCGATTTATCATGTTCCTGGATAACTTTAACATCCCATTGGTAACCATTTCGGATACCCCGGCGTTTCCGCCCGGTGACAAGTGGGAGCGTATGGGAGTCATCCGACACGGTGCCAAAAATCTGCATGGTTACTCGCATCTGACCAATCCGAAAGTAACTCTGGTGTTGAGACGCTCGTACGGCGGATCGAACATCGTGATGGGTTGCAGCAAGATGGGGCCTGATTTTATCTATGGCTGGCCGACCGTAGAGTTTGCACCTACTGGACCGGAGTCCATTGTTCAAGCCGTTTTCCACAAGGAACTGGCCAAGGCCAAGGAAGAGGGCAATTATGACGACGTTTATAATTTCTTTCTGAGCATCCTCAAGGAGCACTTTAGTGTTATGACGATGGGAAAAATGTTTACCACTTACTATACGGTCCATGAAGTTATAGATCCTCGAGAAACGCGATCGAAAATTGTCAAAGCCCTGCGCGCTTCGCTAAATAAGCGTGAAGAGGTTCCGGAGAAAAAAAGATATATTAAACCAGCATAAAATAAGAGGACTAAGTTATGGGAAAACGCATGCAAGAGGCTATCAAAAAATACAGCGCGATTCAGGAGAAAAACCGCCTGGGTGGAGGCATCAAACACATCGAAAGACAACACAGTCGGGGAAAGCTGACCGCCCGGGAGAGAATTGAGATCCTGATTGATCCCGACAGCTTTAATGAATTGGGCTCATTTGTGGGCACCACCAGCAGACGTATCGATGGCCGCATACCCGAGGCTCCATGCGACGGCGCTATCATTGGTTCGGCCCGGGTAAATGATCGCTTAATCATGATCCACGCCAGCGATTTCACGGTATTAGGTGGATCGGCCGGTACTCAACATCTTGTCAAATTTGCGAGACCCCTTGAGATGGCTGCAATGTGGGGTATTCCCATGGTCAACCTCCTGGACTCCTCGGGAGGCCGCCTCGGCTACCAGGATGTGGCCATGGCCGGCTTGGATTGGCATTTCAGGCTCCAGTCTCTGTATTCCGGTGTCATTCCACAGATTACCGTGCTGATGGGACCTTGTATTGCCGGCGGAGCCTATCTGCCGACGCTGTGCGATTTTCTGCTCATGAGCCGAATATCGGCAAACATGTGGCTGGGAGGGCCTCGGCAGACCGAGGCCGCCACCTCGGAGAAAATCGATCGCAATATTGGTGGGGCTGATTATCACATGCAACTCAGCGGAAGCTGCGACGCAGTGGGCCAGGATGACGAGGAAACTATCAAAAAATGCCGTGAATTGCTCCGCTACCTGCCCCAAAATTTCAGGGAAAAACCACCCAAATGGGAGATAATAGACGGTGTGGACCGGGAAGTCGGTGAAATGGCGAAGATTGTCCCTGATGAGTTTAATCAAACCTATGACATGCACGAGGTTATCAAACAACTGGTCGACGGTGGAGAGTACCTTGAGATCAAAGACGAATATGCCAAAAACCTGATTACCTGCTTCTGCAGGTTTAATGGTGAGGTCGTTGGGCTGGTAGCCAATAACCCAAAATATCCCGGCAGTATCCTGGAGATCAACTCCTGCGATAAGTATTACAGGTTCCTTCAGGTTCTTGACGCATACAACATCCCACTGATCAACCTGCTGGACACACCGCCCGTGGTTCCTGGAGAAACCGAGGAAGCCAAAGGCTTGATCCGACATATGGGTAAGATTGTCGACGTTTTTTCCACAACCACCGTGCCTAAGATAAGCATTGTGCTGCGCGAGGCTTATGCAGATGCCGGCAGCATGATCATGGGAGGTTTCAAAAGCATGGGTGCGGATCTGACTTATGCCTGGCCCATTGCTCGGTTTGCCGTGGAAGCCTCCCAGCTCGATTATCGCAAGGTTTATGGGAAAGGCATCGAAAAAGATGCATATGAATCCTATCTTAATCGGTCAAGGGAAAAGGTTGATGTCTATGACGCCGCCCATAGCTGGACTGCGCAAGTGATCGATGAAATCATCTTGCCGAAGGATACACGTAAAAAAATCATCGAAGCTTTGGAGATTACAAGAAATAAAAAGGAGCGCCTTCCTGCCCGGGCTAAGATCCATGGCTCAGCGCCGGTTTAATATGAAACAAATATTGAATTCGAAGAGTAAGGCAGTGATCAATTTTTCAGAAAGAGCAGCGCAAAATTTAGCAACGGTAAAAACGGAAAAGCCTTTGATTCATAACATTACAAATTTTGTCGCTATGAACTACACAGCCAACGCTCTATTGGCGATGGGTGCATCACCGGTTATGGCGCATGCTCAAAAGGAAGTTGAAGAGATAGTTTCCCGCGCCGGCGCTCTTGTTTTGAATATCGGTACATTAAACGAAGATTGGATTATCTCGATGCTAAAAGCCGGCAGAAAGGCATCGCAGCAAAATACACCCATCGTCCTTGATCCGGTTGGATCCGGCGCTACAAAACTGCGGACCAAGACGGCAAAAAAAATAATCGATGAGATCCGCATCAGCGTAATTCGAGGCAACGCTTCGGAAATACTTTCCCTGAGGCATGAGAATTCTCAACCCAGAGGGGTTGAAGCCGTTCACGCTGTGGAGGAAGCAGCCCAAACGGCAAAGATTTTGGCGGAAGAATTGAAAACGACGCTGGCCATTACCGGACCCGTTGATCTGGTCACCGATGGCAACCGGGTTCTCCGCGTGGCCAATGGTCATCCGTTGATGGGTTACGTTACCGGGACCGGGTGCATCGCCAGTGCAGCTATTGGGGCATTTATATCGGTTGATGATGATGCGGTGAGTGCTGCGGCAACGGCGTTGGCCTTTCTTGGCCTGGCCGGAGAAGTTGCGGGTACAAAGGTATCCGCGCCGGGTAGCTTTATGATCCAACTGCTGGATGCCCTATATACGATTTCACCGAACGAACTTGAGAAAGGCTGTAAGATTGAGGAAAGCAAATAACTCATCGAAGAAACCATTTATTATTCCTCGAAGGATAAGGAGGCCATATCGCGGCTGGAAGCCGCTCCCACTGAATTTCAGATAGACTGTGCGAGCGGCTTCTAGCCGCGATTATATACATTTTAGTGATGAGGGAAAAATGACATTAAAAGAAATCGGTGAGTTTGGCTTTATCAAAAAGATAAGCCGCGGCTGTTTGATTCGGAAGGAGAATATCGTTAGGGCGATCGGCGATGATGCTGCCGCCTTTAAGACGGATCCCGACCAGCTCACGCTAATAACCACGGATTTGCTCGTTGAACGGATTCACTTTTCAAGAAGTACAATCGCCGGGTATGATCTTGGATATAAAGCATTAGCCGTCAACTTGAGCGACATTGCGGCCATGGGGGGAGCCGCACGTGAAGCATTTATCAGCATCGCCATCCCGGAAGACTGCCCGCTAGATTATCTGGAAGATATATATGACGGGATCAAAAATCTGGCAGCAAAGTTTAATGTCAATATTCTGGGCGGTGATACCACCAACTCCAGGATCGATTTAATTATTAATATTGTTGTTCACGGAACCGTTGCAGAAAAAGAACTTTTGCGCCGGGATGCGGCCCGGTCCGGAGATATGATATTCACAACCGGCTTCCTTGGGGACAGCAAAGCCGGTTTGCATTTAATATTAAATGATATTGCGGCAGATGATGAATCGTTGGAAATGCTGATAAAAGCACACCTTCTACCCGAGCCTCATATTTTAGAAGGTCGTTTTCTCGCGCAACAGCCTGGTATCCATGCCGCCATTGATACCAGTGACGGACTAAGTTCCGATCTTAGACATATTGTTGAACAAAGCAATGTCGGCGCGCGTCTGTATGCCGATAAAATACCGGTTTCCGAAAATCTGAAAAAATTTTGTACCCGGTTTGATTTTGATTCGGTTAAGTATGCGCTTTCCGGCGGTGAAGATTATACGTTGCTGTGTACTGCATCTCCTGAGACGGCAGATAAGATCGCTTCTGAATTCCAAAAAGAATTCAAGCGACCCCTTTTTCCGATCGGGGAAATAACGGATACGAGACAAATGGAACTGATTTGGCCGAATGGCCGGATCAGATCTTTCTCACCTTCCGGATGGGATCATTTCAAGGAACAAAATAAATGACAAAAAGCTCTCAAAAACAAATTGAACCGCGACGATATTGCAAAGTATTGACTATTGCCGGATCGGACAGTGGTGGTGGAGCCGGTATTCAAGCCGATTTAAAAACCATTTCTGCGATCGGCTGTTATGGAATGTCTGTCATCACGGCCTTAACTGCACAAAACACCCAAGGGGTGACTGGAATTTATGCGATACCTCCGTCCTTTGCAGCAGAACAGATGTCGGCAGTATTTGCAGATATTGGGGCGGATGCAGTCAAGATCGGTATGCTTTACTCGGCCGAATTAATTGAAGTTGTCGCACAGCAGCTGCAAAAACATGGTGCCAAAAAGATTGTGCTGGACCCCGTGATGGTGGCTCAAAGTGGTGATAAATTGCTGCAAGACGATGCCATTGAAGCCATCAAAATACACCTGATGCCCTTGGTTGACGTTGTTACCCCAAATATTCCTGAAGCTGAGGTATTGCTAGATCGCAAATTGCAGGATTTTAAAGATATGCAGGACGCTGCGAAGGCCTTATCCATCTTGGGCGGCCAAAGCATTTTGATAAAAGGCGGTCATCTTTCAGAAACCGACAGCACCGACCTTCTTTATCTTACTCGGGAGGATCACTCAGTCGTGTTGAAAGAAGAGCGGATTGAAACCCGCAACAACCATGGAACCGGCTGTACCCTGTCATCTGCAATCGCAAGTTATATGGCGAAGGGCCATGACATTGAAGATGCAGTGAGAAAGGCTAAAACCTATATTAGCAATGCCATCCGCGCCGGAGCGGAATATACAATCGGTCAGGGACATGGGCCGGTGCATCACTTTTTTGAATTTTGGAAGTAAGCGCTCAGCGGCGAGCACGGCGGCCCGCCCTTCTACAAATATGAGTTTATTCCGTGCTTCAGATTGCACTGAAGATAAAGCACCTCAATTTTAGATAATCTTAATTTTAGGTAAGGCACTTTTCTTGACGGAGTCTATCCAAATAGTCGGTAAATTACCGCTGTCAGGATAGCCCAGGCAAGTACGAGCAAAGTTAAAACCGCACAGGCACCGGCCAATCCCTTATGAAGAAGATTTTCCTTTTTTCTCTCCTGGTACTCCAACAGTAAACCTAAAATAATTCCCGCCAGGATACCGCCACCATGACCCCAGTTGTTTATGCCCGGCACCAGCAGGCCGAAAATGAAAAGAAACACCACCCAACCGCTGATCTGCTTATATAAAGTTCGCCCATAAACTCCGCCGCGACTTTTCCCGTAATAAAGTAAAGCCCCCACCAAACCGCATACTCCTGCGGAAGCCCCGATGGTTAAAGGCACACCGGCAATGTAAGAAACCCAGAAACCGATGATGCTTCCCAGCGTGTAAAAAAGGACCATTCGATATAGCCCATATTCTCGAGAAACCAGTAATGCAAGCTGCCGGAATGCTGCCATATTAAAAAATATATGCAGTATTCCCCCATGGAGATAACCGGCTGAGATTAGTGTCCACCAGCGATGAAATCGGTCAATGGGAATAGTTCCCGTGGCTCCCAACAGCAGGAGACTGGTATCCGATGGTGACAGAAAGGTAAGTGGATGCATGGACAGACTCGAGGCCGTTGGATTAAGCAAAAGTGATAAGATGTATAAACCGATATTGATAGCGATGATGGCTTTAATGAGTTGGTAAGGATTATTGAATCCACGGGTCCAAATATTGTTTTTCCAAAAAGAAGCGGGTCTGGCTGTGCCGCAATAAGGACAGTGGGGCTCAGATATGCTGATAAGTTTTCTACAGTTGGGACAGAGGATTGATTGTCGTTGATGTTGTGCCATAAAAAAAATTCCTGTGTCACCTGTTTTTAAATAAAGTCTGAAAAAATAGGGGCATAAGCTTACTGAATATCCGAAATCATATTTATTCCGACACCCACGAGAGAGAGTCCGGGATCAGCGGCCCTCCGACTCTTTCTGATAAATTCTTCAATGTTTGCCTTTTCCAAGCAGTAAGCTGCTTTTCTAAAGTATCACAGTAAGATTTTAAGTCCATTTGTGCCTCCCTTGCCAAGATCATTTAAAATCTCAATAATAAACAGAAGCCGGTTTCCGGTAACTGCACCAATCGATCAAAAATTCATAGAGGACATCAATACGTGCCTAATAAGATTCAGGGTGGCCCCTGGGCCACCCTGTAAAGAGATTATTAAGGAATTTATTTAAAGCAGTATTGCAGCTGTATAATCTACAATAATACCTTTAGCGTGTTGGTCAAGTCATCGCGTAAGCTTCAAATAGAAAAGCTTTGACACGTTTCTGATTTTGGTTTATAAAAGTTTTTTTATAATTCAGGCCGCCGAGACGTGTCCAGAGCCCTGGCAAGTGCCTCCAAATCTCTGCAACCTCAGAAGGCTTGCTTTAGCTTTTCGCCTTCGCCACTATCCATTGATACATTTCGTATCTCATCAATAAGGTTGCATAAATTATCTAAAAGAACCGAGGTTGATGTGCATCGGACAAATAAAAAGCGCAATTATTTAGAAACTTATCTGACTCTATTGATATTATCTGCCCTGATGTTAACCGGTACAGGCATTTTTCTGATGCAATTTAGGTATAACCCTGCCGTCCTAAACATAGAAACCATCGGTTTACCAGCCGAAAGAATCCCGGGAACTCAAAAACCATCTACGGGGCTCCCCCTTTTCCCAATGCCCAAGGGCTTGGTTCCTTTATCACCTCCTGAGTTGTTTGATTCTCAAAATCTTTCAGACAAAATTGATGGCAAGGCAGAACTGTATCTCACTGCAGGATTTGTCAGCCTTCAGACCCGGCGGTTTAAAAGCAATGCCGCGTCGAATTTATGGTTGGAGGTTTTTATTTATGACATGGGAACCGGCCAAAATGCTTTTTCGGTTTTCAGCGCCCAACGACGGGAGGGGGCCGAACCGTTGAACCTAACCCAATATTCCTATCGCACAGAAAACGCCCTGTTTTTGGTCCATGGCCATTATTATTTGGAAATTATTGCATCGGAAGCATCTGAGGACGCTTTACAGCCCATGGAATTGTACAGCAAGGCATTCATCGACACGCTCGAAGTAGAAACAAAATCTGTCACCGAGGAGAACCTGTTTCCCAAACCTGACCTTGTGGATAACAGTATATCACTGATTTCCTCTGATGCCTTTGGATTCAATCGACTTGATCAGGTATTTACGGCTGTCTATAAACTAGGGGATACTGAAGTTATGGCCTTTCTCTCACACCGTAAGACAGATAGGGAAGCTGCAGAATTGGCCCAAGCTTATCAAGAGTTTCTTATCGCTTTCGGTGGCCGTCATATTGAAATTGATTTATCGATTGACGGAGCCAAAATGGTTGATATTTTAGATACTTATGAAGTTATTTTTTCTCAAGGTCCTTACCTTGCCGGTGTTCGTGAGGCACAAGACAGAAACCATGCGAAAGAGCTGGCGATTCGGTTGTATAATAAACTTAAACAAAATTAATTTTAAGTTGATATTTCGGAAATAGTAGACTCAGCCGGAACCGATAAAAATTTTTTAGTAAAAAAGATGCGAAAAATGAGTGATGAACTTACCAGACGCCAATTTCTGATTCGATCCGCAAAAGCCGGTGCTTCGGTTGTCGCCGCATGTGCAATCGGATACTGGTTTTATGATTCCAATGCACCTGAATCATCGCCGGATCAAAAATCAAGTATTCTGTTGCCGGATTTCTCAATACCCGAACTTGGAAAAAAAATGAGTATTGTTCGAGGGCAAAACAGATCCGAAACGCTCAGAGCAGCATTGAAAGCACTTGGCGGCATTGAAATTTTTATTAAAAATGGAGACCGCGTGTTGCTTAAAGTCAATGCCGCTTTTGCCTCGCCCCCGATGCTTTCGGCAACCACCCATCCTCATGTAGTTTCAGAGTTAACAGATCTTTGTTACAAGATCGGTGCAGCATCTGTTTGGGTAACTGATAATCCTATTAATGATCCCGTCAGTTGTTTTGGGCTAAGCGGTATTGCCGAGGCAGCTGATTCTGCCGGCGCCAGGGTGATACTGCCAAATGATAATCTTTTCAAACCGGCAACTCTTCCGGATGCGAATCTGATCAAAAACTGGCCCGTGCTCTACGAACCGTTCAAAGACATTAATAAAGTTATCGGCATAGCTCAGATAAAAGATCATCATCGCAGCGGCGCATCCATGGTAATGAAGAACTGGTACGGGTTGCTCGGCGGGCGTCGAAACATATTTCATCAGGACATTCACAACATCATCAAAGAACTGGCAATGATGGTAAAGCCGACCTTAGTGGTTCTGGACGGTACGACCAGCATGATGACCAATGGTCCCACCGGAGGATCCCTTTCAGATCTTAAGCAAACAAACACCATGATTGTCGGCACTGACCAAGTCGCAACGGATGCATTCGGTGCCGGTTTACTTGGCAAAAACATCAGCGATCTTCCTTACATTGCGAAGGTTGAAGCAAAAGGGATAGGCACAGCAGATTATCAATCGCTGAATCCAATAGAGCTATCAATATGAGAAGGTACATGGCACGCGGCGCACGGTATGAACTGATCGCGGCTGGAAGCTGCTCCCACCAGATAAAAGAGAATTGTGGGAGCGGCTTCCAGCCGCGAATAAAATATAATAATTAGGCGAATTTCATTCATGAACATCATAACCACCCGCAGAATCTGTCAGGTCTTCTTCCTTATCATTTTCTTATGGTTTTGTGTGGTCACTACTCTCGGCAAAGAGTGGTGGCAACTTCGCGGTTGGCCGGTGAATTGGATAATCCAGATGGACCCGCTGGTCGGACTGGGCACACTGCTGAGCACCCACGTCCTTTACGCAGGTCTATTATGGGGACTGGCCACCGTCGTATTGACCATTTTGTTGGGAAGATTTTTCTGCGGCTGGGTTTGCCCCTTCGGTTCGATTCATCAATTTGTGGGATATTTGGGCAAGCGAAACAAACGTGTTTCTCAAAAGGTTCGCGTTAATCGTTATCATTCAGGGCAATCTATAAAATACTGGATTCTGATTTTTCTATTGACTGCTGCGATCATCGAAATCGCAACTGATGTTGCACTCTTGCCAAGAAATCGGCTCTGGCTTTTCATAACTATCGCTTTAGCGCTTCTGATTGTGATTGCTATCCAAGGCGCACGCCAAACCCTTAACAGCTATAAACGAACAATCCTTCTTTATTCTACTTTAATATTCATCTGGTTGTTGTTAAGTTTTTTGTTAAATGGTGACCAAAGACCATCGGCTTCACTTCAAATCGGATTGCTGGATCCGATTCCCCTGCTCTATCGTTCGATAAATTTTATTTTATTGCCGCTTCTCGATCGAACAGCACTGAAGCTTCAAACAGTCCCCCGTTTTTATGAAGGAACCTGGCTGATCGGAGCAATTTTTATTTCAGCGGTACTTCTGAATCTTATGATACCGCGCTTCTACTGCCGATTTGTCTGTCCGCTGGGTGCGCTTTTCGGTGTGTTGAACCGCTTTGCCCTATGGCGAATCGGCAAATCCAAAGAAGAGTGCATTGATTGTCAGCTTTGCCAAAAAAACTGTGAAGGCGCCTGCCAGCCGACCTCCCGGATTCGAATCAGAGAGTGTGTGCTGTGCTTAAATTGTTTGGATGATTGTCATCATGGTTTGATGACATTCCAAACCGCGCCTTCAGCCGCCGGCGAAATCATATCTCCCGATTTAACCCGCAGGGAATTCATGGTTACGGCGATATCCGGGGCGGCAGCTATTTCAACGCTGCGCATCGGTGGGCGTATTGGACCCAATTGGAATCCACGACTGGTGCGTCCGCCGGGCTCCCTAGCTGAAAATGAATTTCTTACCCGCTGCATCAAATGCGGCCAGTGTATGCGCATCTGCCCCACGAATGTAATTCACCCCGCCACCCTCGAAGGCGGTTTGGAAGGCTTATGGACACCCATTCTGAATTTTCGTATCGGCACCAGCGGGTGCCAGCATAATTGCATTGCTTGTGGGAATTTATGCCCCACAGCGGCTATTCGACCCATCTCTTTGGATGAACGTCTGGGCCGAAATCAATATTCCAGTCAGGGTCCCATTATAATCGGAACAGCCTTTATCGACAGAGGGCGCTGTCTGCCATGGGCTATGGATACTCCGTGTATCGTTTGTCAGGAAAATTGCCCGGTCAGTCCCAAAGCCATCATAACACGAGAATTTTTCAGCACCATCAAAACACCCACACCGCTCGTTATAAAAAAAGCAAGTGAATTATCGATAAAATTCCAATCTGATGTTCTGGTACCGGATCAATTCGCCACCGGTGATTATTATTGCGTGGTTCAGGAATCTTCCGAAATTAGACGTCGCCGCATAATCGGCAACACAACCAATGGCTTTCAAGTATCTGATGCGCTTCCCTTCGAGTCGCCTCCGCTGCCTGGAAGCCGAGTTGAGATTCTCATCCGGCTCCAAAAACCCTATGTTGATCCAAAGCGCTGTATCGGCTGTGGCGTCTGCGAACATGAATGCCCGGTGAAAGGCAAAAGAGCAATTCGGGTGACGGCAGAAAACGAGTCCAGGAGTCGCGAGCATAGGTTAATCGTGTGAGTTCACTTTTTCAGCAACTAAAGTTTCGAGTTACCAGGTGTAAGTAGGTTTCAGAAGAAGCTGGTAAAAAAATTGAGGAATTAAGGGCTAACGAATTCGGAATTGGAAATGCGGAACGCGGAACGCCTAACACAAAATACTAAATACAAAACACGAAACACAGAAAGCGAAACGCATAACCCTGAAACTTCAAACCTCTTATGAAACTTCATGAAATTCGATGCCGTTTTCATGAAGTTTCCTCTTCGATCAAACTGGCCGTTATGGCGGCCAGCGGCGGCGCTGAACACTGAAACCTGTAAAACGACACCTGACACCAAAAATTTAAAGAAGCTACTAACTATGCAAAACAAGAAATACAAATTGTCACGAAGAGCCTTTTTAAAGACTGCCGGCCTGGCCGGTGTGGGAGCGATCATTACCCCATTCAATCAATCTGTCCAGGCCTCAGAAGAAGCTCAGGCTATGCCCACCCGACCTTTTGGAAAAAGCGGGATAAACGTGCCCATTCTTTCATTTGGCGGCAGTTTGAATACATCCATGAGTCCGCTTCTGCTGAGACAAGCCGCCAAATGGGGAGTAACCTATTGGGATACGGCGCATTCCTATATGGGCGGAAACAGTGAGAAAGGCATTGGCAAATACTTCGCCAAATTTCCTGAAGACCGCAAAAAGATCTTCCTCGTCACCAAGTCCCACGCCTGGACTCTGGGAGAACTAACAAAAGATCTTAACAATTCCCTTGAGAGAATGAAAACTGACTATATCGACCTTTTCTTCGTCCATAGTGTGAGTGATATCAGCGACATAGATGATGATACCCGGCTATGGGCTGAAAAGTCAAAGTCAGGGGGAAAAATACGTCTCTTTGGTTTTAGCACCCACAGCAACATGGCGGCCTGTTTGTTGGGTGCGTCCAGGCTCGGCTGGATCGATGGCATTATGATGACCTACAATTACCGTTTGATGCATACCGATCGTATGAAGCGTGCGGTGGATGCCTGCGCAAATGCGGGAATTGGATTAACCGCCATGAAAACACAGGGCGGCGGTCAGGTGAAGACAAACACTGAAGCCGAGTTCGAGATAGCCGGCCGGTTTATCAAAAAAGGTTATACCGAAGCCCAGGCCAAGCTCAAAGCGGTATGGGAAAATCCAAATATATCAAGCATCTGCTCGGAAATGCCGAATATGACAATTCTGATGTCCAATGTGGCTGCTGCCATAAATAAAACAGAGCTTTCTTCCCGGGATATGAATCTGCTGCACCAATATGCCCAAGAAACTTATTCGGATTATTGCACCGGTTGCACTGAAATCTGCGAATCAACGATTAAAGGCCAGGTGCCTATCGGTGATGTCATGCGATATCTGATGTACTGCCGTAGTTATGGCGACTGTTACCGCGCCAAGCTATTATTTAAAGATATCCCGAAAAACGCACGCGCAAAGATGGCCAGCCTGGACTATTCTTTGGCAGAGAAGAGATGCCCGCAAAATATGGCCATCGGCAACCTGATGCGGGAGGCGCTTCGGGAATTGTCATAAACTCGAAAGGATTCCATCTATAATTTGGAACTTACAACCAAATCGGACAACTGCGAGCTTTAAAATTTTGGGTGCATTTAGATCGCAAAAAAGTCCAATTTGGCCAGTTTTGGTGAAAAATAAGAACAGGTATTAAAAAAGGCTTTCAGCCTAATTACCTGAAAGCCTTAATTTTTTTGGTGCCGGAGGGGGGAATCGAACCCCCATGACCGCAAGGGTCGGAGGATTTTGAGTCCAAAAATAATCAATTTTAAAAACCAATGATCTCAGCTTATTAACTGATTTCATTGGTTTTTTTGTTGTCTGATAGGTTGGGAAATGTTAGGGTTTGTTAGAAAAAAATAGAAACAGTGGGCACAATTTAGGCACAATTTTAATAATATATCAGTAAAGAAATTCTAAAAGCACATTTTAAATTTATTGCCCCCCCTTACGAAAAGGTAATTCGCGGCTGCCCTAGTTTTTAAAACCATTGGGTTCCGGTAAAGGTGTAAAATTGTATAATCAAGAAAAATGGTCTCAAATCAGTAAATTGAAGAAGCTTATTGAAGATGCTGCTTTTAAGATTTCTCTTGATAGAAAAAAGCCATCTGAAAGATTTGCTCAAATACACGTTTTTAGTCCAACCAAAGACAGAAGCCGATTGAGCTATAAATGGATTGATATTTGGAATTCACCTATACCTATTGAAGATGAAGATGCCGACAATCTATCAAAAAGTCTTGACTCATTCATTTACGAATTTGCTAAAGAAATTTGGATTCATAAAAAAATGATCAATTATCCACATATTGATAGACAGTTGATAGAGGAATTAATAAAAAAGGAACTTGAAACGGTAGAGAAATGGTTGATATCAAGAAGATATAGATCTGAAACAAGAAGAAAGGTGTTACGACATTTAAGAGCTGATCTAAATAATCGGAAAAAAGGGGCACTCAAATCAGATACGCTTCAGTCAGAAGTAAGCCTAAAAGGTCATGCTTTAGTTCATAGGGAAGATGATGTTATTAAAAAAATAAAATTATTGTATATTCGGGGTTATTTCAATCGAAATATTGAAAACCAAACGTCAGGCCACATTATAGGGTATCGGAAGGTAATTATTTCATCATATAGTGACATACGAAATGCAAATACAATTCATTTTTGAATAAAAAAATTGTAGCGCAGTTTCTGCAATTTTGAATGTTTCTGGCTGGAGAGGTCTGTAAACATGGTATCTTCCCAAGAATGATAACACACAAACAGCCGTGTTCGCATTTCAAGCTCATCACCTTCAAAACCTAATTCAGCGAAAATTGCACGAAGATAATCAAGGCGCATTTCAACAACCTTCTTAACAACCCTATGTACATGAGAATCTAATCTCGCCCACGAAGTCATCGCAAGATCGTATTTTGCCAGGCGTTTATCCCTGATCATTTCCATTGTGGTTAGAAGCCGTTTTTTCGGATCAAGTTTTATAACATCAGGATTATACGTTACAACACCTGTATATTCACGTACCCAATACTCCAGAAGCTGCTCCAACAGATCTTGCCGGTTCTTAAAATGCCAGTAGAATCCGCTTCTTGATATACCCAACAACCTGGCAAGCCTTTCAATTTTCACGCCTTCAACA
>CP070746.1:5200257-5208794 GCA_020348305.1 Desulfobacterales bacterium
GGCGATACCCTTTAGCACAACTGCCCTGATCACCTCGTGGTACGGATCAGTGGTAGCGCTATCTCTGAATACGAGCACCTTGGAGACAATTGTGGGAGGTTGTATGATCATCATTTCGGCAATCATTCTAATAAACCCCAAAATTGGTCTCCAGGAAAAAGAAAGAAAAATAACATTTCTGCCTATTTTCATCAGCATTATTCTGGGAGCTTTGACCGGCTTTTATACGGGTATATTTGGTGGTGGCGCCAATGTGTTTATCATTTTCGGTTTCATTTTGATTTTTGGCCATACGTTTTTGCAGGCGACGGCCAGTTCAAAATTACCCAATTTACTCATCAACGCGATTTCAGTTCCAATGTTCATTGTGAAGGGTTTTGTGAATTGGGAAATTGCCATACCACTAACCTTAAGCACTGCCGCTGGATCCTATTTTGGAGCCAGGCTGGCAGTTGAGAAAGGCAATAAGTTCATTCGAGCCCTTTTCGTCGGTCTTGTCTTTATCCTTGCGCTTAAATATTTAATATAACGGTTGCCAAAAGGAAAAAGAAAAGGTTATTTGTTATTCGTTATTGGTTCTGTAAGAAAGAGTTCTCATAATGAAAAAAAGTCTATGAAATACATCGCAAAAACGATCTTAATTTTCATTTTCTTGGGGCTTTCACTAATTACCGTAGAAGCCCAACAAACTGGCAATAGTGCGCATCTCAAATCGGTTAAAAATTGGCAGAAACTTGAGAATGGACTTGAGCTTGGAACCTTTCTCTCTCCTCGCCGTTCCGAGGTTGGGAATTCACTGATTCGGGTGCTGCGAATCGATCCCAAACGTTTTCAACTTAGGTTACTCAATGCCTCGGCGTTAAAAGATGGTCGTTCCTTAACCGCCAAACAATGGTGTCGCAAAAACGGTTTGGTAGCCGCCATAAATGCCAGCATGTACCAAACCGATTATAAAACCAGCGTGTCGCTAATGCGCACCAAAACGCATATCAATAACCCTCGACTTTCCAAAGATAAGACCATACTCGCATTTGACCGACAAACTCCTGAAGTTCCTCTGGTAAAAATTATTGATCGTCAATGCGAAGATTTCAACACCTGGAAGAAAAAGTATGGCACCCTCGTTCAAAGTATTCGGATGATCTCATGCAAAAGAATGAATGTCTGGAGCCAACAATCCCAAAAGTGGAGTACGGCGGCAATTGGCATTGACCGTCAAGACAAGGTCTTATTTATTCATGTCGGCTCCCCCTATAGTACCCACGACCTGATCAATATCCTTCAGAAACTACCGCTTCATATCTCAAGAGCAATGTATTGTGAAGGTGGCCCCCAAGCGCAGTTATATATTAGACATGGCAATTTCGAATATGAATTCATCGGCAGTCTCGAAATAAATTTGAACGAAAGTCTGAATAACACTGTTTCCAGGCCGATACCAAATGTGGTGGGAATATCTTTGAAAAAGAGAAATGCTGAATGATTCCTAAGTTACTAATGCGAGCGTTTTTATTTAGACATGAGAGGATAGTCGAATCACGTTGTAAGAGGACAATTGGAAGCGCAGTGTCTAAATAATTTCGCTCGCATTAGTACGTGGGCCACTGAGTATACCCGGGTCCTTTCTTAAAATCGTATGCCCTTGACAACAAAATAAATGCCGACAATGATCATTAATACGGTGCCGATGCGGTAAATAATTTCTCTTCTTTTCAGCCAACCCATGTCAAACAGTTTAGCCACAATAAACATGGCCGGCACCGTGCCGATACCAAAAAACAGCATCACCGCCATACCTTTGAGGAAGCCCTCAAGAATAGAGGTTGCTTTCATTCCGGAACCGGCGGCGGCTAACAGGGCGGTATACACCGGACCGCAAGGGAGCAAACCAAGCAGTAATCCAATCGGGAAATACGCTGCTGTGGAGTTCATTTGCGATAATCTGCCGAACCCCCTTGAAACAATACCGTTGGGATTGTAATAATCGCTGAACACACGTCCCAGAGGAAGCCAGCCGCCCATTGCCAGCCCCATGATGATGATCATCACACCCGCAAAAATCATGGCTCCCTTTTGTAATCCAGCGATGTGCGCGGCTACCAGCGTGAACGAACCTGTAGCTCCCATGATACCGCCCATAATGGTGTAGGTGAAGATTCGCCCTGTGTTGTACAACAGATGGGGCAATAAGAGGTTCTTACCTTTCAAGTTGAGCGATAATGAAACCACAATAGGACCGCACATTCCGATACAGTGACCAAACCCGACCGTGAATCCGCTGGTTAAAAAGATGAGATATAGAGGATCAATAAATGACATCAAAAATAAATTTCACTTCGCCTGATCCGGGTATTGTGACATCGGCAAACCAGGTTCTTCGACCGCTGGGACAGCGGACAATCACCCCTTTTCCCTCATAGTAGCCTTTTTCGGTTCGTCTGAGCAAAACCCGGTTGGGTCCCATCTTCATCCCGGGCATACCCAGATCAATGTAAGGAATTTTTGATGGTGGCTGACCGCTAAATGTTACTTTAAAAACCAAATCCTGCATGGCCTTCACGGGCCGGGGCGTAATCTCCAACGAAACCGTAAGATCTCCCAAAGATTGTGAACACGCGCCCCTATGGGCGTCGCAATTGATTAGGGATTCAGAAGCGGATGCCGAATGTGTAACCACCGTAGCATGCATTAACAATATGCCAATAACCGTCAGAATTGAGTAAGCTGTTTTGCAGTCCAATATTTTCAGGTGGTGTCCCTGTTTTCTGTCAATAGCTGTGATAGGTTTCATACGCGCTTTCTTTCCGGCGGTAGCTGCTTGCCACCTGTTTCCAATAAATGCCTTTGCCATGCCTTCTTTCATGAATCTCACTAAAGGTAAAATGGTAATTTAATGTTTCAGACAAATTAAAAATGGGAAAGCGCGCCTCTAAGATGATCGATCCATATCTCAACGAAGCTGTCGTATTCAGCAGTTCCTTTAAAAATCGGTACACATTGGATTCCGGCCTTGGTTAAAATCGATTTCCAGGAGTCTTCCTCGGCTCCTGCCATGTCGTTTCGCGCGTGGTCCCCCGCAACCGACATAAAAGGCATTAAATACGCTTTTTTAATGTTCTTCTCCATTAACATGGCCTTGATCTCGTCAATTTCGGGATATCCTTCAACACAGCCGATATAAACATTCGGATCTTTGCGTTGAACTTGGAACATTAAGGCAGCGTAAAAGGCATTACTCGGATGATAGGTTCCATGCCCCATCAACACGACAGCCTGCTTATTTTTGCGTTCTTTTGGAATATTCTCCAAAATGGCTCCAACGGCTCTTTGCATATCTTCTTGGGTAGCCAGCAACGGATATCCGACCAGAATTCGCTGAAATCCGCCGGAATAATGAAACGCACGAGTTGATCGCCTGAGATCGTGAAACTCTTCACCGCCAATCGTGTGCAGGGATTGAACCGCGACATGGGTAAACTCCTCTTCCAACATCTTTGCCAAGGCAACTTCGGGAGAGTCCAAATGTTTGCCCATCTTGGCAAGTTTTTTACGTATTATTGAAGAGGTGTAGGCCCAACGAACCGGGATATTCGGATAGGCTGCTTTTACTTTCTTATCAATATTCTCAAAGGAAACTTGTGCCTCCGGGATACTGGAGCCAAAAGCAACCAGCAAGATGCCAACTTTTTTAGCCTTTTTGTCTCCGTGGCCGCTGGAAAATGAAAAAGTGGTAAAACAGACAATCAGCAATAGGATCGTTGAAGTTATGAGTGTTTTGTGTTTCATGGTTTGCTTCTCCTTTCTAAAACGGATAATTTTTACCGAGTATCACTACCAATGCAGTCGAGTAAAAAGCGGATGCGCCTGTCATTTTTTTCCCTCCTGATTTTTTTTGGAGGTGATACCCTTGCAGGTGCCAGCTTTCATAAAAAAAGCCCTTCAAACTCCCACAGTTTGAAGGGCTGCACCCAGTTTTCTTGACCCTTTTTTTCTCTTTCCTCTGTCTACCGCAGAAATAAATTAAATATACAGTAAGGCAGGTCTTCTGGCTCCCGGCTCTTCCTACTCTCTATGCCTTCCCATCCCGATTGATCGAAACAGTGGCTTAATACAGATTTCGTCTCCGGTTACAGCGGCGGGACCGCTCCCGATTTTAACGGGATTCCCTATTAAGCTTGCGCACCTTAATTTTTCTATAATTGATAAAATGCCTCTTTGTCAAGCGATTAAATTCGAGAATAGATAACGATGCAAGGAAAATTAGCTCTTGTGCTTTAAATAAAACCATGCCCGTTGAATGGAAAGAATTGTGAGTGCATCGGTAATACGGCCCTTCCAAATCATTGCTAATGCTTGATCGAGCGGATACCTTACAACTTTTATTATCTCATCTTGATCCAAATTTTGTTTGGATAGGGTCAATCCCCGGGCAAGATATACATAAATTGTTTCATCGGAATACGCAGGCAATATACGTACTTGGCCCATCTCGACCAATTCTGCGGCCACATATCCGGTTTCTTCTTCCAACTCCCGTTTGGCACAATCCAGCGGAGATTCACCGGGATCCATGGTACCTGCCGGAATTTCTAAAAGATATTCTCGCACGGGATGTCTGTATTGAAGCTCCATGATAACCGTATCGCCATCTAGCATCGGCACAACGGCCGTTGATCCCGGATGATGGACAAAGGCCATTTCGGTTCTACTGCCATTGGGAAGGGTAACATCTTCAGTCATAAACGAAAAAAGGCGTCCACGGTACAGTTCATTAGCCTTATTAATTTTAGCTATTTTCTCTGAAACCATCATCAATCCGCACTGCTTTGGTATTTGAGCGGGAGGTCTTCCACAGCATAGCTGATAGCCGGCCCTAAGCTTGGTTTTATCGAGTTTGCCGCTGGCAAGCCTCGTGTAGCAATCTTAAAAAACATCTTCAGCAACGCATTGCTGCGCAAGGTGGTATTGGATACAAGGATCACCATCCTGGAGCTCTTTCTAGAGATTTTTACATCACCGCCGCTGGTGTAATTACGGGTCTTATTTATATTCTGCAAAGTAAGAATAGCCATACCGATAGCCCACAAACAAAACTTTCTTATTCCCGTCTCATGGCGAGGTATAAGTAAGGTATAGCTAAGGGCATTTTTCAAATGGGCATGAGCGAGTCCGATTAACTCGGCCAGCCCTTGACTGAAGGTTGGGCTATAGGCACCCGCGGTGAGATTTTTTAAGTCAAAGCCAACATCGTTAAATACATCCTGAGGAAGCCAACACGCGCCTCGCTTTTTATCTTCCCAAAGATCTTTGAGGATATTTGTCATTTGCAAACCTTGACCAAAGGAGGCTGCCAAGCTGATTAGATTTTCTCGATTCTTTGAAATGTCTTCGGAGTAACCACAAAACAGATCTGTCAACATCTCCCCGACAACACCGGCAACATGGTAACAGTAACTGCTCATATGGGAAAGACTTTTTAAACCATTGGGGCTCTTAATCTCTTGGAACTTGAGCATACCAGTAGCCATCACTTTCACACACCGTCTCAGCACGGACTGTTGTGCTTTGCTAAAACTAAACAATGTGCGAATAACAATTGGGGTATTTTGGATAAGTTCTTTTTCAGCCGTCAACGTTTTGTTGCAGAGCAAGGGATATAATTGCGCGGCAAATTTATCAGCCGACAGATTACCGTTGACCACATCGATGAATTCGTGAAAGAAAGTACGCTTTTGATCAATGCTAAGGCTTACTTCATCTTCGATCGTATCTACAATTCGACACAATAAATAGGCATTTCTCACCGTTCGGCACAGATTTCGGGGCAACTGAGGGATGGTGAGTGCAAATGAGCGCGATACCCCTTGAAGTATCTGCTGTTCAATGTCAGTTTGCAACATCAGGGAGTTGGGGCTCCTCATAGCTATCTCCTACCTATCACACTATCAACATGACCGGTACAATTCTATCATAGTTGCCTTAGTGTTAATATACAAAATTATGAACTCATTACCGTTTCCTTTGAACGATATAATTTGCGATGGCACGAAGAGGCCCCGATCTATTGTCAAAAGACTCAAGCGCAAGTAAGGCTTTGTTGACAAGCTCTGTGGCAAATAATTTGGATTTTTCAAGGCCCATAATAGAAGGATACGTGCTTTTTTTCCGAAGCTTATCTGTACCAATCGCCTTGCCCAATAACTTTGGATCGCCTTCCACATTTAAAATATCATCCTTTACCTGAAAGGCCAGTCCAATATTTTTAGCATAAACGCCAAGCTGTTGGATCTGTTCGGAACTTCCACCGCCTAAGATGGCTCCGGAATATATGGATGCTTCAATAAGCGCACCGGTTTTCAAGGAATGAAGCTTTTCAAGTTCATCTAAAGAAAGGACCTTATCTTCTGAAGCGATGTCGCTCATCTGTCCTTCAACCATTCCCCGAAAACCGGCAGCATGAGCAATTCGATGAATTACGGTTAGCCATTGTGAGCCCTGATTGTCACCTTTAATCTCAGCGGCTGAGAGCATCTGAAACGCTAAGGTAAGCAAGGCGTCACCGGCAAGTATCGCTGTTGCCTCATCAAATGCAATATGACAGGTTGGTTTACCTCTTCGCAAATCATCGTCATCCATGGCCGGGAGATCATCATGAATTAACGAATACGTATGGATCATCTCCAGCGCACAAGCAGCTTCAAGCACATCCTCCACCTGACCACCGACACCTTCGGCAGTCGCTAGACAGAGAATCGGCCGCAGACGCTTTCCGCCTGCCATCAGGGAATACCGCATAGCCTTTACCAGCCGACTGTCATTGGTCGCATCCGGCAAAATTTTATCCAAAAAGATGTTGATCTGATCACGTTTTGTCTCGAGGTATGATTCCAACTCAAACATAATTTATCTCCAAGCGGTATACGTTGCGGCCACAGCAACACTGATTGATGATGTGATGTCTCGCAAATTCCCCACCGCTGGTGGACGAATTAAAGCAAATTCAGCTTATCTGAGACCATAGCAATGCAATCAATCAGGCTATAACAAAAAGGGTTTCGACCAAAAATTCAAGTTTTACGCCTGGAAGCAAAACGCTCTTCTTAAAAACTTTAAGAACAACGAGTATGAAGATTGGACACAGCGTAAGTGCAAATCCTAGCGATGAAATAAATTGAAACATACCGGCTAAAGGTAACATCGCAATCTGGATAATTAGCATAAATTGCAGCAGACGCATAGACCGATTTTCTCCCAGCAAAATTGCAATCGTTTCCTGGCCGACAATCCGGTCGCCCTGCATGTCGAGGATATCAAAAAATGCTGTCCGAACAAACACCAAACCCGCAGACCACATGAAGATTAAGATATTGACCCAAGTGATCTCACCTCTTGTCGCTAAAGGGGGAAGTATGGCAGCTAAAATTCCCCACGCTATGGCAATCATAAATGTCTTTGAGCCTGGAATATCTCTGATTCTTCGATACGTGACCCAACTAAATTTTTCCGGTACTAGCGTTAAATTATATGATAGGCCCAGAATACTCATCGCCAACAAAATAGCAAAGGGCCACGGCCCAAGCGCATACGCAATTATCAAGCCTGCCGCACCAGCAAAGACAGCCAAAAGTGTAAGCAGATTCCTATATTTTCGGTAAAACGCAGCCCTCTCAGGATCATTATACTGGTCTGCGGGATTGCCGGTTAGATGGTTAAGAATATGCATGCATTGAACATAAAGTATGGATAAAAACACATATGGCAAATAATATACAATACCTTGCATTTTGGAACACGCGTAACTCAAGCCGCCGGCTCCCAATGCTAGATAAACATTGGTTAATAAAAGAGAACGTTGGATTGCAAAAAGAGCCTTACGCCACCCACGCTTGCGCTTATAAGGTAATTCTTCAAGGGCCCTATAAACTTTTTTGATTATCCAATTCGGAGTGGAGGCCCCGGCCGTTATCCCAACATAATTAGCAGAAGTAAGAACATCGAGATCAAGTGACTCAAGCTCTTCCTCTGTTTCTATTTGAAATGCCGGTTTTGCGGTTTGTTTAGCAATTTCATACAGTCGCCGGGTGTTACCACTGCTGCGACCACCGACAACGATAACGGCATCGACCGATTCTGATAGTCGTTTAACTTCTGCCTGTCTTCTTTCGGTTGAATCACAAATGGTATCGAAAACGACGTAATGGGGAAAGTTGTTTTCCGCCCATGTTTTTACGGTTCCGAAAAAGGATGTATTTTGAGTTGTCTGAGCGACAATGATAGCTTTATCAAAAGCTGACAACGCATCCAATTCTTCAAGGCAACCGACGACATATCCATTTGATCCGGCATGCCCCAGCAATCCGGTCACCTCCGGATGATTTTTATCGCCAACAATTATCGAGGCATAGCCTTGTTTGGCGTGTTTTTTGATAATGGCCTGAATTTTTATTACCCGTGGACAGGTCGCATCCAGCACATTAAATCCGGCCATTTTCAATTTTGTTTTGGCTACTGGTGGAACACCGTGAGCTCTGATCAAA
>CP070746.1:5208894-5238314 GCA_020348305.1 Desulfobacterales bacterium
TAACGAGCAAAGCTATGACGCTACCCTAAAAATTGGATCAGGAGCCGAAGAAGCAGAGGCCAATGCGGTTGTCAATTTGGCTGAAAATGCCATCGTGGAAAAGAATTATGAGCAAGCACAAAGGTATCTTGAGGATCTCTTAACAAAAGCTGAGACAGATCCTGGATATTTATGGGGTAAGGTTCGATGGGAAGTCAGGCTCCTATGCAGCTTAGGAGAGATTTGCCTCCATAAGAATGAAACGGATGAGGCCTTAAACTATGCTGAAATGGCTTTTAAGGTTGCCGAAAAAACGCTAAATAAAAGGGGCATAATCAGAGTAAATCGCCTGATGGGGGAGATATACCTAACCAGGGGGGAATTATCAAACGCAGAGGAAAAACTAAAGAGAGCGCTTGTATTAGCCAAAGAGGTTGGCAATCCCCCGCATCTATGGAAAACGGATTTTGCTTTGGGGCAACTGAAAGAAGCCCAAGGTCTTCAGCAGGAGGCTCAAAGGAATTATAAAGAAGCCCTGAATGTCACCCAAAGGTTATCCTGGACATTGCAGGATAAAAAACTTCGAGACATCTTCTTAGATTCTGATCACGTTACAAGAATTAGAGATAGTCTCAGCCGTCTTTAAATTACTTTCCTTATAAAAATAAGATTTCAGATAAGTTAAAAATATCGAACTTTTGATAATCTCTTGACATCAACCGTTTTTTCTTTATTTTAAGCCAAAGTATCGAGACCAAAAGTACTTTTAAGCAATGAAAGGAGGAGAAAGATGTTTAAAGAATTTAAAGAATTTGCAATGAGGGGGAATGTCGTTGATATGGCTGTCGGCATTATTATCGGAGCAGCTTTCGGTACCATCGTCAAATCTCTGGTTGCCGATATTATCATGCCACCGATCGGCTTGTTGCTGGGTAATGTCGATTTTTCAAATCTTTTCGCTGTTATCAAACAGGGCTCGGTTTCTGGAACATTTGCCACTGTGGCGGAGGCCCAGAAGGCCGGGGCGGTCACCATTAATTATGGTATGTTTATTAATACCATAATAAGCTTTCTAATTGTCGCCTTCGCTGTTTTTCTCCTTGTCAAAGGCTTAAACACACTGAAAAGACAAGAAGAAGCTCCACCGAAAGAACCAACAACCAAGGAATGCCCACACTGTTTTTCAGAAATTCCAATTAAGGCTACCCGATGTGGATTTTGTACCTCAGATTTGCAGGCAACCTAAATTAGATGAGAAAGCTTAAAAATATTTTTACTTTGTAAAGATGCTGGTTGGTTGCATTGAAAGTAACTTTGATACGTTTGAAATGTTTATTGAAGAACGGGAAAATTAATAAGCTAGGTGTAGCGCTGCGGATTTTGCTTAAGCTCTTGAAGGAAATCCTCAACGATTCGTTCCTGATCGTACTCGGGTCTCCATCCCCACTCTTTTCTGGCACAGCCATCATCAATTGGCAGCAGCAGTTTATCCAAGATGTTTTGCAGCTCAAGGTCCGGTTGAAAATCGATCCGGGCATCGGGTACTTTGGCTTTTACAATATCGGCCAATTGTCCCGCACTGGCAATGGGTGTCACCCCGGCAATGACGTAGTTGACCATTTTAATGTTTTCCAGGGGTGCTTCCCCCAGCAGTACGATTGCCCGGGCTGCATCTTTGAAATAGATCACCGGCACCCGCGTTTCAGGCTTGACATTGAAGGTAAAAGGATTTCCTTTGGCGCACTGCTCAATAACCCAGGAGGTAAATTGCACGACTCCTGGAGTTTTTACTCCCGGCCCAACGATTGAAGGATATCTTGCCGATCGGAAATCAAGCCCGTATTTTCGCTTATAAAAAAGCCCCAGATGCTCGCAGAAAACTTTGGTGGCGCCATAGAAGAGTTGAGGACGTTGCAGCGTATAGTCGTTTATGATGTCTTGCCGGATGTCTAACCCATAGGTTGCAATCGTGCTGGAAAACAGAACCTGTGAAACGTCAAAAAGTTTGGCGGCTTCCAACACGTGATAGGTGCCCAGGGCATTGGCTCTTAACGCAGCAGCCGGATTTGCGTCCGAAGGTACGGAAAGCATGCCACCTAAGTGATAAATAACCCGCGGTGCTGTTTTTTTGACCACATCAAGAACATGGCTGAAATTGCCTAAATCACCTTGCATGGTTTCGACTTGATCGGCCACATCGTCCAGGCGTTTGGTGGAAGGATTAATATCAAAGACGATCGGTTTCTTTTCTCCTTTTTCCAATAGGATACGGGTGACTTCTGCGCCTGTAAAACCGGTTCCTCCTGTAATCAGAGTTGACATAATGACCTCCTTGTTTGACGATACCCAAAATTAAGCTGAGGGGTGGGCCTGATAATATTTGAGCAAGTATTAAATGGGGCTATGGAACCTTTTCACGTATTCATTTCATCAAAGCCGGGTCTTACAAAAGACCGTGCATTCGGAAATTCATTTTCGATAATCTGAGACAGGCGCTTGAGGTACGCAATAATATTTAAAATGCCTTTTTTCTGCCAGGAGAAATAATCCAAAATTTTGCCCCATGCGCTGATGGATCGATCAATTCCAATCAATGCAACTTTTGCGGAACCATCCGAATCTTTTTGATCATCATCCCAATCTTCGGTTTTTTCCATTTGGGCGCTTTGTAATGCTCTTCTAAGTTTTACATAAATTTGATGCTGGTACCAGCGAATAACCTCAACGTTATCTTTCATCGTAATCGCATCTTCTTCCGAAAGCGCATCGATGGAGGCCGTATAGTCTTCCAAATCCGATTCATTCGTCTCATCCTCAACCATATACATGTCATTGTCAAACCATTCATCGACGGTGGTAATGTAAGACTTTGACAAATGTTCGATCACGTGAACCACGTTATTATCCTCAAATTCCCTGCGATATTGCTTGGCTTCTTCCACATCGATAGAATTCAGATCAATTCCCTGTTCTTCTGCCATGTCTTTTAACAATTCCAGCGTCTCATGGAGCGTTTCGGCCAGCTTCTCCCAAAACGCCGTGTTATTAGCATCGATGTTTTCTTGATCACCGAATTTCTCTTCACTCATTTTAAAATTCAAGCAGCGTGAGGTAAAGGAACAGCGTTCACACCAGCGGTCACAGTAATTATAAATGCCGGGAATATTATCCGGATCATCAGCCAGTTTTTTGAGTTCTTCCTTGTCCATCCTATTTACTTAACTCCTGTTTCATTATTTTTCTATATTTACTTTTTGAGTCTCTGTGGATGATCCCAGAAATATACAAATTGTCGTACGGAAGGTTGACCTTTTATGCTCATAATCAAAGAAAGCCTCCAACGAGTATCAGCACAGCCGATGCAGTGAATATGACGGGACAGAGCTTGAATGGAAGGAAGCTGATCTTAAAACCGGTGAAGAGCGAAATAATTGCCAGGACGATAAGAGCGAATGATGAACTCAGGTAGATTGCACGTGACACGATACTGGCATAATCAATGAGTGTCACCAGTGCATTAATCGAGCCAATAAAGATGAGCGCAATACCCTCAATGATCCATTCCATCGTAATGATTCGTTTATTATCCAGCGATATCTCCCCGAATCCGTGGACCACCGACCTGGTGGGGAACAGATGGGAGATGCCCCAAAATACAACGAAGAACGATCCCAGATAGAGCAAGACTTGATTGACCATGCTTACCTCTCAGTGTGATGATTGATCCTATTGTTTAGAAAATCAAAATGATCTAACTATTACTAATGCGTGCATATTCATTTAGACATGGGCAATCTTATATGCTGCTTCTATACATATTTGATTATAATAATGTGTCTAAATCATTTCGCTCGCATTAGTAACTCACATTTCTTTTGATTTTTCCATCTCCATTTCTCTTAATTTTCTTCTCAGTACCTTCCCGATATTGCTTTTCGGAAGGTCATCCATAAATTCTACCAACTTGGGGACCTTATAGGCTGCCAGTTTTTCTTTACAAAAGCTTATCACTTCCTCTTCGGTAAGGTTTTCGCCGGGCTTCGTGACGATGAAAACTTTAACTGTCTCTCCACGATAAGGATCGGGGACACCCACTGCACAGGCTTCCTGTATCCTGGGATGCTCAAAGAGAACCTCATCGATGTCTCTTGGATAAATGTTGTATCCTCCAGCGATGATCATGTCTTTTTTGCGATCGACGATGAAAAGGTATCCTTCATCGTCCATATACCCAATGTCTCCTGTGTAAAACCAACCATCGCGGATAGCGTCGGCAGTTTCCTCTGGTTTTTTGTAATATCCCTGAGTGAGCTGAGGGCCCTTGAGCAGAATTTCTCCTGACTCTCCGATGCTCAAGTCCTTTTCACCGGTTTCAAGATCCACTATTCGGCAGTCCGTATCTTGAACGGGTACTCCCACACTTCCCACCTTGGTTTTTCCTCGCCAGGGATTGGCATGGGAGAGCGGAGAAGTTTCGGTCAAACCATAGGCTTCTATGATAGTGGCTCCCACATTTTCTTCCCACTCACGAATTGTCTCTAGTGCCAGCGGAGCGGCTCCGGAAATACATCCTGTAACACAAGAAAAGTCTGTCTTGGGAAAATCTGGATGGTTCAAAACTCCCACATAGATGGTCGGAACGCAAGGGAACCACTCGGGACTATATTTTTGAGTCATTTCAAGAACAACACCTGGTTCTGGACGCGGAATTAGAGGCACCGACAATGCCCTATAGATACACTGATTCATAACAGCTGTAAAACCCGCAGAATGGAAAAAAGGAAAAATGCCTAATACGGTATCTTTACCTTCCACGGCATCGTAGATCCATCCTTTTAACTGTTGGACATTGACACTGAGATTCTTATGGCTGAGCATTACGCCTTTAGATACACCTGTTGTCCCTCCTGTATACATGAGCGCTGCAAGATCCTCGAAAATGACATCTGTTTGTGGAGAATTTGGAGGATATTTGTTCACAAGGTCAAAAAAATCAAGAACACCTTCATTGGGGTCGGTCTTCCTGTGCATGTCTTTTTTTACAATTGGAAAAAGCTGCTTTTTAGGGAAGGGTAAATAATCGCGGATGTGGCAGGCGATAATAGTCTCGACACCCGTTTTATCCTTTAATTTTAAGACCCGGGGAACAAGAAGATCGAGGCAAATGGCCATTTTAGAATCAGAATCGTTGAGCTGGTATTCGAGCTCTCTTTCCGTATATAACGGATTGTTCATGACAACTACCCCGCCTAGTCGGAAGACCGCGTACGTGGCGATAACAACCTGAGGAATATTTGGAAGTATCAGAGCTACTTTATCTCCTTTCTGTATACCTAAATCCGCCAATGCCGCAGCAAAACGATTGACCAAGTCGTTGAGTTGGCTGAAGCTGATCTTTTTGCCCATCATGATAAATGAAGTATTATGCGGATAGTTTGTCGCTGATCGTTCCAAAGCTTCCGGCATTGTAATATTTTCATAGTCAATGCTTGGAGGAACTCCCGGTGCGTAGGATTTGTGCCAAAGCTTTTCTTGCATGCCTCTGTCTCCTTTCCATATTTCATGCCACGGCTAAGCCCTTCAGGCGTTCAAGCAGCACTTCAGCTTCTGAGATAATGTCGTCAATGACTTCTTTAACCGATTTGATGTTATCAATCAAACCGGCAATCTGTCCACAGGCAATGGGGGCAGCATCCGGATCACCGGTATCATAGGCGATCTGGCCTTTACCGCCTGCCACGGTTTTGATGATTTCTTCAAAGCTTGCCCCTTGTTCTTCAACCATTAAACACTCATCAGCCAGCTTATTCTTTATGCAGCGTATGGGGTTTTGAATTGTGGTCAGTAGCAGCGCCGTGTCTGTCTCTTTGGTCTCAACCAACCGGTCCTTAATATTTTGGTGAATCGGGCATTCTTTGGTCATCATAAATGCGGTTCCCATAAGGACAGCCTCAGCGCCCATGGCCAGTGCGGCTAAAAAGCCCCTTGCATTACAAATTCCCCCTCCGGCAATCACCGGGATATCCAATGCGGCCACAGCTTTAGGCAGTAAAATAAAGGATGCCACGTTATCATTGCCGATATGGCCACCGGACCCGAATCCAATCATCGTTACCGCGTCCACGCCTAACCTCTGGGCAGACAATGCATGCCGAACCGATGTGAGCTTATGAATGACCTTCACCCCACCTTCCTTTAATTTCGGCATTAGCGGTTGAGGATTCCGTCCGGCAGTCTCAACAACCTTTACGCCTTCTTCACACACGATATCACAGAATTTCAACGTTCTCTCCGGCTCGCCGAATTCAGGCACCATCGACAAATTCACTCCGAAAGGTTTGCCGGTCAGATCGCGTGTTTTCCTGATCTCTTCGCGAAGATCTTCCGGTGTCTCAAAGCTTTCGGCAGTAATGAATCCGATGCCGCCGGCATTGGCGACAGCCGATACCAGCTCTGCGCGGCTAAGCCATTGCATACCGCCGGAAATAATTGGATGTTCAATATCCAGCATTTCGGTGATTTTGGTCTTAAATTTTTTTGCCATGCGGTTTTATGCCTCCTTTCTTCTATCTATTGTATCTTTAACTTTAGTTCCTTACTTTAAAACACCCAGGATTTCACGGGCTTCGGATGTGGAGGCAACTTGCTTGCCAACCTCACGCACAATTTTCACCAAAGTTTCCACCAACTGGCCGTTATTGGCGGCGCGTTCACCATTGGGAAGATAAAGTGTGTCCTCAAGGCCGGTTCTGACATCACCTCCCAATTCAACGCAGCGGCGGTGCAGGTTCCAGACCTTTTCCCGGCCAGGGCCGGTTGCAATAACCTGCCAGTGAGCATTCTCCGGCAACTCGGCTTTGAGGATTGGAAGTAAATCAGGATTGTCCGGCATTCCGCTTTGGACCCCCATTACAAACGACAGATGCGGATCACCCTCAAACATTCCATTTGCTTTATAAAGGCCAACGCTACGAACGATTCCGGTATCAAAACACTCAAATTCCGGAATGATTTTATTGGCCGTCATCACATCCAAGAATTTTTGCACCTTTTCCACTGGATTATCAAAGAGAGTTGGCGGCCAGGCCCATTGACCATCTTTTCGTAACTTCAAATAATTTAAAGAGCCTGCATTGCAGGCCGCCAGTTCCGGATTAAATGCCCCCAAACATCCCAACGGACCCGATATATCGTCGCCAACAACTCCAGTACTCATACAAATAAGTATATCCGGAACGCGCTCTTTAATAGCTGACAGAATATCCCCAACACTTTTGAGATCCCAGGTAGGGAAAGCACCCATGCCCTCACCTTGGTCTCTAAAATGACAATGTAAAACGGATGCCCCTGCATTGTGGGCCTGAACAGCAGCTTCGGCCATCTCTTCCGGCGTCACTGGCACATTAAATTTAGCTGGATCTGTCAGCACCCCGGTCAATGCACAGGTGACAACGACTTTGTCTTGTGTACTCACTTTACGCCTCCTTTTCTGGTCGCTGGTTACTGGCTCTGGTCAATCGTCTTCGGATCTATTTGTCTATTTATACGATGATTTGACCGCCTATTTTCTGAGCAGTTTGCCGGAAACAAGAGACAAGCAGCCAGCAACTGATTTTATTTTCCTTTAAAGACAGGTTTGCGTTTTTCGATAAAGGCCGTGATGCCCTCTTTGGCATCTTCGGTGGCAGCCACGTCGGCAATTTTACCTGATAGGAAGTCTACGGCCGCTTCAAACGGCATATCGGCCATGGCATAAAAGGCTTGCTTGCCGATTTTCATGCCGATAGGACTTTTTTCTGACAGATTCTGCAGAACCTGACTGACTTCTTGATCGAGGTTTTGCGGTGATACCACCCGTGTAATCAGGCCCATTTCCAGAGCCTTATCCGCCCCGAATCTGTCTCCCATCAAGACCATTTCCATGGCTTTTTTGCGAAGCACATTGCGATAAATCAACGCGCCGATCATCATCGGCCAAAGGCCGACATTGACTTCCGGAGTTCCGAATTTAGCGTCGCTTTTTGAAATTACAATATCACATGCCAGCATCAAGCCCATGCCGCCTGCCAGGCAGTACCCGTTGACTTTGGCCACCACCGGTTTCGGACAGCCGGCCAGGTTTTTTAAAAGCCGGGCATACTGTCGAAATCCATCTTGAATTTCTCCTCCCGGCGCTGTTCCCAGATCAGCACCGGAACAAAATGCTTTATCGCCGGCACCGGTAACAAGAATGACTCTAACATTTTCATCAGCTTCGGCCCTGTCCAAGTATTTTAAAAAAAGATTAATGGTATCAAGGCTGATGGCGTTTCTCTGCGGTTCGCGGTTGATGATAAAATAGGCAACATTTTTCTCTACACGGTATAGTAGATGTTCTTCCGACATGGGACGACACTCCTTTTGTATTTGATTTGGCGTAGCCGTTTACGGGTTCAGGGTTAAAGGTTCAAATTAGTTAATCTTCATCTTCGTCCTCATCTGGTACGAATTTGTTTATATAACCTGTATGGAAATCACCTTTCTGGAAAGATGAATCATCCATGATTTTGCGATAGAGCGGTATGGTAGTTTTCAATGGTGATATTATAAATTCATCAAGGGCGCGCCTCATGATCGAGATTGCGCCATCACGGGTGAGGTCAAAAGAGACGAGTTTGGCAATCAGAGAGTCGTAAAATATCGGCAATTCGTAACCTTGGTATAAGTGGGTATCGAGACGCACGCCATAGCCGCCCGGAGGCTGATATTTTTCAACTACGCCGGGAGAGGGCAGAAAATTTCGATCCGGATCCTCGGCATTAATGCGGCATTCGATTGCCCAGCCGCGTTTAGGCAGATCTTCAAAAGAAAAATCAAGTTTTCCATCCGCCGCCAGACGGATCTGTTCTTTAACCAGGTCAACTCCGGTGGTTAATTCCGTGATCGGATGCTCGACCTGAATGCGGGCGTTGACTTCCATGAAATAAAAATTGTCATTCTTATCCAGGAGAAATTCCACCGTTCCGGCATTAAAATAGTTAACTGCGTTGCCGGCACGAATAGCTGCATCTCCCATTGCTGTTCGGAGTTCAGGGGTAAGCCTGGGAGACGGTGATTCTTCGATGAGCTTCTGATATCGTCTTTGTATGGTACACTCGCGTTCGCCTAAATGGGCAACATTGCCGAACCTATCGGCCAAAATCTGAAATTCTATATGGCGAGGCTCCTGAACAAACTTTTCAATGTATAGCTCATCATTACCAAAAGCGGCTGCGGCTTCAGCTTTGGCAATCGGGAAATCCTCGCGCAGTACGTTTTCGTCTTTGCAAATACGAATCCCGCGTCCGCCACCACCACCGGACGCTTTAACCATCACCGGGTATCCGACCTCAGCACAAAGACCTACGGCTTCATCAAGGCTGATGACTCCGCCCGGACTGCTGGGAATGACCGGCACACCGGCTTCTTCCATAATTTTTTTAGCGGTGATTTTATCACCGGCAAGTTTCAGGTTTTCAGGTGTAGGTCCGATAAAAACAATATTGTTATCCGCGCATGCTTGGGCAAATTCCTCTTTTTCCGCCAGATAACCGTAACCAGGGTGAATTGCCTCCGCGCCGGTTTGCCCGGCGGCGTTGATGATGCTTTCAATGTTTAAATAGCTTTTGGAACTGATTGCCGGTCCAATGCAGATCTGCTCATCGGCTAGCTTGAGATGCAAAGAAGCTTCATCTGCCTCAGAATAAACAGCAACGCATTTAATACCAGACTCCCTGCAGGCCCGAATGACCCTAAGTGCGATTTCACCTCTGTTGGCAACTAGTATTTTATTGAACATTTTTCCAATTTTAGGCACTTTAACCGACTTCGATGATAAACATCAGATCATCATCCTTTAACGGAGTTTCACTTTGTGGAACGATTTCTAAAATTTTACCATTGACCGGGCATTTGACTTTCTGGAAAACTTTCATGGTTTCCAATAGCGCCAACACCTGTTTTTTATTCACTGTATCGCCAACTTCAACGTATGGCGGCTGGTCAGGGGCCGGCCTTCGGTAAAATACGCCCGACATCGGTGCTCGAACTTCTACTTTCTTGCCATTTGCCATATTCCTCTGTCTCCTTTTCGTTTTCTTAATTCACCGCCCACTCACTGCATTCGTTCGCTGAGTGCTCAAAGGTTAATATTTCTTTGTAAGTCTAATCCTGAATATCCTGTAAATCCTGTCTAAAAAACTTGTAAAATAAGAATCTAATTCCTTTTGCGTTCTATTCCCTTGAAGAGAAGTTCGCAAAGATCTTCGGTAAGTTTATCCGGGGAAATTTCTCTGCCGAAAATAACACCGGAAAAACAGATCTGCTCTATGCTGCCCAAAATTCCATGTCGAATTACTTTTGGGGGAAGATCATCGCGAATCTCTTCGCTAAGAACTCCCTCTTCAATGAGGTTCAGAACTGTGTCGCTGTACTGTTTCACCAGGTTGTAAGTTTCGCTTTTGTAATAATCCGGGTGGGTCCTGGCTTCGACCAGAAGGATTCTGGCAAAGACCTTGTTGGTTGCGTAGACGTTAATGTGAGACCAGATCAGCTTTCGCAGCTTGTTGAGAGCCCCTTTTATGCCCTTTAAATCATGTTCGAGTTGAACGCCGTACTGCTCAAGATATTCCCGTAATACCTGATGCAGCAAATCTCGTTTGTCTTTAAAGTATTTATAAATGAGCGCCTCGGTTACACCGGCCCTTTTTGCGATTTCCGCGGTTGTGATGGCATTGAACTCTTTGTGCTCCAAAAGAGATATCAACGCCTGTATTATTTTAACGCGACCCGGCGGTAAAGGTTTGGTTTTTGGGTTTTTTGTAAAATTATTAGCAAGAAGTTGCATGAGTTATCTTTTAATAGCCTTGGAGACGGACAATAACCTCCCTCATGACCTCGTCGGTTCCGCCGCCGATAGCCAATCCACGGGCATCTCTGTAATATCTTGAAATCAGCATCTCTTTCATATAACCGAGGCCACCGTACATTTGCAGGCATCCATCTGCCACTTTCATGAGCACCTGGCTGGCCCAGAGCTTTCCCATTGATATTTCTTTGGTGGCGTCCAAACCCGCCTGCTTCATGCTGACAATATGATATATGAGATGCTTCAAGCATTCCATCTCAGTTAGCCAATCCGCCAAACGGTGTCTCAGAACCTGCCGTTTGATTAATGGTTTGCCGAATACGATCCGATTACGGATATGGTCTACGGTCATATCGATTATATCTCCGGCAGCCGTGCAGGCAAACGGCAGCAGGGAAAAACGCTCATGCTGAAACTGCTTCATCTGGTATATAAATCCCTCGCCTTCCTGACCGATCAGGTTTTTCGCGGGCACCCTCACATTATCGAAGAATAGCTCGGCCGTATCGCTGATATGCACTCCGAGCTTTTCTAACTTTCTGCTTACCTGGACGCCAGGTAAATCCGAGGGGACGATAAACAAGCTGAATGAATGATAACCTTGCTCATCACCGGTTCTGGCCAGCAGGGTTAAAAAATCAGCCTGAGTACCGTTGGTGATGTACATTTTTGATCCGTTGATGAGGTAATCACCGCCATCTTTTTTGGCAGTGGTTTGCAAAGCGGCCACATCAGATCCCGCACCCGCTTCGGTGACGGCAATAGCGCCGACCATATCGCCGGCAATAGCAGCTTTTAGATAGGTTTCTTTGAGATAATCGCTGCCAAATTCATCAATGGCGGGAGTAGCCATATGGGTTTGAACGGTAATTGCCACGGACAATCCCAGCGCCTTAATATGCCCCAACTCCTCAAGGAATACAAGATCATACCAGTAATCCAACCCCTGCCCACCGTATTTGGGATCATATCGGATACCGAGAAACCCCAGATCTCCCATTTTTTTGAAGATCTCTTTCAGAGGAGCCATTTCATCTTCTTCCCATTGATCGACATTGGGATTGATTTCTTTTTTTATAAAATCAGCCACCGCGCGTCGCACCATCTGGTGGTCCTTAGAAAAATAGATTTGACTAGCATCTTTTACTTTATTAGTCATTGCGAATTTTCCTTTATAAAAGGCAAAAGGCAGAGAGCATAGCGTTAAAATGAATAATAAATCTGGTTATGTTATGAAAATTCGAACTCTATGCGCTCTCAATATCCTTCCATGCGCGCTATAATCTCTCTCATAATCTCGTCTGTTCCCCCGCCGATCGAAAAAAGACGGGCATCGCGATAATACCTTGAAATCAACATTTCGTTCATGTAACCGAGGCCGCCGTACATCTGTAAACAGCCATCCGAAACCTTCCGCGTCAGTTGCGCTGCAAAAAGTTTTCCCATTGATACCTCGCGGGTCACATCCAATCCTTCCATCTTCATGCGCACAATATGATAGGTGAGCTGTCTCAAACATTCGATTTCAGTCAGCCAATCCGCCAGACGATGTCTTAACACCTGTTTGGTTAGCAGCGGTTTTCCGAAAACAATTCTATTTTTCAGGTGCTCAATGGTCATGTTGATCATATCCATTGAGGCAATGTAGGCGCCCGGCAGACAGGAAAAACGCTCGTGTTGAAACTGCTGCATCTGGTAGACAAAGCCTTGACCTTCCTGACCGATCAGGTTTTCAGTCGGTATTCTGAGGTTGTCAAAAAAAAGTTCGGCCGTGTCGCTGCATCGAACTCCGAGTTTATCCAACTTCCGGCTGACCTGGAATCCGGGAAGGTCGGTTGGAACAACAAAAAGACTAAAGGAGTGGTAACCGGGATCATCGCTGGTTCTTGCCAGCAGGGTTAAAAAATCTGCCTGGGTTCCGTTGGTGATGTATGTTTTGGAGCCGTTGATGATATACGTATCGCCTTCCTTTTTTGCCGTCGTCTGGAGTGCGGCAACATCGGAGCCGGCACCCGGTTCGGTTACGGCGATTGATGAAACCATTTCCCCTGCGATGGCAGGCCTCAAATAGGTTTCTTTAAGATATTCACTGCCGAATTCAGCAATGGCGGGGGTAGCCATGTGGGTCTGCACCGAGACAGCCATAGGTATACCCATGCCGCGGACGTGTCCAAGTTCTTCCAATAAAACTAGATCGCACCAGTAATCCAGACCCTGGCCGCCATATTTCAGGTCGTAGCGAATTCCCAGAAAACCCAGATCTCCCATTTTTTTGAACAAATCATGAAGCGGTGCAATTCCTTGTTCTTCCCATTCATCGATATGAGGATTAATTTCTTTATCCACAAATTCTTTTACTGCACGACGTACCATTTCGTGGTCTTTGTTAAAATAAATTTGATTGGCTGATTTAATCTTGGCAGCCATTGATAACCTCTTCTCTTTTTGTTCTTCTTAGTAGATATTCAACGAATCAACTATTAAACTATTGGGTTTTTACTTCTTACCTTTGGATTTTAAGAATTGCCGTATTATCTCCTTATGATCCGGGGTTTGCAGGGCTATGGATTGATGGGCTGCCTCCCAATCCAGTACTTCTTTTAACGACCTATCTAAACTCTTCTCGAGGCCTTCTTTAATCAGTGCCAATGCTAATCGGGGCTTTTGAGCCAGATTGTTAGCCAAGGCTTCCACTTCTTGCTCAAGGTCTTGGTCGGGTACGGATTTATAAACCAGCCCAATGGAGGCTGCTGTTTTCCCGGAGATTTCGTTTCCTAACATGGCCAGTTCTCTGGCTTTGGCGAGGCCCACCAGTCGGGGAAGAAAATAATGTCCGCCGTAATCAACAATGAGCCCGATGTTGACAAAAATTTCGCAGAATCTGGCATCGTCGGCGGCCACGATAAAGTCTGACGCCAACGCCAGGTTTGCACCACCGCCGACGGCAACACCTCTGAGCATCGTGACAACCGGCTGTGGTATTTCCCGAATGGTTCGGACGATTTGGCCGACCTTTTTCATGCCATTTAGCCAGTCAAATGAAGGTGTGCTTTCGTTGAATAGGTTAACATCTGCTCCGGAACAAAAATGTTCACCGCTGCCTTTGATAACCACAACCCGGGTGTCTTCATCTGACCTGAGCTGCATCATTGCGTCATACATTTGCTCGGTCATCTCTGTGCTCATGGCATTCATGACTTCAGGGCGGTTTAACACGAGGGTGGCGATCTTGTCTTTTCGTTCGATTAATAGATGTTTTGAGGACATAATTTCTTGCTCCTTTTACCTGAGTTGGTCAACAAGGTTAGTACTATTCACTCATATGATTGTCTAAATATATAAAATCTCCTAATTATAAATAAGTTAGCAGGTTAGTGAATATCAATTATCATGATTTTGTCAAGAAATATTTCAGCCTTTTCTAAACGGTGCAACGTTTTTTGCATTGTAAACCTTTTTTGCGAACTTCTAAGTTACTGGATCAGTTAAACTATCTATCAGTCGACGATAATATGTCAATACTAGGTGCACCCTTCCGATTTGTGCCTTCTCAGGCGAATCCAATTCCATAACAAATTCTGAAATTTTTTTTCATCGGTGCTCAATTACCATTTTGAAGATCTATTATTCTGAAATCACAAAGTAATATCTTCCGTCTCTTCTTCTCCGCTTTTGTGGCAACAAATTTTAAAGCCTCAGGTCATGCAATAAAACCGATTTTGGAACGCCAGTTGCTATTTATGGTCACAAAAACGGAAATCCAACCCTTAGAAGGGTTAACGACCAAGGAGGTGATTGAAAATGATGGAATTTATTTTGCCGGGAATATGTTTAGGGTGCGGCTTTGTTAGTGCCTACATTCTGGTATTAACTCTAACAGAAATGAGAAGAACCGGCTGAGGCTAAACTGCACCCAAAAGCAACAAACATAAAGGTATCTATGTCCCGTAAACGATAGAAGAATTTGCCAATGAAAAAAGAACTCTTATCAATCCCTGAGGCGGCAGAAATATTGAGCTGCAGCACTCGCACGGTTCGACGATTAATTGAAGAGCGAACCCTTGAAGCCTGCAAGTTGAGAAGTTCAACACGTGTCGTTTCTAACTCGCTTCGGGAATATCTTCAGACCATCATTGCGATGTATCAGGAAGAGCACGGCGTGCCCGAATTCAGATCTTTTGATTAAAAAGTGTGACTATGCAGGACTGCAGGGGACCGGGTGGCTTTCTTCGGGCAGTATCGTCATGATAGCATAAAGCCTAAAGCCAAGCAACCGTTCACGGGTTTTAGCTTCCGAATCAAGAAGTAAAAATCCGAACAGAAGTAAGAGCTATCAAAGCTCAAGATAAGGGAGGTGATTCAAAAGGAACAATGTATTTGCGAAGAGGTTTATTATTCATAGTCAACCATATAAACTTATTTGATTTATCCTCGATTATTTAGGGAGGGCAAAGTGATGAAAAAAAAGAAAATAGTTATGGCTATCGGTATTTGTATTTTTTAAAATTGCAAATAGCTCCGCCATCTGCTATCGGTATCATTAATGCTTTGTTAACCTGTGTAGCCTCAGTCATTAAAGGCAGAGTCTGCATTGGCTCTGCCTTTTTTAGAAGAAGCCAATATATTGTGAAATGGCCGTTTAGCCATAAATTGCATGTTTGTGCTTCTATAAATATCAAGTTCTCAAGATCTTTAAATTATGGTGCAACTTTTTTTGCAATGTGAACTTATCTCGCTTCCATTAAACATCCGAATTTTATAACACAAAATTATAAGTTACTGAAAGCGGTCAACTTTTGTTGCACCCTCTCAACCAATTTCTACCAGCCGAAAATACGTTTTTTTTCCTTTTGCAAAAATTTTTAAAGTTATCTTTCCATCACCACAAACATCAATAACCATCTAAAATAACAGCTAGTTGCCGTTGGCTGCGAATCGAACACCTTTTAATTCGAACTGTCTTTTTTATTTTTATCGACACCTCCAATTATTACCGCGTACGTCGTTTGCTCTATATAATGAGCAACAGGTTATTGGAAATTGACATTAAGCTCTATTATCTATAACGGTTGTAGTCTTTTGGAAGGCAACAATTATCGGCGAAGGAAAATAGAAATGAAAAAAACGAATTCAAGACAATATTATATCGGCATTGACGCCGGCTCAGTCAGCCTGAATTGTATTATAATCAATAACAACAAAGACATCGTCTTTGAATACCCGTATAAGCGACACTTTGGAAAAATAGATGAAGAGACCGTGATCCTCGTTGAAGGTTTGTTCGAGAAATTTGGGGAGACCAACATCCGATCTATTTCCTTCACCGGAAGCCACGGCGAAAGGCTCGGTGAAAAATTGGGAACGTTTTACGAGTTTGAGACCATCAGCCAGGTTTTGGGGGTCCTCCATATAGTACCTGATGCAAAAAGTATCATTAGTATGGGAGGACAAGATACTGCTTTACTTCAGATAAACCACCACGATTGTAAATGGGAATTGGAGGGCTTCAATACCAATGGACCGTGTGCTTCGGGTACGGGATCTTTTATCGACCAGCAGGCAGAACGATTGGCAACGTCTATATATGCGCAAAATAAGGATACCTCTCAGAGTCATATTGACAATATTCTGGCTGACTTTATCCGTTTAGGTCTTAAAAGTAAAAGCCCTGCCAACGTTGCCTGTCGTTGCACGGTCTTTACCAAATCGGACATGATCCATCTTCAAAACAGAGGAGAAAAACTGGAGGATATCATTTACGGTTTGCATGTCGGAAATGCTCGAAATTACATCAGCACTATTGTCTCCAACGTTGAGATTGAAGACCCGATTGTATTTATTGGTGGACTATCAAAGAATGCGCTTCAAGTGAACGCATTTCAAACTTATTATCCGAATCTGATTATTCCACCGTATACCACCTCAACGGGCGCCCTAGGTGTTGCTTTAAAAGCCCTCGAACTAAATAAAGAAGATTTCTTTGATCTCGATAACCTTAGAACTGCAATTCTATGCCGCAATATTTCAGTGCCGAAGGCACCCAAATTGGTGTTGAAAAAGACCCTGATGCCGGGCTCCAAAGCGTCTCAAAGAAAATTATTGCTTAACCGAACCAACGCCTACCTCGGTATCGATATCGGGTCTACTACCACCAAATATGCACTGATAGACGAAAAAAATCATGAGCTCATCCACAAATGTTATGTGCCCACCCAGGGTAAGCCGATCGAGGTGACGCAACAGCTTCTCAAGCTTATCGTGGATGAGCTGGGCAACAAAGTTGAAATCCTGGGAGCGGCGACCACCGGTTCCGGGAGGTATGTCGTCGGTGACTTTTTAAATGTGGATCTCGTCATTGACGAGATTACGGCGCATGCGAGAGGAGCGGTAGAAATTGATCCCGAAGTTGACACTATTTTTGAAATCGGAGGGCAGGACTCAAAATACATCTCCATTATCAATGGCAATCCCCTTGATTTTGACATGAATAAAGTCTGCGCAGCCGGCACCGGTAGTTTTTTACATGAGCTGGCGAATAAATATGGAATCAATATTGTCGGTGAGTTTCAGGATTGCGCGCTCGCCTCCGATGCGCCTGTTGAATTAACGGATAGGTGCACAGTTTTTATGGAGTCTGATCTCGTCTCTTACTACCAGAAAGGCGCCCCCAGAAACGATCTAATGGCCGGATTGTGCTATGCCATTGTTCATAACTATTTAAACCGTGTTGTCGGTAAAAGAAAGATCGGGCAAAGGATCATGTTTTTGGGTGGACCGTCTTTAAATAAAGGCGTGGTGTCTGCCTTTGAAAATGTTCTTAATCAGGGGTTAGTGGTTCCTCTTCATAGAGAGGTTCTCGGGGCCTATGGGGCAGCCATCTGTGCTCAGGAAAAAATGCGTTTGGAAGGAAAAACGCAAAGCACCTTCCGGGGCTTACAAAGCGCTATCAATGATCGCATGAACTTTGCGGAGAAAATATGTCGGGCGGATTCAAATTGTCATAATCAGTGCAAGCTCAAGATTTATAAATTTGACGATCGCCGAAGTGTCTGGGGAGGCGAATGCGGTCGCCATGAGCTCACTCGAGGCCGAAACCATAAAAAAGAAAACTTTTTTAAGCTCAGACGGATGCTGTGGGAAACCCACATGGCAGGTGTTTACGAAGAACTACAGGAAAATGCAGTAATGGAAATTGATGGTCGGCCAACGATAGGCATGCAACGGGCGCTTTACAACCATCACACCGCAATCCTGTGGGCACATTTTTTTGATCATCTGGGATTTCGTCTTGTGCTCACACCTCCAACCAACTCGATTATTTCCAAGAAGGGAATTGAGAAAACGGTGGATGGCGCTTGCTATCCGGTAAAAGTCTCCCATGGTCATATCGCAGAATTGGTCGGAAAAACCAGATACATCTTCATGCCAAGTTTGGTTACCATGCCGACACCGAAGCCATCTGAAATTGGATATTATTGCCCGATGGTTCAAAGCAATTCGTATATGGTGCGCATGGCACTCGGTGCAGAACGGACAGCGATCTTAAACCCGGTTATTCATCTGAAGTATGAACCCGATACCCTTGCTGAAGAATTATTTGAACAAATCGGTACGAGACTTGGTTTAACCAAGGTTTTGATAAAGAAGGCTTTGTTCCGGGCACTTGAAAGACAGCAGCAATTCATTCTGGACATGTATCAGAGAGGACGTAAAATTTTCGAAAAACACAATGCCCATAAACCGATGATTGTGGTTACCGGTCGACCCTACAATCTTTACGATGAAAGATTAAATTTAAGACTCGGTCAAAATCTGGCCAAGATAGGTCTGATGGCCCTACCGATGGATTTCATCGACGTAAGTTCGGTGGATCTTTCGGATTTTCCTTCCATGTACTGGGGACTGGGGGCCCAGATCCTGAAAACAGCAAAGATAATAAAGGGAAACTCAAACTTTTTCGGCCTGCACTTGACCAACTTTGGCTGTGGTGCGGATTCATTTTTAGAACATTTTTACAAATTTATCATGGGAGACAAAGCCTACCTGATTCTCGAATTGGATGAACACAGTGCTGCAGCCGGTGTAATGACGAGGCTCGAGGCTTACAAAAACGTGATTACAAACAGTATGCAAAAGTCGCAACCGGATACGAGATACAATTTTTTAAAGAAGTATCGGAGGTAAGAAAAAATGGAATCAAAAAAGAAAAACAATTTCGGCTCGCTGACTGAAAGTATTGGGAAATTTGATCTCCGAAATAAGATAGTCTTAATTCCTGCGATGAACCGGACAGCATCCCATCTCATTGCTGCAACCTTTAAGGGATTTGGTATCCAGGCTGAGGTCCTGGAGACATACAAAGGACTTGATCTAGGCAAAAAATACACTTCCGGCAAAGAATGCTTTCCGTGCCAGATAACCTTGGGAGATATTCTTTATTTTCTCAAAAAAGAAAAAAATAAGCTGGGCGATTTTTTTAATCCGGAAAACTATCTTTATTTTTTACCCACGGCGGATGGACCTTGCCGATTCGGGATGTACAACAAATATCAGCGCATGGTATTGGATACCTTTCCTGGATTGGACAAGTTGAGAATTGCCTCTCTTACAACGCGTGACGGGTATTCGCTGGAAGGTCTGATCGAAGAAGAGAGGTCACTGGATTTCAGAAAAGCCAGCTATTTAGCTGCGGTAGTTGCCGACGTCTTGGATCGACTTCAATGGCGAATCAGACCCTATGAAAAACAAGAGGGAAGTACAGATGAATTTATCGAACGTTCCAGGGGGGTGATGGCAACAACCATTGAAGCATATAGTTTCAGAAAGGAGTTTGACAAGATTTTAGATAAGCTGGAGGGAATTATCAAAGAGGGTACAACCCTTATCGACCCTGCTATTTCTGCAAAACCTCTGATCGGAATTGTCGGAGAAATATTTTTAAGAATGCATGTTGCTGCCAACCAGGATTTGATCAGGGTTCTAGAAAGGCACGGTGCCGAAGTCGTAAATGCCTCACTTGCCGAATGGGTGAATTACATTAGTTATGATCGGATAAAGAGCGCCAAATATGATTTCCGGTTAAATTTGAATCAATTAAACTTTGCCTCATCTAAAAGATATTTAAAATCGATAATAAAATTCAAAGCAGATCTCCTTTATCAGGAATACAGGCAGAAACAAGTTTACAAACGAGTGAAAAGGCTTGTCGACTTGGTTGAAGACCATAAGATAGCTCACTTAGAAAGAATTTTAGAAAAAGATGATATCTACTCATTTCATCTGGGTACCGAAGCGTGTTTGAGTATTGCAACGGTGGTTGATTGTGCCCGCACAGGCTATAATGGTATGGTAAATGTCTTTCCGTTTACCTGCATGCCGAGTATGACGACTTCTGCCATTGTAAAGCCTCTGATGAAAAAAATGAGAATACCGTATTTGGACGTTTCATACGATTCCAGTATTCAACCCGGAAGAGAGGCAACTATCAGGACGTTTATGCATCAATCCTACCAGCATTTTCAAAGATACGGGAATATAAGAGCAAACAGTAACTGTAAAATTTCTGCTAGAAAAAACCTCTCGGTTCTTACCGAATAGAGAATATGTAAAACGGTGCAACTTTTTTTGCAGCGTAAACCCTTCTTAATATGGCCCAACTTGTTGATTTTATTTGCCGCCAATTAAAATTTACAAAAATTCTGTCAACCTTTGCTGCACCCTTTTATAAACGACCTTCTCAACTAAGTCATCTCAAATTAACGGAATTTATCAATTTTTTCCCCACTTTGATTTTCTAATATAACGGATATCCTTCTGAAATTACATTAATATATTTATCTTTTAGATGTTACTGCAGAAGATTTAATTTTACGAATTTTCATATAGATATAATTTTGGAACGCCACTTGCTATCTATTGGTTAAAAATTGTTCAAAGGGGAGGTCAGCCATGAAGAAGAAAAGATTGCCAATAGATTTTGATATCCCTAAGTTCATCACACTAATCTTTTTAGCTATCGCTTCGCTTTTTTATTTGAACGGCTGTACAACTAAAACCTTACAACTTGCAAAAGAGAAGGCCTCACCGGAAAACTGTAAATATTTGAAAATAAAAAGTGTTGTATCAGCGATCAAACAGAAAAATGGTGATATTTCAGTTTGTGTCGAGTTAAACGATCCCGCTGAAACTGATGAACCCGAATTGAATACCATAACTCTTCCTCTCTCTGCTTTAACTGGAGAAACTACTGACATTGAGATGTTTGGAGTACGCCCGGCTGAATGTCCATTTGATGATGCTGCTTGTTATTGGTATCCGATCGAAAAAGCCAAAAATGGCTGTGAAAAGATTACCCCCGGAAGCTTATTCTCAACATCCGCTCTTCCAATCGAAAAGCTTGAGGTGCATAATAAAGACCTAAATCAGCTTTTCGATTTACATAATAACTTTACTGGACATCAGTTAATCACAGAAAATATATATGAGGTTACCTTTGTGTCTGATGAAAAAGATACAGAAAAAGCTACGGATAGTGATGAAGCAATAGATAATAGGGGCAAAGGATTTAAAGATATCTCATTGATATACTGGCCAGCCCAAATAGGTGAGCAAGGTATCAATCCAATAGTTATTGCTGGCGCGTATAAGGATAATAGCACCGATCTTTATTACCTAACAGTACCACCAGCATTTGCTGGGGATGTGATTGTAGGATCAATAGCGGTTTTCACATTTTTGCTCTGCCCCCTTTGTTTTTAGGACAATTAGATGAAGCAAAAAGGAGGTAACCGGGTTATGAAATTTTATATTGCCAAAATGAGTGAGATGGATTCCGATAACATGAATTATACTCAACTCGGCAAAAGCATGGATTTATATCTCAAGTTTCCTGAGTTTCGAGATATCATCAACCAATACAACCTGAGATCAATCGATATCAGGTTTGTAAATGGTGACCGTCTTAGAATCTATGATATAAACAAGGGTAGACCTGGGATAATGAATGAAAAGGTGGTAAGCGGCCATGAACAAATTTCACTTACAGCTTGACAGAATCAGGCAAAGTGAAGCGTGGGATGTATTTTAATTGACATGTTTGAAGCGTTTTAATATCGTGCTCAATAAAAATCTCTTATTCTATGCAGCATTGCGATTCTGAAGCGCTTAAATCACGAAATATCTCGTTTGCATCGAATTGCCGGCTGACCGCGTTGCTCTTCTCTCTGTAATTTTTTATTTCTTTCGGAACCACATCGTTCAAGATTTTATACGAAGCAAAAACCATGAATTCTCGTATTTATAAATCATTTTTTATCCTGCTCATTTTGCAGTTACCATTTTTCTGTGCATGCCGTAATTATTACTCAGAAAAAATTTCTCCGGAAGCAGTTAACGGCGTACTCGATCTAACCGATTGGGATTTCGAGAAAGATGGGCCGGTTGATCTCAAGGGTGAATGGGAGTTTTACTGGCAGCAACATCTGAGTCCGGATGATTTATCAAAACCGACTCCGCCAGGGAAAACCGACTTCAAGCATGTTCCCGAATATTGGAACAACTATGAAATAGATGGGATGAAGCTTCCCGGTGAGGGATTTGCCACCTATCGTCTGACCGTTCTTCTTGATGATCCAAAACAGCCCATGGCTCTGAGATTGATGGAAATATCGACGGCATATACTTTGTTCGTTAATGGGAAGAATCTGACTTCAGCAGGTGTAACCGGTACCCGTCGTGATACGACAACACCCCAACAATACCGCCAGGTTGTCGATTTTGAGCCTGATGCAGATCAATTGGAAATCATTTTGCATGTTTCTAATTTCCACCACCGAAAAGGCGGGGTGTGGGAAGTCATTCAGCTTGGCAGAGAAGCGGACATACGACAGTCTCAGGAAAGAAGGCTTGGTTTTGATTTATTTCTTTTCGGCAGCATTGTCATGGTGGGTTTGTATCACCTCGGCCTTTTTGTCGTCAGACGAAAGGATCGTTCACCATTTTATTTCAGCATAGGCTCCTTTCTGATTGCGCTGAGGCTGTTTACCACCGGTGAGAGATTTTTGATTCACCTTTTCCCGAGCATAAGCTGGGAGATCGTAACCAAACTCGAATATCTTTCGTTTTACCTGGCGGTCCCCGTCTTTATCCTGTTTATACAATCCCTCTTTCCTAAATTTTCAAAACGAATTCTTTATACCGTTGGCGTATTAGGAGTTGCTTTTTCATTGGTTGTGCTCTCTATGCCGGCCAGATTCTTCTCGCACATTAACAATCTATATGAAATCATTACCTTTTTAATGATTTTATACAGTCTATATGTAATTCTCCTTTCACTCACCGAGAAACGGATGGAGGCATTTGTTTTTCTGCTCGGCTTTACGATTTTGGCCTTGTTGACGATAAATGACATCCTGTATGTGGAAGGGATTATAGAGACCGGCCATTTTGCTCCGTTTGGAATGTGTGTTTTTATTTTTTCTCAAGCATTTCTGCTTACCTTTCGTTTCTCAAATGCTTTGGCAACCGTTGAATCGCAACGCCGGGAATTGAGAGATACACTTGAATCATACAAACATGAAATTGTTAATCGTATACAGGTAGAGGAAGCATTGAGGGATTCCCATGAAAGATTCCTAACAGTTTTGGATAGCATCGATGCCAATGTTTACGTTGCGGATATGCAGACTTATGAAGTTCTTTTTATGAACAAACATATGCAAGATTCCTTTGGTAATGAATCGATCGGACAAACGTGCTGGAAAGCTTTTCGTAATGGTCCTGAGCCTTGCAGTGAATGCACCAATGAGAGATTATTAGACGCTGAAGGGAAACCAACCGGCGTTTGTGTCTGGGAAGGGAAGAATCCGCTAACCGGAAAATGGTACATAAATTACGATCGGGCAATTAATTGGGTAAATGGCCGTTTCGTCCGTTTACAGGTCGCCACCGATGTAACCGAGCTCAAGCAGGCTGAGGAAGCTCTTCGTGAAAGCGAAGAGAAATACAGAACCATTCTTCACAGCATTGAGGACGGGTATTACGAAGTCGATTTAGCCGGTAACCTGACTTTTTTCAATGATTCCTTGTGTAGGATTCTCGGATATTCTAAGGAAGAGCTGATAGGTGTGAATAACCGGCAGTTTATGAGTGAAGAAACAGCCAAGCAAGTTTACGAGACGTTTAACAGGGTCTACAGAACCGGGAAAGCCACAAAGGCCGTTGACTGGGAGACGATCAGAAAAGACGGAACAGAAAAATATATCGAAACCTCTGTATCATTGATAAGGGATTCTGAAGGACAACCCATTGGATTTCAGGGCGTCGCGAGGGACATTACCGAGCGCAAGAAAGTCGAAGAACAGGCCAGGCTCCATCAACAGCAGCTCCTGCAAGCCAGTAAGATGGTTGCTTTGGGAACGCTGGTTTCCGGTGTGGCCCATGAAATTAACAATCCCAACAATTTTGTCATGTTAAATTCTCCTATACTAAAAGAAGCTTGGGAAAATGCAATGCCGATCCTGGAAAAGTATTATGAGGAAAATGGCGATTTCATCCTCGGCGGCATGCAATATACAGAGATGCGTGAAAATATTCCTACGCTTTTTTCCGGCATATCAGATGGCGCAAAGCGCATCAAACAAATCGTAGATGACCTGAAGAATTATGTGAGAGATGATACTGCTGATCTGACACAATCGGTGGATTTAAATGAAGTTTTAACATCTGCCATCTCATTGGTCTCCAATATGGTCAAGAAGTCCACCAATCATTTTGATGTCGAATATGGCAAGAATTTACCGTTGTTAAAAGGAAATTTCCAACGGCTCGAACAGGTGGCCATAAATTTGATCCAAAACGCCTGCCAGGCACTTGCGAGCACCAATCAGGGTATTTTTATTTCAACATCATACGACAATCAAAAGTCTAATGTTGTCATCCGGGTTAAAGATGAAGGCACAGGAATTCCTTCCGAAACGCTATCTCAAATCACCGACCCGTTCTTTACGACCAAGCACGATTCCGGAGGTGTCGGGTTGGGTTTATCGATTTCTGCAAGAATTGTTGAAGAGCATGGCGGCGCCATGCACTTTACATCGGAACCCGGTTTGGGAACAACGGTAGAAATTATTTTACCCGTTAATCGAGAAAACAATACCACGAGAGGGATAAAGAATGACTGAATCAACTTATCCGCATTTTCCCGTCATGCTGGTCGATGACGAAGAACAAGCATTGAAAAGCTTTGAAATAGTTCTTCGCTCTGCGAGTATCAATAATTTTATCTGTTGTCAGGATAGCCGTGATGTCATGTCGCTGCTTTCTGAACGAGATACTGAAGTCATGTTGCTCGACTTAAGAATGCCATATATTTCCGGTGAAGAGTTGCTCCCCATGATAACCAGTGATTATCCGGAAATTCCGGTCATTATTGTGACGGGTGCAGACGATGTGGAAACTGCCGTAAAATGCATGAAGCAGGGTGCATTTGACTACATCGTCAAACCGGTTGAAAAAAGCCGCCTGATAGGAGCTGCCAGACGGGCTGTCGAAATTCGAGAATTACAGCGAGAAAACCAATTACTCAAAGCCCATGTATTATCTGATAGGCTGCATAAGCCTGAGGCCTTTTCAGAAATCGTTACCGTCAGCGCCAGTATGCGATCCATCTTTCAATATGTTGAAGCCATTGCAGCCAGCCCACGTCCGGTATTGATAACAGGTGAAACAGGCGTGGGCAAGGAGTTGATCGCTAAAGCCGTACATGGTTTGAGCAATCGTAAAGGTGGATTTATCCCTGTAAACGTGGCCGGATTGGATGACAATGTTTTTGCGGACACGCTTTTTGGACACAAGAAAGGTGCGTTTACCGACGCCCGGGAAGCCCGCAGCGGTTTGGTGGAAAAGGCTGCCGGCGGCACGCTGTTCCTTGATGAGATCGGCGATTTAAATACAGCCTCTCAGGTAAAACTTTTGCGGCTTATGCAGGAGGGAGAGTTCTTCCCCCTTGGATCTGATGTGGCAAAGCGCTCAGACGCCCGCATAGTGGTTGCCACCAATCAAGAATTAGAAACATTGCAGTTGTCCGGGAAGTTTCGCAAAGATCTTTATTATAGACTATGTGATCATCACATCCATATTCCCCCTTTGCGTGACCGGCGGGAGGATTTAGCGGTTCTCTTAGAGCATTTTTTAGAAAAAGCATCGAAAACGTTAGGCCGAAAGAAGCCGACGCCTCCAGAGGAGCTGATTACGCTGATTTCAACGTATCATTTTCCTGGAAACATTAGGGAGCTAGAATCTATGATTTTTGACGCTGTCAGCAGTCATAAATCCGGCAAGCTTTCGATGGATATATTTAAAATCCATATCTCTCAAAAGCACGCGATTCACGAAACAGATTCAGAAAAAGGATCCTCCGAAAAAAGGACCTTAATTACTTTCTCTGAACAATTGCCCACGCTAAAGCAAGCAGAGCAACTCCTTATTGATGAGGCCATGAAGAGGTCGAATAGCAACCAATCCATCGCTGCCTTAAGTTTGGGAATATCGCGCCAGGCATTAAATAAGCGTCTCAAAAAGACCCGCCAGTAGAGCTTGTATCCGAAAATAAAATAGACAAACTCCTTTTAGAGAAGGACACCATCTCTCAAATGTAATATGCGATCAGCATGATCCGCCATGCGCATGTCGTGGCTAGCTACGATCACGCAACTATTTTGCTCTTTTGAATATTCATTAAGATTTCGGATGATGTCAAAGCCCTGCCTTGTCTCTAGGCTTCCAGTTGGCTCATCTGCGATTATTAGATCAGGTTTATTTGCAAGCGCGCGCGCAACAGCAACTCTTTGTTTTTCACCCTGACTTAGTGTTTTAGGAAATTTTTTAGCAAGATGATCGATTTGTAATCGCTGTAGTAATCTGCAAGCGTGACGCTGCGCTTCCTTTTTGTTTTTCCCTGCAAAACGGAGGACCAGTGTTATATTTTCTATCACTCTGAGCGAATCAATTAACAGAAACGTTTGAAATATGAATCCAATGCGTGTTGCACGTATCTGCTGCAGTTCCAGTGATGAGTAGTCTTCGATAGATCTATCAAAAAGCGATATAGTGCCCGATGTCGATTTGACCAAGCCAGCAATCAGAGTCAGCAAGGTTGTTTTACCAGATCCGCTAGGTCCAAAGAGTACGATAAATTCCTCGGAAGATGCAAGCAGTGATACATTTCGAACCGCGGTGGTGGTATGTTCATTGCTACCAAAGGTTTTGCTCACATCTTTGAGCTGAACAATATATTTTACAGTCTCTAGTCCTTTCATGAAAATACCTCCAAAGGGTAAATCCGCCGGATCCGTTGCACAGAGATAAACGAACTGATCAGACTCATCATCACCGCGATAGACATGACTATTACTATATGCTCAGCGGATGATTTTGTGCTTACTTCAGGGGAAATTTTTTCGATTAATGCAACCATCGGAAAGAATAAAATAAGAGCAACCACACTTCCTAAAAAAGAAATCATAATTGCTTGTTCAATGATTAGGTTTGAAAGAAATCTTTTCGGTGAACCTATAATTTTCAATACGGCAAAGTCTTTGCGCCGCTCTAGTATATTGACTGAGAGAAGCAAGCTCAAAATAGCCGTCAGCACAATAATCCCTATCGCGGCAATAGTGTATATGAATGGAAGAAAACCTGACTGCATCTCGTGGATATTATTCTGCAAAAACGTTGCATGGTCAAAGACCTCCAATCCCGGCACCTCTTCACGAATCTCAGCAGAGACTTTTGAGATGTCTTTGCCCTGCTTCACTTTCACAAGGTAGCAAGTCACGATATTCGGAAACCCGATTAGAGATTGTGCTCGCTTTAATGTTACAAAAGCATACTGGATAACGAACGCATTTGTCCCCGTGCTGATTCCAACAATTTGCAGTGTATCATCCTGTATCTTTATAGAGTCGCCCAATTTAAATCGGAATTTCGAAGCGAACGATTTATCGATAACAATCTCATTGTCGTTGAGCACAGAACGACCCTCAACTAGATGGGGTGGCCCTCCGTGACCTGTTTCAGGATTATAACCCGCTAGATACACTGTAGCCACATGGTTATCTTTTTTGATCGCGGAGAGCGACAGAAGAACCGCTGAAGCGGATTGGACGCTGGGGATCTGTCTTATGACGTATCCGTGTGCCGTGGAAAGAAGCGATGATCCGCGCAGAATGTTCGATGCATTGCACTGGAGCACCCAAAGATCAACTTTATTCCGCCGGATATATTCTACCGAACCATCAGCAACACCACGATAAACCGATAACAGAAAGAACATGAGTAAAATGCAAAGCGCAACGCCTCCGACCGTAAGAGTTAATCGAAGTGGTTGATTTGTTAGAATTCTGATTGAATACATGTTCATAGAATTCATCTCCGTTTTGGTGTCCTTCCGATTGAGTCACCCAAAAGAACATATGTTTCAACTTCATTCTTTGTGTTGGTGACAAGGTCTTTGTCAAGTTCGATCCTTCCTTTTTCAAATAACAGAACGACCGTTGAACCCCCCAATTCGAAAAACCCATTTCGAGCGCCTTTGGCGATAAGTCTGCCCGATTGGTATCTTTGTTGAATGGAACCAACGGTAAAAGCGCCGATTTCAACTATTGCTATCTGACCAAAGTGATCTGAATCAAAAAGGGTAAGCACTCGATAGTTCTGTGTGTAAAATGGAATGAGCGCCCTAAGCCCATAAGGACCGCTAGCATAGTACTTTCCTCGGACCGATATCGCTTCGCCCGGAATCCCTGAATCTGGAAAGTGAAAGTGATGATAATCAGTTAAACAAAGCCTGCTGACGACCATCGATCCTTCACTGAATTTATTCAAAAGTGTAGCATCCTGGAGAAATCCGCGCAGATTAAAAGTACTTCGTTTGATCCGAAACGTCATATCAGGTTCGACAACGCCGTAGGCGAGGATCTTGCCATCCACGGGAGCGATGCACACACAGGGATTTTGATTAATTGATCGTTTTGAAAGATCAATTTCACGCGTAAAAAAGTCGTTGAAGCAAGTGAAATCTTCGATCGGCCGCGTTAATTCATCCAAGTTTGTCCCCATTTTTTGCACAAAGGGTTTTATTTTACGCTTACTTAGCTGCTGCTTGTGAAGCCACCCGTAAAGTCGAGAAACAAGTTTTTGTCTAAAAATAAGTTCGGTGGCAACTCTCCCAAGGCTCATGTTGTACGACCAGTGGAGAAATTTGCCAGCATGGACACGTTCAGTCTTCAGCAACCCCTCCCGACGGTCAAAATATCTGATTATAATTTTATCGTTCATAGGTTTAACTCATACAGGGTGTATTCTCTTTGCGGCTTTGGTGTGTCTTCACCTAACAGTTTATGTACTCTATTTCCTTTCGCCATCAATGCCACTACAACGGTTTCAAATCCTTCTGTCAGAATCTGGCGAAATATGTAATAAAACCCAGCTCTTCCTAAGCCGCTTCTTTTCATAGCCTCCTCGGGAGTGATACCACCTATGTAAAAATTGATTCGAT
>CP070746.1:5238414-5243361 GCA_020348305.1 Desulfobacterales bacterium
GAGTTATCAGCCGAAGCTTTTTTTGAAATTGCTCGGCGTCAATTGCCTGTTGATCTAATTCAAATGCGAGCATGCCGCCGAATGCCTTCATTTGTTTTTTAGCGATCTCATACCCCGGATGGCTTTCGAGGCCCGGATAAAATACTTTTCGAATACCGGAGTTGTTTTGAAGATGGGTTGCAATCTGATAGGCATTTTTGTTCTGTTTTTCGATCCGAAGCCCTAGAGTTTTTAAGCTTCTTTCCAGCATATAACAGGTTATGGCATTCAAGCTGCCGCCGAAATCGCACGCCGAAGCTCTAATTGTTTCTATCAGGCGTTTTGACGCTAAAACGGCTCCGCAACAAAGATCGCTGTGCCCCCCAAGGTATTTGGTACCGCTGTGAGCCACAATATCAATGCCCAGATCAAGCGGGTTTTGATTTATGGGGGTGGCAAAGGTGTTGTCGATGACCGTTAGAATTTTTTTTGATTTCGCAATTTGGGCGACTGCTTCAATGTCCGTGACGAGAAGCAATGGATTCGAAGGCGTCTCAATATAAATGATTTTGGTATTATCCCGGACAGCGTTGGCAATATCTTCGGTTTGATTCGATGTGAATGTGTATTGAATTCCGAAACGTTTAAATTCAGCGGTAACAAAATGATGCGTGCCGCCATAAATGTCTTTCTGCAGAACGATATGATCACCGCTGTTTAAAAAAGAAAACAGCACCGTGCTGATCGCCGCCATGCCCGAGCTGAAAATTAAGCCATCTTCGGCATTTTCCAGAGCGCATAGCTTTGCGATAATGGTCATTTGGTTGGGCGTGTTAAAATAGCGTGGATAGATATTTTGTGGTTCATCAAGATATTGAAATGAAGAAGAGGTGAAAATGGGTGTATTTACCCCTTTGGTGGTTTTGTCCTTAAAGGTGCCGCTATGAACGCATTGGGTGTCTTTTTTCATGATGAATACCTCTCCGAGTTTCATTTATTATCCAAGATGATGCATCGGTCATATATTACATCACTATCAGATTTGGCAATGATTTTGTTTTTTGATTTGTGTCTCTGGAATAGCCGAGCACGCTATGGATATTGGTGTTTAAACGAAGAGGGGAATATTTGGCTCCGGGAGATCATCAAAAGAGACTGGCGTGACGATTTTTTTTCATTTGCTACTAAGACCCGTCCGCCTCGCCTTGCTCGCATGGCGGGCGTGGTGGCGGGCAGGCGCTAGCAAATGAATCCGCCTGAGGCGGATAGCCACTTCGCGGCAGGATTTTATCTTTGTAAGCCAAGAATCAATGGCTTGGAAGATTTCTTTTATAATAGTTACAGATAGGTGTTTAGAAATCGATCGTAAATAATAATTTTAATTCGGTCGTATGCGACTGTCTTAATCAGTTACCAAGACCAATGCGGTCATAAATTGTTTTCCACTGCACATAGGGAATATTTTTTAGATCCTCTAAATCGCTTGCAGGGATACTGCCGACCGTGGAATTGGGCAAATAAAAGCAATGTTGGCCCTTGTGGGGTCCTTCTTTAATAATCCAACCGTCCTGGACGGCAATCTTTTTTCCCACAAAGTTTATTGCATCGGCATTATAATCATTGGGTTTAGACGGATTAAATATGGCTTCAAAATACATGTTTTTCTCCTTTGCAAAAAAATTGCAGAGCCGTTTATGGCCCTGCCGATAAAATTATTCGTTATAAATTTAGATGACCCTTCTTTTATACAGATAATGTTTTGCCTTGTAAATCGCATACGCCATAATTAATATGTAATTTAAAAAACGCAACTTCAATATTTTTTCTAATTAAGAATTAAGCTGACAAAGAATGGCTAAGATACGCATTGGTATCAAAAAGTCAACACTTTTTTAGAAGCCGTTTCTAAGATTTATTGTTTGAGCCTTTTTCTGATTGAAAAAAACATGCCAATCTACAATACCGATATCGCTGCAGTCTTTGATGAAATTGCAGATTATTTGGAAATCGAAGGGGAAAATCCGTTTCGCATTCGCGCTTATCGTAACGCTTCTCGTAACATTCGCGGGTTAGGTTATGAGCTCAGATATTTGGTGGATCAAAAAGAAGATCTTACGCAATTACCGGGGATCGGTAAGGAATTGGCCGCAAAAATCGTTGAAATACTCGAAACAGGAAATGCCAGGACGCTTAAAAAGTTGCAAGATCGCCATCCGAAGACCCTCAGGGATATTTTAAAATTACCCAATTTAGGTCCAAAGCGTGTGCGGGTTCTCTATCAAGATTTAAAAATCAAAAATTTAGAGCAACTCATTAAGGCTGCCAAAAATGGCCGAATACGCGCAATGCCGGGCTTCGGTGCCAGAACGGAACAGCAAATCATGCAGGTTGCTGAAGCTCACGCGACAAAAGAAAAACGGTTTAAAATTGCTGATGTCAAACCGCATGTTGACAGCTTGACAAAGTACCTGGAAGCGGTGCCCGGCGTAAATCACGTTGTGGCGGCCGGCAGTTACCGTCGCGCTAAAGAAACCGTCGGGGATCTGGATATTTTGGTTACCGCCCGCAAGAACAGCTTGGTAATGGATCACTTTGCAGACTATGACGATGTCAAAGAAGTTTTATCTAAAGGAACCACCCGCTCCAGCATTGCGCTGCACAACGGATTGCAGGTGGATTTGAGACTTGTGGAGCAATCAAGCTTCGGCGCTGCTCTGCAATATTTTACGGGTAGTCAGGAACACAACATCGCCATTCGCCGCCTGGGACGGCAACGGGGATTGAAAATAAACGAATATGGCGTGTTCAAATTTGAAAAGCGTGTGGCCGGAAAAACTGAAGCATCGGTATATCAAGCTGTGGATTTACCCTATCTTCCTCCGGAGCTTCGGGAAAATCGCGGTGAAATCGAAGCGGCCCGCGATGGTCGCCTGCCGAAATTAATCGAATTGTCAGATTTAAAAGGCGATTTACATATTCATACCGATTATACCGATGGCCGCAACAGCCTTCGAGAAATGGCGTTGGCGGCCAAACAGCGCGGGTACAAATACATCGCCGCTACCGAACATTCGGATCGCTTGAAAATTGCCGATGGCTTGGACGCACCAAAATTGCTGAAGCAGACGGAGGAGATTGACCAGCTCAACGAGGAGCTTAAAGGCATCAGAATTTTAAAAGGAATTGAAGTGGAGATTTTAGTGGATGGACGCCTGGATTTAGCGGACAACGTTCTCGCAAAGCTGGATCTGGTGGTCGGAACCATCCATCATCAGTTCGGCTTATCATTGCAGAAACAAACCCAACGGATATTGCGCGCAATGGACCATCCGCATTTTACGTTTTTGGCCCATCCCACCGGCCGATTGATTAATGAACGCGAACCATATGACGTGGACATGGGACAGATCATTCGAAAGGCGCAGCAGCGCGGCTGTTTTCTAGAACTGAACGCCAACCCGAGGCGCTTGGATCTTTATGACACGTATTGTCAGATGGCCAAAGAGGAAGGCGTCCTGGTTGCCATCAACTCTGATGCTCATATAGTGAATGCTCTTGACCACATTCACTTTGGTGTAGGACAGGCGCGGCGCGGCTGGCTAGAAAAAAACGATGTCTTGAACACTCGCCCGTTGCAGGAATTGCAAAAGCTTTTGAAACAGACGATGTAAAGACTGGTTGCTGGTCACTGGTGTCTGGTCAATGATTGCGGGGCGCTGGTAGATAAGGGTCAAGGTTCAGGAAGTTCATTATGTAATGGGAAAAATCCAACACTGCCGTACTGCAATACGCCAAGGTTTATCGGAGGAGAGTTATGATTCGAATCAATGAAAACTATCTGAAACTTCAAGCTTCTTACTTATTTTCGGAAATTAGAAAACGTTCAGCCGTTTTTCAGGAAGCTCATCCGGACAGGGAAATCATCAAGCTAGGTATCGGTGATGTGACCCGACCCTTGCCAAAGGCCTGCATAGAAGCCTTCCACCAAGCCGTGGATGAAATGGCTGATATTGCAACGTTTCGCGGATACGGTCCCGAACAGGGTTATGGCTTTTTGCGTGAGAAAATTTCAAAAGAGGATTTTCGGTCCAGAGGTGCAGATATTTCCGCCGATGAAATATTTGTCAGTGACGGTGCAAAATGCGATACGGGTAATATCCAGGAAATTTTTGCAACCGATATCACCATAGCCATCCCCGACCCGGTATATCCGGTATATTTGGACACCAACGTTATGGCCGGTCGAACCGGATTGTTCAGCAAGGGCAGATATGATGGGATTTTTTATCTGGAAGGTACCCAGGAAAACGGATTTATCCCGGATCTTCCGGAAGAAAAGGTTGATCTGATTTATCTATGCTTCCCAAACAATCCGACCGGGGCAACCATCACCAAATCCCAGCTTCAAGTCTGGGTGGATTACGCCCGGGAAAACAAAGCCCTAATCCTTTATGATGCGGCCTATGAGGCGTTTATTCAGGATGATAGCTTGCCAAAATCGATTTATGAAGTCGAGGGTGCCAGGGAAGTGGCCCTTGAGTTTAGAAGCTTTTCCAAAAAAGCAGGGTTTACCGGAACCCGCTGTGCATTTACGGTGGTACCTAAATCCTGCGAAGCTTATCTAGGCAGTGGAGATAAATATTGCCTGCATGCGCTCTGGCACAGACGTCACACCACCAAATTTAACGGTGTGTCTTATCCGGTTCAGCGAGCGGCCGAGGCTGTATACAGTGATGAAGGCAAGACCCAGGCCAAGGAATTAATCGAATATTACTTAAAAAACGCATCATTGATCCGCAAGGAAATAACAGATCTTGGTTATGAGTGTATCGGTGGAAAGAATTCGCCCTACATCTGGGTGGATGGAAAAATGGATTCCTGGGAGTTTTTCGACATGCTGCTTGAGAAAGCAGGAGTTGTCTGTACACCCGGTGCAGGATTTGGTCGCTGCGGTGAAGGATATATCCG
>CP070746.1:5243461-5294718 GCA_020348305.1 Desulfobacterales bacterium
GCATTATCTACCGGCGGGGCAGTAAGATTTATTTTAAGTGCATCCCCATGGAGGCAGACGATCATGTTTTTGGATGATCTTGGCTGGACGAAAACCTTGAATACGACTCCTTGAGGATGTTCGTATTTCGATAGCATCTTATTTTATCAGCTTTTCGTTAGAATTGTGGTTATTAATATTGAATGATTCTTATTTTTTCTTAATATTATTAATAATTTGGGTGGATGAGATGTTTTCGGTGATCGGGATTAATTCCACCTGACCGCCATGCCGCTCCACAATTTCCCGGCCGTAAACTTGTTCGGATTCGTAGTCGCTGCCTTTGGTGAGCACATCCGGACGCACGGTTTCGATGATTTGATCCAATTTTCCGGAAGAAAAGACGATCACATAATCAACACTGTTGAGGGCGCTGATAATGCGCACACGCTCATCGACACAGATCACGGGTCGGTCCCCGCCTTTCAAACGTCTGACGGAATCATCGTCATCTATGGCAACGATCAATATGTCTCCGAATTGTTTGGAAGCTGATAAAAGCCTCACATGACCAACGTGCAAAAGGTCGAAGCATCCATTGGTTAAAACAATGCGGTTACCCTTTTTTTTAAGTTCCCGGGTAAGGGCTGAAAGCTCTTCAAAATTAATGTGTTTGGATGCGATTTCATCCGGAATCGGCTGCAGAGCGGCAGCGAGCTCTTTCTTGGATACGGTTGCCGTTCCGACTTTGCCGACAACGATGCCGGCGGCCGTGTTGGCCACTGCCGCCGCTTCATTAAATGAATATCCAGATGCAATGGCAAGACCTATGAGCGCCAAGACCGTATCACCGGCACCGGATACATCGTATACCTGACGTGCTTTAGTCGGAATTTTTTGGGGCTGGGCGTTGGGTTCGAAATAAACCATGCCGTCTTTGCCGCAGGTGATGATAAGTTGATCGATGCCGGTTGTTTGAAGCAGACGTCGACCGGCGTCAAAAAGGGTGGCGTCATCAACAATTTCAACACCTGTAGCCCATGAGGCTTCCTTTTTGTTGGGAGTGATCGCATTTATTCCGGAATATTTTGAAAAATCGAGACCCACGGGATCGGCGATGGTTAGTTTACCATGGTTGCGGGCTGTTTCAGTCAGCTTTGAGATTAGGGATTGGGTTACCAAACCCTTGCCGTAGTCTGCAATCAAAACGACATCCACATCAGGTATGATCTTTTGTGCCGATCGTAAAACCGCCTCAAGTGTCCGGTCCGATATTTCACGTTTAGTTTCTCTGTCAATTCGAAGCACCTGTTGATGAGCGGCAAGGATTCGTGTCTTTTTAGTGGTAAGCCGGTCCGGTTCTTCGATGATACCCTGCGTGTCAACACCAAGTTGCTCCAGTTTTCCCCGCAAAAGTTTTCCATTGCTGCCGGTACCTATGACCCCGACGGCCGAAACCTGAGCGCCGAGTGCCACCAGATTATTTACGACATTTCCGGAACCGCCCAACGTATATTCTTCGCTTTCAACTAAAACAATTTGAACCGGTGCTTCCGGAGAAATTCGGTCAGCATTTCCCCATAGATACTCGTCGATCATCAAATCGCCGACGACTAAAATATGGCAATTTTCAAATTTTGATATGTCGATGTGCATGGTTTCTGGTCGCTGGTCGCTGGTTGCTGGTTACTAGCCACTGGCCTCTTGTCACTGGCGGCTGGTTTCCGGCTGCTGGTCGCCTGATACAACAAAGCATAGAGCATAAGGCAAAGGGTTCAGAGTTAATAGATAAATCTGTTTATATGGTTTTCGCTATTACCTCTTTGATAAATTCCGGCGGACGGACGACCTTGCCCGCTTTATTAACACACGCATGTTTGGTATAGCCTTTTGCCAGGAGTTTTTCGCCGTCTTCAGCGTATACGCTGTAATTAAATTTAATTCCGCCTTTGACAGTGGTATCCAGTGATGTTTCGATGACAATTATATCATCGTATTTAGCCGGTGTGGAATATTTGCAATGCGTTTCGGATACGGGCAGAAAGATGCCGTTATCTTCCACCGACTTATAAGAAAGCCCCAGGGATCTGAACATTTCACTGCGGCCGATTTCAAACCAGCGAAAGTAGTTTCCGTAGTAAACCTGACCCATATTGTCGGTATCGCCATATATGACCCGGTATGTTGTCCGATGGGTTAACATAATTTAGATGCCTCTCCTAGCTGGAATTCTCCATGATTGCCTGTATGCTGTTCTTTAGTTCGTCATAGCTAAAGGCTGACGGAAACTCGTTGTACTCATTTTTTACATTGTCCGGCGGACGAAATAAAATAGCGTTGTCAGCGGCTTTGAGCATGGTGATATCATTGTACGAATCACCAATGGCGATGACTTTGTAATTAAGACGTTGCAGAGCCAGAATCACCTTTTGTTTGCCGTCATTCTGGCGCAGGTTATAATCGATAATCCTACCGTCGGAGTCGACGGTAAGGGTGTTGCAAAATAAAGTCGGCCAGCCGAGTTTTTCCATCAGGGGACCGGCAAATTCAACATACGTATCAGAAACAATGATAACTTGGAGTTTGACTCTTAGCCAGTTTAGAAAATCCAATGCCCCCTCAAGCGGTTCCATGCGGGCGATTACGGCTTGAATATCTTTTAGCGTTAATTTGTTTTTATCTAAAATCGCCAAACGCCTCTTCATGAGAACATCATAATCCGAGATATCACGGGTGGTTAATCTGAGGTCCTGGATGCCTGTGATTTTAGCCACATTGATCCAAATTTCAGGCGTAAAAATTCCTTCCATATCCGCGCAGACAATGTACATAATTTTTTTTCCAACGAGATTCCAGTTCTAATCTAATTTGTCATCTTCAATCCGTATCAGCACCGGCCGATCACCGACAACCTCCAAGGCGCTGATTTCGGATAACGCTTTTTGGACATCAGCTTCCTTGGCCATATGGGTGACCATGACCACCGGGACGGCTCCGTTTGTTTTTCGGCCTTTCTGCTGGACCGACTGAATACTGATACCATGATTGCCCAGAACACCGGATATTTTCGATAATACACCCGGACGATCCAATGCCGAGAACCTGAAATAGTAATGGGTTGAGATTTTTTCAATCGGTGTCACCGGAATGGCACGGATTTGATCCCTTTGATAGGAAAGGGACGGCACCCGCCCCGCGGTTCCGGATAAAAGATTCCGGGCAATGTCGACCGCATCACTAATAACCGAACTGGCTGTCGGCATCATGCCCGCGCCACGGCCGTAAAGCATTATTTCACCAACAGCGTCGCCGGATAGCATGATGGCGTTGACCGTACCGTTGACATTTGAAAGAAGATTGTCAAACGGTATCATCGTCGGATGAACTCTGGCTTCTATAGAATCATCCTTATTTTTGCTGATCGCCAGAAGCTTGATCCTATACCCGAATTGCCCGGCAAACTCAATATCCAAAGGTGTTATTTTTGAGATTCCTTCAATATAAACATCCTTCAAATTAATTTCCATGCCATAGGCCAGCGCAGTCAGAATGGCAATTTTGTGCGCCGTATCGAGTCCTTCAACATCAAGGGTTGGATTTGCCTCTGCGTATCCTCGAGCCTGGGCTTCGGCAAGGGCCACATCATAGGGACTTCCATCGTCGGTAATTTTAGTTAAAATATAGTTGCAGGTGCCATTGAGAATACCGGTCATCGATTTGATGTGATTTCCGACCAACGATTCACGCAATGCTTTGATGATCGGCATGCATCCGCCAACGGCTGCCTCGAAGGCTAAATCTACGCCTTTTTCCGCAGCCGCTTTGAAAAGGGCATTGCCCTGGCCGGCAAGCAGCGCCTTGTTTGCGGTAATGACGTGCTTGCCGTTTTCAATGCCTTTTAGAATAAGATCTTTGGCCACCCCTTCGCCGCCGATCATCTCGATGACGATATCGATTTCAGGATCCGCGACCACGCGCTGCGCATCGGTGATCAGCACACCGTCTTCGAATTGAATGCCCCTATCGCGTTCGATGTCGATATCGGCAACCCATTTCAATTTTAAATGGACGCCGACACGCCGGCTGATAAGATCTTTATGATCAATCAACAATTTGGCCACCCCGGTACCCACTGTACCGCAACCGAGCAAACCTACTTTAACTTCTTTCATTTAGTGACATCTCCTCTCAGTCCATCATTTAGTAGCTGCATGATTTTTTTGATTCCTCTGATCGCCTGATTGATGCGCATCGAATTTTCGATGAGAGCAAATCGCACATAATTATCGCCATATTCGCCAAATACCAGTCCGGGAGATACCGCCACCTGAGCCTCGGTGATCAGAAACTTAGAAAATTCCAACGACCCCATCGATTGAAATTTTTCAGGTATTTTTCCCCAGACGAACATGGTTCCCTTGGGGCTCTTTATATCCCATCCCGCACGATTCAATCCGGTAATCAGCGTATCTCTGCGCTCTTTGTAGATTTGACGGATCTCTTCAACGCAATCTTCGGGACCGTTTAACGCGATGATTGATGCAATCTGAATCGGTTGGAAAATTCCGTAATCCAAATAACTCTTTATCCGGCGCAACGCAAAGACGGTTTCTTGATTACCGACACAAAAACCAACCCGCCAACCCGGCATGCTGTAGCTTTTGGAAAGCGAGAAAAATTCTATACCAATGTCATTTCCTGCCCGTCTGGCTTCCATCTTGCTTTCGTTCACCGTGGCAAAGACATAGGGCGGCAAACGATCAAGTCTTGCAAATTGACTCACGATTTACCCCTCACGTCATTTTACAGATAACCGAATGAAAATTGTTTTGACTTTTAGGCTGAATCGGTTTAATTTTCAAGTACTTTTCGAAAGCCTACCCAAAAGATAGGAGATCACCATGAGCGAATCATTAACCTATCGGGATGCTGGTGTTGATATTGACAAAGCCAATAAGCTTGTCTGTACCATCAGTGAAATTGCCAAACAAACGCCCCGCTCGGGAGTGATGGGCGAGATTGGCGGATTCGGCGGCCTGTTTTCGCTTAACGTTGCCAATCTGGAGCGACCTGTTCTTGTCAGTTCTACGGACGGTGTCGGTACCAAACTAAAAATTGCCTTTATGCTTGATAAGCACGACACGGTCGGCATCGATCTGGTTGCCATGTGCATCAATGATATCATCGTTCAAGGGGCAAAACCGCTTTTTTTTCTTGATTATCTATCGATGGGGAAACTGGATAATAATCGTGCCGCAGAAATTATTAAAGGAATCGGGGAAGGCTGCAAGCAGGCAGAGTGTGCCCTAATAGGTGGTGAAACAGCAGAAATGCCCGGATTTTACAAGGACAATGAATACGATCTGGCCGGATTTGCCGTAGGTATCGTTGATAATAGCAAAATAATCGATGGAACTGAAATTCGGGTGGGCCATAGGCTAATCGGCCTTGCTTCCAGTGGACTGCACAGTAATGGGTACGCATTGGTGCGTAAAATATGTTTTGATATGCTTAACCTGAAATTAGATGACCGTGTTCCAGAACTCGGCAAGACCCTCGGCGAAGAACTTCTTACTCCCGCGCGCATATATGCTGAACCGATACGAAGCATAATCAAAGATATGCCGATTCACGGGCTTGCACACATCACCGGCGGAGGTATGGTGGAAAATATTCTGCGGATCATACCCAAAGCCTGCAATATTATGATTCGAAAGGACAGTTGGGATGTGCCGCGGATCTTTTCGTTTCTGCAGGAATCAGGAAATATATCAGAGCATGAAATGATGCGAACATTTAACAATGGAATTGGGATGGTCATGGTTGTACCTGATCATACGTCCCAAGATCTTTTGCAGCGGCTTGCCGCGATGAATGAAAACGCATTTCTCATGGGTGAAGTCCTTGACTGCAGAGATCCAAGTAATCGCATAATATGGGAGTAAGCCCAATATCCATTATTTCAGTTCAAACGTCGTAGCCAGTATACCCCGTCATAGCCCACCTCAGGTGGACTGCGCCGAAGTAGGCTGGCAAAGTCTGCTATTCTACCTTTCCAATTTTCCAATATTTCGTTAGTATTGTCAAAACATGGTCGTTCCCCGCTGATCATAATTCGGAACTGGATTTTTTATGTTCATACTCGGCATCGAAACATCTTGTGATGAAACCGCTGCGGCGGTTGTTAAAGACGGCACAACGATATTATCTTCTGTGGTATCCTCTCAAGTTGAGGTGCATCATCGCTATGGTGGTGTCGTACCTGAACTGGCTTCCAGGAAACATATGGAGGCTATTGTTCCGGTTGTCGGTGAAGCAGTTGAGAACTGCGGGATGTCTTTTAATCAACTTGATGCAATCGCCGTTACCCGGGGTCCCGGTCTGGTTGGATCGTTGCTGGTCGGATTTTCATTTGCTAAGGCTTGCGCCTATGCACTGGATATTCCTTGGGTGGGTGTGAATCATCTGGAGGGTCACATCAACTCCGTGTTTCTGGAAGCGGACCCGCCACCGTTTCCTTTTGCAGCCCTTCTGGCCTCCGGCGGACATACCAGTATTTACCATGTGACGTCTCATACCAGCTTTGAAGTGATGGGACAAACCCGGGATGATGCTGCTGGCGAAGCCTTTGATAAAGTAGCCAAAATTCTGGATCTCGGATATCCGGGTGGTGTCGTGATCGATAAGCTCTCAATGGACGGTGATTCTAATATCATTAAGTTCCCACGGACATACTTGGAAAAGTCTATGTTCGACTTCAGCTTCAGTGGAATAAAAACGGCCGTGAATCGATATGTCATGAAACATAAAGATAATTATAAAAATCAAATTGCAGATATCGCAGCTGGATTTCAAGAGGCGGTTGTTGAAGTACTGTCCTATAAAATAATTCAGGCTGCATGTGAAAAAAATTGCCGCCACATTGCCCTTGTTGGCGGTGTAGCAGCCAATAGCAGATTAAGGGAAAAAATCAGAGAGGATGCTGATTCGAACGGACTCACTGTCCATATACCGTCGTTGCATCTTTGTGGGGATAATGCCGCAATGATTGCTGCCGTTGGTTATCATTATCTAAAAGCGGGAAAAACATCAGGACTGAGTGATGATGTGTTCTCACGGAGTCGGTGATATCCCTAAATACCTTCTCTTCAATTTCATTATTCTCCGCACGGATTCTATTCCTTTAGTTTTTAATTCTGGTGAATCGGAAAGATGCCTTACTATTTCTTCAAATGCAATTTCAATATTTGGCCCTTTATGACATATCAGCGCAATATCAATATCTGCTGCCAGTATTTGTTGCACGATTGTTTTGATGTCGTAATGTTTTGCGATGGCCCCCATATCCAAATCATCGGTCAACGTTATTCCGGTAAATCTCAACTGCTGGCGTAAGAGATCGTTTGCAATGCGCTTTGACAAACTTGCCGGCCATACCGGATCTATTTTTTGGTACAGAATATGGGATAGCATAATTCCGGAGACATCGTTTTCAATGCCGGCCGCGAAGGGGACGATGTCAAACGATTGCAGATCTGCCAAATCAGCATCAAGGGAAGGCATCTCAAGATGCGAGTCCAGAGTCGTGCGTCCAATGCCCGGGAAATGTTTTGCTACGGCCATTATTTTTTTCTGTTGTAAATGGTTAATTACCCTTACTCCCAAACGAGTGACCCAGTGCGGATCATGTCCAAATGCTCTGCCGGCCATCACGCTATTTATTTCTTTTGCGGCAACATCCATGACCGGCGCCATGTTCATATTGATGCCTACCTGGGTTAATTCCGCGGCGGTCACATCTGCAAAATGGATGGCATCTTCTTCGCCTTTCATCTCCGGGTTGCCAGGAAATTGGGTGAAAGGCGCGTTGAGTCTTGCAACTTGGCCGCCTTCCTGATCGATCGCAATGAACATTGGGAGATTTCCGCTGGCACGGGCATGTATCTGAACCGACGAGCAAAGACCTTTTAACTGCACAGGGGATTTAATGTTTTGTGCAAACAGAATAACACCGCCCACCTTCAGACGGTCAATTATATATTGTAAATCTTCATTGAGCGCAGTTCCGTCAAAACCGACGATCAAACGCTGGCCCGCGAGTTGCTCGTTTGAAAATGCATTAAAATCCATGGGGCAAATCCTATTGACACCATTGAGTTTCAAATTTCGAGTTTCATGTTTTGTACAAGGTATATCTATACTTATTAATTCAGCAACCGAATGTCGTCAACTGATTTACAATTTCAGGGAGGCAGAAAAAGAATCTATTAATTTGAAAGCATGTCAGCGAGCGGATAAAGCTGGTCGGGGTGTTGCTGGTAGAAGTGGAGTATGTTTTGAATAAGCTCATCTACCGCTTTTTTATTCATGGGCATGGAAAATAACTTTCCCTGGCCAAGTTGACAGTTCATTTCCAGCAATATGGCATATTGTTCCTGGGTTTCCACACCCTCAGCAACCACGATCATGTCCAACCGGTGAGCCAAAGAGATAATCGCTTCAACAATATTTCTATTGCCGTCAGGTTCATTCCGTATACGTGAAACAAAACTGCGGTCCACCTTTAATGTATCGATGGGAAGGCGTTGCAAGTAACTTAACGAAGAATAACCGGTGCCAAAGTCGTCTATCACTAATTGCAAATCATAGTCCTTCAGCCGGTTGACCAATCGGATCGTATCATCGGCATCTTCCATGAGGGCGGTCTCGGTAATTTCCAATTTTAACCGATTGGGATCCAATCCTGTTTTATCGAGAATTGCTTGAATATCGTCCAAAAAGCTTGGCAATAAAAAATGTTTGATGGAAATATTTACGTTCATTGATAGATTAATCTGATCTCCAAGTTGCTCCTGCCATTTTTGAAGATCGTTACACGCCGCTTCAACCACCAGGCGGGTGATCGGAATGATCAGTCCGGTTTCTTCAGCGATCGAAATGAATGAACCCGGATAAATAAGACCTAATTGCGGATGATTCCATCTGATCAGAGCTTCAAATCCGACCAGAGATGCCGTTTTCAAGTCAACAATCGGCTGATAGTGATTTTCAAACTGGTTAATATGGATGGCTTTTCTTAAATCCGTCTCGCGCTGCAATAGATGCATTGCTTTCTTATGTAATTTTTTATCAAAGACCTTATATTGGGCCTTTCCATTTTCTTTGGCATGATACATGGCTGCATCGGCATCGCGAATGATGTTTTCGGCTTGAGCGTAATCTATTGTGTTTGATACCACTCCGAAACTGGCCAACGCAAATACTTCCTTTCCGCCTACCATAAACGGTCGTTTTAGTTCTTGTTGAAGCCTTTTAGCAACACCACTGGCATAATCGTCACTTTCAATATCCTCTAACAGGATTACAAATTCGTCACCGCCAAATCGTGCCAGCGTATCGATATCCCGAAGCGAATCTTTAATCCTATTTGCAAAAGCGATGAGGAGTTTATCCCCGACATTGTGCCCGAGACTGTCGTTGACGAGTTTGAAGCGGTCAATATCTAGATAGAGCACGGCAAAATGATAATCAGCGCGTCTTCTTGAGCGTCTAATTGCCATATTTAAGATTTCCATGAAAAGGGCACGGTTGGGGAGATCCGTTAAGGTATCATGAAACGCCTGATGGTATATTTGCCGTTCAGCCTTTTTGAGTTCTGTAATATCTGCAAGGTAGACAACGCTTTTGTCGGTCCCCGGGATCGGCGATAAGGTACATAGGATATCTTTTTTGTTGTTATCGTTGTCGAAAAATTCACACTCAAAATTCTTCGCTTCCCAATTGGTCCCATGCTCACGACCCGAAAAAACCTTATCATTGAGCAGTCTTCTATGCGTTTTTTTATCAATAAAATTCAACCAAGATTTTTTATTTTCAATATCCTTTTTCTCATATCCGGATATGGCTACAAACTCAGAGTTTGCAAGAGAAATGGTTCCGTCGGTTTCAACAATAACTGTGGCTGCCCCCGTGTTCTCAAAGATCGTGCGATACTTCATTTCGGATTCACGCAACTCCGTTGTGCGTTCTTTGACTTTCATCTCCAAATTTTCATTGGCTTCGGCCAGGGCACTCTTGGATCGATTGATTGAATTGATTAATAGCTGGGTACATAAACTTATCAATAAGATGATCCCCATAGTTATGAAAACTGATATATTTTGACCGGTCTGTATCGTTTTTTCCAAATAATAATAAAATAGGGCCGCACCTGTTCCGATGATTATGAGACCGACTTGATCAAGGGGGGGGACTGGTTTTTTATTGCCCATTTCGCACCTCATTAATTCATCCGGGTTCCAGCGCTGTCTGTCCAGCAACTTATCCTACTAAGATACAAACTTTATCGGCTATTACAGACTGTAACTTAAGAAATATCAGCGACTTAAATGGTTCTGTTTAAAAACTAAGGCAGAGTAAATTTTGACTCTGCCTTAGTGCGCCTTGACGGATTTTCGTTTTCAAGGCAATGCCCGGTTCAGTTGAGCCATCACCCAGTATGAGTGTGGAGTCGTCCGAACCTCACGATTTAATGACATATACCAGCTGCAATGGGATGCTGGCCTATGCCAAGGGCCGCGCTGTTTAATTAATTCGACCCATTATTTTCCAATGCAGATATTGCCGTTATCAGATCTGCTAAAAAACGAGATGGTTAACGAAGAAGCCGATGGATGTTTTTATCTACCATTTCAAGGATACAAGATTTATGCCAAATCGTTATCAAAGTTTTTTATTAGTATAATCAATGGATTACTGGTCAAGTTGCCTGACTGTCGTCAATGTGGATGACAAAAAGCGTCAATCATTATGTCTTGAAATGTCAATTAAATTAGGCGCCTTCTTTTCTGGACTCATAACAGCTTCTTTCAAAAAACGATTCGGTTTTCTCATCAAACACAGCTTCATTTTCGTGGATGTATTTCGGTGGTCCTTCCCAAGCGCCACAGGCCATAACAACGGGTTCACCCAATGTAAATTTTCGGCCACAAGCCGGACAACCTTCTTCATTCAATCGGTTAAGCTTTTCAAGATCTATAATTGTTTTATGTATTTTTCGTTTATCCGATGTCATGACCTCCTCCTTTAGGATTCAATCAGAAAAATCGTTTTGTCAGAGAGATAAGACGTTTGTTGCCCCATAAACGTAACTTTTTGGTTCCCATTTTGGAAGATTCAAATGGTATGAACATGCTTAAACTAATCGTGGTGGTTGAACGTGTCAATCCAAGAGAAGTGATTACCGGTTCAATTGATACTTTCTTACGGCTTTATTGTGGTCTTTGAAGTTGGTTGAAAAGTGGTGGGTTTTGTCTTTTTTTGAAACAAAATAAATATAAGGTGTATTGGCAGGGTAGAGAGCAGCTTCCAATGAGTCCCGTCCGGGATTTGCAATCGGACCGGCAGGAAGGCCTCTGATCCTATAGGTGTTATAGGGGCTAGGAGTGGCAAGATGTTTTCGTGTTAAGTTACCGTCAAAATCCTTTATGGCATATATCACCGTTGGATCCGACTCCAAACGCATCCTTTTTTTCAACCGGTTGTGGAAAACCGAAGAAATTAGTGGACGCTCGGAAGGCACACCGGTTTCTTTTTCGATAATTGAAGCAAGGGTCACCACTTGATGAACTGTAAAGCCATAGGTTTGTCCGTGATTTTTCCACTCAGGTTTGAAGACCGACCAGAATCGATCCACTATGGTTGCTATAATCTTTTTAACGGTAATATCTTTGGGCAAAAAGTAAGTGTCCGGAAACAAATAACCTTCGAATGTTTCAGCTTGAATACCTTTTTCCCGCACAAACGAGGCATCGGTTGCCGATTTTAAAAAATCTGCTTTTTCTGCAAAACCTGCCTCAGCAACCAGCTCCGATATTTGAAACATGTTATAACCTTCAGGGATCGTTAGTTTATAAAGTTGCACCTCACCCCTTACAAGTTTTCCCAGTATCATAAGTGGGGACATGGACCCGGAAAGAAGATACTCCCCGGCTTGAAGTTTCTTGTCATAGCCCTTAATGCGCGCAATCAGATTAAAACGTAGCGGACTTTGTATCAAACCCGCTTTATGCAGCAATTTGGTTGTGGCGTTAAATGGTCGGCCGGGTTTCACATGAATGATAATTTCATCAGAATTTGCGGAAGTGGGTCTATTTGCATAAAGCCATAAATCAGTTAGAAGGAAGGTACATACGACAACCATAATTAACGAAAAAATAGATAAAAAAAGAAAGCGTTTTCCCAATCTCGAATTTACTCCCCAGTCACAGCGAAAGATTTAAATGACTTATAACTTATACCTAGCATATTAAAAAATACACACAATTGTCAAAGGTGGAATGAAAAAATTTTAAATGTTACGAAATCAAAAGAATATATCAATTTAATCTTTAGAATATTCATAGTTATGTGATATATTGACCTCTAGTGGCACTTTCGATATAAAGATATCAGGACATTAAGCGTGTGAAAGGGTGACAATTCCGCCATATAAACGGATCGGCTGACCATTACAAAATGTTTTGGGTGACATATGAAATTTTGGCGTAAACCCCTGGATGAAGATCGCATCCAGATATCATACGGCATCATCAATATCATCGAGGAACGATGCAAAGGGTGCGGTTTTTGTATAGAATTCTGCCCGCGCGGGGTGTTTGTGATCTCAACGCATACCAATGCCAAAGGTTACCATCCGCCTGAAATCATTAAACCTTCTGAATGTGCGGATTGTGGATTATGCGCTTTGCTATGCCCCGACTTTGCTATTTATATTGAAAGTAGCCAAAAGCCCCTTAAGAAAGACAAAGTTCCGCATACAAAATCCAGATGAAATCATGAGTTCAGATCAGGGTTTATTAATTGGTGCGCATTTTTTATTGGGAGATTATGCCGCTGCTGAAGGAGCCATCATGGCCGGGTGTCGCTTTTTTGCAGGCTATCCGATCACCCCTGCCACAGAGATCGCCGAGCGGATGTCTACCCGTTTGCCGCAAGTTGGCGGACTTTATATCCAGATGGAAGATGAACTCGCCTCGATGAATGCGGTGCTTGGGGCTTCATGGACGGGTGTCAAATCCATGACCGCCACCAGTGGGCCTGGCTTTTCATTGATGATGGAAAATCTAGGCTTAGGGATTATGTTGGAAACACCCTGCGTATTGATTAATGTGCAGCGGGGAGGGCCGTCAACCGGTTTGCCCACCCTGGTCGGTCAGCAAGATATGATGCAGGCCCGATGGGGCTCTCATGGCGATTACGAAATCATTGCACTGGCGCCCACCTCTCCGCAAGAACTCTTCGACCTGACGATACGCGCCTTTAATTTAGCTGAAAAATTTCGTACCCCGGTTCTGGTCATGACGGATGCAGAAGTCGGGCATATGACTGAAAGGGTCGTTATACCATCCCCAGAGCAAATTGAAATTATTGATCGTTCCATGGTTCGAAAGGGCGATGTAGAACCCGATCATTTCAGAATCTTCCGTGAGTCAAGCGCTGCCGGTGGCGACGGTGCAGTATCACCAATGGCCATCGCCGGAGAAGGCTATCGTTTTCATGTTACCGGTTTGACCCATGATGAACGCGGTTATCCGGCCATGAATGCAGAAGCCAGCGAATGGAACATCAAACGACTGGTCAATAAGATTCGGGCTCATCGCAATGAAATCATCCAATTAGAGGAACGCTACCTCGATGATGCCGAGATTGTCGTTGTATCCTACGGCATTTCAGCGCGCACCTCTCTGTGGCCGGTCGAACAGGCACGTAATGAGGGTATTCGTGTTGGCTATCTTCGGCTTATTACTGTATGGCCATTTCCGGAGGAGCAGATTCGTAAATTGGCCAAAAGGATTCGGGCCTACGTGGTTCCGGAAATCAACATGGGCCAGATCATGCGCGAAGTAGAACGATGTTCAGCCGGGCAGGCCCGGGTATTCGGTGTTCATCGCCTGGGAGGAGATATTCTGGAACCTCAGAACGTGTTAAATGCCATCCGAAAGGCCGCCGGGCGAATTGAAACTTCTCAAGATGACAGCATGAACCGTTCAATGGAGTAATCATCCATATGGCTGAAGACCAAATATCCAACAACGACATGTTGGAGCTATCCTGGCACGAATCCTATGACCCGGGTGATTGGGTAACCGGCCTGCATCCAATGGACACGCTTTTAAGGGGCGAACGATTACCTCATATCTGGTGTCAGGGCTGCGGACTGGGGACGGCGCTGACGACCTTTATCGGAGCGTTGCAGTGGCTTGAAAAAAACCAAGACTGGAACCTGGACAAGGTGTCCGTTGTCTCGGGGATTGGGTGCACCGGAAGGGTGGCAGGATATATACGCTTGGATTCATTTCACACTACTCACGGGCGGGCCCTTCCTTTTGCTACGGGTCTCAAACTGGCAAACCCTGAATTAAAACTGGTTGTCTTTTCGGGTGATGGCGATATTGCCGGTATTGGCGGTAATCATTTTATTCATGCTGCCAGACGCAATCTGGACATCACTGTCATTTGTGTTAACAATTTCAACTATGGCATGACAGGCGGGCAGGTCGGACCGACAACCCCCCACGGCGCACGAGCGGTTACGACGCAATACGGGAATTTCGAGTTTCCGTTTAATTTACCGTATTTGGCGGCAGCCGGTGGCGCATCCTTTATGGCCCGTTGGACGGTTCTGCATGCCCGTCGATTGGAGTGGACGCTTCGCGAGGCCATGCTGCACCCCGGCTTTAGCTTTGTTGAAATTATTGCGCCCTGTTCCACATCCTATGCCCGCTGGAATCCAGAAGGGCAAGGGCTGGACCCCCAGAAATTGAGACGGCGGGGTTTGGAGGTCATGAAGCACTACCAAAAGGTAGGAAAGATCGCCCACGGCACTCACCCGAAAGACGCGAACATCAGAGTTGATGAAAAGGGCCTTATTACTGAAATTGTTGAAGGTATATTTATTGACGAGCCTAAGCCGGAGTTCCAGGCGTCCATTAATCGTCAGGCTCAGGTCGCCAAAAAACGTTGGGCCGCCGCCAATAAGGCATTAGAGGAGCGTCCCCAGTTGCCCGGCCAGACCGATCAAATCCCGCGAACGGAAGTGCAGTTGGGCGGATTTGGCGGTCAAGGGATCGTGAGTGCCGGCCGGATCATCGGTCAGGCAGCCACAATTTATGACAAACGCGAAGCCTGTTTCACCCAAAGTTATGGACCTGAAGCAAGAGGCGGTGCGGCCGGCGCTCAAGTGGTCATTGACAGCAGCCCCATTCATCACCCTCATTTGATTGAACCTTCAAGCGCCATTATCATGTCCCAGGAAGCCTACGCCAGATATATCCCGCAGCTGGCAGTTGGTGGTGTGCTGCTCATCGATGAGGGTCTGGTTACCATTTCAGGAGATCATCGCAAGGACATTATCACCTATGGTATACCTGCTACCCGGCTTGCGGAGGAACTTGGAAACACTCGAGCCGCCAATACAGTAATGCTCGGGTTTTGGGCAGCAATTGTCAGCGTAATCAGCAAAGCGGCCATGCGTCAGTCGTTGGCCGATTCGGTGCCTGCGAAAACAATTGACGTGAATCTGAAAGCGTTTGACATTGGATACGAAAAAGGATCGGCAGTTCGGCGCCATACTTAACATACGGGGTCGCATTAGACCATCCTTGATGGGGTCTCTTGGAGAAGAACGTTTGTGAATAACGGCGCACTTATCATCGGCAGCAGCCTAGCTGGAATTCAGGCAGCGCAAGATATAGCTGACGCGGGAGTTGACGTCCATTTGATAGAGTCAGCGCCTTTTTTGGGAAATGCAGGTGCCGCCACCATACCGCATCATCTTTTCACCACTCGCATATTGGAGCTCGCCAAGCATCCTCGCGTCTCTTTATGGACCAACACCGACCTCAGTCAGACGGAGGAGCGTCTCGGTGGCTTTGATGTTCAACTGCGTCAACACCCTCGTTATGTTGATTTACAACGATGTACCGGTTGTGGAGACTGTATTGAGGCCTGTCCGGTGACGGTTCCGAGCACCGGAAATAAGGCTATTTTTTTCCCTAAAGGTGCCCAGCCCGAGTGTGCGGTCATTGAGAAATTCGGTAAAGCTCCGTGTTCTTCAGCTTGTCCGGGAGGAATTCACGTGCAAGGGTATGTGGCGCTGATTGCTCAAGGCCGGTTTCAGGAAGCGTTCGATCTGATTTGCGAAGCCATTCCATTTCCGGGTATCTGCGGGCGAATTTGCACCCATCCATGCGAATTGAACTGCCGTCGAACCGAGATCGATGCTGCGGTCGCTATTCGTCAGCTAAAACGATTTGTAACCGACTGGATCGTTCAGCACGATGAGATTCATCCATCCAAAGTGACCAATCCCCAGGTGCCAGTGTCCAACGGCAGGCGGGTAGCAGTAGTCGGGGCCGGACCCGCCGGAATGACGGTGGCCGAGCGGCTCGTCCGGCTGGGATATCGCCTGACGGTTTTTGAGAAAATGCCGGTTTTGGCGGGGATGTTGGCGGCTGGCATCCCGGCCTACCGTCTGCCGCGTGAGGTCATCGATCGAGAATACAAGCGCATCCAAAAAAAGGGCGTAAACATCCGTCTCAGTACCGAGATTGGTCCGAACGGCCAATATACGCTGGATGACCTTTTCCGCATGGGTTACGATGCCATCTGTTTAGCCATTGGTGCGCATCAGTCTCTTAAGCTGAGAATACCCGGGGAGAATTTGCCAGGAGTCGTAAAGGGTATTCAACTGCTAAAAATCATCAATTTTTCCCAGCAACGTGACGATCCCAGCTGTAAAGCGAAGCTTCACCAAATCCTTCGGAAGGGATCTAAAACTCGGGTGGCGATATTGGGGGGTGGCAACACGGCTTTTGATGTCGCCCGTTCGCTAAAGCGGTTAGGTATTCCAGATGTGTGGATTATTTATCGGCGAAGTTGCACCGAAATGCCCGCCTTGCCGGAAGAGCTGGCAGAGACCGAAAATGAGGATGTGCCCATCCAGTTCCTGACTGCACCGGTGCGCATCTTCGGAGATCGACAGGCCGGAGTATCCGGTCTGGAATGTATTCGAATGACATTGGGCACACCGGATGCCACCGGCCGCCGCCGACCGGTTCCTGTCGCAGGCAGTGAATTTAAAATGGATGTGGATCTTGTGGTCGTGTCGATCGGACAGGTTCCTGATTTGGGCCTTTTGGAAGATGATTATGGCATCTTCGTCACCAAAGACCGCAGGATTCAGGTGGATGGTTCCACCTTTGCCACCGATCGGGACGGTGTCTTTGCCGTTGGCGATGCGGTAACCAGTGACCATATGTCAGCCATTGAAGCCATCGGTATGGGGAAAAAAGCCGCTGCTGCAATTGATGCTTACCTAAATGGTTTCGCATCAGAGCCCAGAATGTCTACCACCGACGAGATGCCTGTAGCATGCCGAGATTTAACTCCAGATGAACGGTCGCCGAAGCCTCGCATATCCATGCCGGTTCTGCCAGTTTCCAAACGTCTAAAGGATTTCGCTGAGGTTGAGCTGGGATATAGTGAGACGCAAGCCATCACCGAAGCACAACGTTGCCTGGCATGTGGTCCTTGCGGTGAGTGTATGGCCTGCATTCAGGCGTGCAAAGCACAAGCGATTGTTCACGAACAGCGGGAAAACATTATCGATTTGGATATCGGTGCGATCATCGTTGCTGAAGATCTGCAGAAATATTCACATGAGCAACTGCCTGAGGGGCGGGGCATTTATCGGGTAGCGCCAGAGGAACCGTTGCGCGGCTCTGCTGCGGCAGCCCGCGTCTTGGCGAGCCTGCCCATTGAACGACCCATAAACGTGCCGACTTACGCTGTCGGCGCTGATCCCCGTGACCCTGCGCGCATCGGAGTGTTTATTTGTCAATGCGGGGGAGCGATTGCCAAGGTGGTGGATACGAGGGTCCTGACCCGTTGTTCAGCAACTCTGCCCGGGGTTATCCGGGCAGATATCATTGATCAGGCCTGTTTGCCAGAAGCCGCTGAATTGATTCGCCGGAGAGTTACAAGTGATGACATAAACCGGGTGATGCTTGCGGCCTGTGCTTGCTGTTCATTGGATCAGGTCTGCTTCAGCTGCGCCTACCAGCGCGTTCGATGCAAGCAGAGTCTCGGTTTATTTACGCACGAATCTGAGAATCTGCCGAATCTGGAAAGTTCGGACTTGGCTGAAAATTTGGCACATGTTGTTTTTGAATTTGTCAATATCCGGGAGCACTGCGCTTGGGTCCATGCGGATGATCCCAAGGCCGCAACCGCTAAGGCGTCGGCCCTGGCAGCATCCGCGATTATGAAATTAGGCTTATGGTCTTACCGACCCACACAGACCCTGGGCATTGAGCGTTCTGTTCTGATTATGGGCGGAAGCCCTGCCGCCAGTATCTGCCAGCGGCTGCTGAATAAGCAAGAGGTTGTTACGGCCTATGCGCAGCGGCCACCGTCCCAGTTCTGGAGAGCCGACGGTCATTTTATGGCAGCGGACAACTCAAGGCACTGGCGAGCCGCAGCGGTGGTGATGGCACCCGTGGATTCAGCCGAGGCAGAGCGGTTGTGCCATACATTTAAAATCGCATCAAAACACATCCCTTTAAGGACCGATCCAATCGGAGTTGAAACCCATCTACCCGGCGTCTTTTTCTGTGATCCGGCCATGGATAGCCGAACAGTCGGTGCCGCCGCAGCCGCAAAAGTCGCGGCGTGGTTGAGTCCACTCACACGACGACCAGGGATGATTACAGCAGTGGCCGATGCGAACCGTTGCCGTGCGTGTAAAACTTGTATCGAAGTTTGCGAATATGGTGCGCCGCAGCTTGTGGGTGAAGAATCAAACCGCCATTGCTGGATCGATCCAATCATGTGTGCGGGATGTGGTGCATGTGCGGCTCATTGTCCCTCCAGCGCAATTACCGCAGGTTACTCCACGGACGAGCAGTTGGATGCCATGATCGAAACAGCCTTGAATGACGGAGATAGGCTAAATGAGAAACGGTAAAATTATCGTTTTTACCTGTAATTGGTACGCCTACACCGGATTGGAAACAGCAGGACGAAAACATTTGCAATATTGCCCGTCTGTTTACCCCATTAAGGTGATGTGTTTGGGAAAGCTGAGTCCGGGAATCATCCTTAAAACTTTTGAAAAAGGCGCAGCCGGCGTGTTGATGTTGGGCTGCTTGCCGGATGAATGTTATTATACGTTTGGCAATCGTCACGCCGAAGAAATATTTCAGGTGACGAGCCGTTTGCTGCGGGCACTGGGGTATCCCGAGAAGAGATTTAAAATGGACCGGGTGGCGCCCGGCGATGGGGATGCCTGGCTTGAAAAAATAGATTCTTTTGTAGTTGGGCTGAATGGGGATCAGGGGTCATCATGAGCAAGCTGAAGGATATTATCGATCGAAATCGTGCCTGGTATTGTTTGGAATGCGGTAAATGCAGCGCGGTTTGCCCCATCACTCCTTGGGAGACCCGTGTGTATAGCAGCCCGCGGCTGCTGGTTGAAAAAGCCCTCAATGGCAATCTAGAGAATATTTTCGATGATCCTTTGTTCTGGTCATGTCTGACCTGCAAACGATGCAGCGAGCTGTGTCCATCGGATGTGTTTTTTTCCGAGTTTGTGCGGGATGCCCGTCAATTGGCCAGAAGCAATGGTCGATCAGGGGATTGTACCCACGGTGAGGCCATTCAAACCTGGGCCCGGATGATGACAGCCCCTGACCTTGACCAAAGCCGGCTCGAATGGCTGAACAAAGACTTAAAGATATCTGATGATTCGGATACTTTGTATTTTGTGGGCTGCTTACCATACTACGATATACTGTTTCGAAGTTTGGGTATCGAGGGTGTGGAGATTGCCAGGGCAGCGGTTAAGATTTTAAACGCTTTAGGGGTTGAACCGCACGTTTTACATGATGAGCGATGTTGTGGTCACGATCAGATCTGGGAAGGTGACACGGAGACTTTTAGCGCTCTGGCGCGTCTAAATCTTGAACGCATCAAAGCCACCGGAGCCAAGCGGGTTGTAACTACCTGCCCCGAATGTGCCCGGACCCTCAGTCTGGATTACCCAAAACTGGTTGAGGATCATGGCCTGGAGGTGATGCACCTCAGTCGGTTTATTCGCCAACAGTCTCCTGATTCCGAAATGAACTTGAGTTTGCAAAAAATGGATGGCACGGCAACCTATCAAGATGCTTGTCGCCTTAGTCGTCACTTAGGCGTTTACGAGGACCCCCGCGCATTAATTATTGCCACGGGGCTGGATCTGGTTGAAATGGAACACATGCGCCACGCTAGTCTTTGCTGCGGTACGACTGGCTGGACGTCCTGTGGAAAGGTGAGCAAAAATATCCAGGTGGAACGGCTAAGGGAAGCCAAGGCCACCGGTGCGGATATAATGATCACATCATGTGTCAAGTGTCAGATTCACCTCAAGTGTGCCCAGCAAGATCCCGAGCTGGGACAGGAACTTTCCATCAAGATTCGAGACCTGACGACTGTGTTGGCGGATCGGTTGTAGTAGCCCCAAGGGGCGTCAGAGAGGTGTAAATCAAAATTGTTGGTGATTTATTCACAGCGTCATAATAAATATAGTTCAAACTTTCTAGGTATCAGTTTTAAGGTTTTAAGGTGTCGGGTTTCACGTGTCAGGAATAAGAAAGCCAAGGGCCGAAACCTGACACCTGGTAACCTGATGCAGATTTTAATGGCACCGTTGGTTTTATGTTCTTATCAACTTGTTGTCAGAAAAATGCAACTAAGAGCCTTGTGCGTCAGATTAACAGGCATTTTCGTGCCATAACGAAAACACGCGGTAGAGTAAGGGGACGCGAACTGTGGTAAACACATTGACACCGACCGATATTCTGGATCCGGATTTTCTTCAAAGCGTTGTCCGTCAAGCAACTTACCAGTGCCGAGCCGACGGCAGCGGTTTTTACTTATGCGATCCGGAACAGGGTGAGATATTCCTGGTGGCCACGCATAACATGGGGCAAATGCCCTGGGATGAGGAGTTGCCGGCACGAGTGATTGCCGCCCGGGAAGCCATCATCGAAATCTTTCCTGATCGAGCCGTATCACTGGCGGCGCCGTTGATCTGGCAAGATGCTGTGCGAGGGGTTCTCATTGTTTTTGATGGAAACGTCAAGCGGACCTATCGGGATCGCGATACGGCGCTGCTTCAATCCTTGGCGGACATGACGGCGTCGGTGGGGCAGCAAAACGAACGGCTCGCTCGGATGACGGCCCAGTTTCGCACGCTGCACACGATTGATGTTGCACTGACCTCCAGCCTGGAATCGGAGCGTGTACTGAATCTGATCCTTGAAAAGGCCGCGGAACTGGTCGGTGCCGAACACGGTTCTTTGAGGCAATTGGATCCGGAATCCGGAAAACTGGTTCTCAAGGCCCATTATGGAGATGGCTGGACGCCCGAAAAGCTGGCCTACACCCCCCGGATTGGGCAGGGGATCGCCCGGTGGGTAGCAGAACACCGGCGACCTTACCTGAGCCCTGATGTTCGCAACGATCCGTTGAACGTCGTTCTATTTGAAGATATGCGTTCGAGTATTTCGGTACCGCTGCAATATGGTCAAGAGGATCCATCCAACCCCGATTCGCTTTTAGGCGTTTTGCTTTTGGAAAGCTCGAGGGTGGCCGCCTTTGATCAACAGGATGTCGAACTTCTGGAAGCGCTGGCCCAGGGGGCGGTCATTGCCATTCAGAATGCCAGCCAACATCAAAAACTTCGGACTGAGCAGGAAAAGCGGCTGGCCGCTGAAAAATGGGCGGTTATGGGTCAAGCCGCAACGGCCTTGGCACATCGTATCAATAATCTGATGGGCATTGTGCCGGTGAGTGCCAGCGAAACCTTGCGATCTCTAACTAAAATAGAAATGCCTGATTCAGAGCGGCATTGGATTGAAGCCAATTTAGGGCGCATCGAGCGAAACGCCCAGTTTGTTCTCAAACTCAGCGATGCCTTGTTTCGACCCTTCAAAGACTCCGGTCCGATGGCACGACTTGATGTCAACCAGATGCTGAACGAAGCTCTAGAATCTGCTGACCTGCCGGCTAAGATTGAGGTGTTCCGGAAATTCGAAGAGAATCTGCCGATGGTAAATTGCAGCCTGCTTCTGGTGGATATATTCCTTGAGTTAATCATCAATGCGCGCAACGCCATGCAGCACAGAACCCAGCGCCGACTACAGGTGAGTACACGCACAGAGCAAGATGATGCCGGCATTTGGGTGGTTGTTGAGATCAGCGACACCGGCAGGGGTATTCCTGTGGACCAGATGGCCCATTTGTGGAAGATGTTTCAACACAGTGAAGCAGGGCTGGGATTTGGATTATGGTGGTTGCGTACGTTTATCGAACGTCAGGGAGGCTCGATCGAATGCCAAAGCGAACTGGGTAAAGGGGCGACTTTTTTTGTGAGGTTGCCGGCATTTGGCGGCAGAGAACCACCGGTGGAGTAATGCAGAAGTAATTTTTAAGTGACTAACATCAAATTTTTGGTTTTAACTAACCAAATGCCAGAAACCAGTGACCAGTAGCCAGTGATAAGAAACCAGACCCCAGAACCCTGAACGGCGAACCCTGAACCTGTTAACGCTTAAGGGAGAAAAAGATGCGAGGCAAAGTCTTAATTGTCGATGATTATGCCGATTGGCGCGACATATTATGTGGCCTGCTGGAGCGTGAGGGCCATCTAGTGGAAGCGGTGGGCACCAAGGAGGCGGCATTGGCGTATATTAATGAAAACAAAGACCTGGATTTGGTGATTTTGGATATCCGTTTGATAGAGACCGAAGAAACCAATGAGGACGGTATGCGCCTGTTGGCTGAGATCCGGAAACGACTCTCCTTTACGCGGGTCATCATGGTCACCGGATACGGAACTATGGAGACTCAGCGCAAAGCTTTCAAGGAGTTTCAGGCCTTTGACTTTTTCCCCAAAGCACAGTTTGATTCGGATGAATTCAGGCAAGCATTTCAGGATGCCATCGAACAAGCTGTCCGTGATCGGAAAGCCTGGAAAGATAAAGAATTGATTCGCGGTCAACATTATGAGATGTGGCAGCGGGATAAAACGGATTAAACGAAAAAAGTCCCAATCCCGTCACTCCGGCGAACCCCGTATCGGGGTCCGGGGCAGGAGCCGGAGTCCAGAAGCTTTTAAAATGAATGGATTCCGGCTTGGCCGTCATCCCGGACCCCGATCCGGGACGGAATGACAATAAATGGATCTGAGTTAGAATTCGTGATATTTCATTGGAAAACAGGAGGAACACGTTGGTAAAGGAAGATTTGCGTATCGGGGTTTTTGTGTGTGATTGTGGCTCGAACATTGCCGGGTTTCTAGATACCGAGGCGGTGCGGGAATTCGCCGGGGCCCTGTCGGATGTTGTCATATCGGTTCGCAATAACTACACGTGCTCTGATCCGGGACAACAGGAGATCCAGCGGACGATTTTTGAGAATCGGCTTAATCGGATCGTCGTCGCATCCTGTTCCCCCTCCTCATATGAACCGATCTTTCGACAATGCATCCACGGGGCGGGACTCAATCCGTATCTGCTGGAAATGGCCAACATCCGCGAACACTGCTCCTGGGTGACCCAGGACCGTGAAGCGGCCACGTGGAAGGCCAAAGACATTGTTAAAGTAGCGGTATCAAGGGCGAGGTGGCTTTATCCCCAGGATGAGGAGCAAATTTCGGTCTTCGACGCGGCGTTGGTTATCGGCGGCGGAGTGGCAGGCATGCAAGCGGCCCTGGATTTGGCGGAGGCGGATCACCAAGTCTATCTGGTTGAAAAAAAGCCGTCAATCGGCGGGATTATGGCCCATCTTGACAAAGTCTTTCCTGACATTGAATGCAGTATCTGAATTCTGGGTCCCAAGATGATGGATGTCGGTCGACATCCCAAAATTGAACTTCTGACCCACTCGGAATTGGAAGATATATCCGGATATGTAGGCAATTTCAAAGCCCGTATTCGCAAAAAGGCCCGCTATGTCGATGAGGAGGCGTGCATCACCTGCGGCGAATGTACAACCGTCTGCCCGGTGGTTGTACCCGACGAATTTCAAATGGGCTTGAGCAGTCGCAAGGCGATATACATTCCTTTTCCCCAGGCCGTGCCCTCTGCTTATATTATATCGGCAGATGATTGTTTGGGTGACAATCCTATCGCTTGCGGTAAATGTCTGGAAGTCTGCGAGAAAAAGAGCATTAATTTCGACCAGGAAGACGAACTGCGCGAAATTGAAGTCGGGGCGATTATCGTTGCCACGGGGATGGATGTGTATGACCCGACAGCCCTGGACGAATACGGTTATACGCGTTTTGCGAACGTAGTCACCAGCATCGAATTTGAGCGCTTGATCTCCACAGGGGGGCCATTGGAGGGACATCTGGGCCGGCCCGGTGATTTGAAAAGACCTCAGCGTATTGGATTTGTTCAATGCGTCGGTTCACGGACCCAGGATCAGAAACGGGGCAATCCCTATTGCTCCACGATTTGCTGTATGAACACCATCAAGGGCGCCCAGTACCTGATGGATAACTACCCGGGCACCGAAGTTACCGTTTTTTATATTGACTTGCGCGCCTATGGGAAAGGCTTTGAAGAGCTTCTGATGCGAACCAGAGGCCATGGGGTACGCTATGTACGCGGCTTGCCTGGTGAGGTTCGTGAGGATCCACCCTCCGGTAATCTATTGGTGACAGTCGAAAATACGATCGAAAAACGTCTGGAGAAACATGAATTTGACATGTTGGTGTTGGCAGTGGGTGCCACACCGGCTATCGATACAGAGGCAATCCGGCAGATGGCCAGTATCGCCAAATCGCCGAGCGGTTTTCTAAAGGAAGCCCATGCGAAACTGCGCCCGGTGGATACGCCGACCAAGGGCATCTTCATTGCAGGCGCTGCAGAGAGCCCCAAAGACGTCCGTGAAAGCGTCACCCAAGCCAGTGCCGCAAGCTCACACGCTTCCATCCTTCTTAGCAAGGGCCGGTTTGCGGTTGAAGCCATCACGGCTGCCGTGTACGAGGATGCCTGTACAAAATGCGGACAATGCGCTAAGGTATGTCCCTTTGGTGCGATCACCTGGCAAAAGAAACAGGTTCCCCAGGTGATCAGCGCTGCCTGTGCCGGGTGCGGCACCTGCGCGGCTGAGTGCAAATTTGGCGCCATAGAAATGCGTCATTTCTCGGATCAGTCTATTTATGCGCAGATTGACGCCATCCTGGAAGAAGATTCCCAGAAAAAGATTGTCAGCTTTGCCTGTAATTGGTGTTCCTACGCCGGGGCTGATACGGCGGGATTAAGCCGCATGGCATATCCACCCAATGCCCGCGTCATCCGGACCATGTGTTCGGGTCGCGTGAATCCGGAATTTGTGTGGTACAGCTTTCAAAAAGGCGCGCCGGTGGTGCTTGTGTCCGGGTGCCACTACGTTGACTGCCATTACATCGATGCCAATCGAAGCACCGTGCGGCGCGTCGACGGACTGTGGAACGGGCTTGAAAAGGCCGGAATCCGGGCTGATCGACTGTTGCTGGAATGGTGTTCCGCGGCCGAAGGCGCGCGCTGGCAAACCATCATGCATGAAACGGAGAAAAAACGTCAGACGGTGACCCTGGAAGAATTAGAACTCACCCGCAGCGCCTTGGCGAAGGTCCGCGTACCCCGACCACGCAATCCCAAGCCTGCCGATGAAAAACAGGATAGCGAATTTGTGTGCCTGCGCTGTGGACACCGTTGGGACGGTGTTTTCAGTGTGAGTTGGGAACGCACCTGCCCCGAGTGCCGATCCAATAGTGTGCGGTGGTTGAGGAAGAAGTAGACTTTTAAAGTCAATATTGAGCCATTTTGAATGTGCTGCGAGGATATTTAAGTGACAAAGCCAAAATTGAAGAAACACCATATTAAACAAAATTGGTGCAAGGGGTGCGGCATTTGTGTTGAGCTATGCTCAAAGAACGTATTAATCCTGGATGATAAAGACAAGGCCGCTGCCGTGCATCCACAAAATTGTATCTGCTGCAGGCTTTGTGAACTTCGATGTCCCGATTTTGCCATCGAAATAGAAACAGAAGAATAGGTTTTTATAATGAGCGATAACGTTAAATTTGTCCAAGGCAATGAGGCTTGCGTCGAAGCGGCTTTATATGCAGGGCTTGATTTTTATGCCGGCTATCCCATCACACCTTCTTCTGAAATCACCGAGGGGTTATCCTATAGACTCCCTCAGATCGGCGGCAAGTTTATTCAAATGGAAGATGAAATTGCCTCCCTTTGCGCCATTATTGGCGCATCGCTCACCGGCAGCAAAGTCATGACGGCAACCAGTGGTCCTGGCTTTTCTCTGATGCAAGAAGCCCTGGGCTATGCGATTATGGCGGAAATTCCATGTGTAATTGTTGATGTGCAGCGAGGCGGACCGTCTACCGGTCTTCCGACTCAGGGAAGTCAAGGGGATGTCAATCAAGCTCGTTGGGGAACTCATGGAGATCATGCCATCATTGCATTGACGGCGTCTAACCACCAGGATGTGTTTGCCGTGACCGTCGAGGCGTTTAATCTGGCGGAAACCTACCGAACACCTGTAGTTCTTCTGTTTGACGAAATAGTGGCCCATATGCGAGAACGGCTGGTCATCCCCGAGCCTGGAGAAATTCCGCTGGTGGGAAGGCTGAGAACATCCGTAAAAGAAGGCGTAGATTATCATCCCTATCTTCCGCGGGAAGATGGTCGTCTGCCTATGTCTGACTTTGGGGGCGTTCACCGGTACAATGTCACCGGTCTGTTTCACGATATGTGGGGATTTCCGTCGAGCGAGCCTCAGATTGTCCATGGCCTGTTGCGCCATCTCGTGGATAAACTCGAGAACCGTGTAAATCAACTGGCTTGGTTTAAAGAGTACTATCTGGAAGATGCAGAGCATCTGCTCATATCATACGGATCCGCGGCCCGTTCGGCGCGGCATGTAGTGGAAAAAAGACGTCTGAGGGGAGAGCGGCTCGGATTTCTGGAACTGCAAACCTTGTGGCCGTTTCCGACGGATATTGTTCGTGATAAATGCGCCCATGTGAAGTCTGTTATTGTGGTAGAGCTGAATATGGGCCAAATCCTTCAGGCAGTGAAACTGGCCGTGGACCAACCCGAAAAGGTTTTTTTGGTCAATCGCATCGACGGTGTATTCATCACGCCAACGGATATTTTAAATCTTCTGCGGCTGATTCAAGGAAAGGGAGTCTAATCTATGGCAGTTAAAGATTACCTTCGAGAACGTTTTTTTCCGCATCTTTGGTGTCCGGGATGCGGACATGGAATGGTGCTCAACGGATTGGTCCAAGCCATCGAAAAACTGGGGGTGAGCAGAAACGAGATCGTCATGGTATCGGGTATTGGGTGTTCCTCCCGGATTACCGGGTATGTTGATTTTCACACGCTACACACCATTCACGGCCGCGCCCTGGCATTTGCCACCGGTGTGAAAATGAGCCGGCCCGAATTGACCCTCATCGTTCCTATGGGTGATGGCGATGCGCTGGCCATCGGCGGTAATCATTTTATTCATGCTGCCCGCAGAAATATCGACATGACGGCCATTGTAATGAACAATCGGATTTATGGTATGACCGGTGGACAGTTTTCACCCTTGTCGGGCGAAAACGTTAGCGCGACAACGGCGCCTTATCTGACCATCGATCCTAGCTTCGACGTCGTGGAACTTTCAAAAGCTGCCGGAGCAACATATGTAGCGCGTACCACTACGTATCATATTAAACAGATGCAGGATATCATTCGTCAGGCAATCCTGCATGAAGGATTTTCTGTGGTCGAAATTTTGTCACAGTGTCCGACCTATTTTGGCCGCAAAAATAAAGCCGGCAGCGCGGTGGACATGGTCAAGTGGTATAAAAAGAATACCACGCCAATTGGATCTAAAGCGAAAAAGGAGAATCCGGAGCTGGTCGAAAGAGGAATTTTTGTCCAGGAAGAAAGACCTGAATATTGTAAGCAATATGAAAAGATTGTCCAAACCGCGATGAAAGGATAAGCATCATGGAAAAATTCAGGATGGTGTTTTCAGGTTCCGGAGGCCAGGGCGTTATCACGGCGTCGATCATCCTTGCAGAAGCCGCCGTGTTGTATGAGAAGTTAAACGCCGTGCAGTCTCAGTCTTACAGCGCAGAGGCCCGGGGTGGTGCGACCCGCTCGGATGTCGTCATTTCCGATTCTGCAATACACTATCCGAAAGTGATTCAACCCAATATGCTGATATGTCTGACGCAAGAGGCCTATAATGCATATTATTCAATCATCAGACCCGGAGGACTGCTGATTACGGACACCCGTTATGTCAAAACGGAGCGAAAAGTGGATGCCCGGCAAAAAGAAATTCCGATGTATGAGACGGTAATGGAGAAAATCGGAAAACCCATCGTCTTTAATATCTGTATGCTGGGGGCCTTAATCAGTCTAAATGCGCTGGTGAAAGCCGAATCCATTATGAAGGTTTTGGAAACGCGTATTTTACCTGATTTTCTGGACATAAACCGCCAAGCCTTAGACGTGGGTTTGGAATTAGGAAAGCAGTTTAAAGACTAACGTTGATGAATTCGTAAAAAGTCGAATTCATTTTCTGACTTTCTACAAGACCGTCACCGATTATCCGCCACAAACTGCTCTGACGTAGTAATAGGCACTGAAGTCTTGCCAGGCCACAAATCCCATGTCCACACTTACATACCAGGCTGCTGTAAACGATCGTCTGTCGGAACTCCAAAGCGCATTTTGACGCGGGTCAAAGATGGGCGCAATACACAAATCTTCACCATGAGGTGTTGCAGTTAACAACGACATGAGTTCGTCCACCGTTGGAAGCCGCCAGGCATTGCGTTTGGCAAAATGCTGCTGATTTAATGTTTCGATATATACTCTGGCCTGTAGCCATGTCAGCGGGTATTTCGAACCCGCCTGTTGCCATACCAGCCCGGTGGTTTCATCGGTAATCGTACCGCTGGGACTTGGTTTAAAATCATTGTGGACATAATTTGCAGGGCGCCACAACTCATCAACAGCAAAAAATTGTTTTGCTTCCCGGGGAGCGATTTTTTGGGGAAGGTTTCTGAGTTTCAGCGGCGAGAGTTTTTTTCCATCGTTTATATTGCGGTCAGCGATTTGGCAGATTTTATCTTTTCGTTCCTGCCAGGCAGCATCTAAGCTGTCCAATTCGCTCAACATTGCTTTGGCACTGATAAATCTATTTTTCGGATGGGTGGCAATGGAGCGGAGGAGAAACTCGTCCCAGGCGCGGTCAAGATCCGGATTGAATGTACTGGGTGGTTCCACATTTTGCTCTGGCAGCGCACCGGTCAGCATCCGGTATAGTGTCACCCCGGTAGAATAAAGATCTGCTCTGAAATCTAAATATTGAGGGTCATCTTCCTGCTCGGGAGGTGCATACCAGGGGGATCCGATCTTGAGGTTGGAGGGACCCGATAGCGTTTCACCGCGCAGTTTTGATAACCCGAAATCACAGATTTTAATGGTTTCCTGGTCGGTGAGCAGTATGTTAAATGGTTTGATATCTCGATGAATGATACCGGCGTGATGAAGACAGGCCAGTCCCGATAGAATTTGGCGCGTATAGTGGATGGCCTTATCCAGCTTGATGATGCGGGAGGGTTGATCCGTCCGGCGAGTCTCACCGATCATCGTCGCAAGATTATTAAAGTAATAGTCCATGAGGTAAAAGGGCTTGCCGTCGACTTCATCAAAGTTCCAGATCTCCACAATATTTGGATGACGTAAATTCGCCAGTTTTACGGCTTCGGAAATAAAGAGATCGTGAATCTTGTCCATGCCGATCAGATCAACCAGCACGGGATTAGGATCAAGCAGCTTTAGCGCCACTATTTTCCCGATGACGGGAAGTTCCGCTTTATAGACTTTGCTCATACCTCCCCGGCCCAGCAAACCGCGAATTTTGTATTTTCCTATTTTATTCATTACAAAAGGCGACGAGCGTGTTCCTCCGGAAGCCCGGCGGCACGAATTTTTTCAACCACCGAAGCAATATCATAAGGGATAAATTTAACGTCAATTTTATTTTGGGAAGAATCCCAGATGACATACTTGGCTCGGTTATCACCGTCTCTGGGTTGTCCCACACTGCCGATGTTAAGGATGTACTTTTTGTCCATGTTCAAAGGGGTGAACCCTTCGATCAGGGGTGCGTATTGGATTTCATCCCCGTCGTAGCTCATCATTTCAAGCATGTGGGTGTGACCGACAAAACAAATTCGTTCCTCGATTTGCTCTAAGATGCGCTTTTTTTTATGATCGGATACCTGAAACATATAGATCAGCGCCGAATCCGGCGGAAACCCGTGAACAAATCGACACCCATGGGAAACCTGATGCAATTTTTGTTTTGATATATATCGGAGTGATTGATCCGATAGGAGCTTGAAGGTCTTTAACAGCGATTCACGGGCAATCGGGTTAAACCAGTTCAGGTATTTGGGTTCTATTGCCGTCAATTCGTGGTTGCCCATAATGGAAGGGATATGGCGAGCCTGGACCATTTTAATTACCTGATCCGGCTCGGGACCGTAGCCGATATTGTCTCCTAAGCTGATAATATCATCAACGTTTGAGCGGTCGATATCGGTTAAAACGTGCTCAAAGGCATCCAGATTACCGTGAATATCGGAAACAATTGCAAGTCGCATCCGTTTTTCGCATCTCAACGGTTTTTTTGTGGCTAATTAGCTATCAAGGATAATTACCTCAACAGACCAAAGTACCAATACACAAGTTGAGGCCCGAGAAAGATATAAGCAATCCCGCCGATTGCCAGAAAGGGACCGAACGGGATGGCTAGCTTCATGCTTTTGCGGGCTTTCAGCATGACGAGCATTCCCGATAAGGTGCCGACAGCTGAGGCCACAAAAATCGTAAATAGAGCACCTTGCCAGCCGGTCACGGCCCCAATCATCGCCAGAAGCTTGATATCACCGCCCCCCATGCCCTCTTTTTTTGTAATTAGATGATAAGTCCAGGCAACCAGCAGCAAACTTCCTCCACCCACCAATATGCCTAAAAAAGAATCAATGAAATTTATACGGGGTAGGGCAAATCCTGCGATAAAAAATATGGGTATGCCGGGTAGGGTGATGATATCGGGTATAATTTGATGATCAATATCAATAAAGGTTATCACCAGAAGAACGGCTATAAAGACGAAGTAGATAAGGGCTTCAAGCGTAAGCCCATATTTAACATGTGCCCCAAGCGCAAACAACCCGCCCAGTATTTCGACAATCGGATAGCGCATAGAGATCGGTTCTTGGCAGTCGCGACATCGTCCTTTAAGCAGTAGATAGCTTAAAACAGGAATATTGTCATAAAACCGTATCTGCTTGCCGCAATTTTGGCAGCTGGATCGTGGATGGGTGATCGATTTCGAAGCGGGCAGTCTAAAGATGCAAACATTCAAAAAACTTCCAATGCACAATCCAAAAAGGAATGTGAAAACTCCAACAAAATAATTCGGCATATAAGATCCTTTGCTTTCTATTTCATAAAAAAACAGAATGGTTATTGTCAAAGAAAAATTATGTCTTATTATACTTCCATCCCACCATTTTGCCAACTGTAAGACCTAAAAATAATTCTAGAATTTTTCAATCGGGGGTCTTGTCAGATCATTTGAACGACATTCAGGAGAAAAAATATGGGTCAAACAGATAAAGATGATCTAATCCGTCTGATAGAAGAAGATGACGCTACTGTTGAAATACCAACAATCCTTCCGCTTCTGCCGGTAAGAGATATTGTTATTTTTTCTGACATGCTGTTGCCGCTGTTTATCGGACGTGAGAAATCGATTCGAGCGGTGGAAGAAGCGGTCTCAAAGGACGGATATTTGCTTTTAGCCACCCAAAAAGATCCGACAATTGAGGACCCGAACACCGATGAGATATTTTCGATGGGCACCGTCAGCCGAGTCTTACGAATACTGAAGCTTCCTGATGGCCATGTTAAGGCTCTGGTACAGGGGCTGATGAAAGCACGAATTCTTGACTATGTTCGGAAACGATCCGTGTATCGAGTTAAAATTGAGATTATTACTGAAAACCCGGTTCAAGAAATCAATCTGGAAATCGAAGCTCTTATGCGCAACGTCAAAGAACATGCTGAAAGAATCATGGAATTGCGAGGCGAAATGTCCGGTGATGTAGGTACAATTTTGCAAAGTATAGAGGATCCGGGCAAACTTGCAGATTTAGTTGCCTCAAACCTCAATTTAAAAATTCAAGACTCCCAAGAGTTACTTGAAATCTTCGACCCGCTGGAGCGACTCAAAAAGATCAATGATCTACTCTCTCGGGAAGTAGAACTCTCAACGATGCAAGCCAAAATTCAATCGGATGTCAAAGATGAAATTTCAAAAAGCCAGCGCGATTACTTTTTAAGAGAACAGGTAAGGGCGATTTACAAAGAACTCGGGGAACATGATGAAAAAACCCTGGAGGTAGAGGAATACAACAAAAAGATTAAGCGTGCCAAAATGTCCAAGCAGGCCGAAAAAGAGGCGACCAAACAGCTCAAACGCTTGGAACAGATGCATCCTGAAGCGGCGGAATCCACCGTTGTGAGAGCTTACCTCGATTGGATGGTGGAGATGCCGTGGAGCAAGTCCTCAACGGCCGTTATCGACATTAAAAAAGCCAAACAGGTATTGGATAAGGATCACTTTGGACTGAACAATGTAAAAGATCGTATTCTTGAATATTTGAGTGTTCGCAAACTTAATACGAAGATGAAAGGCCCAATTCTATGCTTCGTGGGCCCGCCAGGCGTGGGCAAAACCTCTTTAGGCCAATCGATTGCCCGTGCCATGAAACGCAAGTTTGTTCGTATTTCGTTAGGCGGTATTCGGGATGAAGCTGAGATTCGGGGTCATCGTCGCACATATGTCGGCGCCATGCCGGGACGGATTTTGCAGGGCTTGAAACAATGCGGTACAAATAATCCAGTCTTCATGATGGACGAAATTGATAAATTGGGAATTGATTTTAGAGGTGACCCTTCATCTGCTTTGCTTGAAGCACTCGACCCGGAGCAGAACTTCGCTTTCAGTGATCATTATTTAAATTTGCCATTTAATCTTTCGAATGTAATGTTCATTCTGACTGCCAATGTGACCGATACCATTCCTTCAGCCCTGCTTGATCGCATGGAAGTTATCCTGCTTTCCGGATACACGGAAGAAGAAAAAATGACCATTGCTCAGAATTATTTAATTCCTCGGCAGATCAAAGAAAATGGTTTACGGCCAAAAACAGTGTCCATCAGCCCCGGGGCATTGCGGCAGATGATATCGGAATACACCTCGGAGGCCGGGTTGAGAAATCTTGAAAGGGAAATTGGATCCATTTGTCGCAAGGTGGCACGCAAAGTTGCGGAAGGGGAGAAAGAGCTATATTTTATAACCAAAAATAACCTGTCGACGTATATAGGAGTTCCCAAATATATTCCTGAGATGGATCAGGAAAATAGTCAGGTGGGTTTGGCAACCGGCTTGGCGTGGACCCAGACGGGTGGTGAACTGCTCTATGTGGAAGCCACGCTAATCGGTGGTAAGGGCGAGCTGATTGTGACGGGTCAACTTGGAGATGTGATGCAGGAATCTGCCCGGGCCGCCGTGAGCTATATCCGGGCCAATCGCGATGTGTTTGGTGTCGCTGAAAAGGTTTTTGAAAATTCCGACATCCATATCCATGTGCCGGCCGGTGCGATTCCCAAAGATGGGCCTTCAGCCGGCATTGCCATGGCAACCGCGCTGATTTCAGCTGTGACCAACAATCCTATTCGCAATGATATTGCCATGACCGGTGAGATTACCCTTCGGGGAAGAGTACTTCCCATTGGAGGCCTGAAAGAAAAAGCATTAGGCGCCCTGCGGGCAGGCATTCATACCGTTATCATTCCAGATAAAAATAAAAAAGATTTGGCTGAAATCCCCAAAAATCTTAAACGTAAAATCAAATTTATTGCGGTAAAGGATATGGAAGCAGTTTTGTCCAATGCTATTTCTTGGAAGGACAAGTTGGGCAACGAGCAAGGTACCAAAAGGGGATAGCTTATGCGAATTCTTGCGGTGGACACTGCCACAAAAAGTTGCAGTGTGGCCGTCACTGAAAAGGGATCTCTGACAGCAGAATTGACAACGGTCACTGCACAGACCCACTCGAAGCATTTGCTTAATATGATTCGTTCGGTCATCAAAGCCGCGGGAATTGCCATCTCGGATCTGGATGGATTTGCCGTAACGGTTGGCCCCGGGTCGTTTACCGGTTTGCGGATTGGCATCAGTTCGGTCAAAGGATTCGCCGTTGCGCTGGACAAACCGGCTGTGGGAGTCTCAAGCCTGGATGCCCTCGCGCAGCAGGCGGCGCCAAGCTCCTATCTGGTTTGTTCGCTTTTAGATGCGCGCAAGGATGAAGTCTATTTTTGCACGTATCGAATCAACCAGGAGCGTCTGATAAAAGAAAAAGAGGAGATGGTAGTGTCGCCCGATGAGGCATTAAAGGATATCAACCAACCGTGTATTTTTGTAGGAAGCGGAGCCCAACTCTATCGCGAGGTCATTAAAGCCAGGTTGGGTAAAATGGCCTATTTTGCCCCGCAAAGCCAAAATATCATTCGCGCCTCAACGGTGGCTTACCTGAGTCTGAAAAAGTTTGAAAACGATGACACCAATGAGTTCGGCGGATTGACACCGCATTATATTCGAAAATCAGATGCCGAGTTGAATTTTGGAAAGCCGCGAAAAAATCGAAAACAACAGTGAGCCGTCACGCTAAACTCACTGTGATCAATTAATCTAACATATGCTATGGTTTTCATTGACAATAAAAGATTGTCCTGATATAAAGCCCGTTTTAAATTCATTTAGTCTAAGGCGCGCTATGATGTGATTAATCTTTAAAGATATGGGCATTCGATTAGATGGAAAAATTTTCTTGGTCTGACCCCCCCGGCCAGATTGCCTTTCCAATTTGCAGAGCCGGATATCCGTTGATATTCGGCTCTGCTTTCGCAACGGTAATTTTTGCATTGTTGGGGCTTACGCTTTTGGCCCTAATCGGTTTAATTGCGACCTTTTGCATTTGCGGTTTTTTCCGAGATCCCGACCGCGTGATACCGGATAAGCAAGGTGTCGTCGTATCACCTGCCGATGGAAAAGTAATCGCAGTTGGTAGCGTCGAAAACAATCCTTTTTTCGCGGGGGATTCAATCAAAGTTAGCATCTTCATGTCGGTGTTTAATGTGCATGTTAATCGTATTCCACATGAAGGTCGGGTAAAAGATGTCAATTATTATCCCGGAAAATTTTTTGCAGCCAACCGTGAAAAGGCATCTCAAAAAAATGAACACAATGCTGTGTTTCTTGAAACAGACAATGGAAAGGAAATCTGTGTGGTCCAGGTAGCCGGCCTGATTGCCAGACGCATTATCTGTACTGTGCAACCCGGAAACCAGGTGCTCAGAGGACAGCGTTTCGGAATCATTTGTTTTGGTTCGCGATTGGATGTTTATCTTCCCCGCACGATAGATATTGAAGTAGCTGTTGGTGATAAAGTAAAGGCTGGCACATCAATTTTAGGGCAATTGTCGTAATTTAAAATGATGAAAAAATACAAAATAGCCGTAATTCCTGGTGATGGGACGGGGCCGGAAGTTGTGAACGAAGGGATCAAGGTTCTCAACGTGGTTGCAGCCAATTGCGGCTTCGGTTTAAATTTTTCCCATTATAATTTGGGTGGTGAACATTATAATGCGACAGGGGAGCTATTACCCGATCATCAGCTTGAATCTCTGGCCCGCTCGGACGCTATTTATCTGGGTGCCATTGGTCATCCTGAAGTGAGACCGGGCATTCTCGAAAAAGGTATTCTTTTAAAACTTCGATTTCGTTTTGACCAATACATTAATCTTCGGCCGGTAAAACTATATGAAGGTGTTGATACGCCGCTAAAAGACAAAGGCCCGGAGCACATAGATTTTGTAATTGTTCGTGAAAATACGGAGGGACTTTATACTGGTGCGGGTGGTTGCTTTAAACGCGATACCCCCGATGAGGTGGCTATCCAGGAATCGATAAACACCCGCAAAGGTGTTGAACGCTGTATTCGGTATGCTTTTGATTATTGCCGCAAACGCAATAAAGCCAAAAAATTGACGCTTTGCGGGAAAACAAATGTACTCACCTATGCCTTTGATCTATGGCAACGAACATTTAATGAAGTCGCCAACGATTATCCCGATATAATAACCGATTATGCCCATGTTGATGCAATTTGCATGTGGATGGTGAAAAACCCCGAGTGGTTTGATGTTATCGTCACCGATAACATGTTCGGCGATATTATCAGTGACCTGGCGGCAATGATTCAAGGAGGGATGGGCATTGCTGCCGGCGCAAATATCAACCCCGGTGGGATCTCCATGTTCGAGCCCATCGGGGGGTCAGCTCCGAAATATACCGGTCAGCAGAAAATTAATCCCTTAGCAGGTATTTTAGCAGCTGGGGTTATGCTGGAAATCCTTGGAGAATCGAAAGCGGCATCCTATATCGATGCCGGTGTGGCCAAGGTGCTGCGAGAAGACCTTATCGATTTGGCCGCCGGAAAGATGGGGTATTCGACTGCAGAAGTCGGCGATCTGGTTGTGGAGTATATACAAGAAAACCACTAGTGCCACGTCTCATAAATTTTACCTTTTTTGTTTTGATGCTTTCGTAAAAAATCCCAATCCCGTCACTCCGGCGAACCCCGGACCCCGATCCGGGACGGAATGACAATACATCGATTTTTCGACCTTTTACGGATTCATCTTGTTTTGAGTTTTAAACATTCGGATTTCGATATCCGGATATTTGTATAAAGTTGTGATCTTGTTTTTTTTTCCGGAAGGGGGGCTTACAATGGCTGAAAAACAATTCAATGTTGCGGTTGCAGGTGCTACTGGCGCGGTAGGCAATCAGATGATCAGTTGTCTTGAGGAGATGAATTTTCCGGTAAAGTCAATTCGACTTTTGGCATCTCATCGCTCTGTTGGACGAACTCTGAGGTTTAAGGGGGATTTGATACCCGTTGAAGAATTAAAAGAAGATTCGTTCAAGGGACTCGACATTGCCCTTTTTTCTGCCGGGGGCAGCACCAGTAAGACGTTTGCGCCGAATGCCGCCAGAGATGGGTGCGTGGTCATTGATAATTCCAGTGCGTGGCGAATGGACCCGCACGTTCCGTTAGTGGTTCCGGAGGTAAACCCGCATGCCGTCGCCCAACATTCCCATAAAGGCATCATCGCAAACCCCAATTGCTCAACCATCCAGATGGTGCTTCCCTTGAGTCCCATCCACAAAAAATACGGCATAAAACGGATTGTGGTGTCAACCTATCAGGCAGTTTCCGGCACGGGAAAAAAAGCAATTGATGAACTTTTCGATCAAAGCCGGGCGATGATTAACTTTTTGGACTGTCAAAACAATGTCTATCCGCATCGCATTGCTTTCAACTGTCTGCCGCACATCGATTCGTTTCTAGACAATGGTTACACCAAAGAAGAGATGAAAATGGTTAACGAAACCAGAAAGATTTTGGAAGACGATACGATCGGTGTTACCGCGACAACGGTGCGGGTTCCGGTGTTTTACAGTCATTCGGAATCCGTTAATGTGGAGACTAAAAAACCTGTTTCTGCGACTGAAGTTCGATCGTTGCTGGAAAAAACACCGGGAATTAAAGTCGTCGATGATCCGGAACAAAATCTGTATCCGCTTGCCATCGATGCCGCCGGCCAAGATTTGACGCTCGTGGGTCGGATCCGAGATGATGAATCGATTCCAAACGGAATCAATATGTGGATTGTGGCTGACAATATTCGCAAAGGCGCGGCAACCAATGCGGTTCAGATCGCACAGGTTTTGGTAAAAGACTATTTGTAAAAGAGGAGTATTACCTTGGATAAAGTTCCTGTAACCAGAAAGGGCTATGAGACATTAAAAAAGGAGTTGGAAAGCCTAAGACGGATTGAACGTCCTCAAAATATAAAAGCGATTGAAGAAGCACGCTCCCATGGAGATCTTTCAGAAAATGCCGAATATGCAGCCGCCAAAGATCGCCAGGGATTCATAGAGGGACGAATCAGCGAATTGGAATACAAATTGGCGCATGCGGATATCATTGAAACCAAAAAACTGCCTAAAGATCGGGCGGTATTCGGCAGCAGAGTAGTCCTTGAAAATATTGAAACCGGAGAAGATGTTCAATACCAGTTGGTGGGCTCCGATGAATCGGATATTGAAAAAGGGCGAATATCCGTATCTTCTCCGCTTGGCAAGGCAATTTTAGGCAAAAAACCCGGCGACGAGCTCACCGTTCAGGTTCCTGGCGGTAAACGTGCCTATGAGCTCGTGGATATACTATAATACATAGATTGAATCTATCGCATACCTGGGAGGTATTTCGGTGGCAAGAATAACAATTGAAGATTGTCTTAAAAAAGTTTCCAATCGGTTTTTATTGGTCAATATGGTGGCCAAACGGGTCAGGCAGATCCGTGAGGGCTCTGATTATTTAGTCAGTTCGCCCAAAAACGAAGATATTGTGGTGGCATTGAGAGAAGTTGCTGCAGGCAAGATTGGTTCCAAAGATAACGGTGCTGAAGAAGAACAGTAAAAAGGTTCAAATCATATCTTTTGCTAGAACTAAACGGCACATACAAAGCGCTGAATAAAGCTTTCGGCAAAGCCTTACATCACTACAACATGATTTCCGATGGAGATCGAATCGTCGTAGGGCTTTCCGGAGGAAAAGACAGCCTAATCCTGATGTATTTGTTATCTGAACGCCAAGCGCGCGTTCCCGTGAACTATGAATTATTTGCCGTTCACCTAGATCCTGGTTTTGAAGGTGGTTTTAGCGAATCCTTAAAGAGTTACTGTGAAAAAAAGGGATTTGCACTCAGGGTTGAATACACTGACTACGGGGTTGTCGGTCACAGCCCCGAAAATCGGGAAAATCCGTGTTTTCTATGCTCTCGATTGCGTCGCAAGCGTTTTTTTGAAATTGCGGATGAACTTGGCTGCAACAAACTGGCCTTCGGTCATAATAAAGACGATATCATTGAGACTCTGTTTTTGAATATTTTTTACTCAGGGGAGATTAGTACGATGGTTCCCTTCCAGGGATTTTTTAAGGGAAGATTCAACGTGATAAGACCCCTTGCCTTTGCGGATGAAAAACTCATAACGCGGTTTGCAAAGCATCAAAACTTTCCGAAGTTTATCAACCCTTGCCCTTCTGCAGCCAATTCGAAACGGCAGCAAATCAAAACAATTTTGAACCAACTTTATCGCAGCAATTATAAAATAAAGGGCAACATCTTCAGGGCTATGCGTCATGTGAAACCCGAATATCTGCTGAAATAGTTTCTATATGAAGGATATTCAAAATCAGCGCGATTATCGCAACATACCGATAAACAAGGTCGGGATTAAAAATCTGCGATATCCCATTACGGTTCGAGACCGGCGCGACGGTTTTCAGCACACCGTTGCATCGATCAATATGTATGTGGATTTGCCCCATGAGTACAAGGGCACCCATATGAGCCGGTTTGTTGAAATGCTGCATTTGCTGCAACCGGAAGTGTCTTTAAAAAAGTTTTCCGCTATCCTGGAACGCATGAAAATGCACTTGAACGCCGCCTCTGCCATCCTTGAAATGACATTTCCATATTTCATTGAAAAAAAGGCTCCGGTGAGCTCCTCCCCGGGTCTGATGGACTACACGTGCAGCATTATTGGAACCAGTGATCCGTATGGGAAAATCGATCTTGTTTCCGAAGTGGTGGTACCGATTTCTTCGGTATGTCCGTGCTCGATGGAAATCAGTGACTACGGAGCACACAATCAGCGCGGAGAAGTCCGACTCAGCACCCGCTTTAAAAAATTTATCTGGATAGAAGATATGATCGAGCTGGTGGAGACTTCGGCTTCGAGCGATGTCTATTCTGTTTTAAAGCGTGTTGATGAAAAATGCGTGACTGAAAAAGCATTTTCAAATCCGAAGTTTGTGGAGGATATTGTCCGCGATGTGGCCGAAAAGCTTCTTGCCGACGAAAATATTACCTGGTTTTCGGTGAGTGCCGAAAATTTCGAGTCAATCCACAACCACAGTGCATATGCGCACATCACCAGTAGAATTTAAATTTTATTTGAAAGGGGAGGATACAGAGTAATGGATCAATCTCAAAAATCCCGTAAAACGCAATGGTTGATTTTATCGATTTTTTTAACAATGGTGCTTAATATTTTTTTGTCTAACGATTTATTTGCTAAAACAGCAAAAGAAATTGATGTCAGTGTGGACGTTGCTATCGAGCGATTTTATAAGCAAGTAGAAGGCTCCAAAGCGCTTGCAGATACATCTAAGGGAATGCTGGTCATGCCTAATGTTGTTAAAGGGGCTTTTATAATAGGTGGCGAATACGGTGAAGGGGCTCTGCGGATCGGGGGGAAAACGGTCGATTATTATAATATTATTTCTGGCTCTATAGGATTACAGATCGGGGGACAAGCCAAGGATATCATCCTTTTGTTTATGACCGATGATGCGCTGAAGCAATTCCGAAAAAGCAAGGGCTGGGAAGCAGGTATTGATGGAAATGTTGCTCTGATTACTGTCGGAGACGGTGAGCGCGTTGATACGAGGACTGCTAAGGATCCAATAATTGGGTTTGTCTTTGATGCGAAAGGCCTGATTGCCGACATCTCATTTAAAGGTGCAAAGTTCACCAGATTAGATAAGAAAAAATAGTTTGTGCCAGCTTCATAAATTGGTTTAATTTAAGATACGCAACAACCTTTTTAAAACGGGTTGTGTGGATTTGCCGGGGGTGTTGATCATCACGACGTAGCGATACAATTCGCCATTTTTATTTTGGATGTAACCGGCACGTGTATTTATACCTCTTAATGTTCCTGTCTTATATAAATCATTATGTTCTCGGAGCATCAGATGACGATATGGCGTAAATTGGTCAAGGATCTTATGCATGTGGCTTGCCGTAACCCTATTTCTTCTGGATATGCCGGAACCTTCGACAATGGTTAGGCCCTCTAAATTTAGCACTTCACGGGCATAGCTTAATGCCGCTGCCACGCCTTTCGTCAGCGTTCCCGGCGTACCGTGCGCCTTTATCCCGCAGGTAATTAGGAGTTGGTTTGTTGTAAAATTATTGGAGTATTCGAGGAGTTTGGAAATGATTTGCTCCAGTGAAAACGTGGAGACATATCGAAGTATTAGGCGATCGGTTTGGGGGTCGACTTTTCCGATGTTGATTGAGCCGCTAAAGTCAATTCCGTTTTGCTTCAGAAAATATTGAAATATCTTTCCGGCATAAATGGTAATTTCATCTTCTTTGTGAGAGAACACAATTCTTCCCTGATTCAGTTTAGATGATTTTATTTTTTTTATGGCAAAGGGCAATAGAGGGGTTTGCGGCTCGGCGCTGATATAGCCATTTTTTGTTCGTTTAAAATAGACCGTGTTGAAATTGACACACAAAGCGCCATTGGGGGCATCGTAAGGCTCGGGCGATGATGTGATTCCCGGAATGACTAGCGGCTGGCTGAAATAGGAATTATCCAATATCAGATCCGTAAGTTTATCAGATGTACCAAGTTTGGCTACAAGATGTCGTGATATTTTTTTTACAGCCTCTGAGATTAAAAGCGGATCACCATAGCCTTTAATTTTTAAGTTGGACTCACCATCCAGATAAAATTCCGTAGAAAATCGGTAACTTGGGCCCAGATAATGCAGGACCACCATGGAGGTAAATAGTTTTAAAATCGATGCCGGCACCAGTTTTGTATTTTCATTTTTAGCAAATAGAATTTTACCCCGCGCATCTGCAACCAATATGGAATCTTTATTTCCAATAAGAGCGGATAAATCTTCAATATTTTCAGCGTCGGAATTGACAACAACTCCAAGAAAAACCACTCCCAGAATCAAGATCCAAAGCCATAGCCTGACGCCGACATGTGGTTTTAAATTTCGCGTAAAGTTCATTTCCTGAGAATTAAGCCTGCCGTGAGGCGGTTACCACCGGTTATTTGCTCTCTACAATCAACGTTACCGGGCCATCATTGATTAATGCTACCTCCATCATAGCACGAAATTGTCCGGTTTTGACTGAAATCCCTTGCTCGCGGACCTTTTTTACGAAATGTACATAAAGCTCTGTGGCTTCGGCCGGTTTGGCAGCATGCACAAATGACGGTCGCCTTCCTTTGCGGCAATCCCCCAGTAACGTGAACTGAGATACGACCAGCATCTCACCGCCTACCTCAAGTAAAGAGCGGTTCATTTTCCCGTTTTCATCTTCAAATATCCTCAGATTAACGATTTTGGTTGCCAGGTAGTTACAATCGTCGACGGTATCGCCCTTGGCCACGCCGAGAAGGACCAGAAGCCCTTTTCCAATTTCACCGGCGATTCCCTTGCTCGTTTTGACGGAACTTTCCTTCACACGCTGTACAACTGCACGCATAATTGGTCCCTGTGGTTTAGTGATTCCTATGTTTGACAAATAGGCTCTTCAATTCGGATAAATATGATCTATTTTGGCGTTTCGTTATTATTTTCTTATATAATATTATAACAGTTACTTATAAAAATTTTTTAATGTAATGCTTCATTTATTATCGAGATAACCAATTCGCTGTATCAAATATGCCGCCGGACAACCCAGTGAATTCATCATTTTCCGTAAATTCCTTTCAACATATAGGGTTGACAAATATCTGTGTGATGCACTATAGGTCGATTCTGTTCTAACGTAATTATTCCTTACCACTAAGAATCTAACGCATATTCCTGTGAAGCATCTCTGATTTGGTAAATCGATGAACAGGGTTCGTATCTTGCGCTTGATTTGCCATCATTTTCGCTTACTGTTTGTTGCAAACTTGATTTGATCCTATAGGTAAACAGCTGTGGAAAGTCAAGGTAAAGCAAATATGGAAAATGCGTTGTGTTTATTATCTTGAAGAAAGTTTATTTTTGTAATATAAATAAGTTAAAGGTACACTTGATGTGTAAGCATTTACTATAAAAGCGAATTTATCGCTGTGGAGAGCATGATGAATTTGGACAAGTGGTTGGGGGAAAAATTTATAAGGAAAAAGAATCTGTATTACAAGCTAAATTTAATATTTGGGCTCTTTTTTTCCTTTCCGGTATTAGGATTTATTCTCTTTAGCATTAAATATGACATGCTAAAGGATCAATACATTCCGCTTTTCTTTTTAGGTATACTGATTTGTTCCTTTGTTGGATTTAGTATCCTTAAAAATTTGTTCGATAAGATTGCTAATATTTCAGAACAGATGTCCCACACCTATATTACCGATCTGTCAGGAGATCAGCTTCAATATGACGCGGATGAGCTTCACAATATTGTTCAGTCGTTTTCTGCCATAGAAAAACAATTCAACAATACGTTTAGACAACTTAAAAAAAGGACATCCGAAATTTCCATACTCAAGGAACTATCAGAGCTGTGTTATGTTACTTTCGATACGGAAGAGATCCTGCATGTTACCCTTGAGCGCTCGTTGTTGTTGACTGATTCGGATCTCGGTTCCATTCTAACCCTTGAAAAAACCGAACCCAAATCATTTGTCGTGAAAGCCACCGTTGGTCTGGGAAAATTTGTGAAATCAGGTGACCGAATCGATTTCGAAACCAGTATTGCGAAATATGCGGTGATCAATAAATCACCGCTTGTCGTTGAAGACATTGAAAAAGATAGTCGCTTTGGCCGAGAGAACCTTCCCCATTATGGGACAAAATCGTTTGTCTGTATGCCGATTAAAACCAGTAAGGAAATTTTCGGCGTCCTGACCATATCTTCGAAACATAATAACAAAGTCTATACCCATGAAGATGTTGAAGTCCTCACGCCGCTGTTGAGCAATGCAGCCTTTACATATGAGAACTTACACTTAATAAGGCAGAGCGAGCAAGCCGCGCGGTATTTGAAGTCCATTGAGAAAACATTTAAAATTTTAAATTCAAGTTTTAGAGATAGTGAACTTTTGCATGCAGTGCTGAACGAAATTCAAAGCGTAGTCCTATTTGATCTTGCCCTTGTCATGACGAAGGCGGATTGTAAACCCGGATATATAAAAATCGTTGATTTGCTTATCAAAGGTCCATCACATATTGCAAAAGGTTCGCGTTATCCCTACCAAGATTCTGTCATCGAAAAGGTTTTCAAACAAGAGACCACTATCATCTTAGATGATCCTGCTTCATTTGATAACTCCGTTGACCAAAGGCTTTTCAAAGAACACGGCTGCCGTTCGTGTCTGTTGGCGCCGTTAAAAACCGATGGGATCGTCACCGGAATTCTGGCCTTGGGCACAAAAAAAGCCGGAATTTTTAATGGTATACAGGATCTAATTAATTGGATTGCAAATGGCCTTTCAATGGCTATCGAACGTAATAAACTTTCTGCCGACGTCGTAAAGCGTAATCAGGAGTTGGATACGATCCGCCAAATTGGAAGTGCCTTGGCGTCGTCGACATTTGATATCAGCAAAGTTCTGAAGTACACCATGGATATGATACGGGAGGTTGTCAATGTCGAAGCTGGATCTTTGTTATTTTTGGAAGACGACGAACTCGAAATTGCCGTTGCCTTCAATATGAAAATAAAGTCGATGAAAAAGTTTCGGCTCAAGTTGGGGCAGGGAATTGCAGGTTATGTCGCCGCCAGGGGCAAAGCAATCATTGTAAATGACACCGAACAATCACCCCACTTTTTCCCGATTATCGATGAAGTTTCCGGTTTCAAAACCAGATCTGCGCTGTGTGTGCCGATGATATCTCAGGGAAAAGTAATCGGCGTCATTGAAGTCATGAACAAAATCGACGGTGAGTTCGACCTCGATGACGAAGATTTGCTGCAGTCCATTGCTGCCTCGGTATGTATCGCCTTGGAAAATGCCCGGCTTTACAAAGAAACGGTTTCCATGGCCGAGCACGAACGCGATATTCGGCACATGTTTCAAAAATTTGTCCCCAAAGAAGTTTTGGATAAAATTCTTCACGGCTCAGAGAATGGAAAACCGGTCACTGAGGAATTAAAAACCCTATCGCTGCTGAATGTCGATATACGCGGGTTTTCTCGGCTTGCCAAGCAAATCGGATCTCAAAAAACCGTTTCATTGTTGAACAGTTTTTTCTCCGTGATGGGTGGAATCGTCTTTAAGCATCAGGGTATCGTCGACAAATATCTGGGTGACGGATTTCTGGCACTTTTTGGTGCACCGGTATCCAGTACCACGGATGCAGACCATGCCGTTACCGCGGCGCTTGAAATGAAAACATCTTTAGCCGGTGTAAATAAATATCTTATTAAAAAATTCGGCGCTACGGTAGGCATGGGGATCAGTGTGCATACCGGAGAAGTTGTCGTCGGAAATATCGGCTTTGAAAAAAAGATGGACTACACCGTCATCGGAGACCCCGTTAATACCGTTTTCAGGTTACAGAATCTCACCAAATCGTATCCAAACGGCATTCTCATTAGCGAAAATACCCTGCGCGCTGCACAGACGAGTTTGGAAGTGGACGAGATAAAGATATCAAATGATATTGTAAAAGATTTCGGAGAAATGAAAGTATATGAACTTGTTGGTCTAGAAACGGAAAAAACCGTATCTATCATGGCCGGTTAGCCATCGTCTCAGCATACAATTTAATTTTGGCATAAACAACATGCCCAGCCCGTTGCGGATCCCGCCGCAACCTTTCCGATTCCTCTCCCAATCAGCCTAGTATGAAATACATTGGTTGCTTGCAGTTGATACCCTAATTGTGTCAGGCGCTATTTGTTATAAGATAATCGTTATTGGTTTAAACGCTTTGACATGTTAATGGTTAAATTTAAGATACTTGACAAGCACAAAAGATAAAAGTAGGTTGGAAATCACCCGCATCGTTTCAAAACCTTATTCGCATTGGAGGCAGATATATGCAAAAGACATATTCGGGATCTCTAAAAGGCCAATTTCTAATGGCTATGCCCGCTTTGGCCGATCCGAATTTTTATCAGACGGTAACCTGCATTTGTGAACATAATCAGGAAGGGGCCATGGGGGTGGTTGTCAATCGGGTGCATAGTTCCCTGACTGCAAAAGATATTTTTGAAGAACTTAATATCGAGTATGCACCAGCGACAGAATCAATCCCTGTGCACATCGGGGGGCCGGTTCACATCGGTGAAGTATTTATCCTCCACGGTCCTCCCTTTGACTGGGAGGCGTGTCTGATGATCACACCATCCCTGGGTATGAGCAATACCAAAGACATACTCCAATCAATTGCTGTGCACAGAGGTCCTGAGGCGTTTATCATAGCGCTTGGATGTGCCGGTTGGGGACCGGGGCAACTGGAACACGAAATTAAAGAAAATGCCTGGCTGACATTTCCGATTTTCGAGGAAAATATATTTGAGATGCCGGTTGAGTTGCGCTGGGAAGAAGCTGTTAAAAAAATGGGTATTGATCCTGCCCTATTATCGAATACATCAGGCCATGCCTGAGTGTTTTTGCCGATGGTCTAAGCTTTTGCTTTCGCTTTTGGCTTTTTTTTCTTTAAACAAATTTTATCTTTTCTAACAAAGGCGCAGAGTTTGGGGTTATAATATTCCTTGCAATTTAAAGGATTGTATAGCGGGCACTCAGGATGTTTTTCGGACATAAACCAGTTATTCCCTCCCTAATTTTGTTTCCCTGCGAAAGCGCTTTTCTCAATTCTCTTGGACAAATCGGTCGCGTATGTTGCGTTAATCGTTGGGAGGTGGTCCCAACTATATATTAGGATCTCCTTTATGAGAAAAGTTATCCGTTTGCAGGATGAAAACTCCAGCCTTTCCGGTACCTGATTTTGCGGTATTTAAAACTTCTATAACACAAAATATTAACCTTTACAAGGCAGTATGTTATTTTTGGCCATGCATTCATTAAGCCGGCAACAATCAACAAACGGCCAGAACACCAGCCAAATTTTAGGAGGGTGAATGAATAATTCTTGATTTCAGTATCCGACCTGATCTACAAGGAGTAAAGATCCACGCCCAAAGGACGTGGATCTTTGAATCTAATTAACAATAGGGTCACCACTGATAGGCTGTTAGACACAATAACGCATAATTTTTAACCTTTGTGAAATATTCAAGACGCCGAACATGGACACGTTTACCTCTGTTAGGGATGAGTTGGTTCAGATCAATCAAGATATGCAATCATTGTTTGCCACCGCCAAAACGATACCCGGCATGTCTGAAGATAGTTTTGGGGATTGGGAAAAAGCATGTACACGTCTTCGTCGGCAGTTGGGTGAAGATATTATTCGGGTTGCGGTTGTGGGTCCGATTAAATCCGGCAAAAGCACGTTTTTGAATTCTATGCTAAGGGGCGACTTTTTAAAACGCGGTGCCGGAGCTGTTACCTCGATCGTCACCCGCATACGAGCCGGCACGCACCTTGAAGCGAAGCTGTTTTTCAAAAGTTGGGAAGAGGTCAACGCGGACATGGAACAGGCTTTGGCCTTGTTTCCATCTTTGGATAAACACTCAGAAGATACAACCTTTGATATTCGACGGGAGCTCGAGCGGCAAAAACTTTGGGATGCCCTAAAATCCCTGGGATCCGAATATTTGATCACCAGAGACACCCGCAATATCAACATTGTCCTTCTCTCCTCCTATCTTAAAGGATACGACACCGTTTGCGACATAATTGCAACAGATACCACACAACATTATACGAATGACCGATTTGTTGTGCATAAGGATTTTGTCGGCAATGAAACACTTGCCGTCTATTTGAGGGATGTCGAACTTGAGATTGACTCTCCCGATTTAGAAGCCAATCTTGAACTTGCCGATTGCCAAGGCAGCGACTCCTCCAATCCACTTCATCTGGCCATGATCCAAGACTATCTCCTGTTAACCAACCTCATCATTTACGTAATAAGCAGCAGAACGGGGCTACGGCGGGCGGATATCCGATTTCTGTCGATGATTAAGAAAATCGGGATTTTAGGTAATACCCTATTTGTGATCAACTGTGATTTTAGCGAGCACGAATCGATTGATGATTTAAACACCTTAATCAAGAAAGTTCACGAAGAACTTTCGATGATAAAGCCGAAGCCCGAAATTTATACCTTTTCCGCATTGTTTAATCTATTTCGCTTTATTGCGAGTAATTTATCCAAAAAGGACAGGGTGCGGCTCTACCAATGGGAAGCGGATAGGGACCTGGCAGCCTTCTCCGAGCGACAGACCGCACGGTTTGAATCGGCGTTTAAAGAAAAGCTAACCCGCAGGCGCAAATCGCTTTTATTAAATAACCACCTTGAGCGTCTGAGCGTCATATTGTCTGGGATGGACAATTGGCTTGGCATCAATCAAAAGATTCTTACCCGAGATTCACAAAGTGCTCAGGAAATCATCAAAAAACTGGATGGTCATCATCGGCGCTTAAGGCAAATAAAATCCTTGATCAATACAACGATTACCGGTGCGGTGACCAAACTCAAACATAAATCAAGTGCAGATGTGAATCGATTTTTTGAAATGCACTCCGGTTATATCATCGGCAGCCTGGTTAAATTTATCCAAAATTACAAAAAGATGCCTCATATATCGAAGAAAAAAATCGATCTGCCAATTTATAGCAAAACGATATATTCGGCATTTCAGGGTTTTAAACAATCGCTAGATGCCTTTATTACCGAGGACATAAACCCCGAAGTCATCCGATTTATCAAGCAAAAGGAAAAAGAGATTCAAAAAAATATTGATAAACTCATCCAACCCTACGATGTGATGCTAAATGATGCCTATAATGAATATCACCGACTGATGGAAAGATTCGGCGTTTCTGCTAACGTCGAAGGTCGGCCAGGGATTCAATTACCGGATATGGAGGCGTTGATTCAACACGCCGGGCTGAGTCCGCCAAAGATTGCTGCGACGATGCGATATTCTGCCAGCATAAAAACAGCGGCTATCGTGCATTTCGGATTTTATAACTTACAGCGGAAATTTAAAAAATTATTAAGGAAACCGGTTAAGGAAAGATCTGAGGTGGTACACAGGGCACTGCAAGGTGGGGCCCAGCAGATGAAACGTGAAACCCTAAAATCTGTTCTTGCCAATTTTAAAGACTACCGCGAAAACTTAAAATTTGGATATTTTTCCAAGCTCATAGAGGCAACCGCCTCAGGTCTCGCAGAAATACTGGTTGAGCGCTTTCAAATCTATTTTAACGATCTTTCGACCATTGTGGGGCAGATAAACCACACAAAAATGGACAAAGAGCAGGCCTTAAAGATCCTGAAAGAAATGGAGGTGAAATCAAATCAGCTGAAAAAAAGAGTAGACCGGTTGAGAGAAAAAATCGAAGACGTTGGTTAACATCTGAGGGCCCTGAAATCTATCATTAAGTTTATTAAGAATCGAGAAATTTTCCGGTCTATGTTGCTGTGCTATTTAGGTCTTGCCCGACCCCTGCGGTCCATGCCGCTTCTGCGATCTAAATCCTTTCTTCGCTCACGGCTTGATCTTCTATCAAATTTTATCCCAATTCCGTTTTTATTCAAACGCACAACCCAGCCGATTAATTTGAATTCTTTATGCGTTTTGTCGCCTGGAATAAAAAGTCGAATAATCTGCCCCAAAGAAAACTTATCATGGGTTTCGATAAAGGTGCCACTGCGACTTATATTCGTAATAAAACCCTTGTAGCGTCGACTTTTAGACCTGAAAACGACCTCTAGACGGTAATCTTCCCTTTGATATTCTCGCGGATCTTTTTTATATTTCAAATCATTATCTAGTTGTTTCTGTTTGTGAAAATCAGCCTTGTCAACGGATTTTACTATCGTGCTGCTCGAATTAATAAACCTAGCCCCATAACCATACTGAAAAGAAGAACCTTTTATGTCTTTACGCCATTTAATTTCAACCTTAACACACTCTTTGGTATCGTTGTTAGAAGAGGGAATTTTTTTAGCAATATAGATTTTTTCTCCCGGATAAAGCGTTTGATCAGATTCAAAATACACGCCCCGCTTACTGAGATTGCACATTTTAGCCGCATAAAAAATACCGGGTAATAAATTATCGTGCCAGATGATGGCTTCATATTGATACCGTTTATTATCTCTCCGGTCTGAAATTAAGTCCACCATTTACCTCAAAAGTTCTTTTTTCCTCAAACTATCTAGTTCGTTTTTGACAAGACTAAGCATTTGCAGTATCGTAGCGTTTAACTTGCGAACAATCTCAATTTCGGAAGCCATCTCCGGGTTTATGCGCTTTGCTCTTACAACCCGCAGCTTATTAAGGATGTCTTGCGGCAATAGATCAAAACCGGGTGGTGTATTCAATATGGCATCGATTAAGAGCAGGTTGCTTCCATCGAATAGTGAATCTCGAAAATGAGATAGAATCTGCGACTTGGTCATGCCAACGAGTCTATCGCGAACTTCTCTCTCGCGCATAAATTTGAGAAGGGACTGATCTTCATCCACAGGCGCATCTGTTATTTTTGCTTCGAGTTTTTTAATCAAATCCGAGTAGATTCGTTTTTGCTTTAAAACTTCAAGTTTTCTTCCGGCTTGTTCCAATACCTTTCGTCTGGCAGTGCTTTTGGCTTCCTCATTCAGAACCTCATCAGCTTCTATTGCCTGGGTCTCTGCTTTGATAAAATTGTTCAGATGTTCAATGTCGCCGTAGACCTGCTCGATAGCAACTGCCGCCTCAACCGGCAGCTTTTGCTGTGCGTCTTCCAATATGAGACGCGTCTTGGATATTGCATCCTTCATCATTGTTCTCTATCCATTGCTAAGCGTCTACGTTTCTTCTGAGACTACACTCGGATAAAGTAGCCCCTGTGGGGCGACTCTAAAACTGACAAAAAAAAGTTATCAGTGATCTAAAGTGATCTAAACAAGATCTAGTGATCCGTATCATTTTCCTTGTGCCTTGCGCCCTGGACTTTGTACCTGCGTCGAAAAGCAGCCTTGCTGTGAGGCTACAAATAAAATGATT
>CP070746.1:5294818-5300505 GCA_020348305.1 Desulfobacterales bacterium
CACACCCTCTTCGGAAATTTCAACCAGCTTTTTCCAAATGTCCCAGGAAAGCGATCTGTATTTTGAGTACAGCACGAATGAAAAGATAGCCATGGAGGTGGCTGCCGCCGCTGCAAACTGCGGCGTCCGCAGCATGTGCGTGATGAAACATGTGGGCGTGAATGTTGCAGCAGACGCACTCATGACACTTGCTTATGTGGGTGTTAAAGGTGGAATGGTGATTGTCTCGGCAGATGATCCCTTCATGTTCTCCAGCCAAAACGAACAGGACAACCGCTTTTACGCGAAGATGTCCGGGCTGCCTATGGTTGAACCTTCGTCAGTCGAAGAAGCCAAAGAACTGGTTTCCTATGCCTTTGAGCTTTCTGAAAAACTCAACGAACCGGTTCTGTTCAGAACGACCACCCGCATTAATCACTCCACCGGTATCGTGACCTTGGGCAAAATCAGGGAACGCGTCACACAGGGTGATTTTGTCAAAGATCCCCTGAATTTGGTAACCGTACCGGCAGTTGCGCGAAAGCTGCATGTCAAACTGCTGGAAAAATATGATAAGGCCCAAGAGCTCGCCGAAACATCCGAATATAATTTCATCACCGGCAAGGGTAAATGGGGCATCATTTGCAATGGGGTGAGTTATAATTATGTTCGCGATGCCATAAATGATTTAAACATTGAGGATAAGGTCAAAGTACTGCGAATGGGTTTTTCACATCCGCTTCCTGCGCAACGAATTAAAAGCTTTTTAAAAGCGTGCGAAAAGGTACTCATGATTGAAGAAGGTGAGCCCTACATGGAAGAAGCGGTCAAGGCTTTTGCGCAGGAGGAAGGATTGACACTTGAAATTAAAGGCAAAGCCAAGGATTTGTTTTCACGACTTTACGAATACGATCCCGGGCAAGTAAGGAAGTGTATCGCAAAGTACTTTGGTTTCAAATACACACCGACGGAAGTTGTCGATACTGCAGATGTTCCGCCGGTTCCCCAACGCCCGCCCACCCTTTGCGCCGGCTGTTCTCACCGGGCCACCTATTATGAGATCCGCAAAGCCGCAGAAGGTATGCAAACCATATTTCCAACCGATATCGGATGCTACACATTAGGATTGCTGCCTCCGCTGTCTACAGCAGATTTTCTTTTGTGTATGGGATCTTCGGTGGGTACCTCGGGCGGATTTTCGAAAGTTACCGATAAAAAAGTCGTCGCCTTTATCGGTGATTCGACCTTTTTCCATGCCGGCATCCCCGGACTGGTCAATGCGGTATACAATAATCATAATTTTACGCTGGTTGTGCTTGATAACGGCACGACTGCAATGACCGGGCATCAACCCCACCCGGGTGTTGACATGACCCAATTAAAACTTGAGGGCTACGGCAGGGTATCCATCGAAGCGGTTGTAAAAGCCATTGGCGTTCAATATGTTACGGTGATCAAACCTTACAAGGTCAAGAAAAGCATCGAGGCCATAAAAGAGGCACTTAATTTTCAAGGGGTTTCAGTGATCATATCCGAGGAACCCTGTGCTTTATATGCGAAAGCCCTGAAGTTGCCCCAACGCAAACCCTTTCGCATCAGTGAGAAATGCAAAGATCATCGGGACTGCATAAACCATCTGGCCTGTCCGGCGTTTTATATCTGGGACGAAAAGGTTAATATTGATCCCAATTTGTGCACCGGATGCGCGCTTTGTGCGCAAATATGTCCCGAAAACGCCATCCTACCCGTAAAGGCAACGGCGTAGGAAAGACATGGTATAAAGGAACGTATTATGGAAACAAAACGATTGGTCGTTGTGGCTGTGGGAGGACAAGGAAACCTGCTGGCATCCAGTGTTTTAGGCGAAGCGGCACTCCTTTCTGGGATACCGCTGCATATGAGTGAAATACACGGGATGGCCCAGAGAGGCGGTGTTGTGGAATCTGCCCTCGTGTTCGGGGATGCGAGCAGTACGATTATCTCCGACGGTGAGGCAGACATACTGGTTGGATTTGAACCTGCCGAAACATTGCGGGCCATAAATAAATGCAATGCCAGTACGGTTGTGATTACGAATCTCGCCCCGTTGATGCCGTTTACCGTAAATATAGGCCAAGGAGTTTATCCGGATCTGAAAAATCTGCAGGAGCTGATTCGAAACAAGGCCGCCAAACTTATTGCATTTAATGCAGCGGATCTGGCAAAAGAAGCCGGAAATGTGCTGGCTGTAAACATGGTATTGCTGGGGGCGTTGATTCAAACCGGAGTCCTGCCTCTCAGCGAAGAAGATGTAAAGAAGGCGATGAAACGAAAAACCAAACAACAATTTCTGCAATCCAATCTCAAAGCCTTCGATCTTGGGTATTCTGCCGCTGCTGAGACCGCATGAGGTGAAATCGCATAAATATCCACTCGGGAGGATGCCGATTTTACTGGTTGCTTCAAAAAAAATAGTCAACATGCCGTTGGTCGAAATGGATCTATACACAGCGTTATAATAAATTGCGCATTCGCACTTTAAATCGTAGATTTTAGAACCAATGTATCGGATCAAACATGCAGAACGCTGTGTATGTATGCGCAATGACTTATGTCGTTCTGTATAATTTAATAAGGAGGAATACCATGCCTTGGAATAAAAAGTATGAATGTATGCCGCTGGAAAAGCTTCAGAAATTTCAACTTGATAAGCTTAAGGAAACCATAACATGGATATCCCAAAAAGTTCCTTTTTACAAAAATAAGCTCAAGGAGCTCGGCATCAAAGCGGATAACCTCAACAGCATTGAAGATTCGGCCAAACTGCCGTTTACCGTAAAAGACGACCTGCGGGACAATTATCCGTTTGATTTGTGTGCCGTTCCGTTGAAAGACATTGTCAGAATTCATGCATCTTCGGGAACCACCGGCAAACCCATCACCGGTCCATACACGGCCGACGATTTAGAGCAATGGATCGAGTGTATGTGCAGAAATCTTTACGCCGCAGGAGTGCGCCAGGATGATATCGTCCAAAACGCCTATGGCTACGGTCTTTTTACCGGTGGTTTGGGGTTCCATCAAGCGGCCACTAAAATGGGGTGTGCCGTTGTTCCCACAAGCTCAGGTCTGACGGAACGTCAAATTACCTTAATGCAGGATTTTGGCGCCACCGTGTTGTTCTGCACGCCATCTTATGCCCTCACCATTGCCGAACGCGCTGAAGAAATGAAAGTGGATATTAAATCCTTACCTGTGCGCGTCGGGATCTTTGGTGCTGAGCCGTGGACTGTGGGTATGCGCCAGGAGATTGAGGAACGCATGGGAATTAAGGCAATGGAAGCCTATGGTTTGACCGAGCTTGGCGGACCCGGTGTTGGCTATGATTGTGAGGCGCAGGATGGAATTCATATCAATGAAGATCATTTTCTGGCGGAAATCGTTGATCCTAACACACTGGAGCCTCTACCGCTAGGGGAACAAGGGGAACTGATTTTTACTTCGCTTCAGCGCAGAGCCATGCCCATGATCCGGTATCGCACCAAAGACATCACCCGTCTTCGTCGAGAAAAGTGCCCCTGCGGCAGAACATTCGTCAAAATGGATAAGATCTATGGTCGTTCAGATGACATGCTCATCATCAGTGGAGTAAATGTCTTTCCTTCCCAGATCGAATCCCTGTTGTTGGATATTGATGAAGTTGAACCTCAATATAGGCTTGTGGTGCGCAAAAAAGGATATCTGGATCATTTGATGATACAGGTTGAAGGCAAGAAAGAAGTTTATGACGCCGGAAAGGAGAAACAATTGGAAGTAGAAGCCAAGATTGCCGGCCATATCAAGGGTATGATGGGCATTGGTGTTGAAGTCGAACTGGTAGAACCCAAGTTCATCGCTCGCAGTGAGGGCAAGGCCTTACGCGTGGTTGATGAAAGACCAAAACAACTGAGGTAAAAAATGAATGACAACTCAGACTTTAGCCCCCAATCGTTTGCAGTAGTCGGCGCCGGTCCGGTCGGATGCATCGTAGCCGCTTTTTTAGCTAAAGAAGGTCATGAGGTAATCCTTTGCGATGTCATACCCGACCTCTTGAGCCCGGCACTTGATCCCGGAATCATTATCGAAGGCGCAGAAAACCTCCAGGAGAAAGTCTCAAAGACCTGCACAAATATTGATGAACTTCCAAATCATGATCCTGATGTTATTTTTATCACCGTCAAAGCGCATGCTTTGCCGCTGATTGCCTCATCCATCGAAGGCTTTTATAGGGAAGGAATGGTGGTTGTGAGTTGGCAAAACGGCATTGATACGGAACTGGTGCTGGCCAAAACACTGGGTAAAGGCCCTGTGATGCGGGCGGTGGTCAATTATGGTTGTGGGCTTATTGGACCGGCCCATATCCGTATGCCATTTCATCACCCACCCCATTATATTCAGGAACTTGATCCGGCATCACAACAACAGGCAATAAGTATTGCTGAAATATTGAGCCAATGCGGGCTGACCACCGAACACACGGACCAGATCGTTTCAATGGTCTGGCGCAAAAGCGCTATGAATGCCTGCATGAATCCGGTATGTGCCGTAACCGGTCTGACCATGTCCCGTGCAATGAATGACCCCATCGTTTATCAAATTGTTGATGCCTTGGTCAAAGAATGCATCAATGTGGCCAGGGCTAACGAAATCAATTTGGGATGGGACTTTTATCCACATGCAATCGAATACATGCGAAATGCGGGCGACCATAAACCCTCGATGCTAATGGATATCGAGGCCAACCGCCGCACCGAAATCGATTTTATCAATGGTAAATTTGTGGAATACGGCGCGCGAACTGGGGTGGAAACGCCCTACAATAAAACGCTAAGTGCGCTTGTAAAAGGTCTGGAGTCCAAATAGAATGCATCCGCATTCTATTTGGTTATTAGTTATTCGTTTACTGAATGCTGAATAAAGAGATCTCCATTACGAAAACTGAGTAGCTATGAGTTCTAAGCTCATATTCGTCGGTGTCGATGTCGGCGCGTCAAGAACAAAAGTTGCCATCCTCGATTTTGATAAAAATTTAGTCGGCCACGCCGTAAAGAAATCCGGTACAGATTTTGCCGCTACTGCGAATACATGTCTAACCATCGCCTTAGATATGGCAAAGGTCAGTAAAAAAGAAAATTTCGCTGCAATTGCAACCGGATATGGCAGAAAAAATGTATCGTATGCCCGAGAAAACAAAACAGAAATCGGGTGCCACGCCAAGGGTTGTTTCCTTTATTTTCCGTTTTCAACGACGATTATCGATATCGGAGGCCAAGACAATAAAATCATTAAGCTAAACGACCAAGGGCTTCGCACGGGGTTTAAAATGAATCGCAAATGCGCAGCCGGAACCGGTGCATTTCTCGAAGAGATGGCTTTGCGACTGGATATTGCGATTGAGGACATGGATGATTTGGCCCGTCAGTCTAAAAATATGGTCAAACTGGGTAGCTTTTGTACGGTTTTTTCTGCAACCGAAGTATTGGAAAATATTCGGCAGGGCAAAAAATTACCCGATATCGTTAAAGGCGTTTTCTTTTCTATGATCAAGCGGGTCCTTGAGATGGACGCGTTGACGCAGAAGGTGGTCATGACCGGCGGTGTGGTCGCTCATAATCTGTTCATGGTAAAAATGACCGAGGAGATCATCGGCCGCAAAATTCTGGTGCCCAAACATCCTCAGTTGACCGGGG
>CP070746.1:5300605-5333968 GCA_020348305.1 Desulfobacterales bacterium
GCCGGTGAGGGTGTTATATCCGGTGAGATGCCTGTTTCCGTTTCATTTCCGCCGGGTCTTACAAAAGACCATGCAGTAATGATCCCCTTGGATCGATTCGGAATACGCAACATTCATATTACCGTATTATTTCGGACAACAGGCAGTAATTCATTCTGAAAAAATTAAAACGTGTTGTTTGAACAAAAAAAAGAGAGTAACTTTTCCGAGGATATCAGCAATATTTAAATGATTACACTCCTGATTTATTATTAAATGGGAACCTACCGGTAATTAGAGCGCGTTTATATGCATAAAAAGTAGAAGATTGGCCACGCAACCTGCAATTCGAACCCTTGCAAAATAGTGTTGAATACCATATGCAATGTACAATGATCCAATTCGATGGCATTTGTGACCATGGTGCTCCTCTTGGATTATTTTGAAATTGAAGTATATCATCATAATTGTTGAAAATGGCGGAATCCAAGTATCATGATGGATCATTATTTTTCATTCCTTGAGGTCAAAGTGCATCGACTATAACGGAATGCGGAAATCTTGGGAGTCTAAGAGGCATTACAAAGATGGAAAAGACGGTCACCCCAAAGTATCTTCTAGAAAAATAACTGCCACCCAAACAAGGAAGAATCCGCAAATGCTGACCATTGATTTCAGTTTTCGCGAGCTTGAAATTTTTTGCAAGGTTGTCGAATTGGAAAGCTTTTCAAGGGCTGCTGAAGCAGTTTTTCTGGTTCAGGCATCGGTGAGTGAAAGGATCGCCTCTCTTGAAAAAAAGATTGGAACCCGACTGCTGGACCGCCTGGGTAGAAAAGTGATTCCCACGGCGGCCGGCGAACTTCTGCACAAACATGCGACCCTTCTTCTGGAAATGAAAGAGACGGCCCAATTAGAAATAGAAAGTTTCCTCGGACTGAAACAGGGAGAAATTTCCATGGGCGGCAGCACCATTCCCGGTGAATATATTCTTCCGGATCTCATCGGTAGATTCAATAAAAAGTATCCGCATTTATCGGTGAAACTGACCATCGCAGACAGCAGTGAAATTGAAAATCGCGTTCTGGCGGGCAAACTTGAGATCGGCGTCATCGGATCAAAAAGTCCACATGCGAAGCTATTATGCCAAAAACTATGGGAGGACGAACTGGTGCTTGCCGTCCCTGTTCGGCACCCATGGGCCCGGCGAAAGGCCGTCTCCCCGCAAGAGCTGCGCAAAACACCATTCATACTGCGGGAAGAGGGCTCTGGAACCTTGAAAATCTTGGAAGCCTATCTGCGTGAATCGGGTGAGGACGGCACCAACGCCCTTCAAGTCTCCGCCAGATTCGGCTCATCGACGGCTGTTAAAGAAGGTATCAAATCAGGCCTTGGCCTGTCCATCCTTTCAGCAAGAGCCATTGACACGGAGTTGAAAGCTGGAATCCTCAAAGCATTGAAGGTCAAGGGACTTTCGATGTCTCGACACTTTTTCCTGATCCGGAATAAACTGCGGATTGCCTCTCCAGCGTGTCAGGCCATGCTTGAATTTCTGCTGACCACCGCAGGAGAGCAGAAGAATTAAACCATAAGTGACGGCAATGCCCGCTACCAACCCGAATGACCGTGAAAAAAAGGGTACCATTCTCCATTGCGCAGCGCATGTAATACCTTCAGCATCACGCCCCTGCTGATGTGGTAACCAGTAGCGTCTCAGTCTATCGGAAAAACCTTAATACCGCCTCAAATCTATCGGAATATCCTGTTTGACATATCGGATATATAATTGTATTTTAACGGCGCTGTAAAAGATAGCGCCAGTGGTATTATTTTTGTTAAGAAAATAAAAGGTTAACAACAATGGTCAACAAACCGATTCAGCTGACGCGCAGCGTCAAAGGGGCTGGTTGAGCTTCAAAGCTTTCGCCAGGGGACCTGGATCAGGCATTATGTGGACTCGATTTTCCCATTGACAAAAACGTACTGGTGGGTTTGGGCACTTCCGATGATGCCGGCGTGTATCAAATTACCGAGGAGCTGGCTCTCATCCAGACCGTGGATTTTTTTACACCCATCGTCGATGATCCGTTTGATTTTGGCTGCATCGCAGCGGCCAATGCCTTGTCCGATGTTTATGCCATGGGTGGTGTCCCCAAGACCGCCATGAACCTGGTGGCATACCCCCTTCAAAAACTGGGTAAGGATGTCTTGCGGGCGGTTCTGGCAGGAGGAATCGAAAAACTCAAAGAGGCCGAAACGGTTCTTTTAGGCGGTCACAGCATTGAGGACGAAGAATTTAAATATGGGCTTTCGGTATCGGGTTTTGTGCATCCCCAAAAAATATACACAAATAGGGGATTGCATCCGGGTGATTGTCTAATTCTTACCAAACCTCTGGGTACCGGCATTATCAACACGGCAGTGAAGGGGGGATTGGCATCATCTGGAACCGTTGTAACGGTGACGGAACTGATGACGGAATTGAACAAAACCGCTTCCGAAATTCTGGGATCATTTCCGGTGACGGCCTGTACAGATATAACTGGTTTTGGGCTCTTGGGACACCTGGCGGAAATGGTGGTTGGGACAGATATTTGCGTTACGATTGAAAGCGGTGTAGTACCGGTTTTGCCCGAGGCGCTGGAGTTTGCCGCAATGGGCTTTGTCCCTGCCGGAACCCACCGCAACCGAAGTTTTCGCCAAAAAATGGTCAGATTGGCCTCCAATGTTAGCCCAGTAATGCGAGATGTGCTATTTGATCCCCAAACATCCGGGGGGTTACTAATAGGCTGCGCTGAAAAAAAAGCTTTTGAGCTGAAAAACCGGTTGATTGCAGCGGGCGTGAAAAACACCGCTATCATCGGCAAGGTGTATGACAATGAAAGGGAAATCATCAACATTATCTAAAAAAGGGATTTGACAAAAATGACAAAAACTCTTGATGCGAGAGGGCTCGCGTGTCCAGCGCCGGTTTTAATGACCAAAGACGCCGTTGAGAAAGATAACCTTAATGTTGTGGCAGTACTGGTGGATAACGAAGCCGCCAAGGAAAATGTCTCCCGGTTTTTAGGATCGCAACATTTTTCTATAACCGCTTCGAAGGAAGGAAATGATTATAAAATTAGCGCTCACCGCCAAGGCGATGTACCGGAAGCCGCCTCGGAGCCGGAAGATTCCCCAAAACCATCAGCCGATCAGAATCAAAAAATCATGGTTTTGGTGTCCACCGACCGTTTGGGCTTTGGTGATGATGAATTGGGTAGGAGGTTGATAATCAGCTTCATTAAAACCATCAAAGAAATGGGAGATGAACTCTGGCGACTGGTGCTTGTCAACAATGGTGTCAAGTTAACCATCGATGGTTCACCGGTACTGGAAGACCTGGTTGCGTATGAAAAAAAAGGCCTGTCCATTTTAGTGTGCGGTACCTGCCTCTCCCACTTTAATTTACTTGAAGCAAAAAGAGTCGGGGAAACCACAAATATGCTGGATATCGTCACCGCCATGCAGTTAGCTGACAAGGTGATAAATATTTAAAAGGGGCATTTTCCAATAATTCAGTTCGGAGGTGAGGAATTCCGCATTCATGAATTCTGAGGGCGGTTATAAATCAAGCCTTCCATCAGGTCGGCTAGGTCTTCCTGCTTTGGACACACGAAATAGACTTTCTCTTTCTGCCAAGCGACCGTCTCCCCGACATAGTTCTGGTTCGTCCGGTAGTCGGACTCGGAGAATCGTGGATCGACGCCGGTCAAGAAAAACAATTACATGCCAAGAAATATGGTTACGATGCGGATTGCTGCGTGAAAAACCATTACGCCATCCGAGTTCTGGGCTCTCCCAGCGACTTCCTCACAACTGCATAAATTCGTGGCGCACCTTCGCAATGGGCGATGAGATCAAGATCGCCGGCCACGATGAAAAGGTGAAGTGGGAAGCCATAGAGCTGTCGGACCGACTCGGCATTTCCGCCTTCGTCAAAGACATGGTATGATGTTTCATTTAGGAAGGGATTATGCCCTTTATGCTGAGATGTTTAATCGAAAAGATAAAAAAACAAAGGCTAAAGAATACCTGAACAAGGCAATTGAAATTTTCAAAGAATGCGGTGCGGATGGTTGGGTAGATAAATATGAGAAAGAATTGATTGAATTTTAATAGCAATATTATATTAGATTGACATTAGACAATTTTGCAGGCTAATTAAAAACAAATCAAAGTTTTTTCAGCTAACGAAAAGCTGCAAGGTGATATATGAAAACTGGTCGCAATCAACCGTGCCCATGCGGCAGCGGGAGAAAATACAAAAAGTGTTGTCTTGGAAAAGAAGATGTGTCCGTTGATCTGCTGTGGCGCCGATTGGGCGAGACCCATGACCGTCTGGTTGATCGTCTGATGAAACATGCGATGAACGTCTTCGGGGAAGAAGGCATGGGCGAAGCCTTATTTGAATTTTTGCTCTGGCCGGAAGACGACGCAACTCTGGAAAATCTGGGGAACCATGAACAGCTTTTTTACCCTTGGTTCCTGTTCAATTGGGTCTACGATCCTGAGGGTGCCGAAACTGAACTTCGCGGTCCTGCCTATACGACCGTAGCGGAAAGCTGTGCAAATGAAAGGCGGAACAGCTTGGATCCCTTTGAACGCCGGCTGATTGAGGCAACCGTCAGACAGCCCTTTAGCTTCTACGAAGTGTTGAAATGTCAGCCGGGCAGGGGCTACCAGTTAAAGGACATCTTAAGAGGCGGGGTCGCTGATGTTCTGGAGAAAATGGGATCCCAAAACGCTCGCAGGGGAGACATCATATTCGGCCGGGTGATCCAGATTGATGCTGTGGCGATGCTGATGGGATGCGGGTCGGTTTTGATTCCACCGAAAATGAAACCCGAGCTGATCATGTTCAGAAAATGGCTCCTAGAGTCCAATGATCCAATCACGGCGAACACGCTGAATGAATTCGACGTTGAATTTCGGGACTTGTACTTCGACATTTATGATGCGTTGATGCGACCCCCCGCGTTACGAAACACCGACGGCGATCCGATGAGCTTCCACACCATCCACTTTGAGATCGAATCTCCCGAATTGGCCTTTGATCGACTGAAATCTTTGTCGGTCGTCGAAAGCGAGGAAGAGTTGCGCTCCGACGCCAAGCTGGATGATGCCGGAGGTGTTCGCCGGGTGACAATTCCCTGGAGCCGTCAGGGGCACAAAAAAAGCAAGGGATTAGACAATACCCTTCTCGGCAGGCTTGAAATCGACGACAAGCGGCTTAAAGTGAAGGTTAATTCGGCCCGGCGGGCGGAGATCATCCGCAAAGAAATCGAAAAACGGCTTGGAAAACAAGCCAGATATAAAACAACGGAGATTCAGTCGCCAGAGGCCATGCTGGAAGCCATGGAAGATCGTGCAGGCGAGGGCTCCGAAGGGGGCGGTGAGCAAGATGAGTTGATGCAGATTCCCGAAGTGCGCCAGCAGATGGAAAAGGTGCTGTCTGACCACTGGAAAGGATGGGTTGACCAAGAGATTCCCGCCCTGGGCGATAAAACACCGCGGCAGGCGGTCAAAACACCTGACGGCCGGGAGAGTGTCGAAGCCCTTCTTCTGGAGGTCGAGCGGCATGCCGGCAGAAACGAACAGATGGGCGACATCGAGCTGAAGGCTATCGCCGATGTCCGTCGCCGTTTGAGGCTGGATAAGCCCGATGCGGCCAGGACCAAAAGCGGTGGTGGCGGCAAGAACACAGAACAGGTCAGCGCGATCAAGAGCATGATCGAAGACTTCGGTCGTGCCAAGCTCAACCCGACCTATACCGCATTGGCTCTTAAATTGTGCGATAGAATTGCCCGGATGCACAAGCTCTCCATCCAACGGGGCCGCGCTGAAATTTGGGCTGCAGCTATCATTCAGGTGATTGCGCGCTTAAATTTTTTGTTCGATCCGGAAAACGAGATGAACCTCACCGCCGATGAGCTGTGCGCGTTTTTAGGGACCAAGAAGAGCACGGTAAGCAGCAAAGCCGGGCTCATTCAAAAAGCCTGCGACCTCTATCTTGGCGACGCGGAATTCAGTTCACCGGAAATTGCACAGATGTTTCGTATCTATAAAACCGAAGAGGGCCTCTTGATTCCCGGTTTCATGCTCGATGAAAACGAGGATGAGCAGCGGCACCGTAGCAAATCTCCAGCAGCTAATTCAGAGGTTGTAGACCGTAAAAAAATGCCCCGCCGCGCAAAGGATCGGGAGAAAAGCCAACCGCATGATAAAGCTAAAAGCAAGTCTGATGATCGTCAGCTCAAACTGTTCAATGATGATTAAAAGAGGGACCTGCTGTTTGAAAAAAAAGAACCATCATGCAAGCCGATACAACCCTTTGAAAGGAGGTGTAGATGGGCGGCTTTAAGGAATATGATCAATATGACGGCTTAGGATTAGCGGAATTGGTGAAGAAAAAGGAAATCTCCTCGGCGGAGATTTGCGAGGAAGCCATTATCCGAATTGAAAAGGTTAATCCCCAATTGAATGCGGTGGTTACACCCATGTATGAATTGGCTCGAGAGATGGTTCAAAGACCGCTATCTAATGGCCCTTTCACCGGCGTGCCCTTCCTGTTAAAAGATTTGCTCGGAGACGTTGCCGGTGTCCGTCAAACAAGAGGGTCAAAGGCTTTTAAAAATTATGTTTCCATAGAAGACAGCGAATTGGTCAAACGCTATAAACAAGCTGGATTGGTAATTTTAGGAAAAACCAATTGTCCTGAATTCGGGTTGCTCGGCATAACGGAACCGGAGTTACACGGACCGACCCGTAACCCCTGGAACATCGAGCATACACCCGGTGGCTCGAGCGGGGGATCGGCAGCCGCTGTAGCCAGCCGCATGGTGGCCTTGGCATCAGGGGGCGATGGTGGAGGATCTATCCGAATTCCGGCTTCATGTTGCGGCCTATTTGGGCTAAAAGTAACCCGGGGCCGAAACCCGACAGGTCCGTTGCATGGTGTCATTTGGCAGGGTGCTGTTGTTGAACATGTGATCAGCCGGTCAATACGAGACAGCGCTGCCATATTGGGCGCAACCCAAGGGGCTGATGTCGGGGCTCCCTATATCATTTGTCCACCTGCAAAACCGTATGTGGAAGAAATCGAGCAAAGTCCGGATCGCCTTAAAATCGCATTTAATACGCGTTCTCCCATTGATACACCGGTTCACCCAGATTGTGTCCGGGCTGTGGAACATACGGCCAAATTACTCGAGAAATTAGGACATGACGTTGAAGAAGCACACCCGGACATCGACGGCCAGGTTTTGGCCAAAAGCTTTCTTACAATGTATTTCGGTGAAATAGCGGCTGATATTGACGAATTAGAATCTGTTCTTGGAAGAAAAGCAAAGCCATCCGATGTGGAAGATTTAACCTGGACACTTGCCTTATTAGGTCGTGCGTATTCTGCAGGTTATTTTGTGAAAATGATGCGGGAATGGGATATTGCGGCCAGAGTCATGGGCCGTTTTCACAAAACCTATGACATTTACTTGACCCCTACGGTTGCGCACCCACCTGTAAAGATCGGCGAACTGCAACCTAAACCTGCTGAAAAAGCCCTGATAAAAATCGTAAACACGTTCGGGTTGGGTGGTCTATTAAAAGTATCGGGTATCACCGATAAACTGGCAGTTGAAAGCCTATCGAAAACGCCTTTTACGCAGTTGGCTAATTTTACCGGGCAACCGGCGATGTCTGTACCGCTTTACTGGACTTCAGATGGTTTGCCGTGTGGCTCTCAGTTTATCGGACGATTTGGAGATGAAGCCACCCTGCTTCGGCTGGCAGCGCAACTGGAAAAAGCACAACCTTGGTCTGACAAGCGGCCTCCGGTATGTGCTTAGAACTGGTTTAAAAACTCCATCTAATGTTCGAATGCTGCGTTGCAAACCGAATCAAACATTTTTATCGGTGGAGAAAGCTGGGGTAATGACAATTTTTATAGATGAATTAATTCGCTTAGCTCTCAGCTTTTTTTCCCGTACCTTCAACAATAAAAGGCGAACATCGCACACCCACACTCATCTTTTTTATCCAGATCCTGACCATTGTTATGGTTTCCCCCTCCAAATTAACGATGCTAGGCAATTCTTCTACATATGAAATATCCCCCTTATTGAATTCATAATAGAGATTTTGAGTATTGTAAGGGTCTGCGACTAAAATCACTTTTTCAGGATCGTATGGATGTCTTTTCGGAGATCCTGAGAAAGGTACATGTGTTTTTCTCAACGCTTTACCGTCTTTTGGTCTTTTATAGGCTTGAATTTCAAATTTTTCAGCTTCCTTTGGATAACGTGTTTCCGGCATTCTTGGGTCTCCTTTATCCATTTTAAATAGGATTAGATTCTTTCAAACGGTTGATCTAAATTTGCTTTCTGGAAAAAGCGTATTGCTGTTCTACTAAATTTTCTAATACCAAAAGAAATTGCTGACTTAATCGACAAAGGCACGGGCTGTCAGATGGTTGGGATGATCGGCTATATCGCTATTTTCTATCGCCGGCACAACGATCCGGAAAAGCTTAAGATAAAGGTACCGGAAAGAGCCTAGTTATCTTCATTTGCTCCGATCTCATCAGAATAAATTACCAAGCGGTCGCCGGGATAAATGTTATTTCGTTTTTCCAAGCGATTCCAGATGATTAACGCCGGCAGGGGAACATTAAATCGTTCTGCAATTGTTGAAAGATTGTCGCCTTCCTTCACCACGTATACCCGTTCTTCTTTCTGAGCCAACCACTGATCGACAAGTTGTTTAAAATTGGTCTGAAATTCTCCAGCAGCTCCTTTGGGTATCAAAATTGAATGACTGCCCGCAGCCAGATAATGCCCCCTGATTTCGGGATTGAGATCTTTGATGACTTTGAAATGGGTTCCGGCAGCCTGTGCAACTATTTGAAGCGGGGTTTCCTGAAAACACTCAATTTTAATTCGGTCAAATTCCAGCGGAAGATATAGATCTTCTTTCTGGTATCGGAATCCGAATTTTTCAGGCGTGGATAAAATCAGTTTGGCCGAATGAATTCTGAAGATATACCGTTGGGTCTCTAATGGAAGATAGAGTTGGTAAAAGTTTTTGGTTTTTTGGGCTAAAATTTCAGATTGCAGTCCTAGTTCCCCCATGTTGTAAGCTGCGGCAGCCAGCGTCCATGACCCCAATTTATCATAAAGATCCTTAAAATAGGCGATTGCAGCCTGGGTGGATTTATGCACATTTCTACGTTCATCCTTTTCGGAATCTATTTTTAAGCCGTACTTTCGTCCGGTGGATTCCATAAACTGCCAAAAGCCGATTGCTCCTTTGCGCGAGCCGGCGTGCGGCCTCAAGGCGCTTTCCACGATGGAAATATATTTTAAATCGTCCGGCATGTCGTTTTGCTTCAACATCTGTTGGATCAGCGGCAAATAGCGGGGAGAACGTTTTATCCACAAAATGACTTGGGGACGGTCCCAGATCGTGAGCAGAAGCTCTTTATCGAAGCGTTCACGAATCTCCGGGTTGTCGAGTTGCACCAATTCGCCGCAAAAATCAAGTGGTCCACTGATGCGAATACCGGCGATTAAAGAGGGAAATTGATTTAATTCCGATGATGCTGAATTTTCACCGGAAGCAAGCGGTGCGGTGATTACCACCATGGAGAATACTATACAAAAATACCTCATTACGCACCTCTACTTTTTTGAGAATCACCATAATTTGTTTCTATTATTAATCACTGGTTAAGGTTCCGGTGATATCATGGGGTATTCACCCGATGGCTTATACGGGGGATACAGGACGGGCAGATGAATATAACATCCATATCCCGACAATCACGAAAAACAGGCCTGCACCGATTTTAATATAGTTCGGTGGAATAAAGCGGCTGACGGCCGTGCCGAAAAGCACTGCGATCAATGAGCTTAATACCAATGCACCGGCAGCTCCTAAAAACACGGATGTGCGGGAAGTGCAATCGGCTGAGAAACAAAAGGTTGCCAATTGAGTCTTATCCCCGAGCTCGGCTAAAAAGACCAGACCAAATGTTGTCAGAAGTAGTTTTAGATCCATTATGCTCCTCATAAGTGGGTTTTTTGCAATTAATTTATCTATGACAGTTACAACGCTCTTAAGTATTCCGGCTTTAACGCGACTTTTCCTGCCAAGGCTTGGTCGATTAGGTACAATGTGGCTGCCTTGTCTTTTGGCAGTCTGGCCTTTATTGGCAGGTAATTGGAAGCATGATTGGCATGGAAGAGCCCTTTGGTGAGGGTTGTGTTGGCGATCAGGGTTCTCAATTCCGCCAGCATCTCCTCTGGTTCAATCAAGGTGAATTTTGCGGCTTCATAGTCCTTAAATAAAGGTGTTCCGGGAATCAGCATCAGGCTTAAGGCCCCCACATATTCCGGATCGATGGTCGAAAGGATCCGTCCGGTTTCTTCTGCATGTATCCGGGATCGTTTTCGACCGGCAATGCCCAAAATTACGGTAATCGACAGCTTAATGCCGGCCTGTTTGGCTCTTCTCGCCATTTCGATCATATCTTGAGATGTGGCTCCTTTGTTTATTTTTTTAAGGGTGACGTCATCACCGGTTTCAAGTCCCATATAGGCGATTCCCAGACCGTTTTCTTTAAGTGTTTTGAGCTCATCGATTGTTTTCATTTTCAGGCTTTTGGTATTGGCATAAATACCCACTCGAGTTACCCAGGGAAGCTGCTTTTTTATTTCTTGAAGAATTATTAAAAGTCGTTTTTGCGGAATAATTAAGGCATCCCCATCACACAAAAATACCCGGCGTTGGCGCTTGCAGTATTGCGCCGCAAATGCGATGTCTTCCATGATAATGGAATCGGGTTTTATGCGAAACCGCTCACCCGTGTAGGTGCCGCAAAACGTGCATTTATTGCGTGAGCAGCCCACCGTTACCTGAAGTAAAATACTGTTGGCCTCACTTGGCGGCCTGATAATATTGCCTTCATAATGCATTGGTTTCAACAGTCCTTCTAAAGATCTAAGCTACTTCCGAGAGGCTACCTTGAAGAAGTTCACCTTTGATACGTGTAACTTAATAGTTTTTTAAAGATTTGCAAATAAATTTTTATTGATTGCCGAACCCATTATGCCCTCCGCAGTCGGGGCATTGCCAGGTTATGCCGTTACATGACAATCCCCATAAATTTTCCTCCATGCACGCTTGGCAAATATAAAAACCGCATCTACAGGTCCAACAAAACGGAAATTCCTTGCGGCAACAATGACAGGTGCAAATGCGAGTGCGGCGTCTTTTTTTTCTATAACTAGTGGTGGTCGAAGAGCCTTTCATGCAACCACAATCATCCTCTTTCTTGTTGTTTGCCGGCTTTAATGCTATAGGTTTTTCAGCCGTTTCGAATCTGTAATCCGAAATCTTAATGCAGGCCGGCGAACATGTCAACCTAGGCAAAATGGTGTTTTGTGTTTAGTATTCATAGTGTTTTAGATGTAATTATAGCCAAACACCAAACACTAAACATCACCCTAATTGAGCGAAAATCGTTCAATTGGGTAGTTAATCGTTATTTTAGCATATACCTGGACTGGAGTTTTTAATGAAAACAGAAAAGATCGTTTATCTGATAGATGGCACAGCCTATATTCACCGCGCCTATCATGCCATTCGCGGGCTGGCCAACTCAAAAGGGCTTCCGACGAATGCCATTTTCGGCTTTACCCGAATACTCATTAAATTAATGCAGGATCGGGACCCACACTATGCAGCGATGTTTTTTGATGCCAAAGGTCCCACCTTCCGACATGATATTTACCAAGAGTACAAAGCAAATCGCCCCGCAATGCCGGAGGATATGGCCGTGCAAATACCATATATTAAAGATGTGACCACGGCCTACCATCTGCCGATTATTGAAATGGCGGGGTTTGAAGCTGATGATCTGATCGGCACCTATGCGCGCATCGGCGAGCAAAGCGGCTTTGCGGTGGTTATGGTTACGGGTGATAAGGATTTCTTGCAGCTGGTAACCGAAAACAACATTATCTGGGATCCCATGAAGGAAAAGACCATTGATATACGCACGATACGAGAAGAATATGGTGTCGAGCCGCACCAGATGATCGATGTTATGGGATTGTCCGGCGATACCACGGATAATATTCCGGGGGTTCCAGGAATCGGTCAAAAGACTGCCCTGGGTTTAATCAAAGCCCATGGAGATATGGAGCATTTATATCAAAAGCTCGAATCTATTACCAAGAAAAAGCAACGTGAAAATCTTGTTGATTTCAAGGATCAAGCCTTTTTGAGTAAGACGCTTGTGACCATTAACACCGCTGTACCGGTGGCCATCGATCTGAAGCAATTTGAAATTACACCGCCCGATACCCAAGCGCTGTCCAACTTATTTAAAACCCTTGAATTCAGGCAATTGCAGCAGTCCGTATCTGCTAAGACCGATCTTAGCGATAAGGATTACCAGGCCATATTAAATGCGAAAAAGCTTTCCGAGCTAGTTACCCGCCTGAATTCCGCTAAAATCTTTGCCTTGGATACGGAGACCACCTCTACCAATCCCATGGTCGCCAAGTTGGTGGGATTGTCGTTTTCGATTACGCCGCATGAAGCCTTTTATATTCCCTGTGGGCATAATTATCTCGGGGTTCCCCAGCAGCTTAAGCTCGCCGTCGTTTTACAACAGCTCAAAGCGGTACTGGAAAACGCTGATATTCAAAAAGTCGGCCAGAACATCAAATATGATTGGATGGTTCTCGCCCGTCATGGGATTGACTTGGCCGGTGTGACCTTTGATACGATGCTGGCGTCCTATTTGCTAAATCCGTCCAAAAGAGCACACAATCTGGATCAAATTGCACTAGATTTCCTAGATCACAAAACGATTACCTATGAGGAAGTAGCCGGCAAAGGCAAAAAGGCCACCTCCTTTGCCGAAGTGTCGTTGGAAAAGGCGGTGCCCTATGCCTGCGAAGATGCAGATATTACGCTGATGGCCAAAGATGTCTTAGCCCACGGGCTGGAAGAGATCGGTCTGACCAAACTGCTGGAGGACGTTGAAATGCCTTTGGTACCGGTGTTAATGCGGATGGAGATGCGGGGCACCGGCATCGATATTAACCGATTGAATGAGCTGTCCAAATCATTTGAACACCAGCTGGAAGCCCTTGAAGGCAGCATCTATGGACTGGCCGATGAAGAATTCAACATCAATTCTTCGCAACAGCTGGGACGCATCTTGTTTGAAAAACTCAAATTGCCGGTCCAGAAGAAAACCAAAAAGAAAACCGGATATTCAACCGATGTAGATGTACTCAATGTGCTGGCCGAACATCATGAACTGCCAGTTTTGGTGCTGAAACACCGAACCCTGTCGAAATTGAAATCAACCTATGCGGATGCGTTAATCGATTTGGTGAACCCTGATACCGGCCGCATTCATACCTCTTACAATCAAACGGTGACCGCCACCGGACGATTGAGCAGCTCAGACCCGAACCTTCAGAATATTCCGATCCGAACCGATGAGGGCAGAGAGATCCGCAGAGCATTTATCCCGCAAAAAGGATGGCATCTGTTGTCCGCAGATTATTCCCAGGTGGAACTGCGCATCCTGGCGCATTATTCGGATGATCAAATTTTGATAAAATCGTTTTTGGATGATGAAGACATTCACACCCGCACGGCGGGTGAAGTTTTCCAAGTTTCACCTGAAATGATCAATCCGGAACTGCGGCGACAAGCCAAGGCGATCAATTTTGGTATCATTTACGGGATGAGTGCCTTTGGGTTGTCCAAACAGCTTGAGATCAGCCAGAAGATGGCAAAGACCTATATCGATAATTATTTTTCACGCTACAAAGGGGTGAAACAGTTTCTGGATCAAACGATTGCAGAAGCCAGACGAACGAAACAATCCAGTACGCTTTTGGGTCGGATCCGTTTGCTACCGGATATTGACAGCGCGAACAACATAGTTCGTCAAGCGGCTGAACGAGTCGCCGTCAATACTCCGATTCAGGGTTCCGCCGCTGATCTTATCAAGTTGGCGATGATAAACGTGGACAGAGCCTTCAGGGAAAAAAATCTGCAATCGGCGATGTTATTAACCGTTCATGACGAGCTTGTGTTTGAAGTGCCGCCGGATGAACTCGACACCGTCTCCAATCTTGTCAAGGAGATCATGGAAGGCGTGTGGAAGCTTAACGTTCCGCTGAAGGTTAATGTGACCTACGGGGCAAACTGGGCGGAAGCCCACTAGAAGCAGTCTCCAAACCCGGTCTAAGGCCTGATGGCCGAGTTGTCCCGCGAATTAAAATACTTACACATATTAATTCAGAAGACAGACGTCAGAAGACAGAAAAAATCGGATTTTTGGCAAAATAGTTTTGTTGGAAGATTTTTTAATCTCCAAACGATTGACGATTTTCAATTTTTTTGGGTTCCGGCTGACGGTTTGAGGCTATTCTTTTTGGCCACCGGGGTCTGATTTATTGGTCGAGGCTTTCACTGTTTCTTCAACCGTTTGATATATCCCCCTGAACGCATCATCAAAACCGGCTGGAGAAATCCTTCCGCCTTCGATGAATTTTACCACAATTTCTTTTGTTGCTCTGAGAATTTGTTCATCAATCGATGCCATGAAGTTGATCCCTTCTTATATTAAATTTTTCAATAATTTTGGAACGTTAGCAAAAATGAAAATGCGTGTCAAGGTTAATTGTTTGCCTTCTAACCGGGTGCTTCGCGCCTGGTTGCAAACGCAACGATCAGGGCACGATTGTGCCCTTGTCTTTCCGGCCTATGGCCGCAAATTTAAGCCATTCCGTCCTGCGCTCGGGATGGTTGTTGACTCGCCGGCGCATTGATTGATCAAGGATGATAACCGAAAATGTCAATTTGACATTTAAGCGATTATTTCATATTTAAATATTTTGAAGCCGGTTCTAAAAAAATCGCAAAAAATATCATCGAATGAATCTAATGTTACATCAATCACTTAAAAAAATTCTACTAAATAGACTCAATGTTAATGGAGTGCCAATTGTGCTGGCTTGCTTTCTCCTTATTAATGGTTGTTCAGTTACTTCAACGGTAAAAGATACGACCGAAAAGATAACCAAAACAACCAAAAAGATTACCCGTGAAATTACTTTTGCGGGTGATGGCCTTAAAAAGGTGGTAGCTGTTGTGAGGTTTGAAAACAAAGTGTTGCAAGCGGCGCGAGATTTTCAAAACAAATTTCATGAAGATCTGATTGAATATTTAGACAACAAATGCAACGATCTCATTGTGATGGATACCGGTTCTGATGCGCATCCCGGTTGGCTTACCCAACTTCCCAAATTGCCCTCCGGCCAAACCGATAACTATGCCGTAGCGGTAATCGGTCGGCAACTCGGGTTAAATGCCATTATAGCCGGAAGTTTGAGCAACTTAAGGTCGATGGATGAAACTGAGGGAATACTCTGGATGAAAGACACCCATTATCTGATAGAGGTGTTGATCAGGACTGAAGTATACGATACGCAAACCGCTACCAAACTTCTGGATGAGAGTTTCGTCCATGAGGTAGAAATCGACGAAGTGGAATACAGGGAGATTCAAAAGCAAAAGGCTTACGATTTAGCTCAATTAAATGAGGTATATGGCCAAATAATAGTAGATATGAGTGATCGAATTTGCGAAGTAGTCGATCTACAAAATTGGCATGGCTATGTCACCGCTGTCGATGGAGATAAGGTTATCATTTCAGGCGGAAGTCGGGTGGGTCTTAAAGCCGGGCATAAACTGGAAGTTTTTGACAGCGGCCGCATCTTGGAAGGAATCGACGGGCAGCGATTTATTAGTCCCGGATATAAAACCGCAGAGATAAAAATTGTTGAGGTTTCAGACAATCAGTCCGAAGCCGTGAAAGTTTCCGGCCGGGGCCTTAAAGAGGGGAGTGTAGTGCGCAAAAAGTAATACCCCAATTGAGTTAAACACCAAACACCAGACACCAGACACCAAGCACGAAATACAAAACACAAAACACAAAACACCAAACACTTACTCCCCCGATAAAGGAACCCCCCCTTCTTGCGCCAATCTCTGTTGGTAATCAGCAATAATTTCCAGGGCCTCAATTTCTGATGATATATGATTGATGGATCTGCGAAATTGACTGCTGTGGGGCAATCCTTTCACGAACCAACATAGACGGCTGCGCATCATCCGACAGGCTTGCTCCTCGCCAACGTATCTCACCGAACGTTGTAGATAACGTTTTATGATTGCAAAACGTTGCCCAAGATCAACCGAAGGCATTTTCTCACCTTTTATTCGGGCAAGCACCTGGGAGAAGATCCACGGAGATCCAATTGCTTTCCTGCCGACCATCACGGCATCGCAGCTGGTTTCTTGCTGCATTTTAACGGCATCTTCGGCGGCAAAAATATCCCCATTTCCGATAACCGGAATGTTTACACGCTCTTTTATGGCGGCAATAATTGACCAATCTGCTTGACCGGCGAATCCTTGGGTTGCCGTACGGGGATGAACGGCAATTGCATCCACGCCGCATGCTTCTGCCATTTCGGCAAGCCCAACGGCCTGCGTTCCTGATTTGTCCCAGCCGGTTCTCATTTTAATGGTTAACGGAATCCGGATTGACTTGCGAACCGCCTTTAGTAATGCCTCTGATTGCTCTGGTGTTTTCATCAGAGCTACCCCGGATCCGGTCTTGATGACTTTTTTAACCGAACAGCCGAAATTAACGTCCACAATATCGGCTCCGGAAGCTTCAACAATCTTCGCGGCTTCGGCCATCACAGCCGGATCAGATCCAAAAATCTGCACCGAAAGAGGTTTTTCCGCAGGTAGACTATCCAGCAGTTGGTTGGTTTTTTTAGATTTGCGAACCAAACCGTTTGCGCTCACCATTTCTGAACAGACCAATCCACAGCCCGCCTCTTTTGCCAAAATCCGAAAAGGAAGATTTGAAATTCCCGCCAAGGGAGCTAAAATCACATTGTTGTCCAGGGTAAGTGAACCGATTTTCATTATGATGTCCGTGGTCAGTTATGATAACATGAATGGTGTTGGTAAGAACCAATGTCAACCGAAACTTTGCAACCGCAGCCGGCGGTTATCCGTTGACCGGAATCTCATTTTTTCTTGAGATCGGTGAAAGAAATCACTTTTGCCCCGTTTGAGTTCGTGGTGGATTTTTCTTTATCAGCCTTTTTCTTCTCTTTAATTGTTTCTTGTGACTCCTCTGGGCTTACGATTTTTTCCAATCGCATTCTTTTTCCGTTCATTGTAAATTCCGCACCGGTTATATAGACATCCCTTAAAATCCAGGTCACCACCTGAAGCGGCACTTGCAGCAAAAGTAGCTTAACATGATACCAGTTGGGTTTTGAGTCTGTTAATATGCTTTCTATGCGGGCAAAAACAAGCGGTTTGTCCTCAAAATAAATGAGGACTAAATCATTTTCTTTCGCCATTTTGGTAAATATCCTCTCCCCAAAAAAATTGGTTGCTAGCCTAACAATCCCAATTCCAAATCCGCAACCCACATTCCCAATCAAATAATCCTCTGTCATCTGTCATCCGTCATCTGCCTTCTGTCTTCTGACCTCTGCTCACCGTCCTTATTTCCCCTGCCGCCTTCCCCCTTCCGAATTCCGAACTCTGTCTACTAAGGAATTGTTTTTTGCCTCCCAATTGCCGGATCATGCAACGGCAGTAGAATATCGGCCATCTTTTTGATTTTTTGGATCGAATCATAGGCTTCTGTCAGATCGATATGCACGCCGGGTGCAATGGCCGGACCGGCGGACGGGAAATTTTTGTCATTGCAGCAAAATCCGGTAATGAGTGCTTTGCCTTTGAAGGTGTTGACGGCAACCGATTGGCCACCGACCGTATGGCCGGGTGAATAAATCACATCAATACCATCGACGATCGTTGCATCGCCATCGACTTGAATGACGTTCAGATCATCGAGGATATCCGGATAATAGCGGTGGTCGACCGGATGGGGGTTCAGCAAAAATTCATACTCTTTCTTCTGCGTATATACCTCTGCATTCGTGCATTTATAATCATTTTCACAATGATCATTATGCAAATGGGTATGAATAATGATATCGATGTCTTCGGGTTTGAGATCGACGGTTGCCAGGGCATCTTCAAACTCAAGAATCTTAAAGCCGCATTCTTCTTCCGCCCCATCGGGTATCATAAATTGCTCAAGCCCGGTATCGACCAATATATTCTTATCCCCTTTGCTTAAGTAAAACACGTAAATCGGAAGATATATTCGTTTGCCATAGTCGCGAAGATAGGTCATAACCCCCTGATCGGTTTCATTAATGCCGACAACAAGTGGGTGGATAACATATTCCCTCATCGCCCCCCCTAATTTGAAGGTTCCGCAAAACGTCCAACTTCAGCTTTGTGCTGTATTTTGTTGTCATTGCGGCGTACCCAAAGTACGCCTCATGACACAAAACTCGCGCGCCTTGAATTTAGCGCTTTTTACGAAACCGTCTAAAATTTTATTTTTTACGATGTCAGCAACCTTGACTGGCATCTCAATAAACGATGTTACAGATATAGAGGATTTAAGCAGAATATTTAAGGTTAGAAAACTATTTAAATTTTGTTTGTTGATCAAGAAAAAATCAATTTGAATTAAAATTAATACGTTATTGTGATTCAGAAAATAATTTAATTTCTCTAATAACTTTAAACATGATTTGGAAAAATGTTAATTGGCTATTACGGTTAGTTTACGCTTGAAGGTTTAGCTGTGCTTTTCTATAGTGGCTTAATGAATTGGAAATACCTAACCCGGATAAACCGGAACCAAAAAAGAATTTATTATCATGGAATCGAATCAAGAACTGATCGCACAAATTGACGACCTCTTCCACCCCCAATCCATAGCGATTGTGGGTGCCCCTAGAGGATTGAAGTCCGGCAGCGTATTTCTTATGGCGCTTTTGGAACAAGGCTTTTCAGGGAAAATTTATCCCGTAAATCCCCAGGCTGCAGAAATCAGCGGTATCAAAGCGTATCCCAGCGTTTCGGATATTCCCGGATCAATAGATTTGGCAATTGTTCTCGTTCCGCATCACAGTTCTCTTGCCGTAATCCGGGAGTGCGCGGCCAAAGGCGTCAAGGGGGCGGTCTTGTTTACGGCCGGATACAAAGAAACCGGCACCGAAGAGGGTAGGGCGTTGGAGGCGGAACTGGTGCGCGTCGCGCGATCGGCCGGTATGCGACTTATTGGGCCAAACGGTATGGGACTCTACTCACCAAAAACCGGTCTGGCCTTCTTTCCGCAAATGTCTAAAGATCCCGGTCCGGTCGGTATTATTTCGCACAGCGGATCACTGACCAATATTATGGGTGTCATGGCCCCCCAGAAGGGTATTCGTTTCAGCAAAGTGATCAGTTTGGGAAATGAATGCGATCTAACCGCGGCAGATTTTTTAACATATTTAAGCCATGATTCGGAGACCGGTCTCATCGGTGCCTATATTGAAGGCATAAAAAATGGTGCGAATTTTCTCAAGGCTCTCCGGCAGGCGTCACTTCAAAAACCGGTGATCATTTGGAAAGTGGGTTTGACCCGGGAGGGCTCTCGCGCCTCAGCGTCTCATACCGGTGCTTTGGCCGGATCGCGGAAGATCTGGCAGGCAATGGTCCGGCAAGCAGGGGTGATTCCCATTGTGGGATTTGAGGCCTGGGTGGATGCATTAATGGGGTTTTCCTTGCTGCCATCAAACACTGGCCCACGCGTGGCGATTATTTCCGGCCCCGGTGGCCTGGCGGTGTCCGCCGCTGAAGCGTGTGGAAACCAAGGGCTTAAGTTGGCTGAGCTTTCTGAGCAGTCGCAATCAGAATTGGCGAAGTTTGTGCCTTTAACCGGCACCAGCCTTCGAAATCCGGTAGATGTAAGTCTGACGGCCCATTTTGATATTGATATTTTCAAACAAGCTGCAAGAACCGTTGCCGCTGATCACAATGTAGATGCGGTGGCGATCATTGGATGCGGTCTGACGCCGGAGGATAATCACACCTTTGTCGACAACATGATCCGGGTCCAAAAGGAATGCCGGAAGCCGTTATTAATGGTAAAGATTCCCGGATTTGATCCCAAGCTGAGCCAACACTTTTGTGAAGTCGGCTTACCGTTTTTCGACTCCGCCGAGAGCGCCATGCGGACGTATGCTCTGATTTGCAATTACCAGCGCTGGTGTCAAACACATTCTGATTCAGACTAAATCTATCATCTTTCTCTCATCTCAATACGCACCGCTAATATCTCATAGCCAATTTCCGATTCAAGACCTCAGTCTTTTCATTTATTCAACAAGAAAAACGAAGATCAAAGTTTTGATATTATAATATAAAGTTATTGCCAAATATAGCCGATAATATCTCATGATCAGCCCAAAACCAGCTTTAGGCGTTTTGTATATTGTATATCCGGTTATCCGGAAAGTCTAAGTAGATCTGTTTTTATTAAAAAATCTTTTTGTGCAGAGGAGTAGCCCATGAGCAGAAAATTAAATTTGCTAAAGTTTGCCATCGTCATGTTGGCCTTGTCATTCATTTTCAGCGTGTTTAGACCGGTTTCAGCAACGCCTATTCCGGGTGAAACACCTGATATCATAATAAAAATCAATGACCTGGAGAAAAACTTAAATCTTCTCGATGAGATCTTTGGCGCAGGCAGCGCGCAGACCGGTGCGTCTTTTTCAGCGCAGATCCGGCAATTGCTTCAAAGTACTAATTGGATCGATCATTCGCGTGCGATTGTTATCGGAGTTGTGATCAAAGAACCCCAGCCGATCGCCGCAGCCCTTATTCCTTTTCAACAGCCGAATGAAGCATTCCGGGCCATCTACAGTGCCTCGGCCGAAAAAGATTATTATATCCTACCCCTGCCGCCCGGCCAGCCGGTTGCTGTTTCAGATGCATTCAAATCAGCGCTGAATGGTGCTTCACGATCAAAGCGCAGATCGTTTGTTACCATTGACATTGGCTTGCGGCGGCTGATGCAACAAAGCGAACAACAAATCAGGCAAATGTTCAGCCAATTTGAAAACATGCCTGAAGCAAAGGGCGTAAAAGACATGCCCCTTTCGCCCCAGGAAGTCCAGGAAATGACGCTAAGTATGCTTGATATAGCTGCCCAGCTTGAAATGCTTACAATTCGTCTGGATCTTAGCAAAGAAAAATTGTCCATCTCAACGGAGGCACGTCCTGCAAGCGAAAGTAAGTTGGCTAAACTGTTTGTTTCAAAAGCGGGGACAGCGCTTTTGAGCAATTACACACCCAGCCATGACATCAATTTCAGATCCCGCAGTCACGATTATAGCGGCTTTATTGAAATCTTCGAGGAGTCTTTCGGCAAGATTTACGAGAAAATGGGGTTTGACTTCAGCGAAATTGCAGCGATCATGAAGCACTATACAGGCGAGATGGTCGGCGGTTTTTCGTTCGGGCAAGACGCCATTCAATTTGAAGGCATTGATGTATTAAAAGATCCAAAGATGGCGGCGACTTTCGTGGAATCAATCTATCTGCCGTGGATTGAAGCATTCACCAAAAAAATGACCCAAAAAATGGAAGAACTCAGCGGTCAAAAAATAGAAGCGATCTTTGTGCGCGCCGAGGAAAGCCGGGTGGCCGGCCACAAGGTGTATGGCGCAAAATTTAAGTTCCCGTCTCCACCTACAATGGAAGGAGAGGTCAGTTTTCCGGGGCGAGAATTTTTCCAGGAATTTGAATGGCGGTTTACAACGGTTGACAGATATTTTATTTATGCCGCCGACGACAAAAAGCTGGCTAAATTGATTAAGGTAGTTAAAACCCTCAAACCGCAACCGGCTGAAGCTGAGCTGATCACCATGGATTTTAATTTGTATAGTTATTTTGATTCTTTTCTACAAGCAATGCCCGAGGGGCTCGGTTTAAACCAACCGTTGCCCAAGTTGGGGCGCATGTACATGACGTTTGATTTTAAAAATGGTCGCGCCGTGTCAACTTCTTCAATTCGGATGAAAGACATTAAAAATATGATCGCCTATTTCACCCAAGCGTTCGGAGGCGCAACTCAGGCCAGTTTAAATTTCGATGACGCCGATGAAAAACCACCTCAGTTTGAAGAAGATAAGCCTGAGCAGAAAAAAGCAGAAGCAGAAAATAAGAACGATGCGGCAAAAGAAAAAGCCACGCACTGGTTTAAGAAGGGCGCGTTGTGTGCCACCTATGGCAACGATCAGGCGGCGATCAAATATTTTGAAAAAGCCATCGCCCTGGATCCTGAGCACAGCGGCGCGTATTTTGAAAAGGGTATATCCTACGGGCAGCTCGGCGAATATCAAAAGGCAATACCGTTACTGAATAAGGCAATTCAGATGGAGCCGCAAAACGGATTGTATTACTACGGCCGCGGAAGGGTTTATCTGCTGTCAGGCGACAAAGATAAAGCCATGGAAGACTTTAACAAAGCCGCCGATCTGGGCGATGATGATGCCACAAACTACCTGGAATATATCGGCCAGGCCAAAAATTAGTTTCTATTTCGATACCTCGGTTCAGGGGTTGCTGGCGACTGGTCGCTGGTTACTTGGATACTTGATTTTGAAATTTAGATTGTGCCCCAGGAATAATCTTTACCCTCTTGAAATAGGCGTTGAATTTAACTGGGCAAGCCCAGATGAGATGATTTAGAGAGTTCTCTAAGCAAAGATATAAATGCAGAAAATATGGCTATTTTCAGTCCAAAATGGTCAAGCCTTGTCCCAATCTTCCATACTTATTCCAGCTTGATTTATTATTTCAGTAACAAGGCTATGGTGAATATCTTTTCTTTTATGAGGATTAGGTATACGCAGTTTCAGCTGACCTTTTATCATGAATTGATGCTTACCACCTGAATATGGTCCTTGAAATCCCAGCGATCTTAATTTCTGAATTAATTTTTTCCTGGAGATCGTTGAAGGCATCTTTAAGCAACAGCTTTTTCTACGATTTTAATTCCTATTCCATCGACTGTTGGAATCGGGTCTCTGTCACGAACTTTTAAGATGAGCCACTCCTCCAAAACCTCTTGGAGCTCATCTCGGCAATCTTCAACCGCCGCTCCGTTAGCCCAGACACCCTGAAAACCTGGAATTTCTGCATACCAGCTGCCGTCTTCAAGTTTTTTATACTTGGCCTTCTTTAAACTTGCTTTTATGTATTCGGATAACATTGTTGTTCCTCACTAAATAAAAGCCAATTTTAACGGACTTTTTATTTTTACTTTATCCGAACCAAATTAGCAATATTATATTTGTCCTAACCAAAATTCCTTGTCTACCTTGATGTCAAGAATTAATTATAAGAGTCTTCATTTTTTACAGAAAATGTAAGCTGGATTATTGATCATTGATGATTCTTTTACAATTGTGCCTAATTGAGCGAAACGCTCAATGTCCGTAGTCTATTGTCAGTTGTCAGTTGAAAAAATAGAATGGTCAGGCCTACACATTAAACAAAGAAATATTATCAGGGGTTACTGGCGACTGGTGGCTGGTTCAGGGTTCATCTGGGGTCAAAAAATCAGACTAATAAAACTCAATCTCTGCCTACTCTGCGCTCTGCGGTGAGAAAAATCCCAATTCGATGAGTGAATTCGCCGCGATGTCAAGTGAGTTTACAATCGCGCCGGTGTCATGTAAAGTTTCTTTACAGTTTTCAACCAAAGTCAATGATTTCCTGTGAGAATAGTTAAACAGGAAAATTTATAAAACAAATTATATCAAAAGCTTATGAAGGCCCCTGCGAAATGCTTCCCGGCCAAAAAAACTTGGCACATCCCTTGCTGTAAAAAAATATAATTTTCGTTCAAAGAAAGATATTTATCAAAGCTGATGTAAAAACTTCGGATTCGGTTTGAAAATTGATTTCATCATTTTGAACTCGTCTTGATCCTGCATCGCTGTCTACTACTGCAGTTGAAATTTCGATTCCATCGAAGACATCTCTTCTATGTTGCACTAGAATTTCTGATCAGTTTTTGATATCTAAATCGCGATCAAATTCCTGGAATTCATTATTTCATTATTGATTGGGGAAAAGTTAAGCTTTTGTGTTCTCAGCACCTCTATGGTGAAATAATAAGGGAGGTGACCCATGAAGAAGCCTGCCGTTCTTATTTTTGGTATGGATGAATTATTGCACCAAAATCTGAAGGGCAAGTTGTTTGGCCATGGGTTTGAAGTTTTCGATGCACCAAAAGCATCAGATATCACTACCACTTTCCAAAATATAATGCCGGATCTTGTCATTATCTGTTCATCCGGAGAAATTGCCGGAAACGGACTTAAAGAAGTGAAGGCGATCCGTAAAATGCAAAGGTGCCTGCCGATCATGCTGATTACCAAATTCAGTTCTGAATCTCGCGCTATTGAGGCCTTAAGAGCAGGCGTCAACGATTATTTTAAAATACCGGTCTCCGGTGATGCCGTATTGGATAGCGCCAAACGGCTCCTATCGGACAGATTATCCGAATATTCATCTGGATCAAAAACAAACGCAGAATGTACGATTAAAGATCAGTCCTTCATTTGTGAAAGCAGGCCGATGCGGGATGTCAAAACCTTGCTTGCGAAAATTGCTAAAGCCGACAGCAATGTTTTGATTACCGGAGAGACCGGCACCGGCAAGGAATTAGCCGCAGAATACGTACATTATAAAAGTCCGAGGTACAATTACCCTTTCATATGCGTCAACTGTGCGGCGCTGCCGGAGAGCTTGGTCGAAAGTGAATTGTTCGGGTATGATCGCGGTGCGTTTACGGGGGCCTATGCAGTGAAAAGAGGCAAATTTGAAATAGCGCGAGGAGGAACCCTCTTTTTAGATGAAATCGGGGATATGACCGCGTATGCTCAGGCCAAGATATTGAGGAGTATAGAAAGTAAGGAATTTTTTCATCTGGGCGGAAAACGCTCAATACCGATGAAAGCTAGGGTCATCGCCGCCACCAATCAAGATCCGGAGCGTTTAATGGCAAAAGGAAGTTTCAGAAAAGACCTTTACTACCGCATCAACGTCGCCCGAGTTCACATGCCTCCGCTGTGTGAAAGAAAAGAGGACATACCGCACCTGGTGCAGCATGCGATTGGAAAATTAAATCATCGATTTAGTCGTGAAATCGAAGGCCTCACCGATTGCGCCATGACCTGCTTATACCGCTATGATTGGCCGGGCAATGTTCGGGAGTTGTTGAACCTGTTAGAAGCGGCATACATCAATCTTCCCGCGCGGGAAATTTCTTATGTTGAACTTCCCAATTCAATCCAGAGACAACTGCAAGTCGCAGATTGTGGTGCCGAGGAAGAGCGCATGCGTATTTTGACTGCCCTATTGGAGACCAACTGGAACAAAAGCACCGCCGCCCAAAAACTCAGCTGGTCTCGCATGACGCTCTATCGCAAAATCACAAAATACAATATCGTCGAAAAACGTTCTCCGGCAAGATGACTGACTCGTTATTTGTTAATGATTCTTGCTACTTTACAAAGTAGTGGCATTTTCATCCAACGGATAGACTTTTTTTGCCCATCGTTGTCTCCCGATGGGCAAAAAGAAATAGTGTCTCTGTGTCCTCCGTGTCTCTGTGGTGAATAAATATCACCTTTAAGACTCGATGCGTGGAAAGGGGGAAGTGGGAATCCTGTAAATTAATAAAAATGTTGTAAGCAGTAAATAAGTCAATCTTTCACGCTCGTCCCTTCTTTTCTTCCGGAATACAAAAGACTTCGATCCGAAAAAAAATAGTTTTGTTGAAATTCCCTACAGGCTTTAATCCTGATTTAACAAAAATGGCAAATGTCGGTGGTCTGTTGAAAGTTGTCCGTTAAGCCAAAAAAGGATTTATGATCGAAATACCTTCCACATGCTGACCATGACTGAGATCTTCTGTCAGAATAGTATTCACGTTTTTCGAGTAAGCAGCTGAAACAATCAGCGCATCCCAGAAAGAAAAGTTGTAAGCCTCCTCGATCTCGCTGGCCTGTATTATAATCGGAGCATCATTTATGACAACTTCCCAATCAATATAATTCTTCACGATTCTCCTGGCAGTGGGCTTCCTTAAGGGTACCGAAATTTTTCTTGTCAAAGTTACATAAAATTCTTGAAGAACTTGGGTGCTCAGTACACCGGAACGGGAATCCCATAAATCAGAGACGATCTTATTTGCGATTCTATGCTTATTACCTGAATCCAGATCGTGTGCGTAGACTAAAATATTGGTATCCACAAAAGTCCTATCGTTCATAAAGGTCCTCTCGTTTCCATGTTATACGACCGCCCAGATTAAGCCCTTTTTTTAGGATTTGCATAGCATTTCTTTTTGCGGCCTCGTAATGATCTTCCTTGTCTACTATCTCTTTTAGCAATTCACCCAGCATTTTGCTGATTGAGGTCTCTTTTTGGGCCGCAATGATTTTTCCTTTTTTAATGAGCTCTTTTTCAAGGCTCAACGTAATATTCTGTTTCATAGTGAACTCCTCGATAATTTACACGTATTTTACGTGTAACACGTATTATTCGTGTTGTCAAGGAACAAAACAAATAAGCTGATCGCCAATTATTTTTTCTGAAGAGTCCAAAAAATTTGCATTGCTTTAATAAACTCTAAAATTTATTATGATGCATTGACATGCGTTGCATTACGATGTATTATAGTGCCATTCTAACCGAAAAGGAGTTTAATCATGTCTTCCGTTCAAAAGAGCATACGGTTGCCGGAAGAGGCGGTAAAAGAGATAGAGACCCTCGCTTCAAACACTGGAAAGGATTTTTCAGGGCTCGCCAGAGACCTTCTGATTGAGGCGGTAAAAATGAGAAGATGTCCGGGAATAACGTTCGCAGAGGGTTCCGCCGGCAGGCGTGCCCGAATTGCCGGTACTGGTATTGATGTTTGGGAACTAATTGCCACCTTCAAAGGCTTGGGAGAAAGCTACGAAGAAATAAAAAAAGCTTATCATTGGTTAAGCGAGCAGCAGCTCCGCTCTGCGCTGTCTTATTATGCGCTTTATCCCAAAGAAATCGATGAAAGAATCACACGCAATGAGGAGATAACCCAGGAAAAGATAGTAAAGCGGTTTCCCTTCTTAGCAAGGCCGGCGGAGCGGAAGTGAATTTTTATCTTGATGAGGATATAAGCCCGAAGGTGGCTCAACTCCTGAGAAAAAAAAGTATTGATGCAGTAAGTGCCCACGAGACGGGTATGCTCGGCGCATCTGATGAAGAACAGTTGACGGCTGCCACCGCTGATGGTCGTGTTCTGGTCACCAGGAATAGAGATGATTTTATCCTTCTAACCGTCCGTTTCTTTGAAGACTTAAAGCCCCATCATGGACTGCTTATCGTTCCTCACACTATCCCAGGTTCTAACTTTAATCTGTTCGCGACCCTTCTGATGAAATTTGCCAAGAAGCACCCCAAAGGTTTGGTACCATACACCATAGAGTTTTTATCACCTCGGTAAGTATGCGCCTTTAAGACTCGATGCGTGAAAAGGGGACGTGGGAATCCTGTAAATTATTAAAAATGTTATAAGCGGTAAAAAGTCAATCTTTCACGCTCGTCCCCCGTTTTTTGATTTATCTAATTGACTATCGACAATATTTATGTCATAAAAATATATGTCATAATATATGATATGGAAAATATTGACATGAAAAAAATCAGGAAAGTTCCCATCCAAATTTATTTGGATCCGGAACAATTTAAAATTATAGACCGGTTGGCAAAAGCCAGCGGTAAATCCAAAGCCGCCACTATCCGTTCATGTATTGCAAAGTACCTTGACAGTCTTCCACTGGAAAAAGATCCGGCCCTGAATATTATGAACCTTGGCGCATCAGGCAGAACAGACATCGCCGAAAAACATGATGACTATCTGACTGATTAAGGACAAGGCTCTATTAGTGGAACCCAGCCTGCAGAAAAGAACCTTATTTGTGGATACGGGTGCATGGTTTGCGTTAGCAGACAAATCCGATCAATTTCATGGTCCGGCCGTTAAAATCTATCCGGATCTATTAAAAGGCTATCATTATTTGACGACAACAAATCTGGTTGTCGCCGAAACCTACATTTTGATTCGTCGTGCCCTGGGGTATCAGGCTGCCATCACTTTTTTGGAAAACCTTTCCGCAAGTCCACGGATAACAAAAATTTATTCTGAAGCCACTTTGGAAGACAAGGCAGAGGATATTTTAAGAAAGTATCAAGACCAGGATTTCAGTTTTACCGATGCCGTCAGTTTTGCTGTTATGGAAGAATTTGGAATTAAAAAGGCTTTTTCCTTTGATCAGCATTTTTTGATAGCAGGCTTTAGGATTGTTCCCAAGAAACCCCCGCAAGAGAAGTTATGATATCGATCCGCCCCGGCGGATTCGCTATAAGAATCTGATGATCGTCTTTTTTAATCATTCTATGATTGATAAAATATTAAAACGGATCTTATTCCTCTTAAACCATTAACCAATATTTACCCCGTTAAATTTGAAGACGATTTAACTGGGGACATATAACGAATAACTCCCAATTGGTTTTTAACTCAATTGGGGTTATATATTCAACCTTGTGTGCGTTGAATAACTCGAGCAGTTCTTTGAAGTCTTGCTGTATTTCCATGGTACTGCCTTCGCAGATAGTCGACCACTGCCACTCTTTCTTCAGGCTGTTTACTCAACCAATAGGCCAAGTCATCTTTAATCGAAGAGCGATCATCTAAATCCCGTATTTTCACAATTTTTTGAACGTTATGAGATGATTTTCGAGGCCATCAATGAAGCTTAGCTAAGTCATTGGCGGGAAAAAAGTTTTACGAAGCGAGACTATTCAATAATGCATACATCCCAATATCGTATGAATATAAAAGCAGAGTTTTAAGAGAAAATTCGGAAAATCATCATCAGATTCAGAATAATGATTGAATAAGAGTCAAGAGCAGACTTGACCCCTTTTTAAGTTTTAAGAGGCTAAATTTGGGTCTGTGGCTAATAGAATGATGTGTATCTTATTACCACGGACCACTGAAAAATTTATCCAACTTTTCCTGTAGCCCCGGCAGATGGTTCGGGATGAAATTTTTACCCCGCCTACCTTGCTAAAGGCGAAGCCTATTTATCCGGGGCTAAATCTTAAGATCATTTAACTGGGGCATTACAATGACAGCAAAGCGTATTTAATTGGAACCGGCAAACAGGAATAACGGGCAAACCGGCCAACCGGTTTGTAACCCTGTCACATTTTATTGTAACAAAATTCTGTGACACTCAAAGCCTATCTCTTTTAAAAATGCCAACCAAAAGAAATCTTTCGCTCTCTTTGCTTTCCTCCACTTTGCCTAAATTCTACTTCTTCCTTTCCACCTCTCATTCACACATAGTCCATCTATAATCTGTAACATCTCCTGCGAGCTTCCGAGAAAAAAATCACGTGTCTGTATAATTACTATATCTTTAATTTTATATAAATTCAAAAGGTTAGCTCAGAACTTCCACCTAAGCTCGCAATTGGCACCCATATTGCTGTGCGGAAGTTTTGACAATCTGAAAGTTGATGCCGATGCGGAACAGAAAATCGAATAAACATGAATGCGCCGGCTCCCGGAGAAGAAAAAAATTAGAGGGCAGATACGCAAACTACTTTGAGGTTGGACACAACGCCTTCGAATTCGTCATCGATTTCGGACAGTATTATCCAGAAAACGAGGGAGCGGAGCTATACACAATGGTTATTACCAGCCCTGTTTATGCAAAAGCGTTTTTAAGAACTCTCAAAGAGTCCATTGAACGTTATGAGAAGATTTTCGAGGCCATCAATGAATCATAGTTAAGTAATTGGAAGATAGGAAGTTTTGCGAAGTAGACTATTCAATAATGAATGCATCTCATAGTATGAATACAAAAGCATAGTTTTAAGAGAAAAATCGGAAAATAATCATTAATTTTAGTAAGATAATTGAATAAGAGCCAAGAGCAGACTTGACCCCTTTGCTTGACCCCTTTGCTCTGAATTTAATGCCCCATAGAAAAATTTGCATTTCATCTATTTTTGCCATCCAAATTTCTTCCCTCCTAAACAGAACTTATCCGTGAAGGAGTGAAATGATGAAAACTATTAAAATTTTCTCTATCTCAATTTTCGTTTTTTGTTTAACGATGGGATGTATCACCCACAAACAGCAACTGATAACCGGCGAGCCTGAGTTTTACAGTATTAAGCCCGATACCGGTGCAATATATGATCGAGATGTCATTCCCAAATGGGAAAATACTTCTAGCGGAATCATCCCTCACAAAGGTGAAATTATCACCCTAGTGGTTAACAATGTGTTCATCCGGTATCTTAAGGAAACTTTCGGGAACCCACATGTACTGGTTTATGCGGAGGTATACGACGATGGGAAAGACGATCCCAGTACTGCTGTCTCGAAGCTTATCTTCAATCAGATAAATCAGCCACCAGGAGTCAATTTAGGAATAGCCGATCGTATAATATACGGTCCAACCGCATTTAAAGGTTTTCCAATCCGCATTCGATTTTTTATCGTAGAACTGGACAAAGAACAAAAAAAAATGGCATCAAACATACTCGATGCAGCTGCAAATATAGCTTCAGCGGCAAAGCCTGAAGCTGCACCTGTGGTAGGGGTAGGCCTACGAATCGCCAAATTACTGAACGCTCTTAATCAGGATGATTTTGAATTGCGGTTCGATCTTACACTGTATCCAGTGGACGTCGCCGCTGTATCCAAAATTGAAGACGCTCGACTTAACCAGCTAATTCAGGACAAAAAAGTATTCATCTCACGGGTAGGAAAACAAATTTCTCCTGTAATGCCTTTGCGTACTGGTGAATTCCTGATAATTAAACGTGAGTTGGCTGAGCGGTTTCCCGATAAAGAAAAAACGGGTGATGCACTCTCATCTTTTCTTGAATTTGACTGGGCACAAAGAGGCTTCATTAATCCATATACAACCACGGCTGGAAATACTATTTATGCCCAGGAAATTATAGTTTATCAAGGCGGCAAACTTTACAGAGTTATTCAGAAATTGCTGGATCCTGCTAAGCCTGGAGAAAAGCCTGAAGATAAAGAAATCCCAAGTGCTATCGTTAGGCTGCAACATGGTCCAAATAAATATGCTGATATTAATATTGGACCTGGATATCGGCAACGTTTAAAGGATCAGACCTATGTCATTCTAAGTATGTTAAATGGTTTGCCCGCTGGAATCAGTGCAGATGAATTGAGAGCTGGCTCCGAAAGGGATATGGCACGAATTCGAAGTTTGTTGGACAATCCGGATGAGACACCTACCCTAGGAAGATTAGAAGGGCAGGTAAACGACTTAGCTTCGTCTGTGTTGGCGGTTATTCAGAATAGACGAATAGCAGAAGCAGCTTCCAAAAGAGTTGGTAGAGATCCGAAATTCAGGCAAAGCCCTGATTACCCGGAGTTCTGGATACAACAGCTGCGCTCGATCAAGGATTTGGACGAAAAAAATCAAGATTACAGAAATGCAGTGGCTATCAATTCGAGCATACTTGAAACGTTAAACGATCTATTCATCAATATACCGCTAATTGATCCAACTGATAAGGATAAAATCGATAAATTGAAAGCCCTGCAGAAAATTGAACATTTTGCTGCGGCAAAGGATAAAATCGGTCTGTTTGAACTCACGAATGCCGGCATTCAGCACCTCAAAAATTAATCATATAATTGAGCGATCGTAAACCCCCTAAACTCGCAGTTGACATTGACTCCATATAGCCCATAGGCAGAGAATGAAAAACTTTTTTTAAATCAGGGACCATTTTTCAAATAGGACCTGCAATGCATCGGAGCATATGCGGGTGCTTGACCCAATGCCAAGAGGGAGGTGTTAAAATGGAAAAAAATAATCAATCAAATGAACATAGCGAAGGTTTTGCGTTTGATCCCGGATTCTTCGGTCCGATTATTCCGCGTTTTACGCCGAATGGAACGCCGGAGGTTATTGCTGGAAAACGAATTGTAGGAATGGGATGGCAACCAGACGTACCCGATGCCAGGGATTACACAGTTGATATGGTCCAGGAAATATTTCGTAAGGAAAAAAAGAAAATAACTTTAATTGAGAAAGGCAAACGGCTAAGAAAAGAGTTTGATAACAGAATGTTTTGTTCACCGATTGAGAATCAGGGGACATTGGGTTCCTGCACAGCCCATGCCGTGGGCAGCATGATGGAATATCTTATGCGGAAAAAAGGCCTTCGACATGTCGACCTGTCCCGACTCTTCCTTTATAAAGTAACAAGGAAGCTCTTAGGATGGACTGGCGATACAGGAGCTTACATCCGAAGCACAATACAGGCTTCGGCAATATTCGGGATTCCTCCAGAGGAACATTTTCCTTATGACATTAATCGTTTTGAAGAAGAACCATCAGCCTTTCTCTATTCCTATGCATCCAATTTCCAGGCTCTTAACTATGCACGACTTGACGAAAAAGGCCTTAGTTCATCTGATGTTCTCAATTTGGTAAAACGTGTGATCGCATCTGGATTCTGCATCGCTTTTGGGTTTCCAGTTTACAGCTCTATCAGTAACTCACCCGACATACCTTACCCTTCATCCCAGGATAGGCTACTTGGTGGTCACGCAGTTTTAGCCGTCGGCTATAACGATGATCACAAAGTAAATGGTCAGGACAGAACGGCCAAAAAAGAGCCTTCGTTAATCATTAGAAATTCCTGGGGAACTTCTTGGGGCGAGAGGGGTTACGGGTATCTTCCCTATAAATATGTAGAGGAAGAGTTGGCTTTAGACTTTTGGGCTATTTTTAAGGAGGAGTGGATTGAAACAGAAAAATTTAAATAGAATACTTTAAGCGATGAAAATTGAACACAGACGCTTCCAAACGGTTCTCCATTTAATGGTCAATTCCAATCACACTTATCTGCCGTTTCAAGACAGCATTAGGCGAAATATCATTTCAGATTCCCGTATCCAATATTATTGCACGAAGAAGATCAATTCCACTAGTAATTTTGGCTACCAGGCTGATGAAAAAAAATTCTGCGTTTAAATCCCTTTGTCGGTAAAATATTTGGGATAAGCACTTCAAGTTTGGAGGTACAATATGAGTAATCAACAAAAACATCTATATGGGGCCCATATAAGTTTTTGGATTTTTTTTGCTCTTTATCTTATTATTAATGTCGTTTTAATATGGTTTTGCGTTAAACCACCGCTCACAAAACCTTGGCTATCTGATGCTTTCTTTGCTGGATTGA
>CP070746.1:5334068-5364799 GCA_020348305.1 Desulfobacterales bacterium
CTTGTAAAAATGATTCCCCGCGAGGGATCATTTGTTCGCAGCATTCCGCCGCGGTTTATTCAGGAGAGTTTTATCATGCGGGCCTGGCTGGAAGGACTGGGTGCACGGCTCGCCGTGCAAAACATAGGTAGGTCCGAATGTGGTCAAATGGAGAAAATCCTAAGCGATATGGCAAAGCTTGCCCGTAAAAAGGATTTTAAGGGGTATTTTTATCGGCACTGGGATTTTCACAGATTCTTTTATAAAGCCAGCCAAAACAAACTTTTGATCAACCGAATTGAAACGATGCGCCGGGAAAGCCTGTGGCTAAGCTATTCAATCACCTATTTTGAAAAGAATCATGAAGTATCTCAAAAGATTCATAAAACGATTATTGATCTATTCCGGAAAGGATCAGCTGATGAGGTTGAGATGAACGTACGCTCACATATTTTAAATGCCACCGAGCATTATGTAAAATTTATTAAGGAAACGTATCCCAACCTCACAGAGTCTTGACAAAAGAAAGAATCAAGGTCCAGCCTCCGGCACGGAAGGATTTCGAATTTAACCCGTTGAAATAAAGTAGCGCACAGCTAGTCTCTTTCAGGGGCTCATTCAAAGCCAGGTTCTTCAATTGCCCGGTGGGCTTTGGCGGATGAGCAAAGTAACACCGGCTTTATCAACTGTGTCCAGATAAGAAAAACCGCTACCGTTTGCGCGCCTGCCGCTGCTGATAACAGCCAGTCCCATCGCCTTGACCTCAGCGTCTGACTTTTCGATATCTTCAACCACAAAGCCGAGATGGTATACCCCTTCTCCTTTTTTTTCCAGAAAATCCTTATACAGACTCCGACCCGCACCCGGCTGAATCAGCTGAAGTTCAACGGGTCCTATCTGGGCACACTGAATTGTCAAGTTGTAGAAACCTTCTTTATCCGGAACATCGATCTTTACATATTCCTTAATGGGCGGGTAGCTTTTAAAAGGACCGATTCCAATGGATTCATAGAATTTAACCGCTGCATCAATATCCCTGACAACAATTGAGATGTGGTGTAGTTGAGCGAAAGGCGATTTGCCTTTTTGGGTGTTAGCCATGGTTGCTTTCCTCCCTGTAATTAGAAAATCCGCTGAATTGGGTGTAGATATGCAAATCCTTTAGCTGAAGCGAGTTATTTCTTTTTAGTATTTGTTTCGTCAGTTTCAATCGCAAGGGCGAAATCCGGACAAACGATCTCACACAGCTTACAGCCGCTGCAACGTTGCATATCGTCTTCAATGGGAAGATTATATCCCCTGGAGTTGATTTTACCGCAAGCTTTAATTGCTTTTGGGGCGCAAATTTCTACGCAAATTAAGCAACCTTTACAATAGCCGGGATTAATGTGTAATTTGTTCATAGACCTACACTTTTAGCGGGAATACTGGTCGATTATGTGTTGATATTTTTCGGTCCATTCCGGCCGGGTGATGTCACAAAATTCTCCGATCCGTATTTTTCCGTCCTCGGATTGCTTTGCCTTTTTTATCGTAACTGTATTCTTTTTTAAATTTTGTAGCATTTCAACAGGTGAGGTTTTTTTATGAACCGGGCATTGGGAGAGTATTTCAATAAACGCTGCGCCTTTTTTGCGAATTGCTTTGGTTATGGATTTTATGGTTTGGCGGGGATGGGCAGTGGTCCAGCGTGCGATGTACGTTGCGCCGGCGGTTTGTGCAAGTTTGCACAGATCAAATTCCGCCTCCACGTTTCCGTAAGGGGTGGTTGTTGTCTCAATTCCGGCCGGGGTTGTGGGCGCAACCTGCCCGCCGGTCATGCCATACAGGCCGTTGTTGACGCATAAAATCGTGACATTAATATTTCGCCTACAGGCATGAATGAAGTGATTGCCGCCGATTGCGGCCACATCGCCGTCGCCTGTGAAAACAACGACTTTCAGTTCCGGATTTGCCAGGAGTGCACCGGTAGCAATGGCAAGTGCTCTGCCGTGGATCGTCCAGGCGGAATCAAAATTTAGGTAATGGCTTGTGAGACGTGCCGAACAGCCCACACCGGAGATAAATGCGAAATCTTCTTTGCGGATGCAATCTTCATGAATGATTTTTTCTACTGCATGCAAGGTGTAGTTCAATACCTGGCCGGCACCGCATCCCGGGCACAGGATCAGGGGAAGCCGTGCTCCCGAAGGACCTCGTTCTTTTAAATATTTTAACATCGGATGCTTTTTCATTTCAGTTCCTTACAAATCCTGCCAAGAATATCTTCCGGTGCGTGCAGGCTTCCCAAACTCGGTATGGCGATAATTTTTTTGCATCGGTCTCTCAAAGCTTCGGTGATCGGGTGTTTCATCATTCCCAGATTCATCTCTGGAACGAAAATGCTGTCCACCTTTTTGACCACTTTTCTTAACTGCTCTTCCGCAAAAGGCCAAAGGGTAATTAATCTCAAATAGCCGATATCGATTCCGTGGTCTTCACGTGCTTCTATGACCGCTTCAATTGCGGTTCTGGATACCGATCCGTAACATATAACAAGATGACGGCAGCCCTCTATGAATTTTGCTTCAAGGCGTGCAATCTTGCTTATATTATTTTCTATTTTTTGCTGAATCCTGTAAACGTTTTCAAAATGCATTTCAGGGTTGTATTGGGTGATTTTGCCATCCGCATAATGTACCAGACCTACGTGATTGACATTATAGCCTTCTCCCCAGTTGGCCATTGGCGGAATCGTATCATGGCCGTAGGGAAGATATTCTTCTGGCGTTATTCCCATATCCTGGGGTTTTTTTCTATTTACAATCCTTATTTTTTCTCGGGGCGGTATGAGTACCCGTTCGCGCATGTGGGCTACGGTTTCCTCTGCCATCAACAGGACCGGTGAACGCCAGTGTTCTGCCAGGTTGAAAGCTTCAATCGTGAATTCAAACATCTCCTGCACGGATGACGGGGAAAGCGCTATAATCGAACCCTCTCCATGGTGCCCCCATCTGGCTTGCATGACATCTTCCTGGCTGGTCGTAATGTATCCCTGCCCCGGCCCGGGTCGTTGAACGTCTACAATTACCAAAGGTGTTTCCGTCATAATGGCAAAAGAGATGACTTCTTGCATCAGTGAAAAGCCCGGGCTGGAGGTTGCCGTCATGGTTTTAGCACCGGCCCAGGAGGCGCCAAGCAGCACACTGGCCGATGAAATTTCATCTTCCATCTGGATAAAGCGACCGCCGACCTGGGGAAACCGAAGTGCCGCATGCTCCATAATCTCGCTTGCCGGTGTGATCGGATAACCCGCATATACGCGGCATCCGGCCATAATTGCACCTTCGGCACAAGCCTGGCTGCCTTGCAGATAATGGACTCCCGGCTTCAGAAAGTGTTTTTCTCGGGGGTGAGCCATGGGAAGAATCCTCTAGTCTTTTTTCGGATAGTGCGCTTCAATGTATTCTAATCCGCTCTCAAAGGCTGTCAAGTTAATTTCTCGGGTTTCAGGTGGGACGCTTTCCTCAATGGCTTTTTGCAGCGAGGATTTTTTAAGAAGATCCTTTATGAGCGGATACAGGGCCCCTAAGGCCACGCAATTTTGGTATTTGAAGTCCCCAATTTTATACGAAATTTCCACCGTCGGTACTTCATAAATCCTGTAAAGATCTTTTCCGGGCACGCTTTCAACCGAATTCGGGTCCACGACCAGAATCCCACCTGGCTTTAAATCCGAGATGTAGGTATCCAAAGCAATCTGAGATAGCGCGATGAACACATCTGCTTTGCGCACGTAAGGATAATTAATCTCACTGTTTGAAACAACCACTTCCGACCGGCAAGCACCGCCGCGGGATTCCGGGCCGTATGATTGGGTATTTACGGAATTTTTTCTATCATGCACGGAAAAGGCAATTCCCAGTATTTTGCCAATTGTCACGACCCCTTGGCCGCCAAATCCTGCGATTCGAATTTCATACCGATTAGGTTTGCTCACCAAATACCTCCATGAAGCAATGACTTGAAGGAATAACGATTTTAGTCAGACTATATTCGGTAGTCGACAATGTCAAGCGGGTTGCCGCATGTTCTCAGCAATCTATTTTGACTTCGAATAGAGTTTCCGGAGATCTGATCTAATTAGCCTTAAAACCTGTCACAGAGCGAAAATAGGAATGATATCCTCATATCTGCGCAGACAATTCCGGGGATTTATCGTTTGACAATCATTTTTACGTGAACTAACTGTTTACCTAATATTCACACCCGCTTTGACTGATTGAGGGACATGTTGTCAAACACGTGCGGTTTTATAAAGATCGGATATGGCCAATTAGAAACAGATTACCAAACAAACAGGGGGCACTAAATTGGAAAAAGAAGTTTGGTTGCAGAATTTAACCTGGCAAGAGGTCAAGCAAAAAACGACTCAAAGCAAAGGAACGATTATATTGCCGATCGGCAGTACCGAGCAGCATGGGTATCATCTTCCCGTGGGAACTGATACAATGGTAGCCAACTCAATTGCCGAGGATGCTGCTGTAAAAGCCGGCGTATTGGTGGCTCCGCCACTTTGGTTCGGTTGGAGTCCGCATCATATGGTGCTTCCCGGGACGATTACGATACGCCCTGAACTGTTGATCGAGATTCTTTTTGATATCATTCAATCTTTACACAGACACCAATTCAACAGATTTATTTTGCTAAACGGTCATCGCATCGTCAATATTTCCTGGCTGCAAATTACCGCCGAAAGAGCCAAAAGAGAACTCGGGGTCAAGGTGGCAATTTTTGATCCGGCTTACATGTCCAAAAAATTTGATAATCAATTTGGCTGGGGAGAGGTCGGACATGCCGAAGAGATCGAAAGTTCCCATATGTGGCATTGTTACCCGAATCTGGTAAAAATGGATAGAGCTCAAGACAATCCTCATCATCATCGTAGAATATATCACGTTGACCCGAAGTATGCCGGTGATACGCTGAGCTATGTTCCGAGCAGTTCTTCCGAGATGAAAGTATTGGCTAAAAAGTCCGGTGGAACAGCCGGGGAACCGAGTAAAGCTTCGCGTGAAGGTGGGCAGAAATATCATGAGCATCTTGTTAAAAGATTAGTAGAGGTCATCGCATTTTTGTGGGATGAGACCGTTTAATTCAACGTCTCGGAATTTCTATAACCAATTTAAGATTAGAAACGCCATCAACGGGATTGCCATGTTATAATACCTTGATAAACTTTTCATTCCCTGAAGCAGTTGATCTGAAAAAGATTTTCTTGACAGATTTACCGGGGATATTTTAATTAAGACTTTTTAGATATATCAAATTTGAAAGAAAATGAGGTAACCATATGCGAATTGATATCAATTGCGATATGGGAGAAAGCTTCGGAGCTTATAAATTAGGCCTGGATGAAGAGGTTATTAAATATGTCACATCGGCCAATATCGCCTGTGGGTACCATGCCGGTGATCCCCTCGTAATGGAACAAACCGTATCTTTGGCCAAAGATCACGGCGTGGCGGTTGGCGCACACCCGGGCTTTCCCGACATGATAGGGTTTGGCAGGCGAAATCTTAATGCAACTCTATCTGAAATCAAAGGGTATGTTACTTATCAGATAGGGGCATTACAGGCTTTTGCCAAGGCGCAGGGCGTGACGGTCGAACATGTCAAACCCCATGGCGCACTCTATTTAATGGCGGTTGAAAACGAAAAGATATCCGAAGCCATTGTGGAGGCCATTGCCAGTGTCGATAAGAATTTGATTTTTGTGGCCTTGGCCGGTGCAAAGGGTGAAAAAATGACCCAAATAGGTAAAAAAATCGGCTTAAGGGTTGCCTATGAGGCCTTTCCCGACAGGGCATACACCCCGGAAGGCACGTTAGTTTCCCGCAGGCAGGCGGGTGCTGTTATCAAAGATCCAGACACGGTCGCCCAAAGGGCATTGACAATGGCAAAAGAGGGCAAGGTGGTGGCTATCGATGGCAGCGAGATTCCTTTTCGACCTGAAACCTTATGTGTCCACGGAGACACCCCCGGTGCGGTAAATTTGGTCAGAAAAATTCGAGATACCTTGACGAATGAAGGTGTGGAGGTTACGTCTTTATCTACCTTGTATAGGGTAACTCAAAAAGTCAACCAGTAAATAAAGAGGAGGTTTAAAATGGGTGCAAAAAAGAAAATAAGCCGTCGAGAATTTTTAAAGACTACGGGGAGTTTGGCTATCGGAAGTGCCGCTTTTTCGATGGGATTGGGGGTAGCCCGAGCCCAACCGGCAGAGGTGAAGATTGGGGTTATCTACCCACTTTCCGGCCCGGTTGCCCATGCAGGCAAGATGTCCAAGGATGCGGTTGACCTGTGCGTTGACTATGTGAACAATAAGTGGCCCGATCTTCCCATTCCCATTGGACAGTGGGAAGGGATTCCCGGCTTAAACGGCGCTAAAATAAAGCTGATCCACGCGGACCATCGTGGGGAGCCGGACAGGGGCGCGGATTTGGCTAAAAAACTCATCTTGGATGAAAAGGTAGCGGGCATTTGTGGATGCTATCACAGTTCCGTGACAAAAACAGTTAGTACCGTTTGTGAAAGATACAAGATTCCAATGATAAATCCTGAATCCACCTCTCCGGATCTGACCAAGCGGGGCTACAAATGGTTTTTTAGGGCCACACCGCACGACCGAATTTTCCTAAGGGACTTCTTCGAGTTCTTGGGCCTCCTGCATGAAGGCAAGGTACCCGGCGTCGGTGCGATCCCAAAATCAGAATTATCTAAAATAGGTGCGTGCACCGAGAACACGGAGTGGGGTGCTGGCACCCGGGAAGTTATTCAGGAATTTGCGAAAAAATTCGGATATGAGATCGTTTCGGATGTAACTTATCCGCATGAATCCCCCGATTTGACGGCGGAGGTTCGCAATCTTCTGGCGCCAAAACCAGATATATTAATGTTCGCATCCTACATTTCTGATGCCATTCTTCTGACAAAAACCATGAAGGAGTTCAAAGCCAACGCCAAAATTTTCTGGTCACAGGATGTTGGATTTTACCAGCCAAAGTTCATTGAAACGTTTGGCCAGGAAATCGATGGGATCATGAACCGCACCGTTTTCTCCAAGAAACTTTTTGGCGTGAAACCGGTTGCCGCCAGTATCAATGAGGAATTCAAGAAAAGAAGCGGTGTGGATTTCATGGGCACTTCTGCCCGGGCTTTCACCGGCATGCAGGCCTGGGCCTATGTCCTCAATAAGGCAGGATCCACCGATCCGGAAGCCATTCGTCAGGCAGCTGAAGCCATTGAGATCCCCGGTAAAGAGTTAATCGTGCCATGGAAAGGGATCAACTTTGAAGTTGAAGGTGGTGAAACGAACCAGAATACTTGGTCAAGCGGATTGATCGTCCAGTATCAGAACCAAGAGCCCGAGATTATTTATCCCGTGGATGTTGCTACCGCCAAGTTTCTATACCCGTGGCCGGGATTGAAATAGCAGAGGGTGAAGTGAACGGAAATATCGGTTTCAGAACAGATGAACTTACCCGGGTGGCTTGCCCGGGTAAGTTCAAAACCTATGCCTGACAGGAAGAAATTAGGGGCTTCGCCGCAATTGGGCTCCTGTCCGTTATTCTATATGCGAGGCAGAAACTCAGGCCTCGTAAAAATCCATTTATTCTCAATAAGTTATAGAATTTTCGAGGCGTTTCATTATGGAGATGCTATTATCTGCGACAATTTCCGGATTGCTGATGGGGATGCTTTTTGCTTTGGTTGCCCTGGGGCTTGCCATTATCTTCGGCGTTATGAATATCGTCAATTTTGCCCATGGTGAATTCCTGATGGTCGGCATGTATGCGGCATTTCTTACTGCGACAGGCCTATCTATCGAACCGCTTTTGACCCTGCCCGTATCTGTGACTATCTGCTTCATATTGGGTATTGGGTCGTATTATCTACTCGTCAGATATTTGCTCAGGGGGCCCATGCTGGCTCAACTTTTGGGGACCTTTGGATTAATGATTTTCATACGATATCTGGCAATGGCTATCTTCGGCCCCGATTACAAAACCTTGGAATATGGACTGCTCATTGGCAAAAGCATCAAGTGGGGCCCTGTGGTGCTCAGCTATTCAAAACTCGGGACCGCCGTAATCAGTGTCATGGCCTTTGGCGTCATATACTGGATGATGAACCGCACCCGCTTGGGTATGGCCCTAAAAGCCACAGCTCTCGACGTCGAAGCTGCCGGCTACATGGGCATTAATACAGAAAAAATGAGGGGTCTGGCATGGGGCCTTGGCGGGGCCACCGTAGGTATTGCCGGGGCATTGTTGACCAATTTTTACTATGTTTTTCCGACGGTGGGCATGCTTTTTGTTATGATCGCTTTTGCAACAGTGGCCTTGGGAGGGTTCGGCTCCATCAAAGGAGCCTTTATTGCGGGCTTGATCATGGGACTGATCATTGATATCGGCGGTACTTATGTCGGTCCCCAATTTAAATTTGCCCTCATTTATCTTACCTTCTTTTTAGTCATCATCTTTAGACCACAAGGGCTTTTCGGGTGGTAATGCCAATGAAAGCGCTGAAAGATGCCCTATCGTTTGCAGATTTGCCTGCCTCAGAGAGGATTGCTTTTGCCGTCTTCTTCATCTTTTGCCTCATCTTTCCCTGGGCTACAAAAGGATCCTTTGCCCAAGCGGTTATGATCCAATTTCTTATTTTCTGCTTATATGGGCTCGGGTGGAATCTCATCGGGGGATATGGGGGGCAGGTAGCCCTGGGACAGGCAAAAAATGTGGGTATGTCCGCTTACACCGTCGCTTTGTTCATGGTCTGGTGGGATGTACCCTTTTGGCTATCCACACCCTTGGGCGTGATCATCGCAACAGTCGAGTCCTTCATCCTCGGCTATTTCTTATTTCGACTCAAAGGTCACTACTTTGCGATCGCCACTATTTGTGTGTCACTGGTTTGGCAACAATTATTTGTCAATTGGGAGCTTATCGGGGGTGCCCGCGGGGTAGAGTTGCCTTTGAAGGAAACCCCCAACTTCGTCTACATGCAGTTTACATCTCCCATCTATTATCACTATTTTGCCTTCGTGCTTGTGATGGCAGCCATTTTATTCATGAATTGGTTCAGGAAGTCCAAGCTGGGGTATCAATTGCGGGCGATCAGCTCAAATGAAGCGGTTGCCGAGAGTTTAGGGATCAATATCCATTGGGTCAAGGTTAAGGCGTACTGTATCACAGGCGTGTTTGCCGGAATGGGCGGAGCCTTTTACGCCGTCTACTATAATTACATCGATCCCTTTTCAGTGATGCATTTGGAGCTTTCGATCATGATCGCCTTGATGACCATGATCGGCGGTGCGGGATCCATGTGGGGTCCGATCATCGGTGCAATGATTCTTATTCCTATGGATCGCTACTTGGGTGCTTGGCTCGGAGCAATTGGCATTACGGGGGTGGACTTCATGATTTATGCCTTCATGGTAATGATCATCGCCGCCTATGAGCCCAGAGGAATCTGGGGAATCATTGAAAAAGCGCGTCGGAAGCCGTAGGCTTTTAAGTGCTTTTATTTGATAATATGTTGGTAAGAAACCGAACTTTTAGTTGTTATGTACAATCAGGTTTCGGGTTTCAGTGTTCAGGGTTCAAAGGTTCAGCGTTCAAGGTTCAAGGTTACGCGTTCCGAGTTACGCGTTTCGCGTTCTGTGTTACGTGATTTGAGTGACGTGTTTATGCTCAAGATTAGCGCCCGTCGGCTATTAACACGCATCTCGCGATTCGCCACACGTACCTGACAACTGACACACGACATGAAACCCGATTCGCCTAAGGGGCGGATCCAGGAGGGGGAGAAAACTCCGTTATGGCATTATTGGAAGTCAAGGATGTAACCAAAAATTTTGTCGGTGTCGTCGCCAACGATCATATATCCTTTGAGATTGAAAAAGGAGAGATCATTGGGCTCATCGGTCCGAACGGTGCCGGGAAGACCACCCTGTTCAATTGCATTGTTGGATATCACAAACCGGATCACGGGACCGTAAAATTCAACGGCAAAAATATTACCGGATTCAAACCCTTTCAAACGAATCGGGAGGGCATCGGCAGGACCTTTCAAATTATGAGTATTTCGGGAGCTCTTACTGTCATGGAGAATGTCATGGTAGGATCCTTTTGTAGGGTTTCCGATACTCGAAGTGCCAGAAAAGGTGCCTTTGAAATAATGAATCTATTGGAATTGGAGAAGGATGCTGATGCCCGGCTTACAGAATTACCTATCGCCGTTCAGAAACGAGTCGGCCTCGCCATGGCCCTCGCGACTGAACCAAAGCTTTTGATGCTTGATGAGGTGGCCGCGGGCCTGAATCCCAAGGAAACCGAAGAGATGGTTGCGCTGCTTCAAGGGATTTTTAAGGCTAAGGATTTAACTCTTTTTGTCACCGAACATGTGATGGAGGTCGTCATGCCGATCTCCCAGCGAATCATCGTCTTGGATGGGGGTCAAAAAATTGCAGAAGGAAAACCCCAGGATATTGCCAACGATGAACGGGTGATTCGAGCCTATTTGGGTGAGAAATATGTTGAGGATCGAAAACATAGAGGTTCGATATAGCGGTGTTCCCGTCATTCATGATGTTTCCCTTGACGTGAATGAGGGCGAACTGATCTCGGTTATCGGCTCTAATGGTGCGGGCAAAACGACGTTACTGAAGACCATAGCAGGGGCCCTCCACCCGACACAGGGCAGCATTCAATTCGAAAATGAAGATATCAGCAGAACTTCTACGGTCGATATCGTGAAGCAAGGAATCACCTATGTTCCAGAGGAGAGGCGAATTTTCGGTCCCCTTTCTGTTGAGGAAAATCTCCGGTTGGGGGCATACATCTTGAATGACAGAGAGGGACTCGAAAAGTCTCTGGATTATGTCTATAGGCTCTTTCCCATTTTAAAAGAAAGACGAAACCAAAAAGGGGGGACCCTTAGCGGTGGAGAACAGCAGATGCTTGCCATCGGAAGAGGCTTGATGGCACGCCCGAAGCTGTTGATGCTGGATGAACCTTCTTTGGGCCTTATGCCCAAACTGGTGGATGAGATGTTGGAAGCGGTCGCTAAGTTGAAAGACGAAGGTTTAACCATTTTGCTTGTTGAACAGAACGTCAGAGAGGCATTGGAATTGGCAGACCGGGGATACGTATTGCAAACCGGTCGAACGATATACAATGGAAGGGGTCAAGAGCTTCTAGAAACCGATATCATTAAAAAGGCCTTTTTGGGTATCTAATCACATCAAGCGCCATTTTCTTTGAAATCTCCAACTGGGTACAAAACACGGTAACACTTCGCTTCAATTGGCGGCTACAGGTATGAGCCGCGACCGGGTAGTCTTTTGCATAAAAAGTTGGTACGGCGATTCATGGGCAGGGCAAGCTGTCTGCGAATTTATTCGATGAGATTACGTTCGCTTTCTTTTTTGAGAGCTTTCAGGTGTTTTTTTCATCTTTTCTTTTTTTCATCCAGGGTTCTCTCCAGGATTTCAATGACAGCCACATCCCTTGGCCGGCCAAGAGTTTTTTTGTTTTGGATAATTTTTTCAAGGCTGGCAACTTTGATTACATACCCTTCGAATTCGACTTCAACGGCATTGGAACGAATATTTTCAAAAGATTTGATGCCAGAGTTTTAGGGATTCATTGCATTCAGATTAACGCCAGAGAGTTTGCCTGCTAGATGGGGACTGCTGTGTCTTGCCTGCCTTTCTCTGTAGGTTTCTGGCACTTGTTTTGGCGACAAGCGCGGTTTCAGGTCAAATCGAAAATCCCAAAATTTCATATTCCATCAACAAATTAAAAATATTTTGCGTCCCTGAAAATTATAACCTCGGGCACACTTTTAGACAAGTCAAAATTTGTTCTATTAGCTGATACATTATGCAGTGCTTCTACTCGAACACTTTGGGACACGGGATGGACCTCTTTATTGAGCCAGAATGCGATCCGAGATAAAGACCTGTTTGATTTTTAGGATACGAGAAAGGAACAGAGATGCTTCATATCCTTTGGGGCTACGATTACTAAACGCTTTTTCAACCACATTCACGATGGGCTGCATATCGATAGGGAGAAAGTAATTGACCAGGTCATTTTTAGGATCTGAAAGATCGGCTCCGGCGCTGGAGACAGTTGAAAAAGGAATCTGGATTTGTCCCATGACGGCATCTTTTTGGGGTGTTCAATAATCCATGGTGCCTCAGAGAGCGGAAGAAATCAAAACAACTTGTCGTTTTAATTCAAAATTATGGAAATTTGCTTGTCAAAGAGCAATTTAAATAACCCGCGGAAAAGTAGGGGGCAACTCTCCCAGAATCCGTCTATAACCAACTGAAATCATTATCATAATAAATATTGAACGGTCTTCAATTGAGCTTAAGTATTGCCCTGTATAGCCTCAGCTGCATGTCATCCCTGCCACATCGGAAGGCCCAGTCCGAAAAGGATTTGACAATAAAGTCATAATTCTTCATATAGTAAGCGGTAGATATTTAGTAGAAGCCAGTGGTGTCCGGCTTACTTCTCATTGATTTCAAGAGTTTCCGAAGCATAATTAGCAGTTAAGGAGAGTATGCTTAATAAGGAAAGCAAAAAACGAGAAAAGGTCATTGAGCAATCCACAGAGGGAGAGATCCTGCCACGTGCCAGGGGAAAAGAATCGGATACAATCCTGAAAACCCGAGTAGCAAAGGTATTTCACCCGAAAGTCATGGGGATCATCTGGATATTTATTCTATGGGAGATCGCTTCGCTTATAACGCCAGAAAATTTATTCCCTAATCCGTATGTTGTATTTCGAGCGGTTATCTTTGGAGTGATCATGAAAGAGGGATTTTTCTTTCACGTGGGTATGACCGTTTTAAGAATTATCATCGGGTTTGGTATCTCCTTCTCCATTGGCATGTCTATGGGCGTACTAATGGGGGCGAAGAGATTTTGGGAGGACTTCTTCACTGACTACGTAATTATCGGGCTGACAATTCCCAGTCTTGCCTGGGCTGTAATTGGCGTTCTTTGGATAGGCCTTAAGCCTCTAACCCCGGTATTTGCTACTGCTATGATTGTATTTCCCTATGTGGCTATCAACTTTTGGGAAGGCGTCAAGGATGTTGAAAAGGACTTGGTAGACATGGGTCGGGCTTTCGATGTGAGGAAAAGGAGAATTATAAGGCACATTTACATCCCTTCCATCATGCCTTTTACCTTTGCAGCTGCTCGTATTGGTTTTTCGATTTCGTGGAAGATTGTCATCGTCGGAGAGGTATTCGGGGCAAGCAATGGCATTGGATATATGATTTATTACTGGTATCACATGTTCAGTATGCGACTTGTCCTTGCCTGGCTCCTCTTCTTTACCGTTGTTATGCTTTTTGTCGAATATTTCATCTTCAAAATGTTGGAACGCCGTTTTTTGGCTTGGAGACCACAGGCGATATTATAGGGGGCAACAATGGGTTACGAACTCATTAGAGTAAACGGGTTGAGGAAAGTCTTTCATCAAGATGGAAGTGAACTCCTTGTACTTGATAACCTTAGCTTTGACGTTGAAGAAGGGTCATTTACCACTCTTCTCGGCCCCAGTGGATGTGGAAAAAGCACTCTCCTCAATATTCTGACAGGTTTGGAGGATCTTAGCGCAGGAATCATTGATATATCAAGCACTGGCGCAGAAAAGATTAAGATGAGCTACGTGTTTCAGACGGCTCGCCTCTTACCGTGGAAGAGCGTAATCGACAATATTACCTTTGTCCATGGTATGGAAAAATCGAAGGGAGAAGGTACAGAGGTTGCCATAAAATATTTGAAACTAGTTGGGCTGGAGGAATTTGCCCACCATTATCCTCATCAACTTTCCGGAGGCATGCAACAGAGGGTAGGCATCGCGAGAGCTCTTTCCGTTGAACCCAGTATCTTGTTGATGGACGAACCTTTCAGTCATTTAGACGAGATTACGGCAAAACGGATGAGGACAGACCTGGTGGATATCTGGCAGAAAACGAAAGTGACTATTTTTTTCATCACGCATGATCTATCAGAGGCCGCCCTTCTCTCTGACAGGATCATCTTTATGACGCAAAAGCCAGCACAAATTTATAAGGATTTTATAATCGATCTTCCTCGCCCCCGGAGTGAGGAGGACCAAAGATTCTTTGAATTACAAACGAAATTGTCCAGAGAATTCCACCTCATGCAAGAAAGCTATGAGCGAACCGAAGATTGTTTGAAAACAAGCTAAGAATATCGATGCAGAAAGAAAGGTTAGTGGAGAAAAACAGGTTTTGCCAAGACATGCAGATTAGCGGAATGCTATAGCTAAAGATAAAGTTGAAGCATGCCGTCCCAGAGCCGAGGAGAGCATATAGTGGTGTCGCAACGGAAAATGAGCCAATCGTATAAGAGGTATGCGAAATAATCGAAGCGATAGAGTATGAGTTACCCCATCAGGGGTTGTAAATCCGTGCAAGGAAAGGAGGTGTTGATAAAACTCATTGAAGAAGGGAGGTGGTGATAAAAGCAATTTTGGGGCAAAGTCTCACAAGGACCCTATTGGCAAGTGGTTGACCGCCATGGGGCATTATGGCGGCAAACAAGGAAGAGTAACAAACCATGAGAGAAAAGGAGGGTTTGAACGATGAAAAAGACAATTTCATTGTTAGCGTTGTGCATGGTGCTCATGTGTATATTTGGGGTAAATCCTTTACTTGACGAAAAACGCGTCGTAAAAATTGCGCAATTTCCCATCGGCCCCGCATTTTGGAATTGCAAGTACATGATAGACAAAGGTATCTATAAAAAGTGGGGTGACAAAATAGGCGTCGAGTATGAGATCTCTTTCCCCGGAGACGACTTTGCCGCATTTATGGGCCGAAGTGTAGATGTAGCCAGTTTTGCTCCACTTGAGCTTACTCGGCTCCTCGCGGACGAGGGAAAACACGCTGTTATATTCGGCAAATATATAACCAACACCATTGGGTGGTACGTCAGGGGCGACTCACCCGCCAAAAGTCCGGCCGATTTAAAAGGAAAAAAGCTCGGGATACCCGGATGGGATACGGCTGCAGCCCAAGTGGGGGAAGTAATAATGAAGGAGCTTTGGGGAATCAATATAAAGAAAGACTTTAAAATCCATGTTGCCCCGTGGCCTGCCTTGCCTCCACTCCTGGCAAAGGGTGAAGTAGATATGTGCCTTAGCTTGATGCCCCTAACGTTGAAGCCATGGATGGCCGGGAAAATTCGGCCCATCTGGACTACTGTCGCCACAGAATATGCTAAACACGCAAAGGGATACGTGTCAGGGGTTCAATTTTTCTGCATGTGGAAAGATTATCTGGATAAGAATGAAGACGTGGCTAGGAATCTTTTGGGGGCCTACCAAGAGGGCATCTACAACACATATGCCGGTACAGAAGAATGGTTAAGAAAGTATATGCCTCTTTCAGTGAAGGATCTAACCGAGGAGCAGGTCAAGTTTACAACTAGACACTATTTTGAGACCGGCTTCCTATATTATGACACTTACTTGGACGAGAAATTCATAGATCAGGAAATCGAGTTTTTGAAAAAAGCCGAAGGGCTGGGAATTCTTCCGAAAGGTAGTGTAACCAGGAAGATTTTTCGGATCCTCAAGTAGTTCTGTGGAAAATCTGGAGGCGGATTGCCAGTCAAGTGTGTAATAGAAATAGAGGATATTACTGTCATTTAGTAGGACCAGTAGTAAGGAGAGCATGTCTAATAAGGCCTTAAAAGGAAAGGGAGAGGGAGAAATTTCACTACGTGCTGAGGGAAAAGCACTCAATACAATCCTGAAAATACTATTGGCAAAGATATATCGCCCGAGAAACCTGGGACTCGTTTCTATAATTGTAGTGTGGCAGATCACTTCTCTTATTTCGCCAGAAGATACCCTCGCCTCTCCATACCTTGTATTTCGAGCGGTTATTTTTGAGGTGATCTTAAGAGAGGGACTTTTCCTCCACGTTGGTGCAACCCTATTGAGAATTGTCGCAGGGTTTGCTGTTGCTTTCTCCATTGGCGCGTCTATGGGCGTACTGATGGGGTCAATGAAATACTGGGAGAAATTCTTCTCGGACTATGTCACTGTAGGGCTGACCATTCCCAGCCTTACCGGAGCAGTGATCGGTGTCCTTTGGTTAGGTATTCATTTTTTGACCCCTTCATTTTCCGTTGTTATAATTGCAACTCCCTATGTGGCCGTTAACATCTGGGGGGGGGTTAAGGATGTTGATAAGGCCTTAGTGGACATGGGTCGGGCTTTCGATGTGGACAAGAGGAGAATTATTAAAAATATCTACATTCCTTCCCTCTTGCCTTTTGTTTTTGCAGCCGCTCGTATTGGTTTTTCGGTCTCGTGGAAACTCGTCGTCCTCGCAGAGGTATTCGGATCGAGTGAGGGAATTGGGTACATGATTTTTTACTGGTATGAAAATTTCGATATGGAAATGGTCCTTGCCTGGGTTCTCCTCTTTACCTTTATTATGTTTTATGTGGAATATGGCATCATGCGACGATTTGAGCGCCGATTTTTGAGCTGGAGGCCCGAGGTAATTCTGTAAGAGCGACATCGGTAGATCTCTGTGCGCGTGAAAGCCCGAGATTGCGAAACGCCATGCTGGCGCTTGCGGGTAAGGCTTTTACAGAATCAACACATTCAGGCTCCTTTACGAAATATAAGGTCAGTACCAGTCACTTTTTTATCATGAGAACGGGAGGAGGACTATGTATGGTTGTCACGGCAAAATTCTGAGCGTCGATCTGTCCAGAGGCCGAATCAGTGTCGATTCGCTGGATCCCCAGGTAGTTCGCGATTACGTCGGCGGTCGTGGTCTGGGAATCTATTTTTTAAACCAACTGGTTGATCCCCGCTGCGATCCGCTTTCGCCCGACAATATTCTGGTTATGACCACCGGCCCTCTTACCGGAACTCTGACCCCTACGGGCGCGCGCTATATGGTCACGACCAAAAGCCCTTTGACAGGAGCGATTACATGCTCCAATTCGGGTGGCCAATTCCCTAAAGAACTCAAACGAAGCGGCTTCGACGGGCTTATCGTCAGCGGCAAATCTTCCGAACCGACATATTTATGGGTTGACAACGGCCGGGTAGAACTGCGTCCGGCCTCCCATCTTTGGGACCTGACGGTTCCGGAAACCACCAACCGGTTACTCGCCGAAACCGATTTCAAAGCCCGCGTCGCTTGTATTGGACCGGCAGGCGAAAAGGGTGTTCTGTTTGCCTCCATTATGAACGATAAGGACCGTGCAGCCGGGCGATCAGGAGTTGGCGCGGTAATGGGATCGAAAAACCTAAAAGCGGTGGTGGTGCGCGGCCATATCCGTACCCCGCTGGCCGACAAAAAGCGCTTCGAACAAATCCAAACCCGGGTAATGACCAAGTTTACCAAAGCAGCCAAGGCCCATCCGTCTCCGCTGAGTCAGCACGGCACGGCCGGGGTTATGATCCCACTGACCCAGAAACACGGGGTTTTGCCCACTAAAAACTACCAGTTAGGTACTTTTGAAGGATGGCAGGCCATCAGCGGTCAAACCCTGACGGAGAAGTACCTACAAAGCGCCAGCGCCTGTTGGGCTTGCCCGATTGCCTGCGGACGGGTAACCAAGGTTATGGATAAGGAGTTTGCCGGTGAAGGGGAAGGGCCTGAATTTGAGACGACCTTCGCACTGGGCTCCATGTGCATGGTCGACAACTTGGCGGCCGTTACCAAGGCTAACTACATATGCAATGAATTGGGGATGGATACCATAACCATGGGGGTGACTATCGCCTGCGCCATGGAGCTTTACGACCGCGGTATCATCGATAATGCGCAAACCGGAGGTCCCATTCGCTGGGGGGATGCGGCGCGGTTGGTCGAACTGACCCAAATGACCGGCTATCGGGAAGGATTTGGTGCCCAGCTGGCTGAAGGCAGTTACCGCCTCGCCGCCCGGTATGGCCACTCGGAACTAGCAATGGTCTCCAAAAAGCTTGAGCTGCCCGGCTATGATCCTCGCGGCCTGCAGGCTCAAGGTGTGGCCTATGCAACCTCGCCCATCGGCGGATCGCATTGCCGGGCTCACATGGCCTATACGGAAATGGTGGGGATTCCGGAACCCGTCGACCGCCACGAACGGAAAGGCAAGGGCCGATTGGTCAAACGCTGGCAGGACGTCTTCAGCCTGATTGATGCAGCAGGCATCTGCATCATGTTCGCCGTCCGTAATCTGCTGCGCCAGGATCTGGATTTGTTGCCCGAAGGCATTTTGGAATATCTAAATGCCTCTACAGGGGTAGGGTACACCCTGGATGAGTTACTATCAGCCGGTGAACGCATTTTTAACGCCGAACGCCTGTTTCTTGTAAGGGCTGGATTCAGCCGCCACGATGATACGCTGCCCAAGCGGTTGCTTCAAGAACCCTTACCGGAAGGTCCCAGCCAAGGAGGGGTCGTCCATCTGGAGCAGATGATGGTCGAGTATTATAAGGCCCGCGGATGGACGCGAGAAGGATTTCCTACCGCAGCCAAACTTAAGGAGTTGGGATTGCCTCCCCTGGATAACGAGGCTTCTGATGAAAATCGAGGTTGAACTCTTCGGCTTCCTTGCGGATTATGGACCCGAGGGTAAAGGCGAGTTTCAGGTCGATCTGGACGGCGAAGCCTCCGTGGGCCAATTGATGGAACGTATCGCTTGTCCCTCTGATGTGCCGCTGATGGTTCTGGTCAACGGGCAGCGGGTTGAAGTCTCCTGCTCTCTGAAAGAAGGTGATGAAGTCTTTGTTTTTTCTCCGGTCGCAGGCGGCTAATCATTGGCAGTGACTGTGTGTTTGCATTTGGACGCAAAAGGACTGAACCTCGAATGAAAGGCAATGATGCTGTCGTACTGATCTTGGAACCTGTCGGAGTCGAAATAATTTTGGCCTCTGCGACTATACCAGTCTTCCGCTGTATGAGTCCCTAAATCAACTTCAATTCAGCATGAAGCACGTTGTTACACGCGATGAGCGGTCCGCGGCCAATATAGTTGTTTTTCAATCGAATCAGTGGCCATCTGAGCGTGTGTGAAGGCCCCAGCGGAGGGGTACACTGTATATGTTGCCGGGGGTGACCGAGGCAAATCAATCCTCAGTGCGACTGATTGCTCTAACCGACGATATTGATCGTCGCATGTGCGGAAAGGGCACGTTTACTGAGCTGGACCTAAACGCCCTTTATGCGCCGGTGAGCATCTAGACCAAATCTCCGTTCCAAGTGGGTGGAGTAAAAGCTCTGCGGCACCAAAGTCGATTCCGGCCGATAGCTGTGTTTCCCAAACAACCGATTAACTTTGGAAGCTATTGCCCAAATTAAGTTTCAGTAAAAACCTTTTTGCTTTATTTTCAAGTACTTCGGCGTTTTTGCGCATTGGAAATAGAATATCTTCCTGCACTCAATATGTTACTGGTATGCCAAGGGACTAATCATAAGCCTATTTTGAGTTACCTTCCTATCCTTGTGGAAAAAAGTAGGTGAGAATGACAAAATATCCAATGATTTCAAAAAGATTCTAATTTGGGCAACATCTTTTGGTCTTGAGTCTGTCATTAAATGAGCCCAGACACAAATGCGAGTCCCTACCATCCTAGCTTCTGCTGGCTCACCGATAAGTCAGCTTACAGCCGCTGGGATCAGATGGTCAACTTACCGCCAGCCGTGTGGCCTAATAGAGGGGCTATTGAACTTTGAGGAGGATAAACGATTATGTCGAATTTTATCAGAATCAAATTTGAAAAGCTAAAGGATTTTTGTCAGCAGGCCTATATGAACGTTGGGGTGCCTGAAGGTGAGGCCGAAATGATAGCTGACCTTCTGACCCGTTCCGATCTGCGGGGAGTGGAAACCCACGGGGTGACTCGGCTTCCCATCTATATCCAGCGGCTTCAGAAGGGCTATGTACGGAAGGAAGCAAAAATCACGGTCGTAAAAGAGAAGGGACCCACCGCTTTCCTGGAGGCCCATGGAACGATGGGGCACTTGGCCGCCTACCGAGGAATGGAGAAGGCCATTGCCAAGGCCGAAGAGTTCGGAATTGGGTGGGCTTCGGTAGGAAACAGCGGCCATTTTGGTGTGGCCGGCCTTTTTCCGATGATGGCTCTGAAAAAAGACTTCATCGGCTATGTCGTTTCTAATTCGGCCCCGATGATGTTCCCTTGGGGCGGACGGGAGCGGATCATCGGTAACAACCCTTTGGCCTATGCTTTGCCTGCTGGGCGTTACCTACCCGTGGTTCTGGATTTCTCACTGGGTGTCGTTTCCTCCGGCAAACTGATCCTATCCCGGAAAAAGGGAGAGAAGATTCCTCTGGGCTGGGCGGTGGACAAAAATGGTCTGCCGACCGAGGATCCCTATAAAGGCTATGAAGGCGGCGGAGCGCTGGCACCGATAGGGGGTCATAAAGGCTACGGACTGGTATTAATCCATGAGATGCTGACCGCTGTCTTAACCGGCGGAAAATGGACGCGGAACATCAAGAGCTTGTACGAAGAAGATAAGAGCGGCATCCAGGGCACCTGCCATTCCTTCATGGCCTTGGATCCAGAGTGTTTCATCGGCAGGGAGGCGTTCAAGCAGAATATGGACCGGTACATCAAGAGTATCAAGGAGAGCGGAAAAGCGAAGAATGTGGATGAAATTCTTATACCCGGTGAGCCTGAATTCAAGACCGAAACGAAACGATTACAAGAAGGTATTCCCATGGCGCAAAATACAGTGAACGAGTTAATAGCCCTTGGTAAGTCGTTAGGACTTACTCTTTAATCATGGAATAAAAGTCATTTTCTCTCAATGGTTCTTTCGAGAAAAAAGCATGGGACTCAAAACAAAAGATGAATATATTGAATCCAATTGAGTTTGACTCAAATCGGGGTAATAGGAGCCTATATGCGGGGAAGTGACGCACTTGTACAGATGCTGGAACAGGTAGGTGTAGAAGTCATATTTGGACTTTGTGGTGATACGAGCCTGCCGCTTTATGAATCTCTATTTAAGAGATGGATTACTGACCATGGTGAAATTATGAGATGATATATTTTTTGTCAAGCGAGGTCTTGTGTGTCACAGTTAAAGGATATCTCTACAGGGAGAGTAATAGCAAGTTATACTCACCCAATTTTTTGAGTTACTTTTATCTTATTGTCGGAAAATCTTTTCTTTTTCTTAATAAGTTGAGGTAAGATAAGAATTTATCCATAATTATCATAATATGGTCTAAGAAGGGATGAAAAAGTGAGAGGTTATTGACATGACGCATCGTATTGTAATTCCGGATGATTTTCCCGTGGCAATTTCGGGCACTGTTGCGGAGGAGAGAGCAAAGACCCTTGGCGATGTAAGAATTTACTGCAGCAAGGCAGAGAACCAGCAAGATCTCATTGGAAGGATAAAAGAGGCGGAAGTCGTCATCAATATTCGAGCTTTTACTCATATGAACACAGAGGTTCTCGCTGCCTGTCCAAACCTGAGGCTAATTTCTATATGGGGTTCAGGCACTGATAATGTGAACCTACAATCGGCTAAAGATTTCGGAATCAATGTAACCAGCACTCCCGGCGCAAATGCCTTGTCCGTGGCTGAACACACCATCGCTATTCTTTTTTCTCTTGCTCGCCAGATCCCTTTTATTGACCGAGAGGTCCGCTCAGGTAAATGGCCAAGAGTAGAAATGGTACAGCTCAGCGGCAAGGTATTAGGACTCATGGGAATAGGTGCAGTTGGAACACATGTGGCAAAGATGGCCAAAGGTCTGGGCATGGAGGTTATTTCGTGGACTTTGCATCCATCTGAAGAAAGGGCGATTGCAACAGGAGTGCACTTTGTTACCAAAGAGGAACTACTGAGCAATGCTGATGTTGTCAGCCTTCACTTGCGACTGAACGATCAGACCAAAGATTTTTTCACCAAAAAAGATTTTGATCTGATGAAGTCCTCGGCATTTTTTGTGAATACCGCGCGTGCAGGACTTGTTGAAAAAGGCGCGCTCAATGAAGCCTTAAAAGAAAAAAAAATTGCCGGTGCAGCCCTTGACGTCTTTGACCAAGAGCCCCTAAATGCTGGTGACCCCCTAACAAAATTGCCCAATCTTGTCCTTACGCCGCACAACGCCGGCATGACCCCGGAGGCTACAAATAACGGCCTAATTATGGCAGTCGAAAATGTGGAAGCATTTTTGACAGATCAAAAGATTAATCCTAAAAACCTGGTGGTCCAAGGAAACCGTTAACTATCATGTAGCCATCGGCATCACTATCAGCCTCTTTTGAAGGCACATTCCCGTCACAGTCATTGTCTATCCTGTCACATTGCTCTGGTGCTTCAAGATAACTGGTTTGGATAGGTCAAGTCAGCCGGGATATCGGTCGCGGTTTACTTTCAAAGCCTGGCCCCCTGTAACCTTCAAAATAGATGCGGATGCCGGCGAAGCCATATATGCCCTTATTAAGTTTAACTCACGTAACCCACACTTACACAGAATTATGTAACGGCTATGCATACACAATAGCGAATTTTTGCATATACCATCTGGCAATCTGAAAAAAAATGGTTTCCCCAAATGTGTGGAGATCATAAATCCAGTCGAAAAAGAGATAAATTCCCTGAATTCCTAAATTGATTTACACGATAACAATCTCTTCCGTAAAGCTATTGAGCTGTTCCAGACCATCTACGGTCACAATATGGCTGTTTTCGAGGCCTATCACGCCTTTGCCGGGAAATATCAGTTTGGGCTCCAGGGCGAGGGTCATGCCTTGCTGTAATTTCAGATTTTGTCCGGCAGCCAGAAATGGAAATTCATCAACCTCCAATCCGATGCCATGTCCAACGAGGCGGATGCGCTCGGGCCCAAAGCCCATAAAATGATCTGCGTAGCCCCACGCTCTTGTTTTCTCCAACGCGTAATCATATATTTCACCGGAGCGCACACCGGGCTTGGCCATTTTTTTGATCATTTCCTGAAGCTCCAGCGCAACCGCATAGGCTGCCATCAGATCCTCCGGAAGTTTTCCCAGTGAAAAAATGCGGGCATGGTCTGAATAATAGCCGTTCAGGGCAAAGATGTAATCCACCATCACGGGTTCGTGACGTCGTATGGTTTTAAAACCGGCGCTCTGTGCCATCGCCGGACTGGGGCCCATCCCGCCGGTGGGAGATGACAGAAAGCTCGGCAATGCACCCGCCGCACCGGACATCAGATGCCCGTAAAACATTTCACTGCCAAACAGACGCATCCGAACAACCCCTTGATGACCGCGTTTACGGGCTTCTGCTTCTACCTTACCGGCAAGCTCCAGCTCCGTCATGCCTTCCCGCAACAGGTGCGGTACCTGAGCGGCGACTTCGTCGGACAACTTGCCTGCCTGGCGCATTAGATTAAGTTCGTAGGCCGATTTTACGGCCCGAATCAATCGAATCGCATACGAAACGTCTACGATCTCGGCGCTTTCAAAGATGGATTGATAGTTAAAGTATAAATTAGCCGGTAATACATCAAGCTCCAATCCCAGGGTCCCGGGCAGGTCATATCCGTTTCGTTTTAAGATCTGCGGGATGGTTGTGGGGCTTTTCATCGTCACAATCCGATCAATTGCCGATTCCGCCCTTGCGCGCTCCGAGCTTTTCACGACCAGTAGGATTGGATTGCCATCTGCCGGAATATAAAGATTTGCCTGCTGGATGGTTCCCGAGAAATAAAAAAGATCGACACGCTGAATAATCAATGCACCATCGATATTTTGTTTTATGAGATGATCCTGCAGTTTGACGATTCTGTGATCAAGTTCCGACTTGGGTGTGTTTAATTCGCTGGTGTACATTTTTTTGGTTCAGGGTTCGGGGTTCAGGGTTCATAGGTTCAAAGGTTCCCGCCTTCGCCTCAAGGGCTTCGGCGCGGCACGCAGGTGTCAGGTTGCTGGATACTCGATACTAGATGCTGAATGTTCGAGTCTGGTTAAGCATAGGGCAAAGCGCTTGGCGTTGAAAAAATCAAAACCAATATCGTATTTAATTATTTACTTAAGAAACACATGCTGTGGTGTCAAGGATTTACCGTTTAGTTTGGTTTTGGACAAGTCTGCAAAAATATATTAATATATATACAAATATAGATACCCATAAAGAAATCAGAGATGCATCTATGGAAAAGCTAGACTATTTTATCAGGCGGTTTCTCTTGGTGATACCGACGTTTTTAGGGATCACGCTGTTATGTTTTGCGCTTATTCAATTTGTACCCGGCGGACCGGTGGAACAGATGATTATGCAAATGAAAGGCATCGGGACAGCCGAATCCGGAATGGGAACGGGCCTGACCGGATCCATTTCTGAAGAACAGCGTAAGGCACTTGAGGCGCATTTCGGCTTTGATAAGCCTTTTTACGAGCGCTATTGGAAATGGTTGGTGAAAGACAGGCTCGGTATGAAGATGGAATCGTATAAGTTTCCCAACAAGACCGCTTGGCAGCTGATTAAGGAACGATTTAAAGTATCCCTTATCTTTGGGGTGACAGGTTTTGTGCTTTCATACTTTGTGTGTATTCCCTTAGGCATATTAAAAGCTTTACGACACGACAAAGCCTTTGATTTCGTCTCCAGTGTGATTGTCTTTGTCGGTTATGCCATTCCGCCTTTTGCTTTTGGAATGGTACTCAAGATGCTCTTTTGCGGCACGGTTGAGGGATTATGGGATATTTTTCCCGTATCCGGATTTCGTTCAGACAATTTTGCTGATTTGATGTTTTTGGGCAAAGTGAAAGATATTTTCATGCACATGTTTTTGCCTGTGATATGCTATGTGATTGGGAACTTTGCGGTGCTTACCCTCCTGATGAAAAATTCCCTGCTTGAGCAAATAAGCAAAGATTATATCCGCACAGTTTTGGCCAAAGGCGGGAGCTTCACCCGGGCCATCTGGATCCACGCTTTGCGTAATTCCCTTATTCCAATCGCCACCGGATTCGGAGCGATCTTAACGGTAATGTTCGCCGGATCGGTTATTATTGAGACGGTTTTTGAGATACCCGGAATGGGACGATTGAGCCTGGAAGCCATCGTCGGCCGTGATTACCCTGTGTTTATGGGGATTCTCTCACTAACAGCGATTTTAGGCTTGGTTGGCAACATATTATCTGATTTCATGTATGTTCTGATCGATCCCAGAATTAATTTTCAACAGAACTGATAATGGGACTTTCTGATCGCCTGATAAAGAATCCAATAAACCGAAAGCGCTTTCAGCGTCTAAAAGAGATGAAGCGTGCCTATATCTCTTTGTGGATTCTGATAATACTTTATGTGATAAGTTTTGGCTCAGAGCTGATCTGCAATGACAACCCCCTGTATGTGCAATTTGAAGGACAATCCTATTTTCCGGTTTTAAAGTTTTATCCTGAGGACACGTTTACCGGCAGTGGAAAAAAAACTAGACCGGATTATCATAAAATCAGAAACAGCCAGGCCTTCAAGAACAATTCTGAAAATTACATGATCTTTCCGCCGGTGCCCTTTGGGCCGTACGGCAGCGTTGACCCCGAATCTATTGACGTCTCTGAAAATGTCACGGTGAAATTTAATGCCATGCCCCTGATCGGCACCGTTAATATCCGAAAAGATTATTCCATTGCCAGATCTGCAGCATTTGGACCTTTTGTGGGCAAAACCGAGGATGACGTCAAAAATTTAATACTTACCGATTACCTCGATATCCCGGCACGCATCCAACAGGCAGTCAACGTTCGATTTGCGAATCAAGCTGCGCCCGCAATTGCTGTTTCTACGAAAAGTGCCCATGGTAAAGAGGTCATGGTGTCGCTTTCAACGTTTTCTGCCAGGAAAAGACCGCCGAAAACTGTCAGACTGACCTTCAGAGAGAATATATCCGCAGGCACTTCGATATTCATTCAGGTTCATGAAATTGAATTAAACCGGGAACTCAACATCGTGCAAAGCAACTCAACCACCGCGGGCCTGGATTTGTGGCAGAAACTTACCGAAAGTGCCCGGAAAGAGCTTTTGAGAAATGTTGAAAGTCGATTTTTCGGTCCTCTGGACAATCTTAGACTTAGCGTTGATAAACGAAATTACAGCGTTGCATTCGTGAAAGAAGATGTTCGCTTCCCATTTCGTCCCATCAAAGGACACATCATGGGAATTGACGGGGCCGGGCGAGACGTTTTCGCCCGTATACTCTACGGGCTCAGAACCTCGATGACCTTCGGTTTACTACTTGTCATTACTGCCAAAGTATTGGGCATCATTGTGGGAGCTCTTCAAGGATATTACGGCGGTGTGACCGACATCACCGGACAGCGGCTGATTGAAATCTGGAGTGCGCTGCCATTTTTGTACATCATGATTCTGATGGGATCCGTCTACGGTCGGAGCTTTCCGTTGTTATTGTTTTGTTATGGTATTTTTAATTGGATCGGCATCTCTTACTACATGCGCGCCGAATTTTTACGCTTGCGCAAGCAACCGTTTGTTGAGGCGGCCAAATGCATGGGAATTGCTTCCTACAAAGTCATATTTAAACATATCTTGCCCAATGGCCTGGTGCCTGTCATTACGTTTTTACCGTTTTCTCTGGTCGGTGCGATTGGCGCGCTAGCCGCTTTAGACTATCTTGGGTTCGGGCTTCCACCGCCGACCCCAAGCTGGGGAGAGCTTTTGTTTCAGGCCCAACAATACCGCTGGGCCTGGTGGCTTATTTTGTATCCATCGCTGGCTTTGTTCACGGTGATGTTGCTGGGCGTATTTATTGGTGAAGGTATCCGCAACGCGTATGATCCCAAACGCTATACACGACTTGAATGATGAACCACGATTTGCTTGATGTTCGCAATTTAACGGTTGCATTTCACACCGATGAAGGCATTTTTAAAGCTGTCGACGATGTTTCGTTTCATGTAAACAGGGGCGAAATCGTTGGATTGGTAGGGGAGTCCGGATGTGGAAAATCCGTAACCTCCCTCAGTATTCTTAAGTTAATCCCTTCACCCCCCGCTATAATTGAACAGGGCAATATATTCTTTAACGGTCACGATTTACTCAAAATGGATGCTGCCGAGCTGCGTAGAATTCGGGGCAAGTCCATCAGCATGATATTCCAGGAACCCCTGTCGGCGTTGTCTCCTTTGCAGCGGATTGGACAGCAGTTGGTTGAGGTGCTTCACCTCCATAGCGATATCTCCAAGAAAGAGGCCTGGCAAATAGCCGAAACTTGGCTAGAGAAAGTTAAAATACCGGATCCAAAGGAACGTCTGTTTGCCTATCCGTTTCAACTTTCAGGCGGTATGCAACAACGCGTAATGATTGCCATGGCGATGATGCTGGACCCGGATCTGATAATCGCCGATGAACCGACCACGGCGCTGGATGTCACCATCCAGGCCAAGATATTTTCATTGATCAAAGAAATGCGCCAGGAGAAAACATCGATCCTCCTGATTACCCATGACATGGGTGTCATCTGGGAGATGTGTGATCGCGTGCTGGTGATGTATGCATCTCGGATTGCTGAAGAAGGGAAGAGGGATGATATTTTTGTGCAGCCGGCCCATCCGTACACGCGTGGTTTGCTTAATTCCATACCCAAGTTGGCGGTGGATACTGACCGGTTAAACGCTATTCCCGGTCAAGTACCATCGCCATTGAACTATCCGTCCGGTTGTCATTTTCGGGATCGCTGCTCGTATACATTCGATAGATGTGTTAAGGAGTCGCCGCCACTTATGCAGCTTTCCGATAAACACCGGGCCGCATGTTTTATTGCCGACCAATTGATTCATCAGGATTTTACAAAAGAGCCATAACAGTAGGATCACTCCGATATAAATGCAAGTTATGACAAATCAAAACGCTAAATCGCCTATACTTGAAGTCGAAAATCTTAAGACCTGGTTTCCGATCAGGCGGGGAATTCTGGCCCGAACTGTCGGATATGTCAAAGCCGTTGATGGTATTTCATTTCATATCAATAAAGGCGAAACCTTAGGGTTGGTTGGCGAATCCGGTTGCGGCAAAACAACACTGGGGAGAACACTGCTGGGACTGGAAAGGGCACAGGAGGGCAGGGCGGTATTTGATGGAAAAGATCTTCTTTCGATAAATCGCCATGAAGCCAGAGAATTAAAACGCCGGATGCAGATCATCTTTCAGGATCCATTGTCTTGTTTGAATCCGAGATTGAATGTTTTGGATATTGTCACAGAAGGCCTGGTTGAGTTTAAATTGCTGGAGGGTAGCAAAGAAGAACATGCCAGGAGATTGATGCAGGATGTGGGACTTGAAGAAGGATCCATTTTTCGGTATCCGCATGAGTTTTCCGGAGGACAACGGCAACGTATAAATATAGCCCGGGCAATCTCCCTGAAACCTGATTTTATCGTTTGTGATGAGCCGGTGAGTGCCTTGGATGTGTCCGTGCAAGCCCAGGTGATCAATCTGCTTGAAGATCTCCGGAAAAAGTACAACTTAGCCTATCTTTTTATATCCCATGATTTAAGTGTGGTCAGCCACATCGCAACTCGTGTGGCGGTGATGAACCGCGGCAAAATTGTTGAACAAGGACAGACAGGGGATATCATCAACAATCCCAAAGATCCCTATACCAAGGAGCTGATTGCAGCGGTTCCTGTTCCGGGTATTAAAAAGTAGACTTCTAATCAAATGCTGCGCTAAGTAATGATCTGGTATAGTCTTGTTCAGGAGATGTAAACACTTTTTGGGCTGGACCTGCTTCAACAATTGCCCCGGATTTCATAACAATTAATTCGTGGCAGAGTGCTTTTACAATTTTTAGATCGTGCGTGATGAATAGATAGGTTAACCCATACTTCATTTGCAAATCCCTGAGAAGATTAATCACCTGAAACTGCACCGACCTATCCAGAGATGAGGTCGGCTCATCCAATACGATCAATTTAGGTTTGAGGACAAGCGCCCTGGCAATAGCGATGCGCTGTCGCTGACCACCGGAAAATTCATGGGGGTAACGATGACGAACATCCGGGTCAAGGTCGACTTCCTGTAATACCGTGACTATTTCTTCCTCAAATCTATCTTTATCTTCTGGCTTATGGATCTCAAGCCCCTCTTCAATAATTTTTGCGATGGACAGGCGCGGGCTTAAGCTGCCGAACGGATCCTGAAAAACAATTTGCATCTCTTTTCGTAACAAACGCATTTGTTTTTGATTGTAAGCGTCAATTGGTACATTTTGGAATGCAATAGCGCCATCACTTTCAATCAGCCGTAATATTGCCAAACCGAGGGTCGTCTTTCCGGATCCGCTTTCCCCGACAACTCCCAGAGAATGTCCCTGCCGAACCCGGATGGTGATACCGTCCACCGCTTTGATATAATTCCTGGTTCTTTTTAAAATACCTTTTTTTATTGGGAACCAAACTTTCAGATCTTCTGTTTTAACCATCGTATCCGCATTGCTCAGTACCGGGCTTGGCTCACCACCAAGATCAGATTGCATCAGCAAATTTGTATAGTCATGTTGCGGATTGGCGAATATGTCATCGGAATTTCCGGTTTCAACGATTTCACCCTGATACATGACAGCAATGCGATCTGAAAACTTCCGGACCACACTAAAATCATGTGTGATGAGTAAAACCGCCATTTCAAATTGCCGTTGAAGACTTTTGAGAAGATCAATAATTTGAGCCTGAACCGTAACATCCAAGGCGGTTGTGGGCTCATCGGCAATGAGTAATTCCGGATTATTGGCCAGCGCCATGGCGATCATAGCACGCTGCCGCTGCCCGCCTGAGAGTTCGTGGGGATAGGAACTCATGCGGTTGGCGGCATTTTGAATACCGACCAGTTCCAACAATTCCAGGGTTCGTTTACTGGCATTGGTTTCGCTGACACCTTTGTGCAATACGAGCACCTCGTTTATCTGTCTTTCAATGCTATGAAGAGGGTTAAAGGCGGTCATGGGCTCTTGGAAAATCATTCCGATTTTATTGCCGCGAATAGATCGAATCTGATCATCTGTCGCGCCAAGCGTTTCCATATTATCGAAGTATATTGCCCCGGAGGGATGAGACGCCTGGGGATAAGGCAGCAGACGCAATATGGAATGCGCTGTAACAGATTTACCGCACCCGCTTTCACCCACCAAGGCCATGGTCTCTCCACGCTTAATGTCAAGCGAGACCTGTTTTACCGCATGGATAACGCTTTCAGCTGCTGTAAAGTCAACCGATAGGTTTTCGATGCTTAATAAGGATTCTGTCATGACCGCTTTACTTCTCTCATATGAAGTGTTTTTAATACCTCAGATTGATTTCTTTTCCAGGATGAATTTGTGTAAATCCCAAATCACAAAACTCAAATCCCAAACAAATCCCAATGACCAAAATTCAAAATCTCAAACGTTTTGAACATTGAACCCTGATGCTTTCGCAAAAAGTCTCATTCCCGTCACTCCGGCGAACCCTGGATCGGGATCCGGGGCAGGCGCCGGAGTCCAGAAGCTATCGAAATGACTGGATTCCGGCTTTCCAGGCTGTGTTATAATCGGTAAAACTACACATATTGCTGTTTTTGTCATTCCGGGCTTGACCCGGAATCCAGTGTTTTTTCAAAGCCTTACGCTACTGGATGCCGGATCAAGTCCGGCATGACGGGCACAAATTAAGTC
>CP070746.1:5364899-5374438 GCA_020348305.1 Desulfobacterales bacterium
TTGTATTCACATTATAGTAGCCGCATCTAAGAATTATCGTTGCAATAACATGTTATTAAAGGAGAGTTTTTGTGAAATATAATTTTGAAGGTCAAGAGCCGCGAACTCACAGGTGGATCTTAATCACGGTTGCTATCGTCATCACTGTGGTTGTCGGCGCTTATTTCGCCTGGCGAGGAATAAGACAAGCCGTTACGCCCGGGGAAATGGCTGAGCCAACCAAACTGCCCCGGATGGCAAGTTTGCCCCCCAAGCAAGAGGCGCCCATGCATGCCCCGCCACCCTATAAACCCGATGCGCCTTTGCTTGAACAGGTTCGAAAGGCGATGCGAGAGGGGATCGATCCGCAAGCTGCCGTGGTGCTTGCGAAATCATTGCCGCAAAAACCGGAACGGGCCGACGCGGCCTTTATTCTGCTGGAATACGCTGCAGAATCCGGACATGCAGAGGCAGCGTTAATCATGGCGCAGTATTTTGATCCCACCTCTATCGATGATAGCGGAACGATTATCAAAGATCCGGCGACCGCATATGAGTGGTACCAGGTGGCTTTGTCTGGTGGACAGCCGGAGGCGCAAAATCATCTCTCAGATCTGCGGCACTGGCTCCAAAAAGAGGCGGCGCAGGGGTCTCGTGAGGCTCAGGAGGTATTAACTAATTGGCAATAGCTTAATAAAAACGGAGGGCCAATCAAATATTGATGGCATAAATTCAAACGGTATTGACATCAGGCCTCACCTCAAGCTTATATCGAAAGATATGACCCACCAAAAAGGCTTAGATTATAAAAATCAATATTTCATGAAATTAGAGATGCTAAGGAAAAAATGTAGATTGCCATAAGGAAGTTTAGATCACTTTGCGAGCAAGTTTCTTAGCGAAAAAATGACCGCCAATATTTTGGACTGCTAAACGCAATATAAAAAATAGCTGAATGATGGGTACCGGCTATGCATACACAATCGCAGATTTTTATGGATATCATCTGCAAATCCAAAAGAAATCGCCTGCCTGAAAATTGTGGATATCATATGTCCTGTGGGAAAAGGTAAATGTTGGAAGATCTTCCCCACAATAATCTCAAACCCATATTTTTTCCAGATATACTTTAAAGAATCGTTTACCGATCCCCCCCATTAAAAATTCAAAACCAGGTGGTCATTTAGTATCCAGTTAATTTCCTCTATAGACACTTTCAAAAATCTTCCTGATTTTTTTATTTCAGAATTTCTCTTATGGTATTTATCAGACACCAGCTAAAAATATTTGAAGATCTGATATGGTTTTGATATCAAGGTTTTTACCAATGTTGCGTCTTATCTCAATGTATTTTAGGTCCCCTCGGATACTGACAGTGTAGGTAAACAATGGGCAAAGTTTTAAGTCTTAGGATTGTAAATAGTTTTAAAATCAAGCCAAGAACCGGAAGCGGTTTTGAGCTTAAGAAGGGTCAACGGCTTAAAATCATCGATATTGAAGGAGAGCAAGTCGCTGATCTCATGTGTTTTTCCCTTCGTGATTCAGAAGAGTACCTCTCCTCAGGTCGAAGTATCGACTACAACGGGAAATTATTCTTATCGAACGAAGATGTTCTGTACTCAAATAGAAGTAATCCACTGCTAACTATTGAAACAGACCAAGTGGGAAAGCATGTCTTCCTATTCGCTCCCTGCAGCCAGGAAATGTTCAGAATCTCTTATGGCATTAATGAGCCCCATCCAAATTGTTTAGTAAATCTTGCGGAAAGTCTTAGACAGTTTGGAATCAGGGAATCACAAATTCAAACTCCGTTTAATGTCTTTATGAATATTGAGATTTATAATGATGGGAAAATTGAGATTCATCCGCCCTTATCTAAGGCGGGTGACTATATTGAATTTCGTGCGGAGATGGACCTTGTGGTTGCAGTGAGTGCCTGCTCTGCTTTGCGTTGTAACAACTATAGTTGTGGGCCTATCGGAATCGAAATCCGAGATGTTTGTATTTAGTTTACTAATTCATTCCTTAGAATAGATAACGATACCTGATTCTATCCACACATTTGAAATCCCAAAAATACTATGAGACTCAAATATCTGCACTACTGGCAAGGTTTGGATTATTTCAATTAACCCCAGTTTGGTGCCAACATGGGATACTGGTAAGAAACCAAAAGTTAACTTGAAACCTTCAGCTTAAGGGAAAAACCATAATTAATGAATCTTCTGGTGATCGTAGGAAGTCCGCGAAAAGGTAAAGCAACTGATACCCTGGTCGACAAGGCAATTGAGGGGGTAAAATCCAAATCCCCGAACTGCCAAGTCAAGAAGTTACACTTGATTGATCACGATATCCAGTTTTGCAAGAATTGTCTTGCCTGCAGGGACAGCAAGACGGAAGATCCAATAGCTAAATGCTCTATACGGGATGATATGGACTATATAAAGGAGGATGTTCTCAACTCTGACACTCTTATATTTGGTACTCCCGTGCATATGGGATATGTGACAGCAGTCATGATGACATTCCTTGAAAGAATTTGCTGGACCTTTGGAAAGCCTGAAAGAAGAGTCTTAACTATTAAAGGTTGTCCGCTTCCCAGATCGGATAAGACACGGAAAGCAATTGTCATTATTACGTCAGGGATTGTACCTCCAATGTACAGAAAATTATGTGATTGGGCAACTGGCCAGATTAAGACCGTTGTTAAAGATTCTTTAAACGGAAAAATAGTTGGAGACATGTACGCCGGTGATATTGAGCACAGAGGTGTGGACTATTACCTTGACAGAGCATTTAATCTCGGCAGGAAGCTTGTTTAAGCTCTACCATTTTAAATAGGGAATAAAACGAGTAAATTAAAATGAATAAATAAAAAAGACGATAAGAGTATATGGGTCATTGGTGGAACGACACTTATAGGTGTTGGTGTTGGATTCATATTCCTTAAGAAATCAGCCCTAATTTTTGTTGTCTCTATTCTCATAGGAATAGGAGTTGGTCTTGTGATAGCTTCCTTAATTTCAATCAAAAATCGACAAAAATAAAACTTTTGATATCCAACATCTATGCAAAATTGACCGACCATCGAAACTTGTGATATCAGATTAGGATATCTGCATTTTTGCCAAAGTTGGGATTACATTTACATATCCACACTTTGAGAAAATTTGTGATATTTTATGATATCACAGGTTTTAATAAGCGTGGTTTTTTGCAAATTTTCTCAATTTATCTGTAATTTCGATAATTCTTACCTATACGGATGGTATAACATTCAAGATAGGCTATCAGGTTATTTTTTGTTCCATATTGGGTACTTCAATAGACTGCTATATAACATCCCATTATGGAATAAAAACACACCGAACATTGAATATTAATGTTCAGCAAATCAATTGGAGGTATATCGATATGACTTCTTTTGCAGAATACGAGCAATATGACGGTATTGGATTGGCAAAGCTAGTCAAGAATGGTGAAATCAAAGCTACAGAGCTATGTGAAGAGGCAATAAACCGTGCAGAAAAACTAAACCCAAAACTAAACACGATCATAACACCACTATACGATTTTGCACGAGAAACAGCTAAGCATTTGCAGGCAGATGCCCCTTTTTGTGGTGTTCCGTTTTTGCTAAAAGATGCCCACCATGCATTGAAAGATTTTCCCATGAGTTCCGGTAGCGCGTTACTAAAAGATTTTTTACCCCAGAACGATGCAGAAATAGTGAGGCGCTTCAAGAAGGCCGGTTTAGTCATACTCGGTAAAACAAACACGCCAGAATTTAAACTCGCTTACGTTACTGAGCCTAAAGCATTTGAAAAGACTCGGAACCCATGGAATCTTGCTTATACACCTGGAGGCTCCAGTGGTGGTTCAGCCGCAGCTGTTGCGGCACGCATAGTTCCTTTAGCATCAGCGACAGATGAAGGGGGATCGATTCGTGTGCCCGCATCTTACTGTGGTTTATTCGGACTTAAACCCAGCAGAGGACGTAATCCGGTTGGACCCGATTTTAAGGAAGAATGGGATGGTATGTCCACCAGCCATGTTGTCACGCGATCCGTACGCGACTCTGCGGCTATGTTGGACGCTGTCTCAGGCCGTGAACTAGGTGCGCCTTATAGCATCATCGCACCGGAAAGGCCTTTTCAAGAAGAGGTACAGTTTGATCCGGAGCATTTAAGAATAGGTTTTCATACGCGGTCAGCATACGGAAGGGAAGTGCATCCGGAATGTATCAAGTCGGTGGAACAGACATGTAAATTACTCGAAAGCTTGGGACATAATGTCGAAGAAACCGTGCCCAACTATCAGGAGGAAGATGCAGCATTGAACTGGTGTATCATTATGATTGGGAATTTAGCTGCACATGTTGATAGGTTAGTACAGACTTATGGTCACTTTAACGTCAAGCGCAATTTGGAATTACAAAACTATGCATTGTATCGTATGGGACAGCGAATCAAAGCACTTGACTTTGTAAAAGCAAAACGCAAATGGCGGCAATTCGGAACAATCATGGACCAAGTGCTAAATAAATATGACATGATGCTCACCCCAACCCTCGGAGAGCCACCTGTTCTCGTAGGTTCCCTGCAGCCCAGTAAATCAGACCAGCGCTCCATGAAGGTAATCAGTTCATGGGTAGGTAATATCATTATGAGCAACCGAAAGTTAACCAACTCGATATTAAAAGAACTTATTCAAAATATGATGAAAGTCCTGATGCCTTTTACTATGATTGCCAATATTACTGGTCAACCTGCTATGTCTGTGCCTCTGTATTGGACTGAAAGTGGGTTGCCATGTGGTGTCCAGTTTATTGGTCGTTTTGGTGAAGAAGCAAAATTATTAAGGTTAGCTTCTCAATTGGAAAAGGCACAACCATGGGTTAGCAGAAAACCTCAAAGTCTACAGTGATTATCTGTCTTGCCGTAGTAATAAATTTAGCCGAACAGCTGTTTGCACACGGAGCGGCCGTATTGTGCGTTTTTTGAGATTGATCGCTTTGTATAGTGCCTATATAATTGGCTGAATTGTAGATGGCGGCTATATATAGCCAATTCCACATTTTTATGGATATGGTATGCAAATCTGTAAAAAATAGCCAGCTTGAAATTTTCGGATAAAAAAATTGGAGTCAAAGTGAAAAAAAAGTTAAAATTTTGGCGAATAATTGCAAACTGTCCTGGATATTTTTGAAATATTTTTTCCGGAGACATGTTCGGCTAGACTTTCTGTACCAAGCCATCAACTTTTTTTACATATCCTTGGATATCACATTTTCGTTCCAGGCCCGAAGCGGCCATATAGCGGATTTTCCCGAAGATGGGCCGTTCCGTCCAGGCCCGATCATGGACTCCGTAAATCCAGGCCACTCCGGTGTAGGAATTAGGATCGCGCCCATCAATGAAGTATTTGTTGTTAATGGCCAAGGTGGTCCGAAATGCTTTTTGCGGTGTCGGCGACCATTCCAGTATTTTTTTACCCCAGTACATGCGCATATAATTATGCATAAACCCTGTGTACCTCATCTCCCGCATCGCAGCGTTCCAATATTCATCATGGGTTTCAGCCCCCTCAAGTTGCCGCTGGGTGTAAACATATTCTCGCTGGTCTTTTTGGTGGTCCGCCAGGGTTTTTTGGGCCCAATTCGGAATGCTCTCGTAGGAATCATAGTTTGGCGTGTAGTGGGCAAAGTTGATCGCCAGTTCACGCCGCACGATCAGTTCCTCTAAAAATGCGTCTTTGGCCTTCTGCAGGGCGCGACCGGCACTTTGGATTCGCAACGCTAAATACAAAGGCGAAATCTGTCCAAAATGAAGGTAGGGACTCATGTGGGAGACATCGTCGGTCTGCGGCTGGTTGCTGTGCTGATCGTAGTGCTTCAGCCGGCGGCGGATAAACTCATCAAATCGTTTTACAGCCTGCGATGTTCCGCCTTTAAATAAAGCGGAAACCGGCGCGACATTGCGGTCAAGATTCATTTTCTTGAGTATTTTTTCAGTGTCGGTCAGGTCAATTCCTTTTATTGAAAAGTTCAGCGAATTATGTTTTGCCCGGATCGGCTTGAGTTCTGCGAGATATGTTTCAAGCTGTCGATGGATTTTGGGACGGATGGTTCGGGCGGCATACTCGGCTTTTTCGGAAACGACCTCAACGGGTACGACCACATCGCTTTCCACCTGCACAAGGCGACATCCTGCTTCCCGGGATACTTGAGCGCGCCATTTCTTTTGGTGCTTGAGGTACCCTCGATCACATACGATCATTGAGGCCTGCCGACCAAGGGTTAAGGCTACCTCTGCCGGCGCTCCCTTTCGAATCACCATTTTAATGCCGCGTTTTGCCAAAGACGCCTGGGTTTCCTTTAATCCCTCCAGCATAAAAATATAATGGCGCAGATTAGCCTCCGGATAATTGTCCATCAGACCGAAGCCGACCAACACCCCCTGGTTCAATCTGTTGGCCTCCTGGATGGCATATTCCAAAGCATGGTTATATTCCGCACGCTGGGACTGTTGCATCCAGTAAAGGACATATTGGCCTTTGCGGACATCAACATCATTTAATTGTTCAATTCGGAATTTAGTGATTGCCATAAATAGGTTCCAGTTGCCCTTATCTTTTCAAGGTGAGCGGCCAGGATTATCTTTTTTCTGGATGAAATTCTGACCCTCACTGCAAATGAAGGGCTTGAGTTTTCATCATTCAGCTGGTGGGGGACTTTTTGGAAGCTTTTCGGGTGAAATCGCTTTGCGCAACTCGAGCCACTCATCGAGTTCCAGCAAAGTCTGTGAGAGCTGATAGCGGCCACCTGCAAACACACCGTAATCACCCCCACACCCCATGGCTGACGCAAACCGAATCGTGTTTGCATACAACAACCAGGTATCGGACCATTTTTTCTCAACGGCCTCATCAAAGGGATTGCCGCCTTGGTCTAAGCCAATCGCAAATCCGTTTCGCCATATCTCCTGCATAATTCGGGTTCCGATGAGCGTATCGGCATTTGTCGTTTGGATGGTGTTTTCAAACCGTTTCCATTGGGCGCGAACCCAGGAGGTGCCATGGCAATTCAAACAGGCGGCCTGCATTGTTTTTCGACGGATGTCCATTTCATCTCCACTGATCAAATAATCAGTAGCAAAACCGCGATCAAATTCCGTGGGCAGGGGCTGGCCATCTTTGTTTCGAATAATGGTGGTATCCGGAAGTTGTGGATGGGGATGGGCATAAATTATCCCGAAAATTCGCCAGGGCAAACGGTTGCTCACCTGGTGCGTCCTCTCGGAAACCACCTCTTCATCGGTGTTGACCAGCAAACTGATATGGCAGGTGGCACAGGTGGGCGCGGTAAAATCTTTGCCGATAGTCCACGGCACTGCATTAAAATTCCAGGTTTTGTGCATGGCAGAAAAGATATTGCCGTGTTTGCTGGCCGCATATACTTTAAAAGCAGGGACATCCGGCCCGACGTGACATTCCTGGCAAGTAAACGGTTTGCGGGCCATCTCAATTGAAAAGGTGTGGCGGGTATGGCATGCTGAACACGACCCCAGGCTTGCGTCCAGATTAACTCTGCCAACGCCCTGATTCGGCCAACCCTCAATCACGGGAAATTCAAGTTCGCCGGCTGCCTCCGTATCACGAACCTCAAAACCGGTGACTTTTAATTTGGTACCATGGCAGTAATAGCACGCCTCTGCTTTGGTGTCCTCATTGGCGGGCAAGAAAAATTTCCGACTTGTTTTGCTTTGCGTTTCTCCAATTATGCTTTGTTGGTGAAACTGATAAATTTCATTTCCAGCCAAGTTATTATAGGCATGCGACATGAGGTTTTTGGAATACTGTTCGGCTTCATCCGGATGGCAGGTGCGGCAATCATCTGGACTGACAACAACATGGATGTCGTAGCCGCTATGCTCAAAGGTGTCGGCATGCGCCTTGGGTCTGAGCATATGACACTCAGCGCATCCGACGGCTGTGTTGAGCAAGTTTTCGGGCACGCTTTTGGCGGATACCTTGCGTGCCAAACCCTCCACAACTATGGCTTCCTTCGGTGTAATTTTGGCGTGGCGACTCTGTTGCCAATCTTTGACAATGCCGGGATGAATGGATGAATGGCAATCAATGCACTCGGCTGAAGATTCACTAATGGGAACCGCGGCAGATTGCGCTTGGACGGAGATTAAGACGACAACTACCAAAGATAGACTAATCAAAACATATCTCATGAGTATCTCCCATCTGATTCAGTTTAGCTCCTCTTAGCATATGATTGAGCAATTGTCCAACTGAGCAATCATCGAATGAACAAGGTAATAGGCCGCCCAACAGCCCTCGGTCGCCTTTTTTAACGATTCAAGGTCCAATACATCCCCCTGAACCAACTCCACTTGATCATGATGCGCCCAGGGCCGGCATGCCAATTTTTCCAGGGTTCTGCCCATGGCTCGCACACGATAGCCCGCATCAAGCAGGGCCGGAATCAATCGACCGCCAACATAGCCGGTGGCTCCAGTAACTAATATGGGACCAGAGTGCATCGTTAGGTCTCCAATTTTATTGTGTTCCAATTACCAACGAATAAAATCCCAAATTCCAAGCACCAAATTCCAAATAAATCTCAAATTCCAATATTCAATGATCAAAACGTTTGAAATTTTGAATTTTGGTCATTGTGATTTGTTTGATATTTGGGATTTGTGATTTGAGATTTAGACCCTCCATTACTTCATCATTACCCCACAATCCCACTATACCATCCAGAATTATACATATGCCCTTAACTTCAACTCAATGGGATGTGGATTCAGATATGTCTGCATCTTGAGATACGGTTGATCATATTTCCGTACGTAATGGTTAATTAATGTGATCGGAACAACCAGAGGCACCAAGCCTCTGCGGTATTGATCAAAAATTTCAAGCAACTCTTTCTTTTCGTCTGCAGTCAGCTGCTTTTTAAAATACCCCATCAAGTGTTGCAAGACATTGATATTCTTTTTAACCGTGGCCTTTAGCGCCAAGGCTTCCATCAACATTGAGACGTATTGCTGGTAAAGTTTGTTGATGGACAGTCTTTTGCCTTCTGCCACCAGTTTGCCCATCAGCCGGGAATGTTTTTGACTGTGTGACAAAATCAAAAGCTTGTTGCGGGTATGAAAATCCACCAGCTTCCCCATACTCGGTTTTTTCGCCACGCTGTCCCGCCATCGTTTCAATGTAAAAATTTGCTCGATGAAATTCTCACGGATCTGGGAATTGTGTAACCGTCCATCATCTTCCACCGGTATGAGGGGAAAATGATCCATATATTCTCGGGCAAATATGCCCACACCTTTTTTCTCCGGCATGCCCTTTTCAGTATACACCTTAACACGTATCATTCCGCTGCTGGGAGAATCACTTTTAAAAATGAAACCGCACAGATCTTCCTTTTCCAACTCTTTTACACGTCTTTTGGCCCACGTCAGCATGCGATCGGTGTGATCCTCTTTACTTTTAAATGTTATCAAACGCGGATTTCCCGGATCGCCCACCAGGCGAAA
>CP070746.1:5374538-5418300 GCA_020348305.1 Desulfobacterales bacterium
AACTGGATACAAGATCAATATAAGTTGATCCGGAGTTTGGAGGTCTCACCCCGAAAACAAAAACAGATAACCCGCCAATTCTTGCAGCGCTTGCGAAATTGGATTGTCCATGCGGATGCCGGTGAAGCGTTTCGTCTTCGGTTGCAAGCAGCCTTGGAAAAAACTTTCGGTGCGGACGGGACCTACGGGGTTTTTGTTCGCAGCGATACCAATGTGGAAGATCTTCCGGGGTTCACGGGGGCGGGTCTCAACCTGACGGTAGCCAATGTTGTCGGTTTTAAAAACGTACTGAAGGCGATCAACCGGGTTTGGGCATCACCGTTTACCGAGCGCGCCTATCAGTGGCGCCAGGCTTATATGGAGAATCCGGAACATGTATACGCATCGGTGTTATTGTTAAAAAGCATACCTGTAGAAAAATCCGGAGTGATGGTTACGGCAGATGTGCACAGCGGGCAAAAAGGATGGCTTACCATTGCGGTAAATGAAGGGATTGGTGGTGGTGTTTCAGGACAGACAGCCGAAGAATTATCGGTAAACATGCAAAGCGGCAGTGTTCGGCTGATGGCGCATGCAACAGAGCCATTCAAGCGTATTTTGCTAACTTCCGGGGGGTTGGCAAAAATCCCGGCCAGTGGAACCGAAGCCGTCTTGTCTGAAGCCGATGTTGTGATTTTGATAAATTTTGCCAAGTCCGTGCCCGTGCGCTTCCCTAGATTGCTGAACAGCGACGATCGACCGGTACCGGCTGATATCGAATTTGGTTTTTATCGGAACAAATTGATACTTTTTCAAATTCGACCCTTTCTGGAAAGCGCGCAGGCGAGACACAGCCTTTTTTTGAACGGCCTTGATCAAGTGTTAAGTGAAAAGCATGGGATTACAGTGAATTTAGACTCAATTCCTGGAGAGTAATATGAAACCGATTCTAAGGTTGGGCGTTTTTATTTTATGCCTGCTGGGGGCTTCATGGGCATGGTGCTATCCATTGGATGGCTATCTGTATACCGGTATTTTGCGATTGGAGGGTTTTCGTTTGGCTCAGGAAGGCAAAGTGGCCGGTATCCGTTTGTATGCCGGCGCGTTGCTCCATCGTGAACAAGTTGATTTACGGCTGTTGGAGCAACATGATTTCCAGGTTCCCGAGCCGGATGCTGAATTTACGGCAAAGGTCAAAAATCTTTTGGGCACCGAAGCGGATCGTTACGGGGTTGCGGTGTTGGATTTGTCGAATCCTGAACAACCACTATATGCCGAGCATCGCGGTAATATCCGCGCCAATCCCGGCAGTGTGGGTAAAATATTGGTCGCGTTGGGGATTTTTCAGGCCTTGGCTGATATTTATCCTGAAGATGTTGAAGCGCGGCTAAAGGTGCTGCGAAATACGATGGTTACCGCCGATCAGTTCATCCAATCCGATCACCACAAAGTGCCTTTCTGGACCCTGAAGAGCAAAAAAATATGGTACCGCCCGGTACAGATCGGTGATCAGGCCAGTTTGTGGACGTATCTTGATTGGATGCTGTCTGCCAGTTCAAATGCGGCGGCCAGCATGGTCATCAGAGAGCTAATATTGCTGGTTCAATTTGGCAAAAATTACCCCGTCAGCGATGGGGCGGCCAATAAATTCCTAACCGAAACATCCAAACAAGAACTTGCCGATTTGTTGTCTCAAGCCTTGCAAGGCCCGGTCACACGCAACGGCCTTGATATTGAGCAGATTCGCCAAGGCTCGCTTTTTACATGGAAAGGAAAAAAGCTTGTGCCGGGAACCACCAGCTATGCCAGTCCAAGAGAATTGCTAAGCTATCTGGTAAAACTGGAGCAGGGTAAGCTCGTAGACGAATTTTCAAGTCTTGAAATCAAGCGGCTTATTTACATGACCCAGGGCCGAATCCGATATGCCTCATCGCCGGCCTTGGCCAATGCCGCCGTCTATTTTAAATCCGGATCTTTATATAAGTGTAGAGCCGAATCGAATTTTAAATGTCGTAAATACCACGGCAATGTTGTCAACATGCTCAATTCGGTGGCCATTATTGAATCACCAGCGCCAGAAAAGAAGCTCCATTACATGGTGGTGGTAATGTCGAATGTGTTGCGCAAAAATTCGGTGGTGGTTCATCAAACGTTGGCTACGAGAATACATCGATTAATTGAAACTTATCACAAGAAAAGATAAGTCTACTGCACCATAGGTGCGGACTCACAAACGAGTTCGTCGAGGGCAACGATCAGCTCCGTCAGCCATTTGTCGCCGTGGGAACTTTTGGCCAACGCCACCGCGATATAGTGGCGGCCATCATGCTCGATAATGGCGCTGTCGGAATGATATTGTTTCCAGGTGCCGGATTTACGATAGATGCGGGAGTTGGGATGAATCTTTTTAATTCCTTTGACAAACTTGTGTTCGATGGCAGGATTTCCTAAGATTGATTTCATCAGCTGACTGAGTTCAGGGGAAACCAGCTGGCCGGTTTCTAACAAATAATAAAAGCGGGCAACCTGAAGAGCTGTTGCTCCATGGGAAAGATTATGCAAGGGATCGCGTTTAAAGGCGGGTGACTTGCCATATTCTTTGCCGACCCACAGGCCGCCATTTTTTTCTGGATCATACAAACGATAGCGAGGTGATTGCAGCAGCTCGCTTAGGTACTCTTTTCCGACGCGATTGAGAATTTCGGTTGCCGCCTCATTGGATGAATTGCGGATCATTTTTTTGAGCTTAACCAGGGTTTCGTCATCGAGGGTCATTTCCCCTTTTGAGATTCGATCAAATGCGCCAAGTAGGATGGCTATCTTCGGCAGACTGGCAGCATACATCATTTCGTTAGGATTGACATATGCCATGCGCGGGTTTAAAGGCTCGGTAATATCGACGACGACAACACTGAGAATTTTGCGATTAGCAGCCTCATCTAGGTTTAAAGAATACAGATAGCTTTCCAGTCCTTTTTGTAACGCCGGATCACAGGTTTCACCCAACGAAAGGGATTGTTGCTTGGCATATAACGGAATTGCAACAAGAAAGGCTAGGATAAGATATACAATAAAGCAGAATTTATACTTCATATTAATAATTATTACTAATTATAACAGAGATTGCAAGTGGAAACTTCAATACAGAAGATAATAGCAGAATGTAAGGGAAGATACATTGCCCTTCGAAAGCTGGGGATTCGAGCGACCTTTTTATTTTTTAACTTTTTTCTTATTATTATGGCCTTATACCAGCTGAAGCCCGCCAGTCGATCTCTTTTTATCGAGTATCTGGGCGCAGAAAGTTTACCTTATGTATGGATTATAACTGCGTTCACTATGATTGTTTTTATCTCTTATTATCATCGACTAGTTGAACGTAAAAGCAGACTTCATGTGGTGATGGGGACATGTCTGGTATTTAGCGGATTATTGATTTTGTTTCGCGCGTTGTTTAATTTTCCTGGGGCGGCAGTACCGATATGTTTTTATGTATTCGTTGATATTCTTAGTGTTGTACTGGTTGAACAATTTTGGAGTCTGACCAACTCTATTTACACTACCTATGAGGGCAAATCATGGTACGGCTTGGTCGGCACCGGTGGCGTGGTGGGTGGCGTGGTCGGCGGGGGGTTTTCGGCATTTTTAATCCAACACACCGCTTTGCAGACGCCGGATCTTCTTGTAACCGCGGCGGCTACCATTTTCCTCGTTTTTGTCCTCACCTGGGTCATGGGACGAGCCGGAATATATTGTGAAGTCGAACAGATCGTGAGTCTAAAAATGGCCAATAAGGGGGGGTGGCGAATCTTAGGCCACAGCCGGTATTTGTTACTGATCGCCGCGATTTTGTTGTTTGCACAACTGGTTTCTCCTTTAATCGATTACCAATTTTTAAATACGATTGAGGGTTTTTATCCGCAAAGAGAAGCACGGACCGCTTTTTTATCCTTATTTTTCAGTATACTTGGATTGATCTCTATTGGAATAAATTTAGGCTTTACCCCGCTTATTCACCGTTCTTTTGGTGCTATTGGTGGTTTGCTCGCACAACCGTTATTGATTAGCCTTTTTTCATGGTGTTTCTTGTTTCAATCAACGCTGTTTTTGGGTTGTGCCATCAAGATCAGCGATCGGGGTTTATTTTATTCCATTAATCGTGCTTCAAAGGAACTACTATATATACCCGTGGATCCGGTAATTATATATCAAGCCAAAGCCTGGATTGATATGTTTGGATACCGGCTGTTTAAGGTCTTTGGATCCGTTTTGATTTTACTTTTCACTCAGTGGCTGCCTTTTGCGTTGAGTGTCGCCCAGCTTAGCTGGTTTACCATAAGTATCTGTGCGATTTGGATAGGGTTGATCTTGGTCCTGCGACTTGAGTATCGACTGGTGTGTCAAAATTCGGGATAGCTATATTGATTGCGGATTGGTCCGGTTAGCGGGTTACGAGGTGCGGGGGTGGGAAGGCATAGAGCAAAGAGCATAGGGTTCAAGATTAACAATAACTAAATTAATATCTGACGTTTTTTAAACAGGGAGGTCGTCTTGGCCCTTGATGCCATTATAATTTCAGATTCCGGGGTGGATACGGTATCCGGTACGAATCCGTTAAGGCTTAATCTTGACGGAAGGACTGCGGATATTCAGGTGATATTGAATTATTTGAAGCATGGGGGTCAAATTAAAATACCCATCGAAGGCGACGGTTTCATGAGCTGGGCTTCGGCACCCAAATTGAACGGAATTTATCTGTTCAGTTATTTGATAAAACACACTTTTGACGTCGAGCTGATCAATAGCTTTTATAACGAAAAGAATCGATTTCGTCGTTTACTTGAACGTAGACCGCGAGCAGTGATTATATCCACCACCTTTATGGTTGGGAAACAAACTCTTAGAAAACTGATAGAAGATATTCGCAATATAGCCCCCGATGTCTTCATCATCGTGGGTGGTTCTTTTGTATATTTATCCTATTTGATGCTGCAACGCTCCCATGAACCGAATTATGATACAGCGTCTGCCAAAGACGATTTTCTCTTTCTCGGTATTGATGACGAACCTGCTGTTGACCTCTATATTATCAGTTTAAGGGGCGAACAAATCCTTTGTGACGCTTTAGAAAAAATTAAGAAGTCCCAGCCGATCGATGACCTTCCCAACTCGGCACGATTGGAAGGCAGAGCTTATCATTTCACTCGGCAAATTGATGATATAACGGAGGCCGATGGCTTTTTCATTGATTGGGAATCACTCCCTGGTTCCATCTTTAATGCCGGTGTCGTACCGATGCAGGCCAGCATCGGATGCTCATATGATTGCGCTTTTTGCAACTTTACAAAGGATCGTCGGCTGACATGCATTAAACCGCTTGATAAGTTGGTTGCTGAATTGAAGGCTGTCTCTGAGCGAGGAATTCGCTATGTATGGTTTGTGGACGATAACTTTAGATTGGGCAAGGGAGATCTGAACGCTGTCTGCCAACGATTTATTGATGAGGGTATCAGCATTCAATGGATGACGTTTATTCGAGCCAGTACGTTGAAAAAAATAGATGTGGAGCTGCTTCGTCGTGCGGGTTGTACCGAGGTGCAATTGGGCCTTGAATCGGCCGATCCACAAATGCTGAAATATATGAACAAAAAAACCAATCCTCATCTTTATGATGAGGTCCTTAAAAAGCTGCTTTCAGGTGGTATCAACTGTTCGTGTTACTTTATCTTTGGTTTTCCCGGTGAGACCAATGAAAGTGTGCGCCGAACACGAGAATTTATCGAAAATCATGAATATCCCGAGTTCGAGGGCAATCTGGCATGGTCTATTTATCCCTTTATTTTAACTCCGTTAAGCCCTATTTACAAACCAGAAATGCGAAAAAAATACAATTTGACAGGTTACCTGCATACGTGGCAACACCAAACCATGAACACCGATCAAGCCAAGGAACATATCGTTAAAACCTTTTTTGAACTTAATAACTCAGGTCCGATTTACCGGGGGGACAATCTGGATATCTTTCATCGCATGGGTTCCAAAAGACGAAAAAGTTTCGAATCTGTTCGACATCGACTATCAAAGATTGCGCTCAAAGGGCAAATTGAGAAACAAGATATCATTCAGTCCTTCAATCACGTCCTATCTGAAATGCTTTGAAGAGATAGTATATCAGTGCGATACTTAGCACTGGAATGAGGGCCAAGACACTCAAAACCGGTCGAATCGAGAAAATATCAGCTGATGATTTCGAAGGGTCTTCACGCTTACTGTCCGATGATGGAGTCAATCACGTCGACAAACTGCAGCGGATCTACGTAGGTGCCGTTCACTTTTATTCCCCAATGCAGGTGAGGACCGTTGACTCTGCCTGTATTACCGGACAAACCGATTCGTTGCCCCTTTTCGATATGTTGATTGGGGCTGACATCGATTCTGCTGAGGTGGGCATAATTGGTAAAAACTCCTGTTCCATGGTCGATAATGACGATGTTGCCGGAAAAAAACAGATTTTTGGTCAACCTGACGATTCCTGAATTGGCGGCATGTACAGATTTTCCTATCGGTGCTCGAAAGTCCACACCATTATGATAGCTTCTTAATTGACCGTTGAACATTCTTTTATTGCCGAATGGGCTGGTAACATCGCTGGTGAGCGGCAATTGAAAGATACCACTCCAAAATCGATCAAAACTACCACTCGAATAAATGCCCTTAACCTCCTTTTTTTCGCGCTTGACCCTGGCGAGGTCTTTTTTGCTCAAATTGACCTTTTGCGGATTAACTTTTAACTTTTCGGTTCTGTACTTTCCAACAACGATGTTAAATGGAATCATTCTTGAATAAATACCATTGGAATCGGTCCATTCAACGATCAGGAAAGTCTGCCCCGGTTTGGCGTGCCATGGAATTGCAACCAACCCTAAGAAAGCTCCATCGGATTGAACCGGATATTTGAAGACCGGTATGAGGTGGTCCTGAAATCGTATCTGCCAATCGGGTACTGGTTTGGCCAAAAGTTGAGTATCGATTTTCAGCAATATTGTACTCCCATTGACGGCTTCAATGGAGGATAACATAAACGGATAATATTGATGGGCCTGCTCAGTCCTTGGACGGCCGAAAGCTGCCGAGAGGCTGGCTAAAATGACAATGGTTACACCCCATATGACAATAATATAACGGGAATGTTTCATTGTGTAACATATCCGGTCAAATTTCGGATGAAGGGCGGCTCAACATATATTCATCCTGTGTGAGATTATAAAGAATAAGGTTCATAAAGTATTTTAGTGAGTTACGCTTTTATTTTATCATTATTTAGTGCTATATTCATCAAGAATTATCAAATAGTCACGTCAGGATCTTCACAATGAAAGCATACGATCCCCTTAACATGCAATTAGAAATGGCGCACACAAGGTTGAATTTGGCAGGTGCAGTCGAAAGACTGCACCTGTTTGTTGTCTAACCCTTGATGATTCTGGGCAGCATCATTTGATGGTGAGGGCAGATGGATTTGGGATTTTGGTAGGCTGCTCCGGCAAAAGCGACCAAATAGTTTCGAATTTCGGTCATTTTGGCGACCTCATCGACCAGGCCATGTTGGGCACAGTAAACCGGCCGGGAATTATCATGGTATTGCTTAACAAGTTTGTTCATTTCTTCAATGACCGGTTCCAAAGGTCTGTCGGCATCTTTTTCTTTGACCAATCGCCGGGAAAAGCTCGCTGCGGCGGCGGTCTCACCGTGCATCACGTAAATCTCCGTGGTTGCGGTGCCCAAGGTAAACGCATTATGACGGTTTGCCGTGGGGCCTCCCATAATATAGTGGGCGGCAGCTGTACCTTTGCGTAAAACGACCAGCATCATGGGAACATCGGTTTGCTGAATCGAATAAATCAACGATTGGCCCAATCCCAATAATTCGGCCTTTTCCGCAAGATCACCCACGTCGATGCCGGTGGTATCCTGAAACCAGATGATCGGTATGCGGTCACGACCACAATGAACGACAAATTCATTCATCTTAATTAATCCCTGACGATAAAGCTTCCCACCGATGGCAGGATACGGTGCGTATTCGGGATACTCTTCACCGAAAAAGCCTTGCCGGTTAGCGATGATGCCCATCAGAAAGCCATCAATTTTGACCAGTGCGGTGTACACCTCCGGTCCGTAGTCCGGCCGAAACTCCATGTGTTCGCTGCCGTCCACCAGACGCGCCACCACCTCGTCAAAGTTGTACATCTGCTTTTGATTAAAAGGAACCAGATAATAGAGATCTTCGGCCGGAAACCGTGGGTCTTTGGGCTCGGCTACCCGGAAAAATTTCGGGTTATAGGCCGGCATATCCTTCATATAATCCTTCAGTCCCTCGAGTACGGCTTCCTCGGTTTCGAAAACATACCTGAAAAAGCCGGTTTCATCGTAATGGATTTTTGCAGCCCCGGGCGGTTCGACCTTATATTGTTTGGCTGCCGCGATAAGCTGTTCAGCACCTTCTACATCAAAATAACCTTTCGGTGACATGCCGCTTAAAATACCGCCGCCGCCCACCGCAATGTTGCAGTTCTTATGGGCAAAGAGAATAGTGGGGCTGATGCCTTGGTAGCCGCCGCCGGCCGGGTTGGTTCCGTAAATACCGGTAAGGATCGGAATTCCCAGCTGCTCCAGTTCGGCATGCCTGAAAAAAGTAGTGCCGCCGCCTCGTCGACTGGCGTAAAACTTTTCCTGCTCGGTTAATTTAACACCGCTACAATTCACAAGCCACACCAGCGGGATGTTCAAGCGTTTTGCAAGATCGGTTACTCTTAAGATGTTTTCAGACTGCCCGGGGAGCCAGGCACCGGCAAAGACTTTGTTGTCAAAACCGATAATCATGGCCCATTTACCAGAAATCTTACCAAGACCGTCGATAACGTTGGTGGTGCCTTCAGCATTATTCATTGGATTGAACAGGCTATGCAATGGACACCAGGTGCCTGGATCGATCAGGTATTCAAGGCGCTGCCAGACGGTCAGCAGCCCCCTGGCATTGATCTTTTGCGTTGGAAATCCGGCGTTTTTGACTTTTTCAACCGCTTCATCAAGCTGGGCTTCAACTTCTTTTATCTGGCTGACATTACCTGCACTGCTTTTGATCTTACCCTCTTTAAGCGCCTGGCCAAATTCTTTCATTTTTTTAAAATAGGGTCTCATAATTTAGCTCTCCATCTGATTTGGATCGATCATCTTAACTTTCGACTTCTCAATGACTGTGAAAATCATTCCGGCGACGACCGTGCGCGAGAACCGTTGATGCAGGAACTTGGGTAACTTCCCTCGGTCCGCCGGGCTAGAAATTCAGAGACGTAAAATTAGGGTGCGGAGAGAATGCGATTTACCGCCCCGTGAATTTCGGGTCACGCTTTTGCAGGAAGGAGGCCACACCTTCTTTTTTGTCCTGGGTACCGCAGGAAAGAGCGTGCAGGTAGGACTCATGGGCCAATCCCTCGGCCAGGGAGCCTTCGCTGGAGCGCAGAACAGCTTCCTTGGCGTATTGGAGGGCGAGCCTTGGGCGGGAGGCCAGAGTTTCAGCTAATTTTTTGGCTTCGGATAGAAGCCGATCGGGCGCGACGATCTTGTTGACCAAGCCCATTGCGAGAGCCTGCTCAGCACTCACCGGATCGCCGGTGAGAATCATCTCCATAGCCCGTCCAATGCCGATAAGCCTTGGCAACCGCTGAGTGCCGCCTGCCCCCGGTGTAATACCCAGCTTTACTTCGGGTTGGCCCAAGCTGGCCTTTGACGATGCCAACCGTAGCGTACATGCCATGGCCAGCTCAAGACCCGTGCCAAGTGCCCAGCCGTTAATGGCTGCGATGGATGGGATCTCCAACTGTTCAATACGCGTATAGACCTCTTGGCGTCGTCGAGTTTCCGAGCGGCCCAGGAGGGTATCCCGTTTGTCCAACTCATGAATGTCGGCGCCGGCCACAAAAGCTTTTTCACCGGCGCCCGTCAGGATGAGCACCCGCAATTCAAGGTTCTTTTCCACTTGGGCCAAGACTTGATCGATCTCCTCGACAGTCGCATTGTTGACCGCATTGCGTTTGTCAGGCCGGTTGATGATCAGGGTTGCGATGGAGCCGTCTATCTCAAATATAATATTTTCATACATTACTTATCACCGTATTCGTAGAAGCCCTTGCCGGATTTCATGCCCAGGTTACCCGCCGCAATCATTTCATCCAACAGCTTAGGGTGCTTGTAGCGCGGATCATCAAGCGTGGTATACAGCGTTTCCATTTTAGCCCGATGAATGTCCAGGCCGATCATATCAATCAACTGCAACGGCCCCATGGGGTGGTTGGCGCCCAGCTTCATGGCCTTATCCACGTCCGCCGGTTCTGCCACGCCGGAAGCCACCATCCAAGTGGCCTCGTTGAGCAGCTGACCCAGAATCCGGCTGACAATGCCTGCCGGCGCTTCATTTTTGCACACAACCGGATCTTTGCCCAGCTGTTTGGCAAAGGCTTCGGCTGCATCCAGGGTTTCTCGAGAGGTTTTTTGGCCGGGCATGATCTCCACCAGCTTCATGATCTGCGGCGGATTAAAAAAGTGCATCTGCACCACCTGGTCTGGCCGGCTTGTCGCAGCGGCCATGGCAGAGATGGAAAGGGAAGTCGTGTTAGTGGCCAGGATAACCTCGGGACGGGCGAGTTTGTCCAGCTCGGAAAAGACTTTTTTCTTGATTTCTAGGTCCTCGATGACACATTCGATGACAATGTCGGCCGCCTTAGCCGCTGAGAGATCACCAGCTGTCACTATGCGGCAGAGGACCGCCTCCTTTTCTTCTGCGGTGATTTTACCCTTCTCCAGTCTCTTGGCAAGACTGCTCTCGATGCGCGATTTGGCCTTGTCAGCAAGATCTTGGCTGATATCGCTGATCACCACATCGACCCCCTGCTGGGCGCAGAGTTGGGCGATGCCGCCACCCATGGTTCCGGCACCGATAACCAGTACTTTCTTAATTGTCATAGAAACACCTCCTTAATTGAGCCTTTCGACCACCAGCGCCACGCCGTTGCCACCGCCGATACAGGCGCTAACCAGGCCCAGTTGGGCGTCATGATCTTTCATTGCGTAAAGTAACGTAGTGAGAATCTTGGATCCAGTAGCAGCGACCGGATGGCCCAAGGCAATTGCACCGCCGTTGACGTTGACTTTGCTGCGATCCAGCTTAAGGTCGCGCTCACAGGCTATGTATTGAGCGGCGAAGGCTTCGTTTAGTTCGATTAAATCAATGTCGGAAAGTTTAAGCTTGGCTTGCTTCAGCGCGGCTGGAATGGCTTTTACCGGTGCTTTTCCAAACCGTTTGGGCTCGTAACCGACGAAGGCATAGCCCCGAATCAGTGCGAAGGGCTCTAAGCCCGAAGCTTTAGCCTTCTCACGTTCCATCAGTACCTGGGCAGCAGCCGCATCGCACAGTGCGCAGGCGTTACCGGCGGTGACAGTGCCGTCCTCGTTAAATACCGGTTTGAGTTTGGCTAACGATTCAGCAGTGACACCCGAGCGGAAAATTTCTTCGTTTTTAAATACATTTACCTGGCCCTTGGAGCCTGGCACTTCAATCGGCACGATTTCGTCGCTGAATTTTGCGGCCTTTACGGCCGCCTCGGCTTTGTTTTGGCTTTCAGCTGCAAACTGGTCTTGCTCTTCACGGGTGATGTCCAGTTCTTTGGCCAAAGCGTCGGTAAGCTCACCCATCAAACCTCCGCCAAGGGGGCACAAAAAGCCGTCCTTATGCATCAGGTCAACCATTTCGCCTTTGCCCATGCGGTACCCCCAGCGGGCCTTTGGCAGCGCGTAAGGAATCTGGCTGGTGCTCTCGGTACCGCCGACCAGGACGGTGTCCACATCTTCGGCTTTAATCGCTTGTACACCGAAGATAAGCGCCTGGATGCTGGATCCGCAGCGGACATTGATGGAAACCGCAGGAGCGTCCGTGGGGACCCCGCCGTTTACAGCGGCAATTCGGGCCGGGTTGGGCCCGACTCCCGCTTGCCATGCATTGGCAAATATTGTCTGCTCGATCGTCTGCGGTGAGATGCCAGAGCGCTTAATAACTTCCTGAATGACCGCTGCACCGTATTCGGGAGCGGTCAAGCGTGCCAGAGAACCGCCAAACTTGCCGCCCGCAGTGCGGACGGCCCCTAATATTACTACTTGCCTCATGGTTTCCTCCTAAACTTCTTTTTGATGTCTCAAAAATTAAGATACGCTTTTTCTAACAGCCTTAATAATATTGTCAAGATTTTTCCTGCCGGTAAAAAACCCTATACATTAATCGCCGTTTCGACTGATTGATGGATTTGGACCGCTACCGGAAGAAACGGTGGATTTTTCAACTTGACGCACGGCTTGCTAATCTGTCTCATATACGAAGGTCGGGAGCAGGTCAAGACCATAAACCGAATTTAAATTATCGGTCAGGGACTCAGACGAATATTTTTGTAGGTGGTTTTCTTAGAACTTGACATTCGCTCCGCCATTAAGTATCAAAGCACTCTATTAAGAGTGAACGCTTGCTGTTTCTTGCGTCAACAGAATCTATTACCTTACTGAAGGGAGGATGGAATGAGGACAGAAGTTGTGGCTCCGATGCCCGGGACAATTATCGATATCCTGGTGAATGAAGGTGATGAGGTATTAGAATATCAGGAAGTCATAATTTTAGAAGCCATGAAAATGGAGAATGCTATTCCGACGCCTGAGGCTGGTATTGTAAAAGAGATCAAAGTCAAGGTAGATGATAAGGTATCCACCAATCAGGTGTTGATGGTGTTGGAATAATAAGCAAAACGACAAAAACAGCGGTTAAATGAAAAAAAGCCGATCTTGTTTATACGATCGGTCTTTTTTACTTTTTTCAAATGGATTAAGCATCTCGCAAGCTGTTCGCTTTTCCTCAATCCACCCATCAATTAATTTTTACCTCGCTAACTAGTATTAGGGAATCTACCAGGGTCTTTTCTTTAAATTTAATTTCAAGCGCTGATTGCAGCATTTCCAGACTAATTACCCGTTTTAATTTGGCCAATATTGCCACGGAAGCCAAGGCCCAGTCAGATTTTCTTATCCCCTGGGTTTGTAAATTCACTCGATGGATAAAGGCTTTGGTCGGTGGTATGTTAACTCCGTTGATTTGCAGCACTATCGTATCGTCGTCCAGATTCACAAATAGCTCCCTGCGACGATCCACACCTTCCTGAGCGAGTGCAACAATAACAGATGGTTGTTTTATACCCGTAAAATCGATTTTTTCCGGAGACAGAATCAACTCGCTGATTGATGGCCCTCTCAGCACGGTAATATTGTACTCATTTTTCTGAGTTGCATGCAGTCCCGCAGATAGCCCGGCTAGACATACAATTTCTCCGGCAGTTATGATGCGCTGGCCGGCACTGCCCAGCAACATGACTTCCTGACGATTTGGTTGGGGTGGATTAAATTTAGCCTCAATTTTTAGTGGCGTCGGTGCGATTTTTTGGCCAGCTGCCAGTTCCCGATAGTGCCGGCCATATTCTTTGCGAACATTTTCCGAGACAATGCCTTCTTGCGGAGATAATTTTGCAAGCGCCGCATCGATTAGCTGAGGGGTCAATCGGTTTTTTTTAGTAAAACGACCCGGACAAACTCCCCAAATGTCGATAACGGAAAATCCCTCAAATTCTATGGCCCTTTGGATTTCTTTCACCAAATCCTTACGAAAGGCGGAACAGCGGGTGGCATAAGGAGCGCCGGCCATGCGTGCAATCTGACAGATGTCCAAAGGACGTTCCAGTTGATTCAGAAATCCTGATCCTATCTGCGCTTCTTGCGGGGTGGTGGCTGAGAATTGTCCTCCAGTCATACCGAAATTAAAATTGTTTAAAATGAGTAATGTTAGATCCAGATTGCGGCGGCAAGCCGCCAGCAGATGAGCACCGCCGATGCCTTGACCCCCGTCGCCCATGGTGACCACTACGTTTAAATCGGGTCGGGCCATTTTTAATCCGGCCGCATAAGTCAGCGCCCGACCGTGCAGGCCGTGCAAGGCGTGGGTGTGAAAAAATGTGTCAAAAAGACCCGAACATCCGATATCGCTGACGATTACAATTTGGTTTCCATTGAGCCCCATATTCTGAAAGACTTTATCCAAGATGTGAGTTATGCGCTCATGCGAACACCCAGGGCAAAATACGGGCGGTCTTTGATCATTCAGCAAACTAGCCATTCGCAATTTTCTCCATAATTTGGCGCGGGGTAATCAACTGCCCGTTCATTTGCCCCAGAAAATCGATATGCATATTGGGTAGGATTCGTTGTATTTCTTTGACATACTGGCCCAGGTTCATTTCCACGACCACCACCTGCTTGCAGCTTTGTGCTGTTTGGCGAATAATGGTTTCCGGTACCGGCCAGAGGGTCTTAAGGATTAGTACAGAGACCGGGTGGGTTTGCTCTTTTAACTCCTTATAAGCCGCTTTTGCCGCTCGTGCCGTTACACCATAAGTAATAATTAAGGTCTCAGCTTTTTCCGTTTTTATTAAATCGTAGAACGAAAATTGATCGATGGCCGATTCAAGTTTTGTCTTCAATCGATCTAATATTATAGCAATTTCTTCATGGTCGGTTGTAATGTAGCCGTTTTGACTGTGAGTCGAAGAGGTCTGGCGCACCGGTACATTTGCGCCAATGGGAAGGAAATCAGGCACGCTTTGCCCTTCTGTCACCTGAAAAGGTAGGTGAGGTTTGCCGGCAGGCGCTGGGCTGCGATCGATGATTTCTGGTTTTTCCAGCGCATCCAAATCGATACTTTCCCGGATCATGCCGATTTCTTTATTGGATGCTATGAATACCGGACAACGTAACTTTTCGGCCAAATTAAAGGCGTGCATGGTCAACGTAAAGCAATCTTTGACATCGACCGGCGCCAGTGCAATGACAGGTAATCCACCACTATTGCCCCATCGAATGAAATTAATATCACCATCGGCTCCCCGGGTTGCAGATCCGGTGGAGGGTCCTAACCGCTGAACATCCACAATAACAATGGGAATTTCGCTTCCTATGGCAAATGAAATATGTTCACTAAAAAGACTTATGCCCGGACCTGATGTTGCCGTCATTACTTTAAAGCCGGCCATAGAGGCTCCCAAACAAAACCCGATAGAGGCAATTTCATCCTCCCCCTGCAGCACAATACCCCCCAGGGGAGGCAATAAGTTGAGCATACTGTTGTAAATTGTGGTTGCCGGTGTGATCGGATACCCGGCAAAAAACCGGCAGCCTGCAGCCACAGCACCCCGGGCAATTGCTTCGTTACCTTCCAGCAGACTCAACGACATATTAAATTCCTTTGTGATGTTTTGTTTTTCAAGTCTGATTTCATTTCACAACAAATGGGAGTATCATGAAAGAGGATCAAGCACTGCTAAAGTCGAAATGATCGATCTTCCTTATCCTTTTCATTGATCCCATCGATTCTCCAGCTTATTTTTTTATTGGGTGTTACTTTTTCTTGCGAGGGATATCGTATGCGGGAGTGAAAAGAAGCTTCTAAGGTGTCGACTAATGCCCGGATAATTTTTTCAAGATCGCTTGTTGTTAAGTCGCATTCGCTGAACTGGCCGTCTACAATTCGTTTAACAAGAATGAGACGAACCATTTTTTCAAATTTTTTACGTGTCGGTTCCGGCAGAGACCGGGATGCAGCCTCCACCGCATCGGCGATCATTAAAATAGCCGCTTCAACACGTTGAGGCTTTGGTCCTGGATATCGATAATCATCTTCTCGAATCAAGTTTTTCAGATATGATTTCACCGCTATATTGTAAAAGTATTCTATCAAATGCGTACCATGATGCTGTAAAATCAAATCCACAACAACCTTTGGTAAACCTGACTCCTGGCCGATTTTCAGGCCGTTTCTGACATGATCCACAATGAGATTGGCGCTTTCCTTGGGCTCTAAGATATCATGCGGATTTTTGCCATTAAACTGATTTTCGATAAAATAACCGGGGTTGGTGATTTTTCCAATGTCGTGATAATATGCGCCAATCCTTAGCAAAAGTGTGTTTGCGCCGATAGCCTCTCCCGCAGATTGAGCAAGATAGGCCACGGTCATGGAATGCTGATAGGTTCCGCGCGCCTCTTTTAATAGCTTTTTCATTAGAGGCCGTTGAAGATCGGTATACCGGTTGAGCTTAAACGTTGAAGCAGTTTGCCAACTTATTTCCAGCAAGGGTAAGAGCACTAGTGCCAGAGGACCGGCCAAAAGGCCACCGGCAAAGGCCCAACTGATGGGTTCAACCATTGAAACATCGAAAAGTTCTTTAAGAGAATGTAATCCACTTTTTTGCACTGTATCTACCGGTAAGATGGCAGTTTGCCAATCAACGGTAAAGGCCATAACACTAGCCACGTTGATGAGACCGACTAGCAACGAAGGAATTAAAATAAGCAACCGTTTTCGTATTCTGAAGGAAATCAAAACGGCAGTAAGTCCTCCGAATACAAAATAGAGCACGATCTCAAAGGTGCGGCCGGAAAAAAGGCTTACCAACAAGGCCGCAACGAGTGTGGTGCCCATGGCTGTGATCCTTCCATGATTCAAGGATATCACCAGCAAGGGAAGAAGGCTGAAAGGTAAAAAATAGATTGGAAAAGGAGTAAAGAGAAGGCATCCTTTTAATAAAATAATCGTAATAATTAGCAATGAAAGAAGAAGGTGGCAAGGTGACTCGCGCTTAGATCTGCTCGTGATAATATTTGAAATGAATAAATTATAAAACACAACCATAAAAAGAATGGTAAATAGAATCAAGGGAGCATCCCGGTATATTTGGTCATCCATACGTTTCTGATAGCTGGTTAAGAGGGACATATCTTCTTCGCCCAAAACCTTTTTGAAAGATACGAGAACATCTCCAGGTGCGTATGCAATGATCTTGGAAGGAAACTGCCGGTCGATTTTTTCCAATTTTCTTGCATTTTCAATTGGGTCATATCTTAAATTCGGCAAAAGGGTCGCTTTAGAAATCTGAACGACTGGATCCAATACCCTATTGTCCACCTGCCAGAAGAGTTGACGAATCTTTTCCTGCATTGAGAAACGCGCTTTTTCCAGTGTTATAATATTATTCGTGGAATATACTACGGTATCATTCGAACCGGGAGTAAGGAGCTCAATGGTTTTTTTGGCGCTTAGGTGCTTGGCATTTTCTGAAATTTTGCTCTGGAGGATGGATTCCTGAATGGTTAGGATACCTTCAAGAAGATTTTTAAGGTCACGGTATTTCATTAACCTAATAACGTCTTGCCGCGAGACCTGTATGCTCAATTCCTCCTTGAGATAATTTTGGAGTTTTTGGGCTCCTCTTCCTTTCACCGCCTTGTATAACGAAACCTCGTTTATTACCGATTTCAATTTTTTCTTGGATTCTTCGATGCTTTCCGGAATATAGGTGAAGACCGGGACATAATTCGAGTGGGCATTTTTGCGCCTGACACTGAGGGCTTTTTCTTGGTCGTAAGTAAAAGCTTGGTGAGCTCGAACCGTAATGAACAACGGCTTTTTCGCTTGAGGAGGCCAAAAAAGGAGATAAATATCCTCGAGATAACACGCAAAAAAAGTTACCAGGATGACAGTGATATTGAGAAATATTCTTATCATTGGTGCACCCTAATTTATCTTTATAGGGTACGATAAAATAAAATTTTCCCCAAACGGTTTGAGGAAAATTTGATTTTCTGCATTATAATCCGTTTTTATCGTATTCCAACCCGAAAAATAAAAATCCTTTCAGACCGATGATGATACATTCCAAATGATAACGTCTTATGTGAATTTTGATCAGTCAATCGGGTTTTTCCAGACGCTAAATCCCATCATATAAGCCTCTGAATCGCGAGTCAATCAAATACTCTAAAAGCTTGTTTTTTGATGGGACCAAAGGATTTATAAGCGATCATTATAGGATTCTTGACAATTTAGCCGTTTTTTGACATAATCTATTGTAATTATTTAATAAATTAAAATAATAGGGCAAGGAGGCAAAATGCTGCGCAAGACATATTCCCTATTGAAAAAGCAGAAAAATAGCAAAGGGAGCCCTGCTTTATTGCAGAATCCTGATACCTCATCACTGCTGGGTAAGTTATCTAAAATGCTGAGCGCATCAGGTCGAATTGGCCTGGTGAGCTTACGGAAAATTGCCCAAGAAAATAATAAAGAGGTTTTTATTCGATTTCTGAGACAACCCGTGCTCGCCGGTTCTGCCATCCAGACGGGGAGGATATCCAGTCAGGAAGTGAATGATACCGATGAAATGAATAGAACCCAAATTTTCGAGCCCAGTGGCCCGAATCCCAGTGCATCACCGCCTTCCGAGGCGCTGAAGCATGTGATTTATCCGTTAGTTAAAGGTAAGTATTCTAACAGCGCAAGCAAATTCTTTACAATTGGCCGTATAGATGGCAACGATATGATCATGCCCGATTTTACAATTTCTAAAAAGCATGCGGTCATCACCATCGATAATAGCAAATTTTACCTCAAAGATCTGGGTTCAACCAATGGTACGATGGTTAACGGAACACGGCTGGACAAAAAGCCGGTAAAAATACACGACCAAGACATGCTCAGTTTTGCCCGCTACGAGTTTATATTTCTTTTTCCGGCTTCGTTATACAAGATGCTTCGAGAGGAATAAGGATTGCCAATCCGATCGAACAGCCGGCCTGTTTTTGCTGATTTTATTTCCGCCGAATTCTGCAATTGATCCCCTTCAGGTTGGGGGTACCAAATTCCTGTCCCAATTTTTCGGTTGATGTAAGCCGGTTGAAATTTGATCGTTGCCACCCGTATAAATCTTCTATCTTTTCTTCCGGAAACCACCAACCGTATGCTGCAAAGATTACCCGAGGGTCTACCGTATTGCTCAGATGGGCAAATTGGTGAATTCGTCCTGCACTGGTTTCAATAATAACTTCATCATTTTCTTGGATTTCATACTTTGCAGCCGTTTGAGGATGAATGAGTACTTGCGGGTTGGGCTGTTTTTCTCTCAGTTTTTCCAGCCATCGATAAGACGAATGCAGATAATAACTGCTTTTGGCGCTAGTCAACACCAGTGGATATTCCGGATCCTCTGGCTCCGGCAATCCGCTGAAGCGTGGCATTTGTGGAAAATTAAACTTATCAGCCTGACTTAAAGCCAGCTCCACTTTACCACTTGGTGTCTTAAAACCCGAGGATTCGTATTTTTTGAATTGATCGGATCCTTTTAAATATCCTATTTCAGCAAATTGACTGTAATTGATACCAGCCGGTGCAACAATCATTCCCAAAAGATCTTCATAATTGTCATACCAGTATTCTGGTGGACTGAGTGATTTACCAAGTTCGTTGAGTATTTTAATATCCGGCCAACATTCAGAAGGCGGCTCTACCACCTTCGGACGCGCTAGAATGTACCCATGGCCCAACCCATAATGTCCGATATCGTTGAATTCAAACTGCGTGGCGGCCGGCAACACGACATCTGCCAAGGCAGCTGTGGGAGTCATGAAAATATCGGATACAGCTAAAAAATCGAGTTTCATAAACGCCTCATAGGTTTGACGACTATCTGCATATGCGAGCAACGGATTGGCGCATTGTATATAAGCTGCTTGGACCGGATAAGGTTTTGCAGTCAATACAGCTTTTCTGAAAAATGCCGGGGGAACTGTCATCAATTTGGGTATTGTGCCGTGATGGGCATGGATCATTTCGTCTCTTTTTGACGGAAGCAAATCGGCCCGAACAAATTTTCCCAGGCTCAAAATTCCGGGATCATTTGCCTGTATGTTTCCGCCGGGTACATCGAGGTTGCCGCATATTGCCATAAGGCAGATCAGCGATCTGGCAGTGTCGAAGGTATGCATGTTTTGTTCGATGGGGTTTCCCCAAGCAATTGCAGCAGGTTGGGACATCGCATAGTATCTGGCACTTTCTGTGATTTTTTCAGACGGAATCCAGGTAATCTCGGACATTTTTTCCGGTGCATACTGTTTTACATGTTTGGCCAGCTCATCAAAACCATAGCCCCAGTTTCTCATAAAATCTTCGTCAAAGAGTTTTTCAGTGACGATGACATTTAAAAATGCCAGAGCTAATGCATGATCGGTGCCGGGCCGGATTTGCAGCCAGTGCTTGGCTTTTGCAGCCAACTTTGTTTGTCGGGGATCTACGACGATCAAATCGGTCCCCTGGTTGAGTTGTTTGAGCAGTAGGCTGCAAATTTGGCCTTCTTCGTTTGTACTGGTTGGATTACTTCCCCAAAGCAGGACGAGCTTGCTTTGATGATGGAAGTCGACGACTGGATAGAACCCGCAGGTATGCATTCCACTGATTTCGCGGGGCGCATGACAGACATCTTGGATTACCACCACATTGGGCGATCCAAAGGTATTCGCCAGCCGGATCAGAACAAAATGCTCTAAACCCTTGGGCATGCCTTGGCAAAAAGCGACGCCTTTGGCACCTATACGATCTTTGACGGCTTGAAGATTTTCACTGATAAATCCAATAGCCTCTTCCCAGGATATGCGATGCCATTTTCCTTCTCCCCGCGAACCCTTTCGTTTTAAGGGACGCATGAGGCGTGATGGGTGGGTGAGTTTTTTCGGAGAGGCTAATGCCTTCGGACAAATGTAGCCCTGGTTCAAAATCCCTTCGGGATCACCTTTCATCCTGACAATTTTATTGTTTTTTACACCCACCTGAATCGTGCAGCCGCCGTGATCCATTCGAGCACAGTGGGTTTTAATCCAGCGAACGTCATCCGTCATAATGAATTCCTTTCCATCATAGCTACATTAAACTGGTAGGAACAAATAGGAGTGTTGGCGTAATTTAGTAGAGCACCAGAGTGCAAGCAAGGAGAATTCTTTGAAAAACAACGAAAGCTTCAAGCCCGACATATAAAATTCCAAATTCCAAGCACCAAATTCCAATATTGCCAATATTCAATGACCAAAACATTTGGAATTTTGAATTTTGGTCATTGTTAAATTTGTTTGATATTTGGTTGACTCTACTTATCCAGTTCAGTTCTAACTGCTCGGCCAAATTTTTCCAACAAATAGGGCTTTTTTACATAGGTGCCTGCTCCTAATCGTTGTGCTTCTTTAACCCGTGTCGATTCGGAATAGCCGCTTGCAATGATTGCTTTTTGGTGTGGATTAATTTCGAGAACGCGTTGATAAGTTTCAAGGCCGTCGATGCCCGGTTCCATAATCATATCCAGAACCATTAGATCGGCTGAACTTTTTTGCATATAACCGACGGCTTCTTCACCGCTTGAAACCGTGGCCACCCTGTATCCCAGCTTTTCTAACATCTCGGATGCGATGTCACGTTGTTCCTTGACATCGTCCACAACTAAAATGGATTCCCCACGACTCTTTAGACTGTCTAATGATACGAGGTCAACTTGCCTATCAAATTCTTTGCGCGTAACAGGAAAGTACAAGCTAATTATCGTTCCCTTGCCTTCTTTGCTTTGAATATCTATATAACCTCTGTGGTCTTTTACCGTTCCCCAGACAACTGCCATGCCAAGTCCGGTTCCACTTCTTCCCATCGCCTTTTTGGTATAGAAAGGCTCAAATATTCGCTCAAGATCTTGCGGCGATATACCAATTCCGGAATCTTTGACGGTTAGGGTTACATAATCTCCAGCATCGATATCGTCGAAATGGTTTTTGGGTATATCTTCATGCCGGTTTTCGGTCGTTATAACTATTTTGCCGCCATTGGGCATGGCTTCGGCGGCATTGGATATCAAGTTCATTAATGTTTTGGATAAATGAACCGAAGACCCCAAGATATTTAATAGGTTGGAATCCAAATGCCTCTCTACTTTTATGTTGGGGTGGTTCAGCTCTAATTTTGCATGTTCAGGGCTCAGTAAATATTCCATGATGATACTGTTTAAATTCACCACCTCGGTGGCCGTCACACCTCTTCGCGCTAGCGTTAATAAATCCTGCACAATCGCAGCCGCTTTTTCGCCGGACTTTTGGATGGTTAAAATTGGCTTCCTCAAAGGACTCTCCTGGGGGAGATCCATCAAAAGCAGCTCCGGATAGCTTACAATACCGGATAATATATTATTTAGATCATGGGCCACTCCGCCGGCCAGGGTTCCGATAGCTTCCATTTTTTGGGCACGTTGGAGTTGAGCCTGCAAATCCTTTTTTTCTTTGTCGGCACGTTTAAGTTCGGTGATATCATTGCCAATGCACAAGGTTTCTTTAAATTCCCCCTCATCGTCAAAGATCGGTTTATACGTCCAGGCGATCCATACTTTGTCACCGTTTCTGCGAATGGCCTCGTTTTCGCTAACCACCGGTATTTCAGGATCTTTTCCTAGCGAGGCGATTAATTGTATAAACAACTGCTGGTTTGATTCCCGATCAGGAAAAATGATGCTGGCGGCATTTTTGCCGAGAATTTCTTTTTCGGAATAACCCAGAAACCGCTGGGCAAATTCATTGAAAAAAGTGATTTTCCCGCCCGTATCCATACGTAGGATAATACTGTTGGCCGCTTCAACCAGTTCGCGATATTTTGTCTCACTTTGCTGCAGTTTTTTAAATGACATGGCGTTCATGATACTGATGGCCAACTGCGAAGCAATCCCCATTAAAAGACTCATGTCACTTTGTTTGAGGGGCGTTTTGGATTTGCTATTGTCTACCGCCAAGATGCCCAGAGATTCTATTTCATATACAATCGGCACACAAATCAAGGCCTGGCTGTCCATACGTTTAGCAAAGTCAAGACTTCTTTGTGATAATGTGTTTTCAATTTCACTGAGGTTATTGATCAAAAAGGGTTTGCGCTCTCTCATCGCCAAAACAAACAGGCCTTTGGATTTCGGATTATCCAGATTAAATTCGGCTTTCTTTAGCAATTCTTCTTGCTCTTTATTGTGGCCATAGCCTGCGCTGTAATAGAGACGGGTTTTTTCTTTGTCGGCCAGCATGATCATCCCCCGATCGAAATCAAGTCGTTTGTCCATGACTCCCGCCACGGTTTTGATGATCTTATCAATATCTAACATTTTTGAGGTTGCCTGTCCGATTTCCTGGACAAGCATTGCATTGTTGTAACGAATGTCGCTTTCCAACAAATTCTCTTCAGCGGCCTCTTTTTGAATTTCAATAGTTTTAGTGAGATCTTTTTTTTCAAGATGATTTTTATAAAGTGAAATTATCAAAGTAAGGAAAATGCTCAAAAGGACCAGTGCACCCCAAAACTTTATGGGTGTTACCGACACAAGGCATAGTAAACCTAAAATGCTGGCCAATATAAAGTAATTGCGAATCCTTGTCCAGATGAGGGGAGAAGTTTTTTCCCAGGTAATGATGTAACGGCAATGCCTATCGCCTTTATGAAAACACTCTGGGTGCTCAATATTGGCATATTTTTCTGTAAACCACTTTGCAATGGATTCAAAGGTGCCTGTCCTATTTTCGCACTGATATGGTTTTTCTTCGACACCCGGCTTAGGTATTGAGACAATTTCAACTTTGTCCGGCCCCAATTTTTTTGTACCTATGCTAGCCCCTCGGCTAAAAATGGGATAAAGCTTCTCCATTAACAGATAACTGGCTGTTGGACTCATTAACCCCACAACCAATTGTTTCGCTGCACCCACCCCATCGGAGGATGCTACATAGCGTCCGGCCTTTCTGGCGATTTTTGGATCGCCTGTTCTAGCAACCAAAATTTCGTAAAAACGATCCATCTGATCTTGCGTAAACCAGTGTGCTTGATCCTCTATTTCATACTGGGCAATTTTTACCTCTTCAAGAATAGAATCTAGATGCATGTCCGGATAGTTTTCTTTTAAGTATCGCATGTAGATTTTCGCCACTCGGCTATTGTAAAGAGGTTGTTGATTGCCCATTTCTTATTCCAAATTCTTCAATCCAATCCATCCTAAATAAGACAGGAATCAGCCAATTACATGTACAACCTTTGAAACCGGAACCAGTTGAACCTCTTTTTGCAGCTCCGGAAGCAATTCCTTCAATATTTTATAGGTTGTTATATTCGGATGGGCTATTCCTATGGCTTCACCGTGCCGATTGGCAATATCAATGAGCTCCTTAAATTGTTGTCGTATAAATTCTGGCTCATGGTGATGATCGATAAATACATCTCGTTGTGCGAAAGGAACCTTAAATAGGCGGGCCGATGGTTTGCAAAGCGTTTTTGCCGTTGTTCGACTGTCGATGAAAAAGAGCCCCCTTTTTTTCAGAATGGAAAAAATCTGATAAAGTTGCTTGGATTCAGTCGTCATTTTTGAGCCCATATGATTGTTGACGCCCTTGATGGAAGGCAGCGTGTCCAAGTTCTTTTCAAGCTGGACGATCAGTTCGTCCGGGGACATGGATGTCAAAAGCGTTCCCAACCCCGGATTCACCGCTGGGTATTCAACAGGTTCCATCGGTAAATGAAGTATGACCTCAAGCCCTTTATCCTGCGCCAAGCGAGCAATTTTTTTCTGAAAAGGGCTGTGGGGCAGAATTGAAAACGTAAAAATTGCTTCCAGATCAAGAATTTTTTGGGCTATCTTTTCGTCGTCGCCTAAGTCATCGATGATAATGGCGACTTTGGGTAATTTCTTTTCAGGCGGTTTTTCAGGCTTAACTATGGGTCGTTCAATCGGTATTTTTGCTTTAGGGAAGATTTCAAAGACCGGTTTTTCAGGCTTCGGTTGTTTCTTTACTGCCGGGGACACTTTGGGTGGTAAAGGCTTGGATGGTTGTTTGGGTGGTATCAGAAAATAAGCGATGAAGCCGATGCCAACAACCAGAACGATTAGAATCGATAATCCAGCCAACGCTTTTAACAGCGATATTGGTAATGTAACTTTTTTATGGGATTTTTTTGATCTTTTATTTTTTCGTTTAGATTTTCGTTTTGTCATTCACTCTATATAAGAAACCTACAGGTGGTTGCCTTAACTGTTTAAGCTTTTAAAAATTTCATAGCTGGTTAGAATCTCGAGGGCGTGCATGATTTGATTGTCGGATTGAAGCACCTCGAGTTTCAGCGGTCCGATTCTGGAACTCGCATCATCCATATTGGGCTTCTTTTCGCCGCTGTCTCTTTCATTCTTGTTCTCTTGATCCGGTTCTGCTTCAAGATGGTTTTCCAGATCCTTTTCTTTTATCAATCCCTCTTCTTCTCCTTGGAGGTCTTCAATATCGATACGTCGGTGTTTTAGGACAATGTCGGGTTCAATTCCTTTGGCCTGAATGGATCGGCCACTGGGAGTAAAATATCGTGCAATTGTTAATTTAAGACCCGAACCATCCCGCAATGTTTCGACGGTCTGAACGGATCCTTTGCCGAAAGATGTGGTGCCAATAATCAGGGCACGCTTTTGATCCTGCAGAGCACCGGCAACGATTTCAGAAGCGCTTGCACTGCCGCCGTTAATCAACACGACCATTGGGTAGTCACGCTTTATTTGATCAGGAGTTGCTTGGAATACTTTCGTATTTTTTTTGTTCCGTCCTTCAATGGACAAAATCTTACCATCTTCCAGAAAAATATCGGCGACTTTGATGGCTTGATTGAGCAAGCCGCCGCCATTATCGCGAAGATCCAAAATAAGTCCTTTTAGCGGCTCCTCGCTGGGTTGGATTCCGTTTAACGCTTTCTCAAGTTCAGTTGTGGTATTGCCGGCGAATTGAGATACGCGAATATACCCGTAGCCGGGTTTCAAAATAATGGACTTAACGCTTACTATGGGAATTACGTCACGGATTAATTCGAAATCGATTGGTTTTTTGACCCCTTCGCGCAGGATGGTGACCACTACTTTTGTTCCTTTCGGACCCCGCATCATGTTTACCGCTTGCCTTAAGTCCTTGGTGGGTTTGCCATCGACCTTGATGATTTTATCCCGTGCCTTTATACCGGCTCTATGCGCTGGTGTATCTTCGATAGGTGAAATCACCGTTACAAAGCCATCTTGCATGGTAATATGGATACCGATTCCCGTGAATTTTCCTTTGGTATCAATCTGTAAATCTTCAAACGCCTCGGGGGGGAGCAAAGACGAATGCGGATCAAGACTTTGAACCATACCCTGAATGGCGTTTTGGATGAGTTCTTTTGTTTCAACCTCATCTACATATTCTTTTTCAATCAGTTCGATCACATCCGAAAATATTTTAAGCCCCTCATAGGTTTCCTCACTCGTTGCCGAGAGGTTATGAATGAAACCTGTTCCGATAGTCCAGATGATAACCGCTGCTACCATCAGCAACCATAGCTTAACATGCTGGTGTTTGTTTAGAATCATTGATTTACTCCTTTTATCTTTTGCCATTGAATATCGATACCTTAATATTAATGCCAAACGCTATGAAATTCAAAGTTATTTAGTTACTAATGCGAGCGAAATTATTTAGAAACTAAGCTTCCAATTGTCTTCTTACAAGGTGATTCGACTATCCTCTCATGTCTAAATAAAAACGCTCGCATTAGTAAGTGTGTCTAGTTTTAACCAACGTTTAGCCAAATCAGCGGATCCAGAGGCTTTCCGTGATGACGGACTTCGAAATGGAGTCGGGGCCCTGCCATTGAGCCTGTATCTCCAACCGTCGCAATAACTTCACCGGTTTCTACGTTATCGCCTCTGGCTTTAAATATATCCTCAACGTGGGCATATATCGTGTGAAAATTCCTGCCGTGATCTATAATAATCATGTTCCCATAGCCTTTAAACCAGCTTGAATAAACGATCTTACCACTGAATACCGCCCGCACCGGTTCGCCTATTTCCGCTGCAATATCAATACCGCTGCGGAAATTTATGACATTAAACTTCTTGTTTTTATAAGGTCCGAATAAATGAACAATTTTACCTTTAACCGGCATATTAAGCAAGCCTTTATAAGTCACAATTGGCTTAATGACCCCTTTTTTTTCTTCGGTTGACGAATCAAATTTGCTGGTTAACGATTGTATTTTCTGCTCGAGGTCCTTTGCAGATTTTTGCAGGGATTCAATGGCTGCTAATTCCAAAGATTTTTGGTTGCGTATATGAGTCAATAATTTTTTGCGATTTGATCGATCTGCGGACATCTGCTTGAGTTGTTTGTCATATTTTTCTCTAAGCGCGTTTTTTTGGGTTTTGTGGTTGTTCAGTTCGGCCAGGAAGTTTTTGAATCTGAGCCGGTCTTTTTCCAGATTTTTTCGGCTATTTTCGTCATAGGCCAGAATGCGCTCGAGCGCTTGTTGGCGTTGAATGAGATCGTGCACGGTTTCGGCGGATACTAAGACATGGAGTTTTCCAATCCAATTTAATTTATATAAAGCCACCAGCCGTTTGGACACGTAGCTTTCATTGGCTTCAATTTGCTTCATCAAATCGTTTGAGGCCTCTCTTGTAATGGCGATCTTTTTGTCAAGATACGTAACTTCGGATTTTATTGCCGCAAGCCGTTTTCTGGATCTATGGAGAGCAAAATCCAGTTCATCTAACCGATGAATTATATCAATTTCTTTCTGGGAATATTTTTGTACACTTGTTTTACCCTTTTCGATTTTGCGATGGATATCGCTTGCCTGCCTTTTTAACGTTTCAATTTGGTATTCGGGATCGCCGGGTGGTTTTTCTTTATCTTTTTTCGTCCGAATCTCTTTTTCACGCATGATTTTTACAAGATGAGCATCATCACGAATGAAACCCACCTCACCTCCATGAAAAATTTGTAACCACCCATGTCGGTGTCGGATAATCTTAACTTTGGTTCCTTTTTTAAGTTGTTTCTGCAAAAACCCATGCCTTGCGGGTTCGGAGTGAACCTTTAGATCATCAACCATTACAATACCGATTTCGTATACCTTTGTGGCGAGTGCATTTTGAATACCCGCATATGGTGTAAAACAGCTAGCAAATAACATGATTACTATTGCAAAGCGTTTAAAATGACGTCGCATTTGAATTGAAGCGGATTGTGTTTTGCTCGTTATCGAAAAAAGCAAAATATGCATTTGAAAACCTTACACCCAGTTATATCTTTAAGTACTGTTTTAAAGATAGGTAACAGCCCAACCAGCCAATAAGCATGCTGCACCCAATGACGGATAATAAAACCGCCGGAGGGATAAACCGGATCTGAAAAAGGCTGGAAAAGTATCCCTGTTTCACACTCGCATTTAAGACCAGAAACGAGACAAATAAGACGGCTAATCCAATAAAAGCACCTAATGCGCCCTGGATAATACTCTGAATGTAGAAGGGAATCTTGATAAATTTATCTGTGGCGCCCACCAGGCGCATAATTTCAACCTCCTCGCTTCTGGAATAGATTACCAATCGAATCGTATTGGCTACAATAAACACGGTAGCTATAAAAAAGATACCACACAGCGCATATCCTGCCAATCTGAAAAGATTAAAAAAATGAATAATGCGGCCAAGCCATTTTTGACCGTACTCGACTTCTTCAATCTGATCTAATGATTCAATTTGGACTGCTAAGGACTCAATTTTTTCCCAGTTGTTTTCAGGCGCAAGAATTCGAATTTCAAAAGCATCTGGCAACGGATTTTTTGATAAACTCTCAAAAAGAGAAGACTGTCGTTTCATCTGCGCTTTTAGCGTCTGCAACGCTTCTTGCTTAGAAATAAATCGGACCTCGAATACTCCGGGCATCACTTTAAGGCTCTGCTTGATATCGGCCAACTTGGATGTGCCAATACCCGGTTTTAGATAAGCCATCACCCGGACGCCTTTTTTCCAAACGTTCATTATTTCACTGGTATTAATAAAAAAAAGGATAAATGTACTGACGATGAGGATAGATAGGGATATGGTTATGATGGTGACGATATTGACGAATCTGTTTTTGAGAATGTCTTCGATTGCCCTTCTAAAAAATAGCGTCATCATGCTGTTTTTCTACAAAAGCTGAACCTTCCAGGCGCCCTTGTTTCAGAAATAGGACACGGCCGCCTGTTTTACGAATAAGGTCCTTGTCATGGGTTGCAATAATAACGGTCGCACCGCGAATATGCACGCCTCTTAACAGATCCATAATTACACCGGCCGAATCGGCGTCCAGACTACCGGTGGGTTCATCTGCAAGGATGATTTTCGGATCCCCCACAACTGCTCTGGCTACGGCCACTCGTTGCTGTTCGCCACCCGACAGACTCGGTGTAAGGGTGTTATATCTATCTTCCATTCCCACTAATCTTAACATACTTTTAACTTTTTTTTGAATCAATCGCCTTTTTTTGCCCGCTGCCTCAAGGACCAAAGCGACATTATCAAATGCAGTGCGACTCGGGATGAGTTTGTAATCTTGGAATATGATACCGAACTTTCGTCTTAAAAAAGGAATGCGCTTGTGTGGAATACGGGCAAGATTTATTCCGTCGATTAATATTTGTCCTTCGGACACTGATTCAGCCAAATAAAAGAGCTTCAACAGAGTGGTTTTTCCGGCTCCGCTGGGACCGGTGATAAAAACGTATTCATTTTTAGCTATATCAAGGGTAATATCAATCAGTGCTCGTTTAGCTCCATAATTGTGGTGAACATGAAACATCCGAATGATGGAGCTTTTCTCGTCGCCGTCAATCATTCCAATACTTCTTGGCCGATTGCCCGATAAAGGATGGCCTTTGCGATTTTAAAATCATATAATGCATTGTAATAATTCGTCATTGTCTGAGTGAGCAGGGTTTGTGCGACCAGCACATCGGTGGTAGTCGATACCTGTTCCTTGTAGCGTTCTTCGGTTATCCTCAGATTTTCCTTGGCCTGTTCGATGGCTTTTTCAATGGTGGTAATATTCTTTTCCGATTCTTTGGTTCTAAGATAGGCTTGTTTCACCTCAAGCTCTATATTGTCGAGGATTTCTTCCTGGCGGGACTCGGCTTGAGAAAGACGGCTCAGTTTTTCTTTAACACCATACCTGGTTCGACCCCATTCCCAGAAATCCCATCTAGCCGTTGCTTGGATATCCCAGAATCTTGAATCACCAATCCCCTTACCTCCGTCCACATCCCAGTCGGTTCCCCGACGGTGGTAGGTGCCGGTCAGATCAATTGAGGGGAAATAATCTCTTTGAGATAGTTTATAGTCTCTTTCCGCGATTTGTACCTCAAGCTCGGCGACCTGAATTTCCAGCCGATTTTCTTGAGCCTGGGTAAGACAGTAATTGATGTCGTATTCAAAAGGCGTGTAATCAAGGATATCCGCAATGGCTACCGGGTCATTCACCGGTCTGCGGAGCAGGGTGTTAAATTGCGATTTGACGATTTCCAGATTGTTTTGGGCGCTAATGAGCTCCTGCTTGGCATTGGCTAATTGTACCTGGGATTGCAGCAAATCGTTTAAGGGGCTCATGCCAACCTGGTACATATTTTCGGCTACGTCTTTTTGGGAGGTAATCTGCTTGACGGTATCTTCTGCGACCTGCATCAGTTTCTGTGCTTTTAAAATTGAATAATAGGCATTTTTCGCATCTAAAACAACATCTTGGCGCGTGAGTTTTTCGATAATTTCAGCGGCATCGAGTCCCAGGCTGGCAATTTTATACTGGTTGATCAACGCAAACCCCGTAAAAATAGGCTGGGAAAAGGAGGTCTGAAAGTTGTATTCTTCATCAGGGTTGACTAGGACATCGACAACTTGAGCCGGTGGCACACCTAGGCTCTGCTTCGTCGGTTTGTTACGATAAATATAATTATACCTTGCACTCAAAGTCGGCAAAAATTCGGTTGTGCGAGCGCTTTTGGTGGACTGGGCGGCCTTAACTTCCTCTTTTGATATCTGAAGGCCCAGGTTGGCCTTGAGGGCGGCTTCAATGGTTTGTTCAAGGTTTAACTTCTCGACCGCGTCTTGGGCGAAAATAAATACCGGATATGAAATAATTAAACCGATGGTAATGCTGGAAAGCAATCTTTGCAATTGTGTTCGTGTCATATTAATTCTAATTTATCAACCTGAATGCACCTGTGGTATCGGCTGCATATGGGTTGACCCTCGTTTATTTTGTTGATATGAATTCTTTGAGTTCAGGAAGTGCCGTCACCGGTTTTTCTTGCTCATAGCCTCCACTGAATCCCATTAAACAGGCTTCTTCCATTTTAGTGGAGGCTTTTCTATATCGAATGCGTGCTTTTTAATCAACCATTTATTAAAAGCCAGAGAGCATTAAATTTATGAAATTTTGGTAGTCACTCAAGCCAGGGAGGGAGCCATTCCAATGAAAGATGAGCTTATCGACATGATCTGCCGTAAATCGTTTAAATTCAGTGATGAGCCGATTTTTAAACTGGTTTCAGGCCGCATGAGCAAATTCTATATTAATTGTAAACCAACGACTTTAAATGCCCGGGGCATGTTTTTGGCTGGCCATTTGATTTTTGACGATATAAAAGATTGCAAGGTGACCGCGGTGGGGGGTATGACGTTTGGAGCTGATCCTTTGGCTGTGGCCACTGCCTTTGCGTCTGAATTAAAAGGTCAACCTATCAATGCGTTTTCAATTCGAAAAACCAAAAAAAATCATGGTATTGTTCGGTGGATCGAAGGCGATGTGAAATCCGACGAGCGGGTTGCTATCATTGATGATGTTGTCACCACAGGCGGCTCCACGATTACCGCCATTGAGCGGGCACGCTCAGAAGGGTTGGAAGTTGTGAAAGCCGTTATTCTGGTGGATCGCCAAGAGGGGGGGATGGAGAATATCCGGCAGCATGTTGACAACGTATCATCTATAATTTCTAGAGATGAGTTGATGGAATCCTATAGGATTAAGGGATTGAGGGATTAGGGGAATGGAGAATGGGGGAATTAAAATTCGGTCTTATTCAATATAATTCCTAAATCCCTGAATCTCTAAATTCCTTAATTCATACTATATACGTCGCACAGGCATCATCGGATTCCCAGGCCGTCACCCGGCTGATGCTTACTGCCGAATTATCGATTTTTTTTTGAAGTTCCTGGGCTATAAAAAAGGCGATGTTTTCAGAGGAAGGCTGGTCGTGTTGAAAATAATCGAGTTCATTGAGATATTTATGGTCAAGCATCGACATGATTTCGGCTACGTGTTTTTTGACCACACCGAAATCCATCAATACACCTGCTCCATCTAATTTTTCTCCGGTAACATACACTTCGATTTTCCAGTTATGACCGTGCATGTTTTCACATTTTGCGCCTACCATTGCCAACTGATGGGCTGCTGCAAAATGATTTACCACTTTCAGTTCGTACATTCCAAAATCCAAAATCTAAAATCCGAATTTGATAGCTTTTTATCAGGCAGTGCCCGTCACCCCGCCCTTGAGTATATTTTTTAATTTACTCGATAACTTGTTTGATTCGAGGTCGGCAAATTCCCTAAGCAGCGCTTCCTGCTTTTTGCTAAGATGGGTGGGCGTTTTTATATCAACTTGGATGATCTGGTCGCCTCGGTTTCTGTTCCTTAAAGAGGGGATCCCTTCGCCATGAAAGTAAAACACATCCCCGGGTTGGGTACCTTTGGGAATTTCCAATGTCTTTTTCCCATTCAGTGTCGGTACGCTTATTTTATCACCAAGCGTTGCCTGAACAAATGAAATCGGTATCAGGCAGATCACATCGTTATCACGACGCTTGAAAAATTCGTGTGGCTCAACATGAATAAACACATAAAGATCACCAGGGGGGCCGCCATATGCGCCGGACTCTCCTTCGTTGTTCAGCCGAAGCCTTGAGCCATTATCAACACCAGCTGGAATTTTAACCGACACGGTTTTGCTGACCAGCACTTGTCCCGCTCCGCGGCATTTGGCGCAGGGATGTGGTATAGTTTGGCCTTGGCCGCGACAGTTCGCGCAGGTCGTTCGGACGGTAAAAAATCCCTGAGTTCTAGAGACTTGACCGGTTCCGCCACATTGTCTGCAGGTTTCCGGTTGCGTGCCTGGTTCGCACCCGTTGCCATGGCATTCCGGACATGGTTCCGTTTTTTCTATTTCTATTTCAGTTTCTGTTCCAAATGCAGCTTCCATAAAACTCAGTGTCAAGTCATAGCGAAGATCAGCACCGCGCTGAACTCTGGTTCTTGAGCGCCTGCGCATGCCGAATCCGAAAAAGTCCTCAAAAATATCACTGAAACTTGAGAAAATATCTTCAAACCCACCGAAACCTGAAAAGCCAGACCCTTCCAGTCCCTGATGACCAAATTGATCATAAATAGAGCGTTTTTCTGGATCCCGTAAGACTTCATAAGCCTCAGCGGCCTCTTTGAATTTATCTTCAGCTTCCTTATTCCCAGGATTTCTGTCCGGATGGTAGTTTAAAGCGAGCTTGCGGTAAGATGCTTTTAGTTCATCCTCGGAGGCATTTCGGTTTACCCCCAGAATGTCGTAATAATCGCGTTTGGTGCTCATATGTCTTTTCGAATTTGTGAATGCACGTGTGGGTTATGGTAGTTTCTAAATTAAAGCGTTTCTTATCTATCTATTAAAATATTTTTTTTAATGTAATGCAAGATTATTGGTTGTCAATTTTTGGTTCTGTAACGTAAGCTACCGAGAATTCGGTTATTTCAAGTATACAAATAATCCAATTCGAGCAAAAAAGATGCCTGCCTAGCACACCATTTGGGATTATTGTGGCCTTTCTTTGGTGCGGGTGCTGATGAGAAAAAGTCCGGCGCCAATTGTCATAACCAGTGCGCCTGTTGGAAAAGCAAAACGCAGTTGAAACAGATCCATCATGATTCCTCCCAGAAGCGCCCCGGTCAGCATTCCCAGGCTGTGTGCAACCGTCATCAACGCCATCACGCTGCCCATCGCATCGCTTTTGCTTCCTTTTAAAACCGCCATGGCCATAAGGGCCGGCATCGATATACCGCCCCCCAACCCAAAGATGATGGTAGCCAGCACCATATCGTGATAATTGTTGGCCCATTCAAATGATAAAATTGCATAACCAACAATCAACGCGCCAGTTACCACCAGCAATTTTTTATTCAACCAATCTGCGAGATACCCCATCGGCACATGAATTGATCCGCTGATAAACACGCCTAGCATGATCAGAATGCCGATGGCTGAACCGGAAAGTGAAAATTCTGAGTCGGCGTACACCGGTATAAATCCCCATATGATTCCAATACAGATGACGTATGCAAATCTGAATATAAAGAGGCCGGCTAATGACCTATCAAAAAGGAGCCCGCTCCACGGCATGGGGTCTTTGTGTATGCCGATTACACGTTCGGATTTGGTCGGTGGAAGCAATAAAAGACACAAAACGAAACCAAGCAGGGCAAGTAGTCCCATACATATGAATGAGGCCTGAAGATTGAGTCGATCCTTTATTAAGCCTCCGATCAATGGCCCGAGGCTTAGACCGAGGAACAAGGACATGTTAAACAGTCCCATGGTGAATCCTTCCCGGCCATTGGGCGTGATATCCCCAACGTAGGCCTGGATAACCGGCATGAGCATCGCCGAGGCAACTCCATGGAAAAATCGAATGATGATAAGGGTTGTGACATCCTGTGAATAAATAAATGCAACGGAAATGAGCGCATAGGCGAAAAGACCGGGAACAATGAACGGTTTGCGTCCTTTTTTATCTGAAAGTCTACCAAAAAAAGGTAGAAAAAAGGTTCTCGAAAGGGAAAAGGCACCAAATATCAATCCAATATAAAGGCCGCTGGCTCCCAGATCATGAGCATATACCGGCAGTAGTGGCACGACGATTCCTACTCCAGTTACCGTAGCAAATATCGAAAAAAAAAGAGTGGCAAATATTTTTTTATCGAGCTTTTGCATTTAGTGCCTGCTTTAAAAAGCTTATCTATTTCCATTCATTCTCGCAGAATGTTGTCTAGAAATGCGACCGCTAGATTCCTCAAATCTGCAACTATTCAATATCAATAAATGCTCCTGTTTTCTGGGTGCTGTATCCCCCTAAGGATTCCACGCGATTTTTAAACGCTTGGCTATTTATAGTTTCAAGCAGGATTTGAATGTTTTGCGACTCAAAGTGTTCGTTGGGAATTACCAGATCATATTGCTCGGTGACAACTGGGATGAAGTCTAGATTTAACGCTTTTGCAGCAGCATAAATTCCTAAACCTGTGTCCACAGTACCACTGAGCACAGCGACAGCAACAGACATGTGCGTAAATTCTTCGTCTCGATAGCCACGAATTTCTCCGGGTTGAATGCCAAGCTGCTTTAGTTTGTAATCCAGCAATATGCGTGTACCCGACCCGGCCTGTCGGTTTATAAAGCTTATATCTTTGCGGGCAAGATCCTCAATGCCCTTAATATTTTTCGGATTTTTTTTCATGACAATGAGGCCTTGGTCCCGAAAAACCAGATGGACCAGTTTTATGTTTTTATTCGGTAATAATTTTTTGATATAAGATACATTGTAAGTCCCATCTTCTGTATCGAGCAAATGCGATCCCGCCAGATGACATCCACCTCTTTTGATGGCCATCAACCCACCCATACTGCCCACATGGCTGGATGAAAGCGTAAGATGGCTGTATGTAGACTTTATCTGATCGGCCAAGGTGTCCAATGTATTATCGTGGCTGCCTACGATGACAATGGTGTTGTGCACGGATGACAACGGCCGGAGAAGTTCAGCCGGAACCATTTCCTGATCTTTAAGACCTTCTAAATGGTTGGGTATGCGGATGACACCGTCCGCCTCGGTTAAAGACGTTATGGAGCCCGCGCCTCTTGGAAGTGGGGTGGCAACCACGCGATCACCGACTTTTCCGAGTTTCACGCGTACAAATTCTTCCACCCCAAGCTTGGAAGCAATTTTGCGAGTTGGCGCTACTAAAACAGTGTCTCTGGCTTGATTAGGCTGTCCCAGCATATGGGATATGAGCGGCTGGACGAACTGTTCGAAGGCTATGATGGCCGAAACCGGATATCCGGGAATGCCAAATACCGGTTTATTCTTGACACTGCCTATGACAACCGGTTTGCCGGGCATTATCGTTACTCCATGGACCAGTACATCGCCTTGCTGGAGGATAGCATCCTTGGCATAATCTTCGGATCCGGCTGATGAGCCGCCTAGAATCAAAATAATCTGAAAATCTTCATCTACAGCTTTCGCGACGGCTTGATCGATCTTATCTAAATCGTCAGCTAATATCTCATGCCGGATAAATCTTGCCCCGCAGGATTCCGCTAGCGTTCCAAGCACAAACGAATTTGTTTCCAGTACTTGTCCCGGTTTGAGATTTTGCAGTTCAATGTGGTACCAATCCACGATTTCCGACCCCGTAGGAATGATAAGGATCTTTGGTTTTGACTTAACCGGCACGGAAAAGATACCTCCAGCTAAAAGCGCTCCCACGCAATAAGGTGTGATCATATGGTTTTGAGGAAAAAGCATTTCAGTGGCTACGATATCTTCACCAACTTTGCGGACATTTTGCCAAGGAAACACCGGTGCTTCAATTTCAATCCGTTTCTCATCTCGTCGGTGAACATGTTCGATCATAATCACTGCATCGGTATCCACCGGCATCACATGGCCGGTGTTCACATAAAACGCATCTTGATTAATGGTAAGTTTTTTCGGATGGGTCTCACTGGCCCCAAAGGTTATTCCAGCCTTAACGGCAAGGCCGTCCATCGCTGCCGCATGAAAATTCGGTGATGAAATCTCGGCAAAAATCGGCGCGGCCAGCACTCGCCCTACTGACTCAGGAACAGGCACGGTTTCTGTGTCAAGCTGATCCGATAAAAAAAAGGATTCAAAGAGGATTTCGCGAGCCTCTTTGAGGGTTTTCATGTTCAAATAGACGTGACGTTCTTTTTTCATACTATCTCCAGCTAAATTGAATCACGACTCCATTGTTCCAATACTCCAGCAATCATTGAGTTTAGAGTTATTTCTTACCTCATTGCGGATTCCTGATTACAGTGGTAACACTTCAACTTCCGTTCCTTTTTCCAACCCCTCGGTGTTCATTCCGATTTCAATCAAGCCGTCTGCTTGAACCATTGTATTAATGAGACCTGATTTACCAAGAATCGGTTCGGCCCAGAGCGTTCCTTTTTTATGGAGTAGACGCACACGAATATAATCGACACGCCCCTGGGCAGAGGGTAAGTTTCGGCTCAAGATAGCTTGAGTTCGCAAATCTCTATCAAATTGTTGGGCAAGTCCGCTGATATGCTCGACAAAAGGTTTGACGATTCTTGAATATACGATCATGGCCGAGACAACATGTCCGGGAAGCCCCCAGAATGCTTTGCGTTGAACTTTGGCCAGAATGGTTGGTTTTCCCGGACTGATGGAAATACCGTGGAAAAATATATTCGTGTCTTTCAGGGAGGTGAGAACATCGATTGTCAAATCACGAACTCCCACAGAGCTTCCCCCGGATACCAGAACCATATCGCATTGGGAAAGCGCCTGATTGCATTTATCCGATAAAGCCTTAAAATAATCGTGCACAATCCCAAAAGAAACCGATCTTGCCCCGGTCTGCTGAACTAGTCCCGACAAGGTGTAGGTGTTGATATCCCGTATTTGACCCGGCCCTGGAATTTCATCGATAGTCACAATCTCATCTCCTGTGGAAATGATTCCAATTACAGGTTGTTTATAAACGTTGGCGCTTGTTTTACCGAAGGCTGCCAAAAGACCCGTCTCCTGAGGTCTGATTTTGGTGCCGGCGGTCAGTACGGTCGTGCCTTTAGTATAATCTTCGCCGACTTCGATTACATTTTGTCCGGGTGCCACACTGCGATAGGCCTCAATGGTCGTCTCATCGATCTTCCCGGTGTGTTCAATCATAATGACACTGTCCGCGCCTTGTGGCAGCATTCCGCCTGTAGATATTTTGACGGCCTCACCGGGTCCGATGGAATAATCCGGTGATTCCCCCATGACAACAGCGCCTTTGACGGACAGATAGGCAGGATTACCCTCGCTGGCGCCAAAGGTGGATACCCCTTGGACAGCGAAACCGTCCATGGTAGAGCGTCGAAAGTCCGGCAGGTCAATGTCGGATATGATATCTTCTGCCAGAATTCTTCCAACTGTTTGCGGAAGTGTTATCTTTTCAACACCTACCGGTGGAAATTTGTGAATATATTCGAAAACCTCATCCAGATTAATGACGTTAAAAAATTCTTTCATGGCATTCATCATTACTTATCAAACGAAATTTTTACAAGATGTTCGCACCTTCACAATAATTTTAACTAGAAGTGGTTTCAAAATCTCGGACACTTGACGGGGTTTTGATACCATTTTAAGAAGTATCATAGTGGGAATAACAATTCATACAATTGGGAACCCCATTTCGATCCGGTTTTTGTTTGGTCTCCCGGATTTCCATTTCTGATTTTCCAATGGCGCTATGCCCTCTTACCAATCAATTTGCCCATCATTACTTTTTCACGAATGAAACGATGGAATCTGTTATTTCCCATCAGTAACAAAAAATAAATATTCAATGCCAAGTTTCAAGTTTGCGCTTTCGGGTACCGAATAACGACACATCTGACAACTTGCAAAATCTTGAAAGCAGAGTATAATTGTGATGATTTAAACGTAAGTGTTCACAGGTTCAGAGTTCACCGTTCAGGGTTACCGTTCTTTCGTTGACCTTGCTCGTAGGTTTCTAACTACATGATGAATCCTCGAATAACAGTGCGGGTGCGTTCAGTACCCAGACATTCATAGGTTCAGGCTTTACCGTTCAAGGTTATCTTAACCGTGAACTCCGAACCTCTGAACCCTTGAACGGTTACATTTAAACACAAGTTAAGACACGACATACATTAGGTAGGAAAAATTGGAAAATGAAACTCTAAGCAAGGGGCCTCCGCACCCGACCTTAAACCAACGCGCAGATAAACCTGATTTTTTGACGCAAACCCGTTTCGATCAGTTCGAATTGCCTGCAGAAGTCCTTGCGGGTTTAAGCGATGCGAATTTTACTTACTGCACCCCCATCCAAGCTGAGAGCCTGCCTGTAAGCTTAGCCGGTCGTGACATTGCCGGCCAAGCCCAGACGGGTACCGGCAAAACCGCTGCGTTTTTAGTCACCGTAATCACACGCCTTCTGGCCCAATCTGATCGCCCCCGGGAACTACCTTCAGTTTTAATTGTCGCTCCCACCCGGGAGCTGTCGCGCCAAATATATGAGGAAGCCAAGATACTGTTTGGCCACACCGAGTTCAGACTAATACAGATAGTAGGAGGTATTGACTATCGCAAACAGGCCGAAACCCTTCGTCATGGGGTGGACGTTATTATCTGTACGCCGGGTCGAATTATCGATTATTTAAAAAAGGGGATTTTTAAAACCGAGGGAATCCAAATTCTCGTTATTGATGAAGCCGACCGACTCTTTGATCTTGGTTTCACCAAGGATATGCGATACCTGCTGCGCAAACTTCCTCACTATGAGAAAAGACAATCTATGCTTTTTTCGGCCACCCTTTCGTATCGTGTTATGGAGTTAACGTATGAATTCATGAACCTGCCTGAGTTTATATCGGTTACTCCCGATCAAATAACTGTGGAAGGTATTGATCAGGTCTTATTCCACGTGGGCCGTGAAAAGAAACTTTCGCTGCTTTTGGGATGGCTTAAGAGGGAAGATTGGACTCGGGTGCTTATCTTTGTAAACACAAAAATCGGAGTAGATTGGTTGACAAAAAAACTAAAAGGAAACCGATGGCCGGCGGAGGGAATTACCGGAGATCTTCCCCAACGCAAAAGATTTCGACTGATGGAACGATTTAAGAACGGCCACATCAAAATTTTGGTCGCCACAGATGTTGCTTCTCGAGGCATTCATGTAGAAGATATCAGTCATGTAATTAATTATGACCTGCCTCAGGATTCAGAAAATTATGTTCATCGAATCGGCCGAACCGCAAGAGCAGGTAAAACAGGGCAGGCATTATCTTTGGCTTGCGAAGAATATGTTTTCCATTTAGAGCCGCTTGAGGAAATGTTAGGTTACAAGATCCCAGTTGTCTGGCCTGATGATGACTGGTTTATTAGAGACACATCCAAGCCGCTATCCTCGAATCGAACCGGGCGTCTCAAAAGATCAGCCCAACGCCGGGGATGGAAAAGTAATAAAATGCCGGCAACCCGTCGTAAAACCGGTGAAACGCCTAAGACCCGTTTGTTTCCGGGCGCTTTTTTTGGTTTTGGCCCCGAGCCTAAAAAGATTGAGACCTCCAAATCTCCTCAAGGCCGAGAGGAGCCATCTAAAATAAAGAAGAAACCTTCCAGCTCCCGTAAAAAGAGTACCTCTTCTGAATAAATTATAGTTATACGATACAGAAATGCCACAATTTTATGATCTCCAGGGAATCCGATTTTTTCTTCCAGGCGATATCAATTGCTTTCCGGGAGGGTGACCACATATTTATGATGAGACGATCTTTAATATCAGATCAACTGCGCTGCGTCAGCAATCATAAATATGTGGTCACCGCTGGGGCGCAGTCGCCACTGACAGCGATATCGCCTTCCAGAAAAAATCGGATTCCCCTCATGCCGAAAGAAATGTAGGTTTTCAACCTCGTATAACTATTATGATGGGTTTTGGCTTGATTAACTAATATTTATTTCTTACATTAGCACTCATGGGACATGTATTCGATTTCCATGACGCAGTCACGTATGAGCGATGGTTGAGCTCGCCTGAAAACAAATTTGTTTTTGAGCTTGAAACTCAGCTGATGCGCGATCTGCTTAAACCGATGCGGGGGGAATCTATCCTCGATATTGGATGTGGAACCGGAGCATGCCTCCAGGCTTTTCTGGATATGGGCTTGCAGGTTACCGGTGTGGACCCTTCCACCTATATGCTCGACATTGCATTTAAAAATGTAGGTAGTCGGGTTGATCTTTATCGGGGTTATGCTGAAGATCTTCCTTTTGGCGATAATTCCTTTACCTATGCCTGTTTGTTCACAACCCTTGAATTTGTAGAGGATCCCCAAAAATCTCTGGAAGAAGCCTGTCGGGTAGCCAAAGATCGGGTCTTCATTGGCGTGTTGAACCGATATGCCATCAAAGGGATTCAACGGCGTGTCAAGGGCATATTTGCGTCAACGATATACAATCAAGCTCAATTTTTCAGCGTTTGGGAGTTAAAAAGCATCATTCGGGGCATTTTGGGCGCTGTGCCCGTCTCCTGGCGGACCGTATGCCAGTTGCCATCACCGGTTGGTAAACTTGCCCACAGTCTAGAACAAAACAAAGTCGTTCAACGATGCCCATTCGGAGCATTTGCCGGCATGATTGTTTCGCTAATTCCCAGATTTAGAACCAAGCCCCTGGCGATGAGGTACCAAACCAAACATACCACCGGGACAGCGACGGGATAAGTGGGGCCATTATTCCCTAAAGGAGCGAAGCGATTATGGAAGCTTACTTATATGAACCGTTGGAAGAGCAAAAGGTAAAATGTAACCTTTGTAGCCACCGGTGTATCATTAAAGACGGTCGCCGGGGAATATGCAGTGTGCGGGAAAATCGCTCCGGGATATTAAGGACACTGGTGTACGGTAAGGTAATTGCCCGACACATTGATCCCATTGAAAAAAAACCCCTTTTTCATTTCCTGCCGGGGTCCCTTTCGTATTCGATTGCCACCGTGGGCTGCAATTTTAAATGCCGCTTTTGCCAGAATGCGGATATTGCCCAGATGCCCTCTGATCACAAAGGCGTTATTATGGGAGATACGTACACACCTGAGCAGGTGGTGGCTGCGGCCGAAAGAGGGGGCTGCCGAAGTATCTCCTATACCTATACCGAGCCGACTGTTTTTTTTGAATTGGCCTACGATACCGCCAAACTCGCCCATGAAAAAGGGATCCGCAACGTGTTTGTCACCAACGGGTATATGACCGCTGAAGCCCTCAACATGATTAATCCCTATCTGGATGCCGCTAATGTAGATCTGAAAGCGTTCAGAGATAAGTATTATAAGGAGCTTTGTAGCGCGAAACTCAAACACGTCTTAAAAACATTAAAATTGATGAAGTCTCTCGACATCTTCGTGGAGGTCACCACCTTGATTGTGCCAGGATTAAATGATGATAAGGCCGAGCTTGAAGATCTGGCATCATTTATCAAGAATGATATGGGCTCAGAAACACCCTGGCATATCAGCCGGTTTCATCCGACGTATAAACTGATGGATAGAGCTTCTACCCCGGTTAAAACCCTCACGATGGCCCGCGAAATCGGTTTGAATGTGGGATTGAAATATGTTTATACCGGCAATGTGCCCGGTAATGAGGGAGAAAATACCTTTTGTTATAGTTGTGGACAGGTGGTTATCGAGAGGTGGGGTTTTCAAGTGGGGAAAATTCAGATGGCAAACGGTCAGTGCACCAAATGTGGTGCGAAGATCGATGGAATGTGGTAATTACAAAAGCAAATTTTTAATGTTGTTGTAGGTAGAAAAAACATCAAGCGTAAGAACTTTGAGAGGCAATATGTACAAAAAAATATTGATTCCCTTAGAGGGTACGGAAAATGATAAGATCGTCTTGGAACATGTCCGGCGTATGGCCAAACAATCGGCTGCTGCCTTGGTGCTCATTCAGCTTCATCGGGTATTAAAAGAGCATGACCCGGGTTTACAGAAGATTCAGATGGAGGTCGGATCAGCGGGTTATCTTAAAAAAGAAAAGGCTGAGGCCTATTTGGCTGAACTTGAGCAATCGTTACGAAAGGAGGGTATACAGATATCGAAAGAATTTATTGTGACAACCGAGCCGGAAGCAGATACGATTGTAAAATATGGCGAAGAAAAGGGATGCGATTTGGTCGCGCTAACGAACCAGCACAGAACTGGTTTAGGCCGCTGGTTCTTCTTAAATATTGAGGAAAAGGTAAAAAGAAGATCATCGCTGCCTGTCCTTCTGGTTGCCGGACCTAAAGATAAGGAGAAAAGTTGATGGATACCAAGACCAAAATCGATGTTTTAAATAAATTGCTGGAAGCCGAGATTTCAGCCATTGAATATTACCAGATTCATGCAGAAAGCATTGCCGAAAAGGATATTGCTGAGGGAATTAGAGCGATCATTCCGGCGGAAGAAAGTCATGCAATCAACCTTGCGGCAAGAATTCGGGATTTAGGTGGCGAAACGCTTGATGCTTCAGGAGATGCGGTGCGAGTCGGAAAGCAGATCGGCGAGGAAAGCAAGAAACAAGGAACCATGGGCATGCTGAGGATGGAACTGGAAAATGAAAAACAGGCTATAAAAGATTATGCCATTTCTGTAGCAGAAATTTCAGATGATATGGACACCCTTGAAATGCTGGAAGAACAACTCTTTGACGAAATGCGACATGCAAAGTGGCTGAAGAAAAAGATACTGGAACTAAAAGGCAAACAGTAAATAAGAATATTAAGATCTAGACCTTGCCAGATAATCAAAACGATCTTATCTGTATTTCTAAATAAAAAATTTTAGCAAATACTATTTTAGGGAGAAACCATAAATGAAGCCGATCCTGCTTGAAGTTGTGGCACCATTGCTATCTACCGTTGAATGGCATGGTTGGCAGCACCAGTTTATGATTGATGCATTGAGATTAAGGCGCAATTATCGGCAAAGCAGTGCGGATGAATATCCGGAAGATTGGAAGCAAGCTGGAGATTATGTGTCAAACTGGATCCGAGAG
>CP070746.1:5418400-5421175 GCA_020348305.1 Desulfobacterales bacterium
AGTTTATTTGCGTCTAACATTGAGAGAAATTTGTGATATTTGCTGATTTTAACCGTAATTTGAGCCATGACTAAATGCCAGATTACTTGCCAATAGCACAAATTCACCAAAATTTCATGTATATTGAGAATACATGCAGTTTGGCAATTTTGCATATATGAAAGCGATATCACAAGAGTTTTCAGATTGTAGGTTACGTAATGACAAATCTACAAAAAAGTAGGCCATCGAAAATTTTAGACTTCGTGCCTGAAGTTAAAATCTGTATGCGCCAAAATTCTTTTAGATGTGAAGATGAAATATACAGAGTTTTAATCCCCGAGGACCCCACACTACTGACCCCAAAAAAGAGCTTAAACCTATTATAAATATCCCCCATTCCCACGTTAAAAGGCCAACGATCCAAGATCCAAGGCCCACGGTCCGAGCGCAACGACCAAAGAATCACCCTCAATTAAAATAATTTCCTTGCCCCAGGTGAACGGCGAGTGGTGCATGGTGCGCGGTACCGCCTCAACAGTGACCAAAAATAAGAGCTTAAACTCATTATAAATACCCCCCTCCACCATGGTAAAAGGCCCACGGTCCAGGATCCAAGGCTCACGGTCCGCGCCTCATCATCCAGGAAGCACCCTTCAATATGACAATTTCCTTGCTTCTTGGTTTGTGGCTTGGGGTGTGTGGTTCGGGATCCTTGGCCCTGGGATCTTGTATTACGGTCCACGGTTTGCGGTTCTGGGTCTTTTGCTGTGGTCGATTGGCGGTGTATTGCTCTGGCTCTTTCCGTTGGCAGATTTTTTAGGGGGCCTTGGTCCTTGGAGCACCATTCTAGGTATCAATAGATACCATTAGATTGCCAATCTCACCCAACCCCTTTACCTTATATAAGAGGCTGAAAAACGCTTGACACTGCTCTTTTCGTGACGTGTGTCATTACGCGCGAAGACGGCGTATTATTATAATTTTAAAACTAGATTATTTTTAACCATATCAAACCCTTCGGGAAACGTATCTTGTTTTAAATACGATTGATCCGGGTGCGTATCGGGTGAAAATTGGGGGGTTTTAGACCACAAATAAAGGAAACGCAGAAAAAAATAAAATTTCATTTTATTGGCTCAGATTGTTGTCTGAAATTCTGAGCCATTTTTTTTGCATCAACTGGCCAGGTAAAAAGGTTCACCAAAGTGCGCACCTAAATAAATGGCCAATTATAAATAAAATTTATTACATTGAATTAACACGTAAAAATTTAGTCGCGTTGGTTTTTTTAATTTTTAAGGGAGGCACAAAATGCATCTAAAGGAAGCGAGATTCAAAAAGGGCATAACGCAGTTTGATCTTCGAATTTTGACTGGCATTCATCAGTCCCGGATTTCTTATATCGAACGTGGATATATCATTCCCCGGGATGATGAAAAGCAAAGAATTGAAGATGCTCTTGGATTGAGGATAAGTTGGAATGAAACCGGAAAAACGGGAAATAGAACCATTACTTAATGCAAGGGATGTAAGCATAAGGCTGCGCTGTAGCCTGCCCCTTGTTTACAAGATGGCAGACCGGGGACAGTTGCCATGCATAAGGTGGCAGTGTCTTAGTGCAAACGGAAAACGTACTAAAACAATGGTACGATTTAGAGAAGCCGATATTGAAGAATTTTTAGAGGCTAATTATGTCAAATGTTGAAACAAATAAATTTATGATCCACATTTGGTCTAGAGCGGCAGGGGGTTTTTTAGCCATTCATTCTTTGCCTTCAAACAGAACACGATTCTATGACCTATTTGTAAAAGGTGAACTTGAAAAATCTGTTAAAGAAATTTCAAGCAGCAATGGCCAACAAAATATTTACCACACTATGGGTCTATTAAAAATTCCTCCAGTTAAAGGTCGAGGAGAGCAAGCAAATGTGATTGCAATACCTGGTCTATGGATGGATTTTGATGTCAAAGGTGGAAATCATAAAAACCAAAATTTACCCGGTTCAATAGATGAATGCCGTGAATTTATAAAAACCCTTGAGCATCAACCAAGCATAATAGTTGCTTCGGGCGGAGGTTTACATGGTTACTGGTTATTCGACAAAATTTTGTATTTTAATAACGATGAAGAAAGAAACAAGGTAAGAAAATTATCAAAAATTTTTCAGCAGTCAGTTAACCTGAAGGCAGCAGCTAACGGATGGGAATTTGATGATACTAGCGACCTTATTCGTTTGCTTAGAATTCCTGGAACATTGAACTACAAAGATCGAAAGAAGCCAAAAAATGTCAAAATATTAAATATTAATGATCGAAAGTATAGTATCGATCAATTTGAAAATTTGGATAAGGGAAATTGCCCAAATTCGAATAATTTTGACACGTCTTTAATACTCCAAGGAGTTCCGAAAGGTAAAAGGAATGAATCCATTTTCAGGTATGCGCGAAGTCTTTTCGCAAAAGGATTAACAAAGAAAGACGCGTGGCTTTTGGTGAAGAATGCAGCTTGTGCATGCGATCCTCCACTATCCGAAAAAGAGGCCCAAAATTGTTTTCAATCCGCTTCAAGATACCATTCCAGAGATCGATTCTCAGAAAAAACAAAATTTATACCGACACAACTTACAAATTACATCCGAGAAATCCATGATCTTTTTTATGATGGGGCTGATTATTTCCGATATACAAAGAAAGGGTTTTGGGAAAAGATTCATGAACTTGAAATTAAAAAAGACATGATAGCAGCATTGGGCAAGAAAGCCACCAATGCAAAGATCAACAATGCGATGGGCC
>CP070746.1:5421275-5423906 GCA_020348305.1 Desulfobacterales bacterium
AAGCAATAATCACAGTGAGTCTAAATACGAACTGTTACAATATATCTGACCAGGCTATTACTATAACTTTTTGATCGAAACCGATAACAAGCTTACAATCTTTCTGCAAACCAGTTGATTTCTCTTATGTCTATATAAATTCAATTTGTTATTCATATTTTATCTATAATTTTTGTATAATAAAAAACTCAGAGGCATACAATTTGGGATTCTTTTTGAACATATCTATCTCCTGTTGTTCCTTGTCAAGTACTTTAATAATCTTGGGATTATCAAAATATTTTGAACGAAATTCCTTGATTTGCTTTTCCATGGGACTATAATATTCAATCCACCAAACGTCCTCAGTTAAAATTAAATGACCAAGGAGAACATAACCGCAATCAGATATCTGTTTTTGTTTCTTTGTAAGGTTCCCTATCTCATCATGTACAACCATGAATCCATTTGATTTAAGAAATCGATGCCATTCCTTAAGTCCTCTTTCAAAACCGATCCTAAATATAGAGCCCTCTGCCCAGATAATATCAAAACTTTCGTGCTTGAAACTTATCTCGAACATTGAGCATTTCACGGCCTTAACTTGGTCTGAAAATCCTGTCTTTTTGAGCTTGCACCTAAGTTTATATAATAAAGGCTGATCTATATCCAAACCTATTATCTGACCATTACTCAACCTTGCAAGTTCCATAGTCGGGCACCCCGAACCGCAGCCTATATCCAGAATGCAAGGTTTATGTCATTTGGGAAGTATCTTAAACGCCTTTCTAGTGTATTTATTAAGAGCCTCTCTCAGAAGGTCTTTATGTAAATCAAACGATAGATCCTTGTACATTAATTTTAGCTTCCTTTTAAATTTTATTTATGATAAATTTCTAATAGCTACAGGTACAATACACAGTATACCATTAATACAACCATACACTGTCCCGTCGTTGGCAGTGAGAGAAAAAAATATGATGGCTGGCATTTTTATCATAGCTATTAAGTTATTCTATAGTTTTGAATTTCAGGGCGTACGCCTCCCCTGAAATTTTAGTTTTTTATCAAAAAATTTCAAAAATTATGTCATTTAACTATTTGAAATTATTATAATGACTAAAATTTATCAATATTTTCAATTTTTAAGCTGATTTGGTAGTATTAATTTTTTTGACTTTGGCTCCCACAGTTGCAGACAGCTAAAGTGCCGAAAAAAGAAGATCAAACTTTTACGTAGCAAACCAGCTGTCAGCGGTTTATTTACTCGCCATTGAATTAATGGCACGAAGTTTTGATTTTTAGAAGCCTGGGCTAACACCGATAAAAGACGATTCAACGAATATGAGATACAAAGCATGGAAACCCAGGGATGGAGGGTTTGACTTGTTTGTTCCCAGGCCCGTGCTACGCCAAAGCTATGTTTAATTTCGTTGAACATCGGCTCAATTTTCCAACGGCGAGCATAAAATTTTATAATTTGTTCAGCCGTCAATGATAAATCAGTAGATAGAATTAATATCCATTTATTCTTATCGGGGAGTTTACACCACACAGCAATAACAGGAAGAGCTTTTAAAAATCTAGCGACGCACTCGATGGCACGATAAGAGACTTGTTTACAGCCACCATAAATATTAAGTTTGACTTTATGAAGTGGCAGTTTTTTAACTTCATCTGCCGTAAGTTTTGTACCATATTTTTTAGGAGCACCTCGTTTTTTGGTGGCTTGAGTATTTTTCTTGGGTTTTTTAAACAAGGCGGTGTCTTTACGGATATGCCCAATAACATAAACACCCAATTCTATTAAAACTAAAATAAAAGTCTTTTTCATATACCACCCATCGACCAAGACACGAATTTTTTCTTTATCTGTTCTTTTAAACCAGGGCAAGACGAGTTTTATAAGTGTCAATGCTCTGGTAATTTTGCTGCTGTTCCCCACTTTTTTATGAAGTCGTAACAGCAAGGGTAATGAAATAGACATTTTCCTCCAGGTCAATGATAGCCCCAGGGCGACCCATTGTTGACCCCAGATGTACTTTGATCGATTAGGTTTTTGAGAATGTTCATGATGCCAATTTGCACCCGGAGCATTTTTTGATGATCTTGGGCAGATGAAATCATCGACAATGAAAGTCCATTCAATTCGGGGGAAAAATGTTATAATTAACCGAATGAACTGCTTAGTGACACTAAGCCAAGACCATTTACCCTGCTCAAGCATATAATAATATGTTGAGTAATTTTTTTGATGCCCGACTTCAAACAGGGCATCAGAGACATGACCGGAGCCAGAGATAATGGTTCCCAAAAGTAATTCGACATAAGTCGCCATGACGCGAGGAGGCAGGGCGACGATGATAAAGTTGATCCATAAGATCAGGATCTCATGCAGGCAATTTGTATTCATGGCATAACTCCTTGTAATTAATTAACTTACAAGAAATTATTATCCGCCATAAATTACTCAAAAACAATAACTTACGTCATGTTTTTGAAGTATTTTTATTGAAAAAATCAAGTATTTTTTTATATGTTACAATAATTTAATTTTTTTCACCCCTGAAACTCAAAACCCTAGTTTATAAGATAACTGTTTTTTAAAACATTTTCAAGCATTTTTTTATATCTTGTTAATAAAATATCAAA
>CP070746.1:5424006-5429538 GCA_020348305.1 Desulfobacterales bacterium
TATCCCTTCCGCAAACGCTGGGGCAATATGAAAACCAAGACCAAGAAATTCGAATTCTACAGTGAGACGCTGAAGGAAGCCCTGGAAAAGCATGCTGAAAATCACGCAACCACGGTGGATGACATTCTGGAAACCTGTTACTATCAGGCCAGAGGCGAAAAGGCCTTCATTCCCCACTATGAGGAACCTTATACCGCCGGTGACGCAGCTGAATATCCCTTTGTGTTCGTCGATCACAAGTCGCGCCTCAACCGGGAGGGCCGATCGGCCAACTGCACCTGGTACTACGATTTCAAGGATCTGGATCCCGGTGACGCCAACTGGGACGATGTGGCCAAGATCAATCCGGTCGACGCCCGCAAAATCGGTGTTAACACCGGTGATGCCATTCGTATCACATCCCCCACCGGCTCTATTACTTGCACGGCCAAGCTGTGGGAGGGCGTGCGGCCCGGAACCGTGGCCAAGTGTTACGGCCAGGGACACTGGGTATATGGAAGGTTGGCTGCCAAGGAGTTCGGCAAGGTTCCCCGGGGCGGCAACAACAACGACCTGATTCCGGCGGTTTATGACCGCCTTAGCGGAAGCACCGTGCGGCATGCCGCCACACGTGTTAAAATTGAAAAAGTTTAGGAGGTGAACACATGCCAAGATATGCTATGGTAATCGACCTGCAGCGGTGTGTCGGGTGCGGTGCCTGCAGCATCGCCTGCAGAAACGAAAACAATGTGCCGGAGGGCATCTACTGGTCCAACAAAATCACTGAGACCGTCGGTACATTTCCGAATGTTCGTTATCACTACATTCCAACATTGTGCAATCACTGCGAATACGCCCCTTGTGTGCGAGGCTGTCCTACCAAAGCCATGCACAAGTTGGACAACGGTATCACCATGCACAATCCCAATAAATGTATCGGTTGCAAGTACTGCGAGTTCAACTGCCCTTACGGAGTTATTTATTTCAACTGGGAAACACCCCACAAATTCTGGCGAGACAAAAAGGCTGAAATCCAAGGCGGCACCGCTTCGCCCCAGGAGGTGGTCAAGGATGTGGGCGCTAAATCCGTACCATATTACAACCCGGAGCGAGAAGCCACCTATGCCGGAATTCGTCCCAAGGGAGTGGTGGAAAAGTGTACCTTTTGTGACCATCGAGTCAAAAAAGGCATGCTGCCGCGCTGCGTGGAAGCCTGCCCGGCAGACGCAAGGGTATTCGGGGATATTTCCGACCCCAAATCCGATGTCAGCGTATTGCTGGGAAAATTCCGGTCGTTTCGTCTCAGGGAACAGATCGGAACCAACCCCCATGTATTTTACATCCGGGATTTTAACCCGGCCGCATACCAGCCAACCAAAGGAGGTGTCTAAATGAGCGAGAAAAAAGGTTTATTCGGCGTGTGGCTGGCGGTGCTCGGTATCGGCATTGTCGTCGGCCTTATCACCACAGTCAAGCTGTTTTCCCAGGGGCATAGTTTGTTCAACGCCAATGATGTGCTGCTTTGGACCCTGCCTCTCGGGGCGTACATTTTTCTGGCCCTGGCCAGTTCCGGCCTGACGCTTCTATCCGCTGTGCCGTTGGTATTCGGTGTGAAGAAGTATGAACCATTCGCCAAGCGCCTGGTGTTTCTGGCCATTGCCACTCTGTGCGGGGCTTTCGTTTCCATCGGGCTGGAGCTGGGTTCGATTTTCCACATGATATACATCATGCTCTCACCCAACATTTCCTCACCCATCTGGTGGATGGGAGCCATTTACAGCGTGGAACTGGTGGTATTGATTGTCAAATTTTTCCTGATGCACAAGGGCGACTGGCACAGTGGCTTCAGCAAGTTTCTGGCCCTGGCCTCCTTCATTCTAGCCCTGGCAGCTCCTTTGATGATCGGGTCGGTTTTTGGAATAACCGAATCCCGTGTGACCTATTTCGGCCCGGTGATGTCCATTTACTGCCTGTTGATGGCCTTTTTAAGCGGCACGGCCCTTTTCATTGTTTACAGCCTGGTGGTCAACCGGGTGACAGGCAACGGGGTTCCGGTTGAACTCTACGATGAGTTTGCCCTGATTTTTACCTATGCTGCAGGAGTCGTGACGGTATTTACATTATTAAAATATGCCATCGAGTCCGCCACCGTGGTGCCCGAATTTTTGGTCTACCGTCAGTTCGAGCATGCTTTCGGCACGGTCGGTGTTTTCCACTCCGAGGTATTGCTCGGGTTGTTTTTGCCCCTCGTGCTGTTGCTGATTCCTTCGGTGCGTAAAACCGTCGCCGGCAAGATTCTAACCTCAGCGCTGGTTCTTGCCGGAACACTCTTGATGCACATGGAGATCCTGCTGGCCGGCCAGAGTCATCCCGTGGGTCCAAAAGCAGAGCAATTTGCGCCATTCATCAGCTATTTCCCGAGCATCTGGGAAATACTGGTCTTTGTGTTTGCTCTCACAATCATGCTGCTGATTTATACCCTGGGTGAGCGTTACCTCAAACTCACCGAGGCTCCTCAGTAAAAAAACAGATGTGTCGGCCTCCTCGCGAGGCCGGCCCCGACTTTATGTCGGATTACCCTAACCGAATGGGAGTAGTTATGAAAATGGATGACTTTGTTGCCAATGAAATCGCTCGCGGCTGGGCTTACAAATTGTTGGCGGATTGCTATCAGCGGCCGGACGATGAAACAGTTGAAAAAATCACTGCCCTGACAGATGTACTCAAAACCATTTGTGCGATTGGAGCTTCATATACAGCTTCCCTTGCAACCGGGCTGCAAAAGAATTTCGCCCTCGACCATATCAAGGTGGATTATGCCCGGCTGTTCTTAGGGCCGTTTACCATGCCCGCCGCACCGTATGGATCGGTTTACCTGGATGGCAAACGCCAACTGATGGGGGATTCCACCCTGGATGTGCTGGGCCGGTATCGCCGGGCTGGATTGAAAATAGCCTCTGATTTCAGCGACCCACCGGACCACATCGCGGTTGAGCTTGAATTTATGAGCTATTTGATCTTTAAAGCAATTGAATCTTCAGGCAATTCAGATACAGCGAAAATGGTAGATTTTTTCGAGACGCAAAAATACTTTTTGGAAGACCATCTGGGAGCCTGGATTTTTGAATTTGTCGATGCGGTTGTAAAAAACGCGCAAACCGCATTTTATCTGAATTTGGCAAAAGCGACTGCCGCATTTCTGAAAAGTGACTACAATACAATTTCTGCCGTACCGGTTTCCGGAAATCTTAAGTCTGAAAAACACGTTGAATTAAATTCGCTCCGGGTGTAATTAGGATTTAAGTTTCGAATGCAGTGCTATGGGTAAACGCGATAGTACCTCATCGCCTTATTATACTGGTTTTTTCAGAAAGGAGCGATCATGTATCTGCCAAAAATTTACGAAAAATTTTCAAGCAAGTTTCCCGATGTCTTCCAAGATTATAAGCAGCTGGGCCAAACCTGCCGGGCAGCGGGTCCGCTCGACCCAAAATCCCAGGATCTCATCAAGCTGGGTATTGCTATCGGCGCCAATTCCAGAGGCGCTGTCATGTCACACACGCGCAAAGCCCTGGATTCTGGTGCCTCAGCAGAAGAAATTGCGCATGCTGTTTTGCTATCGCTGACAACCACCGGTTTTCCGAATATGATCGCGGCCATGGGCTGGGTGGATGAGGTGCTCAACGAGGCTTAATCAAAAATATATAGTTTTTCCTAACATTTTTATTTTTGACTTAAGTCATAGACATACGGTGATCTTTAATATCATAAAAATGTGATAGAATTTTCAACTCTGTCATAGCCCCAGATTTCTGAATTTTTTTTAACTATTGTTATGTTAATAATAACATAAGGACAACACTGACCATGGATGCTTTTGAAGAGCTCTTGAGAAGTTCAGCGGTTGCCCACGGGCATCTTTGTCCGGGACAGGCCGTGGGTGTGCGCATGGCCATGCTGGGTTGCCGACTCATCGGTTTGGATGAGCCCACGCGCCACGATCAAATTAAAAAGCTGATTGTCTACGTGGAGATGGATCGCTGTGCCGCCGATGCGTTGGCCCATGTCACCGGAGTAAAATTGGGGCGGCGTTCGCTAAAATTTATGGACTACGGCATTATGGCGGCCACTTTTGTAAACATGGATACCGGTAAGGCCTTCCGGGTAGTATCTACCGAGGAAGCCCGCGACCTCGCCGACGCTTATGCACCGGAAATTGCTGAAAAATCGACGCAGCAACTTGAAGCTTACATGCGCATGCCGGACAGTGTGCTGTTTCGCGTGCAACAGGTCGATGTCAACATGGTCGATTTCGATATGCCCGGTCCCACCCAATACAAAGCAGCATGTTCACGCTGTGGCCAGGTGGTGCGCGACCGTCGCGAGGTAGTCAAAGACGGACACGCTTACTGCAAACCCTGTGCCGATGAGGTGTATTTTAAAAATGCCAGGGAGATCACCTGGCCGGATATGAATTGGGTGCCAGATAAAAACGATCAACAATCGAATTCAGACAATAAAGGAGTTAAACCGTGTTGAAAAAAATAAAATTGCAGGATGCCGTTGGAACCAAATTAGCACACGATATTACCGAAATTCGTCAGGGCGAATTTAAGGGGCCTGCCTTTCGCAAGGGACATGCTGTCTGCAATGAAGACATTTGTCATCTTCAAAAACTCGGCAAAAATCATCTCTATGTGATCGACCTGGAAACAGATGAAATTCATGAAGACCAGGCCGCGGCTATTTTAGCCGATGCTATCACCGGGGATGGTATCGTCTGGAAAGACGAACCTCGGGAGGGCAAGATAAAGCTTGTGGCCGAAATAGACGGACTGTTTTCAGTGAACACGGCCGCGCTGGCAGCTTTTAATATGATGGATGAGGTCATGTGCGCGACATTGCACAATCACACCCTGGTAGAAGAAGGGGAGCTGGTGGCGGCCACCCGGGCTATTCCGTTGGTAATGAAGCGTGCTCCCATCGAAAGGGCAGCTGCCATCGCGCAACAAAACGGCGCGGTTCTTTCCGTTAAGACCCTCCATCACGCCAAAGTGGGGCTGGTGATAACAGGAAATGAAGTTTACCACGGTCTCATTGAAGATCGGTTTGCTCCGATTCTCACCGAAAAAGTAAATGCTTTGGGCTCCAAAGTCGATGGTATTGCCTTTGCCCCGGATGACGAAAATCTTATCAGTAAAGCAATTCAAAACCATTTGAACCGCGGGTGCGATTTGCTGATGCTCAGCGGTGGCATGAGCGTCGATCCGGATGATGTCACCCGTAAAGGGATTCGCCTGGCCGGAGCCACGGAAATGCATTACGGTGCTGCGGTGCTTCCCGGCGCCATGTTCCTGGTCGCCTATATCGGTGATATACCTTTGTTGGGTGTGCCTGCCTGCGGCCTGTATCACCGGACCACGGTGCTGGATCTGGTGCTGCCTCGAATTTTGACCGGAGAAAAGATTGGTAAAGCAGAGCTGGCATTTCTTGGACACGGGGGTCTGTGCAAGGACTGTGAGGAGTGTTCTTATCCGCACTGCCCATTCGGCA
>CP070746.1:5429638-5442582 GCA_020348305.1 Desulfobacterales bacterium
CCCCAGGAGAGTAACTATTTTCCCATCAGGCACTCCCAGCGAAACCCCCTTGAGGACCAGAATGACGTCGTTGTAAATAACTTCAATGTTATTCAGCTTGAGCATACCTATTCCTTCTTGGGCGGAGGCACAAGTGTTAGTGTAGCCAATCCGAATTTGTCGGATTCCGCCCCGGTGGCCCGGATCTCGTACTCTCCCGGAGGAAGTGGAGTAGCTTCTTTGAAAACCGGTTTTATGTTGGGCGTCCAGCCTACCTGAAAAAACCAGTTCAAGGTTGCGGTTGCTCCCATCTTGGCCTGGAAATTGCCATTCTCATCTGCGTTAGCAAACGCTACGCCGACCGATTCTTCATCTTCTGATACTGATTTAATTTTAACACCCTTTGGAATCATTAAATCCACAATGACCATTTCATTGGGGGCATAACCCGAACCTTTAAACATTACAGGTTTTTTTAACAGAGCAGGTGTGAGTGCGGTTTCATTTGGAATAACCTCAAGTTGGGCCGTGGGTTTAGGTTGAAAAGCGGCGCATCCCCACATTCCAAAGGCCAACAACCCCAGGATAAAGAAGATTACCCAGTTATGTCTGCGATAACCTTTCATATCTATCCTCCTTTCTTACGCTGCAAAAATATCACAGCAAGGCATCTATCGGTGATAAATAATATTGGTGAATACCTAAAGCTTGTCCTGAAATGTTAAATTAGCTATTTCCATTTGTGCATGGATACGGCATCCGGGGTCTGGACCCAATCCGTGATGGGCACAATTTTACCCCCAGTAACCTTATAAAATTTTACCACATCGGCTCCAGCCCTACGTGTCGGACTGTAAGTACATCGGCCTGCTAAGCCTTGCCGGTCTAATCCAGTGAGACGCAAGTAAGAGTTATGCACTTCTTCGCGAGTGACCTTGTTTTTCCCAACCCTTTTTACAGTATCTGTAACAGCCCCCACAAGATTTATACCGGCACCGACTCCGATGCCGTAACCCTCGTTAAATTTATCCATGGGCTGTTTCCGAACCGTTGTCCACAGCTCCTTTAGCAAGGGATGGTCAAAGGCTTCTTGACCTCTAAGAAAAAAGGAAACAACCACCATTCCCTCCAGAGCCTTTGGATGAAGGCTGATTCCAAGCGCCGTAGGGCCCCAGTAATCAGAAATAAACTGTATTTTTTCTGTCAGCCCCAAGGCGGTGGCATCTCGCATAACATTGGTTTGGACAGGGTCCACTCCGCCCACATAGACATAGTTGGCTCCGGCCTTATCCAACCGTGTGAGGTAGACATCGTGTTTCAGGGTTCCGGTCGGGAAAAGCTCGGATGGAAGAAGTTGGGCGCCTTTCATTTCTGCATATTCTTTGCCACCGCGCAGCATTTCTCTTCCATATGCATTATCCCAGCTTAAAACGGCCACCTTGGGCTTTCCGCTCTCCCCCTTTTTCTCCCAGTCATCCATAATCCAATCAATTGTGGCTGCAAAGGCATCCTGATAGACCGGTCCCCAAGTAAAGAAGTTACCGGGGTGGGCCTGGAATTCACCGTCTCCGGGTACGTGTACTACTAATTTTTCCTTCTTAGTAAGCGCCTGCATCATTTTACCAACCGGCGTACTGACGATACCCACTGCCACAACTTGTTTGTTGCGTCGCTGGCGCTTAAACGCCGAAATCGCCCGAGCGACGTCGTAGCGGGTATCAATTCCCATATATTTAATTTTCAAACCTTCAACGCCCCCTTTATTATTAATATATTTGAGATAGTCCTCGGTGCCCATACTACCGGGCAATGCCAATCCGGCCACCGGTCCGGTATAGTCGGACAGGTCCATAAAAATAATATCTTTGGCCGGTGCAGTGCTGGTGAACACTCCCATCCCAAATATAACCAGGGCGAGAACAACCAACCAACGAATTGAGTGATTTCGCATTCTTACCTCCTTTCTGTTTTTTAAGTTAAACTGTTGCAGGTTATAGAACACATCTAAAACCCTACACATACACCAGAATCCTTCTCAAAAATAGCAGATCGCGTTTGAGGGCAAGGCGTCCAGTGAATTGGAAGCGGAACGTACACGTTTGTACGTAAGCATTTCAATTCGCGGGACAACGCTGCTTTTGGACGTCAGATGCATTTTTGAGATAGATTCTAATATGCAAAAGGATATAGCCTAGACGAAGCCTTTAATATCTCCCATCGGTGTGCTAACCCACGGGGTTCTTTGATCAGAAACACGGCCAAAACTACTCCGAAGGCGGTCAACCCAAGGCCTGCAGCCGGGGCCATACCCAACCAGGGAAACCAATCAGCCAGATAAGGGGATGCAATCAAAACAATTTCATCCATTACGCGAATAAAAACAACCCCAAAGAAAACACCGGGTATACTCCCCAAGCCTCCAACAATCAGCATTCCGATATACCAAAGGGCATGCAGCAGCGTGAACTGCTCCGGATGGCACACCATGGTTAAGTGCGCATAGAGTGATCCTGCGATGCCCGCGTAAAAACACGAGACGAAAAAGGCCAGCAACTTGTAATAATACAGGTTAATCCCCATCACCTGGGCCGCCAGATCATTGTCCCGCACGGCAACAAAGGCTCTGCCAACGCGGGTGCGCACCAGGTTGCGGGCCGCATAAGTCATTAGGATCATAATCGGCATGATGATATAAAACATGCGCTCATCGGTATCAAAAACAAAGGAACCGATCTGGGGAGAGTCCACGGTGAGCCCTACCGATTTTCCGGTAATTTCTAAATGCAGCAGCAACCACAGCGTCACAAAGTGAATGGCAATGGTGGCGATGGCGAGGTAAAAGCCTTTTATTCGCATCGACGGCGCGCCCCCAATTAAACCATATAATCCGGTGAAAATTCCTGCCAAAGGCATGGCCACCCAAAACGAAAGACCGAATTTTTGGGTCAGAACCGCTGACGTATAACCGCCTAAAGCCATAAACGCCGCCTGCCCGAAGGAAATCTGACCACAGTATCCGCTGACAATTTGCAGACCCAGGACCGCGATGATGGTGATTGCTAAGGTATTTATGAAGCTTACGATGTAATATGAGCCATAAAGGGGAATAAAGAAAAAAATCACCAGAGATACAATCAACGCAATCCAGTGTCTGGATGTACGCACGATGGCCATATCTTTTTCATAAGTCGCATCAAAAACGCCGCAGGGCCGCCACATATCAAATCCTCTCTATGCGCACGAGTCCAAGAAGTCCGTAAGGTTTAACCAGCAAAATGAAAAGCAGCAAAACATAGGCCGCAACTTCCTTTACCCCTCCCCCTACAATGGGATCCAGATAACCGGCGCTGATATTTTCCAGGATACCTAGAATAAGCCCGGCTAAAAGCGCCCCGGGTAAAGATTCCAGTCCCCCTACCAAGGCGACAATAAGTCCTTTAATACCCACGTAAGGTAATGGAAAATAGATGTCCATGACGTTGGCCAGGGCGATGCCGGCAATGGTGGCGACCATGGCTGAGAGGATCCAGATCGAGGAGAAAATTGCCCTCACCGTAATACCGGTACTCTGGGCCAGCTGATGATCCTCTGCTGTCGCTCGCATCCCCAAGCCGAATTTGGTTCGCCGAAAAAAAATAGCCAGACCACTAAAAAGCGCAAGACATACACCGAAACTCACCAGTTGGGTCGTAGGCAACGGCACTCCGATGACCGATGTCATTCCACCAGGCAAATATTTAGCGAAGCTGTTGGATTCTCCTTTAAGAATTAATTGAAAAATCCCGTCCCCCATGAGAAATACAGCGAAGGTAGTAAGAAATGCTGCAAAAAGCGGTTGGCCGATCAATGGGCGCATCGCTAACCGTTCAATGAACCAGCCTGTGATTGCCAAGAAAATTAAAGCAACCACCAGAGCCAAAATAAAAGGTAACTTTAAAACAGAAAGAGCAAACCAAAATGCCAAGGCACCATAAGCCATGAGCTGACCATGAGCCAGGCTTACCACATGTGTGGATTTGTACACCAGCACAACAGCCGCCGCCACCATGGCATACAGTCCGCCTTCAAGCAGTCCAAGAAGAAGCAGCTGTAAAAAATTTGTCATGGAGTTCACCTCTTAATCAACAAAATTCACATGAATCGAAGTTCGAATGATGCCTTTACGGCCATCCCGATAAGTGACTTCGGCTTCGACATCGAGTTTATCATTATCACTGTAAAGGGCCTCGATGAGGTTCTTGTAACGATCTTCGACAAACGTGCGCCGCAGTTTGCGGGTTCGGGTAAGTTCAGCTTCATCGGCATCAAATTCCTTGTGCATATTCACAAACCGTTGAATATGCGCATGATCGGGCAGGGTGCGGTTAACCCGACGGATTTCACCATTAATCAGGTCGATAATTTCAGGTTTCTGAGACAAGTCCGTAAACGTGGTATACGGAATGTGATGCGACTCTGCAAAACGTCCTACGTTATCAAGATCAATATTGACAAGGGCAGACACAAATTCACGGTCTCCTCCTACGACGAGTACATCCTTTACATACGGGCTGAACCGTAATCGGACTTCCGAATATTGGGGTGAAAACTTGCGGCCGTCTGAAAGCTCCTTGAGATCCTCCATACGGTCGATCACGATCAAGTGTCCGTCCTCATCAATGTGACCGAAATCGCCACTGTAATAATAGCCATCTTTAATGTTTTTTGAGGTGGCTTCGGGATTTTTATAATAACCTGCATGCAGGTATTTGCTTCTGACCAGGATCTCACCCTCCTCTGATATCTTGACATCCGTCCATGGCATGGGTTTGCCTGATGTTTCGGGATGTATTTCACCGGGACGAGGGATAGACACGACGCCCATCTCGGTGGCACCATAGAAGAGTTTAATTTCGATCCCCAAGGCCAAAAAGAAGCGAATAATTTCCGGGCTCAGCGCCCCACCTGCAGAATACAATACCCTTGCCCGGGAAAGACCAACTCGATCTCGCAGAGCGCGGAAGACAGCCTGGTATGCTACCCAGTTTTTGAACCGTCTCCAATAGCTCAAAGGGCGACCCTCGATTTTGTGGTCCGCTACCTTCAAGGCCACTTCCAGGAAGCGATGATAGAGCCAGCGTCGCAGGAAGGTCGAATCGATCATACGGGCTTGAACCATGCTGTTGACGTTCTCCCAGAGCCTGGCACCATAAAAAAGAACCTCTGGACCGATCTCACGAATATTCTCCTGAACGGTTTCGGGCTCCTCAGGGAAATTTACGCTGAGCCCGGTCACCAGACCACCGGCTATACCCAGTGCCTGCTCTGTGGCCCATGCCGGAGGGATAAAGGATAAGTATTCAAGTCCCTCTATGTCCCATTCATCCACAACCGCCCAATCCTTAACCAAATCAATCAGCAACCCGTGATTCATCATGGCCCCTTTGGGAAGCCCCGTTGTTCCCGAGGTGTAGCAAAGGACAGCGATGTCCTCACCGTTGCCTCGATCAACTAACTCATCGAAACGTCCGGGGTTCTCCTGCCCATAGTGGCGTCCCATATCCATGACTTGTTCCATGGACAAGAGATCCGGGTCATCATACCCCCACAGGCCTTTGGGATCCCAGTAAATAACTTTCTTTAAAAGCGGGAGTTCTTCCTTGATCTCCAAGATCTTATCCACCTGCTCCTGATCATGGGCCACAACAAAGGTGGAATCTGAATGTTCGACAAAGTACTTGACTTCATTGGGGATACAGTCTGTAAAAATCCCAACGGTTGCTGCGCCCGCAGCCTGGGCCGCCAGTTCAGCCCAAAACCACTCGGGTTTATTTTCCCCTAGAATGCAGATTTTGTGATCCCGTTCAAGCCCTAAACTGACCATACCCAGGCAAAGATCCTTGACTTTCTCGTAGTAATCCTTCCAGGTGTAAGGCTGCCAAATGCCCCGATCCTTGACCCGCATGGCCATCGTACTGTCCCCCAACCGCATCGCCTTTTCTCGGAGCAGCTTGGGTAGGGTATCCAAAACGGATTCATTGTGAGCTTGTTTCGAATTCATCCTCTTCACCTAAATAGGCTTGAATTACTCTGGAATTTTCAACCACTTCCGCCGGTGATCCCTCTGCAATTTTACTGCCGAAATCCAGAACCACCGCTCGATCGGCGATATCCATGATGACATCCATATCGTGTTCGACGATGATCATTGGGATTTTACGCAATTCAGCCACATCCAAAATAAAGCGGGCCATATCCTCCTTTTCTTCAAGGTTCATACCTGCCATGGGCTCGTCCAAAAGCAGCAATCGGGGATCCATTGCCAATGCGCGGCCCAGCTCAACGCGCTTGCGCACACCGTAGGAAAGGGTGCCGACAACCTGTTTGCGCACCGGCTCCAATTCCAGGAAATCGATGATGTCCTCGACCACTTCTCGATGGCGGATTTCTTCTCGCCGCGCAGGGCCAAAGAAAATGGAACCCAGAAAAGCCCCGCGCTTCATATGGATATGGCGGGCAGCCATCAGATTTTCAAGGACATTTAAACCGGTATATAATTCAATGTTCTGGAAGGTACGGGAAACTCCTAACTTGGCGATGGTGTGCGGTTGAAGCGGATGGATGGCTTTGCCGTGAAACTGAATGGTTCCGGATTGTGGACGATAAAATCCGTTGATGCAGTTTAATAAACTCGTTTTACCGGCACCATTGGGGCCGATAATGGCCAGCAGTTCGCGACCCATGACCTGAAAGTCTAAATCATCCAGAGCCTTGAGGCCGCCGAAGCTGAGGTTTAGACTTTTTACTTCCAGGATTTTATCTGCGGCAGAATTAGAAGTATTCATTAGGAATCTAATTTAGACACCGAAGGATTGATACAGGCAGAGACAATTTGAATCATCAACCCGCAAATTAAATGATATTCAGAAAATAAAAGTATATCAAAAAATAATAAAATATGATTTCTTAATTTTAAGAAACCTTTACTGGCAGTAATTTTTTTTGTCAAGTAAATAATAGGTTAAGATTTTATTATAATAATTTCAAATAGTTTTAATATAATTAGAGTTTCGAATTCTGTTTTTCTTGACAATTAATTTAACTATCAGTAATAAATTTACTCTAAGTTAATAAAACCCGCAGGTATCCTGAATTGGAGGTTTCAGAGCTTGGACAGCGAACAACACAAAAATGTGATCCATAAAAGGAAAATGCGAGAAAAAAATTTGCGGGTTGAAAGCATTTTAGACGCCGCTAAAAAGGTTTTCTTCGCCAAGGGCTATGCCAAGGCAACCATGGATGAGATCGCCCTTGAAGCCGAAATCAGCAAACCAACCATTTACCAATACTTCAAATCCAAAGACGACCTCTTTTTTTCGCTCATGCTTCCGGTGGTCGAGGAAATCGGAAAGCAGCTGAAAGAAATTAAAAACAATCTTAGCAAATGGAAATACGACACTGGTGATCATCTCATTCACGACATGTTTGAGGGACTATGGAAGAGTTACGCTATGGCTCCGGATGTGTTCAGAATTATTCAGCTTTTTCAGCAAACCGGGTTGGTCCAGGAGCTGAATCCTGAAATTCGATCATCGTTAAATGAAAAAGGCGGGTATAATTTTAAGCTCGCCAGGCAGATCATAGAAATGGGCATTGCGCAGAACCTGGTAAAAGAAACCCATCCCTATGAATATGTCGATGTTTTCTGGGGGCTTTTCGTCGGGATTGTCCAGCTGGAAGATATTAAATCCCAAAGCAAGATTGATAACAGATACCTGAAACCCACTCTCGAATTAGCCGAAAAAATTCTAATCGATGCGATGGCAAAAGAAAAGCTTCAAGATAAAGCCTAACCCGGTTAGACCGGAACCAAAAAAGAATTTATTATCACGAAAACGCGAAAAGGAGAAGATAGATGAGCTACGAAACCATTCTTTATGAAAAGCAAGACCGGCTGGCAACAATCACTTTAAACAGGCCGGAAAAATTTAACAACATCAGACCCCCGATGCCGGAAGAATTGGAAAAGGCTATCGCAGAGGCAAATGCTGACAGGGATGTTCGGATAATCATCCTGAAAGGTGCCGGCAAAGCCTTTTGCGCCGGTTTTGATTTCTCCGAAGGCTTGGAACATTTCGCCAAGTGGGGCGGACAGGCCGGCAAAGAAACCTGGGACCCCGGAAGAGATATGATGATGGTCACCAGCCCTTTTGTCGGGCCGATACCCAAATTTATGAGCATCTGGCGCAGCCCCAAGCCTGTCATTGCCAGGGTGCACGGTTGGTGCGTAGGTGGCGGCTCTGATATGGCCTTGCTTTGCGATGTTATTATCGCTTCTGAAGATGCGAGATTCGGAACGCCCTATTCCAGAGTGTGGGGTTGTTATTTGACCGGCATGTGGTTTTATCGCTTGGGTTTAACCAAAACCAAATTGCTTGCTCTTACAGGAGACAGTATTTCCGGAAAAGAAGCAGCCGAAATGGGGCTGATTAACAAATCCGTGCCAGTGGATAAGCTTGAAGAGGAAGTACAGTACTGGGCCGACCGCATGGCCCAATGTCCGACCACCCAACTTGCAGCCATGAAACTGGTGGTCAATCAGGCATTTGATAATATGGGATTGATGAATACCCAATTAATCGGATCGATCCTTGACGGATATATGCGCAATACACCGGAGGGCTTAGAATTTGTAAAAACAGCCTTGGAAAAGGGAATAGCAGCGGCCATAGAGGAAAGAGATGCACCTTTCGGGGATTACAGTCAGGGACCACAGGAGATGAAGCCCAAAGGAACTCCATAAAACAATTTCCGGGGTGATAAAGCATTGAGATGGTAGAAACATATAAAGATGGAGAAAAGGAGATTATGTTACTCGAAGGGAAAACGGCCTTAATCACCGGCGCTGCCCGGGGCATCGGACGGGCCAGCGCCATGGTCCTGGCTCAGGAAGGCGCTGATGTGGGGGTTGCCGACGTTTTGCCGGAAGTGGAAAGCACTGCCGCTGAGATCCAAAAAATTGGGCGGCGTTCCGCATTTGCAGTGTTCGATATTTCAGATCCGGCCCAGGTACGCCGCGGCGTCTCTGAAATAAGGGAAGAATTAGGAGAAATAGATATCCTGGTGAACAACGCCGGCATCGTGACCAACATCGCCCGACTCACCAAAATGACCCATGAAGCCTGGCAGCGGGAGATCACGGTAAACCTATCCGGCGCCTTTTACATGATTCGGGAAGTCATCGAGCCCATGATCGCGAAGCACTGGGGCCGGATCATTAATATCTCATCGGGCGCAGCGACCGGCGGCCTGCACAAGCAGATCGGGTACGCTTCGAGCAAAGCCGGCCTTTTGGGATTAACGAAGACCGTAACACTCGAGCATGCCCGTGACGGCATCACCTGCAACGCTATTCTTCCCGGCATCATCGGGACCGAGCTGGTGGGGATGATGCCTGAAGAGATTCTGCAAATGGCCGTCGCCACGACACCGGCGCGCCGGATCGGAACAACCGAAGAAGTTGGCCATTTAATTGCTTTTCTGGCATCGGATAAAGCTGCCTTCATCAATGGGGCAGCTATCCCGATTGACGGCGGCGCATCGCTTAACACGGGCACGCTGGGCAGCCGGAAGGAAATTAAGGAATTAGAGAAGTCAACTACTACATTTTAAATGGCTGACTTGAAGCTGCCCTAAAAGGGGAAACTGATATAATTTTATCTACCCCAGAGACGCTGGGGCACCGACAAATGAAAATCATCAGAAGCTTCGCTTTATTTGGTTTCAAACACCAGGTAGTCAGTTTTCCAAACATGATTAGGTTTACCTGGCTACAAATATTCCTGGAGGGCTTGGGTTTATTTCTTTTCGTCCTCTCAACGAAAAGAAATAAGATAAATCCCTCTGCGTACTCTGTGCCTCGAGCGAAGCGGGCGGTGAAGAAAAATAGCTCACCTCGCCACATAATATTGCTTGAACCATTAGTTCAGCTAGCACTTTAAGATATTAATTAACCAAAAACCTATCGACCATAATAAAGAGGACTAGCCATGACCGATCAATTTACCCGCTCGAAAATACCCTTAAAATCGGTATACACACCGGAAGATATCAAAAATCTTGACTATGAAAAAAATTTGGGCTCACCCGGAGACTTCCCCTATACCAGGGGTATTCGGCCCGCCGGCGCCTGGACCTGGATCCAACGTGAGCTTTCCGGAGAGGGTGATCCGAAGACGTCTAACAAACAACTCAAGCATCTTATTGCCCAGGGCCAGACAGGGATCGATGTCATCGGCGATGCACCCTCTATGGGACTGCTGGATCCGGACCACCCCCTGGCGAAAAACGCGGTCGGAACACAGGGTGTTTCCATCTGTTGCCTGCAGGATTTCCGTGACCTGTGGAAAGATCTCCCGCTGGATTCGATTACGATCTCCAATTCCTTACCGGCCATCTTTACCGCGGCCGCACTTTTCCTTGTGGCACGGGAGCATAAGGTTCCGGCAGAAAGACTACGCGGGTCAGTGATTCAGGCACCCTTTTTTATGGAAGATTGCGGTTACGCCGTCCATATGCCGTTTGACCTCAGACTCCGGATGACCTCAGACAGTATCGCCTTTTGCACCAAAGAAACGCCCAGATTTCATTCTTTTTTAGAAGATACCTACTTTTTCAGTGAGGCCGGTCTGAACGCAGTTGAAGAGATGGCCCTGGGATTCATCGAGATCCGCCACGTAATACGGGACCTGCTCAAACGCGGCATGGATATTGATAGCTTTGCCCCCCGCATTGCCATCCTGGTCAACTGCAGTATGGACATTTTTGAGGAAATCGCCAAAATTCGGGCCACCCGGCGTCTGTTTGCCCGGATGATGAAAAAGGAATTCGGTGCCAAAGATCGCCGCTCCTGGGCCCCGGTCATTACCTGTCACACCTCCGGGCTGTCGCTGACCGCCCAGCAGCCGTTTAACAATATCGTGCGCGGCGCGATTCAATCATTGGCCCTGGTAATGGCCGGGGTGCAGGCATTGGAAATCTCCGCCTTTGATGAAGCTTACCGCACGCCGAGCCCCGAATCCCATCTGGTCGGTCTGCGCACACAACAAATTATCGGTCTCGAAACCAATGCAACCAGGGTCGTTGATCCGTTGGGCGGATCTTATTTTTTAGAAACCCTTACGGATGAAATCGAAAAGAGAATCTGGGAAATGGTCAAGGATATCGAATCTAAAGGTAATCCGGCTGAACTTTCGGACAAAGGCTATTTTAAGAAGTTCTTTGATGATATCATGGCCAGATATGCCAAAGAGATTGCAGATGGGGAGCTGCCTAAAGTGGGGCTCAACTGTCACCAAATTCCCGATGAGGAAGACACCCTGCTCAAAGAAGTTGCAGAAACCAAGATTGAACCGTGCTGGGACCACATCGAAAGAATAAAAAAATATAAAAAGAAAAGGGACCCGGGAAAAATCAAGATCGTCCTGCAACAGTGTTACCAAAGCGCCAAGACCGAGGGTGAGAACCTGACTTACCCGATCATCCAGGCCTTTGAAGCAGGCGCCACCATCGGAGAGATCAGCGGCGTCATGCGCATGGCCTACAACTATCCCTATGATCCCCATGGTATGGTGAAACCCATTATCTGAAAGGGGGTGACAATGAAAAAGATCAGAATGGTAATCGCAGTGCTGGGTATGGACCAGCACGAGGTCGGTGCGGTGGCTGTGTCTCGCATGCTCAGGGACGCCGGCATGGAAATCATCTATCTCGGTCGCTTTAACACACCGGCCGGAATTGTCAAAACAAGCATTGAAGAAGATGTGGACGCTATAGGCCTTTCCTGCCATTCATGGGAATACCTGCATTACATGCCCGAACTATTGCAAATGTTGAATGAACGAAGTCTGAATATCCCGGTTGTCATCGGCGGGTCGGTCATCACTCCGGGCGACAGCGATAAACTTAAAGACATGGGCGTGGCTGCGGTCTTCGGTCCATCGGCAACCAATGATGAGATTGTTGAGAGCATTCAACAGCTGGTGAGTTAGTTAATAGTTATTTGTAATTAGTTATTAGTATAGTGACCGGGGATGATTCAGATAAAGACCGTCATTCCTATGAAACATTTCTCCGCAGAGGTGGGGACAGCTTTTGAAGGGGGGACAAGATGAACGAAAAAAGACTCTTCACCAAAGAAGAGCTGGAAGCCATGGGAAAGCGGACCTTGGATCTTCTGCTCGAAAGCCTGGAAAACGGCAATATAAAAGAAGCCAAAAATTTAGCGCAACGAATGTATAATGAATTTTTAGGCATGCATGACCTCTACCGGGATTGGATCACCCACGTGTTTACGTTTATCGGGAAACGCTTTGGCGATGACGTATTAAGAGAGGCTATGGCAGAAACCGTTGCCGGCTATAGCCTTCGTTTAGGGAAACGTTACAGCGCAAAGAGCAAACAACGACAAATCGAGATGTTGATTGCCGGATTCAGAGGCCATCTTCAGCCTTTTGATATTGAAGAAGATGATGAAAAGCTTACCATAACGCCCAAGCCGTGTGGCAGCGGGGGCAGGTTAATCAATGAAGGCGGCTATGACCCTCCATGCAATTTTTTTAAAATAAAAAGACCCCAGCCTATGACGTTTAACAGAGAAGACTTTCCCGCCTATTGCGCTCACTGCTATTTTCAAAATATTTCCCCCATGGAACCGGGCGGAAAACCTCTGTTTAAAACCGAACCATCAGAAGATTTAGGGAAGACACCGTGTAGGATATACATATACAAATAAAATGCCTAAAATTGAAATAAGGAATAATTCTTAATTTAAATCGATTAGGAGGTAAATGAATGGAATATAAATACATCCTTTATGAGCAGGAAGGCCATGTTGTTACGATCACGATTAATCGGCCTGAAGTCCGCAACTGCATCAATTTTGAAACCAATCTGGAGTTGCAGCACGCCTGGAAAAAATTCCGCGA
>CP070746.1:5442682-5446637 GCA_020348305.1 Desulfobacterales bacterium
ATAGGGATAATAATTGGCGCATAGTCGCGGCTGTGCTATGTGGTGAAAAATATAAATGAAAGGAAGCGGGTACGATGGCAACAAGAGGGTTGTATTTTGAGGAGCTTTTAGGCGACCAGATTTATTACACCGATAGAAGAACGATCACGGAAGCCGATCATATTAATTTTACAACATCCTTTGGCTTTTTTGAACCGCTATTTATGGATCAGGCATACGTGGAGAAAGAGACGCCCTATAGGAGACGCATCGTTCCGGGGGCCTTGACATTCTCGGTGTCCGAAGGCCTCACCATCCTCTCGGGTATCCTCCATGGAACCGGAATTGCATTTCTGGGAGTCGAGATGAATGTCCTGAAGCCGGTTTTTATCGGTGATACGATCACAGTGGAAATCGAGATCATTGAAAAGCGTGAAACTAAAAAGACCGATCGCGGGATCGTTACTTTTTTTCATCGTGTAAAAAACCAGGACAACCTATTTGTGATGGAATATAAGGTGAAGCGGATGATGAGACGCAAACCCTGATGGTAAAGAATCCACTTGGGACTGAAGATTTTTTTGGAGAAATAGTCTTGCTATTTAGCTAAATATACAATAATCAACCGCAACGATTTTCTATTTAAATTAGCTAGAAAAGGAGCAAACTAATGAAAAAAGCTGTCGTCGTAATACTTTTATCTGTGCTTGCATCTATGGTGGTTAACATCGCTGCGGCGGGACCGGTTATGGATCGCATCCTGCAAAAAGGGGAGCTGTTGGTGGGTACCACCGGAACTCAGCCTCCCCTCAACGCTACAACAAGAGATGGCAAAATCATCGGCTTTGATGCCGATCTTGCAAAATTAATCGCCTTAAATATGGGTGTTAAAGTAAAATTTGTAACCATGCCGTTTGCGAAGTTACTGCCGGCTTTGGAGACTGCAAAGGTTGATATGATAGTGTCCAGCATGACCATGACCTTGGAGCGCAATCTGAAAGTGGCCTTTGTCGGCCCCTATTATATCTCCGGCAAGGGCATTCTGACCAAAGCCCAGAAAATCGCTGCCTTACAGGATCCTGAGGGTCTGAATAGGTCTGAATTTAAAGTGGCCGCGCTGCAAAACTCAACCAGCCAGAAATTTGTCGAAATGTCAGCGCCAAAGGCTAAGCTGGTGACGACCAAGTCCTATGATGAGGCGGTTGACATGCTTTTTCAGGATAAGATTGATGCAATGATCGCCGATTACCCTTTCTGTGCCTTTACCACCTTTCGTTACAAGGACAAAGGGCTGGTGGCCGGACAGTCAAAACTTACTTTTGAACCCCTGGGAATCGCCTTGCCCGAGGATACATTGCTGATCAACTGGGTGCGTAATTTTATGATTATGCTTGAAGGCAGCGGTCAAATAAAAAAATTGAACAATCGCTGGTTTAAAGACGCTTCCTGGATCAAGGAATTGCCGTAGTGGGGGCTGGTGCCCCCGTTGGAGGAAGAGTGTTAAGCTGTGAGGCTTCGCTTGCGTAGGAGGATCGCTTCGCTTGAGGAGCGTCTTCCCGCAATTGTCGGAAGGACTTGAGAAGCGCTGCGCTTGAGACAAAAAAGGATAATTAAGCTGATAGCTTTTAACATCCCGAGTCTCTCTAATAAGCTTTCCCGTAAAAATCGTATCCAGGATCCCCTTGTAACTTTTCCCAGATGTGGTACATCAAGCTCGATGTCCAGATGCGTCGTGAAGGCTGGCACGTTCTGAAAGGTAACCTGCGTCACTTTCCCATTATTGTATTGAATTTTTTTTGGTTGAATTTCTGATTTTGATAACATATCAACACAAGACCTAAATTACTATATCTGATTCTGGAATTTAGTGGATCGATCTACCTAAACAAATATCATATGGCACTTAATCAAAGGATGACTCTATGTGTAATCAGATGCACCAATTCACAAAAGAGCAAATACAGATGATCCATGACGCTTCCATGGATATTCTGCAAAACACCGGTATTAAATTCAACGAGTCAGAGACCCTGGCGATTTTCAAGCAGCATGGTGTGAAGGTCGACGGAGAGGTTGTCTATCTCAAAGAAGCGGACATTCTAAAAGCGTTGGAGACAACTCCTTCACGGTTTGTCATACAGGCCCGCAATCCAGAAAACGATGTTACGATCGGTAATGGCAACTTCGTTTTCGCCCCCGGCTACGGACCCCCGTTTATGGCCACCAAAGATGGCAATTGGCGGGAAGGCCTCATGGAAGACTATAACAATTTTTGCAAATTCATTCAGACCTCGAAATACATCGATGTGAATGGTTTCCTGATGATCGAGCCCTCTGACGTGGTCCCCGACAAAGCCCACCTGAATATGCTGTATTCAAACATGGTGCTGTGCGATAAAGCTTATCTGGGATGCCCGACCTCCCGGCAGGGCGCGATTGATACCCTTGAGATGGCCGGAATCTTATGGGAAGGAAAGCAGAACATCCGCAATAAACCTTGCTTGCTTACAAATATCACCACACTATCTCCGTTGCAGTTTGCAGGTGAAATGGCCGCATCTCTGATCGAGTATGCGCGATTGGGTCAGCCCTGTGCTATTGTTGCGCTCATCATGGCCGGGTTCACTGGCCCCGTTACCATGGCGGGTGTCCTGACGCTCCAGAATGCAGAGATTTTGGCCGGGATTACCTTGACCCAACTTGTAAACCCCGGCACGCCCGTTATCTATGGGTCGACCTCGTCCCCCATTGATATGAAGTCGGGGGTGGTTTCCATCGGTGCGGCGGAAATGTCCCAGTTCGTTTCCGCGACAGCCCAGATGGCCAGATTTTACGGGCTCCCCAGCCGCGGCGGCGGCAGCCTTACGGACGCCCAATTTCCGGATATGCAAGCCGGCATGGAGTCGGCCTTGATGCTTTACGCAGCGATCCAGAGTGGTATTAACTATATTTTGCATTCCTGCGGCATTCTGGGCTCATACCTTGCGATGAGCTTTGAAAAATTCTTAGTGGATGAGGAACTGTGCGGAATGTTCCGAAAGCTTGTGAGACCCGTAGAGGTGACAGACGATACGATCAGCTCAGATATCATTAAAGAAGTGGGCATTGGTGGTTTGTATTTAACTCACGATCAAACTCTTGACCGCTGCCGTACCGAGTATTTTCTGCCTCGAATCGCCACCCGTCAGACCTATGAAAACTGGGTCGAAGCCGGTATGCTGCGGGCCGACCAGCGAGCCGCAATGGTGGTGCAGGAGAGACTGGAAAGCTACCAAAAGCCCGACATTGATCCTCAGACGGAGAGGGCGTTAAGAGATTATGTGGATCGACAAATGAATATCTAGAAGCGGTTTCAAAACCCAATCTGACGCCAATGGCTTTGTTGCAAACCGAAACAAAATGTTCACAACAATAAAGTGATCTAGAGTTAATATATTCTATCCTGTTTGGTTCCGGCTTGTCTGGCTTAGAACCGTTCTCACCCTATCGTAAAATCCTTTCACATGGTGGTGCATGATTTGCTCGGCACGGTCGGCATCTTTACTTTTGATGGCTTCGATTAGATCTAAATGCTCTGCCACAAAAGAAGGCAGAAAGTCCATGGATGGCAGAGCCATATACCACAATCGTTGGGAAAGACCGAAGAGATGCTCCAGAGTGCGGCCTAAATATTTATTATTGGCTGCCTGAACAAGGGCCCGGTGAAATTTATGGTCGAGGTCAAAGAGGCGACGGCTGTCATCAGCCGGGATGGCTGCCTGCTGCTGACGCAAGGCTTCCAAAACGGTCAGATCATCAGATCCGGCCCGTTGGGCAGCCAGTCGGGCACAGAGCGACTCAAGCGATAGACGCACCTCGCTGAGTTGCTCAAGATCAGGGATATTAATATCGGCCACATAAAGTCCGTGACGGGGTGTGACGACCACCAATTCGTCATGCACCAACAATTTAAGGGCCTCGCGCACCGGCGCTGTAC
>CP070746.1:5446737-5466930 GCA_020348305.1 Desulfobacterales bacterium
ATTCATCTTGATTCCTTATTTTCGGCAACCAGCCTCTCGAAAATTGAAAAGTCTCAGGATTATTTATTAATGGCGGCTCTTTGGAAGAGCTTTAAAAATTAATTTAATTGCGCATAAGGTTTAGTCAACTTTCTTTCTTCTTAATTGAAAAAAAGAAAATCGGTATTACCATTTGCAAAAGATCATAGGTAGATCAAAAGAACAGATTCAATTATATATTATGATTGATTTGCTGATATTCACTTGATATTTATTGGCGAGTCGGGGCTCCGTTTATTGGTTAACTTTCTGAAAATCATGAGGTTTTCAAAATGAAAGTTGCAGTGCTAATTCACAGTAACATCCTAAAAAAAGTGGATGGCATGACCAACTATTATAAGAAGTTGTGTAAATATGCCGGAGCTTCAAACCACAAAATCGACATTTTTTTGCAAGATGACGAACAAGACCAAAAGATTCAGGACAATTGCGTTCGATTTTTCTTCTCGAAAGTGAAATCTTCTTTTCAACCCCTACCAAAAGCTTTCTTGTCTCTTAATCCTGCTTTTTACATAAAGCTCATGTGGTATTTCCACAAGATATTCAAAAAAGAAAATTATGACTGTATTCAAATATCTTCCGCACATCCTTTCTGTTTTGCAGCAGCGCTGGTTGCCAAACGGCTCAATATACCTGTAATCGGCTCCTACCATACATTGTTACCTGAATATTTACCGTATTGGTCTGCTGAAAGATTTCATTCATTTCCTTTCGGAAAGTTAATATCAAAATTGTTAGGTCTATTTGTGACTTTTTGGACTCGTGTCGTTTATTGTACCTCCGATCTCATTCTTGCCCCCACCTTCAAGGTTAAAAACGCTCTGCACCAAAGATTTCCGCGCACTAAAATCGAAGTTATTGGAAGAGGTGTAAATTCTGCGCTTTTTAAACCTTTGAACAATAGAAATCAAAAAATGAGGCTTTTGTATGTGGGCAGGGTCTCGATGGAAAAAGATCTTGAGCAACTTTCATTTCTTAAAAAATACGATGATTTTCATCTTACAATTGTAGGGGAAGGTCGTGATTTGAATAGAATAAAGGAAACACTCCCATTTGCAACCTTCAAAGGGAATCTGCAGAACGGGCACCTCGCTCGAGAATATGGTTCATCGGATATTTTTGTTTTTCCATCAAAAACAGATGCTTATGCCAACGTTGTATCCGAAGCACTCAGTTCCGGGCTCCCGGTAGTGGCATTCAATGATGCGGGCGTAGAAGATCGGGTCCAAACCGGAGTAAACGGATTTTTAGTGTCCAGCACGCAAGATTTTGAAGCCGTGATTATAAGATTGAAGGACGCGGCTCTGAGAGAGAAAATGTCTCTTCAAGCCAGGCGATCGGCTTTAAATCTGAATTGGGATTTGATCTTTGAAAGACAATTCAATGCATTTTCTTTGGCCATTGAGGAGTACAATAAGAAACTAAAGAAATTCTTCCCTATTTTAAGGAAGGTGCTTTATTCATTTAATTTTTCACATGCCTTTCTGGGGTCGCTCAAAATGGGCTTTTATGTTTTTCTGGCGAATGCCAGCGCAGGAATCCTTGCCGGAGTTTATTCCGGTTTGCGCCAATCATTAATTTCGTTTCTGATGGTTGGTATCAATACCAGTTTTTTTGAATTCCTCTACTTTAGAAATCGCAAGTTAGCGATTTTTTTGCCCAGTCTTTTAACCACAATAGTAGGAACAACCATTCATTTTTTTACCGGCACACCTAATCTGATTACCACGGCAGCAACCATTTTCGGTTTAGCTCTATTCAATTTCAGCATGCTGTCGGAAATTCATAAACGTCATGCAACCATTTCCCCCTGGGAATTGTTAAAGATATTTGTTGGCTATTTTGCGAATTCAAAGAAACAAATCAGAATTAAAAGAGCTTCCAATGTTTAGGTGGCACTATATTAAAAGCAATTACCTGTATATTGGAATTCACCTGATGAGTGCGGTCCTTGCCCTCTCAAAAGGTTTGAGTCCGTTTCATATTATTTTAACCAATCCGAAGTTTCCTTTGGGGGGCTTGTCGGCCGCATCAAAAGTTAAGGTCCTCGACCATTTCAAAAGTACCGAGCAATTTCTACCTCAGGTGCTCATTGCAAAAGATATGTCTGCTGAAGACCGTAAATCCAAAGCGCTTGCATTTATCGAAAATGCCTCTCTACCGGTCATTGCTAAACCCGACCGTGGTGTAGTGGGCATCGGCATACGCAAAATTAACTCTCTTGAAGAATTGGATGAGATGGTAGAGATTATGCCCTGCGATTATATGCTTCAGGAGTTCTGCGACTATCCGCTGGAGTATGGAATCTTCTTCTGTAAGTATCCCGGCAAAGAAAAGGGGCGGGTGGTTTCGCTAACTCAAAAACTTATACCCACAATAATTGGGGATGGTCAAAAAACAGTCAGGGATTTGGTCGATCTGAACCCGCATATTAAGTTTAACAAAAATAATCTGCTGACCCATGCCAAAAATCTTGATTATGTCCCCAAAGCAGGCGAAAATTATCAAATTCTTGATCAGGCCAGCCATACCTATGGATGTGTCTTTAAAGATAACTATTTCGAAATTTCTCCGGAGATGGATGCGTGGATGAATGAGATGTGTTCAAAGGCCAGCGAGTTTTACTTTGGTCGGTTTGACATGAAAATGAAAGACAAAGATTCGTTGAAGACCGGTGATGGTACAAAAATTTGTGAGCTCAACGGTTGTTGGTCGGAACCGATCCATATCTATGATGATGACCACACCATTGCCTATGCCGCCAAAGAGATGTTCCGTTCTTATAAACGCGCATATAAGATCGCTAAACTAAACCAAAAGCGGCTGAATATCAGAATATCCTATAGAGAAATAATCAATGCATACAGATCGTATATGCAGGAAAAAGCCGAAATCATAAAGGTTGTCGGCTAGAACTGATCAAAACTCCCATTTTTTGCCTGAGGGCTTTTTTTTGGCGGTCAAAAATTGATCACGTGCCAACATTCAGATGTTGAGAAACATTTTGTTTCGTTCATATTTGAAATTGACTAATATTTTGCATATCTCGAAAGGAGGCTTAAATGGAAGAGCGTAGCGGAGCTGTAACAATGAGGGGAAATCCGTTAACTTTGGTGGGAAAGGGACTTAATGTCGGAGATCCCGCGCCGGACATTGAGGTGATGGATAATGACTTAAACCCGGTCAAACTGTCGTCTTATCGCGGCAAAGTGTGTATCGTCTCGACTGTGCCTTCACTGGATACCCCGGTTTGTGATATGGAAACCCGCCGATTTAATCAGGAGGCCGCCAACCTCGGATCTGAGGTGGCGATTCTCACCATTAGCACGGATTTGCCCTTTGCTCAAAAACGTTGGTGCGGCGCTGCCGGTGTGGATAAAGTGACTACCCTTTCGGATCACCGCGAGGTCGCCTTTGGCGAAGCTTATGGGGTTTTAATTAAAGAACTGCGGTTGCTCGCCCGGGCGGTGTTTGTTGTAGATAAAGAGGGTGTTATTCGATATATTCAACTGGTTAAAGAGATCGCCGAAGAGCCGGACTATGATGCCGTAATTGCTGCGGTTAAGGAGTTGATTTAGCTTGGAATTAAGATATTCGGCTCTGAAATTGTAACCAGCGTTCAATGGCTGAATCATCTAAACCTATTGGCTAAAGCCTTAATAAAATGTGGAAGCCGCTCCCACAAGTCAATGCGATATAATCCACATTAATAGAAATGCTCATATATAGTTGTGAGTGATAAAGATCAATCTAAATGAGCGCGGTGATTGGAAGATTCGTCCGAGTAAATGGACTAAAAATCCCATGAAGCTCTATGAGCAAAAGGAATTTTTGGATGTTTTATACCGATGTTTATCTGAGCTTCCAAAGCGTCAGGCCGAAGCATTATGATGTGCAAATATTGCGCCCGGTTCAAGAACCAATTGTTAACTTTAAGGGGAGCCTGCCGTCTCGAGGATATATACGGGGAAGACCTTGAACATACCCATTCCTTATCACAAGAGTCCTGTGACCGTATTAAACATTCTATATCCAAACGGATAGGCGGGCATGAATAGAAACAGCTTCAATTTCTCGAGATTTTGAAGCTGTTTGCATGCAATCGATCATATAAAATAAAATTTCTACCCATCCCAACTCTCTTCTACAAATGTTTTCAACATTTCAAACTAGAGCATTTCTCATAATAAAAGAAGACTCTTAATCGGGCGACCTTTTTCTTGCTTGACAAAACAGCAGATAACTGTAAGATTTAATAAGACAATATAGCCGATCTTACCGGCGAACAGTGGACACGATGCTGGAGGATTCTTAAACCATCTGTGCACGACGGCTGTGCAAGGTTGAAGCGCAGGCATAACATCAAATCACTGAGAACTGCCCACATGGAAGATCCAATTGATATCAACAAGTTAAAGGATAGAGGTGGACGACGCGTATTACCGGATCGGCGAAGACGTTCATCTTCAGAGCATTTTCCAGAGAGAAGATCTTACCGCTATCGTCGCAGCGCTAAAGATCGCCGAAGCTTGCTGAATCAAAAAATAAGAAAAAGAAACGAACGCAGGCAATCCTTTCGAGAAAAATATTCGACGTAACGGTTTATTTTAGACCTTTTTCTGTTTTTATTCGCTGATGAAGATCCGCAAAGGAGTCGGGTGCCTGATCGTTCAATCGGCGTTTGATAGAAATGATTTCGGCTGGACAGGACACCGCACATACTCCGCATCCAATGCACCAATTCGGATCCACTTGGGGTCGATCATCAATCATTTTTACTGCGTCTACGGGACATATCTCAGCGCAGTTGCCACAACCGATGCATTCGTCTAATTCGGTTTCGCGGATAAAATAAACAGCCATTAATTGATCTCGCGGAATTTTACGACGCCTGATAATGCCCACGTTCCAACAATAATGACCGCAGCAGTTGCAGGTATGTTTGATCTGCCCCTGGGCGTTGTCCACCATGTGGACCAACCCTTCTTTCTCACAATTGGTTAAAATGTGATAGGCTTCTTGTTTCGAAATTTCGCGTGCTAAACCCCTATCGATAACAAATTGTGCAAGTTCATCATATTTGATACAGACCTCGAGGCTGTGCGGACAATCCGTTCGGCCCAGCATTTTAGCCGACATACGGCATGGGCAGTGGGCCACAGCAATTTTAGTAGCGGCTTCGACAATGGGCCCGATCTGTTCATTGGGCATCACCCCCTGCATGGGAACTTCAATCGTCAAACTGGCCGGGCTGTATTTATAGGTCTTCGTAGAAGCGCCGCCATAAACTTTGCCGGTGGTGGGTACGGAAAAATAGTTCAAAACAAGTTTGGCCATACGTTTGGCCCTATCATCGGCTTGCCCTCCCCAGAAAAACGTTTGGGGTATCCCATAACCGACTTGAAGTAAGGCATAACCCTGTGTCCCATCTTCCATCGGCGCGGTATATATCATGCTGCGGCTGGAAAGAGACGCCAACGAATCAACAATGCTGGACTCCGGCAGATCCGTGCGAGATAAGATCGTATCTATGCCGACCACTTCTAGTGGAGCCAGGTTATTGGGGATGGCTAAGGCGACCTGAGCTTCTGCAGGGCTGAACATTTCTTTTAGAAGATCAATGAGCTCCTCTGAATAGGGATAGCCCATAATTAAATATTCCAAATGCCTGGCCAAACGCATGTAAACATTTTGCATGTTTGATCCTCCTTTACTTTAATAAATTCACTATAAATTCGGCAATTTGATCCGCACCATTGGGGACATTACGCTCAATGCGAGGCCTTTCCATCAGGCTCTTTAGTTGAGAAATCCAATTGCCGTTTTGAAATTCTGATTCACTGATCACATAGCCGGTCATTTCTTTTTCGATAAACTCAACCAACGTCTCAGCTTCACGATTGTAGGGGCGTGGAATGTACCCGAAGGGGATGCCGGCGTGGTATACTTCGGCGATGGTACTGTAACCGGCTTTACCAATGACCGTATCTGATGCATTCACCAAATCCGGATGAAAAAAATCGGAATGGTGAGGAAGAAGGATTAAATTATCACGAAACTCCGTAGATTGACAACCGCAGGGAATTACAAAATGGATATTGTGTTGATTTTTCAGCTTTTCTAAAAAACTGTATTCCTGTGGAACACCTCCGGTCGTGATCAAAACCATTTGGTTTTCTCTGGATATTTGCAATTTATTTCGAATGCTGCGTTTCGACCTCTTTATTTTTCGGCTTGCAGGTCCGGCTAAAAAATCAACTGATCGCGGATGGCATACCGGTTCGGTTTGAATGTGAACATCAGCCATATTAAATAGCCCACGCAGGTAGCTAATATGTGTATGGATTGGCTCGTCTCGATCGGCGTACCATTCGTAAATCCAATCCCAGGTAAAATTCTCAACTAAAACAGAGGGGATCCCGGCATTGTTTGCAATTAAGTGACCCATTGGAGCAATATCGCAAATTGCCAGTTTACATGTCAGACTTTTTATTTTGTGTGAAATATTCGTAATAATTGAATCATCATATGGCAGCAGTTGATTTAAGCGTCGCAGGGTTTCGCCAAAATCTTCTTCAAACGGAGTTTTTTGAACCAGTCCCAAATCCGTTAATAGATAGTGATAAGTAAATAAGCCGGAAAGATTATCTTGAAAAAACCAGGGCGGAGTTGTTGTAAAAATCTCAAACCGAAACGAAGAATCGATTCTAGATATGGCCTCCATTACACTGGCCGCTCTAGCAGCGTGACCAAAACCATGTGGAGAAATGAAATAAGCAATCCTGTTAATCTGCTTTTCTTTGTCAAGGTGGGCGAGCATTATATTAAGACGGTCAATGGCTAAAAAAGAAAAAAAGAGGGTCGGCACCTTGCTCAACCCTCTCATTTCTTAGATTAGGCGCGGCCTACCTGGGATCACTTATTAATCACAAAGTGGGCCCGTCTGTTCCTTGCCCAGGCTTGCTCATTTTCTTGGGGATCTAGCGGGCGTTCTTCACCATAGCTTATGGTTTGTAATCGTGATTCATCTATGCCGAGATCAACTAAAAACATCTTGGAACTGTGAGCGCGTCTGTCGCCCAAGGCCAGGTTGTATTCATTGGTGCCGCGGCTGTCACAATGCCCTTCAATAGTAACATAAGATGTTGGGTATTCTTTTAACCATTGGGCTTTTTTTCTCAGAATTTCTTGAGCTGCCGGGCTCAGGGTAACGCTGTCAAATTCAAAATGAACATCCTCATTTTCAAACATGGATCTTTCAGTTAATATTCTTTCTTTTTCAATCTCCTTTGAGAGGCTGGCTTGTTTGAGGCGTTCCTCTCTAAGGGTTTCTTCTTCTATAGCCTTTTGTCTTTCCAGTTCCCGTTGTCTTGCTTCTTCAGCAGCCTTTCTTTGTGCTTCTTCCTCGGCGGTGATCGTCGTGGAGGGATAAGAGGAAATTTTTTTCTTTGCGCACGATGGAAAAACCATGATTAAAGCGATAATAATGACAAAGGCAGGAAAAATCAGGTTTTTTTGCTTCATAACACTCTCCTTTATATTTAGAAAACATTTGATATAACTAACCTGGCATCTATTCAGCAAGATGGCCGTATACTTTTGCATGGTGTTCGAATAGCGTGCCAAGTATATATCAAACGGATCTAGTTGTCAAAACGAAGTGAGGTTGAGGCCAGCGCTTTTTTGCCAAACATGCGTTCTCATGCCGAAAAAAAGCTGCACCGATTAACTCTGATCGCTTGACATAGGCAACAGTGGTGTTAGTTTTGTGAAAATGGAGCACTAGCTACCCACATGCGTTTTACAGTAGAAAGGAGGAAGTAAAATGGAAGCTATTCTTCAAAAAATTTGGGAGTTAACTACGATTTATGGAATTAAAATCCTGGCGGCGATTGTTATATTTATTGTCGGTCGCTGGATAGCCAAAGGATTTAAAAACTTAACTCAAAAAATGATGGAAAAGAGAAATGTCGAACGAACACTGATGAGTTTTGTCGGGAATTTAACCTATATCTTGCTGTTAACCTTCTTCATTATCGCAGCTCTGGGGCAGCTCGGAATACAAACTGCGTCATTTATCGCCGTTATTGGTGCTGCCGGCTTAGCCATTGGTCTGGCCCTTCAAGGCTCTTTGGCAAATTTTGCCGCCGGTTTTCTGATGATTATTTTCAGACCGTTCAAGGTGGGTGACTACATCGAAGGTGCCGGGGTTGCCGGGACGGTAGAAGAAATGCAAATTTTTACCACCCAGGTTAAAACCCCTGATAACAAGACCATTATTGTCCCCAACGCAAAGATAACAGGAGATAATATCGTCAATTATTCCACCAAGGGAACCCGACGGGTGGATATGGTATTCGGTATTGGATATGAAAGCGACATCGATAAAGCAAGGCAAATCATGGAAGAAATTGTTACCAATGACGGACGCGTCCTAAAAGATCCTCCTCACAAAATCGCAGTGGTCGAGCTGGCGGATAGCAGTGTGAATTTTGTTGTTCGTCCCTGGGTAAACCTTGCTGATTACTGGGACGTCTGGTTCGATATGACCGAAAAGATAAAAAAACGTTTTGATGAAGAGGGGATTAGTATCCCCTATCCGCAACGGGATGTCCATGTCTATGAACATAAGCAAGAAGCCTAGCCACAACGCCAAATAGTCGTTTTTATAGATAACGTTTCAAAAACGTTACAATAAACCAATTCCTAAACGAACGACGCAAATAGGGAGGACGATATGGAGACAGAAGCGCTTGGTGGAGAAACGCTCCTTTGGGCAGCCACAGACGAACACATTAAAAATGCCAATATTACGAGATACATGAACTGGCTCAAATCGGAGAAAGGCGTCAGGTTCAATACTTATGATAGCCTTTGGAAATGGTCGGTGACCGAAATCGAAAATTTTTGGCGATCCCTCTGGGAATTTTTAAATATCAAGGCTTCAAAACCATACCGCCAGGTTCTGTCTGCCAGAAAAATGCCCGGAGCGCAATGGTTCATCGGCTCTGAACTGAATTATGCCGAGCATGTATTTCGCCATATGTCCTCCGATTGTCCGGCCTTAATGTTCCAATCAGAGATTCAACCCCTGGTGCAAATCTCCTGGGATGAGCTTTATCAGAAGGTATCTTCCCTGGCGAACGCTTTGCGTAATATGGGTGTGCAACGGGGAGATCGCGTGGTATCCTATATGCCGAACATTCCCCAGACAATCATCGCATTTCTTGCCTGTGCGAGCATCGGGGCGGTGTGGTCCAGTTGCTCTCCAGATTTTGGTACACGCAGCGTTAACGATCGCTTCAATCAGATTAAACCAAAGGTCCTCTTTGCAGTGGATGGTTATCAGTATGGTGGAAAGGCGTTTGACTGCCGATCAGCGGTGGCTGAGCTTCAGAAATTTCTTTCAACTCTTGAAAACACGATTCTGGTGCCTTATTTGGACCCGAATGCAAATACTGAAGGACTTGAAAGGGCGTTGGTATGGGAAACGCTTTTGAAGGAAAGCGGTGAGTTGACCTTTGAGCAGGTGCCGTTTAGCCATCCCATCTGGGTGGTTTACTCTTCCGGGACTACCGGTTTGCCAAAGGCTTTAGTACATGGCCATGGCGGAATTCTGCTGGAATTTATGAAGTTTCTCGGGCTCCATATGGATCTTAAACCGCAAGATAGGTTTTTTTGGTTCAGCACTACCGGATGGGTGATGTGGAATATCCTGCAAGGGGGATTGCTCACCGGTGCCACATCTCTGCTTTATGATGGCAGTCCGGGATTTCCGGACTTGGAAGTAATCTGGAAGTTTGCCGAAAAGACCGAAATGACCATCTTCGGAACCAGCGCCGCATATATTACCACCTGCATGAACCAGCAGATGAAGCCAGGCAAGACTTACAACCTGAACAACTTAAAGACTGTTGGGTCAACGGGGTCTCCCCTATCTCCGGAAGGATTCAAGTGGGTATATGATCAGGTCAAGGAAGATGTATTGCTGGGGTCTGTCAGTGGCGGTACAGATCCGTGTACGGCCTTCTTAGGTTGCTGTCCTTTGCTTCCGGTCATCTCAGGTGAGCTTCAATGTAGGTGTCTGGGAGTCAATGCCCAGGCGTTTGATGAAGATGGAAATCCTCTCATTGAAAAAGTGGGAGAATTGGTGATAACCGATCCCATGCCCTCCATGCCGCTTTATCTCTGGAACGATCCGGGCAATCAGCGATACATCGAGAGCTATTTTGATATGTATCCCGGAAAATGGCGACACGGGGACTGGGTGAAGATAACTCCCCGGGGCAGCGCTGTCATCCTCGGCCGTTCCGATTCTACCATCAATCGCATGGGTGTTCGAATGGGCAGCAGCGAAATCTACGCCGCTGTAGAAGATCTTCCGGAAGTTATAGACAGCCTTGTTATCGGATTTGAATCTGCGGAAGGTAAATATCTGATGCCACTTTTCGTTGTTCTCGAGGAAGGTGTAGAACTGGACCACACGCTAAAAACCAAAATAAACAAAAAAATCCGCAATACTCTTTCACCACGGCATGTACCGGATGAGATCTATGCTGTTTCTGAAGTTCCTAAAACGTTAAACGAAAAAAAACTGGAGGTGCCGGTTAAAAAAATTCTTTCAGGCACACCAGTTGAAAAAGCTGTCAATATCGATTCCATGAGCAATCCTGAGTCCATCGAATTTTTTACCAAGCTTGCAAAAGAATTTAACTGAATAAGGAGTTATTCTTAAATTTGATTTGGCTTTGAATTGCGTATCGGTGATGCTATGTTTCTTGACACCAGACCTTCCGATCACTACTTTAACCCAAATCATTAGATTAGTGGGTCGATATGGGCTTTTCTCCCGCAAATCATGCACCAAAAATGAAATGAGAAAAAACGTTCAAGGAGCATAACATGGTTAAGAAAAATTTTACAAAATCCGGAAGGTATTGTCGGGTAACATTTAAACTCCCCAAGGAAATCAACGCGCAAAAGGCCGCGCTTTGCGCCGAGTTTAATGGCTGGGATCCGAACGCGCACCTGATGAGACGGCTGAAAGACGGCGGTTTTTCCACCACAATTTCACTGCAAACTGGCAAATCATATCGGTTCCGATATTTTCTGGATAACCGGCGCTGGGAAAATGACGGGCAGGCTGACACCTATACCCCCAATGTCTTTGGCAGCGACGATTCAGTTGTAAAGCTGTAAGTCAACCGATATACGGTCGTTTTTTGCGGTGTTGCTTAGGTAATGCTCTGAAATGAAAGATAACCCGGCTTGATTGGAAAGCCGGGTTATCTTTTTTGACGAAATAAAAGGGAGGCCGAAATGAGTCGGATTTCCCTTTTTTCAGCTATATGGAGATATTGAGAGAGTTCCACATCAAATCAAGAATGTCTTTTTCGGCAACCATATTGTCCTTGTCGATTTTAGTAATTACCAACAGGCCCCGGTCCCTTTTTCCATAGGCCAAAATGGTCCAATGTTCTTCTTCATTGCCGTAGGTTAATACCGCTTTTTTCCCCTTCAGTGTTGTTCCATCCTTCAAGGTCTTCGAAGTTGCGTTTTTCTGTATCTTGTATCCGTAACTAACTTGTTCTTTTGTCAATTCTTGGAGCATCAAATTCACCAAAGAGGACGGATTCATCGAGGAATACTCCTGAAATAGAATCAAGGTTCCCACAGCAGTATTGGTCATTGTCTGACGGATACCTGAACCTATATTTTTTGCAGAAATCGTAAGGTCGTTTTTATGTCGAAAGGAGATAAAATCATCGCGGTAGATCATGATGGCTTTTTTGTCTATTTTAAAGGTGAGGGTTTTGCCGGAGTCAAGTTGTGCCTGGTATTCCCGCCCCAAACTGACGTCATAGGTTTTTCCATTTATGGTGATTTCATAATTTTTTGTTTCATCCGCAAATGTTTGAAACGGCAAGATTGCCAGCATGGTAATGATGATCGTTAGTGCTTTTCGCATGGCCGCTCCTTTCAAAACAATATGATTTACGTGACATTTTCTATTTCTATTATTGCCTGAAAATCCGAAATCTTAAGCTTTTTATGCGTTCATTCAATAAATAATATAGCCCTATTGTTAAAGAATTTTTAGAAATTACCGATATATACAATGTAATATGGCCTTTTATCATGGGGAGATCTGCACCGATCAATGCCATCAATTAAAGAAATAGAAACAAAGCATCTTATCGGAACAAATATCGGAACATCTACCATTGTAAGCGAACTGGCGCGCGGTGGGATGGCCATTGTTTTTACCGCGTATCAAAGGACATTGAGACGCAGGATTGCGGTAAAAATTTTACCGAAAACTCTCATTACACCCAAAAAAGCGCAACTATTTCAACAAGAAGCGGAAGCAGCCGCCATTTTGTCCCATCCAAATATTATCCAAATTTATGAAGTCGGCGAGACTGATGAATTTATTTTTTTTACCATGCAACTTGTTCAAGGCAAATCCCTTTCGCAAATTATGAAAATGGCAAGAAAGCAGATTTTGCCTGCTAAACGAATTTTGCCGCTCAAAATGACCCTCCAAATCATCGTTCAGATACTGGATGCCTTAGATTATGCGCATCAGCAAGAAATCGTTCACTGCGATATCAAACCCGATAACATAATGATCGAAACACATACTCAAAGACCGATCATCACCGATTATGGTGTGGCTAAGGTGTTGCACGATGCGGATGATGAAAAGTTAACTGCTCGAGGGACCCCCTTATATATGGCTCCGGAGCAGATAATCGGAAAGCCAACAGACGGTCGCACCGATATCTTTGCAGTGGGCACAATGCTATTTCAGATGCTTGTGCCTAGGTTGCCTTTACCAAAGTTTAAATCCAATGATGCGCTTCTCAAGCATAAGCTGCTAAATAAAAATGGATTTTTTTTAAAAGAGCCTTCCGATCTCAATCCGTTCCTCAATAAAGAAATGGACAGAATCGTGCAAAATGCAATGGCTTACGAACCCGAAAAAAGATACGCGAATTGTGGTGAATTTAAAAAGATGCTCGAAGGTTACCAACAAAGGTATCTTTAACGAAATAACAAGATAGAAAAATGGAAAATTTAAAAATCCAAAAAAAATTATCAGAAAAGAACAGCAAAACCTTACTCCCCAAGAAAATATCTGCAAAGATTAGCAGAACCTTTTCAATTATGTTTAATCGATTGTCAATGTACAAGATGGACCATCCCTTTACGGTTCAGTCGATTGGCGACGTTCTCGAAACAGTAACTGATGGTTTAAATATTTTTTCTCCAATCGTAGTCGTTTTCAATCGAGACCAATTTTTTATTGAGGAAGAACCCTTTGATCAGCGGCTAAATACTTCTAGGCTGATCGCTCATTTTAAGAAGGCGGGTATTCAATCTATATCATTTGAGAAAGGCGTAAAGAGAGCTGATCTCGATAAATTTGTTAAAATCTTCGCTGATCTAAAAAATTACCCGACCGCGGTGTCCATGAAAAATGCATTGGCTGAACGGATGGTATCCAATATCAAAATCAATCATGTCATTTATAAAAAAGTGACTGCAGATGATGAAATTGTTTCCAAAGAAGAGCTCAAAGGAATTTCAGCCGACGGACAAGGTAATGCTTCAGCTCAAATGTACGGTGAAGTTTTAAATATGATGGCAGAGAGCATTTTAATGGAGGAAGTTGAGAAATCCATTTCACTGGAGAGTCTTCTTGCAGCTCCGGAAAAGCTCTCAAAGGAGTTAATAGATAAAGATCTCTCTTTGGCCCAAAATGGCCAAACCGAACTAGGTAATCCGGGTGCTCTGATTGCCGATCAACTCGTAAAAATCAAGGATGAAGTAAAAAAAGTCTCGGAAAGCACCGATAAAGTCGGCATCTCTGAGTTGGCTGATGCGGTTTTCGAGATGAAGAAGGAATTGATAGAAGGAATTGAGTCCCAAAAAACATTGGGAGTTATCTATGAAAATGAGAAGCAAATTCTTGATGAAGCCAACGCACTCACCGACCAGGTATTAATTCAACTTGTGAAAGAAGAATATAAAAAGGGTGATATATCGATTCAGCGACTTGCCCAGATACTCAAGCGCTTGGTACCGGAAACAAACGAATTAAAACGCCTGCTTCCCAAACTCAGGGAGGCAATGCTTGAAGAAGGCATGTCAAAAGCAGATTTTCTTCAGCTTATCGATGCACTCGGCAAGGAATTGCAAAACGAAAATTTAATGGAATTTCTTCATAAAGGCGCTGAAGAAATCGGCGTTACCTCGGAAGATCTAATCGATGAATTCAAAAATGATCCCTCAGGTGCAGCCGAACTTATTTACTTGGCATCTGAATTACGACAAGGAACCGGAGATGAAAAGGTTCTGACGGATTTCCTCGTTGAGTATATTGAGCGCCTTGGTTCGAAAATAGCCCTGGATGATACCGAGTCCGGCGAGCAAGAGGCAGGCAATCATCTGAGAGAAGTCATTGCGAATGTAGAATCCGAGATTGTGAGCAAATTGAAAAAAAAGGGAGTTGATGAAGATGTTCTGGGCGCTGTCCAACAAAGACTCGCAGAGCGCATGGAAATGTGCTTTAGTAAACTGAAATTAGACTTGGAACGTCGACAAGCAACTTCCTCTTCCTCAGCTACTGAAGATATGGGCAAGTCGACCATTTTTCGCGTTCTGGAGGAAAGTGTTGAGGAAGGAGATGAGCTTCATAAAATTTTGATACAGGTGCGCGCATCTGTTAAAGAAAGCGATATCGACGAAAACAATTTCCAACAAATATATGAAGAAATTTCTAAGCGCTTTCAAGATCAACCGAAAAAGAAACATAAGAAAAAGCTTCCAAGTGATATTCTAAATTACAAAAGTACACTTTTGTTTATTGAAAAAGAGATATCGCGTTCTATTCGCTACGAGACGCCATTTTCAGCAATTACATTCTCTATTGAAAAAATAATACCGGAACAACCCATTGCCCGGGGGGCTCTCGAAGGACTTGAAATAAACAAGTTTATTATGGGTGAGCTGGTCAACATTTTACGGGGCTCAGACATTGTCGGTATTCTTTCCAAGAAGATCATAGTTGTCCTTCTTCCGATGACGGAAAAAATGAGTGCCAAAGTAGCCTTGAACCGCATTTTAAAAACCTTACATACAAAAAGCTTTAATATAAAAGGCATACCTTTAAAGGTTAAGTTCGGCGGGGTAGTTACTTCCTTTGATCATGATCAAACGCCGGATTTGGATTCTTTTATCAGCACCGCTGAAAATGAGCACACTGAATTTCTTATCCGTCTGAGAAATGTTCAAGACTTATATTAGGTATCTGGCTTTACTGCTCTAATACTCTCAACAGGATTTTTTTCTAAATGTCGCGAGGGGACGACCGTAAAGTAAATAATCTTCTTTGCGACACTCAGAGACCAACCGACCGTTCCAGTAAGTCTTGTTCGGGCAACCGTCACACTCGTCCTGTTCACCGTTGGGAAGATAATCATGAGGTTGCATGACAATAATGTTCTGGAGCGAAATCTTTTCAAACAAGGTTAGGGGATTGCGCAAAAGACTTAAAAAACGATTTTTCCACGCAACGCGTATCGAGCGGTCAATTAAGCCAAAAGCAAACAGCAATCTGGCTTTGCGGTTAATACGCGGGCTGGGAAATGAAAGAAATTTTCCGGCGACCAAATGATAAACGCTCTGTATAAGCTCGACGGATTTAGGCCCTAAATTACCGAACAGTTTCTTGCGGGACCCGATATGGGTTCCAAAAAGCCATTTGGGCGAATCAGGAAGAATGGTACCACCCAGATATGAATGAAACCGGTAGTCTGGATGAACACTCCAAATTTCTTTGCAAATATCGAGGGCCGTCAGATTCCGGTAGCACTGTTTCGAAACATAGGGTGTCTGATCGATTGTTATCTTTTCGCTGCCCGCATAGTATTCCCAGGGGTCCTCCGGGTGAGCGCTTCGTACCGGAATGAGGACATTGGTCGAAACTTTGTGAAGGTTATCAGTGGTCCATTTCACAATGTCGGCTACCTCGTGCAGGGTCTCCGGTAAAATCGTCGTGTTAAATGCACATATCAACCCTTTTGCATCATATATCATATCAGCCAATGATTGACGAAGCTGATTGAGTTCTTTTTCGGTTTTTTCCTCCCAGCCCGGACGCCCCTGATGGGTGTCCACATGAAACACAAAGCCGAATACACCAGCCGATTTAAGTTTGGTTACCAGCTCAGGCGTAAGGGCTTGTCCGTTGGTTAAAATAACAGGTTTGGGTCCGAGTGATTTGACAAGCTTCGTAATTTTGACAATATCGGGATGGGTGAGCGGCTCCCCCCCGGCAATCAGCATGGTATCACAGGTTCTAAGGCGCAGCATGGCTTTGAGTTCCTTCTCGATCACTTCCAATGGTTTTTCGCTTGCGTGGTCATTTCGCTGATAACAATATTCACAGGCCATGTTGCATTTGCGCGTGGGTTCCAGCCAGGTAAATCCATTATCGGATTGCGTCCATGGCATTCGATGTAATCCAGTCGTAATTGAATCTGTCTTATGTTCTATTGGTTTCATATTAGCCTCCTTCCCAATCGATTCGCTGTCTTTTAATTGCAGCCGACATTCATTAAATCAATATGCATGCCAATTATTCAAAAATACCATAATATATTAAAATATATTGATATTCACTAATTATAAGAAAAAAAGATGTGGCTAAAAACGGAGACATGGTGTACATTTGAGGTAAAGGTATGTATACAAAATATGTTGGAGAGGATCACCATGGCTGCAAAATTGCGCTTGTCTGTCGGGGATAGAAAATTTTTCAAATTGGTTCAACGGGCGGCTCTTGTAAACCCTTTCACCGAGGAGCGGAGCCTGATCAATCGTCAACTATCCGGTTTGCCGGATGACCATTCAGAAACGGAACACAATCAGAAAGGGGTTTATGAGGTTCGACGGCGGGTCAAACGCCTGGAGGATGCGGGCAGGGATAATTTCAATGGCTATGTGAGTGAAGATAAAATGCTGCTGAAAAGGGCCTATATCTTTGATTTCTTCCATTGCTTCATCGGCCACTTTGATCGGCATATCCAGAAACAGTTGAATTCCGGAGATCATCCGGTCACGGTTTCCTTTTCTGATGAAGCCTTTTCCTACCTGGACCGAAAAGGATACACTGCTGAAGAAAAATTGCGGGCCATCGGGCTTACCTTCCAGGTCTGGCGAGCCTTTTATTTTATAGTACGGAATTTAGTGGGACGCAGTGCCAGTATGAGAAAACTGCGTGAAAGCTTATGGAACAATGTTTTCACCCACAGCATGGAAGTCTACACGCAGCATTTGTGGCAGCGAATGGAAGATTTTTCGACAATTATCACGGGGGAGACCGGCACCGGCAAAGGCACGGCCGCCATGGCCATCGGCCGCTCCGGCTACATTCCCTTTGAGGAAAAGAAAAAATGTTTCAAAGAAAATTTTGCGCGATCTTTTGTAACTCTCAACTTGTCTCAATTTCCGGAAACGCTGATTGAATCCGAGTTGTTCGGTCACAAGAAAGGCGCTTTTACCGGTGCCGTGGAAGAGCATCAGGGCATATTTCATAAGTGCAGCAAGTATGGGTCTATATTCCTGGATGAAATCAGTGAAGTCTCTCATCCGATTCAGATCAAACTGCTTAAAGTCATAGAAGAGAGGGTTTTCAGCCCGGTCGGCAGTCACCGGATCAATCGGTTTGACGGCCGCGTCATTGGCGCCACCAACCGGCCTATCGAGCATCTTGTGGCCGAAGGCATGATGCGGCCGGACTTTTACTACCGCCTGTGCTCCGATGTCATCACGGTCCCACCGCTTAGAGACCGAATAAAAGATGATCGGGCAGAGCTCGACGACCTGCTGACCGTCATTGTCACAAAGACGCTGGGAACCGACTCAGCAGATATCGTCGGCCAATTGCGGCATTTGATCGATAAACAGCTGGGCCCGGAATACGACTGGCCCGGCAATGTTAGAGAGCTTGCCCAGTGCGTGCGCAGGCTACTGTTGAATCAAACTTACACGGGATTTAAAAAGCCAATCGGAGAGGGGGCGTCCTGTCCGTCCATCTACGCGGAGACAGGCGAAATCGACGCCCAGAGCCTTGTCAAAAAGTACTGTTGTTCCCTGTATCAGCGTTACGGCACTTACGGCGAAGTCGCTCGCAGAACAAAACTCGATCGCCGTACCGTTAAAAAATACATTACTGATTACAAGCAGTAGGCGCAGGAAGACAAAATGCCCCTGGAGCAATTCAACATATTATCATTCGTGCAATTGAACGACAACCTATATTCGAGGACACAAACGCGATGGGCAGTTGATTATCTTATGGTAAGTTGTGCGACAGTGTCTCGGTTGCCGAAGTTATCAGCTTCTACTGTAAGCAAATTGACTGGCCGCGGCTGATCTGATGCTGTTTGCGAAAAATTGCACAGGACCTATCTAATTTAGAATCGCTTAGGAGAAAGCCCGCAAACTAATGACAGCATAAAGATCAAAAAATATGTCAATCTTTCACCCTCGTTTCCTTTCCTTCTTTCCTTTAGATTTTAATCTAAATTCGGGAGTGGTGGTCATCAATCGTGGGTTGTGTGCAAAAAATAGGTCTTATCCAGCGATATTCATTGACCATGACTTGGAGCTTTCAGATCAAATTGTCTTGACATAAAAATGCCATTGTAATACGGTTTTGACGATACGTAAGTAACGAATCGTAAAAAACGTATTTATTTAGGAGCGTTTATGGAAAACCCTTTTAAATATGGCGGTGTGGTTCGCGGGCCTTATTTTGCCAACCGCAGAAGCGAGATAAAAGAGCTCAAACGCGAGATGGTAAACCTAAACCATGTGTTTTTAGTGTCTCCCCGTAGGTTTGGCAAAACGTGCTTGCTTTTGAATCTTATCGAAACGCTCAAGCATGACGCGATGGCTTGTACCTATATCGACCTGAATGCATTCCCCGATATCAGAAGCTTCGCCAGTGCTCTGGCAAGCCTCACGACCACGGCCCTTGAGACAAATAAGGACAAACTTCTTAAAATTTTTTCCGGGTTTCAAAAGCTTCGTCCAAAAGTGACTGTGGAACCGGACGGAACAATCAGCGCTGGCTTGGAGCTTGCCGTTGATGAAAAGGATTCGCTGTCGGCTCTTCTTGAGGGAATGCGCCACGCCGAAAAGCTGGCAGGTAAAAAGAAAAAGAAGCTAGTCGTGATCATTGATGAGTTTTCCGATCTCGAAAAATACAATGGCCAGTCGATTGAAAAAGCCCTTCGCTCGGAAATACAGAAACAGATCCATATCGGCTATATTTTCTCCGGTTCGGAGGAATCGGTAATGCTTTCAATGATTCGTGACCACAAGCGTGCGTTTTACAAGTTAGGGCGAATCATGGATTTGGGGCCGATTGAACGAAATGCATACGCCAACTTTATTTTAGGCTGGCTAAAGAAGGGCGGTTTCACTATAAATGATGATGATTTGCAGCGGGTTTTTGAAATAGGAAATGATGTCCCTTACAATATTCAACGCCTGTGCAATGTCATGTGGGACTATACCAGGGAAACAAAAGCGATTAATACGGCACTGATCGAAAAATTGCCGGTGATTATTGCCCAACAGGATTCACCTCATTATGAAATGCTCTGGCGTTCGGCCTCTCAACCTCAGAAGATGCTGTTGATCGCCTTAAGCAAGGATCAGAAAGCAAAGCCTTTCTCAAAGGAATTTCAACTAAAGCACGGCATCGGCCCCTCATCATCAATCAAAGCGTCTTTTGATTCTCTTGTAAAAAAAGGGATTCTTTTCAAAACGCTTCAGGGTAGTTATCAATTTGTGGACAGGTTTATGCCATACTGGATAGATTATATAATGAAAACAATTAGAGACACGGCATAAATCATATTCAGCAACTTATAGAACGGGGAATACAAAATGGGTTAACCTTACTTAAGATTAGCCCCTTTATAACTGGTGATACCGCTGGAATTCGAATCACGCCGGCGGCGTGATTACCGGCGTGAGAGGCCGTAATAGTTAAACCTGGCAAGAGCAGGATACCATTCTCTCTATCGGCAAATCTTTAATTGCATCCAAAAGCACTCGCATAGCAATACAATC
>CP070746.1:5467030-5470952 GCA_020348305.1 Desulfobacterales bacterium
AGTCTATTCTCATGAAAAGCCTTTGATCGTCATAATATTGGAAAGATGCATGATACTTGATTTTTAGACACGACATGGAACTATAATCCCAAACATAAAGATGTGGGTGATTTGTGGCTGCTTGCTCCCACGGTAAAAACAATGTGCTAAAATGCCAGCAGAGGCTCTGTTGCTGATTTTAGCAACGGGGCTTTTTTGTTGGGCAGAAATGGAGGAAGGTGTATGAGCTATGTAACCTTTAAAATCATCGAAACAAGAGGTGGTGAATTTGTTTTGTTTCTCCATAATCATTTACAAAAATTGGTTACCGAAAAATTCAGATCTCAGAATCTTGAAGAGGTCGTTGATAGCCTGAAAAAAGAAATGAGATACAGAAAGCATTTCATGGGTGCTTTGAGTAATTACATCCCGGTGCTGAATATCATTGATTCTTTTAGTGAAAAATACCCGGATGCTTCATCCGAGGAGTTTCCTGAAGGGTGGACAGATCCTTTAGAGTTATACGGGTGTTACCTGCAAGAGTTAAAGACAGCCGATTTGCATTTGGATAAAGAACGGAATTATCTTTTAGAATTGCTTAAAAAGTATGATCCACAGTGGGTCTGGAATCACAGGATAAAATTGGTAGCAGAACGAATATTTTTACAGAATTTCTGAAGCTGGAGGCGTTCAATGACAGGACATACAGAAGAAAACAGTCGGATGAACCAATTAACAAAGCAACCCAAAGAAAAGAAAGAAACCTTGACCGACTATCTGGAAAAGAAGCTGACAGAGGCCGGGATAAAATCTGAGCGCAAGAAGCTGCCAAAAGACAAGGTGAGGGTGTTCTTTAAACGTTGACATTAAAACCAGTTAGGCAGGGTTGGCCCCCATTCTTCAATTATCTTATTGCATATCGATGAGAGTTCATAGTAACTTGCCCTGAGCACAAAACGGATAACAGAGAGAGTGAGTGTGAAGCCATGAAAGATCTGATCAGTTACATTGTAAAGGCAATTGTTGACAACCCTGAGCAGGTAACGGTTACCGAAGTTGAGGCCGAGCATAATGTTGTAATAGAACTCAAAGTAGCCAATAGAGATATGGGTAAGGTTATTGGCAAACAGGGCAGAAATGCTCAGGCTATCCGAACTATCTTAAGTGCAGCATCTGGGAAGACTCGGAAAAGGTATATGCTTGAGATTGCTGAACCGGATTATCCGAAGACCCAGTAATTGGCCCAAAGTGAATAATCTCAGATGACAAGATATATGCAAAGAAGGTTTAGCCGATTCTGCATTCCCTTTTCCGTAAATTGTTATCGTTCTTTTGGAGAGTTTTCGGGTATTCCTGCTTTGCGCATTGCCTCAAGCAGATTTTCTAAATCGGCTTTCTGCTCAAATGGGGCATACATTGTAATCAATTCAATAGAAAGTTTGGGATTTATCCTTAGAATCTCTGTGACAGTTTCACGGGCTTTTTCGTATTGCTCAAGTGAACTATAAGAAGCAGCTATGGTAATATATGGTATTACAAAATTAGGACTTTTACTAATCGCCTTCTCACATGCTTCTATTGCCTCCAAATATTGACCATTCATGCGATAAGCCATTCCTAAATAAGAAAAGTAATAAGGAGGTGGAATCGGGTTGAAACGAAACGCCCTTTTCATCAATTCGATGGCTTTTTCTGGCTTCCCTGAGTGGTTTAGGAAAAAAGCTAACATCGCATGGGCCTCAGCTCCATTAGGATTAAGAGCGACAGCTTTGTTCCCTTCCTCGATGGCTTTTTGGTGTAGATTTTTAGCCAAATAAACATACCCTAATAAGCCGTGGGCTAAGTCAAACGAATCATTCAATTTAAGGGCTTTCAATGCACATTTTTCCATTTCTTCTAAGTCTGGCAATGGAGATTTACTTCTACCAGCATTTAAATCAGTCCAAAGAGTAAAGCCCAATAAAACATAAGGGAAAGCATATTCTTTGTCCAGATTTATGGCCTCTTTTGCGAATTTACGAGCTTGAGCGACATCTTGTTGGCTGAAACCGTAAAAGCATTCCATTCCTCGCCAAAATTTGTCGTAAGCCATAATTCTGGTCGTACCAGCTCCTTCCCAAAGACGAGCTTGCTCTCCTAATGTCAGATTCACCTCCATTGCTGAGATGAGTTTACTTGTAATTTCATCCTGCAAAGCGAATATATCTGTTAGCTCCCTATCGTAACTCTCTGCCCAAAGGTGATATCCTGTTGTAGCATCTATAAGCTGGGCGGTTATACGTACCCGATCTGCGGCTCTTTGTACACTTCCTTCCAGCACATATTTCACGCCCAACTCTCTTTCCACTTGTTGGACTTTTACAGATTTGCCTTTGAAGGTGAATGTGGAGTTGCGTGCAATTACGAATAAATTTGAAATCTTTGATAAGCCCATAATGATTTGCTCAGTTAACCCGTCACTGAAGTATTCTTGATCAGGATCACCGCTCATGTTTACAAATGGCAAAACAGCAATGGATGGCTTATCCGGTAATGGAAGCGTTTCACTGTCATCAGTCTCCATTAAAACCTTATAGATACCAATTGGTCTTCGGATATTTTTGACCTGATGTTCACCCAAATATTCATATTTTAACGCTAACTTGTTCTCGACTTGATCATAAGCCCTATCGGAGATGCAAATTCCTCCGGCTTCCGCCATCGATTCCACACGGGCTGCGATATTGACCCCATCTCCGTAGATTCGGCTTTCTTCTTCAACCACATCGCCAAGATTGACACCAATCCGAAATTGCATCCTCTGCTCCAATGGCAACTCGGCATTGCGTTCGGCAAGTTCACTCTGGATTTTAACAGCCGATTTTACGGCATCAACCACACTGCTAAACTCAGCTAAAATATTATCTCCCGGTGTATCGACAACTCTACCCCGGTATTGCTGAACAAAGTCTGAAATTTCTGTGCGATAGGAGGTCAGTGTACGGATGGTTTGCTCTTCATTCTGATCCATGAGGCGGCTATATCCCTCGACATCGGCACTGAGAATAGCAGCGAGTTTGCGTTTAAAACCATCTTGAGACATGACATTTTCTCACATTTAGAGGTTTTAAAACAAAAGCGGAGAGAACAATTCATATGATTAGCAGAATTAATTAATAACTAAAGAAAGTTAGACGGTCAAGAATAATCAGAAGACGAAAATAATAAGCAAAAACCAGACTTATATAAAGTTATGGAATATCACAAATTGCCCCAAACACACTATAGATATGTAGACGATACATAAAGAGTTGCGCCAAAATTGCCAAAACATTTTCGTATTGAGTTATACCCGATCCACCTTATTCACTGGATTAGGTCAGGTCAAAAAAAAGTTGCGTAAAGTCTGTGGATAAAATTTATGCACCCGGCCTATTTTGGATGTCAGAACCCTATCCGGGTGTTGGATAGAGCCTATAGAAGAGGATTAAATAGGTATGCCTCAAGAATCACATTTAGTGTCAGCCGCTAACAGTTGTTGGAAGGTGACCTGCATAAAAATTTTTGAAAAAAATATATGCGAAAAATAGATATCAATACAAGTACTATACCCAGTTGAAATTTTGAAAAAAGATCTGTGTGCGACAAAGATACTAAACGGTATCAGTCTTTCGTGAAGTGCGCCTATGGGGCACCGACAGCTACCCCCCCCTGCCCTTCATTTTTTCATTTGAAACTTTACCATTTTCGCAAAATCATTAAGCCACAATTCTGCTTATGGGGACTAAATCGTGGAATCAGGTTTTAAATAAGGTGGGATAAAAATGGGACAAATAGGGCTTTTGATGAAAATGCAAAAAGGAGTTGCAAATTTGATAATTGCTAACTCCTTGATTTCATTGGTGCCGGAGGGGGGAATCGAACCCCCATGGGCGCAAGGCCCGGAGGATTTTGAGTCCTCTGC
>CP070746.1:5471052-5500165 GCA_020348305.1 Desulfobacterales bacterium
AATATGTAATAAAACCCAGCTCTTCCTAAGCCGCTTCTTTTCATAGCCTCCTCGGGAGTGATACCACCGATGTAAAAATTGATTCGATTCACACGCTGTCTGTTGCAAATAAATTTTAACTTGGCTATGGGGTTATCTTTTCCATTCATCGCACGAATGGCATCTGAAAGTTCTAGCAGACCTGCTGCGAATCCAGCGAGAACATTATGCTCGTCATATACAAAGGTGAAAAGTTGAGGATGAAACGCATAGCGGCTGTTCTCAAATAATTGCATAAACTCTGAAAGCGAGATGGGAGTAAAACCCAAGAACCCGTTGAAAGACTTTGTTAATGCAAAATGAAGCTTTCTCAATTCGCTCTTAATTTTCCTCATATTGAATCGTTTAAAATGGTAGCCTTTCTCAACTAAGAGCTGATACCGTTTTGCATAGGGACGGATGATTTTGGCTATCTTTTCACGTCCTGTTATTTCTACCGAATCCCAACAGTATTTAGCGGTAAAATCGTTATTTTCAAAAAAATCTTGATAATAAGCTTTGTTGTAAGGCTCACCATAAAATAGTTTCTGATCAAATCCTTTCGTCATTAAGCGATAGCTGTGCCAGATATCAAAATTCATTGGGCCCCAGATGCGATGGATCCCTTTTTCTTTGTGAAGCCATTGTGTGGAATGATATATAAGATCCTGGGCAACATTAAGATCGTTGACACACTCAAAAAAACCAATTGTACCTACCGGGGTTCCGTCCTGATCCTTAAGCTCCTGATTTACCATTGCCGAAATGCGCCCGATAACCCTGTTACTTGCTGTGACAAGAAAACTTCGATGACAATTCCCTGGTTTTTGATAGAAAGGGAAATCTGGTGACAACTGAGCATATACCTCCCTTTGTAAAGGAGGGATCCAATTTGTATCTTCGCGGTATAGATCGTACCCAAATCGCACGAATGCAGCTGACAGTTCGGGATCAAATGTAAAATGAATTATTGCCATTGGATTTCTCCCGTGGTTCCATCAAGCGTTATCCTGGAACCATCAGTAATGAGTTTTGTAGCATCCTTAACTCCAACAATAGTCGGAATATTCATTTCACGTCCTATAATGGCGCTATGGGAAAGAATACTGCCACGTTCTACAATCATACCGCCAGCCCTCATCATAAGAAAAACCCAGCCCGGATCTGTCATTTCTGCCACGAGGATTTCTCCGTCTATACTCAAGTCGGGATCGGGGTTTCTCACGATTCTGGCCCGACCCGATACCTGACCAGGGCAACAACCAATACCCTTTAGGTTATTGCCCTGCTCTGCGGTATTTGTCTCCAAAGCATCATATGCATATCGACGTGCAATGGCCGCTACCCCACGTGTGAATAAACGACTTGGCGGTGTCGGGGTTTGTTTTTGTAATAAAAACCTTTTTCTGCGGCTCCGGACCGTATGCTTAAGATCAAAATTTAAAGCTGACCCGTTGATGATGGAAAAGATCTCATCAACGGCTAAAAAAAAGATGTCATCCCTTCGATCAAGGAGACTCAGCTGGCAGAAATGAAGTCCTATGGCACCAAAAATACGTTTGACCAAACCATAGGCGCGCGTACGGGCAAAGCGCATATTTTCCCTGTGTGTGATGCTTTCCCTAATCAAATTGCGCAAGCGGCAAGAAATGAGGTACTTAAATGGTCGCTTAGCGATTGTCAGTGGTATATTGGCTCCCCCGTCACCACCATTCTGGCACTTGTTATCTTCAGAAAACTGGGTTCTCTCACATGAGAGCGTATGCCGTATCAACCGAATCAAGATGGCTGGATCATCTCGCATGGACTTTGTCTCGAGTTTTAGTTCATGAAGGGTTCGGTCGCCGTATTTTTTTATATGGTTGAAAATAGCAGCATGTACCTCTTTGAAATCAGGATTTTCACGCAGGCCCTGGAGCACCTTTTTGTCATCCAAACTGAAAAGGGTCGTCAGGCTCGGGTTACCGTGAATCATATTGCAGATATTTAATATGGATTCGACCGGTTTTAAGCTCTCCATCTTGTTGGAGTCGGAAAAAAGATAGCTAGGATGGCTATGCGAGGAATCGGGTGAACTCGTCTTTTTAACAAGTCGGTTCATGAGATCATAGAAGAACATCAAAAAGAGATCATTTTCGATTGTCACCGGCCAGATACGAATATAGCTTGCCTCCAATTTCTTGAAAGTAGCATATAGCTCAGAGAGTGAACAGGAGTCAAAATCGACATCGGCGTATTCAGCGTATAATTTGTCAAACGCACGGTAAAAACGTCTCCGGTAGTATCCTCTTAAAACAAATTTCCAAAGGAGAGCGGAATAGGAGCGATAGGAGGCTGAAACCGAATGAGTGCTTACTGCTAATTTCTTCTTTATCCCCAGCATGCGATTACAGGCCGTCTTATCCTTGGCAAAAGTTGGATTGAGGGAAACCATACTGTACCAGTTCGTCAGATTGTAATAGATTCTTCCATCGATGTACCCGATCAGTGTCTCAAATATGGCCGAATTCTCTTCAATGGCTTTACGATTAAGCGTCAATCCAATGGCGGTTCTTTTCATGACATGTTCATAGACGTACCTGGCAAATGAATAGGTAAGAGGCGTTGTAACACCCGGATAACTTTCAACAATATTAGAATTATCCCAAACAACGATTTCTGCTGAATTTTCTGGCAGCGATGTAATTGGGCGAGTCTGGATCAGATGGATTGTGCCCGATGTGTCAAATGCCCATTCAATATCCTGTGGTTGCGCAAATTTAAGCTCTATGCGTTTAATCGTCTTGAAAAGGGACCGGATTTCTTCAGCATTTAGGACGGGGGTTTTAAACGCTTTAATGGGAGTAACAACAGCACCAGCATTTGAATTTGCAACCATCGACATCTTGGTCTTTTTTGTACCTATCTGAGATATGACGACTTCGCCTGTGGCGGGATCAAGCCAAAAGGTATCGGTCTCGACCCGGTTGGATACAGCACCTTCGCCGACGCCAAAGCCTGCCGTAATCACGTATTGGTGCGTATTCGAAACCGGATCTCTGGTGAACACAACCCCGGATTTTTCACTGTCTATCATCTCTTGAACAATGACCGCCACCCGAAGTGGAAGAAAAGGAATTCCACGAGCACGCCGGTAAGCAAGGGCTTTTTCGGAAAATGCACTTGCAGCACATCTTACAACCTTGTCCACCAGATGCTCCCTGTGAACAAAAAGATAAGATTCCATGATTCCGGCGAAGGAGGTATGTTTCGAGTCCTCATCCACCGCGGAGGATCGAACAGAAAAGAGAGAAATCGTATTGAAACAAGTGTTGAGTTGATCCTGAACTAATGAAGACAGCATTTCTCTTCCCTGTGAGAGAAGTTGTTCAGCAAAGGCTTCCTGCACATTCGCTTCGCCCGATTTTTCGATTAGTTCTTTGATATCAATATGATAGTGCCCGATCAGGGAGGACAACGTCTCACAGGGGATCACAAACCAGCGTGGGACCTGTAAGCCAAATTTTGCCAACCACCAAAGATTCGCGGCCTTGTTCCCAACCTGTTTGGGATCAGGAGCTGTAAGTTCGGCACTGGAAAAAACCGATTTGATCTCAGTGCTGTCCACATTCGAGTAAACATTCATTTGTATATCCCTCCAGACTTCTGGGGTCCAATGAAGTAGGATGAACCGCGTATAGTTCAAAATTCGTGTATCCCATGGCCCGGTTATGTTTCAGTAAATGTCCAGCAAGTTCCCTATACCGTGTGAAGCTGTTAAATGTGCCGGGTACAACCCGACGGCGGAGCAGATTGTAATAGCACAACCTTGAATTGAGCCCTGCCACTCTATCAATTTCCTGAAGCAGAACTATAAAAACGTTGTTATCGATCCAGTCGAAGATGTTGGATAAATTAAATTTTGAGAAGCTTCCGGATCTCTGCCAGGTAAGAAAAGTTTCGATTTCCTCAGTCACAATAGAGATGCGATCCACCCGGCTGCGTATCGTCTCGAAGTTTTCTTCCCGAAGATATGGAGGCATACAGTTTCCACCTGGATAAGACTTTGTCATCACCCAGTGGACAAAGTAATTCTCCCAGATGGGATGATCTCTGAGAACATCATCAACCTGTTTTCGAATAAGCGGACCAAAACGCAAATCCTTGACTAACCTGAAATGGGCTGAATCCATGAACAAGCTCATTACCGTTTTGCTGAAAAAAAGATCAAAGATCCAACGCCATCTTCGAGAATTCCACTGACCGTCGAAAAAGCGCTTTTGAGCACGGAGATCTTTGAGCTTCAAAAGAGTTTTGATTTTTTTGTGTCCCAATAAGAGGCAGAGCAATCTGCTAAAGTTGAAGAAATAACGATCTTGTTTTCCCTGATGCAAACACCCATTCTCCACCAAGGTGGGATGCTCAGACCAGTAATTTAATGCTGAGGGGCTAAGATGGGGCTTTAGCGTTTCAAATAGACGCAGCCGTTTCGTGGAAGGACGAATCCCCAGGAAAGCAAGCATATCTGGATAGTCCAACACCCGGAAGCAAGCAAGTTTCAGCTCAAGTAGATAATTTTGAATGGCGTTAAGATCAATACTAACGATTTGACGAGGGTTTTCCAAAAGGAGTCCAATAGTCAAATCTCCGCCGGAAGTAATCGACAGAACCGTATCACGCTCGGTTACCGAAAGCGCAATCTTGAGCACTTCAGGATCTTCCCAACATGTGCTGTATCCCAGTTTGGTAAAAAATTTTGCCGATGCGACATCACTTTTTAGAGTTTTCATAATTTAAAGAATCCTTCAATCACCAAGACCAATTGGGTGGTGATAATAAAAATTTCGGTTATTGATTTTAGGCCCAAGAAATTCGTCCGTCTTCTGTAAAAGCGAAAAAACGTCATCACCATAAGAAGAAATACCAGCAGCATGACCATAAAGGAAAAACCAGAAAAAATATCATAATATAACCGGTAGATGACAATTAAAGCTGCTCCGCATAGAACAACCGGAATCAAAAGAGCCGCCTTTATGCCCAGGACCATGGAATACGTCTGGTAGGTAGTTTCGTCTTCAAGATGTCTTATTTTACGAGCAATCTCCCATGACATGGAAAAAAAGAGAAAAACCGAACCCAGTAAAATCAACTGACCCGGACGAATATGTAAGTGTGCATTGTTTCTATAAAGGGAGGCGACATAGAGAAAGAGAAAGTAGGAAATTGGATTGTGGGTTGCCAGGGCAAGCAGTATATTTTGGGAAATGAGAGCCTTTAAAAAGAAATACTTATACATAAGACAAGCATAGCCGAACACAACTAAAAAAATGGGAGCCGATTGGGTGAAAAACAGGTTCAAGCTTAGGAGAATTCCTATAATAAACAGGCCGAGAAGTCTTAGGTCCGAGGGAAAAACAGCACCTCTGGGAACCGGCCTGGCTGGAAAATGTTGCCGGTCGGTTTCAAGGTCCTTTAATTCATCCATGATACGTAACAACAGCAGCATGAGCATGATCGTTATCGCCCCAAACACAAGAACCGTCTTCGGCACGATCGTCTCCTGATTTGTAGCAGAACAAAGAAGGGCGATCCCGTTCCAGGCGCTCATAAAAAAAATGAGGCTGAATGCCAAATTGCGTGGCGGATACATCTCCAAGAGATAAATCCGGATTCTGGTGAATAAATTCTTAATCACTTGAAACCCCCTGTAAGAATATGTTTTGAGTTTTAAGGGGTCCCAGCTCAAAGCCATGCTGTCGCGCCAGGCTATCGATTATCTCGATATTTTTAATCTCCAATTTCCCATAAGAGAGGTTCTCTCTGAATCCGGATAAACCGAGCAGCATCGTCTCGGCCATGCAGGCAAAAACATGTCCAGGCGGCAGGGGAAATGCAGGTGCGTGAATCTTTTCTCCTTGCGGAAGTTTAACGATGCCACCTGTAAAAAACATAATGTCTTTTCGCTTTTGAATAATATCCGGATCCGTACTGCAAGGAACGGATACATCGCAAATGATGGCGTTTTGCTTGACATGCTCACTCCGGATTAAGCGTTCATGGGAATTTGATACCGCCACGATGATGTCTGATTTGTTTATGGAAGAGATATCCGTAGACACCGAAATGACATCGTCGAGCCATTCTTCAGAATTCATGGCTTTCCAGGCAATTTGCTCATCCGCGTCGTCATGGAGGAGTTTTTTTACCAAGGGGATTTTAGTCAGGCTTTGAGCAATTCCCGCCGGTATGGAAGAAGAAGATTTGCACTGGGCCAGCACACTGTATGTTTCCTTAATGATCCTCGCACGCAGTGCCTCAAGCCGCTCCAGAGACCCTGTCCTTGAAGAACCAATAAGATTGATCCTAGTAAAATGTTTTGTAATTATTTGCGCATATGCAGTACCGATATTCCCGGCCGCTCCGATTAAGGACAGAGAAGCGTTAGCGAGGTTAAGGTCTTTCAAACGAGCCGCCTTTAAAATGGACTGCACCGAGATGGCGACCGTAAAGGAATTGCCTGTGGTGATCGTCAACTGGGGTTCAATGATGGATTCACCGTTATTGCTGATGATTGACGTATATTGGCCCAATCCAACTACTTCACATCCGATTTTGCGGGCTAGCTTGACAGCGTCTTTCACCATGGGCAAGGCCGGTGAATCCGTCGGGTTCTTCAAAGATTCACTCATGTGGCGTGAGGTCATAGGGACGACAATAAGGTTGAAATTGATCTTTTGGCCGGAAGCTGAAGCAATTTCCGTTGAAGCAATATGGCAGGGCTTGGCAACAGACATCATATTTCGGATGAATCTGTCCTGCTCTCGAGAAGAAAAATTGACAAATGAAGATTCTATTGCTTTCAATTGACTTTCATCGAGAAAATGAACCAGAAAGCCAACTTTCATTAGAGAATCATCAATCGGTTTTGATTCAGGCCGCTGCTGCTGTGAATAATCTTTGACCGGGAATCGGGTTGCCGTATGATCTCCGGCTACGAATCGGAGAAGCGCATGGGCATTGCATTTTGTCAACACCTCGCATAGATGCGCAAAGGCCTTCACTACCCGATCAAGGTCGGCGCAAGAAATGTAGGCTGAAGGCTCGAGGCGCAGTACGCGGGAATCGCTCAATGTCGGAAGCGCCCTTATTTTTTCTTGATGGAATAAGTAACCTGAGGCGAAGTAGGCCAGGTATCCGCTCGCATCAATCTGGCGGATCATCACGGAGCCCGAGTTCTGTTGATCGGCAAGTGCCACACCCAACATGAGACCTTTGCCGCGGACACAATCAATGGATTCAGGATAACGTAGCTTTAATTCTTCGAGCCGCTTTTTAAGATACGCTCCTTTTTCCTCTACCATTTTCAGAAGCTGATCGCTTTCCAAAAGATCAAGCACCTTGTTCCCAACCGCCGATGAAAGAGGGTCTTCCGCAAAGGTGGAGGATTGAATGAGAGAAAATTCATCAAGATAGCGATCACGGTCGATCAGTGTGGCGGAGATCTTCGACAGGCCTCCGCCAAGAGATTTTGAGAGGAGGTAGATATCGCCAAAAACACCGGTATGTTCAGACGCAAAAAAACGACCGGTCCGTCCCATCCCACATTGGATTTCATCAAAGATCATGGGGATCTGATATTGATCGCAAAGCCTCCTGCACTTTTTTAGGAATTTACTTCTGACAGGTAATATTCCCCCTTCTCCCTGGATGGGTTCTATAAACAAAGCTGCAATGGGACTGATGGGTTTTTTGTCAATGTGAACCCGAAAGTTTTCATCAACGGTCAAGTCATAATAATGCTGCCATTTTGATTCAAAAAATGTTTCAACACTTTCGGGCTCAGTTGGGTCAAGAAAATGCGTTTTCGGCAGCAGGGCCGCAAAGGGCCGACGGTAATTTTCATTGTAAGTCAAAGACAGAGATCCGACGCTTTTACCATGGAAAGCTCTCTTCAATGCCAGAAACAAAGCCGGTTGTTCAAAGATCTTGCGATTATGGTATTCAATTCGTCTTAACTTGTCTTTAAACGACGCTGGAATTGTCTCCCCTTGTAAAAGGCCTGCCTGCCGAAGTTCTTCTGATTCAATGTGACACCGATTCCGTTGTTGGATATTTTTCAAGTTTGTAAAGTGATGGTTAAAAGCTTTTTGAAGTTTTTGAATTTTTTTGGTTCGCTCCAGCTCTGAATGTTTCATAGCGATATCTACGGCATCGGCCCCTGAGTTGCCAAAAGTACAGATATACGACTTACCTGTTACCTTTGATAGCCGACCGCAGAGGCGGGCCGCCAGTCGACCGGCTTCAGCCTGATTAGAACCCTGGGTAAGATTGGGCTGGGCCCGATTTAATTCGTTCAAAAGAACCGAAATGATATCAGGGTTATTATGACCCAGGAGGCAGGACCCAAACCCCCCTACCAGATCCAGGATTTCCACTTCTTGGCCGGCATGGCCGGTATAATAGAGGCGGTCAGCATGCCCCCGATTATAGATCACGTCCAGGCCCAGCAGCTTGAGATAGCTTTCTAAACCCGGCTTTACAAAACGGAAATATTGATCCCAGGCCAATTCAGCAGCTTTGGGGAGACATTCACTTCTTTGGGTTAAGCGGTAAGGTTGCAAAATGCTTTGCGCACGAGCTGATTGGGTATGGACTTGGGCTAACATAGTATTTGAACCTCTCCGTTATTGCCGTTAACGATAACCTTTTGGTTATCCTTTAATTTGCGGGTAGCGTTTTGGACGGCCAATACCGCCGGCACCCCGTATTCACGTGCGATCACAGCAGCATGTGACAATATACCCCCGGTTTCGGTAATCACACCAGATAACAGGGAGAACAAAGGCGTCCAGCCAGGATCTGTAAACCGTGTGACCAAAATATCGCCGGGTTGGAGTCTGCCAGACTGGTTTATATCCTGAATTACACGCACCCGCCCTGCAGCCTTACCCTGAGCACAAGGGATCCCGCGGAAAACCTTTTTAACGTCAGCCTGCTTCTCCAGTTTGCCATGTTGATACTGCCATCGTTGACCGACTTCATTCGGGTTTTTAAAATTTCTAAAAGAGAACATATAATTTTGGTTGGCCTCTATACGCTGGCGGATCGCTTTGGGATCTGGCCGTTCATCTCGCAGGATAGCGATGACTTCCTGGTAGGTTAAATAGAAGATGTGATCAGGTTGGCTCAAAAACCCTTTTTGCGTTAACCTGCGCCCCACTTCTAAAGAAACCTTTCTGATCAGACCATACATCCGAGTTGACTGATCACGTACCTCTTCTTTGTACCAGGTAAGGAAACGGACTCTATCTAGTCTTCTCATGAAAAGCGCTCTCTTTAATATCCTGTGTCCTGAATAGAACCTTCGCACCTTTTCCATTTCTTTCTTATAAAGTTCATTGTTCGATTTGGCCTGCCTCTGTGGATTATTGTCATCATCGAGCATCGAATATGACCGTAAGGTTTCAATCACAAACCCGGGATCCTCACGCCAGCGCGCGACCCTCAGGTCCAGTTCTCGGGTACTGTGGTGGCCATATATTCTGAGGAAATTTTTCAACTCCTTCCCCAAAATAGGATGGGCCAGAACCGCTTCAGTGTTTCCAGCTGCCAGTACTTCCATGGCGTTTAGATCTGTTCGGATCCGTCGACTCGTTTTCCACAGTTCATACAAAGGAATGATGGTCTTGAGAGGCATCAAGGCTGTGATGAGCGGAAGGTATTCAAGTCCGGCACCTTTTTTATTGGCACTATCGAATGCCGCCTTGAAATCCAGGCGTGCATTCGAAGTATTAAATACTGTTTTGAAGTAAGCCGTTTCCAACTCGAAATGGTGTTGATGAACAAGACTAACGAATAAAGCTGTAAGTTCGTCATTTTTCAGGGCAGAAAGGTCTTCAGCCATCAGTTCTCTCTCATACTCTTCAAACTTTCGGACAGCTTTACGTGTTCTCAATGTCTGTCTGAAATACATCCTTTCAAGTGCCAAGATAACAGGAATTGCTCGCAGGATATTCTGTATTTTGAAAGGTATGACGACACCATCACCCTCGTATGTTATCTCTATACCAAGATCTCGGTCGAAATTACTTTCTTTGTAACCCGGCAGACGGGCCAGGGCTTCTTTTATGGCCCCGACGTTCCAATAAGGACGCGCAAAGAATACCTTTGACCACTGAATATTGCTATTTCGCGAAATGAGACAAATTGCTTTCAGATAGGAAGGCACCGCTGCTTCCCATACATGCTCATAGAGCGACCACATAAAAGGTGTGACCGCTTCGGAGGAGACGCCTCCATCTCGAAAATCCGCCGTGGTCCATTCCCCGGCAACTCCTTGATAATTTATGGTCGTAATCGGACGCGACTGCAAAATATGGATCCGGCTGTCAGAGACAGCCCATTCGATATCTTGTGGCGAGCCGTACAGTGCTTGGATCTTTAGGGCCATTTTCCCCAGCGTATGCAAAATTTTATCATCAAGGAGAGGGGTGCTCAGCTGAATTCTTTCGGTTGGATTATCTGCTCCAGATTTGATAAAAGATCCGGCCGGGTCGAAGTGTAACTCCCTATGGGTGATTCTTCCGGAGAATCCATCAAGCAAATACCGGTTTGGCAGAACCTTACCCGCAACGAGGGATTCCCCAAGGCCACTTACGGCCTCCACGACCATCTCGCGGTCATTGCCTGTAACCGGATTAACAGTAAATAATACGCCTGATGCTTCAGGTGTAACTTGTTTTTGGACCAGTACAGAAAGCTTCAATTCGCTTAAAGAGATCTTATTTCGACCGGCATACTCTCTGACCCTCTCAGAAAATTGAGAAGCAAAACAGGTCCTAACTGCTTGAAGAAGAGCGTTTTTTTCTTCGATATTGAGCACGGTTTCAAATTGTCCGGCAAAAGAGGCACCTTCCAGGTCTTCTTTGACAGCTGAGGACCGGACGGCTATAGGAGGTCCAAGCCGCTGAAATCCTCTAAGTATTCGATCTACGATGTTCCCGGTAACAGCATTCTCCTCAATCAGCCGATTAACATCTGCACGATTCGAATCACCTATTCTATTGGAGAAAATTTTAAGGCATGTCGAATGGGTAATCACAAATGCGTCAGGGACAGGGAAACCTGAACGTTTCAGACGGGCCAACTCAAAGGCTTTCTTGCCTACTTCTGATATATCATTTTCTTGTATATCTTTGAGCCATTTCATATCTGATCACCATCTTTTTTCTACAGTTGATAGCAACCCTCGTTCCAAAACCGGTTCTATCCCTTACCTCGCAAGAGAAAATCTTCAGTTAAAAGTCAAAGGAAGCTCAATTGCCCAAAATATATTGTTTTAATTTCAAAGAGATACACGCTAGGTTGTGAAATGAAGAGTGAAATCAAAAAATTTCTAAATCCTGTGCATTTAAGGCGATTCAGTTGGGAAGGGGCTTTTCATAAGTGTGCAACAAATGTTGACGTAGATTCTGAGTCTTTTAATAAAAATTAACGAAATCAATAAATTAAGTGATTGCAAGAAAGGCTTATAATGCAAGAAAAGTTGCACCTTTAGGTGGAGTAGAAACTCATCCCATTGGACGAGTCTTTGGAGAGCAGGCCTAGAGAATAATTTTGCTGATATTGAATATATTTTATCTCGCTGCGCGAGGTGACATTCTTTCATTTGCCACTATTGGCAGGTGAAAATTCCGTGTGAGTCTGTTTGGGTCTGTGGCTAATCTACTAATCTTTCGATGAAGACTCTTTCATGATCCTCGATTTTGGCACGCAGGCGGCGGCGAAAATAATCGACCGATGGTTTTGATTTATAGAAGTAGAGATGTGATTTGCAGTTGCAGTCTGAAGATCCGAAACCTGGGACTGGAACAGTAACACCCTTTGCGTTTGCAAGGATATCTGCCCATTGATGTTCCCTTCGCACGGAATCAAAAGAATACCATAACTCTTTTAGGTGTGTAACCTTTCGTAGATAGTCGATGTGCCAACGAGGTCGATTGCAAACTTTCTTATGGTGAGCTATTCTGGCATTTAAACCACCGGGACCAAATGCACTTCCCACATAGATATAATATCCTTTTCGAACCTGCAACAAGCCGAGCTTTCCGATCTTGACCGGTTTATCGCTATTTGGCGTAAGAACCAGTGCATATGTACCGGGGAGAGGATCCATAACGGGAAAATGCCTAAAATGATCTAAAACTTTAATATTAAATCTCCATAAAGCTTTCGAGTATTTTCCTTAACTGCTTCGATAACTTCTGCCTCACTGATTCCTTTTAATTCCGCAATCGTCTTTATTGATATTCGGACATTTGCCGGTTCATTGCGTTCGTTGGGTGAAGGTCCCAGAACCGGGCTGTCGGTTTCAACCAGCAGACAAGACAGCGGCAATTGTTTCACAAGCTTTTGCTTTTGCCTCGATCGCACCACCGATGGAGGGATAGAGAAAAAGTATCCAGCTTCCACTGCCGGCAGGACTGCAGACGCTTTACCATCAAATGCATGCATTTGGACTTTTGATGCGCTGCATCCGAGCAGCAATGCAACGGCATGTCTTCCGGCCGAACGCGAATGAACATTTAGCGGCAAATCAAGCTCTTTAGCCAATTCGATGAAGCTTTTAAAGATTGTTTTTTGCAGCGCCTTTTTGGAGTCTTCTTTTACGACCCAGTGATCCAGTCCCACTTCTCCTATCGCTATTAATTTTTTTCGTTGCCTGCGTATAAAGGCCTGGATCATCTCGGCTTGAGACTGATCGAGGATAGCCGGATAAAGCCCGGCTGCCGGCTTTAACATCGTGTAGTTTGCGCCCAGTTCCAGATTGCGCTTTGCATCGTCAAGATTCTCACCGACTAAGACAATTGCATCGATTCCTGCAGCTTTAGCCCTTTCCAAGACATCGACGCGGTCCTTATCGAAAACAGGATCACATAGATGGGTATGGGTATCCACAAGTTTCCCGGCTGATATTTGCAATAGGATAACTCTCCGCTACTCCCAAAAAAGCAGATAAAAATTTAACCCTCAAGTTTTATCGGCGATGATCGAAGCAAAGAATACGGGTTTATCCGAATCTATAATGCTTTTTGACATCCTTGCGAATTTTCCAGGTGCAGGACATGCCTTTCGGGAATGTGACCAGATCGCCTTCACCCATTTCCACCGGATCGCCGCCTTCCGGTGTGACCACCACATCGCCTTTCAGAAAATAGCATGTTTCCGATTCATCATATGACCAGGGAAATTCTGAGGCTTCTTTGGTCCAAATCGGCCAGTCCGAGATCCCTAAATCTTTGAAGCGATCCTCGCTCGGCTTGCGTTCGATTTTTATGTCTGCCATGTTTACCTCTCCTTCTTTGATGACGAGTTTTCAAATTATGGTTTGACTGTGGTTACGAGCATTCCATCTTCGGTTTTAACGATACCACGGTTCAGAAAATCCTTCATGATCGTATCGTACATCAGCCGGTATTGTCCGCTAAAATACAATTCGACGGTTTCTTTGAACCAATGGGTTTCCGGTAAGTGATCAAAGAACAATTCACGATCAAATCCTTTTCGCATTAGCAAGGTATAAATGGTTATTTTATCTTGGTAATTCCACCGCGACCGTTTTGCCCCCATATTGATGCACCGAATCATGGGCTCTGACGGTCACCGCTTCGATATTATCCGGTATTTTTACGCCGGATAAACTGCGTGTGAAGGGCTGCTCGTTAACGTGCGGATGGTGCAGAACGCGCGTTCCAAGTACAGTTCCATCCGGTGCGACCACCTCCCATTTATCGGCATAGTGGTCCCATCCTTCATCCTGGTGACGTACAGCAACGCTGAAATGAAATACGTTATCACCGGTTTTCTTTACGTAAACCTCAACAACATCGGCCTCACCGGCGTAGACGACATTGGCCGAGAGGAGTAAGATTATTGAAACAATCAAAAATAGCTTCATTGTGAGTCCAACTATTTAATGTAGTACCGCATCATCGGTCTGGTTTCAGAACGTCTTGCACATTCGAAAAACCCTGCTTTTTTAAAAGCGGAGGCCAGACCCGTCCAAACAAAAACAGCAGGCGCACGATCCTTTTTGGGTTCCACCGGATAGGCTTCCATAATTTTGCCACCCTGTTTCTTCACGTAATCCATCGCCGCTTTTATCATCTGAACGCTTAGGCCTTTTTCACGATGATTCTTTTCTATAAAAAAACAGGTTATCGACCACACCGGTGCATCATCGATTTTTTTGAGTATTCGTGAGCGGTCCAGTGCGGGGAATCGATCACGGGGAGCTATTGAACACCAGGCTATTGGTTGTCCATGAGAAAAGGCCAGAATCCCGGGTATTTGCCCGGAATTCACGATGGCTTTCATGGCCTGTTTATTCTTTTTGCCTTTTTGGCGTTCAAATTCGGAACGTTTGAGACGCCATAACATACACCAGCATCCACCGCAGGCTCCCCGTTCACCAAATAGGGCTTCAAAATCAGACCATCTTTTCTTTGTCAACGGAAAGAACTCCAATTGACTATCTTTGTATTGACCTTTAGTTTTAACCATTTATTTACAAATCTAAATTTCATTATTCTTCAAACAGTCGGGATCTGGCGATGCGGCGAGCGGCGCCATCGGTATTGATTCCTTCAGCCTTTGCTATTGCAAAGATGTGGTTTAGGGTCTGTCGCACCGACTTTACCTTTTGATCTGCTTCGGTCTGAGACCATCCCATAGCTTCGATTCCGATGATCGCCATTGCCCCGCCGATGTTGATAGCATAATCAGGCGCATATAAGACTTGCCTTCCCCACAATCTTTCGGCATCGGCGGCTTCAGCCAGTTGATTGTTTGCTCCGCCTGCGACGGCCAGACATTTTAAACGGGGTATCGTATCCTTATTTAAAATACCGCCAAGGGCGCACGGGGCAAATATATCGCAAGGTGTGTCAAAAATTTTATCGGGATGGATGAATTTTAGCCCTTTTTTATCGCGAAAATGCGTTATTGCTGGTTCATCGATTTCGGTAAACAGGACTTCTGCTCCAGCCTCAAGCAACAATCGGATTAACGGTTTGCCCACACTTCCGGCACCCTGCACCAACACGCGTTTTCCCTCAAGGGAGGGATCACTGAAAAGCTGTTCGCATGCTGCCTGCATACCGCTGAATACCCCTAACGCAGTGGCCGGTCCGGAGTCGCCTGCACCGCCTTTTGCAGGCGTACGACAAAAAATGTATGGATCACCGGTTTCCGAAATGATGTCCATATCATCCGGTGAAGTACCGACATCCGGTCCGGTTTCAAAAAGTCCACCGAGCTGGCAGACCAGTTTGCCGTATCGACGCAGAAGGTTTAGTCGTTCCTGAGTATCGAAATCGTCAGGAAGTGCGATGACCGCTTTGGCACCGCCGCGTGGGAAATCCGCCACTGCATACTTATACGACATGCTTTCGGCGAGTTTCATCGCATCCTGCAGAGCCTCTTGCAAACCGGAATAATGTTTCATGCGTGTTCCACCCGTACCAATGCCAAGGCGGGTATTATGAAGGGCGATGATTATCCAAGCACCGGTGGGGTGATCGAAGCGGATCATTACTTCTTCACCATCCCATTGTCTGAGCAGTGATTCCAAAATGCCTCCTTTTAAAACGAAGAACACACAGATTCGCACTCGCGTTCGAATTCGCGAAATTCGTTGGTGTCCATGGTCATTCTCCTTTACCAGCATAACAATTACTGATGTGTTTCGCAATTTCCTCAATGTGCCGGTTATCTGTGCCGCAGCATCCACCTAAAATTTGAATCCCGAATTGGTTATGTAATGATACCATCGATTCGGCAAATTCAGCTGGATCTGTGGTATCGAGATAATCGAGACCATCCAATTCTTCAGGGCTTTTAGAAGATGTATTCGCCTGAAATCCGATCAGCCTATTTTTTATGAATTCGGATTTTTTGAATTCTTGACCGATTCCTTGCCTAAAGACTTCCGGATGGACGCAATTGACCATGTAAAAAAACGGTTTGGGATCAATTGCAGAATCAATTTTTTCAATCGCTTTATGAAGCGGTGAGCCATCCAACACGGCACCATTTCTTTTGATAACAAAACTTAAACAATACGGAACTCCAAAATCCGCTATGGCGGCAGCCATGCCGAGCGCTTCGGAAACAGCGGGCAGTGTGGCGGCCATAATAAAATCGACAGCGGCATCCGCCAACGCATTTGCTTGCGGTGTATGAAATCGTTTAGCGTCCGCTTCCGATAGTGCTTCTTCAGCACGATAAGCGTCGCCGCGGCATGCCATCAACCCGCCAATGTATATGTTTTCTGAATTACTGGTATAATCTTTTCGTATTTCAGCGATAAAATTGACACAATCCTTATTAATTGTCCTGTGCTCCTGAAATATGGATCTTTTGATCCGTTCCGGATTGGCGCGCCAGGTTGGTGCCGATACGATGATGGGAAGTTTATATGCTAACCCGGTGTCCATATATTGTCTGTAAATTGTTTCCAGAATTTTTTTGCCGGTTTCATCATAAATGAGGCCTGCATGGGCGATAAAAGGATCCAGCTCGAGGGCGATGTCTCGGTGAAGCCGTTCGATTACAGCGCCTTCCGTTAGGATTGCCGGTGAATTTTTTACAGTTTCCTCAAATTTCATTTTTTAACATAATATAAAACTCTTGCTCCGAGCAAGGTCAACTTTCAATGAATTAACTAGTTTGTCTCGCGGCTGGAAGCCGCTCCCACAAACTTTTGCCGGCAATTTTTAAGCGGTGTGGGAGCGGCTTCCAGCCGCGAAAACAATATCTTTTCCTGCCGCGCCTTCGATCACGCGTCGATGCTGTTCGAATACCAATTTTATACCTTGCCGGATCTCATTTTCGTCAACCATTACCCGGTCGTCAACATATTTTTGGCAAGGTCCAAATGTTATCGATACGCCTTCAATTCCTCCAGCCGTTCCATCGGATAAAGTTGGTGATGCTGTTGAATCCACAATATGCCCTGCTTTTATCGACTCATACATTATCGGCGAGTTCTGTGGTAGGCAGCCAATTATAATTTTATAAACCGTTTCCATGTCCTACGGCTGAACAGGTCTGATCATATGGATTTTCCTTAATGAGATTGAGTTGCTGACTATGCCATAGTCGCCAGGATTACAAGGGCTGATTTGAAGTGATGAAATGATGGTGTAATGGATTTTTTATCTATTTGCAAGCCTTCATATTCCATTACCCAACGGATAGAGGCTCTATTACAAGAAGCTTAAAGATTATAAACATAGTAATCGATGGTCATGGTATAATTCACCACCAGGAATTTTTTCTCATGGTGTATGAAGTTGACAATAATCTTGTTGATGCTCTTGAACTCTTGTTTTCCGTCTATTTGATTCAGTAAGACATCAACAACTTCATTAGCAGCTTTTTCTCGCTCGGAGGCGTCGACATCGTTAAATTTCGTATTAACAAGGCCTAATGTAATCACTTTCCCGTTTTGAATATGAATGGATGTTTCGCCTTGAACAAGTTTTTGGTCGATTGTCTGCTTAATCTTGAAGAGGTCTCCCATTTGATCGAAGAGCTGACCAACAATGGAGTCGGATCCGCAAGAACAAACGCTGAAAAGAAGGACCGTCATGATTAACGCGGCAAGGTGCTTGCGAGATATATGTGTCTTCATTCTCTTTTCCTTTCATTTTGTCTCCCAACTGATTTTTTTTCTTAACGGTTAAACTATCTAAGGAAGAGCGAATGCAACTATAGGGAATATAATTGATTATCGGTTAGATTGACCAAATTCTTGAGTATCTTTGTAAATTAAAATTGAGCATTATTTTGTGGATGACTGGAGAAGGTGAAATTCGACGCTTGGATGAGGGAGAGCTAGGGCAGCTGTGTTGTTGGGAGTTAAATATTTCAGAACGGTTTAGGTTTGTAATAATTTTTCCTTAAGAATTAGGGCAGCGGCGATGAAAACAATAAAATCGATAATCAGGCTGATTAACCAGAATATATAATTCAGCAAAAGGATTGGCGATGCCGAGGCAGCGGCATCGGACGGCTGGATACTAAACAGGTGCAAAATCGTTGGGATTGCCGATAACAGGACCAACGGCAGACTAAAATTGAAATTACCCAAAAGACATTTTATTCCCAGTGGAATACAAGTAAACCGCTTTTTTAACAGAAATACTAATGGAAAAATGTAGATGCTCAGAATGTCAATAACAATCGACAAGATTCGGTTAATCCCAAAGATGTGTGAACCGAAGATTGCGCCCGATATACTGAATACCAGGATCGGAATGCCCAGACATAAGCTGATTACAAAAAAATTAAACCAATGCGTATTGAAAATTTGAGTATAGGAGATCTTTCGATTGTTGTTAATTATTTCTATGTATTGACCATATATCAGCGGCATGATGATGAATAAAATGATCAATGGCAGGAAAAAAATAAAACCCACTGGCTGGTCCGAATCGGCTGGGATATAGAATAAAACGCCAAGTGCGGCGGGCAGAAACATTAGATTTATGTTTGATTTTAATATTGCTGTCGCTTTTGAGAGATATGTTTTGATCTCATTTGTCATGAAAAGCTCAGAAAGTCCATTGGGGTTTAATAATTACGCCAGGTCGAATATCAGAGTCCGGAACGAAAATGATATTTTGCACATCGCCGATTTCAAGGTCGGATCACGTTTCTTCGAATATCAGCGTGTTCCCGATAACAGGAATTTGACCGTTTTGCAACCCGTTCCGGCAAAAGTTTCTTATAGCCCATAAATTTGAACCCCAGGACAAGGATCTTTTCAATTGCTTCCGATTCTGTTATTTAAAACTAATTACGACTTCCCTTGTTTTCAAAATTTATTTGGTTAATCTGGATAATTCGTCCTCGGAAATGCGACGAAATGAAAATCGATAACCTTCATATACGGCAATGCCGTAAAACAGCAGATCCATCGGGTTGAATGTGACTTTCATAAGCTCAACAGCAACTGATGGATTGAGGCGAGACAGCAAATTGAAAAGTTCAATATTTTCCTGACGAGAGATCAGAATGCAGACCGTCAGCAAATTTCCTGCCAGACAACCGAGCAGTGATAGAGCGGCGCCCACAACTCCAAAACTTAAATCGATGCCTTTGCCCAAAGTGCGCACACCAATACCCACCAAAAATCCGACACCGACGGCCATCCATCCAATCTGGTAATTCGTCAGAGTGGTAATCATCGCCCAAATGGTGGCGCCGATGACCGCCGCACCGATGCCGCCGAGAATTCCAAGTGATAAATTCTGATTATCCTTTATTTCCTGAACATACGTCTGCATTTTTAGTTTATCAATTTCGACTGACTCCTTGGCCTCCTCAGTTTGCCCTATTGTTTGGTTGTTCATTGCGTTTGCCTCCTTGTTTCTGAAATTTGCATTCTATCCGACATAGTCCTAGTTTACTTGAAATCAATAATTATTATTTAAATTTTTTAGCCCTAATAAGCGGGCGTATTCCTGGTGTAGGATTAGATGTTCACAGATGGGTTATCGGTATGTTTTGCTTCGGCCTTAAGGGATTTTCGCAATTTTTCTGACACACAAATTTAGCGGCGAGTCTTGTCGGTTTCACTATAAGCGTCTGAAGTTAACGATTATTATAAAACGGGGCGGTGGGTATTGTAAGAGATGGATAGGGAATCAAATTTTTACCATAATAACTTCCTTCCTATTCAATATTATACCTGCGAGTGATGAGGCGCACCGAATTTTTCTCGTAAGGTTGAGACGAACGCAAAATCAACTTTCTTTGAGACGATTTCCAGCGGAGAATATCCCCGTTTCCAGGCCAAGTATAAAGCAACAAAGAGAACAAATGCTGTGAAAACAATATTTGGCCATGCATTAAATTCCCACTGGCCATCCCAGGTGAATTGCCAGCAGTCTGAAAATGGCAAAAGATATGGGATTGGCCACTGATAACCATCCGGACCCTTGGATCCCACAAGATCACTGAACAAGTGCAGATGAAATACCAGTAAGGTAAGCAAGGCCGATATCCATCTTCGGACGGACAACAGAAAAACAGCTAGGATCAGCGTTAAGCCGAATCCGATATTGTGGCAGAGGACGTGGTGATATTTGCTCCACCATGGTAGAAGATGGGGAGAGTTTTCTGTTGCGATTTCGGCAATAACGCCCAATCCGTCCACGTCAGGCACTACACCTGAAAGGGTAACCAAAGCCCGGTCCCTTCTGCCGAGATTCGCCGAATTGGCAACCGCCCAGCTGGTCAGGAAGTGGGTTATCGGACTCATGTTAAAATCATCCTTCAAGATTTCTGATTACGATATTTGGGCAACAAACAAAAAAAATATCTGGAACAGAAAACAAAATAACGTTTTCAATTAGCGAAATTTTTTAAGAGATGCGGTTCAATCTAAGTAAAACCTAATATAAGCTTATCCATAAAATAAAATAAAAGCAAAATTTAATCTTCACTTTCTGGGAAAAAAAAGGGACGTAGGTGCAGAAAGTGATTTTTTAAGCACATTCTGCACCTACGTCCCATCTTAGCATTAAGCTCTCACATCTGAAATATAGGAATGCCCAATAGATTATAAAAAAAAATAACGTATGTTAGCAGCAAAAAATCTTTCATATCGGATTTTTAAATTGAATCATTGCATATAACGCCAAGTTCACCGGGAGCGTAAGCGATCCGGTGGAACGACTCGTTATCTGGGTAGCTGATTTCCCAGGTCGCTTAGGCGTTCATGAGCTTCTGATAGAAATGCACGTTCATCGACACTTTCATTTTTCGGGTAGGTCTCGGCCAACAGCACACCTTTGTGGTGCCGGGGAAAGGGTTTGACAAACATGTTCCAATCAATGATCCCTTGTCCGATAGTCAAATCCTTGTCCTCTTTTCCGTCATTGTCCGATGTGAAAACATGTTGTCTTTTTCTAAACATATCGCCAATACGTTATCTCGCGAGCTTAAAAATGCGAATCGCGTTCTGTTCGGCGATCTTCGCCCTTGTCTCCGGGCTAAGTTGCTCAAGCAACTCGCGAAAACGCCGTACGCGCCCCTCATAGAATCTCATGGCCGGCGCATGCGCAACGTCTGTTCCCACCATGAAGCGGTCCGGAAACTCCTCGTACAGAGATTTCATCTCCGGGAAAAGTACTCCAGAGCGCTCGATCAGCGATGTAAATTCCTCTTTGCGCGGCCATCCTGACCCATAGCCTGTTGTTACATTAGTCATGCCTCCAAGATCACAAAACAGATTTGGAAAACGCGACAGCAGACTACGTATAACTGCGGCTTTGCTGCGCCCGCAGTTATGGGCCCATACGTAGCGTGTGCCAGGGTTTTCTGTTATCAATTTCGAAAAATCGGCGACCAGTGTCGGATAGCCTTCCATATGTATCACCATAGGAACGTCATATTTGGCTGCAAGGACACTGAAGCGCCGCATCAATTCCGAGTAAATCGGATTGTCCTGTTCCGCGTGGATCCCAGGTGAATAGGCCCAGTGACGGACGATGAACTCTCCTATTCCAAAGAATTTCCTGGATACGAGCTTGCTTTCTGTTTGCCGAATCAGCGCCTCAACATCAGCGTCCGGCGTAGTCCATTTATGGGCGCCGGTGAGCAGCGGGCGTTGCATGCCTACCAGCGGATAGAACCGTCCCGGATATGTCTCGGCGAGTTTGAGAGCCAATAGGTCATATCCCGGCAGATCAGAGTCGTCCTTGCCCGGATAAGCGCGCGCCATTACGACTTGTTTCGACACACCATTCTTGTCCATGTCCTCAACGATCTTAGTCACGTTAAACGAAGCACCAATATGCCCATGTGCATCGACGATGGGAAAATGTCCACTACGAGTCGGCTCACTGGCGCACGCCGTGCTCAATACCGCTATCAGGAAATTGACCGCTACCATTTTCCATATCATACTGTAAACCTCCATATTATGATGATGAGCAGATAACGACGCTAATCAGCCGGGCGGCTTTTTGCGTCGGCTGAATTAGCCTTGTTAGATTTTGATCTTGTACTGAAATTGTTGAAATTGCCATTTGTTTTTTTGGTTTTGAGACTATTAAGCTCCTTTTGCGAGCCACTCTTCAATTGTTGAATAGTGGTCAATCGTCAACCCAAGCAGTTTTTGTGATCTATTGAGTGCTTTACCCGAGGGACTGATTAGCTCGACTTTTTTTGCGTGATTACAGGCGTTGGTGTAAATGGCCAGTAGATCAATATCACTATCAGTCAAGCCAACACCCCAGAAAGTGACTATTTCTGGCTCCATATCGCCAATACCTTTTAAAATGATTTTTGCAATGGGATTCTGTGAATAATTTTTATTTAATCTGGGAGGTAGAATACCGAGTGAAGCGTGCCATTCACCACCTTCGGGATCTGGATAAGATATGGTTCCTGGTACTTTATCAGGAGCACAAAAAGCAAAGATTCCTCTTTTTTGGTTAACATAAAGAGAAAAGGAACCAAGGGGTTTGTATATTGTTATTCCACCTTTGGTGTCATTTGGAGCGTAGCAATAAGAATTGAAATTTTGTTGAAGCGCTAAATCAAAACAGGTATCATAGTTCAAGCTTAGGACTCAATCCTGTGAGGTCATCTTGCTACACATTAGTGCACCAGCAGGCATTCTTTTATACCCAACACCTTGCTCAAAAAAATACTTTGAGTGAATTATCGATAGACTTTGATATATTGTCCAATTAATCAATTCATCCCAAAATCCAACGTTGTTTTTCCCAAAATTGTTCCAGGCAAACTCGAATAATCTTTCAACATTATGTCGTTCTGGGTTACTTTTTTCTAATTTCAGATATACATTCAATGGACTATTCGCCATGTCTCCTTTTTGCAATTTTACTCTTGAAGGGTCATTGTATGCTTCAAGTATCCTTTTGTTGAATTCCATTTTATTTGCTTCAAGATATTTTGCCGTGACAAATTGCACAACAGCCGATTCTTGGAAAAGCCGTTCACTAAAATTTGCAATAGAGGGAAAGCATTCTTTAGGGTTCCCTCCAATTCTATTAAACTCCTCAATACTTGCTCCGGAACCGATGACTAAAAAACGCATCACTTACCTTTAAATATGAAATCTAACTAATATTAGACACCAAAAGTGGTGTCTAAAAACATTTTGAAAATACACCAGATTTGATGTCTAATTCTATATGTAAATATAAAAATATATGAATTACTTGACAGAATATTTTACATGTGAGATTAGGCACCAAATATAATATCAAATCAATATCTTATTGCAATAATAAACAATCAACCTACCCATCGAAATGGAGACCCAAATGTACACGCAGCCGAAGCTTATGGATCAGTTATTGGATAAAATTCGAATGAAGCATTACAGTATCCGTACTGAAGAAGCTTATTTGGATTGGAACAAACGATTCATTCTTTTCCACAAGAAAAGACATTCCAAAGACATGGGAGCCCCTGAAGTCGAAAAATTTTTGTCTTTTTTAGCGCTTAAAAAAAATGTTGCCAGTAGCACCCAAAACCAAGCTTTCAGCGCCATTTTGTTTCTTTATAAGGAAGTGCTCGAAATAGATCTACCCTGGCTAAAAAACGTCACACGCGCAAAAAAACCGGAAAAACTGCCGGTTGTCTTCTCAAGAGCGGAAATTAAAACTGTTATGGCACACCTTTTTGGAACAAATTGGCTGATGGCCAATCTTCTTTACGGCGCAGGTCTTCGACTGATGGAATGCGTTCGATTGCGTGTTAAGGATATCGATTTTGATTACCGGCAAATTGCAGTTAGGGACGGAAAGGGAAAAAAAGACAGAGTGACGATGCTCCCGAAGATTGTCGAGCCTTATTTACGTCAGTGTTTAGACAAAGTAAAGATTTTACACAAACAAGATTTGGCCGAAGGCTATGACGAAGTATATCTTCCCTATGCATTGGAGAGAAAATACCCTCGGGCGAACAAAGAGTGGGGCTGGCAGTATGTTTTTCCATCCACAAGGCGCTCAACAGATCCACGATCAGGAAAAATCAGGAGACATCATAGAGATGAAAAGTCTATTCAGCGAGCTGTTAAAAATGCAATAAGAGCTGCCAAGATCATTAAGCTCGGCAGCTCTCATACTCTCCGGCACAGCTTCGCTACCCACCTGCTGGAGAAAAGAAAGGAACATAGGTGCTGAAAGTGATTTTTTAAGCACATTCTGCACCTACGTCCCATCTTAGCAACTTTCGCGGGTCATGATCACATCAAGGTGCAGTTTCTCGTGGATCTTTTGAGCGAGTTTCCTTGCTATCTCGAGATTAACATCCTTTGAGTGAACACCTTTTATATATCCAGGTGCTCCAAAATTTTTGCCTCCGAACCCTGGATCAATAGCTACTCGCTTTACACCTGAAAGTTGTAGCTGGACCTGTTGCTGATCAGAAGCAGGTGATCTACTATGGCAGAGAATCAACAAAAGACTGCATAGGAAAAACGCATATAAACTTTCTTTATTCATCATGACGCGATCCACACCACACATAACGGGCCGCTCCATTGAGTTGATAGGCGGCGCTTCGCGCCGCATAGCGGGGAGTTCACCGGCGGCGGGCAAACGGCAGTAAACAAAGAATCTCTCAAAACTATAAAGCCTAAAAATCCCATAAGGGCACAGGATTCCAGCCGTCCGAGTGCAACGATTGGTTCGCTAATTTTATCTGGTTTTCAGATAGCTTTTTAAATCTCTATAATAATTTTCATGGGGTCCAACCATAACCAATTCAAGGTCTTCACCAACAAACCGATAGGCCATTAAATATTGAATAGCTTGAAGCTTGAATTTATGCACATAAACCCCACGAAGATCGCCTTTCTTTTCAGATCCGATAAAAGGATTATCCATAATTTTCCGAATCTGTTCGTCTAACTTTTTTTTTTCACGTTTTATAAATTTTTTAACTTTTCGTTCAAATGAGCGAGATTGTATAATTTTCATAGGCATTATCCAAATTTATATTCTGAAGATACCCCCTGTTCCAATTCAACAAGGCCGATCAATATTTCCTTAATTAAACTATATGTTAGATCAGGGTTGTCTTCAGCACATTTCCCGATCCTTGCCCAGTGTTCGATCTGTCCGGTTACAGAACGTTTATCAATTTTGCTGTATATTTTAGCTTCCCGAACTAATTCCTGGGATACTCTAACTGCGTTTGTCATGGTAGAATCCTCCTTTATTTTCGATTTGTAGCCAATATAAAACAAATTGTTGCATATTGCAACTTGTTTTCCGGATTATTGGGGAGGTCAGCATAGGGGGGGGCGAACGCAAAACTGAGCTGCGGCGTTTAGCCGTCAGACTCAAATGACTTGTTGGGCGCGATTAAAATGCAAACAATCTTTGAAGACTGGAAATAACTTCAACCTGAGTTTGAGGATCAATTGCACCGAGTTTTTTTATGAGTCGTGACTTGTCAATTGTGCGAATTTGATCCAAGACGATCTGCCCTTTTTTATTTTGAAGTTTGCAAGGAACTCGGGTGGGATAGTCTTTTCCTGCTGTAGTCATCGGCGCGACGATAACAGTGCGGATATGCCGGTTCATTTCATCAGGTGATATGATTAGGCAAGGTCTTGTTTTTTTAATCTCCGAGCCAATTGTGGGATCTAAATTGATCAGAAAGACATCAAAACGTTGGACTACCACTGCCATTCAGTTTCATCCCAGGTGTGAGTTAGGGTTTCTTCACCGTCGATTAGAACATCATCGTTATTTTTAGCCATTTTTCGGAATGCGTCATCCCATCCAATTCTCGGATTTGAAACAGGCCGAATGACGATCTGGTTGTTTTCAACTTCGATATCAACATCTTCGTTGATTTTCAGCTGCTCGAGGAGAGGTTTCGGAATTCGTATTCCTTGGGAATTACCGATTTTTACGATGCGTGCTCTCATGATAGGTCTCCTTAATACATATTGTGCCCACATTGTAATTACATTGGTGCTAACTGTCAAGGGAAATATGCAAGATCGACACGCTGCTGGGGTTGCCCAACGGGCCGCGGCTAAGCTGCAGGCCTAATGCCTTCCGGTCATGCTCGGCCTTCAGCGAGAATCGCGAGGTTACAACCTGTCAGCTTCAGCCGGTTGGTTATATGCTTTTAATTTTGCTTTCAACTTTGGCTGTAAGATATAGCAAATAGACCACAAAACATAGAAAAATATTAATCTAAGAAACCATGTTGGATTATTCACTCTACTCCTCACAAATTCAGAGACACCATAGGCCATAATCAGTATAAAAACCGAAATGAATATATTTGCAAATCGCATGATCGGTTTAAATCTCAAGGTTTTCCAGCCTGTAAGAAAACAAATAAATCCTATGCCTCCCCAGATAAAATAGTAAAAAAAAATTTCAAGAATGGGTACACTTTTTCCTAAAAAATTAAGTGAGTTATCAAAAGGCGTGATCATAAAAATAATCACTAATCCGCCCGCCAAAAAGTCGAAAAGACTGATAATATAGAGTCCCCAAAATGATTTTTTCTTCATAGAACTATTTATCCATATTTCATATAACGGATCGCATAAGCTACGGGCATGCTTTTACCCGTCAGCTTTCATGCGGCTGGTTAGGAGGATTTTGAATTGTCTCCTCGAAAAGGGGTCAAACGTGGTATCCACTTGCGCACAGCTTTACAGTATTGCTCGTAGGATTCACCAAAAGATTGCTTTAAAATGTATTCTTCGACACCTATAGCCAAATTGAAAGCTACGAACATAGCTAAAGCACATAGAAATAAATTTGCCGACTCAAATAGTATGGCTTCTCCGAACTATATACAAATCGCTCCCACATACATTGGATTTCTTATATATCGATGTAAACCCCTTACCACGAGTTTTCCTGGCGGAAAGAAAGGCCATAGCAAACCTTTACCTGAGAATGTAAGTCTCCAGGCGCACCAAAAGAAGGCAAATATGCCACGAGGATCGGAACTATCCCAATAAACCGAAATGCGCCGATTTCAAAGGTGTAAATCTGGGTCTTCGAATTTATAATTAAGTAAGGAAACCAGAAAAAAACAAAAGGAGGTATCAAGATTAAGAATGAAAATGCTCCGAGTGCTACGAGCAGAGTTTCAATTTTATCTTAGTTCAACGCTTTGCTTCTCCTATAATCCTTCTAACGGGCCGCGAGATGAGCGGAAGGTTCTCCGCATAATGCGGCCCGATAAGCGGCGCGAAGCGCCGCTTATCGGATAGCTAAGGGGCCGAGAAACGATAATCTCAACAATGTATCAAAACCATAAACTTGATATAAACATGTCTTTCATAAATGGCGCAGTATTTCCCGGTCCTACTTAAGCGCCTGGTTGGGCGCTACTATTTACAATAAAGACATTCATTTCCTTTCGCTCTTTCTTCTGCACACCATTCATGAATTTTTCTTGCTCTTTCAGTACACGCTGCATTTGGATTATCGGAGATTGTTAACATATAGTCTCCGCTCCATGCATTACAATGAAAAAGGAGAGCAATCAGTGTCAATAAGAAGAATATTCTCATATTAATTTTCGATGCATAACGATGGAGCTGAGACGCGCGCGTTTTTTGCGCGTCGATTCTCCAGCGACTTGTTATAAGCAACAATAAATATTTTGATATTGTAAAGCTACTATTTATAGACTGAAGGCCTCTCGTTTTGTGTTTGGTAATTAGCATTTTTAAAGGGAAGTAGATAGGCAGCAACAATAGTAGAAAGAGTGGTCCAAAGGTTGCTATAATCAGAATGTATAGCATCGCCAAAACCAAATAGAACCGATTCAGTACTCTCTTAATATCATTTTCATAATTTTCATCAGGCAGCACATAGGCAGAACCTCTGGTTCCTCAGGGCACGAAAACGATACGATCTAAGTTATCAATCCTGAAATATTTATTTGTAAGGTTATCTATGTAACCCATAATTTAATTGCTTATAACTAGTGAGTGATCGGAATTTTTTCTAAGATATTAATGTTATCTTGAAAAAATTCTATGATATTATAAAAATCTTGATTTTCATATTATATAACATTATCTAAGGTATATTATTTTAAAAAAGGAAAAAAATCAAATGCGAGATCGACCTAAGAAGTTATTAGATCAAGTTAGAGATCGAATTCGTCTCAAACACTACTCACTCCGAACAGAAAAGTCTTATGTTTCATGGATAAAAAGATTCATTCTTTATCACGATAAGTGGCACCCTAAGGAGATGCGAGAGAAAGATATTGAAGCTTTTCTTACCAACCTCGCCATTAATCTAAAAGTGGCTTCTTCTACACAAAACTAGGCATTCAACGCCTTACTATTTCTCTATAAGGAAGTTCTGAATATTGAACTGAAAGATACGATCAACGCGATTCGAGCGAAAAAACCTGAAAAGTTCTTACAGTTTGACACCGGCGCGGGCCATGCGGCGGACGACGAGATGATGGAATGGGCGGATGGTGTTAAAGTAGACTGGGCCGGTCCAGTGTTTATAGTGAACGATGGTGACCACATGAAATCGCTTTAAGCTGTCTTTGACAGGCTCGACGACTACCCCGAAATACGCCCTCAAATGTTTTTCCTCCGGTGTTTCTGCAATCCAATATTCTTCTTCCTTGGTATGCCGAAGAATAAAAAATGTGGCATTCTCGCCCGGCGTCATGGGTACGTCTTCGGGAAGTAATTTGGGAAGTTCGTCCGGCATGGCAGGCTGTCTCATCCCGAGAATTCTTACAAATACAGCGCGCACGTGATAAAGAAAGATAATCCACCACGGATAATAGGATAGCATGGATGCAATAAACTGTTGCAGGGAAACTTGACCTTCAACAGTTTTTACGTCGGTATGATCTGCGCCATTTATAAGTGAAGTTATTTCCGGATAGTGTTTTATGTAATTCATTATCATTTTTATACCTAAACTGATCGGTTCCAGGTTCAGGGTTCACGGTTCAGAGGTTATAACTATTTGAAACTGTATATTTTATTGAACAAAATCCGTAATATCCGACATCACCCATTGGGTGATAAGGCAATATAAATGCG
>CP070746.1:5500265-5503102 GCA_020348305.1 Desulfobacterales bacterium
GGACGCAATTTTAATCAAGCTGTCGGTCCATTCCGTATCGCCAGTGTAAACAATTGTTTTTCCTGCGCACTCCACCCGAAGCGCATAAGACGGCGCTCCGCTGCCGTGAATGACCTGTTCTGCGGTAACCAGAAGAGCGCCGATAGTTATGGGTGTGCTTTCTGGAATTTCGAGGTATGTTATCTCAAACTTTTGTTTCACCCTGGAGGATCCCGGAAACATGACCTCCATGGCCCGGTAAATACGTTCTTCCAAACCCGGTGGACCGGCGATGATTAACGGAGCCGTTCGCCGTGAAATCAATTGGGAGTCGAGGATGAAAAATGGTATACCTGCAAAGTGATCACCGTGCAAATGTGTAATGAGAATTGTCTCGACATCAAGCAGACTTACGCCAAACTGCTTCATAGCAATCAGGGATGAGGCCCCGCAATCGATGAGGAATTTGGCTGTTTCGGATTGTACAGATATGCATGTTTGAAATCTGCCGCCACTTCCAAAATTATCGCCGCATCCAAGAAATTTGACGGATACCTTGGTCAATTGTGGCTCCTTTCTAGATCTGGTAGGGAAGATAAAAGATATCATACCCCAAAAAGATCCTCGGACAGTTGAAAATGGGCGGTTTCAACATGCTACGTTTGCCGAGGCTCAAACCGCAATACTTGTTGTTTATGTTTTAGGCAAAGGAAAATAGGCCACTGATAGGCTAAAAAAAGGGACAAGTATCACGGATAAATTTTCCTGCCATCAAAAAAATTGACAAATCAATATTTTTTGTATGGGCGACCCTCTTATTCCTCCAGAAGGAATCCATTTTTCATGACCGTGACCGATTCTTACAGGTTGATATCTTGTATCAGCTTTTATCAATCCACCTAAATTTCGCATATACCGGAAAATGGTCAGAGGGGTAGGTCCCTCCGAATGTGCTCACCACCACATTGTAATTTACAGGAGCAATGTTACCGCGGTATAGAATCCAGTCAATGTGATCGCCATTGGTGTGGCCTTTAAACCCATGGTAGGTTCCTGGGAAAGGTTTTGTAGCAGCATTTTTAAACCAAGGGCCTTTAAGCGGAGATTTTTCATTTTTTCCTGTGAAAACCCCGTAGCAATTCTGTTTAGGGGTGGCATTAAAATCACCTAACAGAATGGCTGGGACATTTGAAGGCAGTTTGGACAGTTGCTCCATGATTAGAATAGCGCTATTTGTTTGTACGTTTTCAGCAAAATCAAAGTGGGTATTGATGCACATCAGATTTCTACCATGGCTTGTAAACATGCCTATGGTGCACTGACGTGGCCAGCGGCTATCCCGAAATTTACTCGGGATCGTAGGCGTTTGACTCAGGAAAAGATGCTTGTAAACAGTAAGCGCCCAGGCGTTTTTAAAAAAAATGATATTGTTTTGCCAATTTGGTGGTGCAGGACTCCGCTTTCCGATGAACTCGTAGCCAATCAGAATTTTCGCTAAATAATCGATTTGAAAATCATTGGCTTCCTGCAGACCAATAAAATCAGGATGATACTTTTTAAAAAGCGCCGGTAGTGCTTTCTTGCGATGGTCCCAACTATTTGCGCCGTCATCGGCCAATCCAAAACGAAGATTAAAGGTTAAAGTTGAAAAACCTTTCGCAATTCCGAGGTTTCTTTTAGCGATGCTTTCGTTTTTCATTTACCTTGCTCAAGAAGTAATATTTGTCACAGACACTGATCGGTTCGCTACAGAAAATCGGCCAAGCGACACGCTTTCAGCCCGAGGTCCCCAATTTTAGAGGTTCCAAGCGACGAATTTGAGTATAGTAAAATGCTTCTGGCTCTCAAAGAAAGCGAAAAAAACATGAAGTAGTGTAGCAATGTCGGTGACTGTTCCGCAGAATAAGGCCGGTAACCAAAGGATAGATTATGCGGCCCTCTGAGTTCAACCGACTGCATAAAATGATTCGATTTCTCGGCCGCATGCAAGGGCGCTATATACCGGCTGCACTCAGAGCACATACGCATCGCTGTTCTCTTTCCGATTTGGTACAGCGATACGACAAAAGCTTTTGATGATACTTTCAGAGTGTTGATTGGCAGCCGGGCCACGCTAACCATTCAACATTATGTAACAAACAACATCAATCAAGTCAATTTAGTCCTTAGCGGTCTATTTTGGGGCCAAAATCAGCCTTCTAACAAAAGGCCTAAATGGCACGCGTAAGTAAGCATTATCTCCATATTTCTTAAACTCCTCATTTTACCCCTAAAATAATAGCCCTAAGCTATCGATCTATCGATAGCCCTAAGCCTAAAAATCGACCTTATTTTTTGCTCTTTTCCTAGATTATCAACTACTTGCTTTGTCCCGACCCACCATTTCATCTTCAGTGCCCTTTCTTCTCGTTTTTACAACCCAAAAAGTTGATATTTGATTGAAATGTCGTTAATGAAAAAAAATAAGGGTCAGGTCTTCATTCTTCACTATTTGTCAAGAATGAAGACCTGACCCCTCTATTCTTTTCTTATTCTTCTCTGACACCATGAACCTTCTGCTCTATGCCTTGAATTTTGGGAAGTTATTAAACTTAAGAAATTGCGTCCCCTAAAGGGCGTGCTGCGTCATAGCTTTTGCGTACACTGGTAGATGGGTGGCGGTCAGCCATTCCTGCCAGGACAATTCTTTTACGTGCTCTGGGATTTTACCATCAAATAATTCTTTATCCCAATTTCCGCAAATGAACCTTGGGTCTGAGAGAGACTCGGGAAAAATATTTTCTAGTGCAGAGAATATTGGAAGATCTTTTGAGCCAATTCATCATCAGAGGCTTTGGTGAGGTACTCACCATTCAGTA
>CP070746.1:5503202-5512084 GCA_020348305.1 Desulfobacterales bacterium
GAGCAGCTTTTTCTCGTTCACCGGCATCCAGTCGACCTTTCGAATCAAAAGTCAAATATGAATATTCAGTCATCAAAATCTCAGCTGGTTTTCGGTCTATCATCTCCAGCACGATCAATTCATAACGGATTCTCTTTCCAGCATACTGCAAGAGACCTTCATCTGGATATCCTTTGATAATACGGTTATATCGTTTTAGTGTTACACGCTGTAAAGAATCATCTTCCTTTACAATGAATATTCTTGTTCCCAGTCCCATGATTTGTGCCTTTGTGATATGGTCCACTTATGCCGGTAAAGACCGGAAAATCATTAACTCATACCAAACAAGGAGGTGCAACATGAAAGTATCTCAAGCCATCAATTCGTATCAAGAGTATCACAGGATTAATTCGAAAAAAAAATACGCTAAAAAATTATGAATTTCTTTTCACCCGCTTCTCGGACGAATTTAGCGGCAGAGATTTAGAATCCATCAACCCAGATGAGATTCTATCATTTTTGACCCGTCTCACTGAAGGAACCAAACAAACCACCAAACGCAACCGCTATTCCTGTCTCAAAGCATTTTTCAATTACATTCGCAACACCATCGATTTTGAGATCCAAAATCCCTGCGACACGCCCATTCTGAGAAAAATATTTAGGGCCACCCGGCCTGAGCAGTGGAAAATCATCGAAAAAGACTCAATTGATGAAATCATTTTCAGAACGGCCAACCCTCGCAACCGCATCATGTTGGAACTGATGGCCAAGGGTGGGATGCGGATCGGTGAGGTGCTAAAAATCAGACCCATCGATGTCAAGGACAGAAAAATCACTTTGCCGGACCTTAAAAGTGGTCGGGAATCTGAAATCGTGTATATTCCCCAGAAAATCGCCGACCGATTGCGGGAATACATCCAGGATAAAGGAATTGAACCTGAACAGCGCATTTTCCCGATCACTTACAATGCTGCTCGGGTGATGGTCAACAAGGCGGGCAAGATGGTGGGTGTGAGTCTGCGTCCACATGATCTTAGGCGTCATGCCGCCACTCATGCGTCCAGATCCGGAACTCCGATTGAAATAGTGAGCAAGGTTATCCTGCGGCACGCTCATTTGGCAACAACACAGCGCTATTTGAGAAAAGTGACAGACGTGGAAGCGATTAGATGGATTGAAAACTTGTATGCCTAACACTGACGGGGCAATGCAGTTTTAGCATTGCCCCACTTATCTATCATTTTCTGATTTGTTACATGTCTTTCGTTAATCTGAAAAATTTCGGATTTTTAAAATTGCAGCTGCATAGCCGTAATATCTACCGAGCACGGTATATGGATTTCGTATAACGCAATATACACCACGTTAAAAATTTAATAGAAAATCAGAATACCACATTTTGTGATTTGGAGATCTTCTTTTAATGGTGATTTTAACAAATTAATCCAATATGCATTCAAGGCTTGGTGCAACTCCAGTGGCTTCCTTTATCTAAGCCAGATCCTACAAAGTGTCGATGACTTGAACCTGGACATATCCAAGGGGCAGCTTTCAAGTTTGTTGGGCCCCGTCCCTTAAACGCTTTCTCAAATTTTAACCCGAATGACAAAGGCTATATTGATTCAATTGCAAGGACCTCGCCGCATATATATCCTCAATTGCTTTGTATTGGAAGAGTTTGCTGGAGGTGAGATCTATCTGCATTAGACACTGTGACATAGAAATGAAGAACCATCTCTTTGACATTTGCTAAGGTTTATATTTTGGTTTTGGGGTAAGATTGAAACTGGATGGACTGGATCGCAGCGTGATAATATCCGGTAGGCTGTAAACATATGTCGGCTTGCACGATCTGGTGCCACCAGATGAAAAATGCGCCAGAGCAATTCTACCTGTTCATTTTTATCCTGCTTATGGATTTTGTCATTATTTTTCGTTGTAAATTTAGGGACAGCATTCAGAGGGAATGCCGAATAATACCTCCGCCGACTACAGTATTGCCTGTATAAAATACAACCGACTGACCGGGCGCAACAGAAATTTGCGGTTCTTTGAAAATTACTTTGATTTTATCTTTTCCATGAGGAAAAACAGTTGCAGGGGTTTCGTTGTGTTTTAGGCGAATTTTTGCCTTTACCTTTTGGGGAGCCGTAAGTTTATCAATAGAAATAAGATTAAGGTCCTTAGCGATAAGTCCTTTTGAAAAAAGATTAGCCCTGTCGGTAACTACTATCCTGTTTTTTTTGGCATCGATGCTCTGGATATAGAGGGGTCTGGGTGAAGCAACGCCAAGGCCCCGGCGCTGGCCCACGGTATAATGAATTATTCCTCTGTGCCTTCCGAGGATGTTACCGTTTTCATCTATGATTTTACCCTCCTTCAGCTCATCTTTTTCAAAAATACCAGAGTAGTCCCCTCCGGCAATAAAATCCTGGCTTTCAGGACGCTTTGCAGATTCAAAGCTATAATTATAAGCAATTTTTCTGACCTCCTGTTTGGTTAATCCACCGATGGGGAAAAGGGAACGGGAAAGCTGTAAAGGGGTGAGACCATACAGAAAATATGTTTGGTCTTTTGTGAGATCTGCCGCTTTTTTCAGTAAAATACGGTCTCCGGATTTTTCAATCTGAGCATAATGTCCGGTGGCGAAAAACTCAAACTCTATGCCAGCCGATTTGGCTTTTTCTAAAAGAAATCCAAATTTCAACTGTTTATTGCAAACGACACAGGGGTTCGGCGTTCTTCCTGAGAGGTATTCATTCTTGAAATAGCTGATAACATGGCTTCTGTATTCATTTTTCAAATCAAAAACGAAGAATGGGATTTCAAGTTTTTTGCAAATTGAAGCAGCGATTTCTACATCCTCTTTTTCACCGGGACCGTAGCAAGCAAGGTTTCTTGTCGTTTCTGCCGCCGCTGGGCCTTCAAAAATCTCCATGGTGATACCTACGACATCATATCCCTTTTCTTTGAGCAGAGCCGCAGCAACTGAGGAATCGACCCCCCCACTGAGCCCCACAGCCACTTTTTTGTGCTTATCCATTATAGTAGTCCCTCAGACATATGATATCTTCTTTTCCACCAAACCGATGAATGATGGCGGCTGTTTTACGAATAGGCCCTTTGGTGTACCGTACTATTTTTTCAACAGCGGCCGGTATGGATGTTCCCTGCAAAACTACAGAAGGGCCAGAAAAGTTTAAAGGAGCAAGAAGGTGGTCTCCTGGGTGACATAAATCTTTCAACGATTTGGACTCGTGCTCGTTACGTGCAACTATAACCTTATCGCCGTTGTGATGCCGATAGTGTCTTCCGATTTTAAGTAAGGGAATATCTCGTACGGAAGGCTTTTTGCTAAATGTTAGATAATCTCTCATTTTCTTGGCGAAATGGCTGTCGGTAAGGAGACAACCCCCAGCCGGGCAGGGGTAATTATTGATGCCTTTTTCGTCGGCCAACGAAATCTGAGTTTTCCTTGACCGGCCCGTTATTCCCAGCAGTTTGCTTCTATCAACCAATCCGTTTAATTCCGGTTCCGTCGGTTCGAGTCGTGCTGCCGAAAGGGGCCGCAGAATATATCCTTTGAAGCCGGATTCACGATCAATGATTTCGAGAGCCTGTTTGTGCTGAGACATGGGCCGCTGGCCCAAAACCTCTCCGGTAAATAGAAAGGCTGCATCGATCTTGTGCAAATACTCACCGGCCTTTTGTATTTTTAAGATCCTGCAATCAATGCAGGGATTCATCCCTGACCCGTATCCATGCTTTGGATTCCGCACCATCTCAAGATATTCATCCCTCAATGCCACTTGTTTTAGCGGAATATTTCCCAGTCCTTTGACAGCGGTAACAACCGCCGCACATCCTGCCTTTTTCGGAGTACAGGTGCAAAAAGGAGATGTGAAATTGACAGCATAAACTTCAATGCCCTGCTCCAGCATCAGTTTCGCAGCAAGGGTACTATCTAAGCCCCCGGAAAGAAGCCCCACCGCCTTTGTTTTTTTCTTTTTCGTTTTGGATGAATGGATTTTCTCATCCATGAATTATACCTAACCTTGATAACGGAAATGAAGCTTCCTGCTGCAAGCAGCAGGGTATCAAAGCGGAATTGCGCCGAAGCCAAACCGCCTTTGCTCTTCGAGCTACGGCGCGGTCACCTCGCCATGCATCCCTGTAACAAGCTACAGGGTATTCTGGCGAAGGCGAATAAAAATATCTCTAAAATCCATCAATAAAGGATTATGATCTTAATTGACAGGAATAACCACATTGTGGTAATCAAAATTAAAATATTTACCGCTGATTTTCAAGATATTTCAGACCTGGCGAAAGGAAAGTGCGAACTTTTTACCATCAGATTGAATCCAATGCGCGAAAGGCTCCTGATTGGTTTTTGACTTTGTGACCTGGAAAGCATCAACAAAAATGGAAAAGAAGGATCGATCATGAAAAAAATTAGCCGGCGGCGCTTTTTATATTGCAGCAGCGCAGCGTTTGTCTGCACAGCTGTTACCAATCGAGTCTTTTGGCCTTTTTCAAACCAGGTTTGTCAAGCTTCTGCTCCGGCCGATATCGGTGGAAAGATTTTTAAGGGCGACGCGCCGGATAAACTGTGGAAATGGTCGCATGAAGGGTTTATTTATAAAAAACTTAAAAACAATAAGGTCGTTTGTGGAGTTTGCCCCAACCGATGCATTCTGGCACCGGGTGATCGCAGCGTTTGCCGCTCAAAGGTCAATCTGGAAGGGACCTTGTACAGTCTGGTCTATGGAAATCCTTGTGCAGTCAATCTCGATCCCATTGAAAAAAAGCCGTTTTTCCATTTTTTACCACAAACAAAAGCCTTTTCAATTGCAACCGCTGGCTGTAATTTCCGGTGTCTGAATTGTCAGAACTGGGAGATATCCCAGTCTAAACCCCATGAAGTCAGACACTATGAGCTTTTCCCGCCTGAAGCGGTTCAGGCGGCTCAAAAGGCTAGAGCTGAATCCATCGCCTATACCTATTCCGAAGCAATAACTTTTTTTGAATACATGATTGATGTTGCCCGGTTCGCAAAAGAAGAAGGGATACATAACCTGATCATTTCAAACGGATATATCAATAAAAAGCCTTTATTAGAGCTGTGCAAGGTGCTAGATGCCGCCAACATCGACCTCAAATCCTTGGACGATGCCATCTATCGCAAATTAAACGGCGGCCGCCTGAAGCCGATTCTACGCACTCTTAAAACACTGCATGAACAAAGAATTCATTTCGAAATAGCCACGTTGGTAGTTCCCGGTTATGTGGACGATACGGATATGTTAAAACAAATGTGTGAATGGATTCTTGATAATCTGGGACCCGATTATCCCTTACACTTTTTACGGTTTTTCCCTAGATACAAACTGGATCGTTTACCTCCGACACCGATATCAACCCTAACACGATTTCGTGAACTGGCAATGGCTGAAGGGATTCGTTATGTATACGTGGGGAACGTGCCCGAGCATGAAGGTAATCATACCTATTGTCATCATTGCGAAAAACTGTTGATAATGCGGCAGGGGTATAGAATTCCGACCAATAATTTAGAAGGAAATCAATGCAAATTCTGCAAAACAGAAATACCGGGAGTATGGCGTGATATGAAGGATAAGCCTGTTTGATTTAGTCGCTCCCAAACATGCTTCTATACATGTATCTAAAGCTGGAATTTCTAATATATGAAATTCAAAGCCGCTAGAAAAAGGCGAAAAAATAATCCAAAGAAAATGTTTAAAGATGAAAGAAGTTCAAATTAAAAACCGAAAGATAGAAATTGTATCAACAATAGATGCAGCAGGCCTCTATTGCCCCATGCCTATAGTACATCTTAAAAGAGAGCTTGAGAAACTAAAATCGAATCAAGTTGTTGAGATTCTGGCAGATGATCCTAGCTTTGAGAAAGATATCACTTCCTGGTGCCAAGCGTCGAGTGATAAGCTTCTGTCGGTATCCAAAAATGAAGACGATATCTATGTCGCCTATGTAGAAAAATTTTAGTAAAACTTCTCTCTGCTCAGAACACTTGCTCAGAATGAGAGCTGTCCCATGTTACAACAAATGCATAAATGCCTTACAAGACCGAAAAATTTTCATCTTCTCTTTCCAATTTTTCTGAACAGCGCCTTCACAAATTGTTCCGTTTATAAACCAGCAAAGCTTTCCAACCTTAAACTCCCATGCCGGACATTGAGCTTTTTGGTCAGGAGAACATTTTTTAATAACCCAACACGGTTTTCTGCGTTTCCTGTTCTCCGCTATCCTGGAGATCAGGAAAAACATCTGACGCTCCGCAGAGAACGGAACAGACCGCCACCCCTGCTCGTAGCTGTGAATCGCCTTAATAGAGGTTCCGAGCAGTTGGGCCATTTGCTTTTGTGTCTTGTTCAGTTTCTTGCGCAAATAGATGAACTCTTTGCTGTCCACAGGGAACTCCAAGATTCATGTATTTTGAATGGATTGATGATATGATCAATTAATTTGCCACAATGTGGTATTTATGTCAAATAAAAAACACATTTTATCATCACTAAAGAGTGAGCTTATGGGACGAATGGAGGGATTTGGGGGACTGGGCAATTTTACCTCCACCTGAGTCGAAGCTATTGCACTATAAAGATTTATTGTGGGTTTGGTATGGCAGACATTCAAAATTAAGAAAATCATACATAAAACAAATTTGATCTGCTAATCCAAATTAAAAGCATTTTAAAAACATAGGATGAAGCATAGTTCATCGCGACAAAATAAAGATTTCAATATCCATCCTTTAATTGAATCCTTTTGATAATTCCCAAGAGACAAAAATAGTCCGCGATAATTTAGATTTATCCTTGACACAATCTGCCACATTGTAGTATCTATTTTCTTTTTTTGGGTTATCGTCGTCGAATAGCTTAAAGGAGAATAATGAAACATATAACTGAAATCGAAACCACACAAATTTTAGATTTAAACCAGATGGATTTGTGTTTTGTTGCTGAAGTAAAGCGTCGATCCGGCGTAGAAATAAATCAATGTTGGCATTGCCAAAGTTGTGCCGGTGGATGTCCTTTTGTTCTGGCTATGGATTATCCCCCCAACCGAGTAATTCGTCTTGTCCAGTTGGGCTTGAGAAAGGAAGCCCTGGAGAGCTCCGGAATTTGGATCTGTGTTGGTTGCAATACCTGCTCGATTCAATGCCCCAATAGTATCGACATTCCGGCTGTAAATGATGCACTACGACAAATAGCCCTAGAAGAAGGCGTGGCAGTGGGTGAGCCCAATATTCTTAATTTTCATCGAGCGGTGCTGCAATCCATCGAACGCCACGGCCGCTCACACAAACTTGAAATCATGCTCAGATATAAGCTGAAAAAGCACGACTGGTTTAGGGATATGACCGTTGGTTTGAAAATGTTTGCTAAACGAAAGCTGGAACTTCTCCCCTCCAGAACCAAAAAAATCGCTGATGTCAGGAGACTCTTTGAACCAAAATCTACGGTATAAATGTCATGCAGAAAAAAAACCTCATTAACCTATCCTACTACCCAGGTTGCTCATTGGCAACAACAGCCCGTGAAAACAATAGCTCTTTAATTTATCTGTTCCGCCATCTCGGTTACAACCTTGTGGAACTCGACGATTGGAATTGCTGTGGCAGCTCCTCAGCCCACAGCATCGATTCTAATCTGGCCTTTGACCTTGCCAGCCGAAATCTTTCATTGGCACCATCGGACATACCGTTACTGGTTGCATGCCCCAGCTGTCTATTACGGCTGCGTCATGCTTACCTGTATTTGAAAAATGATGGGACAGCTCGTCATCATTATCAAAAAACCTGGGGGCAAGCCTTTAATTCAAAATTGGAAATTTTACATTTCTTCGAATTTTTAGATCAAATCGACCTATTGAGCTTTTCAAGAGATCACACCCTCAGACTGGAGGGGCTCAAATTCGTTCCCTATTACGGTTGCATGCTGGCCCGACCACCAATCATGCGTCACGAGAAAAACTATTTTGGACTGATGGAAAAAATTCTTTCCTCCTTGGGCGCCACACCGCAAAAGTGGTCCTATTCGTCACGCTGTTGCGGCACATTTCTTACAGTTGCGCGACCTGAAATTGTCACTCCAATGGTCAATGAAATAATTTTAGGAGCCAAAAAATCCAACGCGGATTGTATCGTAACTGCCTGTGCTATGTGTCATATGAATCTAGAAGTTCGTAGCACCTTAAAGGAAAAGGTCCCAATTCTGCACTTTTCTGAAATCATATCATTGGCACTGGGGATCGGCAAAAGTGAGTATAAAGGATGGTTTTCGCGCCATCTCATAGATCCCAAGCCGCTTCTTAAGGCGTTTGATTTCTTCTGATGTTTTATATTCAGAAGCGAAACTCAAGAAAATTCAAATGACGTAAACTACCATACATAGCGTCTTGCCCTTTTCGAACTGAGTTATGGATTGCGCCTGACAAACCTACACTTTTTTAGGTGTTTGTTTTGTTTACATTCGTGCCTCCATGTAAAATTTTGTGGGCTCATTTTTCTTTTGGATTACCAGATGAAATATGCAATTTGGGAAAATTGCAGATTTGTGCATTACCAACAATGAATTGCAAGCATTTCAAAACCTGGCATTTCTTTCCAAGCGCCAAAACAAGAAAAAATTGCGACATCAAGTGGATATGTCATTTCAAAAACAAAAATCTAAAATAATGTCTAAAGTATCTGTTTTGATATTTCAGCGAAAATTAGGTTGCCGCCCGCGTTCGCTTTTTTAGAGGGGGGGGTATCAGATTAGTTGGCTTCCATTTTCAAAAAACAATCGTATAGAAGCTCAAAAAGCTTTTGTCTTTAAAAAGCTATACCCTTATATACCTTAGAGATA
>CP070746.1:5512184-5518237 GCA_020348305.1 Desulfobacterales bacterium
CTTTCTCTTGAGACCTCGCGGTCTCGAGCCGACGCAGAAAGAACCCGGTTACTCCCCCGCTGCAGCAGGGTTGACCATCGCTTGCTGCGAGCTGCCTCATCCCCTTCGCTCCAGCCCCATTACAGAACCTTCAACACTACTACGGGATGATCCGCCCCTGTGCTTCGCATCGGTACTCTCATTCTCGTGGGATCTCCACTTGAATTTCTCCCTTAACATCGAAACGACAGGTTCCCACGTTCCGCACAAAAGCCTAACTCAGAGTCACGCCACCTTTACGCCGGAGGCCGCTTAGGCAGTAAACAGGTTGCCCCTAAACTTGTCCTGGACCCAATATAGAAGCCCAGTTTTGACCCCGTCCATAATCTTTCGACGCCTCATCGAAATAAATTCGCTTAAGAATTCACGTTTTGGTTGCTACCATTTTGCTACCATAATATCCAAATACAAGGTCAAAAAACAAAGAACAAAAAAAGGAGGGGAGGGGAGTTTTATTTTACCTTCATATGATGACGGTATATGTTGTTAATGATTTAAAACACTCTGCAAAACCGCAATTCGTCGCTTCGACTTCGACTGCCGCCTCCATAATGACATTTAAGAGCTTGCAAAAAATTTCAGTAACTTGCAAGCTTCTTTAGTAAGATGCTGTCGGTGGAATTCTCGATCTAGCGTACTTCTTGGATGAGCATGGTAGAAGGATCCAATACGAGATCAGGATGGGCGGAAGCATCGTCGGTCCCCTTCAATGCTCTTATATGAACCTGTTTGCCGACAGGGATCAATTGTATCGCAACATCAATTAAATTCGCAACTGGATTCAACTGAATTGGCACACCATTGTGTTCTGATTCTTCGTGCCGGTGGGTGCGCACGGCAAACCATGCATGCATGGCATACTTCTGGGCCAGGGCTTTTAATTGTATCAAGGGCTCACGCACGGCATTGTCAAAGGGAAGCCCATCAATAAGCACCATATGGGGAGAAAAAATTTTTTGCTCGCTGAGATCGGTAAGTCGTTCTTCCAATTTGGGAACCGTAAAACCTTCTACCTGAAATGTCATGATAAATCGATGCGGCAATACCGAATCCCACAGTTGATCCATTTGATGAACAGCGTATTGTTGGGAAATACGTTTGAACACCTCTTTGTACCAAACACTCACCTTGTTTACCGGATCCTCCAGGCTGATATGAAGCACATTTTCGCCTCTCAGCATACTGTTTAATGCTAATTGAACCAGAAGTGCCGTTTTGCCGACACCGGCGCGGGCGAGCACGGCACCAAATTCGCCTGATTTGAGAATCTGCTCGGATTCTTGCCCCATCAGACGTAAGGGATTGCGCATCATCAGATCATTTTTAAGCATCTTTACATTCCTTTCCTTAATCAGGATGACAAATTTAGGGCGTTGCGTTCCACGATCCGCTTCGGATGTTTTAAGCCACATTCTTTTTTTCTTCGGCTGCCTTCTTGATCAATTCTTCGGCAATGGATTGCGGTACTTGTTTATACGTCAGAAATTCCATGGTAAATTGCGCTTGCCCCTGGGTTAAGGATCGTAAAACAGTCGAATATCCGAACATTTCTGCCAGTGGAACCTGAGCCTCAATCGCACAAAAGAGGCCCTCATCCTGGGAGCCGACAATCATGCCCCGACGTTGATTTAACGAACCCATCACCACACCCTGAAATTCAGTTGGCGTTTCAACCACTACTTTCATAATAGGTTGCTGAATAACGGGCTTGGCATTTGGATAGGCTTGTAAAAAGGCTCCACGAGCAGCGGCCTGGAAAGCTATATCTGAAGAATCGACGGTATGCGCAGCACCATCATTGATGACAATTTTGATGCCGGTGACCGGAAATTCCATCATTGGCCCTTTTATCAGGCATTCTTTAAAACCCTTTTCACAGGCAGAAATGAACTGGGTTGGAATAGCACCACCCACAACCTTGTTTTCAAAAACTAACTCCTTTTCGCTGATGGGTTCCATATACCCTGCCACCCGTCCAAATTGACCGGCACCCCCGGTTTGCTTCTTATGGGTATAGTTAAATTCCGCACGTTGGGTAATGGTTTCCCGATAAGCTACCCGCGGAACACTGGTGATTACATCGGCAGCGTACTCACGCCGCATACGTTCCACATAAACCTCCAGATGAAGTTCGCCCATGCCCGAGATGATCGTATCTCCGGTTTCATCATTTACATGGGCATTGAAGGTGGGGTCCTCCTTGGTAAAACGAGCCAAGGCTTTTGATACGTTGATTTGAGATTTATTATCTTTGGGGAAAATCGCCAGGGAAATGACCGGCGCCGGAATATGCATAGAGGTTAGGGTTAACCCGATACCCGGTGAAACAAAAGTATCTCCTGAGGTACAATCAACGCCAAATAGAGCGCCAATATATCCGGCGGGAATAACGTTAATATCTTCCATTTGATCGGCATGCATACGGATGACCCGACCAACTTTAACCTTTTTTCCAGAGCGAACGTTTACAATGGTATCCCCTTTTGCCAGAGAGCCTTGATATACGCGAACATAGCTTAGTTGGCCATACTGTCCTTCCTCAATTTTAAAGGCCAGCGCAACCAGCGGTTTCCTGGCATCATTGATCAATATAGACGGGCGTTGATCATTATCCATATCCATAGCGTAATTTTCAACGTCTAACGGGCAGGGCAACAGATGGGTGACAGCATCAAGCAATGGTTGAACGCCTTTGTTTTTGTAAGCCGATCCCATTAACACCGGTGTCAATTGTCTAGACAATACTCCCCGGCGCACCCCCTCCAGGATAAGTTCCTCTCTGACGTCTTGTTCTTCCAAAATGGCTTCGGTCAGTGAATCTGAAAACATGGATGCCGCATCGATAAGCTCCTCGCGTCTTTCCAGAGCTTCTTGCATAAGATGTTTCGGTATGTCTTCAATACGAACCGTTTCCCCCTTTTCACCTTCAAAATAAACGGCTTTCATCGCTACAAGGTCTACAACTCCGGAAAAATTCGCCTCCAATCCTATCGGAAGTTGCATTACAATTGCATTGTGACCAAGTTTTTCTTTAAGCTGATCGACGACACGGAAAGGATTTGCGCCGCTACGGTCACATTTGTTGACAAACGCGATACAGGGCACCTTATACCGCTTCATTTGTTGGTCCACGGTAATCGATTGGGACTGAACACCGCCAACGGCGCATAGCACCAGAATAGCTCCGTCCAATACCCGTAATGATCGTTCAACCTCTATAGTAAAATCTACATGGCCGGGGGTATCGATTATGTTGATCTCATGATCTCGCCATTCACAGAAGGTGGCGGCAGAAGCGATGGTAATGCCTCTTTCCTTTTCTAACTCCATAGAATCCATAGTGGCCCCGACACCATCTTTGCCCTTGACATCATGCATGGCATAAATGCGCTTGGTGTAGAACAGGATTCTTTCGGTCAGGGTTGTTTTGCCTGAATCAATGTGAGCGCTAATTCCAATATTTCTAACTTTATGAATATCTTTTTTCATCCGTCCCTTTTCCTTTACGTAAACTTCATCTGACTGAGGATAAAGTTGATCCTGTATAAATATTTCTTCGTATTGATTTGATTTTTACGTTTCATTTCTTCAGCTATTCATTTGTTTTCCATATTTTACTGAAACGTTTGCTGAATGGACGCTGTCGGAGGAGCACATAGGTGGCACCAGCACCTCCATCACACCACCTGGCACTTGAAAATGCCATTACCCACTTACGCCAGGGGCCACTGGTGAGCCATTCGTAAACTTTAGTTTTTAAAATTGGTTCCGCTGGTGAGGAAAGGCCGCGCCCGTGAATGATTAATACGACGCGTTTGCCCATAGCGATGCTTTGCCTTAAGAAAGCTTCAAACGCTTGATGGGCATCACCAACATTTAGGCCGTGGAGATCAATATGGCCCTGGACCGAAAAATCTCCGCGGTGAAGCCGCTTGGTAATTTCGGGATTCACATCACGTCCCGAGCCTTCCATGTATTCCGGCGTATCAGCCACAACGAATCCCGTGCCGTGTTTGACGAGATTTTCAAGCCGCATCAATATTTCGGCTTCGGTAGTGTTTTGAAAGCGTGATGGTGTCTTTTTTGTTGGGATTTTTTCTAAACAGTTGCCTCGAGATATTTTTTTTACATCTGCCATTGCTTTTTTAAACATATCCAAATCTGTATCCGGATCATCCTGCGACTCAGATAGGATCTCTGGTGAAACACAATCATCCCGTTTAGGCACAGATGACTGGTTTTTAAGAAGCATTTTGAGGTTTTCAAAAGGTCTGAACATTCCTATGGACTTCGGCGGCTTCATGTCAATACGTCACTTCTTCAAGATTTTCTTTTTTGGTTCCGGCTTGTCCGGGTTAACGGTGCAAAATATCATAAAATGAAACCGATGCTGTTGTCGATCTCGATGATAATATCAAATGATCGGTGTTTCGACAACCATTGAACCATGGAATTTGATGAGGTTTATGGAAAAACTGCTCATTTCGATCATGATACATCCTAGTCACAACCTACAAACGCCACTCATTTACCCTTCAGCTGTAAAGTGATAATCAAATTTAAGTTTGAGCTTGAAAAAATTCTATATTTCGTGTAATTTAAGAATGATAAGGCAGCTTTACACCCGTCTTGGACCCTTGTGTTCCCTGATTGGAATATGATGGGATCTTTCCGCATAAGGTGAATGTGGGTATTCATAAAATTCGAAAATCCGACGGTGTAGACCGGCTAGAAACTCCTACAAATCATACCCTATGTATGACCGATCGGTGCAATGCGTTCACGTTCTATTTTCAGCGAGATGATGACGCAAAAAAGAGGTAAAGTTTTTCTGAAAGATACCGAAATTTATAAAATATTCGATTATTTTTTAAAGTGGACCAGCAAAAAATGAGATTATGATAAACAACATTACATGGTATTAAACCGTGGAGGTAGGGGCAATTGTCATATACGCTAGGTCAAAGACAGCTTGATAAAATAGAGGAAATTTTAAAGCAAGACCTCATCGAGAATGGTGTGCGTTGTGTTTTCCTAATCGACATGGCTGGAAACATTATTGCCAATCTAGATAATGGTGAAAAACAGCACGATATTTACTCATTGGCCGCTCTTGCAGCCGGTAATTTTGGAGCTGTTTCCGCCATGGCTAAAATCATCGGGGAAAATGAGTTCTCACTGCTTTTCCATAAAGGGAAAAAAGAGAATATTCATTTCAACAAAATAACCGCAGAGTTTTTGCTGATTACCATTTTCGGCAATGATATTTCGCTGGGTTTTTTACGATTAAAAGTGGCTGATTCCGTCGAACAGCTTAAAGCGATACTAGAACCCCTCCTATCATTGTAACGTCGTTTTTTGTCTGTAAAAGAACTGATTCGAATTTCGCTCTATTTTTGGTTATTAATGGCATTTGTAAATCTGAAAAATAAAGAGATTCAGGTGAAAATTGTCTACTACGGCCCCGGCCGGGGTGGAAAGACAACCAACCTGGAGTATATATATAAAAAATATCACAGCCGTATCAATACAGAGATGGTAACCGTCAAAACACATGGGGATCGAACACTTTTCTTCGACTTCCTTCCTTTTGATATGGGTGTTATCAACGGCTATGATGTAAAGATTCAGCTTTATACCGTACCCGGCCAAGTAAAGTATAACGCCACTCGAAGATTAGTATTAAGAGGTGTGGATGGTATCGTTTTCGTAGCAGATGCCATGGCCGTGCGGAGAGAGAAAAACGTTCTTTCGCTTGAAAATCTTAAGGAAAATCTCGCCAACTACAAAAAAAGTATAATTAAGATACCGTGTGTATTTCAGTACAATAAGATAGATCTAGTAGAACAGGGAATCCCGGTTTTACCTGTTGAAACCCTTGAAGAAGACCTAAACAGTCGGTTAAAGCGACCATCTTTTGCGGCCAGTGCTCTTGCAGGCACAAACGTCGTAGCGACATTAAAAAAAATTATTTCGATGACTGTGACATCCATCAAAAAGGATCTAAAATAGGA
>CP070746.1:5518337-5523842 GCA_020348305.1 Desulfobacterales bacterium
ACCTTCTTTTCCTCTATGTCTTCTTCTTCGACCTTAATGCCGGCTATTTTCTTAACAAGCTCCTTGCGGGATTCTATATCGTATTGGGTGGTGATCGCTATTTGCTCCATGATAGGCGACCCACCTCCGTGATAGCTCCCTACGGCATGAATACCGCCCGTGGCGGAACAGAGGATGTCACCGAGGTAGCGCCAGAATTGAGCCTGGTCCTGCGCAGGAATATCGGGATTTCGTGTCGTATACTTCAACAGCAGATCCCTGGTCTCAGGATTGACAAAATCTTCCTCATAGGGGAAGGTTGCTGTTATCCCACCGGAGATGTCGCAAAGTATTTCATGCTCTCGGTAGACCGCTTCGCCGGTCAGACAGCGACCGACGTTGCAGTAGATGGAATTGGGAATATAGCTCCCCGGGCCGTAAGGTACGAAACCAATGCCAGGCATGTAGACCTCCGGTTTGCCCATATCGGAGGCAGTATAGCCTGCGGCATATCCAAGCTCGGTTGTCAAAATTATTTCGGCAAGTTTGGTTCTCACATGCGAGGCCTTTTCAATACCGTTGTATTCCGCGGCAAGCGCGGCCGTTCCCAGCAGGACGTCTCCCAGGGCCGGCTTGCATCCCGAATAGCTGTGGCGGTGAAAGAGGGCGAAGAGAAGTGCCAAGACACCGCCATGCTGATACTCACCGCATAGGAATACCCGCTCCCATGGTACGAACATATCTTCAAATATCAAATACGAATCTGTTGCTCCGGGAGTAAACCCTCGGGGAAAATGCTTTCGCCCTCGATAGTTATGTATCGTAACTACCTGTTTAAGGCCTTCCCAGTCACCGGGGATGGCAAAGGCCACAGCATAATCCTTATCCTCGGGTCGCAGGGCTCTCGTGGGGACAATCAGAATCTCATCAGCGACCGAGGCTTCCGAGATATGAAGTTTGCACCCTCGAACCACGATGCCGTCATTTTTCCTCTCCACCACCCGGGTATAGGCGTCCGGGTCGTTCTGATCAGCGGGGCGCTTCATTCGGTGACCTTTGACGTCTGTTTGCCCGCAGCAGCCGACGAGATCCTCCTTCTGAAATCGCCCGAGCCATTTCTTGAAGTTTTCATGATACTCGGTAGCCCCATTGTTCATTTTATCCGCTTCATAGCTCGTGTTGTATATGGCATTGGTTGCATCAATCCCCATACAGCGCTGAATGCAGCCACCAACCTTTTGGCAGAGAAAGCGGGTCATATCCTGCTTTTTGTGTAGATCCTCCGTATTCTGATGAATGTGAGTGAACCGATTGATTGTCTCACCGGTGAGGTGCGATTTTGCCAGAAGCAGATCCGCATTCTCAGGCTTGGCCGCTTCGTCAAAGGTCAATCCGATGGTATTGATGCAATCCATCTGCATCTCGTCTGCCCGATTTATTTTCTCACCATTCACATAAATGTTATGACGCATCTTCCTCAAGCCTTCGATATACTGCTCTTTCGTTCTCATGCTGATGCCTCCTCTTGTTGAATGATTATTAACGCGAAAGTGTCGTTATTAAAAGAAACAACCATAAATTTCTGAATTTTAATATCTAATAGTCTAACAGGCAAGATTAAAATATACTCTAACCCCGTTCAGAGCATCGGTCCGTGATAACAATTCTTATTTTAACAAATTTCAACATAAATTAATTTTAATTTTGTGTCAAGGAATCGGGGCAACTCACCCGAAGGGTAATATCAAAGTCCAAATGGATTTGGGCAACAGCCCGTCAAGACGTGACGCGCCCTTTCTTTTTCATCAATGCGATGGGCTTTTCTACCGGTAATTTATCCCTTTTCCAAGCAAATCATCTGTCTAGAGGTGCAATTCGACGATGTCACCATCGTGAAGTACATGGTCACGATGTACCATTTGGCCATCATATACCGCATCACCCCATATTTTTGCGACTTTCAATTTGTCTAAAAAATCCTTGTGAACCTTTGCGGCCAAGTCGGCCACCGTGCTTCCCTTTTTCAACGTAAACGGGGATGTAAAATCCGGCTCTTTTCCGGGAGCTTTGGAGTACACGCGAATGATTTTCAGCCGCTGTACCAGAGCCTCTTTTAGCTGCTCGAGGTTTCGACCGGTGGCTGCGGAACCGGAGACCATTGGCCAATCTTCTTTAAGTAATTCACGAAAAATCTCAAAATTTTCATCCGAATCCGCATCGTCGTTTTTATTGGCCAATACCAAAAACGGAATAAATGTCAGCCCTCGCTGTTCGGTATATCGGTCTTTAAATCGGTATGGTACAATTCGATATTTCTCCAGGAGGCTAACCGAATCTTCAAGTTGCGCTACCGGATCGGTCTGCAAATCCACTACCAGCAAAATGAGATCTGATCTGCGGATCAGATCCAATAATTCCGACTCGACATAATCTGGATTTAAAGGAGGCGTATCAATTAACTGAATCTGAATGTTCTCCACCTGCACCAGTCCCGGCACAGGTTTATAGGTGCTATGGGGAAAATCAGCCACTTCTGGATTGGCATTGGTCAAGGTGGCTACCAGAGAAGATTTTCCCACATTGGCAGGGCCAACAATCACCACTTGGCCAGCACCCTCCTTGCTTATGTTGAAAGCCGATTCCCGTTTACTAAGGCCTTTTTTGGACGGGGGAGCCGTTTTCAGCTTTGAGATCCGTTTGCGAAGATCTGCTCTCAGCTTATCCGTGCCCTTGTGTTTGGGCATGATGGTGAGCATCTCTTCTAAACAGGCGATTTTATCCGCCTGTGTTTTTGCTCCGCGATAACGTTTTTCGGCTTCAAAAAAATCTGGGGGAAGATTTGCTGGCATTACTATTTTAGTGATGTTTTCTGTTTTTCAGCTGGTAACTTTTCGAAATGTATGTAAATTAAGTTAAAATACTTATTATGGAAAGTCAACTGGTAGGGAGGAAATTGACTTCATGATATAAAATTTCTATTTTACTGACAAACGTTAGCGTTTACTACATAAATATATTGATATTAGTGAAGTTCAATTTTAAAAGTGAGAAGGCTGGAAATTGCTTACTGGATGTGATACTCAAAATCGATGCGATTCCTTAAGCAACTTTTCTATTCGCACAAGATAGGTTGGATACAAAGGTGGCTGCTGCCGATAATGAGGATCGCTCTAAAAATCATTCCCGTTTGCTATGGTTAATCGGCATATACCTGAAAAGCATCAACGGATCTGGTATTGGTGAGCGTCGTTTGGTCATGAAGCGTAGAAACTTCAAGAAATCCAATGAATTAACTCTATAGGGATCCCCATATATGGAAAACAAAACAAATTTCACATCTAATCGTTTTCAAGAGAATTGCCAGAAAATTTTACTTGATCATCCCGATGCAATTGGGGTGGCCTATAAGGTATTGGATTGCGGCTGTTCATTGCTTTGTGGTGTTTCTGCGCAGGGGGATCCGATCGGAATATTGCGACACCTGTCGGGGCAGCCCTCGAAGAAAGGGAAAATGCCACCAATTTGTCTGAAGTGTAAGATAGACACTGGCTTAAAACGAGTCGTCTGGGAAGGCATCTATTGGCCTGGAGTAGAGAATGAACAGCCTGATAAAAGTTTTCGACTTTTGATTGGACGAAAGGTTTTTGGCCCAGGCTATTTTGAGCCGGATTAGAATAGGCCTACCCCTTTATTTTAGGGGCTTGTGCCCTTTGCAGCATATTAATGGCGAATAATGAAAACGGCGAGGATCGGTAAATGCACGCTTAAACTCTTCAAAAAACTCCTCAAATCCTCCGGGATAATCTTCGAATGTATATCCAGAATTCTTGGCCGCAACTTCCACTTTCTTCGTCCAATTAAAGGCAGCAGTATCATTTAGCTGACCAAAAGTCAGGTTGTGAGGGGTAACGAGCACATCAAGATCCTGAAACCCGAGATCGTAAAGATACGTATAAAGCTTTACACCGATGTATGGGTCAAAATCGGCATTTATTTCCAAAGCCTTCATGATGGCAATGACAGTTTTTTCAAGTCGTTCGCCAAATCCAAAAAACCGCAAACAGTTACAATCCAGATCTATCAAGCATAGAATTCCACCGGGTTTTAAAAAAGTAGAAACATTTTTCACAATATCAAAACTTTTCGAACGAAAGTACTCAAGAATAAATCGCAACCATATAAAATCAAATCGACCTAAATCATCTAAAGGTTGAAGAAGGTTTTTGCACACATATTCGATACCTTCAGCACTATAATGTTCTCGAGCATAATTAAGCCTTTGATCTGAGCCATCAATCCCTATCGTTTGTCCACCGGGTTGAATAAGCTTGTGTAAATAAAACGCTGCTTTCCCTGAGCCGCAGCCAATATCGGCAATGCGCATCCCGGGTTTTATCCCAGCCCAAAGGGCTAGCTTTTCAATGACTTCGGGATCTGTTTTCAAATCGAGTCGTAATGCTTCATCGTCGCTTTCCATTAAGTAATCGAAATCGGTCATAGCAAAGTATAATATGATAAAAGCTTGCCTTTGTAAGCGGATAAAAGAAAGAAGTTTGATTGTGTAGCGGCATCAGAGTTACCGCAACATATGGAAATGGAAATCGCGCTCTCAGGGTCAAATACCGAATGAGCAATAGGTTGTCAATGTCGATTCTTTCTTTTGATACGATTGATAAATTCCCCAAGGAAAAGACTATGCATAGCAACTCAGAAATATTTATTTTTGCTTCTAATTATGTAAATTAAATTTACACTAAATTTTTATGCAAATGTAAACTTAATTGACAGTATGTAGCTTTTTTGCTTATCAACGCAAGAGGTATAGATAATTACATGCCATTTTATTATTAATAATAACCGTGTGTTATCTTTTTTTAATGTAGTTATTATAAATTCCCGTTTAGCTGGCATATTTTTTGTTTAATGATTTGTTTAATGATTTTTATAATCCTCGAATAAAATTCATAAAAGTAATATTTCGAATCTGTTTAGCAATATCGATAACATTAATGTTTTCTAATAAGGCCATCGATCGCCCTGTTGCTTATTTTCGGATAAATTACCAAGCCTTTAAATAATAAAAACGCAAAAAATATTCTAAGAGACAAAAAGCAGAAATTGGTCATATACCAGGTTCTGGGTCTGACAGGTGATAAAACCCAATATATGAAGGAGGTGATGATATGAAACACATCCAAGTCCTCATATTAATGCTTATCGCTAGTGTGGTAGGGATGTCGCAGTTATCTTTTGCTGAAGTGGATGAAGAAAATGCGCGCTCTGGCCAGCAAGAAGTAAATGTGCAGAAACACGAGACCAGATCATATGATAATAAAATACAGCAAGAAAAATCCCCAGCTGCCTCAAAAAGTGATCAAAAAAGAGAAGAAAAGCCGGTTCCAATAGGTAATCCGATTTACCAGCCGCCTCTTCGTGGGGCTCCGGTAGGTAGAATAGCCGGTGGAACACGGGGGATTCAGGATGAAGTTGATTTATTGTTGTGCGTCCTCACACCCGATCATACGG
>CP070746.1:5523942-5527448 GCA_020348305.1 Desulfobacterales bacterium
GTGATATATTGAATCGCTGCCTTATGATTTTCAGCTTTGATTCTTTCAATGAACCGAGGATATCTCTTATCAATTTCTTTTAATTCCGTTTCTGTTGCACGCTTGAGATTCTTCTTGGTGCTTGAAACTTTAACCTCTGGGACTGGGCTTTTTTCTACTTCGACGCCTAAAGCAGACAGTTGCTCTTTAAAGTTACGGGCATGAATGGATTCGGAAGTTGCAAAGGAAACAAATAATTTGGCGATATTGGGATAGTTATCTGACTTTGCCTTTTCGGCATATGCAGCATAGCTATGCAACGCTTGAGTTTCATCCTTGTAAAGTATCTGGAGGACAGAGATCGTCTCGGGATATTCGGATTCAGCATGCAGCGAAAGGGTTAAAAGGAGAAAAACAACCATGCAGCCGATACTGACGGCAAAAAACCGATATCGTATAATTTTTGCTGACATGAAAATTCTCCATATATGCTTCTATTTTGTTAAAATGAGAAAGACCAAAATTCTTAGCCACCTTTGAATTTGGAAAGGATTATAATGAAATAAACCCAGGGGAGTCAATTAAAATTGGATAGGAATAGGTATGCAATCTGGACTTGATTTCCTTCAAATCTCAATACTAGGTGGCAGATTTTCGTATGGCCTCGTTAACTGCATTTAGCATCTGTTGCACCGTGTAAAATTCGCTTTTAAACACCTGTTTTCCGTTCGGTGAGAAGATCACCATTAAGGGAATCGTCAGGTTTCCGACTTCTTTCAGCTTTGCTTTGCCGGCAGGGTTGTTACCGGTGATGTCAACTTTGACGGGGACGACGGCCTGGTTTTCAAAAAGCTTAATAATTTTCGGATTTCTTAAGACCCCTTCCTCCAAAACCTTGCAGTTCAGGCACCACTCGGCCGTAAAAACCATTACCATTACTTTGTTCTGATTTAGCAGCTCGTCGAATCTTTCGGGAGTATAATAAACCCACTCAATTGGACCTTTACCGGTCAGATTTGTGGCACCTAAAGTCGATAAGCCGATTAATATTGCTCCGATAGTGGTAAAAATTGTTTTTGGGATTCTATTCGTCGCAATCCGGAGGGTACGATATATCAGCCAGGCTCCTGAGGCAGCACAGAATCCCATCACCGGCCACCAGTACAATTTGCTTGGCGGCTTTGGCGGTGTTGAAAAAACGGCACTCAATCCCACACCGATAAAGTAAGCCGCTGCAGCCAGCATAAACAGGCCCATGACCTGCTTGATTAATACGCTGGCCGGTCCTGTTTTCGGCATTTTTTCAACTAATCTCGGTGAGGCGGAAAGAACCAGATAAGGAAGCGCCATGCCTATGCCAATTGCACCAAATGTCGAAAGTGTGGTTGCAGGCGTCTGCGTAGCTGCCCATGCGGCGGCAGCCCCCATAAACGGGGCCGTACATGGTGTTGCCAGGATGGCGGCAAGAATCCCCAGGCCGAAAGAACCCTGCAGGCTATCCTGTTCAGGGTTGATCATATAGATAAAGTTGGGGAGGCGCACCGCAAAAAAACCAAACATTCCAAATGACATGGTCCCGATGATTATCCCTACAAGAATCGTAAACAGCGGATATTGAAACAGTTGATTGGTGGCCGTGAAATCACTGATCAATGCGATCATTACGCCTAAACCAAGCCAAAAAACCAGCACTCCCAGGAACATAAGAAAACCCAGTGCCAAGCATCTTTTTTGGTTTGCCGCTGCATGGGATAGGCTGATGATCTTTATGGGAATTAGCGGTAAAACGCATGGTGTGAAGTTCAGCAGCAAGCCGCCGAAGGCGGCTGTTACGAACAGCAAAACCCATCCAACGCCCGATGAGACATCGATAGAAAATGTCCAGCCGAATAGATCAAAATCCACATCCCGTGATGATTCAGTTGTCGGTTGCGGACCAAATTTTGCAAAAATATCTTCATTGATTTTCGAAACCTTTTCTCCGCGTTTAACAACCGAAATTTTTGATTCCAATTTGATCTTTTTAGGAAATAGACAATAATTGCCGGCACATGCCTGGTATTCCAACATAATCTTCAGCCCAGCCGATCCAGGCTGGACATGGTCTACAAATTTAATCGGCAGGTAAATAATCGTCTGTCCCTCAAAGGACATCAGGTTCCCGCTGGCATATGCGACTCTCACCGGATGGGCCTGGGGAAACCGGGGTGTTTCGATTGTTATTCCCTCATGGGCTTCAATGATCCGGACTTTTGTGGGGTAGGGATTGAAATCCGCAATTGGTAAGATCTGACGCTCATCGGCATTTATATGAAATCCTTGCTTGATATTCAATATAATGGCCAATGTAATTGAATCTCCGGGGCGAACCCGGTCGAATGACCAGGCCGTCTTTACGTTGACGACCTCATCAGTTGTCGGCTCCAAAGTCGCAAATACGGCCGGCACCTTAAAAACCAGGACGACAAGAATGAAAACCAGCCCTATAGGCCAACACGCTCGACGCATCGTTTCAATCAGATCAGACACAATGATCCTAACTGATTTTTCAGATTTACGTGTTCGCTCTGAAGAGCGCAGGCGTTGGGAAACGCTTAACAGCTTGGGTATGGGAATTGCAGATGGCATGTTGTGTCATTATATTTGAATTTCGAATATCGAACAAGGAATTTCGAATGATGAAAAAGTCAATTGGAATTATTATAAGACTATTCGTATATGAGAAGCGCTAGCCCGGATTTATATCCCATTTCGCTTGCCTTCATATCGAGATGCAAGGTGACAACTTGTTCCAGAGGAGGATAGATGGCTCGCTCTGCCTTTCTTGTGTCTATTGTTTTAATGTATTTTTTACAACTGTCGCACGTATATACCCGATATTCTTTTTCTTCTTCGCTGAAAAAATAGTGGAACGTCTTGTTGTCGTGTGTGTTGCAGAAGGGACAGAAGGCTCTTTTTACGGGCCATTTGTGCCAGCAAAAGCTGCAAATCAGAAATCGTTCCCCTTCGCCTGCTAATATTGAGAGCACGGGCGGGCTTCCGCAGATTGGACAGTATCCTTGAGACCACAAATCTTCATTATCTAGATATGATGAGAGCTGCTCGGCACACAAGGTTAAGGAGGGCTTTGTACTGCTGTATGTGATAAAAGCCAAAACATTCTTTGTGACGCTAATATCTTTTGCGGCTTCTTCAAATTTTTTATCGTCACCATTTAAAAGACTTGTGAAAAGAGCCTTTGGATCAAGTGCTCCATTGATGGCATCTAATATTTTCTGAGCAGCGTCAGCCAGACGCTCATTTGTCCTCTTTGCTGTTTTGCAGATGTCTATAAATAGCTTGTGTGCTGATTTCATATCTACAACAAACTCAGCGATATCGATAAGTGGAAATTTTTCTTTGGTTTTAAGTGATAGCATCTCATCGGAAATTTGAATGGGAGCAATATCGATTTGATTTTTGGAAGCTTCTTGGGCTGTAAACACCTGCTCGTAAAAGTTCAACATTTCGGCATACGCCGGCCTAAA
>CP070746.1:5527548-5531483 GCA_020348305.1 Desulfobacterales bacterium
AAGAAGAAAAGCAAAAAGGGCTAAAGATTACATTTTAAAGATTACACAATTGATTAAGGCAGGGTCAGTGTTTGGCCCTGCCTTTTTTATTGTTTCTTAAGCTCTTGTTTTCTGATTCAGCGGTGTATATCCATAATCGACTTTTTCCTTAAGCCAGCAAATTTGTTTGCCGATACAAGTAACAGGGATCTTCTGAAAAGTAACGATACGTGGGATGGCAACTATATGAAAGCACCGAGTATTGTAAGGCACGGGACACCTGATGCTACAGAAACAAAACCAAACGATTGGAAATTGAGGATTTTTGTGCCCTTAATAATTATGCTGATTGTTATGGTTGGTGGAATCCTCTTAAATTTAGAATCAGACAGGTCAGAGTTTGCTGAAACAGAAAAAGTGGCATATGAAACATATAAAAAGTATGCACAGAAGTTAGATGCAATGACGAGAGAAAATTAATTCAGGTGTGATAAAGGTAGGAAATAGGCAAAGGAATAAGGAGACAAAAAGGGGCAAAGTTCACACTATTTACACACCGGGATCTTTGAAAGGCTGGATAGGATTTACTGAGGCAGGCTTAATGAATTGTGATCATTAAGTATTCTTGCGGGGTATCCTGAAGTAAGGTGGGAATGGTTCTTGGACTTCGAATCCGTAGGCAGCTGGGGAGCTTGCGCTGAGATCATCGAAGGGGCCTGGCCCGTATATGATGAGGGGAATCCTCCCCCCGATGAACGGAGTGTTCCATCTTTTTGTAAAAGATTAAGAAAGTAGGTTTATAGGCAGACGGATCGAAGACTCATGCATTTCGATCCGCCAAGTCGTTCAATGACTTCTCTAAGATGCCGTTATTTTTCGAGGTAATTGCCTTTTATCAGCGACAAATTTCTTATAAGCTGTCAGGGGTCGCCCTCAAAAAAGATGCACGCTCATCTGAGAAGTCTTTAAATGCCATCTCAGACTTTTCTTTATAAATTATAACCATTGGAGGCATCGGTGCCGTCACGTGGTTGATTCTATTGGTTTGAAGTCGGATGGCATTTAACGTGAGCATTTTTAGATGCTTTATCAAATTAACTTACAACAAGTGTGCCAAATACTGGAATTATGATATTTTAGTTAATTTTCAGCATGTTACTTCAAGACGTGTTCAACAGCAATAAAGGTTTTAATGACAATATTTGTCATAAATGCTGACAAAAAAAACAAGAAAACACGGTTACGAAAAATGCATTCGTTTAAATAATTGAAAAGCAAACCGGTAAACGGGCTAACGGGCAAACTGGCCAATCAAAGAAAGTTTATTTGTTTGAATCACAGACAGGTAAGGGATAATGGTTTGGAGTTAAGGTTTATAGTCGAATTGATAGACACGTTAATCCCCCATCCATTTTACGCATTTCGCTTACGTCCAATTCGATTATTTCAAGCCCCAATGCCTCCAGTTTTTGCTTGGGCGAGGAAATCCTTAAGATTAAACACTCTGGCATAAGCAGCGCCTAAAGCTGACATGAATGATCCATGAACATCTTCAGCCGCTATGGTTTTTCCGGTGAACTCAAGATCTCTGGTTGCGCATCCGTCATGGACGACGACACAGCTGAAGCCCAAATCCGCAGCCGCCCGAGTTGTAGCATCGATACACATATGGCTCATTGCACCGCATATGACGACACGCTTGACTCCGGCAGCGGATAAATGGTCATAAAGATCCGTTTCTCGAAAGCTGTTTGGATAGTGTTTTTGGATGACGAAATCTTCCGGAAGCGGTTTGACACTTTCGTGAATCTCAATCCCGCTTGTATCGGGCAGGAAAAACGTCGCACCTTTCCCAATCGAGATATGCTGAATGTGAAACGTCGGCCACCTGTTTTCTCGGAAAAAGGATAACAAATCTTTGGCTTTTACGCTTGCCTCATTTATTCCTGCGAGTTCCATCCGACCGCCTGGAAAATAATCGTTTTGAATATCAACCAGGATTAATCCTGTTTTCATTTTTGGGAATCCTTTCTTTTTGCAATCCTGTTCGGTTTCAATGCCTATAAAATAAAAGTATCTGCTTCAATCATGGAAGAGGCACCGTTTTGCGACTTTCGTTATCGACTCGAGAAAAGAGATGATCACCTGGAATAAGTTCAGCAGCGTTCACTTCTAGAAATCTGAAAGGATTATCTTCCAGCTTCATGAGGATCATTTCATATTCGGTCACGCGAAGGAAAAATGCAGGAAACTCGGTCCAAGCCCCAGTGTTTATGTATCTGATACCATTGAAAACCAGATTCTCTGCATAGTGAGTATGGCCACATGTCACTGCTTCATATCCATTTTCTATTGCACATTTTACCGCATTAATCATTACATTTCTGCGCAGAACTTTATAAAAAAAATCCCATCGCTTAGCATATTCTGCCACATGTACCGGTTTTGCTCCCAGCTTAACCCTCAAATCATGCAGGAGCTTGAAAGCTTTCATGAACGCTTGATTACGCGGCATAACATCATCGAAATCGTCTCCATGGGTAATTAATAGCCTGTGTTCAACTGTTTGGATTCGCTTGAATTTTATGTTTCCAAACGAATTTGGAAGATAACCATTATCATGATTTCCTCTTAACCAAATAATGCTCTGCCGGTAAGATAGTTGTTTAATAAGATCTAAAATTTGCTGGTGCGATAAGCTTAATTTCGCATATGGGTTGTCAATTATATCTCCATTTAAGATAAGTGTGCAGTCTTCAGGGATGACTTTGAGAAAATGCTCGAAAGCCTTGTTGAAAAAATAACGAGAACCAATGTGCAAGTCACTGACAATAATCAAATTCATGTTTTTAAGATCCATGGTGGAAGCTTTGAAATATTTATCGGTGCATTAAGTGAATATCTTTAATTATAATCGTTCTCCATTTTGTTTATAGTCTTTTAGGGTTGAACATATGATCTCGCGGCTGGAAGCCGCTCCCAAATTCAATATCACTTGTTTATTCTGGATAACCAAAATAATTAAAAAACTTGACAGTATCGCCATGTGTAATAAATAAAAATCAGCCTAGTTTATTATAATTGGGTTAAAAATTCAAATACACATTAGATTTGAGGAATTATGCTGAGTTTATTGATTTTCATCGTAGCGGCGGGTCTCATTCTACAAACCTTTATCGGATTGACGTTTTTCATTTCATCTATCTGGGAAAAAGAGCTTCGGGCCTCGGTTTTTGGCGGTTTGCAATTTTTAGGTATGTTGGCGTTGATAATCCTTTTCTTTTATCTGCTCAATACAGGATTTTTAAGAACACCCCCAGGGGTTATCCTCTTAATTATCGGGCTTGTTATTGGCGCATTGGCCGCTTTTTTCCTTATTAAAAGAATAGGGGAGAATGTCAAGGCTTTGGAAGGTACTAAAGGGTTGATCGTCAGCGAAGTGAGCCGTCAGGATGAACGCGAAATTATGTTTGCCAGAAATCGGTCGCTTCCACCGGGTTCCGAACAATATAAGCACTTTTATGAAGCCCATCCGGAATATGAGGAATACGACACCGCCAGACGAGAAAAAGGAGGACCTTTAGGTCGACCCGGAACAATAGACAAGCCTCTTGAAAGACCCAATGTGGCAGCTACTTTTGCCTCCCTATCCATCCCTTTGTTCCTTTCAACCTCTGAAAAAGTTGAACCTCGAGCGCTGCCCATATTTCCGGATCAACCGGAAAATATAAATCCAGACATCGCCAGTGAGATCGTAAAGGGTTACACCAAAAATCTTGGTGCGGATTTGATCGGAATTACGGAAACCAATCCGTTATGGGTCTATTCCCACCGGGGAGAGATTTTTCATGACAATTGGGATGACTGGGGCAAGGTGATTGAATTAAAGCATAAATATGCCGTGGTTTTTGCTACGGAAATGTCTTTAGACTTGGTCGGCACTGCTCCCCATACGC
>CP070746.1:5531583-5534919 GCA_020348305.1 Desulfobacterales bacterium
CCCCACTTGACTCGCTGACCGTCAGCCGTTTCGTAACCACCGAGATCCCTGAAGTTTACAATCCCGTCAAAATTTACGTGCCTTTCAGCGACAATTACGCCCTTCCCTCCTTCGGGAACGATTTCAAAATAATTACGGACATCAGGATCCAATCCGGTGATTTCAGCAAATGTTGCTCCTCTGACATTAGCAATCGGCGAATTGTGATTGATCGTTTGAGGTGAATCGCATGCAAATACATTAACATTCACATCTTCAGCTTCGGTTTCCCAACTAATTTTATATTTATCTTTATTGACGCGCTCTATAACTACATTCGATAATATCGGTGATTTTGGTTTAGCCATTATAAATTCCTAAATCGGCACTTTTGGGTGGTTGCCACTAATGAATTCATGGAACTACAAACAAAATATAGAAATTTGTTGTTATTTTGCCGTACATGTTCCGATTCGCACAAGAAGTGATTTTCACACAAGATGGTAGAAGCCGTTTTCCTCTTTAACCGTTCGCTTATGGTCAAGGCGCTGAAGATGCTTATGCATCATGGTTCTTTCACTCATGCTTAATTCCCAGGCGCCTTCTGACAGACTTCGGCCGCCGTAAATAATTCCCTCAGCGGTCACTTCTTCCAGACTTTTGGGACCTGATGCCAACAAATCTAAAAGCTTCTCCTCTCTTTTGTAGATTACATCTAAATAGCGGTGTATGTGTTCCGGATCGCCATCAAGTATTCCGTCTTTTCCGTGGGATACCAGATAAACGTCCACCTCAATTTTAGCCAAGCGATGCAAAGATCTAATGGTATCGTCGATGCTCGATGCTTTATCACCATAATAAGGCCCAAATTTTACCAGGTCCAAATCCGCTAAAAATAACACCTTTTCCTCTGCAAAATGAAAACTGAGATGTCCGGGACTATGACCGGGAGTATGCAACACATGAACACGGGTTTCGCCAAAGTCTAAGATTTCTTCATCTTCCAGCAAACGATCGGGTTCCCGGGGTTGGTATTTTACAACGTCAGCAAAAAAAGTAGACCATTCGGCTTCAGTTTTTTCATCGACTTCTTCCGGATGGAAAAATTGATTAAAGAACGCATTTATATCTCTGAAGGCATTTGCATCCAGTTCATGCACCCAGAGTTGTGCATCCGGAAACCGGGAATTATACAGAAAGTGATCTTCGTGACCATGGCTGTTGATAATAACTTCTATGGGGCGTTCTCCGTGAATTTTTAAAAGCTTTTCTTCGTCGCAAGCCGGATCAATAATTGTACGGATATCATCATCAATAAGAACACTATTGCTCTGGGGATATTTTCCGCCACGGATAAACCGAATTCGTCCTCTTTCGAAATCAATCATGACAAAAATCCGTTTTAATTGATCTTTACTATAACTCTAATTGAGCGAAAATCGCTCAATTAGGCGTTAATTGTTATTTGTTATTCGTTTTTAGACGCGGATTTGACTCGTCCTCGTCCTCGTTCTCGCAATCGAAAAGCGGACGTTAGTGGAGCACTATTCGATATACTGTCGAGGACGACGAGGAGTACGAGTGCGATTGGAAAATAACGAATAACTCCCAAAATGCATAAATTGTTGTTCATTTACTCCTACTAAGTAAAAGCACTGTAACCATTCACGGGTTCACGGTTAAGATAACCCTGGCGTTGCAAAAATTCCTTATCGAAGGGTGTGCATTGTCCACCGATGGATGCTGACGACTAAAAAATGTTCTCCTCCTCATCGTCGTCCTCGTAATCGAGAAATCGAGTTTGTGAAGCACAACACGAAACGGATCGAGGACGAGGACGACATCCCAGCGAGCTGTGTCTCTCCAGCACAGTATCGATTTGGTTAAAGGTGAAATTCACTGCGGGTGAATTTCAGATCCAACATCAAAATTTCGATTGTTTTTATATCTGTGCGGTTACACAAACAAGTTTAACAATTTTTTCGCATTCCAGATGGAAACTATTTGGTATAACTGGCCTTAATGGCCGCCACCAATTCTTTCGGATCCTTAGGGGGCACAGGAAAATCGGATTTGGCATCCATCACAATGGCTTCCGACGGACAACCGGTGGCACACACCGCACAGCCGAAACACCTGTCGAGATCTACCTTAGGAACGTCGTTGTCATCTAAAGTCAATGCTTCCGGGGGGCAGCGTTCAATACATGTTTCACATGCGGTGCATAGATCCGGGTCAAACAGCGGCTGATAGCCGGAGTTGAAAAACAATGCCGGCTTAGATTGTTTCAATACACCTTGCACAGTCCCACAGTGCCAGCGATCGCAATTGCAGATAAACTCGATATCTTCGGTAGTATTGCGGCTCATGTGTATCAGACCGGCTTCTTCAGACGTGTTTAATACATCCATAGCCTCTTGCTTGGACATCCCACGAACACCGAGCCGTTCGATGGCATATTCCGCCATGCTACCGAACCACATACAGACGTCCATCGGCATATCGTGCACATCTTCATCACGTAATTTAGCTGCGTGACGACAGTAACAGGTACCAACGGCAATGGAATCGTATTTATCAATATAGGTTGCCACCTGGTCATAGGTGTGGACCGTGTTGCCGGCCTCAATGGTTCTGTCAACGGTGATAACCCGGCTGATGGGAAATGTCATTTTGGTTTCACCCGCTGCGGCTTGATAGGCTTGTTCATAAGCATGAATGAGCCCGGCAATCTTTTTATGCCTATCCGTGGATTTCCCGTCCATAAACTGATATTCAAAAATACCGGGTATAAACGGTACCCCCTGATAGACACGGACACCATTTTGCATGAAGGTTTTACAGAGTCCTTTGTCGGCCATCACCTCCAGAATTACTTGTATTTCCTCCTCATCTCGATCCAGCTCTTTAGCAATATCGCCTGTAGCGGCAGGCTTTCGCGTCAGGACATTGTTGACTTCGGCTTCTTCCGGTGTAAAAAGCTCTTCAACAAGCTCGTAAAATTCCGGTATATCCATACCGGCATAGGCCCCGCGACGCCTTTTCATCACTTCCAGCAATTGTTTGTATACTTCACTACTCATCAAGGTACCTCCTAGTTTTTAAAATCGTTAATCGTTTTTCGGTTGCGTTCGCCTGAGGCGGATTTCGTCTATCGTTGTTCGTTGATGATCATTCTTTACCCTAACCTCTCGCCGAAAGCCTTAAAGGCTTACTTGCCAATAACCAATAACATATAACTATTAACTCGTCCGGTTTGGCCGGTTCGGGTTTCAGCCATAAAATCAACCACCACCCGCACAAACTGTGGGAGCGGCTTCCAGCCGCGATAAATGGCCCCACTTGAAAAATCCACTC
>CP070746.1:5535019-5539147 GCA_020348305.1 Desulfobacterales bacterium
ATTCAGAGTCGGTGATGTCAATCCCATGCTATTTGTAGGGGGAACCGCGGAAAAAATTTAATAATTTGATTCATGGTCTCGTTTTCTATAGATGACTTGCGATTTGGTAAACAGTTTTTTATAAACAAAAACATGCGCAGTCGAGAGATTCACTCAGCGATCCGAATCCTAAGGGATGAAGTTCAGAAATGGCGCGTGCCGGCAGTTGGACATTACACGGAGACACCCTTTACGGTCCTTATTTCTTGCGTGCTGTCGCTACGAACGCAGGATAAGACCACTGCTGCGGCCAGTGAGAGACTGTTCGGATTGGCCCGGACGCCTCAGACAATGGTAAAGCTGCCGACACCTACTATTGAAAGGGCAATTTATCCGTTTTGCTTTTATAAAACGAAATCAGAGAATATTAAAAAGATTTGTAATCTTCTTTTATCCCAAAATAGCGGACGGGTGCCCGATGATATTGATGAATTGCTGAAATTGCCTGGCGTAGGCAGAAAGACGGCCAATCTGGTTATTACCCTGGGTTACAACAAACCGGGCATTTGTGTCGATACCCACGTGCACCGTATCACAAACCGCTGGGGGTATGTTCAAACCAAATCCCCGGAACAAACTGAGATGACTTTGCGACGTAAACTGCCCCAAGATTACTGGATCATCATAAATGATCTATTGGTGGCCTATGGCCAAAACCTGTGTAAGCCTATCTCACCGTTTTGCAGTCAATGTAAAATCCACCGTTACTGTGACCGAGTGGGGGTAAAGGTTTCTCGGTAGGAGACGCATATTGTGCTCGTTTTGCAGTATAATTTGCAAAAAAAGCCATCTGATCATTTGCCTGGCTTTGGATTTAGAAACGGCTTTTTTTGGTCCAGCAATCAATGATACGGACCACTAGTTAGCGAAATACATTCTTTTTTTTAAGGAGGATCGCAATGACTGCCATGGATCATGTGCGCTATTTGTCAGATACAATTGGGCCACGGGGATCAACCACCAGCAGTGAAGAAGAGGCAGCGCGCTATGCTTCCCGGATGTTGAGCCAGATGGATTTAAAGCCGGTAACCGAACATTTTATCAGTGCCCGGTCCAGCTGGTATCCTTATGCGCTATTTTCAGCGCTATTGTTGGTGAGTGAAATATTATCTTGGCTTGGAGGCCAGTGGGGAGCGGTCATTGCGGTAGTGTTGACGGTGTTTTCTCTTATCTCGGTGCTGCTTGAACTGGCCTTCCGTCCCAACCCGTTTCGCTGGTTGCTGCCAAAGGGTCGAAGCCAAAATGTGTGGGCACGGATATCATCAAGAAATTCGCCCAGGGAAAAGGTAGTGCTGCTGGGCCACCTGGATACTCACCGAACTCCCTTGGTCTTTTCAACCGATAAGTTTTTAAAGCTTTTCAGAATTCTCGTTCCCGCCGGGCTCGTGTTTAGTGTTATTCTGCTTTTCATCTTTGCAGTTGAGATCTTTTCAGGTGCATGGTTTTGGCGTTTTCTATCGTTGCCATTTGCTATTGTGGTTATGGGAATATTGGTACTCACACTACAAGCGGATCGAAGTCCTTACACGGCAGGTGCAAACGATAATGCTACCGGGGCGGGAATTGTCCTAAATCTGGCAGAGCAGCTCAAAAAAAAGCCCCTGGTCAACACCTCTGTGTGGGTGGTTCTCTCCGGCTGTGAAGAGGTTGGTTGTTATGGGGCCGATGCCTTTGCCCAGGCCCATGGGGACGAATTAAACGACGCTGCCTGGATAACCTTGGATTCAGTAGGTAGTTCAGGGGGAAGACCGTGTTACCTGACCAAGGAAACATTCCTGCTCACCGCCCGAAGTGATTCCAATCTGGTTAAGCTGGCGGAGGGCGTTGCCAATAAGCACCCTGAATTGAACGCTTGTGCATATCATAAATTTTCCGGTGCCTACACAGAGGGAAGCATCGGTGCTAAGTATGGCTTGCGGGTACTTACACTAATAGCCTTTACCCCCGATGGGAAGCTGGCTGAGTGGCACCGGCCAACTGATGTGTTGGAAAACGTGGATCTTGCTGTGGTTGAGTGCAGCGAGAAGTTTTTATGGAAGTTATTACAAGAAATCGACCAGCAGGCAGAGAAAAATAAGTAGATGTTATTTTGAGAATAGCATCAGAAATTTCAATTCCATTACACCTCTTAGGTGAAAAGATAAAGATAAACCACACAGTAAGAATGAAAATATGCTTTATGATCCATAGATGTTTGTCAACAGCGCTTCAAATTTTTCCTCCAACATCTCAAAGGATAGATATCGCCAGCCCAACATGTAATTGGTTTCAGCCATGTCCGCCAGCTGATCAGGATTATTGAGGATTTGTTTTACCTGTTGAACGGTCTCAGAAGTGATAAATCCATCAAAGCTGATGACCTTGAACCCTTTCGGTTCAATGTCAGCCTCGAAGATCTGATAACGGTTCACCAAAATAGGCTTGCGGAAATAGATGGCTTCCACAAATGCATTTCCATAACCCTCGTAAATGGAAGGATACGAGATCAAATCTGCATGAGGATAGACATCCCAAAGCGTATAGCTTTTGCAGCCATCAGGTCCTAATCCGCGCTCTTTTGCAATTCGATCGGGTATGAGTCTAAGGTCGACTCCCATAAATTTTGCATAATCTTCCACTCTCTGACGATAAGCAAAACCTTCGTCCCCAGCTTCATGGGGAATGACCAAGGCACATTTGGGTAACTCCAAACGGCTGACGAGTTCGATCGATGTTTCGATTCCCTTGCGGGATACCAATCGTGTGGGCTGGAGAATGAAATGACTATCTTCATCCAAACCGATTGCGCTTCGCAAATCTCGGTTATAGTCATCAATCTCTTGCGGAAGTATTTTGAAATCCATAATGTTGGGAACGAGCGTCCAGCTTGCACCAGTGCGCCGAGCCAGTTCCAGTCCGGCCAGAGAGTTGATCACCACATGCTGTATATTGGGTTGGGCGGGAGGAAAGGCAGCTTTTAAATAATCCATTGCAGCATAGCTATGAAAACGTTGCCGTTCCCAGTAAAAATCGTGATGATGGGCGATAGTAGGTATGCCGGACTCGATAATGAATTCGGTCAATGCCAGCCCAAGGGGAATATTTACGGGTATCGCCAGCGCATTTTGCACGACTAGAATATCAAAATGAAACTTTTCAAAGAAATGCCCAATTTCATCCCGCAGCTCTTCTTTCAGCGCATTGATTTTCTGGGTGATTGCCCGGCTACGCTGTTTTTCCGCAAAGAGTGGACGTTGCACCTCTAAAATCTCTTCGTGTTGGAAAAAGGCTTTGGGAACCAAATACGAAATCTCGGGGTCGGTATCGAGTTCACCGGCCATGTAATAAATATCGCAACCCTTGGCTGTTAAAACATCGACCCATTTCTGGGTCTCTAAAGAAACGCCATCGGTTCCGGCAAATCGCGTTGAAACAAATCCAAAAGATAATTTTTTACGTTTCCAAATCGTCATCTTATCTCCAATGAGGAAAAAATCCTCAATTTAACTCAACTAAATGCACCTCAAAAGCTTTTTACAGCTGTATCGCGATCTTCGAATATCTCAAAAACGCGGTCAAGTCGAGTGATCTCAAAGAGATTTTTTGGGTTCTGTCGAAGCGATGTGATTTTAAGTGTACCGCCAGCCTTTGTCGCTGAACGCAGGCAAGTAACCAACATACCCAAGCCCGAACTGTCAATAAAATCCACCGCGCTCAAATCGATCAATATTTTTATCTTTTGTTCATCGATCATTGCCGATACGGTATCTTTTAACTGCCCGGCACAAGTTGCATCTAGACGACCGCCTAACCCCAGCAGGTAAATATCATTAATCCTTTCCTCTGATATTTCCATGGATATCATCTCCTTAGGATTGTTCTAGCTTTTTCTTCATTGTCAGGTAATTGCCATTTTCCTTCACCTGGTAATGCAACTCATCCATATAACTTTGTATAATGGCAAGGCCTCTGCCAGATTCAGGAATGTTTTCAATATCGCTCGAGTCAAATTTCAGGGCCGCATCTCTCTTCTCCTCTAGCAAGGCGAGATCCATCGATTTCCCTGAATCCCGAACTTCGATCACAAGTTCGGACGCCAAAACGCTAAAG
>CP070746.1:5539247-5549431 GCA_020348305.1 Desulfobacterales bacterium
AGTTCGAGTCCTTTATACACATCGGCCATTTTAAGACCTACCATGCGTTCGGCGCCCAGGCCCCTTAAGGCATCATTTTTAAGCCGCACTTTTTCAGCTTCGGCAAGCTTCACCAGCAGATCCCCTTCGGCTTTTTTCTTGCGGAGATATAAATCTCTTTCCGCTATTTTGCGAGTCACGTAGGCTTTGCCCTTTTCCATCTCAACGGCGACGATGACTTTACCTTCCTGTTCGATTTTTTTAAGCTTGGCCTCTTCGATGGCCGCGCGCGCTTCAGCCTGGTTTTTGAACACCAGCTGGTCTTTGAGTTTCTTCTCTTCGATATTTTTTTGGATCTCTTTACTATATATGAAATAGCGCACCAGAATATTTTCCACTTTCAAACCTTTTTGGAGCAGTTCCGTATTTAGCATTGTTTTGGCTGCCTCGGCTTTCTGCACCCGCAGAGGGCTGTTATAGAACTCTTCCGTGGTCAATTCCCCCAGGGTCGCCTTGAGAACCGGCTCGGCTTTCGGAATGATCCCGTTGTCTTCGAAAAGCGTTCCCGGGCCTATGGTGGTAAAGACTTTGTAGCCATCTATGATGCGGTAAAGAATGGAGACATCGACGTCCACAAAAAAGCCGTCGGATGTCTGGATGTGAGCCGCTTTCTCCTGTCTGGCAAATTTTGCGGCTGTCTTGGGATAGTTGGTCAACTCCAAGACCTGAACATCTTTGGGCAGGCGGTGCATCTGCTGGAAACCAAACGGCAGAATGAAGTTCAAACCTGATGGATACACATCTTTTTGAACGCCGCGGTTCATCCCGATGCGCACCACCTTGATGCCGAATTCATTGGGCTTGACGTAAACAAAAAACATATTGTAGGCGAGCATCAGAATCACCACCAATCCAATCAAAAAGCCAAATTTTTTCGACCCGCCGAATTTGAAACCGGAAAATTTAAACCTGGACTTCAGATCTTTAAACGGGCTCGGCCTTGCCTGTTTTATGTTTTCCATGGTTGAGACCTCCTTCGATTAGATTTTGTTGATGTGATGTTATCGTTTGCAGGTTTTCTTCGACATTAAAAAAACCCATGACATAAAGGACTAAGAAAAGGATAATCGGGCACAGCATTAAATCCGGTAGCGGCCCTAAGTTTAGCGATCGCATGAGCATATAAATGAGGTACACACCTGCCCCGGCAAGCAGATAGGGTAGTTTTTTTATTTTATGGGCTTTATCCAGATAAAGGTCGAATACGAGAAAATACGCCAGCATGGAAACCAATGTTGCCGCGGCGGCGCCGAAACCACCGGCAAATGGAACCAGGTAAATATTCAGCACGATAGTGATAATTGCGATGATCACGGCAAGTTTTCTTAAAACATCTATCTGTTCACTGGCTTCGTATACGGCCTCTTGAGAGGTGACGGAGGCAAAATAAATCAACCCCGGAACCAATACCGTAAATATTTTGAAAGAAAGTAATTCTTCGCCGTGGGTACGGTAGAAGGTGTGCAATACTTCCGGAAAATGCAGCAAGATCTAAAGTGCCAGAAGGGATTGAAGGTAGAACATGATTTTTATCGTACGCTGAAATGTCATTGCGGCTCGTTGAAATTCCCCCTGGGTGGTCATCAGCGTGTAGCGACGCCGGAAAATCGGCTTGATACTGATCGGCACCATTAAAAAAAAGCGAGCCAGAATCGAGGCCTCGGCATAAACCCCAAGTTCCCAGGCTGAAACAAAGAAACCTAAGATCAAAAAATCAACATACAGGACAACATCCAACGCGTCGTCGGCAAACAGATATTGATACCCTTGAGTTAAGGTGGAACGAACCGAGCGAAATCCTATCCAGGTCTTCCAGATACCGGGCAACTTGAGTTTCACGGATGCTGCAACAGTGAGAAATACCTCCGTGGCTAAAAATGCTAAAAAAAGATATGAGGGCGGAACATGGATGAGCAATAAAAGAAACATTGCCCCCAAAAATATGAGGCGTTTGGTGGTTTGCAGCTTGGCGACGAGATCATGCTGCCCGTATCCGCGCAGCACCGATAGCTTGAGGCGATTTAGACTGCGAAGGGGCAAAATAGCCGCAATGATCAGATATGCAGCCGTGCGTTCAGCAATGCGGGTATGGGCGGCATCGTACCCTGCGGAGAGAAATAACAGGGATGCCACCAGAAGGCTCAGACAAAGGACGGTTTGGCATGATTTGGATAAGATTTCGAATTGGTCGTCCGGATGTCGATCCGTTTTTGCGATTTGGTGTTCGGTAAACCGGGGAATTCCGAACTCGGAAATGTAGCTGATGATAAATAGGAGCGATAGCAGATAGGCATAGACGCCTAGTCCTTGCTGATCATAAAATCGCTCAACCAGCACCATGACCACCAGGTTGATCGTCAGTTCAACAGTGCCTTCACCAACGGTGAGAAAATATTCCCTGAGTTTTTTGATAAAACCAAATCCGTCCGCCGGGAATGTTTTTAGATCGAGCATCTAAGTTTTCTTCCGTCACAGAACCAATTCGAATTTTTGCTCCCTGATGTGTTGTCCCCATTGATCGACTTCGTGTTCTTCGCACAGACGGAAATTTTTTTCCTCATAAAGAAAACGTGCTGCATCCAGGCCTTCAAAGGTCCACAAATATACTTTGGGATAGCGCTGATGCTTGCAAAATTTACAGGCGCGGGAGATGAGATTTTTTCCGATTCCCAATCCCTGAAACACCGGCACCACGATAAACCAGCGCAGGCGTGCGCCTTCGCTTTCTGCATGGCGGCCATCGATTGCCACCGAGCCGGCAAACATGCCGTTTCGTTTGGCCACCCACAGGCCGTCTCTGTTTGCGTCAAATTCTATCAGAAAATCTGAAAGTTCGCTTCCCACCTGGGTCTCAAATGAGACATCAAACCCCCAATGCGCGTTATAATACACCGCGTGGACTTCGGTTATTTTGCCTATGAGCCCCGGATAATAGCCGCCATATTCTGTATCTTTCAATGTAGATTTCCCATACTTTCTGAAGTGCTTAATATTTAAAATGCCTAAAGTTAAAAAGGAAGATTTAACACCCCTTCAATTTTAGGCACTTTAGCTCATTTTGGGCATTTTAGATCGTTTCTATTTTACGCTCAATTTTCTTTCAAAAAGCAACATATTCATCAGGACAAGATGTATTTACTGATTACCTCTAGGGTGTCTTCGGCACCGGAAGTTGCCGCCGTTTGAAGGTATCCAGCCACTGACCGGCGCCCACAAGGGTTATCACGGCATCATCGATAGCCCCCAGGATCGGGATACTATCCGGAAAGAAATCGATCGGTGAAATGAGCCAGATGAGCACAATTACGGTTAAAAGGATTTTACGAATCCACATGGCAATTTCGTCGAATATGGAGTCGATTTTGAAAATCGCCGGATAAGGAATCAGAAAAAATCCTCTTTCGTCCCCGTGCAATTCCAGTACGCGGTGTTCTCTGACCAGTCGGTGTGAAATAGACTGAGCAATGCCTCTGATCGCCAGCGGTTCCAGTTCAAATTGTTTGGAATACTCCCGCTGAATCACGGCAAGAACTCCGTCCTCCGAGATATAACCGTCTTCGGTGGCCCGTTTGGATATGCGTAGACTGCATTTTAATTCCAGGCGATCGTCCACGGTGCGCAGCCGGTTTAAAATATTTTGCTCTCCGACGAGATCGCCGTATCTACTGTATTGTGTACCTATCCCAGCCAGCAATGCCAGAAATCCGATGCCGAATGTCAGCGATGGTCTGGGGTCATGGGAAAGGGTTTGCATTGAAGGTATCAGAAAGGCGACCACGATTAAGGCAAATCTCCGATTGGCTTTCTGTTGGGTAAACGCGATTGCGGTAAAAAGGATGAGAATCAAAATTCCCGGATTTCGAAAAACGTCTTGAATCCAGTCCGGGACAATATTGCCGAATCCGACCGCATCGGTTACGCTCAGCGCATAGTCTTTGAGTTTTCCCAGAAAGCCATATGATGTCTCGGGGGATGCCGGCAGACCTGCGATTCTGCCAATCAACAAGGCGACCGGTACAATCAGCAGGCAATGCAGGATAAGATTGATGCCATTGGGGCGCCCCAGAAGATAGCTTTCCCAACAAAATCCCGCCACAATCAAAATGGCTAAAATCCCGACAAAGATACCTTGGTTGTATGTAAATTGTTTGTCGCCATACCAGGGATCTTGTCCCATCAACGCGATGGCAGCAATATAGCACAGGGCGACAAAAATCCATTTCGGATCCCCAATGTTGATCACTCCGGCGCTCAAGAAGTTTCTAGGCTGGGGTAATTTTTTCTCTTCGCTTGGGCTGGCTGTATGTGCGTTCATTGTTTCTGAATATCTTTGAGCTCTTTTTTCAACGCTTTGACGTTTTGCTCGAGCGTTTTACGCCTTTGTTTCATGCCTTGAATGACTTGTTGCCCTTCAAACCACCACCATCGATCGAGAATGCGGGTATAGATATCAATTTTCAGCGCTTTGGCTTCTATTATGTTGACCAGTTCCGCACTGTCGCAAATATCCAGGGCTTTATCGCGAAAGGCGACATCCGGATGTTTGTCTTCCTGGTAGCCACCGAGTTTCCAGATCAATACATATAATTTGGCCTGTTCCAGGCGTAGCTTCTGATAGAGTTCCAGCAAGACACTCTCTTTCTCTTTGACCTCCGGATGTTGGCGTTGGGCGTTGAGCGCGTTGCAGGCATTTTCAACCTGATGAATAACCGATTCGGCCTCTTGGCGATAGGCCTGTTTCATTTCCGCGCTGAACGATCGAATTCGGTTGGTTGCCGAGAGAAACGCCTGAGCATAAAAGAAATTGGCAAACGGGTTCTCCGGAAGAATCTGAAGGTATGCCTGGCTTGCTGTTTTTAAGGTATGAACTCTGCCCGCAGCCGACAGTAATTCCCAATAGCGGTAATGCACTTTTTCCCAGCGTTCCCAGTTTTTCCTCGGCACGATCTCAAGAGCTGATTCGGCGACGCGAATGGCATCACTGAGTTTGCCCTCACCGAAGTAAAGCCGATCGATTTCAAGCAACACGTTGAACCATGGCTCATTGCGTTTGTTGATATGCGCCAAATTGACTCCAGTGATCGGTCCCCCAATGGTCATGGTGCCGAGATCTTTGGTGCGGGGTTTGAAAAATCGTTCAGTCGGAAAGAGAAAGATAACCAGCGCCGCTGCAACAACGGTGAGCATGATTAATCGAAACCTATCCGGAAAGGTGGTTTCGGATGGCTGCAACGCCAGTGCAATTGCTAACGGATCATATCCTTCCTCGTGGGCGATGGGTATGCGTTCATCCGCCTCAATGGTTTCAGATTGCGGTAGGTAGCCCACCCTCGTCTGGGCATCTGAGCTTGGCTGAATTTGGACAGCTGACGGCTCACCCTTGGCCGGTGCTTGGGAGTTAGGTTGGTTCGAATTCATTTCACGTAATATTGATGAACGAGGTCCTTTATTTATTTGAACCGTCAGGAAGGATGGTTTTTTCATCGATGACGGCTGTAATGAGTTGATCTTCCAGGAGGGTTGCATCTTCTAAATTTGCTTCGCTCAAATTGGTTCCCGAAAGATCTGCTCCGCGCAAATCGACCCGTCTCATGTCCGCGCCCTTCAGATAGGTCCGAAATAAATTGGCTTCTTTTAAATTGGCGCCAACCAGATTTGCGCGACTGAGATTAGCCATAATTAAATTCGTTTGACTGAGGTTGGCATTGCTCAGATTCGCTTGGCTCAGATTGGCCTCTCTCAGATCAGCTCCGGACAGGTTGACATTCATCAGGTCAGCGCCCTTGAGGTAGGTTCGAAACAAATTGGCATCTTTTAGATTACTGCCGTTTAATTTGGCTTGTCCAAGATTGGCCATAATCAGATTCGCCTGCTGTAAATCCGCATTGCTCAAATCCGCTTGGCTGAGGTTTACTTCTCGCATGTCGGCGTCTTGAAGATCAGCCAGACTCAGATTGGCGCCGATTAAATCCGCTTCTCTCAGATCGGCCATGTTTAATGAAGCTTTGGTGAGCTTGGAATTACTGAGATCGGCTCTGCGCAGATCTTTGCCCTCCAAATCAGCCTCACGCAAATTGGCATCACTCAAGTTGGCGCGGATGCCCTCTTTCTGTCTGGAACTAAACCACATCTGATGCGCTTCTAGGATTTTATTCAGTTTTCGATGGGAGACCTTTTTCCAAGAAAATAAGTTCATATACTGATCTCAAAGAATATTGACGCTTTTGAAAGGTAAAATCTGCCCTGCTTTTTGGTGGATTTGCTGAGCACTTTAATTTCTAAAGTCAGATGTGAAGTTCCGCCTGTTTTTGGCGGGGCCTTCGATCACGATCTGAAGTTTAAAACCAGTTCTACAACAAAAACGCAAAACCCATTGAATTCTAACATATAATTTACATGAGTGAAAGATTTGGGCATCTTTTTTCGCATTCCCGCAAAACGATTATGAAGCATTTTCGATTTTTTTTCTTGGTAAAATATCGCCGATATAAAAGGGAAACAAACCATTCGGACGATCCTTGAGGTAGTGCTTCAGCGTCTCTTTTATTACAGTAAAAGCAATATTATGCCACGGTATTTCTTCTTCGGTAAAGAGTCGGACTTCATTACTTTCGTTTCCCGGTCTGAAATTGCCGTCGATTAAAAGTGCTCTGAACATCAAGTAAACCTGGTTGACATAGCAAATATTAAACAGCGCGTAGGGTGCTAAAATTTCAACGTTGGCGTATGCCTCTTCATAGGCCTCGCGTGCTGCACCATCGGAAACCGTCTCTCCGTTTTCGAGGTAGCCGGCTGGCAGCGTCCATTTATCGAAACACGGCTCAATCGAACGACGGCAGAGCAGAATTTTATCCTCAAATTCCGGAATGCAGCCGACCACCATCTTCGGGTTTTCGTAATGAATGGTTCCACAGGCGTCACACAAAAAACGCGGTCTATCATCACCCGGTGGTATACAGAATTTTAATGTATTCGAACAGTTGCTGCAGTAGTTCATCCTTGCTCCTTTCTACTATAGGTCCAGTATCAGATAATCGGCATCGTTTTTAGTGACGGTTTCGGCCTCCAGGCTTCCCGACACTTCGGGCAAAATGACCGTATAAGGCAGCTGTGAGCGGTTACGTATTTGACGCGGAATGGCCGCCTTCTGGGCATGACCGGTGCCGGTTAAAATGACCACAACGGCGTCTGGATTGGCTTCCAAATAATTCAGCGCACTGATGGCCATCACACTGTCCCAAACCAACTGGGCTTCGCAAAAATAGGTAAAGTTCAGATTGCCATGGGAATGTGCGCCGTAGGCGTTTCGGATGTACTCCATGTATTCTTTGTCAACCTTGCAGGCAACATCCGCAAGCTTGCCCCTTTTTTCTTCGGAAAGTGACTGAAATCCATGACGCGACACCTGCCGGGTGATATCCCGGGCAACATTGAGCCCTATCATCGGAATCTTTTTTTCTCTGGCATATTTAAAGATCAGGCTATAGGCGGGCCACGGAAAATTCCAGTTGTTGTAGTATATTTTTTGAAATTTGCTTTCTTGCATATCACCTGAAACCCAGCGGTTCAATGCTTGCTGGCTGTCACTTCTAAACATCTCCAGGCCGATGGCTACATTCATACCGGCTTCGTGCAGTGCCTGGATAACGTTTAGCTGGGCCCTATGATGGTTTTGCACGCTGTGATGTTCACCCACCAAAATTATCCGGTTTTTCTTGAGTTCCGGAATCACTTCAGACATAAAGGTTTTCTTTTCCTGGTTCAGGTCGTACATGGGTTGGTCTAAATACGCTTGTTTTGCCAGGCAGCTAGTGGAAAGAATCAATGTGATGAGAACAGAAGATATGTTCTTCATAAGCGTTAAACTCCCTTGAATGGTGCTGGTATAGTTCTAATTGTATCAATCATTCTTTAAATGTAGGTTTATCGCACAGGTGGCCAAATTTTTGTGCATATGGTTTGCGGTCTTGTACCGCATTGGCTGCGTCCTAATCTGTTTAATGATTCCATTGATACACGAGGGGTGATTCGTTTATCTGCCAAAATCCTTTGTCCTGATTTTTTCCGTCGTGAAATGCAAGATAGCTGTATTTTCCATAATGGGTAATTTTGCGAGCAACCCTCTCGGCATCGTCTGAAGAAAGCGGCCAAAACAACGCCGCGATCCGATCGTCGACATAAGGATGAGTAAAAACCCCGAAAAAAACATCCGAAGCCCCGACGTACGACTTTTGATTCAAGGTAAAGGCGTGATCATGAATGACGACCTCATTCGGCATACGGCGCAGAAGCTCTTTTTTCTTCGGATTACCAATCATCAGAAGGTCACTTTCGTTTAGCTGCGTTTGACTGATGTTGCTTTCGGAGACAAATTCGTGCGCTTTTAGGTTCAGGGAAAGGACCAGAATTTCAGCCGCCTCCCTGAGTGCCGGTTTTATATTATCGGACAACAGAAATAACACGGATGGCGAGCTTTTCAGAGCGTTTATCGAAGGCGGTATTTCCGAGTCAAAAAGCCGCCTCATCATATCAACATCTGGATCCAGAATAAGTTTTCGGGGCGGATTTTCGCAGTCCACCACGAACGGTGTCGACTCGTCCGCGGTTATGTTTAGGTTTTTGAATATCGTTTGGTTGCGGCTTTCCAGCATCAGCTTAAGTTTAAAGCGGTAATAGGGTCTTTGCTGAACGATACGACCCTGAATTCTCCATCTTCCATCCGAATGTTCGGTGCTAACATCATCCAAATAAAAACGCGGCGCACCTTTGCGATACACCCACTGGTCAAAAAACGTCTGCAGCGAGTGCTTCGAGCGTTTCTCGAATGCCTGTTGCAGATTTGTCCAGGTTGTCGGTTGGAACAGCCGCTGGCGGTATATATCCCGAAGGGCTCCCCAGAAAGCGTCCTCGCCCAGAATTTTTCTGAGCATATGAAATACCATGGCCCCTTTGTCGTAACCGACGGTTCTGGTAACTGGGTCATGGCGGCTGATAAAGCGGTTCAGCGCGAAATCATTTTGGGGAGCTATCAGGGTGGCATAATTGCGCAGGATTTGCAGCCGGTAGTTGCGGGCTGCCGCTTCGGATTTTTTTTCTTTATAAAAATAATCCGCCACGTAGGTTGTCAAGGCCTCGCTCCAGTTGCCGTTGTCATAATCCACATAGACGCCGTTTCCCCACCAGCAATGGGCGATTTCATGAACCAGGCTGGTATAAATGATAAACGGCAACCGTAACACTGCGCTTCCCAAAAGGGTATAAGAGGGAAAGCCATAGCCGGTGGGGAAAAAGTTTTCGACCACCGCAAATTTTTTAAACGGATACGGGCCGAAAAGATCCGAATATAAGGACAGGTAATTTGCCGTTGCATCCAGGTAGGCGTCAGACAGTTGCCGGTCCGGTGACAAAAAATAAGTGGCTGCTGTTACCGCCCCCACTTTTTTTTCACGCACCACATAGGGTGCTGCGGAAATCGATAAGCCTTCTACCGGATACTCGACTTTCCATCTGGAAACCGTTTTTCCATCCTCGGTTTGATGGCCCATGGACTGACCTGCCGTCACGGCAATCATCCCCGCCGGTGCGCGAACCTTGACACTGTAAATGGCCTGGCCTTCTTTCAGCTCAGGATACCAGTAGGATCCGGCCAAAAGAAAGCTTCCTTTTCCGGATATGCTGGCGCTGACGCCGAATCCGGGATTATCCATATTCAGCGGCCGAATCGGAACAGGATCATCAAAGATGCCGGCATAACGAATGGTGACCCAGATTGACCCCTGTCGCTCTCCTGAACTGAGAGGCACCTTTAGCCACTCATGTTGTCTATTAAATTTTCGTTTTTTGCCACCGACCTCGATGGTAATTTGATCGACCTTTTCAGACAGTCTTAAGGTGAGCATGTTTTCCCCATCTGTTTGTATTTTTAGTCGGTCGATACCAATTAATTTTTTTTCGCCCGGAAAAAGCTCCACCTCGAGATGATGCTCTGCACTCAAACCGGCATCCGCCGAGTCAGAACCGCACACCCATATCATCGAGATGCAAAAATAGATTATGCAAATAATCGAAAAACGGAATCTATTCATAATTCTCTATATCGCTAACAGAAACCTAAATGTTACTAAATTAAGTATTTTCGCAAGTAT
>CP070746.1:5549531-5556225 GCA_020348305.1 Desulfobacterales bacterium
ACCATCGGTGATATTACCGTCAGAGACGGTTTTCAGCATTTGGAGAAGTTCATTTCGACCCGGGCAAAGATATTCTATGCGCAAGAGCTTATATTTGCCGGTTGTCGCAATATCGAGGTTACCAATCTCGGCAACCCCTATCTGATGCCGCAGTTCAGCGATGCCGAAGAAGTGCTGGCGTCGTTGCACAGTGATCGATTTAAAGCACGCTGTGCAAAGAAGGGTATCAATTATGATGACCTCTGCATCACCGCCGTTACCATCCGGGAGGGAGCCGTGGATCGTGCCATCGAATTAAAGAAGAAGGGAATCGGCCCCGATCGATGTTTGATGATGGTTTCCACCGAAGAGGAACACCATTTTGCCAATTCCGGAACCACCCTTCCGGAATATTGGAAGGAGGCAGAGCGCTGCATCAAAAAATGCGCTGATGCAGGCATCAAAATGTGCGGTACGGTGAGCACTATCTGGGGCAGTCCCATCGCAGGTGCCACGGAATTGAAGGATGCCGTGGAGTTTACCAAGCGCTGGCTGGAGATCGGTGCCGGTGATATCGAACACGCGGATCATGATGGCAGTGCTTCAGCGCCGGATGTCTACCGTTATTTTTCGATGATCCTGGACGAGATACCGGATACCTCGCTTCATATCGCCCACTTTCATGAGACCAAGCGGGTAGCCTCTGCCTCAGTTCTGGCCGCACTTCAGGCAGGCATAACCTATTTTGAGGCAACCATCGGCGGAATGGGCGGCCAGCCGGCCAATTTTTTAGACGATACCCCGGTGCCCGGAACAGGGGAGTATTATTACGAGGATCCGCGTTTTGTGGGTCTGACCTGTTTAGAAGATATGCTGGTTCAGATTGACGAAATGGGCATTGAACATGGTTACGATGTGGATCAGGTATTGTGGCTGGGGCGACAAATGGAACGAACCGTGGGGCATCGGCTTCGCAGTGAAGCGGCCATAAATGGTCGGACGCTCAAAGAAGGTCATCTGAAATTTGCGCGACCCGGGCTGAAGAAATTAAAAGAAAAATTAAAAGAAAAGACCGGACAACGATGGCCGAAGGAATGGGATACTGAACCGGTGCTGCCGGAGCAATACAGACCGCAGTAAATGATCAGAAGACAGAGGAGAACAGAGGACAGAGGACAAAAGGAATCGAATTCGAAATTGGGAATGCGGAAATAAACGAGTCGCAAGGCGCGATTCGGGGATAAATGACAGTAAACAGACGTTATCAAAGAAAATAGTCTGTGTAGTAGCGCCGTCTTGCCGCGATTACAACCACTTTCAGATAGAATTCAATGCTTTCAATGATTGCATCATTTCTTGCTTGAGTGTCGTCTCCAGCGCAGTCCCCCTTACTTCGTCGGTCAATCAAAACGCCATGCCTACACTGAAATGAAAGACGAAAAAATCTTCGTTGCGTTTCTTATCGGGGTCCGGGTTGAATGCAAAATCAACCCGCGCCGGACCAATCGGCAGCAGATACTGAAATCCAAAGCCCACTCCAGCGCGGAAGCCCTTAAAATAGTCATCAAGCGTATCGGAGATGATATCGGAACGACTGTCATAAGGTGGCTTGCCCTGTTCCTGGCGCGAGCGATTTGGCGACACATTTCCGTAGTCAAAAAAGAGCGAACCGGTGAAATTACCTACGATCCGCTGGCGCAATTCAATATTCAGCACATTGAACCCATATCCGCCGGTCGGATCATTTGAGTCGTCTTGAGGACCGAGCTCTGCCTCTTTAAAGCTTCGCACTGTATTCTCGCCGCCATTGAAAAAGCGCTCGGCCAGTGGAATCGTTATCTGATCGCGCTCCGGAATGATCAGGCCTGTCCTGTACCGAAATCCCAGGACAGTGTAGCGCGCCGGGTGAAAGAAAAATCGGGTACCACCCGTCAGCCGCGTAAAATTCAAATCGCTGCCCAGGGATTTATCCGCTTGTTCGACCGAGGCGAAAATACGCTGGCCTGAAGTCGGGAAAAAAATGTCGTTGCGGGTATCATACGTAGTTTGTAGCGTAATACTCGCAAAATCATAGTTATCATCCAAATTCTTTTCCTCTTCGTCTAACTCTGAAAGATCTGTGTTGCGGATCATATATTGGGCCGATCCTTTCAGGTCGTCAGTTAAATCCTTGGTCAGAGAAAAGGACATACCGATATCGTCTCGGGTAAATGAGGGCTCGATCCGGTGGCTATAGAAGGCGTTTAGGTCTGCTCGGATGTCAGTGTTTAAAAAAAACGGATCGGACAGGCTGCCCACCAAGGAATAGGCTTTGAAGGATCCGGTGGCTTCCGATCTGAAGATGCGGCCGGTGCCGAAAAGATTTTTTTCGCGAAATCCAACCTTCAATCGTAAAAGTTCATAGGAACCCCAACCGGGTTCGAAAAAAAGCTCTTTCGCGGGCGCCTCCTCCACCTTTACGACCAGCACGCGTTTATCGCGAGCGTCAGTTTCCTCCAGCTGGAAGTCGACTTTGGAAAAAATTCCCGTTTTGTAAAGATCACGAAAACTTTCCTTTTGAAGGGCAAGGTCGTATCGCTCACCCGGCCTCAGCTGAATCCGGTTTCGAATGAATTTTTTGCGGGTTCGCTGGTTGCCACGAATCTCAATGTCTGAGATGGTAACTAACGGGCCACTATCAATCAACACGTTCAGCTCCACCTGCCCGGGTTCTTTCGGCGGTTGCCTATTTACATCAATGTTGGCATCCGGGTAGCCAAGATTGCCGTAGATCTCTATCACCCGGGTTTGAAGAAGTAGTCTTTTACGATTGTAATATGATTGGCCAATCATCTCTTTGCGGATACGATCCAGCTCAGCTGCTGCATCAGCAATGACATCTCCGAGGGTGGCAATGCTATGAATGCGATATTGAATGCCCTCTCGAATGGCAACCAAAATATCCACCCGACTGCGATCCGCGCTAAATTCAAGCCGTGGCTCTTTGACCACTACATCCAGATATCCCCGGGTGATATAGAGTTGACGGGTATCATCCACTGCAGCGTCGACGTCGGACTTAAGGAAAATAGGTTCACCTTTCCGGATTAGACTGGTTCGACTTTTTTCAAAAAACGGCAACAGTTCGTCCCGGCTAATCGCTGCATTGCCGGAAAAGGTGATACTGCGAATGATTGTGCGGGGACCTTCAGAAATGATAAAGGTGACTTTTGTTCGCGCTCCTTCCCGTTCAATTTTATAATCGACTGTGGCCAATGCATATCCGGCCTTGCGATAGGAAATCTGCATCTGATAAGCGGCGTCGTCGATATCAGCCGGCTTGTGGCCTTCTTTGTCGAAAGCCTCCAGCTCTTTATGCGCCACCTGCCTCAGTTTGCTCTCGCTCAGGGCGGCGTTGCCCTGAAAGACAATTTCGTATGAGCCGAAGGCCGCCTTTTCAGCTTCGCTTTCGGCTGCTGCCAGTACCGATATCCCGAAGCTCGAAACCACCGATGCGATGATCAAAAGCCACAGTAGGCGAGCGGTGCGAAGTGAAAAGTATCGCTCAGCCGATCGCTTAACGGAACCGGAAGACAAGTCTGACTCCTGCGTTGTAATTGTCGAAATAATCTTTCTCACCGGTCAAGTATAGGCCGTCCCCTTTCCGCAAAATGTCGTCTCCCAGTCGAAATTGAGCGTGAATGGTTTCTTCGCCCTGTTGCGTGACCCCCCTGCCAATCTCCACTTCAAACCGATCCATAATGAATTCGCTGGCTTCATCTGATTCGTCGCCGAACAGGCGGGAGATCATGTCCCTTCCAATAAACATGGCCACATTCATCTGCTGACGTCTTCCAGAGTCCTGCAGACCGGACTTTTTTGGCGGCTGACCCGTCAGTAAAAGCATGACCAATTCATCATTGGGCAGCGGCGGTACCGAAGACAAGGTGATAACGGGTTCATTGTAAGGCCCAGCGATCACCGCCGTAATATTGTAACCGAGCATTTCCGTTGTTCCGACAATATCGAGCTTGGGGCGATTCGGATCGTTTGGATCGAAAGTAACAAGACCGGTCTCCAGTTTCATGAGGCCTGCCGGTAAATAGAGACGGGTTGGCTCTAGGTACACTTTGCCGGCTAACACCGGCAGCTCTCCGGTTCCAGACAGCAATAGATCCGGGCGTACCGCTCCTCTAATCAGGTTGTTCTGAATCTGGAAGGGTTCTTTAGCATTAATTCGAATATTAAATTTCGTATCGCCTAGCGGAGATTGTCGAATGGAAAAGAGCTGAAAGCCCCGGCCGTCATCCGGTTTGCCTCTGGCTGAAAGCCCTTCAAGAATGCCGAGATTCTTCGAAAAACGTCCGTTGCTGATGGCAATCTCGCCGGCAAGCTCCAGTCGCGAGACCGGTCCTTTCAGTGTCAGGTCCGTATTGGCCCGCAGTCGCAAACTTTCACTGCGAAATAGAAGCAGGTTTTCCCCCTTGAGTCTAAAATCTGTTGTATTTCCGGCCGCCGTCAGGTTATAAGTTCCCGTCAGTCTAAAAGGGGCTCCTCCCAATTCGCCGACCAGCGTTTGTACCTTCAAAGCTTCAGGTGTCACCGCTGCCTCCAGGTTCATTTCTCGCAGCGAAGGCAAATCAATATCGGGCGAAAACTCCCCGTCGGAAAGCCGGATGGTCCCATCAGCGGTCAGATCCGTGACCGGACCCTGCAACCTTCCGCGCACTTCCAGTCGCCCGGCCAACCGCCGCACGCCAGCGACCTGTCTGGCGAGCCAGCTCAAATCCGGGACGTCCAACGATCCTTCGAGGTTTACCCGGCCGGTGAGTTTTCGGCCTTTGGATCGTATCAGATCCACCGGCGACGGTGCGCCGTTCCACTGACCTTGCGCCTGAACCAGTAGACCGGGTGATCGCGCCTCAAACAATTCGAGCACCACCTGTTCCCCGTCGATTCGTATGTCACCGGTTATATCATACGGTTCGGGCGGAAAGGGATTGATATCTTGCGGTTGGCTGAGGTTATGGACACGCAGGTGAAGCTCACCGATCGGCCGGTCCCAGGTCCCGCTGAGCTTCAGGTCGCTTTTAATGGAACCGCCGGTGACGCCGTACCAGGGCACCAAAAAATCCAGCGTGCTTGCGTTAGTGATTTCCGCTCCGCCGGTCAGTGTGATTCGCCCGGGGGCAAGCAGATTCGCTCCAAACAGATCAAGCGGAAAAGAACCTTTTAAGTCAACATGCTGTCCGCCCGCACTGTTCCATACGAATTCCCGGATTGTAAGCGTTTTATCACTGTAACTGAGATTAAACCGTCCCGCAAAAGTCATTGGCATCTCCGTACTACCTAGCTGATCAAGTAAACCAGTAACGGTAACAGATGGCGAATCGAGAGGACCGCCAATCCGAATTTGAGCGTCGAGCCCCTGAAAACGGATACGGTTTGAAGCAACCCGATCGAACCAACCATCGCTGCGCGCACCAGCGACCGCTATCAGAAGATCCGACTCAGCGGCGGGATCGAACCTGCCGCTTAAAGTTAGACGGCCGACAAATCCGCTCAAAGATGTTTTATCAAAATAAACCATGCCGTTGCGGGACAAGCGAATGTGTGACGGCTTTTCTAAAGACACGACAATGTCCTGGTGTTTAAAAACGGCTTCGTTCAATTGCAAATTAAATTCGGTGTCGGTGGCGTTACGCCGAATTGTACCAGCTATCCGCACACTTCCCTGGGCTGTCTTCACTTCGGCCCGTTCGATGGTGGTCTGTCGTTCGGTGTTACGTAAACGAAGTTTTCCTTTTTCAATGTTAATATCGTTTGCAAGAAAATTCTCGACCTGAATTTCCGCACTGGCGTCTGGCTCCAGAAAGTTACCCGAAGCTTTAAGGTGGCCGCGCACCGAACCGGAGACGGATGCTTTTCCTCTCCACCACGGATCAATGTAAACTGCTAGATTTTTAATATCGAGCTTCACGTCGACGTTATCGAGTTGCTGCCTTTGATGGAGAAAAGATCCACTGATAACCACGCGGTCATTTGAATTGCGAAATTGCGCCGAAGAGACCACCACACGATCAGATGAAAGACTGAGTTTCACATTCGCATCGCCCAAACGGGTGCCATTAATACGAATCCCGTGAGATTGCAATTTAACCGTACCGACTGGTTGTGTGAACGGCCCGGATACATTAATCGCTCCCGCCAAACGGCCGCGAACATCGGGTGTACCTTTGGCCTTCGCCCTCACAAGTGGTGCTAGCTCCAAGAAGTAGGGTTTCAGATTCGAGATATCAAATTCAAACTGAAATCCTTCAAACGCCTTGGATACCCAATTGACAGTACCCCGTGCCGTGGCACGGTCCTTGCCTCTTGTTAACACACACGATTTGATAATTATTTGATGAACGTCAGCTGTTGCATTCAGCGCCAAATTTCCGAAAACCGTATTCTGATATGAAACGCTATTGGCTTTTAAATCCACCGCACCACGAGGTGCAACCAGTGTTCCCATCACCTGCAAATGACCACTGAGCGATCCCCCCAGCGCCGGCAGGGTGAAAATGCGACTCAGAGGTTTGAGGTCTGGCAAATTAACGGTCAAGACAGCCGCCAACGGCGCATCAGCGAGAGGGCGGTCTGACATGGGCAGCGTTATGTGGGCTGATTTCAGACGAATATAACCAACGTCGGTTTCAAGGCGGCCGTCCGGAATCACCACATTGCCATTATC
>CP070746.1:5556325-5563968 GCA_020348305.1 Desulfobacterales bacterium
AATTTTGCGCAAATACTATATTGATAAAATAGCTCATTTCCTAAAGGTCACGAGCTGCGGGTTGCGCGTTGCACGTTGAAACCTCTAATGATAGCCATCACCTCGTAACCAGTACCCCGCAACCCGTAACCCGCGACTCGTAGCACGTCATCCGCACCCCGCACCTCGTAATTCGTAACTATTTCTACCTTGGAACCGCAATTTCTTTAAGTATATCTTCGATAACTTCCGGTACCGTCAGTCCTTCAATCTCATATTCCGGCCGCAGAATCAGTCGATGTTCCAAAACCGGAATCGCCATGGACTTAATATCATCGGGAGTCACAAAATCGCGTCCGTTAATCACTGCAAAAGTTCTACTCGCAAGCAACAGGGCTTGGGTGGCACGAGGACCGGCACCGACCATAACGCTTTGATGCAATCGAGTCTTGCGCACAATATCAACAATATATGTAATCAGATCTTCTTTGACTAAAATTGTTTCCAGTGTTTGACGCAGTTTGATTAATACTTCCGGTGATATGATTTGTTTAACCGCACCGCTGGCTAAGATGTTTTCCGGTGCGTCTTTGCCAAGCATCCGCTGGGCAAGGGTCAGTTCATCTTGTCGGTCGGGAAGATTTATAGTGATTTTCAACATAAATCGATCTTTTTGGGCCTCCGGTAACGGATATGTACCTTCATATTCGATGGGATTTTGGGTGGCAAACACCGTAAAATTTGGTGATAATTCATGGGTTGTTCTATCGATTGTCACAGTGCGCTCCTGCATCGCTTGAAGCAAAGCTGATTGGGTTTTTGCCGGCGCCCGGTTAATTTCATCTGCCAGCAAAAAGGTCGTAAATACCGGACCCTTTACCAGGGCAAATTCGTTTTTCTGAATGTTGAATACATGCGTTCCGGTGATGTCCGTCGGCATCAGGTCTGGAGTAAATTGAATTCGTGCAAAATCACACCGCATGATATGGGCCAAGGTTCTGACAAGTAAAGTTTTCGCAACGCCGGGTACGCCTTCAACCAAGGCATGCGCCCCATTAAAAATGGCAACTAACGACTGGTCCACCACACCGTCATGCCCAATAATTACCTTGGCAACTTCCTGTTTGGAGCGCTGCAGAGCTTTCTTTAATAATTCTATATTTTCATTCATTTCGAATTTCCTTCCGAGAGTTTTTTACAAATCGTTTTATATCCTTTTACTGGATTGCCCCTTTGTTCGGACATCGCTTCTTCCATTTCAATGATGTTTGCGATCTCCTCAATTTTCTCGGATTGAAGTTTCTCCTTCAGATCAAAAGATTTTTTCCATTCTTCTAAACTTACCCGTAATACGTTTTTCACAGGGATATTTCGCCGGAGCAAACTAGTTAATCCCTGAATATAGTCTCTTCCGGAGCTGACATCATATCCATCACCATCGTTATTGTCTAGAGGTGGAACAAAATGAACAGAATTTTTCCAGACAAACAAAAGAAATAACAGCGCAATTGCCAAAAAAAACCAGTGAAATCCATAGTTTCGAATAAGGACTGCGATTCCCGGGACATTATAAATTCCGAAATGGGCTTCATCAAATACAACATGAAAGTTCGCTCCGATGAGTCTAATCAGCAAAGATGGATACCGTTCTGAACGCAGAGCTTCGTTGCTGAACAGATAGGAATCCGCGCAGAGCAAAATTTTTCCGTGTTTAAAAGGCCTTTCGATAATCACCGGATGGCCATCACGACGATAGATCACTTTCCATGGTCCTTTCAGATCATCAAAATAAAGATTGCTATGCCATGTAATGGGACTCGGCAATGTATTGCTCTCGAACTCAGCAGCTCGTTGCGCCTGATTCGGAACGTCGCTGTCTTCATCATATTGAAAACTGACACCCCAATGGTCTTTAAGCGAGACCGTTTTAATGTATGGCATTGAGCCGTTCGATTTCTGAAATGGCTTATCTTTAACTTCTGATTTTTCTGAATTAGAGCCGGCTTTTTTCTGTTCAGAAGATTCCGCTTTAGCCGTTTTTACCTCCTCTTGTTGCCTTTCTTTTTCTTTTCCTTCTTCTAGATCTTCACTATCTTGAGCGGATATACAGGGTTTTTTATTCACCGGTAAAAAAGTCATAACAAAGCGCCCACCCCGCTCGGTCAATTGATCCACGGCTTTTGCAAATTCTTCGGGTACGGATTGAAGTTCAAACACCCGCATCCCCAAATAAAAAAAAGTTGTATATTCTTTGAATTGTATTTGAGACAAAGGCAGATAATTTCGGTTAACCGAAGATATATTCAAATTAACTAAGCTCTCATATAGGCCTCTTGTGCCCAAAGGATCACTTCGCAACGATGAATAGGGCGGATACATATCTCCAGTTTGAAAACGCAACAAAAATAGGTGTACCAGCCCATAGGCAAAGATAAGTAATATCACGATAAGAAATCCTAAGGTTAGTTTTCTACTGCTCGGCAAGAGACATTATCCTTTCTTGGTCTGCTAAGTAATTATCCACATCGTTGCGTGTTATTTTGTGCATGCCATACCAAACCCTATCAAATATCACTACATTCTTGGAAAACGCCTTTAATAGATCAATTTTTTCGTGGGCTCTGCGGTATAGCTCTCTTTCATAGTCTCGATTAGATTTGTATATTTCGATCCTAATGAGTTCTTTTTCGGCCAGATAGGCCAGTGTCGCCAGGTAAAGCGCACGCATGGCCAAACGCAACGAAGCCTTTGCGATCATTTCTTTGGCCAGCTCCAGCCAACGATTGACCGGAAGCTCATCAGCTTTGATACCCTCATCGGTCAGATCAGGTGTAGGCGTGACAGCTTCACTTTCTACTTCCGCCTGTGATGTCTGACGCTTTTGCCATAACTTGGCCAAGTAGTAAATAAGGGCAATGATCAAAACAATGACGAGTAAAATCAATAAGAATCGAATAGATTCCCTCCAGTCATCATCTTTATGGGTGATGCCTTTCTCCGTTTTAGGCCAAAATTTATTGAGCCATTCATCTAGTTTCTGAATCCAATTGGCAAGCGTTTCAAAACCCTCCCCAATCGCCTCTAATGCCCATCGGATAACTGATATCAATGGCCCGGACGCTTCATCGTCCTGCACTTGTTGCTTTTCTCGTGGCAGACGCCAGGCAAACTCCCGGCGTTCCAAAACTTCGTCGATGGAGCGGTCCAGTTGCTCTGAGGAAACTGGGGTGAGTTCTGCAGGTGAGCGTCCATATTTTTCTGCTCCGTTCGCCTGAAATGGGGCAATCAAAAAAAACAAAATTAATGTTGCGGCAAATAATTTCCCCTTTGTCTTAAAAATATGAAGTTCTGATTTTAAATCTGCTCCGGATTGCAAGGCCTCAGCGTAATAACATCGTAACGCATAAGCCACTTTGACTAAGGGATCCATACACAAATAAGTAATGCCAAAAGCGATAGCCACAAAGGTTGTATTGATGGCATGCAAACCACTGATAGTAAAAACTGTTTCGACACCCACAAATTTTTTTAGCAAATATGGCAGCATGAGTATGGCAATTGATGCGTTAAGGAGTACCACCAATCCAAACATGGAGAAAACGCCAATCAGCGTGTGATTCTGCAACGGCCACATTTTTGCCTGCTGCAATGCCCTCCTGCACATATCTCTTAAATTGTAAGATTCATTGTCCACTAGCACCGCAGCATTCTGATAAAAGGCATAACACCATCCAAAAGGAACCATAAGAAGTGCGGCAAGGGGCAAAATAAACAAACCTGTCGAATGGATAAGCGTTTGGGATGCTGCCATCGAAAAAAGGCCATGAATGGACCATACTTGATGGGGGGTTCCAAGGAGTTTTGCTCTTATTTGCTGGCCAAAGAATGCATGCCAGAATTTCATCCATATAAAAAGCAGCGCAGTGCCGAAGGACGCAACGGCTAAATGTTCCTTTGCATAAGCACTGCGGCTCATGTCAGCCCAGAAATAAAGCAATCCGAGAATAAATGGAAGACTTCCGACGTAATAACTAAGCAGCAAAGTGGTCGGGGCCAACCGAAGGAAATGGATAGCCTCTTCTATAACAGCGATCGCGCTTTTACTATGCTTCCCATATTTTGTCATATATGGATATAGCTTTTCAATTATAAGTGATCAGCAATACAAATAGAGTTTTCTCTATAAAAAACCGCCTGAAGTGCCTTGCCATAACGTTCCTTCATGAAAGGAAGATGGGAGCGCAAGCAACATTTGTCCCAGATAATAAAAGAATATCCAAAGGAGTATTACTCCACAAAAAAACTGGAAAACTCTGAGTGGCCATAAAAGCAGGGCGGATTTTGTTTTTGAAGATTTTATCGTATTACGAAGACAATTCGCGCATAGCACCCTGTCCTCATGCTCGGTAATACATTCCCGGCAGAAATAATTACCGCATTCAGGACAGCGCGCAACCGCCTCGCGCAACATATGATTGTAGCAGCGCTGGTGAATTATATCCGACATTATGGGATCCTTGCTGATGCGGGATGACAAACAGTAGTGGTTAAAACAGTGGGGGATTTTTGGTGCTCTTTTCGATATTTTTTCAGTAAAAAAAGTCCTAAAACACCTATAATCAAAGCACTACAGAGAGAAAAAATATTAAAGCCTAACAATAAGGGATTTTCCCAAGGCGAAATCTCGGAAATCATCTTAAGCAATTCCCATTGATTCGCTATGAGCTGCGGGTTTCTGAGTGCCATGGCCATGCTGATAATATAGCCGGCCACAAATAAAAAACATACATAACTCAGGGTTGTCCATGTCATCGTCCGTATGGATCTTATCATATCACTTTCATGTTGCCTAACCAGTGCAATGATCACGCAGATTCCCGTCAACATGCTGACGATGGAACTCAAAAGCGTAAGAGCGATATGGCTCAATAATAGACCGAGAGTAATGATTAGACCGTTAAGCACCAACAAAGCGAACATGATCATATGCGCTCTGCCCATTTCATGCTTTCGAGCGCTTTTGGGCGGTCTGACATGTGACGATGATTTCAGTGATCTTGGGTTTTTAGGAAAGCGCAAAGAATTTTGATCGACGGTTTCGGTAGGCAAGATTCCCTGAGTTTGTTCGATCAAGGGTCGCACGTGGCTCATTACTTTCTGGGTGTTTTTCAATCGATGTAAAGAATGCAGCTTCTCGGTCTGAATAGCGGTCAAAAGATAAGTTTCGCATGTCGGGCCCCTGAACCAATTAATCAGCAATAATATGAGCAATAACGCAATCATAACTGCGGGAAAGCCTAACCATTCATTGTCAGAGAAGAATGCCAACAATACAAAAAAGCCCAATAATCCTGCCAGAATAAAATTCTGAATCCTACCGGCAATGGTTTTGCGGGTAATGATGGCCTGAATGTCGTTGAAATAAAAACGCTTGTAATCTTCAATCCCGAATTTAGAAAAGATATGAAGCAGATGGTCCGGCCCCTGCCAGAGAGTATGGTATCCGATCAGAAAATTCTTTTTCTTTCCGGATAGTCGTCGATATTTTTCGGACGCGTTGTGCATTTTTTCCAGGTTAAATTCTCTTTTTCTAATTTCCTACCAGATTACTAAATAGTATAAACCAACCGACGAGTTGTAAAACAGCTATTACAAAAGCCAAGATAAAACGAATTTTGGTATATGGTATTATACTTCCAGGAGCATTCCAATACCGAAAGGTCATAAAAATGACAATAGGCGCAGTTAAAATTGTAATATAGACAATTAACATCGGGACAATGGCTATTAACAACGCTATTCTGTCGTAACAGACTCGGTGGTTTTCCAGATTCGTGATTTTTCGTTTTGTTTTACCCTTTTCCAGGCATATGGGGCAAAGATGTCGGCCATTGAACTCAACATCACACAGCGAACATAAGAATCGGCCGCAGGCAGCACAGGGAATGACGGCTTTTTTTCGGGAGTGATAAAAGCAACCGGCTTCTTTGTCCATCTGCAGGGTTTCGCCCACCTGCCCCGCAGGCGCCTGCCTGTAAAGCGCTGGGTAAACATCTGCTCGTAAAAGTCCGCTGCAAGAAGGACAGGCAACCATACCGTAAGTATTGATCGCCTGACCGGCTAGGGGTGTTTTGCATTGGGTACAGGAAATCAAGGAGCTGGATCCTCTCTCAGGTTAGTTTCTGATTACCCGGGTTTCACAAATCCGATCATGAAGGGTTCGCTTTTGGTCATCAAATGCTGCCATAATATACCCGATTAAAAGTATCATCCAGCTGATCCATTTAGCAAAATGCCTTCCGCAAGCTCTGGCATAGCTTACCCGACCACCATCGGCAGTAACAATTTTAATTTTACATGCCATTTTCCCAGGCGTTGCCGCGTATTTTCCAACAAACCAGATATCATAGGCAGCGGGAATGGCTAGCTGAAATAGGGTTGTAATGAGTGGAGTAATAACCATCACAGCCGTCTGATCCGTAAATGCGGCCGTGATAAAGCCCATAGGCATAAATATGAGCATAGAAATAAACCACATAATGATTCCGTCAATAAATAACGCCCCAAAACGAAGCCAGAATCCGGCATATTCCATGGCTGCGGCAACCGATACCCCTTCCTTAATTTTTTGGACGAAAATAGGCTTACAGCTGGCACACACCCAGGAATCCATAAAACGAATCATTTCATCTTCAGCAAATCTTTTGCCGCATTCAGAACAAACGGATTGGCGCGCAAGCGGATCCGATGGTTTGACTTTAGCACCGCCGGATGATCTGCTGCGGACAAAGTTGCCCAATTCCACCCAGTCCGTCATACCCGCTTGCCAGATAAGGGTTTTGGCGTTTACTTTTTGGGTTTTTATCAGTGCTTGAAGCTCGGCTTTTCCAATAGGTCCTATCTTTCGGTTCCCATCGGCATAGTATAAATCCATAATCGCCTCCGGGCTGCTCAGGCTTTATTTGATCTGATAAAGCCCAGTAAATTTAATATATAGATCTATATCGGCCAAGGGCAAATGAAACTTAAATTATTATATATAATTTGAATCATTTAGCAATATTAATGATCTTGCGGAAAATATGGAAAAAAGACCACAGGAAAACACCTTAATCCAATTGAAATGTGCAATGGACAGGTTTATCAGTGTAGAATTTGGCTGAGGAAAAGCTTGGTGCGCTCGTGCTGGGGGTTTTCAAAAAATTCCTCCGGAGTGTTCCCCTCCACAATTTGACCATAGTCCATGAAAAGCACCCTGTGAGCCACACTTTTGGCAAATCCCATTTCGTGGGAAACCACGATCATGGTCATGCCTTCCTGCGCAAGTTCGATCATGACGTCCAGTACTTCCTTGATCATCTCAGGATCAAGGGCGGAGGTGGGCTCATCAAAAAGCATTATTTTCGGCGACATACAGAGGCTACGTGCAATGGCGACCCGCTGCTGCTGACCGCCCGAAAGCTGGCCGGGATATTTCAGGGCTTGTTCGGCAATATGCACCTTTTCCAGATTATGCATGGCTATTTCTTCGGCTTCTTTTTTGGGGATCTTTCTGACCCATATGGGTCCCAGCGACAGGTTTTCGAGAATAGTCAGGTGCGGAAAGAGATTAAAGTGCTGAAAGACCATGCCGACTTCAGCGCGGATCTTCTCGATATTTTTTA
>CP070746.1:5564068-5571528 GCA_020348305.1 Desulfobacterales bacterium
CGTCGCAGGCTGAAGGGCCCTGATAGAACCACCCGGATGACCGGCAGATCGGAGAAGTTGACTTCCTGAATCACCGGATCGTCGGCAAGATCGGCCGGTAAATCGTTTTTGGCCTGATCCACCTTATCTCGGACCTTCTGCACGGCGTCATCAATGTCTACTTTAGGCAGAAACTTGATGGCTACCGTGGATAACCCTTCAGCGGAGGTGGAACGGATTTCTTCGACATTGTCAATGCCTTTGAGCTTGCGCTCGATGGGAATGGTGATCAGCTCCTCGATGTCCTCGGGTGCCACCCCTTCGTAGGTGGTGGTGACAAATACATAGGGGATGGTGATATCCGGGAAGGATTCGCGGGGCAAGGTGGCATAACAGTAAAGGCCGGCAATGACAATGATTACCAGAAGCGCCAGAACCGTGACCTGTCGTTTCAGAGCGAGCTGATTGAGAATCATTGCGCAGTCACCTTCATGCCGTCTTCGACTTCGGTATGCCCTTTAACAATCAGATGATCGCCGGCGTCAAGGCCGCTGGTAATCTGTATCCGGTCGCCTTCAATCACACCGATCGAAATAGTGCGGGATTCGGCGACGCCATTTTTTTCAACAAAAACAATGCGTTCCCCGCCTTTGTCCACCAGAGCAAACAGTGGTGCTGCGATGGCATCGGGTATGATCCGTCGAACAAAAACCACCCGGCCGATCATTCCCGGGCGGATGTCATGGTCGGGGTTGTCGATAACTGATCGTACCAGAAAGGTCTTAGTCGCAGGATCGGCTTTAAATGCAACAAAATCAACGGTGCCGATTAGTGTACGGTCCGGAAAGGCATCAATTTTAATCGGCGTCTTTTGACCTTTTTTAACATAACGCACATCCAGTTCCGGTACCCGGACGTTGATTTTGATTTTATCAATATTTACGATGTCCGCGATTGGTTTTCCGACATCCGCATACTCACCCACATCCACATAAAGATGGTTGATGATTCCCGTAATGGGGGATTTCGGAAAACCGTGGTTATATTTGACCTTGATTTGCTCAAGGTCGGTGAGCGTAAGTTTTCGCTGGGTCTCACTTTGATCGAGTTCTTCCTTGGCGATGATCTTGTTCTCGTAAAGTCGGTGGCGTCGCTGGTACAGATCCTCGGCCAACTGATGTGCGGCTTCGGCGTGGTCCAGGGCGGCCTTGAGGGCAGAGACGTCTATTTTGGCCAAAAGTGCTCCCTTTTTTACATTTTGGCCCTCGCGGGGCCCGATCCACTCAATACGGCCAGCGGTGTTGGCTGCTACCTGGACATCCTGCCACGCTTCGGTTTCACCGGGCAGATAGATAACATCCTTCATCGGAATCGGATTTACAACAACCACCGAGACCGGAACCGCAGGTGACTCAAGCGAATTGGTCTCGGTATTGGCCATACTATCCCGATCTTTACAGCCCGTCATCGCAAATGCTGCGAGCAATACTGTCAGGATGACGGTGAACAAAGTAATACCAGATTTCATTTCACTTATTCCCTTTTCCTAATTTTGCACTCGAGAAATTTTATCCAAAAAGCACACAAAAAATATTTAAGGAACTAATCCCTGAAAGGCAATCCTCAGCAGCCTCTCAGGCCGCTGCGGATCGGCCGATTCAGGTATGACTTGATCCATGTTTAAAGAAAAATCTATCAGGCTGAGCACCAAAAAAGCAACCTCCTCCGCATCGGCTTTTCGGATTTCTCCCTTGGATACCCCATCGTCATATATTCGTCTAACGGCCTCGAACATCTGACGCTGGTAGCTTGCATAGTCATATTCGGGGGCTCCCTGAGGAGGACCATAAATGAGACTTTGAATCATCTTATACAGGCTCTGGTATTGCTGAATGCCCTCATATACCCGACGATATAAATAGACGAATCGATCAAATACTGTACCTGATGCCTCAAAAATTTCGTTCAGAACGTTCTGTTGGACGTCTGAAGCATATTCCAAAATCGCATAAAACAGCCCCTCTTTACTTTGAAAGTAATAATACAGAACGGGTTTACTGACGCCGGCTTTTTCTACAATTTCCCGAACATAAGTTCCAGCATAACCCTTTTCGGCAAATAGGTCTGTGGCGGTTTCCAATAGCCTTTGCCTGGCATTGGGCTCCAGCGAGTTGATCTTGTTTTTGACTTCCATCAATAAAATAAAAAGCTACGAGTTAAATGTGCAGATAATTCCAATTGGTTCGTGACACCTAAGTTCTACGGAAGGCATCTTTTAGTTAATTGTCTGCACGTTGTCAATGAAAAATTTACCTACCGGTAGGTATATCCTAATACTAACACTTTTTATTAATTTTTCAAGGGGTCGACGTTAAACATTCGCCACTTAAAAAATATTATATAATTTCAAATTGTTAAGATCATAATTCTTGATGAGAAAAATTATTATGTTACAATTTGTTACATATTTTTACATCTCAGAAAAGCATTGGCTCCCAAAATACTTTAATGTCTAAAAGAAAAAATTTTGCCACATCAATCATCCAAAAAATATGATTTTTTATCATCCAAAATCGCAATATTTTTTCGTTTAAACGTCTAAGAGAAATGAGCAGAGAACATACCTATTAAAACGAAGGATTATGAAAGGAGAATATAGTCAATGATATCTCAAACTTTATCAACCACTGAACATCATCATGTATGTCCCTGGTGGAAGGCATATACATTTGATAATCCCATTCGCAAACTATTGCATCAACCGCAAAACGTTTTGGGGGCCTATGTCAGAGCGGGCATGACGGTCATGGATGTAGGTTGCGGCATGGGTCATTTTTCCATTGGTATGGCCAATTTGGTCGGTGAAAGCGGGAAGGTTATCGCCATTGATCTTCAGCAAAAAATGCTGGATGTCATGCTGAAGCGAGCCAAGCGAGCAGGGGTGGCGGAAAGAATCATCCCCCATCGCTGCGAAGCCGATAACATCGGCGTGCAAGAACTCGCTGACTTTATTTTAGCCTTTTGGATGGTGCACGAGGTTAACGATAAAAGCGGTTTTTTCACCCAGCTAAAGTCACATCTAACACCCAAAGGAAAAATTTTAATCGCCGAGCCCAAAATGCATGTAAATTCAAAAGAATTTGATAGAAACATTGAAACAGCTCAATCCAGCGGTCTGCGATGTTGTGGGAAACCGGCTATTCGATTCAGCATAGCAGCTCTATTCGAGGCGAGCTTTTAATCTGAGCAATATGGATAGCAGTAAATCTTCTAAAAATCTTTTCTTTTATACTCTCATATCTCTCTAATTAGCTGATGGATCTTTATCGTAGAAAACTCCCCGACACCCCAATTATACACAGCGTCATAATAAATTGCGTATTCGCCCTTTGAATCGTTGAATTTAGTACCACCGTAAAGGTTCAAACATACAGAACGCTGTGTATGTATGCGCAATGATTTATGTCGTTCTGTATAACTACCTTTTTCTAAAGTTTCTTATTTACTAATGAGTTCACAAAGTAACCGACATCGGATGGATTCGTTTCGATCGCGGGCGGAAGCCGCTCCCACATATTCATCATCGTACTGTGGGATCCCGATCCAGCGGGAGAAAAATCGATCATGTCGAGTGGCTTTTGTTCTTCTTAGTAACTCTGGTCAATTCATGAAGGTTGACGGATTGAGATCCTAAATCTATAACCCCAATTGAGTTAAAAACCAATTGGGAGTTATTCGTTAATAAAGATCTAAATAATGGAGTCGGGCTATGAAAACCAGTGACTTAAAGATTCTAAGCGACAGTGAAAGAAAAAAGATTCATCAACACACTCTCGAATTGCTGGAGCATACAGGCATCATCGTTGAGCTAAAGAAAATGAGAGATATGCTTGCCGATCAGGGATGCAATGTTGATGAAAAATGCAAAATTGTAAAGTTCCCTCCTGCCATGGTTGAGGAATTTGTTAACAAAGCACCGAGCAAGTTTATCCTCTGCGGTGCAGACCCGGATGTTCAGTGGCAGATTAAACCTGAAGCGCGGGTTTGGGCCGGACTGGGAACCCCTTTCCGAACACCAGCCCAGAGAGCTTGATGCCAAGCTCGCAAAAAAGCTCGATCATTATGTTGAGATGGTCAGCGCAAGAACCATAGAAGACTTTATGGCGGCGGAATGGGAAAATTAATTGAGTTTAAATCCTTCCACGGATGCAGATAACATGAAACGTGAAAGAGATAGCCATGCAAGAATCGATAGAATCCGGAAATACTTCGGATAAGCCCTCGGTTGTCAAAGAGCTGATCCTCTATAATCTGGCAGGTTTTTCTTTAAATATTTACGATACCATTCTTTCCGCCTGGATTCTGTTTTTTTATATACCTCCCAAAGACCTTGGTCGTATTCAGTATATTCCCATGGCGGCCTTAGGAGTTATTCTCGCCGGCGGCAGAATACTTGATGCCGTCACCGATCCCTTAGTCGGATACCTCAGCGACCATACCAAAACCCGATGGGGTCGCAGAAAACCGTATATTTTTATATCGGCCCCGCTTCTGTATCTTTCATTTTTTCTGGTCTGGTTTCCGCCCGTCAACGGAACAAGCATCCTAAACGCCGTTTTTCTTGGAGTCGTGCTGTTCGTTTATTACTGGTCATATACCGGTGTTCTCATTCCGTGGTTTGCCGTTCTTCCTGAAATGAGAACCGAGAATAAAAGCAGGGTAAAAATTGCAACCGCTGGCGTAGCGATTGGTGTTATCGGAGCCCAGGTGGGTGGCGGTTTATCCGGACCGCTGCTTGAAAATTTAGGGGCTTTTCGGATGGCCATCATTTTGGGTTTTGCTGCATTTATCTCCGGAGAACTTACCCTCTTCGGAATTACGGAACGCTATCGCTCGGAAAACGTTGAATCGGAACCCGGATTTCACGGATTTTTTAAAGTGCTCAAGCAAGTGTTTTCAGATAAACAGGTTCTGTCCTTTGCGATCATGATCATGTTTGTCCAGCTGACCTACCAGCTCATGCTGATTAATGTCCCATATTTTACTACCCTTATACTTAGGCGAGGCGAAGCGGATGCCTCGATTCTGATGGCCCAGGTCATTATTGTTATGGCGATATCAACGCCCCTCTGGTATTTTCTCCTGAGCAGGTTTCCGAAACGAATGATATTTCGGGGCATTATGGTCACCATGGCCCTCGGCTACGTGCTCGGTTTTTTTATCGGCCGGTTTCCTCTGTTTTCAGCCTATATACAAACACTGATCATATTTTCGATAATTGCTATCCCTTTTGGAGGTATGTTTGCGGCCGTATTAGGTATTGTTGCCGACATTGCCGATTATGATGAGCTCAAATCCGGTAAAAGAAGAGAGGCTGTCTATTACGGAATATACGGCATCGTGAGAAAAACCGGGTGGGCCTTTTGTCCACTGATTGTTGTCGGCCTTTTCAGCATTTTTGGAAGCAGCATCGAGAATCCTACTGGAGTAAGAATTGTATGGCTTGTCTGCACGCTGGCGTGCTTGCTAGGATTTCTGGCATTTTTGCCGTATATGCTCGGTGACAGCCAGAAAGAAACCAAAGGAAAAATGAATTTATGATGCATTAGCAAAAATTTTTGACCCACACAGGCTCCTTGATTAGGTTTGACTGAATCGGCTAGTTGCGTTATAAACAGCCCTTAAGCCTCTTAAAGATTTGGAGGGCAGCAAATCTTTCGCTATCGCGTTATGAGGGGTTATTATGACTTAAAGAACTGGGCTTAGCCATTTCTTATGAAACTAAAATCTCAAATAATCATATGACTTTAGTGTTTAATAATAACAAAGGAGGCTGAATAATGAGTAAAAATGACTACAAAATGTACATCGGTGGGGAGTGGGTCAGCACAGAAGGTACTTTTGCTGATTATAACCCTGCCAGCGGTGAGGTCTGGGCCGAGATTTCCGACGGAAGCCGAGAGGATGCTAAAAAGGCCATTGAAGCAGCCGCTGCGGCCCAGGCCGACTGGGCAGCAATGCCTCACCCGCAGCGGGCCGGCTACCTGCTCAAAGCTGCAGATATTCTTGAAAAACGGCAAATGGACTTTGTTAACGCACTGATCGATGAAGGCGGCGCATGGATTGGCAAAGGGATGTTCGAGGCCGGTTATGTACCCGGCATTTTTCGAGCCGCCGCCGCTGCGGTCTATCAGGTGACCGGGGAGATTTTGCCCTCGGATCACGGTAAAATCAGTATGGTGGTGCGCCAGCCGCTGGGCGTCGTAACGGTGATTTCACCGTGGAATTTCCCACTGTTGCTTTCTGCGCGCGGTTTAGCGGTGGCCCTGGCGATCGGCAACGCCGTCGTATTGAAGCCCTCCTCGGAAACGCCCGTCTCCGGCGGGTTGTTGATTGCCGAGCTCTTCGATAAAGCGGAGCTGCCGGCGGGCGTATTTAACGTGGTCACCTGTTCCGGGGAACGTGTCGCCGACGTCGGCGACGAGTTGATCACCAATCCGCAGGTGGGCGGTATCAGCTTTACCGGATCCACAGCCGTCGGTCGCCAAGTGGCCACCAAGGCCGGAGAAATGCTTAAAAAAGCCTGTGTTGAATTGGGCGGCAAAGATGCCCTGATCATCCTCGATGACGCGGATATGGAGCGCGCACTCAACGCTGCGACTTTTGGCTCATTTATGCACCAGGGGCAGATCTGCATGTCGGTGGAGCGCATCATTATCGATGAGTCGATCGCCGACGAATTTACCGAGCGCTTTGTGGAAAAAGTCAAAACGCTTAATGCCGGTGACCCCCGCGAGATGGCCAATGTGATCGGGCCCATTATCAACCAGCACCAGCTGGATATCATTCACGGACAGGTCACCGAAGCGGTTGAGCAAGGTGCCAAGCTGCTGACGGGCGGTACCCACGAAGGGCTTTTCTACCAGCCGACCGTGCTTGCTGATGTCAGGCCCGAGATGCGCGTTTTTCAGGAGGAAACCTTCGGCCCGGTGGCACCGATTACCACCGTCAAAGGGGTCGATGAAGCCGTGGCCATGGCCAACGACTCGGAATACGGTCTGTCGGCAGGAATCATCACCCGTGACGAAGAGAAGGGACTCGAAGTAGCCCGGCGTCTGCAAACGGGTATGGCCCATGTGAATTGCAGCTCAGTGAATGATGAGCCGCATGTTCCCTTTGGGGGCGTGAAGAACAGTGGTCTCGGCCGTCACGGCGGCAAGGCATCCATCGAGGCCTTTACCGAATTGCGCTGGCTGACTCTGGAGCGCGGCGGACGGCACTTTCCGCCGCCATTTGTGGTTGCGCCTAAAGGGTAAACAGCAAAACCTGACATGTTGGTATAAAGGTAAACAAAGGAAAAAGAGGGACGTCCGTTCTATATTTCTATTTTGTGCGCCTATTTTAATGTGACAACAATACCAGAGCTTATGGACCTAGTATGTGCTTTTGAATTTTTCCAATTTGCGGTAATTTGCTGCCCA
>CP070746.1:5571628-5582295 GCA_020348305.1 Desulfobacterales bacterium
AAAACAAATTCGCCTGCTGTGTCGGCTTGCATTTGTGTTGAATCGAATAAAATTTCTACCCGCTGATTTTCCGGTCGGCTACCCAAGGTATGCTCGGGTGTAGGTTGGGCCGGCAGATTTCGAGCCTCCACTTTCATGCGAGAGGCCTCGATACCCCAAATTTCCTGAAGATATTTCTTTACGGCCTCACCTCGTTTGCGAGAAAGCTCCAGATTGTCCTTCTCCACGCCCGTATCTGAATTACACCCCACAATGCGGATACGATCCTGCGGATGCAAACGTAATTTTTTGCCGATGAGATTCAGAATATTGTGATACCGTTTGCGTACATTGGAAAGGCTTTTCCCATGAAAGGTCTCTGTTTGGTTTTTGTTTGTAAATAAAACATAGGTGTCTGGAATTTCGCTCTTGCCGGTTTCAAAAAAAACCTGGTGCATTATGGGCGAACCATCGAGTAGGGTCAACATCTCAAAATTTAATTCAGCCGGCTCCATGGTTAAGCTTCCGCTGGGCGGATCGAGAATTTGATAGGTTACTACGTATCGATAAAGAATGGTGCTGGAAAACGCCTGAAAAATGGGCAGCAGTTCCGTGGCTGATTTTGCTTTCCAGATTTGGCCGTTGTGATTTTCGGCAAAGGTCTTGAGAAAACGATCGGTTTTGGCGCCAGGCATATAATCGACACAGAACGCTTCAAAATTTGAAATCTCATTGGCTTCGGACGCCACCACCTTGTCATCAAAGGCGCTGTTCAGATCCTCACCATCTGAAAACACCACCAGAAATTTTTGATCCTCTTCAGGCATCCTGCGGATGATATCGATCCCAGCAACCATGGCTTCATAGAGGAAGGTTGTGCCGGTCAGGCCCCTATCAAAGGCCTGCGTGATAAATTCTTTAAGCTGGGGAGTAAAACCGGAATGAAAGCTTTTTGCGTGCAACTCGTATTCTTTTACCTGAATGGTCTTTTTATTATTAAATACGACCAGGTGGACGTTATCGATAGGCCGCACGGTTTTAAAAAATTCATCCAAAGCGGCCAGAAGCGGTTTGACAGCCCGGCGCTCCTTCATGGAAAAAGAATTGTCTATCACCAGGACAATGTTCAGCGGCACGAATTCACTTGTCTCAAGGGTTTCAACCGATTGTATTTTTGCTTTTTTAGTACCACGCTGGACAACAAAATCTTCTACTTTGAGGTCTTTGACCGGATTATTTTCGGCGTCTTTGGCCGAAACCAAAAGCCGGTTGTCATCTATGACCTGATATGTCAAATTGACCGTGCGGCCCGGGGTCTGAACCTGAATTTCCTCTGCGGCCAAGCAGTCGGCCAAATAAAAAAAGCTTAACAATACGAAAATAGTAGAGAATATTTTTTTCATTTTTTTCTCCTTCAAATTTTGGTTCTTTTTAATCCTGAAAATAGTGTCTGCTTTGAAAAATACTATTAAAAGGATCCATTCAATGAAAAGGCGTAAATCCTTTATCGTTAGCAAAAAGTATTCCAGACATCGAGTTTAAGAATTTATTATGAAATATCAAAAGCTTAGATGATAAAAACATGGTGATCGCTTCTCATTTCTTTTTAAAAGCGTCTTATTTTTTGAACCAACGTGTCAAATTTTTTGAACAATTTGAACAAATGCAATAGAAATTTTGCCTAATTGAGTTCGTTGATAATTTTATGATACCAGTATTTATAACAAATATCCAATTTTCTTGACATTCTTAGATATATGCTGGTAAACAGAGTTGTTGTGTAGATTTGTAGCTAAGCGCCTAACCTTTTTCCCTCTGTGCGTATCAGGAGGGTTAATATGTTTTAAGAATTGCAGTACCCCGTATCTCTATTTGAGACCGGGTTTTGTTATTATTAGGCTCATGATTTTCGGCTTAAAATTAATTTAACGAAAGAGAGGTTTACCATGACAAAGAAACGATCAATTTTATTATTCACCCTTGTTTTTTGGAGTCTGCTTATCTTTTGTCCGTTAAATGCGACGGCGGCACCGGCGTCAACAATAGTGAAAGATGTGGTCGATTATTTTTACAATGGGCAAGAAGAAGGGCCCATTTTGACCGACTCAAAGCTGTGCAAGAGCATGAAAACCCTTGAATGTGAAGAGGCCCTAGATCCCAAGGCAGTTTCTCTGGGGGCTTTAATTAATGTATGGATGCAGTTTTTTGTTCCTAAGGGTGCCAGCTATGACGACATTATCGTCGAGTATAAGCATGAAGGGGTTCCCCGGAATTTAACGGCTCACAAAATTGAGGGTTCCATTCGCTATCGGATAGTGGATAAATATAAAGTGGATAAGCCCGGTAAATGGACGATCACGATCAAAAGGGGGGTTACCAGCCTAAAGGATTTTAAAATCGAAGTAATCAAGAAATAGCAAAGGCCCCGCATCTCATCTTGAGTGCGGGGTTTTGTTATCCCATGCATAATTTTCATTAAATTCTTAGATGACGAGCAGTTAATCCTCTCCAGCCATCAAGGCACAATTCCAGATAGCGAGATGATTTCTGTATATGAATTCATACCTCAATTGAGGTATTCCGTATCGAGGAGGACGCTCTGTTATGTTCAAAAGTGAACTGATTAAGGAGCTAAAAGAAATTCAAGACAGATATGAACAGAAAGTTAACCGCGTTTTAGGTAAGATCCCGGAAGCCGAGAGAGAACACATTACGTTCTCAGGCTTACGCGTCAAATCTCTTTATTCACCGAAAGACATTGCCGGAATCGATTTTCTAAAGGATATTTCTTTCCCGGGGCAATTTCCCTATACACGGGGCCTATTTCCTGCCGGATACCTCACGCGTGGTCTGCACATCAGACAAGTCACCGGACTTGGCACTGCCGAGGAGACAAACGGGCGCTGGAAGTTTTTACTTTCTCAAGGCGCCAACGCCCTATCGGTGGTGCCGGACGATGGCTCAGGTCATCGGGCAGATAGTGACGATAAACGCGTGCGCGGATTAGTCGGTAAAGGAGGCGTTGCGCTGGATACACTGTACGATTATGAGACCCTTTTTGATGGCATCGATATGTTAAAGTATCCCGTGCATCTCATCACCACAAATGCATTTGCGCTTGCCTGTTATTTAGCTATTGCTGAAACGCGCGGTATCGATTTCAAAGCGCTCAGGGGCAGTATGTCGAACTGGATGAGGCCCGGAACTGAATGTTTGGACATCATCGAATATTGTGCCAGGAACGCACCGTTGTTCAATGCCGGCTATCTTGATATGCGCAATGTAAGGGAGGGCGGATGCACGGCGGCTCAGGAAATTGGTTTCGGGGTGGCCGTTGCAAGGGCCGGTTGCGATGCGTTGATAAAAAGAGGCCTTCATATTGATGATTTTTTGCATCGAATAACCTGGTTTGTCAATTCCGGTCCCGATTTATTTGAGGAAGTCGCCAAGTTTCGGGCGATGCGAAAATCCTGGGCCAAGATTTTTTCTGAACGCTACGGAGCGAAAGATCCCAAATCATTAATGTGCCGGATGCATTGTCAGACCTATGCGCCTACCCTCACGATGCAGCAACCCTTTAATAATCTCATAAGAAGCACCATTTACGCAATGGCTGCAGTTTTAGGTGGTGTCCAGTCGCTGCATGTCAACTCATTTGATGAAGCGTTTGCGATTCCGACGGAGTTCTCCGCCTCGCTTTCGGTCCGAACTCAACAGATCATCAACCTGGAAACCGGCATTCCCAATGTCATAGATCCGTTGGGCGGCTCCTACTATGTGGAGTGGCTCACCAACAAACTGGAAGAGGAAGCCCTAAATCTAATTGACACCGTGCAATCCAAAGGCGGCGGCTTCAAGGCGTGGGATTGGATGTGCAGGGAGATACGCAAGGCGGCCGTCAAGAACCAGGAGGAGTTTGACAGTGGCGGCAAGAAGCTTGTCGGGGTGAATGCGCTGGTGGAAGATAATGATATCCAGCTGAGGGCGTTAAATGTTCTCCAGGAACACGCTGATTTTGATGCCCTATTCGAGTACTCTGCTGCTGTGGCCGACAAACAAATCAGACGGTTAAACAAAGTTAAAAGCGAACGCGACGATCTGAAACTGGATCGTGCGAAAAGAGAACTTATCAATATCCTGCAGACAAATCAAAATATGATCCCACCTTTGATTGAAGCCGTCAAATGCGGTTTGACCCGGGGAGAGTTTGCTCAGATCAAATCGGAGGTGTATAATTTACCGGGTGAAGGGCCCTATGTCTGCAGCCCGCCGTTCGTACTGGCATAAGCGATGGAGATAACATTCGATGGAACAACGAATTCGGCTTTTGTTAAGCAGAGACGATTGGTATCACCAGAGAGGGTATTGGGTGTTGGCCAGTGCGTTTAGGGATGCAGGCATAGAGGTGGTCTTAGGCGGGATTCAGACACCCGAGGAGATCGTTCAAACTGCCATTCAAGAGGATGTCGATATTATCGGCTATCGCATAATGGACGCCGCTCCGAAGATCCTTATGCCAATACTTTTTGACAAAATGAAACAAAAAGATATACTGGATATACCGGTTGTGGTAGGGGGTATTATCCCGCAGACAGAAGAAGCGTTCATCAGAGAGATAGGGGTTAAAGCGGTCTTCCGCCCCTATAGCCCGCTGGAGATGATTGTGGAGAAAATAAAAACTATTGTAACGGAAGCCAAGGCGCAGATTTGATCCAGAATAAAGCCGCATCAGTAATTCGGGCAATACACGTCATCACAAATAAAGCTCAGGCCCCAACCTGCCATACAAAGCTTTGATACATAGTCCTTCAATCAAAGTTCCAGGTCGCCTCACCACATTGTGGACAGCGCAGTTCGGTGTCTTCGTCCTCTAGCTCGTCTTCGTTCACCACCAGTTGACCGGCCAGACCGTAAAAGCCGCACTCGCAGCGCACAGGCTCGTCCACGTTTTTAACCTTATAGCCCCTGAGGCGTAATTGCTCTAAAGATACTTTTTCCATGTTTATCCTCATCTTATCTATAATTCGTTCACCATAATTATCGACAGCGTTTGGTAAAACCTATCACCATCTCTAATAGCAGAACTGAATCAATCCCTCAACACCTTCCGGCAAGATTTTCATACATTAACATATCAATATTTATTTATTGGTCATTGTTGAACATTTATCTGTTCTCACGTCCATTTTCCTTCTCATTTTTCATTAATTTTTCAATCTTTTTTCATATTCGCTTCACCTTGTACCCATATGCTAAAAGAAAGTCGCTAAAATGATCATTTTTGACGACGTTAAAATACCACACAAAAGGAGGCAATTATGTTTAAAGAATTGAGATGGTTACTATGTATGCTATTCATTATGGGTGTTTTTATATCGGAAGCCGCCGGATCTGAAGAGACCACGGATGACCTGACCCTTTCCCCCTATTTTTTAATTGAAAACGGGGACCCGTCGCTGGATCAGTTTCCCCTCAAGGAAACCAATGTCACAGTCAATATCAGCGGCGTTATTGCCGATGTGCATATCATGCAAAAATATTCAAATAACGGGGGTGGCCCCATCAATGCACGCTATATTTTCCCGGCATCCACCCGGGCGGCGGTGCACGGCATGACGATGACCGTTGGCGAGCAAGTTATAGAAGCCGAGGTTAAGGAACGCCAGGTCGCGCAAAATGAATTCGATCAGGCCAAAAAGGAGGGCAAAAGCGCCTCTTTGCTGAAACAACAGCGCCCGAATGTGTTCAGCATGAATGTGGCCAACATTATGCCGGGGGATACCGTTGATATCGAATTACATTACACCGAGCTGCTCATACCCACAGACGGAACCTATGAATTCGTCTACCCCACCGTTGTCGGTCCCCGATACTCGAACCAGCTGGAAGGCGAGGCACCGGAAAACGATAAGTGGATAAAAAGTCCCTATCTTCAAGAGGATAGTGAACCCCATACCAAATTTGATATCGGAGTTACGATTTCAACCGGCATTGCCCTGCAGGAAATCGTATGCACATCTCACGACACCGAAATTTTCTGGGAGAGTGAATTTGTGGCTATCATTGGACTGAGGGATGCGGAAAGGTTCAGCGGGGATCGCGATTTTATTTTGAAGTACCGCCTGGCCGGCAAAGAAATTCAATCGGGGTTGATGCTATTTGAGGGTAAAGAGGAGAACTTCTTTTTGCTGATGGTTCAACCGCCGGAGCGGGTTTTAGCGGCGGATATCCCGCCCAGGGAATACATTTTTGTGATCGATGTTTCCGGATCCATGCATGGATTTCCGCTAAATACGGCCAAGAAATTGTTAAACGATCTGATCGGCAACCTGAAGGCGACCGATAAATTTAATGTGATTCTATTTGCAGGCGGCTCGCGCGTGATGGCCGACGCTTCGCTACCGGCCACAGCCAAAAATATTGGCAAAGCCATTCGACTCATCGACAAACAACGGGGCGGCGGCGGAACCGAACTTTTGAACGCATTGCGAAAAGGGTTTTCATTGCCCCGAGATGAGGCCTTTTCCCGGACGATTGTTGTGGTAACCGACGGATATATCGGTGCGGAAGGCGATGTTTTTGAGGAGATTCAAAACAATCTTCAACGCAGCAATCTATTTGCATTCGGCATCGGCAGCAGTGTGAACCGGTATCTCATCGAGGGTATGGCCAAAGCCGGTCAGGGAGAGCCTTTTGTAGTGACCAAGCCGATGGAGTCCTCTGCCACAGCCGGAAAATTTAGAGCGTATATCCAATCACCGGTATTAACCCATATCGAGGTAACCTACAACGGTTTTGAAACCTATGATATTGAGCCGCAAGGTATTCCTGATCTTTTCGCCAAGCGGCCGGTAATTGTTTTCGGTAAATGGCGTGGCACTGCCGAAGGAAGCATTGAACTGAACGGAACCGGCGGCACCGGGGAATATACGCAGACCTTTAATGTGGTCGCAACCAAGCCGCTGGAAACCAACCGTGCGCTGCGCTATCTGTGGGCACGCACGCGGATTGCGCGGTTGTCTGATTTTAACTTTCAACGGGGAAATCCGGAAAATAAAGCGGAAATTACAACCCTGGGACTCACTTACAACCTGTTAACCGCCTATACATCATTTATTGCCGTAAATAATGTGATTGTAAATCCGGATGGTCAAAGCGAGCACGTGAATCAGCCGCTGCCCTTGCCGTTGCATGTGTCCAATCTGGCGGTGGGCGGATCGGTTTCAAACGTTGCTGAGCCGGAGATGTCCATCTTGCTGATTATTGCCGCGCTGATGCTGGCAATGATCGTTGGGTTAAAAAAATACGGAAATATAAGAACTTAAAAGATAGAGTACCTGTTTTGAGGACAATCTGCGCATTCGGTTTGATAATTTTTGAAAGGTCAATCAAGTGATCACAAGGGAGCCAACTTCGATCAAACATCTCGTTTTACAAAACGGAATCTTTTATATACTGGCTTTGTTCATCGCATTCGGACTGAAGTATCATTACAGCCAAGCCCGCAGTGACGACCTTATCTGGGTTCTAGGTCCCACTGCGGCGCTGGTTGAACATATCAGTGGCATCTCTTTTGAGAAAGAAGTTCATACCGGATATGTCAACCACAAACACCGAATCATCATCGCCCCATCGTGTGCCGGTGTGAATTTTTTCATTATCGCCTTTTGCCTGGTTGTGTTTTCCTTTATTCATCATCTGCCGCGTAAAAGGGTTAAGCTTTTCTGGCTGACAATCGGCATGCTGAGCGCCTATGTCTTAACCATTCTCGTAAATGCGCTTCGCATCATTTCATCTATTTATTTTTATAATGCGGATATATATTGCGGATGGATCACCCCGCAACGTGTGCATCGCCTGGAAGGCATTGTGATTTATTTCTTTTTTTTATGCCTTTATTATATGATAATAAATAAAGGCATTCACCATTATTGTCGGAGAACTGCAGCAAAAAGAAAAAGCGCTAACCGAAGCAATCTTACCCAATCCGATTATCTGCGGTGGGCGTGTGCGGGGCTGATCCCTTTATTCTGGTATGGTCTGATTACGCTGGGGATTCCGCTGGTCAATGCTGCATACCGCGGCAGGAGGATCCGATTTGTCGAACATAGCGGGATGGTGATCTCCGGATGCCTCGTCGTTATTGCGGCCATTTTTTTTCTACAGATGGGGTGGCAGCGTATTGGAAATACGATTAAACGTCTTGCCAAGAAGTACATAAGATACACGACACAAGTTTTGTATAAGAGCCGTTTTATGCTTTTTTATACACAGCGTCATAATAAATTGCGTATTCGCCCTTTGAATCGTTGATTTTAGCACTACAGGTTAGGGTCAAACATGCAGAACGCTGTGTATGTATGCGAAATGATTTATGTCGTTCTGTATAAAAGTGCCTAAATATGAAACCTAAGATTCTGATCATCGAAGATGAACCGGCGATCACTGAAACCATTCGGTATGCCCTGGAAACCGATGGGTTTGAGACCCATTGTCTCTCATCCGGAATGCCGGTTATTTCGCTTTTAGCAAAAGAGGCAATTGATCTGATTATCCTGGATATCGGGCTGCCGGATATTAATGGATTGGAATTGTGCAAAGAAATCCGCAAAGCCCACACCCTTCCCATTATATTTCTTACCGCACGGGCTGATGAAGTTGATCGGGTGGTGGGGCTTGAGATCGGGGCCGATGACTATGTGGTCAAGCCCTTTAGCCCCAGAGAACTTTCCGCACGCATCAAGGCCGTGCTGCGACGCACCCAGCAACCGGCCGTTGCAGCACCGTCCAATCAGGCCTTTCAGCTTGATGAATCCAAGCGCCAGATTTCCTATTTCGGCACACCGGTAGAATTGTCTCGCTATGAATATAACCTTTTAAAAATTCTCATTCACCGTCCGGGACAGGTATACTCACGCGATCAACTCATGGAACTGGCCTGGGATGAACCGGATGCCAGCATGGACCGCACGGTGGATGCCCACGTCAAAAACATCCGATCAAAATTGAAAACCATAAAACCGGAGATCGACCCCATCATCACTCACCGGGGAATCGGATACGCATTAAAAGAGGATTTATGAGACTGGGAACCCGCATTTTTTTCTGTTATCTTATTATTTTCATCATTTGTTTTTCTTATCCCATCAACTGGGTGCTGGACAACCTGCGCAACCGTTACCTTGAGGGTGTTGAAGAACCGCTGGTAGATCATGCCAATATTTTGGCCGCGATGGTGGCAGGCGACATGGAGGCCAACCAATTTGATCCTGAAAAGTGGTATCAGGCCTTTGAAACTGCCTGTTCCCGTTCATTATCCGCCAGGATCTACAATCTGGTCAAAAGCGATGTGGATATGCGCATCTACATTACGGATGCAACCGGCAAGATCATTTTTGATTCGAAAAATAAGCAAAATGTTGGTAGCGATTACAGCAACTGGCGCGATGTCCACTTAACGTTGAAGGGCAAGTATGGTGCTCGATTCACGGCGGAAGATAGTGAGGATCCCACATCCAAGGTGCTGTATGTGGCCGCACCGTTGCGGGTCAATGGAAACATTGCCGGTGTGTTGACGGTGGCCAAGCCGACCACGAGTATAAATAACTTTTTAAAAAACGCAAAACCGCAGATCTTCAAAGTCGGCGTGCTTGCAGCCGGGTTGGCCATTTTACTCAGTTACTTTGTATCCCGGTGGATTACCCGTCCGATACAACGGCTGACCCGCTATGCCAATGATATCAGTCAGGGCAAACGGGCGGCGTTTCCTAAATTGGATCACAGCGAAATCGGTGAGATGGGCCAGGCGTTTGCCAAAATGCAGGAAACGCTGGAAGGCAAAAAATATGTGGAACAGTATGTTCAAAAACTGACCCATGAAGTTAAAAGTCCGCTGTCGGCTATCCGGGGGGCGGCCGAATTGCTGGAAGAAAAAATGCCGCCCGAGCAGCGGGCGCGGTTTTTATCCAACATTCGCCATGAGGCCAATCGCATTCAAAAAATCGTGGATCGGATGCTGGAATTATCTGCTTTGGAGAATCAGAAAATTCTCACTAAAAAGGAACTTATTTCCGCCGCTTCTTTAATTAAAAATGCGCTGGAGAGCAAACGGGCGATTTTATCAAAGAAGCAGTTGCACCTGGAATTGCAGGTTCCGGATCATATCATCTTGCACGGCGACAGCTTGCTGCTGCATCAGGCCCTTGCCAATCTCATTCAAAATGCCATTGATTTCAGTCCCGCTAACAGTCAGATCAAGCTGCTTGGTCAGGTTGCAGACAGGATGCTAAACATCATTGTTGAAGATAGCGGCAGCGGGATTCCGGATTTTGCAATGACAAAAGTCTTTGATAAATTCTTTTCCCTCCAGCGACCGGACAGCGGAGAAAAAAGCACCGGTTTAGGATTAAATTTTGTCAAAGAGGTGGCCATTCTGCACAACGGTGATGTTATCCTGCAAAAACGGGCTGAAGGCGGTGTGCGTGCGACTTTGATGCTTCCCTTATAAGCGTTCAGAGGTTCAGAGCTCAGGGTTCAGCCCAGCCGCTGACTGCCGAAGCGGCCAGTTTGATCGAATAGAATACTTAACGGCATGAACTTGTCCTTTTCCGACAGGATCAACCAGTCTTCGCCCCGCCCCGGCGGGGCTTCGCCCTGGCAGGCAGGATGGACAGGATATAGCGATACTA
>CP070746.1:5582395-5594111 GCA_020348305.1 Desulfobacterales bacterium
ATTGTGTCGCAACGTCAACAGGGACAATACCGCAGCCTGTACGATGTTCTTCAGCGCGTGCGCCCCGATGAGGCCGAAGCGCGGGCGCTGATCCACTGTGGTGCCATGGATGGCTTGAATCCCGCTGATAGCAGGGCCGCGCTGATGTGGGAGCTGGCCTGCTGGTTAAACGACCGATCCGCAAAATCCACCGCCCGCACACCGTCTCTCTTTGGAAGCCCGAATAACGATCCCACCGACCGTCGTCCGCCGCTGCCTCCTGACAACGAACGGGAGGTTCTGCGGCGCGAATTTGCCGTGCTGGGCTTTTTGTGCGACCGCCATCCAATGGAATTGTATGCCCATCGAATCGAAAAACTGCGCACGGTTAAAGCCTGCAATCTGCCACGCTTTCTCGGCCAACACGTGCGTATGGCCGGCTGGCTCATCACCGGCAAAGTGGTTTCCACTAAAAACGGCGATCCCATGGAATTTTTAACATTTGAAGATCAAACCGGTATTGTGGAAACCACTTTTTTCCCCCAAGCCTACCGCCGTTTCTGTCACATGATCGACCGCAATCGACCTTATCTGCTGAGGGGTAAAGTCGAAGAGGATTGGGGGGCGGTTACGCTGACAGTGGATCGAGTGGATAGAATCACCCGTTGATGGCTGTTTATATTTGGGTTCCAACCAAACCCGCATCACAACAGATCCAGGGGATGAGCAACATGCGGCTTGGAGCCCTTATCAGTTATGACGATTCACCAGCACCTTGCGTGGAAGATTACCTGATCGATCCTGATTACGCGCTTGAAACCTACTTGTAATAAAAATCCAGCCGCAGGCAAGCCGGTGAGCTATGCTCAAATTTACCGAAAATATTAGCACCGGCGTAAAAAATTAAAGTTGACAATAAAGTCCGCCTTCGGTAATTAGATACCAATAGTTTCCGCTCATTGTCCGTTTCCAAATGTTGGGCTGCAGCCGAAGCCGATACGCAATTCACAATTTTCGCTTGATACGCACTGAAAAAGCAATATCTTATCTTTCTATATTGTGCTTCAAGCACCTGAAAATCATCGAAAAATACCACTTGACAAAAAGAGGCCGTTTCGCTTACTTAAAGCCATCGGTTCCCTTTTAACATCGCTTTCCATATTTTGTGGAAGCCCAGCGGAAATCACATAACGCTTTCTTCCGTATCTCCTGGCTCGCATAAAGCAAGTTCTACTCGACTCAATGTGGCATCTAATGAAGCGATTGATGATCATATCAAGGATATCGTATCACCATGAGAAAACATCGATTCCAATAAGATGTGCGCTGGTATCTGTTACCTCCTTAGCGGTAATATGCTCTGCGGTGTCCACGAACACTGACTCATTCTTCGGCTTTGTGAAGAGAGCGCCGACGATACTCGGGAACTCCCGCATTTAGGATCCTTTGACATTACGGCAAGACCCATGAAGGGGTGGGTTATGGTGGAAGGTGAGGGGTTTTAAACCGATGACAAATTACGTAACTGGCCGGCAGAGGCAAAGGAGTTTTCAAAAAAGCCAACTTTTGAAAACGCTTTATAAGCGACAAGGAAGGAGGGTAAGAATGAAAGACAAAAAGCATAAGATCTGGAATAAAGGTATCACCCGCCGCAAGATGCTCAAGACGATGGCGACCGCCGCCGGCACTGCAATAGGCGCAGGTGCATTTTCCGGCTTTCCGATGGTTTGGGCACAGAAACTCAAAGATGTCAAACTGTTACACGTGGGCAGCCCTTACTCGATCCCTGCCGAAATCGCCAAACAGGCGACCAAGGATCTGGGCTTCGAGATTGAATCGCAGGCCCTGGCGTCCGATGTGTTGCAGACGCGTGTTCTGACTCAAGCCAAGACCGTCGATATCGCTGACCTATCCTACGTCGTGTGGCCCAGGGTCATCCCGCGCGGGGTGTGCCAGGGAATCGAGATCTCCAAAATCAAAGAATGGAACAACATGGTCCCGATTTTCACCCAAGGGAAAAACGCAGACGGCAGTCCTTCGTCCATGGAGGGTTCGGCCCCGTACAAGCTGATGTATCTGGAGAAACCCGATGCCCGCAAAACTGTCAAAAAGCAGACGGATTATGCTCTGTCCGTGCCGACGATCTATAACGCGGACACACTTGGCATCCGACCCGATTTGATCAACCGGCCCATCGAGAAATGGTCCGAGTTGTTCAATCCAGAGTTTCGTGGGAAAGCAGGACTCATCGACTATCCCGGCGTCGGCATCATGGATTCAGCCATGGCGATCGAGTCCATGGGCAAGCACAAATACGCCGACAAGGGGAACATGACGCGTGAGGAGATCGACCTTACGGTCGGTTATCTCAAGAAGCTGAAGGCGCAGGGTCACTGGCGGGCCTTTTGGACTCATTTTGATGAATCCGTAAACCTGATGGCTTCGGGCGAGGTGATCATACAATCCATGTGGTCGCCGGCGGTGACGGCTGTCCGCGCGCGGGGGATTCCGTGCGTTTATCAGCCACTCAAGGAAGGTTACCGCGCCTGGGGCAACAGCCTTGGAATCATGAAACATCTGTCAGGCCTCAAGCTGGAGGCTGCATATGAATACCTCAACTGGTATTTATCCGGCTGGTACGGGGGCTTCATAGCGCGGCAGGGCTACTACAGCGCGGTTCCGAGCACGGCTAAGAAATTCTTGACCTCGGACGAATGGAATTACTGGTACGAGGGCAAGCCAGCGCAAAACGATATTTTAGACCCCTACGGCAAGGCCCAGGAGAAGGCAGGACACGTGCGCGACGGCGGTTCATTCTGGGAGCGCATGGGCAAAATCGCCTGCTGGAACGCGGTAATGAAAGAGGACCGCTATCTGACCAAGAAATGGAATGAATTCGTTGCCTCCTGACTCGGATCAAAAGGCGCAGGACGTCATCGCTGTCGCTCGCGGCAGGCTCGTCTCCCGTTTCCAGGCGGCGCCGCTTGCGATCGTTCTCTTCCTGTTTTTCGGCCTGCCGCTGGCGGTGGTGGTGGCTATCGGTTTCTGTGACTTTGACCTGAGCGGAATCATACCCGATTTCACGCTGACCAACTTCCAAGAACTTATCACCTCGGGCACGACCTATGCTTTATATGCCCGTTCCATTATGTATGCCGGAGTCGTCTGGTTGATCACGGTGATCCTGGGATTCACAATCTCCTACTTTCTTGTTTTTTACGTCCGGAATTTCCTGGTGGCGCTTGCCCTTCTCCTTCTGTGCACCATTCCATTCTGGACATCGGCGGTGATCCGCACCATCGCCTGGATCCCTTTTCTGGGAAAAAACGGGCTCTTCAACCATCTCCTGATCCAAATGGGTTTGATTAATAATCCGCTCGAGTTCCTGCTTTTTTCCAACTTTGCGGTCATCATCTCGTACGTCCATCTTTTTACTTTGCCGATGCTGGTGCCGATCTGCAACGCGATGTTCCAGATCGATCAGGAAGTAATCGAGGCGGCTAGGGATGCCGGAGCAAATTCTGTCCAGGTCATCGCCCATGTTGTGATTCCGCTCTGTAAGAACGGGATCGTACTCGGCAGCATCCTCGTGGTCACCTTCATCCTAGGAGATTTCTTCACGGTGAGGATCATGACAGGCGGGAAATACGCATCCGTGGTTTCGGCCATGTCTTACGAGATCGGGTATATGCAGTATCCCCCGGCTGCGGCCGCGGCCGTCGTATTGATTATCATCGTCGTTCTGATGGTCTCTCTCGTAACCCGCATGGTTGATGTGCAGAAAAGCCTGGTGGAATAGAAGGAGGGAAGGATTTGTCACACAGGAGTAAAAGAGCCGTACCTGTTTCCTTCTATGTTTTGGCGGCCATATTCGGGGCGTTCGTCCTGTTCTTGTACGGCCCGATGATTGTGATCTTCATTCTCTCTTTTCAGGGACCTGAAGGCGGTCTTACCTTTCCCATGCGGGGCGTATCCCTGAAATGGTTCATGGCCCTATTAGCGCAGGAGCGCACCGGTGATGCCGCGGGATCTTTTGTTCGTTCATTGTTTCTGTCCCTGGCCGTGATGATGCTGACAACGGTGATTTCGGTGACGGCAGGACTCGGTTTTCGGCGTCGTTTTTCAGGCGATCGGGCCTTGTTCTATTTCGTTGTGGCCTGCCTAGTCATGCCCGGGGTGCTCATCAGCTTCGGTATCGGCCTCATCTGCCAGATAATAGGTTTACAGCCGCAGTGGTACACGACGGCGCTCGGTGCCCAGCTCACCTGGACGCTCCCATTTGGACTTTTCATTATGTTTGCCGTGCTTGGTCGGTTCGACCGAAGCCTTGAAGAAGCGGCCAGGGATCTCGGTGCGACGAACTGGCAGACCTTACGCCATGTATTGCTTCCCATCCTGCTGCCAGGAATTATCGGCGTGGCAATGTTTGGCTTCACCCTGTCCTACGATGAGATCCCACGAACCATGTTCTCCTCGGGCGGAAGCAATACATTGCCCCTGGAGATCCTGGCATTGACGAACACGGAGACATCACCCGCGCTCTACGCTATTGGTACGCTCACCACGTGTGTTTCACTCGTGGTCATCGTGGCCGCTTTGGTGGCGATCGTGCTGATTCAACGACGGCGTTCGGGAAAATCAATCAGAAGAATCGACACTATAGGGAAAGGCAGCTAAAGTGCAACAAACCGGTGAATTACAGCTCGTTGGAGTCAGCAAGCGCTTCGGAGAGGTTGTGGCGGTGGATGCTGTTGATCTGACAATCCCAGGCGGAAGTTATTGTTGTCTGCTCGGGCCAAGCGGCTGTGGTAAGACAACCTTGCTTAGGATCATCGCCGGGCATGAGATGCCGAGCGCAGGTGACGTCCTCATTGACGGCGAATCCGTTATCGGCATGCCGGCCAGGAGCCGCCCGACCGCAATGATGTTCCAGAGTTACGCGCTCTTCCCACACCTCAACTGCCTTGATAATGTCGCCTTTAGCCTAAGAATGCGAGGCATGCCCAAGATCCGGCGCCGTGAGAGGGCTCAGCAGATTCTTGACTTCGTTCGAATGGGGGGATTCGCCCATCGCATGCCCGCTCAGATCTCCGGGGGCGAGCAGCAGCGCATCGCGCTGGCCCGGGCGTTGATCACAGAACCTAAGGTGGTCTTGCTCGATGAACCGCTGTCGGCGCTCGACGAGTTTTTCCGCGTCCAAATGCGCGTCGAACTGCGCGCCATGCAGCAGGAACTCGCAATCACTTTTATCCACGTCACTCACACCAACACAGAGGCGATCGCGACCTCGGACCTCGTGGTGGTGATGGATCACGGTGTCATCGTCCAGGTGGACAGTCCGATTCAAGTATACGACAAGCCCCGTTCTTCCTACGTCGCCCGCTTTGTCGGCGGGCATAATGTTTTCTTTGGTCGGGTCGTGGAGAGTAAAAAGGAAGGCGACCTCATAGAGTTGTCTAACGGTGAGCGGCTTTGGGCGCCCCCGGGGCCCGTGTCGACAGATCGACGGCGTTCATTCGCGGTGCGTAAAGACTGTATGACAGTCAGTCGTGCGTCCGATGAGCCGGCCAAACAATGGGAACCTTTCCACAAAGTCGAAGGAGTTGTCCACGCAATTGAATACGAGGGTACGAGATTCAAAGTCAGTGTGATTCTAAACAAAGAAGAGATGATCGTTGCGCTCATGACGCACCGCGATTTTATGGCATCCGGCATTGATCAGGGAGATCCGGTGGTCGCGTGGTGGAGCCCAGAGGACGTTCACGTGCTTCTCGAGGACTAATTATACGAAAAGAGAAAGGAGGCCAAGAAATGATTGAAAACCATCCGAGGGACATGATCGGCTACGGTGCAAATCCACCCGATCCCAAATGGCCCAACGGCGCTCGACTGGCGCTTAGTTTTGTCCTCAACTATGAAGAAGGTGGGGAGTATAATATCCTCCTGGGGGATGCTCACTCGGAATCCTATTTATGCGAGATCGTAGGGCTACCTGAGTTGGAGGGTAAGAGAAACTGCTTTACTGAAGATATCTTCGAATATGGAAGCCGGGCAGGAGCGTGGCGTATATTGCGTTTGTTCAATGAGCGTAACCTCACCCTCACCGTCTATGCCGTGGGCCTTGCTCTTGAGCTGAATCCGGAGATCGGACGTGCTTTCGCAGATGGCGGTCACGAAACGGCCAGCCATGCCTATCGCTGGATCAACTACGCTGACATGAGTGAGGAAGACGAACGCGATGATATCAGAAAGGCTGTTGCCGCCATAAAAAAAACCACGGGCAATCGGCCCGTCGGCAACTACACGGGAAGGTACAGCCCCAATACTCGGCGCTTGATCGTAGAGGAGGGTGGATTCATATACGATTCGGACGCATACAATGATGATCTGCCCTATTGGGTCGTTGTCGAAGGCAAACCTCATCTAGTCATACCCTATGATCTGTGTAACAATGATTTCAAATTCTCGTTATCACCCGGCTGGATGTCCGCTGATGACTTTTTCCAGTACTTGAAGAACTCATTCGATGTTCTCTACGACGAGGGCGAGATTGCACCGAAGATGATGTCCGTAGGCTTACATGGCCGACTCGGAGGGCGCCCCGGGCGGGCCAGTGCGATTGCACGTTTTCTCGACCATGTCCAGAACTACGACGATGTCTGGATCTGCCGGCGAATGGACATCGCACACCACTGGATCGAGAATTCCCCGTACAAGGCTTAAATAGTTCCCAGTCCTCCCCTGGGTTCAAGAGCCGCAGGTAAACCTTGTAGTTGCATAAACTATACTCAATTTGTTTATTTCACCGCATAACTCTTTTTTATTTTAAGCTCATTGTAAAATGAAAAAAGGGGTCAGGTCTACATTCTTGACAAATTATTTGTATTGCTCTAAACTGCGGTATTTTCTTTCGAATTAAAAAGAGGTGCTTATGACTCGTCCGCTCAGAATAACCTACCCTGGCGCTTTTTACCACATCACTTCAAGAGGTAACGAAAGAAAAGAAATCTTTATAAGTCGGGCCGATAAAGAAAAGTTTCTTTTCTATTTGGAGTCCGCAACCAGGCGCTATGATGCAATTGTACACGTGTATTGTCTTATGGGTAATCATTATCATCTGCTGCTGGAAACCCCCTCAGGGAATCTTTCTCAAATCATGCGCCATATAAATGGTGCTTACACAACTTATTTTAACACCAAACGTCAACGTTGCGGCCATCTGCTACAAGGCCGCTTTAACGCTATCCTAGTTGACATGGATGAATATTCCAAAGAGCTCTCCCGCTATATCCACCTGAACCCAATCAGGGCCAAGATGATTGAGAAATTGGAAGACTACCGCTGGTCGAGTTACCTGGACTATATCGGTAATAGAAACCCGCCGGCATGGCTTGAAAGGAATTTTATTCTCGGCTATTTCGGCAAAAAAATAAGGATTGCTCAGAAAAATTACCGTAAATTTATCGAAGCCAGACTGCATAAAAAATATAAAAACCCCTTAGACGAAGTTGTGGGGTCTACAATTTTGGGCAGTCTCAATTTTATCAAAGAAATCAAAGAAAGATTCATTGAAGGAAAAAAAGCGAATCGAGACGTGCCGGCTTTAAATGCGCTTTCCTCAAAACCTGTCATCGAGGACATTATAAAAGCAGTCGAATCCGCATTCATCGAGCAGCCTGCATTTGCTAAAAATGTGTCACTATACCTTTGTCACAGACACACTGCCTGTAAGCTTAAGCAAATTGGCCGGCATTTTAATATCGGAGAATCTGCTGTATCTCAGGCGAGTCGACGTATTAGTGTGAAACTAAAAAGGGACAAAAAGTTGAAAAAACAGATAAAAAGAGTAGAAAATAAGCTCAATCTGTCAAAAGTGTAGACCTGACCCCTTCTTTTTTTTCAAAAGAGGGCACGTATTCTCTTGCATGCTCAAACATGGCTAAAATATTTTCCAAGGGAACATCCGGCTGGATGTTATGGACGGCTGCAAGAACATATCCACCACCGGCGCCCATATCTTCGATGCACTGTTCAACGGTTCGTTTGACATCTTCAACGCTGCCTCTGGGTAAAATTTGCTGAGTATCCACACCTCCCCAAAAAGCAATCCGATCACCGTAATTTTTCTTCAATCCAGCGGGGTCCATACCGGCGGCCGATACCTGAACCGGATGGATGGCATCCACAGCGATCTCAATCAGATCTTGCATGATACTGACCACAGACCCGCAGGTGTGATATACCAGTTTGGCCGGTGACAGGTCATGCACCTGGCGGAAGTATTTGGCATGTCTGGGCTTAATGTATTTCGCGTAAGCTTCGGGGCTGATTTGAAGTGCTTGTTGGGCTCCGATATCATCTCCAGCCAGCGCCACGTCCACTTGCTGTCCTACCTCTTTAAGCACGTTTTTGCATATCTCCAACGACACCTCCAAAACAGCATCGCACAGGGCATCAAAAACCTTGGCATTCAATGCAATGTCACAATACCAGTCCTCAAATCCCCTCAGATACTGACTGACGTGGATGAATGGCGCCGGAAGCGCTAAAACAGCAGCACAGTCGGTATTTTCTCGGATCCAGGCAACCCGTTCCTTAAGACCTTGTAAAATGCCGGGGTCATCTGGATCGGGCCAGGGATACTTGCGAATATCATCTAATGATATCGCGCCTGATAACGGCGAATTTCTTAAATCGTAATAGTAGCTTTGCGGCGGCTTAATGCGTTCGATTCCCCATAGGTCCCGGTAGCCATCCGGTTCCAGCTCCTGATCCGCCCCTTTAATCGGGGCTCCCATAAAAACACCACGGGTATCTATATCCAAAGCTTGGAGAATGTTTTCATCCACCTTTACCACCCGCATCATTCGATTACACAGCGAATCTTCGGCTTCAATACCAAAATGTTCCTTCAGCTTGGCATAACCTTCGACCACGATGCTGCTGTCGACGGTTCCCCCCACATCTATCGGTATCTTATCAGGCTGCTGGTGTGATAACGCGGCTATGAGTCGTTCCCGGTGGTTCATATGCATTTCCTTTCAGTCTAGAGGATAGAGACTTAAATCGCGTGCCACCCAGCAACGCGCAAAATATATGGCAAAATAAAAAAGAAGCTTAAGGCATGTCAACAGTAAATTTCAAGAGGCTAATTGCTTCAAATAGCATTTGAAATTTCTGTCATGTGGCAAGTTAGGGGCTTCGCCCCTATTGGAATGGTGGAATGGATGAACGCGAGTCAGAGAAGCAGCTGATAGAATGCTTTGTTGGGTTTCTCCGCCATACAAGGCGAATCTTCGACAAGGGAAGGGAAACCAATAACGTTAATTACCTTCCGAGCGTTGCCACAGCTTGCGACTGCACAATATTATCTCCGTGATTCGTTTCGTTAAATCGTTTGTTCAAGTACAATTCAATTTTGTAATGTTTTTTCCCAATATTTTTTGCGATCATTTCATTGACTAGCTGATTTTTGTTTTCAGATAAAAATGCGGCTTTTTGCTGTGCCAAAGATACTATTTTTTGAATATTTTTAAATTTCAGATCCTTTAGTAGTGCCACTTTAATCTGGCATCTGGAAATATACTTGTTAATGTAGTTTCCATAGAATTTTGATGATTGATCTAAAGCCGGGGAATCGCCAGTTGCAGATAACGTGCTCATCAAAGCCGCGACAGCAGTTATTAAGATAATGGATAACATCTGTGCCTTCATCATTTCCTCCTTTCCCGAATACCTCGGGTTCACAAACCGAACCCGAAGTACGCCCTTACGGAATCAACCCACTTTGAGACATGATTTAAACCAGAGAAATTATCACGGTTGTATTTGTCCTCATAATTTACTCCCATCTTAAAGTCATGGAAATCTATATTCACGGTTATAAAGGCCGATTTTTCTGTCTATCCTGGGTACTCGGGCTGATGCCTGTCGCAATATTATTTTGCATTCTGAAAAGATGAAATGCAGATTTGGTGCCAGAACAATGACAGAGGCGCGATCCGGGTTCATTTTATTATATTATACTGAAATAGTTCTTAATTTTTATTATACGATTTCTTTGAATTTGCACTGGGGAATGTAAGTTTGCTGAAAAATTGTAAAGCAAATTGATACTTTCGCAGTTAAGTGTATATTTGGCTGACAGCATATAATGCTTAAAATCTGCAATTTAACGCGCTTTTTACCAGTAACGACTCGACTGAGCCTTCGATCCCGAGCTACATTGTTTGTCCAAAATGCGAGAGGGTGACACAGATTATCCAAGTGAAACCTGCGAGTAAAAAATCCAGCCTCTGGTAAAAAGGTGGCGTATGTTCAAATTTGTTAAATATTTAAGAACCATCAAAAAATCGACCTTGACAATCAAGCCCGCCTTCGATAGTTAAACGCGTATTACGCTCCTCTGATTTGACCTCTCTATATGTTGGGCTGCAGCTGAAACCGGTACACAATTCAAAATTTTTGCATAATCCGCTTCCAAAAAGCGAGTTCGTATCAATACTTCAATCAATCAACAGGGAACGGCATCTGCCTTTAAGCTTTTAGTGGCAGCTGTTCATGATCTGTCCGGTATAGGATGAAGAGGAGAAGGCCGCCAGATGGGTAGAGGGGATAGGTGGCGGCGGGAAATAACCAATTCATGAAAGGGGGTGGATCGAGGAAAGCATGTCTCGAAATCTTTATACAGTAAGGAAACATTGAATTTTGAGAAAAGGGACTGTTAAAAAAGGAGGGTGAAAATGAAAAAGATGACAGGCGTATTAGGGATTGCTTTGTTTTTTGCCTTTATTTTAACCCCTCCGGTTAGTGCCGCTGACCTCCCAAAGGTAATCAAAATCGGAGGACAAGGGGTCACTTCTGGCGCGCACGCCGATTATGGACGGCAGATGATCATGGGGGCCACATTGGCCATTGATGAGATAAATGCAGCCGGTGGGATATTGGGAAGCCAACTGGAGATGAAGTTCATGGATTCCGAGCTAAAACCGGCAGTGGCCGTTAAGAATGCCAGGTATCTGGTACAGGAATGGGGCGCACACCTTCTCTTTGGAGTGGACTCCAGTGGTGTTTGCATGGCAGTCGGTCCGGTTCTGCCCGAGCTCGACCGGGTTCAGATCTTCACCCACGCGGCAACGGAGAAACTGACCGAAGATCTGGTTTACAAAAAGGGAATCAAAAATATTTTCAGGATAAGCGTCCCTGTCTACCAGGACAGCATCGTCGCAGCGATGATCTTCAAGGATTTCCCGGAAATAAAGAGATGGGCGGGTATCAACTGCGATTATGGTTATGGGCGGACCAGCTGGGCTCTATTCAAAGCCACCATGAAAAAGTATCGTCCCGATGTGGAGTTTGTGGCGGAGGCCTGGGCGCCCTTCTGGACCGGGGATTTTTCACCCCACCTCTCAGCGGTAATGGCCAAAAAGCCCGATGCCATCTTTTCAACGCCATGGGCCGGTGAGGCAGTCATGCTCCTGAGACAGGCCTTGCTCCTTGGGGTTTTCGATGAGATTCAGCTATGGTGGCAGGCCATGGGCGGCTCTGTGGATGCCCTGGAGGGATTGTCAAGGGAGGTAGCAAAGAACCAATTCCAGGGAAAGCTCTGGGCGACTGCCCGCTATATCCATAATTGGCCTGATACCCCTGATAACAGGGCTTTCATTGAAAGATACCTGAAGCGATGGGCCAGGTATCCGAACTATTCGGCAGAGACTTCCTACTCAGCCATTTATGC
>CP070746.1:5594211-5598635 GCA_020348305.1 Desulfobacterales bacterium
CGCTCCAAGACCGAGTGCATTTTTGCACCCCGCTGCGAATATGTCACCGAAGACTGTCGCAAAGCTCGTCCGGGTTTTACGCAAATTTCATCGGAGCACGTCGCCCGCTGCATCTACGCAAAAGAAATTCAGGATCGCGCTCGAACCAAAAAACGGAAAAAGGTACCAGAAGCTCCGGAGCAGGCTGAAGCTCCCAAAGAAGATTTGCTCAGCTTTGAACATCTCAAAGTCTACTATCCTCAGGAATCGAACTCGGTGGTAAGCCTGTTTGGTATGGGGGAAAAGAAATTTGTCAAAGCCGTGGATGACGTCAGCGTAAGGGTAGCAAAGGGGCGAACGCTTGGGGTCGTAGGAGAGTCCGGCTGCGGCAAATCCTCTCTGGTCAAGGGGCTCATCGGCCTGGAGCCGGTGACCGATGGCGACGTGCAGTTTATGGGTGTCGATACCACCAAGCCTGTGACAGAGCGGGATACGAAATTGATCAAAGAAATGCAGATGGTCTTCCAGAATCCGGATTCGACCCTCAATCCGTCTTATTCAGTTGGCTCCCAGATCGCCCGGCCGATTAAGCGCTTCAAGACCGTGCCCAGGAATGAGGTCAAGGACGAGGTTATTAAGCTGCTGAAGGCGGTACGCCTGCCACCCACATTCTACGATCGCCTTCCGCGACAGCTCAGTGGCGGCGAAAAGCAGCGCGTCGGCATAGCCCGTGCGCTGGCCAGCCGACCCGATTTGATCATCTGCGATGAGCCGGTTTCCGCTCTGGATGTCTCGGTTCAGGCAGCGGTCATCAATTTGCTTTTAGAGATCCAGCAGGTCTTCGGCTCCTCCATGATTTTCATTGCCCACGATCTAAGCGTGGTCCGCTTTTTCTCCGACGACATTGCCGTCATGTACCTGGGGCAGATTGTAGAAGTCGGTCCAGCCGATGCCATCTATGATCCGCCGTATCATCCCTACACGGAGGCCTTGCTCTCAGCGGTCCCCATCCCGGATCCGGATGTTGAGCAAAAAGAGATTCGCCTCAGCGGCAATGTACCCAGCGCCCTCGATCCCCCGAGTGGGTGTCGATTCCATACGCGCTGCCCGCGCCGCCATGAGATGCTACCGGATGAAGGTAAAATTTGCGTAACAGAGACACCCCCCTGGCGGGACTCGCAAAAGGGCCATCGAATCCTCTGTCATATACTCATTGAGGAGTTAGCTAAAGTAGAGCCGGTGGTACACGCGGAGACCACCTAGAAAATAAGTCGAATCACATCAGGAAGAAAAATACCACCAAATAAATAAAAAAACCGGCTGCAAAATTACAGCCGGTTTTTTTAAAATGATTTCCAAAATAGGCAAAAATTTTTCAAGGCAATTGGAGATTCACTTGACCACAACCACCGGGCATGGGGCGTTTAGGATGACATGCTGCGCGGTGGAACCGAACATTAATTTCCCCACTTTTGACCTTTTTTTAACGCCGATAAAAATTTCATCAATTTTGTTTTCTTTCGCAAATTGAACCAGATCTTCTCCGGGGGATAGGTAGCTGACAGATACGTATGTCTCACAGGGGATACCATCGATGTTGAATGGCGTTCGTAAATACTCCAGTTCGCCTTCAGCCCTTTCAATATCTGCTTTCTCCAATGTGGAACTTTGTTCCAATGAGGTCACAATATAAATATCGGCGTTAAATACATTCGCATGTTTTTGGGCCTCCTTCAACGCCTCTTCAGATTCATTGGATCCATTATACCCCACGAGAAACTTCATCTTGACCTCCTTACCGCAAAACTTATAATAAAATAAAACGTATAACTTTTTCTTTATTGCAAAGGTAGTAGGGTGAGACCTAACTGTCAAGATATCATTATCGAGTGGCAACTAATTTCACGTAATCCTTCACGGGTTCAGGGTTCTCGGTTAAGATATCCCTGGCATTGCAAAAATTCCTTATCGAAGGGTGTGCATTGTCCACTGATGGATGCTGACGACTAAAAGGGGAACCAATTGATGAAAATCGGTAAGATAGACGTAGCTTTCGTGTGTCATACGACCTTTCTTTTTACCACAAAGGAGGGTCGAGTTCTGCTGACGGACCCATACTTCAGCGGCGGATTCCAATGGCAGGGGCAACAGGAGAAACATCTTCAAAGGCCCGAGATGGGGCCTGAAACCATAGACAAGTGTGATGTTATCTTCGTTTCACACGACCACGGAGACCACTTCGATGCGGATGCTATCCGGGTAATTCTCGAAAACAATGACGCTATCGTCTTGGCACCGCCTGAAATAATGGAGCAACTTGAGGCAATGGGATTGGATAACGGGCGTTTTTGGGTAGCTACCGAGAACACAAAACTCAAAATTGGAGACTTGCGACTTACTGCAATGGGGGGCTATGACGATGCCTACGACGAACATGGAAGGATGAACAAATTTTCAATACTGATTGAGTCCAGGGCGACAACACTATGGTACTCGGGAGATTGCCATCGTCTTCCACCAGGACTCTCAGGGAAAAGCCTTGATGCTGTCTTTAGCTGGACGATCCCGCATACAGTAGAACACATGCGTGAACTTACTCCGCTGCCCAAGCGCTTTATTGTAACGCACTGCGATCAGCATACACCCGGCCATTTTTGGTGCAATCGCGATCCCTGGGAAGAGGCGAGATTCGTGTCTGAAGTGCTTCCCGAGGTCGAAGTCATCGTTCCCCATAGACAAAACGAATTTTCGTTGGTCCGAAATTCAAAATAGCAAATACCCGCCTATTTGATATACGATTTTTACGTATTTCCAATTACTTGTGGTTTATTTTTTGCTTTTTTAATTCCTATATGCGAAAATATCTGCAATCTCTATTGTTCTTCTTACGCCCTGTTTAATTTGGGCCGAGTAAAAAGGGGTGAGGGACGGTCATGTAATTATGCTTTTATATTAACCGAATTTATGCTATATTCAAAAAATGCCAAGAAAAGCGCGTATTGATGCGCCCGGTGCGCTGCAGCACATTATTTGTCGCGGGATTGAAAAGCGTAACATTTTCCGTACCGATACAGATCGTGATGACTTCGTGCAGCGTTTGGGCAATGTGTTGACGCAAACCCAGACACCCTGCTTTGCTTGGGCGCTGATTCCCAACCACTTTCATCTGTTACTTCGAACGGGTAATGCACCGATCGCCACAGTAATGCGTAAGCTGCTAACCGGCTACGCTATGAGTTTCAACCGCCGTCACCGTCGCCATGGTCACTTGTTTCAAAATCGGTACAAATCGATCTTGTGTCAGGAAGACATCTATTTTTTGAAGTTGGTCCGGTATATTCATTTAAATCCTTTGCGCGCAAAGTTGGTCAACTCTATGAAAGCTCTGGAACGTTATGGTTACAGTGGCCACAGCGTACTGATGGACAAAGTGAAATACGATTGGCAGGATGTGAATAAAGTGCTGGGGTTATTTGGCAAAAAAATGTCATTGGCACGCAAACATTATTGCGGCTATGTGCAAAACGGAATTGACCAAGGTCGTCGACCTGAGTTGATCGGAGGCGGTTTAGTCCGAAGTGCTGGAGGTTGGAAAGCCGTTAAGGCGTTGGACAAATTAGGGGTACATCTGAAGGGAGATGAACGCATTTTGGGGGAAAGTGATTTTGTAGAGCAGGTACTAAGAGAGCAAAACGAGCGTCTCGAGCGCCGCTATGGATTGCAAGCGCAAGGCTGTGATTTTGAAAAGGTCTTGGAGCGGGTGGCGGATATATTTTCTTTAACAAAACAGCAGATTATAAGCCCCAGCAAGCAATTGCATCGGGTGAAGGCCCGAAGTGTGCTTTGTTATTGGGCGGTCAAGGAGTTGGGGATGAGTGCAACGACTATTGCGCAGCTTCTCAAGGTGGGCCAACCTGCGGTCAGCCGTGCGGTAATGCGCGGGGAAAAATTGGCCTTTGATATGAAGCTGAGCCTGGGTGAATAAATCGCATAAAAACATGACCGTCCCTTATTTTCCCGGACTGATACTCAAAATTTTTGACATTGCGGCAATTTTAAGTCATAATATTAGTAAAAAACAAGAGGAGATGAATACATGCAGGCATATTGTGTGAAATGCAGATCAAAAAGAGAAATGAAGGATACCAAGAAAATCACGATGAAAAACGGCAAACCGGCAACGAAAGGCATATGTCCAGCCTGTGGCACCAAGATGTTCAGAATAGGAAAAAGTTAATCTAGAAGCAGGAATAAGACGCCCGTAAAATTTTTACTCTCAGTCTACCAATAACGCACCTAACAGTTAAAGGGATTAGAGCGTCACGCTAGCTGATGCTCTAATCCCTTAACTATTCAATTAAGTAAAGCTGGGATCCATAGCTTTATCTGCATCAAGCACCGGCTGTTTCACACTTTGCAAAAAATCCAGATCCTTTTTGCTGCGC
>CP070746.1:5598735-5609232 GCA_020348305.1 Desulfobacterales bacterium
ATGGTTAGCGTGGCCCGACCCCCAATCCAAATTGTTGGGGTGTTCCGGGTAGTCCAGTATTACTTCGAGTTTGCTAACGGGTAAAGCTGTGGCGTTGGGTTGGCGAACCTTATAAGTAGAAAGGCAGGATCGGATAAACCCTGCCTTCAAACCACATCCATATGAAGATTATTCAGGCATACTCATACCTATCACTGCCAAGGCCTCTTCCACCTTATAATATACGGCATTTTGAACCCCCTTGCAGGTTTGCAGAACACCCACTCTGAAACAAGAAGAACTGCCCAAATCTTTTTCTGATAACACAGGTCGAATTATTGATACCTCCAAAAGGATACAAAATCCCCTTGGAGGCTAAGCATCGGTAATTTGGGGCCACCTGTTTTCAGAAATAGTTCATGACATGTTGGTAAAAAAGATTTGTGAGTTGAAGGAAATAGATAGAACCGGGTATCCGTTGTTAGAAATCGATCAGGAATCGGTCAACGCAATGACAGCCAATTTGCATCGGTAGGATTCAGTTCAGGAACCAAAAATCGATGTCGGAAGCAGAATGATTATCTGGTCAATAAAATGAAAAGGTTTTGATGTCAATATAAACCTAAATTGGCAGCTTCGGGGAAGGAATTTTGCTAAGGACTGTGGCTTCCAAAATGCCGTTGTTACTTTCCCCGGTACAGCCATCCTCAATTGAGGTTGAACAGCCCAGCAAAAAAGATGCACGTGCATCCGAGAAGCCACCGAAGACCATATAGCCTTATATTGCATTGAGTTCAATAGGGTATGCTATTTATTCTTTCCGGGTAAAATTGGTATATTAAAATGAAGTTCTGACTGATGAGGAAAAAAAGGGCAGTTCAAATGAACCACCCTTGAAACGGAAGTAGAGGAATTAGGAGGTATAATAAGACGAAAGAAATCCCTCTTGCCACCTTACAATAATGGACTGTAGCATGAAAGACAATAGGGTCAACCCTGTATTTTTTAAAAATGAAGGCCGTATTTGTGGCTGCTGGCAAAAACCAAAAGGGCAGCCCATTCAGTGACAGACTGTCCTTAACCAGAAAAAAGCAGATATGTAAAACAGGCCGATACTGACCTATTTGCAGCAACAACTATTTCTTTGCCAGTTTCTTTTTATTCGGCCCTTTTCGGAGGCAATCCTTATCCTTACGTGTGAGTGCACAAACTTTCGAGCTATAAGCTTGTTTACAGTTATTGTGATTATACAGTGGACATTCCGGGTATTTCTTCGACATCTTTTAACTCCTATCCCCAGAAAACGTGTAATGGGTCTTTTTCAATTTCATCGATTAGCCTTTGTAAATTTTTTGTGGGCCGGAGATTTGGGTATTTTTCCCATCGACCACTTGCTCTCCCCCAGAAAAGCTGCCAGCTCATAGATTCTGCATCATATTTCATCCTTGCAACAGGAAGTTCAGTCCATTCATTTTTGTGAATGAAGTGGGGCCGACTCTCGATTATTTTGACATCATATCCTCGGATTTTATAAAACAATTTTATTTGATTCCGAAGATGTTCAGGGATCTTTCTGTCGCAGTACTCCCCGACCATTTTATTTATTCTCTGTTTTTCTAACTCACTGAATCCCATTTTATCATCCTATTCCATTACAGCCACAATTAGAGTAACCCTTAACAGAGTTTCATAAGAATAGTCAATGATAGATAGAGATTGGAAGGACATAAAAAGTTGGAATATAAAAAGAAAAGGGGTCAGATCTTTGAATTTGACAATTTCGATATTTATTTCTCGGGAAAAGCCGGACGCCCATAATTTTATTCCTTTCTAAAATTACAGATTTTCTTTTATTACTTTTACAACCCGCAATTTTTTCCTGACCGGGGCAATGGCAATGGGGGGGGTCGGGCCACAGCAAGTAATTGATAATCCAAGAAAATAGCTAAAAATAAGGTCGATTTTTAAGCTTAGCGCTGCCATTTTAGGGGTGAAATGAGGATTTTAAGAAATATGGAGATAAGGCTTTTTGCGCGTGTGCCATGTAAGCATCTTTTTCTTAGGAGGCTGATTTTAGCCCCAAAATGGACCGGCCAAGGGCTAAATTGGCCTGATTTTTTGTTGTTTGTTATATAATGCCAGATGGTTAGCATGGCCCGACCCCTGATCACCAAAAATTAGGTTACCGAAGTAAGGATAGATGACCTAACTGCTCAAGTGAAGAATACCTTCCTAACTTAACAAATAGGGGGTGTTGCTCAATTGATCGAGAGAATCGACTTTGCAGGAATTGGTATCATGGGATGCCCACTGCTCTCAATCTCATAAAAGAGGGTATCAGTTACTTGTACGCGATGTAAATCGGCGAGCAGTTGAGGATTTGTTTGCAATTTGAGGCCGATTATGCTTACTAAACAAAAGCAATTTCAGGATTATCTGATGCAATTATAACTATGCAGCCGGATGATCCTATCGTAGAAAAAATGGTCACGAGTTAGAACGGAATCATTAAATATGCATATAGAGGATCTATTCTCTCGGTTGAAGATACCGGCCATTCATGTCTCTATCGGCAGCATTCGAGTCGGCCAAACATGAGTCACAACCTTCTGGTGGGTGAAGCAGCAAAAAAGATATGTACCAGGAGGTTGATAATATTGGCCATGAAAGAAGCCTATCTGATAAAGCTTAAAAAAGTGCTATCAATAGCTCATGTTGGATCTGAGTAGATGCTTTTTGGAGATTGCGGTATCTACTCAGCTAAACCATAAACGCTTAAACGAAAGGAGGTTGGATTATGCGTTTATCAACTACCGTGCGTCACCTGTTGGTCGGGGTACTTGTCCTGCTTGTGGGAATCGTTCCATTCGGCATGTCTCAGGCTCAGGGAAGCACATTGACACTTTGGTCGATGGGAGGAGACCAGACCGGCTGGGTAAAGTGGCTGGAGACCATCGCCGGCAACTTCGAGAAGAACAATCCGGGCGCGAAAGTCAAGATCAGCTTCTATGACAAGAATGCACTCAGGGTTGCACTTCAGACCGCGCTCCGCGCCCGCAAAGGTCCGGACATTATCTACTTTGAACCGGATCAGAGAGATCTGGTCGAGGCGGGCTATATGAAGCCGCTCGACGATCTCGTCCCGTGGGACAAGATTCAGCCGTGGGCGCGAGAAGCCTGGACAAGCAATGGACATACATGGGGGATCCCCTATTCGTTCTACACCAACGAGATCATGTACAACAAGAAGCTGATGGCCGAGCTGGATGTAAAGCTTCCGAGCAACGGCCAAGTCAGCCAAGCTGAATTCCTGGAGCTCCTCAAGAAGGCCAAGGCAGCGGGAATGGAGCCAATGGTAATTGGCACGGGGGATCGGCCCTTCCCGGGCGCTTACCTTACCTTCGAGATGCTGCTCCGCAAGTTGGGGCCAGAGGATTACCGCAAGCTGCTGGACGGTCAGCTATCCTATGATGATCCGCGGGTTGTCGCGGTTCTTCAATACGCAAAAGAGATCATCGACCTCGGGGCTCTACCGAAGGTGTTTGCCACGATGTCGCTGACCGACTCTTATCAGTATTTCTTCAACCGGCGTGGCCTCATGTTCCCGCAGGGGACTTGGTATACTCAGCGCGCCTTCAAGTCTCCCGATAAAGGGGGCCAGCCGGTGGGCTTCGAGATCGGGATCATGAATTGGCCGGCGATGGACGACGGGGCCTGCAACAACTGTCGGACCCTGGCGTTGTCCGGAGGTTACGGCATCAACGCGGATACCAAGCACACCGACCTTGCTGTCGCCTTTCTGAAAGAAATGGCGACACCCGAGATGGGGGCGCTCTGGACAAGCCTCAATCACAGTCCCAGCGGCGCGCTTTACGACCCCTCGAAGGTGACCAGCGCATACGCGGACTATTTTGGGGAGCTGAAGACGGTGAGATCGGGCAGTCAGTATTTCGTCGGCATACCGCTTAATTTTCTCACCGGTCAATGCCGCGAGACATTCATCCAGGTTATCAATAAGGGCTTCCCGGCCGGCTTGATCGGCGTTGATGATACGATCCGTCAAATGAATGAGGCCTGTTTCGGGCGCTGATCAAGGATAGAGCTTATTGTCATGTCCATCTGGTATCGTCGAGAATCAAACGGCCAGTGGCCGATCATTGCCCTATTCGTTGGGCCAGCGCTGCTTGGTTACATTCTGCTTACCATCTATCCGGTTCTGCTGACGATCTACAACAGCTTTTTTGAGATCCGGCCACGCAACGCAGCTGCGTTCATAGGGTGGAAGAACTACGCGGCACTTGCGAGCGACCGCACCTTCTGGCTCGCGGTTCGGCACACTCTAATCTGGGCTTTGGTAGCGCCGGTTCTCGAGGTCGTGCTCGGGCTGCTGCTTGCGGTCACCATCTATGCCCGAGCACCGCTCGGCCGGTTTTTTCGCGTGGCTTGGTTCTCTCCGGTCCTGATCTCCTATGTCGTCGTGGCGATCATGTGGTCATGGCTCTACAACTATGACTGGGGGCTGGTCAACGCCGGGCTCAGGGCGCTGAACCTTGAGGGCTTGCAACGATCATGGCTGGGTGAGCCGGGAACAGCACTCTGGGCCTTGATCGTCGTAGACGTGTGGAAATGGACTGGATTTCATTTGATCGTGTGCCTTGCCGCCGTCCACGGCTTGCCACAAGAGGTGATTGAATCGGCCGAGATGGACAATTGCGGATGGTTGGGGAAGATTTACTTCATCGTCGTGCCCATGCTTGCGCCGACTTTGATCGGATTGCTAGTGCTCGGCTTCGTCGGGAAAATGAAGGTCTTCGACTTGGTGTGGATCATGACTCAAGGGGGCCCGCTGTGGTCGACCGAGACAGTGTCTACGTATGTGTACAAGCGGGCCTTCGACTGGAACACTTTCGATCTTGGCTATCCATGTGGGATTGCCACCGTCTGGTTTGCTGCAATTCTCCTGTGCGTAATCCTTTTCACAACGGTCTTCCGCCAGCGAGAAAAGCTTGAGTACTAAACATCCTTCAGATCATCGCAACAATGACCAGGACATTGCCAGATATCGAATCGAGATCAACTGAGACTCAGCGCGGCTCAAAGCTTCGAGGCCGTAAAACCGCTATGGAGGTTTCAGTGAAACAACTCTCGCGTTTAAGTGTTCGCAGTGCACTTTTCATTCTGCTCGTGCTGTATACGGCCTACGCGATCGGTCCACTCATATGGCTTGGTTCGATGTCGCTGCGCACGACGTCCGAGATCGACAGCAGTCATTATGCACTACCCAACACATTTCATTGGTGGAAGTTCCATGAGGCATGGGCAAACTCAAACTATAACAACTACTTTTGGAATAGCGTTTTTGTGGCGACGACATCGGTTCTCGTCCTGGTCGTGATTGGAGCGATGGCGGGCTACTGCCTTGCGCGCTACCCATTCCGGGGAAACCGAGCCGTATTCTTTGCGATCTTCAGCACCATTATGCTTCCCCCGCAGATCACGGTGATTTCGCTGTTTCAGATCCTTGTAAAGTACGGTCTCTTCGATACGCTCACCGGGCTGACACTTGTTTATATTGGCGTTCAGATGCCGATCACGCTTTATATTTTGGAAGGATTCTTCAAGCGGATACCCAGGGACCTGTTCGACGCCGCGAAAATCGACGGATATGGCGATTTCGAGATTTTCTGGCGCATCGGCCTGCCGATTGCCATGCCTGCAGTGGTGACGGTTATGATCCTTAACTTCATCTTGTTGTGGAACGAGTTCCTCTATGCCGTGGTACTGATCACGAGTGATGAAAAGCGGACGTTGCCGCTTGGTGTACAGAAGTTCATGGGAGACCAGTTCTCGGACATCGGGATGGTCGCCACGGGGGCGATGATCTCAATTATCCCGGTTATCATCGCCTACGCCTTCTTTTCGGAGAAGATCATCCAAGGAATGACGGCAGGAGCGGTGAAGTGACCCGGATGGACCCGATTTAAAACTGGAGAGGTGTAAATTTTGGCATCCGTTGCATTAGAAAACGTCAACAAGCGATATGATAAGGCCAAAGAACTAGCAGTTGACTCGCTGAGTCTTGAGGTGGAAGATGGCGAGTTCTTAGTAATTCTGGGGCCTTCCGGGTGCGGAAAGTCTACGGTCTTGCGCATGATTGCCGGGTTGGAGACGATCACGTCCGGTACGCTCACCATCGGCGGCAAGTTGATGAATAATGTTCCGGCTAAAGATAGAAACATTGCCATGGTGTTTCAGTCATATGCCCTCTATCCCCACATGACGGTTAAACAAAACCTATCCTTCGGATTGCGCCGACGCCGGATTGCCAAAGATGAAATTGCTCGGCGTGTTGAAGAGACATCAACAATGCTGGGACTATCGGAGCTGCTCCGTCGCAAGCCGCATGCGTTGTCCGGCGGTCAACGTCAGCGTGTTGCTCTCGGTCGTGCAATAGTTCGTGAGCCGGAAGTCTTTTTATTCGATGAACCGCTGTCGAATTTGGATGCAGCTCTGCGGGTAAACACACGCAACGAGTTAGTTAAACAGCATCAACGCCTTGGCACGACCATGATCTACGTGACCCATGATCAGATTGAGGCAATGACTATGGGCGAACGTATCTGCATCATAAATAATGGCAGATTGGTGCAAGTCGGAAAGCCGCTTGAAGTTTACCGTAATCCTGCCGACACCTTTGTGGCGAAATTCCTTGGCAATCCACCGATGAACCTGTTTTCCGTACATCTGGCAGCTGCTGGCGAGAAGGTTTCCGCACGCATTGGTAAACAAATCTTAGATCTTAAGTGGCCTTTGTCGGAATTAGTCGAGCATGTGGGCAGCACTGTTATTCTCGGAGTTCGACCGGAAGATACTAGTGAAATACCTCCAACCAATAAAGGCGAGGCAGCAAGCCTTACCGGGAGGATATCGGCCATCGAGGCCCTGGGCTCTGAAACTTTGGTCGTCCTTGATATCGATGGCGTGGATCAGGCATTTAGGGCCCGCTTAAGCCGATACGCTACCTATCAACTGGGTGACAAGATTCGGATTTATACGGATGTTAGCTCGTTGCACATATTTGACCCACAAACATCCATGACTATTTTGGATTCCACCATTTCAAAAAGAGCTACTACTAGTTTATAGAACAGGGAAGAAACCATGTCTTTAGCCAATAGCTTTGACTTCGACCTCAATGGTTTGATTGACATGCATATCCACACCGGGCCGGATGTTCGTCCTCGCTTGTTAGACGATATTGAGGCTGTCCGCGCAGCAAAGGAGGCGGGAATGCATGGGCTCTTGATCAAATCCCATGTGACGTTGACTGCTGATCGTGCTTTCATTGCCGAAAAGACGGTTGGAGGCATTCATGTTTTTGGTGGTTTAGCCCTCAACAAATATATTGGAGGTTTCAATCCGGATTCCGTGGAAATTGCATTAAAGATGGGAGCCAAGGTAATTTGGATGCCCACCTTAAGCGCGTTAAATGAGCTCAAGCAGAGCGGTGAAACAGGTGGCTTAACAATCTTTGATGAGAATGGGAAGCTCCGCTCCGAAGTTATTGATATTATTGATCTAATCCATCATTTCGATGCCATCCTGTCTACAGGACATCTGTCTGCCGATGAATCGGTCGCACTCGTGAAGATGGCCCTCAAACGGGGCTTGCGAAAAATTGTGGTCTCACACCCCGAGTCACCCATTACCCGTATGCCAGTTGATACGCAGGCTGAGATCCTTAGGAAAGGGATATACTTCGAACGATGCTATGTTAACACTACCTCGGCAATGAATTATGCGGTGACAATCCAGGAGATCGCGGCTATGATTCGCAAAATTGGTGTCACTTCAACTTTACTCACCACTGACTTTGGTTTGGCGAGCCTTCCTCCCCCAGTGAAAGGTATGCAAGAATATTTGGCTAGGCTCACTGCCGAGGGATTCAGTCGCAACGAGATTGGCTGCATGGCATGCGATAACCCTTCTTATTTATTAGATATTTGATGAAAGAGATGGTTTAGATTTAGATAATTCACCCTTGAGGCACGCTTTTTTATTATTATCAACCGGAAAGCGACTGCAAAGGAGGTCTATTTGTGTCCGGACAATATAATATGTTTGGCCATCCAATCCAAGATCTTGATACCCCAATTCTTTTGGTAGACTTGGATAAACTCGAGCGCAATATAGAAACGATGCGTCGTGTAATTATTTCAGAAGCAGGCATTGACTGGCGTCCACACACAAAAGGCATCAAAATACCTGCATTGGCACACAAGCTGCTCCAAGCCGGTGCTTGTGGTGTGACCTGTGCTAAGCTGAGTGAAGCCGAGGTCATGGTAGCTGCTGGTATCCGTGACATATTGATCGCAAACCAGGTGGTCGGAGCTTCCAAGATCAGGCGTCTCGTAAATTTAATTCACCATGCTGATGTCATTGTTGCGGTGGACTGTGAGGAACATCTCACGGCACTCAACGACGCGGCATTGGAAGCCTCTAGTGTGCTAAAGGTAGTTATCGAAGTAAACATGGGTATCAACCGCGCAGGGGTTGCGCCCGGAAAGCCAGTTGTCTCCTTGGCTAAACAGATAGTTGCGTATAAAGGACTAAAGTTTGCCGGCATCATGGGATGGGAAGGTCATACCGCAAGAATTCGTAATCCGGACGAAAAAAAGAAGGCGATCGAAGAAGCCGTTAATCAGTTCACGGCCAGCAGCGAGATATGCGTAGCAGCGGGTATTCCGGTTAAAATCGTAAGTTGCGGTGGAACCGGAACATATTGGATAACCTCCAAAATGCAGGGGGTTACGGAAGTTCAAGCGGGAGGGGGTATTTTCTGTGACTTAAATTACCGAAAAAATTTCGGAGTTATGCACGAATACGCGCTGACGATCCTTACAACTGTCATCAGCCGACCGACACCATCTCGTATTATTTGTGACGCCGGATGGAAAAGTATGTCGGAATATCTTGCCCGCCCTGAACCTCTCGATTTAGGGGAGATCAAAAAACTTAAACTCGGCTCTGAGCATACGAGCATTGAGCTATCCACTAAGAGTTCAGTGCCCAGGGTGGGCGATAAAGTGGAATTCGTGCCCGGCTGGTCGGACACAACTATTTTCCTCCATGACCACCTTTACGGAGTTCGCAGTGGCCGTCTTGAAGTGATATGGCCAATTTGGGGGCGCGGCAAAACCATGTAATCTGAAGAGAACTTAAAGCTGATGAGCGCTCCAAAAATTTCAGAATCGATGTTATAAAAAAAACACCAGGATTTTGGCACGTGAATCTCGTGCTACGGGGTGTGTGTGCAAAACATCGCAGCTATTATGAGATGGAACGTAACACATAAATTGGGCTTTTTTGAGAAGCCAACATAAGTGATATTAAAATACATAGGAAATGTCTTACCTTGCAGGATAAAGCGGACAACAACGCAGCTGATCTTCCCCGACGCCGATGTTTTGTAAAGGTTCTCTCTGAACACTGCAGAGGTTGCGGACTTTGCGAATTAGTATGTTCTATTTGTCACGAAGGAGAAGCGAGACCCAATATTTCCAGGATTAACGTCAAAAAAGATCGAGATAACTATCAATTCGAACTATCAGTGTGTTTCCAATGTAAGAAGCCTGAATGTGTACCCGCCTGCCCTACCGGTGCAATAATAGTGGAAAGAAAAACCGGCGCCAAGATCGTTGATGAGGAACTGTGCAATAATTGTGGTTTATGTGTCGAGGCATGCCTCTTTAATGCAGATAGACACATTATATTTCCACATCCTTCCAAAGCGCTACATGTAAAATGCGATTTATGTTTCTTTAGGGCTGGGGGGCCAGCTTGCGTAGAAATATGCCCGACGCGGGCACTAGTGTTGAAGAAAATCAAAGGCGGCATGAAATGATATATGGATGGAGTGGTAAGATTTTATCTATAGACCTTTCAAGGGGGCAGAGACTATACCTTGATACGATGAAGTATGCCGAGGACTATATCGGTGGGAGAGGAATCGCGGCAAAGCTTGCCTGGGAATTAGTCACCCCGGCGATTGATGCATATGATCCAAGAAATCCTCTTATTGTGATGACAGGCCCGCTTACAGGTACTCTTGCCCCAACTTCAGGCAGGACGATTTTTTGCAGCGTATCACCCCGTGTTTACCCGAAACCTTGGTATACGCACTCCACCATGGGGGGCTTGTTTGGTTCCGAATTGAAGTACGCCGGATTTGACGGCCTCGTAATTGTAGGACAAAGTGAAGAACCGGTCTATCTGTGGATCAACGATGGCAATGTGAAAATATTGTCTGCAAACGACCTATGGGGCTTAACTGTATCAGAAGTTGCGGAGAAAATTCGCGCCAGACATGGTCTAGATATACAGCTGGCCTGCATAGGTCCGGCAGGCGAGAATCTAGTTCGCTTTGCAGTTATATCGCATCCACCTGAGAATGCATCGGGTCATAGCGGATTTGGCGCGGTGATGGGCTCCAAGAAGCTCAAAGCGATTGTTATCAGA
>CP070746.1:5609332-5613599 GCA_020348305.1 Desulfobacterales bacterium
CCCGTGTGATTGCTGTGAAGAATTTTGAAGAAAGGAGTGTCCCCAGAATGCCTTTGAAAAGATCGATATTTCATCTGCTGAAACGGGAATTGCCTCTCTTCCAGGACGAAGCGGGTGTTACAGCAGGTCTACCTGTATGATTCAGTCTAGCATGTCTGGTAAGGATGACGAAGATTCTGGAATCGATGAAAAAAAGATTTTGAACCCAGTCGTAGACATAGAGGACATAGATAAAACAAAGAATTATTTTGAAACCTGTCGGCAGTGTGATCTTGCGTGCCCCGTAGGAATTTAATAGACTTGCTGTATCTCACCAGACGCGCGATCAGCCTGTGATATCGCAATAAATTAGACCTTTCAAAATTGCAAAACAAGGGTAATTTTTCTATATTTCTTATCCGAAGAAGCAATGTCTTATAGCTCAATCGATAATAGGGAGGATAATGGAACATGACTGAATCTGGCCACAGCGAAGGAGTCGGTGCACTCCACGCCATTGTCATGGATGTAAATGATTTAGAGACGTGTGGCAAGTTCTGGTCCCAGGTCTTGGGAACTGACATTCTCTACCAGGATGAGAGATACCTACGACTTGGGCACAAGGGAGAGCGTCCCACGCTGCTACTCCAAAGAGTACCGGAACGACACAGAGAGAAGAACCGTGTCCACATAGATCTGGACGTTTCCGACCTTGATGCGGCCGTAAGCCGCGTGCAGGGGTTGGGAGGACACAAACTCAGGCAACTCAATGAGTACGGCATCGAGTGGGTGGTCATGGCAGACCCGGACGGCAATGAGTTCTGCTTGGTTAAGCACTCCAGGTAGTGGCAGTGAGGCCCGCAGGACCCCTCATCGGTGCACCGGTGACCAAAGATTTTGTCGATAAAATCGGTGCCGATGCATATGGTGCCAATGCAGCTTCAGCCGTGGAAAAGGCAAAAGAGCTAATTTAGGTTTGAAAGATTAGAGATTACGCATTATTAATTTCTCAGTGGGTGTGTCTTCCGGCTATGCAGGTGCAATCTCAAAAAGTCGAAATTTTTCAGGTTGGCAAAAGACATATAAAAAATCATAAAATGATAGATAACTGGTGCAATGCTAAAATTGTATTGCCCCATCATTTTTATGCATTGAGGTTTAATGGCTTCCACCTCAAATAGCGCTGTGTCGCTGACAAATGGGCGTGTCGCAGAATGACCTTGAGGTAAAGGCATCTATGATCATTTACTCAATTTATTCTGTTTTATGTCAATTTCCCGCATTAGTTTGAGGACGGCTAGTTCTTTGGCTTTTGCTTCAACTTCTATGGTAATGTCCAGATTCAACCAGAATACCGGAAAGTCCTTGAAATTAATGTAATCATGATGATTTCGGTTATTTCCATTCTCCCAGGGCTGTAAAGGACTCGAAATATGAAAAAGCGGCTCCCGGTTCCAAGTTTTCATTACCTGTTGGGTCGCGTCTTTGATGCTCAGACCGTCAGGTAGGCAGCGATGTTGATGTAGTTCGTATACGAGAGTTATTTTCAATTTTTTGCAAATTGGTAGCATATCTCCGGGCGTATACAGTCTATCATCGTTTTCCAGGGTAAGCCGGCGGCGAATGTTTTCTGGTAGACTCCGAATTCCCCTAACCAGGCGTTGTAAGGCCCTATCCTTGTCTCCGTAAACACCTCCGGCGTGAATATTGATCACATCGGCGTTGACCCATTTCGCAACTTCCGCCTGGTATCTAAGATCGGCAATTGATCTGCGGGTAACCTCTGGATTCGGCGATGATAATAGGATGAACTGATCGGGATGGAAGCTTAAACGCATATCGTTTCTTCGGCAGAAAGTCCCGCATTTTTTGAATGTTTTTACAATTTCATTGAATTGGGGTAACGCTTCTATGGCGTATCCTAGTTGAGGATGTGTTTTAAGTGGCAAAATCTGGCTGTTGACCCGAAAGGCGTTAATACCATTAAGCCGACAAAATTTAAGTGCCTCAAGAAGAGAATTTGCGTTATGCAGGCAGATATCGGAAATATAATTCATCCGCTCGTTCGGAGATAGTTTGCTTAAATACCTTGCTGTCGTGCGGCGGAACTTTATCGGCTCTTCACGAAAAATACAACACAAACCCCATCGAATCATGACTGACCTTTCTTCAAAGAGATAACTGTTCTAATTTTAGATATATTTTGGACCAACATATGAAGCCAACTGGCTTTTTTTGATTGATACTTAGATTAACTCTTATTTGAGCTTCGTCAACCAATCACGGCCATTGGAAAGCGAGCTTCTTGTACACTATCGTTGGTGACGAGTCCCAGTTAACGGCCTCATTTTTCTTCATTTACGGGAGTAGCCAAATCAAAAAAAGGCGATATTTGAAACCGGCATCAGACCCGATAATCCGATGCCGGTTTTGTATTTTCTAACTAAATTAAAGATCCAGTCTGAAAATTTTTAGATTGCCAAATGAAATGTACAATAATTTTGATTGGGTTCCAAAGATTTGATTCAGGCACGCAACATACACTTTCAGGCAAGCCAAAATTTATTCTATTAGTCGATGCAATATACAGACAATTGAGTTGACTCTATCACATTGTGGTATATTATTAACCTATTATGGTCGATGATAAATATTATAATGAGAACATGTGCAGGAAAATTGTTCGAAGCTCTGTTACGATTTTTTATTTATTGATCGGGCTTGAAATCATTATCATGATCAGCCCATTTGCAGCCTATTTCTATGCAGGGTATGGACCGCTTCTCAACGCGCTCTATGCTTTTCCAGCCACAGCATGGCTGACCGGATTCTTTTTGCCGCATGCCGTCGCTTCGAAAAGCAGTGCTTTAAATTTTATCAACGGTTTTGGACGAACCCTGTTTTCTCTGGGAATGATCGCATTTTTAATTGGAGCTATACAAATTTACTCGGCCAAGATTCGGCGCAAAGGAGTTGTGACCGGAATTTTTTATCGATGGATTCGCCATCCCCAGTATCTGTTTCTCGCCATCGCCGGAATGGGCTTGCTCTTGTTTTGGCCGCGCTTTTTTATTCTAATTCTCTACATCAGTATGTTATTTGTCTACTACCTGCTGGCTCGGCATGAGGAACAACGCATGCTGGCAAAGCATGGGGAAAACTACCGCCACTACATGCAACAAACGGCGATGTTTCTTCCAGGTGAGCCTGGAGGTAAAATTTTCCGTGTTTTGTTTGGCTGGAGCAATTCGAAAGGGGTCGCGCTTGGGCTGACCTATGCGGTCTTTTTAATACTGTTTACAGTTGCGGCGTTTGGTCTGCGCAGTTCTACAATTTCCAAAACATCGATAAAAAATATACCTCAGAGACAGCTCACTGTAGTGTCGATAATTCCGCAACCCGACAAATCTATTCAAAAAGTTATAGACAACGTATTTAAGGACAAGGCCGTATCCGAAGCAATCGAAAATTTCAAACAGCAGGGCCACAAAGGATTCATGGTGCATCTCATGCCCAGTAGTTATGGGATGCAAGGTCTTTTTGCCCAGCCCGACATGGCTGATATGCCTGTCAGGCGCAGGCATACGGGTGGAGCAATCATTCGTTTTATTTTTCCTTTTATAGATTTAAATCGCCATGGTCACAAGGAGATGATGGGTTCGATCAAAAATGAGTCGATAAGGCTGATCTTCTCCCAACTAATCTGGCCGAGCGGGGATTATGCTTCTATTGACAATGCATTGGCTTTTTCAGTCAAACACTTACCACTTCTGCAGATGGATGTGGCTTCCGAAATTGGCGAGGTGCTAAATGTTAAATACATGGCACCTCGAAACTACTGGGGCCAGATGCCTATGCCAGTGTTTTAAATCAGGACATTGTAAAGTTAAGACATTATTAGGAGACCATATGATACCAAGTTTCATTATAACGTTTAGGGAAGCGTTAGAAGCAGCTTTAATACTTGGAATTGTAATAAGCTTTCTTTCTAGGACAAAGCAGACTAAATACAATAATATTGTTTACTTAGGTGCAGCTTCAGGGATAATTGGCAGTATAATCGGTGCCTTTTTATTCAATCATGTTGCCGGAGGGTTTTCTGGCAGAGCTGAGCAGATTTTTGAAGGGTTTACCATGCTCATTGGAGCTGTTTTGTTAACCACCATGATATTATGGATGATGAGACAGAAACACGTTGCAAAAGAGCTCGAAGAAAAAGTTTCAACCGAAATAACCGAGGCACACAAACTCGGTTTGTTTTCCTTGGTTTTTATTGCCATCTTAAGAG
>CP070746.1:5613699-5620105 GCA_020348305.1 Desulfobacterales bacterium
AGCCGCCTTGTAAAACGTTGGCTTCCTGTTCCAAAAATCCGTCATCCTTACCCTGAGCAGCGCCTGCGCGTCTTTACCCAAGGCAGGAGCCCAGTGCGGTAGTCCCGCACGCTGGGATCTGTCCGGGGGGCGCCGGGTAACCGGCGTTCCTACCGGGATTATAATAAAATATCACAAATTGCGCCAAACTTTAGATACGTAAGATGTAATCACAAAAAGTTGAAGTTTTTAGAAATCCGAAATTTTTTTGCTAATAATAATTCAGATACGTTTACAATACATGTAGTTTTTAGAGGATAAATTTATTACAGATACCATAGCAGGATATCTGCAATTTAGGCTAATCGGCGATTAGTTGGAGCTATATGTAACGGTTTAATTGTGGAGCCGCTCATTTTTCAGCCCCCCACAAATGAATGGTTATGCTTTTTGTTACTTCTTCTCAATAGTGCCACCTGCTCGATCCATGGCTGCTTTTTCGAATGATGCTTGAAACCCTGGGGAATAATTCATATATTGTGGTATAGGATATCGAAGACCTGCAGTATGAGTTTTCTCAATTCCTTCCATCAGGATATCAAGTTTTTCTCTCGGACAGGAAAACATCACTTCGTAATCTTGGGCTCCGCCCCAGATGCGATCTCCATTGCCTAAAGTGACATACTGCGGCTTATTGGTTTTTATCGTTTTTATCACACCCTCATGACAGGAACCAACTCTTCCCGCTGCGCTGAATTCCAATACGCCTCCTTCCATAAATAGATAACCTTGGACAAATCTCATTGCCTGAGCGGGCAAACAATATATCAATATACTATCTGGCACGATTTTTGTGCGTGTTAAGGGAGAAATTATCAACCCTAAGCATTCATCATTTAGTGTATGAAGATGTTGCCCAAATTTACTTTCGGTAATACTGTCCTTTGCATATAGTCCAACGCTAAATGCTTCCGCCCACTCTATTTCTTCTACCGTTGGTATATCCCATCCATAAATTGCACGTGCGGGTTTGCAGTTTATATCAGCCTCAGTAATGGCAATGGTCCAACCGTAGGAGCGTGACATTTTAAAATTCTGGCAGACAAAGTTCTGTAGTTCCATGTCCCGGGAAGGCCTTTTATACTCAGGCTTTATTTCAGTCTCCGATTTAATCATTTTTACTGCCAGAGGAAAGGTTGCGGGGCGGATTAGTGCTTCTATTCGCTCACCGTACTTTCTGTATCGATCCAGTTCTGCGGTCATATATGCCTCCTTTTCTGGGTTGATAAGACAAATCATTACGTTTCTATCAAGCGACTACTTTTTAGCCACTAATTATCTTGCTTATAGGAAAATCTCGATAATTCACGAAAAAAATTATCAGAGAGCTAAAACCGGTATATTTCGGGGCAAGCCTGTCCCATTTTCACATTTATAGTTACAGATGTCTTTCACATCAACAGATTGTAACGGTTTGTGATACATTGAGAATATTTTGCAATAAACTAAACTTATGAAAAGCTGCGATATAAAAAAATACCACAAATTTCCCCAAACATTGGATATGTAGATGTAATCACAGCTCTGGTAAAAATACGGATATCATAATCTGATATCACAAGTTCTTGAGGTTGGTCAATTTTGCAGATTAGTTTACAGTATCGGTAATTTTGAAAGTCACAATTTTTTACAGATACTGTGCGGATATCACAGGTTCGCCCAAATTTTGTTACATTAGAGATATCTCGTATAATTGCTTACAGAATCTTTAAATTAAATGAAAAGAAACTTTCAAAATAGTGAAATCATCTTCAAAAGCATTAGATTGATTTAAATCTTTTGCAGAATTTACCAGCCTATCAATATCTTTATCGTCTCCAGAATGCAAGTCGAGCAAATAATTTGCAAATTCCTTATATTTCCATCGGCTCCCATCAGATTGCATAAATTCATATACACCGTCTGAAAAAACATAGAGACACGAGTCATCCTTCAAACTATGAACATCTTTTTGGTAAGCGGCGTTTTTCATGCCACCAACGACATAATTTGGAGTTCTCAGTTCAACGACATGGGTATTTTCGTCCGTGGATCGAGAGAATAAAAGTGCCGGAGGGTGGCCTCCGCTTGCATATGCCATATAATGTGTACTCTTGTTATATACGCCATACCAGATCGTAAAGAACATGTCGTTATTTTCTTCTGCGGGAAATGATCTGTTTAATGCTGATAAAACTTGATCCGGCTCACAGAAATCAACCCGCGGAAGCGCATGAGAACGCAATACATTCATAATCGTTGCCGAAAGTAAGGCCGCACTGACACCATGACCACTGACATCGAGTAAATAGATAGCGAAATTGTCTTTATCCAACCAGTGATATCCAAAAGCATCCCCACCTAAAGATTCTGATGGGATAAATTCCCAGTTAGAACGCACGGGTCCTTCATTGATCGGCTCTGGAAGGATCGTTTTTACATAATCAGCTGCATCGGATAAGTCCTCGTTAAGTCGGTTTAAAGCTTCAGTGGTTCTTTGATGCTCAATTTCAAGTTTGTTTTCTACTCTCAAAACTATAAACCTATAGTAATAAGCACAATAAGAAATGGCAAAAACGATACCCAAGATGTTGGTATAATTGAGCCAATTTAAGTAGACAGGATTAATAGCAGTTAGAGGGGGCGAAATATTCGTGTAGTAATTCAAAATCACTAATGCAATTCCATTCAAGATGCATACTAATATTTTACTAATTGTAGGCCACAAAGATAAAAATAAGATTAATGGAACTGACAAAATGTAATAATGGAACCCAGAATTCCAACCGATAATAACTCCACACAAAACTGCATGGATCCATACTTCGATGTTTGCCAACACAAGTGGCAAGATCTTTGAACCTCTAAGATTGAGATAAATGAGAATAACCCAGATCAAGCTGCTGAAAATGTTGTAAATGGATAAAATATATACTCCCAAAATTGCAAATATCCAAATAAATGCAAAATGAAATAGCCCTGCAAGAAGAAAGGCATAATTGACAAAAACGAAGAAGCGGTAATGCTTGGGCGTCAAATTTTCAGGTAATTCATGAAATTTTCTGAATAATTCTTTTGCAAAAGGTCGCATTTGCGAATCCCCCGAAGTAAAGTATTGTGGTGAGGTTCGTCTTTAGTTGTCAAATTAAGAACTAAACTTTGAATTCTCCCGACAGATTATTTGATATGGGAAAAATTATAGGAAATACATATATATTGAGATAAACAAAGGTATCAAAATTAATGAAATGATTGCATACACCATTTGGATACATGCAACCTATCGCAATTTTACGGGTACTGTCAAATCGGAGTCCCGAAAAATGCGGTTTTAGTTTGATCTAAACCCACCGCTTCTAGCGGTGGACCCGGAAAGGTTCTACCGTTCCGGCGAGAAATAATATAGGTTCTTCCAGCGGGAAAGCTCCCGGAGGGAGCAACCAGGAGGAAGAACCTATGCATGATTGGCAAAGTTTATCGCATGTCCGATGGGAATGCAAATACCATGTTGTAATCGTTCCGAAGTACCGTAAAAAGAAGCTGTATGGAAAGTTTCGAGAAGGGGTAGGGCAGATAATAAAGGATCTGTGCCGGCAGCGAGGAGTTAAATTTATCGAGGGCCACCTGATGCCGGACCATATCCACATGTGTTTGAGCGTTCCGCCCAAATTCAGCATTGCGTTTGTGATAGGGTTTTTGAAAGGCAAGAGCGCAGTTCGTATCCATCGGAATCTTTTGGCTAATAAACGAGTTACGGGGTTACATTTTTGGTCACGGGGATATTGTGTAAGCACAGTTGGATTGGATGAGGAAACCATAAGAAAATACATCCGTGATCAGCAGAACCTTGAGAAGCAGCAGTTAGAATTAGATTTCGAATAAAACTTTAACCGAGCCCCAACGGGGCTTTCCCAATGCCAACGCCCCCCTCTGGGGGGCTACCTGAGGCCTCCCGCTCTGCGGGAGGAGATCTCACACCAAAAGAAGCTACCTCACCGGTGTTAAGCTATTAGCCAAACATTATATGCAAGCGCCCCACACCCTGACCAACGATCAAATTCAGGACTATATTCGCTATCTGCTTGAAGATCGCAAATTGTCTTGGGGTACCTGCAACGCTTATTTGTCCGGCATTGTCTGCTTTTACAGGCATATTTGTAAATGGGACGACACCCAGCTTCAAATCCCGCCCCGGCCCCGGGTTAAAAAACTGCCGATTGTTTTTAGCAAGCAAGAAGTAAAACGCTTGCTTGCTGCAACGGATAATCTTAAACACCTACTGTTGTTGCAAACCGTTTATAGTGCGGGGCTGCGGGTCAGTGAACTGGTTCGCCTCAAACCCCATCACATCGAATCTGATCCTGACCGTATGATGATACGCGTGGATCAGGGCAAAGGAAAAAAGGATCGGTACACGATTCTTTCCCACAGACTGCTTGCGGATCTGAGAATTTATTGGCGTAAATATCGGCCCGGCAAATGGTTGTTTGCCGGTCAAAAGCCTCAAAACCATCTGAGTGAAGGCGCGGCACAAGATGCTTTTTCCCTCGCAAAAAAAAAGCCGGCCTGACCAAGAAAAGATGCGGCATTCATTGCCTGCGCCACAGCTTTGCGACGCACTCACTTTACCAGGGAACCGATCTTTTCACCCTTAAGCGTCTTTTGGGCCACGCCTCTTTAAAATCCACCATTAAATACCTTCACCTCCTACCGGAGCGGCTAAAACAGTGCAAAAGCCCTCTGGATACCCTTTATGAAGATGATCAGTAAGGAGGTGGGCTAATGAGAAAAACACACCATGATCCTACGGCCCCCGAAAACCAAAAGCAAGTGGAGCTGGCCGATATTTTCCGCCTTTATGGAGATGATTACAGCCGATCACACCCACTGTCCTATCAACAGCTAAAAGTCATGCACCATATTAAAATATGCCGAACCGCTGTGCTCGGCGGTCATGTTGAGCAATGCGATCGATGCAGCTTTGAGCAGATTGCTTACAACTCCTGCCGCGATCGTCATTGCCCCAAATGCCAAACGTTGACAAAGGAAAAATGGCTCAATGACCGCAAAGCAGAACTGCTTCCCTGCACTTACTTCCACCTGGTATTCACCCTGCCACATGCCCTTAATCCCATTATACTGTCTAACAAAAAAACCACCCTCAATATCTTGTTTGCCGCTGTTAATCAAACCCTTCAAGCCTTTGGAAAAGATCCTCAGTGGAGACTTGAAGGCCGGCTGGGATTCATCAGCGTTTTGCATACCTGGTCGCAGACGCTCATCGACCATTTCCATATCCACTGCCTGATTCCCGCCGGCGCGCTTTCCTTTACAAATGACAAATGGATACCGGCCCATGATGACTATTTGTTTAAAATCACTTCTTTGGCTAAGGCGTTTTCAAAACGCTATCTTAAACTGCTTGTTAACGCCTATTTAGAAGACAAGTTGATTTTTACCCAAAAAACGGCTGCCCTTAAATCCAAGCAAGCATTTAAACAGCTGATGAACTCGGTTTCTAAAAAAAGATGGATCGCTTATGCAAAGCGCCCCTTTGCCGGCCCCCAGCAAGTGCTTGAGTATCTTGGACGCTACACCCACCGGGTTGCCATATCAAACCATCGCATCATCTCCATTGATAACGGCGCCGTCACTTTTACTTACCGGGATCGGCAAAATGACAATGAAATCCAAGAAATGACCCTGGATGCCGATGAGTTCATTCGCCGATTCTTGCTGCATGTCCTGCCAAAGGGCTTTTTTAAAATCCGATACTTCGGCTTTTTATCTCACACAATCAAAAAACAACTCATCCCGCTGATTAGAAAATTAATCGACCCGCATGCCACATTGTCAAAAAAAATTGATGAGAGCATCAGCCAAATGATGCTGCGATTAACCGGCATCGATATTAGCTGTTGTCCCAAATGCAAGAAAGGAAAAATGATAGCAATCAGAAAATTGCCAATACAAAATGATTTGAATTTATCCTAATTACTATATCTATTGTCTGTTATTAATAAGTGGCTGCTAAAGCACAATAGGACAGCTGCGCGCATTGTCTGCCACCGATGAGTATTTAATTATGCTTCAGTACTTTTATCATAATTTTCAAACAACAAATGGGCTACCGAAAACTCTAATTCTTTATTTTATTGAATTCACCCTGCTCAAATCGCAGCCCTCGTTAAAAACAATTGACGCGATGCCATCCATATAATCCCCATAGACCTCAGCGGTCCAACCCTGATGCTGCGCGGCGGTACAGTTCACCATTTTATCAATAATTGCTGCGGGTTACAAAGCTGTTGATGCGTTCATCTATACCGCACGATCACTGCTAAATCAGGTTTTCGTGATAGTGCAATTATTGATAAAACGCTATTTG
>CP070746.1:5620205-5648236 GCA_020348305.1 Desulfobacterales bacterium
AAGCCAGTTTGTTAAAGGGGATTTAGGACTTGCTTTAATCATTTTTCAGACCTAAAGTAAAAAGGCAGGATCGTTCAGGATTCAGGATTCTGCCTTTTTTTATAACCATACACCAAGTTACTCATGCGAGCGAAGTGATTTAGAAACATTATTATAAACATTTATGTTGAAAACTTTTCCGATCACCGCCGAAGTCAATCATCACCATAGCGATAAGCAAAAAAGTGGAAAAGCTTCCCGTTGGGCGCAGATATGCTTTGTTTTACTCGCCATATGTTTGTTGATATTCTTCCGAAATACACCGCAATTCAATACCATGGGAATCACATTTATTTCCATTGTGCTGGAGGCGTTTCCGTTTATGCTTATCGGGACGCTCGTCGGTGGATTCATTGAAGTTTTCGTGCCACAGGAAAAAATCACCAGATGGTTGCCGGAGGGTCGATTTATGACGGTCTTTACGGCTGCCGGACTCGGCATTTTCTTTCCTGTATGTGAATGCGCGGTTGTTCCGGTAGTTCGAAGGCTGCTGAACAAAGGGGTGCCATTGAGTGCCGCCGTTGCGTTTCTGTTGGGCGGACCCATCGTAAACCCGGTGGTGGCAGCCTCCACGGCAGTCGCCTACTTCTTCGACTGGTCAATTGTCGTTAACCGCCTGGCTTTTGGGTATTTTATTGCGGTCGCTGCAGGTCTCTTAATGTCTGCGTTTTTCACCAAAACGCAGGCAATTCGGCCAGATACGCTTGAGAATCAGAGATTTTTCGTCCATGCGGATTCTGCGGAATCGGGCGTCAACACCTCCTTGCGCAAGAAAATCGGACTGGCGGTTAACCATGCGGCAAATGACTTTTTTGACATCGGTCGATTTTTGGTGATCGGCGCTTTTTTGGCGGCATCGATCCAATTGCTGGCTCCTCGCTATCTGTTTTCGCCCATTGCAAGCACGCCTGTCTCCTCGATTTCAATTATGATGGTGATGGCCATTGTATTAAACCTTTGCAGTGAAGCCGATGCATTTGTAGCCGCATCACTTCAATGGACCCTGGTGCCGATTTCAGCGCAACTCGCATTTATGATCCTCGGCCCGATGCTAGACATCAAGCTGCTGTTGATGTACGGCCGGATTTTTCGGAACCGTGCGATAATAGTCTTGTCCGCTATTACATTTCTGCTGGTTTTCTTGAGTATGATCTTTAGGGACTTTATGATCAAATGAAAGAAAAAGTAAAAAATACCTTGGCTGTTTTTTCCGTATGCCTTCCGGCGATCACATTTATCGTTTGGATAGCTGCTTACTGTTGGTTGCTAAATGGCGATCGTTATAAGGCATTTATGCAGCCGAAACTGCGGCCAATGCTGATACTTGCCCTGCTTTTGCTGCTGATTTTTGTGATGGCACTCATTTCTCAACTCTCGCGAAAAAAAAAGGAAACCAATATAACGGACGTATGGCTGCGAACCGCCATATTGTTTGTACCGGCTCTTTTTCTTTGGACCGTATATGGTCAAAGCTTAGGCGCTTATGCCCTGTCTAAAAAAACGTTTGATGCTGACGAAATATTTTCGATTCCTCAAACCCAGCCAGAACAACTGTCTATCATGGATTCATCTGTTAAATCGGCGTCACTTTTAGATCTGTTAAAAAATTCGGATGAATTTGAAGGAACCCATGTCGCCACTGAAGGAATGGTGTTTCGCAGCAATACTATTGCCGAAAACACTTTCAAAATCTTTCGCTTTGCCATTATCTGTTGCGCTGCGGATGCATTGCCTCTCTGGATTTTAGTAAACAGCGAAGAATCTCAGAATCTGGAAAATGAAACCTGGGTAAAAGTTGAAGGAATATTCAAAATAAAAAAAATTAACGGCAGGCAGATACCGCACATTGATGCTGAGGCGGTTCAGCCAATTACCACTCCAGCCCCGGAAAAGCAATATCTTTTCTTTTATTAACGGCGCTTATTGAGATGAAAAAAACTGAACTCAATGAACTGAATTTCTCTCAGTTCGCAGGCAGTTTTTACAAACCCCGTCAATGCGCACTTCTACATTTTCAATTACTCCCGGAAAGGTGCGTTGCATAGCTTGCATGTCAACGTTTAAACTTTGCGGATTTAGACACTCCAAGTTCCCGCAGCTCTTGCAGTAAAAATGGGGATGGGCCGGATGGTTTTCATTGGGGGCCAAGCCATACACAAATGAACGGCTGCCCCCGCTGATTCGATCAATCAGTCCCTTTTCCACCAAGAGGTCTAAAATTCGATATACCGTCACACGGTTAATATTATAAGTTCGGCTGAGCGTCTCAAAAATTTGCCGGGCACTCAATGGGCTGTTGTTGTCTCCGATAACTTCAAGCACCTGCAAACGCTTCGGCGTAGATTCCAATCCGGATTCTTCAAGCAAGTTCGTATAATCGCATTGGTGGCACATAATAATTTTAATACTTTATAGATTTTAATTGAATTATTCCTCAACCATTTTAACAGTTCGTTTCGAAATTTTCGGGATAATACGCTCGATTGCAATTGATATGAGAAAGCCAAAGGCTGCTACCAGAATAATTGATGCACCGGAAGTCAAATTAAAGGTAAAGGAAAGCCACAGGCCGGTAACGGTAAAAATGGCGCTCAACACACTGGAAAAAATCATCATTTTAATAAGGGACTTTGAATATTTCTCCACAATGTAGGGCGGTATGGTTAACAGGGCCATAACCAGTATCAATCCCACAACACGGATGATCATCACAACCGACACGGCAAGCAAGGCAATCAACAGGAAATATAATGATTTTACATGGATTCCGCGAATCTGGGCAAATTCCTCATCATAGGATAGGGCTAAATAGTCATTATAAAAATAGCTCACCACGCAGATGATGATGGCACCGACTGCCAGCATCAGCCAGATGTCCGAATCGGGCACCGTTAAAATGCTCCCGAACAAGTAACTCATCAAATCCACATTGTAACCCGGTGTTAAATCAATGAAAATAATGCCAAGCGCCATCCCTACTGCCCACAACACCCCAATAATCGTGTCGGATCGGTGCTTTGCCTTTAGCGTAATGGCTGCCATGAAAAAGGCCATAAGCAACGCAAAGCCAATGGTTCCGAATAAATAGGGCCACCCGAAGAATAAGGCCAGTCCGATTCCGCCATATGCGGCATGGGCGATTCCGCCGGAAAGGAAAACAATCCGATTGACGACGACCAAGGTTCCCATGATGCCGCAAATAATGCTGGCCAGCAACCCGACCATAAGCGCATTTTGCATGAATTCAAATTGGAGGGCTTCCAACATTCTACTTATCCCTGTGCGTAGGCAACACCCGATGGGGCAATCCATGGGCGATCAGCTCAACCGGACAAGCCTCTTCCGCTGTGCAGTGATACATGAGTTCAATCATCTCGCCGGTGAGTTCTGCATGACCATGATAATGTAAGCGCTGGTTAACGCAGGCAACTGATTTCACATAACCTGAAACCACCATCAGATCATGGCTGACAACGATAATGGTAATTGTTTGGTTTAATTCCTTTAAAAGGGCGTAAAATTCCCTTTGACCTTTTGTGTCGATACTAGCGGTGGGTTCGTCTAAAAAAAGAAGCTCCGGCTCCGTCACAAGCGCCCGGGCCACAAAAACCCGCTGTAGTTGACCTCCCGAGAGTTCACCGATTCTGCGATTATGAAAATCAGTCATTTCCACTTTTCCCAGGGCCTGTAGCGCGGCAATTCGATCCTACCGGGAATGCCTGGACCAGCCTCTACCGGGTTTTAATTTTCCCATCAGCACCACATCTAATACGGAAACCGGAAAATCCTTGTTTATATGAACATCCTGGGGGACATAGCCGATGCGGTGGCAGACGTCATTGGGTGGCTTCCCCAAAACACGAATGCGGCCGCGATCAGCTGAAAGCAATCCCAACATGAGTTTTAACAGGGTTGTTTTTCCACCCCCATTGGGACCGATCATGGCCATAAAATCACCCGTTTTTATGTCCAGATTAACGTCTAGCAAGACCGGTTGTCGGTTATAAGAAAAATTTAAGTCTCTGATGTCAATAATATTTAAACCCATTTTTAATCTTACCTCAATGCGGCTTTAAATTTGCGGGCCACTTCCCGTAAATTTTCATCCCAATTCTCTGCTAAGGGATCCACAAAGGCGACCTGACCGCCAATCGCCTTGGAAATAACTTTGGCACTGCTGGCTGAAAATTGAGGTTGCACGAAAATAATTTTAATTGCGTGTTCTCTGGCATGCCGGATGAGGCCTTGAAGCTCAGCGGGCTTGGGATCTTTACCTTCAGCTTCAACAGGGATCTGTTTAAGATTGTAGGTATGCGCGAAATAGCCCCAGGAAGGATGGAAAACCATAAATTGGAGACCTTTTTTCCCGCCGAGCATGCTTCTCAGTTCTTTATCAAGATTGTTAAGTTCGGCAATAAATCTTTCGCAATTGGCTTTATAGACAGGCGCATGAACCGGGTCAATGGCGATCAGTCCATCACGGATATTTTGTGCCTGGATCATAACCAACGGCGGCGAAAGCCAGATATGGGGATCCTCGAATTCATGAGGGTGATCACCTCGGTGAGAAGCATCTCTTCTATGGCGGTGCTCCTTTCCCCGGGAATTAAGGTCATTTAGGGTTTTCATGGGAATTTTTTTGATTCCGGAATCGGTCTGGACAACCCGTATATTGGGATTTGTGGCTTTAAATCGTTTCAGCCATACCTTTTCGAACTCGATGCCGATCGAAAAATAAATCCTTGCTTTTGATAGTGCGACCAGCTGTTGCGGTTTGGGTTCAAAGGTATGCGCATCGGCACCCGGTTCCACCATGACGATAACATCCACCAAATCGTCGCCGACCTTTTCCACAAAAAACTTTTGCGGCAGAATGCTTACGAATACCTGAAACTTCTCTGATGCATACGTCTCAGATGACAGAAATAAAAAAAGAATTGCATAAATTGTCAGTGTAAAAAAGGTTCGGTGCATGTAATTGACTACCTGAATTGATAGAAAAAGAAAAATTTGTCCATGATCATTTGCAACTTTATGTCATTCACAAGCTATGATTTTAAAAATGTGATAAGCGATTTAATTTGCTTAAATTTATATTTATAATAACTAAATTTTTGTACCTAAGCTCTATTATTTTAAATATAATCTAATGCAAATATGTTGCATTAAAGCTTGTATGTCAAGATTAAGCTGCAAATTACATGAACAAGGAAAGTCAACTCAGTCAATTACCTCTATTTACATAATATTAAGGTTTTGCTAAATTGGAGAAAGAAAAATGGAACCAGTCAACGACAACGTCTATGCTGAGCTAATTTCGCCGGGTTGTAATGTAGGGATCATCGCCACCGGCAAGGGAGCTTTGATTGTCGACACCCCGCTGATTTCGCGACAGGCCAAAGCAATCAACGGCGCTTTAATCGATGCAGATCGCCAACCGGTTCGTTTCATTGTTATCACCCATCCGCATGGTGACCACATTCTGGGCACGGATCTATTCGGCAAAGATGTGATCATTGCAGGTAATCGCCTAACTTATGAAAAAATGGGAAAGCGCGATCCCGCATGGGTTCGAGATTGGGCCAACACGTGGACCTGGGAGAATCCAGGTGATATCGAGGAGATGGTTGCCGCCCATGTTTCGCAGCCTGATTTGGTATTCGAAGCAGAGCTGACCCTTCACCTCGGCGGTATCGAGATTATCGTCTTTCCGCTTCCCGGTCATCTGGCGGAAAGTGTGGGCGTATTTGTGCCGGAGGCAAGTGTACTTATTACCGGGGATGCCTTATTCTGCGACCACCATCCATTCATGGGTGAAGGCAACTTTGACGTATGGCTGAGAAGCATGGACAAAATGCGAAATCTCAAACCCGAACGCATCATCCCGGGTCACGGACCGGTCTGCGGCCTTGAGGCCATCGACAAACAACAACGATACATGCAAAAGATGATAGAAGTCCGCAATAAATGGAACCCGGCTGAGGGAGTGGGCGCTATCACAAGTAAGGCTGTTGACGAGTTGCTTGCATATTATCCTTTGTATGGGCGTCCGGAGAAAACAATGCAGGCCCGCATTATTGAGAGCATCCGGGTGGCCGGTGATCCGCAATTTGTGTAACTTATCTCAAACCCAGGCTTACTAATTCTTAATTATTTCTTAATGACCTTCATGCCTTCCTTAGTATCTTGAACCATATACCCCAGCGCCTCAATTTCATCACGCAGCCGATCCGAGGCTGCAAAGTCTTTGGCTTCGCGAGCATTTTTGCGAGCATCTGCCAATTTTTGAACCGCTTCGGGCAAAGCTTGCTCTTTATCAAGCTGATCCAAATTCAATCCCAGCACCCGATTAAAATCCAAAATGGAAGCATACTTTTGCGAATCGTCGATGGCGCTTTTGAGCATCTCCTGCACAACAGCCATCGCCCGCGGCATATTCAAATCATCATTGACGGCTTGCAGGAATTTGTCCTTAAATTCGGCATGCGCGGTATTATCGGATTCAGCCTTCGCCTTGGCCACCTGTCGAACCTGATTTTGCAGATGCAGCAGACCATTGCGGGCGGCTTCAACACTTTCATCGCTGTATTCCATGGGTTTGCGGTAATGGGTTTGAAACGCCGCAAAGCGGTAAACCAGCGGATTAAGACCCTGCTTGATGAAGGCGTTTTCAAGGGTGAGAAAATTTTCTTCGCTTTTGGCCATTTTCTTACCGCCGGATATAATTAAAAAGGCACCATGCATCCAGAAATTAAAAAACCTTTTACCGGTGGCCGCTTCCGATTGGGCAATTTCATTGGTATGATGCACGTCAATATGATCGATGCCGCCGCAGTGAATATCCAGTTGATCTCCCAAAAATTTCATGCTCATGGCCGAGCACTCGATGTGCCAGCCCGGAAAGCCGATACCCCAGGGAGAATCCCATTCCATCTGCCGGTGGGTGCCTTGCGGGGAAAATTTCCATAAGGCAAAATCGGTGGGATTGCGTTTCTCCGGATTTTTCTCTACTCTGGCACCCTCTTGCAGGGCCTCTATATTTTGGTGGGAAAGCTTCGTATAATTCTTAAATTTAGATGTGTCAAAATAAATGCCGTCAGCGGTATGATAGGTATACCCTTTTTCTTCCAGCGCCTTCACCAGAGCGATTTGATCGGAAATCGTATCGGTGGCCTTTACCCAAATATCCGGCTGAAGAATATTCAACCGGGCAATATCTTCTTTAAACGCCTGGGTATAGTATTCAGCAATTCCCCAGGCTGTCTTTCCCTCCCGGGCGGCTCCTTTTTCGATCTTATCTTCGCCCATATCGCGATCACCGGTTAAATGTCCGACATCGGTGATGTTCATCACATGTTTTACGCGAAAACCATTGTACAACAAAACCCGTTTTAAAATATCTTCGAAAATGTAGGTGCGCAGATTTCCGATATGGGCATAATCGTAGACCGTGGGGCCGCAGGTATACAATCCGATCTCACCCGGTTTAAGGGGTTTGAATTCTTCTTTGCGTCGTGCCAGAGTGTTGTACAACTTCAATTTGATCATCGATTTTTCTCGATATGAGGCAATGATTTACCGCAACCACTTTATATGATAATACGACAAAAATATACGATTCGATGCAAACGAAGTCAAGCTATCCTAAGAAACTGCTTTTGAGAGTTTTTCTTGACCAACCTGAGCGAATCTTTATATGTATACGCAAAACACCATAGATTCTAATGCAACAGATTCAATTCAATCAAAACGTATCGTGTCGCAGAGCGATTTGTCAGGCATTTCTATGAGATGGGAGGATAAAAGCGATGGTAAATTGGTTCACAGGACTAAATCCGGTGCTGCAGGCATTAATCGCCACCTTGTTTACATGGTTTCTCACCGCGATGGGGGCTGGGCTGGTTTTCTTTTTTAGGAGTATCAACAGAAAGGTATTGGATGGTATGCTCGGGTTTGCTGCAGGCGTTATGATAGCCGCCAGTTATTGGTCTCTTTTAGCTCCTGCCATCGAGATGGCCGAAGAATCAAGTCTTCCAGCCTGGGTTCCGGCTACCGTAGGATTTTTATTGGGCGGATTTTTCCTTTGGATTGTGGATAAAATACTTCCGCATCTGCATTTGGGTTTCCCTAACGAGGAAGCGGAAGGAATAAAAACAAGTTGGCACAGGAGCATTTTATTAGTGCTCGCGATCACTTTGCATAATATCCCCGAGGGATTAGCCGTAGGCGTTGCATTTGGGGCGCTTGCAGCTGATCTTCCGGCCGCCACTTTAGCCGGAGCCGTCGCACTGGCCTTGGGCATCGGAATCCAAAATTTCCCCGAAGGCACGGCCGTATCGGTACCTCTAAGACGTGAAGGATTATCCCGCCTCAAAAGCTTTTGGTATGGACAGCTTTCCGGGACGGTTGAACCCATTGCAGGCGTTCTGGGTGCGGTAGCTGTAATTTTGGTCAAACCCTTATTACCCTACGCATTAGCTTTTGCCGCCGGAGCAATGATATACGTGGTCGTCGAAGAATTGATCCCGGAGTCTCAACTGGAAAAAAATACGGATATTGCCACTATGGGCGCGATGGGCGGCTTTGCCGTTATGATGACACTAGACGTGGCATTAGGATAAGAATCATACGATTTAAAAAAGACGAGTCTGAATCAGCTTTGCCTTTTTTAATTCCAATTACAATCTAATTCGTTGCAATTTACAAAAACCACAGATTATGTTAAGGGTCGATCTTCCTGTCTCAGGCAAACAGGCCGGATGTGGCCTGTAAAGATCGCAAAAAGTACCCATTTAAGATAAATAGAGGTGGAAAACATGGACGTAGAACGTGAAAGTATTGAATTTGATGTGCTTTTTGTCGGCGGCGGTCCGGCAAGCCTGGCCGGCGCCATCAAGCTCATGCAGCTTGCCCAGGAAAAGGGTAAGGAAATCGAAGTGGCTTTAATTGAAAAGGGAGCCGAGATTGGCTCCCATGCTTTAAGCGGCGCGGTCATGAATCCGATCGCCCTCAAAGAGCTTATTCCGGATTTTACAGATAAAGGATGCCCCATTGAAACCATCGTCAGGGATGACGAATTTTACTTTCTGACCGAAAAGGGCGCATATTCCGTGCCTTTCATTCCCAAGCACATGCACAATAAAGGCAATCTCATTATCAGTCTCTCCCGCTTGGTCCGTTGGCTCGGAAGTGTTGCCGAAGAGATGGGCTTAAACATATTTCCCGGATTTGCTGGAAAGGAGGTGCTATACGCTGAGGATCAAAAAAGCATTGTAGGTGTTCGAACCGGCGATCAGGGCTTGGGTCCCGAGGGTGAGCCCAAATCAAACTTTGAACCGGGTATCGATATTCATGCCAAGGTCACGGTCTTCGGAGAAGGTGCGCGCGGCAGCTTATTTAAGGAGATTGCAAAGAAACTCGATATTTTTGGAGGCAAAATGCCGCAGGTATTTGAAACCGGTATTGAAGAGGTCATCGAGCTTCCTGAAAACCACTATTTTACCACCAGCAAAGGCAACGATATCCATCTGATGGGATATCCGATAGGTCTGTATACCCCGGGGGGCGGCTTCATATATGAAATGAAAGACAACAAGTTGACCCTTGGATTTCTTACCGGGCTTTGCTACCAGGACCCCTTGCTCGATCTATATGAAGCGTTTATTCAGTTCAAGCGCCACCCGTTTGTGGCCAAGATCATTAAGGACGGCAAAGTCATCGAGGCCGGGGCAAGAGCCGTTTCAACCGGCGGATATTATTCCGTACCCAAGCTGGCTGTTGACGGGGGGCTTTTTATCGGCGGAAATGCGTCCATGCAATTTATGCCGGGATTAAAGGGCGTCCATGTGGCCATGAAATCCGGCATGCTGGCCGCAGAAGCGATAATGGAGGCACTTGAGAAGGGTAGTTTTAACGAAGAAACACTGCAGGTCTATGCGCAGTTGTTTGAAGAAAGCTGGGCCAAAAAGGAATTATATGAGGGGCGAAATTTTTACCAGGCGCTCTCAAAAACAAATCTGTCCAAATTTTTCTTATTGGGGGCTCAATATTTTACCAATGGCCGTGGTTTTGTGGATCGGATGCCGCTTGAGGAAGATTATCAAACCTTAATACCGTTGAAGGAAGACCAGCAGGACGCTGCGTCGGATCTTGGCGCCAGTGTCTATGATGGGGTCTTATATGTGGATAAGCTGACCAGTGTCTATCTGTCCAAAACCAAGCATCGCGAAGATCAACCGTCTCACATCATTGTGCACGATACAGACCTGTGTATCAATGAATGTTACCAAACATACAGAAGTCCTTGTACGCGGTTTTGTCCGGGCAATGTATATGAAATTGAAGTAGACGAAAACACCTCCCAGCGAAAACTTAAGTTGAATCCTTCCAACTGTCTGCATTGCAAAACCTGCGATATAAAGGACCCCTATGAAAACATTACCTGGACCTGTCCGGAAGGCGGAGAAGGACCCGGGTATACGATGTTGTAAATAATGAAGGTTTCAGCTTTCGGGCCTTCGCCGCGCCGCAGCGGCTTCGGCCGCGCAGGCGGGTCTCAGGACCATATATTGAGAAGGCTGACACCTGAACACTGAAACCTGCATCAAGAAAAGGGAGTTAGGCTAATCATGGATTTTGAATTAACCGAAGAACAACAGATGGTAAAGGAAATGGCGCAACGAGTTGCGGAGACAGAGATTAAACCCAAAGCTCCGGAACTGGATGAAAAACATGAGCACCCGGCAGATATCTGCAAACAGATGGGCGAGCTGAAGCTGATGGGTATTGCCGTGCCCGAAGAATACGGCGGAGGCGGCATGGACAATGTCAGCTATGCCGTGGCCCTCATCGAGATATCCAAGGCATGTGCCAGCACAGGGGCCATTATGTCGGTGAACAATTCCCTGTATTGTTTTCCGGTAATGGCTTATGGAACACATGAACAAAAGGTCAAATATCTGACCCCCATTGCGGCGGGCGAAAAAATAGGTTGCTACGCCTTAACCGAAGCCGGCGCGGGTTCGGATCCGGCCGCCCTGCGCACCACCGCCGTTAAAGACGGGGATGAATGGATTATCAACGGAGAAAAAAAATTCATTACCAGCGGTAATGTGGCCTCTTACGCCGTAATTGCCGCCGTAACCGAAAAGGGTGCGGGTTACAAAGGAATCAGTTCATTTGTGATCGATCTGGAAAATACGCCGGGGTTTAAGGTCGGTCGGGTGGAGGAAAAATTAGGAATCAATGCCTCCGGAACCGCGGAGATGGTCTTTGAAGATGCCAGGGTGCCTGCCGATGCGCTCTTGGGCCAAGCAGGAGAAGGATTCAAGCAGATGCTGACCACCCTTGACGGCGGTCGCATCGGCATCGCTGCGCAAGCAATAGGTATCGGACGCGCCGTCCTGGAAGAGGCCCTGGAATATGCCAAAACCCGTGAGCAATTCGGCAAATCCATCGTTACTTTCCAAGCCATCCAGTGGAAATTAGCCGATATGGCCACCGAACTGGATGCCGCCGAACTCTTGACACTCAGAGCGGCCTGGTTGGAGGACAATGGCAAGCCATACGAAAAGGCAGCCGCCATGGCCAAGATGTATGCCTCGGATATCACCATGCGCGCTTCTATTGAAGGCGTTCAGATTCTGGGCGGATATGGATACTGCAAAGAATATCCCATGGAACGGCATATGCGGGATGCCAAGATCTGCCAGATCTATGAAGGTACCAATGAAATCCAGCGTTTGGTCATCGCCAATAATCTGATTAAGGGCAGATAAAATCGCCTAGCGATTTTATATCGTGTCTTGAGTAAGTATTTTATCTAATCGGAATGGTATTTCCAGACTGTCCAATAACCTTTGCAATTCCACTAATAGCCCTCCCCTTAATCCCCTCCCATCGAGGGAGAGGAAATGAGTTGTTGGACAACCTGTTTCGAGAATCGCTACAACCGGCCTTTCCTCAATATCGCCACCAGTAACCAAATCCCCATTATGGCTGCCGCTGAAAATAAAATTATCCCGATCAGGGAAATGCCGAATATTAGCGGCGGGATTTCTGAGATCACGATGAGTGCAGATCCGATGATAAGCGCTGCAATAATGATAGAAAAAGCAAGCCGATTGCTGATCTGATCGTGAGTGGCGAGCATGGTCTCAAGACCGTGGTGTTCAAGCTGCAGACGAATTTTCTGCCGACGGATAAGATCGGCAAGATCCAGCAAATCTTCGGGAAACTGTTGCAAAAATTGAAGTAATTTAGAGGCCAGATCGATTACATCCCCGGCGATCCGTTGCGGTCTGAACCGATCAAGTTTCACCCGCTGAACAAAGGGCGCCGCGTTCGCAATCATGTCAAAATCCGGATCGAGAATTCGTCCGACACTTTCCAGCGTACCGATGGCTTTCATCATCAAAAAAATATCCGGAGGGATTTGGAGACGAAAATTGGTAGCCAGCTCCAGCAAATCGCGCAGCAATTTGGCGAACTCAATATCTTTAAGCGGCTTGTACAGATGACGCCCCATAAAATCCGCCATCTCTCTTTCAAACGTTCGAAGCTCCGGTTGCTCTTGCCAGTAAGTTAACTTTAAAAGGGCCTGCGCCGCCCGGGCTTCGTTCTGGTGAACCACGCTGTCAATCAGGTCAACAAAATCTTCACGGGTCTGGCGATCCACAACACCGGCCATGCCGAAATCAAGCAAACAAATGACGTTGTTCGGTAATACAAAAATATTGCCCGGGTGTGGATCGGCATGAAAGAATCCATGATCGAAAATCTGGCTAAGAACAAGCTCGGCCCCGCGGGTAGTAATTAATTTTCTGTCCAGGCCTGCCGCCTCAAGTTTGTCAATTTCAGATATTTTTATGCCTTCGATAAACTCGGTAGTAAGAATACGGGAGGTGGTTGTATCCCGATAAACCTTTGGGATATAAACATATGAGGTGTCTAAAAACTGGCGGGCAGCCCGCTCCATATTTGTTGCCTCGATTTTATAATCGATTTCCTTTTCAAGTGTGCGGGCAAATTCTTTAACAATCTTCACCGGACGGTGAAAAGACAATTCCTCAATGTGCCGCTCGGCCAGTGTTGCCAGATGGAGCATGATCTCAAGGTCAACTTCAATGATTCTTCGGATACCGGGGCGTTGAAATTTAACCGCTACGTTTTCGCCGTCTTTTAATACAGCCCGGTGGACCTGACCGATGGAAGCCGATGCTAACGGGGTCTCGTCCAAACTTTCAAACAATTCCTCGGGTGACACACCAAATTCGGACGCTACCACTGTTCTCACGTCACTGAAGGGGAATGGCGGTACCTTGTCCTGCAGCTTGGATAGCTCATCGATAAATTCAACCGGGATAAGATCCGGACGGGTGGAAAGAATCTGTCCGAGCTTAATATAGGTCGGCCCCAGCTCCTCGAAAGCCATTCTCAATCGTTGGGGCCGGGTGAGTTTTTCCGCCCGTTCCGCTCGTTTTTTTGAAATCATCTGAAGACCGACTTCGATATATTGGTCGATTTTCAACATTTCGAGCAAATCGCCAAATCCGTACTTGAACAATACAGTCAAAATCTGGCGATAGCGAGCCAGGTGGCGATAGGTACGGCTGAGAACCCCGATCTTTCTTATGCTAAGCATATGCGATCCGAAATGTTAGTCAGTTTTCTTGGTTTCATTGCTGATCATTTTTTTCAGTTCCCTGATTTCTTTCCTCAAAGCCTTTAGTTCATCACCGGTTACGATATCCGCTTTTTTCAACCATTCCTTTACGATCTTTTCTACGCGTATCTCCAGCTTCTTTTGAGAATCTTCATATTTCTTTTGCAGATCGTTTAAAAATTTGCGGCCCTCTTTTTCAGACATTTTTCCTTTCTTGATCAGCTCCTTAGCCAGATCTTCCACTTCCTCCCAGGTCTTCAGCGCCAAGCCAACGCCGACCTGCAAGGTTCTTTTGATTATATCAGCCATGGTATGCTCCTTTCTAGATTGTTTTGACAAGAGTGATAATTTGTCTCTTTAAAAGATTTTAAAATAATTGTGGCGAGACAACAAGAAGTTTATTTAGAGGTTTTCAGAATTAAAATTTGGGGAGTTAGCCACCCATTGAACGGAAATTATTTTAGGATGGTATGCAGGTTGCCGGGTCATCTAAAAGGTACTTGACTGTTTTCCTAAACAGGCTTAGTTTTCTCGGGTATCAACGGGCGGTTGCCCAAATTAATGAAAGGAAAATTGCCATATGCCATTTTCTATCGCACTGGCCGGCAAAGGGGGTACTGGAAAAACCACCCTAGCCGGTATGCTTATCAAATATTTGATTCAAAACAACAAAACTCCTATTCTCGCCGTAGATGCAGATTGTAATGCCAATCTGAATGATGTCCTTGGTTTGAAAATTTCCGATACACTTGGCAACGCCCGGGAAGAAATGAAGCGGGGGGATGTCCCCAGTGGTATGACCAAGAATATTTTTATGGAAATGAAGCTTGAGCAAGCGGTGATCGAAGCAGACGGCTTTGACCTTATCGTCATGGGACAACCTGAAGGAGCCGGCTGCTATTGTGCCGCCAACACCTTGCTGACCGAATTTTTAGAACGGCTTCAAAACAATTATCCTTACATCGTCATGGATAATGAAGCCGGTATGGAACATATCAGCCGGTTGACCACTAAAAATGTGGATATTCTTTTGATTATTTCAGACCCATCTCACCGAAGCCTTCAGGCTGCGGTAAGGATTGATGAACTCGCCAGGTGTCTGAATATAGGGGTCGGCAAAAGCTACGTGGTGGTCAATATGGCCAAAGGGGCACCTTCTGAAAAGGCGCTGGAAATGATCAAAAGTGCCAATCTTGAACTAATTGGAACCGTTCCCGAAGACGATCTTATTTATGAATTTGACTTTGAGGGGCGCCCCACCTTCGATATTCCGGAAGATAGCAAATCGCTCAAAGCTGCATTTGACATTTTTGACAAGATAGTGGCATAGAGCATAGTTTATAGCGCAGTTCATAGAAGCCTTGGTCTGATTCTGTAACGCATTATGCTATGTGCAAGATGGCCTGCGTCCAATGCGCTTCGCCCTGAATTAAAAAACGAAAAACAATCCCATGAACAAAACCGGATTCTTATACGATGAAAGATACAAACTGCATGAGACCGGACACTTCCATCCGGAAGTACCAGACCGACTGCCATCAGTTTATAACGGCATAAAAAAAGCCGGGCTACTTTCAAAGCTTGTCCAGATAAAGGCCTGTATGCCGGAGATGAAATGGATCGAAACGGTACATGACAAAAATTATATCCAGCGTTTTGAGGCGGCCTGTAGTTCCGGCAAAACCATTTTTGACAGCCCGGACAACCAAATGTGCTCCGTAACTTACGATACGGCTTTACTGGCTGTAGGCGGTATTCTGGCTGCCGTCCGTCAGGTTATGGATGGTGAGTTGAATAATGCCTTTTGTGCGGTACGGCCCCCGGGACACCATGCTGAAATCAATCGAGCCATGGGATTTTGCTATTTTAACAATATTGCCATCGCTGCACGATATATACAAAAGCAGTGGGGGATTGAACGCGTAGGCATTGTGGATTTTGATGTCCACCATGGCAACGGCACCCAGCATATATTCGAAGATGACCCCACCGTATTTTATTACTCCATCCATCAACACCCTTCTTTTGCATATCCGGGAACCGGCCGTGAATTTGAATATGGTAAGAATCTGGGCTACGGGTATACGAAAAATTCTCCGGTGTTGCCGGGTCAGGGTGACACCGAATACAAGCGTCTGATGCAAAGAGATTTATTCCCGGCGTTTGCCGAATTTAAGCCTGAGGTTATTCTTGTTTCAGCCGGTTTTGATGCCCATGTGGATGATGATATGTCAGACATTAAGTTGTCTACCGAAGGGTTTTCCTGGATCGTCCAAAAAATTGTTGAAATGGCAAATACCTGTGCGCATGGACGGCTGATTTCCGTGCTTGAAGGCGGATATTCACTAAGACGACTGCCGGAGCTGGCAAGGAACCACGTGGAAATATTATTAAACGGCTAGATCTTAAAAGCGCTTAGAACAAAAAAACAAAATAATATTAAGTTGCGGAACTCGCGCTTTGTCAGCAGACAAAATTCAAAATTTTATAGCCATTTAGGAATGAGCACTAAGGAGGATAATCATGTTCGTAAGTCGATCCATGACCCGTAAGGTTATCACGGTGGATCAAGAGGCCTATATCTTTGAAGCGCAGGAACTCATGACCCGTAAAAATATTCGCCACCTTCCGGTTGTTGATAAAGCCAATCGTTTAATCGGTATAGTTACCGATCGGGATATCAGAAGTGCCTTGCCCTATCGCTTTTTTAAAGAATCCTTTAGTGAAACAAAAAAGGAAAAGCTCTCCAATCTAAGCGTAAAAGATATAATGTCTAAAAACCCTATCTCGATTTCACCGACCTACACCATTCAGGATGCGTTGCTGGTAATACAGGATTCACGGGTTGGAGCGCTGCCTGTTGTCGATGATGACGGCAAACTCACCGGAATTATATCGGTACGGGATCTTTTGCGTGCCTTTACTAATGTTTTAGGTATCGGAGAACCCGGCACCTTATTGTGCATTCTCGTGGAGGAGAAGGTTGGACAATTGAAAAAAATTGTAGATGCCATCACCAAGGAAAATATCTCATTTGGCAGTGTATTGGTCGCCCGTTATTGGGATGAAAACAAACGAGCGGTGTTCCCTTACCTTTTGACGCAAAATGTCGCGCATGTGAAGAAGAAATTGGAAAAATTGGGCTTTACGTTGCTTGATCCCATGCAGTGGTATCTTGACCAGTTGCCGAAACATGAAGTTACAGCAGAAACCCCAAAATAAACTCAGGCACGTGGCTACTAGCCCTTACAAGGATTTATATATTTATTATCTTCAGGGTAGGCTGAAATCCGGAAAGGAAATATTTCAAGAAAATTTTATCGGTAACTGGGAAGAAGATAATTTTTCCTTTCTTTTCTTTTCCAGTCCGGCCCGGCACAGTGTTGAAAAACTCTTGCGCACTCAACCGCAGTTAACCTATCTTGACACCTTCCATATGTCCTATGATCAGTGGCAGAGCGAAAGGTTTACCACGATCAAACACGGAAAATTCTGCATTAGACCGGCATGGGAGGCTTCGGTAGATCAGAATCCAAATTTCGATGATAAACTTACTATTTTCCTGGATCCCGGGGTTGTATTCGGCACCGGCATCCATCCCACAACCTGTGATTGCCTTAAAGCCCTGGAATTGGCTACTGCCACGAGAACGCTATCAACGGTTTTGGATCTAGGAACCGGCACCGGTCTTCTGGCTCTTGCCGCCGCAAGGCTGGGTTGCCAAAAAAGTCTTGCAATTGACTTGAATTTGCTTGCGGCAAAGACGGCCAAAAATAACGTTTGCTTGAATGAACTTGAAGACAAGGTGCTGGTGGCCCAAGGCAGGGCAGAGGATTTTATTGATTGCCCCGCAGAACTTGTCATCGCAAACATACATTATGATGTCATGCAGAATTTAATTCGCTCACAAGGATTTCTGCAAAAAGAAGGGTTTATTCTCTCCGGACTTCTGCGCAGCCAGGCCAAATCCGTTGCGAATATGTTAGTACAATTTCCGGTAAAAGTTATAAAAACCTGGACACATGATGGGATCTGGCATACATTTTATGGTAAAAGGTGTTGAAAATGAGTTGGAATGCCTCAAAAAATTCGATAATATTAAACTACGATGAAGCATCCCAAGTGTTGAAAGGAAAACGATGTACATTAAGTGCTGGGGGTCAAGAGGTTCCATTCCGGTTTCTGGAAAAGAATATCTAAAATATGGCGGGGATACGACCTGTTTAGAAATCCGAACCAAAAGCGATGATATTATTATTATCGATGCCGGCACCGGCATCAGACGCCTTGGGAACAACCTGGCCGATGAAAAACGCAATACCATTAACTTTCTTTTCACCCATGCCCATTGGGATCATCTCATGGGCTTTCCTTTCTTCAAACCCCTTTACTTAAAGCGAACGAAATTGCGAATGCATGGATGCCCGTTTCACACTAAATTTGTCGAAACCATCATTTCAAAGATCATGGCACCTCCCAACTTCCCGGTAAAGTATTCGGATGTGATAGCACAGATGGATTATGAAAATGCATGCCCCTCAGATTTTAGTATCGGTTCGGTGACAGTGATTCCCATTCCGATCAGCCACCCCAATGGCGGCAGTGGATATAAGTTCATTGAAGAGGGCAAGTCGTTTGTCTTTTTAACCGACAATGAATTGGGATTTGTCCATCCCGGCGGTCAGACATTCAAAGATTATACGAAATTCTCAGCCGGAGCGGATCTGCTGATTCACGATGGAGAATATACTCCGGATGAATATGATACGTTCATTGAGTGGGGCCATTCTGTATATACTGATGTGATAGATCTCGCCCAAGAGGCCGGTGTTAAGAAATTGGGCCTGTTTCATCTAAATCAAGAACGACATGATGATGATGTGGATGAAATCGTTAACATTTGCCAAAAACATATTTCTGACAAAGATCTTGACTTTGACTGCTTTGCGGTGGCGAGTGATATGACGTTCAACCTATAGCGCTGCCTTGCAAGCCAGCGCTATAATCCGAATATCAAATGAACACGACAGACTCTCCTTGGATTCGAACCGTTTCGTTACCCCTTCCAACACTTCAAGACAACACCGCTGATGCAGACCGCCTAATTAACGCTTTAAAATCCCAGCTTAAAACCACTGCCATCGATGTTGACGTTGAGCTGTTAAGACGATTACCGAGTGTTCTGCGCAATGGGGATTATAAGATCCGCTGTATTCTGCTTAAGGATCGTCAAAAATGGATCCTAATGGGCCTTTCCAAATTAGATGATACGAGCACTGTCGCCGGCCTGGCCGTAGATCTCGGAACCACCCGGGTGGTGTTGCGCCTTTTAGATCTTGAAACCGGCCGCACAATTGCTGAATCCGCCTTTGACAATCCCCAAGAATCTGTTGGACCGGATGTATTGGCCAGGATTCATTTTGCTGACCAGCCGGGTGGTTTAGAAAAACTAAATGAACTCATTATTAATGGATTAAACCAGGCAATCGGTAATATTTGCACGGAAAACGGACTTGAACTGCAAAATATATATGCACTTTCGTTAGCCGGTAATACAACCATGACCCATCTCTTTATGGGTTTATCAATCCCAGCTCGGCCATATCCATCGGTATGCTGCCGGATTTATCTCTCGAGCGGTATAAAGCATTAGGAAACAGCTCCTTTTTTAATTAAAGATAACCGAAATGTATCGAGCCCAACTCCGCTGGCAACCTATCGCTATCCTTTTGATCCTTGCCCTCATCTGGGGGGCAAACATGGCCATTGTCAAAATCGGGGCTCGCGAACTGCCCCCCCTGTTTATGGCCGGATTCCGTTCCCTGGTGGCCAGTATTTGTCTTTATTTATGGATGAAGACCAATAGGATCGTTATCTTCCCAACAAAAAGCATTCTTTTTCATGGAATCGTCGTTGGCCTTATGTTTGGTATCGAGTTTGGTTTAATCTATATGGCACTAGAATACAGCCCAGCATCCCGAGTCTACATATTCGTGTATACCGCCCCTTTCTTTACGGCTTTTGGAGCCCATTTCCTGCTTCAAGGCGACCGCCTGAATCTATGGAAAACATCAGGTCTCGCCCTTGCCTTTACCGGTGTGGCGATTCTCTTTATGGGCGATCTGGGCTCGTATTCCCTAAGCAGCTTACCCGGAGATATCATGGGGTTAATCAGCGGTGCCATATGGGGACTAACAACCGTATATGTCAAAAAATACCTGGCACACCGTACCGTGCCCTTACAGACCCTTTTTTACCAGCTTTTTTTCTCTATCCCCCTTTTGCTGGTTGTCAGTATTGCCCTGGAAAACCACGTTTTACCCGCTCTGTCTTTGGCCACCTGGTTCTCAATATTTTACCAGTGCTTCATTGTCGCCTTTCTCAGTTATCTTGTCTGGTTTGAACTCATTCATCGATACCCCGTCAGCCTTCTCCACGCATTCTCTTTTTTCACACCGGTATTTGGCGTGTTTCTGAGCGGCGCGTTGATCTTGGGCGAGGTCATTAATCCGAGCCTTATTGCAGCCCTGATATTGGTCAGCATCGGTATGGTTTTAGTAAACTTTCAACCCCCGGATAAAGCGAGCAAGGAAGGGAAAAGGGGTCAAGTCTGCTCTTGACTCTTTGATTTTTTCATAATCCGATTTTTTTCAAGCTTCAATTTGTATTTTGATCCTGCCGGCTCGCTCCATTTATACAGAACGACATAAATCATTGCGCATACATACATAGCGTTTTGCATGTTTGACCCTATACGGTAGTTTTAAAATCAGCGACTCAAAGGGCGAATACGCAATTTATTATGACGCTGTGTATAACTGGATTACAATGCGACCACTCCTCACGATCCGGAAGTAATCGCGGCCATGCGGCCGTTTTTGGAAGAAGAACTCGGTAATCCTTTCCGTTTCGGTCTTTTTGATCGCTATTCATGGATGGCTCTCTTTTTGGCCACCCAATATGGATCTTCCCGCCACAAGCCGCATGATCTGGTTGGTCCCGGTATAGATCTGGGTTAGTTTGGCATCGCGCATCATGCGCTCTACCGGGTAGTCCTTCATGTAGCCATACCCGCCCAGCACCTGAACGGCATCACAGGTGACCTTCATGGCCGTATCTGATGCGACGAATTTGGCCATGGCAGCCCGTGTTTCGGCTTTGCGGATCTCGCCGCTGTCATATAGCGCGGCGGTGTGAAGTGTCATCAGTCGAGCCCCTTCCACGGCGGCGGCCATATCGGCGATCATGAATTGAATGGGGGACAATGCAGCAATAGGTTTGCCAAACTGGACACGATTTTTAGCGTGACTAACTGCCTCTTCCAAGGCACCCTGTGCGATGCCGACAGCCTGGGAGGCACAGAAGAGCCGGCTGTATGAAAGGGTCTGCATCAGGTTGGCGAATCCCTCTCCCTCTTCGCCAATGCGGTTTTCGGCCGGCACCTCAAGGTCCTTGAAAAAGAGCTGTGAGTTGATCGACCCTCTCATCCCCATTTTGTTCTCGTTTTTCCCGTAAGCAAGACCGGCAAATTGCTTTTCCACCACAAACGCACTGATGCCTTTAGCCTTTTTGTTTGGATCAGTGTAAGCGTACAACACAAAAAAGTCGGCCATCGCACCATTGGTGATAAAACATTTTTGGCCGTTGATGAGATACGTGTCTCCTTTGCGAACTGCCACCGTTTCCATGGCGAGAAGGTCCGATCCAGCGGACGGTTCGGTTGCGGCTAGCGCAGTGAGGCCCAATGAATCGTTCTTCAAGCGTGGGAGGTATTTCTCTTTTAAAGCCTGGCTTCCTCCGTGAAGAATGGGCAATGTGCCGTCCGCCTGGGCGATCAAAAGCAAAGCCGAAGAGGCGCAAGCCCTTGCCACCTCGCTGAGAATCAGGGAAAACATCATGCAAGAGACGCCAACACCGCCGTATTGCACAGGCAGAAGCGGATTGAGCAAATCGTTTTCCGCAAAGACTTTATGGGTGTGATCAGGAAATCCTCCACGCTCGTCCAATTCGGCAGCAAGCGGCGCAATCTCTCTGCGCACGATTCTGCGAACCTCATCGATAATCATCTTCTGTTCTTTGTTTAAATCCAACTTCATTTTTTCAACATCTTTCATCTGTGTTTAAAGGTTGACGTATTGAAAATTGGGGACGAGGGTGAAAGATTGACATATTGTTTAATCTTTACGCTGTCATTATTTTACAGACTTTCTCCCAAGCGATCCAAAATTAAATATATCCTGTGCAATTTTTCTCAAAACAGCATCACCGCGGCCGCGGCTAGCCAATTTACTTACGGCAGAAGGTGATAAATTCAGCAACCGAGCCACTTCAGCACCACTTATCATAAGATGATCAACCGCCAAACCGCATATGATCGCGCGCACCTGAGCAACCTTGCGTTGTCTGCTCGAGCTTTTGAGCAGGTCAGCATCTAATTTAAAATATTCTGCAACAGACTTGATCAGTGTATCCAGATCAATTCCTTTTGCCAAAGCCAAAGTTTTCTTTTCATAGAACTCATTTGCTTGCTTCAATGCTGCCTCGACAAAATCACTGCTGCCTAAAATCCGTTCATCTCCCATTACACGCATACCGGTTGCTCGAAGCGCCTTGAGCACCGACCAGCCACCGATTGACCGGAGCAATCCTCCTCCCACAAGATCGGCTCTGCGCCCCTTGGATAGACCCTTTGAAACAAATGTTAAATACGCCTTTCTCGCATCCCTTAAGGTTTTGCCAAATCGTTTTAATACATAATCTGTATCTTGCCAGTCATTTTTGATTTTGCCCATTAAAACCGAATGACCGGTTTTCGGATAAGTATTTAGCCCTTTTAAATCCTTTACCATCCGGGCACGAATCGGATTCAAATGTATGTACCTGACCAACTCCAGTAAATAAGGCTCCTCCTCGCATAAAAAAGACTTAAAGCGATTCTGAAACAGTTGCCCATGGCGTTTATGTCTTCGATTAAACTGCTGAGCATATCCGGTCAACAAGCGGCGCATAATGGTGGAAAGGGGTATATTACCCGTTCTGAAAAGCAAATGCACATGATTGCTCATAAAGGCCCAGGCATAACACGGGGTCGCGGTTTCATTTACAATAACAGACATCCGCTCAAGAAAATTTTTATAGTCTTGAGTGTCTTGGAATATAGCTTTGCTCTCAATTCCGCGAATGATAATATGTTGAATTGCTCCAGGGGCATCGATGCGCGCTTTTCGGACCATGTCCGGATGATAACATAAATGTTAAAATATGTCAATCTTTCACCCTCGTCCCCACTATTGTTAAAATGACAGACTGGCATTTAAATCCAAAATTTGTTATATACCTATTGATCAAGCCGGAGCAATGTCTGTTGTTGGTAGTCCATTGTCAAAAAAAAATTTGTAAACAACTTAATATTTATTCAAAGAAAAAAATGGGAACCTAAAAAATGCCCAAACCCATTTATCTGGATTATAATGCGACCACACCCCACGATCCGGAAGTGATTGCGGCCATGCGGCCGTTTTTGGAAGAAGAATTCGGTAATCCTTCCAGTTCGCATTGGTACGGTATAAAACCGAAAAAAGCGGTTATTGAAGCCCGTAATAAGGTTGCCGCCCTGCTCAATTGCCGGGAAGATGAAATCTATTTTACCAGCGGTGGAACCGAGTCCAACAATCACGCCATTAAAGGGATTGCTCATGTCCATCGCAAAAAAGGGAATCATATCATCACCTCTCAAATTGAACACCCGGCGGTTCTCGAAGTCTGCGGCTTCTTAGAAGGTCTCGGTTTTGAAGTCAGCTATTTGCCAGTGGACGAGCACGGCCTGGTTACAGTCACCGAGATAGAACAGGCAATTCGGCCTGAAACGATTCTGATCACGATCATGCAAGCCAACAATGAGGTGGGTACAATTCAACCCATTGAAGAAATTGCCAGATCGGCAAAAAATCGCCGTATTATGGTTCACACCGATGCGGCTCAGACCATTGGAAAGATCCCCGCTGAAGTTGATGGGCTCGGCGTTGATTTACTTTCGATAGCTGGCCACAAAGTATATGCACCCAAAGGGGTCGGTGCGCTTTATATTCGAAACGGTATCAAATTAGAAAAGTATATGCACGGTGCCGGTCAGGAAATGGAAAAGCGCGCCGGAACCGAAAATGTGCTGGAAATTGTGGGATTGGGAAAAGCCTGTGAGATTGCCAAACGCGACCTGGAACGCAACATGAAGCATATGCAAACATTGCGCGACAGGCTTTATGAGGGAATAAAAAAAAGATGGGAAGAGACAAAATTAAACGGTCACCCGCAAAAGCGCTTACCGAACACGCTGAGCCTCTCTTTTTATGACCTGGAGGCCAATCGCATCTTGGAAGAAATTGGCTTGGAAGTCGCGGCCTCGGCCGGTGCGGCCTGCCATTCAGACACCGTAGAAGTTTCTCACGTGCTTGAAGCAATAGGAGTTCCACTTGATTGGGCGAAGGGGACCCTCAGACTCACAACGGGCAGAATGACTACCGAAGCGGAAATCGACAGGGCGATGCAGGTGATCTGTGATGCCGTGGAAAAGCTTAAGTCTTGATCACATTGAATTAAAAACGGCTTGAGAAAAGAGGCTCCGAATTTTGGAGCCTCTTTATAACGCTATTCGGCAGACATCAAAATCTTAAAAAAACGGCCACAATAAAAAGGCAACCGAGGTGATGACAAAATAAACACAGAAAACTAGAAGAAGCCAACCCATAATCTCCCTGAACTCCAGCTTTGCCACAGCAAGCATCGCAATCGCCCAGAAGGGTTGAATCATATCGGTCATCATATCTCCCCAGGCATAGGCAACCACCGCCTTATTGGCCGCCACTCCCAACTCTTTGGCCGCAGGCAAAAGATAAGGCGATGTCACCGCCCATTCCGAGCCCCCCGAAGGAATCAGGTAATTCAGCAATCCGGCATACCAGTATTCGATGAGCAAAAAGGTGCCACCGCTGGATATGGCAACAAAAGCTTTGGTGAATGCAGTGGCCAACGCAGTGAATTTAAACAAACCAAAAATACCGGCATAAAACGGGAACTGAATCACAATCCCCCAAACTGCCTTTCCGGCATCTTCTGTGGCTTTGAGAAAGCTCCAGGGCCTCCAGTGGAAAAGGACACCCAACATCAGAAAGAACAAATTGATATTGTTGAGGTTGATCGCTTTGGCAAAACCGATTTGACTAACTTTCCAGCCCAGCCACCAAAAACCGCCGATGGCAACGATGAGATTCCAGCCCCACCACCAGTTGGCCCAGATTGAGAAAGTCTCCATCTTGTCGGGCTTTGGCGGAGATTCATAAAGTTTGAGTTTGTCCATCAATTCCGGAGTGACCTTAAATGTTTCTTCTTCCGAAGGGTGCATGATCGACATAAGAATGGTAACGACAATAATAATGATAATGAGCAGAATCAGATTGAACGGTGTGAAAAGTGTTTCGGTGGTCGATATCGTATCCGTGAGATATCCGCCTTTGATCAGAAAGTTTTCCGGTGTGTTGACGAGCAAGGGAGCGGAAGCAGAAAGTCCGGCATGCCAGGTACAACCGAGGCCCAAATAGGCTGCGGCCACCAGCAGGCGATAATCCACCTTAGGGTTGTTTTTTGCGATGTAGAGCGCCAACATGGCACTTCCGATAAGGCTGAGACCCCAGTTTACCCAAGCAATGATCATGGAAAAAAGGGCCATGGTCATAATCGCCTGCCAGGGTTTTTCTTTGTTGGCCAAACCGGAAAGACCGTCCAGCAGACGCCTGAGGGGTGGTGAGCAGGCCAAGATGTAGCCGGTCATCATGATCAGGCACATCTGCATTCCGAACGTCAGCAATATCCAGAATCCTTTTCCCCACGCCTGAACGGCTTTGGCCGGGCCCACATCACCCCAAATGAGTGCCATAATAAAAGTTATAATACTCAGAATCCATACAATAACCAGGGCATCGGGAATATATCTCTCGGTCCAATTGGTTAAACCGGTGCCCCAGTCCTTAAGAAAAGCGAGTCCCGATCGTTGATTATTTCCGGCCATAATAACCTCCCATTTCAAAAGTTTCTATCATCCATCCTCTCCTTTTAAAAAAATTCAACAAACCATATATCACCTCCTTTCTCTTCTTCTCAAAGTTAAACGCGCCCACTTTCATCCTCCACATAGGCACAAAAAAAATCCCCGCTACGGTTTTATTCCGTTTCAGGGATTTTCGGTTGCATGATTTTTTCTCTTTTACGCCCTTTTTGGGTAAAAGTGATAGTTACTCATGCGAGCGTTTTTATTTAGACATGAGAGGATAGTCGAATCACGTTGTAAGAAGACAACTAGAAGCTTGGTGTCTAAATAATTTCGCTCGCATTAGTAAATTGTAGAATTGAAAATTATAACGCTCAAACTATAAAACGCTTCCATCAAATTTGTCAAGAAGTAATATAATGTTTTACTTTTTTTCTTAGGTCAATAAAAATAGATGAACATAACGTGGATCAAGATCCTTTGCTGCGACTCGACCAAATTCCGCCTCAATTTCGTTAAAAAGATCTTCCAATGTATTGCCAAGTCTATCGGTGATCTCGTAATTCTTGAGCCCAGTGTCTTTGGACAACCAAGATAAAAAAGATTCTTTCATTGCCAAAGGAACTTTGCGAGGTTGTTCAGTCTCGGGATCCGGTTCCCCCGGCAACAGGTTTTCATAAAAGGGTTTAAATTGCTTGAGTGTGATAGGTTTTAGCTTTTTTATCGAAAGACGTAAGTACTGCCGGGCCCAGAGCGTTAGTATAAGATTTTTATAGGTTAAAAATCCATAAGAAGACGGCGTGTCAAGATCTATCGTCATCAGCGAAAGCAGCTCGTCAACAGCTTTGATTTGATTGAAGACACTTTCAGTTTCCGCGATCTCATCAATGGAGACAAATTCTCTGTAAAGCACACCGGTTTTATAGTTATCGTAAAACAATGGCTTCTTTATCAAAAGTCCGCCAAAAACTCCCAGCCACTGCTCGCCCCAGAAGGTCAGCCGTAAACCGGCCTGGGCGAACCAGCATTGAGATAGCCATTTTTCAGCCCGCCACTTCAATCCTAACGCACCACCAAAACCTACTTTGAATATCTGTGTAAGTGGAAATTTGGTGAGCAGTGCGGCGGCCTGATGCGGATCTACCTTCTTTTTTTCCTGCGACAATCGCTCCAACCCGATGCTGATATACCCGCAGGCTTTTTTAACGATGTCTCTGAGCTCTTCTTTCTCACGAATGGTTTTATGGTCGGCAACGATGATCTGATTACACAAATTTGCAAATTCAGTCTGAATCTGCTGCAACACCAAATCCGGTTCTATCGCGGTTAAGGCACGCGTAAAATGATTGTCTTCTTTTAGCATCTTAAACGGGTATTGTGGAACCGGCAGCATCGTAAGGCCAGCGACGCCCAGAGGGAACTGTTTGCTGCTTTGCTTTTTGAGATCCCTGGGTTTGATCGGCTGATAAATCCCGATTGCCTCATCAAACGGCAAAAAACCTTTTTCAGCCAATCTAACATTGCGCCAGTGAAAATTATTTTCTTCGGTTTCAGCAGGAAGAACGTGGGTGGCTTCAAGCAGTACATTTTGATAAGTACGATGGTCAAAATCAGCCAAGTGTTTGGAAATTTTGTTTATAAATTCCCGGCGCTGCTCGTCACTCAACTTATCCGCTTCACCTTCGATAGGCGCTTTGATGAATCTCACATAGTAGACACCATCTAAAGAAAAGTAATCGTCACCAAATTCAGACGGATCCTGGTCGTGTTCCCTGACCCGGACCTCGATGTTTTTAAACAGGTAAAGTTCGATAATTTCTAATTTTTCTTCCAACGACCATCGGACAAATCTTTTGGGATCGGCTTCCAACAGCAGATTCATCCAACGCGTAACGGATTTAAAGTCGATTCTGTCCCTTTGCCAGGTTTCCAGATCGACGATGTGCTCCCACTGCTTGTTGGACGCCAAAGACAACAATGGCAACGAATCTTCAGGACCGATATCATGGATCAAAAAATACAAATCCTGTTCAGGAAAGGAATGCACCAGTTCTAATGCGTTGGGATCATCGAGAATCCGATCTAGTGCCATTTGGGGAGACAATGACAGGAGTTCTTCTCTTTTCTTTTGCAATTCTTTTGCACGTTGTATTAACTGTTTATCGGTTGCTTCTTCATTCATTTTAGATCCGGAAATAAATTACCAGCATGTTGTTTTGAAGGCAAATTCTAAATTGCCTCTGCTTCCGCTACCGTTTCGGAATTCCACGGTGCAAATTTTAATAACAA
>CP070746.1:5648336-5654755 GCA_020348305.1 Desulfobacterales bacterium
ACTTTGTGAATCAGGATTTCATAAACTTGATCTATGATCGCGTAGGCTTCTTCGATACCCAGCAATTCCGACAGCGGGGTAAAGCCCTCCATGTCGCAAAACATCACCGTCACCTGCTTGCGTTCGCCTTCGATACGGTCTCTTTGAGATAGGATTTTTTCCGTAAGACCTTTAGGAAGGTACTTTTGAATTTTAGTGAGTTTTTCATCAAAGGAAAGTTCTTTGGGCGGGGCTTCTTCGGGCTTTCTCAGATCGTAACCACATTTGTTGCAGAACTTATAGCTCAGCGCATTACCGCTCCCGCAATTGGGACAGATTCTTTCTAATTTACCTCCACATTCAACGCAAAAATTGGCTCCTTCTGGATTATCAATCTGGCACTTGGGGCATTTCATTTTTATGCCCTCCATTTAATGGTCAAGCAGTTTGAATAATATTGAAAAAACTTTGGATGGTAAAATTGGAAATATCCTAATTATGAATTTGTGTCAAATTTGATGGAACACAATATCTGGTAGTGGGGAACTAAAGTGAATATTGCTGATATCTCCTATCAAAAACCAAATATCACCTTGGTGGTGATTGAGAGTATTACAACTTCACGAATATTGCAGATATGCAAATTTGGCAAGAAAAAACCCCGATTGAAATGACCGGGGTTTTGCTTACTTTGCAAATCCCTGCAAAGGGTTGCAGATAGGATGCAAACCGGTGTTGATGAAAATGATATGAGTATCGCTCTGCTTATTCAATTCGGAAATTTCAGATATTTTATCGGCGGAGATATTGAGACACCGACAGAGAAAAAAAGTAGAGCATGATTTAGTGACAGACGTGGATGTTTACCAGGCTAAGTTGTGCCAAGGAAATTAGTCAACTTCGGATGTCCCCTATATTCCTGAAAGCAGGTGCTCCCCTTTCGTCATCCCGAATGATTTACGATCGCAATGCCAAAAGCCACCAGGATCATGCTGCCGATCAAACCCAAGGATATGCCTTCACCCAAAAGTATGTTGCTGAAGATAACACCGATAATCGGTGTGGCGAAATGAAACACCCCCACGTGGCTGGCGACATAGCGTTGGTAGAGTTTTGTCGATACTATAAAACCGATACCGGCGATGATCACCCCCTGATAGAATATACCGGCTACAATTTTTGCATTCCAATTGTAAACGAAATTGCCCTCGAAAATTAGGCTGAAGAGAAAAAACATCGGGATACTCAATGCCGCCTGCCAGAGCAGCAATCTGCCGGGATGGATGCCCTGGGTCAGTCGTTTGATATAGACCAATCGCATTCCCAAAAGAAGTGCACTGCCCAATATCAGGAAATCTCCAAGCAGATACTGAAAATCCTTTAGTACGAAACTCTCTGCGAATATAAACACCACACCCAGAAACGAGAGTGTCATCCCCAGAATTTTGACCGGCTTCATTCGATCGCCGGAGAGCAGGATGTGCGCAAATATGCCAATGAAAAAAGGATGGGTAGAGATCAGAATGGTGGATCGCCCGGCCAATGTATGATGAACCCCGACATTGAGAAGACTGATCTGGGCCGTGAAAAGAAATGCCAGCAGAACAAGGCTGCCTTTTTCGCCGGATTCCATCTTCAAGGAAACCCGGTCCATATAGACCCAGACCAGCACAATGAGAGAGCCTACAAGGAAACGGATACCGGCCAACGCAAAGGGGGGGATTCCGGTTAAAGAAAACTTGATTGCGATGTTGTTACCGCCCCAGAGCACAGCCATCAATGTGGCCAGGCAGGCGACCCGGAGCGTCAGACTTTCATTGCGTATATCCACAGACCGAGATCATCCAGTCGAAAATTCAGTGTCAGCGAAAAAATGTTACGGATCATATAGACTACTTTAGAGGTTGTCAAGGTACATGAAAAAGGGTTTTCGTCCAGGCAGGATTCACTGTAAATCGCAGAAGTGCCTCTTGTCACTGCGAGCGGCTTGGGGGGATATGGCTCGCAGAGCGAAGCTCGAAGAGAAGCAATCTCAGGTTATTACGGTATCACCGAGGAAAGATAAGAAGTTGCTTTTTCAAGGCGGATAAATCGAAAATGGTGAATAGTGCATCGAAGAAAAAGAGGGACACAACTCAAAGCACTTTTGAATTTCTTCGTTCGTAAACCTGCTGTTGAATTTTAGACTTATGGATGGATCAACAGCCAAATTTAAAAAAGACAATACTCAATTTGAAAATCATCAAATCGAAGCCGATCCAGATATTCTAAATAATGTGCCCTGGAGCGCTTCCATCATCCCAAGATGTCTGCCTATGTGACTAATGTGAAAAATAAAATCATCAAATAAATAAGTTTGGCGGTCACCTGTAAATTTCGGTTTCTCATTTGGTATATTTTTAAGTTCGGGTAATATGGAATACCGGGATTGGTCCAAGATTCCATCATCAATTTTTGAAATTGCTTTCTCAGCTCCATCAAATACTCTGCGAGCATAGCTAAGCAGATTGTTTTTCCCAATACAAGCGACGATAACAGCATTTTCCACGGTCATAGTTGGGCCGGTTTGTAGAAGTCCCAAGCTATGCTTATCCAATTCCCACTCTCGCACCATGTTTTCTTTTTCCCACAATTCTGTTTTGAGCGGATCCCCATAGGTACCCTCCAAACTCTCAATCTGAAAACTTGCCTGAAGTCGATCAGCCCAGCGAGATGAGTGCCACAGGTGCCAAGCTATAGGTGGTGACGTCGGTCCCGGCTGTTGAGAAAGCTGCTCTTCGGTTAGAGCCTCTGCTATCGTAATGATGCTATTGTGAGTCGACTGAATCCTCTTGCTCAATCCATCCATGATGATGTTGGACATGACAATCTCCTTTGGCGGTAGGTATCAGATAGTATCAGCGAATTTACATAAGATTTAGACAAAAAGCAATATTCAGAACAGTTTCTGGGTGACGCTGTGTGAGAATCTGTGTGAGAAAAACTTTCCAAAATCTGCTAAAATTAGAAAAAATCAGAAAAAGCCTGGAAAATCATATCTAACAAATTCAGTCGCTTATAATAATCTTAGGAGGTTAGGAAACTCAGAGGTTCTGTCTTCGAATCCTTAGGCCGCCCGTTCGAATCGGGCCGGGCGTACCACAAAAGTAAAAAAGTCGAGGGAGAGCAACCTACCTCGGCTTTTTTTTATTTTTGCCGGCAGAATCTTGAGCCAGGCAGCCGGCTGAGCCTTTAGGCGAAGTGCCGCTAGAGCGGTATTTAGCGTGGTCAAATTCTTGACCGTTTATTCCATTTCATGTAACATACACATCAGATCGAAAGGAATGTAATTCTCAGTAAAAAAATCAGTCCAAATGGAACATATTCATAATTCGTGCAAAGTTTGATTCTGTTAGGACGTTGATCAACAAAGGGAGATTGTGAACATGGAAAGCTTGAAACAAGAAGCTATAAACGTCATATCAAAAATGCCGGATACGGCAGAGATTGATGACATTATGCACCGGCTTTATGTTATTGATAAAGTTCGAAAGGGCAGAGAAGCTGTAAAAAGGGGTGAAGTCGTATCAATTGAAGAACTAAAGAAAGAAATTGAGTCATGGTAAAATGGTCTGTCCCAGCGAGAAATGATTTAAAGCAGATACATGATTACATTGCCAATGATTCAAGATACTACGCACAAAACGTTATCCAAGAAATTGTTGCAAAAACTGAAACATTAACTGAATTTCCAGAAATTGGTCGTACAATCCCCGAAATTAGTGATCAAAATATTAGGGAATTGATCGTATATTCTTACCGTCTTATTTATGAAATTTCAGGAACTGGGATCGAGATCCTTGCGATTATACACGGACGACGCGATTTTAATTCGGCTTGGGATGAAAGGGATCACTAATCCTCAATTTAAACGTAATGCCTACATTATCATTTAAGCAACTTTTTTCAAAAGACTTCAGACAGTCGCTTCAACGAATACATCCCCTCCAAGCCTTTGATCGGTCTGGGCTTCTTTTCATGCTTTGAGTAGAATAGATTCTTAAACCGCTGTTAATTTGCAGACACAAACTCCTTTGTTCCGATGATGCCGGGTTCCGTGAAATAGCGGGTGCGATATCTAAAACGACGGATATGAATACTGGCGAATAAGCATTTTCAATAGATTTTCATTATATAAAGGGCAAAATTAGAACAACTTGTGATATTAATATGAAGAAATCCCAAATTATTTTTGAAGAAAGCAAGAAGGATATATTACTGACTCAAAGGGATTTAGATAGGCAGTTAAAAGAGTTCAAAAAGAAATTCAAAAAGAAAAGACAACCCAAAACAACAACGTTGTATTGGTATATGGCAATTGGGTATCTTGTCATATTTTTGTCGATAATGATACTAATTTACATCTTCTATGATTTCATATCTCTCCAATTTGGTTCGATTAGGGAGTTTTTAATAAATTTGAAAAAAATCCTTTTTAACCTACTTTCACCGGAATAATTATTCATTGTAAGAAAAATATCTGGTAATGAGTTGCCCATTTTTGATTCTCTGGATTAAGCCAAGGTTCGTACACATCGGGTTTTAGGATAAATCCTGTCTTTTCCATGATCATTGATTGTATTGACCCCCCTTTTTTGATCTACTTATAACCTTGAATACTGTGTCCGTTGCGGTCTGCCCACCTTGCTGAGTAATCAAATCTCCTTCTTTAAGCAAGGTGGTGTTTTCCGAACCACCCGTTTAAATCCAGCCGAGAGGGGGGAGGCTACTTTGGCTCGCATCAGCCCCTCTCATGGAGGGCAGTTCCAATGGGCTGCCCTTTTGGCTTATAGAGGAATCATTATAGGCATATATAAAGTCATAGATTTGTGAGGATGATATAGCTGACCATAAAAGGAGGGCTTTTACATAGGTCATTATAATTTAACTTCAGAAGTGAGCAAGGAAAAAATTGCTTGACAATTACCACGATGTGGTATATAAAGAGATAAACGCAAGGAAGCCGACTACCGTAAGGGGTCGGGGGGTTTCCAGATCCTTTCCATACTTCCTTGCGCTTTTCCCCTTAATGTGGTGGCCTATGGCCTAAGTGGGCCACCCGTTTTTAGTTGTATTAAACAGATCCACAAAAAGGCACAGGAGGGCAGAAAATGTCAGCAATCAAACGTGCATCTCCTGAAAGACGTTCTGGTAAAAGCAGGCGTAGGATTTTTAGCCTTCACCGTTTCTCTCACAGTGGCTCTGAAAAAAAGGATTCTGCAAGATCGAAGGAGGTTACAGTTGCTCCTGTGTATCGATCCTCTCGTTAGGGCAGTGCTTTGATGGGCTGCCCTTTTGTTTTCCCCTCAGTCTGAACTTTCTATCCAAATGCAGGGTTTAACCGGTGAAAAAAATTCTTTTACCCTATTGACCTCCTAAAATATTGTTTTATTTTAACCGGTGATTTCTCGGATGCTCGTGTATTTTTTCTATTGTTCTGTTCAGCCTTTATTAGGTTGGCAACACCGGGAAAAGTAACAACGGCATTTTGGAAGCTACATCTTATGGGGGTGGTTCAATCTGAACTGCCCTTTTCTTTTTTCGGCAACCAAAATATGGAACCGGTTTCATGAAATTTTAACATCAGTCTAATTTCTGCATAACTTTTAGGCTTCATTTATTATCCAGCTTTGGTACCTCCTCTGATTTACCAAAGCATCTGCCTTTTCCAAGGTACTGGGTGGCCTGAATGCCCATCAGGTCATCCCCTCCGAAAACAATCGAGGGAGACTAAAACAGATATTGCTCTCAAAAAATAACCGGTAAAATATTTCTTGACATATGCTACAAAGTGGTATAAACGTAAGCCACTCAACGGGATAGACTATAGGAACATTTTCGGGGTTCCTTCCAGCATTTTCAACTTTCTTTATCAGGTGGAGTCAATGATACAATTTAGACTTCCTCAATATGAGATGAGATACTCTAATAATGGAGATTGGGTGTCAATTTCAGAAAGATCTGCATTAGAAAGTTTATTGGATAATTTTGATCGTGTTTCCCCGATAATTGATGAAATGCTTCAAGGCAAAGAAATTCTTATTCAAAATTCCGTTTATAGGATACTGAAGCCTCAGCCACTTATCATTTCGGATTAGCTGACCATATTCACCTCTAAAATCACCCATCTGGATGCAATCGAGGGGAGGCTACAGTTGACCCTTTTTATCGATCCCCTCGTTTCGGGCAGTGCTTGGATAGGCTGCCCTTTTGGTTTAGGCCGGTCAGAACTTCATTCCAATATTCAGGTTTTACCCCGAAAGAATAAATGAATTACCCTATTGAACTCCATGCAGTATCAGGCTATATGGTCTTCAGTGGCTTCTCAGATGCCCGTGCATCTTTTTTTCTGGACTGATCAACCTTAATTCAGGATGGCTGTACCGGGGAAAACAACGGCA
>CP070746.1:5654855-5659257 GCA_020348305.1 Desulfobacterales bacterium
AACCGCCCGGGAAGCCGTATAAAAATCTTCCAATGAATTGACCAGCCCGCTGCCGAGCGCTTTATGAAGGGTTAAAAACGAAGTGGGACTGACCGGAATCCCAACATCTTTTAATTTGTAGAAAAAATCGACAAACATTCCGAAGCTCCGCTTCGGAAATTGGCTGAAAGCTCAAAGCTAAAAAAAATAATTTTGTGTTCTATTTTGTTTTTTGAGCTTAGAGTCAATCTCCTCATATCTAGTTTAGTCTTCCGCTCTCAACCGCAGCCTGGGCCCTATGGTAGTCCTGGCTCTTTTTAAACAAAACTCCTATAAAGGGCAGATCCCCATCGGTCAGCTGTTTAGGTTTGAAATCAAAGTCAGACTGTAAGGCCCTGATCCAGTTTATCAACTCCCGGGTTGCCGGTTTCTTCTCAATGGCGTCCAGCTTCCGCATGTTGTAGAAAGCGGATATGGCGTTTTCCATGAGTTCGGTATCGATATCCGAAAAATGCACACGAATTATTCGGCGCATCATATCCGGTTCAGGAAACGCAATATGATGGAAATTACACCGTCCCAAAAATGGGTCGGATAAATCTTTTTTGGCATTTGACGTAATAACGATGACCGGACGAAATTTGGCTTTAATGGTCTTATCGATTTCGATTATATCGAATTCCATCTGGTCCAGCACATCAAGCATATCATCTTGAAAATCGGTATCGGCCTTGTCGATTTCATCAATCAACAACACCGTTCGAAGATCCGAGGTAAAGGCCTGGCCGATCTTGCCCATTTTTATGTATTCCTCGATGTTGCTGACATCCCGTTTAGAATCGCCGAAACGGCTGTCGTTGAGACGCGTCAGGGTATCATATTGATAAAGGGCATCGACAAGCTTCATGCTCGATTTCACATTCAGTACAATCAAGGGCATTTTCAAACTTTCCGCAATGGCATGCGCAAGCATCGTCTTTCCGGTACCGGGTTCCCCTTTCAGTAATAGCGGCATCTCAAGGGCCATCGATATGTTCACGATCTTAGCCAGTTCATCATCCAATACGTAGCGACTCGCACCCGTAAACTTTTCCCCACTGTTGTTATCCACCATTTTTCACCTCATCGTTGTATTTGAAAAAAGATCGCTTTTCGGAATTTTTAAACAACCATAAAATTTTTAATTTAACACCTATAAATATGTTTGGCAAGTTATAGATAAACGCGAAACGCGCTACTCACAACACCAAATTCTAAATGATTGACACGAAAATGGCCGAGTGCTATATTCAGATCCTACCAGAATGTCCAGAAGATTGGTAAACAAAAAAGCAGATTACCCCAACTTCTGAGTAGATCAAGACCTTAATTAGGATAGTTTTGTGGCGGATATAATATCCATAGACGAAAAACTTGATCTTGCGAAAGAAAAAAAAGCGGAATTGATCAGAAAGCGCAAGGTCTTAGCCGTTCAAAAGGTATTCCAGTGCACCCATTGCGCCTTTAAATGCGAAAAATGCGGTACTCAAATTGATGGTGAACCACCGGCAAAACAAAGCCAAGGCCGTGATTTAAGAGTTCCGTATAACTTTTGTGAAGCCTGTAAGCAAGAATATCTTGATTACATTGAAAAACTCAGAGGCGGTGGGGATTCTGATTGCTACTGGCATAACGATGCCTGGCTTGATGCGTGGAAGCGGTGGATTGATTATCAAGGTAGTGTGGACCGCTACTTAAAATCCAAAGAATTCATCCAGCTTCTGCAAGAATTTAAACAAAACAGGCCAAAGAAATAGGAGGTACTATGTTTGGACTTGGACCCTGGGAACTTGGAATTATACTTGTGATTGTGCTGATTATTTTTGGTGCAGGCAAACTTCCGGATATCGGTGCAGGAATTGGTAAGGGCATAAAGAATTTTAAAAAGGGCATGACTGAAGCTGAAGCAGAAAAAAAAGAAAAACCTGAAAAGATTGAAGAAGGCAAGAATTCTTAATTAAATCAGTGAAGTCGATTAAGATGGCTGTATACCCATGATTATAGGGCGGTTATAAACTGCCCTTTTTCACCGCTGACCAACCTTCCATATAGTTAAACGCCCACATTGCAGCATTTCCAGCTAGACGATAGCCAACTTTCTATGTAATATCACCCTCCAGCACAATGATTGCTATTCTGCTAGAACGGTATATCGTCATCATCCTGAGCCGGAGCTTGCGTACCTGTATAATCAGGCGCTGGAACATCCTCTGATCGGACAGTTTCGCCAGTCTCTCTGGCCCCCAGCATAATCATCTGATTCGCAACAATTTCTGTGGTATATCTTTTAATTCCTTCACGATCTTCCCAGTCCCGGGTCTGAATCCGGCCCTCAATGTAAATCTGTTTACCCTTTGATAGATACTCACCACATATTTCTCCTAATCTGCCGAATGCAACGATTCGGTGCCATTCGGTACGGGTTTCTCTTTCACCTTCCTTATTGGTCCAGGCCTCCGAGGTGGCAATACTAAAATTTGCCACCGCTACGCCACTTGGGGTGTAGCGAACCTCCGGGTCTCTTCCTAAATTTCCGATCAGTATAGCTTTATTAAGTCCGTTTGCCATTTTTTCCTCCTTCCCTTAAAAACAATATGAATCTGAGTTTTGATACAGGAAACAGACTGCAATGTCAATTGAACTTCGTTACTGACTATCCCTTAAATTTAAGTACTAATTGCTTACCCGCATAAAACCCTGCAGTGGTTTCGGCCCGAAAGTTAACGGACCCAATACAGGTAATTTGAAATTATCAACGATATTAAAATCGCCGGCGATATCAAGCGATTCGTCAGTCATTTTATTTCTATGGCCTTTCAGTGAGTGAAAACACGTTAACAAGCACAATTACTCTTGCACAAACCGCATCTTTTTTCTTATAGAATTTACAACATTATTCAGGATAATGTTTTTTAGCAATACATTGGTAATATAATGCCCACTGAATCTCCTCTATCGAAACGCATTAAGCGACATGTGGTTGGACGGATACGAACCTATTTCGCCGCAACCTCCCCTGGCTTTGAACAGCTTTGCTTGAATGAACTTCAGGTTCTTCCGCTCTCCGTCAAACAGGCATCCGTATTACCGGGAGGCGTTGAGTATAAAGGCCGTCTGCACGATTGTTATCTTGCCAACTTAAATCTGCGCTCGGCTAATCGAATTCTAATGCGTATTCAAACCTTTAAGACAGCCAACTTTAATCAACTTGAAAAAGAACTTTCCGATATCCCATGGGAACTTTATCTGCGAGCCGAACAGTACCCAAAAATCCATGTAACAACCCGGCATTGCAGACTTTACCACACAGAGGCAATAGCAGAGCGTTTTTTAGCCAGCATTGCCGATCGCATGGCAAAAATTGAATTCACTGATGAATGTGAAGAATTATCTACCTTAAAGCAAAAGATCTATGTGCGCGGACTCGATGACCGCCTTACCCTTTCCATCGACAGCAGCGGAGATAATCTTTACAAACGCGGTATCAAAAGACACCTCGGTCCTGCCCCACTTCGTGAAACGATGGCAGCTGCTATGCTCATGCTGGCAGGCTATATAGGAAAGGAACCGCTGATAGACCCGATGTGCGGTTCCGGGACATTGTCTCTGGAGGCTGCTTTGATAGCCAAGAAAATGCCCCCCGGCTGGTTCAGGGCGTTTGCATTTATGAACTGGCCGTCTTTTCGACCAAAGCGCTGGGATTTTTTGAAGCGTCAATCCGAAAACAAATTTCGAAGCCTAAAAACACCATTGATTTGGGCATCGGATGTGAACCCATCTGCCTGTTCTCGGCTTAAAGAATGTATTGCGAAATTTAGCCTATCGGATGCAATAAACGTGGCTCATATAAACTTTTTTGACTTGGTGCCGGCTGACATGACAGATCAAATCGGATTGGTTGCTATTAATCCACCTTATGGGCGTCGTATCGGATCACGAAGAGAAAGCAATCAGCTTTTTAAGGCTGTTTGTAATAGGTTAAGACAGCATTATAAAGGATGGAAGTTCGCTGTGGTGTTACCGGATAAGAAATTGGCAAACTATATGCCTTCTCAATCGAAAGTTTATCCTTTTGCCCATGGAGGTCTCAAACCTATTTTAATGATCGGAAGAATATCTTGAATTTTTTATTGGATGATATACAAAAGCAACATTGGAATAGTGGAATAGTGGAATGTTGGAATTATGTAATTATGTTAAAAATTGATGGTCTTGCAAAAAAATCCCGAGTTCGTCATGCCGGACCTGATCCGGCATCCAGAACATACTGAAACCACGGGATTCCTGCTACCGGATCGAGTCCGGCACAGGCCTCGTCGGAATGACGTTTTAAAGGAATTTCAGATTTTTATAGATTTATTTTATGGAGGTGAACCTATGGAAC
>CP070746.1:5659357-5664336 GCA_020348305.1 Desulfobacterales bacterium
TCCAGCCCGCCTTGGTCGAAAAGCTTATCGGCTTCAGCAACATAGTCTGCAGCCATTAAACCGCAAGGTAAAACAATAACAAAAAAGGTGCATAGACAACAAAATACTGACCACATCATTCTGAACCTCCTTTTGATCGAGTTACGCGTTTCGGGTTACGAGTTAGGTGTGTTTATTTGCATGACTTCCACTCTGATTCAACATATTGGATATATTTGTTTATTTTTCTTCCCAATTCATCGTACTTTTCAAAATAGTAATTTATTTCCTCCTTATTTAGTTTGTGCGTATCATTAATAAAATTTAAATGTAGAATCGTTTCATCGCATGATGCATGAGCATAGGTTAAGAACTGATAAATTTCCAAGTCCTTGTAACTCTTCACGATATCTCCTTTTTAGTATAAAGTTTTTTGCTTGCAACTCACAATATCAAAGCCCAGCACATAACGCGATACTCGTACCGCGCAGCCCGCAACCCGCAACGCGTCTACCTTCCAAACGATATGACCCTTTTTCAGTAGACCAAGATGATCTTGTATGAGAATTGAACTCAGTTTGTCAAGAAATTGATTTTTTGACTTTTTAAGAGACCATCAAGAATAACATAACGGGGGTATCGATCTTTCGCAAGGAGACAGTGATTTGGTAATTGTATTCGTGATTCCCGCTGGTCGCAGGCTATAGGGTTATTTAATGATTTCGTGTATGCCTGCGCGCTGGCCCCCTGAAAGTTGGGGCGCTTTTGTTTTGCGAAAGAAGACTGCCTTCTTGATGCGGACTGCAAAAGAATTGAGAAGCTTTAAACTCGTTAACCTTCGGAATATATTTTTAAGAATCACAATATAGAAGGTAAGCGAGTACTACAGCGACATATTTCTATCTTTGTAATATTCAGGATATAGCTTTTTTGCGCATTCCGGGCAGATGCCGTGACTGAAGGTGGCATCCGAATGTTGATGGATATACGCTTCGATTTGGTTCCAGTAGCCTTTGTCGTCCCGGATCTTTTTGCAGGAGGCGCAGATGGGCAGCATACCACTTAATGTTTTGACCGTTGCAAGGGAACGCTGAAGATCCTTGATGAGTTGATCCCGCTCCTGCTCAATCTGCTTGCGTTCGGAAATATCACGGATGACACCGGTGTAAAATAGCTCTTTGCCCGATTTCCAAGACGATATTGAAAGCTCAATCGGAAATTGGCGCCCGTCTTTCGTTAATCCGACCATTTCCACCGTTTTTCCGATGATACGGGAATCCCCCTTTGATGGATGCTCTGACAACCCTTTCTGATGAGCCTCTCTAAAATTTTCCGGCATCAAAACCGTCAGTGAGCGACCTATAATTTCTTTTTCCTGATAACCAAACATTTCCAGGGCGGCGTTATTCCAGAAGACAATATTGCCGCTTTCATCGGATGAAATAATGGCATCGTTGGCAGACTGAGTTGCGGAGCGGAATTTTATCTCTGATTCTCGCAAAGCTTCTTCCATTCGTTTACGTTTCGTGATGTCCAACGTATATTCTATCATCTGGGAGACATTGCCTTCGTCATCAAACATCGGATACGCATGCACTTCAACGTTTCGCGGACGTCCGGCCTGATCAAAATGGATGTGCTCAACCACGACCGGTTTTTTTGTGCGCTTGACTATTTCAAGCGGGCAAGGGTGCTCTGAGGAATTACAAGGCCCATTGCGTTTGTGGGTGAGCCCGTAACAGGTTGATTGCCCTGTATGGCGAATCATTTGGGCGGCTGAATTGGCTAATTTGATGGTGTAATCGTTGGCGTCGATCACATAAAATGGGTGAGATAGAGATTCTAACACTAAATTGAGAAATTCAGTTGGTTTTTTTACCTGCTCTTCAGCTTTTTGACGTTTTTTCGCTTCTTTGTCCAGCTTGCAGATTTTTTGTGCAAGAAATGTATAGATTGATTTTGCGATCATCTGAAGAACCCATATTGCTTGTCAATCAAAGGAGTAGAGGTCTATTTTAATTACTGACGTTTCAGCAGCTCATTTAAAATTTATTCTAACATTGAAAACCTGGTCCTCTGGGCCAGGATTCTTTACTAATTGCATTTAAAAGGGCAAAAATGATGAAAGCAGTAGCTGGCTGGATCGCCGTATGGTTTATTGGTCTGCTTCATACAATTGGCGATCATCTGTTTGGATGCATCATCATAGTTCGGCCGTTTTTCTTCCTCACTTTTGCATTGCATACATATCGGTTGGTGATCATAGACCGATAAGATACGTCGCTCTTTTTCTTCTAGCGGTGTCTTGCACCGCTTGCATTGGCTGGCACACGACAATTCTTTTTCCCAGTTTGCTTCCATATTGCGCTCCATTTCGAGTTCATCTTGATAAAAATATAGCCGAGTCTGAATTCATCAATTTTGTAATCAACTGATTATAATGCCGATTTCTAGCTGGATCAAGGGCCGGTAGCATTTTGGCATGCTGTTGCTGCGCGTTATGGCTCCATTTTGGGGCTTTACATATTTTTTTTGAAAAGAACACCCATCTGGCGATTGGCTGGATTTTTTTCGAAATTAAAATAGGCCTCAAGAAAAACCTTGACTTCAAAAAGCAGCATGTATATTTGTTAAGGCTTATTTCAAATTTTTTTACGAAAATAGGAAAATAGATAATTTAATATATTTTTTTCGGAGGTTAAAAAAATGGCTAAGAAATGGATATATCTTTTTGATGAAGTTGATCAGGCAGAAAAATATGTTGGTGGCGAGTGGGAGGGTGTTCGGGCCCTGCTGGGCGGAAAAGGCGCCAATCTGGCAGAAATGACCCGCTTGGGAGTGCCGGTTCCCCCCGGATTTACGCTGACCACCGAAGCATGCAATGCGTATCTTGAGGCCGGAGAAACGTTTCCGGAGGGAATGTGGGAAGAGGAACTGCAAGCATTAAAAGCGGTCGAAAAGGCTACCGGGAAAAAATTTGGCGATTCCAACAATCCGCTTCTGGTGTCCTGTCGCTCGGGTGCCAAGTTTTCCATGCCCGGGATGATGGATACGGTGTTGAATATCGGTTTAAATGATGAGACTGCCAAAGGGATGATCAAACTAACCGGAGATGATCGCTTTGTTTATGATCTTTATCGACGACTTGTCCAGATGTTTGGCAGTGTCGTGATGGGTATGCCGGACGAGCCCTTTGAAGAAGTCATTACCGAAGCTCGCGAGAAAGCCGGTGTTGAAAGCGATGCTGAATTAACCGCCGATGACTGGAAGCAGATAACCGAGAAATTCAAAAAGATCTTCAAAAACCACACACAAAAAGATTTTCCAACCGACCCCCAGGAGCAACTGAAAATGGCCACCGAAGCGGTTTTTAAAAGCTGGAACGGTAAACGCGCGATCGATTATCGCAATGCCGCCCGTATCCGCCATGACCTGGGCACCGCCGTTAATATTTGTACCATGGTTTTCGGCAACATGGGAGATGATAGTGCCACCGGGGTTGCCATGACCCGCAATGCATCTACGGGAGAAAAACATATCGAAGGTGATTACCTGATGAATGCCCAGGGCGAAGATGTGGTGGCCGGTATTCGCCTGACCAAAGATATTCTAGAATTAAAAAAGGAACTGCCGGAAGCTTATAGCGAATTCGAGCAGATTTGTGAGAACCTGGAAAAACATTATCGTGATATGCAGGATGTCGAATTCACCATCGAAAAAAGCAAGCTCTGGATGCTGCAAACTCGTGACGGGAAGCGCACCGCGCAGTCGGCTGTGCGCATTGCCGCGGATATGGCCGAAGAAGGCCTGATAACTCGTGAAGAAGCTGTCTTGCGCGTGACTCCGGAACAGGTTGATTTTTTCCTGCACCCTCAATTCGAGACCAAAGCGAAAAAAAGTGCGCAAGATTCAGGGGCCATGCTGGCCACCGGTTTGAATGTATCCCCCGGGGCAGCTGTCGGGATAATAGCCTTTGATGCGGATCTGGCCGAGTCGTGGAGCAAAAATGAGGGCAAGCAGGTGATCATGGTGCGGCCGGAAACCAAGCCGGACGATGTTCACGGCATGCTGGCGTCTCAGGGCATATTAACCAGCCGCGGGGGACGGACCAGCCATGCCGCCCTGGTAGCGCGCCAATTCGGTAAACCTGCGGTTGTCGGAGCATCCTCCCTTAAATTAGATCTAGACGACCGTCTGATGAAGGTCGGGGAGCTTGTGATAAAGGAAGGGGATTGGATCTCCATTGACGGAACCTCCGGTGAGGTCTATCAAGGGCAATTGGAAACCATGGTGCCGGATATTAAAGACCCCTGGTTGCTCAAGCTCTTATCCTGGGCCGATGAATTTCGCCGACTCGGCGTTTGGGCCAACGCCGATTATCCGCGGGATGCGCAGCGTGCCCGTGAATACGGTGCCGAGGGCATCGGTCTGTGCCGCACCGAACACATGTTTTTTGAGACCGAACGCCTGCCGCACATTCAGAAGATGATTTTGACCGACTTGCCCAATGAACGCGACGAAGCTTTAAAAGCTCTGCTGCCCTATCAACGCGAAGATTTTGCCGGTCTGTTTCGGGCCATGGATGGGCTGCCGGTCATCATTCGCCTGATCGATCCACCCTTGCACGAATTTTTACCGGCGCCCTTTGACCTGATGCATGAACTGACGGATCTAAAGGTTCGTTTGCAGCAGGTAACGGATCCTGCCGAAGTTGATGATCTTTCAAAGCAAATTCAATTGAAAGAAGACCTGCTGAAGCGAGCCGAAAGTTTGCATGAGGCCAATCCGATGCTCGGTTTACGTGGGGTGCGCTTAGGTCTTCAGATTCCGGAGTTAACCAGCATGCAGGTGCGCGCCATTTTCGAGGCCGCCTGTATTGTAGCGAAAGAAGACGTAGACGTACATCCGGAGATCATGATTCCGCTGACCAGCCATGTCAACGAACTCAGGCGGCAACGCGAGGTGCTGGAGGGCGTAGCCAAGGAAGTCATGCAGGAACA
>CP070746.1:5664436-5669340 GCA_020348305.1 Desulfobacterales bacterium
CGCCCTACTATTCCGAGGCGCTCTTTTGGATTTAGCTTAAAGCTTATACTGTCAAATAATACCTGGTCACCAAAACCCTTTGATAAATTGTCTACCTGGATCATGTAAGGAAAATGCCTAAAGTTAAAAGTGCCTATGGTTCAAAGAAAATCACCTTAGATTTAAATAGAGGAGGCGTCAATGGGGTTGTGTTTAGGATATCAACTTTCGCCAAATGATTTCGTTTAATTAGGTCTTACTTCCTTGACACATATTTTCCATTTTAATATATTCCATCAATTATTGCATTGATTCGAATGACGCAATTCATCGGAACCAGGATATCATTTATGGATTTTCTTGTCAGCTTAAAAAGCCCTGTTTCTGCTTTAGGTCGGCAGGTTATCAGTTTTATAGGGGATTTGGGTAAAATTTTCCTGTTTTTTTGTGAAGGCTTTGTTCTCATTTTTAATCTTCCTTTACAGATTTCCAAATTCAAACAACAGATTTATTTTATCGGTATGAAATCGGTATTTGTCATCTGCCTGACCGGGGCGTTTGTCGGCATGGTATTAGGGCTTCAAGGCTATTATGCCTTACTCAGAGTCGGTTCTACTGGAGCACTTGGTGCGGCGGTGGCCCTTCCGCTTGTCCGTGAAATGGGGCCGGTTTTAACCGCCATTATGGTAATTGCCCGTGGCGGTTCGGCGATGGCTGCGGAAATTGGAATAATGCGCATTTCAGAGCAAATTGACGCTCTCGAAACCATGGATATCAATCCTATCCGATTTCTGATCAGTCCCCGAATTGCTGCAGCTCTCGTATGCTTTCCGTTGCTGACCGCACTTTTTGATGTGGTCGGAATTTTTGGAGGTTACCTGACCGGATCGGTGATGTTAGGAGTAAATCCTTCTTTATACTTTTCCAGGGTGGAATCCAGTATACAGATGGATGATGTTATCGAGGGATTTATCAAGTCGATTGTGTTTGCGGTTGTGGTTGTAACCATATGTTGTTTCCAGGGATATTACACCCACATGCGGGCCGAATTCGGGGCCAAAGGGGTAAGCCTTTCAACCACTCGCGCCGTGGTCATTTCCTGTGTCGTTATTTTAATCGTAGATTATGTTTTAACTTCTATCTTACTGTAGATTGAAAAAAATGATTGCTCAAGCAATGATAGAGCTAAAGGATGCTGTTAAGCGCTTTGGCGACAACGCTGTCCTCAACGGTGTGAATCTCCGTATTTATAAGGGCGAAATCACTTCGCTCATCGGCAAAAGTGGTGTCGGAAAAAGCGTTTTGCTCAAACATATCATCGGGTTGTTCGAACCGGATTCAGGCGAGCTGCTTTACGAAGGCAAGGATGTTCGTGCTATGAAAAGAGATGAAAAAAGAGCCTTGAAACGAAGATTCAGTTACATGTTTCAAGAATCAGCGCTTTTTGACTTTCTGACCGTCTTTGAGAATATTGCCCTGCCATTGCAGGAAACAACATCATTGCAGGTAGCAGAGATTCATCGCCGGGTTCACGATAAAATGCATCAGCTGGATTTGCACAAGATCGATGACAACTATCCTTCCCAACTATCCGGCGGAATGAAAAAGCGTGTCGCTCTGGCAAGAGCCCTGGTGACCGATCCGGAAATTGTTCTCTTTGATGAGCCCACCACCGGACTGGATCCAGTGCGTAAGAGCGCTGTCCTCAGTATGATCTCCGACTACCAAAAACGATTTGGGTTCACGGGAGTTATCGTCAGCCATGAAATACCAGATATTTTTTTCATATCTCAACGCGTTGCCATGATTGATTCCGGCCGGATTGTTTTTGAAGGGACCCCAGAAGAAATTCAAAAGGCTGCGGATCCGGTGGTGCAAAACTTCATTAAAGGACTTGAAAGTCCGCATGACGATCTTACCGGAGTTGCTTCTCAGTCTTTAGGACATAAAAGACTGCAGCAGGAAATGAGCCGACTGCAGCGGCACCAGATTTCGTTTTCTATCATTCTTTTATCAGTCGATAATTTGGAGGATGTAGATCGCATAGCGGGCCATGTTGCCAGTCAAACGGTGTTGAAAAACTTTGCCAATCATGTCAAGCAAAATCTTTACATAACGGATACCTGTTTTCGTTATGATATGAATAAAATATTGGTGATCCTGCCGGATACAAATGCGGACCAGGCGCGGATGTTCTGTGAAAAATTATCCAGAAACCTGGAGACGAGTGCCCTGTTTGAGGCAATAGGCACCCAAGCAGAATTGTGTTATTCGGTCAGTGCGGGTATCGCGCAAGCTGAAAAAGACAGCCGCCTCGAATCCTTGCTTGACGACGCGAAGTCACGACAGAACATATTTTACGAATGCAGCATTTGAGCTTTCTATCTCATCGGAGGAAATATGAGTAAAACGTCTCTTGAACTGGGTGTCGGTATTTTTGTACTCATTGGCATATTATGTGTGGGATATTTGACGATACGGCTTGGAAAGATGGAATTGCTGGGCGACGAGCACTATTATCTCAATGCACGGTTTCACTCCGTAGCGGGGCTTAAAAACGGTGCCCAGGTCGTTATTGCCGGTGTTAAGGTCGGCCAGGTGGATTTAATTTCTTTAGACCCAGAGGAGCAGGTCGCCATAGTTCGCATGAAAATAAAAAAAGAGGTTGTGTTGACCGATGACGTTATCGCTTCTGTTAAAACTTCGGGATTAATCGGCGATAAGTATATTAAACTTTCCCCCGGAGGGTCAGACGATATTCTAGCAGATGGCGACCTAATTACGGATACCGAATCGGCTTTGGACATTGAAGAGCTGATCAGCAAGTATGCTTTTGGAGATTTGGAAAAATAGGCTTTTGCTTTTTCAAAAGAATAAATCACAGGAGGCCAGAGATGTCAGAGGAAAAAAAAGATTTTGTAGTTAAAGATCGCCGAATATTTTCTCAAGAAGGGGATGAAAAAAAAGAAGATGACGAAAAAAAGGAAGAAAACGCAGCTTCATCGGCAGCTGATAAACCAACGGAACAAGCGTCTCAGGAGCAGACCGCAGCAAGGGAGCAAGAAGAAGAACCTCAGCTTCCAGAAATAAATTTTCCTACGTTTGTCGCTTCTTTGAATGCATCCGCATTGGTTCATTTAGGTGTCATCGATGACCCAGCTATAGGTAAAAAGTCTAAAAATCTACCCATGGCGAAACAAACCATAGATATTCTAAATATGTTGGAAAAAAAAACGGAAGGTAATTTAACCAAAGAGGAAGAGAATATGCTCAAAAATGTTCTCTACGATTTAAGGATTATGTACGTGAAAGAAAAAGGATAATCGCAATACAATTTAGGATTGGTACTGAGAGTTAGCCAAATATCTCACTATAAATCAAAGCTATTGATATAATCACAGCTATTTCCTATCGCGCACAGCCCTCAGTTGATAGACGAACATCCTGCCTGCTTAAGTAATGCAATCAGGAAAATTTAATAATGAAAATCTTATCCCCGGCCAAAATCAATTTGTTTTTACAAATAAACAGTAAACGATCAGATGGTTATCATGATTTGGTTTCGCTGATGTGCTGCATCAGTCTTTACGATGAGATTACCCTTAAATGTGGTACCAAGCGGACGGAAATCAGATGTTCCGACCCTCACGTTCCTCAAGATAAAAGCAATCTCGCCCATCAAGCTGGGACGATATTTTTAACTCACTTAAAAAAAAGTGAAGGCGTAAACATTACCATCAAAAAACGTATTCCGGTGGCTGCAGGTCTGGGTGGCGGCAGCAGTAATGCCGCCAGTGTTCTTTTAGGATTGAATCATTATTATGGCCATCCGTTTTCAACGGATCAACTCATGTCAATGGGACTTTCGCTGGGTGCGGATGTACCCTTTTTTGTTTTTCAGAAGCCCGCGATTGCCACCGGAATTGGCGAAAAACTGGAAGCATATGCGGACCTGGACCCTTTTACCGTTTTATTAATATATCCAGGATTTACCATCTCAACCAGTGAGATTTATCGGAAACTTAATTTAAGATTGACAAAGTGCAAAAAAAAAATTAAGAATACTCTTTTAAAGAAATGTGGCTTTGATGTGACGCTCCATTTATGTAATGATCTTGAAACGGTAACCGCATCAGCATATCCGGAAATAGATTTGGCTAAAGAGCAACTACTTAATTTCGGGGCGCTTGGAGCGCTCATGTCGGGAAGTGGACCGGCCGTGTTTGGTATTTTTTCCGATGTCGAAAAAGCCAAAAATGCAAGGCATGCCCTTTCCCATCAGATTAAATGGCGATTGTTTCTCACGGATATGATTGTTGATTCAGGTGTTTCGTTCGAACAAACGTAAAACGAGGTACAATCCTTTAGACATAAATAGCCTAAGGGGTTGATCTTGCCATTCATGGTACTGGGGCGTCGTCAAGTGGTAAGACACAGGATTTTGGTTCCTGCATTCGGAGGTTCGAATCCTCCCGCCCCAGCCAATTTTCTTTTATTAATCTCGGGAAGCAAATACAACCAACCACGTTTATTAAACGTATTACGAAACAAAGAAAGAGTCGGCTAAATGAAAGGCAAAGGTATTGCTATATTCGCCGGAAACTCAAACCCCGCGCTTTCAAAGAAAATTTGTGCGTACCTCGACTTGCCCCTTGGTGGAGCTCAGGTCGGGACCTTTAGCGATGGCGAGATTCAAATTGAACTTCACGATAATGTTAGATCCAAAGATGTCTTTGTCATTCAATCGACTTGCGCACCGGTCAATGACAACGTGGTCGAGTTGCTGTTGATGATTGATGCCTTTAAGCGGTCCTCTGCCAGAAGAATAACGGCTGTCATCCCCTACTTTGGTTATGGCAGACAGGATAAAAAAGTTGCTCCAAGGGTTCCTATAAGTGCCAAGCTGATTGCAGACATGTTAACCG
>CP070746.1:5669440-5677285 GCA_020348305.1 Desulfobacterales bacterium
CCTAATTCAAAAATTGCATTCATCAGCCCGCCGATTTTACCATCAAAGGTCTGCCAGGCAACCTCGCCGGCCATCGGTGAGATAAATCCAGCGATCAGCCCTGGAACCTTGATGCTTTTCCACTGTTTGACGAGAACTCCGCTTTCGGGCATATCAAAGCAGGTAAACAGGACGCCGGCCCCTTTGGCTTTGGCTTTCATTAATGCCGAAGAGAAATCCGAAAATCCTGTAGGAAACTGATCATGGCCGACGACTTCCATACCTAAATTCGGATAAACCTTTTTTTCCATGCCTTCCGCAGTACCCCTGGCCCAGGCAACGTCCTGGTTCATGATGTAGACTTTGTCAAAGCCAAAGTCACTTTTGAGGCTCGCATTGGTTCCGGCTAAAAGTTTGACCCAGTAAATGACATTTAATGAAACTCTGAAAACGTATTTGTATTTTTCAGGATCACTTTTGATTTTAGCCTCGGTGCCGGGCGTCATGGCAATGGATCCCAGCATGGGCATCTTGTACTTGGCAAAAATATCCATGCCCGCCAGCAAGGCCTCGGAACGAAACGGTCCGACAACAATGGCCGTCGGCTTTTGCTCCAGGATGAGTTTTTCCAGACCTAACAATGCTTCCGGCACCGGCACACCTGCCGCCGCATCGCGAAGATCCGCGGCAACAACCTTGAACGGTCTTTTTTCAGACCCGACCATCACTCCGCCTTTGGCGTTAATCTCGCCAACAGCCATTTGGACCGCCTTATGAGACTCTTTGCCCTCTAAAAACCCCAGCGAAGTGGGAACGCCGATAACGATCGGTTCGGCTGCACTTACATGGGTGACAGGTGTAAGCCAGATAAACGATAAGATCAACATCAGGCCAAGTAAGGTGAGCTTTCTTTTCATAAGTTACCTCCTTTATTAAAGTTTGTTCCTCTATCCTAAGTGAAATGGTCGGTTAAAAGCCTTGTAAATTTAAAACTATGTGGGGAAGCGACACCTAAAATTCATTGTTGGGTGTTGCGGATAGATAGTAGCAGCGATGATAATAGCCGTAGGCGCTATAGCTATATGGTGCTACATGAACCGATATATGAAGTCAAGCAAAATTATGCGATCAATTGGGGTAGGGCAAATGAATCCGTGAACGCAGCCTTCCTGCCGGCTGTGAGACCACTATTTCGGATGGGCGATCATACGCTGCCGCATGAGAATAATTAGCCTCAGATCAAGTAATCGTTCATTATAATGAACAATTAAGATAAACATTTAAAAATTTAAATTTGGCGTCGACCCCAAAAATATAAAATTTTTACATGAAATTAGTTGACAAACAGTTTTTTAATGCTAAAATGACAATCAATAATAGTTCATCTAAGTGAACATATGAACGCGGCAATAAATTTTGGATAAATAGTTTTTCAGTTTGAATTAACGAAGGAGTTTGAGAAATGAAAATTAATAAAGTTATGGAAGGTCCCCGAGACGGGGAGGTTCGCTGCCAGGCGTGTTTTACCCGATTTAGACCGAATTTGGGTGCTGAGCGCGCAAAATGTCCGGATTGCGGCGTTGAATGGCGACTCTCCTGGCCGTATCCCAAAACTGCCAGAGTCAGAGGACCGGTATGGGAGTCTTATCCGTTACCACTTGATGAAAAAATATATCTGGGTATCTGGAATAATTAAGTGTTCACAGACAATGATTCTATCAGTTTTCCCTTCCATAATCCAACCGGAGTTCTGAGCACGGTAGAAGCACAATCAATTTCTCTTAGCTGAAATTTGTGAGTATACGCATCATCTGCTTTTATCCATGTCCTTTCATAGAGGTAATTTTGCAAAGGTAAAATTATGGCATTAAAGCGAAAATTAGCCTACATCGATCTTGATACGGAAACAATAAAGTTAGAGCCGATTCCAATCGAATGGCGGAGGAAATTCGTTGGCGGGAGAGGGTTGGATGCATATCTGCTTTATAAAAATGTTTCCAAAGGATGTGACCCGCTTGGCCCAAACAATGTGGCCGTTATCAGTGCCGGGCTTTTAGGCGGCACCTTGGCGTCGGCATCATCAAGGACCCATATTGCGGCAAAATCACCGCTGACAAATCTATTCGGTTCAGCAAACATGGGCGGATTTTTTGCCCCTGAGATGCGCTGGGCCGGCATCGACCATTTTGTCATTCGCGGCAAGGCCAATCGTCCCGTTTATATCTATGCCTATGACGGGGAGATTGAAATCAGAGATGCGGATAAAGTTTGGGGTGCCGGGGTTTATGATACCCAGGATATTATTCGCAAGGAACTGGGAGACGACGAAACTCAAATCCTCTGCATTGGACAGGCCGGTGAAAATCTGGTTCGCTATGCCAACGTGATGACCGGCCGCAAAAATGCAGGAGGCCGCACCGGCATGGGTGCCGTGCTCGGTTCCAAAAATTTAAAGGCCATTGCTTGCCGCGGAACCATGGACATCGAGATCAGCGACCCTGAAGAAGCCCTGGAATACAACAAGCAAGCCATTGATCAGGTGATCTCCACCAAAGTTTCGCAAATTATGCAGCGCTGGGGCACAAGCTTTATCTATGGCGTCACCAATACGACCGGCCTGGTACGCACCCGCAATTTTCAGTACAATCAGCTTCCGAATAGTGAAGACATCGAGGCCGAAAATCTTGACAAATACTCGATCGGGCTGGACGGCTGTTTTGGATGTCAGATCCACTGCCGGCATCGGTATATGATTAAAAAAGGTGAATACGCCGGCACCTATGCCCAGGGGCCGGAATATACCAGTCAGGGCGCATTCGGTACTGAAGTGGGCTGTCGCAGCATGAATACGGTTCTTGTCGGCAACCATCTCGTGAACGATTATGGAATTGACACCCTGGAAATCGGCAGTATGATCGGTTGGGCCATGGAGCTTTATGAAAAAGGTGTCATCACGGATAAAGACACCAGTGGTCTGAAATTGGAATGGGGCAATGACGAAGCGGTTATCGAAATGATCAAACAGGTTGCTTTCCGCAAAGGACTTGGCGATATTCTGGCCGAAGGCCCCTTACCGGCAGCCAAGAAGTTCGGTCCGGATAGCATGAAATACTTAATTCATGTTAAGGGAATGAGCAATCTGCACTCCGACGAGCGCGCGACCCCGGCGTTGGCACTGAACGTCGCTGTGTCTTCCCGGGGTTCGGATCATCTGCGGGGAAGACCGGCCATCGATCTTTATAATTTGCCGATGAAATTACTGGATGAGGTTTATCGGAACCCGGACGGCTATGACGGTCCCCTTACCAACAGCTACTCCGAATACGAGGGCAAGCCCCGTATGGTCATGTGGCAGGAGTTGTGTTACATGGCGGTGGACAGCCTGGGGGTCTGTAAATACCATACTGTGTTCCTGAGTCCCAACCACCTGGCATTTAAGGAGTTTTCCAAGTTGATTAAATTGAATACCGGCCTGGAATTCAGCGAGATGGATCTCTGGAACTGTGCCAACCGCTGTTACACCATTGAGCGGCTTTTTAATCTGCGTGAAGGAATGACACGCGAGGATGATATGCTGTCGGATCGTTATTTTGATGAACCTACCAAGCTGGGCTTGCCTGTGGCGCGCGGCAAAAGCATCGACCGCCATAAATTTAAAGCCATGGTGGATGAATATTACCAGTTGCATGAATGGGATGAAGAGGGAGTTCCGGCACCGGAACTTCTAAAACGACTCGATATTAGCGATTTGTGGCCATCCAAGGAGAAATAAGAGATAGACGATGGGCAAGAAAATAATGATCGTTGATCCGGAAAAATGCACGGGATGCCGGAACTGTGAACTCGTTTGCTCGGTGAAGCATAATGGTGTGAGCAACCCTTCTTTAGCCCGTATTCATATCGTTAAATGGGACAATGAAGGATTTTATATGCCGATGCGCTGCCAGCACTGCAGTGATGCTCCCTGCATGGCAGTCTGCCCCAAAGATGCAATTTACCGCGACGAAGAGATGGACAGCGTCAGAATCGACCATGATCTCTGCATTGGCTGCAAGATGTGTGTCTCGGCATGTCCCTTCGGTGCCATGGGGTGGGATCCCAAGCGCGGCCGTGTTTTCAAATGCGACCTGTGTCACGGAGATCCTCAATGCGTGCGCTTCTGCGACATGAAGGCCGTCGATTATGTGGAAACCAGCAAGCTTTGTTGTGATCGCATGCGGCAGGCTGCTGAAAATTATGCCGAATTGGTGCGAAAGCATGCAAGATAAAAGCTCGTAGCTGATAGCTGATAGTCAAAAAGTGTCGTATCATTTTTAACTGTTAGCTTTGAGCTATGAGCCACGAACTGCTAATGTGTTCACAAAGTAACCGACATCAGATGGATTCTTTTCGTTCGTGGCTGGAAGCCGCTCCCACATATTCATCATTGAACTGTGGGATCCCGATCCAACGGGAGAAAAATCGATCATGTCGAGTGGCTTTTGTTCTTCTTAGTATGAGCTATGAGCTACCAGCTATCAGCTACCTTGGAGGTGCCCATTGAAGATTTACGTTGAATCCCTCGGACTGCCGACACTTTCGAAACTAATCGGGAAAAAAACAGAAATCGAATTGCCCGGCGAAACAATCGAAGACCTTGTTTCATTCATTGTCACTAACCACGGTCAAAAAGCACGGCAGATTTTACTGGACAGCAAGGGGAAGTTGGATCTGACGATCCAGGTGATGCTCAATGATGAAGGCTTCGTGCCGAGAGACGAGTTTTCACAGCGTTCCCTTAAAGACGGCGATTTGGTGAAGTTTTTGTTGCTTGCCGGCGGTGGATAACAAAAAAAAGAATTTATTCATACAAGGCGGATTGTCGGAAAAAGAAAAGAATTCACATTTAAGGACCCATGTTTTATTTTAGAGTAAATGAGAACTGCCACGGGTGTTTGGCCTGCATGGAGAATTGTCCTGCTTGCGCATTGGCTTTTATTGATCAGGACGGCAGACGAACGCTCAAACACAATATGATCAAATGCGCCCGATGCGGGCAATGTTGGCGAATCTGCCCGCAGCGTGCCGTCGAGTTTCAGGACCTTTTAGTCGGGCAGTGGGATGACGTGATTACGCTTGATCTTGTTCATTGTCGGGTGTGCGGTGAGGCGCTTTATTCGCCGGCGTACCGTCAAAAAGTGGAGAGTAAGCTGAATGCAACCCATGAACCACTGTGTCCGAAGCATCGGCAAAGTTATGCCGCATCGATGTGGCCACATCTGGTGCCAGGTAAAGCAAAGCCCAATTTGGGGGGAAAATGATTGTTGGAGATTTAAAACCGCTGGAAGAGATCATTTCTGCGATTAAAGCGTATAAGCAGGTGCTTGTCCTCGGCTGCGGCAGCTGCGTCACCGTTTGTCTATCGGGGGGCGAAAGGGAGGCACAACAGCTTATGCGTGAACTCTCTGAGATGCGGCATTATCAGAGCACCCCGCCGAAATTTGAGGTTGACTCAATTCTCAGGCAGTGCGAACGGGACCTGGTCCTCGAATATCAGAATATACCCGCCGGTACGGATGCCGTGCTATCGCTTGCCTGCGGTGCCGGTGTTCAAACTTTAGCTGATGCATTCGAGCCGTTGCCGGTGATTCCCGCTCTTAACACGACCTTTCTGGGAGCGTCGGATAAGCCTGGAAACTGGACAGAAAAATGTAAAGGCTGCGGGGACTGTATCCTTATCCATACCGGTGGTATCTGCCCGGTGGCGCGCTGCGCCAAAAGTCTTTTTAATGGTCCCTGCGGTGGCTCAAAAGGGGGCTACTGTGAAGTTGGCAAGGATATTCCCTGCGCCTGGACCCAGATTGTTGCCAGGCTCAAGAAAATGAACAAACTCCACTTTTATGAGGAAGTTCGCACTCCAAAAAATTGGAAGCCGGGCGGAGCAACAGGTCCGCGAAGGCGGGTGCGAACCGGTTTGGGTGACGGGCCTAATTAAAAGTTCAGGGTTCTGGGTTCATAGGTTCAAGGTTTAGAGGTTGAATTGATCCATACGCTGTGACGCAACAACAGCACGGTCTGTCAGAGCTCACGAATCAACTACCGACCGTATAACGGGTGGCTTGAATTTCCCCGTCAGAAGCGGTAAAAGGCAATAAGCACGTTAGTCCCTTATACACTGAATTTGCAACCGGGTGCAAAGCATCCAATTTGTTTGGAAAGAAACTACGGACCAGAGCAGCGTGAACCCTAACCCTGATCCTATGAACCCATGAAATTATGGAAATAAACGAAATTGAAATACTTTCAGTTGGTGTAGATGTAGGCAGTTCAACCAGTCATCTGGTCTTTTCAAATCTGGTGCTAAAAAGAGATGAGAGGTCTGCTTCTCGTCGTTTCCGAATTCAGGAAAGAAATATCGTTTATGAGGGAAGAATAATCAATACGCCTTTATTGGATGATGATACAATTGATATCGATAAATTAACTGATTTTTTGAAACAAGAATATAAACGAGCAAGAGTTGACCCTGCAGATATCCAAACAGGTGCGGTTATTGTAACTGGAGAAGCAGCTAGAAAACGTAACGCATTGCAAATAGCTGAAGCGCTATCCAGTGATGCAGGAAAATTTGTGGCTGCAACAGCAGGACCCAATTTCGAAAGCCTAATCGCTGCAATGGGTTCCGGTGCAACTGCTAGATCAAAAGATTACCATAAAACGATATTATCTTGTGACATTGGTGGAGGAACGTCAAATATTGCCATATCAAAAAATGGGGAGAATATATCTACAAGTTGTATATCTGTAGGCGGCAGATTACTGGGGGTAAATTCTAAGGGAATAATTTGGCGGATCGACAAACCTGCAATCAAGGTTATGGAACATATTGGGTTGAATTACAAAATTGGGGATCAAATCTCAAAAGAGGATATAGAAAGAATAGCAATGAAGTTTGCTGAAATATTATTTGAGGTTATTACGGGTCCCGCAAATTCATCTTTGGCCAGGCAGCTAATGTTGACTGATGATTTAAATTTTCCAGGAAGAATAGATGAATATTCATTTTCGGGGGGTATCGCAGAGTTGATGTATGGGAGTAACGGTTATTACGATGATATCGGGCAAATTCTGGCCAATAAAATAATTTCTCTGACACCCACATTAACTTCGCCGGTTGTAGAGCCCATAAATAAAATTAGAGCAACCGTCATTGGGGCGGGTGCATATTCGTTATCAATCTCCGGTTCTTCAGGCTTTATGGATGATAAGCTTTCATTTCCGATAAGAAATGTTCCCGTAATTAGGGTAGATGTCGAGAGATCAAAATTAAGTGCTGAACACGTTAAATCACAAATAAATGTTTCATTTCAACGATTTGGATTAGACGAAGGTGAAGATATAGTCGCATTGTACTTCAAGGATCCGGTTAGGGCTTCTTATCCCAAACTAGAATTATTTGCAAAATCTATTGAAGCGGCGCTTCCCAATTCAATTAAAAATAAAATACCCATTATTCTGATCTTCGAAAAGGATATCGCCTGCAGTGTGGGAAACGTAATCCGTCGAGAAACTGATTTGAAAACGAATTTACTGTCACTCGACGAACTAATTCTGAAAGAAGGAGATTGGATTGATATTGGTGAACCCCTCGTCGCTGGCCAAGTATTTCCGGTTACCGTCAAATCTCTTGTTTTTCATGGGAACTAGGCCTTTAGGGAGTTTTTTGCTTGGCCAGCAATTGTTCTTGAATCCGGCGGCTAATGGCCACCGCCGCTTTTTGTGTTTCCTTAATAAGGGTTTTCATCTTTTTTTCATTCAAGCTGGCCTTGAACCCTACGACCCAAATGGCTGACCGTAATTGCCCCAATCCCAGTATCGGTGATGCCA
>CP070746.1:5677385-5698041 GCA_020348305.1 Desulfobacterales bacterium
ATTTAATATCGAAATTTCTCCATTGAATCTTTACCAGATTATTAGGTTAAAGTTTAAGGCAAACCAGTATCTATTTTAAAAGAGTCATACAGAAAGTGTGATGAAGTTCTGTCAGCAAGCAGGCTAGAATCAAAAATTAATAGCAAAAGTGCACTTCATAGGACTTATTTAAGACCAAATTGACTGGCTGCTTAGATAAATTTTACGCCAATTCCATATGAATATTGCAAACTTGTGTCACCTATTTGCTTGCACCATTGTACCTTCGCATGATAATTTTTTGACGCGGCCCTGAAAATTGGTCTATCAAGCTTGATGGTTAATTGGGTTCCGGGTCGAAATGAAACGTCTGACTCAAAATACATACCATCACCACTGAAGTTATACATCTGGGCATATGAGAAATATTCTGAATGATCATCTTCAAGCATGACTGTAGATCTATGGTCAAAGCGTTTGCCTTTGCGAAAATCAGTAGCTGAAATCATCTGGCACCTCCCCCCTTTGAAAGGATTAGTTAAGGATTGAAAGGGACCGATTTTTACAGGTAGCACTCGGATTTCGCTTCAGTTCAGAATGAGCTTCCAGATGAGAGAATTAGAAGGAATAAAATGAGGTTCAACGTTGTACTTTTGGACAACATGGGCTGTGTATTGCGAACGGCTATTTGAGAATATATCTATTTGAAAAAGTATCGATTGTCAATAAAAATAGTAAGAACCAAAACCTGCGATTGCAAAATGATATATGAAAAATCGCTAAAGTTCAGATATGTAGATGGAATCACAACTCTGGCAAAAATGCAGATACGATAATAGTATCCCAATAAAATTGGGGTATCCTCGAACTTTGCGTATGTTGGAGAAATCCAAAATTTCATGCCCTTTAGCCCAACTACAATATCTTGTGGCATCTAAAATGAAAAAGCGCGGTTTCGGTCCATTATATTAGCTGAAAACAACTTCTACTATAGTAAAATCATCCTCAAAATTCTCTAAGTTTCCTAAGTTCTTTGCATAGACATATAAGCGATCTAAAATTGACTGATCGTCCGTCTTAACATTGCTCATAAAATCTGCAAATTCCTGAAATCGCCACATCAATCCATCTGACTTTTCAATTTCATACACTCCATCGGAAAAAATGTATAGCGTGTTGCTTTCACCAACCAGGCATTCTTTTTTCTCATAAGTGACTTCTGGCATACCACCGATCACATAATTTGGTGTTCGCAGTAGTGTAGCTTTGGAATCTCCTGCAGAGGTGCCTGCTAATAAGAGGGCTGGTGGATGACCGCCACTGGCGTAAATTAGCTCACGGGTGCTCTTTTTATAGACACCATACCATATGGTAAAGAACATATCGTCATTCTCTTCACTTGGAAATGCAATGTTCAGTGATTCTAATACCTGTTCAGGATTTTTGAATTCAGTATTGGGCAAAGATTGCGAGCGAAGCACGTTCATTACCGAGACTGAAAGCAAAGCGGCTCCTACACCATGGCCAGAAACATCCAGCAGGTAAATTGCAAAATGATCCTCATCCACCATGTGGTAACCAAATGCATCCCCTCCTAATGATGTTGACGGAATAAACCGCCAGTCTGTTCGAATGGGGCCTTCTGTAATAGGCTTAGGCAAAATTGTTCTCACATAGTCAGCCGCGTCGGCAAGCTCTTGGTTAAGAAGCTTTATTGCTTGGTTACGTTCGATAAGAGCAGCGTTGGTCTTTTGGTGCTCTTGCTCAAGTTTTTCTTCTGCAGTGATGGCTGCACGGTAATATATATATCCTATAGAAGCCAATATAAAACAGATAACAATAATATTACCGTAATTTAAAACGGCTATATAAATCTGGCTGAGTTCTATAATAGGAACTGATACATTGGCATAATAATTCATTGCAATATATGCGAAGCAGTATATTGATGCCATTAGAGCCTTTCTGGTCGTACTCCAGTGTAAAAAGAAGACGCACGCAGGCTGGACTAAAACAATGTATTGAAATCCGGTATCCCAGCCAATAACAACGGTGCATACAGCAGCATGGGCAATATTTTCAATAGTGATGAGGAAATAACCCTGCGAGATATATCCTCTCCTGTGAAGAATGAAGGCAGTAGCCCATAGAATCACACTAAAAATGTTAAAAAGAGCTAATGTCCGAACTCCTATCAAAGCAAAAATTACTATAAACAGACTATGTGTTAATATACCGAGTGAATGCGCATAGTTGCCGAAAACCATAGCGCGGAGTAATCGAGGAGTATAATACTCTGGAGGAAATTTACCTTCTTGAATTTCACTAAAACTTTGGAAGAATGACTTGACAGTAGTTCCCATCTTATCTCCTTAATATCAAGTAATTCATGGGGCTGGCACAATATATTGTGGTTGGTCTTTTAAGCAAATATTTCAGATAAATTGAGATAATCAAAGAAAAGCCGTAACTTGTGTTATCATCTATTTTTTTGATGATAACACAACTATTTTTGGTTTCAAAAAGCTGCAATTATTAGAGAAATCCGAAAAAGGGCGGAAAGCTAATATAATTGATTTTTATATCACTGATTATGTCAGATCAAAAGTTTCGTTCCTGCCGTATTTTTTCGTAGCTTTCCTGGATTTCGCGAAAGCGGCCTGAGGCAAATTCGATAAATTCCTCGGGCAGTCCTTTTGAAATAATGACATCAGGGTGAAAATCTTTAACCAATTTCTTGTAACTGGATTTAATTTCCTCGCTGGTTGACTCAGGTGTACAATTAAGAATTTTGTAATACTTATCAAGGTCATCAAAATAGACAGCCTTTAAATCTTCATATTGATTATCGCTGATATTAAAAATCTCCTTAACTCTCTTTAAAGCGGATTCTTCTGCGGGATGAAATGTGCCGTCGGCCGCAACGATCCTGAATAAGAGATCAAAATAAGAGATCAGCAGCGTAGGTTGGTTTTTTACCGCCTGGTACAACTGGATTGCAAAATCATCTATCAGGTATGTTGAGTTCTTAGCCTCGTTGAAAACTTGCCGGGCAAATTGCTTTTCTGTTTCGTCAATAGGCAATCCGTTGATAAAATCCTGTACAATTGAAATTTCATCTTTAGTAACCACACCGTCTATTTTGGAAAGCTTGCCCAGGATTGAAAACAAACTGATGAAAAAAGCAGCCTGGGTTCTTTCAGCATACCCGAATTGTGGTTCAGGTATTGCCCTGGTAGTCTGCCTGGCAAAATCGGTCTTTTTATCAACCAGGGCATGCCCCAGTGCTGCTCCAGCGATAGCTCCAAGGGGTCCTCCAAGTAACAGCCCTAATGATCCGAATGTTAGTTTTCCAAACCAACCCATTGAAATCCTCCTTAAAAAAAACAATTCCGTGTACATCTTCGAAATTGATAGCTGAAAAATAATAAGTGGTCAAGAATATGAAAATGAAAGATAAAAGGAGTTCGTCCTTTGATTAGTCACTCAAGGCATACAATATTCCTCAGATGAAGCTGTCATGATTACAAAATTCATGCTGCAATTGAAGCATAAATCTATTGTAGGTTGGCCAATCACAAATCTATTCTTTTTTGAGCCTGTATTTTTGTTAGGTTTCGTGCCTTAGTTACACCTTGAAAATTCTACACAACATTTGTTTATTTCGAAGTCTAATCCAATTGGGTGATCATCGCGCCTGAATAATCCTGCTTATCATGAAACATCGAATGGGCAATTTTTGGTGTGATTAAGACCACAGGTTCGATAAAATGCTATTTTTTCGTGAAAATTATGCTGGTTAAAGGTGATTTCCCGCATTCAGTTGGTGTTTCAACTATTTCCTCGTTCCCGGTTAATGAAGTCAACGATCACTCTGGCGAACTATTCCGCACAATCTTCCTGAAGAAAATGGCCTCCTCCTTTAATAGTTGTATGAGTTTGCCCCTTAGCTCCGGGCACTCGTTTTTGGAATATGTGCTCGCCTCCGTGCGTAATTGGATCCCCATCGCTGAAAGCGGTCAAAAAAGGCTTATCAAACCTGGATAGCACCTCCCATGCCTTGCGGTTCGCTGGTGACGCCGGGTCTTTTGGTTCGATTGGCACCAGCGAAGGGAAAATGCGAGCGCCCTCTTTATAGGTATCATCCGGAAAAGGTGCATTATAGGCGGTAGAGACATCTTGCGTCAGAGGTTTTTGACACCCCATAGTAATAATTGCGCCGACGTCGAAATCTGGCACTTCCAGCGAAAATTTACGCCAGTTTAAAAACGCTTCGCTTATCGGAGTGTCGCCCGTGGGAAGTCCCGTGTTGGCCACAACAACTCGTGTGAAACGATCTGGATTATTCGCCACATAGATAGGACCAAGAGGGTTCGCCGTGCATAAGCAGTACCGGATCGGCTTCCTTAGGTCCCTCGTCCACATAATGAATTCGGAGGCTGCCCCCCCTCACCATCCGAGACCTCAACGTAGTTGGGATCAAAGGGATAGCCAGGCAGATTGAGGAAACGATCGTCAGGCGTTCTCAAGATTTTCATTTTTAATTTCCCTTCTCTACATCTGAAGTAACTAAGTTAATGATTAAAATTTATCCGAGCCTTTAATTCTTTTGTTAACTTTTGCCCAACTTTGGGTGATCAAGAAGCTTTCATCCATATCGTCCACCATGCTTCTAAACTTGGTCATTGGAACAGCATAACTGAGCGTGTCTTTGGGCACATATGGTCGGGCTGAAACGTCAAACATTCCGAGAACACCCCGAGGACGATCCCTTTCGATTTCTAAATATGGATACAGGACTATTGACCCGCAGCCTGCAGCAAAAGGAGCAACTACTGATTCTCGTTCGACCTCTTCAAAACCGGTTAGAGTAAAGAGACCGGACAAAACATCTGGCTGTGCTAAAAATATGACCACTTCAGGCTTATCTATTTGGTCAAGCTTATCCCACCGTTTAAATACAATGTAGTTGCCAGGTGCCTCAAACTGAGGAGAATTCTTAATGAGTTGTCGAACTATTTCAGGGGATTTCTTGTAACGCTCGCCTTCCATTTCGCCTTCAATACCGCATGAGAGGAAATATTCAAAATTTGGCATTGACATTTCCTGAGTGTACCCCAGATACCTCTTTGCGCCACCGCATCCGAAGGACTCAGCTCCAAAACATAAGGCCTGCCCTTTTCTGACCCTGTTCAAAACCCCAATGAAGCATTGATGCCCTGTCGATGGGGCCTGCACTAATTCGCCACACCCTTCCTGGTTGGTATAATAAAAAATTATTGGGAATTCGGCTCCGTCAAAGTATCTTTCCCATAAACTTATAAAACAGTCCTTAAATTCTAAATCCATATGTTATCCTCCTTTGTAGAAAAGCTGAGAATTTCAAAAATAGTTATTAGGATCAATAACAGAATACTTGTCACATTGTAATGGAATTCTAAAGATTTTTGCAAGAAATAGGATTCTAGATTAAGTGCCAGGTCAAAAACGGGTGGGATTACAATTTATTGTGGATTAGGTTTGCCAACCTAACAAAATTTCGCTTCTTAATTGTTTAACATGATTTACACAATTCAGCCAAAGTATGGAAAATATATTCCGCAAATCAGGATCCTGGCAGCAAGTGTAGCCATTCTATGTGTTTACGAATAATTTCTGATCGAGCAATAATATCTGATTCAATAATCTGATTAACTGCTTCTTCTAATGGAATTAATTCTTGAACGACAGCAAAAACATCCGTTCTGATATAAACATTCCAGTCCAGTATTCTTATCTTATCGCCATGCCCCAAAGCACTTGGAACGAGAAACAAACAAACCAATAAGCAAATTAAAACTTTCCTCTTCATGGTTATCTCCTTTCTAAAAGATGTTGTTGGACTATGTGACATGGATTTTCACCGAATCCTACGACAGGTTTAGTTTATCCTAATGAAATCAAGCTCCCAAAAGAACATAAGTCCTCTCGGGAGCCAGATGGGTACAATCTGAGTGGTTTCTCCATTGAATTTTTTGCTCGATTATTGGGTAAAAGTGGAAGGGAAACCAGTATCTATTTCAGCAAAGAGATTCAGGATGAGCCCTACTACGCAGAAAGAAAAATTCGAGGTGAAATCAAATAGGAACAATCAGGTTCAGGTGTGATATTGAATTTCAGGAGCGCATATTATTGGCATTTTAATATTCTGAAACATAGTCCAATGTCAAGGGAAATGCAGATACATGTTTACAGTATCTACAATTTTTATAGGTGGAATATTTTGCAGATACGTTGGAGATCAGAGATGTCGTTGATAGCTATCATCTCGGTGGCAAATCTTCCAAAGCCATCAAATCACATACTTATCAAACATCAAAATTCTTCCTGCCAGAGCAGCAATAACCCTTAATTTATGCCCTCACCTCCTCCAGCGTTTTTCTTGTAGAAGGAGCAATTTTGAACGAAGACAGAGCAAAACAAGTGGCCTATCTTTAAGATTCTATGGAAACGTAACGCCAAGCCCAAAAGTTATTGCCCTGTAATCCCAGTTTCCTGTCTTGCCATAGCTAAAGGTAGCGAACGGGCTAAGCGCAATATCTTCATTAAGCAAGAAGTCATAACCTCCCCCCACCGTTAAGCCCCAACCGTCTTTTCTGCTCGGCTCGTCCGGCCTATTGCTCCAATTACTCACATAGCCTCCTCCTGCTTTTGCGAAAAAACCTGATTCTTTGCTTGGATACAACTGTGTGATAAGAAAAACTTGACTGATGCCCTTTCCTTCGTCTGGATCATATAAGTCACCTGCCTCGAGAAGCCAACCGCTTAATTCGAGTCCAATCAGGAAATGCGGGTTGATAGTGTATCCTCCTTTGAATCCTAAAAAGAAAGCAATGTCGTTTTCGTCTTCCTCATCAAATGACTGATTGAGCAGTCCGGCACCAGCATCAATTCCTCCCCAAAATCCATTACGGATATAGTGTTCCTCAGCTGACGCAGTGGGGGTCAAAAAGAATATTGCTATGAGAACGGCGCATACCAATTTTACTGAATACATGGTCTTTTTTTCCTCGATTATGGGAGTTTTTTTAAGTTTGGAAGTTAATGCTTTCTGTTATGACTTGACCGCACGAAACGTCGTCCATAATTGCCTCTCAGCTTTATGCTATCATAACGAGATTTCTCAATGGAAGGTCACCCAGTCCTGCACAGTCCCGCACAGTCACACTTTTTTAAAACGAAATCTAACAGATGTTGTGACAGGCTCCTGCGTTTGGAAATTACCATAAAACCAAATATCATAGAACCTGTAATTGAGATAATATGCAAAAAACCACGCCTTTCAAAACCTTTGATATCATAAAATATCACAAATTGCCGCAAACTACAGATTTGTAGATGTAATCACAACAGCGACTAAAGTGCAGATATCATTTTGTGAATATCATCTGACAGGAAGGAAATCAACGGAAAGCCTCATTAAACAAAAAGGGCAGCCCCAGGAGATTAGAAGAGCCGCCCTTAACGAAAGGGATAGCTGGCGATTTATGTAGCCCCCCTCTCGATTGGCTTCCAGGTGCGGTGGCTCACCTAAGCAATGAACCACCACGTTAAGGAGGAGAACAGATGATTTCAGCAGAATAAACTCAAACCATAATATTTAAAGAGACAAACAAAGCGGGGAAGTTACACTGGAAGGATTTTCATTTTCCGGCAAACATTTCTGAAGCCTTAATATCCCGGCAAATTCCTGCCGAAGAATTTTTCGTTTTTGATAACCTATAGCTTAGTATACCTTAGGGTAAAATCGCTCCGGGAACTAGCTCTATATAGTCATTTTTTCGAAAGAAATAGAATTTTAATCAGGTGTACCCGGATTTTTCACTATAAAATAATTCATTAAAGAAAAATGCTCCAGATAAAAAACCAAAAAAATTGTAGGAAGTATCTGTCGGGGAAATTAACCAAAAAGTACATGGCGCTCTGGTTTTGGTTTTTTAAGGGGGGGATCGGTAAACGATACTTTAAATTATATCTGGAAAAATATGGGCTTGAGATTATTGAGGGGCAGATCTTGCAACATTTACCTTTTCCCAAAGGACATATGATATCCACACTTTTCGGGCAGGCTATTTCTATTGGATTTGCAGATGATATCCATAAAAATCTGCGATTATGTATGCATAGCCGTAACCTCTCAATCTGCTATTTTTTATAAAGCGTTGCGTAATTCAAGCATTGCGGTAACCAACCCGCGAATATCAGCATGATCCACCTTCGCTAAATGTCCCGCCTCTTTTAGGGATCTGGAGGCTAACTTCGTAAAACTCTAACCTTGGTAAAAAGGGTGGATAGGTAGTTTCTTGTTGATACTTTCAAACATATCAGCCGGAATCGAATCCAATCAACAATATATTTTCATTATAGATTGCTTCAGCCAATCCAAAAAAAATTTAAATTTCAAATTACTTATCTGTAAAGCTGTTATGCCGATCTGATGCGATCTGTGAGTTTCGTTATCAACAAATCAGACTATTTTGTTTGATTATGTCAAAATAATCGCACAATCCAAAAATTGATGAAGCCGAACAAAATCTCTTAACAAAGCATTTCATATTTCAGCTAATACAACTTCATGTTTTATAGAAAATAGTATAACCGATTTAATACTTTTGCCAGACCATAAAGCATAGCCTGATAGTCATAATTTAGTGAGACTCAATAAAAAGGTCTTAAGGTTCTATTGTATTTTTATCGGCCACAAATAATTTATTTTGATTGTATCTCATAATCTTCGCGTGTTTGCCATCTTTTTGACCTTCCAGATCATAGACATTGCCTTTAGGGCCTTTCGACTTTGAAATTACACCGTTAATATCTTTAAGGTCATGCTTATCAAGCTCAAATGTTTTAAGTTTTTTAATTTTCTCTATATGCTTGTTATTTCGCGCCCCTACGATGACCCCTGCAACCAATTGTTTTTGCAACACGTATTTGATTGCCACTTCCGCAATGCCCACCTTGTGTTTATCAGCTACGGCTTTCAGGCATACCAGGAGCTCCTGAAAAAGATCCCATCCACCGAATTCATCAATGATTAGCTTATATTTCGTGAGAGAACGATTCTCTAATGGCTCATGCGGTTCTTTCACCCCAAGATAGCGTTCAGTTAAGAAACCGCCCGCAATGGTTCCATAGCAAAGCAACTTAATATCATGCTGTTTACAAAGTTCTAAAATATCCTCTTCCGGCCGTCGGTCAAGAACCGAGTATTGAACCTGGCTAGAAACAACCTGGACCCCCTCATTTAAAATCTCTCTTAAATGGATGGCATCGAAATTAGTCACTCCTATGTAGCGAATCTTTCCCGCCTTCTGTAATTCAGCCAAATGCTGAGCCAGATCTAAATATCCTGAAATGGATAAATCCCACCAGTAAAATTGCACAAGATCCAGTCGTTCGACACCAATACGTTTCAATGAACGGTCAACAAGAGCCTCTGTATAGGTTTTGGTAAATATTGGCAGTTCATCTAAATCGGGAACACATTTTGTATGCACCTGGACTGCAGGAAGTTCGCCGGATTCGAATGTACTTCTATATTTCTTTAAGAATTTACCGATCAACTCCTCAACCCCGGTGTATATATCTGCACAATCAAATGTGGTAATACCGGCTTCCACAAAGGATCGCATATCTTCAATAGCCTGCTGTTCATCAATCATCTGACTATGGCCTTCAGATAACTGCCAGCTACCTTTTAATACCCTCGAGATGGAGTAGTTAGGCGTCAAATCTGATCGAGGAAAATCTCTATTCATTAAAAGCTCTCCTTATCTTCATTTCTCTTTTTCAAAGAAACTGCTGTTACATCTTTATGGCGAAAAGGACTTTTGCCAGTGCGGGTTATCTTAAAAAGACCTCCACAATGGTTAATATCCCATGAATAGCTTTGGTAAAATCATGGAAAGCCAGGGCACATAGGTAACTACAAGTAGAAACCCGATCATCGTCAGGATGTAAGGTATAATCGGTTTAATAACTGAACTTATAGGAACCTTTGCAATACTGGTAGCTATGAACAATGAAAGCCCAAAAGGGGGTGTCGTAAATCCAATCCCAAGGTTCATCACCACGAAGGTGCCGAAGTGCACGGGATGGATACCCAGCTTGACTGCTACTGGAAACAGAATCGGAACCAGAATGATGACGGATAAGGAAGCATCGAAAAACATCCCCATGGCTAACAGAAGAACATTAACAGATAGAAGAAATACCCATTTCCCACCCGGTATATTGATCATAAAGTTTGCCAGTTTCATCGGCATCTGCTCTTTTGCAATAACCCAGCCAAATGCGTATGAGATGCCCACTACCAACATGACAACCCCGGACATGACAGCTGACTTCCACAATATTTCCGGAATTTGGGATAACTTAATTTCTTTGTAAAATATCACGGATAAAAAGAATCCATACATTACTGCTACAGCAGCAGCTTCAGTAGCGGTGAAGATGCCTAGAATAATTCCGCCCAGAATGATGACACCCATGAAAAGCGAAAGAAACGATCGTTTCATGGATATCAACAGTTCTTTGAAGGTTGCACGCTTTTCCCGTGGGAATTTTTTTTTGCGTGCGATAATGTACGTCAGCAACATTAGAATAAGGCCCATACCAATGCCGGGCACAAAGCCGGCCAGGAACAATGCACCTATGGATGTATTCGTGAGGCTGCCAAAGACCACCATGGTTAAGCAGGGAGGGATTAATACGCCCATCCCGCCGGCCGAGGTCACCAGTGCCGCTGCAAAGCTGGGGTTGTAACCTCGCTTTTTCATGGGTGGGATCATTACGCTGCCAATGGCGGCCGTATCCGCGGCCGATGATCCCGATATATCGGAAAAGAAAATGGTTGCCACCATGACCACCATCCCCATGCCGCCGCGGATATGTCCCACCATGGCATTAGATAAATCAACAATGCGCTTTGAAATTCCACCGGTTTCCATCAACATGCCGGCAAGAACAAAAAGCGGTACAGCCAGATATGGAAAATGGGCCAATCCTGAAAAGATTTTTTGCGGCAGAATTGTCATTGGAATCCCTCCCAAAAGCAGAGAGAGGGCGGTACCAGCACCGATAGCAAAGACAATTGGCGTACCGATAACGAGCAGAACGAAAAATACAGTGAATAGGGTAACCGTCATTGGGACTCTTTCCACTCGATGTTTTTATCGAATACAAGCATGGCGCATTTCACCAATACATGAATGAACATAACGACGGCGGAAATAGGAAGTACCGCGTATACATAGGAAACCGAATATCCCAAGGCTGCAGTCCGCTGCATCTGCATAACAATCGCAAGCTTCAGCCCAAAAATAAAAAGCACCACTAGCATAAATAAGATGGCAACATTAATTAAGAAACCGCTAAGCTTTTTCACCCAGTGCGGAAAAATTTGATAAAAAATATCAAGGCGTGGATGTTCATCGTTTCTCAAACCAACGCTTGCACCTAACAACGCCATCCAGACGAACGCAAAACTCGCCATCTCTTCAGACCAGTCAAGGGGAGCATCCAAAAGATAGCGAAAAACGACCTGCAAAAATACCAATATGGTCATTGCGGCAATCAAAAAGCCCGATAAAAATTTCATTGCTTGGTTAAGCCGTCGGCTGATTCCGTCAAGCAGCTTCATTTAGACCTCTAAGGATTATTGATTGGTTTTGAATTTTGTCAGGGGAGCCTTCAAGAACCTCCCCTGAATTCTTCTGAATTACTTGACAGCTTTTATCTGTTCAATAATGTCCATCCCTACAATTTTGGAGTATTTTTCAGTAACTCCTTGTGACGCCTGCGCAAAGGCTTTCTTATCAACCACATTGAAAAGAACTTTGTTTTCGCGCACCAACTTGCCGATGATACGGTAGTCGATTTCTGTAGTGATTTTAACACCAATGGGGATCACTTTTTCGGCCGCATCTAAAATGGCCTGTTGCACGTCGCCGGGCAGGGAGTCGAATTTCTTTTTTGACATGGTCAGGAAGAATGCCTGATATTTATGATCGCTAATAGAAAAATAAGGAGCCGGCTCATAATGTTTCATTATTTCATAAGAGTATGGCTCCAACCCGGCGGCATCAATTACCCCCTGCTGGAGAGCTGTGTAAACTTCACCAAAATTCATGGGTGTGGCTTTGGCACCCCAGGAATTGATTGTATCCACATATAGTGGATTCTGGATAACCCGATATTTCATCCCGGCAACATCTTCCGGTTTGTAAATCGGACGTTTGCTGTTGTAAATGCTTCGAAACCCAAGGTTCATACCAGCAAGTACCAGGATGCCGTGCTTTTCCATTTTCTTATTGATCGATTTTCCGATCGGTCCGTTGATGACCTTCATAGCGTGATCAATGCTGCGGTAAAGGTAAGGGACATCAACATAAACCATCTGGGGCTCCCAGAGTGCCAGCAGTGAACTTTGAACAATCGCCATGTCCACCGTGCCGATCATTTCACCTTCGAGGGTGTCTTTTTCCCCTCCTAATTGACCCGAGTGGTAGATTTTAATCGTAACTTTGTCTCCGACCTTTTCTTCCACCAATTTTTTGAATTCTTTTGAGACAATTGTGTATACGAAAAACGGGGGCCCCTCATTGGCTAATGAAAGTTCGATGTTCCCGCAATGACCTATTGAGGGATTCATACCTAGCAAGAACCCCATGCAAATGACGGATAGAATACCGATAAACAATGATTGTTTTAATGCCTTCATCTCTATGCCTCCTTTTCTTAATTCATACTTGCAGTTAAAAAGTATCCCAAGAACTTGATTTACTCTCCCACCTCCTTTCCTCAGAATTTTCTCGCTTACGATTATAAGACCGATTTGACTTTAGGTGAACCACATTTTGTCTGAATTCTTGACGTTCCTGATGTTAAACAGTGGTTTACAAACGGTTTGCCCAGACAATAATTTGTTCGTCCCAGGCGGCGCGTTTACCCATCTCATTTTTCTGGTCAAACCGATAACATGAAACAGTTAGTGGGAAATTTTGATCTCTACCGATCATTTTGTGCTCAAGGTCTCCGGTTGCATAATGCATATGCAAATCTTCACTATTTTGCAACGCTATAAATTGTATCGTGCCTACATACAAAATTTGGTGGCGTAATTTTTATTTTGGATTACCAGATGAAAGATGAAATATTTAGAAATTGGAGATTTGTGCATAATCAGCGATGAATTGCAAGCATTTTAAAACCCGGCATTTCTTTCCAAACGCCAAAACAGACAAAAATTACGGCATCAAGTGGCTGTATCGTCTCAAAACCAAAAATCAAAAAAATAGCTAAAGTATCTGTATTGGTATTTCAGCGAAAATTAGGTTGCCGCCCACGTTCGCTTTTTTAGAGGGGGGGTATCAGATTAATTGGCCTCCATTTTCAAAAAACAATCGTATAGAAGCTTAAAAAGCTATACCCTTATATACCTTAGAGCTAGATCATCTCTGAGGCTAGCTCTATATGGCCTTTTTCCCTAAATAAATACGAGTTCTGATAGAAAGTTCTAACTGCTCTGAGCCATTTTACTGGGCTTTTTTATTGAAACTGTTTTTAATTTTAGATAGAGGTTAAATTACAAATATATAATCTGCTTGGAACGGAACCATCATGAATAATCGTCCATTGCATTTATCAATTTTTCTTTTATTCATAATATTCCTAATCTTGCCTTCAGATGCCATCGCTAATTTAGGGGAAAAAGTATCAACGGCAAAGGCAAGAACATCCCATTATAAAAGGAAGGTGGTTCCAGTGAAATTGACCACAAGGCCCTAAAATCAATGATTGGGTAAGGGTCTTTGTGAAAAAAATGGAGCACCACTGATGCCACCGGCCATGATGCACGTTTAAGCAAGGTCAAGGGCTCAATCCTCGACTTTTCTGATTTTGCATTTAGCGCAAAGCTGGTAATTTCCAATACAAATTCATAATCATTCCTTTTAACATGCGCTGCTATCCGTGGCGATTTCCAATAAACTGCCTTGTAGAGTTCCTTTTTATCAAGATATCCTTTCTTCTGTACATAAGGGATTAGGCCAATAATTTCTTCTTCAGAAATAGCATAATCGTATCGTTCAGCTAACTCCTGTATTCTATTTTTATTGAAGCGTAGTCTTGGCTTATGTTCATTAGATTCATTCATTTTTGATTTGCCGATACGTTTGCAGTATCGGTACTTTTTTGAAAGGAGATTTTGTACCGATATTATAAGAGATATCTGTAATCTATTTCCATCGATAAGTAGTGCGCACTTTCGAGAACAATTACTCTAACTACGTCAAAATGTCACTAAGACGAAACTTACTATCATGCTTCAACTCAATACACCTCTGAATCATCACTTGCTGAAACTCGTAATTTTAATTCTCTTTCGGCAAGTTTACGGAGCTCGTTTACTAAAAAATCCCGATCTTCATATTCCATACCCCTTGTAGAAATCTCTTTTAGAAAGTTCACAGTAACTTTTCCCGGTCTAATTTTCCATTCGCCATAAGGTAAACAATCTCTGGAACCATGAATAATTACAGGAATGATTTTAGCATTAGCCTGGATTGCCAGAACAACCGGCCCCTTTTTGTATAAACCCAATGATCCGTCTTTAGACCGCTTGCCTTCGATAGAAAGGTAAACGAGACCTCCTTCCCGAATATATGATATAGCTTTTTCGAGTTTTTTTTGGCTTGTTTGGGCCACTGTCGAATAATTACCCAACCAAAGAAAAATGATATCCATCCAATGAAAGGAATTAACGCATATTCAATGTTCCAAATTGACAAAAAAATTTTAGGTGCCACTGTTTGACCAATGAGCGGATCTAAAAGGCTTTTTTGGGTAAGACCAACAACTACATAGCCAGAGGAAAGGTCAATTTCTGGATTTTCATATTCAAATTCTACTTCAATTTTAAACAAATACAAGAAAAAGCGATTCCAGATTACAATAATGCGCCACGCTGCGGATCGATCGAAAAAGCCTACCAATAATGCTAATGAATACATGGGAATTAATGTAAAAAACACGAGTAGATAGGTTAGTAAATAGCTTAATAGATTCATACTTGTGTTCATCTGTATAAAAATTTTTTGTGCAGAGGTTTAACTTAAGTAAGACACTGTGCAGAAGAGTAGAGCAGACTATGAAGTAGAGATGACGTCCAGTTTGAGGTATGAGAATGAAATCCAGTTTAGCACAATGTTTGCGTAGTTATAATTTAGACATGCATAGTGTCAAGAAAATATGAGTATTGGTTTGTTGAGAATATTTTTAAGAAACCGTGTTTATGAAAAGCTGTGATATAAAAAAATATCACAATATTCCCCAGAATACAGATTTGTAAATGTAATCACAGCTCTGGGCACACTGCAAATACCATAATCTGATATCACAAGTTCTGAAGATCGGTCAATTCTACATAGATGTTTACAGTATCTGCAAAAAAATCGGGGTTCAAGATATTGTACTTTGTTTGAGGTATCTGGATTCATAACGTCTGCGGATAAGCTGCGAGCCATATGCATTTCAAGGCTGTATGGAATTTTAAGTGAAACCCATTAGTTTCTTCCCGTCAGCTTCAGCCGGTGGTTCTGCATCTGTTTTTAGATAATGCTTTAAAGGTTCAAAGAAATGGTAATATTCGTCAAGAAAGTCATCTTCCTCAAATCGGCTTATTCCGGGAACCAATGAATCACGATTTTGTAAATCCAACATGTAGCCGAACTCAAAGGTCAAATGAAACTCAAATCCTTTTCCTTCCTCCCACAATTCTACAACCAACCCAGGACTTTCAGCGGGTCTATATTTGGCAATCATATCAATTGTAGGTTTTTCATCGTACCATGGCCTAAAGACAGGCTGGTGGTCAGGGGGTGAAAAAAAGGAAACTAAAGCAGTTTCATCATCCACTTTCTTGATTTTTAGACGATTCCCGGCCTCATTTTCCCATTCACCTATGTAATGATTTATGTATGAATCCATATTTTTACCCAGAATAATATTAGTAATAGATGGAAATTTTGACATAACGCTCATCTGCAGCAATGGAGCGCAGCGGAGTAGCAGTCAGGTGCAATGCCTTAGGGCGATTTTCTTACGACTGGCTTTATCGCAAACACATATGCCCTTCGGCTTCCGTACTCCACCCCGGGATATGGTTCTCTCTCGATTATCTCTATCTTTTCAAATCCACTCTTCTTTAGACAACTAGAAATAAAATCTGTAGTGAAGAACATGAAATCTATATCGATTTTTTTGCCAAGAAACTCTTCTACGTGGATTGTCTCCTCACCAATCTGGTATGTGAAAAGGAATATTCCACCCGGCTGTAATACACGGAATATTTCACCGCTGGCTATCTCTACTTGTTCTTCTGTGAAGTGAACTATAGCGTAAAAAGCTACAACGCCAGCTATTGAGTCGTTTTCAAATTCGAGTTCAAGAATATTTCCCTTTCGGAAGTGTATCTCTGGGTGAATTGTTTTTGCCTGTTCTAGTATTTTTTCTGACAGATCCAGCCCTGAGATTTCGATACCTAGATTTTTCAGGTATTTTGTAGTCTGACCGGGACCACAGCCGAAATCCCAGAGCGGCCTTCTGTCCCCGATCTCTAGCGAGAATCTGTGGAGTATTTCTTGGTCTTTCGGTTTCTTTTCGTGTTCACCAGAAAATGTTTCTGCATATTCCTTTGCTACCGTATCGTACAGGTTCTCTACTTTATCTAAATCCTGTCTCACAATCATATCCCTAACTATTAAATGAGTAGAAATAATTCTCGCATATTAGATATTAGAAGGGAATTACAGATTCAACATTTTGAGCTGATCTTCCAATCTTACAGATTTCAGTTTCGAACGGTGAGCGTAGTAAGTAAAAGCCACTACCACATCAGTTCCCATGCGTAAAAACTCTAAATGTAGTTCTTTAAACGCATCTGGAAATTTCAAGACTACTTCAGGAACAAACGGCCCGGCCTTGACATATCCTCTTCTCTCTATTTCAAAAATGTTGCCTTCAGCCACAAGAACAACGCCTTTTTCTAGTTTCTCAGATAGGTTTTCTTTTTTAGGGGGTCATTAGCAATTCCCTATGTTAGTTTAACAAAATTTCAAAAAATAATGCTAGACATGCCCGTAGTACTCACGATGCACCACAACGGAGTAAGCATAATCCAGCAGCGTTCCCCAGCTGAAGATCGGCAGGTCGATTTCCCGCTGCACAGCCCGTGCAAACGGCTGCATGCCGGTGCATTCCAGCATTAGCGCGCCGATATTTGGATGGGCGGTGCAAAAATCAGAGCAAACCCTGATCATATCTTTTTCAGCCTTGTCGTAGTAAATCTCCGGACATTCGGGCCGCTTTTCTGGATCCCATAGATTGTCAAACTGCGGACATCCATATTCATCCTGAGCGCCGGCAATGAAAAAATTGCTGTTTAGATCGATGCCGACATTTTGCAAATGGGTGTCCGTTAGAAATCGTTTCTGCGCACATACAATGCCTACCGCCTTATTGGGACCGATCACCTGCTGGATAAAGGGCACTTGAAGCAGGCTTGACATCAACACGGGCACGTCTACATAGCCGGCGATATCTTGCTGAAAATAAGCAAAATAGCCGCATTCAGCAGCAATAGCCCGGCAGCCCATCATCTCCAGCTTTTTAGCCGCTCGCTTTATGGGTTCAAGACACGGGCTTTTATCTTCTTCCCAGACCAGGGTATAGTTATCTACGCCTTCAGCAATCTCGTACTGTATCGGGTATGGGAAGGCGCTGGCATTGCGAACATCGCCGGGAAAGCCAGGATATGCGTCATCCAGGACAATAATGCCCAGTCCCATTCCATAGCACGTGTAGTTTTTACGCGTCTTGATGAAATTAATACCCATATCACGGTTGCCATAAACCATGATCATATCTCCTTTCACTCTCATTGATAATATCAATAAATATTCGAACAATATGGCAAAATACTCCACTTTAGGTTTCATTGGCAAGACTAATCTAAGGCAGTACCATTTTTCTTTGTCGACTAACACTTTTCCATCACGTTGATATCATTCAAAGATCCTACCAACTACCTAAAGTTTTCTATTAGAATTGCCGAAATAAGATCTGGAATGCGGGCCAATGTTTCTGTCTATAAAAATTACTCATTCCAGTATCGGCCCGAATCCTTAGAGGGAGAATTGGTTATGGATCAATATAATATTGTTTTTGAAGAAACCATCTCCGATGGATACGGCGCCGAAGAGGTAAAAAGAAACCTGGCGGCCTTATTTAAGGTGGATCAAAAAAGTGTTGAGCGTCTTTTCGCAAAACAACCGGTAGTTTTGAAAAAAGACATGGATTATGATTCGGCAATGAAATACCAGAGGGCTTTACAAAAAGCCGGGGCGATATGTAAAATTCAAGCAGCCATTGTAGACAAAAGCGCTTTAATTGTTGAAGAAGCAGCTGCGGTGCAAAATACCAATCAGCTTGTGGAGCAAGCCGTTCCGCCGCCGCTTCCTAACCAGACTCCTCATAGCGTGATTGAAGGAGTCGTAAACTCCAATCCTGAACTAATTACAGAAAAACCTACAGAAGATAAAACCAGTAAAGGCCTTGGCGATATCATCGCAGGCGTTGTGCTTATTGGGATAGGGTTTGTTCTAGGCGGATCGATTTTTTTGGGTAATGCCGATACGCTGGATATTATTTTCGACTGTATTGGCCTGTTTCTGATCGGAAAAGGACTTTACAGGATGTTGCGCTGACCTGTGTTATTGTCAAGCAGATTCAACTTCCTTCTTGATCCTGTCTATCATTTCAATTTGTCAACCGCCTGTTTAATACGCTTAACACCCTCTGTGATACTTTGCATATCGGTTGCATAGGATAATCTGACAAAATTATCGCAGCCAAAAGCCTTTCCCGGGACCATTGCGACACATGCTTCATCTAAAATATATGAACAAAAGCTAACAGAATCCCTTATTACCCCAGCACCTGATTTTTTCTTGAACAAATTTGCTATGTTCGGAAAAACATAAAATGCACCTTCTGGCATTCTACAAGAAACACCCTCGATGGAGTTTAATTCTTTAACGATATAATCTCGACGCTTTTGATATTCTTTTCTCATATGATCGACATCACTCTGAGGGCCTAAAAGTGCTTCGGTCGCAGCGTGCTGGGAAATTGAGGCCGGATTTGTGGTGATCTGTCCTTGAAGCTTTTTCATTGCGTCAATAATCGGCTGAGGGCCGGCCGCATATCCTATTCTCCAACCGGTCATGGCATACGCCTTTGAAACCCCATTCACCGTAATCGTTCGGGATTTTGTCTCTTCGCTGAGTGCAGCCACACTCACTTGGTTAGCGTCTTCATATACAAATTTTTCATAAACTTCATCCGCTATTATTAAAAAGTTGTTCTCAACAGCGGCATGAGCTATGGTTTCCAATTCTTGCTTACCGTAAACTTTACCGGAAGGATTGCAGGGATTATTTAATATAATGGCTTTCGTTTTAGACGTCACAAATGTATCTAATTCACGCGCTGATACCATCATATCTTCAGATGATGACGTATCAATGATTATCGGTTTTGCTCCGGTTAATTCTACCTGGGCAGGATAGGTTACCCAGTAAGGTGCCAGGATAATAACCTCGTCATCTTTTTCAAAAAGAACCTGAGAGATATTGTATAAAGAGTGTTTAGCGCCACATGAAACGATAATTTCTGATGGTGAATAGTCTAAATTGTTTTCTCGCTTCAGTTTAAGGCAAATGGCCTCCTTTAGATCATCAACGCCATCAACGGGTGTATACTTTGTGAATCCAGCTTTAATTGATTTTACAGCCGTTTCTTTGATGTTTTCAGGTGTATCAAAATCTGGCTCCCCCACAGCAAGGCTAATCACATCGACTCCTTTTTTTCTAAGCAAATTTGCCTTTTGAGATATCGCAATGGTTGAGGATTCTCCCATGCTTTTTATTTTTATTGCAATCATACGGTGATATTCCATTATGATCCCTCCGGAATTTTTAAGCATCATATTAAGAAACAAGCGTCAGATCGGCACGCCGGATAGCCGCGCAGGCGAGAATGGATAGAGCATCGAAGTACGGCACGGAAAGATGTTCAGGACGCAGGGCCAGAGGGATTTCCGTACAACCGGCAATGATTCCTTGAGCACCTTTTGGCTTTTGAGTAATAAGACCTTCGGCCACCGCGATGAAGTCAGCCGTGATGGCCTCGCGGGGTCGTTTTGGTTGTGCATTTTTAATATCGTAAATGGCTTCCATAATCCTGGCCTGAACATGTTCATTCGGTAAAATTGTTGTAATGCCGCATTCAGCAAGACGTTTTTGAAACTTGTCTCCTTTTATCGTTCCGGTCGTGGCCATAAGCCCAACTACCTTAATTTCAGGATAGTCCCGTACGATGGTTTCCGATACAGCGTCAACTATCGATAAAATAGGAAGATTGCTTTGTTCCTGGATTTCGTTCAAAAAGAAGTGGGCCGAAACACACGGAATAATAATGAAATCAGCTCCGGCGCGCTCAAGCGCCCGACAACCTTCAACGATGGTTGGCACTGGAGATTCGCCGTCGCCAATGATAGCCGGTGTTCGGTCCGGAA
>CP070746.1:5698141-5703958 GCA_020348305.1 Desulfobacterales bacterium
ATTTGGTCGAAAAGGGTAAGATTTCTTTCGCAAATCGATAGAATAGCCGGTTAAGGCAGGGTATCTACTTCATCTTGAAATCTTGAAATCGAGGATCAAGATCATAGGCATGCAATGGTTTGATGCACTAAAGGTTCACTTTAGACCCAGCAGCATATTTTTGTCTTGACAAAGCCAGTTTTTTCATAGATGACCCCAAATTGAGATATAAGGCCGACAAAGAGCCCGGCCTTCCAGTTACATGCCGAGGTATGCCTTCTTTACCTTTTCATCCTCTACCAGATTTTTTGATTCGCCCTCCAACACGATTCTCCCATGCTCAAGAACGTAGCCGCGGTTCGCAATCTCCAGGCTCTTTCGCACATTTTGTTCCACAAGGAGGATAGTTACGCCTTCATTGTGTAAAACTTCAACAATTTTGAACACTTCATCCACTATCACAGGGGCCAACCCCAATGATGGCTCATCCATCATGAGGAACTTTGGTTTAGACATTAAAGCCCTGCCAATGGTTAGCATCTGCTGTTCTCCACCGCTGAACGTGCCAGCCAGTTGTGTCTTACGTTCATCTAAAATCGGAAATAGGCCAAAAACCCATTCCATGTTTTCCTGAACCGTTTTCTGGTCATTTTCTATATACGCACCAAGTTCAAGATTTTCCAGAACGGTCATATAAGGGAAAACTCTTCTCCCCTCTGGGACCAGGGCGATGCCATTGGTTATAATCTTGTGAGCAATCGTATTTTCTATGTGCTTGCCTTCAAAAATTATGCTCCCGGAACTTACTGGAAGCATTCCGGAGATTGCTTTGATAATGGTTGACTTGCCGGCCCCATTTGATCCGACCAGGGCTACGATTTCATTGTTATCAATGTTCATTGATACATCTGTGACAATTTGAATTTCTCCATAGCCGGCATTGATATTCTCTATTTCAAGCATCATTTTCTCTCTTCTCCCAAGTAAACATCTATGACCTTTTTGTTGTTTGCAACCTCTTGAGGAGGTCCCTCAGCGATTTTCTCCCCCGAAGAAATCACGATAATCCTTTCACAAAGTTCCATAACAGCTTTCATGACGTGCTCTACAACGACGAGTGTGATGCCCATCTCCCCGTTAATCTTGCGCAATAACTCCAGTATCTCATCGATCTCCACAAAGGTAAGACCGGCCATTAACTCGTCGAGCAATAAGAGTTTTGGCTTGGTGACAAGGACCGTGGCTAACCCAACGCGCTTTTTTGCTGAGACAGTCAGATTCTCTGCATTCAACTCCCTGTATTCTTGCAACCCCGTCATTTCGATTATCTCGTCAACTTCACGATGTTGTTCCTGGGTGGGTTTGAAGCGCAGTTCCTTGGCAAGAGCTCCAATGAGAACATTATCGTATACCGGTATTTCATCAAAGACCCGAACGATTTGAAACGTTCGGCCGATCCCCTTTTTCGAAATATGGTGGGGTTTGAGACGATGAATCGGTTCACCTTCAAACTCTATTGTCCCGGCACTCGGTTTGATCTCGCCGGTAATCATATTGAAGATTGTCGTTTTTCCCGCTCCGTTAGGGCCTATGATACCAAGCCGCATGCCTCCCTTTAGATTAAGATCGACATCTTTCGCTGCAGCGACGCCACCAAAATATTTCGTGAGCTTCTTCAATACAAGTAAATCCTGCATTATATACCTCCCCTGATCCTCGCAAAGATCCCGGCAAGACCTCTCGGCTCAATGATGAGAATTGCTATCAGCAAAATCGCCCAGATGATGAATCTCAGCTCGGGTGCAAAGCGCATCATTTCAAGGATAAATGTTACAACCCCGGCACCGATTATAGGGCCTACAAGGGTCCCTATACCGCCCACCAGAGCCATAACCACGATCATCTCTGAGGTCATCCATGCAAATGTGGTTGGGTGCAGTAGGCGGAAAAAGTGTGCGAAAAGGCTTCCGGTTATACCCGCCAATCCTGCGCTGATGCTGAAGGCCATGACCTTGACAAAGGCGGTATTGACACCAACCGCCTCAGCGAGATCTTCATTCTCCCGTATGGAAACAATGAGTCTGCCATATCCTGAATTGACTAAGGCGTAGAGAAACCCCACCATGAGTATTCCGAAGATTAGAATCAGATAATAATTTGCTGTCAAACTGCTAAAGTCGATTCCAAATATACTGTCTGGCGGTGGGATCCCCCCCAAGCCCAGGGGTCCTCTTGTGAGGTCTCTCGCGTTCAAGAAGACGAGATACATAAAATGTCCAAAGAAAAAGGTCGTCACGGCAAAATAATGTCCACGAAGTCTTAAGGCAGGATATCCGACCACAACTCCAAAAAGAAATACAGCAATTCCACTTATTGGAAGTGCCAGCCAGAAAGACATACCGGTTTTTAGGGTTAACAGTGCAGAGGTATAGGCACCGAACCCATAAAAGGCGGCGTGGCAAAAAGAAAGAGGTCCGGCATAACCTGTCAACAGATCGTAACTTGCCGTCAACATAGAAAATAGAATGGCCAGTACTGCCACGTATACAACATAGCTGGATGCGATGTGCGGGATAAGCAGCAGGAAAATCAATATGATTCCTAAGGCAATTCTGTTTACACTTAACATGGTTTCCTTTCTCCTTGTTATATTACTAGGATTGCAACACTCAAATAATAAGGATTTGAGTTATTTATGAACATGCCAATTGTAATATTTATACTCTTCCAAATAATCCTTTGGGTCGTAAAAGTAACATTAGTAGGAGTATGACAAATGAATACCCGTGTTGATAGGCCGATGAAATATATATTGCCCCCAATGCTTCTAGAACGCCCAGTCCCACGCCACATATCAATATGCCTGCTACAGAACCAAATCCACCCAGGATAACCACCACCAGAGCCTTGAGCAGGGGTAGATCTCCCATGGTCGGAAATACAGAGTATAACGGAGAGACCAGCACGGCCGCTGCCCCGGATAGTGCACCGCCCATTATGAAGACGATGGAGTTGACTGTGTCAATGTTGATGCCTAACACCTGAGCCATTCCAAGATCCATCGAGGCTGCCCGAATGGCCTTTCCAGGTTTTGTCTTATTGATGAATACATACACAACGAGAAACAGGATAATGGCTGCCAATAAAACGTTAATGCGCATGTAGCTGAATCCCAGCAGAGAACCTTTCAGATACGCTGGGAAAATCTTGGCCTTTGACGTCCAGAGCGCATTGGCAACATTGGCAAAAAGAAAAAACAAGGCGATGGCACATAGGAGTTGCGTGCGGGCAGCAAGTCGGAAGGTGCGTTCTCGCCATCGGCGATACAGAAATTTCTCACACGAAAAAGACATGATAGCCCCTACGCACATTCCCAGTACCAAAGCAACCAAAAAGGGTACTCCCGCCAATGTCACGGCAAAATAGGCCACATATGCAGCAATCACATAAAAGGAGCCCTGAGCAAAATCCGGAATATCAGTAATGCTCCAGATAATGTTGAGGCCAAGCGCTACCAACGCATAAACCGAACCTATAATGAGTCCATTTCCCGCCTGCAAAAGGAAGATTTCCACAATTTCACCTCACTTAACTTCTACGGTTTCGTTTCCTGTATTGTTTGGAAAACCATTTTTTGGTCTTCCGTCTCAAGATTCCCCCCCCGGATTGTTTACACGGGGGGGGAAATAAGACGATCTATTTCAGTGGTACCCGGCTGCCGCCTTCCCACTTAATAATTGCCGGGACAAACTTGCACTGGTTCCTGTAACCCTCAAAATCCTCAAATTTTATGTGGCCTTCAAGGCCTTGATAATCAACCTTTTTCATTGCATCTTTGATTTTTACCGGGTCAAGGGATTGAGCCAATTCGATCGCCCTGGTAACCGTATGTAAGGCATCATATGCGAAAATGATCGCGTAGTGCATTGGGGCGTTAAATCGTTTCGTAACGCGCTTGGAAAAATCTCCAGGAACGGATCCCCACAGGGAAACTGCATAGGTCCCTTCCGTAGCTTCGGCCCCTGCCAGTGAGACAAGCTCCATCTCGCCCATTTCTTCCGATCCGATCAGCTTGGCACTTTCTGTGAGCCCCATCTCTCTTGCCTGCTTCAGGATCATGGCGCCTTCTGGTACCACGCCGACATAGAAAGCGACATCGGCCTTGGCCTTCTTAATTTTGGCCAAATAGACCATGAAGTCGGTATTACCCCGTTCGAAATGATCGGTGAGAACTGTTTTAACCCCGAACTTATCCAGCTCTTTTGAAATGGCCGATGCGAGTCCAAGGCCGTAATCATCATTGACGACTAAGAACGCTGCACTCTTGGGTTTGAATTTTTTGACGATGGTCGGGGTAAACAATGGTGCCATAAGACCCACTGACGGTCGCATCCTGAAATAGAATTCATGTCCGGGTTTGGTAACTTTATCTGCCGCGCACTCGATAGTCAGTCCCGGAATCTTGAACTGGTCGCATAAAGGTGCTATGGCGACGCATACAGAGCTGCAATGATCACCCAGAATCGCAACTACCTTGTCCTGCATTGCCAGCTTGCGCACATTCGCGACCCCATCAGTCGGGGTACAGATACTATCATAGCGTTTGATCTCAATGGTATGCTTCTTACCAGCGACCATGACCCCTTTCTTATTTATCTCCTCAAGGGCTAACTGAATGCCTCGCCAGCCGTTTACGCCGAACTCGGCAGCTGAGCCGGTGAAAGGGGCCGTATAGCCGATTTTGATTACGCTTGCTGCAAAACCGGCCGTACTCAACCCCAATAAGACCATACCCGCAGCCATAATAATAACCATGACTCTTGATGATTTTTTCATTTTCCAAACCTCCTTTCAACTAGTAATGGTAATTAACGGTAACAAACCGTTATGCCGGGAGGGAAGGCTACTTGCGCTTCCCCCCTCTTCCCTTTAGAGATAATTTTCATCACCTCCTTTCATCTATAACTTGAGCCCTTCACAAAAAATCGTAGCCAAAGTAAGCGTGGGGAGATGGCATGCGCCGACAGGGTTGGTAAAGTCCAGGCATTCCTCTTAAAAGTTCTTCACCAACTCGGCACTTTAACTCTACAGGAAATCTTCTCTGGTTTCTCATGGCAAGATCCTTTCTGCCGCAAAAAGTTGCCCCGATCATGCCAGATACTCTACTATAAAATGTCTAGCTTTAGGGGCTCACTCCAATTCAATACTTTTAAAACTCCTTGCCCGTAAAGAAGGGGCAATCTACCATTTGTACAAATTCACTTTAACTGTCTGATTCTATCGAGAAGTGATTCCAACTTCTGTTTGCGTTCGTTCCTGTTTTCAGCAACCTTTTTTAAGGCTATTGGCACATCGGCTAAAAGGCTTTCTGATAACTCGCCAGCTCTTTGATAAAATTTCTGAATCTTATTCTCCATCTCTAAACTCATCTTTATGATTTCAGATAAACCAGCCTTTTCATCAAATTCAGTATTAAAAAGGTATTCATCAACTGTTAAACCTTCAAATGAGAAACATGCCTTGAGAGCATCACTAATCACTCCATAATAAGCCCGCTTCACCAACGCCATGTTTTTTTTATTTTCCCTAGCAAAAGATAGAAAAGTCTCCTTAACCTCTTTATTTTTTTTGGCACGATCATCGTAGAATTTTGCAGATTGCTCCTCGGCTTCTGTAGCAAATCTAATGACCGCAGCGGCTGTATTGAGTTCCATATTAAAACCACCTCTGGATTACAACCTTACTTTCTGTGAAGAACCGAATAGCATCCCTCCCCTGTCCGTGTAAGGTTCCAAAGAAGGAATCTTTCATCCCGCTGAAAGGAAAGAACGCCATGGG
>CP070746.1:5704058-5708401 GCA_020348305.1 Desulfobacterales bacterium
ATTGTTTTTGCTCGATTTAAACGAGCGTTATGCGCGTAGTGCGGATTGGTAAATAAAGTATTAATATTTTGTTGACCATAGTCGTTGACCATGGTACAGTTGAATCTATCAGGTAACCTAAGGGAAGCCTAACATGCTGGAAACAGTACCTATTTCAAAATTTAAAGCCACCTGCTTGCGTTTACTGGACAACGTAAAGAAAACCGGAAAATCGATACTGATAACCCGCAAAGGGGAACCCATTGCACTGGTGACGCCTCCCCCACCGCCACCCAAGCCGGATCAATGGTTGGGTTGCATGAAGGATACAATCAAAATAAAGGGCGATATTATATCTCCCGTATTAAATGAAAAAGAATGGGAGGTTTTAAAAGATTGAAACTTTTGCTCGATACCCACATCATTCTCTGGAGCGTGGCCGAACCTGGAAAACTAGCGCCTGAAGTTGCCGATGAGCTTGAAAGCGAATCCAACGAACTGTGGTATTCTCCGATAAGCGTGTGGGAAATTCTGTTGTTAGCCGAAAAGGGGCATATTTCGCTCGGCTCGGAAATTGAGAAATCAATCCGTGATATTTTTCAGAAAATTCCCTTTACTGAAGCACCTATCAACCTGGAAGTGGCGATTCAAAGCCGTTTCGTAAATCTTTCCCATCAGGATCCCGCAGATCGTTTTCTGGCAGCCACCGCCATCGTATATGATCTGACTCTGGTCACTGCTGATTCGCGAGTCATTGCCGCCGAAGGCGTCCCTGTGTTATCAGCGATTTAGCATACATTTAAAATTCCTATAATAAGTTTCAAAGTAGCGCCCAATCTGTCGCGGCTGGCCCGCGGCGAGGAGTTCGACTGAGGCTCACTCGAAGTCCTCGGCCGACCCGTAGCCGCTCCCACAGAAAGTTTATCTAATGGGAACTTGGACTTTCCAGATAAGCAGAATAATTTATTGTTGCAATAACCGACTTATTGAATTATTGGGTGAATTAAATTGTACATAACGTCGGACAGTTACAAAATAACGCAAAGCGGCAAATCATTTTATCACTAGGAGGTGGCTATTATGCTAGCGAAAGCGTTTAAAGCATGTTGGCTGACCAGCGGGTATTGGCAAAAATATAGCCGACCATGTATCGGCCGATTGCGGGTTCTAAATTTTACGCAAACATTTCTGGCCTTATTCCTCATGGCTTTCCTGATCAGCGGCTGCACCATGGTGGGCCCGGATTATGTGAAACCGACGGCGCCGGAAGCAAAGGAATGGCTAGCGTATGAGGACCCAAAGATTAAGAGCGTGGAGGCGGATTTTAGCCAATGGTGGACGGTATTCAACAATCCGGTTCTCAACAGGTTAGTCGAAACCGCCTACCAGCAAAATTTAACATTACAGACGGCCGGCGTTCGAATTTTAGAAGCCCGGGCCCAGTTAGGTATTGCCATTGGATTTCAATACCCGCAGACCCAACAAGCCACCGGCGATGCAGCGGCACAAAGACTCAGCAGAAACGCACCCAATTCAGCTGGTATCGAAAGATTCTCTTATGTTTACGATGTGGGATTTGACGCCGCATGGGAACTTGACTTCTGGGGCAAATTCCGTCGAGCCGTCCAGAGTGAGGTTGCCAACCTGGAGGCCTCGATTGCAAATTATGACGACATTCTGGTAACGTTGACCTCTGAAGTGGCGCGCACCTATGTTGCGTTGCGTACATCTGAAGAACGCCTGGCTGTTGCCCGTCAAAACGTTGAAATACAAAAACGCTCTTTGCAGATTGCCGAAGTGCGGTTCAAAGCCGGTGCTGTCACGGAACTGGATGTCACCCAGGCCAGAGCGCTGCTGAGAAGCACCGAGGCGACGATCCCCGGATTTGAAACCGATATTCGTCAGGCCAAAAATGGGCTGGCTATTTTGCTGGGCAAACTTCCCGGTGAGATTGACGATATGCTGGGGGGAGCAGGAGTCATTCCGGAAGTACCGGCCGAGGTGACGGTCGGCATTCCGGCGGAACTGATGCGTCGCCGGCCGGATATTCGGTTCGCCGAGCGCCAGCTGGCCGCCCAAAGCGCCTTGATCGGAGTCGCCAAAGCGGACCTCTTTCCCCATTTTTCTTTGTTTGGCTCCATTGGTTATACCACCTCCAGCAGCACCGGCTCCCGCTCAAACAATGCCGGCCTCAGCGAGATGTTTGATTCTCAGAGTTTCAATTATTCGGCCGGTCCTTCGATTAACTGGGATCTTTTCAATTACGGGCGGATCACCAACAGGGTCCGGGTGGAAGATGCGCGCTTCCAGCAACTGGCGGTGGATTATGAGAACACGGTGCTTCGCGCAGCCCAGGAAGTAGAAGATGCCATGATAGGTTTTTTGCGATCCCAGGACGCTGTGGTGTTCCTGGCAGACGGTGTGAAAGCATCCAAGCGGTCGGTAGACCTTTCACTTATTCAGTACCGTGAAGGTTTGGTTGATTACCAGAGGGTATTGGATACGCAACGGTTCCTGTCGGATCAGCAAGATCTTTTGGTTTCAACCGCCGGATCGGTTGCATTCAGTCTGGTTGGTATGTATAAATCCCTGGGCGGAGGATGGGAGCTTCGCGAAGGCAAGGATATAGTACCTGAAGAAATTAAATCAGAGATGCGCGACCGTACCAACTGGGGGAAACTGTTGGCGCCCGAACAGCTGGAAACCGAGCCGTCAGAAGAAGTTCGAAGTGTGTTCAACAGGCCGAATTGGTAACCTGTCGATGACGGATTGACCGAGTATCAGCACTCTAAAAATGAAAAAGAAAAACCTGATTGTGTTCGACATGGATGGTGTGATCATTGATGTATCAGGCTCCTATCGAGATACGGTTAGGCAAACAACCAAATTGTTTTTTAGCCCTTCACAAGCCGCCGAGTTTCTTCCCGATCCCCTGTTCGATCTTTCAGATCTTGCCGGTGTGAAACAAAGCGGGGGTTTAAACAACGACTGGGACCTAACTTATGTCGTCATTAACCTTTTGTTCTCCTTGGTAAATAAAGATAGATTGAGTGAAAACAGTGATCCCTGGATACGATATCGGGAAACAATCCGGCTCTGTGATGTAACTCCTATGGCCGAGTTCTTGAAATCAGCGCATAGCCCCCTGATGGCTTTGCTTGAGCAAAAAGGAAAACCAGAGGATCAATTTATCTCCAACCTTTACCTTGGTGATGTCGGCAGTGGAAACATCATCAAACAAATCTTCCAGGAAATCTATCTGGGAGAAGAACTCTTTAAATCTACCTATACCTTAACGCCGGAAGTGTACCGCGGGGAAGGCTATATTCTTAGAGAAAAAGTACTCGTCGACCGGTCAATTTTAAAAGACGTATCAAAAGAACATATTCTGGCTGTTGCAACCGGACGTCCAAGAGCCGAAGCCGATTATCCACTGAAAAAATTCAATTTAAAAGAATATTTCAGTGCGATTTATAGCCTTGATGATTGTATCAGAGAAGAAAGGAGAATATCAAAAGAGGAAGGAAAAACCCCTTCACTCAGCAAGCCTCATCCATTCATGCTGGACGCCATTGCCGGAACTTTCGGCGAGACATTTGACGGTTACTATTATGTGGGAGATATGCCGGATGATATGATTACGGCAACTCGATCCAAAGCAGGATTTAAAAGCATTGGATTCATCCTATCTTCGCCGGACAAAGAGAGCTCAAAAAAGGATCTGTCTCGAGCCGGCGCGGATTACATTATTGAAGATTTTAAAGCTTTAAAGAAAATTATTGAATCCAATTAGAACTGCTTTCAAACCTCATCTATACAGAACGACATAAGTCATTGCGCATACATACACAGCGTTGTGCATGTTTGACCCTATACGCTGGTTCTAAAATCAACGAATTAAAGGGCGAATACGCAATTTATTATGACGCTGGGTATATTATTATGCTCACTTGGCTTTTGTTAATAACCAGATAACTTTAATCCAATGTAAAGGCTATCGTATATCTATTACTAGTGGCAATTTCATTTCAACAGTGTCTCCGATCTCAATCCCATGTGAATTAAACCAGCCCTGATTTACTTCAAGCGCATATTTTACTGGCTGGGAAGAGTAATAGAGTTCATCTGTTTGCATAGGGACCATATTTTGTATGTTTATAATCTTTCCAGAATCGTCGAGAAAAGCGATAGACAGTGGAATATAAGTATCTTTCATCCAAAATGTTCTTGGGCGGCGGAGGGGAAAAATAAATAACATACCGTGATTTTTAGGTAGTTTAACGCGGTTGGATAATCCACAATTGCGCGCAGTAGGTGTGGTTGCAAGCTCCGCTATAAGCGTGTAACCTTTTATGGAAATTGTC
>CP070746.1:5708501-5714964 GCA_020348305.1 Desulfobacterales bacterium
CCCATTGAGCGAAATCTGATACCCCAATTGAGTTAAAAACCAATTGGAAGTTATTCGTTATTGGTCCCCAGTTCAATCGTCTTCAAATTTAACGGGGTAAATATTGGTTAATGGTTTAAGAGGAATAAGATCCGTATAAAATAATTTAAACCGGCAAACGGGCTAAGGGGCAGACCGGCCAAACCGATTCACAGAAACCCCTTGACTTATTTATTATAATTGATTACTTTCAGTTAAAATTTCTGCCAATTATTCTCATCCTTAAGTGTTAGCATTAAGGGCATCACATCACCTTTTGTCCCTCTTGAGGGGAAGGACAAACGTGGGGGTGAAAAAAATTTGATGCGGGGTGGAGCAGTCTGGTAGCTCGTCGGGCTCATAACCCGAAGGTCGTTGGTTCGAATCCAGCCCCCGCTACCAAAATAAAATAAAGGGTTTAGAAAGATTTCTAAGCCCTTTCTTTTAGTATCGATAACATTTCCGGCTAGAATAAACTCCTTATCTTTTCTTAATTTCCATAATTCATTTTAAATCAACACCTTTAATGGCTTCGCTAATTAGTGAAGCAGTTTCTTCATCAATGGCATAACAATGATCGCTGGTTGGATATAATTCCATTTTAGTCTCTTGACAAAATTCTTCAATACTCATTCTGATAGTATCCCCAATTGCGGCATAACGCTTGGCAAATCTAGGAACCTTACCCAAAGTTAACCCTATTAGATCGTACAAATTAACACTTTGTCCATCGCAAAAAACTCCTGCACCTACCCCAATAATGATCACCGATGATAGTCTTTCACTTAGAAGCTTACCAAGTATTGGCGGAACGCATTCTAAAGTTATTGCAAAGCATCCAGCTTCCGCTAGGATGAGCGCATCTTTGAATATTTCGACGGCAGATGGTATGTTTTTTCCTTGGGTCTTAAATCCCCCCATTTGCTTAATCTTTTGTGGTGTTAAACCAATATGTCCATGAACAGGAATACCAGAATTAGAGATTGCTTGAACTTTTTGTGCAATATAGGCCCCTCCTTCCATTTTTATCGCGTCCACTCCTGTCTCTTTTACTAATCGACCTGCATTATTTACAGCCTGCTCCATACTAATTTCATAAGCCATAAATGGAAGATCACCCACGATCATACATCTTTCCCGCCCTCTATTAACTGCTTTGCAATGGTGGATCATTTCGTCCATCGTTACGGGAAGTGTATTAGGGTAACCCAATACGCTCATGCCGACCGAATCACCTACTAAAATCATATCTACACCGGCAATATCGGCTAGACGGGCCATGGGATAGTCCCACAGAACAACACGCGTGATCTTTTCTCCCTGTTGTTTTTTGAGGATAAGATCGTCGATTGTTACCTTATTTAAACTTCCTTCCATGTATACCTCCCTAAGATTGCCCTTTCTTCTACACGATAAAACGCCTTTATTCTTACTCAAGAATTCTTTCTTATGGCATCGATGGGTATTTACCCCGTTAAATGTGAACCGCATTTATCTGGGGAGTGCCACCCATGCCCGGAAAGATAATGTCTTTTTGCACGTGCTATTTTATTAGCCTTTTCTTAAAAAGACAATTCGAACGCCTAAAATGTTCGTTTAAGGTAAAAAATCGCCTGAAAATACAATAGTTGTTTTGTAAAGTCAATAAGTTAGCTCGACCCCATTCAACCATTCAAACAAATTTGTAAAATCGGTGCTTGAAGAGCAATATGAAAAACCGGTCTTGGATAAAAATCTTTTACTGGAGGTGATAATAAATTCATAATTTCATGGGCACCTCATCCTCATTTTTTTATTCTCTTCTTTAAATTGACGTAAAACTTGAATTATACCAGCTCTTATGTTGACAATTTGTTTTCTTGATTTAGCTAGAAGACAGACCACATGAAATTGAGCTAATAATGTTAAAAAAGGAGAGGAGTTATGAAAAGAACTATTTTTCTTTTATTTATCGGATTGCTAACTAGGTTATTTTTCATTACCAACGCAGATGCCCATTGTGAGATTCCTTGCGGCATTTATGATGATCAATTGCGAGTGAAGCTAATTGCTGAGCATGCCACCACGGTTGAAAAATCGATGAAACAAATCATGGAGCTGAGCAAGGCAAATCCTGTAAACTTCAATCAACTTGTTCGGTGGGTATCGAACAAAGAAGCGCATGCAACAGAAATTCAGCATATTATCTCCCAATATTTTATGACCCAACGCGTTAAGCCTGACCAAAAAAATTATACTGACAACTTGACAGTTTTACACAAAATGCTGGTAACTGCCATGAAATGCAAACAGACTACAGACCTTTCACATGTGACTGCTCTTAAAGCTCATTTGAAAGAGTTTGAAGTGCTCTACTTTGATCATAGCCATAATTAATATAAAGTCAATAAGTTAGCGCGGCCCAACCCCATTCAAAAAAGGGATTGATTTTTTCGTGGTTTCTTGATTTCAAGTTTACACTGATCTGCATAAATAGAGATTAAAACAGAGAAAGGAGGTCACAGTGGACTTAAACCGTAAAGTTGCAATCGTCACTGGCGCGGCGCGCGGTCTCGGACGCGAATACGTCTGCTGCTTAGCCGCGGCAGGAGCGGCCGTGATCGCAGCCGACCAACGCGATTGCTCGGAGACAGTCACAGAGGTGGAAGCCGCCGGTGGCAGAGCTCTCGGCCTGGAGTTAGACGTGGCTGATTCCCAATCCACTCAGGCCATGGCCGACGCCGCAGTCGATGCTTTTGGGCGGATCGATGTCCTCATCAACAACGCGGCCCTTTATGGCTCCCTCAAGGGCGGGCGTTTCGAGGATATTACTGATGCAGAGTGGGACGCGTGCATGGCCGTAAATGTAAAAGGCATTTGGAATTGCTGCAAGGCAGTGGTACCCGTCATGCGCAAGGCTGGTGTCGGCGGAAGCATCATCAACATCTCGTCGTTGGCTGCTGTTTACGGAACGCCTTTCACGCTTCACTATACAACTTCCAAGGCGGCAGTCATCGGAATCACCCGGAGTCTCGCCCGCGAGCTGGGGCGCGACTGGATTCGCGTCAATACGATCGCGCCGAGCTGTGTGTTGACCGATGGGACCGATGAGTTTTTTGGAGCCAAGTCCGACAGAGCCAAGCAGGTCATTGCATCGGGTCAGGCACTGCAGAAAAACCTCAAGACGAGAGACCTTGCAGGAACGGTGCTGTACCTGGCCTCCGACGCAAGCCGGTTTGTTACCGGCCAAACAATCATGGTGGACGGCGGTACCGTCTTGCTCTGAAGAAAATAGTGATTGTAAAGCTGATATGGTTGTTCCTCTGATGAACCAATAAATCTTTTCATCACCAATTGTTGCCCAAATATGACTCGTCCCCTTGAAGATCGAATCGCGGCTGGAAGCCGCTCCCACAGGAGACAAAATTCAAGCAAAAGCTGATGAACTCAAATGAAATCAACGAACCATTTTTTATGAAATTTTCAGTATATATTATTACCGATTCGTATGTTTACGACTCAAGGGGCCAGCAGATGATACTTTTGACCCTTTTTGTCACTATTATCAGTAAAACCGAACGATAAAATTTATTAAGACCGCAAAAAATGCGATAAAACCGACGATAATTCCGAGATAAATCAATATTTTTATAAGGAGCCAAAGAAATCTTAGCATTTGTTGCTTCCCAAATCTCGATTATCTTTTCAGTATTTCAATCCAGCAAATGTTTTGGTCCGAAAAAATACTAAAGTTAAATCAAAAAAATACCGATATAAACTTTCGGGGTGTGGGCAATTTTTGCCCACAAATAAATCACCTTTTTAACTGGGCGGTGAAAGGCCGCCCAGATCTTTTTTAAGGAAAGCTCATTTTTCATTAATTTATTTGAAAAGATTCAAAAACTTCATCAACTTCAATATACCTCCCTCTTTATCCATTTGTGTGATCCGCATGATAATGCGTATAAATTATGGCCTTGACGGGTTTAAATGCAATTATGGCAATCGAATTGTATTACCCGACATGCAATCTTGAATGACAGGTATCATAAATTGTGGTTGTCACGTCAAGTAAATATGGACATTTTCGGATGGGCACTCATTATTTTTCGTAATTTCATCCTTTCGTGATAATAAGTTCTTTTTTGGTTCCGGTTTGTCCGGGTTAGGTTCTGTGAGCTTCATTTTTAGCCCGGTCGGGTTCTGGAAAGTCCTGTTTTTTTATTTCTTTGACCGCCGGTTGTTTTTGTATTATAAATCCTAAATATTATTCATAGGGTATTTGAAAGTATTTATTTTTATTAATTATTCAATTTATTTTTAGGAATTCGCGTTATGACTGAAGACAAAAGTTCGAATCAAGATTTTAAAAATTTACAAGATAGGCGCTCGGGTTTAGATCGGCGATGGATAATTGCTCCGCATGAGGGCCTGGAACGCCGAAGCGGTAAAGACCGAAGGGCTTTGTTGGACTCAAAAAGTGAAGTAATGGCAGAAAATATAGAGCCCAGCGAGATGGAGACCTTCAAGGATCTTTTGCTGGCAAATTCACTTCAGATTGATGCGGTTGCTCAGCTAATGATAGAAAAAGGTGTCTTTACCAAAGAAGAGTTCTTTGAGATGCTCAAACGCATACAGGCCGAGTACGATAAGAAGGGAGAGCCCATAAGCTGATCCAAAAAATATATTTAGATGTTCTAAATATAATCGAAATGGCAAAAATTACGAGAAATCCACAAACTAAGAGTTATTAAATAAGGAGGTTTTCGTGCAATTTAGTCGATTAACGATCCAATCGATAGTCCGAACTTTTGCAATTACAGCAATAATTTTTTTGGCAGGTTCGAGCTTTATGCTTGTTTCAGTTTTCGCCGAAGATCAGACAAAGACTAAAGGGCGTGAGCATGCCGGTGGACCGATCCAGATTACAGCAAATAAACTCCTCTCCAACGCTGAACAAAAATATGCCGAATTCATCGGAGATGTAAAAGCATCCCAGGAAAATTTTGTGATCACTTCTGACAGCCTAAGAATTTACTACGAAGGTGATCTGATAAACCAAAGCCAACAGCCCTCTAACAAAAAAATGATTAAGAAAATCGTTGCCAAGGGAGATGTAGAGATTATCTCGGATGAGTATGTGGCCAAGACGGATCAGGCGGAATACGATGTCGCCACGATGATTGTCGTTTTAACCGGTGAAAATTCGACCATAACCAGTGGCAAAAACTCAATTAGTGGGTCAAAAATCACGCTTTACCGGGCCGATGGTCGTATCGAAGTCGAAGGGACCGCTGATAAGCGCGTCAATGCACTATTTTACTCAGAAGGAAAGGATACAGATATATTGAAGGGTGGGAAATCTAAAAAAGAACCCAAAGAATAACTCTTTTAAAAATTCTCAGAACCTTTGGAAAAGTTCTCGGCAAACAAGTTCTTTGTAAGGAGATATCTTCACCTTTAGCCAGGACATTTACAGCTGACTTTTAAACCTTCGCAGTTTCTGCAACCGGCTATATCGAAGCAATAAATCTATCCATTCGCGGAATAATGGAATCAGATCATCCGGCGTTTTTTTTATCGCCTCATCCATTTTTCTCTTAGTCTCAGCCAGTGCTTCTGCAAAATCTTTCCTGTCCGGCTCTTGTTCAAGCAAGTATCGATATATTTCAACTGCTTTCTCCCAATGGCCCTGGTCTTCATATACCTTCGCCAGGGTAACGGTATAAAAATCATTATTGTTAATCATTTGGAGACGTCAGCGGTTTGGTGCTTGCTTGGGTTTTAATATCAATTCATCCTCGGCAATCATACCGAGTTCCTGCCGGGCGACATTCTCAATAAATTTAGGGTCATTCTCCAAGCGGTCAATTTCTATGCTTAAAGAGAGGTTCTCACCGGCAAGTTGTTCATTTTTTTTCACCAGCGCATCTCTCTCTCTTTTCAACGAATTTAAATCAACAAGCCCGTGTTCACTGAAAATAATGAAGAAAAATAATGAAATCAAAAACAGAACTGTTATGGATATCAGGATACGTTGTTTTCTCGTCATCTTTTTCTTATGCTATTTTTTACTTCTGTGAAAACACTGATGAATTCCGGACTTCTGATGAAGAATGAGATCGCAACGTATGTAAAAAGTCCGGTGGCTATACTCACCATTAACCCTAACAGCAGTCCCGATAAAGATTGATGATCCGATGGAATAAGGGCTGCGGCAACCGCCCAAACCACAACTCCCATAATGCCCGAACACGCTAACGTTCGGCAAGCGCAGTGGGTTATGCTTCTCCATCCCAACCGACCAAGTTTTGCGCTTAAGGCACTGATCAGAAGACCGAGATTTACGATTGAAGCCAATGATGTTGCCAATGCAAGACCGCCATGAGCCAGCGGTCTCATCAATAGGATTCCAAGCAATATATTGACAATTATGGAAACCACCGCTGTTTGCACGGGTGTCCGG
>CP070746.1:5715064-5742393 GCA_020348305.1 Desulfobacterales bacterium
AACGGTCCTTAAATTCTAAATCCATAGGTTATCCTCCTTTGCAGAAAAGCTGAGAGTTTAAAAAATAGTTAGCACACTCAAAGACGAAAAGCTGTTTTATTGTAATGGAAATCTAAAGATTTTTGCAAGAGATAGGATTCTAGATTAAGTGCCAGGTCAAAACCGGGTGGGATTACAATTTATATTAGATTAGTTTTGTCAACCTAACAAAATTTCGCTTCTTAATTGTTTAACATGATAGCCGATTTACATAGTTTTTGGATTTTGTTGATGGCGTTAGCTAATCTTAAATCACGCCATTCCCTCAATTGAGAAATTCAGGTACCTAAAAAATGAAGGGAGACTGAAATGCCCCAAATCTCGCGGAGCACTGGTCTTGGTGCTTGAGGCCTCAGCAGGATGCACCGGAACCACTGCACCACCGCGTCACATTCTGCCCCGATGGCTGCTGGTTTTTTGGGTGATCTCGTAAACTATGATCGGTTTCTAAAAAGAAAATCAGATCTTTGAATTTGACATTTTATTTTTCATTTATATTACTTTGTCAAATTCAAAGATCTGAACCCTTTCTTTTTCTAGCCTTTGCGCCGTTTGTTATAAAACCTTTACCATTGTGACTATTTTTGTTACTTTTTTTGCGTTGTTTTACCAAATGATTGTCAACAGGAGCAATAGTACATGTATCATTTCGGCTATGGATCTAATCTAAGCATCGATTTTGTCAAAAAAGAACTGATTCCGAACGCGAAGTTTGCGATGAAGGGGTACTTGCCCAACTTTGAAGTACAGTTCCCGTTCTGGTCGGAAAAACGCCAGGGGGGCTTTAGCGGCATTATGGAGGCCCCCGGTGAACTCGTTCACGGCGCACTTTACGAAGTGACCGAGCAGGAGCTCATAACGCTCGATAACCTGGAAGGTGTTTACAAAGATTTGTATAAAAGGGAGACTTTTCTGGTGTTGGGCGAAGACGGCAAATTCCATCCGGCTGATTTATATCGGGTGATTGATCCTAAAGGTCCCTTCCCGCCTTCACGCAGCTATGTGGAAATCATGCTCACCGGTGCGCGGGAGCTTGGATTGGATCCTGAATATATCAAGAAAATTGAGGGATTTTACCGTCAAGGGCAATAGTGCCCGACACATGCGATACTTTCCTTGCGGCACTAAGCGAAAGCAAAGCCATTGTGCTCCTTTTATCTTGAATGACGAATCAACGCGTCAATGGAAAACTCCGCCGTAATTAGCGGGGTATCATCGGGAAGCTGTCGACTTTCGCCGCAAGCGGCGGGGTACTAGACCCATGAAGAAATAAAAAGTGAAATCGATTTGATTGTTTTTATGAGTCCTGTTTTTAAGCGGCAACAGGTTTTAAAAGAGCGTGTGAGAACTTTGATTCGAATTTTGCAAATCTAGAGTTGAAATCTTAGGATTTAGTTGATGAATTTTTCGCAATTTTATCAGAAAATTCAAACAATTCTTGAAGCTGAATTGCCGTTCGGCACTTCGATTATCAACGAAGGTTGCGATATCGCCAAAGATATTGAAATCGGCCGCACCGCCTTCATGGACAAACTGGGAGTTGACTCTGAACTGGAGTATAAACGACAGTGTATTAAAAACCAACAAATCATGTATCACGCCCACATTGGAATGAACACGTGGCGGGATACATCTGAGGCCCTGGCACTCCTTTTTAGAACCGCTGAAGAATCGGGTTTTGTAGTCGACAGGGCCGGTATCTGCCTGGACCGGCGCATGGGGTTGCCCAAAAACAAACGAGACCAGATACCGGCTGAAACCGGTCCTATGCTGAAAACCCATAAGCAATGGTTACAGGTTGGACAGGTGGTTCCCATACAGCCGCATATGGGTGATTTCATGATCGGATTTCCGGCATCGGTTGAAAACACGATCCAAGCGCTGAAGGCCGGGGTGACGACCATCGGAAATCTTTCGCAATTTTTTGCTCACGAAGTTCCGATGTGGACCGATAAAGTGACCACCGCTGTTGAAACGGTCAAAGCCATATCCATCATGGGGGCGATGCAAAATAACGGCACGCTGGTGCATTCTTACCTGGAAGACGGTTTCGGAGCGCTTTTTTATGATTGTGCTACGGTGGCCGGATGGGCCTTTTTAGAACGATATATTGTGGAAGATCTTCTAAATGCGAAACTTTCCCATTGTATCGGTGGGTTGACCTCCGATCCTATAAAACGTGCAGGATGGATTTTCACGCTGCATGAAATCCACGAGCATGATTGTATCGGCTCCATGATATATGGCGATACCATTTCCTTTGGCAACGATTTTATTCAAAACCGGGGCCTGGTTGCCGAATATCTATTGTGGGATATCATGTCCCAGCTGGAATGCCCCACCGGGAATGCCGTGCTTCCGCTGCCGGCCACCGAAGCATTGCGGATACCATCTGCCGACGAAATTGCCGAGGCTCAATGCTATGGACGGCGGATAGAGGAGACAGCCAGACGGTTATGGCCTCACATCGATTTTACTTCAGCATACGATTTTTCAGCGAAGCTGTATTCCGCCGGAAAATCAGTGTTTGATAAAGCTCTGGACGGATTAAAAGAAGCAAACGTTGATATTTGTGATCCAGTCCAAATGCTATATGTGCTGAAGATGCTTGGGCCAGCCGATTTCGAAGAAATGTTTGGCGCCGATAAAGCTGATGAAGATTCACCCAGAGGACGTCAGCCCGTTATTCCGACAGATGTATACGCAATGTCACAATGCATAATTAATGAATACGGACATATCTTTGACAACCCCAACTCAAGAAGCATATTAAAAGGACGCAAACTTTTAATTGCTTCAACCGATGTGCATGCCCACGCCATCACGATCATCCATGAGCTTCTTTCCCGGGCCGGAACGAAAATAATTAACTTGGGAGCTGAAATTAATCCGGACCAAATTGCCCGGGCAGCCAGCTCCGGTAGCGTAGAAGCAATTTTGATCAGCACTCACAATGGAATGGCGCTGGAATATGCCAAGCGCCTGAAGACTGAGCTAGACAGGCAAAAGGTCGATGTTCCGGTTGTAATGGGCGGCATCCTGAATCAAAAAATGGAAGATGTGGCCTTACCCGTAGATGTCACAACCAACCTTAAAGAACTGGGGTTTTATCCCAGTCCCAAATTGGAGGGCAGATTCCGAAAATTGCTTGAACATGACGTCATATCGGAAAAAAAAGAGGTCAGCCACGGGTCGCCCTAATGTTTCACGCCATACAAAAAATTTAAAGATCCATTTCTCTATTAGGAGGCTGTAATGGCTTTAGATGAAAGAAGACTTGCCTTCATCGGCGCGGGTCATATAACAAATATTATTTTGGATAACCTGGTCAAAGCTGAGAAATTACACACCCGTCGGGTGATTGCCAGTGATCCGGTAAAAAGTAAATTGCAGCGGCTTTATGATAAATATGAAATTAGAATGGCGCAAGACAATATTGAGGCCGTTGACAAGGGGGATTTTATTTTTATCAATGTCCCTCCCCAGGTAGTGGGAGATGTCATTGACGAATTGAGCCGGAAACGACTTTCGAAAAACAAGCTCGTTATTACCTTGGCCGCAGGCATACCGATAAATGCTTATGAAAGCCTGGGGGATAACACACCTGTTGTCAGAGCACTGCCTAATCCACCCAGCCAGATCGGCATGGGTATTGCTGCGTTGGCCTTCAATCCACACGTAAATGATCAACAAAAAAGCGATATCTTCGAGCTTTTTGCCTCACTGGGGGAATATGTTGTTCTCAGAGAAGAAAAAATTAATGCAGTGATGGCCTTGAGTAGTCCTGCGGCGATCTACCTGTTTTTTCAATCGCTGATCGACGCTGGCGTCAGGGCGGGCATCGACCGCGAGACATCAACGAAAGTTGTCTACCAAACCATCGTGGGAGCTATGGAAATTTGGAACCAGCGACAGGCCTCGCCCCATGACTTGTTGTCCGAAGCCAATACGCCGGGGGGAATTTCTGTAGAAAGTATTTTCACATTAGAACAATATGCGTTTAGAGCCGCATTGAATGAAGCAATTAACAATGCTGCTTTGAAAGCCGAAGAATTAGGTGCCGCAGTTCAGAAAACATAATTTACCAATCGAGGGCTTACGACATATAATATCATTAAAATGCTGAGTTTATATTCACCCCGAAAAATTTTAAAAAGACTGCTCAAGCATGAAAACAATAATCGCGGAAGAGAAAAAAAGAGCAACCAGCGAAGAGGTATTCGTTTATAAAAAAATTGCTGAAAAATTGGATAGGCACGGAGTGTGATTGCAGGTATGAAGAGTTGATCAAATCTGGAGATCACATCGAATTTGAGATTGTATGATTAAATCCTCAATCATCGAACTTTACAAATAAATACTATATGTTGTGTCCGCTTAGCAATTCGGCAAAGTGTAAATAACGTGCCTGCTTCGAATCTTTTAAGGTGGGCTAAAAATTTAGGATTGGCGGACGTAAGATGAAATTATTCAAGAGGCTAGATGTATAGCCGGAATCTAAAAATCAGCTATTCTTCACATTGCGCTACGTAATCAAAAATCTGGATAATTATCATACATCCAAGTCATCCGCTAATTTTTGAATACCATCCAGGTCAAAGTCTTCGGCCAATTGAACAATCTGTTTGCTCAGCGGCACACAGGAATCTGATAGTGTCTTTATTTCCGCTGCAATGGCACTTAGCGTCATGACATCTCCCATGTCTGCTGCATCACGAATTCGTTTGGCAATGTCTTGGGCGAATTCGGAAGGGATAGCTGCAATCTCTTCATTGGATAATTTACAGGCTGTTTCTTCGGAGAATGCACCCAATTTTTGCACCGATTCCATAGCTTGATTGAAAGCATTTTCAAGCCCGGGAATTTCATCTCCAACTGCTTTAGCATTCAAGCAGTTCACTTTTCAATGTCATTTAAAGACCAGTCGTAGTTCAGGAATTTAATCTGAATCACATCTTTTTTCTCAGCCAATTTTTTTTTCAGATCTTCACGGGCATATTTCATATAAAAACCCAAAACATCATTATTGAAGTCTTCTGCAAACCATTTAAATATCCGGCTTACATAAAATGCATCACCTTCAAGCCGATAACTGTTTGGGTTATTGATAAACGAGCGGGTTGCTTGATCCAGCTGGCGGTCCAATGAGCTGCCCATATAGGGTTCCGATCTCAACGGCGGGCAGCTGACCGCCGAGCAGTTGATGGCAAAATGCACCCGGGGGTCTTTGAATCGAGGCCTCAGAATTTGATGTTCAATATCATCAAGGCTAAGCAGCTCGCCGTTAATGCGCACAAATTTCTTTTTCCAGGGACTTTTCCAAAAAGTCCCTAGATCTTTTATCGATTTAATGCCGGGATAAGCGCTTAGAATTAACTTGATGGTCCAGGCGTTATAGGCATTGATATAGTATGCGAACTGCTCTTCGCGCGACAGCGTTTTTAAATCCGTATGTTCAAGCACTTTTAGATATTGGTCCAGTTTTTCTTCCTCTGATTTGAATCCGGCGTAATCTACCCCGCCATGCTTTACATATTTGTTCAGCAGCTCGGCCCAGATTGCATGGCCGTCTGTTGCTGCGGCTGCCTGCTCAATCCGGCCATAAAAGCCAAAAAGAAATGAAATCAATAAAAGAATTAAAAACCTGCGTTTATTCATAGTTAGGCTGCTTTTGGTACACTTGAAAACTGTTTGAAATTAATACGGTTACCCGTTTTCCAAATCGACCGGTTACTTTACGTCGAATGATATGATTAAGACTTACTTCTTCTATGCAGGTATTTATCATCATTTTAACCTAATTGCATAATCGTCTGAGTCAAGTGCGCATCAGAGCGCCGCTTGTTTCAGGCGCGTCAAATTGGATGTGTTGCCATAATGAAGTTTATTCAAGTTCAAAATGTTTGGTGTTCGATAAGAGTTGAAATTTTTATGCGAGCTAGTCAAAAAAAATTAAGCGGGGAGTAATAATTTTATGTGTTTCTCAAACCGGCTTTGATAATAAATGACAATATTCGTCAAGGGATTTCTCGACCGACTGCGGTTAACTTCATTTGGAACCAGGTTCCTCAAACATCCTGTCCATGTAAAACGGATCGTCGAAATGGCGTCTGCCCACGAATGCAACTGCATGACGACCCCACTGGCGCATGCCTCCCGGTGAAAGAACGCCCGTTGGCCAGAGGATAAACCGCTCCAACCTGTCACTGCCGGGGGCGAGGCTATATTGATCGAACATGCTCCTGCGATCCATGCCTGAATAGGGAAGGCTGCGGAGCTGCCCGTATTCTGCAAGAGAATAAGCCACCGCTTCGGGCTGCATTTCACGCGATAGGGGATAAAGGTGCTGGACGTAATGGGTTCGGCTTTCCATGGCAACCGTCATTAAATCTATGGAACGGTCCAGATCAGGGGCTTTGAAGATTAGCGGCGGTTCGGCGTAATCGATCTTTGCGCGAACCTGCAGCCGCTCTGTGGGGTAAGCTTTGTAGTAACATCCGCAGTTATGAACGGTCTCGTAAAGAAGGGGGGCCCCGTCGCTGTCAAGCGTCACGCGATAATTCAAGCCGTCCAGCAACCCTCCATAAAGGTCCCAATCACTCTGCTTGGGTCGCGAGGGAAACCAGATAATGTAATTTAGTTGGGTAAGGATTTGTTTTCCGAAGCGCGTAAAGGAAAGCAGGGCATAGGCTTGCGGTTTGTGGGTGTCGACATCCAGAACCCCCTTGCCGGTCCAAATCGGTGTTCCGATGCGGTCATCGTCGCTCTGGATCTGAATTTCCCAGAGCGGCGCATACATCCGGAAAAGAGCTTCCCTCTGTTCGGGCGAGTAGTAGGGGATGCCGAGGGCATCCCGTTTCGCCGCCGCGAAAATTTGACGCACCGACTTCCAATCGCTTGTTTGGTCTGGAACATAACGGATCGTCTGCCAGTTGACCGGAGGTTCATTTGAAAATTTTTTATGGGCCGCTTCGTGCCACTTGGATACCCCATGAGAAATAAACAAACTGGTCAACGGATAAATGCCCAAAACCCTACGAAGCACAATGTATTCGTCCGGTGCTGAAACCCGTTTGCGTAGTTCCTGCTGATGTTCAATATCGCGGAAATCCGCTTCCTTGAGAAGATCGCCGCAGGCGGCGACCTTATTGTAAAGTCCGGCCCTCCCGTTCGCTGCGTCAAGCATCGCGACTGCCGAATCAGGCAGGTTTGCAATTTCATATTTACGGGCATCCTTATCCAGCGCCTGCATCTGCTCCGTCCAGGCCACAAATGAGTCTCGCTGGTTGACCTGCTCACCGAATGAAGCGATGAATCGATTCACTCTCAAGTAAGGATAATTTTTCACCCGGAAAACACCTGGGTCAAGAACCGCTGCTTCCCCGGTTTTCTTGTCAAGTGATGCAAAAAAATCCGCACAATTGCCGAGCGGCCCGGTTTCGCCAACTCTATTCGATCGGGTTGGCACCGGCAACATGGCACAGCCGTAAAATAAAGCCGCCAATAAACAGAAGACTAAAACGAAACGAAGGTTTAAACAGCGGGGTCTGTCCATACACCTGCCCCTTTTATTTTGGATTTTCATCGTCATATCGATCTTTTAAATGCAATATTGTCTCCTGTTCCCAGTGTGCAGTATAGGATAAAAATTCCTTCATGCCGCCCCTCCATGGAATGTTGGCCCACAGAGAGGCTCCCCAAAAGTCGAAATAAGCCACCTGGATAATCCGCGTTCCTTGCGCCACAGACTCCAGCTGTATGTGGCCATAATGGTATTTCTGCCTGCATTGTTCTGGATTCAGCAGAACAAAATCCAGTCTGTGAGTCTTTGGGTGGGCGGTGGTTTGCCATCTAAAATATAAGTTCGGACTGTTGGTATATTTATCTTCAGTAATGACAGTATTGCCGTCTTGCGAAATGAACCTGTGCTCCAGAATATATTTGTTTTTTACTAAAAAATTATTGTTAAAATCCGTTTTGAACTTCCAGCAGGAATCGATTGAGGCCTTAACCAAATAGACAAGTTTATAGGCTTTACCCCCTCTTTTGTCTGGCGCAATTTGATAAATGAATACTTCGTCGTTTCCTGATCGTTTCTGGCTTTTTGTGGCATCAGCCGAATAGGAAATCGATAGATCAAAAAACAAGTTTACCATCCAAAATATTACCGTCAAAAGGAGAAAGAAACGTCGGGTCAAGTGCGTTAAAAAAGGTTTCATGCAATTCATAATGCTCTAACCTATACTTGATTTGACCAAAACTAAATAGGAGACAAAACTTTATATGACCATAAGACATGGAAAAGAATTTTACGGCTAAAGATGCTGTTGCATAAAACCAACCGCAATTGCTACAAATAAAATCCATATCGCTATGATTACAATAGCGGCTATTCGATTTACAGGTTTGCCTTGCCGCATAATTTCTTGTGAATGTTTGCGACATTCGGTCATCACTTCTTTAGGTACCATTTTCAGAGCAAGCACAACACCCAAGGGGATCAGAATAAGATCATCCAAATATCCTAAAATGGGAATAGGGTCTGGAATCAGGTCGATGGGGCTGAAAGCATATCCGACCACACAAGCAGCAAAAATACGAGCATACCAGGGCACCCGTGGATCTCTGTAAGCCAAATAAATAGCATAGATTTCGATTTTAATTTGTTTTGTCCTTAGTTTCCACTTTTCAAAAGGCTGTGCTATCACCGATATTTATTTCGCCAAACTGTTTGCAAAGGCGAAGGCTTTCTCCATGTCTGGCAAATGGCTTTGTTCCGGCACCACCTGAATATAGCGGACTATACCTGTTTGATCGACAATAATGATCGACCTGGCCAAGAGTCGAAGATCCTCTGCCAAAAGGCCTGTTGCAAGGCCGAAGCGCGCTTCCCTGTAGTCCGATAGATATCGAATATCAGTAAGTTTCGCTTCTTCTGCAAATCGTCGGTGGGCAAACGGTGTGTCCCGGCTGATGGTGATTCGCTCAACATTGGGGGACAGATGGTCTCCCTTTTCTTCCAGATAGTGGGTCTGCTCTTCACAGACTTTGGTATCGATGGACGGCACGATACTCAGAAACAAGATTTTTCCATTTTCCTGGGACAAATCAACAGATTTCATGGTGCCGCTATCCACCAGTTCCACAGAAGGCATGGTATTGCCTATTGAAATGGCATTGCCAAGTAAGTTGGTTAGATTCCCCTTGCGGGTCACTGACCCGCCGGGTTCGGAAGATTCCGTTTCCATCACCGTCGGCGGACCGGATGCAGCACACGCTGCCAACAGGAAAATAAATGTTACCATAAGTCTAAAAGTATTTTTCATCTTATTCCTCCATTTATCATTGAATTAATGCGCGGCGGTTATGGTGCCGCTATAAATCATTTTTTTAAGTTTTCATTTTGGAAATTCATGATTTTTCTATTGGACAATCATACTACAATGTGGTAATCATTATTTGTGTTCGTGTAAAGCAAAACAACCTGATTTTGAAAGCAGGTTCGCACTTTTAAAGAAAAGGGGATAAAAATGAAATTATTTAGGATTACATGGGGAATTTTGATTATAGGAATTTTGTTGATGTCAAGTTCTGCCCTTGCTTACGCTGAAATATTATGGAGACAGAAGCTGGAGAATGTCAATGCGATGGAGGCTATAGCCATCGCAAACGAGTGGAAATGGTCCCGCAAAGATGTCAAGACCTCTATCACGGCGCGCGAGGTAGTCTTTGAATTTTCAGATAAAACGGTGAAAAGGATTCCGCTTCCGCAAGAAAAAATGCTGGTGGCCGTAGCGCCCTACATCCGGCGGACGCATAAATGAACCACCCATTTCATGTCCTCCTGTCAGGGAGAATTGGCCGAGAAATCGTTTTACGTGACAGCGGTTGATCAAGAGGGAAATCTGCTCGTCAATGGAACCGTCAGCACCCTACGAAACGGTTTTTTTGAGCTCTGGCTGCCCAGAAAACATATCATCGATTTGAGAATTCAGGGCTTTAATCGAGTCGCCCAGGGTAAAATTACCACCTACGATGCCAGCAAAACCTGTGTCACGACGTTTCGCTTAGAAACTTTTTGAAAGTACCAAAATTATTGTATATTTCATTCATCAGTCTAAATTTTCAGCTTTCATTGAATCATTATTTCAGACCGGCCTCTTTTAGGGCTTCAATTTCACGTTTCATGTGTTCAGGATTTTTAAAGGGCTGACTCTGTTCAAAGAACGCCAACGATAAGCCGGGATTAATCTTGATCGCTTCAGCCACAAGCTCGCGAGCTTCATCCTGTCTGTCAGAAGCAACATAAAGTCCGGCCAGGTGGAGCAATGCCCATTCTTCTGGATAGTCACCTTTTCGACTTCGATCATAAAGCTGATTGCTCGTTGCAATTGCATCTTCATATCGGCCCCTGAATGCATAACTCCTTGCCAACGGGCTCAGATAAAAAGCCGGATAACGAGGACTGAGACGCATTGCCTTCTCCGTCAGTGCAATCGCTTCATCAAACCGTCCCGAAAAAAACATCGTAGCGGCCAAATGAGCGTGCGCGATTGAGAGGTTGGGTGCAAGGGAAATAGAGCGGTTTCCAGCGATAATGGCTTTATCATGAAGTCTTTGGGCAAGATAAATCGTTCCCAGCAAAATATAGACATTAGCACTTTTGTCATCTAAGGTTAAAGCCATCTGGGCAAGCTCATGAGCTCGTTTGAAAGAATCAACGGGGGACTCACTCCATCCATACCCCCCATCTACGGTATGGGTGGCTCCCAGCCATACAATAGCGCTCACATACCCGGGGTCAATCTTGATAGCCGCCTCCAATAGCTCTCGAGCTTTGATATTGTCTTCCTTATTAAATTTATCGAGAAGGTAGTTACCCTTGACACCATAAGACCACGCATCAAGGTTATCTGTGTATTTCGCAAACACTCGGGCTTGTTCACCGGAGGTTAATTCCACCTGGAGCGATACCACGATCTTTTTTGTAATATCATCCTGTAAGTCAAAAAGATCTCCCATCTTCCGGTCATACTTTTCAGACCAGAGGTGATGACCCATCAGAGCATCAATTAATTGGGCCGTAACTCTTAGCCGGTCACTAGATCTTTGAACACTTCCCTCCAAAACATATCGAACTCCCAATTCCTCAGCTACTTGCTGTACTCTTACAGATCTTGCCTTATAGATGAAAGTTGAGTTGCGGGCAATGACGAACATTTCCGAAATGTGCGACAAAGCGGTAATAATGTTTTCTGTAATCCCATCTCCAATATATTCCTGGGTAGAATCTCCGCTCATGTTCGTAAACGGCAGAACAGCGATAGAAGGCTTCTGAGGGAGAGTAAAGGCCATCCTATCCACTGTGGCTTTGATCATCCTCTGGGCTGCAGCATCCGAAGCTATCGGAACTCGATAAACATGAACCGGTTCTTCAATGTTTTTTACGCTTTTCTTTCCCAAAAATTGATATTCTAAATTGAGTTTTTTCTTGACCTGATCATAAACCGCACCAGAGATGCAAATACCACCCGGATCAGCCATAGACTCGAGGCGCGCAGCAACATTAACACCATCTCCGTAAATTCTCTCTCCATCGTCGATTACATCGCCAAGGTTAATCCCGATGCGGTATTCCATCCTACGCCCTTCAGGAACTTTAGTATTCCGCTCGGAAAGCTTCCTCTGGATCTCCATGGCACATTTGACAGCATCCACTACACTTTTAAATTCAGAAAGAAGATTATCACCCGGATTATCAACCACTCGGCCTCTGTGATGTTCTATACAGCTGACAATCTCCTCGGTGCATTCTTTCAAGATCTGAACTGTTGCGAATTCGTCTTCACTCATAAGGCGGCTGTAACCAACAACATCAGCGCTGAAAATAGCGGTAAGTTTGCGTTGAAAACCTTCTTCGACCATGGAACCACCACCTTTTTCGGGCTTTAAATATCTCAGAAGATAATAATTGTTTTTAGAAAAATGCGAAAATGGGCATTGGTAAAATACGCCTACCACCTAATGTCGCAGGGGTTGGCCCGGGGACAGATTTTTGTATGACGTACTATTTTTAACCGAAGGCATGTTGACCAAATCGATGACATCAGTTCCAATTTCCTCTGCATTCTTTATTTTTCTTTAACTTTGCAATTCCTCTAATTCAGTCCTGCTCTTTGAAGCATACTGGCGATCTGTTCCAGCATTTTCGGATCTTTGTATGGCTGTGTTTCAACATACCTTTTGATTGAAAAGTCAGGCTTAATCCTTTTAACCTCCGTGGCGGCTTTGAAAGCCTCCTCTTGACGATTTAAAGCAGCATTAGCGGCTGCCAGAATTAAAAAAGCATCCAGGTTATTCCGATCACTCGTTAAAACTTCTCTTGCCGACTCAATCGCTTCTTCATATCGGCCGCTGCCGTAATAAGCAGCAGCAAGGGTTTTTTGAAAAAAAGGTGGGTAGACAGGGGCAAGACGAATTGCAAATTTGGCAAGATCAATCGCTTCTGTTGGCCTACTCAGGTAGGTAAGAATATTTGCCTTGGCGATATATGAAAGATCACAGCTCGGACGAGCAAGAACCGCCTCTTGGACTGCTTCCAGGGCCTTATTGTGTTCGCGCTTAAAAAGATGAATTTGGGCCATCACCAGATGGGACAATCCCGTAAAATCCTCCAATTCTTCAGCCTTTCGCGCCAGTTCGATGGCCCGCTCCAGTGAAAGCGCAATATCTTCGCTTAGCCCTTGATCTACGGACCACCAATGGGCCCAGGCAGCCATCGCATATCCGAAAGAAGATCCAGGTTCCAGTCGCATTGTTTCTTCAAACATTCGCTGGGCTTCCTTGATATCGTCTTTGGTCGAGCCAAAAAGTGCTTCCCAACCGCGATAGTAGTATTCAAGTGCATCCGGATCCCGGATTGCTTTTCTTATGGTGTGTGCCACCTCTCCCGTCACCAACTTTACGTCCATGGCCTCGACGATTCTTTCGGTAATCTCATCCTGAACCGCAAAAATATCGTCGATCCTTCTATCATAACGTTCTGCCCATATTTGCCGACCTGTGGCAGTTTCCAACAGTCTGGCAGTGATTCGGATGCGATCACCTTCTTTTCGAACCCCACCATCCAAGACATGGCTAACACCTAGCTGACGACCAAGCTCCCTAACAGAAGGAACTTTTGATTTAAAGCTAAACATCGAGATTTCACTGATAAGGAAGAGCCCGGGAATCCTGACCAAAGCGGTCATGATGTCCATGGTTAGACCGTCGCTGAAATAATCATGTTTGGAATCTGCGCTGAGGTTAACAAAGGGAAGAACTGCAAGGGAAGGTTTCTTCGGAAGAGGTAACGCTATTTCACGATTAATGGTTTCTTCGAGCACAGAGGGGGGTGCCTCAATTCCAGGCCCAACCATTTTGTATACTCTCACCGGGGTAGAGATATTTTTCAACTTTTTTGTTCCAATGTCGACAAAATCAATGGCAAGTTTGTTGTGAACTTGATTGTAGATAGACTCGGAGACGCAAATGCCGCCGGGATCTGCGAGCCCCTCTAAACGTGACGCTATATTAACTCCATCACCATATATCACATCCTTATCAATCAAAATCTCGCCTAAATCGATACCAATACGCAAGTGCATTTGTTGGTTTTCAGCAAGCCTGGCGTTTGAACCATCAAGCGTTTTCTGAATTTTCACCGCACAATCCACAGCATCGAGGGCACTTGAAAACTCAGCCAACATATTGTCGCCAATAAAGTCTACCACTCTACCCGTATTTTCGTGCACATGTGTACTTATTTTATCCCGATAGGCTGACAGCGTGCGAATAGTTGCGACCTCATCTTCAGACATGAGCCGGCTATAACCAACCACATCTGCACTGAGGATGGCGGCGAGTTTATGTCTAAAACTTTCTTCTGGCATAGCATTTTAGAACCATTTAACGATGAACAATGAAATCATTATGAATAATATATATGAAAACTTAATATTATTAATAACCATAGGCGGTTATGTGGTCAAGAATATTCATCGAAAGGCGGATGAAGAATTAAATAACGCAATGTTTGAACAACTGCGCATCTATTGGGAGATCCTGATAATCATATAGTTGTGATGACTCACTATCTTCTGTGATCTTTGTTTTTTATCCTAATCCAAAATTCAATTCAGCAGCAGGAGTGGATTGAAAAAACTGATTTTTGCAAATAAATTGCATCCCTTCAGTGAAAAAGGCAGGGCTATAATAACCCTGCCGTATCTAAAAAAGCTCCTCCGGAAAATCTCAGTTAAACAGTTTCGTTGTGGCTATTTTCTCTCTATCTGAACATCGACATTTGTCCCATTGCTGACAACATCATAGACCGGCGATAGTCTGATTAGTTCCTTCAGAGTTTCCAAATTTTCAAGGTCCGTCTTGACTTTGAATTTTACCCGTATTTCCTCATAACCAGGTCTGACTTCGTCGTTGATTCCAAAAAAACCACTGAGGTCAAGATCACCCTCCAACTTCGATTCCACTTTGTCCAATTTGATGCCGCGAACTGCGGCATGATAAACCATAGTCGTGGTCATTCACGTTGCCAGAGCATTCAGAAGATGCTCTACAGGGTTTGCGGCTTGGTCTTGCCCCGCTAAAATGGGGGGTTCGTCTGCCTCCAAAACAAATCGTTTGGTGTGCGAAATTTCCTGACCAGCACTGTAAAAGCTAGTAACGGTGGTACGATTGTGCCCACCGTCCATCCATTCGTTGCTAGCACGGAATTTGGACTTGGCAAGTTCTGGATTTTCCTTTACATCGTTGATCAAGTTTTCCACTGCGCTGACATTAACACCATTTAACATTTTTTCTGCGGTCATTTCTATTCCTCCTTTTTGAGCGAAATTTATAGCGCTCTGAAAAGTAATTATGTTGCTTATCAATTATTTAATCGGATGTAGAACAGATCAAAGAGCAAAGTTGATGGTATCCATGAGGGTCCTGTATTTATTAAAAAAGACGATATTCGTTGGAAGGTTTAATATAAACAACTATTGGAAAGTTCATTTTCAGGTGAACCGCAATATGAAAACTGAAACAAATAATTACAGAACCCACAACGGTGAGATTATGTATAAAATCTCCAAAGTCAAGAGAAGGTGTCGCTATTTTGTAGATGGTTTATAATGATGCTTTTTACAGATTACACAATGGCAAATATACTAAATTCCAGCTTCGCAATAATTGTAAATTACGTGCCTATATAGAATTTTTGGAGGAACACCAAATATTTGGGATTAGCGGAAGGAATGTAAATATTTACAGAAGGTTGGATGTATAGCCGGAATCTAAAATCCAGCTAAAGTGTAGGTTGCGATCTCCAACATACAATCTTGGAACGAAACTTAACAAGTCGGTTTTTAACAGTTTCTCCTATGAAATTACTATCTTTGTAAAATTGCATTTTAACTGTAGTTTCTAATGGTAGCGAAATTGGCGTTCTAAGAAAGAAAATCGGCCTTGTTTTTAGGCTTATACCAAAGATAACGGTATGTTGCCCTGGTCCGGTTCTGGTAATTCTGCCAGAGCGGTGTTAACATCTTACATATCTGGTTTTTGCATTTTTGCAGATACAATAATAGCATCTAACTTTCTGAGAGGTGTGGTCGTATGTAAACAGTAATTATTCTGAATAATGTAAATATATTGACAACATACTTTATCCTCTGGTACATGTCATACAAATAATTTTCAAGCGGGACATCAAATAGAAGACTATGCATAACTCACCTTGTGGGGACTGAGACTGATGCAAACTGTCTTAAATAAGAAGCCGAGTTGCCTTTATGGTGGCTTGGTTTTTTTATTGGGAAATGGAGGTCACAAATGAAAAAACTAATTGCAATTTATCTGATATTGCTTTGACGCCAGAAGTTACCTGATCAATGCGGATTATCCGATTGAAACCTAATCTTTAAATAAAATCAGCTGTAGGCAAAGCGGTGAACTATGCTCAAATCGACCTGAAATTGCAGCCCTGATACAAAAAATTAATCCTGACAACAAAACCCGCCTTGTTTAATTGGATGATTATTGTCTGCATTAATGGGTGACTAATTATATCGGGCTGCAGCTGAAACCGATACACAAAACACCATTTTCGATTCATTCGCTTTGAAAAAGCAACTTCTATCTTTATTTTTTATGAAAGCCTCAAAACTTAATGACGTTCTATTGCTCGCATGACCGGCTATACTATCATTGCACAATCAGGAACGGACCCGCCCTTTAGCGATTTAGTGCAAATCTTTGGGACGCCTGCTGGAAAGGAGGTGATGAGACGAAGCGCTTGATCGAGGATTTGATTGGACATTCTTTTATTCGCCTTAATTCATGAAAGGAGGGACTAAGATGAAAACAATCAGACCGTCTTTGACAATCGTAATCCTGCTAGGGGTGCTACTTTGTTTTGGAGTTCAGCCAACATCAGCAGCCAAAGACAATGTCCTTCGGATAGCATTTGATGCGGCCGATATTACAGACCTCCATCCACACTTTGCCCATACGACCCAGGACAGAGGAGTGGTTCACCTGATCTTCAGCGGTCTTGTTCGTTATAAGCCTGGGGATATAGGGGAATTCGTACCGGATCTGGCGGAGAGTTGGGAGGTGTCGCGGGATGGTTTGACCTGGACCTTCCACCTTCGCAAAGGTGTCATGGTGCATCCATGGAAGAACAATCCGGGTTATGAACTGACATCCGAGGACGTGGTCTATTCATTCACATCAGCGGCTGACAAGAATAAGTCAGCCTGGGCCGGAGAGTACGCCGGAATGCAATTCAAAGCGATTGACCAGTACACAGTGCAGGTCATTTTAGAAAAGCCGTTATCAGAGTTGTTATTTCTTCCGAAAATGGCCGACTATGCCGGCGGCCTCATTATCCCGAAAAAGGCAGTCGAGGATTTGGGCGAAGGCTTCAAGTCCCATCCGGTAGGGACCGGTCCATTCGTCTTCAAAAAGTATTTACCGAAAGAAAAGGTCATCACGGTGCGCAACGAAAAATTCTACCGCGGCACGCCGAAACTGGATGGCGTAGAAGTTTTCTACATGCCCGATATGAGCAGCCGGAAATTTGGGCTGCAAAGCAAAGAGCTCGATGTGATCGAGGGTCCGCCTTCTCAACCGTGGGTAGATGAGATGCGGGCTTTGCGCGGTGTCGAGGTGGATGTCTTCGGGCCCGGCGAGGCAGGTGTGCTCTATTTCAATATGGCCAAGAAACCCTTTGACGACATCAGAGTGCGGCGCGCGATCGCCTACGCGCTCTCGCGTGATGAAGTGGTGACGACCATTGGTAAAGCCATAGCTGCCCCGGTATTTTCCCAGATTCCCAATCCTCAGCCGGGTCATCTGACGCGAGATGAAGTCTTGTTGCGCGGCAAGTTGGAGGAGAAAGATTACCTTTATGAGGTCGATCGGAACAAGGCCAAAAAGCTTTTGGCTGACGCTGGTTTCCCGAATGGTTTAACGACGACAGTTTTCATGACAGAGCGGGGAGAGTATGCCGTACCCTTTCAGAATATCGTTGCGCAGCTCAGAGAGGCTGGGATCGATGTCAAGGTGACAGTTGTGGATCATCCCACTTATCACCACAACATTCGGGCCGATATGAACACGATCGTGGAATATAACTGCTGGAGGCCGACGGCAGATGTGCGCCTGACACACTTTCACCACTCAGATTCCATCGTAAAGACCGGTAAAAAGCCCATTACCAACTTCATGCATCTGGGAGAAAAAGACGCTAATGGCGACGGAAAGGTGGACAGCGTAGATTACCAAATCGAAGTGGCACGGGATCTTCTGGATTCTGGTGCCCAAAAGGCGGTTTGGAAGGAAACCCAGTTCAAGCTGCTTGACTGGGCTGTCTCTTATCCGCTTTTCATTAAAAAATTTACCTTTGCCCGACGCAACAATGTGCAATGGGGATATGATCTAAAATCCACATTGATTCTTTCCCCCCAGATTAATGAACTGACGTCCATCAAATAAGAATAACACTGGACACGGTAGACGCAAGGAAATCTTGCGCCTACCGTGTCGACCGCAAAAACCCAGAAATATTTATGCTTGCTTTCTCGATCAGAAGAATTTTGGTGGCCATCCCCACGCTTCTCATCGTGCTGACCATCACCTTTGTCCTTATTCGTATCGCCCCGGGCGATCCGGCCGAAGTCAGACTAGGCGACTATGCTTCCAAGGAAGCGGTTGAGGCCTTACGCCGCCAAATGGGCCTGGATCGGCCGATGTGGGTTCAGTATCTTGAGGCACTGAAAGGGCTGCTTCAGGCTGATTTTGGAAGATCCATCATAAATGGCAGGCCCATTTCAGGTGACCTGAAACGCGCCCTTCCGTATACCATCCAGCTGACACTCTTTGGGATAATATTCGGCGCCTTGTTCGGGATACCGACGGGGGTTTACAGTGCCCTAAGGCGCAACACCCTGACGGATTACATCGGGAGGACATTGTCGCTCGGCGGCCTTTCTATCCCCAGTTTTTATCTGGGAATCCTGTTAATGCTCGTTTTCTCAATCCACATCCCGCTATTTCCGGTAGTCGGCGGGGGGGACATTCATGACCTGGCCGACAACCTTTACCATCTTTTTCTCCCCGGACTTACTTTAGGATTGGTGATGACGGCTTACGTTACCCGTATGACCCGCTCCTCGGTTTTAAATACGCTGAACGAAGATTTCATTCGAACGGCTAGGGCCAAAGGCCTCTCGGAGCGTAAAGTCATCTACAAGCATCTGCTGCGCAATGCTCTGCTCTCAATTGTTGCGCTGATCGGCGTCTATTCAATTATCTTAACCGGCGGATCGGTCATGGTGGAGATTGTCTTTTCGCGTCCCGGATTGGGCCGCATGATGATTGGCGCGTTGAAGCAACGCGATTACACGACTCTTCAGGCTGTAATGATCGTCTTTGCCACTTTTGTGGTACTCATCAACCTCATTGCAGACTTGATCTACGGATTGGTTGACCCAAGAGTAAGGCGCAAGTAAGCCTCATTTCGCGGAAAAGATCGACATGCAAAGACTCAGCAAAGGCCGCAAGCTATTAAAAACTTTTTTAAGAAACCGGACCTCTTTCATCGGTGCTTGCATGTCCCTGGCACTTATTATCATTGCCATTTTCTCCTATTGGCTCGCACCCTATGACCCGCTGAAACAAAACGTTTACCATCGACTGACACCTCCCGAAATGATCCACATTTTCGGAACCGACGAATACGGTCGGGATGTTTTTTCGCGAGTGCTGACCGGTGCACGGATTTCGCTTTTTGTCGGGATCGTTTCGGTGGCTTTAGGAATGATTATTGGCACAATGATGGGGATGGTCGCCGGATACGCCGGAGGAAAGCTGGAGACCGCCATTATGCGGTTTTTGGATATTATGATGTCATTTCCGGATGAGGTCTTTGGGGTAATGGTCATGATTGTTTTAGGTCCCGGCATGCTCAACGTGATTATCGCCATCACGATTCTGATGATTCCGCGGTTCGCCCGGGTCGGCCATGCCCCCACCCTGGGGATCAAGGAAATGGACCACATCGTATCGGCCAAGGCCATCGGTGCCGGCAGCGGCCGGATCATCATTCGCCATATCCTGCCCAACATATTCGGTGATGTTTTGGTGATGAGCTCGCTTTGGCTGGGGACCGCTATCCGGCTTGAGGCCAGTCTGAGTTTTTTAGGCGTCGGTGTCCCGCCCCCGACACCAACACTGGGTAATATGGTGCGAGTTGGTGTCGATTTCCTGGCAAGTGGTCCCTGGGTTTCTTTGTTCGCCGGGCTGGCAATCCTCTTTGCGGTGTTTGCCTTCAACTTGCTCGGTGATGGATTACGGGATATTACCGATCCCAAGCTGTATGCGCGTTGAGAAAGGGGTAGTTAAATTGTGTAAGCTGATAAAGCCTTAACAGCCAGTGATTATTTATAACATCTTTGTTACAATAACACCAAAACATGGAAAGCGATGCTTTTAATCGAAATTAGAGATCTGCAAGTATCTTTTCATACTGACGATGGTATTATACCGGCGGTTGCTGGGATTGATCTATCCATTGAGCGGGAAAAAACCCTTGGGCTAGTCGGTGAGAGTGGTTGTGGGAAGTCCGTAACGGCCTTGTCTATCATGGGGCTCATTCCGTCACCACCCGGGAAAATCGAATCCGGGCAAGTCCTTTTTCATCGGAATGGAGAAGTAGCAGATTTGACGAAGATGGATCCCAAGGGGTCTGAGATGCGCGCGATTCGTGGCAATGAGATTGCAATGATCTTCCAGGAGCCGATGACGTCACTAAATCCGGTGCTCACTATTGGCAACCAGATCATGGAAGCGATCATACTCCACCAGCAACTAAGCAAGAAAGAGGCGCGCCACATAACCATCGAGATGCTGCGCTCGGTGGGTATTCCCTCCCCCGAGTTGCGCATAGGCGAATATCCCCATGAACTCTCGGGAGGGATGCGTCAGCGGGCGATGATCGCCATGGCACTTTGCTGCAATCCTTCTCTGTTGATTGCGGATGAGCCGACCACGGCCCTTGACGTGACGATCCAGGCGCAAGTGCTCAAGCTGATGAACGATCTGCGCCAGGACTTTAAAACCTCCATCCTATTTATTACCCACGATTTGGGGGTTATTGCGCATATGGCGGACGAGGTGGCTGTGATGTATCTTGGAAAGGTGGTCGAGAGCGCTCAGAACCGCGACATCTTTCACGAACCAAGACACCCGTATACCAAAGGATTGATGAAATCCATTCCTTCACTAACCACAAGGAAACAAAAGCGATTGTTCACGATTGAGGGGGTCGTGCCCGACCTGTTTGAACTCCCCTTAGGATGCGGATTTGAGCCGCGTTGTGTTGAGGCCATGGAGGTATGTAAAAGGCGTATTCCGCCGTTACTGGAGGTTGTAGCTGGTCACAAGGTCGCCTGCTGGCTTTGGACCCCTTATCAAGAAGGGAATATTTCATGACCACGGGCCACACGTTACTTAAGGTGAAGAACCTCACGAAATATTTTCCAGTGCGCAAAGGAATCATTCAAAGGGTCGCCGCCTATGTAAAGGCTGTTGATGGTATCGATCTTGACATCCTGGAAGGCGAGACCCTTGGTCTGGTAGGGGAAAGCGGATGCGGCAAGACCACAGCCGGTAGATCAATATTGCGATTGATCGAACCGACCGCGGGAGATGTGTTCTTTCACAGTAAAAAGTTGGCCGATCCCGGCCAAGATTACCGGGAGATAAATATCGCCACCGCTGCGCCCAAGTTGCTTAAATCGCTGCGGAGTGAAATGCAGATTATCTTTCAGGATCCCTATTCTTCTCTGGACCCACGGATGAATGTGGGCGCATTTATCGCTGAACCGCTGCAGGTTCATGGGATGGCCAAAAGACATGATCGGGAGAGCCGCGTTGTCGAGTTGCTTGAGGCTGTCGGTCTTAAGGCAGACCATATGAAGCGCTATCCCCATGAGTTCAGCGGAGGACAGCGCCAGAGGATTGGGATCGCCCGGGCTCTTGCTCTTGGCCCCCGACTGATCGTAGCCGACGAACCGGTTTCTGCCTTGGATGTTTCCATCCAAGCCCAGGTAATTAATCTACTTGAGGATTTACAGAAGAATTTTGGCTTGACATATCTATTTATCGCCCATGACCTATCGGTGGTTAAATACATCAGCAGCCGAGTGGCTGTCATGTACCTTGGGAAAATCGTGGAGTTGGCTGATACGGAGCAATTGTTCTCGAACCCAAGACACCCGTATACCGAGGCGTTGATGTCGGCGGTACCCGTACCGGATCCCGATTACAGTGTTGAGCAGATTATCCTGGAAGGGGACGTTCCAAGTCCGCTCAATCCTCCGCCTGGTTGCTATTTCCATCCACGCTGTCGATATGCTCAAGAAATATGCCGTAAGCAGACACCCGTTTCTCGGCAGTTAAACGATGGTCATTTTGTTATGTGTCACTTGACAGAGGAATTGGAGCTCCAACCGGTTCGGCCGGTTTGAATTCTAAAGCAGAATCGTCGGTGTTTATGTGGCCTTTATTCAGTGAAACAGTAGAGCCTCAAATGGTTAATACTCAAGTCTTTTCATTTCCGTGCGATTTCAGACTCTAAATTATTAATGCCAACAGTTAATGGCTTGTCCACAAGGCTATCGGCATCACCTGGATCTCTGAATCCAAAGCCTGAAACAATGAGCACCACTTTTTCGTCCTTCTCAATCCTATGAAGCTTTATAAGATGTTTAAGTCCAGCGAGTGCGATGGCACCGGCAGGTTCGGCAAACACCCCCTCCATTCTAGCCATTTCACGTTGCGCTGCCGAGGTTTCTTCATCAGAAACCGCAATCGCTGTTCCTTTCAGCTCCCGCAAGAGCTTCAACACCCTATTTCCACTAGGAGGATAAGGATTTCCCAAGGAGCGAACAATAGAAATAAAATCATGGCTAACCCGTTCAATTGCTTCAGCTTCCTTTTTAAAAGCCGTAACAATTGGTTTTGAGTTTACAGGTTGTATAACTGCTATCTTAGGAATATCAGAGATAATTCCAATTTCTTTGAACTCAAGGAAGCCTTTGTATAAGCCTGAGACCATACCCCCGCTACTGGCAGGTGCCACAACCCAATCGGGAGCCTCCCAACCAAGGTCCTCCACAATTTCGAAGGCCATCGTCTTGCTCCCTTCCGTCCTAAACGGGTTATCGCTATTTATGAAGAATACGTCGTACTTCATACCTATCTTTAATGATTCATTGTAAACCGCATCATACTCGTCTTCCACCAGTATGACCCTTGCACCGTAGACACTTAGATACAACAATCTTGTGCTAGAAATGTTGGCAGGTGCGAGGATATAGCATGTCAGACCAGCCTTGGCTGCATATGCAGCTGTGGAGGTGCCCATGTTTCCATGAGAGAGCGTCCCTACAGCCTTTACTCCTCGTTCAACAGCTACAGTCATACCTACAGAGGTTCCCCGATCTTTGAAAGAGCCTGTAGGGTGCCTCCCTTCATTTTTTAGAAATACATTGGAGAGGCCAATAGAACCCGCTAGTGTCTTTGCTTCATGCAGCGGAGTAGCCAACTCTCCTAAACTTACTGGCTGGATGGAAGGTACAACCGGCAAAAGCTCACGGTATTTCCACAGTCCTGAATGCCTTGCCGAGAATCTTTCAACTGTGGTTTTCTTTTCTAGACTAGAATATTCATACACAACTGATAGGGGTTCGTCGCATAGGTCACACCTATATTGAATTTCATCCGGGAAGAACTCTCGTCCACAGAATCCACATTTATATCCTTCAAAATTCATGCTTCCTCCTAAACAAAGCTATATGTTTATTCAAGTGGTTTTTTGGAAAGCAATTATAAAGGCGAGGTTTGGCGAGAGAGTACCTCAACTTTGGAAATTTTACAGATATAAAACGTATATCACAAGACTTTTCAGATTGTGGATTACACAATGACAAATATACAAAAATTTAGCCTTGTCATAATTGTGTATAGCGTGCCTGCATCGAATCTTTGAAGGTGGGCTAAAAATTTAAGATTAGCGGACGGAATATGCAATTTTTCAAAAGGTTAGATGGATAGCCGTAATCTATCATTCAGCCATTTTTAGTATTTCGTCACGAAATTTAAACACTGCAAGTGTCCGAATATATCGTATCTGGATAGCTTCTGCCTATTAAAACTTCCAATTGACGTTGAAGGCTAGAAAGAAAATGTCGTTACGTTCATAATCTCCTCTGAGCAGATCATTTTTAATCTTGGCGTCGCCATAATCAGCGTACACAAACTGCCCCCCCAGTGATACATCTTCGCTCCATTGATATTGTGCTCCGGTTGCATAACGAATTTGCCGGTCAATAGGCATATCCGGTGTACGGTCTTTGGAATCCACAGGAGAGGTATCATAAGCAAAACCAAGTTGCAGCAGCCATTTTTCCACTGGACGAAAATGGACGCCTGCAGCGAATTTGTAAGTATCGTCCCAGTTGCGAGGGATATTTTGAGATCCCTGGCCGGTGGAGATGTTGATGTTATTAAAGGCACTCCAATCCTCCCAGCCGATGGAGCCCAGTAACGCCCACCGGTCGTTCAATTCATGATAAATGGAGGCTCTGATAAACTGTGCCAGCGTTATCTTGGTGTCCGTCCCGGCATCGGCATTAAAGGCGCCGCCGCTGAATTTAACATCACCACTGAATTCGGGCTCGATTTCGGATTGATAAACAATACCCAGCCTTGTTCGCTCGCTCAGTTCAACCATAGCACCAACATCAAATCCATATGCTACGTCATTGCCGTCGATTTTGACTTCGCCGGTACCGGCTGGGGGCGGGGCTTTTAATTTCATCTCAAGATCGGCATACATTATTTGGGGGCCACCGCCGATAGAGAGCCTATCTGTGATGCGGTACGCCAGGGTAGGGTTGAGCGTGATGGTTAAGAGCGTCACATCCGTATTGAGATATCGACCGGTCCAATCATCATCGTAATCAAGCACAGCTCCTGTAGTAGAAATAATATTGGCACCCAGTTTGAGCCGGTCAGTTAGGCTGTGGACGTAGAATTGGCCCAATATGGGAGCGGGGCTGCCGGCATCTCCGCCATTTCCGCCATCAATGGGCGTATCTGCATCCTTGTCGAACTTGACGGTCGAATATAGGGCGCCGCCAGTGAGCATCAATTCTTTGCCTTTAATTCGAGTCATGCCGGCCGGGTTGTGAAAGGCGGTGGAGGCATCACTGGCCACCGCCTGAGCTCCTGCAGCGGCAACGCCCATGCTGGGGGTGCCAAATTCACTGATATAAAGACCGCCTGCCCAGACTGGTCCTATAAAAGCAGGCAACAGCATGCAGAACAAGCCTAAAATATAACTGTTTTTCAGTGTACTAATGCGCGGATTTCGTTTACCTTGCATAATGCCTTTCATAATGATCTTTTGAATAAAAAGCAATTGGTTTTCATAACCAAACAAAGAGCGTTCAATTCGTGTCAGGCTCAAACAGTTAGAGGCTGTGGTGGCCTTTTTTTACAAAGATATTGAATCAGATATGTTTTAAATGCAAAGTAATTTCAAAAAACTGGAGCCCGAGTTATAACCCGAGCCCCCGGCTTATCTATATCTTCTTTTAATACATTTAGTCATGGGGCGTAAGTTCCGCGCCCTTGGGCGTGACTTCTGATACCCGATGTGGGAACTTCTGGATCATTTTCATGTGTTCCCGTAGGGTGATCTGAATTGGCGTCACCGCAAATAATCCCGGGTAAAGCTGGCCATACTTCTCTCCGGGATCGCGCATCACGTTGTAGAATTCCATGCCAGGCAGTCCGCCGTGACCCTCGGTGATGTGAACCTTGAAGTCCTCATACCGGATGGCGCCGAGGACCCCGCCGCTGTAATGGAAGATCATGTTGCGCCGGCCGTGACCTTCGCCGAGCAGGAGGAGTGCCGTCTGATCGACGCCGTCCGTCACGCGATCGTTGGGGATGTTATCGAGCGCCCCACCCAGACGGGCCGCGGTCGTGAACAGGTCGGTGAGGTGCAAGACGTCCACCGGATCCTGGTTGGGCTCGATCATGCCCGGCCACACTGCCATGGCGGGTACCCTGACGCCGCCTTCCAGGACATCACCCTTGCCACCACGTAGCCACGAGTAGCCGGAGTTGGGGTAGAAGGCGTACATCGGCCCGTTGTCGCTGATCCAGACGACGAGCGTGTTCTCGGCGATGCCCTCTGACTCCAAGGTGTCGAACAGTTGCCGCAGGTGCGCGTTGTGGGCCGCCATCTCGGAAGCTTGGGCGTTGACCTTATCTACATGCTTGTCGTTCTGGTGAGCCTTCGAGCCCTGCAACTGCTGGGTGTAGGTGGCCCAGTAGATGAAGAAGGGCTTGGTGTCCTCGGCCTTGTCCTTGATGTAGGCCGTGATTTGCTTGATGGATTCGGCCTCGAAAGTCTCCTGCATGTCCGGGCCGGGCTTACCGGCGGGTCCCTCGATCGGCTTTCGGCCTTCACCCTTGCGGCCCACGTAGCCGGCGACCGACAAATCGATTCCCGTGCGCTTCTTGTACTCCTCCACGCCCGGGAAGTCATAGAACATTGCTTTATGAGGGTTGGGTGCGTCCTTGTACATATCGAAGGAGCTGGGCCAGTTGTGGGGCGCACCGTTCCACAGACCGTAGTACGCGTAGTCGTAGCCCTGGTTCTCCGGCGCATGCTCGGGCTCTTCGCCGAGATGCCACTTGCCCCACATGGCGGTGTTGTAGCCGGCTTCTGAAAGCACCTCCGCCACCGTCACTTCCTTGGGTGAAAGTCCTTCGATCTGTCCGGGCCAGAGGACGGCCAGGAGACCCGTGCGCACCGGGTGGCGGCCGGTGTTAATGGCGATGCGCGACGGGGTGCAGGACGGTTCCGAGTAAGCGGCAAAGAAACGCATGCCCTCGCGAGCCATCTTGTCCAGTTCGGGCGTAGGAGTGCCCCGGTGCTTGCCGCCGCCCTGCCAACCCATCTCGCCCCAACCTACATCGTCTGCCAGGATATAGATAATGTTCGGTTTCTTCCCGAACTTTTTTTCAAGTGCCGCCAATTTGGCATTGATTTGCTTGTCCTCGGCAGTCCACTTGTCCTTGTTTTTTTCCTGCAAGTCATAATAGGGGGCGTCGAATTGTGCGGCGAATGATGCAATGGGAAATATGAACGCAAATCCAACAATCAAGGCTAAAAAACAATTAAGTGTTTTCATACGTCCTCCTTTCGTTCAGCCTTAGGGAAAATCATTAAGGTTGGAATTTTATTAAATATGAGATATAGACAGTGCTGTACATAATTAATAAACATTCTGTACACAAATGTCCAGCAAATTATGCAATTTTAAAAAAATGAAACCACCAAAAACAAATAAAATTAAACGTGTAAGTAAAGATCAGTGGCTTATCAAGGCACTTGAGACACTTGAGTCGAGTGGTGTTGAGGCCGTTAAAATTGAAAGACTTGCCAAGGGGTTGGGTATATCAAGAAGCGGATTCTACTGGCATTTTAAAAACCGGCGAGACTTGTTGGATCACCTTCTGGATTATTGGGTGAGTAAATATACAGGTGTGGTCACTGATAATCCTGATTTAGTAAGACTTGACCCGAAAAAACGGCTTCTTAACACAATGGAAATGATCAGGGATAAAAAACTGGCAAAATACGCTCTTGCGATGACTTTATGGGC
>CP070746.1:5742493-5746098 GCA_020348305.1 Desulfobacterales bacterium
AGAGAGTCGATGGTTGACATAATCGCGCCAATCAGCACTGCAAACATAAAACCCCGCAAGCCAACTGGTATTAGTGTTTTGATGAGATAGGGATACGCATCATCAGGATGCGCCAGATTTGGATTCATCGCATAGGCAATCATCCCCGGCCAGGTGACACTCAGTCCCAGCGGGATGGCCAGAAACGCGGCCAGAATGACACCCATTTTGCCATGCCATACGTTTTTTGCCGCAAGACCCCGCTGTGTAATAAACTGGTTGGTCGAGTAGTAATACCCGCTCAACACAAAAGCCACGGCAATCATCCCTGTCCAGGGTAACTCTGGATGATCAGCCGGTAAGATTAAGTGAGAACGCTCGCCGGTGCCGACAATGGCTGAAAAACCACCGTCAACCGCAAACAAACCAAGAATAAAGACCAGAAGACCACCCCCAATCAATATAACGCCGTTAAACAAGTCCACCCAGGCAACGGCAGAAAGACCGCCAAAAATGGTGTAAGATCCTGCAGCAAATACCAGAATCCAGATGGCCAGATAGAGATTCAGCCCGAACACTCTGTTAATAGCAAAGCCTCCGGAATAAAGAACCAGAGGAAGATTTATCACCAAATACTGGACCATACAAACGAGGGCAAATGTGGAACCCGCAATGCGTCCGAAACGACGGGTTAGATATTCGGGAATAGTAAAAATTCTGTTTTTCAAATACACGGGCAAAAAGAAAAAAAGCAGAAGCCCCTGTGCCGGCCATACTAACCATTCCCAGTTGGCAACCGCCATACCATATTTGTAGCCCCAGCCAACTTCACCGATAAATTGCTCGGAACTTATACTGGAAGCAATAAGGGAAAATCCTATCACAAACCATGGCAATCCCCGTCCCGCAAGAAAAAATCCAGAAGTGCTTTCTTTACCTTTTCGCCCTGAAATAAAGCCGATCGCAATCACGGTGACTAAGTAAACGACAAAAATCCCGGTTTCAAAAGCCGTTAATTTCATGGCAGTCATGCAAATCCCCTAAAATAGAGAGCAGAATTTTGGTAGTTCATTTTACCCAAATCGAATCTTCAAGCCGGATGTCCTCGGAGGAAGCACCAACTTTCACTTTGAATTCCCCGGCTTCAACCACTCGATCCAGATGGCGGTTGTACAGGGCAAGGTGTTCTGGACCAATAGTGAAAGTCACTTCTTTCTTTTCCCCGGGATTGAGCCGGATTTTTTCAAACCCCCGCAGCTCTATCTCGGAAGTGGAAACCGTTGCAATGACATCCTGGATGTAGAGTTGTACAACTTCCAAACCGGGGCGTTTCCCGGTATTCTGAATGTTTACACTCACCTTAATTGTTCCTGCAATACCTGACACGGTTTTGTCAAAACGAAGGTTGCTGTATTCGAACGTGGTGTAACTTAATCCATGGCCAAAGGGATACAGCGGCTTGTAATCCATGTCCGCATATGATATGCCCCATCCCTTTTCAAGCCAGTACCGTTTGGATTTTTTCGCATTATAATAGACCGGCAATTGTCCCGAGTGCCGTGGAATAGTTACTGTGAGCTTGCCTGAGGGATTCACATCTCCGAACAGAATTTCAGCAATGGCTTGGCCGCCCTTTTCACCTGACAACCAGGTTTCAACTATCGCAGGAATGTTATCTGCAATCCAGCGGGTGGAAAGGGGACGTCCATTCACAAGGACCACAACCGTAGGTGTTCCCGTTGCAGCAACCGCTTTGGCAAGGTCCTGCTGCATACCTGTCAGGTCAAGGTTGGCTACATCAAATCCTTCACCACTGGTAGCGACACGAACGCCTTCGTCGTTACGTTGCTGCCATTCATTCTCACCGACAACAACAACCGCATATTCCGCATTTTTTGCCGCTTGTTTTGCTCTTTCAATTTCATCCACCTTGTCACCGATGATATCACAGCCTTTGACATAAGTTACCTTTGTTCTTTTAGGGACTATTGCCCTGAAACCTTCCAGTATGGTCGTAATCTCCTGCGAGACTTTCAGCGCCGTATAATCACCAAGCTGATTTTTTGCATGGTCCGCATTCGGCCCAATGACGGCAATGGATTTAATATCTTTCCTAAGGGGCAGCAGATTGCCCTCGTTTTTCAGAAGCACTACTCCCTCCCGAGCCGCTTTCAGGGCCAGTGCCTGATGATCTGGATTGTGGACAATTTTAGCAGCACGTTTCGGATTAACGTATGGATTCTCAAATAATCCAAGCCGCATTTTCATCTTCAGGACGCGGCGAACTGAGCGACCAATAAGGGCCATCGAAACCTTTCCTTCTTTAACACTCTGGATCATATCCCCCATGTATCCGGATTCATATGAAATCCCTACATCCACACCAGCTGCCAAAGCGAGTTGTCCAGCTTCTTTTTGGGTGGGCGCCAGACCTTCATATACAAGCGTCCCTATCCCGCCCCCTTCGGAAAGAACAAGTCCTTCAAATCCGAACTCTTCCCGTAAAATACCCGTCATTATCTCTTTTGAGGCATGAGCCGGAATGCCGTCGATAGATGGATAGGTGGCCATCACTCCCAGTGCACCGCATCTTTTGATACCTGCCTCCCAGGGAGGAAGAAACACTTCCCGCAGTTTGCGCTCGGAAATTTCCATCGCACCTCGCTCCAGTCCACTCACCGGTTCGCTCTGACCAGGATAATGACACAATCCGGCAACTGTCTTGTCCGCAGCGCACAGATCATCTCCCTGAACTGCCCGGACAATTACTTCCGCAATTCGCGAACAAAGGAATGCGTCCTCGCTGTACGCCTCCTGATTTCGTCCCAAACGTGGATCCCGGATCGGTTCCACTACAAGCGTGAAGATCTGATGAATCCCAATGGCCCGGGCCTCCTCTGCTGTTGCGGCTTATATCTCGGACAGAAGGTCGAGATTCCATGTACTTCCCAGTGCCGGACCTTCCGGAAAAATGGTTCCTCCTGTACACATCAGTCCATGCGTGCCTTCTTCGGTTTGAAGAAGAGGGATACCAAGCCGGGTCTTTTTAATTGCGATCTTTTGGAGTTCGTTCAGAAACTTCGCCTGTTGCTCCGGACCTTTGAAAAGGATATTGTTGGGTAATGTAAAGAATCCGCCCCCAGGGCCGAGATAATCAAGATAGGTCCCCTCTGCAAATGCTTTGACTGCCGCCATTTTTTCTTCAACCGTTTTTCCCAATCCCTCCACATAAACACAGGGCATATTCAGTTGTCCCACCTTTTCTTCCAGTGTCATGCGGGAAAGTAGATCTTCTACCCGTACATCCATGGACTCATCCGGATCGAGATATACCGGTCCTTTTGATTTTCCGTAACCTATTCCTATCGAAATCAATCCCACCATATATACACACATCCAAAATCTGTTATTACATTTCAATTTTCAACTCCTTCTCTCAAAGGTTCCAGTGTATCATTTAATTATCGACCAAATAGATTCAGGTGGCTTCCACCTGCGTTCATCGAATGCAAAATCTTCTGACTTTTGTCGTCAAGGACACCATTAAAAAACAATCTTAACGAACTCCTATCTTTCACCTTTGGTATCCGGTGCAACCGGACGGTATCGTTGGAGAAACCTGACAA
>CP070746.1:5746198-5762923 GCA_020348305.1 Desulfobacterales bacterium
ATAAATCAAAACCCGCTTGAGCTGGGAATTGATATTGTGGCTCACAGTGGCACCAAATACCTTGGAGGTCACAGCGATATTTGTTGCGGTGCCGTTTTAGCGTCGAAGCGCTTGATAGAAACCATTAGAGCGTCGGCGTGCAATTTCGGCGGCAGCCTGAATGCCATAACCTGTTATATGCTGGAAAGAAGCTTAAAAACATTGGGGCTCCGAGTCGAAAAGCAAAATAAAAATGCTTATCACATTGCAACCCATCTCCAAAACACTTCCGGTCTTCGAAAAGTATATTACCCGGGTTTAGAAAGCCATTCGGGCTATGAGATCGCTAAAAAACAAATGAAGGCATTCGGCGGCATGCTCGCATTTGAATTAGATCAACAGGCAATTGACGCCGAGCAATTTCAAAAAAAGCTTCGGCTGATAACTCCCGCCGTAAGCCTCGGAGGAGTTGAAACCATTATCTGCTCCCCGGTTCTCACCTCCCACGCCAAGATCAGCGATGAAGAACACATCGAACTCGGCATAAACGACCGCCAGCTGAGATTATCCGTAGGAATCGAAGATTGCGATGATCTCATCGCGGATATTGAACAAGCATTAGGATAGTGTCTTAGTCGGTCCAGCAATTAATAGTAGAGATCACTAATTTTTAATAAAATCATAGGAGGAATAGATGGGCAAAAACCGCATCTGTGAGCTGTTGGGGATTCGATATCCCATCATTCAAGCGCCCATGAACTGGGTGAGTGGTGCAGATCTTGTTGCAGCCGTATCCAATGCCGGAGGGCTCGGAACTTTGGGGCCCAACGCTGGTGCTGACGATATCACGCTGGACGTTGAGCTAACCGGTGAAAGAATGCGGAACCAGATAAGAAAAGTAAGAAATCTCACCCAAGCGCCTTTTGCTGTAAATATCGTAGCCGGTTTTGGAGAGGCCCTTATATACTCAAAAAAAATGGTAGATGTCGTCATTGAGGAGGCGGTCCCGGTAGCGATCGTATCAGTCGGCATGCCCGACATATACACCCGGGTACTTAAGGACGTCGGCATAAAGGTTCTGCATGCGATTTCCACCGCGCGACATGGAAAAAAGGCGGAAGAAGCTGGGGTGGACGCCGTCATCTGCGAGGGTTATGAGGCCGGTGGCCACAAGGGGTTCACCGAGCTGACCACTCTGGTACTGACGCCCATGGTTGCAGATGCGGTGAGCATACCCGTGGTCGCCGGCGGCGGCATTGGAGACGCACGAGGCGTGTTGGCCGCCCTGGCGCTGGGCGCAGACGGCATCTACATGGGGACGCGCTTCATGGTAACCCGGGAAGCAGAAAGCCATACCCGCGTGAAAGAAGCTATTGTCAAAGGAGAAGACGTATGCACTGTCTCTGTCCCGAAGGACTTCATGCTCGCCAGAGACCTAATCAACAAATTCACGAAAGATTATATGGAAATTAGGAAAGCTGGGGCTTCCCCTGAAGAGATCAATAATTATCTGAACGAGCACTCCCAATATCGCTCTCAACACCTTGGGGATGCAGATGAAGCGGAGATCTGTTGCGGACAGGTTGCCGGACTGATAACCGAAGTGAAAAGTGCCGGCGAAGTGATGCAAGACGTCGTGCAAAGCATCAACTCCCGCTTTGAAGAACTGAAACGCAGGTTGGCTGATTTTCTCTGAATCCGGGATGCAGCATCACCTCAGTAGCTTGCAGAAAAAAAGATGCACGTGCATAAGAGAAGACATCGAGCAATATATTACCTTAAAGACTAAAATTGCCAAAAATGAAGATCTGACTTGACATCACAGCTAGATTTTGGCAAATTTGCTAATAATAAAGAGGGGGATTCCTATCACTTTCCTGTCGATCCTAAATTCTAAAAGAATGTAAAAACTCATTAAAATTTTCCCTTTTTACTTTAACACCGCAAAAACGATATTTTTACTAAAAGGCAGGAGGAAAATCCCAATGAAACAACAAGGCCTGCTAGTAAGCCGTGAGGGATATACTCTGCTTGAGGTTATCGCCGCTCTGGTTATATTTGGTGTGTTAGCTGCATTAGTTGTACCTCGGATCATCCAGCTGGATTCAAATACCATGCAAAAAGCCATCGATGTCGGCATCTCGGAACTCAACGGCCGCGAAAGCCTAACTTGGGCAGATTTGAAAATATCGCCCAGCGGTTATGCGGATGATGCCGGCCTCATAACGAGAATGAACGCTGACAATAACTATCTGCTCGGAGATAAATATACATGGGATGCCGGACCCAATTCTTCGGGTGGAGCGCTTAATTTCGATGGACAAGCGCAAGCTTTAAACCGAACTGCATCTACAACCGATCAACCGGCACTTTGGTCCAAACCCTAAAGCCGCGAAAAAGGTCAGATCTTCATTCTTCGCAGCTAATACGAAATGAGCTATTGATCCTTTATAGTATTTCTATCAATCTTCGAAGCGAAAAAGATCCGGCCATCTGTTTCAGGGCCGCTATAAAACCATCCTTATTGACATTGACGAATATGCAAATTGGATTTAGAGTGTCCCTTTAACTGATAATCTAGTGTACCCCAAATCCATGCGGTTCAATCAATAGCTATTGGTCCCCGAAAACCAACGACATCAATATCTTTTGGCTAAAATAATATCCGATACGATTCCCGCTGCTTTTCCTACAAGCTTGGAACACTCCTCCCATCCTCCGCGGTCAAGCCATTTCTCTCTTTGTTTAGGATCGGCTAAATCGCATCCTATTATTTCATGGCAATAGCGACTGCCAAATTCCGATTCAAACTTTCTGTAATATTCGATGACAGGTTGATAAGATTGAATAAGCGCGTCAATATCACCGAATTGTTCACGTTCGAGGCCGTATTGCATGCCCAATGCTAAAATACCCCCTGGCAAAGCCCCACAAAAAGATCCAGCCCTACTTCCTCCAGCCATTGGCGAGGCAGCCTTTAAGAGAAGTTCATCTTGAGGACCAAAAGTCTCCTGTATGGCAAGCAAGACAGTGAGTGCACATGAAACAGTCTTTTTTGAACTCAGGTAACTATATGCTAGTTCTTCAGCCTTTCTTCGCAGATCTGAATTAGTCATTTACTTTCACCTCCTCGGTCAAGTTATTGCTTTTACTCATACCTCCGAATGACAGTGGCCATAGATGCGCTTATGAGTCCATCCTTTTTATAAATAACTAAGCATAAATATACAACTAAAATCCGCACTTGCTTTCATGCATCGATTTCGTTCGTAATTAAATCAGAAGTTGTATATAATATGTTCTCTTGGATTTGATTAAACTCTTTTTACAGCTTGCGGCTGGATTGCAACTTCAGAAATTTAGGTTGAGAAAAGAAAATCCATGTCGTGTAACCTTAACACCCCATTTTGTCTCATTATATATGAGACAGATTGTTCACAGGCTATCTGTCTCAATCATCCTCCTCCTTAAAGCGGTGGTTCAGCATGCCTTTTTGAGTTTCCATCCTCCTTTCCTCATCAAGGTGGCGCCACTGAGCCACCCGGAAAGAAACCAATCGAGAGGGAGGCTACATTTGCCCGTATGATCTCTCCTCGTTAAGGGCAGCTCTTTGACCTCCTGGAGCTGCCTTTTTGGTTTTTAATCACTTCTTTTTTATTCATAAATAACCTTGAATTGTATATTTTTGCAATATACATTTAAAACTGTAATGGATAAAACAATCGCAATAATTATGGGGGCTGCTGTTTTACCGGATGGCAGACCTAGTACCACGATGCGACGTCGGGTTGAGGCGGCATTGATTCTGCGAGATGAATTTAAAGATGTGATTTATATTCCAACCGGCGGAAAGGTAGAAAATAGGATGCATTCGGAAGCAGATGTGATGCAAAATATACTGTTACACGCTGGCATACACAGTGAACAGATTTTCCTGGAAGCCGAATCAAAAAACACGCTCCAAAATGTATCAAACAGCGCACGTATAATTAGACAATTTCCTTCATCCAGCAAGGTAATTGTCTGTTCGGATACCTATCATATCTTACGTTGCAGGTTGTTGCTGTATTTGTTGGGTATTTCAACCATCTACCGTCCCATGCCAAGTGGAAAAAAGACAAGCGGACGGATACGCTGGATCTACTGCTACATCCGGGAGGCTGTGGCCATTCCAGTTAATGTCCTTTTGCTGCTTATCCTAAAATATTACCGCAAAGTGTAAATTCACCGATCTCGAAAATTAATTCATCTCATCCTCAAAAATGCGGAATAAAATTCCCCTGAAACAAATCTTGTAAATCCACGAAATCCTGCCCACGAGAAAACGACAAATTATCATTATCTTACGATCTTAATCACCACCAGTGTCACATCATCTTCCGGTTCAACACCCGTTTGAAAAAGCTCCAGTTCATCAATGACGGCTTCAAGAATTTGATTTGCACTTAAAGCCTCATTGCGGCGTATAATTTCATAAAAAGACTCTTTGCCGAACATTTCACCCCTGGCGTTGTGGGCCTCCCAGATATCGTCGGTGGCAAGCACAATGGTTTGGCGAATCGATTTCACTGTCTATATTTTTCCATTCCTTTGCCAGCCAGCTTTACATTCTTTCTAAAAAAAAGGCTAAAAACTTGACTATAAAAAAGCTGCTGTGATAGTTTTGCTATGCAACAAGGCGCGAATTTTTAATAAAGGAAATACAATGAATTGATCTCAACTAACCCCCCGTTTTTCATATTGAAAACGGGGTCTTATTTGCAGTGGGGGATATAATCATGGAAAGAAAAGCTTTTATTTGGATTGTATGTTTGGGATTGTTTGCCGTATTTCCGGTTCAATCAAATGCATTTGAATTCGATGTTTGGAATTCAGGTATCTCATTGACTGAGGCCATGAAAATTGCGGAATTCAATGATGTCCCGTTGACAACGGCAGAGCTGATGAAACCCTGTCAGCGGGGAAAAGAACACTATCAGCCTGATGGAATGAAAGACGCACAAAAATCAAGAAACTTTTGCTACAAGGACACTGTTGTCGGCAAAACCGCTCTGGTGACGTTGCATTTTACACCGATGAGTAAAAAATTGTGTAACGTGTGTATTTATTGGGCGAACGCCGATAAGGCTCAGCAAAAAGAAGTGCTCCTCATGTTGTCCGAAAAATATGGGGAACCCCTAAAATACAGTCCCGTAAAAGACCAATTTCCCGTCTCCCCGGATATTCGACTCGAAAATCCCCTTTCGGAAATGCAATTTTTTGCCTCTGACAAGCAAAATATCATTTCCGTTCAGTGCACTGAAAAAAGAAAAAATGAATTAATTGTAATCTACAATGATATTTCGATGGCAAAACAGGAGCAAACCGAGGCCAAAGCCTTTGAACAGTATATCAAAACACGCTATCAACAGCAGCACGAAAACAAGATGTGATGAATTCTTAAAGAGCCTCAGTGAACTGGACCTCCTGATTGAAAACGAAGAACAAATCGTCCGCATTTCGTGCGAGTAATAATCTCAATGGTATGAAAAATTCTGCATTCAACCGGCTATCGATAATAATGTTGCTACATCAATCTACGTTTTGAGCGCAGTGTACCAAAACAAAAGGCTCTTGAAATGATCTCACATTGCGACTACTCTCGCCTTCGCGTGAATGACGAACGTGAATGAGTTCGCCGTAGGCGGGCTCGGAGGCCCGCCCTAAGATTATCTCGTCTCTTAAGTTAACGCCTATGCGCGAAGGCGGGAATGACTCCCCAGATTTATTTCTCATCAATTAAGGTAAAAGCTAATTCTGTCAAAAAAGGGAACAAGAATGAAACAAACCAAAGTAGCACTTTTAATTAGTGAGATTATTCTTCTTGTCGTATTCAATGCAAATGCAGAAATCAAAAACCCGGAAACATTTATATTAGCAACTTACGGGACGTTGCGCACCCTGGATCCGGCGGCCTGTTATGATACTACCGGATCCCAGCGGATTTGGAACATATATGAAACCCTCGTGTTTTTTGACGGATCAAAAACAGATGCGTTTATTCCGGTGCTGGCCACAGAAGTGCCGACCCTTGAAAATGGCGGTATATCTGCCGACGGTAAAGCCTACATTTTTAAAATTCGCACAGGCGTAAAATTTCATGAGGGCGGCACATTGACAGCGGATGATGTTGTTTACAGTTTTAAACGCAACATGATTGTGGACCCCGACGGCGGTCCCATGTGGATGCTGCTGGAAGCGCTGACCGGCAAAGGCTCCACCCGCGATCATAACGGCAAAATCATCGATGGCATCTTTGAAACCATCGATAAAGCCATCGAAGCCAAAGGGGATACCGTAATTTTCCATCTCCCCAGACCCTATCCACCGTTGATGGGTATTCTGGTATATACGGCCTCTTCAATCCTGGATAAACAATGGGCCGTCTCTAAGGGATGCTGGGACGGCAACATCAAAAATGCCGCCACATACAACAATCCTGCACCCGGCCACGAACCGTTGCAAAAAATCGAAAACGGTACCGGCCCTTTTCGGATGAAACTTTGGGAGCCATCCAAACAATTCGTATTCGAACGCTTTGACGACTACTGGGGCTCCAAACCGGCCTTGAAAAGCGCAATTGTCAAATATGTCAAAGAGTGGAGCACCCGCAAACTCATGCTGCAAAACGGTGATGCCGACCGGGTTACCGTAGATATTCCTTATGTCCCTGAAGTAGAGGCCATGAAAGGACTCAAATTATATAAGGTTCCCCAGTTATCGGTTTCTGTTGCCCTGTTCTGTCAGAAGATAGATCCCACCGGCAACCCCAATATCGGTAGCGGCAAACTGGACGGCAAGGGTATACCGCCAGATTTCTTTTCCGATATTTATGTCCGCAAAGCCTTTTTGCACGCCATGGACCGAAAAACTTATGAAACGGATGTATTTAATGGTTTGGTCATTATGCCCACCAGTCCCAACATTGAAGGCCTGCCGTATCATAGGGAAGTTCCGGTTTACGAATTTAATCTTGAAAAATCCAAAGAGTACCTGAAAAAAGCCTGGGGCGGAAAATTATGGCAAACGGGTTTTAAAATGATCATCGCGCACAATACCGGCAATGAAATGCGGGAAGCAGCGGCCGTTATGCTTGCAGAAAACACCATGTCCGTAAACCCCAAATTCCGTATTGAAGTCCGCAACGTTGAATGGAAAGACTATCTGGTCCAATATCGCAATTACATGTATCCGATTTTTATTACCGGATGGGGTGCGGACTATGCCGATCCCCACAACTTTCTTTACACCTTCATGCATTCTCAGGGCGTTTACGGTAGGTACTTGGCCTATAAAAACAAAGAAGTTGACCGGCTTTGCGAGGCAGGCATTGCAACTGTAAATCCGGTCAAACGTGAACGAATCTATGCCAAATTGCAGCGGTTGTGGTACGAAGAAGCCGTAGGCATCCCACTTTACCAACAGATCAATGTTCGTGCCTACAGGGATTGGGTGCACGGCTACGTGCCCAACGCCATGCTTACCGATGCCTGGGAAGATCTTAAGCGAATCAGCAAAAAGTAATTCGAGAACCTGAAACGGATCCGGACGACGGCGGAGAACTAAAGTGCTTCGTTTCGCAATTGTAATAAAGTATTTGAATAGATCAAATCAATCTAATTGCTCATTCAGCACTTAGTCCTGAGTGAGTAAATTCGTTATCGAATTTACGAATCGATGGACTAAGACGGAGCAATTATTGAACTAAATGGAGAACAGCTGATGGGAGGATATGAAAAGGACATTGAAAAGCTTCGGTCAATGATTGAAGCAAGCACCAGAGGGGTGGTCTTTACCGGAGCGGGCATCAGCACGGAATCCGGTATTCCCGACTTTCGAAGTCCCGGTGGAATTTGGACCAAGTACCAACCGATCAATTTTAAGGATTTCATGGCCTCCGAGGAGATGCGCCGAGAATCCTGGCGCCGCAAGTTCGCATCCGATGCCGTTATGAAAAAAGCCCAACCGAATACGGGGCATCTGGCTGTGGCGAAACTGGTGCAAAAAGGCAAGGTTTCCAGTGTTGTCACTCAAAACGTGGACGGCCTGCACCAGCTATCCGGTGTTCCGGAAGATAAGGTAATTGAGCTACATGGAAATGCCACCTATGCCGCCTGCCTGGATTGCGCCAAGCGCTACGAACTTGAAGAAATTCGTGTAGTATTTGAAAAAGACGAAACACTACCCGTCTGCGACCAGTGCAGCGGCATCATAAAAACAGCAACCATTTCCTTTGGCCAGGCCATGCCGGTGAGTGAAATGCAAGCCGCTGAAGCTGAAACGATGGCTTGTGATTTGTTTTTGGCCATCGGTTCGTCATTGGTGGTGTATCCGGCGGCCGGCTTTCCTGAGCTTGCCAAACGCAAAGGTTCCCGGTTGGTCATATTAAACCGGGATCCCACTCCGCTGGATGAAATTGCCGATCTGGTGTTGCACACGGAAATCGGTCCGACGCTTTCGGCGGCAGTGGAGCTTGATTAAAAATCCAACTCATTATTCCGAACCCGTATAAACCGGAACCAAAAAAGAATTGATTGTCACAAAAAGCACAAAATTTACTATTACGCCTAATCAGTAAATTTCAAAATCAGCTTGCCCACCGTGGTGCCCGATTCAAGGGCGCGATGCGCATCCGCCACTTTATCATAAGAAAAAAGTTGCAAAGGTGGGGCTTTTATTTTTCCTTCCTCCACCCACCGTAAAAGAGCGTTCATCGATTCCTCCAGTAAATCCTCTCTATGAAAAAGGTATGATAATTGAAAGGTTATGAGGCTTTTATTTTTATCCATCATGTTGAGTGGGCTCCATCTTGGAATCTTAAAATATTCATAGGCGAGCTTAAAGTAATTGGGAAAACCCCCTCGTGTTGACAACAACGAAGTAAAGCCATATGCCACAAGCTTTCCGACCGGAGCCAAATGGTTAAAGCTTTGCTTTAAGGTCGCGGGACCGTTTCCGTCAAACACCACATCATATCCGGACGGACATATTTCTCTGACTTTCTCCCAGAGATCTTCCGTGCTTTTGTCGATGACAATATCGGCTCCTAAATCAAGTACTGTGTTCACTTTGTGACTAGAACCGACAACCCCTGTCATCCGGCAATTGGCAATTTTTCCTAATTGTATTAGCGAACCACCAACTCCTCCTGCTGCCGAGTGAACCAGAATATTCATTCCCGGTCGAAGAACGATGTTTTGGAAAAGCCCATGATAGGCGGTACAAAACACCACTGGAAAAGCGGCCCATTGATCGGATGTAAATTTTGAATCATCCGGGATGACAAAAACTTGATGTCTCGGGACACAAATATGACTGGAATAGGCGCCAAAGCGCGTTACACCGAAAATCGAAGCTCCTTCTTGAAGATCGGAGACATCCGGGCCGCATTTTAGAACAGTACCGGAAAACTCAAAACCCGGTGTTACGGGCCAGCCGACAAACTCTTTCGCCGATTTGTAAAGCCCCATGCGGATAAATACATCAGCAAAGTTTATTCCGGCAGCGCATACCTGAATAAGAACCTCATTATTTTGGGGGGTTGGTGTCGGAAATTCCTTAATTTTGAGCTGCCGGTAGCCACCGGGTCGTTCAATAACAATTTTTTTCATTTTCTCATTTCTTTTTTTCAATTTTGACCAATTCAAAGAAGGTGAAGGGGACGTTGATGACTATTATGACTTATTTAGCCTTGCACGACTAAGTGTCTTGACAATAGCTGTTGATGATACACCAAGCTGCCGAGCAGCTTCGGCCTGAGAAAGCCCGTATTCTTCCACAAGGATTTTAGCTAATCTAAATCTAACTCTTGATATTTCCCGCCGGCGGCTTCCTGCTTTAAGCGCTTCTATACTTATTTTTTCTTTTTTACATTCTTCCGCAATCAACTGTTTCGATTTTTTAAACAGCTTTCCATTTGGAAACTGGTATATAAGCTTTCTTTCTGACTCCTTGATAACCTGCTTTACAAATCCCGAACTACCTAAAATTCGCTCATCGGCGGCCTCTTGCATATCACGTTTACGTAATGCTTTAACCGCAGACCAACCACCGGCCGATCGTATCAATCCTCCGCCAACCAACTCTGGACGAGGCCCCTGATTTAGGCCACTTTTTACAAATTGTCGATAAGCCCGCTTGGCTTCATTTTCCTCGTAGTCGAACCATCTCAGAACATAAACACGATCCTGCCAATCGTTTTTGGTTTTGCCTAACAATATGGAATGGCCGCACCATGGATATCGATCAAGTTCAGCTAGCGACTTGACCAATTTTGCGCGCAAAGGATTCAGATGGATGTAACGGACCAGTTCCTTGAAATAAGGATCTTCTTCACAGACGATGGATTTAAAACGGTTTTGAAAAAGGTGGCCGTAGCGGCGATGCCGCCGATTATATGAAACCGCATATCCTGTGAGAAATCTGCGCATATATGTGGACAAGCCGGATAAGCCGCTGCGCAAGAGGATATGGGCATGATTGGTCATCAACGACCAGGCAAATACACTGGTTTCTGTATCAAGAGCGATTTGGCCCAGACGAGAAACGAAGTCCTGCCTATCAGTTTTATCATTAACAATTTTGCGACGCTCAATGCCCCTGATCATCACATGATGCAGAGTTCCAGGTGAATCTAGTCTAGCTTTTCTCGGCACAATTTATCTCCTTTATTTATGATAGCCAATTACATATCAGAATAAGTCATAATAGTCAACAACGTCCCTTAATGCCAACAAACTCCTCCTTGACGCGTTGATCCAATTTCCCTATACTCCACACCGCATAAATGCTTCTTTAATTCTTACGTTTTAACAATAGAAGCTGAACAAAGGAGGTAATTCTTATGCCTATCGCTGAAAAAATGGTCAAGATGGTTGAGGGTATGAAAATGGTTAAACAGATGTTCGAGGAGGGCGCCAGACTTAAAGCCGAGCACGGGACGGAGAACGTCTTCGATTTTTCTCTGGGGAACCCCGATGTTCCGCCACCACCGGAGTTCAAGAAAGTGCTCACGGATTTGGTTAGCGACGATTCATTGTATCACGGCTACACACCGAATCCCGGGTACCCGCATGTCCGTCAGGCTGTAGCAGACTACCTCAGCAAAGAACACGATGTGAACTTTACACCCGATATGATTGTCATGACGGTGGGTGCCGCCGGCGCACTTAACGATACCCTTAAATCGTTGCTGAATCCCGGAGAAGAAATTTTAACGCCTTCGCCCTATTTTGTCGGCTACGAACATTATGCTTTTATCGCCAATGCCACTATCAAAACCGTGCCCACCGACACCGGCTTTCATTTGGATGTCTCTGCAATTGATAATGCGATTTCGGAAAAGACCCGGGTAATGCTGATCAATTCACCGAATAATCCAACCGGTGCAGTTTATTCGTCTGAAGAACTAACTGAACTTGGCAACGTATTGAATCAAGCCAGCCAAAAGTATGGAAAACGGATTTATCTCGTTGCCGACGAACCCTATCGTAAGATCACCTACGACGTAAACGTTCCATCCATATTTCAGGCATATCCCCACACGGTTGCCGTGTCATCTTATTCCAAGGAGTTATCTTTGGCCGGTGAACGAATCGGTTACCTGGCTGTTCATCCCGAGGCAGAAGATGCAGAATTGGTCGCCGCTGCCGCAGCAGTGACCAATACCATGCTTTGTGTCAACGCACCCAGCTTGCTTCAATTGGCCGTATCCCAACTCCAAGGCGTTACCGTTGATGTCTCCATCTACCGCCGTCGGCGGGACATGTTGTGCCAAGATCTATCTGAAATCGGATACGATTTTAACGTGCCGGACGGAGCATTTTATCTGTTTCCAAAAAGCCCGATCTCCGATGATGTCAAATTTGTAAGTATCTTGAAAGAAGAGCTGATCCTGGCAGTGCCCGGTACCGGCTTTGGCGGACCAGGCTACTTTCGCCTTTCCTATGCCGTGCCGGAGTCCACAATCACCGGTTCCATGAAGGGTTTCAAGCGAGCTTTGGAAAAAGTTTAATATTATACCTCATTTCCAAAGTATCTTATGCCTTCAATACGCCGGTGGTGTAATTCCGAATAAAATTTTCCAATTCGATTTTTTGCTCCGTATTAAGTCCGGCAAAGTGCACACTGCATCGCATGATTACTTCGGAACTGCTTGTTTTCTTATCCATCACTTCAATATTCGATACAGTTTTGACCGGAATGTTGTGCAAATAAAAATTGCGACTATGCAAAACGATACCAACTTTAGAAGGTGCGGATACTTCCTTCTTGCAGTCAAGATACCGAAACGATAGTCCGCCTCTACTAATATCCAAAATTTTACCGAGCAGAGTAAGATGCGGCTCTTGTAAAAGGATAGTAAACGCACCATCCGGTGCTTGGAAACGCTTATGCTTCCTTCTATCAATTATTTTTAAGTTTGCACTCATAAGCCCCCCCACAGGAGGCAATATAATCTAAAGACTCATTCGATCTTTTTTAATTTGTAAAATACACGTGTCACAAATATAGATTCAATTTCAGGTAAAAGCTTTTGAAAAAGATTACTTGATTATCAATTTTAATGGGTGCAATCGCCGAGAGAAAAATCAGTAACAGGATAGAAGAATCGAACTGGATAATTCTATGAAAGGTGTGCATCTGTATTGGCTTTCCCCGGTCGATACGTCGAATTCCTAGCGTCTGCTAGGATTTTAATTAGCACATCTTAAGTATTCTTTTCATGTGAATCCTCCTGGTTTAGGTTCACATCGGGGAAAACCAATTTAAGACTGAAGCCTATACCGGTCCTTTCAAAATGTCAATGAATTAAAAGGTTCCATAGTTGTTTGAAAATAAGCAACATGACAAGAGGCTGCTGAAGCAAGTCTGTTCTAAAGTGCCAATTTTTCTTGACCCAAAAAAATGGGTCATGTATCGGAATATTATGGAAACTGTTATCAACCACAATGCCGAGCCGCTTGAAACCTTACCATTTCCTAATTCTATGCACCTGCTCGTGCTGGCGCCGCACCCGGATGACTTTGATGCCATTGGCGTAACCATGCGGTTTTTCCATCAGAACGGAAATCCGCTTTCTATTGCAGTAGCTACATCAGGGGTAAACGGGGTGGAAGATACATTTTGCTCGCCGCCAACTTCGAAACTCAAAGCAGAAATCCGCGAGCAAGAACAAAAGGCCAGTTGCCGGTTTTTTGGTCTGCCTGAATCCAATTTAACGTTTCTGCGCCTTGCAGAAGATGAAAGCGGCCGTCTTTTGGAAAATAACGCGAATATAAGCCGTGTCCGCCAATATATTCAACACTTACGACCCGAAATGGTCTTTTTACCTCACTGGAACGATACCAACCTGACACATCAAAGGGTCTATGCAATGTTTCGCAAGTTGGCGCTTGAAGCGGATTATCCGTTGGTAGCTTTTTTAAATCGTGACCCGAAAACGATTCAAATGCGCTGCGATGTGTATCTTGGATTTGGAGAGAAAGAGGCAAGTTGGAAAGGGAAACTGCTGCGTTTTCATCGGTCACAGCAACAGCGGAACCTGAATCAACGAGGATACGGGATGGATGAAAGGATTCTGCGGATAGACCGGCAGAGTGCTGCGATGTGTTCAGCGGGCACAGCGCATGCAGAGGTTTTTGAGTTGGAGTTTTTTAGATCTCGCAAGCTTAAAGATTTTTTAAATTATCAAAAGGGATAGTATGCTTTAGTTGCATATCAGATGAATTCCTACTAAAATAGAAAGGTACGCTATGGAAACATTCAATGAAATAAAAAAAATGATTATTAATCTATTTGCCGTAGATGAAGAAGCAGTTGCCGTAGATGCCCACCTGGAGGATGATCTACAAGGAGATTCTCTGGCGGTCATGAGATTGGCTGAGGCCATCGGAACACACTATGAAATTGAAATAACTGCCGAGGATCTGCTGGATGTCGACAATGTGGGTGAACTGGTAGATGTGGTGCAGTCAAAAATCTCCTCAAAGCCGGGGAGCTGATCTCAAAACCTCATCTCCCTGCTCTTTGGAGCGGGACTTCGTATCTAATCATTAAATAAGAGTGCTCAGCCTGCAACTCCGATGATTGTGTTGTTTGTGGTCGAAATTAGTTATTTAAGTGAGCTTTGCTCCTAAATGCCGAAAAGTAAAAGATTTGCCGAAAGAGGAGGCTAAATATGGAATATCCCAGAATAACGAAATCAGCTTTAGAAGATTTCTCCGTCAAGCCAAATCTGCAAGATTATCAGAAAATATATGAAAACTTTAGCTGGGACAAACTAGCTCAGGAACTGGATTGGTTTGACAGTGAACATATCAACATCGCGCATGTGGCCATCGACGCCCATTTGAAAACCGACCGCAAAAACAAAAAAGCCATGATATGGGAAGGCAAAAAAGGTGATGTCGAAGAGTACACCTTTTCGGATCTGTCGCAACTTAGCAACAAATTCGCAAACGTTTTAGTCAACAAGCTCGGCATCCAAAAAGGAGACCGGGTTTTCTTTTTTTTGGAACGCATCCCGGAAATTTATATCGGCATTTTGGGAGCACTTAAAGCCGGCGGGGTCATCGGTCCGCTGTTTTCTGCATTTGGGCCGGATGCCGCAAGGGATCGTCTGGAAGACAGCGAGGCCAAAGTGTTGGTGACCAGCCCTGCCCTGAAAAAAAAGATCGAGGACGTCATACCCGAACTTCCTGCTCTTGAAAACATCGTAATGGTTCAACGGGGAAAAGAAATCTCTGATTCCAACGATTTATCTTATGAAGAATTGATGGCTGAAGCCTCCGAATCTTTCGACATTGTTAAAACGCACAAGGAAGACTACGCCATCATGCACTATACTTCCGGCACCACCGGCAAGCCCAAAGGAGCGGTCCATGTTCATGAGGCGGTGCTGGGACATTATGCCACCGGCAAATATGTTTTGGATCTGCAGAAAGAAGACATCTATTGGTGCACAGCAGACCCCGGCTGGGTCACCGGAACATCCTACGGCATGTTCGGTCCCTGGTCCAATGGAGCCACCCAGGCGATCTACGAAGGCGGATTCAGCGCTAAACGCTGGTATAAATTTATTGAGCAAAGAAAGATCACCATCTGGTACACTGCCCCCACCGCCATACGGATGCTTATGAAGACTGGAGATCAACTACCCGGAGCGTATAACTTCGATTCTTTGCGCACCCTTTACAGTGTCGGCGAGCCGTTGAATCCGGAAGCCGTCGTATGGGGAGAAACGATCTTTGGAAAGGCCTTTCACGACAATTGGTGGCAGACTGAAACCGGCTCCATTATGATCGCCAACTATCCGATTCAGGACATCAAACCCGGATCTATGGGCAGACCTTTTCCGGGAATCACGGCCGGAATAATAGACGATAGTTTCAATGAAATGGCATCCGGTGAAGAGGGAAATCTGGCATTAAGGCCGGGATGGCCCTCTATGTTTCGGACATACTGGAAAAAAGAAGAAATGTACCAATCCCGTTTTCAAAACGGCTGGTACATCACCGGAGACAGAGCCAAAAGAGATAATGAGGGATACTTCTGGTTCGTCGGGCGTACCGATGATGTGATTAATACGGCCGGGCATTTGGTAGGCCCTTTTGAGGTTGAATCGGTTTTAATTGAACATCCTGCTGTAGCGGAAGCCGGCGTTATTGGCAAGCCGGATCCGATTGCCATGGAGGTGGTTAAAGCTTTTGTCTCATTAAAAGTCGGATATGAGCCAACCGATGAATTACAACTCGACATTCAAAAATTTGCCATGAAACGTCTTGCCAGTGCGGCTGCGCCGCGGGAGATTGAGTTTGTCGATTCATTGCCCAAAACCCGCAGCGGAAAGATTATGCGGCGGTTGCTAAAAGCCAAGGAGCTGGGACTGCCATTAGGGGATACGTCAACTCTGGAAGATGACTAGGAGTGATTTCAAAAACTTATCGGATGTCCGTGAGCGGCATGAAAGGGTGACGAAGAGTATCCAGTCTTTCAAATAGGCGAAGCATTTTTTTAGGCGTTGCTTTAGATCGATGCGCCTAAAGAGTAGATTGTATTCCATAACATATTACAGCAAACCGATCGTAATCAGGGGCATAATCAATGAAGCAAAAACCGGAGAGAAGGATCTCTATACGGGATTTTAAGACAATTTGCCGCGCGATTGCAACCTATGAAGATCTGAATTTGCTGTTTGAACACCTGGTTGAGGTGATAAGCCAGGCTTTTGATGTCAAGGGGTGTAGTTTGCTGCTTCTTGATGAGCGTGAAAAGCAGTTAATTCGTGTCAGTAGTTTTGGGATCAGCGAAGAATATCTCAACAAAGGACCGGTATTTATGGATCGCAAGGACTCTCCCTTTGTTAAGTGTGAGCCTGTTTTCGTTGAAGACATGCAGAACGATCCTCGCATCCAATATCCGGAGGCCGCAGCCAAAGAAGGAATTGTTTCCCTGCTCTCTTTCCCCATAATACTGCGAGAAGCAGGAATCGGTTTAATTCGAATTTATCATAGTGATTACTGGGCGCTTCATGAAGAGGATCTCGATTTACTTTGTGTGATGCAGCGACTTCTAGCCTTTGTGATTGAGAACAATGGATTGAAGAATTTTCTGGAACAGGTGAGAATCGAGATAGGCCGTCTGCCGCCACGGATGCTGCATTAACTTTTAACTTAGATAATTGCATAATCCAAAATGTTATCAAAC
>CP070746.1:5763023-5784574 GCA_020348305.1 Desulfobacterales bacterium
CCCGGACGCTTCACAGGAAGTTTCGCGCCGTAATGTTCCAAGTATTTTTTGCGTTTGTTGTCAGGCATGCGATCATATTGGGGTGTGCTAATGACCGCGGGCAAGACGGTGTTGACCCGTATTGGCCCCAATTCAACGGCCAGAGAGCGAGCGAGGGCCTCGACGGCTCCATTCGCAGCAGCAATAGCGGAGAGTCCCTCAACGGGTTTGTGACTGGCAATGCCGGAAAACAAGGTAATGGAGCCCCCCGGCCTGATCTTAGCCGCCCCGTACCTGGCAGCATAATATTGTCCCCAGAACTTGGTCTTAAATACAGTTTTAGCATCAGCGGTATCCATTTCAAGGAATGGGGCGTTTATCCCGCTAACGGCAGTACACACGAGGTGGTCAAAAGCACCGATATCTTCGAAGAATTGCTGCACCTTTTCCTCCTGTGTAACGTCCAGCTGATAGACCAATGTATTAGCCCCGATGGTTCTTTGCGCCTCGTCCAGTTTATTAGATGAACGGCTCGCAATGACAACTTGCGCACCGGAATTAACAAGTGCCTTGGCAACGGCCAAACCAATTCCTGAGCTGCCTCCAATCACAACCGCTTTTTTTTCTTTCAATGGCATCCCCCACCTCCATATTTTTTCAAGCTGCAGATATCAATCGCAAAGCGCGAATATTTACCCCACCGTTAAAAATTTTGATCATCATTTATAAATACGGGGGGATCATCTGTTACATATTTTCATTTGGCAGAGCTAATAGCGAATGCCTATCTTTTATTTCGATGCATAAATAACAGCATTAAAATGAACATTAAAATATCATTTTGTCAATCATTGATAGTAATTTAAAAATTAGAATAGCTTACATGTATTAGGATTTCGGAAGCGGACAAATCAAACTGGAATCTCCTTAGATGATGGGTATGGCAATTGGGTTTATTGATCCATCAGTCAATCGGTCAACTGCTTGGACGACATATTCGGAGGTTAACCATTTTATCAAAAGGCTGAAAGTTCAAATGAGAGATAGTCCTAAACTGATGAGTAAGTTTTACCAAATAAATTCACGATTCTAGCTTTGAAGGCAAATCTTCCCGGGGCAGTCAAAATATCCGCTTGTCTCTAATTTGCCCATACTTGAATGTTTTCAAGCTAATTCTTTTCTGATAACAATAAAAGTGATGTCAAAGCTTAGACCATATCGTAATAATTTTGTGAGTGAGGATAGTCCTGTAAAAGGATGTTTGCTTGTTCGAATTGTATGATCACACAATTGGTGACACTCAGGGGAAATAGAATGGAGCTTCAAATCGGGCTTAGCAGTGAAAAAGAAATGATAGTTACTGAGAACGACCTTGCAAGCGTCTCAGGAAATATTGGGGCTGAAGTACTATCAACGCATTGCCTTGTATTGTTGATGGAATTGGCAGCCCGTCAGGTTGTCGAAGGTCGAATTCCGGAGGATAAAATTACGCTGGGTACACGTGTTGACATAAGGCATTTCTCAGCCGCGCTGGTCGGGTCCAGAGTTCGTGCCGTTGCTCGCCTGATTGCAATAGAGCATCATAGGCTGTATTTTCACGTAGCAGCCTATGATGATGTCGAGAAGTTAGCCGAGGGTGAGAATGAACAAGTCATTGTTTCTCGAAATCTTTTTCTGAAAAAGATAAGGTTCAAAACTCTTAGCAAGCAACAAAGCGATCGACAATAATCGTCCACTTGGGGGCAGATATTAACCGGCAACATCGATCCCCAGATTACATCCCAGATGGGAGCCTTTATTTTCGCATTCAAATTTTCTTTCCCTGTATCTACATGTCCTTCTTCTCTCTCTTTGTCGGTTTCTATGTAGTTATTTGTATCAGTCATCGTTTACTTCCTTTTGTTTGGGTATTACCTGTTCTAAATAGGATATTAATCATCGCCCAATGGTCAACCGGAGACAATTAAGGGTTTAATGGCAGGCAAAACCTACCATCCCATTAGAGTTAAAACCAATTGGGAGTTAATGTTTACTATTTAAAGGTTCGAAGTATCCTTGCAGACATTGTTTGCGTGATTATGTTATTTTAGTTGTTGTTTTATAGGAGAAATCGATATGCGAACATTCAAAATTATTGGATTAGCCGGATTTGCGCTTTTAGGCGTTTCATCATTACTGGTGGTTAAATCGGCCATGGCCATTGAAAAAGCAAAATATACAGTTTTGGAAAAAGAAGATGGTTTTGAAATCAGGCAGTATGATCCCCAGATCTTGGCTGAAACCTTTGTCGAAGGCGATCTCGAAAATGCAGGCAATGAGGGTTTTCGCCGCCTCTATGCCTACATCTCCGGGGAGAACACCAAAAAGCAGTCAATCTCCATGACGGCGCCTGTCAGCCAGGAAACCGGTTCGAAAAAAATTGCCATGACCGCGCCGGTCAAACAGGAGAAGAAAGATAATCGATGGCGAATCACTTTTCTCATGCCGGCAGAATATACACTGGAAACGCTTCTGGAACCCAATGACACAAGGGTAAGGTTGACAGAAGAATCCGGCCGCCTAATGGTCGCTGTTAAGTATTCAGGGACCTGGAGTGAAGAAGGGTACGAGGAAAACAAAGCCCTGTTGGAAGAATACATTCGAAAACGGGGTTTGACCAAAAAGGGTGCACCGGTTTGGGCACGCTATGACCCACCATTCATGCCCTGGTTTCTGCGTCGCAACGAAGTGCTGATTCCTATAGAAAAATATTAAAAATGGGCATTCTAATCCGTTCTCCATCACTTTCCAATGTATTAGCCTTATCACAAAAGCCCTTTATTTTTTAGTGCATGAATTGCTAAAAACGTATTCCACTCAGGCTCAGACTTGCTCCAGGTGCCGTCTATATTTTGATTTTTCAATAACAACACAAAGGCATTTTCGAGTTGTTCATCTGCCTGATGTAAATCCAAATGCGCCAGCGCATTCAGGGTTTGATAAAACGGTAAATCATTACTCCAAAAACCCGTATCGGTCTGCAACTCAGCAAGATTCTCAGTCGCCATTACGGTGGCTTTGTCTTTAGCAAATATGGGATGCACGACCATGGCGCGGAAAATGTTGTGGGAAGATGCCTCATCAAACCAACGGCCTTGGTTTTTTATCCCTTCTGAACTCAGCAACTTATACAAGGCCAGCACACCTGGATCGCTTTGGCGGCCAAATATAGTGGATAGAAATAGCGCCGCGCTTGTCAAAAACATATCTGGTCGACTCGGGATAAACGGAAGCCCCTCTAAATTGGGGATAGCGGATATATCTTCGGCATGGACATGAATCCCTTTTGCCTGAAAAGCGATCTTATCTAAAATCCAAGTCAGGGCGCTATCTATCTGTGCAGTGGAAGATCGCATGGTCAGATGAAGCCCGAACAGACGATGAATGGTTTCGACCGTGGCGTTACGCCATGATCCATCAGGCAATTGATCCGCCAAAAGTGCAATTACCGTCTCCTTAAAGTCAATTTTCCACTGAGGCGTCCCGACCTCTCCAAGCCACTTTTGTCGGGCATAAAGACCCACAGGCGTTTTGCTAAACTGAAATACTTGGTAAGGATCGTAGCGTAGTTTCATAAAAGCAACTATCCTTCTGATTGGTGTGCATTCAAGATAAATTTAACTATGGATTACACAACGAATGAATAAATTCAATGAAAATGAGTTGTCTAAATATGCCTTCTATGAAATACAGTCTTATAAAATATCTAGTTCACTTTTTTTCATGGTGTTACAACTTAAAGGTCCTTTCTGTATCTATAATGTCGGGATTTAATCATATGTATGCGATACCAAAGGACACAAGTCAGGACTAAGGTTTAGATGAGCTTCACTTTTGCAATTGTTGGCGGTGGATTGACGGGAACTGCTATGCTCCAATTGTTTGCAGAGAAGGTGCGACAAGAAATTGATCTGAACTTGTTAAATCCTTCTGAGATTAAAATTCAGATATTTGAAAAGCAAGAAACCTTCGGCCCCGGCTTTCCTCAAAGAGATCGCAATGTAATGCCCTTCCATATTACAAATATGTGTGCCAAGGACATGGGCATCCTGTTCGGCAAATCTGCGGATTTCCAGGAATGGGTGGACCATCATCAAGATAGCTTTCAGGAACAATTTCCATATTTCGAGAAGGCATCCTTTGGCCAGGGGGGATGCAACCATTACCCCCGCGCAATAATGGGCGCATATCTGATTGACAGATTTCACGAGGCTTATCAAAAAGCTCAGGCGCTGGGTCTTGGGGTGGAACTTTTTCAGGATCTGAGGTTATCGATTTAGAAGAGCGAAGAGATGATAAGATCCATCTCACCGTAAAGAACCGCTTATCGGGATCAATTTTCTCATGTATTGCCGACCGAGTATTGCTTGCGACAGGGTACTGGTTTCAGGAAAAGGAGCAGAACAATTATTTTCCCTCACCCTGGCCGGCGAGAAATTTGCTCGAGAGGATCCCGGAAGGCGAAAAAGTCGCCGTAATTGGGACCAGCTTAAGCGCCATCGAGGTGGTTTTGACACTGACTTCAGATGGACACTTTATTCGTGATGATTCTGACAAAATGGTTTATGTGCCCCCGGCAAACCCGAGACGGTTCGCGCTTTATTCCAGAAGAGGACTGCTGCCGAAAGTCAGAGGCAAGATGGGTAAATACCGCAATATGTTTCTGACGCGCGAGAAATTGGAAAGTTTGATCGCCAAAAACCGGGGGTATTTAACCCTTGAAGCCGTATTTCAGTTATTAAATTCAGAGCTGGAAGCAGCATACGGGTATGAAATTGATTGGAAAGCAGTTGTAAGCCCGACGAGACCGCCCGCAGAGCTGTTACAGCAATATTTGGAAGACGCAAGACATGGAGATGGGCCGGACGGCGAACTCGTGTGGGAAACCGTCCTTCATCAGTCCTTTGATATGGTCCGGGAGATTTATCTAAAACTGTCGCTGAAAGATCGGGAGCGTTTCGATAAAACATACACTTCGTTATTTTTTACACATGCTGCAACCCAGCCGGCGATTAATGCTGAAAAAATGCTGGCGCTAATGAAGTGCGGGCTGGTTGAGGTATTTAAACTCGGAAGAAATTATCAATTTATCAAAAATAACTCAAAAGACGGCTGGGAATTTATCTATCAGGATTCTAACGGTGAGACAAAAAGAGATGCTTGCCGGTATGTGGTAAATGCACGCGGGCAGGCAAAGTCCATTCAGACAGATCCCTCCCCCTTAACGAAGAGCCTGCTTAAAAGAGGCATTGTTCAAAATGAAGAAACCCAAGCCGTTCAAACAGAAAATAGACATAGCAACCGGTCCGCGAAACAACCGAAAACGAAATTGTACACTTATAAAACCGGAAGTATGTGGATCGATCCAGAGACTCATCATGTTATGCGGCAGGCGTCTGACAATATACCCACAAAATCAAAAGCAATTTATGCTGTCGGTGCGATGACAAGAGGTCAGATAATCGACGCCAGTATGGCGCATGGAATTGTGCAGTCAACGGCCCGGATTGCAAACAGTTGGGTTGATGACTTAAAGAAGGTCAAGATATAAAAAAACTGAGGTGCCGCTATGAAGAAAAAAATGCGTGTCATGACGGAAAAGCCCCTCAATGCCGAAACCCCGATCGAAGCGCTTCGCACCTGGACCACCGATAATGAGGTATTCTTTAAGCGCAATCAGGGTCAGATTATGCAAAGACCGATCAAGCTAACCACTTGGAAGCTGAGCATAGACGGTCTGGTTAAGCATAAACTCAATCTGAGCTTCGAGGAAATCCGGCGCATGCCGAAAGTGGAGGTGACCAACACCCTGGAATGCTCCGGCAACAGTCGCTCTTTGCTCGAGAAAAAAGCCTCCGGCAATCCCTGGACAATTGGCGGCGTGGGCAATGCGGTCTGGGGTGGTGTCTGGCTTAAGGATTTGCTGACTAAAGCGGAACTCAAGAAAGATGCCCGACATGTTAGCTTTGAAGGTTTTGATAAGCCGCTGGGAAAAGCCGGAATAAAATTTATCCGCAGCATTCAGCTGGAAAAGGCCCTGGATTCCACCCTGCTTGCCTACGAAATGAATGGACAACCCCTCCCGCTCAAACACGGCTTTCCCCTGCGGGCGCTGGCTTTAGGCTGGACCGGCGCCAACTGTGTCAAGTGGCTTCACAAAATCACGGTGCTCGATCAGCCGTATGAAGGTTTTTTCATGGACCGGGTATACCGCGTCTTTCAGAAAGGCGAAGATCCAAAAACCGGTGGGGTGGTTAAAGAGATCAACATCAAATCGATTATTGTCGAGCCCGCAAATGCTGAAACACTCCCGGCGGGTATTGTGCCGATCCGCGGCGCTGCGTATGCCGGTGAAGCCGGTATTCAGGCGGTCGATGTATCGGTGGATGATGGTAAAACCTGGCAGCCGGCAAGCTTGATCGGCCCTCAAGAAAATTATGCCTGGCGCCACTGGGAGTATCTGTGGGAGGTTCGGCAGACAGGCGAATTTACGATTATGGCCCGCGCAACGGATACCAGGGGGCGCCAGCAGCCGGAGACGGCCAACTGGAACGTCCTGGGCTACGGGAATAACGGCATCCGGGAACATGCCATCATCGTCCAGATCAAATAAGCCAATCGCCAGAAAATCCCTTTATCGACTCAAAGCGACGGCCGACAATCAGTCGACCGAATGAATTCTTCTGAAAGGTAGCGAATAATTAAAATCCGTTATTCGGTACATCCTAAATAATCCTGGAATGCCGATCATTCTTTTCACTTGCCCGGGGTGTCGACCAGACTTATCATTTAAAAATATTTATTTGTGATGATACATTTCCATAATCGGTTTGTTGCTGATCCTTTAAAACTGGACGAAGAATAGACTGGAAAATTAACGATGACAAATGCCATTCACACTAAATCACGCGGAGCAATTTACGGTTTGTGCATCGGTGATGCACTGGCAATGCCGGTTCATTGGTATTATAACCGCCAGGCACTCAATCAAGATTATGGCTTGGTGACGGACTATTTGGCGCCGCGCAATCCGCATCCGGACAGCATTCTGTGGCGTTCCAGCTACAAAGCGCCAGATCCAAAAGGCGAAATTCTGCACGATCAAACCCCTTACTGGGGACTGAAAGAAATTCATTATCACCAGTTTCTCAAAGCGGGGGAGAACACCTTAAATGTCAAAATTTGCCGGCTGCTCATTGAGTCGATCAACCAAAACGGCACCTACGACACAGACGATTTTCTGAAAAGATACATCGCCTTCATGACAACGCCGGGTAACCATCAGGATACTTACATCGAGGAGTGCCATCGCAATTTCTTCGCAAATTATGCCAGGGGCCTGCCACCACACAGATGCGGTGTCGAAGAAAAGCATATCGGCGGTCTGGTCGGAACTGTTCCCATCGTTGTATTTTATTTCAACCGGGCCCGGCAAGCCCGCGAGGCCGCCTTGGCGCACCTGTCGCTGACACACCCCGGTTTCAAAATGAAAACTGCCGGATCATTGCTGGTCGATCTTTTGCTGAAGGTACTCAATGGCGCCCGGTTGAAAGAAGCCATCATTGAAGAAATTGAAAAACAGCAAAATCCGTTGCTTGGACATCCATTTTTAAAATGGCTGGATGATCCTGACGACTGGGTGGTGGGTCCGCGCTTCAGCACGGCCTGTTATGTTGAGGACTCAATCCCGGCAGTTGTTTATCTGGCATTAAAATACCACGATGATCCGGAAAATGCGCTCATCGCCAATACCAATCTCGGCGGAGACAACGCCGCGCGCGGGGCGGTACTTGGAGCGCTGATGGGGGCATCCTATGGCGTTAAAAGTTTTCCGCGCCGCTGGGTTGATGGGCTCGTTGAACCATTGCCGGATATTTTGCACACCTAATATTGCGTTTTCGAAAATCCTATCGCTGAATTGCTGAAATTTATCCAGGTGGCTCTGCCAGTTCTTTGATTACCGCTTCAGCGGCATGTCGGCCTGAAAGCAAAGCCCACTGGATGCCCGGAACGCTTTGGTACTCGCCGCATACATAAATACCCGGCCTCACTGATTTTGAAGGAACGGTTGGGTCCGGTATCGGCGGCGTCTGGGCGGGTAACGCATGTTGGATGCGGTAAGTTTTCAAATGACGCCATTTTTCGACCGCGGGTCCAAACCAGTCGGTGAGATCTTTTCGTACCGCAGATTCTGCGGTCTTGTCGTCTAACGCTAAATGCCCGATCAACACCACGGATATCAGCTCTTCTCCGGCCGGCGCGTATGAGGTGGCGACGACGCTGGGAACGGTCAGGCTGTTGATTACGCCGGTTCCTTCGCCGTTTAGGATGAGATAGGGGTCTGTGTTCGGCGCTTTTGGGGCGGCAAAATAAAGGCATAATTCGCCCTGGGAGGCCATCGATGCGGGTTTTCCCAGCAAGCGCAGCGTCTCCGGCCCTTCGGTCGCCAACACCACTGCGCGGCATTTAATTGTTTGTCCAGATGTTAACACCGCACCGCCCGGGTGGACCGATTCGACCCGGCTTTCGGTCCTGATCGCCTCCTCCGGTAGATCCTCGGCGAGCTGGCTGGCGATGGCTGCCATCCCCTGGCCTGGCAAAGCGACATCGCCCTCGGCAAAGACGCGCAGAACGTATTTAAACACATTGCTCGATGCCTGAATCACCGGATCAAGGCAGACGCCCCAAAAAAATGGCTTAAAAAACCGCTCGATCATTTTTTCTGAAATCCCCTGGGATTGCAGGAAATCAAGCGTCGTCATATCCGGGCTCTGAAACAGATTGGAAACACTTCCCCGCCGGGCGCTGGATACCATTCGAATCGTGCGCAAACGGTCAGCAAAGGTGCCGACCGGCGCCGTCAGGGAGCTCCAAATGTCCCGCGGCCGACGCCTGGGGTCAGATATACGCTTAAATTTGCCTGCCACCCGGATAATCGCTCCTGGAGCAAATGGTTTCAACTCAAGGCGATGGTAGTCTAATTGGCGACGGGCCTCGGGGTATGCGGTTTGCAATACCTGAAATCCGTGGTTCAATAAAAACCCGTCCAGCACATCGGTTTTCAGGCGGCCGCCGATTCGATCATCGGCCTCAAGAACGATAAAAGACATGCTGCGGTTCATCAGGTGTCTGGCGCAGGACAATCCGGCCAGGCCGGCACCGACGACGACAACGTCAACATCTGCTAATTTCATCTAAACCTCCAGGTAAAATGTGCCGCGGCGGCTATCGGTGTTCATGGCTTAAAATATTGGCCACCGTGTGCTCATACAAATTCGGCTGCTTGTCCTTATCAATTTTGCGCAGTTCATCCATTTGCTTGTTCAGGATGAGAAAGGCTTTGGTGATATGTTGATAATCCGAAAAAAAATGCCGCATTTCATCTCCCAATGCCGGATCAATGAAGAGTGATTCGGGAAACCAATCCGGCGGTTTGCCCTCTTTCTGTCTCAAAACGTTTAAATAGGCTGCAATGAAATCTTCGTAAACGCAAAATACATGTTTGACTAACCTATCTGGCAAAGCAGAAATATCTCCCATTCTTTTTGCGATAATGGCTTCGCAGTATCGCTGGATTCGGCTATCCGGTTTCGTTGTGTTCATAGCGTTGTCTCCAATCACATGGGATTACGCTTTAAGCGCAGCAATCAGCAACTCATAGATTTGCCGTAGTTCATCACCGGCTGACGGCGGCGTTTGGCTTTGCCAAATATTAGCCACGGCGCTATCGGGCACGCCCAGTTGTCGGCATAGCAGCCGGGCCTGATGCCAGGTGGGCAGCCAGACCAGTTTTTCAGCAATCGCTTCAATACTGCCGAATATATCAACAAACCTCGGCAGGCTCAGAATAAAATAAATTCTGTGGGGAAATGGAGATTCGGCCTTTATATGCGCATCCGGGTCCCACACGAAACATCCCACGTGCGGTTGCCAGGGTATTCCCAGTTGTTTTAATTCGTTTGCCAGACGGCAGGTTTGGGTGTCAAAAACGACAGGCGCTAAATCTTTTTGCGAATTAAAGGGTATGGGTTTCATTTTAAATATATTCTCCTTCAGTCTGCCATTTAAATGATTGACGCTTCCGGCATTGCCGGGGAAGCTTTTTAATGCGGACTAAATAATCATCTACAAGCTGCCGGGCGTGTTCGGTTTTAATGCGGCGGATCAACGGAAATAGTCGATCACAATCCTCCAAAGTCAGCAATTTGACCGTGCCAATACAGGCGAGTTCGTTGCGAATATGCGGAAACGTTTCTAAGTCGGCCGGCACTTCTTCTTTTTCAATCAGTTTCGAATAGATCAATGATCGCGCTGCAAGCAACTCTTCTCTGAAGGTTCCATGAGTTTTGGGATGAAATATGTAGGTAAGTGTCAACTGATCACCGGGGCCAAACAGGTGCCCCTTGACGCCGAGGATTTTCAGCGCTTTACGGGCTATAAATAAGGGTTTGAGTTGAAGCGATTGCGGCAATCTTTTTTTCAGCAGATGATACAACGCCAGATGAATCACACCGGCTTCAATAAATGCAGAAGACCCTTTATTTAATGCAGCGGCTAAGGCCTGGGCCCGCAGGCTGTCACGCAATCGAAACCGGGCCGCATCAAAGCGCGCAAACCGGATGATGGCCTGAATGGCGGCCTTAAATGAACCGTTCATCACGATCTGATAATAATCTAAAAGAACCTTGGTAGCATCCCGCTCTGCCTGATACACCTGATGGTGAACCGATTCCGGCTGCAGTTCTTTGGGTCCATAGCCCTGTGAAAAAAAGGTATGAATTGCCAGAAGGTTTTCTAAAAACGGCTCCACCTGAATGATTTTCTTGCCTTCCTGATAAAGATCACGCAAGAGGAGACACATGCGGCGGCTAAATTCCGGGTATTCGACCTCGGCGGGCAACAAATAGTCATCAATAGACAGGTCGCCTTGAAGCATTTCCTGTAATCCGTTAGCTGGCGGATCTTCCAGGAAGATAACATCGTGGCGATGCATTAAATCAGCTGTTATGCCGATAACTTCCGGCCGATGAATTGAAAATCCGATAGTAACGCGTTTCATTGCCTTACGGGAACGCTAAAGTCTTTTTGATTCAAATTACGGTTTATGAAAAGATCTTTACAAGACAATCTAATGAATTAGTGTATAAACAATAATGCGCAGTAAATCAGAATTTGCAAACAGAATTCATTAATAGGGGGTGAAATATGGCTGTGAGAAGATTTGCCGTTATTTTTTTCATTTTGGTTGGTTTAACTGTTTGGACCCCCAGGGAGACCTTGTCTATGGATTTAACGCAGTTTCAGTGGAAAAACCGATTGCTCTTTATTTTTGCCGAGGATGGCAGCCATCCGCTTTTCAAAGATTTACAAAGCCAGATTGTAGCTCAAAAAGCTGAAATAGACGACCGGGATTTGGAATAGGGACGTTGTTGACTGAGTTGACTAACTTTTATTGTTTAACGTCCGAACTTGCGAATTTCTTATAATTTTTCTTGGAACACCTGGTTTATATATCCTACCGCCCGTTTACGGTTTAAGAGAATTGTAATCCTTATTATGGCAACTAATTGACTGGATAATAAGAAAGGGGTTAACCTTACTTAAGGTTAGCCCCCTTATAACTGGTGATCCCAGGGGGATTCGAACTCGCATTATCCCGCCTGAAAAGCGGGACGTCCTACTTCGACCATTAAAATTCGTTTAGGGGAAATAGAAGTCAACTGGAAAGCCGTTAGCCCTCTTCGTCTTTTTCCGAATCGATTACCCGGTTTAAACTGGGAACAAGAGGAGGTAGGTCGTCTTGAATGGTTTTCCAAATTTCGATGCTTCCACAATCTATGCGACATTGACCGCCTCTGATAGAATTTTTTGCCGTAATGCAGGGTGTATTGCGCCCTTTTGAATCAGATCAATTTGGGGCACTCCGATGATTTCCTCCAGCCGGTGCTGGATTTCAAACAGATGAAACAGACCGACATCACGATCAAATTCGACCAGCAGGTCGATATCGCTTTGGGGTGTAGATTCATTTCTGGCTACAGAGCCAAAAACTGCAAGTGAAACCACACCCATTTCCCTAAGTTCCCGGCGATGTGCCGCAAGTTTTCTTTCAAGTTCTATTTTTGTCAAAAGATACCCCTGAAATCGAATTGTGTCACGACAATCATCTGTCAAAACTATAACTTATATGAAATAACCCGTCAATTCGAAATCGAAACTAAACTCTTAAAGCTGAATTTGAATCTAAATTCGGTACGACAGGTCATTAATCGTGAGTTGTGCGCAAGAAAAAAGGTTTGCCGGTCGGCAAACCTTTTAATATTGGTGATCCCAGGGGGATTCGAACCCCCGTTACCGGCGTGAGAGGCCGGCGTCCTAACCACTAGACGATGGGACCATTTAATTGCGTTCGCAATTAAATATTAAAAAATATATATTGTTGTCAATTCTTATTTGGAATCTGTTAAAAAATGCCTCATTTCATTCAACCAGCTAACTGATTTTAAATCGTCTCCAATTTTTTGCCTTTGCGAAATCCGAAGATCAAATAGATGATAAACCCGATGAAAGGAACCGATGCGATAATCCACCACAGCGCCTTTTTACCCAACGTGCCGAAATCTTTTTGGGCGACATCCACGATGGCCCAGATGGTGGCTAAAAAAAATGGGACGCACAACCCGACAAATATCGCAGCTGATTTCAACGTCATTTTCAGGCTTTCAGAAGATTTGCGATTTTTAAGATTGTTTTCACATAATAGGAGCTGTGGTTGTAATAGTAAATGATTTTTTCAGCTTTTTTTTGGCTGATCCCGGGGCGCCAACCATGGCGTTTGAGAAAGTTTGCAATGCTCGCCATCGAATCTGCATGGTTGTGCAGATCAACGGCACCGTCATTGTTGCCGTCTTTTCCATAGGCAAGAATGTTGCTGGGCATAAATTGGGCAAGCCCGATTGCGCCGGCAATAGAGCCGGGTATTTCGGCGGGATCGAAACCTTCCCGGTAGGCGTACGTTAAAAATGCTTTCAATTCCCGATAGGCCCATCTGGATTTGCGATTGGCCTTTTTTTCAAACTGTTTTCTGGGAATCCGTTTTGAGTCCGGGATCATTTCCCAAAACATGTTACGCACCTCCGGGTCCACCAATGATGCCATCGTAGATAGCGTATTCAAGGTGGATCGTTCCCCAAGGGTGGCCCCCAGACCGGTTTCAACCAGAAGGATGGCGGTGATGACTTGGCTTTCCACCCCGTAAGCGCTTTCGGCTCGGCTAAGCTTCTCTTGGTGGATTTCCATAAATTCTTTCGCCTTACGGATAGACCAGTCATTGGCAAACTGATCATAATCCACTTTCGCCTCACTGTAGGTGAAAAAGACGGTGACGCCATCGGCCTCGAATGAAACTTGCGGGCGACTGTAAAGTGTTTTGATTTTTTCGGAATCAAACCCATCTTTGATAAGCCTTTTTTGGACGGATTCAAAATAATGATTATTGGTTATTGTCGTTGCCTTTGCCTGTCCAGATGAAAAGAAGGTCCATATGAGTACGCACATGAAAATGATAAGTGAAATGTAAGCTCTTGCATTTTTCCGCATTCTGTAATCACCTCTGTTTCTAATTTTTTACCCATCATAATTTTAGAATGAAATAGTTGCATCTTGATTGCATCGACATCACGTGCTATTTAACCTAACACGTTATTTTTCTTAAAATTATAACATATCTATTGATAATTTGCTATTGTGAAAAAAAGTTCAAAAACCGTCTTTGTCTGTCAAACCTGCGGGTATCAAACGCCTAAATGGATGGGTAAATGCCCGGACTGCAGCACCTGGGATTCCATTGTGGAGGAGAGAGCCGCCAGCGGTTCTTTGCAGGGTTCGATCCGAAACTTATCCGCATCTCGAGTAACGCCGGTGCCGATAGACTCCATCGAACTTGAACAGGAATATCGGCTTCAAACCGAAATAAAAGAATTTGACCGGGTTTTGGGCGGCGGCCTGGTTCACGGAACCCTTGTTTTAATCGGCGGAGATCCGGGAATCGGAAAATCCACCCTGATGCTGCAGGCGCTCTATGGGCTCGCCAATCAAGGCCATAAGGTCCTCTATGTTTCCGGGGAAGAATCCATCCGGCAGATACGGATACGCAGCAAGAGACTCTCTACCGTTTCCTCGGATATGTTGATTGTTTCCGAGGTGGAGGTTGACGCCATTTTGGCGATGATTGCATCGACCAAGCCCCAAGTCTTGGTCATCGATTCGATCCAGACGATGTTTAACTCCGATCTGAGCTCTGCTCCAGGTAGCGTAAGCCAGGTTCGGGAAGCTACCGTTCGCCTGATGCTGATGGCCAAAAAGAGCGGCATTCCAACCCTTCTGGTCGGCCATGTCACCAAAGACGGCGCCATTGCCGGACCAAAGCTTTTAGAGCACATGGTGGATACCGTTCTTTACTTTGAGGGAGATCGAAACCACATATTTCGAATCCTGCGGGCGGTAAAAAACAGATTCGGTTCCACCAACGAAATCGGGGTCTTTGAGATGAAAGAAAGGGGCTTGGATGAAGTGGCCAATCCTTCGGCAGTATTTCTCTCAGAGCGGCCTGCAGGGGCAGCCGGATCCGTTGTGACCGCCAGTATGGAGGGTACACGGCCGATTTTGGTTGAACTCCAGGCCCTTGCCAGCAGTACAAGCTTTGGTACGCCGCGCCGAACGATTCTGGGACTTGATCAAAACAGGGTTGCGTTACTCGCAGCGGTTATGGAAAAGAAATTGGGGATGCATTTGATGGGTTATGATATATTTATGAACGTTGCCGGCGGGGTTAAAGTGAGTGAACCCGCTGTGGATTTGGCTGCTGTTGCCGCCATCGCATCCAGCTTTTTAGACAAAGCCATTCCGGAAAGCACCCTTGTTTTGGGAGAGGTTGGCTTAACCGGAGAGGTTCGCGCCATCGGTCAGATAGATACGCGAATTACAGAAAGTAAAAAAATGGGCTTTACCCGCTGTTTGGTACCGGACAGCAATCTGAAGCGCATTCCAAAAATTGATGGGATTGAGATTGAGGGCGTTAAAACGGTGGCCGAGGCGGTTGAGGGACTTTTCTGATAATATGAAACGTACAGCCGTAAAAGATAAGCAATGGCAGGACCATTATTCGCGTCGGGCCAAAAAAGAAAACTTTCCGGCCAGGTCTATATACAAACTCAAAGAGATACAGCAAAAATACAACCTGATTAAAAGAGGAGACATCGTTTTAGATCTGGGATGTTCACCGGGATCATGGTTGTTATACACTGCGAATCTGGCGGGCAGCACAGGTCAGGTTATTGGCATAGATATTCAGCCGGTTAATATTGAGGTCCCTTCGAATGCACAAATATACATCGCGGATGTGCTCTCTGGTGATGATGCATGGTTGGAATCGTTAGGACTTAAGTTTAATGTCGTTTTAAGTGACATGGCGCCGGCGACCACCGGTCATAAAACAGTTGATGCAGCCCGATCGTTCAATCTTTGCCAAGCAGCTCTGGCTATTGCCAAGCGGGTATTAATTGCTGACGGAACTTTTGTTTGTAAGATTTTTCAGGGTCAAGATTTTAATGTCTTTTCTGAGGCGGTCGCAGCAGTCTTTAAAGAGAAAATGATATTTAAACCCCGGAGCAGCCGCAAGGCAAGCAAAGAGATGTTCATTATAGGCTTAGGGCTAAAAAAAATGCCTTAAATGCCTAAAATTAAAAACTGCCTAAAGTTGAGGATATTAGAATTTTGATATTGTCCTTCGACTTGGCTCAGGGTGGTGAGCTTGTCGAACCATTTCGAATTTCGGCTTGCCCTGGCGCAATTTTTTTACTTAGCAAGGGCTATCATAAGTGCACGATAGTTTATAGCTTCTAATGCCTAGCTTATGATCCAGGTCTGGGCCAGGGATTTCGTGCTTCGGATTTCCGGTTTATACGGGTTAGGAGGTACCTATGTCAGGACATAGCAAATGGTCAAGCATTAAACATAAAAAGGCCGCCACAGATGCCAAACGAGGCAAAATATTCACCAAACTGATTAAAGAAATTACGGTGGCAGCCCGCATGGGCGGCGGGGATGCAGCTTCCAATCCCAGGCTTAGGGTGGCGATAGCAGCCGCAAAGAGTGAAAACATGCCCAAAGATAACATTGATCGGGCTATCAAAAAGGGCACCGGCGAGCTTGAAGGCGTTAACTATGATGAGAGTATTTATGAAGGTTACGGTCCCGGAGGTGCTGCTGTTATGGTGGAATCGCTTACGGATAATAAAAACCGGACGGTAGCCGACATCCGCAATATTTTCAGCAAAAACGGCGGCAGCTTAGGCGAAAACGGGTGTGTAGCCTGGATGTTCGAGAAAAAGGGCTACATTGCGATAGAAAACAAGAATGTTGATGAAGAGGTGCTGATGGAAGCGGCCTTGGATGCCGGTGCGGAGGATATTCGGGAAGATAACAGTAATTATGAAGTCATCACCGCACCCGAGGATTTTGAGTCCGTTAAAGCGGCTATCGATAAGGAATCGATCCCCTACATCGTGGCCGAAGTTACCATGCTTCCGCAGTCAACGACTAATCTTGTGGGAAAAAAAGCGGAACAGATGGTCCGGTTGATGGAATTGCTTGAAGATAATGATGATGTGCAGAAGGTGTATACAAACGCGGATATACCCGATGAAATCGTGAATAATATATGATGGTCGCTGGTTTCTGGTTTCTGGTCTCTGGTCGCTGGCTCCTTGTCGCTGGTCTCTGGATGCTGGATAAAAAAGGTTCAGGGGTCCAGGGTGTAAGATAAAAGGGCAAGGCGTAAGGCTAAAGGTTTAATGGCATTAATTAGCCATATATAACATCATGCACGCTGACTTTCATTCCGTAATCTGAGATCCAAAATCCGCAATCGAATATGCCCAATTATTATTAACTCCCTTTCCGCCTTCCGCATTCCCACTTCCGAATTCGATCACCCCTGTCATCTGTTCTCTGACCTCTGACCTCAGTCATCTGACCTCTGTTTTCTACTCGTCGATCTGTAACACATCCACCCCTTCCGGTATCTTGAAGCTAAACAGCGAATCATCCAATTGAACATTAAATTTGGGATTCAGAAATTCAATTCGGGTTTCATCGCCGTAAAAATTGTAGGTAACAACCCGAACAATATTAAACGTGTTTTTGGAAACGGAAAGGCGTATATCTGATATATCCAGGGTTTTTTCGATAGGCATCAGTTTGAGTTCATGGAAAAAATTACTTTCAGATTTTAATAAAGAGATATTGAATTTTTCACGGATGAGCTTGATATCCGACAAAAAGCTCGCACCTTTGCCGTCTCGGAAAAAATCTGGCGCACTTCCGGTCATGACCTGATTGTCCTCGGGTCTGTAAATCCATAATTTAAAGCCGTCCGTTATAATTACTTGTTTGTCCGGTTTATCGTATTCCCACCTCATCATACCGGGATGCCTCACATAAACCATCCCCGAGGCAAAGTCAGTTATCTCCATGGCTTTAATTGTTGATTCCTGAAGAAATTTTGCAGAAAATGCCGAATTGGCATATCGGTTTTCTATCCCATCCAGGATTTTTTCCAGAGATAGATTCGGCTCTGCGGCCAGTGCATGCAAGCCGGAATAATTGCCTGGTATACAGGCTAATGCGATATTCAGAAGCATCAAGGTACAGAGAACAATGATTGTTTTTTTATTGCACATGGCGTTCCTCATAATTAATGGTAGAAATTGTTTCCAAACCCCCTCTCATGTCTGAATGCTGTGTTGTCGCGCTTGAGAAGCGGGACGTCTAACCTTAATTTTGATTTGATCTGAGTTTTTGAAACCATATATTAACAGGGCCTTTTTGTAAATACGAAAGGGCCACCTAAGAATTACGATGCTCATTTTACATAAATTATATATCAGACGGAATACATTCAATTTTTTTCTTTTTATAAAAATATTGACAAATACGAATTAGCAATTGAATATCGTTTGCACGACCAACGTATTTCGATATCTTCACCGGTATATGACTAAAAAGGGTTAATTTGTTGTAAGAATGCCAAACGCCCAAATTGCAAACTCAAATTGAAGAAAAAAGGAGGAAAGATGGGACTTTACGATTTTACGATTTACAGCGTTATCAAGCGCAATGCTCGAGTCTATGGTAATCAAGTGGCCTGGATATTCGGCGAAGAAAAGATCGGCCACCTACAATTTAAAGAGAGAGTCGATCGATTGGCTTGTGGGCTCTTAAAGGCCGGATTGGAAAAAGGAGATCGGATCGGGGTCATTGCACAAAACAGCATGGGATACGTTTATTTGTATGGCGCTGCGGCAAAGATCGGTGCTGTTATGCTCCCCATAAACTGGCGTCTGCAACCAGAAGAGGTGGAATATGTAATCTCGGACGGCGCACCGAAGTTGGTATTTTCCGGAGATGAGTTTCAGGACTTGACAGGCCCGCTGGTTTCCAAATTCGACTTTATCAAGAAAAGCTACACCATGGAAGCGGCAGCAGGTGATTTTATGGCTTTTGATGAATTATTAAATAATGATGGTAAATGCGATGTGCCGGAAGTGAACACTGATGATGCTTTTATGATTATTCATACCGCAGCAGTAGAAGGTAAACCCCGCGGTGCAACCTTGACGCATAGTAACATAATTGCAGCCAATTTGCAGGGCATGGCGATCTGGAATATAACTCCTGAGGATTGCCACTTGTGTGTTTTACCCTTATTCCATATCGCGGGGCTGGGCACTGCCTTAAACGTTATGCACGCAGGCGGGAAGAATATTGTTTTGCCGAAGTTCGATCCTGATCTTGCGCTCAAACACATTCAAGAGGATAAGGCAACCATTGTTTTTGAGTTCCCCCCGATGTTGTCCACCCTATTCGAACGCAACAAGGAATTAAAATGCGATCTTTCAAGCTGGCGAATTGTCGGTGGATTGGATACGCCGGAAATGATTAAAACATATGAAGAAACCACCGGCGGTACATTCTGGGTTGCCTTTGGACAATCTGAAACTTCAGGTCTGGTGACCTATGGCGCCTTTAACGAGCGGCCGGGGTCGGCTGGGAAACCGGGGTTTGCAAACGAGGTTGAGCTGATGGACGCGCATGGAAATTTTGTCGAAACGGGAAAGACGGGTGAAATCGTTGTCAGAGGTCCGATGGTATTTAAAGGCTATTGGAACCTGGAAAAAGAGACCGAATATACATTCAGATATGGTTGGCACCACACCGGCGATATGGGCCGTTATGATGAAGACGGTTACCTGTTTTACGCCGGAAGAATGCCGGAAAAGGAACTTATCAAACCGGGCGGCGAAAACGTATACCCTTCGGAGGTTGAAAAAGTAATTTTGGAGCATCCTCTGGTGGAGGAAGCATCGGTCATCGGCGTGCCGGATGAACAATGGGGAGAGGCGATTAAAGCGGTGTGTGTCTTAAAACAAGGCGAATCATTGGCTGAATCCGAATTAATCGAATTTGTGGCCGCAAAGATTGCCCGTTTTAAAAAACCTAAATATGTTGTTTATGTTCCCGAGCTGCCAAAAACCGATGACGGCTCCATCAATAGGGCTAAGGTAAAGGAAGCGCATGGAAAGGCATGATGGTTAGGGCATAGGGCTAAGCTGTCGTTGGACGAAGATGATTTTACAATGATCAAAATTTAGATATAATTGACTTGACAACCACCAATTATGAAATCTGCGATTTTGTCAGAGTTAAAATAATCTCAATAAAGGACCCGTTCGGCAATAAAAAATGAAAGGCCGTTCTGATTAAAGATAGAACGGCCTTTCGCTTTGCCCCGGATTATTAAATATAAGAAGAACCCTGCCTGCAGCATTTTGTCCGGTGAAAAGCTGATGCCCGGTACGATGTTCGAGGGAGAGAAGGCCGCCAGCTCGACTTCGGCAAAGTAGTTGTCAGGATTGCGGTTCAACTCCATGATGCCGACATCAATCAGGGGGTAGTCGCCGTGCGGCCAAACCTTGGTCAGATCGAACGGATTATAGGGCGTCTTGTCGGCGTCCTCTTCCGGCATCACCTGCACGCGAAACCGCCATTTCGGAAAGTCACCGCTCTCGATCGCGTTGTAGAGATCTTCCTGGGTGGACTCGCGGGTCCGGCCAACGACCTCTGCAGCCTCAGCGTTGGTCCAGTGCTTGTGGCCCTGCATGGTCTTGAAATGGAACTTCACCCAAAAACGCTCATCAGGTTGGTCTTCGGATGCCGCTTCTGGGTGTGGATAAAATCCGGAAACTTGTACGGGTCGCGCACGAAAAAGACCGGCGTGTTGTTGCCCACCATGTCCCAGTTGCCTTCTTCGATTCACTACAGTCCATAATCTTTCCATGCGGGCTTTCGTTTTTGGATGAATGCTTTTGCTCCCTCGGTGTGCTTGTCACCTCGAACAAACATGGTGAGTATGCCTTCAGTTTCGATAAAGGTCCGCTCTTCCACAGTGCGGCCGATACATCGAATAACGGTTTCTTTGTCGGTACGAATCGATCCTTGAGGAAGCTCACAAATCTGTTTTGCCAGCTCTTTTGCCCGGGACATCAATTTTTCTGGCGGTACAATTTCGTTCACTAAACCGATTCGATATGCTTCCTGAGCATCAATGCGTTTCCCCGTTATTATCAGCTCCATAGCGCGGGCGTAACCGACGGCAAGCGGTAATCGGACACAAAGTCCATCGCCGGCCACGATGTTCCAGCGTCTTTCTGTGGCCCCAAATTGTGCATTATCCGATGCAATGCGTATGTCGGCCAGAAGACATGACTCGAGACCTGCAGCAAAAGCGTAGCCATTTACCGCAGCGATAATGGGCTTGAAAATATCGAATTTCTTCGTGTACCCGCAGTAGCCCTCACTGTTATGGACGGCAACCCGAAACTGGTCATAGGTGCCGATCGATTCGAGGGCGGCAGCATCGTTGAGATCCCACCCCGCGGAAAACGCTTTAGCGCCGGCTCCGGTAAAAATTGCGACAAACCCATTTTCATCATCGCGGAATTTTTTCCAGGCGTGCTGCAACTCCAGATTGGTTTCAAAATTGATGCAGTTGCGGACTTCAGGCCGATTAATCGTGATCGTCACAACATGGTCTTCCTGTTCGTAAAGGATGTTTTTGTATTCCATTCATTTACCTCCTAATCGATTTAAATTAAGAATTATTCCTTATTTCAATTTAGGCACTTTAGGCATTTCAAATATTTGGCATTTTATTTGTATATGTATATCCTACACGGTGTCTTACCTAAATCTTCTGATGGTTCGGTTTTAAACAGAGGTTTTCCGCCCGGTTCCATGGGGGAAATATTTTGAAAATAGCAGTGAGCGCAATAGGCGGGAAAGTCCTCTCTGTTAAACGTCATAGGCTGGGGTCTTTTTATTTTAAAAAAATTGCATGGAGGGTCATAGCCGCCTTCATTGATTAACCTGCCCCCGCTGCCACACGGCTTGGGCGTTATGGTAAGCTTTTCATC
>CP070746.1:5784674-5793098 GCA_020348305.1 Desulfobacterales bacterium
ATAAGTAGCCATGGCAGAGAGAGAGTGAAGATAAAGGTTACGATGCGTGAGCATGACTCCTTTGGGAGGACCTGTAGTGCCACTTGTATAAAAGAGCTCGGCCATATCATCTTCATGGAAAGGGTAATCACCAGGAGAACGCCTCGGCGCAGGCGTGGAACTCTCGAGCAGATTATCATATCCACCGTTGACCCAATTTGGCATGTTCTGCATCGATTCTAAAAGATAAAAGTGCTTTACTGATGGGATATTCTCCAGGATAGGTTCTAATTTAGTGAGAAAATCAGGATCCACGAACACTACCCGAGGTTCTGCATCGTTGATAATGTATTCGAAGTCTTGGGAAGCCAGCCTGATATTCAAAGGCAGTAATACGCCTCCCATCTTTATGATTCCGTAATAGCATTCAAGCAATCGATGGCAATTATAGCCCAAATAGGCAACCCTTTCCTTGGGCTTAACGTCCAGATCCTCCAGAGCATTAGCCAATCGCTCCACACGTTCCCCATAGTGAGCATAGGTCCATCTTTGGCCCTCACAAATCACCGCTGTCTTCTGTCCAAAAAGCTTAAGTGATCTCTCCAAAAAACGAACTTGAGTCAAGGCGATATTCATTGCTTTTTTACCTCTCAGTTGAGTGAAGGTGAGGTGAGGTGGGGTGAGGCGAGAAGAATTCCCTTTTTTGAATGGAAGAATAGAGAAAAAGCCTTTGTGTGTCAAGGGCAAATTGGCCACAAGAGTGCGTAGGAAAAAATGATTATTGGGACGTGGCTGACTATTATGACTTATTTGAATGGCTTGCCGGTTAGCCTGTTAACCCGGTTGTCCTCATTGCCTATTTCGGGCAGGAAAGAGTTTTTGGAAACACGATGTTCCGGCAGGAGGGCACATCCACGCCTGTTGAAAAAAGCAGCACGAAGGCTCAGTTGCGATATGAAAGGTTTTATACAAGCAGAGCCGGTGTCGGCAGTGGAAAAAGATGCCCGTGATTAGATGATTGATTTAATCTGGAGAACTGGTGATCTAATCAATGCCTACTTCTGCCAATAATTTAGGTTAGGCTGCTCAATGGTAGACCAAGATGTCGAATCGTAAAAATCAGAATGAAGAATAAATGGAAGCTTCCAGCAAAATTCGATCAGCGTAATTCACAATTCAAGCTTTGGCCACCTATCCCAGAAAAGAATAAAATCATGGGATGTCCCCTTTGTGCCACTTTTGCATATGTATTGATTGACACCCACTATCATCTATCGCTTTCTCTTACCATTAGCTAAAACCGCATTTTGTACAATAAGTTATACAGTACTTGTTTACTATTTTATAGGAGACGGATTTCATCTTTTTTAATGTATTGGAATTAAGCCATTGAGATCACGTGATAAATTTCTATACCTTTAGATGTGCATACTTTTTGCACTCTTAAAACAAAAAAATCAAAAAAAAATAATTGCCCTCGTTGTCACATAAAGGAGCTTTCATTATGGGATACTTCATCTTTTTTATCATACCATTTTTCTCTATCGGCACTTTTTGTATATTTATTCTCATCGAGTTTTTTGAATACTTGAAAAAATATCATTCTTTTAAATGGCAAGAAATTTCATTTGAAAGGCCATTTGGAATCAACCAAGCAAACTTCTATTTTTATCCAATTAGGCCCTTCAAGTTTATACCATTTCTTTTTTCTACGGACGACATCGATGATACAAAAGTAACCAAATATAAGAAAATCCTTAAGTTATCTTTGTTGGCACTAACATTTTTGATCATAATTTTCTATTTCATTTAATGAAGTTATCAAAGCAGTATATTGCGAGTTGAAATATCAAAAAAGTGGGGCCGTAATAAGAAAATAAATGTCAAACCTTGATCAGCGATTAAGCTATTCTCAATAACCACCACTCAGCTCCCGAGCCGACTTTCATTTTCAATCAAACGGCTTATTATTTCCCGCGAAGTTATCATAAACTTAATTAATTCAATTACAGGGTTCTTTACTTTCAGCTTCGAATATTTTATTCTGCATTTTTGTTCGCTAAGGGGTGATCAATTTCCTCTTGATGATTTATTTTTTTGGTTACAGTTTATCGTGGACACCCGAAAACTGAACAAGATGAGGAGCCGATGTTCGGAATCATTCTCCTTTCCGTATCTACAATGATGCACATTTATGTTTTTTGGCGCGCTGCAACGGTGCCGTTCGTGCATCGGCACGTGCCCCTGCCGGTCCTTATCGGGGCAGGCGTGGTGCTGTGGATCATTTTTTACCTCGGTCGTGTCGTTGGTCACCACGGCACGGGCGTGCCGGCCGCTGCCCTTGAATTTCTCGGGATGAACTGGATGGCTATGTTGTTTCTCACTTTTGTACCGCTGCTTGCAGTAGATCTGATCACCGCATTCGGCTGGCTTATGCCCCGGCTGGCGGTATCGTTGCGAGGCTTGGCCCTGGCCGCCGGCATGGTGCTTTCGGCGATTGCGCTTTTTCAAGGCCTGCGCCCGCCGGTGGTGCAAAGCTACGAGGTACGACTCAGTGGCCTGTCTGACGAGATGGATGGAACAGTAATTGTTGCCTTGTCCGATTTGCATCTCGGTTCGTTGCTCGGTGAGCGATGGCTAGCGGCCAGGGTCGCCCAGGTCAATGCGCAGCGGCCCGATCTGGTGGTTTTGCTCGGCGACATCTTCGAAGGACACGGCCCTCCCCGCAGAGAGCTGATTAGAACTATGGGGCGCCTTTCAGCACCGCAGGGTGTCTGGGCGGTCCCCGGCAATCACGAGTTTTATGGGGGCTACGGTACGCGTATGGGGCCGATCGAAGGTGCCGGCTTCCAGATGCTGCGCAACCGCTGGGTTGAAGTCCGGCCGGGCCTGGTTCTGGCAGGCGTAGAGGATTTCACCGCGAGGCGCCGATCAGGCCAGAGCGGCGATATCATGTCAGGGACCCTTGCCAGCCGACCTCCCGGCGCGACCGTGGTGCTATCTCACACGCCCTGGCAGGCCGAAATAGCCGCTCAAGCCGGGGCGGGTCTGATGTTGAGCGGTCACACCCACGGAGGCCAGATTTGGCCTTTCAGCTATTTGGTCCGCCGAGTTTACCCTTTGCTGGAGGGCCGTTATGAGGTGGACGGGCTGACGGTTATCGTCACCCGCGGCACGGGTACATGGGGACCGCGGATGCGGCTCTGGCATCCCGGCGAGATCCTGCGGGTCACACTGAAAAAGAAAATGGGCTCAAATCTTGATTAGTGATTAAAGCAACCGCTAAATATACAAATCAATGATTATCGCGAAGTCGAGGAGCCAATTCTAATGAGCGAAGGCGGAAGTTGAAAAGTTAAATACGTCCCTCTAGCTGTTCATGTACTCTGATCTATCGGTTTTGCTATTTGCCATGCACGCGCCATATGTGCTATCTAACACAACAGGATTGAAAATGACAACTTATAATCATTATTCAAGATTTGAGGATTATTTTACTTTCCGCTGCTCAACCTGGTGCCTTACCGATCTTCGCGCATCGTCGGCTGAGTCGGCACCGTCTATGTCATCCCCGCCTCAGTGTAGCGAGAAGCGGAAATCCAGAAATAAGTGATTCAGCGTCTCATGTCGAAAGGCAATGATATCGTCGTTTTTATCTCGACCCGAAACTCGACTTGCGGAGAATGCAAGCAAGAGCTCGGGCGCAGAGCTTGGATAACACTGGACCGGAAGAGAAACGCCCTCTGCCTGAACTGCGCGGATCTGGATCACCTGGTGTTTCTTCCCTCCGGCGATGCCGCGCTCACCCGTCGTTCCCGAAAGTACTCCGGACTATCGGCAGTGGTCGTGAAATGGTCGCGCGCCCGCAAGCGCTATGAACGGCAGGGCCTGCTTGTCGAAGAAGAAGCACTGGAGCGTGCAGAAAAAGAGTGTGCCGTCGACGACAATGCCAGAAAGCTCGCCCGCGCAAGGGCAGCAGCCCGCCGAGCTGAACTGGACCTGCAATACATCCGCAGTTTTGCAGGTCGTGTGCGCCAAATATACCGTTTTTGCCCCACAGGAAGAGAGCGTCTGATTGCCGAGCATGCCTGCCGGAAATACAGTGGCCGCGTGGGCCGGAGTGCCGCCACCAAGGCATTGGACGAAGAGGCGGTGCGGCTTGCCGTGACAGCGCATGTCCGGCATGCGGAAACGAATTATGACGACTTACTGCTGAAGGGTATCGAGCGGTGGGAAGCGCGAGAAAAGGTGTATCCAAAAGTTCACCGAATTCTTGACCGTTGGGAGCACGGGGAATCGCAAGATTAAAGCCGCAGAACACCGGTCATGTCAAGTCGAACTGTGTGAATGTGTTATATGGACGGTGTTGTAATTATGCGTTTAAATTTTTTTTTAGAAATTATTATAATTTTATGGACGTCCCTTCGTTTCTTCGTTTTCACTGGTGCGCCGCTTTTAACTACCGGCGGGTAAATTTTACCACTTAAAGGCAACAGCGCCTATTCGTACCAGTGGAGAATTTCGTTCTGATCTACCCGTTCGGTTTTAATATTATTAAGCGGTGAAGCCTCATCGGCATACCCCAAGGCAATGCCCAGCACGATCTCCTTGTTTCCGGGAATGCTCAAGGCATCGGCGATATCAGCGGCATATGCCGTGATAAGTCCGATGGGGCAGGTGCCCAGCCCTTTGGCTTCAGCGGCCAGGAGTAAATAGGATATACTCAAGCCCAGGTCGAGATAACGGATTTTGGGAAACAGCGTGTCGATTGTGACAAAAATAGCCACCGGCGCTCCATAAAAGGAGCAGCTTCCCTCTTCAATGAACTGGTTGAAGCTCAGACCAAGTTCATCAATCCGAGGTTCCATGATTTGGGAAACGGCACGGCTTCGGCGGGAAAATTTTTCCGGCAGCCTTGCCGAGGTTCCAGGGCCGCATGAAACCTTGCGTTCGGCATGAACTTTAATAAGGCGCCGAACCAACCGATCCTTTTCTTCGCCATAGACAACTATATATTCCCAGGGTTGCAGGTTAATGGCAGACGGGGCAAGACCGGCATAATAAAAGACCTCTTCAATATCAGCGCGGGTAACGGGCTTTTTAAGGTATACCCTGGTGCTTCGACGTTGTTTCATTGCAGAAAAAATATTCATAGCCGACTCCTTTAAGCTGAATATTTCATGAAAACATCGAAAGTGCTATCATAAAATTAATACTTAGAAAGCATAATGTTTAAAGTATATGGGGTGCGCATCTTACTCTCGAACATGATCTGAGGGTATGAACCCACTTCAAGCCATTTACCTTGACACATCCGGAGTATAGTTATAGTTTGCTCAAATTCATTCATATGTCAAGCAGGAGAAATTATGGAAAGAGCAATGTTGTGGTTTAAATGCGCGGCCGTGCACGACCCGGTCCGGCCGGTTGTGAAGAAACCGGCCATCATCGGATGGGAAGCAAAACAACGTCAAGTCGATCTGGTGATCGAGCGGTCTTTTAGGGGAGACGAATTGTTGGTTCGCATGAAGGGCTGGGTGACGGCCGATGTTTACCAGGTAACGGACATCATCCAGCAATATGGGAAGCTGAAAATACTTGATGATTACGATCTGGTGGTGGAAACCCAGGATATGGCAGACATGGAAGCCCTTTCAAATAAATTGACTGAGGTTTTTAACGCGGAGGTATGGATTGAGCCAATTCCTAAGACCCTGCTCAGCTAGCACAAATAAAGCAAATACGCAACTCGTTGAATATCTTGAGGTCGCCTGCTTGAGAAACGGCGAGCTATCGATGTTGCGGCGAAACCTACCTTTAGCGAATCGGTGATTGTTTGATCAACCATTTGTCGGGTTCGTTAATCATTTTTACAAGTTGCCCCAAAATCAGATCATATGCTGAATCCAGCTCATCACATACGTCATCCTCCAGGTATTTGCATCTTCTGGCAAATTCAACCCAAACTTGTGTTTCACATGCTTTGCCTTCAGAATCATTCAATTTTGCTATGAAAGCTGCTTTGTACCTTCGTTTACGCCATGCCTCAGCTAAATTACTGCAAACCGAACGGGATGACCCTCGCATTTGGTCGGTCATCGCGTATTTTTCTTCGGGAGGGAAGGGTTTGGTCAACTGAAAAATTTTCAGGGCTGCCTCCATCGCATTCTGAAATACCCTCAGGTCCTTATAGCTTTTAATCTTTTCTGTCATTTTTCTTTCTCCTGACTTTAACAGTAATCGAATCTAATATAAATTATCAGCCGCCTGACATCCAGGCGGCTGATAGCGTTATGAATAAAAGATTAGTTTGATTTTGGTTCTTCGACTGAGATCAATTCTTTGTTTTTTTCTAATGTTTTTTGACCAATTCCCGGAACCTGCATTAAATCTTCCGGTGTTTTAAAGGGTCCGTATTTTTCGCGATACTCAATGACTTTGGCTGCATGAGAAGGACCGATCCCTTTTAATTGCGTCAGTTTTTCAGCTGTAGCCGTGTTAATGTTAATTTTTTCGGCCTCACCGGCATTTATGTTTATGACACTTACCCAACCAACTAAAACCGTCACAAGCACTGCAACAACAATTTTCCGATTTAACATTTTCTCCTCCTTCTGATTTAGATGTTAATGCCTCATATCCATGCAATACTGCATGGGGTTGGTGAAAAGCGGTTCAGTAAAGATCGCTGATTGTCTGTCAATAATAACTTTCAAATATGGCAAAATTTTGTTAAATATTAAAAACGGCTTCTCGTATGATCCATGGATTGAGTTGTCGGGTAAGTTCTTAATCCATTTATTTTGAAATGTCAATAAATATTTGCATAAAATGCAAAATAATTTTGCATATTACACACCCGCAATTCTGCGGGATGAGTTTCGGCCCATCACGTGGTACAAAAAGATAAATCAAATAATAACGGGGATTTAGGTTTGTTCTTAACCGAAACAGAAGCGATACTCGGTCGACTCAAAGAAGCCTTAGGTGTTAAATCCGACGGACAGCTTGCAAATTATTTAGGCATATCAAGGCAAAATATTGGTGCGGCTCGAAAACGCGACGACGTTCCCCCCGGGTGGATTTATAAGGTGGCGGAGTTAACCGGCTGCTCCATGGATTGGCTTCGTTTTGGACATGGCCCTAAAATACGGGCGGAATATAAAACAGAGGGATCGCATCATGATGGCCAGATAGCGAGTCCGGAATCACCATATGATCCTCAGGTTAGTCGGAAGACCGGGTCTGCTAATGATTTGCAGCACGCTGAGGACAGTTCCGGCTTTGGTGCTGCTGTTGAGATGTTGGCTAAAATTTATAGTTCCGATGATAAACTGCTGATTCGCACAATCAACGCAAATATCCGGGCCTTTTGCGAGGCGATAGACCGCAAACAACGCGAACAGCGCTCAACAAAAGAACTCGAAAATCTAAAAAAACGTCTGACCACGATTGAAAAACAACTTCAGGGAAAACAATAAGCTCACATCTTAATTATTAAATATCGCTTTTTGCTTTTCACATCAGTTTCCCCTTCCTTTTCGCAGAAAAAACTGTTACCCTGCTTCAACCATTTTTTCCGCTTTCTCTGTCGCCGAAACATTGAAGCGGGTCACTCACGTTACCCTTGGGGAGAACAAGATATGAATAAGAGATTAATTGTCATCGGATTCGGGCTTATCGCTGTCTTATTGCTTTGGTCGGGGATTTCAATCTATCCTGACTGGCTGTGGTTCGAAAATCTAAACTTTTCACCTGTTTTTTGGACCATGCTTTTGAGTAAATTCGGGTTCGGTTTGTTGATATGGTTGCTTTTGATCTTTATCATAAGCCTTAGCCTTTACGTCGCCAAACGCTTAAACCCGGGCGGTGGGTCGGGACTTGGCTTTAAAGCTGCCGACGATTATTTTGCCCAACTCGGCCTTTCGAGCAGGGCCTTAAATTCGCTGCTCATTGTTCTTATTCTGATTCTAAGTTCTTATATTGCCTCAAAGGGCGCCGACCAATGGAATTTACTCCTGCGCTACCTATACCAGCAACCTTTTGGCAGCACGGATCCTATTTTTAACCGGGACATCGGTTTTTATCTGTTCTCTCTTCCCTTTTACGTCTACGCCCGCGAGGGGTTATTGGTTCTTTTCATTTTTGCGGGTCTGGTCACCATGGGTTGGTATTTAAAAAATGGTGCGCTTCAAATAGAAGGTGAATTTAGTCAAGAGCAGGGTGCGCCGCCCTCTCTTCCTAAAATTAGCGTTGCACCAAAAGCCAAGCAGCACCTCATTTTCTTGGGAGGAATCATTGTCCTGCTCCTGGCCTGGGGTTTCCACCTGAAAATGTATGGACTTTTGTATTCAACCCAGGGACCTGCTTTCGGTGCCAGCTATACCGATGTCCATATCAAGGTTCTGGCCTATAAGGTTCTGATCATTGTCTCTATCGGCTTTG
>CP070746.1:5793198-5798388 GCA_020348305.1 Desulfobacterales bacterium
AGACACCAGCGCACAATCGCCAGATTTTCTTCTTGGGCTTGATTCCAGCAGTTATCGAGTTCGGGAAAGTACTGGGCGACCAGGTTATTGCGGATACGAACCCGGCTGCTATGAAGTTGTTTCTTTAATCGCCCACGAAGTGCAAGCAGCGCGCGAAGATCACGCAGTTGGATATCCGGTAAATCATAAAATTGGCATTTACCCTGGGCGAGCAGATCCGCCGCATTGGCCGCATCCTTGGTATCGTTTTTGTCCCAACGGCCATCCAGTAGAGCGCGGTTTTTTTTAATCGCTTCGTTGGTGACATAAACCACCAAATGGTCATGGGTAATCAAAAACTCTGCCAACGGCTTATGATAAACACTGGTGGGTTCCAGACCAAAAACGACGTTTTTAAAACCATCGCGGTCCATGTAAAATTGCACAGTGGTCAATAAGTGCTCAAAGCCGCTGGCGCTGTTTTCAACCCGCAAGCCGCGCTTGACCGTCTTGCCAGTAACGGTTCCTAAAAAGCCGTGATGCATGTTTTTGCCAATATCCAGCCCCACGATCAAAAACCTGTCAGATCCTCTAATTTCATTCTTAAATTGACGAAACCATTCAACTCTGCTAATGTCTTGATTGTTCATGATAACCTCCTTTTGGCATAGTTTGGGTTGATAAAATTTGCGCCGCTATGTTAGCAGGAGGTTATTTTTTTATCTACGCGATAATATTTTTTTTCTATGCTACTCGTGGAAGTATTTTCTTTTTCTTCTTTAATATATAACGTCCATTGAATTATAATTTTCTAATTGTCAACCAATTCTAGTCCTTCCTCCTTAGCAAGCTTCTCACCTCGCTTCACCGAAATACTCACCGATGGCTGCAAAACACCGCGGGATTTACGGGTCTATGAGAAATAGAGGGTCAAAGCTCGAATTGTGAATTACGTTGATTGAATTTTGTCGGAAATTTTTGTTTATCCTCTTCATTCTGACTTTTAAGATTCGACTTCTTAGCCTTTCATTGAGCAGGCTAACCGAAATAATTGGTCTGTCTGAGCATTGATCAGATCACTGGTTCTCCAAATTAAATCGATCGTCTAATCACGGTCATCTTTTTCTCCTCCCGACACTCGCGCTGCTTGTATAAAACCTTTCATATCACAATTGAGAATTCGTGCTGCTTTTTTCAAAATACGTATTGGATTAATAATAGCTTACAATTCAAGCTTTGCTCCTTTGTTCTATGGGGTCAGCCATGTTGCATTCAATCCATTTTGATCCCAATCGAATCGGGCGCGCCGGTTGCCTAATGTTCTCAGAATCAACCAATCCATAGAATCAAATCGGCATGCAATCACCATAAAATTTTTACGACTTTTTTCACTTTCTAAAAGTGTCGGGACTTTACGGAGCAGAAAATCGGGCAATCCGGACAATGGCTGATCAATGGGGGTGCCGGGCGGCTCAGTTGTACAGTAATTGAGGCGACTGGTTATTTTGGTAACCGCCCATTGTTCGTCAGCGAATTGATCATCCACATGTAATGTAGCATGTCCTGATATTCTCAACTGAACTTTCCTTTTCGGATGATAAAAGAGCCAACTGACTTTATCGGAATTGGATATTTCTTGAACTTTATCTGCGCGAGCGTCTGTATGACATACCAGAATCCGTTCGGGCAAAAGAAACTGTCTCAGGATAACAGTACGCAAACTAATGCCTCTTTTCCCGGTAGTTCCTAAGACAGGCCAATGAAACGGATCATTGAAATGACTAACACCCCGCTTAAGCATTTTCCAGATCTGCATTAATACCCCATCAAGCATATCCCATTTGCTTTGCTTTTTTTTCATATTACTCCTCTATTATTGGCTTCAATAAATGCCAGTATTGGCAAATCTATTTGACAAATTGACGGATATTCGTGTTAAATTCTGCTTTGCGAATCCCCATAGTATAGTTACCATCAAAAAATTTATTGTTCAAAATTTTTTCTAACCGTTTATCTCAAGACGTAAATGTTTGATCCAATAAAAAAAGCGGTCAGATCTTTTAAATTGACAGAATGAACCGCCGGGAGGAACGTATTTAACTTTTTAATTTTCCCCTTCGCTGATTAGAATTGGCTCCCCGCCTCCGCTATTAGCTTTTGGCTAGTGCGGCCACAACTGTGCGCTTACTGCCACCCATCTATTATTCTACGCAAAAGTTACGCCGCGGCATGCCCCATCCCTCAAATTTCTTGACTCTAATAGCATCATTTTGATAATGAATGATCCGAAACAATATTGCGCTAACCCAAACCCTGAGGCAGCCATGACATGAAGCGAAAGGAAATTTAGAGAAGCAACAAATCGATGAAAGTATTTAAAAGTGGTGAGGTGCTGGCATGCTGAAAGTAAAAGATATTATGACAAAAGACATAATCACGGTCACTCCTGACACGGAGGTCGTTAAGGCCGCCAAAATTCTACTGGAAAAGCGGATCAACGGACTTCCTGTGGTTGATGATTCCGGTAAACTGGTAGGCATTCTGTGTCAAAGTGATCTTATCGCCCAGCAAAAGAGTATTCCCATCCCCTCCCTGTTCACTTTGCTTGACGGTTTTATGCCGTTAACAATCGTGAAACGGATCGATAAAGAGGTGGAAAAGATTGCCGCCATAATGGTGGAACAAGCCATGACACCCAAGCCGGTTACCGTCGATCCGGATGCCGATATCGAAGATGTTGCCAGATTAATGGTCGACAAAAATTATCACACGATTCCTGTTTTGGACGGCGGCAAAGTGGTCGGAATAGTAGGCAAAGAGGATATCTTGAAGACCCTATTGTCCGGACCGCAAACGGGATGATCATTGCCATAAAAAAAATGGTCAAACCGATACATTAAACAAACATACCTGGAGACGCTAGAACTTTTCTACAAAATTGAAAATAAGCTAACAGTATTGAATACATTAATTGGACTGTGGCTCGCCCCTTGAGAAATGAAAAGGCAAAGTATTTTAAAGCTCTGCCTTTTTTATTTTCTTAATAGCCTTGCGATATCAGTTTGAAACCTGTACTTTGAGCAGAGTTTTGAGTTATCTTAATATAATCAATAAAACGATTCCTATCAATGGCTATTTAGCCGTCCCTAAAAAGGAGGAGATCATGGAAATGGACACTTATAAAAGATTGGCCGACCATCTAGATAACCTACCAGGCGGTTTTACACCCAGCGATACTGGAGTGGAACTTCGCTTGCTTAAAAGACTGTTCACGCCCGAAGAAGCTGAATTATCAGTACATCTGACGTTGGAACGAGAAAAATCCAGTACTATAGCTAACCGAGCCGGAATCTCCATCGGCGAAGCTGAACAGAGACTGAAAGCGATGGCTGCCAAGGGGCTCATTTTTTCTATAGAGGCTGAAGAAAGTCCAGCGCTGTATCAAGCTGTTCCATGGGTTGTTGGTATCTATGAATTCCAGGTCAACAAATTGGATAAGGAATTTGTTGAGGATCTAACCGAATATAGACGCACAATGCACAAAGACCCTCGACCACAGCCATTGCCACAGATGCGTACGATTCCAGTGGGTCAAAGTATCGAAGGCAATTTGGAAATGCTTCCCTATGAACGTGCTGAAGAGCTGGTGAAGGCCCACGAAAAATATGCAGTAGCACCTTGTATATGTCGTCGTAGAGCGAAGTTAATGGGTTCTGAATGTGAAGCACCAGAGGAATCTTGCCTCATGTTTGGTGAATGGGCGGACTATTATGTTCGAAACGGTCAGGGACGATACGTTGACAGGGACAATATACTGGATATTCTGACTAAAGCTGACAAGTCCAACTTGGTGTTGCAACCCAGCAATTCTAAGGAAATCTCTTTTCTTTGTACTTGCTGCGGTTGCTGTTGCGGTACGCTGTTACGCCTCAAGCAGCTTTCCAAACCCTCTGAGGTAGTTGCCAGCCCCTTTATTGCAAAGGCCACACCAGAAACTTGCGATGGCTGTGAAAGTTGTCTGGACCGATGCCAGATGGAAGCTCTGACTCTTGAGGATGAGCAGGTGGTCTTAAATTCGGATCGCTGTATTGGTTGCGGATTATGTGTATCAACCTGCCCTACGGACTCATAGATTTTAAAGCGTAAATCCGCGAGCAAACATGTTCCCCAGAATATTGAAACTACTTGGAAAGAAATAAGCTTGGCTCGTGCAGAAAAACAAACAGGGTGATCAATAACTTCATGTGTTGATCTTAACCAATTACCATCATTGATTTGTGACGAAGAGATTTGCAATTAAACCTTTGATTTCTCCAGTTAATCGCAGATGCGCCGAAATTGCAGATATCTAAGAAGATGATATCTGCAAAATATTTGTCATCTAAAAAATACCGATACTGTAAACATCTATGCAGAATTGACCGACCCATAAAAACATGTGATATCAGATTAAGATATCACCACTTATTGTTTTATCCTTTACAGTTCTGTATAATTTAAATGGTTTTGAGTCTCTGTGCTAAAAAGTGGAGTGGTTTAATATATAAAGTTGGGGCAATAAGATGGATGAAACACAGAACATTAAAAGAAATGGGTCGCATCTTAAATATTAAATATTTGCTTTTTGAGCCTTCCATAAATCACAGGCACGCTGGGCATTCAGCCAGAACTCCGCGGTATTGCCAAACAGCCTCGGAAAGAAAAAAAGGTACGTCCGTTCCATTTATATATTTACATAATTAAACCAATAGTGAACGGCTAGAAGAGCGTATTTTATTTTTTAATTTTCTCCTTCGCTGATTTAAATTGACTCCCCGCCTCCGCTATTAGCTGTTGGTTATTGCGGCCACGGTTGCCTGCTAACTGCCACTCACCTCCCAGTCTACGCAAAAGCTACGACGCGGCACGCCCCCATCTTCGCTTAAGTGAGCTACGCCGCGGCAGGCCCCGTCTTCGCTCAGGCAAGCTACGCCGCAGCAGGTCCCCGTCTTCGCTTATGTGAGCTTCGACGCGGCGAGTTTTCTCTCAAATTTGTTGACCCCAACAACGAAAAATTGATAATCAATGATCCGAAACAATAAGGCGCTCACCGAAACCTAAGAGGAAGGCATAATCAAAGAAAGGTTCAATAGTTCAGGGTTCATAGGTTCAGGGTAAAACTGTTAATATAAATTGCTGCAAAGGCAGAGGTGGCTATGGAGTTTAAATTAA
>CP070746.1:5798488-5852707 GCA_020348305.1 Desulfobacterales bacterium
AGAAGGGTACTTGCGGGCCTTTCTGTTTTTTATCCTGCCCTGGGGAGTCGTGATTATGACTTGTGTGATAAATTGGGAATTTTGCCAAAGACTTTTTCTTGCATGCGATCCTCCGCTCTTCCGTTGTCCCATACCACCACGAGATTAGAAACGATTACCCTGCTCAGACTCGGCCGAATACTTAATTTCATAAAATACCTTCTGGACAAAAGAGAAATGATTCCGGAACCCATGCCACCGCCTGCCACCGTCGAAAATACCGATGACCGTATCGAAACAGGTAAACTGCTATTGCAACGCTTTTTATACGACGGCAAAATACGGGGTGTAACTTCAAACGGCGATGTTTTTGAACATCATATTGCAATGGACCTGACGGAAAATTTCCTTGTTAGACTAAAAACTATTCGCATACGCGGATGCGCATAAAAAGGTTGTTGCTGTTGGATCTATCGTTTTGATCGCGCTTTAACGCAATTTGAAAACGGCGTGTTGCAAATCCGCCATAAACTTAAAACAACTGAAGTCGGTTACGATAAACGTTAATAACCACTTTCGGATCATCGGTGATGACGATATTTTCTTTTATCCAGGTGGGCACTCGACCACGGTCTATCATCTCGTCGAGTTGATTCTCTATACCACTCCAAAATCCGCCTTTGCCTTCTGTGTCGAATAAAATAACAGGGACCGGCTCTAATATATTCAGCTTCATATTACAAAGGGTGATACCCAGCTCTTCGAGCGATCCTAATCCGCCGATATTGAAAATCGGAAAAGACGCCACCTCAAACCATTTCTGCCTGCTGTGACGACAGGTCGCTTGAAACACTTGACAAAAATCAACATCCGTCGTCATAGATTGATCGGTGATGTCTAGAAAATTCGCACCGGAGAGAATGCCGCGTTCCCGGGCAAGCAAATTGGCCTGTTCCATCACTCCGCTTCCGCCTCCGGTAACAATACCGATATGCTGTCCCCAAAATTCAATGAGGGCATCCATAAGTTTTCCCAGGCGGGTTTCGCCTTCATTGGAAAGCCGAATATTTGATCCATAAAAGGCAAACAGCATAGACTTATGAAAGTCAGCCTGCCTTTCGGGCAACACGAAGTAACCCTTGCCGTCACGCATCGTATGCACCATTAGACTGCTACTGAGCCCTGAAATCCAGTACACCTCAATGCCAAAGGCATGGTATTCTTGCAGGCGATTGTGGTCGAGCTGTGAAAGAAACGGACCACTTTCGCAGGAAGGTTCAAAGAAATACAGCGCGTCTAATTTCCTTTCGCAGGCTAAATTTATAATATCCCGGTGTTCGATGAGGTTCGGAAAGTACTTCATCACAAGCACGGCCGGACCATTTTTTATGGCAGCATCCAGTTTGGAGGTTGCATAAACATGACTGCAGTCACTTTTTGATGAGTAATCACGCCTGGCCACCGCACACATCGCTTTTGTCACCTCGCAAGCCGTACCGGGACCGTTGGAAAAAATTTGAGGGTTGCTAAGCCGATTGTCACCATTATTAAATACAGCAATGGGTTTTTCTAAAAAGTGACACGTGGAGTGCTTAAAGTTGTCGAGTTGTTTTTCTAGGTTTCGCAATTCATCGTAGGCGTAATGGGTGTGGCCGTTGGCAAATTTTTTCACTTTGGCGCTATTTTTCGATTTCGCTGCGCAGTAAACCTTGGCGGAGATCAATGGATTTACAATGGGATGCTGGGTTTGGTTGACGATCTCAAGATAAATTCGAATACCCCTTGTTTTAATAGGGTCCAGGACCGTGGCCGGCAAATTCCTGCCAAGCTCAAAACCACTTTGTAACACAACATAGTGCTCATTGAGATACATGGAGCAGGTCGTTATCACGCCTTCGCCGCCGTCAATGGTCACCGCGGGTACATCTTTTTGAATTTGATACCGATTCAATAGTTCTCTGCCGTCTTCTCGCAATAAAATTCGGCCCAATGTATCTCTGTCCAGCGGTTCTCTCAGATCGCAAACGACTTTGTGTGGGGCGATAACGATACTGCCATCGGCGGAAATCGTTGTGGATGCCGGAAGCTTGAGTTCGGAGCGCTTAATTGCCGCAAGCACTTCATCCGAAGTCAGTAAAGCCTCGGGATCACAGAATACAAGCCGTCCCACAGGCATACCCAGGGTAAAAAAATCCCGTATTTCATTTAGACCCGGATAGCCTGGGATAACCGATGAAGCCACAAGCTTTAGGGTTACGGTATCGCCTTCGAGACCATCGGCAGATGGGGGCTCTGATTTTATTTGAACGCCAAGCCGTGCAATCCTCGATCGCTCACTGAAAACAATATGTTCAGGTTGATGTTTTAATCGTTGATTTAATGGATCGCTCAGTCCAAATGTCGTCTCAAAGGCAATAGTTTTGGAATTTGAATCGTTGACCTTTGTTATAATTCCATCATTCGATTGTAATAAGCCGCGAAATATATGATTGTCCTTCAGGCTCTTTTGATCCATGGATTATACCTTTTGTCGCTCGAGATTCGTCGCTGATAATGTTAACAAAATGAGACAATCTCATGATACTCTGTTAAAAAGAAAAATAGACCGTCTCGCTTTTATATCATCTAAAGATCGCATATTCAAACTATTACGGGGAATAGACTGGAAAGCTGTTAAAGAAACGGATTAGTATTCAAGATTTGCTTGGAAAGCCATAGACGCGTATTAAATCAAATAACGGAAAAAAGCAATAGTTTGGCGGTTGTGTTTTTCTGATCCAATGATTTTACGAAAATATGACAAACCTTTTTTTCGAATCGAATGTTCCCTAGTATCTTTGGTTATCTAACAATATATTTTCAATTATTTTCATCAACGAATTGTTGATGACGATCTCCTCACTAAAATTGCTCAGGTCCATTTGAGCTAATTTTACATTATCGAGGACCCAACCAAAGCCTAAATTTTCAAAAAAGATTATGGTCTCCTTCACCATCATCCGATCATCCTTCGTTTTCAATCTGCGCTGCTTACTCATCCTGTATTTTTTCCATCCCCCAGATACTCAGCCAAAAATTTAAGTTATCGGTGCGGTCCAAAATTCATCGCAGAAAGCATAAAAATCATTTTGTATATTATATATCGTCACATTGACTGCTTACTTTAGAAATTATCCCGCGTTCCAAACTCGATGATTTTTATTTGACACGCTAGATATGATCTTCTATTATTTTTCTATCAATTAATGGAATAGCTAAAGATGATCATTTCCCAAGACGTCCCATCAGAGGCATGGAAAAACGAAAAGGCATCAAAAGGCCTCTTTGTCACCGATTTTGATGGAACATTACTCCGCTCTGATCGAACATTTGCTGAATCCGATCTCAAGGCATTAAACCAACTCGGTAAGCTGCATATCACTCGGGTCATTGCAACTGGGCGTTCAATATTTTCTTTTAATACGGTCGCCGATTCAGGTTTGCCGATTGATTATGTCATCTTTTCAACCGGAGCAGGTGTGATTCATTTTCCGAGTGGTCAAATCGTCAGAAAAGTAAGTCTTGAAGAAAGCGAGGTCAAACGCGCATTCAACCTCCTAATTGCGGCTAAACTCGACGTTATGATTCACCGGCCGATACCTGAAAACCACAAGTTTGCTTATTATAGAGCCAACACCAAGAATAGCGATTTTGAAACACGCATAGCGCTTTACAAACCGTATGCATTCCCGATGGCCCAAACTACGGATGGTTTCGGTCCGGCAACCCAGTTGCTGGCGGTGTTGCCACCTTCGCAAAACATAATGATCGTAAGTGACATCCGAAAAAAACTATCTGATTTTAACGTCATTCAGACCACATCCCCCTTAGATGGCACATCCACCTGGATTGAAATTTTTCCGGCAAACGTTTCAAAAAGTCTCACTGCTGCTTGGCTTGCTAAAGAGCTTGATATCGATCCTGATGACACATTGGCTCTGGGTAATGATTACAACGATTTGGACCTCCTGGAATGGTCCGCAACAAGCTTTGTTGTAGCCAACGCGCCGGATGAGTTGAAGACCCGATTTGCCGCAGTGGCTTCTAATAATAAGTGTGGTGTCGCTGAGGCAGTTGAGCGATGGCTTGACAGAAAAGCCTTTTAGCCAACGTGGCTAACAAAACCAAATAGGAAGCTACAATGGATGAAAGGGCCTTTAAATGTTGATATTCATTCATTATTGAAAAGTTATACAATGAATCCAACCTTAGACGATAGCCGCTACGCTTACAACGATTCATGGTGGAACCCGCGTTTTCTAGTTCCAAGCATTGACAAAGACTTTAGACTTCAGTTCGACGCGTCTGCACTTTCCAGCGCCCGGATAGTTTTAGGAATACTTATCTTTTTCTGGTGCGGTTTTGTCTGGTTTGACCAATTTCTGAGTCCCTCCTCAAAGTCCAGCGTTTTGGCGTTTCGTTTCGCCATAGTAACGCCGCTTTACCTGCTTTTGGGCGCTATTGCTTTCTCTAGAGTTGCTGCATCGTTCTATCAACCTTTGATTGTCCTCGTAGAGTCTTTGACGTTTGCGGCCCTTATTCGAGTTGTTGCGCTATACGACGATTTTGGATTCTTGGCAAATCGGCTCGGTTTCGAGTTGTCTATGCTAAGTCAGGACGCCAAATTTATCTTCGTAATCATCTGGATCATAGTAGTGTTCGTCAGTTCACTTTCAGCCAGAATAAGACCACAGGCGGTAGTGGTACTGTCTGCCATCTTGGTTTCCGCTGTGCTGACCACTATTAATGCTTTCAAGCCGTCTGCTGTTTTGGTTGCGCTTGCGGGGCCGTTTATCTTTGCATGCATTCCGGCTGTGTTTGCGGGTTCATTGATGATGCAGCGCCAGGCACTATCCAACTATCGTGCTACTAAACTACTCGAACAAAGCTCGGAAGAGCTTGAAAAGTCATTAGAGCTACTCAAAACAATGTTCGGCCGCTACATCTCGACTGAAGTTATGAAGTCACTGCTGGAGGACCCCTCAGCGCTGGAATTAGGCGGGGAGAGGCGGAAGGTCACCATCATGATCACCGACCTGAGAGGCTTTAGCGCTCTTTCCGAGCGTCTCGAGCCGGAGCAAGTAGTTCAAATGCTGAACTCATACTTTGACGTCATGGTGGACGTGATCTTTCAGTACGACGGCACTATCAATGAGATCATTGGTGATGCATTGCTAGTTATCTTTGGTGCGCCGCAAGAAATGCCGGACCGTGCTCAGCGGGCCATCGCTTGCGCCATAGCGATGCAGAATGCGATGGCAGAGGTAAACAACCAGAACCGTGCAGAGGGTCTGCCGGAGTTGGAGATGGGAATTGGCCTCAACGAGACCGAGGTGATTGTGGGTAACATCGGTACGAGCAAAAGAAGCAAATATGCAGTTGTCGGCAGCGGTGTTAACATGACCAGTCGCATCGAGTCTTATAGCGTGGGAGGTCAGATCCTCATTTCGGAATCCTTGCGCCTGGAAGCCGGAGAGATCTTACGCATTGATTCGCAACAAGAAGTACTTCCCAAAGGAGCCGAAACACCGCTTAAGATTTACGAAGTCGGCGGCATCGCCGGATCGTACAACCTCGCTCTTGAGGGAACGGATCCGCCACTTGTCACCCTAATGCGTCAATTTCCTATTAACTATACGGTACTTGAAGGCAAAAAAGTTGGCAAAAAAGGACTTGAGGGCTCCGTATTTCGGCTTTCCAAAAAGTGTGCCCAGATCTTCTTGGATGGATCGCTTGAGGTGCTTACCAACCTCAAGATGAACTTGCAAGACGTTGATGAGAAACTGTCGATGCAGGACTTCTACGGAAAGGTGGTCGAGCGCTCGCAGAAGGAAGATTTTTCTCATTTGGTTCGGTTTACCCTAATTCCGCCCGCAGTCGATGCCTATTTCCAAGCGCTTTTAAAATATGCTGTGAAAAAATAATCGCTGACTAGTTAATATTAATGTTGGAGAAGATCTATGCAAAATGGAATTAAACAAGAAGAGAAAACGTCTATTAGCAGCTCCACCTCAATCGTTGGAAACATAAAGGCTGAAGAGAACTTGATCATAAACGGAGCACTGAAGGGCATCGTAGAAATTGGAGATTATAACTTCTTTTTAGGCCCCAATGGAAGATTAGAGGGTGAGGTTCATGCACAAAACGTAAGAATCAGAGGTCATATGAAAGGAGAGATTAAAGCAAAAGGAAAAGTTGAAATTAACAAAGAGGCAGATTTTTCAGGAAAAATAAAAAGCAAAAGTATTTCTGTTGAAAAAGGTGCTTATTTCGATGCATATGTAGATTTGGGTCGAGAATCCCCCGGAACCTGAACTTTGGAAGAAACGTCATTTGAGAAACCAATTCGACTGAGGACTTCGAGTGTCTTCGGCCCTGAGCAGTTCGGCCTTGAGGTTTCGACCCTGAGACCCAATCCGAAGGGCTCACTGCCGAAGGTCTCAGACCGAAGGGAACTCCCCGTCGCAGGCCGAAATCCGCAACCCGCAGCCCGCATCACGTACCTCGCAACACGCAACATTGGTTTATCCAACCACTTCCTTCACCGCTTCTTCAAAGATAGTTAAACATTCATCAATCTCAGCTGAGGTTACGTTAAGAGACGGACAAAAGCGTATACTGTTCTCGCCACATCCCAACAGCAACAATCCCTTTTCAAATGTTTTTTTAATGATCTGTGCTCGCCAATCGTCAGCCGGTTCTTTGGTTTCTCGATCCTTAACCAGCTCAACTCCCACCATCAAACCTTTTCCACGGACATCCCCCAAACAGACATATATTTTTTGCAAATGATGCAAACCGGCCATCAATCGTTTCCCTTGAATGGTTGCGTTTTGCATCAAATTTTTTTCAAGTAGATCAATGGTTGCCATTGCCGCCTGGCAGGAAAGGGGATTGCCGCCAAAGGTAGATGCGTGGGAACCTGCCTCCCAGTTCATGATATCCGCCGGAGCAATCATGGCGCCCAGCGGCAGCCCTGATGCGATACCCTTTGCGAGTGCCATAATATCCGCGTCAACGCCAAAATGTTCCATGGCAAACATCTTCCCGGTGCGCCCCATTCCGGATTGCACTTCATCCGCTACATAGAGAATGCCATATTTTCGGGCAATTTTATACATCTCCTTGTGAAAATCCGGCGGCGGCACAATGTATCCGCCTTCACCCTGAATGGGCTCGACAAAAATGGCAGCCACCTCTTCAGGAGGCACGGTGGTTCGAAACAAGGTGTCTTCAATCCAACGGACACAAAACAATTCGCATTGCGGATAACAAAGATTGTAGGCGCATCGATAACAATAGGCATAGGGAATATGGGTGATGCCGGGTACAAACGGATTATAATGTTTTTTTTGAACCGTTTTGCTGGCAGTAAGAGATAAGGCGCCCATGGTTCGCCCGTGAAAGCCGCCAAAGAACGCTATATTTAATTCCCGCTTGGTATGCCAGCGGGCCAGTTTAAATGAAGCCTCCACAGCTTCAGCGCCGGAGTTGCCAAAGTATGCGCGCTTTTTCCCCTTGCCCGGTGCCAGAGAGGCTAGTTTTTCAGCTAAAATAATCTGAGGCCTGTAATAAAAATCTGTTCCCGACATATGTAGCAGTTTTTCTGACTGAGCCTGAATGGCTTTAACAACCTGCGGATGGCAATGTCCGGTGGCATTGACGGCAATACCTGCGGTAAAATCCAGAAAAATATTTCCGTCGACATCGTGAACCCAAAGCCCCTCAGCCTTTTCGACCACCAACGGATAAATTCGGGTATAAGATGGAGAAACATAAGATTTATCAAGTTTTATCAATTTCTTTGCTACAGGGCCCGGAATCTCAGTTTTAATCTGTGCAGATTTTTTCATTATTCCTCCCGAAATACTCCAGACGTTACAGAATTCCCTAATAACAGTAGGATTCAAAACATTATTAAGCATAAATCAGAGGCATCCGATTCACTCGGAACAGATGTTTTATACCCTAATAACAACAGCTTATCTTCATTCTACAAAAACGTCAAGATTGTAAAACTTTTGTAAAATCTGCCTGCATGCGTTGACACGCATTTACTTATCTTTATAAAATTAAATAAAGAAAAGATTTTGGATTGAGGGTTTGGGAATTAAGGGATTGAGGAATTGGGGAATTGAGGGATTCTCGCAATTTCAAAATTCATTACCTTATTTGGGATTCGCCCTGTGACGAGACCTCGACAAGCTCTGCCGAATCGACTTTTGGTTAATTCAGACAAGGAGTTATTCTATGAAGCTAATTAAAACCGTATTTCTTCTATTGGTCCTGATACTCATTGCAACGCCTTCATTGGCAAATGCAAAAGAACATTCAACCATTCGCAAAAGAGCACAGCAAGCATACAACGACGGTAATTGGAAAGATGCCTATACGCTGTATCGGAAGTTGTGTTTGGAAGTCGAAAATGACCCCAAACAGGTGGGTTTGGATTTTACCCAGGCCTGGCAATGTCTACGTCAGCTAAAGCGCTTAAACGAGCTGGATGCATTTCGCGAACGAGTGATTGAACGGCATCGCAATAACTGGCACCTATTGCAGGCAGCAGCGCGAAGTTACATCCAGAATGCCCATTGGGGATTTATGATCGCCGGTGAATTCCATCGGGGCAGTCATCGTGGCGGGGGAAAATACGTCAATGCCATTCAGCACGATCGCGTGCGTGCCCTGCAGCTGATGAAACATGCCATGGATCTCACTGCAGACGAAAGCTCTAAATCTGAGGTAGCTTATTTCTGCCTTGAGTTCGCCCGGATCTTCATGCAGTACCGCGGTTATCATCAGGCCTGGCGTCTGCAGTATCTAACGGACCTATCGCAGCTGCCGGACTATGAGCCGGGTTATGGCTATGAATACGACCAACGACTGCAGGGCGCACCGGTAGACGCTCAGGGGCGTCCCATATACCATCAGCTTCCCCAACGTTTTGACACCGCAAAATCCGATGGCGAACGCTGGCGATACCTTTTAATGCGCGCTGTTCATATGGACCATCGCTTGGAAAATCAAGTGAAGTATGACTTTGCTGCATTCCATCACCAACAATTCGGCGTGCAGACGTTATCATCCTATGGTGCCTTTTTCATAGGCCGCAAACCGATCGAAGAAGAAGAATTGCAAAACGATCAAAGCGGACCTTATGAGGTTCATACATTGGCTGACATCGAGACGATCGCAAAATTAGCCGTCGGCGTGAGGCGTTTTCATCTTCCTGACGAGTTTAACTATATTAAACTTCTGAAGGAAATCGTTCAAACGCCGGAAACCGGCTATGCGAATCAAGCAACACGGCTGTTGGCTCAGATCTATGAAAACCGCCGGCAATACGATCGAGCAGTCGACTTTTGGCAATTGTATAAAAACTATCGTCGATCTGAAGCACAGCAGCACATTGACCAGATTATCAAAAGCTGGGGGGTTTTCGAACCTGTCGGCTCCCAACCATCCGGCCGCCATCCGACCGTTGAATATCGTTTCCGCAACGGTCAGCGCGTAAATTTCAGCGCGTACCGCGTCCGGGTGAACCAGGTTTTGCAGGATGTAAAAGCCTACATTCGGTCCAGCCCCTGGCGTTTGAATTGGAACAAAATAAATTTAAATAACATTGGATACCGCCTCGTTCATGAGAATCAAACCAGATATATCGGTAAAAAAGTAGCGGACTGGCAAATAGATCTGAAACCCGATGCAAGACATTGGGACAAACGTATCACCGTCAACCTACCCGAGGAGCTGAAACAGCCCGGCGCGTATCTTGTGCGGGCCAAAATAAATGAGGGTAACATCGCACGGATCATCATATGGGTCAGTGATACGCTCATTATCAAAATGCCGCTTAAAAAACAGGTACTTTACTATGTGGCCGATGCGGTTACCGGCAAACCTATTGCCAACGCCACGGTAAAATTTTTCGGCTATCGCACCCAGCGCATTAAATACACCAAGCGCTATCGCGTACGTCATACCGGCTTTTCTCACCAAACCAATTCCGACGGTCTGCTGATTTTAGATCCGGATGAAATTAAAAAAGACCTGAGCTGGCTGGCAACGGTTACAACCGCTGAGGGCCGTCTGGCATTTCTGGGATTCTCCAATGTCTGGTATCCAAATTATTATGATCGCGATTACAATCAAATCAAAACAATCTTCATGACGGATCGACCGGTTTATCGTCCCGGCCAAAGGGTGCAATTCAAAGCCTGGGTCCGGCATGCAAAATACGATAAAAAAGATGTATCCCGCTATGCCGGGCAGAGCTTTACCGTGCGCATCCGCAATCCGAAAAATGAAGAGCTTTACACCCAGACAATTCGCGCTGATGAATACGGTGGATTGGTCGGCGAATTTGAGCTTCCTTCTGACGCGGCTTTAGGTGTCTACCATATATCTCATGGGTCGGGTATCGTATACGGCGGGCACACATTTCGGGTGGAAGAGTATAAAAAGCCCGAGTTCGAAGTGACAATAGAGGCCCCGGGTGAGCCGGTGATGCTGGGCGAAAAAATAACCACCTTAATTAAGGCCAATTACTACTTCGGCGCTCCGGTGACCAAGGCTACCGTAAATTACAGAGTCTTGAGAACCGAACACGACGGCCGCTGGTATCCGGCATTTTATTGGGATTGGTTTTATGGAACGGGATATTGGTGGTATGCCTATGATTATCCATGGTACCCGGGTTGGCACGAATGGGGCACCAGGCGGCCGATGTGGACCTGGTGGCATCATTGGCCGCAACAACCGCCGGAAGTCGTTGCCGAAGGTGAAGTTCAGATCGGACCCGACGGAACAACCAAGGTTGTGATTGATACGGAGCTGGCTAAATTGATACACGGCGATACGGACCACCGCTATACCATCAGCGCGGAGGTCCGCGATCAATCCCGGCGAACCATTATGGGACAAGGGCAAGCTCTGGTAGCCCGCAAGCCTTTCAAGGTGTATGCCTGGGTGGATCGTGGATATTATCGGGTGGGTGATACCATCCACGCCGGCTTCAAAGCCCAAGCCCTGGACCAAAAGCCGGTTCAAGGAACGGGTGTGCTGAAGCTGCTGCGCATCACGTATACGGATAATAAACCGGTGGAAACAGAAATGCAGCGGTGGTCTCTGGAGACGGACATCAATGGTCAGGCGAATATCCAGATTCAGGCCTCAAGCGCCGGTCAATATCGCCTATCCTATACCGTCACCGATGGCAACAAACATACGATTGAAGGCGGCTATATTTTCAGCGTCCGGGGTGCGGGCGACGATGGTTCGCAATATCGTTTTGCAGAGATCGAATTGATCACCGACAAACGCGAGTATAAACCCGGCGACACGCTTCGACTGTTGATCAACACCGACTGCAAAGGTGCGGCGGTGGTGCTGTTTGTCCGACCTGCAAACGGGGTTTATTTACCGCCCAAAGTCATTCATATGACCGGCAAAAGCGCAGTGGAGGAGATTACCATCACGCAAAAAGACATGCCCAATCTTTTTGTGGAAGCCTTCACCGTCTATGATGCCAAGGTACACAGTGACTTGCGTGAAATTGTGGTACCGCCCGAAAAGCGGGTATTAACCGTCAAGGTCACACCTTCAAAAAGCGCATATCTGCCCGGGCAAAACGCCAAACTCAACATTCAACTCACCGATTACAATGGAGAGCCGTTTACAGGTACGGCCGCCATCACCGTTTACGACCGTTCGGTCGAATACATCTCCGGTGGATCCAACGTGCCTGAAATTCGCAGTTTTTTCTGGAAATGGCGCCGTTCCCACCATCCCCAAAAGGAGTCCAGCCTGGCGCGCCGGTCGTACAACCTTATAAAAAAGGGTGAAATTCCGATGCGAAATATCGGTGTTTTCGGCTATCTGACAGAAACAACTGCTGAAGATCATCTCGCAAAAGATGAAACCGGAAAAGCAAAACGGGCCGCTGAATTTAAAGGCGCTGCACACTCCGATATGCAACCCGCTCCGGCAGAAGCGGAAGTGGCGCAGGAAGGATTAGCAAGCCAGGAACCACTCGCTCTCCGAAAGCTCACTAAAAAAGAGAAAGCCGGAAAACTTCCAACACCCGGCGCACAAGACCTAGTGCAACCGACCGTGCGAACCCGGTTCGCCGATACGGCTTTCTGGGCCGGCACCGTGAATACCGACGAAAGCGGATTTGCCGAGGTGGATTTTGCGATGCCCGAAAATCTTACCGGCTGGAAAGTCAAGGTGTGGGCTATGGGCCACGGGACCAAAGTCGGAGAAGGTTCGGCAGATGTCATTACCCGTAAGGACCTGATTCTACGCCTGCAGGCGCCGCGCTTCTTTATTGAAACAGACGAGGTCGTGCTCTCGGCCAACGTGCATAATTATTTAAAAAGCAAAAAATTGACCCAGGTACAGCTAGACATTCAAGGTGGATGCCTCGGACTGATGAAAGGAGAGCATGTCGAACAATCGGTTCGGGTCGATTCCAACGGTGAGAAGCGCGTAGATTGGCGGGTGAAGGTATTAAAGGAAGGCGAGGCCATTGTGCGCATGATCGCACGTACCGATGAAGAATCCGACGCGATGGAAATGCGCTTTCCGGTATATGTTCACGGCTTTGCCAAGCAAATTCCCAAAAGCGGTATGATTCGTCCCGATGAAACCAAAGCCGTTGTTTCCTTTAACGTACCTGCTGCACGTCGGGTAGATGAATCTCGGCTGGAGCTGCGGTATTCACCAACCCTGGCCGGCGCGATGGTGGATGCATTGCCGTATCTAACAAGCTATCCTTACGGATGTACCGAGCAGACGCTCAATCGGTTTCTGCCGACGGTCATCACCCAGCATACCCTAAAGCAAATGGGCCTGGATTTAAAACAAATCAAAGACAAATTGACCAATCTCAATGCTCAGGAAATCGGAGACGACCCACAACGCGCAAAGCGCTGGAAACGCTATGATCATAGTCCCGTGTTTGATGAAGAAACGGTTGCCGATATGGTAAAAACGGGAATTAAACGACTGGCCGACATGCAGTTGTCCGACGGTGGTTGGGGCTGGTTTAGCGGATATAGCGAGCGATCCTATCCGCACACCACCGCCTTGGTCGTTCACGGCCTGCAGATTGCGCGGGACTGCAATGTCACCCTTCCCGGCGGTATGCTGAAAGCCGGTGTGCGCTGGCTGAAAAACTATCAGACCAAAGAACTGGCGCGTTTAAAGCGCTGGGATCAAGAACAGAAATACGGCAAGTCTCAGGCCGATAATTTGGACGCCTTTATCTATATGGTATTGGTGGATGCAAACTGCGAGCAGAAGAACATGCGCACCTACCTTTACCGAGACCGCAACACATTATCCGTTTATGCCAAGGCCATGTTTGGTATGGCCTTGCACAAGATCGGCGATAGCGAAAAGCTGACAATGATGATCAGAAATATAGACCAGTACCTCGTTGAAGATGAGGAGAATCAAACTGCCTACCTGAATTTACCCAATAGCGGTTACTGGTGGTATTGGTACGGCTCAGAATACGAAGCCCATGGGTATTATCTAAAGCTTTTGTCACGCATAAAACCCGCAAGCAAAAAAGCGTCACGACTTGTCAAATATCTGCTCAACAACCGCAAGCACGCCACATATTGGAACAGTACGCGGGATACGGCCATCATTGTGGAAGCCTTTGCCGAGTATCTGGCTTCCAGTGGAGAAGATCGACCGGATTTAACGTTGGATGTCTATTTCGACGGCAAGAAGATGAAAACGGTCCGAATTACCCATGAAAATCTATTTACATTTGACAACAAATTCATTCTCGAAGGTAAAGCGGTTACGAGCGGGGAGCACACATTGGAGATTGTCAGATCCGGTAGAGGTCCGGTGTATTTCAATGCCTATCTGGACTACTTCACCCTTGAAGACTTCATCACCCGGGCAGGTCTTGAAATTAAGGCCCAACGCAAGGTCTATCGCTTAAGGCGAGTGGACAAGAAAATTAAAGATGTGGGCTCTCACGGACAAGTTGTGGATCAAAAGGTGGAGGCGTATGAACGAGACATGCTGGAAAATTTTGCATCGGTTAAAAGCGGGGATTTGGTTGAAATTGAACTGGAAATAGAAAGCAAAAATGACTATGAATATCTCGTCTTTGAAGATCTGAAAGCCGCCGGATTTGAACCGGTGGAGGTACGCAGTGGTTATAATGGCAATGAATTAGGCGCTTATGTGGAATATCGCGACCAAAAGGTCTGTTTCTTTGTCCACCGACTGGCACGCGGTCGCCACAGTGTGAGCTATCGGCTGCGAGCGGAAATACCCGGTAAATTCAGCGCCTTGCCTACCAAAGCGTACGCCATGTATGCCCCTGAACTGAAGGCCAATTCGGATGAGATCAAACTCATTGTAACGGATTAGTAAAGCCAGTTGAAACCGTTCGGGGGTTCAGAGGTTCAGGCTTCAGCCCAGCCGCTGGCCCCCGAAGCGGCCAGCTTGATCGAATAGAAAACTTAACGGCATGAACTTTCCATTTTCTGACAGGATCAACCAGTCTTCGCCCCGCCCCGGCGGGGCTTCGCCCTGGCAGGCAGGATGGACAGGATATAGCTATTATACCAACCCAAAAAAATCCTGATAATCCTGTAAATCCTGTCTAAATGAATGATGTTTCATATGAGATGGTCAGAGGGTCAGAGCCTTACCGTGTAAAATAGGGGGTTCTTCGGGAAATTTAACGAGGTGAACGTTGAAACTGCGAATAATTTGCTGTAAGTTCATCCCAATTGGGTTACATAATTTTGGTAAACATCAATCTACAATATATGTAGATCGATTTCGAGGAGATGAATATGTCGGCAAAGATAAACAAGCGTGTTTCCATATACAAAGGAATGGTATTTCAGTTGGTTTCTGAAAACATTACCCTAGAAAACGGGGTGACAACGGATATGGAATTTGTTCTTCACCCGGGGGCGGCAGCGATCGTGCCTATGCCGAATGAAACACAGGTGCTTTTAATTAACCAATACCGTCATCCGCTTCGAAAATTTATTTGGGAGATTCCTGCAGGGACACTAGACCCAGAAGAAAACGCTATCAGCTGTGCGCAAAGAGAATTGATCGAAGAAACAGGGTATTCAGCAAAAAAATGGGAGAAGTTAGGGGAAATTACGCCGGTTCCCGGATACTCGAATGAACAGATTTATATTTTTCTAGCCACTGAAATGGAGCCTGCCGGACAAAACCTCGATGAAGACGAAATGCTGAATGTTCAGGAGGTTAAATTTGATGAAGCTTTAAATATGATTCATCGAGGAGAAATTCAGGACGGCAAGACCATATCGGGTATTTTTCTGGCATACACATGGTTAAAGCAAAATAGTTCAACTTTTTAAATGATCAGGTTGAGCGAATACTCAAGTCTATATTTTCGAATACATTTCTGACAAGCTCTAAAAATATTTTCAAACGGAATGCTTACCCGTCATGCTTGATATTTCGACTTTTATCACCAGGGTTTCTTTAACCGCAGCATCCGTAAACTTATAGACCTGATCGGCATACTGGGCCATAATAATTCCCAGCGCGCGGCGTTTTTCTTCCAAATCCTCCACAATAAAAGCTTCTCCAAATCCAATAACGCTGCGGTACTTCATCCCCCAATCACATCCTGTTTTGCCCGGTTTGACTTCGCTTCCGATGTCAAATTCGAAACAGACATTGTTGTTTCGTTTTAAGATCTCACGTTTTTTGCCCTCTTTTGCGGAATGAAAATAGAGGGTGTTGTCCGTGTAACCGAAGCATAAAGGTACAATGTATGGTGAGTCTTCATCAGATAATGCTAAACGGCATACCAATGACTGTTGAATAATGGATTCCATATCGGCTTTATCGGTGATCTCTTTTTCGTTTCTTCTCATTATAAAACCTTCCTATATGAACTTCTCATTAAAAAAACGGATTGAATAAGTTCATAAATCTACACAGTGTTGTCAAGTACATTTTCAAAAATACGCTATGAAACAGGGGCAAATTTTCTGCGAGGTACTTCATCAGTTTGTAGCTGGCTTGACGTTTGGTGTTCCAACGCCGGGAGGACGGTAATGATACCGACAAAAAACCAGAAAGGCTCCATTATACGAACGATAATGAACGTATTTGCTCCAAGTGCATGAGCCAATAAGCCAATGTAACCGGCCAAAAAGCCGATGCATAGGCCTTTGAAATGGGGAGTCTTTACATTTTTTAAATTATTAAGAACTAATTTAAATATCGAAAATAGAAGATACATAAAAGCGATAAAGCCTACGATACCTATTTCATTCAAAACTCTTGGATATTGTGCATCAACAAATAAATATCCGGTAACGCCATACCCAAGTATTGGATATTTCGACCAATTTTTTAGTGCATCTCTCCAGCTCACCAGTCTGGCTGAGGTAGAAGTATCAAAGTGAATGTCGCCGATAGTTACCTGACCGGCTTCTTTAGGCTGTGTGAAAGTATAAAGAATTCTTTTCTTTACTGGAGTCGGCAAAAAAAGAGGACTCAATATAAATGAGATAATTAACAAGCCAAGTATGATAATTCGTCTTTTAGCCATAAACCCTAATGTCATACATGCCGGTACGAGTCCTAAATAGGAGGCCCTCGAATGAGTAAAAAGAAAGGGCGGAATAAGGACTATAATAAAGAATATGAGCAACTTTCTAACTTTTTGATCTTGAGCTTTGTTCAAAAGACCAGCAGCTATGCATCCAATAAATAGCAAGTATCCCCCTAAAGTATTCGGTTCGCCTGTTTCTCCCTCAAACGGTGCACTCACCCGATCGCCACCTGGAATCTGGAGAATACCAATTATTGCTGTAATAAAACAAGTTAAGAAGAGACAGAAGATAAACCGCTTTACCTGCGCATAGTCTTTCACATGATTAATCATCATGAAAAAGACGATAAAATATTCAAAGTACTTCAATACAAATAAAGATCCGGTTTTCGCATCTACGCGGCCTCCTATGATGCCGAGGCCAGTCGAAACGATACAGACCAGGATAAAGAGGAAAATTGCCTTATTTACCGGTGTTTTTAGAAAAAGGCCCAGCTCTTTATAAACCGCGTTCTTAGCAAACCAGCTAAGTCCAATGACAATCAACAGAAAGTCTTCAAAACGCAGTGTCACACCTCTACCAAGAGACGCCCCTGTTGTTTGGCCAACAGTTATCTCCGGGCTCAAAAGCATAGAAAAAATTAAAATGTAAAGGCCCCATTCTATATTTATGAATGATAGGATAAAGATAGCTAAGGTCAGCACTCCCCAAAACAAAATGGAAGGGGAATATTGGGGAATCAAGAAGCCTGTGAGAAGCGCTAGCAGCAAAAAAATAACAAATAGATATGGGAAACGCATTGCTTTAACTAATATTATAGAGAAATATTCTAAAAAAAATTACCGCACCGTCTTGATTACCTAAATTTAAATTTCAAAAAGCAGTATAAATTAAACGAAAGGTAAGGGACCATGATTTGGACAAGAAGAGTTGCTTAAATAATAGAAGCCAAACCGGGATGAAATTCTTTAAATCTTGCCGGAAAATTACATCCAATAATCCGGCTCGCAGAAAAACCAGCCTGATGATCCAGAATACTTTACCGATGAATTTTGGATTTGTCGATTTTCTTAAATAGCGATTTGATATTATATTCTTTATTGGATTTTGATTCGTGACCATAATAATAGGAGTGATATCTATAATATTCAGGCCCTTCTTCTGATTTTACATTGTTTAAAATCACGCCAACCAACTTGGCATTCACATTTTTAAGGTTCGATTTGACACGTTTCAATACCCCACGACCGATTTTGCCCACTTTGTAAACTAAAAACACACCGTCTACCAACGTCGCAATTTCAGAAGCATCTGCTACCGGTAAGATAGGAGGCGCATCAATAAAAATGAAATGATAATCCTGTTCGACTTTCTTCAAAAAATCTCCAAAGCGTGTAGAGCTTAATATTTCAGATGGGTTGGGGGGCTTCGTTCCGGCAGTAATAATATGAAGGTTATCCATGCCCGGATTTATGAGAATATTATCGATGCCAAAATCGCCCAGCATGACATCGGAGATCGTATTACATATTTCCTTCCATTGATAGTTTCCCAGGACATAGTCTGTGAGTCCCGGGCTTTCAGCCAACCCAAAGGTTTTATGGACGAGTGGTTTGCGCAAATCGGCGTCGATCAATAATACTTTATTTCCGCCCTGCGCCATAGTAAGCGCCAAATTGACAACGTTCAAGGTTTTACCTTCCTGAAGGAAGGAACTCGTGATTAAAAATACTTTGCCTTTTGTTTCCAGTCGCAAAAATTGCAGGTTGGTCCTTAAGGCCCGAAATGCTTCCGCCCCCATAGATTCTGGCTTAAAATGAGTCACAAGATCCCGCATTCTTGTTCTTGCCGGATCTCTTCGCTCCGTTCGCTCCTTCCTTTTATCATCATCTTGCAAAAAGGGGATAACGCCCAGCACCGGCACCTCTAACAGCTCTTCCACATCCTCAATGGTGCCCATTGAGGTATCAAACACTTCCACCAAAAAAGCAAAAACCAACCCAACAACAAATCCCATGGCAATTCCGGTGGTGATAATCATCAATTTGGAAGGGACATTATAAGGTTGGGTGGAGGGCACAGCCGGTTTGACAATGGACACCTCTTCTACTTTACTGGATTCCTGGATCAATGTCTCCTGATACTTTTCCTTTAATTGGGAATACAGCGATGCCTGCAAATCAACTTCTCTTTGCAGACGGACCAGCTGCAGCGCTTTTTCGGGTAGACGCTGATTTTCTTCACGTAAACGGCCGATCTTTTCCAATAAATCTTTTTCACGGGCTTTATACGTTCTCAAGAGAGAATTGAGTTCTTTTTTCGTTTCCTGAATCACGGCCTGTATCTGGTCATCGATCTCTCTCACTTGAGGATGTTTCTCTGTTAGATTTATAAGTAATGTTCGCCGTTTTAAAAATAGTTCACTGAGCTTCGTCTTCAATCCATAAACCGGGGAATCCGGAGGAGCAGAAAGGAACATCCGTTTGAATTTTCCGGTCGTACCTTTTTTACCGTTATCAAGGTTACGCAATTGAGAAGCAACCTCTTCACTTTGGACTTTTACTTTCTCGTACTCTGTTTCAACGGCATTGAGCCTGTCCAACGTATTTTGAGTTTGCGCATCCAAGGAAATTAATGCATAACCTTCTTTAAAAGCCTGGAGTTCTCGTTCGGCGCCCTTCAAATTAACGGAAGTCAATCGCAGTTGTTCTTCAATAAAATTCTTGGTTTCAAATGTCTTTTTGTTTTTCTCATGGATGTTATATTCTCGATAAGCTTGCGCAACTGCATTGGCTGCCATGGTAGCTTCACGCGGATCTTGTGAAACGGCACGTATGTCGATGATATTGGTTCCCTCCTGGTGCTCCGCTTCAACCTTAGATTCCAGGCGCTCGATGACAGCCAAATACTTTCTGTTGTTTCGAATCGCCTCGGCCGAAAGATCCTTGGGTATCCATTCCAACAGTTTAGCTGCTTTAGCTAAAACCGGAAAACTCTTAATAATGTATGCACGGGTTTCCATATTTTCCCATTGAAGCCAATACGGGCCTGTCAAATAAGAGGCCATCTGCGCGGATCTGTCGATTTTAATTGCTGCAGTGGCTTTATAAAGCGGAACCGGCTCCTTAAATTTGGCGAATCCATAACTACAAATCGCAACCAGCACGACCATAAATATGATCGAGGCTTTTCGTTTTCGAATAATTCTCCAATAATCTCTGAGATCTACATCGTATTGCGCCATAGCTGAAACCTATTTAGAATATTCACACAGTCGAATCATCACTTGCGTCAATCATTACTTTTCACCACATCAACAGCGTCATCCCAATCTTTGACGACACGGGCCGGCCAAATTAGCAGTTCAAGCAGCGGTCGGATACGTTTTGCAAAAAGGTTGATTTCTCCGAAACCGCTTCGCGGAACATAGACCAGATCACCGCTGGCAAGGATAATATTTTGCGATTGATCGCCCTCTTCAATCAAACGGTCAAGATTTGTTGAGATGATTTCGGGCCGAGTGGGATCGCCCCGGACGACTTTTGTGTTCCTTGTGGCAGCAAAAGCAGTCGCTCCACCGGCTTCGGCGATGGCATCAAACAATCGCATTTCTGAACTGATATACTCGTATGCTCCCGGTTTTTCCACTTCGCCGAATACATAAATTCGATTTCCCTTTTTATCAAAAGTAGGTACAAACACGACGTCACCATCATCTATAATAAAATCCTGTTCAGGATCTCCCTTATGTATGGCGGCAAAGAGATCTAAAGAAATGGACCGACCGTTTTTTCGGCGAATACTGATATTTTTTAAATCAGCATCCTTCGAAGGTCCTCCCGCTTGGGTGAGCACTTCCAACAGGGTGGTCTTGCCGCTAAGTTTGTATTTACCAGGTCCTGTACCCGCATAGCCCTTATAGATGATAGCCCCGAGCAAGGTTACAACTTTACTGTTATATTCTTTTACCACCACATCGATGCGTGGTTTTCTAACATATTCTCCAATTTTTTTGGTAAGCCGATCATCCAATTGTGAGGGTGTAAGGCCATCGATCGGGAGGTCTTCCACGAAACCAAAGGAGATTTTTCCATCCTGTCGAACCAATATCTCCTCTTTCTTCGGTTCGTTACCCTTCCAGGAAGTAATTTCAAGAACATCCCCCGGTCCAATCTTATATTCCGCCCTTCCGTTGACAGTAGCAAATACATTATTTTCTAAGGGTGCTTCCAAGACAGCCAGTCGATTTTTGTCGGCAATTTGTTCAATATCCATGTTTTTTGGAGTGAGTGAAGCGTCCGGTTTACCCTGCCAAATTTTAATCCCCTCTCCGGAACTGGCTGCACAAATTTCCGGAGAACCATCGTTATTCAAATCGGCAAGCACCATTTCATAATATGTTCCGGTAGATGGAAATTGCCCTTCGACAAGTTTCCACAAATTTTTTCCTAAATTCTGCCAGGCTAAAATGCCCCTCTGATTAATCGAGCTTGCTACTAGATCAACAGCACCATCGCCGTCCAAGTCAACGGGGAGTGCCGTCCAGAAACTATCCCCGGCTATTCTGGTATATTCTTTTTCGACGGCTTTGTATGTTTGAGGTTGCGCTTGGACCCTACGCTTCAAATGGTCTGCAGGACTCTTTATTCTTTGGAATCGGCCTTTTCCATCTCCCAGAAAAATCTTGGTATTGGCCCTGTAAGCGCCCACCAATATATCCAAATTCTCGTCCGCATCCACATCTCCGATTTTAATACCGTAGAAACTGCCTTGACTTATCTGGTAGGCAGCCGACCAATGGCCCGCGCCATCTCCCAGCCATACACGCAAGGCACCATAGGTACCCCAGCCCGCACCCACTAAATCCAACTTCCGATCACCATTGAAATCGGCCAGCGCCACATCCATGTATTTTCCGGTAACGGTGGGTCCGGACTCTTTAAGCCAGCCGCCTTTTCCATCCCCCAGCCAAATCTGAATACCAGCCTGGGTTTCGGATGTGGAATTTGCGGCAATGATATCAAAGTGTCCGTCTCCGTTTACATCTCCGGTTTTCACGCTCTGGTAGGTATTAATTTCTATGGGACCTTTTGTATTTTTCCATTTGCGATCGGATTGGTTGATCCATACTCGGATTCCGGAGGTTTCTCTTTGGAGCGTAAAAACAATATCGTTCAGTCCGTCTTCATTGAAATCTGCCACCGCAACTGAGCGCACATCGCCTTTAACCGGCAGAATTTGCGGTTCGGAAATACCGCCCCGTCCATCGCCGTAATTGATAGTAACCATTCCGGGGGTTGAGGCCCCGCCGACGACATCCAGATAACCATCATTATCCAAATCCTCTACGGCCACCGCATAAAAGTTGCCGGCTGATGCCAAACCATCAGACTTGGATTTGATCACCGGATTTTCATAACGTTTGTCTTGGGCACATCCGAAGGCAATCAGTGCGACGCAGCCTGCGAAAAGCAATCCGTTTTTTAAAAGCGGTATACTCTTTCGCTTTTTTGCCTGTTCAATAATATGGTGCATTTTCATGATCCTAAATCCTCGATGGCATCTTCTACAATTTTGCTATCAATAATTTTGGCCTTGCGCATCAATCCGATGAGCAAGCACCGATCACACAAATTGTTTGTCCGCAACGGAATACCGCCGGAGTATTCGTAGATGAGACCAATCGCTTCTTTAGAAAATATTCCCCGGGAAGCGCCGGCACTTTTTAATCGAAATAGAACATAGCGTAAAGTGTCTTTACTATCTAAGGGATCCAGATTGAACATTATGCTGATCCTTTCCTTCAGCGGTTGGAGTTCCGTAATATTTTTTAGCAACGGCGGTTGGCCGAGTAAAATCAGAGTAATCAGAAATTCATCATCATGCTGCATGTTGAGCAGCATTCTTAACTCATCCAAGGTGGCCCGATTCCCAATCACATGGGCTTCATCGACGGCCAGCACCGTGCTGACTCCTTGCTGGGCATTCTGAAATAGTAATTTTTGGAGTCGATCGAGCAGCACCGTTTTAGAGCCATTCGTGTTTTCCAAATTATCACCTAATTTTATTAAAATGGCTTTGATGAGATCGGTCGGTTGTAAGGCGGGATTTGATATGGTCTTGAGCTGAAATAAATCTTTATTGAGATAGCATTTTAAGGCTTTGGTAATGGTGGTTTTTCCGCAGCCAACCTCACCCGTGAGCATGGCAACCCCTTTGTGGTACTCGATGGCATACAATAACCGGCGCAGGGCTTCCTCATGCTGAGGTGATCTGAAAAAAATCTCACGACTCGGTACATTGCCAAAAGGTGCTTTTGCAAGACCCCAATGCTCTAAATACATAATAACACCCTCTTCCTATGCATGGATGAGGTTACTTTCTAATGCAAGCAAAATAATTTAGACATATTATTATAAACAAATATGTCAGGTTTTCGAAAGTTGCCGAATTTCATCATCCGTAACCGAATCAACAATATGCAAAAGCGGATCTTCCGGTAAGGCAACAATTCTGTCTGTTAATACCTTCTGTTTCTGAGAGTCGTAAACGATCCGAACTTTCGGCCGCATGGGCTGGTCCGGATAGGTTTCAATTACCTTACCAATAGCCTCGGAGTTTAGTCGAACATAGCTATCCATCGGAAAAAGCGTAAAGGTGCTCAAAAGCGCTCTAAGGTGTTTCCGTTGAAAACGATTTTTGCTGGTGTTTATGATTTTTGTTACAGCTGCGAAAGGCGTTAATTTTTCGCGTTGAGGCCTGGAATGGATCAAAGTTTCATAGACGTCCAATAGTCCAAGGATCTGTGCATACTCGTGAATCTCGTCGGCTGTTAAACCTCTGGGGTATCCTGTCCCGTCAATCCTTTCATAAACCTGGGCGGCACATTCGGTTAGGTACGCATATTCATGACCAAACGATTGTAAGATCTTATTGCTATAATTCGGACGTTGCCTAAAAATTTTGATTTCGTCTTTACTGAGCCTTTTTTGTTTGTAGATGATATGATCCGGAATTGCCGCCGTGCCAATATCATGGAGCAGGCCGGCGAGTCCGATTTCAATTTGCTGATCCAAACTGAAGCTAAGGTATTTCGTCAGCTTAATCCCATAAATGGCAACATTGACGCCATGATGGGAAACAAATTTATTACGGTCATCCGCATGCAAGGACATGATGAATAACGGATCCGGAGAAGGATTCACTTCGGCGATTTCGCGAATAATCTGAAGCCCTTTTTCAAGGGAAAATTTTTGGCGATTTCTGACTGCACCCAGTACCTGATTCAAATAATCCAACGCTTCATGATAGAGAAACTTTCTGCTTTCATCAGGGGCTGATCGAAGGCTTGCTTTGCCGTTCTTTTCCAGGTCTGTGGCCAGCTCGACAAAACTTAATTTTGATTTTTTCTTGACGCCTTGATGGCCTACTCGTTGAGGATCTACTTTAATATTTCTGAACTGCACCACGCCGAAAGCTCCTTTGATTCCCATCTCTGGTATATCTTTTTTTTGAAGATTCCTTTTTATCCAAGGTTCCATTCGCAAAACGACCGCGTCTTTCCAGTATGGTGATCAACACAACAATAATCGATGCTTGGATGATTAACAACAGCGCATTACCAGAGCTTGCATTGCGAAGTACGACGGCACTGGTACCCAGACAAAAACACAGAAGATAAATAAACAACACGCTTTTCTTTTTTCCACCTAGTGCGTTTGCCAAACGATGATGCAGGTGGTCCCGGCCCACGTATTCGATCCATTGTTTGAAATTCAGCACTTTTCCGGTCAGAATCCGTTCAACGGTAATATGCACCATGTCGAAGATGAAGATCCAAAAAATCAGAATAGGAGATACCAGGGCCACGACCGGCTTACCTTCGGCCCAATCTCCATAAACCGCAATGCACGCCAACACAAAACCGATAACCATACTGCCGGCATCTCCCAGAAAAATCCCGGCACTCCCGTTAGGCCTGAAATTAAACGGCAAAAATCCAAGACAACTCCCCATCATAGCCACCGCAACCCATCCTAAAAAGGGCTGGTTCGTCTGAAAGGCCACCACACCCAAGAAAAACGAAACCAGTGCGCCCAAGCCCGCAGCCAAACCATCCATACCATCAAAAAAGTTCATGGCATTTGTGATGCCGATGATCCAAACCACGGTCAAAACGGCATTGCCCATCTGAGCGATGATTCCTAAATTATCCGGAATAACCCGCAATATGATTCCGCTGCAGATGACCAGCAGCGTAGATAGGACTTGGGTAATGAGTTTTATGCCTGCTGAAATCTCTTTGATGTCATCGATCACGCCAACACCAAATAATATTATCGCTGCAATCAGTATCGCGCCAAGCTCCATGGAAAAAATACCGTTGATTAAAAGTGCAACCAAAAAGCCGATGAATACAGCCGCCCCACCAAGCAGCGGGGTGGCATCCTGATGAAGTTTTCTTCCATGCGGACGATCAAGTATGCCGAATTTGCGGGCTACCCAGGAAAAAAAAGGGCTTAGGCAAAATGACAATGCTAAAGAAACCGACATTACATGTGCCCATCGCCATCCGGAGGTTGCAAAAAATTTACACGTCACAGGCATCAAAAGACCACAGGTCAAGAGAACCATCAGTAGATATAGGGACCAGTTCAGACCGAGAAGCCCTGAGGGTTTTTCTGCCCTTTCATCCAAATGGTCGATAACAATCGAAATCGGCGTTTTCTCTGACACCAAATTGTTTGCCACTGTTGTGTGTTTCATTCCAAAAATTTAATCCGCAGATTTTTCCGATTGCACCGATAACTGATTCTTGCTAACTTTTGGATTTTGTACAATATTACTTAAAAGAAGATATAGAAAACCATGTGTAAATGATGCACATATTATGCCATCAGCCAGGAAGGCATTGAAGCGTATAACTAATTAATATTATTAAAAATAGGCATGAATCTAATATAGGTAGGAATTTTTGCTGCTGTCAACAATGTGGCAATATTAGTCTCAATTGTCATTTTTATGGCAGTTGTCGAATCGTTCAAGGACAAAAATGTTTTGATTTAGAATACTTAGTGCTCTTATTCGTAATTGCAGTAACGTATTAACGGAAATATTTTTTCACCACAGAGACACTATTTTAAGCGCCTACAATGGCTTCGATGACCCGCTGAACTTCCTGATCTGAAAGTGATGGATAAATTGGAATGGAAAGTGATGTCCGCCAGGTGTTATCGGTAATTGGGTACCCCGTAAGCTTTAAGCAGTGATGAAGCGGCAAATAGATAGGCCGAGCACATCCAATGCCTTTTTGCACGAGCTTAGTGATCAATAGTTGGATATCGGTGTTTAAGCCGACGACAAATCGGTAATAGATGTGAGCGGGATCATCGGCAGGGAGCCTTAGGCTCAAGGATTGAAATGCCCTAAAATACTTTTGGGCGATGGTCCTGCGTCGCTGAATAAAGGCGTCCAGCTTGGCGAATTGCGCCAATCCGACGGCCGCCTGGATGTCCGTCATCTTATAATTAAAGCGGGTTTCATACCGATCCTTTTGATCATATGCTTTGAGGTCCTTTATTCGGTTTGCCAGCTTTTTGGAGTTGCAGATGACCATTCCGCCTTCCCCACAGGTTATCACCTTGGTGGCATAAAATGAAAAGATGCACGCATCACCAAAGGCGCCCAGCGGTTTGTTACCGAAGTTGCCTCCCACCGATTGGGCACAGTCTTCGATAATGGGCACATTCAGCGCCAACAGCTTATCCAGATCGGCTGTCAAGCCGAACAAATGGGGAACGATAATCGCTCTGGTGCGGCGGGTCAGACGTTTTTTGACATCACCTGGATCGATATTATACGTTGCGGGATCTATTTCGGCGAATATCGGTGCAGCCTCCACATAGCGAACGGCATTGAGCAACGCCGCGCACACATAACTGGGCATGATCACCTCATGATTGGATCCGATCCCCATAGCCAACAGCGTCAGATGCAACGCTGCCGTTCCCGAGCTTGTGGCAACCGCATATTTGGTATCCATTTTGCGGGCAAACGCGTCTTCGAATTCCTTTACCACTTGCCCTTCTGCAATATGGCCGGATTCAATAACAGCCGCAGCCGCTGTGATCTCCTCCGGACCCAAGGTCGGCCTCGAGTGTGGAATGAATTTTGGGTTCAATCTGTTATTAATATCCACAATGATTTTTCAGCTTGAATCGCAATGATCACTTGTTTTAGATGTCTAAATAGGCGCCTACTCAGATTAGATGTTGATGAAAAGTCGAAGCGAATGGAAAGCCTCTGCAAATTTGACCCTGCCCTGAATGCCTCGAAAGTTTGCACTTGACCGGGCAACTTCGACGATAGAGAGATCCTCAATGTTGGTTTTCATCACCTGGGATCGATGGGCTTTGAGTGCTTGTATTTTCTTATCGAGGCTGTCGGCAATATCCACAAACACATGGGGCTTAAAATTTTGGGTAGTGGGCACCTCGAAGAACAACACATTTCGAATATAGCGCGTTGCGGACATAATGGCCTGGGCAAGGTGCCGGTGGTCCTGGTGGGTGTCGTCCGGAAAGTTGCAGAAAATAAAATCCGGCTTTACATCTTTGATGACATCTTCGATTTTGCCGATCAGCTCTTTATCCACAATAAGATGGGTATCTTCATAGCCACCCCAGTAGATATCCGCGGCGCCCATAATTTCTTTGGAATCCATTTGCTCTGCCACTCGGGTAGCGGTTTGGGCACCAAATCCACCTTGCGTCATAACCAGCAAGAATAAACGGTGACCTTTCTGGGTGTATTTGATCAACGTACCGCCGCAGCCGACCTCAATGTCATCCGGATGGGCACCGATTGCCAGAATGTTGACTTTATCCATATAATTCCCCTCAATCAATTTCGACGTCATCAAAAATGCTGCTTTTTATTCACCTTACAGATTGGAAAAAGTTAACCATTTCCGGAGTAATGAATTATTGCAGTACTGGCGTACCGGAAACAATGGAGGAGTTACTACGAAATTCAAAAAGTACTCGACATGAAATGCATTCTCTCCGTCCGCAATACTAAGTCGTGGCTGGAAGCCACTCCCACATATTCATGGATTCGCTTCCCAAATTTTATCCATGCTCTGCGGCCCACAGTTGAAGAGCAAATCCACAATCGACAGATGGGACTGAAACTGATTGAAGCGCTGCGGATAAACCGGGTGCTTGAATTCTTGAATGACCACCTTAATCCCGTGCTCTTCAAATCGTCCCAGATCCATATATTTTATACCATCCTGCCCGGACAGATACGTATCCGCCCCGACCGCTTTGCAAATATCCACTAACCGATCGGAAGGATCATCGCTTAGCATTAAACTTGAGGCCAGCATCGTCGGTTTGCTGTGAAGATTTAGAAACTCTCTGAGACGTTCAATTAAAAATACATTTAAGTCGGATAATAGCACCCAGTTTTCAGAAAAAAAATCTTTAAAATGGGCTATATAATCGTTAAAATATGATGCCTTGCTGTAATTCGTGGTGAATGCCTGAAGATGCTTCTTTTTCCACTTCACCACATTATTGATTTCAACTTCATTGATTTTTTGGGGAAAGCGGTACTGAACGGGAACGGTTATCCATTGCCAGCTTTGAGCGGTTTTAATTCGGTTGCGATTTTGCCATTCGTTTTTCTTATACTGAACGTTATCCAAATAACAAAAAACGTCTGCTTTGCTCATCTTATCGAAATAGCCGAGCCATGGAAGATACTGAGGTTGATGAATTGCGACAATCAATCTGGGTCTGCTCCAAGATCTCTTAGAAGTCGGGCGGGCCTCTGCAGGCTGTCCAACAACCCTTGCAATTCCACGAATAGCCCTGCCCCTTGACGAGGGAGGGTTTGGGTGGGGGTGATAAAATTGGTGAGAAATCAAGATCTTATCTGACCACCCTCCCCTTAATCCCCTCCCATCAAGGGAGGGAAAACGAGTTGTTGGACAGCCTGTCTGTGTCCGCCTGATTTGGTCGGTACTGAGGCCGCTCCGACTTAGGTCAAAGCATTAAAATTATGGGCCTTAACAAACAACTCACCTCAGAAAATCGAAAAGCTATCATTGATTGAATAAAATATATCATACACCATATGCTTTATCAAATTTCCAAAATTTGCCGAGGATTCTTCTCTTGACTCTTTAGACCAAATACGAAAAGATTAATCATTACAAAAAATTTGCAACCGTTTCAGAGCTTCAGGGTTCACGGGTTCAGTGTTTAGAGGTTCGGGGTTCACGTCAACTCTGAACCTGTGAACAATTAGGGGAGAAAGGAAATCCTGAACAACGAACCTCTGTGAATGTCTACCTTAAACGACTTAAGAAACGAATGACCGGTTCTCAAAAATCTCATTTCTTCCATCCCGCTGTTTTACTTCTCCTGGGCCTGATAACCGCCCAAGTCATCGCAACCATCCAGGTCTATTTATCCAATCTGAATCTATATGCCGCAGTGAAGGTCATAACCGATACGGGTTACCTTGCGGTACCCAATCAAAATATCATGCCCAAGCTTAAAGAATTTGCTCCGGCCTTTTACGGAGGGATATTTTTCAGTCTGAGTATCGGTGCGGGAATATCGCTAGCCTCCTTAGCGGCGGCGTGGACGTGGGATCGTATTCTTGTCCGGAATAAGCATGTGCTGATACTCTATTTGTTGTTTTGGTTGGGATTGATTTTGTTTTTAATCGCAAGCGGATTTAGCCTGTTTGTCACGCTATATATCTTAGCTATTCCTTTGATTGTCTTTTGGGCCACCATCAAAATTCTATCAAAACGGAGTCAACCTGATAACAACCGCTATTTTCTAATTCATCTGATTCCGGTAGTCGTTCTGGCTATTTTTTGGTCCACCCAATACGACCGTTATCTTTTCTTGGACTTAAGGGATTATCTCCTTTTTTCCAATCCGATTGGCAAAAAGGTCACCGATTTCTACTACACCTATACCCTTTATGCGGCCGAAGCGTTCAAATCGTTAAATCAAAAAACCCTCAAGACCTGCAGACTCACAAATTTTTCTGAAAAGAACCTTGCCCGGCTTATTGAGCGCAAGTTAATATATTTTGATTATCTCCCGGTTGATACCGATGAATCGATTGACTTAAAAATCATTCAAAGCAGCGATTATCTTGTTTTTGAAAATCATGGTCGAAAGATTTTAAAAATCACGGCAAACGATTTCCTCTCAAAGACAAGAGTTACATTAAACCGGTTTTCTAGACAAACCGATCGTTTTGTTAACTTTCGAAAACTCACTTTCCTTTGCGTGGTATTCGGCTATCCGCTCACGTTGTATATTTTATTTCATGCACTTTTCTGGGTCATCACCCGCTTATTTGTAGATTACCGAAAAGCCGCAGTAATATCCTCGATCGTATGTCTAGTAATTAGCCTTCTTATACTCGTTGCCTTTTTGCTTTCCAGAAGTCCAAAGATTGAAGAACACGAGTTAACAAAAAATCTCAACTCCGATCGCTGGCAAACACGTGTGTCAGCACTCAGATTCATTGAAGAAAAAAAAATCGAAATCAGTCAACTTAAAGACTATTCTAAAATTGCGACGAGTTTACATATACCTGAGCGTTATTGGTTTGTAAAAGTGCTGGCCAACAGTCGGGAACCTGAAACGTTCGGAGCAATTTTAGAATTGTTGAATGATTCCAACATTAATGTGGTATCCATGGCCTACTCGGCTTTGGCTCAGCGAAAAGATCCTCGTGCCGTTAAAGAGATTCTTGAGCGAATTAAGATTTCAGATAACTGGTACAGCCAGCTATACGCTTATAAAGCCCTAAGAGCCCTGGGATGGAGACAAAAAAGATTACGCTGAATACGCTTGTGTTTTCTGCTGCAGCGGTAGTTTCAATTGAATTGGCGGCTAGAGTTGCAATTTCACAAGGTGGTTTACCGCCATTAATTGGGCTAGGACTAGCACGTCTGGTTCAAATCTGTTTCATGCTGATGTTTATTCGACTCCGGGAAAAGAATTTTGATTCTATCGGGATTGCTCCAGCAAATATTTCAGCGGGACTGAAAAAAGGCGTGATCTGGTCTCTTTGTTTTGGCCTTGCCGTAGGCTTGCTTTTTATCATTTTCTTGTTTTCCGGGATTAACGTGCTCGAGCTTTTTCAAACATCAATTCCCTTCAGTCATAAAAATATTTTTCTTTTCTTTTCTGTCGGAGCCGTAATTGGACCAATAGCCGAGGAAATCTTCTTCAGGGGCATCATCTATGGTTTCTTCAGGCAATCGGGCTTTACAATAGCTCTGATTTTAAGCACCGCACTATTTGCTTTTCCTCACCTGGCGGGTCCCGGCATCCCCCTCACCCAAGTGGTCGGAGGCCTCTTGTTTGCAGTGGCCTATGAGGTAGAAAAAAATCTAATCGTTCCTATCGTTATCCACTCGCTGGGAAATCTAGCTATATTTAGCCTTTCTTTTATTGCATAAGTACCGTTCTGGGTTCTGGGTTCTGGGTTCAGGCCAGCGGCTGGGCTGAACCCTGAACCCTGAACCTATGAACCCAGAACCCAGAACCTGTGAACGCTTGCTAGCAGTATTACTCCATCTGATATATACCCATCATATTGAATACGCTTATACGCCTAAATCCGCGTGGCTTGGGAGGTTTCCGTTGACTTCTGACAGAATTTTTTTTATACTTAATCGAAATAACTACCAATGCTATTTCAAGTCAATTACTGCCCCTAAAAGGGAGGGGGCTCTATCAATTATTTTTCTCACCAGGCGCAGAGCTTGCAAAGATTGATTTTTTTTTGTAGATCGAGTAGACATGCTAAAACATTTTAAAATAGTTATCTTCGTTACTGTGATCTTATTTCTCTTCCCGGGCCTATTGTTGGCAGATCTCATAGTACTAAAAAATGGAGATAAGCTTTACGGAAAAATTCAAAACAGATATTTTTCGCTCGATTCGCCATATGGCAAAATTGTTATCAAATACGATTTTATCAAAAAGCTTACCCTCGATGAAAACAAACCGGCTGCCGTTTGGTTTCAATCAATAAACAATGATATATTTAGCGGCATTTTATTAATAGACGAAGTGCAAATACGTTTAGATAACGGCCAACAGAAATCCATCAACACTAACAAGATTGAAAGGATAAGAATTGACAGCCGGGACTCAAGCTATAAGATTACGACTGCCATCTTTACGATGAAAAATACCGATAAATTTTCAGGTAAGTTACTCACTGCCGATTTAACGATTAAGTCCGGTTATCTGGAAAAGCTCATCCGGAGTGAAACGATAACGCGAATTGAGATGAATTCCGGCGAACAGGGCGATGTAAGAATTCTTTTAAACAGCGGAGATATTATAACCGGCAAACTGTTGGAACAACAATTCCAGGTTGCCCCCGATGTAATCGGCCAATTAACAATTGACAAATCCAAGCTAAGCTCCATTCAGTTTAATGCACAAAAAATGGTACTCAACGAATATATCAAGCTGTCTCAATCTGAATTGGATTCAGACGGGGATGGTATTGCAAATCACCTGGATAAATGTCCGCAAACGCCCAAAGGCATTCCGGTAGATGCTCGGGGCTGCATGGCGATGAAAGACATACTCTTCGATTTCGATAAATTCAATCTTCGCGGAGAATATTATTCGGTTCTGTATAAAGTTGTTTCTACATTGATGAAAAATTCATCCCTCAACGTCGAAATCAAGGGGCATACCGACAACATCGGTACCGCTGAGTATAATCAGAATCTGTCTGAATCCCGCGCCCTAGAGGTCAAATGGTATTTGATAAATAAGGGAGTTGATAAGGAACGGATTTCAACAATCGGATACGGGTATACAAAAAATAAAGCTTCCAACGACACCGCCGCCGGTCGGACGCTAAACCGCAGAGCCGAGATTTTGATCATGGAGTAAAATGATTTCGGATTGCGGATTTAGTTCTATTTATTTGCTGCTATTTGAAAATATAGGCTCTTTGTCCGAAATAGATTGCTGATAAGTTGCTATCGACTGGTAGTAATCATTGGCGTTTAAAAGAGATTGATGGGTCCCGCCGTCAACGAGTCGATTTCCATTTATCAAAAGAATTCTATCCATCTGCCGGATAGTCGAGAGACGGTGTGTGGCGACAAATAATGTTTTTTGTCGAACCGCATCGGGAATCGCCTCAAAGATTGACTTTTCCATTTGGCTGTCCAAAGCGGCGGTGGGCTCATCCAAGATCAGTATGTCCGGATCCTTGATCAAAGCCCGGGCGATCGCAATCCGTTGTTTTTGCCCTTCAGATAGCTTAACGCCCTTTTCCCCGATATTCGTCTCATAGCCCTTCGGCAGGGTTTTGATAACGTCATGCATACCGGCAACGCGCGCAGCTTTTTCGACCATGTTCGTATCCGCATCAGGTATTCCGTAGCGGAGATTCTCGATGATGGTACCGTCCAGAAGCCGCGGTTGTTGGGAAACATATCCGATGCGCTGCCGCAATGAACTTACATCGCAATCTGAAGCCGGCAGACCATCAAAATAAATCTCTCCTGCCGTGGGGCGGTAAAAGCGTAAGATTATACTTATCAGGGTTGTCTTGCCTACACCGCTGCCCCCAACAATTGCAACCTTTTCACCGGGTTTGATATGAAGACTAACATCTTTGAGCACAGGTTCGCAGCCGTTGTAGGCAAAAGAAACATCCTTGAATTCAATTTCACCAATCAACCTTTCAACCTTACAACCGGAACCCATGTTTTCTTCGGGAATGATGTCAAAAAGCGCCGACACACGCTCCAGGGCTGCCAGGGCCTTCTGAAGTTGCAGGTTTGCCGAAGCCAAAAATTGTGCCGGACCAAACACATAGGCCAAATAGGCTTGATAAGCCAGTAGGGATCCCAACGTCCACTGACCTTTAATCACCCAAAAAGCGCCGACTGCTAAAACGACGGCACGGGCCATTCCGGGCACGGAATTGATCGCTAAATTAGCCAATGAGACCACGCTGGTTTGTTCCAACGAGACTTGAAAAACCTTCTTCAACGCATTCATCAATCCTTTTTGGGTTCGATCCTCCGTAGCGTAAGCTTTGATCAACGGTGCTTCAGAAAGTGTCTCCTGGAAACGGCTTGAGATCTTCGCTTTTTGCTCCATGCTCTGATGGCTTAAGATGTGAATTTTGCCGGAAAAAAAGCGAATACAGTATCCAATACCCGGCAAGAGGATTAAAACAGTAATCGATAGCCGCCACTCCAAATAAAACAATAGGCCGATGCCGCCAGCAAAGCGTATGATATTGCTGATGACATGTATCATTGTGCAGGAAAAAAACCAGCGGATTCCCTCGACATCTGTTGTAAGACGTGACATCAAGTAACCGGTCTGATTGTCGTCGAAAAATGACTTGGGAAAACGCAGCACACGGGCAATCAGATCCTGATGAATGTCAAGGGTGATGCGCCGCTCAAAGCGGGCAAAATAAAAGTCCTCTAAAACGCGCAAAAGTTTTTCGGCTGCTAAAAAGCCGATCAGCAGGACAATAGCGCTGGCCAGAAGTTCTAGTTGGCGTCCCAAGATGACCTCGTCGATCAGATAGCGGGTGATCAAAGGCGGCGGAAAACCGCATAGGGAAGCCAAAATAATAAGCCAAAAACCGACCAGTCCCTTGCGCCAGTGGCGCTGGTAGTAAGGTTGGAGTTTTTTCAGATTGCCCCTGGTACTGCCATAGCCGCCGGTACCCACGATACGGTCTGCGGGCAGTTTGCGCGCAAGGCCTCGTTTTAAATATGTAAACCAGCTATTTATCACCATCTATACCTGTTGTCCGGATGCACGAATCCGTTTCATGACAAGTTCCACAAACCATCTACGCCAGCGGCGGACGTAGGAGAGGGGAAGCAGCCAATTGCGCGATGGCGGGTAGCACATGCGCACCATCTGCGGATGCGGAAAAAGAAGACGAAACAAAGAGCTCGCCATCGCCGATACTCCCCCAGGTCGTTTCAGGTAGCGCCGCAGCAAAACGCCTGCCCAATGCGACCTGCTTGAGTGGGACCACGTCATTCGTTCGTCCGCTGTGGGTCGGGGCCAGCTGTTGAAGTTTCTAAATCCATCTGGCAGCCGCAGCCCGGTCCACACCAGAGCCATTTTCAGACAGTGTTCCACAGCCAGGCGGGCCCTCCAGGTAACGCTCCTATCTGGCAACACCTCCCAATCTTCGGGTATACGAAGGCCGCGGGCGAGCAAGGCAATGTCGTAAATCCAGACAAGGCGAATATCTCGCCGATGAATCAGGGCTAAGTGAATGGCCGCATGAATGAGGGCATCCACGGGGTGCATCGTCTCAAAAGCCAGGTCAGATTTCTCAACCGTGCTGGCTCGCCGGAAAAGGTCCTCCAACCTACCCCCACCACAGTCTTTGAAAAAAGGGTGCAGCTCCCAATGCACCCAGTGGAGATCTACAGGGAGGTTGTCTTTCGGGTGCTTTTTGTGAACGTATTCCTCCTCCCGAAAAAAATCTCTGGTGACCTCGAACCTCTTGCCCAGGCAACCGTAACCCAGATCTTCGAGGATTTTTCGGGCCTTCCTAGTCTGCTTCGGAAGCACCAGCAGATCCAAGTCACTGCCGGGCCTCAATGCAGGATCGGGATAAACAGAAAAGCCCAGAGCAGGGCCCCTCAACACCAAGAATCGAACCCCTTCCGTTTTAAACGCATCCAGAATTTCTCCGAGTTGCCTCTCCAGACGCAGAGAGCGAACACGGCTTTCATGAAACGTCCTCCTTAACTGGCGGTTAACTTCTCCCGGTGGAAGGCATTCCTGCGGCAAGGAACCGATGCGCCAATAAAGCAGCGGGGCGATCCAATGGGGCTTTAGCAGAGCAAAGAAATCATGCCATTGATCAGCAGTTGCCGCCGGAGCTATAGGAATCTCATTGCTTAGCAGTGACCCAATATAGGTTAGGATATTGGATGGGAGTTTGAAAAGCGCATTCCTCGGCTCACCGCAAAGCTTGAAATCGGGATGATTGCCGTACCACAGCTCTTTCAAGGATGAGGTTTTCAAGGAGATCTGGTCATTCATGAGACACTCATTTTTTTCTGTGTGACAACGGTCGACTGATTCCGATCTAGCCACACTTTGGACGGATTGTCCGGCAGATCCGCCTCATCCACAAACAGCCGAAAAGGAAACTGAATATTCCATTGACATCGGCGGCCATCGTATCGACCCACGACTCTCCTGCCTACCAGCAATTGAAGCTTAACCTGTCCGGCGATTTTAAAAATAGCGACACGGGGGCTGAAGTGCAAAGGTAACAGGCCCGATACCAAGCCCCGGCAACCGGCACCGCGATAAAGGGGATGTAACACAGGTCTAACTGCACGAACCAGGACACGTCGCCATCGATTTTTACGGGCCAATAGCCGCCCGACCCAACCTCCGGCGATTTTGCGATACTGCCGGCCGCGCCATGCCGCCACTACCTGGCCAAGGATGTGGCCTGGGTCCAGAAGCCATGGATCGCAGGCGTTGCTGTTTTCACCACGCGTGCGAACGCCCCGTGGCGTTACGCAAACGACACGATGCACCACAGGCGTTTTTTGCCCGGGCGGTAAGCAAAATATTACGTCTCCGACCTGTATGCGCCTCTCGATATAGGGCCTGACCTGCAGTAGGTCCTGCTCCCCGAGAATTGGTTTCATGCTGGACCCAGCGAGCCCGCAGCAGAAAACACCCTTGGTTTTCTCATCTATTAGGTTAAAAAATGGTCCTATGTCCATATCATTGGGCTTTGTATACGCGAGTCATGAACCTCACTGCCCGATTTTCATTGATTCTTGCAGCAGCAAGCGATCGCTCGCTCGATCTCATGCCAGAAGCAGCCGTTGAGGCTTAACTTCAGACGATAGACGGGAACAGCTTCGACTAACGCGCAGACGTTATTGAATCGTTCCGTACGGAGGACGCGGAGTTCATCTTTCCTCAGTCCATGGGACATTGCCAAATAAGCCTGTTCTGCCGACTCAGTGAGCAGACCGATTGTCTTTCCGGCACCCATGCTTTCCACGCGGTCTATGTTCGCCTTGTTCAAGAAGAAGATACCACTCAGGGGTACAGCATATTGCACATCCCAGCTACCGCCTGAGCCGCCAGATAAAAAAGCACTCCAGGTGGGCCAGGGGTGGGCCCAGTATACCCCCTGCTCGTCACGTATAATCAGGGTTGCGTCATCACACAGTGAGCGCCACGGATATGGAAGTCGTCGACTTGCGGTTGTCTTACCCCCTCCTCCCGGACCAGCCAAAATCACGCCGTATCCGTTCTTTTCTGCCAGAGCACCGTGCAGGAGAAATCCACCTCGCGGCTGAGCATCGGCGCCAATCACCAGCGAAAGTTGCATGAGCTGCAAGACAAACAGGTCACTGCTTGTGACAGGGCTTAAGAAACAGGACATGACGCCTGTACGAGCCTGCCGTAAGGCAAAACATAGGGCTGTTAATGGCGCTTTGTCACAGGCATATGAAGGGTACGATTGGGGACTGCCGGACAGTATGTTTGGTAACCGGCAATGCCCAAGTGATTTTCCGTCGTGGCTGTCCACACGCACAATCAATCGACGATCGGAACGGCAGAGCACTCTGAGTTGCATCGCCTGCCTGAGACCCGAGACGATGGCGGCTGCCTGCTCATCTGCGGCTGCAAAGCTCCACGTGGTCCCATCTGCCAGACCCAGACCAATGTCCGCTTCCGAACCGGAGCAAATTTCACTGCTCATTGGCATCCCCAGCTGCTGGACAACATTCACCCGATCATCCTCCGGGACCGGACGGACCGTTATTACATTCATTAGCGGCGCCACTTCCGGTATCGCACTCCCGCCCGATGGCGCCGACCCCGGTCCTGCACCTTGGTCCACTGGCGCTTGTCCCTGTTCGGCAATTAGCATGTGCGGCACTGCCATCATTACACGACTGACCAGCCGCTGTGGCTGTTTGGCCGAGAGGGATCGCAACCGGGGCCTCATAGATCCGCTTTTCATTGGCCAACAAGGCGCCATGTTCGTTAAATATTTTTGTGCGCGTGTCTTTCTGAATCGTCATCAAACAACCTCCACAAGGTCATTCCACGCTAGTTGTGATACGTTGCTTTTCAAATTCTCCAAACGTGTCTTCGGAAACAGGCCGGCCTCCTGTGCCTGCTCACAGAACCAGAAGGGTGCCCAGATGTTTCTGCTCCGGTAATAGTTCTGGGCAATACAGCTCCCCAGGCAACGACCTTTCATGACACATCCGGCACAGATGCCCTCAAAACGATGGGGAAGTCCCTCGCGAAGTTCCCGCAGCACCGGTGTGTGGTTCCAGACCTGCGCCAGATGATCCGTGGCGGCGTGGCCGAAGACAAGATCCGACACGGTCTCACCTATTCCACACAGGGCGTAGGATCCATCAGCCAGAACGCCGAGTATATCCAGAATTCCGCAAACCCCGCAGCCGTTCCCATGGGTGCCGAACATGTTGCCTAAAGGACGGAATGCCGGTGGGTGACCGTAGTAAAGCCGTAACGGTGTCGTATCTGCAAGAGCAGTCTCCGCCCATCTTCCTAAATCAACAAGCTCTTCAATGGTCAGTGCCTCTCCGCTCTCGTGCAGCCGTTGTCCTCTAGCCGTTGGCTGGACAAGGTTAAACTTGACCGATCCGGCACCCAGTGACTCAGCCAGACGGACGAGAGCCTCCATCTGATCTTTGTTATGCCGCATGATCGTCATGATGAGTTGAGGATTGAGTCCGGTCTGCACCAGATTACGGATACCCCCAAGCGCGGCGTCGAAGCACCCCGGTACACCTCGAACCCACTCGTGGGTTTCCGCATCCGTACCGTCCAGGCTGACGGAGACAAAGGGATTTTTGCAGGCAGCCATTTTCGCGGTTAGCTCAGGCGTACACAGCACGCCATTGGTCTCAACCGTGAGACGGAGGTCTTCTGTCCGAATGAACTCCAACATCTCCTGAATTTGCGGATGCAGAAGCGGCTCGCCCCCCGTCAATTTGACCCCGCTCAGTCCGAGCGGTTTTGCCTGTTGAATGATCGATCGAAAAAGTTCGAGGTCCAGCGCAGGATGCGATCGCGCCTCGGTCCGGTAGCTGGGCGCAATCCAGCAGTGGCGACACCGCAGGTTGCAGTCGGCGGATAGGTAGAAATAGATTTGTTTTAACGGACCACTCAACACGCCAACAGTTCCTCTTCCGGCAATCTTCCTCCCTCCTCCAGGAATCGTCTCAGACAAGCGTCGGGACTTGGATGATTCTCTTCACCGAGGAGGGTATATGCAAGCGCCGGACAGTTGCCGGTGCAATAGGGGATGTAATCGCAGCCCTGGCAAAATTCAAAATCACTCAAGGCAATATCCCTGCGCTCCCTGATACGCCTGAGTTCAGCATGGTTCTGCCAGACTTCCCGCAGATCGTCCCGGTTAATCCGCCCCAGCTCGATATGGCTCATTTGCTGGCAGGGAACCATGACGCCATCGGCTCGCACAGCTAGCGTGTTCAATGGCCCCCCGCACCCTGTCAGATACCCCCGTCCCGGAATGTTGGGTCGCCCTTCCCTGCGGGCTTCCTCCATCTCCATCCAGATCTTACCTTCGGCCAGCGGGCCCGCCGTTGCGCTGATGCGCCCATTGTATTTTTTTCTGAGTCTCAGAAGGGTCTTCATCGCAAGTGCACGCTCTTCCATCGTGAGCTGCACCTGCTCGGAATGCTGCCGGCAGAGACCCATAAACGAAGCGGCGTTGGTCGAAAAACTGTGTAGACCGACCTCTTCCAAAAGCAGCCTGGCAACTCCTTCAAGATCCTTTACATTTCTCCGATGGATCGTGACCCGAACTGAAACCGAAACACCGTGTTTACTGAGAGACATGATTCCGTCCATCGTGCGTTCAAAATTTCCATTGCCCCGGCAGGCGTCGTGGGTGGCCGGCATTGAGCCATCGATAGAGACCTGAACTCCGTCACAGCGGCCGGTTTCAGCAACAAAGGCTGCCATTTCATCGGTGATCAAGGTTCCATTACTCAAGATGGTGAATCGCATCCGGTTGCGGACGATCCCATGGATGAGTTGCCTCAAATCTTGCCGGCAAATGGGCTCTCCACCCTCAAGTATTACCTGCATGACGGCGCAGTCACTTAACTCTTCGAAAAACCGGAGCCATTCTTCGGTGGCAAGATCTTGATCGACATCTCCGGCACTACCAAAATGACTGCAATACGCACACCGCAGATTACAGCGGCTGGTGATCGCCAGATCCACCGATCTTGGAGTACGGATGACTTTCATGCTCACTTCAATCCTTCCGAATCTCGTATCCGACTAAACCTTGTTCACTCAGGTTCAGAATGAAGTCGTTTAAATGTTGCTCCGCCTCTTTAGGGACGTCTTCGCAGTTCGCTTGAAGCGTGTTTAAGATGTCTTCAACGGTGCGGTTCCCGTCCAGACATTTCCATACGAACACGCCGGTTGGATTGAGCCCGAAGGCATTGCCCGTATCAGGATCGAAGAGAACGGCCCAGTCATCGAACTCTTCCCTCAGCACCACCAAAGGATTGGCGATGGGCATATCGTTTTCCGGCATAACTGACTTCTCCTTCTTTCCGCTAGACTGGCTACCAAAATTGGCAACGTGCAAACCTATCCACAAGGTTCTGCCCGTGTCCCATACTTATTTATATCATCGGCACTATTTGGGATGCATCAAAATCGGAAGTATTTATTGAAATCTCAATTAATTATGCAAATTTTGTACCATCAAAAGATTCTATAAATTTTCTTATATGTGTTGGATTTTGCCTGGCAAGAAACGCATAATTATGGTCAGGGCGACAATTTTTTGTCGATGTGAATGTCAAATTTAGCATCAAGACGGTGAAGAAAGTAGCCGCCATGTGAGGTCACTTCAAATGCCGTTCTAGTTCAAACAGGACAATCGCGGGTATGCCTATATCATTTGGTGCGTTTGCTAACAGTTTTTTTTGCAACATTTCCTATTCCTTTAAAATAATAAAAAATCCAGGCCTCTGGGCCTGGATTTTTTATTATAGGCCAAATATAATTATTTCTTGGATTTACGAACTAAAAGATCGGCGATCTGACACTCAAAATCTAGACGGGTTTTTTCGTGAGCGCGTTTTTCTTCAGCAAGTTTTTCAGCAGCTTTCTGAGCATCTTCGGCCGCCGCTTGTTTGAGGGCCTTAATTTCAGCATCTTTTTTTTCTCTTATCTTAGCCATTTCAGAAGCGTAACTTACATCCAACTCATGAAGGCCGTCCTTATATTTTTTATCGAATGCTTCAAGATCCTTTTTATGTAGTTTTCCTTCATCCCACAATTTTTTCTGAAGTTCTTCAACGGCTAAGGTTAGCCGGGTAATTTCTTCTTCATGATCCTCTTTCAACTGTCCGATAACTTCTTTGTGCTCTTGCTGGATTTTTTTTATTTCGTCTTGGGGATCGGTTTTTTCAGCTTTTTTAGGTTCGGCTTTTTCTTCTTGGATCTGCTTTTTAAGACGCTCTACTTCTGCGCGATGCTGATTCTCTATCTCCTTTATGGCGGATAAATTTTCGTTCTTTAAACGGTTAAATTCCGATTCAAATTGCTTTTGGGCGTCATCTAAGGCCGATTTGTGTTTAGCCATTTCAAAAGCGTGGCCTTGTTTCGAGCTCGATTTCAGCTCATCATATTCACGCTGTAGTCTTTCAAGTTCTTGTTGTGATTCGGTCTTAGCTGCTGAAATCGCTTCAGTTTTTTCTGTCTGAAGTTGGTCCTTAAGGTTCCCGATTTCAGAGCGATATTCTACTTCCACTCGTTTTAAAGTGGCCTCATGATCTTTGATTACCGCTTCGATTTTGGTGTCAACACCATTTTGTGCCTCAACAATTGCAGATTTTAGTTCAGCGATTTCATCAGCATGTTCTTGTTTTAATTTCGAGACGAACTCGTCATGCTCACGGTTAATTTTTTTGATTTCTTTCTGCAACTCGGCTTTGGCGAGTGCTTCGGAACGTTCTTTTTCAATCTGCTTTTTTAAAGAATCGACTTCTTTTTGATGTTCATCTTTTATCTTCTGAAGCGATGCTTGATAATCAGATTGCAATTGTTCTAATTTGACTTCAAATTGTTGGATTTCTTTATAGTTATTTGATGTCAATTGAGCGATTTCGTCCGCATGTTGCGCCCTGAGTTCGGCGACGCGGGCCTCATACTCATTATGAATATTTTTCAGCTCTTTTTGAATTTCGGCTTGCAGGTTGGCTTGCTTTTTATCTTTTTCCTCTTGTATTTGCTTTTTTAATGAATCAATTGTGGTCTTGTGCTTTTCTTCGATCTTTTCTAAATCAGCACGATGCTCAGCCTTAAACTCGTCGATTTTTGAATCATAACGCTTTCTGGACTCTTCAAATGCAGTATTGAGTTTGGCCAACTCAGCCTGTGCGGCTTCATGGCCCAAGGATAGCTCTGCTTCACGAGATTTTTTTTGATCTATCTCGGTTTGAACGCTTAATAGGCGTTTTGCCAGTTCCCTGAGTCTCTCTTCGTTGACAACGAGTTTGTGCTGGCTGTCATTTAATTGTTTTTTTAGACGCCCAATCTCTTTTTCCTTACGACTGGCAGCTTGCCGCAAACTCAAATAATCGCTTGAAAATGGAGAACTTCTCGCTTGTCGAAGGGCTTCCTCAAGCTGCTCGCGCAATTGGTTGATTTCTCTTTCCTGTTCAAGCAGACGATGTTCAAGCTCATTGTAGTTTTCCCAATCATCCTTAAGCAGGTTGTCTATCGAAAATTTTGTTTGGGCTGAGTCCAAATGGGCATCCTCTGATGAATCATCAATAACCTTGTCAAAAACTTCCCGAAGCCAGGATGGTACATCATCTTGGTCTGCGCCTAAATGATTGTTATCGAAATTTAATGCATCTTTATCGACATCAACGGATTCTGTGTTGAGTCCACCATTGGATGTGAATGGTTCATTGTCTGAATCGGTTGCGTCACTGCCGGGGGAGGAAATGTGCTTATCGTTTGTACTTAATCCGATAAGACTGTCGATTTTTTCATAGAGTTGCTCGGAAGAAAGTTCATGTTTTTTAAGATAGGCATCTGCGTGGTATCGATGCTTGTTATGCAACTCCATCTCAGACTTGGGGAGGCTTGCTGTGACAAGAATGACAGGAATTTGGCTGCCGCCTGCCTTTTTGATTTTGCTGCAAAGTGCGAGCCTAGATTTATCCGAATTTTCAACAGCGACAAAAACTGCATCAGGACGGATAGCCCTGACCATTCGCACACTGTCTTCGTCGGATTCTACCAACTGAGTTTCAAATCCATAAGGTGCCAAAATATCACGCACCGTTTCAAGAAACGCATTGTCATTATCGATGACCAAAACCCGACGTTTGGCCATAATTTCACTCCTTTAGGACACACTGCGCCACCACGTTCCACACTATACAATGATGATTGAACAGACTGAATAAAATTCCGGTCATGTCAGTTTCTGAATAATGTTGTCCATCATTTCAATTTCGGCCTGTTTCGATTTAAGATAGCTAGGAATCGTTGCGCGATACATTCTACATGCCTTTAGCAGAATCTCCTTTTCGGCCGTATTCAAATCCAAAGACCGTACAGACGCATCACCGGGCCGACTGTTTAAAATTTTTGAGTTATTCGAATCAGAAACGTTAATCTGAATGACTCCCAATGATAAAAAATTTTATTCGACTCAGGACGAACCCATATGATTGCTCTGGAAAGAAAACCCAAACCTCATTGGATTGCAAGGAAGTGAATTACGTAACTATAGGACTCAATTCCTGAGATTTGGGTCTTCTGCCTGTGCCAATTAATTTTTGAACTCAAATACGGTTACAAGTAACTTTTTAGCCCTTTGTAGTCGTTTGGGCTCCCGCCGGTGCCCCCGATGTTGGTGCCGCTGGTGGTCTTTCAGCCTTGGGTGGAGCAGACGGCTCTTTTTTCTCTTGTGGTGGTGCAGCAGCGGTTTTCGATTCACTTACAGTCGTCTCGGGACGTGGACGTTTTTGATCTGCCGTCACTTTTTCGCGCTTTCGAGGCGTAATTTCTTTGCGCCCATCGATGGTCACCAGAAGAACCGGTGGAATGACGTCTTCCATTTTTTTGCGATTATCGAAAAAGGCATTTCGGATGTTGGAGGCGTGAATGGCAATTTCTTCCATGTCCGCATTGCCGCTGTCCTCCAAATCAGAAATCTTATCCATTATTTCAAGAATGATTCTATTCAGCGGATCGTCTTGGCCCTTTTCCTTGTCCAGGTGTTTTCCCATCGCGTTGAGGTTGGCGATGGTGAGCGGATAAATTCGATAGCCATCCCTCGGTGAACTGTAAACCGACTGGAGCACGCCAAGAATAACGGAAAGGTTCTTGGAATAGATGCCTCCTTTATGCCATTTTGTCATCATGCCAAAAATTCGGTTAACAATATAGGCATTGGGTTGCACCGCTGAAAGCAGCAAAAACGGATCGCGCTCACCGATAAGGGCATCAATCACCCAATGGTTCTCGATTTCAAGGATTTTTAAAAAAAGTGCGCAATTTTCGGGGGTAATCCCAACTGTACTTAGAAAATTGGCATACGTAATGGCGGCTTCAACCGCTTCGGTTGTTCTGCATTGAAAGACGCCATGCAAAAGCTGGATTTCGATATCACCAATTTTTTCTTCCGTCCAATTTTCGTTATATTCATAAAATGTCATAGTATCCTCCTTAATAGGTTGCCGGGAGTAATGTTAACCTGTAAAAAGATAATTCGGTGCAACTTCTTCTTCGAGATAATCTCCTCGAACAATGAGCACCTGAGGAATTATGTCTTCCAGCATCTTTGTGTTGTCAAAAAAGGCGGTCCTTATCTTGAGGGCTTGTCTGGCCACCTGTTCCATATTGTCATCTAACCGAAGTCCTTCAAGGCTTCCAATTTTTTCGAGAATATCCAACATACATCTGTTTCTGGGCTCGTCTTGGCCGCCTTCCTGCTCTAAGTGCTTCCCGAGGTTGTCGATATCCGATATCGTCAACGGGTAAATTTTGTATCCGTCTCTTGGCGAACTGTAGGCGTTTTGGAGAACTCCCAATACAATGGCAAGCGTTTTCGGATAAATGCCTCCCGGACGCCATCTGGTCAGTAATTGAAAGCATCTGGATACAAGGTAATTGTTGGGCGGAATTGTTGAAAGCAGCAAGAAGGGGTCATTTTCACCAATCAATTCATCCAATACCCAGTGGTTTTCAATTTCCAGCATCTTCAAGAACAACGGATAATTTTCGGAAGTCAATCCGGACTTCCTGAGAAATTGGGCATAGCTGACACATGCCTCAACAGATTCAACAGTGCGTGCAGACATTAATTGATGAAGTACTCTGCTCTCCGTCATCGGAATTGATTCTTTTGCATCCTGCAGGGTTGTTTCATTTTCTTCTTTTGCCATGATTCTTTCCTTTCCTTGATTTATTTCCAAAGATTTAAAGTTGAAAAATATTTGATATGGCCTCGGGTCGCCATTTTCAGGCGATGTCATACTTTCTATGTTTGTCGGATATCAGGTGTCGATTTGTGTATCTGAATAGAAGTATCGATTTTCGGATCTGAATTATAGAAGTATTCAAATTGATGTCGCTGTAGAACTTATCGAAATTATAACATTTTGTTAAAAAAGTATCAAGAAAATCATCCGACCATATTCTTTGGTTTTCTATATTATCGGCTGGATTTCATTGAACTTTAGATAAAAAAAAGTGGAATTTATCAATTAAAGTAAAGTTTTCGCGCAGCGTGTCGATAACGTATTTAGTCTCTTTACAAAATCGAGCGAATCCTCCTCAATTGAGCCGAGCTCAATGAAGGGACACGTGTGCCGTAGTTAAATTTCGACATAAAAAGCCGGGGCCTTTGGGGCCAAATTCTCTACTTCTGAGAAAATATATCGGACATGAATAATCTTCAAATCGACATTGCCGAGCAAATTACCAGTGGTTTTGTCACCATTGATTCCGTAGAAGATTTCGAAAGGCTTCTCAAACGATTTCCCGATGATCCCGCCCTTCATCGGACTTTTTCGGATTTGCTCATCAAAAACAATTTACCCAATGCCGCTGCCGTATCCTACGGCAAGGCGGCCGGACTTTATCTCAAATCCGGTCAATTACTTCAGGCGTTGGTTTCAAAAATTTTGCAATGTGAGCTTTATTCGCCTTCCTATAATGAAGCGCAACGTTTTTTCTTAACGTTACGGCAAAATAGCTACCCTGATTCCCCCATAAAACATTTTTTTAATAAACTTTCAAATCCCGAACTTTTAGCCCTTATGCAAAACGCAGAAATTGTTCAATTGCCTGTTGGTCAAATAGTAAAAAAGGTAGGGTATAATTAAAATGATCTTTATTTCGTCGTTTCAGGCACCTTAAAACAAACAATCTATACGCCTTTTAAACGAAAGGGGAAAACTGTTTATAGTAAATCGAATTTTTATTTAACCGAAAACGACTTTTTTGGAGATATTTACCCATTTGAGAAGAAAAAAGTATCACTATCACACATTCAAACGATCACGCTAGTAGAATTGGTTAAGATATCCAAACCGATACTCACAAAAGCTTGCAGAAAATATCCTAATGTCAAACGCGGATTGGCAGCTCTCTTTGAATTCCAATCCGATCCCAACAAAAGAGAGTATTTGCTAAAGAACCGTCAGGGCCTAAGACATCCAATGGTAAGAAAAATGACCCTAGAGATCTATCCGGAAGCCTCCGTCAACTACCCTCTCATTCTGGAAGGGTATTCCAGGGATATTTCAATTGGAGGAACCTGTGTTGTTCTGAATGCAAAAGATGTACATGTATCAAAAAGTATCGCCTCTTTTCACAAGACTATTAAACACGCAAAAATCAATATGAATTTTCCAAGAGAGGGGCTCGAGCTCAAAGTTTCAGGAAAAATTATCTGGACCCAGGAAGTTTCGTTTAGAGGCGAAAGGACATTAGCGTTGGGCATTCATTTTCAAAATTTATCGCCTAGATTACGCGGCATGCTGTTTGTTTTCGCTGAGGGCTCAAGTAATTAACTGATACCCCCATTGAGCGCAAACGCTCAATGGGGTATTTAGTCGTTATCCGTTATTCGTTAATTGAATTTTTGCTGTGGGCCAAATATTATTTCATACTGGTTTTCTGAGCATCGGTGGATGATCGAGATGTTGTTGGCTTGCGTCGCATGGGTTGATCCGTGATGGCGGAGGAATACGGATGAATCCATTCTTCTGTGCTGAGACCTGGGGCGATGGCCTTTGGCTGAACAGCTTTTTGGAGTGAAAAAATGAGCTTTTCGTAGAGATGATCCAGTTTTTCAACCATCGCTTCCAGACTAAACCGGCGACAATACAATCTTCCCGCCGCTCCCATTTTTTTTGCTTCCGACGGATTGTTTACAAACCATAAGATAGCTTCGGCCAAGGCTTGCTCGTCACCCGGCGGCACCAACAGCCCTGTTTTTTGATCTTTAACTAAATCCGGAATTCCGCCTACCCTACTGGCTACAATAGGTTTTCCGGCGGCCATGGCCTCAACCAGCACACGACCCATACCTTCATTGAGAGACGGCAGCACAAAAATATCAAAAATCTGCATAATTTCTGAGATATCATCACGCCACCCCAAGAAATGAACTCTACCATATGCATTTAATTGAAGTGTTAGAGCTCGCAAATCTACGTCCAAATTGCCTTTGCCGACAAACACCAAGGAGGTATCCGGATGTTCCTTCCAAACTTTTGGCATCGCTTGCAACAGGTGCATCGGGCCTTTGATGGGCAGCAGCCAGCCGACGAATCCGATCAGCAATCCGTTTGGCAGCAGTCCCAACGATTGCTTTTTTTCAATGGCATTGACCGGGGCTGAAACATAACAACGGGTGTCCACCCCACTGTGAATGGTTAGCAGGTTTTTCGCTCGGCCCACAGCCAGATTGACATAATCTTGCTTTTCCCCCTCAGTCAACGCGATAATTCGATTCGTAATGGAAGCGAACCATTTTTCGATCCAAAGAAAAATCTTGGATGTTTGGGGATTAAAATGGCCGTAAAAAACATGGCCGTGAGGGGTATGAATAATAATGGGAACACAGGCCAACTTCGCTGCCAAGCGGCCCAGGATACCAGCCTTGGAAGAATGCGTGTGAACAATAGCCGGTTTTTCTTTTACTATTAGCCATATCAAAAATAATATTGTGCGAATGTCTTTGGCCGGATGGATTCGACGCAAAAGCGAAGAAATGCATATGAACCTGACGCCGCTTTGCTTGGCTTCATCAATGGCCTTTTTGACGCTGCGCTTCTCTGAATCCGTCATATGCGATTCCAGAGAAGGGCCGTGCACTAAAACCATCTCGTATTTTGAGCTCAATTCCCGGCAGGTCAACAGGGTGTTTTGAGCAGATCCGCCCATGTCCAGGCGCGTGATGATGTGAAGAATTTTTTTCAACGAAGAGTATCTTCTTTCTCAGGTTTTTCGGCCCAGATCAAAAGAGATGGACCGATTATCCATTTTTTTCTGCTCAAGCCAAAAATAGCCTTCGAGAATAAATTTGTAAGATGCTTTAAGATCTTTACCAGCCCCGTTATTGTGACGTGGCCGTATGGGTCGCCAATTGTCAGAGGAGAATTGGTAATTTGAATATTTGTAAATCCCAACCGGGATAATAAAGTATCTATGGATTTAGAATTAAAGCAGTAGGGATGAAAAACCGAAGGGTATTTTATTCCCAATTTTCGGCCGATAGCTTTGAATGGCAGGTATGCATAGTAAACAAATTTTTGAAACAAGACATTTCGAACCCTTATACCAAGAATTCCTCCATTTCTTAATATTCGGTAACATTCTTTTAGCTCGCGGGAAGGATCATCAACCATTAACAAAACATCCCACAAAGTTATCGCACCAAAAAAATCGTCAGGATAGCGTGCTTCTTTCAACCTGCCATGAAAGACGTTTTCGGTTGCCAGTCTTTGCTTTGCTTCATTTGCCAATGTATTGGTCAATTCTGCTCCATATACTTGCCATCCAAATTTATTTGCCAATTCAAGAAAATAGCCCGAGCCACATCCTATATCCAAAATGGACCAATTTTTTTTATCAATCGAAGTTGAAAGATAATCCATCACATACTTAAAAAAGAAAAATTTTGAGGATGCAACACGGGACCGCGGATCATCATTTTGGTAATGTCCCACAATGCTCGATTTTGTGGCAGCCCTTTTATCCCGAGATTGAAATAAAAGACCGCAGCTTTGGCAGCTAAAAAAATCTTCAAACCCGAGCGGCTGACATTTTAAATTATCTGAGAGGCAACAAACACAATGCATAATTAAATTGGATTCGGTCTTCGTCTAGTTAAATTACACTTTATTTTGATTTCGCTATGAAATTTACTAAAATAGCTAATTCAAGCGCGCATCGCGGCCAGCAATAACGTCCACTATTATTGATTTAAATTGTCGAATATGTCTTTGCCACGCATAATTTTTCTGTGCAAAGTCGCGGCAGCTGCATCTTAGTTCATTATATTTTGTTTCATTCTTAAAATATCTCTTTACGGCAGACTGTATTCCTCGGGCCATCGCATGCGGGGTGGCATTTTTGAAAAGAAAGTTCCGATTAAAATTAGCTAATATTTCTTCGGTTGCTCCAATCGGTGTACCTAGTACTGGCGTGCCGCACGCCAGCGATTCAGGTGTCACCAGACCGAACCCTTCAAGTTTGCGCGTTGGCAAAATAAAAAAATCAGCAGCGCAATAATACAATGGTAAACTTTCCGACGAGACAAACCCCGTCAATTTAATATCAGCGGTCAGTCGATATTCCTGGATCAGCAGTTCCAGTTTTCTCCTTTCGGGTCCTTCACCGACAATGGTGAGATAGATTTTCAAACTATTCTTCTTGATTATATCGATAGCTTTAATAAGATTATCCAACCCCATGCGCGATTCTAAATTGCGCACAGTTAAAAGATGAATATGCTCCCGGGGAAAACCTAACTCCTCTTTTAGCCGGCTGCGATCAGACACAGGTACAAACCGTTCAAGATCGACTCCCCCGGGATTTACAACGATGCTGTCGGCTGAAATGTCATAGGTATCCACGATCAAATTTTTCATATAGTGGCTCAGGACCACAATTTTGTTCGACCTTTTCAGGCAGTATCTTTCAATAAACCAGCGGGCTTTTGCGGGTATGGCATTTCTCAGCCGGCTTTTTTGCTCGTTGAGGAGCAAATATTCCTGATGGGTAGGCGAATGGAAAACATGTATGACGGGCATATTCTTGAGCTTCCCCGAAATCAGCAGAGAGAAATAGGCGAATGGATGATGACACACGGCGGCGTCAAAAAATTTGTCTTGAGTAAAAGATTTAAATAGCCTCGATGTTTCTTTGAAAAGAGAACCAAAGAATTTGAAAACATTATCCGGCGATGCACTGTAGCAGGCTTCTTTAACATTCTGGTCTAAGTTTCTATGCACCGTCGGCACAGACCCATTCTGGCGCGTAATTGCGAAAACATTCATTCCGGTTCGCGCCAATCCCAGCGCCTGGTTGCACAAAACCTGTTCAGAACCGCTGCTCGGGCTCTTCAAGGCAACATCCGCCACAAACAAAATTTTTGTAATTGATTTCAATGCCGCACGAATCGGTAAGAGGCTGCTTTGAAACCGAATTCTTCAGCCAATTTTATGAGTGATAGGCGGGAGAGTACTTTGCGTTCCTGCGCCTTAATGCAGGCATCAGCAAAAATATGCTTCAATCTGGGTGTTACATGCGCCGGGTGAACCATAAACTCGGTCGTCCCGGCAGGGGCCGAATTGATCAGATCCGAATAATGTCGGCACTCTATCCGTGAGGGAAAAGGAATATAATCGTGAATACTCATAAATGTGTCCGGCGTCACAATTCCATGTACGGATTCGTCTGATAATCTCAGGGTTAGCCAATTTAACAGCAGTTTTTTTATCAGAAACTTTAAACCTTTCAACCTTATCGTAGGAACCACAAATCCATAGGATACCCACGGCACTCTTAACGGAAGCGCCATTTTGCGAGCATAATTTGAAGCAATTCTGAAAACGGAGGGAAACATATGGATATGATGGTGACTGTCAATATGGGTCATTTGCAGGCCCCAATCATTAAATTTGTTGAACTGAGCAACAAACTCTTTTTTCAAATCACTCAAACTGATTCTCCCCATCATAATTTTCTTTTCAAACTGGGCCCGGGTATGAAAGCTTCCGGAACCATCGACTAATGATGGGATTTCATTTGGTGAACTTATCGGCTTTCCCTGGGTTAGGTTGAAATGCAACCCGACCCCCAGGAAAGGGTGCTGTCTGGCAAGATTCACTGCGTCTTGCGCACCTTCTGTGTTTACCATCAAGGTGGTGCTTGTAATTGAGCCGGACGCAAAGCACTCGATTATCCCTTGATTTACTTCAGGTAAAAGACCAAAATCATCAGCATTGACAATGAGCAATTTTTTAGGAAGATTTCCCATATACTTGGTGCATCATTCTGCGGCGAAGTTCTCGGCGCTGCGCAGACGTCGGCCAGGAAAAATATGTTCGCCGGCCCAAATCCTGGGCAGTGCCGCAGAAATCGCCATTTTCGAATCTTTCGACGGTTTCCACCATCAGCTGAGAACCTATATCGTTGGCCTTGGCGGTAAGAGAACTTAAATCATCATCCGCAGTTACCGGTATCGTTCTCTGGGAAAGAATATCACCGGTATCCAGCCCTTCTGCTAAATAGTGCACGGTTACGCCGATCTCTTTTTCTCCATAATATAAAGCCCAGAATATTGAATCCAATCCGGCATATAGGGGCAATTTGCTGGTGTGAAAATTAACCGCTGCCTTTGCCGGCGTGTTTAGTATATGCCCTTTGATAATTCGGGTGTTGGCGCTAATCAGTATATCCGGTTGAAGGGTTTGCAGAATGTGTTTACTCGATGCGGAATTGTGGTCGTCCACCAAATAAAAAGGTATGCTATGCTCCCTGCAAAATTCTTTCAAAAAATCCTTATTGCCCCCTACAAAACCCTTCAAAAATTCCAGGGCTCGCGCAATAAGGAAAGGATATCCATGCAGCCGTAATGATTTCTTAAAAAAATTGTAAGTCCCTTTGTTCAACAGGATGCTGCTCCTTTTTTCAGCAACCACTCCGACGACCTTTTTTTTTGACAAAACGAGCGCTTTGAGAATTTTCTCTCCCGAAGGTCGACCTGTTCGGGTTAACAATACGATTCGCAATGTATCCCTATAGCTATTTCTCATCTTTTTGATTTCTAAGTAATAAAATTGGTCAAGCCTGTCCTAAATCCCGAAAACGGATATACCCCCACCCGAATCCCAAAGCATACGCAATATAGACGGATATATAAATCCAACGGCCCTTTAACAGATTCACCAACATGTTTTGAGCATACCTGACGGCACGGAGATAAAATGGCCTCTTCTCCACAAAACTACTCACATGCGTATCCGGTGTTTCAATTAGCCACTGTGGAAAAAATTTGTTACAATATGCCGCCTGCTTACCGTTCCGGAAAAACTGCTTCACCAATTTTTTGAAGGTAGCAGGAGGCAAATGAGAATAAAACGCTCCCGGCACCACAACAACTTTATACCCTTCACGTCTGAATTTCATTCTCAGGTAGGGGTCCAAACCTCGTGGTATTAATTCGTTTTCTCCGCCAACCTTTAAAAAGATATCCTTTCTAATCATCAGCAAGGGGTGCTCGGCCAAGTCTGATTCAGTAACCTCAGTCACCTCTGGTGTCGACCGGCGAGGAATTTCTTTTATCACCCGCTGGACGAAAAGAGGTGCGCTTTTGGGAATTATATTTATTCCGCCGGCCATTCCGATGGCTTGGTCATCCTTAAGAACCCGAATCAATTTTTCTATGGAATCCCGATTCATAAGTCGCGTATCATCATCAAGCGTTAGGAGATACTTTCCTCTGGCGATGTCAACGCCTGAATTAATGGCTCTTCCCTGTCTTGGATCCCCCGTAATAATAATTGTTTCAAAATTCCGGTAAGTTTGTTCGCTAAGCTGCTCCAATAGAGATGGAAAATATCCGTCTCGATAACCATCCGCGGTCGGAATAATCACTGAAATCTCAGGCAAGTTTTCTAATTTTGCTGATTTGGAATCGATGACTTTGATTGTGCGGTTCGGGGGGATTCCATGGTCATTGCGGTGAAGAACAAACTTTCGACCGGTATTCATTGATATCATCTAAATTGTGAACCCGTTTTATCAAATTGTTTATTGAACCATATCCTGCAGTGACATATTGGGTACTGTTTCTATTTTATCATCCAGGTAAAGCCGTGCCCATAGCTCGAAGATGACCAGGCTCCAAATTCGATGGCCAAACTCCTGTCGGCTGTATTGATGTTCTTCCAACATCCATTTTAAATAATTTTTATTAAACAAATCTCTTGTTTCCAAAGATTTGCTTAACAATATATTGCGGGCCAAAGTGCCCAGACCGTTGCGAAGCCATGCAGATATTGGAATGGTAAAGCCCTGCTTTCTTGGTTTTAAATTCTTTTTCGGTAGATAGGGTGCAAAAGTTTTCTTTAAAATGTATTTAGAAGTTAAACCTCTTATCTTATATTCGAAGGGGATCCTTGCCGAAAATTCAACCAATTCCCTGTCCAGAAAAGGGACGCGAACCTCCAATCCGTGAGCCATGCTCATGCGGTCGACTTTGAACAGACAATCATCCGGCAGATATGCCATGGTTTCGAAATAAAGCATCTTTTCGCGCTCATCCACCGTCTGCGCCAATTTGAAAAGATCTCTCTGATAATCAACGGCATTAAAATCATTTAATTCAGATTTCAAATGGTCTGAGTAAAGCGCCTGCCTGAAAGAATTTGAAACAGTGGTACGCCGTTGAAATCCTGTTTCGGGATCGGGGTTCATATCATGCAAAAATCGTAAAAATTTCGAACCCAAATCCTTACCATACTCATTCTGAAGACTCATCTGACCCGAAAAAATTCCATTAATAGCTTTTCGGAAAAATTTTGGAAATGCATTGTAAGCCACCTGATATTGATGGCGCCGGGTCCACTCATAGCCGCCGAACAACTCATCGCCCCCATCGCCGGAAAGAACGGCTTTAACATTTTCTCTAGCAAATTTGGAGACATAATAAGTGGGAATAATGGAATTATCAAAAAAGGGTTCATCCAAATACCACATTAATTCAGGCAAAATGCCGGTCATATCAGGATGGATTCTCAATTCCCTGTGGTTTGTTCCATAACAATCCGCCACTGCTGCGGCATAGTCCAGTTCGTCTTTGCCGCCGCCGGTATAACCAAGTGAGAAAGTGTTGACGATATTACCCCCGACCGCATCCATCAAGGCCACGATGATGCTGGAATCAATCCCACCGCTGAGAAATGCACCTAACGGAACATCGCTGACTAAAT
>CP070746.1:5852807-5863086 GCA_020348305.1 Desulfobacterales bacterium
GCATCCAACGAACTGGAACTGGTTTCTTTTTGCGAATCCCTAAGCTGCTACCAGAAAGCGATTAGAGGCAACGTCGGTATCGTCACCGGTAGCGGCGGACACGGGGCCTTGTCTGTGGATGTATGTTACGATCATGGGTTGTCGGTGCCAAGCCTTTCAAAAACCGGGCAAATGGAGATTAAGGAACAGCTCTCGTCCAGCATTCAAACCATTGCCGCTCTCGGCAACCCGATCGATCTTACCGGAAGTGCGGTGGATGACGATTTTGTGAGGGCTGCCAGGGAGTTGGGTCGCTTACCGGAAATCGACGCTATTATTGTTCTCTTGCTACCGTATTTGCCGGGTATTACCTCGGATCTTGGAGCCAGACTAAGCCAGATTTCTCGTAGAGAAAACAAACCATTGGTTGCTTACGTGCCCCATGTGGAAAAATACCGTATGCTGATTGAAGGATTTGAACTCAACCGCATTCCGGTTTCTTCTTCCATTGAGGGGGCAGTGCTGATGGTTGAGGCCATGCGGAGATGTCAACCATGTTGAACGAAGAGATAAAGAACATCCTTGGCCACGCGCAAAAACATGGCTGGGTTTTAGAGCCGGATGCCAAGCGCCTTTTAAAATTAACCGGCATTCCTGTGTCGAGGTTTTTCTGGGCAACGACAATCGATGATGCATTGGGCTTTGCCCACAAAAACAAATATCCGGTGGTCGCCAAGGTGGTGTCTCCTGAAGTAATTCATAAATCAGATGTCGGGGGAGTTGCTTTGGGAATTACCGATGATGGGAATCTGATCGAAACTTTTGAACGTTTCAGCGCAATTAAAGGGTTTTGCGGTATGCTGGTCGAGGAATCCCTGTCCGGCTTAGAGTTGATCGTCGGCGCCAAGGTGGATTATCAGTTCGGACCGGTTGTGCTTTTGGGAATCGGGGGCACGGGTGTGGAGATTTACCGGGATACGGTGCTGCGCATGGCACCGTTGCGACCGGAGGATGCTGCATCCATGATAAGGGGGCTTAAAGCGCATCAGCTTTTGGAAGGCTATCGGGGTGCTGACCCCATAAACCTGCAGCGACTCAGACACCTGCTGATCACCTTCTCGGAGTTGGTGGTACAAATTGAGCCGTATATCGAATCCATCGACCTGAATCCAGTGATGTGTTCGGCCGATCAGTGTGTAGTGGCCGACGCGCGGATTATGCTCAACGGCTAGTACTTGAATTGAGCGTGTTCGCTCAATTCGTAGATAATCGTTATTGGTTATTCGTTTTGGAGGATTCGCATGGCTGTGGATGTGACGATACGCATCGCCGGACAGGCGGGCCAGGGAATTCAGTCCATCAGTGCTATCATGGGCAAAATTTTCACCCGTCACGGCTTTTATGTGTTTATTAATCAAGATGCCGAATCCCGAATCCGGGGTGGACACAACTTTGACCAGGTCAGGATTAAAGACGGGGCTGTGTATGCGATCAGAGACAAGCTGGATTATCTGATTTGCCTGGATGAAAACGCTGTAGAACGAGACCTTCCGCACCTGGACCAAGATGGGGTTATGATCTATGACGGAACAAAATCTGAATTTAAATCCGATAACCCCAATTATTTTTCCATCCCCCTGGAGCAAATTGCATTGAAGCATGGCAAAAGTAAGATTATGGTAAACTCGGTTGCCACCGGAGCAACTTTTGCGCTACTTGGGTTTGATCTGCAGCCGCTGCTGGCACGTCTCATAGAGGAGTTTTCGGCAAAAGGAATCGATATTGTTGAGCGCAACAAAAACAGTGCAAATGCCGGCTACCGTTACATCCAGAAAAATTTCAAAGGTGTTTCCGCTGACAAAATTCCGCCAGGTTCATTTTCGAAAAAAAAGATGCTGCTCAACGGCAGTCAGGCCATGGCTCTGGGAGCTATTTGTGCCGGGCTGAAATTTTATTCAGGCTATCCCATGTCTCCATCGACGCCGATCATGGAGTTTATTGCTTCACAGGCAAACGAATACGATATCATTTTTGAACAGGCTGAAGATGAAATTGCCGCCATCAATATGGTTATCGGTGCTTCTTTTGCCGGAGCACGGGCCATGACCGCCACTTCCGGAGGCGGTTTTTGTCTGATGGTTGAGGCAGTGGGATTGGCGGCAATGACGGAAACTCCCGCTGTGATAGTTGTCGCACAACGCTCGGGACCTGCCACCGGCCTGCCGACCAGAACCGAACAAGGGGACCTGAATTTTGTCATGCATGCCGCTCAAGGCGAATTTTCTCGGGCGATTCTGGCACCCGGTCACGCCGAGCAAAGCTTTTACCTCATGGCCAAGGCCTTTAATCTGGCTGATACGTATCAGACACCGGTGATTGTGTTGGGAGACCAGCACCTGAATGACTCGTATTTCACCGTAGATAATTTAGAGCTGGACCGCATTTCAATTGATCGCGGCCAAATAGTGTTTGATGATCAGCTTTTTTCCGTAAAGGACTACAAGCGTTACGCCTTGCAGGAATCCGGTATATCACCCAGAATTTTACCGGGGCAATCACAGGCGGTGCTGTATGCGGACAGCGATGAGCATACCGAGGAAGGCCACATAACGGAAAGCAGCGATGTTCGCAACCGCATGGTTCGCAAGCGAATGCGCAAACTTGAGGGCCTGCGCAATGAAATGAGCACACCCCTTATTTATCCCTCCAAGAAATCTGATGTTGTCCTTTTGAGCTGGGGGTCCCTTTACGGAGCCTCAAAGGAAGCAGTGGAGTTGTTAAACCGGGACGGAATATCAGCTCAGATGATGCATTTCAGTGAGATATTTCCTTTCACAGCCGCACCTTTTATTACTAAAATTAAGAAGAAATCAAAAATCTTCGCCGTGGAAAACAACTACAGCGGACAATTTACCGAATTTTTCACAAAAGAAACCGGTTTGCCGGTTTTTCGCAAAATACTTAAATACGATGGGCGTCCGTTTTCTCCCCAGGAAATTGTCTCCCAGGTGAACGAAAGGATCTAAAGGAGCAAGAAGATGATGACACTTGAAGATTTTGAAAGTAATGATCCGATTGCCTGGTGCCCGGGATGCGGCAATTTTTCAATCCTCAAAGCCCTCAAGCAAGCCTTTGTCGAATTGGATAAGAAGCCCTGTGACATCGTCATTGTATCCGGTATCGGTCAGGCACCGAAAACACCCCACTATCTTCGTTGCAATACCTTTAATGGCCTGCATGGAAGGACGCTGCCGGTAGCCACCGGCATAAAGCTGGCCAATCATGAACTTACGGTACTGGCAGAAGGCGGCGACGGTGACGGCTATGCGGAGGGCGGCAACCATTTTCTGCACGCCATGCGTCGCAACATCGATATTACGTATTTGGTACACAACAATCAGATCTATGGCCTTACCAAGGGGCAAACTTCGCCGACCAGTGGATTGGGCTTTGTTACCAAGACCGCCCCTCTGGGGACGATCAGCCCGCAGTTAAATCCAATTTTGCTCGCCATTGCTTCGGATTGCAGCTTTGTCGCCCGCGGATTTGCCGGAGAGATCGAACACCTGACCGGTCTGATCAAAGACGCTATTCTTCACAAAGGCTTTGCTTTCATTGATATTCTTCAACCCTGTGTTTCATTCAACCGGGTCAACACCTTTAAATGGTATTCCGATCGGGTCTCTCCCGTCGATGATGGTCCTGAATACGATTCTTCCGATAGAATGGCGGCCTTTACCAAGGCACAGCAGTGGGGGGATCGAATTCCGATTGGGATTATTTACCGTCAAAAAAGGCCAACCTTGGATGGACAACTATCGGCGATTGCCGGGGAAAGTCTGGTAACCCAGAAGATTGATCCTGCATCTTTCAGCGGTATATTTGAGACCTTCAGATAATTTTTCACACTGCTGCGTTCCAGAGGGGTTATCCCTTATCACATATAAAGAAAATTTAACTTCAAAACGGTAGCCAAACAATTTGGATGGCTGAAACGTAAATCTTGGCGATTAACCAAGGCAAGTGGATATGAAAATTCAACAAAATATCTTTCCGACCCTCCCGCAGCGGATAAGCGGGCTGGGTGAGTTGGCAGAAAACTTATGGTGGAGCTGGAATCCGGCTGCCCGCATGCTGTTTAAAACGCTGGATCGACAGGCTTGGAAAGAAAGTGTGCATAATCCGGATAAAATGCTCAAAGAGCTTCCCAAAGAGATCCTGGAGGCAGCAGCCGGCAACCCGGATTACTTGCGACAATACGATGTCGTGATGTCCCGGTTTAAAAAATATATTGAAACAAAGGCTTGTCCGCTGCTGCCGGATATGCCGGATCCAGGGATTTCTAAGATCGCCTATTTTTCAGCCGAATACGGGCTTCATCGTTCGCTGCCGTTTTATGCAGGCGGATTGGGCTTTCTGGCCGGAGATCACCTCAAAGAATGCAGTGACTCGAATGTGCCGTTGGTGGCGGTAGGTTTTATGTATCCGGAAGGGTATCTTCTTCAACGCATTCGTGAAGATGGTTGGCAGGAAAATATCACCGAGACGCTTCAACGGGAGGCGGCTGCTATTAACAAAGTTTTAAACGATGATGGCGCGCAACTTATTGTCAAAGTTCCGTTGATCGAACCGCCGATCTATGTTGCGGTGTGGCGGGTGGATGTCGGGCGGGTGCCGCTGTATCTCATGGACACCTATATCGAACTGAACGAACCGTGGAATCGTGGAATATCGGCCCGGCTTTACACCGGCGATCTCGAGCAACGGCTGCGCCAGGAAATCGTTCTGGGAATCGGCGGGGCCGAAGTGCTGGAGACTTTGGGGATTAAACGTTTCCTGCTGCATCTAAATGAAGGTCATGCCGCCTTCGCCCTGTTGGAGCAAATCCGGGACCGGATTAACCAAGGGATGGATTTCCAAAAGGCCGTCGAATTGGTGCGAAATACCGCTATTTTTACGACCCACACGCCGGTGCCTGCCGGCCATGATGTCTTTCCGTTTCATTTGATAGAGAAATATTTTCACTCATACTGGCCTTGCCTGAAATTGGATCGCGATGAATTCCTGAAATTAGGTATTCATCCGGAAAAACCCGAAGCCGGGTTTAATATGACGGCGCTGGCGCTCAGGCTTTCCAAATACCGCAACGGGGTCAGCAAAAAGCATGGAGAAGTATCGCGCCGGATGTGGCAAAGCCTTTGGGCGGAGTTTCCTGAAGGCGAAAGCGCCATTGATCATATAACTAATGGCGTCCACGTTCCGACCTGGATTGAACCCAAGATGCAGCTTCTTTTGGACAAACATCTGGGTCCTGGATGGATGGCGGATCACGATAATCCCCTCATTTGGGAATTGATTGATAAGATACCGGATGAGGAACTCTGGAAAACTCATTATTGGTTGAAAATCAAACTGATTGATGCCATCCGGGAAAGATCCCGTCTGCGCTGGACCAAAGACCAGGCGAATCCGTCTGTTGTTTTAGCCGGTGGGGCATTGTTGGATCCTTCAGTCCTTACGATTGGGTTCGCGCGGCGCTTTGCCACCTATAAAAGGGCGGATTTGCTTTTTTATGATTTCGAAAGACTCAAGATGCTCTTGAACGATCGCTGGCGTCCGGTTCAAATTATATTTGCGGGCAAGGCGCATCCGGCAGACGATCCGGGGAAGCAAATATTGCAGCGTATTTTCAATGCCAGTCGTAATCCGGATATGGGGGGACGCATTGCATTTGTCGAAGATTACGGTGAGCAACTGGCCCAGTATCTAGTTCATGGAGTGGACGTGTGGCTCAACACCCCACTTCCACCGATGGAAGCCAGCGGCACCAGCGGCATGAAAGCCGCTGTCAACGGTGTTCCGCAACTTAGCATCTTGGATGGTTGGTGGATAGAGGGATTCAATGGAAAGAACGGCTGGGCCATAGACCCTAAAGAAATCGATGGCAACCGAGATCAGGTTGATGCTGCAGAGATCTACCGCACTCTGGAAGAGGAAATTATCCCTTGGTTTTATGATGTATCCGAGGAGGGTGTCCCCAATGGGTGGGTCAGGGTCATGAAAGCATCCATTAAAAGCACTGCCGCCAGGTTCTCAGCGAGACGCATGGTCAAAGAATATATCGAAAAGTTTTATTCTGTCGCTTTGAAGAATATTTAATATTGCAAAACCTGTAAATTTTCCCCATGGATTCCTGGGCATACAGGCAGGATCCACCGCCGGGAAGTCTTTTACGCAGAAAATGGGTGCGTTGATTCATGGGCAGGGCAAGCTGCCATTAATACATGTCCTCAGCCATTTCCGGCATCTCCACTTTCTTTTTCTTTTCCGGCTTTTCAGAAACCAGGGCCTCGGTGGTGATCATCAACCCGGCCACCGACGCGGCATTCTGCAAGGCCAACCTCACCACTTTGGTCGGGTCGATAACTCCGGATGAAATGAGATTTTCATATTTTTCGGCTTCCGCATTGAAACCGAAATCATCTTTGCCTTCCAACACCTTTCTCAATACCACCGACCCTTCGTATCCGGCGTTTATGGCAATATGCTTGAGCGGTTCACCAAGGGCCCGCTTCAACAGGTTGATGCCGTTTTTCTCCTCTCCGGAAACCTCCACCTTGTCCAGTGCATCCATGCAGCGGACCAGGGCTACCCCTCCGCCGGAGACGATACCCTCCTCCACGGCAGCACGGGTCGCGTTCAAGGCGTCTTCCACCCGGGCTTTTTTCTCTTTCATTTCGGTTTCCGTGGCCGCCCCGATGCGAATCACAGCTACACCACCGACCAGTTTGGCCAGCCGCTCCTGCAACTTTTCGCGGTCGTAGTCGGAGGTGGTCTCCTCGATCTGGGTGCGAAGCTGTTTCACCCGGCCTTCGATGTCGGCCTTTTTCCCGGCACCTTCCACAAGGGTGGTGTTGTCCTTATCGATCTTTACTTTTTTGCCGCGGCCGAGGTCATTGGTGGTCACATTTTCCAGTTTGATACCCATGTCTTCGGAAATCACCTGGCCCCCGCATAACACGGCTATGTCACCCAACATAGCCTTGCGCCGGTCGCCAAAGCCGGGCGCTTTGACGGCTGCTATCTTCAATGTCCCGCGCAGCTTGTTAACGACAAGGGTAGCAAGCGCTTCACCCTCGACATCCTCGGCAATGATCAGCATGGCTTTGCCCTTCTTGGCGACTTCCTCCAGAAGCGGCAGCAAATCCTTCATGCTGCTGATCTTCTTTTCGTGCACCAGGATATAGGCATCATCCAGGTTGACTTCCATTTTCTCAGTATCGGTCACAAAGTAGGGGGATAAATAACCGCGGTCAAACTGCATGCCTTCCACAAAATCCAGGGTGGTTTCCATGCTTTTGGCTTCTTCAACCGTGATAACGCCTTCTTTGCCGACTTTTTCCATGGCCTCGGAGATGAGGTTACCGACCATGGGATCATTGTTGGCTGAAATAGTGCCCACCTGGGCAATCTCGGTTTTATCCTTGGTCGGTTTGCTCAGTTTTTTTAGTTCTTCAACAACAGCAAAAACGCCTTTATCGATTCCGCGCTTGATGGCCATTGGATTGTTACCGGCAGCCACCAGCTTTTGCCCTTCGCGGTATATTGCCCGAGCCAAAACCGTGGCGGTGGTGGTACCGTCGCCGGCCATATCACTGGTTTTACTGGCAACTTCTTTGACCATCTGGACGCCCATGTTTTCAAACTTATTCTCCAGTTCGATCTCTTTGGCAACCGTGACACCATCTTTGGTAACCAGCGGCGAGCCAAAAGATTTTTCCAGGATCACATTACAGCCCCTGGGGCCCAGGGTTACGGCTACGGCATCGGTCAGGGTGTTGACACCCCTGAGCAGCCGATCTCTTGCCTTGGTACTGTATGAAATCATTTTTGCAGGCATCTTAATTTACCTCCTATCATTTTTCTTTATAATCATTTCTCAATAACTTTAAACGATTTCACGGCAATGATACGCATGTCACCTTCTATATTCAGCTTTCCGGTAACTTTTACCGTTTTACCGATGTAATTTGTAACGAGATTATCGCCTTCCGGAGTGTCATCCACTTCGAATACTACTCCGTCGGCAACGATTTGATTGGAATCGTTGACCTCACCGACAACAGTGATATCGGAAGCCATTAGGAGGGATGGAATTATGATTGTCCCCATAAAAAGAAAAAATGCCACCGCGACTATGGCTTCGATTTTTCGGTTCATCGTTCGTTCTCCTTTTCTATTGTTTTAACCGTTTCCACATAAACAAATTTTTTTCCGTCTAATCGTTCTTTGATCTTGCCTTCCACCCTGACTTTGGTTTGAATGAGGCTTACCAGCTCCTTTATTCGTTTGTTTTGTGCAACGATATAAATTTCCTCCCGATCAGTATAAACAGATACGCCGATTACGTTTCCGTTCTCATCCCATTGATTTGCAAGAATTATCCCTGTGATGTCATTTTGTGGGGCGGGTCTTTTCTTTTTCATTTGACTGAACTTTTATTGTGAAAGAATAACCGTTGACCAGATGGTTCCAACTCCCTGTGGCAAAATTATAAGAGCAAAGCATATGCCAATTTGAGGTCGATCCGGAGGTGAATTTACTTATGCAGGAGAGTCCAATAGGCGGCCTGCATATTTAGGATAAATATCAAAGAGTTGTCACATTTGATGAAATTGTTTTTTCTATGACGCGATTACTTTTTTTGCGGGCTGTTAATGCTGGGAGAAATAGGAGCTGATAGACATTTGAAAATCAGATAAACTGGTTCTGCTTTTTTATTTCAATCAGAACTGGGAGTTCTATTTCAACTCAAATTCGAAGTACAGGTTGTCTTTTGATTCCGCTTCTGCCAGAACCTCTTTGATCAGGCTGTCTTCTTCGGCCTGGGCATAGCCGGCGCTGATTCGAATGGTAGGCGCTTTGACATCGTCTCCTTTTAGCAGATCATCAGCCCTTAACTCTTTGGCGAGTCGGGTACTAAAATTCCGGGCTTCATCGATGGCGGCATTGTGCAGCACGACGAGGATTTTATCCAGGCTGTATCGCGAGCAGGAATCTGTAATATCGAGACGTTGCTTTATCTGAGCGGCAAAGTTTTTGAGTGTGGTTTGACCCGCCACATGCCCCATTTTCTCGTTGATTTGTGCCAGGTTTTCAATCGTGAACATCACTACGGAGAAGATAATCTGATGGCGCTGTAAGTGTACCAATTTTTCCTGGACCTTTTTTTCTGCCTGCACCGGGGTGGCCATGCCCGTCAGGGCGTCACGCGGCCGTTCCAGACCCTGTATGAACTGTTGAACCGCCGGGTCTGGAAAGTGCAGGATTTCCTCGGGGGTACCTTCGAATCGGATTCTGCCTTCATCCAGCATAGCGATCCGCTGGGAAAAATAAAAGATGTCCGGAATTTCATGACTGATCATTACTGCCGTAAAGCCGAATTTTTTCTGAAAATCGACAATCATGCTGTAGACAGCGTTTCTGCGGATGGGATCGAGTCCTGTGGTCGGTTCATCCAGAAGGACCACCTCCGGGTCCGTCACCAGTGCTCTTGCCAGAGCAACCCGCCGTTTCATGCCTCCCGAAATTTGACTAGGATACTTGTCATGCGCTCCTTGTAATTCGAACAGTTGCATCTTGTCTTCCACCCGTTTTTCAATTACCGATTTCGGTAAAGATGTTCCCTGCCGTAGTGGAAATGCGATGTTTTCATAGATAGTCATGGAATCAAAAAGAGCAGCATCCTGAAATACGTAGCTGAATTTTTCCCCTAGCTTATCTGTCTCAGACTTTTTCATCTTTGACAGAGGTCGGCCGTAAAAGAAGATTTCGCCTGCATCAGGAATCATAAGACCGATCATGTGTTTGAGCAGCACGCTCTTGCCCCCACCGCTTTTGCCTATAATGGTGGTAACTTCCCCCTGGAGAATACTCAGGCTAACTCCCCGGAGCACCTGGAGGGTATCGAATCTCTTACAAACAGTGTCAAACTGGATGAGTGGCTGTTTCATATACTGCCTTTATTTTCATCGGCACCGATTGCCGCGATTGATTTTGGCCGAAAAATTTTATCCAAATGCGCTATACGCCTCATTTATATAAATTTTTCTAATTTTATAACTGTCTGAAATTAATTGATTTTTCACAAATTACCTAAAGGGTCGGAATTATTTGTTCCGATTATAGATATGCATAGCAACCGCTGCGATGATCCGTTTATCAGTGTGCACTGCGGCGCAATTCCGGACACACTTCTGGAAAGCGAGCTTTTCGGGCATGAAAAAGGGGCATTCACCGG
>CP070746.1:5863186-5865818 GCA_020348305.1 Desulfobacterales bacterium
AACGTCCAACGCCTCCCCGAAAGCTTCGTTGTTGACCAGCGGCTTCATGGTTTTGGTATCCAAAAATGCTCCCTGATTGGTGCCTTGGCTCTGAATGAAACCGGCCGCCACCGAAGTCACCATCCAGTAAGACCGCGCATTGCGTTTCTTGGCAATACAGGAGCCGTAGTCCGGTTTGCCGTCATCGTTCAAATCTTTGCCGTGAAAGCGCTTGGCAATATTGATGTAGTCATCCCAGGTTTGCGGAGGACTCAAGCCGGCGCTCTCAAGTAAATCGGTACGGTAGTACACCATCTGGAAATCCCCGTCGAGGGTGATGGTGTATGTTTTGCCCGAATAGCGCATACTGAAATCACGGAAGAACCCACCGATATCTTTTAACTTGAGGGCTGAGTCCTTTACGATACGGTCCGTCAAATCTTGCAGGTAGCCCGGTTCCACATAGTCCACCATCCACTGCGGCGCAAAAACAGCGGCATCGATGCTGTTGGTGCCCGTAGCCCAGTCCGTGAGCAGTTTGGTGTAAAGATCCGAAAACGGAACCGTGATGACATTGATGGTTGCTCCGGTCATCTTCTTGAATTCAGGGGCGCGGCGCTGCAACGGTTCTGCAATCTGCGGGCCGGTGAAGGTCATGACATTAACGGTCACCCCATCATACTTGCCTGCCATCACCTGTCCCGCCACCAACGGCAGGGATACAGAAAATAAGGTAACTACGACGAGTGTGCAAACAGTCTTTGCCAACAGATGAATAACGCTTTTCATAATAACCCTCCTTTTTGTTATGGTTAGACAGAAACCTTTCCGGGGGAATGCCAGTTTCCCGCGGAAAAGTGAATACACATATCAAAACGAGTTACATGTAAACCATTTCGAAGGGAGTATGGAGATTTATTTGCGCTAAAAGAAATCATATACGTTAATTTTAAGTAAAGAAACATAACCTTGAAGACCAAAAATTGTCAAGAAGGAATCCTGAGCAACGACTCCCTGTCACTTTGGCATACTTCAGGCAAGTCAGTTGCCAAGTTCCCTTTTTTACAGAGATTTCTTTAATTTTACAGATTCCTTCGGTTTACGTATTTGATAGGTTTCCGAGCACAACCCACATCTATTTATAAAAATCCAAGAGCCTGTTCAAACCTCGCAACACTGGAATCCTCGGTAAAGACCTTTATCAGATTGTATCCGGTTGGAAGACTTATTGGATCGATGATAAATGTTTTGGAGAAGGCATCAGCATTTCGACCAATCGATTAAAAAATTACCATCCATGTTCCATCTTGACCTCAAAGTTCGCGATGTGTATCTTAACTTTTTTTGTGTCGAGCTGGTAGTTTTCTTATCCTATCTTGAAAGGTAAATGAAATGTCAGATGAAAATAAAAAACGAGACGTGAAATTCCAGTTATGGGGTTGGATTCTTTTCATAATTTGTGCGGGCTTTTTCATCGCTTCAAGTTTACAAAATCATGATAGCCTCAGCCTAGTTGCCAGCATCATCTTTCTGATAGCCTGCGTGGTTTTTATCATACCTATTATTTCAAAATTTGATTAGAAAATGGATTGATTTTTCAGAAGTGGTTTCAAAAACCTTGGATTATTTTAAAATTAGTGCTTTTAACGGGAGGAAATATGCCAGAGGGAACTATTGAAAAATTTCAAAAAGAAAGAGAAGAATTAAATCAGCTGGGCATCGAATACGCTGGTCTTGGAACCAAAAGGTTTTACAGTCTTGACTCCCAGGCCTATCGTGAAGGTGCTCTTTCAAGCAAATTTAAAGAAATGTTAGGCCTTGTAGCCTCATTTGTTTTAAGATGTGACGACTGTATCAAATACCACATCATCCGATGTCATGAGGAAGGAGTAAATGATGCCGAACTGGAGGAGGCTCTTTTTATCGGCCTTCTTGTGGGAGGCTCTATAACCATCCCTCACCAACGCAGAGCAATTCAAGCCTGGCATGAACTGAAAAGGAGAAATGGGTTCGAGATAGGCTAAGAAGAATGGCTTTTGCTTTAATTGTTCTTCTCCACCCGCGACAGCAGAGGCAATTTTAAAAATCCGTTTTAGGTCTTCCAGCGTTGTAAGGGTCGCAGCAATCGCCTTGCTCGTATTATTGGCCATTTCCGCAAAAACAGCGGGATAAACGTTGTTTTGGTCGACATCCTGGGGAAGTCCCATGGACATAATAAAATCAAATCCGGGCAGCGCTTCCGTTTCTTCATGATCCAGCTTTACTCAAGTTTTTTCAAGAACCGTGAGCACAGCTTCATGTATCTATATCGCTTTCTGTGGTAAAAAAATAACGATCTGGCCATTTTTCAATCCTCTTTTAATTTGACATAATTGTTTTCTAAAATCATAATTGCAAACAATTGGAGATCGGAGGAATTCTATTATAATATTTTCTTACTTTTTTAATATTCAATTGTAAATTATCAATTGGAGACCATGCCTGAAACGGAAACCATACATGTCAGATCTGATCAGTTAAGAATTTCAATTCATGAGATTGGTCGCTATACAGGTGGCAGTCGATATAAACTGGATGCTCGAATGAAAACGCTGGCGTCTGATGTACTCGAGAAAGCAGTGAAACTGGTGGATCCCGTTTTCACTTATGCTGT
>CP070746.1:5865918-5872146 GCA_020348305.1 Desulfobacterales bacterium
GATAAGGTGGATCAGGCCAAAAACGATTTACCGGCCGATCTTGCCGACGATCCGGTGATTCAGGAAGTCAACTTCTCCGATCTGCCGGTCATCCGGGTGGTTCTATCAGGGCCCTTCAGCCTGCGACGATTGCAGAATCTGGCTGAAGATTTGCAGGATCGGATCGAATCCATCCCCGGTGTTCTGGAAGCGCGCATCGCCGGCGGACTGGAGCGGGAAATCCATGTGGAATTCGACCTGGATCGGGTGGGTGCATATAATGTACCGTTTTCCAGTATTATCAACTCCGTCACCCGGGGTAACGTGAACATGCCCGGTGGAAGTATGGATATCGGCGAAGCCAAATATCTGGTGCGGGTGCCGGAAGATTTCAAACACCCCTCTGAAATTTTTTCGATCGTGGCCTTTGTGCGAGACGGCAAGCCGGTGTATCTGCGGGACGTGGCCTTCATCCGGGATGCCTTTAAGGATCCGCTGACCCGCAGCCGCATTAATAAGGAAAAGAGTGTGACCATTGCAGTGCAGAAGCGCAGTGGCGAAAATATCGTGCAGGTAACCGATGACGTCAAACTAATTATCAACGACATGCGGCCCCAGCTTCCGCAAACCCTTCAAATCGATCTTACGGCCGATATGTCCAATGATGTGCGGTTGATGGTGTCCGATCTGGAAAACAATATTGTATCCGGGTTGATCCTGGTACTGGCCGTCATTTTTGTTTTCATTGGCGGCCAGTCGGCCATTTTTGTGGCCCTGGCCATTCCGTATTCGATGTTTATCACCTTTTCCCTTCTGACCGGATTCAGTGTGACCTTGAATATGGTGGTGCTCTTTTCGCTGATTCTGGCCTTGGGCATGCTGGTGGACAATGGAATTGTGATTGTAGAAAACATTTATCGGCACATGCAGCAGGGTGAACACCGCTGGGAAGCCGCCCGCAGCGGGACCGATCAGGTGGCCTGGCCGGTAATCACCTCCACCCTAACTACCCTGGGGGCCTTTTTACCGTTGATGTTTTGGCCGGGCATCATGGGCGAATTTATGGGGTATCTGCCCATGACGCTGATTATGGCCCTGAGCGCGTCGTTGTTTGTGGCTTTAATTATCAATCCGGTGCTTTCGGCCCGCTACCAGAGAGTCAAACTTTCCAATCCGAAAAACAATCCGCATCCCGAAGAACCTATGTTTAAGCGCATTTATCTGTTTGTTTTGAAATGGTGTTTGCACCACCGGTGGGTCGTGGTGCTGGCCGCTTTTATGCTGCTTGTATCGGCGTCCATAGCTTTCAATGTGTTCGGCAAAGGGGTGGAATTTTTTCCGGAAACCGAACCACGCCGCGCCTATGTGAATATCAAGGCCCCGGAAGGAACGAATTTGGACACATCCGATAACCTGGTGGCCCAGGTGGAAGAGATTGTATCCGAATATGAAGACATTCGCTATGTGATTGCCAATATCGGGGCTGTGGGAGGGGATCCCTTTTCCCAGGGCGGAACCGGAACCCATATCAACCGGGTGGTGCTGGACTTCAAAGATTTTCACGACCGCTCCCGGCCGTCAACGGAAATTGTCACGGAGGTGCGGCAACGAATTCTAAAGACCATAAAAGGGGCTGAGGTGCAGGTGGAAAAAGAAGAAGAGGGACCCCCCACCGGCCCGCCGATTAATATCGAAGTTTCCGGCGAGGACATTCATGTATTGGGGGAGCTGGCGGCGCGGGTGCGCAAGGAAATCAAAGACATTCCCGGCCTGGTGGATTTGAAGGATAATTTTGTAAAGGGTAAACCGGAGATCCGGGTGCAGGTGGACAAAGAAAAGGCAGCGCTGATGGGGTTGGATACCTACACGATTGCCTACACCGTCAAAGCCGCCATCAATGGTGTCAAAGCCGGGGTGTATCGCGAAGGTAAAGATGAATATGATATTATTGCCCGGCTGCCGGAGCGCGATCGCCGCTCCATTGAAAGTCTCAAACGTATTACGGTATCCGGACCTCGGGGAGAACCGATTCCCCTGACAAGCCTGGCCAATGTCTCTTTAGGCAGCGGCATCGGGGCCATCATGCGTCTGGACCAGAAACGCGTGGTTACCATATCCGGGGATGTGTCCGGGCGATTGGCCAATGATGTGATCAAGGATATTGATGCACGGATGAAGAAAAATGTGGACTGGCCCAAGGGGTATATCTACCGCTTCAGCGGAGAGCAGGAGGAGCAGGCCAAAGCCCAAGCTTTTCTGAGCAAAGCGTTTTTTGCTTGTATTGCCATCATACTGCTGATTCTAATGACGCAGTTTAACTCCTTTATCACGCCGTTTATTATTATAACGTCAGTAATCCTCTCCTTGATCGGGGTCTTCATCGGCCTTCTGGTTACCGGGACCGCCTTTGGGATAATTATGACCGGCATCGGGGTCATCAGCCTGGCCGGTGTAGTGGTCAACAATGCCATCGTGCTGATTGACTACTATAACCAGCTTCTGGCCAAAGGGCTTCCCTCCCTGGATGCGCTGCTGCGGGCCGGCTCGGTTCGTTTTCGACCGGTGTTGCTGACCGCCATCACCACTATTTTAGGACTTTTGCCCATGGCAACCGGTGTCAGCTTTGACTTCCGTAAACTAGCCCTGGATATCGGCGGAGAGTCGTCCCAGTGGTGGGGCCCCATGGCAGTAGCCGTGATCTTCGGACTTGGCTTTGCCACACTGCTGACCCTAATCGTCGTCCCCGTACTCTGCTCCTTAGCCCACAGCATGAAGACCCGCAAGGCCACAGTTTAAAGATGATGTCCGTTCAGCCATTACGGTGGCCGAGCCCCATATAACCGATCATCTGTCGGAATCGGTCGGACTCGTTGCACGTAACACTCGCTGGCGGCGAGCAGCGGCCTCGGAAAAACAGCTCAGAGTTCTGCGCAGCAGAAAAATAAGAGTGCCGAAGGGCCTAAACCATGAAAATAGTCAAATTAGAAACGCTTATTGATGCGGGACCTTTTACAAAAACGCCTGATTGGACCACGATTTACGATCATATCTTACAATCATTTACTAAGTGCCGGCACATTTCCTCTTGACAAATCTCAAGAGGTTAATATATTATTTAGTATATTAGCATATGCTTATATAATATTATGGACGAAATAGAAAAACTGGCAGATATATTCAAGGTTCTATCAGATCCCACCCGGTTGAGGCTGGTTAAGCTGTTGAGCGACTGCGAACCGGGTGTATGCAAGGGTGGGCCTTTATGCGTAAATGCTTTGGCACACCGGCTAGGTGTCACACAATCGGCGGTCTCACAGCATTTGCGCATCTTAAGACAAGCTGGTTTGGTACGCGGTGCGCGGCATGGCCCCTTTATGCACTATGCACTTGATCCGGATGGATTTGATAAATATAAAACTGCGCTTCGGGAAACGCTGGGAGAAGACTTTTTATAAGATAAAGCAGTTTTTTTTATTTCATAATATTAGCATATGCTAATATTCGCAAATATAGATATGAAAGGAGGTGATACCATGTGTTGTTCCACTGTTAGTCATCACGGGTTTCAGCGATGGGGACATCATAGTGTCTGTTTCTGTGGATGCGATGATCCCTTGTATTTTAGGTTGCGCCTCATGACCAAAGAGCAAAGGATCGTCAGGCTAAAGAAGCACCTGGAAGATCTGCGGGATGAAGCGAAGGCCGTTGAAGAGCACATTGCCCAAATTAAGAAAGAAAAGTAGATCGCTATTACCCTCATTGAGCGAAAATCGCTCAATTAGGCGTTAATGGTTATTTGTTATTCGTTATTCGAATTTGATGATCGCCCTATGGGATTAATGGCTGGGAAGCCAGGAAGCCGGAATGCCAGGATGCCAGGATGCCAAAAAATCATAGACCGACTGAGCTTCCAAGCTTTCCAGCCTCAATCCTGCTAAACTAATAACTCCCAATTGGTTTTTAACTCAATTGGGGTATTAAAGAAGGGGGAGGAGCTCAGTCGCTCATCTCCGCCTCATTGAATTATGTGCTTTTTTTAATAGAAAATCGCGCTAGGCAATTGCTTTCTGCTTTTCCATATCCAACAGCTTTTTTTTTCGCTCTGCACCCCACCGATATCCACCCACCCCGCCGGACTTCGGCACGACCCGATGGCAGGGTACAACAACGGCTACGGGATTAGATGCGCAGGCGCGGGCAACGGCTCTGGTCGCATTCGGCTGACCAATTGCGGCGGCGATTTCAGCGTAATGCATGGTTTGGCCTTCCGGAATCGTGCGAAGGCTGTCCCAAACTTTGCGTTGAAATGCGGTCGCCTGAACATCATACGGCAATTTTGGCCAAGGTGTATTGCCGGACAGATAATTAACCAGCATTTGCGGCCATTCGGATAATTCTAAACTAGATTGGCTGACTTGTGCATGTTTGAATTCATCCTTCAGCTCATCAACTAACGCTCTCTTTGACTCTCCCAGACGAACGGCACAAATCCCCTTTTTGGTAGCTGCAAGCAAAATAAAACCGATCGGACATTTCACTACCGAATAATAAATGGTTTGTCCTTTGCCTTTTTGCTTATAAGCTTTCGGAGTCATGCCCAGATAACGGGATGATTGTTCATACAATCGGCTGCTGGATCCATAACCTGCATCATAGGACGCCAGAGCAATGTCATCACCGGCCTGCAACGCTTTCTTGAAACGCAATTGGCGATGCGCATCGGCGTAATTCCGAGGCGATATTCCCAGAGCCTGTTTGAAAACGCGTTGCAGATGGAAGGGACTTAATTTTACCTTTTCTGATAACTCCTCTAATGTCGGGATATAGTCGCATGATTCAATATATCGACACAGCGCGAGCACCTTTAATACTGCATTGTCGATACTCGGCTCCTCAGCCTTGTCCGGGCGGCAGCGCTTGCACGCACGAAAACCGGCCTTTTCAGCACCTTCCTTGGAAAAGAAAAATCGTGTATTCTCACGCAACGGCCTTTTGCTTGAACAATGTAAGCGGCAATACACACCGGTGGACAAGACGCCATAGAAGCATACACCATTGTAACTTTCATCATTTGTTAAAACTGCCTGCCACAAGGCATTCTCTGATAAATCCATCACTTTACCTCTCATATCTCATTTATTCTTGGTAATATCTATAATTTTAATTTTGAATTTGCTGCGGCCTGCGACGAGCTCAGGCGAGGCAACTTCCGCTTTATCCGGGTTACGGCCCTTGCATCAATGAGGATGAGTCCCAAGAAAATGCACCCCATCCCGCTATATTCCAGGATGTGGATCGCCTCACCCAGCACCCCCACACCCAGCAGAAGCGCACTGATTGGTATGAGAAATGTCACTAGCATCACATTGGTTGCACCGGCGGAGGCCAGAATCCGAAAATAAAGCAGATAGGCGATTGCGGTGCTGATTGTTGCAATACCAAATACGGCCAAGATAGCTTCTAGCGAGGGCTTTGATGAGCCGAGGGAGTCTGTTAGAATGACCAGCGGAGACATCATGATGCTGGAGCAGATCAGCATTCCAGCCGAAGTGACAACCGGAGACTCCTTTTTAAATCGTTTGCCGAATATACCAGCGAAACTGTAGGATACGGAAGCACCAATGACAGCGAGTTGACCAAAACCACGCCAGCTAAATCCGTTTTTGAGTTCCGGCGACATCATAATGTAAACGCCACAAAATCCAATCAATACGCCAACTAATTTTGGTATCGTCAGATGCTCGTCAGACGTTAGAAAATGCGCCAAGAGAACCGTAAAAATAGGTGTGGTGGCATTCAAAATCGATGCAACACCCCCATCAATTTGAGTTTGTCCCCACACAATCAGACTAAAAGGCATGGCATTATTCAATGCCCCTATCACAAAATAAGCCGCCCAGATTTTAAGAGAAGACGGCATTCGTTGCCCGCGAAAGTATACAACACCAACTAATATGAATGCTGCCAGAGTGACACGCAGGAATACAAGCAAAAAGGGCTGAAAACCGCGCAGCGCAATTTCCACGAAAAAGAAAGATCCTCCCCAGAAAATGGAAAGCAATATGAGCATTCCCCATTCGGTTGGTTTCATCGAACTCATTTTTAATCAATTACCTCCAATTCAAGCAATTAAATTTTAGAACAAATATAATTCGCTTTAAGGAATGCGTCTATCCGTTTCTTGCGGTGTAATTAAATTTTCTGGTTATCCAGAAAGAACAAGTGGTATTGAATGTGGGAGCGGCTTCC
>CP070746.1:5872246-5882118 GCA_020348305.1 Desulfobacterales bacterium
CCATTCCGGAGAGCGGTCGTAGTGCTTTGCTAAGGCGGCAATAGCTTCGTGAAATGCATTGTGTTTTGACGTCTCACTGCTCCAGTATTTATGGGTTCTTCTTGGATCGTAGAAAACCAGGCCGCTTGATGTTGAGGGTGTTTTTAAGCGAGCAATTTCCTTTTTGTCGGATTCCTTAACGGCCTTCCGTTTGTCCGTTTTTTGCATGACAGGTTTTTCTGTTCTTTTTTTTTCAATCCGCAGGACGTCTGCTTTTTTATAACTTAAAATCAAACCTTCATATTCACATTTTATTTCTCCATTTTCTTCCCACGCTTTTTCATGACAAACCGTTTTCATGCCATCTTTGAAGTATATGATGTCCGCGTGGACCCATATGGATCCTGAAGCCATGAATGCAGCTAGCAAAACTATTTTTTTCACCCGCTGTGAACCTTTTAGAGTTAGACTGAAGGGGTTCTTGGAAGGTTGTCTCAATTTTGTTTTATTGAAGATCATTAGTCAGTCGAAGGGTTGTGCCTAAAGTGAAGAAAATTTTTCCAAGAGCTTATAAAATTTTATTTGTTTTTGGATGGCCTGTTTGTGATTGGTTTGCTTTGAGTATGTCTTTTATCGCTCTTAATAATTTGTCTCGATCAATGGGTTTGGTAAGAGTTCGTTGGGCCCCAAGTTTTTTAGCGCCTTCGAGATATCCTTCAGGTTTATTTAGTCCTCCTCCGGACATGGCAATGATTTTTACGTCCGGAAATTCCTTTTTGAGTTCGATTATCATGCCGATACCGTCTTTGTTTGGCATGATCAGATCTGAGATGATTAAATCCACTGGATTCTGACGGTAAATTTTGATTCCTGCAATACCATCAGTAGCCTCTTCGACTTCGAATCCTTCCCGCTCCAGTATTAAGCGGAGCAATGAACGGATTTGAGGTTCATCATCGATGACAAGAACACGTTGCATAGGTCATTATTCCTTTCCATCATCCGATACCTGCGTTGACTGATAATGAAAAAATATTAGTTCTCGAACTAAATTAGATCATATCTTTTTGATACTTTCAACAATAAAAATAGGACGTTGCGATGAAAAATGGTTAAAAAAGGCTGTGTAATCTACAAAACGGAGCCATGTGCAAGGGCCTTAAGTTTCCATCAGATATAAAAAGTATTATCCATAAATAAAGCAAATATGGTAGAATAATTTAATTAAAACAATAATCACCATTTTTGCATTGGAGATAATGAATGGCAAGAGTAAATTCCCGATCAGACAAAAAATTTAAAAATCAACCTGAGCGTCTCGTTTCAATTTGCCCAAATAATGAAGTTTTTTCTTTACCTCAGAAAAAAGATTATGAAAAAGAAATTAAACGTCTAGAAAGCATCGTCAAGACTCAAAAGCTAATGGGACGAGAAATAGTCGTCGTCATGGGCGTAGGATTTGTCGGAGCCGTGATGGCTGCCGTAGTCGCTGATGCAGTTGATCCTGTTAGTGGAAAACCCAATAAATTTGTCATTGGGATGCAACGTCCCTCTACCCGGTCTTACTGGAAAATTCCATACTTAAACCGTGGAATTGCGCCGGTTGAAGCAGAGGATCCCGAAGTGGTACCATTGATTCGCCACTGCGTAAAAGATAAAAAAACGCTGATGGCAACCTTTACTTATGACGCACTCAGCTTGGCCGACGTTGTGGTTGTCGATGTTCAATGTGATTATTACAAAGAAACCTTCGGCAACGTTAAACAAGGACGGGCAGATATTGCCGCATTAGAAGAAAGCCTCAAGATCATCGGCGAAAAAATTGCGCCGCAGTGTTTAGTTTTAATTGAAACCACGGTTCCGCCGGGAACCACCGAATACATCGCTTATCCGATAATTAAAAAAGCATTTGAAAAACGGGGCCTCAATGATATCGAACCCCTGTTGGCTCATTCTTTTGAGCGGGTGATGCCGGGCAAAAACTATGTTGCATCGGTTCGTGAATTCTGGCGAGTCTGCAGCGGCATAAATGAAAGGGCGCGTGGGCGTGTCGTATCCTTTCTTTCCGATGTCATCAACGTCGACAAATATCCCCTGACGGTTCTTGATCGACCGATTGAAAGTGAAACCTGTAAGATCGTAGAGAATTCATACCGCGCTTCAATTCTTGCGTTTTTGCATGAATGGAGTCTTTTTGCCGAACGAAACGGGGTGGATCTGATCAAAGTCATTGAGGCCATTAAAGTGCGCCCCACCCACTCGAACATTATTTTTCCGGGGCCGGGTGTTGGGGGCTATTGTTTGCCCAAAGACGGCGGGTTGGGCGTATGGGCCTATCATACGCTGATGGGTTTTGAAGATGAAATATTCAAAATCACACCCGCCGCCATTGATATCAATGATACACGCGCCCTGCGTGTAGCCCAGCTCGTACGGGATGCATTACGAAATATGGGCAAAATTGTTGCCGCCTCAAAAATTGTGCTTCTGGGAGCATCTTATCGTGAGGGCGTTGGAGATACCCGCTACAGCGGTTCGGAAATTATTGTACGGAAATTAACCGAAATGGGAGCGGATATTATGATTCATGATCCTTATGTTAAACATTGGTGGGAGCTTGAAAAGCAAGATACATATCCAGCTCCGGACCATTCCATGGCCAAATTTTTTCGAAATCAGGATAAGCTGCATGAAACTCGAATCCAAAAAGAGCTAAAGCCGACCCTAGCGTTCGCCGACGCAGTCATATTCGCCGTAAAACACAAGGAATATCTTGCATTAGAACCCGACGATGTTGTCAAACAGATCGGACGGCCGGTGGCAATCATAGATTGCTTCGGTTTATTAGACGATGAAAAAATTCGAAGATATTTTGAACTCGGCTGCGAAGTTAAAGGTCTTGGCCGGGGACATGTCAAGCGAATTAAAGATGATGTAAGAGGAAACCATCCCCCGAAAGTTGAATAAATTCAACTCAAAAGCCAGAAAAATTCTATGGAGTTTATTGACCTAACGGCCCAGCAAAAGCGAATTCGAGAACGTATTGAAATAAAAATTTCTGCCGTTCTGGATCACGGAAAATATATTATGGGACCGGAAATCGAACGGCTTGAAAGCGAATTAAAGGAATTTGCTGGCATAAGCCACGCAATTGCCTGTGCTTCAGGAACGGATGCAATCTTGTTAGCCCTATTAGCTCAACAAGTCGGACCTGGCGATGCTATCTTTACAAGTCCCTTTACCTTTATTGCCTCAGCTGAGGTAATTAGCCTTTTGGGTGCCACACCGATTTATATAGATATTGATGCGCAAACCTATAATATCAAACCGGAAAACCTCGAATTGGCCATTCACGCGTTATTGGATGAAAATCGTCATCTTTATCCGTTGCCATTAACCGGGCATCTTCCAATCTCAAAGCTAAATCCGAAAGGTATCATCGCCGTTGATCTTTTCGGACTGCCTGCAGATTATGACCGTATTAATTCCATTGCCCAAAAGCACAATCTTTTTGTGCTCGAAGATGCCGCCCAGTCTTTTGGTGCCGAGTATAACGGAAAAAAAGCCTGCAGCTTTGCTGATATTGCTTGTACCTCTTTTTTTCCGGCCAAACCCTTGGGGTGTTACGGTGATGGGGGTATGTGTTTTACAGATGATGATAAATTAGCAGAAATTATGAGATCTCTGCGTATCCATGGTAAAGGGCGCCATAAATATGACAATATTCGAATCGGAATAAACGGTCGCATGGATACGATTCAAGCCGCCATATTGATTGCTAAATTTGAAATTTTCTCTGAAGAGGTGGAGCTCAGGCAAGCTGTGGCCGCAAACTATTCTGATTTACTTTCTCCGGCAAGCAGTGAGTTGACCTGCCCATTGGTACCTGCAGGGTTTAAAAGTGTATGGGCCCAATTCTCAATTCTGGCAAAGGATCAAAGCCAGCGCTCGAGGCTGCAGAAAAAACTGCAAGAAAATGACATTCCAACTGCCATTTACTATTCCAAACCATTACATTTGCAAACTGCATTCTCGAAACTCGGATACCGCCAGGGAGACTTTCCTGTAAGTGAAGACTGCTCTCAGCGTATCTTTAGTATACCAATGCATCCCTATTTAACAAAAGCTGAGCAAGAAAAAATCACTCGGGTCATCCTCAATGGACTCTAACCTTTAGATGTTTTGAGATAGTTTCCGATCGTAAACAATTTGTCTCAATTTTTTGTGTTTCTTGGGGTATAATTGAAATAAATAAAAATGGGATTAGAAAATGACTCAACAGACCTCCGATAGGCCGCCCTTAGTAGCCGTTATTGGATGTGGGTATTGGGGCAAAAATCTGATTCGAAACTTCCACAGTCTTGGTGCGTTAAAGCTCATATGTGATAATAACGAATCAATTTTATCGGAATTCAAAAACCAGTACAACGACGTTGAAACATGTCTTGCGCTGACGGATGTACTTAATTGTCAAGATATTGAAGGCGTTGTTATTTCAACACCAGCTGAAACCCATTTTAATTTAGCCAGGGAATCACTGCTTGCCGCTAAAAATGTTTTTGTGGAAAAACCGCTGGTCCTTCGTGAAGCGGAAGCAGAAGAACTCATTGATCTATCTAAAGAAAAAAATAAGGTTCTAATGGTGGGCCATCTACTTCAGTACCATCCCGTTTTCAAGAAATTAAAAGAGATGGCATCGTCAGGGAAGCTCGGGAGGATAAACTATATCTATTCCCATCGTTTAAATCTAGGTAAAATTCGGAGAGAAGAAAATATATTATGGTCATTTGCACCCCATGACATTTCAATGATACTCGCCCTTGCGGGGGAAGAGCCCGAGAGTGTATTGACCACCGGTGGCAACTACCTGCATCAAAAGATTGCCGATGTGACAACCACCCATTTGGATTTTCCGTCAGGACTCCGTGCTCACATCTTTGTTTCTTGGCTTCACCCGTATAAGGATCAAAAGCTTGTGGTTGTTGGGGATCGCAAAATGGCTGTTTTTGATGATACGCAACCTTGGAGGAATAAACTTCTTCTGTATCCCCATGAAATCAATTGGCAAAATCATATTCCTGTGCCGGCCAAAGCAGATCCTCAAAAAGTTAACATTCCCCAAGACGAACCGTTGCGCCAAGAATGTCAACACTTTCTGGATTCTATATCTATGAGCACACCGCCATTGACCGATGGTAATGAAGGCTTGCGAGTGCTTAAAATTCTTAACGCCAGTCAACTGTCTTTGAACAACAATGGCAGCAAGATTTTATTAGGTGAGACCGATAACATTCAGGCTATTTCGAAAGTTATTAATTTCTCAACGATTCAGCAAAATCAAGGCGTTAAATTAAAAGACGTCTTTATTCATCCCACTGCAGTAATCGATGCCAATGTGGCCATCGGTTCAGGAACAAAGATTTGGTATTTTTCGCATGTTCTATCCAACTCGTCTATAGGTAAAAGATGTAATATAGGCCAAAATGTAGTGATCGGACCCGATGTGACGATTGGAAACGAATGCAAAATCCAAAACAATGTATCCGTCTACAAGGGTGTGACCCTTGAAGATGGCGTGTTTTGCGGACCTTCCATGGTATTTACCAATATTAAAAACCCCAGAGCCGAAATCCGCAAAATGGATCAGGTGCGACCGACCTTGGTAAAAAAGGGTGCTACTATCGGCGCTAATGCAACTATCGTTTGCGGTACAAAACTTGGCCGGTATTGCTTTATCGGCGCAGGAGCGGTTGTGAATAAAAACATCCCTGATCATGCCCTGGTAGCAGGTAATCCAGCTAAGCAAATCGGCTGGGTCTGTGAATGTGGCGAGCGACTCACCGACGATCTAGACTGTTTTGCATGCGGCAACAGATATCAAAAGAAAACGAACGGATTGATCCGGTTGGGAGTATAAAGCGTATATATGAGCAGAAAGCTAGTCGGCCTTATTCTGATATTTGCACAAACTGCTGGATTGTTTAGTTGCCAGATAACAGATCAACCGCTCGAATCACACAAGGTGGATGGCGACAATCCCGAAATTCAACTACAAAATTCAGAAACAACAATTGACAAAGAGCCGTCTATACCAATTCAACTATCCGTTGGAAGTTTCGATCCTTTATTGAGCAATGGTCCTACTTTCCATTCCCACGAATTGATGCTGCAAAATTATTCAGAAGACAAGGTCGGTTACTACATTCTCCAGTTTAAGGGGCCGGTCTTGCAGAAGTGGAAGGACAATGTAGCTGCAGCGGGAGCTTCATTTTTTGACTACATTCCCAAGTTCGCCTTTCTCGTTAAAATGAACTCCAAAACATACAAAACCATAAAAGAAATGGAAGCGGTAAGGTGGGTCGGTATTTACCAACCAGGATACCGCATTGCACCTGATTTGTTGGTTGCTATACAAAAAGAAGAAAATCGGCGTATTAACCTTATCGTATCATTTTTCAGGGGAGAGAATGTTTCGTACCTTATAACAGAAATAAAACATCTGGGAGGTGAAATCTTGTCCGTTTCGAAAACAAAGCAGAAATTAAGGTTGAAAATACCGATCAACAAAATTATCGCTCTTTCGCGACGAAACGGCATCAAATATATCGAGAAAATTCCGACATTCAAGCTTTCTCCGGCAATCTCGCAGAAAGGAGCGGAATTATGGTGACAAACATGAGAAACTGGATTTTGAGAAAGCCCATTCAGATCGTCTTTTTAGTCGTCCTTGCAGGTTTCTCATGGGGTATATTGTTGATCAACACCGGTGAGACGATGTCTGATTTCGTCCCATTACCATCTAAACGGGTAAAGCATCAAATCCCAGAATTGAAAAATTTCAGAAAGACTATCCGAATTCGTCTGGCTGCAGGTGAATTTGATCCGCTAATCCAAGCGAAACCGGATAAGATGACCACCGAGCTCTCCATCAAAAGATACCCTGCGAGGCAGGAGAGGTACTATATTGTCCAATTCGATGGACCCCTCAAAGACAGCCAGAAATACGAGTTGGAAGATATAGGGGCTCAGGTGTTCGACTACCTTCCTGATTTTTCTTTTATCGTAAATATGGATGATACCGTGCATGCAATGGTTCAATCAATGGATAGCGTGCGTTGGATAGGTACCTATCAGCCCGCTTACAAAATCAAGCCCACTATAACTGAGGCGCTGTCAACTGGACGAAGACTATTGGGAGCTGAATATATTGTCACCCTTTTTAAAGGGGAAAATCTTCAGGCAGTTGCCCAACAGATAGAACAGCTTGGTGGAGAAGTCTTAGACATTTCGAGTCATGGTTCACGAAGGAAGATAAAGATTCGATTAAACGTGCAAGCATTGGATTTCGTTACCGCTATTGACGGGGTTAAGTGGATCGAACCAGCCCCCCTTTGGAAGCTTACAAATGACGTGGCATCTGGAATCATTGGCGTTCCTAATGTTTGGAACAACCGCAACCTCTTCGGCAGCAATCAGGTGGTAGCTGTGGCCGATAGCGGATTGGACCGGGGACAAGCTGACCCGGCAAATCTGCACGATGATTTTGAGGACGGTTCTGGCAACACCAGGGTCCTTCAGATATTTGACCGTGTGGGCGATGGCGCCGGCGATGTTAATTCCGGACACGGCACACATGTGACAGGTTCAGCGCTTGGTAACGGTGCTATTTCCGGTAGTGATCCCAACAACCATATTTACGTCAATTCCTATGCAGGCATGGCACCTGAAGCCAGCCTCGTTTTTCAGGCTTTAGAAGACATAGGAGAGGATCTCACGGGTATTCCTTTAGACCTTGGGGAATTATTTAGCCAGGCCTACAATGCCGGTGCCATGATTCACACAAATAGTTGGGGGGCTCCTGCTGCCGGAGACTATACGTCATTTTCAGAGGAGGTGGACCAATTCGTTTGGGACAATAAAAATTTCTTGATCCTTTTTGCCGCCGGAAACGAGGGGGTGGATGCCGATGGAGATGGTGTCATCGATCTAAATTCTATGCAAACTCCGGCGACGGCTAAAAACTGTATTACCGTGGGAGCCAGTGAAAGCATCCGGGTAGGGACCCCGCCAGAGCCCGTTTACGATTTCTGGGGTACCCTATGGCCCATTGATTACCCGACTAATCCTATAAAGAGTGATCATGTGTCTGACAACGAGAGCGGGATGGCGGCCTTCAGCAGCAGGGGGCCGTGCCTGGATGGACGCTTCAAACCGGACCTTGTTGCCCCGGGAACGAATATTATATCGACCAAATCTTCCCTTGCCACTGATCTATGGGGCAGTGGGGGGCTCAGCAGTTTGGGACTAGAAGATCATTATATCTTCTGCGGCGGAACCAGCATGTCGACGCCTCTGGTGGCGGGTGCGGCAACACTGGTTCGTGAATTTTACACCGACATTGAAAGCATCACGCCCAGCGCTGCTCTCATCAAGGCGACCTTGTTGAACGGAGCTGCTATGATCACACCCGGGCAATATGGAACGGGTGCTTCTCAAGAGATTCCCAATCCTCCGAGACCAAACAATGTCGAAGGGCGGGGGAGGGTTGATCTCGAAAACTCAATATTTCCAGGATCACTGAAATATGAGGATGAAGCGGGAGGCTTAACTACCAACAATAGTGTAGCCTATGATTTCACAGTAGCTGATGGAAGCGAACCTCTGAAAGCGACGTTGGTGTGGAGCGACTATCCGGGCTCTCCGGTTGCATTTGGAGGATTGGTGAACGATCTGGATTTTTCAATCATCGACCCGTCAGGAACAGTTTATTATCCCAAAAATGCCAGTCAAAATGGAGAAACAGAACTTATTATCTATGATGATGGTCTCCCTGAGAAAGCTTGGACATGGACACCGGGCAACCGAGTGGGTGTCCGGTTTACGCCGACTTCTTATCCGGCGAAACTAGATAAAGCTATTTTTGCTCTAGCAAGCTTTAATGATTCCTATCCCAACACGTTTTCTTTTTACGTTTATAATGGAAGTAATTCTACCGGGCCTCAGAATGTCCTGGCCTCAGGCACAACGACGATTCGAAGCAGTGGATGGCATGTCGTCGATCTATCGGATTTTGATCTTGACATCAGCAGCGGAGATTTCTTTTTGGCAATACAACTCAATGCTGACCTTGTGTGGTTTGATGATGATACGAGCCCACGGGGGCGAAGCTGGGATTATGCAGACGGCGCATGGAGCAAATGGACCAACGGCAATTATTTATTTCGAGCCGCTGTTGTCACCGAAGATAACGTCACATCCTACGACCGCGCTAACAATGTAGTGGGTGTCGATATCAACAATCCTGCTGTTGGCCTATATTCCATTTACGTCGAAGGGCATAATGTCCCCCAAGGCCCACAACCTTATGCATTGGTGGTTAGCAGTGGGAATCTGTCGAATTTGACCAAACGATTTCCGCCGATTTCACCCGAAGGCGTCACAGCGTTTGCCGTTTCTAGTGCTGATATCGAATTGACCTGGTCGGACCGCTCAACCACTGAGTCTGGGTTCAAGATTGAGAAGAAAATAGGCCATGGCGGAACCTATAGTCAGATAGATACAGTCGGCGCAGATATAACAGACTATACTGAGACAGGGCAGAATGATGAAACCATATATTTTTATCGGGTACGGGCATACAACACGGAAGGAAACTCCAGTTATTTTAATGAAACAAATGTCACGATAATTGCCGCACCGAGTGACCTATCAGCTGCCGCCGTATCAGACTCGAGGATAAACTTGAGCTGGTCGGATAACTCATCATATGAGTTAGGGTTTGAGATTTGGAGAAGAGTCGGTGAAAATGTGAATCACAGTTGGATTGCTACCGTCGATGCGGATATGACCAGTTACATGGATACTCATTTAAGCTCATCCACCAGCCACTATTA
>CP070746.1:5882218-5901906 GCA_020348305.1 Desulfobacterales bacterium
GCGCGGGAGGCTTTTGCATTTTCAATAATTTAGGCATAACGGCAAGGTACGCCCTCAATGAATTCGGATACCAGCGGATTTTGATCATTGACTGGGATATCCATCACGGTAACGGAATTCAAGATTTGTTTTACCGGGAAAAAAAGGTCCTCTATTTTTCGACCCATGACATGCTGCTTTACCCATACACTGGCAATTTGGAAGAGACAGGCAAAGGGTGGGGCGCCGGCTACACCATCAATATACCGCTACCACGAGACCTGCACGATGCGGATATCCTCCATGTCTACCGGGAAGTACTCACGCCTGTAATCCAGAGATATGTACCGGATTTGATAATGATTGTAGCAGGTTTTGACGCCCACCATGAGGATCCGATTGGCCGAATGAAGTTAACGGAATCCGCCTTCGCAGACTTGACCCGCTTGCTGCTTCATTTGAGAACCGCGGTGAATGATCCGCCAATTCTCTTTGCCTTGGAAGGCGGTTACAGCGACAGAGGGCTTGTCCGTTCGGTTCGAAGTGTTTTTAAGGTATTTGCGTCCCCGGACCTTTCCGGAAAAAATGTGAACAGCGAAACCTCAGCGGGTGCTCGACTCGTAGCAGACGCGCGTCAGATTCACGCGCCGTGCCGAGTGTGGGTAGATACCTAAAAGTAAAATCAACTCCCAATAGAGCGAAAACGCTCAATTAGATACGAGTGGAGCTTTTATGATCAAAGCCAGAATACAGGCCGCCAATCCTAATGCGAATCTCAAATCCTATACCGAAACATACAAAAGGTTTAATTGGGACGAGGTGGCCAAAGAATTCACCTGGTGCCAATCCGGTAAGGTCAACATCATTCATGAAGCGATTGACCGCTGGGCCGAGGATTCAAAAAAGCAAAATCAGAAAGCCATCATATTTGAAAAAGGCGCTGAATTAATAAATTATACCTATAGGGACCTGCGTAAAAAATCCTGCCAGTGGGCGAATTTTCTTTCAGAGTACGGTTATAAGACCGGTGACCGTCTGTTTATTTTTGCACCTTCCTGTCCGGAAGCTTATCTGGCCATGTTGGGTGCCTGCCGCCTGGGGGTCATATTCTGCCATCTTTTTTCTTCCACCAGCTTTAATGAACTTGCCTTGCGCCTTGCCAATGCAAAACCCCGCGGCATTCTCACCCACCCGGATCTTGTGGAAAGAATACCGCCGGAGGCCAAGGAATCCGTCCGGCATATATTCCTAACTGAAGGCCCATCACCAGGGCTGTTTCCCGATGAGATTGTCATAGAAGGCTTGCCCGAACAAATGCCCAAAACATGTGATCCGATATGGCTTGATCCTAAGGCACGACTTTATATGAATTATACATCAGGGTCTACCGGTCCACCCAAAGGGATAGTCCACGCCCACAACGATATGTTGGGCATTCTGATTTCGGCGCGATATGTTCTCGATTTAAAAGATGACACGATGCTTTGGGTGGATGCCGATCCGGCATGGGTGACCGGGACCGTGTATGGCGTCTTCGGCCCCTTGCTGTGCGGGGCAACCTCATTGGTTCAAGGAGACGAGTTTTCAGCTTCAAATTGGTACTGGACTCTAGAAAAGCACGGCGTTTCCGTGTGTTACACGACACCGAAAACCCTTATGAAGCTAAAAGCCGCCGGTGATAACCTGCCCACCCGTTATGATCTTTCCCGTCTGCGTCACCTTGCAACGGTGGGTGCACCGCTGGTGCCCGATCTTTTCTACTGGGTCAGGCAAAATTTAAATCTGTCTCCCCATGACACCTACTGGATGACGGAGACGGGAATGATCAGCCTGTCCAATTATCCATCTATGGATATCAAACCGGGATCTATGGGCAAGCCTTTCCCTGGCATTGAAGCCGCCGTTTTGGATGAGAAAGGGCAGCCCCTGCCGCCGCTGTCCATGGGGGAGCTGGCGTTCAAAATTGGATGGCCTGCGATGATGAGTGATTTGTGGCAGGATAGCGAGCGCTACCAAAGCTATTTTCGGGTTAAAGGCTGGTTTTTAACCGGCGATATCGTCATCAAAGATGATCAGGGATATTATTATCATCAGGGTCGCAATGATGACCTCATGAAGATCGGCGGAGATAGAGTCATCGGGCCGTTTGAGATTGAGCAAGTTCTCTGCGGGCATCCTGCCGTCGACGAAGCAGCCGTAATTTCCAAAGGCACCGAACCGGGTGAAGGCGTCTCTTACCTAAAAGCATTTATTACCGTCAACCAAAACTATACTCCGTCTGTCCGACTCAATCACGAAATCAAGGCGTTTGTCAAAGCCAATATGGCATCGGATGTCATTGTAAAGGAAGTTACTTTTCTGAATGAGCTGCCCAAAACCCGAAGCGGCAAACTTTTGCGGCGGGTATTGCGGGCCAAAGAGTTGGGGTTGCCCGGCGGTGACGCACTTAAGATGCAAGAGTGATGATGCTCTCAAGAGGACCCAATTTCAGTCTTCATTAATACACCCTCAGACTGTCAACCAAATATACACTTAACGATAGATAAATATAAATTAACTTTACAGTTTATAACGTAATTCATATTCCTCTGCGGGAATTCAAACCTATTGCAAAAAGGAGTTGTAAAATTTAATCCAAATATTGTGGTTGAGGCTTTTGTCTCAAAATTGAAGATATCTATAAAACCCACCTATATCAAAGATACTGCAAGCAGTTAAAAATCAAAATAAAATCAATTAATTACCTTAATTTTTCACCAGGTATTTTTTCCCGACGCAACAAAGACAACCCATTCGGCGTCAATGATTTTCGGGTCGCCCGACTCCTGATCTTGTGGAGATCGTCCAAAACGACTTGGATGCAAGAATCTACTGCAGACGATTTTCCTCCACCGCGTGACAGGCAACCATGCTTTCCCCGGATGCCCCTGGATGTGGCTGCTCGACTTGGCAGCGCTCATTCGTGACCGGACAGCGTGGATGGAAAGGACATCCCGATGGTGGATTGATGGGGTTGGGCACTTCGCCCGTCACCGGTTGGCGTTTACGGCCCGTCAAACTGAGGTCCGGGATCGTATCAAGCAGCATCCTCGTGTATGGATGCTGCGGCTGGCTGAAGAGTATGCGCTTGGGTGCCACCTCACAAAGGCGGCCAAGATACATGACCCCGACATGATCGGAGATGTGGTGGACAACGGCAAGATTGTGGCTGATGAACAGATAGGTCAAGCCGAGCCGACGCTGGAGCTCTTTGATCAGGTTGAGAATCTGCGCCTGGACCGAAACGTCAAGTGCAGAGGTTGGCTCGTCGCAAACGAGAAAATCAGGGTTGCTGGAGATCGCTCTCGCGATCGAAATACGCTGACGTTGGCCACCGCTGAACTCGTGTGGATATTTCCCGCCGTCGCTCGGGGAGAGACCGACCTGCAGGAGCAGCTCTGCGACGCGATTGCGAAGCGCTGCACGGCTCTGCGCTAGCTTGAAGGCCCTGATCGGTTCGGCAATGATGTCTCGCACTCGCCAGCGCGTGTCAAGGCTGGCGTAAGGGTCCTGGAAGATCATCTGCATCCGAGAATGCAATGACGCCCGGGAAAACCGGTGGTTGCGCTGGTTCACAAACTGACCTTCAAAGAGGATCTCACCTCGTGTCGGAGCATAAAGACCAACGATTACACGGGCGACGGTGGACTTTCCACACCCCGACTCACCAACCAGGCCGAAGGTCTGGCCCCGGAGGATTTGAAAGCTGAGCCCGTCTATTGCTTTCAGAACAGGTCTCGGCTGGCGGGTGAATATCCGACTTAGCCATCGGCTCGATAGGGCGAAGTATTTGGAGAGATCGCGAACTTCAAGCAAAGGTGATGAAGTCAAGGGATCTTGATAGGGATCAGTCATTGTTGGTCGTCCCATCGTATTTCCAACATGCAGCGACTTGGTTCGGATTTCCGGTCGGCATCAAGTCGGGCCGCTCTCTCCGACACTGATCAAACGCATCCGGACACCGTGGATTAAAGGAGCAGCCGAGCGGGATCTCCTGAAGCCCGGGCATGGCCCCTTTTATATGGGCGAGCTCATCGTTTTCCTCCTCAATGACCGGTATCGAGTCCATCAAACCAACGGTATAGGGATGCTTCGGGTTCTTGACGACGTCTCGTAAAGGTCCGATTTCTGCGATCCGACCTGCGTACATGACAGCCACCCTGTCCGCCGTCTCGGCAATGACGCCCATGTCGTGTGTGATAAGCATGATTGCCGTGCGATGTTCTTGGCACAGGCGCCTGAGAAGAGAAATGATCTGCGCCTGGATGGACACATCCAGAGCGGTGGTCGGCTCATCGGCAATAATGAGGCCCGGCTTGGCACAGAGGGCCAAGGCGATGACCACGCGCTGGCGCATCCCCCCGGAGAACTCATGGGGGTAAGAGTCGATACGGCGCTTCGCCGCCGGGATACCGACTTCATTGAGCAGATCGATAGCTCGGTCTCGGGCTTGAGAGGTGGTGAGGTCGGTATGAGTGGTAATCGTCTGAACGAGCTGTCGGCCGATCGTGTACAGAGGATTCAGGCTGGTCAGCGGGTCCTGAAAAATGACCCCGATCTTGGCACCTCGAATCCGGCGCATCGCCTCGTTCGGCAGTCCGTTGATTTGCTGCCCTTGAAGTCGGATGGTTCCATGGGCAATTTGCCCCGGTGGCTCCAGCAAGCCGATAATGGCAGCGCCGGTGATTGACTTGCCTGCACCCGATTCTCCGACGACCCCCAGTACCTCACCCTGATCTATCGAGAATGAGATGTCATCCACCGCAACCAGAACGCCGCGGCGGGTCGGAAATTCGATGCGCAAACGGTCAACTTCGAGCAATGCCATGTGATTATCGCAGTTTCGGATTGAAGGTGTCTCGCAGCCAATCGCCGATCAGGTTTACCGAGAGCACGAGCACAACGAGGGCCACCGCTGGAAAGATGGTGATCCACCATTCACCGGAAAACAGAAAGTCATTGCCAATGCGGATAAGTGTTCCGAGAGACGGTGTGGTGGGAGGCACCCCGACCCCGAGGAATGACAGAGTCGCCTCGATGATGATGGCAAGTGCCACGCCGATTGTGGCCATGACCAAGGTTGGCCCCATCACGTTCGGCACGATGTGGCCCAACATAATCCTCACAGGATGGATACCGATAATCCGGGCCGCCGCAATGTACTCCTTGTTCCTTTCGACCATAGCGCCACTGCGCGTCACTCGCGCGTATTGGGGCCAAGCGGCAATACCAATCGAGAAAATTAGGACATAGATAGCCATCTCCTCTTGCAGCTCCCGTGGCAGCGTGGTTCGCGCCACCCCGTCGACCAATAGAGCAATCAGAATCGGAGGAACCGTTAGCTGGGCATCGGCCAGTCGCATAGTCACGACATCGAACCAGCCTCCCACATAGCCGCTCACCGTCCCTAGCGTGATCCCGATGAGCATAGACAAGAGTACCGCAAAAAAACCTACAATGAGGGATATCCGATTGCCAAACATAATTGTCGAGAGAATGTCACGCCCCTGGTCATCCGTGCCGAGGGGATATTTCCATGTACCGTCCTCAAGCCAGACGGGTGGTGTGAAAGCCTCCATGAGATCAAGGCTGGCCGGATTGAAGGGATCGTGTGGGGTAAGCCATGGAGCAAAGATAGAGGCGAAAACAATAACAAAGGTCGTAAATGCGGCCAACATCGTCACGGGCGATCGAGTGAAACTATAGAAGACGTCATGATCGGCGACCTGTCTTACCCAGTGGCCGAATCCCCCTTTCCTGCCGGAGGTTCTGTTGATCGTCATGTTCGGTCCACGTTCAACCAATGGTCACGGTCCTTTCGATCCGCAGTCTCGGGTCTACAACGAAATACAGCAAATCGACAATGAGATTGATAATTACAAAAAAAAGAGCCACCAGGACCATATAGGCGGCCATGATCGGAACATCCGCAAAGTGCACAGCCTGGATGAATAGAAACCCCATGCCGGGCCACTGAAAGACCGTCTCGGTAATGATGGAAAAGGCGATCAGGGAACCGATCTGTAAGCCGGTGACCGTAATGACGGGCACGAGGGTGTTCTTAAGCGCGTGTCCGAAGTTTATTGCCCTGTCTGTAAGCCCTCTGGCCCGGGCGAACTTGATATAGTCGGTCAAAAGTACTTCCATCATCTCGGCCCGTACGATTCGCAGGATCAGCGTTAGCTGATAGAGACAAAGCGTGATTGAAGGCAAGATAATGGCTTTCCAGCCGCTGACCGTGAGAAAACCCGTGCTCCAGCTGCCGGTGATCTGTACGACTTCACCACGGCCATAGGACGGCAAGAGGTTCAGGGAGACCGAAAAGACGTAGATCAGCAGGATGCCAATGACAAAGGTCGGCAAGGACACGCCAGCCAGGGAGCTGGAAAGGATCAAGCGGCTGAGCCAGGTGTCTCTGTGCAAGCCGGTGTAAATGCCAAGGGGAATGCCTAAAGCAAGGGCCAGAATCGCCGAGGAAAAGACGAGCTCCAAGGTTGCAGGGAGTCGTTCTGCAATGAGATCCTTGACGGGTCTCTGCAGCCGGTACGAGATTCCGAAATGACCCTCAAGAGCGTGAGCTACGAACCGACTGAACTGAACGACGACCGGATCGTTGAGCCCCAAACGTTCACGCAATGCCTCACGGTCCTCGATGGTGGCCTCTTGACCGACCATGTTATTGACGGGATCGCCGACATAGTTAAACAGAACAAAGGAGATGAAGGCCACGAAGAGCATCACCCCCGCGGCCTGTAACACGCGCTTTAATACATAGAGAACCATGGTCTAAAAGCAGTTTAAGGGCATCCACAGCAGCCCGGGTTGAGCCGGGGCCACCAATTGTGTTTGAGGTATCAGCTACTTCAGACGGGCCCAACGAAACTGGGGCTGATCGTTGGGCTCCATGGGCATTTCGAGCCTCTTGCTCATACCCCAGGCGATCACCTGATGGTGAAGCGGAATGTAGACCTGCTCTTCAGTAATGATTTCCCATACTTCTCTGATCATCTTATCCCGCTTGCCCAGATCCATCTCGACTTCCATGGCCCTGGTCAGCTCATCGACGCGCGGGTTGTGATACATGGACCCGTTCCATGGCCCCTCGGAGTCGAGGAGATAGGTGAACACATAATGGGAATCCAGGGTGGCCACGCCCCAGCCCAGCATGTAAAAATCGCTTTTCCGGCCGGTGATCTTCGGGAAATGAAGACTCTTGGGTTGAGCGACCAGGTTCACATTGATGCCGATCTTGCCTAGCATCCCAACGGTGGCCTGGCAGATCTTCTCATCGTTGTTGTACCGGTTGTTGGGGCAGTCGAGTGAGACCTCGAAGCCGTTCGGATAGTCGGCCTCTGCCAGGAGCTTTTTGGCCTTCTCCGGGTTGTAAGGCGGACGCTGCTTGTCAAGATCCTCGGGGTAGCCATGAACGCCTGGCGGGGTCATAACGTTCGCGGGAACCGACATTCCACGCATGACCTTCTTGTGGATGGCGTCGATATCTATGGCCATATGCATGGCTTTGCGCACCCTCGGGTCTTTAAACGGATTTTTCCCTTTGATATTCGATGAGCGCAGCTCTTTGATGCCTTGATCCACGCCGTAAAAGATTGTCCGAATCTGGGCGGTCTGTTGAACCTTGAGATCGGGATTCTTTTTTATTCGTCCCAGATCTTGCAGTGGCGGGTCCAGAAGGAAGTCGATCTCGCCGGAAAGAAGTGCGGCAACGCGGGTCGCAGCGTTTGTGATGGGTGTGTAAATGATCTTGTCGATGTTATGAGGGTTCTGCTTCAGGCCCCACCAGTTGGGATTTTTGACCAGAATCGTTTTGATGTCAGGCTCACGAAGCTGGAGCATGAACGGACCGGTGCCATTTGCGTGCCGGACAGCATAGGTCTCCTCCTTGTCCTTAAAGCTCGTCGCCTCCATCACACCGTGCTTCTCACACCACTTCTTGGACATGATGAAGACGTAGGTCAGCTGATCCGCCAGGATGGGGTTGGGCCCGGATGTGATGAACTGGATCGTGTAATCGTCAATGGTCTTCGTTTCTACAACGCTTTTGATGTAATTCCTGAATTCGGATGTTTCACCATTTGCCCGCTTGACGGTGAATGCCACGTCCTCGGCAGTGAACGGTGTACCGTCGTGGAAGCTAACGCCCTTTCGGAGCTTAAACTCCCATGTCGTGGGATTGACGATCTTCCAGCTTACGGCCAAAGACGGCTCCTTCTCCAGCTTCCAGTTTCGATTGATCAGTGCCTCGTACACCTGGGTACTCGCGCCGATCGTCGGAGATTCGTTGGCTGAATGCGGATCGTAAGTTAGGGGATCACCTTGACTGGCCCAGCGAAGCACATTCTCCGCCGTCGCCGGAGCAACCATAACGCACGCCAGAAATACCACGAAAATGCCTTTGAAAATGAATCCTCTCATATTGGCCTCCTCTCTGGGTTGGTTTTCGTCTTCGGAAATGATGAACACGCTTGAAAGCGTGTGTTTTGGGGCCCGGGAATGAAGATACATGTCCGGCTGGAAGACGAAGTGAATGGCGACGGAACCATGAAACCGTCCTATACGGGTGTTTTAGGTTCGCTTTCGCCGAGGCGTTGCACCATGTTCAGTGGCTGATAAGGCCCCATTCCCATAACCATTCTCGTTCTTCTTTTTTCTGACCATCACCTCCTTTTCTACCTTTCATTTAGATTAGGCAGCCGCTATTGGAAGTAGTCGTATCTTTCCGAGTTGCCATCGGTGAGATCATGAATCCGCAAAGTTAAGAGGCAACGACGACGAGCCTCAATCCTGTTTTGCCGATAACATAGTCGCTTTACAATGTCAACATCAACCAAGGCGGCGGCGGAATGCAGCCACGCTGAGACAATCTCATCTCAAAGGGACTCTGTCGCGTCGATTATCTCTCAACCTGATAATAGGAACTCAGATATGCGATGCCCAGGTGTGGCAAAAACAGAATTGTGTATCAAGCTGGGAGTCGATACTTCATCTTGTGGAGGCACAAAAAGGGTAACCCAAAAACAAGCTTCCTGAAAAAAACGTGATGTTGATTTGCCGAATTAACCCAAAATGGTAAAAACTTCAATGCGTTAAGGTGCATCTGTTCGGTATCGACCGCCATGTAAAACCTTATCTAAACAGCTATTGAAGCCAAAAATCAGTCTGGGCCGGATGCAATGCATCCGGCCCGAATATTATAGCGGTTTTATTTTTCAGGTTGATGTTTTGTGTTTTTACTTGGACAAAATATCAGATGTTAATGATGTGTAAATATTTCATGAAACGAATATCTTGATGAATGGAATTTAAAAGGTTATAGATTGACATTATGACGACTCTTAAATATAAGTCCTGGCCTTTTAAGGAAGCCCAAAAATTGCTTAAACGTTTCCCAGAACCTCCCAATATTCCCGTTAGGTTTGAAACTGGTTTTGGTCCCAGTGGCATGCCTCATATCGGTACATTTGCGGAGGTAGCTCGTACGACATGGGTACGCCATGCGTTTGAATTCTTAACCCAATGGCCCACCCAGCTTATTACCTTTAGCGATGATATGGATGGATTGAGAAAAGTACCTTTAAACATGCCGCAACAGGAAATGTTGGCTGAAAATTTAGGGAAACCTTTGTGTCATATCCCCGATCCGTTTGCTGAGCGTGAAAGCTACAGCGCCTATATGAACAATAAATTAAATGAGTTTTTAGATAGTTACAAATTTGATTATACGTTTCAAAGTTCTTATGAAGCCTATACAAGAGGTGATTTTAATGATGGTTTAGCCATTATTCTCCAAAAGGTTGAGGATGTCAAAGCGATTATTCTCCCAACAATGAGTGCAGAAAAACGGGTATCTTGGTCTCCGTTTTTTCCAATTTGTGAAAAATGCAGCCGAATTAACAGCACCCGGGTGATAGATTATCACCCTGAAAATAATACAATTGACTACATATGCGATCGAGAAGAAGGGCTGGTAAAAAGCTGTGGCCATAAAGCGACGGCCTCAATCTTAAATGGTAATGTTAAGGTGGGCTGGAAAATAGACTGGGCACTGCGTTGGTATTCTTATGACATTGGATATGAGATGTACGGAAAAGACTTGATTGAATCGGCAAAGCTTTCCGGCAAGATTGTCCGTCTAATGGGTAAACAGCCTCCGATCGGTTTGTTCTATGAACTCTTTCTGGACGAGGAGGGTCGGAAGATTTCTAAGAGTGTCGGTAAAGGATTAACGATAGATTCCTGGATAGGTTACGCACCTTTAGAGTCTCTGTTGTACTATATTTTTCAAAATCCCAAACAAGCTAAACGGCTGTTTTGGGGGATTGTACCAAAGTCAGTTGACGACTACCTTGCCGGCCTGAATAATTATGAAATATTGGATCTAGAGAAGCAACCGGATTCGACAATTTGGCATCTTTTTAACAAGGGCAAAATGGTCCCTTCTTACAGGACTTCAACCAATTTTTCATTGATCAATAACCTTATCTCTGCTGTGGGAGCCGATGATATAGATTTAATTATAGAATATCTCAAGCGATATGATTCATCCTTAGAAAAATTCGCCACCATCATAGAAGATTTAGTGCAGAAAGCGATGAATTACTACAGAGATTTTATTTTACCGAATAAGAAATATCGTACACCGAATAAAGAAGAAAAAAAGATGCTCAAAAAGCTACGTGATGAACTCGCTGAATATAGAGGCAATGATGAAAATGAACTTCAATCCATTCCATTTAATGTAGCTCGAATGTTTAATGAATCTCCTAAAAATTTTTTTCAACTGTTTTATGAAGTTATTTTTGGTCAAGAGCGCGGACCACGCTTTGGAACATTTGTTCAGCTTGTGGGAAAAGATAAGGCGCTTAGTTTATTGGATACAGTTTGCAGTATTTGAATTTTGCAACAACTTAAAGGCGTTACAGGGGAAGAAAGCAGAAATTTGAACCCCTTTTCTTCGATAATGATAGACTGATCAGCCTTGTAAACAGCTGCCTTCACTTTAAATCCGCTTTCAATCAAAACGTATTCGTCTAGCTCTTTTCATGCTATCCCGACCGATCTCAGCCAGTCAAGAGGTGATTTCTTTCCTCTCGCACGGCAAGCACAGCTGATCCAAAATCTAAAAATATCAATACAATACACGTTCTCTTGACAAATCTGAGACGCTCCTCTATGGTAGTCAAAATTCTCATCATCAAGGAAAGGAGGATAGAAGGGAGCTGAATGACTAAACAGGAAAAAGAATAACTGCCAAATGAAGCTATTTTCAGAAAGGAGGTCGTGTCATGAAAAGAATCGCATGGGTTGTCATGATTGTTTTTTTCTCAATTTTCTTTGTCTTTGCAACAAGTCAAGCGAAGCCATTTAAAATTGCCGCAATTTTTCAGACCGCCATTGAGGAACCGTGGGATGGCGTGATCCATCAGGCCTGTCTTAAAGCCAAGAAGGAAATGGGTAACATCGAATATGAGTTCACCGAAAAAATAGCCGCCGCTGATTTTGAAAAGGTTCTCAGGGAGTATGCGGAAAGAGGATTTGACCTGATCGTGGGCGACGCCTTTCTGGCGGGCGAAGAACCGGCAAGAAGGGTCGCCAAAGATTATCCTGAGATCGCCTTTGCATTTGGCTCAGAGTTCGGTCCGGTTGCACCGAATTTTTCCGTTTTTGACAACTGGATTCACGAACCATCCTATCTCTGCGGTGTGATTGCCGGCCGGCTCACCAAGACCAATACACTCGGCGTGGTTGCAGCCATACCCATTGGAGAGGTAAACAGACTGGTGAATGCCTTCAAGGCCGGCGCCCTCAAAGTCAATCCGAAAGTTAAGGTTAAAATCTCTTATATCGGCGGTTGGTTTGATCCTCCTAAGGCTAAGGAGGCCGCGATCGCCCAGATTGAGTCTGGCGCGGATCTGATCTTTGCCGAACGGTTCGGGGTTTTTGAGGCCTGTAAAGAAAAGGGCGTACTTGCTTTCGGCAACATGTCGGATCAGAATGCACTCGCGCCGGAAGTGGTGATCACCGGTCCCGTATGGGATATGTATCCCACCATCAAGTTCTGCATTGAGATGGTCAAGAAAAAAGCCTGGGTGTCTATGGACCTTGGGGAATGGTCCATGATGGCAAAAGGGGGCTCCCGACTGGCGCCGTTTCATTCTTTTGAAAAGACGCTGCCTGCGGGTCTAATTAAGGAAGTAAGGGATCTTGAGAACAAGATTCTTAACGGAACATTCCGTGTCCCGGTTGACGAACAGAAACCGATTTCGGACTAATATTAAATTGTTGGGTTTCGCCCTTTGTAAATATAAATTTGCAGATTGCCGATTTTAGCAGGTTGGGTTGAGGGACGAAACCCATAATATCCACTCGGGCTCAACCCAGCCTACCAGACGAAAGTTGTTGTAATTCTGTCGATGTTATTAAATGAATCTTCCCTCCTGAGGTGCTTGATGGCAAATCCCAAACAACCCGTCGTGAGAATGTCCTCCATCACGAAACATTTCCTGGATGTTACCGCCAACAAGAATATTACCTTCAACCTCTATCCCGGGGAAATCTGCGCATTACTGGGTGAAAACGGCGCGGGAAAAACCACGCTGATGAATATTCTTTTTGGGTACTACACCTGTGATGAGGGGGAGATTTTCATCAAGGAAGAAAAAGTTAATCTCTCTGCCCCAAAGGATGCCATTTCCCGCGGCGTGGGTATGATTCATCAGCACTTTGCGCTGGTTCCTTCCCAGACCGTACTTGAAAACATCATTATCGGTGCGGATTCCGGAAAAGGCATTTTTCTTGATCTCAAATCAGCTCGGCAGGAGCTCCTCCAGCTCCAGGAACGCTTCGGGCTCCAAATTGACCCGGATGCCAGGGTGTGGACCCTGTCGGTCGGTGAACAACAGAAAGTAGAAATTCTCAAAGCCTTATATCGGGAGGTGGACATCCTCATTATGGACGAACCTACGGCTGTGCTTGCCCCTGCTGAAATCTCGGACCTGTTCAGTACCTTGAGATCGCTTGTCAAAGAGGGGCAATCGGTTGTTTTTATATCCCATAAATTAAATGAGGTGATGGACATATCCGACCGCATCGTGGTTCTGAGAGCCGGCCAGGTGGTCGCGGAAAAAAAGACAGCTGATACAAATACCCGGGAGCTGGCCAGTTTTATGGTGGGCAGAGATCTTCTGGAGATCATCGAGAAAAAGACACTCAATGCCGGTCAGCCCGTTCTTGAAATCGAAAAGCTCGATGCCTTAAACGATAAAAAACTTTTGGCGCTAAAGAGCCTCAACCTTGTCGTCCGGCAAAATGAGATTCTGGGGTTGGCCGGAATTTCCGGAAATGGTCAGAAAGAACTGTCAGAAGTGCTCTTCGGCATACGGGAGCCGATAGGCGGATTAATCAAAATAGACGGCGGACGCCTTAAATTCGGAAACCCGGCAGCGATTATCAAATCGAAAATAGGAAGGATCCCGGAAGATAGAATTGACACGGGTCTTTTGATGGATCTTACCGTTGAGGAGAATTTGATTCTGGAAAACCATTCTTCTTCCGAGTTTCATCGCTATGGTTTGATGAAATCCAGAAAAATACACCAATTCAGCGAAGATCTGATCAGCGCCTACGACATCATGACCGCCGGCCGAGATGCCGTGACTAAAAGCTTATCCGGCGGAAACCTGCAAAAGGTGATGCTGGCCAGAGAGCTTGCCGGAAGACCAAAGGCTATCGTCGCCTCCCAGCCCACACGCGGTCTCGATGTTGGGGCCATGGAGTATATCCATCAGAGAATTCTGCAGGAGAGAGAAAGAGGAGCGGGCATTCTCCTGATTTCCGAGGATCTGGATGAGATATTTGCGTTGAGCGACCGCATTGCCGTGCTGTTTGAAGGGGCCATCATGGGAGAAGCCCACGGTGAGGAAGCTTCCCGAGAGCAAATCGGACTTTGGATGAGCGGGGTAAAAAAGTGATCGGTTTCAGGATCGTAAAACGCGAACCGCTGCCGGGATGGGCAAAAGTTGTTATTCCGATTGCTGCGATTATTGTTACGCTGATTCTGTCTGCCATTCCGATCCTCATTGCCGGAGGGCATTTGTGGAAATCCTATTATTACCTGTTTTATGGTGCTTTAGGCACACGCTTCAACCTTCTGGAAACCTTTGTTAAAGCCAGCCCACTTTTATTAACGGGGCTGGCGGTCGCCTTTGCCTTTCGGGCCAAGTTCTGGAATATCGGTGCAGAGGGGCAGCTGCTTGCCGGAGCCCTGACGGCCACGGCACTGGGTGTTTCTCTGGGCGGTGTCCCACAGCCACTGGTTTTGCCGATTGTCATTATCGCGGGGTTTGTTGCCGGGGGTATCTGGGCCTCGATTCCGGCGCTTCTCAAGACCAAACTAAAAGTGGATGATGTGGTTTCCACCCTGCTTTTGAACTATGTTATGATCCACATCATGGGTGCCCTCCTTTTTGGGCCGCTGCAACAGCCCGGCTCGAGCTGGCCCAGATCATCGGCGATCATCAAGGCCGCCAGCTATCCCATTCTCCTGGTTCGATCGCGTTTTCATATGGGGATCCTTCTCTCTTTTTTGGCCGTATTTGTTATATGGTTCATCAATAAGAAGACCACTTTTGGGTACCAGTCAAAAGCAGTCGGCGTGAACGTCAGGGCTGCTCACTTCGGCGGCATCAATACCACGGCAGTGATTCTATGGACAGCCCTGATATCCGGTGGGCTGGCGGGTCTTGCCGGGGTGGGAGAGCTCTGCGCGATTCAGTATCGTCTTATTATGGATATCTCTCCCGGTTACGGGTATTCGGGGATTGTTATCGCCATGCTGGGCAACCTGCATCCCGTCGGCGTGCTTTTTTCTTCTCTTTTTTTCAGTGTGATTATTGTCGGCGCTCAGACCATGAGCCGGATGACTGGCGTTCCAACGTATATCGCCGAGGTAATCCAGGGAATGGCGCTGATGGTGATGCTTATTTTTCTGCTTTTTACGGAATACCGAATAAGGGTGGTGCGCAAGTAATGGGGGAGATGCTTGATATCGCTTTTATTTCCGGGCTGATCGGGGCAACGATGAGAATGGCTACCCCCATAATCTTTGCCACCCTGGGGGAGATCCTTGCAGAGCGATCCGGTGTACTGAATTTGGGCATTGAGGGAATCATGCTGATGGGCGCCATGACCGGGTTTCTGATTACCTTTACTTCGGGCTCCATTTGGTTTGGCGTGCTTGCCGCCGCCTTTGTGGGCAGCCTTCTGGGTCTGCTCATGGCGCTTCTGGCCGTAAATCTGGGGTTGAGTCAGCATGTATCGGGATTGGGTATTACGTTGTTTGCAACCGGTCTTGCCATGTTCATCTACCGGCTGCATTTCGGTTCCCCCACCGTACCTCCGATCATACAACCCTTTAAGCAGATCGCTTTACCGGTTCTTTCGAAAATCCCGCTGATCGGCCCGGGTCTCTTCACGCAATATTCATTGACCTATATTGCCTGGATGCTCATTCCGGTCATGTCGATTCTGCTCTACAAAACCAAAATCGGATTAAAGATCAGGACGGTTGGTGAGAATCCGGTGGTCGCCGACACCGTCGGGGTAAATGTGACCCTGACCCGCACCCTTTGCCTGGTTGCCGGCGGAGCACTGATGGGTGTCGGCGGGTCCTTCCTCACCTTGGCCCATCAGAACATGTTCCTGATCGATGTGATTGGCGGCAGAGGATGGGTTGCTATTGCCATGGTTATTTTCGGAAACTGGGATCCGCTCAAAGGCACATTCGGGGCTCTTATTTTTGGTTTCCTGGATGGTCTTCAGCTAAGACTGCAAGGTATGGGGATCGCAATCTCCTTTCATGTTTTCCTGATGATTCCATATCTTTTGACGATTGTCGCCTTGATAGGCGTCTCCAGAAAGGCTGCTGTTCCTGCAAGTCTGCTGAAACCCTATCGCAGAGAGGAGAAGGGAGGATAAATCGGAGCCGGCTTGAGGGTCAAACAGGTTAGCACATCATTGTTCAGTGCGAATTGTCATGCTGCATGCTGGAATGTTGGAATACTGGAATATTGGGCTATAAATTCGGATAATGTCTATTTATCACAAATAACACACATAAAAACCTTGAGGCACCCATGTTGGATCTTATTATTCGAAATGCCAACCTGCCGGACGGACGAACGGGCCTTGATATCGCCATACAAAACGGTACCATTGTCGATGTCGGACCTCATCTCAATGCTCAAGCGAACCGGGAGATCGATGCAACCGGCCTGCTGGCGACACCGCCGTTCGTTGATAGCCACTTTCACATGGATTCAACCCTGACCTATGGTCAACCGCGCCTGAATGAGAGCGGTACTCTGCTGGAGGGCATCGAACTTTGGGGAGAGTTAAAACCGCATCTCACCGTTGAAAGCATCAAGGCCCGCGCTATGGAGCTCTGCCATTGGGCCGTTGCCCGCGGCACCTTGGCCATCCGCAGTCATGTGGACGTCAGCGACGAGAGACTGCTGGCCGTAAATGCCCTATTAGAGGTACGCGAGGAGATCAGGCCTTATATCGACTTACAATTGGTGGCCTTTCCTCAGGATGGGTATTTTCGATACCCCCCCAGCGCCGCGAACCTGGAGCGAGCTCTGGATTTGGGCATCGATGTGGTTGGCGGAATCCCCCATTTTGAGAGAACCATGGCCGAAGGTGCCGCTTCCGTAAAGATCCTCTGCGAACTGGCAGCCAATCGCACACTCCGTGTGGACATGCACTGTGACGAAAGTGACGACCCCCACTCACGCCATATCGAAACATTGACCTTCCATACGCAACGGTTAGGTCTGCACGGCCGGGTCACCGGTTCGCACCTCACCTCCATGCATTCTATGGATAACTACTATGTGAGCAAGCTGTTGCCTCTGATGGCGGAGGCTCAAATTCACGTCGTGGCCAATCCGCTGATCAATATTACACTTCAGGGACGCCATGACACCTATCCAAAACGGCGCGGGATGACACGGGTCAAAGAACTCTTGGAGGCCGGGATCAACGTAGCCTTTGGCCACGATGCGATGATGGATCCCTGGTATAGCTTCGGCTCGTACGATATGCTAGAGGTTGCCCATATGGGCTTGCACGTGGCACAGATCACCGGCGTTGACCAAATGCGACAGATATTCGAGGCGGTAACATTCAACGGAGCCAACGTCTTGGGTCTTGAAGGCTATGGTCTCGAGCCGGGGTGCAATGCGGATGTCGTGATACTTCAGGCCAGAAATCCACAAGAAGCCCTGCGATTGAAGCCGGCCAGATTGTTCGTGATTCGCCGTGGAATCGTCATAGCCGAAACGCCACCGGTGATTAGCCGGTTGGAACTGGAAGATAAAAAGATCGAGGTGGACTTCAGAAGGTAAGGTTTTGCAGAAATGACAGTCTTTATCGCAGAAAACTCCCCGACATTTCAAATAATCATTTTTGTAAATTATGATTTTAGAAATTGCGCCACCTGCTTAAAGATCTCCGGATGTGAGGTTTCGAGCTGGGTCAGGAATTGCTCTGAACGCACGATCGGGCTCCAGAGTGAGAAATCTTCCCGGTCAAAATCCATGCCCACGGCCAGCATATCGCTGAGTGTCTCTATGAGGTGCTCTTCGGGCTTGTAAATCGAATCGCCGATGTCACCCACCCAGCACAAAGGCGTTCCCTGATAGCGGTCGTGCAAATCCTGGTAAAAATGGTGCGTGACGATGGTGCGGGGCTGGAGGCCCAGGTCGGTGAAAGGCAGAGAAACACCCTTTTCAGCCACCTCAATCAGCGCTCCGTTAAAGACGGGGATGAGTTCAACCCCATGGTCGCGGCATATGCGGTAGATCCCTTCCAGTCCCTCGAGACTGGCGCAAACCGGAAAAAGGAATATCTTTTTGGGTCGATGATGCTGCAAGGCCTCATCTATGAAATAGGTTAATGTTTGGCCGGAGGCGATGCATTCTTCCATGATGATCCAGGTTTCGTCTTGCCACCATTCGCCCACAAAGGAGCTCTCCACGATGTTCCATCCGCGAAAGACCGAGTCGTCCTCAACCCGGGTGAGCTTTATGTAGGTGGTATCCAGGAGCCGGTTTCGCCGGAGAGGGGGATTGGCATCCAGTAGATCGAGGGGGCGGCCGCCCCAGAGGATGACGAACTGCGCCACCCGCCCATCGAACATCCGCTCGAAAAGACGAATCATTTCGTGGCCGACCTCCTTGATCATCAAAAATTTCGTGGCCCCACAGGCCTGGCGGTTGAGTAGAAATTCCTCGCCGAGCCCTCTGCCGGGAAAATCAGCCACGTAGATGCGCTCCGGGAGACTCCTGCCTCGGAACGCTTCGTGCTGAGTAATTCCTTTCACGAGCCATATGTCCTTACCACCGCGTGACATCATGATCTCCCCGACGTCTTCGAGGAAGATCCGGTCCTCATCCGCCTTCATGGTTTCCCTCCTTTTGCATGACTTTATGCATTGTTTTCCATCAGCTGACGAGAATTCGATTTTTCTGGGGAAATATAGGATAAAGATAATATAGTGTCAAATCAAGCTTTCTATCCACCGGTGTTCCATTAAAGTACGCTCATCACTTTTAAATGTTCCCTTGACTGCTGCAAAGATTGCAAACCGAATAGGCCGTCCCGGAGAGGGTTTATCCGTTATATAAACAAAGGAGGTAGGTGATGGGTTTTTTGAAATTTGACCAATATAGTCTCGGGTAAAAACAAGTCCTCGTTGAGGTCGGTATTTAACCAGAAAGCTTCTGAAGCTGCGGCTGAGTCTCGGTGACTTCATGGTTGTGAATTTGACCTCAGTCGGGATGATTTGATCGGGCAGTTCAATGATCAGATCAACCTCGGCTTTTGTTTGTGTTCGCCAGATTGGAATAATATCGCTGAAGTGCTAGTAATTGAACACCGTAATCTTGTCGCTTAACGCCATGAAAGGATAACGTGGCATTTCAGGACGATCGAATTCTTTTACGGCAAACCCACGCCCTTTTTCCCATTCTTCTGCAATGGATATACTTTTTATCAATTTGGAAAAATCCTGCGAAAGAATCTGGAATTTCAAATTTGAATAGAACACTTTGTTCTTCGGACCAACCTCTGAAAGAGGATTTTTGTCGATCAGAAGTCGCTCAAATGAATACATCAATATGTCATTAGAACCATCGCCGTCGTAATCGTGAACACCAACAAGCCTTACTTCCTGGGGAGTTGATTTTGTTTTCAGCGATTTTTTTTGCAACAGATTCAATCGATCATCCAGCTTAAACAGATTAGCGTTATTATCCGCGGCATACAGGTGCTGCCTGCTATTTCCGGCAAATTTTGCGGCAGTCATACTTAGAATCGAATTTTTAGTTTCAAATCTTCGCAGAATTTTACCGGATCGTGAAATGTTATAGATCCCACCTTCATCATTCCGGTTAATATACGCCGTATATTTATGAGCGTATAAATCCTGATTCCCATCCCCCTCCAAATCAGCCAGCAGCACACGGACACCGGTGTAATATGTGCCGATCCGGGTGACCCAGTTTGTCTTCCCATAACCGTCAACACTGATGAGATAGGCTTGCATATCAGTGGTTTTGTTATGAAGCTCGTGATTTCCGTCGCCGGGGCTG
>CP070746.1:5902006-5906869 GCA_020348305.1 Desulfobacterales bacterium
GTATCATAATTGACACACATACCCACTTGTCCTATGCTACCTCCACCCAAAAGGGAATCCTATCACTTTATGTAAACAGAATTTGTCTCTGAAAGAGACAGAAGTCATGGTTTATATTTCTAACTATATCTGAGGTCTCTCTGAGATGAGAAAAATAGAGAATAGAGAGAATTAGCAGTTTCAAGATAAAGAATCAAAAATCCTATATAGGCAGGAACCAATAATCACAGGAACCAATCTAGATGAAAACCACAAGACTGCCTTTCTTCAAGGTAGATAAGGCATTAACGGAAAGGGTGAATAATTGAATACGTAGCAATGTTGAGTTTTTCGCGATAAAAAGATCACTAGAAGGAGGCATTTATCTCTATGAAAATAGGAAGAAATGATCCCTGCCCTTGTGGAAGCGGTAAGAAATACAAGAAGTGTTGTTTGAAGAAGGATGAATTGAAAAAAGCGATTTCACTACCCAAACGAAGGACTGCTGAGGAATCCGTAGATTCCCTCCGTGGGAAAATCATGAAGTTTATTGATATGGAGAAGTTAAAGGGCTGTTATCCAGCGGCCCTCGACCAATATTGGAAGACACCTAAGGAGGGTCTGGACCCTCGGGCTATGGTGGAAACCGATATGTTTGGTTTCACGGAGTGGTTCGTTCATGATTACGTCCTTCCTGACTTTGGAAAGCCACTCATCACTGTCTATCTCGAAAGTAATCCAAAGCTAACCAGGACGGAACTCCAGATATTGAAGGACTGGCAGGCGACCAACATCTCCGTCTATCAAATCACCCGTGTAGAAGAGAATAACGGGGTCTACTGTGAGGACATCTTTACAGACGAGGAATTCTTTATCCACGATATCAGCATTTCAAGGTCCATAAAGCAATGGGAATTATTGATGGCCCGAAAGGTGTGGGTTTTGGACGAATGGCAATTGTCGGCAGTGGGAGCAACCCTCCCACCTGGCGAAAAAAAGAACATTTATGACTTTGTGATGGGCCATTATCTGAAGCACCTGAAAGCACATCCAAATACGTCGCTTTCGGATTTTCTACAGCAAAAGGGATATCTTCTCAGACAATATGTAATTACAAAGGAAGTCGAGCCCGCTGAATCACCAAGGATCGTCACCAGCCATGGGGAGGAGATGGTCATTTATGAGGCGATCTACGATGTTATTGATTGCGACTTAGTGGTAGAGAAATTATCTAAGATCTCTGATTACCAAATGACAGGATACACTGAGCATAAGGATGGTGAAGTTTTGAATTATACCTTCGATTGGCTTGAGAGAGGAGAGTCTTCTAAGCAGTTCGAAGGAAAACATCCGAAAGAAGGAATGATTTTTCAATCGTTTTTTACGGAGGGACCCGGCCATGAAAGCTACAGGGTGCTGGGGAATCTTGAGTCAGATCTCCATAGGCTAAAGTTATCGGCCATGGGAGAGGGTAGGTTCAAAGTAGGTAAGACCGTTTTAGAGAAAAACCTAGAACCTGCAGTTAAGCATAGATTGGATAGCATACAGACCCTTGAGTCGAAGTTGAGCGAAGACATGGGGGCATCCGACGCCAAAGAGATCGACCCCGAGATACAAAAGGAAATCATTAAAGATTTTTTCGATAAACACTACAGAGATTGGCTTGATTCCAAAATCCCTGCCCTCGGAGATAAGACGCCAAGGCAAGCTGCAAGGACGAAGGAAGGGAGAAGGGAGCTTGAGGAATTGCTAAGATTGTTAGAATATAGGGAACAAAGTAGGAGAGAGAATGGACAGCCCGAGTATGACATTGCTTGGATTCGCAAAGAATTAGGGATAGAGAAAAAGTAATTTCATCTTTCAGATGTCAGAATTGAATGTTTGCTGCTATAATCCTGGACATTTGAAAGCCCGAAAAACTTACGATTAGCAAAACAAATCTTCAATAAATTTGACAGGTTGGCAGGTATATGATATGGCACGCTATAGGTAACATATCCTGATAGTTTTAGTATTAATAGGTTACGTAGCTTTAGTATTCTGCGTGTGATCAATACTTTTCATGCTTCAGAAAAACGATGACTCTGGGGTAAGGCCTTCCGTCTCATCCCGTTTCTGTTTTGATTAACCGTGAAGATTATCAATCCATCTCACAGCCCTTCTGCTAGGCTGAAAAAGTAAAAAAGGGACTTTTCATCAATAATAACTTGATTTTAGTTGAAAGCAGGCTATCATAAGGGGTAAATCAATAAAGGCACGCCTTTATTGGCGGGCTGGTTTCGCTCTGAGGGGAAGATCCATTTGTCAAAAGTGGCAACCTGAAGTTTGGAACCATGAGAATTTCTTTGAAAGGAGGTTGTCGCTATGGCTAATGGAAGCGTGAAGTGGTTTAATGAGCGCAAGGGCTACGGCTTCATTGAGCAAGAAGACGGTCCTGATGTATTTGTTCATCATTCAGGGATCAATGCAACCGGCTTCAAGTCTCTCAATGAAGGCGACCAAGTTACCTTTGACATAGAGCAAGGGCAAAAAGGCCCCGCTGCAGTAAATGTCACTGTAGTGTAGCTCATTGTTCTGAGGAAAAAGGGCATTTCATTGAATATGGTGGAGTGCCCTTAGCGTTTCAAATCAATAAATTTAACCTACAAAATTTTCTGTAATTAGAAGGAGATCACAATGAATATCTATGTAGGCAATATATCGTACGAGGTAACCGAAGAGGATCTGCAAAAGGCCTTTGAAGCCTTCGGGCAGGTTGAATCCGTCAGAATTATTAAGGACAAGTACAGTGGCCAATCAAAAGGATTCGGATTCGTGGAGATGCCTGCTAATGCCGAGGCCCAATCCGCAATCGAAGGCCTGAACGGCAAGGAGTTGAAGGGACGAACACTGAATGTTAATGAGGCTCGACCACGTTCAGAAGGCCATCGAGGTGGAGGAAGACAAGGTGGTAGGCGACACTCCTATTAAGCAGCGCCTAACATAAGACCTGACTGTGATCGGCGGGTCATCGTTCTCATTTGAAGGTATGGTTAACAGACTTATCGGGCATATAGGTTGGAGACAGGAGGATCATGGCAAAGCGCAGTAAACATAGCTTCGCCAAGTTTCAGAAAGAGCTTAAACGCAAGAAAAAGGCCAAGGAAAAGCTGGTCCGGCGGCAAGGAAAGAAGGATCAGGCGACTGACGTTGACAAGCCGTAGTTCGCCGATCGCACGACGGGATATACATCTATTGTGGTTTCATTGAGCCAGCTTTCATTGCACAACTCTGCTAACTATGGACATTTGAAAGGCCTAAAAACTTACCATTAGCAAAACAAATCTTCAATAAATTTGACAGGTTGGCAGGTGTATGATATGGCACGAAATCTATACCTAAAGGCTACTCCAAGATGCCACAAGATATAGAAATATAATGTAAGGACTTCTCGTGAGTATCTGCTTAATCTGATATTTAATTTCCAGCCTCTCTCAATCAAGTCGTGCCAGTCTGATATCCTCTCTTTCTGATTATCACCATCAAAAGTCTGCATATTTCTACCACAATGTGGTATAAAAAATTGATATTACTTTATTTTTCTTGACATCTGAAAAGCTTTTATTTTATTTAATCAAGTGTAAATGTCCACTCCAACCTGTTAATCTCTTATCAGGAAGTTACCCTCATGGAGAAACCCCTTAAATTCTGCTCACCTGGCTCCCAGTGGAATGTGGTTTTTCTGCTAGGAGCCTAAAATATCATCCCCAACAAGCATATCCACAGAGAAAAAGAAAACCAGAAATAGTGGCATCAAGTAAGGACTTTAGAGAAGCGTAGTTCATGAAAGGAGGGATGCAGATGTCTGCTACCATGAAAGGAAGAGTCAATTTTGGGATAGTTTGTCTGGCTTTGATGATATATGTGCTTTGCAGTCCGTTCTTAAAGGTGTGTTACGCTGAAAAGAGCGAAATGTCGGTAGAACCTTCCAAACTCTTGGTGTTCTGGACAAGCGGAGATAGGGAAGTCTTCCTCAAGACGGTTTACATTTTAACATATTATTCACAAGAGAGGGGCTGGTGGAACGAGGTTCGTTTCCTCATATGGGGACCTTCCTCGAAGCTGTTGTCCGAGGATACGGAAATTCAACAGTTGGTCGAGAAACTGAGGGGCGTAGGTGTTGAGTTGATAGCATGCAAGGCGTGCTCCGACATGTATGGGGTTTCCGAGAAGCTGCAGTCTCTTGGGATAAACGTATACTATGTGGGCAATCACTTAACGGATATGCTTAAGAGCGGATGGGTGACGCTGACTTTCTAAGTTGAACTATGCTGTCTGCCACGGTCTCACATCCGGTGGTTTCGAACAAGTACGGAATCAAACGAGTTTGACAAAGGCTATTTGTTAATCTATAGCGGTTTTCTAAAGTCTTCTTCTGAATAGTGAGAAATGAGGTCTTACAGAAGTCTGAGATGTTAAGTCTCAAGGAGACCTCTGTGACTGATAACCACTGCTCTGTATGGGCCGAAAAGAAATAGCTTTTGGAACATAAGACATAGGGAGAAGGACAAAAAAACATTCGACCCTTTGCAGATGGCTCTGTATTTTTTGGCCAAAGTGTCAATATCTTGTGGCTTTAATTTGCCTTCGAAAGTATAACTTTCTGATTGTGGAAAAATGAAAGGCCGAAAAACTTATCATTACCAAAACAAACCTGCAATAAACTTGATCGGTTATCAGCTATATGTTATGGCACGTATCCTATCGTTTTCTGAGGGGTAAGGCGAATACAATATATGGCATTTATCTTCCCCTTCGTCAGGCCACGATCTTTGATTTTGAGGCGATCCTGAAAGCCGATTTTTTCTGACTTATATCTTTTTTATCTATTTCTTCCCTAATCTA
>CP070746.1:5906969-5915845 GCA_020348305.1 Desulfobacterales bacterium
GATGTCCTACCAGTCAAATGATGGGACTCCCATGGCTGCGTACAATGCGCTTTTTGAATCCTATAAACATTTTCACCAAAATATGAGCCTAAAAATAAATGTTCCCACTGTAATTTTTATCGATATAAAAGATGAAATTGTATCGTTCAAAAGATTGAAGAAAATGGTTGAAAAACAAGAACTTGATCAATGGGCATTTCACATCGTACAAAAAGAAAAAAGCAGTGAGCCTGGGAAAATACACCACTTAATTATAGATGAGTTCTCCACCGGCAAGGTTGTCTGGAAAGAGATGATGGATGTTATGATCAAGCATTTACTATAGGAAATATATTTACCAATAATTCTGGAGTTAAGTTCATAATTGACAGGGTTATATATAAGAATAAATTTTTTAAAATATGAAATTAATGAGCTGGATCTGAATAAAAATCAATAGCTTAATCATATGGAAAAGGCTATGTTTTGGGTGGTTTTGCAATTAATATCTTGGCACTGTATTTGCTGTGTTAAATAGAAAAATTGAGTAATTTTTAGATAATGAATCTTTTAGTCACAAATAATGACATCCTTGCCCAAGCGACAAGGGTTTATGAAAATTTTGAAAGCCGCAAAATTCCATTTGCAGCAATCAAACTAAATATCTCATTACAAAACAGTTACAAAAATGAAGTCGATGAAATTGTTGAAGATAACTTCAGGAGAGGAAAAGATTTAATTTTTAAGAACAATGATGCCTACGTCATCCTGATGAAGGATACCTCACTTGAAGTAGCTGAAAGCGCAGCAAATCGCCTGAAAGCCGGACTGTTTCTGTTTGGCAATAATTTTAAAAACTTTCCGGACACCGAACAGATTCAAGCCTCAGCCCATATTTTTGGTTTCAGCAATAAAGCAAAAAGATTTCATATTAAATATCTAGATTTAAGCTCTCCGCTTAACGTCAAAAAAAGGGGGGATACGATACAAACTAGTCTCCAAGAATACCTGAGATGGTTGGAACTCTCAAACAACGATGGTTATCAAACCTATCAAAGAATCGATATTAAAATATAAAACTACACGGCTTACGTGCTTAACGTCATGTCAAAACTTAAGTGTAATTATGAATACAGCTTATGGTAAGATTAGCCAATGAAATGCCTTGGGTGATGGCTCCAGCAGCTTTAATTTCTATGTTGATTATTATTTCTGTGATTGCATATGTCCATGCATTTCTGGGGCCGGCATCTAAAGTAATGTTGTTTTCTTTGATGTTGAGCCTGTCTATTTTTATAATAATGATAATGGTTATCTAGCTAAATTATGATGAGAATTTTATTCTTCTCTGATTTCATGCCGATTACTATTATAGATGTTGCTCCTTTGCTATTCAGATACAGGATGTCGATTATTACAAAAGCTCAGCAGTCTGAAGTATTCCTCTGATTTCAGACTTTTCCTTTTCTGAACAAGGCAATAATGGAAGTCTGGGCTCACCACCAAAATAACCCAGCATGTCCATCGCAGCTTTCAAACCGGGAACACCGTATATGGCCGTAACCGCGTTGTTGACCGGGATCATCTTTAGTTGTAAATTTTTCGCTGCTTCAAATTTACTTTCATTCACAAGGTCAAAAATTGTTACACATTGTTCTGGCGCAACGTTGGCCAGTGCAAGGATTCCGCCAACACACCCAATGCTCAACCCTCCAAATAATACGCCGGCGGTTCCGACCATAACTTTAAAATTTTCACTAACGTTGTTTATATACTGGCCGAGCAGATTCACATTGCCTGAGCTTTCTTTGATGCCTAAAATATTTGGGTGTTGTGATAATACCGATACCACCCCGGCTGTCACATTTATGTAAGTAAATTTGGGAACATTGTACAATAAAATAGGGATCGAAGAATTATCGGCAACGACTGTAAAATGTTTTATCAGGGCTGAATCACTCATTTTTCCGCCGTAATAATGAGGCGTTATCACTAATGCAGCGTGGGCGCCAAGTTTTGCGCAGTCATCGGTTAGCTTTATCGTCTCTTCAGTAGACTCACACCCTGTTCCCGCTATGACAAACATATCTTTAGGTGCAGCCTTTATTGCGGTTTCGAGTACTTTCCTTTTTTCTTCTTCGGATAAATAAACGTATTCACCATTAGAACCAAGCACGACAATCCCCTTCAATCCGGTCTTACTCCACTTTTCAATATTGGACCCAAGTTTGTCATGGGCGACTTTACCATCTATGAAGGGAGTTGTAATCGGGGGAAATACACCATGAAGATCAATTTGCGACATCTTTCTCCAACCTCCTGCAGAGTGTTTATCCGGATACGAATTTTTTGGCTAATATGGCAGAAATCAGGTCACGGTTCAAGCAAATTATAGGCATTTTCGGTTAAGTTCGAGCTGCAATCTTTTTCTGTTCTTCTCTATCTGCTCAATGAGGTGCTACTCTTGACAAAATAGTACTATCTTTTTAAGGTGATACCCAAAAGTGATTGAATTGATGTAATATGTTGCTTCTGTCCGTATGTAGAAATATATTTAGGCAAACCTTATCGAACGAAAAAGGAACCGAATATGGTGAAGAGGTAAAGGAAAATGAACTGGCGGGAATAGCTGAGGAAATTAAGACCACCTTAAGGAATAAACTTGCGTTTACACCAATAATTAAAATGATACCACCGGGAACTTTAGAGAAATCACAATATAAAATAGAGTATTTTGAAAGAGTATATGAAAAAGAATAATAAGCCTGTTAAATTATACAGAACGACATAAATCATTGCGCATACATACACGGCGTTCTGCATGTTTGACCCTATACGGTAGTTTTAAAATCAACGATTCAAAGGGCGAATACGCAATTTATTATGGTGCTGTGTATAGAAACGCCTCAGGTTGCAAGGATTCGACTCTTTGAATGGTGAAAATAGTTATGTCCCGTCGCTGGAGTATATTTGCCATCACCTCTGCCCATTTCTTTCTTTCCCAGTTTTACCGGACATCAAATGCCGTTATTGCCCCTCAACTGATTCAAGATCTATCACTTGATACGGAAGCATTGGGGTTGATGTCGGCCTCCTTTTTTTATGCCTTCGCCCTAACCCAGATTCCCCTTAGTCTTCTTCTGGATAAAATTGGAGCGCGGCGGATGATGACCGTCCTGTCGTTAGTGGGCATCCTTGGTGCATTTATTTTTTCATGGGCGGCTTCGCTGGGCCTCGGTTTGACCGGTCGAATCCTTCTCGGGGTGGGAATGGCATGTAATTTGATGGGGACTCTGAAACTTATATCGGATTGGTTTAACCCGCTCACCTTTGCCACCCTCTCAGGAGTGGTATTTTCGATTGGCACCTTGGGAAACATCGTTGCGACGACACCGCTGGTGCTTTTAGTTGAACAAATGGGGTGGCGGCACAGTTTTCAATTCATCGCCGGTATCAATCTGTTTTTAACCTTTATGCTTTACGTTATTGTGCGCGATAAGCCTCTAGAAATAAGAACTGAAACTTCCGGCACAATGATCACCACCAGCTTTCATCAGGCCATTGATAACTTAATACTTCTATTAAAGCAAGGAGATTACTGGATTATTTCAGTATCCACCTTTGTTCGCTATGGCGTATTTGCTGCATTTCAAGCACTTTGGGCCGGGCCGTATCTTATTGAAGTCATGGATTACTCTGCAGTAAATGCCGGTAATCTCATTTTTTTGATGAATATAGGTTTATTAATTGGTGGTCCGATCTGGGGGGTGGTATCTGATAGACTTTTTAGAAACCGAAAATGGATAATTTTTCTCAGTCTAATTTTCCTGATAGTAATTACATATGCATTTTCGACAATACCCCCTGCAACAACGCTGATCGTGCTGGTACTTCTATTCTTAGGATTTGGTTTTTTTTCAGGTGGAGGGCTTCTGATGTATCCTCATATCAAGGATCTCATGCCCTTAGAAATGGCCGGTGCTGCAATGACCGGCATTAACTTTTTTACCATGATCGGCCCGGCCGTTTTTTTGCAGGGGCTGGGGAATCTAATGCAGACACTTTACCCGCATGCTTCCCGGGGACCGGATGCATTTAATGCGGCATTTCTGTTATGTGTGGGCTGTCTGGTGGGGGTCGCCGTATTATATCTTTTTACAAAAGATACAGCTTCTACCTCAAACTTCAAATAATCTCATCATTTTTTGATCGTAACACTCTGGATACAGCCGACCAATTCACCATCTACCTTAAAAGGTGAAAGCGTAACAGCAATGTGTTTCTCATTGCGAATTGTCTCGTAATAAAAATCCTCACTTCTACCGGTATTAAATTCGGCTAGCATGTTATTGATTTTATCTATGCTATCAGATTTTTGATGACAGTTTCGAATATCGGTGCCTAAATATTCCGGCTTTCGATCCAGAATCTGACTGCTGTATTTATTGTATAATAAAATATTCCCTTTCAGATCTATTACCGTTATGGCTACAGGAATTTTATCAATAATTAGCGGAATTTGAGAAGTATCAAAACCATCAATAGCTTTGAATGTCATAATTTAACACCTCAGATGCTCTATCATTAACTAAAGACCCATTTTATTCAATCACATCACGGGTTATAAAATCGCCATGGAATGATGGAATGTTGGGGTAACCTGGCAATGGTTGCCCCATTGTTCCATTGTTCTCCCGCTGCAAGCGCGATGAGCGAAGCGAATTAATCTTCCAACTGGGTCAATTGGGTTCCCAATCTTGAGACGAAAATGTGGGAGAATTCGGAATCCTCGGTTGCGCCGTGCCAGTGTTTTTCGCCCGCAGGGATAATAACGACATCACCTGCGGTAATCACTATTTCTTCTTTTTCTGTGGCAATGGTTCCTTTTCCAGCAGTGACAATCAGAATTTGTTCGCTGTCATGTGAGTGAAACTTGTTGCGGACGCCTTTGCCGAAATTGACAATGTTGACATTATATTCCTTGCTGTCCGGCAAAAGAGTTTGTCTGGTCACATCCGATCCTGTAAAAAGGGAACTTGTAAAACTTTCTTTCTTCACTTCATTAATTTTGACTACTCTCATATATTCCTCCTTTGACTTTAACAAAATCTTTAGCTTTTTTCCTATGGTCCAACGGATCAATTTTCGTCGAAAATTTTATCTCCCATTAGAGCGGAATCCCACTAATAAATAAAGAAATTTGGGCATTATATTTGACTTAGAGTTCTTTTGCAATAGACACATCGACCAGATCATCAGTTATCGGTTTTGAGCTTGACGCTCCAAAGCTTTTCATCCATACTCTGGCTTCAATTTGTTAGATAATTGAATGTACAACGGGAAATTTTCCAAATATATCCAGGAGGATAAATAATGGATTTTCAACTTAGTGATGAGCAAAAACGAATTGTTGAAACTGTCGACGAGATGGGAAGAAAGGAATTCGCAGCCCAAGCATCCCGCTGGGATGAAAATCATGAATATCCCTGGGAGAATATTGAATTGCTGCGGGAGGCGAATATCCTGGGTATGACCATTCCTACAGAATATGGCGGCCAGGGAAGACCACTTATCGACGCCATTTTAGCGATTGAAACTGCCGCAAAGTATTGTGGGGTCACGGCCCGCATCATTGTCGAGACCAACATGGGAGCCTTAGGCTGTGTCATGGCTTTCGGTACGGATGAACAGAGAAAACTTGTGGCTCATCGCATTTTAGACCAAGGTGATAAACCCGCAATTGCCATGACGGAACCGGAGGCCGGAACGGCCCTTACCGACCTCCAAACCAGGGCAGATAAAAAGGGAAACACATATGTCATCAACGGAACTAAACACTGGATTACCGGTGGTGGCGTTTCGGTGACCAATCTGATTTTTGTCCGCTTTTTCGACGACGCAAAAGAGCTCGGTATCGGTGGTATATTGGTAGACAGAGGTGCCCCCGGCTTTACTTTTGGTAGGGTCGAAAAAGCGTTAGGATTAAGAGGCATACCGGAAACGGAGCTGATTTTTAAAGATTGTGAAGTACCGGAAGAAAATGTTGTTGTCCCCGGTGACGGTTCGGAGGGGTTTAAAAATCTAATGTATGGTTACAACGGTCAACGTGTGGGAGCCAGCGCGGTAGCTCTCGGAATTGCTCAAGGGGCCCACAACCTTGCCATCGACTGGATGAAAAAACGCAAAGCATTCGGCCGCTCTATTTCTGAATTTCAAGGCTTACAATGGATGATGGCCGAAGCTGAAATGGAACTCAATGCCGCCCGCTTGTTGATATATAAAGCCGCTTGCAATGCCAGGGATTTACCCAATAACGTGAAGCTTCCCTACATGGACGAATCTTCCATGGCGAAAGCCTATACGGGTCACGCAAGCTTTAAGGTTGTCAGTGACAGCCTCCAAATGTTCGGTGCTTACGGGTATTCACAGGATATGCCGCTGGAGCGCATGTTACGAGATGTTCGCATGTTCCAAATCGGAGGCGGCACCACCCAGGCGCAATTAAATATGATCGCCCGGTCCGTTTTCAGACGCAAGTTTGATCTCCGGAAGTAACAAAACGACAACCGAACACAGACAAGCCGAACCAAATAAGCATATTCATCACGAAAGCACGAAAGGACCAAAACACGAAAGAAAAAATTTCGTGCTTTTTAAATTTCGTGTTTTCGTGATTGATTTTAAAAGTTTTATCCGCAATAACAAAAATATACAATATCGCTATTTGCATGCATAAAGGAGGCGGCCGTATGACGCAACCACTTGAGGGGTTGAAAGTACTCGACTTTACCCGGGTGCTGGCCGGACCTTTTGCCACCATGATTTTGGGAGATCTGGGAGCGGAGGTCATCAAAGCCGAACCGCCCAACGGAGATGAAAGCCGCAGCTGGCCACCTATTTTGAAAAAAGGTGAAAGCGGCTACTTCCTGAGCTTGAATCGCAATAAAAAATCCATCACCTTAAATTTAAAAGATCCCCGAGCTAAGGAAATTGTCTGCAAGTTAGCCGACAAAGTTGATGACTTAATCGAAAACTTCACACCAGGTGTAGTTAAACGCTTAGGTATTGATTACGATACATTAGGTCAGGGGCACCCGGGGTTAATTTACTGTTCCATATCAGGCTTTGGACAGAGCGGTCCCTACCGCGACAAACGTGCTTACGATCCTATTATCCAGGGAATGACAGGAATTATGTCTATCACCGGCGAAAAAGGACGTTCACCGGTTAAAATTGGTATTCCCATCACCGATCTGGTGGCGGCATTATATGCAGTGATATCCATCCAGTCAGCTTACATTTATAAGACCAGCAGCGGAAACGGGCAGTATATTGATGTCGCCCTCTACGATTCCATGGTTTCTCTTTTGACGATTATGGCCATGCAATATTTTGCCACCCAAAAAGATCCCGGCAGATGGGGACTCGATCATATCCACCGGGTGCCGGCTAAAGCGTTTAAAACCAAAGATGGGCAATTTGTACAGGTGGCGGCCACCAATGAAGTTATGTATCCCAGTTTCTGCAAGCTGCTTGGACTCGAAGAATTAATTGATGATCCCCGATTCGATACCAATGCCAAACGGGTGGCCAATCGGGATGAAATCATGCCGCTATTGGAAGAAAGAATGCATCAAAAAACTCGGGATGAATGGCTGCAGCTATTTGAGGAAGCCAACTTGCCCTGCGGCCCCATTTTAAATCTCAGTGAAGTATTTATGGATGAAAATGTTTTGGAAAGAGAAATGATGTTCACTCTTGATCATCCAATTGAAGGTATAATTAAGCAGCTGGGTTTTCCTTTCAAATTTGCTCAAACCCCTGCGCAAGCAAATCTCAGACCTCCATTGTTGGGCGAACACAATGAAGAAGTGCTTAGTTGGTTGGGGTATTCAAGTCAAGAGATTGAAAGTTTCAAAGCGGAAAAGGTTATCTGAAATTTCGGATTTCCTAAGAAGAACAAAAGCCGCTCGACATGATCGATTTTTCTCTCGCTGGATCGGGATCCCACAGTTCGATGATGAATATGTGGGAGCGGCTTCCAGCCGCGATCGAAACGAATCCATCTGATGTCGGTTACTTCGTGAACTCATTAGTCAGTGTTCAGGTTTCAGCACTTGCGTTTCTCATTCCTGACACCTTAAACCCGAAACCTGAAACCAAGAAATCTATACAAAAAAATGTGCTGTAAGCCATTAAATTTTCTGCAGAGGAGAAATTTATGTCAACCCACCACATAGCAGTCATACCCGGCGATGGTATCGGCAAAGAAATCGTCCCGGTAGGTATCCGGGTACTCGAGGCGGTTAGCTCGCAATTTGATATCACCTTTAAATGGGATGAGTTTCCTTGGAATTGCGAAAACTACGCCCGTACCGGCCGTATGATGCCTGAAGACGGAATCGAACAGCTTCAAAAATATGATGCGATCTATCTGGGCGCTGTTGGATTTCCAGGGGTTCCGGATCATGTATCATTGTGGGGACTTCTGATTCCTATACGCAGGCTGATGCGACAATATGTGAATCTGCGTCCGGTGCGCATGTTAAAAGGTATGGTTTCACCACTGAAAGATCGAGGGCCGGCAGACATAGATTTCATAATTGTTCGTGAAAACAATGAGGGAGAGTATTCTGAGATCGGCGGGCGTCTATATTCCGGAACCAAAGAAGAAATGGTGGTGCAGGAGTCGGTATTTACCAAAAAAGGTGTTGATCGTGTCATCCGATTTGCGTTTGAACTTGCGCAAGTAAGAAAAGCCAAGCACGTTACCTCGGCCACCAAGTCCAACGGTATCATTCACACCATGCCGTTCTGGGACGAACGTTTTGCTGCGATTGCCGGCAAATACCCCGATGTACGAGCCGATCAATACCATATTGACATCCTAACCGCAA
>CP070746.1:5915945-5918541 GCA_020348305.1 Desulfobacterales bacterium
CTCAATTAATTCGAACTTGCGGGTTCCCAGGCCTATTTTTTGTCCTACATTGGGCTGAATCTCTTCACTGACTCCTAGAAAGGACCCACATGCGGCAAACTTAGGAGAACCCGGATCCATTACTCCTTTGGTCATTGCCAGTGAATCCGGCATTCCGGTCGCCTCCTTGGATTTCTGAATACAGGCGGAATCAATAGCAACCGGATCCCAGGAAGCAAAAAGACCCAGGTTCGGGACGATGGGGCGGTCACTGAAATTAACGCAGTCGCACCAGGGAGAGATATCCAGCGCCATGTTGATGTAGCCTACTTTATCTCCTCCAACAGCCTTGACTGCAGCAAAGGCGGAATCCGTGATAGCTGCAGCCGTAGCGTCAAAAAAATCATCGGGAAGAAAAGCAACACCGCACATGGTCACGACACCCAGACAGGCGAGGCATCCAATGCATTTTTCGCGATGAAATTCAACGGTTTTTTTCGTATGTTTGATGGCTCCCGTGGCGCATAGATACAGGCAGACCTGATAATCGGGGCACTCTTCTTTCAGGCAGCGTTCCGGCATCCAGTGTCTGGCGTTGAGACCATATTTGGGGTGTCCGCCCAAATGCAAATTTAATTTCCCTCGCTTGGATGCACAACCCACTCCGATATTTTTTAGCGCTCCACCATAGGTTCCCATGGGATGGCCTTTAAAATGGGTCAGGGCAATCATGGAATCTGCAAGCGCGATTCCTGTTCCGATATACTGCTCTTTGAGGATGAAGCCTTCAGGCAAATCGACTTTTACGTCGTCCGTGCCAATGTATCCGTCTGCAATAACGATGGGGCAGCCAAGGGCTGCGTGCGTGAAGCCATTGCGGGCCACGGTATTGAGATAATCCAGGGCTGTGGATCTGGATGTAAACGGCCAATAAGGCAGGGTGGTCGTATCCACCACCATGGGATCGCCACCAAGACTTTTGATTTTTTCGACCAAGCCCCGGACATACACAGGACGCAAATATGCCGTGTTGTTAAATTCCCCCATATGGAGTTTGATAGCCACCACATCGCCCGGTGTGATCATTTCTTCAAATCCTGCTGTGTCAAACAGTGTGAGCATTTTGGCCACAAGGCTGGTTTGGATCGATGTGGATCGATCGTTCATGTAATATACTTCTGCCATATTCGGACCTCCTTTTAGTCAGTACCACCGGCATAGCCGGTGGCTTGCTTAGCCCTAAAAGGGCATTGTTACTTGCATCCCTTAAGGGATTATTTGCTGATTGTGTTCATACAGAAATGGAACTGCACCGTGTTAACTTTATCAATTCAACCTATTCTTAATCAGCATGCGATACGGGCTCCCCTAAAAGGGGTCACTCAAGTCATCGTCATATTTGTCTTCAATAGACTCATTAATCTCCTGATTCTTTATGTATTTCCGAATCTTCGCCTCATCCAAGCCAACTGTACTGACATAATATCCACGAGCCCAAAAGCTGTGACCTTTAAAATTTCTTTTCAATCGGCTGTATTTCTCAAAAACAATCATTGCGCTCTTGCCCTTGAGGTATCCTACAATGGTTGATACTGAATATTTCGGTGGAATGGCTAAACACACATGGATGTGGTCTATACACATGGTCCCTTCCACCACTTCCACAGCTTTGTATTGGCATAACCGCTTCAGGATTGTCCTCAATTCCTGGCGCAGTTTCCCATATATTATTTTACGCCGTCTCTTCGGAACCCAAACAATGTGGTATTTACACTCCCATACGGTGTGTGATAAGCTCCTTTTCATCTTGCGCTCCTTTCGTTTGGATCAGTCACGGGTGCAGCCCCGTCCTATCCTACGACAAGGAGCTTTTTTATTAAATACTACAGCATAGCTTTTGCTATTCTCACCGGCTTAGCCGGTGGCTTAGCTCTGGAGTTAGGCAGTATCGATCCAAGGACTAGAGTTCAGATATCGCCTTTTTCTCACCGGCATACTGGTTAACAAGGAAAAGCGAATTAAAGCATCGGCGTGCCAAGCTAACATTTTAGAATCTATTCACCACCCCCTCTCAGATATTACACAATTTCAAAACCTGCTAGATGCCATCATATAAACCAAACGTAACGAATAAAAAAAGCCTCCAAAAGGCTTGGAGGGCGTTTTGGAGGCGCTTAAGCTGAACTTCAGCAAATATCTTTTCATAACCCTCTTTGAGGTTGGAGTTATATTGTTCGTAATTTAAGGTAATTATTCGTTTCTTTTGTAAATTTCCCTATCTTTATATGCAGATGATGTCAACCAGAATTATCAGATTCTACTTAATTCAGGGTTCGGAGCGTTTTTTGAATTAATCGGGTTTCTTCAAGTAAATCGACAACACCATTCCAATCAAAGAGATCCCACCGGCCACCAAAAACGGCAGCGTAAACGTTTTACTGACATCTGCCAGATACCCTCCTAATGCAGGTCCCAGGGCCTGGCCGATACCAAAAAATAACGTGATAAAGCCCAGTCCTGCCGGTGCCAGGCGCGGTCCGACAAAATCTCCGGCTGCCGCCGCCATTATGGTCGGAATACTCCAGGCCGTCAGTCCAAAAACAATGGCAGACAGATA
>CP070746.1:5918641-5935480 GCA_020348305.1 Desulfobacterales bacterium
TTAATCTTATGTGTGACTTGCATTCCCATGGCATTGAATGCGGATAAGAGTTCACCTGGACTTCGGGAAATGAGCGCTCCTGATCCGGCAAGCATATTCAAATAGCGGTTGCTCCAACGACTGCTCTGTACCAGAGTAGTCATTGCTGAATTTCCACCAGCTGTTAATACACGTTTTATTTCTTTCATCGCTGTTTTCACGTCATCTATACAATGTAGGAGATTGAGCGATATAACAGTATGGAAAATATTAGCTTTGAATGGCAACCGAAGTGCATCTGCGTGCAAAAAGAACATGTTTTCAGATATATTCCCCTTTAGTTTCTCAAGTCGAGATTTGCCTTTTCGCAATAACTTTAGTGACTGATCCAGAAATACTACAGGTCGATTCGAACAATTTGCATAAATTTCTGCCGTAAATGCCAAGGAGCCGCATGCGAGATCCAGAACCCAACCCTCAGACGACCAAGCAAGGGTATCTTCACATAAGGTGGCATAATCTTTTATGGAGTACCCCCACATTAGCCAGTTATAAAACCGATTGCAGGCTACCACGTCGTAAATGGTAGACGCACCAGTGCTGTCATAAGAACCCGGTGAGTCTCCAATTGAATAGACGGAATAGATATTCGGTTCAACGAGATTTAGGCTTGCATCTTCGGTAATTATCTCCGACAGTATGTGAGGGTCAGACATTTTATTGCTTCTCTATGGGCAAGCCCAATGTTTGGATCAGTGGTGGCTGCGAAGCGCCGGCCGAACAACCATCCACTGAATTCTGTGGTTGGGCGGTTAACTCTGCCCTCTTATTTTTTTTGTTGACTGCCGACTTTAAGCTCATCGTGATTGGGCAACTGGGAGTTCGATAAATGAAGGATGATTCATATCTCTCAGTAAATGGAGCTTGGGTGCCGGTTTGATAATTGGCGTATCGAAGTTGTCTGCATCCGCACAAACAATCGTAGTGCGTATCCTGTTTCCCTTATGGAACCGGTACGAGGTTGGCAGTAAGCTGAAGGCCAACTCGGCTGGTTCCCCGGCCGGCATTTGCGCCACGTCACTCTGATAATGAGAGTGGTAGGGCAGCCCCATATTCTTGAAAGGAGCTTGGCTTCGCTTGCGATGAGAAGCCCGGAGGTTCCCTTCGGTGATGTAGGTGCACCTGCCCTTGCGATCCACTTCTAACAGATAGACGAATACATCCAGGTCCGGGGCATCGGTAGAGAGCCAAAGATGAGCAACTGGATGTCCCGTCACCTCAACGTCAGTCTCGAGGGGAGAAGTGGTAAAGGTCAATGCCTTTTCGTCATTCGAGCTCATGTCAGGGTAGTCACGTGGCCAGTTGACAGCCGTCCAACGCGAGTGTTTGCCGCTCGTCGTCGTGTAATCAACGGTGTATGCATCGAAGGCATCTTGAGCAGTTGGAGCTTCGATAGTCAGGAAGCCGTCATTGACCGAGATGATACTCCCGGTCTTGCCTTTGCCGAAATAGAAGCGCTTCAGTTTCTGCTTTTCTATGGGCCATTGGTTGCATGTCTGCCAGGCTTGTTTTTTCGGTGCTCCCATCACGTAATAGTGAATGGGCGGTTCGTCCATAATGCCGTTGTTGATGCCCCTAAGCCAACGATCGAACCAACGATGTGCTTCTGCCGCAAAGTCCAGGTCGAATTGGTTCTCCTCAATCCCGCTATGATCCAGAGGGCGAACGATCAGTCGTTTGGGTATGGTGAGATTGTTGTACCAAAAAAACATGTCACCCGTGAATAGGTCATACCAACCGGTTGTCATGTAAACCGGAATGCCCGAGCGATTAATACGTTCTATAAACGGATAGAGAGAAGCACGGTTCTCATAAAGGTTCGTTCCGTCAGACATGATACTATCGCGGAAAGGGTATCGCTTGAAAATGACAGATGATGTCTCTCCAAGCGTCCCGCCGCTGCGTTCTTTGCGTGCCTGGGTGAGCAATGCGCCATCCTTATCACTGTCAACCGGTGTAATGACGGACTCAAGAAATGAGGTTGCCCAGGAGAAAAAGGAGGCAAAGGCTTTATTGTATACGCCACCCCGATACATTACTGCGTCGTAATTGTCCAGAGGGCTGGACACAGGAAAGATCGCTTTCAGGTGCGGGTTACCGATGCTGGCGATAGCAAATTGTATCATTGCTTGAAAAGAATCTCCGTACATACCGATGTTTCCATTACACCAGGGTTTGGACGCGATCCAATCCAAGATTTCGTTACCCTCCTTGGCTCCTGGCTCAAAAGACATGTCTGGAACTCCATAGGAAGCGCCTGTGCCAGGTCGTTCAACGACGACGACGGCATAGCCGTGTTTCAGCATCTTTTTGAGCCACCTGGTTCTGAAAAGGGAATCCATCAAATGCCCCCGTTCGTAAAGCCAATACCGGATTCTAAGCATGGCCCTTTCTTTCCAGCCCAAGCTGAACAGGTCTGCAATAATGTTCTTGCTGTTTTTGTCGAAAATGGTAAAGGTGCGAAGATAGGGCGTGTATTTGAAGAGGACGGGCAATGGCTCACTGGCCGGAACACCCTTTTTGGTTGGGAGAATGAGGTCGTAAGCCAACCTCCTTCCATCTGATAGGGTCAGGTAATCGGAAGTCCGCTGATTTCCATCATACGTCTCTTCGGAATAACCTTGATATTTTCCAAACTCTGACACTTTTGCTTGCCTGGCTTTTTTCTTATAGAGCAAGAAGAGCACAGCTACGATGACGACTGCAATAAGGAGATATACGATTTTTGTGTGACTTAAATTGCTCATTTTTACTCTCTCTTACTTCTCAGTAATGCCGTCCAATGTGACTGTAGAATAAGTAAAATCTAAGGGGCGTCCATTGAATTATAACTTTCTAATTGTCAACTAATTCTAGTCCCTCTTCCTTAACAAGCTTCTCACCACGCTTCACTGAAATGCTTACCGATGGCTGCGAGACACCGAGCCTCTTAGATAACTCTGTGGCACTGAAACCCAACTGCCGAACCGCCCAATAGCAAAGCAGACTGCGCGCTTTGACCGTTAGCGGGTGCTTGCCTGCTGCCCAAATCTGCTCCGACTCCATCCCCAGCACATCTGCTACGCGCAACGCAACTTTATCAATATCATATCCTTTAGCCTCAAGTCGGTAGCGTTCTTCAAATTGCTCCTTGGCCGCATCTAAGACGGATTTGACAAACTCACCGTCTCCTAAAATACGTTCATCTCCTTTCATGCGCGTCTTCCCTTGACGCAGTGCTTTGACCGCCGACCAGCCTCCGGCACTGCGAATCAGACCACCGCCAACCAATTCAGATCGCCTTCCCTGGGCAATCCCCTTCTGCACATAAGCCCGGTAGGCTTTGCGGGCCCCTGATAGTTTTTTGCCAAACAACCGCAACACATAATTAACGTCTTGAAATCCCAGCTGCACTTTTCCCATCAGCGCACTGTGGCCACTGTAAGGGTACTTATCAAGCTCTCTTAGATGCTTTACGATTTTGGCTCGAAGAGGATTCAGATGAATATAGCGAACCAGCTCCAGCAAATATGTATCTTCCTGGCATAATATGGATTTGTAGCGATTTTGAAACAGCTGCCCATGACGACGATGCCGGCGATTGTAAGAAACCGCATAGCCGGTCAGCAAACGCCGCATGACCGTGGAAATGGAGGTTTTGCCGGTTCTCAGCAAAAGATGTACATGATTGGGTATCAGCGCCCAACCAAAACAAAAGGTCTCTGTGTCGGTGACGATGTTATCCAGTCGTTCAATGAAATTTTCTCGGTCCTGATCATCATTAAAAATTCTCCGGCGCTCGATTCCTCGAACAATTATATGCTGTAAAGCACCGGGAGCATCGATTCTGGCTTTGCGTGGCATAATACCTTTATACCACAAAAAATCAAAGATGGTAAGTTATATTTTTATGGACGTCCCTTAAATTTCTCTTATTTCGTAATGCTGTGATCTCTCATCATGCCTTGAAAGCACGTTCCTCGCTTTATCAGGCACATAAGATTTTTCGTAATCCTCACCAGCAAATTGCTTCACTGCTTCCAAGGAATCAAACTGCATAATTGTAATAAACTCGACCTCGTTGCTTAGTTGCCGTCTTAAAAGCTGAATTCCACGATAACCTGATACATTTTTAAATGCGATTGTAGGAAAAATCTCAGTCTTAAGGAGATTTTCATATATGTCTGCATTTTCTAGTGTCGTCCAGCCATGCCAGATTCTGGAAATCATTTTTCCACCTCCTTTTTTAGATTAATTATGCCGAACTAGTAGTAGACACCAAATCATTTCTTCAGATATCAGATTGATAATATAAGCGAACAGGATTTGGCTGAAGGCCATGGCGAAGTATATCTTCCCTATGCATTGGAGAGAAAATATCCTCGGGCGAACAAAGAGTGGGGCTGGCAGTATGTTTTTCCATCCACAGGGCGCTCAACAGATCCACGGTCAGGCAAAATCAGAAGATATCAAAGAGATGAAAACTCTATCCAGCAGCAAGCCGCCTTGAATATTCAACCCCCATTAAGCGTAAACGTTCAATGGATTAACTAATTGTTCTCTTAACAGATAACACCCCATTGAGCTTTTTTAGCTCAATGGGGTTATTATTCATGAGATTCTTTAACTAAAGGCCAAAGACAAGTCTTCTTTAGTGGAAAAACCAGATCCTATAGTTCGATTTTGGTTCCCAGGACTTCTAAAAACTTCGCCAGCCAAACCTGGTGGGCGGGCCAGGCGGGAGCAGTCACCAAGTTCAATGAAGATGAATCAACCGCCAAACGCGCGTTGGAAAATACGTACGCAAAGGCCGTCTTTAAGTTTTTCGTCTGCTTTTACCACCAGATTGTCGACGGCAACTATGCCGCTGTCCGAAGCAGAGATTTCCAGATAAGCCAAAAGGTCTTTGACCTTGGCCCCATGCGGAATCTCCACTTCAAGGCCATGCTCGGGATTGTAATCGGGATAGCGTTGTGGCAACGTCCCGAATAATTTGACCCTAACTTTCATTATGCGAATTTGCTAAAAATCAAATGTGGTATCTAGGTCTTCATCACTGACGATAAATACTTTATTATGGGGCGGCAGCGGTTCTTCATAGAAAAACTTTGCCAGTCTGTCGTCTTTGTTGGTAAATCCGGCTTTGCGGTTAAATTCCCGTTCCGCTTTCAATACCCGGATGCCCAAGGCCGGATAATCGTCCGGCCCAAATTGAGTGCCGAGCTTGGCGTTCATCATTTTAAGCAGCGCTTCAGTGGCAACAGCGTCTGCCAGCGCAACACCGGCCAGCAGGCAAAGACCGGTGCAGTCCAAAGCCGCCATGGCAATTTGAGCGTTTCTTGAAGCCTCCACCTGACCTTCGGCTTCCAAGGGATTAAGCACACCGCCCAGATATTGTCCCACCAGGTTGCCGGCCGTGTGGTCGGCACCCATGGGCGAGGTCGCATAGGTAACCCCATTGCCCTGCATGGCTCTGGGATCATAGGCCGCGATACTCTGGCCTTTGGCCGCCGGGATACGATGGTGGTTGAAATGTCTGCCGACAGCTTCCGGGCCGTTTCCAATAATTTTTCCGATTTCGGTACCCTTTGCAATTTCCTCCATCATCTCGATGGCCGCCTGTCCGTCACCGAATTTCTTATAGCCGGCATCCATGGCTACACCAATGGCCACGCCGGTATTTATAGTGTCCAGTCCGACGTCGTCTGCCAGAAAATCCAGCCTGGCGATCACATCCAAATCATCAATGCCGGGCATGCCGCCCATGGACCAGAGAGTTTCATATTCCAGGGAGGCGGTCATATACTTGCCGTCTTTATCCACATATTCATTGGAGCAATGAATGATGCATTGTGAGCAACCCAGATGAGTGGTTTTACCGCCGCGATCCTGGATAATCTGAGCCATGGCTTCACCACTTATTTTTTCCCAGCCGTCAAATACGCCATTGGTGGCATTATAACTGGGAAATGCCCCGAGAGAATTCACCGCCGACACAAGCCCCGCTGTTCCAAGCGCACCCAGCATTTGGCCGGTAAACGGATTGTCCTTTACCGCTTTGGCAAAAACCTTGGCTGCTTCTCTAAATGTATCCGGATCAGCAATGGCGTCGGGGCTTTTTCCCTGTTGACTGATGACGATGGCCTTAAGCCCTTTTGCGCCCATGACCGCCCCGAGACCGCCCCGTCCCGCTGCGCGACAGGGGCGCCCATCCACATCCGAGGTTTGAATGGAAGCCGAGCCCAGTTGATATTCGCCCGCCGGTCCGATACACAGCACACCGTTTTTCTCACCATAGGTTGAAAGCAACTTTTCGACCAATACATAGGTCCGCATGCCTTGATACGAATCCGCAGCTTCGAGGCCGGCCTCCCCGTTTTGATCGATGATGAGGTTGAGCAGCTTACCTTCCGCTGCCTGACCCTCAACAATGATGGCGGTGATGCCCAGTTTTCCTAAGGCCGCACCGACGGTCCCGCCGGCATTGCTTTCTTTGATGGTGCCTGTCAGCGGGCTTTTTGCTCCGATGGAAATCCGGCTGGTGTTCACCAATGAGGTGCCGCTCAAAGTACCCGGTGCAAAGATAAGTTTGTTTTCAGGCCCCAAGGGGTCACACTTGGGTGGGACTTCATTGTTGATCATTATTGAGGTCAAACCTCTTCCACCAAGGCCGACATATTCCTGGGAAATCTCCTCAACCTTTACAGTTTGCTCAGTCATGTCCACGCGTAAGAATTTCATGCAATTATCCTCCTTTTATTCGAATTGATTCAAAATGTCTTATTTTTTAATTAAATCGGGCATTAAATGGGATTTTGAGATCGAATCTATGAATCTTCCATTTGCAATTCCGTGGAAATATCCACACACCCGCTAATGGTACGTGCAACCGGACAGTAATCCGTATGAAAACCATGCACCTTTTCTGCGGTCTCCCGTTTATCCTTGTCCACTTTCAAATGATAGGTGACATGAATTCGTTTGATGACCAGCACTCTTCCGTCTTTTTCAATATCTCCCCGGGCTTCTGAGTAAAGCTTGCCTTCACCAGCAGGAATTTCGCGCGCTTCCAGCGCGCCACCAAACGTTCCGGTCAGTCAACCGGCGGTGGAGGCCACCACATAATCCAAAGTGGCAGCATGTGGTTCGTGTACCTGTGGATCGACGCCGTAGTGTTCAGCAATCTGGGAGTGAACACCGAACATAACCGGCGATTCCATTTGGGGCAAATACGCCCGACGCAGCGGGCCCTTTATCCGTTCAATTCTAACATTTGAGGTGTAGACTACTTGATCGCTCATTGCTGCTCCTTTCTAAAACTATTTTCAAAACTTCATTTCATCGATAAATTGCTATGAGACATTCGTTTTTACTCACATGAATAACGTTAGACCCTAAATGAGCGAAAATCGCTCAATTGGTTCTTAACTAAATTGGCGTTAGCTATTGAGCCGATTGGAAATTGCCTCTGCGGCTACAATTCCGCTGGCTGAGGCCTGAATCAATCCGCGGGTGATGCCGGCACCATCGCCGATGGCAAAAAGATTTTTCACCTGGGTTTCCAACTCAGGCGATAGATCTATGCGGTTGGAATAAAACTTCACCTCTACACCATACAAGAGCGTATGGCGCGAATATACACCGGGCGCCAGTTTCTCGAGAGCCTCAAGCATCTCAATAATACTCTGCATGTGTCGGAAGGGAAAAACAAAACTCAAATCTCCGGGAGTTGCCTCGGGAAGTGTGGGACGGGTAAGGCACCGGTTTATTCGTTCCTGTGTGCTGCGTCGACCGGCTAATAGATCACCCAGTCGTTGAATGATCGGGCCTTTTCCCAACAAATTTGCCAGCCGGGCGATATAAAAGCCATAGGCTATGGGATCATCAAAGGGTTCGGTAAATGCGCTGCTGACCAAGATGGCAAAGTTGGTGTTTTCGCTTTTTCTTCCGGCATAACTGTGACCGTTGACGGTAAGGATTTCTGAGCTTTTCTCAATGACTACCTCGCCGTACGGATTCATGCAAAACGTGCGCACCTTGTCGTCAAAGGTTTTGGTGTAGTATATGAGCTTGGATTCGTAAATCGTATCTGTAATCTCCTTGAGCACCGGCGCGGGCAACTCAACCCGCACTCCGATATCCACCGGGCTGGCCCTGGTCTTAAGCCCCAGGGTTTCCGCCTCTTTTTTCATCCAGCCGGCACCGGATCGGCCCGGTGCAGCAATGACAAACCGGCTGTAAATGTTTTCCCCACTGGCCAGTTTAACGCCTGTAATTTGACCGTTTTCAGACAACAGGTTTTCAACCCGGCATTCTGTGCGTATTTCAACCTTTTCAACAATTGACTTTTGCAAGCGATCTAAAACCGTGAGACAGTTTTCGGTGCCGATGTGTCGAATTCGAGAGGGAATCAGCTCCAAATCTGCCAATCGGGCGCGGTCGGCCAAATCTTCCAGTTTGGGGGATGATTCGCCAAAAACCAGCTTGGGGGCTCCATGATCCACCCAAATTTTGTCTGATTTCTGAAGCAGCTGGTTTAAAGACTCAGCTTCAAGAAATTCCCCTAAAAAGCCGCCAACTTCCGGAGAAAGTGTGAGCTTACCATCACTGTAGGCTCCGGCTCCCCCCCAACCGCACAGCATGCCGTTGGCGTGTTTGCGCTCGCGTTGGTCGAGATTTTTCCCAAGCTCCAACAATAAAACGGGCCCGATTCCCAGATCGGCCAGTGTTAGTGCGGCAAAAATGCCGGAAGGGCCTGCGCCCACAATGGTTACTTCATAGTCCATAGATTGCTCCTGGGTAAATAAAATGCCTAAATCGCCTAAAATAAATACTCGATTTTGATGCACATATTTTTGAGATGAGCTGACAGTTTAATTAGACCTTAACCCTATCTCAAAAAAACGTCTCAATCACAACCAAAAAATACAATTAGATTTTTTGATACTCGGCAATTAGCTGGTCAAGCAGATTAGCGAAATGGGCAATGGCTTTTTGAATGGGTTCCGGAGTATGCATATCGAGGCCGGTATCCAGAAGTTCATCCAGCGGAAATTTGCTGCCGCCGAGCCTTAAAAAATTCAGATACGCCTGCCTCGCGGACTGGCCTTCAGTGATGACCTTATCGGCAAGTGCAATGGCGGCAGAGACTCCGGTGGCATATTTATAGACGTAAAAGGCCGAATAAAAATGCGGAATCCTCAGACATTCCAGCTCCAATTCCTCATCAATGTGAATAGTGTCGCCAAAATAAGTGTCAAGCAGTTGCCGGTATTTGTCTTTTATCACATCCAGCGTCAAGGGGCGGTTTGCTTCAACAATGGTGTGGGTAATCTTTTCAAATTCGGCAAACATCGTCTGGCGAAACAGAGTCGCCCGGATATTGTCGATCTCGCGGTTTAAAATGTAAACTTTCATTCTCGGATCGTCTTTATAAAACTGAAGCAGATATCTGCTCAGAAAATTCTCGTTGAACGTGGAGGCCACCTCGGCCACAAAAATGGTATAGTCATGGTCCACGTACGGTTGATTTTGGTTTGAGTAATAGGAGTGCATGGAGTGCCCGGCTTCATGAATAAGCGTATATAGGCTGTTCATGTTATTTTCCTCGTAGTTGAGCAATATATAGGGCGGTGAATCATAACACCCCGAGGAATAGGCTCCGCTGCGCTTGCTGCGGTTTTCATAGCGGTCCACCCACCCGCCCAGCAGACCGGTTTTCAGGGTCTCGGTATATTCCTCTCCGAGCGGCGCCATGGCGGATGCACATACATCCACAGCCGTTTCATAGGGCATATGAAAATTGATATCGCAAACAATAGGCACATAGGTATCATAAAAGTGAAGCTCTGAGAGCCCTAGGGCCTGCTTTCTGAAATCGAGGTATTTAAAGAGGGGGGCGAGATTTTTTTTTACGGTGTTGATGAGATTATCATAAACGGATTCGGGCACATTATCGGCAAACAGCGCGGATGTGCGGCAGTTATCAAACTGCCTGACTCTGGAATAAAATAGATCTTTTTTAATGGAATGCGTTAGGGTTGCCGCTACGGTGTGTTTATGATTTTCATACGCCTGATAGTATTGAAAAAAGGCCTTTTGCCGGACCTCGCGCTTGGGCTTCATCAGAAAAGTTGTAAAATTGCCATGGCTTAACTCAATTTCTTTTCCGCTTTCATCGCTAAGCGTTCCAAAATGTAAATCAACATTGTCCAATTGACCGAATACCTGCCCGGGCGCATTGGCCAACTCACGGCTCATGGCCAGGATCCGTTCTTCTGATTCAGTGCGCGTGTGGGGTTTGTAGCGAAGAATCTTTTCCAGATAGAATCTATACTCTTTGGTGGCGTCATCCTCCAGATACGCATGGATGACATTATCCGGTAAGGATTGTATCTCCGGGGTCATAAAGCTGGAAACTTCAGATGCCCGCGTAAACAAGTTAATGGCCCGCTGATGCATACCCAGATAAAATTGATTGGATTTATCTTCATCACTTTTCAGATGGGCATAGGTGTAAAGTTTTTCAATTTTGCGGGTGATCATTAAATGGAACTCGATTGCATCTGTAAATACCGCAAGCGAATCCTTTAACCGACCTTTGAAATTGGTGTAGGATTCGAATTCCTGTTCGACTTCACCAAACAGCATTTCCCAGCCTTCATCGTTATTAAACAACGGAGTAAGATCCCATTTACGATCGTCCGGTATGTCCTCTCTGGCGGGTATCAACTTCTTTGTCATATTCGGTCTCCTTACCGTCAACACCAATCATTTAATTTTTCAGATATAAACTTAACAATAATGTTATGTTCCTCTTTGCCGGAAGCTTTTATGTGCAAAGGAGCTCCAAAGCAAATTCGAACAGGTTTGGCCGGGCTGATTTTCCCGAAATCTTTGAACCTTTTTCCAAGACCCCAGGCATCTGTTTTTAAAGCAAACGGAATCACAGGCGCCTTGGCGCGCTTAGCGAGTTTTACACCCAAGGTATTAAAATTTTTCGCGTCAAAATCAATGCTACGGGTGGTTTGGGGGAAAATGATAACGGAAACATTGTTGCTTAATCGCTTCTGCCCTTCTTCTAAAACCATTCTAAGATCTTCCCTGGGATTGACTCTGCCGACAACAATGGGGTCACGACTCCGAAGGACAGGCCCGAAAAACGGGTATGTCATCAGGCTTTCTTTTACGACAAAGGTTATATCACGATAAGGCTGAATCAGGCAGGGTAATACAAACGTCTCTAAAATACTCATGTGATTTCCCACAAATACGCATGGCGCATCAATTTTATGGGAGGCGGTAACATTTTGTATCTCGAAATTAACGTTCACGGATTCCAGCGCTTTAACAATATCCAGACTACTCTGAACCCACTTTTCACCGGAGTAGAGTCCTTTTTGGGCCAATCTTGATGCCTTAAAAACAACCAGGAGCATTTTCGCATAGAAAATCGGCGTGGGAGCCTTGCGAGCAAACCAAGATGTCCCAGGATTTGTCGTTCTATAAATTTTCTGTGTCGTTAAGCAATTCAATGTTATTGCAAGAAGCAATTTTTGATGGTCTCGCAAAAAGTCATATAGATCATACTAAACACAAAATACGAAACACCAAACACTTCAGAAATTCAGCTTTTTACGAATTCATCATTTTGAGGTATATGTTATATTACATCTGTCAAATTCTGCAATCTCTTGCAATTTTTCAGCTTATTTTAATACATATTATTCCAAATAAAAATAGGAATCTTGATAGGAAAATAAAGTCGTACATGAAGGAGGCGGATATTGCATGAAACTTGAGGAACAGCGGAAACTCGACCGAATATTCAATCCAAGGGGAATGGCCCTGTTTGGCGGTATCGGCAATCCCGGGTCATTTGGATATCTGATCGCTTTAAGCCAGATTCGCTATGGTTATAGCGGTAATTTATATCCCATTTCTTTAAAAGGCGGAGAAATAGCGGGGCGCCGGATCTATAAGAATCTGGACCAGGTTGAAGGGCCTGTCGACCTGGCGTCGATCTCAGTGCCGGCGAAAGCTGTACCCGCCATTCTTCGCGATTGTTTGAAACATGGGGTTGCCGGAGCACAGGTGCATTCATCGGGTTTTGCTGAAGTGGGTGACCGTGAAGGGATCGCTCTTCAAAAGGAGCTTACCCAAATCGCACAAAAAGGATTGAGGATTATTGGACCGAATTGCTTCGGCATCCATTGCCCGCGCGGAAGAATTACCCTTTTGCCTGGCTCAGATTTTTCTCAAGACCCCGGATCGGTGGCTTTTATTTCCCAGAGCGGTGGGGTTGCCACTGATTTCGGATATGAGGCCCGCAGTGCCGGCATAGGGTTGAGCAAAGTCATCTCATTTGGAAACGGCTGTGACCTGGACGCCATCCAGCTTCTGGACTATTTAGCTGATGATCCTGAAACAGAATGTATCGGCGCTTACATCGAAGGCGTTAAAGATGGTTGCCGCTTTCTGAAAACGGTTCGCCGGGTTTCGGATACCAAACCGGTGATCATCTGGAAGGCCGGCTTAACTCCGCTCGGCGGTCAAGCGGCACTCAGCCATACCGGCTCCATGGCCGGAGAAGCAAAAATATGGAGTGCAGCCTTGGCCCAAGCAGGGGCCATTGCGGTACAGGGCTTGGATGAGATCATCGATACGCTTATGGCAATAAAATATCTCAAAAATCCCGGCAGGCGAATCGCTTTAATCGGAGGTGGGGGCGCCATCGGTGTATTCAGCTGCGACCTTGCGCACCGATGGGACCTTCAACTGCCACGGTTTTCTCCTGAAACCCAGCGGCGGCTCCGCAAACACTTCCCGACACCCGGAAACAGTATGGCCAATCCATTGGACACGGGCTCGCCGGTTATACCGGTGGAAATTATTAAAAATTCAATACAGGAGGTTTTAACATCCGAACCTGTGGACATAATCATTATGATACTTCTGCTTAGATCCCTAGAAGTTGAAGTGCAAGCATTTATGGATATGATCGGTTTGCAACCGCCGACCCGTGGAATCTATTTAAAGGAAATGCTTGACGTATTGACCGATCTAAAAAACAAGACCGGCAAAGACATTGTGGCTGTTTTTGAAAACCGGGCGCGTTTGATAAAAGACGTGGCGGTTGAAAAAGTTTCCCGAGAAATGCGCTCAGCCTATCACGCCCGGGGCATTCCGGTATTTCCGAGTGCCGAACGAGCATTGCGCGGAATCCAATATGTCCAAAAATGACGAAAATGGGTATAATTTTTTGACAGTATCGAAGCGATCAGCTATAATTATTAGAAAATATAGTATTTTTTATTGGTCAAACCTTAAAAAAAATAAATTTAAAGTCCGTCGGGTAACCTAACGAAGGGTGAACCCCGAGATATGATAATCTAGCCGTGTATGACCATCGAGGGTGGCATTGGCAACCAGAGCAATCAATTTAAAGTATCGTTCTGCCGAGCGCTTCCATGAAGACTACCAACAGCTCAGAAAAGGACACATATTCCTTCCCACAAAAACGGTCTTACCTAATAAAACAATCCTTTCCTTAAATATCACCGTACCCGGAACTGATCAGGTCTTTGTGGCCTATGGTACTGTCATCAGCACGCTGGATCCGCAAACCGCCGAAAAACTAAAAAAACCTTCAGGAATGCTGGTGGCAATACTTGGCGGCCCGGAGTCGATTCTAATCGATCTCAATTCGACGCTCCGCAGCAATGCGGAGTACAGAAAGATGATGGGGCCAACCGAAACGAAAACCGGATCTGTATCAATATCCAGTGATGAGGCCGTTGCTGAAATACGTTCTCCAACTAAAGAAACCACTGAAGATTCCACACCTGAAATTCAGAAAGCTTCGGATTCTGAAGCTCAAATATCAGCACCCACTGAGCGAAAAACCGAAAAAACACCCGCTGCGCAAAAAATTGTTCCGGATGAACCCGAAGCTGCCTCCTCGATTGATGACGACGAATTGCCCGATGAAATGCTGGGAGATCCTGAAGATGCCGAACTGAGCATCGAATGGCTTAAAGAAGCGATTGCTCAGGAAGAGGTTACCAGAGAGGAAGATGCAGAGCCGGAAATTACTTCCCCGCCAACCAGCGAAAAAAAAGATCTTACCCTTCAAGAGCGCGAAAAAATTAAGCCGGTTGCTGAGTTTATCATGGACCTTACAAAGGCCATACTACGCAGCGGTCATTATTCTGATGATCATCCCGACTCCGCGTCCGCAAAACGCAGTCTTTACGATGCATTCCAGAATAGTCTTTGGGATTCCAGCGAAATTATGATTACGATTCAAGAGACCCGGGAACGAACCGATATTTTCATCGGCGGCATTCTGGACGAACCGGTCAATGCGCGCACGTTGGTGACGGAAGGCATGGCAGAGCTCATTATCCCAAAGCTCAAAGAATACTTCAACCGCAAAGGACTAGTAAGTTTTGCGATCAAAAAGCGAATTACAGCTGAGCAATTTGAGAGCTTTGTGGATATCATGAGCGATCCCAAGGCCGATCGTAGCGCACATGCAAAGTCAGGAAAGCTTATAACAAACACCTTGATTGAACATTGGATAACCGAGATATCCACGGTCTTCATGGATGATATGATTGCTCTGGAACTCAATCTCCCGTGGCGGGTGGAAATGGCCATCCAACGCCTGGTAAAAGATCTTAAGGTGTTCCCGATGTTCAAAAGTGAGTCAGATGATGCCATTCGGGATATGAAACTACAGATCGTTCAGGACATTATTCGGCACCTGAAGCACCCCGAATTTATAAAAGATCTCATTATCAACGGTCATATGATCGCCAAACATGTCGAGACGGTTGGAACCGAAGATATTGAAAAAGTTCTCATTGAGTCGGTCCCGCTGGATACACTGCTGCCCACATCGCGATACATATTTGACGAACTCAACCGTCTGGAAGAAATGAATGCGCAGACCCCAGACAACCCCGCCCTGCGCAAGCGTTTTGGCGGTTTAAAAAGAATTCTCAAAAGGATGTCACGACTGCTGGTTTTAGCAGATGTCCGTGGTGCACAAAACTTTTTGGAACAACTCTATCTGGGTGAAGTTCTCACTTTTGAAGAGCTTCCACCGGATGTCCAATATCTGGCAAGTACCATGAAAATGGTCAGCGACGTTCAAGTTCATACCCAAAGCTATGTTAACAGACTCGTGAACGTCAGTACGGCTGAAAATGCGGGGGTATTACTGAAATGTTTGCGCAGAATTATGCCGGTTCTTATGGAGCAGCGCGATTGGAACACGGCCCTTGCAATCACCAAAGCGGCATCTAAAGCCGGCAAGGAAAATAAATTGTTCTCCAAAAATTCAAGACTGCCAAAAAAACCGCAAAAAGTTATCTTTAAAGATTTAACCGATGATTTGTTTGAGGCTTACACCAAAGCTGATGAATCTCAGCGTCAAGTAATTGGTAGAATTGTCGGCAAATTAGGCTCCCAGGGCATTGAGGTTTTAAAAAGGATCATGTCTGAATGCGATGATCGCGAGGCACGAAAAGATGCTAGGGATTTTCTAATTAAAAAGGACGACATGGCCCGAAAGTGGGTACTCAACGTTCTCGATGACCCAAAACAGCCATGGTCCTTACAGCGAAATGCCTTAATGATTCTAAGATATGTCGCAAAAGAAGAGGGTGATACCGAATGGGCCCGCAAGCTATTGGGCCACTCCCATCCGAGTATCCGTTACGAAGCGTTAAATACCATTCTCACCTTGAAGGCCGGTGATGCTGAGCAACTGGTAATCGCCGCATTAAATGACCCGGATGATAAAGTGCGCTGGCGGGCAACATCAGCCCTCGGCGAACTTGCGCCATTGAGTGATGACTCGGTGGAACACATACTTAATATCATCAAAACCGAGCCAACCGAAGAAACCGAAGATACCGAAAAACATATCCGCAAAGTCTCCCAGGTGATTACATCTCTGGGTGTATTGGAAGGCCTCCGTAATCTTGCCGTAGCGGAAGATACGCTTTTAGATATCGCCCAGAAAGCCTTCGAGCAAAAAAAAGGCATTTTCCAGCGGCTTAAAAAATCCGGCGAAACAGACCAAAACCCAATTCTTTCGGCCGCCATTGCTACGCTGGGAAAAATTGGTACGCTTAAATCAGAAGCCTTCCTGACCAACATGGTCGGCAGTAAAACCCCCCACTCTGAACCCGCCCAAAAAGCTATTAATGATATCAGGCTTCGGTATGCTCAGCAACCAGCGAGCGCATAACTGCTGAGACTTTCACCTTTGTCCAAGGGGAAAATCGAAAAATTGACATACGTTTTTCCTGTCTTTATATTGTCACAGATTAAAAAGCAATTCGAAGAAAGTGATGCCCGGCGTGCTTTTCCGTTGTTTTTCGGGATCGGTGAATTTGAATACGTACAAGATTCAACGGATCCCCGCGTGCACGTGGTTACCTTGCCAGAAATGAAAAAATACGCCCAATTCGGCCTCGAATTCGGTCGCAAATCGTTGGAGTATAGTGAAGCGTATTATGATATTCCCTATCCGCTTCCAAAAAGGCGGCAGTATTTTAAGACAGGTACAGGGACACATCGGTGATGAGAACTTTAAAAACGGATTGCAGCATTACTTGAAAACCTACGAATACAAATGCGCTGCCAGCCATCACCTCTGGGAATCCTTTGAAACGGTGTCAAACCAGCCGATACGCTCCATGATGAAAAGCTGGATTGAGCAGCCCGGATTTCCGATTATAGAAGCCAGACGAAAAGGCAATGAACTGAAATTGAGCCAAAAACGATTTACGTTTTTACCGCGTCAAA
>CP070746.1:5935580-5938974 GCA_020348305.1 Desulfobacterales bacterium
AAAGCCTCTGCTGAGCTTCGGTGAAGCTTTCTCGCCGTATGTAGGGAATTCGACTCATTTCTTGATTCTCCAATGCTTGATCTCTGGGGACGTTCGTTCAGAATTGGTTTATTGTTCCCTAAACATAATTTAAGGAGATTTTAATGGCTGGTTAAAAAATGGCAAGACAATTTTGATGTTGGCCAATTCGGGCAATAGATGACTTATGCACGTTCTGCACGAAAGTCCCATACCCTACCCGCATTGTATTCATGGCGCCAAGTACCTTTTAAATGAAAATCTAACGACTGAGCTAACCGGCGAGCGCCCGTAAGGCGCGTAGTCCGGTTGAGCGAATTGTTATCTGCTGTTGCGGGCATACCAAAATTCACGATTCAAGACTTCTATTGATTTTACTTTACCTTTTCAATTGGGTTTCCTAGTCCGGCAATGAGTCATCTCGCGAGTTTATAAATGCGGATCGCGTTCTGTTCGGCGATCTTTGCCCTTGCCTCTGGGCTAAGTTGCTCAAGCAACTCGTGAAAACGCCGCACATGTCGTGAATAGCTCCGCATGGCCGGTGCGTGCGCAATGTCCATTCCCACCATGAAGCGGTCCGGAAACTCTTCGTACAGAGATTTCATCTCAGGTAAAAAAACTCCATCTCGCTCGATCAGCGATGTGAATTCCTCCATGCGTGGCCAGCCTGACCCATAGTGTTTTCCCACATTAGTCATGCCGCCAAGATCGCAAAACAGATTCGGGAAACGCGACAGCACGTTGCGGATAACCGCTGCTTTGCTGCGACCGCAGCTATGTGCCCATACGTAGCGCGTGCCCGGGTTTTCCGCTATCAATCTCGAAAAATCAGTGACCAGTGTCGGATAGCCTTCCATGTGTATCACCATAGGTACGTCGTACCGGGCTGCAAGCTTGCTGAAACGCCGCATCAACTCTGAGTAGATCGGATTGTCCTGTTCCGCATGGCGCCCAGATGAGTAGGCCCAATGACGGACGATGAACTCTCCTATACCAAAGAATTTCCCGGATGCGAGCTTGCGCTCCGTTTCCCGAATCAGCGACTCAACATCGGCATCGGGCGTAGTCCATTTATCGGCGCCAGTGAGCAGCGGGCGTTGCATGCCTACCAGCGGATAGAACCGTCCGGGATATTTCTCGGCGAGTTTAAGAGCTAATTCGTCATCTCCAGGCAGATCAAAGTAACCGGCTGGGCCTGGGTAGTAGCGCGCCATCACGATTTGTTTCGACACGCCATTCTTGTCCATCAACTCAAGGATCATAGTCGATTTGAACGAAGCACCAATATGCCCGTGTGCATCGATGATGGGAAATTGTCCACTACGAATGGGGCCAGTACTAGTGCATGCCGTGCCCAATAACGCTATCAGTAAATTAACCATTACCATTTTCCATATCATGCTATACGCCTCCAGATGTTCGTGATGAGCAGATAACGTCAAGGATGAGCTGCAGGCCACAAGAGTTTCAAGAACCAAAATCATTTTCGTTTTGGGCCTGAGTTACTTCATGTCAGCTCCATCCCTTTGTTAGAAATTTTAAACGTTTAATTTGTACTGTTGGCTTGTCTTATTCATCTCTTTGAGCACAGGGTCAACTTTTGACCAGTACCAATATACCGGCCCCAGTCCAAATGTGAAAGCTGCAAAAAGCCAATACCACCATGGGTCTGTGCCAAGACTCAAAAACAAATATTTAAATCCATATCGCCTAATACGATAATTCCCTTCAAATAAAAGCGCCGGCAAATAATAGATTATGAAAGATCCGTAAATAACGAAATCAATTAGCATGAGGGGAATGATTACTCCCTCTTTTTTCCCTTTCAACAGGATTAAAAAAAGAATCCCGAATATTGAGATACAGAAAAACGGAAGTATTCTGCACATCCACATACAATTTTTCGGATCTTCCAAAAATTTCATAATCGATTTCTAACGCCGCCGGTCACTGGTTGCCATGGAGCGCAGCGGAATGGCAATCTGGTGCACTGGCTGGTTATGTGTTTAGTTCTTTGCGGTACTTGTGGCCATCAACAGCAAACCCAAAGCACCGATCACGAATCCAATAGGAGTCAATATGCTCGCAACCTGCCAGGTTGTTGGTATACCCGTTGATGAAATAGCATTTGCGGCCTCATCGAGCGTCATTTTGGCAGCAGGCACAAATCGCTGGATCAGGTGCGCAACGGTCACGATCACACAACCGACGGCCAAGAGAAAACCAGAGAAGCTTCTGTTCTTACGGTAGAATGCCATCCCGGCAATCGCCCACAGGATCATTGCCACTGGTAATAGGTATGCTGAAATATGCGGTGTTATCTGATTCATCATTATCCCTCACATAACGGCCGAGCTCAGCGGCCCTGAGCGAGCCTTGAGCTTGTCGAAAGGCGAGTCGAACGGGTCCGACTGCAGCGAGTAGTTAGAGAGACCACCAGAGAACCTACCCTCGTTTTGAGAGCCTTTTGATGGTGCCAAAGGCTCCAAAATGAACCAGAGCAGAAAATACGAATCCGATGGAATAGAGAAAGAGACTCTTGTTCAACATGAGTTCACCTGGCGTAGCTGGTCTGAAAAACTGAACGTACGTCCCCAGGGCGATGCCCATGAAGCCCAAAACCAAGAGCACGGTCGCAAATACATAGAAGAAGGAAAGGTTTTTCAAAAATGTATAAGTTCTCATCTTCTCTTCTCTCTAAATATGTGGTCTCTAACGGTTGAATTCAGCGGACTCCGCAAAAGCGCAGCTTTTTCGGAGTCCGCTGGAATGATTTGGTTAGTCACCCTGACCCCAACGGCACCAATGGCGCTACGCCATGAGCAAATATCCCAGCGTAGCGCGCTTTACGGCAAACAGCGTCGTCCGTGGGCTTAGGCACTGACAAGGCGGCGTTAAAAACGGCAGGCTTACCCCGGCTAAGGCTTAGCCGATAATATTCGCTCGATATTCTCGTAGGCCAGCTTCCTGGCGGTATCGCTGCTTAGCTGTGATAACCAACCGCGAATTACGCTCGCCCGACGTAGATAGAACTTCTCCCACATGACACTAACCGCCAGGTCTAATCCAATCACGAACCGATCGTTGTATCTCTCATACAGATTCTTCCAACCTTGTGGCAACTTTCGGTCCTCCAGTCGGAAGAAGCGCGTCTCATAGCCCACTGCAATATCGGCGAAAAGGTTGGGATATTTATCCAGCAGGATTGCTACCTGATTGGGGTCTGCTTGCCTCGCATACTGCGCTTCTGGGCCACCCCCCATCTTGACAGGATTTTGGTGCGCCCATATCACTCTTGTGTTGGGGTTGGCCAGGAGTGCCCGCTCCAGCGCCGCCACAGTGTCTGCTGTAGTCTCCATGTGAATAATCAACGGGA
>CP070746.1:5939074-5941592 GCA_020348305.1 Desulfobacterales bacterium
AAGGCAAAATTCATCTTCGATATATACAGTGTGACAGAAAAAAATATCCATCAAATTCCATTCATCTGTATTTGCGATTCTCTCCTTTTCCTCTAAGGGCAATTCTGAAACAAGCCATTCTACAGCCTGTTCAACTGTTTTTGGAAGTGATTGGTCGGGATTAATCATTTTTCAATTAAACGGCTAATTCTGAATATTGAAATTTCTATTCTTTTTATCGGCTTTATTTTAAAGAGGCTTAAAAACTATTTTAACTCAAATAGTTCGGCCATCTACCTTTTTATTGATGGGAACCATCATTTTGGATCAGGCTTAAGTGAAAATTTTTAACTACAGAATAACACCGTGAATGATGCCTTTAATAAGGCCAACAGGTGCCATTAGGACCCGTGCCTTTCCACCCCCTCTCATAATGGGTTTAGCTTTAAATAAGCTCAGGCACCCAACTGATATAATCTGTTCTGTTAGAGGCAGGAAGGGCCAAATTTTAGCGACTTCTCCATAACTCGACCTTCGTAAAGATCTTAAGGAATTCAGGAAAGCACCTGTTGGTGACCGTAATTGCTGTTGGTGTGAATGCTACCCTCAAAAAACAGAAAGGCCTCCAAGGGACACAGCCGTGGTGTCCTTTGAAGGCCTTTAAAAGCCTTCCTTTTTAATTACCGGCCCTCTGTTTCTTCCCGCTGGGCGAGTCAACAGAGAGGACTTAGAGTAATCCAAGAGGTGATAATTACTATATCAGTCCCGTAAAACGGGATGGGTCGGTCATGGACCCGGTCGATACCGGCCACAAGCCTTTTTAGGCTGTTTTGGACTTAGGGTATCTTTTGTTTGTTTTATAGCTCAAATCTTGAATAAAAGTCAATAAATGAATGTTAGTCCAGAATAAATTTCGATGAGATAACCGCCTGGGCCACTTCTTTGAGCTTGCAGCTTTGCTTGCGACTCTCTTTTTGCAATAGCCGCATGGCATCGCTGTCATTGATATTGTAATGATTTGCTATGATTGTTTTGGCCCTGTTGATCAACTTTTTGGTTGCCAGCTCACCTTTTAGATCCGAAATCATCTTTTCTTTGGATATATCTCTGAATATACCCTGGATGATCTTTTTCCCTTGGAGATCGATTAGGTTTGAGCAAATAAAGACAGGAACAACGCTACCGTCCTTTTTTACGACTTCCGCTTCCAGATCAAAAATCAGTTCATTCTTGATATGCTTTCGGAATTTTTCTTCGTAATATTTCTCCTCTTGCGCTGAATGCAGCCGGGATTGGTGCATGCCGATGAGCTCCTGTCGGGGGTGTCCGGTGAGGCTTTCGGCCTGACAGTTGGCATCCAGGATTATGTCGGTGTCAATATCGACAAGAAAGATGGCATCACCTGAATTTTCAAAGAGGCTTCGGTATTTTTCCTCGCTTTCCTTCAGTTTTTCCTCGGCACTAATGCGTTCCTTAATTTGCTTTTTTAGCAGCTCGTTTGCTTTTTGCAGTTCTGCCGTCCGATCTTTTACTCGCATTTCCAGCTCGTCACGGACTTTTTTAAGCGCTTGCTGTGCCTGTTTGCGGTCGGTCACATCGCGAGAGACTCCTAAAAGACCAACCGCAGCATTATCTTCAGATAGGATTTTCCAATTAATTTCTAAGGTGATCTTTTCTCCGGATGTTGTTTGCCTCTCCATCTCAATCGCCGGGGCTGCTTTCTCTCCGTTTATGGCTTTTTGAAAACTGCTTTTGGCAAATTCGTGGTATTTGGGATCAATTAATTCTAAAAAATGAAGGCCTATAAATATCTCTTTCGGTATGCCGGTTCTTTGCTCGCTGGCCTTATTCACAAATACAAAATGTCCCTCCTTGTCTGTAATGAATACTACATCGTTCAGGTTATCCAAAATAGGTCCGTATTCTTTAGCAAGCTTGTGGGATGCTTTTTTTTCTTTTTGACCGGATTCCTCTGTTCGCATAAACTGATCCATGGATAGCCTGACAAATGCTTCTTCGTCACTCATTATTGGCCTCCGTATTAAGGTTTCAAATAGGTAAACTCAATATGTGGAATATTCAAAGAAACGCAAAAGTCAGACGAGAAATCAGATTCGATTCCGATAAGGGAAAACCGCTTCAGTCAGTTGGAATTGGAAAATCAGGAATATTTTAAATGTATTTATACCCAATTCTGTGGGCGTTAGTCAAACATAATCGAGAGCACCGACAAGTTATGATTGAGATAATATTCAAAAAACCACACCTCACAAAACCTTGGATACTATTATGGTATCTGCAAAATTGCAAAAATTAAGATATGTAGATGTAATCACAACTCTGGTCACAATGCAGATACAATAATCTGATATCACAAATTCTCGAGGTTTGTCAATTTTGCAGATTAGTTTACAGTATCAGTACTTTTGGGAGCCCTGATTTTTTGCAGATACTATTCACATATCGGTAATTGAGGCTCATCTGCGATTCGTTGGAGATACCACAAGTTTTAGAACTGCCAATAAACCTGTTTTAAATT
>CP070746.1:5941692-5946096 GCA_020348305.1 Desulfobacterales bacterium
TGGCCCTGACTGCAGTTGATATCTTGACCGATAATACGTTTGCTAGCAATATGAAGGCAGAGTTTCATAAATATAAATCGGAAAGATTTATTAAAGTTCCAGGATTACCACCACACTATCGTCCGTTGCCAGAAGAATTCATTCAGAAGCCCTAGTTCATAAATCATACACCTCTTTTTATACCGTCTTTCGCTTGTGTCGCGCCAATCCGCTGGGCTCAAGGCTTAATTTGTCTCCATCATATAATTGCTCCAGGCCAACGAAAGGATGATCGAGACCGCGCTCCCGGCGGTCTTGACAAATGTGACAGTTTTCCGGACAACCCAGGAAACGGGCGTCTTGCGGCTCAGCAAACTTGGCAATGACCCCTTCATAGTTGCGAAAGATAACGGCGCGATCGCTCTGGCTGATCATGTAGAAGGGATTAACAGGCGTTTTGCCGCCTCCGCCAGGCAGATCGACCATGAATTCGGGTACTGCAAATCCGGTGGTATGTCCCTTGAGATGCTCTATGATTTCTATTCCCCGGCTGATAGAAGTGCGGAAATGTGAGATGCCCTGTGAAAGATCACACTGGTAGAGCCGATAGGGGTGAACGCGGTTTTCAACAAGCCGTTGGCACAATTCTTTGATGATATAAGGGCAGTCGTTGACGCCGCGCAGCAGGGCGCTCTGGTTGCCAAGAACACAACCCGCATCAGCCAGCTTGGCGAGTGCCTGTTTCGCTCGACCCGTCAACTCTTTGGGGTGGTTAAAGTGGGTGTTGATCCACACAGGCTGGTACTTTTTCAGCATCTGCAACAGTTCATCTGTAATGCGCTGGGGCATTACGACGGGCGTTGCAGTTCCATAGCGGACAATTTCGACATGGGGAATCTCGTGCAACTTGGCGACAAGATATTCCAGACGCTCTGTTGCAAGTGTAAATGGATCGCCCCCACTGAGAAGTACGTCGCGCACCCCCGGTGTTTCACGCACATAGGTGATGGCCGCGTCCATTTCGCTCTGCGAACGGGGACGATCCGTTTCTCCGGAATAGCGCCGGCGGGTGCAGTGACGGCAATACATGGAGCACTGATCGGTAACCAGAAACAGCAGTCTGTCAGGATAACGGTGGGTTACGCCAGGCGAGGGAGAGTCCAAATCCTCATGCAGAGGGTCGAATAGATCCTCGTCGCTGATATGCGTCTCAGCCATGGTTGGAACTGCCCGCATGCGGATGGGGCAACGGCGATCCTCGGGATCAATCAGGCTGGCATAATACGGTGTAATCGCCATTCGCAGGGTATTGAGCGACTTGGAAATCACCTTCTTTTCCTCGTCGTTCAAATTGATAACCTGGCTCAATTCCTCAACTGTAGTGATTCGGTTACTGATCTGCCAATGCCAATCATCCCAATGCTCCCAGGAAACATCATGCCATGGAGAGGGTGCGATTGCAACTCTTGCGGTGTTAATAGATTCGGACATATCATCGCTCTTTCTGTTTCTCATAAATATCGAAATAAATGAACCTTCTTTCTCTTTTGTATCTGCCTTGCGGGTAGCTCATCCACGCAGACTCGGCCAATCACGGATGGATGACTTTGCGCCACAGGCTTTGTTGTCCGTTGAGTTGATAAGCATCCCCCCGTTGACCACAGCAATTTAGCGTATTGAAAATTAGGTGTCAAATAAAAAACATACGAAAGAATCGGCAGCCGCAGCCTTGTGATCATAATTTAAAATAAGGATTCATCACTTAGTGAGAGGTTTCAAGATTGGCAATTTGTGAATATAGATATCTCTCAACCAAGACGTGTTAGATCAAATCTCATTCAATACACCTCAATCTCTGTCGCAAGCGTGTATAGCGCTTTTGAGTCTTGTCATTATGCACCCCGATGGCCAATGCCTTGCGGCTTCCGACCATGACAACCAGGTTCCGGCCACGGGTTGCGGCGGTGTAAATCAGATTGCGCTGCAGCAGCACATAATGCTGAGTTAAGATAGGCATAACCACTACCGGATATTCAGACCCCTGAGACTTGTGAACCGAGATGGCATAGGCCAGAACAATCTCATCTAGCTCGCTGTAATCATAACTCACCTCTCGATCGTCAAAAGCGATCATTACCTCATGGTCTTCGTATCGGATTTTGGCGATGCGGCCGATATCACCGTTAAACACTTCTTTGTCATAGTTATTTCTGATCTGCATGACTTTGTCGTTGACTCGATAGCTACGGTCTTCTCGCCCTATCCCACCTTCACCGGGATTCAATGCAGCTTGCAGCTGGTTATTTAGATTGCCGGCTCCCACCACGCCCTTATGCATGGGAGTCAATATTTGAATATCCTCAATCGGTTTGTATCCGAAGCGCTGTGGAATTCGTTTTTGGGTAAGCTCTAAAATAATATCCAAAACCCGCTCAGGGTCCTCCTGCTCAATAAAATAAAAATCATTTGCCGGATCAAATGAATCATAGCGCTTGATGTCCGGTAAATCACCGTTATTGATTTTATGGGCATTTGTAATGATACGGCTGGTTTGGGCCTGGCGAAATATTTCGTTTAAGGTCACCACCGGAACGGATTCTGAGGCAATAATGTCGTTCAAAACATTTCCAGCACCCACCGAGGGAAGCTGATTGACATCCCCCACAAGGATAAACATAGCCGCCGGTGGTAAGGCCCTTAAAAGATAGTACATGAGGATGGTATCGATCATTGAGGCTTCATCGATAATCAGTACATCACATTTAAGGGGTTTGTCCTCATTTCTCTGAAATCCACCTTTTTGAAGGCTGTATTCAAGCATCCGATGAATTGTTTTGGCCTCATGTCCACTGGCTTCGCTCATGCGTTTGGCGGCGCGGCCGGTGGGTGCCGCCAGAATGACTCTCGCATCGATCTTGGATAATATTTTCAAGATCGCATTAATAATAGTCGTTTTTCCGGTGCCCGGACCACCGGTGATCACCAGCATTTTATTTTCAAATGTCCATTGGATGGCTTTAAGCTGATTTTCCGCAAGGATGATGGAGAGCTGCTGCTGCACCCATTGGACGGCTTTGGCAGAATCGATTGCTCGAATCGACGTTGCAGTATGCAGAATTTTCTTTAATCGATTTGCAATGCTGCTTTCACACCGGTGAAACATAGTCAGATAAACGGCTTTGTGGTTTTCTTTGTACTCTTCAATGCGTTCATTTAAATCCTCAATGATAACCTTTTGATCAATACTGAGACTGCCCAAAGCGTTGACAACAGCCTCCCGGTCAACCTCCAGCATCTGCCGACACTTATCAATTAGTGGCTCATAGGGGAAATAGACATGTCCGTCATCGGCAAGCTGGTGCAGTACATAAAGGATTCCGGCTTCAACCCGAAGCTGAGAGTCTTTAGCAAATCCCAAATTTTCCGCAATTTTGTCTGCCGATAAAAATCCGATGCCGAAAATATCGGTAGCCAATCGATACGGATTTTTTTTCACCACCGCAATGGATCGATTGCCGTAGGCTTTGAATATTTTGGTGGCAAAGCCGGATCCAACACCGTGAGATTGTAAAAAAAGCATGACATCACGGATCTCTTTTTGATCCTCCCAGGCTCTTGCGATCATTGCTATCCGCTTGGTGCCGATGCCCTCGACTTGGGCAAGTCGCTCAATCTTATTTTCAATAATATCCAGCGTCTTTTGGCCGAACTTATCAACGATGCGACCGGCCATAACCGGTCCAAGTCCTTTGACGAGACCGGAACCCAAATATTTCTTGATACCGTAAACAGTGACCGGTACTTTCGTTTTAACCTGGACGACTTTAAACTGTTCACCGAATTTAGGATGTTTGGCCCACTCCCCGCGCATTTCAAGAACTTCCCCGGGAGTCGGCGCGATTAGGTTTCCGACCACCGTCACCAAATCCCGTTGACCGCGCACTTTCACTTTGGCGATCGTAAAGCCGTTTTCTTCGTTGGTATACGTGATTCGTTCGATTTGGCCGGAAAGATCGGTGAGCATGGTAGAAACCCATATTTGGTGTCAAGTATCGGGCGTCAGGTATAATAAGGTTTCAGTGTTCAGGGATTAAGTGTCAGAAGTAAGAAACATAAGAACTGAAATCTTATTTATAAGTATTTGGGATTTGTTATTTGAAATTTCTGCTAATCTATCACTCCATCACTGGTATTCTAAAAAAGTTACATATCGCTTCAAACATAACAATTTTACTTCTGTACCACAACCAGGGTACACTTTCTTTTCATGTTGCACTACACCCATTCCGGAACACGATAGGCGGGATCTTCTGTGTCATCCGGAATGTAACACTTGATGTCAATCACCGGCGAGCCATCCAATGCATCTATGTCTTCAATATTAATCCTGTTATCTTTAATCGATAATATCTTGCATAAAGTTAA
>CP070746.1:5946196-5948858 GCA_020348305.1 Desulfobacterales bacterium
ACAGGTCAGTGAGAAACGCAAGCCGTTCAAAATCTTCGGTGCCCGGTGAAAACCGCTTAAAGTCGGCTCCGGTCAGGGGACCGAGCCGGATACGGAATTTGCCCATGCGGTCGGGCAGCTCATCGCCGAGATAGGTGTCGGCACCCAGCCGGCAGCCGGATGCCCCCAAGCGCAAAGTTTGGCTTTGCGGTATTTTGGCAATGCGCTCGACACAGGGGATCACTTCCACGGGTATTGCGCCGAAGGCATCATCTAACAGGGTTTTCAGACCCAGTGCGGAGTGCGGAAATTGCGTAAAGAGCCCAAGGTAGCGCAGCAGCCGGTGCGGTTCTGTGATGTCTTTTCGGAGCGTTTTCTCGCCCAGGCCGAGAAGACAAAACAGCCTGTCGATATGCGCGGAACTTTCTTGTTCAACGACCTGCAGATACTGCTGATATTTGCCCCAGCACTCAAAGAGCAGGGCAAAAAGGCGCTGATTGAGGATATCAATGAAATCCCTGGAGACGGATTCATCCTCGGCCTCTTCGTCAATGAGATCCTCCGTGTAAAATGTCGGCAAGGGCGATACGGATCCGTAAAGTCCCAAAAAATTGACGGTAATTAAAAACTGCGAGTCATCACGATCTCCTAACTCTTCGATACGTTCAACGTCTGAAGCAGGAAACGCCAGGGAAAGGTTGGGCTTTATTCGAATCTTTTGACTGAGATCGGAAGGCGATTTTGGTGCCCCGGATGATTGCCGGGCGAAAAAGCGCAACAAGCGCATGACTTGAAAGAAAGAAAAGGCATGCCCCTCCTTCAGAAGCTCAAGCTTCAGGCCTGCTTTCGGATCGGGATTTAGATGAGGGGGTGATCCCCCAGCCTGGCCGGCCATAGATACGTCTCCCCTGTAATAACTTCCCGCAGCGTGAGCCGGGTAAAGGTGTTGATGGATGCATAACACCCCAGAAAATTGTCGAGGATGCTGCCGAACAGGAACAGATCGCCCGGGCTGGCAAAATGATCGTGACGAGCCTCCAGCCCTAGATCGCGGCCGCGCATCATAATCCCGGACACCAGGCGGTCCGATCCCCTGGAGTCGATGCTCTGGATGCCGGCCACGCGCTTCTGGTTGGCCAGAAATGCCTCCGGTTTTCTGGGGTCTTTAAATAAATACAGGTTTAGCAGTGTCTGCAGATTTTCCGTATTCGACAGCGAAGCGTAGTTCAAAGACAGATGGGAAATCAGACGCCATAGAAGATCGGTTCCCAACGGAGGCAAAATGTTGCTGGTGGGCGGACGCAAATTCTTAAACTCCACCTGTTCCGGTGTGCTGCTGGTGGGTACCGCGATGTCTCCGGTGCGTATCTCTTCAGGCAGAAAACCGTTGGTGCAAAGAAGCTCAATCGACAAGGTTTCTGCAACCGGCAGCCCTGAATCCGGGGGATAGGCGACTGACAGATAAACATCGAAACCCGGCCGCACCGGCGAATTCCGAGTCTTTGCGTGATAAACGGGAGCTCCATTGGGGTCCGCGTTGAACAGTTCGAAGGGCGCATAGACCCGCTCTTCGGCAGTCCCCTGGACAAAACCGATCACGTTCTCGACGGCGTACACCTGGTAATGGGCATCCTTTTTTCCGGAAGGGCTCACCCGGTATTCGGTTCTGCGGTGATCCAGACGGATCGGCTCGGCATCGAAAGGGAAAATATTGATAACCGGTGTGGCGCCTATGACAAAATTGCCGGTTTTGATGCGGGGTGGAGCCGCCGGGATTTGCTCCAGCTCGAAGCGGATTTCAAACCGGTGGTCCTTGCCCCTGTCCTGCCATTGATCCCATCCCACGAGATCCAGAAACAGGAATTTTTCCGGCAGCATAAAATATTCCTGAATCGACCGGTAGCCCGGAAACGCGTGGGCCGGATACGGGATGATACCTTCGTCCGGCCCGAACCCAACGGGTTTTAAACTCTCGGGGGAAAGCGTAACCATACTGTCGCTGCCCGCCGCACCGATGAAAATCCGTGTCAGGTAACGCCTCAACAAAAGATAACGGTCGGAGGCGGCCGGAAAATCTCCTGCAAGGTAAAAGCGCAGCGCCTGCGGATGCCAGTCTTCAAGGCTGAGACCGCTGAGCTCCAGCAACAGCCGGATGGCAGGCGCTTGCCCGGAAATCTCCACATAGGATGCTTCCAGCAGCTTTAGCGGGTGAACTTCCACCGGATAACAGGTCTGAAACACGCAGGCGGTGTCTTCCACCGGCGTTGAAGCCAGCTGGGTGCCTGCCGGGATAGTCATGGCCTGTTTCAGAATGGGCTTGGGCGTGAAAGCCACTATGGAAGCAGACGGCAGCGGGCGCAGGTAGTGAGGCCAGATGAGCCGGACCAGCTCGTGGACGATCTCCGGAAATTCGTCATCCAGTTTCTGCCTCAACAGAGCAGTCAGAAAAGCCACCCCTTCCAGAAGGCGATCCACATCCGGGTCGGAAGATCGGCCGCTCAACATGGGAGCCAACGCCGGGTGGGCTTTGGAAAACTCCGTCCCCAACTCCTTTAAATTTTCCAGCTCCTGTTGGAAGTAACGGTTGAACATTAGTATAGCTATCCTCTGATCGTAAATTTGCCGTCGGAATACATAACGCTCTAGAATACCACGGGATCCTTTTCCTCCTCCAGGATTTACC
>CP070746.1:5948958-5951581 GCA_020348305.1 Desulfobacterales bacterium
TCATTGTTAAAGTAAAAAATGGGTGAGAATAAAATTTTTTTAGGCCGTTGGTAGGTATTGTTGAGAAAAATTAAAAATGTGGATCCTACGAATTACAAGCATTCAATTTATACCTTTTTCGACAGTCTCACATAATATCTGCAAAAAATCGGGACTCTCAAAAGTACTGATTATGTAAACAAATCAGTAAATATCATTTCTGATAATTGTTTGGATATAATTTTGTAAACACAACTTTCGAGGGTGAATCCTATCACATGGGTTTGCCCTTTTTATTTGATGAAATCTGTATCTGTCAGGACCATAATTTGACATCAAATCAAAAAATCCGCTAAGGTGCATGTATCAGATTGGTATATGCAATCATTTCTCTAATTTTGAAAACTTGGATTATCTCAATATATCAAAAAGTTGTCATGATGATTGAGTCAATATCTAAGATTATATTAAAGTTGAATCTTGGTTAATTCATGTTGAAGTCTAAGAATCTCTAAAATCTGCCACCTTAATATCAATCCCGAGGCTTTGCGCTTTGATACTAACATCTTCCATTAACTCCGTGAGATCTTTTTGCTGTTCTTCTTTATAGATCAGAATAAGGCTCGCCATCTTCCTTATTTCCGTGGGTAGATTTTTATGCGCTATTCCGAATTCCATTACAAGAGGCTGAAGATCATCCATAGCTTCTGCAACATTTTGGTATCTCTCGTCCGGCCTACAGCTGCCGGCTTTAATAATAAAATTACTAAGCAATGGTGGTAAATCCGCAACAACCTGTGCTGGATCTGGGATATTGTGGCTCAAATGCAGATCAAATAGAGATTTAAGGTCATCCTCCGGGAAAGGGCGCTGGCCGGTTATCATTTCATAAGCAGTAATACCCAATGCGTAAATATCAGTCCGTGGATCCACGGGATCGCCTTCGATTTGTTCCGGTGCCATATAGTAACCGGTTCCCGTGTTGGCAAAATCTTCCGTACCGATTGGGCAGGCAAGGCCGAAATCAAGAATCTTCAGTTCATCGTTTGGCTGTACAATGATGTTCGACGGGTTGATGTCTCGATGGATAATACCTTGCTGGTGAGCATATTTCAAAGCGCAACAGATCTGATCCAGAAATTTTACGACTAACTTCGGCGGAAGCTTTCTAAGATGCCTGATCATATCCATCAGGGTTTCACCCTTCACATACTCCATGATGATAAAAAACGTTCTGTAGCGCTCATCGAAGTCATAGACTTTTACGATATGGTCGTGATCCAGACTGGCAATGGTTTTGGCCTCATTGCGAAAACTTTTCATAAAGTCAGGATACATAGCCATATTATGCCGCATCATTTTGATAACCACTGGCATTCCCAAATCCTTGTGCTCCCCCTTATAAACTATACTGAAGGCGCCTTTTCCGATGATATCTTTTGCCACATATTTTCCTATGGTTCTATAGGCTGTTGGTCTCCGGCTATCTAGACGGTCTGCAACCAGCTCAGTAATGAAATGCAACAGGGAGGGGTCTTTCACTGTAATTTCATCAAACTGAGCCTTGGTCAAAACCCAGAGATCCATGTCCGTCTCCGCCTCAACGTGCGCTCGGCGCGGTTCTCCGGTGAGTATCCCAAGTCCCCCGACAATATCCCCCTGACCGTAATGGTCCACGGGATGCAGTTCGCCTTCCTTTTCAACGATGACCAAGCAAGAACCCCGCTTAATAATAAAAGCTGTGTCTTCGACTTTACCCTGAACTACGAAACGTTCGCCTGCCTTAACATGTCGATAGGTCATTTTTTCAAAAAAGGGACTTCGATCCTTCCGGGCAATAAATTGCAGGAATTTGGTGTGATGGTTTGCCATCCCTTCTTCCTGCTGAACCAATTTGTAGAAGTCGCAGTTTAAACAGGTCCCCCTTTTGTCAACAAAGGACCCTTGAGCACGTCCGCCACAAAATGTACCTGCAACCGCCCAACAAATTCTACCACCGCATTTGCCGGAATATATTCCATCATAGGAGGTATCGGAAGCTGCAGGGCATATTCCAAGTTCCGCCACCTTGTCTCCCTCTGGCTGTCTTCCACATTTCATGTATTCCCAGCAATTTTGTCTGTCGTTTGTCATCTTTATCGTATCCATTTGTTGTAAAGATTTGGCACCGGGGTAACCGATCGATTGAATCGATTTTGATAAAGAAAATCCTTTAAAGCTATCAAAACACGGGAATGGTCTATAAATATTGATATGATCATTGATTATCGCTCTCAATTGAGGATGCGCTTTAGCTCAGATGAGAAAAGAATCATGATTAACAGATACCACAATGTACCATATTGAGTCAAAATATATTTCTGTTCTTGCCAATTTTGAACATACCCGGAATGATTTTCAGACTTGGATTATTATATAAATATGGGGACCAAAGGTTAAAAATGCAGGCGGGGAAAATGGCCAACATTAGCCTGACAAACCAGACTAAACTGCAACAAATCGTTAATTAAATCGCTATCTTGAGGTAGCGATATCTCCAACTAATCTGCACTTTGGAACAGCCATCAAAACCTGTGATTATGTAAAAATATCTGAATTATTTTTAGTAGCAAGAAATGTAAGGTTTGTGGAGACTCTACATTAA
>CP070746.1:5951681-5955401 GCA_020348305.1 Desulfobacterales bacterium
AGCGCCTCTATCCCCGTAGATCTCAATACCGTTTCTCGCATAAGGAAGCGCTCCACTCGTTGTGACTGCACCGTAGGCGCCATTTTTGAATTTTAAGACAGCTGACACCGTATCTTCACCGTTGCAATCAATAAATAGATTTTGGCTGAATGCACTGACCTCTTTAATGTCGTCATCCAGAATATAGCGCAACACATCGATCGCGTGAATTCCCATATCAAACAGGACGCCGCCGCCGCCAATTGCGCGATTGAGGCGGAATTGATCGGTTGTAAATTTATCACCCTGATTTTTTTTGAAAGAAGTAATAATCTCGGCTCTGGCAATCCCCACTGTACCTACCCGCCCGTCTGCAATCAATTTTTTGACATTTTGATGAATCTTATGAAAGCGCATATTATGACCGATCATTAGAATGACATTGTTTTCCTCAGCGGCCCCAATCATTTGGTCGCACTCTTCAAGAGTTGGCGCCATTGGCTTCTCACAGAAAATTTGTTTACCGCATCGGGCTGCCAACACCGTATGCTCGCAGTGAAGAAAGGTGGGAGAGGCAATGTAGACCACATCAATTTCTGGGTCATTACATAGCGCTTCGGCCGTATCATAGAATTTGGCAACTTCATGCTTTTTGGCAAATGCCTCGGCCTTTGTCTTGTCTCTGGCCATAATGGCCAATAGACGCGAGCCTTTTGATTGTTTTATAGCTGGAGCGAAAACATTGTCGGCAAATCTGCCAGCTCCGATAATGCCCCATTTATATTCCATGGCTTCCTCCTTTTCACCATACCATTTTGTGGGAATATCGATCCGTCATCTCCCAGAAAATGTTATATAAGCAATACGCCTTTAAAATACCCCTCTTTTCTGTGCTCGATGATTCCATCATTAAACAGAGCTTCTAATCCTTCAAGATTTACCCGGTGGGTTATCATCGGTTTTACTTCAATTTTTTTGTTGGCAATCAGATTGATTGCGGTGGGCATACTCCACGGACAGCCGGAAGATCCAAAGATGGTTAATTCTCTCCGATGCATGTCTTGCATATCCAGGCTTGCATTTTCGCTGTATATCCCGAAAACCATCACCCTGCCTTGCTTCCTTGTCACGCTGAGGGTGTTTGGCAAAGCCTGTGTAGATCCGGAAGCTTCGATGCCAACATCAACGCCACGCTGATGAGTGATTCGCATAATTTCGTCAATGACATCTTTCTTATTGATATTGATGGTAATATCCGCGCCAAGCTTCCTTCCCAATGCCAATCGTTCCTCTCTGGTTCCAATCAGAATGACCATGGCGGCCCCCGCAGTTTTGGCCAGCTGAACAAAACAGATTCCGCCAGGCCCTGGCCCGAAAACCGCCACGGTCTCTCCGATCTGAAGTGGCATCATGTTCATGGCATGCAACGGATCAGCCAAGATATCGATTAAGGCGGCTTCATCCCAATCCATATCAGCGGGAATTGAATAGCAGGATAAATGAGGCATTACAAAATATTCCGCATAAGCGCCATTGTGTTTCTGCATACCCAATATATCGCGATGATCACACTGCCAGTAGGATCCCTTCCGGCAAAATTCACATTTGCCGCAAAAAATGCCGGGATCCACCGCAACCCGCTCTCCAACCTGAATATTTTCAACACCCTCTGTGACCTCTTCCACGACGCCACAAGCCTCATGCCCCAAGATGAGTGGAGGGACGGAATGGGCAAATCCTCCCTTATAGATTTCCAAGTCGCTGCCGCAGACACCGACTGATTTCGTTTTAATGAGTAATTCTCCGGCTCTAGGTTTAGGTTTTTCGACCTCTGTGAGCTTCATTTTATAGGGCCCTTGCCACACCAGGGCCTTCATTTTGCCCATTACCTGACCTCCACCATTTTCTTTTATTTCATGTACTGATTGATTAATTTGAGATGTTCCCGGGTCGCTGCCGTAGCTTCAGCTTCAGCCTTCTTCACTTCTGCCATGAAATCATCCACCAGCTTGTCGCCGAATTCTTTTCTTAAATAATCGGTGACTGGCTTCTGGGTGACTTTCCTGAATTCTTCCCTTTCTGCAGGTGTCGGTGTATAGACTTCGACACCTTTTTCGATTAATTTGTCCACTTCTTGAGCCGCCAGCGTTTCGGACATACCCCGGCAAACTTGCTCTGCATGTCTTCCAGCCTCAATCAGGATTTTTTGGTAGTTTTTTGGCAAATTCTTGAACCATTTCTGATTGACGATCAGAAAAACCATATCCCACGTATGATTTGTAATAGAAGCATACTTGATGACCTCATCCAGACTGGCAAATGACAAGACGGCAACCGGCGTTTCCAGACCATCGACAATTCCTGTTTGAATTGAGGTGTATAGTTGATTGAAGGTGATCACCGGAGCCGCTGCGCCACAGCTCTCCATAAAAATTTTCAAGGCCTGGCTTTCAGGAATTCTAATTTTCAGGCCCTTTAAATCGGCAGGTTTCTTAATCTGCCGTTTAGTTGTTCCAAAGGCCCGGCTGCCCCCATTGTCCGCCATGTATAGAGGAACAAAACCTGCTTTCAGCCACAATTTGTTAAATTGCTCGCCCATGGGACCTTCAAACACGCGCCATGTTATTTCCGGAGACGAAAAAAGAAAGGGGATGTAAATAAGATTTATTTCTGGAACATAAAGTGTGGCAGCAGCGGAAAAAACCGTGCAGGCCTGGATCGCTCCCATTTTCGTCTGGTCCACCATCTGCGGCATCGATCCAAGCTGAAACCCGGGGTATACCTCCACCTTAATGCCGCCTTGCGTATGGCGCTCCACATAATCTTTAAACTCAAGCGTCGCTGCAGCGATCATATGTTTATGGGGATCTGCCGGTCCCGGGTTGCCAATTTTCATAACAATAGGACCTGCTTGCGGTGCATTCAGCCCCAAAATCAGTAATAAAACCAAACTGGTAACCAACATCAAAGCTGTTTTTTGAATGCGATCTCTTCTCATTTTTTCCTCCTTTATGGTTTCGTCAAAACAATGTTGCTAACTCCCCCATTACGACTACTTTCTGAATTCTAATTTTTTTCCACACCTCCTTTCTTTATAGGCATAGCTCCGTCAACGATTAGCACTCGACTAACGCAGATTTCGGTTTTGGCACCTATTTTCTGAAAAAAATCTTCGCCAAGATATGCCGGTGTCGGTATTTGAAATTGAAAGCCTTCGAACATTGAAAAAGCCTTTTGTCTTACTAAAAAGAACCAAAGACACACCTCACATCGTCAATCCGAGTATCTTTGGAATAAACAAGGTCAGCGATGGAAAGTACGTCACCAGGAAAACGAAACCAACCTCCACCGCTACAAATGGCATTAAGGTCTTGGTCAAACTTTCCAAAGATATGTCGGCAACACTGCAAGTCGTATAGAGTGCAAATCCAAGGGGCGGAGTCACCAAGCCGACAATGAGGTTAATGGTCATAATCAAAGCGAAATGAAGAGGAGATATTCCCAATTGGACTGCTGTAGGGGCTAAGACAGGCCCCAGGATAATTATCGCCACCCCCGGATCCATCAGCATGCCGACAATGAAGAGGAGCATATTTACCAGAAAAAGAAAAAGATACGGATTGGTGGTGACACGGGTGAAGAACCCGGCGATGGTTTGAGGAATCATCTCCATGGTCAAAAGCCAGCTTAATGTTTTCGCCGTGGCAATAAGAAATAAAATGGCAGAAGCGGTAATAACCG
>CP070746.1:5955501-5972410 GCA_020348305.1 Desulfobacterales bacterium
AGGAAGTTGCCAAATACAATATCAGGGTTAATATCATCGCGCCGGGATATGTTCAAACACCCATGTTGGAAGGGTTGCCGGAAGGTTTTTCGGAATATATCCTTAAAAAAACGCCTTTGAAACGCTTTGGAGAAGTGGAAGAAATCGCCGGTTTGGTGGCTTTTCTGGCTTCGCCCGAAGCTGATTTTTTCACCGGTCAGATTTTCAGTCCCAATGGAGGACTCGTCATTTAATTATACACAGCGTCATAATAAATTGCGTATTCGCCCTTTAAATCGTTGATTTTAGAACCAGCGTATAGGGTAAAATATGCAGAACGTTGTGTATGTATGCGCAATGACTTATGTCGTTCTGTATAAAAAAAGGAGAACAATGTCAAAAGAATACACAAGACTTTTGGTCGATGATCAAGGAGATATTTGCTGGGTGACCATCAACCGTCCCGGCGACCGCAATTCCATCGACAGCGCCCTTATGATGGAGCTGGAGGATCTGCTGGCAACTATTGAAAAGACCGCAACCCGGGCGATTGCTTTTAGCGGTGCCGGGGATACCTATTTCATTGGTGGCGCTGACGGCGCGGAGATGATGCAATGTGATCCGGAAGGTGCCCAGGCGTTTTCCGTCCGCATTCAGAATTTGTTCAATCGCATGGAGGTCAGCCCGCTCATCCTGGTGGCCGCTATAAACGGTTTATGTTTTGGTGGGGGCTTCGAATTTGCCATGGCCTGTGATCTTCGCCTGGCCAGCGACAGGGCGCGAATCGGTTTGCCGGAGGTGAAAGTCGGTATAATACCCGGCGGAGGTGGGACCCAACGCTTGCCCAGACTGGTGGGAACCGGACGAGCGATGCAGATGATTCTTTCAGGAAAACTCTATGACGGAAAGGCTGCCTTCGATCTGGGGCTCGTTCACAACGTGGTGCCACCGGACAAGCTCTCGGGTGAAGTTGCCAAAATTATGGAGCCGATTTTCCGCAATCCACAGTATGCCTTATCCCAGGCCAAAAGAGCAGTGCGTGCGGCACAAAACCAATCCTTTGGCGAAGGGCTTCAGGTAGAAAGCGAAGCGTTCGGCCGCTGCTTTAAGCAGGACTATTTTGTTCGGCTCATGCGCCGACAGCTTAAAGAGGGTATATTGGAAACCACGGTCCAGCTACCGGATTGGATTTATGAGGAAGGAAAGGATTAAATATGGAAGTTGCCGGCATTGGTTCCTGGCTGACGAAAAGAGAGTTTCTCACACCGGAAAAAGAAGCTGTCGTTGACGGGGTGAGACGACTGAACTACCGAGAACTCAATCGGCGTGTCAACCGGCTGGCCGGAGCCCTCCAGGGGATGGGCCTTAAAAGTGGTGATCGAATCAGTATTCTGGCTTATAACTGTTTGGAGTTTCTCGAGACGATTATGGCCGCGGCCAAGTTGGGCCTGATCCTGGTGCCCCTCAACTGGCGGCATACGGCGGCCGAGCTGTCATTTATTCTGAACGACAGCGGTGCCGAGACGCTTCTTTTTGATTCCGAATTGCAGGAACTGGTTAGAGGTGTCATGGGAAATACTTCGCTTACACAATACGTCGTTTTCGGCGAGCAAGAAATCCTGGAAGCCAAGGCGTATGAATCTTTGCTTGCTGGTCAAACACAAAGTGAACCTTTACTCGAGGTTATGCCGACGTTGGATACACCTCACATCATCATGTATACGGCCGGCACTACAGGCAAACCCAAAGGCGCAATTCTCAGCCAAGGAGCCAGTTTCTGGAATGTGCTCAACCTCAACCTTGCCATGGACTTTACTTCCAATGACCGCAATCTGGTGGTGTTGCCCATGTTTCATATCGGCGGTATCGGGCTTTTTACGTTGCCCATGCTTTACAATGGTGGTACAGCAATTCTTCAACGCACATTTGATCCTGTAAAAACGTTGACGTTACTCAGAGAGGAAAAGATTAGTCTTTTCTTCGGTGTGCCCGCCATATTTATGGCTTTGATTCAACACCCGGATTTTGACGCTGATGTATTTAAAAATGTGCGCGTGGTGATGAGCGGCGGTGCGCCGCTGCCGGTCAACCTGGTAAAACAGTATCATGAGGCCGGCATCATTCTTCAACAAGGATTTGGTATGAGTGAGGCAGCGCCAAGTATCGCTACTTTGGGAAAAGACCTGGCCCTAAAGAAAACGGGCTCTATTGGGCGAGCCGTGTTTCACCTGGACGCCCGTGTCGTTGACGATGATATGAACGACGTACCCAGGGGAGATGTGGGCGAGTTGATCATTCAAGGCCCAAATCTACTGCAAAGTTACTGGAACCGACCCGAAGCTACGCAAGAAGCATTTAGCGGCGACTGGTTTCACACCGGCGATCTGGCCCGCATGGATGAGAATGGCGACCTTTACATCGTTGAACGTAAGAAGGATATGTTCATCTCCGGCGGCGAGAATGTCTATCCGGCTGAAGTGGAGAACGCTATCTATGAATTACCTCAGATCGCAGAAGCAGCCGTTATTGGCGTCGATGACGAAAAATGGGGCGAGGTCGGCCGGGCTGTCGTTGTTCTGAAAAAGGGTCAGCGTCTTACGACTGAGGCGATCATTGATCACCTTAAAGGCCGGCTGGCGAAGTATAAACTGCCCAAGAGCGTCGTCTTTTCAGATCAATTACCCCGCAACGCCGCCGGTAAGGTTTTAAAAACAGTTCTCAGGCAAGAGTATGGATAACTTCGACCCAATTGATTTGAGGGGGGATCCAAAATTGGCAAAAACCATGTTAAAAAAGGAGGATTAAAATGGCTAAAGGGAATATGCGTAAACTATTCGTTCTGTTGTTTATCGCTTCTGCAATGGTTATGGCTGCAACGGCTATGGCCGCAGAGCCGATAAAAGTCGGTATCATTCAGGGGATAAGCGGTCCCTATGAGATATACGCAAAGGCAGAGGTCACCGGTTTTGAGATGGGCTTAGAATATTTTACCAAAGGGACCAATAAAATCATCGGCAGGGACGTTAAGATCATCGTCGAAGACACGCAGCTTAAGGCCGCCAGAGCCAAGATGCTGCTTACCAAGCTTTATAGCGACGACAAGGTGGATCTGGCAATCGGACCGACAAGCAGCGGCGTAGCTTTGGCCGTGCTCCCTGTGGCCCAACAGTTCAAGAAGATACTTATTGTAGAGCCTGCGGTGGCAGATTCCATTACAGGCAAAAATTGGAACCGCTACATATTTCGAACGGGTCGCAATTCCAGTCAGGATGCCATTTCCAACGCAGTTGCTGTGTCCAAGCCGGGCGTCAGCATTGCCTGCATCGGGCAGGACTATGCCTTTGGCCGGGATGGCATTGCTGCCTACAAGCGGGCCGCGGAAAAACTCGGTGCAAAAGTCGTGCATGAGGAATATAGCGATCCCAAGGGTACGGATTTTACAGCCCCGGTCCAGCGAATTATCGAGGCCCTGAAGGACAAGCCTGAGCCCAAGTATGTCTGGGTCATTTGGGCCGGAAAAGGTGGGCCGATACCCCAGTTGATATCGGCCGGGTTGGACAAATACGGCATCGAGATTGCCAGCGGCGGTAATGTCCTGGCGGTTCTTAAATTGATGAAGCCGCTTAAGGGAATGCAAGGTTCGATTTACTATTACTATGAGAATCCCAAAAACGATGTGAACGACTGGCTTGTGAAAGAACATTTCAAGCGCTTTAACGAACCCCCGGATTTTTTCACTTGCGGAGGCTTTGCTGCAGCCAGCGCCGTGGTGGAAGCCATCACAAAAGCGGGAAGCACAGACACCGAGAAGCTCATTGCAACCATGGAGGGCATGGAGTTCATGACGCCTAAAGGAATGATGAAGTTCCGCAAAGAAGATCACCAGGCGCTGCAGGCCATGTTCGCATTTAAGCTCGACGTGAAACCGGATGTGGAATGGGCCATCCCCGCGCTTACCAGGGAGTTGTCTATGGAGGAGACGGCGCCGCCGATTATGAACAAATAACAGTTGCTGTCTCTTTCAATTTTGAAAAGGAAAATTGGAAAACAAAAACTATAATTTACCATTTTAGAAGTGGGAGTATTGGAGTTTTGGAGTACGGGATTACTGGATAATTCTTCCATTACTCCAATACTCCATTGATCCATCACTCCAAAGCTATCCATAGTTATTGAGCATTCATCAAAAGAAAATGCCTAAATGCATTGCTAAACTATTATGATCGAAAAGAAAACGGAGCCGATAATTGAGACAAAAGACCTGACCATCCGTTTTGGCGGACATGTGGCCGTTGACCGCGTGAATTTGCGCATCGAGCCCTTCTTACTGAAGTCGATCATCGGCCCCAACGGGGCGGGGAAGACCACCCTTTTCAACCTGATGACCGGCCAGTATAAACCGAGCGAGGGAAAGGTCTTTTTGAAGGGAAAGGATATTACTCATCTGAGCGCTGTGGAGAGGACGCGCCTTGGCATGGGACGATCCTTTCAGTTGACCAATATTTTTCCGCTTCTGAGTGTCCTGGAGAACGTGCGGGTTGCTATTCAATCGCGCAAGGGCTTTGGGTTGAACTTTTGGAGAAATTATCTCCATTTTTCGGGAGTGGAGGATGAGGCCTATTCCATTCTTGAGAATGTCCTCCTGGATCAAAAGTGGGCTGCGCCGGCCAGCGCTCTGACCCATGGGGAACAGCGCAAGCTTGAAATTGCCATCCTGCTTGCCCTTGAACCGGAGATTCTCTTTCTGGACGAACCCACAGCCGGCATGTCTCAGGAAGAGGTTCCGGCCATTTTAGAGATCATTCAGAGGCTCAAGGAGATCAGAGATAGAACGATTCTCCTGGTGGAGCACAAGATGGACATGATCATGACCCTGTCGGATACCATCGCGGTCCTCCAGGAAGGTAGACTGATCGCCGATGGTAATCCGGATGAGATCCACAAAAGCGAGGTGGTGCAGGAAGCCTATCTCGGTGGAGGATTGAAGCGTGAGTGAAGCTATTTTAAAGGTTGAAGGGACCCACACCTTTATCGGCCAACACCATATCCTTCAAGGGATTTCTTTCGACGCAAAAGCCGATGCAGTGACGGTCCTTATTGGTCGAAACGGGGCGGGCAAGAGCACTGCGCTAAAGACTGTCATAGGCCTCCTACCTTCCTCAGAGGGAAGAATCATGTTTAAGGGCAATGAGATCCAGAAAAAGAAGCCATACGAAATTGCCCGAATGGGAATTGGTTTTGTCCCGGAAGACATGGGGATCTTTGCCAACCTCACGGTGGAAGAAAACATGCGGGTAGCCATGCTGGTTGAGGACGAGGCAACGGCCCAAAGGCTGGAGCGAACCTTAGATATTTTTTCCGATCTCGGGAAATTTTGGAAGGCCCAAGCAGGTATCCTGAGCGGTGGGCAGAAACAAATGCTCGCCATTGCGAGGGCCATTGTGAACGACACATCCCTGCTCCTCATCGATGAGCCCTCCAAGGGCCTCGCGCCTATCCTCGTGGATGCCCTCATCGAGGCCATCAACCAGATCAAGGAGTACAGTGTTGTTGTGCTGGTGGAGCAGAATTTTTACATGGCAAGTTCGGTGGGAGATTATTTCTACATTCTGGACGACGGGATGGTTGTACACGGCGGCCTCATGGAGGATCTCGTCAATGACGAGGAATTAAAGAGCAAGTATCTGGGTATCTCCAAAGCAGCGGAATAGTTCTATGTGTATCCTGTTTGATTCCGGCTTGCCCGGGTTAGGGCTGGAGAAGGGGTAATATTCAATGGCGACAACAACTTTTGAGCGATGGGGTCGGGAGCTTACCATTGCAGGTGCAATTGTTCTTTTTCTGCTTCCCCTCATAGGAATTCCTGGGAAGACTTACCTAACCTTGACCATTGCGGGTCTTGCTATGGGCATGCTTCTTTTCCTTGTAGCCTCCGGCGTAAGCATTATTTTTGGGCTGATGGATGTTATTAACTTTGCCCACGGGGCCCTGTTTGCCTGGGGAGCCTATGTGGGCTTTAGCATCTTCCAACGATTAATGAATTGGGTTGAGGCGGATTCGGTTTTTCAGAACTTCGCTGTCTTTTTGATCGCCCTTGTTGCGGCCATGATGGTGGTTGCCCTTTTAGGGATCATTCTGGAAAAAGTTATTATCCGCCGTGTTTACGGGTTTCATCTGTTTCAGATCCTCATCACCTTCGGTGCAACCGTCGTTCTGGTGGAGCTTATCCGCGTACTCTGGGGGCCTAACGACGAAGTGATGATTGTGCCTTTGACCTTTTCGAGAAACTGGGACATCTTGGATATCATTGTATACAGATATCGGGTCATCTGCATCGTAATCGGTCTGATCGTGTACGGCGTGATTCAGTTCGTCCTCAAAAAGACAAAATTGGGAACGATTGTGCGTGCGGGGGTGGAGAACCGCGACATGGTCCAGGCCATGGGACACAATATTTTTCTGCTCTTCACAGGTGTATTTGCTGCGGGTGCGGGTCTAGCGGCCCTGGGGGGATTGGCCATGTCCATATTCAGCCGACAGGTGTACCCGGACATGGGATCCACATATCTGCTCTTTGCCTTTATTGTGGTGATTATCGGAGGTTTGGGAAGTGTAACGGGTTCCCTGGTAGGAGCCCTTATCGTGGGACTTTCTTATAATTACGTGGCCTATCTGGTCCCCTGGGCTGCTGCAGGCGTAAACGTCCTGATAATGATCATCATCCTTCTCATTCGGCCAACCGGCCTTTTTCCAGCTGGAAAGTAGCGAGGTATATTTATGGCAGAACCGACGCCGGTTCAGATTTTTCGAATAGAGGAAAAAAGAAAACAGTACAGGAGCGGTAGCTTCTTTCTCAAAATTGGCATCTTGGCCCTGTTTGTTCTGGTGCCTTTTGTGTTTCCCTCGTATAAGACAGTCGATCTCGCGATGCAGATCATCATGTTTGCAACCCTTGTGGCTAGTTTTGATATCCTGCTCGGATATACAGGTATTCTCTCCTTTGGCCATGGCATGTTTTTCGGTATCGGAGCCTACTGCGTGGCCTTTCTCATCGGCAAGTACGGAATGCCTTCCTACCTTAATCTGGCCCTGGGTTTTGTCACCGCCGCGCTAACTGCCTCAGCCCTGGCCTTGCTCATCAGTTTTCTGTCCCTGCGTGTCAAGGCCATCTTTTTCGCTATGATTACCCTGGCCATAGCGGAATTGGCCATTGTCCTGGCCACCGGACTAAGCCATTTTACAGGCGGGGAAGATGGAATCAGCCTGAGCATGCCGGGAATTTTTGCGGTATCATTCAGTATAGGTGATTTCATGGGGCTCGAGATTACCGGCAGCGTATTGACCTACTATTTTATTTTTTTATCCTGTCTCGGACTCTTTTTGTTAATGCTGCGTTTTACCCACTCCCCCTTGGGCCGTGTTCTGCAGGCCATACGAGACAATGTTCAACGGGCAGAGGCGCTGGGATACAAAACATTTATCTTCCAGATCATTTCGATCACGTTTGGATGCGTGGTGGCAGCCATCATCGGCGGGCTTTATGCCATGTGGGTGGGGTACGTGAATCCGGCGTCGAGCCTTGAGGTTATGGCGATTATGCTCAATGTTCTTCTCATGGTCATCATCGGGGGCATGGGTACGCTTTACGGCGGGATCGTGGGCGCGGCCTTTTTGCTGATTACGCAAACCTTTTTACCGGATCTTCAAAATTTAGCAAAGGACTTCTTTCCACAGGCAACATTATTGCACAATGTTCTGGAAAGATGGCTCCTTCTTTTCGGGATACTCTTCATCCTGGTGGTTATCTTCTTTCCCAAAGGAGTTATCGGATCCGTGCAGGATTACATTTCACGAAGGAAAACCATTTTGTTGGGAAAAGAATAGACATGGCTGACACGAAAGCAACCGCAGGAATTCTCAGCCTGGCTACCTATGTCCCTCGGACCTATCATGATGCAGACTATATTGCCTCCCACTGTGAAACACCGGCAGACATCATTCGCACGAAACTTGGATGGTATCAGAAAAATGTGCCCGGACCCGGAGATGGTACCGTGGCCATGGGTGTTAAGGCCGCCCGCAAGGCGCTATATTATTCACGGTTGGCCCCGACTGATATCGACCTGGTAATTTGGAGCGGTGAGGAGATTAAAGAGTATCGCAATTGGCCGGTCGGCCCCAAGATTCAGAAAGAGCTTGATTTAACGAAGGCCTGGTCGTTTGATATGCAGCAGCGTTGCGGAACAACTCTAGTTGCGCTTAAACTGGCACGGGATATGATCCGAGCAGATGACAGCATTAACAACATTTTGGTTGCCTCCGGCTACCGCAACTCGGACCTGATTCACTATCCGAATCAGCGGGTACGCTGGATGTATTACCTGGCAGCCGGTGGCGCTGCCTGTGTGGTTCAACGCAACTGCCCCAACAACGAAATCATTGAAAGTCACTTTATCAGCGATGGATCCTTTGCCTGGGATGTGTATGTGCCTCAAGGAGGCTCAGCTGAAGCCGTGACGGTTGAAGGACTATCAGAAGGAAAGCAGTACCTGGATGTCATGGACCCTGAAGGCATGAAGGCGCGTCTCGAAAGGCTAAGTCTAAGCAATTGGCTCCTTTGCATCGATCAGGCGCTGGCCAAAAGCGGACTGAAGCGAGCCGACGTCGACTATTTGGCGACATTATTGATTAAGCGCAGTGCGCATGACTATTTGGTCGACCAATTGGGATTAGAGCCCGAGCAAACGCGTTATCTGGCTGAATTCGGCCACCATGGTCAAAATGACCAGCTTCTATCCCTAGATCTGGCTGTAGAAGAGGGACGGCTCAAGGAAGACGATTTGGTGCTGATGATTTCAGCCGGCATCGGATACGCCTGGAATGCACTGACCATGCGTTGGGGCCCTCGTTTAGAGAAGGAGCATTAAGTTATGATTTATGGAGATTGGATGGGCCGCTGGGGTCAATCGTTTCCGGATAAAGAAGCCCTGGTGGATGCCATTGAAAACCGACGTTATACATACGGCCAGTTGGCCGATGACATCCACCGAATGGCCAATTTTCTGCGTCAGGACTTAGGTATTGAACAGGGAGACCGCGTGGCCTGTTTGTCATTAAATCGGGCGGAGTACATCACCCTGTTTTTCGCGCTGAGCCGTTTGGGAGCCATCCTGGTGCCGCTGAACTTTCGTCTGGCGCCGGCGGAGTTTATTTATTTTTTAGATGATGCAACTCCCAAAGCGCTTTTTTTCGACAAAGATCACCTGGAAAGTGTAGACGGATTCAAGGCCAATGTTAGTTTAGATCATTATGTGTGCTTCGACGACGATGACTTGATCGGTCGTTCTTTGCCCGGCGTTTGGGAAATCCTTTCGATCGAACCGCCGCCCGTGGTTGAGATCGGGCCTGATGATCCACAATTAATCATCTATACCTCCGGTACCACCGGTCTGCCGAAGGGCGTCATTTTAACCCATGTAATGCTGACCTGGAATGCCATCAATACAGTTCTGGGTTGGGACATGCGCTCGGATGATAAAACAATTCTGCATGCGGCTATGTTTTACACTGCCGGCTGGAACGTTTTCACCTTGCCGCTTTTCTATTGCCGCGGTGTTAACATCCTCATCCAAAGCTTTGACCCCGATCTAATTTTGGATTTGATCCAAAAAGAGGGGGTAACCATCTTTTTTGGTGTGCCCACCATGTTTCAGATGCTGATTGATTCGCCTAAATTCCCAACAACTGATTTTTCCAGTGTTCGATTTATGGTTTCCGGTGGTGCACCCTTGAGCCACGATACACTCGAAACCTTCCAAACCCAGAAGTCAATCCGTATCTGGGAGGGTTATGGATTGACCGAAGTAGGACCGAACAACTTTTTAGCCAACGGAAAACCGGGTACCCTCGGGCAACCCATGCCCCATGTGGATGTTAAGATAGTTGATCCGCAGGGTCACGAAGTGCCGGCCGGAGAAGAAGGGGAAATTTTTTTGCGAGGACCTCACACGTGCGCCGGGTATTGGAAAAAACCCGAGGAGACAGCCAAATCGTTTTCAGACGGCTGGTTCAAAACGGGGGACCTGGGTCGGGTTGACTCCGATGGCCATTTTTCTATTGTTGGTCGCCTAAAAGACATGATTATCTCCGGAGGAGCGAATATTTATCCGGCCGAGATCGAGAGAATCATCGAGGCCCATCCGGCTATAACCGGAGCTGCGGTCATCGGTGTGCCGGATCCCAAATGGGGCGAGGTGGGCAAAGCCATCGTCGAGCTGCAGCCCGGCGCGGCACTCACTCTTGAAGAATTGCTTGATTTCTTAAAGGACAAGCTTGGAAAATTCAAACTGCCCAAGTATCTGGCGGTGGTGGATGCCTTGCCGCGTACCCCGGCATCCGGAAAAGTGCAGAAGTTCATGCTCAAAGAAAAGCATGGTGAAGCAGACAATGAGTAATCGGCTTTAAGCCAATATCTACAAGTAATGAAGATTGGAATTGTCAGTTACGGACTTTATGTTCCGGAGAATTTCGAAACTTCCACAGAAGTGGCCACAAAGGCGGGACTTACGCCGGAGGAGGTGATTGCCCTGGGAATCGAGCATAAGTTTATGCCGGCGCAGGATGATCAACCCGTCACCATGGCCGTTAAAGCCGCCAATCAAGCCTTTGAAAGGGCCAAAGGGATAAAACCGACTGATGTGGATGTAGTTATCTGGACCGGAGAAGAGTACAAAGATTACATTGCTCAGACAGCCTCCATCCGGCTTCAGGAGGAGGTAGGTTGTCATAACGCCTGGGCGTTTGACCTTGTAGACCAGGGTGTAACTTCAATTTTGGGTCTGCGAGTAGCTCGGGACCTTATGGTTGGAGATGCGTCGGTGAATACGATATTGTTGGCCGGTGGGACGCGCAACGTGGATTTGGTTGATTATGCCAACCCCGCCACCCGATTTCTGTTGGCCGCTTCGGCTTCAGGTGGAGCAATACTTCTTAAGCGGGACCACGATGAAAATCTTTTAATGGGTACAACCTTTATTGTCGATTCTGAGATGGCTGATGAGGTTTATGTGCCGGGTGGCGGAACAGAAATTCCATTTGATCCTGAAAACTTGGACTCAGAATTAATGTTTTTTCAGGTGACTCACCCTAAAGTTGTCTTCGATTACCTAACCCAACGTTGGCCTGTGGCTTTAACGGAAGTGGTAAAGCGGGTGCACCCGGATCGCTCTCCGAATTATCTTGCCCTGCGTCATCTTTGCCCAGCTGATCGCAAACAGGTCCTTGCCCAACTGAAGGTAAAACCGGAATGGTCTGTATCTCTAAGCAAATGGGGACATCATGGACCCAATGATGTCATTATCTCGCTGGAACTTGGCCTTAGCAGCGGGGCGATTCAGGACGGCGCCTTCGTCGTATTAGCATCAGGAGGTATTGGATTCACCTATGCCGCTGCGCTTATACGGTGGGGGAGGGTAAAATAATTTATTCTTTTTAGATTCTTTACTCAATTCGGGGGAGAGATTGTCATGACTAATTGGATGATGAAACGCGCTAAAGGCGACGGGATTGAGATGCAATTGGCGATCATAGAAGGAAAAGGAAAACATGTTTTCTGTGTGCATGGACAGACTGCCAACTGCCGTTGCTGGGATGTAATCGCATCAGGTTTGACGCCTGCCCATTCGATTTTGGCTGTGGATTTACGGGGAAGGGGGCTTTCGGAAAAACCGTCCACCGGATATTCCTGGCAGCATCATGTTCAAGACATTTATTGCCTGCTTGAAAATATCGGTCTTGAAAAGGCTGTCTTGATGGGACATTCATTAGGTGCTTATGTTTCTTTAGTTTTCGCAGCCAAATATCCGAAGCGGACGGAAAAGCTCATCCTGATGGACGGTGGCGGAGAACTTTCTCAGGAGCATTGGGACAGGGTTGATCTTATCATTAAGCCATCTTTGGACAGGTTGGGTAAGGTTTTTCCGTCTTTTGAGGCCTACGTAGAGAACATGAAGCAGGTTCCGGTTCTGCAGCCATGGTCAAAGGCCATTGAAGATTACTTCCGATATGAATCAGAGGATGTCGAAGGTGGCGTGCGTTCCAGAATTCATCCGGATCACATCCAGGAAGAAATCCGAAATATTAGACAAGAGGTACCATCTGAATATTACCCCAAGATAACATGTCCGGTTCTAATTCTGCGCGCCACAGATGGGATCTTAAGCCAGGATGACCTTGTATTGCCTGAGTACGCGGTGGATAGGATGGTTGGGGAAATTGCCAATGCTCGGCGCGTGGATATACAGGGGACCAATCATTATTCGATTTTGTTGCAACCGAACGAGGAGCGGGATCTGGCGATATTGAGCTTTTTGAAGGATTAACTGGATAGCAAAATAATTCTATTAGAGGTCTTTCAATGTAAAAATCGCCCTTATTTTTTTAAGGGCGATTTTTATTGAGCAAGATATTATCAGGTAACACCTATATTAATGGTTATAAGATTCTTGACTATTGGGTAAAATTTTTATAGATTTTCATCAGTTACTTCAAATTCAACTCTATATTGACGACTTCAAAATTAACTCGGGGGGTTCTGATATGAATTCCAACTTGGGAAAACCTTCTTTGGTGTCTTATTTAAAGCCCGCCGATGCTAAGTTTTATTTGAAGATTTCGATGACCGCAAATGGGAGTCCTGATCATAAGAGGCCTGGTTTTCCATTTTTAATTGTGAGTGATACGGACCCACTTGCATTAATATTGGAGGCCAAGGTCTTAAGCGATGCCGGAGCGAAAATCAAACGTGTTTTCCTTCTAACCCAGAAAGACGAATATCATGTCGTGAAGGATGAGATATATCCGGTGAACAATCAGGACATAGATCGTGCCTGGCAACAATTATATACTTTTCTGAATGCTCAGAATCAAAACGATTCCATTATACTTTTAGAGGACCAAGTCGATGAAGACGGTAAACTTCTGCCCTGGTCTCCTCTATTTTATTGTCAGCACCAGCAGATTTTTTTCCAGCCGCCATGCCCCACGTGCGGGTTTCCACTAGAGATGAGCAGTGATGATGACCTGCTGTCCAGTTTAGGCCTTCAACCTTATTCAACATCGCTCAGACGATACCTGTTTTGTCCACACTGTTACGATACACGAGGTGAATCCGATTTTTATGTTCGCGCTTTGACTTCATCAGATCCGGCAATTTTAAAAGATCAACAGGATCTCATCGGTGGGTTCGACCAATTGGCAGGGGATGGAAAGCGGAATGCAAACATTCCATGTCTTAAATGTGACAGCTTCCAGCACTGCTATGAAACAGGCCAATTGGCGATGACAAGAATTGTTCCCATTTCCTTCTATCCCTTTTATATGATAGCCCTGCCTGCTCCCTCGATGCATTTGCTGGATCTTTTACCTTTGCTGGCTGGAGCTGACGTTGATGAGTTGGCAAGCCGTCTTCAAGCAGAAGGTCAGAGGGGTCGGTTGAAATATTTAACGAATTTTGGAAAGATCACTTCACAGAAAACTAACTTCTTCTTTAATAAGGATGAAAAATTTTTTCTGGAGGTTCTGTATTTAAAGCTTTCGCTTCTGGGAGAACTGGCTCAACTCATTTTTTCCGGTCTGAACACCTTCAAATACCCGGATCTGGGGTTATCCATAGATCGTATCTGGGCCCGTGTGGCCGAGCAATGTGACATGCTGCCGCACTATTGGAATTTTAAATTGCAGGTGCTGGGCATCGGGCTCGATACTGCTCCGTCTCCGTCTCTCTCGAAATTACCGCCGTCCTATGGTCTCTATTTTTTAGGATCCCTTTGGTTTTACGTGCTTCTGGTAAACATAAAACATGATGTTTCGGAGGTGTACAACGAAGTTGCAAAGGTTGTTGATGATATTGGATCGAAAGACAGTGCTGTTTCTGAAGACATTCTGAATGATCACCTGTCAGCGGTTTTTTCTCCGCAAAATATTTTTTGGAATCCGAATCAAAAAACGGTCCACGCAGGCTGGACAACGTTGTGGGCGGGGGCTCTCAATTTGGGGTTTTTGTTGTTCAAGTGTAGCATGAGTCATATATCCCAGTGGTCGGAAGCCGAATTTTGGCAAAAATTCGAAGCAATCAGAGATACGATAAAAAATACGCTCTTTGGGTCTGAAGCGGAAGTCGTTAGGCCTTCGCCGACGTACGACACCAGGGCGATTCACGATATTCTCATGAAGATTACCTCGAAATGGCGCAGCGACGTTTTGACCAGGCCTCTCGTACCTGAGAGAGGCGCTGAAGGCTTGCCTGCAGAAAGGCCGAAAATTGCCCGAGCGGGTGCCGGCATTTCTGAAGACTTACTAACCAAAGAGACGGTCATATTGTCACCGGAGGATTTAGGAGAGGAAAAACCCTCTGATAAAAAGATCGAAGAAACGGTTTTGTTAAAACCGCAAGAAATTGAACAGGCTGAACCATCAGCCCCTGCCTCGAAAATAACGAATGATCTGCCTGAAACAGTTATCTTGACTCATGATGACGACGTTAAAGCAAAGGAGTTTCCACCTTCAGAGCCATCGGAAAGTGATATTCCGGAAACGGTTATCCTCTCTCCGCAGGGACCTCCAGCTTCACCATTTGATTCTGATCAGAAACGCTCGGCGGAAGACGACAGCTCGGAACCAACAAAACAGAGCCTTTCAAAAGGACCCAAAGGGCCGCGGGCTGAGAAAAAAACGATCGACATGAAAGATAAAGACGATGATTTGCCTGAGACGGTGATCATTGACTCTAAGAAACCCAAAAACGGGCACTAAGATCATGGCTGAACCCCCCAACCTGGATAAACTGGCGGACGAAATTCGGAACATTTACACATCCGACCGGCTGCAGGCTGAAAATTTGATTGAACAATTTCTCCAAAATACCCTTGGCGACATTTCAAATGACGACAAGTTAGAAATTATAGATAAACTCACGAGAAAATTTAAAGTAGATGGAACTTTTACATTAGAGAACCTAAATTTAGATCAGGAGGTCCTAAGCCGGATCTTTTCCTTGCTTTTGGGAAGAAACGTTTCGCAAGCCGAACTTTCATCCGACGAGCTTTTGCAGCGGCTGGCCGATTCCTTGAAGACGATATTCGACATGTTAAATCAGCTGGTGAGTGTCATCAACAGGACATTTTTGGGCCAACGCGAAGGAGCCGAAACCATCCGGCAGATGATCGGCTTTCATCTTGAAGGCGACGATCACACAAGATCCCTTGAAGGCTATCTCGGCCAAATTAACAAGGCATTTTTGACGGCGCAACAGGCATTTAAACATGCTGCCGAAAAAAAAATGAAGGAAATTCTGGTTGAACTGGAGCCGGATCGGATTGCCGCTTCTGCCCGCGGCGGCTTAAAATTCGGCCGCCTGCGCAAGGCCGAATATTTTGAGCTGTATACCGAAAAATTTAACGCATTTAAAAAGTGGGTGGATTCCGGCCGCTATATCGAAGAGCTCCTGAGGGAATTTGAAAATAATTGCCAAAAAATATTCTTACAGCAAGGAGGTGGATAAGTGAGAAAGGTAATCTTTTCATTGAGTGGGTTGGTAACGATTATTCTGATTTGGTCCTGTGCGGCAAAACAGCTTCCACCACCTGAATCGGAATATGAGAAAGACGCCATCAAAATTCATGTGAAGGCCGATCCCCAGTTGAATCTCAGTGACGGCAAACCCCATACTCTTCTGGTGTGTGTGTATCAGCTCAATGACCCCAATGCGTTCAACCAGCTTGCCGGCGATCAGGAAGGGCTTTATCGATTGTTGGAATGCGACCTTTTCGATGCCAGTGTGGACGGGGCCAAAAAATTAATTGTTCAACCCGGTCAAAATACCACATTCAATTTGGACCGGTCTCAAGGGGCCCGCTATGTCGCCGTCGCGGCCGGTTATTACCTGATTGAACGGGAACGAGTCGTACGCCTGTACGAAATTCCGGTCATCATCGAGAAAAAAGGGTTTATCCGGCGTAGCAAACGAAAAAAACTGGATACTCTGGAAATCGATCTGAAATTGGGATCTCAACAAATCCAATAGGCGAGAAGGCATCTCATTATGGAGCGACCACTTTTCTGGCATCAAGGCTTATTTTTACAGCCCCAGCACTTGCAGCTGGCGGATTTGCACGTTCAATCCCTGATGACCCCCGTTTACAGGTATCTCTGCCCGCATCCCTGGGGCGTCGGGGAGATGGAAATCCAGACCGCAGCACTGGATAACCGTAACTTCAATCTATTGCGCGGTAATTTTATATTCCCGGATATGACCTATGTCACTGTGCCGGACAACGGGATTATCGAAGCCCGTTCATTTGACGAAGCCTGGGTGGAAGGCGGCCAGCCGTTTGCTGTATACATCGGCATAAAAAAATGGAATGAGTTCGGGGAAAATGTAACAGTGACATCTCGCTTATCCAACCTTGGCGACGTCAATACGCGGTTTGTCACAACGGTTGACCCCGAAGAAATTCAGGATTTACACCACAACGGTCCTCCAGCGAAGGTTCAGCGGCTTTACCATCTGGTGAAGGTTTTCTGGGAGACGGAAAAAGATCAACTCGGGGAATATCATCTTATTCCGGTAGCACAGCTGGAAAGGATCGGCGAGGGGGTTGCCCTTTCCGAAAAATTCATCCCTCCGGCTATTACGGTTAAAAGCTCGGATCTCCTGTTGCGGCTGATTTTAGATATTAGAAATCAAATCCAATCACGTGGACGTCAGCTCGAATCTTTTAAACGAGAACGGGGGATTCATACGGCCGAATTCAGCGCCCGGGATACGGTCTATTTATTGGCGCTCAGATCCCTCAACCGTTACATTCCGCTCTTAGAGCACATATCGGGCGCCAGCCATGCCCATCCCTGGGATGTATATGGATTCCTGAGA
>CP070746.1:5972510-6026177 GCA_020348305.1 Desulfobacterales bacterium
AGTCTGGGCAGCAAATTACCGCAAATTGGAAAAATTCAAAAGCACATACTAGGTCCATAAGCTCTGGTATTGTTGTCACATTAAAATAGGCGCACAAAATAGAAATATAGAACGGACGTCCCTTTACTTTCCGCACCCTAATATTAATCTGTCACGGATGTTGCCTTATTCTTACTGGCGACGAAACCCAAATACTGCTGGGCCATTAAGGTCAGGTAAGGGGGCGCAAAAGCGACGCCGTATACAATCAGTAATGTCGAATCACCGACATTCAGGGCAAACAACGTGAAAAAAAATAGTGCACCTATAAAGCGCAACAAAAGTGTCTTTCTCTTCACACGCGTTCCGGTGCGATGTTTCAGAATAGCGTAAACCAAAAAAAGCGACAAAGCCCACGAGCACCCGGCCGCAAGCCTTGGGTCAACGGCAATTTTTATCCATCGAAACGCACCCCACCACGTGATCAGGAGCAACAAGTGAGTTCCAATGACGGGAAACACCAGAATTTGCAGATTAAGCCGTTTCGTAGCATTTCGTCGTCTTCCCTCTTCAAAAAGCAAAATGCACAGCAAGGCAAAAAAGGCCCAACCGAGAATCCCGATGATGGGTACATCGAAAATCCCGGCCTGATTCCATGACCATAGGCCGGTGTGCACGCCCACCGGTTCGATAAGCGAAGCGTCAGTCAATACGATGGCTGCAGCAGCAAGTGGTAGGAGCCTGTGGCCGGGCCGCAATAGTTGAGATGCCAAATCCCATGCAGAGTGGACAATAATGGGCCAGATGACAATGACTAGCACAGGCACATGGGCCAGCAATAGACTCCAGTTGGAACTATAGCCATAGAATTCGTACAGGAGAATGCAGCTTTCTTCGGCAATCCAGCTTGCAGCGGAAACAAGGACAATCCTGATAAGAAAGTGTCCCCTTTCGGGTTGTCCCAGTGTGTGGCTGACAACATAGATAGCAATAATTGAGAGCGCAGCCAGTTCCATGAATAGCATGCTCACAATCCTACCCCTGGCAGGCCGGCGATGACCCACATGTGATAGATGAGCAGCATGGCCACTCCCATCCATGTAATCCTGATACAATCCTTCGCAGAAATACCTCGGCGCAGGGCATGTTTGTACACCACCAGCTGAAGAAACGGCGCAGCTATCATGATGAAAATGCGCCAGGGAACGAAATCAAACAGATAGCCAATGGCAAGGACTGCCATGGAAGCGAAGATGAGACCATCGACAATGTAAATTGCCGTGCGTTTTCCATGTACAACGGGATAGGTGCGAATACCAGCCAGGGCATCGCCTTTCACATCCCGCAGGTCGTATATTACCTCGTAACTTATTTCAAACAGAAAGAAAAAGACAGCCGCAAAGACCACCGTCTCCCAAGTAATCCCTGGTGGAAAACTATGGGATCGGTTTCCCCACCACCCAGTGGCAAGTGGATACCCGAATACGGTAATCAAAAAGCCAACCGCCGAGGCGTTGTTTTTCCAAAAATAGAGCTGCTTCAGCCGGCGCCTTCCAGGCAGAAGCGGCCAGTTATAAAAAGCACCCAGCAAGTGGCATGCAATCCTGAGACCGGTTATTGCTGGGTTCAAAAAGTGCACAACGACAAGGGAAACAAGCAAAAGCATCAAAGCTATCCTTAGCAGCAGTCGGCGGTTCCGATCAACAAATCCGGTCTCGATGATTATATTGGCTTTGTCTTCTTCAAGGTCGACAGTCCGGTTGATCAGGTTGACTATAAACCAGTCCAACGCACAGACAGCCGTAAGAAGCCACGGATACACACCGGTAAGCAACCAGCCAAAAGTAAACACTCCCAAAGCCGCAATTGCAGTGATGTGAAGTCGGCTAATATCAGCAAACGTGCGCCAAATTCGTTTTTTTTCTACGGTGTCTGGTTTGCGGTCAACCGAAATCCTTGCTGTTGACGTCATCTGGGTTGTCTCTCTTCTTATAGCATGACGCAGTCATAAAAGGCGGCAATCAAAGCAAAATCATTTCTTTTCAACGCATTCCCTGGATCTTTGAACAACGCTGCCAGATCTTAAATATTAAAATTCATTTTGGATTTTTTAGCATATTAGGATTTCTGAAATCAACAAGATTGAGTTTTGCTCACTTTTTCTTCTCTTTTTTTGCCATTGACATACTGTTGGGGTATCTGTATTTAGCGTAGGTTGTAATTTTGGGTAGCGCCTGACGAATAGAATTTGGTGTTGCGTTTTATCTTGTGATGTCTTTTTGTGGAAACCGATATGTCCGCCTCCTTGCTTTCCGGACTTAAAGGAGATGCCATCCGCGCCCAAAGCCCCCTGAACCGTGCGACGCGTCCCGAAGAAGTTGCCCGGGTGGTGCTGTTTCTGGCAACCGAAGGCACAGCCTATCTTACAGGCTGCATCATTGACGTTAACGGTGCCTCCTATCTGCGGACCTAGGCTCCGGTTTTCTGATCTCTCGTTAAATTTCCAGATACCCGCCTCGATTTATCTTTACCGATGCATTTTAAAATGTTAGAGGAGCGGGGTCAAAAAATCCTGATGTCGGAAACCCATGACCACAAGCACCCAAATCAACAAGAAAGCGATTTTCGCTCTATTCCTGATTCACTTTTTCGGCGATTTTTTCCAGTCCTTTGTCCGGCCTCTTCTTCCGGTGCTGGCGGAAAAATTCAGCTTGAACCTGACCCAGGTGGGTTTGATTACCGGGATCAGCACATTCATGGCCTTTTTGATTCAGCCCATCTTCGGCTATCTAGCCGACCGCTATAAAACCAGGATGATTCTTCTGATCGGATCGCTCGTGGGGGCGGTCTGCATCCCCCAGGTGGGGATTGCTCCTTATTTCGGGGCGGTCCTGCTGTTGATCGCTCTGGGTTCCATCGGCTCTGCCATATACCACCCCACCGCGGCCGGAATGGTTTCGGTTTACGCCGGCCGACGTACCGGGCTGAGCATGTCGCTTTTCGGCCTGGGGGGTACGCTGGGGTTTACTATGGGACCCATTGTGTTTGCAGGGTACGTAACCCTTCTAGGATTGCATCGTCTACCGATCATGACCCTTCCGGGACTATTTGTCTTTGGGATCCTCTTTATCCTGATACCGGCTTCTGATGATGCCAGTCATGCACACAGGGATCTCATCGGATCTCTGCGGGAGAGCATCGGTGAAGTATGGAAACCGATTATGCTGATTTGGTCGATCGCTGTTTCCAGGGCCTTTGTGGAGCAGGCCGTTCTCACCTTTATACCGGTGCTTACGGCCTCCGAGGGGCATTCGTTGGTGTCGGTGGGCAGTATCGTTTCCCTATTTACAGTGGGGGGGTCTGTCAGTGCCATCGTCTGCGGTCACCTGGTGGATCGCATCGGTTTCAGGCCCATCTACTTTTTTTCCTTTGCCCTGTCCTCTCCTTGCATTTTTGTGTTCATTCACGAAACCGGTTGGCTGCTGTATCCAATCGCATTTCTGTCCGGATTTCTGCTTCTGGCCACCCTGTTTCCTGCATTGGCCCTGGCCCAGCAGGTTGCCCCCAAGGGGCGTTCCCTGGTATCCAGCATCGTCATGGGCCTGACCCTGGGAACTGCTGGGGTTCTGATGCCCCTTGCAGGCAGGATGGCCGATGCTTTCGGCATCCGAACGATCTTAAGCTGTATCGCTTTTATCCCCATGGCAGCACTGCTTTTGATCCGCTATTTGCCCGAACCCGGGAAAAATCAAAAGGGACAAGGCGCAAGGCCCCCCGTTGAATCCACCTTCGGTGGGTTCGCATTGCGAAATTCAACGGGGCAGGCAAGGCGCAAGGTTAAATACAAAAACAAATTAAATTTCAAATAAGTAAAAAGGCTCAAAGCTTGAATTGGTGTGTCAAGATCAAATGAGTAAGTACTTTGAGGTCAGGTCAAGATAACGGGTTGAATTTAAGAAGTATATTGTATAAAGAGGCTAAGTAAAAGATGAAAAGTGACAATTTTGAGGTCATAATTCAGCATATAACTAAATAGCTGCATGGTAAAGATCTGTTGATAATCGAATAGTGCAGATTCATTACAGGAAAGGTTCAAATGAGCAAGACAAGGACAGACAAAAGACTATTGAAGAACCTGAGATACCTTTTTCATCCTGAGGCGGTTGCCGTCATCGGCGCCTCTGAAAACCCGTCTAAACTCGGTTTTCATGTGATGAAGAGCCTCACCCAGGGTGCTTTCCCCGGCGCCATCTTTCCCATCAATCCCGGGGCCGAGGCGATCATGGGAATCAGTGCCTACCCCTCTGTTAACGCTGTCCCTGAACCGATCGACTTGGGCGTCATCGTACTGCCCGCCGAATCGGTTCCGAGCGTCTTCGATGAGTGTATCCGCAAGGGGATCAAGGCCATCGTGCTCATCACGGCGGGGTTCAAGGAGATCGAAGACCCTCGCGGAGCCGAGCTTCAGGAAATTCTGGCAGGCCTCGCCAATGAAGCGGGAATCCCGGTGATCGGGCCCAATACCTTCGGGATGGCAAACCTCCACCGTGATCTCAATGCCTCCTTTACACCGGAGTTCTCGAGGCTTCCCAAGGGAACGGTCGCTCTGGTAAGTCAAAGCGGCGGCATCTCCCACCTGATGGCATTTATGGCTATGAGGCAGGATATGGGCATCAGCAAGATCGTCGGCTTGGGAAACCGCTTGAACGTGGACTTCTCGGACATGGTCGCCTACCTGATGGATGATTCGGACACCAACGTCATCATGCTCTACCTGGAAGGGCTGGATGATCCTCGCCGATTGATAGAAGCGGTGAGCGTCCAACGGGGCGTAAAGCCTGTTGTAGCCTACAAAACGGGACGCGCAGAATCCGGGGATCGGGCCTCCCTTTCGCACACCGGCTCCATGGCCGGAAGACACGAGGTCTATGACGGCGCTCTGAAGCAGGCGGGTATCCTCTGTTTTGACGATACGCAAGACATGCTGGATGCTGCCCGTGCCTTGGCCATGTGTCCGCCTCCAGGGCGTGGGCGGATTGGCGTCCTTTCCGGCCAAGCAGGCCCTGCAATGGCGGCCTGTGACGTATGTGAGGCGGAGGGCTTGGAGATCGCAGTCTTCCGCCCTGAAACACAGACCGTGGTCAATGGTCTCCTGCCCCCTCTCGCCCTGAGAACCAATCCGGTAGATATGGGACCGGCCTGGTACAGCACCTCTGCCATCACGGGGGTTGTAAAGGCCGTATTGGAGGATGATGGGGTGGATGGCATCCTCCTATTGATGATGTTTGCCTCCGCCAACAGGGCGGCGGTGGCCGGAATAAAAGAGTTCCTTCTTGAATGGAAACAGAAGAAACCGGTCGTGAGCTGCCTCATTGCACCGCCTGGAATCTGGGACAGCGAGGTCGCTGATCTTGAAAAGGGCGGCGCCCTGATAAACCTCCCCACTCCCGAAAGGGCTGCAAAGATCATGGCAGCGCTGTGGCGATATAAGAGAATGTTAGCGGGACTCAAAGATGAATGAGTGTTAGGGATTGAACCATATATCCGGAAGAGCTCGTGTTTTTCAATTTTTTCGGGAAATTCCCGGCATATCTTTTTGTGAAGCACCTCCATCTTTTTTTAATATTTTTAATGCATTTTTAGCTGCCTGAACATGGGGCAAAACAGGATCATTTGTTCGAACAATTATCCGCAATTGCTCAATGGTATATGTCCGGGCCATTTGCTGACTCAACTCTTCGATTGGATGATCGAGGGACACAACCCACCTTCAATTCCGAAGTTTGTTTTTTATCGGATTTTCAAAACTTGCTAAAGCCCGAAGCAAATAATTGTAAATTCTTCTAAGAAGCTTTTTTCGGACTATTCTTGCTCTATCTGAAAAAGTGAGCCACATAAAGTTTATTCATTTCGATGTTAAAAAGGATCGGTAAGCAGGATGTGAACCTGCACCTTGACTCTGGAAAAATTGGTAACAAATAAATATCAAATGTAACCTGCTCAGTCATTAAGGATGCAGAGCAATACCTGTGCCAATTCTTGAAATGAATAAAAAAAATAATAATATTAGTATAATAGGATGACTTTGGTGTATGAGGCGAAGATAAAATTGTGAAAAAAAATTAATAATTCTCTGAAAAAAAATTCATAATATTGGGGCCGCATGTGATTGAATGCGATGTGAGAGGTGGAAAATATCTGGACAAGAATGAATTTATGAGATTCTTTGTTCCATATTCATAGCCAAAATTTAAACTTCCTTTCATTTAAATATTGCGTTACGTTACGCTTCACGGAGCAGGTTTATCAGCACAGAACTTTAAACAAAAAGGAGGAACTCATGAGTCATGAAATCCTGAAACTAAAAAGCGTCCACCCCACAGTAGGGTATTCGCATGTCGCCAAAGCCGGTAACACCCTTTATATTGCCGGTCAAGTCGCCCAGGACGTGGAGGGAAATTTGGTTGGCAAAGGCGACTTCGAGGCCCAGGTCCGTCAGGTTTATACAAACCTGCAAAACATCATGGAGGAAGCCGGCGGCAGTCTGCAGAGCATTGTAAAAATGAGCACCTTTCTTTCCCATTACAATTACATCGAAACCTATCGAAGCGTGCGAAACGAGTATTTTTCGGAACCGTATCCACCAAACACCCTATTGATAATAGAGAGTTTAGCACTGCCGGATTACATGATAGAAGTGGAGGCAGTTGCCGTGCTGGATTAATTAATGCCCCAATTGGATTCTCTTAAATATCTCAGGCAAACACCATTGCTGACTTATTTGAAGATCGATACCTAATTTATATTTTATGTAATGTTATTTCGGAATTACCATATTAGGCATGATAATCAATTCATAAATATAGGAAATTTGGATCACGCTTCCCCCTTTTCTATTGCTTTCCAGCATGACCATTGACAATCTTCAGGTTTGAGATCCATCAGCTTGGGATTTTTGCAGCTGATACTCTTCAAAACCTTTTTGCCGCCTTCTTCGTGCCATTCGACTAAAAGCTCGGTATCAATTTTCTCTTCCGGGCATGTTACCCGGCACTTTTCCCAGCTGGATTTCCCTTTCACGGCCAATCCTCCTCTGTAAATAGAATTTAGTTATCCGTTGCTCACATCAATCTCCGGGTGCATTATAGAATGTTATGCACTTTCTGCACCCCTTGTATTTTCATTCCTTGCGAGAAAAGTTGCTCTTGTGCCTTTTATGATGCAGTTTATTAATCTAGCAGCACATAAACTTGCTTTCGTCATATAATTGCTTGACATTATCAAATAATTATTATAATTTATGCTCCAACATGAGATGACACTTTATCAAGGAGGATTATTATGACCGAGAATAAACTTCATGAAGGTGTCACCGTGTTTCGCAGGTTCAATCGTTTTTATACCAAACAGATCGGTCTTCTCGCCCAGGGGCTTTTAAAAACCCGTTTCCCCTTAACCCAAGCACGCATACTTTATGAACTGGCCCAATACGAGCAATCTACAGCCAGCGACCTTATCAACGAACTCAGCATCGATCCGGGTTATCTCAGCCGCATCCTGAGCAGTTTCGAAAAAGAGGGCTTACTTCGCAAAGTCCGGTCAAAGTCAGACTCTCGTCAGCGGATTCTGAAACTCACCACCCAAGGCAAAAAATCTTTTGCGGTGCTCAACGAGCGATCCGGCAAAGAAGCTGAAGCACTGCTGCTTAGCCTGTCCGAGGAAGATCGTCATCGACTCCTGAATGCAATGCAGACCATCGAGGACATCCTTGGAACCGAATCAGAAACAATGACATCCTATCTGCTTCGACCCCATGAGCCCGGCGACATCGGCTGGATCATACACCGCCACGGAGTTGTCTATTCGGAAGAATACGGATTTGATGAAACCTTCGAAGCTTTGGTCGCAGAAATCTTGGTGCAATTCATCCGTAAGCATGATCCGAAGCGGGAACGCATTTGGATCGCTGAACAGGATGGACAGCGGATCGGATCAGTCATGATCGTAGAGGCAGGCGATCAGGTTGCGCAATTGCGACTACTTTTTGTCGAGCCAAAGGCCAGGGGAAAAGGTATCGGCAAGCGGCTTATCAACGAGTGCATTAACTTTTCAAAACGCAACCGCTATCGAAAAATTAAGCTCTGGACGCAGAGCAACTTGCTGGAAGCTCGACATTTATATTCGAAGGCGGGCTTTGAATTGGTTAAGGAATCAGCGCACAAAAGCTTCGGACATGATTTGATCGCCGAGATCTGGGAGTTGTCGCTGCACGGCTGAACGAGCACATACGTGAAGGGGGTCATCGTAAGTAATTGATAATTTGCGAAAAGAGCAAAAAATGAGGTCGATTTTTAGGCTTAGCGCTATCATTTAGGGGAATGTGCATTATTTAACGCGGCCCGACCCCATTTCTCATTAAAGCTGTTTTGATTTTGGGCAGAACATTCCTGCCGAGGCCCACGATCCCGTCCCGGTTGACCCGCATAAGGATGATCACCATAAGGGCGAAGAGTACCATCCGAATTTCACCATACTCTCTCAGCACTTCGGATAAAAGCTCGATGAAAACGGCACCGATAATCGGTCCAGCAAAGGTCCTCAACCCACCCGTGATGACCATGATGATCAGAATGGCCATCTCGTTGAAATCCACAGATACGGGGCTCAACAGCCCGATATAATGACCGTAAAAGGCGCCGGCAATTCCAGCAAAAAAACTGCTGATAACAAACACGAACCGCTTCCATTTAACGGTGTTCACTCCCATGGACAATGCCGCCTCCTCGTCATCCCGGATGGATCGCATATAATAGCCGATCCGGGAGCAAATGATGCGGTACATGATATAGAGGCTAATGATGGCCAGAAGAAGGAAGACGTAATAGTAATGAAACGCCTGACCGGTATCCAGAAGCGTTGGCGTGGAAAGTCCCAGATCACCCCGGGTCAGCTTATAGCCCATGCTCAGCGTAATTCTGAAAGACTCCGCAAACGCCCAGGTGGCCAGACCCAGATAAAGCGCCCGCATCTTCAGGCACAAGGTCCCCAGGAAAAAACCAACGGCCCCTGCAAGCAGGCCACCAAGGGGTATCCCCAGCAGGATCGGAATATTGAAATGGATGACCAACAGCGCGGACGTATACCCGCCCATGGCGGCAAAGGCATGATGGGCTAAAGAGAATTGGCCGGTATAGCCGGCAATCAGGTTCCAGCTTGCTGCCATGACCACGTAGTAAAAGCTGATGTTTAAAACATGGATAAAATACTCCCCCAACCAAAGGGGTATTGGCGCAAGAATGGCATAAATACCGGCTAATATAGCAAGGTGTTTTCCAGATATAGTCATGTTCCCAACAATGAATCCCGGATGATATCTTTCAAATTTTCTCTAAATATCTCAGCACTTCCTTCCATTGCCACTGTGCCCATTTCCAGCATGTACAAATATTGCGAATTATCAATTGCCTGATTGATGTTTTGATCTACCAGTAGAATGGTGATTCCCTTTTCTTGACTGTTTCGAAGGAACTCATATACATAGGATACAATTTTAGGCGCCAGACCTGCGGAGGGCTCATCCACCAACAGGAGGTTGGGGCTCGATATCATCTCTTTGGCGATCGATAAGATCTTTGCTTCTCCGCCGCTTAAGAACTCCGCTTTATGTTTCTTCTTCTCAGACAACACCGGAAATATGTCATAGACTTTTTCCAAGCCTTCTTTTATCCGGCTTTTGTCATGACGGAACGTCCAAGCACCTAACGTGAGGTTTTCCTCGATGGTCATGTGCGGGAAATTGTTGCTCCCCTGGGGGATATAGCTGATACCAAGCTTCTTGATCTCAAAGGGACTGAGATCCCAAATCTCCCTGTCCTTGAATTGGATCTTGCCGTCCCGGTACTTTAAGAATCCGAATATAGCCTTTAGCAATGTCGATTTTCCAGCTCCGTTCGGTCCAATAACTCCGATAAAGGTTCCTTCGTCTACGTTGAGTGAGAGATTCTGCAGAATGTCGATGCCTTCGTAATACCCGCAGAACACATTTTGAACGGTAAGAAATGGCATATTATCCACCTATATACGCATCGATCACGGCAGGGACATGGGCGACTTTTTCAAGCGTTCCTTCGGCAATACAGCGGCCCTCATGGATCACGGTTACCGTGTCACAAAGTCTTCGGATCGAAGGCATTTCATGGCTGACGACGATGAAGGTAATACCCTTTTCACGATTCATCTCTTTGATGGATTCCATAATGACGCTCTTAATTTGAGGATTCACCCCGGCAAAAGGCTCATCCATCAGGTAGATTCGAAGTGGCTTAATCATGAACCCCCGGGCAATTTGCAGCAACTGGTTTTGACCGCCCGATAGGGTTTTGGCCGACCGGTTTTCCATATGCGAAAGTTGGACAAATTGAAGCAATTCCTGGGCTTGGTCGACAATCTCAACGCGCTGTTTGTATCGATCTCCCTGACTGTCGGACAGCGCAGGCACCAACATATTTTCCAAAACGGTCATATCACGGAATACCTTGGGAATTTGAAATGTCCGGATGATGCCTTTTGAGGTTCGTACATTAGGTTTCAACTGATCGATGCGATTGCCGTCGAGATAGATAGCGCCCGAGGTGGCTTTGTATAAACCGGAGATCAAATTCATCAGGGTGGTTTTGCCGGATCCGTTGGGACCGATGATACCCCTGATTTCTCCCTCCTGAATAGATAAGGAAAGATCGTCTATAGCGGTCAATCCGCCGAAACGCTTTGTCAGGTTTTCCGTTTCCAGCAATTTGATGCCACTATCGGCCATGGGAAAATTTTCCTTACGCTAGAACTTTAATTGAACGAAAACGCACAATTGAACCATTTGCACTAGGCCACTCTTTGCCGTTCACCAAAAAGGCCGGTCGGACGGACCACCAGAATTCCCAACACCAGAATGAACCCGTAAACGTCTCTAAAGGATGGGGAAATCAATATTGATCCGAGACTTTCGACGATGCCAAGCAGCAAGCCTGCCAGCAGACTGCCAGGGATAGAACCGAGTCCACCGATCACGATGATTTCGAAGCCTTTCATGGTGGCAATGGCGCCGTTTTCGGGCCATACAAGAAAGATCGGTGCCAGCAGGGCGCCTGCGGCGGCTGCCAGTGAGACGCCGATTCCAAAAGCAATTTGATCAACCCTGAGGACGTTGACACCCGCCGTTTGGATGCCCACCCGGTTTTGGGCGGAACCGCGAAGGGCCTTTCCAACCCAGGTTTTTTTAACAATAAGATAAAACAATCCTAAAATCACCAGGGTTCCAATCAGAGCCACAAAGCGATTGCCGCTTACCGGCAGGGGGCCGATGTGGGTGGGGCCGGCATAATCAGGCGGTGCAAATTGGTTGGGTCCGGCCAGCACTACGGCCAGGTTTCTGAAAAATACCATCAAGGAAACGGTAACAACCGTGGCATACTCATCTTTGCGTTCCATCTCCCCGACGAACATCGGCCGCAGTAAATAACGTTGAATAATCATACCCGCAACAAAGACGACGGCCATGGATAGCGGTATACCCAAAAACCACAAATTGGCGCCAAGGAAATAGACCACTAGGAAATACTGGAGATAACTGCCCATCATATAAAATTCGCCCATGGACCAGTTAATCATCTTCATGATGCTGTAAATGAAGGTGATCCCAATGGCCATCAGGGCGTACATAATGCCGATAACGATACCGGCAATTAAATATTGGCTGAGAAGAAGTGAATCGATCATGAGGATAACTATCTTTCTTTTAAAATTCCGCTCGGAAAAAGTGGGCCTTACGGGGCAGCTGTAAAGTCAATAGTCTCGACTATAAATGCCTTGTGCTTAAAAAAAAGGATGCTAACAGATTTATAGTCTTTTGCACTTCGGCTTGTACGGTAATTCGCCCCCTCACCCCTGATTGTGGGGCGGGGATCAGTGGCTCGCATCGAAATCCCCGCCCCGAAAATGTCCACATACAATTGTTTAAAAGGATGGGAACTAGTTAGGAGCTTTATAACTGCCAGTCTTCATCTCCGGTGGGTAGAGGATCGGAGCATCCTTTGGAGATTGGTTGGTTTCAGTATACTGGAGCACCATCAGCGGGGGTGACCACTGGTGCCAGTACGGACCCTCTCCCCGATCAAATTTGACGGTGCCGTTCCAGCTCTTAAATTCTCCTTTTTCCAGGGCCACGATCAGGTCGGCCGGTTTGTCGGATTTTGCCATTTCGAGGGCATCCGCAAGAATCAGAATCTGGCCGAAACCATTAAATGCCGCATAAATCGGGAACTCACCATATTTTTTATGGTACTCCTTTTTAAACCATTCGCCTCTTTCGGTCAGCTTCATATTGGGGTGGTAGTAGGAGATAAACAGAATGTAATTTCCCTTGTCGCCCAAGTTTTTCCAAAATTCAGCTCTTCCCGGCCAGTCAAAAGAAGCCAGAATGGGGGCCTTGGGGAACAACTGGATATCATACGCTTGTTTGACCATGAGATAAGCTGTGGTCGGCACACTGTGGATGTCAATGAGAAGATCCGGCTTCCAGGCTTTCAGTTCCAGGAGTTGGGGAGTCAAGTCCACAACCTTTTTGTCGAATATTAAATCCTTAAGTTCGAGCTTGAGTCCCAGCTTTTTCGCACCGGCTTTGGTCTCATCTACCAGACCGAGACCATAATCTGTGTTTTCCGCCAGCAAGGCGATCCGTTTGTAGCCCATTTCCTGGATGAATTTCAGCCACATCCTCGCGCGGTCAGGATCGATGGCATGGGTCCGAAAGGCGGTCATCAGATGTTTTTCGGTGATGGTCTTGGAAGATGCCTGCGTTGAGAAGATGGGAACCCCCAATTTTTCAGATAAATCACCCACGGCGATCATAACGGAACTATGGACCTGGCCGATGATGGCGGAAACGTTCTTTTGGCTTACTAGTCTGCGGTAGCCGGCAATACCTTTTTCAGGGGTTCCGGAGTCGTCCTCCACGAAAAGCTCAATCTTTCGTCCGCCTAAAACTCCACCTTTGGCATTCACATATTCCACACCCATCTCGGCTCCCTGGAGGATAAACTTTCCCAGAAGCGTAGCTCCGGGGGGTGAAAGGGGCGTCATTACACCAATTCTCACCGTTTCCGCTGCCAAAACCGATCCCCCTGATGTTAAAATTAACATGCTGAACATCATTGCACTGACAAGACACAAAAAGAATAATTTTGACCTAGTTTTCATTTTCTTGCCCTCCTCTTTATTTAAGGTTGAGATTTAATGGTTTGTTAATGGGCTGAAAGAAAATTGACGGGTGCAATGTCTCCAGCCGGCTCCTGATAGGAAGTACACGCTTCCAACTGTCCGACTATCATTTTCTATAGGGTAGCCGGACTTAGATGTCAACGATAGAATAGTTAGGATGGCAAACCTTTAATTGGTGGATAAACACTTATGTAATCAGAGTAACTATTGATTCATAATCGTTGCGAAGATAACATGGGGCTGTTTTCAATCTAAACTCGTATTGTCGCCGAATATTATTTTTGGGAAGTTTTTTTTCTGGATTCCTGTTAGAAAGGAGTTATCATGAATTTTGAGGAAATACGTAATATTGCTGTCCTTGGAAGTGGCATTATGGGCCATGGAATCGCCCAGAGTTTTATGATGGGCGGGTATCCCGTGATGTTGTATGACATTCGGGAATCGATTCTTGAGACCGCCGAAGCTCATATTAAAAACAATTTGGAGCTTTTTCGCCGGGCCGGTCTCATTGCACGTCCGGAAATCGAATCCGCCCTTGAAAGACTCACGCTTACCGTAGATCTAAAACGGGCTGTGGAAACGGCTGATTTTATTGTTGAGGCGATTCCCGAAGATGTCTCGCTTAAGCAGGATCTCTTCCAACACATCGAAAAGCGATGCAGCCAAAATGCTATCATCGCAAGCAACACCTCCTCTTTGACCCTGAAAGAGATTGGTGCGAGGGTGAAAAATAAAAATCGGTTGGTGATTACCCATTGGTTTAATCCTGCCCAACTTGTCCCCACAGTTGAGGTTGTCAAAGGTGAGCAAACAAGCAATGAGATATTGGATATTACTTATCAGCTCTTGCTAAAAATCAGAAAAGCGCCGGTGCGGATTAATCGGGAAATACCCGGATTTTTGGTCAATAGGATTCAGATCGCAATGGCCAGGGAGGTTCTTGACCTTTATGAAAAGGGGATTGCAAGTGCTGAGGATATCGATGAGGCAGTCAGGGGCAGCATCGGATTTCGTCTGGCCAGCATTGGCCCTCTGCTCACAATGGATCTGGGTGGACTAGACATCTGGTTTAAGGTTTTGGAAAATTTGCTTCCTGATATTCATTGTTCAACCAAACCCCCGGAGGTTTTACAGAAACTTGTTGCTCAGGGGCATAAAGGTATTAAGAGCGGTAAAGGGTTTTACGATTACAGCCTGGATTTTTCGAAAGGAGCGCTTGACGATGCAATAAAAAAGCGTGATCGAGAGTTTCTCAACCGGCTTAGACATCTTTATTGGAAAACTGAAACCTGAGACAAATAGGATCTTGATCTGTCGAAGAGATGGTGCAAAGTAGTGAATCTATTTTCGCTTAATCCGCTTTTGAAAAAACGAGTTTTCATCAAAAGAAAAATTGAAGTGGTGCCGGAGATGCTTCTGTTGGCCGGGTTTCTAATCCACATTCAAGTTGTTCACCCAATCCGGCTTCCAGGTTGGCTGCATTCCAAACGATCTTGCCGTTTCTTTATAGGCCTTGATCATTTCGCGCAGCCATATGCGATAACGGAAGTCCCTAATGCTCCGCAGCTCCCTGCCGTCCGTGCTTTTGTTGTTCTCGATCCAATCCTTGTCTTCCTGCGGATCGAACAATAACGCATAAGCTTCCAGAGACGCTACAAGGTTCTTTTGCACCTGCGCTTCATTCTCAGGCGTGCTCACGTCTGAATCGTTTGCTATTTTCAGGGCGATCTGCGCACGAATTGTCCCCAGATAGATATGGATATCCGAGCCCTGCCCGACGTTCTTCATTGTCTCGTCAAGATTACTCAGCGCTTTTTCGGCCTTTTGTATCTCTTTTGCATCGAGGGGATCGAAAATCCCGGCGCGCTTGTACCACCAGACGAGGTAGCGCCAGCAGGCGTGCAGGCTCTTGTCGCGTTCAGTGGTCAGCTCGTTGTCTTCGACGGATATCCAACGCTCCTCGGCAAGATTACCCTGCTCATAGACAGTCAGCAGCATGGCTTGCCGTACCCGAAGATGGTTGACCAGTTTTTTCTGGTCCGGATACTGGGCGATCAGCCGGTCGATCCGCTCAACCGGCTCTTTCCAAGCGTTGCCCTTTCTTGCTGTTTTGGGCTCTTCAAGGTAAGGGCTGACAAAGGCAGCGTTTGTGTCGGCAACGATATGAGTGACTTCCTGCTTGGTTGCGCATCCCCCAAGCCCTGTAATGAGCAGGACCGCCAGCAGGCACGGCATAAGTCGGCGAGCGATGTTCATATTTCCCTCCCTTTAGATGGCCGCACTTTCGGCCAGTTGACTGAATAAACGGCGGAAGTTATCGTTGTCGGGATCCAGCGAGGCAATTTCACCCCGCGCCCATGCAGTCACCAGGTCGCCTAACACGGCTGGAAGCGAGGGCAGACCCATTAGATTTCCGAGCTCCTTCTCGGCTCGGGACAGCCCGGCCTCCAATAGATTCTCAAGCTGTTTTGCAAATTGCGCGGATGGATGGTTCTTGAGCGCCGCCTTGCCGCTTTGGGCGATGGCTGAGAGTATCTCATGCAACACCCTGGTAAGTGTCAGACCGGCCAGTAGGCCACCGTAGTTACCTTCAGACACCGCCACGACCGCCTCGACCGTCCAGGCTGCCAGACCTTTCTCAACGTCGAGAAAGAGGGCCGGGTTTTCGGCGAGAGTCGCCGTAAGTGCAGCCAGAATATCGACAGCTTGCACCTGGGTGAGCTTTTTTTCTTTCACTAAAATGCCAATCTTTCCGGCTAAAGCGGCGACTAACCGGGGGTATTCGAATTTCACAAGAGAGGGATTTTCAGCGATCGCGATAAGTGCGCCTCCAACGGCGGCCGAGGCAAGGGCTTCAGCCGCGAATGTTTCGGCCTCGCTGATGCTGGCAAGCACACCGCCGAGCAGCTCGCGAGCCAGCCGCGGCTCCTCGATGATCAGCTCCGGATGTTCGGCGAAGGTACCCAGCAAGTCTCTGACAAGGCTTTCTACGCCCTCCTGCGTGAAGGTCTTGCGAATTTCTTCCTCGGCAACGGTTACGGCGATGGATTCGATGAATTTCGCCAGCCACTTCTGATCAACCATCTCCTCAATAAGTTCCGGGCTGGCAGCCACCGCGCCAACGGCCGCGTCAACAATACCGACCAGGGCATCGCTGCTCAGAAATTTGCTGTCGGGCAGATTTGCCAGCTCGCCCACAACCGAAACAAGGACCTTTTCTAGGAGCGGCGACTCGTCTTCGAGCAGCGCCGGTCCGTGCTTCGCCAGGGACTTCAAACCCGCACGAAGCAGGTCGCCCCAGTGATCCTGCAAAAAGTCTTCGAAGGTCGGCTCTTTTTTGATGATTGCGGCAATTTCGTTGAGGAAGTGGGCGGCGACATTTTTGAAATCTTCTGCAGAGTCGTCGTTTAGGATGCCCGCTGCGGTTTCCAGGAAAGCGCCCACAAGAAGCGGATAGCCTTCGCCGCGCAACAGACCCACGAGAAAGTCATCCCTTTGCTCCTCAGGGACGGCATCGTGAGCGCTGGCGAGCGCGTCCAAGAGCGCGTCGACCCATTTACTGTCTGCGTTAAAAGCCTCCCGCGCGTCAAAGACGCCGTTTAGGGTTGCACGAAGAGCGGCCCGCAGCAAGTCTCGCGTTGAGGCGGTTTTTTGAACATCCGCCTCGCCAAATCGCTTCAGGATTGCGCCAACGATCTTCTGGACGCGTTCGTCGCGAGTGAACAGGGCCATGTTCTCGCCGCCGAATTCAGCGAGCACGTCCACGACGGTCAGAGCGATGCGCCAGGTGTAGTTTTTGTTGCGAAAGTCCCGGCCAGCCCCGACGTAGAAAGCCGTGATACGCAGATCGGGGTCTGCGGCCATGTCGGGATGCTGTTCTCGGAAGGCCGTCATAAAAGCGCCGTCGAGACTCAGAACGCGACCCAACGCCTGCTCCGGCAAATACGTCTGCATGAAATCAAATAGCAATATGTTCTGTGGCTGCACATCGACGGCCTGACGAATCTTCTCGCGATCATCACCCAGCGGGTCGGGATCGTCGTTTTTGGTGTCCTTCAGCAGTTTGCGAAGGGCCTTGCGCATCTGCGGCTGGGTGGGCGCCAGACTGACGTCAGGTACTGGGATGGCCAGAGGCTCCTCGACCGCTTCTTTCTCAACGATGATGAGGTCGAGCTGTTTGGTGAGCTTAATCAGGCCGTTAACGATTTTAATGGCAAGACCGACAGATTCCGCTGACAGCATGGTATACTCCCTTCCGAACATTGGTTCTCACCGACGCTGTGATATCCCATGGTGAAAGCAATGCCGGCATGTAGTTAAAAATCGAGTGCACCCGAAGGATAAGAATGCGTTTTTTTGATCGCAGATATAAGAGAAATCCGGCTTGCGTGTCAATCATTTAGTTGGGTTCAATTACGGATTCTGCAGAGTGCCAAATTCGCGTCCCTTGCAGGACATTGCCGCAAAGACAGCCGATGAACATGGCCGGCAGAACCATCCGCCACAAGGCCAGAGCCTGATAAAATCCTTTGAGCAGCTCTGCCTTTGAGACCATGCCGGCAACCTACCAAATTTAAAGCGCCGGTGCAAAAGATAAAGAAAAAAATAGCAGCTTAAAGTGATCCAGATAGGTTCCGCAGATCAAGATCGTCAGGCCGCCGTTTTCCAGTTCCTGTAAATCCTGCAAAACCCCGGATCCGCTAAAAGTGAGTTTAACTCCATTTATCCTTGGACATCAGGTTTAATCCCAGTTGATGCCGTTTCTCATCCGGGCGTGGGGACTCTGTGCGTTGCTTCATCTGCAACCCCCGCAGCTTACGTAACTGCTTGTCTTCGGCTTGGAAGACAATTGCACCGGGGACACATTCTTTTACGCAGGCCGGATCCCCTCCGCAATAATCGCATATAATATTTTTTCCATGGATATTTCTCCTCAGTAGTTATAATCCGGGTCATCCGGTATAAAAATTGAGAACTATTCCGATTAAATCAAATCCATTTGAGCTTCGCTGAATTTGATCATGCGATCCTTTTTCCAACGGTTTCATTAACCGTGATACCCAGTTTGGCGAGTTCCTGGAAGCAATAATGGCGGGCATCGGCATGGAGCTGCTCCGGCACAAACACCCCCTTTTCCGTAAAGGCATTGTCCACCATCATTTTTACGAAAACCGAGGCACATTGGCCCGTCAGATAAGCCTCGTGGCTCAAGCCGGATTTCTCAAAGGCTTCCACCAACCCCGGTGCATTGACGTAACCGTCAATCCGCACAGGCTTACCTTCTTTGTTGCCATCGACCCGCACCAGAAAAGCGCCTTCGTCCTTGACCAGCCCTTCATCAAGGATGGCTTTGATTTCATCCGGAAATTTAGGCGCCGGCGGACATAATTTGAGAACTAAATCCATCGGAACGATGTCGGCACCCTTTACCGTCACCGGTTCCTTCGAAAGCAATCCCAAATGATAAAGCGATTCGGAAAGCTCTACATGGGGGCCGCCATATTTGAACTCGACGTTCTTGACGCCTTTGAGCACCTTATCGGCCAACAACCCCATCGTAACCGGCTCATCGTGTTCATGGTCGACCATGCGGATCTCCTGATCAATCCCTATAAATTTCATCATCACCGGACGACTGAAGGGTTTATCCTCCACGATATTTCCATTCTCGCAGCGGAAGGTGCTATATGCCATGTCTCCGAAGGCCACTTCTGGAGACCACCAGAATGGCGTAAATTTCCGTGCCCATACCCCCTCATAGATATAAATACCGATTTGATCACAGGTGTCCAATTTATCAACGGATTCTCTTGCGATGACATTGGCAAGACCGGGCGACGATCCGCAACCCACAAGTGCCGTTAGCTCGTTTTCTTTGAAATTTTTATGCCACTCGGAAAAAATCAGCTTATAGCTCTCGACAAAACCGATGTCTTCCATGGGGCCGGCCATATCCACATAAGAGGCATTCACCGCCAGAGCGGCCTCCATGATGATCAGATTGAACTCCAACGGCAACCCATTTACCATCAGATCAGACCCTTCAGCCGCCTTGATTAAATTATTGACGACCCGGGCGTCAATCTTTACGGCGGTTGCCTTTTTCAGTGATTTGCTCAGTTTTTCCGCAGCCCTGATGTCATAATCCGCACAAATAATTTCAGATACCCCGGGGTGTTCATCCATCCGTCTGGCAATGGTGCTGCCTTGGGCGCCAACACCGATAATGATAATTTTTTTCACTTTTTTCCCTTTCTACAGCGAACTATTTTGCTCCAAATTCTTTATATTTGCTAATAGCCTTCCTTCTGTGATTTCACAACTTGTCTGCGAAATAACTTAGGCCAAATTTTTTGTCAAGGAAACCGACCAGGTTTTGGGTAGACTAAAAAAACTTGAGGCACTGAAGTATGTTGCTCTGACTATCGGGGGAACCGATATTGATGTGGAGTTTATTGCCGGGTCACTGGCTGAACTTAAGTCTTTGATTTTTGAATAAGAAAATTTCCGCTTGACAAATATATTAGTATACTAGTATATCAGTTTCCAAGATTCATTCTAGGCCCTCAACTCTCGTCGTTAACGTTTAGTGATTGATTCTCAACAATGGAAAACATATCCCAAACAAATTTCACAATCCCCTCCACCCATCAATTATTGCGAACTCAAGTCTATGAATACCTGCGCAATGAGCTAAAAGCGGAAAATCTGAAACCCGGAATGTTTATCAGTATGAATCAACTGATGAAAAGTTTAGGTATCAGCCGAACCCCGCTCAGGGATGCGTTACTGCAGTTGCAAACCGAGGGCTTTGTGACTTTTCTTCCTCAGCGAGGAATCCAAATAAATAAGCTGAGCCAGAAAGACATTGAGGATATGTACGCAATGCTCGGTGCGCTGGATTCTCGCATCCTGCTTTCCGTATTTCATAAAATTGGGCCCCGGGAAATCGAGCAAATGAAGCAACTCAACCAGGAAATGTACACCAACATTTCTGAGGATAGATTCTATAATTACTGGGATTTAAATACGGCATTTCATCATGCCTATCTTGACCTATCGTCAAATGCACCCATTTTGAAGCAGCTCAATATCATCCGCCAGCGGTTGTTTGAATTCGGCAAGAAAGATTGGAGCCGAAAGATGCGCGAAATGAATTATACCGAGCATCTGACGATGATTGAGCTCATCGAGAAAGGGGATGCTGTTGGGGCGGCAGATTTTATGCGGGATGTGCACTGTGTCATCAACTATTAGAAACGATTACAAAGGCTCATCTAATGCCCGTGAGCTGCGTTGCGAATCGGCTTCAAAATGCTTACGTACTATCGTGTACGCTCCGCTTTTGAACCGATTCGCGCCTTGCTCACAAGCATGATCTCAACCTTTGAAACCGTTTCGGGTATTTTTGAAATCGTAAATTTTCGAAAACATTTTCCCAGAATCAAAACCTTATGGTGTAAGCTCAAAAACAAATAGGGGGAAAAATGGCCAGATATCTTGGAATTGCTGGGATACAAATGGAAGTCGCATATGGAAAAGACAATTCGGATGCGATGATGGTGAACTTAGATCGAACAGTTGCCCTTTTTCCCTGGGTTGATATTGTGTTGTTTAGCGAACTTTGTGTAAGCGGAATCGATATCAATCTGGCTGCACCCATCCCCAATGCGTTTCTCGATAAATTCACTGAATGGGCCCAAAATGAAAAGAAATGGCTTATTCCGGGTTCATTTTATGAAAAAGAGCAGGATAAAATTTATAACACATCTGTCGTTATCTCCCCGGATGGTGAGATCACAGCCAAATACCGCAAAATTTTTCCATGGCGACCTCTTGAAAAGAACGAAGCCGGCGAAGAATTCTGCATATTCGACATTCCCAATAAAGGACGCTTTGGTCTCTGTATCTGTTACGATGTGTGGTTTCCCGAGGTGGCGCGTAATCTGGCCTGGATGGGAGCTGAAGCTATTTTTTGTCCCACGGCCACTTACACTTCAGACCGACCCCAGGAGATGATTCTGGCCCAGGCCGCTGCAATTTCAAATCAGCTATTCTTCTTTAACGTCAATGGCCTGGGTATTGGTGGTATCGGCCGATCAATCTTCGTTGATCCGGAAGGACATGTCCTGCAGACTTCCGGAGAAGGATTTGTAATCATGAGTGAAGTCATTGATCTGGATATTGTCTCTCGTGTTAGAGAATACGGAACGCTAGGAACCAGTCAGGTATGGAAGGATCTTGGGAATTTTAAAGGAAAATTTCCTATATATGAGAAAGGCATTCGCAAGGGAGAAATTTTTAAGTCGTTGGGACCTCTTGAACTTCATAAAAAAATTGGTCGTTGAAGAAAATCTGATTCAAACGTTGTATACAGAATACTTTAATTCTTGATTTAACATTCTGTAATGTATTAAATTTTAAATCCAATCGCCCCCACAGATATTCGAATCCGGGAAAGATTACCACCGAAGTGGTATGGGTTGTTACTCCGTCTACATATTAATTTGATGACCAACTCAGGATGAAAAATGGAAAAAATAGAAAAACAAATTCTTGATACCGTGGATCATTTAACTGATGACATCCTCGATTTTACCTGCCGGCTTGTGGCCGAACCAAGTACCCTGGAAAATGAAGCATCAGCCCTTCAGGTCATGGAAGAAGAATTGACCAAGCTTTCATTTGACTCTATCAGGGTTCCCATTGATCCAGCCAAACTTTCGGAGCATCCGGGGTTTGCAGTGGTACCCTGGTCCTATGAAGGTCGATATAATGTGGTCTCCCAAAGGGAGGCCAGTGCTGAAGGGGGGCGGAGCGTTATTTTTAATGGCCACCTGGATGTGGTCAGTCCCGAACCGATGAGACTTTGGGACACGGACCCCTTCGACCCAGTTGTGCGAGAAGGCTGGCTTTATGGCAGGGGTGCCGGGGATATGAAATCAGGTGTGGCCGCCATGACGTATGCCGCCCATGCTGTGGAAAAGGCCGGCTTCGGCTTTAAAGCCCCGGTTACGATAGAGGCAGTCATCGAGGAAGAGTGCGGGGGCAATGGAGCTCTAGCATGTATAGCTGCCGGCTATGACGCGGAGGCTGTCCTTATTCCTGAGCCTATGGGTCCCACTATATTAACCGCCCAAATAGGTGTACTCTGGTTCAAGGTCAGTCTTACAGGTGTACCCCGCCATGTTTACGAAGCCCAGGCTGGGGTGAATGCCATCGAAAAGTGTATTCCCTTAATTTCGGCCCTCCGAGATTTGGAAGCCGAAATGAATCAAGAGGTTCATCCAATTTATGAAGGCATCCAACATCCGATTAATTTGAACATCGGTATCATCAAGGGTGGGGACTGGCCGTCTACAGTGCCGGCTGCCGCCGAGTTCCACGGCCGCTTGTCCTTTTTTCCAGGTAAAACCTATGACCAAACGCGGCGGCGGATCGTTGACACAATCGCCCAAGCGACACAAGCTGATCCCTGGCTGGCCAAAAATCAGCCGGAAGTTGAGTTCTATGGTTTTAGGTCGGAGGGTCATATCGCAAATCGCAACCAGCCGGTTTTCAACACACTAAACCAATGCCACCGGGAAATGAAGAGCCAAGACGCAAGTGAGTTCATTTCCACTGCAACAACAGATGTACGGGCCTTTCATTATTTTACCCGGGCTCAAGCGACGTGCTACGGCCCTGTGGCAGAGAATATCCATGCTGCCAATGAGAGAGTAGAGATCGAGAGTGTGATTCACACGGCCAAAGTTTATGCCTTATTCCTCGCGCGCTGGTGCGGCATTGTGGAATAAGAATATAAGTTGCGCGCATAACGCCACACCATGGAAAAAGCAGCGATTAATTTGGCCTGGTTATCAAGGACGATTATCTGCTGACGGAAGTTTATACGAACCGGAATCCGAGTGGCCCCTGATGCTCAACGCAGTACGCTGGCTAATTCGCAATCAAGGATCTCATTGAGGGGCAGTTTTTGGTCGAATCAATCCTAATAAAATTATTGTCCTGGATTTAACGTTAAAACACAATGGCTTCAGAGGGTAATACTACAGATGATACGCGCCGCAAGAACAACAAAAAGATTCTGCTGCGGCGCATCCTGCGCCAGAAATCAGGACTACTTGGTGCCCTCCTGATTCTGTTGTTTTTAACCACGGCGGCATTTCCAGGACTGTTTTCGAACTACGATCCGCTGGAGATGAACAAGAAGCACCGCCTGGAAGCGCCGTCAGCACAATTTTGGTTTGGCACCGACGAGTTCGGACGGGACATCTTCAGCCGGGTGATCTTCGGGTCCCGGATTTCCCTGTTTATCAGTTTTTTTACGGTGGTGCTGGCCAACATCGGTGGCATCATCATGGGCGTATTGGGCGGATATTTTGGAGGTATGCGGGACAACGTTATCATGCGGATGATGGACGTCTTGTTCTCGTTTCCGTTCATTTTACTGGCCATTTTGATCATCGCCATCACCGGGCCGGGTGTCTTCAACGTGATCATATCCCTGGCTGTGGCTTATCTGCCGTACTCAGCGCGCATCGCGCGGGGTGCTGTGTTGGCGGTCAAGGAAAGCCAGTATGTCGAGGCGGCCAAGGCCTCCGGAGCCAGCGACTTGCGAGTGATTGGTAAGTACATTATGCCCAACATCACGGCGCCTATTGTGGTGTACGTCACCATGAGCTTTGCGTTTGCCTTGCTGTCCGAGGCCGGGCTGCAGTTTTTGGGCTTGGGGGCCCGGCCCCCGATACCCTCATGGGGCCTGATGCTCAACGAAACCCGGGGCATTATTGAATTCGCACCCTGGACCGGTATTTTTCCGGGGCTGGCCATCGCCCTGGCAGTAATAGGATTCAACCTGTTTGGCGACGGGTTGAGGGATTTACTCGACCCCAAAATGAAGCAATAAAGAGAGCGATTATGAGGCGAGATCCCTTTATCGCTCACGCTGACATTTTGAGGCCGAAAAACCAACATAACGGTTCAAACCGAAAAAGGAGGGAAAGCCATGTTTAAAAAAAAATCATTGTTTGTCGGTCTGAGTATTCTGCTGGTCCTTTGCCTGGCAGTTAGCGTGTCTGCTAAAGAACCCAAGTACGGTGGCACCTTGGTGTGGCGGGTGGGTGCCGAAACCGCTTCCATGGACCCGCACGTGGCCAATACCCTGGGGTCCACCCAGCTTTTGAGCAGGATTTACAGTACCCTTTTGCGGTATGATGAAAGCGCCAATGTGGTGCCTTATATCGCCGAGTCCTGGAAGGTCAGCGAAGACGGTCTAACTTACACCTTCAAGTTGCGCAACGATGTTTACTTCCACAACGGCCGCAAGCTGACCTCGGCAGACATCAAGTACAACATCGAGCGCATGATTGATCCGGCCACCGGCTCGCCGCGCGCCAGCCGCTTCAACCTGGTGAACAAGATCGAAACGCCGGACGAGTACACCGTGGTGTTCACGCTCAAAGATCCCTTTGCGCCCTTTTTGGGCAATTTTGCCGATCCCAACGCTATGATTATTCCCCGGGAGATCGTAGAAGATGAAAGTATTAAGAAAAAAGCTGTGGGTACCGGCCCCTTCATGATCAAGGAAATGGTGCCGGGCGACTATGTGCTGTTGGAGAAAAACCCCAAGTATTTTGTTAAAGGGCTGCCCTACCTGGATCAGCTCAAGCTCAAACTGATCACCGAAAATTCGGCCATTGCGGCTTCCATGCGCAGTAAGGCCGTTGATTTCACCGTGGTCTGGGGTGCGATGTACAAGTTTTTCGATAAAATGAAAAACATCCGGATGCAGGACGTGCCGGTCTTTGCCTGGGCCATGCTGGAGTTCAACTCCTCCAAGCCGCCGTTTGACAATGCCAAGCTGAGGTTGGCCCTGGCCTACGCCATCGATCGTCAGGAGATCATAGATGCGGTCATGCTGGGCAATGCCAAAGTCACCGCGCCGGTGCCGGAAGGCATGAAAGGTTATTCCGCCGACTGGAAGACCCTGGCCGGTTACCAGGTGGATCTGGAAAAGGCAAAAGCCCTCTTAAAAGAGGCGGGTTATCCGGATGGTCTTAAGTTTGAACTCAAAACCTCCACAGCCTATGCACCCTATGTCCCCACGGCACAGGTGATCCAGAGCAACCTGAAAAAAATCGGCGTAGAGGCTGAAATCATACCGCTGGAGTGGGGCGCTTACATCAAGGACATCACCAACTTTGACACCTGGGTGGCCTGCTTTCACTCTTTTCCTTCCTATACCGCTGATCCGGACGCCTATTTGTATCGCTGGTTCCACTCCAAAGGCGCCTGGAACATCGGATTTAGTGACCCGGTCGTGGACGAATTGTTGGATTTGGGACGTCGCCTCACCGATGTTTCCAGCCGCCAGATGGTCTACCGACGCGCCCAGGTACGCCTGGCCCAATTGGCCCCGGCGGTTTATACCTGGCGCACGCGGGTGTCGTATGCCATGCAGCCTTATGTCAATGGTGTCACGTTGACTCCACCGACAATTTACTTTGACGGCGCATGGCTGGATAAATAAAAAAAGAACGGCGTGTTGGCACGTCCAACACGCCCTTTAAACACATCAGAATTCGTCTCATTCGCTGTGGCAATTAAAGAGATATAGATACAAGGATGTCCACTTACATCACCCGCAGATTTATATTGACTGTTTTCATCCTGTTCAGTCTGTCCATCATCGTATTCGTTTCCATGCATGCCATCCCAGGCGACATCGTGGATATCATGCTGGGCATCGAAGCAACCCCGAAGAGTGTGGCGGCCTTGAAAAAAGCCTTGGGCCTCGACAGGCCCATCTACCTGCAGTACCTCAAGTGGTTTTCCAACGTTTTGCAGGGAAACCTGGGAGACTCGCTTCGCACCGGAAGACCGGTGATGGGTGAAATCCTTTACCGCTTGCCGTTAACCCTAGAGCTGATCCTTTATTCCATGATTATTTCGCTGTTCATCGCTACCCCCTTGGGGATCGCCAGCGCGATCAAGCAGAATTCCTGGTTCGACCACATTCTTCGGCCTATCTCAATTGTGGGATTATCGGTGCCCAGCTTCTGGTGGGGCATTTTGTTCATCATCCTGATCTCTTATTACATTCCCTCGTTTTACTCGGGTGGTTATGTCAGCATCTTCAAAGACTTCTGGGGTAACTTCAAGGCCATCTTCCCGCCGGCCCTGGCCCTGGGCATCGCCATGGCCGCCGTGGTGACGCGCTTTACACGTTCCAGCCTGATCGAGGTGCTGCAAGAGGACTACATCGTTACCGCCCGCGCAAAGGGGCTGACCGAAGTCTTGGTTGTCGGCAAACATGGACTTCGCAATTCGTTGATTAATGTTCTGACTATTATCGGATTACAAGCCGGTTACCTACTTAGCGGAGCCGTGTTAGTTGAAGCCGTATTTTCTCTTCCTGGCGTGGGGCGTTTGGCTCTGGATGCAGTTTTGCAGAGGGATTATCCCATGGTGCAGGGCTCTATTCTGATAATCAGCTTTTTATTCGTAATGGTGAACCTGGTGGTGGATCTTCTCTATGGGTTGCTGGATCCCCGGATCAGAATATCCTAATATTTGAATTTTGCGTCACAATTCAGATATCGGTAAGATAAAAAATAAATCTTTCTTCAGAGAGGCGTATTTGGAGACGTCACAAATTTTGGAAGTTCAGGACCTGAGAGTCCACTTTCACACCCTGGAAGGCACGGTTAAGGCCGTTAACGGGGTCAGCTTTGCTCTAAATAAGGGGGAAACCCTTGGTTTGGTGGGGGAATCCGGCTGCGGCAAGAGTGTCACCGCCTTGACCATCCTGCGACTGATTCCCTCGCCACCGGCCCGTATCGCGAGTGGTCAGGTAATGCTGCAGGGTGAGAACCTGGTGGAGGCACTAAATGAACGCATGCGCCAGATCCGGGGCGGGCAGATCTCCATGATTTTCCAGGAGCCCATGACATCGTTAAACCCGGTATTTACCATCGGTCATCAAATTGCCGAAACTTTCCGCATACACCAGAACTTGGAGGGTCAGGACGCCAAGGATGCCACCTTGGATGTGCTGGGCAAAGTACAGATTCCCTCACCGGAAAAGCGGATCAAGGAATACCCCCATCAGCTTTCCGGCGGCATGCGCCAGCGGGTCATGATTGCCATGGCCCTGGCCTGCAACCCGGAAATCCTGATCGCCGATGAGCCCACCACGGCCCTGGATGTGACCATCCAGGCTCAGATTCTGGATCTCATGCTGGCCCTGCGTAAAGAGCTGGGCACCGCCATCCTCATGATCACCCATGATCTGGGGGTTATCGCCGAAACCGCACAGCGCGTGGTTGTTCTTTACGCCGGTAAGGTCATGGAAAGCGGAGATGTCCGCACCATTTTTAAAAACCCGTTTCACCCATATACCATCGGGCTGTTAAACTCTGTCCCGCGGCTGGGGCGCCGCTCCAGGCAGGGTAAACACCGCCTGCACGAAATCCCCGGTATTGTTCCCAGCATGTTCGAGCTGCCCAGGGGATGTTTGTTCGCGCCACGCTGCCAATGGTCGATGGGTGTCTGTAGCCATAAACGTCCCAAATTAAGAACTCTGGAACCCGGCCACCAGGTGCGCTGCTGGCTGGAGCGGCCGCCGGAATAGAAACGCCATGAAGGAACTGTTGCGCGTCGAAAACTTAAAACGTTATTTTGCCATCCGAGGTGGTATCCTCTTGCGCACCAAGGGCTATGTGTATGCAGTGGACGACGTCACGTTCAGCCTGAACGAGGGTGAAACATTAGGGCTGGTCGGGGAATCCGGCTGCGGCAAGTCCACCGTGGCACGCACCATTTTGCGGCTGATCGAGCCGACCGCCGGAAAAATCTATTTCAATAGCGAGGACATTACCGAGATTACGCTCAAAGAGATGCGGGCGTTGCGCAAAGATATGCAGCTTATTTTCCAGGATCCTTACGCATCGCTCAACCCGCGCATGAAAGTGGGTCAGATCATCGGCGATCCCATGGATATTCACAAGGTCGCCCAGGGAGATGAAAAACGCGACCGCATCGCCTACCTCCTGAAAAGCGTGGGGTTGAAGCCTGACCAACAGGACCGCTATCCGCGGGAGTTTTCCGGTGGTCAGCGCCAGCGCATTGGTATCGCCCGGGCCCTGGCTTCTCAGCCCAAAGTAATCATCGGCGATGAGCCGGTGTCTGCTCTGGACGTTTCCATTCAGGCACAGATCATCAACTTGCTGGAGGACCTGCAAGCAAAGTTCGATCTTTCCTACATTATGATTTCCCACGACCTTACGGTTATCGAGCATATATGCGATCGCATCGCCGTCATGTATCTTGGCCGCATCGTGGAGACCGCAGCCTACGACATTCTCTACAACCGGCCGCAGCACCCTTATACCGAAGCGCTGTTGTCGGCGGTCACCGTACCGGATCCGGATTACGATAAAAAACGCATCATTCTCAAAGGGGATGTGCCCAGTCCCATCAATCCGCCGACGGGGTGCCATTTTCATACACGCTGCATGTACAAGCAAGACATTTGCGAAAAACAGGAGCCCAGACTCAAATATGTAGATGAGAACCAGTGGGTGGCCTGTCACCTGCGCTAAAATGGATAGAGCCATTTTAATGTGAATAGGGGTAACGATTTATCGGGCAGCCTGATTATCCTCAAACGCTTAATGTATTTTGAAATACTTATTTAATAAGAGGAGTTTGCTACCATGAATCTCAGCAAATTTGCCTGCTACGATGGGCTCGGTCTGGCAGATCTGATCCGTAACAAGGAGGTGACTGCCAAAGAACTGGCTGAATTGGTGCTGACGGGGGTTCAAAAAATCAACCCGGAGATCAACGCCGTCATTGAGGTCTATGACGAGCGCGTTGAGAAAGCCGATGAACTGCTATTGCCGGAGACACCCTTTTGCGGTGTGCCTTTTTTTCTGAAAGATTTAGGCGCCACCGAAGCCGGTAAACCACAAGAGATGGGAAGCCTTTTGGCTAAAGGGTATGTGGCCGATACGGACGCCTATTTGACGAACCGTTTCAAAGCGGCAGGTGCAATAATCTTGGGCCGAACGACCACCCCCGAACGTGGATTGGCAGCGACAACGGAGTCGATTCTGACCGGAGCCACAAGCAATCCATGGGATCTTAGCCGTATTGCCGGTGGTTCCAGCGGCGGATCTGCGGCAGCGGTGGCTGCCGGTATTGTGCCGCTTGCCCATGCCAGCGACGGCGGCGGATCCATCCGCATTCCGGCGGCCTGTTGCGGTCTTGTGGGATTAAAACCTTCCCGGGGCCGTATTTCGGCCGGTCCCGAAGCTGATGAACGGCTTTTTGGGTTGGCGCAAGAGTTTGTTGTCAGCCGAACGGTGAGGGATTCAGCCGCCATGCTGGATGCCGTCAGCAAGCCGGCACCCGGCGATCCCTATGTGATCATACAACCTCGGAGGCCCTATTTCGAAGAAATCGGTGCCCCAACCGGAACGCTGCGGATCGCCTTTACCGTAGAGAGCTGGACCGGGATAGAGGTAAATCCGGAAGTCGCTGATAAAACAAAAGGTGTCGCTCGGCTGTGCGAGGTGATGGGCCATGAAGTTGAAGAGGCAAAGCCACAATTTGATCTCGACCCCTATTTTAACGCTCTGAGAGTGATGTGGGGATCTTCCTTGGGTTTTTCATGTGACATGCTCGCTAAATTGCTGAACCGTCCGATTGACGGTGATCATCTTGAGCCGGTTACGCTTAAAATCTATGAAAGCTCGAGGAAATATTCGGCTGCCGATGTAATTGCTGCCAGGGCAGCCTTAAACGTTACTCGTCGTCAGGTTGGGCTGTTTTTTCAAAACTACGATCTGCTGCTGACACCGACAGTGACTCAGCTTCCCGTGCCGCTGGGGACCATCGATCTCAATCATGAGGACGGGATAGAAGCCTGGGAATACGGAACGGCTCAATTTAACGCCTTTACCAATTTGGGCAATGCCACCGGGCTTCCGGCCATATCACTTCCGTTGTGTCAAAGCGAGGACGGATTGCCCATTGGCATGCAATTTATGGCCGGGTTTGGAGAAGAAGCGTTGCTGATTCGTGTTGCCGGTGCCTTTGAGGAAGCCCTATCCTGGATTGATCGTAAGCCGCCGGTACATGTTAGCAGCTAAGTAAACGCTAACAGGGAGAGACAATTTTGCGATTTCAAGAAAAAAAGGTTTTGGTTTCCGGAGCCGGGCATGGTATCGGCTTGGCAATTAGCCGGGCATTTATAGATGAAGGTGCCCGAGTGGCAATCAACGATATTGATTCCGACCGGGTTGCAGAGGCACTGGAAACAATCGGCAATACCAGTTACGGGTTTCCGGGTGATGTGGCGGATGCACAAGAGGCGCGGGCGGTGGTGTCAAAGGCCGGTCTTGAACTCGGAGGCCTGGATATTGTGGTGAGCAACGCCGGGATATATCCGAGTCATCCCTTCCTTGAGATGGATGTCAACGATTGGGACCGCGTGATGGCGGTCAACATACGCGGAACATTCCTTATTTGCCAGGCCGCGGCGCAGTTGATGGTCCAAAAAAAACAGGAAGGCGTCATCATCACGATATCATCGGGCAGTGCGCGTTTTGCCCGGGTCGGATCCGCGCACTACTGTGCGTCCAAGGCTGCTGTAGTCATGCTGACGCAGGTTATGGCCTTAGAACTTGCCCCACACCGGATTCGAGTTAACTCTGTTTCACCAGGGATCATTGATGTTCCCGGTGGACAACCGCTGTCCGAATCCTATAAACAGGCCATGGCCCGCATGGTACCCTGGGGCCGCATGGGTAGACCCGAGGATGTGGCCAACGTCGTTCTTTTAGTTTCTGATCCTAAGGCGGAGTATATGACCGGACAGGTGATTCCCGTGGACGGCGGGTTGTCCTCCGGCCGCTATGGGATCCCAGTCAGCGGCGAATAAGGAACGTGGGTTCGACATGCCGTATTGAAGTCGAAGTGGCCGGAAAAATACATTACCTAAAGTAAAGTAGTTACGCAAAAATACACAGGGAGAATGAAGATGGAAAAAATCGTTTGGAAGGCAAATGCCCGTTGTGCCGTTAGTCTATCATTTGACGTCGATGGGGAAACTCTCTGGATCTCCAAGGATCCGGCCAATGAACACCGCCCGGGGGTACTGTCGCAAGGCGCTTATGGACCTAAGGTGGGGGTGCCGCTTATTCTCGATTTACTTGAACGATTTGCCCTTCATGCTACATTTTTTGTGCCGGGATGGATTGTTTCACATTACCCTCAAGTGATTGAGCTGATACACAGGGCCGGCCATGAAATCGGTCATCATGGCTATAAACATGAATGGCCGGACAGTGAACATCCCGAGATAGAAAAAGAAGTGCTCTTGAAAGGCATTGACGCCATCAAAGGCATTACCGATGAGCAGCCGGGCGGGTACCGGTCTCCGGCCTGGGAGCTGACACCCAATACTCTGAATTTCCTGAAAGACGAAGGTTTTCTGTATTCATCCAATCTAATGGATGATTTCGCACCGTATATGCACCCGCAAGGTATCGTGGAACTGCCGGTTCAATGGCTACTCGATGATGCACCTTTTTTTTTATTTCAAACCCGGGTTCCCTCACGTCCTATCTGGCCGGCCGATCTAGTTTTAAAAGCCTGGCAGGAAGAATTTCACGGGATATATCAGTACGGCGGATTTTTTAATTTAACCATGCACCCGCAATTTATAGGGCGTCCCGGCCGGTTGCAGATGTTGGAACGGTTGCTTCAACGAATCGTTTCTTATCCTGATGTGTGGATGGCACCCTTAAAAGATGTGGCCTTGTACTGGAAGGAGAATCAGTCTTGAATTCACCGGAGGATCAAAAACACCGGCAGATTGTATTGGTAACCGGAGCAGCCCGAGGCATCGGGCGTGCCATTGCCATTCGGTTGGCGGAGCAGGGAGATGATTTGGCTCTAAACGACATTGACGCTGAAATCCTTTCTCAAACGGTTCATCAATTAAAGGAATCCGGACATCATGCGCTAGGCCTTGTGGGTGATGTCAGTGATCTGAAAGCGGTTCAAGACATGGTGGCCAAGGTTGTGGAGCAGTATGGGCGTATTGATGGCCTCGTCAATAATGCGGGCATTGGTGGTGTAGGAAAAACACTATTGGAGCTGAGTTTAGAGGAGTGGGACGAGATGCTTCGCATTGATTTGACTGCCTCCTTTCTAATGTGTCAGGCAGTTGTTCCCCATATGCTTACTCAAGGAAGAGGACGTATTGTCAATATTTCTTCCATCACAGCGATAATGGGCGTGGCCGGCAGCACGCACTATGCCGCGGCCAAAGCCGGCGTTATCGGTTTTTCGAAGTCCCTGGCGAGGGAGGTAGCCGAAAGTAGGATAAACGTCAACGTGGTGGCTCCAGGCCTGATTGATACCGACATGTCACGCAAACGGGGTATTGATCATCAAAGTCATCTCATAGCCTGGCCCAGAATTGGAGAACCCGAAGATGTTGCTAGTGTCGTTGCCTTTCTTCTCTCTGATAAAGCAGAATTTATCACCGGCCAGGTGTTGAGTCCGAATGGAGGTGCCTGCATGTAAAACTGGTTAAAAAAACGGTTTTGACCATTCTATTTTTAGTAAATTTAGATTTCATATTGATTTAATAATAATTTTTAGGATACATATTTTTCCAGTTGGAGAAGCATTAGATAAATTATCGGGATTAAATGCAATTATATTGTATAGGTTGTGAAAAATTTGTTCGAAGAGGAAAAATATAAGGAGAAATATCATGAACGGATTTTATGGCCGGATTTTAAAAGTTGACCTAAGCCAGAAGAATTTTACCATCGATGCTGTCAGCGATGAGATTCATGAAAAATATCTCGGCGGCAAAGGGCTGGCGGCTCATTTGTTATATGAGCTCAACCCGCCGGGAGTGGACCCTCTCTCTGCGGAGAATACGTTAATATTTACCACCGGCCCGTTGGGCGGCAGCACCATCTGGGGATCCTGCCGCTACGGGGTTTTCACCAAGTCGCCTCTAACCGGTTTGTTCACAGAATCCTATTCCGGAGGCCGAACACCGGATGCCATTGATGCCACCGGATTTGACGCCATTGTCATCTATGGTCAATGTACGCAACCGACTGTTTTGACGGTATATCCCGACGGCGTTGATTTTCATGATGCCGGCGACATCTGGGGCATGGAAACCTATGCAGCGGAGGATGCCGTCAAAGAACGCTTTGCGCAACCGGAATACCGCAAGAAGGGGGCCGTCGTCATCGGTCCGGCAGCCGAAAACCGGGTACGCTTTGCGGTGGTTGAAAATGACTACTGGCGATCGGCCGGCAGAACCGGCGCCGGAACGGTGATGGGTTCCAAAAAAATCAAAGGAATTTTGTTTACCGGCAATTGCAAACGTTCTCATGCGGATGAAAGTGCGGTTAAGGAATTTTCAAAAAATTTTATGAAAGAGTTTAAAGATCATCCGGCTGCCGATGCTTACAAAACTTTAGGAACCCCCATGTTAGTTAAAGTGACCAATGCTGCCGGAACCTTTCCCACCCGCTATTGGACGCAAGGCTCATATGATCAATGGGAAAAAATCAGTGCTGAGGCATTGATCGAGAAAATGGATCCCAAACCCAATGCGTGCGGTAAGTGTTTTATGGCCTGCGGGCAGCTGGGTATTGTAAAAGAGGGGCGTCATGCCGGTCTGAAAATAGAGGGCCCTGAATACGAAACCATTTACGCCTTTGGCGGACTTTGTTTAATTGATAGCCTCGAGGAGATTGCGTATTTGAATGATATTTGCGACCGTTTGGGAATTGATACGATTACAGCCGGCAATCTCTGTGGGTTTGCTATTGAAGCATCGCGGAGGGGAAAAATCGATTATCAGATTGACTATGGTGAGGTGGATGCCATAGCGGATTTGCTCCATAAAATTGCCCGTAGAGAAGGCATCGGCGATGTTCTGGCAGAAGGAATCCGCCATGCCGCCAAACAATGGGATCTTGAGGATATTGCCGTGCATGTCAAAGGGCTGGAACCGGCCGGATACGATCCGCGGTCGCTTAAAGGCATGGGACTGGCCTATGCCACATCGGATCGCGGTGCCTGTCACCTGCGAGCAACCTTTTATAAACCGGAACTCAGCGGAGTGATTGCGCCGGAGCAGATCGAAGGCAAAGCCGAGCTTTTTTTGGAGTTTGAAGACCGGCTGGCGATTTTTGATACATTGATTCTCTGCCGGTTCTACCGGGATTTTTATCTGTGGGACAAATTAGGGGAGATCATCCACCTGGCGACCGGCCTGGAAGCTAATGAGACGGTTTTGAGAGAAAAAGCCAAAGCTGTTGCCACATTGATTCGCCAGTTTAATCTTCGGGAAGGAATGACGATTGAGGATGAACGGCTACCGAAAGCTTTGCATAAAAAATTAGAAGATTCCGGCAAGGTGATCACCGAAGCAGAACTTGAAATCATGTTGAAAGAATACTACCAGCTTCACGGTTGGGATGAGACAATGATGCCGCCAACCAGCTGAAAATATTTGATGGGTCTCGAGGTATTTTAAGTCCGCATACAGCCAATTTTAAAAGTCAATGATTTCAAATTTTTTTCTGATTTCATTGACTTTTTTGTGCCTAATCAGTTGGGAAATGTTGGGTTTTAGAAATGCGGAAATTTTATATTTCAAATAGAAGTCTATAAATTCATTAAATGATAGATTGAGCACGAAGTCTAAAATAATTTAAGGCTCAAATAAGTGTGTATTTGCCCTGTATAATCTGTAAATTCATTACCCACAAATGAAGGCAAGCTTTTTTCCTGTGTCAGACTATGCCTTGGGCTCGTCCAAAAAAACTTGCGATATCCTTTGAAACAGGTACATTTAGCAGAGTTGAATTTATGGTAAACGAGCCGTCAGGCAGATATATCCCTGTCAGCATGGCGGCCGAAGAAGATGTTGTGGTCGAGGGTCTTGAAAGAACTTGTGCCTATATTAATACTAATTCATAGAAAATAGGAGTTCCAAATGAGAGCTGTGATATATAGAGAGTTTGCAAAACTGCCAGCAATTGAAAATGTACCTGATCCAACCCCGAAAGCACACGGTGTTGTTTTGCGGGTAAAGGCAACCGGGCTGTGCCGCAGTGACTGGCATGGATGGATGGGTCATGATCCCGACATTACCTTACCCCATGTACCTGGGCATGAGATCGCCGGGATTGTTGAAGCTGTCGGAAAGGATGTCAGCCGGTGGGAAATTGGCGACAGGGTGACATTGCCGTTTGTTTGTGGGTGCGGTGCATGTCCCCAATGTATGTCCGGAAACCATCAAGTTTGTGACAACCAATTCCAGCCGGGGTTTACCGGCTGGGGTTCCTTTGCTGAATTTGTGGCCATCGATTATGCCGATATCAATCTGGTCCGTTTGCCCGATGAACTCGACTACGTCACTGCGGCGAGCCTGGGCTGCCGATTTGTGACTTCGTTTCGGGCAATCGTCGCCCAAGGCAAGGTTGCCGCTGGGCAATGGGTTGCGGTTCACGGGTGCGGGGGCGTTGGGTTGTCTGCGATAATGATCGCCAGCGCACTGAGGGCAAACGTTGTTGCCATTGATATTGGTGATGAAAAACTCGAATTTGCCAGGTCAGTAGGTGCGGTTGATGTAATCAACGCTACGGAAAAAAAAGACGTTGTTGAACGTGTGGTGAGTATTACCCGGGGCGGTGCGCACGTATCCATTGATGCTCTTGGCAGTCCAGATACCTGTTATAACTCGATCGCCAATTTGCGAAAACGTGGCAAACATGTTCAGGTGGGTCTGATGACGGGAGACCACCATTGCCCGGCTGTGCCGATGGATAAAGTGATTGCCAATGAGCTTGAAATTTTAGGAAGCCATGGCATCCAGGCGTATGAATATCCGGCCGTGCTGGCAATGATTGAATCAGGCAAGTTAGACCCTGCAAAATTGATTGGAAAAACCATCAGCCTGGATGAGTCACCAGAAGAACTGGTTAATATGAATAATTTTGCCGGTACCGGTGTAACGGTAATAAACAAATTTTATTTAAATGGGGGATCGAATGGCGAAAGTAATTAGCATTCACGAATATGTACTTAAGCCTGAGGTTGACGAATTAGAATTTGAACGAGCAGTACAAAGAGCCAAAGAGCGTGGATTGTTGCAACTGCCGGGACTGATAAATCTTTTTTTAACAAAAGGTATTCGTGGCTCACGGTTTGGTAAATACGCCGCTGTATGGATTTATGAGAGCAAAGAAGCTTGGGAGAGGTTATGGGGACCGGTTGGGCATCCTCGCGCCAAAGAAGATTACCCTGAAAATTGGAAAACGTGGGAAGATGAGGTTATAGGGCCGTATCTGGGTCAGCATCCGGATAAAATAGTGTTCAATACTTATGAAGAGGTACTGGTCTAAACCTCAAGAAAAATCTGATGGGCAAATTAGACGAATTCATACTAAAAGATAAAGCTTCCCAGCGGTTGTGTGAAAAAGCGTGCGCAGATCTGAAAACTTTAGGACTAAGTGCCAGAATTGTCAAAGAATATCGAGCGGAGGAAAAAGTTGGTATAAATTCAGATGAAGTGGCAAAAGGTCATCTTATTGAAATACGCAATAGCCCCATATCTTGGATTAATATAATCTGGCGTTGGCCTTTTGGTTCCGCAATGGTGAGCCCTGTGTCTCAGGAGTCTCCATTTATCTTTGCTTATCTGATAGCTAATCCTAGCCTAAAGTATTCTAAAAGAGAATATGCAACGATAAAACCCGTAGGATTAAGAAGTCTGCCATTTATCGGACCAGTTTCCGGAATTCACTGGAAGGGCGTATATGCAGACGACATTATCCAACGATTAAAGACGGACATGATTTTATAGGCGACTTTTAATTTGGATTAGCAGATCAAATTTATAATAAGATCATGCTTGAGTCAAAGATTCGCTTAAGGCAATGTAAACAAAACGAACCGCGAAAAAAGTATAGGTTTGTCATACGCTATCCATAACTCAATCCGAAAATGGCAAGTCAATGCAGTAATTATTTTTCTTGGGGTGGTGATATCGGTTTAGTATCTGAATTTATGTCAGAATCCACATATTCTCGATTAACCTGCAATTTTTAGGTTTTTGGACAAACCACAACATCTGGGATTCTATATAATTTCTAAAAATCAACACTATCCACTCCAAACTTCCCCGGTTAGCTGATATTGATCATTGAACACTGGGGCAAGAAATGCTCGCACCACTTGCACAGAATTTTAAGTAAAATCCACTCTTTTATCTCCATTTTCTTTATACCCTCCCGCTTAAGAAATATGCTGCAAATTTGACACGAACCAATATTTACGCTATTTCAATTTCACCATCCAGCGTTGCTTCACCATCTTTCAAGCTGCTTAACTATTAAGTGGAGGGCTCAAAAATGCAATGCCCGAAGTGCCAGTTTGAGAATCGCGAAGGAGTAAATTTCTGTGAAGAATGCGGAGCGAAACTTGAATTTGAATGCCCAAACTGTGATGCCAAAATTCCTCTTGGGAGAAAATTTTGCGGTAAATGCGGATATGCTTTAAGCGAATCCATAGAAACTGCATCCCTCAAAGAAAGCGAACAGGACACCCAATTTCCTGAATCTCCACCCGAAGAGACCGTACCAACTGAGATTGCAGCTGAAGGTGAAAGAAAGCACGTTACAGTCCTTTTCTCCGACCTTACCGGATATACCGCCATGTCCGAAAAGCTGGACCCCGAAGAAGTCAAAGAGATCACAAGCCGGATCTTTAGCGAGATTACCAACATCGTGGCCAGCTACGATGGATTCATCGAAAAATATGCCGGCGACGCGGTGATGGTAATTTTCGGTGTTCCCCAGGCCCATGAGGATGATCCGATTAGAGCTGTTAAAGCTGCACGAGAGATCCATGAGTTGGTCGATGCTATAAGCCCGGAGGTAGAAACCAGGATCGGGCAACCCATTTCGATGCACACTGGCATTAATACTGGTCTGGTGGTCACCGGTGAAGTGGACATGGAGAGAGGAACACATGGCATTGCCGGGGATACCATCAACCTAGCCTCACGCCTGAGCAATCTTGCCAAACCCGGTGAAATTCTGGTGGATGTGGATACCTGCCGTCAGGTCGAGGGACATTTCACATGTGAATACAGGGAAACAACTACCGTAAAGGGCAAGGCTGATCCGGTGGATGTTCATCAGGTATTGTCTCAACGGGATAAACCGCTTACCATTCGTCGGCTCTCCGGACTAAGAGCGGATCTGACTGGCCGAGACGTGGAGATGGCCGAATTATCCGAAGCGGTCGAAAATTTGCAACAAGGCAAAGGCCGGATTTTTTCGATCTGTGGTGCCGCCGGTACGGGCAAAAGCCGACTGGTTGAGGAGTTTAAAGCCCAACTTGATCTTGATCGGATTCAATGGCTCGAAGGTCATGCCTATGCGTATTCTCAAAGCATACCCTATTTCCCTCTGGTAGATCTTCTAAATCGATTGTTGCACATTGAAGAAAAAGACCCACCAGAGAAAGTGAGGGATAAAGTTGAATCCGGGCTTGGATCTCTTGTCTCCAACCGGCAAGATGTTATCCCTTATGTGGGTCATCTTTATTCACTGAACTACCCTGAGGTCAATGATATCAGCCCCGAGCATTGGAAATCCCGCCTGCAAAAGGCCATCCTGGCGATTCTTTCCACTCTGGCAGATAAAGCACCGACTGTTTTTTTTCTGGAGGATTTACACTGGGCCGATCCCTCCTTTGTGGAGCTGCTGCGACGTGCATGTATGGAGATCCGACAACCTGCCATTGTGCTGTGTGCTTACCGGCCAACCTTTAGTCTTTTCACGGGCCATCAGGTAAGCAATATCAGCCAATATTATCATGATATTCAGCTACAAAATTTATCACTTTCAGTCGCCCAGAATATGCTGGCATCATTGCTCAAAACCGAAACCATTCCCCCCGAGCTTAAGCGCTGGGTGAACAGCAAAGCGGAGGGTAATCCATTTTACCTGGAAGAGCTGGTCAACTCCCTGATCGAATCCGACACGCTGATCCGGGATAACGGCAGCTGGAAACTTACCCGTCCCCTTACAGAATCGGATATCCCCTCTTCGTTGCATGGCTTGATTTCCGGCAGACTCGACCGGCTGGAAAAGCAGACTAAGCGAATTCTGCAGGAGGCGTCGGTGATTGGCCGTGATTTTCTTTACGAAATTCTAAAAAGGATAACGGAGCTTGAAGCACGCATCGACGGGGAGCTCGGTCATCTGGAGCGTCTCGACCTTATCAGAACCCGCTCCTTGCAGCCGGATCTAGAGTATATGTTCAAGCACGCCCTGACCCAGGAGATTGTCTATAACGGTCTGCTCAAGAAACAGCGCCGGGAAATCCATGAACAAATTGCGTTGGTGATGGAGGGCCTCTTCCAGGACAGACTTTCTGAATTTTACGAGACCCTGGCGTTTCATTTTGCCCGAGGTCGGTCGGTTGCCAAGGCTGTCGATTACCTGGTAAAGTCCGGAGAAAAGAGTCTGGCAAGATATGCGGTGAAAGAAGCTCATCAGTACTTCAAAAAAGCGTATGAAATACTCGCATCAAAAGAAGAGCTGTCTGAAGAAGAAAAAATCATCCTTATCGACATTCTTAACAGTTGGGGCCACGCCTATTATTATCTCGGTGAAATTAATGAATTTGTCAATCTTTTCAGTGCTCATCAGATTCTGGTAAAATCCCTGGACGACAAGGCAAGAGCGGGGATGTTCTATGTGTGGTTGGGTGTTGCCCTTTTTATGGCTGGAAAGCCAAAGGATTCCTATGCATATCTGTCCAAAGGTTTGGAGCTCGGCGAGAACGCCGGTCACCAAAAAGCAATAGGATATGCTTGCACCTGGCTGACATGGGCATGCGCAGAACTGGGGCTTTTCTCTGAAGGTTTGGACTTTGGTGAGAGGGCCCAAAAGATAGCTGAGTCGTTTACTTCCGATCAATATCTCTTTTTCAAATCCCTTGGCGGACTTTGCTTCATTAATTTTTTCAAGGGGGATGCGCACAGGATTTTTGAGGGTGCGAAACGTCTTTTAGAATACGGTGAAAGAAACGCGAACAACAGAAGTAAGGTATTTGGGCATTGGATGAAAGCATTTGGTCATGTTGTTGCCGGAGATATGAAGTCATCCCAAAAAAGTAATGAAAAAGCAATCGAAGTCGCATTGGATCCTGCCTATGCTCAATTTCCAAAATCAACATTAGGCAATGCCTATTTTGTTGACGGTCAGCTTCAGCAAGCTGAAAATGTTCTTCAATCCTCATTAAATTTCTGTGAGAAACACGGTATGGGACTACTCTCTGTAGTCTGCCAGATATTCCTGGCTCCTGTCTTGATTGCCAAAGGCCATATGATGCAAGGGAAAGAGCAGTTGGAAAAGGCGCGAAAGACCTTTCATAAAAATCAGCGCAGAGTATGGTATGCTTTATCTGAGCATTTTCTTGGTGAAGTGAATTCACAAATAGCCACAGGACCGAAACCCGATTTGTCGATCATAGCCAAAAATATAGGCTTTTTGGTAAAAAACGTTCCTTTTGCGACGAAAAAAGCAGAAGAACATTTCAACAAGGCGATTGAATCATTTAAAAAAATAGGTGCGAACAGCTTTCTTGGGCAATCCTATCTGAGTTTGGGGCTGCTATGCAAAGCGAGCAAGAGAACCGATCAGGCCAGGCAATGCATATTGGAAGCAATTAATATATTCCAGGAATGTGAGGCTGAAGTCTATCTTAAACAAGCAAATGAGGCTCTCGATTCTTTGGTGTAAAAGCCGGTTTTGTCATTTCTAACATCCATCAACATTTTGTGGTTTTGGATCGTGTCTCGAGAATGTGAATAACAGGAGTATATCTGTAATAAACGAGCGCTTTCAAAAATCCATGTATCTCCAACGTATTACTATCCTGCTGTATCAGCTGATTATTGGGATATCGTTTTCATATCTCAGGTGTAAAATTCCACCTTCTAAGTGACTATCCGAGATTGGATATTAGCCATACGAAACCCACACTTCGGCTGAATTGTGGATGTCGGCTAATATACAAAATCCTGCCTTTAGACAATTGTTTTGGATTAACAATCGAAATTCACAACCGAATCGCGTTATCTAATCTAATGTTGGCAAAATATCGGCCGCAAAATACAATCTTGGCAGAAAAAAGGGGCATAGCCGAATTGGCTAATTCCTTAGTTTTTAGGAGAAAACGCCTTAAGCTTCCAGAAAACCAGACTTGATGTGAGAAGCGCAATTGAAATCGACAAATCCAGGCCACCAACCAGGCAAAGAAATGTGTAATTTTCTATGGCGGCCCTCGACATCCATGCACCGGCAGGAATAATAATGGCCAGAAATATCAGCATCCCGGGTCTCAAGCATTGCCAGATGCGAGGATTGGGGAGTGCGTGTATTCGTTTGATATTTTTCTTGCAGCTTTTGTTGAAGATAGACATTCCCTTCAGTAGACCGGCAATTACACCAACAACCGCTGCAATAAAAGCCCAGTTCGATTGAGCGTCTATTAAATATGCATGTTTAATCAAGACCCAGCCTTTCAACAGCAAAGAGATTCCGCCTCCGTACCAAACAATCCCTGCGATGATGATCAGTGAACGATGAGAGATCTGCATGTAGTGAAAGACTTTTTGAATTTTATTATGAAACCTTTTAAGACGGCTCGCAACGCAGCCATCAGATACATAGACGGGTTTTGAATCGACGTTTGCTAATGTGCCGTCCACCCCCCATCTATTAGCATCACACTGCCGGTCATATAGTTTGAGGCTTCCGAGGCCAGAAATACGAGGGCACCGCTAACATCTTTGGGTTCTCCGACGCGGCCCAGAGGGGTATTCCCTAAAACATATTCTCGAAAGCCTTTTTCTTCAAACATGGGCTCTGTTAATGGTGTTTTTATAAACGCCGGTGCAATTGCATTGACGTTTATATTATATTGGGCCCATTCAAGGGCCAACACTTTGGTTAGAAGATTCACCCCTCCTTTACTGGCACAATATGCCGCACGGCGCAAGAGCCCCACCGAACCGGCATCCGAAGAAATATTTATAATTTTCCCCTTCTTCTGTTTGATCATCACTCGCCCAACTGTTTGAGCACAAAAGAAGAGGGCTTTAAGGTTCGTGTTCATTACCAGATCCCAATTTTCTTCGGTAACGTCAAGCGCCCACTGGGGACGATTAACCCCGGCATTGTTTACCAGGATATCAATATGGCCAAAGGCCATCATCGTTTTATCGACCATGGCTGGGATGCTTTTAATATTCGTAATGTCTAAACTTTGAATCATGGCTTGCTTGCCCAATTTTTCTATCTCTATCGACACTTTCTCCAACTCTGAGATAGTTCTACTACAAACAACGATATCCGCGCCATATTTGGCTAAAGCAAGGGCAATGTGGTATCCAATTCCTCGCCCTGCGCCGGTAACTATAGCTACTTTTCCGGATAGATCGAATTCATCTGGTAATTGTTTTTTCATATTCCCATCTCCTTTTTGAAATTGCTTGTTTAGGCGCGTTATTTTTTTATTATATTACTTTTTGATAGCAAATAGGCCTCTTTGAAACAAGGATAAAAGCCAAATAATATAGAATTTCAGAAGGTTATATATTAAAAGCAGTGTAATTGAAGGGCTTGACAGGTGAATGCCTTTTGATTAGGGTAATAATTGTTGTTTGCTGTCTTGAAGGGAAAAGGTAAGCATTTGAAGACATAGAAGAATTCAGGCAGGTTATTGGAGGCGGAAATGTTAGCTGTTATAAAAAACCCATCCGAGGTTGGGATTTCTCTCGAAGATACATCCATCCCCGAATTCAGTCCCTGGGAAGTTTTGCTTAAGGTAAAGGCAGTTGGAATTTGCGGTAGCGATCTTCGTATCTTTAAATATGCGGACCCGAACCGGAGGGGAAATTATATTCCAGGCCACGAGGTATCCGGTGAAGTCGTCGAAATGGGCGAGAAAGTCCATGGCTTTAAAAAAGGAGACCGGGTTGCCACAGAGATATGCATTGGCTGTGCGATCTGTCGTTATTGTCGCAAAGGGCTTGTTAATCTCTGTGAAAACCTCAATGAAATCGGCGTCACCATGAACGGCGGAATGGCTGAATATGTGGCGGTTCCAGCCAGAAATGTCCACCGAATCCCCGAAAACCTTTCGTTTGAGGAAGCCACATTTGCCGATCCATTGGCCTGTAGTATCAGGGGATTGGAGCTTGCTGGAATTAAACCCTTTAGCTGGGTCGCAATTTTAGGGCCTGGTGCCATCGGTCTGCTCGCCACTAAGGTTGCCAAGGACATCCGCAGATCGAATGTCATCGTTACCGGCACCAATGATAACCGTTTGGAGCTTGCGAAAGAATTTGGTGCTGAGCATACGTTCAATATCCGCAACTCGGATCCAACCGAAGAGATCCTCGAGATCACAAATGGCGGTGTAGATTATGCGTTTGAAGCTGCTGGAAATCCAAATGCGCTGCAACAGGCCATTGATATTACCCGGAAGAACGGATCCATTGTCATAATGACGGTTCACAAAAAGATCCAAATTGACGTGGAGCCAGTGATACGCAATGAGCTCACCTTAATTGGCTCGATCTGTTATAACTACAAGGAATTTGATCAGGCAGTGGATTTGTTGGCCAAAAAAAAACTGGATGTGAAGCCGTTGATCGGACATACATTTCCATTAAAAGAAGCCGCACAGGCCTTTGATTTCTGTTTTTCGAGAAAAGGCGTCAAAATTATACTATTGCCCTGAGGGAGAATACCTCAATTCGTTAATAAAAAGGGATTTACTTAATTTATACCTGGAGTGAAGGAAATTCCAAATAACAAATCCCAAATATCAAATAAATAACAATGACCAAAATTACAGATTCGAAACGTTGTTGTTTTGATCATTGAATATTTGAATCTGGTTATATAGAAAGACCAAGTTGGGCTGTAGATTTTGGATACCCGCCTTCGCGGGTATGACAGAATGTGGCGGTCCCACCGTCATTCCCGCGAAACAGACTGTGTCGCAATTCAAAAAAAACTTAATTTGTGCCCGTCATGCCGGACTTGATCCGGCATCTAGTAGCGTAAGACTTTGAAAAAAAACTGGATTCCGGGTCAAGCCCGGAATGACAGTAACTGCAATATGTGTGGTTTTGCCAATTATGACACAGTCTTGAAAGCGGGAATCCAGTGCCCTGACCATTTCAAACTCACTTGGGCTTTCTATATAACAAAATAAAATAATAACAGGGAGGTTGTTATGGTTGCGGGCGTTTTAATCAATACCGATCCTGCCAAGACACGAGAGGTTTATGAAAAGCTGAAAGTGATTGAAGGCGTAGCAAATATCACAGCCGTATTTGGTCGTTTCGACCTGGTTGTGATGATCCGGGCGCTTGACCTGGATGCTGGTGCGAAACTCATCGCTAAAATCAGAGAAGTTGAAGGCGTTACGGCGACTGAAACATTAATTGCGACCACCGTTGAGTAGGGTATTGGATACTGCGAATTCGTCTTAAGCGATAAAAAGTAACTAGCGGTTTATCATTAAAAGTTTTGAGATTTACTGGAGTATTGAAGTGTTGGGTACTGATGGAGCGTTGGTTTTATAAATATTATTCCGGTATCCCATCTCGCGATATTGCTGATCAATAGATTCAATCAAACACCAGCCATTACTGCCTGATCCCACGCAACCGCTCGCTTCTTCGTCGCAGCAATTCCACCGTCACCAGCAAGGCTATCGAGACGATGATCATCATGGTGGCCACGGCCGCAATGGTGGGATTGTATTTTTCGCGGATACCGGCAAACATCTGTCGCGGTAAGGTGTACTGCTCGGAACCGGCAATAAAAAGGGCCACGACGACCTCGTCAAAGGAAGTTACGAAGGCAAATAGAGCACCTGAGATCACTCCCGGCAGGATTTGCGGTAGGGTGATTTTAAAAAAAACGGTTACCGGTGAGGCACCCAGGCTGGTGCCGGCGCGTATCTGGTTGCGATTAAACCCTTGCAATGTTGCGGTTACGGTGATGACGACAAAGGGTGTTGCCAGGGCCGTATGGGCTAGGATCATACCGAGATGTGTGCTGGTCAGCCCTACCCAAGCAAAGAAAAAGTAAATGCCCACAGCACTAATCACGATGGGCACCACCATGGGCATGATCATCATTCCTGTTATCACGCCTTTGAATGGGAAATTGGCCGTCGTCAACCCCAATGCCGCCAAGGTACCCAATGCCGTCGCCAAAAACGTGGTCGCGAAGGCAATAATAAAGCTGTTTTTCATGGAAAGCGTCCACATGACGGAGTGAAAGAACTCTATATACCACCGCAAACTGAGGCCGGGCATCGGATAGCTTAGCATCGTGTCTGATGTGAACGAAATCGGTATGATGGCAAAGATCGGCAGCACGAGGCAGATAAGTACTAAGACGCAGAAACCCCGTATGGCGTAATACCATATTCGTTCCAAACGCGATGCATAGGGTTGCAAAGCCATGCTCTTAACCCATCCGTAAACGCTCGATTCCAATGAAGCGGTTAAACACTGTGTACAAAACGATGGTTGCTGTCAGCAGCAACACCGCCAGTCCCGCGGCCATTCCCCAGTTAATGGTGTTGTTGGTAAAAAAGGCGATGAAGTAGCTGAGCATTTGATCCTTGGGGCCTCCCACCAGGGCCGGCGTGATATAGTAGCCGATGGCCAGGATATAGACCAGTAGGCACCCTGCACTGATTCCCGGCATGGACTGCGGCAGATAGACTTTCAAAAAGGCAACAATCGGATTTGCGCCTAAACTGGATGCCGCACGCATATACGACGGCGGTATGTTTTTCATGACACTGTAAAGCGGCAGGATCATAAAGGGCAGCAGAATGTGAATCATGGCCACATAGACGCCAAAACGATTGAACACCAATTGTATGGGATTTGGTGCCAAGTGCGTCCATAACAGGATTTTATTGATGATCCCTTCTTTTTGTAACACGATGATCCAGGAAGCAGTGCGAACCAGCAACGATGTCCAAAACGGCAGCAGCACCAAAATCATAAGCAGATTGCTGTAACGCATCGGCAGACTGGCCAGCATCCAGGCCACCGGGTATCCCAGCAGCAAACACCAGAGCGTGACCACAAAGCTCATCCAAAATGTGCGCACAAATACCCTGAGGTAAAGGGCTCTTTCTGCCGGCACTTGTACGATATTGCCGTCCTTGTCGCGTTCGAGATCGACAGCAGCCAGGAGGTAAAATTCGGTGTAGGGTTTAGCGGCCTGCTTCACCGCAGCCCAGTAACGCTGTTCCCCCCAGCGTTTATCAATGGCCACGATCGCATCCCGATTGGACGTCGGCTGCGGATTCATTTTGGAGACTTTACGGGCGGTTTTATTCAAAAGGGACCGAAAACCGGTGATGTCGTAATTTAGGCGTTTGCCGGCCTTGCCAACCTCTCGATTTTTGTGTGCCTGGCGCAGGTCGGCAGCCAGTGCCGCGAACACCGGTTCGGCGGGTATGCCAGAGCCGTCCCAGCTCTGGATGGCCTCCGCCGTACGCGACATTACTTCAAGAATTTCGGGATTCTCGACAGCGCGGTATAGCAGCAACAAAATCGGGGTGATAAAGGTTATGAGTAAAAAAAAGAAAAGCGGCGCCACTAATCCAGCGGCTTTGATTTTGCGCCGGCGCTCGGCACGCTGCAGCATTTCCTTTAGCGGAGTGCCATCAAATGTGGTGAGGTTTTGGGCAGAGCTGTGTGTGTGGCTCATGGTTTTCAACTCTAAAAAATGCAAGAGGAGCGGTGATACCGCCCCTCCTTTTGATATCTAGATGGATTATTTGGCCGCCCAAACGTTAAAGCGTTCGTTGAGTTCTGCCTGGTGATCCACCCACCATTCGGTGTTTATCGCCAGCGCTCCTTTCAAATTGGCCGGATAAGTCGGCAGATTCGGGGCGACGGTTGCATCCACTGATGCCACAGCTTTTACATGGGTCGGCCCATAAGGCATCTCAGCCGAGAGGACCGCCTGTATCTGCGGCTGACTGGCAAATTTAATAAACTCGTAAGCTTGATCAAGATTCGGGCTACCTTTGACAACCACCCAGGAGTCAAGGGCGTAACACTGGCCATTCCAGACGATCTTGAAGTTGCGTCCCTCTTTGATGGCGGCACTGATACGTCCGTTATAGGCGGAGGTCATGACAACGTCACCGGCAGCCAGCCACTGCGGTGGTTGGGCACCGGCCTCCCACCATTGCAGGTGCGGTTTGAGCTCATCGAGTTTCTTAAATGCCCGTTTGATACCCTCTTCTGTGGAAAGAACATTGTAGACATCGGCCGGTTTCACGCCGTCGGCAAGCAAAGCGATTTCAAGCGAGGGTTTGGCCGACTTACGTAAGGCACGTTTACCCGGCCATTTCTTGACATTCCAGAAGTCGGCCCAACTCTTGGGACCTTCGCCCTTGATTCTGTCGGCATCATAGGCGAGAATGAATGCCCACACAATGGTGCCGACACCGCATTCTCCCACCGCGTCCGGGATGAAATCCTTTTTTGAACCAACTTTGCTCCAATCGATGATTTCCAGAAGACCTTGCTCGCAGGCGTTGATAAGCTCCGGCGCCTCTACCTGGACCACGTCCCAGGTCACATTTTTGGTCTCAACCATGGCTTTGATTTTGGCCATTTCGCCGTTATAGGATTCGTCGAGAAGCTGCCTTCCGGTCTTTTTTATGAATGGATTGAAATACGCTTTTCTTTGTGCCTCCTGATAGGAGCCTCCCCAGCCGACGACCGTGAGATCACGAGCACTGCTGATCGTTGGCATGGCGATTCCGGCTAAAAACGTGACGGCAACAAAGAACATTGCAAATTTAAACATCGAAATCCTAGACATTTTCATACCTCCTTCCTTTCATGGTTAAAAGAACAGTCCTTTTAGAAATGGACTATAAGAGAAATGCAATCGGCTTGTCAAGCTTTGTAGAAAAGCGCTAAAAGAAAAGGTAAAAACATTGACAGAAACATCTTTTTTCAATATATTTTTTGGTTAATTTATTGTTTATTTGTTTATTTTTAATAAAAATTTCAGGATGTTGATCAGGATGGCGTTATCGGAAACCAAAAATGTTAAGCCGCTTGTTCGCTTTGAGCATATTGATAAAAGCTTTGATGGTGAAACCCTGGTCATCAAAGATCTAAATCTTGATATCGCTCAGGGCGAATTTTTGACCATGCTTGGACCGTCCGGTTCAGGAAAAACAACTACTTTAATGATGTTGGCCGGTTTTGAGACACCGACTCACGGAGAAATCTTTTTTAGCGGCCAATCCATAAGTAACATTCCACCTCACAAAAGAAACATCGGCATGGTTTTTCAAGATTATTCGCTGTTTCCCCATATGACGGTTAAAGAAAATCTTGCCTTTCCCCTCAAAGTCAGAAAATTTTCCAAAGATAAGATTGACCAGAAAGTCACCAGAGCTCTTGAAATGGTTGAACTCCGAGGCTTTGAAGGCCGAATGCCGGCCCAACTCTCCGGCGGTCAGCAGCAGCGGGTAGCATTAGCACGGGCGCTCGTTTTTGAACCCCAGCTGGTGCTAATGGATGAGCCTCTCGGTGCGCTTGACAAGAATCTGCGTGAGCAAATGCAGTTTGAAATCAAGCATATCCATGAAAATGTAAATGTAACGGTGGTCTATGTCACCCACGACCAGAGTGAAGCCATGACCATGTCTAACCGAATCGCTGTGTTTGACGACGGCATCATCCGACAACTCTCAACCCCCGATATTCTTTATGAAAAACCGGAAAATGCATTTGTTGCTCAATTTATCGGGGAAAACAACCGACTTTCAGGTAAGGTGACCGAAATTGATGGAGACAGGTGTGTGGTGGAAGTCAATGGCGGAGGAACAATAAGGGCGCTTAAAGTCAATATTAATGGTGTTGGGGAAAGAACCACGGTGTCACTGCGTCCGGAAAGAGTGACGGTTAATCCTGCCGCAGGAAGTGTCGATAACATCTTTGAAGGCCGGGTAGAGGAATTAATATATCTTGGGGACCATGTTCGCACCAGAGTTAATGTTTGCGGTAATGATGAATTTATCGTCAAGATCCCCAACTCCCAAGGTCATATGGTTGTAAATAAAGGTAAGCAAATCCAGCTTGGATGGTCTTCCGTTGATTGCCGGGCACTGGATCCCATTGATTAGAAGGGCTTTCACAATCCCCTCTGATATCCGATTTTTACTCAATTTCTCACAGCACTTTCAATATGAATATATACATACAAGAGGAGGAGCAATGAACACATCTAAACCAACCTTGGATGAAACATCTCATCTAATTTTGCACCTTACACCCAGAGCCGAGCTGGAGAAAGGCATTACGGTCATTTCCAGAGGTGAAGGCGTTCATGTTTTTGATTCTGAAGGCAATAAATATATCGATCTGGTAGCCGGGGTGACACGCCCCGTTCATTTGGGCTATGGCCATCAAGAATTGGCGCAAGCTGTTTACGATCAAATGATGAAACTTGCCTATTTTACACCGTTGATGTTCGCCAATGAGCCGGCCATAAAGCTTGCAGGCTTGCTTTGTGAAATTATTCCCGGTTCTATTAATCGGTTTACATTTGAGTGCGACGGATCAGAGGCTGTTGAAACGGCGATGAAGCTTGCCAAGCATTATCATTATTTTAAAGGTGATAAAGGGCGTTACAAAGTTCTTTCCAGAAAAGGTGCGTATCATGGTGTCAATGGCATTGGTGTAAGGGCACTGGGTTCGGTGGTGCCGATGCGACATATGATGGAACCTTTGGCTCCGGGTAGCGTCTTTGCAGAATCTCCGTACTGTTATCGTTGTCCCTATGATTTGACCTATCCTGATTGCGATATTGTATGTGCACGAAACATTGAACGCATCATTGAGTTTGAGGGCCCGGAGCTGTTTTCAGCATTTATCGGGGAGCCCATCCAGCAGGGGTTCGGCACGCTGGCTCCACCGAAAGAATATTGGCCTATTGTTCGAGAGATTTGTGATAAATTCGGAATACTGTTGATTATCGATGAAGTTATTTGTGGATTCGGTCGCACCGGCAAGATGTTTGCAACAGAACATTTCGATGTTCAACCAGATATCATAACCATGGCCAAAGGGATCACCAGCGGTTATGTTCCGCTGGGTGCTGTCGGATGCACCGATGAGGTGCTGGCGCCCATTGAGGTATTCAACCATTTGCACACCTATGGAAACCATCCGGTTCCCTGTGCCGCAGGGATTAAGACCATTGAGATCTTGAAGCGGGACAAGTTAGTTGAAAACTCCGAAGCGTTGGGAAGATATTTTCTGGAAGGCCTGCAGGAGTTGGAGCATCATTCCATCGTCGGCGAGGTGCGGGGGACCGGACTGTGGACGGCCATCGACTTTACAGTGGACAAAAAGACGCGCGCGCCATTGCCGCTTGAAAATTTGTCCAGCATGGTAAGTCGAGCCAAGCAGAAGGGATTGATTATAAAACTTGCACCTGTGCGGCAGGCCTTTGAGTTTGCCCCGCCTCTGATCATTCATAAAGAAGAAATTGACGAAGCTTTAAAAATTATTGGAGAATGTATTAGAGAGGAAGAGAAGGAAATGGGGCTGTAAGCGAGGAAATAAACTATCTACTTTTCCTCCGATAACGGCGGATTTCAAACACACTGGTTCATGTAAATGTTAAAAAAAATGAATATCGAATATCGAACAAGGAACCGCAGAATTTTGAAGATGACCCTTCGACATTCGACATTCCTTGTTGGATATTCTGCGGTTCATTCGGGCTAGGTTGTTAGCTTTTGAAATCCTTCCTCCAGGATACTCAACCCGCGTTCCAGCTGCTCATCGGTGATCACCAAGGGCATCAACGTGCGGATGACGTTGCCGAAATTTCCGCAGGAAAGCAGTACCAGACCTTTATCGTAGCAGAGCTTAACTAATTTATCCGCTTCTTCTTTTGCCGGCTCTTTCGTTTCTCTATCTCGAACCAGTTCCATGGCTAACATGGGGCCCTTTCCTCTGATATCCCCGATGATTTCATATTTCTCCTGCAGATCTTGAAATTGGGATAGGACCCTCTGTCCAAGTTTTTCCGCCCGTTGAAGAAGGTTGTCTTCTAGTAAAACTTCCAAGACAGCCAGCCCGGCTCGACAGGACACCGGATTGCCGCTGAAGGTTCCGCCCAGTCCGCCTACATGTATTTTATTGATCATCTCCTTGCGAGCGATGATTGCACTCAAGGGCATACCGCCTGCCAAACTCTTTGCCAATGTAAGGATATCCGGTGCAATTCTCCAGTGCTCAATGGCAAAAAATTTTCCGGTTCTTCCCACACCGGTTTGAACTTCATCTATAATGAGAGCGATATCATATTTTCCAGCGATCTTCTGAATTTTCGGAAAATACTCCGGAGGTGGTGTGATGAAACCACCTTCCCCTTGAATCGGCTCGGCAATGATCGCCGCTGTGGATTCAGCAGACACATGGGAGATAAAAACGTCTTCCAGATAATCGGCACACGCTGCGTCGCATCCAGGATATTGGAGGCCAAAGGGACAGCGATAACAATAAGCATACGGTATGCGGTATACTTCGGAGGCAAACGGCCCAAAGCCGAATTTGTAAGGTTTTATTTTGCTGGTCAGGCTCAGAGTGAATATGGTGCGGCCGTGATACCCATTTTCAAAACAAATCACAGCCGGTCGTTTTTTGTTGTAGCGCGCAACTTTTATCGCGTTTTCCACGGCTTCGGCCCCGCTGTTGGCAAACATTGTCATTTTGGGAAAGTCGCCGGGAGCAAGATCGTTGAGTTTGGCGGCCAGATCGACATAGGCGCCATACATGGCCACATGAAAACAGGTATGGATACATTTGTCCGCCTGATCTTTGATGGCTGCAACAACTTTCGGATGACAATGGCCGACATTGTTAACACCGATGCCGCCGGCAAAATCAATAAGTTCGCGACCCTCCACATCGATCATTAGCGCTCCCCGAGCTTCTCGGATGAAAGCTGGAGTAATATTGTAGGGTGCCTGTGGTACGTTTTTGTTTCGCAGTTTTGTCAATTCTTCATATCGGTTTGTCATAAATTGGCCTCCTTTTAGCTATTTCTCTTTGCTCCAATAACTATCTCTCAAACCTTTTTTATAGATCTTGCCGGATCCGGTTTTGGGGAGTTCATCTAAAAATATGATGGATTTGGGTGCCTTATACGATGCCTGCTGCTGTTTGCAAAAGCTAATGATTTCCGCTTCGGTGGCACTTTCGTTTTCTTTCAACACCACAGCAGCATTTACCGCCTCGCCCCATTTTTCATCCGGCACCCCAAACACAGCGGCTTCCAGAATCTTCGGGTTCATATAAAGAACGTTTTCAACTTCTATAGAATAAACATTTTCACCGCCGGTAACGATCATGTCCTTCTTGCGATCGACGATATTGACATAGCCTTCGGCGTCCACGTTGGCAAGATCACCGGTGCGAAGCCATCCTTGGCAAAATGCTTGCTCGGTTTCATCAGGCAATTTCCAGTATCCGGGGCTTATGGTATCGCCGCGCACCCAAATTTCGCCGACCTGTTTCTCATCCGCGGCAACAGGATTTCCGTCTTCATCGACGACTTTAAGCTCTACGCCGATAAACGGCCGACCGGTTTTGGACTTGTATTTGAACTGTTCATCGGGTGATAAATTCTGCAGATGCTGTTTTATGATACTGAAAGTCAAATACGGACTGGTCTCGGTCATACCATAGGTTTGAATATAATCACAGCCAAAAACTTCTGTGATGCTTCGCACTACCTCAGGGGCGATGGGGGCGCCTCCGCTGAGGATCACCCGCAGGCTAGAAAAATCATATTCCTTTATGTTTGGGTGCTTAATCATCAGGTTGAGCATGGTAGGTATCAGGTTGCTCAATGTTATTTGCTCTTTTTGAATGGCTGCCATTGCGGCTTCGGCATTAAATTGGACCACCATCACATGGCGCGCCCCCACCCAGGTGATGGCAAATGTCGCCCAGGCATCGGCCAGATGAAACATGGGGGCGATGTGGCCCCAGATGTCGGTGTCCGCCAGCCGGAGTTCTGCAATCGTTCCCAGGGCATGGAGGCAAACGTTTCTATGAGTGAGCATCACCACTTTAGGGCGTCCGGTGGTGCCACTGGTATAGTAGAGATGGGCAACATCATTTTCCTGATTTGAGACGGGTTCGAAAGAACCTTTATGCTCATTGATGACATTTTCAAAGGCATGACA
>CP070746.1:6026277-6080796 GCA_020348305.1 Desulfobacterales bacterium
CTTTAATTGACGCTGGTGATCATTCGTGCTAAAAAGTGCCGCTGCAGGGGTTTCGGATATTTAAGACTATCTGTACATATTGGTTTTAATAGTTATCTTTTTAATGAGAAATCATCCAAATTCTGGTTATTATAGTTGTTGTCGTTGCAGCTCATCTTGTTGTTGTCATTGTACGCAAACTGAGCCAACGGTTAATGGTTGCTCTTCCAAGAGCATCCTTTGCCAAAGGCCGGACGATCGCCAGTCTCTTGACGAGCATCGTAATTTTTGTTCTCTATTTTGCCGCCGTTGGCTTGGTGCTGAAAGAATTCGGTGTGTCCTTGACCGCTTATTTGGCCAGTGCCTCGGTATTGGGGCTGGCCATCGGATTTGGATCTCAGGGACTCGTCCAAGATGCGGTTTCTTAACAAAACAAAGCAGAGAAAAGACAAGATGTATAAGAGCCCCCAAAATTTCATCGCCGGTTTACTCATTTTTATTATCACCATGGCGCTTCCTGCGATAGTGATGTCCCAGGAGAATAATCAATCTACTTCGAATCAACTTGACGACAAGGCTCAAACCGGCGATGTGGGTGCATGGAGTCTGGATGAACTGAAGGCCAAACGTGCCTCGGTTGAAGCTGCAGGGGATCTGGATGAGTCGGTTAAAAAAGCCGCCTTAAGCCTGTTGGACAATGCCATTCGGTTACGCGAAAGGGGTGCCCAGCTCAGCAAACAAGCAGAAGAAATTGCACAAAAGGCAAAAACAGCCCCCCAACGCATCAAAGAAATTGAAGCCGAGCTCGATCGCCCGCTACCGGATCTGGAATCGATTGAGACAACAGTAATTAGCATGAAGCCCGGTGATCTCGCAGAGCAAATCCCAAAAGTCGAAGCCGATTTAGCAGCTGCCCGGACGAATTTGAACAACTGGACCGAATCCCTGAAAGAACTAGAAAACCGCCCGCAACTCCTCCAACAACAAACTGAAAGCGCCAAAAAGAGACTCGCAGAGATTGAAAACGAACTGATGATAGCTGCCTCGCCGGATGATCCGTCGGCAGTGGTTCTGGCTCGGCAAGCTGCACTTCTTGCGGAAAAGGATAAGTGGCAGGCAGAAATCAAATTATATGAACAGCAATTGGTCAGCCAGGACTCTGTGGTTGCGCTGGGCACGGTGGAAAGGGATCTGGCTGCGCGCGAGGTGGCCCGACAGGAAAGCATAAATAAAATATTTCAGGCCCAGGCTCAGCGGCTCCGTCAACTTGAAGCCAAAAAAACACTCGTCGAAGCAGAACTGGCCAAAGGATTGGCAGTCGGTTTGCCTCCCGCTATCCAGGACCAGTTTGATATTAATATCAAATTGGGCAAAATGCTCAAAGAGGTTACCGCAGAAGAATCCAACATAGCAGAAATACTCGAGCGCAATCAGGCGCAGTTAAAGCAAATCGAAGAAGAATTTGCTCTGGCACGTGAACAGGTTAAATATCCAATTCATACCGAAGCCATTGGCTTGGCTTTGCTTGAACAACGCCGGGCGCTGCCAAGCATTCAAAACTACCGCCGGGATTCGGCCCAACGTCGGGTGGTAATGGGTAAAATCCGATCTGCTCAAATAGATCTCGAACGACAAAGGCGTGAACTGGCCGACTTGGACCAGGCAACCCAACAAGTCATTCAAAGTGTTGAGACGCTCTCGGAATCCGAAATCGAATATATGAAAACCGAATTTCGAGAAGTTCTGAGAGATCGACGTGATTTACTGATAAAGCTGCAGGCCGGATATCGACGGCTTTTTAAAAACATGCAACGTCTCGAGTTTATTGAGCAAGAAGTCGCCACCAAAGCCGAAGAAGAGGCCCGGTTTTTGGACGGACATTTGATTTGGATTCGAAGTGCCGGCAGTATCGATTTGAAAGACCTGCAGAACCTTCCCAGGACGTTGATGTGGATAATTAACCCGCATCATTGGTGGCAAGCTGCTCAGGATCTAAAGTTGTCACTCAAAAAAAATCCGGTTCTGTGGACCATGGGCTTGCTTATTTCCTTTACTTTGATTTGCCTGCGCAGGTGGGCTCGGCGGAATCTGTCACATGTGGCCCGTGGTGTCTATTCCGTGAAAACAGATTCTTTTGTTTTAACATTGCGAGCGTTGGGTCTGACTTGCTTATTGGCATTTGGATGGCCGTTTTTTATCGGATTTGTAAGTTGGCAACTGCTTACATTGACATTTGCGCAAGATTTCACCCGCGTGGTGGGCACTGGTCTGATATATGCTGCTCTGACATGGGCGGCGGGTATCTTTGTCTATGAACTGTGCTGGAAGGAAGGTATTGCCAAAGTTCATTTCAAATGGCCGGAAAGCGTGCGGAGAGCCCTGCGACGCAATCTGCGGTGGTTAATACTTTTAGTTGTGCCTATGGATTTTTTAATTGCAGCCGTCCAAACCAAAAACGATCCCTTTTACATCAATTCATTGGGACGTTTAGCTTTGATAACCATGGTGGTTGGAATATCCTTTTTTGTCGCCTATGTGTTGCGCTTTTCCGGTGAGATTGTGTCAATCCTGATACGTAACCGGCGTGAAGGCTGGCTGGTACGTTTGAGATATATCTGGTATCCGCTGGCAATAGGTGTCCCCTTGCTGTTAGCCCTGCTGACCAGCATGGGATACAACTATTCGGCCTTTGCCCTGGAAAATCGTTTGAGCCAAACAATCTGGCTCGTTCTCGGTCTGATTATCGTCTACGATCTGGTACTGCGTTGGCTGTTTATCACCCAGCGCCGTCTGGCATTCCAAGAAGCCCAGCGCAAAAAGGAAGCCGAGTCTGCCCAACGAGACGACGAAAAAGCGCAAAAAATCGGATTAGAGGGAAAAGCGATAGTTTTTGAAGAGCCGGAGATCCAACTGGCTCAAATTGCTGAGAAGAACCGTACGTTGTTGCGAACAATAATGCTCTTTTCTGCGCTGATCGGTTTATGGGTGATTTGGGCTCCGGTGCTGCCGGCCCTTAATGTTTTACAGAAGGTGCAGCTCTGGAGCTATAGCAGCGAAGTGGAAGGCGTCGTCACGAAGACTCCGATTACGCTTGCCGACCTTGTGTTAGCTATAATCGTCGCCATAACTACCACTGTTGCCGCAAGAAATCTACCGGGGCTGCTGGAAATTATCCTGCTTAGCCGGTTGCCGATGGACGCCGGAGCACGATATGCCTTCGCCACGATATGCCGCTATGCCATTATCGCACTAGGTATTGTTGTTGCGTTTGCTACCATCGGAATCAAGTGGTCAAGCGTCCATTGGCTGATCGCCGCCTTAGGGGTCGGCATTGGTTTTGGGTTGCAGGAAGTTGTGGCCAATTTCATTTGCGGCCTGATCGTGCTCTTTGAACGGCCGTTCACAATTGGCGATACGGTGACCATCGGGGATATTGCCGGAACTGTCTCTCGCATTCGTATTCGAGCGACAACCATCGTAGATTGGGACCGCAAAGAACTCATAGTTCCCAACAAAGAATTCATCACCGGCAGATTGATCAACTGGTCACTTTCCGATAAGATCATTCGGATCAAAATTCCGGTCGGTATCGCCTATGGGTCCGATACCGAATTAGCGGAGAAACTGATGCTCAAAGTCGCCAGAGCAAATCCAATGGTTCTAAAGAACCCCGAACCACAGGCCGTGTTTCTGGGCTTTGGAGACAACAGCCTCAACTTTGAGTTGCGTGTTTTTATTGACGGCATCGATAATTGGATCCCGATGCTGCACAAACTGAACCAGGCTGTCGATCGGGAATTCAGAAAGGCCGGTGTGACCATTTCATTTCCGCAGCGTGATGTTCATCTGGATGCCACCGGTCGGCTGGAGGTCAAAGTAGTTTCATCGTATTCCGATTCGAAATCATCTGTTCTTCAATCGGATTCTCAAAAAAATCCTAAATAACAGATAACGAATAACTCCCAATTGAGCGTTCTTCGCTCAATTGGGGTAGAAACTATTCTTTTTCTTCAATTTTAGGGTTGTTAGATATGTTCATAAATTGTGGGTCGCTATCCAAAATTTCTCTTAATTTTTGCGAGAATTGGGTGATATCAAACGGCTTTTGAATAAATCCGTTGCATCCCATCTTCATTAATTCCTCAACCTGCTTATTCAAGCTATATCCGCTGACCAGAAGAACTTTCACATCTGGATCAATCTTTTTGAGCTGCCAATAGATTTCTTTGCCGCTCATCTCGGGCATGATCATATCCAGTGCCACCAAATCAAGGGTATCTCTGTTTGCAGTATAAAGTTCAATGGCCTCCTTTCCTTCTCTGGCCGACAACACTTTATAGCCCAACTTCCTGAGCATTAATTCCTCCACCATGATCGGTCCTTCTTCGTCGTCGATCACAAGAATCGTTTCATTGCCTTTGATCAAATCGGATTTGACTTCAGAAACGTCTGCTTCCTCGACGTCTGATGCCGGCAAATAAATATTGAACGTGGTGCCTTGGCCGACTTCGCTGTAAACTCGGATAATGCCGCTATGATTCTTGATAATTCCGTAGGCTGAGGCCAGTCCCAGACCGGTTCCTTTGCGCACATCTTTGGTTGTAAAAAACGGCTCGAAAATGCGATTTATCGTTTTTTGATCCATTCCAATCCCGTTATCTGCAATCGATACCTTGACATAATTTCCTCCGGGCAATTCATAGGGCTTGCAATCTTCATCACTGAGCACAACATTTTCAGTTTGAATATAGAGATCTCCGCCATCCGGCATGGCGTGCCAGGCGTTGACATATAGATTTATCAGTACCTGCTCAATTTGTCCCTGGTCGGCTTCGACAATCCAAATGTCTTCCTCACTACTTTGATGTACGGTAATTTCTTTTCGGGTGCGGGTAAACATTCGAGCGCTTTTTTCCACAATCCTATTAAGATTGGTCGGTCGGGGAGTGAATGTGCCTTTTCTGGCAAATCCAAGAAGTTGTTGTGTCAGATTTGCGGCGCTCATGACATTTTCATCAATACCCTGCAAATATTTATCATTGTCGTGTTCCGGATTTGTACTTAGGCGCATCAATGAAACATAGCCCTGGATACCCATCAGTAGGTTGTTAAAGTCATGGGCAACTCCGCCGGCCAACTTACCGAGGGCTTCCATCTTCTGGGAATGGGTTAATTGAGCTTCCAGCCGCTTTTTTTCCTCTTCGGCTTCGATTCGTTTGCTGACATCCCGGGCGACATTAAGAATGACATTTCTTCCCCTATATGTAATGGCCCTGGAATGAATTTCCACCGGAATGCTATTTCCGTCCGTAGTGTAATGGAAAGTTTCAAGGGTGATTTTTTTCTGATGCTGCGCTTCGGTATTTGCGCCAAGCGTTTCAATAATCGCGTTGGCATCCTCTTGAGGGATTAGACCGCTAAGATTCAGGCTAAAAAAATTTTCCCGGGAATATCCTAATTTTGAATAAGCGGCTTCATTGGTCTCCAGAATGTTTCCTTTCTGATCCAGAATGTAGACGGCATCAGCTACATTTTCAAACAGCTCCTTGTAACGCGTGTGTTCTTCGGCATCCTTTAGGTTTCGCAGCATATAATTAAATGCCTGAGATAATTGATTGAACTCCCAATAATTTTTTCCGCTGGTTTCAAATAAAAAATCTTTATGACCTTCGGAGATTTGGATGGCTTTTTGGGTCATCTCCCGTAGCGGTTTGACCATCTTTTTCCCAAGAAAAACCGAGATCACCGTCGATACGGCCAGGATGACGATGGAGAATACCGCTATCCAGATGGTAACTTTCTTTTTCTCATTGATGAGGCTTTGCAAAGATGATTGAAAATACAGATTTTCAAATCCATCTAATTTAGAGACAACTAAATTTTTGATTAAAGTGTGGAATTCATGTTTAATCGAGATTTGCTTTCGAAGTTTGGCATCCAAGGACCAAGATATCCCCGAGGAAAAATTTATGAGGCGATCAGAGTTGATAATGGCAATATCTCCCTCAACGGTTTGATGAATAGTCGACATTAAGTTGTGATCTTGGGCCATATCATAGAGCGCATAGGCAGTGCCCATACGTCGTGTTTGATGCATAACAGCGGTTGAAAATAACCATAAAAACCGTGTTGTATTGCCGTCCTCTAGGATATCGCTGTATGGATTCTCTGATAAAGCAAATTCAATTGTTTTTTTCGTTATGCCGGAATATGTGTCTGGAACTAACGATTTTTCTCCGATCTTTTGTACAAAACAATAAATGCCATCCGAAGGTGCATAATTCCGGCTAACCCTTTCCATCAACTGGGCTTTGTTGTTCAGCATCAATGTTACTCGGATGATATTGTCGGAGCCTAAATCGCCCAGTAAGCCGTGAATGTCGGAAAACCGTTTCTTTAAGATGATTTCAACCTGTCCTTTCTGGGCCAGTAATTTCTTATGAAATTCAGACTCAACCCGTCTGCTGAAATAGCGATGCAGTGCACCCAATATGATAATAACCGACAGGCTAACCAAAACCACAAATGTTGCCATGAGGTAGGTTGAAAATTTTTTACGGTGCCTAAGCTTCAACAAATCCTCCCAAAAAAAATTCAGCAACAAAATCAAAATTTTATCGCTGTTTGAACACAAATCACCTAAAAAGTCGTTTCTCAACAGGCCTTAAGCCTTAAGACCGATGGATACAAGCTACCTCTTATTTGGACAATCTTGTATCTTATTAAAATAGTACGAAAAAGGGTAACTTGTCAAAAAAAATATAAAATCAACCAGATACAGTGGCATATAGCTTCATCCAAGACCGGTTCCCCGATGGTTATTGAGCCACGGGTACTGGACAAAGCGCTTGATGGTCTTAATTTACTGTTATAATGCATAAAATGGTAGCTAATACCAAATTTAAAAAAATCAGAGTTACGGGACAGCCTCTTAAGGTCTAGGAGGTCTTCATGGCGATAGAGGTTTTGATCAAAAGGAGGGTCAAACAAGGCCCTCAGGCCAAAAAAGTGGTGCCTTTGATTTTACGATTAAGAGCGCTTGCCACGTTTCAACCCGGTTACATTTCGGGCGAAACCTTATGCAATCTTGACAATCCCGAGGATTGTTTGGTTGTCAGCAGATGGGAAAATAGGGAAAACTGGGAAAAATGGTTGAATAGTGACGAGAGGGCGAGGATTCAAGACAAGATTGATTCACTGACCGGAGAGAAAACAGAATACACAATTTATGCCCCCATGGTTGCCCGCACGGATTCGACATAATTTTATCCGCAGATTTCACTTCTGTCTTCAGTGAGCGATAAGAAAGGTTGGTTATTAATCTTTTCAAGAGGAAGGCGCATTTAATTTTGAAATTTGCGCGTTAGGAACGCTCAACTGTTGAATTATTCAACGATGGCGCAGCCGATGTGTCTACGCTTCGTAAATGCAAATCCCTTTGGGGAAAAGGTATCTCAATATCTGCCAATCGAAACCGCTTATCAATTTCGCGGTGAAGCTCACTGGAAACGGTTAATCGATCATCAAATTCTTCCACCCATACGCGGAGTTCAAAATCCAATGAACTGGCACCAAATCCCATAAACAATACCTTTGGTTCCGGATTCTTTAGTACCAGTGGATTTTCCTCTGCACATTCAATCATCGTTTGCATCACCAATGCGACATCAGATCCATATGCTACGCCCACAAGAATTTTTATCCGTGAAAGTCGCTCTGCAAGTGTCCAATTGGTTACCTGACTGGTGATGAGATCGCTGTTGGGAACGACGATTTCAGAATTGTCATAGGTTTGCACGGTTGTGGCACGCAGACCAACTTTTTTAATACGACCCATTTCGTTTCCCAACTGGATCGTGTCACCAACTTTTATAGGTCTTTCGAAAAGCATGATTAGCCCACAGACAAAGTTATTCACGACGGTTTGCAGTCCAAATCCAATACCGACCCCCAAGGCACCACCCAGTATTGTGATATTTTTGAGATCGAAGCCTATGACCGACAGTGCTACTAAGAATCCAACCAGTACCATTGCATAATGAACCAGCCGCGCCATGGAAATCCGGATTCCATTTTCAACTTGACGTCGTCGAAGCACCTCTTCCATGAATAAAGCTTGAATGATCCACGAAGCGAGATACGAACCATATAAGATAGCTAAGGCTGCTAAAATCAGACCTACGGTAATTTCCTGGGATCCCACTTTAAAACCAAATGACAGGAATGCCTGAATGGCCTCGGAAGAAAGGTTATAGATTCGCCAAGCTACCAGAATAAAGGCGAGAACATACGTCCCGATGAATATTTTAATCAAAAACATCAATCGGCGCAAAATCACATCAGCATTTTCTTTTAAAAAGGAGACTCTTTGAAAAACCGGGCTTTGAACTGCCAATTCAATGCCGCTGCGGATCAGAATAACCAGCACCCAGCCAAGCACCACAAAGAAAATCGTCTTAAGAGAAGCGTCGAACATTTGCACCGCAAAGATGCTTTGACCGGCTATTTCAGCGATGAGTACTACTATTAGAAAAAGGGCTCCTATCCGCAAGATCCAGGTATACGCCGATTGTTCCCCTTCGTGGGCGTTTTTCAGGGACCGCCAAATAAATAGAACTGTTCCGATCAATGTTATAAAGAAAACATACAACCTTAGAAATGGCAGCGGTAGGCCGAATACAACCAAAATTTGGTTAACAATTAAGATAGCGGTCAATCCATATATAAACGATCTTTTCCAGAGGTCAGCTGTGAATCCTCCGACTAATCGAGATACAGCGAAACCGATGGCAATCCAAAGGACCAGACTCCAAAAGGGTGGAACGGGGCCATAAAAAGGAACAATAATCGGAACCGAAAAAGTTAATCCGGTTGCAAAAGGTCGTTTGGCCAGAAAATGGCCTCTTTCTGTTTTTTCCAGCTGTGGCCGATTGCGTTTGATCCCGATAGCGATTACCAATGCCAGCAAAATCTGAGATATGATCACCCATGCCTCTTGGGCAAAAAACTTCCTGCTAGGCCATGAGAATAATCTCAGACTCCTTCGCAATTCATATCCCAATCCTCTGCCAAATTGCGCATAATACCTTGAAGAAAACATCGGAGGTGTGATTCTTTGCGATGCATCCCCTTGTACAACCAGCATCAACCCATCGACTTCAGTCATTAAATTCAATACTTCGGAACGGATGTCTTCTGCCTTCAGCTCAGCCAGCAGCAATGGCTCTAATTGTTGTGAAATGATTTGCAGGGCTTTTGCAATAGTTTCCTGGGCTTTTGCAAAGGTTGATACTACCGTGGGGATTGATAGATCTCCTAAAGAAGAAGATTGCCATTTAGTCCACTTTTGGTTATCGTCCAACCACTCTTTTCTCCAATTTTCTACTTTATTGATTACTGCGGAAATGGTTTCGATCTCATCTGTGATCGCACCTTCTTCATGACGAATGGCTGATTTAAGCTCGGCAACATGTTCATACGCGTATTTTTTGGAAGATTTCAGTGATTGCAACCGTTCTGCAAGTTTTTCGAGGTTTTGGGTGATAGTCGTATTACTTTTCTCAGCTTCAGCGAAATCATATATCTCCTCGAAATTTCTATCGAGATCGTTTAAACGATCATCTAACTCGCTGGCCATTTGCACGAGCTCGGCCAGTCCAGGCAATTTTTCTTCCTCTGCTTCTTTTGCCGTTTTGTCTTCGGAGGTTGTAGCAATTACCATTTCGCTGTGTAACAAAAGCAGAGCTGTCAGCATCCCCAAACACCAACAGGTTTTTAATTTTTGAAATCTCATTTAGCACCTCACTTTGAGAGTAGCAAAATCATTCATGACTCTGCCATTCAGCATTCAGTCTTGGAAGCGTTCCGGATTTTGTTCCCTCATCTTTATCATAAATTCACGACCGTATTGATGACTGTATTCAAAAAAGTGCGCAACTCGATCTTCAGTTGAATCCAGCGGGATTTCACATCCGGAGGCAAGAATATATCCGCTGCCTTCAGCGGCGGTGTCAATGCAATGGCGTATGGCGGATTCCATCTCCTCATACGTTCCGCTGCTAAAAAGCGTTGTGGGCACATTGCCCATTACTGGGATCTTACCGGCGACTGCTTCCAGTAATCTTTTCAGGGAGGAAGGTGCATCCAAGCTAAAAAATGCTATTCCTGTATCAATAATGTCTTCCATGATCGGATCGGTCTCTCCGCATATATGCAGGGACATAAAAGCTCCCTTGGATTTAAAATAATCACAAAGCTGTATATGATAGGGCTTTATAAAATCCTTGTAGATTTGCGGAGAAATAAGACTGCAAGTTGCATATGCCTCTCCGATCGAAGGTTGAAACCTTGCCTCAATCAGGGCATCGCCAACCGCCTGAACCACGTTGGTGGTAAACTGCATCAATTCGTGGACAAATTCTGGGTCGTCAATGGTATCCAATAAAAGGGATTCGGCGCCCCGCAAATGCATGGCAAGATTCCAGGGTCCCGAATGTCCCAAACCCATGGTGGCTTCTTTTCTCACTTGGGAAGATACCCTTTCACAAACTTCAAGAAAGTAAGGTAGTCTACCATCCTTTTTTGGGTTTGGCACATCCAGTTTCGCGAGATGTGCTTTGTTCTCTAAAAGAACCTTTTTCGGATGAGAAATTTGATCTTCGGGAAACTCCAGCTCACATCCCATAGCTTCCGTTTCGAGATAAATATCATTGTAAACGATAAGACTGTCGGGTTTGAAACGATCGTAGAACGCCAGGTGAGCCTCAGCGCTCTTTTGCGCATCTGTCAGGATTTCCCGCACACTATAACCGGCAAAACGAGAACAGTAAGGGCCAATCAAGACTGTGGTTGGAAGCCGATCTGAATACTTTCGCTTTAAGGCCGTAATCATATAATACTTTCCGGTTGCGTTTTGCATCTTAAATCTCCTTTAAGTCCTATTTAATTAATAACCGATTTAGTAGGAAATTTTTCCGAAACCTGTTCTGAAAGAACTACAAAAAAAAAACATCAACATGTCAAATATTAAAAAAACCTGCCATCAAAGCTGAAAGATCTAGTTGCATTTTGCTGAAATTTTTAGCATCGAATTCTGAATTTGTTGAATAATTGAGGTCTGCTAAAAAGGCCAACCCGTCTTGTTAATTACAACAGACAACGGACTACTGACAGCGGACGCAATTGAGTTTCACTCAATTGCGGTAGTACCTTTCTATTGACATTCAAAATGCAATGTGCATTTCTGCTGACTATATTCTCGGCTGACAATGGGATGGCAATATTATCATCAGTTAACCAGGAGATTTTAGTTTAAATTTAAAATGGAGCGGAAATAGATGGACCATTTTAGAGACAAAGTTTCAATAGTGACGGGAGGCGCTTCCGGAATCGGACGGGCGCTGGGTGAGGAACTGGCTCATAGAGGCGCTATTGTCATGTTGGCTGACCGGAATGCGCAACTGCTAAGTGAGGTCGGCGATCCCATCGCCGAAAATAGAGGTAATGTCGAAACAACATCCCTTGACGTTTCCGACTTTGATGCCGTCAAAAAGATGATTAAAGATTACCATGAAAAGCACAGCAGACTCGATTTTATTTTTAACAATGCGGGTATTGCTGCGGGCGGTGAAGTTCGCGACTGTTCAATCGATGATTGGCGTGATGTATTGGATGTCAATCTCAGAGGTGTTGTCAATGGTATTGCCTGTGCGTATCCGCTAATGGTTCAACAGGGTTTTGGGCATATCGTCAACACGGCATCGATTGAGGGGTTGGTGCCTTTTCCGGGGGCGGCTTCCTATGTCGCCAGTAAATTTGGTATTGTCGGTCTTTCAAATGCATTGCGAATCGAAGCGGCGGACTTAGGGGTAAAAGTAAGTGTTGTTTGTCCCGGTTATATTAAAACACCCATTTTCCATACCAGCAAAATGATCAAAATCGATCGTCAGAAAATGCTCGAATCCCTGCCGGACCGCTTGGGCATAACTCCGGAGAAATGTGCATCCATCATTTTACGCGGTGTCGAACGTAATAAGGCGATTATCGTTGTCACCGCTTTTGCCAGGCTTCTATGGATGTTGCAACGCATTAGCCCAAATTTTATGCTTTGGTTCATGCGAAAGAAGTTACAAAAATCCCGTAAGGAGGTTCGGATAGAAGATTAATTTTGATAGGTTTAGCCGGTTTGCCCGATACCGGTTTATCTAGAAAAAAAGCATGATCCATGATTGATATATCTCAATTTCAAAATATCCAGGGGATTTTAACTATACTGGCCGAGGAGCCCAATTGGCCGAATCCGGCAAATATTTACGCCATTCCCGATGAAAAGGGATTTTCTCTAATTGATGTTGGCTGCGGTGGTGCTTCCAGTATTGAGCATCTTCAGGATGGATTACGTCATTGGCAATTGAAAATTGAGCAACTTCATACAGTGGTATTGTCCCATGCCCATCCGGATCATATGGGTGCTATGTGGTGGATTTTGGAAGAGGCGAACCCTATGATAATCATTCATCATCTTGATGCAGCAGCAGCCCTTGACCCGATCAAGTTGGAAGAATCCTTTGACATCCCACTGGCCAAACAACGTTGGGCCGCTTCAACGGGTGAAAATACCCTTCAAAGTTTTGTCCTATTGAAATTTTTTGAAGATTCTACATGCCCCATGAGCGCCGCCAGAAAGGTTGAAGAAATCCATGAAGGTGATACTTTGCAATTGGGTAATTTTGAATTTGAGGTTGTTCATACACCCGGCCATTCCCCCGGTCACATTTCTCTGTATGATAGAAAAAAGCGTATTTTGCTGCCGGGTGATTTGGTAGGCAAAGCCCCTGCGTGGTATGTGCCGACTGCAGGCGGGGTGATCGGGTATCTTGATAGTTTGGCAAAACTTAAAACTTTGGATGCAGCTGTGCTCCTTCCGGCGCACGGTCCAATTTTTGAGGACGCTACACGCGCTATCTGGAAAATACAAAAAAAACTATTGCAACGCGAGTCTATTATTAAAGAAGCATTGCAAGACGGAGCGAAGAGTTATCTGGAATTGAATAAAAGGTTTTTAGGTAACTCGCATCTGAATTTTTTTCCGGGATGCGGAATCATAGAGAGTCATCTGATCAAAATGGAAAGGGAAGGGATTATTGAAAGGAAGGGGCAGCAGGTCGTTTCTTTAATCACCTAACCCGGGCAAGCCGGAACCAAAAAAGTTTTGTTGCCAATTTTCATCGGAGCTACAACTAAGCTGCTGAGGAATAAGAATATCGAATATCGAACAAGGAATATCGAATATTGAAGGATGGAATCGCTTCCGGCAGTCGTAGCCATATGCTACTACGGCGGAGTCAGCGCGCTCTATCTTTTCAGTGAATGAAAAATGATCCGCCGAAGGTGTATTGCCACAAAATGCGCAAAAAAAGTTGCCAAGCGCCTAAAGAATTTCTCAGAGCCTATTTAAGTTTAAAAGGAGAAAACCATGGAATTTGGGTTCAGCGAACAGGAATTAGTTTTTCGCGAAGAGGTTGAAGCTTTCTTGAAAAAAGAATTGCCTTTGGATTGGCCGGAGAGATCCAGACATTGGCCGGGGGGATACGGTACGATTGAATTGCAAGATCCGGAATTGCTGGCCATTGTAAAGGATTTCAGACGCAAACTGGCACAGAAGGGTTGGCTTACCATCGCATGGCCGAAAGAACATGGAGGAGAGTCACACTCGTACATGGAGCAGGCTATTTTTGAGGAGCGTATGAGTTATTATAGAGCGCCGGGAGCGGGTATAGCCATCGGGATCGCCGGCCCAACAATCTTGAGGTTTGGTACCGAAGAGAACAAACGTAAATGGATCCCCCGAATTGCCCAGGCTGAAATCGAGATGTGGCTTGCTTACAGCGAGCCTGATGCGGGCTCCGATCTGGCCAGCCTTCAGATGACTGCTGTGGAAGAGGGGGATGAATATGTGATCAACGGCCAGAAAATATGGAGCACCATTGCCCATTTGGCCGATTATGCCTGGTTAATTGCCAAAACAGATCCCGACGCCCATCGACACCATAGTGTTAGTCTTTTTATCGTAGATAATAAGAGTCCTGGCGTCACCATACGTCCACTGATAAACATTGTCGGCGTGCACTCGTTTAATGAGGTCTTTTTTGATAACGTGCGGGTTCCCAAGAAAAATTTGATCGGTGAGAAGAACGCGGGGTTCTATTATTTAATGACCGCCCTTGACTTTGAGCGACTTATTGTGGGCATCGGAAGCTTCAGGCGCGTCTTCGAAGAGCTTGTGAAATATGTTAATCAGGCCAAACGCGATGGCGCCCCGCTTGGTAAAGACCCCTCGGTGCGCAAGAAGCTTGCCGAAATCGCCACCAAGATTGAGATTGCCTATATGTTTTTCTGGCGGACGGCCGAGATGCTTGACAAAGGGCTTGTCCCCAACGTGGAGAGCTCTGTTTTAAAGCTAACCACCACGGAGCTCAGTAGGCATCTTGCCAATGTTACTATGGAAATTCTGGGACCTTATGGCCAACTGGAGGCGGGCTCGGAATGGACACCGTTTAGGGGGATGGCGCCTCGGGGGTATCTGGATTGTGTTTCCGCCACTATTGGTGCGGGCACTTCAGAGATCCAGCGTTCCATTATAGCCACGAGAGGACTTGGATTACCCAGAAAGTAGAGTTGGTCGTGTAGCCCCAGCTAATGTCCGATAATCCGCCGCAGTCAGATTGCGAACACCTTTAAAATGCTCACATAATATCTCAGAATTCAGAGGACAGAAGACAGAAAAAAGAAAAATAAGGACAGAAATAAGAAATACGGGATAATGGTAATCGAATTAATTTGATAGCAAAGGCATAAACAATATGGAGTGATGGCAGACAGTGCGATTACTGAATAATTTTTTTATTGCTGCAATACTCCAATACTCCATCACTCCATCATTCCAGGGCTTCAGATATAAGATTTTTAATCTGATTTGATGACTTAAGTCGTTTATTTCGAACGAAAGTAGGAGCACACAACCATGGATCTTGATCTCACCCAGGAGCAGAGAATACTAAAGAGCTCGGCACGAGAATTTTTGAAAAAGGAATGTCCACCGTCGCTTTTAAGGGAAATGAAAGATGATGAAAGAGGCTACCCCCAAAAGCTATGGGACCAAATGGTAGAGCTAGGATGGATGGGTGTGATGATCCCCGAGAAGTACGGCGGAATTGGAGGCAGTTTTCTGGATCTTTGTATCCTTCTTGAGGCCATGGGGGAGGTCTGTTGTCAAAGCCCTTTTTTCTCTACAGTTGTGCTTGGGGGACTGGCCATATTGTCTGCGGGCAGCGAAGAGCAAAAAGAGGCGTTGTTGCCTAAAATAGCAGACGGCAATTTAATACTTGCGTTGGCAATGACCGAACCCGGCGGCTGGTACGGGACTTATAATATTGCCATGTCGGCAACCGCCGATAAGAATGATTACATACTGGAGGGTACGAAGCTCTTTGTAGAAAACGCTCATCTTGCCGATTATATCATTTGTGCGGCCCGCACGGATGAGAGCAAGGCTTCTGAAGGAGGACTCACCCTGTTTCTGGTCGATTCCAAGAGTCCGGGGGTAAAATGTGTATCAATGAAAACCCTGGCCTATGACAAACAATGCGAAGTCATATTTGATAAGGTAAGCGTCCCAAAGGGCAATGTGCTCGGAGAAGTCGGTCAGGCATGGGGCATTTTGGAGAGGCTCCAGGAGCAAGCAGCGGTTGCTAAATGTGTTGAAATGGTGGGTTGTATCCAGAAGACCTTTGACATGACCGTGGCTTATGCCAAAGAAAGAAAGCAGTTTGGACGACCCATCGGCAGCTTCCAGGCAGTGCAGCACCATTGCGCGAATATGGTCATTGATGTGGACGGGTCTCGTTTCATTACCTATCAGGCTGCCTGGAAAATCTCGGAGGGAATCCCGGCGAGTATGGATGTAGCCATGGCTAAAGCATGGAGCAGCAGTGCTTCCCGTAGAGTCACCAGCCTGGCGCATCAGATCCACGGCGCGATTTCTTTTACTGAAGAATATGATGTGCATCTGTACTACCGGCGGGCCAAATCCGCCGAAGTCGCTTTTGGGGATACCGAATATCACTTGGAGAAATTGGCGCAGTTCCTTGGTCTTTAGAACTGCTTTCAAAACACTATCGATGATTCTAAGCAGTTGACCCTTCTTAAGCTCAAAACCGCTTCCAGTTCTTGGCTCGATTCTAAAGCTATTTACAATGTACAAAGATTAATTGCCCGGTTATCCAACCGGCTTGTTCTGAGGCAAGAAATACTATAGTGTTGGCAATATCTTCTGGTCGTCCAATTCGCCGTAATGGTATATCTGTAACAAGAGCTTTTTCCCTTATGATATCCATAAAATCTGAATAAAATTTAGCCCAAGTAAGAAGCTGGGAGTTTATATAAATACGATTTAGCTTTTATATGCCTCCGAGGCTTCCTGATACAGGAGACTTTCCTGCCCAAGATATCTTGGGGAGAAATGGAAAATGCTAAACTGTTTGGCACCGGCCCTGGCAGCTAGCTCACCGGCCTGCCGGGCCGTGAGATGGTACTTTTCCTTTGCAATCTCAAAGTCTTTCTCCAGAAACGCCGCTTCAATGAAGAGATGATCGGCATCTTTGGCAAGGGAGACTATCTTTTCCTCATTTGATTCATTCAACACGACGTCGGTGATATAAGCAATTTTTTGTCCCGGGGTGATCAGCGCTATCTGTTTTGCGAGCTCGCCTAAAACAAAACGCCGTTTTTTTAATTTGTCTCTGCCGAATTTGACTTCGAATTCAGAGCCAACATCCTTTTGATCATATAATGCTTGTTTAAACTCGTTGAGCCAGGGTCCCGGCTCCAGCTCTAAATCCTCCAACCGGTCTTTTTTGATATTGATGTGGAATTGTTCTTTTAGGGCAAGCCCTAAACAGGGAATGGAATGATTAAGTATGACGGCGGATACGTGAAAGGCCGGCTCTTCGTATAGAACTTTCTTAAAGGAGCGTTTGACTGCTTTTTGGGTCGGAAGAAATTTGTTCTGACACTTATATTCTCTGCTTATTACATAATCCGGATGAACCTCGGTCAAGTGAAGGTGCAATTTGTAATTAAAATTGTTCACTAAGTTCCAGGCATATCCGGCGAGTTTCCCCTCGGAATTTTTTATAAACCCCTCTGGACCATATAAATAAAGCTGTTTTTCTCGGCCCAGAAAAAGTCGCAGTAGCCTGTCGAAACCGATAAAATGATCCATGTGGGTGTGCGTAATAAATACATGGCTGATTTTGAGAATATCTTTGGGTGTCAGCGAATATATATCTCCAACATCGAATAGAAGCGCCCGATTTTCGAAAATAAACGGAATGTATAAGCCGGGGTCTTCAAACGGCCCGTTAATGAACCTGGGGTGAAAGCGAGGGCGCATTATAGGGGTAGGATTTTTTTTACTTGCTGGTGAATGGATAAATATATGTCTTCGTCTGATCCAAAAATATCGACCACATCTTTGTGCAGAATGAGCTGTTCAATCACAAATGCGGTTACATAAAGGCTGACCACGTGAGGTTGAGGAACGACATTACGAATCGGTGCGATTTGGTAGTCGATATCGAATTCCTCAGACCGGGTCAGTTTTTCTAAACATCTCTTAATTTGTTCCTCAAGGCTGTTTTTATTGGTGGTTTCAACAAGATTGCTCTCAATAAGCTTCATGGCAATGGCATTAGCAAGGCGGTCAAGGCGTTCGCTTACCGCACTAATTGCCAATCGACGAGCATGTTCTTTTGAAGATTCGATCTTAGACAGGATACTTGATTCGCGTGTACTTGGCCGGAAAACTTTAGGCATGGCATATCACCTTCTTTTCATGATGGATCTAAAGGTTGAATGCGTTCGGGTTGCGTTGTACATAATAATGTTGAGTTGAGCGAAATGCAAGCAAAATTTAACTATCTTCTATAATCAATTGGACCGTTTTTGTAGCATTCCAGCGATTCCAGCGAAGCTTGAAGGCGATCTGATCAAATGAATCCTTTAAAGGCAGACCGGTATCGATATTAAAATGAATGGCATGGATCCATTTGTTTGGTGAATTGAACGTCTGCTTTAAGACCATTCGGCGGTGGCTATTGCCGACGACTTTAGAAGATGCAACACTCACATTTCTGGCCATAAATATCGGTTCGGGGTTTCCCGTTCCAAAAGGCGCCAAGGATTCGAGCTCATCAATTAGTCGTTCTGAAATATTTCTGAAGTCAAGTTCCCCATCAATATAAAGCTTTGGTATCAAATTAACCGTTTCTATCAATTCGCCCACTGCATCTTCAAAGTGTTTTTTAAACCTCTCCAAGTTCTCGATTTTTACTTTGAGACCGGCGGCCATTGAATGTCCCCCGAAATTTTCCAGACTACCCTCGCAGGCCAATAGCCTTTGATACAGATCAATTTCCGGTATGCTGCGGGCTGAGCCTTTGCCAAACTTATCCTTAACTGCAATAAGTACCACCGGACGATAATATTTTTCAACCATCCGGGAGGCTACGATTCCAAGTACCCCTTCATGCCATTGCCGGTTCCACAAGACAAGGCTATTTTCTTGCAACAAGGCCGTGTTCCTTGTTACGTCAGCGAGGATGTCGTCAATTATCCGTTTCTCGAGATTCTGTCGTTTTTGGTTCAATGTATTCAATGACTGAGCAAGTTGCCTGGCTTGGTTGACGTCTGTTGTCGTTAATAATTCAACGGCGATGGAAGCATGCGCCATTCGGCCGGCGGCGTTAAGTCGCGGTGCCAATCGAAACGCGATATCATCCGCATCGGCTGCATTTTTTGAAATTCCAGCCATCTCCATCAGGGCATTAATGCCGAGGCGGTGACCGGAATTGATTAATTCAAGTCCGGTTTTTGAAAAAATTCGATTCTCGTAGACCAGGGGCACCATGTCGGCAATAGTTCCCAGGGCCACGAGATCACAATGATTTTTTAAATTGGGTTCTGACCGGTAATCCCAGAACTGCCGTTCTCGCAGATATTTTCGCAGACAAATCAATAGGCAAAATGCAACGCCAACACCGGCAAGGTTATCCAAGTCGGCGGTACAATCATGACGCTTTGGATTGATGACCGCAAGTGCCGGAGGCATTTTCTCGCTGATATTATGGTGATCGGTTATGATCACATCAACACCTGAAGCCCGGGCTTTGGCAACCGCTTCAAAACTTGCAGATCCGCAATCTGCCGTGATAATAAGACTTGTATTATTGGGCAGAACGTCGTTGCTTATTTGTTGAGCGTGGAGGCCGTATCCTTCGTTGATCCGGTGGGGAATATAATACGATACATTTGCACCGATGTATCGAAAAAAATCCAGCAGAACCGCGGTTGCGGTAACACCGTCAACATCGTAATCGCCAAATATGAGTATTTTTTCGTTTGCTTTAATAGCGGCATAAATTCGATGCACGGCTATATCCATGTCTTTGAGGGTAAACGGCGATCGGAGGTTTTTTAAAGAGACATTCAAGAAATCAGAGGCTTCTGGCTCATTATGGATATGACGATTTATTAGGACGGCGGCCGTGATGGGGTGGCAATTTATGGTTTTGCTCATTTGCCTGATGGATTCAGGATCGGGATGCCGTATTTGCCATTGCTTTTTCATTAATGCGCCCTATATCTTATAATATCAAATTGAACAACCCAAAAAAATCGCTGATTTTTCGATATCAAAGGTGCAATTGTGACTCTATTGAAAATATCAAGGTTATGGTTATAGTAATTGAAGTGTTTGACCTATTTACGTATACGTGTTTTTAAACGGTTAAGAAGTTCTGATTTGAGCGGGATACCGAACGCAATACGAATGGACTCTGAAAACGTATTGATCCGCATTTTCGATTCTTCGTCTGCCCGGCTTTGATGGAGAAAGCTCTTGGTTTTGGAAACAACAAAAAAATATTATCGTGTTGATCGCAGGGAAATCGCCTTTTTAAGATTTATCTTTGAGGCTTATGATGGTATAGCTTTTATAAGAACAGTAGATCCGCAAAAGGGAATTATTGTGCTTCACATTGCTCCCGGTTGTGAAAATGATATTGATTTCATTTTGCACGATCTTAAAAAGGATATTATGATTGAACCCACGAACATTTTTTAAAAAGTGAGCAAACATCTTGATGAATGCCAAATTGCTGCACATCAATACCATCGGTTGCCAGATGAATGTTTATGACTCCGAGCAAATTGCCGCTCACATGGCGCAACTGGGGTATCAACAGACATCATCTCCGCAGGCAGCCGATCTGATTATTGTCAATACGTGTACCATTCGTGAAAAGGCAGAGCAGAAAGCATATAGCTTTATCGGTCGGCTGGCACGCTTGAAACGAAAAAAAAGCCATCTCATTATCGGCATCGGCGGGTGTGTAGCCCAGCAAGAAGGTGAAAAAATTTTGGATCGCTTACCGTTTGTCGATATCGTTTTCGGGACTCAAGCCATTCATCGCTTACCCTTATTAATACGACAAATTGAAAAAAAACGCTGCCAAATTGTCGACATTGAAATGGCAGCGGACACCCAAGCAACGGAGCCCATCATCGGTCTTCATCGTGAAACGTCCGTATCCCGATTTGTTACCATTATGCGAGGCTGCGACAACTATTGCTCTTATTGCGTGGTTCCGTTTGTACGAGGCCGAGAAACCAGTCGCCAACCGGATAAAATAATACAAGAAATTCGAACGCTCATTGACAACGGCGCAAAAGAGGTAACCTTACTGGGGCAGAACGTAAATAGCTATGGTAAGAAGGAAGGCTTATGCTCATTTCCTGAGTTGTTGGCACGCATCGATGAGCTCGAAGGGCTTTTACGCCTTCGGTTTACGACCTCTCATCCAAAGGACCTCAAGGGGAATCTCATCCGTTCATTTAAAGATCTGAATAAACTGTGTCATCATATCCATTTGCCAGTTCAATCAGGCTCGAATAAGATTTTAAAACAGATGAATCGTAAATATACTCGCGAGCTGTACCTTGACAAAGTGCTGAAACTGCGGGATACTTGTTCTGATATCGCGGTTACATCAGATATTATTGTCGGTTTCCCTGGAGAAACAGAAGCTGATTTTGAAGACACTCTGGATTTAATAAAAACGGTGGAATATGATGGTCTATTTGCGTTTCAATATTCAGATAGGCCCACTTCACCGTCTGTGCATTTACCGGATAAGGTTTCGGATTCTCAAAAAAAAGAAAGACTGCAAATCCTGCTTGCCATGCAGGATGCGATAACCAGAAAAAAAAATCAAGCGTTGGTAGGATCCATTCAAGAGATTCTTGCCGAAGGATTCAGTAAAAAGGAAATATCCGGCAAATCGGCAAATGGGCGGCAGCTCGCACAGTGGATGGGGCGCACCTCCACCAACAATATCGTAAACTTCTATCATGATTATGACGCACCGGATTCCGGGCAAGCCCATTCAGGTAAATTAATCAATGTTCGAATAGAAAAAGCATTTTCCCATTCACTGTGGGGAAAACCGTTAGCCGGTGCATCCACAGCTAAAGGGGTGAAAGGAGTTGAATGTTATGCTGCATAAGGTGAGTATTGCGGGCCTAACGATGGATCCGGCTTCGAATACGCCAATTATAATTCTGAAGTCAGAAGAAGATGACCAGGCAATTCCTATATGGATCGGGTTGCTGGAAGCGACATCGATCGCCTCCGCCCTTCAAAATATAAAATATGAGCGTCCCATGACCCACGATCTCTTTAAAAATTTTACAGACATGTTGGAGATCTCGATTGCCAAGGTTGAAGTGTGTGATTTAAAAGACAATACCTTCTTCGCCAGAATATACTTCGTATCCAAAGGGAAAAATTTTGATATGGATGCCCGTCCAAGCGATGCCATTGCCTTGGCATTGCGTTATAATGCGCCGATTTTCGTGGATGACGCGGTCATGAAAAAATCGAAAATGCCTGAAGGTGAAATGGAAGTTATGGATACCAGCGAGGAAGGCAAAAAATGGGCTGACTATCTTGAAAGCCTTAATCCTGAAGATTTTGGCAAATTCAAGGTCTAGCGCACGCATTGAGGCTTTGATCTCAGATATATTCTTATCCTGCCCGATATTTAAAATATTTTCCACTTTCCGAACATCCCCGCCAAAAATTTTCATACAAAAAAGATAAGCGCCATACGATTTAACTTGGCGCTTTTTTTCCTTTTAAAAATAATCAAAATGAGAAGATTTTGGCAGATATTATCAGAAAGAATAATTGTTGATAAATTGTTCATAACTTTTATTGTTCAAAAATAGAAACCCGCGCTAATAAGGTTTGACAATAGAGCTCTGATGTCACAATATAGCTCCAATATAAATTACTATATATTGTGCTTGCAGACAATTATCATACAATATATTGTTGACATCGGCCAAATAATACGATAAATTAGGGTCTATTGAGTAATGCCTATTCATCTAAAAATTCTTTCGGAGAAGATTCTATGTGCTCAATTTTAGTTATTGATGATGAGAAGAAACTTTTGAGTATTATTCAAGAAGTTCTAAGCCAATTTGGCCATCGAGTTGAAATTGCTGAAGATGGATACAAAGGAATTCAAAAGTTTGAGGATGGCAGCTTTGACATAGTCATCACCGACATGCGCATGCCGGGAATTGACGGCGAGGGTGTTGTTAAGCATATTCGAAATTCTCAACATAAATCGATTCCGGTTATTGGTATATCCGGAACTCCATGGCTTCTTCAAAATGACGGCTTTGATGTTATTCTACCAAAACCTTTCCCGCTCGAAGATCTCATTGACTCGGTTTCCCGCTTGATAAAAATTCCGTCCAAAACAGCCACCGGAGCATAGATCCTTTTCTTTACATAAAATGAATCCCCATTTTTTTGCCCATTAACGTAAAATAAATTCAAAATTTCAAAAGATCGAGTATTGGAGACGTCAAATGATATGTTCTTATCATCTCACATCTCGCAAGTATCTGAAAAAGCGAATAGTTATCTTTACTTGGTATTTTGCGTGGATTCATGTTTGCAATTGTGCAGCTGCGCAGGCACCACCTGAGCCAGTAAATCGGCTGGAATACCATCTCAAACAGACAAAAAAAGAGCTAACGCCATTGAACTTGGCCAAAGTACCTTCATTGACAGAATCAGCTAAAATTTACTTAAGATATTATGGAATTCATATTAAAGACATACGACATTACTTCGGTACCTTTAACTCTGGTTCCCATATTCTCGCTGCTCACGTTTTTCTACCAATGAATCCAAAAGCCACTATTTTTTTGTTACATGGATACCTTGACCATACCGGCATATTAAAAAATCTTATCCGTTTATGTGTAAGTCAGCAGTTTGCGGTAGCTATTTATGATTTACCCGGCCACGGGCTTTCAAGTGGGGTCTCCTGCTCGATTAACGATTTTTCCGAATATGTTTCCATCTTTGGAGATTTTGTTGAATTGTGCTACCCCCACTTGCCGCAACCCTATCACATTATCGGCCATAGCACCGGTTGTGCCATCGCATTTGATTATTTGCATCGCGTTACCAGCACAAATTTTGATAAAGTTATTTATATCGCCCCGCTGGTGCGTTCTGCTTATTGGACGATTTCCAAGGCCCATCATTATCTGGCAAAACCTTTTATCGAATCCATACCCCGTGTTTTTTTTAATAATTCCTCTGATCCGGAATTTAATCAATTTTTGCAAACTGATCCGCTACAATGCAGACAGATACCCTTAAAATGGTTGGAAGCACTATTTGCATGGAATGAGCGTGTCGAAGCATACGAGCCCATTTCGCAGCCGGTTTTCATTCTTCAAGGCATGGCTGACACGGTTGTTGACTGGGATTACAATATCCCCTTTCTTAAAAGAAAAAATAGTTCAGTTACCGTGAAATGGGTTGAGGATGGCATGCATCACTTATTGAATGAACGAACCGAGATTCGTTTGAGGGTTTTAAATACGGTGAAGGATTATTTACAAAAAAGGCAGCGATAATTTACTGCTTCAAGCACCTTCAAGCACTGCTCGAATGGCTGAGGCCAATTCGCTTTTAACCACCGGTTTCATTATAAATTTTTGAATTCCCCTTGAAAGCGCCTTTTCTTCGGTGATGGTTTCATTAAAACCGGTGCAAAGAATTATCGGAATATCGGGCTTAACCCCGATCAGTTTTTGAGCAAGTCGATCTCCGGTAACATGGGGCATTGTCATATCCGTTATCACCAAGTCAAATTCTTCAGGGTGCTGGGCAAACACTTTTAAAGCCTCTTGGCCATCGGTGCGGGCAGTAACCCTATAACCGAGATTTTCCAACATCTGCTGCACCAGCGCAACAATCTGCTCTTCGTCATCCACCAATAGAATATGCTCGTTGCCTCCGGCTGCCTCGGTAAATGAGTTCGTTTTGGTTTCCTCGTCTATTTCATCGATCAGTGGCAAGAAAACATGAAAGGTGCTTCCCTTTCCGGGTGCGCTGCTTACGGTAATATCGCCCCCATGATTTTTTACCATTCCGTGGATGACCGACAAACCCAAACCCGCGCCTTGTCCAGGCGCTTTGGTTGTATAATACGGCTCGAAGATCCGATCCAATATCGCCGGTTCCATTCCACAGCCTTCATCTTTAACTGTCAATTGCAAGTACCTACCCGGCGTTAATCCTGTTATTTCAATCGCTTCCACATAGTTGATATCCACTTCGGCCAAACGTACTTCTAGCTTCCCCCCGGTTTCCTGCATGGCCTGATAAGCATTGGTACATAGATTCATGATAATCTGATGGATCTGAATGGCATCTCCAGAAATTGCACCGTAATTTTCATCCAACTCATGTACAATCTCGATGGTTGCGGGGATAGAGGCCCGTAAAAGCTTAAGGGCTTCTTTAATGATGTATTGAATCTTTATGGGCTTGCGTTCATGACCGCTTTGGCGACTAAAGGTAAGTATTTGTTGAACTAAGTCTTTTGCGCGATTGGCCGATTTAAGAATTTCTTCTAAATTTTTGCGGGCCGAACTATCTTCCGGGACTTCATCCATGGTCAACTCGGTAAAGCCGACAATGGGAAAAAGAATATTATTGAAATCATGGGCAATACCACCGGCCAATGTTCCAATAGCCTGTATTTTCAGTACCTGTTGCAGTTGTCTTTCGGATTGAGCCAACGCTTTGGTGTGTTCCTCTACCTTCTTTTCGAGAATGATGTTTTGGCTGCGCAACAGCGAATAAAATTCTAGACTTTCCACTGCATTGGCCGTATTCAGGAGAATAATGGACAAAAGTGTAAGCGAAGTATCAGGAATTTTCTGACCTTCGGATGGTAATAATCCGACGAACATGCCTCGGATTCTGGAATAGGTGGCAATAACATGTAAGATAAATTTTCGTGTATGATCTCTGGACGAGATAGATACCCCTTTTTTTTCGCGGATGGCCCAGGCGAATAAACCCTTATCAATCATATGCTCGACTTCATTTTCAACAAATTCTTTTAGAGAAGGCTCATTGCATAGCGCTAATTTAAAATCAGCATGGTCTTGATCTACAAGATAAAAAACAGTGGCATCAAGGGGAATGAGATGGTTGATTCGCTTTTCGGCTTCTTGGAATATACATTTTGGTCCATGGCCTTTGTTGATATTCTCTTGAAAATCCCCAAGCGACAACGCCATTTCCAACATACTTTGGATGAATCGCCGATGGTTTTCTAAGTATTCAATACGAGCCAATAGTTTTTCGGGATTTATATTTATAGCCGTATTCATATCGCCTTTAATGGTTTTGGATATATGATGCCCATTGTGTCTGTGGTAGGATCTTATCTGAAGATCACTTTTAGTATCGCATAGAAAGCGAAATTGATTTGCAAATACATACTTCGCTAGGGCTTTTTCATAAATATCCTGCGGATGGATGCGATGATCCTTATTTAAACTTATCTGGTTATCCAGAAAGACCAAGTAGGCTTCTTTAATTGTAAGATAACCTTGTATATTATTATGGTCACTTGGCTTTTGTAGATAACCAGATAAACTTGTTATCGTCTAAAATAAGCATAAACTTGAGAAAAAATACGGAATAAATATTTGGAATCATTGAAGCTGTTAGGTAATCTCAGCATGATTTTACCTGATGCGCTAATTTCTTTATGGCTGCCATGTATTCGGATATACCGCGCATAAAAATGTCATTATGGTTTGCACCGGGGATTTTTAGAAAGGTTTTTTCGCTAGCCGGGCAAGTGTCATAAAGTGCCTGACCGTCGGAGAACGGGATGATATGATCAAACTCGGCATGGATAATCAGGGTGGGCTTTCTAAACCGGCTCATTTTCTTTAGGTTGTGAAATCCCTTTTCTTCTTTGAACCCGACTGCTTCCGGATCGATTCTCAATAATCTCAACAATGGGCTCACGTAGGCAAATCCGCTTTCAACAATCAAACCATCGACTCGATCTTGGTAATGGAATGCTAATTCAAGCACTGAAGCACTGCCCAAAGACCGTCCCATTAGAATAAATGGACCGGGATAATTATGTTGGTGTAACCAAGTTTTAGCGTAATCAAAAATAATATGACAATCCCGCATCATGTCTGTAACCGAGGGTTTTCCTGTTGATCGACCGTATCCCCGGTAATCTGCAGCTAAGAGATTGATACCCAATTGGTTATACATGGGCCCTAAGTCATCGTAATCCGATACAATTTCGCCATTACCGTGAAAAAAAAGAAGGTTGCAGCCTGATTTTTCAGCCATGTGAAATCGGGCACCGATGACCACATCTTCTTCAACCGCAATCAAATGATCTCTTTCTGTAGGAATCAGTTGATCTAGATCTGAGGAAGAAAAATCTGAAGATCGTGGTTCGGGTCTGGGATGAAATAAAAACACAAGCACCTCCGGTCGATCCAGCACCGAATAGTCAATTTTTGAAATGTCGATCAATTGAAGTTCTCCTTTTTGTGATTCGCAATGTTTACAAAGTGCGAAACTATTCTGCTGCGGATTTCAAATCATCTGTGAATTCGTCGAATTGAACCATGTAGGGGCGTTTACTTTAAATTTCGCACCAGTAATGCTCGGCAGCCTTTGTTCTCATGCAAATCAATCGCAAATGCATTTCCAACATTGAAATTAAAGGCCAGCGGAGACCCCAACGCAGTTTCCGAGGACCAGATGACGATGCAGCTCAGCCTTATTTGCGGTACCATTTTGACTCGATGGCCGCAATCGGTTTGATACCCATCGTAATCGATGCCTTGCACATAGAGGGTTTGTAGTTCATTGAGGGTTGGCAAGCGCCAATTATCATACTTGCGGGAAATGGTATTAGAAAATTCACTTTTGGACCAAATTTGCGCCTGCTTCCAGAGGATGTCGAACTGATTATCGGATTTTGCCCACATGAGGCCGAATTCTCGATCCGTTACCGTTCCATCTCCGTTATCAATAAAGCGGTCGTCGGCCAAAACCAATACGAAACTCAACCCAAGATATAAAGCTATGAATAGAGCAGAATATGGAATTCGTTTATAAATCCTTTTTTTCATCTCACGACGGCTTGATGAGGCTTTATTTTAATAGATGATTAGTATGAATTTATATTTAATAAATGCCAATATACTCAAATGACACGTGAAAAATCGCTTGCAGGATATGAATCTCTTTTTATAATATAGCTAAAAGACCTCTGTCGGGCAAGCTGAAATCCGAAGATCGCACTTAATTATCCGGTTTGCCGAAGAGCTTCTTTAGTTTGCTTCCAATTCCGCCGGATTTTTTTTCTGACGTGCTCTCTTTCTCTTCCCTGGTTTTCTCTTTTGCTACGTTATCTTCTTGTTTTACGGCCTCAAGGGCTGCAGTACACGGGTGTTTTGTTCCCGATTCTTTACTGACCATGGTCGTAACAATCCCAAGCGGACCAAATAATGCCATACTCCCCAGGGTTTTGCCCAAGGTTAGTGCGGTTTGGGTGGTATCAATGGCAAGTGCAGGATTTGCTAGCGTGCCGCCTAAACGAAAAGGTTTGGCGAACTCACTCAAGCTGACACTGACCTTACCGGTTGTTTCGGTACCAATTCCTTCTTTTGGTTTTGGTTGTAATCCAAAATTCAATTGTTCGGTTTTTAAATTGATTTGCCCCACGCCGGCCACCGTCATGCGGTTTGTATCCATCAGGAATACCTTGCTGTCGGCCATACCGTTTTCGATATTGAAGCGACAGACAAAGCAATTAATTTGAGCAAATTGTTGCTTTTCTTTTAATGGATTAAAAAGTCGAAAAAGACTGGCGCGCAGGTCTGCACCAATCATTTTGATATAGCGCGTGTTGATCAGACCCTCGCTCATGAGAACTTGGGTATGACCGCTGAGCTCGGCCATCAATGCCGCCACTGAATTACCCCGACTGGTGGCCCTGATGTCGGCGTTAATTTTACCATCAGCAGCATCAGTGATATCCAAATCTTTGAGCATATTGCCGAGATCAAGCTCTTCAATCTTTAGCAACGTCGCCAAGGTCGGCTCCTTGTTGCGGGCGTTGAGGTCCAAATTGCCGGTTAGTTTCCCATCGCCAATCGTTGCATCAAAGGGCTGAATTTTAAGATGGCCGTTTTCCAGATTCACATTCGTATCCATATTCTCTATTGCTATTCGTGGCAGTAACAGTTGAGTGATGCGCAGATGGATAGAGGCATCGAATTGATTTAATGCGTCGAGTTGAAGCGGTGTGCTGGAAAAGACTTTGCCCGGTTTGCTTTTTGTCTTAGCAGACTGACTGTTAGCATTGTCGACTGGTTGATCTTGAGCCATCAGTAGTCGCAAATCCAGTCTTTCGGACGATAGTTTTGCTTCGATTCGCGGCCTTTTAGCGGATTGGTCGATGGCAATCAATCCGTTCATCTGGCTGTCGCTCAGTTTGGCTGAAAACTCAGAGATTTTCACGATTTTTGGAGATGAGGCCACAATATGCCCGGATAGACGGAACGGCCCTTTTACGGGAAGGGGTTCACCGGCAGTTTTTTCAAAGCTCGCGAGGTTTTCTGCTTGAAGATTCACATTGAGGTCAATTCCTTGCAGAGACAGTGGATCTTTGATCGTTCCTTTCAGTGAAATTTTGGCATTCATTGCCTGGGCAGTGAGTTCCACTGGCCACGGTTTCGCAGGATCCATTAAACCGTTTAAGGCGCCTAGACTTCCAGAGACCGAGAACGGGATTTTATTGTAAGCGCCGTTCATTTCGATATCCGCCGGTTTACCGAAAACTTTGGTCTTCAAAATGAGTTTATCTAAATTCAACGTTTGCGTTCGACCCGCATGGTGATCTTTGAAAATGAGTTGGGCCTTGTGTATAATAATCTCATTAAGCATAAATACCTGTGATACGGACTTTGATTCTTCGTTTTCCTTTTCTTTTTTTGGTTTGGGCTTAGCTTCCTTCGATGTTTCGAATTCTAAATTGGATTCTCCCGATTTGTTGATTTCCAGCATAAATTTTGGATCTACCAGGATAAGCCGACGCACAAGGATATCTCCTTTAATTAGCGGAAAAAGCGCAATCTGAACTTCCAGGCGTTTGAGGATTGCCATTTGAGGTTCGGAACCCCAAGGCGCATTTTGAAACGCCACGTTTTGTATTGCTAATTTAGGCCTAAGACCAATCTTTAAATCAATTTCGCCACCGAGGGTTAATTCACGACCGGTAGCTTTTTTTACTGCCTGGGTGATCTTTGGTTTCAGCTTGTTATAGTCGTAAGAGGCAACAATGATGCTGATCGATACAAATAAACCGATCACCACAACTGCAAATGTTCCAAGAATCCATTTCCAGCGCATTTAAATCCTCCTACCTGAATTGGTTAGCTTTTTCATGATGCGGAAGAAGACCAAATTCTTCTCAGGTTCTATCACTCCGTCTAAAGTTGACCAAATATTCAGCTATTTTTCAGATAAGTATCAATTATAATTTCAGATCTCAGCGTACGATGTACCGGGCATCGGTCGGCAATTTTTATCAACCGTTGTCTTTGCTCATGATCAAGGGGGCCATCCAATTCGATTTCCCGCTCGATTTTGTCCAGCACACCTTCTTTTAATTCACAATCTTTGCAATCGCTGGCATGGATTTTTTGATGTTTCAATCGAGTGCTTGTGGATTCAAGGGGCCAGCCTTTGCGGTCCGCATACATGCGAAGCGTCATGGACGTACAAGCGCCGAGTGCGGCAACTAAATAATCGTAAGGCGTCGGCCCTAAATTCGTTCCCCCTGCTGGGATGGGTTCATCGGCAACCAGACTGTGATTGTTGACCTGAATTTCGGTTGCCAGTCCGGACCGGCCGATGCTCGCTACCACTCGATTGTCTGCGATGTTTTTTGGTTTGTTTTCTTCACGATGAACATCAAGGTATTTAACCGCCCAGGCCGCGATAACCGAACCGACATATTGGGAGTCGTTTGAATTCGTCAGCAGGTGATCTGCTTGATCCAGCGATATAAAGCTTTTTGGATGCCGCGCGGCTTGAAAGATTTGAGCGGCATGTTCGATACCGACAACCTCGTCGATGGGGGAATGGAAAATCAAAAGGGCTTTATCGAGTTTACGGAGGGTTTCCTGCAAATTGACAACGGTCAATTCATCGAGGAACTGCTTTTTGATTCTAAAGGTTCTTCCGGCCAAACGGACCTCGGCTTCTCCCTGACGTTCTATTATTTCTTTCGTACTGCCCAATGCATGTTGGACATGGCCGGGATCTGCCGGCGCGGCGATCGTCACCACTGCCTGTGATGATGGAATCGCAGACGCCGCCTGGAGCACTGCAGCGCCGCCGAATGAATGCCCGATTAAGATCTGGGGTGCTTCAAAATTAGACTTCATAAACTGCGCTGCGGCAACAAGGTCGCCGACGTTTGACGAAAAGTTGGTATCGGCAAAATCACCTTCACTCTCGCCAAGCCCTGTAAAATCAAATCTCAATACGGCGATTCCTTCGCGAGTCAGGGCACGGCTAATATGGGCGATGGCTTTAAGATTTTTCGAACAGGTAAAGCAATGAGCGAAAAGCGCATATGCCAATGGTTTTCCATCTAGTGGTAGATCCAAACGGGCTGAAAGTTTTTGACCGGTTTTATTCGTAAATTGCAATTTTTTATATTGCATGGTTGCTCCTTATCCGCCTTCCGAATTCGGACTCGGCTGTCTTCGACCCCGAGCTCAGACCGAAGAAAGCTCTTCGCAGGTCGATTTCGAGCAGAGTCGGCCTCCGTGCCGACTCAAAACGGCAGCCACAGAGGGCTGCTCTACTGCGGATGGTAATCTATAATAGCAGGCGGAGTTAATGTTCGATCCTCCAATAGTTTTAATGCAGCGTCGAGCACGGCATGCTGTTTTTCCGGATCATTGGGAGTGTCCATCGGATAGCCATGAGGGAAGGGGACCCATAAGGCACGCGGAGGCCTTACCTTTTCGGCCACCATGCGCAACAATTGTACCGTTACGGTTGAAATTCCGCGACGTTCTAGTTCGGCTGCCACCAAGCCCACGGCCTGGTTGCACATCGGTCAAACCGGAACAAGGATCACAATGTTCACCTTATCATCCACCAATCGCTGCACGGCTTCCGGGGCGGTTCTTTTTTTTAATCGTCCTGGAGCTGTTATCGATCCCATGAATGACAAATGGCGGTGATTCATTTGTCCAATACGCCCCGATCCTTGCAGTTCCCGCAATCTGTCGATCGGAAAAGCAAGGTTCGGGTCCTCACGCATTCCTGTATGGTTGAACATCTTACTGCGGTGGGATTCGACCAGCGTTGGGACATCAACATCCGATGGTATATCGCGAAAACTGGTATCGCCACCTCGAATAGAATCATCAAACGGTTTTTGTTCGGGTGCGACAAACCCGGCACTGCAAACAAGAGCTACGTTACATTCCCGAAGAGGTTTTTCCAAAGGCGTCCAGGGCACCGGATCGATGCGGCGCCACGGGTAGGTTTTCAGGAACAAACGATATTTGAACGAGAATTCACTGAGATCGCCCATTATTATTCATTTCTTAGTTTTGTATTTCTTTACCGATAGCGATGTAAATCTATCAATAAATCTAAAATTTCGGATTAATTTCTTGTGATCTAATTTGACTTGAGCTATAAAATTTGCTCAATACTGTCGGGTACTTCCAACACCGATGCATATTACTGATTTACAACCGACCACTGACCACAGACAACGGAAACAATTGAGTTTCACTCAATTGAGGTATAAATATGTCATCTACCACTTATCTATAAGGCAATTCAATGCGCGCGTCCAGATCAAATTTCAAACATAGATCCAGTTTTGTTTTTACACTCGACTAGTTACTTTTGAGTGGTCAAATATTGAACAAGATTCATAAATTTGATCGCTTGACAATTATCTTTTGCTTCTATAAACATAAAATCACGTCAGTGTAAAAACATCTAGCAATGGTCGTTCAAACCCACAACCCCAGTAACAAAAAGAAAGGAGGATAAGCTATGAAAATAATAAATAGTAGGGTTCTGCTGATATTGCTGGTTGCGGTCTTACTTATATTACCCGGCAAATTGGCCTTGGCTGAAGAACCCATCACGATTGGCGCTCCGCTTTCTACGGCGTTTCTTTACGGATGGGATGCTGAAAGAGGGATTACCTTGGCAGTTGAGGAGATCAATGCCGCCGGGGGCGTAAAGGTAGCAGGTACAAAACGTCCGTTTAAAGTTGAAGTCATTGACACCAGAGATCTGGAGCCGGGCGTGCCGGTCAGTGAGGCCCTTTTGGCAGTGGAAAAGCTGATTTTAGAGAAAAAAGCCGACTTTATCATGGGCGGACCGGTGCGTTCGGAAGCCGGCCTGGCTGCCATGGATTTACTCTCTAAATATAAGAAGATATCCATTTTGACCACCGGTGTGTTGACACCGGCGTACCATGCACGCGTTGCCGAGAACTACGATAAATATAAATATCTGTTTCGAATTACCGGTGAAGCGAAGTGGATTGCGATTGGCGAGCAAATTCCCGCCTTGTTAAAGATAGGGGAGAAGTTCGGCCTCAATCGGTTGTATATAATGATCCAGGACGTGGCCCATGCGCGTGCCTTTGGCAATATCTTTGCCAAGGTAATGGCTCAGAAAGGATGGACGGTCATTGGAGAACCTGAGATATATCCAACCGGTTCCACCGATTTTTCCATGGGACTGTTGAAAGCCCGCAGAGAAAAGGCCCAGGTTATCATCATATGCATGGATATGCCGGAAAGTTCTATTCTGCTTAAGCAATGGTATGACATGAAGGTCCCGGCGCTTCCATTCGGTTCCATTATTGCCGCAGCCGAGCAGCCGGGTTTCTGGAAAGCATCCGAGGGAAAGGGTGAATATGCCCTGGCAAATGTGGTCAATGCCGGCAATGCACCGTCGAATGCGTCCGATTGGACTATGAAGTTTTATGATGCGTATGCGAAGCGATGGGGTGTAGAACCCGAAGGGTACGGTACGTCCAGCAGTTATATGGCCGTTTATGTTTTGAAGGAGGCCATTGAAAAGGCCGGTACCCTGGATTCCGATGCTGTTGTGACGGCCCTGGAAAAGACAGATATGATGGGCGTCTATGGTCGCATCAAATTCGATCCCAAAAGCCACCAGGTCGTTCCCAGCCTGGATCCGAATGAAGGTGCCGTGGGTACGATCTTTCAGTGGCAGGCCGGCAAACGAGTGGTGGTGTTTCCGGATAGTATCGCCATGGGAGAAATCAAACTGCCGCCCTGGATGAAATAGTTTTTCCGAGTTCCGAGTTCCGGGTTACGGGTTTCGCGGTTCGCATTCCGCGTTGCGTGGTGTGTGGTACTCTGTCTGTGTGTCTTCTAACGCGCAACCCGTACCACGCACCGCGCACCAATTAGTAACATCATGGATATACTCATTGAAATACTCATTTACGGTTCGATCCACAGTATTACCCTGGCCCTGATGGCCCTTGGATTCGCTTTGGTATATGGCACCAGCCGGGTACCGAATTTCGCTCATGGTGCCCTTTATATCATCTGTGGATTTATCGCCTGGAGCTTTCTCAAAAAATGGGGAGTTAATTATTACCTCAGCATTGTTTTGTCGATCATGGTCATCGGATTGATTGGTGCATTGATTTACCAGTTTATCCTGATTCGCGTGCGCGGGATGGCCATTTCTGAAATCATCGCCTCCTATGCCATAGGACTGGCCATTCTGGAAGGACTGCGCTGGGGGGGATTTAAGGGTATGACCTATACGCTGCCTACCTTTATCCAGGGAACAATATTCATTGCCGGCGTGCCGGTGGATCTGCATCGCATCGTGGTTCTGATCTGCGGTGCAGCATTGGTTGGTTTCCTTTGGGTTTTTACGCATTTTACACGGATCGGTCTGGCATTGCGCGGGATGGCACAGGATGAGCGGGCAGCCCTGATGCTGGGCATCGATTCCGACCGCATGGCCGTGGTGGCAATGGCATTCGGTTCCATGCTGGCCGGTCTGGCTGCAGCGCTTTTGCTACCGCTGGGCAACATTGTCGTGGAAACCGGCTATAATGTATTAATTTTAGCTATTGCCGTCTGCATTGTCGGCGGCCTGGGTAGCTGGATGGGAGCAGTGCTGGCTGCATTGTTGATTGGGTTTGCCCAGATTTTAACCGAAGTTTATCTGGGAACCCATTTCAAGTCGGTGATCGCTCTGCTGGCCATCATTGTGACCCTGATTTTAAGGCCTTCGGGGCTCTTCGGTCGACAGAAGGAGTTGGAAGAACGCGTATGAATGCAAATTCTGAACAGCGCCGCAGGGAAAGATTGGATCGCGGCATAAAAGTTCGTTCCGACGGAATCTATTCCCTCATGTCTTACCGTGAACTATGCTATCTGGTGCTACCCAGAGCTGTGCTGATTACCGGGATGCTGATCCTGCCCCTGGTTGTACCGACTTACTGGCAAAAGGTGGTTTCCTATGTCTGTATCTACGCCCTGTTGACCCTGAGCTTTGATTTTCTAGCCCACTTTGTGGGCCTTGTGTCTCTGGGCGGCGCTTTTTTTGTCGGTACCGGGGGATATTTTGCAGCGATTCTGAATACGGTTCTGGGATTACCGCCGTTGCTGTCCATCCCTATTGCCACCATACTGGGTGCATTTATCTGTACCCTGCTTTTGCTTCCCTGCCTGCCTTTGAGGGGGGTTTACTTTGCGATCGTTACGCTGATGTACCCGCTTCTGTTTACACGGGTCATAGAGGCGCTGAATATCCTCGGCGGTACCGACGGGATGGTCGGTGTTACCAATTTTACCAACCATTATTTTATTATCATCATGTTGCTCGCTTTCCTGTTCGGCATTCGCAGGCTGGTGAATCAGGATCTGGGTCTGGTGTTAAGAGCCGTTAAGGACAACGACCAGGCGGTCAGAGCATCGGGTATGAGTATTACCTATTACAAAACAATCGCCGTATTCATCGGCTCCGTCATGGGCTGTCTGGCGGGTGCCTATCTGGCCCATGTATTCGAATGGGCGGGGTTATCGTCGTTTGCGCTGGATTTCTCGATTCTTCCGATCGCGGCGACGGTAATCGGCGGTGCCGGAACACTGGTGGGCCCGGTGCTGGGGGCCTTTATTCTGGTACCGCTGAATGAATGGCTGCGGGATTTTGGGACCCTGCGCATCGTCATTTATGCCTTAATTCTGCTGGCGTTTATCGTTTTTCGCAGTGAGGGAATTATGGTCTACGGCATGCGCAAATATCATCAATTTGAGAAATGGGTAAAGGTATGAGCACTGCGCCACTTCTTCAGATAAACCAGGTGACCAAGACATTTGGGGGTGTTTTTGCGTTGAACGAAGTGAGCCTCGATCTGCACGAAGGCGAAATCCTGGGTATCATCGGGCCGAACGGATCCGGCAAGACGACCCTGGTCAACTGCATTACCGGATTTCTCGAGCTCACCGCCGGAGAGGTCCTGTTTCGCGGAAAGGTCATTTCCGGAAAAGCTGCGCACAAAATTGCGGATATGGGAATTACGCGAACCTTTCAGATCATGCGCCCCTATTACAGCCTGCCGGCCTATAAAAACCTGGTGATTCCTTTATTTGCTCCCAGAGCCCGGCGCACCGGCGGCTGGAGAGGCGGAGGCAAACTGGGTGATCGCAATACCGTCAGCATCGATATATTGGAAGAACTGGGTTTTGAAAGAGAATCATTTGTTCCTTACAAAATGGCATCAAATCTACCCACCGGCTATCTGAAGCGCCTGGAACTGGCGCGCTGTCTGGCCTTAAATCCTGAAATTATCATCTGCGATGAAGTGTTCTCCGGATTGAGCATGAGCGAGATTGCCAGCATGGTACCGCTTATCGAGCGCCTGCAAATGGAAGGCATTACCCTGATAATGATCGAACATCGCCTCAGGGAGCTTTTCCGGGTGGCCAATCGCATCATGGTATTGAATTTCGGTGAAAAACTCATGGAAGGAACGGCTGAAGAGGTCATGGCGGACGAGAAAGTCAAAGAAGCATATTTCGGCTCCGAGGAGGTTGAGGAGGTAATGGAACATGCTTGATGCAACCGGGCTGATGGTGTTCTATGAGAATATGCTGGCCCTCAACAACGTCAGCATCCGATGCGGTGAAAATCAGATTGTCGGGGTATTTGGGGCCAACAGTGCCGGTAAATCCACGCTGATGTATACGCTATCCGGGATTATGGAGGATATTCGCCGTAAAGAAGAAATGGCCGGAGGGGAGCGTATCAGTGTCCTGGGTAGGATTAACTACCTTGGCGAAGAAATCATGGATCTGAAGCCCGCCAAAAGGGCAAAAAAAGGTATCGTGCTTTGCCCGGAACGCCGCAGAATTTTTAAAGAATGCAACGTAGTGGAGAATTTGCGAATTGGCGGTTATCTAGCATCTGCCGGGCAGGCTAAAAAAACCATCGAATATATTTTCAAAATTTTTCCGGCACTGGAAAAGCTCCAAAAAAGGATAGGGGGATTTTTGAGCGGCGGGGAACAGCAAATGCTGGCCATCGGGCGTGCGCTTATGGCGCAACCGAAATTGTTGCTGCTGGATGAGCCTCTGCTGGGGTTGAGTCCTTTGATGCAGGCCGTATTGGTGCGGACCACCAAAGAGATACGGGAGCAGAAAGGAATTTCCATTATCGTCACCGAGCAGTATGCCCGGCCGGTATTGCCCATCGTTGATTATGCCTTTATTCTGGAAAACGGGGCAGCCGTGCTGGAAGGTGGACGCGATGAACTGATGAACAACCCGGATGTCAGGTCGGCCTATTTTGGAATCTAAAATGAATCAAAACGCAGAGACATTAGAAAATGAACTGACGTTTAGCCGCTTTGACCAGATAAGTGAACGCTTTCCGGATAAGACCGCCGTGATTTATCTTGGACAACGGTTCTCATTTTCGTACCTGCGGGACTTGGGCGAGCGATTTGCCGGTGCCCTGGTCGATCTGGGTGTCAAAAAAGGCGACCGGGTAATGATCTATATTCCCAACTGTATCCAATGGGTCATTGCCTTTTTGGGAATTCAAAAAATCGGAGCCGTGATCGTACCGGTTTCACCCATTTACACCTCCCATGAGCTCGAGTATATGATCAAGGATTCCGGGGCTGAAACCCTTATCTGTCAGGACACTAATTTCTGTTACGCCAGGGAGGTGTTTGCCGGTTCCGGGCTGAAGCGTATCATCGTCACGAATTTTGTGGATCTGCTGCCGTTTTGGAAACGATATATCGGTTTTCTTTTCGATAAAGTGCCCCATGGCAAGGTAGAGCGGGAGGAGAGGGTGTATGCGTTTAAAAACCTTTTAAGCCATGAGCCCCTGAAAAACCAGGTCAAGCTGGACCCCCGCAATGATCTCGCTTATATTCTGTATACCGGAGGAACCACCGGGTTCCCAAAGGGTGTGCCCGGCAATCACATCGGTATGGTATCGTATGTCAACGATGTCACCGACGACGTGGCCGCAAATCATCTCCAGGAAGGGCAGGACGTCTATATAGCGGTCAATCCGCTTTTTCATATCATGGCATTGGGTTTGTTTATGGCCTTGGGACTGAACAAGGGCAACACCACGGTTCTGATGCCCGTGCCCCAGATTGATGCCATCCTGGAATCTATTCAGCGCTACCACGTGCGCTGGTTCCTCGGTGTGCCGGCTTTATATCGCATGGTTCTGGATAATGATCGTCTCGATCAATACGATCTGAGTTCCCTGCGCTATTGCTACTGCGGTGGAGACGTATTGCCCCTTGAGATATTCAACCGCTGGCGAGAGCGCTTCGGCATACCCATTTATCAGGTTTACGGATCTACCGAAGCCGGCCACGTTACCTACAGCCGCATCGACGATAATCCCAAACCGACAACTCTGGGACTGCCGCTAAAGAGCCGGCAGTGTATCGTGGCGGATCCGGAAACGCTTGAGCCCGTCCCTCCGGGTGACATCGGGGAATTACTGGTCACATCGCCTTACACCATAAAGGAATACTGGAATAAGCCGGAGGAAACAGAGCGTGCGTACGTGGATATCGGCGGCAAAATCTACTACCGCATGAGTGACTTTGTCCAGCAGGATGATGACGGCGAACTCATTTATGTTGAGCGTTCAGCGGATATCATCAAGCATAAAGCCTATCGGATTTCCGCTTCGGAGGTTGAGGCGGTACTTCAAGATCATCCAACAGTTATCGGAGCCTGTGTGGTCGGGGTTCCTGATGAAAAGGTGGGTGAACGGGTTAAAGCCATTGTGGTGTTGAAAGAAGATGCACGAGGAGTAGGAGGTACAGAGTTACTCAAATGGTGTCGAGAGAGATTGGCTCCGTATAAAGTTCCCGGCTATATTGAATTCAGGGATATGCTGCCCAAATCGAAAGTAGGCAAACTCCTCAGGCGGGAAATTCGGGACGAAGAGCGTCGACGCATATATAAAGAAGAAAGTAAGTCATAGGTGTTCACAGGTTCAGGGTTCACGACGGGGTGCGCGATGCGTGTTACGGGTTACGAGTTTCGCGTTTTGCGGAATTCGGAACCCGAACACAAAACACTGAATACTAAACACAAAACGCGGATCCCTGAACTTAGCAATCAGTAGCCAGAGACCAGAGGCCAGTGACCAGGAGCCAGCCATCCGGGACCAGAACCTTGAACCCTGAACGGTGAACCTTGAATCCCTGGACGGTTTAACGAGTATAGCGTTCCTTATGAACCTTTGGTTCCTTTCGCGGCGGTGCCTTTATCTCTTCCCTATGCTTACCGATTGGGATCACACCGGCAATTTCCAACTTTTCTGGAATATCTAATATAGTTTTCACCTTATCGGGTGCGAAGAAGGTAAACCACAGAGAGCCCAATCCCAGATCCGCTGCGGCCAGCATCATGTTTTGTACACATGCGGAAACAGCCTGCAACGCTCCATGTGGTTGACTGAAAAAACCTCCTAATCCGCCCTTGGATGGATCGAATACAACCACAATATAAACGGGTGCTTCATCTAAAAAGTTCATGCCGTATTTATTCACCCAGCCCGGGCCATCACTGTCGATAACCGTCTGTTTAGCATCTTCAGCAGCTTTTATTATCTGTCCCTGGATTTTCTTGTCAGTGACAATGACATATTCCCAGGGCTGGAGATTAAGCGGGCTGGGTGCCCATTGACCGGCATCTAGAATAGAAGAAATTTGTTCTTCCGAGACATCAGATGTTTCAAATGAACGACAACTCCTCCTGGTTTTCACCAATTCTTTGAATTCCATGGCGTTTCCTCCTTTTGCAATATTTTGTACGATCAAACAGGCAAATCACATGAACACGGGTATTTTTATCTCTGATTCTTACATAACAGCAATGAGCGCACCCAAAGTTGAATTAAGTTCGTTCACGTCTCCATATGTCTCAATGCGATCGTGATTTTTGGGTACACGTTCACCACTAAACAAACTGGTCTTGCCCCGATCTTTACTGCCGGTGTAGACTTTCATCATCTCTAAAGTGATTTAAGGGCTTCAATCGTATGGCGCGGCTCCGGTCGAATGGTATAATCCGGATCAACCTCTGCGTAACGTATCACCGAGTTCCGGTCAATAATGAATCTGGCCGGCATCGGCAATGTCCAGGAATCATCTCCATTGTGTTTGGCCACATCGATATCAAAATTAAGATAGAGTTTTTTCAAGTCTTCCGGAAAGGCATAGACGAGACCATATGTTTTGGCCACCTTATTTCCCGGATCACTCAACAGGTCAAAGGACAGATGTTTCTGGTCAACTAATTCGCGGCTAAACTCAACAAGTTGCGGAGAGATGGCCACAAGTTTTGCACCCAGAGAAGTTATTTCTCCGATAGCCTCCTGAAGAGCCTCCAGCTCCAAATTACAGTAAGGTCACCACTTGCCCCGGTAAAAGCATAGAACAAGAGAACCGTCAGCAAGCAGATCCTTCAACCGGATGACGTTTTCTTCCGCGTTTATTAATTCAAAATCCGGTGCCGTGTCTCCGACCCTTAAAACACCCTTCATAATACCTGAAGCTCTAAGGTCGTCAGTTGCTCGATGCATGATTTTCAGTGCTTCTTTGGGTGCCTTTGCTTCGAAATTTGCCTTTAGTTTCGATAGCTTCTCTTGTAATGACATGATATTTCTCCTCTTCAATTTCTTTATCTTGAAAAGATTTTAATCGAAGCGTGAAGCAAACTACATATTATGTACTGCACCCCACAAGTCAATAGCATGGGAAAATTTTGATGGATGGATAGGCTGGACAAGAAGAAGAAATGTAGAGAAGATCGTTGAACGATTTACGATTCCAAAATCATTTTCATCGCAGCCGCGTCGATATTTCCGCCGCTAATAATAACGCCGATACGACCGGTGGGCTTGACGGCATCACTTAAAAATGCGGCCACCCCAAGAGCCCCCGAAGGTTCCACCACCAGCTTCATGCGATAAAATAAGAACTTTACCGCCTCAATGATGGCTGCCTCTGAAACGGTTTTCATGTCATCGACGAAATCCAGAACCAATGGAAATGTAATTTTTCCCAAAGAGGGTGTTCGAGTTCCGTCAGCGATCGTCGGCGGATTGTTCACCTTGTGCAAAGTGCGTGTATGAAATGATTTGGTAGCATCATCGGCCAACTCCGGTTCGATGCCCATAACCCGGCAATTCGAATTAATCCCTTTGGCGGCAATGGCACAGCCACTTAGTAATCCGCCACCACCACAGGGCACCAGAACCATATCCAGGCGCTTGACTTCTTCAAAAAGCTCTAAAGCGGCTGTGCCCTGACCGGCGACAATATCTTCATGATCATAGGGCGGAATCAACGTATACCCGTGGGTGTTTTTGAGGTTCTCAGAAATTTTCTCACGAGTTGTTTCTTCAGGATCATATTCTACGATCTTTGCCCCGTACGCTTCAGTGGCCTTACGTTTAATCACCGGTGCATCATTTGGCATAACCACTGTGGTTTGAATTCCTAATAGGCGGCCGACGAGGGCAACCGCCTGGGCATGGTTACCGGAAGAATGGGTAATAACGCCACACTTTCGTTGTTTATCCAATAATTGAGACATGGCATTATATGCTCCTCGAAATTTGAATGCACCGACCCGCTGATAATTTTCACATTTTAAAAATACCTCAGCCCCGACCTTTTGATTCAGTGTGCGCGAGGTCATCACCGGCGTTTTGTTTGCTTGATCCCGCAGTCTCTCGCCGGCAGCTAACACGCGTTCAAACCATTTATTTCTCGTTTCGAACATTATTACCACTCCTCCGGCGGTAATTCCCGCCAGGGATACCTGTCCTTTTTTACTACCACCCAGTAAAGTTTGCCCGAATGCCGCCATGGATCCAGAATAAGTCCATCTTCAAATGGTTGGCCATTGGCTGTGATGACCACGGTGTTGTGTTCACGTAAATCGCTTCCTCGATAGGCAACGCCCCAGCGAAGTTGATAGCTCTTTAATTGCAGCGTTTTCAGGCGTGACATAAGATCCTCGGTCCATTGGTAACAGAGTCCGCGGTCTCGCAGCCCCATTTGGATAAACAAATTATGGAGAATCGGCGGACGAACCAAACGATATTCTTTGGCGAGAATGGCTGACACTTGCAGCGCCGTTTCAGCCACTCGTCTTGCCTCAGTGCCATCGGAATTATGGTTTAACGCAGCAAGATCATATTCAAGAGCATTGACCCTATCCCAATCAAGGGTAACTGAATTTATGTCGGCTGGATAGTTGGAATTGCTTGGATCGGTCAAAGTTCGATTTGAACTTGCACAATTGATTACAGAAAGCAGCAGGCAGACAAAACAAATATATTTCAGACTTCTCAGCATTCTGATTTGTTTCTCAAAAAATCTTTTTAAATTCTGTGTTTCGCTTTATTTGTTCCTCAGATCCGGATGCCTATTTCATGCAACTCTTGGGTGATAATCCCCTCCCATCCGCGGTTGGCCTTGGGATTGGCCGGGCTTGGATGCGTGATGGTACCGATAATTACGTCAAGATCGGATAACGCAATGCGTGCACGATCCGCTGCAAATTGTCCAACACCAATGACATAATCCGGCTTCAGCCATTCAATGGTTTGACGAAGCGCTTGATCACAGACCGCCAGAAGTGGTTTGCGATCCGAAGCACGAAGTTGGTTGGGTGTTCTATTGCGTCCACCGGCCTCAATAAAGAGCAGGGGGCAATAATTGCCTACGAAAAAACGAGAAAAAAACCGTTCGGGTGTCTTAAATTTTTTTTGCGCCCATCCCCAAAGCCGTTTTCCGCTGACTTCACGTCTGGTGCAGGCAAACCCCATGACAGGTCGTTTTGGATGCTCATTCGCCGGGGCGGTTACCGGGGCTTTAATACCCATCCACTGTGAAACCGCGTTGATTTCGCCGAATGGAACGCCCGTTTGCGCCATGCCCCAGGGGCCAGGATTCATCCCCACCAGTACCACCTCTTTAGGAGGCTTTGCAAATCGTTTCACATACAACTTAAAGGGCTTTAAGGCATACGCTAGCGGATTGTACACATGGGTTATTGGAGGGCCAAATTGCAATGGCCGCACTTGCTTTATTAGCTGATCAGTAATCGTAATCAGATCCATCTCAACCTAACCATTATTTACTATATAGCGTTTTTCAAATTATTTTGATAGGCCATTTTCATCTTACTAAGATTATTATTTAGCGTCTCAGAATGTTTTTGCTTTAGTGTGGTTGTAAAGATAATCGAAGGCCGGCCAACAGCAACAGTATTCCTATTATTTGAACGATATGAAAAATACCGTTATGGTCAAATTCAAAAATCATTTTGAATGAAACATTTTTGGTGGCCTGAATGCTTGCGGCGATGATACTAACGAGAATGCCGACAGCCATGATCAACGAACCGTTTAATTGTCCCGTCAAAGCCAACCAGCTGTAGGCACCCCAGGCGAAAAATAGCGCCAAAGCTTCATAGACGATAAAAATAAAAAAGATGCCGGGAAAAATACGTGTGATGAAATAAAACCCAACTGCCATCACCACCATCCACGGCAGTATTTTGCTAGCAACAGCCAGCCCCCACGCATCATAGGCAACGCCGATAACAAACACGGAAACGGCCACCCCTAACCCTAAATTTAGCAGATTCCAAATCCGTTGACGCATCGCTTCGGTCAGTTCGAAACCGTGGGCGAGGGCGCCGAGCAATCCGGAGAGGGCGATGAACCCGAAGGCCCAGGACCAGGTATTGATCTTCCAAACCTCAGCTGATTTAAGCCATTGCAGGTACCAGATTGCGCCCGCCGCCACCAGGGCAAGAAGAATATCAGTAACTGCGGTGGTTTTTTCGGTAGGGCTTTTGGTGAATTTCAATTTAAGTGTTTTTTTTCCATTTTTGGTGGCAGCCTTTTTCGGTCAGGCAATAATTCGCGGGGCTGTCCGGCCCGCATAGAAAGGAACCGTCCAGGCGTTCAAGATAGCCTTTTTCAACAAGGTCTTCCAATTCATCTTTTTTGCCCAGGTGGTTACCGGGATAATACACACCTTTTTTCATTTTTTCTAAAATCTGATTCTTCATCTGAACTCTCTTTGGCATTTGAATCTTTCAACCTTCCAAAATGTCCCCATTAAAATGTTTTAAAAAGAAGCCAGTTTCATTCAACTCTTAGATTTTAGATTATATATGGTAAATATACAGCGGATCATTGTGCAACGATCCGCCGGGGCGCAAGACGTTGCTGGGGGTAAAACCTGGCATGGAAAAATTACACGACGCCACGACGGTTCCAGGTTTCAGATCTGATATGAGTTTTTTCGATAAGCGTTGCATAACGTCGGGATAAAGATAACAAAACACAACATCTGCTGCCGACAAATTCTCCTTCCAAAAATTTTTTCGTTTGATTTTTATAGTTCTATCTCCCATGCAAAGCAGGCGAGCTATGAGACAAGCCATCCAATTAACTTCATATCCGATGGTCTTAATCCCATAGCGTTTGGTTGCCATTCTTAACACGCGCCCGTCGCCGCAACCTAAATCAACCAGCAATTGCCCGGGTTTCATTGGTACGGCATCCATAAAGGCAGCTACCCTCACACGGGAGGTGGAGACATATAGAGCGCCCTGGGTAATGGGTAAAACCAGCGCTGTAGATAAAACATAGCTGATTTTAAGCGCAAATAGGCCTCCGGCCAAAATAAAGAAAATCCATATCCAGGTCGGCATTGTATTCGTTTTATCAGGATCCCTTGCTAGTTTGAATGACTGTTAACCCGATGGTATCCAGCACACACCGCAAATTAATGCATCATGATAGTGCCTCGAAATTGATTCACCAAATCAACTCTCCGTTTATCAGCCTCTACTTTAAATCCGCGTTCTTTTTCGAGATTGTAACAAAATCTTTATATCATGCCGCATTGTTTGCGGTCAGATAAACACCTCAATTTTTTAAGGGGATTAGTAGGCGGGATGTTTCATGCGAAATATAAAAATTTCGACGATACTTAAATAATCGGGATACAATTGGACGTCAAGACATTTTTAGAAAAATGCTCACAATTCGTTAAATAAATGATGATATTTGGCTATCCCTGCATGTCCTGCCAAGGCGCCTTGGAGAAGTTCCTTAACCATGAATACCTCTGGAGGAACATCATATTCAGATGTAATGGAATATTGTGTTGACGATAAAAAGCCAAATCGGGGATAGAATTCCGGATGTCCCAACACAACTACCGCTTGATGTCCCTGAGATAAGCAAACTTCAAGGCCCTTTTCAACAAGCCTTGAGCCGATACCCTTGTGTTGGTGCTTGGGTAAGACGGCCATTGGTCCAAGGCCCACGACGGGAAAGTTTGAAGTTTTTGATTCAATTATCACAGAGCTGAATAAAATGTGCCCAACGATTGTATTTCGCAGTAAGGCCACAAGTGAAAGTAATATAGCGCCTTTATCACGCAGGGCATCGACCAGGCCAGCTTCAGCATTCGTATCAAATGCCGCTGCATTTACCTTGCGAATCTCAGGAATATCTTGTGGTATTTCGTGACGTATGATGATATTTACTATTTTTTTGATATCTTATCTTACAATTGCAATTAATTGAGCTGTCGGGGAGTTTTTTGCGATAAAGACCGTCATTCCTGTGAAGCTTGTCCCTGACTCCGATCAGGGAGCAGGAATCCAAAAAAATTTGAACCGGCCAACCTGGATATGCCCGCTTTGGCGGGCATGACGGAAAAAACACCCCGATCCGTCAATTAATTAGCAGGGAAATGGGTTGTCGTCACCTCCGCTAACAAGCGGCCTTCATTGCCGGTAACCTGTGTGCGTACCACAATTATGCGCTTTCCCCGGCGGACAATACGTGCTTTTGCCCAAATTTCACCGTCACGTTGGTTTCCCAGCAATGTCGCATGCAGATCAACGGCTAGAGGAAAACCCTTCCCATCTTCACCGATTTCGGTTTTTCCGATTGCCATGACGGTGGCGGTAACATCCGCCATCCATAACATCGCACCCGCTTGAACCGTGCCGAAGGGGTTAAGTATGCCTTCGTTAACCGGCATTCTGCTCATCACACAGTCGTCTTTGCGTTCTTCAATAATAAACTCAATATTGCCGCTGCGTCTGGACTTGTTGATATGCTCTTGAAAACTTACCATTCTTCTCACCATACATAAGTAAAAATGTTCAATGCAGTTGCAGCCTCTGCACGTGATTCTCCTGTAAGAGTTCAGCGGGTAATAGCATTTTCAGTTAACGTATTCCGTTATTTTTTTAGCAATTCCATCAGCTTTGGCAATTCGCCGTCAATCATGCGATAGGCGTGCTCTTCGCCTGGAAACTGGCCTTCTTTAACCTCATTAATGTAACTCTCGAATGACTTGGACATTTCTCCGGCCACGTTGCCATAGCGTTTAACAAACTTGGGGGTGAAGGCTTGGAAATGGCCGACCAAATCGGAGACGATCATTACCTGACCGTCGGCATGAATACCGGCGCCAATTGAATAAATCGGGATGGGCATTTCGTCGCGGATGATTTTGGTTACCTCCGGAGGCACCGCCTCGATCAGTATTGAAAAAGCCCCGGCCTCATAAATAATTCGGGCATCTTCGACGACTGCCATAGCTGTTTCAGCGGTTCGACCTTGGGCTTTGAAACCGCCTAAGGCATTGGACGATTGGGGCGTTAATCCCAGGTGACCCATCACCAGCATTCCGCTGTCGGCAATAGCGCGAACCACTTCCGCTACCCGCTGACCACCCTCCAATTTGACAGCATCCACATTGGCTTCTTTATGAAATCGGATGGCGTTTGATACAGCCTCCTCTGTGCTGATTTGATATGACCCAAAGGGCATATCCCCAATCACAAAGGTGTTCGGTGCCGCGCGGCGCACTGCCTCACAATGGTAGATACATTGCTCCATTGTCACCGGAATCGTGCCGTCGTAACCGTAAATACACATGCCGAGACTGTCGCCCACAAGTATCATATCCATTCCGGCCTGTTCCGCCAACTGAGCTGTAATAAAGTCATAGGCCGTTATCCAGACGACTTGCTCTTTCTTTTCTTTCATCTTTTGAAGATCGATAACGCTAAGTTTCTTCTTGGCCATATTCCTTCTCCTTTCTCTTGATGATTTTTAACATACTGCTACCGTGCAGTTCATTATCACAGATTATATAGATGAAAAGGACTTTTTCATTGTTGCTTCTCTGGGGTATGCTTCCGCATAAGATATATTTATCGTCGTATGGATCAGCTTTTGGACATCGGGTAAATCGTCTGGCGTAAATTTTCTTATATGATATTTTTTCCCGTTAACAGCGATTTAAAAATCTCCTTTACTAATAGAAGACCGTGCGCGTCCTATGTCGGGGTATTCTCTTGTAATGCGGCTGCTGGCCTCGATTCCAAAGCAAAAAATCGAGTCCTAACGACGTCACAAAGTGCCCAGCTTTTCGCAATTCTTCTTTTAACAACTCTACGGCATGCACCGCACAGGCTCTTATTTCAATTTCTTCATGTGAACCCGTCGGGATCAGGTTTCCCGCGTCAATGCGATTCAAGAGGTTTTTCTCATAAAATAAGATTTCGTCAACTCTCAAAACATGTGGAACAAGGTTATCTGCAAAAATGGTTAGACGATCAAGATCATTGAAATGTCCCGGGCCGGTTCCATTAAAGGCTAATGATAAATCCGCAGCGGTAAGCTGGGCTCGTTTATAGAACGGCACCTTAAGGTTATCGTATGATTCAACATCTTTGAAATACGGCATTTTAATGAGCAATTGAACAAGTCGATCAGCAGATGAGCTTGCAGACTCAACAAGGTTGACAAAACTTCCATTAAAATTTTCGAGCAAATATCGTCCAAGATCGTTCAAAGCAGTGGCAAAAAGTTGCATGAGGTCATTGACGGGCCGGTTGTTCAAATCCTGGTTGAATATCTTGGCACAATCTTCAATAGTCATACTTCGCAATTCATTTGCTGAAATCGGACCGTGTTTTTTAAAATAATCGTTCAGTGATGAAGCAACCGTGAAATAGCCGGACATATCAGGGCGTTTGTGCAAATGCGGAAAATAGCCTGATCCAAAATTTATACTATCTAAAGTTACGATAAAAGCGACAGTATCATTACCGTGGTCAAGATAGTGGCTTTGAGGATCAAGTTCAGGATATATCGCCTCCTGAATGGCAAGTGAAGAGGCAAAATGGGGGATAAGACCGTAATTAATTCGGACATGGATTGCTCTTTCAGCAACCACTTGGCAGGCAGTACGCACATCTTCGATAGTGTTTGATTTCATGTTAACTCTTTGAAAGGATATTTGGGTCAGGCTTCGTATTGTTAATTATTCATGCTCAATAAATTGAATTAAATGACAAGGGCGGCCATATCCCTGCCAAAAAGCCCGATGCGATCGCCTGATTTCACCGCAACATTTAAGTCCCAGTTAAACGGATTGCTGCGTACTTGTCGATATCCGATCCAGCGCGCCATACCGCTGCGTGCTGCCAAAAGTTTCCGATTGAGAAAGATACTGTAAATATCTTCAGAAGTAATTCCCGTACGTGACAAGAGTGACTCAACGGTATCGTCTGCTTGGGGGGAAATTTTTATCACATAATCTTCAGCCGCTTTTGTGTTCTTTGCATATCGACGTAATTTACCGTATAGATGAATCTCAACCATAATTATCCCCCCTTCAACATCCACACCCACAATCGCAACCATGACCATGGGCGGTCAATTCCGCCATGGTTTTTACCACCTCTCTACTCTCAGCTGGAATTATTTTTTCGATTTTAACTTTCAAATATAAATCTTTTCTTTCTTCGAATAAATTCATGATAGGAGGGTGAAGGTGTTCGAAGAAAACCTGCACACTATCCTTTTGCACGCGAAGTAAAATTTCATCGCCTTCTTCTTTATCGACCAGTTCGTATTCGAACGGTGTCATTCCTGTAAGGCCTATTCCGAAAAGGAATTCGAACTCAGAATTGCTTAGCCTTAGGTCCATGTTTTCTTTTGAGGTCCCTGCTTGCAGAGTGAGGGTGATCTTTTTTAAGTTTTCAATTTTTCTCATTTTAATGATTTCCTTAATATACTGATGTAAGTTATAGTAGGTATTAACCCGCCCGCAGGGCTTGGATTTTTGTTCTTTCAGTATCTTCCTGTCGAGCAAAAGAAAATCAAGCTCTGTGCCTCAAGCGAAGGGGGTGATGCGTAAACTATCAATCCAAGTGTTTAGGGGGTTTGCCGATTTTGTCTCCCAATGCCCTTTCGCGATTGATGACAATTTGATCAGCAATTTCGCTGACCGCATTTTTTAGCCACATTGCCGTCTGAGAGCCTGCCGTGTAATTTGCTTCACCAAATGATTGCACGCGCCCCTGTTTTTGAAGATTATTGACCTGAGAAAATTCTTTCTTTGATCCCGGTTTATAAACGGCAAACGTTCTGCCACCGAATTGGTTGACGATAGAAAAAACCGGTATGTCGCTGGGCCCGTCGGCAACATAAATCATATTTTGAATGGGTACCCGACGATCTTCGTCCGGGATTTTCGCATTGACATCGATATCCGGAATTTTGTTGGTACCTTTGTTAATTTCAAAAATTGCACGCGTTTTGGTGGTGTTATCCAGGCTATATGCAATTTGGGATATTGTCTTTTCATCCGTATGCATTTTGTTTGATCTTTTATCCAGATAGCCGGAAGGCGGTGGATTTTCCACAAACTCGCATCCCCATACCCCATCGATAAAAGGTGCAATTTTACTGCCCAAGATCATTTGGCGCAATCCGGTTGAAACAATATAATGCTCAACATGAATATCATGCTGTTGGTATTTTGGGTTGTTTTTTACCAGATGTTTGACCTCATCGAAAAATCCCGGCAGTCCCTCGTAAAATTCTATCTTGGCGCCCAATTCTCTCAGCAGAGTATTATTCAAACCATTAAAGATGCCTTCTCTGGCATAGGTAACAAAGTGATTCAGATAAACGGTATCCGGCACAATCAGATTGAGGTCGTTTTTTTGATAATAATTTGGTAATTCATTGACTTCTTTCCAGAACTTTTTGGGATCTACCTGATAGTGCTCAAAAATCGGTGCTTGCATGTATCCGGGTATTAACGTTTTGTCAAAATCCCAAATACAAGCGATAATATTTTGGAGAAAAAGCTGTTGAGGCATTGTCTTTCCCTTTTCAGTATCGGTCAGGTGTTTTTGGTTTGATCGTTGATCTATGTATACTAAAATGTGTTAGGGATCAAATTGAATATTTTTTTATTAGACATCATTTGATATAACAATTATTAACATAAACTTGATAATTCCTTATCACATTCAGAGCCGGGACGAAGGGAGGTTCCTATATCGACGCGTAAATTTCATGTCTAAATGAAAACAAGAAAGGTGCCAAAATGATTGAAAACGTCATTATCATGGGAGCTGCCGGGAGAGACTTTCATAATTATAATGTCTATTTCAAAAATAATCCAAGATACAACGTAATCGCGTTTACAGCGGCCCAAATTCCGGATATTGCCGGTCGACTGTATCCGCCGGAGCTAGCCGGAAAATCTTACCCGGAAGGCATTCCGATCTATCCTGAAGACCAGCTGGCCGAACTTATCCGTAAGCATAAAGCGGATCTGGTTGCATTTTCTTATAGCGATGTTACCCATGTTAATGTGATGCACAAAGCCTCGTTGGCTATGGCTGAGGGAGCTGATTTTATTTTGATAGGAGCTCCTTATACGATGCTGAAATCGGAAAAAACGATTGTGGCCGTATGTGCCGTGCGAACCGGGTGCGGTAAATCACAGACCACTCGCAAGGTTTGTGAAATCATCAAAGGCATCGGTAAAAAGGTTGTTGTTGTTCGGCACCCCATGCCCTACGGAGATCTAAGAAAACAGGTGGTCCAGCGGTATTTTGCCTATAAAGATTTTGAAAAACATCAATGCACTATTGAGGAAAGAGAAGAATTCGAGCCGTTGGTCGAGCAGGGCATCGTGGTATATGCCGGGATTGATTACGGGCAAATCTTGCGGGAAGCCGAAAAAGAAGCCGATGTGATTGTCTGGGACGGCGGCAACAATGATACGCCGTTTTACAAACCCGATTTGCATATCGTGCTGTTTGATCCCCATCGCGCCGGTCACGAATTACTGTATTTTCCGGGTGAAACCAACATGATAATGGCCGATATCGCGGTCATCAATAAAGTGGATTCGGCACCCATGCAGAAGGTTTGGCAGGTCAAAAACAACATCGAAACTCATGCTCCGGAGGCTAAAATCGTGCTGGCTGAATCTTCCGTGGTGGTCCGGGAACCCGAAATGATTAAGGGCAAACGTGTTCTGGTGGTCGAAGACGGCCCGACGCTGACCCATGGAGAGATGCCGATTGGCGCCGGCTTTATCGCCTCGGAAACATTTAAAGCTTCTGAAATTGTAGATCCGCGCCCTTATGCCGAGGGGTCTCTTAAAGAGATCTATACGAAATATCCGCATATCGGATCGGTACTGCCGGCTATGGGCTATACGCCGGATCAGATTCAGGATCTGGAGCAAACCATAAACCAAACCGAATGCGATCTCGTGGTGTTTGCGACACCGATCCATTTGCCGCTGGTTTTGGATATTAAAAAGCCGAATTTGCGCGTGCGCTACGAGTATAAAGATCACGGCAGTCCCACGCTGGAGGAACTGATTCTCGATCGCTTTCAAAAATAATAAATGGAAGAAAAAGTGGAAAAGCAGACATTATTGGTTGCATTAGGCGGAAACGCACTCATTCGAAAAGGCGAGCAAGGTACTGTCGAGCAGCAATTTAAGAATTTATCCGTACCGATTCGCCAGATCGCAAGGCTTTCCCAAGTTTACAAAATCATCATCACCCACGGCAACGGACCCCAGGTCGGCAACCTTTTATTACAGCAGGAGGGGTGTGATGCGGTGCCTAAATTGCCGCTGGAAATTTTAGTTGCACAAACCCAGGGCCAAATCGGCTACATGATTGAGTCAACGCTGGACAATCAACTGATGGATTTGGGGATTCATTATACCCCGCTGGTCAGCTTGATCAGCTACGTTGTGGTGGATGAAAATGATCCTGCATTTTCCGATCCGTCCAAACCGATTGGTCCGGTTTACAGGCGCAAAAAGGATGCGCCATCCGGGTATCCGATTAAAAAAACGGCTAAAGGCTATCGGCGCGTAGTCGTATCGCCTAAACCGGTAACTATCGTTGAAAAGCGAGAGATCAAAAAACTCATCGATCAAAATTTTATTGTGATATGCTGCGGCGGCGGAGGCATCCCTGTCATCCGGGAAGGCCGAGCGTTTTTCGGTGTGGATGCGGTCATCGATAAGGACCTGGCCAGCGCAAAACTGGCCGAGGAAGTCGGTGTGGATATCTTTTTAATTGCCACCGATGTTCCCGGAGTTGCCTTAAATTATGGTAAAGCTGATCAACAATTTTTGCGCAGCATGGCCTTAAAAGAGGCCGAACAATATCTCAGAGAAGGTCAATTTCCCTCCGGTTCCATGGGTCCCAAGATAGAGGCTGCCATGCAATTTGTGAGTCACAGTGGTAAGAGAGCCGTAATTACTTCCATCGAAGAAATCCAACCGGCGGTGGAAGGAAAAGCCGGTTCGGAAATCCGAAGGTAGGCGCACCATTAATGAATTTACATGCCAAGCCATATGTAAACTTCTCCAACCGCAGAGACGATTCCCCATTTCTTGCCAGCTTGTAACAGGAATGCTAAGATAAACAGGCAATTGAATTTTGATCTGGAATCGTAAGAAATTAGCGCAATGATAAAATGCCCAAGATGTAGCCTCCAACAAGAAGAATCACCACAATGCGAGTATTGCGGACTTATTTTCAAAGAGTATATGGAATCAGCCCAGACGTTAAAGACTGCCCACCCTAAGCGGACTGCATTGTTCGTCATAATTCTGTTAGTAGCAGGTGCTTTACTTGCCTCTTATTGGTTTATTTCTTCTCGGCACAAATTCAGCGAAAAATCGACAATCGTTGAAAGTTCAAGTGTCAGTGAGCAAAGGACAAAGGAAAATGACTTGCGGACAACGGCAAAAGAACTATCCGGTGATGTCGGAATTATAAACCGCCTTGCGGATGGTTCGACAAAGGGAAGTATTATTGCTATGGTCATTTTCAGCGTCATTGGGCTAGGCTATTTGACCTATGGAAAAAAGAGCCAACAACTCTTAATAGTTATCTGTGGCATTGCGCTCATGGGATATTCCTATTTCTTAGACGCCACATTCTATATTATTTTGATCGGGGCAGGTCTGAGTGCTCTGCCCTTTATTCTTGGCAGAAAATAGAATACCTTTGATATCAAATACAAAACACAGATTTTCTATGATCTGTGGTATTCTCAATAAATCACAGGTTCAGTGATATTTGGTTTTCAACAATTGTATCTGCAAAATCCACTTCGGTACCAAACTGCAATACGTTGTATACCCTTTAATTTGACACAACGTCACATTTACGATATTTCAATCTTACCATCCTACGTTACTTGAACATCGTTCAAACTGCATAACCATTAACGGAGGGCAAAAAATTGCAATGCCCGAAGTGTCAGTTTGATAATGCCGATGGCATGAATTTCTGCGGAAAGTGCGGAACAAAATTAGAAAGATTTTGTCCGCAGTGCAATTTTGGGAATCCAAGTGGATATGAATTTTGCGGAAAATGTGGATACAAGCTATCCCTTCCTTCAGAAACCGCTACCAAAGAACTTTCCTTTGATGAAAAATTAACCAAGATTCAAAAATACCTTCCTAAAGGTTTAACAGAAAAAATCCTATCTCAAAAAGACCGGATCGAAGGCGAACGGAAGCAAGTTACGGTGATGTTCTGCGACATGGAGGGCTTTACCCCTCTATCAGAATTGCTGGGTATCGAAGAAGCCTACTCGATCATGGATCAGGTTTACGAAATTTTGATTCACAAAGTCCACGACTATGAGGGTACGGTCAACGAGATGACCGGTGATGGCATTATGGCGCTATTCGGAGCTCCCGTTGCTTTGGAGGATGCACCGCAACGAGCGATTCGATCGAGCCTTGCCATTCACCGGGAAATGGCGAAATTCAGTGACCAATTGAAGCGAGAAAAAAAAGATATCCCGCCTGTTAAAATGCGAATCGGTATTCATACCGGACCGGTGGTGGTGGGTACTCTGGGTAACGATCTGCGAGTTGAGTTCAAGGCAGTTGGCGATACGGTAAATCTGGCCTCCAGAATGGAAGCACAGGCCCAAGCCGGAACAACCTATATTACAGAGGATACATTCAAACTCACAGAAGGATTATTTCGCTTTGAGGGCTTGGGCCAGCGGGTGATTAAGGGCAAGGAAGAACCGAT
>CP070746.1:6080896-6094595 GCA_020348305.1 Desulfobacterales bacterium
CCAAAATTCCAAATTCCAATGTTTTGGTCATTGAATATTGGAGTTTGAAATTTACCTGCCCTGTTAAATAGGCACTTTGGAATTTATGGTATAGGTAATTGGTGTGACCTTACTAGCCAATAAGCTCACGCTATCAATAATCATTTAACAGGGTAAATAATTTGGTGCTTGAAATTTGGGATTTATTCTGAACTACCACGAATGCGAAATCGCCTCTACATCCCTTGTGTTTTTCCGTATCAATGGTGATGAATAAATCTCCGGATGCATCCTTAATAACTATAATTTGCCAGCATAAGATAAACTTTCAGGTTTTATTTATTGGTTGTTTGTTGTTCGTTTAAAACAGTAAAAATGATTCCTGAATGAGGATTTTTTCTGATGGGCAAGGCCGCATGATGGTTTAAGGCTGAGGCGTACTTAAAGTACGTCGAAGTCTTAAACCAGCAGAGAACGCCGCTCATCGGGAAAAAGACCATTCAGGAATCATTTTTTTCGGCCTTTGCCTTTTTGACATAGGGCATATCCAAACAAGGCCGCTCCGACTGCACCGGCAATCTGGGTATCCCATTCGGTTTTCATCCGTTGCATTCCGATCATCGCCATCAGCCGCTCCATGACGCCGCGGTTTTTAGCCATCCCACCGGTGACGGCGAATTCAGGTTTTACCCCGGCTCTTTCCACCAAGTGATAGATATGTTCCGCCATGGCTTTACAATAGGCCGCCAGCACTTCCTCTTTGCTCCAGCCTTTTCGCAAAAGACCCATGGCCTCGGACTTGGCGTAAACAACGCATGTGCTGGAAACGGCCTCGGGTTCATCACCCTGAAACTCGAATGATTTATCACCAACTTCATTAATGGATACACCAAGAAGATCGGCAAAGACTTCCATACCGCGTCCGGTGCCGGCAGCGCATTTATCGTTCATCAAAAAATTGTTTACCTTGCCTTTTTCATCGCACTGGATGGCTTTGATATCTTGCCCACCGACATCCAAGACGGTACGAACTTCGGGACCATAAATAAAATTAGCGCCGCGCGCATGGCAGGCAATCTCGGTGATAGACCGATCTGCCATCGGAACATTGACTCGACCGTAGCCGGTTCCAATGCAATAATCCATTCGATCCTCAGGCATATCGGTGGCCGCCAGGGCAAATTTTAACGCTTTGCGGGCGCTGTCAGGGCTGTCAAAGCCGGTGCGCATGTTTCCATAGGTAAAAATTTGTCCGTCAGCCATGATGACGGATTGAGAACTGACGGAGCCCACGTCAATTCCGACAGTGACGTATTGAGCATTCTTCCATTCAATATCAGGATTTTTCCAGTTAGACTCTGTCCACCGCCAAAACTCTTGGTTTTGTTTTTCTGCCATTTGTATATCTTCCGTTAGCCACTTCCGGATTTTTCCAAACCCTGGGCTTTCTCGGCTGCCACCACTGCCGCACCAACAGCAGCGCTAAATTCCGGTTCATCAGGAATGTGAATCTTATCCACTTTCAGTTCCCGTTTCATGGCCGCCAGGAATCCCGGATTGTAACCCACACCACCGATCATGACGACATCTTTATTCACACCGATTCGTCGAATTATGGATACGATACGGCTGGCCATGGAATCGTGGATGGCCTTGCTGATATCGGCTTTATTTGTTTTGGCATGAATCAGGCCGATGACCTCGGATTCGGCAAAAATGACACATTGGGCGTTCATGGGGATTTTTTTGTCCGACTGAAGGCAAAGCGGCCCCATTTCTTCGATGGTAACTTCCAGCGCCCGGGCCATGGCCTCGATAAATGTGCCGGCGCCGGCCGCACATTTTTCATTGATGGCAAAATCAACCGGATTGCCGTTTTCATCGATTTTAGCGGCCCTGCCCTCCTCGGCACCGACATCCGTTACCGTCCGGGCATTGGGGAAGCAGAAATGGGCACCCTTGGACATGGCTTTGATATCATTGACTTCACCGTCTGCCACTTTAATGGCGTTTTTTCCAGAGCCGGTTCCGCAAATTCTTTGGATATCACTTCTGGATATACCGGCGTTCTGGATAGCTTGCTCTAGCGACCCCGCAACAGCTTTTTCCTGGTCAAAACCTGTTAAAACCATGCCTTTTCCAATAATCTTGCTGTCTTTCATTATAATGGTTTTGGTGTTTTTCGCACCACAATCTATTCCTGCTGTTATCATTTTTTCAAGTCTCCCTGAAACGAAAGTACCTAAAATGCCTCAAAAATGTTCGAATGCCATTATGGATATTTTGGTGAAACGTATGCGGAATGCGAAAGTCGGAATTAAGAGGATGATGATTTTACATCAATCAAAATCAAGGTTTCCTTGACTTGACAACCATCTTTTATGATAGATGAGTTGTATCAACTATTTCAAAAAAGCGGAGTCGTGTTCAGGGAGCTTTTTCAACATAAACTTTCATAAGGATTTTCCCCCATCCGCCCTTATCCAAGCCCACATCCGGGCATTGGACAATATCTACACGTTCACACTGTGGATCCGTTTTGTTAATCAGGCGTTCGTAGATAGCCGGCAGAACTCTGCTGATCTCAGCCACTGCAGAAACACACATACCTTTGGGGCATTCATTGGCGATGAGCTGACCGCTGGACGTCATAACAAACCGGTCACCCACGCGGTGTTTTGCATGGCACCCGTGTGATTCAATCACTTCTGCGATCACCCGGCACTTTACGAACTCTGGGGTCTCGGTAACCATTTTCACCTTAAGGGGATCAGACTTAAATAGCTCCATCTCTTCATCGGTGTATTCCATGTGGGCCTGAAAAAGCTTCCAGATTTCTTCGACATCCATGATTATCTCCTTTGCAAAGGTTTACCGGGAGTTCAAATTTGAACCTAGAAATGTGCTCCGCATACCTTGACCTATAGTAAAATAGTGTAAGAGCGTCAAGAAGGTCCCCAACCGGGAGCCAGAAGGCAGAAATCAGAAAACATGAGCCATAACAAAAAATAGCGGCAAATTGCCGAACAATGGTCCTCGGGTCTTAACTGTCGATATCATATTGCCAATCGATGTTTTTACTCACTTTTCGATTCTGTCAAATTAAGTAAGGTCAAGTCAATTAAGGACATGCATTCTTAAATGGTTCTGGATTCCGAATTCCAATGACCAAGTTACTCAGTCCTCAGCCGTTTCCAGTGAAATTGCATCGCGCACATTTCGCTGAGGTCTTCAATACTCAATTCTGTTTTAGAAAAAATCTCCATTGACAAAACATATCCTTGGGATGCGGATCCGGTGGGGCAAAAAGACATTCCACTTGAATGCGGTCATCAATTTCATGGGCAAAACTTGCGAATTCACCCCGATGCATTTCCTTACAGACAAATTCTCCCAGCCCGCGTCGCAATCGTGCCTCCTGGGTCGGACAAGACGCAACACGGATTAAAATCTCATCCGGTTTTTGCTCAATTTGATATCCAACGAGAATACACCAGGGGAAATACCTCAAAGCCTTTACAAAACCTTCCAGGCCGCGCTCTTTGATCTCAAAGCGCTCTAAAAGATCCTTGGCAGCCATTGCCGGAACCCTTCCCCAGACCTGTTCATTGAGGCGCTCAGCTGTGGGTTGATCAAAGCGTTCGGCAGCGTAAATGAACCAGAAAGCATCCATCACCCGGTAATGCCATAACAGAAATTCGATGTATTTTCGAAGATCAGGGGCTTGCATATTTTCAAAAATTTCAAGGTCCACAAGTTTCTCCTTTCGGTAAGATACAAGATTTCGCTATCGAAGTATTACATCCTCAGCACACTGCAGTGCTTCTTCCAGTTTTTCCACTCTTGAACCTCCTCCTTGAGCGAGATGCGGCTGCCCTCCGCCGCGTCCATCTATCTTGGCGCAAACGGTTTTCATGAGATCTCCCATGTTGAATGTAAGCTCTTCCGAACAAACAAAAAGCAGTGAGGCTTTTTTCTCTTCTTCTACCCCAAACAGGATGACTGTATTCAGATTGGATTTTAATACCTTTGATGCCAACAATTTTAAATCTTTTGGATGGCGATCTTTAAAAGTTTTTTTGAGTATATTTACATGACCTCTTTTTTCAATCTCAGATACAAGGGCTTGGGCTTCGTATTGGAGCAGCTTTTTCTTCAGATTGTTGTTTTCCGAGTGTAAATATTTTGTATCATCCTGTATTTTCCGTACATTTTTAGGAAGATCAGATACGCTTGAACTCATAATCTCTGATAGCTGTTTTAAAATTTCGGTATTGTGCTGATAATCTCTCAGTGCTCGCCATCCACAAACAAAATGAATCCGGGAGCCGCCTTTATAGTTTTCAAATCGCCTGATTTTGAGTATTCCGATCTCTCCCGTGCATGAACAGTGGGTCCCGCCGCATGGTGAATAATCAAAATCTTTGACCTCGATAATTCTGATATTTTCTTCAACGCTCGGAAGCTTTCGCACAGCAAACCGATGAAGCTCGTCCGGTCTGATAAAATGAGTCCTCACTTGTCGGTTTTCAAATATAATTCGGTTAGCCAATTTCTCCACAGCTGTTACCGTCTCAAAATTGAGACTTGATTTATCTACGTCGATAGTTGAACTTTCTTCTCCAAGGTGAAAAGAGATCGTTTCGGCCTCACACGTTCTTATAAATGCCTGGGACAGGATGTGCTGGCCGGTGTGTTGTTGCATATGGTCAAACCGCCGTTGCCAATTAATCTGTCCTTCAACTCTGTCTAAATCAATGGGCTCTTTTAGCAGATGAACGATCCGATGGCTTTCATCTTCGATCACATCGACGACCGCAACATCATTTAACCTTCCCGTGTCGTGAGGCTGTCCGCCGGATGTTGGATAAAATGCGGTTTGATCAAGAATGACCGCCGGTTTTCCGCTTACCTGCATATGTTCAGTGATTGTTGAAGAAAATGCTTGTAAATACGGATCTTCATGAAAGAGTTTGGTTGTCATATTTCCGGCGCTTTTGTTGGATTCGACAATTGAAGATAACCGGTGAAGATTGTGCCCGTGAGGATCAGTCCACCAATTAATACAATACCCCATGCGAACGTGCTGATGTCTCCAATAAAGCCGATCAAGGTGGGAACCGCTCCTCCACCGATCAAAATTGCGATCGGTACGGTAAGAGAGACGACGATGTTTCGCTCCTTTTCGGAGCTGACCAATGACAGCGCTGCCAGTCCTGCAGGAAAAAAGCAAACAGCCAACAACGGCTGTATGAAAACAGAAACAGCGATCCATGATGTTGAGGCTAAGCCGATAAATATCGTCATCAGTCCGGTAAGCAAAAAAACAATCATCAAAATTCGTTTCGGTCCGATACGATCGGTCACCCAGCCCCCAATCAACGCCATACCAACACCGACAACCCTTGAGAGCGCTATCAACGTATTTGCCCAATTTCGTTCCATACCATGCTCGGTGACCAGGTAAAGCGGCAACATGGTGTAAAGACCCAGCGTGCTGCTTATTCCCAGGCTAAATAAGACTACCAAAATCCAAAATACGGGTTTGGATAAAATATCTCGGAAGGAAGAATAGCTGGGGGCTTGACCGTGAAACTCGCCACCCCGGCCAAATCGGGCGAATATTAGTGCAAAAATCAAAGCGGTAATACCCAGCGCTATGAAAACCGCGCGCCATGGGTACCAAATCAATATTGCTTCCGAAATTAAGGGTGCCGCCACAAAACTAAGATTGGGCGCCAGTTCATGAATCGCAATGGCCTTGCCCCAGTGTCGCCAACTGATTGTTGCAGTGAGGGTTGCAATACCTGAAGGAAGATAAAGTCCTGCTGCCATCCCTAATATGAGCATTTCGATCCGGAGCCCCCACAATCCACTACTGAAGCTAGTTCCCAAAAGTGCAACACCCAACACTGCACTGGAGAGAATAATTGTTTTTCTGTGCGTGAGGCGAGATGAAAAAAAACCCGAACCCAGAAGGGTAATGAAATATCCGATTGAGATTAGCAGAAAAAGTGAGCCTGCCTCGGTATGGGCTATGCATAGCTCTTTTTCGATCTTTGGCATTAAGGGTGCCAAGATGATTCGCGCAATAAAATTGATAAAAAAAATCGATGATAATATGAGCAGAGGACTCAGATGGGAAATTAATCCATCCGACTTTTCTGCTCGATGAACATCAGTTTCCTGAAGGTCCGTACTCGCTTCCATATTAAAGGTTCCATAATCGAGAAAAAGATTGAGCCACTTATTTTTTAACGGGTGGCTTCCTGACTGGTTTATCTAACCTTGCCTGAATAAGCTCAGCCACTATACTGACCGCAATTTCCTCAGGGGTTTCGGCTCCGATATCCAACCCGATCGGCGAATGCACCCGATCAAGCTTTTCTTTAGCAATACCCTCTTCCATCAGAGACTCGTAGATCATTCTGCGTTTACGAAGACTTCCAATCATCCCGATATATGCAGAATTGGTTTGCACCGCCTTTCGTAAAACAGCCAAGTCATGAATATGGCCACGGGTAATGATGGCTATGTAGGATGAGGCATTGATGGATAATCGGTTAAAAGCTTCTTTAAAGGGGCATACAATGATTTCGTCTACATTGGGAAACCGAGCAGAATTGGCAAATTCTTCCCGATCATCAATCACACACACTTGAAAGCCAACCATTTTGACCAACGGTGCGACAAAAGTGGATATGTGCCCTGCCCCGAAAAGATAAAGAACGGCTTCAGGCTCAACAGGTTCTGCGAAAACAAGCGGTCCGTCCGCCGCCGGCTCTATCAAGGTTGGCTTTAAGGGCTGCGACCATTTCTCAACATTAGATTTATCACTTGTAATCATGTTTGCTAAACCGCCGGTGGTTGATCCGTCCTCTTCAATCAACATTCGAGAATTAACAAGATATGCCAGGCCTTCCGATACAAGGGTCAGAAGCGTTGCCTTTTTCCCCTCACGAATCAGATCATTTGCTTTTTGAAAAACATCTTTTGCTATTTCATTATCAGGAAAAACAGGTTCCAGAAAGACATCCACAATTCCGCCGCACAGCATTTCCGATTGGCTGACCTCTTTACCGGTGAGCTTAAAATGAAGGATATTAGTTTTTTTATGCTTAAATGCAGCTTGAGCCTTCCCCGCGACTTGAAATTCCAATGAACCACCACCAATAGTTCCGACCACAGAACCATCTTCCAGAATGAGGCATTTTGTACCCACGGCTCTGGGAGCAGATCCAACCTGTCGAATTATTCGAGCCAAAACAGCCTTTTTGCCGGATGATAACAGTTTATCAAGCTCAGCATATATGTTAACCATTGACTTCTCCTTAATGATTCAAATCGCTGTACTCCAATACCGGAGATTCTTTCATCATTTGACCGATAATGATGCGTTTCAATTTAGTCTTCTTTTTCTTAGCAAGTAAATGGGTGATTGCCCGCCCTGCCGCAAGTCCTCCGGGCACATCTGCCTGGTTGAGGAAAACGAGGCGTAAAGCATTCGCAGATGCATCTTTAAAAATCCCCTTGTCATGTATTAGAACATCACCAATAGCTGCTTCGGTAACTTTCTCCTTTACGGCAAGCCCTGTTATAGCTGAAAAAAGCTCTGGCCGGTGGACCCATTTGTCGGTCAAGGGTTTACCGACACCATTCAAGCCGACCATCCCAATGGCCCATTTCGTGGATTCAGGGATAACCGGTTCATATCCGGCCGGCATCTTCAGCGGTCTCCCGGCTGCGCCGTCAGCCTCAACGAGTATCCAACGGAAAAGGTTTGTTTTCGCGAGAAGATCGATGGATTCCGGTTGCAGACCGGTAAGTTTATTTTCATGGTGCACGTAACTTGCAGCGGCTGTGACGTGCAACTTTTTATTTTTGAGTAAATCTTTAGCCTTGTTAACTATTGTTTCAACAGAATCGGATACGATCAAACAAGATGATTGATCCCGCGTAGGCTCATAAATCTTTGTCGTGGTCGTTGTCAGAACGGATTCGCCGGCCTCACAAATCTCATGCGCAAGTTTGAACATCAGGCTTGTTTTGCCACCTGCGCCGACAAGGCTAACGACACCCTGCCCTTCCAGCATTAACGCTTCTCGCAGTGAAATCATTCCGAATTACTCATTAAATACCCTCAGAACCGCCTCCAGTACCGATCCCCCGATGGCGCGTGCCTTATCCGAAATGGTATCACAATAATTGGGATCACCTCTCGGGTCAATATCACCGATTTTCAAACCTCGGTGTACCAAGCTTTCTGAGCGAATGAGTCCTCGTAGAACACCGTCAATGCGGGCCTTAACCTCTGTCTTTTCCACGAATCCGATGACATCATCTTTTTTTACGTAATCACCGATATCCTTGTGGGCATGAAATTTTCCGCTTTCCGATGCTCGCAAAACTCTCTCTTCTGTATATCCTCCAATAGCACTGGGTATTCCGGTGTTAGGTTCCGCCATACCTGAAGTAATTACCCTGCCCAAGTTATGTCCTCTGTTGGTTTCAATGACAATGTGGACATCTTTTCCGGCTGAAAAACCCGGACCCAATCCGATAACCAATTCTGCCTCTTCAGTATTTGTTCCCGAAATTTTCTTTGCTAAAATAGCATCCACCACCACCTCGGGCTGCAGTTTCTCCAATGTATGCCATTGCGGGTCAACCACAACCGCTATTTCTTTATTTTCCCAACACTTTTTAATTTCATCGGGATCAACGGCACGCACCGCCTTTACATCCTCTACTGTTTTGTGCCCGTCATAAACCGCTTCGCAAAAAGAAACTTTGCGCCTCACCGCCAAGGGATTTTCTATTTCAAGCATAAAAATCCGGCGAAGATTAGCCATATAAAGTCGCCAGGCAATAGCGCTGGCCATTTCCCCCGCGCCTTTGATGCAGATTATGAGCTCGCTGAGTTTAATCGTTTAACCTCCCTTTTTTGCTCAGAGAACAGAAAACAGATGACAGATGACAGAAAACAAAAGTCAGATTCAACTAACTACAAACCAGCGATCATTCGCCAGTCACCAGTAACAAGTGATCAGTGACCAGAAACCAGCGACCTGTACCCTTTAACCCAAAACCAGGAATCCGTAACCTATATCTGTCTTGTTGCTACAGAATCTCTTCGCTGTCAAAATCGTGCTCGGATGTTCCGCCCGATTTTTCGTATCCGGCGATCCATTGGCGGGTTCGATCTTCGCCATACGTCTTTTTCCAGGCTGTCACAATCTCATTAACTGGTATGTCTGCGTATGTTCCATGAAAGTCGACATACTCCATAAATTGTTTTTTTTCTGTATTATAGGGATGAAAAATAGAATCTTCGTGCCCGTTGAATTCAAGGGGGATAACTTTATGTTTTTTGCACAGCTCAATATTAAAGGCAGGGGTTGCTTTCACCCAGTTGCCATTGAGATAAAATTCTACGAAACCGTGATAGACAAACAGATCGCTACCCAGAAATTCAAGCAATTGCCTGGTAGCCAAATGATTGCGAACTGTGGCAAATCCGACTCTGGAGGGGATTCCAGAGGCTCTTCCCAGTGCACAGAGAAGAGAGGCTTTTCCAACGCAAAACGCCTGGCCGTTTTTCAAGACATTACTGGCACGGTAATGTTCAGGGCGATAAAAGGGAAGATAGGGATTATACCAAATCGGATCTCTGACGGCGTAATACAGTTTCACAGCTTTAGATAACGGATCTTGATCGACACCTTTGACGGCATCCTCAGCATAGCGAACGATTTCTCTATTATCACTATCAATAACATCCGCTGGCTCAAGATATTCTTTAAATTTAGGATTCATTGTTTGTACCTTTTCGAATGATAAAGTCCACTGGATATCATCTTTGTATATTTAGTGCTTCGCTTTTCCGGTTATTTCGGCTTAAGGCCTATATCAGAAAATATAACCATTCGTCAAAATATTCACAGACTTTGGGATTGATTTGCTACCTTTATTCTTATACATGGAAAAATGAATAAAATTTCGTGATTTCTTCATTTCGTGTTTTCGTGATTAATTGTTAATGTTTTGCATTAAAAAGTGAATATATCCTTTTAAAAAACAATATAATTCGTTTATCAAATGTCTTGGAAAAAGCCAACCGCCGGAATTATCTTAGCTGCCGGGGAGTCGATCAGATTCGGACAAACCAAGCAGTTGCTTAAGATAAAAAATAAATGTCTCATCGATTGGGTGCTGGATGCCGCTTTGAACTCCCACCTTGAAAAGATCGTTCTGGTGCTGGGTCACCAACATCAAAAAATTTTACATGCTTTAGGGAAAATAGCCCAACACCCGCGTCTACAGGTCGTCGTAAATCCCAACTATAAACAAGGTCAAAGCCTTTCCCTCAGAGTCGGATTTGAAAAAATACGAGATGAATTTCAATCGGTGATGTTCCTATTAGCAGATCAACCATTGGTAGATAAAAAAACCATCAACGACTTATTGGATAAATTTTGGGATTCCGATAAAGACATCTGTGCTCCCACACACCGAGGAAAAAGAGGAAATCCCACCATTTTAAGCAAAATATTCTATGATCAGCTCTCGCAAATAAAAGGTGACATGGGTGCCAGAAAAATTATCCAATCGCATCCAGACCTCGTATTGCAGATAGAAATCGACAATCCACTATTTTTCTTAGACATCGATACACCAGCTGATTTTCATAAACTCAATTCTTTGATTTGTTAATTTGAATGAAACCTTAGTGCATTGCTTCGGGTATAATGAGTGCCAGTTGGGGGAAAAGAATCAATATGATGATGCTGAGGATACAAGCTATTAAGAAAAAGCTAACGCTTTTGAAAATAGTCGCCAGACCGATATCCGGAGCAAGGGCTTTAACCACATAAATATTGACACCGACCGGTGGTGTGATTGCCCCCATGGTAGTTACCATGCATAGGATAATCGCATACCAAATCGGATTAAAACCAAGTGCAATACCCAGGGGGAAAAAAATCGGAATGGTAAGCACTAAAAATCCGAGTGCATCCATGAAACAACCGCCCAGCAGATAAATTATCAAAATAATGGTCAGAATAACATGCGGTGAAACCGGTAAAGAAGCGGCATAGTCAGCTACCATAAACGGCAATCGAGTTACGGCTAAAAAACGGCCGAAAATAATCGCCCCCGTAACCAACATGTAGACCATGCAAGATATTTTTAAGGTTTCTCTCACCGAACGCATAAGCGCTTCCCAGGTCAACCTTCTGGTTGCAATGGAAACAACAAGCGTGAAAAAAACTCCAGCCGCACCAGCTTCGGTAGGTGTAAAGAGCCCTATATACAATCCTCCGATCACCAGGATAAATATGGTTACGGCTTCGATAACACCGATCAGTGATTTGAATTTTTCTACCAGACTGGTTTTCGGACCGGCAGGACCATATTCCGGGAATATCCAACAAATGATGATAATTGTGGCCACAAACAGCAAGCCCAAAACAACGGCCGGTAATATACCGGCGAGGAAAAGCTTTAAAATAGATTGTTCCGTCTGCAAACCAATGATAATAAGAACCACGCTCGGTGGCATGACTGTTCCCAGCGTACCGCCGGTGACAACCGTTCCGCTGCTCAACCGGGTATCATAATTATATTTTTTCATCTGGGGTAAAGCGACCGTGCCCATTGTCGCCGCTGTGGCTGTATTTGAACCGCAGATGGCGGAAAACAGCTCATCGGCACCAATGGTAGCAATTGCCAGGCCTCCCCGCCATTGCCCCATCCATTTATAGGCTGCATCATAGAGCCGCTCGGCAATGCCGGCACTAAAGGCCAGATATCCCATGAATATAAACAGGGGAATAACTGTAAAACCATATTTAGAAAAAGTACTCCAAATGTCGGCACCAATCATATTTGAAGCTGCGGGAAAGGAGACAACATAAGAAAATCCGCAAAATCCCACCACCGCCATGGCAAATCCTACGGGCATTCCAAGTAAAAAGAGTACAATCAAAAGTACAATGATCCCGATAATTCCCACAATTGCTGAATCCATTTATTCTTCTCCCTTCTCAGCAATAAATAACTTTAAAAATTCTACTAGCATGACAAAGGAAAGAAGAAAACAGCCCAGAGCAACACCGTATGTAAACGGATAATAGATAATCCGAAGGGTCTCAGTAATCTCGCCCGTTTTCCGGAGTGTGCTCGCATATTTGGAAATTTGCCAACCGGCAATGGCAAAAAAGGCCATGCAGATAACAAAATTGCTACCATTGAGAATTGTCTGCGTTCTCTTGGAAAATCGATCTACTAAGACATCAACCGAGGTATGCCCTTTTTTCATCTGGGTGTAACCCAATGCAAATGAGGTTACAATGGCACCGAAGAACCCCATCAATTCAAAGGTACCCTTGATCGGGATCCAAAAAATTCGCGTAATGATGTTGGCACAGGTCACCAATATCATTGCTGCCATACAAATACCGGCAATCCAGATAAATACTTGGTTTATAATCTGGTTTATTTTTTCCAAAACGACCATAGCATGTCTCGTATTCCCACGCACGATCATGTGGCATAAAACATGGGTGAAAACGGACTGCGGAGATTCGGCGCTCCGCAATCCGTTTTAAGAATCGTCTTTTTCCTTATTTGGAATGTTTTTTAATCAGCATTTTCATTTCTTTGACAATCGCTTCAGCCGGCAGTCCTTTGCTGTTCGCATTGGAAATCCATTTGTCCGTAAGTGGCGCAAGCTTGGCGTCCCATTTGGCATCTTCTTGCGCGGAAAGCCTAATAACTTCGACATTTTGTGTCTTGACCGACCAGTCCATGGCCTCCTTGACATGATTATCCATATAATTGCCCGTCCATTCCGACTGCTCGACTCTCAGATCTTCCATAACTTTTTGAACATCTTTGGGCAACTTCTTCCAGCTATCCCGGTTCATTACGACGGCGAAGGGATAGATAACCGTATCTGTCAGTGTTACATATTTACAGGTTTCGGCAAACTTAAAGTCCTTCATAACCTCAAGCGAGGAGTAAAGGCCTTTGACCACACCTTTTTGCAAGGCCTCAACGGTTTGCGGCATCGGCATGCCGACCGGATTGGCTCCCCAGGCACCCAGAATCTGAGCAGCCCCACCGGATGCTCTCAAGTCGAGTCCCTGGAGGTCATCCAAGTTTCTGACGGGCACCTTCGACATGATATTGGTGGGCGCTGTGGTAAACATGGCCAATACTTTTACCTGTTTGAATTCATCCGGTTGGTATTTGTACCACAAATCCCACAGCACCAAACTGCCGACCCGCGCATTAGGTATGCCAAGGGGCAAACTGGTTGCATTGGTGACAATAAAACGACCTGGTTGATAGGCCATGCACAAGCAGCCGATATCGGCCTGACCGGCAATTACGCCATCCATCATGTTTTTTGCCCCAAGCAATGTACCTCCGGGATACGTGTTCACAACAACTTTTCCACCCGTGCGACTTTCAACTTCTTTTTTCCACCTCTCCATCTGCACGCATGGAAATGTCGGTGCCGGCGGAAAGTTGGCATAGCTGAGCTTGATCTCCGCGGCTAAGGTAGGAGTTGGCGCTAGGGCGATTGTCGTTAAGGTTAACACAATAATTCCTAGAATAATCAAACTTAGTTTTCTCATACTTCGTCCCTCCTTTCTCTCGTTTAGGTTATACATAGTTGCATGTTCACTGACATACCTCTAAGCTTTAAGAC
>CP070746.1:6094695-6097212 GCA_020348305.1 Desulfobacterales bacterium
CAATGGTTCACCGCCGGAAAACGTAACCCCTCCCTTGGACTCATCGTAAAAAACAATATCCTTTTTTATTTTATCAACCACCTCATCCGTCGTCACGGTTTGACCGATGAATTCATGGGCCTCTGATGGACAGGTTTGCACACAGGTTTTACACTGAATACAGCTTTTGTCGTCCCAAAGAGGACCCTTATCGGATGGCTCTAATGCATTTTGGGGACAACGTTGAACACACTCACCGCAACCAATGCAGCGTTTTTGATGGTGGATATGCTGCTCTGCGATGGTTAAGCCCTCCGGATTGTGGCACCACCGGCAAGCAAGGGGACATCCTTTGAAAAATACGGTGGTGCGGATACCCGGACCATCGTGGATGGCAAATTTTTTGATGTCGAAAATTACGCCGCTGGTCATTGTAAACGATCCAAATAAAATGATTTTTTAATATAAACCGCAAGATGGCGATGGGCAATAGCAAAATCCAAGGCTTAAATAACACGCAAAAACGGCTGGCCAACGGCCACCACTCGTCCAATACGCGCGGCCGTTTCAACGCCTGCCTGTTTCAAGGCCGCTATGAAATCATCGGTTTGAGTGTCTGGAATTGATAGCAGCAGCCCCCCTGAGGTTTGAGGATCAAAAAGAAGCTCTTCTTTTTCGGCAGATCTTTCGGCCGTCGCTTCCCAAAATCCATCGACCAGTTTTTTATTAGCCTGATTGCTTCCTGTGGTCTCGCCCTTGCGATACATATCAAGGGCATTGGGATAAAACGGCAGTTCATCGTAATAAATGTCGATCTGCACCCCGCTCCCCTGAGCGATCTCCAACCCGTGGCCCATAATGCCAAATCCGGTTATATCGGTGCACGAATGTACATCGAATTTTATGGCTGTTTCCATGGCTGCTCGGTTTAAGGTGGCCACTTGCGGAAGAATCGCTTCCAGTTCGCGGTAAGGAAGCCTTCCGGAACGGTTTGCATTAAAAAGCACACCCGTACCCAGCGGTTTTGTCAGAATGAGCGTATCCCCCACTTGGGATCCACCATTTGTCACAATATGCTCCGGATGGATGCTGCCGGTAACCGCCAATCCATACTTGGGCTCATTGTCATCCACCGAATGGCCGCCGGCCATGCAGGCATCTGCTTCCCTCACCTTATCGTTTCCACCGCGTAGTATTTCTTTTAAAAATCCCATATCCAGTTTTGTGGAGGGAAACATTACCACATTCAATGCCGTAAGGGGTTTGCCACCCATGGCATAGACATCTGATAGAGAATTTGCCGCAGCAATTAAGCCAAACCAATACGGGTCATCCACCGGTGGAGTAATATACTCGACCGTACTGACCAGGGCTATCTCCGGGGAGATACGATAAACAGCCGCATCATCACTGGTATCAAAGCCTACCAATAGATTGGGGTCATTGGAGGGCTCCAATCCCTTCAACACGTCCGACAGATCCGTCGGACCGATTTTGGAAGCTCATCCACAGGTACGCGATAAACCCAACAATGTCTTCTTTTTCATGAAAAACATGGGTTGTCCTTTTTTGCGAATTATTGATTTGCTGATGAAATCGAATCTACAATGCTGGATCCAGCCCAATTTTTACAAGCATCTTACCGAAATTATCCCCTTTGAACAGACCCATAAACGCTTTCGGTGCATTCTCAATGCCTTCAACAATGGTTTCTTTCCACTTTATGTTACCCTCCTCAATCCATCTTCCCATATCTGCGTAAAATTGCGGCAATTTGCTCATGTGATCTGAAACGATGAAGCCTTGAAGCGTCAGACGCTTTGATATCGTGTAGCTCAGATTGATTGGCCCTGGGGGTGGTTCAGTAGCATTGTAAATCGAAATCATACCGCACATTACCACACGCCCGAAGGGATTCATGTGCTCAAGGGCGGCTTCCAGATGCGTTCCCCCGACATTTTCAAAGTAGACATCGATTCCCTCGGGGCAATGCTTGCCAAGCTCCGCGATTAGATTATCGACTTTTTTGTAGTTAAACGCCGCATCAATTCCTGCTTCTTCCTTCAGCCATGATACTTTTTCATCCGAACCGGCGCTGCCGATGACACGACAGCTCTTTAATTTTGCGATTTGGCAAACAATCGACCCCACAGCCCCTGAAGCTGCGGAAACAAATACCGTCTCACCTTCCTGGGGTTTTCCCATCTCAAGCAGACCAATATAAGCGGTAAGCCCCGGCATCCCAACGGTTCCGAGATAGGCCTGAAGCGGTGCGATACTAACATCGATTTTCGTGAGCCCTTTACCGTCGGAAACAAAGTATTCGCGCCATCCCAGCATACTGAATACAAAGTCACCGACTTCATATTTATCTTTGTTTGACTCGATGATCTGTCCGACGCAGCCGCCTTCCAATGGCTGGTTTAATTGAAACGGCGGCACATAGCTTTCACGATCATACATGCGACCGCGCATGTAAGGATCCACCGACATGTAAATGTTACGCACCAGCATCTCGCCCTCGCCTATTTCGGGAAG
>CP070746.1:6097312-6157735 GCA_020348305.1 Desulfobacterales bacterium
AAGCTGTGGATATGCTCATTTCCCATTTGTCCTTGAAAAATAGGGTAAAAATTGCAAACATGAACAGAGATGATTTGATTTTTTTAGATAAATCCTTAGGCACTTATATCTGGAGCAAGTTTCAACTCTGGAGAAATCAGTCATTAATTGAATCCTGCCATTCTCAATACGCCAAATACTATCTTCAGGGCGATGATTCTTGTGCTGTGATAATTAGAGAATTGTGGAATAAATTACGTAAAACACATAAGTTGAGAATTGTTAAGCAGGAAAGATCATAGAATATGGTCCAAGAAAACGCGGGTGTCTTCATGCTCAGGACTTTCCATGATTTTTTGCGGTGGGCCGTCTTCGATTATACCCCCGTCCCCTAAGAAAATGATTCGATCCGCAACTTCTCTGGCAAAACCCATTTCGTGGGTGACAACCAACATCGTCATGCCTTCCTCGGCCAGCTTTTTCATCACACTGAGGACTTCACCAATCAGTTCCGGGTCCAGGGCCGAGGTGGGTTCGTCAAAAAGCATGATCTTGGGTTCCATGGCCAACGAGCGGGCGATGGCCACCCGCTGCTTCTGCCCCCCGGATAACTGGTCGGGATAGTTGTCTCTTTTTTCGATCATACCCACCCAGCTCAACAGCTCCTCGCCCCTGGCAATGGCCGTTTTGCGATCTTCTTTCTTGACGATGACCGGGCCCTCGATAACGTTATCGATAATCGTGCGATGGGGAAAGAGATTAAAATCCTGGAAAACCATGCCCATATGGGTGCGGATCTCTATGATTCTATTTTTGACTTCGGCGGTTCGCTTTTGTCCGATGGGCAATTCCATTCCATCGACTAGGACATGGCCGGATTGGGGTTCTTCCAACCAGTTCAAGCATCTCAGGAGTGTACTCTTGCCTGAACCGCTGCGACCAATGATGACGACCACCTCCCCGGGCATGACATTGGTGCTGATGCCGTCCAAAACCAGCAGGTGTTGAAAGTATTTCTTGAGGTCCTTGATGATAATAATGGGTTCCATCAATCGTTTCCTCCCTCCAATCCAACGGTTCACAAGGAATTTTATGCGAAACAGATCCCCTTGTCACCTAAAGTGGGGACGCCTCGCTGTTCGCCGATTGCACCAAGCGGTCGTTGAGCTTTTCGATGCCGCTTAATGCGTCATTCCACTTACTTGTCTGGTCCCTTTAGACAAGCGATTCTCCAGCCGGGACTGGAAATATTGAAAAATGATGGTTACCATCCAGTAAAAGAGCCCGGCAATGATCAGCGTTTCCATGTTTTTGAAATTCTGCCGCCCGACCTTGATGGCCCTGAAAAACAGCTCCCACACACCCAGAAAATTCACAAGAGCTGAGTCTTTGAGCATGGCGATAAATTCATTGCCTGTGGGGGGGATGATAAGGCGCAGCGCCTGGGGCAGAACCACGCGCTTCATCATCTGAGCATAGGTCATTCCCAGGGAATGGGCCGCCTCGATCTGACCCCGCCCGATAGACTGGATTCCAGCTCTGAATATCTCGGTCATATAGGCCCCATAGTTGACGCCAAGGGCAATAATCCCGGCAGGCACCGCACTAATAACAATTCCCATTTGAGGAAGACCGAGATAAATCACGAATATTTGAACAATCAGTGGTGTGCCCCGGATGATGGAGATATAGAAGGTCGCTATGCCATAAAAAATCGGGTTTTTGGAAAGTCTCCCGAGGGCACCGAAAAGGGCCAGAACGCATGCCGAAATAATAGAGAGCAGTGAGACATAGATCGTTGTTCCCACCCCTTTCATGATAAAGGGCAGGTATTTCAGCATGAACCGGAAATCGAGGTTAAACTGATTGAAGATAATGAGCAGGAACGCAAATATTCCGACCCACACCAAAGAGACCCAAAGGACAAATCTTTTCTTGGCCTTTTTGGCCTCTTCGATGTGTTTCAGTTTTATCTCAGTGACCTCCAGGTCTTTAGCCGTGGCCTGAGCATCACCTGTGGCTGACATAAGCACCTCTTATAGATGTAATTTGAAGCGGCTTTACTTGGCTTTTTTGGTCACATCAAAGCCGTACCATTTCATAGAAAACTTGGTCAGGGTGCCATCCTTGTGCATGGCCTGGAAAATTTCGCTGACCTTTTTTACCAGTGCGGCACTTCCGTCCCGGTCCTTATCAGAAGCCGCCGCAAGGGGTTCGTAAAAAACCGGATCTCCAATGGGCTTGATCGGTACGCCCTTTTTGATGGCCTCCTGGATAACGAAACCGGAGGTCAATACGCCATCAATCCTCAACCCATCTCCAAGGGCCAGATCTTGTACAGCCTCCATATCGGTTTGGTAAGTTCTAATCTTTTTTAAATTTTTGACTTGATAGGCGATCTTCTCCCCGCCACCGATGGACAGCGTCTGATCCGGATCCAAATAGGTCTCATAGGTGGTGCCGACTCCCAAACCGACGGTCTTGCCGGAGAAATCAGCCAGGGTTTTGATGGTCGTGTTCTTTTTGTGAACACCGAATTGGGCGGGAGTGTAATAGTATGGCGTGGAGAAATCCACCACCTTGGCTCTGGCGCCCGTAATGGTCATGCTTCCGATGCTAAGATCCCAACGTGCCGCCCATTTTCCGGCCACAATCAAGTCCCAGTCCGGGGTTACAAACTTAACTTTTACCCCGAGCCGCTTGGCCACTTCTTTGGACACATCGATATCAAAACCATCCAGTTGCCCCTTGTCATTCAAAAAGCTCTGGGGGGCATAATTGGCATCGGAAGACACAACCAACTGCCCTTTGGATTTAATATCCTCCAGGACACCGGCAGATGCCGCAGTAACCGCCCAAGTGAGAAAAAGCACAGCCGACATTAACAACGGAATGAAAAATCTTTTTTCTTTCATTTTTCGCCTCCTTTATCTATTTACCGCCAATTTTCGATAATTGCATGAGCCTTACGGATTCGTCTCAGCTCCCCTAAGAAAACTAATTATCACAATGATTCATAATCGAGGGAACAGGACTTGTCAAGAATAAAGCATCTTTCTAAAACCTGTATTTTATGCCGAAAGCCACGGCATTTGAGCCACCGGTTACACCACTAAATAAGCCGAAGGCACCGGATCGATGATGAATGCGGGTAAAAAGACTCCAATGTTGAGATTTCGGCAAAGCAAAATCTAATTCGAGCATGAGATAGGATAAGAAACTTTGCGTTTGACCATCGCCACGCCTCCGCTTTTCGACTTTGGGGGTTTCAGTCGCATAAGACAGGCCTGCTCCGAATGCAAAACTTGTATCGATGTAATTATCCCACGGAAAGGGAAGCCAGCGAATCGCAGCAAGTCCATTGAATTCCCAGTGGTCTTGATCTTTAAAATGTTTTACAGTTTGTCCTTCTAATTCCAGATCGATTTTATCTCTGTAGGATGCCACTCTTTTTGCAAGCGCCAAAGCCACCAGATAAGAATCTTCAAATCCTGAATACAAAAGAGAGCCATCACTCAGGTTACCTTTCAACAACACACCGCCATATAGAGATAACGACCACTCATCTGCAATCCCTTTTTCGCTAAAGCTCAGAGAAATGGTTAAAATCCAAAATATGCAAAGCACCGTTTGCTTTTTCTTCATCTCAAGAATTCACTAATGATCGTTTCAAGGACGCAAACGATAGACTTAAAGCTTAAATTTAATTTCTGCGTAGTTTTAATATTACGGAGACGGCCTACCCACAGGACAGGAAAACTCACATAAACGACAATATTTGATGATTCTTTTAGGTACATCCTGACCTTCTATGTTCATATTTTCGCTTTTATTTTCATCCAGCACCATCTGCCGGTTACAAAGAGCCCTGTTGAAAACACCGGTTCTTGCGGGGAGTTGGTCGATACCGAATTTTTTTTCCGAATAAATTTTTTCTCGAAAAGCGCCCTGGGGACAAGCTGTTCTGCAAGGCATATCGCAATCTTCGCAGGGATCGAATGCAACCGGACCTGTGCTTGGAAGGACTGTGTCTGTGAGCATCGCTCGCAAACGAACCCTTGGACCAAATTGCGGTGTCACCAACATGTTGTTTTTACCAATACATCCCAACCCGGCGAGTACGGCTGCATCTTTGAGCAAAATTCCCCCGCTCTCGATGTGATACCGAAGTTTAGTGGTGTTTATTCCATGTTCTTTTTCCAACCATTGCGAGAGTTTAGTATTGATAGATATGAGCATCCGATTACCGGGGGTGCCGCCGTTATATCCCTTGATCCACCCGTCCATTTCCGGTTTCAGTTCGGCATGTTCAAAGGCAATAATTATTGCGGATTTGGCACCTACCGGCCATACCACCTCACCGGGTTTTATTTGGCCTTCTTTATTGCCAACGGTTTTATAGTTACCAATTTTTCCATATATTAAATGCGAAGGGGAATGCTTTACTGCTTGCACATCCGCGATCCCAGCCGCACAAGCCCCGAATTCTCTGGCTTTTTCGATGATCATTTTTGCTATGACTTTATCAGATGGGTCCAATTGAAAGCCTAAAATTTAAGTAATTAATCTAAAGTCTAATATGCTAATATTCCAATTTACATGGTTGCGCCGATCGCCCACGGCACAAATTCGTTATCACCAATTCCATTTAGCTCGCTTTGGGTCTTTTTGCCTGAAGCGACCTCCAAAATGAACTTGAAAATGCGCTCGCCCATCTCTTCAACGGATATTTTTCCGTCGATCGTCACCCCGCAATTGATATCCATGTCGTCCTGCATGCGGTTATACATTTCCGAGTTCGTCGCCAGTTTTGTGGATGGCACCGGCTTGCAGCCGTAGACCGAGCCCCTGCCGGTCGTAAAACAAATAAGATTGGCGCCCCCGGCCACCATTCCGGTCAGTGAAACCGGATCGTAGCCCGGCGTATCCATAAAAACCAACCCCTTAGCGATGATCGGCTGGGCATACTGATAAACTTCCATCAGGTTGGTTGTTCCACCCTTGGCTGCCGCCCCCAAGGACTTTTCAAGGATAGTGGTCAAACCGCCGGCTTTATTGCCCGGGGACGGGTTGTTGTCCATTTGGGCATCATGCTTGGCCGTATGGCCCTCCCACCAGTGTATACGGTTGATAAGTTTTTCACCCACTTCCCGGGATACGGCTCGCCGGGTCAAAAGGTGTTCGGCTCCGTATATTTCCGGTGTTTCACCAAGCACCGCTGTGCCGCCGTGTTGGACCAACAGATCAACGGCCGCACCCAGCGCCGGATTGGCGGTAATACCCGAATAGGCGTCGGAACCGCCGCATTGGAGGCCCAAGATGAGATGGCTGGCCGGCACTCGGCGCCTTTCGACCTTGTTGGCTTCCGGAAGCATTGCACGGATACGATCGATACCTTCCTGTACGCTCTTTTTGGTACCGCCGGTATCCTGAATGCTCATTGTATGTAAAAAGGTGTTTTCCTTTAGATCTTTGCGCTGAAACAAGGTTTCGATCTGCATGACTTCGCATCCCAAACCAATGACCAAGACACCGGCGAAATTGGGATGTCTGACATAACCGTAAATCGTATTTAAAAGCAAATCGAACCCCGCATCATTGTTGGAACATGCGCACCCCATCCCATGACATATTGGGACGATACCATCGACACTGGAAAAGTCCGATAATATTTCGTTGCGCAGAGATTCGGCAGTGAAACGGGATACCGACGCCGAACAGTTGACCGTACTGATAATGCCGATATAATTGCGGGTGGCAATTCGACCGTCTGCTCTTACAATGCCCTTGAAAGTGGCCGGTTTGGTTTCAGGTATCGTATCTTTAGCGTCGGCACCAATCGCGTAATCACGGGCAAATTCCTTCATTTCAAGGTTATGGATATGAACATGTTCGCCGGGTTTGATATGCTGCGAGGCAAATCCGATTATTTGTCCGTACTTTATGACGGCTTCACTTTTGTTTATGCCAAAGGCGGCGATTTTATGGCCAAATGAAATTGGATCACGACAGGTGATCCCTTCTTCTGAAATTTCGGTTCCGGCATCGATATCAACTCGGGCAACCACAACATTATCCGAATTATGGAGCCGGATGGTAAGCGGTTTTGAAGTTGTCATTGTTTTTCCCTTCTATGGAACAAGAATTACTTTCAGCAACCCTCCCTCTTTATTGTAAAGGCGTTGAAACCATGTTGCACCCTCCAAAAGAGGGACTACGGCACTTATTAACGGGTCAACGTTAATAGCGCCACGAGCGATCATATCCAGGCATGCAGGATATTCCCCCCGGGATGCACATGAACCATAAAGCGTAATTTCACGGGTGACCACAGACTGAAGCGGCAGATCAACCATTGGTGACATAAGGCCGATCAGTGTCACCGTGCCGCCTTTACGAACACCGGCGAGAGCAGTTTTAACGGAGTGTGTGATTCCCACAGCTTCAAAGACTACATCAGCGCCCCTATTATCTGTCAATTCATCAATTTTAGGGATCACATCCGTTGCAATTGAATTTAATCCAATATCGGCACCAAGCTTTTGTGCAAGATCCAGTTTCTCCTGGTCAATGTCAATTGCTATAATTTTGCCGCAGCCGGCTGCACGCAATGCTTGAATAACCAATAGACCAATTATGCCGGCACCGACCACAACAGCGGTATCGTTTAATGATATCGCCATGCGGCCGACAGCATGAAATGCGATGCTACACGGCTCGACTATAGCAGCGTGTTCAAAAATTACATCATCCGGCAAACGATAAAGAATACGTTGTGGTACGGCAACATATTCGGCAAAAGCACCGTTTTGACGATATTCATCGCAGGAAACTCCCAAAACCCGTCTATTTTCGCATAAATTTATTTCTCCACGCCGACAATAGAAACATACACCGCAATAGACAGTGGAATCAAAAGTGACTCGCTCACCGGGATGAAATTTGTCAACATTTGAACCGACATCAGCGATGATGCCGGAAGCTTCATGACCCATAATCAGTGGGGGTATTCGTCTGCCGGAACTCCCATCCATCCCATGCACATCGCTGCCACAAATGCCACAGGCTCTAACCTGGACCAAAACATCATCCGGTTTCACCGTTGGTTCCGGAACATCTTCATAGACCAATTGATTGTACTCTTTTAAAACCAACGCTTTCATTTTAATCAACTCCCCTTGTAAAACAGATTGCCACAAAAACCAAAAATACCCTTTAAAGATCTATAATGGTATTATTATTCCCGCGTCAAGAAGAAACCAGTGTCGAGTATGGAATACGTATCCATAACGTCAAATTAATCCTTGACAACTTGTATTACGGATTATAAAAATATCGCATAAAAAAACCATATTCCGTATTACGAAACAGTTATACTGCGGAAGGGTTAATCAATTTTGCTGCGTGAAGAAAAACCAAACAATTTAGTCCAAACCATTGAAAGAGTGGCAACCATTTTTGATGTTATGGCCCAAAGTGCTCACGGCATCAGCCTAAAAGAATTGAGTGCGAAAGTAGGCTTACCCAAAGGCACTGCCCACCGTCTTCTCTCATCACTTGCTTACTTCGGTTATGTGCGTCAGGCTTCTGAAAGTAAAAATTACCATCTAGGATTTAAGCTGGTCGAGCTTGGAAATCTTCTCCTGGATCAACTTGATTTAAGAGCCCAAGCCCGGCCTTTTCTGATCAAACTCAGTAAAAAAACCAAAGAAACTGTCCATCTTGTAGTTTTGGATCAAAATGAAGCCTTGTACATTGATAAAGTGGTATCGAATGATAAGCCGGGCGGGTTACAAATGGTTTCCAGAGTGGGTTTAAGAGTGCCCGCCCATTGTTCAGCCGTTGGAAAGTTACTTATAGCTCATCTATCAGAGAAGGGAGTCAATGATCTTATTCTACTTAAAGGTCTATCGCAAAGGACCCGGAACACCATTACGGATCCAGACCGCTTAAAAACGCATCTAAAAATTGTTCGAGAGCAGGGATATGCGATTGATAACGAGGAAAATGAAAAAGGCATACGCTGCGTTGGTGCTCCCATTTTTGATCAGCAGGGCCAAGCAATTGCGGCAATTAGCATTTCCGGTCCGGCGGCTCGAATTACGAAACAATTAGTCCAAAATTTCTTAAAAAAGGAAGTCATCAAAACGGCTCAGGCGATATCCAGGGAACTTGGGTACACCGACACCATCCAAACGCCTGGTATAAACAAAAATTTTAAAAAAGGAGGAGAGCCATGAAAAAGATTTTGGGCATTCTTTTGGTAATTGGAATCCTTTTCTCAGCGTACGTTCCGGCAATCGCTGCAGAGAAGGAAGAAGTGAAAATAGGACTTCTAATACCTCTTACTCAATTGGCATCCATATTTGGGGACTCCATGTTGAACGGTGCCAAAGCGGCGATAGAAGAGTACAACAGCTCAGATGGAAAGTTCACCATTAAATACTATGTCGAAGATACGGCCACAAATCCGGAGATCGGTACTCAAAAAGCAGTTAAGCTGATTGATCAGGTAAAAGTGGATGCAATCATCGGCACCCTGTTTACGTCCGTGCGACAAGCTGTCTTTAACGTTACCAAGAAGAAGAAGATGATTTATATAAATCCGACTTACGATCCGGGCGGAATATGTGACAGGTATTATTTTAGCACCGGTGCTGTGATCAACCAACAATTTGGTGAATACATTCCCTGGATAATTAAAAAATTCGGGAAAAATTTCTATCTGATCGGATCAGATTATGCATGGCCCCGTGAGTCATTTGCCTTGGCGAAGAAAATAATTGCGGCTGAGGGTGGCAAAATTGTCGGTGAAGAATATGTCGGTTTTGGTATCCCCGACTTCAGCGATGTGATTCGTAAAATAGCAGCGGCAAAACCGAATGCATTAATTCCCCTGGTCGCGGGAACAGATGGCGTGACGTTTATGAAGCAATTTGTCGATTTCGGGTTGAAAGAAAAAATTGCAGTTCACTCATCGGGGTTTACCGAATTAAGCGCCGCGGGAATGGATTCCAAGACCGCCGCCGGCATTTACTCCTTTGCGGATTATTACATGAGCGTTGACACACCTGAAAACAAGAAATTCCTCGCAAACTACAGGAAAGCAGCGGGCAAGGATGACCTTGTGGACCTTTTTGGAGTAAATATGTACAACAATATCCACCTCTACACCCGGGCCTTGGAGAAAGCGGGTACAAAAGAGAAGGAGGCTGTGGTTGAAGCTTTGAAAGGTATGGATTTTAAGTCGCCGGCCGGCGAAATATTTCTGGATCCCAAAAATCATTATGCCCACCTTCGTTCTTTTATTGGTGTTTGCACGGAAAAAACCTGGCCGATGTTTGAAATCATCGAGGATTTTGGCATTATTCCCCCCGATCCAGGTTGCACGAACCCATAATATCTGGGAACCTGCAGCTCGCCAGGGCATGCTCATGAAAACCTGACGTCAGCGCTCGCCGGTTTAGCCATATGGCGCTGAGCTCACTTTATTTCTACCAAGGGCCACAGATCACAATGTGGCCCTTAGCCCTGTATCAGAAGATGGTTTGAAAGACAGGGTGGTTATGCGCCCTTCTCTCTCAGAAACTGAAGCTCTGAGAAACGCAACAATCCAGCCACTAAAACACGCAGGCACAAAGAGAGAATTATATTATAATCTTTGTGACATAGGGTCTTGGTGGCTGAACTATTGCTGAGAAACGAATCAAATATCCACGGAAACCAGCGTCAATGGATGAAATAACGATTATACAGTTTGTAAATGCTATTTCCTATTCAATGATCCTAATACTGGGTGCCATTGGGCTTTCAATAATTTTTGGGCTGATGGGGGTCATCAACATGGCCCATGGTGAATTGTTCATGCTGGGCGCCTACACTGCCGTCATAGCCCAAAAGCTCGGAATGAATCTGTGGATTGGTATCTTATTTTCCCCGATTTTTGTCGGGATCGTAGGATTGGCCCTTGAGGTTTCCATTATTAGGAGGTTTTATACGCGTCCATTTGTAACATTGGTGGCAACGTGGGGAATAAGTATAATTTTCCGACAATTAATAAAAATGCTTTTTGGCCCCGGCCATCAGATCATTCGCAATCCATTGGCAGGAAGCCTGGATTTGTTTGGAATCGCATACCCAAAATACAGACTCCTCATAATGCTGATAACAGGCATCATTCTTATATTTCTTTTTGTTTTTTTTCATAAGACGCCATTCGGTTTAAAATGCAGAGCAATAATACAGAACAGGGATATGTCCACCGCTTTGGGGATAAATGTAGGAGATATCGACCGATGGACTTTCTCCATCGGGGCAGCCCTTGCAGGTATGGCCGGGGCAATCATGACTCCTTTAATCACGATTAATCCCGAGATGGGACTACCCTTTTTGTCTCAGTCCTTTCTGGTTGTAATACTCGGCGGTGTGGGAAGCCTGTTTGGTCTAATTGGCGGAGCTGTTTTGGTCAGCTGCTGTCGCTTTTTTCTATCCTTTTTCTTTAGGTTAACCACTGCCCAAATCTTTGTTTTTCTTATGGCGATTATTTTGATCCGAATCAGACCTCAGGGGCTGTTTGGGAAAAAGATTGCATGATTGCTAACAGGATTTCGAATGCTCATGAAGAGTTTGAAAGCCATCAGTTTAGAGTCAAAGATCTTTTTAATTATTCTATTTATACTTCTGGTGTTACCTCCTTTCACAAGTATGTATCAAATAAGAATACTGTCCAAGTTCGTGCTGTTTGCAATTTTTGCAATGAGCCTTGATTTGATCTGGGGCTATTCAGGAATGGTAAGTTTTGGTCATGCCGCTTTTTTTGGTCTTGGTGCATATTCGTTAACATTGTTACTCGTTCGATTTCCCGAAGGCGGCACCTTGGTTGCAATAGCCGGGTCGTTACTTGTTCCCGTTGTCTTAGCTCTTTTCATGAGTTTCTTCTTAATTTACGGAAAAGTCAGCGGCGTCTATTTTGCAATAATTACCCTCGTAGTTTCTCTAACCCTAGAACTTTTGTGCACCGCCTGGTATTCCCTCACGAAAGGTTTGACGGGGTTTACGCCCATCCCGCCGCTGTCTATCTTTTACCTTAAGTTCGATGCGGATACGACGGCAAGATTAGTACAGTATTACTACCTCATTATTTTAGTTGCCGCGTTGATCTACTTCATATTGCATTTTTTCACACGGTCAAGATACGGTCTTTTACTGCAAGCAATAAAGGATAATCCCAAAAGAGCGCAATTTCTGGGGCATAATATCGCGGGTGCCAAAACAATCGCTTTTATCTTAGCCGCTGCTATCGCCGGGTTGGCCGGCGGACTCTATGCTCCCCTTGAAGATTTCATCTCGCCTCAGCTTCTTGGATTGGTATACTCCACACAGGTTATTATCTGGGTCGCCGTGGGGGGGAGAAATACGTTAATAGGCCCATTTATAGGAACGATCATTTTGGTCTATCTAGAAACTATTTTTAGCGGCATTATTGTCGAGGCATGGTATTTAATCATTGGCATCATTCTTGTTGTTGTTGTGCTCTTTTGGCCTGATGGCTTAATGGGCATTGTTTCGAAAAGAATCAGGAAATAAAGTATGCAAGCCGAAAAAGACATCATACTGCTGGATTTGAGAAAATTGGTCCGTCGGTTTGGGGGCTTTACAGTTATAAATGATGTGAGTTTGAGCATCACCAAAGGTGAAATGAGATGCATTATCGGACCAAACGGGGCAGGAAAGACAACCTTATTTAATCTGATAACCGGGGATCTTAAGCCCAATTCCGGCAGGGTAATATTTCAGGACAAAGAGATTACTAAATTTAATCCAGAAAAAATCTGCCGGATTGGAATCACCAGAAAATTTCAAACTCCAACTCTATTCAGCAACCTGAAAGTGATAGAGAATATCTTGATGGCCGGATATGGAAAGCATAAAATCTCAGAGCTACTTTTCAAGAAAGTAGACGCGCAAGATATCAATCGGACGCTGGCGATTTTGGAAGTAATCAAACTGGAAGAAAAAAAAGATGTCTTGGCCTCTGATCTCTCTCACGGAGAAAAGCAATGGCTGGAAATAGGAATGCTTCTGCGAAATGAACCCAAACTATTACTTTTTGATGAACCTACCGCTGGAATGACACGACAGGAGACTCTGGAAACGGCCCATTTAATTAGAAATATATCTATGAATTTGACAACCATTGTGATTGAACATGATTTGAAGTTTTTAAGAGAAATTGGAGAAAACGTAACCGTACTTCACAATGGTAAAATACTAGCTGAAGGAACATTTGACGAAATTGAACAAAACGAGAACGTAAAGAATGTTTACTTGGGACGGGAATAAAAGTGCCTTTGCTCGAAATTAAGGATATTTCCATTTACTATGAGGATGCCCTTATCCTCAATAAGGTCAACTTAAATATTGAACAAGGGGAAGTAGTTTGCATCTTAGGAAGAAACGGAGTTGGCAAAACGACCTTATTCAGAGGAATTATCGGACTTAGACCTCCAACAACTGGAAGTATTTTATTTGATCACGAAGAGATGGCGGGGAAAGCACCTTATCAAATCGTAAGAAAGGGTATGAGCTATATCCCTCAGGGTAGAGAGATTTTTCCCGACCTCACCGTTGAGGAAAACCTCAAATTAGGTACTTTCATCACTGGAAAGAATAATATACCCATCCGGACTGAGATCTTTGAATATTTTCCTTTCCTAAAGGAAAGGATAAAGGACAAGGCCTCCAGATTGTCAGGCGGCCAACAACAAATGCTTGCCATCGCTAGAGGCCTTGCCGGAAATCCCCGAATTATGTTGTTAGATGAGCCGACGGAGGGAATACAGCCAAGTATAATTAAGAATATTTTCAAGATTATTAAAGATCTTAACTCTAAAGAGGGTATTGCTATTCTTCTCGTTGAGCAAAACGTGGATTTTGCTCTAAAATTATCTACCCGCGGATACATATTGGAAAAAGGCACGGTCGTATGTGAAGGTCCTGTTGACCGCATTAAGGAAGACTCAATTGTGAAAAGCTATTTGGCTGTGTAATAAATGGTGAACAAAACCCAGCATACATCCCAAATCTCAAATTCCAAATTCCAAATAAATCCCAATGACCAAAATTCAAAATCTCAAACGTTTTGAACATTGAGTATTGGAATTTGGAATTTATTTGTTATTTGGGTATTGTAATTTGGTGCTTTAGAACTTGGTGCTTGGAATTTTTTAAATCCAAATACTCGATATTAAGATATAGTGTATGACTTTTTAATGTATTTGTAGGACACAATCCTGGCGTAGCAAATATAGTCTACTGTTTGGCCTCCTCGAACTCGGCTAAAAATTCATCGGTTGACAGAACCCTGCCATATTTCATTTCGATTCGTTTCAATGAATTTTTATGGTATTCTTCCTCGAATGTGCCCGTCGCATCGGATATTGCCAAAACTTTGAATTGCCGTTCAAAAGCACCGGAGATTGTATCATCAACGCAGATCGGTGTTAATGCCCCAAAAATAACCGTATATTCAATTTGATTTGCTCTGAGGACGTTTTCCAGGTTTGAGTTATAAAACCCGTTGTAGCCGTACTTTTCGACAATGACATCTCCCGGCTCTGGATAAATTTCATCGATAATATCCGAAACTTCTGCTTCTCTATCGATGTCGGGATAATACCTTTTGTGGTTTTTCCAGCAGCATTTCACATCGGGAAAAAGCTTTGGCGACCAGGTCCAAATGAGCGTATCTTTTGGCCCGGCGATAAACTTAAGATAGATGATCGGCATGCCTGCCTTTCTGCAGGCAGCGATGATGCGCTTGGCATTTGGAATGGCCTCGCGGCATGAAGGCAGTGACATGGGCGCATCTTCCCGAACAAAGTCGTTTTGCATATCCACCACAATTACGGCCGCCTTGTTAATTTCCATCTTGTACGGGATTTGTTTTTGCTCTTCCATTTTTTTACCTCCGTTGCTCATTTTCAATGAGAGGCTTAATTTCTGTAATCATTTTTACTAATGAGTTCAATATTATTTAGTTAGAGTTGACTTAGATTCGTATGCACATTTGATAATGATTGTTTGTCAGTTTAAAATTAATTCCTCTGCGTCTCAGTGGTGAGTACAGTTTTTCAAGTTGCACCAAAGCACGTCTAAATCATTGTGGCCGCATTATAATTTCAAGTAATACCAGCGGCAACCATGAAATTTTTCCCCAACATTTTATCAATCTCTTCTTCAGGGATTTCCGGCTCTCCGAGCAGTTTCGCTTCTTCATTGACCGTTTGAAATTTGGGCAAAAGGGTCTCCGGAAATTCAAACCCCGGATAATCGGTGCCCCAGCAGATTTTGGACCAGGGCATTCCGAACGCCTTGGCCTTCATTAAAAAGCGATACATCTCTTTACGACTGTAAACACTGTTCGTATAAGAGAGATCTAAATAAAAATTGGGTTGTTTCGCAACCATAACGAGACACTCGTCTACCCAGGGCATCCCCGCGTGGCAAACTAAAAGCTTTAAATCGGGAAATTTCCGACCGACGGCATCCAGCAAAAAAGGCCGGCCCAATTCCAGGGGCGCGTCGATAACGGGGGTTGACGCTTGATGAACCATCACCAGTATGCCAAGCTGTTGTGCTTTTTCAAACAGGGCATAGGTCAGCTCCCAATCGTTGGGCGCATAATGATCATAGCATGGATATAATTTCAGACCCGTCAATTTGAGATCCTGGATGGCCCGTTCCAGTTCTTCCACCGCAGCTCGTGGACCCCTGAATTTCGGGTTTATGGCAGCCATTCCAATGAGTTTATCCGGATATTTTTTGACGACCGCGGCGATATAGTCATTGGTTTTTTCGATTGAAGGAGGGCCGGGCACATCCGTGAAGCCCTTAACATCGATGGTGCCTCGAACCATGTATGCCGTGTAATCGGAGGGCGCCACCCCTAAAACCACCGATTTATCAACGCCGCATTTGTCATGATCCGCAATAAGCACCTCAGGATCGATGGGTTCCCATAAATACTCAAGACCCTCCCAGTCCTCATCTACCGGCAGTCTTTCAGTCGGAAGCTTTCCAATCGATCGAAAGTATCCCAAAGTCATTTCCTTGATAAATTTTTCGTAACCCGGATAACCGGCCCCCAGGACATGGTTGTGACAGTCGATAATCATGTTTTTCCTCCTTTCGGTTAAAAACAGGCGGTTTCAAAATATTTGCATGCCAAAAATGCCTTGACAACGCAAGTAACAAATTATAAGTGAAATTTCAAATAAAGAAAAGCTATTTCGCAATACGAAATGTCTTGATATTCAGCCTGTAAGTGAAAATGCCGCTTTCGACATCAGGGCCGCCGTTTTTATAAGTCTTTCAAATATAAGGAATTCATGTTGCTTTCCATATTTAACACGTCCATTGAGGTAGCGGAGTCCGACATCGATACGGCGGTGCTACCTTTAGGCTCCGTCGAACCCAAGGGGCCGCATCTACCGGTCGGATTCGATCTTATTCTGGCCAATCAATTTGCCAAAGACTTTTGCACCGGCAAAGCGGTTTATCTTCTGCCCGTATTTCCCTTTTCAACCGCCATGGAAACCCGTGGATTTCGGGGAGCCGTGGCTCTGCAGCAGCAAACCCTGTGGGACGTGCTCAACGATCTGGCATCCGTCCTTGCCCGCCATGGGTTTAAGCGACTGGTGGTTTTGGATTTCAGCAATTACAACTGGATTGTCAAACACTGCATTCGGGAGCTGAATCTCAACCTGCAGCTCATTCAGGCCGTGTGGGTCAATCCAAAAGAGTTTGCCAAAGAAGATGCAGATCCAAAGCTTTTGCCGGATTATGGCGGCGGAGCCGTTGAAACTTCTCTGGCGCTTGCTCTGGATGATACGATGGTTCAAACACCGGCCGAAGATTTCGATGCCGGTACACCGCGCGAGTACATCGACTATAAAGGCTTGGCACAGATTGCTCCCCGGGGCTTTTGGGGCAAACCCACATTGGCTTCTATTGATTTGGGGAAAAGCTTCTACGGGTTGATGTTGGATAAAACGCGTCAGTTTGTCGGCTACGCCCTCGGGCTTATTCAGGAAGGCGCCTCTATCGCTGAACACGATTCCACTGAAATCTGGTGGCCAAAAGGAAATATTCCCGGTATCCAAAACGCAGGTGTGGATTGGTACGCTTCCTTAAGTTCAATTTCTGAAGCCGGCACCGAAATGGTCATCATTCCCATCGGCGCCACGGAACAGCATTCTCCGTCCCAGCCTCTTGCCACGGATTATTTGCAGGCACTCATGTTGGGCAGCTGCGTCGCAGCTGAACTCGGCGCTTATCTTTTGCCGGCGCTGCCTGTTTTAACATCCTGGGGACATATTCATTTCCGGGGATCGCTTACACTCGGCGGGATGACGGCCCGGCGGCTGCTGGAAGACATTGCGGCAAGCCTTTACCGTGGCGGTTTCACAAAAGCGGTCATTTTGAATATCCACGGGGGCAACTGGGTCATCAAGCCGACGATGATCGAAATAAACCGGAAATTTGAAGATTTCAAAGTCATCTCAAACGGAGACCTCCTGGCTTACAGAGGCCAGGCTCCGGTTGAACAATTGCATGCCTGTGAAGTAGAAGCTTCATTCATAAAAGCCTTTTATCCCGAAAGCTTCAAAGCTGATCGCCTCCTGGACTATACGCCCAATTGTTCGGCTGCCGCTTTTGATCTTGTGGGAATCCAGGGCGTTAGCCCCCAGGGGGTCTGGGGGTATCCATCCAAAGCCAGTGCTGAAAAAGGCCGTGATGATTTACAGCAGAAAGTTGCGGATACTGTTGCTTACGTACGATCCGCTTTTTCTCATATTAAAACATCCCCGTAATAAGAAACATTTAGGCTGAGGGGGTTGCTATGAAAAACATCAGAGTCGGCGTTGTCGGAGCAAAATTTGCGGCTGATATCCATTGCGATTCCTATTCAAGAAATGATCAGGCCGAGGTAGTCGCATTGGCCGATATAGCGGATGCCTCTGAATTGATGCATAAGTGGAATATCCCGGATTACCATAAAGATTACGCCGAGATGTTCAAAAGGGATGATATCGATCTTATTTCGGTTTGTGTCCCCAACTTTTTACATCATGATGTGGCCATAGCCGCCGCAGATGCCGGCAAACATGTGGTTGTGGAAAAACCACTGGCCACCACCGTGGAAGATGCCAGAGAAATGGTGGTGGTCTGCGAGAAAAACGGCGTCAAATTGATGTATGCCGAGGATTGGTGCTTCAGCCCGGCGTTACGCCGGGCTGAAGAGATTATCAAAGAGGGCGGAATCGGTAAGGTATGCTTTATCAAAGCCAAGGAAGTTCACAACGGGACCCATTCCCCCTATGCAAAGGACAAAGATATGTGCGGCGGCGGCAGCTTCATGCATCTGGGAATACATCCCATTGGTTGGCTGCTGTATCTTCTTGGAAAAGGGGAAAACCCCGTGGTGGAAGTGACCGGCAAAATGACCGGCGGGCTGGCCGAGAATTTCGTTCACGCGGAAAACGGCGGCGAAGATTTCGGCATGGGCATGATGCGCTTTAAAAACGGGGAGTTTGCCTTTGTCGAGGGCAACTATATCACCGTCGGCGGCATGGATGATAAAGTTGAAATCTATGGAACCGAGGGTGTCCTCAAGGTGGACCTGACCTTCGGTTCGCCCATATCGTGTTATTCCGGACCGGGAATTTCTTATTCCATTGAAAAGACGGACCACAACCTGGGGTGGACCCGGCCGGCCGTCGATGAATTTCTTAATTTGGGATACGTTCCGGAATTGAAATATTTCGTTGACTGCGTTCTGGGTAAGCACGATGTCTTTTACGGCGTCAACGGACAGGCGGCTGTCGCCTGTGTGGAGCTGGTCAAAGCGTTTTACGAATCCAATCAAAAGAGAAAAACCATTTATGGGGAATGGCTCTAGCGTCCATCCAGAAATGGCTCATTTTCTATTTGAGAATCAACTAGAGCAGGCGGGAGAACTAATATGAATCCCGACGTCAAGGAAAGCGACTATTTAATGCCTCTGGAAGTGGCGGGTTTAGCGTTCAGAAACAATTTTGTGGTCGGCTCGGGGCCGGCCGTTAAAACGCTGGATATGATCAAAGAGATCGAGCGCTGGGGCTGGGGAGGAGCCAGCCTCAAACTGGCCATCGATCCCACTTACATCAGCAAGCCACCGAGATACCGCTGGCTGAAGAAGCATAAATATCACGCCTTTACGGCCGAAACCCGGCTTACCTTTGAAGAAGGACTCAGGCTCATGGAAAAGGCCCGCAAAGCGGTCAGCGAGTTGATCCTGTATGCCAACATGGCCTATGCCGGCGAACAGGGGGATGAGGGCTGGATCCGCATGGCCCAAAAATATGAAGCAGCCGGCGCCCATGTGATCGAACTGAATATGTGCTGCCCGAATATGTCGTTTAACGTCGAAAGCTCCGGAGGGCGAACCAGCGTGGTCTCAGGCGCCAGTGTCGGGTCCCAGCCGGATGTCGTGTCAAAAACCGCGGCTGCCATACAGGCGGCCGTGGACATTCCGGTATTTGTAAAGCTGACACCGGAGGGCGGCAAGATCGCCGATGTGGCCAAAGCCTGCTTTGACAAGGGAATTGTTAGTTCCGGTAGTACCGGCAACCGTCTGGCGATACCCGACTTCGACATCAACGATCCCGAGCAGGGCATTTGCCATTTGCAGGATGAACCGACTCTGGCCTGTTTTTCCGGGCCCTGGATAAAACCGCTGGCCCTGCGCGATGTATATGAAATGCGCGCGAAATGCGATCCTGAAAGCATGGTGATGGGCAGCGGTGGGATTGAAAAATGGACCGACGCCGTTCAAATGTTGATGTGTGGCGCGGACTTTGTCCAAATCTGCACCGGTGTGATGATCAAGGGCCCCAAAATATTGCCAAAAATTGTCAAAGGCATTCGGCAGTTTATGGCAGAAAAGGGTTACGGCAATTACAGGGATTTCCGGGGCATTGTCGTACCGCGGATCACCCCGACCGACCGGCTCACCCTCTACCGGGGCCATGCCGTAGTCGATGAAAAAAAGTGTACGGGATGCGCTATTTGTGCGGATATCGGCCATTGCTATGCCATCACGATGGAAAATGAAAAGGCCCAAATAACCCTAGATGACTGCACCGGGTGCAGCACCTGCACCGATGTGTGTCCTGTTAATGCTGTTTCCATGCGTAAGTTTGAGAGGATCGACTGACTTTGGCAGCGGATTGATACCGCAGAGATGTGCTAAAAACAGACAAGCAGGTTGTTCCCATTTTGCTTTGACAGTTGCTTTTTGCAGTTGCTAAGCAGAACAAACTGGATCCACTCAACCGCGCAAAAAAAATCTATTTCATGTCGGTTAATTAAACTTGTAACCTCATTAATAACTCGTAGACAAAAATTATTAAAAGGAGTAGACAAATGGCCCAGTTCAGCAAATTGGAAGTATTAACGGCAATGGAGGCGACCGGATTGATCCCTGTATTTTATAACAAAGATTTTGAGGTCGCTACTGAAATTGTGAAAGCGTGCATTCGCGGCGGCGCTAAAATTGTCGAATTTACCAATCGGGGAGATTATGCTTATCAAGTATTTGGCAAACTGTCCCAATATTTTTCAGAAAGCGATGAAGAGGTTATTTTAGGGATTGGTTCGGTGATAGATCCTTATACGGCTGCACTATACATCAACAATGGCGCCAATTTTATCGTTGGGCCGGTCTTGAATCAGGAAGTTGCCAAAATCTGCAACCGACGTCAGATTCCCTATTCTCCCGGCTGCGGCACTGCCAGCGAAATTTCGTTAGCCAACGAAATCGGATGTGACATTGTCAAGATATTCCCCGGAGGACTTGTAGGCGGCCCCAGTTTCGCAAAAGCCGTCATGGCCCCCTGCCCGTGGTTCAAGCTCATGCCCACCGGCGGTGTCAGTCCAACGGAAGAATCCCTGAGTGCCTGGTTTGAGGCCGGCGTTGCCTGCGTTGGGATGGGATCCAAACTGATCACCAAAGATCTGGTGGCCGCCAAAGACTGGAAGGGTATTGAAGAAAATGTTCGTCAAGCACTTGCCATCATAAAAGAAGTCAGGAACAAAAAGTGAAATCTTTTTAAATTTTAGGTCTTGCGCTCCATCGGCACAATAATTTAATACGTATTAGCCGAACTTCCTGCAAATTTGAATTCAAACATTGTTCAATGGAGGTTTAAAATGGCAAATGGTTATATGAATAAGATGCTGTTCGTAAATCTTTTAGATGGCTCAATGAACGTCGAGCAACCCAGCGAGGATCTTCTTAAAAAATTCATTGGCGGTTATGGGGTCGGTGCTCGCATTTTGTTTGACCGCATGAAGCCGGGAGTTGATCCCTTGGGAGCGGAAAACATATTAGGATTTATTACCGGCCCCATGACGGGAACCAAAGCTCAAATCGGTTCACGCTACACAGTGGTTGCAAAATCACCCCTGACCCATACCTGGGGGGATGCGAACAGCGGTGGCTGGTTTGGCCCAAAGATGAAACATTCGGGTTTTGACGCGATCTTTTTCGAGGGTATTGCACAAAAGCCGGTTTATTTGGTGCTTAAAGACGGCCAAGCTGAGATCAAGGATGCAGGTCAACTTTGGGGGTTGGATACCTTCCAGATCGAGGATGTTCTCAAAGAAGAATACGGCCAAGACGCCGAAATCGCCTGCATTGGACCAGCGAGTGAAAAACTCTCGCTTATCTCCGGGGTTGTCTGCAACAAAGGCCGGCTGGCAGCCAGATCTGGATTAGGTGCCGTCATGGGATCCAAGCGCCTAAAGGCGATCGTAGCGTTGGGCGGATTAACCGTGCCTGTAACGCATCCGGAGGGCTTAAGCAATCTCAGCAAGGAATACATTAAAACCCAGAGTGTCTTCGCGGATTTATACAAGTCAGCGGGGACACCGGGCCTTGTCGAAGGATCGGCCCAGAGCGGTGATATGCCAACCAAGAATTGGCAAAGCGCTGTCGCCGTGGAAGGCCTTGACTTAAATAAGTTTCGCGGGGAGGCGGTGATTGAACGGCAGGCCAAGAAGTGGGGTTGCTGGAAATGCTCGCTGGCCTGCGGTGGCGTCATGCAAAGCGTCTATGAAGAGGGTAGAGAAATTCACAGCCACAAACCCGAGTATGAGACGATCGCAGCGTTCGGTCCAATGTGCAATAACGACGACCTCGAAACGATCATCAAAGGCGGAGACATTTGTAATCTTTATGGTCTCGATACCATTTCTGCCGGAGCAACGATTGGCTTTGCGATGGATCTTTATGACCGAAGTATCATTACAAAAGAGCAGACAGGAGTCGACCTGTCCTGGGGCAATGCCGATGGAATCGTCGAAATGCTCGAATTGCTGGGTAAGCGCGAGGGCTTCGGCGATGTGCTGGCGGATGGTGTCAGAGTTGCTGCTGAAAAAATCGGAAAGAATGCAGCTGAATTTGCCTATCATGTGCAGGGCCAAGAATTGCCCATGCATGATCCGAAGTACTTCCCGGGTTTGGCGATTGGTTATCACCTTGACGACACCCCCGGACGCCATATGCATAACAATGGATGGGCGGTGATTTGTCCGCCCGAATGGCTGAGTGGAATAGGGGTGGAGAATGCCGATATCTCAGCTTACAAGGGCCAGGGCAAGAACTATATGATTCTTTCGGCGATGAGCCACTTCGTGAATGCAACCGGGTTATGTCAGTTTGGTTGGTGGTCCAACGATCCTTCCTATTTATATAAATTCATGAATGCCGTCACAGGCTGGGAGTGTGATCAAGTGGAAGCCCAAAAAGCCGGTGAACGCATTGCCAACATTCGTCACGCCTTCAATCTGCGCGAGGGGCATAATCCGCGCGCCTGGGCCTATCCCGGGGTGATGATCGGAGATCCGTCGATGGGTATCGGCCCGCTTGCCGACGTGACTGTAGATCTTGAAACCATGGAGCGTGAATGGCTTGAAGCGTATCATTGGGATGTAGAAACAACCAAGCCGAGTCCTGAGCATCTGAAAGACATAGGTATACCGGAATTGACTAAAGAGCTTGGACTGAGCTAGGATTCGTTTTAATCTACAGATGAAGCTGCAATTCATTAGCTAATGGAGGGAGTAGGTATGTCCGAAGAAATCTATGATTTCTGCATTGTCGGTGTTGGTGCATGTGGTGGTATGTTAGCCAAAGAGCTTTCGGAAAAAGGGTTTTCCGTTGTCGGCCTCGATGCTGGCGCGCGATACAACCTCAAGACGGATATCGTCAATGACGAAGCAGAAATGCTGAAGCTTTTTTGGAATGAGCCACGAACATATGCCGGTAAAGATCCGATTCATATTATGTCCGGATTTGGCATCGGCGGAGGTACCCTGGTATGGTGCGGCGTTACGCCGCGATTCCACGATTCAGATTTTCGGAGCCGCAGCCTCGATGGAGTAGGCGTCGATTGGCCGATATCCTATAAAGATCTAGCACCATACTATGATCGCGTAGAGCGGGATTTCGGTGTCTCCGGCAACCATTTAGAGAACCCGTTTGAGATCCCGCGCGGACCCTTTCCCATGCCGGCGATTGAATGGAGCTGGGCCAATCAAATTCTGGCAAAAGGTGTTGAAAAAGTAGGAGCCAAACCCTTGCACGGACCCTTGGCGATTACATCTCAGCCCTACCGCGGGCGAGAAGAGTGCGTCAAGTGTGGATTCTGTATTTCCGGATGCCCAAGTACTGCCAAAAGCTGTACGCTGACGGGATTTATTCCGGAAGCAGAAGCCAACGGTGCAAAGATCTGGCCGGAATCGTTTGTGTATAATATCACTTATGATGCTAAAAAGAATCGTGTGACCGGGGTAGAGTATTATGATGAGAGTCTGAAGGAACACCGTGTCCTTGCAAAGGCTGTTATTGTGACGGCCCATCCCATGGAAACGACGAGACTTCTTTTGCTTTCGGCCAACAATACCTTTCCTGATGGTTTGTCCAACTCCAGCGGCTTAGTTGGAAAGAACTATATGGGCCACTGGGTCGCTTCTGTTTACGGTATCTTTGAAGAGAAGATGAACGCCTTCAAGGGCCCGGTTATGGGCAACCTGATTGTGCAGGACTGGTATGAGACAAATCCAAAACACGATTTTGCCCGCGGTTATACGCTGGAAGATTTTCTGCCACACCCCTATTACTATGGAGTTGCCGGACCTGCTTTTTGGGGGCAGGAACTCAAGGACATGATCAAGCGCTATGACCGCACCCATGGCTGGTGGATCTGTGGTGAGGGACTGCCGAACGAAAACAATACGATTACACTGGATCCGGTGGTAAAGGATCACCGCGGCCTACCTGTAGCCAGACTAACCCACGAGTGGAGAGATAATGATAAGAAAGCAAGGGAGCATGCCAAGCAGATGTCGGTAGCTACACTTGAAGCGGCGGGTGCCACAAAGGTCTATGTCGGCAAGGATATGGCCGCTCACCCCATGGGCACCGTCCGCATGGGAAATGATCCGCGTAAGGCAGTAGTCAATTCTTATTGTCAGTCGTACGATATCCCTAATTTGTTTATCTGCGATTCGAGCGTGTTCGTGACCGGCGGAGGCACGAACCAAACCTTGACTGCCATGGCAATAGCAAGCCGCAGTGGGGATTACATGACGGAATCGGCCGTCCGTGGTGATCTGTAAGATCTCCAGTTTCCTTTTCATAAGGGTGGAATTTATACAATGTGGGAGATTAAAGGAGACGAGTTCAACTTCAGCGAAACAGCGGATATTAACGCGCCCGTTTCAATCGTGTACGAGACGGCAGCAGGGGTTGATAAATATGACCGGTTTCTGACCGATGTGATAACCGCCAAGATGGAGAGTGAGGATATTTGCCGCATGATTGTTCGCGCAGGCCCCTTGCGGGTGGATGTTGCCACGAAAGTCACATATGAGAAGAATAGGCGTATTGATTTTGTGATGGTCGATGGACCACCGTTAAAGCGGCTGGCGGGCACCTGGATTGTCGCGCCAAATATGGATGGCAGCACCAACGTCACGTTTAAGGTCAATATTAAAGCCGGCCGGGCTGGAAAATGGTTATTGAAAACGGCCTCGCGGTATATGGAACGCAAAGGTGCAGCTCTCGTTGAAGCATTCCGCCAGCAAATCCTGAAGGAATCTCAGACATGAGAAAGCGCATCTTAATCATCGCTTAAAAACAAGACATATTCAAAGCAAAAAGAAATGCGTATGGAGGGAGCCAATGAGCGAGAAAGCAACCTTGACGGACGAACAACGAGAGATGCTTGAGATCCTTGCAGAAATGATCATACCGGTGGACGATTTTGATGACGGTCTGAAGGCAGCGGGGTTTGCCGGCATTATGGAAACCCGCAATATGTATCAATCATGGACGGCTCAGCTTTATGATGTCGGATTGAAAGGCATTGACCAGATAAGCAATGATCTCTTCAGCAAAAACTTTCTGGCGCTCGGTGGCAAAGAGCGCGCTGCGGTGCTGGATGCGCTGGCCTCTGAGAATCCACCGGGAACTGTTTGGACCGAGCAGGAAAGTGCGTCGAGATTTTTCACGCACCTGTGTATGGATGCATGTTTTGTGTATTGTACCAATGAAGAAGTGTGGGAGCGTATCGGTTTTCCCGGGTCGATTTTCGAAAAGGGCGGCTACCCCGATTTTGCCGACCCGCAGGAATAAAATCAACCCCGGTTGATCGAAGGTAGATGATTTGAGAGCAATTCGCTGGTTGACGCTGATCTTCCGATTGGAACATATTTTTGATAATTACTCTAATTAAACGGCAACAATTCGTCGACGGATAGGAAAAGGCCGGAAGGACGCGGGATGAAAGCAGAAGAATCAAGTCTGCGTGGAGATACATTCAGCATCCTGGAAAGGGGCGGAATTTACATTGCTCTGGTTTTGGTGCTCGTCTCGGCTGCCATACTTTCGCCGGCGTTTTTCAAACCCAGTAATCTTTTCAACGTCTTAAGAGGAGCTGCCCCTCTGGGAATCGTGGCCGTCGGACAGACGATTGTTATGCTTGGCGGCGGGATTGATCTTTCTTTAGCCGGAGTCATGGCGTTGACGACGGTCGTGGTCGCTGACATCACTCAAGGTCAAAATATCAGCCTAGTCCCTGCCCTTGCCTTGGTGTTTGGCATCGGTATTGCGGTGGGTTTTCTGAATGGATTGCTGGTCACAAAACGGCGGGTACCCCCCTTTATCGCTACATTGGGCGTCGCCATTTTGTTGGAGGGTGTGCGTTTCGTTTACACCAAGGCGGCACCAAGCGGGAGTATTCCTCCGTTGGTACGTTTCTTTGCGAATGAGGCAGTTGGGCCGGTGCCAACCAATTTGATCATTTTTTTCTTGGTCGTCGCGGGTTTTTTGTTCGTAACTCACAAAAGACCCTTTGGCCGACACATTTATTCAACGGGCGCAAATAGAGAGGTTGCCCGGCTATCCGGAATTGATGTCGACCGCGTGACCCTTTTGACCTACGTGATTTGCAGTACGCTGGCAGTATTGGGTGGCTTGGTCCTGGCGGGTTTCATTGGCTATGCAGATAACTATTTAGGGCGCGGTTATGAGCTTGACTCGATTGCAGCGGTCGTCATCGGAGGCACCAGCTTCGCCGGCGGTTCAGGAGGAATCGGTGGAACTGTCGTTGGCGTCTTACTCTTAACGATGCTCTTCAATATTGTTCTATTGCTGAGTTTACCCATAGAGTATCAGTTGGTCGTAAAAGGTGCCGTAATTATTGCTGCTGTGGCCTTGTATTCATTTCGGACCAATCGAAACTGACGTCCGATGTCATACCATCATAGAAAGGAGGTGGAAAAAAATAGTACTCGGCTATCGATGGTGTTGGAGCCTTCACAGATAGCTCGAAGTGCAGATCCTTCACCATGTTGCCCCTTAAAGAAAAATAGGAGGTACAGGCGATGTCAATTAAAAGAATAACTAGGCGAAAATTTCTCGAGTTAATGGGAATCGGGATTGGTGCTGCAGGAACTGCTCAATTCATGCCTCTCGGCAAGACAATCCCAGACGCGAAAGCTGCTGCAAAGGTGAAAACTCCACCGGACCAGCTAATGCGCCAAAAATTAGCTAAATCCACTTTCGATTGTTCTAAATATAAAAAAGATCCGCCCTGGAGGTTAGCTTTTGTTACCCAGGGCAAGACAAATTCCTGGGTCGTCATGTTCGACGCCCACGTCGATTATGCCGTTCAAGTTAAGTACAAGGGGCTGTTCAGCGATTTCTTCTACGGTGACTCCCAGGGGAATGCCGAGCGGCAGCTTGACGTGTATGAGGACGCGCTGGTGTGGCGGCCGGATGTCATGCTTCTTGCACCCATGGGACAAGCAGCGATCTCCGCCAGTGTGGATGAAACCATGGAAATGGGTATCCCGATCATCTACAACTCATCCCGAGCAGAATCCGACAATTTCGTTACGTGGGTGGAGGCCAGCAATTACCGTCAGGGTGCAGTCTTTGCGGAGTGGTTAGCCAAGAAAATGAATTATAAGGGAAAATACATTGCACTCAGCGGCATCGCGGGCCTTAGTGTTGTTGAAGACCGCCTGCGGGGTGCGCGTGACGTCTTTTCTCAGTATCCCGGCATAGAGGAGTTGGGCCAAGCGTACTGCGACTTCTCACCTGCCAAAGGCAAACAAGTCACCGAAGCCTTTCTCGCCGCTCATCCGAAAATAGATGCGGTATGGTCGGGAAGCGGACTGCAATGCTGGGGCGCCATTGAGGCCTTTGTGGAAGCCGGCCGCGACATCCCGCCGGTATCGGGTGAGGATCTCAATGGATTTCTGCGTATTTGCAAAAAGTACAATGTTGACTTCATCGCCGTGAACTATCCGGTCGAAATCGGCTTGCATGCTGTCGACGCTGTCGTAAAAACAATGCGTGGCGAAACGGTTCCCAGATATATTGATGTGCCCATTGTGAAGTTCGGTAAAAAGGATATCGACAAATACTTACGCCCTGACCTCAGCGATGATTACTGGGCGATACATAAGTTGCCGGAGGATTGGATCCAAAAACTCGGGTTCAAAAAAAAGTAGACAAACAATGAGTCGGACGGTAGGAGGGCAAAAGGCATGATTGCCTTCCTGCCCCCATATCGTTTTTTTGTTGGAAAGTTATGGATTTGACGCAAGCCAATTTGTTAGAAATGCGACAGATTAGAAAAACTTTCCCTGGCGTGACGGCGTTGGACCGAGTTGATTTCTCCTGCCGTCAAGGGGAAATTCATGGACTTATCGGAGAAAACGGCGCAGGAAAATCCACCTTGGTCAAAATCCTGGCTGGGGCATACCACGCAGATGGCGGGGAAATTGTCTTCGACGGCGAAAACCGACGCTTCACGTCACCACATGATGCCCAGCAGGCGGGCATTGGCATCATTTATCAGGAATTTACGCTCCTTCCCGACATGAGCGTGGCTGACAATATTTTTTTGGGTCGTGAGATTCTTCTGCATGGATTCGTGAATCATCACCACATGAGAACCGAGGCCCTTAAAATACTCGACAGATTGGGTGGCAATATTCGCGCTCAACAATTAGCCGGGCAACTTACCGTCGCACAACAGCAGCGGGTTGAGATCGCAAAAGCGCTCTCTTTGGATGCACGACTCATCATTATGGATGAGCCATCGGCCGCGCTGGGTGGCCATGAGTTGGATATGCTGTTTGAGATAATGCGCTCGTTGAAATCGGAAGGCGTGACCTTGATTTATATTTCTCACCGCTTGAGCGAAATTTTTGAGATCTGTGATCGGGTAACGGTACTAAAGGATGGTGAGCGAGTCGGTGTGAAATTCGTGGCCGAGACGGATGAATCCGAGCTCGTTCGCATGATGGTCGGTCGCGACTTTGAAGATGTTTTCCCACCTCTTTCCGAGCAAGCCAATGAGCATGTTGTTCTTAAAGTCGGAAATCTGAGTTGCGGTGAAGGAGTCCAAGATGTGACCTTTGACATACGTTCGGGTGAGATTCTGGGTATCGCCGGTCTGGCTGGCTCCGGGCAAACGGAGTTGGTGCGAGCGATTTTTGGTGCGGACAGCGAGGTCAAGGGAGACATCGAGTTGAACAATGAGCCGGTGCACATATCCTCTCCAAAACGAGCCATTCAAGCGGGAATCACGATGGCACCTGAGGATCGAAAAACGCATGGATTGTTGTTGGACATGTCGGTGGGGAAAAATATCACCCTGCCCATCGTGAAACGATTCTTACGCTTTCTGGGCCTGTCATCCAAGAAGGAGACGGAAACGGTTGAGCGGTTGATCGCGAATTTAGACATCCGTATAACCGGACACGATCAAAAGGTGGGGCAGCTCAGTGGAGGCAATCAGCAAAAGGTGGTTCTTGCGAAGTGCCTCGGGTGTGAGCCGAAAGTTCTGCTACTGGATGATCCGACTCGAGGCGTCGACGTGGGTGCCAAATTTGAGATTTACAGACTGATCAGAGATCTGGCCAACAATGGGGCGGCTATTCTTTTCATCTCTTCGGAACTTCCGGAGATACTGGGTATGAGCGATCGCATACTTGTTTTAAGTAGGGGTCGACTGATGGGCATCCTGGATGGAAAGCAAGCCACTGAAGAACGCATCATGGAGCTTGCAACCGGAACAAATTCTCAGGTTGAAGCAATAGGAGAAGCTGTTCATCATGGCTGACGTTGAGATGAATAACCGTGTATGGTCCCACAAAACTCAGCATTTCTTCGAAACACACTCACGCTTCATCATCGTTGTGCTGGTGCTTCTGTCGTTGGCAATTTTGGGCAGTGTTGCTTCGCCGTACTTCCGTTCTTCTCGAAATTTGCTCAACTTTGGACGCAAAATGGTTGTCGTTCTGACCATGTTGAGCATCGGCCAAACAATGGTCATGATTGCCGGTGGTATCGATCTCTCTGTCGGCGCAATGGTCAAACTCATCGGCGTCTTTAGTGCGGGAATGATGCTGGGAGAGCAGGGGCGTCTCATTCCGGTATCGCTGCTGTGCCTGGGTTTTGGCGGCCTAGTGGGATTGGTCAATGGGCTGATTGTAACCAAGGCCAGGGTTGCCCCATTCATCGCGACGCTTGGTATGATGTCGATTTTACGCGGCATTGCATTCGGCTATACAACTACGCCGATTGGATCGGTACCCAAATCGATGCGTTTCCTGGCACGCGGGATGGTGGGCCCCTTTCCATTTGCATTGTTTGTTATCATCCTGTTCATCGTGGTTGCATGCTTCGTTCTAAAATATACACGCTTTGGCAGGCATTTGTATGCTGTCGGAGGTAACGATGAAATCGCACGCCTGACAGGCATCAATGTGGACCGCACAAGAATCCTGACGTATGTCGTTTCAGGTGGTCTGGCGGCTCTAGCGGGTCTTTTCATGGTAAGCCGTATGGGTGTTGGTGAGCCGGATATCGGAGAGGGGCTGGAGTTGGATTCTATTACAGCCGTCATTTTGGGCGGCACCAGCCTGGCAGGTGGCGTTGGGGGCATCTTAGGAACGGTTGCCGGTGTGCTGATTCTTGGGTTGATCGACAATATTTTGAACCTGCTGCGGGTCTCATCATTCTATCAACTCGTCGTGAAGGGAATCATTATTCTCATCGCGGTTTCCATCCATCGCGCAAAACGTCAGTAAATAAGGGCATCTCTCACCAGAAGGAGGGCTTAAATGAAACATCAAAAATATCACATGGCAACGATGACCAATATGCAAGTCGAAGAATATCTTAAGGCAGGTACGACCGTGCTTGTTCCCGTAGGCACAACTGAACAACACGGACCTTACGGGCCCCTGTGCACGGATCGGATGATTGCTGAGGAGTTATGCCGCAGGATCGCCCCCGAGTTGAAGGCACTTGTCGCTCCTCCCATAAGCTACGGACTATCGATTACGCACAAAGGCGTACCGGGGCTGGTCTATGTTAAAATCGAATCTTTTATCGCATACATCAAGGACATCGCCCTCGCACTTAATGAAGGGGGATTTCGTCGCATTATCTTTATCAATGGCCATTACGACAATGCTGCCGGCGTAAACTACTCGCTGCGCAGCATATATGACCGCTTTGCCCCTGACACATTAGCGTACTGTCTTAATTATTGGGATACGATGAAGCCTGAAGATGTGGCTACCTATCTGGGCTGGGATGCAGGCCTGCATGCCAATATTGGTGAAACCTCTGTTATGCTGGCAATCGACCCTGAAAGTGTCGACATGGAGCAAGCCGTAGAAGGTTGGCCGGACCCGCCCGTAGATATCGAGTCCGACAAGCTCGGCGCTATCCTGGCGGCCATTGTTCCGATTCCGGGCTCCATGTTGAAAGTGACACCTACGGGCGGCTGGGGTGACCCGAAGGAATCAACCGCTGAAAAGGGCGAGGCCTACCTCAAAATAATCACGGAATCCGTGTTGCGGTTCGTGCGAGATGTTGAGAAAGTGTATATCAAGCTATACGGTTAGGTTGCCCCATTGCTAAAGAGATGTTGAAAAAGGAATCTCAGCAATATTTTTCTCATTGCCTGACAGATTCCAGCGAATTGGCAGCTTACTGTTGGACAGGAGTTACAAAAAAGAGAGAAGTTACAGACTACCTTCGGTTAAACGTTGAGACGCGAAGGATAGCTAAGATTAACCCAAATGACCATCGAAAGGAGAAAAGAAAATGAGTGAAGAGAAAAAAAAGCGAGACGATGAACAAACACCCAAAATACGAAATCGAAACATCTCTCGGCGGCAGTTCTTAAAGACTTCCGGTTTGCTGATTGGCGCAAGCGCCGCACCGTCAATTTTTGCATCCTATGGGCGTGTGGCACAAGCTGCGGAAGATCGTATTCGGCTCGGTATGATGACAACGCTTTCAGGATTTGGCAGCATTCATGCGCCGCCGACAATCAACGCCGCCCACTTGGCTGTTGAGGAGATTAATGCGGCCGGCGGTGTGCTCGGCAAGCAGGTCGACCTCCTCATCGAGGACAATCATACGGATGTGAACATCGCCGTACAGAAGGGACTCAAGCTGGTTCAGGGCAAGAAGGTGGCAGCTTTCATCGACTTCGGGTTCTCTAACAGTCGATTTGCCGTGGCTGAAAAGGTCGCACTCGCCCATAAAACGATCATGCTGTCACCGATATTCTATGAGGGCGGCATCTGCAACCGCTATTTTTTCAACATATGCGCTTTGCCCAATCAGGGCATTGATCCATTTGTGCCCTGGCTGATGAAGGAGAAAGGGGCGAAGTCCTTTTACGGAATCGGCTCAGCCTACGCTTGGGGCATTGGCTCTATTGATGCCGTTAAGAGAGCGGCTGAAGCGAACAAGGCTAAATTTTTAGGACGGGAAGAGGCTCCTCTCGGCACTACGGACTGGAGTGCGATCATCGGTAGACTGAAGTCTGCGGCACCGGATGTATGCTTTGTATTCGTAGCCGGAAACGATCTGGTGACGTTCCTCAAACAGTTCTTTGACTTCGGACTAAATGAGAAGATCCAGCTGGCGTTTACCTACTTCCAGGAGGAGGTAACTCCGACCATTGCTGAGAGATACCGAGCCGGCCACATTTCAACTAATACGTGGTACCTTTCTTATGACTCTGCCGAAAGCAAGAAATTTTTAGAGGGCTACTACCGAGTCGCAGGCAAAGGGACGCTGGTGACGAATTTCGGTGAGGGCACTTACGACGCCATTCATATCTGGGCCAAAGCATGTCAGAAGGCTGGAACAACAGAAACCGAAGCCGTGGTTGACGCTCTTGAAGGTCTCAGTTTCATGGCGCCGCAAGGAAAGATTACGGTTGATCCCGTATCGCATCATGCCGCCGTACGATGCCTGATAGCTGAGTCCACGACGGATCCGAACAATTTCAAAATTCTTGCAGACAAGGGCATCATCCCGCCGAAACCGCCGAAATCCTGTGAAGCCAACAAGTATCGTTGATGACGATGAAATCGGTTTAAACTGAAGGCTGGATAGGCCCGTTGCGGGCCTATCCATGGATTTATTAACATGGAATCCATAGTTACGACTATATTCAACGGCGCCAGTCTGGCAGCGGTTCTTATTTTGATATCGCTTGGCCTAGCAATCATCTTTGGCCTACGAGGCGTGATCAACTTGGCTCATGGTGAGTTCTTTATGTTGGGGGCGTATACCGTATGGTTGACAGAGAGCATGGGACTGCCGCCGTTCTGGGTCGGGTTTATCTTTGCGCCAATCGTTGTTGCCTGTGCAGGATGGGTGATTGAGCGGAGTTTTATTCGGTTCCTCTATGAGCGCCCGCTTGAAACCCTCTTAGGCACCTGGGGAGTTAGCATTGTTCTGCGGGAACTCATCAGAATTGTGATCGGGCCGGAGCACCGCTATGCAACGCAACCGATTACCGGGCAATTGATGATGTTCGGCTTTGAATACCCCCTTTATCGGTTGGTCATTATTGCTTTCACAGCGGTGGTCGTCACGTTCGTTATCTTGCTATTCACGCGAACAGACTTCGGACTGCGTGTCCAGGCCACCATACGGGACAGGGGAATGGCGGAGGCCATCGGAATCAACACCGCCCGAATTGACCAGGCCGTTTTTGTTCTTGGTGCGGGATTGGCGGGACTGGCGGGGGCAGTCATGAGCCCGGTGATCGCTATCAATCCGAATATGGGGCTCGACTATTTTGCACGGACGTTTCTGGTGGTTATTATCGGTGGAATTGGGAAAATATTGGGTGTTGTGGGCGGTGGCTCGCTGATCGGCATGTCAGAGGCGGGTTTCTCAGCATTTTTGAAGCCTGTGGTTGCCCAGGTGATTGTTCTGGCCATGGCCATTGTGGTCATCCGCTTCCGTCCGCAGGGTCTTTTCGGTAGAAAAACATGAACTTAAAAGAATTTACGTTAGAAACCGCGAGACCGCATAAAAAGAGCGCGGCGACACTGGCTGCCCGATTACATTTCACCGGTAAGAGATATGGAACTGGTTTCAAATACGTCTTTTTTCTCGTGTTGCTGGCGATTTTTCCATGGCTGATCTCTTCCTATCAGCTGGACCTGTTGTCGAAGTTCCTTACGTTCAGCATACTGGCTCTCAGTCTCGACTTGATCTGGGGTTATGCCGGAATCTTGAGTTTTGCTCATTCAGTCTTTTTTGGTTTAGGTAGTTACGGTTTAGCACTAACGCTCAAATACTGGGGTCACATCCCCGGAGCCACGTACATCGGCATTGCGCTGGCAATTGGATTGCCGTCGTTTTTAGCACTAATTATTGGATATGCAATGTTTTTCCGACGTGTTGGGGGCGTTTATTTTGCCATTGTGACGTTCGCATTGGGTGGTATCCTGCACTCCGTCACCATTGTTTGGATTCGTTTCACCGGTGGGCTGAATGGCCTATATGGTTTTCCCAACCCCCGTTTAGGCATCCCCGGCCTTTGGGAAATTGAGATCACCACCGGCATGGTTAGAACCTATTATCTAATCGCCGGGGTCTTGGTATTGACATACATTTTTACGCAACGTTTAATGAATTCCCCTTTCGGCCAATTATTACGCGCCATCAACGATAACGAAGAACGCGTGGAATCCTTCGGCTATAATGTTCCCGCCGTCAAGCTGGTAATCTTTGTGATCTCCTGTGCGATTGCAGGGATCAGTGGCGCGATGTATGTTCCTGTGGGCTTTGTATCAGCAGATATTATGGGAATTCTTTTCTCTACCTCTGCCATCGTATGGGTGGCCGTTGGCGGACGCGGCACGCTTTTGGGTCCAGTACTGGGAGCCCTGGTGGTTAACTATCTGCAAGTCTATATGAGTGACTTGTTGGTGTTCTATTGGTATTTGATTGTTGGACTGTTTTTTATTTTCGTCGTTTTGGTTTGGCCCGACGGCATTATTGGGATATTCAATCGCGTAGCACAACGCATTAACAACAGATTGAAAGATTCGGCATGAAGTGTCTCGAGATAAACAAGGTGACCAAACGTTTTGGGGGGTTGACTGCCATCAAAGACTTAAATCTCAAAATTGATGAGAGTGAACTGCGCTGCATTATTGGGCCCAACGGAGCTGGAAAAACCACGATATTCAACCTCATCTGCGGCAACCTGGAACCTGATGACGGGCAAATTCTTTTCAAGGGCGAGTCTCTAAATGGCATGTCGGTTGCCGAGAGGAGCCGCCTGGGCATAGGACGAAAATTCCAATCCCCGGCTATTTTCGGCTGTCTAACTGTTCGGGACAATCTAGAAGTGGCTGCATTGGGCAAAGCCTCGATACGAAAAATCACCTCTCCCAGAACAGGGAAACTCCAATACCAAGTTGAAGAAGTGCTTGAAAAAATCGAGCTCAAGGATAAACGGGATACCGTTGCGCAGGAGCTCTCGCATGGTGAAAAGCAATGGCTGGAGATTGGTATGGTGTTAACCAGCAGTCCATTGCTATTGCTTTTGGATGAACCGACAGCAGGCATGACGCCGGCTGAAACATACAGAACTTCTAAACTGATTCAACGAATTTGTGAAGAAATACCTGCGATTGTAATTGAGCACGATTTGAAATTCGTGCGCGAAATTGGAACAGATATCACGGTCCTTCACCGTGGCAGTATTTTAGCCGAAGGACCTATCGACGAAATCGCACAGGATGAGACCGTACGGCAAGCATACCTCGGAAAGAAAGGTCTTTGATGCTACATTTGGAAAATACAAGCTTCGGATACGGCCCTATTACGATTTGCCAGAATATCAATCTCGAAATCAAAGCGGGTGAGATTGTGTGCTTGTTGGGCCGCAATGGCATGGGCAAAACCACGACACTGGAAGGCATCATGGGGCTAAACGATCAGCATACCGGCCGTGTACATCTCAAAAATGAGAACATTTCCTCAAAGCCGGCACATAAACGTGCACGTCTGGGTATTGGACTTGTGCCACAAGGCCGTAGAATCTTCGCCGATATTTCCATTCGTGATAACCTGCGTTTGGGAACACTTGCCGGAAACGACAAATGCCAGCCGATTCCGGAGATGATCTTGGAATCCTTCCCGATCCTGAGCGAAAGGCTTAACCAAAAGGCCAACACGTTAAGCGGGGGAGAGCAGCAGATGCTGGCAATCGGGCGTGCATTAGCCGGCGAGCCTCAATTAATCTTGCTCGACGAACCCTCCGAAGGTCTCGCACCGATAGTGGTCGAAGCGATTGGCGAACTGATTTCACACCTCAGGAGTCACGGAATGACGATTTTCATCGCCGAACAAAATCTTTCTTTTGCTCTCGACGTGTCTGATAGAGGCTATGTAATGGAAAAGGGACGGATCGTCCTGGATGGAGACACTGAATTGCTGCAAAGCCACAAAACCGTCCGTGAGTATCTCGTCGTCTAAATCTCACTGGGCATTCTGAGTTCTCTCAGAAAAGTTTTGTTGGGTGATCGGATAAAATTTTGCCAACTAAATGTTAAAAAGAAATTTTAAAAAGAGGGAGGTCAAATGACTACAATGACAATCAAATCGACAGAAGAATGTAAGTGGGATATTTTAAGCCTGGGAGAGGTCATGATTCGCCTTGACCCCGGCGACAACCGGGTGGCTCGCACCCGGCACTTCCAGGTATGGGAGGGCGGTGGCGAGTACAACGTCGCCAGGGGCTTGCGGCGATGTTTCGGCCTGCGTGCGGCCTTGGTCACGGCCATTCCGGAAAATCCGGTTGGACGACTGCTTGAAGATTTGCTGTTGCAGGGCGGTGTGGACCTTTCCCATGTCAGATGGGTGCCCTTCGACGGCATCGGCCGCAAGGTAAGAGTCGGGTTGAATTTTACCGAGAGCGGCTTCGGGGTGCGTGCTGCGCTGGGATGCTCCGATCGGGGGTACTCGGCGGCATCTCAAATCAAAAAAGGCGATATCGATTGGAACCTGATTTTCGGCCAGCAAGGGGTGCGCTGGTTTCATACCGGCGGTATTTACGCCGGACTTTCCGAGACCACACCGGAAGTCATCATTGAAGCCATGCAGGTCGCCAAGGCCAACGGAACAATGATTTCTTATGATCTGAACTATCGGCCATCTTTGTGGAAGGACATCGGAGGATCGGACAAAGCCATCGAGGTCAACCGTGAAATCGCCAAATACGTCGACGTCATGCTTGGCAACGAAGAGGATTTTACAGCTGCCCTAGGGTTTGCCGTGGAAGGCTTGGACAAGGATATTTCCAAACTGGACACTTCCGCCTTTAAAAAGATGATCCATAGGGCAGTCGAATCCTATCCGAATTTTAAAGCGGTGGGCACCACGCTGAGAAACGCAAAAACCGCCTGTGTTAATGACTGGGGCGCCATTCTTTATGCCGGCGGCGAATTTTACGAAGCCATCCTGCGCGAAAACCTGGAGATATACGATCGCGTCGGCGGAGGCGACAGCTTTGCGTCGGGCTTGATTTACGCCTTTCTGACCGGAAAAGATCCGGCCGAAGCCGTAAATTACGGAGCCGCCCACGGCGCCCTTGCCATGACCACCCCCGGTGACACCACCATGGCGACATTGGCAGAAGTGGAAAAGGTGATGAAAAGCACCACTGCGCGAGTGGATCGATAGGAGGGCTTGCCAATTGAACGACTACAAACCATTGGATCTTACGATTATCGGGGCGGGGATGATCGTGCATGATCTGATCCTGCCGGCCGCCTATCAGCTGCAGCGTCAGGGATATGTTAAAAATATCGCGGTTTGCGGCACTCGGGTAAGTTCGCTGCAGGCGTTAAAAGACAATACGTTGATTAAAGAAGCATTTCCCGGACAGGAGTTTACACCGTTTCCGGCTCTGGATTCACCTGCCGGCGACAACCAGGAATTGTACAAAGAAGCTTTGGCCAAGATGGCGCCCTATCAGGCGGTGATCGTGGCCCTGCCCGATCAGCTCCACTATGAAGTAATGATGAATGTCCTGGATTTCGATCAGCATGTTTTATGCGTCAAACCCCTGGTTTTAAAACACAAGCATGGTGTCGAAATCGCCCAAAAAGCAAAAGCAAGGGGATTGTATGTCGGCGTGGAATATCATAAACGCTTTGACCGCCGATCGCTGATTGCCAGGAAAAATTACCTCAACGGCGATTTGGGAAAATTCGTCATCGGTGAAGCCAAGCTGATTGAACCCTATTATTACCGCTATTCAAATTTTCAAAACTGGTTTACCACGGAATTCACAGATCCTTTTGTTTATGTGGGATGCCATTATGTGGACCTGGTCTATTTTATCACCGGCCTGAAACCGGTGGAGGTATCGGTTTCGGGTGTGAAAGGCAAATTTCCGAACGGCAATGAAGCCTTTATGTGGGCCAACGGCCGGGTGCGGTTTGAAAACGGGGCGCTGCTGTCCGTGACCGATGGCCTCGGATACCCGGATGACGGAGCCGGTTCCAATGAGCAGGGCCTTTCCATGTTTTTCGAGGGTAATGAAAAGGGCGCCATATTCAAACATAACGACCAGTTCAGAGGTGCCGAATACAGTTTTATAAAAGGCCGGGGTCCTGCAAACAAGCTTTTCCATTACATCAATCCGGACTTCTTTCAGCTCGTTCCCTGGGAAGGTGAAGGTTACAAACCGATCGGCTACGGCCCGGATTCGGTGATGGCCAATATTAAATGCATTTGTCAAATCGAAGCGCGGGCGGATAAGGACTTGCAAAATGCCCATTCCGTAAGGCTTGAAGCCGGGGATGAGGCAGACCGAAAAGGATTGCTTGCCACCCCGGAAAATTCCTATATCAATGAGCTGGTGCACGAGGCAGCCCGGCTGTCCATTTTAAATGACGGGGTCATGGCCCTGATCGAATATGAGCCGGAACCGCAAGTGAGGCTCAAACATGCTTAGCCGTCAGTGTTTAAGGAAGATCGAGTGATGCTCCAACCAACGAGCAGGTGTCCTCAAGATGCCCGTTCGAAGGGGCTAAACTCATTTGCCATTTTGTAGCGGATTGATTGGGTTGATTAGCTTGATTGGGTTTATTAGTTGGTTGAGTTGACGGAGTAGATTGGTTTACATGGATTGAATCCTTTAAATTTAATCAACCAGTCAACCAATCAACCAGTCAACTAACTACCGGAAATTGTTCTCCTGCAATGGTAAAACCTAAGCGGGGCTTACCCGGAGAAAGCGGGTACGAGACAATCAAAGTTAACTTTTTCTAGTCTAGGAGTCTTATATCGTGGCCGAATATTCACTGGAGCCGGTAGAGGTAAATGAGGTATCCACAAAATATCGTACGATTCGAACCAAAATACCGGTTCCGGAATCACTGCCCATCTTCCAGTCCCTGAAAGAATCTGAACCGCGTTCCATGTTGGGGATGCCGCCGGTGGTATGGGACAAGGCAGAGAATTTCACGGTTTATGACAGATGGGGCAACCGCTGGATCGACTGGTCCTCCTGCGTTCTCTTGGCCAATACCGGCCATGGCCGGCCGGAGATTAAAAGAGCGCTGCGGCAGCAGATCGATCAGGGATTGCTGGCCAGCTATGTTTTTGTTCATGAAAAACGAGCCCATCTGACCAAAGCTTTGCAGGAGCTGTCACCGGATCCTGCCAATTATGAAGCGTTTCTGCTCAGCACCGGCAGCGAGGCCATTGAAAACTGCATCAAGCTATCCAAAACTTACGCCCTTGAAAAGCACGGTCCCAAAAAGAAGGTTGTCATAAGTTTCGAAAATGCCTTTCATGGCCGCACCCTTGGCGCCCAGCTGGCGGGGGGTATCCCAGCGCTGAAGAAATGGATCGGAATAGACGATTCCGCATTTTTTCAGGTTCCATTTCCTGATGGCTACCGGGTCACGGACACATCCTTTGATGTATTTCTAAAAACACTGGACTCCGGGGGAATTAAACCTACCGATATCGCCGCCGTGCTGACGGAGTCCTACCAGGGCGGCGGTGCCGATTTTTTGCCGGTTGAATATGCTCGGAAACTGGAAACGTTCAGCCGATCGCACGATATTGTCACCATCTACGACGAAGTCCAGGCGGGCTTCGGCCGAACCGGCAAAATGTTCTGCTACGAGCATTACGGGGTCAAACCAGATTTGATCGCCTGTGGCAAAGGTATCAGTTCCTCCTTGCCACTTTCCGCAGTTATCGGCCGCACGGATATCATGGAGTTGTATGCTCCAGGTTCCATGACGTCGACGCATTCGGCCTCGCCTTTATGTGTTGCCGCGGCTATTGCTAATCTGGAAATTTTGCAAAAGGAGGATCTTCTTGCAAATGCCGTACGAATGGGCGACATATTGATTCCGGAACTGGAGCGCATCTGCCGCAAATATCCTTCGATTTTCCCGGTCGTGAGCGGCAAAGGGTTGGTGGCCGGAATTCGGGTAGCAGATCCTAAAACAGGGAAGCCGGATGGTGAAACCGCGCTTAAAATAAATACGGTCTGCTACCAAAAAGGTTTGCTGATGTTTGCACCGGTGGGATCCAATGGAGAATGCGTTAAAATTGCTCCACCGCTTTGCATCACAGAAAATGCGCTGCGCGAAAGCATTGTTGTATTCGAAGAAGCCGTAAACGAGGTTTTGACTGGCCGTTAAAATCTCATGAGACGCCGGGTGAAGAGAGTAGAACTTATGAAAGAAAAATACGCTTCATTTCTGGCACAAATTGTAAAAGATCACATTGTCTATCTATTTTTAATCGCCGTCTTGATTATCGCCGCTATTCTCTCGCCCCAATTCTTCAAGTTGCAGAATTTGTTTAACATCTTACGGCAGGCGTCAGCTTTAGGTCTATTGGCCATCGGTCAAACCGTGGTGGTTATTGCCGGCGGTATCGATGTTTCTGTTGCCGCCATTATGCAGTTGGCCGGCGTAACGATTGCCGAAATTACAAAGGCCCAGGACAAACTGGTATTTGTAGCTATCGTGACGGTACTTTTTATGGGAACCGCTATTGGCTTCGGCAACGGTCTGTTGGTCGCCAAACGCAAGGTCCAGCCGTTTGTGTCAACCCTTTTTGTGGGGCTTCTGGTTACGGGTTTACGCTTGCTGGTTACCAAAGCAACACCTTCGGGCGGTTTGCCGGCGTTTATTCGATTTCTCGGCAGCGACTCATTGGGTCCGATTCCCAATGCTGTTATTATTTTCGGGTGCACGGCATTGATGATAAATTTTATTTTGTCGAAAACCACCCTGGGAAGATCGATTTATGCGGTGGGCGGCAATCCAGCGACGGCATTTTTTAGCGGGGTAAAAGTGGATCGAATTACGATATTCAGCTACATGCTGTGCGGATTTCTGGCAGCGATTGCCGGACTGGTTCTGGTGGGTTATCTGGGGTATGCCGACCAGAACATCGGTATCGGATACGAGTGGGATTCAATTGCGGCGGTTGCAGTGGGCGGAGTGGTGCTGGGTGGCGGTCGGGGCAAAATTTCAGGCACCATTGCCGGAGTCCTGTTAATGACGGTGCTCCTGAATTTGGTTCTAATTTTAAAGCTCAGCGTAGAGTATCAATTCGTCATACGGGGTGTCGTGATCATCGCAGCCGTGGCATTTTATGCCGGTCAATGGCGGTGGAAGCGACTGTTTCTATCGAAAGGCGTCTAACCGAAAAAAATTCTACTGAAACCATTTTCAGAAAGGAGAAGATTATGGTTACGAAAAAAGGTTTAACTGCTTTTATGGCAATTTGTTTTGCATTTACTTTTGTACTTTTTTCCTCCTTCGCTTTGGCGGAGGATCTTTTGCCGGGAATGGTCGACACGACCAAATATAAGAAGAAAGGGCCGTGGCTGGCCGGCAGGGCCGCGCTCGGAGATACCAATGCCTGGATGACCATGTTCAGCCTGCATTTCAACTATGGGATTGAAGAGAAATATCAAAAAGATTTCAAAGGCTTTAAGGTAGCTTCGTGCTTTTGGAACCCGGTAAAGCAAATTGCGGATATCGAGCAATTGGTGGCCCAGGGCGTAGATATCCTTTTTGTTGATCCGGCCAGCGAGGGGGCTCTGGTCGGTGCGGTCGAAGAAGTTTATGATATGGGTATTCCGGTCGTGCTGGCTTCCACGGGGGTAAACACCGACAAATACACCACCTGGGTTTCCCGAGACAACATCAAAGCCGGCTTTCTTTATGCCAATTGGATGGGGAAAAAACTGAATGGTAAAGGCAATGTCGTGGTTCTGATGGGGATGGCCGGAAGCAGCTATGCCGAAGATGTGTTGCGCGGCGTCAATCAGGGCCTGGGGGCTTTTCCCGATATCAAGATTTTGGAAACCGCCTATTGTGATTGGTCACCGGTAAAAGCCAAGGAAACCATGGAAGTATTCATCCAGTCCAATCCCAAAATCGACGGGATTATTTCAGACGGCGGCCAGATGGGTTTGGGTGCTGTGGAGGCCTTGCTGGATGCCGGGAAAAAGATCCCGCCGATCACCGCCGATGACTGGAACGGCTGGCTGCGCATGGCAAAACAGCACAACATTGATTTCCTGGCTGTTTCCGGGGGCAATCCGTTGTCACTAACCTGCGTGCAGCTGGCCACCAAAATTATGCGCGGTGAACCGGTTCCCAAGATTGTGGAATACCCCATAGTGACGTTTGAAAAAGACCAGCTGGATCAATATTACCGACCGGACCTGACAGATCAGTACTTCGCCGTACACGAGCTTCCGGAAGCATGGATTAAGAAAAATTACTCGAAATAAAAATCGAGGGGCCGGTCCTTGACCGGATCCTCGGATTTTCAAAAGACGTCTTCATACGGTGAGCATTGCGTGCAGGAAAACATCGTTCTCAAAATTGATCGCCTCTCCAAAAGCTTTCCCGGGGTTCAGGCGCTGGATTCGGTTTCTCTGGAAATCAGAAAAGGAGAAGTTCACGCCGTCGTCGGCGAAAACGGTGCCGGCAAATCCACTTTAATGAAAATACTGGCCGGCGCTGAAGCACCGGATCAGGGGACCATTTTCTTAAACGGACAGCAGTTTCAATCTTTTGATCCCCAATCTGCCAGACGCCTGGGGATCGGCATTATTTTCCAGGAATTTAACCTCATCCCCTATCTCTCGGCAGCTAAAAATATTTCCCTCGGTCGGGAACCCCATTCATGGGGATGGATTTTCAATAAAAAAGAAATCAATGATGCCGTCAAATGGCTCAAGGAAATCGAGGCCCAAATTCCCCCGACATCGCCCATTCATTGGCTGAGTGTCGGTCAACAGCAGCAGATTGAGATTGCCAAAGCCCTGTCACTAAACGCCGGCATTCTGATCATGGACGAACCGGCATCAGCGCTTTCCGCATCCGAGCGCGACCACCTCTTTGCGTTGATCGATAAGCTGCGTCAACGTGCGATTACCATCCTTTATGTCTCCCATAGTCTGGATGAAGTCTTCCGGGTATCTGATCGCGTGACGGTATTAAAAGACGGAAAGCTCGTTTATACCCGGCCAATCCGGCACGCCACAACCGATGATCTAATAGCTGCCATGGTCGGCCGAAAGCTGGATCGCATCTATCCGCCCAAAGCCGAAAAAATGGGAAACCCGATCCTTTCGGTTAAAAACTTTAGTTCCAAAGATAAGCTTAAAAATGTCTGCTTTGATCTCAGGGAAGGCGAAATTTTGGGCATTTACGGTCTGGTAGGCGCCGGCAGGACCGAGCTTTGTAAGGCACTTTTCGGGGTTGTGTCTTCCAGCGGTGAAATATCCTTACATGGAAAATCCTTAAGCAAACGCAATCCCAGTGCGGCGATTAAAACCGGGATCACCTTTCTGACCGAAGATCGAAAAAACGAAGGCCTCATTATGGGACTTTCGGTCAGAAAAAATATCGCCCTGCCGAGCCTGGATATGCGGTCTTTATGGGGCATTATCAACGATCATGAGGAGCGACGCCAAACCGGAAAAATAACTGAAAAGCTAAGAATTAAAACCCCGACCATTGAAAATGACGTTTATTATTTGAGCGGTGGTAATCAACAAAAAGTTGTGATCGGCAAATGGCTGCTGGCGGAACCCAGAATATTGATTTGTGACGAGCCGACTCGGGGTGTGGATGTCGGCGCCAAGATGGAAATTTATTCGCACCTGCGGGAGCTTGCCGATCAGGGTCTGGCCGTCATTTTGGTCTCTTCCGAACTGCCTGAAATCATCGGCATGAGTGATCGAATTCTGGTCATGCGCAACGGCCGCATCGTTAGTGAGTTTAACCGCGCCGAATTCAGTGAGGAAATAATTCTGGCAGCCGGTCTGAGTGAAACGCATGCGCATTCAGCACCGGACAAACCCGTTACCGCAACTGCTTTTCAGCAACACCTTGCTGCTAAACTCGGGGGTGCTAAAAAATGGATCGTCCAGGCCGACCTGGTCGTATTTTCAACATTGCTCGCGCTAATCGCAGTGGGGATTTTTTCTTCCGCGTCTTTCCTCACCAACTATAATATTACTTCAATTTTGCGCCATGCCGCCGCACTGGGCATTGTTACGATGGGACAGGCGGTGGTCATGATTTGTGGCGGCATTGACATAGCGGTTGGGTCTATCATATCGTTGACAACCATTTTATCGGCACTCATTATGGGCGGATCCAATGCGATGATTTTGCCCGCTGTATTCGCCTGTTGGGGTGCCGGATTCATGGTGGGCGCTTTAAACGGTTTTGCCGTTGTTAAACTCAGAATTGTGCCGTTTATTGCAACACTTGGTATGATGTCGATCGTCCACGGGATTGTCCTGTTGATTACACACGGACCGGTGGGTTCAATCGGCAAGCTGTTTCGGTACGTTTCACGAGGATCGGTAGGTCCTTTCCCGTCGGCTCTCATCGTTATCTGTTTCGTTTTTATTTTGGCCGTGCTGGTCATGAATAAAACCGTATACGGCAGACATGTGTTTGCCACCGGAGCAAACAGCGAAGTGGCCCGGTTGGCCGGCATCCGCATCAACTGGATTACATTTTCTTCCTATATCGTCAGCGCCGTATGTGCGGTTTTTGCCGGGCTTTATCTGACCAGCCGCATGGGCATGGGAGATCCGTTGGTGGGTCGTGGCTTTGAAGTGGATTCGATCATTGCCGTTTTGATCGGCGGAGTGCCCTTTGGCGGCGGCAAAGGTAATATCCTGGGAGTGATTGCCGGTGTACTTTTGCTTTCGGTGTTGGCTAATCTGCTCAACATGTGGAATTTACAAAGCTGGTATCATCAGATAGTCAAGGCGATGATACTTTTAATGGCGATATCGATTTATAAAGGAGGAAATTCATCATGGCCATTAAAGTTGCAATTACCCAAATGAACAGCATCTTAGGTGATGTAGAGGCCAACCTCAAGAAGGTGGAAGCGCTCATGCGCTCAGCCGCCAACCTGAACGCCCAGATTGTACTTGTGCCTGAAACCTTTACAACGGGATATGATGTGGCCGACAGGCTGCCGCAAGTGTCCGACACCATTCCGGGTAAGGTGACCGACTTTTTGGGTAAATTGACCCAGGAACTCAATCTTTATTTTTATGGAAGCTTTGTCGAAAGAAATGGAGACCAATACCATAACACTGGTGCTTTCATTGGGCCTTCCGGTGAGGTCCTGGCACGTTATCGCAAAGTCCATCTGTTTTCTGCGGAAAAAGAAATGTTTGTTGCGGGCGATGAACCGGCAATCGTCAAAACGGAATTGGGCACATTTGCTTTGACCATCTGTATGGACCTGCTGTTTCCGGAATATATCCGCGGTCTGGTCCTGAACGGAGCCGATTATATCCTCAACAGCACGGATTGGCTGCGCTACGGCCCGTTGGACGAATGGGAATGGCACTACAAACAGATCAGGGCCCTGGCTTGTATTCGGGCATTGGAAAACACGGTGTGTTTGGCCATGGCCTGTCAATGGGGCAAGGAAGGCGAGTTTACCAAGTTCGGTCACTCCTGTATCATCAGTCCATCGGGCAGAGTTCTGGCGGGTATTGAGGAAGGCGAAGGTGTGGTTGTGCAGGACTTGACGATTGAAGGCGTAAACGAGTGGCGCCAAATCGCCAGCTACCTCGAGGATCGAAAAGATCATCTGGATTTATATCGAAAGCAACTGGATATTTGAAGTTTGAACTTGACTATTTGCATCTGTATTCGTTAATCACAAATTCTTTAAAAATTGTAAATGTCAAAGAAGATGGCCGAGTAAAAAGTCCTTTTTACTGAAATTTAGGAATTTAGGAATTACGAATTATTTCAACCTAGTACGAATTCAAAAAATTTGAGAATGTAAAACTTTTAGACCTTTTACGAAACCGTCAAGAAGGAAATATAACTCAAAGGTTGAGGTCGATGAATGAGATATCGAAACAAGCGCGCCGTTATGGTATGATCGTCCTGGTCCATCTGGGAGTTGTCATTCTGTGGCAGCTAGGGGTAAGCATCAGCAATATTCCTGATTATGTAATGCCATCTGCAGGGGCCACGCTGCTTTCATTGGGTGAAGACTACGGCTGGGTCCACAATACCTACGTAACTGCTGTCGAAGTGTTTGGCGGCTATGGCCTTGCTGTGGTCGTGGGGGTGAGTATGGCACTCATCTTTTCCTGGTTCAGGATCATTGAGACGTTGTTCATGCCTCTCATGATCAGTTTAAACATGATTCCAAAGGTCGCGTTGGGGCCCCTTTTTATTGTCTGGTTATCCTACGGGGTGAGCACCAACATTCTGGTCGCCTTCAGCATCTGCTTTTTACCGATTTTATTGACGATGGAGCGTGGCCTCAGGGAGGCTGATCCCGATCTTATTGATCTGGTGCGCACGCTGCGGGCGTCTCGTTGGCAAATATTCACAAAAATCCAGTTCCCCGGCTCATTACCGTACCTCTTTTCCGGTATGAAAGTCGCTGTAGTCCTTGCCGTTGCCGGAGCCATCGTCGGAGAATTTATCGCCTCAGAAGAAGGACTCGGCTATCTCATGTTGCAAGTCCAAGTCACACTGGACACCGCTGCCATGTTTATGGCCGTGCTGCTCATTACGCTCGTAGGCGTCGTCCTTTACGGCCTTGTGCTGTTGCTGGAATATTTATTGGTTGGACAAACCGCTAAAGAAGTCTGAAAATGAAGGGAACCTAAAATGAGTGAATCGTTTATTCAGCTCTCAGACCTCCGAAAAACCTTCAAAAGTCGGGGCGAGGAATTTCTTGCAGTTTCGGAAGTAACCTTTGACGTGAAGGCAGGGGAATTAGTTTCGGTTGTGGGCCCATCCGGTTGTGGCAAAACAACAATTTTAAAGATCCTGGCAGGGATACATACCTATGAAGGCGGTTCGGTTAATATTGGAAGCCAAACCAATCCGTTTGATCCTTCAAAAGACATTGGAATGGTGTTTCAACAACCATTGCTATTGAAATGGCGCAAGATATTGGGAAATGTCCTTCTGCCAGCTGAAATTCTCGGCCTGCCACGCAAGGAAAGCCTGGACCGCGCGCGCTATCTTCTTGAAATGGTAGGTTTGCAAGGTTTTGAAGATAAATACCCCCATGAGCTTTCGGGCGGTATGCAGCAGCGTACCGCAATCGCCCGTGCGCTTATACATGATCCGAAACTCGTCCTGATGGATGAACCATTTGGTGCCCTTGATGCCTTGACGCGCGAAAAGATGAACCTGGAACTCCTGCGCATCTGGAAAGAAAGCCGCAAAACGATTTTGTTCGTAACACACGGTATTCAAGAAGCGGTTTTCCTGGGCAGCCGGGTGATCGTTTTAACGTGCGGTCCCGCCCGCATGGCTGATAACATTACTATCGACCTCCCCTATCCGCGACTGCTGGAAATGAAGACCCATGATGAATTCGGTAAATATACCCGCCTTATCTACAAGCATCTCGGAATGGAAGATTCAGAGGGTTCTCCAAGCGCGATAACTGAGGCGTGCAGAATTGATTAGAACCTAAATTGAGTGAAGCGTGATGGAGTCCGTTGTCGGTCGTCTGTAGTCCCCATTTTTGACCCACAAAAAAAGCGCATCCGCACACAGTGGCGGATGCGCTTTTTGATTCTGCTATGATCACACCTGTATAACGGTAAGAGCATAACATCTTATTTAGGCATTTTTATGCTCCGGTCCAGCATGTCGTTGGTATAGGCAGTTTTGATATCGAAAGGCGTTTTGAGGTTGAAATAGGTTTCGATCAGTTCATAGTCGCTTTCCATGCGCTCAGGATCAAAATACCCCAAGGCAACAGTTGTGGAGAACTTGTCCCGCATCAACTCATTTACAAGTCCCCAATTCTCTTTTTCATTATCAAATTTTAATCCCGTATTCGCACTAACCAGGGCTTCAATACATGGATCAGGGCTGTCAACACAGGTCTTAAACGCCTTTTGATTAACTTTCACAAAGGCTTTCACAACCTCCGGCTTTTTCTTTAGGTAATCACCATTAACGATGATCGAATTCCCATATGGATTGACACCATAATCTTTCCAGGGGAAGAAACCCATGTTGTCTCCAAGTTTAGCTTTGAAAATATGATGGATATTGTAAAAGCTGGTAGTCGCATCTATATCTCCATTCATGAGTGCTCCCAATTTTGCATTGGGCTGCACATTGACCCAGGTTACCGATTTGGGATCGATGCCAATCGATTTTGCCAGTGCCGGCCACATCTGACGAGCCGCATCCCATGAGGGATTGCCGATTTTCTTGCCAACCAGATCTTTGGGTCCGTTTATACCGGAACTTAACAGCCAGTACATGCCATATGGCGAATTGGCATATATATTCATAACCGCAACGAGATTTGCGCCTTTTCCTTTGACCACAAGTGCAGTTCCCAAATCAGCCAGGCCGATGGGATTTTTCCCAACACCGGTGCGTTGCGAGGACATGCTCGAGCCTTTGCCCTGCTGGATTTCAAGATCAATGCCCGCCTCTGCGTACCATCCCTGCTGCAACGCATAAAAATAGGGGGCGTGATCACCGCCTGCAATCCAATTTAGAATGAACTCAACCTTTTCCGCAGCCTTGGAGGTGCTGATTCCGATTAACAATAAAAAAACTAAAGCCACGGCCAATATCAACCTGTAATATCTCATATCATCCTCCTTTGTTTGTATTGCTTCTTCCAAAACGAATCAATTTAAGAATTATTCACCAAAATCAATTTTTTCTACCCTAACCGCAAAACTCTGTCAATTACAATTTCCAGAATTGATTCTTTGGCGGCAAACAATTCAGGAGCGATACCGGCAACTTCCCCGGACGGCAGCGATTCCATAAATTCAAGCATTATTATTTTCCGTTTTCTAAGGGCACTAAAGGCGTTTGATGTGAAACCCGCCATCGATATCGATAATCGCTCCGGTGGAGAATGGAAAGCTGCCGTCCAAAAGCGCAGCCGCCGCAAATCCGACATCTTCAGGTGTCCCCCATCTGGCTTGCGGGACTACTCCATCAGCAATCAACTCATCGTACGTTTCTTTTACCGAAGCGGTCATGTCCGTGCCCATAATACCGGGACGCAGTTCAAAAACATGGATATTGCTGCCGGCCAGCCGGGTGGCCCACAGCCGGCTGGCCATGGAGAGCCCGGCTTTGGAGATACAGTAGTCACCGCGATTTGTAGAAGCAGTATCGGCCGAGATTGAAGTGACGAAAATGACGGTGAATCCGGCCTTCAAAAGGGATTTCGGCTTCTGCGTTAACCAATATTTAGCGACCCGCTGAGTTAAAAAGTAAGGACCTTGCAGGTTGATGCGCAGAATCTCTTCAAATGACGCCTCGCTGGCATTAAGGATATCTGCCCGCTGCCTGGGTGCTATCCCGGCATTATTTACCAGGGCATCGATTCGTCCCAGCTGCTGCAGGCTGGTTTCAATCAGCTTCTGGCGGTCGTCTTTTTTACCGATATCGGCCTGCATCGCAACGAACTCCTGGTTGGTCTTGGTTTTTCTCCGAAGGCAGTCGTCCACCGTTTTCTGCGCAGCTTCTGCATTGCCGGCAAAATTGATGATGACCGAATAACCGCTCTCGGACAGCTTCAGGGCGATACCGCGTCCAAGCCCGCGACTGGCACCCGTGACGAGAATAACCGGTATTGAATCAGACATGATCCGCGACCTCTTTTCCAACCAGAGAAGGTTTGCCCTCTCTGAGCTTTTTATAAATGGGCCGATAAACTCCAGCGTCCTGCACTACGCAACCGGTTACACCGTCCAGCCGCATCAGCTCGGTGCATTTGCCGCAGGCAATGCAGCATTTCTTGCGGTCCAATTTTCCGTTATCAATGATATCTTTCGCAAAATCAGGATAAGCAAATGATTGGCGGCCGAAGCCGGCCAACTGAAACCAACCTTCCCGTATTCCCCCGGCGGCACAGGCGGCCCCGAACTCCCTCAGCCAGGAAAATCCAGTGGCTACAATCGCTACTTCGGGAACAACTTCTTGGATATCGCGGGCTATTTTCAGCATTCTTTCCACGGAATAAAGCTGGTTTTCCTTGGGTACATATGGACCGAAATCATAGGGCCGTCCGACATGGGGATTGTAATACGGGTTACCGGCACTGATATTGATCAGGTTTACGCCCCTGTCCCGCAACAATTTAGCCAGTCGAATCGGTTCGGAAAGTTCAACCTGGTGGCAATTCTGCGCATTCACTCCCCAGCCGTATGGATGCGGAATCGAATCATAAGCATTCATGCGCACGGCGACATCGATCTCGCAGGCCGGTTGTGATTGAATTTTCTCAACGATATTGATCAGAAAACGGGTCCGATTCTCAAAGCTTCCGCCATAGGGACCTTTGCGGGTGTAAGCCGATAGCAGTTCAGATATGAGATAGCGGTGGCAGCTTTTGAGATCGACCGCATCAAACCCGATCTCTGATGCCAGCAAAGCGGCCTCCACAAAACGGTCTTCCAGCGCCTCCAATTCTTGATCAGCTATGATCCGTTTTTGGGCAGAAATCTTACCTTCAAGGTGAGGATTGGAAATTGCAACAATCGGTTGCGGCTTTTCAGAGGGTTTGCTGTATCGGCCCGAATGGGTTAACTGCAGCACGGTATAAGGCCTGCGGTCTGAACCGTATTTTTTTACCGCAACGCTCAGCGTGTTCTGCAGCAGCGCTTTAAAATCTTTTGCAGTATCTTTGGAAAGTTGCAACTGCCGGGGGTTCGCCTTGCCCTCCTCAACAACGGCGGTCGCTTCAAACCAGATCAAACCGGCTCCGCCCTCGGCAAAACGAGTATAACGGCGCCGGGTTAATTCTGCCGGACGGCCTTGTTCGTCTCCATCTGCTCCTTCCATGGGATGGATGACCATTCGATTGGGAATCCGCTTCGATGAGATTTGCAGCGGCTGTTTGAGGACTTCGGTATCATCCGATAGCGGCAGATAAATTCCCATATTGTCCAGGGCTGTTTGCAAATCATCAATGGATGAAAATTTAAATTTCCTGTGGAGGTGCATGATTTCCCTTTCTTTGGACAGATTTCAAGATCCGGGCTGCGGAAGTTTCATTCTTATTCAATGACTTGATTCAGAAACCGCTTCGCCATAACGTCCAGTTCCATGACCTGATCTTCGGTCAGATTGTTTTCAACCGTGTTTTGCATCAGTTGTTGCGCCTTTGCTTCTGCTACAGCTGCGAGATCCTTGCTTCCTTGGCTTTCCCACTCCTCTCGGGTACGGCGCAAGAGCAGCTTGGGCACGAAAAGCTCGCTGCGGAAATGTTCGGCGGTATGCGACTGCTCCAGGAAAGATCCTGAAATCCCAACCTGTCTTATCAACTCCACGGCCAGGGCTTCATCGTTTACCGTAAAACCTTGCAGATAACGATTTACGTATGCGATGATTTCATCATCAATGACAGCTTGGGCGGGTGAAAAGGTAAGCTCGGATTCCAGTTGGCCCACAGACCAAATGTTGGAAACTCCGCTTTGCAAATGGGTTAGGAAACCGCATGTCTTTTCCAAGGCTGCCTGAGCATCCGGACACATAGATTCGGTTGAAACCCAGCTGGCCGAAGGCAAGTTATAAAAGCGGCCCATAATCGCGGCAATCAGGGCAAAAAGGTGGTTTTCAGGTCCGCCGGTTACCGCAATGCTGGTGCGCATATCAAAGGTGTGGGCAAGCCCCAGATTAAAAACGCAGGGGCGGCCCGGTTCCAGGATCTGGTTGATGACAAGGCCGGCCAGAATCTCTGCCGTCCCTACCGCTGCAGAACCGGCCAGTGTTACCGGACCGGATACACCGGCCATGGGCTCCCCGTTGATCGTGGCAGGAATACCGTGACCGGCAGAACGCCGAAAAATCTCCAACGCCAGATGTGTCCATCTCAGCGGGCCATGGGCCGTAAATCCCACGCTGAACCAGGGATAGTCGCCGACGACTTTTTTCATTTCAACCATCATATCCGTTCCTTGAGGCGTAAAACAAAGGACCCGAATATGTTTTGCGGTATTTTCAGCAATAGTGCGAAGCCCCACCACATCGCGCGCTCGCGGCGGAACATCATCGAGTGCAAAACCAAACACGGCATCGACATGTTCCAGTTGATCCAGAAGCCGTGAAACTCTCGCCATATCATCTTTGGTGAAAGGCCGGATGGCGTTGCCTTCGTACAGCTTTAAACCCGGAACAGACCAGATGACCGCCTCACTGGTGGCGCTGACCGGCGGGCCGTTTCCTTGCCGGTCGGCAAAGATAAATTCCTTAGGGCAAAGCGCGAGTTTTTCTTCAACCAATTCTTTAGGGAGCCGGATTACATTGGCAGCGGTGCCTTCTTTTGCGCCTGCATCAAGAAGCGTTTTGCAAATTTCATCATGATCCAATTTAATTCCCGGATCCATCATCAAATCGAGAGCAGCATGATGTATATTTTCAGCCACAGCCGCTTCGTCCACCCTCGCAACTCCTTTTCTCAGTCTCAAAACGACCATTATGCTTTGTTCATTTGGGAAGTGACAAAAATTATTCCGCATTGTGAAACGCGGTATTATTTTCCGCTTCTATGTATTGTGCATGGATTTTTATGTCAATAGGATTTCTCTTGACGATTCGCTGCATCTTGATTAATTGCAAAATAGAACTATCCTTTATTTTTCGTTGAAAAAAAAACCGTGAGATGTTGGTTGGAATAAGACTTTAAGTCGGATATATCACAAACCGGGAAGGAGAGACCCAACAATGAAATACCCGCTGATGATCCGAATCAAGCAAAATTTTAACACCAACTCGATTAAGGATATACGCGCAGCAGTGCGTTCTGAATTAGCCAGAATTAAACTCCTGGAAATTATTGCACCCGGAAATTCTGTGGCAATTACTGCCGGCAGCCGTGGAATTGCCAACATTGCAACAATTCTGGCTGAAATAGTAAGGGAACTAAAAAAAATCGGTGCCAAGCCGTTTATCGTGCCGGCAATGGGAAGTCATGGCGGTGCAACTGACGAAGGTCAGAAAAAAATTCTGGAACACTATGGGGTAACTGAAGAAGCTACGGGTGCTCCCATCAAATCATCCATGGAAGTGGTTGAAATCGGTATCACCCCTGACGGTGTGCCTGTCCTGATGGATCGGAACGCCTCTCAAGCAGACCACATCATCGTCTTCAATCGCGTAAAACCCCACACCGATTTTAAAGGCGAAATTGAAAGCGGCCTCATGAAAATGATGGCCATCGGACTTGGCAAACAAAAAGCCGCCGATCACTATCATAATGTATTTATGCGTCTTGGACATTACCACGTCCTTACATCGGTGGCACGCGAAATTATTCAAAAATGTCCAATCGTATTCGGCCTTGCTGTGGTTGAAAATCAAAGGGATGAAACAGAAATTATTCAAGCCATCCCGGCAAATCAGATTGAAGAAACCGAGCGCGAATTACTCATCAAAGCCAAGGCGTTGTTACCTCAAATCCCGTTTGATCCGATCGACATTCTCATCGTGGATGAGATGGGAAAAGATATCAGCGGAACCGGAATGGATCAAAATGTGATTGCGCGCACAGTCATTCCATACCATCAGGTTCCTACAACCCCTAAAATCACCCGAATTTTTGTAAGGGATTTGTCAGCAGGCTCGGAAGGAAATGCCACGGCCATCGGTATCGCCGACTTTACCACCAAACGGCTGGTGGACAAGATTGACCGTCAGGCTACTTATATGAATGCCATTACATCCTCATGTCCGGAGGCCGTGCGGATACCCCCGTATTATGACATCGATCGGGACGTCATTGACACCGCCCTCAATACGATTGGAGACATCGAGCCGGCAAAAGCTAGAATTGTTCATATTTTAAATACGTTGAAGCTTGAAGAAATGATGATCTCCGAGGCCATGCTTCCTGAAGCCGAGCAAATGGATAATGTGAGCGTTATCAGCTCACCCGGCCAAATGGAGTTTGATGCACACGGAAATCTGATCTCCGTTTTTTAGCTTTTCCCTATCTTCAGTTGGCTCGACAATTCTTCCAAGTTCGCCACGAGACGATCGGCCCCGGCTTCAGCCAGCTCTTCTTTGCTGCAAACACCGGTGGTGACTGAAAATATCTTTACCCCGGCTGCTTTGGCCATTCGAATATCCTCAACCGAATCTCCTATATAACAACATTCATTTTTGCTGATGTTGAGGATTTGAATAATGTTCAATAGCGGTTCCGGGGAAGGTTTCGGCTTGCTGAGTTCATCTGCGAAACGTGTTACCTGAAACAAATCTGCCAGATAACGTGGAAATGTGCGGTCGAAAAGCGATCTGACGGTATTGGAGATTAAAGCGAGAGCATATTGTTTCGCAAGTGACGATAATATCTTTTCAACATCCGGGAAGAGCAGATTTTTTTGGTCTATTAGCTCATAATAGTATCTTTCCTTAAGGCCGAATAATTTTTTCCATTCACGCTCGGTAATATTTCCGAAATACAGGTCTTTTTTCTGCACCGGCGGATAGGATATATAGCGTCTCACCGTTTCTTGGGCAATGTCAAATCCCATATTCCTGCCGGCTTTCCAGTAGGATTCGACTTGATACTTTAAATCATTCAGTAGAACTCCATTATAATCAAAAACTAATGCTTTCAGCATGCAACCATCCTCGTAACGTAGCAATCATTTATCTCTATCAGATCGTGAATAACAAATTGGTTTATGTTGGTAAATGAAAAGAATAGAATTTTATTTACAACCGGAAGATATCGCCCGGGTGGTTCGTTTTATTCTAGAACAGCCGGACCATGTTCGTTTACCTCTCATTTTGGCCGTCCCTGCTGATCAGGAGTTGTAAAAAATAATCACTGCAGCATTCCGGACCCGCCCTCTTTCCTCGAATTCTGGGCTGGTAGACATGAGTGGATATATTACCCATGCTTTTTCTATTTTAGCGGATCCTTACGTTCTTTCCGTTATTACCTTGTCCTCATTTTATGGTCTTTTTATCGGCGCAATCCCCGGCTTAACGGCCACCATGGCCACGGCGTTGCTTGTTCCGCTCACATTTTTTATGGATCCGCTTCCGGCGCTGGCCGCCATTGTCACCATGGAGGCCATGGCCATCTTTTCCGGTGATATCCCGGCGACCCTGGTACGCATTCCGGGTACCCCATCATCTGCCGCTTATACCCAGGATTCCTATGAACTCACCAAGAAAGGCCATGCCGAATTAGCCCTCGGTGTGGATCTCGTGTTTTCCGTAATATGAGGGCTGATGGGTGCTGTTGTTCTTATTATTGCCGCACCCATGCTGGCCGAATTTGCCATGAAATTTACAACCATCGAATATTTCTGGCTGGCCACCCTGGGCCTCAGCGCATCGGTCATGGTTTCACGGGGGTCTTTGATTAAGGGATCCTTTTCCCTGCTATTCGGGCTAGCCCTGTCAACGGTGGGGGTAGACATTGCCTTGGGTTTTCCACGTTTTACTTTTGGCAACGTCGAGCTTTTAAACGGAATTAATTTTATTCCGGCACGGAGTGGGATTTCACTCAATTTTTTTCGCGCCTCATTAGCGCCGTCCTTTGTGTGCTGGCACTGCTGGTTTGGTTTTTCCCGGTCATTATGGGCTTTCTACAGAAAGGGCTTCAAAACTCCAAAAAGGAGCCTTAAAATTAAGATGGAAGTTTTTGTGCGGGTATACGTCACAGTTAATCATCCATCATCTGGATTTTCGCGCTGAAGCGTCAACATCGTAATATCATCCGCCTGGGGGGCTTTGCCGATATGAGCAAAAAGACTTGTTCCGATCCTTTCCATCAAGTCGAAGGCGGTCGCCACCGGTTGAGACAATAAGGAGATTAGATGTTTTTTAGTAAAACGCTCCTCGCCGGGGGAACGTGCATCGGGAACTCCGTCTGTAAATGCAAATAAAATTTCACCTGGCTTCAGCTGAATCTGCTCATATTTGAATTTCGCCTCAGGAATCAGACCGACTGCCGGTCCCGTTGGTAAGAGACGTTCACTTATGCCATTTCGGCCAATAACAAATACAGTCTCATGCCCGGCGTTGATATAAACCAGCTTTCCGTTTTTTGGATCTAAAACCCCGAAAAAAAGTGATGCGAACATACACATCTGATTGTTTTGTGCGATGTAATCATTGGTCAGTGAAACGGTTCGGATCGCTTCGACTTGATTGTATTGTCTAATTGATTCTGAATCGGGCGTACCGCCAACCGTTTGTTTTTGCGTATCAATCAGTGATCTGCTTAACTGAGCTTGGCCGGAGAATACGCGTATCAAGCTTCGAAACAGTGCCATGAAAAGTGCCGATCCCACCCCCTTATCACATACATCACCGATGACCAATCCGGCATAACCTCCCGGCAACATGAATACATCGTAAAAGTCGCCTGCAACTCGACTTGCCGGAAAAAAAAACTCTTCAATATGCCAATTGGCCAAATGCGGTAATTGCTTGGGTAAAAAGTTATTCTGAATCTTACGGCATTTTTCCATCTCCCGGTCAAGCACTCTGGAATAGGCCTCGATCTCTTGCTTGGCTTTTCCCAGTGACTTAATCGATTCATTCAGGCTGTCAAAGAGGTATGCATTTTCTAAAGCCAAGGCCACCTGGTTGACAGTGATTTTCATTCGCTCGACAATCCCCGGTGTGAAGTAGCCGGGCATAGAATGCATTAGTGTTAAAATTCCCAACAGTATTTCACCGCTAATAATCGGCAGAGCCAACGCCGAACGAGCGGGATAAGACGAATTGGCAAGGATTGGCCTGCGATCATCCTTCTGGGAGTCATTGACCAGACCGATCTTGCGATGACTCGTCACCCACCCTGCAAGCCCTTTTTCCAATACCGATTCGTTCAGCACAGAGCTTGGCTCAGGGGAGATTTCAGCGTCGGATAATATACCGTCGACCACGATGCCATCGCTGTCGAGTAAAACGAGACTGCCGAGTTCTGCACCGCTCAGTTCGATTGAGATCTCAATCGTTTTGCGCAACATGGCTTTGATGACTTCCGCTTTATCATCTGACCTTGCCGTAGAAACAAACTTTTCAAATAATACAGTCTGGGCTTGGAAGGCGGCCCTTACTGCATCAGCGCTGAGTATCTCGTTAAGTTTTCCTTCGGCACGCTCTTGGCTCATAATTGCCCCCATTTTAGAGGTATCGAAACCAGCAATAAATCTGAAAGAATGCAAGATTCAGCTACAGGTCTCGGCTCGATTCCATGCAAGAAATGGCGCATTCAGTCAGATGGAGCAGGAAGTTCTGATCCTTTTATCATCGTATATAGCATTATATCATTAAGTTAAATGGGGTCAAATTATATTTCCCTGATATTTCAACGCAAGTTCCCGTAATATGGGGGAGAAACTTTACTTCCCTTCCTGCGCCGTCGCCATAGCGGCTATGGCGGGTCGGCGACTGGCGGCAGGGATGAGGAAGGGGGAATAAAGCCCATCTGAGTTTGTACTTTAGAAATCAATCATTTATTGCCCATGACAAATCCGGAGTTTGGGTGTGCCAGTCGGTGACCTGTTGAAAGGCATACCCGGCACGCAATACCACATTTTCCTGGAACGGTTTTCCGTAAATCAACAGCCCGATCGGAAAACCTTTCTTGGTAAAACCGCACGGGATGCTTAATCCACACATGTTCAGGATGTTTCCAATGCATGTATTGCGCAGATAGAAGGCATTTTGCGTCAGGTAATTTTCCATGGTGGTGTCTACCTCGTCCACAGGCTGAGCCGGTATAGGCGTTGTGGGAACAAGCAGGGCATCTATACCTTTTAAGGTATTTGCGACCTTTGCTCTTAAACGCTTTGATGCGTATGTGTTCTGCAAGTATTCGCCGGCCGTGACGTACTTGCCTTTGATCATTCGATGAGCAACCACAGGATCTAACTCGTCAAAATGCTCCTCCAACCACTTTTTGTTGAGCGTATAACCTTCGGCAGCGATGAATACTGCGCCGGGATTTAACTGCAGCGCCTCATACGCTTGCGGGAATTCGATACTGCTTACCTGAGCACCCAGTTCCTTGAACACCTTGCCGCATTCCCGCACAGCCTTTTCAACTTCCGGATGAACATCCTCCCAGAAGACCGTCTCAGCAAAGGCAAGCCGAAGACCTCGCGCGCCATCCTTCAGTTCCTTTAGGACATCCTGGGAAGCCAGACCCAAGGTAATCTCGTCATTGAGGTCAGTTCCTTGCATACATTGATAAACCAAAGCGGCATCTTCAACCGATCGCGTCAGCATCCCGACCGAATCCAGCGTCCAACTTAAGGGGTAAACGCCAGCCCGGCTGATGCGCCCGACAGTTGTCTTCAAACCTACCGTACCACAAAGCGAAGCGGGCACACGCACCGATCCTCCGGTATCGGTTCCCAGGGCCATGGGCACCATTCCGGCGGCAACCGCAACGCCCGAGCCGCTACTGGAACCGCCCGGCAAATGATGGGTTTGGCTCCAGGGGTTGTGGGGGGTGCCGTGATCGTGATTAATCCCAACGCCACTGAAAGCAAACTGAACCGTATGGGTTTTGCCCAGCAAGATCATCCCGGCCTGGGTAAGCTTTTGAATAGCTTCGGCATCCTGCGCAGCAATATTATTGTCCAACAGACTTGAACCGGCCGCAGTGGCCAGCCCTTTGACGTCAAATAGATCCTTGGCAGCATATGGGATACCATGAAGCATGCCCAAATCTTTTCCAGCCCGCAAAGCCTTTTCTGCTGCTCGGGCCTCGTCCAATGCCCTTTGATTGCATACCAGCCGGTAAGCATTCAAATTTCCATCCAAAGACACGATGCGAGCAAGACAATGCTCCGTTAGTTCTACGGGAGAGAGTTCGCCTGTTCGAATGCGGCTGGCAAGCTCAGAAATGTTCTGATAATGCAAAGCGTTTTTATTCATGATATATGTATCCTTTTAAAAATTTCATTACTCCATCACTGCAGCCATTGGAGGCATATCCGCTTGACGGTAGCCACGCCGTGAGAACTTGGTTTTCCAAAATGTAAAAGATTCTAGCTGAATATTGGTTCTATTCCCTGCTTTTCAACCACACCTTTCATCTGCTTATCCGACGGCGGCGATTGAAAACTGGCTGCCGCCTCTATGAACTTGGGTAGCTCTTGCATATCGCCTACGGTAATCAGAAAAATGCCGGCTATTCCAAGCACCCAATGCACCGATTTAATAATGGATTCCTCATCAGTCAAAGGCTCATACCAGGTGACATGGCTGCGAGGTCTATTTCCCCAGTAGCCGCGAGCGATCGATTTTATGGTCTGCACCGCGATATTGTGATTGCTGCAATAGGAAATGAGATTATTAAAATCGGCAGCGTAATCGGGATTCTGCATTAGCAGATAGTTGCAGGGCAAAAGTACGCTGTCAAAAGCAAATCGATCAAGGCTTTGAAGGTGCATTTTCGGTGTCAGGATACCATGGCCGGTGACGCCGATAAATTTGGCCAATCCCTTTTCTTTAATTTCAACAAGAAACTCCAATGCCCCGCCGGGACCCATGGCAGTTTCTCGATAAACTACGTCGGTAAGATTGTGCATCTGCAAGAGATCGACCCGGTCAACCTGAAGCCTTTCAAGAGAACGAAAGAACTGCTCACGGGCATCCTGATACGTCCGTTGATCTGTCTTGGTGGCCAGAAAGAACTGGTCCCGGTAATGCTTCATCCAGGGACCGATCCGAAGCTCTGCATCTCCGTATAAAGGAGCCGTATCAATATGATTGATACCGTATTTAAGCAAAATTTCAAGTACTTCGTCGGCTTCACGCTGGCTGGCGCGTCTTAAACAGGCCGATCCGAAAATCGCGTGCGTACTCTTATGCCCGGTGCTGCCGAAGGGCAGTTTTTGGATGGTGTCCACAGCGCATACCTCCATAATTGTAGAGACTTAAACTTCATCCCGGTTTTTTTTGATTTCTTGGTTTCAGGTGCCTTTCAGGTTTCGGGTGTCAGGTGTCAGTACCCATCAGGTTTCAGGTTTCACGCCCCAGGTCTGTATGCCTGCAGACTGGGAGGTATTCAGATTTCAGACTCCAACAATTGAGTTTCTGACACCTGACACCCGAAACCTGAAACCTACTTATTTCTGCAACCTCTTATGAAACTAGCCAAAGGCGAAGTTTCTTTTTCGATCAAACTGGCCGTTTTTCAGGCCAGCGGCTGGGCTTAACACTGAAACCTAGGTCATTGGGATTTGGATTTAAGTCTTATTCCTTGCCTCCCAGCTGCTCCAGCAGCAATGCCAGGCCGGAATGGTCCAGATCCCCATCGCCCCTGGCGATTAATGCATTCATCAACTCCGCAACCGTCGAAGTTGTCATCAACGGTAGTGACAACTCTCGACCGGTTTGTAAGGCAATGCCGAGATCTTTGCGGTGCAACCGAATTCTAAATCCGGGTTGGAAGGTGCGATCGATGATCCGTTGCCCGTGCAATTCAAGGATGCGGCTCTGAGCAAACCCCCCAAGCAGGGCTTCCCGAACTCTGGCTGGATCAACTCCCGAATTGCGAGCCAGGATCAACGCTTCGGATACCGCCTGGATGGTAACACCCACGACAATCTGATTGCAGGCCTTGGTAACCTGGCCGGCTCCCGGCTCGCCGATAAGGACAATATTTTTCCCCATGACCTCAAAGATGGGCATGGCGCGTTGAAAGGCGTCTTCGGTGCCGCCGACCATAATCGAAAGCGCACCTTCTTTGGCCCCCACTTCACCGCCGGAGACGGGCGCATCCAATGATTCCACCCCCTTCGCCTTAAGAGTCTCATAAACGCTACGCGCCGTGGCAGGAGCAATGGTGGACATGTCGATAAACAACATTCCTGAACTCACACCCTCTAAAACGCCATCCTTACCAAATACCACCTTTTCGACCTCGGGTGAGTCCGGAAGCATGGTGATAACAACATCGCTTTGCTCGGTAACTTCTTTTGATGATGTAGC
>CP070746.1:6157835-6160514 GCA_020348305.1 Desulfobacterales bacterium
ATGGCCGGTTTGGGATGTATCGGCAAGAACAATCTGGTGATCACGCCTGGATACGGCCCCCGCATCCGCTTCCGGGCGCTTTTGCTGGACCGGGAAGCAGAAGCCACCGGCCCGCTTGAATTCAATCCCTGCGAAGGCTGCAAGCAACCCTGCCGCAAAGCCTGTTCCATAAAAGCTTTTCAAAACACCGTCTATTCGGCCGATGCGCTGGGCCAATCCATATTGCCCGGCATCAACGGAACCTATGACCGGGTGACCTGCAACGTGAAGATGGAAAAAGATATTGAGGAAGCCGTTATGGCGATACCGGCAAGCGATGAAGAACATCAGGAAGTTCGCCTGGCGATCGACGAATTTGAAGAAGGTGTCATGGTGATACCGAAAGGCGATAAAAGACCTTATTATTGCGTTAAGTATTGCAGGGGATGTGAGCTGGTCTGCCCGGTGGGGAAGTAAGGTGATGGGTTAAAAAATCTATTAGGTTAGTGTTAAACGCCTCGGCCTGTTCGATATTGGAAAGATGAGCGGCAGATGGCAGTACGACTAGTTTTGAATTTTGGATGCGTTCGTGGATGGCTTGGGAAGCTTCCACCGGCGTTCCGGGGTCATCTTCGCCAACAATGATCAGTGTGGGCAGCTTGATTTCTGAAAGCCGGTCAAGATAATTGAGACCCAGAATAGCTTCACTGCATCCGATATACCCGGCCAGCGGTGTTCCTAGCACTTGGTTGCGGATGAGTTCCACCTCAGGGGGATTCTGTTTGAGATAGGGTAGGGTAAACCAGCGCTCAAGAGTTTCCTCGACCAGTGCTTCCATACCTTCATCACGGGCTCTATTCATACGTTCTTCAAAAAGCGGCCGCGCCTCTTCGGGTATGATGGGAGCGGTATCACACAAGGTGATACTTTGCAGTCGATCGGCATTATTCAACGCCAGGCATTGGCCGATCATTCCGCCTATGGACAACCCGATGAAATGCATAATGTCTATATTTAAGGCATCCAGCAAACCAATCACGTCAGCAGCCAACTGATCCAGCGTATAGGCGCCTACAGTCGCATCACTGTAGCCGTGACCCCGCATATCGTAGCGCAAGACCCTAAAATGGGGTTCTAAAACTTCCAGCTGGGGATTCCACATCACCATGCTGCATCCTAGAGAGTGGCTCAGTACTACTAGCGGAGCGTCTTCTTTTCCGGACAGTTCGTAATTTATTTGGATGCCGTTGGCTTCAATTTTCATAGGATTGGCCCCTTTCTATCATGGGTGTTATAAGCTGTAGCAATAATTAAAGTTTTTAAGATTTAATAGAAAAATAGCGAATTCTGTTTTAGGAACTTTTACCCATCGTTTAATATCTCAATAATACGATCCCGATATTCATGGCTCTGCGCATCTTCGGCAATGAGATCGATTTCGGCAGGCGACGATGCCCCAAGACCGATTTCGGCAGCCCGAGCAATCTGTTCTTGTCTGAAAATTTTTGTATTCATGATTTTATGGTTGCTTCCCAGAGATTTTAAAATCGCCACCCCAACGGCATCAATGGCAACCCGATCGGTTGAAGCCAGAAAGACGTTTCCTTTTGCCCGCTTACCGTTCGCCGGTCCGCCGTCAACAAAAGCATCAATTCCATCCAGTACGATGAGATCAGGCTTAAAGGGTGCGTTTATTTCAGCGATCAACTTACGTTGATGAGGTGAACTGTGGAGCTCACCCATGTAGCCATAGCCATGCCGGCGTGTGGGAACAACACCGACATGGTTTTTTAGCGACATGGTAAAGATTCCTCCATACTGATGGGTCTTTAAGCAACAGGTGGAAATCAGGCATTCGGATTCTATTATGGGCCGGGCGATTCGAAATCCATCTCGCCAATGGCTGTCTTTGGGTTTGAATTCCACCCAATCTTTTCCCTCTAAATCGTCAAAATTAACTATTTGAACATCTAATTTTTCCATCAGAGGGATTATAGCCTTTTGTTCCATTACCTCCCTGGTTACCGGATAGCTTCGTTCTCCAAGGCTGATGGATTTAGCGCCCATCTTCCAGACTTCTTCCACCAGTGCCACCAGTGTATCGTTGTGGGTCGATCCGGGTGTCACATCTGCAGTATTAAAATTGGGTTTGATTAATACATCTTTGTTTTTTACCGGATTTTTGCCTAAAATTTTTAAGGAAGATACAACTCCGGTTTTGCGGTCTTCGGTGTTTACCAGTGATACTTGACTTTTTTTATTCGCCATAGCCAAACCTCCCTGCATGCCAAACAAAACAGCCCCAGCAGCACCGGAGTACTTTAAAAATTCTCTCCTGGTGATACCAGCTAAGGACTTAATTTTCCATTTGGCTAAATTCAAAACCATCTCCTTGAGTCAATTTTGTTTATGAACCTTCTGATTTGAATTGAGCATTTTCGTTAGTATTCGAAATTCCAAGTCGGTGCCGTCGTAGTCATAGGTTGTTTCTTCGCCGAGCATAGGAATTATCTTTAGCTTGCCATTAAAATAAGCAGAAGTAATGTTTTCAACTTCTTTGATGCTTAAATCTCTTCTGATAAAATATTTAGAATACACATTGGGGTATCCCAGGTTGTGGGTAATTTTAAATAATTTTACTTGGGCATTTGGATTGAGCAGTTTTCGGAGTCTGTAGGCGGCATTGGCGGTATTCATGTC
>CP070746.1:6160614-6164450 GCA_020348305.1 Desulfobacterales bacterium
CGCGGATGAAACCGGCAGCCTGTCGGCGGATTAATCGGACTCGGCACATCACCGCTGAGAATAGTTTTTTTGCGGCTCACCCGGGGATTCGGCTCCGGGATTGCAGACAGTAGGGCTTTAGTGTAGGGATGTTTTGGATTATTATATAATTCCTGATAGGTGGCCATCTCAACAATCCGGCCCAGGTACATGACGGCGATACGGTCGCAAGCATATTCCACGACTGCCAGGTCATGGGCGATGATAATGTAGGAAAGCTGAAACTCTTCCTGCAGGCTGATAAGCAAATTTAATATCTGGGCTTGAATGGATACATCCAGAGCGGATACTGGCTCATCGCCAATAATTATTTTCGGGTTCAAGGCCAGAGCCCGTGCGATACCAACGCGTTGACGCTGGCCGCCGCTTAATTCATGTGGATAACGCCTTCCGTGTTCAGGGCTAAGGCCGACCTTCTCAAGTAGATAGGCAATCCGCTCCGCTCGTTCACGACCCGGGTACATTCCGTGGATCCGCATGGGTTCATTGAGTATTTGGTTGAGCGTCATCCTCGGATTGAGGGATGAATAGGGATCCTGGAAGATGATCTGCATCTCTTTTCTCATCTCCCGCATCTGGGCGGCAGGCATCTGAGTAATGCTTTCGCCTTGGAAAAAAATGCTCCCGTCTGTCGGCTTGACTAAATTCATCACCGCCATACCGGTCGTGGTTTTGCCGCATCCGCTTTCACCGACGATTCCAAGTGTCTCGCCTTTTTTCAGTGAGAAGGAAACGCCGTCGACGGCACACACATACCCCGATGTGCGTGCGAAAATGCCCCTCCGGATCGGAAAATAAACTTTTAAATCGACTATTTTAAGAAGCTCTTGCAAATTAAACGTTTCTCCCAATGACCCGGACCATCTCCTCCAAATTGGGGAAAACATTAAAATCCCTGTAGCAAGCAATATTGAATAGGCGACCCCAAATCTATGGATATAAGTGACACTGGACGTTGTGGTTATCACCGATGTCCACAAGTTTCGGAGCCGTCTGCCGACAGATTGCCATAACATCCGGGCAACGAGGATGAAAACTGCATCCTTGCGGCAGTCCATAAAGGCTCGGAACAATGCCTTCGATTTCATGCAGCGGCTGCCGTCTGCTGAAAGATCGGTATCCAATGTTCGGTAGGGATTGTAAGAGACCCCGTGTATAGGGATGCTTCGGATCTTCAAAAATGGCCAGAGTTTCGGCCTCTTCAACTATTTTACCGGTGTACATGACAACGATTCGCTCGGCGGTTTGTGCCACTACGCCCAGGTCGTGGGTAATCAACAAAATGGCAGTTCCGAATTCATTCTTCAGCTGCATCATGAGGTCAATGATCTGGGCCTGAACCGTCACATCCAGGGCGGTGGTCGGCTCGTCGGCAATCAGAATCTCCGGATTGCAGGCAAGCGCCATCGCAATCATTGCCCGCTGCCGCATCCCGCCTGAAAGCTGGTGGGGATATTCATACGCTCTTTTTTCAGGGGACGGAATCTGAACTTTTGCTAGCATATCGACAGCCCGTTCCCAGCTTTGCTTTTTAGCAAGATCCTCATGAAGGGAAAGCATTTCGGCAATTTGGTCACCAATCGTATAGACCGGATTGAGAGACGTCATCGGCTCTTGAAAGATCATGGAAATGCGTTTCCCCAGAATGGCCTTGATGTCTTTTTTGGTGCGCCTTAAAAGGTCTGTTCCGTCAAATAAAATCTGTCCGTTTACGATCCGGGCCGGCGGTTCCTTTAGTAGTCGCATGACGGAAAGGGCCGTAACGCTTTTTCCGCAGCCGGATTCGCCGACCAGACCGAGCGTTTCACTTTTTTCAAGGCTAAACGTGACATCGTCTACTGCTTTTCCAATGCCGTCGGTAGTGTAAAAATATGTTTTGAGGTTTTTAATTTGCAGCAAGTGCATATGATTGTTTACTCACAGAGTATATTGCTAATCGACTTTCATTCGGAACCGCAATTATTATTTTGTCTGAATTACATGCCGCATATTGGGATCCATAAGGTCCCGCAGCCCGTCCCCCAGCAAGTTAAATCCCAGCACGGTTATGGTTATTGCCAATCCGGAAAAGGTCGAAATCCATGCTGCCGTACGCATATGTTGTTGCCCATGGCTGAGGATAGTCCCCCAGGTCGGTTCAGGTGGTTGAATCCCGATTCCCAAAAAACTCAATGCAGCCTCCATAATAATGGCAAATGCACAATAGAGGGTCGCCATAACAATGACCGGAGTTAGAATATTGGGCAGAATGTGACGCAGCATAATATCCAGATGAGAGGCGCCCAGCGCCCTAGCACTTACCACATAATTTTGCTCTTTCACCGTCAAAACCGACCCCCGGGCAACACGTGCAAATATAGGAATCAACGAGATCCCGACGGCTGTCATTACCGGTCCGATACCGGGTCCCAGTGTAGCGACGATAGCAAGGGCAAGCAAAAGCGGAGGCACGGACAGCATCAAATCAACGAGACTGAAAATGGCCTTCTCTGTTATTCCACCAAAATACCCCCCGATCAGGCCGATAATGACCCCAATGATCATTCCGATACCCACCGAGATGACACCCACTTTCAACGATACGCGCGCGCCCCAAATAATTCGGCTTAGCACGTCACGGCCCAATTTATCCGTGCCGAGCCAATGATCTTTATCCGGTGCTTTCAGGCGGGAATATAAATCCGTCTTGATCGGGTCATACGGGGAGATCCAGGGAGCAAATATGCCGCAAAAAATAACAATCAATACAATGACCAGTCCGATGACGGCGGTCGGACTTCGCTTCAGCATTTTCAGCCCTGATTCCGTCTTTTTATCCTTTTGATAATTCGCGTCACGCATGTCTTATTCTTGGATCGAGGACACCGTATATTAAATCCGTAATTAAATTGATAACCAGAAACATAAGTGAAATTACAAAAATACAACCTTGGGCGGCCGGATAATCTTTCCATAATATGGCGTCTACCAAAAATTTACCGAGTCCGTGACGTGCAAAAATGGTTTCGGTTAAAACCGTACCGCTTAACAGCCCGCCGAAGCTTAAACCGATAACGGTTACTATCGGAATTGCTGCATTTTTAAGTGCATGCTTCAGATACACAATGGTATCTGCCAATCCTTTCGAAAAAGCGGTGCGTATGTAATCTTGATCGAGGACCTCCAGCATGCTTGAGCGCGTCATCCGCATGATGACACCGCTGGTCAAAAAGCCGACGGTAAATGCCGGTAGAACAAGACGGTGCAAAATATCAGGAACGTCACCCGTATCGCCAGCGCCGATGATTGGAAACCAGCCCAATTTTAAACCAAAGAGGATAATCAATATCATGCCCGACCAGAATACGGGCATGGATACACCCAGCAGCGCTATTATTCGGCCGATATTGTCCAGTAGGCTGTTGGGTTTGATTGCCGAAACAATACCCAGACCGACACCGATGATAATGGCGATGATCATGCCCGCAGTTACGAGATGAAGTGTATACGGTAATTCGAGGGCCAACTGATCGATGACCTCTTCACCGGTTCTATAAGATTCTCCGAAATCTCCCGTTGCATAACTTGTTACGAAATCGATGTACTGCTCGATTAACGGGCGGTCCAGACCGAGTCTGCGTTCGAATTCAGCAATGGATTCGGCCGTGGCAAATTCTCCCAATACGCGTGTCGCCGGGCTGCCCGGAATTGCGTGCAGAATTAAAAAAACCAGCGTAATAACTCCGATAAGGGTAGGAATAAAAAGCAAGAGCCGCTTAATAATATAGGTCATGTTTTGCCTTTTGCGGATTCTTCAG
>CP070746.1:6164550-6183234 GCA_020348305.1 Desulfobacterales bacterium
ACTCCTATGGAGCCTCGGTTCAAGACCAAGAGGGTAATGTGGTCATCAACTCAAAGCAAACGCTTGAAGCCGTCAAGTTCGTCCGCACCCTTTTCAAGGAAGCGATGACACCGCAGGTATTAAGTTGGGATCCAATGGCTAACAATCGCTTCATGCTTGAGGGCAAGGGCTCCTTGGTCGTAAACGCGATCTCCATCACCCGCACCGCCGAGAAGCGGAAGGAGATGGCCGAAATTTCGAAGAAGATCGCTCTGGCCAAACCACCGGCAGGCCCGGTAAGACGTATGGGGCTAAGGAGTTCAATGAACACTTACTCCATCTGGAAGTTCGCTGAGAACATCGAGGGGGCCAAACAATTCCTTGTGGATTATATCGGCAACTTCAGAAAGGCGTTTCTTACCAGCGAGTTTTACTACTTCCCCTGCTTTCCCGATACTGTTCCAGACTTGAAAAAGCTTATCGCGAACGACCCCAAGGCTGACCCCTCCGACAAGTACAAAGTCCTGGAGGACGCTCAGGAGTGGACGACCAACATCGGCTATCCGGGATACCACAACGCGGCCATCGAGGAGATCTTCGACAAGTGGGTCATCCCCACGATGTTTGCCAAGGCAGCCACTGGTGAGGCAACCCCTGAGGAAGCAATCAAAGAAGCCGAGGAAAAATGTAAGCAGATTTTTCCCGCATGGAGAGAAAGAGGGCTTGTATAGGACTTATAGTGGTTTCGTGGAGGGAGAAGCTTGTCTGGTGTCTTTCTAGTAGAGAACTTCCTGTTTTCTATCTACTCCTTATGAGGTAGATAAACCGCTGCCCTCTAGATGCTGCCTTTTTACACCAAAAGGCGCACCGCAACATGTTGTGTCTACCTTATTTTTTTCTTTTTGAGGGCTTTTTGTTTGATTCCACTTTTTTTCTGTATTAGGAGAGGACAAAGCATGCAACCGAGCAATGCTCGGCTGATTCAATCCCTGCTTTTTGAAAAAAACTACCATTGGAGGAGACGGTTATGAGAGAATTGATGAATAGCTTCATTGAGCACCGATTATCTCGCCGTGGATTTTGCCAGGCCCTGGCGGCGATGAGTATCAGCGTTTCTGGCGTCGCCTCCATCGTGCGTGCTGCGGAGGCGGCGGTAAATGGTGTTGCCGGAGCAGGACGTCCTTTCACTGGAACCGGCGGTGCATTGATGGTTGAGCAGATGAAAGCCGCTGGAGTTCGATACCTCTTCACGAATCCTGGGTCATTCGAAGTGGGCTTTTTTGACGCATTTCTTGACCAGCCTGGTGTCAACCTGATTTTGGGACTCCATGAAGGGATTGTGATCTCAATGGCGGATGGCTACCACAAGGTCTCTGGCGAACCGGCGTTCGTCAATGTCCATGTCATCGCCGGGACGGCTCAATCAGTCGGTCAACTCTATAATTCCAGTCGCGATGGATCAGCTCTAATTGTCACCGCCGGTCTTCTTGATCATGAAATCAACGATGACGAAATACTGCTTGCGCCCCGCCCGGGCTTCAATCAGAAGGATGTCACTCAGCAATTTACCAAGATCTCGTGGGAGTCACGTGATGCCACTGGGCTTCCGTCGATGCTGCGCCGGGCTTTCAAGGTTGCCACGACCTCGCCGGGCGGTCCTGTCTATCTCGCTATCCCGAATTATATTCTGGAGGAGAAAAATGTCACTGCGGACATTTATGACCGCTCGGCCTTCATGATTCCCGATGACATTCCTCCTGGCGAAGATGATATTTTAGCGCTAGCGGAGTTTCTACTCAATGCCAAAAATCCCGTACTATTTTTGGGCGATGAAGTGCATAAGGCGCATGCACAACCAGAAGCCTTTGAACTGGCTGAGTTACTTCGCATTCCTGTAAGCGAATTCCTCTTGCCCGCATTCCACTGTTTTCCTCGGCATCATTCCCTGTTTGTTGGTCCTTATTTTCTCAGAGCAAACCAGGACAGGGACCTGGTGCTCAATATCGGGGTGACTGATCTTGGCGGCGGACCTATCCCCCAACCGCCAAGGCTAGCCGCAGGTGCAAAAGAGGTGTACATCGGGCTCAACACCAATGCCATTGGCAGTGAGCGCCCCTTTAACCTTGCGATTGTGGCCAACGTCAAGTTGGCTTTGCAGGCGTTATTCGAAGCTATCAAGTCGGCGGCCACCAAGGACAGAATTTCGAAGATGGCATCGCTTCGATCTAAACCAGAACGCCGGACTCCGCAAATCAACAACGCGAGACTGGGCATGTCTCCCATCCATCCCGATGAACTTGCATGGGTCATGGAGCAGGAACTCGACAAGGATGCCATCCTGGTTAGTGAAAGCTTCAGTAGATCGAACCTTTTTTTAACACGGGCTTCCGTGAACACGAAAAGATGTGGGTTTCCAATTCTGGGGCTGGATTAGGCTGGGGCATTGGTGCGGCTGTGGGAGCCAAGCTCGCCAATCCCAATCGCCAGGTGGTTTGCAATATCGGAGACGGTTCGGTCATGTACAGCGCGGCAGGCTTCTGGACCCAAGCACGGTATGAAGTGCCGGTGCTAACGGTGGTTTTTAATAACCGCAATTATCAGACTGTGCGCCATAGCTACACCAGGTACAACGGAAAGATGAACAGAGCCAATCGGTATTTAGGGATATATTTGGGCGATCCCGACATTGACTTTGTCAAGCTGGCCCAAAGTCAGGGCGTGGAGGGTATCAAGGTGAACAGTGCACCGGAACTGCCGAATGCGATAAAACGGGGAATTGCCGCCACGCGTGAAGGAAGACCATTTCTAATTGACGTCTTGGTCCGGCGCATTGGCACTGGTGCAGATTCAACTTGGTACCAAGCTCATAGCGTCGCAGACGTTCGCACCCGTAAGGTTTAGTTTGGTAGCTTCGCCGCTCCTGGCGAGCGCGATTCTGGCAAGAGTTGTAGGAGAGATGGGGACGAGGGTGAAAGGTTGACATATTTTTTGGCATCTTTATGCTGTCATTCAATTCCGCGAATGATAATATGCTGAATTGCTCCAGAGGCATCGATACGCGCTTTTCGGCCATGGCAGGGCAATGATATACATATTATAATATGTCAATCTTTCACCCTCGTCCCCTTTACGCTTTATTATGGTTATTGTTTTGACTATAATATAGAGAAATAATTGCGAGATGTAAAAATCCTTCAACTTTGGCTGGGTGGTCTTCAACGGGCTCTTTTGGATGTGGCTTTGGGGTATTATAAATTTGAATGGTTGTAACTTACATACTTTTTGCCGTATAAAGGTTTTGATGAGTATGCATCCGTTGATCATAGTTTTCTGTATTTTACTCTCAGTGACCTTATTTTTTCTTAATGAAGATGGATACGCAGAAGGTAACATATAAATTCAGGGGAAAGGCGTGAAAATAGATATCAATTTAAAGGGATGAAATTTTGTCAAAAGAAGGGGGGCAAAAATGGTAAAAGGAAAATATTCTAAACCAATCTTTCTTATATTTCTAATTTTACTTTGTTCATTTGCCCAATTTGCTGTCGAAGGAGTTGCCGCAGAAACTGTGGATTTAACTACTGATGATGGGACAAAGCTCAAATGCACATATTTTCCATCTTCGATGCCGAATGCTCCTGGTATCATTTTATTGCCTGATACAAGATGTGATAGAATGAATTTCGGTTCAATCCCGATAAAACTTAATGAGGCTGGTTTTGCTGTTTTAGCAATGGATCTTAGGTACAAAGATATTATCGCGAAGGCAAGAAACCGAAAGGAACAGATTCGCACCATCCAAAAGCAGGATTTAATGGCACTTGTGAAATACGATACAAAAAGTGGTATCAATTTCTTATCAAGCAAAAAGGAAGTAGATCCAAAACGTATAGCTCTAATTGGCACAAGTCTTGGGTCAAGAGTGGCTATAATATCCGGAGTTGAATACGACTTAAAGGCATTGGTACTAATTTCACTTTCAGGAGAAGAGGCATTTCCGGGTTATAAACCCATTAAACAGCTTTTGTCAGATTACGGTGAGAAACCAATTCTTTTTATGACAGCAAAAAAGGATTGGGGAGGCAATTTCAAAGCTGCTGAACACAATAAAATATATTATGATTGGAAAAATGGAAAAAAGGAATTAAAGATCTGGTCGGGGTCTGGACATGGGGTGGGAATACTTAGTAAAAAAGAAGCAATTAAATTTGTCGCTGCTTGGCTTAAAAGCAATATATAAAAGGTTAATTTTTAGTTCTATAACTTGTGCTATCTGCTATTAATCGGTATTGAAAGTGCACTTTCAAAATTGCAGTAACTCTAAACTAATCACAAGGAAAGCACCTTTTTGGCTTTCTGGCGTTGCATTTTAAAGTTGGTTCAAATTAGCCTTTAATTTCCTTGTTATTCCCTCCAATTTTGGCATAAATTCAAACCAGGTTTGGACGGCGACTTTTCTCAACACTTACTAATGCGAGCGTTTTTATTTAGACTTGAGAGGATAGTCGAATCGCGTTGTAATAAGACAATTTGAAGATTGGTGTCTAAATAATATCGCTCGCATTAGTAACACCTATCTGAGGCTTTGAAACAGCTTCGAATAAAATCCGCAATTTTCTTGTTGGCCCGCCCGGCAGCCTTGAGAGGAAAGGCGTTGAAACCGTGGATGGCCCCGGGATACACGGCCAGCTCCGCTTTATTTCCCCCAGCAATCCAACGTGCATACATGAACAGCGAATCATCCAGCAGCGGGTCCAGGGTCCCGACCGTAAATAAAGCCGGTGGCATTTCAGCCAGATCGGCATAAAGCGGAGATACATCGGGATCAGTTATCTTATCTTCCGATACGTAGCTTTCGTGAAACCATCGAATCAACGGGGTGGTCAGGATCAATGGTCGCTCCCCCCAGCTTTTGGCGCTAGGTGTCATCGACAGGTCAAAGCCACCATAAGTCAGAACAGCCCCGCAAAAACCGCTGAAACCGTGCCGGTCTCTCATCCGTAACAAGGTAACCGCCGAGAGATTTGCTCCGGCAGACTCCCCACCGATGACGAATCGATCCGTCCCAAATTCTGATCCAGCATTTTCGGCTAGCCAGACAGCCACGGTCTCACAGTCGTCCGGACCGGCCGGATAGGGGTCCTCCGGTGCCAGCCGGTAGTCCACACTAACGGTAACCACCTGACACATCTTCGCAATAGCGGCCATCAATTCGTCATAATGATGCGCTCTGCCGAGCATAAAACCGCCACCGTGAATGTGCAAGTATACACCTTTAATATCTTCCGGTACAAGAACCCTAACGGGGACATCACCGGATGAGCCTTTTAATATTCGCTCCTCAACCTCATCCAGAATTTTAAAAGGTCCCCAAATACTCTGTCCCTGTTCACGTGCATCACGGATGACCTGCGGTGGAAGGCTATGCAAAGGCGGCAATTTGGATAGGGTTTTTTCAATTTCCGTATTAAATTTCTCCATTTCAGGATCGGCTTCAGTGGAATAAAATATCTTCGGGTTTAAACCTGATGTAATTGACATAATTTCTCCTTCGCTCTTAATCCGTTTGGTTATTCCAAAGTTCTAAGGAAGATCGTTTGCAATTTCGGCATAAAAGTTGTGTATGCGTTGCAGCAGTTTATCCGGCGTTTCGCCTTTCATAAGCTGGGCCACGTCCCACCATCCCAACTCATTCAAATGATCCGTTTCATCAAGGGTCCCTTTAAAATACTCATCTCGCCATTTCGCAGATTGCACCGAAACCAGTCCGTCATTTTCACCCTCTTTTTTTTCAATAATCTGAAACGGTTCTTTTAACAAATTGAATATACCCCAGAAATTCTGCTGACCGGCATAGGTTTGACATTTGATCTTCGATTGACAACTTAATTCAAACGCTATGACTTCCGGACGTTCATTGAACGCGTTGCAGGAATCTGTTCGCAAATCTTGAAACGCATCAATGTCCAATCCTATTTTTTTGAGAATACCTGGAATCCGGGAAAGGTTATCAAGGCCCCAATCGGCGAATGGAGAACCCGCATGGGGAGTGGAGATGGTGGTAAGTGAGGCAATATGTTCATGAATTTTCCCATCATTTCGATCATTAAACATCATATGCCGGGTGTCTAAGCCACCCATACTGTGGGCGATAATGTTGATCTTTTCTGCTTTGGTCTCACCTAAGATTTTCAATATGTTTTCTTTTAGATCCGCTGCCCGTTTATCAACATTTGCAGCCCACGCAACTTTAGAATGATACACGGTGTAGCCCTTGTTCATGAGCATGGTGCGAATTCCTCTGAAATAGTTGATCCGGTCAATCCTGGGATCATCATTGTTATCTACGTCAAGCGACTCATTCCACAGAATGTCAAAGCGACATACACCATGGGCTAATACGATCGGAAAGCTCATAATAAAATTCTCTTTATCTTTGTACCGAATATTGTTTTTGATATAAAAGTCAAGAACTAAATTCGGAAACACTTCCTTCTTTACAGGTGGTGGTGTTTTGTTTATATTTCTTTTCTCTCATCCACGCTTTTTATTTAATCAGGGAAGAAACCCGTGCAGGTATTAAAACGACTATTTTTTCTACTTACACCTTACTGGAATGTTCTGTTGATCAGTGCAGTTCTGCTGATCGGGCGGGCGGCGCTTGAGCTGGTTCCACCCCTATTTCAAAAAGCAATTGTTGATGAAATAGTCACCTCACGCCACCTGGCCTATATCGGTGTGCTCATTGCATGCCTGGTGGGTGTGTATGCCTTGCAACAACTGGTAAGCATCGGTGACAATTATATCCGCCACGCCCTGGGTGAAAAATTTATTTTTGATTTACGTGTTCGCCTTTATGCTTATTTACAACGAATGTCGCTTTCCTTCTTTGAGCGGACCTCAACGGGTGATTTAATGTCCCGTGTGACAAATGATCTTAGCGCCCTGGAACATTTTGTTACGCACGGCTCGGCGTTGACAGCAGTTGATCTGCTTCGCCTGGTGGGCGGATCGATTGTCCTCTTTGTGCTGGAACCGCGTCTGGCGGCGATCGTTATGATTCCGGTGCCGATTCTCGCACTGGCCTTTCGTCATTATAATACCAAGATCCGTCCGGTTTACCGCCGAGTTCGCGCCCGGCTGGGCGACATCAATGCGAAATTGCAGGATAATCTTTCCGGAATTCGTGTGATTCAGGCCTTTGCGCGTGAAGATCTCGAAAAGGAACGCTTTGCGGCTGAAAGCGAGAGTTATTATCGTGCACGGGTGAAAGGTATCCGTTATTGGTCAACGTTTTTCCCGGCCATCCGTTTTCTGGGATCTATGGCAACAGTGGTGGTTTTGGGTGTCGGGGCAATTATGGTGATGCGGGGCGAGATGTCCCTGGGCACTCTGGTTGCTTTTCTTGCTTATATAACTTCATTCTATGAACCCATTAACCGGTTAACCGAGGTGGACAACATTTTCCAGGAAGCAATTGCTGCGGGTGAACGGATTTTTGAGTTGCTGGACGAAACCACAGATGTGAAAGATGTGCCGGATGCAGTTGATTTGCCGGTCATCAAGGGAAAAATGGCCTTTGATCAGGTCTATTTTCGCTACGGATCCGGTGACAAAGTCCTTTACGACATATCCTTTCACATAACCCCGGGTGAGATGGTGGCGTTGGTAGGCCCCAGTGGTGCCGGCAAAACGAGTATTGCCAATCTCATTTGCCGGTTTTACGATCCGATTCAAGGAACAGTATCCATAGATGAGCACGACCTGCGCAAAGTTAAATTGGACACATTGCGCAGCCAGGTAACCGTAGTGCTGCAAGATTCCTTTCTCTTCAATAACACCGTAGCTGAAAATCTTTTATATGGTAAACCGGATGCCACTGACGAAGAACTGATTGCGGCCGCTAAAGCCGCCAATGCCCATGGTTTCATCACAGAATTGCCCCATGGTTACGATACCGAAGTTGGGGAAAGAGGGGTCAAGCTCAGTGGTGGCCAGAAACAACGGCTTGCTCTGGCCAGAGCCATCCTCGCAGATCCTCGGATTCTGATCCTGGACGAAGCCACATCATCCGTCGACGCCGAAGCAGAATATCTGATCCAGCAAGCTCTGGAAAAAGTGCTCAAAGGGCGCACCGCGCTGGTGATTGCGCATCGGCTCAGCACAATCCGAAATGCCGATAAAATCATCGTGCTGGACCAAGGCCGCATCGTCGAAAAAGGCAATCACCAGGAGTTGATGCAACGCAGTGGACTTTACAGCCAGCTATACAATCGCCAAATGCAGCTGACCACCGTAAGTGAGCCCATCGTAGGGTAGTTACTAATGAGTTCACAAAGTAACCGACACCAGATAGATTCGTTTCGATCGCGGTTGGAAGCCGCTCCCACACATTCATCATCGAGCTGTGGGATCCCGATCCAGCGAGAGAAAAATCGATCATGTCGAGCGGCTTTTGTTCTTCTTAGTAACTGCCGAAAATCTAGAATTTATTTAGTTTGCAAGGAGGTTATCATATGAAAATCGAAACAAGACTAAAGGAAATGGGACTTGAACTTCCGGCACCCGGCAAGCCGGTGGCAAATTATGTTTCAGCCGTCCGTAGCGGAAATCTGGTCTTTCTCTCCGGCCATGGCCCGGTACTCGAAAACGGCAATCTGATTACAGGTAAAGTCGGAGCCGATCTAACCCTCGAGGAAGGTTACAAAGCCGCACGGCAGGTGGCGCTTGTATTGCTTGCATCATTGAAATCAGAGATTGGAGATCTTGACAAGGTGCGCCGGGTAGTAAAACTACTTGGCATGGTTAATTGCACGCCGGACTTTGTCGATCAACCCAAGGTCATTAACGGCGCCTCTGATCTTCTGGTCGAGATATTTGGCGAAAAGGGAAAACATGCGCGCTCTGCCGTGGGAATGAATGCGCTGCCTTTAAATATTGCCGTCGAGATTGAAATGATCGCCGAGATTGAAGATTGAGTCTGACTACCCGTGTTTGCTCACATAATCTTGAAAAAGCGTTTGGTACTCTTGAATAAGATCGGGAATGGCCAGGCGGTAGGGACATTTATCAAGACATTCACCACAGTCGGTGCAGTTACCAACGGTTTCCATGGCATCCTTCGTAAAGGCAATGGTAATGGCGGGGGACAGGCGTCTGGCAATCGTCCTGAATCCCAAAACCTCCGGAATTTTTACACCTTGTTCGCAGGGTACACAATACCCGCAACGATGGCAGAAGCGTTTGCCGAGCTCTGAGCGTATCTTTTCTATTTCTGATAAATCTTTCTGACTCAATGGCTGGGGCGAGCGATAAAGTTCGAAAATTTCGTTTGCCTCTTCAACATTTTGGATGCCGGGAATAGGCACAACATAAGGATACTGCTGTAAGAACCTGAAACACAGATCCGCGCGTTCTAAAAGGCCGCCACCCAGCGGTTTCATGGCTATAATACCCATATCCAGTTCTTGGGCGACCTTAAAAAGTTCATCTGCGGGATCGCTTTCGATGAAGTTAAACGGAAATTGGATGGCGGAAAAAAGGCCCGTACGGCAAACCTTGATTGCCATGGCGATATCGTGCGAACTAAACCCGATAAATTTTATTTTACCATCAGCCTTAGCTTTATTGACAGCCTCCAAGGCTCCACCAGAGGCAAGAATTTCATTCAGGTCATTTTCTTTGCTAATGTTATGCATCTGGTATAGATCTATATAATCGCTTTTCAGATTTTCCAGACTGTAAGCAATATGTTTGGCTGTGCCCTCCGCGCTGCGTTCCAGTGTTTTGGTGGCGATCACCACTTTGTCTCGGACGGTTTCGAGCGCCTGGCCGATCTTTTTCTCACTGTCGCCATACATATTGGCCGTGTCAAAAAAGGTAATACCACGCTGAAAACAATGGCGAACCACCGCAACACCATCTTCAAATCCGAGCGGTATAATGGGGATACCGCCAAAACCAACCTGAGAAACAACAAGTTCCGTTTTGCCAAGCCTTACCGTATTCATTCAATATCCCTCCTATACATTTGCATATAGACCGATTTATGATTGAATGAATCACACTGGTCAAGGAGAATCAATACAAAAAATACTTTCTAAAATTATGGGCCTGAGTCGGTTTTTTTTCCGCATTTGGCGTGCTCAGGAATGCAACCAAAAATATCTTGACAAGTAATACCTGCTTCTTTATGGTTTAGCGGAAATAACCCTTTGTATAGGGAATTTGTCGTTATGACCTGATCTGTTGCGCTACTTTACGCATCGGTTTCTCTGTTGCGGCTTTTATTTTGGCTATGGAAATGTTTATGGTTTAAGAATCCTGCTTCGCTTACTGAGACCGACTGATGAAATTTTCTGAAAATCTTCAGAGAAATTTTGTATCTTCACTGCTCTTTTTCCCGCAAACGTCTAGGTTCCTTTCAAACTTGAAAATTTTCTACTAAAGGAGGTGATACTCGTAATCAATTGATTTGATTCCAAAAAATAGTATTGGGGCAAGCTTTTTCTACCGCAGTCCCTAAGTCTCGCGTTTAGAGACTCACCCTTTAATCGCTCGAAAGGAGGCGCAGATATGAAAAAAAGAACCCTTTTTATCCTATCCATTATCGTGGTCTTTGCCTTTCTAGGATATGGTTCCATTTTTGCCAAAGAAATAAAAGTGCTTTCCCAGTTTCCCATGAGCGGACCTGTCGGCTCGCTTCCGGAATTTGGCTGGGGGTATATTGACGGCATGAACTGGGTCAATGGTGAAGGCGGCGGCGTCAACGGCAAAAAAATTACCTGGTATCTGGAAGATTTTCGCTATGACCCCACGGTGGAAGTGGCCAACTTTAATAAATACGCCGCAGAGCACAGCCGGGAAGAACTGATTATGGCCACCGGTTACATCACCGGGGGACTAAAGCCCTTGATCGAAAAGGTCAATGTAGAAGAAAAAATTCCATGGCTCGACGGCTCTTATTCTACAGAAATTTTTGGCGAAGAAGGCGGGCCTTCAAAATACCCCTATTACTACTCTTTGGGCGCTACATATGGTAATCAGATTAAAGTCCTCATGCGCTGGATCAAAGATAATCACAAAGCCAAAGGCAAGCCGAAAGTCGGCTTTGTTTACAGCCCCACAGCCTGGGGCAAAGATGGAACGCCGGAGGGGATTGCCTATGCCAAGCAGCTGGGCTTTGATGTGGTCGCCGAGATCGAGTATCCTTATACGGCAACCGATGCCACCAACGAATGCATGCAATTGCGTAAAGCCAAGGCCCAGTACGTTGTCTACCATGGCTATTCGGGGGCGGCAAGTTACACAGCTATCTTCTTTAAGACCGCCAAAAAAGTCCTCAAAGGGGTCCAGTTGATGGGAACCCATTACACCACCGGCAGATTTCCGATTCTGGTTGCCCAGGAAGCATTTGATGGGTATGTCGGGGTGGCCACCCGGCCGTTTTTGGATGCTGTCCCCAGGTCAGCGACCCCCATGGATAACCCCATGGTAAAACTTGCCCACGATTTTGCCAAAAAGCATCGGCCCGAAGAATATGAGAAAGGCCTCAAGGCCGGGGGAATCAAGGATATGTTCCTCTACATGGAAGGGCTCACCTACGCGCTTTTCATTCAAAAGACCCTAATCGAAGCGGACAACAATTACGAACTTAGCCGGGAGGGAATCAAGAAGGCCCTCGACAATATGACCTGGGATTTCAACGGCATGTTCGGCGGCAAGGTATTTTCATATAAATCACATACCATACCCATGATGAGGATATATAAAGCCAAGGTCAAAATGGCCAAGATCCAAACGGCTGAGGGAGAAAAGATGGTGCCCACCGGCGCTGTGGTGCCGATCAGCGATTGGATCAATACGGATGAGATTAAATGGTAGAGGATAACCTATCCTATCAGGATTCCATACATGTTTCCGTGTGGGATCCTTTTTATTCATAGCGGGTCTATCAATATTGAAGTTTAGGGTAGGGAATTCAAGTTCAAGCGAGGTCAAAAATGATCGATCTTCTTCAAAGCGTGGGCTCAGGGGTATTGGTGGGGCTTGTTTATGCCCTTTTGGGTCTTTGCATTGTTATCATATTTAAAGCATCCGAGGCCTTCAACTTTGCCATCGGTGAGTTTCTGATCATCGGTTCATTCCTTTTTTATACCCTTTTCTTTAATGAAACAATTCCCTGGCATAAAGCCCTTCAAATTGGAGTGGTGATCTTTTTATTCTTCGCCTTTATCCTCTTTTACGATAAAAATCTCCGCCTGCGAATTGCCTTTCCAGTGGGGATGGTGACAGGTTTATTAATTTTTTGTTTCTTTTTTTTCGGTCTGAAACTCTCTTCCCTTATTACCAGTCCCCTTCTACGTTTTCTTTTGGCATTTCCGTTAGGGTTGCTGGCTGCGGGCATGTTTGGGTCTATGGTGGAGCGGGTTACCATCAAACCTCTTCTGGGACGCTCGCCGATCTCCATGACGATCGTAACCCTTGGATTGGGCTTCCTCTTGAGGGCCTGCGTCCAGCTCATCTGGGGATCACACTCCTATTCATTCTTTCTGGATCTGCCGGATATCACGCTGGAGATCAAAGACCTCCTGTTTCTATCGGACCCGATCTGGGCCGGCATTCTATCCTTAATCATATTCGGTCTGGTTATCGCCTTTCTTTTTCGCACCCGCTGGGGTCTGGCCATTCGGGCCACCTCTGAAGACCAGGCCAAAGCCATGGCTTTCGGCATTAACGCCCGCTTTGTTTTGTTGCTGGTCTGGGGTATCAGCGCACTGTGCATCGCCGTTGCCGGAATCATGATCTCTAACTTTGGTGCGCTTTCAGCCGGCATGGGATTCGTAGGCCTGCGAGCCCTCCCCGTAGTACTCATTGGCGGAATGGACAGCATCGGCGGGGCTCTGATCGGCGGGATTCTGGTGGGTATATGTGAAGCATTGGCAGGTGCCTATATAGAGCCGTTGGGTCTGGTGGGTTTCAAAGAGGTGGCTCCCTATTTGCTGCTGCTCCTCGTGCTTTTTATCAGACCTTACGGCTTTTTTGGAACCGTCCGGATTGAGAGGGTATAATAATGCTTGCCATTGAAAATTTGAGAGTCGTATACCACGACGTCATCTCCGTATTAAATGGCATCTCCTTGGGAGTGCAGGAGGGAGAAATACTGATTATTATCGGGGCCAACGGAGCCGGAAAGACGACCCTTTTGCGCGCTATATCCGGGATGATTGATTTTTATAACGGAGATATTATCGAAGGCGATATCAAGATGGGGGAAAGCTCCATCAAAGGGCTTGACTGCACCGATATCATGAAACGCTACGGTGTGACCTATGTCATGGAAGACCGCCCGGTTTTCTGGTATCTCACCATCGAGGAAAACCTTAAAGCCGCTTCATTTTCCCGCTGGGACAAACAGGTAAAGGCTGATATGGAAGAGGTCTTTGAGTATTTCCCGGTCCTGCAGCCCCTGAGACACAAAAAGGCGGGCTATGCCTCGGGCGGGGAACAGCAGATGCTGGCCATTGGTATGGCCTTAATGACCAAACCCAAGATTTTGCTCCTGGATGAGCCGTCTCTGGGATTGGCGCCGCTGATCACCGAAGAGCTCTTTCAAATCGTCAAACGACTCAACGCGTCGGGAATCACCATTGTGCTGGTGGAGCAAAATGCCCATGCGGCGCTTAACATCGGCACACGCGGTTATGTTGTTGAGACCGGGCGCATTGTTCTCGACGGAAAAGCTCAGGAGCTATTAGAAAACGAGGATGTACGCGAATTTTACCTTGGGTCCGGAGAAAAGGAACGCAAGAGTTACAAAGACGCCAAACGCTACAAGAGGCGCAAACGATGGCTGTAACGCAAACGAAAACTCACGTCCTTCTTGAAATAGAAGATTTGCATCTCTCTTTCGGGGGCGTAAAGGTACTAAACGAGATAAATCTGTCCGTGCAACAGGGCGAAATCTTTTCGATCATAGGCCCGAATGGTGCCGGCAAGACGAGTCTCATTAACTGTATCAATATGCATTATCGACCTGATTCGGGGGGCATCACATTCGATGGCAAGGAATTGAACGGCATTAAGCCTCACGCCGTTGCCGCCCTTGGAATTGCCAGGACCTTTCAAAAGGTAGAACTTTTTCACGGCATGAGCGTGCTGGATAACGTTAAGCTGGGCCGTCACTTTCTGATGAAATCCTCTCTGCTGGGGAGCTTTTTACGACTACCCAATATCGTACACGATGAAATGAAACATCGTGAAGAGATCGAAGAAGAAGTTATCGATTTTATGGGTCTTTCCAGCTTTCGATATGCTCCGGTAGGAATCCTGCCCTTCGGAGTTCGCAAACGGGTCGATATGGCCCGGGCCCTGGCAATGAGACCCAAACTACTGCTGCTGGATGAAATTATGTCGGGAATGGCGGTTGAGGAAAAAGAGGATATCGCCAGCTACATCATGGATGTTCATCGGGACTTAGGGGTGACCATCGTCTGGATCGAGCACGATCTGGCTCCTGTCATGGACCTTTCGGAGCGCGTCTGTGTTTTGAATTTTGGGAACAAAATAGCCGAAGGCTCACCGGCGGAAGTTCAGCAAGATCCACAAGTCATCGAGGCGTATCTTGGCAGGCAAAGGGAAACTTAGGGGCTTTGCCCCATAAGCGCTAAGTTGTTTTTCATTCGATGTTGGACGTTGAATGTTCGATGTTCGACGTTCACCTTTCAAAACAACTTTATACGGCATAAATGTAACCTGTGAATGACAATAAATCGATTTTTCGACTTTTCACGGATTCATCAATATTGGGAAATATAAAGACTCTAAATTGCTGCTGAGGCAGTATGCTACAGAGGCGCTACCATGCTTGAAAATACCCTGATCGGTCTGATCGTAAAAAATGCCAATGAGATGCCTGACGACGTCGCCATGCGGGAGAAGCGCTATGGCGTCTGGAAACCGATGACATGGAGGGAGTTCCAGGAGAAGATCCAACGATTTGCCCTGGGCTTGCGAGCTATGGGCTTTGAGGATGGTAACAATCTGGCCATAATTGGGGACAACAAACCCGAATGGGTTATTGCCGAGTTTGGATGCATGGCTGCCGGGGGACTGCCCACCGGTGCTTACCCGGACAGTCTGGCTGAGGAGATGGAGTATCTGATCTCTTACTCCGATGCCCGGTTTTTAGTCGTACGTGATCAGGAACAGGTGGATAAAATTCTCGTCATCTGGGACAAAATCAAGGATAACATCAAAAAGGTAATCGTATGGGATTCACGGGGCATGAGCCACTACTATGAGGAATACCCTTTCCTGGAGCGTTTTGAAACGGTACTCGAAATCGGAGCCAAAGAAGAAATCGACCAGAAAGACTATTTATTGAGAAAAGCCGAGGAAATAGATCCCGCTCAGGCAGCCATCATGCTAACCACCTCCGGGACTACTGCGTTGCCGAAGCTTTCTATCCTCAGCCACGAAAATCTCATCTTTTCCTGTGAGAGTTATGGCAAAGTCGTGAAGATGGAAAAGGGGGATGAAATGCTCTCTGCCGCTCCCCTGGCATGGATCGGGGAGCAAATGTATAACCTCACTCGATTCCTGATGGTAGGCGCACATTACAATTTTCCGGAAGAAACCGAGACACTCCGCCAAGATTTGCTGGAGCTGCAACCTTACTATTTCGGTGGGACCCCGGTGGTTTGGGAATTTCTCATATCCACCATCCAGGCTGCTATGGATAATGCCGATTTCGTCAAACGCTATTTTTATAACCTGACTATCCGCATAGCTCTGAAATGCACCGACGCCGATCTGGCCGGCGAAAATCCCGGACTATGGAATCGATTCTTGTACCGTATTCTCAACTTCCTTGTCCTGCGGCCTCTCAAAAATAAAGTCGGCCTCGGCCGGGTGAGATTGGCGGTTACCGGCGGTGGTGCTATTTCGCCGGAGGTCTTTAAATATTTCAAGGCGCTTGGTCTGGATCTTCGCCAGGTTTTCGGTCAATCGGAATGTGGCGGAATTGCCACCACCCACAAAGGGGACGACGTCAGACCCGAGACAGTCGGAGTTCCTATCCCGGGTGTCGAAGTCAAGCTATCCGAAGATGGGGAGATTCTTGTGCGCGGAAAGAACACCCATCTGGGCTATTACAAGAATGAAAAGGCTACCCAAGAAGGCTTTACAGAAGATGGTTTTCTTCGAACCGGTGATGCCGGATATTTCGGAGAGGACGGACACCTGTATGTCTTCGATCGCGCCAAGGATATTATGACCCTGAAAGACGGCACCCGCTTTGCCCCTCAGGACATCGAGACCCGGCTGAAATTCAGCGCATACATCAACGAAGCCATGGTATGCGGGGGAGATAGGTCCTATGTTACGGCCATTGTGAGCATTGATCTCGAAAACGTCGGAAACTGGGCTAAAAAAAGAGGGATTTCTTTTACCACCTTCCAGGATCTGTCCCAGCGACGTGAAGTTTACGAGCTGATAGCAGATGAGATCCAAAAAATCAACGAGCGCTTCCCGGAGAATATCCGTATTAAACGCTTCACTATTTTGCTTAAGCCGCTTCATCCCGATGACGGAGAACTAACTCGAACACGAAAAGTGCGGCGCAAGTTTGTCAACGAGAGATATCAGGCGCTGATCGAAGATCTTTACCAATCCAAGAAAGACCATGATCTGGACATAGAAATACGCTATGAAGACGGTCGCATTTCAACCTTCAGCGGGACGGTTGCCATAGAGGAGGTCATCCAGTGAGAGCGTTATCGGAGATTTACAATGACTATTTTTCATCTACTGCAGTCTATAACTACCGGGAAGATGAACGCATCTTTCGTACGCGCTTTATGCGCACATGGTTTATTATTTTATTGATCCTTGTAGCGATGGTCCTCTTGGGATCAATGGTCGGCATCGGGGCCAATGAATACCACTATTTCATCATGAACCTGATCTTGATCAACCTCATCGCTGCTATCGGCCTGCAACTACTGATCGGATTTACCGGACTGCTGTCTCTCGGCCATGCCGCCTTTATGGGGGTGGGGGCATATACATCGGCCCTGCTGGTAACCAAATGGGGGTGTCCGTTTATTCTTTCTATTCTGGCTGCCGGCCTGGTAGCCGCACTTTTGGGAATCATCGTCGGCATTCCCTCCCTCCGTATCAAAGGCTTCTATCTCATGGTCGCTACCCTGGCCTTTCAGTTTGTGATTGATTACATCATCATACACTGGGATAGTGTTACGCGAGGCATCCGGGGCATTGAGCTTCCTACACCCCATGTACTTGGGATTTCCCTTGAAAAGAACCAATCCTATTTCGTATTGCTCTTTTTTCTGACGGTTTTTCTGATGTGGGGGTCAAAGAATATTGTCCGCTCCAAGATCGGTCGCGCTTTTATTGCCATTCGCGACAACGACGTCTCGGCCGAAATCATTGGCATACCCATCTTTCCGTACAAACTGTTGTCTTTTTCCATCAGCGCGTTTTATGCGGGAGTCGCCGGAGCCCTGTTTGCCGGATTGCTCAGGACCGCGATTCCCGAAAACTATACATTTCTTCATTCCATCATATTTCTCGCCATGGTATTGGTGGGCGGTCTGGGAAGACTGGTGGGTACGGTCTTCGGGGTTATTTTCATTACCCTCGTACCTGTGCTGTTGGATCTGATTGTCAGCTATATTGCCAATGTCTATGATCCCAACTTCACTATCCTGCTTGGTCCCTTAAAAGAGTTCGTCTTTGGCGGGCTGATCATCTTATTCATTATCGTCGAGCCCGAAGGGCTTGTGGGGATGTGGGTCAGGATACGGGATTACTTCAAGATTTGGCCGCTTCCGTACGTCTCCGGTTAACATTTAGACCGATAATGAGTTCAACAAGGTATGCAATCTCAAAATGCCCATGGATCTCAGGGATTAAATCCGTTATTCTGATTTCTGGCTTCTGACGCTTGTTTTCTGTTTTATTATGTGAGGATTTTGAGTCGGCTCGCTGAACCCATCCCTTATATGAAATAGATGCGACGTCCCGGTGAATAGCGGGACAACACCGTATTCGGACATTGGATGGGGTTTTGAAACCAGTTCTAAAAAAAGGCAGAGTGAATTTCGACTCTGCCTTCTTCAAATGGCTTCCCAGTATGTCGTTATTCTCCTGCGGTGTGCTTCTCTTTCAAAGTATTGGAAGCCCGCGGGAAAAAATTTCACGCACACCCGAGAAGCCCTTGAAATATAGTTTATGGTAAAAAACATTTCTTTAAATCTATACAAATAGTGTGCCAAAGTTTTGCGAAACATATAGTTGTTTGTATTATTTGTAATTCTAATAGATGCGCTGCCTTTTTATTGTAAATAGTTCCGAAATCTTATATAAGGGAGATAACCCAATAAGTCCTTTATCTCCAGCATATGTTCATCGATGTTGTAATCCTTAACACGAATATCACCTAATGTAGGCCTGAGAAAACCGGTAAGCATACGCAAAGTGGTTGTTTTGCCTGCTCCATTGGGCCCCAGTAGCCCCAGAATTTCGCCTTTTTGAATATTAAAGCTGATTTGATCTACAGCGCACAAATCACCAAAATATTTTGTCAGATTCTCCACATATATCATGTCCTACTCCTTTTTTTTGAATGCCGTTTAGCCAATTCAAAAAGAGAATTTCCAGATGTCCATTTATGGATGATTC
>CP070746.1:6183334-6186264 GCA_020348305.1 Desulfobacterales bacterium
GTGACCAAACGATTCGATGTACGCACGATTTTGAATCGGGTCGATTTCGAAATTTATGAGGGCGATGTCACCACCCTCATCGGATTGAGCGGCACGGGCAAAAGCGTGACGCTCAAGCACATCATTGGACTGCTCAAACCGGATGAAGGTCAAATCCTGTATCGCGGTAAACCCATTGATCAAATGAGTAAGCGCGAATGGAATGCGTACATTAGCCAGGTCAGTTATATGTTTCAGAACAACGCGCTTTTTGACTCGATGACGGTCTTTGAAAATGTGGCGCTTCCGTTGCGTCAAACCACCAAACTGGGTAAAAAAGAGATCGAAGATAAAGTATTGGCCAGCATTGACCAGACCGAACTGACCGATGTGGCCTATAAATACCCATCTGAATTGTCGGGCGGGATGCAGAAGCGGGCAGCGTTGGCCCGGGCGCTGGTAACCGATCCTTCCATTGTCCTTTTCGACGAGCCCACCACCGGCCAGGACCCCATCCGTAAAAATGCCATTCTGGGCATGGTGGCTGAATATCAAAAACGATTTGGCTTTACTGCCCTTTTGATCAGCCATGAAATTCCGGATGTGTATTTTATCTCAAATCGTATTTTAGCCCTCTACGATAAGAAAATCGTTTTCCAGGGCACCCCGGATGAATTTGAGGAGTTTGACCATCCGTTCCGTGAAGAAATCCTAACGAGCCTTGAAAATTTGCAAGAAGACATTACCGGTCTGTACTCCAAGCGCCATTTTAAAGTTCGCTATCAAACCGATTTGAGCAAGAGGCAACCGGATGCCACTTACGCGGCGGCGGTGTTTACCGTTGATGACATGGATACGGTTGCTGAAAAACTGGGTCACGATGCGACCCAGCAAATCATAAGATCCCTGGGTTCCTATATCAACAAACACTTTGGTGCGGTCGGCGGATTTTCCTCCAGGCAGACCATTAATGAATATGCGACGGTGCTGCCGTATTCCGATCTGAAGGAGGCCAAGCGCATTATGGAGGATTTTAAGAAGGATTTCCTGGAACACGGGATAAAAGGCCTTGAGGCCGCCGTACACGGTGAAACACCTGAAGAATGCGTTGAAATAATTATCCTTGCCGGACTCGCTCAGGGAAAACCTCAAATTGAGATTGAGTCCGTTATGGAATTTGCCAGATTTGATCAAAAACCCATTGCTCGATTTGAATGTGAAACCGGAGGTCAGACGAAATGAAAAAGTATTCCAAAGAAACAATGGTTGGTATTTTTGTGGTCATCGGATTGTTGTGCATCGCCTATATGACCGTTAAATTAGGCAATGTTGGATTTTTGGGTGAGAATACCTATTCCCTGTACGCCAAATTTAGCTCGGTGACCGGCTTGAGAGTCGGCAACCCGGTAAATATGCTCGGCCTTGAGATCGGCCGGGTGGCGAGTTTCAAAATGGACCAGGAAAACCAGGTGGCAGTGGTAAAATTAGAGATTACCAAAGACATCCAAATATACGATGATGCCATCGCCTCGATCAAAACCGAAGGATTGATCGGCGACAAATTTATCAGCATTGATGCCGGCGGCGGCGGCGATTTATTGAAAGACGGCGATACCATCACCGAAACCGAATCTCCCACCGATATTATGGAACTTGTCAGTAAATACGCCTTCGGAGGGGTCGAGGAAGAAGAGTAATTGATTTCGGAATGTGGAATGCGGATTTTAAAGCAATCGGCAATAGTGCTGGGCATGGAGAAAATAGCACAAGCCTTTCATTTCAGTGTAAACGGCAAAAATATTTAGTTTATATCACAGGAGGGTTAACATGAAGAGACGACTATTGGTATTGAATCTACTGCTTCTGATTCTAATTGCTTTACCGTTAAACCTATATGCCGGATCACCAACAGACGCTGTAAAAGGCGAGGTGGACAAGATTATAAGCAAGCTGCGTGATCCCGCCTTTAAGCAAAAATCAAAAGAAGAAAAAATTGCCGGTATTCGAGAAATTATCAACCAAATCTTTGATTGGAACGAACTTTCCAAACGCACGCTCGGACGCAATTGGAAAAAATTCAATGATGCGCAAAAAAAGGAATTTACCGACCTTTTCAGCAGTTTATTGGAAGGTGTGTATGCGGATCGGCTGCTGGCCTATTCGGATGAGAAAGTGATCTTTGACAAAGAAACCGAACTGAGGAAGGGTCAATTTGAAGTCCAAAGTTATATCGCCACCTCCGACGGCAAAAAAATTCCCCTGTATTACCGCATGATTGAAAAGCAGGGTAAATGGAGAGTTTACGATGTGGTTATTGAAGGGGTTAGCATGGTTAAAAACTACCGCAGCCAGTTCAGAGAAATCCTTTCAAAAAAACAACCGGAAGACCTGCTCAAAACCCTGAGAGATAAGACCGGGAAAGGTTAAATAGCTTTATTGGAAACCAATCCGAAGGATGAATTTTGTTCTTTCATATATGTGAAATCAACTAATATTTTCATGGATGCGAAATAGCCGAAGCGAATCGCGTTAGTTTAAGTATTGAAGGCTAATTTTTATGTTTCTGGAAAAATGATGCTTATGCATGATTCTAGCCAAGCTTGGTGTGATACCTGAAAAAAGGAGCAAGATTCCATGCAAAAACTGATATTGGTTTGCGGTTTTTTTTTCCTATTGGCAATGATTTGCACTTCTCATAGCGCCTATGCCGATGTCCCTGATCATTCGATAATATTGGCCCAGGTGCAACAGGATAGCGCCTCTGAAGCAAATGACGAAGACGAAGAGGATGATGAAGAGTATTATGAGGATGAGGAAGAATACGAAGAAGAAGGTGAATTGATTCCAGATCCCCTGGAACGCTTGAATCGAGATTTTTATGCATTGAATAACGCGCTTTACTATGCGCTTTTAAAGCCCGTATCTAAAGGATACGGGTTTATCGTGCCGGA
>CP070746.1:6186364-6189194 GCA_020348305.1 Desulfobacterales bacterium
CTGCATAATAGGCGATAATATATTGGGGGCTGGTGGGGAGATGAATGCCTATGCGATCTCCTTTTTTTACGCCCAATTCCCCCAGAGCATTGGCCATTCGCAGGATCTGTTGACGCAATTTATAAAAGGTAATTTCAGTGCCGTAAAAATTCGTAGCCGGTTTATCCGGCAACGATCCGGCGGGAATATTGATGAGCTCATGGGCCGCAAGCCTTGGATACCGTATCGTGGTGGGAACATTGTAATCATAATGACGCTGCCAGGGTCTGTTTTCCATCATTTACCTCCTCAACCTGTTATGTAATCAATTCAGCTCTGAAAGAAAATGATTTTCTGGAGTGTTCTTATCTTAAGTGAACATAGCCATCAAGGGAAAGTTTTGGGTCCCTATGATTAAATGCGAATTAGTTTTCGACGACAAAAAATCTAACCGAGTGGCGGGACTGTCGATCAAAAAATGGTGGGCTAAAGCCGGGTTTAAATTCCTCCAAATCCCTCATCCGAAATCTCCAAAGCGGCTGGACAGCTGCCTTCGATAGCATTCATCTTTCCCATGGTTACCGGCAATTCCGTTTTGATGAAAAATTCGGCCGTCTTGATCTGGCCTTCGTAGAAGGCCGCATCCTTTTTTTTGGCACCATTGAGCTTCTGTGCCGCCACTACCGCTCGCCACAACATCATCCAGGCCATGATCGTATCGCCCATGGCATAGAGATACGGCAGCGCGTGGGCAAAAGCGACCTTGAATTCCGGCGACATGGCTTTTTTGCCGATGTGCATGGCGATCTCGCCCAATCGATTTGCCGCTATTTCGAGTTGACCTGCCAGATCTTTCAACCCGTCTGTTTCCTTTGCCTGGGCAATTGTTTTCTGTATTTCACCCAGAAAATTCATAAATACGGAACCTTTTTTCATGCCTATTTTACGGGCCAGCAAATCCATGGCCTGAATTCCGCTGGTGCCTTCATAAATGGAGGTTATTTTGCAATCCCGGGCATATTGTTCCACCGGATAGTCTTTGGTATAACCGGCGCCCCCGAATACCTGAATGGCCTGGATACAGACTTCATGGCCTTTCACCGCAAGGTAGTCTTTTACAATCGGCGTAAGCATGGAATAGATATTCTCATTAAACTCTTTTTCTTCTTCAGAGTCTGCAGTAAGCGCCTTGGTTCCGCGCAAAGATAAATAATAGAAAAAACTGCGCATAGCGTCCACATAGGACTTCATCCATAACAGGTTTCTGCGTACATCCGGATGCTTAATGATCGGTACCGACGGCGCACCGTGATCCGCGAAATTCTCGAGATCCCTTCCTTGAATCCGCTCCTTGGCATAGTTTAGCGCCAGCAAGTACGCGGCCGATGCATAGGTCAGGGCCTGAAGCCCGGTGCTCATGCGTGCGTGGTTTATCATGTTGAACATGATTTTCATACCTTCGCGCTCATTTCCGAGCAAATATCCAATGCACTTTCCTTTGCTGCCAAGGGTCATACTGCAGGTTGCACTGGCATGGATTCCGTGTTTTTCCTCCACACCGGAACACACAATATCATTGCGTTCACCCAGGCTGCCATCCGGATTGACATGGTATTTTGGAACAATAAAAAGGGAGATCCCTTTTGTGCCGGGCGGGTCCCCCTCGATGCGTGCTAAAACCGGATGAATGATATTTTTAGCCAAATCATGTTCACCGTTGGTGATAAAAATCTTATTACCGGTGATAGAATAGGATCCATCTGAATTTTTCACGGCAGTTGTGGTCAGCGCCCCCACATCTGATCCGGCTTCAGATTCGGTCAGCAGCATGGTACCGCCCCATTCGGCAGAGGTTATCTTACTGATATACATTTCCTTTTGTTCTTGGGTACCGTACAAATGGATCAAGTTTGCGGTACCATTTCCCATGCTTGCGTAACAGTATAATGGCCAGTTGGCTGCCATGAAATACTCTGCCGTAGCTGCCGCAACAAACGGAGGAGCACCTTGTCCACCCTGCTCGACAGGCACACCGAGATTATGCCACTCCCCTTCTTGAATCAGCTTGTATCCCCGATGAAAGCTTTCCGGAACTTTTACGGTACCATTTTCATAGCGCACACCTTGTTCATCGCCATCTGTTAAAAGCGGGAGACACTCTTTGATGGCAAGCGCCCGGGCTTCGGTGATGATCATGTCGCAGGTTTTTCTATTAAATTCCTTATAGCCTTTATGTTTGAGCAGTTCCTCATAATTCATCTGCTCCCAGATGACAAATTCTTGATCTCTTCTATCCGCCAGTTGTTGTGCCATAATGTATTACTCTCCTTTTCTTCTCTTCATCTTGCGGCCTTCCCGCCATGGCAAGCGCTAAAAATAAATGGACAGGGTTACGAGTTGCGGGTTTATGATTGCAAAAATCCTTTTTATTCACCCGAAACACGCAACGCGCAACTGTTTGTTTATATTCCAACACTCCTATTCAAAAATTAGAATTTATGAAGCGATAATGTTAGTGGTAATATCCATTTTTTATCATTTCAGTCGGTTTAAATATCTCTTTATTGAATTTTTCAGCCAAACCTTCCAGTCTCCTGGTTAGATCTTCGGGCTCGATACCCTTGATCATGGCAATATAGCCCATAACATTGCCGGTCGCATTGACCACGGCCGTGTCGGCATCCTCCAGAGAACAAACCCCCATCGCCACAATTTTAGTGACCTCATTGGCATTTACCGCGACCAGATCCGTGGGATCGAATTTGTCGGTCGCTTTCGCTAAATCAATTTCCGGTCGACCCTTGGACCAATCAAACAGCCCTTTGCCGGTTTTCTTGCCAAACTCTCCGGC
>CP070746.1:6189294-6193803 GCA_020348305.1 Desulfobacterales bacterium
ATCGGGGACAGGTTCACATTAAATGATGATTGTCATCCATCTCTTCAAAAGAGAGTATATGTATAATCGCCTTTCTTAAAAAGGTGAAATGCAACTTTCCAATCATTATTTGCAGATTTTGTCCAATATTTTATCTTATTTTCTTTACTCAAAAATCCCTCGCCATCGGTAACATCATTGAAATCAGCAATCTGCAAATAAATAAAATAAAAATTAATAAAATAAATCAAATATCCCATGAAGGTTTCGAAGCTGCTTTGGCAGTCTGGAGCATTGGTGAGTGGGTGTAATTTTTAAAATTATTTTAACACTTAAAAACAACAATATAATAGCTCCCAAAATGGGTAATAATAAAGTTGATTCAGGAATAAAATTACAGATAAAAGAAAAAAACACAACATTATTATTACCCATTTTATTACATACAAAAAATTATTATTCATAAAGAAATTAGTAAAAAAGGCTAATTTAATAAATTACAAACATCCACAACAGAATAATAATTATTTTTTTTACACAAGAAGATTTTACATTCCTTACCGATTATATTTTCTGTACAGATATCATCAGGTTCCTCGCCGAGGATATTTTTAACCCACCTGTAGAATTTACTTTGTTTAATGGATAGGGGTTTAACAATACCTGAGAATTTATAATTGGCAAATTCACCTATTTCAGTAATAGTAAAGGTAAAGCGGAGGAAAGGGCCGTAGGGCCCGGATTCCTCCTTAATTTGATAGACTTTTGCCTTAAAGAAACCAGAAGGGATATCTTTAAACTTAATTTTCATAACAACTCCTTATTAAAGTTCTTTAGATGCCCTGTAAATCTCTTCTTCACAAATGCAGTCCTTTTTTTCCAGTGCACCGATGGTAAGGCTTTTAATAGCAAGAGAGTTTATAGTTCTGGGCACGCCGGCAGAGACTTGATAAATGGCACAGATGGCATTTTGATTGAACAGATTAGGAGATGAGCCAGCCAGTTTCAAATGATGTTCAATATATTCCTGGGTTTCCTTTTTATTAAGTGGGCATAAGTGGAATTTAAGGCAAATACGCTGATTAAAGGACAAGTGAATAGACCTGAGGAGATTGTCTCTTAGATGGGATTGTCCGCATAGGATAAAGATTGCCGGATCAACTGAATCCAACGAGAAGTTTGAGATGATTTGCAGTTCATAGAAATTTTCGTTTTTCAGAAGGTGGGCCTCATCAAAAATAATCACAGGTATCTTTTGATAGTTATCTACATACTCTTTGATTGTATTTTGTATAGTGGTAAAAAGCTGTGCTTTTCTGTAGGGAATTTCTCCCCCTAATTCACCACAAAGCTGCCTATAGAAATCCAGGACATTTACAGTCGAAAGCGGCATATAGAAGAATTTATATTGATTTTCGTTAAGTTTACTCACAAAGGTTCTCAATGCAAGGGTTTTTCCCACTCCCGGATCTGCGGTAATCAACATTATCCCCCTTTTTTCTTTGATATATTCCAGACGTTCTTGGAGTTCTGCTACAGTATTGGAGATAAATATATCTTCAGGACTAATATCTTTTGCAAAAGGATATTTTTTAAAGTTATAGTATGCCTCAATCATGATCTTTTCCTTTCTTATGGAAATTTATTTCCCATGCGGGAGGGTTAGCATTTTCTATAGGATTGACTTTTTTTACTTTGCATACAGGTTGATCTTTTTCATAAATGGTTAAATCATTCGGTCTGTCAGACGGATAACGAAGCTGGAGGATCTTCCCTATAAAATGATGGGGCACCTCATAAAGGATGTTACTTACTGAAATGGTGCTATCATTTTTTACCTTTCTTTTTATAGTAATATAAAATGCCTGTTGCAGCTCATTAGCAGATATCCTTCTTATTGGTCTTTCTTTAAGGTCATCTATCCATTTATCCATAGGTTTTGCATTTATTCCATGGTGATATGACTTCTGATATTCTTTATCTAACCACTGTGAAAAAGACATATTGAATGTATCAAGGGAGTCTATTTCCTTAATATCTACAAATGGCAGGAATTTATCTCTCACCGTCCTATGGAACCTCTCTATCTTTCCTCGACTAGGGCTATCGTATGGTTTGCTATGCACAAGCCCTATCCCCAGACGGGCACAGGCAAGCTGAAGGTGTGAGGTTATGAATATTGCCCCATTATCTGTATAAAGCACATCTGGAGCGCCAAACCGGAGCAAGGCATCCTTTAATAGTGTCTCAAGGTTAATACTATTCTCATGGAAAAAGAACCTGGCGCCTACTATTACACGAGAGCAATCATCTATTATATCTATCAAAAAGGTCTTCCTTTTTTTCCCTTCCTGAAGAATATAAGGCCCGTACATACAATCTGCTATCCATAGCTCATTTATATGTTCCTTTTCAAATTTTTTCCTTGGTACAGACTGGGGGACATTTATCTTTAGTCTGTTATCCTTAATGTATTTTCTTATTGTCCCCTCACTGATAAAGGCAGGATCCATTTTCCCATCGGTTATTAGAAGCTTATAAATGCCAGAGGCGGATAAAAAAGGATGCTCTTGTGTTTTGTCTTTTATAATTTCTCCCAGAACCTCATCGACTTTCCTTGAACTGCCTTTATCAACCCTTGGTTTTGGCTTAAGGGCATCAAATCCGCCAGTTTTATAATCCCGCAGCCAGCTTTTAAATGTAGCCGGCTTATACATCTTCTTCCCCACCCCGGGAACATCAAATTCTATTTTGCTTTTCTCTCTAAAATGCTTCATCTTGCATCTGCGGGTTTCATTTAAAACCGGCGCAATTATGCCATAACGAAATAAAGCGATGTCCTCTTGCTTTTTATCTGACATAAAATACCTCCTCCTTTTTATTGGTTTTAGTAAGCTGTAAAACTATCTTGAGCCGCATTATAACCATCGCCCAAAACCCAGGATATACAAAGTGTGTAACACAGACCTGGTGGACTCTGCCGGGCATCGAACAGGTTAAAAAAGAAACGAAATCTTTAAAAAAGGAGTGGATTTTTATACTGAAAATAAAATCAAATGGGATTTTGTAAGATAAATGGTCAGAAAAAAAGCTTCAAGACATACTTATAGTGTAGTGTAATAATAAATCCATATATTTGTACCCATCTATTCACATGAATTGTGAGGCTGTTCCAAATAAAAATTGGGCATTTTTATAATAACCTCCCCCATTTATATAAAAATCATAATTGAGCCCACAATCACCCTTTATGGAAGGATCTACCTTGAAACACTCAAAACCTTGCGCAAATTCTATAAAGGCAACTACAATGTCTTTATCCGTGGTCTTGTCCTTTACCTTTTCATCAAACTCAGCATAATAGCCAAGGGCACTCATCTTGTTTATCGCCTCTATTACTATCTTCTTAAACTTATATATCTGATTTGCTGCTATATTTAAAATATCTGTTTGGCCTAAACGGGCCATATAATCCTGAACTTTATATATGCTTAATCTGTCTTTATATCTTAATTTGAAGGTTTCTGTAATAAGCGGGATGCAATGCTTTTTATATGGTACTAGTTGGTAAGGTAATAAGGAAAAGGTCTTCTTCCTATTTCTGCATTTGTACCGGCCTATGGGGAAGTCTTTGTAGTAGTTGCCTTTTTCATCTATTACATGCCTGTAATAGTAGCCTATGAATTGTGGACAGTCTCTTCTCCCACATATAGGACAATGTGCCATGAAATTGAGATTTATTTCGATTAAAAATAAAATTTCTATGGTTGTCCTATTGACTTTTTTGTAATATTCAGATAATGTTTCTTTTATAAATGTTTTTATTTGAATAATGTTGGCAGATTATTATATTTTTGATGATCTGCCAACACCTTTCTTTATTTTCTTTATTTTTTGTCTTTAGGTGATTTTATTTCTGCTATTTTTCTTCGTCGCTATTTTATCTCTTCCCCTTTTTATTGTAATTTTAATTTTGTAGTTTTTCCCCTGTTTCTGTAATTTTAATGTTGTTTATTACAATATCTTGATACCTCAGTTCTTAGTGCCTATTATGATGCAAGGGTTAAGGAAAGGCAAGAATCAACAATCAAATTTTGGAAAGATGTTCTGCCTAATTACAAAGTATATGTATCCGAGATTACGGTAAAAGAATTGGATAATACCAAAGATGAAACGTTAAAAAAGAAACTCAGGGATCTTATTAAAGACTTTAACATATTGAAGGTTAACAAAAATATTAGAGATTTGGCTGAAGTATATATTGACAAGGGAATATTTCCTGAGAAATATATTGATGATGCCCTGCATGTAGCTATAGCATCATATTATGAGATTTCTTATTTGATTTCATGGAATTTCGAGCATTTGGTTAAGGTAAGAACGAGGAGAAGTGTAAAATTAGTTAATAGCTTAGAAGGCCTTAGAGAGATTGAGATTATTTCACCCCAAGAATTATAAAGAGGTGACTATGGAAAAGATAGAATATTTTGATTATCTGAAAGTTGCCAAAGAAATGAAGGTGCCTGATTC
>CP070746.1:6193903-6196770 GCA_020348305.1 Desulfobacterales bacterium
GGCCATGGAACGCATTTGCTCCTGATAAGCCCTTAGAAAAATGCTGCATTTATCCAACCGCATTTCACCGTCATGTTGGTCCTCCCAACTGCTGCAAGCGTAGGCTATAGCAAGGCAGACATCGAAGAGCCGCAGATCGATTTTCGACCAATCAAAGTCAAAAATCCCCACGACCTGATTGTTTTCAAACTTCATGTTTCCGGGATGGTAATCGCAATGAATCGGATTGAGCGGCATCTTGCTTGTATCCGCTTCATCAAAGCGGGTTTTGTTGAGGACGTTAAGAATGTTATCCAGATTGTTCAAGAAATATCGATGAAATTTGCTACTCCCGTTTGCTTGTGTGAATCCTTTGAATCTGACGGAAAAAGTGGGCAGTAAATCGAGTATTTTTGCTTCAGCGCGTTGAAGCCCTTTTGGATCAAAATCGCTGGCCGCATTGTGGAAAATTGCGAGCATTTTCCCTGCGCTAGCGTATTCTTCGTCATTTAAGGCCGGATTATCCCACGTGTATTTATCTCTACCGCTGAGATATTCATAAAGGGCAAAGATGCTTCTGCTGTTTGACGGCTTTACAAAGGTTGTGTCTTCTCGGGTGACGATCACCCGGGCTGCAATTGTTAAACCTTTGTTAATGCAATGGTTAATGAGCTCATGTTCGAATTTAACTTCATCTTCGCCAATTCCCCGTTTATACTTCCTTAGAAAATAGTCTTGCAAGCTGTCTTTCGTTTCAACGACCAGCCCGAAACTGCGATTGATATACCCGCCGAATATTTCGTAAACTTCTCTAACCTTTCCAATGTCGTAAAATTCCTCTACGATTTCAACCATCTGTTCGCGTAAAAACGCACTTTCTAAAGACGCTTTCAATTTGGCGGCAACACGGCCGATTTCATGGGCAATTTCCAGCAGTTCATAGGACTTACCTGAGCTCATCTTTGCCAGGTGCTGCATTTTGGTGGTATCCATTTTAACGCTATGAATCCTTTTATTTTTATTATGACGCTGTGTATAAATGGTTGTCAATTCGCAAATCAGTTTTTTACGATTTTTCGATGCCGGCGATGCATTCCTCGATAATGTCCAATGCCGCATCCATTTCCTCTTTGGTAATGGTAAGCGCAGGTGTAAGGGTCAGTATATTTCCCATTGTGATCTTAAAGCTCAATCCTTTTGACAGTGCAGCGTACATAACTTCTTCGGCTTCATCGCCGGCCCTTTCGCGGGTTTTTCTGTCTTTTACCAGTTCAATTCCTAAAAAGAGACCCAATCCACGCACATCACCGATCAATGAATGACGCTGCTTCATTTCGTTTAGGCGTTTTAAAGAATAATGGCCAAGGTCACGGGCATGATCCACTAATTTGTATTTTTCGATATAATCGATGGTTGCCAGAGCCGCCGCACATCCAACCGGGGTTTTTTCATGGGTATAGTGGCCCAATGCACGGTTGCCGGCAGCATCCAAGTCTTCGCGTACGATAATCGCTGCCAATGGGAAAATACCACCACCGAGCCCCTTGCCGATCACCACGATATCCGGAGTGATCCCGAAATTTTCGAATGCAAACATTTTGCCGGTGCGGCCAAGACAATGGGGGATTTCGTCAAAAATCAACAAGGCACCGTAACGATCGCAGGCTTTACGGATCTTTTGCCAGTATTCGGGTTTGGGAATGTAAGGTGTGCTGCGGATGGGTTCGGAGATGACCGCGGCGATGTCACCTTCCTTTTCTAAAATATATTCGACGTAATTGGCACAGGTGAGGTCACAACCGCCACGATCCGTGCAGCCAAACACACAGCGATACTCATCGGCCGGCGGTACATGTTCGGTACCGGACATCAAAGGCCCCATGTCCTGGCGAAAGATGGCCTCGCCGCCGATAGAAATGGTATCTAGCGTGGCGCCGTGAAACGAATCCCACATAGAAATGGTTTTGTGCCGTCCGGTAAAGACACGGGCAAGTTTCATCGCCATACCGACGGCTTCTGCGCCGCCTGGACAGAAGAGGGATTTATTCAGACGAGCGGGTGCGATTTCGGCCAGCTTTTTGGCTAACTCTACGGCGACCCGATTGGTATAGCGCCGAGTGCAAAACGATAGTTCATCGAGTTGTTTTTTAATCGCGGCAATGACTTCAGGATTGGCAAAGCCGACCTGATGCACATTATTTCCGTGAAAATCCATATAGCGGCGCCCCTGCAAATCTTCAATATAAATGCCTTCACAACGTCCCATGGTATTTAGGCATGGTGTTGAAAGAGACTGTTTGAGGAAATATCGTTCATCTTCTTCCAAAAGTGCTCGACTTTTGGCATTTATATTTTGTTTTTGCCATTGATCGCGTCTGGGAGAAATATTGATGTCACCTTCTGATTTGTGTAACTTGGTCATAATCAACCACCTTTCTCCATAAGACTGAGAGGATTGTATTCATTTTAATAACTATTCAATGTTGGTCAAGTCAAACGATAAATGGTCATTGAGTTTAAATATGCAATTATTCTAAATAATGCTCTCAGCTGGTCTGATTAAGAAATATTTACTTTCATAAAAATAGATAGCATAATGGTTTACGGCTAGTATTAATGGGATAATGTTTATTATTTAGATCCTTTGTATAGGAGCAAGCAATGAAAAAAGATAAACGCATGCAAAGAGAGCAGGGGGATGTTAATACCACTGCAAATCGTAAAAAATACTGGGAGCGGAATCTATCCGGACAGGCAAAAAGGTGGTTTGATGAAGATGCCAAGTATTTTTTGCATCAAAGTCTGTCAACGCCGGTGTTGAATGTGCTTTCGAGGACCGATGGCATTTATATCGAAGATCTGGAAGGCAAGCAATATATCGACATGCA
>CP070746.1:6196870-6202756 GCA_020348305.1 Desulfobacterales bacterium
CTTTTTGGTAGAAGGTCGTATAGGAGATGCCGTAATTGAATCCATACTTCTTGTCGAGGTCTGCCTTTAATTCATACCAGGGTTTCAACGCCCAGTCGACGCCGGGGAACTGGAAAAGATAATCCTTCGGTTCCGCGTCTCTTTTCATCCTCTCAACAATGGACCCCGGGTTCTCAAACAATAAAGATTCCTCGACTTCCTGCTCGCTTGAGTCTGTGTTATTGGGTTTAGCATTTTCCAATGTTGTGTTGCCAGCTTGGACCTGTGTGGCCACAATCAGACCCACCATCAAAATGGCACCCAAGGGGCCATGGCGACAAAACCATCTTAAAAACCGATTCAGCATCGCTCCTTCCTCCTAATAAAGTGCTAATTCCAAAACCGAATGGCTTCATCTGGACGGCACAAAATTCATCTGAAACCGAACGCGTAAGCCTTTCAGTTAAGCTCCACAACACCGTTTAAACTTTTTCCCACTGCCGCAAGGACACGGGGCATTTCGGCCTGGCGATAAGGAGGTTTTTTTCATGCCATGCTCCCGTAAAATTCTCATTACGTCAGGAGCGGGCCGTCCGGCCTGTATCAGCTCAGCCATGACCCTCAGGTATGGGGTCATGTGATTGAAAATCGCTTTGTAAGCCTCGCAGAGATAGCTCAATCCCGGTACGCCATCCGGCGTTTCTGCAAATCTGTGTTTGGGGCAGTCACCATGGCAGGCAGGTCGAACTTCACACGCTTTGCAGTACGCGGGCAGGCTGTCCAGTTTGGAATTCCCGAACCTTTGTTGCGTCTCCGACGCCATGAGTTCCGATAGCGGTGTTTCCATTATGTTTCCCAGCTTGTGTTTGGGATACACATAATGGTCGCAGGAATACAGGTCGCCATTATGTTCCAGAGCGCCTGCCATGCCGCATGTCGGTGAGAATTGGCAGAGTCCGGAACCCGCACCAAGCCAGTTGCCCAATGCTACATCAAAGAATTGCACAAACACCGTACCCACATCATGGCGCACCCACTCGTCAAATATGCGGATATAAAAGTTCGCCAGCTGCTCTGGGGATACGCTCCATGGTGTTAGTTGGGAGCTTGCGGCCGTATCACCATTGAACGGCGGAATGGCCAGGTTCAATCCGAGGTTTTCGGCTGCGTCATCAGGCAGGCGTTCAACGGCCGGGATGAACTGCATGTGTCCGTCCCCGATCCGCTTGAGGAACCGGTAGACTTCAAGCGGCCGGAAAGAATTGTGGTCATTCACCACAGTGAGGGTGTTGAAGGAAACCTTGTGCTTCCTGAGCAGTGCCAACCCCGACATCACTTTATCAAAACTCGGTCCCCCGTTACCCTTGACGCGGTATCGATCGTGGAGTTTTCGCGGGCCATCGATACTAAGGCCAACAAGAAAGTCGCGCTTTTTGAAAAAGCGACACCAGTCATCTGTGAGCAGGGTGCCGTTGGTCTGAATGGTGTTGCTGACCTTTTTACCCCCGGCATATTTTTCCTGCAGCGATACCACCGACCTGAAATAGTCGATACCCAACAATGCGGGCTCGCCGCCCTGCCACGCAAATTGGGCTTCCGGTGTGTCCTGGCACTCGATGTATTGATGGATAAAGCTTTCAAGTACTTCACGAGGCATCCGAAACGGACCGAAACCGTCGTACAGGTTGTCCTTTTCCGTGTAAAAGCAATACGTGCAATTCAAATTGCACGCTGCCCCGGAAGGCTTTGCCATCACTTGAAAATGCATGCTCTCTCCATTGCACCGCATATATAACAGGGATCATCAATCCCCGCATCACGGGTCGAATTCCTCAAACGCCCAGTTTACCCCGGCAATTTCGGGCAGATGGGAACCATCGTCCTTGCCCACTTCGCTATCGATCAGACGGTTGAGCTTTTCGTTCATAGCAAGCAGAAGATCCAGATTCTTTTTGTCCAGAGCGAGATTGTTCATTTCATTCGGATCATTTTTAAGATCAAACAGCTCGACATCGTTGACTTTAAAAATTTGCTCAACCGTCGTTGGATGGTTGTGCTCCTGGGAATTAAAGTATCGGCTGTATTTGTATCGTCCGTCAAACACGGTTCGAATGTTGGAGCGTTTTTTGACGTCCGGTCTGGGCATGGTTTCCAGTGTCATTTTCTCGCCCGAAGCAACCTTCTTCGCGAGTTTTTTCAACCATTCGGCATCCATAAAGGCCCACATGCTGAAGCAGTAAAGGGCTCCGTCACGGACAGAATCGAAGGCGGCTTTATCTGGGTTTTCCAGCAGAGGCGACACGTCATGGCCGTGCAGTCTGTCGGCCACCTTCTTTTTCTGTTTTTTGTCGGCCCCGGTCATGGCCAGAATCGTCGGTACGATATCGTTGTGGGCGGTGACCGCTTTGCATTTCTTTCCTCCCAGCATATCCGGGTGGTACACGATAAAGGGCACATTGTTTTGTTCCCGGTAGGCAGTCGCTCCCTTACCGGACATCCCATGTGCACCGACGAGTTCGCCATGATCGGCGGTCAGCATAACGATGGTGTTTTCCAGCATACCCAAATTTTCGAGTTCGGTCAGGATAGTGTCCACGGAGCGATCGTTATCGGAAATACAGTTGAAATAATAATCCTGCATCTTTTGCCAGCGTTGGTCTTCATTGGGAATTTTACCGGTCAGCATGGCCATGGACTTCTGATAATCATGATGCGCCGCGGGCCGTCCCAGTTTGTCCCAGGGCTCCTTTCGGCTGGGTGAAAGCGGCACGTCCCACTTCTTTTTATATAGTTTGTCGTCCGGATCCCTGGTGAGTTCAAACATTGTGCGGTGAGCACCCTGCACTTTCTTACCGGGCTTGTCGGTGTTGTAAAACATGACGTCATGAGGATTGACCAGGCTCAGCGTCATGAACCAGGGCTGGCCCTCGTCATTCAAGGTTTTGCCCTTGCGTCGCAGCCAAGCTTGGGCGGTCGCTGTGACAAACTGATCGGTATAGTATCCAAACAGAGGATCACCGACGATGTCGCCAATCCCGGTGAAGTCGGAGAATCCATATTTCTCCATTTTATCGTGCCCAACCATCTGGAAAGGCTTGCCCTCTGGAAAATGCTCGTGAATTCGCTCATTAAGGTGCCATTTGCCTTGATAGGTCGAGTAGTAGCCAGCATCGCGCATCATGTGGCCAATGGTGGGGATGTCGAATGACATGTCGTCACACCAGGGAAAGTTCGTATTGTCGAACATCTTGGTGTGCTGGATGTGCTGACCGGTAAAAATGACAGAGCGAGACGGTGTGCAGACCATTGAGCAGACTTGATGGTTTTCAAAAGTCGTTCCCATCTTTGCCAGGCGATCTCTCCCCGGCCAGTGGCCTTTTCCCAACAGATCGGGCATGTATCGTTCCTGGTCGGTAAGAATGAACAGGACATTGTACCGCTTGGGTGTGGGGGGTCCCGAAGGCTTAGATTTTACGGAGGAGGACTGATTGGCCAGAGCTGTCTCCGGAGTGAGTGACATGGCTCCTGAGCCCAAAGCCAGCGTGGCCATTCCGGCAGTCTGAAGGAAATCCCGACGGGAAAGACCTTTTGCGCTGTTGTCTTTACTTTTGTCGGATTGACTCATTTTATCTCCTTTCGTCAGGTACTGCTTATTTGATAATTTATCGTCGAACTTCAATACTGCTTCAGAAAGGGCGGACGGGCAATGGCTTCTTGCATTTTTGTACTCAGTGCTGGGCATAGCAATCGTCTTATGCCGCGCCCTTACTGTCACTGTGCAACATATAATCAAATGCAATATTATCGATAACCTATAGAAAAATACCTGTCAACAAAAGCAGCTAATTGTAGCGGAATAATAGATTACATAAGGACATCCTAATATTTTTCAATCCGTTGATTTTTTAGGTTGCGTGCCTCAACATAGACATTGAAATAATTGAGGATTACATATTCGAATCTCAAGTGCACTTCAAAAAACCCGTTCCCTTTAGTTCATTTCATTTCTCAAAGTTCTTCAAAAAATCCGTCCTTTTTAAGGAAAGATTGCCTAAAATTCACTGATTACTGCTGCTTAGAAGTCAAATTACAGAAATTAGTAATAGTTTCAATAAGTTAAACTATAGACAAAACAATTTTTTGATACTATAATGTATATATAAAATAATTACAGATAGTTATGAAAATTACGGTACTTAATAAAATGAAATTAACAGACACTTTCTGGAAGTTATACGAGCTCGATCTTCAAGAGGCAAAAATTTCATATCTGAATTGGGCAATTGGATATGCAAGGGAACCGAGACAAGAATTTTGGCATTTGTTTCTCTGGGACCATCAGGAGGAATTTTGCATTGTCAATTCTCGTTACGGACGGTCATTTGCAATTTCTCCTTTTGGACTTGGAGTTCGAGGAGTGCCGAGACTAAGATATGAAGGCAACATGATGAATCATTTATCCGAATACATAAATTGGAAGCGGCTTATGGAAGAGTCTACCGAGCCTGAAGACTTCGTTCTGATTTCAAGCCATCGAAAACCATACTCAACCCGTGCCCTACAATATGCATTTAAGAAATGCCTGAAAGAAGCAGAATTACCAGTGTTCTACTCCATCCACTCCTGCCGCCATACTTACGGAACTTTACTTTATCACAAAACCAAAAATCTTAGGCTTGTCCAGAAACAGCTTGGTCACAGTTCAATACCATATGTTGATCAGGACACTGTCGATTTAGAAGAGTCATACCTCAAAGAAGATTCTGATTCATATAAAGATTATTTGTTGTGCCATTAGCTGAATACCCCTGCGGCTTGCCGCACCGATATCACCGTCCACATGGCGCAAAAGTATTTGCTTGAGCGGGCTCATAAAGTCAGCAACAATTCGTTCAACGTTTATAGGAAGGAAGGTCGCAGACTCTTTGAGTGGGGAAAGAAGCAAGGATTGATCCCCCGTGATGGCATAAACCCGTTTGCTGAAATTGAGAAAAAGCCGCATGAATCGGGAAAACCGCGATCCGCGCCGATTGATAGTGTCATCAGTGCCTATTTGGTGGCCACACCCCATCAAAAGGACCTGCTGCTAACCTATCTGGTAACGGGAGCGCGCAAGTCTGAAATTCTGAAAATGATTTGGGATGACATCGACTTTAAAAACCGAATCTATGCTTTGCATACCAGAAAATATCGCTCGCGGACACTAAAGACGACTTATCACGAAATGCCTACCTTATTATATAAGGTTCTGCAGCGGCGATTTAAAAAACGACATCCGATCTTGCCATATGTTTTTTGGCATCGCTTTTGGGATCGCAAACTGAAGGACTGGCGAGAGAACCGGTATCAGAACCTAAATAAATTCACGGATAAATTATGTAAAAAAGCTAAGGTTCCACCTTTCAAATTGCATCAACTGCGACACCTCGCCACAGCTATTCTTAAGGATGAAGCCGACATGAGTCTCGCCAAACTTCAGAGGTTCCTGCGACATGACCACCAGAAAACCACTGAGATCTACGCAGGGCACATTGAAACGGGAACCAAGAAACAAACTGACTTTTTGGCGGACTTCTGGGCAGAGAAACTTGATCTTATTGAAGGTCAAGAATCTATTCCAGCGTCTACTAAACAGCAAAAATAAAACGGGTTAGCCGAGGCGGGGGCAGGGAACGGACACGTGGGCAGCGACTTACGTTGTCGCCGCCAATTCAGTCCGCTTGCTTGACGATCAGACGGCAGTCTCTCCTGGGCGCGGCGGGTGTTGCTGACGGCTTCTTTTTTGGTCGCATGCCGAAGAAAAACCGCACCACGTTGAAACGTCTTATAGGTAACTCGTACAGGAGCAGTATCAAGGGGAACGCTACCACGGCGATGATCAGAAACTTAGGCAGGATACCCATATTC
>CP070746.1:6202856-6215513 GCA_020348305.1 Desulfobacterales bacterium
CGTCGTAGACCTGAAGTTTTGAAACCTTGAGCGGCGAACTTTCCCCGGATTTACCGATGCAGACCAAGGTGTCCCTGGACCGGGCCGTTCCATTGAAAATTTTTCCAATCGCCAGCCGACCCAGATAATCCGAATAGCCCAGGTCCGATACCAGCATCTGGAACGGCGCCTCGGGATCGTAGAAAGGACCCGGAATCTCTTCAAGAATCGTGTCCATAAGAACGTGGAGGTTCTTGCCCTCTTCGGCTAGGTTTCTGCGGGCGATACCGTCCCGACCCACCGCGTATAGCAGGGGAAACTCGAGCTGTTCGTCGGTGGCGTTCAGGTCGATCAGCAGATCATAGATCTCATCCAGAACCGGTCCTGGCCGGGCATCCTGGCGATCGATTTTGTTAATGACCACGATGATCTTCAGGGCGGCTTCCAGGGCCTTTTTCAGAACAAACCGGGTCTGGGGCAACGGCCCTTCGGAGGCGTCGACCAGGAGGATCGCACCGTCAGCCATGGACAGCGCCCGCTCCACTTCCCCTCCGAAATCCGCATGACCAGGAGTGTCGATGATATTGATCCGGACATCTCTCCACATCACCGAGCAGTTTTTGGCCGCGATGGTAATGCCGCGTTCCCGCTCGAGATCTAGGGTGTCCATGAGCCGTTCGTGGACCTCCTGATTGTCTCTGAACAGACCGCTTTGGCGGAACATGGCGTCCACCAGGGTGGTCTTGCCATGGTCGACGTGCGCGATGATGGCAATGTTTCTTAAGCTGTTGTTTCGCTGTGCTTCCGTCATGGTTTTCGAACTTTCCGTTTGCGCTGAAGTATTTTCAGCCGGACAAAAGTAAAGAAAACAATCATTAATATTACGATGGCAAAAACTTTTTATCTATCCACCTGTTCCGGACGGTGGGACGATAGGCACTTGCAACTTGAATTCACCCTGACAAAATCAGGCCCGCTGAACCGTGACGATTTTGTTGCCGATGCGGTAGCTGGCGCCTTTGCCAAGCACCCGCCCTACAAACTTTTCAGGCACATCCACCAGGGTGTGTTGCTTCTGAATGCTGATTTTGCCCAGCGAACGACCGGGGATGTCGGCATAGTGGGATAACGTGCCCACGACATGACTGATGCGAACGCCGTCGGTCCGGCCGCTGCTCAGCAAAAGGCGCACCATTCCTTTTTCATGGCAAGCACTCTCCCGACCGCGGCCTTTTCGGCGATCGGGGCGCTTGAGCGCTTGTCCGGTAACAGGGGCGCTGAATTCCGCCACAGCTTTAAGGGGTGCAATCGGGCGCTGCTTTTCCTCTGCGCGTGCCAGTTTCAGGGCCACGGCGGCAACCTCGGCCGGGTCCTGACCGTCTTCAAGCAGCTGTGCCACGATCTCCCGCTCCCGGCTGCAGCGCCCCCGCCGCAACCAGATCATCATGAAGCTCCTGTTTGCGTTTTGAAAAATACTCCGGGTCGCATATCCCTTGCGGGTCATATGCCTGTTGCCTGTTAACAGTCGACCCACTCAGCAAATAAGAGCCTCTCTGTTGCAACAAAAACGCCCGGCCAAAACCGGCCGGGCCACCATCTGTAATCGTCAAAACAAAATTATGTTGATGTTTGCGATCCGAAACGAATCGCCGTAAAATATAAGGCATCCGGTATCAAATTGCAAGCAAAAATTAATGGGACAAAACGGAATTGGGCAACAGCCCATTGAATTGTGAATTATTTAGATCCAATACGTATTTTGAAAAAAGCAGCACGAATGCTCAGTTGCGATATGAAAGGTTTTATACAAGCAGAGCGGGTGTCGGAAGTGGAAAAAGATTCCCGCAATTAGATGATTGATTGAATTTGGAAAACTGGTGGTCTGATCAATGTTAAGATCGGCCAATTATAAGGGTTAGGTTGCTCAAAGGTAGGCCAAGATGTCAAATCGTAAAAGGCAGACTGAACGATAAACGGAAGCCCCCGATAAAATTCAATCAGCGTAATTCACAATTTAACCTTTGATGATCTATCATAGAAAAGAATAAAATCATGGGCGTACCCTAAATCCCAATCCTAATGAGCGAAGGTGGAAGTTGAAAAGTTAAATACGTCCCTTTGACTGTTCACCAGGACATGTCTGGTATTCATTTCGGCATTCGGAAATTTATGACGGGTGTTGCTTGCGTGGAGATGAGGATTAGATATTATTTTCTATTGAGTTGATGATAGGAACAAAAACTTATGATTTTTTAACTTATGATCTAATTCCTTTGCGCAGCTAACATACTTATTAAGTTCATCCCAAAACCGTTTGCTGTGGTCTTTAATACGAGTGTGGACCAATTCGTGAAGGATGGTGTAATCAATCAATTCATCCGGTAGTAGAAGTAAATTTACGTTTAGATTGATGTTGTTTTTTTCCGAGCAACTGCCCCATCTGGTTTTCTGGTTTTTCACGAAAACCTTGTTGTAGTTGAAACCATGCTTTTCGGATAGTTCATTGAGCCGTTTTATAATGCTTTTTCTGGCTTCCCTTCGATTTATGCAATTATTCTTCTTTAATTCAGTTGCCTTTTTCTCAACCAATACCATTCTATCCATGTGCCTCTTTAGCCACCCAGCCTTCGATTGAGCAACTTCTTCAGCCCTGGCAAACGACACTCCATAAGGCACAGCGACACGAACACCTTTAAATGGCCTCACAGATAAATTGATATGCTTAGCACGCCTGCTGCGTTCCAGTAAAATTTCACCGACGCCAGTAATTTCAATGATTTTTGATTTCATTTTAAAAATGATTTTCCACGTATTTCATGGCTTCCTGACTGAACTTCGAGTAATTATCGGGGTTCAGGCTTACCCCTGGATGATCTTCTGCGTGGCCATATTGTACCACTTTTTCACCTACCAACTGTCTGATTGCCATCTCGCCTTTTGACATCCCCATCGCTTCTTCTTGCTAGATAGAAAAAGAGGGGACGTCCGTTCTATTTATCTATTTCACAAGCTTGTTTTTTAAGACAACATTGCCAGAGAGTAGTTACCCAATATTTGTTTTTGAATTTTTCCAATCTCTGATAATTTACTGCTCAAACCCACCGCTTTGCTTACCGTCGCCGCACTGATGCCTGCTGCTTTGGAAACATCGCTACATTGATAGCCCAATTTGCATACCGCGATATAGAAAAGAACCCGGCGCGCTTCTGTGACGGGTCGCTCTTTGCCGGCAGATTTCAGATTTTCAGGATCGATTTTAAAATATTTCGCCTGGCTGATAGATTGGCTAAACAATCTTAAAACATACGCCGTATCCTGAAAACCAGCTTCAACTTAGCCCAAAAGTGCGCTGTGACCGCACCACGGATATTTCCTTAGCGCCTTTAGATCTTTTACCACTTTTGCCCGCAACGGGTTCAAATGAATATAGCGCACCAACTCTTTGAGCTACACATCCTCTTCACACAAAAAAAACTTGTAGCGATTCTGAAACAACTGCCCGTGACGCTGATGCCGTCGGTTAAAGGATACGGCATATCCGATCAGCAACCGCCGCATGACAGTGGCGATGGGGGTAACTCCGGTCTTTAACAGCAAATGAACGTGATTGGTCATTAGCACCCAGGCATAACAGCCGGTGTTAGTTTCTGAAACAATTCTACCAAGGCGCTCGAGAAAATTGGCCCGATCAGCGTTGTCTTTAAAGATCGCTTTGCGCTCTATTCCATGGATGATAATATGATTGAGGGCACCAGGAGCATCTATGCGGGCTTTGCAGGGCACGGCGTTTATATATCAGATCACAGACATTATATAAACGTATAAATAGAACGGACGTCCGTCTTCTTCCGCTCTTCTTCCGTAATAGCGGAGGCGGGGAGCCAATTCTAATGAGCGAATGCGGAAGTTGAAAGTTAAATACGTCCTTCTCTCCGTTCATTTATAATCACTATTCAATATTTGACGTCTATCTTAACCACTGGTCAAGAATAAAGAGATAAGGATCAAGTCTTCATTCTTCAATCCATGTCAAGAATGAAGACGCGACCTTTCTATTATTTTTAATCATCCGTGAAGATGCTTTAATTTAGGGAAGAGTTGAAAAATTGGCGATTAGTTATTTATATATTTATGAACGTCCCCAATTATTTCCCAAACAAACTCAACACTAAACGCTGAATGAGCAATTAGATTGAATTGATCTATTAAAATAAGTTATTATAATTGCGAAACGAAGCACTTAGCTATATTTTATATCGAATCTATAGTTCCGGCTTTAAGGACCAGGGTTAAGCGACAGGCTTTTTAATTCCCAACCCGAAAAATGAGGAAGATTTTCATGAAAACAATTTCACTTGGAATTGATGGGATGACATTGGAATATCTGGTGGCCGTTGCCAGAGAACGCGCCAAGGTAAAATTGACCTCGGAATCCGAAAAAAAAATCCGCCAAACCCGTAATCTTATTAACCAATGGGTTGCCGAGGAAAGAACTATTTATGGGATTACCACCGGATTTGGTGCCTTAAGTGATGTGGCCATTTCTAAAAAGGATACCCGGCGCCTTCAGGAAAATATTCTCATGAGCCACGCAGCAGGTGTCGGAGAGCCGTTGGGAGAGGAAACCGTGCGGGCCATCATGGCCTTGCGTGTCAAAGATCTGGCCCGGGGACATTCCGGTATTCGTCTTGAAACCATTCAACATCTGGTGGCCTTTCTTAACTGGGGCATTTGCCCGCTAATACCGGAAAAAGGATCCGTGGGAGCCAGCGGAGACCTGGCACCTTTGGCCCATCTCTCACTGGTTTTGCTAGGATTGGGTGAAGCATATTTTAAGGGGCAGCGAATGACCGGAAAGCAGGTTCTGAGCAAATGTGGATTAAAGCCGCTTTCGCTGAAAGCCGGCGAGGGGCTCGCGCTGGTTAACGGAACCCAGGTTATGACGGCTATCGGTGCACTTGCGCTCTGCGATGCGATTAAACTCTCGAAAATGACCGATCTTGCCGCTGCGATGAGCCTTGAGGTGTTGATGGGCAGCCGAACTGAATTTAATGCCAGAATTCACGAGGCAAGACCCCATCCCGGACAGGCGCTTGCAGCCGATAACATGGAGCGGATTACCCGCAACAGCGAAATCATCACCTCGCACAAGGACTGCTCCCGCATCCAGGATGCGTATACCCTGAGATGCTCTCCCCAGGTACACGGTGCCACCAAAGATGCCATTCATTATTGTCGTAACGTGGTCGAAACGGAGATGAATTCTTCGACCAACAATCCGCTTATTTTCTCGGATAGCCAAGATTTTTTATTAGGTGGCAATTTTCACGGCCAGCCGGTTGCCCTGGCCATGGATTTTCTCTCGATGGCTGTGGCTGAGTTGGCAAACATCTCCGAGCGACGCATAGAACGTTTGGTTAACCCGATGCTCAGTGGACTTCCGGCATTTCTCGTCAGTGATGGGGGTCTCAATTCAGGATTTATGATCGCCCAATACACGGCGGCGGCTCTGGTTTCCGAGAACAAAGTCCTCTGCCATCCGGCCAGTGTGGATTCCATCCCGACGTCTGCCAACAAGGAAGATCATGTTTCGATGGGAACCATTTCTGCGCGCCAATGCCGTGAAATTATCAGCAATACCGAAGACGTCATCGCCATTGAGCTTTTATGTGCCGCCCAGGCGTTGGATCTTTTCACCAATCTCAAACCCGGCGAGGGGACCCTGATTGCCTATAACGCCATCAGGGATTCCGTAACGCATCTGGATACCGACCGTATCTTATCCGATGACATTGCCGCTGTTAAAGCGCTGATACGCTCCGGAAAAATTCTGCAAGCTGTTGAAAAGAAGGTCGGGCAACTCCAATAAAATAGAGGCAACCCATTCAAAGAATTTTTCATTTCTCTTTCTTGACATAACCTTCAGGTTTCTTTATAAATAAAAATTTCGGATCTAACTTTAGATCGGTGAAATATCTCACCTATACATGAGACGGGGTAAGGCAATGTCGTTTCTGGGACAGATCCTCGATATTGATTTAAGCGAGGAAACCTTGAAATTTTCTCCATTTCCGGATGAGTGTGTGCAGGAATATCTTGGTGGGCGGGGCATCAATGTAAAATTCATTTACGATAACATCCCACCGGGGACTGATCCCTTTAGCCCCAAAAACATTCTAACGCTTTCCTGCGGTTTGTTGACCGGAACTGCCGCACCGGCCTCATCCAGGCTTCACATCAATGCGTTGTCACCGCAGACCGGATTGCTGGGCAGTTCGAATTTGGGAGGCGGCTTTGGAGCCCAAATGCGAGCGTGCGGTATTCAGCAGCTCATCATTCGGGGAAAAGCTCGTAAACCGGTATATCTCTGGATCGATGGCGACTCGATTGAAATCCGCAATGCCAAATCGATCTGGGGATTGGAAACCTGGGCGACCCAAGAGCAACTCAAAAACAAATTTGGCAGCCAAAAATTAAATATTTTAACCATCGGTCCGGGAGGTGAAAACGGCACGCTCTTTGGCTGCATTTTGACCGATCGTCACCATGTCGCCGGGCGTACCGGTATGGGAACCGTCATGGGGTCGAAAAATTTGAAAGCCATTGTTACTAGAGAGCAAAAGCAAAAGATTCCTTTTCGTTCAGACCCAAATGGTCATGATGCAATTAAGCGCTATATCTGGCAAATAAAAAATTCGCCGCATTATAAAACGGTGAAAAAACATGGGGGTGCCGGCTATGTAAAGTGGGCGGACGACCTGGGCATTCTTTCAACCCGCAATTACAGAGATTATCGTTTCGAGGCAGCCGATCAAATTGATGGGAAAAACCTTGAAAAAAATATCACTCGCAGAAGGGGATGCGCCGGTTGTCCCATACAATGTAAAGCTGAGCTCGAGTTTCAAAATGGCAAGTTAAAGGGGAACAGAGCGGTTCGACCGGAATTTGAGCCGATGCTGGCGTTGGGTTCAAAATGCGGGTTGAGCGATCTGGATACGCTGGTTTACCTGGATAACCTGTGTACGCGGTTAGGCATTGATAGCATTTCAGCCGGAGGCGCCATTGCATTTGCCATGGATCTTTATGATCGCGGTATCCTTACCTTAAATGATACCGACGGTATTAATTTGGTCTGGGGTAATGGGGAGTCGATGGAAACCTTGATCAATCAGATGTGCTACGGCGATGGGTTGGGTGGCATCCTTGCCAAAGGCGTCCGCCGGGCAGCGCAAAGCATCGGTCGCGGAGCTGAACGGTATGCACCCCATGTAAAAGGCCTTGAGCTGTCAGGTTATCATCCCGACAACATTATGGGAACCGCATTGGGATATGCAGTTGCCAGTCGTGGCGCCGATTTTAATGATATCTATGCCACCATGGAATATAAATGGCTGCCGAATGAAGAGCGCGAAGAGTTTGGATCACCGAAGGTAGCTGATCTTAAATCGATTCACGGGAAAGCCGAATTGGTCAGACGATCAATGATTATCGGCGTCGTGTTGGACAGCCTCGGATTGTGTAAGCTGCCTGCATTGTGTCTGATTTGCACCTATGACCTTGTGGCTGAGACCGAATTGACGGCTGCGGTGCTGGGACAACCGCTGGGTGTATCCGATTTTTTTTCCGCCGGCGAACGCATCGTTAACCTGGAGAGGCTTTTTAACCTGCGACACGGCGCAAGCGCTGCAGATGATCGACTGCCGGATATGTTTTTCGAAAAGGAATATAATGCCGGAGAAGAACCATCCAAACCGCATGAGTGGATGGAGCCCATGAAAAAAGAATTTTACCAAGTTATGGGCTGGGATGAAAAGGGTCATCCAACTCAGGAAAAGTTAGAGGGGCTTGGAATATTTCCAATAAGCAACGTTGCCCAACCAGCAGCTTGAAAATAAAAGTGCCTAAAGCCCGCCCTGGCGCGAATTGGTTATGAACCGCTGCCTTGAGCGTGACATTATGCATTAGATACACTGAAGCTAAGAATTTTAAATTCGGGGTAACATCAAACGCCGGAAATAAATACCCTGCGCAATTCGCACCAGAATCATGAACGATATTGCCTTGAAACCGAATCTGAGCTTCCTCTCCGATGCCGATAAGGACCAAATTCATCAGGCCGCACTCCGAATACTCAGCGAGATCGGCATGAAATTATTTCACGATGAAGCCCTGGCACTTTTAAAGGATGCCGGTTGTATCGTCGAAAAAGGCGGGATTGCGAAAATACCAGGTAAACTGGTGCAACAGGCCATCGACAACGCTCCCGGCAATATCCCTATTTACGATCGGGAATCAAACCCTGCGATGGATCTCGGAGGTCATCGCTCGTATTTCGGCACGGGTTCGGATTTGATTTATTCGCTGGATTCGAAAAAAAATCAGCGGCACCAATGTGTTCTCGATGATGTCAGCCTTGCAGCGCGGGTCGCGGATGCATTGCCAAATATTGATTTTATCATGTCATTTGCGCATCCATCCGATATAGCACCTGAGAGAGCATATTTGTTAAGCTTTCAGGTCATGGCCGCCAATTCTACAAAGCCGATTGTCTGTACAGCCAAAGGCCGTGATGATTTAAGCGAAATGTGGCAGATCGCACGCATTTTGCGAAACGGTGAAGATTCATTGCGATCAAAACCATATTTTATCCATTATGCCGAGCCGATCAGCCCTCTGAAACATCCGTTTGATAGTGTGGATAAATTGCTGTTTTGCGCCGAAAAATCAATTCCCGTAATTTATTCTCCCGCACCAATTGCCGGATCCACAGCGCCCATGACCATTGCCGGGCATGTGGCGCAAGGGATGGCTGAATCTTTCTGCGGCCTGATGATTCACCAGTTGAAATCCAAAGGAGCGCCGTTTCTGATGGGAATGGGACCTGCTGTACTGGATATGGCAACCGGCGAGTGCTCCTATAATGCCCCCGAGTATCTTCTGGCCTATCTGGCCGCCATCGAAATGAGTCATTATTATGACTTACCGAACTGGGGCTATGCCGGAACCAGTGATTCGCAGATTCCGGATGAACAGGCCAGTTTTGAAGCGGGTTTGCTGACGTTTTTATCTACAATGGCCGGTTCCAACCTGAATCACGACGTCGGGTATCTAGACTTCGGGCGCACCGGCAGTTTGGAAATGATTGTGATCCAGGACGAATGTATCGATCAGGTGCGTCGACTTTGCCGAGGAATTCCTGTAAATGACGAGATGCTGGCGCTGGATGTCATCCGCGAGGTAGGATCTGAAGGTAATTTTCTCACCCACCCGCATTCCCTCAAACACCTGCGTACGACGCAATGGCGACCAAAACTGAGCAATCGTCTGGGGTATTTAGAATGGAAGGCCTCGGGCGGCACAAGCCTTTTAGAGCGGGCCCAACAAAGGCTTAAAAATATCCTCCACGAGCACCGACCCCTTCCGACACCACAGGATCAAGCCCAGAAAATTCAAAAACGGGTGGATCAGTTCAGAACTTAAGCTATTGTGCGTTTTAGGCAAGGGGCTTTGTAACCGTTTATTCAAGCGACGCTTTAGACAAGACAATGTCGTCGATCCAAACGGCCCCCTTTTTTTAAGTTCAACGGCAAAAGAGGGGGTACGGGCAAGAAACAAGACGGACATCACCATCGGTTCTAGTTATTTTCAGATATTGCTGCTAAAGCGGCAAGCTCTCCGGACTTGACGTCATAGAAATTTTCAAGCCGCTCAATTTGACCGGTTGTCGCTAATCTGACACCCCTTTCGATTTCAACCAATCTGGATGGGGGGATACCGGCCTGCTGGCAAACTTCTTTGATTGATAAATTGCGCTCTGTCCTCAATTTTATCAGTTTTTCACCAACTCCGCTCATCCTGAAATCTCCTTATGATCATTTGGTTTGGAAAATTCTTCTTTTAACGGTCAACATCCTATTTTTTTCTTTCAGTTATTTATTTTATTTATAGGAACCATGTATACTTCTTCTAAGTTAACTTCAAATATGAAGGCGTCTCTTTCAAGTTTAGATTCGTCAAAATTGAATCGCCTCGGCGCATAGAGTTTTTTGGATAAAACAATCTGGAAAGTTTCTTTCGGCGGACCATAGAAGATAAAATCTTTATGTGCCCATAAATAATTAAATCTAGCTTTAATCAAGCCATTAGAATCACTCTGCCCTATTTCTATGGGAAGAGGCTTTTTAGAACGAACATAATCATAGCCGGTGTCAATAAAGGAAACTTTTACATTTTCAAGTGGAAGATTTGATTGCTTATCGAAAACTTGTCCTTGGATCTCAAAGATAGTCACCGAATGAATATGTTTGACAGTGCAGCCTGAGATAATGAAAAGGATGATCAATGATGTAGAAAACCAGATTTTATAGAATTTATTGAAACACATACGACTGACCTGAGCTAAGCGAGAATTCTATCACCGCCCGCTCTTTACTATAAATTAAATCCAGATATTATCTCCTTCTAAATTGGTATCAATCCGCCAAGGCCGTTCCATGATTTCCCTGTATCAACTATTGATTATCGATGTCAAATTATAATCACTCATCAAGCTATGATCCTATTTGAGGCTTAGGAAGTTGAATCTGAAAAGTTGATTGCTGCCTTGAAGGATCAAGCCGATGGGCAAACCCTATTTGCAAGGGATGTATGCAGGCCAACACTCAAACTTCGCCAAATAGAGGGAAGCGCCGTCAAGGAAAGTCAAGGGCGCCAATTGCGCCTTGGCAGGATAAATGCGATCCTCCGGGATGACACGGGGACATGTGGAAACGTGTACCAAGTTGAAATTTTGCTCGATTATATAAAATATTAGACCCAGCATCCACAAAGGTCTATGGATGCTGGGTCCGCTGATTATTGACTTTGAGTATGTATTATGGGACGATGATTTGATCCGTCCCAGACACAGCAGATTTAAATCATTGGGCAATCGGTTCGCCCGTAACTTACATCAAATAGCAACCAATCTGATACATCAACGTCACCGTCTAGATCAAAATCTCCCATACAAGGTTCACCCTCTGAACAATCACTTCGCCCGTAATCGGCATCAAATAAAGCCCGATCAGAATCATCTACAGCGCCATCTTCGTTAAAATCTCCATTGCAGGGAGAAATGCACGTGCCATATGCGAGCGGATCGCTTTCGTTGAAGTTAGTCGGAAGGCCGTTTCCGTCCGACAGCCCGGCTAAACCATCTCTAGCACCGATGTTCAGGTAGGTTATGCGAATCTTGCCGTCGAAAAACATCTCAACCTGCCAATTGTTTGTATCTTGGGCGCCATACTCAAGCAGACCTTCAACAGTCACCGCCACGCGATCCTCTAATTGCTTCCAGGAAATGGTGGTGTCGACGGATTCGGTTGGATTCATGTCGTCAAATACGGCCGAAATGCGCGGGGTATTAAAATGATTGACGTACGATTCGGTGTAGTCCGTTTTTCCCTCGGTAAAGGTGAGGTAACCATTGCTGCCCACATAGAATTGATCATAGTCGACACCATACAGTGATACTTGGACGCCATAGGGTTGTAAGTCGACAAGTTTAGAATCATCGTCACCCAGAGCAAGGATGGTTCCTCCAGCAGGATCAGTTGGAAACTCTGTGGCGGTATCGCGGCATAAACGATAGAAATTTGGTGAGCCGTCCGGAGTAAAGGTAAACATTTGGTAATCCAATTCGCTCGAACTCTGGGAGAAAGTGAAAAAGTCCTCCACCGCGACCGTTGCCTGAGCGTTGGCAGTACCGCCGGGGCCGCTCACCATGATGGTGTAGGTCGTCGTCACCGCCGGTTCTACCTCGGTTGTGCTTTGAATCGAAACTTCCCCCACCCCCTGATCGATGCAGGCATATTCCCCATCCGTGATGGTCCAATTCAGGGATGCGACTTCACCGGCTGTAATAAAAACAGGATCTGCCGAAATTTCCACCGTTGGCCCCGCTGTGTCGACGCCATCTGGTGCAACGGCCCAGTCAACTACTGCGTTAAATAATTCCCAGCCCGCCGGTGTCTGTAATTTTGCGGCGGAACCGTATAAGAAGTAAGCGATGCGCTTAGCAGGCGCCACAACGTTGCGATTATACGCAAAAATCGTGCATTTTTCTTCAGACCTCGGCAAAGTGGCAACTCGTATGGCACCATTACCGGGAACGCCCCAGCCCATTTTAGACTTTTTATAGCTGACCTTTACATCTTTGTCCTGGGTAAACGACTCCGGCAGGAAATCACCATCATCGACCATATGAATGTACTTCTCACGGCGAGCATGACCGTAATCAATTCCGTGGTGTGGACCCGTCATGCCCAGATCATCGAAAAGCCGGGGTTCCGAGCAGATGATGGGGACATCCTTGTCGAGGCTTTTGATATTGACTCTTTTTGAGTGGGCCGTCTCGGAAATAAAGATCAGATCTTTATCATGTGCATCTCTCGTTCGGGCATATTTATCCTTTTTAACAGAAACTTTGAAGCCCTTGCTTTCCAGATGCCTTTTTATCGCGCGATCACTGGAATTTAGCCTGTGGTGCCCCACCACAAAAAGAGCTTTGAGTTGCCCATTATCCTCGGGATCGACAGCGTCGACTTCATCACCGCCCTTGATGTTTAAGGTTAGACCCCATTTTGCAAGAAAGTCCTTGATGCTATGATATCCGCTGTTGATATGAGATTTGCCGCC
>CP070746.1:6215613-6220613 GCA_020348305.1 Desulfobacterales bacterium
AGCAGAAAAGATTCTCAAGCGACTCGACATGCCCGCTGAACGCATAAAAAGAATCGTTTGGGCGATTCGCCATCATACATTCCATCTTTCATGGAATCTGGAAAGCCCCCAAGACGCGTCTAAACGACATAAACGTTTAGTCGCAGATCCAAATTTTCCGTTGCTGCTCGAACTTCTTCGGGTCGATTCAGCGGCATCTTTAGGAATTCCACGGGGAATGAAAGCATATAAGCTTTATAAATGTTTGCGGGAGATGGTTGAAGCCGGTGATTAAAGCGAATTTACTCAGTGTACTCTTTAAGCACCTGGCCGCTAGAAACAAATGAAATTCCCTGTCCGTATCTGCATGCGCATTGGGAGTAATGATGCCCGTAAATATTAGGATGCCATAGATAGAAATCACCAGCTTTTTCATCGTATTTTTTTTCATTTTTTCTCCTTACCTCACTGCTGAGGTTTGGTTTTCCATTATCTCGAAAACATTTTCTGCCAATCCGGTGCCAGCATCATCAAAAAAATTATAAGCACCGCTGCCGGCGCGTCCCATGCCGAAGATGGCAATTTCAGCATCACCTGGATCGAATTGCATCCATGATTTACTTCTATTTGGAATTGGTCGCATATTCGAAACAAGAAAGGCCATCTGGATTCACCAAATAGCCTTTTATAAATCGGGTTTTAGCTCTTAATCTTGTTTTTCTTCGACGGCTTCCTCCTCTTTGCAAACAGAAGAGGGATTGGCCATCAGTGCCAAGTCTTCATAACGTTGATTAAATTGTTCTTCAAGTTCGGCATGCAGCCGTTTGGCTTCCTCCGGAAATGTTCGCTTCAAAGAAGCGTAACGGATTTCACCTTCCAGGAACTTTTGCAGGGTACCGTCTGGTTTTTTAGAATCCAGAATAAACGGATTTTTGTCTTCAGTCTTCAACACCGGATTGTATCGGTATAGCGGCCAGTAACCGGACTGCACCGCCAGTTTTTCTTCTTCCTGGCTTTTGCCCATGCCCACCATGATCCCCTGATTGATACAGGGTGAATAGGCCAGAATCAAGGAGGGCCCGTCATAGCTTTCGGCTTCAACCAGGGCCTTCATCAACTGTTGTTTATTGGCACCCATGGCCACACTGGCCACATAAATATAGCCGTAACTCATCATCATGCGGCCCATATCCTTCTTAGGGGTCTTTTTTCCGGAAGCAGCAAACTTCGCTACCGATCCGGTGGGCGTGGCCTTGGAAGATTGGCCGCCGGTGTTGGAATAGACTTCGGTATCAAATACGATCATGTTGATATCTTCTCCGGTGGCCAGAACATGATCCACACCGCCGAAGCCGATGTCATAGGCCGCTCCGTCTCCGGCAAATATCCAGAAAGATTTTTTCGTAAACAGCTTGGACATGCTGTTAATTTCAGCCAGAAGTGAATTGTCTCGATGATCCGGCAGCAACGCTTTGAGCTGATCGCCGTATTTTCTGGAGCCTTCCGCATCTTTTATATTTTCTATCCAGCCCTGCATGGCGTCTTTGATATCTTGCGGAATATCAGTATCAAGGGCGTTACGCATTAAATCCGCCAGTTTGCGGCGCTGCTGGAAAACACCCAGCAATATACCGTAGGTAAATTCCGCCGGGTCTTCAAACAGGGAATTGCCCCAGGTGGGACCGAATCCATCCTGGTTGACACAATACGGAATGGCCGGTGCCGAGCCGCCCCAGATGGAAGTGCAGCCGGTGGCATTTCCGATAATCATGCGCTCACCATATAGCTGGGTCAGCAGTTTGGCATAGGGGGTCTCGCCACATCCGGCGCAGGCCCCGGAAAACTCCAGCAGCGGCTGGCAGAACTGGCTGCCTTTAACCGAGGTTCGTTTGGTAAGTTCATCGCGCACCGGCAGTTCAACGCTGAATTCATGAAACGGCACCTGGAGCGGTGCCTGGGTATCCAGCGGTTTCATGACCAGGGCTTTTTTCTTGGCCGGACAGATGTCCGCACAATTGCCGCATCCCATACAATCAAGAGTGTCCACCTGCATCCGGAAGTAATACGCTTTCAGTTCTTTGCCCACCGCCTTTTTAGCTTCAAATCCTTCAGGCGCTTGTGCCAGTTCTTCTTCGGTTAAAAGTACCGGACGGATGCTGGCATGGGGACAGACCATGGCACACTGGTTGCACTGAATACAATTGTCCATAATCCATTCCGGCACATTGATGGCCACACCCCGCTTTTCATACTTGGAGGTGTCCACCGGAAAGATGCCATCCGGACTGAAGGCGCTGACCGGAAGTTTGTCACCCTGTTGCGCCAGAATGGGACGCATCACATTTTTGACAAAATCCGGCTCGTCTTTTTCGGCAGCCGGGCTTTCGCCGGCTTCCGCCCAGGATTCGGGATAATCAATTTCCTCCAGATGTTCGAGGGTATCATCCACAGCGGTAACATTCATCTCGACGAGCCGTTCGCTCTTTTTGCCAAACATCTTTTTAATCTGGTCTTTCAGGTAGTCGATGGCCTCATCGACCGGGATAACGTTGGCCAGTTTGAAAAAAGCTGTCTGCATAATCATATTAATGCGTCCACCAAGTCCAACCTCAGAGGCAATTTTAACCGCATCGATATTGTAGAATTTAAGCTTCTTTTGGGCGATGGTGCGACGCATCGAGGCCGGAAGCATTTCTTCCATCTCTTCCAAGCTCCAGGGTGAATTCAACACGAAGGTCCCGCCGTCTTTAATCCCTTCCAGCACATCATAAATATCGACATAATTGTCTTTGTGGCAGGCGATGTAATCGGCGGAATCAATCAAATAGGTGGATTGAATCGGCGCTTTGCCGAACCTCAAATGCGAAATGGTGACACCGCCGGACTTTTTCGAATCATAGGAAAAATACGCCTGGGCATACATGTCGGTGTTGTCGCCGATAATTTTAATGGCACTTTTGTTGGCGCCTACCGTCCCGTCGGCCCCGATGCCCCAAAACTTGCACTGCACAGTGCCTTCGGGGGTTACATCCAGACTCTCTCCCACGTCAAGGGAGGTATGGGTTACATCGTCAGTAATTCCAACCGTAAAATGATTTTTGGGATTATCGGATTTCATGTTTTCAAACACCGCCACGACCATGGCCGGATTAAATTCCTTGGATCCCAGACCATAGCGTCCACCAACGATATTGGCAATTTTACCTTGCTCGATATACGCGGTGCAAACATCCATATACAGCGGATCGCCCAGTGCCCCAGGTTCTTTGGTGCGGTCAAGAACGGAGATACGGGTGACGGTTTCCGGAATAGCCGCCAGAAGGTGTTCGGGCGAGAAGGGTCGGTACAGGCGGACTTTAACCAGGCCAACTTTTTCACCGGCTCCAACCAGGTAATTGGCCACCTCTTCAATGGTCTCACAGGAAGACCCCATAGAGATGATGATGTTTTCGGCTTTGGGATCTCCCACGTAATCAAAGAGATTGTAAGTGCGACCGGTCAGGTCGCTGACTTTTTTCATATTATTAGCGACAACACCTGCCGCCTTTAGATAATATGGATTGGCGGCTTCCCGTCCCTGGAAATAAATATCCGGGTTCTGGGCCGTGCCCCGCAGTTCGGGTCTTTCGGGATTGGTGCCCCGAGCACGGAATCGGGCGACAGCGTCCCAGTTGGTTAGTTTGGCCATATCGTCGTAATCAATGGTTTCGATCTTCTGAATTTCATGGGACGTACGAAACCCATCGAAAAAATGGACAAAAGGCACACTGGATTCGATGGCACTTAAATGGGCCACCAGACCGATATCCATGACTTCCTGCACCGAAGCCGATGCCAGTTGCGCAAAACCGGTCTGGCGCACTGCCATTACATCCTGATGGTCGCCAAAAATGGACAATGCATGGGCGGCAACCGCACGGGCCGAGACATGCAGCACCCCCGGAAGAAGCTCTCCGGACATTTTGTACATGTTGGGAATCATCAACAGCAGACCCTGAGACGCCGTAAACGTTGTGGTCAACGCACCGGCCGCCAGCGAGCCATGTACGGAAGCTGCAGCGCCGGCTTCGGATTGCAATTGACGTACCGTCATGGTTTGCCCGAATATGTTTTTACGTTCCTCAGCTGCCCATTCATCTGCGATTTCTCCCATCGGAGAAGATGGGGTAATCGGATAAAGGGTCGCCACATCGCTCATGGCGTAAGCCACCCAGGCAGCTGCTGTGTTTCCATCCATAGTTTTCATTTTAGCTCCCATACTGCTCTCCTTTATATAACTTTATAGTAATCGGTTGTTATTCTATAAGATTTTAGGAATTAAATATATGCTTTTGCAGTGGTAACTAAATCCGTCCTTCTGAAAATTAAATGAAGGGACGGTGTTATCGGAACTCGACTATTTCAGCAGATCCTCGAAAAAGTCATTTCCTTTGTCATCCACAATGATAAACGCCGGGAAATCTTTTACCGTAATCATATAAATAGCTTCCATCCCGAGTTCGGGATATTCGATCAATTTCACCTGGGTAATGCAATCTTTGCCGAGTCTGGCCGCCGGACCTCCGATGGAGCCCAGGTAGAACCCGCCGTATTTGTTACAGGATTCGGTTACGGTTTTGGATCGGTTGCCCTTTGCCAGCATAATCAATGAGCCCCCCTGGGCCTGAAACAAAGGCACGTAAGGGTCCATACGCCCGGCGGTTGTCGGACCGAATGAGCCCGACGCATATCCTTCCGGCGTCTTTGCCGGACCGGCATAGTAAATAATATGATTTTTTAAATAATCCGGCAGAAGGTCACCCCGATCAAGACGTTCTTTGAGTTTGGCATGGGCAATATCCGTGGCTACGACGATTTTGCCGGTTAGCAGCAAAGGGGTGGCCACCGGATATTGACTGAGCTGGGATCGGATTTGATCCATCGGGCAGTCCAGATCCACTCGTATCGTATCTTTATCGGAGATTTCGGCTTCCGGCAAATACTTGGCCGGGTCCGTTTCCAGTTTTTCTAAATAAATGCCC
>CP070746.1:6220713-6247496 GCA_020348305.1 Desulfobacterales bacterium
CTGTCGTAATTTCTGAATTTTTCAAAAATGGATCCGGCAACGGTTTCAAGCGAATCCATGAGTGCCTGGTAAGCGGATTGTGCGGGTTGAAATCGACAGCAAATAAAGCACCCGGCTTCAGACCGTCCAATTTCCAACAGATTATTCAGCATCTGGCGGGCCTTCTTCGAATTTCTCAAGGTTCGTTTGAGGGTCTTCTGCTGACGGGGAGATAATGATCCATATTTATCTTGCCTTTCCAGCAGTGTTCGCAGACCTGTTTCAATGATAGACATCGGATCCTTTAATTCATGGATTAAAAATTCTATTTCAACATCGCGGAAAAAGCTTTGCGGTGTTTCCATTACCCGATGGGATTTTTGCTGGTGTTGAGTTTCTTTGTTCATCTTCAATCCGCCTTGCTATTGTCTTTTACTGTAAATTCATCGATCATACGGATAAAATTGAACGGTGACTGTCGTTCCACCCGACTCTTGACAGTCTTCTGTTGTCTGGCAGTGATCACAATCTTCTATTTTTCCGGGGCAATTGTAACTTTCCTGCGCAATAACACGGCATTGATTGGATGTCATCTGAAGTTTGAAATTATACTTTTCGGAAAAAATCTTCATCCTCAGCAAATCGAATCCTCTGCCACCGGCCATAAAGTCATAAGGTTTGCGCGTAGAATACTGTAATGTATCGTAGGCAGGAAAGTAATTTTCAAAGATCAAGCGCTGATTTTCCTTGCTGATGCCCACACCGTTGTCTTTGACCTCAAATTCAGGACCGGTCTCACCTTGACGAATAGTAACCAGAATGCGTCCATCATCCGGTGTATTTTCAATTGCGTTGCGAACCAGGCCTTCCACGATCTTATCCAATACATCTGGCGGTATCCATATTGTCGGTGCCGAAGAAATGCGAGTTTCTACTCGGCATTTTCGATGCGCAAAACGCGGACGCAGCGCTTGAATTTTTTGCTCAACAAATTGCCCCAGCAGGATTTCTTCAGATTTTGATTCTTTGGGACCAAAAAGCGCCTCTATTTTTTGACGTATTCGTTGGATGATTTCTTTTTCGCCCAATTCCGCAGATACCAGCAACTCCAGCTCATCCACGCACGCATCCAACAAAGTCGATAGCATATAATAGGTCTTGTAGTCCTTTTCTCTCAGAATATCCTCAATCTCATACTGCATCTCGAGAATTCGATCAAGATTTCTTTGGGCCCTTTCCAGAATCATTTGCTGGCCATCGTCTTTGAGGCCCGAAAGTCGTTTATTCAAAAGACTGATGGACGCAGCCAGAATAGATAGCGGAGTTTTTAATTCGTGTGAAAGGTGATGAATGACGCGGTCTTTGGCGCGGTTTAAACTCTGGACTTCTTCATATGAGCGTTGTAGTTCTTCATATATGCTGGCATTTTCGATCGGAAGGGCTGCCAAATTAGCAATAGTGCTCAACAGTTCGACATCGGCCTGATCAAACTGTCCTTCTTTTTTGTTCACCGCACACAACACACCGATCATTCGACCCTGAGTTTCCACGGGAACATCCAACATGCTGCGGGTATGGTATCGTGCCTGCTGATCGACCTTGCGGAAAAAATGGACACTTTTGTTAACGTCGTTGACTATCTGGGGTTTTCCGGTTCGGTAAACCAGACCGGCAATACCCTTGTCTACGGGGAATCGGATTTCTTTAAAGTAATTTCCGGTTTCTCTGTCATCAAACGCCGTCTCGCGAAAGAAGAACTCCTTGTTTTCTTCATCCAGAAGGATCACCATTGCACCTTCAACCCCCAGCAGATCCTGTACTTCTTTGGTAATAATCTCCAAGCGCTTATCCAACCCTCGGTATTGGTGCAGTGCCTGGGCGATACGAAAAAGCGCCTGATTAATCCTTGCATTGCGTTTCTCTGCGGTTACATCTCGCAGCGTGATGACTTGACCGGCCGGTTGATTGTCTTCATCATAAAAGAGGGCGCCATCAATGATAATGTCCAGTAATCGCCCGTCTTTCGTTAACCGTTTGGTTTCAAACTCATGAATAGCTTTCTCCTTAAACATCTGTTCGATACCCTGGCGGGTTTGCTTTCTGTGCGATTCCGGGACAAAAGGGATAATTCTACCCTCCAACTCTTTCAACGTCCATCCAAATACGTCTTCAAACGCCGGATTCAAGTAGGAAACGCTGCTGTCCAGATTAAACGCAAAAACGGGATCAGGAAGGAATTCAAGCAGTGCCCGGAAACGCTTCTCTGCACGGCTGCTCACCTGGGATAATTCCAGTGCGCAGGCCTCGGACTCTTTTAGTGCCTGTTGAGCTAAAAATTTATCGGTCACATCCCGCGCAATACCTCGAAAGCCGGTCTTTTCTCCTTTTGCATTGATTATCAAATTAGCGGAAATTTCCAAATAACGCGTTTTTCCGTCTTTGCGGGTGATCTCCCAGTGGATATCCGTAACTCCTTTTCCGGTGCGATAAATACCCTTAAAGGCTTCATATGCGAAGTTGGCATTTTTTTCATCCATAAACTCGCGGAAGTTACGATCCTGGATCTCGTTGCGCCGAAATCCGAATATACGACTGAGAGCATCATTGAAATATTTAAAATTACCGTGCAGATCAACTTCGTAAAAACCGTCGGCAACATTCTCGATGAATACGCGATAGCGATCTTTTTGAATTTTGTTTTCCTCGGGTTTCATGTCCGGGGTCTTAGATCGTTTTTGCGTCGATGATTGGGAGTTTTGGGATGCACTATGTTTTCGTTTACTAGAAGGCATGTGTAATCTCTATTTCGTCGCCGCAAACCTGGTTCTTTGAGTCCGTCGAAGATCCCGCTCTACGGGGGTCAACGATAATTGGCTCTACCGGTAATAGCTGCATTGGGGTGTTGGAATAATGGAATTTGGGAGAAACCACACCCCTCTGTCGCAAAGCGCCTAGCCGTTTGTTTCAAGGATGCCAAATTTTTCGGCATCCAATAAATTGACCCCGTTTGATTGTAGAATTTCAACGGCCTTATCATTATCGCTAAAACGAAAAATCATAACGGCCTTGCCCTGGGAAAACCCAATAAACGCATACATAAATACAACATTAACATTTGCTTCCGCGAGCGGTTGGAGGATTCTGGCCAGGCTACCGGGCTTATCTCCAATTTCAGCCGCAACGACTTCATTGACATAAGCCGGAATTTGCATTTCCATTAGAATTCGTCGGGCCTTAGCGACATTCGATACAAGCAGCCGTAATTGTCCGAAAGCACCTGTATCAACCAAATTTAGCGCCCGAAGATTGATACCCGCTTTACCCAGCGCATTGGTCACTTCAAACAAACGACCGGGAGCATTTTCGATGGATACAACAATTTGTTTTAACTTCATGTGAACCTCCTCGATAGATCACCATTAAGCCTTTTTATCAGTGATTAGCCGGGTGCCTGCACTAGATGATGTTTAGCTTGAGGGTGGCAGTTGTCGCCGGGATACCATACTCGCCGACATAGAGTTCGCACATCACAAAGCCGGCCACTTTCCCGTCCACCTCAGCAACCAAAAATAGCACCATCCGATCTTTTTAATCGAGCGCTCTGGCAAATTTGGTTTTATCCAAAGTGATTCTCACAAATATTTTCAGAATCTATAGATCATTTGTGTGGGCAGGAGCGAGGGACCCTTTTTTTGAGAGTCACTTATGAACAAAAAAACTAAAGAAATACCGGTGATATGTCAAGTAAGAAAGCACCTTGGTAGTTTATGCGCAGCTTCTTTTAGTTAGTTTGCATCCGGAATTGATTTTCTGAATGTTAAGAATCACGAAAAACCAATCAGCCCTGCCGACAGCAGGGCTGACTATTAGAAAGGCAGACAATTTGAAAATTAGGGCTTCAACCGTCTTGTTTGGGTTAAGCTTTTATCTTCTTTATTTCTTCTGCAATCGCAGGCACCATATCAAATAAATCACCGACAATACCGAAGTCTGCCTTAGAGAAGATGGGAGCCTCCGGATCTTTGTTAATAGCTACAATATATTTGGATGTGGACATACCGGCCAAATGCTGAATGGCACCGGAGATACCACAGGCCACATACATCGTCGGCGATACCACTTTACCGGTTTGTCCAACCTGATCGCTATGCGGTCGCCATCCCTCATCCACTGCAGACCGCGAAGCACCAACAGCGGCGCCCAGCGCAGCAGCTAATTCCTCAACTGCGGCAAAATCCCCACCGGTTCCACGTCCGCCGGATACAACAATATCGGCTTCGGTTAATTCGACCTTATCACCGGTATCCATGATCTTTTCAAGAATCGCTGTTTTTACATCTCCCACCTGAATTGCAGGTTTTTCGGTAGCGCAATCTTTGGATTTTTCAGTGATCGTCATAACATTCGGGCGAATAGCCACAATCTGGGGAGTGCCCTCTATTTCAACATCCGCCAACACTTTTCCACCGAACATCGGCCGGGTATATGTCAACTGCCCGTCTTCCAGCTTGACGGCGACACAATCCATGGCCACACCGGCATCTAGCCGAGCTGCCAGACGTCCGGCAAGGTCCTTGCCCTGCATTGTGGCTCCCAGAATTATGACAGCCGGATCCAAACTTTTAATTAATCCTGCTAACACATTGGTGTAAGCATCTGTCGTATAATCCGCCAATGATTGATCATCAGCCGCCACTACCTTGTCGGCGCCATATTTTCCAAGTTCACCGGCAATGCCTTCAATGCCGGACCCAAGTACGGCAGCTGTCAAATCGGTGGACAGTCCATCAGCCACTCTTCTGCCTTCGCTGACCGCTTCGAAGGATACCTTGCGGAATTCACCATCCCTTTGTTCCGTAATAACAAACACACCTTGTGCCATTTTCTTCTCCTTAATTTTCAAATAATTTTAGTCTCTTCATGCAATACCTTCACCAGTTGAGCTGCAATCTCAGCTGGAGATTCGCCTTCAATCATTTGCACCGCTTGTCTTTCGGGCGGAAAACGAAGGGTTTTTATTTTAACCTTGCGGTTGGCCGTACCCACTGAAGCAGGATCTACGTCAAGATCAGCAGCGGTCTTAACATCTACCGGCTTTTTTTTGGCTTTCATGATGCCGGGCAACGATGCGTAGCGGGGTTCGTTTAGTCCTCGTTGGGTGGTTATCATTGCCGGCAAGGCAGCCTCTACGACAACTGAGCCACCTTCAAAGGTTCGATGACATTTAATTTTTCCATCGCCCAATTCAGTCTTAACCACCATTGAAACTTGGGGAATACCCAAAAATTCAGCCACAGCGGCAGCAACTTGATAGTTGTCTTCGTCCACGGCGCGATGGCCGGCAATGATCAAGTCATATGGAATTTCCTTTAACGCAGCAGACAGAATTTTAGCGGTAGCAAGCGCGTCGCTGCCTTCAGTTGCCGGATCATTGATGTGCACACCTTTATCCGCCCCCATGGCCAGAGCCGTTCGAATGGCTTCGATTGCTTTTTGAGGCCCCATGGATAAAATGGTCACCGTACCGCCCTGGGCTTCTTTGATTTGTAACCCCTCTTCAACGGCAAGTTCATCATACGGATTCATAATCCATTTAATATCTTCTTTTTTAATCGACACCCCATCATCTGCAATCGAAATCATGGATTCGGTGTCCGGCACCTGTTTCAGTAAAACAACTATTTCCATATTTCGCTCCTTTTCTAAAAAGTTAACGCATTGTATATTAAAGTTAAACTGGTTTCTAAATTATTAGATCTTGTTCGAGGACAAGGCGCGAGCCCGTTAAAAAGCGGAGCGTACACGAGTGTACGTGAGCATTTTTAAGGAGAGCGCAATCCCGCTACCAGCGGGACCATCGGACAAGAGATTATGGTTTTGAAACCAGTTTATCGGTTTGCTTTGCGAATCCCAAGCTGATCCAGGGCAATAATCCATTTACAAATATTTGCCGAGCCTTCCACCATGGTATAGGTGGGCGCATCCCGGAAGAAGCGGGCAACCGGATATTCGGTAGAATACCCATAGGCGCCCAAAATCCGCATGGCATAATTGGCACATTTGGTGACTACCTCACCAGCGAAATATTTGGCCTGGGCAACATCAAGCCCGTTATTCAATCTTCCCTGATCTTTTGCCCACGCCGCTTTGTAAACCAGCATCCGGGCCGCTTCAATCTCGGCGGACATTTGTGCAATCATATCCTGGTTCATCTGAAATTCTCCGATTGCCTTACCGAACTGTTGGCGTTCATTACAGTACTTGATGGCTTCATCCAGGCAGGCCTGTGCCAGTCCCACCGCCCCGGCAGCGGCCGAAAGGCGGGTTTGATTGAGTGATCCAAAAAGGATCTTCGCCCCATCTCCGGGTTTTCCAAGAATGTTTTCTTTGGGAACTTTTGTATCTGTGAGGTATATCTCGCCCGTTGGCGATGAGCGCGATCCCATTTTATCTAAATCCGTGGTCCTGACATCATTGAAGTTCTTAAGTTCCACGAGAAAGGCAGAAAGGCCTTTTGATCCCTGCGATTGGTCCGTATAAGCATAATAAACAATGACATCGGCCAAATCAGCATTGGAAATCCATGTTTTTGAACCGTTTAAGAGCCAATGATCACCTTTATCTTCAGCTTTTGATTTCATGGCCATAACATCCGATCCTGCATTCGGTTCCGTCATGGCAAATCCGCCCATGTATTCGGCGCTAACCAGCTTGGGTATGTATTTTTGTTTCAATTCCTGACTGCCATAGTTAAATATGGTGTAAGCACACCCTAGGGTCTGCATATTGATTTGAACCCTGAGAGAGCTTGACGCCCTAGCGATCTCCTCAGTGGCGATCATGGCGGCCAGCCAGCCCATTTCCGATCCGCCGTATTGCTCAGGGATAACCGTCCCAAATAAACCGAGTTCACCCATTGGCTTTATGACTTCTTCGTAGGGAAAATAATGCTTCTCATCCCACTCATCGGCGAAAGGGGCAATTTTTTCGTTTGCAAAATCGCGAACCATGTCCCTCAGCATCTCAAGTTCCTCCGGCAGGCTAAAATCCATTTTTGTTCCTCCTGGTTTGCTGGTTTAGTGAGTAGCGGTAAGAATTTATTAAAGAGATCGACTATAAAGAAATGAAAGGTGTGTGTCAAGTAAGAAAGCAGCGTGAGCTTTAGAGATTTCGCCTTATTTAGATAGGTTTAGCCGGTTTGCCAGTTGGCTGGTTTAGCCAGTTAAAAAAGGAATTTTCTGAATATCGCGGGCCAACAGGAAAACGGGCTCAACGGGTCAACCCGTTATAACATGAGCATTTTGAACCGGAGCGCAACGCAGCTATCGGGCATCAGATGGAGTTTTGCAGCCGGTTTTAGCCGCCAAGATAGGCTTCCTTGACCTTGGGGTTATCCAAAAGCTCGCCGGCTAAACCCTCCAGCACAATTTCACCGGTTTCAAGCACAAAGGCATGATGGGCCACATTGAGGGCTGCCTTGGCATTTTGTTCGACAAGTAGAATGGTGGTGCCCGTTTGGTTGAGTTGGTTAATAACGGAAAATATTTCTCGGACGATAAGCGGGGCAAGGCCCATAGAAGGTTCATCCAACAAGATCAGTTCCGGTCGACCCATCAAGGCTCGGGCAATCGCCAGCATTTGCTGTTCACCACCGGAGAGGGTTCCGGCCACTTGTTTGGTGCGTTTTTTTAAGATAGGAAACAACCGGTAGACACGTTCAGTCCGTTTCTCAATTTCTGAACGATTGCGCCGTTTAAAATAAAGATAGGCGCCCAGATTGATATTGTCCTGAACCGATAAATGCCCAAAAATCTGCCTTCCTTCCGGCACCTGAGAAATACCCAGGGAAACAATCTTGTTGGCGGGTAGCGCGGAGATATCCTGATCTTTATATAAAATGCCTCCCTCTTTGCTTTTCATGAGTCCCGAAATAGACTTCAGCAAGGTGGATTTACCGGCGCCATTGGCTCCGATAATCGACACCACCTTACCCTGGGGAACCTCGATGGAAACACCTTTCAGCGCAGGTATGCTGTCATAAAAAGCTTTAAGGTTTTCGATCTTAAGCATAGTCTTCCTCACCGCCTAAATACGCCTCGATCACCTTGTGATTATTCTGTATTTCCTCCGGGATACCTTCGGCGATTTTTTCGCCGTAGTTGAGCACCATGATTTCATCCGATATATCCATAACAACCTTCATGTCATGCTCCACCAATAAGATGGTAATCCCTTTTTCTTTGATGCGCTTGATCAAATCCGCTGCCGCCTGGGTTTCGGTTTCATTAAGCCCGGCAGCGGGCTCGTCCAAACAAACCAATTCGGGTTCGGTGGCCAGGGCCCTACCGATTTCCAAAATTTTCCTGTCACCCAGAGGCAAACTGTCGGCGGATTCTTCAGATCTATCTGTTAAACCGATAAACTCAAGAACTTCCATTGCCTTGGAGCGGATCTGCGCCTCTTTGCGTTTGACTTGGGGTAGTCGAAAACCCGAGGCAATAAATGATGAGCGGGTGCGCGTATGACAGCCCACCATGACATTTTCAAGAACAGACATGTTTGTAAATAGTTCAACCGTCTGAAAGGTTCGAGAAATACCGAGTTTTGCGATTTCATGGGCTTTAAGACGCTCGATAGATTGTCTCTTAAACCGAACTGCTCCCTCAGTGGGCGGAAACGTACCAGTAATAACATTAAATAACGTGGTTTTTCCTGCGCCATTGGGACCGATAATGGCTTTGATCATTCCTTTTTTGACCTGAAAATTTAAGTTGATCAAAGCCATTAAACCGCCGAAGGCCATCACCACCTCTTCCACCTCCAGTATGTGTTCTGTTAGCGTCTCGTTCATCAACCAGTTATCTCCTGAACCAACCTTTGACAATTCCCGGTATTCCTACGAGTCCATGGGGCAAAAAAATGGTGACCAACAAAAGGATGATCCCATAGACGATCACCTCAAATTCTTCGAAAAAATGGAGCCATTCAAAACTTAAAAAGGTCACCAAAAACGCTCCGACAATGGCTCCCCAAACCTCGTGCATACCGCCCAATGCAATCATGATCAACAGTTTGATCGAAAAAAACAGATCAAACGTAGAGGGATTGATGAAATTTAAATAGTGGGCATACAGGCTTCCGGCCAACGATGCCAAAATGGCGGAGTAAACAAACACCATTATTTTGAATCGGGAGACATTCACCCCCATGGCACTCGAGGCGGCTTCGCTGATGTGAATCGCCCGTAAGGCGCGACCGCTGCGGGATTGAATAACATTAATGGTAAAGATAAAGGCCGCAAATACGAGAAACCAAACTAAATAGTAATATTTTAAGACCGTATCAAATTCAAAGCCGAACAGGCTTAATCCCGGAATACCGCTTATACCGTCCGGGCCGCCGGTCCATTCTATCTCTTCATTAAAGACGATAAAAACAATGATCCCAAAGGCCAACGTCGCCATGGCCAGATAATGACCTCTGAGTTTCAAGGAGGGCACCCCCACTAATACGGCTACCGCGGAGGCAATCAACATGCCGATTACCATGCAAAACCAGGGGCTTAATCCGAAATGGACCGTCAGGATAGCAGATACATAGGCGCCGATACCGTAAAAAGCGGCTTGCCCAAGAGAAATCTGGCCGGCATAACCCATCAGCAAGCTGAGTCCAATAGTTATCAAACAATAAATCCCGGCAAAGATCATGAGATCCGGATAGTTTCCAATTGCCGGAATTGTACCGGCTATCCATGGAAATACAATGATAAACAGCGCAAATCCAATAATCGGAAGTTTACGAATCCGCAGCATAATTAAAACCTTTTGATCTTGCTGATCTCGACGCTACCCAGCAATCCGCTGGGCCTGAAAAAAAGCACCGCAAGCAACACGATCAAAGCAAACGCATCCTTGTAGCCGGATGAAATCAATCCAGCTCCAAAGGATTCAATCGTACCCAATATCAAACCGCCGAGAATTGCTCCCGGGAAACTGCCCAATCCTCCCAGAACAACAGCCCCAAATCCTTTTATGGCCAGCATGGCCCCACGATCGTATTCCATTAGAGAGATTGGAGTTACCGTAATACCGGCAACCGCACCGATAGCCGCCGAAAGGGAAAAGGACAGCAATATCATCCATTTGACATTAATTCCCATCAAACTGGCTGCATCCGGATTATCTGCGCAGGCGCTCATGGCTTTGCCGATAATAGTTTTCTCAAAGAACAGGGTTAATAAGATGACAGTCACGATCAGAAAACCGATCACCCAGAAATATTGGGGTTGTATAACGGCTCCCAGGAAATTAATGGGAGTACGTCCGGAAAATGCAGGTAGATCAAAGGGATCCTTTCCCCAGATAAACATGGCCGTGCCCTTAATAATGATGGACGCGGCAATCGTCGCAATAATCAATGTGAGAACCGAAGGCTGGCGAATAGGACGGATGGCCAGCCGGTCCAACAGCATCCCGACTAGAGTAACCAAAATGACGGTTATCGGAAAAGCCAGAATGAGGGGAAGACCAGCAACGGCATGTAAAAAAACCATGATCAAGCCCCCCAACATAACAAACTCACCTTGAGCGAGATTGATGATTTCAGTTACATTGTAAATAATATTAAATCCGATGGCCACCATGGCATAAACACTGCCAACGGTAAGACCTGTGATCAGATATTGGAAAAGCTGATTTGCAAAAGAAAATTCTTCCATTGGTATCTCAGCATAAAAAGTGAGGGTGGTGAATTCACCACCCTCACGAGGTGTTAAAACATGGTCTAAAGCAGATTAATCTGCCATTGCCCAATCCCCGTTTTTGACAACAATCATGTTGAAGGCATCTTGCCAGACTAAACCATTGTGATCATTTGCTGAGAAATTAAAAACACCATGTTGGCCGGCAAAACCCTTCTTATTCTCAAGATAATCCCGGATTTTGGCCCTGTCACAGCCAACGGCTTTGAGGGCATCAACCACCAAATTCAAAGCATCCCATGCATGTCCGCCAAAGGTGCTGACCGGCTCATTGTATTTACCGGTGTAGTTTTTGTTATATTCCACCGCGACTTTCTTTTGCGGATGGTTTGCCGGCAACGCATCGGGTGTAGCGCATGCCCCTAATGGTGTGTAAACGCCCTCGGCAGCTCCAGCCGCCAGCTCAATATTTTTTTTGCTTCCAAATCCGTGGCTCTGATAGAATACAATGTTGGTCATTCCCAAATCCCGATAATTACGAAGTACTGTAACCTGAGTTGGACCGATAGACCAGTTGACAATAGCTTGTGGTGCCACCCCTTTTATCTTGGTCAATTGTGCAGTCATATCGGTGTCTCTCGGTCCATACGATTCATCCGCCAAAATAGTAATACCGTACTGAGGTGCCAACCGGAGGAGTTCGCTCCGTCCGCTTTTTCCAAATCCAGTGGTTCCGGTAATTATGGCGATTTTAGTGATGCCCTCCTTTTTCATATGAGAATAAATCGCTTCAGCGGCCATGCTGTCTGACTGGGGCACTTTAAAAACCCATTTGTACTGCTTGCCCGTCTTTTCGTCGGTAACAATTTTATAGCTGGCCGCAGCTGAAACCAGAGGTATTTCAGATTGTTGAGCTATGGGGACAACAGCAATGGATAGTCCGCTCAACGATGGCCCGAGAATAGCACAGACTTTGTCCTGGTTGATCAATTTTTTTACAGCCAAAGTAGATTTGGTGGCGTCACCCTCATCATCATAAATGATAAGCTCTAGTTTTTTACCATTAATGCCACCCGCTTTATTGATTTCATCAGCAACCATCAGAGCGGTCTTTTTTTCAGGATCCCCTAAAAACGACGCACGACCGGTTACCGAAAATACAGCCCCCACTTTATAGGTATCAGCAGCCAGCGCAGGACCCACAACTATCCCAATAAATAGAAAACATGTTGCAACAATTAGCAATTTTTTCATTCTCATTTAACCCTCCTTTCGTTATAATTGGATCGGAAACATTTATTAAACCCGATTCATTTACCAAAGATTGTTTAATATAGCTATATCACAGCTACCCGTTTTGTTGTCAAGACAAAAATATTGAATTATTCCCAAACCCCCACAATATGCATAAGATAGAAAACTATAGGCATAATCTCACAAAAGGGTCAACGCTTTTACAATCAGTTTAAAAACCGAACGCAGAATAACGACAAACGTTTCTCTGACGAAATTTGCAATTCAGGACGTCACCGCAGAAAGCCGAACTCTTTCGCCATCAATTTCGATGGTGGTCTTGGAATACGTTAGTTTTTGAATAATTTTGCCATCTTGGAAATGGATGACATCCACTCCCCGCCGCCTCTCGGGTTTTCCATTATAACCAGACTCAAAAGACAGCCAATCGAGCTGCCAGCGGTAAAGCACTTTCTGCTCATCTTCATCGATAAAGGTGTCTTCCGGTGTAAATCGAAATCCGCCGTGGTTTTCAAACCAAGGTGTCCAGGCTTCCCGCAGCGCCTCCTTTCCGTTCACTTTGCCCCCTGTCCAATTCTCAAACAAAACCTCATCGTGAAAAAGTTCCATGACCCCATCCAGATCATGGTTATCCCAGGTCTGATTCCATTTGTCCAGAGCGTCTTTAATTTGTTGCTTTTTCAATTTCATTCTATACTCCGATTTTTGGTTATATTTTCAATTGAATATCGAATATCGATATTCTTTTAGCCTCAATAAACTGTATAGCTGTACAAGGCTCTTTTTAAGCCAATTTTAGTATTACTTTCCCGTCCAATATCCTTGCGGATCAAAGCGAAGCAGTATGGCCAACTCCTCCTCGGATGGTTCCGGGGTTTGAGTGAGATCCGGTAAAATTTGCAGCGGCCAGCCAGTATTTTCTGTAACCATCTCTTCAGTGACGCCCGGATGAACCGAGGCAAGAACCATCTCGCGGGTGTTGGAATCAAATCGCAGAATTCCCAACGTGGTAATTACCGTTGACGGGCCTCCCCGGGGAAGACCGACATGCTGGCGCCATCCATCTCCATCACCGAAACCGGGTGATGTGATGTAATCCACCCGCGGGACGAAGCGATGCTTTTCATGAGACATAATAATGATATGCCGATTGGCAAGGCTGGCCAGGTCACAGGCACCGCCGCTGCCCGGCAATCTGGTTTCAACGTTGGTTGTGCCACCGATATAGCTGGTGTTCAAATTGCCAAATCGATCCACCTGGGCACCGCCGATAAAGCTGACATCCACACCGCCCTGCTGGAGCAACCCCATTGCATCAGCCGTATCCGCCAACCACTGGGCGCGGTATAAATTGGGTAGATCACCCATTGTCATTATGGGCTCCGGTGCGAGGGTATCGCGGACGATGCCCAATTCGTATACCCCGACAGCTTCGGGAGCATGGGTGCTTTTGGCTAACAAAAAGCCAAGCAACGGCAGACGCATACCCACAAACACCACTTCTTTATCGGCAATCTCGCGGGCAGCAGCAGTTACCATTAGTTGGGCAAAAGTCCAGTCCCTTTTTTTGGTATTGTGCTTGGTCATAAAAATACTTCAGGTTTATGGTTTCTGGTCACTGGTCTCTCGTCTCTGGTAAAGGAAAGTATCGGTGACTGGCTCGATAATATGATGACTTAATTTCCAGTCGACTAATATCAAATTTTTCGTTTTAAAAACAACTGCCAGAAACCAGCTACCAGAGACCAGAGACCAGAAGCCAGCAGCCATTAACTACAACTAGTATCCATAATCCACCGTCTCCGACATCACATGATGTTTAAGGGCCAGCTCGGATATCCGTTTTTCACCCAGCGCAATCAGGTAATCCTGGTAGCATTGTATATTGTCCACCCAGCGTTTTTGCCAACCGTCGAATAGCTCCGGCGTTTTGCTTTCGTTTCGATAATCGATAAAGGCTTGATGATCACGGTTATAATAACCCGGAACAGGTGACGGATGCGCTCCCCATGGATAGTGAACCACCGCACTCACACGGAAACCTGGGGTGATAACTCGATTGGGATCCCGGCTGATAACATCGGGTGAAACAATCTCTTCGGCGGTAAGGATAATATGGCGGCTGGCCAAACAGGCATCCCGGGTAACCCCCAAATTGCCCCAAGCGTGGGCACTGCCATATTCATCGGCTCGCTGAACGTGAACCACAACCACATCGGGTTTGATGGCCGCAACCGCAGTGAGCGGAATGTCGGTAAACGGACAGGTAATTGTTTTGAGGCTTGCATTGGTCTTGAAAAGGTCGCTGCCCAATGCCGTGCGGGCAGGCATAAAAGGAACCCCCATCGCGCCGGCTCGCAGCGCCATGGCAACGGTTAGATTCGAATGATCTTCCATTTCAAGACTATGAGATTCAATGGCACGTCGAAAATTATAGCATGATCCGGTAATAACATTTCCGACCCAAGCGGCCCGAACTTTGCGCACGCAGGCCGCACCAATCACTTGGTCAAATAAGATATCGGAAATGGGGCCGATTAAGGTAAGATTTTGTTTGCGTTGGCGGATGATTTCATGAGCGGCTGCAAAAGGAATGAGGGACTCCAGGCACAAACACATAGCCACAGAGCTGCCATCGGGGACAAAGCGATCAATAGATTCGGGCAGTGTCATTAATTTTGATTTTGGCACCGTATCGAATTCCAGATGTCCAAATTTCAAAAACAAAATAAAATCAGCTCTCTTCCCTTTTGATCTCCTTTAGGGATTTCTCGAATTCTTCAAAAAATACATTGCGCTGCTTCCAGTCCGGACCGAAACGCTTATTAAAAAAGTTGCCCAGCTTATCAAAGAGTTTTTCCCAAACAGGTTGGCCGCCTTTTAGCACAACATCCGTTAAGAACTCATCAAGCTCACTCATTTTCTCTTTGGGTAAAAAGGAAACAGCCCCCAATTTGATCGATTTTTCCAGCGCCTCCGGCGTCAGCGCATACGCCGTAAGCATAACAGTAGGAAACCCACGTTTTACACTGGTTTTTAAAAGCTCAAAACCATTTACACCCATGATATCTAAAATGACGATGTCAAACGTATAACTCATCAAGTACTGACGGGCGGTTTCGTAGTCATTGGCTTTTCGAACGAGGCACATATCCAATACTTCCTCGACGGTCTCCGTAACATCGACCTCGTCATCAACCACTAAAACGATTTTATCTTTCAGCACGCTTTTCGGATCCATTATTTTCCTCCTTTCTGGATAGAGGACCTGTGGCATTTGTGTGACCAAAAATTTTGTATTTTCCTTTAATAAGCTGGCTCCAAATTTCGCCTGAAGCCATATAACACTAGAAAAAGCGCCAAGTCAAGGAAGGTCTCTGGTGCAATCAGCGATTCTCTTTGAAATATAAGCAGCCTGAAATGCCGAAGGGTAAGAATTGCAATCCCTCATGGCTTATGCTAATCTTTCTTTATAGATAATTCTATTTTTCTTATTCGATATTGGGTGGCTTCGAATAGTCGAGCAGGTTTAAAACCATCGATTCAATACCGCCGGAAATGTTGAAACGCATGCATGATGTAAACGAAATAATTGAACGATTAAAATTAAGCGAAGAAATCGAAAAAATATCCCGTGAAATTGAAACGAAAGTCCTTTCAATTCTGGATTTTAAGGATTTTTTTGACATTCTGCTTGTTGAAATCAAAGCCAAATTTAAACTCCCTTATATCTGGATCTCCTTGATGGATGGCAGTGAGATCTCAACCCTAATCCAGTCTTTCGACACTTCTAAATATTTTGAAAGCCAATTAACCATCATCGAGAGAGAAAAATTTCTTAAACTGGTAGGCACCACGAGTGAACCAGTGATGATCAATGATAACTTAAGGCCTTATTACAGCCTTTTTCCGCCAATAAGTAGCTATTTTATCAAGTCCCTGGCAATTGCGCCAATTTCCTTAGACGGGATCGTTATTGGAAGCCTCAATCAGGCCGATTTTTCTCGAACACGATACCAACCAGGCAAAGATACCCGTCTTCTTGAACAACTTGCCATTAAGGTATCCATATGCCTTTCAAATGTCACAGCCCACGAGAAGCTCAAATCTCTTGGATTTCATGATCCGCTTACAGGATTACTCAATCGCAGAGTTATGGATAACATTTTAGAAAGAGAATTTAAACGGGATCAGCGCTATGCAAACGATCTTTCCGTTATTTTTTTAGACTTGGACAATTTTAAACGCATCAATGCAAATTATGGAAAAGATATTGGAGATAATCTCCTTAAGTACGTTGCTGAAAAAATAATGGGGATGAGTCGCAACTCTGATATAGTAGGACGTTATGCGGGAAATGAATTTGTCATTATCCTGCCGGAAACCAAAGCCAAAAACGCATTAAATCTCATAAATAGACTACAAAGCTATTTTAAAAATAAGCCCTTGCGCATAAAGAATACGTCCATACCGGTCTCTATCAGCGCCGGCGTTGCTTCTACCGAGGACAGGAGGATCAAGAGTCCGGCAACACTTTTAAAGCGGGCTGATGAAATGCTAGACCTGGCGCAAAGCACTAAAAAGACAGAATCAACGCAAGAGATTGAGCAAAATAGTATGCCAAAAGTAATCCGATTTCCGGTTGCTAAAAAAGACAGTGATTAGAAGGCAATTTCTTTATTTTTTGGCTTCTTCTTTTTTTGCCGTCTCTCTTTTCTTTGAAACCTGCTTAGCCTTTACCTCCGGCTTTTCTTCTTTTTCATCTTCAGCAGCTTTCTTACTCGGTGCCCTTTTAGCTTTTGTTTCGGACTTGGTTTCTTTTTTATCAGTGACGGCTTTTACTCTTTTAGCTTTTTTCTCCTCTTTTTCCGGTTTTTCTGCCTTTTCAGCGGCTGCCGGTTTTTCTGGAGCTTCTGCTTTCTTCTTTTCTACTTCAGCTTTTGCGGTTCTTTTTTTCGTCCTTTTCTTCTTCGGCTTTTCTTCAGGGATCACCAGTTCAACCAGTGAAATCGGTGCAGCATCTCCCGGGCGCCTTCCGAGCTTTACAATACGCGTATAACCGCCTGAAGAAGCGCCAAATCGGCCAACAGTTTCCTCAAACAGTTTGTGAACGATTTTTTTTTCTCTCACAATTGAAAGCGCCTGACGTCTGGCATGCAAATCGCCTCGTTTGGCCAAAGTGATCAAATGATCCGCCCAACGCCTCAATTCTTTGGCTTTCGCAGCCGTAGTACGTATACGTTCATATTTAAACAGTGATGTAACCATGTTTCTAAACATGGCATTGCGGTGACTCGTTGTCCGATTGAGTTTCAGGCCAGCTTTTCGATGTCTCATAGCGCCTTTTACTCTCCTTCCTCTGTATCTTCGGCCGGCGGTACAAATCCGTCCAGCTTCATCCCAAGCGAAAGCCCCATTTCAGTCAGAACTTCTTTAATTTCGTTTAAGGATTTACGGCCAAAATTTTTGGTCTTCAGCATCTCTGCCTCAGTTTTACTGACTAATTGCCAAATCTGGTTGATATCGGCATTCTTCAAACAATTGGCACTGCGGACAGACAGTTCAAGTTCTTCGACACTTCTATAAAGATTTTCATTAAATTTTGGCTTCTCTCGCTCTTCTTTTTTCTTTTCCGGTTGCGGCTCAAATTTTTCATCAAAACTAATAAAAATTGTCATTTGCTCCTTTAATATCTTGGCCGCATATGCAACAGCGTCCTCGGGCAGAATGCTGCCATCGGTCCAAATTTCCATGGTAAGTTTATCATAATCCGTCCTCTGGCCAACCCGTGCATTTCCCACCACATAGTTTACACGTTTGATCGGTGAAAAAACGGCATCAATGGGAATAGTGCCCGCGGGAGCATCCTCATCCTTGTTGTTTTCGGACAACGAATATCCTTTGCCATATTTGACGGTCATCGTCATTTTCAAGGCCGCTTTATCAGTCAGTGTGGCAATATGCTGTTTCGGATTGAGGACCTCACATTTTCCGTCTTCACTGATAATATCGCCGGCAGTTAATTCACCTTCAGCGGATGCATCAATCCGAACTATTTTGGGCTCAGGATCTGCAACCTTAAAACGCACTTCTTTCAAATTAAGGATAATCTCGGATACATCTTCAAGGACACCCTGGATAACGCTGAATTCATGCATCACTGATTCAAATTTAACTGATGTGATGGCAGATCCATACAAAGAGGACAGGATTATCCGTCTTAAACAATTGCCAATGGTTATACCAAAACCTCTTTCAAGAGGCTCACAAACAAACTTGCCATAAGACGGCTTGCTTGTGACCTGAACTTTTTCTGGCGTTATAATTTGTTGCCAGTTCATATACATCAGTTCCTCAGATGCCATTTTTATTTCTCCACATCGTTAAAAAGTTGGGATTTTCGATTTTCGTTGTTTACCGTCAACTGTTTTGGTTTCCTCAATGAAAATTAAGATCTGCGATCCCCTTTTACTTGGAATATAGCTCAACAATAAGCTGTTCCTGCATCGGCATTGTCAGGTCCTCACGGACTGGAAAACCTTTTACCGCTCCTTTATGATTTTCTTTTTCGAGGTCAAGCCATTGGGGAATCCCTCTTCTGACCACCGCTTCCAATGAGTCCGAAATAGTTGGTATTTTACGGCTTTTCTCACGCAGCTCTATCGTATCGCCAATATTGACTAAATAGGACGGAATGTTGACCTTTTTGCCATTGACACTGAAATGATTGTGTCGCACAAATTGACGTCCTTGAGCGCGTGAATTGACGAACCCTAGACGATAAACAACATTATCCAGTCGCCGTTCCAGCAGCACAAGAAGATTTGTGCCGGTAATACCTTTTTGACGATCCGCTCGTTCAAAAAACAGGCGAAATTGTTTTTCAGAAAGACCGTACATCCGTTTCACTTTCTGTTTTTCTCGAAGCTGTATTCCGTAATCCGATATTTTTCTACCACGGCGCTCTCCATGTTCGCCAGGCGGATAGGAACGTCGATCAAATGCACATTTATCCGCATAACAACGGTCGCCTTTAAGATACAATTTCATGTTTTCGCGTCGGCAATGCCGGCAAACGGAATCTGTATACCTTGCCAAATGTTCCTCCCAAATTCGTTATTGGTTATTGGTTTATTCGGTATTCGAGTTAAATTAAACGAATGCCGAACGACTCTCAAATCCTGCGTCGTTTCGGTGGTCGACAACCATTATGGGGAATAGGGGTTACATCTTTAATCATTACCACCTTAAACCCTGTTGCTTGAAGGGAACGCAGTGCAGATTCGCGCCCCGGGCCAGGTCCCTTTACATACACCTCGACGCTCTTCATTCCATGTTCCATGGCTTTTTTAGCGGCATCCTCAGCTGCCATCTGGGCGGCAAAGGGCGTGCTCTTCCGAGACCCCTTAAAGCCCTGAACGCCGGCACTAGACCAAGCCACAACGTTTCCGGCGGAATCGGTTATGGTAACAATGGTATTGTTGAACGTAGACTGAATGTGGACGATGCCATTAGCAATATTTTTCTTTACTCTCTTCTTCGTTCGGGGTTTTTTTGCCATAAACTATATTCCTTTTCTAAACGGTACTATTTCTTTCTAGCTGCCCCTTTCTTTTTAACAGCTGCTCGTTTAGGTCCCTTGCGCGTCCGGGCATTCGTGCTTGTCCGCTGTCCCCGAACCGGCAGAGATCTTCGATGGCGAAGCCCTCGATAACATCCAAGATCCATCAAACGTTTGATGTTCATGGACACTTCGGTACGCAGCTCGCCTTCTACTTTATATTTGTTGTCAATGACCTTGCGGATGCTGTTAATCTGTGACTCGGTTAACTGATCTGTATCGGTGTCCAGATTAATATCCAGTTGGTTGAGTATACGCCGCGATGACGACCTTCCAATGCCATAGATATACGTTAGGCCAATCTCAATCCGTTTTTTTTTAGGTAAGTCTACACCAGAAATTCTTGCCAAAACGTTTCCTCCTTTATCCTTGCCGCTGTTTATGCCGCTTATTTTCGCAGATAACCCGTACAACCCCTTTTCTTCGAATTATCTTACACTTGGGGCACATCTTTTTTACAGATGCTCGAACTTTCATAAAGGCGACTCCTTGTAGTCGATATTGGATGTTTGATCCTCGATCCTCGATTATGGCTCACATTTCACCAGCATCCAGAATCCAGCATCGAGAATCGAGTTTTATTTCTCGCGATACGTTATTCTACCTCGCGTGAGGTCATAAGGTGAGAGCTCAACTGTAACTTTATCACCGGGTAAAATCTTAATAAAATGCATGCGCATCTTGCCAGAGATATGGGCAAGCACCTGGTGCTTATTTTCCAATTCAACCTTGAACATTGCGTTGGGTAACGTTTCAAGGACAACACCCTCGACCTTTATGGGTTCCTCTTTGGCCATAGGCAACTCCCAATTCGTAAGTCCAGGACAACTATACTGTTGTCAGCAATGGTTCCGTTAATAGTTATACAACTATGGATCGGTATATTAAAAGCGCCCTTTAACTTTGGCACCACCCTTTTTTAAGAAGCCTTCATAGTGCCGGCTCAACATGTGCGATTCAATTTGTGAAACCGTATCAATTGCCACACCCACCACAATAAGCAATGCGGTTCCACCGAAATAAAAAGGAACTTTAAACTGCGTTATCAAGATTGATGGCAGCACACATACGGCGGATACATAAACGGCACCCCCAAGGGTAATACGTGTCAACACTTTATCGATATAATCTGCCGTCCGCTTTCCGGGGCGGATGCCGGGAATATATCCCCCATGTTTTTTCATATTGTCGGCCACATCTACCGGGTTAAAGGTGACCGCCGTATAAAAGTAGCAGAAAAAGAAGATAAATCCGACAAATAACAATTCATAGATGACGTTGCCAGGACGCATGGCATCGGCAATGCTTTTCATCCAAGGAATGTTAATAAAACTGGCGATGGTGGCCGGAAACATAATAATGGATGAAGCAAAAATAGGTGGAATGACACCGGAAGTATTTATCTTCAACGGCAGGTGAGTGCTTTGCCCACCATACATTCGTCGGCCAATAATCCGTTTGGCATATTGAACGGGTATACGTCGCTGACCTTGTTCAACAAATATAATAAAGCCAACGACGAGAATCATCAGTGCGACAAGAATCAGAACGGGGAATATACCCATCTCTCCGGTAGATAGAAGCCGAAATATATTGACGCTTGCACTGGGCAGCCGGCACACAATTCCGGCAAAGATAATCAGGGATATGCCATTGCCGATCCCGCGCTCTGTGATCTGTTCCCCCAGCCACATAATAAAAGCAGTGCCGGCAGTCAAGGTGATCACCGTCATTATCCTAAAGGCCCAACCCGGCATGATAACAACGGGGGCTCCGCCGGGGGAGCTCATGCTTTCCAGTCCGACGCTGATACCAAATCCTTGGATAATACTTAAAACCACCGTTCCGTAACGAGTATACTGGGTGATCTTTTTACGTCCCTGTTCACCTTCTTTCTTTAATTGCTCAAGATGCGGAATAACCACGGTTAAAAGCTGAAGGATAATTGAAGCACTGATATAGGGCATGATCCCGAGGGCGAATACGGAAAGCTTCTGAAACGCACCACCTGAAAACATATTGAAAATACCGAAAATAGTACCCTCTGCCTGGGCAAAAAAAGAAGCTAAGGCTATACTGTCGATACCCGGTACGGGAACATACACGCCAATTCGATAAACAATCAAAAGTGCCAGAGTGAATACAATTCTCTTTTTAAGCTCGGGTATTTTAAATATATTTTGGAACCCGCTGCCTATCATTGTAGGACCTCAACTGTTCCGCCAGCCGCCTCAATCTTTTCCCTGGCGCATTTGCTAAAATGGTGTAACTTAATCTTCAGTGGCTTTTTGATTTCACCTTGACCAAGCAATTTGATGCCGTCTGGCTTGCCTTTAATCAATCCTGCTTGAACCAAGGCGGTTTCATCCACTAAACTGCCGCTTTCAAATCGTGATAAATCGCGTAAATTGATCACGGTAATTTTTTTCTTAAATATATTTGTAAAACCGCGTTTCGGAAGACGGCGTTGAATGGGCATTTGTCCACCCTCATATCCCGGCCTTACACCGCCTCCGGAACGGCTGTTGTATCCCTTTGTCCCCCTACCGGAGGTTTTCCCCGTTCCTGATCCCACACCACGCCCCAAGCGTTTGGCAGACTTGCGTGATCCGGCTGGCGGTGAAAGTTCATTTAGCTTCATGAATTGTCTCCTCAGTCTTTACAAGATGTGAAACAACGTTGATCATTCCTCGAATCTCGGGTAAATCCTTAAGCTCAACGGTTTTGTTAAGTTTTGTCAGCCCCATGCCACGCAATACCCGGCGATGTTTTTCCGGTCTTCCGATCATACTTCGAACAAGGGTTACTTTCAAGGTTTCAGTCATGGAGTATATCCTTTCTCAACTTATAAATCTTCCACACCGATTCCGCGTCTAGCGGCTACCTGCTCTCGGCTTTCCAGTTGTTGCAGACCATTGATGGTAGCCTTTACTAAATTGTGGGGATTATGGGATCCCAGACACTTTGTCAGAATATTCTGAACTCCCACAGCTTCAAGCACAGCTCTTACCGCCCCGCCCGCAATTACGCCAGTTCCCTGGGCAGCAGGTTTTAACAAAACTCTACCCGCACCAAATTTTCCGATGATTTCATAAGGGATGGTGCCGTCGATCAAGGGTACGGCAATCATAGATTTCTTGGCCTTTTCAACGCCTTTTCGAATAGCCTCGGGCACTTCGCCCGCTTTACCCAGACCGAAACCAACGGATCCATCGCCGTCACCGACAACAACAATGGCACTGAAGCTGAATCGGCGACCGCCTTTGACAACTTTTGCCACCCGATTGATATGTACAACTTTATCAATTAATTGAACTTCTTCCGTTTCCTGTTTAAACAAAAGCTGGCCTCCTTTTTCTATGAAAAGGGATATAACTTTTCACCACAGAGCTCGCAAAGCGCAAAGAGAAAGGATTTAAACAAATTTATTTAAATCGATAGCCTGCTGATTTCAATTCAAGGTTTACTGCAATATTGCAAGCTGTGGTAAAACAAAATGATTAAAATTCCAAACCGATCTCACGGGCCCCATCAGAGACGGCTTTCACCCGACCGTGATATAAAAAACCGTTGCGATCAAACACAATGGTTTTGACACCTTTTTCTAAAGCGCGCTCGGCTACAAGTTTACCAACCATGTTTGCAGCGCTCTTCTTATTGTTGATATCGGAAGATACTTTGACGGCTTTTTCAAGACTCGAAGCGGCGGCAAGTGTTTTTCCTTGCATATCATCGATTACCTGAGCATATATGTGCTTGGCGCTTCGAAAAACACAGAGTCGAGGTCGTTGCTGAGTGCCGACAACTTTTTTCCGTATTCGTTTTTTTCGCTTAAGCCGTGCTTGTTTTCTAAAATTCAAGGACCCCATTTTAATCCCTTCGAAATTTTATTCGTCTTTTTATTTCAAGATATTTTCATTAAGTCTGCTTTGCTCCGGCCTTTCCGGCCTTTCGTCGAATATACTCCTTTGCATACTTGATTCCCTTTCCCTTATAAGGTTCGGGCGGTCTTATTTTTCTGATGGAAGCTGCTGTCGATCCGACTTTTTGTTTGTCTATTCCGAAGATTTTTATGATATTGTTCCGCTCAACAGAAGCGCTAATCCCTTCAGGAAGATCAAATTGAACTGGTTGTGAATATCCAACATTCAAGATGATCGCGTTTCCTTTAAGCTCGGCACGATAACCAATCCCACTGATCTCCAAGGTCCGTTCAAAACCCGCGGTAACACCGGTAATCATATTGTCTACCAGGCTACGCGTCAGTCCCTGTAAAGCCCGACAATTTCGGTTATTTGTAAGCGGGGTGACGCTCATCACACCATCTTCTATTTCTAAATCCACTTCAGGGTGAATGGTCCGGGTAAGGGACCCTTTTTCCCCTTGAACCGTTAGGATTTTGTTTTCATAAGATATTTTAGTTTTGTCAGGTATTGGAATCGGTTTTTTACCCACACGAGACATAAGCATCCCCTTTTTACCATATATTGCAGAGAATCTCGCCCCCTACGTTTTCCTTCCGGGCTTTTTTATCCGTCATGATTCCCTTGGAAGTAGACAAAATTGATATCCCCATGCCGTCTAACACCGGCTTGATATCTTTACCCTTAACATAAACCCGCCGACTGGGTTTGCTTATCCGTTTGAGACCATAAATGACGCTAGTCTGCCCAGGTCCATATTTGAGATAGATACGCAAGATACCCTGTTTTCCATCTTTAAGGAATTTATAATTTCGAATAAATCCTTCATCTTTCAAGATTTTAGCCATCTCGACGTTAAGCTTTGACCCAGGAATGTCGGCACTGTTAAACTTGGCTTTTACGGCATTCCTAATTCGGGTCAACATGTCAGATATCGGATCGCTTAGTGTCATTATTTTCTCCTAATACGTGTCTCTTGTTGCTTGTCTCTGGTTGCCGTTCTCCGTTATGGAGTTTTCGGTCTCATGTCAGATGTATTTGTATGTTACACTGTGGCTTAATTTATCTCTTGATCCATACAATTTTATACTTCTTGAAACCAGTTGCCAGCGACCAGCTTACCAACTGGATTTCACAACTCCCGGAAGCTTACCCTGTGAGGCCATAACTCGAAAACAAATACGGCAAATCCCAAATTTTCTTAAATATCCCCTCGGCCGACCACAAATCGGACATCTGTTATATTTTCTGACCCTAAATTTAGGATCCCGAATCGCTTTTGCCATCAGCGCTTTTTTTGCCAAATTACCCTCCTTTAATTCCTAAATGGCATACCCAGCAATTTGAGTAACTCTTTTCCTTCTTTATCGGAATGCGCGGTGGTTACAACGCTCACATTAAGCCCCTTAATTCGATCAATCTTATCATAATCAATCTCAGGAAAAATTATATGCTCTTTGATGCCGACTGAATAATTGCCGCGGCCGTCAAACGCTTTGGGTGAGATACCTCGAAAGTCACGAACTCGCGGAAGGGCGATGTTCACAAGCTTATAAAAAAAATCCCACATGCGTATGCGCCGCAATGTAACCATACAACCAATTGGCATACCAGTTCTCAATTTGAACGCCGCAATCGATTTCTTGGCCCGTGTGATAACGGGTTGCTGCCCGGAGATCACTTTAAGCTCTTCAACAGCGGAATCCAGCAACTTGATATTTTGGATCGCCTCCCCCAAACCCAGATTCAATACGATTTTTTTCAGCTTTGGAACCTCCATGATGTTTTTATATTTAAAGGTTTCCATCAGCGCGGGTACAACTTCTTTGTCATAATACATTTTTAACTGTGACATGAGGTACCTCCGACAAACGGGCTTAGGTGTCCAAAGCCTCGCCGCATTTTATACATGCCCGTACTTTTTTGCCATCCTCCAGGCGTTGCATTTTAATACGCGTGGGGGTGACGCACTTGTTGCACATCAACATCACATTGGATATTTGAATCGCTGCCTCGCCCTCGACAATTCCCCCCTGCTTGGTTTTAGCAGTCGGTCGGGTATGTCGTTTGACAATATTGACGTGTTCGACAAGAATTCGATTTTTCTTTTTTATGACTTTGAGTACTTTCCCAATTTTGCCTTTATCCTTACCGGCGATAACTTTAACTTTATCGTCTTTTTTTATGTAAATTTTCCTATCTAACATAAGCCATGTCCCCACAGGAGCCATCGATTGACTATTTAATATTGACTATTTTCGAATCTATACCTTCAAGTAAAAGCTCACAGCTTTCAATTGTCATTTCTAAACTACAAAACTTCCGGTGCAAGGGAAATAATTTTCATAAATCTTTTGGCTCGCAATTCTCGAGCCACCGGTCCAAAGATTCGGGTGCCGATAGGTTCTCGGGATGCATTAATTAACACAGCGGAATTATCGTCAAACCTTATGTAGGATCCATCAGGTCTTCTGAGTTCCTTTTTGGTGCGGACGACAACGGCTTTCAATACATCTCCTTTTTTTACTTTGGCATTTGGTATCGCCTCTTTGACCGCAACCACAATAACATCCCCCACCCTGGCATATCGCCTCCGTGATCCACCAAGGACTTTTATACAATATAACACCTTCGCCCCTGAATTGTCTGCGACTGTCAATCTTGTCTCTGCCTGAATCATTTTGCATATGTCCTTTACTGTTACACAGCTTTTTCAACTATCTCCGATACCCGCCATCTTTTAGTTTTACTAAGCGGTCGGGTTTCAGTGATTAAAACTTTATCACCAATCTGGCACCTATTGTCTTTATCATGGGCGGCAAACTTTGCACGCCGTCGGACATACTTATGATACATTTGATGTTTGACCAGTCGTTCAACTAGCACAACTGCTGTTTTATCCATCTTGTTGCTAACAACTGTTCCGACTAATTGTCTACGCTTTCCTTGTTCTTTCATGGCAGCAACTATTCTTTTTCTGTCTCTTGTTTTAATGTGACTTCCCGCATTATGGTTTTGATTCGTGCAACATCTCTTTTGGTTTGTTTCAATTTTTGGGAATTTTCGAGCTGACCGGTTTCATGCTGAAAGTTAAGATTGAACAACTCCTCTCTCAAATCATCTGCTTTTCTTCGCATTTCCTCCAGACTCAGCTCCCTAATTTCGCTCGCTTTCATAAGGCTTTACTCCTCTCAACAAATCTTGTTTTAATCGAGAGCTTATGTGAAGCCAGCCGGAGTGCCTCTTTTGCCATATCCTTGGACACACCTTGCATTTCATAAAGGATTCTCCCAGGACGGACAACAGC
>CP070746.1:6247596-6260874 GCA_020348305.1 Desulfobacterales bacterium
AAAAAGGGCTTTGGAAACGAATTAAAAAGTGGGGGAAATAACATGACATTAGAATCCGGCGGTACTTTCGACGATGGCGGTTGTCGCGTAGAAGTTAAGGTTATCAGCCAGAAAGGAACCTGCCACTTCGGTCATCAAGTGGGTGATAGCGTTGTTTTCGACGGCGAGACGATCCAGGGCAGGATTTGTCTGAGCGCACTTTATAGTCTTTTGCCTAAGGTTTTTGCCATGCGCTGCGGCGCCGACTTTCCCTGGTTAAAAGAAAATAAAGACATCGCCACGCATGCCTGTCCCGATGCATCTAATCCGGTGGTTTTTGAAATTCGTAGAATTCGAGATTAACAAGGTAATATAATTCTGCTAAAAATTTGGATAGATTACGAAAATGGACGCACCTATCTTCTTGTCTTTCCTCTCAGTTGGAGAATTGTCACAGCCTTATTTTCCCCAATACTTCCTCAAATGGATTGTGAAATGGTGTATTCTTTTTTTGCTTCTTCTTTCTTTTAGCTTCTCTTAAATTCTTCCGGGGTGACCGTTTCCGTGGCGGTGTGTCTGTTCGGGCGCCGGGCGCCGTTTTCATGGACAATGAAATCCGGTTACGGTCCAGATCCACATCGATAACTCGCACCGTTACCTTCTGCTGCAGCTTTACATAATCAGCCGGATCTTTCACGAAGCGGTCGGCAAGCTCACTGACATGCACCAGCCCGTCTTGATGCACACCGATGTCGACAAATGCACCGAAAGCGGTCACATTGGTAATGATTCCCGGCAAAGTCATTCCCGGCTTGAGATCGGTTATCTGATTAACGCCTTTGGCAAATTTGATGGTTTCAAATTCCTGACGCGGATCACGACCCGGTTTGTCCAGCTCCGCGAGAATGTCCGTCAGAGTTGGCATTCCAGTGTGATCGGTGACATACCTGGACACCTCAATCCTCTCCCTTAGACTCGCATCTTCCATCAAATCGGTAACCGAACAGTTCAGATCCCGGGCCATGGCATCCACTATGGGATAACTCTCGGGATGAACGGCACTGGTGTCTAGGGGGTTGGTTCCATCATGAATCCTCAAAAAACCGGCTGATTGCTCAAAGGCTTTAGGACCGAGCCGGGGAACCGCTTTTAACTCCTCTCTTGACTTGAAAGAGCCGTTTTCGTTGCGAAACATCACGATATTTCCAGCCAGCTGTGGTCCGAGCCCTGAGACATAGGCCAGCAGCTCGAGGCTGGCACGGTTGAGGTCCACACCGACGGCATTTACGCAGCTGATCACCACATCGTCCAATGCTTGTTTCAATGCCGCTTGATCGACATCGTGCTGGTATTGCCCCACCCCGATTGATTTCGGATCGATTTTAACAAGCTCCGCCAGAGGATCCATCAGACGCCGGCCAATAGAAACGGCTCCGCGCACGGTTAGATCCAGCTCGGGGAACTCACGTCGGGCCGCCTGCGAAGCGGAATACACCGAAGCACCGCTTTCATTTACAAGAATAACAGGTATTTCCTTTATGGCATCAATGTTGCGAATGAACGCTTCGGTTTCTCTGCCCGCCGTTCCGTTTCCAATTGCCACCGCTTCGATCTCGTATCGCTCGTACAGGTTGATGATGGTTGCTGTTGCTTGTAGGTCCCGCTTTTCATCCATATGCGGATAGATGGTATCATAGTGAAGAAGTTTCCCCTGACGGTCCAGGCAGACGACCTTACAGCCGGTTCGGAAACCGGGGTCGATTCCCATGACCCTTTTGGGGCCTAGCGGTGATGCCAGCAAAAGCTGGCGCAAGTTTCGAGCAAACACTTCAATTGCATGTTTCTCGGCACGCTGCTTGGTGGCGAGGCGCACTTCGGTTTCCATGGAACGTGACAGGAGCCGTTTGTAGCCGTCATGTACGGCCAGCTTCACCTGTGTAGAATCCGCGGCATCACCCCTGACAAAAAGTGTTTCGAGCAGTAAAATAGCTTCTTCTTCCGAAGGGGCAATGGTCAAATTGAGGACATCTTCGTTTTCCCCGCGACGCATGGCCAGTATGCGGTGGGAAGGCGCAGTCGCGGCAGATTCCTGCCAGTCAAAGTAATCTCGATACTTGGCGCCCTCGGTTTCCTTTCCGGATGTTACCCTGGATTGAACGATACCTTTGCGAAAATACAGATCACGCATTTTTTCACGCGCCCCGGGATCTTCGTTGATGATTTCAGCCATGATATGCCGGGCGCCCTCCAGGGCATCGCCCGAAGATGTCACCTCCTTTTCAGGATCGACAAATTCTGCGGCCAGCTGGAGGGGATCCTGCCCCGTCTGTTCCATAATTTTAAGCGCCAGGGGTTCCAGGCCTTTCTCGCGGGCAATCGTGGCTTTTGTCCTGCGTCTCGGGCGGTAGGGCAGGTATATGTCTTCCAGCAAAGCCATGTTTGACGCTGAAAGCACTTTTTCCTTCAGTTCATCTGTAAGATGACCATGGGTTTCAAGGGATTTGAGTACGGTTGCCTTACGAGCATCGAGTTCTTCAAGTTGATTCAACCGGTCTCTGATTGCGGTGATGGCAACCTCATCAAGGCTACCCGTGGCCTCTTTTCGATAGCGGGCGATGAATGGGATGGTGGCTCCCTGTTTGAGAAGGCCCACGGTGGCCTGCACCCCGGAAGGTTGGAGTGTGAATTGATCCGCGATGGCCGAAATATGGTCTTGAGTCATAATTTTACTTCTCTCAAGTTGATAGATGTGAATGCCGGTTAAAGCTGAAAAGGCAAGGCCCTATAATAAAAGCTGGCCGGGAAACTCAAGCAAAAGAATTGGTTATTACTCATCATTATCCCCTTTGTTAAAGTGTTGCTTAGGATATATCATTCTAAAATCTCAAGAATAATGCGTTTTTTTGCCTTTCCAGAAGCCGCGCTTAATATAGTTCGGATCGCCTGAGCAGTCCTACCCTGCTTGCCGATAATCTTCCCCATATCCATTTTAGCTACTTTAAGTTCTATTACCGTGGTTTGGTCACCCTCAATTTCAGCGACTCTGACCTGTTCCGGCTGGTCAACCAGTGCTCGTGCAATCTGGCCTATCAGATCTTTCATAGCTCAATGTCCTTTGTTGGCTTTTAAATTCTAAAAATTAAGATACAATGAAGTCTTATGGATTTGCAATACATAAAGGATTAAGCTTGATTTTTTTTAAAAAGGTGTTATTATTCAAACAATCAATAAAGACCCGTTCTTAATTGGCGGGCCGGTTTCGTTCTAAAGGAAAGATCCATTTGTCAAAGTGGCAACCTGAAGTATGGAACTATGAGAAATTTTTGAAAGGAGGATGTCACGATGGCTGATGGAATTGTAAAATGGTTTAATAGCAGCAAAGGCTATGGCTTCATTGAGCAGGAAGATGGTCCGGATGTATTTGTTCATCATACAGGAATCAATGCAACTGGTTTCAAGACGCTCTATGAAGGCGACCAAGTTACCTTTGACATCGAGCAGGGCAAAAAAGGTCCTGCCGCAGTAAATGTCACTGTAAACTAGCTTGCTATTTCTGAGTAAAAAAAGGGCATTCCGTCGAATTATGAGGGAATGCCCTTTCTATTTTGATAAAATGTCTACCCCTCTTTTTTCACTTAGCTGATGCGGATTATATGTATCGATTTACCCTGTGATTAGATCGGCTCGTTTATGCAGAATCTGCGAACACAAATGCTACAGGGCGTATTTTGCCACGAATACCGTGTCCAATTTTACACCCAATCCCGGCCGATCAGGAATACTAAGATAGCCGTCTTTCAAGGCGAACTTTTCCAGGGTGACGCCGTCACGAAGTGGGTGTGAAGACCGGTCATATTCAAAGAACGGTTCATCCGGAAAACGACGTTCAGGAATATGGGGCAATGCTGCAAAGAACTGCAGAGAGGCCGCAAGACCGACATTTGTTCCCCAAACATGGGGCACCAATGAAATATTGGCGGCAGTGGCCATGGCTGCGATTTTTATCATCTCAGTAAAGCCGCCGGCCGCACAAAGATCCGGTTGTAGGATGTCCACAGCCCGCCGGTTGATCAGCTCCCGAAACCCGTAGCGGGTATACTCGCATTCACCACCGGCGATAGGGATGCTGCTGTTTTTCTTAACCTCCATATAACCGTCCAGATCCTCGGGCGGAACCGGTTCCTCGAACCAATAGATATTAAACCGTTCGATTTCCCGGGCCAATCGAATCGCCTCGGCGGCATTATAGGCGTGGTTGGCATCCACCATCAGGTAAATATCTTCACCGATGGCTTCTCTGATCGCCATCACGTAACGGACATCGGTCTTTATGCCGTAGCCCACTTTGAGCTTCATACCGCCGAAGCCATCTTCTTTATATCCGAGGGCTTCCTCCACCAGAGCTTTTTCCACGCTGGGCACATTTTGGGGTTCGTATAAACCTGTGGCATAGGCACGGGCTTTATTGCGATAGGCACCTCCAAGCAATTTGTAAACAGGCAGCCCTAGCGCCTTGCCCTTGATATCCCAAAGAGCGATATCGATGGCACTCAAGGCAGAGATGGTTATCCCTTTCATACCCTGGTCTCTAGTCCAGTTGTATAGGTAATCCCAGATAACATTATGATCTAAGGGGTCGCGGCCGACTAGCAGTGGTCCAAAAACATCACTGATAATCTCAGCGGCTATTTTGGCCGGTCCCCCGAAATAGAATGCCTCACCCAACCCCTGAAGACCTTCATCGGTTGAAACCACGCAGATAGCCGTCTGTCGCCTGTCCGTCACACGCTGGGACCAGCCAAAGGCCTTATCCGGCAACATTGCTTGGAGCACGTAGGTTTTTACTTCTGTTATTTTCATAGCACGCCTCCTGTCTTTTCCATCCTAAATTCTTTTTTCTATTTTTGCTGTCATTCAAGGGCGACCCCTATCTGACGCCTTCGAAACTGAAGCGCCAAGCCGGGCCGGAGCTCACGATTCGACCGACCGAAGGAGTCGGAAAGTGAGCCGGCATTATTAAAGTGGCGGTGTTTGCGTAACGGTCCAAAAAAGCATACCGGGTGCGCTGCGCCTGTTCAGTATTGACACAAAAGCAGCTATTCCAGAGGGGTTCTGTGCACTGCAGGGGATGATGCATTACATCACCGCTCATCACAGCTTCTACACCCCCGGACGAGATGTGCAGGCAGACATGGCCGGGCGTGTGGCCGGGCGTAGGATCGAGCCATATACCTTTCTCAAAGGCGTAGTCTTTCTCGATGAAGACCGCTTGACCGGCTGCAATAATTGGCAAAATACTGTCTTCGTAGTATGGATCATCAGTGAATTCATCCGTCTGATATTGATGCTGCCAATACTCCCACTCGTCGCGTACAAACAGGTATTGCGCATTGGGAAATGTCGATATCCAGCGACCGTTGGAGAGTTTTGTGTTCCAGCCGACATGGTCGACGTGCAGATGGGTGCACAAAACGTAATCCACGTCCTCAGGCTTGATACCCAATGATAGAAGGTTTTCCAGGTAGAGCCATTTTTTCATGTGGTAGCGGGGTTTTTGTGGACGGTGCTTGTCGTTACCTCCACAGGTATCTACCAAAATGGTAGATCGGGGCGTGCGTATGACGTAGGTGTTGAAGGCAAGGACCAGTTGTCCGCTTTTCGGATCCAACAAGTCAGGTTCTAACCAATGGCAAAGAGAGTCAATGGCTTCGCTCGTAGACGCCGGAAATAGGACTGAGGGTGGAAAAAGCGGGCCTTCGAATTCGAGTACACGTTCAACTATGATTTCACCGAAAGTCCATCTAGACATAAGCCTATTCTACTTTTCACCGCAGTCGGTTTTTATTTTGGATCTACTTACAACTTCAAGTTTTTTTTCTGGAGACTGGTTCCATATGTTTTGAAAGATTTCCCATTTCAATGAGGACTTCAATTGGGGCAACTACATCTGATCGTGATAAGATTCTGCCAATAGCTCTAACTACACGTGGATAATATTTGTCTTTACGGTAATGGTTAACTGTGACTTTTTTCATCTGGAGTTCGGGCCCTTATTCTTGACGATTCAAACCTCTTTTCTATTTTACAGTCTTGCACCACATCAATATCTTTCCGCAAGGCGACCTGTTAGCCGAGCTTGACAGCTGTGCCGTAAACTAAGAGTTCAGCCGCACTCCCCACAACACTCGTGGTCATATAGCGAACATTGATTATTGCGTCGGCACCCATCTCTGCAGCCTGGGCAATCATTCTATTAGCAGCTGTTTCCCGAGCTCTTCCCATCATCTCTGTGTATTCAGTCAATTCGCCGCCAACAATCAACCTGACAATGGCGGATAGATCTTTGCCAAGCCAGATGGCAAAGACAGTATGGCCCTGTACGAGACCAAGTATCTCGGCAATCTCTCGACCCGGTAAGGCTGCGGAATTCAACAGCAAAACCGTGCGACCGGACTCAGCAGGCAGTGCTCCCTCTCCCGATGTCTTGTTTCTTCTTTGTTCGAGAGCCACTGTCAGCAGGACCACAAGGACACCCCCCAGAAGACAGAAAACCGCTATTTTGAGCCACCAGGGCACGACCGGATCATCGGCAACGATAACGTACCAAGGTATCCCGGCAAATACTGCAGAGAAGAGTCCAAGCACGAAGGCGAGCGAGCCAATGTGTCGAAGTATTTTCATAGCTTCTCCTTAGACCAGATAAATTTCTTTAGCTTTTATCTTGATGCTTACAGATATTGAAACAAAAAAATAGAAATTTTCTTCGTGACATCCATATCTGTGCAAATTGAAGACCTGACCCCTTTCAGTTTGATATGACATATCTGTTTTTAGTCTCGAAATCTGTGAGAATCTCGCCCCACTCTTTCTGTTGACTTACCACAAGACCGCTGATCGATGACAATCTTTGCATAATTAATCCCCCGTATCACCATGTTTTGTTCAGATAACTAATGAGTACATAGTAAAAATAGGAAAGTTAAAATTTCATGTACGTTATATTCCCTAAAAAGAAGTTCCTAAATCGTATGCATTTTTCAATACTGCATGGTCGTCCTTAATTTCGCCCCTCTCATATGCTTCAGCCAATATTTTGCCTCTAAATTCTATTTTTAGGTAATCAAATGACATGTGAAACATTTCAATCAAAGCGCCACACGCACTTGGTCCCTCGGCAGCCGGGGTTATAACAACTGCTTTTTTGCCTTTAAGTTTCTCGTTTGCGACATATGGCCTCATTCTATCAATAAGAAGCTTCATCTTTGCCGTTGGGCCGTACCAATAATTTGGAGTACCGAAAATAAGTAAATCTGCCCGATCCATTTTGGGGTAGATCTCTTGCATGCCATCGCTAATAACACAAACACAATCGCCTTTCTTACACTTACGACAATCAATGCAGGGGGAGATTTCATATTCGTAGAGATAAATCTTTTCGTATTTATGACCTCCAACCTTAGAGCCCTTCAGCGTCTCTTCAACTAACGTATCTGTATTGCTACCTTTTCTCGGACTACCAACTAATGCAAGAATTCTCATGCCAATTTCCTTTCGACTATTAGCCGCCCAACATTGAAGTGAGCGGTGTGCTAAAAACGCTACCTGAAAATCCCCGGAAGGGGACCGCGTCCGCTCAACTGTTTTGTTGGCCGCTCCCCATTCGCTTCTTGAATCCTTTATACGATTCAAATTCGTAACCTAATGATCTATAGAATCGATGCGCTTCCGTACGGTCTGCTTCAGTAACGAATATTATCTGGCAACAATCATGACAGATAGCGCATTTTTCTAATTCTCGCATAAGGGCAGACCCAAGACCATTTCGTCGCTGATTTTTATCTACAATCAGATCTTCTATCACCATAAATGGTTTGCATTCCCCATAGAGGTCTTCGCAGATAATGCCCATGGCAAAACCAACCAAGCGATCATTGTGCTTTGCAGCTAAAAGGATATATGCCGAATTAGTCGCAAGTCTTGAAAAAGTTGACCCCATCTTTTCAGGTGAAGACTTCTCGCCCCAGAATTGTCGAAACATTTCAGCAAGAGCTGTGAGATCGTATTCCGTCAATCTTTCGATATTCATACTTTACTCCTTCTGGCCAACGGCAGCGCTCAGCGGCGCGCCGCTTGCGGTGCGTTCCCCGGAGGTTAGGCCGATGAATGGCAAGATGACGAAACGCTTCGTCATAGACGCGGCGAAACTCTCTCTGTGGCCTCTTGCGAGGAAATGACTGGGTAAACCTCGAATTCGACAATGTCACTCCAATTGGCGATCCATTCATCGAGAAGTTTGCGATCGGCTGTTTCCATAAGTTGAAAACAACTTTCGAGCTTTTCATCCACCCAGCTTGATACGTATTGCAACCCTTCCGGAGCGAGGCGACCGCGATCACGGAAGCGTCGATAGACAGGAACAGGATCCTGATTCTTAAAATGCTCAACGATCATGTAAAGCAAAGCGGCTCCTTCTCAATGGTGCTGATCAATTCTGTTGCGATGCTGCGACAACGGTCTAACATTCCGCATCACAGGCGCGAGGAGACGGGCGTCCTTGTGCATGCGGTTGTTGGGCGCTCCGGCTTAACGGAATAGTAGTAGGGTCGCATCTAAAATATTAAATATTTAATTCCTAAATTTAATGAGTGACCCTCATACTCTCATATAGGATAGTCCCATGAATTCAATCAATGAATTCTCCAATTTTACTATGCTTTAATTTAATTTCATAAATAAGACGATCATAATGTCGCATCCTGATTATCGAGCGAATAATCAGGTAAGCACCAAAAACAATCAAAGCCAAATTGAGTATCCCCAATGGAACAAGCAAATGTAATACATGAAGGACATCATAATATTTTGAAGTGGCTATCAGAACACTCATAACCGACAGAGGTAACACTAATATGGCTATACCTGTCCGCATCACGGCTAAAGATGTACGCTTTTCTGCTAAAACAAGTTGTGCCTCATTGATTGCTATTGAATCAAATTCAGTTTTCTCGTCGCTCAAATCTCATGCCTTTTAGATAAATGTTTATTAAATCCTATCGCCAGGCATAAGTGGCGGGCAGCTCACAGTACGGACTTTGAGAAAAGCTCACCCTCAAAAACCACCTAATAAAGGCCGAAACCGTAAGATACAATCCGTCCATCTTCATGCCATGGTTATGCGATAGCCTCAAGATGAATCTCAATTTAACGGTCTTTCTTGGATCTTTTTTTACGTTTAATACGAGCTTCACGGAATTGGGCCCGAATCCTACCACCAGAAACAGCCATTACGATTGATTGGACCGCACCGATTTCCTCGCTGGTAATTCCTTGTTCTTTGGCGACGCCAAAGTAATGCTCCATTCAAGGATAGCAGCCAACAGCCATAGCCGATGCGAGGTGAATCATGAGCGTTGTTTTAGGTTCCAAGATTTCATTATAGCGCGCCGAATCATAAAAATTATTATAAGCCTTCAATTGTTTCTCAGGTAACATATCCTATCTTTTCTTCTGACTGTTGATAGCCGAAAAAAAATGTGCATTGGTTTAAAATTTGTCAGCCTGCAACAGCGGAGGAGTCATTTCATGCATTCATAATGTGATTGTGTCTCTTTAAACTCCTTGCCCCGGTTTCAATATGCGCGGCACGCAGCGCCGCGCTATCTAATAAATAAAAGAATAAAATCATACGACAAATACACCATTTTTGGTGTGTAATACTCATTTTATTGCTCATAACATATTGATTTATTATAGTAAACTAAAAACCCAAGCGCGATGTCAAACTCCGGATTGCATTTTTGACAGCCCGCAAATCATAATCAAATTTTACTCCGCAATGTTAATTGTATGCACCTTTATGATGCCTTCTCCATCTTTATCGATAGATAGATGAGCTCCTAAGGCAACGCATCCTGCCAGATGTCGGTGACACCGTCTTTGACCTGACCGTTTTTGTCGTAAAGACCCATACAGGGGAAAATATTGAAAATGAACCCGTTTTGTGCATCTGTGAAAAATGAGAAAGTGCGACAGGATCTCGCTCCCGGCTCTGCTATGGCCACCGACTTGCTCCAATCGAAGCGATCCAGAGCGGCCATGGGATCGAGAAAGGGCGGAATCTGGGTGTGCGCATCAGGCAGCTGCTACTTTCGTCCCAGTCATCGGGGTATACGTAAAGCAAGTTGTTGTCTGCGACGGCCATCTGCAAGGAGTCCGGGGAAAAAGAGAGTGCCAGGATCTCAAGCCGGTTGCCCTGGTCTAGATCCTTGACTGCCGAAAGGTCCAGTGGGTAACATGTGATTGGGTCAGGATCCGGGTAACTGGGTGGGCTGGGGTCTCCGGTGCGTTCCTCGAAAGCCAGAGGCCCGTGGCACTGCTCGATTTCGTAGTCCAGAAGATCTTGGAAGTTTACTGTGGCAAATACCTTCGTCTCCGGATCCACCTCGCTGCGGTAGCTGGGCTAGGGTCACATCTTATTTTTAATTCTTTAGCAATGCAACAGTAATGGCGTCGACGTACTCGGGAATTTCAGGGGGTGTTCTGCCGGAAACATGACGACCGTCAACAACGGCGGCCCATTTCTCGTTGTACTCACCGCCCATAATTTCCACCGAATCTCTGGAAGCCTCCCATCCGGCAGCCTTTTTGCCTGCTATCAGATCCGCGGCGGCAATGGGTATGGCACCATGACAGATGTAAGTCAATATCTTTTCAGCTGCATCCGCCTTTTTGAGAAATTCAAGGGGTGTTGCGGTTTCGACAATGTTGTACGGACAAAAGGCACCCGGAATTTGAAGGGCGTCAAAATCATCCATGCTGACGTCGGCCAGCTTCTTAATCTCGTATTCGCTCTGAGGTATTTCTTGCAGCGGCACTGACATCCCGAAGTTGCCCTGGACGACATCCAGACCAACCAGCGGGGGGCGGGAGCGTATAACAGGTGTAAAGGTTGCCAGTATGACCTTGGCCCCGCGATAAAGGTACTCCAGGACCGGCACCGCAAGCTCAATGTCCTCAAAGTCCTCTCCGGCGATCACCAATATTTTCTTTCCGGCGAGAAGGCCTTGGCGCTGATCTTCGAAATTTGGATCAAACGCCTTGCAAAGCGCTCGAACAAAAACGGGGGTATCCAGAGTGTCCCTGGCGCTAATAATCTTGCCATCGGTGACAACCGGCGAATCCTCAAAATTGGCGATCTTTTTGAGCATATATGACACAACTGCATTGCCCGTGCATTTCTTGCCCTGCATAATACCACATCTGATCATTATCATAATTCCGGCTCCGATGCCCCCTATGACCGCACCATTGCCGTTGGCTGTTTTTAAAAAATCAGCAACTTCAGGCTCCGTAACAATGACATCGCCTGAGTGACCGCCTAAAATAACAACAGCGTCGTAATTTTTAGCATCGGCATCCTTGAGGTTTTTGCAGGAATGTTTTGTCGGTCCCATTACCGGAATGGGGTCCAGGCTCAAGCCCCACATTCCGACAACGCCTTTGGACTTAATGTTTGGCCGCGTAAATTTATAGGTAACCCAATCCACACAGAGAAACTCGAGTTCTCCGCCGAATTCACCGATGTAAGAAGCCATGTAATAGGCCTGAAAATCGCTGAATTCGCTTCCCACGATACAGGCTACTTTTTTCCCAGCCAGCGGTCCCCTTGGTTTGGTTTGGCCGCCGTATTCTCCCTGCCAGAAAATCGTACTTCCATCCTCAACGATTTCGATACCGGTTTGTCTAACTAATTCCAAAACGGCTTTTCCCATTTTATTTCTCCTTATTATTCCATGTGCACAGTTGCCTTATTCCGGCAGGCGCAAACGATCTTGAAGAACGATGATATCGGCAGCACCGGCATACGGTTTTATTGCCAGTCGATAATCCCGCCGGTCATCATATTCGAGAATCTGAAGCTCACCTCGTTCCTTCCAATCGGCGCGCGATCCTCCATGAACCGTCGCCGGTTGCTGATATTGGAGTTGTGTGCCGTGATCAATTGGTTTTAATTAGCTCCTGAGTTTAAACCTCACTTACAAACACCATTATAATTTCAGTTCACAATTTTGAACAACCTAAGTGTATTTGTCAAGTGGTTAAAAAATATTAAGCCCCTGGAAGGAATGCCCGGCAACTGATTTGAAGTATTGTTTCGTCATGGTACTTTTAGCCTTTAAATAGCCGCCATTCGTGGGTACTGAAAACTTTGGTGGAATCGAAAGGACCGATGGTTTTGAATTACACACGGTATCGACTTCCCACTTGACACCCAATCCTGTTTTTGACATATTTAGGCTTCGCAATCGCAAGTTACTATCTTCTCTCGAGATATGTGTTTTTACTGGCTTCGAAGAGAAATGCAAAATAAGATATGAAAGCTTTCACGGTTTCGATGGTAAGTCCGGAAATAGAAACCGTAACTGTATCCATAAGATTATACGGATGGCTGGCAACTTATTTCCCAGCCGACGAAGTAACGGTTACGACGGTTCGGGATATTGGAACAGCCTTGCCTCAGATCATATCGGATGTGATGAAAAAATCAGATTCAGATGTCCCGGATGGCGGAATGATGATAATGGTCAACGATCGCAATGCCCAAGAATTGATAAAACAAAAGTATCAATTAAGAAACGATGACATCATATCATTCATACCCGTGGTAGCCGGTGGCTGAGTCCATCAATGTCTTCCGGCTCCAGGGCCTGATAGAGACCGTAATTCTGACCGCCGTCGGAATCGAACGTAACAGCCGACGGAAGTTGGCGAGATGAACTAACGTAACACCAGGAGGTGATTGAGATGCCGTATGGATACAATGGAAAAGTATTGCATGTGAATTTGACGGACAGAGACATGCGCGTTGAAAAGCCTTCGATGTCCTGGTACCGAACCTATCTCGGAGGGCGAAATATTGCATTGTACTATACGTTGAAGGAGATCCCTGCGGGTGCAGACCCGCTAGGTCCGGAAAATGTGATGGTCTTTGCACCCAGCGTGATCACCGGTGCCTCTGTGCCCGGTTTGTCAAGGTTCAATGTGGCCGCAAAATCTCCGCTTACACATGCCTATGGGGAGGCACAGGCCGGCGGATGGTGGGGACCGGAGTTGAAATGGGCGGGTTACGACGCTGTGGTCATATACGGAACGTCGGCCGGGCCGGTATACCTTTGGATTCATGACGGCGACGTGGAAATTCGAGATGCCTCCCATCTTTGGGGGACCCTAACCGGAGAATGCACCGAAAAGATTCGCGAGGAACACGAGGATCAACGGATTCGTGTTGTAGCCATCGGA
>CP070746.1:6260974-6267400 GCA_020348305.1 Desulfobacterales bacterium
ACACAATCAAAGGAGGTTTAGATGAAAAAGGTATTTGTATTTACATTGGCCCTCGTTTTTGGACTTTCTCTCCTAACTGGAGTCGGACCTTTTGAACAAAAGGCGCATGCCAAAACCGTATTTGTCACAATCGGCACTGGCGGAATTACCGGTGTTTATTATCCCACCGGGGGTGCGATTGCCAAGATGGTAAACAAGAAGCGCAAAGAATATGGCATCCGTGCCACAGTTGAGTCTACCGGCGGATCGGTGTTCAACGTCAATGCCGTTATGACCGGTGATTTGGAGTTCGGTATTGTCCAGTCCGACCGTCAGTACCAGGCCATCAAGGGTATTGCAAACTGGGAAGACAAAGGCCCCCAGAAGGATCTTCGTGCGGTATTCTCCATCCATCCTGAAACGGTTGACTTGATTGCGGGAGTTGATACCGGCATCAACGGCCTTCAGGATCTCAAGGACAAACGCATCAACATCGGAAACGTCGGTTCCGGTTACCGAAAGAATGCCATCGATGCGCTGTTAGCCAATGGTCTGGATTACGAAAAAGATTTTCATGCCGAAAGTTTAAAGGCCGCAGAAGCTCCCGGACTGATCCAGGACGGCAGGCTCGATGCCGCCTTTTACACCGTTGGCCATCCCAGTGGTTATTACAAGGAGGCCACCTCCGGAAAACGCAAGGTGAAGTTCATTCCCATCACAAATATAGAAAGTCTCCTTACAAAATACCCCTACTATGCAAAAGCTGTTACCCGCGTGACGGAGTTCTACCCCGCAGCAGCGAACGATAAAGATGTCCCCACATTTGGCGTAAAAGCCACATTCGTGACATCCATCAAGGTTCCGGAGAATGTTGTTTACGCAATTGTCAAAGAAGTGTTTGACAACTTCGAGGCCTTTAAAAAACTTCATCCAGCCTACGGTGGTCTGACCAAGAAGAATATGCTGGAAGGTCTGTCCGCACCCCTGCATCCGGGTGCCGTGAAATATTACAAAGAAGCCGGATTGATGTAATACCGGCGAAGCGATATAACGGCGGCAGCCTCTGGCTGCTGCCGTTTTACGAACTATTTCTCACAAAATAAAATTGCGACAAACCTATACCTGTGATGGAAGCCATCCAAGGATTATTTTATTATTTTTATATTTTGTTTTCGGATCGAAATAGGGAAATAGGTGGGCCAAATGACGAATAATCATAATACACATGAAAATGATGACGGGCTTGAAGTTGCCAAGAAGATGGCCGAAGAGGAGGAGGGGGTTGCAAGAAGCCCCAAAGGGCCTTCGAAATGGGTCATCCCCACCATCGGTGTCATCTGGAGTTTATTCCAGCTCTCCATTGCCAGCTGGTGGATTTTAAATACGGTGTTTATCCGCGCCATCCACCTGGGATTTGCTCTGCTCATCGTATATTTGAATTACCCCGTTTTCAAGGAAACCCGCTGGGGGCTCAAATTTCTTTCCATTAAAAATAGAATTCCCCCCTGGGATTTTGTGATTGCCATTATTGCCTGCTTTTCCGCCGTCTATATTGCCATTGACTATGCCGGGATTAATTACCGGTATGGTGCACCCATCCCCCGCGATATTATCATCGGGCTTATTCTGCTGTTGATGTTGCTGGAAGCCTCCCGGCGGGTCATCGGCCCCGCCCTATCGGTCATTGCCGGATTTTTTTGCTTTTATGCCTTTTTCGGGCCTTACATGCCGGATGTCATCGCTTTTAAAGGGGTTTCTCTGGGACGGTTTATGGGTCAGATTACCATGTCTACAGAAGGGATTTACGGTATTCCGCTGGATGTTTCCGCCACCATTGTTTTTCTCTTTGTGCTCTTTGGCGCCATGCTGGAGAAGGCAGGTGCCGGTCACTATTTTATTCAGCTTGCCCTGAGTCTCCTGGGTGGCTTCAAGGGGGGGCCGGCCAAAGCAGCCATTATGGGCAGCGGGCTCACCGGCTTGGTGTCGGGCTCCAGTATCGCCAATATCGTCACCACCGGAACATTCACCATCCCTTTGATGAAAAAAGTGGGATACCCTGCTAAAAAAGCTGCTGCGGTTGAGGTTGCCGCCAGCACAGACGGCCAGCTCGCTCCTCCCATCATGGGTGCGGCCGCATTCATCATTGCCGAATATGTCAACGTTCCTTATGTTGAAGTGATCAAAGCCGCTGCCATACCGGCCTTTGCTTCCTATGCCGCCCTGTTTTACATCACCCATATCGAGGCTTCTAAACTGGGCTTGAGAGGTCTTACTCGCGGTGAATTACCTCCCTTTTTCAGAACCTTAATAAGCGGCGCCCATTTTCTCGTTCCACTTGTCATGTTGCTTTATGAATTGATCATCGTGCGCCACTCACCGGAGTTATCCGCATTTAACGCCATCTGGGTCATGGCGATCATCATGTTTTTCCAGAATCCGGTGAAAGCGTATTTGAACAAGAAGCCCATTGGTGAAGCCTTTAAACTGAGTATTGTCCAAATTTTTTCAGCCCTGGCCACCGGAGCACGCAACATGTGTGCGGTTGCCTTGGCCACGGCTGCCGCAGGTATCATCGTGGGGGTGGTTGCCATGGGGCTCGGTGGACTGATCACCGAGGTCATTGACGTGCTCTCCGGGGGCAACATCTTCCTGCTATTGGTCATCACCGCTGTGGCCAGTTTAATCATCGGTATGGGACTTCCCACCACGGCCACCTATATTGTCATGGCCTCTTTGACGGCACCGGTTATTGTTGAAGTGGGCAGTTATATGGATTTCATTGTTCCGCTGATGGCCGCCCACTTGTTTTGCTTTTACTTCGGAATTCTGGCCGATGATACACCGCCTGTCGGACTGGCCGCCTATGCAGCGTCAGCAATTGCAAAATCTCCACCGATCCCCACAGGTCTGCAGGGCTTCATGTACGACATTCGGACCGCCATTCTGCCGTTCATGTTCATATTCAACGCGGATCTGATCTTGCACAATATCTCCAGCTGGCCCCAGGGGATACTTATTTTTCTTATGGCATGTGTCGGAAACTTCGCATTTGCTTCGGCAACCCAGAACTGGTTTGTCGCCAGGAACAGATTTTATGAAATACCTATATTTCTGTTTGTCACCTTAAATTTGATGCGTCCGGATTTAATCGCAAGCTGGATCGGATTGCCCCATGACCAACGCTATTGGACGTATTTAATCGGGCTGGCCGTATTTGGCGTGCTTTATCTCATGCAGCGGCCACGCAGGCCAAAGGTGGCTGTCGAGCCGGTAACAGCCTGACCAATTGCAGAAAAACTAGCTCTCATAACAAATAACACCTAATTGAGTTTTGACTCAATTAGGGCTAGAGGAAATCATTATGGATGCGATCAAAAGGATTATGGTCGCCGTCGTTTTCACAGAGTATACAGAGGGACTCTTAAAATACGCTGCTCAGATTGCCGAAGATTTAAATGCCGAGCTCATCGTTGCCAGTATTATCAATTCGCGTGATGTCGAGGCCGTTGGAACCATTGCCGCCATGGGCTATGAAGTCGACAGTGAACATTATGTTTCGGGTATAAAAGAAGAACGGCAACAGGCCTTGGACCAAATTCTTGGAAAGATTTCCTTTCCGGCTAAAAAGATCCGTGCGATCTTTAACATCGGCAATCCCACCGACGAGCTTTTAAAAATCGCAGTCAAAGAAAAAGTCGATCTGATCATCATGGGAATTAAAGGTCGTACAGACCTGGAACATGTGCTGGTCGGCTCGGTTGCGGAAAAAGTCTTTCGACGGTCACCCGTGCCGATACTTTCTTATCGAGACGAGAAAAATGCCGAACGATTGAGAAAACATATTCAACTGAAGTGACCGTGGTGGCGTACGGGAGATGAATCGTTTGCATCTGCAATCAGACTGTGGGTTGTAGTAAATTCGGTATAGTTAAGATTTAGATACACCAGGTGTTATATCTTCGGACAATTATCCCGGAAGGAGGGCAAGATGTCCAGGTACCATTTTCAAGTGCTTGCCATTGTTATGCTTGGGCTTTTTCTTTTTTTCCTGCCTACCTGGGCCGGTGAGCGTTTCACAGATAACGGCGACGGGACGGTTACGGACCATGAACTGGGTCTGATGTGGGCCAATACCGACAATCATGGAAATATCAATTGGATTCAGGCCGAAAAGTGGGTGAAATACACATTTCCGTACACGCTTGAAAATAAATATGATAATTGGCGCCTTCCGACCCTGGCCGAATTGCAGAGTATTTTAGTTAAAGACAAGAATTATAAAGGTTATGAGACCGATTGCGGCCAGTGGGTGAAGACCATACCGCAGATTCAATTGACCTGCGGGTGGGTATGGACCTCAGAAACGAATCCGACTGCTCCGACCGCCCGCGTTTTCAATTTCGACAACATTTATCACTATAGTGTCAGAAAGGCGCACAATCGCGGCTACCGAGCGCTTGCCGTCCGCAATATAGAGTAGCTGAAATCAGAGTTCGGAAAACAGAGGACACAGAGGGAAGAGGAATTTGGATTTCGGAATGCGGAATGAGGAATGACAGAGAACAGAAGCTAGTAGGGCAGCCCACCGCGGCTGCCTTTTCAGATTGGAGCGGACTTCAACGATCTAAGCCGAGTTGCAGCCCGCCATAATAAACTTCGCGGCTTCCAGCCGCGAAAAAAAGATCCATTTATGGTTGGAAACTGCTATTTTTGAGTGACTCTCAATACTTCCTCAATCGTTGTTACCCCATCCAATACCTTCACGAGGCCATCTTGACGTAACGAGATCATTTTTTGCTGTATTGCTTCGTTTTTTATGCGAGTGGAATCATAGGTATTGAGAATCACAGTCTTTAGCCGTTCGGTCAACACCATTATTTCGAAAATGCCTAACCGTCCCCTATAGCCGGTATGTATGCAATTTTCACATCCGACAGCCTTGTAAACATTGCGTTGATTGAAATGATCCGGTGATACGCCAATGCTTTTCAGATATATGTCATTCGGTATGTAGCGCTGTTTGCAATCATGGCAGAGTACCCGCACCAATCTCTGGGCCACCACCGCCAGGACGGATGATGAAATTAAAAACGGTTCAACACCTATATCCACCAAACGGGTAATGGCGCTGGCCGAATCATTGGTGTGAAGGGTAGAGAAGACCAGATGCCCGGTTAAAGCCGACTGGACAGCGATTTCGGCAGTTTCCCGGTCTCGAATTTCGCCCACAAGGATAACATCCGGGTCTTGTCGCACAATGGATCGCAGTCCCCGAGCAAACGTCAGATCTATTTTGGGATTGACCTGGATCTGGCTGATTCCGTTGATTTGATATTCAATCGGGTCTTCAATGGTGATGATATTAATGTCCGGTTTGTTAATGGATGATAAAACTGCGTAAAGCGTTGTCGTCTTGCCGCTTCCGGTAGGTCCGGTTACCAAAATGATACCGTTGGGCGTGGCCACCAGCTTTTTTAACAGTTTAAGTCTTGCAGGTGAGAGACCGATTTCAGGTAACTCCATCAGAGATCCGGATTTGTTCAATAATCTGAGAACCACCCGTTCGCCGAATGCTGTGGGTATCGTGGAAACCCGGCAGTCAATGTCTTGATCCCCGATTTTGACCTCGAAGCGTCCGTCTTGGGGCAAGCGTTTTTCGGCAATGTTCATTTTGGCCATGACTTTGACCCTGGAAATCAGAGCGGGTTGAATCCACTTGGGTGGTGTCAGTAGGTCGTATAGAATTCCGTCCACGCGGTAACGAACGGTGATACTATTTTGGTAGGGTTCAAAATGGATGTCGCTGGCACGTGCCTTAATGGACTGGGAAATAATATGGTTGACCAGTTTGATAATCGGTGCTTCGCTGGTGTCATCCAAAAGGTCCTCGGTTTCTTCAATTTCACTGATGATGGAAGCCCCATTTTCTTCCATGTCTTGCACCAGTTGCTGAGCTGAATCCCTGCGCAGATCATATTGCAAATTGATCGCCGACAGAATGGCATCTTGAGTTGACAGGACCATCCGATAATCATCCAGATTCAAAATTCGAATCAGATCATCGAGCGCCTGAAAATTGGATGGATCTTTTATGGCGATGATAATACCCGGCGGATAAAGTTCTTTATTCGCGGTGGCTTTATCGGCGGGAGCTAGACCGCAATCCGCAGCAGAAACCGATTTGCGGCACTCAAATGGAACGATTACATATTTCTTCAAAAACTGGATGGGAACATTTGCAGTAAAATCGATGCCGGCATGGTCAAACGGGAGCTTTGGCCAGAACGGAAGATCGTACTGGGTCTTTAGTGCTTCGAGCAGTTGGGTCTCCGACAGGTGGTTCTGATTCACCAATATTTGTCCGATATTACCACCCTTTTCAGCCTTGATCCGCTGGGCTTCGGCTAAGTGGTCCTCGCTCAATCCGTAGTTTTCGATCAGCAGTTG
>CP070746.1:6267500-6271403 GCA_020348305.1 Desulfobacterales bacterium
TCCGGGATACGGCGTCCTTTGCGGATACGTTCTCGGATATCTGAACCCGAGAGGGAAATGAATTGAGTGCCTTCGGGCACCTGATCGGCGGTACGAAATTCATCTTCAAAGGGCAGATAGACCATTTCTTCAAAGGGTAAAACCGTCACCCCGATTTCGGCGCTGTAAGCCTCGGTGAGCTCGCGGGCTTCGTTGCTGCCGTAATACGGCTTACCATTGCTATTCAGACCCGGACCGGCGTGATCGCGGCCAGTGATAAAATGCGTGCAGCCGAAGTTTTTTGAGACAATGGCATGTAGCAAAGCTTCTCGCGGGCCGGAAAGGCGCATGGCCAAAGGCAGCAGACTTAATATGAACGAATCCGGCGGATAATGTTGGGCCATCTTATGATAACATCTGACCCGGGTGTAATGATCAAAATCGCCGGGTTTGGTCATACCGACAATGGGCAGTAAAAGCAGATTGGCATTGGCCTGCCGCATCGCGTTGATGGTCATTTCAAATTGGGGCCGGTGGATGGGGTTTCGCGTCATAAAGGCTGCCATCCGTTTCCAGCCAAGTTTTTTAAACTGAGCGCGAATCTCTTGCGGGGTCATGCGCAGCTGTTTGAAATCAAAATGAAGCGGCAAGCTTACCACTTCCAGTTTGCCACCGATGTATAAATCTCCGGCAGTGCTCATCAGATAACCTGTGCCCGGATGAGATGGATCCAGGGTGCCGTAAGCTTGGGTGGCTTCTTTTTGGTGGTCGATCGGCCAGATATTTTCAATATGCAATACGGCCAGGAGATACCCTTCGGGGTCTCGGATAGCCACCGATTGACCGGCTTCGAGGGAATGTGCTTGTAAATCTTTAATATCCAAACAAATCGGAAGCGGCCAAACAATATCATTTTGCAGGCGCATTCGATCCAGCACCGATTCGTAATCTGAGCGAGTCATAAAACCCTCAAGCGGCGAAAAAGCGCCTGTCGCCAGCAGTTCCAGATCGCACATCTGTCGGTCGTTCAGCGTAATGTCCGGTAGATTAAGCGAGATTTCCTTCAGCAAAGTCGCACGTTGCACATCCACCAGCAGATTGATGAGCCTGCCGCCATGAGGCTCAACCCATATCTCATCGTAATTCATTTGTGCTCACTCCAATTACGCCATTCATTGAATTATAATCCACTATATCAAATTTTCAACTTTAAATACAGGCTATTCGATTGCGGAATTCAGAATGCGGAAGGCGGAATGGAGAAGTGGGAAGTCGGAATGCGGAATGGAGAAGTGGGAATTCGGAATGCGGAATGCGGAAATAGATGACAGAGGAAGTCAGAAAACAGATGACAGAGGACGGAAGTCAGAGGACAGACGACAGAGGACAAAAGACAGATGACACAGGTCGGAGGTCAGAGGTCAGCCCAGCCGCTGACCGCAGAAGCGGCCAGTTTGATCGAATAGAAAAAGATGATAGGAGGGCGCATGTCATGTTTTCAGACTCAACCCCCACAACGACTCAATCACTAATAACAAATAACGAATAACTAATTAATTACCAACCCCTGGGTTAAAGCTTAATCATTTCGTTAAGTTTCACACCAAATCCATCTTCATTGGTCCAAACGACTTTTCCTTCAACTTTGGTGTCCTTATGCTTTTGGTTCGATGGAATCGCAATCGTAATGATTTGTCCGACAGGCAGCACCAAAAGGCTTTCTATAAAAACGCCCCTGGGACTTATATTTTTAATCAAGCCCTCGAAGACCATGTTCCGGGTCGTAAAAAAGGTCGATTCGCAACAGGATGTTCTCTGATATTTTCTTAGATTTTTCATTTTTGTAACAAGCCGGTATTCATGTAGGGGTATCAAATAATGATGCTGGCCACTTTAGTATCACTGGATGACGTAATGCGGTCATTTTCCCATGGGGGTGAGTTCCGGATTATTTTTTCTTCTGATAACCTGTGATTATTCAGGAAATATTCCAGTTGAATGTTTTGGCGATGGGTGAGTTCACCGAATTGCACGCCACATCTTCGGATCGTAAACGTGCTTAATTGGATATCCGAATCGATTGAATAATCATATATGGTTTTAAACAGCAGCTTGCCCAAATAATAAGCGTCTTCTGCATATAAGATATCCAATTTAAAGGCTTCAATGGTATTTCCCTGGTGTTCAATATAATCAAACGCCAGTCCGTCCTTGCTGATGTTGATAATTTGACCCATTTTAATCGGTTTGGATTTAATAACGGCAAACCCAATTTGCCCCAAACTCATATCGTTGATTTTACTCAGTTCGATAGAGGTTGATCGCAACAACGCAAATGTGCCGATTTTTGATGCATAGCGTTTATGTTTTCTGCGCTCGATCCTATCTACCATTCTTTTTCTCGAATCAATTTTATTTTCAATTTTGTATGAGCAATTATCTTGCCAATATATCGCTATTCGGATAAAAGGCTCCGGTAATATTTTATTTTTGTATAAAAATCAAATATTTAACTTTCAAACAAAAATTGGCCGCGTTCATCATTTAAACACATGACGGGTGAATGATCAGGGTGAGTGTACACTTTTGTGTACCTTCTGTAGTGAGGCCGCAATCATCGATTTTTTCGATCCACCTTCAAATTGTTTTATCTGGACGATAGTCCTTGAATTTTTGAATGAGTCGTACCATATTGGCACTTAATCGATCCCTGGAGTATATCGAGACCGTGTCATTAAACATAAGATTATCGCACCCTGCCGAAGGTGAAATATGCTCGAATTCAGCGGCAAATGGCCCATCATCGCTGGATTTTAGTTCAGCGACGATTTTATTTTTGTTTGCCTTGGCGTTTCGGCTGATCTATGTGATACAATCCGCCGATAATCCTCTTTTCGGATTCCCAATCGTGGATGCCCACGTGTATGAACGCTGGGCCACCCGTATGGTCAGCGGGCACTGGCTATGGGATCGTGTAGAGAATTATATGCCGATCTATCCAGGGTTCTTAGCCGTACAAAAGCTTATTTTCGGCGTCAGTCCCTATGTAAATAAAATTTTTCAAAGTGTGATGGGGGCCTTATCGGCGGTGATGCTCGCACAGGTTGCTACCCGGCTATGGAACCGTAACGTCGGCTTGATTGCCGGCTACTTGATTGCCACAAATTGGATGTTGGTCGTTTTCGAATCTGAAAAATACGCCGAAAGTTTCAGTATTTTTTTTCAAAGTCTTACCATCTGGCTGTTGGTTCATCAGGTCTGGCGCTCCTGGGCGATATTTGCGGCCGGCTTAGCCTTTGCGTTATCAGCCGGTGTTCGGGCCAATCTCTTTCTGATTTTTCCTTTTATCTTAGGATGGATCATCTATTGCCATAAACAATGGCGGTCAAAAGCGATCAAAAATGCTGCGCTGTTTTCAATCGGCACCCTCATTCTCATTGGGCCCATTGTTGTGCGCAATTTTCAGCTCACCGGTGTGCCTATGTTGCGAGCCCAGGCGACGTGGAGCCTTTATTCCGCCATCGACCCCGAGTTTGAGGGTCTTCACCCGCCTTCCGGAATTTTATTTCAGAAATATATGCACTTGCCTTATCAGGCTGGTTTGCGCTCCGAAGCGGAAATCGAGCGTTTCTGGGCTGAAAAGACATGGCATATTTTGCGCGCTGATCCCCTTGGCGTTGTAACGAATCTCTTAAAGCGCTTGTTGATTTTCTTAAATGCCCGCGAATGGAGTCAAGAGTTCGACGTATATGCCTATCGAGGCTATTCATGGTTTCTTTCCCTGCCATGGACCGCTTTTTGGTTGATCGGGCCCTTCGGTTTTCTAGGAATTATTGTTGTTCGACCTGCAACAAAAAATCAAGGTTTGGTGTTTATCTATACCCTGGTTGCGACTGTATCGATTTTTCCTTTCAAAGTATCCGA
>CP070746.1:6271503-6279079 GCA_020348305.1 Desulfobacterales bacterium
TTCGCCGTTTATCCATGGATGGCGACCGGGGAAAAAAATTTTGAGCTACACATGTTTACCGGAAGGACACTAAAATTCAGGTACGTTTACAATACATGCAAAATCCGAAATCACAAGATATTTGGTTTTTATAGTTGATATCTGCAATTTAGGCTTAGTTGCGAGTAGTTGGAAATCACCTATTTTGAATTCCAAAAAAATTTTCTGCTGATTTCCTTATCAACTTTATTTCAATAGCTATTACAACACTATCGTGTCCTTCCGGTAAACATGTGTAGCTCAAAATTTTTTTCCCCGGTCGCCATCCATGGATAAACGGCGAAACGTTTGGCAAATATGTGGCCACCTTGTCGATAAAAATTGGATTTTCAAGTTTGGTTGGATTAATCAGCTGCAGGGCTGATTGACTTTTCATAATTCCAGGGCATCCATTTGTCAGGATTGCGGAATAATTCAGATGAGTGTTGCTGAAGAGTTTTGAGATATTCAAATGGATTGACCTTGCAAAGATTACAGGTATGAATCAGGCTCATGAACAGATCACCGATGTAAGCCCCATGTTCGGTTTTATAAAACAAAGAGTTTTTCCTGTGAAGGATCGCCTTTTTAAGCGCGCGCTCACAAAGGTTATTATCCAGCGGAGCCTTTGGCACACGTAGAAACAATGTGAGTTCTTTCCAGTGGTTGAGCATGTAAGAAATTGCCTGTCCTAAACCTGAGTTAGGTTCCAGCTTTTTATCATCAAATTGCTGCTTCAGCCAGTCTTTGAGATCATCCATCAATTGTGCGCTTTTTTGCTGGTGATATTGCAGCCGTTTATCGGGTGTCATGTTCTGCTGTTTTGTGACCGCATCATTTTTGTATACCTTTTCCAGGGTCTCTAACACGTACCTGCATTCTTGTGGAAAGTTGAATTCCACGTCCACAAATCTTCGCCGGGCATGCGCCAGACAATTGGCTAAGATGACCTTAAAATCTTTGGGCAGATTTCGAGAAAGCGCATCACACATCTGCACCGGGGCCTTGAGATCGCCACTTCTATTTTGCAGTATGTCGGCCAGATTTTCACCCGCATGATTGCCACCGGTAATAAACACTGCCATCTGTCTGTCATCGACGGTGGACAAAATGCCGGAAGTGTACATCCCCTTGCGGCCATGGCGGTCTTCATCGGATTGCTTCATCAACTCCAAAACCTTCATGACTGTGTCATCATTATAGACAACATCGCCCTGAGCGGCCTGACGCATCAGCTCTGAATAAACCGGGTGGATCTTGTCGGCAACTGATTCGACAATCTCCCACTGGGTTGAGGAGGGTAGCGGAACTCCAAGACTTGCCTGGAGTTGATCCAGTCGGTTGAACGGCAACCCGCTGCCATATTTTAAAAGGGCGATCATGGTCCCTGAAGCGGCATCATATTTTTCATCGCCAATATGATCCGGTTTTTGGGCAGCATAAATTTCTCCACAAAGATTACAGCGCAGTTTTTGCATTTCAAAAACAGATGCTGACAGTGGGGGTTCGCCGGTTACACGAACGACAACCTCCGGTGTTATTTCGTACACTTTGCCTTTGCCGCAGCCCGGACAGGGATCTGAGGGTTTAAGCGTTTCATGGGGCACTTTTATTTTTTGGGCACCGCTGTATGCGTCAGCACCGTTTTTGCCATGACCTTTAGGCTTTTTCTTCTTCTTGCCGGATTTTTTACGACCCGCTTTGTTTCTTTTCAGCACCTTGGAGGTTTTTTCCGTGCTGTCTCCAAATATCAGCTTGAGCAGCCGTTTGATGGACGTGTTTTTATTATCCAATGCCTGAGACAAAAAGCTGAGGGTTTCCGCCATGCCTTTGATGATTTCATAATCACCGTCCTGCAAAGTGCCGGCTTCAACTCGCTTTAACAGCTCATCGAGCTGTTTAGTGCTAATATCTATGCGTTTGGGCGTATTCATCGCAGCCCTCCACATAGATACTTGCGAAAATCCTTGGTCAAAGGATATCCAAAAACAGCTTTGATAGACCGGTTGGGCTTATTGTGCTGATCGTTTTTGCCGCGGCCGGTGGTATCGCCAAGATAAATCCAGTTGGCGGCTTTATAACAGCTGCCTTTAAAACGCTCTTTATCAACAAAGGTCTCAAGATAATAGATGGGGTGATTGTAAACTCTCTGCCAGTCATGGGAAAGTATCCTGGCTATCTGAGCCAATATATGTGATGCCAGATGCGATACCCGAACCCAGGGCAGTATCAAAAATCGGGTATTGTAAGCGATAAGATGAATGCGCTTTTTGCGGCTGTTTGCCGACCAGCCGATAAATCGGTCTCGACAGCCGATATGACGTGGTGCTGAAGACCAGCCAAAACAGGCAATGGGTGTTTGCTGAGAAAAAATGATATATTTGAGCTGTTCGCCGACCGCATGACAATAGCCCAGATAATGGTAGTGCTCAATGAGGCTGTTGAACAGCTTCTCTGAGCACGTGCGGCGGACCTGACGAAATTCCAGCGGTTGTATGTTGGCCAAAGCGGTATCAATGGGTGTTTGATCAATCTTGATGGCGGCCGGCTTTTTACGATGGATAAACGGGTTATGGGGACTAAACTTTTTGGCCGGCAGCTTGATATATCCGGCCCGGTCAAGTTCGAGCATCAAGCCGCGACACACCATATCACGCAGCGCACCGTTTGGCTGTACCCAATTCCATGCCAGACAAAGCTTTTTAGACAAAACCCGGCGGCTATCGTTGGGATTTTCGGCAATTAATTGATTGATAAACGCTATATTTTTGCTGGTGACGGCCTGGCCCCGATATTTGAATTGCCGATTCATACCTACCAAATAGCACAATGATATTTGGAACGCAAGTTAAAAATGTCGTCCTTTTAAAAATTTTTGCTTTTACCCTGCAATCGGCTTCCATAAAGCAGCTACCTGTGCCTTGCCCGGATTGCCGTTCCAAATCAGAAGCTGCAACTCATGAACGGCCAGAGACCTTAAACCCTGATCACTTTGATCCGGCCACCAACCAAAACGTCCTTTGGATAATCGTTTCTGACACAACCAGAATCCTTGCCCGTCATACATCAGCACTTTGATAGCACTGGCTTTCTTATTGCGAAAAATGAAAACATGACCTGAAAACGGATCTGATCCGAGCACCTGCCGGCAGACTGCGGCCAATCCGTCGATGCCTTTGCGAAAATCCACCGGCTTAACCGCCAAAAGTATTCGCATCTGTGGGGTAATTTGGATCACGACCGCTTGCTCCAAAACACCTTGCCAAGTTCCAGCAGATCAAGGCCGGCTTTACCTTTAAAATACATTCTCATTTTGGCTCCATTTTGATCCTCCATCTCGACAATATACTCGGCAGCCAGCATCGGCGCGCTTAAACCCAAATCAATAAAGGCAGACTCGCTGACACTGGAAGCCTGAAAAATAGAACGCTTATCCTCAACGCGATGCTTCAAATCGGTGTAATTGAGCCGCAAGGTCTTGGATATTTCATACACGGAGTGCTGTGGATAAAGCGATACGGCCGCTTGCCATAATGAATGGGGAATGGGCGCTCTTTTTTCTCGGCGATGGCGCCAGTTCTCAAATTGATCACGAACCTCTTCAAGGGCGGGCTGCCCGCTGAGCAAATTTTTCGGTTCCATCGATTGTCCTCCAATTTGTTTTTGACAATCGATGCTATCATATCTTAAAGTTCATTGCATGCAGGCTTGCCGGAAGGACACCATTTTTGTACTCTAATTTTTTTATTCCAAACCTAACAAAAATTTTTTCAACAATTTATTCATCCATCTGAAGACTGCTTGCCAATAATCCAACAATCAAGAAACTACCTATATTGAGAATATTTGCAAATACTCACGCTTCCCAAAACCTTTGATATCATTATGTAATCCCAACTTTGGTCACAATGCAGATACAATAATCTGATATCACAAGTTCTCGAGGTTGGTTAATTTTGCAGATTAGTTTACATAATCGGTACAATTGAGAGTCCCAATTTTTTACAGATACAACTCAGATATATGCAATATAGGCTCATTTGCGATTAGTTGGAAATATTACAGGGTTACCAGCAAGAATCAATGGAAATTTCATTAAGGTTGCTTAAATAGTTGGAAAAATGTATTTGAAACCTGAAATCTCCTCTTACTCTTTCTTTACCGGAATTGAAAAAACAATCTCCTGACATACATTCAAGGCCGCTTTTTTATGATAAATTGGAGGCGTTGTAATGGAAAATACAAAGTCTAAAGGTAAGCTTTGGGCGATATTATCGTACATATTCATTTTATGGATCATTCCTTGGTGGATAATTGAACCCAGGAACGATTTTGCGGTTTATCATGCTAAACAAGCATGCCTGTTATTTCTTTTGGGAATTATTGTTGAAGTCGCTGGTACAATTATTCCAATCATCGGATGGTATTTAATTGTTCCAATAGGCGGGCTTTTAATATTCATTTTATGGATAATCGGTGTATTTAATGCTGCGACAAATAATAAAAAACCTCTACCGGTAATAGGGAAATATGCTGAAGAGTGGTTTGAGAATTTTTAGCTTTCAAACAGTTTTGCTGGACAGATAGTGGATGCTGTTGTCAATTATTTCTGATTTTATGGGTGGGCTGGAGAACAATATTTTAGCAAATGTAAAAATTTCGGAAGATTAAAAATTGCAGTAACATAATCTGATATCACAAGTTCTCGAGGTTGGTCAATTTTGCATAGATGTTTACATAATTTGTACTTTTGAAAGTCTCAATTTTTTACGGATACTATGCAAATATCCAAACTCAAAAAAGGCAAAGTCATTCGGCCCCGCCTTAACCTTAAATTGTGGTACTATTATGCACAAAAATTTAATATAAGGGATTTTCCGGTAGAAATTGCCAGCGCTAATGGCTTTACAGGCTAATACTCACTGAAGTTTCATCCAGTATCTCTGGTACTTGCAATATTAATTTATTATTATTCTTGTCAAACACTATTTTTTTTGATGCAAATGGATTATCAAGCTCCTGTGGCAGTGTAGTTATATAGTTTGAAAATTCAACTTTATTAATATTTTTACTTTTGAGTAAAAACTTTATCTTAACCAAACGTCTTGTTAATTCCAGCTTATGTGATCGCCATATATAACCATGAAATGAAGGTTGTACAATTTTCAACAATACAAATCCAACAGGATCATTAAAAAATTCAGCTGATAGAAAATCGGTATTCTCGTCCAATGACCCAAAGTGCGATTCATAGCATAGTATATATTTATCTAGACCACATTTACTTAATGTTATCCCATTTTCGTATGAGGTATACATTTTATTTAAAATACTGTTTTCTTTCCAAAAGAATTGTAAAATAATTTTCTCCCATATTGATAATTCTCTTTCTGATGCCAAATATGTTAGTGAACTACACACAAAACGAAATTCATGATATAGGGATTTCGTCATATCCAATTCCTGAGGTTTTATAGGTTTAAGTATTTCCTCGAATATTTTTTCATAATCTTTGCATTTATAGCATTCAGAGATGAAATCTGAAGCCAAAAATAAATCTTGCCGAATCAGAGCAACAGCCATCATATGAGTAATCAAAGAAACATCACTGCTAGCAACCTTTTTCCAAAATTGTATATCATCACGTAATAATTTTAATGCAGTTTTTTCACTTTTAGATAACCATCTAACAGAAATGTCTAATAAAACAAGACGATGCAAGTTTTTTAGATTTGAAAAAGTTATAGTTATGCAAGACTGTGTTTCTTGATAATAGCGATAGTCATATAATGAACGCATCCGTTCAATTAACAATGCGTTTTTCTCAATAAGCCTTATAAATAAATTCTTCTGCCTTTCTATTTCATCGATGCAATCTACCGCAGAAGCATTCAAACAAGTAAATTGATCATCAATCTTAGGTAAGACAGCCTGATCTCCAGCAATCTCATCTACAAAGACGATTTCACTATTGATATTATCAGTCTGCATTTCAGTAGCTTTCTGATAAACGCTCATTCCTTTCGCATGAGGATCGATATTTTCTTCAGCGAAGAGACCCAATAAAGCATAATAGGCATTTTGTACTACTGGCACGGGTACTGGTGAAGTATTCAGAATTTCAGCTACCTCCGGATGGAGTGCATCATCAAATTGGTAATAAACCAACGCTCCGATAATAATTATAATTGGAAGCAAGAATATGGCCGGGAAGATTTTACCTTTCGGATTTATCTTCAAAATAAATTCTCTTTCAAATTGGGATCAGAACACTATATTATCGAATATTGTCAATTCTTGTCTTCTGACTTTGGTTTTTTCCTTTCTAACTCAACTCATTTAGGGTCAGTGTAAAAATTATTCGGTTCCAAGAATTTACCTTATTTGATCAAGGGGTCAGAGCATTTGAAAGTATTTGAATTGGTCAAAATTTAATTTCTCCGTCCCTTTTTTACTTACAATTGAGACTGACCCTTTTGGTTTTTAAACGGCGCGAGGTGCGAACACCAAGTTTGAGTAGATAGTTTTGGTATTCGCCTTTGAATGGATCGGCATTTTAATAAATTTACTTAAGAAAATTTTACAAGGAAGAGGCTTTACGTCAGGTTGCGATAAATTGAGATTATTTGCAGAAAACCACACCTCCCAAAACTTTAGATACTAGTATAGTATCTGCAAAATTGCAAAAATACGTATTTGTAGATGTAATCACAGCTTTGGTGAAAATACATATATCGTAATCTGATATCACATATTTTGTCAGCCCTTAATTTTTTGCCGATACGTTTTACAATACCTGTACTTTTGAGAGTCACAATTTTTTACAGACTATGTACATACATATCGGTAATTGAGGCTCAGTTGCGATTCCTTTGATATCAAAGATTGGTAACACTGGAGCTGAGCCGCTTCTTGGAGCGAAGCGGCCCATCAAGATGTCGGCCTTGAACGATTTGTTCGGTTGACCTTGCACTCAATATATCGTTAAGGTTTGGTGAGAAATTAATTAATTTCTTATCTCAAATTATGCCTAAGTCAATAAGGGCTTACAGCACCGCTAATAACCTCAGATTGCTTGCCTGACCTTTTCCGACTCCATTACAGGGGTTGCCTCAAATTTAATAATGTCACTCCAAGCATAGATCCACTTGAGAATATCATTAGAATTGTTTGCTTCAAATAAGGCAAAAGTCCTGCCACCCGTGACATCAATCCATTCATTAATAAGTTTTAGTCCTTCGGGAGTCATAGAACCTTTCTCTTTTGCCCTTTTAACCACTTCATTTCTTTGCTCAGGTGTCCAAGTAGTTATTCCCATGAAAAGCATGTGGTATCTCCTCTCTATTTTTACTGGCTGAATTAATTTTCCGAAAATTAATATATTATGGTCTCCAAAACAACACGTTTTCTCTAAAAGGATAATAATTTGGGGAAAGGGATGCTTCCAAGGATTGCGCCTGAACCGGATAACTTGATATTATTTTAATTTTTCATCAACCCTTAAATTGAGACTATTTTAGAGATCGTTAAAATTCAGGTACGTTTACAATACATGCAA
>CP070746.1:6279179-6286719 GCA_020348305.1 Desulfobacterales bacterium
GTCTTGGCCAGCACAAAAGGCATGACCTTCATGGCAGTTGGATCGGACTGGGCAAAGTTCATCAGTTCCATACCAAAGTTGAGTCGATCACCTTTGGCCGCTTTAAATAAGGAATCGGGTATATCGGGAATCAACCCCAAACGATCGGCCAAACGCGTATAAATCTGACTGACCTCAAGCTGTTGGCCTTCAGGCTTTATGATTGGCTGACGCATCTGAAAATAAATCTCCGGATAGGTCCAGGGGAAAAAAGTACCATCCCAGGATTCATACGCCGAACGCGCCGGCAGAACATAATGGGAAAGCTGGGCTGTTTCGGTCATGGCCAGTTCAGCCGTAACCAGCAAATCTAAATGCTTGAACGCCCTTTCGTACTGGGTGGTATCGGCATAGGAACGCAGCGGATTGGACTGGCCACAGATCACGGCTCTTAATCTTCCCGGGTGATCACTTAGGATCTCTTCCGGCATAACATTGGGTGGAAATACGCCCGCGATGGCTGGAAAGTCCGTTGTTACCGTACGCCAGGTTCGTTGGTCACGCTCGTCGGAATGAGATGCAATCGGCATCAAACCCCCGGGTATCACATTGCCGCCGGGAACACAAATTCTCCCGCAAATAGCCAACAGAAGTACATGTAAATAGGTCGCAGCCGTACTGTGACGATTCATCATCACGCCCAAATCATAATGCATCGACCATTTACTTTCGGTCATCAGGCGGCACAGATTTCGGACGTCTTCATAATCCAACTCGCAAACTTCTATTGCCCGGCGAGCGTCAAAGTCAGCAAACCAAGACTTAATCTGGTCAAAGCCGCTGACATAATTGGTGATATATTCCTTGTTGTGCCGGTCCTCCTGAAGGATAATCGCAATCATTGCTCGCGTTTAGAGGGCATCGGTGCCCGGACGAATAGGTAAATGGATGTCGGCAATCTTAGCTGTTTCCGATAAACGTGGATCAATGCAGACCAGTGTTTTTTCCGAATCCTTGGCAAATCGCGTGAGAAATTTCCTTGCCTGCGGCATCTGATGGCTCATCATTCCGTTCCACCCGATAGCAACGAGCATATCCGTGTTGTGATGATCAGCCCCGACAATTAGATTTTGACGTCCCACCACACGACCCCAGACCCAGTAGGAACCGGTGAGTTCCTGGCCCAGGGCGTTGTAATGGTATTGAGAACCCAGCGCCCGAATCAGGCGAACACCAAATCCGGCTTCAAAATGACAACCCTGGCCGCCACCGCCCATGTAGGCTATCGATTTCGGCCCGTATTGATTCTGGACCGACTTCAATTTATCAGCGATTTCGTCAATGGCCTGATCCCAGGAGATTTTCTCAAAGGTGTCACCGACCCGTTTGAGCGGATGGGTCAGGCGCTCGTCGTGATGCTGATGGTAAATGACGTTCAGGCCTTTGCGGCAGGAATAGCCCACACTGCGTGGGTTGTCTTTGTCCGGTCGGACCTTAACCATGCGGTTGTTTTCAACTTGTACCTCAAGTCCGCAGTTTTGGGCACATAACGCACACGATGTTTTATGCCATTGAGTCATAGGATTCTCCTTGAATTCATTTAATTCCCATAAAAATTTTTACGTGATTTTTTCGTTAGTATACAAACAATTACTAATGCGAGCGAAATGATTTAGACACATTATTATAATCAAATATGAATAGAAGCAGCATATAAAATTGCCTATTTATAAATGAATATGCACGCATTAGTAATTGGTTTTTAATCGTTTGTCAACAAAATATTAAAATCTAAATTTATTTCGTATACAAATATTTAAATGTAAATCGGACTTGAGCCATTCATTCATTAATGCTAAGTGCCATGGGGATTTTCGTTTTTGATTTTTTTAACACAAGGGGGTCATTATTATGCCATACGGATACACAGGAAAAATTATGCGTGTCGACTTGAGTAATCGCAAAATTGAAATTGAAGAAAATAATGAGACGTTTTACCGGTCTTATTTAGGTGGTCGAGGATTTGGGTACCATTATTTAATGAAAGAGGTTCCGGCTCGAATTGATCCGTTTTCACCGGAAAATATTCTGGTTTTAGCCACCGGTGTGATGACCGGGGCTCCCTTGCCGGCCGCCTGCCGATTTACTGCTGTCGGTAAATCACCGCTCACCGGAACAGCGGCTGAATCTGAGGCAGCCGGTTTTTTTGGGCCCGAACTGAAAATGGCCGGATTTGATGCGGTGGTGTTTAAAGGAAAAGCGGAAAAACCCGTCTATCTCTGGGTAACCGAAGGTAAAGCTGAGATCAAAGATGCTGAGCATTTTTCGCAATTTGGAGCCCGGGAAGTTGAGGATATCATTCGAAAAGATATGGGCAGTAAAAAAATCCGGGTGGCCCAAACGGGACTTGCGGGAATGAACCAAGTTCGTTTTGCTAATATTACCAATAACTTAGGCCACTTTAATGGGCGGTGTGGTCTCGGCGCGGTCATGGGATCAAAAAATATTCGCGCAGTGGCGGCATTAGGTGCAGAAAAAATCAGGTATCATGATCCCGATTTTCTGGGCCAAACCACAAAAGATTATGCCAAAACATTTAAGAATAACCCCCTGGGTGAAGCCCTATTTGTTTACGGCACCACTGCTTTTCCGGAAATCCTATCTTCCGGGGGGGCACTTCCCGTAAATAATTTCCGCCGCAGCAAGCTTGATGACCCATCGGTTATCAGCGGAGATACGTATAATGAGGTGTTGTTGAAAAAGAGGAAGGGCTGCTATGCCTGCCCGATTCGCTGCAAACGTGGAATAGCCCTGGAAGATCCAAAGTACGGAATTGATTCCCGTTACGGTGGCCCAGAATACGAAACGCTGGCAGCTTTAGGATCCAATTTAAACATATTGAATCTTAAAGCCATTGCCAAAGGCAATGAAATCTGCAACCGCTATTGTTTGGATACCATCTCCATCGGAATGACGATCGCCTTTGCCTGCGAGTGCTTCGAGCAAGGAATAATTACCAAAGAAGATACCGGGGGCTTGGAACTGCGCTTCGGGGATGCCGACTTGATGCTGCAGCTTTTGGAAATGATCGCTCATAGAGAGGGTTTTGGTGATCAATTGGCTGAAGGCAGTGCTCGGTTGGCTCAAAAATGGGGCGTTGAAGACGAACCGTTTCACCTCTCCGTCAAAGGCCAGGAGCTTTCTTTACATGATCCTCGGGTAAAAGTCGGCGTAGGAATTGGGTTTGCCGTCAGTTCCTACGGGGCCGATCACATGACTGCCGCTCACGATACGGCCTTTGCCGATGATGATTCATTTTCAGTAAAATCTGTTGCACCCTTAGATATTTACAAATCCATGCACCCGACAGATATTACTACAGAAAAAGTCAGAAATTACGCAAAGCTCGAAAACTTTTGGCGGGTATTGGATGCACTGGGTATATGCGTATTTGGGTACGCGCCCAGGGGGGTGATGCCGTTGGATACAATGGTCCAATGCGTAAACGCCGTGACAGGCTGGAATGTAAGCCTGTATGAAATGATGAAGGCCGGTGAACGCGGTACCATGTTAGCCAGAGCCTTTAACAGTCGCGAAGGATTTTCTATCAAAAATGATAAATTGCCGAAGCGGCTATTTGATCCCAAACCGGATGGGCCCAATGCCGGCAAGGAAATATTCACCCAAGAGGAATTCAATAAGGCTATTGAACTATACTATGATATGATCGGTTGTGATTCTCATAGCGGCCGACCCCATCGCGCTAAGCTTCTAGAATTGAATCTGGAATGGGTTGAGGAGATTTTAAACAAGGGCTAACTGAAACGCAGACAGGATAGTAAGGAGCCTATTTCCGAATAAAAAATGGCAGGCGCGAACCTGCTGAACCGGCGCGGCCTGCCATATAATTGACACGCGATCGAGACAGAGGAAAATTATTCTTTTGGTGACCCCATGACCTCTGCAAACATCTCCATATCCCAGAGTCTGGAATCGGCAATGTTCTGGCGGAACTTGATGAAGTCGATGGTGTCCTGCCCCGTGATTTTCTTGGTGTTGAAAGCCCCGAAGCCCAGGAAGGCTTCGCCGCCCATGTTGGCCGCCAGCCAGTGACGATTACCGTTTTTGCAAATATCCCAGAAGTATTTCTTCTTCATGCGAATACTGTCAATGGACTTGATCAGGCAGCCGGGAAAAAGATTGGCAAAGGTCCACACAATCCTGTCGACTTCCTTGTCGAGCAATTCAAAGTCCGCATTGGCCTGATGCTCTTTTACCAAGGCACGCGCTTCTTTTGCCTCTTCACCTGTTTTAAATTCACCATAGACGATCTCGCCGTCTTCAACATATTTATCGGTGATAACCTGGGGGTTGCGGACCCATTTGCCGTCTATTTTTAAGACTGGTAGCGCTTTGCTGATCAGGGCTTTGGCCTTCATTTTATAAGCGGACCACATTTCACAGGAGATGCAGTTCCACATGGCATCCTCATTGCTGAGCATCCAGGGCAAGAAGTCCGATGAGCCTCCGTCCGGTGCCGAACCGTGACGGGGTCCGGCCTGGCCGAATATGGCCAAATCAGAGGCAATCGTGAGGTCGCAGGCCATCCCGATTTCCTGCCCGCCGGCCACCCTCATACCGTTAACCCTGCAAATAACAGGCTTTTTACATGCCAGGATGGAATCCACCATGTGGTTAAAAAGTTCCATGTACTGACCGTATTCATCCGGCCGCTGGCTGTAGAATTCACTGTATTCCTTGGTATTGCCTCCTGTGCAAAACGAATACGGGCCGGTGGCCGTGAAAACAACAGCCACAACGCTTCTGTCAAGGGAGGAATTTTCAAATCCGGCGATAACGCCTTTGACCATGTCGGTGGTGTAAGAGTTGTACTGTTTGGGGTTGTTCAGGCGGATCCAGGCCACATACAACCCCTCCTGCACGTTGCCCTTAGGATCTTTCAGGGGACGTTTTTCGTAGACGACGCAGGGAGCATCCGCATCCGTCCCCCAGTGAACGTCTGTATGCAGCATATGGTTTTTTTGTTCGTTGTCTCTCGGCATCCAGTCTAAAGCCATAGTATTTACCTCCTTTGTTAATTGAATGTGTCCATTCTTTTTATTATCCAAAAAAATATTATCTGGTTATCCAGAAAGAACAAGTGGTATTGAATGTGGAAGCCGCTCCCACAGAAAGTTTATCTAAAGGTTGAACCAGCAGCTTATTTTAAAACGCGCCGCAGACTCATTTAAAAATCGGGAGTCAGCACAATTCGCTTATCCGGAGAAACTTTATGCGCCTCTTCAAACGTTTCCACAATGGTGCTCATAGGACGGGTTTGCACAAATGCGTCAATGTTGATTTTCCCCTTGGTCACCATATCCAGAACGATAGGATAGTATTCAGGCAAACAGCCCCAGGTTCCGATGATCTCGGCGTCAAAGGCCATCAGCCGACCTATCATGTATTCTATCTTGGCAATCCCGAATCCGACCACGATCAATTTACCGACAAAACTCAGCAGGGTCAGAGCAATGTCCTGCCCGCCCTTGGCACCGGTGACTTCAAAAATTTTCCAGCCGAAGCCTGGCAGATCATTTTCCTTGCAGATGCCCTTAAATTCCTGGGACACCGCCCGGGCATCTTTTTCGGTGGAGTTTATGACAAAATCTGTGCCGTATTTAAGGGCCCGGTCCAGTTTTTCCTGGTTGCGGGCAATGCCGATGACCGTGTTTGCACCTAAAGCCTTGGCGGTTTGTCCCATATACTGGCCAACCCCGCCGGTGATACCGATGACCACCACATTATCGCCCGGCTGGAAATCTGCCCGTTTGGCGGCCTGGTACGGCGTGGTAGCTGCATCCGCCACAATTGCCAAGTGTGCCAGAGGGATATCCCCCCGGTTTTTGACCTCGCACAGATCAATACTCGGCACCGGAATATGGCTCGAAAAACCGCCGTAAAGGCCCAGGCTGTTGCCCGGCATTTTCTGGTTGAGGCATCTGTTGCCGCGGCCGGTTTTGCACAGAATACACTTTCGACAGGGCATGACCGCCGGGATAATTACCTCTTTGCCGAGCCAGGCTTCGTCCCCGGCCACCACCGTGCCTGATATTTCGTGACCCAGCGTCAATGGCGGCTTTGAAACGGTCGGCACACCGTCGTAAAAATATCCAAGGTCCGTGTGGCACACGCCACAACCCGCAACTTCCACCAGAACCTCGCCGGGTTTTAATTCCGGTACGGGTAATTCCGTTTTTTCGATCTTGCCCGGTAATACTTCTTTGGTTTCTTTGTTGCGCGAGGTCGGTTGAACCATCTGCCAGGTTAAAATCTTGTCTGGTACTGCTGTCATTTTTCCCCTCCTTAATTTACTTGTCACGACAAGTAGCCGCCAAGAAATTACAATTTTAGCTACAATGTAACTACATAAGGTCAAAGGAGATGTCAAGAAAAAACTAATCTTGATAAATTCTTGATTTTAAATGAAAAAGTTCATATTAGGTCTTTGGATGACTTCAGGAATTGTTTTAAAAAATTTATGAAGAACAGTCTCTACGGCTCGCATATCCGGGGTATTTAGGATCCGGGTATAAAGAGTGTGTCCAAACTTAAAATTCGCCGAAAAATAAAAAGCAAATCGCTTAAAGCGTCTAATAGCTTTCGGCGGTTCATAGTGCTTCTCTAAAAGCCTTGCCAACTTAATTGCAGATTCAAGAAAAACATCTTGTTGTGTTACAAGATCATCTGTCCATTCAGCAAATACCCAGGGTCTTGCAACTGCTATTCGTCCGATCGCGACACCGTCACAACCTGTAAAATGCAATAGATTCAAGCAATCGTTCTGATCAAAAACATCGCCATTTCCGAAAACCGGTATCGAGACCGATTCTTTCACATTCCGGATATATTCCCACTTGGGAGGACGAGTTCGGCGGTCCGGTGCCTGCCGCGGATGAAACGTAAGTGCATCCGCACCGGCATCTTCAAACCGTTGCGCCAGATCAATTGAGGGACGGGGATCATCTTCCCAGCCCGCACGAAACTTGACTAAAAGGGGGATAGATACCGCTTTTCGAACGGCAGCCACAATACGGGTGGCCAGATCAGGATCGTTTAAAATAGCCGCACCACAATTTTGCCGGCAAATGGAAACATCCGAGCACCCAAAATTAATATCCACCCCAAAGAGACCTTCTTTTTCAATGCGCCGGGCGGCTTCAGCCATAATCTTAGGATCAGATCCAAAAATCTGGCATACCAGATTCGAACATTCTTCATTCCTCCATCGAAAATAAGATGATGTATGTCTATTTTCATGGGGTATTCGCTTGGCGCTGCACATCTCGGTAAACAGCAATCCATAGCCGCCATAGGTTGCAATCAGCTCCCGGAACGCCACATTCCCAATAAAGGCCATGGGAGAAAGGACCAAGCGTTTTTGTATGGTTTTTTGACCAATAAAAAGGGGCTGATTTAATTTTCTAGAAAGCTCGGGAATCATTTGATCTGATTCATAAAAAACTTTGCAACACGAAGTCAGAAAAAAGGTTAAAGAATA
>CP070746.1:6286819-6289409 GCA_020348305.1 Desulfobacterales bacterium
CATCGTGCAAAAATACCACTACTGTTATTGATGCATATCTTGCTGATTCTTATAATAAAAACAACAATCTTAAGCTTTTGGCACATGATTTGCTCCGATTTGAATCGATCTTAGAAAAAAAGGATGCATTTATACAAAAAAAGCTGAAATTTTCATTCTCGTTATAATCTTTCTTACCATCATTGTTTGCTAGCTTAAAACTAAAGAAAATAGCTGTGGTGACGATATAAAAAGAAAAATCCAATTAGGTATCAATTTTATTTTGAGGTTTGAAAATGTTTAAAGCTCAGTTGATTGCTTTATTTTTAGTACCGGTGATCATTTTTTCATTTTGGCTGGTTATAGTTCTGTTGGATAAAGTTCAAAGACGATCATTGGCTCATGATTTAAAAATCACAGATGAGATTGAACAAAATAGTCCTTTTTCATTATAGAAACCACCATAGAATTTAGTAATCGGAATCCTAAGCACACTTGAGTGCTTCCTCCTTCTATTCTTATAATACAAGCGGGTACTTTCTCACTCCAGTAGTGCCCCGCCTTGGATTTATTTTCCCGTGAAGATTCGTCAGTCAAAAATCTTTAAAAATAATCTTTGATATTGGATTTTAGACGAACCACAATATGCGGGATTCTCCTAAATTTTTAAAAATCAACACTATCTCTCCTAAGCTTCGCTGGATAGCTGATATTAATCCTAGAAAACTCTGGCAAGAAGTCTACTGATTCGAACACCAGTAATAGACTCATCTTTTGACCCATCCCGCCTAATCGTGTATAAATCTTATAACGCGCTTAAATTACATTTGATCTGAGCTCATTTTCGACCTGTCCGTACTTTTCCAAAGCGTATCATCTTCTTTAAAATTCAGTCTGCTTGAATGAAGGTGATCAACGTGCCAACAGATCGAAAAATCAAACGTAAACTTAGAGCAAATTTTTTCGAGGACGTCAAAGGCTACTGCCTTCTGATGTCTGATAATGAAGCATTTACGGTCAGGATAGACGTTGATCAACTCAAAACAAAAGTATCAGGACAAGCAAGGAAAGTGACAGAGGTTTGTACTGACGGTGAACTGAATCAATTACGACTTTCACAATATGTGTAAAAATTAAGGCTGAGATTTGTTGCGAAATTTTCATTGGTAAGGAATTTTTTCTGTCACAAAAAGCATAAAAATCACTCAATATTATAAGAGGTAAGATGAAAACCGAAAAAGAGACAGAGCAGCTGGTCACAGAAGCCGTCCAGGGCTCAAAGGACGCTTTGGAGGAAATAGTCCGCCGGATACAAAAACCTGTTTATTCTCTATCTTTGCGGATGCTTCTCAATCCAGAAGACGCCGAAGACGCTGCCCAGGAAATTTTAATAACTGTAATTACTAACTTGCAAGGGTATCGTTTCGAGGGTCCATTTCGTGCATGGGTGTTGCGTATTGCAGTCAACAAATTAAAGGCGGTTCGCAAAACATACGCAGAAAAGAAAATGTCCTCCGTGGGCAATTTGGACGAAATCATAGATAGGTATGAAGCCCGAGGTTGGTTCTCAAAGCCTTTGGATGCGCCGGAACCATACCTTGAAGTAGAAACGAGATCAGTTTGCACCCATGCCCTGCTACTATCCTTGGACCGTTCTCACCGTATGGCCTTCATATTGGGGGTGGTGATGGACGTCAACAGTCAAGAGGGAGCACAAATACTCGATATCACACCAGCAGCATACCGGAAGCGACTGTCAAGGGCCCGGTCTCGAATTAGGGACTTCCTGGTAAATAATTGTGGCCTATTTGAAGATTCGAATCGCTGCCGATGCAACAGCATTTTGCCAGCCTATTTGGAAAAGGGTTGGATCGACCCTGATAAACCCATTTTCGTATCGAAACACGGTAAAGTGGAATCACCCACAAAGCTGGGGAGATACCTAAAGGAAGTGGATGAATTGAAGCAAATATCAGTTATTTATAAATCAGTTACGCCATCAAATTTTGACTTTGTCAATGTGGTCAAAAATATTTACAAAAATGATCAATACCGAATAATTTCAGATCCTCAAATCACGTAAGCTATGGAAAGCTAAAATGTAGTTGAATATTAGGTCTGCAGGAAACCCTTAACATCCTCATGCGCGAAATCAAATTGCACAAAAAGTGATAATCAGGATCGTAAGTTCATTTTCAATAAATGAAAACACAATTTTCTTGGGACAGATGAATATAAGTATTAGGTATAGAACACTCTCTTTAGGATAAGAAAACGATATATCAGGAGGGGCTGAAATTATGACGATAAATCCAGATCTTATGTCTCCTTGTGGTATGTATTGCGGCGTTTGTGCCATTTATATCGCACACCGCGATAATAATGACAAATTCAAGGAGCGGTTAGTGAATCTTTACAAGGGAGAAGTTCCCGGTAAAGGCTTACTTCCTAATAGTGAAAATCTTTCGATAGAAGATATTCAATGCCGTGGTTGCTTATCAGATGAGCAGTTTATGCATTGCCGACAGTGTGAAATCAGGGCCTGCACAAGCGAGAAAGGTTACACCGGATGTCATCAATGCGATGAATTTCCTTGTCAGTATATTGAAGA
>CP070746.1:6289509-6292553 GCA_020348305.1 Desulfobacterales bacterium
GGGCTCAGATATGCTGATAAGTTTTCTACAGTTGGGACAGAGGATTGATTGTCGTTGATGTTGTGCCATAAAAAAAATTTCTGTGTCACCTGTTTTTAAATAAAGTCTGAAAAAATGGGGGCATAATCTACAATAATACCTTCAGCGTGTTGGTCAAGTCATCGCGTAAGCTTCAAATAGAAAAGCTTTGACACGTTTCTGATTTTGGTTTATAAAGTTTTTTTTATAATTCAGGCCGCCGAGACGTGTCCAGAGCCCTGGCAAGTGCCTCCAAATCTCTGCAACCTCAGAAGGCTTGCTTTAGCTTTTCGCCTTCGCCACTATCCATTGATACATTTCGTATCTCATCAATAAGGTTGCATAAATTATCTAAAAGAACCGAGGTTGATGTGCATCGGACAAATAAAAAGCGCAGTTATTTAGAAACTTATCTGACTCTATTGATATTATCTGCCCTGATGTTAACCGGTACAGGCATTTTTCTGATGCAATTTAGGTATAACCCTGCCGTCCTAAACATAGAAACCATCGGTTTACCAGCCGAAAGAATCCCGGGAACTCAAAAACCATCTACGGGGCTCCCCCTTTTCCCAATGCCCAAGGGCTTGGTTCCTTTATCACCTCCTGAGTTGTTTGATTCTCAAAATCTTTCAGACAAAATTGATGGCAAGGCAGAACTGTATCTCACTGCAGGATTTGTCAGCCTTCAGACCCGGCGGTTTAAAAGCAATGCCGCGTCGAATTTATGGTTGGAGGTTTTTATTTATGACATGGGAACCGGCCAAAATGCTTTTTCGGTTTTCAGCGCCCAACGACGGGAGGGGGCCGAACCGTTGAACCTAACCCAATATTCCTATCGCACAGAAAACGCCCTGTTTTTGGTCCATGGCCATTATTATTTGGAAATTATTGCATCGGAAGCATCTGAGGACGCTTTACAGCCCATGGAATTGTACAGCAAGGCATTCATCGACACGCTCGAAGTAGAAACAAAATCTGTCACCGAGGAGAACCTGTTTCCCAAACCTGACCTTGTGGATAACAGTATATCATTGATTTCCTCTGATGCCTTTGGATTCAATCGACTTGATCAGGTATTTACGGCTGTCTATAAACTAGGGGATACTGAAGTTATGGCCTTTCTCTCACACCGTAAGACAGATAGGGAAGCTGCAGAATTGGCCCAAGATTATCAAGAGTTTCTTATCGCTTTCGGTGGCCGTCATATTGAAATTGATTTATCGATTGACGGAGCCAAAATGGTTGATATTTTAGATACTTATGAAGTTATTTTTTCTCAAGGTCCTTACCTTGCCGGTGTTCGTGAGGCACAAGACAGAAACCATGCGAAAGAGCTGGCGATTCGATTGTATAATAAACTTAAACAAAATTAATTTTGACTTGATATTAAGGAAATAGCAGACTCAGCCGGAACCGATAAAAATTTTTTAGTAAAAAAGATGCGAAAAATGAGTGATGAACTTACCAGACGCCAATTTCTGATTCGATCCGCAAAAGCCGGTGCTTCGGTTGTCGCCGCAGGTGCAATCGGATACTGGTTTTATGATTCTAATGCACCTGGATCATCGCCGGATCAAAAACCAGGTATTCTGTTGCCGGATTTCTCAATACCCGAACTTGAAAAAAAAATGAGTATTGTTCGAGGGCAAAACAGATCTGAAACGCTCAAAGCAGCATTGAAAACACTTGGCGGCATGGAAAGCTTTATTAAAAAAGGAGACCGCGTGTTGCTTAAAGTCAATGCCGCTTTTGCCTCGCCCCCGATGCTTTCGGCAACCACCCATCCTCATGTAGTTTCAGAATTAACAAATCTTTGTTACGAGGCCGGAGCAGCATCTGTTTGGGTAACGGATAATCCCATTAATGATCCCGTCAGCTGTTTTGAGTTAAGCGGTATTGCCGAGGCAGCAAGTTCTAGCGGCGCCAAGGTGATACTGCCAAAAAAAAGTCTCTTCAAACCGGCAACCCTTCCGGATGCGAATCTGATCAAAAACTGGCCCGTACTCTACGAACCATTCAGAGAGATGAATAAGGTTATCGGAATAGCTCCGGTTAAAGATCATCATCGCAGCGGCGCATCCATGGTTATGAAGAACTGGTACGGGTTGCTCGGCGGGCGTCGAAACATATTTCATCAGGACATTCACAACATCATCAAAGAATTGGCAATGATGGTAAAGCCGACCTTAGTGGTTCTGGACGGTACGACCAGCATGATGACCAATGGTCCCACCGGAGGATCCCTTTCAGATCTTAAGCAAACAAACACCATGATTGTCGGCACTGACCAAGTCGCAACGGATGCATTCGGTGCCGGTTTACTTGGCAAAAACATCAGCGATCTTCCTTACATTGCGAAGGTTGAAGCAAAAGGGATAGGCACAGCAGATTATCAATCGCTGAATCCAATAGAGCTATCAATATGAGAAGGTACATGGCACGCGGCGCACGGTATGAACTGATCGCGGCTGGAAGCTGCTCCCACCAGATAAAAGAGAATTGTGGGAGCGGCTTCCAGCCGCGAATAAAATATAATAATTAGGCGAATTTCATTCATGAACATCATAACCACCCGCAGAATCTGTCAGGTCTTCTTCCTTATCATTTTCTTATGGTTTTGTGTGGTCACTACTCTCGGCAAAGAGTGGTGGCAACTTCGCGGTTGGCCGGTGAATTGGATAATTCAACTGGACCCGCTGGTCGGACTGGGCACACTGCTGAGCACGCGCGTCCTTTATGCAGGTCTATTATGGGGACTGGCTACCGTCGTATTGACAATTCTATTGGGAAGATTTTTCTGTGGCTGGGTTTGCCCCTTCGGTTCGATTCATCAATTTGTGGGATATTTGGGGAAGCGAAACAAACGTGTTTCTGAAAAGGTTCGCGTTAATCGCTATCATTCAGGGCAATCTATAAAATACTGGATTCTGATTTTTCTATTGACTGCTGCGATCATCGAAATCGCAACTGATGTTGCACTCTTGCCAAGAAATCGGCTCTGGCTTTTCATAACTATCGCTTTA
>CP070746.1:6292653-6296988 GCA_020348305.1 Desulfobacterales bacterium
TCATAGGCAGTTCCAGATATGCAGATGCCTCCAGCATCGGCCAAGCTTTCCACTCTGGCAGCGATATTAACCCCGTCACCGTAAATTCGGTCTTCTTCCTCAACAATATCACCCAGATTAACACCTATTCGGAATAACATCCGTCGGTTTTCTGGCAACTCGGCATTTCGTTCACTCAGCTCTTTTTGCGTTTCAACTGCACACTTGACAGCGTCCACTACGCTGGAAAATTCTGCCATCAGATTATCACCAGTCATATCAACTACTCGTCCTCTGTGCTGCTGAACAAGGTTGGTCATCGAATTACGGTAAGTGTTTAAGGTTTGGATGGTCGCATCCTCATTATCTTCCATCAGGCGGCTGTAACCGACAACGTCGGCACTAAGGATAGCGGTGAGTTTACGCTTAACGTCTTGTGTCGCCATTGGATTTACCTCCTTTCAAAATGTAAAACGGTAAATCTTATGACATGAGGAAACTGAATCAATTCGAGATCAGCTGAGCGGTCAGATTCGTTTATGCGAATGAACAGTCGCTTCAGATCAGGTGGAGGTGATAATCAGAATTATTCTAAATGTTCTTATAGACAATCAGCTGGGTTGAGTCAAATATAAATGATAATTCCAGACGGTAGATAAATTGAGAATATTTGCAAAAAACCGGGCTTTTAGAAACTGGTGATATAATGTTTGTATCTGTAAAATTGCGAAAATTCAGATGTGTAGATGAAAGTCCAAAAAATTTAAATCCTCCAAAAACCTGACTTATCTTGCCAATACCACAATCATAGCCGAATCTGCATTATGTAATGAATAACACAAAAATCGTGAATCGATTTTCGAGGATTCACCATGATTTCTGGATACGATCTGCGTATCTGAAAAAAATTAGAGGTTGCAATTCCTGAAATGTATAGCAGTTACCTTGATTAGCGGCTCTCATATATTTTTATGCAAAATTCTATTACTTTCTTTGGGGCATTATTTTCTTTTAACTTGCTAATAGCTAATTCAAAATATCTCTCATCTACACAGTAAAAATCTCGTTTGGCAAGTCCACACACATTATGAATTATCACGTGAAGTTCAGATTGATTCTCTATAGCCCAACCGTTCCATTTTTTTTTCGCATATTCTGGGAAATCGGCGACATTAAGGATATGATGAATTTCATATTCTTTACTTTCGGAAATCCAGCCTAATTTTAAATCACGCTCATAGATAGCATTTTTGATGCTTGGAGAAAAAGTTTTTCTGGTCGTAGAGCATTTTTCGCAATATCTGAACGCTCCTTCTCCTACAAACCATTTATTGCAGACTGTACATTGATGCAAACCCTTACCATATATAGTGCATCTATCCTTGCAACGGTCTGAACAATAAAGGTTATTTTGCCCCCATTTAGCTCGGCCTTCCAAAGCCGCTATTCGACTTACAACCGCTGTAAAAATTGGTCTGAACCATTTGCGACAGCCATTATAGAAGCATCTCACATTTAGTAGGGAATAATCATCTGGGTCAGGGCGAACCTCTTCACCCAATTGTTTTAGTTTATGACCATAAGTCTCATAAAGAGAACTCCCTTTGTCATAAACGCCTTTATATCGCCAATGATCCTCTCCCGTAGGCTTCGGTAGAGGAGGTCTATCCCAACCCAACTCTTTTATCTTTTGACGTAAGGTGTTATGGCCGATACCGTATTTTGGACTCAATTTTTCTATAGAAAGATGCCCGTTCAAAAAGTCCTTTTTCAATTGGTTTAAATCAATTTCTGACCAATCTAAGTTCCTGCCACATTTGTGCGTTGGGTTTTTCCAATGACTTTTCAAAGTCCTTTTAAAAGTATCTCCACATTTTAGACACTTTAATGTTGCCAGTTTTCTAATATCAACATATTCTGACACGAGTTCAAAACCCAACTCTTTCAATTTAGTCCTTGCATTTTCTTCATAGCGTAATTTTCTGCAATTTGGACACTGTGATTTTTCTTTCAAATTACCAAGAGTTTTTGGAAATTCATGCCCACAATTTAGGCATTTTAATCTCAAATTTTCTGTCTTGTTCTTATATTCTGATAAAAGCGTCCAATTTTTTTTTGCTAATAATTCGTGTAACCTCTTTAGTATTCTATCTCTTTCTGGAGGATCAGGTAAAATCGGTTTTTTTCGTTTAATTAAATTTTTGATTTTTCTTTTCTTTAGGAGACATGCCTGTTCTGCTTCTTTAGCAGTTGAAAATGTAACCTTTTGAAATTTAATTCCATTAGTCATAAATGAATAACCATACCGTAAAGAAATACTGCCGTCTTTTAAGGTTCGATTGTACTCATATATACTATCCATATTTGGTACTCTTTTCGCAGACATTCCAAACTCCTATTTTATGAAGAATCAAATATTTTAGAAAATAGATTTTATAATGCGAAAAAATTGGAATACCTTGCCAGTATGTCAGTTTTAATAATACCTTAGATATTTTAATAGTATCTCATTAAAATTGGATTACCGTGGAGCTAGCATTTATAGCAGTAAGCACAAAAGGCGTTTGCGTTTTGACTAGTTTACAATATCGGTACTTTTATATGTCCTGTTTTTGTGCAGATACCAAAGCAGGATATCTGCAATGGAGATTAATTCTAAATTTTTTGAGAAAATCAACTTTTAAGATAATTCCAGCAAGCGACGATTTTGCAATGTTAGATATCTATCAATCAACAATATTTTCGCCGATGGACGGTGCTTGCCATCCCCCGATGGTTTGTTCAATATGATGTAAAGCTGCCAAGACTAATTCTTCCTTCCAATGCCGCGCAGCTATTTGAACTCCTATTGGTAATCCATTGCTTGCTGTACCTGCACGGACTACTCCAGCTGGTGATCCGGTAAGATTAAATATCATCGTGTAGCTGAATCCTAATATATTCTCAAATGAAGTTCCATGTGACATGGTATGATAAGCGTTTACAGGAGCTAAGATTAAATCGAATTTGTTTAGGGAAGTAAGAATATTTTGGCGATAATTATCCCATTGTTCGATAAGGTGCAACAATTCCATAGAAGACATCCTGGTATCTGAGAGCAATAAACCAAGGGAGGATTCATCAATTGCAGTTCCTGCTCGATCCAATAGCAATCGCACTAAATCTCCACCATCCCAACCGAATAGAAGACCCATATAGATATTGAAAGATTCTTCTATGCCTGATGGATGTATTTCATTCATATTGACCCCAGCCTCAGATAAAATTTGTGCCGTTGAATTAAGAACCTTAATTGTTTCCTCATCTGGCGCAACAATTTCATTGTTTTTTATAATAGCCGCGTTCATCCCATCTAAATTAACATCTTCATAATTATTCAAAGGCATTGGCACAATGAAGGGGTCTATGCCATCCTCACCAGCTATGATAGAAAGAACTAAAGCCAAATCTTCAACATATCTGGCAATTGGTCCAAGTTGAGTAAGGGAATCTATTAAATAACCATAGGGAATAGCATGGCCTGTTCTTGGAACTCTACCAGAGGTTGGTTTAATTCCTGCTAAGCCACAAAAATGTGATGGAACACGGATACTTCCGCCTGTGTCACTTCCAATTCCAGCAGGTGACCCACATGCCGATATAATGGCAGCTTCACCACCACTACTGCCCCCTGGCGTTTGATTTAAATTGTATGGGTTATTGGTGCGTCCATAAATTGGATTGTCAGTTTCATAGGCCAAGGTAAACTCTGGTGTATTTGTTTTTCCGAGTAGAATGGCACCAGCCCTCTTCATTCTTCTAACCACTGTGGCATCTTCTGTTGGAATGTGATTCTTTCGTCCGGGTGTTCCCCATGTTGTAATTACACCAGCAGTATCGAGTGAGTCTTTGATCGTCACAGGCACACCATGCAAAGGGCCTATAATTTCCCCTTTAGCCAACAAGTTGTCAGTTTCTTTAGCATGTTGAAGGGCTTCTTCAGCCTTTAGTTGGACGATAGCATTCAATTTAGGGTTAACTTCCTCTATCCGTTTTACATACGCATTTACCAATTCTTCAGATGATAATTCTTTGGCTTGAATAACCCTGGCTAAGCTTTTAGCTGATTTACAAACTATGTCCATCATAATTGTTCCCCTTTCTTCTACCAGTAATTAGTTCTATGCGTTTTATTGCCTTTGTAGGTTTGTGCGAAATTATCGAATAGCAAAATCATTGGGATGATATGCAGAAAATCCAACTGTTTGGACATGTGATATGTGATATCAAAAAATATCACAAGTTACCCCCAAGTTGTGATTAGTAGATGAAATTCCAAAAAATTTAAATCCTCCAAAAACCTGACTTATCTTGCCA
>CP070746.1:6297088-6299852 GCA_020348305.1 Desulfobacterales bacterium
ATGGATGATTTAGAATATGTTGGCAGGGTTGAACTCAATGAAGCTCTTTTTAAAGCTAAGAAAACTAATTCACAAAAGAGAAGTTATGCACGGAAATGGTATCAGTCCCGGAAGGGTTCCTTAGCTGCCCGCCGCAATGCTTTGAAATCCAACATATCCGCTCAGGCAAAAGAGAGAAAGAAAAAGTTGATGGCTAAACAATTGAAAAAAGCTGATGGCAAACCTAAAAAATCCTATAATTTAAAAAAGAAAAACGAAGCCAGAATAAGTTTTGCTGAAACAGTAAAACACATCTCTGCAAAACATTCGGTTAAAGAAGATTACCTGAAAAAAGAGAAACCAAGATTTTTCATAGCTGAAGAGGATTTCAAATTTAATAATATCAATGTTAAAAATGGCGATGTTTTTACTTTGATCGGCACCACATTAACTTTTGAAAAAGACAATAAGAAATACACAATACATGATCCAGTGCCGATACTACAATATTTAAGGAGAATATGAATATGTTTGAAGATTTAACCGAACCCACGATTGACGAACTTAAGGATACTATCGCCGATCAGGCTCGAATAATTTCCGATCTTGAAGAGGAACTCATTGGGAGAGAGAGGGAAATCCGGGATGCAGATAAGCGGAATGGCGAGTATGTTGAAATGATCGATAAAATGCGCGATTTGATTCAACGGTATTTCGGCAAATACGGTAAAGATTTATTTGAGGAATGGCAGATGGAGCAAGAGAAGCCCAAAATTGAGGCGGAATTAATTGACGATGACGATTAAAGAAATTGATATTGCCCTGACCTATGGCTCGATTGACAATATGATTTCACAAATTTTCGGAAGCATTTCAAAGTTTGTATATGTTGGAGATATCGCATTGTTTTCAGGTATCGAAAACCATGTGATATACTAAAAGGGTTTTATGGTATCTATTCTGGCAGACCTGCTTTGCGAAGGGCATCGATATATTTATCCAAAGTCTCCTGATTTTTATGTGGTTGAATTTTAGCATAAGAATCAAGAGAGAAGTTCGGATCTATTCTTAGGACTTCCTCAACAGCCTTGTGAGCTTCTTCAGTACGGCTTAAAAAACTATAAGAAGCAGCAATTGTGAGATTCGGAGCTATCTGATCATGATGGACACTAAGACTCTTTTCAGCTATCTCTATTGCTTTTTCATATTCTCCATTATTTCGGTAAGCCACTGCCAGAAAGTAATTATAATAAAGTGGCGGAATTGGATTAAGCTGAAATGCTTTCTTGAGCAATTTGATGGCTAATTTTGGTTTATCTGACATACAAAGTATAAATGCCAAATTAGCACGGGCTTCAGCACCATTAGGGTTAAGCTCGATAGCTCGCTCTCCTTCTTTAATTGCCTTGTCATGTTGTCTCTTAATAAGGTGAACCCAACCCATTAATATATGGGCCATATCAAAAGAATCATTCAAGGTAAGGGCTTGTTCAGCACATTTTTCAGCTTCCTCAAATGATTTTATTGGAGACTTGCTCCATCCTAAAATGAGATCATTTATATGCGTGAAGCCTAACAAAGCGTAAGGCGAAACATAAGCCGCATCAATTTTGATAGCCTCCTTAAAAAATAGTCGTGCTTGTTTGTTATCCTTCTCATTTGAACGAAAAAAGCACTCACTCCCACGAGAATGCAAATCATATGCTTGAATATTTTTTGTCATCCCTTCCCAAAGACGAGCCTGTTCACCCCATGTCAGCTTAATCGCCAAGGCATTCATGATTTTTAGTGTAATTTCATCCTGCAAAGCAAAAATGTCTGACAGATCACGATCGTAGTTTTCAGACCACAGATGATATCCGGTGGTGGCATCTATAAGCTGGGCTGTTATCCTCACACGGTCTGCTGCCTTTTGCACACTGCCTTCAAGGATATATCGCACACCTAATTCCTGTGCCATTTGCTTTACGCTAAGCGCTTTTCCTTTAAATGCAAAAGATGAATTCCTTGCGATAACAAACAAATTGGAAACCTTACACAGCCCATTGATGATTTGCTCAGTTAGCCCGTCACTGAAATATTCTTGATCGGGATCACCGCTCATATTCACAAACGGCAAGACTGCAATGGATGGTTTATCCGGCAGTTCAAGCGGTTCATCAACCAAAGGCGCTGGCAGGTCAGATTCCAAGAGGACCTTGTACACTCGCACCGGTTCTTTGATGTTTTTGACCTCGTGTTCACCAACGTACTCAAAGGTAAAATCAAGTTTATCTTTAACCTGATCATATACACTACGAGATACACAAATCCCTCCGGGGTTGGAAATGCCTTCGATCCTTGCCGCAACATTCACGCCGCTTCCGTATATACCATCTCCGTCCTGAACCACATCTCCAATATTCACACCCATACGGAACTCAAGACGCTTGCCTTCGACAAACCGATCGTTTTCTTTTTTTAGCCGTTTCTGAATAGCCATAGCACATTCAACGGCATCAACCGCGCTGGGGAATTCAGCCAACAAGTTATCGCCGGGAGAGTCAACCACACGACCCGAATACTGTATAATCAGATCAGACATTAAATGCCGATAGGCTTGGAGTGTTTGAATCGTAAAAGCCTCATCATCGGCCATGAGAAGACTATACCCTTTAACATCTGCGCTCAATATAGCTCTTAGTTTGCGGGTGGCTTTTTGTTCTGCGGTCATAGGCTCACCTTCTGACTATAAGGGTTTGAAGATGATCCGTAACAGAAAGGTTATAATTTAAGAGGATTACAA
>CP070746.1:6299952-6324330 GCA_020348305.1 Desulfobacterales bacterium
ATTTGCGATTTATATTCAAATGGCAATTCTATTTAAGGTATTGTCGGTTGCTACCGATAACTATATTAGATGCGAATATTTCTATTGCTATCCGATATGCTGGTGAAAATAAACAAGGGCTATTGACTTTTTACTTGTAGAGGCCACCTACAGTTAGGTTCGCTGTCGATAATTCTTGGCAAATAGGGAATTATAACGATGTCTCATGAAGAAAGCAATCTTTGTAAAAAGGAAGACATGTCGATTTGCACAGCCGATAGCCGATTGCATCAAGAAAATTGCAGCTTTTACGAAAAATCGCTAAATGCCAACCGATGTATGTATTTTGTTTTCGGGGAATACTGCGATTGTGTAAAAGCCCAAATACACGCTGAAAGAGGCAATTGACTTAGATAGGTTGCTGAATTAAACTGTTAGGGATGATGAACTCATCAGCTCCTGGGTGCATTTGAGGTTATGGTCATGGCTTTGAAAATTTTTTGGCCAGATCATTATCAATTACATATATACAAACCTCTTTGGCTCCCAGCTCCGTATAACGGTATTTTTTGCATAGGTTATTTATCAGGTATGTTACATCATCGCGGATGCGCTTATCATAGGTTTTAAAATCTTCTCCGTCATAGTCTTTGATGGCTCGTCTGAAATTTTCGTTCTCCAAAAACGGATCCAAGACTTTTTCTTTCAAGTTATACACATACCGATTATGCATATCTTGAAATACCTTTGTTTCCGTAATCGGAAGCCCGTCGACCATAATTTCCTGAGTCAATGTTTTTGTCGTATATTCTTTTTGGGTTTCTTCTCTAAACGCCAGTCGCTGATTTCTGTCCACCTTTGTGCCAAGTAAACGCTTTTCAATACCTTCCAGAAACTCTTCTGTGATTTCTAATTTTTCTCCGGTATAAGTGCAGGTTTCCACAGATCCGATTTCGAAATTGATGGCAAACAGGTAATTTTGTATTTCACGGGAAATTTGCTCTTCATTATAGTAATAAAGTGATTCTTTTACCTCCTGCAAAATCGTATAATCATACATGCGCAAGAGAGAATCCAGAAACCCTTGAGGGATTAAATCTTTGATGCCTTTGTCGACATTTGTAAAAAATTTGCACAAATCCGACATGTTAATTAACTTGTCTTCTTTGGTGTATCTAGAAAAGAATTTATTAAAGATTTTTATTGAATCCCTACCCGAGATACCTTGGCGGCCTTCTTTTTCTGATTCGGCAATGATTTTCCGCCTCCGCTTTGCCTTTAAACGCTTTCGATCTTTTTCAGTCAGCCATGCCGGAATGTATCCCGTGTAAATTTCCATTTTAAGAAGCTGGAGCTTTTCATCACAATAGAGGCGGTATTTTTCAGGATCACCAATCCATTCGAGCATGGCTTCAGACTTGGTGTTTAACCTGGTGGATATAATCACCCGAGCAAAATTGTGAAGCACCCTGGGCAGGAAACGTTCCTCGATGTGTTTGCCGAAGACATTGCGGTATATCTCCACTTCTGTGGACAGATCCATGACATAGGGGATATTGATATATTCGATGCGATCCAGAAAAGACTGGAAGCCCTCGATATTTTTTTGGTCTTCGGGATTCATAACGGCCAAGAGAAGGGAGTTTACATTTTCTTCAATATCTTCGACCTTGTGAACGCCTTCGCTGATGATGTTGTGAAGCTCAATCAACCGTTCGGTATTATGAGATTTTATATCCATAAGGGAATAAATGCCGTTGTTCGTTTTAGCGTATTGCGAAAAAATATATTTAACCTCGTTGCTGTCTTTTAGCAGTCTGTCAATCCTGCGTTGCAAAATGGCGTTGGTCAGAATATTTTGCCGCAACGGCTTGTCGCCGGGGTTGAAAACACTGATCCCTTCTCCGAGTCGCCGGTTGAACCTATACGGTCGCGCATACAGCATTTCATAAACTTTCTGAGGATCCTTCAGGCGACAAAGCAGTGCCTCATATAAAGAGCTGCAGATGGTGCAGGGGGTATCTTTAAATATCCATTCGTATTCTTTTTCGGTGGAGAGCTTCCATTTGAATTCATCATTTTTGAACAAATCGTCGAAGAATTCCCGGCGATATTGTTTGGGAATCATTAAAATCGGGTTATCATGGCTCGGGCAAGGAACTTCGATGTAACCTTCGGTTAAATACGGCATACTGGAATCATCGAAACTTGCTCTGGATACCTGGGCAGATCCCGGCACTTTATGATTGTCGATTGATCCAGTCGGATTATCGGCGGTATCTTCAAGCAGACGGGCTAATTTTTCAAACAACGGATGTCCTTCATAATCGGTAAAATTACTGAGGATATTGCGGTCAAAACGCCAGACGGTTTCATAACGCAAACCGGCCTCGGTATTGGCATATTCTTCAAACTTCATTAGCAGATTATTCAAAAATGTGCTCTTACCGCAGCCGGGAGGACCTTCAAAAATATAGATTTTGTTTTGCTGGGCGCTGCGTTTTAAGGCTTCCACAAGATTAACGAGCCTGTTGGCAAAGAGACGATCGGCAAAAAACGGATGATCTGAACCTTCCACAAATAATTTGTTACAGTCATAGTAGGCGAAATGAATTGATTCGGGATCATCCGGGTATTCATCAACACCTTCGCCGATAAACGCTTTGATCATGTCGTGAAATAACTGAAAAACATTGCGTATGACAAAATAGGGTTTATCGATGAGAATATTCAGAAATTCCTCAAAAGATATGGATGTACGTTGTTCCAGTTCACTCATGTTTTGGTTGAGATTGTGCATTGCTTTTTTAATGCTCTTCCCATCATTACCGGTATCCTGAACGGATTCCTCTTTCTCTTTCAAGGCTTCCGTAATATCTTTTACGTTATCCATGTGGAGTCTCCAGATTCAGAAGTCAGAAAACAGATGACAGACATCAGATGGCAGATGACAGAGAAGAGATAATAAAGAACAGATAACATGATTAAAATGGAAATAGTCACTGATTGACAAATATAACATATTTGTTTAGACTTTCTCTATCTTGTTTTTCTAACTTCTGTCATTTGTCCTCTGTTTTCTGACTCCTGTCTTCTGATGCTATAACCTCTTTCGAAAGCTTGCGGTTTTTCATTGTATACCGTACCCGTTGCCATTTAATTTCCTTTTCTTTCTTCTCTTCCTTTATGGGTGTTGTCAAACCCGGAATGGTTAGCTGAGGCTTTGATGCTTCGATTTGCACGACCTCACTGGTCTCCAGTTGAACCGGGGCACCCCACAGATATTCAATTCCCAGCATGGTGTTGGTGATAAATTCTTTTACCAGGGGTTTGTCTTCAAAATGGTGCATAAGATAAAGATTGCCATTGTTGCTTTTATTCTGCTCAATTGTAATATGCGGCGGATGATATAGGCCATCCAGCAGCATCTGGCGATAATCTTCAGCTTTTCGGCTTTTGACATAATACTCCAGCACCCTTTTAGCCTGATTCAGTCGCCTTCCAGCAACAAACAGTTTGTAACGATTGACAAAATCCTGATCAACGAAGGTGTTGATAAATACAAAATCATTCAAGTTTTCGCGAATATTAAATACAAAATCTCTCCCCAGGCCGGTTTTTGCATCAAATTCTTCTCGTTGTTTTGTATCCAGTAATCTTCTGAATTTAATTGAGTATTTACCTTTATCAGCCACATTTTCGATATAATGAAACAACCGCATTCCCAGCGCATAAGGGTTTAATCCCACCCGCGGCATAGATGTTACCCCGGCATGGGAGCGCGCAAAATCGACTTCATGCCCTTCGATACGGTCATCCTGCAGAAAAAGCCTTTCGTGCCAATAGCTGGCCCAGCCTTCATTCATGATCTTGGTTCGAATTTGTGGCTGAAAAAACAGTGAGGTTTTGCGCACAACTTCTATAATCGGTTTCATCCAGTTATTTTTTTCTTTCTTTAAGAATTCCGAATGTTCCAGCAGATATTGGATTAGATCTAATTTTTGATCGAATTTTTCTTGCAGACTTTTTTTGAAGATCGCGTCGAATTCAGGATATTTCTTAAATACTTCCGCGAAAAAGGTTTTTTCTCCAAGAGCTTTGCTTTCGTTTATACATTGGTTGTAGCGTTCAATTTCTTTTATATATTCATTAATCTTTACGTTCTTTTCTGACTGAAGGAATACATCAAAGTAGTAGTCCAGCATTTTGGAACGCTTGGTTTTGGGCCGGCGATTCCGACGCGAAAGTTCTTCATGGTAGCCCACCAGGTTGTCGATTCCCCGGACAAATTCAATGACGTAATCAACCCACCGTCCTTTTTCGGATCGCAGCTTGGCAATCATACGCTTGTCTGAAAGCGCCTGTCCGGTGAAATCATAGTCCCAGGTATGGCGAAAATACAGATTGTTTTGGAAAAAGTCGATGTGAGCCAACACATGGTAGAAAATCATGACATTCATCCAGTCCGGATTGTTGTCATTGTAAAACGAAATGGCCGGGCGCGTATTGATCACGGTTTCATAGGGATTGCTTGGATAAAGTTCGTATCGACCTTTTTCTTTTAATACTTCAACATCATGGACCCAATAATCATAGAGGGTTGGAATCATTAATTTGGGGGTCAACTCCAGAAGATCCCGGTTGGTGACGATATATTCCAAGGACTCCTCTTGAAACCACAGCCCAGCGTTGCGGGCCCGCTCTTTGCAGCCTTCCATGATTTTCTTAGTATGTTGGTCGATAAGTTCCATTATTCGGAAATCAAATGCTTAATCCCTTCTATCAGCCTGGGTTCGTCTGCGTCTTCCTGCATAACATCCATTCTGAGCAAATCTTTTTTTTCTTCCAATAGCCCCGATTTCTTAAGGTACTTTTCGACTTCGCTGTTGTTGGTTTTGCCGTGTGCATGTTCGGCGATGGTAATCCCGACGCGGTTGGTATAGGTGAGCATCTGTTTCAGTTGGGGAAGGCTTTCCTTACCGTCTGTATCCCAGTCATCTCCATCGGTGCCGTGGAAGATATAGATATTGTAGTCCCGGACCAGGTTTTCTTTTTCGACGATCTCATTAACCAGGCGATAGGCCGAAGATACCTGGGTGCCGCCGGCCACTTTCGAATTGTAATAGCTGTAGAAATCGGGAACCTCTGTTGCTTCCGTGTCGTGAAGGATAAAGCGGGTTTCCACTTGCATGGCATATTGATACAGCAGCCAGCTATAGATCAGCACATGTTGTGCTACGATCAATACGGTAGATTTTCCGGCCATGGATCCGGAATAATCTCTAACAAAAAAGACCATTGCTTGCGATTCGTAGTCTTTTTCCCGTGAGAGGATGCGATATACTAAATCTTTTGGGCTAACCAAAAAACGGGTGAGATCGAGATCGCTGATATCTGTCAGGTTGCCCAGATGCATGTTGGTTTCCACAATTTTCCGCAAGGTGGCTTTTTTGTCTAACAGTTGACCGAAGCCACGGTGTTTGTCGGTCAAATCGTACGTATAACGGGTAAGGGAGCGCTTTTTACCTTTGTCTTTCAGATTGGGAAGTTCAAATTTTTCGGTCAGAATTTTGCCAAGATCATAGGCATTGGATTCAATTTCATGCTGACCGCCCTCTCCCTGGCCCGGACCGGTGCCGCCTTGAACATCCGGGGCTCGTATCGGCTGTTCCCCGATGACTTCGCCTTCCTCCCCATCGCCGGACCCCCCATAGGGCTGTTCTTCTTCCGTCTGTAGTGAGGTGTCATGGATAAATTTTTCTTCTACCGTTGAGGGAACAACAACGACCTTGTCTCTGCCGCCCCTGCCCGGTTTGATTAACCGGCCCACATTAATTTTGCGGGGAAATCCGTCTTTTTCTCTTTGTTTGTCTCGCTCCAGTAGTTCATCAATGGAACGAATGCTAACATTATGGGTACTTTGAAGCGCAGTTATGGCTTGTAAATTAAAAAGATCATTGTACGTGTAAATGTTTTGGGATGTCGTCCTGAAGGCTTCGTCTCCGGTTTGTGGCGCACCTGATGATTCATCAGGAAAATCATGGGTAGCATCATCATACAGCTCCAGCAGAATTTTTTGCTCTTGCTCGGGCGTCAGCCCGTTTTTCTTAATTTTGTTATAAAGCTCTTTGAGTTTTGGATTCATATTTTGCTCCTGCCAAGAGGAGATGATCAGAAGTTGTCTTTTTGTGACTATGAACAACTCACGAAATCTTCCATGATTCAATCACCTGGTATGGATAATAGTTTGATGACCCATTTTCAGCAATTCAACTTTCTACTTCATCCCTTTAATGCGAGGGCTGGAAATGAGCAATTTTTTCGATGAGCCCCCGTCAGGCGGACACAAAGGCTTTATGGCAAGGTCCGCCTGAGGTGGATCATCAGGCGGAAGCTCGCGGAGAATCCGCCGGTGGAGAAAAAGGGCCATTTTCTCTTAATTACTTCTCGTCTTCTTGTGTGCAGAAGTACTCTATGGTCTTCTGCGCACAGGTTTTGCAATAGCCCAGTTTGGTGAGCATGGTGTCGATCATGCGGTCGTAAAGTTTTTGATTTTCTTCGTTGGTGCGGTTGGCCAGGGCGCCGATGAGACTGCCGGCACCGGCGATGTCGGACTTGAGGCGAACATCTGTTACGGCCTTGACCAGCTCCAGGTTGTCCATAAAGTCATAATCCGGATCCACCGAGATCTTCTGACCGTAGATTTTACGTATGGAGGTTCTAAAGGATTCGCGCTGTTCTTCGGTTTTCAGCCCCAGTCTTTCTTCAACACTGTTAATGTAACGCTCATCGATCTTTAATGCTTTAAGCTCCCCGGTCTGCGGGTCTTTGTATTTCCACATTTTATCGGCGCCCAGATTTTCCGCATCGATTCCGATGATCATATTCACATAGTTCATTACGTCTTTGCGAATCGCCAGCGGCTCATCCATGTAGGCGTTGAACATCTCGGTCATGATCCGTTCGCGATACAACCCTTTGGCAGTCTTAAGATCTTCCAGATACTTGGTCCGATCGTTGGCCTCGGTGACGTAGTCCAAAATGATGCGTTCCAGCGCCTTAAAAATGTCGTAGGCGAACATGCACTGACCTTCATTGGTTTCCGAGCTTTCAATCATCAACTGAATGGCCCGGCCCAGGTTTCGCTGTCCCAGGCCTTTTTGGCCGAATCGGTTGATGATTTCCGGATCCTGATTGAGGGTATCGATGACTTCGGCCAGCGTTTTGATGCTTTTTTCACCGGCCACCTCCCCTGCCGCCAGTTTCATGGTCTCCACCGGGGTTAATTTTTCGGATCGCGGCAGCCGGGTGAGCACCGCGGCGACTGAGGCGGCATAATTCAGATTCGGGTCCTGATGGAGATCTTCACGGGTCAGCGTGGTGCGGGTCTCGCTGCCGATGGTATAGAAGGTCAGATCTTTTTGAAGTTTATAATTGGTGTTATGCGACACGTAACATATCCGGCAACGGTCAACAATCGGTGCTTCTTCCTTTTCAGCCAGAAAGCGATGAAACTCGGAGTTGTTGCTGGTGGCAATAATTAACGTGTCAATAGGCCATTTGAAGCCGTCAATTTCAATATTGCGGTTTTGAATGACCCCCAGGTAGACCTGAACCAGGTCTTTTTTATTTTTATAGATCTCATCGCTGAAATGAATACCGCCGCCGGCAACGCGAGCCAATGCCCCGCGCCGTAAATCAAAGCGGTAGGGATTGTTGGTATCGGTGATGTGCAGCAAGCGCTGGATGGATTCTTCTCCCAGCAAATCAACCGCCGAGGATGTAATTTTATCCTTAGCGGGATATTTGCCGGTCACTGTGCCTAAACTTTCGGTCAACGGCACCGGGGTTATCTCTATAAACTTGAGCATTGCATCTATATCACCACCGGCATGATTTTTAATATCATTCCAGATATATCCGCTACAGGCGCCCAGAGGCCTATAATTTTCATACAGAGTTTCAATTTCTTTATCCGAAAATCCTATCATTTTAGCGAGATACGTCTTGTTCTCATCCGGGTCTTCGAAAAGATTCATCGCCAGGATCATGGGATCTTCATAGGTCTGTGACTCAATGGTTTTTATTTTCCCGTAATTTCCGATTTTATCCAGGTTTAAAAATTTGAAGGTATATTTGCGGTTTTCCTCTTTCGACAGAAAACCACGGTATTTGCCGGCCAGATATTCAACAAAAAAGGTTTTTCCATTTCCAGGCTCGCCAACCAGCACATACGCCATCTCCTTTGAAGATCCGCCCTCGGCCGCATCCTTAACATAGGATACAAAACTGTTGATCTCATCATACATGCCGATCACATGCTTTGATCCATTACGGAAAATACTGAAATCATATGTCGTTTTGCCATTGACCACCACTTTTTCAATCTTGCTTTCCAAAATCAGGCGCGATACGCCCTGGAAGGCATTTTCAAAACGACGGTTGTCTTCTTTTACGGCAGTCATATGATACTGAAGTGTTTTCGGATTGTTCGTCATTTTTCCTCCCCTCCATATTGTGGGTTAAGGGGTTTGCCGGCAAATCCTCGCAATTTTTATTATCGGCCAGAGCTACAATACTTAATTTCTTTAAAGGCTTCCGTCATCTTTTCGAGAACGTATTCGCTGAAGAAATGATTTTACCGAGATTAGGTGAGTCATCACTGGAAGGATTGCCAAAATTTCTATAGTTTAAGAGACCCTTGCGCCATGAAAGTTACATAATCCTATGATCCGGTTTCATCACTTCTGTTCGAATCAGGCGTTCATTTAGAAATAATTTGCTTAATATATTTTGAGTTGTTTATTTAATCGGTGTCGGAATTTTTGACACCGTCAATAATTTTGGTCGTTCCCGAATGAAAATCGGCCACAATCGTTAAGATATTTGGCATTGAAAAGATAATATTTCCGCAGCGGGAAAAGTATTATGATCTCAAAACGGCTTCGCATTGCTGCAGTGAACAGCTTGATTTAATTTGAATTTTATGATTAATTGCCGCATAGGATATTTGGTTGCCCACCAATTCGGTCGATGGGTCCTCTTGGCCCTTACAATGTATCGGTGTAGTTTTATATAAAGATTGCTGCAAAAATGGTACCACATTTTAAGCTGCCGGAATGTTAAGGAAAACTAAAGGATGAAATTCTGGAAATTTGTGCTTAGTTACCTTTTCGAAGCCATAGAAAAACGGATCGAGAGTTTTTCAGCGTAAAAAAAGTTTTTCTTGCAAAGCTGACGCATCATGTTTAAAATATTATAAGAAATCAATTAATTCTTTTCTTACGAGCGCTTCGCAGACACTTTTTCGTTGCCCTTCTTTATACAGATGCAGTTCTTTATCTCCGCCATTATTTCGAAATCGTTTCTGCCCCGCCTCATCAGGGAGAGCAAAATCATGACAATTAAAATTTATGTGGGAAATCTTTCCTATCAGGTGTCTGAATCCGAACTCTATGATCTTTTTACGCGGTTTGGAAAAGTTGAAAGCTCCAAAATAATAACAAATCCTCACACCGGAAGACCCCGTGGGTTTGCTTTTGTGGAGATGTACAAAAGAAATGAAGGATATCAGGCAATTAGAGAGTTGAATGGGAAAGAAGTGAAAGGCCGCAGGCTAAAGGTCAATAAAGCGCATTCTCAAAGAAATAGGATAAATACTTTGGACAGTCGAACGGATCGTTTTGCTGGAAGAAGTTATTTTCAAGGCGGTGGTGCGAGAAGGAATTTCTAAACCGGAATCTTCTCTTTTGAATAATTTTTAAGAGGATAAACCATGAAGCAAAAATTCCAAATTCGAAAAAGTGTCAAGAAAAGGGAGTTGCTCATCCAGGAATATGCCATCATAGAGGCAACTCCCAGAAGAAAAGAACTTCAGAGTTTACATGATGAAAATTTCGCGCTACTTTCCGAACAAACCTATAATACTCAGGCGGTCAAGAAATCGATCGCAGAGGGGAAAGAGTCTCTCATTGCGCTTCTTAGAAACCGTCATTTTTTCCCGGTCGGTGTGTATATGGATAGGATAGCTGATTCTGTTATGGCCATGTTTACTTTGAAAGGTGAACAATCCAAAGAGCTTATTATTGATGACAGAGATATCCTCTTAGGAATTCAAAATGAGCCCGATCTAGTTGAAAAAATTACGGATGAATCTGAAATCGAGTCAGACGACGATACGGATGATCTCTTTGAAAATGATCTTGAAGTAGATGGAAAGGTTACCCCCAATTCCGCAGATCATGAACCATTTGATGAAGAAAAATATCCGTCCGCTTAAAATCAATTTTAGCGCGAAAAATTAGGGCTAGGTATTTTTTCGCATCAGTATTAGCGTATTTCCGGTCACGCTCAGGCTACTCAATAGCATCGCAGACACGGCAACCAGGGGTGTGAGCAAACCGCTCATGGCGAGGGGAATGCTGATTGCATTGTAAAGGAAAGTAAAAACTAAATTTTGATAAATTTTTTTATTCACCTGCGATGCAAATTTTAAAAAATCAACGACTTGTCCAGGCTCACCGCGCATCAGGGTAATGTCCGCCATCTCCTTGCTTAGTTGACCGCCGGAATGAATCGCTATCGAAAGATCCGCCTGTGCCATTGCCGGGGCATCGTTTATGCCGTCGCCGACCATGGCCACCTGAATGCGACGTGCTTGCCATTCGCGGATAAAGGAAGCCTTAGCTTGAGGCAATTTGTCACCGTAGGATGCGTCAATTCCGATCTGCCGCCCAATGGTTTTGGTGGTTCGGTCCCCATCCCCGGATACAAGGGCCAGCCGGTATCCCCAATTACGCAAATTTTCAACCGTTGGAATCGCATCTTTTCGCAGGTTGTCACCAAAAATAAACACCGCGGTCAGTTTTCCGTCGACACCCAGATAGATACATGAATGTTTGGATTGTTCATCGAATAGCGTTTCGGCGCTTAATGAATCTACTTTATCTAGTTCCTCAGCTAAAAAGTCTGCAGAGCCGATTTTAACCTGCTTGCCTTCTGCTTCTCCGATCAGACCCTTTGCGTCGGTTTTGATGTTTTCAATGTTGGCCGGTGATAGGCGTTTGTTTTTCGTCTGTTTTAAAATTTCCAGGGCAATGAAGTGATCCGAATCTTTTTCCAGGCCCGCGGCAAGCGCCAGTGCATGATCCGCTGTTATTTGGCCAATGGGGATGATGTTCGACAAATTCCATTTGCCTTCGGTCAGGGTTCCAGTTTTGTCAAAAATAAATGTATCGATCCTATCCGCCTGCTCAAATGCTCTAAAATTCCGCACCAGGATTCCTTTTTTACCTGCAATCGATATTCCCGCCACCCGGGCCAAAGGTATAGCAATGCCCAATGCGCACGGACAGGATATGACCATGACCGTTACCGCTCGCAGAATGGATGTTTCGGTCGAAAGTCCGGCAATGCGGCCAAATAAGGCCGTACCGGTTGCCAGTGCAAGTATAACCGGAACAAACCACTGTAGAATGTAATCGGTTTTTCCCTCCATCGGTGTTTTGGTGAGAAGCGTTTTTTCGATGATGCCGATCATCTGGCCCAGCGTAGAATCATCACCAACTTTTTCGGCTTTGATTTGAAGCAATCCTTTGAGCATTTTGGCACCGCTTCGGATTGCATCACCCGGCTTTTTGGCAATCGGCAATGGTTCTCCGATCAACGACGATTCATCAACCGACCCGGAGCCGGATAAGATTCTACCGTCGGCCGGAACGATTTCGCTTTCATTGATCTGGAAGACGTCATCTTTTGCGAGCTGTTCAGCGGCCACGTAGCGACCTTGGGGATATTGCTCACTGCAGATTCGGACCTTAGTAGGTTTAAGGGAGAAAAAGATTTCCAGATCTTCCAGAACTCGCCCTTTGGCGCGGCGTTCCAAGGTTTTGCCCAAAAGAACGAGTGTGATTAGCATGGATGCGGTGTCAAAATACACATGGATATTTCCTGCAAAGAGATTAACGATACTGTATATATAAGCGCTTAACGAACCCACAATAATCAGAGTTTCCATGCTGAATGCCGCGTTGGTGAGACCGACCCAGGCTTTCTTGTAAAAATCGTATCCACCATAGGCGAGTACAATCGTGGTCATAATAAAGGCGGGCCAGGAAAGTTTGTAGATGGTGTCAGAATCCAATTCGGTAAAAAATCCCGAGTACAGGGCATAAGACAACATCATGACGTTCATTGTCAGAAATGCGGAAATCGAAAACCGGACAAATTCTTTTTTTCTTTCGATTGCATCCTGAGATTCCCCGGGAACTGCCGCCCGGTATCCCAGTTTGCCGATGGTGTCGATAATTTGTGTTGGCGACGTCTGAATGGGATTGTATTCAACACGCAGGCTGTCGGTGGAAAAAATGGCGGTGGATTCGACAACGCCGTGGGATTTTTTCAAGGATTGATCAATTAACCACGCACAGGCCGGACACCACATATTGCTGACCTTAAGATTCAGGTGCAGTACATCTGCTGACGCGATATCCGGAATTTTTTCAGATTCAGGCTTGTCCTCGGCATCTGGCATGATGGTTTCAGATTCGATGGATAGCGCTCCGCCGGCCAAATCCGCTTCCGAATTCGGTATAATGCCCTTTTGCTGACATTGTTTGAATAGCTCGGTTTCGCAGAATTTTTCGGGATCACCGGAATCAGTTGCTTCAAGAAGAATATTGAAAACCTGTCGACATCCGATACAGCAGAATCGATAAGACTTCCCAGAGAACTCCGCCTGAACTGTTCCATAACGCAGCGGAAGCCCGCAAAGATCGCAGGAAGCAACAGAAGATTTCGTGACGTTTCGGTTATTACCGCTTTGAGTTGAAAGAGGCTGACGATTATTTTTGTGAGAAATTCTCATGAAGTATTGTAATATCGCAGTATAGGAGTACTGGCAAGGAGAAGTCGCTTTTTTGGTTTCGGGTGTCAGGCTTCACGTCAGGAGTACAAAGTGCAGTTGCTGTAACCTAATCCCGCCACGGGAAAACCCGAAACCTTAAAAGGGATTGTTACTATCGGAGGCCAAGTGATTTGATATAAGCCACAACGCGCCAACGATCGTCGATGGTAATGGTCGTTTGCAAGGCCGGCTGGCGTCCGCCTGGGATACCGTAACTGACAGATTTAAATAACTTACCATCGGATTTGGTCTGGACCTGGGAACTTCGCAGATCGGTCGGCAACGGGTGGAAACTCTGACCCACAGTACCATTGCCGTCGTGATTGTTGCCATGGCATTGGGCACAATAGGTTAGATATACGGCTTTCCCTCTGTTAATGGACGCCGGTTCGATCATATTCACGGATGCGGTCAGGTCGATACCGGCAGAAACCCGGTAAAAAGCCTCTCCGCCGCTAACCGGAACAACGCCCTCTTCCATGATCAGAAGCGGATCTTCATGGGGCCGGACTGCCGGGGTTTCGCGCATGCGGCCGTAGCGGAAATTGTTATCATAATATATCAAGGCCTGGTAGGCCGCCAGAATAACGATGATGACGGCGATGATAAATCCAAATATTTTTTTCATTTATTCGCCACCTTGAAACGGAATCACCTTTAAATGCGACGGATTTTCTTCTTCTCCTTGTTCACCGAGCACATGTTGCGCGTAGGGAAGCGGATGATACGGATCATTTGCAGCATATGGCGACTCACCGGGAACATCCATGATCGGACGGTAGTCCCAATCGGGCTGGCCAAGGTCGCCGATAACGGTATACGCCAGCCAACCCTTGAATAACACGATGCCTACCATAAACACGATGAGCAGCCAGGTCTTGAAAGCGGATGTATGATGCTGCTGATATTCCATCAGATTTTTACTCCTAGAACTCCGATTAAAATAATATACGTAACTAACCAGATGATGGTTCCAGCGATGGTCAGATAGAGAACCAACGGAAACGGCGCATTACGGCCCTCGATGCCTCCGGGATACCTCTCAATGATTTTTGTTTCTCGTTCTTCCGAATCCTTTTGACTAAAATGGGAATATCTCAGGCCGGCAATAAAAATCACAATAAATGCCAGTGCCGGAAATAAATACATTACCAAATGTTGAATGCCAAGTAATTCAAAATATCTCATATTTTATTTCCTTTTGCGGAAAGATCGCTTGCTCCGGTTTATTGCCTTGGGCTGCTGTTCATCTCTCTTTACAGCGGTGTTATCTGACCGCCTTCACCAAGGCAAAGACAACTACCGCCACCGAGGTCGCCAAAACTATGCAGACCAGCGAAAACAAGGCGATGGTCTCAATACGCGCAAAGCGCGATGCCTTTACCGGTTTTGTATTCAGATCACTTTCCAGCGGGATATACCGGGCTCGCTGCTGGTCTTTGAATTGACCGTTGTTTAGCGCCCAGAAGAAGACCACGATGCTGATCACAAAACCGGCTGCCATGTATGCGATGAAATAGGGGTAATACATTTTCGTTAAATGGTTGATTCGTTAAATCGTTAAATGGGTTAGTGAATATCCTATGACCTATTCCCTATTTAAGGTTCCCATGCAGCGTCTATACCCCGCGGTTCAGTGTTGGCATCACTTTGATTGATAAAGTACACCGCGACATAATCACCGACTTCCCAGATCTTTTGCGATTCCAGATCGCGTTTGAAATACGGCATAGCCGAACCGGTGATGCCGTTCATAATTTGATAATAAAGGATACCGCCTGAGATGCCGCGATCTTTCAGTATGGTGAAATTTAGCGGCGGCGGATAAATCCAGGGCTGAGCCGGTCCCATGCCGTCGCCGATCGGGCCGTGACAGCCGATACAAAAATTCTGATAAATTTTTTGACCCCGGTGGAGACTGGCGTCGGTGGTCGGATAGGGATTGGGAATGTTGCGCCATCCTTCGGGAACGATTTCCGACAGCCATTTGGCGTTCTGCTCGGGGCCAGCCTCGTAAGCCTTGATAGCTTCCTGTTTCCAGTAAATCTGGCGTTCCATGCGGCGATCCGCGTCTTTCAGGCCCAACCCCTGAATATAGCGGGTTAGGGTTTCAATACGCTCCATGGCCAACCACTGAAACGGCGGCATAATGGAACTGGGTCGCGTATAGCGAGGATTGATAAAATGGGCAATGTGCCAATCGTCCGGATGTTCGCCGCCTTCCTGGGATAGATCTACACCGGTGCGCTGGGATCCCAACGCGATGGGCTCGTCGGCAATATAGTCTCCGGATTGGGCGATACGCTCCGCCCCGTGGCCCCAGTCGATCGAGCGAATGGATTGACTGTGGCAGTATACACACCCGTTTTGCAGATAAATCTTTCTACCGGTATTTTCTATGGAAGACCGTTCACGAAATATTTCAGAAGGTGTTATATCACGCGTTGCATATGGCCAGTAGACGACTGTCAGTGTGATCGCCGCCAACAAGGCCAGTATGCCGACGATAATGACAGTTGGGGTCATTCTCATATTGAAGCTCCACGGTTAAAATACAGCGATCGAATCACGTTATACAATCCGATATATGCGCCGATCATTATCAATGTCCCGAGCGACGCCCTCAAGATGTAATAGGGCTGAATTTCAGGTAACGTTCGATAAAGCGTTTCACCGTTGTACCAGGCATTGCCCTGAATTAATCCTACGGTGGTTAGCACCAAGGCAAAACCGGTGATGCCGATCAGCACCAACCAATACTGTACATCAGCCAGGAATTTGCTGTAGAGTGGTTTGCCGGTGATTCGTGGCAAAATGAAATACAGGCCGCCCAAAGCCGTTACACCGGCAAATCCGAGAACGCCGATATGAGCATGGCCGACCACCCAGTTGTTGAAGTGGGTGATGCGTTGTACATGCGGCAGGGCCATCATTGAGCCCTGGATGTTGACGAAGAAGTAATAAATGGTGCCGGTGAACACGAATTTGGCACCGATGTCGGCATGAATATCACCCAGCTTTCCTTTAACGGTGTACCAGAGATTGATCAGAACGATCATGACCGGAATGACCATGGCAACACTGTCGACAATGGATATGGTCTTGAGCCAGGTGGGCACCGGAACCTGCAGCAAATGATGGGTGCCGATGTGGGTGTACACAATGATGAGTGACCAGAATCCCAACAGCGAAAGGGTATGGCTGTATAGCGGACTGCGTGTGGCAATCGGAAGCACATAGTAGGCCACCGCAAGGCCCATAGGAGTTAACAGAAGTCCGAAGATGTTATGACCATAGAACCACAGGACGATCGCATCCGGAATGCCCAGCAAAGCACCGGTATCCGGTTTCCAGATGACGTTGCCCAAACAATATGTGATGGATGTCAGAACCACGGCTGCGGTCGTATACCAGATAGATACAAACAAAATCGATTCCTTGCGCTGCCGGATGGTCATTAAGATGTTAAACACCACCAGAGCGAAGCAGATGACCACCATGATATCCACTATCCATGGTAATTCGGCATATTCTCGGCCCTGGGTGTGCCCTATGGAGATCCCGATGATGCCGGCTGCCACGGTGATATTCCAGAAAATAGCACTGAACACACCCAGTTTTTGGCTGAAAAGCTCGGTTCGTAACAGTCTTGGAAAATAGTAAAAGGCGGCAGCTAACAGGCCGGGTGTGACAAATCCGAACAGCACCGCGTTGATGTGCATCGGGCGTACTCGGCCGAAGTGGATGTACTCGATGTTGGCCATGAAGTCCGGCGCAATCAGATAGCCCGCACCAATCATCCCCAAGCTTGTTGCGGCAGCAAACCAAAATGCGGATGTCAGGGTAAATGCTTTGGCCGTTGGGTTGTCGGAAGATATACTTTCAGTTACTTCATTGGACAAAATAAGAACTCCCTTTCGCCGTTTCTTTTCGTTTTAGCTGTGACACGCCAGCCAACAGTCTACGTTTGCCTTCTTTTTTTTATGGCATTCCAGACACATTCCCATCCGCCAGACCTTTTGAGGCAGTCGGTGCAGGTTTTCAATCTGCCCGTGACATTCCCGGCAGGCGATTTTGCTGTTGATATGGCGCTGATGGTTGAACAGTACATGCTCCGCCACATAATTGACTTTTACCCAGGGTGTCGGTGTTTGGGTGTTGAAATACCTGTGTTCTTTCTGAATCCACGGGTGCTTGACGATGATGTAGTTATGACAGTGCAAGCATTTTTCTACCGGCGGTAGTCCTGGATGATTGGAATACGCCACGTACGGATGACAGTACTGACACTGAATCTGTTTGACGCCGCTATGTACATTATGACTGAATGGGATCGGTTGTTCCGGACCGATTCGCTTTGCCGGTGGAGCAAAGAAAAAATAGATAAATGCACCCGTGAAGATCAGGGTGAGAAGCGTTAGGACAATTGGTACAGTATTTTTTCTCAACGTCTTATTTCCTTGTTGAAATAGCGCCTAGAAGATTCAGATCAACTGCTTTCCTTCACCCATATTATTTCTGGAAATACTTGTAGAAAATATCTGACGGCGATGACCATCAGTCCTAAAAATCCCAGTGATATCAATCCATCTGAAATGCTCACAGGAATTGATTGGGCCTCGTGGTTGAGTGCCGGCCCTAAAAGTAGTAGATGTTCGAACCAGATACCAACGATCACCACTGAGCAAATAATCACCATGAGCATCGGCTTGGTTTTTACCTTCTTAATTAACAGGATAATAAACGGACCGATAAAGCACACAATAAATACAATCCATGCCAGTTTATTCCATGGCGCCAGCATAGTTCGTGCGATCACATAATGGGTTTCTTCAGAGATATTGCCGTAATATATGACCATTAGCTGGACATAGAAGAAATCCGCCCAAAGCAGACAGAATGCAAAAAACAGTTTACCGATATCATGAAAGTGAGACTCATTCAGACCCGATGCATTTCCCTTTCTGAGACGGATGATGGCTGCCAGAATGATCAGCGCACCCAGACCCACGTAAAATGCTTTCACGAAATGATAGGCTCCAAAAAGCGTTGAGATCCAATGGGGATCCATACTCATGATGAGATCGTAACCGATCAAGCATAAAACAACGGCAAATGCCAGGATGTATAAGCCGCCCCAAACGGTCATTCGATTTTTTATTTGTTCCGCACTAAGATGGTTTCGCTTGCGTGCGTTGACTATCGAAATACGGAATTTACCCTGAGGTTGATTTGGATCGAGTTTAAGCTGCAGCGCATTATAAAGATAACTAAAGCCAAGTATGTACAGAATCAGCAGGCCAATACAATCCCGGATGAAAAGAAACGGGATGTTGAGCCAGATTTCCTTGCCGTGCAAATCTTCATGCAGCCAGGGAAAGATATGGGTTTTTCCAAAAAATAATACGAGAAACAATATGAAAGAAAGCGGGAAAAACGCTGCAAACGATTCCGAAAGACCGGAAAGTGGTCCGCTCCAACGGGCTTTGGTCATGTGCATGACTGTGGAAAACAGAACCGCCCCCTGGGCAATCCCTGACCACAAAAGAAAATTTATCAGATAGGCCTGCCAGGCCCTTTGCGGATGCGGACTGGTTACACCGAAAATAAAGGTTGTCAGACCGATGATGACCAGGGCGATAAACACCCAAAACGCCGGTGATTTTTTAGATACTGTGGTATTTGTGTTATTTTCTGGCATAGCTGTGAGCCTGTTTAATTAATCTTTACACTTTTGCCTATCCCAGAGATCGGTATGATCGCACCGGGATGTCTTTATGTGAGATATTTATCTTTCCATGCACCAAATTTTAAACCTTCGTAATAAAAACCTACATGTTTAAGCAGGTAGTGGTTTAATCCCTGTTAGTCAAATACCCTCACTTCTCCCCCCTGTTTCTGGAAGAAGTCTTTCAACCCGTCCTCCTGTTCCGTTGCGCAGGAAGCCAGGATGCCAAAATGCTCCCCGGAGCACCGGCGGTCATAAAATTTCAGCCCTTTAGAGCTGGGAAGCCGTGTTTGGGTGATCAGACCTACGATGTTGCCGAACACGGCACACAGAATCGTTGTTTCAAAGCCAACCACGACGAACGGAATATAGGCAACAATCGGTTTGCCGCTGACCATCAGGTTCCATTCAGTCGCGGTATAAATGGCCAGGGCGAATCCGGCCAAAAGTCCGAATATACCCCCGCCCAGCGTAAACCAGCCCACCTTGCTTTTTTTGAGGTTTAAGGCCCCCATAATTTTATGGCTGGGGAAAGGCATATTCACGCGGATAAATTTAAAACTCGATGTTTTCAGCTCCTTAATTGCTGAAACGACTTGATCTTCATCTATAAAGAGCCCCATGATATATCGTTTAAGCGGCATGGCTTGCTCCTTTTTCAAGTGTTTCTTTCATTTCCGTCATGGAAATGGATGGCAGATGCTTCACAAACAGAACAAATAGAAAGAAAAACAGGCAAAAGCTGCCTAGCATGATGCCATATTCGATGAGGGTCGGTACGTATAATCCCCAGGCATGGGGTGAAAAGCCGCGTGCAACACCGCCAACAATGATAACGAACCGCTCAAACCACATGCCCAGGTTGACCAGCAATGAAACTCCGAATAGCAAGGCAATGGTTCGGCGGATTTTTTTAAACAGAAAAATCAGCGGAATGAGCGTATTGCAAAGAACCATTATATAGAATCCCACACGATAATCACCAACGGCGCGCCAGCGAAACGATTCCATCTCGACGATATTGTGGCTGTACCAGGCGATAAAATATTCCGTCGCGTAGGCAAAGCCGACGATCAGACCGGTAAAAACGATGGTCTTGGCGACATTCTCGAGAACGTCCAAAGTGATAATTTCTTTATAATTGAAAATCTTGCGCAGGGGAATCATCAATGTCAGCACCATGGCTAATCCGGAGTGAATCGCACCGGCCACAAAATAGGGTGCAAAGATAGTGGTGTGCCAGCCCGGGACGATGCCTAGCGCAAAATCCCATGACACCACACTGTGAACCGATATCACCAGTGGAGTGGCCAGGGCCGCGAAAAACAAATAACCGCGGGTATAATGACGCCATTGCTCGTGAGCACCTGTCCATCCCAGAGAGAGAGCCTTAAATATCTTTTGGTGGGTTCCGGTAGACCGGTCTCTTACGGCGGCCAGATCCGGCAACAACCCGGTATACCAGAAAAGGGAGCTCACGGTGAGGTAGGTGCTGATGGCAATTACGTCAAACATTAACGGCGAAATGAAATTTGGCCAAAGCAGTCTCTGATTGGGCATCGGTATCATATAATAGACCTGCCAGACCCGTCCTAAATGGATAAATGGAAACAGTCCGGCGATGCACACCGCAAATACCGTCATGGTTTCAGCCGCCCGGGCGATAGGATTGCGCCATCCGGCTCTAAAAAGATGCAAAATGGCTGATATGAGTGTACCGGAATGGGCGATACCCACCCAAAATACAAAGTTAATCAGATAGGTGCCCCAGGCCACCGGGTTGTTCTGACCGCCCACACCGATGCCGACAAAAATTTGATACATCCAGCAGATCCCACCGATGAGCACGCCGACAAATAGAATCGCAATAATAGCCCAGTAACCCTTTTTGGGTGGGGTTAAGCTATTTAGAATCGTCTGATCGATTTTAGCGTAAGAGAGCTGAGACATAATCTTGTCTTCCGAGTTAAATTAGCTGTTTTGCATTTAGATCTCTTGTATTACCTTTTTAAGATAAATCACCGCCGGTTTGGTATTCAAATAACCCATCACCTGGTAAGCCCTCGGGTCATCGACGAGCTTTCTGACCCGGCTTTGATTGTCCATTAGGTTGCCGAATACCAGCGCATCCGTTGGACAGGTCTGTACACAGGCTGGAATTACCTCACCATCTCGGATCACGCGCTTTTCATTTTTTGCAACGCCATGGGCAGATTTTATGCGTTGGATACAGAACGAACATTTTTCCATCACCCCTTTGCTGCGAACCGTAACATCTGGATTCAATTGAAGATTCATCGGTTCGGGCCACTTCCAGTCGAACCAGTTGAAACGGCGCACCTTATAGGGGCAATTCTGGACACAAAAGCGGGTTCCGATACATCGGTTATAGATCTGGTTGTTTAGCCCCTCTTTGGAATGATGCGGGGCATACACCGGACAGACCGATTCGCAGGGGGCGTTATCGCAGTGCTGGCAGAGCATGGGTAAAAACGTTACTTTTTCCAAATGTTGCTCATCTTGATAGCGTTCGATACTGAGCCATGTCATTTCACGGCCTTCAATGACCCGTTCCACACCCGCGATGCCGATATTGTTTTCCGCATAGCAGGCTGCCGTACAGGCACCGCAACCGATACATCTGTCCAAATCAACGACCATGCCCCAGCGGTAATTTTTGTGATCATGGGGCGGATAAAAATCTCGCTTGGGATCGTATCCTTCCGGCAACGGAAGGGTCAGCGGAAAATCATCCATGGTCAGACCAAATTTGTGCGGGCGCTTGTCCTGTCTCAATTCCTCCAGCTTCACAGAGAGGGCAAAGGTTCTTCCGTGTTGTGTCCGGCTGCCGTACATTCGGGCTAATTTCATGTTTTGGCCCGAATTTTGGAAAGTCACCGCATCTGCGATGAAGTGCGGACCTCCGGTAACCGAATCGGCTTCGGGGGTTAAAAGCTCGATTGGATTTACCCCCTTGTCCTGTGCATATCTTCCGAAAAGCGTGTGACCTTGGCCGATTCCCATCACGACGGTTCCGGGCTTGACCAGCTCAGTTGCGTATACCGGGGTTTCTATGCTTCCCCATTTGGATCTAATTTTGACAATATCTTCTTGTGCGACGCCATTTTTGTTTGCGGTTTGCGGATGGATCATGGCCGGCGATTGCCAGGCAACCCGCGAAAGCGGATCCGGAATTTCAGACAACCAGGGTTTGTTGGCCCCGCGACCATCAAAAAACCGGATGGAAGGCGCTGCAATGAATATTAGATCGGATGTTGATGGTTCGTGATGTTGGGTCAATATTTTCCTAGGAAATTTAGGTTTAATTTTATTTGCTGAGATCGATGTTGATTTCGCATTATGCAGGCCGCCTTTCTGAAGCAACTGTATCCATTGTTTTTCATCCGCAATGTTTTGTTCGGATATCAGGCGCTGAACCAGATAAGCTTTGTAATTTTTGCCGGGCGTGTATTTTTCCAATCCGGCAGATACGAACACATCGCCCAGATGAGGTGCTGAAGTGAGTTTGCCCATTGCTGGCTGCAAGGTGGATACAATGCTTGCCTGCCCGCTATATTCATCCCAGCTTTCCAGCGGCAAGCGGGTCGGCAAGATAAGATCCGCCAAGGCGGATGTTTCATCCATAAAATTGCTGAAGCTCACCACAAAGGCGCCACTTTCGTTAATCGCCTCTTTAACGCCACTGGTCGGCGGAAATGCAAAAACCGGATTGACATTATTTAGCAAAAGAAGATCGGTAGTTTCCGTCTTCAATGTTTTGAAGAATTCATCAACTTCTTTGCGTGTGGCGGCTATCTCCACCTGATGCCGCTTTTTGAAATCAAACAGCCGTAGCTCGAAATCCAGTAAAAGGTTTAATAAATTGACGGCCAGGTTGGTTTTGAGACCGTTTAAATCGGACATGCCGGTTGCGGTGCCGAGTATCAGAGGTTTACGAGCCTCCATAAGTGGAAGGATTAATTTTTCATATTTTGAAAGCGGCAGACCCGAATCCCGCAAGACGCGCTCCTGGGTGTAAGTAGAAACGGCTCTATAAAGCGAATTCCGAAAGGATTTTGAAAGTCCCTTGCCTTTGCCGATATCCAAAGCCTGTTTAACCAAGCCCAGTGCGATGGTTGCTTCGCTGCCGGGGTTGCAGGCCAGCCAAAAATCTGCATTCGCGCCGGTTAGAGATTGCACAGGGCTGACATGGAAGTACACGCCTTTTTTCGTATGGTTGACAGTGTGCATAGCTTTAAATTTCCATGCATATTCAACCGGTGACAGCCAGGTTTCCAGAAAGTCGGCACCAAAGGCCAGCAAAACATCGGCTTGGTCCAGGCGATATGATGGCAATCCGCTTACACCAAAGATTTGTTCGTTGGCCGATTTTAACGATTCGTAGGCATACGGTTCGAAAACCAAGGGACCCTGCGAATTCCAATTTTCCAGCGTTGCGGTGAATAGCCTCAACATGCTATCACCGACGACTTCGGTGAGCATGCGAACCCGATTGGATCCTTTTTTTACAGCCGCTTCAGCTTTTCTTTTTAAAATTGCCTGGGCCTTTGAAAATGAAATGCCGCGCCATTTGCCTTTATCTTTGAGCAGTGGTTGCATTATTCGGTCAGGATTGTATAGGCCCTGCAACGCCGCTTGACCCCGCATACAAATTTTGCCCTGGTTAATCGGATGCAGCGGATTGCCCTCGATTTTGACAATGCGTCCTTCCCGGTTTTTCGCAAGGACTCCGCAACCCGCCGGACACTCGCGACACGTTGAGGCATACCAGATTGCTTTACCGGTGACCATGTCATCCGGGGCATGAACCTGGGAAAATAAGTTTTTCTGGGGTGGATTGCAGCCGAAAGCGAATGAAATGCTGCTCATACCGGCAATCTTAAGGAAGGTTCGCCGATTCATGGATCAAAAGATCTCCTAGAACAGAAAAGGTAGGTTAATGAAAAAAGAAGTTTTTAGCACACAGGTATCCTTTTAGGAATCGTTCTTAGTTGTGTCCTTATAAAAAAATGCATCATGCTTGTCAAGCTGGCAATAATACCAGTTAGATGTAAATGCTTATGTGAGTTTATTCGTGCAGCTTTGGGTAAATTTCCTTAATATAAAAACATCGAGTTGTTAATAGGGTAAATACTTTATTTTATGAGTCTAAACACCCCATTCAACTCTATACATTGAATTAGAAATCTGGATTTTGGAGTTATATACAATTCAAATAACTGAAATAACTCATAATTTTCTTGATTTTAATTGGCCGCCCGCATGCGCAGATTTATCTCCAGTCTTTCAAGGCAAAGAGATCGTTTTGAAGCCCCCAGCGATCCACCGGCGGTAATGTCTGATTGCTGACCCGCTTGTCGAGTTCAGCAAGATTTTTGGGATCGGTGTATTTGACGCGGTAAAAACGTAAATCGTTTTTGGCTCAATTTCAGTTCATTGCCTTTTCGTCTGGCTTCTATAATCGGAAATCCGGGCTGCTCAATCCAGCTTTTCATCATGGAGCGTATCGGCTGGTTTGACACCGTTTGCGACCGAATTCGAGGCCGAATTGGGCGTATTTTTTCATTTCTGGCAAGGTAACCACGTGCACGCGGGGATCCGTTGAATCTTGTAGGTATTCAAATTCACCGATCCCGAAAAACAACGGAAAAGCACGCCGGGCATCACTTTCTTCGTTTTGCTTTTTTATCTGTGACAATATAAAGACAGGAAAAACGTATGTCAATTTTTCGATTTTCCCCTTGGA
>CP070746.1:6324430-6328287 GCA_020348305.1 Desulfobacterales bacterium
CGCAGACAGCATCGAGCATGACAACGACGATGGAGTAACCAGGCGAGCATCGGAAAATCACCCAAAGGTCCTTGGTGAAGCATCCCGGATCGAAGGGATAGTAGCCGAGTATGGTCGACCAACGTAAAAGGAGGCGGCCGGAAGACGCCGAGGCGAGGGATGGAGACCGGTATGACCGCAAGGGTTTAGCGATGAAGCGGCTAATCCCCGCTGAGCGAAGGTCTCCACGGTTAATTGCCCGTGAAAGGGGAAACATTGACGCTATGCAAAGAGCGAGAACCAATGAGCACTAACCTGACACGGACAGGAGAGAGGGCGCGCAAACAACCGGATCTGATATTCACGTCGTTGTATCACCATGTGACGGATCTGGACAACTTGCGGGCCTGCTACGAGGCACTGGACGGAGACAAAGCCGTCGGTGTGGACGGCGTAACCAAAGAACAGTATGGAAGGAACCTCGAAGAGAACCTTCAGGACCTATCTGACCGGTTGAAGCGTATGGGTTATCGCCCCCAACCCAGGCGCCGGAGCTATATACCGAAGCCGGGAAGTGATAAGGGGCGGCCGCTAGGAATCAGCTGTTTTGAAGATAAGATAGTTGAACTGGCGGTTAAACGGGTGCTGGAAGCGATCTACGAGGAAATCTTTGAAGACAGCAGCTATGGGTATCGACCTGACCGTAGCCAGCACATGTGCTTGGACAAGCTTGGACGAACCATCGTACAGAGGCGAGTCAACTATTTGGCTGAAGCTGACATTCGAGGATTTTTCGACAATGTTGCGCACAAATGGATGATTAAGTTTCTGGAACACCGCATTGGAGACCCTCGCGTAATAAGGCTGATCAAGCGAATGCTGAGGGGAGGAATAATGGAGGATGGTCTGGTTAGAGCCAGTGAGAAGGGTACCCCCCAAGGCTCGATCCTGTCCCCACTGCTGTCAAATATTTACCTGCACTACGCGCTGGATTTATGGTTCAGCCATAGGGTCAAGAAGCAGTGTCGGGGAGAGGCGTATTATTTTCGGTTCGCCGATGATTTTCTGGCCTGCTTCCAGTACAGAGCAGATGCAGAGCACTTCAAGAGCTCACTCAGTGACCGGTTGGAGGGTTTTAGCCTGGAGCTTGCGACGGAGAAGACGCGCTGTATCGAATTTGGCCGTTTTGCTCGCGAGGATGCGCGCAAACGCGGACAAAAGCCGAAGGAGTTTACCTTTCTGGGCTTCACGCACTACTGTGGGAAGACAAAGAGGGGATACTTCAAGGTAAAACGGCGCACGAGTCGCAAGAAGTTTGGGCAAAGCATACGAGAGTTCACTGAGTGGGCGCATCGGAGCAGGTGTGTTCTGAGGAAAGGTGAGATGCTACGCCAGGCCAAGATACGTGTGGTGGGGCATCTGAACTACTACGCCATAACGGATAACTCGGAGAGATGTAGCTCCTACATCTACCATGTGACTGGCATCCTGTTTAAATGGCTCAACCGCAAGAGCCAGCGCAAGACGTACACATGGGAAGGCTACCGGCACGCATTAGCGTGGGTCGGTTGGCCGAAGCTGTATATCCGCAAAGACCTGAATCCATGTCGTAGCTTGAAGGCTCTCTGAATGATTAACCGAAGAGCCGTATGTATGAGAAAGACGCTTGTACGGTTCTGTGAGGGGCTTGGCGGCGACTGGGTAACTGGGAGCTGCCTTGCCTACTCGACAGACGTAATCTGTACTTTTTGTAAATGAAGCCTTCACAAAACTGGGGTGAAGGGTTTAGGTCTCCACCCCGTTTTTTTTGATTAATCACTGAGCCCACAAATACCCGATTTCCTGTCAGCTAATTCTGGATCGCCAGTTAGTGGAGTTCCCCGGCCAAAGGTGGGAGCTTCAAAGCTGAAGCTATGAGTTTTTATTGGGGCGATCTATCCCCCAATCCCCCTAATAAGGATGCCATTCATCTCCGTGCACAGCACGGGGCATTGTGGCATGTTTTCGTAAAGATTTGCTCGGTTGGGGTTCACCTCAGCAGAGAGTGGTCTGCCATGATAAGAGCCCGCCGCTTTCAAGATCTTACGATATCAGACGGATATCTCAACTATCTTGTTTGACAGGCTGGAGCTCTCAGGTGAGATCAAAGCTGGCAGAAAAGAAGTATCAATGAATCTCTATTATTATCACTTCTAATAATATGATGATCGGGTCTTCTTTTGTTGTCGTCCTATTACCAGACCGATTAATAGGCCGCAGAGAAGCACCAGGGCTCCTATTGCAAGCCATTTATTCCTTTGCGAAGACCTCAATCTCTCGTTTTCTTCAGCCAACCTTTGAGCCTCTTTCTGGGTGGTTTCCAATGTGGATCGAGTCTCCTTGTATGCTGCTTCCAGTTTTAGATATTCAGCGGCTCCCCGTTTTAGCGATTCATAGTCGTTCTGCAACTTATGTAATGCTTTAGCCTTATCTTGCAGGCTCATTGCAAGGTTCTGCTCGTGACGCAGTGCTTCACTCAACTTCTCTTCAACGCCAGGTAGCTTTTCTTTGAGCCGGGCATTCTCATCCTTTAACAACCCAGCTTGCATTTCCCATGGTAGACGGGTTACCAGATATCGGCTCAACATCCAGCCCTCTTTGTTGCCTTGCCCACGGCCTAAAAGGCGAACGTAACTCCAATCGTCATGGGAGTCCAGAACCTCTACAGGCTGGCCAGATGGGAGCATGGCAATGACTCTGTTTTCAATACTGGCTCCAGTACGAAGAGTGACCTCAAAGGAATCTGTCACATAGGCCTTAGTGGCCCAACTCGACTGACCTATCAAGCACACCGCCAAGATGACGCCTAAAACGAATTGAAATCTACTCATGTTTTTTGTACCTTTATGACGGTAGTCTCCAGTGGGAATCCTTTGCGGCCCCTCATGATCTCGAAAAGAATTGCTCAGATACTTTTTTTCCTCACCCTATTATTGAGGGTCTTCTAGAGCAGGACTGTCTCCTGGGGCTTCCTTGTAACGAGCGATTGTCGCGCTGACAATGAGTAAAACTTTACAACTCCTTTACGGTAAGATTTTCTTTTGATTTTTTCCTAGTAAAGCGTAAAAATGGTCATTTGACAATAAAAAACTAAAGAATCTCAAAGCTGAAAGATAAGACAGGATTTAGTGAGAAAATTCATAAAGTAAAGTTGTTTTCGAAAATTGAAGAAGCAGGGGAAAATCAAAAGCCTCAGCAGGGGTTTTTACGGAAAAGCATGATTCTGATCCAAAACACCCATCAAAAACGACGGTATTGAAGTACCTGGAGATTTTACCCCTGATTTGACCTCTGGCTAGACAATTCGCGAGACTTATGACTTGATTATGTAATCGGTAATTACCCCGATCAACCTTAAGTCATCGAGATTTCAATATAAACATCCAAAAAAGAGAACTCAAAAATTTAAGGTTACGCTTTCTAGTCTCTAATTTCACACCTTAATAGCTTGCTCGATTTACTGTAAATTATGCTATAAGATCTCTGATTTTGATATCTTATATTCACAGGAATTTGACCCTATTTCCCAAATTTGCTATTGTTTCGATTACCAAACGTAATGTGTAATGAAATCGTGCGGATTGTGGCTTTCCACTATGGCACGAAAACTGTAAAATTCGACTGCTAGAGAGATTCGCAAGATATTGTATAGTCGGAGCAAATTCACTAAAACCCCCCAGCGATGCTGCCCACTGATTAATTTACTGAAATCTCCTTCAGAATCGAAAGATTATCCAATACCTTCCCTGCCCCTATAACCACTGTGCTAAGTGGGTCATCTGTGATAGTTATGGGTAGCCGTGTCTCCTCTCGCAGTAAGACATCAAGGTTTTTTAAAA
>CP070746.1:6328387-6340154 GCA_020348305.1 Desulfobacterales bacterium
AAGTTATAGAAAAGCAGACGTCCTGCGGATTGAAAAAAAAAGAACAGAAAAACCTGTCACGCAAAAAACGGACAAACGGAAGGCCGTTAGGGAATCCGGCAAAAAGGCAATTACTCGCTTAAAAACACCCTCAACATCAAGCGGCCTGGTTTTCTATGATCCAAGAAGAACCCATAAATACTGGAGCAGTGGGACATCAAAACACAATGCATTTCACGAAGCTATTGCCGCCTTAGCAAAGCACTACGACCGCTCTCCGGAATGGGTGCAAACCCACATGGGGGAAACCAATGATCTCAATGAAATCCATCAAAATTTGAAAGCCAGCAAATTAAATGACCACCAGACTGAGATCAAAGCCAAATCCAAAACTACAAAAACAATAGAATTTTATAATCCAAGAAGAACCTATAAATACTGGAGCAGTGAGACATCAAAACACAATACATTTCACGAAGCTATTACCGCCTTAGCAAAGCACTACGACCGCTCTCCGGAATGGGTGCAAACCCACATGGGAGAAAACAATGATCTCAATGAAATCCATCAAAATTTAATGAACCATAAATTAAGACAATCTTCGCAGCAACGTCAAGATTAAGCAGGTTGCAAGCACGGAAAATGTTCTCAGCGAAATCTTCTCCAAAATTGCCTCTAAATACACACCTTATATTGACAATATATTTGAATTTTTGTAGGATACTCAAAAAATACTTTGTAATATAAACCATTTATATTTAATTCCTGGCACCTATGATTAAGAGAACACCTTTGCAGGTGATCGTCAGAGAAAAGAGGTAACAATTCCATGATTAATCGGGATATTTTTGTGTTCATCAAGATTATTACCAGTTGTTTAACTGCTGGATTTTTAATTTTTTTTATTTCCGCATTATCCGGGGAAGACTTGATCAAGAATAGCCAAGCCGTAAACGAATTAGATCGTATCTTGGAGGAAATAACGGATGAATTAGAAGGGGGAATTGACAGAAGAATTAAACAATTAGGAGAAATACCGGAAATAAATCCGTATAAAAAATTTTATTGTGCTGAATTTGCCAAAGAAATTCATGAGATTTCTTACTTAACCGAAAAGCAGAAAATAGTGTTTGATGAATACAGCGTCAGAGAATTTGAAAATAAGTCAATACGGTTGGTCGGATTCTCAGAGAGTTCGGATTTGGACAGCCTTAATAAAGAGTTAGAAATTGTAAAAAGGGAGTTGAAAAACTCCGTTAATTTACTTGATAAAAAACGTAAAAAGATCATCCGCCAACGAACCGCTTATATCATATTATTTGTGGTACTTTGGTTTGCTATATACTTCTATTACGGCCGAGGAATATTAAAAAAGCAATTCTAATTCATTGTGAATTCGTGTAAAACATTTGAAATTAAGCCTACGAATAGAGCGCGGCGCTGAAGACATCACCATATTTTATGATGATCAGCAACTACGGAGTTTAAGCTAGATGTACCAATCATTTTATAACTTAACTGAGAAACCTTTTCAAATTACCACCGACCCGAAGTTTCTTTGGCTGGGGGAGAAGCATAAAGAGGCGCTTGCGACGATGAAATACGGAATCCTGGAAAACAAAGGTTTCCTTCTGCTTACCGGCGATATCGGTACAGGTAAAACTGCGTTGATAAATGCTCTTATTCAAATAATTGATGTTGCAGCTATTGTCGCCACAATTCCGGACCCTGGTTTGGATAATCTGGATTTTTTTAATCTCCTTGCTGAAGAATTTAAAATGAAGCGGAAGTTTGATAGCAAGGGGCCTTTCCTGATCCATTTAAAACACTTTCTGCATAAGGCTTCTGAAGTCGACAAGAAAGTATTGCTAATCGTGGACGAGGCCCAAAGACTAAACTACGAGCTGCTTGAACAGATTCGACTTTTGTCGAACATTGAGATGAATAATCGAAAACTGATTAATATCTTTTTTGTCGGTCAGTCCGAATTCAATAATATACTATTGCAGGATAGAAATAAGGCCGTTCGACAACGTATTACCGTCACGTATCATATCGAACCGTTAACAGAAAATGAAACGTGGCATTACATCAGACATCGTCTTAAAATTGCAGGAACATCCCAAGAAATATTTCAACCGAAAGCCATTCAAGAAATCTATTCGTTTAGTCAGGGATATCCTCGACTGATCAATATCATCTGCGATCATGCGTTATTGACCGGATATGCTTCCGGCGAAAAATCGGTCGATGTGAATATCATTAAAGAGTGCACCCGAGAACTTCGCATTCCATTTGAAACAGAAAAGAAGGAGAATGGCCAATTTGTCTCGGAACTGAAAAAGGAATTCATAAGACCATCCGCTTCTCCTCAAGAACAAGCGTCCGGAAAAAAGGCCATTCTACTGATTTTATTAATAATTTTGATTATATCGGCCGGTTACTTTTTCTTCAATTTAAAACTGGAAAAATCGCCACGCTGGGCGCTGGAAGATATCGCCCCGCAAAAATATGATTCCCCGGCCTTAAGTGAAAAAGAAGCGTTTGTACCCGGTATGACAAACGAAAAGGAAGAGGAGAAAGGGCAATCACCAGCAGCACCCTCTTCTGATAAGACAATTGAGGACGAAAAAATCAAAGAAGCGAGACTCCATCAGGATACCAAACAAAAAACGACGATGGCAAAAAATCAAGAGGTCAAGCCTTTTGCGGATCGAAAGACGATTATTTATTTTAAACACAATTCAAATGATCTACCGGATGAGGCATTTGAGACCCTTGATCGAATTGCCGAATTCATGCTCCACAACCCTGAAGCCAAAGTGGATGTTAAAGGGTATACCGATTCAACCGGTGCTTACAGCTATAATATTAGTGTGTCCCAATTCAGGGCCAATACCATCAAAAGCTATCTGGTGGGCAAAGGGATTAATCCATCGAATGTTAAGGCCTTCGGTCTGGGACCCGAAAACCCAATTGCTACTAATGAAACCGATGTCGGCAGAAGATTAAACCGTCGGGTGGAAATTGAACTCACTGAAGCCCGATGAAGCGTATCCAGTGGCAAATCATCTCCCATCCAGTCTCGGCCATTAACAGCGTAACTCTCCCTCAAATAAAAAACTGAAAGTTGTCAGGTCATGACCATGAAATTCGAATCTAAACTCCCCGAGCTTGAGGTTACAATTTTTTCCATTATGACCCAATTATCCATTGATTACGGTGCGATTAATCTGTCCCAGGGATTTCCCGATTTCGATGCGCATCCGGAGCTTATTTCGTTAGTAGAGAAGCATATGCGGGAAGGGCACAATCAATACGCACCTATGCAAGGTGCAGTGGCCCTGCGCGAACGAATTTCTGAAAAAGTATCCAAGTTGTACGGGGCCCAATATGACCCGGCTACGGAAATCACTGTTACATCCGGTGCCACCGAAGCCGTGTTCGCAGCCATTTCAGCAGTTGTGTGGAAGGATGATGAAGTCATTATTTTCGAACCGGCGTATGATGCCTATGACCCCATTGTCAGATTAAATGGCGGCAAACCCGTATATGCTCAGTTAAAATTTCCAGAATACAGTGTTGATTGGGGTCTTGTAAAAAATGCCCTCACCAATAAAACAAAGCTCATCATTCTGAATTCTCCTCACAACCCAACCGGCGCTGTTTTATCAAAGAAAGATATTTCTACTCTGATAGATATTGTCCAACATACCAAGGTCTTCATCGTCAGTGATGAAGTTTACGAACATATTATATTCGATGGGTTGCCGCATGAAAGCGTAGCTAAATACCCTGAATTGGCCGAAAGAAGCTTTGTTATTAGCTCCTTTGGCAAAACCTATCACACCACCGGCTGGAAGATCGGTTATTGCTTGGCGCCAAAACAGCTTTCAATCGAATTTCAAAAGATTCACCAATATCTGACATTTGCATCCAATACCCCCATCCAATTAGCCTATGCCGAATTTATGCAAAGCAAAAATCTTTATTTGGATCTGTCCAACTTTTATCAACAAAAGCGAGACAAATTTTTAAGTTGTTTAAGCGAATCCCGGTTTAATGCCCTACCCTGCAAAGGCACTTACTTTCAAATGCTGGATTATTCTCAAATTTCACATGAACCTGATACAGCATATGCAAAACGCCTGACCACCGAGTATGGGGTTGCCGCCATTCCGCCTTCCGTGCTCTACCATCAGCAAGACGACCATAAAGTGCTCAGGTTCTGTTTTGCGAAAAAAGACGAAACCCTTGAAAGAGCGGCAGAAAAATTATGTCGTATTTAAGCGTACTCAAATCTGATCTCATGCACCGCACTTTAGCCGGGAACAATTTCTTTCTGTTTGTCCTTCATCCAATATGGATTGATGAGATCTTCAAAAATCGTCATTGCCGCTTCAGCCCCTTGGCCTGTTGCGGTAACAATCTGTTTATAGCCACCTTCAACATCACCGGCCGAATAAATCCCCGGAATGTTTGTTCGGTGTTTACCGTCGTGTTTAATGTAGCCATCTTCAGTTAACTCAAGGCCGAGCTTTTCGGCTAATTCAACCGCAGGTGTATATCCAATGGCAATAAATACTCCATCGGTTTGCAGCGTTGAGGTTTCATTTGTCTTAATATTGTAAAGCACGATCTCTTTGACACGCTGCTCGCCTCGAATCTCCTTAATTTCAGTGTTCCAAAGAACAGGAATGTTATTTTCAGAAAGTTGTTTACCAAGAAAATCCTGCGCGCGTAACTTATCCCGGCGATGAATTAAGGTGACATCAACACCGATATGATACAGATACAACGCTTCTGTCACCGCGCTGTTTCCGCCGCCCACCATAACAACTTTTTTTGATTTGAATAGCGGTCCGTCACATGTACTACAATAGCTTATACCTCGTCCACCCAAGCGATGCTCACCGGGAATATTGAGATGGCGATGGCTGGCACCGGTTGCAAGCAGAACCGTTTTGGCCAAAAATTTCCTTCGATTCGTTATCACGGTAATGGGAGTCCCATATTCTATATCTACGACGGCCTCTCCCTGGTAAATCTGGACATACTGCAGTGCATGGCTGACCATAATATCCACCAGTGTTTTGCCGCCGACCTGGGTAAATCCGGGATAGTTTTCAACAATTGGCGTCGTAGCCACCTGGCCGCCAAGGGCTTCGCGCTCAATCACAGCCGTACGCAATCCGCTGCGAACTGCATAAATTCCGGCGGTTAGTCCTGCAGGACCGCCTCCCACAATGACGAGATCCGTTTCCACCAGTTCGGCATCACTTTCAGGGATAAAAATAGTCTGCGCCTCTAATTTTTGAAGGGACAGCACAAAGACTTCCTCGGGCTGAGCACCCTGTCCGATCAACACGTCATTGGCAAACGCTTGGGGCACACTTTGGGCCGAATATTGATTGGCAATCTCAGGTTCACTTTGAATGTCAATGATTTCAAGTGCAATTAAATCCGGTCTTTCGATGGCTGCTTTGACGGCATTAACAGCCTGTTGCGGACAATACGGACAGGTCGGACTTACAAAGATTTTGATGTTTCTTGGCGAATCAATTCGTTTTATCACTTTTAAGGCTTGATCACTAAGGTTACTTTGACCGAGTCCGACAAGAATAAGGATTTCCAGAAATGTGCGTGCCTCTTCTCCCATGGGAGCGCCCAACCAGCGGATAGCAAAACGTTCCGGGGCAATCAGCAGCGTCGGAGAACTGGTAACATTCCATTTTTGGGCCAATTCGTGATCCAGGTCATATTCTCTTAAGGTAATTTTGGATGATATTTCGCGAAATGCCCGTATCACCCGTCGGTTGGCAAGGGTAAACACATCTTCATGCCCCTTGGCCGTAAAAAGATAAAGTGCAATATCATTGGGAAGTTTTCCAAACGTCGTCTTTAGTTGTTGTAAGTAGGCTTCCGTTGCCATCTCGCTTTCTCTGGAGTCCGTATGGATCGTATCTTGCATTACAGCCCTCCTTGTATACTGATAGATTTGTCGCTACATCAAAATCCGTTTTTTTGAAGTCAAACGATCATCTTAAATTGACCCTATTTTAAGGATGGGACATTGTTGTGTCAACACGGATAGAATCGATGATAAAAATCGCATGAAATCGTGCTGCACGCCTATATAATCGTGCAAAGTATTATTGGCGTTCTAATAAGATGCGAGCTAGTTTCAGATCTTCCGGATTTGTTATTTTTATATTATCGCGGCTGCCATTAATGATTTTGACCTCAAGGCCGAGTTGCTCGATGAGGGAGGCATCATCTGTGCCTGTAAAGTTTTGATGTCGGGCGACTTCATGAGCTTTTGTGATCAGATCATAACGAAAAGCCTGAGGGGTTTGAGCAAGCCAAATGGCATCTCGCTCAAGCGTATTAACAATGGTTCCTGTGGAGCTGACGCGTTTTAGCGTATCGTATGCAGGTATACCGAGAATACACGCACCATGTTTCTTTGCCCCGTTTATACAGGCTTCTAATTGATCATGCGTGATAAAGGGACGCACGCCATCATGAATGACCACAATACAATAATCAGCATCTATAGCCTTCAATCCGTTGTACACGGAATCCTGTCGTTTGGGTCCACCCGGAACCAGATATATATTTTTTTTCAGGTCGGCTGGAAAAAGAATCTTATTACGGCAAAATTCCAGGTCTTCTTTGGGAATCACAAGAAACATTTCATCGATCATCTGACATGAATCAAACACTCTCAATGTATGAACCACAATCGGAAAATCAGCTACTTGTTGGTACTGTTTTCTCACCGGATCATTCATTCGAATACCTTTTCCGGCGGCGACAATAATCGCAATTACTTTCGTCATTTTAAGTAACTAAGCTCTTTGGGCAACGGAACACCCTTTCCCATTGTATCTTCACCATAGTTAACAGCGGCTAGAATCTCGATATCCTTGAGAGTTCGCGCGTCACCTTCGAAAACCACATTGTTAATATTTTCTTTTTGGATCTTACCGCCCGCCCACTGTATATCCAACACACTGCTGGCATCAAACCGATCTGTACCGACACATAATTCCACCTGCCCGCCATAGTGCTGAACAATTTTAGCCACCAAAAGGCTCGGCCGGCTATGAAAGCCCAGTTTTATCGGAACCCCAACCTTTATTGACGACCGCTCAATATTCTCATTGAGTACCTCTCGGGCCAGTTCTATGCCGGTTGTTAAAAAATGACACGCATAATAGAGTCCGTAATTAATGGTACGATCAAGAAGATTTTCAGGATTAATCAGTGATGCTAATTGTTCTTGAATCTTTTTATAGGTATTTTTGTAACCTGCCTCATGTAAATGACGTTCGTAAAAATGGAGCAGGTGTCCCACCATTTGAAGAAGATGAAATACAACTGAGAAAAAACCTCGGAGTTGCTTGAGTTTCCGGTTGCCGTACCTGAAGCCGCCGTGAATCACATATGTATCAAAAGATGATTGGAGGTTGTGAACAAGCATTTCATAGCGTCTAATTTCTACCTCATTCACTTTTTCAGGAACAATAGCCAATATATCCTGATAGGTATAAGGCTCATAAAATTTAAATTCTTCAAAGCTCTTGGCAATGTTTAACAATTCGTTGGCAATTTTTACGATATTTTTTTTCTGCTGGTCTTTATCCTGATCATCAATATCATAATCAAGCATTTCACTGGTTACGACACTGGGAAAGTCGGCAACCGAAAATTCTTCATCTGGTATGGAGATACGCAGGCGACGGGCTTCGTTGAGGATTACCGGTGCCATTTTCATCAGGCACTTGGTTAAGAATTCAAAGGTAAGCTCTCCTTCTTTTTCAAAGTCGCCTGTGTTTACCAAGTCATAGAAAACGAGACGATTGGAGATATGTTTTTGAAAGTTTGCACCCAGACCCAGATGTCGAACAGCGGCGGACAGCTCCCGGTAAAAATACCAGTTCATATTGTTTTTTGCCCCATGAAAGTCGAGAAAGTCTTCCAAAAGCATGGAGCTGGAAATTAGCTTGGAATATAATTTTTTGGTAAAGGTATTTTTCGGGTCATCCACCTTTGAGATGAAGACATTACATTTCAGATAATCCGCTGAAAAGATACGGATCTTTTCGGCAAAAGAAAACTCGCAAATCGACGCTTTCGCTTTCATTTCCTCTCGTAATCCCTAAATTAGAAAAACGGCCAGAGCAACCCATAAGCCGAATTCTGTGCCCGCTTCAGGTCTCCCCAAAACGGGTAACGATCATTCATCTAAGAATGCCGATTGCCCGGCATCTCATGCGACCTACCCGGGAGCTTGAGCGGGCCACTCTCACGCGCTCCCCTATTTGGTCTTGCACCAGGTGGGGTTTGCCAAGCTTCCCCGGTCACCCGAGGAACTGGTGCGCTCTTACCGCACCTTTTCACCCTTACCCGGCACCAAACGATCCGGTTTGGTGCCGGGCGGTATACTTTCTGTTGCACTTTCCTTCGCGTTGCCACGACTCCATGTTATGGAGCACCCTGCCCTACGGTGTTCGGACTTTCCTCTGAATCAAAGAGATGATTCAGTGATCGTTTGGGTTACTCCGACCGTCCATTATGATCATCGCAATAAATGATTCTCTCACAGTGGGGGCAGTTTATCAAGTGATCAAAGCGATGCAATTCATTATACATCTGCGGTGGAATATTCATATTGCATCCCCAACATACGGCATCTTTAACCGGCACGATGGCAATCCCATTTATTTGTTTTGCCTTGGTTTTGTTGAATTTTTCCAATAGTTCAGAATCGATGCTCTGAGAAATATTATCCCAGTTTGCATCAAGTTGAACCAGTCGTCGTTTTCCTTGCGCTACTTCCTCCTTAATGGCGGCTCTCTCCTTATTGGTTTGGTCAACAAGCCCTGAATAGTCGGCTTTTGTTTCCGTGAGCGTATTTTCTGCACGATCAATACGATCAAGAAATTCTATCATTTCATCTTCAATTTTGGAATTAATCATCTCAAGGTCTTCGATCTCCTTTAAAGACGACTGATATTCTTTGTTTGTCTTTACCGATCTAAGCTTTGCTTTACTTTTGGCAATACGATCTAAATTCATCTGCACATCCGATTCATATGTTCGATATTTCTGGTTGAGTTCGCTAATTACCGCTTCTTCATCTTTAATGTTTTTTTCAAAGTCATTTAAGCTGTTATCTAGCGCTTCAATGCGATGATCCACAGAACTAAGAATAGATTTGATTTTGCTCGATTCAATTTCAATTTGCTGGAGCTTTACGAGGAATTTTATCTGTTCTTTGTTAATATTCGGCATTTTTTCTATCCCATCATCTTGTTAATATTTGCTACCATAAATTAGGAACGCGCATGTCATAATTCAAGCCATACAATCATAAGTCGTTAGATTGGATTTAAAAAACCACAAACGGATCTTTCTCAATAATGAAGCCTTATGGGTATCTCATTAAAAAAGGCGTGGTTTTTGCAAACACACGCCTAAACAAAGGAATTCACAGCAGATGAGTTTACCCATCTCAAGTCACCCGGTGTGAACTACAATAAGATGGTGCTAAACCGATGGCCAAATATGAGACAGTTATAAAGAGCCTTATGGATTTGTTCATTTTTGCTCTGACGAAAGTATGGGCCCACCTGGGATCGAACCAGGGACCTACCGGTTATGAGCCGGTGGCTCTGCCAACTGAGCTATGGGCCCACATGGGATATTGAATAACCGGATTTGTAACTTCAGACAACCGGTTTGTCAAGTACTAGGTCTCGATAAAATTTTTCAGTTTACGACTTCTTGTCGGGTGTCGTAATTTTCTTAATGCTTTGGCTTCAATCTGTCTGATTCGTTCGCGGGTAACCGCAAAATCTTGACCCACTTCTTCTAGTGTATGGTCAGCTTTTTCGCCAATCCCAAATCGCATGCGCAGCACCTTTTCTTCACGTGGCGTTAGTGTTGCAAGAACCTTCCTCGTCTGCTCAGCAAGGTTCAAATTAATCGCTGCATCTGAGGGAAGCATAAACTTTTTGTCTTCAATAAAATCACCCAGATGGCTATCCTCTTCCTCACCAATAGGTGTTTCCAGGGATATAGGCTCTCGTGCAATCTTTAATACTTTGCGAACTTTTTCTAACGGAATTTCCATTTTTTCAGCGATTTCTTCTGGAGTCGGTTCTCGACCCTGCTCTTGCACCAAATACCTGGATGTGCGAATGAGTTTATTGATCGTCTCAATCATATGAACGGGTATCCGAATCGTTCTGGCTTGATCAGCGATGGCTCTGGTGATGGCTTGTCGTATCCACCATGTGGCATAAGTACTAAATTTATAACCTCGGCGGTATTCAAACTTGTCCACAGCTTTCATCAGACCGATATTACCTTCCTGTATCAAATCAAGAAACTGTAATCCACGGTTGGTATATTTTTTGGCAATACTAACCACCAGCCGTAAATTGGCTTTCGTCAATTCGCTTTTCGCTAATTTTGCTTTAAATCGTCCTTCTTCAACACTGGCGATTACCCTTTTTAGCGTTCTACTGGTTGCTTTAAAGTCATTTTCCTGATCGACAATTTTATCTTGTACCTCTTTTAAGTCTTTGTATAGTGCGCCGAGTTCATCTTTAGTCAAGGCGCAACGGGGGATAGACCATTTAAGAAATTTGCTTTTCGTATTGAGATATTCCCGAAGGTCTTTAATCGATGTATCGATGATGTCCGCTCCCTTGGCCAATTTTTTGTTCATTGCATCAAACCAGGCAATCTGCCCCCGGATAATTCCTTCGATTTCGTCGATAATACTTGATTCAAGCCGCCAATCTTTAAGCGACTCAAATATTTTATTCGTTCGGCGCGTGATGCTTCTTCTGAGTCTTCGCTGTTCAACCTGGTCGATATCCGATGAAAAAAGCTTTTCGCGGTACGCTTTGTTTTCTTGGTGTATTTTTTTTATAGTACGGATAGTGTCTAAGAACTTCTGGGTTTGCATCATTTCGTCAATATAGGTATCACCTTCATCAATATCTCTCAGTACGTACTTTGGACGAATAGCTCCGGTTTCAATATCATCGCCGAGATTTATAATACTCACAACTCCAACTGTGGTTTCAAGCAGGGCATGGAGTACTTCTTGCTCACCGGCTTCTATCTTTTTGGCAATTTCAACCTCACCTTCTCGACTGAGAAGCGTAACGAGTCCCATCTCTCGTAAGTACATTTTAACCGGATCGGTTACGGTACCGAAATCTGAGTCACTCGGGGTTTGACGCTTAACCTTTTTTTCTTTAGCTTTTTTAAGGTTAACGACGCTTTTTTTCTTTTTCTCATCGATAATCTGGATTTCATTATCGTCAAACATCATGAATGTTTCATCAATTTGCTCGGGGGAAAGCATATCTTCGGGCAGCATCTCATTAATTTCATCATACGTAAGGTACCCCTGTTTTTTACCTTTTGCCAACAACTCCATGATTGCCTTTTTTGTGATCCTTTTATTGCTCTGGCGGTTGGCTGGACGTTTGGTGACTTTTGTTGGCTTTTGGGTCTTTGCCGTGGCGCTTTGTTTGGTAGTTGCCTTTTTTGCTGCCGCGGCTTTTGGGGTTCTTTTTGGGCTTTCCTTTTTTTCAGCGGTTTTTCTTACCATAAAGTCTCCTCTCCCGAACACGTCAATTATTCAGGCAGACACCATCATGAAAACATTGTTTAGACCAGATTGCATTCTACTGCGTTTTTTGAATGAAATCTCCATTGACTATTTCAGGGTCATCCTTTGCTAGAATAAATTCAACTCGCT
>CP070746.1:6340254-6348496 GCA_020348305.1 Desulfobacterales bacterium
GATACAGCACACTGAACTGCATCGACCACGCTAACAAATTCAGCCAGTAAGTTGTCACCTGGAGAATCCACCACCATGCCGTTGTGTTGTTTGATAAGCGTAGCTATCACTTCACGGTAGGATGTTAGGGTGCGCACAGTAGCCGCTTCATCATCCTCCATCAAACGGCTATACCCAACAGCATCGGCACTGAGGATAGAGGTGAGTTTGCGTTTAAAACCTTCTTCGGGCATAGCGGCACCTCCTTTTTTAAGGTGTCAAAGAGTGGAACTCGGAATGCGGATTATTCGAAGGAACTCAGAAATCAGATGAGAAATCGGATACGATTCCGTAAATGAGGAACTGCTTCAGGTCAAATTGAACAGGAAAATCAGGAATAGTTTATATGCATTTATACCCAAATCGATGGGGTTTAGTCAATAAAATTGAGGATTACGCCAGGTGGTGATACCATTATTGTATCTGCAAAATTGCGAAAATACGGATATGTAGATGATATATGAAATAACAATTTTCCAGATCTCCTTGAGAACCGGATTTAGCTCGTTGACAATTTGGCCCAACAGTGTGCGTATGGGCGGGTAGCCTAACCCGAAATTGTTATTTAATGGGCTTGAGACTATTGCCTAATGTAAACGTTCTCTAAGTAAATCAAGACAATTTGTATTTTTTATAATGAGTTCAGACTCTCTATCATGTAAGGCCTTATTAAATTCATTATTTTGTACGAACCTATTTTTAATTTCTTCTATTTCTTCTTCTTTCGCATTGTATGCTGTACCATAGACCTTTTGCCCAGGCATCAGCACATTTGGAAAGTCCAAGATTTTTAAATTTTCCAAGGCAAAACCAAAGCCTAAAAAATATATTCTTTTGGCACTGTGTATTTCATCTCTAATTATTTTTATTTCTTCTTCATCTATTCTTTTATCATATATAATGCGAATATTTTGTGAATAATCATCAATTTTGATCTCTCCTACAGGGCCATAATTTAAATGGTTTGGCGATTGCCAAGGCAGATCTGAGATTTTTCCATATACATGCAAAAACTTAAAAAGCATCAATTTTGTTGGGGAATATTCATTATCAGGATCTAATTGCATTTCATGATCTTTTATGTCATCGAACGAATTATAAAAACTCTCGTGTATAAAATTCTCAATTGATCTATCATAATTAAAAGTTACGAAAGTTATATTATTGTTCTTAAATTTAATGTAACTATCAGGCTCTGTTAATGTTTTTGACATTTCAACAAATATATGTTTGTACCAATCTTCGTGCCGCTTTCTTTTATCTAGATCTTCTCTAAATTTTCCAATTAATTCCTCTTTTAATATTTTGATGATAATCGCAATCTTTCCAATTTCTTCAAACTTCTTGTTCTAGATAAAAATAGATCGATTGAAGGATTAGAAGAAGTTTTAAACCTATCTATAAATTCCTGTGCACTCTCTTCTAATTTACGCCTACGTTTCTCATTCAATTCCGGGTGAGAATGAAAAATAAAATATTGATAAGATTCTGGATGAGGCGGAATTTTATTAGTGTTCCAATTTTTTTTTAAATCACCTTTGAATTCTATAATAATGTATTCCAGTAGCTCAGAACCCGTGGGAAAGCCGTATACATGGTTAGAGCCTGCCCCCAATATAAATACGGTTTTATCGGTAATCATAAATGGTTCCCTTTGATTATCTTAGAATATAAAAACCCCACCTCTCTATGAGAAATGGGGTCTTGAAACTAAACTCACGATAATATCCTTATTGGTTATCGGTTAGAGATTCATATTGGATATTTAATATCAGAATAGGCGATGAAGTGTCAAAACAAAATGTTGACTTTAAAAAAGCATCGATGCTATTTATTCGATGTTCAAAATTCATCATCGGGAGGGCCTCCGTTATGGCTATTTTTATTGGAAGTGGAACTAATTCGGGCCAAGTGTCTGTATGTGGTGACGCATATAGGAGGAGTATGATGCTCCTCGAACAACGCTTGGCCCTTTTGTTTATTCGTGCTTATATCCTATGGTAAATGAACGCGCCAAAATTTTGATTGTCGATGACGACCGAATTTTGAGAGAAGTTTTGGCCGAATACCTGGCCGATTATTTTGAAGTTTATGTCGCAGCAAATAATCGAACTGCTATCCATTGGCTGCAAAGCGTGGACATTGATGTCGTCATTACAGACATCGCACACCCCGACCCCAACGGTCTGGCCCTGACCCGATTGGTCAAAAGCTTTTTTGAGGCAAAGGTTATCATCTTATCCGGTGCGCTTGACAGTTTTTACAGCCGTGAGGAATGCCACCGAGCAGGCGCAGTTCTGGCCCTGCGGAAACCGCAACAGCTATCCGATATTTTAGATTTCATAAATAAAATACTGAAAAAGAGGGCCAAGGAAGGCATGTAGGCCATGGATTAGCGGCCAGACCGCCTCAGAGATCGTATATGAGGACTTATCGGAAAAGACATAAGGGTTGTTTATCAAAAAATAAGGGCGACTCATGGATGGCCAAACATGAACCGCCCTAAGAAAGGAGGGTGAATGAAAAACGTTGCTCGCCCGCAACGATATTATTTAGTATATCACAATTTCTTAGGGTTTCAAAATTTCAACCCCACCGGCTAGGCGCTGCAGGCCGAAAAGGTGTGACCCTGACACCCTGCCGTGGATAACCCAGAGAGAAAGTGAGGGACTTTATGGTCTGGTTTCAAAAATATCATTTTTTCTTATTGGTATAGCCATCACTGTTGCGCTTCTTTTTTTAACCGGAGCAATTAGCGCACCGCAAATTGGCAGATATCAAATGGAGGTGGTCGTTAGGTCGCCTAATGTTTCAGATGTATGGGTGATTGATACAACCACTGGTGTAGTGAAATGGTTAGACTTTAAAGATGAGGGCAAACCCTTTGAAGAGATTAAAAAGAAATGATTGATGGGCCTTATAGTAAGGAGGTGATTGAATGGCAAAAGAAAAAAAACCAATGAAGGGCGTATTTCAAAAGAACGGCTATTGGTATGCCTCAATTAACGGCCAGCAAATCTATGCTGACAGGGGCAGCAAAGGCTTTGAAATAGCCAAGGCGGCCAAAGAAAAGGACAATGTCAAAAAGTATGAGCAGCGAGAAATCAGCACTGGATTGAAAGTCAAAAGGTATGACTTGAAAACCTTCAAGGCTATGTGTAACTGGTACATGACAAGGCCATCTATCCAGAATCAGAAATCTTACAAGCGCAAGATATCGATTGCAGCTCATTTGCTCAAATTCTTTGGCGGTCGGTCTGTTGGCAATGTCAGTGCAGATCATATTGAAGACTATCGCGAATCAAGGCTAAATGAAGGTGCAGTCAATACAACCATTGATCTGGAAGTTGGGACCATGCGTGCCATGTATAATATGGCCTGTAAGCGAAAGAAGATACCGCCTGACTTTATGCCTGGAGAGTTTTTGCAGGTTAAGGAAAAAAAATCCACGCAGGCGCGTCTCAGATGCCGAATATCAAAAGCTTTTGAAACATGCCGATAGTGACTTCAGGGATATGCTTATATGCGCCTATGAATCGGCTATGCGGCTATCTGAAATCTGCAACCTTCCCGCCCGCAAGGTCAAGCTGGACATCCAGCATATATCCGGTGAAATGGTTAGTTATATCGACTTGGGTATAATGGATACCAAGACTAAGACCAGGCGTGCAGTGCCAGTATCCGCAGCGTTAAGGCAAGTATTAGGCCGCAGGCTTGAAGGCTTAGGCCCGGATGACCTCGTATTTACCAATAACGGCAAAGATATCCTTCGCAACATATCGGGGATAGATTAAAGGCTATATGCAATAAAGCCAAGATTCCATATGGTGATAAACTTTTAAATGATAGAGGCGAAAAGATCGGAATTGTATTTCATTGCTTCCGGCATACCCGGACAAGCAAATGGGTTGAAGCCGGATACAGCGATGAGATAATCCGAAGGGCAACCGGCCATAAGTCACTTGCCGCATATCAGAATTATATTAAACTTGATCCATCGGTTGTAATGCGATTGGTTTATGACAAAACAGTGACAAAATTGCCGCGAAGCCTTGATAATCAAGCATACGGTTAGTACCTGCTACACTACCCCCTGATCCAGCATGGCATCCACCACCTTGACAAAGCCGTTGATATTGGCTCCGTTTAAGTAATTACCCGGGGTTCCGTATTCTTCAGCCGCATCCAGGCAGGTTTGGTGGATACCCTTCATAATAATCTTGAGTCGCTCATCCACCTCTTCGGCCAACCAGTTCAGGCGCATACTGTTTTGAACCAATTCCAAGCCGGAAACCGCAACCCCGCCGGCGTTAGCGGCCTTCCCCGGGGCGTAAAAAGTTCTTTTATCCTGGAATATATCAACGGCTTCGGGAGTACAGGGCATATTGGCGCCTTCGCAAACCACCCGAATATTGCTATTGATCAGTTTATAGGCGTCATTTTCATTGATTTCGTTTTGAGTGGCGCAGAGAAATGCACAATCGGCCCGATGACTCCACAACGGATTAAAATCCAGCGAATAATCCGCCGCGGTATATTTCGCTCCAGCGTATTTCTCAGAATAGACCTTTATTCGACCGCGCTAAATATTTTTAAGATGTTTCACAAAGGCTAATTTGTCTTGATCGATGCCTTCCGGATCATAAATATAGCCGCATGAATCCTAAAGCGTAATCACTTTGGCACCCAATTCGATCAACTTTTGGGTGGTGTGCTGGGCCACATTCCCCGAACCGGATACCAGACACGTTTTGCCTTCCAGATTCATGTTCCGGGTGGACAACATTTCGGCCGCAAAATAAACACAGCCGTATCCGGCGGTCTCCGGTCGTATCAGGCTGCCCCCCCCAAACGACAGCATGGTCAAGGCGTTTTTAAAAATTCGTATTCACCCGGATCTCGCGATTTTATGACGTCCAATATCTCAGCCATATTTCCCCCAATCATTCGTTTCTTTTCTTCTAAAGGTGTTTACATAGATAAAAAAAACATGGTCAACCCAACCGTATCCTTTTTTTTAAATCTTGTACGTCTGTTGTACTGCGCAATATATAACAAAAAGTGTAGAATCCGTTACTTGACTTTTGATTCCGATATTGCTTAAAAAAGTCGTGTTTGCTAAGTCCACATGCTAATGCACCCCAGAGGTATAAGCACAAGTTTCATTTATCAATAGGTCTCATTTAAAAAAATCGAGTTCTTGCAATTACCATCAATTTGAATAAGGAGGGAGACTATGAACCTACATCGGCCGAATGCAAACGATGCACTTCAGACAAGGAATCGCTCGCGCGACATTGCACCTCAATCCGGTATCTGCAGCAGGTGTTTGGATGGTTGTAAAGGAAACTGTGACATGTTCAAAGCCACGTTCCGGGGACGGGAGCTTCTTTACCCGGAGCCGTTTGGCAGCGTAACCGCCGGCGCGGACAAGGACTACCCGGTGGATTATTCCCATTTGAATATCATGGGGTATGCCCTGGGTGCCAAGGGAATCGAACCCGACCCTGATAAAGCCACGTTTCCCAACGTCGATACCGAAACTTCATACGGCGTTACCGATAAGGTAAAGATGAAAGTGCCGATATTTACGGGAGCACTCGGCAGCACGGATATTGCACGCAAAAATTGGAAACATTTTGCCGTCGGAGCTGCCATCAGCGGCATCAGCCTGGTATGCGGTGAAAATGTTTGTGGAATTGATCCTGAATTGGAACTCGACGAAAACGGCAAGATTAATAAATCACCGGAGATGGATTGGCGAGTCCTGGAATATCGCCGATACCATGAAGGGTATGGAGATATCCTGGTTCAAATGAATGTGGAAGACACTCGCAATGGTGTGGCTGAATATGTCATCGACAAGCTCGGGGTGGAGACCATTGAGCTTAAATGGGGTCAGGGAGCCAAGTGTATCGGCGGAGAAATTAAGGTAGACTCTTTGAATCGGGCCCTCGAATTGAAAAAGCGGGGCTATATCGTTACCCCCGACCCTGAAAATCCGGCTCACCAGGCGGCGTTTAAGGCCGGTCCCTTGAAACAGTTCGAAAGACACTCGCGTCTCGGATTCGTGGACCAGGAAAGTTTTATGAACGAGGTGGAGCGGTTGCGTAAACTCGGGGCCAAACGCATTACCCTGAAGACAGGTGCTTATCCAATGAGAGAACTGGCCATGGCAATCCGCTGGTCCAGTGATGCTGATATTGATCTGTTGACCATCGACGGCGCGCCAGGGGGCACCGGAATGAGTCCCTGGCGAATGATGACCGAGTGGGGCATTCCCGCCATATATCTTCATTCGATGGCCTATGAATTAAGTGAACGTCTAGCGAATAACGGTAAACAGGTCCCGGATCTTGCATTTGCCGGAGGTTTTTCTTCAGAGGATCATGTCTTTAAAGCGCTAGCCCTGGGGGCACCCTATTGCAAAGCCGTATGTATGGGCCGGGCGTTGATGATTCCGGGTATGGTCGGTAAAAATGCGGAAAAATGGTTGCGAGACGAAGACGGCGGTCTGCCGCCCAATGTATCAAAATTCGGATTCACCAAAGAAGAAATCTTTATGAATTATGAAGTCCTTAAAGAAAAATACGGGTCGGAAGTAGACGATTTGCCGCTGGGCGCTATCGGTCTTTACAACGTCACAGATAAAATCAAGGTCGGGCTCCAGCAATTGATGGCCGGCTCTCGCAACTGGAAGGTGGAATATATCAGCCGAGACGACCTATTTTCTCTGACCGAAGAATGTTCTAAAATCACCGGCATAAAGTATGTTATGGATGCCTTTCGGGAGGAGGCCTTAGAGATAATTGATGCTTAGGATCTTTAAGATTTGGATATTTTCATTTTTTAGCCCGAATTGAAGGAGGTTGGAAATGTCAGATAATATTTTGAAACCGATCTTAGCAAGAGATCCGGATGAGAAAGAATTTCACCAGGCCGTTCAGGAATTCATAGAAACCGTGAAACCGGTTTTAGATCGCCACCCTGAATATCGCAAATTAGGCGTTCTGGAGCGAATCACGGAACCGGAACGTGTCATCATGTTTCGGGTTCCCTGGATGGACGACGAAGGATGGGTGCATGTAAATCGCGGCTACCGGGTAGGTATGAACAGCGCCATCGGGCCTTTCAAGGGGGGGCTGAGATTTCACCCTTCGGTAACTCTCAGCATTCTTAAATTTTTAGCCTTCGAGCAGGTTTTCAAAAATGCACTGACCACGCTGCCCATGGGAGGCGCCCAGGGCGGGTCCGATTTTGAGCCCAAGGGCAAATCGGATGATGAAATTATGCGGTTCTGCCAGAGTTTTATGAGCGAACTGTCTCATCACATCGGCCAGGATACCGACATTCCTGACGGCGGCCTGGGGGTGGGTGCTCGCGAAATCGGTTATCTCTTTGGCATGTATAAAAAACAGCGCAATGAATTCACCGGTGTATTGACCGGCAAGGGATTGCAATGGGGTGGTAGTTATATTCGCCCGGAAGCAACCGGATACGGAGTGGTCTATTTTGCAGCAGAAATGCTGGTTGCCCGCAATGAAACCCTTGAGGGAAAAACCTGCCTGGTGTCCGGTTCTGGAAACGTGGCCCAACACACGGCTGAAAAAATTATTGAACTGGGAGGCAAAGTGCTGACGCTTTCCGATTCGTCCGGATATATCTATGATCCGGATGGAATTGACGCCGATAAATTGGTTTTTGTCAAGCGGTTGAAAAACATCAAACGCGGAAGAATCAGAGAGTATATCGATAAATATTCTGAAACGACTTACACCGAAGCCGACGCATCTCTGGATTACAACCCGTTGTGGACCCATATGGCCGATTGTGCCTTTCCCTGCGCGATGGAGAACGAAATCAGAGAAAAGGATGCCTACAATCTGATCGACAATGGTATCAAAATGATTTGCGAAGGTGCCGATATGCCGTCGTCACCGGAAGCTGTCAAGATTTTTGTGGACAAGAAGCTTCTGTATGCTCCGGGGAAGGCCGCCAATGCCGGCGGGGTGGCCGTGTCCGGGTTGGAGATGGCTCAGAACAGAATGCTTTTAAATTGGTCCGCCGAAGAAGTTGATCAACGCCTGAGAACCATCATGAAAAACATTCACCGCACCTGTCTGAATGTGGCGGCGGAATACGGCGAACCCGGCAACTATTTGGCAGGCGCCAACATTGCAGGATTTGTGCGCGTGGTCGATTC
>CP070746.1:6348596-6353180 GCA_020348305.1 Desulfobacterales bacterium
GAAATGGAGGAACGATGGCCGATCTGAATTCAGATTTTTCGATAAGCTCTGAGGAAATGGCAAAATACATCGATCACACGCTGTTGAAACCCGAAGCTCCCCGATCATCATTCGACAGCCTCTGCAATGAGGCCGTCCGATACGGGTTTAAAGCAGTATGCGTTAATTCCGGATGGGTGGCCTATGTCGCCGATAAAGTTGGCGGCAGCGGGCTTGCAGTGTGTTCCGTGATCGGGTTCCCGCTTGGCGCAATTGACAGCGCTGCCAAGGCGTTTGAAGCCCAAAAGGCTGTTGAGCACGGCGCCACCGAACTGGACATGGTGCTCAACATCGGCGCGCTGAAAAGCAATGATCTGAAAACCGTGGAAGCGGATATCCGGGCCCTGCGCCAGGCCGCCGAACGCCCGGCTATACTGAAAGTCATCATCGAAACCTGCCTGCTAACCGAAGCAGAAAAAATTCGGGCCTGTGAAATCGCTAAACATGCCGGTGCGAATTTTGTCAAAACCAGTACCGGCTTTTCAAGCGGCGGCGCCAACGTGGAAGATGTAGCATTGGTGCGCAAAATTGTCGGAAGTGAAATGGGAGTCAAAGCAAGTGGCGGGATTAAGGACTGGGCGACAGCTGTAGCTATGATCAAAGCAGGCGCCAACCGACTCGGCACCAGCGCTGGTGTAATGATTGTTGAAAGTGCACCGGGTTAAGAAGCAAATTTTAACAGTGAATAGGAGGTTTTAAGTGGAAAAAAGCGCCAATATTTCGGTTGACTGGATAAAAGGTTTGATCCGGAATTTTATCACCACTTCACCGTACAACACAATGAGAAACGAAACTGAGGAACCTGCATGGGACGATGCCTTGGTTGGATTCGCCTCCGGTGCGGACCCGATTTGGCAGCAGTACAAGGAATATGTTGGGGCCTTCCACTGGACCCCCTGGGAGGTCTTCAACCAGCACCGCCCGGAGGAATCAGCAGGCTCTGAAGAACTAACCGTCGTTTCATGGGTCTTGCCCCAGCGAGAGGTGGTCCGTAAGGCTAACCGCAGGACTAAGAAGTATCCATCCGAAGAATGGGCTCGGATCAGGGTTTACGGCGAAGAGTTCAACGTAGCCTTGCGTCGGCACGTGGCCAAGAGTCTTGAAAAGGTTGGCCATGCTGCCATCGCTCCGATGCTAGTTTCCAACTGGACCATCGTCAGCTCTGAACGTTTTTCCTATGCCTCTTCCTGGTCTGAACGCCATACCGCCCATGCGGCCGGTCTGGGCACTTTCGGTCTGTGCGACGGGCTCATCACCGCAAAGGGCAAAGCCATGCGGGTTGGATCGGTAGTGGCCAAGATATCCATTGAACCGACTCCCCGGCCGTATGCCGACCACCGGGCCTATTGCCTCTTTTTCGCTAATGGAACTTGTGGCAAATGTATTGATCGTTGCCCGGTCCGTGCTATTACCGAGACCGGCCACGACAAGATGAAGTGTCGGCAGCACTTGGCTCGCTCCAGAGAGTATGTGAAAAAGACCTACAAGTTCGAGGGTTACGGTTGTGGGTTGTGCCAGGTGGGTGTGCCTTGTGAGGCAGGCATACCGGTAAAGGCCGCCCGGGAGGCCTTGGAGCGTGGAGAGTTGCCGCCCACACCGCCGCCTTTGGCTTGAGCCCAGACAGCCGGCGATTGACCTGAATTTTGTGTTTCAGACTATAAAGAACAAGTTCGCCTATTTTATTCATTTAAGTATATCAGCGTCGATTCAAAGGATCTATCCAGATTATTAGAAAAGCCGCATACAATATTTTGTTTGCGGCTTTTAATTTGGATTAGCAGGTCATATCTCTAATGATTTGAAACTCAAACATAAGGTTTGGTTCAGGCACGCAATCTATCAAAAATAAAGAACTCAAAAAAGAATGTATTGGTCATTGACCAATCTGCAAAAGACATAAGCTTACGCTCACAAATGTCTGTGGATTGTTTTCTTTCTTAAGATCTGTCTCAGGTTCGCGGCAAGGTTTTCCGCCAGAAGATGTTTGTCCAGCCCGGCTTTAAGTCCTTCAACAAGAATATTCAAACTTGCCATTACTTCATCATTTGGCCCGGGCAATGCAACGATGAGGGTATCATTATGCTGTCCCACTGCAATTTTAATCCCGTCCTTCACATGCCGCCCGGTACCGATTTTGAAGTGGCAGATATAGGGTGTTGCAGCCTCTGAATCAAGTTCTTTTATAGCCTCGACGGTATGATCCTTGTCCTCTGCCCCCACGCCGCCGGTGGTTACGATCAGACCATATCCGCCATAGTCAGCAACCTCTCGCAATTTTGCAGCGATAAGCAACCGATCATCCTTCAATGTCTCGCCCTGGGTAACTTTATACCCGGCAGCAGACAGGTGCTGCGCAATTGCCGGTGTGTTCGTGTCTTCGATCTGGCCCTGGGCCACTTCGGTTCCGGTGGAGAACACCATTACTCTCCTGGAGATGTTTTGGAGTATTTCAGAGGCCATCTGCTCGGATCGGCGCAGGGCTTGTACAGCAGGCTCCTGATCCATAGCGATCCAGCCCAGCATACCGTCTGAATAAACGGAAGTTTCAGCAGAGACATATACCCCGGGAAGTCTGCCCAACCCATTCAGCAACTGTCGCTTCTTCCCGACAATGCCGTAAGCGTTTACGCAGGTATTGAGGATATCCAGGGTCAAAGACGCATCGTTATAGTCCACAACCAATACTTCGTTTCGATTTAAACCCAGTATCTCAGCCACCTGCGTAGCAATTTCGGTCAAATTCGCGTTATGCAGAAATATTTTCTCAATTTTTAATTCTGTCTTTGTTAACAGGTCATATTTTTTCATGATTACCAAAAATTGGCGGATCTGGAATTCACGCTTCTTTTATCTCCACTACTTCCAGTTTAAGATCCAACAGGGGCGCATCAACGATCTGTCTTCCGATTTCCAATATATCCACCGGCAGGTCCTTGAACCGATCAATATCTTCGATTTTTACGCTGCCGCCGAATGCGATCTCGACTCTGTCTCTTAAACCTTTACGATTCAGCAAGTCCGTTAATTCCCGGAGATCTTCCGGTTGTCCGCTGTCGACATATATTATATCCGCATTGAGTTCTGCAGCCTCACAGGCTTCCAGAGCGATATCTTTTTGCCTGCCTTTGATCTGCACGACTTTTTTAAATCCCGTAAAATGCGCCACCGCCTGCAGACTGCTTTTGATGCCTCCCAGCATCCGAATATAATTCTTATCCAGATAAATGAACGGATCCCTGCTGATACGAAAATAACCGCCGCCGGTAACGATCGCATCTCGTATGGTCTGTTTAAGAACAACAGGCATTTTTTTCCAGGCACCGCAGACGATTTGTATATCGGGGCCAGCCCGGTCTACACAGTTTCGGGTGGCAGTTGCAATCCCCGAGGGCTTTGCAACAAGCCCTATTAGTTGATCCTCCGTAATGGCGATCTGTTTCGGATTACCGGATACCTTTGCGATCACCTCTCCTCTTTTAACGGTTTGCCCTTCTTGCACCATCCGGATTATGTTCAGCCCCAGTGATCTGGCTTTGTCTTTTGCTGCCTGTATCCCGGCAATAACCCCGGCGTCTTCTGCAATAATGTCGGCGGTCACCGACCTGGTCATCACACCCTTGAATATGTCATCCCTTAAATCTTGCATTCAACCTCATATAGCCTCAGAAGGATCGATTCCGCGCTGTTTCAGCCACATGGGCAAAAGCTCTTCATCCACTTTGCGGCTGACTTCAGGCGCTTTGTCCATCAAAAGCTGTGCCATGGAGGGGCTGCAGTTGATATACCCGAAATTGCCGTCAAATATAATAATTTTATCGGTCTTACAGAGGTCATAAGCCTTGTCCATAGCGCCGTTTAAATCTTTTGTAATCTGAGCAACCGCACTGATATACGGGTTGCAATGGTCCGCCTTCCACATGGCGGCATGGTCTTCGCCGGCGATCACAATCGGCGTTTGTTCCAGGCCCAGATAATTTATTCCCGGCCAGGCCTGATTCAAGACGATCACCTTAATCGCCGGATTGATGAGCATCGGTACAACTTCGCCCTTTTCATTCTTTTTAAACCCGCCCAGGACCTTGGGGATTGAAAGATCAAAAAGATCATCGTGGGCGTGCATAAAAACGCCGAAAATAACACCGCCAGCATGGATATAAAATCCCCACCGGCCGCCATCCACCACCGCAATACATTCATCGATCGCATTAAACAGCAGCATCATTTTCCCGTACTTTCTCAGATGACTGATGGTGATTCTTTTATCGATGGCCGCAAGATCTCTGTCGGCATCTATCGCTAATATCCCGGCCGGAGAATGTCTTAAAACACATGAAAAGGCATAACGCTCCTGGATAAACGGTGAATTAAAAACAGCCATCGGTAGGAAATTGGACGACCGATTGGCAAAATTCATGTGATAAATGGACCGCGTCTCGAAACGAACGTACGACATGCCAAACGGCTTATATGCCCTTTGAATCTGTCGATTATAGTAAATCTCTCTGGGATCATCATAATATGAATGCACAAACCAGTCCCCGTCGA
>CP070746.1:6353280-6358236 GCA_020348305.1 Desulfobacterales bacterium
ACACACAGAATTTCACATCCCCGATGGGAGAAAGAAGGAAGCTTACCCCCTTTATGCGGGTAACCAAACCTGAAGTCATCAGGCTTGTTTTTTCGTCTGTTCATAAAGAAGAATCGGATCCTCTTTGTGCAGCACAACATCTTCGCCGATGACGCATTCTTTGACATTATCAATCGAAGGCAAATCATACATAATATCGAGCATGCACATTTCCATAATCGCCCGCAAACCCCGCGCACCAGATTTTCTTTTCATGGCTTCTTTGGCAATGGCCGCCAGCGCGCTATCGGTTAATCTAAGATTTACACCCTCCATTTCGAAAAGCATTTGAAACTGTCGCAGCAATGCATTTTTGGGTTCTTTCAAAATCCGAATCAATGCATCCTCATGCAGTTCATCGAGGGTAGCTACTACCGGCAATCGCCCTAAAAATTCAGGAATGAGTCCAAACCGAATCAGGTCTTCTGGCTGGACCATCTGTAAGATATCCCCGATGCTTTTTTCTTTTTCCTGAATAATCTTAGCCCTAAATCCCATGACCTTGGAACCCAAACGACGCTGAATGATCTTTTCAAGACCGGTAAACGTTCCACCACATAAAAAGAGTATATTGGAGGTGTCGACTTTAACAAAATCTTGCTGCGGATGCTTTCTTCCGCCTTTGGGCGGCACACTGGCAGTAGTGCCCTCGATGATTTTTAATAACGCTTGTTGAACGCCTTCACCGGAAACATCACGGGTGATAGAAGGATTATCCGTTTTGCTGGCGATCTTATCGATTTCATCAATATAGACAATGCCGCGTTTTGCCTTTTCCACATCATAATCGGCATTTTGTAACAAGGAAAGTATGATATTTTCCACATCCTCACCCACATAGCCTGCCTCAGTTAGACTCGTGGCATCGGCGATAGTAAACGGAACATTCAGAAATCTGGCTAAGGTTTGAGCCAGCAATGTCTTGCCACAACCGGTGGGACCGATCAACAGGATATTGCTTTTCTGAATTTCGACATCCCCCGTGTTGACAGAGGAGTCCAAGCGTTTGTAGTGATTATACACGGCAACGGAAAGCACTTTTTTGGCGGATTCCTGTTCAATGACATAGCCATCAAGCTTTTCCTTAATTTCCTTCGGAACCAGAATCTGGTCTCCGTCTTTGGCCTCTTTCTCGCTTTCTTCTTCAATAATTTCACTGCAGAGCTGAATACATTCGTCACAGATATACACCGCCGGACCCGCAATCAGCTTTCGGACCTCTGATTGATTTTTTCCGCAAAACGAGCAAAACAGATTGTCATTTTCGTCTTTTTTCTTTGGCATATTAGCCCTCCGCCTCTTCTAATTGGTCAAGATCGTCCCGATTCGTAATAACATGATCGATGATGCCGTAATTTTTGGCCTCCTCACCGCTCATAAAAAAATCACGATCCGTATCTTTTTGGATCTGTTCCAAATCCTTTCCGGTGTGTGCTACCAGTATATGATTGAGCGTATCCTTCATACGAAGTATTTCTTTGGCCTGAATTTCTATATCCGATGCTTGCCCCTGAAATCCACCCATGGGCTGATGGATCAGGATTCTGGCATTGGGCAACGAATAACGTTTTCCTTTCGTACCGGCCGTCAGCAAAACTGCTCCCATACTCGCTGCTTGCCCGATACACACGGTTGTAATATCCGGCTTGATATATTGCATGGTATCATAGACGGCCAAGCCTGAGGTAACATGGCCGCCGGGGGAATTTATGTAAAAATTGATATCCTTATCCGGATCTTCGGATTCTAGGAAAAGAAGCTGCGCGATAATTAGGTTTGCAACTTCATCGTTCATGGCAGTGCCGATGAAAATAATCCTATCTTTGAGAAGCCGTGAATAAATATCATAGGCTCGCTCACCTCTACTGCTCTGTTCAATGACCATGGGAATGAGTGGCACGCATTGCCTCCTTTAGTCCTTCAATTTTTTGGGTTTCTTAGATGGGGTGGGGCGATCGCCCCTTTGTTATTTTTTCTGATCGTTTTTTTCAGATGCTTTTAGCGCTTCCGGTTCTACTTCCTCTATCTTACTATTGTCAATGATAAGGTTAATCGCCTTTTTTTCAAGTAGGGTATGTTTAAAAAGCTCCAGCTTATCTTTATGTTCGCCATAGTAGTTTTTAATATCTGCCAGCGAATGGCCAAAATTTTCAGACATCTCTTTAAGACCATTTTCCACTTCTTCATCAGATAGCGTCAAGTTTTCCTGATCGATCAATTTGCTTAGGATCAAATACCGTTTGACCTGTTTCAAAGCGGTGTCACGATATTTTTCAGCTATTTCTTCCCTGGAAAGCCCCAGCTCCTTCATGGACGTATTTCTATGGGCAAAGGATCGCTCGGCTTCTTCAATGATACCTTCGAGTTCCATGTCGACCAAGGCATCCGGCGCTTCAAAATCGGTTTTGGAAATCAAGGCTGAAAAAATCTGTTCATTCAACTCCTGCTCTACACGTTTAGCATAGCCTTGCTTTAGATTATCTTCAAGTACATTTTTCAATTCGTCCAGGGTTTCATACTGTCCCACCTTCTTGGCAAACTCATCGTCGATTTCAGGCAGCAGCTCTTGCCGGATTTCATTAAGCGTAACCTGAAATGTAATTTCGTTGTTGGCTAATGCTTTGTTAAAGAAATCTTCCGGAAACGTTGCGTTAATCTCCTTTGTATCCCCGGGCTTCATACCAATCAGCTGGTTATCAAAATCTTTAGATATCGCTCCGGCCCCGATTTTCAAGGTGTAATTTTCTGTCTTTCCTGTTTCGGCAAATGGTTTTCCATCTTTGAACCCCTCATAATCGATTAAAACAATATCGTCTTGCCGAACGGGTCGCTCTTGGGAAATCTTTTGATGCTGAGCCAGGTTTTTCTGGAGGGCCTTGAGTTGAGCATCTACCTCATCATCGCTCATCTGGTAGTTTGTCCGTTTAAGTTTCAAATCCTGATAATAAATGTCTTCGATTTCGGGCGTAATCTCCACGGTGGCATCGTATTTATAAGGCCCTTTTGGATCAAGTTCCGGTGGGTCAACCTGGGGGGTTCCGACAACCTTGAGGTTGGCCTGCTTAATGGCATCAAGAAATGAATTTTGGATCAATTTGGAAGACACATCGGCATGGACGTTTTTTCCAAACATCCTTTCCAAAACTGAACGCGGAACCTTGCCGGGACGAAAACCTTTGATTTTGGCAGTTTTCTTTAACGTGTTGTAAGTATTATTCAGCTCTCTGGCAACCTCATCTTCCGGTATCTCGATATGCAGCGTCTTTTTGACACTGCTCACATCTTCCACAGTAACCTGCATGGTATTTCTTCCTTATAAATTAAGTGCCTTAAACCGTCATCAAATTTTAAGGCACTTGAATTTGTTTTCAAACTGGTGCGAGAGGGGAGACTTGAACTCCCACTCTGTTGCCAGAGCTGGATCCTAAGTCCAGTGCGTCTACCAATTCCGCCACTCTCGCACGCAATTATCAATTATTGGGATAAATGCAAAACTTAGGCCACGTGAACCGTTCTATTGCATCATAATTGTCGTAAATAACGCTGAAATCCGCTATACTGATAGATATTTCGTATTAATACGGATCAGTGTGGCCTCGGTTTTTGTTCCTTGACATTATCACCAGATTCAATAAACTCTGGACATATAACGCTTCAAAAATAATATTAATCCTTAATAGTGTCAAGCAAAATTGAACCCCAAGCCGCTAGGATCGGATTATGCAAGCTTCGGTAATTACTAAATGTTTGAACCTAAAATCACCAAACCGGAAGATCAACAGGCTCTTTTTGTGTTAAAAAAATCGACGATTGATAATCTTGACCGTCAGACAATTAAACATGCTCTGTTTGCATCCCTCGTTGCGCTCGCAATAATTTTAAGTGGGACATCTGCCGCATTATCCCAACAATTATTTCGACAAAACGACAAAGGCATCGTTGTCTTAGATCCAGGACATGGCGGCAATGATGTCGGCGCGCAGAGCTCTGATGGAATTCAGGAGAAAACAGTCACGCTAAATCTCGCCCGCATGATTGCAAACAAACTTAAAGATGATTTTGAGGTGGTGTTAACCAGAACCGACGATTATTGGTTGGATATTCCAAACCGCACAGCTGTAACCAACCATCTAAATGCGGATTTGTTCATCAGTTTGCATACGGGTGGCAGTTTCCTTCATAGTGTCGGCGGCACTGCCATATTTTATTTTGAAGAACATCCTGAATCCGCAATGAAGGAGGAACAGCCGTCCTTGAACTCACTGACAAACGGCGATACGGGACCAATAGGATGGAATCGTATCCAAGACAGATATCTGACAAACAGTAAAAAACTCGCGGAAATCATGCAATCCCAAGTCCTTAAAATTACTCAAGATCCGGGGATCAGAGTGAAAGGTGCCCCGCTTGTAGTGCTGGAAGGTGCAGATATGCCCGCCATACTGGTTGAAATCGGATATCTCACCAATCCGAATGAGGGCAAAGCGTTAGGCGATCAAAATTTTCTGTCGCTGATTGCAGAGGCTATCAGCAAGGGACTTAAAAAATTTTTATCGTGAGCATTTTGAAGCGGCCCGCACAGCCATCGAACCTTAGACAGGGTTTTGAAACTGCTTCGGGTGAAAAAAACTGTAATTAGCTTGAACGATTTATTAAAGCGTGATAATTAGCCCTTCCATCGTCGGGGCGTGGCGCAGCCTGGAAGCGCGCCTGCTTTGGGAGCAGGTAAATTCAACTAAAAAATTCACTTCTAACTAATTCAAATCATAACACAACCCTTACTCGCACACTATACACAGAGCTGATATTTAGTGTGCATAATGTCTTGATATTATTCATGCTGAGCATGATATCAGAATTAATTGGGTCTATTTTTGGTACCAAAAAAAGTAATTACAGCATCACTCCAAGTACAAA
>CP070746.1:6358336-6363844 GCA_020348305.1 Desulfobacterales bacterium
AGTTCCTTAAATGTGAATTCTTTGCTTTTTCTGGCAAAACTTAAAAATTAATCACGAAAACACGAAATTTAAAAAACACGAAATTAAATTATTCATTATTTTTTGTGTTTTCGTCCTTTCGTGTTTTCGTGATAATATATCCTTTTTTTGGCTCCGGCTCGACCGGGGTAGGCTTTCTGTCCTCTAATTTCTGACTTATGTCCTTTTGTTACAGAAACTGCAAAATATGCAACCAAGATTGAAAAGGTTCGTTTTTTATTGGTTACCGCTCATCGTTTATTGTCTTTTGATTTATATCCAGTCTGACTATCCCTCACCGCAAAAGCTCCCCTCATTTGAATTCATGGACAAAGCACTTCATTTTGTTGCTTATGGAGTCATGGGTATTCTTTTTTACAGGGCCTATCGAACTTTAAGGATAAAAAACTACCGGCAAATACTTATATTGCTCAGTGTTGTTTCGGCATCTCTTTATGGAATCAGTGATGAAATCCACCAACATTTCATTCCATATCGTAACGCCGATCTTTTGGATGTGATGGCAGATATTCTTGGAGCTATTTGCGGTGCTTACTTATATGGATTGTGGGCAAGCCAAAAGGAACCTGCTGAGTAGCATGACAGACGACAGATGTCTGAAGACAAACGACAGAAAACAGATATCAGATACCAGCTACCATTTGCAAGCATCGAGAAACCGGCAGCCAGTAATCAGGAGCCAGACGCCAGCCACCAGCCACCAGGCAAAAGAACTCAGAAACCGCATTGACAAGACCATCGCTTTTGTGTACAAAGAAGCGCTTCAAAAATGATTTCTTGAGGAGTGGAGAAGAAAACCGATGGCTTCTGAAAACATGATCACTATCAACGGGAATGAATTTTCCTTTGAACCTGGAGAAACGATTCTCGAGGCTGCGCGACGAAATAATATCGATATCCCCACGCTTTGTCATCTTAAAGGTGCAACTCCTACGGGAGCCTGCCGGGTATGTGTCGTTGAAGTTGAGGGCGCCCGGACGCTGATGGCCTCCTGTGCCGCACCGGCAGCCAACAACATGGTTGTGCGCACAGAATCTGCCAAAGTGATCGAAGCGCGGCGCATGGTTCTTCAGTTGCTTTTATCCTCCGGTAATCACAATTGCGCGGTTTGTGGTACGGGAGGCAGCAATTGGACTGAATTTCAACTTCACGTTCAGCAAATGGACAATAGCAGCGAACTGTGTCCGGTGTGGGGCGATTGTCGCCTGCAGGATTTGGCCTTCCGGTATCAGGTCACCGGCGAAAAGTTTGACGCCACCCAAACTCCTTATTTGATGGAGACTGCTAATCCGTTTATTGTTCGTGATTTTTCGCGGTGTATCCAGTGTGGTCGTTGTGTCCAGGCCTGCAATGAGATTCAGGTCAACCAGGCCATCCATTTCGGATACCGCGGAGCCGCCACAAAGATTATCGCAGCCGGTGATAAACCCTATATCAATTCAGACTGCGTGTTTTGTGGCGAATGTTTGCAGGCTTGCCCGGTCGGTGCGCTGGTTGAAAAAGATGGGCGTTACCATGTTCGACCCTGGGAAACCCAAAAGATTCGTACCACCTGCAGCTATTGTGGCGTTGGCTGCCAGCTTTATCTGCACGTGAAAGATAACACGGTCGTAAAGATTACCGGTGTCGAAGACGTTGCGCCAAATTACGGCAGCCTGTGTGTCAAAGGCAGGTTCGGTTATGATTTTATCCATTCGTCTGAACGTCTTTCCTCGCCGTTGATCAAGGAAAACGGACAGTTTCGTGAAGCTTCCTGGGACCAAGCCCTTGATCTGGTGGCCAATAGGCTCAGTGAAATAAAAGCCGAACATGGACCCGACAGCATCGGGGTGTTTAGTTCTGCCCGCATCACCAACGAGGAAAATTACATCGCCCAAAAATTTACCCGGGCCGTTCTTAAAACAAACAATATTGATCATTGCGCCCGTCTCTGACATTCTTCCACCGTGGCCGGTCTGGCCGCAGCCTTCGGAAGTGGTGCAATGACAAATTCGATTGCCGATATCGAAACAGCCGATGTTTTTTTGATTACGGGATCCAACACGACTGAAAATCATCCGGTCTTGTCCAGTATTGTCAAACGGGCGGTAACCCGCAACGGAGCCAAGCTGATTGTGGTTGATCCGCGACGGATTAAGATCGCTCGATATGCCGACAAATGGCTGCGACCGAATCTTGGAACCGATGTGGCCTGGATCAATGGTCTGATGCACGTGATCGTTGCCGAAAAGCTGTACGCAAAGGAGTATGTCGAAAGCCGAACTGTCGGTTTTGATGAATTGAAAAAAACGGTTGAAAAATTTACACCCGATTACGTGCAACAAATTACCGGTATCCCCGCCCATGAAATTATCGAGGCTGCCCGACTATATGCCGGTGCAGATCACGGAAGTATTCTCTATTGCATGGGAATCACCCAGCATACCACGGGAACGGATAATGTGAAGTCTCTGGCAAACCTTGCGATGCTCTGCGGTAATCTCGGTATTGAAGGTGGCGGGGTCAATCCCTTACGGGGGCAAAATAATGTGCAAGGGGCTTGTGACATGGGCGGACTGCCGGATGTGTATAGCGGGTATCAGAAGGTCATCGACCCGGCGGCTCGAGAACGGATGGAGGCTGCCTGGAAGGTTTCCGATTTGCCGGATAAACCGGGGATGAAAGTCACCCAGATGATTCCGGCTGCCCATGATGGTAATTTGAAAGCCCTTTATATCATCGGCGAAAATCCTTTGGTTTCCGATCCTGATCTGAATCACTGCGAAAAAAGCCTTGAGAATCTGGGGTTTTTGGTAGTGCAGGATATTTTTCTGACCGAGACCGCCAAGCTTGCGGATGTGGTGCTGCCTTCGGCCTGTTATGCGGAAAAAGATGGGACGTTTACCAATACGGAGCGACGGGTGCAGCGCATTCGTCAAGCCGTCGAACCACCCGGGCAGGCCTGGGAGGATTGGAAAATCATCGGTGAGATCGCCACCCGCATGGGATATCCGATGTCTTATGAGGACAGCCGGCAGATTAGCGAGGAAATCTCACAGGTAACCCCTTCATACGCTGGAATCAGTTACGAGCGAATTGATTATGAAGGCATTCACTGGCCGTGCCCGAATGCCGAGCATCCCGGCACCCCGATTTTACATCGGGAACAGTTTGCCAGCGGCAAAGGCGTATTTCATGGCATCGACTTTATCGCGCCTGCCGAAGCCGCCGATGACCAATATCCGATGTATCTTACCACCGGTCGCTTGCTATATCAGTACCACACCGGCACCATGACCATGAAATCCGATGGGCTCATGGAAATTGCACCGGAGTGCTTTGTTGAAATATCGCTTCAGGATGCCCGCAAATACAATGTGGAAGACGGCTCACTGGTTACGATCGCATCCCGCAGAGGTAGTATTGAGGCGCGCATAAAGATTTCCCGCAAGGCGGTTAGCGGAACCATATTTATCCCATTTCATTATGCCCAGGCGGCGGCCAACCGGCTGACCAATTCAGCTTTAGATCCGATTTCGGGCATACCCGAATATAAGGTGTGTGCCGTTAAGCTCTCCAAAGCCGCCTAAAAGCTATCTCAAAAATGCATCTAACGCCCAAGGGCGGCGTTGTCCCACGAATTTAAATGCTCACGTACTAGCGTGTACGCTGCGCTTTAAATCCGCGGGACGCCTTGCCCTTGAACGTGAACTACTATTTTTGAGATAGCTTCTAATGTCATGTCCCATAAAAAATTTGCAAAGCCCCTTTTTGTAGGCAGTTCAAATTATGCATAATAAATCTGTACAGGGCGCCTTGCTGAGCACCTTAATCATAAAAATCAGATTGCGAAGTCCCGCCGATGTTTGGCGGGGCTCTCAGACGTGATATTAAAAAACCCGGTCTTTTTAAAAAAGGCCGGGTTTTTGGATGATGATAGGTTTGTCTTACCAGTTGTTTAGATGCAGTTACCAGGGTTTTTTATTGCTCTTCTTTTGAGTACAGCACATCAACATCCGCCAGATCCTCACCTAAATATTCACGCTCATTTTCCCCGAGGATGCCCATAGACAGGCATATCAGCGTCCAGAGATGCACGGAATGATAGCCGCCTTCATAATATTCGCTGAGGTCATGAATCTGGGAATGGCAGTTATGGCATGGCGTTATTGCATATTGAGCGCCAGTGGCCATTATTTGGTCGTATTTAACCTTTCCGAATGCCCTGCGGGCCTCAGGCATTCCATTTTGCAAAAACCCCCCGCCGCCGCCGCAACAATAGTTGTTTGAACGGTTGGGAGTCATTTCGATAAAATTCTCTTCGCCAACCACGGCTTTGGTCACATAGCGCAGGTCTTCGGCCATCGGGTCGCCAAAGGTCTTGCGAACGAGCTGGCAGGGATCCTGAACGGTAAACTTAATTTTGCGCTCTTTGTTCCAGTCGGAGTTGACCTTCAGTTTGCCTTCTCGAATCCACCGGGCATACAAAGTAATGATGCTTTCGATCTCGAATTTGTGAGGAATGTTGAACTTTTGCAGTCCGACCCGGACTGCGAACATTTCGTGCCCTCATTCCGTATTGAGCCAGTACTTACAGCCAAGATCATCCACGGCCTTGGCCTTGACCCGCACGATGTGCTCCCAGTTCTCCAGATCTGCCATGAACAGGCAGTAGTTTTCGGCGGCCCACCCTTTGGTGCCATAGGTCCAGTCAGCTCCGACTGAGTGAAGAATCTTCCACAGGGGCACCATTTCGTCGGGTTCGGTCACCGGTTCACGAGAGTTTTGGTTCAAGAAATATTCGGCGCCTTTCTTGTTTATCGGAGCTTCAAGATTTTCAAAGCCGGGCTGGGTTTCACGGACTTCTTCCAGAACGTCCTCCACCACAAACTGAAAATCTTCTTCGGAGGCCCCCATGGCGCTGCAAGTGTCATGCTTAAGAGCCATGTCGCAGGATCCTAAAATCCCTTTGGGTCGTTCTTCTCTGGGTCTGCTTTTCCTAACGTTAAAAACAAGCTGCGGAATGTCGATTTTCATCGGACAGACATAAATACACCGCATGCACAGGGTACACATCCAGGCCCAATCCGAACTGAGCACTTCGTCGTCCATGCCCAGGGCCGCCATGCGTAAAAACTTCCGCGGGTCCATCCCTTCCAGTCCTGTAGCCGGGCAGCCGGATGAACACGCTCCACAGGTCAGGCAAAGGTTGAGATTTCCGCCATCCGGAAGAAGCCCCTTTACCTGGTCAATGAAGGTGCTCTTTTTCTTTCCGCCGAGTTTGATTGCTTCTTCAGCCATATTGTCTAATCCTCCATACTGATTTACCACTATCCTATTGCGTCTGATCATTGCCGGCGCAATTCTTTATTAATTCAAATTATCCACTTTTTTACAAGCTTAAATAAGATCAGCAGATAAAATTAATGCAAAAAAGCACGTATGCCAGAAAATATGAAAGTTGTCAAGGCGCCTGATGCATGGCAGATG
>CP070746.1:6363944-6399608 GCA_020348305.1 Desulfobacterales bacterium
GGCATTCAGCCTGGGCAGACCGTTTTAGAGGTGGGGTGTGGTACGGGATTTTTCACTATGCCTGCAGCACAGCTGATTGGCGATCAAGGTTGCCTGGTGGCGATGGACGTTTTATCGAAATATACCGAACGCGTATCAAAAAAAGTACAGGCTGCTGATTTAAAAAACGTCTGCGTAGTAAAACGTGATGCTCTGGATACGGGATTGGATGCTTCAAGCATAGACATGGTGCTGTTGTTTGGTGTGATTCCTTTCCCCTCATTGCCTTTGAACCGCCTCTTACCCGAAATGCACCGCGTGCTCAAACCAGAAGGGAGCTTGGCAGTGTGGTTATTTCCGATTTCTGGTTGGGTCCCAAAGGTGATCCTTCGATCCGGGTTTTTCACATATATCAGCAAACGAAACGGAGTTTACAATTATAGGCGACGTTAAATGAGTTGCAATAAATAGCCCCCTCAAGGATACAGGTATCTGCTAACCACGGTATTCTGCTGAAAAAATAAATCATTGTCATATTGTTTTTATATCTCAAGTGTAAAATTTGGCCATCTGCGTTGCTTTCTGAGATTGTAGGTTAGGTATACTCAACCCACACTTCGGCTGAATTATGGACTGCGGCTTCTATCAATAGACCATTGCCAATTTTTCCATATATCTTTTGCTAATCTGAAATAATTTCCCAACGGATAACTGTAATTTAATTTCTGCGGTAATTGGCTACATAAAAATCCTCAATAATTCCCTTAGATTTTAAGGACTCTCCATATTCTCTGGCTGATTTTTTGTCCGGAAAATGGGAAACTCGCACCTGATACCATTTTTTTTCGGCGCTGAATGCTTCCGTCCAAAAGGCATCCAATCCCTGTTTTTTTAGCTGCACCACATATCGCTGAGCATGCTCCGGTGCAAGGTAGGCGGCAACTTGGATCGTAAAGGGGTCTGTTACGACGGAAGCAACCGGTTCGGTTTTTTTCTTGACCGCTTTGTCCGTTTTAATCAGATGGCTGACCGTGTTGATCAGTAAAACGGCAACACAGGCCGTCAGAGCGGCGAGCAAAATTCCGGCGAAAACGCGCCGGGCCTTGCGGTAATGTTTTAACAAATCGACAAAAGATGTTACCCAACGAATAATCCATCGCACCGCGGAAAATATGCTTTGAATCACTCCTTTCACCGCTGCATCGATTAGATTATTCAATGAGGTGCCGATGCCTTTTTTACGACGCGGTTTCGGTGGTGCCGGGGAGGGTGCAGGTGGTTTGAAACCCGAGCTCATTTTTTTCAAGTCTAACTGATCTATTCCTTCTAGACATTGATATGCCTTTTGCAGGAGATCTTGGTTGCGCGCTGTCTTTGGCATCCAGCGCACACAAGCAGCGATACCGCTTAAGAGTCCAGTTTGGCCTTCATCCTGTTCAATCGCCTGAAGATAAATTTTCAGCGCCCATTCATCTGCGCGACGTTCTGTCAGAAAAAGCTGGGACAAACCATTGACAAATTCAGGCGCAGCTTGATCTTCCAGCTCAAATATTCGTCGATAGGTTTGCAGGGCAGGAAAATCGGTTCGCTCCAAAAGCAAATAAAACCGCGCAAGCGCAACCTGGATGGTTTTATTCTTTGGTTGAGAACTACCAATACGATAAACCAATTCTTGGTGTTCTTCCTTAAGTCCACCTCGGCTTTCGATTTGAGTCAACCAGTTTTCGGCAACCTCTTCATCTCCCGGATGAGCATGGAGGTAAGACACGAGAAAAGCTTCGGATTCACTATTTTTGTCTGCTCGGGCCAAGTAAAAACGGGCCATGCGGGCTGCAAGGCTTGCTGATTTTTTCTGTTTTACAAACTGAGAAATCAAAAAACTGTCGAATATGGCCACAGCACTTCGAAAAGCGTTTTCAGCTTCCGGATACATTCCGTTTCTTTCATATACGCCGGCTTCACGAACCAAACGCTTTAAGGCACTCATCCCCCACCGGTTTAAAATCCAACCCACGCCCCAAAAAACCAACATAAGTATGATGGCCACCGGAAAAAGCGCCCATTGCAGCCCGATGCGAGACTGAATGTGCGGCAAAATCCAAAGGCTGATCAGTCCTCCCACGAGGACCGAAACCCATATACGAGCTGCAAAATGTCTGAGGGTTTGGGTCATAAGCTTTTGAAGTGACTAAAACGTTTCTTCTCGGCCCTGCACTTCCTGCCCCTGCCGTAAGGCCACCCGTACCGGATTCGGTGTCCATTGCTTAGCCGCAAATCCGGTCACCGGATCGATGGATTGAAACTGAATATCAGAGGGTATCGCAAATTCCCGCGCTGGTTCCCCGTTTGTAGCTTTTATCATGAAATCCGTCCATATGGGAGCTGCTCCACGGGCGCCGGTGATGCCTTTGCCGTTGGCATCCCGCATACCGACACCTCGATCATAACCCACCCAGACGGATACACACAAAGTCGGTGTAAAGCCGGTAAACCATGCATCATGATAGCCATCGGAGGTACCGGTCTTACCGGCGGCCGGCAGATCAAATCCCATACGTCTGACAATTGAGCCGGTACCGTTATTTAAAACCCCTTGCATCATGTCCACAACCTGATAAGTCACGCTTGCATCAAGCGAACGTTTTCCTCCGACAATCCGCTCTTCAAGAATGCGCCCGAGAGGATCCTCAACCCGGCGTATCCAAAATGGCGTGTGCCGGATGCCGCCGGTGGCAAAGGTGGCAAACGCAGAAGCCATTTCCAGGGGACTTACCCCGGAGGTTCCTAAGGCAACAGAATAAACAGATGACAGAGGGCTTTTGATACCGCAGCGCCGGGACACCTCAATGACGGCATCCGGTCCGATGCGCTCAACGAGCTGTGCGGCGACCGAATTTACGCTTTTCATTAGCGCCTCTTTCAGAATCATCGGGCCGGCATATTTTCCCCCGAAATTTTTGGGTCTCCAATCGGGAGTGCCAACAACCGGGATATTCACTTTTTTGTCGACAACTAGGGTTGCCGGGCTTAAATCCAGTTTTTCAAAAACCGTGTAGTAGACAAAGGGCTTAAATCCGGAACCGGGCAGCCGATTGTTCTGGACCGCGCGGTTAAATTCTGTTTCAGAATAATCCCTACCTCCGACCATTGCTTTAACGGCACCGGAATTCGTCTCGACTGCAACCAATGCTCCCTGGGGATGCGTCACGGCATCATCGCGGCTATCAACGCCATATTTTCGGATACCAAGGATCTCATCGAGTTTTGCCAATCCATTCTGGACGGATTCAACCGCCCAGGATTGAAGCAGCGGATCCAGCGTGGTCATCACTTTCAATCCGCCGTGATAAAGCACCTCCGGTCCATAGCGCTCCTCCACTTCATTCAAAACAACATCCAGAAAATAACTGCCGGTGCGTGTACCCTCACTGCGTGGTTGAAGGAATAAATTTTCTTTAAAGGCACTTTGGGCATCCTCCGGATTAATGTATCCCACTGCGACCATGCGGGATAAAACGATTTTCTGCCGCTTTTTGGCACGATCAAAATGAAGATAGGGATTGTAGCGCGTAGGTGATTTCGGCAAACCAGCCAATAATGTGGATTCCGCCAATGTCAATGCTGCCGCAGATTTTCCGAAAAAGGATTGTGCCGCCTGTTCGATGCCCTGTGCGCCGACGCCGAAAGAAATCTGGTTCAGATAGGCTTCAAGGATGTCGCCCTTTGCATATTGCGCTTCGATCTGCAAGGCCACCAGCAATTCGCGAAACTTTCGCATAACCGTTCGCCGATAAGTGAAGAAAAGGTTTTTTGCAAGCTGCTGGGTGATAGTTGATGCGCCTTGAACCTTTCCCGGCTCAAAAAGGGTGACCCAAAGGGCTTTCAACGTGCGAACTTTATCCACACCATGGTGTTCCCAAAAGCGGTGATCTTCGGTAGCGATAACAGCTTGAACAAAATAAGGCGATATCCGGCTTAAAGGAATGGCCTCCCGTCCACCGATAACCATAATGCGTTCGCCGGTTGCAGCAAATATTTCCGTAGGCGGGGTTTCGATGATTCGACTCAATGGCTCGGGCACCCGAGGCAAATCGCTCAATGCGCTGAAAAAAAGACCTATAGCCAAAAGTGCACCCAGGCCGGCCAGGCCTAAAGCAAGATAGAATATGCCGGATAATCGTCGAATAAATGTGGTGGCAAAGGTCATGGATACCTTCAGTTCTCCAGGGTATCACTGATGATATCGGCGCTTGATTTTTGTTCCTCCAAATGGGACCTTAAACGCCAAACAGCCCATTCGTGACCTTGTACAATAATCACTTTGCGCCGGGACCCGTTGATAATTTCGAATCCTATCTCAATGAAGCCCGAGACGGCTTCATCCGAAATTCCCACCCGCATAATTTGACCGGAAATTCGCAACAGACGTTCAGGATTCGGTACCATACTGCGGCGCACGTCTTCCGGAAATGCCTCCAGGGCATCAAAGAAACGATCGGCAGGATAGACTCGATTTTCAAAATAGGGCAGATCTTCCAGGGTTTCAACCTGTGCAAATTGTTCACGTTCAAAATGAATCAAAAGGCTGGGAGTAATTTTCAGCTGTTGTAGCACACGATTATTGAGATCCAAGAGATACACCATCAATCCGGCACCGGCTTTTTCAAAATAGGTTCGCCGCCATTTTCCTTCACTGGCCAATCGGACAAGCTCGAAGGGGGATATTATTTCTTGGGCGATTTCCCGGGGCAGGCTCAGATAGAGTTTGCGAAAATGATCGTCGGACAGCATCACGCCTTGGTCGGGTGAAACATTGGCGGCGATCTGATTAAATGTAGTGGCATCGCGGGCTATCCGTTGGGAAGCCTGTCGATCGGTGACGATTTGTTCGAGCGTTTTTCGTGCTGTTAGGGTCTGTTTTCCTTTCTCCCAGATGGCACCGGATTCCGGTCGTGCGACATTGGTTGTGACCAGATAAGCGCCTAAAGCGCGTTCTATCCAATCAATTCGCAGCTCTAAAATAAAAATAGCGCTGACTAAAAGAACCAGCAAAATCGGCCGCAGCGCAAATAATCTTCGGCTCCATTCTCTAATATCTTGTGGGTCAATCCAATCTGCCATGATTTATATCAGCTTCAAGCAATTTGCGCGCAAAAACGATTGATCGCTTAAAGAAGCGATTTTATCCAAAATTACGGGTGTTAATGAACTTCGATAAAATCACAGAATTGATCTGCTTCAATATCCATCGAAATTCCGAATCTGTCAACATCGGAAAATTTGAAAAAAATGTGGGAAGGGTCTATCGTACCATCGACAGCCGAATTTTGGTAAATTCTGAATGTAACGGTTGCCCTAAAGTTGTCTGAATCGTAAAACACCAATTCCGGTTATTTCCCAATTAAGCCGATTCTCAACTGAAGCCCTATCTATTTTGTAAAGATACCGATTCAGGGTGTCGGCCAGTGCTGGATCCATTTTTTCAATTATTTCCAATTGCTTTACCGCTTCATCAATTTTTCCCAGGTCGCCCTAAACAAAACCCAGATCCGCATAGGCGTATGCAAAATCAGGACTTAAACGGATATTAAATTGATCCAAACCCGCTAACCCATTATTCCAACCTTCCAAATACATTTGTTACCGGAAGATTGGGTCATCTCTGACCTCAAACAAATAAACAGGTTTTCTGCGACGAAAAAAAATAGTGAACATATCTATTTTTCTTGCAGCCCAACTGTTTTCCCGTTAATGAATAACGGAACAGAGTAAAGAAACCAGGCTCAGAGGACCTAATTGCAACAAACTCGATAGACAAGCTTTAGAGGTCTGCTATATATGTCAACATTGTTAAACATACTCAAGTGGCCTTTGAGAATAATAATACTTTTTGGGTACATTTTCGTTCCGATATGTCACGGCGGCGTGATTGTATTTGATCGAGTTACCTCACTAAGAACGCCGGTATATTTGAAAGTGTTAACCAAGGGCAGATTTTTTTCCCAGGGTGGAAAGTTGGTCGAAATTTATGTGAATGATAAAAAGCTGAAACGAATCTTAACCGGCGGCGATGGGTACGGTTATTTAAAATACACACCCCAACACCTTGGGATGATCAGGATCGCGGCAATGTCAAATGGCGATCGGGAAATTGGCATACTTCTGGTTGTTGACAAAAACGATAAAGTCATTCTTATCGAAGTCGAGAGTGGATTTAAGGAATCGCTATTTTCGGATACGGTTAAAGCTGACAGTCGCAAAGCTGTTGAAATCTTGAGCAAAACATACAAAATAATATATCTTAACCGATACTTTGGAGCCGGTTTATCCAAAAAATGGCTTGAAAATGAGAAATTTCCAGAATCCGCTACCCTTAAGTGGCAGGGCTCTCAGATGCTAAAAGCCATGAAAAATAAAGACATCCAGCTCCATGCCATCATCGGCTCTGCCGATTTGATTTCGGCGGCAACGAAATACATTGAAAATCGATATAGCTTCGAGGATACCAAAAATGGTCAGAAAGTAAAAGATTGGCAAGAGGTCCTGAAACTATTGCAAGAGGATCCGGAAAAGGCTGAATCAAAGCCGGCCGATAACTGATATTGTTTCGAATCGAAAGCCTCTGGGAACTGTTGTTTTACCAAAGCGTTTAATTCGTACCTTTATACTTTCGAATCGTTCCGTCAATGCCAACGGCATATACATCACCGTTGCTGCTGACGGCAACGGAAGACAATCCGTTTCCGTGAAAGTTCGTATCGTGGCCGCGGGTTTTAAGATCGTAGCTCAAGGTAAGCATTTCACCGGTTGAGACATAAACGCGGTTGGCGGTTGCTGCTGGTGAGGCATGCGTTTGACCCAATAGTTCTAATTTGCTGTCATGAATAATGGTGCCATCGGAGGCACGTACCACGTGAATATGGCTTTTTGAAACCACAAAAACAAACTGGCCTGTTGGGGATGCAGCCGGTGTGGCAAGAACCGGCTCTCCGGCGTCATATTCCCACATTTTCACACCGGTTCGCGCGTCATAGGCCAAAACCATTCCGTCATTTCGTCCAAACACCATCAATTCATTCGGCAGCAACGCTGTTGAAGAATGTTTCTTAAAATCGTGAGCTTCGCCCCAGATTGCGGATAATTTCATTCCGTCCCATTCGTAGGCACCCAGGCTACAAAGATTGTCTGCAATGGCAATCAGCAGCCTTTCCCTATCGGTCGCAATAGCCGGGGTGGGATCAACAAACGTATCCGGCAATGGAATTCCGCTGACATTAAACTCAACTGGAAAATTTGCTATCAAATCCCAGGTAGCATCTAAGATATCAAAAATCTCATCCAATCCCGGACCACTGCCGGTGATGTCGTATCGACATTCGCCGAGGCGTTGGCGGTCCAGTAATTCAGCTTGATTTTGATCATCTCGCAAAACGAAAAGCTCCGCCTGAGGCTCTCCACGTGCCCCTACCAATACATACACAAAAATAAACGTTTGATCACCAGAGGTAAATACTTTGGGGGATCCGGACGTAAACCCATTATCCGGAAAGGTGTAAGACCATTTGGGGTTGCTGAACTGATCAACCTTTTGAAGGGCACTCTGGACACCGCCGCTGCTCATTTCGCGATTGGTAATGATATAAATATCTCCTTTTTCTGAAACGGCGGGTGAAGAAACGATCCGGCTTGCTCCGCTGCCACCTAAACGGCGACTCCATTTCTGGCTGCCATCTGCCGTATCGATCGCAACAAGTCTTGCGTCTGTAGTTCCGACATAAAGGACTTCTTTACCTTCAAAATCTTTACCAAGAACTGGAGAACAACTTGTAATCTTATACGGTTCGGATATCCAGGCCGATGAAAGTGCAAAGCCGCTGTTAACCCCTTGAAACCCTTGGCTGGACAAACCACCGTGAAATTGCCCCCATTTGATAGCCGCCCCGGCGCAACCCACCACCAAAGCCAATGTCGTAATCCATAATAGTTTTCGTAAAGGACATTTCATCACTTTATCCTTCCTAAATAAAAAGTTAGATAGAACCCGCTTCTTTTTTCTGACCGTATCGCAAATAAGCTACTATTATGAAACGAATATATGTCCATTTGCCTGCATTAATCAAGTCCGGATATATAAAAAAAATTTTCAAAAATAAATAAAAAATGATTCCCGAAATAAGACGATAACGGATCTGTTATTTAACCGGCTAATTGGTAGGGGACAAAAATAGGTTATGAATGAAGTTGAATATAAAAACGCTTATGGTGACAAATGGTATAATCGAAAGCAAAAAAACAAAAGAAACTTATAAAAATAACCTAAAGCGGTCATCCTTTACAATTTCTTTAAAAGATAGGGAAAACAACTTATATGCCAGAAGGTTTGTGCGCATGCTCTGGACATCTATATTTGACGGCGGCTATTGTTTTTATCCCCCCCTCTGGCGATCTGAGCGGTGTCATCCCATCATTCAAAATCCATTAGTCCGGATTCCAAATCCTCTCGAACATCCATATCAAGGGATTTGATATTGGGGAAAAGCTCGACTAAGATTTTTTTAGCTTTCTCGACATTTTCGATGGCTCGCAATATCTTTTTATCTTCGGATTTGGTCAAATCGAGCTGAATCTTGATTTCATCTATATCGTCGCAAATAAAATCAATCTCGTTGATCACCCTCAAAAAATCTTCAGTCTCCATACCCATCCTCCTTTTTGTACATATCGCATCAAGCAAAATATCGGCAAAAATGCTGGAAACTTGAGTGATTTTTTAGGGTTGTGGAAGGTGGGAATCGGAAACTCGATGTTGGATGCTGGTCGCTGGTTTCTGGTAACTGGTCACTGGTCTCTGGCTTCTGGTCGCTGGTTTCTGGTCTCTCGTCTCTGGCTCGCGGCTTCTGACCTCTGGCTTCTGTTTTCTGACAAGGATGTCCGTTATGAATCGATGATATGAAACGGGAAGAGCTAATTATATGGGGCTTATTAAGTTAATACCAAAATTGAATCTTTTTTTACTTCAGATTACTATATTTATTGCGCTTCGAGTGTTTCGTTGAGGAGGGTTCATGATACTTTACGCCGACTTTATAAAAAAAAGCATCCGTATTCGGCATCGGTTCACACCACTGCACAATTGCATTGTAGTATTCGTGAATATCGTGCCCCTCGGCACTATGAGGGAAATCCTCGATCATGATAAAAATCTCGGTCCCCGGCTTCAACTCATAACCTGCTAAAAAGCACATGCCGTCTACACCATAATCACACATCGTTGCACTATAATAAATGTCTGCATTCTGAAAGGCATAAAGCAGCGGTGCATTATGCTTATGTCGTTTGGATTCCCTGTTCTCGGTTGGATTCATCAGACCAAGCCTCCTTTTTAAGGTTGACCGCCGAGAGGCTGCAAGCGTAAGTTATGGTTTCTACCCTCAACCTTTATTGCCATTTTCAATTCGGTCAAAATCATACTCAGGAGTCGGAGTAATGGTGAAAATCCGTGTGAGAAGGAAATGAGATGCAGGCCTAGAGTGCGAGCGGTAATTCCGAATGTGGTGTTCGGCGGCAGAAGTGATTTGAATACATTATCGAATAAATAAGAATTCGTGTCAAATAGAAAAAGTTAATGCAATCATTTTTCGAAAAAGATCTTTTCGGTTTTAACGACGATTTAAAAATCATAAGAATAAGTATTGTTAAATGGCTTGCATATATAAGCGTAAAATTGCTTTCAACTAAATTTTATGCCTATAGTAAATGTAATACAATATCTCATTTGAGAACACGTTTATCGTTTAAATTTCTATTTATATTCACCTATGAGGGTAACCGTCGATGAATTTAAATTTTGGCAAGCTTGCTGCCAAACTGGCCGAAATTTCCGATTGTGAAGTTAAAACAAATGAAGTCCTGGCTCCCTATACATCTTACAACATCGGCGGGCCGACAGCGGTTTGGGTGGCACCCAGAACCGAAGAAGGCATCGCAAGCGTATTGGAAATTGTCTACGCCTCCGGCGCGCCGCTATTTATTTTAGGTCGGGGATCCAACCTGCTGGTTTCAGATAACGGCTGGCAAGGAGTAACACTGTATGTGGGTAAAAATCTCAGTGGTTGGACGATTCAGGGCAGGGATGCCCGCGTGCTGGCCGGAACCCTTTTGATGGATCTCATCACTGCGATGGTCGAAAATGGTCTGGCCGGCATGGAGCTCCTGGCCGGGATTCCCGGCGGTGTTGGCGGAGCGTTGCGGATGAATGCCGGTGCCTTCGGCCAAGAGATCGAATCGGTAACTGTCTCCGTAAAGGGTTTTCTATTTGACGGCAGTCCGTTTGAGGCTTCACGAAACGAAATCGATTTCGCCTATCGGTGCGTACCTTCTTTAGAAGACGTTGTGATTACGTCCGGTCATATGCGCTTTAATATGGAAAATGTCGCTGTATTGCAGGAGCGAATGAACGATATTGTCGCTCTGCGCGCCAAAAAACAACCTCTGGAGTATCCCTCCTGCGGCAGCGTCTTCAAACGCCCACCCGGCTATTATGCAGGTGCTTTGATCGAGGAGGCCGGGCTCAGGGGCGAAAAAGTCGGAGATGCGGAGATCAGCGAGAAACACGCCGGCTTTATTTTGAATGTGAACAACGCCAAAGCCGCCGATATATATGCACTCATACGGCGTGCAGAGGAAAGGGTGTTGCAGCGTTTCGGGGTCCGGCTGGAAAGGGAAGTAAAACTGATCGGTGAGTTTGAAAAAGAAAAACATCCAAAAAACCTATTTGAATAAAGCACAATTCCCAGCATCCGCACACAGCTGGAGACTCACCCGCTTTTTTGTGCCTCTGGCCATTCAAGCAAGCTCCCAGGCATTGTGTTATCCACTGGTCGCAATGGTCGCCTCACGCGGCCCCGGCGGCCCGCTGAATCTGGCTGGACTGGCACAGTCCAACACCGTGATGTTTTTCCTGGGAATGTTTGCCATCAGTCTGGTGACAACCGGTATGGTATATGCCAAAACACGCGAAGGTTATCTAAAATTCCGGACGCTTACCCTATCTCTCGGGCTTATGGTTATTTCTGTTCAGGCTGTATTGTGTATCCCTGCACTTTCCCACTTGCTGTTTGGTAAAATTATCGGACTGCCTCCTTCCATTGAAACGCCCGCTAAGATTACGTTGTTGATCTGTATCCCGCTGCAATTTCTATTCTTTTTGCGTATCCCGTATTTTGTGGTCATGTATAATGGCAAAGCTACGGGAAAAGCCAGTTTGGCGACCATCGGCCGAATCCTCGTAACCGCCATGCTTTCACCCCTATTTTGTGTAATCGGGCTCGTCGGCCCCATATGGGCGGTGGTCTGTCTCACTTTACCGGTTGCTTTAGAAGCATTGATTTCACGAATACTTGCACGACCATTTCTAAGCGCCCTGAAACCTGCCTCCGAGAAACCGCCAAGCGCAAGAGAAGTCTTCTTTTTCAATCTACCGCTTTCCATCGGTGGTTATTTTCTCTCCATTTCAGCGGTGATTCTCGCTGCATTTATTGCCCGGGCAGCTGATCCCGAGCGGATACTTCCGGTCTATTATCTCGCCCTGGGACTGGCCAATCCCGTTGCCTATTCGGCAACACGCATTCAGACAATTGTTCTGGCATTTCCACCGACTTCACAACAAGATAAGTCAACGCTTCGATTTTCATTGATTGCCGGTGCATGTTTGGGCCTTTTACCGCTTTTTTTTATTTTACCTGGACTCGTTGAATTTTATTATGTCAAACTGCAAAACTTGAGTATCACCGATCTGTCGCTTGTGCGCATGACAGCCCTTTCGTTGATCTTTTTTCCATTGAGCGTGGCCATCAGGGCACAGAGCGAAGGGTTGGCCGCCTGGTTAAAAAAGCCGGTCACCGTCCTGGCCGGACACGCTATTTTCCTGGGGACCATCATTGTTTCGGGATTTACCTTACATTTCTTAGACACGCCGGGTTATCTCATCGGTGCCATCGGATTAACGCTGGGGAGCCTGGCATCTTCAGGAACAATGCGGATCTCACTTGGCTGGGCAAAAGAAAAAGCAATACCGGTAGGGCAAACCACCACATCGGTCGGACAAATCAGGTAAACTTGTTGTAATAAATTTTTGGAACAACAATATAAAACCGCCAGTGCGGTTTATGCGAATAACGAATAACTATAATTCATTCAATCCTCCTCTTCCCAGGATATACACTCTACCGGGCAGCTATCCATAGCTTCTTCAATGCAATCTTCAGGACCGCCTTCGGGCATTATTACCTCGGCTTTTTCTTCATCTTCGTTAAATGCAAAGACCTCTGAACAAAGCTCTACACAAGTTTCACATCCAGTGCATTCATCGGTATCGATCACAACACGTCTTCCCATTTTTGAAACCCCCTTAATATTTTTTCAATGTACACATAATCCATTAAAGCGCACAGAAACTAAGATAATCTTTCCGGAAGTAAAAGCAAGGGGGGGGACGATTGCGGATTATATTGGCAGAGATCAGTGACCAGAAACCAGCGACCTGAAACCCGCAACCCGAAACCTGTTTCCATTTCCAAGTTTCAAATTTGTAAAGGACACCATAATGATTGACGCTGCTGATGAAATCGTCTTAGAATGACGAAAACAAAGCCAGTTGCGTAACTAACATATCTAGTGGAGGGAAAATGAAGCTGTTCAACATCTTGGCCATTTTGATAACGCTATCGGCAGCCTTTAGCTATCTTAATCATCGATTTATCCGCTTGCCGACTACGATCGGTTTGATGCTCATCGCCCTTCTTGTATCCCTGGGGCTGATCGTATTGAGCCCTCTGGGGTTGAATCTAGAAGAAGACGCCCGTTTATTGCTGAACAGTATCGATTTTGATGAAACCCTGCTTCACGGAATGCTTAGCTTTTTGCTGTTTGCAGGTGCCCTGCACGTTAATCTTGCAGATCTGGCAAGACAAAAATGGATCATCGGTTTTCTGGCAACCTTGGGGGTTACTGGCTCAACCTTTATCATCGCTTTTATCACTCGGTGGGTGTTGGCAGCTTTAGATATTCAACTGCCCTTGATATACTGCCTACTTTTCGGCGCTTTGATTTCACCGACCGATCCGATTGCAGTCCTTGGCATTCTCAAAAAAGCCGGGGTTCCGGAAAGTCTTGAAACCAAAATATCCGGGGAATCGTTGTTCAACGACGGGGTGGCTGTGGTTGTGTTTTTGGTGTTTGTGGAAATAGCCTCAGGACACCATGAAATTACAGTGGGTTCTATAGCAGGTTTGTTCATTAAAGAAGCTGTTGGCGGCGTTGGGTTCGGTCTGCTCATCGGAGCAGTTGCTTACTGGATGCTCAAAAGCATCGACAATTACCACGTGGAAGTGTTGATCACTCTGGCGCTTGTAACCGGTGGTTTTGCGCTGGCCGATGCATTGCATCTCTCGGGCCCCATTGCTATCGTGGTGGCCGGTCTTCTTATCGGCAATCACGGAAGACTGCTGGCGATGTCCGATCAGGTGCGGGAGCACCTGGACACTTTCTGGGAGCTGGTAGACGAAATTTTAAATGCCGTTCTGTTTGTGCTTATCGGACTTGAGGTGTTGGTACTTACTTTTAATCGACAAGATGTTATCGCCAGCATTTTGCTGATCCCACTTATTCTTCTGGCCAGGTTCGTAAGTGTGGGCGTACCGGTGGTAATTTTGCGAATAATCCGAACCTTTAGTCCGCATGTGGTCAAAATTCTGACCTGGGGAGGTCTTCGTGGGGGAATATCCGTCGCCCTGGCACTATCTCTGCCACCGGGTAAAAACCGGGAGGTTATTCTAGCCATCACCTATGCGGTGGTGGTATTTTCCATCATTGTCCAGGGATTGACCATCGGCAAACTCGTCCGCAGATGCCAAGAATCTCTAGAAATCGAGCCCAGAGGGCTGAGCATGGAATGAGAGCCCCTGAATGGTGCTTGCCAGACGCTGACGTTTTCGACGAATATCCTTGCACGCTTAATGAAAGTCATGAAAATCTCTTCTATCCGAATCAGTTAGAGCTGAATTTGACGTTACCCTGAAACGCCCCGGATATGAGTTGCCTTATGGGTTTTGATTTGTTACGCTGCCTATGTCATAAAATTTGAACATAACAATTATGAAGGTAACAAAGGAGATACATAAATGGCTGAAGAACAGAATAATGCAGTTGATTTTCAAGTCGACAGATCCAATCTTTACCGCGAAGAATCCTTTACCGATCTGAAAGTGGGAACCATCAAACGCCTTACACCGGTGAGACCCGACGGATCCGAAGATAAAACCCGCAAAAAGATATTTGTCGGTCAAACCAATATTATGACCCCCCAAGGCCCCTTGCCGATTCAAGGAGTGATTCAGTCAAAAGAGCTTCAGCAGGCCATCAAGAAATTTCCCGATGCCATGGAAGCGGCTATGGAACGCTTGATTGAACAAGCGCAACAATATCAAGAAAAGGAAAAAGACCGGATCGAAAAACCCGAATCGCGTATTATTGTTCCTGGAAGGTAATAGGATTTCAAATGGGATTGTTGAAAATCTTTACCGGTAAAACACCGCAAGAGCACGAACAACAGGGAGATACGTTTGCCCAAGCCGAAGCCTGGGGTAAGGCTAAAATTGAATACGAAAAGGCCTTGAGCAAGCTTGAAAAATCATCGCCTGATAACGTCGAATTTAAAAATCATCTTGAAGAAAAAATTATCCAGTCCAAAGAGGCCCTTGCGCGTGAACATAAAAAAAGTGCCGAAGACATGCTTAAAGCCGATTTTTATGAAGAGGCCAGGCAGTATGTGGGTTTGGCGCTGGAATTAACCGCAGACCCCCAGTTGCGACAGGAGCTGAAAGATTTATCCCAACAGCTTAACCTACAGATCCAAAAAGAAATCCAAGAATTAGCCCCTGATTTCGAGGTATTCAATCACGCAGAGCAACAGCCGCTTTTCGTGGAAAGCGAGGATGAAGAATTCAGGGCCCTCATTGGCAGGTTGCCGGCGGAGGTTCAAAAAGCTTATCTAAGCTACGGTGATGAATTTGAAGCCGGGTATATGGCCTTAAACCAGGGCGACTTTCAGCAGGCCGCCTCCCATTTATCCAACGCCATGCAAGACCATCCTGCTCCGGATAGTCTTATCCCGCTGGAGCTCGCCACGGCCTATCTGAATCTGGAAAAATTTGACCAAGCCCAACAACTGCTGGAAATATTTCTTCAGCACCATCCGGATGCTTTACCGGCCTATCAACTGCTGTGTGAAATCTTTTGGGAAAATAAAGAATATGACAAAGCAGAAGCCCTGCTCGCTTCCATCCCGCCAGAACTGACGGAATCTGTGGCGGTTTATCTTCTGCGCGGCGAAACCCTTTATCACGCCGGAAAGTATCCGGAAGCCAAGCTGTATTATCAGGACTTTTTGAAAAATTACGAATGGAACGAATCCGTCGCCCGGGTCCTTGCAAAAACCCATGAAGCGCTGGGTGAGATGGCGAATGCTCGCAACATATACCGGGAGATCATGGATCAATGCCGAAGCTGTCGCGCTCGCATAGATCCTTACATCAAGTTTAAATATGCCGATCTGTGTTTTTCCTCTGGCCTTTACACCAGTGAAATTCTTGAGCTGTATCTTTCCCTGGTTCAGGAAATCCCGGCTCATGCAGCGCAATTCTACCAAAAAATCAGCCAGATTTATTCGGCTCAGGGCAATGAAGCGGAGGCCAAGCGGTTTCAGCGCTTTGCTGAAAAACATCAAGATGGTGGAACGTGAGTAGAAATGAACAGATCTTCAACAGTAAAAACCGGTACATATGATGACCTTTAAACCCGATTTCAAACCGCCAACCAACCAACCGCAGCGGGACTTATGGTTCGTCTATCAGGACCAAAAACTGATCGTCAAGGTTAGCGGCGACACCTTTTCTATTCCTCGCTCACCGGATCTGCGGCAGGTCAATCTATCACCGATTCGCGAACAGTATCTAGGCGCCCTGGATGACCGGCACTGCTACGCCGCCGAATTACCGCCGGATGTCCCTATTCCGAATGAGTGGTCGGCAAGTGGTTTGCGGGAGCTGTTTGGTCTGCTCGAAGATGAATTCATCTGGGTGGCCGGTCGGGCCAACCAGTTGGTGGACTGGAATCAGTCGCATCAGTTTTGCGGAAGATGCGCAAATCCGACCGAAGATAAAATCGATGAGCGCGCCAAAATCTGTCACCAATGCGGATTAATAAATTACCCGCGTCTGTCTCCGGCAATTATTGTGGCCGTGCGTAAAGGAAATCAAATCCTGTTGGCCCATAACAAACGATTTCGAGCCGGATACTATAGTGTACTGGCCGGATTTGTGGAACCGGGAGAAACCTTGGAAGGTTGCGTCAAACGGGAGGTTTTTGAAGAAGTAAATATAAAGGTAAAAGATATACGCTACTTCGGCAGCCAGCCATGGCCGTTTCCCAACTCATTGATGGTGGCTTTTACGGCAGAATACGCCGATGGCGAAATTAAGGTCAACAAAAATGAAATTGTAGATGCCGGCTGGTTTTCCGCCGACAATCTCCCGCGTATTCCTCCCAAAATTACAATTGCGCGGTGGCTGATCGATTGGTTCAAAACCAATCACCAGACTGGTTGAAAAACCTCACCGCTTTCATCATATGTCTTACCTCCTTCTTCTATCAATATCCACACATACCCGTATATTATCAATCGCAATATATCAAGAATAACCACAAAATGCCGATAGAGTTCAAAAGGCTGCGAGTGTTTTCATAACCATAGCTCAGGTTCGAAGGCCCTGTCAGATAAATGCGGGACTTCACATCTGATGGGCAATAATAAGTCTCTAATCAACGATACATCATCATGAACTGTCCAAAATGCAACCTTGAACAAGCCGACCAGAACGTGGAATGCATGCGCTGTGGTATTGTTTTTGAAAAATACCGAATGCATCACACCCAACGACCGACACCGGTCTGCTTCCACGCTGCGTCCGATGAAAAAGCCGCAGCTGCCGGGGAGGTGATCAAACACGTATTGTTTTACGTCAATCCGCAAACCCATCCCGTGATTTTTGGTGGCAGAGTCCTGTTTTTTCTTATTATGCTTGTATGGGGGGTGAAATTTATTTTCACGCCCATGGAAACCAATTATGTATTTACGTCGTTTTGGCATCTGGTCAACCTTCCCTTCCACGAAGCCGGCCACATTTTTTTTCGACCTTTTGGCCGGTTTATGACCTCCCTGGGCGGAAGCCTCGGTCAATTGTTAATGCCACTCATGTGCATGGCCGTTTTTATAATAAAAACCCGAGATACCTTTGCAGCGTCTTTTACGTTGTGGTGGTTCGGTGAAAACGTGATGGATCTGGCCCCCTATATTAATGATGCCCGGTCGCTGACCCTTCCGCTGGTCGGCGGCAACACCGGCCGAACCTCTCCCTATGGGTTTCATGACTGGGAATTTATCCTGCGAGAATCCGGCTTCATTCGTTACGATCATATGCTGGCCGGTTTTGTGCATAAAATCGGTATCTTTTTGATAATAGGGGCCTTTATATGGGGCGGTTATCTCCTTTTGAAGCAATACCGCCAACTCAAACAGTAAGATTAAACCCATTCATCTCCCGCGCTCTATTCAATTCCTTGATCTGTATTAAGAAATACAGCAGCCAAAATCATCAAATCCCACCACCTGGGTTGAACCACCAAACAATTTTTATCATGTTGTAAAAAAATATGACATCTGATCGTTCCGCGCGTGAGCATCAGGTTTTTTAATGTATTGTTTTAATTTAAATTTTTACAATTATACGTGTGGCATATTTCTTGCCTAAATTAAAATTAGAAATGCGCGACCGCGTGGATAAATGGGGGAGCGTCAACCATTTTTCATTCACATTCGTGGAGGTAGTTATAATGAACGTGCTGGATAAAGGCATCAATGCGCTTTTTATGGACCCTGAACCGGACAACGCCCGGCAATTTTTCGCCAAAAAATCCCGGGCGATGACCGACAAGCGAATGAACGAAAAAGATGCGGTGGAACGCTTTATTCCGGATGGATGTTATTTGGCCATAGGCGGGTTTGGAGCAAACCGAATTGCCACAGCGGTCATTCATGAGATTCTTCGAGCGCGCCGAAAAAACCTTGGGTTTTTCGGACATACCTCCACCCACGACTTTCAGCTGTTGTGTGCAGGGCAGTGCATCGATCGAGTGGACATTGCTTATATTATCGGCCTGGAGGCTCGCGGGCTTTCACCAAATGCCAGGCGTGTCATGGAGTCCGGCGAGGTTCAGGTTTGCGAGTGGACGAATTATGCGCTGGCTGCCCGGTTAAAGGCCGCGGCCGAGGGGGTGTCGTTTGCAATCGTCCGGTGTATGTTGGGAACAGACACATTTAAAATGTCCGCAGCCCGCGTGATCGAGTGCCCGTTTACCGGTAAGAAATATGCTGCCGTGCCTGCTGTTTGGCCGGACGTGGCGATAATTCATGTCCACCATGCCGACATCTACGGCAACTGCCAGATCAGAGGGATCTCCATTGCTGATCTGGAACTGGCTCGCGCCGCCAAGCACGTCATTATCACTGCCGAGCGTCTCATCGACAATACTGCCATCCGGATGAGACCGACCCAAACTGTGATACCTTTCTACCTGGTGGATGCCGTCATTGAGGTGCCTTTCGGCAGCTATCCCGGCAACATGCCTTATCTGTATTACTCGGATGAAGACCATCTCGCTCAATGGTTAACGGTCGAAAAGGACCCGCAGGAGTTTAAAAAATTCCTGGATCACTATATATACGGAGTCTCCAGCTTCGAGCAATATCTCGAACGCTGTGGGGGGTTGGCCAAGCTGAAGCAGCTGCAGAAACTCGAAACGCTGGTCGACAGTTAAACCCGCAAACCGCATGCTACATAAACTCCCTTTAAGAAAGGAGGTAGGTGACGTGACACGGGAATACAACAAGGTCGAAATGATGATCTGCGCGTCCTCCCGGTATCTTGAGGACGGCAAAACCGTCGCGGTCGGGACGGGGGCGCCGTGTGCAACGGCAATGTTGGCACAGAAAACCGCTTCACCAAACCTGGTTATCTTGTTTGAGGCCGGCGGGTTGGCACCGGCTCTTCCACAGATGCCGATTTCCGTGGGAGACTCCCGTACGTTTTTCAGGGGGATTATGGCCGCCGGCATGGTGGAAATGATGACGACCTGCTGCCGGGGCTTGGTGGACTATGCGTTTCTCGGTGGAGCGCAGATCGATAAATACGGTAACATCAACTCCACAGTGATCGGCAATTACAAGAAGCCCAAGGTTCGTTTTCCAGGCAGCGGCGGAGCCAACGATTTTGCCTCCTTCTGTTGGCGGACGTTGATCATGACGGTTCACAGCAAATCGCGCTTCGTGGAAAAAGTGGACTTTGTCACCACCGCGGGCTTTCTCACCGGACCCGGTGCCCGGGAGGAAGCCGGCCTGCCGCTGGGCACCGGCCCGTACAAGATCATCACGGATCTGGCCGTGCTTGGCTTTGACGAGAAGACCAAGACCATGCTGATCGAATCGGTTCATCCAGGTGTGGAAGTGGCAACGGTCAAGCAGGAAACCGGCTTCGAACTGATCGTGCCCGACTTTATCAGGAAAACGCCTCCGCCGACGGATACCGAGCTCAGGATTCTGCGGGGTGAAGTGGACCCGCTGCGATTAATCATCGGCCGTTCCTGAACCGTGAAACAAGCGCGCCTATCTCTGACGCACGCGTATGTGACGTTCGGCGCGACTGCAGAAAAAGCTATACCGTACGATATGCTGCGGCGCCTGGCAGATGGATCTTAATAAGAAATCACAAAGTATCGTCGCACATCTTGGTTGGGGTTAAAAAACTCAGCAAAGGCAATCGTGAGCATCACGCAGTTTCATCACTTCTTTTTCCCCTCTTCTGTTGCCATACTCGGAGCGCAAGACACTCCGGGACGCAAGATCCTCGCCAATCTTTTGTCAGGTGGTTTTAACGGCCGCATATATCCCATCTCCCAAACCCGGCAGCAACTCGCTGGTCTTCCGTCCTATCCCAATCTGAAATCCATAGCCGAATCAGTGGATCTGGCTATTTTGGCTGTTGCTTTCAATACGCTGCCGGCAGCGCTAGACGCCTGCGGTCGGGCCGGTATTCGGGCAGCGGTGGTTCCGTCCCGAAATTCTCGCTCCCAAGAAATGTCCGAAAAAATCCTCAAGCAGGCCCATACTTCAGGCGTCAGAATCATCGGGCCTCGCTCCTGGGGTGTCGTCAGTCCGACGGTGGGCCTAAATGCCGGTCTGGGTCAACCCTTGCCTCCGCCGGGTAAATTAGCGGTGATCTCCCAGAGCGCCGCCATATGTGCCGGCATTCTCAATCTGTCATTGAGCAAACAGATCGGCCTGAGCTTCTTGGTCGGCCTGGGCGACATGTTGGACATCGATTGCGCCGATATGTTGGATTATATGGCCAATCATCATGCAGCAGGGGCCATCCTTATTCATGTCGAACATCTTTTAAATATGAGAAAGTTCATGTCCGCAGCCCGGGCGGTATCCCGAATCAAGCCCGTGATCGTTTTTAAAACCGGCCGACGGCAATTTGAGGAAGTGACAGCTGCCACCCCCACGGGCGGCTTGATCCGCGTCGATGCCGTTTACGGTGCCGCATTCAAAAGGGCCGGCATCATTCGCGTCGATAGCGTTGAAGATCTGTTCGATTGCGGCGATCTGGCCAGCAAACAACCGCGGCCTCGCGGATCGAATCTCGCCGTAATTTCCAACGCCCAGAGTCCCGGTGTCATGGTTGAAGATTTTCTGATTCAACGCGGCCTGCAACCGGCCGGGCTCACGTCCGAGACCGTGACGGCCTTGGACCGTATTCTTTTTTCTGCTTGGAACCGCCAAAACCCCATCACCATGCGCGCCGAATTATCTGCTGAAGCATACTGTCAGGTGATAAAGATCTGCTTATCGGCACCGGAAATCAACGGGATTCTGATCATCATCACCCCGCAGTTCCTCAGTGACCCGACAGCGGTCGCCCGGGCGATCACGTCAGCCGTATCCGTGAGCACCACCCCTGTCGTTGCTGTTTGGATGGGCGGAGAAGGAATGGACACCGCCCGGCAATTTCTCGATGAGGCCGGCATCCCTGCCTATGACGCGCCTGAAAGAGCCATCCGGGCATTTTTACATTTGTATGAATACGACCATAATCTTAGGCTTCTGCAGGAAATCCCCCGCCTGAAAGCCATACGATTTGCAACCAACCGCGCTGTGGCTCGCGAAATTATCGACAGCGCTCTTCACCAAAAGACGCCGACACTCACACCACTGGAATCCTTGAACCTGCTTAAAGTCTACGATCTTCCGACGGTACCGGCCGAGTTTGCGCGGTCTCCCGAAGAAGCATTGCGTTTTGCAGACAAATGGGGCTATCCGATCACGCTCAAACCGCTTTCCAGAGACATCACTAAAACGATGCCTGCCGAAAAAGGCGCGGAGTTGCTGGGCGGGCCCGAGGAAGTGACAGCGGCTTTCGAGCAATTCATGCAGGTCGCGGGGGACGAAAATCTCAACGGGGAGCCCTTTGTGGTAATGGTTCAGCGCGTGATCAATCGTCCGGATCTGGCGCTCAGACTGGGCAGCCGCCTGGTTTCGCCGCTTGGGCCGGTGATGGTCTTTGGAATCGGTGGCGCGACAGCTGAGATTTGCACGGACTATGCTATTGGACTTCCCCCCTTGAATCGCATGCTGGCCGGTCGCATCCTGCAGGAAACCCAAATTTACACGATTCTCAAAGATCACGGCTCCCTCCAGCCTGACTGTCGGCCCGCGTTGGAGGAACTGTTGGTTCATTTTTCGCACCTGATTACGGATTTTCCGGAAATCAGCGAAATTGAAATCAACCCCCTGCTGATTGTTGGCGGACGTGTATTCGCATCGAACGCTCGCTCTATCATACAGACGGCGAAAACCCCCTCTCTGATGCATCTAATCATCAGCGCCTACCCGGACGAATATGAAACAGCCACTGTAACCAAGTCCGGGCTTTCCATCTTTATCCGGCCGATCAAACCTGAAGACGCCTCTCTCTTGCAGGATCTCTGGTCCACCCTGTCTCAGCGAACCATATATTACCGGTTTTCACGACCGATCAAAGAACTTACTCCCGAACTTCTGATCCGTTTCACCCAGATAGACTATGATCGTGAAATTGCCCTGATCGCGCTGCAGACGGCGGGCTCCCGGGACAGAATGCTGGGGGTGGCCAGACTGATACGGCAGCCGGGCACCAATGCAGCTGAGTTTGCCATAGTTGTGGGCGACCCCTGGCAGGGTCTCGGTGTGGGTGCCAAGCTTTTGAGCTGCTTGGCCGCCATCGCAATTAAACAAAAAATAAGGACGCTTTGGGGCCTTGTCCTGAGGGAAAACAGAGCAATCATCGAGCTATGCAAAAAACTTGGCTGGACTATGGAGCCGGATGACGACCCGTCGCAAGTTTTTTTGCGGCTGGATCTGTCCACCGTCGACGCTCCGGAGATCCTTGAGGCATTCGGGAAAAATTTGTAAGGCCCAGCATATATCCATACCGGGGCTGTGGGAAAAGAGAAATAGATTTTTTCAAATCACAGGGTTTCCTTTGATTCTAAATACTGCAACAGATATCGGTGGGCTAACAAATCCGAGTTGATCATTCCCAACACCTCGCCGTCTTCAACCACAGGCATGGCCGAAATTTGATTCTGCTCCAACTAACGCACGATATCCAAAAAGCTGTCGACCGGGGATGCAAAAATAACATTGCGGGTCATGATGTTTTCAAGACTCAGGTTTTCGCAAACTCCATTGGCAACGGCTCGGGCAATATCCCATGCCGTTACGACACCGGTCAATTTGCCCTCCTGTGAGACCACAGCGATGATATTGTTCAAGCCGTCCGTTATGAGCGCGGCCGCCTCCTGAACACTGCCGTTAATTTTGATGGTCTTCATCGGTATCATGATGTCCTTGGCGGTTCGGGCGCTCTCTCTGGCCGTAAGCCGCTGCAGACTGATCCGTTCGGCTGCCCCACAGGGAAGTAAAAGGGGATCAGAGGCTAACAGGTCGATCAATTCAATCATGTTGCGACGGATGACTTTTTCACGATTGGCCTCCCCTGCTTCCAACCTTTTTTCAGACAATTCCGCAAATTCCTTCGCATGGGATATTAACCAGCGTTCAACGGCTGGCGGATTGCCCAGCATTTTTTCGGGAATCTGGAGATGATCCGGCGTTTTAATCATTTGTTCCTGGGCAGCAAAAATGACCCCGCCTGAATTGACCAGATAATCGGTAGCAATCATGACACCCTTTCTACGGTAAACGACCTGTTCCATGCGCGTGCGGGCCGCCTTCTGATTCGGATCCGAGGAGTAAGTATTAGCGCCCTCGACAATAACCGACCAATCCCCCATACTGTTCACATTCATTGATGCGTCTTCTGAGGCAAGGACCCCTAAATATTTGAATACCGATGCCGCCGGTATCAGACAGAAGGCCGATTCACGCAACAGGTTATTGGCCTCGGTGGAAAATTTGGTGGAATACGGATATCCCTGTTGGGCAATATGATCTGTATAATAGTAATTGGTGACCAATTTACGTTGCTTCCATATATTGAAAAGATTATCAACAGGAAGACCGGATTCATCATAGAGATAGCCCTCGAGATCACTGATGCCGCTTGTTTTTGCATCCGGGAGTCTTTCTTTTAAAATGCGCGCGGTATGAGCGCCCACCGCACCAAAGCCTTGAATGAGAACGGTAAGATTTTCGGGGGTTGGGATCTCCAGATTGGAATACTGCGGCAAGACCCGCAGCCTCGGCATGATCTCCAGCAAGGTGACAAGGGCCTCAATTATGCCACCGGCAGCAGCTCCGAGTTCATCGATACGGTTACCGCCCATTTCGTGAGGTTTGGACACGGCACTGTCCAAGCCGTTTTGCATGGCAACCGTCTTCATATCCAAATCATGGGTTCCCACGTCCGGCCCTGGTACATAGACATCCCGGTACCGGCGAATCAAACGTGCAAAGCACCGAAGAATTTCTGTGTGCGCTTCCGGCGTGAGATTGCGCTCCGCGACGATACCCGACTTACCACCACCGTAAGGCAAGTTGGCTGCACCGTTTTTTAGGGTCATACCACGCGCCAGGTTGTGAATATCCAGCGGTGTGATATCCGGCAGCATCCGAATGCCTCCCATGGAGGGACTGCCCATGGATAGATTATCCACGACCAGATAGCCGCCGATTTCCGGCCGGGAAGCCTCATCCCATATACAGGCAACCAACCTGGGGCCGAGCTTATCCACCGTAATGCCGAGCCGGGCCAGAAGATGTTCGTCCGTAGAGCCGAACTCCAAAAAACACATTCCGCCATCTCGTTTTAAACGGTTTTGAATGGCGGTCTCCGGGAGATGATCCCGCAAATATTCATCCATTTTCTTTGGAATCATTTGGTACCCCCTGTGCTGTGTAACGCTTGGTTGATAAATGGAATGATGAAATCGCAAGGTTGTTCAAAAAAACGTCGATTTCTTCACATCGACGATACATCATAGGTGCATGGGTCATGACCCTATCATAAATTTTAATTTGTTTTCTATTGGATTAGCAAGAATATTTATAAAATTATTGATGTTGATTTTCTCTCCGCCTTGATTAACTTATACCCCAATTGAGTTAAAAACCAATTGGGGTCCTAATTAAAAATGTTTTGTATTCAAACACAGGATTTGGGGATTTGAGATGGCATCTATTTTAGCAATTTCAGCCCATCCTGATGATGAAACCCTCTTCGCTGGCGGCACGCTGGCAATGTATGCCGGACAGGGACACGACGTCACAATCCTGGAGACGACCCGTGGTGAGGGCGGTGAAATCGGTGAGCCGCCGCTGACATCACGCGAAAACCTGGGCACCTTCCGTGAGCATGAGGTCCGCAAGGCGGCACAGGCCCTCGGTGTGCGGGATATCTTTTTTCTTCCTTACATTGACCCTTACATGGAAATAAACGGCATTGCCCGTCGCATCGACGTACCATTGGAGGACTTTGCCAAAGCCATCGGTGAATATGTGGATAGAATTCAGCCTGATCTCGTCATCACCCACGGCTCAAATGGCGAATATGGCCATCCCCAGCATATCTATACCCACCGGGCTGCTCGCCTGGCCCTGGCCAATGGCCATGCGGACACCGCTCTAATGAGCTGGTCTGCCTGGTACGAGCCTTCTGAGCGCGAGCGCATATTAAATAATGATGACCGGGCAGATATCGTAAACGACATTACGCCCTGGCTGGATGCCAAGATAACAGCTGCCCTCTTTCATAAGACCCAGCACGCCATGTTTCTGCGCAACTCCGGCGCCCCTTCCATAGCCGACATGGTCTGGAAAACAGAAAGCTTCCATATTTGGAAAGGTCCGTTGCCAACCGACCTAACGAATTCAACCCAGTCAAATACCCCCCCAAAAATGGATGGCTTGAAGTTCCCCCAAAGCGAAAATCTATAAATAATTTTTCTCAAGAATTCCTATCCTTTCCCGATATCTATAAGAAATAGATACAACACCGCCAAAACTTATGTGATCCGGTAATCAAAAGGAGAACAAAATGAAAAAGATTGAATTTAAACATTTACAACAGCGTATCACGTGGCAAAATCTTATCGTGGCAATCATCACCATCTTGGCAATGCTTATCGGATGCTCTCATACCGAAAAGGTGCTGGTACCACCCAAGGTTGAGCTGAATGCCTATAACAAGATTGGTGTGATCGAATTTTCGACAAATGCTGAAGATGATGTCAGGCAGTATGTCACTCAAAATTTCATTCAGAATGTCCAGTCGGCGCAGCCGGGAACCCGTATCCTCGAGCTTGGAAGCCAAGAAAATGTGTTGGGATCCATTCGCCGTAATGAACTCGACTTCGAAACGATAAAAACAATCGGAGAAAAGTATCATGTTGACGCGGTAATTTTCGGACATCTGCAAGTTTCTGAGATCAAGCCGAAGGTTAAAGTATTGACGGTGCCGAAATCCGTGCATGCCACGGCCTATATTGAAGCGTTGCTCAGCACCAGGCTTTTGGAAACCGATAGCGGCGCCACATTATGGACCAATGCCACCACCGGCAAGATATCGGTGGCCAATGTGAACGTGATTGAAAAGGGGCTTTTCAACATTGGAATAAGTGACCCGAAAGAAAAATACGGAAAACTTGTCCCGGAGTTGGTGTATTTGAACACCATGGACTTTCGGGCCCAGTATGAATATCGAAAAGTAAAATAAAGAAATACACGCGCCTTTCATTGCATACAAAGGGGAATCAGCTTCAACCTGATTCCCCTTTGTATTATTGATCCCCGATGTCAACCAAGCATCAATGTAAATCATCGCGACACATCCGAGCTGTTATTCATTATTCAAGATTGGACACCTATATGATATACTGTTAATTGGCAACCCAGCACTATAACGGAGATTTTACGTTTATGACCTGCATCGTTCAGAAATACGGTGGCAGCAGTGTCGCGGATGTGGACAAACTGCGCAAAGTTGCCCGCTTAATTGCAGACATCAAGGGCCAAAATGTCGATATCGCCGTGGTTGTTTCGGCCATGGGCAAGACCACCGACGAACTCGTGCTGATGGCCCGGCAAATTTCGCACAAACCGCCACGGCGTGAAATGGACATGCTGCTTTCCACAGGCGAGCGCATCACCATGTCCCTGCTGTGCATGGCTCTGCATGAGCTGAGCCTTGAAGCGGTTTCGCTGACCGGCTCCCAGGCAGGCATCATCACCAACGACCGGCACAACGACGCACAGGTCATAGAGGTCCGGCCGTTTCGGGTGCAGGATGAGATGGCCAAGGGCAAAGTGGTGATCATCGGCGGTTTTCAGGGGGTCAGCTACAAGCGAGACATCACAACTCTGGGACGCGGCGGCTCGGATACCACGGCGGTGGCCCTGGCTGCCGCTCTGGATGCGGAGCGCTGTGAGATTTATTCTGATGTGGACGGTGTCTACTCGGCTGATCCCTCCATGACAGCCGAGGCCCGGCATCTGCCGGAGGTCTCCTATCCTGCGATGCAGGAGATGAGCATGGCCGGCGCCAAGGTACTACACGCCCACGCCGTGCAATTTGCCAAAGAAAAAAACATCGCTATTTACGCGCGCAGCACGTTCAAGCCGGGCAGAGAAACTGTGATCCGCAAGCTTTCTCCCGGCACCATCATCGGGGTGCAGGCAGTCGTCAGCGAAAAACAGGTTGAGCGAATCCGGCTGCACGGCGCCGACGTTCAGGTCCTTTTTAAGCAGGCCGTTGAATACCTGGAAAGCGAGCAGGTTCCGATCAAGGAGGTCAATGTCACCGAGATAATCCACGCCGGGCAGCAATCAAAGGCATCCTTTGTGATTTCCGTGCAAAATATCTTTGGCTGGGAGCAAATCAAGGCCGTGCTGAAAAAAAAAATCGGTGCGGGAATCGGTTTTGATAACGATCTGGCCGCTTTGTCCTTGATCGGCGAGGGATTGAACCGCAATAATCTACCCCTTCTGGAAACCTTAGATCTGCTGGCACGCAACGGGATACCCGTGTGCGGCATTACCACAACCTCTTTTCGTATTTCCCTGCTGGTGCCGCGCAACCAGATCGAAAAAAGTGTTCAACTCTGCCATACCCGCTGGATAGCAAACAGCAGCATCGGACGGCCTGATGAGTTGACATAAGGTATTTACTTTTTTATACATGTCCCAAGTTTTCATGAAAGCAAGGTTGAACCAAAATGTATCTTAAACAATCTGATCTATTTACAGGGCTGGGCCATAACTTCCTGAAAGAAACAATGGCGATTGCGGAGAAAGTGCCCTTTGATAAAGGGGAATTTGTTTTTCGGGAGGGAGAGGCGGCAAATTGTTTTTTTATTTTAATTCGGGGACAGATCAGTCTGATCCTGGGGGATCCCGGCAAGGTGGTTTACATGAGTGTTGGTATCGGAGAAATCTTCGGCTGTTCGAGCCTAATCGGCCGGGATACCTATTTTCTTTCAGCGAAATGCGAAGAACCGTCGGTGCTGCTGAGCATCGATCAACAAAAAATGCAAAAAATTCTATCCGATGATGTCGAAAACGGTTTTATTTTCTTTAAACAACTTGCTGGTGCGCTTGGCAACCGACTGATGCAAATGTATCAGCAATTTTCACAAAAAGCACACATCGCGGTGCCGGATTGAAGAAAGGGCCTTAAAAATGGAATCCACCGAAATTGAGCAGACCTTGGCAAGCTGTGAATTCTTCAAAGGCCTGGAACAAAGCGAAATTAGAAATATCGCCAGTATCTGCCAGGTTAAAACCTATGAAAAGGGGGAATTGATTTATCAGCAGGGTGATTTTGGCGAACACATTTACATTATTGCCGAAGGCCAGGTGGTTCTGGAAAGAAGCATGGACAAGGGATCTCGTGAGGGCCGGGTCATCATCGCCAGCCTCGGCAGGGGAAGGGTGTTTGGGTGCTGGTCTACCCTTTTAAATGAATCTCATATTATGATGCTTAGAACATATTGCCAAACGCCCGCAACCATTTTGGTGTTAAAGGGTGCAGATCTGCGAGATCGAATGACCCGGGATACCCAGTTTGGTTTTAATGTTATGGAAAGACTGTGTTTCCTTTTACGGGAACGCATTCAAGCCGCTTACGGTGCCATGGAAAAGATTTGACTCAGGGCTGATGAACACAGACACAAAATTTATTTGAATCTTCTGGATACGGGATTGAGTAGAACACTGTAGGATGTTTCGATGAAGGATTTGGGAATGAATTTGGCGCTCAGTGCCGAGGAAAAATCCCTCCTTGAACTTATCACGCCTGAGCTTGTTAAAATCGGAAAAGACAGAAGCAAACTTATCCCCATCCTCCAATTAATTCAAGAAAAGCTCGCCTATCTTCCCGGTGAGGCCATCCACATGGTGGCTGATCATCTGAGTATTTCCCCATCAGAGGTTTATGGCGTGGCGACGTTTTATAATCAATTTCGATTTAATCCACCCGGCAGAAACCCGGTGAAAGTCTGTTTGGGGACCGCCTGTCACGTTAAAGGCGGGGATATTATTCTCGAGAATTTTGAAAGAAAACTAGACATCAAAGAAGGGCAGACCACACCGGACAGAGAGTTTAGTATCGAGCGGGTTGCCTGTGTCGGATGCTGTGCACTGGCACCGGTGACGGTTGTGGGGCAAACGGTGCACGGCCATATGCAACCCAGCAAGGTGGAAGGATTGGTTTTGAGAGCCCGGATCGAAAGAGAAAAGCAGCAAAGAGAAAAACAAAAAAATGAGTCCAGCGAATAAGGAACACGCCAATCCCAGATTTGACGAAATTCGGGAAAAAGCGGAAACCAGAAAAAGGGCATTCAAAGAAGCGCCGGGGCCCAAGATTCATATCGGTATGGCGACATGTGGGATCGCCTCCGGGGCACTGGAAACCAAAGACGCATTCGAACAAATGCTTGCACAGCTGGGCATTGATGCCCAGATCCACACGGTGGGCTGTATCGGCCACTGTTATGCGGAACCTTTCGTCATCATCGATCATCCGGAGTCCGGTTTTCCTCCCATATTTTATCCCGAAGTGACTCCCGGAAAGGCAAATATGCTCACCAAGCTTTTTTTAGCAGAAGGGGACCCCCGTTTCGAACATATTCTCGGCGCCACTGAGAAAAATGAGATGATCCCGTGGGTGATGGAATTTGCGAGATTTAGTCAGGAGAAGCGGGTGGTGATGGAAAAATGCGGTCACATCGATCCTGAGGACATTTATGATTACATTGCCGCAGATGGGTATTCGACCTTAGCCGGTATGTTCCAGCGGACACCGCAAGAAATCATTCGGGAAATTAAAAATTCCGGTCTGAGGGGACGAGGCGGGGCCGGTTTTCCGACGGGACCAAAATGGGAACTGGCGGCCAATGAAGCCCGGGACACCAAACTTGTCATCTGCAACGCTGATGAAGGCGATCCCGGCGCTTACATGGACCGCACGATATTGGAGAGCAATCCGCATCAGGTTCTGGAGGGCATTATTGCGTGTGCCTATGCCATCGGCGCTCATAAAGCCGTTGTTTACGTGCGGGCGGAATACCCGTTGGCGGTTAGAATAATTACCGGGGCCATCCAGCAGGCGAAGCAACTCGGACTTGTCGGCAAGGATATCCTGGGGAGTTCATTTGACCTCGACATTGAGGTCTTCCAGGGGTCCGGGGCGTTTGTCTGCGGAGAGGAAACGGCGTTGATCCGATCGATTGAGGGCTTTCGCGGAATGCCCAGACACCGCCCGCCCTATCCGGTGCAAAGCGGTCTATGGGGAAAGCCTACCGTTATCAATAATGTCAAGACCCTTGCGTCCATTGCGCCTATCTTAAAAAACGGTGCCGCCTGGTACAGAAAGATAGGCACCGAAAATAGCCCGGGAACCGCTATATTCTCCGTTGTCGGGGATGTCGTCCACCCAGGTTTGATAGAAATTCCCATGGGGGTCACGCTGCGAACACTCATATTTGATATTTGCGGCGGAATTCCAAAAAAAAAGAAATTTAAGGCCGTCCAAATTGGGGGACCCTCAGGTGGCTGCTTACCTGAGGATTTTTTGGACACTCCCATCGATTTTGACTCGCTGACCCAAGCCGGGGCGATGATGGGATCCGGCGGCATGGTCGTCATGGATGAAGATACCTGCACGGTTGATATTTCGAGGTATTTTCTAGATTTTACCCAGAAAGAATCCTGCGGCGAATGTACCTTTTGTAGAATCGGAACCTTCCATTTGCTGACCATCCTGGAACGCATTACCGAGGGAGAAGGCAACGAAGCGGATTTGAAAACCTTAGAGCAGTTAAGCGAAGACATAAAAAACGGCTCCCTTTGTGGATTGGGCAAAACCGCTCCCAACCCGGTGTTAACATCACTGCGATATTTTAAAGATGATTATGACGCCCATGTGGAGGAAAAACGCTGTCCCGGTATGATGTGTCGGCCCCTTGTTGCCTATTATATCGATCTGGAAAAATGCGCCCGTGGCTGTGATGCCTGTGTCGGATGTTGCCCGGTGGAGGCGGTGTTTACCACAAGCAACCGCAAAAAAGGTATCGATCAGTCCTTATGCGTCAAATGCGGCGAATGCATGGTGGCCTGTCCCCCGGAATATGATGCCGTCCGGAAGGTATCGCCGCCGCAGCTGGCGCCGATTGTCGAACGTCCTCAGCAAACGGTAAAAGAGCATAAATAATCGATCACGGCCTGTTAACCCGAACCCGGATATTTCACGAATTCGGGCAGATCGTGGATACATGAAGACCTAAGAGAATGGTTACTCTGCTGATAGATGACAAAAAAATTGACGTCAAAGAAGGCACCAATTTGCTGAGAGCCTGTCTGGAAAATGATATTTACATCCCGAATCTGTGCTATATCAAGGGAATGCAAAATCCCCCGGCATCCTGCCGCCTGTGCTTCGTTGAAATCGAAGGTGAAGACCACCCGATTGCATCGTGCACGGTCCGGGTTCGCGATGACATGCTGGTGCACACCGATACGCCGCGCGTTCGGCGGCTGCAGAAAACCGCCCTTCAACTGCTTCTTTCGGTTCATGATGTGGACTGTAAAAATTGCCCGGCCAATCGGAAATGCGGCTTACAGGACATGGCCAGATTTTTGAAAACAGCTTTAAAATCCAACCGCTTTGATCTGTTTCTAAAAAAAAACCAGGTCGATCAAAGCCATCCGTTCCTTGATTATTATCCGAACCGCTGCGTACTTTGTGGAAGATGTGTATATGTTTGTCGTGATCAGCAGAAACTAACGGAATTAACCTTTGCCCAACGCGGGTTCAACACGGTCATCGGCTTTTTCGGCAACTCGCAAACGATTCCGCCATCCTGTGATAGATGCAGAGCCTGTGCCGAGGTGTGTCCTGTCGCCGCGCTGCTTCCAAAACGTGAAATATAACCTGCCCGCGGGGCGGCTTCTTGTTTTCCTTCATTTTTGCGCATTTGTTTTATTCCGCAGCTTACCGGAGCTGATCCATGCGGTCGAGCAGAAGGTCGACAGAGAGCCTGAAAGATGATACGATTGACAAGTTCAACGATGGGTGTTGCGCCGCATCCGCTAGGCGCAATAAAGATCGGGCGCTGGCATCTGCTAGCCCCTTTTTAACAGGAAACCGCCTGCAGGAGACATGAATCTCGCATGCCTGACATGCTGGTAAAATTATATAACCTTGACGATGACTGGCGCTTTCTAGCAGAGCTCAAAAAACGGGGCATCAGCGTTCGCAAACCCATCGGGCCTGAGAAGCATCTCATCGTGCAGTGGGTATCGGATAAATTCGGTCCCGCCTGGGCCAGTGAAACGGATGCGGCACTTGCCAACGTGCCCCGGACGTGCTTTGTGGCCATCAAAAAGGCAGCGATTATCGGCTTTGCCTGCTACGATGCCACGGCACTTGGATTTTTTGGGCCAGTCGGCGTGGACCGCTTGCATCGGCGAAAGGGAACGGGCAAGGCATTGCTGCTGGCCTGTTTGCTTGACATGAAATTAAAAGGCTACGGTTACGCCGTTGTTGGAGCGGCAAAAGATACCGACTTTTTTAAAAAAACCGTCGGTGCCGTGGAAATCCCCGGCTCGACCCCGGGTCTTTACCACCCACGGGTAAAAGAGGCACAATCCGATATTGGATAAAACAAAGGATAACAAATAACTCCCAGTTGAGGGTTTTTCACTCAATTGGGATTATCTTATTTCTTTTCCTTGGTGATAAGAGATATTTCTTTGAGAATTTTTTCCAAGTTTTCCAGTTCCCTCCCGTATTCAGACCAATTGCCTTGGCGCAAGTAATCTTTGGCCATGTTATAGTGTTCCAGCGCCAACGCCCCGAGATTCGAAATATCCTGAGTTTGAGCAATAGATGGGGAAGCCAATGGTTCGGGCACTATTTGCCCGCCCAATACACTGCTTAAGGCCTTATCAAGATTTTCCTCCATAATTAAGCGATTGCCAAAAGCGACAATAACCCTTTTTAATTCCGGCAAGGAAGCGATCCTTGATTTGACCTTTTGCTGTGAAGAAACCAGCCCACTTCTTCTCTGGGGTGATCCGGTGGGGGGCAATTCGCTTTCTTCCTGCTTGGCTTCCAAGTAAACCGGCTCCACATAAATAAATGTATCACTGAGGGGAATCGCTAAAAGATTGCCTCTGATGACTCTGGAACCTCTCTGACCCCATAAGCTCAACTCCCGGGAGATTTCCGTTTGTTGATCCACCCGGGCTTCAATCTGCATCGGACCGTAAACCAGTTTTTCCTTGGGCAATTTGTAGACGAGCAGATTGCCGTAGTCGGGCAGGTCACTTCTGGCCGCCAGCCAGCCAATCATATTATCCTTCTTGGAAGGGGTGAAGGGCAGCATCAGAAGAAACTCCTCCTTTTGCGCTTCGGGCAGTTTTATAATGATATAGTAAGGTTCCATTTCTTGCCGGCTGTCACCATACAGCTCATCCGGAATTTGCCAGAGGTCTTCCTGGTTATAGAAAACCTGGACATCTTCCATGTGATATTTCGTGTATGTATCCACCTGGATTTTAAAGAGGTCCTTGGGGTAGCGGATGTGCTTTTTCAGATCAGCAGGCATTTCATTGAAAGGCTTAAACAGATCAGGGAATATCTTCGCATAGGTTTTAACAATCGGATCTTTTTCATCAATAATATAGTAGGCGACATCCCCATTGTAAGCATCGATCGTAACCTTGACGGAATTGCGGATGTAGTTGAGTTCTTTATTTCTCAGACGGCCATGCGATCGGCGCGAATAGGGATACATATTAGAGGTCGTGTAGGCGTCTTGAATCCAATAGAGCTTTCCCCCGGAGACCACCAGATACGGATCAGCATCATAATTGAGAAACGGGGCAATCAAACCCGTGCGCCTGCCGATCCGGCGATTATACATGATTCTGCTCTCCGGAGTTAAATAATTGGTAAACAGTATCTGGGGGTCCAAAAATTCAATGCTAAACAAAAGCCTTCTGAAAAAAGATTTGATTGGGATACCGCCCCTTCCCTGGTAGATGGTATAGACATTCTTGTCTCCCCTGGGGTAATCAAATTCCTCGGTCTTGGTCTTTACAAGAACATACTCAAGCGTTTTTTCCCCATAATAAATCTCGGGGCGCTCGATCTTCAGGTCCGGTTCAAATGAAGGCGGCAGGTCTTTGATGAAAAGGCGGGGCAGTCCTTCGCGGGTCACTTCATTGACCGGGCTTGAAGCCAATCCGTATCCATGGGTATAAATGAGGTGTCGATTGACCCAGGTCTGGGCCTGACGAGGAAGTTGATTTACCATCAACTCCCGGGCAGCCAGCATGACCTGTCGATATTGATTATTGATCAGATAACGATCTACGTCTACATTGTTAAAATCGTAATATAGCCGTATGGTTTGAATCTGCCTGTAGGTTTGCAGTAAAGGACGCTCGTCCCAGATCCGGATATTTTGAATCGTTGCATCATGGCGCTTGAGGTCCTCGGCACTTAATTTGTCATTAACTTCAAAATTAACTTCTTTTATCCTGTTCAGATTGTAAGCCTTACGGGTATAATCAATATTGTAAGCGATGTAGGGCGATTCTTTGGCTAATTCATTGGGCTTGACCAAAAATTTTTGTACCATAAGGGGCAGCAGGGTCGCAAACACCAACATCGCCCCGATCCAAATTGCGCCGCTTATCCAGAAAAATTTCATCCTGAATTTAAAGGCGTTGAAAAAAACGACCAGGGCAAAGCCGATAGAGACAATGATCAGAACCTTATAGGCCAGAACCTTGATGTGGACATCGGTATAGCTGGCACCGAAAGCAGGTCCCTGGGTTGAATACAAAAGTCCATACATTTTCAGGTGGAAACCCCAGGCCAGGAGTAGGACAATGATTCCTCCCAAGAAAATGAGGTGCTTCCTGGCCTCTGGTGCAATGGTAATCTTGGGTAAAGCAGTTGGGGGACCCTCTGCTTGACCAAAATCACCCTCTACTTGGAGCGCACCATTTTTCAGATACCAACCCATGGTGACCAGGCCAGCCAAAACGATAAGAACCAATAACCCGTTCCGGACGTAAACGTAGAAGGGGAGAGAGAAGAGATAGAATCCCACGTCCTTTTCAAAAATAGGATCCGTGGTGCCAAAAGGTTGCTGATTAAGAAAGCGCAGGACCATATCCCATTGATACGAGCCCTTGGATGCCACGATAAAACTGAGGAACAGAATAAAGGCGACGAGAAGCGTATTTAAGCCCCTGCCTGAAAGGCCAAGTTGGGAAACATATCCGTCCGCAGCTTTGACGACCAGCCCTCGCCCTCCACCTGGGTTTAGGCGTTTGGCTGCGTAAAGGTTGGCAGATATTAAGAGGATCAAAAGCAACCAGATCAGCGAACCGAACCCGAATTTGCTCAAAAGCATGGTCCAGAAAACAGGCGAAAAGCCAAGATTTTCGAACCAAAGGTAGTCAGGATATATTGAAATCCCTGACCATAGCAACAGAACAGC
>CP070746.1:6399708-6405293 GCA_020348305.1 Desulfobacterales bacterium
CAAAATTCCTTCCCCGAAGCTGCCAATTTAGGTTTATATTGACATCAAAACCATTTCATTTTATTGACCAGATAATCATTCTGCTTCCGACATCGATTTTTGGTTCCTGAACTGAATCCTACCGATGCAAATTGCCTGTCATTGCGTTGACCGATTCCTGATCGATTTCTAACAACGGATACCCGGTTCTATCTATTTCCTTCAACTCACAAATCTTTTTTACCAACATGTCATGAAACTATTCTAAGCTTAAAAATCAACCTTATTTTTAGCTCTTTTCTTGGATTATCAACTACTTACTGTGGCTCGCCCCTCATTGCCTCTTTTCCGCTCATTTCTTAGATCGAAATACATATTTTCATGATTGTATTTTCCTTGCATTTGATGATATTAAAACTATGTACGGATAAGGTTTTGCCACACTTGGCTGCAGGCAATCGCCTAATGGAAAAAGGAGGTCAAAATTAAATTTCAACCCGTCGCATTATACAACGGCAATAGAAAGGAGGAGCATGATGACCCGAAAAAAATTTATTGTGATTAGTATCATTCTTAGCCTTTTGGCTTTTGTATTCACGTCCTCGGCAATGGCCGAGCAGAGGGTGTTAAACATTCTGACGTGGGCCGGCTACAACGAGGACCGAATCATTAAACCGTTTGAGGAAAAATACAACTGCAAGGTTAACAGCAAAAATTTCAGCGGTGATGAGCAGATGCTGACCATTTGGTCGGCATCTAAACCGGGTACCTGGGACGTGGTGAATCCGGACGGACCTTGGGTCAAGCTTCTGGCCACCCAGGGAAAAATCAGGAAGCTGGATGCATCCAAATATCCTCTTGAGGATCTGTTCCCGATTTTTCAGCGTTTCCCGCAGCACTGGGAGGGAAATACCCTCTGGGGTGTTGCCAGCCGATGGGGTTTTTACGGTATCGCTTACAACACCAAGTATGTGTCCAAAGAAGAGGTGAAATCCTGGAAGGTCATGTGGGATCCCAAATATAAAGGCAAAGTTGGCATCTACGGCTGGTATTTGCCCAACATGGGAAATTTCGGCAGGTATCTGGGCTTTGAAAGTCCGTATGATATTGATAAGGATCAGCTCATGCAGCTGGAGAAAAAACTATTGGAGCTGAAACCTCAGGTCGCGACGATTACACTGACGGCTTCGGATCTGATTCAGGCCCTCGCCAATGAAAGCGTGTGGTTGGCTCCGGCCGGCAACTGGGCGGCAGTGACCTTAAAAGAGCAAGGCCTGCCGATCGAGCATAATGTTCCGGATGAGGGTGCGGTAAGCTGGACCGAAAGTCTATGCATTACTTCTGACAGCAAAAACCCGGACTTGGCTGAAAAATACCTCCAGTGGATGTTGAGCCCGGAAATTCAGGCCAAACTGGCATGGGCCGACGCTTTTCATGCCGCTACACCGAGTCGAAAAGCCGCCCAGTTCCTCACAAGAGAACAGGCCGAAATGCTCCGAATGACGGATGCCGGGGTGGATATCGTAAAAAGAGTTTCGCCGCGAAAGCTTCCGAAACCCGAAGAGGCCTGGAAAGACGTGTGGCTGAAGTTCAAGGGAGAGTAATTATATATCACCACACGGCTGGGTTACAGGTCTGCCCGCCGACCTTTTCTGCAAACCTCAAGTACCATCCCCGCAGCCGGAGTTAAAACGGCTGCGGGGATGGATAAAAAAGCAAATAGGCGATTCTCTTGTCGAATAAGCTTTCCATTCCGATTCCCAGGATAATATTTCATGGAAAACATCAGTGTCGAGCTTAGGCATGTAACCAAAGCATTCGGGGAGGTACACGCGGTCCGTGATCTGACCCTTCAGGTCCAGCCCGGTAGCTTTCTGACCCTGCTGGGGCCCAGCGGGTGCGGCAAAACAACTACCTTAAGAATGATCGGCGGATTTGAGCGACCCTCTGCCGGAGAGATCTTCATCCTGGGTAAAACCATCGCCTATGAATCCTCGACCCAGCGGCAGACCAACATGGTTTTCCAGGATTACGCTCTCTTTCCCCATAAAACCGTTGGACAGAATATCGGCTTCGGGCTAAAAATGCGGGGTGTGAAAAAGGCTGAAATTGGCAAACGTGTCCGCGAAATGCTGGACTTGATTAATCTATCCGACGTTTACGATCGCATGCCCCATCAACTTAGCGGCGGCCAGCAGCAACGTGTGGCGCTAGCCAGAGCACTGATTTTGAAACCGCCCGTGCTTTTACTGGATGAACCCTTGGGTGCCCTGGATGCCAAGATCAGAAAGCAACTGCAGCTGGAACTCAAACAGCTTCAAAGTGAACTCGGCATCACGTTTATCTATGTCACCCATGATCAGGAAGAAGCCATGACCATGAGTGACACCATCGGTATCATGAACGACGGCCGCTTGGAGCAGCTGGACACGCCTGAAAAGATCTATGGGGATCCGCAAACCCTGTTTGTGGCCAAATTTGTGGGGGAATGCAACATCTTTGAAGGTAGAATTCGTAGCGAGCATCCTGATATTGTGGATTTTGAAGATAACCGGGGGCAGATATTTAAACTAAAAAAAGATTCCCTTGAATCTGCACCCGTTGGAAAGCAGGCAAGCCTGGTTGTGCGGCCCGAAGACATCCAGGTAGCGGATGCCGCAAGAAAATGCGTCAACCGTATTCAGGGCAGAGTTGAAGAAAAGTTATATAGCGGTTCGATTGTGCGACTGGTTGTTGACAGAGAAGGGGAAAAAATTATGGTCGATGCTCATAAGGGAATCGCCGTTTCACCGCCGGAGCTGATTGAGATTGGTTGGAATCCTGATGCCGGATCAATCATCCTTTAAGATTGAAAAGATGGTTAAATTTAGAAATTTTCCGCCAATTCGTTTTTTCGTTGGCATACTCCCCATCTCCCTATGGGAAATTATTTTTTTTATGCTTCCCGTATTGCTGATATTCATCGTCAGTTTTCTAATTGTAAAAGAACTGAGACTGGTTTTTCAATGGACCCTGGCAAACTACACGGACATTTTCTCCAAAACGCCTTACTGGGTCGCCTACGTGCGCTCCTTTCGGCTTGCGTTGACCGCCGTGGTGCTGAGTGCCGTCCTGGCCTACCCGCTGGCTTATGCCATTGCGTTTGTTGTTCCGGCCAGATTCAGAAGACTATTAATGGTGGCCATGATCCTTCCGTTCTGGACGAATTATCTTATCCGGGCGTACTCCTGGCAAATCATTCTGGCAAACAACGGTCTTTTCAACGAAATATTGAAGGTCCTAAACATCATCGAGACCCCCATCTCGATTCTTTACACCCACGTGGCAACTGAGGTCGGCTTTACCCACTTTTATATGGTTCTGATGACCATGCTGCTGTACTCCAGCATGGATGCTATCAACCGCAATCTGATGGAAGCTGCTAGAGATCTTGGCGCCGGCAAGCTGAGAACATTTTTTGAAATCATTTTTCCGCTTAGCTTGCCCGGATTGATTGTGGGAAGCATTTTTGTTTTCATCATGTCCTTCGGTGATTTTGTGGCACCCTCGATTTTGGGAGGTGGTAAGAAACCGGTTTTTACTCAGATGGTCGTGGACGAAATTCAGGGCACCGTCAATTTATCAATGGCGTCGGCCTTAGCGGTCATCATGGTCGTAACGATTCTAATCGTGCTGATTTTATTCTTGCGCAGGGTGGAGTCGATTACGGCAGGTAGTTCGACAGGATAGAGTAATTTAGATGACGATACTAAATAAAGAGAGAAAAGGCTGGGGAGACCGGGTGCTGAAATTTTACATTTTTATGGCGTTTGTGTTCCTGTTTCTGCCCATCGCCATCATCATCGTGTTTTCTTTAAACTCGGGAAGATATCCGAGCTTTCCGTTACAGGATTTTACCGTTAAGTGGTACAAGGAATTGATGCTCGATTCCAGGCTGCTGGGATCTGTGAAAAATAGTCTGATTGTTGCAGCAACCGTCAGTTTTATTTCAACCGTTCTGGGTTTTATGGGTGCCTACGCTCTGCGGTCCTACAAACTAAAAGCAGAAAATTTCTTTCTGGGCTTTATGGCAGCGCCTCTGACGGTTCCGACCCTTCTTTTGGGACTTGCTCTGCTCATTTTTTTAAACAGCTTTCTATCGCTCCAAAATTCATTGCTGTCGGTCATCATCAGCCACACCGTATTTTGTGCACCATTTGCATTATTCATTATCCGGGCAAGACTCAGGAACGTTCGGATCAGCATGGAAGAGGCCGCATGGGACTTGGGAGCCGGCCGATGGCAAACCGTAAAAGAATTGATCCTGCCGTTGTGTGCCCCCGGACTGATTGCAGCCGCCTTGCTCACCTTTACCCTTTCGTTTGATGAATTCATCATTGCTTGGTTCGTATCTGGATTTCAACCCACCCTGCCGGTTAAAATCTGGACCATGATGCGGGGTGGGATTAAGCCGACCATTAATGCCATCGGCGCCATCGTTTTTATCTTTTCCATGTCGATTTTGCTCATCGGTGAATATTTCTTAGGCAAGAAAACAAATGGATAAATCCAGCCGAATAATCCCGACATCCGAAGCACGAAATTAGAAACTCGAAACAGTATTAAAACTCAAAATATAAAAATTTCCAAACTTTTATAAAAGAAATTAATTAACTTGATTGGAAAGGGAATGTTACTAATGGTAGAGCATTGCTACAACAACCTCACCGGCGAAGAAATAAAATCATTGGACCGCTCTAACACGATCATTGTGCTGCCGGTCGGCTCGATCGAGCAGCATGGTCCGCATTTACCGGTAGACACCGACACGCTGACAGCGGTGCACGTTGCGCAGCGGCTGGCCGAAACAATGAGGACTTTCAAATTGATCATTACACCGCCATTTCGCTATACCTATGCCAAACCTGCCCTTGTTTATCCAGGAACGCTTTCCATAGAAGGAGAAACCCTCATCAAATTGACCCGGGATGCCATGCGCGGCTTTATCGAACAGGGATTTAAAAAAATTCTCGTCATCAATGCCCACATGGAAAATACGGATTTCATGATTGAAGGAATTTCCCTGGCCCTCAAAAATGCTGACGCGGTCAAACTTGTTTTGGCAAACTGGTGGGAATTGGTTGATGAAAAAGACCTGAAGGAGATATTCGGGCCGGACTGGAGAGGCTGGGTGGATGAACATGCAGCCCTGGTGGAAACCTCATTGATGATGCACATCGCCCCGGAGTTTGTCAGAGAAGAAAAAATCACAGACGATCGTCGCAAAAGCAAATTTGAATTCCGCATTTTCCCCTGGGACATCGCCAACTATCCGAATTCCGGTACTTTTGCACCCATTCGGGGTGCCGGCCCGGAAAAAGGAAAAAAACTGACTGAACTGGTAGTAAAAGAAATGGGTAATTTAATTGAAAAGGAATTCTCCAAATAAATTAACAATTTTTTAATTGTATCAGCTCTAAACTAAATTGGGCGTTTCAATTAAACGCATTTTTCCAATGCTAAAAGGGGCATTTTAAGGCCTAAAGCAAAACAAAAAATAAAAAAAAGTAGAAAATATGCTTAATTTGTCAAAAGTGTAGACCTGATCCCTTTTCTTTTTAAACTTC
>CP070746.1:6405393-6408849 GCA_020348305.1 Desulfobacterales bacterium
AGGAAACTTCATCATTCGAATATCATTTATGCCGGAGATAACGGTCATTTCTGGGGAGAGCACGCTTTTTATGACAAACGCCCGGCCTATGAGGAGTCTATTCGTATTCCATTTCTTGTCAGATATCCAAAACTGATTAAAGATCCAGGCAGAAGCGCTTAAACAGGAACTCGAACGGTTAAAAAAGGCTACCGGTTACCGCTTCTTCACCCGCGGGTGACATCCGTTTTATAGCAAAGCCAACTGACTTTATTATGAATCCCCTTAGTTTTCTCATAAAACCGGCGTCCTACCACTGCAACCTAGATTGTACTTACTGCTTCTATAAAAAAACCGAAAACATTTATGCTGAAAAAAATTCCATCATGTCGCCGCAAACGGCTGAGGTATTTATCCAAAAAGCATTAGACAAAAATATCCAGCATAACGCCTTCTGCTGGCAAGGTGGTGAGCCCACGCTTTTGGGTCTGGATTTCTATAAAAAGGTCGTTGCCTTCCAAAATAGCTATTCTCAGTCCAATCAAGTCATCGAAAATTCACTTCAGACCAATGGACTTTTACTCGACCAAGGATGGTGCTCTTTTTTGAGAGATAATCAATTCCTTGTTGGTTTAAGCCTTGATGGTCCCGAAAAGTTCCACGATCATTACCGGACGTATTTGAATCACAAAGGCAGTTTCCAGACAGCGATGCGCAAAGTTGCGCTCTTAAAAAAGCAGCATGTCGAGTTCAACATTTTAACGCTTTTGACGGATGCCAATATCCATTCCCCCGATGAGCTCTATTTGTTTTTCAGAGCCTATGAGCTCAACTGGCTGCAGTTCATCCCCTGTTTCGAACAGGACCCCCAATCCGGAGAAAGCCTGCCATACACGATCAGTGCAACGGATTTAGGAAAGTTTTACTGTCGTATTTTTGATTTGTGGCTGGAAGACGGTTTCCCTTATGTATCCATTCGTTTATTCGAAGACATACTGATTTATATGCTGGACGGTGTCCATGCATCATGCAGCTGGAAAAACCGCTGTGATTCCTATGTTGTTGTTGAACACAATGGCGACTGCTATCCGTGTGATTTTTTTGTTGACTCCGGGTGGAAGCTGGGAAATATCGTGAAAGATCCTCTGGATGCGATATTGGAAAATCCATTGCGGCAAGAATTTGCAAAAATAAAATCCGAGCTGCCCTTTGAATGCAGCACTTGCCGCTGGAATTACTTTTGTAATGGTGATTGCACGCGATATCGATTTCATTCTGCAGGAAAATACGATCGGCAAAGTGAATTCTGTACCGCATGGAAAATGCTGCTGGAGCATATTGAACCGCAAGCAAATGCGCTGGCCAAGAGAGCCGTCAATCTCAGAAAAGCCCTTTTGCAAAATGATTTGGAAACCACGCCCAGGAATGCGCCCTGCCCGTGCGGCAGTGCGAAAAAATACAAGCGTTGCTGCGGTAGGGCAAAAAGATGACAATCTCCGCAGTTGTCAATCGAATCCTGGAATTGCATCGGAAAAAAAATGGAAGGAGACTAAAAGATGACCGACAAAAGGCTCCATGAAATCTTTCGTGACATTGAAGAACGTTACAGACAGAGAACGCCAAAAGCGGCTGAACACAATGCCAGGGCTAAACATTGCTTTCCCGGCGGCGATACACGAACAGCTACGTTTTATCAACCGTATCCGGCTTATATGGTCAAAGGGCAAGGCTGCCTTTTGTATGATGTCGACGGGAATCAGTATATCGATATGCTGAGTAATTATACTTCACTCATTCACGGACACGCTCATCCCAAAATCATGGAGGCTGTCCGAGCCCAATTGGAGAATGGATCTGTTTTTGGTTCGGCCACCGAAATCCAATACATCCATGCCGAACATCTGTGTGCCCGGGTGCCGTCTCTGGAGCAGATGCGCTACGGTAATTCCGGTACCGAGGGAACCCTGTTTGCCATGCGCGCGGCCCGGGCGTTCAGCGGCAAAGAAATGTTTATCAAGATGGACGGCGGCTATCACGGCTCCCATGACTTCATCGAGGTAAATGTTTTTCCCGGCTCCGGAACCGAGCCCGGTGCAGCGGGTCTGCCCGCGCGGCATGTTGAGCCCAGCGCCCCCCTAAGTGTTCTCAACGATATACTGGTGGTACCATTCAATGACCTGGATGCCGTCGAAATCCTGTTAAAAAAATACGAGGACAAGATTGCCGCTGTCATCCTTGAACCCATGCTGGGGGCGCTGGGAATGGTTACGCCTCAGGACGGATACCTCAAAGGCCTGCGCGAGCTTACCGAGAGTTACGGTGTCCTGCTTATTTTTGACGAAGTCATTACATTTCGCATCAGCACCGGCGGTATTCAGAAGAGCGAGGGCGTAACACCGGACTTAACTGCCATGGGCAAAATCATCGGTGGTGGTTTTCCGGTCGGGGCTTTCGGAGGCCGCAAAGACATCATGGCCCTGTTTGACCCGAACCAGCCCAATGCTGTCTTTCATTCGGGAACCTTCAACGGCACAGATATCGTTATGGCTGCCGGTTTGGCCACCCTGGAGTTATATGATCAAACTGCCGTGGATCAGGTCAATGCCTTAGGAGAAAAACTGCGAAACGGAGTCAACCAAGCCTTTAAAAAAGCTGACATTACCGGACAGGCTACGGGGCTCGGTTCCCTGGCTCAGATTCACTGGCGACCGGGTGAAATTACCAATGCTCTGGAATCGGTTGAAGGATTTTTCCTGGCAGGCGAACTGCCCAAATTTTTGCATCTTGAATTAATGAATCGGGGCTTCTATTGCGCTAAAAGAGGAATGTTGGTTATTTCCACCGCCATGGATGAAACGATTGTCGACAAGTTCCTTGAAGAGTTCGCAGAGGCGCTTGATTTGCTCAAGCCTTATGTAGTCGAAAAGGCGCCTCATCTTTTAGCAGGTTGAAATGTTTCCTTGCCACATTCAATACCACTTGTTCTTTGTGGATAACCAGATTGTTTTATTCATAGCGAATTCCTAAAAATTCACTGAAATAGATGACATAAAAGTGGTTTTGCTTTCGATTCTATATGGATTGCAGATCCGTCCATCTCCTTACTAGAGGGACTTCGTAGGCTCTGAATCTTTGCAGGAGCGCCTCAGGCTCCTCTTCAATAATCAGATCTTATAATTTTTAGGTATCCTTAAAAAAATCACTGATAAAGGTGATTTTGTTATTTTTCATCTCCATAATAGTAACCCCCTCATTTTGATACGATTCCTTGCGCCTGCTCATTCCCCGGTTTTTCCAATGAATAGCCGCACTGTTTCCCTGATGGATAATTCGCTGAACCTCAAAAAGCAATTCAGGATACTGGCGAAAAAGAATGCTCAAAAACCGCAGGATTCGGTTTTTTCCAATTAACGGTTGGGTTTTGGGAAAGTAAAACTCGGCGTCTTCATGGAGCAGTTCTCCCATCTGATCCATGTC
>CP070746.1:6408949-6414943 GCA_020348305.1 Desulfobacterales bacterium
AGGAAGAAGAACCGTTTCTTTTACCCGAAAAAAAGGGACGTGCAGGTAAAGCCAAACGCCCGGCGCCCACAAGGGATGAGACGCTATATGACTTATGAATTAATGTTACGACAGGCTCGAAGGCGTTGAGCACCAATTCCTGAAATCACAAATTACAAGCACCAAATTACAAATAAATCTCAAATTCCAATGTTCAATGACCAAAGCAGTTTGGGATTTTGAATTTTAGTCATTGTGATTTGTTTGTTATTTGAGATTTGTGATTTGTTATTTATTATTTAATGGGGTGTATAATAATGGACAAAAAAATACTAGATAAATTAGAAGTTATGCAGGGGGATATCACCAAGCTTGAGGTGGATGCGATTGTGAACGCCGCCAACAAATCCTTGCTAGGGGGCGGTGGTGTCGACGGTGCCATCCATCGGGCTGCAGGACCTGAGCTATTGGAAGAATGCCGAACACTCGGAGGCTGTCCAACCGGTGAAGCCCGCATAACCAAAGGCTATCAGCTTCCGGCGCGCCATGTGATTCACACCGTGGGCCCAGTTTACGGCGGAAAACCCGAAGATAGTCGATTGTTGACAAATTGCTACGAAAATAGCCTTAAACTGGCTGTTGAAAACAATGTAAAATCGATTGCATTTCCGGCCATCAGTTGCGGAGTGTATGGTTATCCGATTCAAGAAGCCTGCAAAATTGCCGTGGATACCACCTGCAATTTTCTGAAATCAAAACCAAGCATGGAAAAAGCTATTTTTATTTTATTTTCCGCCGGCGATTACAACATTTATAACGATTATTTAAAATCGATCAGCCATTGACAAAGTCGATTCGCATTATTAACATTAGATGTAATTTTTGATCAGGAAATTCCCGCCCGGCCGGAGACGGCTGATTATACTCAATTTCAAGGAGGATGTTATGATAGAGGTTACCGAAGCGGCTACCCAACAGATAGCTGAGTATTTCAAAGACAAAGAGACTGCTCCCATCCGGATTTTTCTGAATGAGGGGGGATGAGGCGGCCCCTCATTGGCGATGGCTCTGGATGAGCCCAGAGAAAATGATAATGTGTATGATGTAAACGGTTTTCAGTTTATAATGGATAAGGATTTTTTTGAAAAGGCCAAGCCGGTGAAGGTCGATTTCTTGGGATATGGATTTAGCATCAGCTCCAACATCCAATTTGGCCCAACAGCCTGTTCAAGCTGTGGAACAGCCAACGATACTTGCTGCGGATAACATAAAACCAGGGTAAACGTAAAAGGGGCAACATCCAAACAATGTTGCCCCTTTTTTATTAAATTTACCCTAATGTATTGGAGAGACTCAGCCCGCTGGGATATCGTCATCCTAGTGGTCCTCGTACTCGATCCATTTGGCGTCTCGCTTCACAAACTTTATTTGTCGATTACGAGAACGAGGACGATAAATAATCTTCAATCCGCGGCAATCCTCATATCAACTCAACTGTTTTCAGAATAACGATGCCATCTCAAAAAAATATTGAAATTATTCACTACCACGAAGAGACCAAGCATCACTTCGACCGATACGCGAAATCCCCGGGATACATGGATTGGGAAAATCAGCCCGATCCATTCCGATCATATGAAAATACAACTGTCTTCCCCTTGCCACTTCTCAAGGAAGATCCGTCCGTCGGTTATCAAAATTTATATCGCCGATCCGGAAAATCTTCCCAACCCTTCACGATTAAAAACATAGCCGGCTTTCTGGAATTATCGCTGGGACTGTCTGCCTGGAAAGCTGCGGGGACATCGCGCTGGTCGTTGCGAATGAATCCATCAAGTGGCAATCTTCACCCCAGCGAGGGTTATCTGATAATCTCCCAAACGGAATCAATTGCTGGCGGTGTTTATCATTACAATGCAATGATGCATTCATTGGAATTGCGAGCCGGCGTTTCCAGTGCACTGTGGCATCATATTACATCTCATTTTGAAACAGAAGGTTTTCTTATCGGATTAAGCAGTATTTTCTGGCGGGAATCCTGGAAATATGGTGAGCGGGCCTTTCGCTACTGCAATCACGATGCCGGCCATGCCCTTGCGGCCTTGAGCATTGCCGCCAATCTGTTCGGCTGGAAAGTTACTTATTTAAACGGGTTTTCCGATGAGGCTATTGAAGGTGTGCTGGGCTTGAACCAAGAAGGATACCACCCATTGGAAAAGGAACATCCGGATCTCTTATGCCTGGTTTACCCGCACCAGGAAAAAACGATTTCCCGCAGTCTTCCGAACGAAATTATTTCAGCCTTGATCGACCTGCCCTTTAGCGGCAATCCGAATCAATTAAGCCCGCAGAAAATCGACTGGGAGATTATTTATAAAACAGCGGATCTTACCCGTAAAGCGATGACCGCAGAACACATATTTAATTACGGCAATCGAAGCTGGTTTACCAAATCAACCAGTCAATTTTCGGCACCTGAAATCATTCGCAAGCGCAGGAGCGCCACGTCATTTGACAGCAACGGTTCCGTGACGAGAGCACAATTTTTGAGCATGTTGGATAAAACCATTCCCCGCAATACCTGTTGCCCTTTTGATGCGGGGCTGATGCACCCATCGACGCATCTAATTCTTTTTGTCCATAATGTCGAGGATATATCTCCGGGACTCTATTTCTTCTTTCGTAATGACAATGACATTAACGCAATCAAACAAATTTCTAAACCCGATTTTATGTGGGAGCAGGTTGAAGAAAATTTTCCACTCTTCTTCTTAAAAGCAGGCAACTTCCGACAAGATGCAATGATGGTCAGCTGCCATCAGGAAATCGCTGGTTTTAGTGCTTTTTCCTTGGGCATGATTTCCAAATTCAGAGACGTCGTTAAAAAAGAGCCGTTTCGGTACAGACATCTTTTTTGGGAGACCGGTATGATCGGACAGGTGTTATACCTGGAGGCAGAAGCCCATGGTGTCAGAGGCACGGGTATCGGATGTTTTTTTGATGACGACGTTCATGATATCATGGGGTTTAAAGACAACCAATATCAGAGTTTATATCATTTCACGATCGGTGTACCGGTTGAAGATCCCCGCCTAACCACGTATCCGCCTTATTTTCACCTAAAGGGTCGCTAAGAGTTTCCCCATTGCGAACAATCGTCATCATACCTATATTGTGCTATCGTGTGTTGACGATGTTTAGGTGAAAATAAAAATTCAATATTCAATACAGTTATCAGTAAATAAAATTAGCGTCTTAAGACTCCAGCGAGTTCCCTTCGGTCTGAGCCTTTCGGCAGTGAGCCCTTCGGGTTGAGCCTCAGGGTCGAAACCTCAAGGCCGAACTGCTCAGGGTCGAAGACTGTCGAGCCGTTAGTGGCAATACGCTGCGAACAGGAGGAGAATATGTCTCCCAACCGTCTCATAAACGAAAAAAGTCCCTATCTGCTTCAGCATGCCCACAACCCGGTTAACTGGCATCCATGGGCCCAAGAGACCTTCAGGCGGGCTGAAGCTGAAAATAAACCGGTTTTCCTATCCATTGGTTACGCGACCTGCCATTGGTGCCATGTTATGGAAAGGGAGTCGTTTGAAGATGAAGAGGTTGCCAAATATCTCAACGATACCTTTGTTTGTATCAAGGTGGATCGGGAAGAACGCCCCGATATCGACGCCGTATATATGGCGGCCTGCCAAATGCTTACCGGTAGCGGGGGATGGCCGTTGAATCTATTCTTGACTCCGGATAAAAAGCCTTTCTTTGCCGCCACTTACCTTCCCAAACGCAGCCGATTCGGGCGGGCCGGGCTGATTGAACTTTGCCAACAGGTGAAAAATCTTTGGGCTTCTCAAACCGCTAAAGTTACAGAATCGGCGACAAGCATAGCCGCTAATTTGAGACGGGCCTTTATATTCTCTTCAGCCGACGAACCGGATGAATCCTTGCTCGACCGCGCCTATGATCAAATCAAACGCACCTATGACGCCCAATCAGGCGGATTTGAACACGCCCCCAAATTTCCCACTGCGCATCGGTTGCTTTTTTTATTGCGCTGCTATCATCGCACCGGCAACCCCAAGACGCTGGAGATGGTGGAAAAGACATTGACCGCCATGCGTCTGGGAGGAATTTGGGATCATGTCGGATTTGGATTTCATCGGTATTCCACCGATAAATATTGGCTTTTACCGCATTTTGAAAAAATGCTCTACGATCAAGCCCTGCTTGCCATCGCATATTTGGAATCTTACCAAATCAGCAAAAACCCCTTGTATGCCCAGACCGCCAATGAAATCTTCACCTATGTGCTGCGGGATATGACATCACCAGAGGGTGCCTTCTATTCGGCCGAAGACGCCGACAGTGAAGGTGAGGAAGGAAAATTTTATGTATGGACGGTCGATGAATTTCGTCAGGTTATACATGATGACCGACCTGAGATGTGGCAAAGAATCTTGCGCTTAAGTCCGGAAGGCAATTTTAAAGAGGAAGCGACCGGCGAAAAGACCGCAGCCAATATCATACATCTGACCGCCTCCCTGGACCAATGGGCGGACAGATATAATCTGCAAGCAGAGCAGCTAATAAAGGATTGGGAAAACATCCGCAATCAACTCTTCCAGGCGCGCGAACAACGCATCCATCCGTTAAAAGATGACAAAATACTTACGGACTGGAACGGACTGATGATCGCCGCGCTGGCCCTGGGCGCCCGGGTATTGGAAAAACCCGAATTTGCTCAGGCGGCACGTAAAGCAGCTCAATTTATTCTAACAAAAATGCGGGACGGCAAGGGGCATTTTTTTCATCGCTTCCGAGACGGCGAGTTTGCAATTGACGCTCAGGCCGCCGATTACGCCTTTATGATATACGGCCTTATATCGCTTTACCAAACCACCTTTGATTTGGCGTTTGCCGAAGAAGCGCTGAGTCTCCAGAATCAGATGGACAGCGATTTCCTGGATCAAAAAAACGGTGGCTTTTTCACAACCGCCAAGAAAAACGATGAGCTTCCGGTCCGTCCCAAAGAACTTTACGACGGCGCCATTCCATCGGCAAATTCAGTTGCACTTTACAATTTACTAAGCCTGTCCCGATTAACGGGGAATCCAAATTGGGAAGCGAAGGCTCAGGTCCAGGTGCAGGCCTTTGCCGGGACGGTTAAGGCCCAACCGGCAGCGTTTTCATTCTTTTTAATGGGCCTGGACTTTGCACTACACCCGGGTCAGGAGATTGTCATTGCCGGAGAACCCGATAAAGCAGACACTCAAAAATTGCTTTCGGCCCTGAATCTTAATTTCGCCCCGTACAAAGTGACCTTGGTCAAATCGGATCAAAATGCGAACCGCCTGGCCAAGTTTGCGGGATTCACAGACGGATTGCAGGTGGTGAAAGGGAAAACAACGGCCCATATGTGCCGGGACGGTTCCTGCAGCGGATCAACGTCAGATATGCAAACCGCATTAAATCATATTCTTGAGAAGGGACAAAAGACAAAAGCAAAGGAACCTGAAAGATAGTGAAGCGTTTTGTTTCCGACATTAAAAAGAAAGATCTCCAAGGTTTTCGCAAGACATTGATCAACTGGTATTTCGAAAACCACCGCTCATTGCCCTGGCGTATAACAGACGATCCCTTCCGCATATGGGTTTCCGAGGTGATGCTGCAACAAACCCAGGTCAATACGGTTCTGCCCTATTATCGAAAATTCCTTGACACGTTTCCAACCGTCAACCATCTGTCTCAAGCGCATTTGCAGGATGTTCTCAAAGTTTGGGAAGGCATGGGATATTATGCAAGGGCTCGCAATCTTCATCGCGCGGCAGGCATTGTTCAGGAAACCTATGACGGAATCATACCGAATAGCTGGCAAGCGTTTCGAAATCTGCCGGGTGTCGGAGACTACATTGCCGCGGCGGTATTGAGCATCGCCTACGGTCATCCGTATGCGGTCGTAGACGGCAATGTGAAACGCGTATTGGCCCGTTTGCTCAAGATCGATGCTCCGGTTAACAG
>CP070746.1:6415043-6418372 GCA_020348305.1 Desulfobacterales bacterium
CGCTTATGTTCCAACTCGCCGCTCTCTGACAAGCGCTTGCGATGATCTAAAACGGTTTGCCAGATTCTCTCGATTCCGGTCGTATCCAGGGCACTGCAAGTCAAAACGGGGGGCCTCCAGCTGGGGGAGGAGGGTTGCAACAAATGCAGGGCAGTTTCATAGATTTTGGCGGCCTTTTTTGCTTTTTCCACATTATCGCCATCTGCTTTATTGATTGCAATGGCATCGGCAAGCTCTAAGACACCTCTTTTGATTCCCTGCAGCTCGTCGCCGGCACCGGCAAGCATCAATACCAGGAAAAAATCGACCATCGACGCCACGGCTGCTTCAGACTGACCGACGCCGACGGTTTCTACGATAATCACGTCAAAACCGGCCGCTTCGCAAACAAGCATGCTCTCTCGTGTTTTTCGGGCAACGCCACCCAGCGTTCCGCCTGATGGTGAAGGCCGGATAAACGCGCTTTCTTCGGCGGAAAGCTTTTCCATGCGAGTTTTGTCGGCCATCACACTGCCGCCGCTTTTGGCACTGCTGGGGTCAACCGCCAGCACGGCCACACGCTGGCCGCTTTGCACAAGGGACATGCCCAAGCTTTCGATAAAGGTGCTCTTACCAACGCCCGGCACTCCGGTGATCCCGAGACGAACAGCCTTGCCGGTGCGGGGCAACAGAGCATCCATCACCGTGCGGGCCAGTTCCTGGTGGGTGGCAAGTGAACTTTCAATCAACGTGATGGTCTTGGAAAGTGCCCGCCGGTCGCGTGCCAGGACGCCATCGATATATACTTTGGAATCTTTGATATTCATCATCTAATCGATGAGAAACTTTTCGGTCCAACGGATCATAGGGCTTAATCTATTTCCTTTTCTCCATTGAGTTGAGCACCTGATTGGCGGAGTCGGTAATCGGTGTTCCGGGACCGAAAATACCGACAACTCCCTCACCATAAAGCAAATCATAATCTCCCGGCGGGATGATTCCTCCGACAACGACCAGTATATCCTCGCCGCCTTCCTTTTTGAGTGCCTTTATCAGCTGCGGCACCAATGCCTTGTGTCCGGCGGTCAGACTGGATGCGCCGACAACATGCACATCATTTTCGATGGCCATCCGGGCCGCCTCCTCGGGTGTTTGAAACATGGGACTGATATCCACATCAAAGCCGAGATCCGCAAATCCGCTTGCGATGACTTTGATCCCGCGGTCATGACCATCCTGGCCCATTTTGGTCACCAGTATCCTGGGGCGTCGACCTTCTTTTTCCAGAAACTCATCGGTTCGCTTGCGTATCGCTTTAATGATATCACTGTCGCCATACTCCGATGCATATACGCCGGATATGCATTGAGTGGTGGCCACAAAACGCCCAAAGATCTTTTCCATCGCATCGGATATTTCACCCACGGTTGCCCTGGCTCGAACCGCGGGGATGCAAAGCTCCAGTAAATTCCCATCCGAAGCGGCGGCGTTTGTTATGGCTTCCAGTGCTTTTTTTACGGCCGTGTTGTCACGTTGGGCTTTAATCTCCTTCAGCCGAGCAATCTGCTCGTCGCGCACACTGGCCGGCACCTCGAGGATTTCCAAATCGACATCTTCGTTGATTTGATATTTATTCACCCCCACGATCACATCTTTGCCCTGATCGATACGCGCCTGTCGGCGGGCAGCCGCCTCCTCGATGCGTAGTTTCGGCATCCCGGTTTCAATGGCCTTGGCCATTCCGCCCATCTCTTCAACCTCATCGATAATTCTACTTGCCTCGCGGCTGATGGCATCGGTGAGATACTCCACATAGTAAGAACCTGCCAGTGGATCCACGACATGGCAGATCTGGGATTCTTCCTGAACGATCAGTTGGGTATTGCGAGCCACCCTGGCGGATAAATCGGTGGGGAGGCCCACGGCCTCATCAAAGGAGTTGGTATGCAATGACTGCGTACCGCCTAACGCAGCGGACATGCATTCAAGAGTGGTGCGAACAATATTATTGTAAGGGTCCTGAGCTGTCAAACTCCATCCCGATGTCTGGCAGTGCGTTCGCAACATGGTTGAGCGTGGATTTTTGGGATTAAACCGGCTGATGAGTTTATGCCACAGAAAACGGGCAGCCCTTAACATGGCAATGTCCATGAAAAAATTCATTCCGACACCAAAAAAGAAGGAAAGCCGCGGCGCAAACGTATCAATATCCAGTCCGGCATTTAGTGCCGTTTTTACATATGCTACGCCGTCCGCCAACGTAAAGGCCGTCTGCAATACCGAGCTAGCACCGGCTTCCATCATGTGGTAGCCGCTGATACTAATGGTGTTGTATTTGGGCATATGTTTGGAACAATAACCGATAATATCGGAAACGATTCGCATGGAGGGTTCCGGTGGATAGATATAGGTATTGCGGGTGAGATATTCTTTTAAAATGTCGTTTTGAATGGTTCCGGTCAATTTATCCTGGCTGACCCCCTGCTCCTCGGCAGCCACAATATAGCCGGCCATAACAGGAAGCACCGCACCATTCATGGTCATCGACACCGACATTTGTTCCAGTGGAATCTGATCGAACAGTATTTTCATATCTTCGACGGAATCCACGGCGACACCGGCCTTGCCGATGTCCCCCACAACTCTGGCATGATCCGAGTCAAATCCTCGATGAGTCGCAAGGTCAAAGGCCACCGAAAGACCTCTTTGACCGGCAGCCAGACAGCGACGGTAAAACGCATTCGATGCTTTGGCTGTTGAAAATCCGGCATATTGGCGGATGGTCCAGGGTCTTCCGGCATACATGGTGGCTTTGGGACCACGCACATACGGTGCGAACCCGGGCAGAGAATTTAGATGTTCCATCCCTTCAAGATCTTCAGCCGTGTATAGGGGTTTTACAGGGATACCCTCAGGAGTCATCCAGTTAAGCGATTCAAGAGGTTTGCCCCTGAGTTCCTTTGTTGCAACCTCCTCCCATTTCTTTTTATCAGGATGCTCGGACATGGCACACTCCTTCATTTAAACTTTTACTCTGTGCACTTTAGTTGGCCTAATGAATTAAATCTATTCGCAATGCCGCAATTTAGCACTGCTTAGATATTTCTGTTTTCTGTTTTCTGTCCTCTGTCCTCTTTCCTCAGTTCCTCAGCTTAGCGTTCACACAATTCAACTAATACCCCATTGGTAGATTTGGGATGCAAAAATGCAATCTTGGCACCACCTGCACCGATTCTGGGCTTTTCATCGATGAGACGGATCCCTTTTTGTTTTAATTCTGTTAATGCGGCTTTAAGGTTTTCCACCCGCAAAGCAACATGTTGAATCCCCTCTCCTTTCTTCTCCAAATA
>CP070746.1:6418472-6421391 GCA_020348305.1 Desulfobacterales bacterium
AGGCCGTCATAACGTCCGCCACCGGCGATTGCATTTTGTGCACCCAAGGATCTTGTCTGAATCTCAAAGGTCGCACGCGTATAATAATCAAGGCCTCTGACCAAACGTTTGTCCACAACATATGGAATTTTAAGCTTTTGAAGGCTATTTTTAACCACCTCAAAATCTCGGCGGCATTCGGAACATAAATACTCCAGAATGGATGGGGCCTCTGTCATCGCTTCCCGACACGTCGGCACTTTGCAATCCAAAACCCTTAACGGATTGCGGTCTCGCCGTCGGATGCAGTCCGTGCATAATTGATCGCTGACCGACATCAAAAACTTCTGCAGTGCGGCTTTAAAGTCTGGCCGGCATTTCGGGCATCCCAGCGAATTGATATGGGCTTCAAGATCAGCAACTTTAAGTCTAGTGAAAAGATTTACCAGCAGAAAGATAAGCTGAACATCAGCAAGTCCGGACTCGATGCCGAATATCTCGGCATTAATCTGATAAAATTGCCGGTATCTCCCCTTCTGAGGTCTTTCCCTGCGGAACATGGGCCCAATGGTATAAAATTTTTGAACCGGGTCTTTCGCAAACAAGCGGTGCTGGATATAAGCGCGTACAACAGAAGCGGTGGCTTCAGGCCGCAACGTAATCAGATCGCCTTTTCTATCGGGAAAGGTATACATTTCCTTTTCCACGATATCGGTGTCCTCACCGATGCTTCTGGCAAAAAGCTCGGTTTTTTCTATTATCGGGATGCGGATCTCCTTAAAGCCGAAATCTTCAAGAAGTTCCCGTGCGATTCGTTCAATTTCCAGCCAAAGCTCGACTTCACCCGGAAGAATATCTCTAAAACCTCGGATTAACTGTATCATGGTGCAGCGCAAATCCTCACACTTATCTTGGAAGATCTAAAATCTCTGATTAAATCAGCAATTTTGTATAAATTTGTATATTTATCTCAGCAATATCGCTTTAGTCAATATTAATATTTCTTTTATAAATATCCATTTATTTGTTTACACTTGACACGTAAAATTCTATTAAATATCTGTTATATTTTCTGAACTAACTTCGCTTCTAAAAGGCTAAGCTTGATCCAGTCGGACAGGAGGTCGTTCTGGCCACAATCGGAAAAAATAACGGATTGACAGACATAGAAGGCATCCTGGTCGGTCATTATACAGACATCAATGCGGTCAGTGGCGTTACGGTGGTCGTTTGCCCGAAAGGTGCTGTGGCCGGTGTGGATGTGCGCGGTTCTGCTCCGGGCACCCGGGAAACCGATTTAATGGCTCCTCATAACTTGGTCGAAAAGGCTCAGGCTGTGGTCCTTTCCGGCGGCTCTGTTTTTGGTCTTGCAGCCGCCGATGGTGCGACCCGCTGGTTGGCCGAAGAGGGCTACGGCTTTCCACTTGATCAGGGTTATGTCGCCCCGATTGTACCAGCGGCCGTGCTCTATGATCTGGGTCGCGGAGCGGAATTCATCCCGCCCATCAGTCCCGATTGGGGTCGATTGGCTTGCGAGGGGGCGGGCGATTACCCATTGGCCACAGGTAGCGTCGGTGCCGGTACTGGCGCTTTTTCCGGGAGTATCAAGGGCGGTCTCGGCACCGCCAGCCTAAAATTAGACTCGGGAATTACGGTAGCCGCTCTGGCAGCGGTGAATTCTGATGGAACCGTTATCGATCCTAGCTCCGGCCGACCCTGGGAAATAGCAATGGAGATCGACGCTGAATTTGGAGAGCAAGGAAAGCGAGCTGTAAAATTACCGCCGAAACCGCCAACAGGCCCAATTCAAAATACAACCATCGGAGTGATCGCTACGGACGCATCATTGACGAAAGCCCAGGCCCAGAAGGTTGCCCAGATGGCCCATGATGGAATTGCCCGGGCCATACGCCCTGCGCACACGATGTTTGACGGAGATACGATTTTTTGCTTGGCAAGCGGGCAAAAAAGTTTATCCGAAAGCTGTGGCTTTTTCTCTGTTCCCCAGGCTCAGTGCCTTAACGAATTGGGTCATGCCGCCGCCGACTGTATGTCCAGGGCAATCATTCGTGCTATATTAACCGCCGAAAGTCTAGCCGGCATGATCGCATTTTGTGATCTCGAAGATCGGTAGAGTCAATTGAGAATTAAAAAATAAATCATTCATCGCATTACGCATTTATAAAGAGGGAAAATTTAATTCGCTTTTTAACCAAAAAGGAGGAACCATGAAAAAATTTTTTTTTATCACGTTGGTATTGGCCTTGATATTTCCTTTGCACCTCGCCTTTGCCGAAACACCTGTAAGCGGAGGAAGTCTGGTTGTCTGCCAACCGGCAGAGCCTCCTGGACTGAATCCCACCGCAAATACGGCGGCTGCCATCGACCGGGTGGTTTATTCCAACATTTATGAAGGCCTGATTAAGGTCAACAGTAACGGTGAATTCGTTCCTGGTCTGGCCACCAAATGGGACGTGTCTCCAGATGGCAAAGGATACACATTCTACTTGCGGAAGGGTGTCAGCTTTCACAACGGAGAACCTTTCAATGCTCCGGTGGCCAAATGGAACATTGAGCGGGCAATGGCTGAAGGAACTGTTAACCCGCATCCGGAATTTTTCCGTGGTATTGCCAAAATTGAGACCCCAGACAACTACACACTGATTCTAACCTTGAAAGAAGTTGATGCACTTTTCATAGCCCACATGGCTGAGGGAGATGCGGTGATGCTGCCAATGAAAGGCTATGAAAATGCAGCATCCGAGCCCATCGGCACCGGACCGTTTAAATTCGTCAAATGGATTCGCGGGGATCAGGTAGAAATGGTCCGCAATGAAAAGTACTGGAATCCAAAACTGCCTTACCTGGACAAAGTAACCTTCAAGTTCATCGGAGATGCCAGCGCTCAGGTCGCCGCTTTGAAAGCCGGTGATATTGACG
>CP070746.1:6421491-6430932 GCA_020348305.1 Desulfobacterales bacterium
AAGAAGGTCACCTTTGTCCATTCTTGAGGTGATGTATCCCATTTTACTCTCCACGGAACCCACTCTTTGAATCCCCGCATAATACCAGCAATATAGAAGCCGAGAAGGAAGAAAATACAGCCAATAAGTAAACCTAACCAACTTTCCATTTGTTGGAGCTTAAATGACGGCTGGCTCGGGTTGGCGATAAAAGCATTGATGCGGTCAACCTTCTTCTGCTTGCTACCTCGACCCGATCCTTTAGAGCGGGTCAGAGGAAAGTTGCCACTTTTGGTAACTAACACTACCCGGTAGGTGTCGCTGTCGCCTTCCACCCTTGCCGATTGTAACTGGTGGATTTCCACTTCCCGTATTCCAACGCCTAGAAAATCTGATTTGAGTTGGCAATCGATCTGATCCGGTGCAATGCGGTGGCAGATGACTGTATTCGTCTGCACGGAGAGGATAGCTGCGGTGAGACCTGCTGCCATGAAAGCAAAGCCGAAGAGAATTCGAACTATCATGGTTTACCTCCTCTGAAATTAATAAGAAGTTACTTTTTCAAAAAGAGGTATAGAGAAAATATGAAGGGAATATCAAACCGTTGAACCACGGGATTTTACCAGGCAAGGGTTCGACTTTTGTCGATGCCTTATCGATGTCAAGTTTAATTTGATTTTCCTGTTTATGGGCCGATCTTAAGAAGGAATATCCAGATTAACAAGAGATTCGAGACTTCAGCGGGAAACAATTTGCCGGATGGAAAATGCGCAGTCTAAGTAAAACTCTTAAAGGTCGTTGTCCATCGACCGCCCCCCTCATTTACCACCCACCTGGATGGTTTAGCATTGACGATTGAAACCATTTTACCAGGATAAAAAGATATGTCAATAAAAGCGAAACCGTAGGTTTCTTGCTGAAATATGCAGATTGGTTCAATCCGCACACATACAATAATTGATGCTTAAGTCATCACCGATTATAAATATGGGACCCAAAGGTCAGTCGTACATCCTGTCAGAAAACCAAATATCAGCGGAATGCAGATACATATTGATATAATATGTAAAAAATCACACCCCCCAAAACCTGTGATATCATAAAATATCACAAAAATAGGCAAAACTGTGATTTGTAGATGTAATCACAATCTTGCTAAAACCACAGTATCATAATTTGTGGTTGTCAGGTCAAGGAAATTTTAATTTTGATCATTGTAAAATCATCTTCGTCTATAAACAGATACCGTTCCTCAATAAATACAATTTTCCGAATGGCAAATTTATTTATTGCTAAGCAATGAGGCAAAAATTGTGGTTGCCTGGTGAGGTGCCTTCCGGCATCGGTCAAAAGGCCGATGGGGGATTGACCGGGAGTCTAATATGGCGAGCCAAATTATCCAACCTTTTTTCCAACTTTTCCACCCCGAATTTTAACAGATTTTTATACCTATTCTCTTTATCTCCTCACATAAGGAAGCTGAAAAATGAAGTAACCGGTTACGATTCTGTACTAGCTTTTCATATTCGGCTTGCAGCTTGTTAATTCCATCAAAAAGGATAGGGTCGATAAGAACACAAAGATTTTTCCGTAAAAAAGATACGTAAAATTTTGCTGGCCGAGACGATAGCATCAAAAGACGATTTTTATTTGTCCAGAATCTGAAATTTGTCTGAAATGGCGCTTGAGGGTTGGAAATTCGAAAGTATATAATAGGAAAGGGTTTAGATATTTCTCTAAACCCTTTATTTTTCTGGTACGCCCGGCTGGATTCGAACCAGCGGCTTTCAGCTCCGGAGGCTGACGCTCTTTCCCCTGAGCTACGGGCGCAAGCAAAGCAGATGTCAGAAGTCAGAATTCAGAAGTCAGAACATAGAAAGATGAATTAACCTTAGGAATTCGCCTGGTAGATTAGTTCAGAAGCTAAGGTAAGTCAAGTTGAAAGCGTTTTGGCCTCATCCGAATCTTCAAAATTATAAACATCTAATTTGGAATCCGCTAATTCTAGTTTCGTATTTTTTTTATTGACGGTATTAGTCCTTTTTCAAAGGCTTCCATGGCTTCTCCAACGACGTAAAGCGAGCCGGCAATGCAAATAGCCTCCTTTGGTCGGTATTCTTCGACGGCATGAGCTACCGCCTGTGTCACATCGGGGATAATAGTTATATCTGCAATGGTTTCTTTGGCAACCGTATACAGTTTTTGCGGATCCAAAGCGCGATCGATTCGCGCCCGGGTTAATATCACCCGACGGCAAAGGGGTAGCAGGCTTTTTAGTATGGACGCATAAGGCTTATCATTGAGTATGCCAATAACCAATGTAATTCTTCGATCGGCAAGGTTTTGTGACAGATATCGAGCCAGGTATCGAGCGGCGATGAGATTATGGGCCCCGTCAAGCATGATGAACGGATCGGTAGAAACAATCTCAAGTCTGCCCGGCCAGTGCATGTCGGTCAGTCCTTTTTTGATGTTTTGCATCGAAATTCCAGCTTTTTTCTGATTCAAAAGTTCAATTGCAGCCAAAACCAAGGCGCTGTTGTCAATTTGATGGTCACCTACTAATCTCGTTTGCAAGTTGTGCCAATTATGCGCAATGCCATAATAGGAAAACCCGCCGGACTTGTAACGTTTAACCGTGAACTCTTTTCTATAGCGGTAAAGTGGAGCTGCTTTTTTCTGAGTCGCTTCTTTGACCACTGAGATGGCCGACTTCTGTTTGACTCCGGTGATCACCGGCGTCTGTTTTTTTATAATCCCCGCTTTTTCCCTGGCAATCTGGGATAATGTGTTTCCTAAATAGTCGCGATGTTCCAAGGACACATTGGTGATGACCGAAAGCGCTGGTTTGATCATATTGGTTGCATCCAGACGCCCTCCCATACCGGTTTCGATAACCGCCCAGTCCACGTTTTGTCGGCCGAATTCATAAAGCGCCATGGCCGTAGCAAACTCAAAAAACGTCGGTTCCCGCTGTCCATAATGTGCGCGTCGCACAGCCTGATACGCAGCCACCACATCATCGTTGGTAATTTGCTGTTCATTGATGCGTATGCGTTCATTAAAACGTATGAGATGGGGTGAAGTATAAAGTCCAACATGATAACCGGCCACATTTAAGATGGACGCCAAGGCGGAGGCCACAGACCCCTTGCCGTTTGTGCCGGCCACATGGATACATTGAAAATTATCCTGGGGATTTCCCAGGCCGTTCAAAATATTTTTAATGGTTGAAAGGCCGAGTTTGATGCCAAATCTCCTCAAGCCATACATTTTCTTCAGACATCTAGCATATGGATCCATAGCGTTTGTTGGTATAAAAAAACCCGGCGGAATTGGCCCTCTGCCGGGTTTTACATTGTTGATGGTTGATGGTTATCTTCTGTGTCTAGCTTTTGCGGCTGCTATTCTTTCGCGTCTTAAGGCTTCACGCATTTTTCGACGTCTATATTCGCTCGGTTTTTCGTAGCTCTTTTTTAATTTCAAGCGCTTAAATAGACCGTCATTTTGAATCTTTTTCTTCAAAATCCGCATGGCCTTTTCAATGTCATTGTCAATGACTTTGACTTCAATTTCCTTCAAATTTCTCGCCTCCTTCCTGTCTTTGGAAGATTGTATAAGTTATTGAAATTTCCGTATTTTTATCGATATTATCGATTTAAACGTTACTTTTATATATAAAAATACCGGAATTGGCAAGTAAATTTATAATGAAATATGGTTTTTAGGAATAATTTAGTGTATAAAACGCCCAGGTTGAATGATTCGCTCAATATTGTCTTGACACTCCGCCAGCATTCGTCCATACTCTGCCTTCGTTATTTTCAGGGCGCATCGATACAAATCAAAAGTAGGAGGTTTATTTATGCGATTGATTCTGCTGGGCGGACCCGGCGCCGGCAAAGGAACCCAAGCCAATTATATTAAAGAAAAATATGAGATACCGCAGATTTCAACCGGAGATATGCTGCGGGCAGCCGTAAAAGAAGGCACTGAGCTGGGGAATAAGGCCAAGGAGTATATGGATACCGGACAATTGGTGCCTGATGATGTCATTATTGGTTTGGTTAAAGAACGCATTAAAGAACCTGATTGTGAAAAAGGATTTCTCTTTGACGGGTTTCCACGAACCATACCTCAAGCCGATGCCATGAAGGAAGCCGGTGTGCCTGTCGAAGCCGTGGTCGACATTGATGTGCCGGACGAAGAAATCATCAAACGCATGAGCGGACGCCGGGTACATTTGGCCAGCGGACGAACCTATCACATTATTTTTAATCCTCCCAAAGAGGAAGGAAAAGATGATGTTAGCGGCGAACCCTTGATCCAGCGAGACGACGATAAGGAAGAAACCGTCCGTAAACGCTTGGATGTGTATCATGCCCAAACCGAGCCGTTGATCGACTATTATAAAAATTGGGATAGCACTGGGGATGTTGCGGCTCCAACGTATATTCGGATTGAAGGCGTCGGCAAGGTAGATGAAATTCGGGATCGCATATTTTCAGCTTTGGGAGAGTTAAACTGATCGTTTGGCTGTTTCTATGGATTTGGGAATAAAAAGGTCCAGCCTTAGGGTGTAGGACTTTTTTATGGGATGCTTTCGTAAACTATTTCGTAAGGCGATGATTTTTTAAATATTTTTTTGCCAAACGCAACGCATCCGCCCGGGTCATTTTTTTTCCTGAGAGACGTTCTTCTTCAATGAAGTGGAGAATCGCTTTAAACAGTGGGGAGGGTTTTAGCCCAAATGCTTGGATGAGATCATGACCGTTTATGAGCGGCGGTGTTGATGACTTCGACTTAAATACGGCGAAATCATCTTGCAGTATGTGGGCAGCAAAATCTAAAAACGCCTGGCTCTCAGTCGTGCAACTACCGTTTTTGCTTTTCATTTCGGCGATTGCATGCAACATCAAATCGGGGGTCCGATCAGTGCATTCCATAAAAAATCGCGTCAAATCTTTGGGTGCCAGCGTTTTGTTTTGATCTGCTGCAAAAAGAGAATAGGGTTGGGCATGGTGTTGGACAATGAAATGGATATAATTCGTATGACGGGTTGAATATTTATACCGTTTGCAAATATCTTTGGCCATGTCGGCACTTTTTTTTTCATGTCCGTAAAAACGATGAGTTCCGTTTTTATCCGGAGCGTCAATCCGCGGCCGTCCGATATCATGGAATAATATACAGCACTTAAGCAATATGTTTAATGTGTCATCAAGGTGTTGATAATGAGGTGTAAGGGATTTTGGCAGAAATTGATTGAGATCCGTTAGCATGTTTTCCAGATGGCCATAGGCATCCAGCGTATGCGCAAAGGCATTCGGTTGGCGGGAATCATAGAAGCGGTATTTTTTTAAGTTTAAAAGCTCCGGAAAAATCTTAAACAACAGTTTGCTTTCTGCCATTTGAGATAAAAAGCGATGAGATATGCTAGTGCTCAACATTTTTAATAGTTCTTCGCGGATACGCTCGCCTGCTGAATTCCGGATTAAATCGGCATGACGTTGAATGGCAGATAGGGTTTTCGGCGCTATCGCGAAATTAAGACACGCCCCTATTCGGTAAGCACGGAGTAATCGAAGTGGATCATTTTCAAAGGCGTTGTGGGAAACCAGACGAATGATTTTGTTGGCTAAGTCCCGTTGACTGCCGAAGCAATCAATAAGTTTTCCTGAGGACAGCTCGTAGGCCATCGCATTGATTGTAAAATCTCTGTTATGAAGATCTTCTTCGATAGACGCTCCGTTTATACGAGAGATATCAACATGATGACTTTCCGAAACCACCCGGATAAGGGTTTGATCAGGCTTTCCGAGTTCAACCAGATGACCTGACATGTTCGCGGCTAACTGTTGTGCGTATTTCTTCGGATCCTCCATGACAGCAATGTCATAATCGATGGGGGATTTTCCCAGAAGTAGATCTCGGATCGACCCGCCAACCATATAGGCCCCTTGGACTTTCGGAAAGATGTTTGAATTTATCTGAATCATCTCATTGGAAGTGCTTCTCTGATTATACCGGGTTATCGGTGAACGATGAAATGAAGTCATCTTAATAATATGAAAAAAATAGCTCAATCTGAGCACGTATGCAACACAAATACGGATACTTAAGCTTTTTGAACCAATTGAGCGTGAAAAAAGGAAACTGCTTGACAGAATGCGAAATATGATTTATTCTTAATTTTACATGATGAAAAAAGCATGAAGCCCGCCAGATTGAGAGGTTTCCTTATTAATTTCTTCTAAAGGAATTCACTTAACACTCAAATTCCTCCTTAACAGCCGACATGGATCAAATCCATCCATTACCTGTGCGAGGACGTTTTATATTTGATAAACACATTATTTGGCCTATTCAATACTTTTAGAATCTTTGAATTTTGACTCCCTTTCCGGTGAACACGATCGTCTTGGATGCTGAATAGTACCGTTCGATCTACGAGGTCATTGGTGTGTTTATCTCCCAGCTGGCAGGTTGACCAGATGTTTTCATGTCAACTTACTGTTAACCATATAAAAAAACAAAACCGAAAACATGCAAAAGGGGAAACGTTTTGATGAACATTGTTGAGCTTAAAGAAAAGAATATCAGCGAACTAACCCGGATGGCCAAAGAATTCCATATCGACGGAGCCGCCGGGATGCGGAAACAAGAGCTTATGTTTGCATTGCTGCAGACCCAAATTGAAAAAAACGGCTTGATTTACGGCGAAGGAACGCTGGAAATTTTGCCGGACGGATTTGGTTTCCTGAGATCACCTGATTCCAATTACCTGCCCGGCCCTGATGACATTTATGTATCACCTTCTCAGATTCGTCGCTTCAATTTGAGAACCGGTGATACCATTTCAGGACAAATACGGCAGCCAAAAGAGTCCGAGCGCTATTTTGCTTTGCTGAAAGTAGAGGCGGTCAACTTCGAAGATCCCGAAATAGCCCGCGATAAAATTCTTTTTGATAATTTGACGCCCCTTTATCCTGAGCGCAAAGTCAATCTTGAAACCGATTCTGAAAATTATTCCACACGAATAATGGATTTAATGATACCGTTAGGATTTGGACAGCGAGGATTGATCGTCTCTCCTCCGCGATCAGGTAAAACCATGTTGTTGCAACATATTGCCAATGCCATCATCACCAGTCATAAAGACGTGGTGCCCTTTGTCTTGCTGATCGATGAGCGACCCGAAGAGGTTACCGACATGCAGCGAACGGTCAAAGCAGAGGTGATTAGCTCCACATTTGATGAACCTGCGGAACGGCATGTCCAGGTTGCCGAAATGGTGATTGAGAAAGCCAAGCGCCTTGTCGAACATAAAAAAGACGTTGTCATCCTGCTGGATAGCATTACCCGTCTTGCCCGCGCCTACAATTCGGTCATGCCGCCTAGCGGAAAGATTTTATCCGGTGGGGTTGACTCAAACGCCTTGCAACGTCCCAAACGGTTTTTCGGCGCGGCCAGAAACATTGAAGAAGGTGGAAGCCTGACCATTATCGCCACTGCGCTGATTGATACCGGTAGCCGAATGGACGAAGTCATTTTTGAAGAATTTAAAGGAACGGGCAACGCCGAGATTCAGTTGGACCGTAAGCTTTCCGATAAACGCGTATGGCCCGCCTTCGACATTAAGCGATCCGGCACCCGCAAAGAAGAACTCCTTTTAACTGAAGATATCCTTAATCGGGTCTGGATACTCAGAAAACTATTGACTTCGCTTAATACAGTTGACAGTATGGAATTTTTACTTGAAAAAATGACCGGAACGAAAAATAATAAAGAATTTTTAAGTTCAATGAATGCTTAAAATTTTAGATAGGGGGTTGCAACACAATGAAAAATAACATTCATCCGGAATACGTTGAAACGACTATTCGATGTGCATGTGGCAATGAAATAGAAGTCGGTTCGACGAAAAAGGATATTCGGGTTGAGATATGTTCAAAATGTCATCCATTTTTCACTGGTAAACAAAAACTTGTTGACACCGCAGGACGAATTGAACGCTTCCGCAAGAAATATGAAAAATTTCAAAAGCAAGAAAAGCCAAATTAGATTTGCCCCACCTGTAATTAGGCGAAGAAGCTAGTCGGCTGAGAGGTTTAGCCCGAGAAAGCATCCTCGCTCACAAAGGTCATCCTGGTCTCGCCTAATGAAATTGAAGACCAGGTTATTTCCTTCCATAAACATCAGATAAATTCAACATTCCTAGGAAAAATGACCGTCACCTTGCTGAATTAAGTGGCGAATCATATCTAATGATATGGTTGGTTTAGGCTTTGTAAATAATGTTTTTATGATGCACCCAAATAACAGACGAGGCAAGTAAGCATATGTTCGATAAATTAAAAGGGATTGAGGAACGTTTTTATGAAATTGAAACGCTTTTGAGCAATCCCGAGATTGTTAAAGATCAAGAGGCATACCAGAAGCATATCCGCGAGCATGCCGAACTGAATAAAGTCGTATTAGTTTTGAAAAAATACAAACAGGCAGTCGGAGATATTGAAGAAAGCCAAGAGTTATTAAGAGATGGGGACCCGGAAATTAAAGATTTGGCCCGGGATGAAATCGCATCGCTGACAGCAGAGAAAGATAAACTCGAAGCAGAACTTAAAACACTTCTGTTGCCCAAAGACCCGAATGATGAGAAAAACGTCATTATCGAGATCCGGGCCGGCACCGGCGGGGAGGAGGCAGCCTTGTTCGCCGGTGATCTTTATAGAATGTACAGCCGGTTTGCGGAGAATCGCAATTGGAAAATGGAAGTAATGAACCATCATCCCACTGGCGTTGGTGGCTTGAAAGAAATTATCGCCATGGTTCATGGCAAAGGGGCCTATAGTGCTTTAAAGTTTGAAAGTGGCACCCATCGCGTCCAGCGCGTACCGACTACCGAAGCTCAGGGTCGAATCCATACGTCTGCGGTTACGGTGGCTGTGTTGCCCGAAGCTGAAGATGTTGAAGTTCACATCGATCCCGCTGAATTGAAAGTTGATGTGTATCGCTCTACCGGACCGGGCGGGCAGAGCGTCAACACCACCGATTCAGCTGTGCGCATTACCCATTTGCCAACCGGCCTTGTGGTGACCTGCCAGGACGAAAAATCACAGCTGAAGAACAAGAACAAGGCATTGAAAGTGTTGCGGGCCCGTTTGCTGGATAAAGTGATTCGAGAGCAGAACGAAAAGCGATCCGAAGAACGCAAAAATCAGATAGGAGATGGGGATCGAAGCGGCAGAATTAGAACCTATAATTTCCCACAAGGGAGGGTTACGGATCATCGTATCGGCCTTACGCTTTATAAACTGGAAAGCATCCTGCAAGGCGACTTAACAGAATTGATTGATCAGCTCAGCACCTTTTATCAGGCCCAAACGTTACAGAATGCAGAATCAGCTCAAGCCCAAACGTCCTGAATGGAACATCATCAAACTTATCCAGTGGGCGACG
>CP070746.1:6431032-6435241 GCA_020348305.1 Desulfobacterales bacterium
ACAGGACTCGCTTTTCTTTTTGACATAAAAAACCCGGGGTGAAATCACCCCGGGTTTATGCTTATTAAGTAACGATAGTTAGTATAGCCTAAGTCGCAAACGACTTAAAAGTCAATTTGCCATTTCGCACCGGCATACCACGCATCGCCCTCATCGGTCCCGGCTGCATTTTCATCGTAGTCAAAGTAACCGATTTCGGGAATAACCCAAACGCCCGGTGCCAATGCAACCGTCGCATTGCCATAGAAAGTGTACGTGTCATCGTCCTTAGCACCGGAAACATCGTAGTCATCACTTCGATAGCCAAAGCCACCCTCAAAGGTAATCTGGTCGCTCATTTTAAAACCGACTACCAAGGCGCCCTGTAACGTATCAGCGTCATCGATGTCGTCATCACCATCCCAAGTGCCTGCAGCAGCTGTCCACCCGGCGTTTCCGCCGTTTCTAGTAAAGCTGATACAACCTTTGAGGTAAGCCGGGCCGAAATTGACTGCGGCATCCGCACCGACCGACCAGGAGTCCACGTCGACATCATTGGTGGTGCCTGGGACGACAACGGATGGGACCTCTTCGATTTCATAGTGCTGGTAACCGCCCGTGATGTTAAAACTGAACTGATCAAAGGCCATTCCGTATCTGGCCTCAATCTTGGGAAATATTTCATCGACATCGCCACCGGTCATCCCCGGGATGGTACCTAGGGTCACACCATTTTCCACAAAAGTAACTGCCGATACGAGGGAGGAATTTGGGTCAGCCAGTGCAATTCTAAACCCGCCAAAAGAAAGTGCGAGTTGATAGGGACGCCCGCCATACATCGCGCCCAAGCCCAGCAGGCCGGTGTCTCCGGCCCACATCTGAGCGGAGATGAACTGTTGTATGCCCGCGTAAGTTTTGCCCACCAGGAACTTGCCCGCACCAAAATCCCATTCTCCGTAAAGGTGTTTGGATACTATCTCCGTGTCGCTGGGGTTATCTCCACCTAAGAACTTGATTTCAAACAGGCCGCTGATGTTTTCACCTTTAACCCTGGCGCCAATACGAGAGCCAGTGGTATCACGCCAAGTCAATTCTGAGTCCTCGACATCACCGCTACCCGTATCTCCACCATCCGAACTATTCCATGTTGTTTCCACACGGGCGCTGCCGTAAAAATTCCACTCGACAGCCGAAGCCGGTACGCTAAAAGCACATACCAGTGCCGCGGCTGCAAAAATCACCAATAGTTTCTTCATCTTTAATTTCCTCCTTAACGTGCTAAGTTAAATTAACATTTTGCCTAATAATTTGCCTAATAATTTCGTAACCTTACCTGCTCACTTTCACCTCCTTCCCAGGTTCAGCATTGATTTGCACCAGCCCATCACAAGACCGATTCCACACAAAAAATATATTATTTACAACTACTTACAACCAACTGGAGCTGATGCTATCTATATTTATGCAATCATAAAATGCTAAAATACCAAAGTCAAGCCTTTTTTATGATTATTTTCAGTTTCATAATTGTATAAATTCTTTTGATAAATTTGGGACTTCGACTTTACTTTGGTAGTTAGATAGAAAAAACAGAAAGTCTGAGCTTTTTCAGTTTAATCCTTAATTTTTGATCAAAACTTGCTATAGATGAACCTTTGGTATCTTTGCAAACGGCTGCGACGATAGCATCCCCATAGTCGGCAAAATGTTCAGGCCAAAACGATAAAAGCAGCTTCATGTTGACTTCATGTACAATTTCTATTCCCGGCAAAACAATGAAATCCTTAACCATTTCATTTATTTCAGTGTTTTCGATGTGATACACCTTATCCATCACGTAAATAAATTCGGTCAGCACATTCTGAGGGCAAAGTAGGCGCACCTTTAATTGTGACGCATCGTTGAAAACTTTAGCAATTTTAGCCTGTTGCTCTGGCTCTCTGTCGGTGACGAAAGAAATTAGTGCGTTGGTATCGATAATAATTTTTTTCACTGGTATTTCTCTATGCGACGCTCTCTGGCCAGTTTGATATCTTCTTTAATATTACCGGATCCAGATTTGATCACGTTTCTGTAACTTAAAAACTTTTTTTGAACTGGGGAGACAACAATTTTTCCGAACTCGATTTTCCAGTCCAGTGTGTCATGAACAGAAAGCTTGAGACGTTCGCGCACACCTTTTGGGATTGTAATTTGAAACTTTGACGTAATCACAGATTGCATGGGATAGTACCTCCTGTTTTCTCCTTACAAAAATAAAATATGGTAAGGAAATCTGTTTGTCAAATGTTTTTTTTGATGGATCAAACAATTCGTTTAAACGATTTTTCAAGTGTCTTCACGTCCCATCTGATCCAGGTCGGTCGCCCATGGGGGCAGTGGGAGGGGTTATCACAACTGTCGAGCTGCTTAAGCAAGCCATTGATTTGCTCATCCGATAGCTGTTGGTTGGCCCGAATCGCTCCATGGCAGGCCATAATCATGCAGCATTGCTCCAACGCCTTTTGCGGGCCGGGCGCATACCCAACCGCTACCATATTCTCAACCATTTCGATAATCAACGGGTTTACGTCTCGCCCGGTTAGAGGTGCCGGCACAGATTTTACAACAAACGTGTTGCCGCCAAAATGTTCGATGTCAAGGCCCAGAGATTTTAAATCCGGAATCAGTTTTTCGAGAACGCCGGATTCCCTGAAACCCAGATCGATGGTTTCTGGAACAAGCAATTGCTGGGCGGCTTTTTCCACCTTGGCGGATTGATCGCGCAGGTGTTCAAAAAGTATGCGTTCATGGGCGGCATGCTGATCAATCAGGATCAGTCCCTCATCGGATTCGCAGACGATGTAGCTATTACGAAACTGCCCGATCATGCGCAAATCACGAAAGCGTTTTTTGGGCCAGACGGGTGATTGCTGGGCGGGTCGCTGGGAATCTGGTCTTGGATACTGGTTGTAGGATAATGTCGTCTGAAATCTATCCTCTGCCCTCTGCCCTCTGTCCTCTGCCCTCTGTCCTCTGTCCTCTACCTTCTGTCCTCTGTCTTCTACCTTCTGGTAGCTGGCAACTGAATCGGATAATGCAGAAAACTCCCGCGATTTTGCGCTCGGGTGCCATGTTCGAGGTCGCCATTGAGGTCTGTCAATCTCCTCTAGCGTTTGAGCGACCGCAACCTTCACCGCTTCATGGATCTGATGTTGTCCTGTAAAGCGAACTTCGCCTTTGGTCGGGTGAACATTTACGTCCACCTGGTCAAACGGAACGCTGATCAACACAACAGCGATCGGGAACTGCCCCCCCACCAATCTCTGAGAATACCCCTGAAAAACGGCATGCTGAATGATGCGGTCCCGGACAAAGCGGTGGTTGACATACACATTAAGTCCTCTTGACGTCGTACGCGTGACACGGGGAGAGCATATCCAGCCCGAAATTGAGATACCGCCGCCGTCAAATCCAATGGGATAAAGCTCTTTTGCCAGATCTTGGCCAACAACCTCCACAACCCGGTCAAAAGGATGGGTCGTCGACGGCCAGCTTTTCACCGTTTTGCGGTTGTGAATCAGTTGAAATTGCACTGCAGGCCGCGCCAGGGCGGTGTTGGCAACGATATCGGCAATGTGGCCCGTTTCCGTGCCGACGGATTTGAGGAATTTTCTTCTGGCCGGCGTATTAAAGAAAAGTTGCTTGACCGTCACCATGGTGCCCGGGGGAGCACCGATTTCGGAAACTTTTTTGATTTTGCCTCCATCGACAATAATCTCGGTACCCACATCGGCGGCATTTTCCCGGGTCACCAGGGAAAACCGCGAAACAGATGCGATGCTCGGCAGGGCTTCACCTCGAAAACCGAGGGTGTGGATCGAAAAAAGATCTAAATCTTTATAGATTTTGCTGGTGGCGTAACGTTCAAGGGCCAGCAGGGCATCATCGTGGCTCATCCCGATGCCATTGTCCGATACGCGAATCAGAGACCGGCCGCCTTTTTCTATCTCGACAATGATTCGGGAGCTTTGGGCATCCAAGGAATTTTCAACCAGCTCTTTAACCACCGAAGCCGGACGCTCAATAACTTCACCGGCCGCGATTTTGTTGGAGAGAATTTCGGGAAGTATTTTTATTTTGGACATAATAGTTACCTTAGCTCTGGTATATCTAATTTAACCATAGTCATCGCGGCTGGAAAGACGCACCCACCAGTTTTAAACCAACAAACATCAAAAATGCCTGTTG
>CP070746.1:6435341-6439047 GCA_020348305.1 Desulfobacterales bacterium
AGCCTTATCGAGGGCAGTATATCCATCGGTGGGATCAAAGTGATCAATCAACAACTTCTTCTAATCCCAATAACCGCAATGATCTTGCCTGCCCTTTGGTATTTTTTAAAGAGAACCCAGATGGGCCAGGGCATTGATGCCGTTGCCCAGGAGAGAACCGGGGCCACACTTATGGGAGTTAGCGTTGAAACAGCCACGCTTATCACCTCAGGTCTCAGCGCAAGTCTGGCGGCATTAGCCGGGGCCTTGATAGCTCCGGTATCATCTGTCGTGCCTGAGATGTGGCTGTTCCCGCTGATCAAGGCGTTCGCCATTGCGATCCTTGGGGGTATTGGTTCACTGGTAGGCAGTATCATTGCCTCATTTGTGATCGGTTATGCCGAGATAGTCGGTTCCTTTCTTATAAGTGAACAGCTGACTGAAATGGTGGCATTGGCGGTAATCGTGTTGGTTCTGCTCTTCAAACCCTCCGGCATTATGGGATACAAATTAAGGTAGCTAAAATGAACCTGCTAAAAAAAATCGCTCCTCTCACGCAAAATCAATCGCCATTTGGTTTGCTCATATTGATTGCTATGGCAGTATATCCGCTCATTAGCGATAATATCTTTCATATCGAGATAATAAAATTGGCAGCTATTTATGCTATTTTTGCAATGAGTTGGGACATCCTTACAGGGTACACCCATGAAGTTAATTTTGGCTTTGCCTTTTTCATTGGTGGAGCGGGCTATCTTTCTGGCATCCTGAGTTCTCATCTTCCGGTTTCCCTATTCCTTGCGATTCCGGTGGCTGCCATGGCAGCAGGAGTTTCGGGTATTTTCATAGGATATGTGACCCTTCGTCTAAAAGGACCTTATTTTGCCATGGCCACGTTGGCATTTGCGTCCATCCTTTACAAGCTCAGTTTTATTCTTTACGAGATCACAGGGGGAGAAGAAGGAATATCCGGATTGGACGCTTTTACTGATGATCCAACGCAGGATTTCTTTGTAGTTTGGGGCGCTATGGTGGCAATTTATTTTGCGCTTTGTTTATATGCCCGATCCAAGCATGGCATTATTCTCAAAGCTATCCGCGCAGATGAGGACGCTACCCAATCAGCCGGCATTAATACAGCATACTATAAGATCGAGGCCTTTGCGATTAGCGGCTTTATGGCTGGAATCGGCGGTGGCGTGTTTGCCCATTCTCAGATGCATATTGGGCCTACGATGCTATCTGGATATCTTTCGGTCATTGTTGTACTGCTGGCCATGATCGGAGGAATGGGCACGATTGTAGGCCCGTTGCTGGGGGCCATTTGTCTTTCTATTGTCAATGAATCTCTACGTATCGTGGAAGAATACCGGATCATTATATATACAGGACTGCTGATTTTATTCATATATTTGGCTCCCGATGGATGGATTAACCTAAAATTCATTAAGGGCTCAAGGCTACTATCATTTATTGTCATGGGAGACAGGAAACCGCGATGAACCTACTCGAAGTCACTCAGCTAACCAAGAGATTTGGTGGCCTGGAGGCCTTAGGAGATATCAGTTTCAGCGTTCAGCCGGGGGAGATTCTTGGGATTATTGGTCCAAATGGTGCAGGCAAGACAACGCTATTTAATTGCATTACCGGATTTTTGCCCTTCGATTCTGGATCCATTAATCTTGATGGTCACAATATCCAAGGTAAGAGGCCCCATCAAATAGTCAACCTTGGCCTCACTCGAACATGGCAATTGCTGAAGCCTTTTTTTGGTATGCTGGTAATAGAGGCTATGATGGTACCATCATTCTCTAAACGTACGAAGTCGAATCTTGTTTCCAAAAAGGATCAGCAAGAAAAAGTTGCTGAAATCCTTAACGAGATGGGCCTGGGGAAAATACTTTGGCAGGAGGTTGATAATCTAAGCCAGGGCGAACTGAGACTCCTCGATATTTCACGCGCTCTGGTCACCTGTCCTAAGGTCCTGCTACTGGATGAGCCTTTTTCGGGTTTATCCCATAAGGAAACAGAGAATATTTCACGTGTAATCAGAAACTTGAACGATCAGGGACTCACGGTTGTGATTATTGAACATCGATTGAGAGAACTCATGAAGCTGGTTCAAAAGGTGATCGTTATCAATTTCGGGCAAAAAATTGCCGAAGGACTTCCAGAAGAGATCATCCAAGAGCCGGCAGTGATAGAAGCCTATTTGGGCAAAAGGAGACTGGAAATTGGCGTGGCTTGAAATCAAGAATCTCACGGCCTTTTATCATGCGATCCGCGTGCTACATGGTGTGAGTCTCCAGTTAGAAAGAGGTGATTTTATTTCAGTAATTGGGAGTAATGGTGCCGGTAAAACCACATTATTGAGGTCTATTTCTCGATTGGTGTCATCGGAAGGATATGTCCGATTCGATGGCAATGATTTGATCCGTCTCAGACCGAGGGATGTCATAAAGCGAGGCATCATTCATTGTCCGGAGAGCAGGCTTCTTTTTCCAAACATGACGGTTTACCAAAACCTTATGATGGGAGCATTTTTGCAGCGTGACAGGCAAGGAATCGCCTCTGATTTGGACCGCGTTTTTGAATATTTACCTGTTTTATCTATAAGAAAGACGCAGCTGGCAGGAACCCTCTCAGGAGGTGAACAGCAGATGTTGGCTGTTGGTCGAGCTATAATGGGGCACCCAAGGCTGCTAACCCTGGACGAACCCTCTCTTGGGTTGGCTCCTTTGATCGTTGACGCCATTTTTGAAGTGATCCGAAAACTGAATGATGAAGGATTAAGTATTTTGTTGGTGGAGCAAAATGCTGCCGGGGCCCTGGAGTTTTCAAATTTCACTTACGTTATGGAAGAAGGAAAAATCGTTAATCAGGGCCCCAGCCAAGAGATGGTCGAGGATCCCTCCGTGGCTAAAGCTTACCTGGGCATGGAGTAGACGAGATTGCAAAACGGAAAGGAGGTCAAAGATTCCGTTGCTGATTTCCTTATGGGAAATCTTTTCTAACAACCTTAACCCTATCCTAATTAGGGAAAGGAGGGAAAAATGAATCCGAGAAATTTGAAGATCGTTTTTGTCATTGTTGGTTTCTTTTTTGTGCTCAGCGCAAGTGGTGCGATCGCCGACGATACCATCAAAATCGGCGTGGTTGCTCCATTTAAGACGCCTTCAGGAGAAAGCCTGCTGAATGCCGCAAAATTGGCCGAAGAAGATATAAATGCCGAGGGTGGTATTATGGGCAAAAAGATCGAATTGATTTTCGGCAATACAGAGTATAAGCCTGAAAAAGGGGCCATGGCCTACAAGAAATTAGTCTTACAGGATAAATGTGAGTTGGTTATTGGTACTTGCTCTTCAGGAGTCGCCAAGGCGATTATGGACCAAATGGCCCGCTACAAAAAACTGTTTATCCCTACCGGAGCTGCCTCAGAGGCCTTATCAGAGCTGTACGCTTCAGATCGCGAGAAATACAAATATTGGTTTAGAGTCATGCACCTATCCGGCGAGCTTTCAACGGTGTCACTTGATTTTATCTATGGTGTGCCTGTCAAAAAGATGGGCGCAAAGCGCATTGCCATCATGGCTGAAAATGCTCTATGGACACGGAGTATGGTGACAGAAGCTGAAGAATTCTTCAAGCAAAAAGGAATAGAGGTTGTTTATTCTGAATTCTTTGACACAGAGACAAAAGATTTTACGCCTATCTTCACAAAAATTAT
>CP070746.1:6439147-6468059 GCA_020348305.1 Desulfobacterales bacterium
ACTCCGAAATCCTTGATTATATTCCTGCCAACGTCTACTCAAGTAGCATTGATGCATTTAAAAAAATGATCGCCGACGGCAAAAAGTTGCGGGGCTTTATTGCTCAAAAGGCGTTCTGGAACGATATCGGAACACCTGAACGTTACACAAAAACGGCAATTGAAAAAACTGCTCCGAAAGCCTTTCGACATGCATATCCGGATTACCAGACAAAACATATAATGCAGACGAAGCTCAAAGGCGATGGATCAGAACGAAAATGGTACAGGTTGAGTTCGGATCAGCGAACCCTTATCATGGTCGATCACGGAATTACCACCGGAATTGGAACCGCGGAGATTGATGCGTTTGTTTATATCGGCAAACATCTTGAGGCTATGGGCATTCCGGTACCGCAAATTTATTATCATGATCGCATGGCCGGATTGGTGTTTCTGGAAGATTTAGGAGATAGGGACTTACAAACCGCAGTTCGACGCATGCAAAGTACACAAGCCGTTATCTCATGGTATAAATCAGTGATTCATTCTCTGGTAAAACTATCCGTCAGCGGTGCAAAAGGATTTGAATCAGCCTGGGCTTACCAAACGCCCCGTTACGATAGCAAACTCATTCTAGAAAGAGAATGTCGCTATTTTGTTGAGGCCTTTTTAAATGGTTATCTTTGTTGGAACGTTCTCTTTGAAGATTATCAACAGGAATTTATTTCCCTTGCACACAGAGCCCTCGAATTTTCAACCACGGGGTTTATGCATCGGGACATGCAATCAAGAAATATTATGCTAAAAGAAAATAAATTTTATTTCATTGATTTCCAGGCAGGGCGTCTGGGCCCGATTCAATATGATCTTGCTTCGCTTTTAATTGACCCTTACGTTGAATTACCTAAAAACATCCAATCCCAGTTATTTAACTACTGTGTTGATGAACTTAGTTTGCACCGAACAGTCGATCCTGATAGGTTCCGTCACTGCTTTGAATATTGCTGCCTAACCCGAAACCTGCAAATCCTTGGGGCCTTTGGGTACTTAAGTGGAGTTATGGGAAAAAGATACTTTGAGCAGTATATCCCAGCAGCAGTAAAGACATTGAACCATAATCTGGCCAGTTTGGCCAAAGGGGAATTTCCCGTCTTGAAGGCCTTGGCTGAAAAAATATCAACAGATAAGAAAATTGCTCCTCTTAAGGGAGAAACCATTGTGGAGGTGTAAGATGAGTCAAATAAAAGTAATGGTCAATGGCATACCGGGCAATATGGCTGTAATGGTTGCCAAACATCTTCTGGCCGATGATCGATTTGAGCTTATTCCTGAAGCGCTGACGGGTCCCGAAATCGAAGAAAAAAAACATCCGGTTGAGGCTGTTGGCGTAAACCTCTTCCACCCCAAAAGGCGAGAAAAAGCAATTGGGGATATAAAGAAAACCCATGGAGATTTCCTTAGCGTAGATTATACGCATCCCTCGGCTGTAAACGATAATGCCAAATTTTACTGCGACTTTGACCTGCCCTTTGTGATGGGAACAACAGGCGGTGACCGCAAGCTGCTGGAAGAAACGGTATTGTCATCTTCCATTGCGGCCGTAATTGCACCGAACATGGCCAAACAAATTGTGGGTTTCCAAGCCATGATGGAATACACAGCCAATACGTTTCCAGATCTCTTTGAGGGGTATGCACTTGAAATCAAGGAAAGCCATCAGAAAGGAAAAGCGGACACCAGCGGAACAGCCAAAGCCATGGTAGGGTATTTTAATAAATTGGGCATCGGGTTCTCCGAAGAACAGATTTTTAAAGAACGCGATCCGGATATTCAAAAATCCCAATGGGGCATCCCCGAGGCATATATGACGGGACATGGATGGCACACCTATACCCTTATCTCAGAAGATAAAACGGTTCGGCTCGAATTCACGCACAATGTCAATGGTCGCGACGTTTATGCCAAGGGAACCCTGGATGCACTCGTTTACCTGAACCAAATGATTCACCAAGGCGCAAAAGGAAGCGTATTTACCATGATCGATGTACTGAAAGGAATTTAGCCCATCATTTCAAATTTGTTTCTTAATTGACACAAAAGCCACAATTTTCTATGCTTATATAAAGTGGGCATTATTTTTACTTATTATCATATGACTTCCTCGTCCCGATTAATTTCATACGTCAGAAGAATATAAAACCCGCTGTATTTCACCAAATGGCGTGTAGTGTAGCGGGTGCAAATGAGGTGCTATTGGACGAATCAGCCCAACAGCTTTTTCAGCAACTCGGCGGCGTAAGTGCTCCTGAGTCCCAAAAACCTTCCGCTCAGCCGAAAGAAGCACAGACCGGGGTATTGCCCGATCAAGATAATCAATTGGATCGCTGGCGCATGCTTCTGGTGGAATCGGCCTACCTTCTAAACAGCTCTTTGCGGGATGCCCATTATTGGGAAGGGTTCAAAGCCGAGAAGGACACCTTTCGGCAATTTATGCGCATCATCCTCGAACTGGACCAAAAGCCCGGCAATGATAGAACCATCCGTATCAATCTCCGCGGATCGCAAGCGGGTAAGGTCGCGGAAAAAATTGATTATACAATAACCTTCGGAGATGTCAGCGTCGACGCAGCAACCATTACGAATTTAACAAATCGGCTGGGGCTGCGGGTAAAACATCTTGAGGGACGCTTACTTAAGTCGTTTGAGTGTTTTTCCGACCAAGGCATCGGCAGTCTCATTTTGTATATTCCTGATTCATCCGATCACTCACTGGAGATGATGCGAATCGCTCTTCGAGTGATCTCCTGCTATAATCAAGCGCTGGATAATAATTCTGCAATCGAATTTGTTAAGGATGGTGAAAAATATTTTCTTCTGCCCATTCACGATGAAATGAATCAACCTGATCTCAACCTCACTTTGGTAGCCGCATTGAACGGGTTGAGCTCCGAAACCATGCGAGAGTTGATCCAAAAAGTGACCCAGGTCATCAAGAGGGAGAAGGTCGCCTTAGCCGGGGATCAACCCGCAAATGTATACCGTACGATGTTCAGAATTAAGAGTCTGCAGCAACGACTGGTCAAACCCCCGATCGAAGTTAACAGCGATAAGTCATCAGCGGCGCAGGTGGGTCAGAGAGCAGCATCCGGAGGACATGCAGGCCTGCATTCGGGCGTAACCGGCGGCACTGGGCAGTCATCTGGGGCAGCCGGCACATCTCAAGGAATCGGTCAACCATTAGATTCGGGAATCGTTAAGGCGCGTGTGGCCCAATTTGTAAAGGAAACCTTCAGCAGTTCGCCTGAAAATGCAAAACAAATAATGAAAAGCGTTTTCGGAAGAGATTACAACCAAATCACGCAAGAAAATCTCGGTGAAAGACTCGTCCTGATCAATGATCTCTTGCGTGCCACAGAGCAGAGTACTGATGGGCAGCAATTAATGCAGGAGATACTCCGCCGGATTCAGGGTGGTATGGATCAAGTTCCACCTGAAGTGTTCGATGATGTGGTTTTAAATGATGATGAGGTGAAGTTTTGGTCCGAAAAAGGGGAGACCGTTGTCAGCAAAGTTGATAAAAATCTTCTGAACGTCATCGACATCTCCAAACAACGATCTGCCACAAAGAAAAAAATGCGGACCGTGTTGAACCCAACTGCCGATTTTGGTACCCCGCAATACGAGGCCATTGCCAAAGATTTTGGAATTTCGGTTCAAGATGCAGAAAATATTATTAATTTGTTCATGAGCTGTTTTGATGCTCAAGGTAATTTTCTGCGGGTAACCTTTGAAAAGAACATTGTTGAATTCTCCCGCTATCAAAAGAAGGTTTTTGAAATCTTATGGGAATTTCTCAAAGAAACCCCTCGTCGAAACGATCGCTTGCCGTTTTTAAATTCTATACAACTGTTGATCAATGAAGCAAAAAATCCCATCCAAGCTATTAGGGTTCTTTTGGCAGATTTCATAGTTGACCCCACCAACGTGGCATACCCGGATCGAAACGCCATGATGTTGTCAAACCAGTTTTTACGTACGTATAACAAAGAAGTGAATATGGATATTGAAATAACACCCGAAGAGGTCCTTTTGGTTAAAGAAGGGCTGAACACCGATGTTGTCAATTACGCCAAATGGAAGGTTGACGGGGAACAGAAAACATTTTTTGAAAAAATTGTCACCATCCGCAAAAAACTTCTTGAGGCCTTGGATCCGGACAATTCCGTTACCCAACTTTTACCCGTTCGATTTTTGTTGGCTTTAGAAAGAGAAGTCCATATCTTCCTTTCCCTTATTGGAGGCACAACCGCTTACACCGTTATTCAGGGTGCGCTGAATGTATATGGAAATCCAGCCTCTCAGGTTTATCTGTTAAAGGAAAGTCAAAACCATCTGACCGCATTACTTCAACATTTGGCTGCCTTGATCCGCGGTTTTGGTCGAATCGGCGAAAAAAAAGATTTGTCCTTATTGGATGAGATCAAAGCAAAACAAGCAGAATTTATTAGCCTGGGAGAGGATACGCGGCATGAGGCACTTGTTCGACGGGTCATAGGCTGGATCGACGACGCTAAAAAGAACATTGGTGCACGCTGGGATTAAAGCGATTCTTAGAATTTCCTTCCGATCGGAACAAATTACTAAGAGTCACTATAAACTTGCCCTGACAGCCAGCCTAGACATTTTCCACAACATTATAAGCAGCTGCAAGGGCTTCGTCCAATTTCTCTGGTTTTGTCCCGCCAGCTTGAGCCATGTCCGGTCTCCCACCACCGCTGCCGCCAACCACCGCAGCAACCTGCTTGACAATGTCGCCGGCATGATATTGATCAGCCAAGTCCTTGGTGACCAAAACGATCAAAAGCGCCTTATGGCCGCTGGTGCTCCCCAACACGACGATGCCGGATTTTAATTTGTCTTTAAATTGATCGGCGAGTTCCCTTAAGGCTGCCGGTTTATCCACCGAAACTTTTTTAACCAGAACCTTAATGCCGTTTATGGATTTAATGGCATTCGGGTCTATATCCGCGGCTTGGGAAGCCATTTTGGCCTCGAGATGATCAACTTCTTTTTCAAGAGATTTGAGATCGGAGAGTATTTGTTGCACTTTGCGGGCTAGCGCTTCGGGTTTATCCTTTATCAGACGGGCTGTATCATTTAAAACCTGCTGTGTGACCTGGATATGGGCCAAAGCAGCTTCACCCGTTAAGGCTTCAATGCGTCGGACGCCAGAGGCAACGCTGGATTCATCAACAATCTTAAACAGACCGATATTTCCGGTACGCTGGGTATGGGTCCCTCCGCAAAGCTCCTTGCTAAAATCAGTTAAAGATACCACGCGGACGCGGTCGCCGTATTTCTCTTCAAATAGTGCCGTCGCACCCGATTGAAAGGCGTCTTCGGCCTCCATTTCTTCAGTGTGACGCGGAATATTTTCGCGTATACGCTCATTAACTAGGGTTTCTATCTGATTCAGTGTTGCGGGATCAACCTGGGAAAAATGGGTGAAATCAAAACGCAATCTATCCGGCGCCACCAGCGAACCTGCCTGCTTTACGTGATCACCCAGCACCCGCCGTAAAACGGCATGCAGGATGTGGGTGGCAGTATGGTTTAGGGCGGTTGCTTTGCGTTTGGCTTCATCGACACTTAGGGTGACATGATCGCCTTTTTTGAGTATGCCCGACAAAACTTTGCCTTTATGAATAATAAGACCGGTGGGATCTTTAACCGTATCGGTCACCGACATTTCAAATTTCGGGCCGGTAATTTTTCCCGTATCGCCGACCTGGCCACCGGCTTCCGCATAAAAAGGAGTCGATTCTGCAACCACCTCCACCACCTGACCGGCAGCAGCTTTGGGAATCTCTTTGCCGTCTTTAACCAATACCAGCACGTTTGATTCGGCGTTGAGGGTATCGTAACCGACAAACTCGGGTTTTATACCTTTGGCAGATAAATTTTTATAGGCGTCACTGATGGTACTGAATGCGACCACTGATTTGGATTTTGCCCGTTGCGCGGCCATCGCACGGTCAAATCCCTCTATGTCGAGGGTCATATTTTTATCTCGAACAACATCTCTAACGATATCCACCGGAAATCCATAAGTATCGTAAAGCTTAAAGATGACATTACCCGGCACTTCGTTTTGTCCTCTGGCTTGCATATCAGCCAGAGCATCATTTAAGAGTTTGAGACCCGTATCCAAAGTCTCTAAAAACCTAACTTCTTCATTTTTGATCACATTGGTGATAAATGGGCCGGCCTCCGCCAGTTCGGGGTAGGCCCGCTTCATGATGTCAAACACCACTTCGGCAGTTTGCTGAAGAAACGGACGATTCAGACCAATATAACGACCATATCGTATGGCTCTGCGTATAATCCGCCGCAGCACATAACCCCGGCCTTCATTGGACGGCAGAATGCCATCTCCGATCAAAAAGGCAGCAGCTCGGCTGTGATCCGCGATGACCTTCAGCGCCACATCATCTTGCTTGGATTCTCCGAAACGTTTTTCAGCCAATTCTTCGGTCTGTCGGATGATGGGTTGAATAAGATCCGTATCAAAGTTGGTCGGAACATCCTGCACAATGGATACGATCCGCTCCAAACCCAACCCCGTATCAATGCTCGGTTTCGGCAGGGGAGTCATTTTGCCGGATGCTTCGCGATTAAATTGCATAAACACCAGATTCCAAATTTCTAAAAATCGGTCGCAGTCACATCCGGCGGCGCAATCCGGTTTGCCGCACCCATATTCCTGTCCCCGGTCAATCAGAATTTCTGAACAGGGCCCACACGGTCCGGTATCCCCCATCGCCCAAAAATTATCTTCTTCGCCGAATCTTACAATCCGGTCTTCAGGCAAACCGATGTTTTTATGCCACAATCCAAAGGCCTCATCGTCATCCAGAAAAATCGAAGCCCATAATTTATCCTCCGGCAAGCCATAGCCGTTGGTCAGCAGATCCCATGCAAAATCGATCGCTTTTTCTTTGAAATAATCGCCAAAGGAAAAATTACCCAGCATTTCAAAAAAAGTATGATGTCTGGCCGTATAGCCAACGTTGTCAAGGTCATTGTGTTTACCTCCCGCCCGGACACACTTCTGGGAACTTGTCGCTCTAAAATAGTCTCGTTTTTCCTCACCGAGAAAGATCCGCTTAAACTGCACCATTCCAGCGTTGATGAACAACAGAGTGGGATCATCCTGCGGCACCAGAGATGAACTTCTAACGACCCTATGATCATGCTTTTGAAAGTATTCAAGAAATTGTTTGCGTATGTCGTCACCTGTCATTGATAGCTCCAGCAGTCAAAATGATACTATTTTAAAACCTCTGGCTGAGTTTCTGCGGTATCTTTTTCGGATAAATCCTTTTCAGATAAACCGGTGGCTTCTCGTGCTTTTTGGTATAAATCATCATAGATGTCCTTGTTATCGAGCAAAAACCTTTTGACGTTTTCGCGACCCTGACCGATCCGTTCTCCTCCATAGGAATACCAGGAGCCGCTTTTTTCGATCAGTCCTGCCTCAACCCCAACGTCAAGGAGATCACCGGTCTTGGAAATTCCTTCACCATACATAATATCAAATTCGGCCTCCGTAAATGGGGGTGCCATCTTGTTTTTAACCACCCGCACACGGGTACGGTTGCCAATCATTTCCTGACCATCCTTGAGGGAACCAATTTTGCGAATATCAAGCCGAACTGTGGAATAAAACTTCAGCGCATTTCCACCTGTGGTTGTTTCCGGATTTCCGAACACGACTCCGATTTTCATACGAATCTGATTGATGAAAATAACGGTTGTCAGGGTTTTGCCGATGGTACCGGTCAACTTTCGCATAGCTTGAGACATGAGCCTAGCCTGCAAGCCCATATGGGAATCGCCCATTTCTCCCTCAATTTCTGCACGAGGCACAAGGGCAGCCACCGAGTCGATGACCAAAACATCAATCGCACCGCTTCTCACAAGCATATCAGTAATTTCAAGAGCCTGTTCGCCGGTGTCGGGCTGCGAAACCAGCAACTCGTTACAATCTACACCGAGCTTTTTGGCATACACCGTATCCAGTGCATGTTCGGCATCGATAAAGGCGGCAATACCATCTCGATGCTGGGCTTCTGCAACTGCGTGGAGCGCAAGGGTGGTTTTACCGGATGCTTCTGGCCCAAAAATTTCCACGACCCTGCCCCGCGGCAAACCACCGATGCCGAGGGCTTTATCGAGGGCAAGGGAGCCGGTGGATATAATCGGGACCCGCATAACCGGTTGGCTGCCCAGTTTCATAATAGACCCTTTGCCGAACTGGCGTTCAACCTGGGCCATTGCGGTTTCCAAGGCTTTTTCTTTGTCCGGTGCGATGCTCATGATACCCTCCTTATGCCTAAAGGGAAATACCTCTAATTGAGTCAAAACTCAATGAGTCCATTGTTTCTGAAATTCGTGCTTTTTCTGTCAATCCGGCGGATTCGATATTCTTATTCCTCCAGAGCTTGGTTCTGGCTCCAAGGAAAATCAGAAACATAGCCTTTTGGGTTCCGCCTCAGCCGGGTTATGCTATAGCGATACATGCTCCAATTTTGAATAAACGGCCCCTGTGGGCCTTAACTCACTTTTAAATAGAATCAGTTGGTCGCCTGCAAATGGTTGGGTTTCAAATTCCGCAAATTCCTCCAGGGCGCGTATAATATCGGCTGAATTTATACGGGTTTTAAATCGGCCCAAAGTGAGATGCCCTTTAAACGATCGCTCTTCTTTTTGAAATCCAATCTCCGATAAACCAACATCAAGTTTCTGCTGCAGTTCGCCAAGCAGATTTACTTGCCCAGCCAATCCAACCCAAATGACCCGTGGGCGTCTAATATTAGGAAAGACACCTATTCCGCGCACTGACAGTGTTATGGGAGCATATCCCTCAGCCGCATCATGCATTACCCTGGCAATCTGTCGGATATGGGTGGACTGAATGGTACCTAAAAATTTAAGGGTTAAATGGATGCTTTGCGGTCGCACCCATTTCGCCTGAAATTTATACGATTTGAGACCCTCCTGAACCCTGCTCAGGGAAGACAAAACGTCATCAGGAATCTCAAAAGCGATAAAGGCTCGAATCGTTTCAGACATACAATGTTAGATACTTGGCAGCATCAAATCGACAAAATTATGTCGAGATGGAATAAAATATTGTATTCGAAAACTAAGTCGGTAACGTAAACTGGGGCTCTCCTAATAAAAATTTTCCATTTGAAATCCATTGCTTCAGAATTTCAGCAATTTCGCGGGCCTTAACCAAACTGGATAACGGAACGGTTGGAATTTTTTCTCCTCGAAACGGTATATATCCACTTTTTAGCTGCGCATAACTCACCTGGCCATAACTTTTAGAATTGCCGTTGGGGTAATCATTTCCATAATCAATGATTTGGGTAAAAATTTCTTCATCAGAAACCGCTGTGTACTGGAGGATCTCTTCATTCAATATGGGAATCGGAATACCCAAACCCACTGCAAGTGAACATCCGTAGCCCAAAATACTTAGACCTACAAGCCATTTGGAGCTCATTTTTTTCATATCCCCCATGACCCAAAGTGTTCCGGCGGGTGTAAGGGGCATTCCTTTTTTGGTTCGCTTAACTCTGGGTTTGTGTTGGGTCCCATGCCAGGTGACATATCCTTGACCACCCCCGAGAAAAATTCGGGTCCCAAGACCGATGGTTTTATAATAGGGATCGTTAAAAAGCGGGCTCAGTTGACCGGCGGAACAGTAATTGGCGTTGCCGGCCTTCGGTTTTAAAACACCCATATAGGTATAAATGGTTTTGTTTGTCAGATTTATAGCACAATTATAGTTCTGATATCCGTTGCGTGGATTGCACAAGGTGGCATTAGGTATCGTACGCAACGAGATTTCCTTTTCAAACATGCGGTTCGGATAACAGTCCGTTCCATAAGCTACGGCCTTAAGCTGAATTTTTTTTCCGGCCACAAGGTCCTGAATCACATGACCTCCGCCATAGTTAAATTCTCCCGGATAGACCTTGTTGAGCGGATCGTCTTCGTGGGGTTCAGTTGCACCAATGTAGCAGTCAACGGCAGCCACTCCCGCATAGGCAGGCACTTTATTGAGCCACACTTTGGACGCTTTAAGCGTAGGAACGCTATGGCCAAAGTTTAAAAAGGCACCGGAGGAACACATGGGGGCAAACGTTCCGGTGGTGACCACATCCACGTGTTTTGCCGCCTCAACCGGCCCATTTTCCTTAACGATATCGGTGATCTCCTCTGCCGTCACCACGACCACCTCACCGGACTTAATCTTGCTGTTGATCTCCTGGAATGTTTTTTTGATCCTATATTTTTTCATGCACGTTTACTCCTGTCCCAATCTGGATTTCACCCCGGCAATTTTAGATGAAATATTATTTTTGATCCAGGCTGCATCCCACCATTCAATGGGATTTACAAACGTACCATGGATAAGGATGCCGAAATGAAGATGATCACCGCCGGCAAGCCCGGTGCTGCCGGTGCGTCCTAAAATATCGCCTTTGGCTACTTTTTGTCCGATTTTGACGCCGATATGGTTTAAATGGGAATACATGCTGAATAGCCCACATCCATGGTCGACAAAAACGGTTCTTCCGTAAATTCCCAAAGGCTCGGCAAAAACCACAACTCCGCTATTGGCTGCCGGAACCGGCGAGTGTTCTGTGGATGCCAGATCGACGCCGAGATGCACCTGATGGTCGATCACACGGCCTTTGTAGGTGTAAGTGCGCTGGTCGGCAAAGCCTGCACGGGGAGCCGATTTTGGCAAGCGTAGAAAACGACCGCGCCAGTATAAAGCCTGATCTGAATTTAGGCACAATTCGCGGATTTTTTGATAGTTAACGCTTCGCAACTCCCGATTAATATATAGAAATTTGTCAATCAGGGTTGCCTTGGGATCATTGGATAAATCCGAGCTGAATTCCGGCATTTTCCGGCGCAAGAACTTATCTGAAACATTTACGGTGTCCTTTTTAAATTTTTTGCGCCGGATATAATGGTTCAATCCAGCTTTTGCGTTATTGCCGGCCCGATCGGTAGCATTGACGACAATCTCAGTTCCGGGACCCTGGGTGTAATTGAGGGCGAAAAAGGCTACCTGTACGTTTTGATCGTTAAGCAATCCCGCATAACCTGGAAAAAACTGATCACCGACATATACGCCATTTTTTGGACATGGCTCGGAAATTCGATAAATAACGAGACCGGCTCCGCCCTGTCTCACGTTATGCGCCCTGCTATAGATCTCTATCACAGGGGTACGGGTATCAATGGTAATGTTTTTCTCAATGTAGGTTTGATTGCCATTCAGCCACCCCCGCCATGAATAATCCCATACAGCCATCCGTAAAATAGCTTTGCCGTCCGAAAGGCCTAATTGGCGGGGATCGACGCTGAAACGGATTGTTTTCTCACGAATTTCTCCTGGGCCGAAAAGACCGGCAGAAGGAAAAGGTTCTTCAACCAACGTGATCTCCTTACTGTCTTTAACTAAACTGATCCACATCTTGCGAACACCGCTTTTTGTATCCGAAATAGAAACCGTCAAATCTCGAGAGGTGCTGATAAACGCGGAAGGAAGTTCAAGCACGATTGTGGGTTTTTCACCTTCAAGACGAGTGAATAGAAACCATGCAAGTGGCACAATGATGATCAATGCGGCCACTAAGAAAATGCCGAGTTTGATGTTTTTTATTTTACGATTCAACCGCGAACACCCGATTCTTCCATTTATTTTTAAAATTTTTATAAATAACAATAAATCGGATGTTAATCAAGAGCTCTTTTCGTTCCTTGACTTTTTTCGCAGTGCAAGATAATTATTCTTATTGAAATGGCGTGGACCCCATACAAAATTCCAAAAAAAATTAAGCTCATCTTGTTGTCGATTATCTTGATTACGGTGGGCATTATCATCGTCGTTTATCTAGGTTTCCGGCGAATATCGGATACTCCCGAACTGATTCTTTCAACCATTCAAGACGGCGCAAATTTGTCAATCGGCAGAATCCAACAAACCGCAACACGCGACGGAAAAAGAGAATGGAGCCTGGAGGCCACTTCTGCACATTATATTGAAACAGAAAAGCAGGTGATATTAAAAGATCTTGCGGTAACATTTTTTCTCGATGATAACAGTGAGGTGTATCTTACGGCACAAAAGGGGGTCTTAAATACGGATTCAAACGACATCGAAGTTAGCGGTAATGTTGTCATCAAAAAGGACAACTATCGGCTCACGACCGAGCAGCTAAATTACGACCATAAGCAACGAATTATTATTACGAAGGTCCCGGTAACCATTTCTGGGAATTCAACCAACATCTTAGCAGATTCAGCTATTTTTGATTTAAACACCAAAAAAGTCAGGTTAGAAGGAAACGTTGAGGGCACCCTTTCAGCAGATAGTGCGCTGTAGGCAAAACAGTTGTCCGGTTTTATCTATTTTGAGATTGACAATCATTACGGGGATAACTGGAATCACATTGGTCACTTACAGCATTGCCGGTGCCCAGACGGAAAGCAATCACAAAGCAAATAAAGAAATTCATATCAACGCCGATAAGGTTATTGCTGATCTTGATGCCGGCGAAACTGAATTTATAGGCAATGTCCGGGTGTCCCAGGATAAGACGGTCGTTACTGCAGAGCGGATGATAGTTTATTACCGGGATTTGAAATACGATAAAGATAATCCAGTCATTAAAGAATCGATAAAAAAAATCATTGCCAAAAATAATGTTACGATCAGTTTTGACAACATCATTGCACTGACCGCAGAAGCCGTATATATAATAGACTCAAAAATACTCACACTTTCAGGCATCAATTCCAAAGTTTCAAGCGAATCGAATTCGATTACGGGATCAAAATTTACGTTTTTTCGAACAAACGGAGAACTCATCGTTGAGGGCAGCAAGCAACATCAGGTTCAGGTCCTGTTTTTTTCAGGGACAAAAGGCTTCTTTTAAAATGGCAAGCCAGATTTGCCGTGTTCGCTGAAATGGTTGCATTTTTCTGGCATCTCTTCTAAAATAAAACGATACAATACCCAATACCGATATTTATTCACCGCAGGCATTAAGCTGATTTCTATCAAAATGAAACGGCTTGAATAAAAATTAAAAACATGTCAACATTACATCTTCGGAATCTGTTTAAAACCTACGGCAGAAGACAAGTCGTTAAAGACGTCAATTTGGATCTTGAGAGTGGTGACGTGGTTGGACTGCTAGGCCCCAATGGTGCGGGTAAAACCACAACCTTTTATATGACCGTTGGCATGGTAAAACCAGATAAAGGTCACGTGCTTCTTGACGATGAAGACATCACTTATTATCCTATGTTCCTGAGAGCACGCAAAGGTGTCGGCTATCTTCCTCAGGAGACTTCAATATTTCGAAAGCTCACGGCAAAACAAAATATTCTGGCAATTCTAGAAATTCTCCCGATCTCAGTTTCAGAGCGAGAAGAGCGTGCCGAAATGCTGTTGGATGAATTAGGTATCAAACATCTTTCTGATCAAAAAGCCCATGTCCTTTCCGGAGGTGAAAAGCGGCGCCTTGAAATCTCACGATCACTTGCCACTAACCCTGCGTTTATTCTTCTGGATGAACCTTTTGCAGGTATTGATCCCTTAGCAGTCAACGACATAAAAAATATCATCGCTCATCTCAAACGCCGCGGCATCGGTATACTTATTTCTGATCATAACGTCCGAGATACGCTGGGTGTATGTGATGAAGCCTATATTTTATGTGATGGAGAGGTTATTGAATCTGGCTCGCCTGAAAAGATAGCTTCCAGTGAAGCGGCAATCCGAGTTTATTTAGGAGACGAATTTAAGTTATAAAATGGCACTCGAACTGCGACAACAACTCAAACTCACACAGCAGCTGATCATGACGCCGCAGCTCCAGATGGCAATCAAGCTGTTGCAGTTGTCGAGGCTGGAGCTTTTGGATACCATTCGCCAGGAGCTTGAGGAAAATCCAGCCCTGGAAGAAATTCATGATGTCGGGGCCGATGAGCAGTCAAACGGGCAGGAAGATATTTCAGCGGTTGAACAGCCCTCAACCGGAGAAGTTACCATAGAAGAAAAACTGCACGATGATATCGACTGGAGCAATTACCTGGATGAGTATAACACGCCAGGCAGAATCCATTTTGAAACGGAGAACCGCGATACGCCAAGATTTGAATCCTTTATTGCCCGAAAAGAATCGTTAAAGGATCATCTGCTTTGGCAATTTCTTATGACCAAACCCACCAAAAAAGAGGAGGAAATTGCCAGCCTAATAGTTGGTAATCTCAACAAAGATGGATACTTGGATGTCCCCATCGAGGAAATCGCCCAAATAAGCCAATCTGAATCTGAAAAAGTGGAACAAGTTTTATTTCGAATGCAGGAATTTGACCCGGTGGGCGTCTGTGCAAGGAATCTCAGTGAATGTTTGTTGATACAAGCAAAGCATTTAGGCTTTGACAATACGATTGTTACCGAAATCATTGCAAATCACCTCAGCGAACTTGAAAAGAAAAATTATAAAACCATTTGCAAATCTCTGAAAGTGAGCATGGATGAGGTTGTCTCCGCGGTTAACGTGATTAAGGGACTGGAACCGAAACCGGGAAGACAATTTAGTGAAGACACACCCCAATATATTAATCCGGACATATATGTTTACAAATTTGAAACCGACTTTGTGATCATGCTAAATGACGACGGCATGCCAAAGCTTCGGGTTAATTCCTTTTTTAAAAAATCCATCAGCCGGGGCAAAAAAATATCAGGGGAAGCTGAAGATTACATCCAGGAAAAAATGCGATCAGCTGCCTGGTTGATTAAAAGTATTCATCAGCGGCAAAAAACAATCTACAAAGTCATGGAAAGCATTTTGCGCTTTCAACGCCGATTTTTTGAAAAAGGCATCGCCCATCTGAAGCCGATGGTACTCAGGGACGTTGCCCAAGATATCGGGATGCATGAGTCAACCATCAGTCGGGTGACAACAAATAAATATGCGTATACACCGCAGGGCATTTTTGAATTGAAATATTTCTTCAATAGCTCTATCAAGCGCGGTCAAGGCGATACCATTGCTTCGGCCAGTGTGCAAGAAAAAATCAGACAAATCATCTTAAGTGAAAATCCGAAGAAGCCCTATAGCGACGATAAGATCTCAAAACTTTTGAAAGAAGAAAATATTCATATTGCGCGTCGCACAGTCGCAAAGTATCGGGAAATGTTAAAAGTATTACCATCAAACAAACGTAAGCAAATTTAGGGAGGCCTTCAGAATGCAGACATCTGTAACGTTTAAAAACCTTGATCCCTCCGAAACCCTAAAATCTTATGTCACAGACAAACTCAACCGGTTTGACCGGCTGCTTGACAATCCGGCAGAGGCAAATGTGGTTCTTTCGGTTGAAAAATTTCGTCATATTGCCGAAATCAATATTGCTGGCGACCGGCTTAACATAAATGGTAAAGAAGAAACCGTTGATATGTATTCAGCGATTGATATGGTATTGGATAAGCTTGAAAAACAAATAAAGAAAGGCAAGCAAAAAATCAGAGAACGAAGGTCAGGATCAAAGGCCAAAAATTTCGTAATCGAACACGAAGCAAATCTTTCGGAGGAGGAAACGGAACAACACGTTAGAGTTAAAAATATTGAATACAAACCCATGGATGTGGAAGAAGCAGTTTTGCAAATGGACCTGAGGAATGATAACTTCCTTGTATTTACGAATGCCAGATCCGATAAAGTCAACGTACTCTATCGGCGCAAAGATGGCCACTATGGTCTAATTCAACCCAGCAATTAATCATCGTTGCGGGTGGTGAGGTGTTGATGACGAACTCAATTTTTACCTCGCAGACCCGCTTTTAATTTTCGTCATCGAAAAATGAAAATTCTGGATGTCCTACAGCGAGAAGCGATACTTGATGATTTAAAATCTCAAACCAAGAAGGGAATCATTGAAGAGCTTGTGGTTCCGGTGGCCCGTATCGCCGGTGTGAACCAAGAGGAGTTGGTACGGGTGCTTATGGAAAGAGAAAGGTTGGGCAGCACCGGCATCGGCGGCGGTATCGGAATTCCCCATGGAAAGCTTAAAGATCTTGATTCTCTGGTTCTTGGTTTCGGGCTTAGTCGCAAAGGTGCTGATTTTGAATCCATCGACGGGCAACCGACTCATATCTTCTTTATTCTGGTTACACCAGAAAATTCTACTGGCTTGCACTTGAAACTCTTGGCTCGCATATCTCGGATCCTAAAAAATGATCCGTTTAAGGATAGATTAATGCATGCGGCAGACGCTGATGAAATCTTCAGTATTATAAAGGAGGATGATGAGGAATTTTAGCCAGTTGCGATAAACTGAAGTGAAACATCTAACAATCATCATAATTACGGGGCTTTCGGGATCTGGGAAAAGTACCGCAATGGCGGTCTTTGAAGATGCAGGTTTTTATTGTGTAGATAACATGCCCGTAGCTCTCTTGCCGAAGTTTTTGGAATTGCCGATTGAAAGTGACCCTGAGATCGCAGGCATTGCCTTGGTGATGGATCTGCGCGAGAAAGGTTTCCTCTCAAAATACACCTCGGTTTTTGAAGGACTCAAGCGCCACGGATACCATTTCGAGATTCTCTTTCTTGAAGCTGACGAGCAGATTTTATTGCAGCGGTATAGCACAACGAGAAGACAGCATCCCCTGTCCCAATATAAGGACCTTTTGGAAAACATCCGGGCTGAGAAAGAACAATTAAAAGATCTGAGGTCAGCAGCTGACAAAATCATTGATACATCTGATTTTAATGTGCATGAACTCAAGGCCTACCTTATAGAGACTGTCAAAAAGAGCAAAAAGTTTGGGATCATGCAGATTAATATCCTTTCCTTCGGCTTTAAGTACGGCATCCCTCACGAAGCGGATCTCATCGTTGATGTCCGTTTTTTAGCGAATCCCTATTTTATTCCGGCATTAAAAACCTTAGATGGAGAATCGCAGAAAATAAAAGATTTTATATTCACAAAACCTGAAACCGGCAAATTTTTGGAGAAATATTTCGATCTTCTCGACTATTTAATTCCGCTTTACGAAAAAGAAGGAAAGTCGTATTTGACCATCGCTGTCGGATGTACCGGAGGTCGGCATCGATCCGTGACCATTGCCCGATCCATATTTGACCATATCAAAAATGCAAGAAGGCACGTCCAAATTTTTCATCGCGACATAAATCAGCCCACATAAACCAAAAAACTCTTGCCACACCCGACATCAACAGGTAATTAAGAAAAACAGATGCAGACGTGTTTTGGAAAAGGTGATATATGATTGGAATCGTAATTGTTACTCACAGTCAACTCGGAGATGCATTAATTGAGGCGGCTGAATTTATCATCGGTGGACGTCCCAAATCGTTGGTTTCGGTCTCCATCGATCTGAACCAAAGTGCTGAAAAACTGCGTAGAAAAATCTCCGAAGGAATAAAGAGAGTTGAAAAAAAAGATGGCGTGCTCATTTTAACGGATATGTTTGGCGGAACGCCTTCGAATTTGAGCTATTCTTTTCTTGAAGAGGGACGGATTGAAGTTATCTCGGGTGTAAATCTTCCAATTTTGATTCAAGCCGTGAATACCAGAGAAAAAATGGGACTTAGCAAACTGGCGACTAGCCTGGAAGCTTTTGGCAAAAAAAGTATATCGCTGGCAAGCGGAATTTTAAAAGGAAACAAACGGAGCTGAACGATGACGCCATGGCAGCTTGCGGCCATATATCCCGCTGATATTAAAACGATTATTGAAATCGAGCAGCGCTCGTTTTCGCGGCCTTGGAATCCCAAATCCTTTCTGGGAGAATTGGCATGCAAGCAGGCTTACAGTTACCTCGCGAAATGCAGCAATGGTCAAGAAAAGGAAAAGATCATCGGTTATATTTTTTTTCGTTTAATTGAACAGAAATTGCATATACTTAAAATTGCGGTAACACCGAATTGGCGCTGCCGCGGTGTGGCCTCGGGGCTTGTTGATCAATGTGTCGAGCAGGCCCTTAAGCTGGGAGCTAAATCAGCTTTCTTAGAAGTCAGGCCCTCGAATGAGTCAGCCATAACTTTTTATCGCAAGCAAGGGTTCAGAATTATGGGTAGGAAACCAAACTATTATGCCGATACCCGGGAGGATGCCCTGGTGTTGATAAAAAATCTGAAGGAGGAGGTATGACAGTAAAACTTGGTATCAACGGCTTCGGACGAATTGGACGGTGTTTGTTCCGGGCGGCGTTAAATCATCCGGAAGTTGAAGTGGTGGCCATAAATGATCTGACCAATCCGGATACGATGGCCCATCTTTTAAAGTATGACTCTGTTCACGGACAATTAAACGCAACTGTTGTTGCAAAAGATGACCGTATCGATGTCGATGGCAAATCAATCGCAATTCGATCCATCAAAGACCCCCAAGATCTGGGCTGGAAAGATCTGAACGTAGATATCGTGGCTGAATGTACCGGTATCTTTCGCGATCGGGAAGGCGCCTCCAAACATCTTTCCGCCGGAGCACGCAAGGTTATCATATCCGCACCCGCAACGGATCCGGATATTACCATTGTTATGGGCGTCAATTCACACCAGTATGATCCCAGACAACATCATATCCTTTCAAATGCCTCATGTACCACCAATTGCCTGGCACCGGTGGCCAAGGTTTTGCTGGAAAATTTTGGTCTAAGCCGTGGCCTGATGACCACCATTCACGCCTATACCGGAGACCAGCGCCTTTTGGATTTCCCGCATAAAGATCTTCGTAGAGCACGGTCTGCAGCCCTCTCCATGGTTCCGACCACAACGGGAGCGGCAAAAGCAGTGGCTTTGGTGTTGCCAGAGCTTAACGGCAAGCTCAACGGGCTTGCCATTCGGGTTCCAACGCCGAATGTCTCTCTGGTGGATCTTGTCGTAACGGTAGAAAAATCAGGAGTCACTGTTTCGGACGTCAACGATGCGCTAAAACATGCATCCGAAAATCTCCTAGCCGGTATATTGGGCTACAGTGAGGTACCCTTGGTATCCATTGATTATAATGGGTCTCCATTGTCCTCGATCGTCGACGGCCCGACAACCTATGTCCTTGACAACATGGTTAAAGTTATGGCCTGGTACGATAATGAATCGGGGTACTCGCACCGGATGGTGGATCTTGCGGCCATGGTGGGGGCGGAATTGTAATTGCTATATCAGAGGACAGAGGACAGAAAACGGAAAACAGATTTATAAAAAGGAATTATATCCCTTCATTCCTACTTCCGAATTACAAATTCCGAATTCGGAATACTGTCATCTGGCATCTGTCCTTTAAAATCTGTCATCTGTCTTCTGTCCTCTGACTTCGGACATCTGACCTCTGAAATCTGAATAAACAAGGAGATAAAAATGCAACATCGCACACCGCTAATCGCCGGTAATTGGAAGATGTATAAGACCTCATCCGAGGCGATGGAAACGGCCGCCCAACTCATCAAACGGGTTGCCGATGCGGACACTATCGATATCATGATCGCGCCGCCATACACAGCCCTTGAATCCGTTGCAGCGGTGATTAAAGATAGCTGCGTTTCTCTGGGCGCCCAGGATCTTTTTTGGGAAACCGAAGGTGCCTATACCGGACAGATATCCGCAGAAATGCTGGTGGCAGCTGGATGCCGGTATGTGATTATCGGCCATTCTGAAAGGCGCCAGTATTTTGGCGAAACCGATGAGACGGTCAACAAAAAAATAAAAGCAGCCCTTCGAGTTGATCTAAAACCGGTTGTATGCGTGGGTGAAACTGAAGCAGAGCGCGAAGCCGGTCAAACCTTTTCAGTCCTTGACAAACAGGTAAGAATGGGTTTAGATAAATATTTTATAGATGATTTAACTTCGTTGGTGATCGCCTATGAGCCGGTTTGGGCCATCGGAACCGGTAAAACAGCCACCGAAGAGCAGGCTCAGGAGGCCCATCAGTATATCCGCTCTTTGGTTGAAGAACTTTATGGCAATACGCTTTCCGATTCCATCCGAATATTGTACGGAGGAAGTGTAAAACCCGAAAACATTACCGGGCTTATGGCCAGGCCGGATATAGATGGCGCCCTTGTGGGTGGCGCCAGCCTGGATGCTGAATCTTTTAGCAAGATCGTTAAATTTAGATAAGAGCTAAAACTGATATGTCATACTAAACACAAAATAAGAAATACCAACTACGTGATGAATTCGATTTTTTGCGAATTTATCAAAACCAACACGAAAGCTTAATTAGGTCTTTATTATTGATTGTATTGCATATAATCGTTTGTGTCGCGCTGATTATGATTGTTTTGCTCCAAACCGGCAAAGGCGCCGATATGGGTGCAGCTTTCGGAGGCGGTGGCAGCCAAACCCTTTTTGGCAGCACGGGTGCATCCACCTTTTTGAGCAAGGCCACCACAGGAGCCGCGATAATCTTTATGCTGACATCCCTGGCGCTTGCGTATATATCCAGTCATCGGACCGGTGAGTCCATTATGCCGGATACACCGGCGCCCATTGAGCAGCCGGCTGCCCCACAACAGAGCGCGCCCGCCGGACAGGAAACCCAGCAGTCGGAAACACCGGCGCAGCAATAATACGCATACATTTACATTTATAAATGTGCCGAAGTGGTGGAACTTGGTAGACACGCTATCTTGAGGGGGTAGTGGGCGACGCCCGTGCCGGTTCAAGTCCGGCCTTCGGCACCATCTTCTTTCCGTAAGTAATTGGAATAAATTAAAATATTCCCTGGCTCTCACCTTAGCTTCACTCCAAATTACACAATCGTACACAAATCCTACACAAAACCGTAGGTGAACTGTGTATGTACTGGAGGAAGCCATGCCTTCAAATTTTTTGGTTAGACAATCCTGCGGTTTCTGTTTTAGAAAGGTAGTACCATCTGATTTAAGGTCGATAGTTGGAAAGATTGAGCTGAGGTATTCCCTAAACACCGGGAGCCTCCAGAAAGCTAAAAAACGGTCATTGAGGCTGTCCCGAAAAATCAAGAGCCTATTCAATCAACTTAGAATCGGAGCGGTTATGTTATCGAAGGATGAAATTGATGAAATTGTTAAGGAATATGTTGAGCAGTCCAGAAACTACATTCAAGAGGAGTATGCAACCACAAGACGGGTGCTGAACCCTGAAACATACGAAGGTCAATTAAACGGCTTAGTTTTTAGACAGGAGGAGCTAAAGAAACTCTTAGCATATCACGACAGAAACTCCGTCTATCCAATCGTGGACAGTATATTCAAATCAAAAGGGCTTCCCGTTGACTGGAACTCTGACAGCTACCAGTGGCTTGCTAATGAAATCCTTAAGGCCCAAATCCGTCTAATTGAATATGAGATTGAGCAAGCTAAGACCGGGGGGCTAAATGACAGCCCTGCGGTCAATGTTGCGGGTAACTTGTCGAGTCCTGTAAGTTTTCCCGCAGCCTCCCCCTCCCCTACTCCTATTCCTGAAGTCTCAAGCGAAGTGTTCTCCAAAATCGCCAAGGAATATTGGGATGAAAACTCTCCTGAATGGAAAGTGAGAACTAAACCGGAAAACCAAACTTTCCATAAAAAATTATTGGAATTTATTGGAGCCGACCGCCAGATTTACAAAGTCGATTATGAAACCGCACGTGAATACAAAAAACTCCTGTCAGAGACTATAACCAAACGGAAAAAGGTAATGTCTAAAACCCGTGTTGATATGTATCTTGGTTATGCATCTCAGGTTTTCAAGTGGGCCAAGCAGCACCATTATACTGAGGTTAATCCTTTCGAGGGTATTCAGTACGGTAAGAAACACCGGAAAAGGGCTGATAAACAGAAAAAGAAATTTTCCAAGAATGACCTCAAACTTCTGTTTGTTGAATCCCGGATCGCAAGCAAAAAATCTTCGGCTTTAATTCAGTTATCAATACCTCCATTGAGCTTTCTCTGAGCTTGGAACTGCCCGTTGCCTGCACCACAATCGCAGGCGACGCTGAGGAGGGCAAATGCTTCATCGCTAATAGAGAACAAATACTCAACCATCATGCAAAAAATTCCAAGATAGATCTTGCCGATGCCAAATACGATGAACTCAACAATTAAGACTTCTCGCGATTACACGGCGCCATCCCTGTCATCGACTACAATCCTAGAAATGAAAATCTATCTCAACCTGCTTTAAAACAAAGAGGATATGATCGAAACGGGTGGCCATATGCACCTTGCGGGCTGCTTACTCGCCCCAATGGGTTCGATTTCAATTCTCAAAGAGCAAATTTCAGCTGCCGCAGGCAGTGCTTATCTTCCAAAGATAATGCAGTTGTCCAGTTCGCTCATGACTGCCCTTACTGGATTAACTATCACGGCTTCAGCAAGCATATGTCCATCATCGAGTTTCCCACCCCCAGCCGTGTGCTCTGAATTTCTTCTGGTATGAAAAAAAGGGGCTCTGTTTTCTTTTCACCTCCAGTACCAATAGCCAATCATAACCCCGCGACCAAGCTTAAAATTCGTCATCCAAAATGCAGTTGAACCCACCCCGATGGGTCGGTTTCAAGGTGCGCTTCTGCACGCCGCCCATAGCGCCTGGGGGGTCTTAAATCGCCTCATAAAGATCTTTCAATAGCCGAGGTCGAAAAGTATATCCTAGAAAATCGAATTTCTCGTTTGGAAAATTCCCTTTTCTGTAAGAATACTTACAACAGACGATCTTCGTCTTTGCTGGATTCAGTTCCAATCGACACTGCTTTAGACGCTCTTCGATGACCGCCTTAAGCCATCTGGCATGCTTCTCGCTTTTGCAATGTACCAAAATGTCTTAGGCTGTTAACGATCGCCAATATGGAGCCAAACGATGATCGCTTAATGGAGCCACCCTGGGATCGGGTTAATGGAGCCCGGTATTTTAGGTCAGTCTTCTCTTTTAGAGAAGCCTCAAGCGTCAGGAGGTGCCTTCTTTACTTACAGGTAAGGGGTCAATATACCGTTTGCGGATGGGGACTCGTGTCCCGTCAGCTAATTCTATTACTGCAAATCGAACTTTACATTTTGTGACTATATCCTCTATATATTTACCTTCTTTACCAGCATGTTTTGACCTAATCAACGTTTCATCTTGGTTATCCGGGGCATCCTCCTCAGCATTTTCTGAGATCTTTACCTTGACACCGGGAATGATTAACTGATTCTTCTTACGAAGACCTTCACATTTTTTCATACCTGTTTACCTCCTAATACAAATTATATTTATCATACTTATACATTCCATTCTTATTTTCAATTTACAGTCAAGTATCCCCACCCTCATTGTTTTCATAAAAAATCCCGTGGATTCCCTCTAAAGATATTCAATTTCAGCCGGTTCAAAGATAATCTGCCAAGCAGACCATAGAATATGCCCTCCATCTTGATTAGTCCAAATTTGATATAGGAAATACGGGTTTAGAAATAACCGTTGCATCGGCAACCAGTTCCATAACCGAATAGACACTGATATCCAGATTATACTTCTTATTCAAATCTTCCAATTGAAGACGGCAATTGTCACAGGGGGCAACTACGATCTTAGCACCGCTATTCCTGATCTGCTCTACCTTCTTTTCCCCTGTTTTAAGCCTGAAATCTTCAAGTTCCGGCTCAGCCTGCAGACCGCCGCCGCCGCCGCAACACCAATTCTTCTCGCGATTAGGAGTCAGTTCACGAAAATCAGTAGCTATCTGTCTTAAGATATACCGTGGCTCCTCATATATACCGCTGTTCCTGGCAAGCTGACATGGGTCATGATACGTCAACGCCTTCTGGATTTGGCCTCGGTTTAGACGAATTCGTTCTTCTTTAATATATTCGGCCATGACTTCCAAAATACATCTTATTTTAAAGGGATTCTCTTCTTTAGACCAAGTGTCCCAGAGCCACTTCATCACCCGATAACCATGGCCGCACTCGGATATTACAATTTCCTTCACCTCAAGTCGCTTTGCCTCATCGATAATCCGCTTAGCAGTAACAGCGGCCTTTTCGGTGTCTCCCAGAAAATAACCAAAGTTTGCGGGTTCATAGAGAGATAGTGTCCAATTAGCACGCGCTTGGTGAAAGATGCTGGCCGCTGTCAGAACACTATATGAGCCAGGCAGTGATACGTAAAGTATATCGGCTCCTTTTAGGTCAACCGGAATAGTAGCACTGGGGTCATCTACTTTTTCCTGTAGCTCTTTCTCGTATTCCTTAAGACCCTCAATAATATCCTCCTTGAGAATCTCCATATTTTCTCCCTTAAAGATTGAAGCGTTAGAAATTTCACTTATGATTGGAGGGTATTTGTCTGCAGCGACAAGTATTGCCTTCCCTAACGCTAATAACCAGGAGGTATCAATGGAAAATGGACAATAGTACATACACCTGCGGCATCCAGTGCAGCTATAGGTCACTTTGTAAAGGTCATCCAGCCATTGTTCGTCAATTTCTCGGGCTCTATTTAAAGCAGAAATGAACCTTCCTGTCCTTGTTAAATACTTTCTGTAAATTCGAAGAATAAGTTCAGCACGATAAGCAGGCAAATATATCAAGTCATTGGTCATTATATATTGATGGCATGCGTTTTTACATATTGAACACCGTGTGCAAATATCGAGGTAGTAATAGAGCTGGCGGTTAATCGTCTTTTTTAGTATATCTACTATAGTCTTTTGTAACTGTTTACCCATAAATATTCCCTTCTTATCCGATTGGTGGCAAAGCTTCCGACAAAATGCATCAGCTTACTGAAGGGTAAGTAGAATATTAGCATATTAGCAAACATGACATGAATGCCTAAAGACCATCTTGCTACAGAAGTATCCAAAGCAGTCGGGATATATGGATTGAAGGATAAAAGACTATTCACGTATTGCCGGTAAGCGGTTATGGGTATATCGCCGAAGAAACGCATGTAGTTACCCGTGAATATTACTAATAGAAGCAGAATGAGCAGAAAATAATCTTCCGGAGCAGATATTTTTTTCCCCGGTAACGTGAGACGCCGGATGAGGAAGTAAAAAACGGTGATCAGGAGAATAATACCAATAGCCCCGCCGATCAAGAAGGCAAATTGCTCCATTCCCAAGTCACCAAGTGCTTTAGCCAGAGCTGTGAATTCAAAGATTAATCTTAGGTGGCCGATAAATAAAACTGCGATAGCTAGGTGAAAGGAAATAAGAAAGCCCCACATTCCTCGGTCAATATCCAATACTTGCGGGAACAGAAACGAGTCCTTTCCAAGCTTCAGCCACTTTGTCGTTCTATGTTCTTTCTGGCCAAAAATACCCAGCTTCATCTCACTTCTAGGTACTCTGAACCACAGGAAAATTCGAAAGGTCATCCCGGCGAGCAAAAATGGTACACTCACCCACAACATTTTTCCGACTATCAGGCAAAATAGAGTATCGATGGCTACCTTCTCCTTTTAATAAGAAAGACTATTTCTTTGCCAACTCGTTCTTTCTTGACAATTTCATTTCCTGTGGTGTTTGCCCAAGACGTTATGTCCGCCAAACTACCTACATCAGTGGTCACCGCCCTGACTATACCCCCGACTGGCACTAAAGTTATATTTTCACTTACCCTCACCATCGGCAGTGGGCAACGCAATCCTCTGAGGTCTAATTCAAGATCAATCTTGATGTCTTCTTCCATTTTATTTACTCCTTATAATGAATATATGAAATCAGATTGTAGAGATTGCTCAATCAACCAACCAACTCCAACGGGGTCGGCTACTTTATCTATTAATTTTTCTTTAGGAATCTCCATAACTTCCATAGTGGTGTCACAACTATACAGTTCTACACCTAAGTTAATAGCCAACTGCCTGAGTTCAGCAAGGCCGGTTACGTTCTTTTCTTTGACCATTTTTTTAAACATCCATCTACCTAGTCCAAGAAATTTATACTTACCAGGGTTTGCCTTATTGATATCGCCACTCTCGAGAATACCTAGCATGCGAGCAAACAGACTTTCACCGGTATGTACGTTCTTCTTCAAAGCCCGCAAGCCCCAGAAGGTAAAGAACATTTTTACTTCGATATTGCAGGTAGCAGCACCGATTGCAATGGAAAACGCGGCAAACAATTTTTCCAAGTCCCCGCTAATGACAAATATAGTAGCTTTTCTTCTTTTATCTGTTTCTTCCTGCAGTTTCTCGGTCATTAATAAATCCTCCTGTAAGAAGGGTTATATAGCCGTGTCACCTGAAAGGAACGAAGTGACTGAGAAATTTTTGATGATAACCAGAAGGCTTAATATGGACATCTAAGATATTTTGATCGTTCATATTATCAGACAAAAATGATCTATAGCAAACAAATGCGAATAAAAACCCCCGAAGTGGATAAGCTATCCACCTGGGGGTTTATTAAGTCTGAACGCTGCATTTTTCACAACCTCTATGTGTTTTGAGGTTTTTGAAAAGCTGTGATATCGAATTTCAGAAGAGCAAACAATTTATATATTGCAAATAAAAATCTAGAGCAAAAGTCATACCTAAATGACTGTTCTCCGGATCGATTAATACGTGCATAATAGGATTTACATCGGAGATAGCCAAAAGCTGCACAGGATTAGATAGAATTACGATTTATGTCCTTATTATTTTGCATGTCTTAATATATTGTTTTCGGTAAGTTACTGGGTAATAAACGACTAACACATACTATGATTTATGGCAACAGAAACTGTAAAAAATTCTGAAAATTTGTAAAAATATCTGACAGGCGAGGGAAAAAATCGTAGCTTGCGATTATCTCGCTGTAACGCCAAGTTGTTATAGGAATAATCACAAAAAGTGGGGGATTTGTGATGATAGGGGTCGGAAAGGGCCATGGCCCTCCCCGCCCTCCGAACCGTGCATGCGGTTCTCCCGCACACGGCTCTCCAGTCAGTGGTTTCCTCATCGGGATTGGCGCGCCAGAGTGTGTGCCATATACATGGTGAAAAGCCCCCGTTCAGCGAAGAAAGCATTTGGCCATTGCCTGTGGTCACGACCAGTTCTGCCAGAACCTGGCCGCTTTTTCTGCTTTCGCAACACAGCTCTTAGGCGACGGCGTATAAGGCCGTCAAGCGAGTTAAAGGTGTGATGATGCGCATGTTTGAAATACTCAAACCAGCCTTTAATGGTCGGATTGAGATCCGATATGATTTGCTCGATACTATCGCCTCGGGTTCTCCGAGTCTTTGAACGGATTTTATCCTTAAATTTCTTCAGACTTTTCGAACGTACGTAGCGACTGCCACCTTCAAATCGATATCCTAAAAACTCAAATCCGTCACCCATCTCCAGGCTATTGCCGATATGGGTTTTCTCCGGACTCAACTGCAGACCGTTCTGATCGATCCATGATTGAATCATTGATAGAGCAGCCTTTGCTTCTTCAAGGCTCCGGCAAAGCACTACCCAATCGTCGGCATACCGGATCATCTCATACCCGTTTTGGTGTAAAGTGAGATCTAGCTGGTGAAGGTACACATTGCTTAGCAGGGGGCTAAGCACCGCGCCTTGCGGTGTACCGCTGATAGGATTCCAGCGTTTCATGTCTTCCATAATTTCCTGCTTAAGGAAGAGTTTTATCAAGTTGAGGATCTTTCCATCCCTTACTTTCTCCCTTAAGCGATCAAGAAGAAGATCGTGCGGAATCGTATCAAAATAGCTTCTGACATCAGCGTCCACTACCCATATGTATCCTTCTTTTAACAGCCGGTCTACTTCCCTCAAGGCATCTTTGCACCCCCGCCCCGGTCTGAACCCATAGCTTAATTCGAGAAATTCATTCTCGAATATAGGCTCCAAGACCATTTTCAGGGCGGTCTGGACGATACGATCCTTAACAGTCGGTATGCCTAATGGCCGGGTCTTCTTCCCGTCTTTGGGAATGTTTACCCGTCTGACCGGAGATGGCTGGAATGCGCCACTACGCAAATCCCTTTCCAACTCCTCTAAATAAAACTGCGCATTAGATCGAAAGCGTTTAATACTGATCTTGTCTACTCCTGCCGCACCTCTATTAGCGGCAACCTTTTTCCAAGCTGCCTTCAAGGTTCTGGGATTATAGACTTTATCAATCAGGCTGTACCATTTACCTCCTTTCACCCCGTTACCCAGGGCTGCCAACATGCGCTCTGACCATACCGATGCTTCCACCCACTTCCAACCTAAAGGACTGCGGGCTTCTGCCCCTTGTTTAGCCACTTCAGGCACTATCGGGGCGGGTTCAAAACTGAACTTCATTTGCACCGGCATAGACGTCACACATCCTACCTTCCTGCCCCCCTTCCCTCGTCCTGGCTTTGCTAACCAGGATTTCCAGTAACTCTGCGTTACTTGCGGTACTATGAGGGCTCTGAATCCTGCAACCCCTCACCTGGGCTTGCAGGCCTCCCCACTTACTGCGACTTACCTTCCTGTCGTTCCACCTCCAACCACGTGATGTGTCCGCACATCGCTTTATCCGCCACGACAGCGTGTGCGGTGATTTTCAGGCTTCACCCTAAAGTTGGGGGCTCGCCAGCACATCCCGCCGAATCAAGTTCGTCCTCCTGCGGACCGACAGTTCGCTTCCGGCTGCTTCCCACCCCGCCTCGCGGCGACGCAGTTGCCTTCGGCTACGAAGCTGTGGCATACTCCGGCATGGACTTGCACTATGCTGATAAATCGCCCTCGTGGGCGCACAACTGAACCGCTCCGCGGAAGTAAACATTAGACTTGACTTGCTGTATTCTTGAATGGTAATGGGTATCCACTGTCCTGAGATATCGAGAGCCCGGGGAAGTTCGCCAGCCATGCTCCCAATGCTGGCTGGAAGGA
>CP070746.1:6468159-6473252 GCA_020348305.1 Desulfobacterales bacterium
CCTGAAGGAGTAAAAAGTTGTCAGCTGTGTATGGGGATGACCATCCTGGAGCCCAACAATATTTGGAATAGCATGCCCTGTCATACCCATGCACGCAGGATGGAAGTGTATTTTTATTTCAACTTGCCGGACGATGCTGTTGTTTTTCATTTCATGGGGGAGCCAAATGAAACAAGACACATTGTCATTCGCAACGAAGAAGCAATCATCTCACCCGATTGGTCCATTCATGCCGGGGCAGGTACTTCCAACTATATCTTCATCTGGGGAATGATCGGTGAAAATCAGACGTTTACAGATATGGATGCCGTCAATATGGCAGATCTGCAATAAGGTGGCCGGTCGGGTGCTGCTATCGAGAGGTGGTTAATGATAGTCTAACATCAGCAATTAACGATGGCGATTATCTCAACAATTTGCCATTGTATTATTCACTCGATATCAGGAGGCTGACATGATTCTTGATAAATTTAGCCTTAAGGGCAAAAGCGGTATTGTAACAGGCGGAGGGTCTGGAATCGGAAAAGGAATGGCGATTGGTCTGGTGCAAGCCGGTGCCGAAGTCGTAATTTCCGGCAGAAATTTAGAAAAATTGGAATCTGCGGCCGAAGAACTCCAGCAATACGGCGGTCCGATCATTCCGGTTCAGGCGGATATGGTCATTATGAATGATATCAAAAAACTGGTTGATCGGACAGTTGAAGAATTCGGCAAGATTGATTTTCTTTTTAACAACGCCGGTATCATCCGCCGGAATCCTTGTGAAGATTTCCTGGAAAAAGACTGGGATGATGTGCTCGCCATTAATCTGAAAGGCCCCTTTTTTCTTGCCCAGGCGGTTGCAAGGGTGATGATTTCCCACAAGCAGAAAGGTAAGATTATCAACACCAGTTCCCTCATCGCAGTTCAAGGCGGCAAACGGGTGCCAGCCTATGCGGCCAGTAAGGGCGGAATCGATCAGTTGACCAAGTCCATGGCCAACGATTGGGCACAGTATAATATTATGGTGAACGCCATCGGTCCGGGATGGGTCAAAACTGACATTACCGCACCGCTACGCCAGGATAAACAACGGAATGCCGAGATCTCTGGAAGAATACCCTTAGGAAGATGGGCGGATCCTTTAGATCTGGCCGGAACTGCGGTTTTTCTGGCATCCGATGCTTCTGACTATATGACCGGGCAAACGATTTTCGTGGACGGGGGCTGGCTGGGTATGTAACGAGATCTTAAACCGCAGAATTGAGGGAACGGCAGAAGGAAAAACAGATTTGCGACCAACGCCTATAGGAGGGGGCCTAAAGGCATATGGTGATTGATCTAACAACTTTTCATCAAGAGGAGGTAAAAGAGATGAAATTAAAAAGAATTGCTCTAGGTTTCATGGTGTTGGGCCTCATCTGTTTGATTGCAGGGCCCGCTGTGGCACTGGAACTCAAGTTCGGCCATTATGCGGCCGAGACACATCCGGGGCATAAAGCGACAGTGATGTTTGCGGATGCGGTCAATAAGCGTACCAATGGGGAAATTACCGTAAAGATCTACCCGGCCAACGCGCTCGGCTCACCACCGGAAGTACTCGAGCAAAACGTTCTGGGGGTTATCGACATGAGCCTGCCTACCCAGGGAGCTCTGGATAAATACGTGAAGGCCTTCGCGGTCGTTATGCTCCCCTTTGTCTATGATGGCTACGAACATGCTTACCGCGTGTTGGACGGTCCCTTTATGGACTGGATGGCTCCACAATTGGAGAAGGAAAACCTGGTGTTTCTCTCCAACTGGGAGTGGGGCTTCCGCAACATCACCAACAGGGTTCGATCCGTTGCAACACCGTCAGAAGTGAAGGGCTTGAAACTTCGTACCCCTCCCGAAATCCAACTTCAGGCAGCGATGGAGGCCTGTGGTGCTGTGGTAACGAAAATTGCTTTCCCGGAACTATATATGGCTCTCAAACAGGGCGTGGTGGATGGACAAGAAAATCCGCTGGCGGTAATTTATCACTTCAAACTCTATGAGGTGCAAAAGTATCTTGCGCTCACCCGCCATGTGTATAACTCCATGGTTCATGTGATGAGTCGCAAGACCTGGGAAAAACTGACTCCCTACCAGCAGAAAGTAATTATGGAAGAAAGCCAGCGAGCCGGGAATTGGTTCCGTAAAGCCATCCAGGCAGAAGAAGCTGACCTGATCGAAAAACTGAAGGGCAAAGGAATGGTTATCACCCAGCCGGATATTCCCAAGTTCCGAGCGGTGATGGGGCCTGCTTATGAACGCATCGGAAAATATGCCGGTGAAGACAACGTGAAAAAGTTTATGAAAATGGTAGAAGAAGTCAAGTAAACCTTGGCAAAGAGGAGGGTGAAGCCGTGTTGACACTGGTCATCTTTGCAACATTGGTGGCTTTCCTGGTTCTGGGAGTTCCGATTGCTGTAGCCCTTGGCCTTACTGCGGTGCTGGCGTTTGTATTTATGGGTGAAGGATTTGTTCTGCCCATGGTTGCCCAGCGCATGTATTCTGCCACCACCGGCTTCACTCTGCTCGCCATTCCTTTTTTTATTTTGGCCGGCAACCTGATGAATACAGGGGGGGTCACCAAACGTGTTTTTCGTTTTGCCCTGGCACTGGTGGGCCATTTTCGAGGAGGACTGGGGCATGTGAATGTCGTCTCCAGCATGATTTTCTCGGGAATGTCCGGCGCCGCTGTAGCAGATGCTGCCGGGTTGGGCCTGGTTGAGATGGAAGCGATGACGAAAAGCGGTTACGACCGCCGGTTCAGCGCGGCCATCACCGCAGCCTCCTCCACCATCGGTCCGGTGGTTCCACCCAGTATCCCTTTTGTCATTTATGGAAGTATTACGGGCGTGTCGGTGGGAAAGCTCTTTCTGGCCGGCTGTTTACCCGGCGTAATGATGGGGCTGTCCATGATGATAGCTGTCTATTTTGTATCAAGGCGTCGGAACTATCCAAGGGAACAGCGGGCCTCTCTCAAAGAATTGGTTATCAGTTTCAAAGAGGCTGCCCTATCTCTGGGAACACCGATAATTATAATCGGCGGTATCCTCGGAGGAATCTTTACGCCGACCGAGGCAGCCGTCGTGGCTTCGATCTATGCGCTTATCCTTGGCTTGGTTGTCTATCGAGAATTGAGCTTCCGGGATCTACCGAGAATTTTTTGGGATAGCCTGATGCATACGGTTCGGGTTATGTTTATTATCGCCGCAGCAGGGTTTTTCGGCTGGTTTATGATTCACCAGCGGATTCCCGAGCAGGTCATCACAGGGCTTACGGCCCTGACCTCAATTCCTTGGATTTTAATGTTGATCATTGTTTTAATACTCTTGGCCCTTGGATGTTTTCTTGAAGGAATTGCGGTGTTGGTCATCACGATTCCGGTTTTTATGCCGCTGATTGAGCGTTATGCCATCGACCCGGTTCAATTTGGAGTAATCATGATCTTGTGCTCTATGCTTGGTCTTTTAACTCCGCCGGTAGGGATGAGTCTTTACGCAGTTTCCAGTATTAGTAAAGTTCCAATAGGACCGCTGACACGGGAAATGTGGCCATATCTGCTTGGCATTTTCCTAGTTTTGCTGATAATGGCTTATGTCCCGCAGTTTTCGCAGTGGCTCCCGAACTATTTTATGTGATCAGGATGTGAGGGATTAACATAAATGAATTGGATAACAAATTTTTTAGTTAAATTGGACAGGTTACTGAACCATACAATGCGTTGGATCGCATTGACCTGTTTTATTGCCCTGCTATTGATTCTCTCGGGCGTTGTTTTTGTCAGATTCGTCCCGGTTGCGTCATTTGGATGGTCAGACGAAATCGTAGAATGGGCATTCGCATGGATGGTATTTATGGGCGCAGCTGCGCTGTGGCGTGATAATGAACATTTTCGTGTCAAATGGTTGGAGAACCAGCTGAAAGACAAAACCGCCGGAAAAGCACTGGGTTTGATTGTTGAAATCCTATCAATCTTCTTTATCATGACAATGGCTTACTATGGCCTGAAATTGACCATGCGCGCCCATGATCGTTCGCCCATCTTGGAATTGCCGAGACATCTTTGGTACCTGTGTATCCCCGTCGCCGGTGGGATCATGACCGGATATTCAATTCGAAACCTTGTTGGCTATTTTAATCGAGAAAAAGCGGATCTGAGCAGCAGCGATACGTAAGGGGCCGGGCGGAATAATATATTTTGCGCTCTATGAGGAAGATTAAAACCGTTTTCAAACGAATCGCTATCAATCTTAGTTTCTTGAAAGGAGCATGAAGAAATGGCTGAAAAAAAATCACAGTACTGTTTTCGTATCGAAGACTTGCCTCGGGTAAATTTAACAGGCGATGAAAAATTGCCTTCTATGGCAAATTTGCTTCTCAGTGACAAGATGCTCATCAGCTTCATAGAAAACCCAGCCGGATGTGTATTTCCGGTGCACAGTCATGAGTCAGAGCAAATCCTTATCATGTTGGAAGGTGAAGAAGAGCACGTTTGTGGAGATGAAACGTTTTTAATGAAGGCTGGCGATGTTTGCGTTCATCCCTCCAATGTGCCGCACGGCGGGCAAACCAAGACCGGATTTAAAGGCATTGATATATTTTGCCCGCCGCGACCGGATCATGTGGAAAAGCTGAAAAAAGCACTGAAAGAACAAGGGGAAAAATAAGCAGTTCTGTGGGAGACACAATTTGCTGTATCGTTAATTTGTTATTTTCGAAGTAGTAAAAGTGGCTGGTTGTGAATTTATCATGCTAATCCTAAACAAAAGGAGGTAGAAAAAATGAAAAAACTGGTTTTAATTTTGTTGACAGTGGGCATGTTGGCATTTGGCTTATCAGCTTTGGCGGCTGATAAGATGGTGATCAAATCAAGCGACGTGCACGGCGATGGCTACCCGACAGTGGAAGCCATCAAGTATATGGGAGAACTGCTGGACAAGTGGACCAATGGCCGGTTGACCATTCAAGTGTACGGATCCATGCAACTGGGCGGTGAGAAAGAGGCCTTGGAGCAGACGCAGGTCGGCGCTCTGGAGATGACGCGTGTCAGTGTCGGTGTTGTGGGGCCGATTGTGGATGAATTC
>CP070746.1:6473352-6476442 GCA_020348305.1 Desulfobacterales bacterium
ATGCTTCCCACATTTAAGCAAGCAAAAAAGAACGCCAGCGGTGGTACCAGCCATATGTTATAATTTGAAAGCATCACCACGAGGAGTGCCAAATAGCCATAATTGCTGGATATGGCCGGAATAAGCCGATGATACACGCCGCTCACTTGCAGGCTGCCTGCCAGACCAGCAAATCCGCCAGCAAACATCATGGCAAGAATCATGTTGCGAGCGGTTTTGAGTCCGAATAAAAAAGCCGCGTTCTGATTGCTGCCGATGGCTTTCAGGTTTAAGCCAATCCGGGTGTACCGCAGCAAAAAACCGGTCAAGACAAGAGAAATTATAACTAGGGTCAGCGCCACGGGTGAAAGCCGAATAGTCTCCAAATGGGGAAGCCAAAGTACAGGTGGAAACGTTTCGGTTCCGCTCATGGATGCCACCCCTGGTCGTTTCCAAGGTCCGAAAATAAGCCAGAGGATAATGCCCTGGGCCACAAAGTTGAGACCTAAACCTGCAAAAATCTCATTAACGTTGCCTTTTGCTTTTAGAAATCCAGCAATAATTGCCCAGATGGCACCGCCGATCATGCCTGCCATTAATGATATCGTCAGAAAAAAAATCGCATGATGACTCTGGACACCAAACCTCAAAAAGGCCGTGGTAAACACAGCACCCATCATGACCTGTCCTTCAATACCGATGTTCCATAATCCGATGCGGAAAGTGAATAATAGACCACAGCCGCATAACGTAAGGGGTAACCAAGTTTTAATGACATGGGCGAATTTATTCCAAGATCCCAAAGAACCTTTAAATATATAATAGTATGCAGCAAATGGGGGGGCACCAGCCACCAGCAAAACCAGGGAGGTGAAAAAAAATACGGCAATTAAGGTCACAATGAGGTGGCGAGATTGGCGAGTATATGCTTCCATAATACAAACTTGGGTACCTAAATCTTACCTGCTATTGCTCTCCCCAATTCATGTAAACTTGTTTTAGCGGAGTCGACATCTTTAATGATCTGACCGTTAAAAAAGACAAGTACGCGATCCGCCACCATGAGGATTTCATCTAGTTCGGATGACGAAAAAACAATACTCGCCTTGCTACGACAATATTTGTGCAAATGCTGCCAAACCCATATGACCGATTCCATGTCCAGGCCTCGGGTCGGATTTTCAAGGAGAAGAAGGACGGGGTCTGTAGGTAAAAATGAAAGCAACAGTCGTTGTTGATTTCCCCCCGACAATGCGTCCACCGGAGATTCCGACCTGCCTTTAATGCGAAATCTATCAATGCGCTCTTCGGCAAGGCTAGCCGCCTCTTGCCACTTGACTATAAACGATTTGCGTTGTTCGCGCAGTGCAAAATGCTCAGAGACGCTCAACCCTGAGATTAAGCCTTCCTCCAAGCGAGATGCCGGCATGAACGTCACGCCGTTACGCTTGAAGGCATGATGGTCTTTGTTAATCATTTCGCGACCTAAAAGCTGAACGGATCCCCTGGTTGCCTGTTTCAAGCCACCGGCCAGGCGCAGGAATACACCCTGTCCGCTTCCCTCAAGCCCGGCCAGCCCGACGACTTCTCCCTGCCGAATAGCAACGTTGCAATCCTTAAGCCCCGTGCGCCCTCCGGTTCCTGAAACCATATCCATTACAAGGACATTTTTGCCGGGGAGTTCTGCGCACCGGGACAGAGCAGTCGGTGGTTTGCCGAACATCATTTCCAGTAAACGATTGGTGTCGAAGGGGTGGTCCATATCTCCGGTCACGATTCCCTGACGCAAAACGGTAACTTTATCACATAAGGTCTCAATATCTTCCAGTTTGTGAGATACCAATATAATGGCTTTACCATCAGCAGCTAGTTTTTTTAGCGCCTTGAAGAGAAGCTCTTTTTGGAAGCTGGAAATTCCGGTGGTCGGTTCATCCAGAATCAGCACCTGGACTCCTATAGCCAGCAATCTTAAAATTTCAAGCTGCTGTCTTTCGCCGATCGTCAGGCTTTTTACCTGCGAATCCGGATGCAATGAAAAATTAAGAGAATCAGCAAGCTTTTGGAAATTTCTTTTCAAAATCTTTTTTTTGCAGGAAGCGCCATCGGTTTGACCTAGCATGAAGTTTTCCAGCACAGATAGAAGAGGAAAATCAAGGGGGTCCTGATAAAGCATTCCGATACCCAGCTTTGACGCCTGGGCAGGGTTGCGATAATCTACCGGTTTCCCGTCTACTAAAATTGAGCCGCTGGTTCTATGTGTGAAACCAACGAGTATTTTCATTAATGTACTTTTACCCGCACCGTTTTCACCCAAAATTCCTTGAATGTGCCCGGGCGTAACTTTAAAACTTACCCCATTATTCGCTTTTACCGGACCATAGTGTTTGTGGATGTCTTGAAGTTCAATCCACATGACGAATGATTTCTCCTTTGTAAAAACAAAACACCCAGTGAAATTGTTTAGTAAGTCAATAGCTAATTTGAAACGATTGATGGAGTAATGGAATTGTGGAGTAATGGAGTAATAGAAAGCTATAAAGTGCAGAAGGCCGCGGCGACCCTTCTACACTTTATAACTTTCTTCTTTTTAAAATTTAAACCCTTCAGGAAATATCAAGAATCTATTTAGCGCTGCTCTGCCCCGCCATCCCCTCCAGAAGCTGTTCCATGTACCAGATCTGATTATCGGTTGCGGTCTCACCGGTTTTGATAAAAGGTTTGCCATCCTGGTAATTTAGAGGCCCTTTGAACAAGTTTAATTTGCCGGAACCAAGGTCTTTAATAAATGCATCCAGAGATGTTTTAACCTTTGGTGACAGTGCAGGACCGGCTAAATATCCAACCGAGCTGGTATCCGGATTATTGATATCTTTCCAATCAGGTCCCAGCCAGAGCCATTTGGACTCCCATGTGCCGGACATGGCAGCCTTGATAAATTCCACATATCCCGGCCCCCAATTAAAATAGGGTACACCGAGACAGACATCTGAGCCTCCCTCACACGCTCCGATGTAATCATATGGAATAGCCCAGACAGTTTTGCCTTCCTGCTTTTTTTGTTTGGCGACGACAAGAGCCTCTGTGGTATCGATACCGGATATCAACACATCA
>CP070746.1:6476542-6480081 GCA_020348305.1 Desulfobacterales bacterium
GCCATATACCATTGGAGATAGCCAACATCTATGTAAAATTGACCGACCTTCAAAACTTGTGATATCAGATTAGGATATCTGCATTTTTACCAGAGTTGTGATTACATCTACTAATCTGTATTTTTACAGTTTTGCAGATACGATAGTCATATCCAAAGTTTTGGGAGGTGCGGTTTTTTGCAAATATTCTCAATCACCACTGGCGTAAAACTGGAATAAATGACCAGATAATCCAATTACCAATCCTGCGAAACAGTGAAACTTATTTTGCATTGTAAACATTACATAATGTTGCCCAACTTCATGATTTTTCAAACTTAAATTAAAAATTACGAATACCCTGTCAACCTTTGTTGCACCCTCTCTAATATTCCTTTCCGAATTTACCCAGTTTTAAAATACAGGATTTTAGATTTTTTCTTCTCATTATTGGTCTTCATTAAAGCCTATAATTTGTTGAAATTGCTTAAATATATCTCAGATGCGCTTTCTCCTTTCAACTTTTCAATTGAGATTTAATATCGAAATCCAAAAAAAAGTCGGTTTTGGAACGGCAGTTGCTATCTATTGGGACATTACCCAAACAATTCATACCCAGACAGAAAGGGGATATATCATGCGAAAGATATTTAGGTATCAAAAACCGATTAGTCTAATCGTCTTGGTTTCATTGTACTGGTTATGTATGCCTCAACTTCCTGCACAAGGAGCCATGGTAGCTACTGAAGATACACTTGATCGGGGTTCACAAACCGATTTTGATCGTGTGCGAATTAAAGAATTTCTTAACCGCAATGATGTTATCGTCCAATTGAAGTCTTACGGCATAAGTGCTGAGGAAGCTCAGGCGCGGGTGGACAGCCTCACGGATCAAGAAATCGCTCTAATAGCAGGTAAGCTGGATGAACTCCCTGCCGGTGGATTTTTTACTATCAATGGAGAGGCCATCGGTGCGGCTGTTTATCCTTATCTTTTACTTGCTGCTCTTATAATCGCCATCATTATAGCCATTATTGCCTATGCGTTAGACGAGGGACCCAACAAGCCTACTTACCGGGAATTTTAAATTATAATGCATAGCTGTAAAGGAGGAATTTTAAGATATTATGAAATACTACTTATCCTCAATAGCAATCGCTTTTATCATAATTTCTTGCAGCCATGGCAAGACGATTCATTTTCCAGAAGGTAAAGATCTGAATAATCCGGTTGAAGTCACAATAATTCGCAACAAAAATCTTTGGTGTGGAGGCCAATCAACAGCCATTTTGCTTGACGAGGTGCCCATTGCTCACATTCGCACAGGAGAGTATGTGTCTTTTTTTGTTGAATCGGGTGTACATTACCTCAAAGTGAGAGAAAACGGTGTTTAAGGTAATTTCGAGAAAGGGGAAACGTATTATTTTTTAATAAGCATAAACTTTTTCGATATTGTAAATGATTCATGCGGTTTTGAGATCGAAAAAATTAGTGAAGCAGAAGGTCTGAAAAGAATTAAGAGATCAAAGAATCTGATTGAAACAGAGAAAGCACCTAAGAGTACAGCTGAGGTTGCACGAACTGAGAGCGAGCCAAAAAAGATAGTATATTCCTTTAATCCAGAAGAACCATGGACCGGGGTATGGGATGTAGTAGGTTATCGTTACTGGAGTGGCAAATGGGCTTTGAAGCAAATTGATGACAAGGCCGTGTCAACAGAAGAAAGTATGCTCAAAATTGAGGGTTTTGTTGTTGGCGATCAATTGAAAGGAAAGATTATAAATCCTATAAAGACATACCCCTTTACCATCAAGATTTCATCAGATGGACTATATTTTAATGGGGCATCAACAGATTATTATGGTAGAAGTTTACTGATAAGAGGGACAAGAAAGACACCCAAACCTTAAATAGCCAACAAAACACTTTTGATATCCAACTAATCGCAGGTTAGCCTCAATTACCGATATGTGAATAGTATCTGTAAAAAATTGAGGCTCTCAAAAGTACTGATTATGTAAACTTATCTGCAAAATTGACCAACCTCGAGAACTTGTGATATCAGATTATGATATCTTCATTTTTGCCAGAGTTGTGATTCCATGATAATATATAAGGTTTTGGGAAGCATGTTTTTCTGTAAATAATCCCAAAAGCATCAAGCCTCATTTTTCTTTCTGGTTAATATCAATTCATATAGTTTTTTCTAAAACAAAATTCATAAAAATCTCTTGACAGCAAGCACCACAACGTGGTATTCGAGTAGCTACGCTTTATCAGTTTGAAATGGAATAGGCGGTGCTGAAAAACTGAAGGACCAACCTTCAATCCAAGAAAGGAGAACCACAATGCCTAAATATGTAATCGAGAGAGAAGTTCCCGGTGCGGGGAAACTGTCTGCGGAAGAATTGAAAGGCATGTCACAGAAATCCTGCGGAATACTTCAAGAAATGGGACCACAAATTCAGTGGCAGGAGAGCTTCGTCACTGACGACAAGGTTTATTGCATCTATATAGCCTCGAATGAGGAGGCAGTGCGAGAACACGCTAAAAAGGGTGAGTTTCCGGTAAATAGTATCTCCGAGGTTAAATCGGTGATCGATCCAACCACTGCTGAGAGCTAATGCTTCGTTGAGCTGAATTGCAGATATCTACAATGATATCTGCATGAAAATTTCCCATTCAAAAGTACTTATATTGTAAACTAATCACCAGTCGAACACTTTCCGTTTTTTCGGGACACTACTTACATATCTGTAATCACATATTGTGTTCATTTCCCCGTCAATTGTTTTTTGGGAAACTGTATATTCGGTATGCGCAACCCACACTTTGGCTTAATTTTAGGTTCCGGCTATGATTACACAATCGCATATTTTTGTGGATATCTTCTGGGAATTTGAAATAAATCGCATCCCCAATAAGTGTGGATATCATATATCCCGAGGAGAATTTTGAAAGTACCGATATCATCGGCCTAATCGGCAAAAAATTGGCCATCACAAATTCTTTGATACCTCCGACAAATCAACAAAATAGCGTCACTTCAAAACCTGAGATATTAATAACATATCCAAAAGATCTTTTGCCGAAGAGCTATCTGTACGCAATTTACATTTGCTGTAAAAATTTGTTACCGTTTTGCTTTATAAACTCCATACCACCCTGGCATTAAAAGCACAAAAAATACCTTAGCGACAGCAGTAGCTCTTTCTGCGTCTGTAAACTCAAAGATAGTTTCAACGTACCCGCCCTCATGGGTAACCGTGCCGTACCCGGCATAAGCTAAAACGGCTAAGATTCCAGCCCCATAAAATATGATCAGATAGTTTCGCCACCTGGGGCTGTATAAATTTGAGAATTCCTTTCCAAAATGATAAGCAAAAATAATTAGCCCCGCCTGCAGCAGCCGGCCGAACGTTCCATAAAACACCGTAGCCCAATCTGCCTTTTTGAACAAAAAATATAAAGCGGTGCCTAGTACGGCCACCTTAAACACCTCAACCACCAAATCGATACGGGTAAAGCTTTCTTGAGAACTCGACTCGCGGTTTGGTGGA
>CP070746.1:6480181-6487999 GCA_020348305.1 Desulfobacterales bacterium
AAAAAATTTGTGATATTCAAGATCGTTGCTCGTAAGGCTGAGTTTCATATTTCTGCTATATATTTCAGGAATTGCAACCTCTAATTTTTTTCAGATACACAAATCGTATCCAAAAATCAGGGTGAATCCTGGAAAATCAATTCACGATTTTTGTGTTATCCATTTCATATTGCAGATTCGACGATTATTGTGCTATTGGCAAGAAATATCAGGTTTTGATTCTGTAAAATTTGGGGCTAATTTCATTGTATATCACAGGTTTTTTCTAAACTGAGATAATCTCAATATACATGAAATCGGCTGATATTTTGTTTTTGCCAGGGGATATCTGCAAAAAGCACCTCAGATTCCGACCACAACATATTGTATTCCCTATAATTTGACACAAAGTCATATTTACGATATTTCTATTTTACTATCCAACGATTCTCCAATATCTTCTACGCTGCTTGAATTTTAATTGGAGGGCACCAAAATGCAATGCCCGGATTGTCAGTTTGAGAACCCCGAGGACTCCAACTTCTGCCTTGAGTGTGGCCAAAAACTTGAACAAAAATGCCCTCAATGCGGGAAAGCACTGCCGGTCGAAGCTAAATTCTGCAATGGATGCGGTCATAAACTGACAGCAAAGCCAGTTCCATCTCCAAAGGGACTTTCCTTTGATGAAAAATTAATCAAGATTCAAAAATACCTACCCAAAGGGCTTACCGAGAAAATTCTATCTCAAAAAGACAGAATCGAGGGTGAACGCAAGCAAGTCACGGTCATGTTCTGTGATATGGAGGGCTTTACTCAGCTTTCTGAGAAACTCGGCCCTGAAGATGTTTATACCATTATGGATAAGGTTTATGAAATTCTTATTCACAAAGTTCATGACTATGAAGGCACCGTGAACGAAATGACCGGTGACGGGATTATGGCGTTATTTGGTGCGCCCATCGCCCTGGAAGATGCTCCTCAAAGAGCTATTCGCTCGGCCTATTCCATACACAGAGAGATGACCAGGTTCAGCGACAAGATTAAGCGAGATAAAAAAGAGATACCACCTCTCAAAATGAGGATCGGCATCCACACCGGCCCGGTGGTTGTGGGCACATTGGGCAATGATCTCAGGGTTGAGTTCAAAGCCGTAGGTGATACGGTTAACCTTGCCTCCAGGATGGAGGATTTGGCAGAGCCTGGCGCTACATATGTTACAGAAGAAACATTTAAGCTCACAGAGGGTCTATTCCGTTTTGAGGCCTTGGGTGAAAGAGAAGTCAAAGGAAAAGAAGAACCCATAAAAACTTATCGTGTTATAGGACCGAGCACTCGGAGGACGAGATTTGATGTAAGTGCTGAGAGAGGATTAACTCCTTTTATCGGGAGAGAGAGGGAATTAGAACTACTCATAGATGGTTATGAGAGAGCCAAACAGGGTCGAGGACAAGCATTCTCTATCATGGGGGAAGCAGGGGTAGGTAAATCCAGATTGTCATACGAATTTAGAAAGGCGGTAGAGGATGAAGATGTAACTTTCCTAGAGGGTAAGTGCCTGTCTTATAGTCAGGGAGTTGCCTATCATCCTATCATAGACCTATATAAGTCAAACTTCGATATCAGGGAGAATGACTCAGATGATCAAATAAAGGAAAAGGTCAAAAGAGGCCTGAAACAAATGGATTTAGAAGAAATTTCCACTCTTCCGTATCTCCTGGAGCTTTTATCCGTAAAAGATAGTGGGTTTGATCAGATAAATATGAGCCCTGAAGGCAGAAAAGATCGAATGATAGAGGCAATGATACGAATCACTCTTAAGGGCTCTGAGATTCGTCCTCTTATCATGGTCATTGAAGATCTTCACTGGATGGATAAGAGTTCCGAGGATGTTTTAAAGTATATGTTGGAAAGCATTTCAGGGGCTAGAATACTTTTAATATTTACCTACCGTCCTGAGTATGCACACACATGGGGCGGAAGATCCTATCATAATCAGGTAAATTTGAACCGCCTCTCCAATCGGGAAAGCCTTGCAGTGGTGAACCACGTTTTGGGTGCTGAAGATATTGAGATTGACCTTGAAAATCTTATCCTGGAGAAAACAGAAGGAGTTCCTTTCTTCATCGAAGAGTTTCTTAAATCGTTTAAAGAACTAAAGATCATTGAAAGAAAAGGCAACAAATACCATTTGATAAAAGATGCCCAAGGACTGGAAATCCCATCGACTATCCAAGATGTAATTATGGCCAGGGTTGATTCACTAGCTGAGGGCACTAAAGAAGTACTTCAGATCGGTTCGGTGATTGAAAGGGAATTCAGTTACTCCTTAATGAAAAGAGTGACACGTATCTCAGAACAAGTATTAATTTCTCATCTATCGGCATTAAAGGATTCAGAGCTGGTTTACGAAAGAGGGATATTCCCCAATTCGACTTATATCTTTAAACATGCTTTGACACAGGACGTAGTCTCTGATTCAATTTTGACCAAAAGAAAGAAACAGCTTCACGAAAATGTTGGCGATGCAATTGAAGAATTATTCAAAGATAATATTGAGGAGTACTACGGAGTGTTAACCGAACACTATATTGCGAGTGAGAACTACGAGAAAGGTGCCCAGTATTCCAGGCTGGCTGGTAAAAAGGCTCAGAAAGCAGCCTCATTTGCTGAAAGTATTCCCTATGCCAAGAAGAGAATATCATGCTTAGAGAAATTACCTGTTTCTGTTGATGTCCAAAAACAAATCATTGATAGCAGATCTATCCTTGGCCTTTACTATACTCAAAAATCTGATTTTGTAAGGGCAAAAGAAGCAGTTGATCCAGTCACTGAATTGGCCCTGAAGATAGATTATAAGAAGAGGCTTTCTCAGATATATATAGCAATTGGGACATATAATTTTGCGAATGAAGAAGACTTTACTGAGGCGTTTAAGCATTTAAATGAGGCCATTAAAATTTCTGAAGAAAGGAAAGATTTTGTTTCTCTATTATTGGCCAACTACTGGATGGGAGTGGCTAGGTACCAAAACTGCGAGTTTGAAAAAGCAATATCCCATATCAAAAGAGCCCTCGACATTAACGTAGCGGCAAACAGTCTTTGGGGTATAGCGACAATGAAAAGCAATTTGTCTGGAGTTTACAATTATGAAGGAAAAGTTAAGCTTGCATATCAAACTTCCATTGAGGCCCTTCAAATAGCAGAAAAGAGTGGTGATACATTTTCAAGGGCAATGGCCCATATGTGTGTTGGTAGTGCCCATTATCTTGCAGGATTTAATAAAGAGGCAGAGGAGCATTTATTAAAAGGAGCGAATCTGGCAGCAAAGATAGATTTTTTATGGGGGAATTTTCAGACCCACTGGGAATTAGGCAGGTTGTATTTTAGGAATGAAAATTATCCGAAATCCGAATTGCATTTTAGCCAAGCTTTCTCAACATTAAACAAAAGCAACCTTTTTCCCTCTTATAGAAACCTATTCAAATTGGGCATAGCTAGAACTAGGGTAAAGATGAATGAAAAAATCGCTGATTTGGAATCCTTGTATAAATACTGGGACGAAAATAAACAAAAAGGATATCAGGGTTTAATAGCCAAATATATCGCAGAGATTCTATTGAATATTGATGATTGGCATATATCTGATGCAGAGGAATGGATTAATAAAGCAATCGAAATAGATAAGCGTCATTGTATGATGGTTGAGCTTGGAAGAAATTACGCTACTTATTCTGAATTTTTTAAACAAAAAAATGATTTGTCAAAAGCCAGGGAAAACCTCGAAAAAGCAATAAAAATCCTCAAAGAGTGCGGTGCAGATGGATGGGTTGAGAAATATGAGAAAGCAATGGCCGAACTCTGATAATTATCCTTTAAAATCCCCTTGCCATATATTGTGGTTTTGCTGATAACCTTCAAAATGCAGATATCTGCTCTTAAACACAAATATCAAAGCTGTACTAAAAACTGAGGTATCTCCAACTAATCGCAACTAAGCCTAAATTGCAGATATCAACAACAAAAACCAAATATCTTGAGCTTTGCCTTTTTGCATGTATTGTAAACAAATCTGCAGAATTGACCGACCTCGAGAACTTGTGATATCAGATTACGATATCCGTATTTTTGGCAGAGTTGGGATTACATCTGCATATCTGGATTTCTGCAATTTTGCAGATACAATAATGGTATCACCACCTCCCGGAGTAATCAATTCGATTGACTAAAGCCCATTAATTTGGGTATAAATGCGTATAATCTATTTCTGATTCTCCTATTCCATCTGAGCTGAAGCGGTTCTCCACTAACGGAATCGAATCCTATTTCTCATCTGAATTTTGCGCTTCTTTGAATATCCCGTATGTTGAGTTACTTTGTTTGAAACATTTAAAGTGGTGGTTCTATTGTGGTAGAAGAAAATTTTAAGCGCAATTTATTAAGATATTGGAACATGTTTCAAATCTAATAAATTTTCTATTTATGCTAAACCACAGGGTGTCCTAATGAATAAAGACAAAAACAATAAAGACAAAATTAATTTACTGGTGAGTTTATTGGCATCAATTGTTTCAAGGCAAAAGCAATGATTGAGGCGAGAGAGGGGCTTGAAAGTCTATTTGACGAAGTCATACAAATACTTGAATCGAAGCTTTCTCTCAAATGGTGGCAATATAGGAAGCACTCTAAATAAAGAGGAAAAGATGAAATGGGTTTTTTTCGTCTTCTAAAAGCAAATTTAGGTTCTATAAAGAAGCAACGTGAAATTGAAAGTGCAATGTTACTGGACGATAACAAAAAAGCCACAGAACTTATCAGCGAAAGTATAAGTGAAATACTAAAAGCTGGACTTACAAAAAATCAACTATCGATTCTGGAAAGCATCAAGGAAGAGCACGGTGAATTATTGAACAAGTTGCTCTCAGATGCCTTTCAGCTTGGATGGAAAAGGAGCGGCGAGCCAAATCTATCAAATGCTATGGACGAAGTCTTAAGGGCTGCGCAGGAAGCGGTTAGAGAGTACAAAAATACATTTCCATAATGAGGCACAGCATTAAAGGTTATGAATATGCGATCTCTAATTTTGGCGTCATTTATAGTTCTGGTTTTCTTTGTGCAAACCCACGCAGAACAGTTAGTTTTCAACGCCATCCCTCTTACGAGGGTTACAAGCTCGGCCGATTCGACCGCTAGGGAATCGCTGAGTGAAAGCGAGAGCTATGAATATCGCGTTTTAATAACTAAGGAAGGGAATAATTATTTGTGGGCGACCCGAGAAAATCGATATCTTCTACACACGATTAGCGGCGTCTTTCATCTTTTTATTGACTCCCGAGGTGGCGGTTACATAAAAATTCTCGATTCTGATTTACTTCCCAAATCTCTAAGAGATCAGGGACCACGTTACAGGTATATGGAACACATGACAATGCACTTAGGATCAATTACCTATTGGGGAGCGGCTGAAAGATTTGAGCCATAGCCTCAAAATAAACGACTGAGCTTTGTTGTTATCCAGAAATTTGATAGCTGTTATTGGTCGATAATGAAAGTGCACTTTTTAAATTGCATGTATCTCTCCAACTAATCCTAGATGAGCCTTAATTGCAGATATCAACATTAAAAACCAAATATCTTGGGCCTCTATATTTTACAGATTATGTAAACTAATCTGCAAAATTGGCCAACCTCGAGAACTTGTGATATCAGATTAGGATATCTGCAGTTCGCCCAGAGTTGCGATTACATCTACATATCTGTATTTCTGCGATTTTGCAGATACTGTAATTATATCTAAGATTTTGAGAGGTTTTATTTTCTGTAAATTATCTCAATTAATCGGTACTTGGATTTTCTTGACATTACATGGTGTCCGTAATATTTGAACTTTATCATTATGCTCATCTGAAGCTCAATCTCCCGCTCAAAGTTAGTTCGCATAAATTCAGCTCTATCATTCCTGCTCATTCGTTGAACCGATTCTCAACTTCTCAATTCTTCTTTCGCTGAAATAGACACTGGTTCCCCGAAAACTTTAACCTAAAACTCAGGTAAAGATACAATGGAGAAACCAATCAAAATGTGCCCGCCTTGCTCCTGACGGATCGATAGTCGTTCTGTTGGGAGCTTAAAATCCTATTTATATTTATCCTATTCCCTTCTAAACTTTCCCTTTGTATAATTGATTTACGATACACAAGGAGGTAGAGAACCATGACGAACCAAAGTACTTCAACAGGGATTCAGGAAGCCATTGCGGCTGCTGACGAGAAATTTATGGAAACCTTCAATGGTGGGGATGCAGCTGGTTTGGCCGATCTTTATACAGAAAATGGTCAGCTTCTGCCGACCGGTAGCGATTTCGTTACAGGAACGGTGGCTATCCAAGCATTTTGGCAAGGAGCTATGGACATGGGAATTAAGACGGCAAAGCTCGAAACCGTCGAGGCGGAAGGGCACGGAGATACCGCCATCGAGATTGGTAAATACATACTCAGCGGTGAAACTGGTAACATTATGGATCGCGGCAAGTACGTCGTCGTCTGGAAGCAAGTGGGTGGTCAGTGGAAGGTGCACCGTGACATATGGAATAGCAGCTTATCTGCTCAAGGAGATTAACATAAAGAAAAACCAACGGGCTAATGGCAATTTATTCCTTCCATTAGCCTGTTGTGATAACTGCTTATCTGCAATAAATCTGCCCTTTAAAAGCTGCAGATATCCAACATCTATGCAAAATTAACCAACCTCGAGAACTTATGATATCAGATTAGGATATCCGTATTTTTGCCAAAGTTGTGATTACATCTACATATCTGGATTTCTACAATTTTGCAGATACAATAATGGTATCACCACCTGCCGGAGTCATCAATTTGATTGACTAAAACCCATGGATTTGAGTATAAATTCACATAAGCTATTCCGATTCTCTAATTCCACCTGATCTGAAGCGGTTTTCCTTTTACAAATACTGATTATTCATCTCATCTGATATTTGCGCACTATCGAATAGCCTACCTACCGAGTTCCTCTGTTTGAGACCTAAAAATAGGGGGCGTCACTATGGCAGAAAAAGGTTTTAAACGTAAACTCGCTGCTATCCTCAGCGCCGATGTTGAAGGCTACAGTCGCCTCATGGGTGAAGACGAAGAGGCAACTGTCCGAACGCTGACGGTCTACCGTGAGGTTCTTTCCACTCTGATTCAACAGCATAATGGAAAAGTTTTGGACTCACCAGGCGACAATTTGCTGGCGGAATTTGTCAGTGTTGTCGATGCGGTGCAGTGTGCGGTGGCGGTTCAAAAAGAGATCAAAGCCCGCAACGAAGAATTGCCCGAAAACAGGAGAATGCAGTTTCGCATCGGTATCAATCTCGGAGATGTGATTCAGGAAGAAGATCGAATATATGGTGATGGGGTCAACATCACAGCCAGGTTGGAAGCCTTGGCTGACCCGGGTGGCATTTGCATCTCAAAGACCGCCTTTGATCATATTGAAAGCAAGCTGCCTTATGGGTATGAATTTTTAGGTGATCAAACAGTCAAAAACATTGCTAAACCGGTGGGTGCATATCGGGTGATGTTGGAGACAAGGGTCACAATTGCAGAGGAAAAGGAAGCAGCAGAAGCAATACCCTTTTGGCGACGCAAAGCGATCATCGCCGGTGCAATTGCAGTTCTTGTTGTGATCATTGGTGTTACCATATGGAGCTTCTATTTACGTCCGCCGCCGATTGAGCCCGCATCGATGGATAAAATGGCCTATCCCCTCCCTGAAAAGCCCTCAGTTGCCGTGCTACCCTTTGTCAACATGAGTGATGACCCCAAGCAGGAGTACTTC
>CP070746.1:6488099-6502399 GCA_020348305.1 Desulfobacterales bacterium
AATGCAGCCGATCAGATCTTTCATGGCTTCACTCTCTCTTTTATCCGTTGTATGCTCAGGGATAATTACTATGAACTCTCATCGATATGCAATAAGATAATTGAAGAACGGTACTGAGGGATTGAATTACATAAAAAAATATTTTCACAAAAAAGGGGCGGCCCCGGAAGACCACCCCGAATGGTGCAGAACATCAGATCAACTTTTTTCAGCTCAACTTCAACAGCACCAGAAATTTCATGTAATATAAATGATTACAATGTCAACCGTTTCTATCTTAATATCAGCAAGATGAGAATGACAGTTTTCAGGCTCATTTTCTGATAAGTATGCTGGGATTTATAATTATTGAAAAGGTAGGGCCTTTTCGGATTAACGTTTGAGGAACACCCTAACCTGATCCTTGGATAGTTCCTTTCTCTAAAATTGAATCCCTACTTCCTTTAGTTTTTGCTCCAGATAATCGGTCAAGGTTTCTTTCTTTTCTTTGGGTTGCTTTGTTAATTGGTTCGTCCTATCATTCTTTTTCGTATGTTTTGCCATTGTACAGCTCCAGCTTTAAAAATCTCGGATAAATATTCGTTCAGCCACCAATTTTACCCGATGATTCCAAATCCACTGTGGATCATGCTTTTCAAGCAATTCTAAAAGATCATTCCGTTCTTTATCCAAATCCAAGTCGGGCGTCATTAACTCTTGCAGGTAACCCCCGTACAACTCTAAATGAATTACCCTATTGAACTCCACTGTATATAAGGTTAATATTATTTGGTGGCTTCTCGGATGTCCGTGCATCTTTTTTGCTGGACTGTTTAACCTTAATTCAGGATGGCTGTACCGGGGAAAACAACGGCATATTGAGGAGCCACAGCTTTTAGCTTAATGTTCTCAATGATTCACAACCAGAATACTAAACCAGCCTTCCGGTTGGTGATTACACAATTGTAGCTTCATCAATTGGCTATAATACAGTAACAGAAGATGTTACAGCAATAGTTGGTGGAACAATAACACAAGATATAATTTTCTAAACCGCATCGCATTGCTGTAATTAATGGCAGGGCTACCGTGGTTCTGCCTTTCTTTTTTTTTCAGACACTCTACTCCAACCAATCCCTGAATCTGATCATCTGATAGTTTGCTCAAAACGCTATCACCCCTCCTTAAGCTATTGAAAATTAATTGAACTTGACCTGCAAGGAATCTTGCCTTATTTTTTGCCACGCCAAGATATCCTGTTTTTAAAGAATATCGCATTTCCTTTTTTCCGACAAGTTTTTGAAGGTCTTTGGGAACCATCATACGAAAACAGTATGAGTAGGGATTGCGGATCAGGTAGCTGGGAGATTTGCCGATCGGTTTCATTTGGTCAACTCGACCTGTAAATTTGTGTCAGTGTTTTGTGTAAGCCGATGGAATTGATCAATGATAGGGGCTATTGCATAAAAAAACCTACTGTGATAACAGTAGGTTAATGTATTTGTCTGGTGCCGAAGGCGAGACTCGAACTCGCACGGACATACGTCCACTAGACCCTGAACCTAGCGCGTCTACCAGTTCCGCCACTTCGGCACGCTGCTTCTCACAAAAAGGAGCAAAATTTGACCCAAAGGTTGCTTTAAATATATTTTTTTTGTTATGCATGTCAAGCCCATAATTAAAAGCCCTTGCGTTTATTATGAAAGTTATCAATCAGCTCGAAAAAATCAGCAAACCATTTAACAATGCGGTGGTCACGATCGGCAACTTTGATGGGGTTCATATCGGACATCAGGCGCTTTTTCATGAGGCAATCGAAAAGGCCGATACGATCGGCGGCACATCCATTGCCATAACATTTGAGCCTCATCCCATGCGGGTCTTAAAGCAAAAGAATCACCTGCCGCTGATCACCCTGTACGAGCAGAAAAAAGAGCTGATTGAGCGCTCCGGAATTGATGTGCTGATTTGTGTTCCGTTTACCCGGGAATTTGCATCGCTGACTGCCCGGCAATTCGTTGCTGATCTGCTGGTTCGAAAAATCGGGATGAAAGCCATTGTTGTCGGCGAAGACTATAGCTTCGGCAAAAACCGCGAAGGAAACCTGAAAATATTGAAATCTTTTTCATCGGAAATGGATTTTGAAGTGATCGTCGCCAATTGGATCAAAATAGCCAAAAATTTTCCGGATCGAATCAGCAGCACCAGAATCCGAGAGCTGATCATGAACGGCCGAATGACAGAAGCTCAAAAAATGCTCGGGCGCTATTACCAAATCAGAGGCAACGTCGTGACCGGACGCGACCGGGGCGGAAAACTGCTTGGAATTCCAACCGCAAATATCAATCTCTACGATGAGTTATGCCCCAAAACCGGAATATACGCAGTTACCGTTGAATGTGGGGGCAAACAATGCAAAGGGGTCGCCAATATTGGTTACAGCCCCACCTTTGATGATCATGAGTTTACCGTTGAGGTACATATCCTCGACTTCGATGATGACATTTACAACCAAAAAATTCGGGTTAATTTTATTCAGCGCATAAGAGATGAAATAAAATTTTTAAATATCTCTGACCTGGTTGAACAAATCAAAAAAGATATTGCCAACGCCCGCGAAATACTGTCCGAATGACCGAAATGCTCAAAATTTAGAGCATGAAGTACACAGGACCGGGGCAATGCGCTTCTCGTATGAAAAAAAACTTTACTCTCTCTTTGATCGCAGGCTTTTTTTTATCAGCAATTGCACTGTACTTGGCCCTTAAAAATGTGCCCATCTCAGAGCTCATCCAATACTTTGCCACGATAAACTATTTTTGGGTGATCCCATCGGTTTTTATCGTTTTAATCTGCTTCTTTTTGCGGGCCGTTCGTTGGCAGATTATTCTCGAATCGTCCAAAAAGATGAGCGTTTGTCGGGCATTTCATCCGATGATGATCGGATTTATGATCAATTGCGTGCTGCCGGGAAGAGTGGGTGAAGTGGCTCGTCCGGCCATATTGAAAAAAAAAGAAAAAATTCCTTTTACCACCGGCCTGGCAACTGTTGCGGCTGAACGGGTTTTTGATATTTGTATGCTTGTTCTTTTTTTCATCGTCACCTTTAGTGCAATTCAGATTAATCCCGATTTGGACATTAAATTCGGCAATCACCACTTGAATCAGGCAACATTGGAAAATGTTTTCAGCGGAATGATAAAATTGGGAATCGTGCTGATCTCCGGCATTGTGCTGATCAGCATCAGCAAAATCCGAAATTTGATACATGCCATCATTATGGCGTTTCCCAATCTTTTTTTCTTTGCCGATCAGCAATTTAAAGCCAAGTTAACAAATAAGCTTTGTGAGCCGCTCATCGGCTTTGTGGAAAACATCGCCCAGGGTTTCAATCTGATCAAATATCCGAAAAAAATGTTGCTGTGTTTTATTTTCTCATTGATCATTTGGGGTTTGCATGCGCTTTCCTATTATATATTCTCGCTTGGGAGTCCGGGCATAGACCTGACCCTAACTGAATTGGCTGCTGTTATGGTGATCATCATGTTTTTTATCGCTTTACCTTCAGTTCCAGGATTCTGGGGTTTATGGGAAGCCGGCGGTGTGTTTGCACTTGCGCTGTTTGGGGTATCGTCAAAGGATGCGGCGGGCTTCACATTGGCCAATCATGCCATTCAAATGTTTCCGATCATCATTGTGGGTATTATTTCAACAATGATCGTCAGTGTGAATATATGGAAGCTATCTTATGAAAAGGAAAACTATTTACAGCAAAATTCATCCGTAGAATCATAGGAATTGAAATTAAAATAAAAATAACTATCTTCGTGAATAAATGTGATCGTCAATCGCTGCCCATTTGATCGCGTTGGGGAGCCGCTCACTGTTGATGTATAATTAGGTAAAACCATATGTCAAAGCTTGAAATTTTAACATATCCGAATAACTTTCTAAGCAATCCGACCAAACCCTTGAAAAATATCGATGGTAAGGTTCAGGAAATGATTAATAAAATGGCCACCACGATGTATGAAGCCCCCGGCGTCGGGCTGGCTGCCATACAGGTTGGCTGGGGTAAAAGTCTTCTCATCTATGATATTGCGCCAAGAGATGAAAAACGAGAATTGAATGTAATTATTAATCCAAAAATAATTACCAGTGAAGGTGAGATTATATCTGAAGATGAGGGGTGTCTCAGTGTTCCCGAATTCCGATCAGATGTGAAACGCGCTGCCAGGATCCTGGTTGAAGGAATTGACCGGGAAGGCGACCCCTTAAGAATAGATGCCGAAGGATTGTTGGCTATCGTGTTGCAGCATGAAATCGACCATCTTAACGGGACCTTGTTCATCGATCACATCAGTGCGTTGAAAAGACAAATGTATAAGCGTCGGATGAAGAAAAAATTGCGGGTGAAGTGAAAAAGACGTTTACAATCATATTTATGGGCACACCTGATTTTGCCGTGCCTTCCCTTAAAGCGCTGCATGCCAGCGGCCATACGATTGCCCTGGTGGTTACCCGGCCCGACAGACCCAAAGGGCGCGGTAGAAAAGTTTTTCCTCCCCCCATTAAGACGCAAGCCTTAAACTTAGGTCTTGATACGATTCAGCCAAAATCTTTGAGAACCCAAGAATTTGAAGATCACGTTGTAAGCCTTAAACCGGATTTTCTCATTGTGGTGGCCTTTGGCCATATTCTCAAAGAAAGCATTTTATCCCTGCCCCGCATCGGTACGATCAACGTTCACGCCTCTTTGCTCCCCAAATATCGTGGTCCTGCTCCGATCAATTGGGCGATTATCAACGGCGAAAACCTAACCGGTGTTACCACCATGCTGATGGACAAGGGTTTGGATACCGGCGACATTCTACTCACCGCAAAAGAAGCCATTACAGCGGAGGATACTGCCGAAACGCTGCATGATCGTCTGGCTGTAATTGGATCCGGTGTTTTGGTCAAGACCCTGGAAGCAATTGCAAATGAAACCATACACCCTACTGCTCAAGATCACAGCCAAGCCACTTATGCGCCTTTGCTCAGTAAGCACGACGGCCACATAGACTGGGAAAAGCCCGCTGAAACTCTGGAACCTTTTATTCGCGGCATGACACCCTGGCCGGGTGCTTTCACATTTCATGGCAATAAGCGCCTCAAAATTTTTAAAGCCAAACCCATTGCGAAGGATTTCGAGGAACCTCCGGGTACCGTGCTCAAAAGCTTTGCGGATGAATTGCAGATTGCTACCGCAAACGGCGCACTATCTCTTCTGGAGATTCAGGGGCCTTCAGGAAAACGTCTTTTAATCAAAGATTTTTTGCGGGGATATAATATACCGCCAGGTACGATTCTGATCTAGTCTTATCGCGGATGGAAGTCGCTCTTACCAGTGGCTGGGATACAATAGGAGCGACTTTTCAGCCGTCGTAGCCAGGGACTAGGATGGCGAAGTGGGCCCAGGCGCGATAATGCTTGGTCCTGCGAAGAATTTTGTGTAAGAAATATCACGTATTTTCATAAAATATTAAATTCCAACAGGTTATCTAAAACAACGCAGATAAAATCGTGGCTGCAGATCCCCGTAAAACCGCATTAAACGTCTTGAACGAGCTGGGAAAAGCCCGCAAAACCCTGGATCGTATATTAAAGGACGTTGACGACTCGAAAGACTTTCTAAAGCGTGACCGGGCGCTGTTAAATGCCCTGGTTTACGGCGTGCTGAGATGGCGGGGCCGCCTGGATCACATTCTCTCCTTTTTCTCCACCCAACGCCTGGACAACATCGAGCCGGACGTTTTGAATATACTGCGATTAGGGCTGTTTCAGATAATATATCTGAACCGCATACCGAACTCGGCGGCGGTGAATACATCCGTTGAACTTACCAAATCAGTCGCAGCATCCTGGACCGCGGGTTTTGTTAATGCGCTGTTGCGCAACGCCTCTAAAAACTACAATGCGGTCCCTTTTCCGGATTGGGCAAAGGATCCAGTAAGCGCGTTGGCAACCGAAAAATCGTTTCCGGTGTGGCTGATAAAAAGATGGGCAGATCGTTTCGGACTCAAAACGGTTGAAGCGCTTTGCGATGCCATCAATTCAATTCCCCCCATAAGTATTCGAACCAACTCACTGAAAACAACACGCCAAAAGCTAATCCAATCACTTGAAGGTCAGGTTGAGAAAATGGAACCCACCCGTTATGTGCCCGATGGAATCCACATGTTTAATCCAAAAAAGAGCATCCCGCAATTCGATGCCTTTAAAAAAGGATGGTTTCAGGTTCAAGATGAGGCCGCTCAACTCGTTACTTTGCTGTTGGATCCGCAACCAGGTGAAATCGTTTTGGACGCATGTGCCGGCTTGGGGGGGAAAACGGGCCATATCGCCCAGCAAATGAAGAATCTCGGTAAAATTGTCGCCATGGATAAGGATTGGACAAAGCTTTCGCGCCTTGAGACGGATATGGCGCGACTCGGCGTCTCAATTGTGTCCACTCGCCTTCATAATTTAGATAATGCTCCAAATCTGAAAGAATTCGGTGATTTTGATCGCATTTTGCTGGACGCTCCCTGCTCGGGACTCGGTGTTTTACGGCGCAATCCGGATATTAAATGGCATGCTTCGAAAAAAGATTTGAAACAATATACGCAAAGACAGGTGAGATTTCTTTCTCACTTAGCATTGCTGGTGAAAGTTTCGGGCATTTTAGTTTATGCCGTATGCAGTATCGAGCCGGAAGAAAATGAAGACGTAATAGAGGCGTTCTTAGGTAAAAATACCGGATTTATCTTGGATCAGGCGGTGGGAAAACTTCTAAAGGCGGTATGTTCACAAGCCCACTTCGAAGGCGTTTTTAAAACCTATCCCCACTTAAAGCACATGGACGGATTTTTCATGGCGCGTCTGCGACGTCAAAAATAAACCCATACCCCGATTCATGCGAGGAAGTTTATTTACCGTAACAATAGTTCTCGTTTTGAAACGATTTATGGTATGGTATAATATTTTTTAGTGATAGTCGATGGTTCAAATAAAATCTAGCATCAAACAAGCCCCAAATAAAATACGGTGATTGCACGAATCTTAAAAATATCCGGGCTGGCTCTGGCCTTTATCCTGGCAGCCGGAATAAGTTCTTATCTTACCCTCACGCTGATAATAAAAAGTGAGGATACCGTGATTGTTCCGGATTTGATTGGAAAAGATGTCGTCTATGCACTCGAATTTTTAACCGATCTGGAGCTGAACACCAAAGTAAAAGGATCGGAATTCAGCGATAATTTTCCTAAAAACCATGTCACGTTCCAGGACCCCGCATCCGGAATGGAAATTAAAAAAGGTCGCGATGTGAGAATAATTATTTCCAAAGGTCCTAAACGGATTTCAATGCCGAATTTAGTTTCCCTTTCGGTCCAACAAGCACGTCTCATCCTGGAAGAAAACGGCGTTTGCCAGGCTGAACTGTCTCAAACTTACAATGACAGCACCCAAAAGGATCACATCATTGCTCAGGCCCCCTCAACAGGCTCCATGATTACCCGCGACAGCTGCGTGAATCTATTAATCAGTTTAGGGAGTCGACCCAGGGCATATAAAATGCCGGATTTGAATGGGCTTTCTCTGGATGAGGCGATGCTGTCCCTTGAAAATGCGAATTTTATGATCGGTGAAATCAAATCATCATTTGACAAAAATAAACCCCGCAACATTATCCTAAATCAGGAGCCTTTACCCGGTTACCGAGTGATTGCAGGAAGCACGGTGCACCTGGTTATCAATCGAACATCATTGAAAAAAGGTCAATCAAAACTATATGCCCAAAAATCCGGAGGCCTCTTTCGCTATCGAATCCGAAACGGTTTCTTAAAGAGACGAATTCGAGTGAAACTAAACAGTGCCGGCATTACCAACGATCTTTTTGATGAATTTGTAAAACCCGGTGCGGAAATCTGGCTACTGATCCCGGCAGGCAATTATGCAACCCTTTTTTTATACGAAGATGATAAGCTGGTTAAAACCGAAACCTATAACGCGTGGTAAAGCCGATTCTGTGGCGCTGGTTACTGGTCTCTGGATTCCGAATGCTTAATAAAAATTTCGTATTTCCTGATGCCAAGCAGGGTTTCAGATATGGATGTGAGAGGTACTTATATGAAACTGATTGCGCCATCGATTTTATCGGCCGATTTTTCAAGACTGGGTGAAGAGATCAAAGCAGTCGAAGCGGCAGGGGCGGATTGGATCCATGCAGATGTAATGGACGGCCACTTTGTTCCAAATATTACCATTGGGCCTTTAATTGTTGCAGCGGTAAGTCGTGTCACGTCGCTTCCCATTGATGTCCATTTAATGATCGAAAACCCCGATAATTTCATCCCGGCATTTGCGCAAGCCGGCGCCTCATCGATTTCCGTGCAAATCGAAACCTGCGTTCATCTAAACCGAACCGTACAACTCATAAAGGAAAATCACGCTCGCCCGGGCGTTGTATTGAATCCGGCAACACCGGTGGAAACTCTGGAGTGGATTCTAGAAGATGTGGATTATGTCTTAATTATGAGTGTTAACCCCGGATTCGGGGGGCAGGTCTTTATTCCAGATAGTCTGAACAAGATCCGAGCCCTTCGCAAGCTTATCCACCACAGATCGCTTTCCGTTTTAATCGAGGTTGATGGCGGCGTGAACGAAAAGACCATCGCCGAAATTTCAGATGCCGGGGCGAATATCTTTGTGGCAGGGTCGGCCATTTTTGGCAGCCCGGATTATAAAAAGACCATTCAGCGTTTCCGGCAGAAAATTAAGAAGTAGTAATGCATCATCACAAAAATGAAAAATCAGGAGAAGATAATAGTCCGAATGGATAGATGAAAGTGGAATGCCCCCCACCTATTTTATGGCCTCACCGCACGGACTGCGCCGCATTCCTTCGTCTTCTTGAATTCTCTTTTAAATACATTTTCTTTTTTCGTCGTCACAATACCCGCAAGCCAAGAAAAACCTGTCTCAAAGGTTTCCGACGTCCAATACCACTTTGCTCCGCTGTCAGGGAAAAAAGGTTTACTTTTATAGATCTTTGCCAAGTCTCCGGCACTCGGCAAGCGCCAATCCTGATAGCCTCCGGTTTCTAAATCTTCTACATATGCCACCGCAGAATCATAATTCAGACAACCCTCAAGCTCCTGTTGAGAATCGAGAATACTCCACATCAGACCCGTGTGTGCGTCGGTCACCGTGCCGTCTTCATTGGCGACAAATCGACCGTCGGCTTGTCCAAGCCGGGCTCTAAATCCTTCTCTTTTCCGCAGTATCCTGTCTTTTTGCCTTTGTAGCCGTTCCGCCTGCCGCTTTTGCCGTTCTTTCTCTTTTTGCAGCCTCGCCTGCTGCTTTTTCTGTTGTGCTTTGATCTCACGCTGTCGTATAATCTGTTTTTCAGATTGCAGCTGTTTCAGCATCTTCTTCGCAGGTTTGACATATGGTCCTGACGAATTTTTACGGATATATCTTTCCAGATAACTTATTCTGGTCGAAATGTCATTTTGGTTATCCTTGCTGAATGCAACAGCGTTTTCCCATATTTTTTTATCCTCAAGCTGGGATTCTATTTCCACAAGTTCGTACTCGACCGCCGCTCTTATGGATGAGCCCGGGTGGGTTGCTAAATATTCCAGATAAATCTGTTTAGCGGCCTCAAAATCGCCGCCTTTATTTTCAGCCTCGGCTCTCAGTCGTCCCAGATCTCTTTTATCCTGAAATTGCTTTCTTAATGCGATGACCTCATCTGAGTGTGTGCTGTTTTCAAAATATTTGAGAAACTGGCTGCTTAAATCAACACAAACTTCCCATTGGTTTTGCTGCTCACATACGGGTATTTGTTGCTTTAGATGGTCAAAGTATTCGTCACCCAAACCAGAAATTAAATTTTGTACCTCATGAATATATCTCCCATTCGGATGACTTGCCAGATATTTCGTGTAGGCCGCAAATCGTTGGTCATAATCAGCTTGCGCAATCTCTTTCAATTTCTCATAATCGGCCGCTTCGATCTGCTCGGGAATTTCAGCTATTTTCCGCTCAATCCGATCAACGTAAGGGCTCTCTGGATATTTTTCAAGATACGCGCTATAAATCGCTGTGGCTTCTTTTTCGTAATTTTCATCAAGGGCAAGCATCGCGACGTTCTGTAAGGTTAAATTAAGATCACGTTCTTCAATAACATCACTTATTTCTGCAATCCTTCTTTGTGCATCTAATGTATTTTCACTTTGGTCATGCGAATCCACAAAATTCTGCAATAGGATTTTCTTTTGTTCCAATTCCGTTTGATTCTCTATTTCGACCAGCAGGCTCTGATAATCGTCTTCGATTTTATTAGAGTTTATCATACGCAACGAAACAACTGCACCGACGCAAGTGATGAATAGCGCACCAAAAACCATGGCGGCGAACGGCACAAGGTTTTTTCTCTTGGACTTATCGGGACCTTTAACCGGTTCGGCGGACTTTTCAGGTGAAGGGTAATCTATCGCTGCGGACCGCTTAACGTCGATTTTTGGGTCTTTTTTTGCGAAAGATTTTTTATTTTTGACCTCGGATTTCGCTTCTTTTGTCTCAATCGACTTCTTTTTTCGAGGCTTGAGAGCCTCTTTTAATATGTCAACCAGCGGTTGGTTTATGTTATTTTTCTTTTTGCCTGTGTCATCCTCAATCCTTATTCGCGTTTTATTCCAATGTATTATTTCATATGCTGCTTCCTTACTTTTCAAATCTCCGGTTTCAGCGGAGATCAAATCGCCATTATGTAAAAATAAAAACCCGACCTTGTCATCTTTTTGCACGATCACGGTACATGTAAGTTTCAGCATTTCGGCTATCTGAAGGAAACTGCCAAACTGAAAATCTTTAATCCTGCCGTGATGGCGGGCATCCAGCTTGGCGAACAACCGTTCATGTTGCAGATTTGTTTTCACCAGGTTTTCAAGTTTCTGATGATCCTTTTCAGACAGCTGATGATGGCAGAAACCCAGATGAATCGATATTTTGTTGCTTTGGGGATCCGGCGCTAATGCACCGTAATATGATCCTGTTCTTGCTTTTTTGAGATATAAGGCCTGCTCTTTTCGTATACCGCCCAGGTATTTGACTGCCGGATGAGCGTGCAACGTCTGGGACACGGATTGTCCGGCCGGTTTTCGCGGTTTTCCAAAAAATGCTTCAAGCAAAGATTCCAGGGCTTTAATTTCTCTGCCTTCAGAGTCCGCCTGATAAAGGCTTCGGACTTGTTGCAAGGTGTGTTTTTTAATCTCGGGCTGGATATCGAACATTTTGGCAAGACATAAAAAATCTTTGGCCGTATTAAGATCTTTTTTAATATTTTGCACATTACTCATATGATTAATTGACAGTACTGCGGCTGATTTCTCTTTGATCGGGCCCGCGTCTTTGCAACAATGCTGCGAAAAAAGAAATGCATCATACGGCAAAATGACATCGACATATTATTTATGGCGATGCTTTTAAGTACCTATTATATCAGATAAAAGTCTAAATGTATAGATGTTGGCGCTGGATGTAAGGTGGGTAGAAAAATAAGCAGACAGCACAATGCCAGATAGGCACTTTGCAGGCGTCCGTGAACAAAAAGAAAAATCCAAGCGAGACAGATGAAGAGAAGAAGACTTCCCATCAGATACGCCAAGTTACCGAAGAATAATCTAAACATAACAAAAAGAGAACCGTTATAATGCATGGTAAAGCCAAAAGATGACAGTGAACGGATCAGATCTCTTCCTGCATCCACGTAAGGTATAAATAGTATCAACGGAAGAAAAAGCGCCCTTCCGGTAAATCCAAGGATTAAGATAAGATAAAAACAAGGCGATTCATTTTTGAATCGGAATAAAAACAAAAAGGCAGGAGATTCGCGGACCCTGCCTTTTGTTATGAAAAGTATGATATAGAAGAAGTTAAGCAATAAGGCTTAAAATCACTTTTCAATATAAATACTGCACCACTTACTGACCTTTATCCATTCGGATCTGCGCTCACCTCCCCGTCGTCTTTCTTTTCCTTTTCGCCTTTCTATTCCTCCTTCAGCGAAATAATCCAAGCTATAAGATTTACGCCTATCCTGCCCGGATCGCCGATCGACAGGCGAACGTTTCACTTCTTGATTATACATCTTCGTTATCGATTAATAATCTATGACGAAAAAACTGCACAGCAAACTTCTTCTCTAAGAATATATCATCTTTTATTAATATAGAAGAGAAAAGAATTTTTGTCAAATAGGAATCTATAAAACTATTCAGCTTAATAATTGCTTAAGCTCAAGAAGCGAACAGATACCTATAGTGGTTTATCTAAATCCCAGCATAGGCCATTGTCGTTGAAGGGCAATCTTACGAAGGGGCGCCGTCGGCTCCACGACAAAGGGATAGCCCACCGACTCAAGCAGAGGGACATCGGATTGATGGTTGCCGTAAGCATAGGAACGGGAAAGGTCAATTGCGTGGTTCTGGGCAAGCTTTAATGCCAGTGTCCGCTTGGTTTTATCAATACATAAAGGGCCTTTGGCTCTTCCGGTCAACAGCCCGTCGTTTCCCACTTCAAGATCGGTGCATAAAAGATGGTCAAAACCGATATCTTCAACAACCGGCTCAAGCAGGTACCTGGGGGATCCCGAAATCAATATGAGAACATGGCCCTTGCATTTATGATCCTTCACTTTGGCGAGAATATTCGGCGCTAAAAGTGGCTTTAAGTAGTCTTGATAAAACAAAGGTGCACCGTCAGCAAAATCTTCTAGCCGCTTCTGCCGGTAAAATCTAAGCATGATATTGGCAATAAATTCATCTGAAACCAGATGGCGCTGGTAAAAAAAATTGGCCACCAGGACCTTGAGTAAAAATCTCAAAGACAACAAATGTCGTTCCCAAAGATATTTGAAACCCAGCTTGGCACTTTCAGTTTCGAGCAAGGTTTTATCAAAATCAAAAAATGCACCGATGCATCCACTGCTCATGCGATTCACTCCAATCAAAATTTTCCGGACAGCTTTTTATCCGAATTCGAAAAAATTTCTAAATATTAAAAAGGCAAATGTGTGTCAAGTGGAATGACGGTGGACAAAGATCGTGAAACGTAATATGCTTTAAAAAATACCTTATGATTTCAAACCCGAAGGCTTGTCATGGAAGGATCGCAATTATTTACCCGCATCTTGCCGATCGTCACACTAATATTGGTTGTGGTGTTTTCTTTGGCCTTGAAACTCATTTCGCGCTTTAAGTCAAGGGCACTGGGCAGCCTAAGCGGCCAAAGCCTGGCTGGGTTTCAAATTGATGCGAAAAATGAAACGCAAGATCGCAACCGCATAAAAATAAAATGCCCCGTCTTAATTGAGAAATCCCAGGGGATCATGAAAACCTCCTTAAGGGAACTCGCCCTTAGCGGCGCCTTCCTCACCTGCCCTAATCCCCTTCCCATCGGGGATACGTTTCGGGTTAAGATTTTTATGGAAGAACGGCCGCCTTTGAAGTTCGATGCAGAAGTTATGTGGAATAATAAAAATGTATCCGAGGATAAGATTATATCGCGTGGAATGAAGGTCCGCTTTCTACAGTTATCGGATGAAGATCGAAAAATCCTCAATGAAATTGTCGTCAATCCTTTGTGAAAAATAATTCATATCTTTGAGTAGCATTCTTCATAGTTTGACTTAATCTATAAAGTACACAATCGTGTAACTATCTGAGATCCCACAAAATTTACTATCCATGATCGACTGGCACAATTAGTGCTACAAGCCATAATAATCTGTTCTTTGAAAATGGGTTCTATAGGCATTCAAGATCAATCTTAGAGTTATTATTCCTACACAATCCGAATACAAAAATTCAAGAACCATGCGATAGGCATAGGCTTCCAAAGGTTAAAATTGAAAACAGGGGGATTGATATGAAAAAATAATCGGCTTCTCGGATGTTCGTGCATCTTTTCTGCTGGTCTGTTCACCTATAATTAAGTATGGCGGCACCGGGGAGAACAACGGCATTTTGAGAAGTCAATTTTGATAAATAAATTCTTTTTTGGGGGTTTTGTCATGGACAGTCTCAGTAGGATAAGAATTGGCGAATATGAAGTTAAATCCACCAAACATGAAATCAAAAGGCTCAAAGTCATTCTTGACAAATTAGAAGTACCCCATACCCTTGATGATATAAGTTTTCACAACACTTTATTAGACCTCAATCGCATGAAATCCACCCATAATACTAATGTGTGGAAAGTGGAGAGGGATGGCAGTCTGAGTTTAACGAATC
>CP070746.1:6502499-6536567 GCA_020348305.1 Desulfobacterales bacterium
GAGTATACCTATGCTGGTGATTATAAGCGATTTGCATTTTACTGATGGAACGACGAGTAATTGGATTAGAAAAAAGGATTTGTTCAATATTAACCCGGATGCATTCAAATTATTAGTCGGAAAGATATCCAATATAATTGTACGAAGAAAATCAATTCCACTAGTAATTTTGGCTACCAGGCTGATGAAAAAAATTCTGCGTTTAAATCCCTTTGTCGGTAGAATATTTAGGATAAGCACTTCAAGTTTGGAGGTACAATATGAGTAATCAACAAAAACATCTATATGGGGCCCATATAATTTTTTGGATTTTTTTTGCTCTTTATCTTATTATTAATGTCGTTTTAATATGGTTTTGCGTTAAACCACCGCTCACAAAACCTTGGCTATCTGATGCTTTCTTTGCTGGATTGATACTGGGAGGTTTTTATGTCCTTATTGCGATATACTATTTTTATAATAATATTCTTGGCCCGCGATTAAAAAAAGTGCTTGAGGCTAAACAAAAATATAAAAAACAGAATATTTATGGGTTAATGATGCGATGGTTTATTCCGCCACTTGTTCTTCAATGCTGTGTGATTCTGTTATTGCTTATAACTGTATATAAGTCCCCTTTTAACGAGAACATCTACATTCAACCCTATAAATTTGGAAAGCTTTTCAAACAAGTTGAAGATTTCAGCCAGGCTGTTCCAGATTCTGTTAACCTAACTGAAGAAAAAATTAATCAATTGATAGCCAGTAAGAAATTGCTTGTTCAGACGTATTCGAACGAAATTATAAAGCAAGGCGCAAATACTAATCACCCAGAATATATTATATACAGGATACCTTTTTTTATTGCTCTCGCATTCAGCTTTCTGGGAGTGTTAGTCTATTCGCTTATGGACGCAGCATTTCGTTTGCATGCAAGAGATTTATACCCCAGAACATTTGTAAGTTATCTTGTCCGTTTCCTGCTTGCACTGACATTATCTATTACGATTGCGTATTTTTTTATGGATGATTGGCCGGTTAGCATGGCTGCCCCTCTGTTCTTTTTTATCGGTTTTTTCCCTCAAAGGGCTCTACAGTACCTCGAAGAGAAAGCTATGGCCTACCTGAAACTAAAAAAGGGCGAGACAAAAGAAGTACCATTAAACCGAATACAGGGAATGACTGACTACAAAATATACCGGTTTCGTGAAATTGGTGCCGGAGATGCTCAGAATTTAGCGTTCATTGATATCAACTATCTGAAAGAAAATTTATCATATAATTGCAGGCTGCTCTGTGATTTTGTATCTCAAGCGTTGTTAATTATCCATGTAGAAGAGCACCTCGAAGCATTAAGAAAAATGGGGATTCGGGACATATTCTCATTTAGATCAATTGTCACAAAGGATAATTATGAGCAAATTGCTGACTTGACCAAGATTCCTAAAGAAATATTATTTGGATTATTAGATAGTATTAAAAAGGATCCCATTAAAAAAAGAATTAAGATTATATCTGAACTTATTGAAGAATCTACTATTGAGGAAATTTCAGAAATAATTTATTCAAAAGGATCTAATTGAAAATCTGAAAGATTCGGATTGATGTGTAAGTGGTGTCAAATCTTGCACCAAATCCCTAATCCTTAGATATTAAATACGCGATGCTCGGATGACACTAATACACGACACTCTATTGGTGGCAATAATAAATTCAGGATACAGGTTACACGATATGAGGTCAACACCGGGAGCGATAGTCTAGAGTAGGATTCGAAATATTCCCCAGGGGCCCTATTTCCGATACGGTAAAATAGGAAAAAATAGGCGCGTCCTTTACATATTTACATTTGGCACTTTCTTTGTTGTTGAGAAATAATCAAAACCCAGCTAATTGAACAAAAGTTGAATATATAAAACAACGAGAAGGGAGTATACCGATGCTGGTGATTATAAGCGATTTGCATTTTACCGATGGAACGACGAGTAATTGGATTGGAGAAAAGGATTTGTTCAATATTAAGCCGGATGCATTCAAATTATTAGTCGCAAAGATATCCAATATTATTGCACGAAGAAGATCAATTCCAAAAGTTACCTTTATTTACAATGGTGATATATTTGATCCCCTGCGAACTAATTTATGGTTTGAAGACCCCGAGGCTGAGCGACCGTGGTCCATACCATTTGAAAAAGACAAGGTTTATCAGAGAAGTAATTTTATTCTTGAAAAAATAATTGAACACAACCAGGAGTCCCTGGCGTGGCTAAGCGGTACCCATCCGGATTTTGAAAACGCATGGAAAGTGGATAGCGAAATTGAACGGATCTATATTCCCGGAAACCATGATCGAATCATAAATCAGCACCCACCGTCTCGAAAGCTGGTGCATGACCGACTTTTGGGACAGACGGGTAATCGACGCTTCAATAACTTCCATATGGATCACGAATATCACCAGACTCTTGTCATGCATGGTCATGAGGCGGATCCTTTTAATTGTGAATTTGATAAAAACGGCAATCCGAAATACGGGGCCGTGCCTATCGGTGATCCTATGACGACCGTGCTTTTTGCACGTTTGGGATATGAGGCTGAAAAACTTCCTATCCCTCAGGAAGCTAAAATGCGTTTTAAGGACATCGACAATGTCCGACCAACATTAGCAACAATACGGTATGTGCAAGATATTATACAGGATTTTAATATCGGCAAAAAAGTTGACTACATGATCAAAGAAATTGTGGCAGACTTCGAAGGCCTTAAATTTTTTGATGAATGGAATAAAAAGCATGATCGCTGGAATATTGGATTCGATGAAGCGGATAAATTACAATTTGCTTTAAGAGCCATTAAGCTCTTAGGGACATCTGTGCCTGCCGGCCTGCTGGAAAAACTAGCCGGCTTACTCAAAGACGAATCTCATCAGAAACTCGCGCAAAGGCATTTAGAACGGGCTCTGGGTAAAAATATTCGATATTGTGTGTTCGGACACACCCATGAACCATTGCATGTTCCATTATTTTTAGATAACGATCTTAAAATGGAAAAACATTATCTCAATACCGGTACTTTCCGAACTACTTTTTCTCAAACCTTCAATAAAAAAGAGTTTCTGAGATTCCAACGCATGTCGTTTGTTATGATCTATGGTCCCGCAGAATATGCTGGCAATGAAGATATTCCAATATATGAGATGTGGTCGGGTCTGCGCATGCATCACTAAAGATAGATTGAAAAAACATCCGCCTCGCATTTTGACTACTAAATATTTTCCTTTAAATAAAAAAACAAGGAGTATTTTATGCAAACCTATAAGGTCAAAAGTGGAGATACGCTGGCTAAAATCGCTAAAAAGTTTTACGGCGATGCGCAAAAATATATGCTTATCGCAAAGGCCAACGATATCAGGGATCCCAATAAGATCAAAGTGGGGCAGGTGCTGGACATTCCGTTTGATCGGGGGGATATTTCGGATTCAACGGATTTAATGACGATTCAAGCACAAGAAATACCCATTGACCGCACCAGCATGCGACTTCCTGAAGGGCAATATATCGTCGACCCGAAGCCCAAAAACCTTATCGTCCTGCATTTCACCGCCGGAACCACCGCACGCTCGGCCTTCAATACCTGGATGGCTGATTCTTTGCGTATCGCAGCTGCCTATATCGTTGATGCGGACAGCAGCATTTATGAACTCTTTGACCCGCAGTGCTGGGCCTTTGCATTGGGCATTAAAGGACAGCCGGGCTATCCGAATGAAAAGCGGGCCATCCAGATTGAAATTGCCAATGTCGGTCCGCTAAAACGGCGTGATGATATGCTGTGCTGGTGGCCGCCTGAAAATTCGTTCAAGACCCGCTGGTGCCACGTTGATGAAGATCATAAGTATGTAAAAGCCTCTCACAGAGGATGCGACTACTACGCCGGTTTTCCGGACATTCAATTCCTGTCGGTATGCAATCTTGTGAAATATCTCTGCGAGCGCTTTGAGATACCCAAAGACATACCCAAAGATAAACTCGATATATGCGATCTTGATTGGTTTACAAATTACGAAGGCATCGCCAGCCATCAGAATTTTCGGACAGATAAATATGACATCGGCCCGGCCTTTGATTGGGAAAGGTTTGAGGACTTTATCACATAAAATACGACCTACAATCTTATCCTTTGGGAAAGCCGATGTCATAGATCCGCAGAAGGAGGAATACTCCATCTCTTTCGTTGCCAAGGGCTCGCAGTCGCGCTAGCAGCGCATTAGCGTCAACTTAAGAAGCGTGATCTTTGTAGGGTCCCGCTTTGAGCGGAATGCCGCCTGATTGTTTGCCTTCAAATTCCGCCGCGGCGGGACTTCGCACCCGGTTGCAAACGCAACGATCATGGCACGGTTGAGCCTTTGTCTTTCCGGCCTATGGCCGATAATCCAAGCCACCCACTTTCAGACTGTGTCGCAATTGGCAAAACTACGCATATTAGTTTTTTTGTCATTCCGGGCTTGACCCGGAATCCATTGCTTTTTCAACATTCTACGCTACTGGATGCCGGATCAAGCATCCCGGACTTGATCCGGGACCGGCATGACAGGCACAAATTAAACGCTTTTTTGAATTATGACACAGCCTCTTTGCGGGTGGTCGTTGACTGCGGTCGGCACAGAGGCCGACCCTACGTTTTGTGCGCATTAATTTGACAGAAAACTAATACGGGGTCTTCATTTTTGACAGTAGATTTTTCTATTTGTCAAGGATGCAGACCTTTATTTTTCGCTTATCTGTATAAAATTAAACAATGTATCTCCAAAAGCCTTCTATCAAAAATGGAAGGCTTTTGATTTTGTTGGTAGTCGTGTATTGTCAAGTTCAGTTGCTTGAGATATGGATGAACAATGGCTGTGCAGTCCGATTGATATTATAATTCTGATTTATACAGAACGATATAAATCATTGCGCATACATACACAGCGTTCTGCATGTTTTACCCTATACTGTAGTGTTAAAATCAACGAATCAAAGGGCGAATACGCAATTTATTATGACGCTGTGTATAATGATGGAGGGAGAAAGGAGATCGTTATGGCATATCATTTTCGAAATTTGGTGTTTGAAGGCGGCGGGGTTAAAGGCATTGCGTATGTCGGTGCTCTGCAGGTTTTAGAAGAAAAGGGCATTTTGCCGAACATCGTCCGGGTTGGCGGCACCTCAGCCGGTGCAATCAATGCCGTGCTGGTGGGATTGAACTACATCCCGACGGAAACCCAACAGATTCTGAACAAGATGAACTTTGAAAAGTTCATGGATGACGACTTCGGCGTGGTGCGGGATATCAGCCGCCTGCTGAGCGAATTCGGCTGGTACAAGGGGGATTATTTCCGCACATGGATCGGGGAATTGATCGGCAAAAAGACCGGCAAGCCTGATGCAACCTTTGCACAGGTACAGCAGCAGAAGGCCGATAAAGGATTTCGGGATATGTACTTTATGGGCACCAACATTTCCACCCACTTTGCTGAAGTTTTCTCCCATGAGCACACGCCGCGGATGTGTGTGGCCGATGCCGTGCGCATCTCCATGTCGATTCCCCTTTTTTTTGCCTCCCGACGCAGCCCGCGCGGTGACGTCTACGTGGATGGCGGTGTGCTTGATAATTACCCCGTAAAACTTTTTGACCGGCAGCGTTATCTCGCCGATGAGAATTTAAGTACCCACGGCAAGACACCCGCCTATTATAAAAAGCACAATGCTTCGCTCAAGCGCAGGAAACTGAACATCAGCCCGTATGTCTACAACAAGGAAACCCTCGGATTCCGCCTGGATTCCGAACGGGAAATTGCCATGTTTCGCGACCAGGCCGAACCGGTGGGTGAGCCCATCGACGATTTCTTCGACTACACCAAGAACCTGCTGAAAACCATCATGGACGCCCAGGCCAACTACCACCTGCACGGTGACGACTGGCAACGAACCATCTACATCGATACCTTAGGGGTTAAAACCACGGAATTCAAAATCACCGACGCGAAAAAGAAAGCACTGGTTGCATCCGGCCGCAAGGGCACCGAACTTTACTTTAAGTGGTACGACAATCCGAAAAGCAAGCCGGCCAATCGCGTCTAGGTTTTTTTATTTCCATTTTTTTGCCGGAGCTAATATAATATAGGTAGGCAGTCGGAAATCCTACCCTAATTGAGAGCGAAAAAAGCCAGGCTAGGGTGTAATTTAGGACGTTGATTATGAACCTCTCCAAAAATACTCCAAAGCAACCGGGCATCAAAAAATCAGTGATTACAATAGCAGCTGCACTGGTTCTCATTGTTGTGGCTTATTTTGGATATACTCTCCTTGCATCCCGGGTGAATCCATGTGAAAGTCTATTTAAGCAGACCACAAGCAGAGTTCAAAAAAAGATTGGATCTATCAAAACAGAAGGCAAATCTTTTTTAGATGACCCTCAAATTCAATACCTTTCCAGCCAATCCCAGCAGGCAGCACTGGATTTAAAGACATGCTGCATCTTTTTTCACGAAGAAAAAATATCCTTTGATGAATTTTTAAAGTGCCAGGATGAGTTTAAAAATTTTGAAACGACGGTTGCGCGGGTGCCCGATCTGATTGCTGAAATTCAAAAAGCCACTCAGGAAAAAAAGACAAAATTGGCTGCCTATAAACTTGAGCAAATCCATCAAACGCTCAATGGCTTGGATAAACTCGCGAAAACGCTTCAAGAGCAGATCCATCTATATACCCAGCGATCCCCTGATATGAAGGCAAAACAAAGCTCGCTTTCTCAACCAGCCATCTTAACGGAAGCAGAGCCCAATGATACCTATAATCAGGCCACCAAAATTTCAATGGGCAAGATAACCGGCGAGCTTGGCGAGGATGATCAAACCGATTATTTCCAATTTGACGTTCCGTCGGGAAGCATCCTGAATGTGGATTTTACACCCGACGAAAACGGCGAATCGATGAAAATTTCCCTTCGCAATCCTGAACGAACCGAGATTTGGTATTCGGATAAAATAACTGCCGGGGTGATGAAGTCCAAACGCGTTATGATGAATACCCTGTCCGGTGGCAGGTACTACTTGGCCGCATTTGACGGCCGGGGTCTCTACACATTCGAGATTCGCACTGAGAGTCAAAATGATGCGGACTGCGGTTCGGATGCCGGTGATAAAATCACCGAGGCCATTGAAACTAAGCCGGGGCTTTCCTTTAGCGGTGAGCTGGGCGGCTTAGATGAAGAAGACTGGTACCAGGTTCAGATACCCGACGGTCATGTGCTCGAATTCGCTTTTACCCCGGCCCCGGAAAGCAATCGCCTGAAATTTTCTCTTCTCAATGACGACCGCAAAGAAGTTTGGCGTTCCGGTGAGCTTACTCCGGGTGTGACCGCATCGGATCGTCTTTTGATGAATACAACCTCCGGCGGAACGTATTTCTTGAAATCCTTTTACGGTGATGGAATCTACCGAATTGATCTTTATACCAAAAGCCAAAACGATGCCGAGACGGGAACGGATGCCGGCGACCGGATAACCAAGGCCCTTAAAATCAAATCAGGTCGTTCCTTTGTTGGAGAATTGGGCGGACTGGATGAAGAAGATTGGTATACGTTTGAGCCGCAAAAGGTAGAGAAACTGAATTTTACCTGCGATCCGGAAGGTGAGCCGATGAAACTGGCGCTTCGCACCCTTGAGCAGAGAGAAGCTGGTTATTCCGCCGAAATTTTTCCGGGCGTGACCAAATCTCTGGAAATTCCCGAGGATGTCAAGCCGCCTTATATTATTAGAATATCAGGCGGGCGGGGCAAATATAGCATTGAGTTGAGGTAGAACTTAGAAGTGATCTAAAGTGACCTAAAGTGCCTACAATGATTCACCGCCCGCTCCGCTGTGCTCGCTCAAGATTCACTCTGTTGAATCCCGCAATCTGCGGGTTCCGCCTACGCCTATAGGCGGAAATTCAACATGCAAGAGGTACACAGAGATAAATTTTTCATTTTCCGGCCTCTCAGTCCGCTGCGATTATTAGCGGATTAGCGGAAAATGAAAACTATAATCTTCCTCTGCGCTCTTAGCGTCTCCGCGGTGAAAAATAGCTTTTAAAGAAATAACGAATAACAAATAATTATTAACATTCAATTGAGCCTCCGTGCTCAATTGAATTACGGCAGGATAACGGCATGCGATTTTTTGCCGTCGATTTTAATGGTCAGCGGCTTTTTCAGTCTAACGTGTTTTAAGTAAGCGGATTCTTTGGCAGCAGGCAATGCTTGCAGCCACTTCCAGTTAATAAACCCTTCTCCATTTTCGGAAGTTGTGAAATAGCCGATTCCCAACGAGGTAATATTGTGAAAGAAATGTGATCCCTGTGACGGGTCGGCTTTTAAATTTTCTGTCGTGGTTTCCACAATTGCGCCTACGCCGGATATATCACTCCATTTCACAGGGATACCCAGCCAGCGATCTGCCGATCCCCAGCGCCCGGGTCCGATCAGCAAATATTTGCGGTTTTCTTGAACCAGTTGAGCGTTCATTTTACCGACTTCAGCTGCGATTTTAATGGTATGAGCAGGATCGAAGGTGTCGGGATTCACGTAAACAATATCATTGATTTCATTGAATTGACCGTTTCCCAAAGCCATCGTGGAATAACAAAACGCTTGGCGGATTTCTTCCTCATGGATTTCTACCTCCAAATGATATTGACGGATGGCCATCGGCCTTATCTGCAGTAAGTCAAATCTAGACATTTGATTGTCACCCAAGGGCAGATTGACGGCAAACTCCATCTCAACCGGACACCCCATTCCTTTGCGTGCAATCAAAAGTAATTCCGAAAGAATCTGCGCCAAGGGAAAGAAATCGTATTTTAATATGTTGGCAAACGTTAAAACCGGGTAGCCCGGTGCCTGGGCGCCGTCTCTGATTCGATGATCCTGGGGCAGGTAGGTGCTGCATAGATATTTGATCGGCGCATGAGTGGAAACAGCATCAATTTCAAGTTTTGCCAAGGTCGCATCATCTTTGGCGGCGAGGTCCTGCGGAACATCATCCATTTTCAAGGCATAGAAAAGTCTCTGGGAGTTGCTTAACGTATCATCCACGGTAGAAAATTGAGGCAAAAATTGGGGATATTTTGGTGAAAAGCGCAGCGCGGTGCCGCCTTCCACCACTGTTTTACCGAGTCCCAGTGCGATGTGGGCGATACCTTCTTGCGGCTTTAAATGGGATAGCGGATAAAAGTTATAGGATTGGGCCACCCCCGAGACGGCCGGATAGTAGTACCCGTCATACGCTTTTCCGGTCATGCGCTGAATCACCACAGCCATTTTTTCATCTTCCATCCGATGAGACGTGCTTTTGGAAAAGGCTCGTGGAGCTTCAAGATACGTTGATGCGTACACCAGTTTGATCGCCGATATCAGCTGCTCAAGCCTTCTGTCGAAGTCCGAGTGATTGTTGGGAATCATGTAGGTTTTGTAAATTCCGGCAAAGGGTTGAAACTGGGCGTCTTCCAAAAGACTTGAAGAGCGTACCGCCAAGGGATATCGGGTATGCTTGAGATACAATTCAAGATTATGCTTAAGCCAATCCGGAATATGGGCGGCCAGACATAAGTCGGTCACTTCTTTATCGTTGTATTCCTCGGTTGAAAGATCTTTGAGGTTGTTTTCGCTGATAAACGCATCAAATCCATCTGTGGAGATGACCCATGTTTTTGGCACGCTGATTTCGATATCTTTAAACTGTTTTAGACGCTCCGGATTTTCTTTGAGTTGGGTGGACATAAACGCCAAGCCTCGGGCCTTTCCGCCAAGGGAACCTTTGCCGACCTTGACAAAATCGGCATCGGGATCAAAATTGTCAGGATCAAATTCTGTGATAATTCCCTTTTGCCGACCCATACGGCGTTCATAGATACAGTCGACCAGATATTTCTTGATTTGCCGGGTATTGGTAAAATCGGTGACTTTCACCGGTTTGAGCTTGGAGGCCAGCATGATCTCGGAGCGGGCCATGAGCCAGCTGGAGAAATGATTGCGTTGGGCATGGTAGTAAACAGACTCGTCCGGAATTGAAAAAAGAATTTCCTCCATTTCACGCAAATTGGATGCCTTGGCAATTTCAGTGCCGTCGGGTAGCCGAAAGGTGAAATCCCCAAAACCCAGATATTGCATAAAAAATTTACGAATCTCTGAATGAAGTGCAGGCGAGTTTTTGTTTAAAAATACGGCGGGAATCGTTGCGGCCTTTTCGCGGTTGTTTTCCTCGGAGCTCAGGATCAACAGCGGTAAATCCGGGTTTTCGTATCTAATCCGAGAAAGCAGGCTAAAGCCTGCCGTCTCATCCATTTTTCCGTTTCTCGGAAAACGGACATCGGAAAATATGCTCAGCAAATACGGTTTGTATTTTTGGTAAAGATCGACGGCTTCTTCATAATTTTCTGCCACAAGTATCTTTGGCCGGGCACGCATTCTTAAAATGCGATGTTCATCATTTACGGATTCTTCCATGACGGCTTGCGTTTGAGTGACGATCTCTTTGTAAAGCAATGGCAGCAATGATGAAGAATAGATGGGAGAATCTTCCACAATGATAATGACTCTTACTTTTGCGCGCCGGGTGTCATAGGCGACATTCATGCGATCTTCGCGATTTTTAATTAACGCTAACAGAAGATCCGAATTGCCGTACCAGACATATATGCGATCGATGGTTTTGCGATCGGAATATTTGAGATCCAACATGTGACGACTGGTGTTATGCACAAGTAGATATACCGGCAGGTCCGGAAATCTTTTTTTAATTTTGCGGCCGAGAACATAGGCATCGGTTTCATCAACCCGGGGCATGGTAATGACCAAATCAAATTTTTTACGACTCAAGGCCTCAAGCGCTTCTCGGGCCGAGGAGGCCCAGGTCAGCATGGGCGGTCGCGAAAGATTTAACCCTCGATATTCATGGATGATTCTTTCCGCCAAACGCCCCTCTTCTTCCATAATAAAGGCTTCATAGGGGCTGGATACCAGAAGGATGTCCGTAACTTTAGCGGCCATTAGCTCATGGAAGACTTTGAAGGAAAGATCAAAATCATCTATGGTTTCATACTCGGGATCGGATAGCATATCGTTACCAAACGGGTTCTGGAAAGTTGTTCATGGGTGATTATTATAAAATATATGATTTCATGGTACAGAATGCAAGTATTCACCGGTATCGCATGTTGACAATACATAAGCGCCTAGGATAGATTTGGTGTAAATGAAAGCGCGCGATCTATTGTAAATGAGGGCGATCCAGTAGCATCGGTACGCAACCGTTCACGGGTTCAAGGTTAAGCCCAGCCGCTGGCCTGAAAAACGGCCAGTTTGATCGAAAAAGAAGCTTTGGTCTTGCTTTAACGAGATGAAGTTTCATACGAAGTTTCGGGGTATCAAGTAGCACCTTGAGTAGGGCGGCCCTCTGTGGCCGCCGTTTTCTGGCCGGCACGGAGGCCAGCCCTACTTTACTTTTGCGTTATAGATATGTAGTTTCATATAAGGGTTAAGACAACCCTGAACATTGAACTGGGAACCTGTGAACAAATACATCGCGCGGGTGCCACCTCAAGTGAGGTAAAAACCAATTGAGAGCAAAATACGAGAATCAAAAGCCATGAAAATAGCGATTGCACAGATTAATCCGATCATAGGTGACTTTAACTACAATTTTAACAGAATTAAACAATTCGCCGAACAGGCGCTTGCGCACGCATATGATCTGGTTGTCTTTTCGGAACTCGTTGTGCCGGGTTATCCGCCCCGAGATTTGCTTGAGAATCGGGAGTTTGTGGAGGCCAATCTTGCGTGTTTGGACAAACTTGTCGATTGCATTCACGGTATCGGTGTTATCTGCGGATATGTGGCCAACAATCCTGCCGATGATGGCATACCGCTTTTTAACTCGGCCGCGCTGTTTGAAGATGGTAAAATTCTATATCAGGTCAACAAAAGACTGCTGCCAACATATGATGTCTTTGATGAAAGTCGATATTTCGAACCCGGCCAGCAATGTTCCACCTATTCATATAAAGGTCATAAAATCGGATTAACCATTTGTGAAGATGTCTGGACGGACAGGGAGTTGTTCAAAAGAATACGCTACCACATGGACCCCGTCGAGTTGCTCGTAAACGATGGCGCTGATATCCTGATCAACACGTCCGCCTCTCCTTTTCACGTCGGCAAAATCGCCTTTCGATGGAATATGCATGCGGCGATCGCCAAAAAATATCAGATACCCTTTATTTTTGCCAACCAGGTCGGCGGCAATGACAGTGTTTTGTTTGATGGGAATAGTGCTGCATACGATCCGCATGGCAACATTGTCGCTCAAGCCCGTGACTTTGAGGAAGATTTAATCGTATTTGATTTGAAAAACGTATCGGGTGACATGCGTCCGACGGCTCAATCAGATACGCAATCCATCCTGAACGCGCTGGTGATGGGCACGCGGGATTATGTCACCAAATGCGGGTTTTCGAAAGTGGTGGTGGGCTTAAGCGGTGGAATCGATTCGGCGGTTACCGTCAGTATTGCGGTACGGGCCCTAGGCAAGCAAAATGTGTCGACGGTATTTATGCCGTCCAAATACACGTCGAAAAATAATTTCGAAGATACCCAAATGCTTGCTGAAAACCTTGACATTGATTATGAGATTATTCCGATCGACGGTATGTTTCAGGAATTTTTGACCTATCTATCTCCCGACTTTAAAGAGGATGACCCCGGTATTACCGAACAAAACATTCAAGCACGCATTCGAGGAACCATTCTGATGGGCATTTCGAATCGGGAGGGCCGCTTGGTTCTGTCCACCGGAAATAAATCGGAACTTGCTGTCGGTTATTGCACCCTTTACGGAGACATGAATGGGGGGTTGGCGGTCATTTCTGATGTTCCCAAGACAGTGGTCTACGACATCGCTTATCTTTTAAACGCCGAAAAAGAAATCATTCCAGCCAGGATACTTCAGAAAGCCCCCTCCGCTGAACTCAAACCGGGTCAGGAAGATCAAGACGATCTTCCCGCCTACGATATTCTGGATTCGATCCTAAAGGGATATATCGAAGATTTAAAAGGTATTGATGAACTCGTGGCCATGGGATTTGAGCGCAAACTTGTCGAAGATATTATCTCACGCATTCATCGCAATGAGCACAAGCGGCATCAAGCAGCCCCCGGCCTGAAGGTCACATCAAAGGCATTTGGCTACGGAAGAAGGTATCCATTGGCGCAACGATACGTGCCGAATTCTTTTGCTGCCCCAAATCAAAAAAAATCAGATAAGTCTGCCTAAGCCAGGCAAGCCGGAACCCAAAACGGTTAAATTTCCATTATCAATCGTAAACTATTACGCTGCTCTTTGGAACATTGGGTCATCAATTCGGAAAATATCTATCTCTTCAGAAGCAGCGATTTAAACGTGAGTCGCGCCAGGGCGGGCCACCATTCAATTATTCCAATGAATTTAAGAATTTTCCCTGCCATGAATCCCTTTTTTCAAGGGTTTGCCGAATTTTTGCGAGAGTTTCGGATTTTTTAAGTGCCCACTGGGGGGCAACCAATTCATTCGGATGCGGATCGCCGGTAAGCCGTTGGATGACCATTTCGGAGGGGAGTCGTTCAAGAAAATCACAAACCAGGTCGATGTACTCCTGCTGTTTGAGGCAGCTGTAACTTCCTTGCCGGTAAAGCTTTTCGAGCCGGGTTCCTTTCACCACATAAAGCAGATGAAGCTTGACACCGTCTATCTTCAGACCGGCAAGTATCTTTGCCGTATGAAGCATATCCGCTCTGTTCTCGTTGGGCAGTCCAAGAATGACGTGGGCACATATGTTGATGCCCCGGCCCTGAGTGGCATAAACCGCCTCTTTAAAACACCGGACATCATGACCACGGTTAATGAGGACAAGCGTTTCGTCCTTTGCCGACTGCAGGCCGTATTCGATCCAAACCAGGCAGTGGCGAGCATATCCTTGGAGTAGGTCTAAAATGTCGTCATTGACACAATCGGGTCGCGTCCCAATGGAAATCCCTACCACGTCATCCACCGCCAGGGCCGCCTCATAAAGGCCTTTGAGTGTGTTTACGGGAGCATAGGTATTGGAAAACGATTGGAAATAGGCAATGAACTTTTTAGCCTTGTAACGTTTCGAGAGCGTTTTTTTACCTTGAAGCAGCTGCTGGGTGACCGAAAGTCCCTTGGCATGGGCACCGGTACCGGACCCGCGGGTGTTACAGTAGATGCAGCCCCCGGTTGAAATGGTTCCATCCCTGTTGGGGCACGTAAGTCCGGCATCGATGGTTATTTTCTGAACCCGGCATCCAAAGATGCGTCGAAGATAGGAATTTAGATCGTTGTACCTTTTGTCCATGACGGGTTGCCAGAGGTTGACCAGGCTGATCAGTGATACTATAATTCATGTTCTATGATTCGAACCTGAATGTTAAAGTATAAAACGATATAAAATTTTTACCACAGCAAATTGAAACAGACAACGAACAATTGACAAGCTTACATGAGCTTTTACCCAAAAAATTATGATATCATCGTTGTCGGGGCCGGCCATGCCGGATGTGAAGCTGCGCTTGCGGCTGCCAGAATGGGATGCCGTGTTTTGCTGATGGCCATTGATCTCGACAAGGTGGCCGCCATGCCCTGCAGTCCCTCTGTCGGCGGGATGGCTAAAGGGCAGCTGGTAAAGGAAATAGACGCTCTGGGCGGTGAGATGGCCAAAATTACGGATAAAACGGCCATTCAATACCGAACCCTGAACACCAAAAAAGGGCCGGCCGTCCATTCATCCCGCACCCAGAACGATAAGATGCGATATCATATCGCCATGAAGGCAGTTATTGAAGCCGAGGCGAACATTGACCTCAAGCAAGCCATGGTTGAGCGCCTGGTTGTCGAGGGAAATCGGGTTTGCGGTGTTGAGGACCATACCGGATTTGGGTATCCGGCCCAGGTCGTTGTTTTGGCGACCGGCACGTTTTTAAGCGGTCTGGTACATATCGGATTTAATTCAATCAAAGCCGGAAGAGCCGGTGAATTTGCTTCCTACGGCCTGGCGCAAGACCTTAAGGATTTGGGTTTTCATTTGGGCCGAATGAAAACCGGTACACCGCCGCGGCTCAGAAGATCGAGTATTGATTTTTCAAAATTTAGAGAACAACACGCTGATGAAAATCCAACACCGTTTTCCTTTTTTACAGAAAAAATTAACCTGCCTCAACTGCCAAGTTTCATCGGATATACGAATCAACGGGCTCATGACATCGTGGGAAACAACCTCGAACGCTCGGCGCTGTATGGCGGTATTATCAAGGGAATCTCGGCACGCTACTGTCCATCATTTGAAGATAAGATTGTCAAATTCCCCGATAAGGATCGGCACCAGATCATCCTCGAGCCGGAAGGTATCGATACGGAGGAAATTTATGCCAGCGGACTCGGCAATAGCCTCCCCTTGGAGATCCAAATTGAATTGGTACGATCGATAGACGGCCTGGAATACGCTGAAATTATGCGGCCGGCTTATGCGATCGAATACGACTATGTCGACCCCATTCAGCTTAAACCCACTTTGGAAACCCAATCTATGGCCGGGCTGTTTTTGGCCGGACAAATCAACGGTACTTCCGGATATGAAGAGGCCGCCGCCCAAGGCTTGTGGGCCGGTATTAATGCCGCGTGCCGAGTACAGCAGCGATCAGCCTTTATTCTGGACAGATCCCAGGCCTACATGGGAGTGATGGTCGATGATCTGGTTACGCGAGGAACGCGAGAACCTTACCGAATGTTTACATCCAGGGCTGAATATCGACTGATGTTAAGAGAAGATAATGCAAATCTGCGGCTCATGGAAATCGGCCATGAGCTTGGATTGATCGACGATGACACAGTAAGGGACATCAAAGCACGCAAAGCACAAATCGCCCAAGAAATAAAACGCATCAAAGATACGGTCATCAAACCCAGCAAAGCAGTCAATGATTATTTAAAACGCCGTGGCGCGAAATCCATTGGACATGGCATCTATCTGGATCAGCTTCTGAAACGAGCGGAGCTGGATTATGAGATGGTTAAAGCCCTGGCCGAAAGCCCCGATGCGATCAGCAATGCGGTTGCACGGCAAGTGGAGATCGAGATCAAATACGAGGGATATATTGAAAAGCAGCTGCGCGAAATAGAAAAATTTAAGAATTTGGAGCGCGTTAAGATACCGCACGATTATGATTTTACCCGCATCCATGGTCTTTCAAATGAACTGAAAGAAAAGCTCTCCACCATCAGGCCAAGCTCGCTTGGGCAAGCGTCGCGCATTGACGGCATTACTCCGGCAGCCATTTCCGTCCTCATGGTTTCTCTAAAAGCCGCAGAGAAGTCATCCTAAATTCCTGAATTCACGAATTTTAATATCCTTGACACCTTATGACTTTCAACTTATTCTAGATGCAAACATAACACTTTTGCCTTTTCGACAGGCAAATCAAAATATTTTTTACATGGAGCCTATCGCCCATGGCTGAGGACTACTATAACATTTTAGGCGTCAGTAAAAACGCCACCGAAGAAGAAATCAAAAAAGCCTATCGTAAGCTTGCTATGAAGTATCACCCCGATCATACGAAAGGGGACAAGAGCGCCGAAGAGAAATTTAAAAAAATAAGTGAAGCCTATGCGGTTTTAAGTAATAAGGAAAAACGCAAAGAGTATGATATGTACGGCGCAGAAGGCTTTCAGCAACGCTTTAGCCAGGAAGATATTTTTAGAGGTTTTAATATCAACGATATTTTCAGAGAATTCGGTTTCGGCGGTAGTAATTTTTTTGGCGGAAGGGGCGGCAGAAGGCGATTTTCGTTTGACTCCGGCGCCCCCTTTGGATTTGGTGCCGAGCAGCAGCAGGCTCAGGTTAAAGGCTCAGATTTGATCTATGAGCTTTCATTGACATTAAGGGAGGTGGCATCTGGAACCTCCAAGCTTGTAACCCTTCAACATCAGGGGCGATCGGAGAAAATTACGGTTAAAATTCCCAAAGGCATGATTACCGGCAAAAAGCTTCGTTTGGCCGGCAAGGGGAATCCGAGCCCCTATGGAGGTCCTCCCGGAGATCTTTACATTCAAGCAAAGGTGCTTGATGATCCGGATTTTGATGTGAAGGAATATGATCTTTACTTAAACCGCGAGGTAAAACTCAGCGAGGCGTTACTCGGTACGACCCTATCGGTACCTACCCTTGAAAACAAAACGCTAAGCTTGAAAATTCCTTCCGGCACAAAGCCAGGAACCAAGATGCGAATGTCGGGACGCGGTCTTCCGGTAATGAAAGCTAAAACAAAAGGAGACCTTTATGTCAAAATCCAGATTAAGATGCCCAAAAACCTGACGCGTGAACAGAAGAATTTAATAAAAAAACTGGCCGAGGAAGGTCTGTAAGGAATCAAAATTATTGACAAGAAGGCTCATTCAGGGTAACTTTATTATAATAAGTTATTAAGTTTATTCAATTTGTTTCCAGTTTGAGGCGGTTTTTTAATTTTTTTATCATGCCAGATCTTATTCCGGTCCTGAAAAAGGATGAAATCGATAAACTTGTCTCTGAAGTTGCACAAAAAATTTCCTCTGACTACCAAGATCGTGAACTTATTCTCATCGCTGTTTTGAAAGGCGCGTATATGTTTCTATCCGATCTTGCGCGGAGACTGACCATCCCGGCCCAGATCGACTTCTTGCGCGTTGCCAGCTATGGGGCCAATTCGTCTTCATCCGGAAAGATCCAATTCACCAAAGAAATTGAGGTAAATATCAGGGACAAAGATGTATTAGTTATCGAAGACATTATTGATACCGGTTTGAGCATGCGCTTCATCCTGGATCACCTGAAATCGTTTGAACCGAAAACCCTTAAAGTCTGTGTGCTGATCGATAAATATGAACGCCGTGGAGCTGACATCACCATTGATTATGTGTGCCATACGGTACAAAAAGGGTTTCTTGTCGGATATGGACTTGATTATGCCGAAAAATATAGAAATTTGCCGGAAGTTTATCAACTGAATCTTTAAACCAATGGGGTAAGACATGATTATTACTTGCCAAGAATGTGAATCGAGTTTCAACATCGGTGACGGTCTTTTAAAAGAAACCGGTTCCAAAGTAAAATGTTCAAAATGTGGGAATGTATTTGTCGTTTATCCTGAAGCTCTCACAGATGAACCTGAATCTGATGCCGCAATTTCCGGATTGGGACAAGAGGACCAAGATCTTCAGTTTACTGAAGAGAATGAGGCCGATACAGAGGATCTCGGTTTGCCCGACCTGGATAAAATGTTTGAGGAAGAGGAGGACTCGGCGATCGAAGGGCTAGCCGAAGATGCTTCCGATGAGCTCGAGCTTGATTGGGCCGATGATCTTGAACAGGAAGATCATTCAGATGAGATGGAGGAACCCGCTGAAACGGACTTGCCCGATCTTGAAGGTATGATAGATTTCGATGAGGCCTCCTTGACCGAAGACGAATCCGATCTGACGACCGATGGGCTTGAAATGGATGTTGAACTCGCCGGGGGGGAGGTAGATACCGGAGAGTCCGGCGCGGAAATTGAGGAGACGGAAGAGTCTGATCTTCTGGATTTGGACACGATGCTGGGTCTTGACGAGGATTCGGAATCCGCAGAGGAGACCGAAATGACACCTGAGGATCTTGATCTGGAATTCGATCTAGAAACTGAATATGACGACACAGCAGAAGCCGAGCAAACGGATGAGCTTGATTTATCTGATCTGGAAGATCTAATCGATTCAGACGTGGGTCCGGAATCCGCAGAGGTGACCGAAGCGGCAGTAGAGGAGCCGAACTTTGCGCTAGATTTAGACGCTGAATCAGCCGAACCGACAGCCACGGCCGAGCAAACGGATGAGCTGGATTTGTCAGATTTAGAGGATATCATCGAATCCGGGGAGACACTGGCAATCGATACAGCCACTGTTGAAACTGTTCAAGAGCCGGAGCCGGATATGCAACTTGATTTGGAAGTTGATGAGGATTCCCAGACTCCCGGCGCAGCGGCTATGCCGGAAGCTGCCGATGAGCTTGATTTTTCGGACCAGCACATAACGGTTGAGGAAGACGAAGAACTGGTATCCGATGCCGTAACGGATGAAAGCCCGCAGGATCTTGATCTGGAATTCGATTTAGACGCTGAATCTGTCGAACCGACTGCAGAAGGTGAAGAGCTTGAGGAGATGGATTTATCCGATTTGAAGGAAATGCTTGATTCTGAAGCGGTCACGGAATCCGCAGAGGAGACCGAAACGGTGGCCGAAGAACTGGAGCTGACGTTGGATTCAGACGCTGAATATGTTGAGCCGAATGTAGAGGCAGAAGAAGTTGAGGAGTTGGATTTGTCAGATTTGGATCAAACGGCGGATTCGATCGCGGCGCCGGAACCCGCAGAGGAAACCGAAGCAGCGGTCGAGGAACTTGATTTTGATTTAGACCTCGAAACTGAAACTGTTGTTGCAGAGCAAGCAGCTGCAGATACCCAGCCAGAGGTCGATGAAGAGGAATTCTTAGATTTAGAAACGATGCTTGATGAAAGCGATGAGTCGGCTTCGGAAGATGAAACGGTCACAGAAATCCAGGAGTTTGATTTGGATTTGGAAGGCGACCTTCAAGAACAAGATCTACTTGATGTTTCTGAATCCGTAGAAGATGATTTGGAATTTAATTTGCTCGAATCCGATGAAGCTGCTTTGCAAGAGGATGGCGCAGAACTGGAATCGTCTGATTTCCAGTCAGCTTCAACAGGCACTGATGGAATAAGCGCTGCCGTAGATGATTTTGATATCGAAGAATTCACAGAAACCCGAGATGTGTATGACGAAACAGACGTGATCGATGGCCTATCGGCTGAAACGTTTGAGCCGACAAAAAAACGCGGGATCGGCAGAGCGTTGACGATATCGTCAGTGTTTTTAATTTTATTGGCCGCTGTGTTGATTCTTCCTCAAAATTTGGGTCTAAAGATTCCGTTTTTAAGTGATATCAAAATACCTTATATTAGTGACATTAAGATTCCATATCTGAGTGATAAATTCAAACCCAAACCGCAGGATCTTGCGGGCAATCTCAAGATAACACCATTAAACGCAAGTGTTAACTATCAATTTGTCGATAATTCGAAATCTGGCAAGCTATTTGTCATAAAGGGACGTATAAAAAATGAATATGATCATCCCCGCAGTTTTATCCGAGTTACCGGCAAACTTTATCAAAAAGGCAATGTCCTTGCCAAAACGGCTACCGTTTATGGTGGTAACCTGCTTTCAGCAAGAGACCTTTCCGACTTAGACATGGCCGTTATCAACAAGCGGTTGCAAAATAAATTCGGTAATCGGAAATCCAATCTGAAGGTCAAAACGGGAAGTGTCGTGCCGTTTATGATTGTGTTTGATAAATTACCGAATAATTTAGACGAATATACCGTTGAAGTTGCCGGGTCTTCATGATAGGGTCAAACATGCACAACGCTGTGTATGTATGCGCAATGACTTATGTCGTTTTGTATAACTACTGAACCCTAACCAGTCTGATTGAAAAGTCGATTCTCATATGCTTGATACAGTGGCGATGTAGCTCAGTTGGTTAGAGCATGCGGCTCATATCCGCAGTGTCCGGGGTTCAAATCCCTGCATCGCCACCAGCTACATAACCTACTGAAATTACAGTAGGTTTTTTATTTTTGGCCCTATTATCTTAATTCCATCTGTTACACAAACTTCTTACACAAATAACAGATGGAGTTGAGAATTATGAAGCCTCCCAGACGATCCTCCTCTTACATAATTCGGAATCGATATTCATACTGCTTCAGACTGGTAGTTCCTAAAGATCTACAAAAATTTGTAGAAAAAAAGGAATTAAGATATACTCTTAAGACTGGTTACATAGGTCTTGCCAAATCTAAAGCTCGATTATTAGCTGGGCAGATGCAACACTTCTTTCGGGAATTGAGGAGAATCATCAAGATGGGTGAACTTACAGACGAGCAAATTCAGGAAATGATAAAAAAGTATTTCAGAAACTATTCAAAGGGTCTTGAAATGATGAGGGCAGAAGCTGGCCCTTTTGGAAAAGGTGATACCTTTCAGACGATTAACCAAATAACACAATCAGTCTGTAAACAGGCAAAGAAGGATTTGACGGATTGTAACTATTTTGACTATTGGGTTTTTGCCAGCCAAATACTTAAAAATGAGGGGATAGAGGTTGAGAAAGGCTCTTTGATTCATAATAAAATATGCCGAGAACTGCTTAAAGGAATGATTAAGTTTGGTGAGATTGAAGATAGACGACATAATGGGGATTACTCAGACGACTTAAAAGCCATTTTCCCTCTAACTTCTGATAAAAAAGCAGAAATGCCTCCTTCGGAAAGCCCGAAAGATGTAATCCCAATCACTCTTAAGCAACTAATTAACAATTATTTCAGCGAGATGATCAAGTCAGTACAGTGGGCAGAATCGACCCAAAAGGAATACACGACCAGCTACAACCTTCTTATAGATTTCTTAGGAACCGATAGGCAGGTTAACACTATTGGTGATCAAGACATGTTGACGTATAAAAGGGTATTGCTGAAACTCCCACCATTCTTTAGCACTTCTAAAAAATATAAAGGCATGACTCTAATGGATGTCCTTGAGAATGACTTCGATAAAACATTGTCAGTGAGCGCAGTCCGAAGGTATCTTATCAATACGAGTCAACTTTTTGATTATGCTGTCAGCCATAAACATATGACTGCTAACCCGGCTAAAGGTCTGCTCCCACCGAAGTCCAAACGTCCACAGGATGAGAGGGCAGCTTTCGACAAAGACGATTTGAATAAGATATTTCAATCGGAGCAATACCAAGAGGACAGCTTTGAACATTCGTATCAGTTCTGGCTTAGTCCATTAGGAGCATATACGGGAGCCAGAATCGAGGAATTATGCCAACTCCACGTAGACGATTTGAAACAAGAGGAGGGTATATGGTATTTCGATATTAATGATGACGGTGAAAAGAAGCTTAAGAACAAAGCTTCTAACCGTGTTGTTCCTTTGCACCCGGTATTAGTTGAAACATTGAACTTCCCCGGCTTTATCCAGAATCTCCGGGAGAGAGGTGAAGATCGGATCTTCCCTGAACTCAAACTCATTGGCTCTAAATATTCCCATTATGCTTCCAGATGGTTTAATGTAAAATACAAGAAGCAAATAGGATTAGTCACGACTGAAGGGCAAAAGAAGACCTACCATTCATTCCGGCATTTGGTTCAGGACTGGTTAAAACAGAAACTCTTACCTGAAGTGCTTGTTGCTGAATTGGTGGGTCATGTCGTTAAAGGAGAAACATTCGGTCGATATGGAAAACATCTCAGGGTGAAAGTCCTTTATGAGAAAGCCATTCTTGAACTGGATTACGGCATAGACCTATCTCATCTCAAGAAAAGCAAGTTTGTTCCCAGCTAAAATTTTTTAAAAAAATATATAGCAACTTTAGGGTACCCGGCCTTTTGAAATCTCCGATATATTTGTCTGTACGACATTCTATATAGTATGCGAACGGAGTGCGTTGAAGACCCTGCCGGGTGCGCATCCCCTCTCCGCCCCCGTGGTCGATAAAGTCATGATAAAATTTGGGTTATCGTCAGGTATTCCAATTCCAGAGTCAAAATGAATCATTAGTACAACTCTCCCCTGATACCCACTGAAGGAATAGAAGATAAAGCCAAGTCGGAAAGCAACAATCCATCTAATACTCACCCCGAAAATGTTTTGACAATTTTGAATGAACAGTTTATCTATCTACCTATCTGAATTTTACGATTTTGCGTGTAATCACCACTGCCGAAATCCTCAACTATGATTGACTAAACCCCATTGATTTGGGTATAAATGCATATAACCTGTTCTTAATTCTCTTATTCCACCTGACCTGAACCACTTCTCCATTTACGGAATTGAGCTGTATTTCCCGTCTGATTCTGCGCTCCTGCGAATATTCCACCTACTGAGTTCCTTTTTTTAAAACCTTAAACAAGGGGGGGCCATTAAACTCCCGTTTAAATGAAAGGAGGCAGATGATATGAAAAGGATATTGATAATTTTAATAATTGGTTTTGTTTTTTCTACCGTACAGGCACAAATGGATAATCCACTCAAGAAGGGGATGCCAAATACTGTAACATTGTCTACAGGGAATGTTATTTATAATTTGAATGGAGAGTGGGATGCTATTTTTGATAACGCCCATTATGGGGGAATTAGTAAGGATGTAATTAAAATAACCCAAGAAGGCAATAAATTTCTCGGTATTAGATTAATCGGAACTGTTTTCCATCGCAAAGGAAGCGAAACGATAAAAGGAGAGTTAGAAGGAGATGGATTTAAATCACTATATGGTTTTAATCTTCCTCACGGATGGACTCTAAGTAAAGGAAAAATCAGCGATGGGGGCAAAAAGATTGTTATAGAAGAACCAATTCAGGCACATGACTATACAGCTATTATAACTTTAACCAGAAAATAATTTTTAAAGAACATCTTATCATCAGGATAAATTAAAAAATTTGCTTAATACTAAAGGGCAGAGTCAGCAATGGCTATGCCTTTTTTTGTATCGTTTTCTAAATTAAATGGTCGTATAAGGTAAATTAATGTTATAAATTCTACGGAAATCATAACATTTTTATTGACAAATTATACGTTATTGATTTACTCTGGATAAAAAATACATCAGAGGTGATTCCATGAAAGTCTATTCATATTTGAGAGTCTCCGGTAAAGGCCAGATTGTCGGTAATGGATTCGACCGGCAACTTGAGACTATTCAGGCTGATTGTGCAAAAGCAGATTATGAAATCGAAAGGATTTTCAGGGAGCAGGTGTCTGGCACCAAGGATGAGACAGACAGGCCTGAATTTAAGGCTATGATATCGGCCATAATGAGAGATAGCGTAGATACTGTAATCGTTGAATCCTTGGACAGGCTTGCACGAGAGTACAGGATACAAGAGCAGCTTTTAATTTACCTTGCTTCTAAAGGGATCAACCTGATCTCGGCCAATACCGGTGAAAATGTCACTCAGGCTATCACTGAAGATCCCATGAAAAAGGCCATGGTACAAATGCAGGGCATCTTTGCCGAATTGGATAAATCCCTTACCGTGAAGAAACTCCGTAAGGCCAGAGAAAAAATAAGACAGCAAACGGGTAAATGCGAAGGCCGAAAAAGCTACAGAGAGACTGAGGAAGGTACCAAGATTCTGAGAGAGATTAGACGACTTAGACGGAAACGTAAGGGTCGGGTGCGAAGGAAGTTCAATGAAATAGCCGAGGCATTAAATAACCAAGGGTACCGTGCAGCCAATGGGAAGCTGTTCACGGGTAACACTGTTAGGGGGATTTTTCACCGGAGCAAAAAATTACGATAGCCATCGGCCATTTTTAAGGGGAGTGGGATCTGCCGAGATTAAATATTGATGCGTTTTTTATTTGCAACAACCTGATATCATTGACTGGTGTTACCCACGGGCTTCGCCCGTTCTTTTTTTAAATAAATGATAATCCAAGCCCTGTATAGTGGATACAGAAAGCCGGGCGTAAGCCCGGCTGGGTAATTCCGAACATGTCTATTCTGCCAGAATTGGAAGTAAAGTTAAAACTTTTCAAAAGTAACCCGAAGTTCGTATCTGTTTCAAATACACCAGTTTTCACAACATTTATTCTATATTTATTGATCGAAAAAATCTTCTAAAGAACCTGAAAAGGCCAAAGTGACAAACCGATTTTTATCATCCATATGTCCATAGGTACTCATGAATCGTTCCCTAACAGAACTTAGGTCGACTTTTTCCTTTAAATCTCTAAGCACTGTACGACAGATAGCATAAACAAATTTTGTTACCCCCGAAGACCCAAGGGGATCTCTGTATATATCCTCGCCTTTAATCTTAAATTGCTCGTGAATCGGCTTTAAAGTTGGATACCGTGATTCCATGTAATCCTTGAAAGTATGGGCTACTATGTCTTTTGCATTTGGATTTACCTTTGAGTGCGGTTTTCAAAATAATTTCTGAAACCGTATCGGTGAGTTCCTTATCGGTTTCCTTTCTTACCTTTTCAAGGTTGAATCGGTGTTTAATCAACAATCTGATAGTCCTGAGCCATGCTAACAAAGTTACCTTTTTCATTTTGAAATTAATGACCTCTATCCTGATATTCAGCCTGTACCTGTTTCAGTTTGGCAAAAAATTCATCCTGTGTGAAGAATCCCTTCTCGATCAGCAACTGTACAGCAGCATCGACCAGCATTGAATTTGCCATGAGGAGTTCTTTGAAGGATACGAGATCACTGGGATCGAGTGGCGTAGCCATGAGGTGCCTCCATCGAGTTTGAAAATGCTGGCATTATAATAAAGGGAAATAGGAAGGTCAAAGAAATAAAACGGCAGGATTCTGGGAAAATCCTTCATAAAGGCTACCCCAGTATCACAAATCGTTTGAGATCTAAGAACAAAATGGAGGGGCAACAAAATGAGTTATCTAATCACAAATGAAATTTTTTCAGATTACTTAAATTGTAAATACAAAGTATTTTTAAAATTCACAGGAAAAACTGCGACTAAAACAGAGTATGAAAAATTGCAGAAACGATTACTTCAAAAATATCGCCAGTATGTCCGTAAATCTCTAATTTCAAAAAAGTATATGAATGGTGGCATAATCGAGAAAATTACTTTATCTGATATTGTGAAACAAAAATTTGGGTTCGGATTTTTTATTAGAGAAAAATTTAAAGATCTCAAGGTGCACTTTGATGCGTTAATTAAAGAGGATTCATCTTGTACGAGCTATGTGCCAGTTTCTTTCATCAGAAAGGAAAGGGTGCAAATTAATGATAAACTAAATTTAGCATTTTGTGGTGCTGTTATAGGTGAAAGACTTAACACTATACCTCAGTTCGGAAGGATAATTTATGGAAATAACATTTCAATGGTCAGGGTCAATTTTGATGTTCTTATTCCAAAAGTAACAAGCATAGTAATGGCTTTAAGAAATTTAATAGCCTCTGATAATTCGCCTCAAATGCATCTTAATAAGCACTGCAAAATTTGTGAGTTTAGGGCTAAATGCTATAGAAACGCAGTTGAGAATGATGATCTTAGCCTTCTCAGTGGTCTTAACCAAAAGAAAATTCAAAAAATAAACAACAAGGGTATATTCACAGTTAACCAATATTCATATACTTTTAAACCTCGTAGGAGAAGGAAGAGCCGTGATAAAAAGATCACATGTTATCCAGAATTAAAAGCCCTCGCAATTAGAGAAAACAAAATTTATGTACATGGAACACCCGAACTACCGCACTCAAAGGTTGAAATCTTTCTGGATATAGAGGGCCTACCAGATAAGAATTTTTATTATTTAATTGGCCTAATAATAAACGAGAACGGAAATTTCCATGATTATTCATTTTGGGCAAATTCTTCAAATGAAGAAGACAATTTATTTTACCAGCTACAAAAAGAATTGAACAAATACAGAGATTATATAATATATCATTTCGGTAATTATGAGAAAAAATATTTAAAAAGTATGAGCAAAAAACTTGAGAACAGTCAAAGTAGAAAAGTAAAAAATATTATTAATCGTTGCTATGATCTGCTCCCGGTTTTTGTATCAAATATATATATCCCCACATATTCAAATGGATTGAAAGATATTGCCAATTTTTTAGGTTTTTCATGGACAGATAAGTCAGGTTCAGGCATTCAAAGTATTATATGGCGAGAAAAGTGGGAATTAAGCAGATCAAATATCATTGAGGATAAATTAAAACAGTATAACAAAGACGATTGTCTTGCTTTGGTTAATGTTAAAAATTTTGTATCCGAAAACAGATATCGAAACGAATAATTGATTTAAAGTTTTCCAAATCTGGAGTAAAAAAATGGATTGTTCGCCTTGATTCACATATTTACAAATGTGAGGATTGCCAATCATTATTTACTCCCAAAAGATTCAGTCGAGGGGGAGATAACATTGTTCCAAAAGGTTATAAATTGGATGTAGTGATATGTTTACAGTATCTGTACCAACATTACTTCGTGTATTCCAAGACGTATTTGCAAGACGTTATCTTGATAGAAATGATTTTTTACTTTCAAACTTACATAATTTATTTTGGGAACCACGAGGGCATACCATCGAAACTTCTAATCTCTCTCTTTCGGTGGAAGAAATTCTCACAATAGTTCGTGATTATGAAAATCAGGCTTACGGTGCTCCACCACTGCTTGGAGAAGAAACAGAACGTTTTAAAAATGCGCTTTATGTGCTTGTAAAGAAAGCAGTATATGATGGCAAACATTCAAGGGGCCGTTATTTGAATCCAATAATTGAATATGCAAGACGTCGCTTTCAAAGCATCACTTGGGCAACCTTTAATTGGGACTGCATTTTTGAAGCATCTTATTATTACTCCAGCGGTCAAGATGCGCTTACGAGAACAAATCCCAGTGTCATAGTTGAATTAAACAATTGGCGCAACCAAAGCGCACAAAACACTTTTTTAAAATTACACGGCGGAGTAAACTGGTGGTATGAAAATGATAGGCTTGTATATTTACGATTTGGTTACCTTCCTGATTTAAACGATCGTTGGGATGAATTTGAAAGAAACGAAGCAAACGGTTCCCCAGTTATTTTAGAGCCAAGTTATTATAAATATGAAGACCCGATATATGAGCTCCTTAGAGTACAATGGGACCATTTCGTTCAAAGTCTCCTTGAATCAGATATTGTTGTGATAATTGGATATTCACTTCCAGAGGCTGATTTTGAAGCAAGAAGAGCATTAACCGTCGGTTTTCAGAGCAACCAAAATTCAAAGTATATTGTAGTGAATCGATCCGATTGGGTATGTGATAGATATCGAAGATTATTTGGGAGTAATAGGCTTAACTGTATTCAGGAAAGTCTTCAAAACGTGAGCGACGATCTGCCAGGCATTATCGAAAATGAATTAGCTCCTTAATGGTCTTCCGGCAGCTAATTGTTAAAATTGTGTCCCTCGTCCTGTATTGAAATGAAGAGGCACTGGAGAAGTATATATAGATTTAAAGAGACGGAAAACCTGTAGTGCCGCTAGTGTACATAATCATTGCTGCAGAATCAGGATTCACAATAACAGCCGGTTCTATCTCCGATTGTTCTTTCATAAGACTTTTTAAACTCAGTCCTTTCGATGGACCATTTTCGGAAATGGCAATTATTTTAATATACTTATCGAAGTCATTGGCCGCATCGAGTATCAGGGAGCCATTTTCCGCGCCGAAGAAAAGCATTTTTGGATCTGAGTTCTCAGCAACGTAAATCAATTCTTTTTTTTCATATCGGAAATTAATAGGTACAAGAACGGCTCCACATTTGGCCACCGCATAAACTATGACTGGAAATTCCATGCAATTTTGAGCCATTATAGCTACCTTGTCGCCGGACCTTATGCCTGAGGAAATAAGCCCATTGGCTAATCGATTTGCTGAATTGTTGAGCTGTTTGAAGGTCATGGAGTTATCACCCATGATTAACGCTTTTTTACCAGGATATCGTCTTGCGTTCAGCCGAGGTATGTCTCCCATCACTCTCATAGAATAATCCTCTTAAATTATGCCTTGATAGACGTTAGATCTTCTAAAGATATTGGCAAATCCATGATTTCCTTTTCATCCAGATTTCAACTAATAATTTCTACGATTATTGTTTTTAGAACACAGAGGAAATCTAAGATAAGATTTCTATTTTTCCATTTCCAATAAGCCGCGAAAAATAAAAGAAATATTTTGCTTAGCTATTTCATTAATTGATAAAGGACCTTTGGGATTGTACCAATGATAATGCCAGTTAATTATTGCAAGAATGGCATAAGTGGCCACGCTCAAATTACAGGCCTTAATTATTTTTAGGTCCTGCATTTCTTTTAAATAATTTTTATATAAATTGTAGATGGCCTTTTCTTTTTGTTTGATTAATTCTTTGATTTCAGGTGTTAAAAACCTCTTGTCTTCAATAATAATCTTGGCCTCTTTTCTATTTTTCTCAACAGCATTAATATGTTGTTGAAATGCGTTTTTCAGTTTTTCGATAGGATCCCGGTCTCCACTTAAGCACGACTTCAACAACAAAAATATCTTGCTTGAAGAAACTTCTATGATTTCAAAGAGAATCTCCTCTTTGTTCTTAAAGTAATAATACAAAGAAGCTTGTGTGATCCCTACGTTTTGGCATATTTCACGAATCGATGCTTTTTGGTAACCATACTGGTAAATTAAATCTATTGCAGAAGAGATAATTGACTCACGACTGTTGCCCATCCAACCTATCCTTCCTCATTTGCAGTTGATAGCCTTTTATTCTGGTAATATAAACTTTATCCTGAATATGAAATTATTTACCGAACATTCGTTAAAAGGTCAAGAAAAAAATGTATAGTTATAGAATTTTGAAATTATTATATATTTATTTTTATCTTTTATAATATAAAATTTAATATATAAAATATACAAATATTAACCAAATGATCGGTAAGTAAAAATACTGTTTATATGCAAAAAATAAAAATCAACTTTCCCAAATCTATGCCTAAAATTTGAGGTCTATTCTGACCTTTCTATCGTCCTTTCCCTGCATCAAATCAGAAATAGTGCAAATATTATCGAGGGCTTCATTTCCAAATCACAGCGTGTTATCGATGGGAAACAAGAAGGCTTGATCAATATGGGGCTGCTTTCACATAAGGACTCGCGAAAAAATCTTTCACAATATTAAATTTGGCAAAATGACCAAATCATTACCGACCTACATTTTATGTAGGTTAAGGTTTCTTTATGAAGCTGTTGAGCTGTCCGGTTTCAAAATTTGTATATATTACCGCAAATAGCGTTTTGATATATACCAAAGATTACAAATGGAAAGAACAATTGGGCTGATGATGATGGACATAGAGATTTGAACGATTTTAGAGAGTTTTTTGACCGGTGATTGTATGATTAAATCTACAATTCGCAAGTATTTTGAGTAATCCCTACATATTGTGTCTGCATGGTGTAAAGGTAAAGTTTGCAAAACGTGCCTGTATCGAATTTTTAGAGGTGAACGAAAAATTTGGGATTAGCGAATGGAAGGTGAAATTTTTTAAAAGTTTGGACTCATAGCCGACATCTATATTACATTGAATTTAAGGGTTTCGTTCGCTAATGCAAAAACTTTCAGCTTCAGATTATTCAACGTGCATAGAAGCCGCATAAAGAGGCTTTGTTTCATGTATATACTCATCAATATAATAAAGAGAATAGTTTTAATTAAAATATGGAGAAGTTGACTGTAAGGCACTTCCCGTAAATGAATAAAATTAGATCGTCATTCTGACGATTGGTTCTTTATTGTTTGGTAAAGGTCAAAAGCCTTTTCCGGCGTCTCGTTATCGTGAACCACTGCCCGGACGGCCTGCAGCATCGCAATCGCAGAATCGGATTGAAAGATATTTCGTCCCATGTCCACACCGCTGGCCCCCTGCTGCACCGCGTTGTATGCCATGGTCAGCGCATCCAGTTCCGCTATTTTCTTGCCGCCAGCCATCACAATGGGCACCGGGCAGGAGGCGCAGACGGTTTCAAAATCTTTTTCGATATAGTAGGTTTTGATGTAATGAGCGCCCAGTTCTGCGCAAATACGTGTGGCCAGCCTGAAGTAACGGGCATCGCGCGCCATGTCCTTGCCCACTGCCGTGACGGCAAGGGTCGGGATTCCATAGCGTGTGCCAATATCCACCATCTTTGTCATGTTGATAATCGATTGTCTTTCATACTCACCGCCGATGAAAACCTGAGCAGCCATGGCACAGACATTAAGACGGATCGATTCTTCGATGTCCACGGCAATCTCTTCGTTGGAGAGCTCCTTGAGGATGCTGGTACCGCCTGACACGCGCAGAACAATCGGTTTTTGGGTGGAAGGCGGGACAATGCTTCTGAGGATGCCCCGGGTGAGCATCAACGTGTCTGCGTAGGGCACGATAGGAAGAATATTGATGTCAATCCGCTCAAGTCCCGTTGTGGGTCCCTGAAAATATCCGTGATCGATGGCCAGCATAACCGTGCGACCGGATTCCGGGTTAAAGATCCTGGCCAGTCTGTTTTTCATCCCCCAATCCAACGAGTTAGATCCTTTCAGAAAAAATCCCTCTGTTTGCTGGGGTTTATCAGTATAAAACCTTTTCGCTTCTTTAATTTCATCGACATCGGGCATTCTATTTCCTCCTTATCTCCTTTCTGAGATCTCAAGGCAACTTAATGGATTTAAGGCTAGCTCAGTGATACTCTTTTTATTATTCGACGTCCACTGTTCGAATGTTCGCACCAACGGGCGCGAAGCAATTTTGACATCCCATAGCACGGCCTGATAGCCACTTGCCACGGTCATGGGATTGCTGGCGAAGTGATCCATAAAAAAAGCTTATGCTGCCCTATGTGGACAGATCTTCTGGTTTCCAGTCTACGTTGACTCCGTCTTCCGGGTCGTACGGGGCCTTCACAAAGACTGCTTTCCAGGGAGCATCGCCCTTATTGACGACGTAATGAACCTCACCAGGATCGCAACGCATGTAATCTCCCTCTTTTAGGACGTGGCATTTCCCGTCTAAATACAAATTCACCTGACCCTGGATAGTGAAGAAAGCTTCTTCAATTCGTTCGTGCTTGTGGGCCGGGAAATCTTGCCCGGGCTGAAGCATGACGATTCCAAAGTCTGAGCGAGGTCCTCGAGCCAGGTACTTGGGACCATTGTCGTTAAAGCGGTACTCGTGTTTGGTTTCATTTGTACAGAACATGCAATTCTCCTCTAATGGTAAATATTTGAAGCTGTTTACAGGCCCGGGGCCTTCCACATGGATTGGGTGATGCCCCCATTCACAAGGGTACGCTGGGCGGCATAAGCCTTGGCCCAGCGTTCGCGGACCTCCTGATAGATCCTGTGCCTTTCCTGATCAGGTTGGTAATCGCGCTCCCAGCGCACAAGGGACTCTCCAGCTTCTGCGATACTGCTAAAGAGCCCGACGCCAACACCGGCGGCGATCGCACCGCCCAGTGCCGTCGCCTCCTTCACCACAGGTACCCTCACCTGCTTGCCTATCACGTCGGCCAGGATTTGACACCACAGGGGGCCCTTTGACGCGCCTGCAGCGAAAACGATGGTATCGATCTGGACTCCGGTGAAAGTAAAAATGCGATCCAGGTTGGCAGCCGTGACGATGGCCGCGTTTTCCTCTAAGGCCCGGAAGATCTCCGCCTTACCGCACAGCGCGGGATCAATGTTGAGGTTCAATAGCGAGGGGGAAGCATGGTACCAGTTCCCGTAACGCATCTCGTCGGAAAAGATAGGTAAGATACCCCGGGCAGCCGGCGGCACATCGCCGGCCATTTGCTCCAGCACGGTATAAGCGTCAATACCGCGTTCACCTGCGATCCGGACTTCCTCATCGCAAAAAGCGTCGCGGAACCAACGCATCACCAGACCAACGAAGAAGGAGATGGCCTCGGCCTGGCTCAATCCCGGTACCGCGTGTGGGTTGACCCGAATGTTCATCTCGGGGTCCGTAACCGGCTTGTGTAGATTCACTAGCTGCTGCCAGAACGTCCCGCCCAAGACGGCCGTTTGTCCTGGCCTCACCACGCCGAGCCCCACGCACCCGAGCTGCACGTCCCCACCGCCCATGACCACGGGAAGCCCCTGGGGCAGTCCCGTTTCCTCCCCTGTTTTAGCGGAGGTCTGGCCGATCACGGTGCCGGGTTCCACCGAGCGCGGGAAAATGTCGTTCCGCAATCCAACCGCCTCAGCCATTTCCGGAGCCCAATCCCGCTTGGCCAGCGAATAGATGCCCGTGGTGCCGGCGTTCGACGGATCGGTGGCGATTTCGCCGCACAAGCTTGCCAGCACCCAGTCACTGAGCATCGAGACCGTCGCCGTCCGTTCGTAAATCTCGGGCATATGACGCTTCACCCATAACAGCCGTGGCAGGGCTCCTAAGGCGAAAGTTTGGCCCGAAATGTGATAGAACTTCTCCTCAAGTTCAGGGAATTGTTCCTTGAGGTCTCGAACTTCATTGGCTGCGCGGGCATCCACGTTGGCACAGCCCCACAATTCCTTTCCATCGACATCGTACAAGACAATTCCTTCGCGCATGCTGGTGGCGCTTACGCCGAGAACATCCATCGGTGCAACCCGGCTCTTCTCTAACGCACGGCGGATGCACCGGCAAAGTAGCTGCCAGTTGTTCCCCACGTCGAATTCCATGGAATTCGGGTAGCGGGAGTCACTCTTATGCGTCCACTCCTCCTGTCCAACCGCTACTTGGTGCCCCTCGACGTCGAACAGGACGGCTCGCCCGCTTCCCGTACCTGCGTCAATGGCAAGAATATATCCCTTATTCTTGTTCATGTATTTTCCCTTTCTTATAGTGCCCCTGGCGGCGGGCCCTTCCATGATTAGGACAAGGTCTTGCTTCAGCTCCACTAGGAGGAAAAAAGTGGGTTACTCCACATAACCTTACCTTATAGCAAGATAAGTTACCGCCGTACGGAGCGCAAATATCTATTTTAGGCCTTCGTTACCGAGCTTAAGATTTTTTTCGTAACGTTCCTTCCATTCCTCCGGCACCGGCGCGCCGGTGGCGTCGAACCACTCCACAACTGGAATTCCCGAGAAAAGTGCAACATTTCCCCATGGCATCCAGGCACCCGTCCGCACGATGAACTTAGCTCCCTGATACCCATCTTCATGAAACCAGCTATTGGGCATAGTAGTTGCTTCAGCATCAGGGAAAATCTACTTCACCCCATTGGTGACGTTAGGGTTGTTCTTCTTTGCTTCTTCAATCAGAGCAAATTTCTCGACCCACATTTCTTGTCTAATCCCTCTTAAAACTGTGA
>CP070746.1:6536667-6560356 GCA_020348305.1 Desulfobacterales bacterium
AATGCAATTCACAATAAATCTAATGGGATTCCAAAGATGCGATGAAGGCACGGAAGACACAATTCGAACCCTTGCAAAATATTGTGGAATTCCATATGAAATATACAACGATCCAATTCGCTAACGGTGGTAATCATAGTGCTCTTCTCGGATACTCTGGAAATTGAAGCATATTATCAAAAGTGAGGTTCTATTTTTCTAAAAACATTCCTTAAGCTGATAAAAATTATCAGCGAAGCTTATACTCAACAAGAATCTCAGGAAGGATGCCGGAATGGGTAAAAAGCCGACATATGAAGCGTTATTAAAACGCGTCAAACAGTTAGAGAAGGTCGTTAAAGAAAGTAATCGGGTGACAAAAGATCTTGAACAGGAAAAGAAGTTCTCTGAAAAGGTGCTCAGTAGCCTTCCGGGTATTTTTTACCTTTATGACGAGGATGGAAATAATATTCGCTGGAATAAGAACCACGAAATTCTAACCGGGTTTACCGCCGAGGAGATATCTCACAGGAAAATACTGGACTGGTTCGACGAAGAAGAAAAAAAATACATCGCCTCAAGAGTAAAGGAGACTTTTGTTCGAGGTAAATCTGATGCCGAAGGTAATTTGGTTATTAAAAGCGGAGAAAGGGTTCCTTATTATTTTACCGCCATGCGAATGATCGTCGATAAAAAGAAATACCTTTTGGGAATGGGTACCGATCTGAGCGAGCTAAAAAAAACGGAAGAGGAATTACGAAAGAGTGAGGAAAAATACAGACAGATTTTTGAACAGGCGGTGGAGGGTATTTTTCAGACAACACCGCAAGGACGTTTTGTCAGCGCCAATCCAGCCATAGCACGCATTTTAGGATATGCTTCGCCGCAGGAACTGATGGCAAGAGTTAAAAATATCAGAAAGCAGCTCTATGTCTCAAAAGAAGTCAGGGATGATTTTATACGAATTATTAAGACTCAAAAGAAAGTATCAGGATTTGAAACCCAGTTTTATCGTAAGGATGGAAGCCAGATTTGGGCATCGGTGCATGCGCGATCGGTTTTGGATCAGGAAGGAAAGCTGATACTCATCGAAGGGATCATGACAGACATTACCAGGCAAAAACTGAAGACAGAAGAATTAAAGCAGCGAGAAGCATATCTACGGGAAGAGAATATTCGCTTACGATCGAACATTAAAGATAGATATAAATTTGGTAATATAATCGGCAAAAGCCCGGCCATGCAGGAAGTATATGAACTCATTTTACAGGCGGCAGTTACAGACGCAAATGTAATCGTCTACGGCGAGTCGGGAACAGGCAAAGAGATGGTGGCCGGCGCGATACATGAAATGAGCGACCGTAAGGGTAAAAAATTTTTTCCGGTTCACTGCGGTGCCATCCCGGAAAACCTGATGGAAAGTGAATTTTTTGGATACAAAAAGGGAGCTTTCACAGGAGCCAATGAAGACAAAAGCGGTTATTTTGATATTGCCGACGGCGGAACCCTGTTTTTAGATGAAATGGGTGAAATCAGTTTGAACATGCAGGTTAAGCTTTTAAGGGTACTGGAAAGCAAAGAATATACGCCTGTTGGCGCAAATCAGGCGAAGCGCTCCGACGTCCGCATTGTCGCCGCAACCAATCGCAACCTTCGAGATCAAATCGATAAAGGATTAATGCGGGAAGACTTCTTTTACAGGATTCACATTTTACCGATTAATTTGCCCCCCTTAAGAAAACGCAAAGAAGACATTCCCTTGTTGGTAGATTATTTTATACATCTTTTCGCTAAAGGTAAATCAACTCTACCGTTGAGCGGGAAAATGCATGAGGCCTTGTTTAAGTACAATTGGCCTGGAAACGTTCGGGAACTTCAAAATGTCATTTATCGGTATGTCACTTTGAACCAATTTGACATTATCCCATCAACTAGTAGGAAGGATTCCGAATCTGATGAGGCCTCAAAAACGTTTGCCAATAAAGAATTTTTGTCTTTTAAAAAAGCCACAGAGAATTTCGAGAAAAATCTGCTGGCAAAAGCCTTGGAAGCCAACCGTTGGCGCCGGGAAAAGGCTGCTGCCAGCCTTGAACTCCCGCCTCGCACATTCTACAGAAAAATAAAGAAACACGGCCTATAATGGCAGTTTTTATGCCATTAATGTCAATGCATAAAATCTCCTTAATATCAAGTACTAACGTCTTCCATTAGAGAATAACTGCCATAATCGGCAGTTTGCCTCCCTCTTAAACAGTCGATCTCCTTGTGGTCTATTTCTCATAACTACTTAATATGGCTTAACATTTGTTCTTATCAGAACTTGGCATACCCTTTGCTCTTAAAACCGACATCAAGATGCTCTACGACAACCAAACCCTGGAGGATAATCATGACTTCGCATCAATTTTGTACACCGGGATGGCTGAAAGAAAGTGCGCGAATTTATAAGGCGACGCCAGACGCTAAAGATCAGCTGAAAAAGCTTACGGCAAAGATTTGTTATACGGATTTCATTCTGGGTAAAATCAACCTGGAACTGGGAACCAAGATGAAGATTATCGAGCTGGCTCTTCCCGTCAACAATATTTTCGATTTTTTAACACAGGTTGATCTGCAGTTTCCCGATGAAATGTCAGAAGATGAATTGACATCGTATCGATCGAAAATTGAAGTCCTTCGACGAGAAAGAGGTTCCTGAAATATGTAAAAACTTCCCTCAGGGATTCCTATTTTTTTTGCCTGATCACCAATGAACGTTGTCTAAAACCATAACAGAGTAAAGGAGGGACAAAAGATGATCAACAAAACCAAATTTAACGTATTTTCTCAGTCTGTGCTGGCAGTCTGCGTGGTCGCTGTGGCCTTGACCGCGGACATATGCAGAAGCGTCGCTTGGGCAGAGCCGCTTCAACCTAAAGCGGCAACAGCTGCAACAAAACAGTTCAACGCGAAGCTTTACAAAAGCCTGCCTTTCGCGGACAGGCAGGATTTCGATTTTGCAACTCGGGGATTTATCGGTAGACCCAAATCTCTTGTCATCAAGGATGCCAAGGGCAACGTGGTCTGGGACATGGAGTCCTACGCATTTATCAGGGACGAAAAGAAGGCACCGGACACCGTCAACCCCAGTCTCTGGCGAAATGCGCAGTTGTGCAAGCACGCTGGTCTTTACAAGGTCATAGACCGCGTCTTTCAGGTCCGGGGTTACGATCTCTCGAACATCACCTTCGTCCAGGGCGACAAGGGCTGGATCGTGTTCGATCCCCTGATCAGCGCTGAGACGGCAAAGGCTGCTTACGACCTCGTCACGGAGCACCTGGGCAAAAAGCCTGTCCTCGCCGTTATCTACAGCCACTCGCACGTCGACCACTATGGAGGCGTTCGTGGAGTTGTGGACGAGGCGGACGTCAAGGCAGGTAAAGTAAAGATCATCGCGCCTGATGAATTCATGGAGCACGCCATCAGCGAGAACGTGACCGCGGGCAACGCGATGAGCCGCCGCGCGATATACATGTACGGGGCCCTGCTCCCTCGGGGCGAGAAGGGCGGTGTGAATGGCGGCTTGGGCATGACGACCTCGACCGGCACCGCGGGCGTCATAGAACCCACGGACATTGTGACCAAAACCGGCCAGGAGATCACGGTGGACGGAGTAAAGATGGTGTTCCAGATGACCCCGGGCACAGAGGCACCAGCGGAAATGAACACGTATTTCCCGCAGTTCAAGGGGCTGTGGATGGCAGAAAACTGCAGTGCCACACTGCATAACCTCTATACTCTAAGAGGTGCCCAGGTCCGCGACGGCAAGAAGTGGGCCAGCTTTATCGACGAAGCAATCGATCTCTACGGCAAGGAGTCCGAGGTCGTCTTCCAGAGTCATCATTGGCCCAGGTGGGGCAACGCAATCATCATTGATTACATGAAGAAACAACGGGACGCGTATAAATACATCCATGATCAAGCGGTACGTCTGCTTAACCACGGTTATACCTCGACTGAGATCGCGGAGATGCTTGAGCTGCCACCGGAAATTGGGAACGTTTGGTTCAACCGCGGCTACTACGGGTCAGTGAAGCACGATGCGAAAGCCGTCTACCAGAGGTATATGGGGTGGTACGACGCTAATCCCGCCAACCTTGACCCGCTGCCGTCCGAGCCCGCCGCAAAGAAGTTCCTCGAGTACATGGGGGGCGCCAAGGCGGTTATCGCTCGGGCCAGCAAGGACTTTGAGCGGGGCGAATACCGGTGGGTTGCCCAGGTGATGAATCAGGTGGTCTTCGCCGATCCCGACAACGAAGAGGCCCGTAAGCTTTGCGCCGACGCCCTCGAGCAGCTGGGATACCAGGCCGAGTCCGGCCCCTGGCGGAGCGTCTATCTCCAGGGCGCGTTTGAGCTCCGCAACGGTGTCCCGAGCGCCGGCGGCATTAACACGGCGAGCCCCGACACCATCAAGGCCATGCCACCGCACATGGTCTTCGACTACCTGGCTGTGCGGCTGAATGGACCCAAGGCGGTGGGCAAGAAAATTGTGCTCAACGTGGACTTCATTGACCTAAAAGAGCAGTATGCACTCATCTTGGAGAACGGCGTGCTCAATTACAGTCACGGGAAGCAGGAAGATAAAGCCGACGCCACAATCAAGCTCAGCAAAGCGACTCTGGACGCCATTCAGCTCAAGGAGGCAACGATTGAGCAGAAGATCGAGTCGGGCGATGTCAAGATTACGGGGAAAAAGGAAGTGTTTGAAGAGTTTCTGGGCCTCCTCGACACATTTCCATTCTGGTTCAATATCGTGACACCCTAATATTTCTTATCAATGATTCTAAATATAATGTAGGCTGACTTCGGGTTTCGCAAGCAGCGCGAAACCCGAAGCACCGGAGCACTCACGTTGAAGATACCTACTATATAACACATTTTGTGCCTTTTTCGAAAAGGGTGAACTGAGAACGTACCGATCGAAAATGAAAACTTTCCGGCATGCAAAAGGTGCCTGAAGCATGTAAAACTTGCCTCAGGGACTTAAGCTTTAATTCCCTTAATATGAATTTTGTGTTAAGAATAAGCCAATTATGGCTATTATATGATAGGCAAATATACATCACTGACTAGGGAAATGTAGACTTATTTCTTTATCATTCAATCTGAGAGGCACATTATGTCCCGATGGCTGTCAAAGCGTTTCAGAAAAGATCTTCTGTCGTCTCAATCTGGATTGACTCCCAAGCACACCATTTTAATCATATTAGTTTGCACTTTCATCGCATTGGTGATCGTACTCGCCGGGTTTGCGCTTAGCCGGGTTCAGGCAAAAATTAAAACGGACGTTGGACAAGCCCTTCAGATCGTTCTGCAAACCACCCGGGAGTCACTGAATTTGTGGATAGAATCCAACAAGTTTGATCTGACCCGACTTGCTGGAGATCCACGCATCGTATTTCTGGCCGAACACCAACTGCAAGTGCCCCGCAACAAAGACGATTTGCTCAAAAGCCAGGCATTAAAAGAGTTACGCAGATTTTTCCAGAATAATAAAGACCGGTTTGGCAAGGCCAGTTTTTTTATTATTGCCCCTGATTTTGTCAATATCGCATCCGTGGGTGATAAAAATATAGGATCTAAGAATCGTATCGCCTCTCAAGCCTTGGATCTTCTCAACAGAGCATTTAAGGGTGAGACGGTTATGGTTCCGCCAATTTGGGCGGATATGGTTTTAGCCTCATCTTCCGGTGTTAATTTGGGTAACAATCCGGCTATGTTCTTTGCGGCACCGGTAAAAAATCTCCAGGGTCAAATCATCGCGACAGTCGCTCGACAGATCGATCCGTCACAGGATTTTACACGCCTCATTCAACTGGGAAGGATCGGTAAAACCGGAGAAACGTATGCCTTTGACCGCTATGGCAAATTGCTTTCCCAAAGTCGTTTTGATGAAGATTTGCGCAAGGCCGGACTGATCGCTGAGGGCCAAAAGAGCATTCTAAGGGTCAGCCTGCGTGAACCCGGCGGTGATATGACCAAAGGCTTTTCCCCTTCAGTTCCCAGATACCAGCAGCCGCTGACTCTTATGGCTCAGCAGGCCACAAAGGGAAAATCCGGTTTAAATGTAGCAGGATACCGGGATTACCGGGGCGTGCCGGTATATGGTGCCTGGTTATGGGATGAAAAGCTGGGTGTCGGATTGGCCACTGAAATTGATGAAGCCGATGCTCTTGACCCCTATTTCACCACCCGTGCGGTAATCCTAACCGTGTTAGGAATTACGGTTTTGCTGGCGCTGGGCTCACTGGTGTTTGCGGTGTTGATTGACATACGCGCGAACCGGGCGATGCAGAAGTCATATGATGAGTTGGAGCTTCGTGTTGAAGAGAGAACGGCCGAACTCAAGGAGAATCAAGCGCGCCTGGAGGAGGCCGAGGAACGCAGTCGTTTACTACTTGAATCCGCAAAAGAAGGTATTTTTGGCGTGGGAGAGGATGGCTTGGTGAATTTCATCAATCCAGCCGGATTAAAAATACTCGGGTTTAACGCCGAGGAGGTGATCGGACAGAAGATTCACCCTTTGATCCACCATACCCGGCCTGATGGCAGCCCCTATCCGATAGAGGAATGCCCGATGCAACATAGCCTGACCCAAGGCGTGATCGGCATCCGGGACGACGAGGTCCTGTGGCGAAAAGACGGCACCTCCTTTCCCGTAGAATACACCAGTGTCCCGATCCGCAAAAATGGTTCTATTGCCGGCACGGTGGTTGTGTTTCGTGATATTAGCGAGCGCAAAGAGGCCGAAGAGGCGTTGCGAGAAAGCAGAGCGACTGCCCGAGGGTTGCTGGATGCTACCCAGGAATCCCTCCTTCTCCTGGATAAAGAGGGCATTATTATCGCGGTAAACCAGACCGCCGCGCGCAGACATCTAAAGACACCCCAAGAACTCATTGGAGCCAACCGTTTTGATCTCTTACCTCAAAATCTGCGTGAATCAAGAAAATTCCATTTTAACAGCGTCCTGCAAACCGGTAATCCGGCAGATTTTGAAGATGTTCGGGACGGAATGGTTTTACATCATATTTATTATCCGGTTCAGGATAAAACCGGCGATATCATCGGAGTGGCCATCTTTGCCCAGGATATCAGCGAACGTAAGCACATGGAAGAGGAACTGAAGCAAAACGTGGAAGAACTAGAGCGGTTTCGAAATTTGGCGATCGGACGCGAAATAAAAATGATCCAGCTCAAGGAAGAAATAAATGAATTACGGGGTCAATTGGGCCAAGTTGAAAAGTACAAGATTGTATAATGTATAAAAAGTTTCTGTCGGAGAATTCATCATGATCATCCGTAAATATTTCTTAATACCCCTTTTTCTCCTTTGTTTTGCTTTTGCAAACAGCCAATCTTATGCCTCTGAAAAAGCTGTATTTTCTCTCACACCTGAAGAAAAGGCCTGGCTGGCCGAGCATCCCGAGATTTCCATAGGCATCATGGATGCCTGGGCGCCCATGAATTTTATGGACGAAACCGGCACCCCTAATGGGATCGGGGTTGACTATATAAAAGCGCTCAACCAGCGGCTGGGAGGGGTGCTCACCATTGAGGCGGGGCCTTTTAAGGAAAATTACAGTAGAGTTAAGAACAAAAAGCTCGATGCCCTGATGGACATTACCCCTAAGAAGGAACGCGAACCCTTCTTCAACTTCACCAGACCCTACTTGACGATTCCCCACGTGATTGTGGGCCGCAAAGACGGGCTGTATTTCGACTCGGAAAAGGACCTGGCAAGCAGGACCATCGCCCTGGAACGAGGCTTTTATAATGTCACATACTTTCGCCAACGCTATCCCGAAATCACAATTAAAGAATACGGCTCCACGAGTGAAGCCCTGGACGCGGTCTCCAGAGGCGAAGCCGACGCCTATGCGGGCAACCGGGCAGTGGTGACGTATCTCATTGAGAAGGAATTGCTTGCCAACCTGAATGTGCAGGGCAGGATGATGAAGCCTCCGGTTGTTCTGACAATCGGCGTGCGCAAGGATTGGCCCATACTGGCAGGGATACTTGACCGCGCGCTTGCATCCATCGGACAGGAAGAAGTACGCCAAATTCACCGTAAATGGTTGGAAGTGTTTGAAAGCGCGAAAGCGGGCATTAGTCTGACGCCGGATGAAAGGGCATGGCTTGAGGCTCATCCCTTGATACGGGTAGCGGTCGATACTCATTGGGCGCCGGTTGAGTTCGTTGATGAAGACGGAGAATTCAAAGGGATCTCGATCGACTATCTTAAGCGATTGTCCGAAATGCTGGGTGTGGAGTTTCAGTTCAAAAAGGATGTCACCTGGCAGCAGGCCATGGCCGCAGTAGATCGCGGCGATCTGGACATGTTCTCCTCTGTGGCGCGCACCCCGAAACGTGAGGCCCGGTACATTTTCACTACCCCGTACCTGTCCATGCCCATCAACATCTTCGCTGGCGGTGACGTCACTTACATCGGTAACATTAAAGCCCTGGAGGGGAAACGCGTAGCGGTGGTGGAGGGGTATGCCATCCACGAGTGGCTTCGGGACAATCATCCCGGGATCCAGTTGGTGGCTGCAAAATCCATTCCGTCAGCTCTCAAAATGCTGGCCGCAGGCGAAGTATACGCGTTCGTCGGCAACGTCGTAACCACCAGCTATTACATCAGCGAACTGCGCCTGAACCAAGTCAAGGTAGCCGGGGAGACACCCTACGCATACGATCAGGCCATGGCAGTGCGGCAGGACTGGCCGATCCTGGCCGGTATCCTCCAGAAGGCCCTCACTGCTATTCCCCAGAACGACAGGGATACCATTTTTAACCAATGGGTTTCGGTTAAATATGAGCACGGCTTCGACTATTCGCTTTTGTGGAAAGCACTGGTACCCGCTTTCATTATTGTGATGCTGTTCTTCTACTGGAACCGGCGGCTTTCAAAGGAGGTCGTCGAACGTAAGAAGGCCGAGGAAGCCGTCCGAGAAAGTGAGCAGGAGCTGAGCATGATCCTTCAAACCACTGCCCAGGGATTCTGGCTCGCGGACAAGGACGACTATATCCTTGACGTAAACAAGGCCACTTGCGAAACCCTGGATCTGTCTAAAGAAGAAATAGTTGGCATGAATTTTTTGGACTTCTTTGACGAGGAAAACAAAGAGATCGTTCGTGAACAGGATCGAATACGAAAAAAGGGCAAGCAAAGCATGTATGAGATTTCATTAATGCGATCCGACGGGACGCTTGTGCCTTGCTTGAACAACGCCGCCCCCCTTTTGGACGAGGAGGGGAATGTGATCGGTTCATTTGGAATGTTTACCGACATAACCGAGCGCAAGAAGATGGAGCAAGAAACCAGCCGTCTGCTGGCAGAGACACAACAACGCAACGCCGAGCTTGCCATCATCAATCATGTGGTGCAGGAACTGACCGGAGAACTGGATTTTCAAAAGATGATTGAGCTTGCGAGCGAGACGCTTAGCGAATTGCTAAAAGCTCATACGCTTTACATTGCGCTGTATGACAAGCAGACCAATGAGATTCGTTTTCCTTATTACAAGGCCGGCAACCGCCAAAGACAGCAGCCATCGATGACATTGGGTCAAGGATTGACCTCAAGGATTCTTCAATCGGCACAACCTCTGTTGTGTGAAACTTTACAGCAGCAGATCGACCAGGGCGCGATCATTGCGACCGGCGAATGTGAGACGTATCTGGGCGTGCCCATTTTGGTCGGGAAAGAGGCGATCGGCGTTCTCAGTGTGCAACATCCCGAACCCCGTCGATACACCCAGGACGATGTGCGCCTAGTGAGTACGATTGCCGCCAATCTGGGAATTGCGCTTGAGAATGCCCGGTTATATACAGAGTCGCAAGCCGCAAATGAAACCCTTGAGATACGCGTCAATGAACTTGATGATGCGCAGCGGGCCATGTTGAACATGATGGAGGATCTCGATGAGGCCAGAAATGAAGCCGAAGACGCCACCAAGGCCAAGAGTGATTTTCTGGCGAATATGAGCCATGAAATCCGCACCCCCATGAATGCCATCATCGGAATGGCGAATTTGGCCCTGAAAACCGATCTTACTCCAAAGCAACACGACTACCTCAAAAAGGTAGATATTTCCGCCAAGTCCCTTCTGGGGATCATCAACGACATCCTGGATTTTTCAAAGATCGAAGCCGGCAAATTGGAAATGGAGTCCGTGAATTTCCAATTAGAGGATACACTGGATAACATTTCAACGCTGGTTGGCATTAAGACCCAGGAAAAAGGACTGGAACTGCTTATTAAAACCGATCCATCCGTGCCGACAGCGCTTGTCGGTGATCCCCTGCGTCTGGGGCAAATTCTGATCAACCTATCAAATAATGCCGTCAAATTTACAGATTCAGGGGAAATTGTGATTTCAACCGAATTGGTCAAAAAGGACGGTGCACAAGCTATTTTAAAATTTTCTGTCCGCGATACTGGCATTGGCATGACAGCGGAACAATCTGCCAAACTGTTTCAACCTTTTGCGCAGGCCGACTCCTCAACGACCCGAAAATATGGCGGCACAGGCTTGGGGTTAACGATCAGCAAACGTCTGGCAGAGATGATGGGTGGGGAAATCTGGGTGGAAAGCGAGCCGGGTCAGGGCAGTACCTTCAGTTTTACCGCCAACTTTGGTCTGGGAAAAGAAAAGGCCAAGAAAAGATTTAGGCCCTCACAGGATCTGCGGGGCATGAAGGTTTTGGTGGTGGATGACAACGCCACCTCAAGAGACATTTTACAGGAGATGCTGGAATCTTTTTCATTTGAGGTCTCAGTGGCAGCATCTGGCGCAGAGGCAATCACAGAACTTGAGAGTGCTGAGGAAGATAAACCTTTCGAGTTGGTTGTTATGGACTGGAAGATGCCGGGTATGGACGGTATCGAGGCATCCAAGCGGATTAAAAAGCATACGGGTTTGAGCAAAATTCCGGCCATCGTTCTGGTGACCGCCTACGGCCGTGAAGAGGTCATGCAACAGGCCGATGAGGCGGGATTAGAGGGTTTTCTTCTTAAACCGCTCAGTCCTTCGATGCTTTTTGACGCGATTATGCAAGCATTCGGAAAAGCCGTGCCCGATATCTCACGGGTCGCACAAAGAAAAGAACAGGAAGCCAAGGCTTTGGAAAATATTCAGGGGGCTCGCGTGCTGTTAGTGGAAGATAATGAAATCAACCAGCAGGTGGCCAAGGAGATTCTTGAGGGCGCCGGTCTGAACGTCACTCTGGCCAATAACGGCCAGGAGGCCGTTAACGCCGTAAAGGAAAATGAATATGATGCCGTTCTCATGGATGTGCAGATGCCGGTGATGGATGGATACACAGCCACTCGCAAAATACGCGAGTGGGAAACAGAAGTCAGAGAACAGAAGACAGATGACAGAAAACAGAAAATAGAAGACAGACAACAAGCCCTGCGCCCTGCGCCTTGCACCTTGAGCCTGCCTATTATAGCCATGACAGCGCATGCCATGGCCGGTGATGAGGATAAAAGTTTGCAGGCCGGTATGAACGGCCATGTGACCAAACCCATCGACCCCGACCAGTTGTTTTCAACTTTGCAGGAATGGATAAAACCGAGTGAAAAACGAGTCCAAGTCCAACAACCGGGAGTTCTTGTCGAGCGTCCTGAATCGGATCATGCAGTGCCGGAAGAAGAGGAGCTTCCGGAATATTTGCCGGGATTTGACCTGGCAGATGGATTAAAGCGCTTGCGGGGAAACAAGAGGCTTTATAGAAAGCTGCTTTTAAATTTTGCTACGGATTACGGCGAGGTTACACGCGATATCCGTGAGGCGCTGGATGCAAAAGATTTTGAACGCACACACAGCCTGGTCCACAATCTCAAAGGATTGGCCGGCAATCTGGCGGCCACAGATCTGCAAGCGTCCGCAGTGAATCTGGAGAAACTCGTCAAGGGCGTTCAAAAGAAAAGCCCTCCAGCCAAGGAGCTGAATTTGAGATTCTCGGAGCTTGAAAATGCCGTCAATCAAGCGCTGGAATCGGCGCAAAGCCTTGGCGCATCCGCTGAAGAAAATGTTTGCAAACTATCTGACGAACAAATTGCAGCTATCCCCGTTGAATTTGCTCAGGACATTGCCAAACGCATTCGCGATGCAGCCGAAATGGGAGATGTCACGACGTTAAATAGCATCGCAGAGGAAATTAAGACGCACTCAGATGTCTGTGTACCACTCAGCAAACAGCTTGTTCAATTGGCGGAGGACTTTGACCTGGATGGCATTCAAAAATTAGCGGATGAATTAGCTGCCTGCTGATTACTTTGACTTTTGTATTGACTAATCAGAATCAATATGTTGTGTGTCAATCATTGTATAGAAGCCATTTCTGCTCGTTGTTTTTATCAGAACCATTTACGTTGAACCCTAAACCGAAGAAAGGAGCTCAAGGTGAAAATAAACAGATTTTGGATCATTGCTTCATCCGTATTGGTTATTTTCCTCATAGCATGGAGCGCTGTACCATCTTTGGCTCAAGAAGCAAAACCTAACATACTTGTTATCTGGGGCGACGACATCGGTCAAAGCAACATCAGTGCCTACACCCGAGGCATGATGGGCTATAGGACCCCTAATATTGATCGCATCGCCGATGAGGGTTTGTTGTTTACCGATTACTACGGTGAGCAAAGCTGCACAGCCGGTAGATCTTCCTTCATCACCGGCCAGAGCGTGTTTCGCACCGGCCTTTCCAAGGTGGGCCTTCCCGGAGCCGAGTTAGGATTAAAAGAGGAGGATCCAACTATTGCAGTCCTCCTAAAAAACCGGGGCTATGCTACGGGCCAGTTCGGCAAGAACCATCTGGGTGATCGGGACGAACACCTGCCCACCAATCATGGTTTCGACGAGTTTTTCGGTAACCTTTACCACCTCAATGCCGAAGAGGAACCCGAGAACGAGGACTACCCTGGCGATGTGGTGCTCGCCGACGGCCAAACCTTCCGCCAAAAGTTCGGCCCCCGGGGCGTAATTCACTCCTGGGCCAATGCGGACGGCACGCAGAAGATCGAGGATACCGGGCCGCTGACCAAAAAACGCATGGAAACCATTGACGACGAGACCTCAGACCGCGCCATGGCCTTCATCAAAGAGCAACATGCCGCCGGCAAACCTTTCTTTGTCTGGTGGAACGGCACCCGCATGCATTTTCGCACCCATGTGAAAGACAAGCTTCGCGGCATCTCCCGCCAAGACGAGTATTCGGATGGTATGGTGGAGCATGACATGCACGTGGGCAAGTTCCTGAAACTGCTCGACGAACTCGGTATCACTGACAACACGATTGTCTTTTATTCTACCGACAACGGCCCTCATTATAACACCTGGCCGGATGCGGCCGCCACTCCCTTCCGCGGCGAGAAGAACACGAACTGGGAGGGTGGCTGGCGTGTGCCGGCGATGGTGCGCTGGCCGGGCAAGATTAAGGCCGGTTCAGTGTCCAACGAAATTATGCACCATATGGATTGGCTGCCGACTTTTCTGGCTGCGGCAGGTCAACCCGATATCAAAGATAACCTTAAAAAAGGTGGCGTGAAAAGCATCGGGCGGACCTATAAAGTCCATCTGGACGGCTACAATTTTCTTCCCTTCCTTACCGGAAAAGAACAGAAGGGTCTCCGCAATGAAATCTTTTACTTTTCCGACGACGGGGATCTGACAGCACTCAGATACCGAGATTGGAAATTGATCTTCATGGAACAGAAGGCCGTGGGAACCTTTCGTGTATGGATGGAGCCATTTGTGCCGCTGCGGGTGCCGCTGATTTTCAACCTGCGTCGCGATCCGTACGAACGCGCAGAGATCACATCCAACACCTACTACGATTGGCTGCTCGACCGGGCCTATTTATTGGTACCTGCACAAACCTATGTCGCGGGGTTCCTTGAAACGTTCAAAGCGTTTCCGCCGCGCCAAAAAGCTGCCAGTTTCAGTCTTGATCAGGTAATGGAAAAGTTACAGTCACCGGGAGGCAGTCATTAATGCGGTCAAGGCAACAGGTTGATTGGGGCCGGCGAAATCGTCGGTCCGAACCCCGATTATAAGGAGATACAGATGAAGTGCTATCTTTTGTGCCGCAGAGTGTATGTTGTTATTCCATCGCTAATCATTATCTGGTCAATATCGGTATCAGCAAATTCCAAAGATCCTTTACCTTCCTGGAATGAGAGCCCATCCAAACACGCAATCATCAATTTTGTGGAGCGTGTCACTAGAGCCGGTAGCCCGGACTTTGTTGCTCCCGAGGAGCGGGTTGCCACCTTCGACAACGACGGCACTCTCTGGAGCGAGCAGCCGATGTATTTTCAGCTCTTCTTTGTCATCGACCGGGTAAAGACGCTCGCGCCGAAGAACCCTGCATGGAAGACCCAACAGCCGTTTAAAGCCGTCCTTGAAAACGACATGCAAGCACTCGCCGCTTCAGGCAATAAAGGGTTGTTGGAAATCGTGATGGCGACGCATGCCGGCATGACTACCGCGGAGTTTGAGCAGATCGTCCGCAATTGGCTGGCAACGGCTCGGCATCCCCGCTTCAAAAGACCATTCACTGATCTTGTCTATCAACCGATGCTAGAGCTTTTAACCTATCTGCGCGCCAATGGTTTCAAGACTTTCATTGCATCTGGAGGCGGTATTGAGTTCATGCGGCCTTGGACAGAGCGGGTTTACGGTATCCCCCCGGAACAGGTTGTTGGCTCAAGTATCAAAACAAAATTTGAAATACGCAATAACCAGCCTGTTCTGGTCAGGCTGCCGGAAATCAATTTTATCGACGACAAAGCCGGCAAGCCGGTTGGTATTCACCAGTATATCGGTCGCCGTCCGATAGCCGCTTTTGGCAACTCCGATGGTGACTTGCAGATGCTGCAATGGACTGCGGCTGGAAAAGGTTTACGCTTCTTGCTCATCGTCCACCATACCGATTCCGAAAGGGAGTGGGCTTATGACCGACAATCGCATGTCGGTCGTCTTGATAAAGCCTTTGATGAGGCCAAGGCAAAAGGTTGGACCGTAGTGGATATGATGAAAGACTGGAAGGTAATTTATCCTTTCCAGCTAAAATAGCAGGCCGCCTTTAATAATTGCTCGGTTTGATTAACGAATTGAAAAATGGAGGATCCATGAGCTTTATCCTTCGAAAGATTCTGGCAGCGGTGTTGTTCACCTTAATCATGTGCCCCTCGATTAGGGCAGGCGGTCTTTGGCTGTATGAAAATGGAACGCCGGATCTGGGCACTGCGGGAGCCGGACGGGCAGCTGCGGCCAAGGATGCGTCCACGGCCGGCGGTAATCCGGCCGGTATGACCCGGTTGAAAGGCTCCCAGCTCACCGCCGGCGCTCAGGCGCTTTTTCCTCAGATAAAGTTTGACGTCGATGACAGCTCTTTTGGGGGCGGAAACGGCGGCAATGCCGGTTACTTTACCCCGGCCGCATCCTTTTTCTATGTCCATAGCCTAACGTCGGATTTCAAACTCGGAGTTGCCGTCGGTTCATATTTTGGTCTCGGGCTCGATTACGATGACGACTGGGCCGGCCGCTACTACTTTCAGGAGGGAAAATTTCTGACATTCGGCGTAAATCCGGTAGCGGCGTACCGCATCAACAAATACCTTTCGGTGGGCGGCGGTTTCAGCGTGGTGGTTTCAAACTATGAAGCCAAGACGGCTCTTAGAAACCTGGAACCCGGGAGTTCGGACGGACGGCTCAAATTTGATGACTACGATGTTGGCTATGGCGGCAACGCCGGTTTGATGATCGAGCCCAAAGAAGGCACCCGCTTTGGCATCACCTATCGATCCAAGGTGGACTTGGAGTATGAAGATAAACCGGATTTAAATGGTGTCGGGCCTTTGCTGCAGGCAGCGTTGAACTTCACAGGACTGGCCGGCTCGAAAGTAACGCTCGATATGGAAATCCCCCAGGCGGTGATGACAAGCGCTTATCATGAGTTCACAGATAAGCTGGCAATCATGGGCAATGTCGGTTGGCAAAATTGGAGCAGTTTCGGAAATATCGATGTGTCCATCGACAGCGACACATCAACGAGCACCACCCAGGACCTGGGTTATGACGACACCTGGCATTTCGCTTTCGGGATCCAGTATCGCATTGCCGAGCCCTGGCTGCTTTCCACCGGTTTTGCTTATGACACGTCTCCGGCCGATAGTGGTAAAAAACGTACTCCCGCCCTGCCGCTGGACCGTCAAATTCGTGTGGGAGCGGGCGTGCAATACGAATTAAACCAGGATGTCACATTAGGTGCTGCTTACGAATACCTCGATCTCGGGGATGGCAACATAAACCTCACTGGTGGCAACCTTAGAGGCGACCTGAAAGGTGACTATAAAGAAAACCAAATCCATTTCATTGGTTTAAATGTGGTTTGGAACTTTTAGCCCAGATATTAATTTTAAGATCAGCCTGTTTATTTTTGACAAAATAAAAACAGTATGCAAATTTTGGATTACAACGAAATTCATAATTTTGCTGGATTGTGGATTCCGACTATTTATAATTACCTATGAAAAGGAGGAAAACAAATGAAAGATCGAAAGACACAAATGATTTTGATGGTAGGTGCAGCGATTGTATGTTTGATAGCGGCTTTGGCCTCTTCCGCCCAGGCAGCAGACGTTTCTTTGGGCGCTGGCGTGGGACTGGCCCCGGATTATGAAGGTTCGGAAGACTATGAAGCTGTCCCCCTTCCCTATGTCAATGTTTTCTGGTCCAATCACATGTCGATTAATTGGCTGGGCAACAAGGCCAAGGTGAATTTTATTCCATCCCCCATCTGGAAGGGCGGGCTGGTCGGTGAGTATATCGCGGAGCGCGATGATGTTGACAACAACCAGGTTGACCGTCTGGAAGATGTGGACACCTCCATCATGCTCGGTGGCTTTTTGGGCTTCGAATATGAAAACTGGAGTGCCAGTATCGAAGCCATGCAGGATGTGGCGGATGGAAATGACGGGGCTATTGTTCGGCTCAATGGTGGCTATAAGATACCCATCGATCCGAGCTGGAGCCTCGCTTTGGGGGCTTTTACCACCTGGGCTGATGATGACTACATGGAAGCTTACTTTGAAATCGATTTCGCCGACGCAGTGCGCAGCGGGCTGAGTACTTTTGATGCCGATTCGGGATTTAAAGATGTGGGATTGAATCTCACGGCTTCATATAAACCCTGGGAGCGCTGGGGCCTGATGGGCTTGTTAAGCTACAAGCGGCTTCTCGGAGACGCTGAGGACAGTCCGGTGGTGGACGATGAGGGTGATGCGAATCAATTCGTCGGTGGGATTCTTGTATTTTATAAGTTTTAATGGGATTTAATGGACAAATAGAACCTTCCAGATAGTATCGAAGGTTTTTATATTTGCGTTGTTGGAATATACGGTAAGAGGGCGGAATATCTTTTGCAGGTGAGATATTGCTTGTCCTCTTTATTCTAACAAAACGAAACTTCTTCAATCGTATAAGCATTTTATTTTCAGCAATGCAAACATAAAAAAAAGGATGCCCCTAATTTCTCGAAAAATTACACATTTCATTAGCACATCCAAAAAATTTCCATTACTTAGAAATTTTAACATCAGGGCACGTTATATCAAACTTTTAGCCGAGCCAAAATATGAAAAATCTCAATGGCATACTTTGATGTGAGGATTTTCAAGTATCAAGTGTTGTTCACTTATGATATCAAGGCTCTTGTCATTTCTTCGGCATTTTCGATCTCCTCTCAACTGCCCTTGCAAATAGACCATCTGAACAAGATTCATTGATTTTTTCATCTGAATTTCATAATTAATACTTTAATTTAGCTTGGTTTGCCTGTATCGGCTGATCTATGTTTTTATGCCGTGAGGTGATACTGCAAGGGCTAAATGGACCGGCTATTACCAAGAAGCTAAAACTATTACCTGCAAAGCTAAAGCATGGCAAACGAAACAATCATCGGCACAATTTTACGCACCAAGCTGCACCGGCCTCCTGTCCCCAGAGACTATGTGCATCAGCCGCGGTTGTCGTAATATCTTGACAAGCGGCGTGAGCGGCCATTAACCCTGGTCTCGGCCCCGGCCGGGTACGGTAAAAGTGTTCTAATCAGCTCTTGGCTGGAAACCTGTGGGAGTCCGGGCGCCTGGTTTTCACTGGATGAGCAAGACAACGACCTGCGCCAGTTCCTGTCCTATTTGCTGGCTGCGGTTCAGACCCTGTTTCCCGATACCATTATTCAGCAGCGGCCGGGACTTCTAATGGCCCGAGTCTGGTTACTTTATCATCATTTTGATATTCCAGCTATTTCATCGTTTAAGGGGTGATGAACAGGTCATAGTGCAGGATGTACCTGAGCCTCAAGACGCTCCTACTATATCTGCGGGCCCCCAGCCTCTTGTCGAGCCCTTGACCAATCGCGAGCTCGATGTTCTGGAGCTTTTGGCGCAGCGGCTTCAGAACAAGGAGATTGCAGAGAAACTGTTTATTTCGGATGAAACCGTCAAAGGACATCTTAAAAACATCTACCAGAAGCTCAATGTCAGCAAGCGTCGTGAGGCGGTTGAAAAAGCCATGGAGGTGGGTATCCTCACTCCCCGATGATCCGAATAATTCATACAATTCTTTGTAAAAAAAGTTGACAAAATGTACATCTTGATGTACTTAAAAATGCGCAGTATCGCATAAGATCGTAATGCGAAATTTTTACGGAGGACATACCAATGCAAAAAATATCAATAACCGAGGCTAGGAATAAATTCATGAAACTCCCTGATCAGGCCGCCAAAGATCAGATTCTTGCCATTACAAGGAGAAACAAGGAAGTAATGGCGGTTATGAGCTGGGAAATGTACGAAGGACTGCTGGAAACCTTAGAGGTCTTGTCCGATCCAGAGCTAATGAAGCATTTGAGAACAGGCATAGAAGACGTCAAAGCCGGCCGGACCCATTCACTATCAGATGCTTATGAAAGGCTTGGGCTTTGAAATACAAAATTCTTATTACCGACACCTGCCTTGCCCTGATTGAAAAAATCCCTGATAAGAAAATCCGGCGCACGATTCTCAATCGAATCGAAGGGTTGTCGGATGAACCGGACAAACAGGGCAAAATGCTGGTTAAGGACCTATCCGGATTTCGTTCGATACACGCTGCAGGAAGATATCGAATCATCTATAAAATTGATAAACAGACAGTGATCATTTACATACTTGCAGCAGGAATAAGAAAACAAGGTGACAAAAAAGACATTTATGAGATTGCAAAAAAGCTTCTAACCGCAGGCCTTCTCGATTTAGAAACAGACAAACCCTGATATCTGCAGCCCCTGATTTGATTATAAAACTGCGCTTTGACGGAGCAATTCATGAAAAGGCATAAAGCAAAGTGTTGTTTTCTTGATTTTAAGGGTTTTGCTCAAATCGAGATTAATGATATAGGCTTTTTCCGGGTTGTATTTGTCAATGAAACCGCGTAAAGATGCCGGCACTTTTTCCTGTTTAAGACGCTTATATTTAACCTCCACCGGAATGAGGCTTTTGCCGGCTTCAATCACAAAGTCCACCTCAGCTTTGTCCTTTGTCCGCCAGTAGTTCAACTTAGCCGCTTTGAATCTTAGTTTTTGTCTTAAAACTAAAAAAACAAGGTTCTCAAATACGAACCCTTTTTCAAGCGATAATTAGGCTCATCTCCTTTTGCGGAAGATGATCAACCAATTCTAAAAACCCCCCATTTTTCAACCCTTTTTGGGGTGTGCGCTGCTCCAGTGAAACAACTATGTTTACTATCAATCTACTCGAACCTGGGGCGCAGATATCTCGAACAGAATAAAGGTATTTTGGACGAAATCTGGTCCGACAGTCTTGGAGGTATGCGTATCAGCTCACGTAAAAGAGCCGATCAATCGACGTTGACAACCCTTACCGGTCTGATGAGGGATCAGGCGGAGCCGACGGGGGTCGCGATTCCCGGTTCAGAGTTTTCGCTTGAGAGAAAATATTCCAGCCTTTGAACCCTTGAACCCTGAACCTCTGAACCTTTTCGACGGAGTGCCCGACAAGGAGACGGCTCAGAAGGTCTATGACAACCTCGATTTCCAGCGCGCGGTGCAGGCCTATTTGAACAGCATCCAGATCGCGTCGATGTATGAGATGCGCAAGGGAATCATCGAGTTCGGTCCGGCCAACACGACCGCGCTTCTGTTCGAGACCCTCATGGACTCCAAGGCATTGTGGCTGACGCCGAATACGACGTCAGTTTATATGACATCGTGGCTAGAGATGAAGGACGAACCCATGGTCATCGAGACGCCGCCCAACGTGCTCGGCATCATTGACGATCACTGGTTTAACTATGTCGCCGATTTCGGCAACGCTGGCCCGGACAAGGGCAAGGGTGGCAAATTCCTCATCCTGCCGCCGGGCTATAAGGGCGAGGTCCCGGAGGGCTATTACGTGGCGCGCACGAACACTTACGGCAACTTGGTTATCTGGCGTGGATTCCAAGAGAATGGTGACCCAGCCCCGGCCGTCAAGACGACCAAGAAGCTGTTCCGCATCTATCCGCTGTCACAAAAAGATAATCCGCCGAAGATGAATTTCATCAACGTTTCCGGCGTTTTCAACAATACGATTCAGCGCACGGACTATGGGATCTTTGAGGAGATCAACGAGGTCGTGCAGCCCGAGCCGAGTGCAGGACAGAATCCGGAAATCCTTGGCCTGCTGGCGTCCATCGGCATCAAGAAGGGTCAGCCCTTCGAGTCCGACGCCCGCATGAAAAAGATCATGGAAGAAGCCGCCGATGTGGGCGCTGCCACCGTGCGTACTCTCGCGGTACGCCCGCGTGATGACATGTTTTATTTCTACCCGGGTCAAAGCGTCTGGAGCACGCCGTTCCCTGGTGGCAGCCATGAGTTTCTTGACAACGGCTACATCGTGTTAGACGCCCGCAGCTACTTCCACTTCTATGCGACAGGTATCACCCCTGCGATGACCGCCAAAATGGTCGGTAAAGGTTCGCAATATGCCGTGGCCTATATCGATTCCAAGGGCAATCCCTTGGATGGCAGCAAGACCTATAAGGTACACCTGCCGCCTAAAGTACCGGCGAAGGATTTCTGGTCCTTCACGCTGTACGACAACCAGACGCGCGCCATGCTCCAAACCGATCAGCAGCTCCCGGGTCTGGACAACAACAAGAAGGGATTGCAGCAAAACGCGGACGGCTCCTTCGACATCTATTTCGGTCCCAAAGCGCCCAAGGGCAAGGAGAACAACTGGATCCAGACCGTTCCCGGAAAGGGCTGGAACATGCTATTCCATCTCTATGGGCCGCTGCAGCCCTGGTTCGACAAGACCTGGCGTCCGGGCGAGATTGAGTTGGTAGAGTGAAGGGTTGGGGTGGTGGAGTGATGGAGTAATGGGGAATGTAATGGAGTAGTGCAGTGATGGCACGAGGTGTCAGTGTTCAAAATTCAGTTCTTTTCCTGACACCCGATACCTGGAACCTTTTTCTCGAATGTCATGGCGTAACCGCTAATCGCGTACGTAAGAGCTGAAAAATGAGAGATTTTCAAAACCATACATTGACATCATGCCGGCAGACGCCATTGAAGGCCCGGGAACCTGGCATAATCGTGATCCAGAGTAATCCATTCACAGCCCGACTCGATGGCCAGTGCGGCAAGCCATGCGTCCGGTACCAGGTTGCCGCGGGCGTCCGCTTCTGTGCAAAGGCGTTTGAAAATGTCCCAGTGCCGCTCGCCCGGTTGAATGACCACGCAGGGAGATTGCGCAAGGAGTACGTCGCAGAACCGGAGCACTTCATCCAGGCTGCTGGGCATCGCAAAAACCTTCGGGTGGGTGGTGATGCGGATCACACCGCTCAGGATCTGCGGAGCCATACCGTAACGCGCATCACCATTGACCACGCTGTCAAGCCAGCTCCGGCAGATCTCATGGTTGGGGGAATCCGGTCGGAAAGCGTGCACGAGAATGTTGACGTCGGGAAGTATCACTGCGCGCTCATGACCTCCTCCAGGTCACTGGAGCTGTTCAGGTCAATCCCAGGAAGGACGCCGCCAGTGGCTTTGGATACCGGCAACTCAATCCGTTTGCGGCGACTCGCTTTCGTTTTGGAAAGGACGAGCACCAAACCATCTTCGACCAGCGATGTCAGAGTGCGTCCTTCCTCTGCCGCGCGTTTTTTAGCCCGTTTCAGAAGATCGTCGTTTATTCTTATGGTGGTTCTCATGCATCAATATGTAGCACTGATGCATCAGTATGTCAAGCAATAATAATGAGCCGGAAATGCAAATAAGGCGGCTGGCGGATAGACGTTTCAGAGATTCAAGTTTCAGGGTTGAGAGGTTCAGGATTCTGGATTCAAAGGTTCAAGGTTCAGCGCCGCCGCTGGCCGCCGTAACGGCCAGTTTGATCGAAGAGGAAACTTCATGAAAATGGCATCGAATTTCATGAAGTTTCATAAGAGAGGTTCAATAATAAAAATCCTATCCTTCAACCCTGAACGGTGAACCCAGAACCCCGGAACCTTATTTTAGAAAGGAGAAAACAAAATGAAAACAAAACAATTATTCAAATTGATCTCAGCCCTGGTGGTGGTAAGCCTGGTGACCGCAGCCTCGGCTCAGGGCGGCAAAAGAATACAACAAAGTGAGAAGGAGTTCGAGCGGCTGATGCCGATCACCGGCACGGTCGAAACCTTCTTTGGCAAGTTCGAGGTTGACCACAGTTTTCCGACAAAGAAGACCTCCGAGCGCATCTACGACCTGATGGACTACAGCCGTGTGGCACCAGAACGACTGGCGTTACATCCTCGAGGGCGAGTGGGGAGATGCAATGAAGAACACCCATCGCATGAAGTACTACGACGACACCTACAAGCTGCCGACGATTACCAAAGTGAAGGACTTCTCGGAGTACATCAAATAACCATGTCGTGGCTTCTGCAGCCCTGGCAATTTGGGCGGTTTTTTATAGGAGTTGAATCTATATGTATCGTAAATCATGTAATTTTTCGAGGAAAAGGCCCCGTTTTCTTATCATCACCATTGTGACAATCATGATAGCGGTATGCGTGCCATCGGTCCTTGCAGGGGAAAAATCTGTTGAAAGCAGCAGCTGGGCACCTGGAAGCTGTCAGATACCGCGGACAAAGATGTGCCGGCTGTCAGCGTTGATGGCCTTTTCGGTGTTCGCTACACCTACCTCGATGTTGAGTTAGAATTTAAGAATGTGCCATTGCCTGACGCATCCGGCGAAAAAGACTGGTTTGACCCGCTTATCGGGGCTCGGACTTTCATCGATTTTTCCGAGCGCTGGAACCTTTCGCTGCAGGGAAATGTCGGCGGATTCGGCGTCGGCTCCGATTTCACCTGGGGTGCGCTGGGCGCAATTGGTTATCGGTTCCGCCTGTGCATCATTAGCCTTTGCTGCAAGTCAGAGTGTGCAAGCGCAGGATACACAGATTGCTGTGGGCTCAGGTGTCGGCCTCTCGCCGGATTATGAAGGTTCGGAAGACTATGAAGCTGTCCCCCTTCCCTATGTCAATGTTTTCTGGTCCAATCACATGTCGATTAATTGGCTGGGCAACAAGGCCAAGGTGAATTTTATTCCATCCCCCATCTGGAAGGGCGG
>CP070746.1:6560456-6571037 GCA_020348305.1 Desulfobacterales bacterium
CCAGCCAGGATCAGCAGTGGCAGAAACGGTAGCAGCAAAATCAGCGTATGCAATAAAAATTCAATCAGTCCATACCGAAAAAAATCAATTTCCTTTTCAAATGTGGATCTATCGGTTCGGTACTTTATTATGTGGTACCCTCTTTGAATCATATCCCCGCTGCCGCAGCAGAGATTGACATAAGAATAAACAATCAGGGTTGCCCCAAAAATCAAAGAAAACGCAAGCGGCGTTTTATTAGAAATAATAAAGCCGGCAAGCGGCTCACGGGGCCAAAATACTAACAATATTCCACTTATAATTACAACACTCATAAAGCTGGCAGTCAGCACCATCTTCGAAAAAAAAGGGGCCAGGGACTTTTCTGAATCATCGGTTATAAAATAATACTTCATAAGGCCATCTCCACAGTAAATTCCCAATTGACCAAGGTAAGGTTCTCACCCAACGGCTGGATCTGTTTAAATTCGGGTTGAATCACGCTCCCTTGAACCCACCCAATAAGATAAAGAGAATCTCGCTTGTTTTCATATTTGGCATGGATGCCGAGTAGCACATCTTTTGTAAGATTTTTTTGGGATATTCTCAGATAGGATAAAGAGCCATTAATACCAAACCGATTGAAGATTTGTTTTGCTTCATGATCGTTGAAAATTTCCGTTTTTTTCAACTCCGATAATTTCAGCTTTATTGTCTGCTGTTTATTGGCCGGAATATCATCAATAACTAAAAATCGCTTCTTAAAATATATTAAACAATCGACGATCTTGTGAGGCAACTTATTTTCAACTTTGATGGTTAGATGATGGGGATCTCGAAGGGCATGGCCCTCGAGAGGAGAATCAAATGTTGATTTTATCATGTAAAAACTGTGTGACCATTCATCTAAAGAACCCGCAATTTGTTGCCCGTTATAATTTTCATGCAGCACATATGGATTGGGGATTTTTTTCTTCAAGTGTTTCGATAAAGCGTGCGTAACAGGATAGGAAAATGACCCGAAACCTACCCTGTAGGCTGATTTTTTTAACGCATAAAGACCAAGGATATATTTTGCGGACGCAAGGGTATTCCGGCCGGATACCTCCAATTGACAGAAGCTATTATACGTAAATTTTTGCTTGGAATTGGGATAAAAGAACCGCCAATAACCGATAGTTGTAAATGCAGCAATAATCAATAAAAGAAAAAAACCGTTTTTCCATCTCCGTTTTCCAGGTTCTCTAATTTTTTTTAGAAAATACCTCAGCAAAACAAGATAGATACCAATAAATATAACGGCTGATTTGAGACCTGGAAAATGGACCGGTATGTTGGCTAACATTGAATCTAAGATTTTTTGATCCTCTAAAACAATCCCTTGATCGTCGATCAACGGCCGTATCGTCAAAATTTTATCCCAAAAAAATCTTCTCCCATCCCAACGGCTAAACGGCGGCGTGCTATAATCGAAAGATAGAAAAATAATTTGGCCGAATCCCAGATTCTTTTGGACAATGAGCGGGATATCCTTTTCTTTTACGAGCACATTGGAATGGTCAATCCTGACATTTAACACAAGAAACGGTTCCTCACTGATAAGCGTTTGGCTGCAAAAATGCGCTAACGACTTTAATTCAAAGAAGCGTTTATGCCCGAATACGTTTATCGGCAATATATGTTGTATCCGCTTTTCAAGTAATGAACCGTAGTTTAACGAACCGGTGGTGACCAGATAACCTCCCTGTTTTATCCACTGGGTTAATGCCTGAAACTGTCTTTCTCTTAATTCTCTTAAGGCGGCGGCTCTCATGATGAGCAATTTCACGCTACCGTATCCGTACCAGGTTTCCGGAAGGAATTTAGGACGCACGTTGACCGGGTACAGATCTTTCGGCAACACAGATAAAATGTCCGGGGAAACAAAATTGTCAGCAACTACCGCAAAACTTTTTTCGGTGAAATGGGGCCGCAGATTTACTGATTTTGAAATAATGACAGTATCGTTTTGTCTTAGCCTAATGATCAGGTCATGGGTAAAGGATTTGATCATAACCGTAAAGGCATAACGCTTTTTTGAATTATGAGGGAGATCGACATCCTTGGCATAGGTGCTCTGGTACACATCCTGGTGGTACTCACTACCTGAGGTTACAATAACTTCTAATGTCCCGCGTGTTGGTCTGCCCCTGTTTTCGAGAACAACGTTTACAGGTGTCCATGCATTCAGCTGAAAATGGCCGCCAAGCCCTAACGCATAGTCTAAGGAAAACGCAGCAGATAATGCAGGCAAAGGTATGAAAATAACCATCAATGTAGCCGTAAAAAAAATAACCTTTGATCGATCGCTATGAGATTGACGCATGAGATTACGGGACTTTAGCAGCATAGGGCATAGCGCAAAGAGCAAACATTTTACCCATTGCAATTTGTGGTGAGAGCAGAGGCTAAGCCACTTTCAATCGGAAAATGTTTTTGAGAACCACTTAAGTTGTTAAGGACAAGAAATTTTTAATGTCAGAATAGACCAAAAACGGGTTGCAAGTCAAGGAAGGTTGCGCAAACTTATTGGGAGTTATTCGTTAAAGGTTCAAGGTTCAGCGTTCAAGGTTATCTTACTCATGAACCGTAAAACCCGAATCTTTGAACCCTTGAACTCTTAATCGCTGAACCTCTGAACTCTGAACCCTGAACTTTAATTCAGAGAAATGCTCTCCATAGATTCGATGAATGCCTCAAGCCGGGTTTCCACCTGGGCGTCGGAATACGCTCTGGGATCGTTTTGATCGGCTTCGATGACGACCCCCGGTTTGCCGGTCAGTTTGGACAGTTCTTCCTGCAGGCGATACATGCCTATGGAATACGGTTTGCATGAACGATTGGAGTGCATGATAAATCCGGTCAGTGAAAACTCATCTATAAGCTGGGCCAGATATTTGATGCGATCTTCGAAACCGATATTTATGTAGACATTGAGATAGGACCTGGCCACGGATTCATAGATGTCATCGGTTTGATCAAGATTAAAGTTACCGTATCCACCCCAGCTGTTGGCATATGTCGTAACGACAAGGGTGGTTTTGTGTTCTTCGAAAAACTTTTCCAGACGCCGCATCTTGAACCAAACCGGCAGGTTGTCCCACAACACACGGTGGGTTTCGCCGGGCACGGATGCCAGTTTTTTCTCAGCCCGCTCGGCCACTTCATCATAAAGCAGCTTATAATAATCCACGCATTCCTTGGTTCCGCGCAGGGTAACAATCGGACCCAAGTGGATAAAGGAATCCAGACTGTTAAAAGGAGAAGGTATGTTCTTGCCAAGGTAAAGCATTTTCTGCCAGTAATTCGCAGCTTCGCGGCTAAGATATAAAACTTCAAAGAAGCGTTCTTGGTCAAAGGGTTTGCCCGTGAAATCCGACAAGAAATTTTCAAGATCTTTAAACTGAGATATCGTATAATCAATCAGCTCTTGGGTCAGTCCGTCGTGGAGAAAGGGCGTATCCACAATGAACAAGGGGACATCGTATTTGCGGGCGATGACTTCATACCATTTGATGACGGTTTTACAGATATTGGTGGAACAAAGCAGAAAATGCGGTGGGGGGAGTCCGGCTGCCGGACCGCCTTGAGTTATGTCTGCACCGAAATCGGTGCGGGCATAGGCGCAAATATCCTGGGAAAAGCCTTCGGCTTCGGCCGCTTCTATCAACTCAACTGATTGATGGTTGGCAGCACACATGGCCGCATAATTTTCCGGATAAATGGGCAGGATATCCATGGCATAGAGAAATTCCACTGGAGCACCGCTGGTGATCCAGGCGATCGGCTTTTCCTGAGTGGTTTTGGCCTCGATATAATAGTTGGTTAGAAGTTCTTTCATCTTCTTGAAAGCAGCAAATTCCGTCATGTTTCTAACCCTCCAGGATTTCGCAAAATGCGCTGATTCTTGTTTTTACCGCATCAAAGTTCGCCACAGAAAGCTCAAGATCAACAAAAGCCGTTGCAATATTTTCATCTTTAAGCCGCTTCATCAACTGCGGTCGGTCAAACGCATCCGGCTCGCAAAATTTCATATACCAGAATAAAACTCCATCGGCACCGGATTCTTTCACCTTATTTAGCAGATAGGCATGGCGATCATTATCCGGGTTATAAATACAGCAGCAAGGCGCCGGATGAAAGAGGTATGCGGTGACGCCTTCCGAAAGATTTCCAACTTGAAAATCTTTTTTTGAAACTGTGCGCCAACCATTGGCAAAATCGTCATCAACGACATCTGCGCCGAATTCATCCATGAGTTGGTAGATTTCAAGCGGATCAAAGACCATACCGGAAAGAACAAGTCTGGGGCGCTTCCCATTCGGTGCCTCAAGCGTGTCCAAATTACCCAACAATTTTTCCAGCATCTGAGCATAGACAGCTGCAGGTAAAAAGAAGCCGGCTTTAATGACCGTATAAAAATCATGATTTTTTATCAAACCCGGCTTTTCACGCCGAATTTGATAAAGGTTTCTCTGAAGCGCCCGAACGTGGCCAAACAATTGAGAGGTTTCTTTCAAGGCATCCGGGGTGATTTTCTGCCCGGTAATCGCTTCCAGCCCGTCCGTAACGTTTTGGACCACACTTCTGAGATAAGTACGCCGGGCTTCCACGGTTTTGGTGATCGGTATTGAAAGCTCTAAAGTCGGCTTAGAAAAAAGCCGCCGGTAAATCTCCCGCAAATTAATCAGCGTATCGCAAAGCGAGGTAAAGGCATAACCCTTCACCATCTTGGCAATCCCGCGCATTTCCAACTCCAAAACGGATCTGGCGATCGAGCAGCAGTAAGCCTGCAGGTAGGCGTCCGATTTCTCGAGCGGCAAATTGTTGCCCCACAATTGAACCGGATAACCTCCGGCAGCCCAGATTAATTCCATGGGAAAATAGGCCGGCATCACGCCGATGACTGGACGATCTGTTTTTTTTTCATGCTCCAGAATCGTCTTGGAAACGTTGGTTACCACCTCATGAAAGGGTTCAAACATATTTTCTGCCCGAATAACGGTATCCTTCTATGTCAATATGGTTAGAGAGTAACCCGCCCACCCCCAAATCGGGTCAAGGGGTGGGCAGAAAATATTACCAACCGTATGCTTCTCGTTCGATGATGGTGGCCACACCCTGGCCTCCGCCGACGCAGGCGTTGGCACATCCGTAGCGGCCACCTTTTTCATTAAGGATGCGAGCCAGCGTTCCTGTCAAACGAATACCGGTGGCCCCCAGCGGATGCCCTATAGCCGTACCACCGCCCATGACGTTAACCTTATCTTCATCAAGCCCGAGTTGTTTGATGCAGTTTAAGGCCACAATGCAGAAGGCCTCGTTGATCTCCCAATAGTCAATGTCGGAGGCTTTGAGTCCGGCTTTTTTGAGAGCCTTTTTACTGGCCGGCACCGGACCATACCCCATGATGGTCGGATCCACTCCGGCAAATCCGATGGAACGAATGGTTGCCAGTGGCTTGATTCCCTTCTTTTTGGCGGTTTCCTTTGACATCAGCACCATTGATGTGGCCCCGGCATTCAATGGTGATGAGATACCTGCGGTAATCACACCATCTGGTTTGAATGCCGGTTTCAGATCAGCAATACCTTCCAAGGTGGCATCATCCCGTACGGCTTGATCTCTGTCAACGGTCATGACCGTTCCGTCGGCCTGCTCGGCCTCTATGGGCAAAATTTCGTCGGCAAAGAAACCATCGGCCTGAGCCTTGGCAGCGAGCTGGTGTGAACGGACGCCCCACTTGTCCATGTCTTCCTTCGTGAAGTCGGTTTGAGCAAAAAGCTTCTCAGCGGTGAGCCCCATGTTCATGGCGGTCATCATGTCCCAGTGCTGAAGTGCCGGATCCATGAATAGGTTCATATTCGGAACCATGACCCCTCTGTCTACAAGTTGTCCGCCCATAGGCACTCGGGTCATATGCTCCATGCCCCCTACCAGCACGATATCCGCGAAATCCTGGGCGATTTCCATAAAGCCGATTTGAATTCCGGCCATGGCCGAACCGCACTGTTGATCCACAAATTTGGCTGAGATGGTTTCGGGGAGGTTGGCTAAAAATATAGGATTCCGCCCTCCGTAACTCCATTGTTCGCTGACACCCATTGCGGAACCCACCAGAAAATCATCGATCTCCTCGGGCGCAATGCCTGCTCTCTTAATGACCTCGGGTAACAATTTCGCCAAGAGTTCATCCGACCTCATTTTGCAAAACCAGTCTCGAGCCGGATCATTGGGTCTGGATCGGGATTGTGCTGTTCTCAAATAGCCTGCGATTACTACTTCTCTCATGGGTATACCTCCATAAATTTCGTTAAATGGTTTAATCGTTCAATGCTAAATTCTTTACTTAATATCGGATTAGCTATTAGAACAAATTCCTAATATTGATAAAACGTTTTCCCGGATTCAGCCATTTCCTTGACCAAATCCGCCGGTTTAAAGCGAGGTCCATACTGCTTTTCCAGGTCCGCCAGCTTGTCATATACATTTTTTAGACCCCATTTGTCTGCATAACGCAGGATGCCGCCGCGATAAGGCGGAAATCCGGTGCCGTATATCATGGCCAGGTCCATATCCTGCGGCCGGTCGCAGATGCCCTCCTCGATCATCAGCGCCGCCTCATTGATACCGAGAGCCAGCATGGCATCGATGATGTCCTGATTGGACATTTCTTTGGGTGAAACCTTGTTATCCTTGAGATATTTTTGCACAACCTCCACAATCTTGAGATTGGGAACCGGTTGATCGCCGCTGTAGTCAAAATATCCGGCCCCGGTTTTACGACCATAACAACCGGTCTGATAAATCAGTTCGGTAAGCGGATGCATCTTATAACGCTCACCCAATCGCTTTTCATAAGTCTTTCCCACATGATACCCGATGTCGATTCCGGTAAGATCAGCTAAACTGGCCGGTCCCATGGGCATGCCGAAATCCGTAATTGCCCCTTCCACAGCGGCGCCATCCACACCGTCGGCCGTCAGATACACCGCTCCGCCAAAAAGACCACCGAGCTGTCTTGAAACATAAAATCCCGGCCCGTCATTGACCACGATGGGGATTTTCTTTATGGCTCGTGCAAAAGCCACACAGGTAGCCAGGGTTTGATCTGAGGTTTTCTCTGCACAAATGACTTCCAGCAGCTGCATCCGATGGGCCGGATTGAAAAAATGAAGTCCGATCATGCGGCTGGGATCTTTCAGAACCGAAGCCATCTCGGTGATCGGAAGGGCCGAGGTGTTGGTTGCAAAAATGACATCAGAACGACAAATCCCCTCCAGCTTTTTCCAGATGTCCTGCTTCACCTCCATGTCTTCCAGTACGGCCTCGATCACCAGATCCACATCTTTGCAATCTTCCAGAGACGTGGTCGTGGTCAGCTGATTTTCGAGCATGTTGTCCAGGTCTTCCGGTTTCATTTTCCTTTTTTTAATGGGGTAGTCAAAGGTCGCTCGAACCGAACCGACTCCCTTTTCAATGGCTTCTTGGTTGATGTCCCACAGCACGGTCGCAAAGCCGCCCTTGAGCAGCAAATTGACGATACCGGAACCCATCACACCGCCGCCCAGCATGGCGACCTTTTTGATTTTAGCCGGCTCAATACCTTCAATACGTGGGAGTCGGCCCGCTGCTCGGGTGTTGAGAAATATGCCGATCAAGTTTTTGGCCACATCCGATATGACACAGTCGCCGAACAAATCGGCTTCTAACTCGAGATCGGGTTCGATATCATAATTCAGCCCTTTTTCCATGGCTTCAACGGCCTTAAGAGGTGCAATGTAGCCTTTGGCCTGGGCGGCAACCATCGCTTTGGTGAAGTTCATCATCGCCTTTTTCTCGGCAGCACTTGGTATCCAATAGTGCCGGTTCCGGGTCGCCCGGGTTTTGATGTTCAACTCGCCCGATACAAACCGCCCGGCAGCCTTCACGGCTGCATCGACAAGCGTATCCGGTGCGACCACCTCATCCACAAGTCCCCGTTGAAGGGCCACTGCCGCTTTAATCGGTCTGCCGATTGTAATCATTTCTATGGCATATCGAAGGCCAATGAGTCGAGGTAAGCGCTGGGTTCCGCCGGCGCCCGGGATAAGGCCTATCTGAACTTCGGGTTGCCCGAGGTCTACGCCGTCAACTACCACACGGTAATGACATACCATGGCGATTTCCAGTCCTCCCCCTAAACAGTTGCCATTGATCGCCGCAACCACCGGCTTGGGACCGATTTCGATGCTGTTAATAAATTGCATCATTGCCTTCATACCTGACGAAAGCTCATCCTTTGTCTTTACGTCTTTAATCTGGGTGATATCCGCCCCGGCGATAAAATTTTTACCGGTGCCGGTCAGTACCATCGCCTTCACCGAATCATCTTTATATGCTTCGGCCATGGCTTCTGCCAGCTCTTTCACGAAATGGTCGGAAAGCTGGTTGACCGGCGGGTTGTCCATGAAAAGAACCGCCACGCCATCTTTTAGTTGCACCTTGATGGTTTTAAAATCTGTTTTCATTTTTTAATTAACCCCCTCTCTCCTCAATGTGGTTATATGTTATCCGTTACTTGTGATCTGGCTACATTATGGCTTTTTGGTTTTAGGTTCAGGGTTCTGGGTTCAGGGTTCAGCCCTGCCGCTGGCCACCGAAGTGGCCAGTTTGATCGAATAGAAAACTAAAAAAATCCTCATAATCCTGTAAATCCTGTCTAAAAGAATGTAGTTTCGTATAAGGTGTCAGGAAATGGATTGTTGATTTCGGATTTAAGTTAATCAGAAATCCGATACGCGTACCACGCAATCCGTACCTCGTAACGCTTGCCCCGTAACCTGTGGCTCGTAACCCCCAATCCAGGACCAGTGACAAGCAACCAGCGATCAGAAACTTGACATCTATTCTTTCTGCTTCGCTGCTTCCTCGTCTCGCAGTACTTTACGCAAAATCTTACCAACTGCTGATTTGGGCAGCTCTGTTCTAAATTCGACAAGTTTCGGTGATTTATAGGCTGCCAGCTTTTCCTTGCAGAAATCAATAATTTCATCTTCAGTCGCGGATTGGCCCTCTTTTAAGATAACAAATACCTTGACGGTTTCTCCCCGGTATTCATCGGGAACTCCGACTGAGACCGCATCCGCAATTTTCGGGTGCTGGTACAGCACCTCATCTATCTCACGAGGATAAATATTATACCCTCCGGCAATTATCATATCTTTTTTGCGGTCCACAATAGCAAAATAATCGTCCTCGTCTTGAACAGCGATATCACCGGTAAAAAGCCAGCCGTCTTTTAGTTGCCCGGCTGTCTCTTCAGGATTGTTCCAGTATTCTTTCATAAGCAGCGGGCTTTTTATTATAATCTCACCCGGTTCCCCTTTAGCTACCTCTTGCTTGCCTTCCTCAACGTCCACCAGCTTCACGTCAGTGTCCGGAAACGGTATTCCGATGCCGCCGACTTTTTTGAGACCCAGTATTGGATTGGCAATTCCCAATGATGTGGTTTCACTCATCCCCCAACCTTCACTGAAGAATATTCCCATATCTCTGGCCTTTTCAATAAGCTCCACCGGCATCGGAGCCGCACCGCTGTTCAAAAGGCCCAGTTTCTTATCCAACTGCAGCTCCTCCGCTTTGGGATGATTCAAAATGGCATTAATCATGGTGGGAACGGATGGGAAAAAGGTGATCTCTTTGAAATTGGCAAAAAGCCCCATAAGTTCATCGAGTTCGAATCTTGGAACCAGAATCTGGGTGGCACAATTGAACATGGCCCAGCTCAGAACAACCACGGTGCCATATACATGGAAAAACGGTAAAACAGCTAATACCGAGCGCCTTTCCGCGGGTGTTAATCCCATGGTGGGTGAGCCCCATAGGGCACATTGTAATGTGGCAGCAACCAAATTGGCGTGGGTTAGGACCGCTCCCTTCGGCAAGCCTGTAGTTCCCCCGGTAAATTGAATCAGAGCAGGGTCTTGCGGCACAACTTCGACCCTGGGAAGACTTGTACTGGAGGTGTTTTCCAAAAGCTGTGAAAAATGGTGCCATCCTTCCTCCAACTCCAATTCTTTCGGTGTGCTCTGACCAAATCCGTCAATAAAGTCCGTGACTTTGGTGACAATCACCCGTGGAATCTCTACTTCCTGGCACAACGGTCTGATATTGGGAAGCACCATGTCAAAAGTAAACAGTGTGGTGACCCCCGTATTCGATGTCAGGGCTGTTAACTCGTCGACCGTATACATCGGATTGAGATTCACCACGATGGCACCCAGATGCAACGTTGCATAATAGGCGATAATATATTGGGGGCTGGTGGGGAGATGAACGCCTATGCGATCTCCTTTTTTTACGCCCAATTCCCCCAGGGCATTGGCCATTCGCAGGATCTGTTGACGCAATTTATAAAAGGTAATTTCAGTGCCGTAAAAATTCGTAGCCGGTTTATCCGGCAACGATCCAGCGGGAATATTGATGAGCTCATGGGCCGCAAGCCTTGGATACCGTATCGTGGTGGGAACATTGTAATCATAATGACGCTGCCAGGGTCTGTTTTCCATCATTTACCTCCTC
>CP070746.1:6571137-6591143 GCA_020348305.1 Desulfobacterales bacterium
CTGCTGAACACTTAAACAGAAATAAAAACGCAAATCGAATTCAAAGATAATTGAACATCATTCGAAGAATTTACATTCATGACAGCCTGGTGATTTGATCGATACCGAGCTCTATCATTTTTTCGGGCATTGGCACACCTTTTTCGTCCCATCCCATTAGGTGGTAATAGTATCGCTTGGCTTGCTCCATTTCTTCAAAGGTTAATGAATGCTTCGCCAAGGGGCCATCCACAGTGGGTTCAAAAAAACGCGACGGGAGTTGATCATCCACAGGGCTAAATCCCTCCCTGACGTTAAACATGCGACACATGGTCAAAATACGCTCGGCAATCCGGCATTGTTCCATGACCGTGGTATCCCATCCGGTGACCTTTGCGGTGATATCTACGGTTTGAGCTAATGAGTATGGAAGCAGGCTGCAAACGACGAGTGAATCTTGAACTATTCGCTTTAATTGAGCAATTTTAAAAAGTGCCACCCTTTTCGGATCGATGTCTTTTGAGGGACCGGGTTCAAGCCCCAGGGGGACAGCATCGGGAACCATAACACTGGGCTCCTGGGCGAAATTATTGAAGAAAATGTCGATCATATTGTCCATGTGATCTGCGCCATGTGGGTTCACCATATAGCCGAGGCTGAGAGCTTTATTTATTCGCGGCTCATGCATGGGTAATTCCAGTTTTTTAACATGCATGGCGTATTTTTCGGCGCCTTTACCGATTTTTTCAGCCGCATTAGCTGAGCCTTCCGCCAGTAGATCACCGATTTTTTCCCTTTTGGCTATCAGTTTAATCAGTTGGAGCATGGCATCGGCATTTCCGAATTTGATCTCGATGCCATCCGTTTCCCCGGAAGCCAAAAGCCCATTTTCATAGCATTCCATTGCAAAAGCAATGCTCATACCGGTGGAGATGGTGTCCAGGGAGTATGCGTTGCACAGTTCACTTCCTTTGGCGATGGCTTTCAGGTCATCAATACCACAGGCAGAACCCAGCGCTCCTATTGTTTCATACTCAGGTCCGCCATAGGAAGGATCCAGATGATAGGGTTCATCCAGTGCGACCACCTTCTTGCACCGGACGGGACAGGCATAACAACCTTCCATACCGGTGCGCATCGTTTCTTTTATGGCCTGTGCAGAAATCTTGCTTGCACCGGAAAATCCAGAATCGCGAAAATTTCTTACAGGAAGGTTCCCCAGTTCATCGAAGCGCACAATACCGGCACCCGTACCTAAATCCGAGAAAACCTTAACCAGATCTTTGTTTTCCTTAAGCCATTTTGCGATTTCTTTCACGCCGTCAGGATTTACGCTTGAGGGCATGCGGTCGCCCCTGACAGCCACTGCCTTTAAGTTTTTTGATCCCATGACCGCACCTGTGCCCCCACGCCCGGCCGCATCAAAAGGACCGTGCATGATGCAGGCGTATCTCACAAGATTCTCCCCTCCCGGACCGATCATTGCCACTCTCGCCTTAGGCTCGCCGAGCTCAGATCTTATCTTTTCTTGGGTCTCTTTGGTATTATGACCCCAAAGATGACGAGCGTCTTTAATCTCAACCTCGTTGTTGTGAATCCAGAGATAGACGGGATCTTTCGCCTTTCCTTCAATTAGCAAAGCGTCAAAGCCGGCGCGTTTAAACTGGAATCCCCAGTGTTCACCAACTTCTGACTTGGCAATGCCACCGGTCAGCGGCGACTTTGAACCCACAGCATGCCGAGCGCTTCCCCCAAAATTGAGGCCGGTAAGAGGGCCCACGGCGAAAATGAGTTTGTTATCAGGTCCCAAAGGGTCAATGCCAGGCTTTAACTCACCCAAGAGATAATAGGCAATAAAACCTGTGCCGCCGAGATACTTTCTGCAAAATGAGCCTTCGATTTGCTCGTTTGTGAAACTGCCGCTGCTAAGATTTACCCTGAGAACCTTTCCGTTATATCCGCCTGGAATAGGTTTTTCCATTTGTTTTCACCTCTTTATTTTTTGCCGAAAGCAAATATCAAAGGAAAAGAAAATGATCAATACACAATCTATTGAGTCGTCTGACCCTATATAGGCTAAAGAAATTCAAACATATAATTTTACAGATTAGGCAATGACCAATACATAATATTTTGAGCCAATATTTTTTTTGGATATCGGCTATACATCCACAGTATGATTAGCAATGAAAATTTGTGGATACGCAAATGAAAAATTAAAATTTGGAATATGCAGAGTTGATTATGATCGGAAAGTATTTTTAGGCTAATCAAAAACTGGGATTTCTTGTCAATAAATCAAACTTAAGATAATTACCTATATCAAAAAAGGACGGAATATACTCATAACAACTGTCAAGGCTAGCAAATCCAAATTCAGAGCATTGTCAAATCATATTCGTGCAATGGCAATTAATTGTATAACCTTATTTTTTTTTACATCTTTTTTATCTCATACCTTCTATTCTCAATCCGAATAAAATACTTATCACCTTCATACTTCAGAAGATCCGATATTTTCATCAGGCTATGTTCAGTGAATTTGATGGCGTCATCTTTAAAAAACATATACAGATTGTCGTCTTTTATGTAAAGATTTTTGGGTTTCAGTTTGATCTGTTTTTTCGTGTTTAGAACCAGTGTAATATCATTGTCTTTGATGACATCAAAGACGAATAATGCCTTGTCCTCATAATGAAAATAGACTTTTTCCCTGTAATTATCCCTGACCTGGCCAAGGTAATAACCATCTTTGTCTTTGTCTATGGAAGCATGGAAGTAATCGATTATTTTTTTATGCTGGAATTTCCCATACTTATTGTGCCAAAAGCCATTCTTATCTAACCAGAAAACGGCCTTTTCTTTGGGGATGATGATCTCTTGAAGTTTTTTTGCCATCAATGTATCCAAATTCCGATCTTTTTTCCGGTGGGGTTAAGAATGTGGGCGCCAAAGGCAGAATAACCGTAGTCTTCCCAGAGTCGATTCGTTAGTTGCTTAAATTGCTCGGTATCCTGTCCAACTTCACGCCAAAATTTTATCTGAATATTCTAAAATAAAATGCGGTATTTGATCCTCATTTTCCGTTTTCGTTTTTCAGCCTAAAGGTCATCCTTAGCCAAAAATACTCCCCGTCCCATCTTTGATCTGAGTTGCTCAGCAGGGAAATAGGGATAATTGTATACTTTTTTCTTTAAGGGAGCTTCTGATTTCTTCAGTCCCAAATGCGGACGAGCATTGTTGCCCGGGCAGATCCGGATTCTTGCATGAACAGATTAAGGCTGCAATCCCAAATTTTTTTGCTAGGTGTTTGAAGCGATTATACCCCTTTTTCCGCAGAGATGCCGGGATCAGTTTGCTTCGCGTGGAGGAGCCGACAACTGTCCAGGGTTTATTTTCAAAGCAACTTTGCAGGACATTAAATTCGGTCGGCGGCAGTTCTCGCTTAAGTTGATTGAGAATGGCCGGCCTCAAGTGAAGGTAGCTCAGCGAAACGGTTTTGATCCCTATGGTAATTAAAGCCTTAAATAATTTCGTTATGGATTCCTCATCATCGGTGTAAAATGGTATAATGGGATCGATTCTTACTTCAGTTTTTACGCCCACATTTTGCAGACGTTCGATATTTTGCAGACGCTCAGATACGGTAGCCGCATTAGGTTCAAAAAGATCCCGATAGCGATTGGACGTGGAGACCAGACCGATTCTTGAGACAATTAATTCAGGAAAATCCGAGAACAGCTCTATAAATCGATTGGGGATCCAGCCCTTTGTCAAAAAAGAGAATCCAATCCCTCTCTCCAGGAATACCATCATTGTCCGGTAAGTAATTTCCAGGATATCCGGATGCGTTTGAAATGAATCCGATGCAGTATTAAATACGACCCGATGAATTACAGATCTTCTTCTCGGGTTGTCGAGCTCCTCAGTCAGCTTTTGGGGTAGGTTGCGATAAAGCTGCACTTCTCCACAAAACGGTGCATCCGGGTAGCCTCTTGCATAGCAATACACGCATGTAAATTCACAACCCCTTGTAATGTTAATGGTATAGGCATTGCGCAGACACCCAAATTGCGCCTTTGTCAAGACCCGGCTTTTTCTATCCACTTCAGTTAATTTCATCTGTTCGATAACTGGTAGAGTCGCTTATCAAGATTGGTTTAGTTCAGCTTCCAGCATCTCGATGATTTCGGAGTTGGTTTTCGCTGGAACAATTAGCCACAAGCGCTTCAGATGATTGAAGGTTTTTTGTTTTAGCACCCGGCCCAGCAAAGCCAAAAAACGACGGGTTTCTAGTCTGCCGTGCAAGGTGCCCAACAACGGTAATCCAATTGCCCGGATTTTGCGTTGTTCAACCTCTCTAAAGACCCCTTCAAGAGCACTTTGGATCCATTCCTCTTTCCAGGTGGGATCCCGATTGACGTCATGTACAATAGCCAGAAAGCGCAAAGGATTGCCACCTTTGACGATTACGCTTCCGACAGGTTCAGGCTTGGTCTCCATCAATTCGGTCATCAATCGAATTGGATGAACCTCAGGTTCGCAACCCTTGGGATCGGCGCTCATCACAAGCCAGGTGTCCTCTTCATAAGCGCGTGCATTCAGCTCGAAAGGCGGAATGTTTTCCGGTGCCGCAATGATTCGCACAGGGCCAAAGGATATCTTGCTGTGCAGACCACCTTGAATCAGACGCAACTTTGTTCGACAGGCAATCTTCTCATTCATGCTAAATGGCGCTTAATTTGTTGAAGACATATTGGACGAAGAACTTACTCGGTCTAACAGCCGTTTTTCGATTTCGGTTTTTACCCAATTCTTGTTTTTCTTTTGTTTGCCCGCTTTATAGATGGTGATGATTTCTTCAGCGTAATGCCTGGCGGTGTTGTAGCCGAAAGAAACAGCATTTTCGATAATCCGCCAGTTGCGAGCATGGTAAAATTCTCGAAAGGACGCAGTCAGCTCCGGAAAAAGTGCTTTGGCCAGACCATCGAAAAAAGCAACATAGAAGGCTAGGGAAGCCGTTTTGCGTTTTTTAATAAAATATCTCAGGGTTCCGTATTCGTTCGTATCGGCAAGCAGATCTTTAACGGCTCGCGCAAGTAGCTCAACGGCGGTGTGGGGGTAGGCGGCAATAAATTCGCGCCAAATGTTGCGATCAAAAACCTCATCCTTGATTTCACCAATTTCATGGTAAATGTAGGTCTCTCGTTGCGCTGCAAAAATCGTTGCCAGGTTGCGTTGCAGTGCTTTGGGGTGCTGTTCTTTGAGACCACTATTTTCCAAGGCAAAGCTGAGCGCTTGACGTCCTGATTTTTTAATATAAAGCAGTTGATCCCAGAGAAACAACTTGGCAGATTCTTTTCGCAAAAGGATGAAACTGTCTTGAGACAGGGCCGGGATGGTCAATAAATCCCGTGCCAATTCCCGGCCAAGGGTATAAACAGGGTATCCCCCTACTTTGCTTTTATCTTCAATGGTGGCAAGAAAAAAGGTGGGCTTTAAGCTGTGGGCATAACCGGCGCCATAAAACAGACCGTGGGGCTCCAGAAGCGTGTTTATTGTTTTTGTATCAAACGGATCGTAGTTTCGACCAAGAATGGATATGTCTGTGTAATCCTTTTCTGCAATTTCATCCCATTTTTGTTCTTTCGTCCCAATCCATTCCAGAACCTCAGATGACTCCCTTTCGACCCAGGGGTCTAAATCCTGCTCCCATTTATACAGGTCGCGCAGTCGCAGGGCCAAGCCACAGACTGAATAGAGTCCGGCATGTCGCGAGTCTGAAATTTCACAGTTCTGAAGGACTTGTTGCGTTATGGTATCTGATTTGATCATGGTTTTTCAACTTTTCACAGGCCTCCATCTGCCGTCATTGTACCAGATCCGTGAAAATGATTCCCCTACAGGCAATACGGTGTTCGCCAGTTTGTCGTTGTTTAATTGGATCTCTTTTTGATTATACATCGAATCCCATGGTTCGACAATTACGGCTCCTCTATCGAGAGGAATTAAACGCGGAAGAAATGGTTTCCCCCATTGCTTTATTTCCGCCTCCTTTATCAGACCATCCAGATCCTGGTAGTTCAAAAGCTCATGCAGGGTAATTAGCGTTGGAGGACTCAAGGGGATATCTCCGGATAGATTGCCGATCAATCCTTCTTGCGGGCTAATCCAGAGTCCGTGCGTGGTTTCCCGGGTGTCTGGATGGCAAACCTGATCCGGTGGCATTGTTGCCAGAAAGAACCGGGTATCAAATCGCCGGCTCATCAATTCAGGAGTAATCCAATGCGACCACCGATAGAGCATAGATATTGCCAGAAGCCATCCTTCGGATAAGGCAAGTGCTTTAAGCCAATCATTCGGAAGATTTGGCGTTAAACGCAACTTGCGGATTCGCTCCAGATTTCCGGCGCTCGGTTTTTGTTGGTGGGCAAAAAATACACCGGCTTCTTCAAGTGTCTCACGAATTGCCGCAACGCTAAACGCCAGGGCATCTTCCGTACTAAGCATTCCACCCAGCTGCCGAACAATTTCATCTCGATCCAAATCTACACTATCTTTCCATAACTGAAAATTTCGATCTTCAGCATCTACCATCCCGCCGGGGAATACATAGTTTCCCGCCATAAATCCACTCGTAGCAGCTCTTTTGAGAAGATAGACCTGGAGTTCACCTGCATGTTCGCGAGTCAGGATAACGGTTGCAGCAGGTTTTGGGTTACTTTGTTTAATATTTTGTGCTTTGATGGACATCGCCGTGCCGAATTTGGTGCTTGTGTCAATTTTTTAAAAATAGCAGGTTCTTCATGGCAGCGTCAAATAAAAAGGCAGCCATCGGACACTGAAACGCAACGAGATCCATTTGCAATACTGGAACTGATTTCGATAAAATACTTACAGTTTCTGCGGTTCAACCGATTGATGCTTCATGATTGCATGTTACCCCGGTGAAAATTGTGTCCCTATGGATTGTAACGCTTATTCAAAAGTGCTTGACGATGAAGAAATGTTTGAATGGCAAAATTAATTTTGATAGTAAATATTGTTATAAAAAGGCTGTAAACCTTGGAATATGAGCCTTACAAATTTCTTCTGAAATGCATAGCCAACTAAGCCGCAGTGGCTAAAAAACGGCGAGGAGGGGGATTTTTTTTAATTGATAACAAATTAGGTTCGATTATTTAAAAGGTAGGTGACATATGGAAAAGATATGGATACAGGCTCTGGGAAAAATGACTCACGGCATATATGTTCTTACCACCTTTTATGAAGGTGAGATCAATGGGATGATTGCCAGCTGGGTTTCCCAGGTTTCCCATGATCCGCCCTTGATCATGGTTGCCATTCACCCCAAGCGGTATTCGCATCGTCTCATTGAGCAAAGCGGGCGTTTTGCCTTGCATATTCTGGCAAAAAACCAAGCGGACTATCTATCCCGATTTAAGGGAGCTGATCCAAAAGACAAATTTTCTTCCCTCAAATGGGTGAAAGGCACAACAGGCTGTCCGATTTTGAATGATTGTGTTGCCTATCTGGAATGTAATGTCAAAGTTGCCTACAAACCGGGTAACCACACACTTTATTTTGGCAAAGTCGTTGATGCGAAGGTATTGTCAGATGAGAAACCGTTCAGTACCTCGGACTATGAAGGCCAGTACCTCGGCAAAGATTAGATTGGTTTAAACATTCATCTTTTTTTAAGAATTATCATTGCTTTTCGTCCTTTTTTGCTTCAAATTTTTTCATGACTCGTTGGGTCAAAAATTTACCCCATTCAAGTCCAATTTGCTCACCTTCGGTTTGGATAACGAGTCTCTTATCTAGCCAGGCGGTGCCTGTTGGTGAAGAGAAAAAATCTAAAATTTCGCGTAGTTCATTTTCGCTAAAATATCTGACATAAATTCCTGCGAGCATCCATTTCAGCTCTTCTTCTCCCAGACTAACTTCCTCCTTGAATTTTTTTTTTAAGGGATTGATAACAGTTTGGTCTTCAGGAGCAGGCTCATAGTGCTCAAAATAGGGTTCCATAAAAACTTCGGCCAGCTCGATATACATCTTTGACATATGTGTTTGTTCAACTAGCTTAAACGCTAATTCCAACTGTTCTTTTTCGCCACTATACGTGTCTCCTGTAAATAAGATACCTATGACGAAATATAATCCCAGAATATTTTTTATATGCATCCTAATGGTTAACTTTTTCATTGGGATTCTCCACGCCAATTTTGATTTTCTATCGCGATTTGGGTGATTACATCGTTATTCAGTCGTACTTTTCTTACATCTCATTTTTGTTGAAGTCAATAATAAGGCAGTTTCATGAGGATATTTTTTTTCTAACATCAAAGGGCCAAATGGCCAGAATTGAAAGCACTGGTTCTTTCAACATATTTATACACAGCGCCATAATAAATTGCGTATTCGCCCTTTAAATTGTTGATTTTAGAACCTTACGGTTAATGCTTATTCTGTAGCGAGAAAGACTGGATATTTGCTTGATATGCTAGTACATTGAATCATACAATATTGACCTATTTAAAGATAAGCCACAAATAATCATCTTAGTTAGGTGGTTGAACGCTTTGAGACTTAGGAGGATTTGCTGATGACCAAAAGATCAGCCTATGAAGAGTTGGAAAAAAAGATAAAATCATTGCAAAGTCAGATCGAAAGGCACAAGAAACTTGAGGCGGCCCTGAGGGGCAATCAGGAAAAACTTGCCCAAATTATCGACAGCATCCCCATACCGGCCTTTGTGATCGACAAAAGCCACCACGTCACCCATTACAATGGCGCCATGCAGAATCTGACCGGGATTCCGGCAGATGAGATTATCGGTACACAGAAGCAATGGGAGGCGTTTTATTCCGCCGCAAGACCCGTCATGGCTGATTTTATTGTCGATAATGTACCGGAGAAAGTCATCGCCAAATATTATAAGGGCAAATATCACACGTCGCCTGTCAAAGAAGGCGCATATGAGGCGGAAGACTTTTTTCCCGAAATAGGGGATAACGGAATATGGCTCTTTTTTACGGCGGCACCCTTGAAGGACCCGGAGGGAAAAATCTTTGGTGCCGTAGAGACGCTTCAAGATATCAGCGAACGCAAGCGTGCAGAGAATGCTCTCGTGAAATCCGAAAGGCGCTTTCGGACGCTGCTTGATTTTGCGCCGTATTCGATTGTTGTATTCTCCCTGGATGGTTTCGTCACTTATCTGAATCCCGCGTTTACCGAAACCTTTGGCTGGAGCTTCGCAGAATTGAAAGGCAAACGGATTCCTTACGTTCCGCCGGAGTTGGAGCAAGAAACAAGTGAGAACATCAGAAAGCTTTTTGAAGAAAAAGTCATTCTGCGCCACGAAACCAAACGTCTTACCAAAGATGGTAGGGTTTTGGATGTCGTAATGAGGGCTTCGGTTATTTCCGATTCCAAAGGTGAGCCAACCGGTGAATTGGTGATTATCCGAGATATCACCCGGGAAAAACGCATCGCCAGAAACAACGAAGCAATGCTGCGAATCAGCATGGCCCTGCCAGAATATTTTGAACTGTATGAGTTGTTTGATTATGTGAGCAGCGTAATCAAAGAGCTTGTCGGCACAGAAGGTGGGGTTGCGATTTTGCTGGATGAACAGCATCGGGAACTCTTTTTTATGGGTGTGGCCTACGATGACACTGCTACCGAAGAGAGAGTAAAAGAATTTCGTTTCGGTTTGGATGAACTTGTGGCGGGGCAGGTGATTAAAACCGGCAAACCCATGATTATCAATGAGATCTCTGAGGACTCCGAAATACATATCCAAAGAGACCGACGGCTGGGGTATCAGACCAGAAATCTCCTTTTGGTGCCCCTGCGGAGCCAGGACAGGATCATCGGGGTGTTATGCGCCATCAATAAAAAGGAAGGAGATTTTGACCAGGCAGATGCCGAATTATTAGGCATGTTGGCAGGCACAGTTGTTCTTTCCATTGAGAATGCCAGATTCGCTGAGGAGGTTAAACGGGCCTATATGGAGGTTTCAAGCTTAAATCGGGCTAAAGATAAAGTTATCAACCTTTTGTCTCATGAACTCAGAACACCCATTGCGGTACTCGATTCTTCCCTGGTCGCGCTGGAAAGAAGATTAGATGGTCTTCCGGAAGACACCTGGGAACCCACCTTGGCAAGAGCCCGCCGGAATCTAAATCGGTTACTGGAAATGCAGTATCGCGTCGACGACATTATGCAAGAGAGAACTTTCCAAACATATGATATCTTATCGCAGCTGGTTGATCAGTGCGCCGATGAACTAGAGGCGCTTGTTGCTGAAGAGACTGGAGAAGGTCCTGTCATTGAGCGTATCCGCAAACGCATTGAGGACTCCTTTGGTTCAAGGGATTTGGTTGCCGAAAAGATTCATTTGGAGCCTTTTGTCAAGCAGCGATTGGCGTTCCTCAAAGCATCATTTGCACACCGTGATGTTGAAGTGATAACCAGATTCTCCCGCGCCCCGGCAATATACATGCCTTCGGAACCACTGCGCAAAGTGGTTGATGGATTGGTTAGAAACGCCATCGAGAATACTCCGGATGAGGGAAAGATTGAAATTTATGTCCAAGAAAAAGGTGAGGCAGCAGTTCTGGAGGTACGGGACTTTGGTGTTGGAATTACCGAGGAGAACCAAAGTCGGATATTTGAAGGTTTTTATGCGACCCAGGAAACACTGGATTATTCTAGCAAACGACCTTTTGATTTCAATGCTGGTGGCCGAGGGGTGGATCTCTTGCGGATGAAGATTTTTTCCGAACGCTATGATTTTAAAATCGAAATGAATTCAAAACGCTGCCCTTTTATTCCGAAAGACAGCGATACATGCCCCGGTAAAATCAGTGCATGCCCCTTTTGCCAGAAAGGCAAGGGGTGTCATCAATCACCGTCCACCACCTTCTCCGTCTTTTTTCCGCCGGTTGCGTGAGAGAATGATATATATCCTTTGCATATCTAAATAATTTCTAATCATATTAATTGATTTATCTAGGCACGGAATGTAAACTTCGCCAAAGTATCAAGCTGACACAATTTATAGCGGTTGCTCAAAATACTCGAAACATGTAGATTTAATCTTGGAGTCTACGAGTCTATAAATCTATGGAAAAACCAAGTTTCTACTAACCCGGCGTGATTCTCATTTTGAATCTTTGAGATTAAATTGTCCTTGAAAAATATCAATTGCAAAGAAGTCGAATGGTATGTCCAAAAACCATGATATGATCAATAGATTATGGCCATAGCTTTCCTGAGCTCTCCAATCGGAATTTGCCCTGGTGATGATGAAATTTTTCCTATGGCGAAAGTGATGTCTGAACCAAAAAGCCCTCCTACAATTCGAGTTACAATACCTAATTTTCCCATGGACATTTTTACGATGGGGATCTGAAGTGCTTCGGCTTTTGCCTTTATGGTGGTATTTAAAAGCACTATAATGTCCCTGTGATTATTTGGCATCACTGCCGCCTTGGCGATATGGGCACCCAGATCCTGGGCTCGAATCAGCCGATCTATAATGACAACTTCTTCGGATGTTTTTTCGAAGTCATGAAAGGAGAGGATGACCTTTATGCCAGATAGCTCTGCAGTTTCAAGAATGGCTGTAATAAATGCCGTATCGTTACACAACTCAATGTCCACGATATCCGGAAGGCCCGTTCGGATGGATGCCTTTATCAGTTCTAACCTCGTTTCCCTGGAGATCTTTTGGATTCCACCTTCGATATCGATCCGACAAGTGAAGATAAAGGGGACAGATTCTATCGTGGCCCGAAGGCCGTCAAGGGTTTGAAGGCTAAAATCAATAGCTCCTACATTATCGAAGGCGTCGATCCGCCATTATATAAGATCTGGGGCGAGAGGAAGTAGTTCCTCAGCTTGGCGCAAAAGGTTTGCCTTTTCCTTTGCTACCAGGGGTAGACAAATCAGTGGGGTGGCTGCGCCGATTGTTCTGCCCATCACATCAACTTTGCGTTCGCACTGCAGTCTCATCTCAATTACCTAACTAGTTTATTAAATTTCAGCATATATCAGAAGCGCGTGTTATTGGCCATTAAAATTGCAGTTCTAACGTCTGGCGGAATTACCCCCCCGGGATATCAGTCCAATAAGCAAAGAAGCTATTTTTTTATTGACATCGAAATAATTAAAATATAATTAGATTATAATTAAATTATATTAAAAAATAGATGCTGTAACTAATTGTATTAATACGAAATTATCTGAACATTATGGTTGATTAAAAATGAAAAATAAAAAGACCCTCGTATTTGGAAAAATTAAAGAACGCATCCTTACCGGTGCATTGGCCCCTGGTTTTCCGATTAATGAAGAGGATTTGGCCCGAGGCCTCGCTGTTAGCAAAACGCCAGTACGCGAGGCATTAAGACAGCTTGAAAGGGAGGGGTTGGTTGAAAATATTCCCGGACGTGGTTCAACCGTCACTCATATAACATTTCAGGATATTCGCGATATTTTCGAGATCCGAGAAATTATCGAGTGCGGTGCTGCTAAGAGGGCGGCTTTGTTACACGACGAAATTGGTTTTCAAACGAAAAGACAAGAGCTTGAGATAAATGCCAAGAAGTGGGCTGAGGATAAAGAATTTAATTGGGGACCCGTGGAGGATATTCATCTCTATATTATCACGAGTATTGGCAATCAGAAACTGGTGGATACTTATATGGGATTGATAGATCATATAATAAGAATTCGCAAACATTTTAGCGGGCGCTTCAGTCAGAAACGGTTTAACGAACTGATAGAGGAACACCTCGAAATACTAGATGCGATCATTGATAGAGATGGCGATCGAGCCGAAATGGCAGTTCAAAACCATCTTCGCAATGCGGCAGCTTTCCTTTTAGGACTTACCTCACCAAAGAAAGGTTTATTCAATGGCTCACGTCATAACCCAAATTCAAAGACCTCCAGAGAAATTGGTGGCACAATTTAAAGATTTCGGTGCCGCGACCGTTTATGAGGCTGCTGGACAAATAGGATCGGTCGATCCTTCAATCAAGCCTTTAAGCAAGAATATGCGCCTGTTAGGTGCGGCCTTGACGGTTCGCTCTCATCCAAAGGACAATTTGATGTTGCACAAAGCCCTTCAAATTGCACTGCCCGGCGACATCATCGTTGCTGCCACCGATAGCTACCCCAATGCCGGTTATTTCGGCGATTTAATGGCCACATCAGCTATGGCACGACAGATCGGCGGTCTAGCGGTCGATGGATGCGTGCGCGACAGCTCTGAAATCATTGAAATGGGGTTTCCTGTTTTTTGCCACGGGACCTGCATGCGGGGTACGGTCAAGCAAACTTTGGGTTCCGTCAATCAGTCGATTTTGTTCGGAGATGTAGTTGTCAACCCTGGAGATTTGGTGCTCGGTGACGAAGATGGAATTGTCATCATTCCCCAATCTAAAATGAAAGCGGTCCTGGAGGCCACTCGTCTGCGTGTAAAAAAGGAAAAGGAAAAGGCGGCTGCTCTCAAGCAGGGAGTCTCAAGTGTAGAGTATAACAAACTTGATCAGGTCTTTCAAAACCTTGGTTTGGTGGAGGATTAATTTTGAAAGTTGCTGCTGATCACCTGATGGAGGTAATTACAAAATTGCTGCAAGCCATAGGGGCTGGAGATAAAGAGGCCCGGCTGGTTGCAAAGATTCTGGTTCAAGCCGATCTGCGGGGTATTCGAACCCATGGCTGTGCTTTTTTACCGCTCATCGCGGAACGCTGTGCCCACGGTCTTCTCAACATTCCCACTAAAACAATGCTGATTACCGATGAGGGAGCCATTACGCACATCGACGGCAACAATGGCTTGGGTCAGGTAGCCGCTGCCGAGGCCATGCAGCTTAGTATCCACAAAGCCAGAAACCACGGGGTCACCTTGGCATTAATCCGTAATACCAACCACATTGGCTTTTTGGGCTATTATACCCTCATGGCCGCCGCCGAGGGAATGATCGGTATATGTGCAACCAACGCTGCTGCGTCCGTCGCACCGTGGGGCGGCGCTGAACCTTTTTTCGGCTCCAACCCCTTTTCTATTGCCGCTCCTGTTGCCAACGGAGCCCCGATTGTACTTGACATGTCTGCCAGTGTGGCAGCCCGGGGTAAAATTCGACGTGCACAGCGATTAAATGAAAACATTCCCGAGGGATGGGCCCTTGATGAAACCGGTTGTCCTACCACCGATCCGGCCGAAGCGCTCAAGGGCACGCTGCTGCCCATTGCAGGCTACAAAGGGTCTGGTTTAGCTCTGTTCATTGACCTGATGTGCGGCCTGCTTTCCGGGTCCAAATACGGACGCGATCTGCTCACCTTTCACAAGCCGATAGGACCAACGGGTGTGGGTGCGATGCTCATGGCGATTGACATTGGCCGGTTTATGCCCCTGGCGCGCTTCGAAACCCTTGTAAATGAGTATGCTGCGGCGATCCGCAACTCCAAAAAAGCCGTTGGTGTCGAACGCATTTTTTTGCCGGGAGAAATCGAAGCCGAAAAGGCAGATGCGAGCAAATCCCGGGGAATAGAAGTGGATTCACAGATAATTGAGAAGATTAATGTGCTGCTGGAACAAAAGGATCTTGCGATACGTATCGAAGAAAAGTGATCATGGATAAAATCTTAAGGGTGAATACGCGCACCAATGATATTCGATCGGAAGCATGCTCCACGGAAGCACTGCGCCTGGGAGGGCGTTCGTTGATTGCGCACCTTGCAATAAAAGAGATCGAACCGAATTGTGACCCGCTGGGCCGCAAAAACAAATTCGTTCTGGTCGCTGGGTTGCTGGGGGACACGAATGTGACTACGGCCGGTCGCTATTCGGTGGGCGGAAAAAGCCCGCTGACCGGAGGGGTTAAAGAAGCCAGTGTGGGGGGCAGCGCAGGCCGGCAAATGGCTCGCCTCGGTTTCAGAGCGGTCGTATTGGAGGATGTGCCTGACAACCTGCAGACCAACATACTGGTGGTGTCTAAAGAAAAGGCTGAGATAATCACTGCCCCTGAGTGTAAAAACCTTGCCGTTCGGGCGAGCTTACACCTGTTGCGCGATCAATTTGGAGAAGATGCCGGTTTGATCTGTGTCGGGCCTGCAGGTGAGATGATGATGGCGGGCGCCGGTGTTGCGACGACCGACAAAACGGGTGTTCAAATTCGTTTCGCCGGCCGCGGTGGGATGGGCGCTGTGATGGGTTCCAAAGGCATCAAGGCCATCGTCTTCGATGGCTCGGGTGTGTTTTCCGAGGAGGCGTATGACCGAAAAGCTTTAAAGGCTGCCAACAAAGAACTTGTTAAAATTTTAATGGATGATCCAAAGACCGAAAATCGTCATAATTTCGGCACTCCTGCGGTTTTAGCGGTGTGCAACGCTCTCGGCATCTTGCCCACGCGTAACTTCAGTGGGGGGCAATTTGAGCAGGTTGACGCCATATCAGGTGAAACCATTGCCGAACTCATCAACAAAAGGGGCGGCGAGGGCCGCAAAGGACAACCCTGTATAAAAGGCTGTGTCATCCAATGTTCGAATGTCTTCCCCAATCCTGAAGGCAAGGCTACGGTAGCCTCACTCCAGTATGAAAATATTGCACTGCTCGGGTCTAACTGCGGCATCAGCGACATCGACGCAATTGCCGAGCTAAACAACCTGTGCAACGAAGTGGGTCTTGACGCCATTGAGACAGGTGCTGCCATTGGTGTCGCCATGGAGGCCGGTGTGATCCCATTTGGTGACTCCGAAGGGGCAAAAGACCTCATTTTCCAGGTATGGCACGGAACCCCGTTAGGCCGCATCATCGGTAACGGGGTTGTGATTACCGGCAAAGTGCTCGGTGTGCGCAGAATACCGGCCATCAAAGGGCAGGCGATCCCTGCTTATGATCCTCGATCGTTAAAAGGCATCGGCGTGACCTATGTCACCTCTCCTATGGGTGCGGATCATACTGCTGGAAACGCGCTGGAATTGGCTTCAATCATGAATCCCAGGGGGACAGAAGGCCAGGTTGAAGCTTCCAGGCGACTTCAGCTGCGCGCAACTATTCTAGATAGTCTTGGTGTCTGTCTCTTTATCCGGCCGGCATTCGTAGAAAAACCCGACTTGATTGCCGAACTGCTTAATGCACGCTACGGCTGGAATCTCAGTTTCGAGGATGTACAAAAAATGGGTGCCGACTGCCTTGAAAACGAACAAAAGTTCAATACCCTTGCCGGGATAGACATAGATCATTGTGATGTTCCAGAATTCACGCGCTATGAACCACTACCGCCACATGACACGGTTTTTGATATCTCTAAGGCTGAAATGAAAAGGATCTGGTCGATCAAACCAATAAAAGGCCAATTTTAGGGAGGAATAGATAATGAAACTCGATTTTTCTAATAAGGTCGCTGTAATTACCGGAGGCGCTCGAGGTATCGGTGCCGCCACCGCAGAGGCCTTCTACCAGGCCAAAGCAAAAGTAGCCCTGCTGGACCTAAACGGCGAAGCCTGCCAAGAAAGAGCAACTACCATAGACCCCAGTGGCAGTAATGCTGCTGCTTATCAAGCAGATATAACTGATGAGCGGCAGGTACAAAATGCAGTTGATCAGATTTTAGCGGTTTTTGGAAGAATAGATATTCTGGTCAACAATGCAGGTATTCTGCATCACGTTCCTATAGAGGAAAAAACTATTGACGACTTTGAAAGTGTTCTAAAAGTTAACCTTACAGGCGCCTTTATCATGTGCAAAGTAATCGTCCCGGTTATGAAAAAACAAGGTGGTGGAAAAATCGTCAATATTTCGACTTTAGGTGCACGTACCGGCCGGCCCGGTGTCGCGGCCGATTATGCTGGATCCAAAGCCGGCCTCATTGGGATTACCCGTTCTCTCGCAAAAGAACTGGGTCCGTCCGGGATCTACGTCAATGCCATTGCCCCTGGCCCGATCCTGACGGAATTGACAAAACAGGTGCCAAAAGAGCTTTTTGCGAAATGGAATGTGGGCAGAGTGATCGATAAAGATGGCCTACCGGAGGATGTCGCCAATGCGGTTTTGTTTTTATCATCGGAAATGTCCGATTGGATTACCGGAATAACGTTGGATGTGAATGGCGGGTTATTTATTCCGTAATAGAATTTGGGAGGTAAAAAGTGTCAGGATTGAAAGTGATCAACATGAAGGATGTGGAAGGCGAACGGCGTGAACCACCCCGTACGTCTTGGATCCTAGTAACGGAAAAAACAGTGGGAGCCCAAAATTTGGCTGTAGGTTACAATAAGACCCATCCGGGCGGAATGGTACCTGAGCACAAACATGAGAAGGAAGAGGAAGTCATGTTTTTTATATCCGGTGAAGGGAAATTTGTCACTGAAAATGAAGAGATACCTCTTGAACCCGGTGTTTGTGTTTATAATCCGCCGGGAGGAATGCATAAGATCGTCAATACTGGTGACAAAGACCTTGAGTTTGTATGGATCTATGCGCCCCAATTACCCGGGCACCGCAAATAAAGTAAAATAAAATTAGCAAGGAGGAAAAATCATGGGTAAATGGCAAATTCCCCCCGAAGGCGGTCATATGGACAAGCCATCCGGGATTTATTTTCAAACCATGACCAAAAGGGATGTTGAAGAACGATTGCAAAAGAACGACATTCTGATCGTGCCAGTCGGTTCAACTGAAAACCACGGGGCCGCCGGACCATTCGGAGAAGACACCTTTGTTGTAACGCGCATGGCCGAGGAAATAGCCGAAGCAACCGGCTGCACCGTGGCAGAACCGCTTCACTATGGTTCCCATCCTTTCCATCATCTGGGACAGCCCGGAACGGTTGTTATTCCGGACGACGTATTCTCTGATTACATCCGGGCGATGATCGCCGGATTTTGGAACACCGGTTTTCGTAAACAGATCTGGATCAGCCTGCACGGTCAAGAGTATATCATTCCCTCAGCCCTGCAGGAGTTCGGAAAACGCTACCAGGTGCCCGCCATGCTCTTTTTTGTGGATGTACCCCGCGTTATGGGACAAACCCTGATGGACAAAGCCCACGGAGGACCTTACGACCAGCCTTTTCAACATGCCTGCGAGGCGGAGCAGTCCATTTCAATGGCTCTGTTCCCAGAGCTTTGCCAGCCTGAAAACGCCGAAGATACCGACGTGAAAGGCTATTTGCCGCCGGGTCACATCGATCGTGGCGGAGACATCTATGGAAACCCCATTCCGGGACACTGCCACGTGGGTGCCGGTGGCATTGAATGCGTTATGTTTCCCGAGGGGGTGCTGGGAAAAGCTAGTAAAGCCGATCCGAAAAAAGCTGTCCCTTCGCTAGAAAAATTTATGGATTATATGGTACAGCTTCATGACGACATTTTGGAACGCTTTCCGCCCGGCAAATTGCAGCCCATCGAACAGATGACTCAGCATGATCCTAAGCTTATAGAAGAAATTTTAAAAGGCCCGATCAACGGTGGCAAACATCTGTATGTTCTGGGTTTTCCGCCTTAAGATGCACTTTGAAGCGAAAGCTTTAGATCGGGGAGCGAAATCGGTGCCAGCTGTGACGACAAATTAATGACTGACTGCGAAAGTCATCATCATAGGAGAAAAAAATGAAAGCAATTATCAAGGAGACTGACGAATCAGGGTCTCTGCGAGTAGCGGACATGCCGACACCAAAACCCGGCCCCGGGCAAATATTGGTTCAGATCAAAGCCACCGGGATTTGTTTTACCGATGTCACCATTCTTAATAACATGTACAAAGGACGCAAGCCGGTTCCTATCCCGGTTATTTTGGGACATGAAGGCGCCGGTGTGATTGCCGAACTGGGTCCGGGGGTTAGCGATCATAAAGTGGGTGATCGGGTTGCTCTTGAGGCCCTTTCAGGATGCGGAAAGTGCCTGCAGTGTCAAAAGGGTTTTAAGAACATGTGCGTGGACTGGGAGCATATCGGCATCACCTGCCACGGAACCTTTGCCGAATACCTGGTACTTCCAGCCAATCTGGCGCATAAGATGCCGGATGATATGGACTTCGCCGATGCCGCCTTTATGGAACCCCTCAGCCTGGTTGTCCGTTCATTGGAAAAAGTGATGCCGATGGTGGGCGAAACCGTTGCTATCTTAGGGCCGGGATCTTTGGGAATGTTTCACCTGCAAGCTTTTAATGCGGCCGGCGCTTCTAAAGTGATTATGGTCGGCTTGGAACAGGATCGCTACCGCTTTGAAATCGCCAGCGAACTTGGCGCAGATCATATCATTAACATCAACGAACAAGACCCTGTCGAAGCGGTCTTAGAGTACACCGATGGCCAGGGGGCGGACATCGTCGTGGAAACCGCCAATTCTCCCAAGGCAACCCAGATGACCTTTGATCTGGCAGCACCCCTAGCAATAGTCGTGTTGTTCGGTCTGTATCCGGAAGCGAGCTTCAGCCCGGTTCAAATGTTACGCAAGGGCCTGACCGTGTTCGGCGATGTTGCCCTGGTTCCACGCCAGTTTTTGAGAGCGATGAATTGGGTTGTATCCGGTAAGGTCAGCGCCCGGAAGATGATCACGAAACGCTTTGGTTTGGATCAGGCCGAAGAAGCCTTTGAGGCGGGGCGCAAGGGAGAGACGGTAAAGGTTCTTTTTGAGTTATAGTGTAATTTGATTTCTCAAACATGTACGAAACCTAAACAAAAAAGGAGGGAACACAAATGAAACGAAATCTTTTAAATTTAGGCAAGCTTTTGTCACTGCTGCTGATGTTGGGATTGATACTTGCACCGGCAACAGCCATGGCGGGACCGACGATCAAACTGGGTCATGTTGATCCTGCCTCATGGCAGAGTTCCAAAAAAGGGGCGGCTGGGGTGATCTTCAAGAACATCGTCGAAGGGGAGTCCGATATTTCGGTCGAGCTGTTTCCGGCCAAGGCCCTGGGTGACGAAAACAGTCTGGTCCAGCAGGTTCAGGAAGGGACCACGCAGATGACCATCGTATCCGGTGCGATGTCAACGGTGTGCAAG
>CP070746.1:6591243-6594162 GCA_020348305.1 Desulfobacterales bacterium
AGGTGTCGAAACAGTAAAGACGAGGTCAAAACTGAGCTCCTTTGTTTGGTTCAGGATAAGTTTAGGAGAAACCTGTTTACTGCCTAAGCGGCCTCCGGCATAAAGGTGGCATGAACTTGGTCTAGGCTTTTGCATGGAACGGGGGAACCCTTCATGTGATGTTAAGAGAAAACCCTATAAGTGAGAACCACGAAGGGGGAAAGTATCGATGCACATGAAGGAGGCGGATCATCCCGTATTAGTGATGAAGGTTCTGTAATGGGGCTGGAGCAAAGGGGATGAGTCAGCTCGCAAAAGGTGGCGGCCAACCCCGTGAAAGCGGGGGAGGAGCTGGACACACTTTGCGTCGGCTTGAGGCCGTGAGGTTTCAAGAAAAAGGCTGACACGAGCCGTATGAATCGAGAGGTTCACGTACGGATCTGAGGGGGACTGGAGGTGAAATTCCTCCGGTCTACCCGGCTCCAAACTTGCACACTTTCCGTTTCTTTGGGATACTACTTACATATCTGCACTCCAATATAGTGTTCATTTCCCTGGGAATTGTTTATTTGGAAATTGTATATTCGCCTTGCGAAATCTACACTTTGGCTGAATTGTGGGCTTCAGCTATCATTCTAACTTTTCTTATAAATTCACCTTCCGTTCGCTAGTCTTAAATTTTATTCAGGAAAATCACCGCGAGATGGGATGACTTATCGTCGCCCGAGCTGTTTCATATTCACTCCTGGCCAGAATAATTACGGCAGATATAACCAAGCAGCCGCCGAAGATTTTCGGCAAAGTGAGCGTTTCCCCCAAAATAATAATAGCCAAAGCAACGGCTACGACAACCTCAAACGTAGAAATTATCGCCGCATTGGCCGTATCAATGCGTTTAAGTCCTTCAAAAAATGCAATAAGGCCCAAAACAGTTGAAATCAAAGCGCTGGCAATTATTGCCAACCAACCAGAGATATTCATGGGCCACTGTGAACTCTGAAAACCTAAAACAATTCCATAGATTACTGTAGTGGCAAGAATAATAACTGTTGATGCCGAAAATGGTCCTGCCTTCTGGATAGATAGGCTTCCGAATACAAGATAAAATGAATAAAAGATGGCCGTACTGATCGCAAATATAATGCCGAGGAAATATCCACCACTATCCATTCCGATAGTAAATAAAATCCCAACAACTGTCATAAGTAAAGCTGCTATTTTGTAAACTGTAATCGGCTGCCTAAAGAGGATAGCGGAAAGCAGCGTTACAATCGTCGGATACATGTAAGCAGTAACTATGACTAAATTCACCGGAGCAAGCTGTATCGCCGTGTAAAAGCAAAGAGTCGTTCCTGCAAGTCCAATTCCGCCAATCAGGGCCAGTGAAGCCAACAGTTTCCCCCGAGGGATTGTGAGGCCTCGTGCTATCATGATCAGAAACATGACCGGCGAAGCAATTAAAAAGCGAATAAAGAGAAATGTTGCGGGATTTGCGCCTGAGTCATAACATATTCTGGCAAAAATAGCATTTGTGCCAAAGCATGCCGCAGACAGGGCAACCAGAAATACACCTATCAATCGATCCATATCAAATCTCAGCTTCTAACAAGTTTTCAAAAAGTAGCCATATTTTTAGCTACTTTCAGCTCTCACTCATGATCCATTCAACGCCCTGCAATCTGCAATCCAAATCGTGATTTTCTGCTAATTCTTAAGATTTTTGAACGCTTTTATATACTTTACTCGAATACCTGTTTCAATAAGAATCTAAGAAATGTATTTTCAGCAACCATGGTATTTAAAATCTAGCGGATGCATCAGATGCCTGCTGAGTGTACTGATTTTTAGATTTCCTAACGAAATGTGAAAAAAAGCTGAATGATGGGTTTCGGCTATGAAGATCGAATCGCTTTATTGTTTAGAAAGCATACACAAATCAAAACCTCAACAAACCTCAGGTTATGATAATTAACCATGATCTGAAACCTTAGCAAGGTTTCGAAAAAGGCGCTCAAAAATTCAGATGGAGATATTTGAATAGATAAATCAATTCCTCCTGATCTACGTTTCTTATTATAATTTTTCGACCTTTCAAACATCTCTGCTTGTTCCTTTTCCACAGGAAAATTAAATTAATTTTAACAAGATAATTTCTTCAAGGGGTAGATAACTCCATTATTTATCTCGTTTAAATATAAACAACTTGGATACCGTTATATCCAGTTTTAAAGGGGATTCAGGATTAATTGGACCGGCAAATAAAGGCCCCAGGACCCAGAACATAGGTTCCCAGACGAGGGATCGATCAATATGGACCAGCGTTTTGGGCCTTTTAATATTGGTATCTGTGGCATGGTGCATGGTCCAAGGACCCTTATTTCACAGAAATGAATCAATATCAGTCCTATATGCGCCTCTAATTTATGACACTTCACGTCACACTGACAAAATAATAATATGCAATCATTAAGAATATTAGAGGGGATGTTGATTGGCCATCAAAGCACTAACTGGATAAATGGGAAAACTTGAACTTAAAATATTATTTTTAATCCGAGTTCCATGGACCTTTGGCCATTAGTGTTTGAGAGTGAAAAGGGTAGGTGGATTTGCGGTTACCTATCCCCCAAGAAATCAGATTTTAATTATTGATTGCAAATATAATCCATTTTCAAAATGAAATTATTTCGCAGGTCATGGTGTGCTGGTAGATTAGACCTTAATTTATGGATGTAATCATCAATTTCTGACACAACTCCTGCGTGAAATTTTTTCCTATCGATAATTAGACCATCATTAATATTTTTAGGATCCACAGGCTCTACCATTTTGGGGCGATCAATTCGGACAATAGACAGTTTTTTTGTTTGAGCCTGGTGCAAAATGCCGCACCGGAAATGGCTGTAAAAGGTTGTAGCACGTTTTCGAGTAAAATGTGGC
>CP070746.1:6594262-6597713 GCA_020348305.1 Desulfobacterales bacterium
GAGATATAGTCAATAGTTGTGTATGACGGAATCAGGCGGCAATCCGTTTTTCTTCGACACCATTGACAAATTTTACTCCTCTGATTACTTCTGCCAGGCGTTGTGGATGGTAAAGCCGAATCCACCGTTTCTGCGCACACTGGCAGAGTTTAAAAGCCATTGTGATAACGCTCTGCGCTGAAAAACAACCGCGGACCTTGTTAGTCCGTAACCTTACGGTTGCAAAAGTTGACTCAATCGGATTGATCGTTCGGATGTGTCTCCAGTGCTCAGCCGGAAAATCGTAAAATGTCAGAAGCACTTTATGGTCCCTTTGGAGACACTCTGCAGCCTTGGGATATTTGGCGCCGTAAACACTGATAAAATCATCAAAGTGGCGCTGTGCCTCGTCTTTTTCGGGGGCCTGCCAAATCTGATGCAGTTTGGCTTTGGCCTTTGACTGTAGGCTCTTTGGCAATTTATTGAGCACGTTGGCGGTCTTATGAACCCAGCAGCGTTGCCAGCGGGTGTGGCCATATATCTTAGTCAGTGCGTTCCAGAAACCCAAGGCACCGTCTCCCACAGCCAGTTGCGGTCCAACCTTCAGACCACGGCCCTTGAGACTCAGTAGCAATTGGGACCAGGATAATTCACTTTCGCGAAATCCACCCTCGATGGCCACCAGCTCCTTGTTACCGTCTTCGGTGGCCCCGATGATTACCAACAGGCACTGCTTATCGTCCATGCGCACGTTGCAGTAAATGCCATCGGCCCAGAAATATACATACCGCTTGGCCGACAGGTCGCGCGCTTGCCATTGATCCAAATCCTGCTGCCAGATGGTCTTTAAGCGGCTGATCGTGGCTGCCGACAGCCCCGGGGCATCCCGACCAACCAGTGCTGTCAGAGCCTCGCTGAAATCACCGGTTGACACCCCTTTCAAATAAAGCCAGGGAATCAACTCTTCCATGCTTTTGGTTTTGCGAAGATATGGCGGCAGGATCGATGAACTGAAATGAATCCTTTTCGACCGCTCCCCGTGGCGATCCCGTGCACGCGGTGCTTTAACCGGAAGCGGACCGATTCCGGATTGGATCTCACGCTCGGGCAAATATCCGTTCCGCACGATGCGTTGCCTGCCGAGCTCGTCCTTTAAATCGGCATATTGGTTGATAAAAAGCTCGACCTCCACCTCCAATGCTTGGGCTAACAATGTTCGGGCTCCCTGACGGATGATGGCTGTGATCTGATCATCGATAAATGGCTCTGGCTTTTTTAGATCAATTACATTATCTTTGCTCATGGGTGGTGTATCCTTTCCTTTTTAATGTGGCCGGTTGACTGCTTGGAAACAATCTACCGGTGGATACACCGCCTTTTCCTCTAAACACAACTTTTAATTATAACTCAAGAGCCATAGCCGAGGCCCTAAGATTGGAGAAAGGATCAAAGGTTGAGTGGATATTCGATAGAGGCGACATGATTGTCAGGAAGGTCTAAAATGAATAGGTTCAGGATTTGATTGGCGATCCTAATATTTAATTTTGCTCAAGATTCGATATATAGCCGGAATCTACAATTTAGCCAAAGTGTGGGTTGCGTAGCCTAATATGCAATCTCGGGTAGTAACAAAAGTGGTGGAATTTTACACCTGAGATATAAAATGAATATCACAAGAATTTTTATGATCCAAAACCTTTTATGGAGATATCTGCAGTTTTTATGCTCGGATTTAATACTTTTAAAACTCAATTCCGATCATAGCACCACTCAGAAAAGTTTGCGCCTCCAGAAAACTGATGTTGGAGTCCCGGTAGCGGTATCCTGCCATTAACGTGGCGAAAAGGAAGTCCTGTCCGAAAAGATCGGAGCGTGTCAACATCCCAAAAACGGAATAATTTGTATCATTGCGGGTTTTGTTAAAAACAGGATGCTTATCATCGTAGTCATCCCATCCGATCGCCGCCTTCAGCATCAGCCGGTACAATTTTGAAAATTTGCGAAAACCCAGTCCGAACTGATATCCCGTGTAAGCATTGGCTTCACCGTCTATGTCACCGATGGACAGCTCAAAGCCGGGTATCAGCGACACGGACTGACCCAGTCCGAAGTCATATTTGACTTCAGCACTGTGAATATAACCATCGCGCTCCAGATCTTTGAAGCGATCACCGATATCATCTACATTAACGTCAACCCGCGAAAACGCGTAAGAGAGCTTTAAGCCGGTGCCGAGTATTTCCTCGTAGGCAAACCGGGTGCCGTAGTTGTACTCGCGGGTTTCCTTGCGTCCGGTGTCGGTCAGGTAAGGATCCCGCCAGACCTCTGACAGTAGACGAGTAAAAACCGATATGTCCAACCGGCTGCCGTCCGAGAAGGGCTGCACAACGCCCAGTGACAATCCCGGCGGGCCACCGAGTTCCGGAGGGGTTCCAAAATAAACCTGCCGGCCGGATTCGGCAAACGTATAGCGCAGGTTGAATAAAGCCAGTGGCATGAATTTATCGAACCAGTCCGCATCGCCGCTTAAAGAATCGATTCGTTTATTCTCGTCGGTAGTTTTTAGCTGATCGGTGCTGGTCATATATCCGGCACCTGCTGAAAGCCTACCGGAAAAGCCTGCTGATTTTTCAGCGGGACCGGCAGCGTAAATGTTTGACCATGATAAGAGAAGAAGACCCCAAAGCGTTAGTATTAAAGTCAAGTTTCGCATTGGCATACATTTCTGGAAAATGATTTTCTTTTGTGTGCGTGTGACATGCTTCCAGTTTTGGGGGGACAGGTCAGAAACATTTCTAAAATTCTCACCTTGTGTCAGATATCCGTCAAGTGATGATATACTTATAATATCAGATATTTAGCAATAGTGCAGTAGCTATGATACAGCGATGTCTTTTGTAAGTTAGTGGTATATTGACAGTCATCTGTCAACCACGAACCTAAACTCTGGATTTTGAAAATAAGTGATTTATAATTTATGGGTCGCCTTGACTAATTTAGCTTTATTTCATGTAAACTTGGAAAAAAATAGACTAACCTATTTATATTCAATAATGGAGTCACCTATTTTAAAAAGGTTCGGTTTAGTGTCTTGTGTTTATGTCTTTACTAAATCCCCTTTTTACCTATCTTTTCCTGATGATATTTAAAATCTTTCAAATTCCTTATCGAAACTAATTTAGCACTAATCAACATCTTATCTCCCATATGAGTCTTTTCCAAACCATGCTTTTAAACGAGTCGATAGCCGCCGTTGACCTCTGCCAGGGTCCCGGTGGTATGCGCATTCAAAATCAGGTAAAGGACGGTTGCGGCCACGTCATCAGGGTTACCCGGACGCTTCACAGGAAGTTTCGCGCCGTAATGTTCCAAGTATTTTTTGCGTTTGTTGTCAGGCATGCGATCATATTGGGGTGTGCTAATGACCGCGGGCAAGACGGTGTTGACCCGTATTGGCCCCAATTCAACGGCC
>CP070746.1:6597813-6621461 GCA_020348305.1 Desulfobacterales bacterium
CACGCTATGGCAATCATAAACGTCTTTGAACCTGGAATGTCTCTGATTCTTCGATACCTAAACCAGCCAAATTTCTCCGGTACTAATGCTAAATTATAAGATAGGCCCAGAATACTCATCGCCAACAAAATACCAAAGGGCCATGGCCCTAGCGTATAAGCAATTATCAAGCCCGCCGCACCAGCAAAGACAGCTAAAAGTGTAAGCACAAATCTATATTTTCGGTAAAACGCAGCCCTCTCAGGATCATTGTACTGGTCTGCGGTGCTGCCGGTCAGATGGTTAAGAATATGCATGGACTGAACATAAAACATGGCTAAAAAGACATATGGCAAGTAATATCCAATACCTTGCATTTTGGAACACGCGTAACTCAAGCCGCCGGCTCCCAAGGCTAGGTAAACATTGGTTAATAAAAGAGAACGTTGGATTGCAAAAAGAGCCTTGCGCCACCCACGCTTGCGCTTATAGGGTAATTCTTCAAGGGCTCGATAAACCTTTTTGATTATCCAATTCGGTGTAGAGGCACCGGCCGTTATCCCAACATAAGGAGCAGAAGTAAGAAGATCGAGATCAAGTGACTCAAGCTCTTCCTCCGTCTCTATTTGAAATGCCGGTTTTCCGGTTTGTTTGGCAATTTCAAACAGTCGCCGAGTGTTGCCACTGCTACGCCCACCGACAACAATAATGGCATCGACGGATTTGGATATTCGTATAACTTCTGCCTGTCTTCTTTCGGTTGAATCACAAATGGTATCGAAAACAACGTAAAGGGGATAGTTGTTTTCTGCCCATGTTTTTACGGTTTCGAAAAAGGATGTATTTTGAGTTGTCTGAGCGACAATGATAGCTTTATCAAATGCTGACAACGCATCCAATTCTTCAAGGCAGCCGACGACATATCCATTTGATCCGGCATGCCCCAGCAATCCGGTCACCTCCGGATGATTTTTATCGCCAACAATTATCGAGGCATAGCCTTGTTTGGCGTATTTTTTGATAATGGCCTGAATTTTTATTACCCGTGGACAGGTCGCATCCAGCACATTAAATCCGGCCATTTTCAATTTTGTTTTGGCTACTGGTGGAACACCGTGAGCTCTGATCAAAACAGTGCCCGATCCATGATCTGGAATGTCCTCTAACACCCGGATTCCTTTTTCTTCTAGAACCTTTAGTACCTGAGGATTATGAATCAGCGGACCATATGTATAAATCGGATTTGCATGTTCTATTGAGGCGTCTAAAACCATTTCAACGGCTCGGCGCACCCCCATGCAGAAGCCCGAACTTTTGGCTATTAAAATTCTCATTTCGTCTAAGTTAAAATTCCCTAAAATCCGCTTCTGAACGGATTAAGAAAACAATGAAATATTTTAAGAAGATTCACATCTCTTTGCAAGGACAAATTGACAACTGCTGTGTGCCTTACATAATTAGTAAAAGAAACTCATATGTTTTTATAGGGTAATTTAGATTAGCATACAAGCATCTCATAGAACGATTGCTTTTTAATCGCTTATTCTATAAAATAGGCATCTCAGCAATTGTATAAGAAGGTTACAGCTTTGAAACAGGTTGTCTAAAAACGATTACAGGAGACCCTTATGTACGGAAAGATTCGCGAAGAGTTAAAACGGGAATTGGAAGATATTTCCAAATCAGGTCTTTATAAAACCGAACGCTATATTACTTCTGCCCAAAAGGCCCGCATCAGTGTTGGTGAAAAAGAGGTGTTAAATATGTGCGCCAACAATTATCTTGGGCTGGCAGACAATCCCGCAATCATAGAATCAGTTAAAACAGGCCTCGATAAGCGGGGATTTGGAATGGCTTCCGTGCGTTTCATTTGCGGAACTCAGGATCTGCATCAGGAGCTGGAGAAAAAAATTAGTGATTTCTTTGGAACCGACGATACCATTCTCTACACATCGTGCTTTGATGCCAATACCGGACTCTTTGAAACGTTGCTGAATGAAACAGACGCCATCATTTCAGATGCCTTAAACCATGCGTCGATTATCGATGGCGTCCGTCTGTGTAAAGCAATCCGTTATCGTTATGCGCATGGAGATATGGAAGCCCTGGAAAATTGTCTTAAGGAAGCATCAGGGGCAAAGACCAGAATGATTGCAACCGACGGTGTGTTCAGTATGGACGGCGACTATGCCAAATTGGATGAAATCTGTGATCTTGCTGAAAAATACGAGTCGCTTGTCATGGTGGACGACAGCCATGCCACCGGCTTCGTAGGGCCAACAGGTCGCGGTACTGCCGAGTTGCAAGGTGTGCAGGATCGAGTCGATATCATAACGTCAACCCTCGGAAAAGCTCTCGGTGGAGCGTCCGGAGGATTTACCACCGGCCGTAAAAATATCATCGATATGCTCAGACAACGCTCCCGTCCCTATCTGTTTTCAAATTCTCTGCCCCCACCGCTGGTTTCGGCTGCGCTTAAAACCTTGGATCTACTCGGAGATTCTCAGGCTTCCAAAGAGAGGTTGGAATCCAATACAAAGTATTTTAGAGAAGAAATCGCCAAAGCGGGTTTTACCCTCAAGCCCGGCGCCCATCCTATAGTTCCAATCATGCTTGGGGATGCCATGTTGGCCCAGGAAATGGCGGCCAAACTTCTGGATGAAGGCGTATATGTGGTGGGCTTTTTTTATCCGGTGGTCCCAAAGGGCGAAGCCAGGATCCGCGTCCAGCTATCCGCCGCCCATACGAAAGAGGATTTGGAGTTTGCTCTTGATAAATTTGTTAAAGTAGGGAGGGAGTTAGGGGTGATAAAATAAAGGATTCAGAAAATGAAAGGTGCGACCGAATGAAAATGCAAGCCCTTGTCAAATCAAAACCGGAACCGGGTATTTGGCTGCAAGAAGTTCCGGTACCGGAAATCGGAATCAACGATGTTTTGATTAAAATTCATAAGACCTCGATTTGCGGAACCGATGTTCACATTTATAACTGGGACACCTGGGCGCAGAAAACCATTCCGGTTCCCATGCAAGTGGGCCATGAGTTTGTGGGAACGGTAGATAAAATAGGCAGCAACGTCCATGACTTTAAACCGGGTGACATTGTATCCGGTGAAGGTCATCTGGTCTGCGGTCGATGCCGCAACTGTTTGGCCGGCCGTCGACATCTGTGCATGAAAACCAGTGGTGTCGGTGTCAACAGACCCGGGGCATTTGCCGAGTACCTTAGCATCCCTGTAACCAACGTGTGGTACTGTGATCCGAACATACCTCTGGATTTTCTCGCCTGCTTTGACCCCCTCGGTAATGCAACGCACACTGCCCTTTCCTTTGATGTTCTCGGAGAAGACGTTTTAATTACCGGTGCCGGACCTATTGGATGCATGGCCGCCGCCATCACCAAGCATGCTGGAGCACGTTACGTAGTGGTAACTGACATCAATCCTTACCGTCTGAAATTGGCTAAAAAGATGGGGGCAACCTTAACATTAGACGTACGGACTGAAAAAATCCAAGACGCTCAGAAAAAATTGGGAATGAAAGAAGGATTTGATGTGGGCATGGAGATGTCCGGAAGCCCCGATGCATTACGCGCGATGCTGCCAAACATGTGCCATGGGGCAAAAATTGCTCTGTTAGGGATATTACCGCCGGATACCAAGATTGATTGGAACTTTGTGGTCTTCAACGGATTAACTATTAAAGGGATTTACGGCCGTGAGATGTACGAAACCTGGTACAAAATGACCGTAATGATCCAGTCCGGACTGGAAATCAGCCCGGTGATTACTCACCGTTTCCACTATACTGAATACGAAAAGGCGTTTGAGGTTATGCGCTGCGGTCAATCCGGCAAGGTCATTTTAAATTGGGTCGACGAATAAATCAAATTTTATAACATCTAACAATCCTTTTGATTGAGAAAAATAAATGCAAATACAAACGCTGCTATTAATCGCTCCGCCAATTTTGTTGGCGTTAACATTTCACGAATATGCGCATGCATATATTGCCAACAAGTATGGAGATGATACGGCCAAGCAAAGCGGTCGTTTAACCATGAATCCACTTTCGCATTTGGACCCCTTGGGCACAATTATGATTTTCATCGTGCATTTCGGATGGGCGAAACCGGTGCCGGTAAATCCATACCGGTTAAAAAATCCTAAAAAAGATATGCTCTGGATTAGCGCAGCAGGTCCTCTTGCCAATATGGTTTTAGCACTGTTAAGTGGTATGGTGCTAAGACTTATTTTCCCGATTGTCGATGCACCCGACCGGTTTTTCATAATGGGACTGCTTAGATTTATGCTAATTATGAGCCTGCAAATCAATCTGGCCCTGGCCATATTCAACATTCTTCCAATTGCTCCTTTAGATGGCTCGAAAATCTTATTCGGACTGTTGCCTACCAAATATGAACACACGATTTACCTCTTGGAACGCTATGGGCCTTTTATCCTCATCGGATTGATCCTTTTCGGTCAACTCACGGGAGTGTCCATACTGGGTGGATTAATCTGGCCGTTTGTCGGATTTTTTAGCAAAATTTTTGGCGGGATTTAAGATCGGCATTTGCTGTGGTGCCTGTGCGCACCATGTGGGTGCCATGGCTGAAAGCTCGGATCGCAAGGCCGCTGCAAGTGAATACGCGCCGCAGATCAATAATAGCATTATCTGAGCTTATCAAAAAAATTTTGCGATAACTGAATGCTGAACGCAAAATAAGGAGAATAGAAATATGATCAGAGTTCATATAAAAAGAAAAGTACCGCAAGCCAAGGAAGAAGATTTAAAGTTACTGATCAATCAATTAAGGGCTATGACAATGAGCCAGCCTGGATATATTACCGGCGAAACGTTGAAACGGGTGGATAAACCCGGGGAAAATCTGGTAGTCGCTAAGTGGCAATCGCTCCGTTCTTGGAACAATTGGTTTCAAAGCAAGCAACGATCAGAGATTCAGGATAAAATTGATCAATTGCTGGGGAAAAAGACCCAATATGAAATCTATGAATATGATTAGGATCAACATATATTAAGAAATGAGCCTATCCGGTTCCAGCAGCTCGTCCAGGCGGGTGATGACCGGGACTGTTGTTTTTATTTCCGGCCAATTACGTTTCACCGAATAATGCTTTAACCAAACAGGGTGTAAACCTGCATCTTGAGCACCACAGATATCGATACGATAGTCATCTCCCACGTAGACCGCTTCAAAAGGTTCAATATTCAGTTCTTCTAAACACAGTTGAAACGGCCTTAGATCCGGTTTCGGTGGTATCCCCTCCTCACCGGCCACAATAATCACCTTAAAATACTTTTCCAATTCGGGAAACTGACTGATGCGATGGGTGCCAATTCTTCTCTGTCCCTGTGTATTGGTGATCATAGCTACTTCATAGCGGAAATTCAGGGCTTTAAGGGTCTTTTTGGTCTCAGGGAATAATTTTGAATGTAATTTGACCGTTTCCCAATATTCATTTTCCCATAGCTCAAGCAGATTCAAATCTGGAACCAGGCAATAGTAATCATAAACCTCCTGCCAAATTGACTTTCGGGAGAAATTCGATTGGTCATGAAGCTGCTTTCGAATCCGGCGATAGTTCTCTAAAAAATTCTCCTCTAAACTTAAGCTGAGATTTTGAAACAGCTTTGCCTGGGCTTCCTTCTCGGCCGTACGAAAACCATCCGCCGAATCCACAAGGGTTTGCCCGAAATCAAAAATGACTGCTTTGAGCATGATTTTTGATATTTTGTGTTTTGTGTTTAGTATTTATTGTTCCAATGCCATGCGAGGCTGACCCCCTCACCGGTACACTGATCTACATAAAGAGTGTAACCACGATCTTCGGCGTTCACCAACTCTACAATCATTCGCGGCATGTAATGCAGATAGGTGTGGCTGTTACCAATGAAAAGGACATTCAAATTCTTAATCCTGGCCCCATTTTTGGAGATATTCCCCGCACAGCTCTTCCACCGAGGGAATATACTCTTCCTTTGGGATTGACAGGAGGGTATAGTTGAGAAAGTTTTGCCAGTTTATGTTGCCGCTGAAAATGTTGCCGGCCCAGGTGCCGCAGCCGAGCGTATCGGTGGTGGGCAGGCCGGTGGTCCAACCGCCGCTGTTGGCATGGGCGTGGGGCTGGTTGCAGACAACCCGCCCGACGTTGGCCCGCAGTGCAAGTTTGACCCGCCGCTCATCGTCTTCTGAGTGCAGGGATACGGAATGGCCTTCTCCGGAAAATTTGAGGATTTTCTCCAGACGGTCCAGCATCTCATCAAAATCGGTCCATTTCCAGACGGTCAGCACCGGTGAGATTTTTTCACCTGAGAAACGGTCTTCCGGACCGACCTTTTCCCCGATGACCATCAAGAATTTGGTGTCTTCAGGAACTGTCAATCCTGCATTTTCAGCAATAAACATCGCCGGTCTGGCCACGATGTCCCGGTTCAAATGGGTTCCGTCCGGCCACATATACTTTCTCAATTTCTCACGCTCGTCCGTGCTGCACAGATATCCGTCTTCAGATTTCAGCGCCGCGATCATATCATCGTATATGCTCTCATACAATGCGACCGCATTTTCAGATGAACAGGATGCGGAATTGTTGGCGATCTTTGACAGCCGTATCTTGTGGGCAGCGGCCGCCAAATCGGCAGTATCATCCACAATGGATACCACATTGCCGGCACCCACGGTCTGGGCCGGCTTGCCGGCTGCATACACCACTTTCACTAATGCTGCCCCCCCTGTGGCAACTGCAAAGTCGCAATTGGCCATAAGCTCCTGAGTTTTTTCATGGCTCGTGTGTTTAATGCACTGCACCAGATCCACCGGTGCCCCAATTTTATCAAGTGCCTTGCGTACATGTTGAACCGTTTCATATGAGGTCTTTGGGGTGCGCGGATGGGGCGAGACGATCTGAGCATTTCTGGTCTTCAACGTGCTCAGGGCCAGGCAGCAGATGGTGGATTCCGGGTTCGTACACGGCACCACGTTGGCAATCACACCGATGGGCTTGGCGAATTTGCGGATCCCCAGGGCTTTGTCCTCTTCAATCAGACCGCAGGTTTTGGCGTTGCGCATGTCCCAAAGCGTACCCAGGGTCTTATTTTTGATTTTGTTGACTTTATCTTCAGCGTTACCGATATTGGATTCTTCCACAGCCATATGACCCAACTTATGACGAACGTCTTCTTTTAAAAGCTCCCAGGCCACGGCCTGCACCATCTCGTCGACTTTTTCCTGGCGCCAGAATTCTACCTCACGAAACGCTTTTCTGGCATTTTTGTACATTTCCTGAATGTTGTCTTCCATAACAATAATGTAACCTCCATGTTTATATTAATTTCTTTGGTTATATAAATACATCGTCACATATATAAAAGCTGAAAGCTCATAGCTCATAGCTGATAGAAAAAAGGATCAAAATTCTCTTTTGCAATGAGCTATGAGCTATGAGCTATTCGCTTATCCCTTATTGTCTTCGACAAAATAGATAGCAGGCTCTAACGAAACAAATACTTAATCGCTCATTACCTAAGGGGAAGTGAGTACCCCATCTCCCTGAACGCTTCTTTGGCGAGCACAAAGAAATCTTCAATATCTTGTTCGGTTAGCCAGCCCAAATTACACAGTCTGAACGTTTCCAAACCGAACATCTTTCCCGGGTAAATCGTAAAACCGCGTTCAAAGCAATGATCATGAAGTTTAAAAAAATCGAATTTACCATCTTCCGGCGCTTTAATTGTGACAACCAGGTGCCCCTGAATTTCCTTGTCGATCACAGATTCGAGTCCGACTTCCGCCAATCCGTTGTGGATGGCTTCCCAGCATTTTGTCAAGCGTTCATAGCGCACCTGTTCCCCTTCTTCCCAGTACTCCTTGATAGCCTGTCGCAGAGCATATATGGTTTGCACCGGTGGGGTGAAATGCATCTCGCCCACTCGTTCAAAAAAATCATATTGCATGTAAAGGTTGCAATAATAAGATCGTTTCGGATAATCTTTTGATTTTTCAATTTCCCGGATCTTGCCCACCGTCCACGATACACCGGTCATACCTGCAAGACCCTTTTGGGCCGAAGACATGCAAAAGTCAATATTCTCCTCCTCGATATTAATGGGGAGCAGAGCGTAGGTGGAAATCGTATCCGCGATGAAAATACAACCGCTGTCATGGGCCATTTTACCGATCTCGCGCACCGGATTGAGCACACCCGTTCCGGTTTCATGGTGTGTAGTGGCGACCACGGCAATATCCCGGTCTTTTTCCAGTGTTTCTTTGACCACATTCAAATCCGGCACACCGGTGCTGGGAAACTTCAAATTGACACACGGGATATTGTAATATTCGGAGATTTCGGCCATACGCGCGGAATATGCCCCGTTGTTAACGATGCAAATTTTTTTACCGTCGGGAACCAGCGAGTTGACCAGCACATCCTGAATAATCGTCCCGGATCCGGTGAACAGCACGGCGGTGTACTTTTGCGAGTCGCCGTGAACTACTTTAACCAGCTCTTGACGGACCTCATCCATGATTTCAACGAATTCCTGTTCCCGGGGACAGATATCCGGAACCACCTGGGCGTATTTAACGCTATCCGTGGTAGTGGCCGGTCCGGGATTCAATAAAATATTCCGTTTGACGGGTTTTACGACTTCCATGGTCTTATTTTCTCCTCAGCAGATCGTTTGAATTTAGGCCTCAGACGCTTATTAACACCATCGTTTTATTGGAAAGGTTTGCCCGTTTGCCCGTTGCCGGTTGACTTTTTTAGAGAGAAATTTGGCTGTTTGCATATAAACGGAGTAACGGGCTCAACCGGCAAACCTTTTTACAGTTTTCCCACCTTCTTAATCCCACTCTTCTTGCTGGGATCTTCAATCTCTTCCACAATGGAATATCCGCTGCCGATAACTTTCTTTCTTTCTTCTCTGGCTTGAGCCCATTCTTCAACCGTGTGGCAGATGCCCGATTTGGCAACCTTGCTGCGGTCTTTTTGCGGCGGAACCGGCCGGTCTTCCGGTCCATCATAGAAGTCCTTGGGGGTCAGGATCTGACCGGTGCGGCGGTATTCGTCACGCTCAATTTCCTCAATGTAGTGCGCACCGGCAGCAAACGAGCGGGTTACGGCCAGAATGGCCCAGGTCGCCTCCGGTGAAAACCCGAGATCCAGCATGGTAGCGCCGGTGGCGCCCAGCATGTCAAGATCAATGGCTTGTTCGATGATTGCCTGGGCTGCTTTCGCGATTTCCTTGATAAAATCAACGTATTTTCCGGCCACGCCGAGTTTTTCAGCCCGAACGATCATGCGTTTGGCTGCCGGATCCTTAAGCATAAGACTGGAAACACCCAGAGCTTCGTCATGCAGGTTTTCTTCAACCAGGCGCTCGGCTGTAACGGCCAACGATAAACCTTCGGTTTCGGCCTGATTGAGATATCTTTCTAGCCGGTTGCCGAACGCTGAATAAGCACCGTACGCATGTCCGAAAGCCAGGATGGAGGCCCCGCAAGCCTGGGTCAAAAAAGTTTTCGATTGCGCCACAATGCGCGACATCACCGCTGGACCGGACAAGCCATCCTCCAGGGCCATGATCATGACGTAATTGAGCATTTGTTCTTCTTCGATCGTCGGGATTCTGGCTTGGTAGTCAATGAACAGCATGTCCACCAAACCATAGCCTTCCTCCATAACCTCCGTTGTGTCGTAACCGCGGGAAACGATGCGATGAACATTTTTGTATGCGACTTCGGACACCCATTGAAACCTTGCCCGCTTATCGTCCAGGGGAACGGTGCCGTATTCGCGTTGACTATAATCAAAAGGATTTTTCGGGCTGTCCAGATTTCCGATTTTACCTTTTTTCTGATTAAGCTCCGGTTTGTGAGTCAAATTACCCATTTTTTATACTCTCCCTCCTCTTTCTGTTTCCTGGCCGCCTCCTGTCTTTCTTCCTGCTTGGGAACGATCCTGTCATCTGGGCCGACATATTTGATCATGGAAAGATCGATCATCTGAACCATAGGCTCATTTCTGGAAGCCCCCCAGGCCCGTCCTTTCTTCATGTTGAACAGGGCATGGGCCGCACAACTGAAGCCGCGACAGACGCTTCCCAGGCACCAGGCCGCATTGGGGGAAAACCCGATTTCCATCAAAGCCGTATTTCCGGAACCGACAACATTCACACCCACATATGACCGGCCTTCTTTTTGGCGCCGGGCATGAAAATGCTTTTCAAGCGCCCTCTGAAACTCAAGGTAAACGCCTTCAAGCTCCAATTCTTCCTGCTTGAGATGAATCGGCTCCGCCCGCGGATCGCTGTCAATATGCTGGGGCTGACCCATACCCATAACCGGTTTGCCGGCATCCATATACTCGTCAACCAGGGTTTTGGCCATCTCATCCACGGTTTTGCCTTCCTTCTTGGCGCGCTCCAGGTATTTATTGAGCATGTATCCATGGGCGGCGCCCGGACCATGTACGCCGCCGAAGGTGGTTACAGCGGCTGCAACGGCACAGGGAAGATTCGGGCGGCCGGCACTCACCCCGATGGCAGCCACCGCCGAAGGCGACATGGAATGCTCCAAAAACACACCCATTTCGTATTTAAGCATCTTTTCTTCTGCTTCAGTTGGAATCCGGTTTTGATATAAAACAAATAATGCGTCGCAGAATGAATAACCTTCTTCCGCCAGCTCACTAAGATCATATCCGCGCATGACGGTTTTCTCTTCCGTCTTGTAGGAGATGGCAGTCTTTCTACGGATCAATGGTTCCCTGTCCATGCGTTCCTCCTGTTCTTTTTTCGTTAAACTGTAAAAATCTGAAATTGCATTTTAATTCAATTGAAGTATAAGTCAAAATAATAATTATCATATTTTTCATAATAAAAAGTTATTATTCTGACTGAACTTTCTGAAAAAGACTCTATTATCTGTTTACATTCCATTCCTTTTTTAGCGCTAAACGTTCTTTTGTCAATACATACGGGGTTAACAATACCAGCGAAATGAAAAACATCAGGTAAATATATACCGGCGGGCAGACAATGGTAACGCCTGCCTTATCCACAAGTGAGTAACCCGCAATTGTACCCCGGTGCAAAACGCCCAGACGGAGGCACTGCCGCGCATTGCTTGAAAGGGTTCAAGGAAAGATTGCACGTAAAAAGATCGGAGGTGAATGACACAAATTCACTTTATCTCCACTTGCAGCTGTCCGCATAACTTCTGTAATTCCCAAACATCCAGGGAACGATCCTCGCAATTGATCACATCGGTGAGGTTCCGCGGAGAAAGCGATAAGGGACGAAAGATTTCCTCTTCCAATTCTTTTGTTTTCTCCCAGAGCCTGCAGATTCGTTGCCGATGTTCAGGTACCTTCCCGTATTTCTCCAAAATATAGTCCAGGCGCGTTTTCAGTGGTACGACTTTGTCATGCAGCACCCGTTTGTCGGCATAGTTGATGATTGCTGCCTCACTGACAATCGCCGGATGTGGATATTCATCAAGCCTCACATGCTGTCTTACAAGATGGCCGACTTCAGGATAGCCCCGATCAGCTAGAAGTTGGCCGCCGGTTAAGGCATGGTTTTCTTTTGTCTGAAGACTGCGGGTCTTGGTAATATCATGCAAGAGCGCTGCGGCCTGGATTAGATCGAAATTTAAGTCAATACCCTGCTCGATAAGCTTTTCCGTCAGCAACGTGGCAACCCGGCAAACTTGCATGGAGTGAATCGCGATGTGATCGAGCATATTCATCTCGCAGATCATCCGGTAGCAGTCTTGTTTGGTTGGAAGTTTCATAGCTTTAGTAAGGCCTTCTGGTTATGCCCGTTGAGTCCGTTCAAAAAAAGTTATCAGAGTTGCTTCTTTAATCCCGCCATGGCGGGAGTTAACGGGCCAACGGGCTAAACCCAGTAAAATGTGAGTATTTTGAATCGGTTTGCAACGCAGCATTCGGTTATTAGATTAGGCTTTTAAACCAGTTCTAACTGTAAGTACCGAAATTTTGAACCGCCTCAATGGCTGCTCTCACGTTCGCGGGCGGGGTTGTAGCGCCCAGATTACAAAGATACAATGCAAAGCGACCGTTCTTTCCACCAATTTCGACATAATGTTTTACCCTTTGGTCAACTTGTTCCGGCGAACTTAAAGCAAGAAATCCAGCGCCGACGCCCAGAATTAAGGGCACATCATGTTTTTCAGCATAATCCTTATATAATTCAGGACCCAGTTTTTCAACATCGGGGTCCTGACCTTCGACAAATCCCGGGCACACCTGGCGTTTTAAATCCAGCATTTCCCCGGGATTTTTCAAGAGGTGCTCCCCCACCCAATTGGGTACATAAATTTCAGGACCGCATATTTCCTTGAGGCGCAGGACATATGGAACAATCCATTTTCGAAGGATATCCATGTTGACAATCGGAAGCGAACCGGTGGCATCATCACCGGATATGCTGGTAGCATTGGGGAACTCCTTTTTTAAGCGCAGTATCCAGGGAGCCAATAGATCTTCGACGACACGGTCAAGCAGGCTGCGGACAAAGTTAGGATCGGTATAGATGTCCGTAATGAGTTGCTCGATTCCCCGGATATTGGCCGCCAGGCTAAACGGAGCACAGAACCTTAACGTAACTTCTGTTTGACCGCCGATAAGCTTGCGGAATAACCTGTTCATTTCAATCACACAAGCAAAGCGCCCTTCAGTGTCAAAATCCGGTGTACGGATTTTTTTGAGATCGCCTCTGTCTCGAATCAAGGGCTTGGTGCGATCAACGTCCGGCATATGATCATCACTAAATATGATTTCCTGGCCGATGGCCTCGGCTTCGATATTGTATACATCATAATCAAGGACCGGCACGTCGATGCCATATTTTTCCTGAACTTCCAGGGTACCGTTGACCAGCATTTCAGGAGTTGTATAAAACTCCAGTGGTTTGGCTCCGATTTCTTTCATGGCAAATTCGTGCATCTGGGCGCATACGGGAACTCGATCGGGAATTCCACTCATGGCCGCTTCAAACCGCCGGGCACCTTGCTGGAAAGACGAAAAATCGGGCATCGAACTCATGTTGTCCTCCATGCCTTTTCGATTATTATCAGCATTCACAAGTTACATTTGTGCCGTCCAGGGTGGTTTTGAGAGATGAACAGCTTAACACCAATGAGATACAACACCCCTACTGGCAAAGCATGCAGCTCAAAAAGAGGACCAACGCACCAGATTTCCGAGAACTAATGCAAAAATACCCCGCCTAAAAAAGCAGGGTATTTTTAAATCGTAACTTTTAATCCTGTTTACATTATTTCCTCGGAACTCAGTTAAAATAAATTATCTGTCTTCTAGAGGCACAAATTCACAGGTATCCGGGCCGCAATAATCACCCACATATTCGGATTCCGGGCGATAAAGCACAGGTTTTGCAGCTGCCCCCGCAAACTGCTCTTCAATGACGTGGGCCACCCAGCCTGCAATTCGGGCAATGGCAAAAATTGGTGTGAAAAAGTCAAGCGGGATACCCATGCTGTAGTATAACGAAGCACTGTAAAAATCAACATTGGTAAAAATATCGATGCCTTTTCTCTCTTTAAATATGGCTTTGCCTTTTTTCTCTAATTCCTGCGATATTTCAAACCATTGCGGTTGCCCGGTGCGCTCGCCCATCTTTTGGGACATGGGCGCGAGGATGTGAGCCCGCGGATCATCTACTTTGTAAACCGCATGGCCCAGGCCGAAGATCACTTTACCGGCATCAAGCTGCGCAGTGACATAGTCTTCAACTTTGTCCACGGAACCAATCTTTAGCAGCATTTCCATCACCCGCACGTTGGCACCGCCGTGCAGTTCACCGGACAGCGATCCAACCCCGGCTGCCACCGCCGCATACATATGCGCGCGGGTCGACGCAACCTCCCGCGCAGCAAAAGTGGACGCATTAAATGTATGCTCGGCATGCAAAACCAGACATACATCAAAAAAACGGGCCACCTCATCATCCGGAACTTCTCCACTGAGCATATAGAGAAAGTTGGCGGCATGGCCGAGATCCGGGGAAGGATCTACAGGTTCTCTATTGTTGCGGATTCGACCCCAGGCAGCCATAATGGTAGGAAATTTGGCGATCAGCTTGATGGCCATGCGCGATGCCGCCTCATCTGAAAGCTCTCTAACATCCGAATCGTGATGGGCCAGCATGGCAACGCCGGCCTGAAGGATATCCATTGGAAGGGCATATTTCGGACGGGTTTTCAACGCATCAATGAATTCCGCAGGAAGATGTCTTTCGGCTGAAAGCCGAGCTTCGAAAGCTTTAAGCTCTTCTTTGTTCGGCAATTTTTCATAAAGCAATAAATAAACGACTTCTTCAAATGACGCCTTGGCCGCCAGATCCTGAATTAAAAATCCTCTATAAACGATTTTCCCGATATCCCCGTCCACATCACTGATGCGACTGCTGGCCACTTTAAAGCCTCGAAGGCCGGTGTTTAAAATCGGTCTACATTCGTCCATTTTACTCCTCTTTCTACCGATCAATTGAGTTCAACTACTCAATTGATTGTAACTTGTTACTTGTTTTTCAATACTCGTTTATCGGATTGATTTCGGCAATATTCTACAGGTTGTCGGAATGTCCAATCAAAACCTTACATTCAGGGAAAATAACAACCTAATTATAAAAATGCGTTTCAACTGAAAAAATGTCAAGAAAGAAATGATAAAAAATGTTACATATAAAAAATATGCGAACCATTAGACACTACATTGACAAAAGAGCTTTAGGAGAGCCGGACAAGATCTTTATGATCGCCCCGGAACCCGGGTTATATTTGACTTATAGACAGTTGCAAGAGGATTCGGTGAACCTAGGGAAGCACTTAACAAAACTGGGTTTACAAAAGGGTGACAAGGTTTCTTTCATGCTTGGCAACGGTTGCCAAAGCACCAAGATTTTCCTCGGTGCTATGTACTCCGGTTTTGTTATTACGCCCCTCAATTTGATGGCCCAGCCTGCTCAACTCGAATATGTGATCGGTCATTCGGACACGAAACTGGTTTTCTTCACCGAAAACCAAAAGGATAAATTGGAGACTGCAATTAAAAAGGTCAATCGGGATATCATATTGATTCAGATTGATAATGACGCTGAAACTATTTTCTCTGCGGATGAAGATCTTTTAGGGATTCACCTTCCGGAAATCAATGAAGAAGACGATGCCCTTTTGCTTTATACATCCGGCACCACGGGCCTTCCTAAAGGGGTGATTCTTTCTCACAAGAACCTCGTTGCCGGTGGGCAATACACAACGATGGCACACGAGTTAACCCCTGACGACCGAGCGCTTTGTTCCCTGCCTCTCTATCATATCAACGGTGAAGTCGTGACGGTTGTGGCGCCTTTATTAAGCGGGGGCAGTGCGGTTATGCCGCACAAATACAGCACCTCCAACTTCTGGGAACTCATCTCCGAGTATGGCTGCACCTGGTTCAGTGTCGTGCCGACAATCATTTCGTATTTAACAAGTACTACCGATTTGGAAAGCAAAAATCTGAATCTCGATCAGCTCCGTTTTGGGCGTTCAGCATCTTCCGCCCTGCCGCCCTCGCTTCACAAGGACTTTGAGGCGAAATTCAAGGTATCCATTGTTGAGACCATGGGCCTGACCGAGACGGCAGCACCGGTATTTTCCAATCCCATGGATCCAACCAAAAGAAAGTATGGATCACCTGGCCTAGCGGTAGGTAACGAGGCCAAAATCATCGATAAAGAAGGCAATGAGGTGCCACGCAGAACCCAGGGTGAGATTATGATCCGTGGTGATAACGTCATGAAAGGATACTATAAAGCACAGGATACGACTGCCAAGGTCCTGGAACCTGACGGATGGTTTCACACAGGCGATTTGGGATACATGGATGAGGATGGATTTGTTTTTGTAACGGGTCGTATCAAAGAGCTCATCATTAAAGGGGGAGAAAATATCGCTCCTAAAGAAATTGACGAAGCGCTTTATAAGCATCCGGCAGTGCTGGAGGCTGCAGCCGTGGGAATTCCTGATGAACATTACGGCGAGCAAATCATGTGTTGTGTTGTCATGAAGCCGGATTGCACCGCAACCGAAGAAGAATTACGCTGTTACTGTTTTGAACACCTGGGTGAGTTTAAAACGCCCAAAGTCATAAAGTTTATGGATGAGCTTCCGAAGGGCCCTTCGGGTAAGATTCAACGCCTCAAATTGCCTGACATGCTAAAATTAAAAAAAACTTGACATCCGATTTTATTAATGTAAAAGTGCTTTAAAATTCAGACGAAAAAAGGATTTTAAATTGACGTTTCAATCTTCAGGCAGATACTTTTTTTATTACGGGTATTTTTATTTTGGTACCGGTCTGCCTGGGGTGCGCTGAGATCTTAAAAACAATTAAATAAGAGCAAAAAGCCACGGGCAGATATAAAAGCTCGCGGCTTTTTTCTTTCTCAAGGCCGCGGGTTAAGATTCGCGGCCTTTTTTTACATTAATAAAAAGGATTTTTATTTTTTGAAAGGACCCCTGCTATGAAACCAACAGATGATGTACGCGTAAAAGGCTACATACCGCTTGTGAAACCGAAACGATTAAAACAGGAAATTCCGATCAGCTCTAAGGCCATTGAAGCCTTAGTTTCCGGGCGCGAAAGCATCGAAAAAATATTGCTGAAAGAAGACCAGCGCCTGCTGGTAATTGTCGGGCCTTGTTCCATTCATGATGAAAAAGCTGCTTTGGAATATGCAGCCAAACTGAATATCCTGCGCAAAGAGGTAGAGGACACCCTTTTCGTTGTCATGCGGGTCTATTTTGAAAAACCCCGGACCATTGTGGGCTGGAAGGGGTTGATAAACGACCCCTGTCTGGATGGGACCTGTGACATGCTATTGGGACTGCGAAAAGCGCGCAGCCTTTTATTGCAAATTGCCGAGCTGGGGTTACCAGTCGCCACTGAGATGCTGGATCCGATCACCCCACAGTATGTTGCCGATTTGGTCAGCTGGTCGGCCATCGGTGCCCGTACCACCGAATCACAGACACACCGTGAAATGGCCAGCGGTCTATCAATGCCTGTTGGTTTTAAGAACAGCCCGGACGGCAATTTGTCATCCGCGATTAATGCGCTAATAGCAGCACGCGTTCCGCAAAGTTTTCTCGGAATCGACCAGGACGGCAAGACCTGCGTGGTTAAAACCGCCGGCAATCCTTGGGGCCATATAGTTTTAAGGGGAGGACAAAGGCCCAATTATGATCCCATCAGCTTGGAAGAGGCGCGTTTAAAACTGATTGAAAAAGACTTGCCGGAGGCCATTATGGTGGACTGCTCACATGCCAATTCGATGAAAAAGTACCAGGGGCAGGCAGTCGTTTGGAAAAACGTCATTAACCAGTATATCTCCGGCAATGAGTCCTTAATCGGTCTGATGCTGGAAAGCAACCTGTATGAAGGCAGTCAGAAGTTTTCAGATGATGTTGCGTTCCTTAAATACGGGGTTTCAATTACGGATGAATGCATTTCATGGGAGACCACTGAGCAGTTGCTGCTCTGGGCGAATGAAACCCTGTTGCAGGCCTTTCCAAAAAAATATCAACTGGCATCATAGAAAATACGACTAAAAAAAATGGAAACTATCACCATTCGCGGCAATATGGGCGCGTCAAGCATTTTGATCGGTGAACATCTGGAAAACCTGCACCGTTATGTTCCAGTATCCAGAACGATTATTATCACCGATGTGAATGTTCATGAAATTTATCGGCTTAATACAATGGCCGATGACGTTATCACCATCGGAACCGGAGAAAAAATCAAGACCCTGGAAACCGTTGGAGATATTTATGCACAGCTGGTATCACTCAAGGCAGACCGCTCATCTTTCATTGTCGGAATTGGTGGCGGTATTGTGTGTGACATCGCCGGATTTGTTGCCTCGACCTTTCTGCGCGGCGTCAGATTCGGTTTTGTCGCCACCACCTTGCTTGCGCAGGTGGATGCCAGTGTCGGCGGTAAAAACGGCGTTAATTATGGCGGGTATAAAAATATGGTCGGGGTCTTTAATCAACCCGAATTTGTAATCTGTGATCCGGACCTTTTAAAAAGCCTTCCGCAAAGAGAACGCTTATGCGGCTTTGCCGAAATCGTCAAACATGCCGCCATCGCAGATGCCGATTTATTTGCTTATCTTGAACAGAATTACAAAAGCGCGCATGCCTTGGATAGCCAGGTCATTGAAAAGCTGGTGGTTGATTCGGTAACCATAAAATCATCCATTGTCAACCGGGATGAAACCGAAAGAGGAGAACGCCGGATACTTAATTTCGGTCACACTTTCGGACATGCAATCGAAAAGGCGACGGGAGTTCCGCACGGCGAGGCGGTCAGCAGGGGCATGGTTATTGCATCGGCCCTTTCTGTCAGAAGAGCGCATTTGACCACTGCAGAAGACCAACGGCTCAAAGCATTGCTGCATAACCTAAAACTTCCTACCCGGCTTGAATCTGAGCCCAGGAGAATCCTGGAAGCCTTGGGAAAGGATAAAAAGCGAGAGGACAACTGCATTAATTTTGTTCTGTTACATAAAATCGGCAACGCAATTGTTGATAAGATTTCCTTTGAAGAACTCAAGGATGCGATCGATGGATAAGCCAAACAAGGACAATACCACTGATGATTTGAACGCTGATATCCGAGCACTGCGAAAGGCCATCGATGAAATTGATGAAAAAATTCTAGATTTAATCAATGAAAGACTTTTGCTTGCGGCGCAAATTGGCCATTTTAAAAAACAGTGCGGTATTCAGGTTACGGACAGCAGGCGCGAAAAAGAAATCATGCGCCGGGTGTTGGAGAAGAACAACGGTCCCCTATGCAATGATGGTCTTCGTAATATTTTCTCAGCTATCATCGCTGAAGGTCGGAATATACAACGGACGAGTTAAAACAAAGAAGGTCGAATACAAAAATGATTGATTCGCATACATCTCTTTTGGGCCTTTTTGGAAATCCGGTTGCTCACAGCCTGAGCCCGGTGATGCACAATCAGGCGTTCGCGGCGGTCGGCTACAACGGGGTTTATTTAGCCTTCAGGATTACGGATCTGGATTCTGCGGTGAAAAGCATCCAAGCTTTGAATTTCAAAGGTGTAAGCATCACCCTTCCCCACAAAGTCGCTATAATGGAATACCTTGATGAAGTCGATGCCACAGCGGCAACGATTGGGGCAGTGAATACCATTGTCAATCAGAAAGGCAAATTGATCGGTTATAACACGGATTGCCATGGCGCCCTGGAAGCCTTGAGGACAAAGACAACCATTGACGGCAAATCTGTGGCCATCATTGGTGCCGGCGGAGCTGCCCGGGCGATCGGATTCGGCCTGGTTGCAGCAGGAGGGCGTGTGACCATTTTGAACCGCTCACGGGCAACTGGAGAACGCCTGGCAGCTGATTTGGAAGCGGAATTTTTACCTTTAAGCGATTACCAGCCGCAACGATACGAGATCTTGATCAACACCACGCCAATTGGGATGCACCCTGAAACGAATGCAACACCGATACCCAAAAAAAACCTATCAAAAGAGATGGTTGTCATGGACATTGTCTACAACCCGCTAAAAACCCGTCTTTTAAAAGAGGCTGAAGTGAAAAAGTGTCGGACAATCAACGGAGTTTCAATGTTTGTGTTTCAGGGGGCGTATCAATTTGAGCTCTGGACAGGTAAAAAAGCCCCCATTGATATCATGCAGAATTCGGTTCTGGAGGCCCTGAGGACAAAATAAACACAATTTATTCACAAATGAAATGATAGCAATAAAATCTCAAAAAATTAGCAACTGCCAGATAATTGTGCCCGGATCAAAAAGTTATACCCATCGAATGCTGATTGCGGCCGCCTTATCCGACGGGATGTGCACCATTAAAAACGCGCTTATCAGTGAAGATACGCAATTTACGATCGAAGCGCTAAAACAGATGGGTATTCGAATCGAGTCGCATGATTCAGAAATTCTGGTGTATGGGAAAAGCGGACACATGGAATCATGTGATGCACCGATTTATTTGGGAAACTCCGGAACTTCCATGCGGTTGTTGACAGCTGTGGCGGCGCTCGGAGATGGAACTTATACACTTGCGGGCACAGAGCGCATGGGAACGCGCCCGATTCAGGATCTTTTGGATGCGCTGCAGCAGATTGGCGTGCGAGTTCGATGTCTTAATAAAAACGGTTGTCCACCGATTAAGGTGTCGGGCGGATCGATAAGCGGAGATAGAGTGGGCATTAACTGTCAAAAAAGCAGTCAGTTTCTTTCTGCTCTTCTTCTCATTGCGCCATATACCAGAATGGGACTTGAAATTCGTGTTACCAAGGGACCGGTATCCAGACCCTACGTGGACCTGACGATCGAACTCATGAAAACGTTCGGCATTTCAATTAAACGCGAAGGTTACTTGAAATTTAAAGTTCCTGGGGCTCAGGTTTACAGAGCCGGCGAATATATGGTGGAAGCAGATTGTTCGCAAGCAGGCTACTTCTGGGGAGCTGCCGCTATTACCGGTGCTGAAATTAAAGTTGTGGGAATTGATGCAAATTCGCCCCAGGGTGATGTTCGCTTTGTTGATTTGCTCCAATCTATGGGTTGCCAGATCTACAAAGAAAAGGATGGCATCCGTGTTTTAGGCGGACCCCTTTCCGCCATTGAAGCAGACCTATGCGATATGCCGGATCTGGTACCGACTTTGTCCGTGGTGGCTGCATTCGCCAAGGGAACAACGGTAATTAGAAATGTGGCCCATCTTAAAACAAAAGAAAGCGATCGCTTAACTGCCGTCGTAGCAGGGCTGACCAAAATGGGAATTAAAACCCACTGCACGGAAAATGCACTGATTGTAAAGGGCGGGAATCCGCGCGGATCAATAATCGACACTTACAATGACCATCGCATCGCAATGAGTTTTGCCATTGCTGGCTTAAATGTGCCCGGCGTCTATATTCGAGGCGAAAGCTGTGTTGAAAAATCCTTTCCAACCTTTTGGCAGGTTTTTGAGGGATTATATCGTTGATGAATATTTTTCTTATCGGATACCGCTGTACTGGAAAAACGACGGTGGGGCAATCTATCGCCTTGATGACCGGCCGACCTTTTGTGGACTCTGACACGCTCGTGATCGAAGCGTCCGGCCAGAGTATTAAGAAGATCATTGACACTGAGGGATGGGCAGCCTTTCGCTGCAAGGAACGGTCAGTGATGAGACGCATCTGCTCAAAAGACCGGCAAGTCGTTGCTACCGGCGGTGGGATCGTGCTTTGTGCGGATAACGTAGAAGCAATGAAAAATACCGGTATAATTATTTGGCTACGCGCAGCTGCCCAAACAATTGAGCAGAGAATTCTTCGGGACCAAAACACCGGAGATTTGCGACCGGCGTTGACAAACAAAGGGCTTGTGGCTGAAATCGAAGAAATGCTTTTAAAGCGCAGCCCTTATTATGAAAGCGCCAGCAATTTTTTTATCCACACCGATGGTATCCCGGTGGCTGAAATTACGCAAACGATAATGCACAAGATAAAAGATATGGAATAGGAGCGCAATCGCATGTCCAGCTCATTTGGCACCCTGTTTCGAGTTACCACTTTCGGCGAATCCCACGGTCTGGGAATCGGCGCCGTGGTTGACGGCTGCCCGCCGAAAATTACCTTAGATGAGACAGATATTCAACCGCAGTTAGATCGTCGCCGGCCGGCCCAGAGCAAGTTGACGACCCCAAGAAACGAAGCGGACCGGGTTTCCATTTTTTCCGGTGTAGAAAACGGCAAGACCTTAGGCACACCGATTTCGCTAATTATAAAAAATAAAGATCAGCGAGTGGAGGACTATCGGCAGATATTCTCGGTTCCCCGGCCCTCACACGCCGACTACACCTATCAGATCAAATACGGTATTCGGGCCCGCAGTGGCGGCGGACGTTCCAGCGCCAGGGAAACTGCCGGTCGTGTCGCTGCGGGAGCCATCGCTGAAAAATTTCTTTATGAAGATTACGGCATTGAAATCGTTGCCTGGGTCAGCGCCGTCTATTCTATTGTAGCGCCTGCATTGGACATTACGCAAATTACCCGCCGGGATGTGGATAAATCGATGGTTCGCTGCCCGGATCCACTTGCAGCCGAAAAAATGGAAGATTTCATTTTGGAGGCACGAAATGCGGGCGACTCCGTCGGGGGCATTATAACCTGTGTTTGCCGCAATCTTCCGGCCGGATTGGGAGAGCCGGTTTTTGACAAAGCAGAAGCTATATTGGCACAGGCCATGTTATCGATTCCCGCCACGAAAGGGTTTGAAATCGGTTCGGGCTTTGCCGGTTCACGAATGCGGGGATCAGAGCATAATGATGTGTTCCTTAAAAAAGGAGATCGTCTGGGAACGAAAACCAATTACAGCGGTGGTGTTCAGGGCGGCATTACCAATGGCGAGCCAATTATTTTTCGGGTGGCTTTCAAGCCCCCGGCGACCATCAGCTTGCCCCAAAAGACCGCCGATTTTGACGGAAACGATGTCGTCCTTGAAGCCGGGGGGCGTCATGATCCCTGCGTGGTTCCGCGAGCTGTACCAATCGTCGAAAGCATGGCGGCGCTCGTCATTGCCGACTTCGCGCTTCGACAGAAGATGAGAGAAGAGGTATTATGATCGGTATCATCGGTTTTGGACGCTTTGGGAAACTGACGGCCAGGTATCTTGCCGAAGATTTTGATGTCTTTGTTTTTAATCGAAGGGATAAATCAGCCCAGATCAAAAAAATCGGTGCCAATACGGCATCTCTGTCGACGGTTTGTCAGCAGAACATCGTCATTTTATGTGTGCCGATCTCCACGTTAAAGGAGATTCTAATAGAGATTGGACCTATCTTAAAAAATGATGTTCTCGTCGTGGACGTGTGTTCCGTAAAAGAATATCCTTCCCGCTGGATGAAGGATTTGTTACCTGAAACGGTTTCGATTCTGGCGACCCATCCCATGTTTGGACCGGATAGCGCCTCGGACTCCTTAAAGGGAAAAAAAATCTTTTTGAGCCAGGTAAGAGTCAAAAATAAGCGGTATCAAAAAATCAAGTCCTATTTGTCTTCAAAGGGATTGATCATTATCGAATCTACACCAGAGGATCATGATGAGCAAATTGCAATTAGCCTTGCCCTGACCCATTTGATTGGAAGGACCTTGTCTGAATTCGGCGCCGCGGAACTCAACATGGACACCGAAGGTTATAAGAGGCTGCTGAATATACTGGATGTCGTAGAGCACGATACCTGGCAATTATTTCATGATATGCACCAATATAATCCCTATGCGAAAAAAAAGCGCATAGCGTTCATGAAAGCGATGAAAAAAATAAGCGACCGGCTGGAACAATGAAGATGACGACCCCAATTGGTTTTTAACTCAATTGGGAGTTATTCGTTATTTGTCCCCAGCTAAATCGTCTTCAAATTTAACGGGTAAATATTGGTTAATCTTTTAAGGATCTGGAGTTCATCATATGCAAGAAGACCCTAATCGTCGAAAAGTCTTGGTCATTCATGGACCCAACCTGAACATGCTTGGAAAAAGGGAGCCCGATATCTACGGACATCAA
>CP070746.1:6621561-6635528 GCA_020348305.1 Desulfobacterales bacterium
CTATTCAAGAAACAGGAACAGCGATTATCACCTGTCTCTTCATATTTCCTATCCAAACGAGAAAGATAAAATGCGGGAAAAAGAGCTTGGTGTTTCTCCGGGTGGAGATATCATGATCCATGGCATCAAAAATGGTCTCGCGTGGGTTGGTGCTTTGCATGCAGGGATTGACTGGACGAAAGGATGTATTGCCGTTACAGACGAAGAAATGGAGGAAATCTACAAGTTGGTGCCAAATGGTACGATTGTTGAGATAAGGCCATAGAAAAACCGCACAATTTATCCTTCGACCGAATAGCGTAGAACTCCTGGTAAAGTTTTTATTATGCTACATTTCATTAACAACTACACTAATTTGAAACATTGTATGAACCGGTTATTAAGGACAGATCAATTCGTAAACAATTGCAGATATCTTCTGGGAAACAAAAATATCTTCGAGCCAAAAAAGTTGGGGTATCTCCAACTAATCAAAGCTTTTGAATCTCCCAAATTCCTGTGATATAGCTTTTATATCCAAAAAATCGCAAAATCGCAATACCATCATCTACGTATCGCAAGTTTGGGGGAAGTTGTGATATTTTATTATATCACAGGATTGGGGGGTGTGGATTTTAGCATATATTCTCAATCACAGGTTCAGTGATATTTGGTTTCCTGACAAGTAATCATAACTTTTGAAGTGCTTTCCGATACACAATATGTAGTATCATGCCTCACATCACTCAAGTCCCGCCTTCCGCCAAGCATATACCAATTCCTCTATCAACTCCTTTCTGTATGGGAACGACCTGGCAAAACGCTCGAGAGAAAACTTTGGATCGATCCTCATAACCTCTGCAGCCTCAGCACGGGCATCTTCCTCGCGACCAGCCATGACGTAAGTTGCCGCAAGATTCGCGTGACCTGGTAGGTGATCAGGGTAGAGCTGGAACAACTTTTTGTAAGCTGCAATCGCTTCATCGTAGCGGCCAAGGAAGCGATAGGCAGAACCAAGATTGTTCAGGCATTGACTGTCTGGAAAGATTGGGTTCAGTCGAAGCGATTTCTTGAAGTAAGCGATCGCCTCTTCAAATCGTTCGGAATGCAAGAACGCAGTTCCAAGCATATAATTGGCAAAGGCGGAATTGGGGGCGATGGCTATGGCGCGCTCTGCCTGTATAAGGGCCTTCTCGAATTGTCTCCTGAACACATAGATAATACTCAATTGCATGTGGGCAGTCACATGAGAATCATCCAATGCAAGGGCTTTTCCCGCCATTTCTTCTGCCTGAGCGAGGGATTCCCTGGTCGAGGTGCTGGCCCCAACATACACTTCTATAATATTTGCCGCGGCAAGGACGGTATACGGATCGGCGTACTCAGGGTCGAGGGTCAAGGATTCCTTGGCTAACCTTCGGGCAATGACCGCATTTTCTTTATTGAAGTTTTGCGTGTATGCCGCAGCCTGCATCCATTTCAAATACGCATCGAGGTTCTTTGTACCTTTTGAGGACACATAGCGATTTCCCAACCACTCAGCATGACTCCCCATACCGCTCATGACTTTCATCGTTATTTCATCCTGGAGGGCAAATATGTCCTTCAATTCCCGGTCATATCGTTCTGAAAACAATTGATGGCCTTTGAGCGTATCGATTAACTGGACTGTGATCCTAACCCGATCGCCAGCCCATTGAACACTCCCCTCCAGTACATACTGGACGCCCAAAGCCTCAGCGACCTGCTGAATCTTATCAGCCTTTCCTTTGTAAGGGAAGGTGGAGTCCCTGGCAATGACGAAAAAGCGTGGACTTTTGGACAGAGCGTTGATGATCTCTTCGGTGAGGCCTTCGCTCAGGTATTCTTTGTCGGGATCGCCACTTAGGTTCACAAAGGGAAGCACAGCAATAGAAGGTTTATCAGGCAAGGGATACGCCATTTTATCCAGGGAGGCAGGTTCTATTCTTTTAGATTGATGGAGATAAATATTCCAGCCAATTACACCTCCTGAAACTATTAGCAGAATAATGATGGCTGCTATGGCTGCCTTTTGTGAAATCCTGCCCAAAAATCTTTTCTCACCGATCACTTTGCCGGCGGCTTCAAGCTCTATCAAAACACGATACACTCTCACTGGCTCAGCAATGTTTTTTACTCTGTGCTCGCCTAAATATTCATACCCGAAAGATAGTTTGTCCTTAACACTGTCATAGGCTGTTCTTGAAATGCAAATACCTCCTGATTCAGTCAACCCCTCGATCCGTGCCGCAATGTTCACTCCGTCACCGTAAATTCGACCCTCTTCCTCAAGAACATCTCCGAGATGGACGCCGATCCGAAACTCCATCTTGCGGTCTTCAGGTAACGCTTCGTTAATGTTTTTTAGCTCATTTGAGATTTCCACCGCACACTCCACCGCATCGACCACACTGCCAAATTCAGCCAGAATATTGTCCCCCGGAGAATCCACTACGCGACCACGATACTTGTCTATTAACAAGGCCATCGTTTCTTTTTGTTTTTTAAGTGTAGCAACGGTCGCAGCTTCATCCTGTCTCATTAAACGGCTGTAACCACGGCATCAGCACTGAGGATAGCGGTGAGTTTACGTTTGGCTCGCTCATCGTTCATTAAATCACCCCCGTTTAAAGGTTTTTAAATAAAGTAAAAATATCTGAAAGTGGATTAATCAGAAGTGCGATGTGAACTGCGGGAACTGGCTTAATTCAACGAACGAAATTGTGCATCAGATCAGGTGGAATAGGAAGTTCAGATCAATCATAATCATATATATATCATCAAATTATATGGCGTCAAATATAATTTGATTGATTGGTTAAGCGATTGCAAACCACTATATCTGTTAGTCTGGCAAAATTAACTTGGACTGCATGTATCCTTAAATACCAAAACCGTTTCCGCGTTGACAAAACCTGTTGTCTCCAGCTAATCGCAGATGAGCCTTAATTGCAGATATCAACAACAAAAACCAAATATCTTGTGATTTCGGATTTTGCATGTATTGTAAACGTATCTCAAGTCGAACACCTTCCGATTTTTTGGGATACCACTTTCATATCTGCAATCCCATATAGTGTTCATTTCCCCGACAATTGTTTATTTGGAAATTGTATATTCGCTATGCGAAATCCACACTTTGGCTGAAGTTTATAAATCGGCTATGTACACATAATTGGTAATTATTGTGGATATCATTTGGTAATATGATATAAATTGTTTTACCAAAAAGTGTGGATATCATATATTCGGTGGAAAAGCTAAAAGTGTCGATTACTGTAATGTATCCAAAATTAAAGAGTTTTTAGGATATAGTGATATCCAACTATCTAAAACTATCCCATCATTCCAAAAAAGAAGCCTGTTTCATTTCCAGAAACAGGCTTTCATCTTTATCCTTGGGATGCCCATTTTTAACTATAATATCTACATGTCGATACTATATCGCTTACGCAAATTTCTAAGATGTTCTTTATAAATTCCTTTTTCCCCCCATTCTGACCACAACTCAGGATAGCTTTTATACGCAAACCTGATTGAAGTTCCCTCCACATCTTGTGAAAATTCATCTAATATTTAGCAGAGCTATCTCGGAATCGTTCAATTAGATTTAGCCATTTTTCTTCAGCTTTGGAAAAAGCCTTTCTCGTGTAACTCCTTTTAAAGCGAGGCTTCTTTGGACCAAAGTATTCCAAGAACTTGGATTCAATCGCCACCACGTCGGTCTCACTTTCGGCAACAAGGTCGATATTTGGAGACGTACCGCGTAAACCTGTTGGTAATTTCTGTTCAAATTTCATGGACCTAAAACCATGAATACCAATCAAATCCAGTTCCAGGGGATTATCTTTAAATGGAGAAAATGTATTTACCATAAGTGCTGAGCTTGAGTGCACCGCACGAAACTTATCTCGCAGCTAATTTCCGCTTCCGCTGCTAAGCTCACTTTCAAAATGCTCAGGCTTAACACCTGGAAGCAGATTTTGGACTGGTTTTGTCAGATAGCCTTCTCATCCCTCTCACCGTCGTTGGCTTTTTTTATCTGCTGAGCGCCAGATCTGATACCGGAAAGGTTAAAGCAAAATCTGATTTCTCAAGGATCTTGATTCACCGGCCGCGATGGTGCGTATGGCCGGCAACCCCCGCACCGGGCACTTGTTTTCGCAGATACCGCAACCCACACACAGTTTGAGGTCGACATACGGCAGTTGCACATCGAATTGTTTACCATTCGGGCGAATGACAACATCTTTTTTAAGATAAATGGCCTTTGGAGACGTGGGACAAACCTCCTGACACACAATACAGGGTGTGTTTCCGGACCAGGGCAGACATCGGCCTCTGTCAATATATGCTGAACCGATTTTGATCGGTTGTTCGATCTTTTCCTTGGCGGTTATTTCCCGAATAGCTCCCGTAGGACAGACACTACCACACAGTGTGCAGGTATATTCACAGTATCCTTGGGTCATGATAAGGTGCGGCGTCCAAAAGCCGGCCATGCCGGCTTGGGCAAGCGTTGGGTTGATTGCATTGGTGGGGCAGACCTTCATGCACAGGCCGCACCGCTGGCAGAGCTCGAGAAAATCCTTTTCCGCAAGCGATCCGGGCGGCCGAATGAGTCGCGAATCAGATACCTTGTCAATTTGACCGTCAAGTCTGCTCAAAAAGGGAATAGAGAGACCGGCGAAAAGACCGCCAAGCACGGCCCGTTTTCCCATATCCGGTTTTTTCGTTAATTTGGGGGTCCAGCTAAATCGAAAGGCAAGCGCATCTTCCGGACACACATTAAAACAATTAAAACACATATGACATTCAGCGGTTTCCCAGATCTGATCGGGTCGCGGAGATGCGGAACCCTGACAGTGTTTCACACACAAATTACACTCCGTGCATTTTTCCGGATATTTGACCAACCGCAAGATGGTGAAACGCGAAAAAATGCCCAGCAGCGCACCCAGGGGACAAAGAAACCGGCACCAGAAGCGTAAACGGATTCGGTTTAGAAATAGAATGACTAAAAACAGACCTCCGATAAACCATGCGGTTTGATAGGCCTGATGGCTGTAACCAAAAACCGGCGATACAAAAATTTCGGCACCATAGCTGAGAAGATTTATCAGTTTTATGTCACTGACGGCCAGCGCGTCAAACATTGAACGCAGCCCGACACCCAGTCCGGGCAGTATTGCTAATGCGACTGAGCGGAAAAGAAACGCAGTCGGATCCATCAGCCCGGTTAAATTCAAGCCGATAATTGCAGCAACCAGCATCACGATTAGGTTAAAATATTTGATTTTTTGGCCGGGACTCTTTTGATTGGCCCGCACCATGCGATCGCCCTTGAGAGCAGGCTTGCACCAGCCAATAGTATGGTGAATCGTTCCGAACGGGCAAACAAATCCGCAAAAAACCCGACCCAGCAGAACGGTCAGCACAACGATGACGAGTCCCCAAAGAAATCCCTTGATGAGAAGGTACCCGGACAGCAGGGATGAAATGCCTACCAATGGATCAAGCTGGAAGAAAAAGGCAACCGGCTGATCAAGTCGTAGATCCTGTTGTGAAGAAAACGCCCTGGAATAATCCACATAGATATCTTGCGGGAGCCGGCTCTCAATTAAGAGGAAAAGGAAAAAACACAGTAACAATGTTTGCGTCGTTCGCCTCAGCCAAACCAGATGCTGCGCTTTCACAAAACCACCTTTTGCTGAACGAGTTTGCTGAAATCATAGGTGCCTATGCCCTGTTTTTGAGCCAGCCGGATAAATCCTAAATTCTTTGGTTTGCGGTTAAACAGCAATGCGGCCTTGGCATCCGCCGCCACGGGATCGTCGCTCAATATCAATGTATTTTTCACGGATACGTAAGATGTGCTGCCACCGGAAGGTCCGTTACGGGTCATAATGCGCACGGCATCGATTAGCGTTACTGTAGGTTTGAAAAAATTCGCCAGATCAACACAGATCTGGTGGATATCCTGGTGAAGTTTCCCCCTGCGGCCGCCAACGCCACCGATCCAGTTTTTCATACCCAGCGTAAGAGAGCTCAGGGAATGATGTTTTGCGATTGGCAGGTTGATTAAGGCGTCGGCTTCCACCAAAGGAACAAAAACCGGCCAGACATCTAAACGGTGACCCCGCAGCTTCATGTTTCGCATTAAAGATGATCGAGGATAAATCAGGTCCGAACCTGTGTTTTTTGCCACCATTCCGACGCCGGTTATGCCAAAACATTGCCTGGCGTCATGGATGGTGTTGTCGGCTATTCGCACCCGTTTGGCACCGGCTTCCTGACAAAGCTCGATGACCGCTTCCAGAACTTGCGGATGGGTGGTCGCCGCCAACTCAGGTTGCCTGGCCCAGGAGATGTTCGGTTTGATGACCACGATGTCCCCCTTTGAGACAAAGCGGCTTATCCCGCCGGCGGCGTCAAATACTTGGCGGGTTAATGCCTTAACCGAGTATTCTTTGTTTTGGCCGATGCCTTCTATAATAAATTTGTTATTTTCAGACGCGGCCTTTGCCGGTGACGGTTTTTGGATAGGCCATGTCGCCGCACCGGCAAATGCCAGACTTCCGGACAGTTTGAGCAGTTTTCGAATAGATTCTCTTCGGGTTATGGGTTGATCAAAATTCATATTTTACACCTTTCTTAAGTAATTTAACCGTATTTCGTGCTTCGGATTTTAGTTCCATTAAGATCTAAACTACCATTTCTCGTCCGAATTAAAAAATGAAAACTAGTATTGGTTGTCATATCAGGATATCTTCTTCCCAGCCCAGTTTGACCAGCTCGATGCGGTCCGGATGGCTGTTGCCAATACCGAACTTGGTATCCGCGGCTTCAATGTGCAAAGGCCGGGGACTGATGGGCTTATTTTTCGCGAAGTACGCGTTTCTTTTGGCCTGCATGATACGGGCGCCGGTGGCATCGGCAGCTACCGGATCGGTGCTGACAATCAGTCCGCCATACGGCCACGTATATTTACGGCTAAAGTGATGGGGTCCTACCCCGTGAAACAGGGGTGTCACCATCACCAGAATGTTTAAGCGGGTTTTACCTTTGATATGGGGCTTTTGCCATATGGTGCCCAGTTTCTCACAAGAATTTCCGTGATACATCCATGGTGCCGATACAAACATGATGTAGTTTTTGAGTAGTGTTCCCAAACCGGACCAATGGTGGGTTCGCATGGGGCGCACATTTATCAGGGCAGTTGCCTTTTTAAAAACCGAATCTCGCCGCACACCGCGGTCATCGACCGAGATGCTCCTCGCGTCGACACCGGCTTCTTGCAAGCGTTCTACAAGTGCATCCTCCAGGGTAGCCGGTGTTGGCAGCGGACCCCACACATTGCTTTTGATGCCCACAATATCGCCGGGGTTGACCATCTCACGCCATACCGCGGCGGGATTTGTGGTACCAAACAGTGTGGCCAATGCCTGATCCAACATGTCTACCAGAACTTCCCCCTTCAATGAGCCATAGCCTGCCGTCACGTTTTGATCCCTTATCAGCACCACCCGACTTTTTTCAGAAGTTTGGCCGGTGGCTTTGCGGATAAGTGGGAATCCCACAAGACCGCCCATGACGACACACGAGCCGGTGCGGATAAAATCACGACGTGTAATGACCCGCTTTTTTTCTGTCATTTTATCAAACTCCTTTTGTGAATGGGTGTTGGTTCCTTATTGAACGCTTTGCAAAAGTTTATCAGCCAACTCTCGGCTATCCGCTTCCAACACAATGGCCAATAAGCGCTTTTTTATTTTAACGGCAACCCATTTGCCGTCCTCCAATAATGCGGCACCCGTTGAATCCGCATCAGGCATATAATGTTTTAGAAAGCTGACTTTGGATTGCGTGGCTTTTTCCGGATCAGGATAATATACGAGGAGCAAGCGGGCTTCCTGATTTCCGAGTTTATACGCAGCCAACGCGACATGCGTTTCAGCGGAAATATTTAAAATGTTTTCATCTGACAGGTAGTAATGATAATTGAGCACAATGGGATGGTGGAGATAGCGGATACTCGCCGTTTGCAATCCTTTAATTGGAAGCCGTGACAGTATTTGGGGTTTTGCACCCTTCTCAGGAATGGTGGTGGCTACCTGCCTAGCCAGTTCCTTGACTGCTTTTTCTCCAGCTTCAGTTTCTTCCTCTACATAAACTGATACAAAAAAGCGGGATTTCCAGAAACTCAGCCACCCCTGCCGAAAGCAAGCATTTTGCCCCACATCGACTACTTCGCCATCCGTATCGTGGGTGAACACACCGAACGCATCTTGCGATGATCCCATATCAAATATGTCCAGTATGATGACCGGACGGCTGGGGGCTGTGTAACGGCGCGATAAACATCGCTGCATGTTATACGCCTTGTATACTTCGGCACCGCCGTCAATGTAACTGAAAATGGTCTTTCTGTCAAAGATGCGGTCCGGGGGCTCGGCGTTCCAGACGTTTACATGCTTTGGCAGGCGTTGCTGTAAGCCTTCAAGAGAAATCGCATAGGAGTTTTGTGTCATGAGAAGTGTAAAAAAGCTTAATATGCAAAGGGCAAGGCATGCAGAGATCGCCCTAGTTCGCAAGCAACGTATCATAAATAATTACCGGAAACTGCAGTAGTGAATCAACGCGAATCAATCCTAAGGATGCAGGAAGTCTTTGAACCCATTTTAAAAAAATATACTATTAAACTCCCCGCAGCTTGTTGCGGGGAGTTTTATTTCCTGGTCTTAATGTTGAAGTATTGATGACGGTCCTCAGATTGTACCACAACATCGCGAATCTGGATATTATGGAGAACGCCAAGTGGAACCTTAACACCGGCTTTGCCAAGGGACCAGACCTTCCGATAAAAATCGGCCAGCCCCTCAACGGGCTTTTTCCCGACGGTTAGAACGATGTCACCGGTTTTCAGTCCCGCTCGTTCAGCCGGACCGCCGGATGTAAGCCGAAGGACAAAGACACGTCCATGAGCCTCCTCGACGTGAATCCCCAACCAAGGCTGTGGGGATTTCTGCGAACGGCCGGTTGAAATCAGATCGTCGAGAATCGATCGGAGAAGATCAATCGGTATAAACATATTACAGGGGATTATCCCAAGTCCGGAAATCGTTTTCGTCGTGAAAATCGATCCGATACCCAAGAGTTTGCCGCCGGGTCCAATCAGCGCTGCTCCGCCATAACTGGAATAGGGTGGGGCGGTGTAGATGGCATTGTCCAGAAGGTATTCCCAATAACCTGCAAACTCCCCGCGAGATACGACCCGAACCCCTTGAACCGCATCAGCTCCGCCATAGCCTGCCACCAGGACGGGATCTCCTTCTTTGATTTTTGAAGATTGCCCAAGTTCCATGGGCGTAACGCCCAAATCTTCATCGGCACGCAGAATCCCAAAACCAGTCCTATGGTCATAACCGATATACGTTGCGCGAATCGTTTTAGCGTTTTGATCAACCACCTCAATGCTTGCGGCCTCAAGTATCAGGTAGCCAATCGTCAGAATATGACCCTCGGAATCGATGAGCACCCCATGTCCCTCACGTGTGGTCCCCAATATACGTGCCGTGCGCGCCTCACTTGGTATAGTTGATTTTACTTTAACTATGGCTTTAAGTATCTCTTCAGCTTCCTGTTGGGCATATGCCGGCCCAATCATTGTCATTATTACAATATATATTATAAGTTTGTTCATATCTAATAGCGGCTTCGTTTCTTAGGCCTCTTCCAGCGTGACTTTCCCATTGCCTCTATATAGCTTGCCGCCTGTAATACCGCATTCAAGCTGAAGATGGGTAATTGTTGATTACTCGGTGCATAATTAGCAAGGTATTTTTGCGAGCTCGCAAACAAACCGATTCGTCGACAAACCAGAAATGTTACTGACTCAGCTTCGACTTCTTCGCCGATTTCGTTTAAAGCTTGCCTTTCAGACCACCAGGCATGGCTGTCAATCCCAAGGTGGCCGCAAAATATATGCCCGAGTTCGTAGACAAGCGACGCATATTTCTCTTCCAAGGAATGCCGTTGATTAATAATGATCAGATAATTCGCATCTTTTTTCAGATGCAGATCTTTATATTGTTTTCTTAAAGCCGGTGTAATGCGGGTCGCGGTATCACTGTTTTCGTGATCCAGCGTAGTTTCGTAAACCGTTATTGCCTGGATGTTGCAGTTGAACAACGTATTCCGATAGACTTTACCCAAATGTTTTGCCTTTGGCCGGGTAGTTTCCAGCTTACTATCGTCAACAGGCAGACCCTCCGTATCTTTGATGTCGAATATAAAGCGTATCGGCCCCATCGGAGCAAGTATAACCATCGGACGCGCATTTATTTTCGGTCGCCGCTTGAATTTTCGATCCCAGGTTTTTGCTGTTGCAACATATGATATTGATGGGTTTTGGATAAAAAGAAGAAAACAATTGAAGGGCGAGTAATTTGGAAAGCGGGAAATAAATTTTAATAAATTGATGTATTCATGGCTGTGGCGATAGCGAGTACTGGCAGCAAAAATTTCATCGACCGCATTCAGCTCAATGTCCTGATCGATGAGCCGGTTGTTTTCAAATATTTCGGCTGGGGAAATAGAGCTTTCGGGAAATAAGTTCAACTGCTGATTCATTCGTTACCGCCTCCGCCCTTTTTATTCAATAAATCAAGGATTTTTAAGCTTTATGCGCTAGTGCCAAATTATCCGGAGGGATTTATTGAATGCATAAAAAACCCCGTTTACTTCAAAGTGAAACGGGGATTTTTGCGATTTCTTTCATGGCTACCTATTGGTTTGGGTTAGCGCATTTTCATTTTTCTCAACCACTTATCATAGAGTCATTTTGGAGTCAAGGTACAACGTCTGGCCGTGCTTGAGGTCTACCAAGCGGTCAAGGAGTCCGTCTTTTTTGAGCTCCTGCTTGATTTGAATAGGCGGAAAATACACCGGTTCATCACCCAAGCGGAAGGTTCCCCAGTGCACAATCAGCAGTTTCTTGGCATTCAATTCTTTGAAGGCCTGCACCGCTTCGCGCGGATTCAAATGGCTTTGAGCCATGAACCAACGGGGTTCGTAGGCACCCAAGTTGAAGACAGCCAGGTCAATGTCAAATTCTTTTCCGAGCTGCTCAAAACCGTCGAAATAAGCGGTATCACCGGAGATATAGATCGTGTAACCGCTGGCGGTCTTTATTAAATACGACCCCCAAAGGGAGTGATTGGGTCCGGATAGCGGATTTCGCATGGTCCAGTGGTTGCACGGCAAAAGCGTGATCGTCCGATTATCATCGCGATAGGTGTCATACCAGTCCAGCTGAGTGCGATGTTGCAGGTCTAAATCCTGGAAAATTTCCTTGTATCCCAGGGGGGTGATGATATGGGTACTTGGGTTCAACCTTCCCAGAGATGGAGTATCCAGATGATCATAGTGACCGTGAGTGATGAGAACATGGTCCGGCTGCGGCATATGATTGAGATCAAACTGCAGCGGCGTAAAATCTTTGATAAACCAGATAATATCGGAAAATACCGGGTCCACAAGGAGGTGCCGATCTAAGTCCTTGATCATTAAACAAGCGTGTTTGACAAAGGTGAGTGAGAATCCCCGGTGGCGTCGGATCGGTTTCCAGTCAATCGATACGGGAACCATGCGTTGCTCGGTGAGGGATATTTTGAAACGATTCTCATGAAAAAGTTTCCAACGCATCACTTGCCAGAATCTGCCACGGTGCTCCGGTCCCAGCGGATTCACAAAATTTTCGGACCCGTGATGGTGTTTTTTTCGGGCGATATTTCGGAGACTGCGACCGTTAAGCGGCTTATAATGTAACCTATCGGATCCTGAGTTGCCAGCCGCGTTTGACAGCGAGGTATGTGACAACAGGCTTAACAAGGCCATGCTTTTAATCGCAGCAAGCATTTTTCGGATGAAATGTCTGCGGCTCATATTTTAAACGCTTTCATATTATCTTTACTGTCATGCATTAATGGATAAATGAATATTAAAATGAAATCCACCAATTTCCCGATTAGAGATTCATTGGGGTTTATCAGCGTTAATTTGCAAGCTATCACAGATGATAAGCATTATTGAAGCCCAGGCAAATCGGTTTCAAAAAGGTTTCAGTTGAATGCTTCATATAAAAAGATCGCATCCGGTAATTACGACAAATCCGATGCCGATAAGCTGTTTGAACTTGCCAAAAAGCGGAGATATCCGGGTCTTCTTGCAGAACTCGCCGAATCCTTCGACATGATGATTAAAGTCAAGGTCAGGGAGTTTCGATTAAAGCAGATTATGACGGGTTGGAAAAGGAAGATGCCAAGCGTAAAAAAAGCGCCTAATATACTGAGTAGAATATACAAGTTTTCAGAATGAGTTTTCTAAACCTGCCAATTAACAGCCTGAATTAGAACCACAGAACGTTATATAATGCGGTTAAAGCGCATATCATTCCAATAATATCTAATGCGTCCATATCCATCCTTTATCAATTTGAGATGACGTTATGGGAAACCATTGTCTGCTCGCGACCTTCATGCGTCATCGCGTTTTTCTGATATTTTCGCCTGAAGAATATAAAATTTAAAAAGCGTTGAAGACGCTTCTCTCCGCATAAGCGGATAAGAAGAAGACCCCCCGCCAAGGTAGCCAAAGCCATGACTACCTTGACGCAGCTTTTAAGGGTGTGCAGTTTTTGAAAGGCAGCGTTCAAAATCTTTAAAGCCTCAAGTTGGTGTTATTTCTGAGTACCCCACCTTAAATTTGGATTGCTGATTAATGTTTCGTCTCGCCGTATTTTAAAACGTACTTTAGATATTTTCTTTCAGCGCGCTTATAATTTTTTTCTGAATAATGATTAAGATTCTCAGAAATTTGGAACTTCTTTCGATATCGCTCTATCAACAATTGAAGCCCTGGATTTTGCTTTAATTTATGATTCATAACAAGAGGGGGTAGCAAAAATCATGCAAATATCGATAAAATTCAGTTTAAACATAAATTTCGTATACTTATGCTGAAATCGGCGACAATGAATTCGTTATCGATGTGAAAAAAAGTAGCTAAATATTATGTAATTGGTTTCATAATTGGGAAGATCTGAATTACGAAGAAAAGCAATGTGGACGGGGCAATCTTCCGGTGAAATTTGGTTTAATTATCCGCTTTGAGAGCACATAGCAATCGATCAAGCGCATTACTAAATGAAGCGGGATCTTTCCAGTCGCTGAAATCGATTACGTCTCGGGACTTGCGAATATCAATCGCCCAGGCGTGATCGCTGTCTAAAACGGCTGTGTCTATTCTGATAGGTATCAGTGCGGTTTTTTTCATCTTAAGTTCTACTTCGAAGGCATTCTCTATTTCTTTTTCAATCCATTGACTAGCCAGTGAATTTATAGATAAAATCAACACTTGCTTTTCGTGAATTCGCATGGATTGTTCAATATTATGCTGAACTTTATCTCCGATTTTCATTTCTTCAGGGATATACCAGCAGTGGATGCCATTTTTTTGCAAATCATAGTGCAGTTTCTCTGCAAAATCTTGGTCTTTGTTGGAATTACTGATAAAGCTCGAATAGTAGGCAAATGCTTCTATGTTTAATGACGCCATATATTCGATAAATTTTTGCGGCACACCTGCACCTCGCAAAAAGGCCTCCGAAATTCGGCCGTTAGACCGATGGACAGAATCGATTCCGATGGTGGAGGGCCCAAAGTGCTTGACGGTGTGCAATCCTTTGGCCTTGCTAAGGTCGATATCACCAAAGTAACTCCATGCCACTGAGGCATCACGAAAGTTCACCTGCTCGAGATCAGTTTTTCTGAGATTGGCTTCGATGAGATTTGATTCACTCAGGTCGGCCTCGCTGAGGTCGGCTTCAATGAGATACGCCCATCTAAGATCGGCTCGAAAAAGATTTGCTCGTCTGAGGTCCGTGCCGATGAAAAAGGCCCATCTAA
>CP070746.1:6635628-6639615 GCA_020348305.1 Desulfobacterales bacterium
ATTCTAAAAGTTTCGGTTGCGTATGGGCAAGTCTGCCCACCCCCCAAAGCGCGCCGCGTTGCAGGATTTCATGCTCCAAGAAATTTCCATCCGGCTGAATGTAAGCTAAAAGAATACACCAATATTCTTCTGCGAGTTTTTGATTGCGAGCCATAGCCTCGCCCATCGCCTCGGGGCATCCCCAACCGATCCCTCCGGATTCGTCATTTAAATTCCACATGCAGCGGCGTATGACGACCCGGGCAGATTCAAGATCCTGCTCTGCCAGGGAAGAAACGACTGCTCCCATAGCGGTGACCGAATTCCATTTAATTTTTTCATCCACGCTGCACAATAACTGAAATAGCGGATTGACCACTTGTCTGGCGGGCAATCGGCATATTTCAGCAATACTTTTTTCGACATCATCCCGCCGAAGAAGTTCCGAGATTTTTCTTTTTAATTGTCGCCCGCGTGTCTTTTTACGTGTCAATATTTCAACCAATCCTTTTCTTCCATATCCAGTGCATTTAAGAGGACATGGATGAAACACATGGGGTCACCGTTAAAGACAAAAAGAGCAATCTTTTTCATAACCGCCTCAACATTCTATTTTGGAAGATCAAAATCCTTAAGCTGTAATCATAATATAAATGTATGGCTTTGTATTATTCTTCCCAGTAAATGCAATCTACCGGACAATATTTTATAGCTTCATTCACTTCAATTTCAGGATAGCTTGATAACTCGATGACATCGATAAATCCGGCCCCATTCAACCGGAATACTTCAGGACATATCTCTACACAAACGCCGCATTTAATACAATCGCTGAGTTCTACAATGGGTATTTTCATTTTGAATTCAACATTTAGTGTTTGGTTTTTGGTGTTTAATGAGTTGGGTTCATTTAACCTTTTACCGCCTGACCGACTTTGCGGCCAAATTCATAGCAAGCATTGAGAGCATCTTTGTCCGGTACGTACTGAATCCTCAAACCCGGATCAATAATTTCAAATTTCATGGCTTCCAATTCTTGATTTATGAGCTTGACTGCTTCACCACTCCATCCATAAGAGCCGAATGCCGTGCCGATCTTGTTTATCGGCTTGAGTCCTTTCATATAAGTTAAAAAATCGGCCAGGGAAGGATATAGTTGGTTGTTTAAGGTCGGTGATCCCATCACAACTGCCTTGGCATCAAAAACCTCTGTCATCACTTCACTGCGATGCCATTTTCTGAGGTGAAAAGGTTTTGCCTCAACCCCCTCCTTGCTTATGCCTGATACGATGGCTTCCGCCATCTTTTGGGTGCTGTGCCACATTGTGTCGTATATCACAACGGCTTTCTTTTTGGGTTCCTGCCGACACCATCTGGCATACGCATCAATAATTTTTTGCGGATCTTTTCGCCAGATTACGCCGTGATCTGGGCATATCATTTTAAATTCGAGGCCGAGATCCAAAACTTTTTCTAATAGTTTTTGAATGTGGGTCGAATACAACAGCAGAATATTGGCAAAATACTTTTTAGCATGATACAAAACGGTGGCTTCATCAATTTGATCATCAAATTTTTCCGGCCCCGCATAATGTTGCCCAAACCCGTCGCTTGAAAATAAAATTTTGTTTTGTTTAAGATAGGTAAACATGCTGTCCGGCCAGTGAATCATCCGAGTTTCCACAAAAGTCAGCGTCCTGTTTCCCAGGCTCAATTCTTCGCCGGTTGCAACCGGGTGATAATTCCAGGTTGGTGAGAAATGTCGCGGGAGATTTTTATGCCCCATTTTCGAGCAATATATAGGTTTGTCTTCGCCGATTCGATGCATCACCCGCGCCAGTCCCCCGGAATGATCCATTTCGGTGTGATTGCTGATGACATAGTCGATTTTTTTCGGATCGACAATCCCGGCAATGTTCTCAAGCAGTTGACCGGCAAATTCTTTTCTTACCGTGTCAATCAGAACGATCTTTTCGTCGACAATTAAAAAGGCATTGTAAGTTGTGCCCAGGTCAGTCGAGTACCCATGAAAATCTCTGATGTTCCAGTCTGTGACACCAACGGCATAAACTCCGTCAGCAATTTGTATCGGTTCCATAACCTTACTCCAGTTAATCGTTTAAGTTGTGATTGCATTTTTACAAGTATTAAAAATAATCATAATTTAGCTGATTACAACCTGATCAGATTAGCGACACTGGCTTTGCGACGATACTTGCAGAGCCCAAAGATACGATGCCCTTTTTGTCAGAAAATACATACGCTGACAGAAAAAGGGCATCGAAATTTGGGCTTATTTTTAGGAAGCGTTAAAGGCCGAGTGTCGGATTAAATTATTCTTCTTTTTCGAAATCCGCCTTTGAAGCACCGCAGACCGGACATTCCCAGTCATCCGGCACATCTTCCCATTTGGTCCCGGCGGGCACACCGTTGTCCGGATCACCTTGTTCTGGATCATAGACATAACCGCAAATCGTGCATACATACCTGTCCATTCTTTTCCTCCTTTTTGTTGGTGGTTATTCCTAAACCATGTGAAACGAGAATCAACTACGGATTATTTTCTATATCCTGTGCCGTATCGATCAGCAAAACCTTTATATCAATTCATTTCATGATTCAAGTTCTAACTCGTTGATAAGATGCTTTACCTTTTTTTCTAACTCATCGCGAACCTCGCGCATAAATTCGATGGATTTTCCGGCCGGGTCAGGCAAATCCCATTCCTGCAGCTGAGCGCCGGGAACATAAGGACATTGCTCTTGGCACCCCATCGTGATAATGACCTCAGGAGGGGTCTCGGATATGGCCGCCTCGATGGTTTTGGGGATGCGAAACGCCATATCGATTCCTTTTTCTTGCATCACTTTTGCCATATCAGGGTTGATGTTATCTGCGGGTTGACTGCCTCCACTGAGCACTTCCAGTTTATTTCCTGCCAAGTATTGTGCAAACGCACTGGCCATTTGGCTACGGCATGCATTTTCGCGGCATGCGAACAAGACTTTTTTTCTCCCAAGAAACGGATCTAATAAGGTTTTTGCTGCTTTTTCGACATCTGCAAGAACTGTTGGGTGGTTGGCCATATCCTTTGGACCCTCAATCTCCCGATAAGTGAGACTTCCATCAAAGCTGGCATCAATGGCATCAAAGAAGTATTTTGTCGTCAGTTGCAGTCCTTCAAACAGAGTTTTTCCTTTGGTGGCAGCGACGGATAGTAAAAAACCGCGTCGCATCTTTTTGGCGGGATCCTTGAGTTTGAATATATATTTTCTGGCCCAGAAGGTTTGACATCGATCCACGATCGCCTTCATTTGGGCTGTCATATTGTAAAAGAAAATCGGCGTACCCATCACCACGACTTCCGCCTGCCTGAGCAGAGGATAGATTTCGTGTTTCATGTCGTCATCAATCGGACAAAATCCCTTTTTTTCGCAGACGATTAATTCCTTGCACGGAATTATATTTTTCTTAACTACCTCAATAGTTTGAGTGTGAGCGCCCAGTTTTTCCGCGGCACGCATAAAATTTGACAGCAGAAAATGAGTATTGCCTTTTTTTCTTGGGCTTCCCTGGAAGCCGAGTACCAGCATGATATTCCTTTACCAGTATTTTTATCTGTCCAAGCTAACTATTTTTGCTTTTCTTCGGTTGCGTATTTTCCGGCTTGTTGTCAGATGTTACTTTTTGATATGACACTTTGAACATGTGGTGGGGCCTGATTTTTCACCGGCCTTTTGCTTCTCCTTGTGACACTTGGTGCACAACTTATTCATGACATATTTCTTCTCTAATTTGCCCTGAGCCTTTAATTCTTCGATGATTCCTGTTTTTTGTTCAAAAACAGTATGACAAACATCGCAATTCCCAAGCTTCTCTTGATGGCTGTGATGGGGAAAAGGAACTTTTCCGCGTTTGCCCCCATAGAGTTCAATATCTTTCGCGCCTTTATTTTGCTCGGCGATCGACAAAGTGACTGCCCCAGCGATAACCAACATGGCAACAACC
>CP070746.1:6639715-6644458 GCA_020348305.1 Desulfobacterales bacterium
ATTCAAAATATAAGATGAAATGGCTACAATTTGTTATAGACTCTTAACAGTTTAATTGCATCCAACAATAAGTTACGCATATTGTCAGCACAAAAGGGTACATATAGGGAACACAGACCCTAAAAAAGAGGGTAGGGCTATTACACCGAACAATTAATGTTGAGTCTCCACAAACCTTACATTTCTTGCTACTAAAAATAATTCAGATATTTTTACATAATCACAGGTTTTGATGGCTGTTCTATAATGCAGATTAGTTGGAGGTATCTGCACAAAACAAGAGCCTGAGATAGTTGGTTTTTATAACAGTTATCTGTGATTTTGAAGTAAATTGTTAAAACACTATATATAGCTATATATAGTATGATGGGTAAAAGAGAGTTTCATGATCATGAAAGGGCCACCAATTCCTTTTCATATTTTTCCACCCACCCATCGGCTCCGCATTTTCTGAAAATCTCCATTGCTTTCTGGAGGCTTTCTAAGGCCTGCGTTTCATTTCCCTTTCGCTTGAGAACTTCCCAATAAACCAAATAATCTCTTGCAAGCTCAAATAACGTCCCGTTCCTTCCGTCTGCTGTAATGGCTTCTTTAATCCATTTCTCTGCTTCTGGTATTCGCCTCTTATCAATTATCAACAAGATTTCACTGATATATCTACGGATCCATCCTTCAACCAATTTTGCTTTGGGTAGGGAAACATAGCCATAAAGATTATCTAAATTGACCTCTTCTTCATCATTAAACATCTGCGCTTTTGCTAAAGCTATTTTACTGACAGTTGAAAAGGAAGGCCAATTGCCATAGCGGAAGAAGAGGGACGCTGCCTCTTCATAGTGGTCTCTCGCCTTTTGATATTCGCCGATTTCGAAATAGACTTCGCCCAGGGAATGGTTGCTCCAGGGTCTCCACCAATACTGATCAAGTTTCCTACTGATTTCTCTTCCCTTAAAGAGAAATTCCAGCGCCTCCTCAAAAAAACCTTTTCCAAAGCAAGAAATTCCGTGAACCGAATAGGCAAACGTTTTCGACGTTATGTCTCCGCTGTCGTCTGCTATGTTGACAGCATCTTTGCTCAGTTCGTACCCAAGGTGAATTTTGCCTTGGTAATAATACACAAGATGACTTAAAAGGGCCTTAAATGTCGATTCTAGGTATAGACGTTTTGCCGCTTTACTTATTTCCACCGATCTACTGATGTTGATCTCCGCCTTCTCAAAATCACAATTTAACCACTGGGCGCAGCCAAGCCAATAACTCACTTCAGCGGTGGTTGCCATGTCCTTCATTTCCATGGAAATTCTCAAGGCCTTTTCCAGCTGATCAAATGCCTTCGGAAAATTTTCCCTTAATACATACTCGCAGCTTCCGATTACCGTCAGTATGTGAGCACTCACTTTTTGATCAGCGCCTTTAAGAGCCAGTTCTGTTATTGGTGACACAATCGCTTCAGCCCTCTTGAAGTGATTCATGTCAATTAGAAAAATTCCGAGGATTGCCCTTACCTGGATTATCTTACGTTCGACGATATCAGTCCTAGGCAACTTCTCAAGGCATGAGACCCTCATGAGGGCATAATGAATAGCCTCATTTAATGACCCTGCTCTTTTCACGTTTTTGCCTGCTAATTTCGAGTACTCTGCACCTTTCTCGTAGTCCTCACCGTCTATAAAATGCTGCGCCAGAACTCCATAATAAGCCTCTATATTGTCTCGATATAAATCCTCAATTGCGTGGGCGACTAGCTGGTGTATTTCCTTCTTTTTTCTGGTTATTATGGATTCATACAGTACCTCACGTGTTAACGCATGTTTGAAGATGTAAAAGGTTTCTGGATAAACTCCTTGCTCATATATAACTTCTATGTCCCTGGATAGGGATAGTGTGGATTGTAATTCCCTCTCAGGCAGGCCAGTCACTCGTTTCAGTATGTCATGGTTGAACTCCCTGCCGATCACCACACCAGTCTGGAGGACCGATTTGGCTTTCTCAGGAAGACGATCGACTCTGGCCATGATGACGTCATTAATTGTGGAGGGAATTGTCACTTTTTGGGCATCTTTTGTTAGTTGGTATCTGTTATTGCTCTTCTCTATAAGCTTTAGTTCCTTTAAGGACTTTACAAATTCTTCGATGAAAAACGGAACACCTTCGGTCTTATGCAAAATTAGCTCTTCGAGATCCATGTCAATTTTCGTTGTACCTAGCAAGTTGATTACCATTGCAAGGCCTTCCCGTTTGGAAAGTCGGTTCAGATTTATCTGGCCGTGGTATGACCTTACATCCCAGCTAGACGTAAACTCAGGCCTAAAAGTGAAAATTATGAATATCCTTGCTGCTGCTATGCTACCTAAGAGGGTCTTCAAGGCATCCTCAGAGCTTTTGTCAATCCAATGCAGATCCTCGATAGCCATAACTAACGGTCGTATCTCCGAACCTTTAAGAGATATTCGTATCAGTGCCTCAATAATCCGCTCCTTTCTCGCTTCCGCACTTATGGGTATCTTGTCGATACTGCTGTCCTTAACGGATAAAAGCGCTAGGAGATATGGGAGGGTAGAGGTTTCATCTACATCCAATACTTTCAAACCGTTTCTCACCTTTTCCTTAATTTCTGCTTCCCTATCACCTTCTTTCACATTAAAGTTTGACTTCAGGATATCTATAACCGGATGGTAGGCCACACCTCTGCTATAAGAGAGGCACTTTCCCTCTAAGAAGGTTGCATCTTCGTTAACGACTGCCTTTCTGAACTCATATAAAAGCCTTGATTTTCCCAAGCCCGCTTCGGACATTATAGAAACCGCTTGACCTTCACCTCTCTTGGCCCATTCAAATGCATCTAGCAGAATCTCCAGTTCCCGGTCCCTTCCAACGAGAGGAGTGAGACCTCGTTCGGCACTGACGTCAAACCTGGTTCTTCTGGTGCTGGGGGCAATCACCCGGTAGACCCTGATGGGCCTATCTTTGCCCTTAATCTCCTTCTTTCCGAGGGCCTCAAAGCGAAAAAATCCCTCTGAGAGTCTGAAGGTATCCTCAGTCACATAGGTTGTTCCTGATTCAGCAAGCCCTTCCACTCTGGAAGCCAAGTTCACCGTATCTCCTACTGCTTTAAACTCCACTCTTAGGTCATTTCCCAAGGTACCCACTACCACAGGACCTGTGTGGATTCCAATCCGCATCTTGAGTGGCGGTATTTTAACTCGATCCTGCTTTATTTTATCGCTGAATTTTGACATCTCTCTGTGAATTGCATAAGCGGAGCGGATAGCTCGCTGTGGGGCATCTTCTAAGGCAATTGGTGCTCCAAATAACGCCATAATTCCGTCACCGGTAAATTCATTGACCGTGCCCTCATAGTCATGAACCTTGTGAATCAGAATCTCATAGATCTGATCCATAATGGCGTAGGCTTCTTCGCTCCCTAACTTTTCTGACAGAGAGGTGAATCCCTCCATGTCGCAAAACATAACCGTCACCTGTTTGCGCTCGCCTTCGATTCTGTCTTTTTGAGCCAGTATTTTATCGGTGAGGCCCTTGGGAAGATATTTTTGAATCTTGGTTATTTTTTCGTCAAATGAGAGTTCTTGGGGGGCTTGTTCAGGAAGCAGGTTCAGCCTAGATCCGCATTCTTCACAAAACTTGCTTGCAGGAGGATTAAGATGGCTGCACTTCGAGCAATTTATTTCTAATTTATTTCCACAATCAATACAGAACTTAGCCCCTTCACGATTGTCAAACTGGCACTCCGGGCATTTCATTTTATGCCCTCCCATTTTTAAGGTTTATCAGTTTGAATCATTATGAAGGAACATCAAATATTTGAATGTGAAATATCGTATTCTTAGCCCAATGTCAATTTAAAGGCTATACAATATATTGTGTTTGGGTGCTGAGACGATTTTTGCAGATACTTTGCCAAAAACCAAATATCACCAAACTTGTGATTAATTGAGATAATATGCAGAAAACAACACCTCACAACACCTTGGATACTTAGATGTATTCACAGAAACAGGCAAACCTGTGATTTGTAAGATGTAATCACAACTTTGGTAAAAATGCAGATATCCTAATCTGATATCACAAGTTCTCGAGGTTGGCCAATTTTGCAGATTAGTTTACATTATCGGTACTTTTGGGAGCCCCGATTTTTTACAGATACAACTTTGATATCTGCAATTTAGGCTCATTTGCTATTATTTGGAAAAATCAAAGGTTTTAGAACTGCCAAGAAATCCGTGCGCTTAAATAAATGTGAAAGAAATAATCACAAGCTCAAAATTTAGAAATAAATGGGCAGCTTCATTGCTGTCACTGCCTTTAGTATTAATCAAATTTTCTAATTTATTCTGATGATAAGATGTTTTTTAAAAACTATTTTCTGGTTAAAGTTGTAATAGCTGTAATGCCATGTACTTCAATTGGTGTTTCTACAATAATCTTATTACCTCCATCGCTGATTTTTCCCTTACTTACAACCCATCCGTGTGGAAGAGTAAAAGTATATAGTGATTTAAATCCATCTTTTTCTAACTCTCCTTTTTGTATTTCTCTTCCTTTGTCTATATAAGTACTATAGGTTAAACTAACACTAACAAATTTATTACCTTCTTGGGTTATTTTAACTTTTTTCCTACTAATTCCAAAATGTTTGAGATCAGAAATAGAATCCCACTCTCCATTTAAATCATAAACCACATCCCCTGTAGACAATGTTACAGTATTTGGCATCCCCTTCTC
>CP070746.1:6644558-6648364 GCA_020348305.1 Desulfobacterales bacterium
AACGATTTGCCAGTCAAGATTATTTCATCCCGGATCTTGTTTTTTCCGGAGAAATTCTAAAAGGCATCGTCAATATGCTAAAGCCCCATCTCAAGAAAGGTGCAGAGCCAGAACGCATCGGAAAGGTCGTTATTGGGACGGTGGCCGGAGATATCCATGACATTGGAAAGGACCTTGTCGTCTTTATGCTTGATGTCAATGGATTTGAGGCCCTGGATCTGGGTATCGATGTGCCGGTGGAGAAATTCGTGGATGCGATAAAGGCCAGCGGCAGCACGGTGGTCGGATTAAGCGGATTTTTGACGTTGGCATTTGATTCCATGAAAGACACCATAGATGCCATCAAAGATGCCGGACTCCGGGATCAGGTAAAAATTATGATCGGCGGCGGCCAGATTAACGATGAAGTCAAAAGCTATGTAGGGGCTGACGCTTATGGCAGAGACGCCGTGGAGGCCGTTAAATTGGCTCAAGGCTGGATAGGAGGGTAAGAACATGGAAAAGAAATGGGAAGAGATGTCACCAGATGAAAAACAGGAGGCGCAGTTTCAAAAGCTGCTTACGCCTAAAGACCCTGAAGGCAATGACCTTCAGTTTCAAAGCCCGGAAGCAGAAACTGCCTATAAAACAAGCATCAACAGATTCAAGGATGCCGTTCAGCTAAAAGAGTCGGACCGGGTGCCGGTCACCGTATTTCCTGGCTGGTTTCCTGTTCTTTATTCCGGGATGACCCCTCAAGAGGTGATGTATGACTACGACAAATGCGCCGCAGCCTTTAAGAAATTCGTCCTGGATTTTAAGCCGGATGTTCAATGGGGTGGTGTAATGCCTGGCCCGGGCAAATTTTTTGAGATTCTTGATTACAAGCTATATGCCTGGCCGGGCCATGGAGTTAATCCTGACAGCGGCTACCAGTGCCTTGAAGGCGAATACATGCAGCCCCATGAATATGACCTGTTGATTTCCGATCCTTCTTTTTTCTTCAGAAATTTCTATCTGCCGCGTGTTTTCGGTGCTCTGGAGGGCTTTACGATGCTGCCGCCATTAACCGGCATCCTCGAGATGTACGGGGTTGCTCTTAATTTTATACCCTATGGGCTGCCCCCCGTCCAAAATACCTTCAAGGCTCTTTTCGAAGCCGGAGCTGAAGCGTTAAAATGGATCACGGTTATGGGCGGAGTAGATGGTGAACTGGCGACACTGGGATTTCCGAATATCCTCGGCGGGTTCACCAAAGCACCGTTTGACACCATCGGCGATACCCTCAGAGGCACCAAAGGGATCATTATGGATATGTACCGGCGACCCGATAAGCTCCATCAGGCGCTGCAAACGATTACGCCACTTATGATCGGTATGGGGTTGGGCGCGGCCCAACAGACCGGAAATCCCGTAATATTCATGCCGCTGCATAAAGGTGCTGACGGGTTCATGTCCGATGAGCAATTTAAGACATTCTACTGGCCGACCCTAAGAGCCGTCATCTTGGCATTAATTGAGGGAGGATGCATACCATTTATTGCAGCAGAGGGTGGCTATAATAGTAGATTGGAAGTGATCAGGGACATACCCAAAGGCAAGACGATATGGATGTTCGATCAGACCGATATGGTTAAAGCCAAGGAAATCGTCGGTGATACCCTCTGCCTCTGGGGCAACATGCCCTCCACCATGTTAAAAATAGGCAGCCCCGAGGAGGTGAAGGATTACGCCAAGAAACTCATCGATACAGCCGGCAAAGGTGGTGGTTTTATCATGGCCAATGGGGCCTTCTTTGACCATGCCAAGCCGGAAAATATCCAGGCCATGGTTGAATTCACCAAGGAATACGGTGTGTATAAATAGCGCTTGAATTATGGAAACCAGAGTGTCAAGTGCTGTGCAGGAAGTTTTAATTACCGCTGGTGGACCGACAGTGCTGATCGGCGAACGGATTAACCCGTCAGGAAAGAAAAAACTGGCTGAGGCCCTGAAGAATAGCAATTTTGATGTGATCTGCAAGGAGGCCATAGCTCAGGTGGAGGCGGGTGCGGATGTCTTGGATATCAATGTGGCCTGCCCCGGGGTAGACGAGATTGCGGTGCTTCCAAAGGTCGTAAAGAAGGTTATGGCATCCGTTGATGTACCCCTTTGTATTGATATCAATAATCCCGGTGCTCTAAAGGAAGCTCTTAAGGTCTATAAGGGAAAGCCGATTGTCAATTCCGTAACCGGCGAAGAGAATTCCTTGAACCAGATCCTGCCCCTCGTCAAAAAACATGGGGCGGCGGTGATTGGTTTGACGATTGATGATGAAGGCATCCCCAAAGAAGCCGACCGGCGGGTGGCCATTGCCAGTAAAATCATCGAGCGCGCCGCATCGCTGGGCATCCCCGCCGAGGACGTCATTATCGACTGCCTGGCGTTATCCCTGGGGGCGGACGGCAAAGTTGGCATGGTGGTAATAGAGGCCATCCGCAAGGTGAAGGCTGAACTTGGCGTCAATCAGACCCTGGGAGCCAGCAACATCTCGTTTGGCCTGCCGGACCGCAATCTGGTCAACAATACGTTCTTGGCAATGGCCATTTCATCGGGGGTCACCTGTCCCACCGTTGATGCTGCCCGGGTACGTACGGCGGTGTTATCCATCGACCTGATTTTGGGCCGCGACCGGTTTGCCCAGCGTTACATGAGAGACTTCAGGCAACGGCGGAGTCAGAGGGAATAGAAAACTTTAACTTGATAATTCTCTGAACCTCGCTGCAGGGTTACCTTTGATTCCCTCTCCCCGGGCGTGAGAGGGTAGGGTGAGGGGGATAAGAATAGATATCCTCCCATTTGATACCCCGCAGATTGCTGCAGGGAGGTTCATTCATCCGCCCATCATCGTCAATGTGGAGGTTACAACATGGAGCAACCACTCAAAATTTGCCAGTCCTGCTCCCGATCGGGCATGGGGAACCCTGTTGGGAGCCTGCAAATGCAGATAAGAGCGAAGCAAAATCAACATTAATGATAGTGGAAACCAAATTATTCTTTAAGGTGCTAGTGTCTATCCTTATTGCGTCACTCTTCACTGGCGGGTATGCCAGCTCCTGGTGGTTTGTATTGACCCAGGTGGCGGGATATAACAATGTGAAGCTCTATGATGGCTCGGCCCAGGAGTGGATAAGATATTACGATATGGTTCCCTATCGATGGGACTAAGCATCTTCCATGGAGAGGCTTAAGTCATTTTTTGCTTAAATCGTGCCAATCGGGACGAGTCATTCCATTGGGTTTGAAGCATAGCGCGCGGGCAACCGGGTTTCAGCGCGAAATCCAGCTGCCCGCGCATCCTACCAATTACATGCCAACCTCAACCGGATCTGGGACAAAGCGGAGCCCAAAAAAATTTAATGCAGCAAATTTCCTATCCCTAGATTCCACCAGCTACCAGTGACCAGAGACCAGCAGCCAGCAGCTGCAACAAACATCAAATCAGCAGGTTGCACATATTGACGATTTTTTGTTGATGTACAGCGGATAGGTGCTAGTATGTTACAAGGCCGGGCAAAAAGGTAGCGATTTTCGGGAAAATCATTAGTAAAATCGTGAAGACAATCAAGGCCACGAGAAAGGGTAGAATACCTCTAAAAATGCGTTGCAAAGGAATGTCGGGAGCGATGCCTTTGATGACAAATACGTTCACACCCACAGGCGGCGTGATAACCCCCATTTCGCCCACGAGTACGATGATGACGCCAAACCAGATCGGGTCAAAGCCGAGCTTTTCAACGATCGGGAAGAAAATGGGGACCGTAACCACAATGAGACCCATCGCATCC
>CP070746.1:6648464-6654168 GCA_020348305.1 Desulfobacterales bacterium
AAACCGGCAATGGAAGCGTTTTTTGTAGAAAATCCACCGTTCGGCATGGTAGTAAAGGTGTGGCATAACGCCGAGTAAATATCCATCCCGCCGATCATCAGCAAGACCACCTCGGCAAGGGATATGAGTGCATAGACTTTCCACAAGATACTGGCAGTATCTCTAATTCGCGGCTTCAGCTTATCGGGTACGGGACTGGGGACCTCTGCCTTGTACAACTGCATCCCCCCAACTCCTAAAAAGGGGAGAATGGCCACCGATAACACAATGATGCCCATCCCTCCAAGCCACTGGATAAAACTGCGCCAAAAAAGAAGTCCTTTCGATACCGCTTCAATGTTGGTTAGAATCGAAGCACCGGTGGTGGTAAATCCGGATACGGATTCAAAAACCGCATCAACAAAAGTGAAGCTGCCGTCTGCCAAATAAAACGGAAGCGCCCCGAATAATCCCACTGCTGACCATCCCACCGCCACAATGGCCATGCCTTCGCGCTGGCTGATGACCTCCGCCTTTTCTTTGCGGAAAATAAGGTAAAGCGAAAATCCAACGAGAACAGTTGTCCCCATGGATTTTAAAATTGGGATAACACTTTGATCTTGATAGTAGAGTCCCACGATAAGCGGGAATACCATGGTGAGGCCGAAAAAAAAGGTCAATATCCCAATAATATTCAGGATAAAGCGCCAGCGCATCTAAAAATACTCCAGTTTCACTGAGAGAATTTTTTCAATTTTAGGTACCGCCTGTTTGATTGCAAAAATGATAACCCGGTCATCAGGCTCGATAACGCTGTCGCCGGTGGGAATGATGACATCTTCTTTGCGAATAATTCCGGCAACCAAAGCCCCCTTGGGAAAGGAGATGTTCTTCAAGGGCTTACCGACAATATCGGAGGTTTCCAAGGCGATAGCCTCGATGACTTCGGCCTGCTCGCCTTTCAGCGATATGGCCGACAGGACCTTGCCCTTTCGAATGTGCTGCAAAATGGTATTGATGGCCGACAGTCTCGGGCTAACGAATTGCTCGATGCCGATCGCTTTCATCAGCGGAAAATAGCTGAATTTGCTGATTCTGGTAATGGACTTTCGTGCACCCAACCGAATGCCCAGAAGAGAGGCCAGGATATTGGTTTCTTCATTGTCGGTTAACGTAACGACGACATCGATATCTCCAATGTTCTCTTCAGCGAGCAAGCTCTGATCAGATCCGTCTCCACAAAGAACTACCGATTTATTCAGGTTTTCGGCAAGCATGGTGCAGCGATCCGGATTTTTCTCGATTACCTTGCTGTAAATGGATTTTTCCTCCAATAAGCGGGCGAGTCTAAATCCAATGCGACCTCCACCAATGATCAGCACGCGATGAACAGGTTGGTCATGTTTATCAAAGACAGAAAGCGTATCCAGCAGTTTATCCTCTTCGCTGATAAAATAGACCAGGTCCCCGGCAAGCAAACGATCATTTCCCCGGGGAATAATCAATTCCTCTTCTCGTACCAGGGCGGCAAGCAGCGGTCTTGCTTGACCCGTCTTAGCCGGAAGATCGGAGAGGCGCACCCCGACCAGTTGCGCATCTTTTTCTAAATACACCCCGACAAATTTAATGCGTCCGTCGGCAAATTCCCCAACATCCACAGCCCCCGGAACACTCATCATTCGATCAATGGTCTTCACCACCTCAATTTCAGGATTGATGATGGTATCGATATGAGGGGCATGTGAACTGAACATTTCATGATATTTGTCGTAATCGGCATCGCGAATTCTGGCCAATTTTTTGGTGGTCGAGGATATCATGTCAGCCACCAGACAAGCAACCAGATTGGTTTCATCGCTATCGGTTACAGCAAGGATTATCTCCGCATTTTGAATACCGGCTTCCTCTAATACCACCGGACTGCTTCCCGACCCGTTAACAACCTGAACATCGAGATTATCCGACACCCGACGAATGGCATCCGGGTTTTTGTCAATAACCACAACGTCTTTATTTTCAAGGGTCAGATGGTTTGCTACGTGGAAACCGACCTCACCCGCGCCAACGATGACGACTTTCAAATGATGAACTCCTTATTTTTTTATAGAGGGATTACTATAGAGTCGCTCGTATGTCAATCGCAGGTCAAGCGAAGCGGTGGAAAAATGGGTCCAACTCATAAAAGTTAATAATTAGAAGCAAAACACAAAAGGCGATGACAAACAAAAACATGAACCAGTCTTTTGGGTTGCAAGAAAGCTCAGGATCTGTGCGCATTTCGCAAAAACACCTGGCTTCCATGGCGACGATAAGCTTGTCGGCATTTTCAAACATGCGGCGCAGTATGGGTATAGCCAGCTTTGTGATTCGATATATTGGATTTTTTCTATTTTCCACCCCCCGCGCCTTTTGCGCTTCGGCTGTTTCTCGGGCCTGATACACAATAACGGGTAAAAAGCGCATGATCAAACTCAGCATCGTCGCCACCCTTTTTTCGGCAACAAATGGAATGGGCTTTAAAAACCATTCTATAGCGGATTTTATTTCTGAAGCCCGCGTGGTTGCAACGAATAACACACCAAATAGTACAATCACGACGAGCCGCCAGCAAATCAGTGTCCCCTGGTAGAGACCTTGCCGGGAGATAACAAGCACACGGATATCCAGTGCGGGCACACCGTCAGTTGTGAGCACCCTGGCGACAAAAACCACGAGCAATATGATGAAAAAGTAACGAAGCTCTTTGAATATCGATTTCAGCGGCATCCGGGATGGAATAAAAAGATAAATGACCAGAAGGGATAAGGTGCCGAGGGCCAAAAAATCGAGATGAATACAGACTATACTGAAGACGATCAAAAAAACGAGTTTGAATCTGACGTCCAATGCATGTAAGACCGAGGTGCCGGAGCGATAACCGAAAGATGTTAATTCAGCCATGAGCTGACCTCATAGCCCAGTCGAGACGCACACGGCTGTCTCACACCGAATTTCTCTACCTCGGGTAGGATTGTTTTTGGATAAGCGTCCTTTACGATCTTACCATCTTTCATGAGAATCAAACGATCGGCATGGGCAATGACCTTTTCGAGATCATGGGTCGCAATTAATATCGTGCGACCGGCTTGGTGCAATGAAAGGATTTGTCTTAAGAGCTGCTGAACACCCGGATAATCCAAACTTGAGAAGGGTTCATCAAAAACAATGACTTTAGGTTTCATTGCAAGAATACCGGCAATGGCGAGTCTGCGTTTTTCTCCACCGGAAAGTAAATGGGGCTTGTGATCCGCAAATTCCGTCAAATCAACCACCTGCAAAGCATACGTCACCCGTCTGTTGATCTCAAATCGATCCAAGCATAGATTCTCAGGTCCGAAGGCCACATCCTCATATACCGTTTCACCCACGATCTGACTATCTGCATCCTGAAACATCATACCCACAAATTGCCGGGCGCGGATAAGATCTTTTTCAACCGAGATTCCGGCCAGTTTAACCATCCCGCTGCTGGGTATAAGCAGCCCGTTTAAATGGCGCAAAAGCGTTGTTTTACCTGAGCCGTTGGGGCCGGCTATGACCACACAGGAACCCTCTTTGACCCTAAAGCTAATATTGTCAATGCCCAAAGTGTCATCCGCAAAACGATGGCTCAAATTTTCGACTTCTATGATATCCATTTATTCTGAACTCGCAACCCGGGCCTTGTCATCCGAAAGGCCCATCACGGGTCGCAACGCTTTCGCAATTGCAACAGCAGCCGCAATCTTTAATGCATCGCCAATTAAAAAAGGGTACATTCCTAATGCAAGCGTTTTGGCCCATGTCATACCCGTTAAAATTTTGAGCCATGTAACTCCACACGCATATAGGGTAAATGAACCACAAATCATAGCAATGACATCATAAATGGCTCGTCGGCCGGTATGTTCTGTAATCTTACCAATCAGGTACACAGCAGGCATATATCCGACCAGATAACCGCCCGTCGGTCCAACGATACGTCCGATTCCACCCAAGCCACCGGCGAATATAGGAAGTCCGCAAGCTCCAGCTAAGAGATAAACCCCAACGCTGGTAAGGCCCCATCGACTTCCGAGGAGAAGGCCGCAAAGGAAAACAAACATATTTTGAAGCACAACTGGAACCGGACCGATGGGTATGAATAGATAGGCACCGGCCGCGGTCAAGGCCGCAAACAAGGCGGCATACACCATCATACGAAGTTGATCTGTGGTGTTTGTGTTCCGCATATCGGTTCCAGGCTGAAAAAGATGGTTAAATGTGTAAATCGCCCTTAAAACCCAACGCCTCTTTTTTATTTCGATATCGAATCCCGGGTTCTTTGGGTCCGGATTCTTTGCTATTCATCCTGGTGAAAACAATCCCCATATCGGATCTTTTTCAAAGACCCATCTGCCATTTTTAAAACCAAGGCACCGTTGTTATCAACATCTACCGCAATGCCTTCAGATGCCTCCTGGTGGGTGACGATTCTCACCTGCCGATTGAGGGTTATTGTATACCTTTTCCATTCGGAAACAACGTTGCCCAAGTCTGCATTTGTCATCTGGGCTTCAAATTCATCAAGAAATTGTAAGAGAAGATCTTTTCTGGATATCTTCATTCCTAGTAATTTCTTTAGTGAAGACGCCTTGGGTTCAGAAAGGGAAGGATCATTGTTTACATTAATTCCGATTCCAATGTTAATAAAGTGCAACTGGTCGGCTTCGGCCTCCATTTCAGCTAGCATTCCTGAAATTTTTAGTTCATTGACTAAAATATCATTGGGCCATTTTATCTTGGCTTCAATTTCAAACATTTCGCGCAGTACGCGAGCAAGCGTCATCGATGCCAAAAAGCTTACGCGAGAGCTAAAGATTATCGGCATTTGGGGACGAAGAACGAGCGTAAAATACAGCCCTCCGGGAGCCGATCGCCATACTCGATTTAACCGTCCCCGGCCTTTTTTCTGACGACCGGCCACAACAATCGTAAAATCGGGGCAGCCTTTTCGGGCCAAATCCTTGGCAATATCCATGGTGGAGCTCACTTCATGAAAATAAAAAAGGGTTGACTCCCTTCCGGGAAATTCCCAAGGAAAAGGGGTATCAGGAGAACGTTTCAGCTGGTACCCTGTGGGAAAGCTTTGAATCGTGTAGCCAACTTCTCTTAATTTTTGAATGTGCTTCCAGATCGAAACCCTTGAAATTCCCAAAGCCGCACTAAGGGTCTCTCCGGAAACAATTCCCTTCTCTGCTCTTAATAATTCGAGGATTTGTGCTTTCATCGGCGCTACATTTATTTTTGGTTACCATCAATTCTTATGCAGGTTAACGAAACATGGGAAAGGTGTCAATAAGAATCGGATTGTTACCCAAATCTAATTTGAGCTTTTGGGAATTTCTGTTTTAGCCAAGGAGAAGCTTTTGGGGAGGGAAGGATGTCAGGTACGATTTATGTTTGGGATGCTGCTTCTGAATTAGGATTATATTCTACACGCCAAAAACGGCGTTCCGAAATCAATAAGTTCTGTTTTCTGCCTTCTTTCCTCTGTCTTCTGACCTCTTTTTTTAATTACGGTACTTAGATAATATAAGGGTGGCGTTGGTGCCACCAAAGCCAAATGAATTGGTCATAGCGATTTTAACCGGGGTCTTGCGGGCTACATTCGGCACGTAATCCAGGTCACATTCATCAGAAGGATTTTCATAATTTATCGTCGGTG
>CP070746.1:6654268-6656890 GCA_020348305.1 Desulfobacterales bacterium
CAGCCTGCTTTCAGAAATAGGGGTCCTCGGCTTTGAATATGGATATTCCATCGCCCAGCCTGAGGGACTGGTTCTCTGGGAAGCCCAGTTCGGTGATTTCGCAAATAATGCCCAATCCATCATCGACTTATTTATCGCCAGCGGCGAATCCAAATGGCAACGTCTCAGCGGCCTGGTATTGCTGCTTCCCCATGGTTTGGAAGGTCTGGGACCTGAACATTCCAGCGCGCGTCCGGAGCGATTTTTGCAATTATGCGCCGGCGACAATATTCAGGTCTGCAATCCGACAACACCTTCCCAATATTTTCATCTTCTGCGTCGCCAAATAAAAAGCACATATCGCAAGCCGCTCGTTATACTGACACCCAAAAGCCTCTTACGCCATCCGCTGGCGGTTTCGAAACTTGAAGACTTGGCGTCCGGTTTTTTTCAGACTGTCCTGGATGACGCCGATAATTTAAAGGGGCCTGAAACAATTCTATTTTGTAGCGGAAAGATCTACTATGAGCTTTTTACCCGACGCCGAGAATTAGAATCGCACAAAACGGCCATTGTACGCCTCGAACAATTTTATCCGTTCCCGGAGACCCGCATAAAAGAAGTGCTAAAGAAATATGATCGGGCCAAATCCTGGTGTTGGGTGCAGGAAGAGCCGGCAAATATGGGAGGATGGCAATTTGTCCGTCCCCGCCTGGAGGCCCTAAGCGGTAAAATATTTAGTTATATCGGCAGAACGGCAGCCTCCAGTCCGGCAACCGGATTCCCGACTATTTATAAACAGGAACAAGCGGCCATCCTTGAACAGGCAGTCGGGCCTCCGGTCGGTGAAAAAGAACAGGCAGCAGTGAGTTAGGGCAGTTGTTCCTGGTCTCTGGCTTCTCGCAACTGGCGACTGGCCAGTGATCTATTCTATCAAGCTCGAAATGGCCCATCAGACAAAAGCCAGTGACCAGAGGCAAGTGACCAGTGACTATCATTAGTAATCAACAAATCAAATAATTACTACAGTATTTAGGGAGTTAAAATGATTGTTGAAATAAAGGTTCCCAGCGTTGGCGAATCAATAACCGAAGCCGTGCTGGCGCAGTGGTATAAAAATGACGGGGATGTGGTAAAAAAAGACGAGCCGCTTTTTGTTATCGAAACCGATAAGGTGACCCTGGAGGTGGTTGCGGAAGCCGATGGTGTTTTATCGATAAGCGTGGCTGAGGGTGAAACGGTGGCCATCGGTGCTGTTGTCGGCACACTAGATACGAAAGCTGCTGCAAAAACAGCCGAACCGTCGGAAGTCCCAAAAATATCAGAGGCTGAAAAACCCGAGGTCGAGCTCGTCGAACAAGAAGCGCCTGAGGAACCCCAACCGGCAATCGAAGCTGAACCGAGCACGGTAGCCGAAAAGCCTGGTCTTGCAGTCCCTGAACCGATGCCCGTATCTGAACCGACCGTCAAGCCTTCTGAACTGATTAAACAATTCGCGCCTTCAGTGCGACGACTGGTGGCGGAAAAAAACGTAGATGTATCTCAGATTGTGGGCACCGGACCCGGAGGTCGCATTACAAAAGGCGATGTGCTGCTGTACGTGGAAAGCGGTCAAACACAGGCGTCTGTAGGCGCACCGACGCCGGTTGCAGCACCAGAAGAAATGCAAAAAGCAACTGCGATGCAGCCCGCAGCCAAAATGCAGGCTGAAGAGCTTATCACCCGCAAACCGATGACCCCGATTCGCCGGCGCATTGCAGAGCGTCTTTTGGAATCCAAGCAGAATACCGCCATGCTCACGACATTTAATGAAATTGATATGTCGCGGGTCATGGACATTCGCAAACAATACAAGCAAGGCTTCAAAGAAAAATACGGGGTGAATCTGGGGATTATGTCGTTTTTTATCAAGGCGAGCATTGAGGCGCTCAAAGAATTTCCTCAAATCAATGCGTTTATTGACGGTAAGGATATCATTGAGCATCATTATTATCACATCGGTGTTGCCGTTGGATCCGAGCGCGGATTAGTTGTGCCGGTTATTCGCCATGCGGATAAACTCAGTTTTGCTGAGTTGGAGTTGGCAATTGTGGACTATTTAAAAAAGATCAATAAAAATCGTCTGGTACTTGCCGATCTGGAAGGCGGCACATTTACCATCAGCAACGGTGGGGTCTATGGTTCTCTGTTGAGCACCCCCATCTTGAATATGCCCCAAAGCGGTATTTTGGGCATGCATAAGATCGAAAAGCGCCCGGTGGTCATTGAGGATGAGATAGTGATTCATCCTATGATGTATGTTGCACTGAGCTACGATCACCGCATTGTCGACGGTCGCGAAGCCGTCACTTTTCTCAAACGAATTAAAGAATGTGTCGAAAATCCGGAACGAATCATGATGGAGATTTAAGATGGCCAAAACCGAAAACTATGATGTGGTTATTATTGGAAGCGGCCCCGGAGGGTATGTTGCTGCGGTTCGTGCAGCCCAGCTCGACCTGAAGGTCGCTTGTATTGAAAAAGCGCCGCGCCTGGGAGGCGTTTGCCTTAATGTCGGCTGCATCCCCAGTACAGCCCTGCTGGACTCGAGCGAATATCTCCACCTCGCCAAAAACCAGTTTGCCGATCACGGCATCAAAACCG
>CP070746.1:6656990-6660189 GCA_020348305.1 Desulfobacterales bacterium
CGTAACCGGCCTGACCATGTCCCGTGCAATGAATGACCCCATCGTTTATCAAATTGTTGATGCCTTGGTCAAAGAATGCATCAATGTGGCCAGGGCCAATGAAATCAATTTGGGATGGGACTTTTATCCGCATGCAATCGAATACATGCGAAATGCGGGCGACCATAAGCCCTCGATGTTAATGGATATCGAGGCCAAACGCCGCACCGAAATCGATTTTATCAATGGTAAATTTGTGGAATACGGCGCGCGAACGGGTGTGGAAACGCCTTACAATAAAACATTAAGTGCGCTTGTAAAAGGTCTGGAGTCCAAATAGTATGCATTCGCATTCTATTTGGTTATTCGTTATTCGTTTGCTGAATACTGAATAAAGAGATCTCTATTACCAAAAGTGATCAGCTATGAGTTCGAAGCTCATCTTCGTCGGTATCGATGTCGGTGCATCAAGAACAAAAGCTGCCATCCTCGATTCTGATAAGAATTTAATCGGCCATGCCGTAAAAAAATCCGGTACAGATTTTGCCGCCACTGCCGATACATGCTTAACAACCGCTTTAGATATGGCAAAGGCCGGTAAAGGGGAAATCTCAGCAGCGATATCAACCGGATATGGCAGGAAAAATGTAACGTATGCCCAGGAAACCAAAACAGAAATCGGGTGTCACGCCAAAGGGTGTTTCCTCTATTTTCCGTTTTCAACAACAATTATCGATATCGGAGGCCAGGACAATAAAATCATCAAGTTAAACGACAAGGGGCTGCGCACCGGGTTTAAAATGAACCGGAAATGCGCGGCCGGCACCGGTGCATTTCTCGAAGAGATGGCGATGCGACTGGATATTGCAATTGAGGACATGGATGATTTGGCCCGTCAGTCTGAAAATATGGTCAAACTAGGTAGCTTTTGTACGGTTTTTTCTGCCACCGAAGTATTGGAAAATATTCGGCAAGGCAAAAAATTGCCCGATATCGTTAAAGGCGTTTTCTTCTCTATGATCAAGCGGGTCCTTGAAATGGACGCGTTGACGGAGAAGGTGGTCATGACCGGCGGTGTGGTCGCTCATAATCTGTTTATGGCAAAAATGACCGAAGAGATAATCGGCCGCAAAATTCTAGTGCCCAAATATCCTCAGTTGACCGGGGCAATCGGTGCTGCCCTGTATGCGATGGAAAAAGATTAAAACCGCTCCTGGTCTCTGGTCGCTCGTCTCTGGCCATGAACATGCTGATTAATTCTGTTGCAAGGTACCAGTGACTAGAAACCAGCAAACCGGTGTTAGCGGAAAATACAAAAGATCAAATGGAAAGATTATGGCTGAAGAAAAAAAAACACTGATAAAAAAACTTGAAACCGCAAAAGATGTATCCCGCTTTATGGCGGATTACTATCTTGAACTCGATCAGGCGGCCAAAGCCGGCAATCCAAAAATTGCTTGGTGTTCCAGCGTCGGGCCTGCGGAAATCTTAAGAGCCATGGGATTTTTGGTTTACTTTCCGGAAACCCACTCGGCCATGCTAGGCGCCACACGAATGGCCACCGACCTTATCCCGGAAGCAAATGCGCTGGGCTATTCACCGGATATCTGCTCGTATCTTACCGCAGACATTGGCGCATTTTTAAGGGGAATTACGCCGCTCACCAAGGTTTATAAAATCGATAGCGTTCCAAAGCCGGATGTCTTGGTTTTCAACACAAACCAGTGCCGAGATGTTCAGGACTGGTTTAGCTGGTATGGCGAAAAATTCAATGTTCCGGTTATCGGCGTTTATACCCACCGAGGCGTTGGTGAGATAACCGACGCCCATATCACATCCGTTGCCGAACAAATGGAATCGCTAATTGAGCCGTTAGGAAAAATATCCAGAAAAACATTTAATATGCAGGAACTTAAGAAGGTCGTCAAGCTATCCCGGGATTGTTCGGAGATCTGGAAAAAAATACTGAATGCGGCCGAGGCGGTTCCGGCACCGTTAACATTTTTTGATGGAACAACACTCATGGGCCCGGCGGTGGTCGGAAGAGGTACCCAAAAAGCTTTAGATGTTTACAAAAATGTACTGGCAGAATTAGACGAACGAATCAAAAACAGTGCCGGGGCGGTTAATGACGAGCGTTACCGAATTTACTGGGATGGCATGCCGGTCTGGGGTAGACTCAGTGTGCACGCGAAATTATTCGCAGGCCTGAACACCAATGTCTTGGCTTCCACCTATTGTAACAGCTGGATTTTCTCTGCGCTGGACCCTGAAGATCCCTTCAATAGTATGGCTAAAGCTTACACCGAGTTATTTGTCGTGCGTTCGGATAAGGCCAAGGAAGAATATATTAAGAATATGCTGGATTTTTTTAAAGTCGATGGCATCATCTACCATGATTCGAAAACATGTCCGAACAATACCAACTGCCGCTACGGCATGCCCCGGCGTCTTGAAAAGCTTACCGGAGTTCCCAGTCTCGTGATTAACGGAGACTTGAACGATCTCAGGCTGGTTTCGGACGAACAGACCCAAACCAATGTGGAGGCTTTCATAGAGCAATTGGAAGAAAGAAGTCATTAAACTAAGTTGTCGGGTACTCCCCAAAATGCCTAAAATTAAAAGTACCGAGCAACATCCACAAAAAATTGTCGATATTTTGTTCATCTGCGCCAAGAGGGAGGTAGACAAATGACCTACTGGTTAAACTTGGGTCAAATCCAAAAACTGAACGCAAAAAAATTTCCAAATACTGTTGCATTAAAAGATAAAGTCAGAACCTTTACCTATCCGCAAATGAATGCAAGGGTAAACAAACTGGCGCACAGCCTGTCTTCACTAGGTCTTCAAAAGGGCGATAAGGTAGCGGTAATGCTGGAAAACAGCATCGAGATCGTAGAGGTATTTCTGGCTACGGCTAAAACCGGAATTATCATTGTACCGATTAATTTTCGCCTGGTGAGTCCTGAAGTTGAATATATTGTCGACAACTCCGATGCAAAGGCCTTTGTTGTCCACGACCAGTTTGTCACGACGGTGGAGCCGATCAGAAAAAATCTTAAAAATATCGCCGCAGATAAATATGTCATCGTCGGCCAAAGCTATGAAGCATACAGGGATTACGAAGAGTTTATCAAAGAATCTCCGGAAACAGAACCGGAGGCTGTGGTCGATGTCAAAGATACATGGATTCTGATTTACACTTCCGGCACAACCGGAA
>CP070746.1:6660289-6664122 GCA_020348305.1 Desulfobacterales bacterium
CACATCGTTTTTCTCAAAATAAGTAAATCCATTCCATAGCTCATTTGTAGGCTTTTTTAAGCTGTTATCATAGGTGCCATCTTCAAAAACTCTTTCCATTGGCAAAAATGTAACCAATTCATCAGAATTATTAGTAGCTGTGGATGTATTTTTAGAAGGATTTATAATTGAAACGTACTTTAATTTTGACACCTCCCAATGTTCCGGTATCTCCCCTAACCACTCAACACCCGAGTCTTTCATCTTGACATTTAGATCAAGACCTTTCGTCACTGCCTGATTGATGATTGCATCTCGTTGCTCTTTTAAAAGCTCTACCTGATTCTGTTTCTTTTTGATGAGCTTGTCGATACGATGTGTTTTGTAGTCAAGATAGCCAATTATGGAGGCTTGATCTTTTTCTGGAGGCAAGGGTATCTTAAAACTATTTAGATTGCTTTGTGTTAGCTGATTTATAGTTGAGGTAAGAAAAGAACCAGCCTGAAAATCAAATAATATAGAATTAAATACATAATAAAGAAAGTAATTATACTTACTCCTGATGACGGTCATGAAAGCCCCAAAAGTGCAGCCAGAAGCAGAATTTGTGATGATTGCATTTTTACCAATCAAATTTCGGCTTCCACTTCTTGAGCAAACTAAAATATCCCCTTCCCGAGTAATCAATTGTTCGGAGATTTTAGTGTTAACGTACACCACATCCTCAAATACGAGCTGACCGTCTTTGATGTTTGATGCTCTAAGAACCAATACCCCATTTGTTTCATCAGACAGTTCGGAAGGGCTATAAGTGAGTCCAATAATAGCAGAGGCAATATATTTTAATTTCTTCACCGACCACTCATACGGTACTTCCCCCAACCACTTTACACCACTATTTTTATGTGCTGGATACCTCTTCATGAAACCAGAATCTCCTTCAACAGGCCTTCAGTTTCCTGCTCCAGTCCCAGAATATCAGCCTTAATCTCTTCCAAAGACCTCAGAGGTTGGTACTTGTAAAAATATTTGGTGAAGTTGATCTCGTAACCTATTTTGTCTTTGCTCCTAAGCTGACCAATCGAAAATACTTTCAGGTTTGGCACCAGTTCCTTCAGGTATCCGCTGATGCTTTTGTTTTTGTTTGGCACATGATACTGCCACACCATTTTTTTGAAGTCTCCCTAAGTTTGTATATTTGGAGCTTTGAAAGCCAGAGACTAAAAACAGCAGAGTAGCCCTTGCCAACACCATCCCTTGGTTAAAACCTTCCTTAGTTATCTTCTCGATAAGGCGTCAGGCGAGGAATCCAGCGAGGTACAGACTTGCGATACCGTTGGTAGGTCTCTCCAAATTTATCTCCCAGATAGGGTTCCTCAAAGAATAGAATAAAGAAGTTAAAAGCCCCAAAAATAATCCCAGCATAAATGAATAGAGCTTTAGATTCAAGCAATAAGGCTTCGCCCAATAGTACGAGTATACCCCCTATGTACATGGGATTTCTTACGAACCCGTATAACCCTTTCACCACAAGTTTTTTTGTTGGTGTGAAAGGTATTGGTGTACCTTTACCAAAAAATACAAAACTATGGGAACACCACAAGTAAATAACAACACCCAGAACAATAGGAACCCATCCAAAAAACCGATATATCCCAATATCAAACAAGTAAAGAGAACTGGACGATGAGAGAATTTTTTGAGGTATCCAGATGAAAAATACAGGAAGCATGACAGCTATAAATACAAGTGTTCCGACTGAAGCTATCAGAGTTTCAGCTATTTTAGACTTCATCTTGTCGAACCTCTAACTTTTCTCTTAACAGTATCTAATTGGAATTAAAAATACACTCAATATTATAGGTAACACAGATAGATTGAGAAGATCCAAGTTCAGCTGATATTACCTGTATCATAATGGGAGATTGTCAAGTCAAGTAAATCATAAATTTAATTATTGCAAGATCATCTCCCTCCACCGACAATTTTAATCCTAAACACGGCTTTGCTTGCTTTGATACTCAGCCTGTATCTGTTCCAGTTTGGTAAAAAATTCATCCTGCGTGAAGAATCCCTTCTCGATCATCAATTGTACAGCAGCATCGATCAGCATTGAATTTGCCATCAGGAGTTCTTTGAAGGGGGGTACGAGATCACTGGGATCGAGTGGCGTAGCCATGGGTAACCTCCTTTCAAAGATAGTGGCAATATATTATAAAGGCTTTACAGTGGCAAGGGAGTGAATAAAAAAGGCAGGTTCCGGGTAAAACCTGCCTTATTCCTTAGTGCAATAATTGAAGAATTACTTCTTGAATTTCTTCCGGGTAAACCCTGCAAGGCCTATTAGGCCAGAACCTACAAGGAGTATAGTAGATGGCTCGGGAACTGGTGAAGTTTGAGTTACAGATACATCCGATACAAATCGCACATAACCATTAACATCCCGAACTGTATTTTCTGTCGTAAATTGTATCCCAAGCGACAATAGTTCATTAATACCCGAAACACTATCGTCAATTGAATCCATATAAAATTGTAACTTAGAATCTATTGTTCCCACAGTAAAAGAAGTGACAGCTACTGGTTGAAGAGGGTTCATTATAATTCCAAAATTCCATCTAAACAAATCTTCATCGTTTGCTGGTGACTGCCAAGCTGAAGAGTATTGATTGGTATAATTAGCAATTAGGTTGCCAGATATATATTCAACAAAAAAGTAATCATAATCCCAGTCAGGAGGAAGAGCTGATGAAGATTCAATTACTTCACCATTAAACAATGTTCTAATGGCATCCTCTCGAAATGTCAATTAACAGCTTATAAGTAACTTGCTGACCCACATACACGGTACCTAATTCATCTGGGGCAACTCCATTAATACTTATTTCTTTAACTTGCCCTGAAAAGGTATAGTAGATCGGTGTAGCAATAGCTTGCCCTGCAAAAGCAACAATCGAAATCATTGTAAACAGAAGAACTGCCAACTTTTTCATTGTGCATTTCATCATTTTATTCTACGCAGTAATTTCAAGATTTGCCCAGCTCACACCCGTAAAATCAGTTTGTCTAAGGGGGGTGCAATAATCATTCAAAATCAGATACTTGTGATTGGCCTAAATGATTCCACATAGCCAACTACTTATTAGGAATAGTTATCAAATACTTCTTCGTAATTTAATAAATAATCGGTTTAAGAACACTTGCCTTCCAGATAGAAAATTGATACATTATCATCTGAAAATAGTCAATAAGAAAACCAAAGACCATAGGGGGTGATTTGTGGCTGCTTGCAACCCACGGTAAAAACAATGTGCTAAAATGCCAGCAGAGACCCTATGCTTTTTTTAGCACGGGTCTTTTTTGTTGGGCAGAAATGGAGGAAGGTGTATGAACTATGTCACCTTTAAAATCATCGAAACACGAGGTGGTGATTTCGTTCTGTTTCTTCATAATCATTTACAAAAATTGATAACTGAAAAACTTAGATCCCAGAATCTTGAAGAGGTCGTTGATAGCCTGAAGAAAGAAATTGAATACAGAAAGCATTTCATGGGTGCTTTGAGTAATTACATCCCGGTGCTGAATATCATTGATTCTTTTAGTGAAAAATACCCGGATGCTGCTGCCGAGGAGTTTCCCGAAGGCTGGACTGACCCTTTAGAGCTATACGGGGGTTACCTTCAAGAGCTAATGACCCCCGGCTTGGATTTGGATAAAGAACGGAATGATCTTTTAGAATTGCTTGAAAAGTATGATCCACAGTGGGTCTGGAATCACAGGATAAAATTGGTAGCAGAACGAATATTTTTGAATAATTTCTAAAGCTGGAGGGGTTCAATGACAGGACATACAGA
>CP070746.1:6664222-6666736 GCA_020348305.1 Desulfobacterales bacterium
AAGCATACCAAAAAAACCGGACAAAAGACCTTTGATCAAAGAGCCACGGCTGACGGACGCGATAAGTACCATGGCCATCATCACCAGGCCGAAATATTCAAATGGACCTAAAAGAACAGCAATATCTGCAAGTGGTTTTGCCAGGAAGACTAAAAATAGCCAAGAAATAAGCCCGCCTCCAAATGAAGCACCAATCCCCAAACCCAAAGCACGGCCGGGATAACCTTTCCTGGCCATGGTAAAACCATCGAATGTCGTCAAAACCGCAGCCGGGGTGCCTGGCATGCCAAGTAGCATTGCGGAAATCTGCCCGCCAGAGATACCGCCCACGTACATGGAGGTAAGGAGTATCAGCACATGAACGGGATCCATTGTATAGGTGAATGGTAGGGTAAGGACGATCAAAATTGCGGTGGTCAAACCCGGAATGGCGCCAAAGACGATTCCCAGAAATGTACCCATGGTCGCCAAGAAAAAAGGCAAAGGGGTTAGTAGATGAGCGAAAGCTGCACCAAGTTCCTGCATGATCACTCTTTCTGTAGCTAATTGTTAGGGCAAATCAATGTAAAACACATGCGTAAAAATGTACCCGCCGCCAAAACCCATCACCGACGCAATGATGATCGCGTAAAGCAGTCGCCGACGATCGAATGGCATCAGTAACAGTATAAAAGAGATCAGATACACCGTGGTGCTAACGGCAAAACTGAGTTGCCTTAACGTCAGCAGAAGGGTATAGATCCCGGTTAAAATAGCAGACCCCACGGTCAGATCGGCCCTTAGTCGGTGGGAGGGTTGTCGGGTAGCCTGAATCGATTTTCCCGAAGGTAAACGGAAGGCGTTGATAATTAAAATTATCGACAAAAAACAGATGGTTACACTAAGCGCACGGGGAAAGGCCGCCGGTCCTATCGGATCATAGAAAGCCGGTGGCATACTTAAGGATTCCCAATACACGGCAACGCTTATCACGATCAAAGCAGCCGCTACACCGATGTCAAATTTTCGCACCATCAATCGGGAAATGTTCAAAACTCTAGTAATTAAACACTTGTGCGTCCCGTTTCTTTAGAGGATACGGGACGCCCATTGGAATGGTTCAGCGTAAGCGAACGAGCAGCTTATTTCTTTTTGGCATCTTTGACCTGTTTGGCTACAGGTTCGATTTTGCTCCAAACATCGTCCAGATGCTTCTTGAGGGCTTCGCCGCGCGAGTAAGATCGTATGAAACCTCCAGTCTTCAAAAATTCTTTTGCTTCTTCTGTGTCCAATGCCTTTTCAAGGGCATCGGCGAAGTGATCAATGGCATATTGCGGCGTGCCCTTGGGAGCAAACCACCAGTTTTCGAAGCAGAAGGTGGCGTCGTAACCCAACTCCTTGCAGGTTGGAAGTTCCGGTAAACCAGGATATCGTTCCTCTGCCATGAGCGCTAATCCCTTTGCGCCGCCGGGTTTAAATTTTTTATAAACCCCGATAGAAAATATGCTTGCGTCGATATGTTTGCCTTTGAGAGCCACAAAGACCGCATTGCCGGCGCCGGCCTGAACAAACCGAAATTTAGAACCGGGACTTGAGTTCTGCAGGGTAATTCCAGACATATGGTTGAGCGCACCCAGATTCACCCCGAAAATGATGCTGTCCGGTTTCTGCTTGGCTGCGTCCAATAAAGCAGCTAACGTTTGATAAGGCGAGGTTTCGAATACGACGGGAACAATGCACGTACCGACACCCTGAACCACCGGTTCGAAGTCCTTGTAGCCAAAATCAACCAACCCCGCTGCTTGTCTCGACATCAGCGCCAGATGAATCTGTAGGAATTCGTATCCGTCAGGCTCAGCATTCATAACCCGGCGTGCCCCGATGGAACCGGCTGCACCAGGCACGTGGATAACCGCCAGCGGAGCACCCAGAAAGTCCGGATTAGCCATAAAGACTTTCTTGACCATCGTAACCACCTGTGTCGACATCCCGCCCGGTTTAAAGGGTACGATAATCTTTATTGGTTTCTCAGGGTATTTTGCCAAAACAGAAAAAGACAAAAATACTACAAGGGATAGAGCTGCAGCTGTTATTAATAATGATCGTTTCATACTCATCCTCCTTTATAGAGTCCTATAATGGTACCGTGAAACTTGTGTTGATGAACATAGAAACGCGACCTGTTTCTGAGACAATGTCTCAATCTAGGGATTCATTACACTACAAAACCCCGGTGTAGTTTGGTTACCAATGAGGGTATCGGATGATTTGCCACGGCACGTTGCTGTAAACGATTCACCTCCTTTCTCAGCAAACGCTGCTTTTTGAGGTTAGCTTTACGTTCGGAGACGATTTTTTCCTGTAATCCCCGGTGGCATTGCTCTGGGGTGACATAATCAATGCCTGAGTGTAGATGCTCCGTGTTGTACCATGGAAAAAACCGGTCAAAGTAGTCAACCGCTTCGTCTCGATCCAGGAAACGACCCGGATACTCAGGGGCGGTCTTCACAGTACCAAATAACGATTCCACAAACG
>CP070746.1:6666836-6670422 GCA_020348305.1 Desulfobacterales bacterium
AATGATCGCTGTAGTTACATTTAAATCCTGCCGTGCAAACTTCGCGATTACCCTGCCCTGAAAATCGTCGGTGAAACAGATCCTAAAAATATAATTCCCGATTTTGGTAACTTTAGGATTGGTGGATAAACTTGAGATCATGGGAATCCCCATGGCCTGGACCACATTGGCAACAGCAATCGAATGAGAACTCCAATCCGGTCCAACGATGGCGACAACATTGGCTGCAACAGCCCGTTTTGCTGCTAGAGTAGATCCGATGGGCGTGCTTTGATTATCGAACACCGAGAGGTTTATTTTTCTCCCTGAAACTCCGCCTTCTTTGTTGATCTCATCAACCGCGTAACCTACTCCCTGAAGTGTCAATGCATTGGCATCAGCTGCCGGGCCTGTCAGCGCATATATGGCTGCTATATCAATAGTCTCTTCCCCATGGACCGGCGTCACAAAAAAAAATACAAATATAAAAAGAAGAATGAATCTGTTTGTTTTCATACCCCTACCCAACTGTATTTGCGGGTTGTAGATTTAAGGTTTTATGGTTTTTGCGAACCTTGTTATTCCACTCTCGAATTTGGTATTGAGTGCTTCAGAGTCAGTGAAATAACCGATTTCATAAAGGTTATGGTTTCCCTACCAATGAAATAGTAAATATCATTATGGTGCAACATCTATAATATGATTTTTTCTCACATTTACTATAACTTGCAGCTACGGTTGGATGCTTTTAAAATACATTGGAGCGTCCTTCCCTAATTTCAGAATTACCACTGGTTTGTTCAACGGATCACCGTGTTCGTCGAATGTGATGGTTCCCGTAGCCCCCTGAAACCCCTTTGTTTCAGCCAGTGCATCTCGTATTCTGTCTCGATCAAAGGTTCCAACGCGGTGAATAGCATCAGCCAAAAGCATGACCGCATCATACGTTAATGGCGCGTTCATACTGGGTATCTCGCTCTTATATTTCTGGTAGTACATTTTCTTCATGTGAATACTTTGCGGAAAACTGACATCATGATGCCAATGAGCAGAATAATAATTCCCCTCCAACGCATTACTCCCAATATCATATATTAATGAACCAGCCCAACCATCACCGCCGAGGAAGGTAGTTTGTATTCCCATAGAAGCAGCTTGTTTAATTAATAGCCCACTGTCTCTTGCATAACCCGGAACATAAACAACATCGGGGTGTAATGTTTTAACTTTCTTTAAAAGATTAGCAAAATCTACAGCATCGTTTTCGTAACTTTCCTTCAGGATCACCTTCCCACCATATTGTTGATAGGAGTTACTAAAGAGTTCCGCCAGAGTTAGGCTAAATTCCTCATTAATAATTTCCAAAACAATTGCTCTTCTTGCTCCAAGTTCAATGTAAGCAAATTGAGCCATAGCCTGTGCCTGGAAAGAATCAATAAAACATGTTCGGAAAATATAATTTCCAATACGCGTAACTTTGGGGTTGGTTGAGGAACCGGTGATCATTGGAATCTTGGCTTGCTGAAGTATAGGAGCTATTTGGAGAGAATGAGAACTCCAAGCTGCCCCAATTACTGCTGGGACCTGCAGTTGAACCGCTTTTCTTGCAGCTATACTCGATCCGATCGGGGAACTCTTATTGTCCAGAATAATTAATTTTACGGGTCGTCCCAGAAAACCGCCTTGATTGATGATTTCCTCAATAGATAATTCAACCATCTGAACATGAGGGGCGTTATGTTTAACAGCAATTCCGGTTTTGGCAAATATGGCAGCGATATGTATCGGCTCGGATGCAATGGCAGGAAGTGAGAACATCCCTACTAATCCCGATATAATGATAGCAAATATATTTCTCATAATAATTACCTCCTACTTGGTTAGTTATTCAAAGATTCTGATATAAATAATACTATTCTTAGTAGTTTAACCTTCTGTTCCTATTTGAATCTTGTCCAACTAATTGTAATCACATTCTTTTGATTTGGTATGTGAGTTTTACATCCAGTATCCGCAACGGTGCGGTTTGACCACAGCATATTGTGTTCCCTTATCAACGTCTTGGCATCTTTTATGAAACTGCCATGAGCAAAGAACCTGATACCGAGCATCTCTAAGTCATCCCCTTTTCGTTATGTGACAACCTCCGGCTATTCAAACCGATGTTTCATAACCTTTGGCTCCATTTTCTTTCTCAAAAGAAAATAAGCTACTTTTTCAATCAACTCAGTCAAGCAAGGCAAAATGAGTTATCAGGGGAACGGGAAATGAGAAGTAAGACCTGGTCCGCTTTCAGAAACGAATGCGCTTCAAACCGGATTGAGTAGGAGATCTGAGCATTAATTAAGATTTTTATACATCATTGAATTGCAGAAGGTCAAATAAATTTTTAAAGAACCCGAAGGGATGCTTGTTTTTAACATTACAAAGGTTTTAAAGTACTTGCCGATCCTTCAGATATCATTTTAATTACTTCTCCTTTCGCTCTGAGACCCTGCTGAACAAGTTTTTGGTGATCACAACAAAGCAGTGCTTGTTCTTCTCTGATCACCATCCTCTGCAGGGCACCAATAAAATATCAGGAAAGAAGCGCGATGGGAAGGGAATTAGAAGAATTAGATGAAGGGAATTAAATTCCCCCTACATAACCAAACTGGGCCCAGAACGTGCCTCCATGTAAAATTCGGTGGGCTTGGTTTTCTTTTGGATATCAAAATGTAATATGCAATTTGGGGAAATTGCAGATATCATAATTAATAGTTGTCAAGTGCGGATAATATCCAAATCTAAATCTCTGATAAGTGCCGGCTATTAAAAAAAGATCTCATTCCGCTAAACCCATTATTCCAATATTCCAGGATTCCAATACCCCACAGCATTCGATTAAGGCCAAGCCGGTTATATCTGACCCGGCCCAGAGGACCAGGTTTTCGACGTTAGAATAAATACTGCTGTACATTGGAGATACTCTGCACTATGTATCCAACCTCTGAATTCTGTAACCTTTCTTCTGCATTTTGTCATCTATCATCCTCTGTTCGCTGATATCTGTCATCTGTCATTTGCCTCGGAGGTGAAATAAAAGTGTGAAAAGGCTCATTTCTTATAAGAGCAGAAAAACAAGATCAAACTCTCCACAAGCTCAGCCATGAAGCGATAATCCAACTTTTCCATCGTATCCAAAGATGTGTGATAGTGCGGGTTGCGGTAAAAGGCGGAATCAGTAATCATAACCGCTTTAAATCTCTGATCCCAAAACGATGCATGATCGCTGAGCCTCACCGAGGGAAGAATCCATCCGTTGAGCGGAACATTTAACTTTACTGCGGGAAGTTCCGGGTTTTTAATGAATTCGTTAAAAATTGCCTTCGTGAAGCTCTTGGAATTGGAATTGCCGACGATCCCGATAAAATTGCCTTCTTTCGGGTATCCGAAAAACTGCAACGGAAACGGATAACCTTGACACCCCGGTTCATAGCAGGCATAGCCGACCATCTCTAAACATATCATTCCATCGATCTGTTCGTTTTCTTTGCGGGCCTTTTTGGCATAGACCCGGCTGCCCATATAACGGGTACCGTAGGCGGGCGGCTCCTCCAGGGCAAAG
>CP070746.1:6670522-6674767 GCA_020348305.1 Desulfobacterales bacterium
AGCCTCTGTCTTGATCTTGCCACCATTAGTCGTTTTTTGCAAGATCATCATATTAGTTTAGCCCCATCCAAGCCTGCCAAGATCGATAGTTTTGAAGTTTCCTACGGCGGCTTTGAAATCATTGCGGCATTGGCGTGGCACCTGAAGTGGCCTGAGTATACCTCGTGTCAGATTCAACAAGCGACCTTCCAATTGGAACAGAAATTAGACCAGCAACCCCATGCCGATCAAACAACTGATCGACGGGGGCGAGATACGCGAGGTCGTTTTACGGCACGATACAATCAACGACGCGATATTCGTCGCAACCGATTTGCCGCGATCGCGGATAAACGCCAGGGCAAAGACCTATCACGGCTGCAGCTCTGTCACAGTAGCTCTGACACGTTGGTCCGCAAAGCGCTGGCGATTTTGGCGCTGCCCATTGTCACCTTAAATGGGACATTACGCAGCGTGAATACCCCACTCGGTCATGCGCTTAAACATTTTGCGGGTTACGATTACATGGACGCGACGCTGGATAAGTTTCTCCGAGAATTAAAATATTTGGGTATTGCCGAGTTTTTGGTCAAGAGCCAAGTCGGTTTTTGGCACAATCACTGGCGTGCGGCGGGACTGGATCCCCAAAGCGAATATGGCCCGCTGTTATGCTATTATGTTGACGGTCACACCAAGGCCTTGTGGTCCAGCAAACGGGTGCAAAAGAACAAGGTCATCATGTTAGGTCGAGTGATGGGTTGTCTGGAGCAAGTGTTTGTGCATGATGGGTTGGGTCGGCCAACGTATTTTGAAACCTATTCCGGACGTGCGCCGTGGGGAGAATATATTTTGTCGCTATTTGAAAAAATAGAAACCTGTCTTGAGGCGCCACAGCCCAAATTGCAGGTGATCCGCCTGCTGGTGATGGATGGCAGCAACAACAGCGTCACCACGCTGCGTGCCTTTGCGGCACAGGACAAGTACTATTTTGTCACCACACTGGACAAGAATCAATGGAACCCGCGGCGGATTCGTTGGGAAGGCTCGAAATGCCGTTATGAATACGGCAACGCCTTTGTCAGCGATTGCGAAATCGAGTTGCAAGATTCCACAGACAGGGGTTATTTAATTGTCGTGCGGGCCGTCAAAATCGAGTGGGATGATGACAAAATTACCGTCCTGATCACCAATCTGCCGGTCAAGATTCTCGATGCCAGTCGGGTGGCCAAAACCTACTTTGATCGCTGGCCGTTGCAGGAACTGTGGTTTCAGGATAGCAAAGAGTTTGCAGCTTTGCATCGAGTAGCGGGGTATGGCAAAAAACTTGTCGCTGACCAAACTGTGCGCGCCAGGCAACAAGATTTGCAGAAAAAAATTGAAGACCTCCGAAACCAATTACAGCAACCTTTAGCACAGTTATCTGAACTCGACCAGCAGCTTCATACCTGGATTGGGAAAGAACGGCGACTCCGGGTTCAATCTGCTATCGTTGAGGGTCAACGCCAGATGAGTCTGCAACAGGCGGAACAATTCGACGACTGTCAACGTGCCATTGCCGCTCTCGAACGTCAAAAAAGAACCATCCGGCAACCGTATCAAAAATTGTTTGACCGACTTAAGCGTCACGAGCAGGAATGGTTGCGTCTGCAAGGCAAAGAAAACATTTACAAAGTCGATGTAGAACTCGATCAGATTCTAACCTACTTTCGAGTTGCCTTCGTGAATCTTTGTACCTATTTTCAAATGAAGTTTTTAAACAACTCGAGTTTAAAAAATGCTTCAACACGCCGAATGACCTTAGCGACTTTGCTGCATCGAATTTTCTTATTACCAGCAACAATCGAACAAACGAAAGCGTGGCGGCGAGTTTATCTGAAGCGCAATCAAAAGGATAAAGAGATGATGACAGTATTGGAACAAGTACTTCCTACATTGAACCAATTGAAGTTGCGGCTGGCCAAAGGTCGGCGGGTGGAATTCTTTCTCAAGTGATTCTCATTTAAATACAAATTAAAATTAAATTAGCCGAAAGTCATGTAATATGAAGATTTAATTATAAATTTTTCATGCTGTAATAATTTAAACCGTAACTCCGACAAGTTACGTAATAGGAATTTCTAACTTTTTTAATAATGTCTTAGTTTTGTCTGTTATTTCAGCGGTTTTCCATACTCCATTAATTTTTATTTTTCTAATTTCGGATAAATGCATTAACATATCTTTTACCGAATATTTAGCAATCAATTCTTTTTCCGATAATAACTTATAAATATGATAATACCATTGTAAGGCTAAATAATTGATAAACATCCAACCTTGTAAGGTAAATTCATTTTGCATATATGATGCATCAGCATGTAATATATTTTTCATTGCATTAAACATTGTTTCAATTCCTTGTCGTGATTTATAATATTGATAGATATCAACAGCCTTTTTCGTCGTGAGATTTGTATATAATGAAAGCGTACCAAAAGATGGTTGTTTATGACGAAAATTTTCTAAGCTATATTCAGAAGGATGAGTTTTAATTCGATTTAAATAATCAGTTTCTTCCTGTATACGCATGTGTTCGTCATAAAAAACAACGACTTTTTTTTGACTATCTTTTGGCAACGTATAATGCCAAATATATTTATTATGGAAACTAAAATAATTGTCAAATCCTTTTTTCTTTGGCTGTTCGATGTTCTCATAGCTAATTAAGTTAGAATTTCGACGTAACGGTAGAATATATTGAAGTTGCTCTGAATCCAAACAACCAACATTAGGTCGAGAATAAAATCCTTTATCTGTTATGATGACGACATCTTCCAAACCGCTTTCTTCGATTGTTAATTTAAATGATGTTACGTCCCGAATATTACCAGGTAATATTCGATAAAACACGGGCAACCGTAATTTAGAGGAAAATAAAAACAGCAAATTCACTTGAGGATCATAATTTTGTGATGAATTATATCCCTGTTTAGCCATTTCTATATGTTGAGAATGTGATACGATATGTGTTCCATCTGCCAAGATATAATCTCCGCCTTGAATGAATGATCGCATGTAGTTAACAACTTTTTCTCGTGCTAAACCAAGTTGTCTCAACAGTGTGGTTACTTTTTTATCAATGACATTTATTTCATGATATATTTCAGATAAAAAACTATGCTCAAACCTAAATTGAATGTTTTTGATAGGACATTGATAAACAAGTCGTATAAATGTCAACACAACTAATTGTTTCCATATATCGGGGAAAAATTTTTCTAAAGTCTCGATATATTCCTTAAACTGCTGAAGGATAAAATAACTTATACCATATTCTTTCGTGAATAAGGGCTGCTTTAACATCAAATCGGCTGCTTTTAAAAGTAGCTGTTTCTTAGATTCGATAAATCCTTCAGGTGTAATTTTCCCTAATAATTTACCAGTGATCTTCTGGGATCGCTTTTTTTCAGGATTCCATTTGCTGGTAACTTCATAAAGATAATAATGCCCTTTGATTAAGCGGAGTTCTGTGCCTTTTCTTTTATATTTTAAGGCCCAGTCGGGGTGTTTTGTTTTTTTCGTTTTTTGTTTCATCGCTCATATTACGTAAGTTACGTAATCAGAATATACAACAAAAAATTTAAAAAAGCAAGATAATTTTTCAAAGAACATAAGTTTTTAAGCTTTAAACTGATTATAACTATTTGATTTTTTTAGAAAATTGTATTTTAGTTAATTTTCTTAGACAGGCATAGTAAACAAAAAACTCCATTCCTATTACGTAATAGTAGCGGAGTTACGGATTAAATATAAATTATATGCGATATGTAGTCACTATATATATTTTTTTTATAACACTTTTAATTTTACATTTTATTATCGTTAGTTATAACTAAGACTATGTTGACATCTTATATACAATATTTAATTAACAATTTAACAAATTATTATATCATAAAGGTCATATATGATTTTATCAATGATAAGTAAAAAAATATAATTTTTTACTTGACTTTTACAAATATATTTTGTATATAGTAGTCACTATGTATGTTGATGAATCTACAGTCACCACCTCCAGTGGGAGATCGCACACCAGGTACCTCTTGCGTGAATCGTATCGCGAACAGGGCAAGGTTAAAAAAAGAACGATTGCTAATATTAGTAAATGTACCATCGAAGAGATTGAAATCCTAAAACATGCACTTGGTCGAGGTAAGGGACGTAAGAAACAGAAGAACGACTCAACCATTATGCTGGTCGATCTAGACAAGATCGAGGAAAGAG
>CP070746.1:6674867-6677369 GCA_020348305.1 Desulfobacterales bacterium
CCTTTTTCAGAGGCTTCCATCAAGAAAGCAAGACTGTTGCCCAGTGATATGGTGTCCAACCCGTATTCATCCGCCAATCGATTCAAAGCCGCGACCTCACCAAGGTTACCGATTCCGATATTGGATCCCAGCATCGTTATGTTTTCATAGTCTAACTCGGCATTTCCACCTTCAGCGTCCCTGACCACAATACCGCACTGGGCATTGCAGTGGGGACAGCCCTGTCGTCCGATCTTAATTTTCTCCGCGTTATGACCATCTATTTGTTGCGCGAATTTGAAGGTTCCCTCCCGAAAATTATAAGTCGGTATGGCACTGATGGAATCGGCCCACTCGATCATCATCATGGTTCCCTGTCGGGTCCAAATATCGTAATTTTCCTTTGTCTTGATGTCGGCCCAGGCTTCTTTGCCCAAAGCTTTTAATTTTTTCTCATCAAAAATTGGAATTTCCTTACTTCCCTTCAGAACGATGGCCTTGAGGTTTTTAGAACCCATTACCGCCCCTATTCCCACCCTGCCGGCTGCACGTCCTTTCTGGGATATCAGATTGGCGAACCGCACGCCCTTCTCTCCGGCGGGCCCTATGAGCAAGATGCCTGTGTTTTTGCCATGCCTTTGCTCCAAGATGTCCTGGGCTTTAAAGGTATCCTTCCCCCAAAGATCCTTTGCGTCCAGGATTTGAACCTTTTCATCTACGATAGAAAGATAGCAGGGATGCTCCGAGCATCCTTCAACAACTAAAACATCATATCCAGCCTTCTTTAAATGGACGGATGCTCGACTGCCAATATTGCTATCGCCGTATCCACCTGTTAGAGGACTCTTTGAGGCGATTACCATTTTGCCAGAACTTGGCACGGGCAGGCCGGTGAGCGGACCGGTTGCAAAGACGATTTTATTGCCCTCAGCTAACGGATCGACACCTTTGACCTCGTCCCAGAGAATCTTGACGGCAAAGCCTCTGCCTCCCAGAAACTTGTCTTTCATCTGATCCGAGATGTCCTCTTTGTTTATTTTCCCGTTTGATAGATTGACTCTCAAAATTTTGCCGGCATAACCTGCCATCTTATCGTCCTCCGTTTCCTGGAAATTTAAATGAAATACGCTTAAATAATTTATTTATACATGTAGGCTTTGGCTTGTCAATATCGCTTAGGAGATGAGGCTTATTTTCTTGACATAAAGACGATTTTACGAAATTTTACTCTGTATATAATGAATCTTTTAATAATTATTATTGTGTATATCATGACAGACAATAAATTCGAAATTTGAAACAAAAAAATTCAACAATTAATAAAGGCAGAACGAAAAGAGCTTGTATTGCATAATTAGGAGCGCGTCAAGAATGGAACGACAGGCATATGATATCCTTATCGTGGGAGGTGGTGTGATCGGCAGCAGTATCGCCTATCATCTTTTGAATGATGGGTTGGACGGCACGGTAGCTGTCTTGGAGAAGGATCCCTCTTACGAATTTGCATCTTCGCCCCGAAGTATGGGCGGGATCCGTCAGCAATTCAGCACGGAGATAAATATCCGCATCAGTCTTTACGGTATTGAGGCTATCGAGCGATTTGATCATGAAATGGCCGTGGACGGGGAACCCGCGCATGCAGACTATCATCCCCGGGGGTACCTTTTTTTAGCGGATGAAAGCAACTGGGAGACACTTCAGAAGCAATACCGCCTTCAGCGCTCACTTGGAGTGGATGTTTCGCTGCTGACCCCGGAGGAAGTCAAGGATATGCTTCCCCACATGAATGTGCAAGGCTTGCTGGGTGCTTCTTTTGGCCGACGGGCTGGATACATGGATGCATATGGTCTTCTGCGGGGATACCAACGGAAGGCCAAATCCTTGGGGGCGAATTATATCCACGCGGAAGTGGTGGAAATCCTGCGTCAAAAGGACCGCGTGTATGGAGTTCGAACGTCAAAGGGTGATGTGCTGGAAGGCGCGTCCGTGGTGATTGCCGCCGGCCCATGGGCAGCAGAGGTTGGAGCCATGGCCGCGGTGAAACTTCCGGTAGAACCGACTCCACAAATGGTTTTCTGTTTTGATCCGGCCGAAAAATTCGAATATGACCTTCCCTTCACCTTTCACCCCCATGGGCAGTGGTTTCGGCACGAGTCCGGCAAACAGGTTCTCACGGGAAAGGATCGCCATGAGGCACCGGGTTTCCGGTTCGACTGGGACCGGCAATACTTTGAGGAAGAACTCTGGCCGCGGATTGCACGCCTGATTCCATCTTTTGAACGCCTGAAATTGATGCGGGGCTGGGGTGGGCTTTATGCCGTGAATAAATTGGATCACAATGCGCTCCTGGGCGCATATCCGGGTGTGGATGGACTTTATGTCGCCGGCGGATTCAGCGGACACGGATTGATGCAATCTCCAGCCGCTGGTAAAGGCATGTCTGAATTGATCCGGACGGGTCGATATGAAACGATTGACCTGAGTCCTTTGGGCCTGGATCGCATATTCACGGAACGACGCGTC
>CP070746.1:6677469-6681059 GCA_020348305.1 Desulfobacterales bacterium
AATTCAACAGTTCTATGGTAAAAACATTACAACACATTTTTCCCAAAGTTACCTTAACCGGTGGACAAACCAAGCTCATTGCGGCCGGAAGAACCAACAATACATCTGCGAACTTCTCAGAGCTTGATAAACGCCTGGAAAATCTTTTACCGGAATATGATGATTATCCTCCTGGTATGATGGCAGTCGATTTTTCTCAATCCGAACAACACAATGAAATGAAAGAGATTACTAACTTTATTAAAAATGAATCTTTAAAAATCAATACTGATAGTCATCCCATACTCCCTTATCATTTCTTGGGTATGCACTCACGTATTATCTCCGGCGATATCAACAAGCCGGGCTTTTTAATAACGCTTTTGGAACGTTTAACGCTCAGGTGGGGATGGGGAGTGGCGATCCTATTACTTTTTTACTTCTCTCTGAAAATATTTTTCAATAAGATATTGAAAAAGAAGAATCACTTTAATTTTTTCTCTTTTGAAAACGGTTTTTTTGCTATGGGGGTTGAAATTAACCTTTTAATACTTTATCAAAATCGCTGCGGAGCCCTTTATAACGACTTAGCAGCATGTTTAGGTATTTTTATTTTAGGTACAGCTATCGGGGCTTATTACGGATACCAATCTGCGAAAATACTGAAATTTTTTCAGCGATGCTCCCTGCTTATTCCACTGCTATTACCCATCATTTTTGTCTTACCGCAATCAAGCGCTCGTCTGTTTATTTTCATTCTCTTATTTCTAACTGGTATCGCCATAGGCCTCACTTATAAAATGCTTAACACTGCTTCGCCTGGCAAACACAGCGGCTTCAGGCTCTGGGTATGGGAAATGTCGGGAGGCGCTTTAGGCGCTGTATTCTTCTCTCTTTTCTTACTTCCGGCAGCAGGCCTCATTCCATGTCTGAGCCTGCTTTTTTTGTGTCGGTTACCGTTATTATTTGCAAAGACATAAATTATCTTTAAAATATAGAAACTAAAAATTCCTAATTGAGTTTTTCACTCAATTAGGATAGGAGGAAGCTATGCAAGTTTTAAACTGGAAAGATTGCGAAGATGTGAAGATAGAGAAATTTCCCTACCGCGGAAAACAATATGATGTCAAAGGAATCAGTGTGCGCTGGCTGTCTAAACACGGTGAGGACGACACCGGATATCCGGAGTATGGTCTGCGGTTTTTTACGGCCCAGCCCGGCGGCAAAATTCCCATCCACAACCATTTCTACCATCAAACCATGTATATCGTCAGCGGTCAGTTTGAATGTTACCAATACGATGCCGACACGGATAAAGTGATAAAAAAAGTGACCTGCGGTCCCGGAGACGCGATTTATATCCCCAGCATGGAACCCCACGGCATGAAAAACCTCAGCGACACCGAACCCGCAACTTTTCTATGCTGTATTTGCAATGTCTACGATGAGGAAAGTGTATAGCTGAAGCCAGAGGCATTGCACGAGTAGAATAAATTTTTGAGGACTAGAAAGTCATACTTTCATGGGCGTCCCGTCCATTCTCGGTTAAATTCGGAGACCATTTCACCGGTGCGCAGAGCTCCTTCACCAACACGGCGTGCCCAGCCACCTAGCCTTTCACCTTTGACCTTATCAGTAACCATTCTCCTTTTATCAATAATCTTGACCTGTTACAATCTATCCGATATTATGGCGCTAAATACACAACAATCTAAATGGAGCATTTCCAATGTTATCGAATGAAGATAAAAAAATTTTTAACCAATTTGCTTCAATGGTTCGCAGCAAATTCCCTGCTGCAAAGATCTGGGCATTCGGATCTCGCGTTAGAGGCGATGCCACGAGTGAATCCGATTTAGATGTTTGCGTTGTCGTTGATAAGCTTGATGACGAGTCTGATTCAGCCATAATGGATATCGCCTGGCAAATTGGTTTTGAAAATGATGTCATTATATCAACTGTTACCTATTCAAAGGAAGAATTTGAAGATGGGCCATGCTCTGAAAGCGGCCTGGTTCAAAATATTTTAGGTTATGGGATAGCAGCGTGAAAGAGGAACGAAAGGCTCTCATAGATTACCGACTTGAGCAGGCAGACGAGTCTCTTGACTCTGCACAAATACTTTTGGAGCATAAAAAATACCGACCTTCCGTAAGCCGTTCGTATTATGCCATGTTTTATGCGGTTCAGGCGCTCCTCACCCGGAAAAAACTCATAACTTCAAAACATTCGGGAGCAATTGCAATATTTAACCGGGAATTTGTCAAAAAAAATATCTTTAACAGAGAATTTTCACGTTGGCTGCAGGAAGCATTTGATCTTCGACAGCGGGCTGACTACAGAGAAATGTTTACAGTTACAAGTGAACGTGCTAAAGCCGTTCTTGAAAATGCTCGTTCTTTCGTGGAAGAAATCAAGAAAAAGCTCAACGAGGATGCCTAAATTGCCTATTTATGCCATTTTTTCTTCTGCGTAATCTGCGTAAGTCTGTGGCTAATTAAAATTCAGAAATCCTTGCCCCGTTAAATATTTCGCAGAAATCAGCGCAGCGGATTTAACCGGGGCGCATTCCGAATTCACATTTGCCTTACCTTGACCCTTTCCCTATTATCCGCTATTATTCTTTCAGTTTTCACCCACCTTAGAAGCAAATAACCTATAGATATCTTTATAAAAGAAATATGACAGATCTTGTACCGATTGAAGCAATTGTGCGCAAGATTGTTTTGGTTCGCGGAGAGAAGGTTCTGCTCGACCGCGATTTAGCTGAGCTGTATGGGGTGGAAACAAGAGCTCTCAATCAAGCTGTCAGCAGAAATATCAAGAGGTTTCCAGAGGATTTTATGTTCACGCTGACTCGTGAAGAGATCATGAGGATATCACAAATTGTGACATCCTCTAATATAAAATTCTCAAAACGAGTACGGGTTTTTACCGAACAAGGCGTCGCCATGCTCTCCTCCGTCCTAAATAGTGAGCGCGCAATCGAAGTCAATATCACGATCATGCGAGCCTTTGGCCGTGCACCTTGAACCTTTTTCCCTATTAATCAAGATTAAGAATGATCGATGAAAACAAGTTGCGCACTAAACAAGATTTGACAGCGACTGCGTAATATAAAGGACTAGAAAGCCATAATTTCATGGGCGTCCCGTTCATTCTCCGGATTTTTGATTTCACAACGGAAACATACAATTAGAAGGTTGCATAGTGCAACCAATTAGGGTACAATCGTACCCGTTATGAGTGCAGAGATAACAATCAATAAACTGGGGACGACCCTATTTGGGAAAACGCGTCGGGCTGTGCTGACGTTGCTTTACAGCCATCCGGACGAATCGTTTTATTTGCGCCAGCTTGCCAGAATGACCGCCGTGGGCATGGGTTCTCTGCAGCGCGAATTAAAGCAGCTTTCGCAAGCCGGCATTATAATCCGCAATGAGATCGGACGGCAGGCTTTCTTTAAAGCCAATCCGGACTGCCCCATATACCCGGAGCTAAGGGATCTCATTATCAAAACATTCGGGGGCGCAGATGTTTTGCGCCAAGCCCTGGCACCGCGGTCTGATACGATCCGGGTCGCCTTTCTTTTCGGCTCAATGGCAAGCGGT
>CP070746.1:6681159-6720483 GCA_020348305.1 Desulfobacterales bacterium
AGACGCGGAACCGAAGGATTATCTTTTCCAGTTCCCCGGCGTCGACTGGGCGTTGAAACCCTGGTATGAATTAAAGGCAGACCTCGACAAGAAGTATGGATTCAATTACGGCATCTCCTATACGACCTTCTACCAAAAAGCGAGCGACACCTTCGGGTCGAAGGATGAAGCCGCCAGCTACGACCTCGACATTACTGCCACATGGACAGTTTTCGGCCGCGGCACGGGTACGACGACGATGCTCGGAGTTGAGTTCCTCAAGCGCGACACCCTGGGCACCGAGCTTTCGCCTCAGATTTTGTTCACGCAGTTTGGATCGCTCTACTCGACCGCCGCGCCCTTCGGGGAGACCGATTCGTCCATCGGAGAGCTCTGGATACAGCAAAAATTCAGAAATGTCTTTGGATTTCGCCTGGGGAGGATCTTTCCCATTACGGCATACGACTTCTTTCCGTTCAAAAACTTCCGGACAGACTTCATCGACTTCAATCACGTTACCAACGCAGCCATACCGCTGCCCTCCAACGGGCTCGGCGCGTTCGTCGTATACAGACCTCACTCCAAGGTCATGCTCCGCCTCGGCGCCCATGACGCCAACGCGGATACGGAGAAATCCGGTTTTAACACCTACGAGAAGGGCGAACTTTTTAAGATTTTCGAGGTCGGCTACGATATAGGCTTGATACCGCGGAAGCCCGGGCGTCCTCCGCATGGTCACGTCCACGTCTCGATCTGGCATCAGAACGAGCGGGAAGACGCCGGGATTGACAACGGTTGGGGCATCGCCGGCTCGGCTTTGCAACGGTTCGGACGCTTTACGCCTTTCGTGCGCTATGGTTATGCGAACCACAACGACTTTGGTCCGACTCCCGTCAAGCACATGGCAAACGTGGGCTTGGTCATAGATGGAATCTTCGGACAGGCCAATGATCGCATCGGTGTCGGCTACACCTGGTCCGATCCGGCCAATCGGGCGCTGGGCGATCAGAGCCAAATCGATACGTACTATCGCGTGCAGGTGACGCCAGAGATTCAAGTCGGCCCCACGTTCCAGCTCATCTTCGACCCTGTGCGCAACCCGGAAGAAGATACGATTTGCGTCTGGGGAATCCGTACTCGAATTGAATTCTAAGATCAAAAGGGACAATCGCAAATTATTACATATATCTTCTGATAAACTAAAATATTTTCAAATCCCAAAAGCACAAATACCCCAACTAATCGCAGATGAGCCTCAATTACAGATATCATGCTATGGTATCTGTAAAAAATTTGGACTTTCAAAAATCCAGATATTGTAAACATATACAAATTTTGGGAGACTCCAAAAAAGTTTTGATATCGTATTGTCCATTGAAGTTTTAGTTTACTTTCCAAATCTGTCAATTCAAGCATAGGTCAGGGTAGCTGATCGCTGTCTGTCATATTAAGTATTGTTCAGGACAATATCGGTCATCATGAGCTATTTTATTCAAACCATTGGTTCTGGAATATTAACGGGTTTGATTTATGCTCTTTTGGGCCTTTGTATCGTATTGATATATAAAGCTTCAGGGGCATTCAACTTCGCCATCGGCCAGTTTATGGTCATCGGCTCCTATCTCTTTTATACTATGTTTGTCGCTTTTAACCTTCCCTTGCCGATTGCCTTACCTTTAGGATTGTTGACCGCAGGGGGCATGGGGGCGCTCATTGAGAGGATTACCATTAGACCCCTCTTAGGAAAAGATCCTATATTGATGACGAAGGTAACCCTGGGATTGTATTTATTCTTGAGTGCCTTTCTGAATTTTGCTCTCAATTATACGGGCTCCCCAGGTTGGCAACCGTTGAATCTGCCGGATATCACGTTGGAATCAGGAGATATCCTGTATTTATCGGAGCGCATCTGGGCCGGAATTCTATCTTTATTAACATTTGGTTTAGTTATGGTCGCTCTCTATCGAACCCGCTGGGGTTTAGCCATTCGAGCTGTCTCCGAAAACCAGGTCAAAGCCATGGCCTTTGGCATCAATGCCCGCTTTATTCTATTAATAATCTGGGCCATTAGCGCGGGCTGCATCGCCGTAGCAGGGATCATGATCTCTGACTTTGGTGTCCTCTCTGCCTCTGCAGCACCTGTGGGATTTCGGGCGCTTCCCGTAGTTATCATTGGAGGGATCGATAGTATTGGTGGAGCTCTGATTGCCGGGCTTATTATCGGTATTTTTGAGAGCTTGGTGTTCGCCTATATTGAGCCCATGGGCCTGATTGGCTTCAAAGATGTGTCCACCTATATTATGATGTTAATCGTGCTCTTCATCCGACCTTACGGGCTTTTCGGAACCGCACGGATCGAGAGGGTTTAAGGGTTAAACTTGTATCTTTAAATTCGTGAAATTATTTCTGTCAAGAATGAAGGCGTGGCACCTCATTTGGGTTCTTCCCAAAAAGTCAACCCATGAAACATCTTCCCTTTACTCCCATGCGTTACTGCGATTCATCCCCCATTAATGTGAATGCACCTCCAAAAAAAATCGGATGTACAGGCTTATAGCATCTTTCCGGTTTGGGGGTTTATGAGGCTTTTTTATCTAAAAGATCGATCATTGACAGGCGCAAGGCCTCAGTATATGGTACTTGACTCTCTTCAATTTTTGAAACATATTTTAGATGCTTTGGAAAAAAAATACTCTTCCAAAATTGTGATATCCAACTAATCGCAGCTTAGCCTGATTTACCGATATGTGAATAGTATCTGCAAAAAATTTGGCCCCCTAAAAGTACCGATACTGTAAACTAATCTCAGAATTGACCGGCTTTCAAAACTTGTGATATCAGATTAGGATATCTGCATTTTTACAAGAGTTGTGATTACATCATACTAATCACAACCTTGGGTCAAGTTGTGATATCTTATGAAATCACAGGTTTTCTGAGGGGCGGTTTTTTGCCGATTATCTCAATATATATGCACCTCACCGCTTGTTATTTGTTCTTCACCATATCATAAAATTTTAATGGCTGTAGTTTACTCAAAACACAATTACCTTTTTGTTCTGCACTGAAAGGAAATAGGCCGATGGGCAGTATAAAAAGCAGCGAGAAACCAATCATTAAAGTACGGGGATTGCATAAATACTTCGGCCCTGTACATATCATCAAAGGCGTTGGCTTGGATTTGTGGCCCAGTGAGGTAATCGTCATTATGGGGCCTTCTGGTGGCGGAAAAAGCACCTTTTTACGCTGCCTTAACTTTCTGGAGGAGCAATTGGCGGGAACTATCGAAGTTGACGGTGTAGAAGTTAATACTGAGGAATCAGCAAGTAAGGTGAAAAAACGGATTCGGCAAATCCGCCGAAACGCAGCGATGATTTTTCAAGAATTTAACCTTTTCCCGCATATGACTGTCTTGGGTAACATTATCGAAGGTGCTGTCACAGTCAAAAAGATGCCCCAAAAACAAGCCATCGCCAGAGCGGAGGAGCTACTGGCCTCGATGGGTCTGTTGGAGAAGCGTGACGATTTCCCTTCCTACCTGGCGGCTGGCGAGCAACAACGGGTGGCGATCGCTCGCTCTCTTTTCATGGAACCCAAGATTATCTTGTTCGATGATCCGACCTCGGCCCTCGATCCGACCTTAATTGTCGAGTTAGTGGATACGCTGACAAAACTGGCCAATGAAGGGATAGCTATGATAGTTGTCACAAACGAGGCGTATTTAGCCCGTAATATAGCCGATAAGGTTATGCTTTTAGACGATGGTGTTTGGGTAGAAATAGCTCCACCTGATGAACTGTTTACCAATCCCAAAAAAGAGCGTACACGCAAGTTTTTGGAACGCATTTCGTTGAAAGACATTAGTGCTGGTGCATAGAATTCAAGCGAATTTTTTGTCATATCTCCAACTAATCGCAACTGAGCCTTAATTGCAGATATCAACAACAAAAACCAAATATCTTGTGATTTCGGATTTTGCATGTATTGTAAACATCTATGCAAAATTGATCGACCCTAAAAACTTGTGATTCCAAATTATGGTATCTGTATTTTTATCAGAGTTGGGATTACATCTTACTAATCTGCATTTTGGTATAAATTGTGATATTTCATGATATCACCACTCGAAATCCTCAATATTATGAATATAACGTCTGTTAAAGAATACAGCCGAAATATTTCTTTGGCATTGCTTCATGCCTTTACTTTATTCTTGCTTGCATATGGAGTCCCTTATACATATGAAATGTTTTCCTCTGATAAACATATTGTCATTGACCAAATAGGAAAGATTCGTTTTATTGGCCCAATATTAATAGTAATTGGAATAATTGGATGTCTGTCTTGTTTATGGAATTTTATTTTTACCGCAAAGGGATCACCCTTACCAGGCGATCAAAAACATCTTATCATTAAAGGGCTTTATCGGTATGTTCGAAACCCAATGTATCTTTCATTTTATCTTATCATTTTTGGCGAGGCCTTATATTTTCAATCACTGGATTTGCTACTCTATCTTTCAGTGTGGATAGTTTTATGCGAAATTAGATTAATCTTTTTTGAAGAACGTTCCTTGAAGAAGAGATTTGGAGAGACTTACGAACAGTATCGCAAGTCCGTGCATCGCTGGATTCCGCGCCTGACACCTTATCGAAAAAATGATTCAGAGTCCCAATAAACCTTAGATTTCCAGCTAATCGCAAATGAGCCTCATTACCGATATGTGAATAGTATCTGCAAAAAATCGGGACTCTCAAAAGTACTGATTATGTAAACTTATCTGCAAAATTGACCGACCTTCAAAACTTGTGATATCAGATTAGGATATCTGCATTTTTACAAGAGTTGTGATTACATATATCTGTACTTGGGTGAAATATAACTTTCTGGCAAGCAACAAAAGAACTCGAAAGATACACAGTTAGCCACTGTGCTTATGATCACTGCTCACATGGGGTTCTAAAAGGATAGTAGAACCACTCAGGACCGTCAATTTGGACTGTGGGAAGAAGGGGGAGATTCTTATATTGATTAAGGCCGCGTCGAAGATTCCACGGCTTTTCATTCCAACCTGCAACATTGAAAGCCCCAGCCCACTCGGTGACTCGCTTTCGCCCAAATAGCTTAAAACGAGCTCGCACGGACCAGAAGTAATCGGTGCAAGGATAAAGTGTTTCCTTAATCATGTGATAAGGCTCGAGGATATTTCTCTCAGTGTATACCGGCTGGGTCGGGACAAGAACCAGTTTCATTTTATATGGAAGACCTGTTTCAAAAATCTTGATATCATAACGTACGTTAGAAATCTGATGGTGCTGACCATCAGCATTGATTAGATCATGGGCTCTTGGGAAACGTTCCCACCGAAGTACTGGTTGGGTACTGTTGACCTCAACAAACTCAAGATTGCCGATGGCTCTGTGAGGACGATTGCTGAACAGCGATTCGCAGAAGAAGCAATATTCAAGTGCCGGATAAACAGGTTTCAGAACATAGTGGGGTACTGGTTCAGATTGCGATTTTTGGTTCTGCCCGCTCGATGTGGTTGTCTGATTAAGATCTTCCCTAACTGGCAGAATCGGGTAGAATAGCAGGAAATTCTCGTCCACAATGTCCTCGGCCAGCGTCTTTATCCCCCGTTCAATAGCTTCTGTCAATTTCGTCGCACCGTTTTCTGCCCACTCTTTAAGTTGGCGCGACTCGCTGATAAATTCGTATCTCCCATCGCTCAGCACAGCACCTGTGTCGACTGAGATCATGCGTGCCCGCGCCCCCATTTTTAACGAAGGTGTATGAGATAACACAGACCAGTCAAAAGACAGGTGTGTGAGTTCCAGCTCAAGTACGTTGTTAACTCCCTCTGCTGAGAGTGCTGCATAGTTTGGTTTCTCGGAGATGATTTCTGGATCCGCTTCTGGCATACGAATGAATTGTATGTCTGTATTATCGGTAGCGTAATTTCGGGCATGATTAATTAGTTGTGTTTGTAGATAAGGCGTCTGAAGCATGGCACGGGCGTTTGCCTCGGCCTCTTTGAGCGTGTCAGACGAATACCCAGTTTCTGAGCCTTCTATTCCACCAATCAGGGCGCCTATTGACACGAACACCGGTAGCAGTAAGACCACCGCGCCGCAAACATATCCTTCACATGTTCCCCCGCTTGCCCAAGCATAATAACCACTTAATGCGCCGAAAGCTGCACCTGCCGCTGCACCTTGTCCACGGGTATATCCGAGGTCTACACTCTCAATTTCAGGTGGGGCAAGAACCTTAACCAGCGCCACTTTTTGCATGACAGCATTTAGGCCCACGGACTGCGAAGCAAAATAGTCAGGAATCTGCGGTGCGTTAGTAGCGCAGCCCGACAGCTGAGCGAAAATTAATGTGATCACGAGTAGCTTGAATGTGTTCATTTCTCTTCTCAGCAAGGAGGGGAAAATCATGAATTACAACGACCTACCTAAAATATAACCGATTTAATGCTTTTCGGCAATCAAACAAGCCTTAATTGCTGATATCAACAATAAAAACCAAGTATCTTGCGTCCTTGCATTTTGCAGGTATTGTAAACGTATCTGAATTATTTTTAGTAGAAAGAAATATAAGGTTTCTGGAGACTTTACATTAATTGTTCGGTGCGATAGCCCTACCCTCTTTTTTATGGTCTGTGTTCCCTATATGTACCCTTTTGTGCTGACAGTTTGCGTAACTTATTGATATTATGCACGGCATGCACACTATGCGAAAATAGGTTTGGAAAATAGGTAGACGAGAATATGTTTTTATTTTAATAAGTTAGATGATGCGTTTAATGGCGTTTCGCCTGCTTTGGGAGCAGGAAGTCGGAGGTTCAAATCCTCTCGCCCCGACCAATAATTTCAAGCACTTAGGAGCCATCCTAAAGTGCTTTTTTTGTGGATTTTGGCTTCCAGGTACCCAATAGGTACCCTACTCTCCCTTTGAATAATTTTTCCATACCTCTAACTCACTGAAAATATTAGAAGCAAATTATTGCTTTCTGATAGAGAATATTCGGTCGATTAACATATCATCATATATTTCAGTCAGTTAAAATGTTAATGCTCCTGCGACCATCTGCGACTCCAGCAGGCAGTCTTTCGACCCTTTCCATCATCATCAGAAACAGTCACGGTTTTGGGCTGAGGCCTTTCAAAAGTTAGTGACAACACAGCATATGAGGACTGATTTACCCTCGTTTTTCATGTAAACTCATAGCAAAATTCGGAGTCGAACAATGCAGCTGTTTTTTAATTTTATAACAATATGTAAAAACGCGTTAATAAAAGTTGCATAATCGCGGTATTTATAATACAAAAATAGCGACATAAAAAATGACAATATCGCGGCAGGAGAATCCGAAATGATAGAACACTACCCAAGATGGCAAAAGGCAACCATCAAAAAACTGATGTTAGAAAGACGTGTGCTGTTATTGAGCGGTCCAAGGCAATGTGGCAAAACCACACTGGCACGTGAACTGGAATCCAATGAGACTGAATACAGGACACTTGATGACGGTACACTTAGAGAAGCTGCCGAAAACGATCCACAGGGATTCATCAAACGCAGAACCAAAACATTGATTGTTGATGAAGTGCAGCGAATCCCATCCCTGCTTTCAGCAATTAAGAAAGCTGAAGACGAAGACACCCGTCCCGGACAGTATCTATTGACTGGATCCACCAACATACAATCGCTTCCAACTGTTAGAGAATCTCTTGCCGGACGAATCGCTAAAATCCGATTACGCCCACTCGCCCAGGGGGAAATCGAAAGAAATGCTTCCCGGTTTATTGATTCCGCATTTAATCAATCGTTCTCGCTCAGACATAGCCACTATGACCGCGATGCTCTCCTAGAAATCGCTTTCAGAGGAGGCTTTCCAGAGCCGATGTTGCTTCAGGATCGCGGTCGAAAGCGATGGCACTCCGACTACGTTAATGCCATACTGGAAAGAGATTTGAAAGAGATCGCCAGAATTCAGCGAAAAAATACCATGCGAGAACTGGTACACACACTCGCAGCATGGTCGGGCAAATTCATGGACCTATCCGCCATCGGCTCTGGACTATTCATCCGGCGACCCACACTCGAAAGCTACATTAACGCATTAGAGACACTCTATCTGATTGAGCGTGTATACCCTTGGACGAAAACAGACTATGCGCGTGTCGGTAAACGAAGCAGGCTCTTTATGGTCGACAGCGGTCTGATGGCGTCCCAGCTTAGCTGGAAAATGGACCAAGTACGATTAGATTCCGATCGCTCTGGCAAACTGATTGAAACGTTCGCCTTCAATGAAATCATGGCGCAAGTTGACGCCGGAGAGGGTCGCTATGAACTATTTCACTACCGTGACCGTGAAAAACGTGAAATTGATTTCCTAATAGAAAGGGAAGATAATGCATTGCTTGGCATTGAAATCAAAGCCGGATCTGCTGTTGAAAAAAAGGATTTTAACCATATTCGTTGGTTCCAGAAAAATCTAATAAAAAAACAAAAATTTATCGGTATTATTCTTTATACAGGGGAATTTCCCGCCTCTTTCGGCGATAACTTGTGGGCGGTGCCCTTCGGTCTTTTATGGTCTTAGCGCACAGTTTAAAAATGGTATAGCTGCTTAGAGCGATCGCAATCCGGTAACGGCGCACACCTATGGTTCTTTTTTGAAAACCAATTATCCGCTGCGTTAGCTAGAAAGTTTGGCGCCGCCATTTTGACCTATTCCATGAACACAAGACATCAAATACACAATAAATCATATGATAGATTGTTTCCCAGTCAGGATACAATGCCCAAGGGAGGTTTTGGCAATCTGATTGCGCTGCCATTCCAAAAATCTGCAAGGCAGAACAAAAATAGCGAATTTATCAATGAAAGCCTTGAATCCTATAGTGATCAATGGGCGTTTTTATCGTCGATTCAAAAGATCTCTGAACATCGTCTTAAAAATCTCGTACAAAAGCTTTGCCTTGGTCATGAACTGGGGGTCTTGAAAATAGATGAAGAGGACCCACACAAACCCTGGGAAACACAACCAGTCATCTGCCTTAAAAAAAGCGATTTCCCGAAGCAAATCGACATCGTGAAAGCAAATATGTTGTTTATGATGGAAGAATTGGAAGTCACATCCAAAGTCTGCTTTGATCATGCCGCCAACTGGTGGGAAGGATAAAACGGCGGGCTTTTGTTCAGTCAAAGCTATGAGGGCTATGTATTCCCGGAGTAAAAGCGCCAGGTACTGAAATTAATTGACGAAGGTATAGACGTTCAAAAAGATAATCTCGGATATCCACATATCAGAATTAACCTTTAAAACAGATCTATCCGATGTTAAAACGCGCAATGCCTCTAATACCCCCGACAAATGAATTCTTTGTGCAGTTACAGAAAACGTCATAGCGGCCATGCGATGAGGATCATTGGCACGCTCACAAGCACTACCAGTATTTCAAGCGGAAGCCCCATACGCCAGTAGTCGCCGAATTTGTAACCGCCGGGGCCCATTATGATGGTGTTGTTCTTGTGCCCGATGGGAGTAAGGAACGCGCACGACGCGCCAACTGCAACCGCCATCAAGAACGAATCAGCGTTTGCACCCAATCGGCTTGCAATATCAACACCGATGGGAGCGGCGATGATCGCGGTCGCCACGTTGTTCAACACGTCGGACAAGCTCATCGTCACAATCATCAGAATCGTGAGCACGGCGACTGGGGAAAGCCCTTCGGTCCAGCCCACGATCGCTCCGGCGATGAGGGCGGTCCCTCCACTCGCCTTGAGCGCACTGCCGAGGGGAATCATCGATCCGAGCAATACGATTACGGGCCATTCAATGGACTCGTAAATCTGCGAAAGCGACACAATTCGAAGCATTACATATATGACGACAACGACCGCGAGGGCCAGTGGCAGGTAGATGAGCCCCAGACTCGCCCCAATTATTGCGGCTGCAAAAGCACCTACCGCGCTCCAAGCCTTGCTGCGTTGCGTGATCTCGAGTCCGCGTTCGGCGAGCTGTAGGCAGCCGAGCCAAGCAACGACATCGGGCAGTTGGTCCTCCGGGCCTAAAAGCAAAAGAATATCGCCCGCTTCGATGCGCACCTTCCGCACACGATCACGGACTTTCTGGCCCCGTCGCGAGATGCCTATCAGCGTCACGCCCTGTCGAGCCAGCAAGCGTAAATCCAGCGCCGAGTGACCTTCGATGCGCGCACCTTCCGGAACGACGATCTCCATCACCGAAATGGCCTCTGCGGTGAGTTCGTCTTTTTTTTTCGGACCCATGTATTCGAAATCCGCCGCACCGATGAACTGATCGATAGCTTCCGGACTGCCTTCGATAACGATCAAATCGCTCTTTCGCACGACTTCATTGCGTGTTCTGCCCGGCAGTCGCTTGCCCCGACGCACCAGCCCGATCAAGGCGACGTCATTTTCTTCTGCAACTGGTTCCAGTTCGCGCAGCGCCTTACCCACTGCTTCGGACGCCCCGCGCACCTTGACTTCGGCGATATAGCCTTCCAGATCCCTGAGTTCCTTTATGGTGTTTCGCTTTGAGCGCTCAACGGGAATCAGGCGCCAGCCAATTGCCGAAACGAACGCGACGCCTGCGAGGGCTACCACCGCGCCCACCGGAGCGAAGTCGAACATCTGAAAGGGGGTGCCCACAACCTTCTCGCGAAAGGTTGCGATCACGATGTTGGGAGGTGTGCCGATCAAAGTCACCATGCCGCCCAGTATCGAGGCAAAGGAAAGCGGCATGAGCGTCAGCGAAGGACTTCGTTCAGCCTGATGGGCCGCCCGCATATCGACAGGCATCAGAAGTGCCAGAGCGGCGACATTGTTCATGATACCTGACAGCGCGGCGGAGATACTGGCCATGATACCAACATGTGCCGACAAATTGCGTGAAGCATCGATCACGCGACGCGCGACAAGCTCAATAGCACCAGATCGCGAAAGGCCACGGCTGACAACCAGCACCAGAGCGACAATCACCACTGCGGGATGGCCGAATCCGGAGAAGATCTTTTCCATTGGCACAACCCCGGCGAAAGCGGCGACAACCAGCGCCGAAAATGCAACGATATCATAGCGAATTCGCCCCCAGATAAGAAACACGAAGATGAGGACAAGTAGTGAGAACAGAATGCCTTGTTCGGTGGTCATTGGAGTCTAAAAATCGTTTCCTGAAAGAGTGAACATTCTTTGGGTTTAGCGTGCATATCATCTCACGCTTTCTGCACTATACTGTGTATGGCTTTCAGCCAGCGACCCGAAACGTCGCATCATCGGCAGGTTAATAAATGCTCGCGGACCACCTCAAAAACATCCCCAAAACGAAGCATTCCGGTCACAGTTTCATCCTTCTTTACAATAAGCGGTTGATGAGCCCCCATTACATAGAGGTGAAGTGCTTTTTCAATGCTTTCCTCTTCCATTATGTACTCCGCATCGGACGGCACATGCATAATCTCCGATACTTTCTTGGTAGCACCTCTCTCGCAAATAGTTTGAGTAGGCTCGACCCAAAAATCAAAATCCTTGTAGGCTTCGGTGATAATTTCTTCCGTCAGCTCGCCCTTGCCGGTTTCAATAATTTTTTCGAAATCTATCTTGTTATAATTCGGTTCCAACGCACGGAAGATATCCATCATGGTCACTTTGCCAATAAATTTTCCGTCTTCATCAAAGACAACGGCGTCTCTATGGGCACGACCTCGATTAGGGGCCTTGGAGTTCTCAAGGATTTGAATGACATCAAACAGCGAATTTTCCTTTTGCACCGTAACATAGTTCTTAATCAGGATCATTACTTCCTTGACCAATTTAGTTTTCATGAGATCGACCTCCCTGGCATGCCTGTTTAAATAAACGTGGCTGTTTAAAAATTAAGAAGTTTGGATAAATATCAGCAATATTAGGCGCATAGCACGGTATTTGGACTCGATTCGATTATTCGTCAGAATCAAAAGGGATCACAAATCCATAATATATAATGGATAGCACAAAGCAATGTTTCAAATCAAATAATTTTGGCCAATCACAACCTGTGGGGCCTAAACACATTACTCGCTGCGCCTTAATGGGGCCACCCTATTCTATTCATCCGTTCCTTTAAAGGATTTTTTTATATTTTATGCTTTTGTCGCCTTTTATCTCACCAATATTTATAACAACATCACAGCACTTGACTTCCTGTTAAGACGTTATCAGGTAGATACGGTCCGCAATTCGATTGAAAGTTCTCAAATTTTTGGTACTGACCTTCCAGTAAAGCTATTAAGCATATCTTGGAATTGGGCAGTGATAACCGCAATGGTTATCAGAACCTTACTATTTACTTACGAAATGATAACTTACTGGTCTTTGAAGGAGGGTGTTGAAAAAGCGAGGTGGTTCATTATGCTTGGAATATTGAGGGACATTGTTTTGGTAATGCTGGCTATTGAAACACTCATCTGGTACCGAAATTGCCGAGGGACTATTAGTCGAAAAGTAAATCGAATTTAATTATCCTGATTATATTTGGTGAGTCTAAATCGTAAGGTAAAACTAAATATAGAATGATATATAGGTTAGAAAAATTCAATACCGAAATTTCTAAACCAATAACGAGACATCTGCTCCATTTGTCAGCTTGTTGATCATTATGTTCATTCTCTGGATTATTCTGGTGGTCCCCAGCATGATCTGGTCGTATATAAAAATTTTATTAATTGATTCAAAGACAAGACAATGATATTTAATCATATTTTTGAATGCTAATTTTCAGTATAATTTAGCCGTTTTTAATATATCCCGCTCACGTCTGATAATGGAGGTATAAACATGAGCTCTAAGGAGTGGCCGATTTCCTACTGGCATTATGTACCCGGGCCTTCCAGCCCGCTGCAGATGATGCGTGGTGCCATCAAGTGTATGGACTGTGGTGGTGTCGGAGAAGGCGAAACCGTACTCATTTCCACCGACAGCAACAAGATCCGGATTGCTGAAGCTCTGGCCGGGGCGGCCTATGCCGTGGGGGCTACTCCGATTATCATCATAATCCCGCCGGTTAAGACCCACGGCGAACAGCTTCCGGAACCGATAGTTGCAGCGTTCCGGGAAGCGGATGTTTTCCTGCAGCCATCAACTTGGTCACAAACTCACACAAAGGCACGCGTAGAGGCAATTAAAGCCGGTAAACGCGGATCCACTATGTGTGAGATAACTGAGGATGCCCTGTGTGTCGGAGCGATCGAAGCCGATTATGAAGCCTGTGATCAACTGGGCAGGCGCCTGGGTGAAGTTTTGACTCGAAGCAGTGAAGTCCGAATCACGACTCCGGCCGGGACCGATATACGGGGATATGTCAAGGACCGGCCGGTGCAATACGAAACCGGACTTTTCCGTGAACCCGGTCAATTTGCAGCTTTTCCCGACAGTGAAATCAATATTTCTCCAGTCGAAGGATCAGCCGCGGGACAGGTGGTCGGAGATGTCAGTGTCATGAGTATTGGAACCACTATGCATGATCCCGTGACCCTTATTGTCAAGGAAGGACGCGTTGTGGATGTCCAGGGAGGTCCTTCTGCTCTCAGGTTCAGGCTGGTCCTGGACTCCCTGGAAAATGAGAAGGCATTTAATTATGCCGAGTTCGGTATTGGACTCAATCCATGTGCGCGACTCGGCGCCACCAACCTGGAAGATTTGGGACGTCTGGGAAACTGCCATGCCGGGATCGGAAGTAATTTCGCCATCGGCGGTAATATTCTGGCCCCTAACCATCATGACGTAAATTACAAAGATGCCAGCGTCTATTTTGACGATAAACTTGTGCTCGAAAACGGCCGATGCATGTTATAGATCAGATCTGATTTGAGATCGTTTATTCGATCAATCGTATGTGCTCTTCTTGGCGTATCCTCAACCGTAGCCGAGCCTATTTGTTGGTGAAATTCAAATTTCCAATTCAAAACACCTTCAGGACCTGACAGACCATGAATGAAAAAGTTGCCATGGTAAAAACCGCCGGCAATGATGCCGTGCCATTAAGGGATGCTGTTCAGCGTGCATTGGATCTGCTTGATTCCCCGCTCAAAGGCGTGGGCCCCGGCAACTGCGTTGTCATTAAACCCAATATCACGGCCGACAGTATCTCCTGGCGACAGGGAATCGTCACCAATCCCAATCTCGTTCATGCCATCATAGAGCTTGTTGCAGAGCGAAATCCGCGTGAGATACTCATCGCAGAAGGCATTGCCGTCGGACAGGATGTCAAGAAGGCCTATTCCTTTTTAGGGTATGACAAAATCGCCGGGGCTACGGGCGCACGCTTGGTCGATCTTTATGATGAAGCGTTTGTTGATATCCCGATTACGGGCTCGAATCTTCATTCAACGATGCAAATTGCCAAAACGATCATGGAGGCTGATTTCCTGATCAATGTGCCGGTTATGAAAACCCATGTTGCCGTCGGGATATCAGTCTGCATGAAAAATCTGATGGGCACCATTTCCGCGGAGCAAAAAAAGAAATTTCACTTCTTCGGTGTGGCCGAATCGGTCGTTGATCTGAATTTGGTGGTCAGACCGCACCTTTCCATCGCTGACGGAACGGTGGCCGGAGAGGGGGACGGACCCATGGCCAACGACCCGGTGGGATTTCAGACCATATTGGTTGGAACGGACAATCGCCTCGTGGACACAATCTGCGCCAGGGTTATGGGTTTTGAACCCAGCGAAATAGAGATTCTAAAAATATGCAATGATCGCTGGGGCGCACTACCTGCGGCAGACATCGAAGTTGTGGGAGAAGCCACGAGTCAGACCGTTCGGCCATTCAAGCACGCCGCTGAATGTGTCAAGCCGCCGCAAGGCGTTGAGTGTACGGAAGGGGGAGCCTGTGCGGCCTGCACCGGTGCGATTGAATTGGCCCTTGCACGCGCCCGGCAGATGGATATTCTGGAGCAACTCAAGCCGCTGCGAATCGTTTGCGGTCCCGATTCAAGCCCCCCCGGTACCGGGGAAAATGTGCTCGTTGTCGGAAAATGCCTCTCCCACCTGAAGGAAACCGGTAATTTTGTTCCCGGCTGCCCGCCTCAAGTTTTCCTGATTGCCGATGAATTACGGGAAATGGCCGGTATTGACAGGATTTTCGGCTGTAAAGACGGCTATAATTTCTAGAAATATGAGATCAAGCCGTCATTGTTATAGGCAGTCAGTCCGTACTTGATAAATTGGTAAGCTGAGAGGTTTTGAATAGCCTCAAATATCTCGCCCATCAGACACATATCTACGATTTCGAGAATTCCAGCTAATTATTAATGTTAGATTTCAAGGAGGAACAACAATGGTCAAAGATAGAATCCCACAAGAGGCTATCGCGTTAAACCTGAAGTGGATAGAATCTTTGGAGACATGTCTTGCCGAGCATGGCAATCGGACTTTGACTAAAGCGTTGATGAAAGCTGCTGGAGAAAAATGTTCAGCTCAAATCTTTGATGACTGCAGGCAAATTCTTGACAAAAACCCAGAATCTGTAGACGAGCTTCTCGATGCTATGAATCAACGGCGATCACAAAACCATAATCTCACCAGCCTTTGGGAAAAACAAGGCAATACGGCCCATCTGATACTCGAAGAATGTAACTGTACCCTTGTGAAAGCTGGTCTTGCCAAGCCTAATCCGGTCCATTGTCTGTGTTCACAAGGCATGATGGAGAGCCTTTTTTCTAAGGTCTGTCGAGGGCCAGTCAACGTGGAACTTGTTAAATCTATAGGCAATGGCCATGATGTTTGTGAATTTCACGTAACGTTTGAAGAATGATCCCTTTGCTCTTGCAGTCTAACAATCCGCTTGCAGAGGGACTGCAAAAGCGTCCGGTTTTTATAATCAGGGGGTTTTCTGTGTTTAATATCTTCTATGGATACAATTTTTGAGAGGATCAACTGCTTTGGGAGCAGGAAGTCGTCCCGTCTATAAAAAGCGGGATCACCCCGACCAATAATTTCAATACCTTACGACATTTTCCATTTTCTCATCTTCATTTTGGTAGTGTCTGCGTGTAGTGGTTTTCACTGAAAACTCACCTTCCACAAGCCGCATCGTTCACGAGGTATCCTGTCAAACATCCAATCCGAATGCTTGTTCGATCGTATAAAATCCGGGTTTTTTATCGTGAAGGAAAACAGCGGCTTCAATCATTCCACCGGCAAAGGGGTACATATTATATCCATCAAATGACAATTCCAATTTCTCATTCTCAAGGCTAAAAATGACCTTGTGCGTGGTGGGGTAATTTCCGGTTCTGATGCTGCTGTAATCGATCGTATGGGCGGGTCTGGTCCCTTTGCCTTTCCGCTGGTATCTGGCAATCTTATCAAACTCCAGGCCCAGCTCCTCGGCAATGATCTGACCGATTTCCTTGGAAGTTCCGCTGGGTGCGTCCGACTTGTTGCGGTCATGCATCTCAATGATATCTATATCCGCTTCTTTACCCACTTTGCCAGCGATCCATTTGATGAGGTGAAAGAAAAGATGCGCGAATTTCGACGTATTGGACGCCAACAGAACCGGAATAAATTCACCTGCGTTTTGAAATTGAGCCCGCTCTTCATCTGTAAATCCTGTTGAACCAGATACGAGTGCTTTAGCCGCCGCGACACATTTCTGCAATATATCAAGCGAAGCTTCGGCGTTGGTGCACTCTAAGACCACATCGCAGTGGTGGACGATCGCATTCATGTCATCATAGGCACTCGCGCCGATATCCTCACCTAGCCCGGCGATAGCGCCCAGATCCCGGCCGATATATTTACGTCCTTTTGGACCCACGCCCCCCACTATTGTGATCATGGGATGACGATAGGCCAGTTGGATCATGGCTTTTCCCATCTTACCGTTTGGACCTGCAACGAGAACTTTGATCATAGAATTCCTCCTCGTGTTTATCAATAACCGCCATGGCGCTTATGTTAGGCGAAGGCGGGCGTTCATACCACCAGCTTTCTCATAAGGGGTTGCTTCGCCAACCAAATCGTCATCAATGATGAAGGTTTCAATGCGCGGGCCATGCGCCTTTGGTGGCACTTTTCGTTTTTCGATTTATGCGCTTTGAAAAAGCAACTTCTTATCTTTAGAATATTAACCTTTTTTTAAGTATGAAAACAAGGGAATGACAACACAATTATCTCTTGAAGGATAGTGAAATATGTTTTATGAATTGGGTTCGATGTGATGAGACTTTTTACGAATAAATTTAAGCGATTAAATGAAATACCCGCTTTTTTATAATTTATGGTTGAATGGAGGCAAAATTATGGTTGACATATTAGAAGGCATTCGAATTGTCAGTTTCACACACTTTTTATTTGGTCCAATGGGAATCCAGACGCTCGCTGATCTTGGAGCCGATGTTATCGCCATAGAGCCGTTAAACGGTAGCTGGCAGCGGAACTGGGGTGCCGAGGGCAATAAGATGGTGGATGGTCAGAGCGTTCTGTTCCTCTCCGTGGACCGCAACAAGCGCAGCATCGCCATTGACCTCAAATCACCCAAAGGGTATGAAATCACTAATAAAATCATTGCTTCCTCCGATGTTCTCGCAACCAATTACCGCTCGGGTGTGCTTGATAAACTCGGCTTTGGCTATGAAGTTCTAAAGAAAGACAATCCTGGGCTCATCTATGCTGCCGCAACCGGGTACGGACCGGACGGTCCTTACGTTAAGCGGCCAGGCCAGGACCTTCTTATCCAGGCCATGTCGGGGCTAGCCGCTATAACAGGCCCCCCTGATAGTGGACCGCGAAACGTTGGTGTGTCAGCTGTGGACCACCATGGAGCGGCTCTGTTGGCATTAGGTATAGTGTCTGCGCTTTTTCGCAAGGAGCGAACGGGAAAGGGGAGCCGGGTCGATGTAGACTTATTGGCATCCGCTATCGATCTGCAGATGGAGACCTTTGTATGTTTCCTAAACGGTCCGCGTCCAGAATCGGTGGTTCCACCTAAGTGGATTGGTGGATGGCACTATGAAGCGCCTTACGGTATCTATGCTACGAAAGATGGCCACATTGCAATTTCGCTGACGAGCCTGAAAGTTTTAGGCGAGGCTTTATCGTCACCAGAGGTGGCCGCCTTCGACGATGCCGATAATTACAAAAAACGTGAAGAGATTGCTCCGCTTATAGCAAAGATCATTGCTACCAAGACGACTGCAGAGTGGGGTGAGAATTTCGATAAGCACAATATTTGGTATTCACCTGTCAACGATTATGCGGCAGTGGCGGATGATCCACAGGTGCGTCACAAAGGTTGTTTCATTCCCATCACAGGATCGACAGGCTCTCCAATTACCCTGGTTACCCATCCTATCCGCTATGACGGCGAGGTTCCAGAGATCCGTTTACCTCCTCAGCCTCTAGGTGCCCAAACCGCCGAGATTTTAGAAGAGATAGGATATTCAAGAAAGGAAATTGCCGATTTTGAAAAGCAAGGCATCATAATATGCCATCATCATAACTGATCACAGCGATATCTGTAAGAGTCCAAAAAATGAAATGACCCCCCCCTCTTTATTTTAAAATTTTGGGGGGGCACAAGTGAGATGCAGGTATATGTTTGCTAGTAATTAAAGTAGAAAGAATGCGTCTTAGTGAGATACCGAAAACAACCATGATGTTGTGTTGTTTGTCATCAATGCAACCATAGCCCTCCTGTCACATTGATGGATTGGCCGGTCATGTATGAGGCTTCTTCTGAAACCAGAAAAGCCACTGCGCTGGCGATTTCCTCGGGTTTGCCTAAGCGTCCCAAAGGGATTATCTTGGCTCGCTCAGATGCAGTCGGCAACCCGTAAGCTTGTCCTTCACGCTGCACCTTTTCACGCATGGCTGTTTCCGCGATGATTCCAGGGCAAACAGCATTCACCCGCACACCCATAGCCGCAACTTCCCGTGCCAGCGTCTGTGTAATAGAGATGACAGCCGCTTTCGTCGCACTGTAGGCTCCGAAGTTGGGCGCGCCCAATTTGCCGTTCCAGGAGGCGATGTTCACTATGCTTCCCCGGCGTTGCGTCACCATTCCGGGAAGCACTGCCTGGCAACAAAATAAGACAGCATCAACGTTTACCCGAAATAGCTCCCGCCAATCATCTTCTGAGAAATTTGCCAAAGGACCCAGCTGCACAATTCCCGCGTTATTTACCAAAAGGTGGATCTGACCTAGAGCTTCTGTGGCCTCTTCCACCATTCGAAACGAATCAGCCTTATTTCCTACATCGCAAATGATGGCTTCCGCCTGCCCGGCACTTTCTCGTAGTTCCTGAGCCACCCGGTTTGCTCCGTTTGCATCCACATCTGCGACGGCCACGGCATATCCCGCCTTGGCCAGGCGGTAGGCAATAGCCCGTCCAATCCCTGCTCCAGCCCCTGTGACAATTGCTACTTGTCTATCCTTGCTCATGCTGTCCTCCTATGGCTCATGTGATACTTCTTCCGCCGTCCACATGCAGGGTGATTCCAGTGGCCATTTCCGAATCGGAAGAGGCCAAGAAAATGGCCGCTCCTACTAAGTTTTCCGGATTCATCACCCTGCCTAACGGGATTCGTGCCAGCCGCATTTTCAAGAAATCCTCATCTTCCAGATCCTTACGATTGATGTCGGTTCGCGTCAGTCCTGGAGCAAGAGCATTGACACGTATTCCGTACTGTGCTAATTCCAGCGCCATGCACTTTGTCAGCATAGCTACCCCAGCTTTGGAGATACAATAGGCGGTCATCCGCTGGGAAGGGAAACCGGCTGCTTCCGACGAAATATTGATAATCGTTCCGGAACTGCGCGCTTTCATTCGTGTGGTCACTGCTTGTCCGACAAGGTAGTACCCTTTTAAATTCACACCAAGCATCCAGTCCCAGTCAGCTTCCTCAAGGTCAAGGAAGAACACGCGCTTCTGCACCCCGGCGTTATTCACCAAGATGTCAATCGGTCCGAGTTTATCCCAGACTTCAATCACCATCGCCTCAACTTCTTCTCGTTTAGAGATGTCGGCCCTGACGGCCAATGCCTGACCTCCCAACGACTCGATCTCCCGAACAGTGCTATGCGCCTCCTCGGTGTGACTGACATAGTTCACAGCGACATTAGCACCTTCACGAGCAAATCCCAGAGCAATTGCGCGACCGATACTTCGTGATCCTCCAGTGACAAGGGCGACTTGCTTTTTAAGCTTCATGGTGGATTCTCCTATCTATGGATTTAGACAACATCAGCATTTGTCAGGCTTCGTCATAGGAAATAAGTGAAACCGATTTTTCAGTTTAGGAACATAGAAGAATTTGTTCCCGGAGTCAATGGAGAAACTTGAATGTGGAACTGATCCGGGATGTATGGTATGAACATATAAAAACCTAACCCGAATAAAACGGAACCGACGGGAAAATTGACTATTGACAATTGAATATTGAAAATTTGTAGAAATGGAGGAATTGACATGTCCGAAAGATATATTCCAGGTGGCGTTATTCCAGCCGTTTTAATGCCTTTTGATTTTGAACTGAGGATTGATGAAACAGCCTACCGGAGTCATTTACGCGATATTCGATCTGTCGGCAGTATATCAGCCTTGACAGTTAATGGCCATTCAAGTGAAATACATGCCCTTTCTTTGGATGAACAAAGGCGGATTCTTTATATCTCCCTCGATGAAGTCGGAGATGATTTGCCGATCGTATGCGGAATTTATGCCGACGGATCACAGAGGGCAGCGGAGCTCGCTAAACAGGCAGAATCCGCAGGGGCCACATGTCTGCTGATCTTCCCCAGCAGTGTGTTTCTGTTTGGAGCTCAGAGCAGAACCGAGATGGTCATAAACCACTACAGCGTAATTGCTGAAAAGACTGACCTTTCAATGATCGCTTTTAATTATCCCCTTGCGGGGGGCTTGGGTTATGCAACTGAGACATTGGTACAGCTCACAGAGGCAATTCCACAAGTGGTAGCAATCAAGGATTTATGCAATAACCCCGTCCAGCACGAGATGAACATTCGGACCTTGCACAATATAGGGCGGTCTTCTTCAATTTTGACTACCCATAGCGCATGGCTTATGAGTTCGCTTGTCATGGGAGCAGATGGCCTTCTATCCGGTGCCGGCAGCGTAATCGCAGATCTCCAAGTTCTGCTCTGGAAAGCCGTCCAAAACAAAGATTTAGCCGAAGCCCAGGCTTTGAATGATCGCATATGGTCTATTACCAATGTATTTTACGCAGACCCTTTTGTAGACTGTCACAATAGAATGAAAGAAGCTCTAGTTATCCTCGGTCGCCAGAAAAATGCTTATGTCAGACCCCCGCTGATGAAACTGGGGGATAAGGAACTCTCAAGGATCAAGGAAGGTTTAATAAAGAGCGGCATATCAGAAAAGCTAACGAAGAACGTTTAATATTCACACAGGAACTACTACCAGTCGTTCTCAAAGTGTTGTCTTAATGAATTAAAAATGTATAAGATGATTCGATCTCGATTAGGATAACATTAACCTATCATTTACAGCGCTGGAAATTAATCTTTTTTTGGGAGAGGACAAAATGGATTTCATCACCGAGCCGGAGAGAAAAATACCTGTTGTGGCCAACGTTGACCTATTGGTCTGCGGCGGGGGCTTTGCCGGGGTTGCCGCCGCCTTGAGTGCGGTCAAATGCGGAGCCAAAGTTCTGCTGCTGGAGAAGTACGGGTTTCTTGGCGGACTCGTTACCGCCTCACTGGTGATCACAACCCCACCGTTGAACAACGGCATCAACATCGAAATCGCCGATCGACTTAAAAAAAGAAACGTCTACATTCCATGTCGGCACTCCGGTCCGGACACGGAATGGTTGGAAATGCGGTCGGTAGACCCGGAGATCGTCAAATATGAATTTATTCGCATGCTCCAGGAACAGAACGTCGACTTTCTCCTCCATACCTTCATTGTCGACGCTATTACTGAAGATAATGTTATTAAGGGCATCGTTATGGAAAACAAAGCCGGCCGGATGGCGGTAATGGCCAAAATGATTATCGATGCGACAGGCGATGCCGATATCGCTGCCTTCGCCGATGCGCCGTTCAGAGAAATCAAGAAGCCAATGACGATGATGTACAATCTTGTCGGAATTGACATCGGCAAGGCCGTTGAGTATCTCGGAAACTGGAGCAATCTTAAGAAGATCGTCAAGGAGGCAATGGACTGTGGAAAGATTTCGTTTGACCTAGGAATCTATCCCGACTTCGGTGCTCCGGGTGTACACGCGGAAGAACTCGTATACAGCGGGCAACTCAACGTTTGGTCCGGTATGCTTCACGGCATGAGTGGAATCGATCCCTGGGATCTGACCAAAGCCGAAATCATTACGCGCGAACATGTCATGCGACTGACCGCCTTTCTAAAAAAGCAGGTGCCGGGCTTTGAAAACTGCAGAATTGAGTGTACATCAACCCAGGTCGGTGTGCGGGCATCACGCCAGATCTTCGGTGAGGCTTCGCCAAAGATGGATGAAGTCAAACACATTAAGTTTGATGACACCGTCGCAAAACCATATGCGAAAAGCTCCCTGCGGCTGCCCTACGGCTGCATTATGCCCCAAAAGGTCAACAATTTGCTGGTGGCCGGCCGTTGCATTTCAGCGGAGGAGGAGGCCCTGGGGATGCTTCGCCTTTGGCCCGTTTGCTCCATAACCGGACAGGCTGCGGGTACGGCAGCAGCACTCTCTCTAAAGCAAGGTGTTATGCCCAAGCAGTTAGATATAAAAATTCTGCAGAAAACACTCATCGAGCAAGGCATGGATCTGGGATTGTAAAACAATTTTCTGTTTCTTGAAATATTTACAAAATATGAGCAGCGCTATTTCCTGGTCGCCGAAAATGACCGGCCTTATACTCTTGAATTTGTACTATCAGTGTGTTAATCAATGCATATTGGTTCCGGTTAATGCGGGTTGATTATCAATTTCCCAAAAAGGACGCATCACATGATACGATTAGGGTTATTATCTTTTCCCAATTACATCGTGATTGCAGCGTAAGCGGGACATGGGCCTTATCTTTTTTTAGGTCCTCACGATAGCCGCTATTTCGGAGTTACCCTGGGTCACAACCGCAGCGATTTTTTTGCGCTCAACGCTGGAAGGCGCCGCGTTTGCGATCAGACACGTGATTGAAATTCTGGAGGTAGATGGGGGCTTGGATATCCAAGGAAATTCGTATTGGAGGGAAATCTTATGCAGACATACCGCGTCGATCATATTCACTTAATTAGCCCAGACATTGAGAACACAAAAAGATGGTACTGCGACATATTCGGGGGCAACGTCACGCTTGAAGGCGAATTTAAGGGAAACAAGGTCTATTATGTGGACTTGAACGGCTTTAATATCATTCTCATCGAGCAGTTGCCCGACGAAAAGCCGCTGCCCGCCACCATCCAGAGCCGTGAGGGGCTGGATCACTTCGGGTTAGCTGTAGAAGACATGGATGCCGCATCGGCGGAGCTCAAGGCTAAGGGTGTAAAGTTCGTCGTGGAACCCCTTCAAGTACGTCCGGGTCTGCGAATTGCTTATGTGGAGGCTCCAGATAAAGTACGCATCGAGCTCAGCGAGCGCAAGTAAATCTGGATATCCGAGAAGATCTATATTTAGCTACACCTTGGTCCAATAATCAATTCAATCAATAATTTCCGGATTTGCGAGATTCAAAGACTTAACTTTCAGGATGTTACCTCTTGTGCCGGATACCGAATATGGACATTTGTTCCCAATTCAAGGGTCCTATTTCTTTTTGGTAATTTCAACAATCCCTCTATCGGCATCTACTTTGACCCAATCCCCGGTCTCAATGATCTCTGTGGGATCCTTATCAAGCTCCGTGACCGTAGGCACACGCATAACAACTGCCCCTATGCCGGTAAGAGAGCTGATGTCTCTGATAATCATGGCCTTGGGAGACTGACCTGCCATGCGAATAACCTGAGCTACGGTTGACCAGCCGGAGGATCCCTTGGCCGCTGGAAAAACAAAGATCTTGTCTTTAAAGCTTTGGCCCCAGAGCTCATGGTTTCTTTCCGTAATGATGCCTTTTACCGCATGGACTCCTCCCCAGGTAGATATGGTCTGCTTAGTCACCAAGGCTTCGCCTTCTGAAATACCACCCACAACTTTTCTACCATTTAATAGTATTCGACTCATTTTAGTTCTCCTCTCCATTTGCCGGTTATTGCAGCATCTATACACTCTTCCATTGTACCGTAAAAGACATCCACACCACCGATCGCTGGGGCATAATGAGCGTGTTTAGCCGAATCGGTAGCTACGATATTCGTGCCTTTAGGAAACAAATTGGCATTCAGCGGACAGCTATCTGTCATCAGCTGTCCCCCGGCTTTTTTAATAATGTCGGTGAAGCCATTTCGATCGGCGATGGATTTTAGCTGGTAGGCTGTCCAAATCCATAAGTCTACATTTTCATGGATCTTTTTGCCATCTAGCAATTGAGCTACATCTCTTAGCTGCTCTAAGGAATAATGGGGACAGCCGATATTTACGAGATCGACATTGTTGTCTTTGGCTGAGTTTAGATGATCATAGGTTTGCCGGCGTTCTGATTCTCCGTATGTTATCGCTTCTTGAGGCTTGTTTCCGCTGAAAGCCGCTTCCATGGTAGGAGCCTCCGGGGTCACCCCTATGATGTGATACATCATAATCCCGCCGGAGGAAGCTCCAGCGGAATTAAGGCCTTTAAGCATGCTGATATTCGGAATCCGATTAAATTTTAGATTATAAACAGGCACGGCCAATTGACACATTTCGCCGACGTAATAACCCAAAAGATACCAGTCCATAATACTATTGACATCAAAATGTACGTCGACTAGGTGGGTGCCTCGCCGGTTTTCATCCAAATGGAATCCCCATAATGGCACCTTACCGGTTAGTGCAGATGGAAAAGCGCTGTGGGCCCCTTCTGTGTTAGTCCGGGCTCCCAGAACGGCATTACAGAAAGGGACCGCAGAGGATTCGGTCCAGGCGCAGTGCTCACCCTTCGTCGGCACATTTCCAACCTGGTAAGGCGTGCAAGTGGCGCTCAGGCTGATACCGGTTCTGATGGAATACTTGCGAATGGACTCCATCAGCATATGCAAACTTTCCGGCGCGCCCATGATCTTCCAGCGTTCTAGATCCATGGCCCAAATGTGTGTAGTATTGAAGGTTTTAACATAATCCACGACGATTTTCTCATCAGTATCCAGCAGAAATTTTGAGGCCAGCTCATCGCCGTCCAAGATCTTAATCACCTCGGGATAAGGATGAAATCCTACGAAAAGGTGCACATTGTTGGTGTCGACAAATCGTTCAGCACCAAGGGCATCTGCATAGAGAACCAGAATTTCCATGGCTCGTTGCTGCGCACGACCATGTTTGCCATCCAGCATTTCCTGTTCATCTTTGGCTAATTTAACCATACGACTCTCCTTTCTTATTTTTGTAACTATCCGTCCGAAGCGGATGGTGCGTACATTACGAATTCCAAGAAAGAATATTCTTCATATTTATCTTTAAACTTACCAAGCATATCTTGATGCTGGTCGTTAATCTGCTGCCAGTCTTTTTCTTTCGGAAAATACTGTGATGCGAGCTCAAACACCAGCAGATATTTTTGTTGGCCAGGTCCACCGCCGTAGATCTCCCGCTCACCCGTCATAATATTGGAGACCTCCTCATCGATTTGATAAAGCCGGCAACGATAAACATCTGTCAATGCTGATATCTCGGGTAGATAAGTTTTGGTGATCCACTCGCGTGTATCATTTTCGGATTCGGCCTCGATATTAAAGCGGATAACATAGTTATAGGGTGCCTCGGTGGCCACCGGCTTGCCCTCAGATATAACCAGAAAGTAGATATTGCGGATGTTGTTGTTGAAGTAGGTCAGCGCTTTTTTGGTCCACGGCGTGGAGTTATTCAGAGCATGAAGATAGGGTTCACTTTGCAGGACATCGGTATCCGTTGTTTCATATGACATAAAATAAGTCGATGCATTGTCAACGCCCCTGTATCGCCGGCCGACAATGAACCCAGGGATACTGACACGCTCGGTCATATGCTCACAGTTATGCCATTTTTGGACTTCGAGAAGATTTTCATCATCAATATCTGTCCAAAAAGCCATTATCCCTTTTGCATCATATTGTTTCATGATCAAATGACTCCCATGAGGTTGATACCTGAATCTTGCAAAATTCAGGTGATCGTTCTTTCGTGTTTATTTGGATTTGCTTTCCAGATATTTCTTGGCGATGTGCTCGAATTCCACTTCGGACACATTGCCTTTGACGAGATTGCTGCGATCTTTGACAATTTGAAGGATCTCTTTCATGTCGTCATCACCGGCTTCCAATCCCAGTTTTTCCATGAATAATTTTATCGTAGCGGTGCCGTTGGCTTTTCCTAACAAATATTCATAGCCTTTTTTACCGATCATTTCAGGCGCAAACGCAGCCCAAACTCTGTCACCCAGACCGGCATTGCGGGCCTTTTCGATGGCATGGATCGAAATACCCGCCTCCATCTGGAAATAAAAATCACCTGTTACGGGTTTGGTGCCGCTGGGTTTAAATCCGGTGATTTGCTCGGCCAGTTTTGCCACCCGGTAGAGCTGAGAAAGATCGATATTGGTTGGTTTCTTAAGCTGCAAAGCCATCATCATAGCAATTTCATCGAGAGGAATATTCCCGTCACGCTCACCAAGCCCCAATATTGCTCCATGAACGCAGCTCACACCAGCTAAAACGGCGGCCATTACATTGGCATTACCTAAACCAAAACCGTTGTGATTGTGGATTTCTACCTTTAGTCCCGGAAACCAGTTCCGGACGGTTTTAATTGTGTGATGCATGGACCAGGGATTCATTACGCCGAACGTATCGACAAAAATGAGGGATTCCATCTCCACCTGATCCAGAATGTCCGAATACAGCCTCTTTAAATAATCCATACTGGTTCGGGATGCATCCCATCCCATGAATGAGGCTTTGATCCCGTTATTTTTGGCAATCTTCAGTGCACCGGCACATCGCTCCACTGTAGCCTTGTGATCAAGGTTATATACATGTTTCAGCATATATGGATTGACGATGTGCTCGATGATGGCGGTTTTAGCCCCCAGTTTAATAGTCAAATCTAAATCATCTGGATGGGCCCGGCAGAAAGATACAATTTCAGCCTGCAAATCCATTTTCAAGACTTCTTCAAAGGCTTCATAAATATCCTTGGCTGCAATGGGCATACCGAACTCGATTCTATCTACACCCAGCTCACTGAGAACTTGGGCAAGCTGAATTCGTTCTTCGGTGGTAAAAGCCACCCCGGGAGTTTGCTCCCCGTCTCTCAGGGAAACATCGTGAACGAGCACTTTGTCTTGAATCTCGGATCTGTCCATGGCTTCGGGGATAAAATTCATAGGAGACACCCAATACTTCTCCTGCTCGTAATACGGAACATTTTCCAGTGCGTAGCCTTCGTAATTCATATCTAGCATGATTTTCCTCCTGTAGATTATATTTACTAATGCGAGCAAAATTATTTAGACACTGCGCTTCCAATTGCCTTCCTACAACGTGATTCGACTATCCTCTCATGTCTAAATAAAAACGCTCGCATTAGTAAATTCGGATCTGTAACCCAAACATAGGTTCATTGAGCAATCCACCCACCGCCCACAAACAGCGTATGCCCCATTATATAGTTTGATGCCACTGCTCAAGAGTTGTCTCCGTTGCCGGTATTCTGTAAGCGATCCCAGCGTTATTTATCAAAATATCTATTTTACCGAATGTCTCCAGGGCGGCTTGAACCATAGCTATTACTTGGTCTTCTTTCGTAATAGTTGCAAAATATTTTTTTAGGTTGATGTCGAAGGGGTTTGAGCACAAATCATTTTGCAGGGGTGGGCACGGCCCACCGAAAGGGCTTATGGTTACCTTTTTATCATGATGGTTTTTTAACCGGCTTGGACGACAGTTCCATCTTGTTTGACTAATTGAAAAAAAACTTAACAATTCCTCTTTCTGCGCCTTCTTCCAAGGCTACCTGTGGAACGAAGGTCGCGAACCCATAGCCCAAGTTAACGACGTGTCCACTTTTGAGCTCAAGCAAAACTCTGCGGAGCATTTACCGACAGAAAAGATATCATGGTGCAAACAAAAAAATAACCGCATCTTCAGCAGTGCCCAGGCATTTGGTGAGATACCTGCTACAATTCACTTATCCTGGCCTTTTGTCAAGAAAAATTTCCATAAGGTAGACTGCCAGTAAGCCATAGTGACTGTATATTTTATTTTGTTTAAAAACCTGCAGGAATCGCCGAACTTTTGTATTGTCAATAAAAATGTTTGAGATTATAGGTTAATGATGAACCCTAAAAATATCTGTGTGATAGGCGCTGGAAATGCTGGCTCGGCACTTGCTGGTGATCTGGCACTGGCTGGGCATCGGTGTCGCCTCTTCGAATTCCCAGAATATGCCGACAACATCGATCCCATCCACAACCAGGGCGGCATTCAGGTGACTGGCGTTGGACAAACTGGATTTGCCCGCCTCGAAATGGCCACAACCCAAATTTCCGAGGCAGTTCAAAGTGCGGATATCATCATGGTTGCTACCGTAGCCTTGGCTCACGAACGGGTGGCCCGGGAACTTGCTTCAGTTCTTGAGGAAGGACAAATCGTCATCCTTTGGACGGGCAGCGGCGGAACACTTACGTTTCGAAAAGTATGGGCCGATCTAGGATTTGATCGATCTGTTTACCTGGCTGAGAGTGCTACACTCCCCTATTCCTGCCGAAGACTGCAAGGGCCAGGAACCGTCAATATTAATCTCGTACATGGACCGAATATCTTGCTGGCTGCCTTACCAGCTACAGACACCCAAGCGGTATTAAATGCACTGGAAGGAACTTACGCCGCTGTGACCAAACCGGCCGTCAGCATCCTCGAACCGGCTCTCTACAATCCAAATATCCTCTTCCATCCGGTAGGTACGCTGCTGAACATGGGTCGTATTGAATATTCCAGGGGCGAGTTTTATTTGTATAAAGAGGGCTACACGCCATCGGTTTGGAAAGTTCTCCGGGCTATGGATGCCGAGCGGTCGAGGCTCTTCGAGACTTTAGGCTATACACCGTACACATTCGATGAAATTTTTCGCGATTGCTTTCCTTTGACCATCGAGGAGTTCTGCGCCACAGCAAGTAAAGGACCTTTCAGCATGCAAGATCGGTACTTAACAGAAGACATCCCGATCGGCGTAACGCTGACCATATCATTGGCCCGTAAAGCCGGTGTAGCCACACCCACCTACGACACTATGATTCATCTAGCCTCTCTCGTAAACGATACGGATTTTTATAGTTCCGGTCGAAATCTCGCAAGGCTTGGACTGGATCATTTAACTATCGATCAGCTCGATGTCTATTTAAAAACCGGTCGAAAGCCCTGATCTCGCTGTTTCAGCGAGTTATTTGATACGAAAAAGGAAATGATGACCGCTTCTAAAAAATCAATCTTTAAAACCGACGGCGTTTTTCCCAAACTTCCGGGTCGGCCAAATATTCAGGCTTTTCTCCATTTAATACCCGTAACAAGACTTTTGCCATTATGTCCGATCTCCTGAAACCGGAAGCTCTCATTCAATGCCGGGTGTGGACGGAATTCAGGGCGTTCAAAAATGCCTTATATCCGCCGCCTTCACGGATTACTGAGAGCGCCTGCTCGTTAAACCCGCCAGGTGTTGCTGCTTCGGCTTCTAAATCCGAAAACCTCACATCTGGTAAGTCTTTAATCACCGCCGACACAGCGTGAAACATGGACGCAATGTAGGCTCCAGCGTTTTGCCTGTTAACACCGCAAGCAATGGCCCATTGACACGTCTCTTCCATTAGAGCATAGATAGGCGCAATAAGCGCCGTAACTGTCCATAAAATGTTAAGTTCCTTTTCGTTTTGAAGGGGGATGGGCTTTCCCAGTTTATCAAATATCTCGACAGCTTGAGAGATTTTAGGATACAAGGGAATGGGCCCGAGATGCTGGCTTACGGTCGGCAGAGGGACAGCCCTCACCACACTTTTTACCGGGTCAACCAGTTTTCTTACCTCGTCGATAGGTATAGTGGGAACCAAGCTTATTACCGTTTGATCGGTCCGAAAGCAGAGATCCTTCAGGACTGATCTGGCGACCTGCGGAACAACAGCTAGAAACGTGCAGTCACAGCTCTCAATGACGGCCTGATTGCTTACCGCAACCGACACTCGAGAAAACCGTGCTGCAAGCCTTGCTGCGTTTTCTGCATTCCGCGGCGACACAAGCACATTCTCCGGTGGGTCTTTAGCAGTGCAAAGCCCCTCAACAAGGGCCGACGTAATACGGCCTGTTCCGATAAAACCTAAACTCATTGTCACAGTCTTGCCTCCATATTCAGGATTAACTACCTAGCTGCTTTAATGGTTTAATGACCATATACAATTTCGCTTTCTTTGTGGTTGGATTCTTCAAGGAAATACCGGTTCGGATCCAGAAAGGTCTGTTAGAGGAAAGATGATGGCTACCCAATTACTTTTCCGGTTTCTTTATCGAATAAATGCATCCTATTCATGTTTAAAGCAAGTTTTATAGGCTCATGAAGAAATGCCTTGGTGTGAGGATCAACTTTGGCTGCCAGTTGGTGCTCCCCCACGTTGACGATCAAAATGATCTCCGACCCTATCGGTTCAATGACGTCAACCTGGGCACCCAAGTCCTCCTTCTTTGATGAGTATGTTTAATTCTCTAACTTAATATCCATTACTAGGTCAAGTATTAAATTACAGGATTTAATAAGTCTTTGAAATTTCTTATTATGCTGGCCATACCGATTCAAAGTCCCCCCCTGTTGCCATTTTTTCCTGTAAAACTTAATGAAGGCGGGGTAAGTAGTGGCGGGGCAAATCCTATCTCCTATCGGCGAGACATCTATTGGGCTTTGGTGTTGCTTCTGCTGTAAATGAATGTCTCATTTTAGCTGAGCAAAAACGTATCAATTTAGTTGAGCGGGGTGGACAAGGTTTTCAGAAAAATTACCAACTCCAGGTTGACCGAGTATTTCTTTTGTGTTATACGAAAAATCTATTATATTGTACTTTCAGATGAGTTCGGTTCGGAACACAGTCTACGAGCCTTACTTGTCGGATATTGAGCTAGTTCTTTGGACCCGCAGAATTGCCGATCAACCGTCTTTCAGTACCTCAGCAACCCGGAGGCGATATGTGCCGATCATCTCTCGCCTACTAAGATTGTATGAAACACATCATGATTAGATGGGCAAACGATTTTTTGACACATCTGCATTAAGGATGTGCTGATATTTGACAGGGGTTTCGATGCTAACCCTAAACATTTTGTAAGGAGGTGATAATTTCAACAAAGGCAGGGTCTCTAATTTTTTGCCACATAATCAGTCTGAAAGGAGGTATCATAGCATGTGCTGGGAAAGAAATAAAATTAAGATAAGTCTGGTAGGGGTCCTCATTGCCGGTTTTTTCCTTTTCTTCTCTTTCGTTTCACCGGTCGGCGCTGAGGTGAAATCTTTGCGGGTTGCGTACATGCCCTATCCCGTCCACAAGCAGCAGCTAAAATGGATGGAGAAATGGGCAGCGGAGCGCGGGATTAAAATCGAGAGAGCTCCCATTGCTTACGAAAACTATGCTCAGCAAGTTGCCATGCATTTGACAAGAAAGGATCCACCGTTTGATGTCATCTGGCACAACGACGACTGGGGTGAAATGTATGCAAAGTTATTGGAGCCTATTGATGATATTCCAAACTTCAAAAAGGTCTCACCTACCCTGTACGAAGGCGTGTTCCCGGACCGAGTGCCTTTCAAGCCCGGGGCATACCGAATTACCGGAGTTCCATTCACGACGACTTCCGCGGTCCTCTTCTATCGAAAGGACTTGGCGCCGTTCGCACCCAGAACATATGATGAATTGATAAAGCTCTGTCAATCCCTGATGAAACAGGGAAAAGTGCCATGGGGATTTATTGGCGGCACGGTCTATCCGCATTTGTGGGGAACGCTCATCTGGTCTCTGGCTTCCAATAACGTCTTTATATTCGAGCCCGGCGGGGGCATATGCGATACGGCCGTCATCGCTTCCTATGGGTTTACTCCCATGGTTGACGATCCGCGCTTCCAAGAAACCGTGGAATTCTGGTGGGATAATATTTATACCCATAAGATCTCACCCTTAGAAGTGATCGGGTACACCCGGACCGACTCAGATGCCATATTCAAGGAGGGCAACGTTTTTGCGGTATGGCAGGATTCCATAATGTACGGGACATTCAATGATCCGCAACAATCAAAAGTTGTCGGCAAGGTCGGTGTCATGCCGTTCCCAGCAGGTCCCCATGGTAAAAAGGCTTCTTGGGATATTTGTTGGGCATGGGGAGTGCCCAAAAATATAACGGACGAAAGGAAAAAGATTGCCAAGGAATTGCTGAACTACCTCATATCCGATGAAGTCCAAATAGATCTCTGGAAAGAAACGGGCGGCCCGCCTGTCACGGTTAATGTACGAAAACAGCTTTATGAGACTGATCCCCTCTTCAGGGAAGTCGGCAACGCCACCATCTACACCGACCTGGTATGGGAAAGCGGGGGCTACTACTTTGCGGAGTGGCCCAAAGTCATGATGACTGTCGGCGAATACTTCCAGAATATGATGAAGGGTAAACGAGAGGATATTCCGGCAATGTTGGCTAAATTGAAGGCGGAAATCAATGAAATTGTTGAGCCAACGAGAGAACGGTGGGGAGTAAAGTTCGTCAAGTAAGCGTTCCACCAGGCAACAACATTCGACATGCCGGTGCCTTTTGAATACCCGGCATGTCGATACGCATAATTCTGTTCGCCGCGGGGATGGATGACAACCCGATTTCGGCGCCTTTCCCATCTTGAATTACCCATTTAAAATACCGGGGTTTTTCGATACCACATAACTCGAAGTGGTGAATTATGCCGAAAATTCAAGGATCTACAACTTCTGACGCTCTTAAGGTCAATACGATTTACGGGAATCTAGGATATATTGCGAAAAATTTAGCCGACAATAAACCCGGCTTTATGTTGCAATTGGTCATGCCGGCGCTGATTTTCATGTTCCTTTTTCAGATTTTGCCTATTTTTCACGGAATCTATACGAGCCTTACCGATTATCCGCTTTGGCAAGGATATGGAACCTTTGTCGGGCTTAAGAATTATATCAGCATGCTGAGCAAGCCGCATTTCTACACCGTGGTTTTACTGAATACCGTGCTGTTTACCATCGTTGCGGTAACGGTGGAGATGTGCGGCGGGATCGCCATTGGTCACCTGTTTAACCAGAGCTTCCGTGGCGAGTACCTGGTTCGTTCGCTTTTATTGTTGCCTCTAATGATATCGCGCGTGATTTCAGGGGTTATGGTAAGGTGGATTTTCAATGATCAATATGGAATTTTAAATGTTATCCTTCGATGGATCGGCATCGACCCCCCTTCGTGGTTCGCAGAACGAAGCACGGCAATGTTCCTGGCCCTATTGGCCGAGGTTTGGACCTGGACGCCCTGGTATGCTATTTTTGTCCTTGCGGCCTTGCAGGTTCAACCGGTATCGCCAAAAGAAGCGGCGAGGGTGGACGGGGCAAATGCCTGGCAGGTTTTTCGACATGTGACCCTTCCCTTCCTGAGACCGGTACTGGCCGTGTGCACGCTCATCCGAACTTTTGATGCATTCGCGCAATTTGATCATGTGTGGACCATCACCCGAGGGGGACCGGGTCGCTCAACCGAATTGTTGAGCGTATTTGCCTATAAAGAGTCTTTCATCTACTTGAAGATGGGGCAGGGAGCGGCCGCAGGGATGATCTCTGCGCTCGTAATGCTCATATTTGGGCTCCTCCTGTTTAGGCGCTTCTATCGGTTTACGTATCGTTTGTAACTAGAAATTGCTTCCATATATGATAATAGACAATGGCCGCTCGCAGGCTTCGTACCCGAAGCAAGCAATTTTTCGTAAGTCCTGGGCTTCTTTGAAGCCTCAACGCCCAAAGCAGCCTGTTTTTGGAAAAGGAAAACGCACCGCAAAATAGTTGAGGAATTAGATCACAATGAAAGGGTATCGCAAGGTTCTCTGGTGGACCGCCGTGGTGCTGGTTCTGTCGTTTTTTACACTGCCCATACTCTGGCTGATTTACAGCAGTTTCAAATCTGCCGCCGACATCTACTATGCATGGAAAAATTTCGCCATGACCCTGGATAACTACGTGGAGATCTGGGAATGGCTGGGCAATCTGGATGACGCCATGATCAACTCGGCCATCGTCGCCACGCTGTCAACCATATTTTCATTGCTGGTGGTCATGTTATCCGGTTACTTTCTGGCCCGCTTTAAGGAGACGCGATCAAGCAAAGCCTTCTTCTTTCTGATTTATGTCGTGAGGACGATCCCGATCATATCCTGGGTCATACCGCTGTACCTGATTTTGCAACAGTGGGGACTCACTGACACCATAACAGGTTTATTATTTGCGCATATTGCATTCCACGTTTGTTTCTTCACCATCGTGTTGTCCGGCTTTTACGAGAATATTCCAAGGCAGCTTGACGAAGCGGCTCGAATTGACGGCTGTTCCCGCTGGGGCGTTTTCTGGAGAATAGCTGTGCCGCTCATTATTCCCGGCCTTGCTGCCAGCGCTATCCTGAACTGGATATGGACATGGAACGAATTTTTATTTGCGTTGATTCTCACCGGTTACGATACTCCCATGTTGACGCCCAGCATCGTGCAGTTTGTACACGAAATGGGAATGGAATGGCATCTGATGGCAGCGGCCTCAACGGTTGCGATTATCCCGCCAATCATTGTAACCTTTATTGCCCAAAGATACATTATTATGGGTTACGCCGCATTTGCTCATGAGAAGGCATAATAAATAAAAATATACGAGGAAGCCGGAACATGATTGCGAAGCAAGAGTATAAGGACAGAATTCTAAACGCAAAAAAATTAATGCAGAGGGAGATATGATACTGATCGATGTCGCCGCCCGCTATAAAATGTACGCCGCCGACGTTGCCAGAGGTGTTGTATTCGCCGGGACAAAGGAACAAGAGAAGATAATGGAAGTCGCCGTGACCGCCTTCGAAGCAGGCTTGAAAAGTGTCAAATTCGGGGTCAGGGCAAGCGATATATACGCAGTGGTAAGAGAAGTCATTGATAAGGCGGGTTATGGCGAATATTTCAAAGAATCGGCCGGCCACGGGATTGGCATGGATCCCGAAGATGAGGTCCCTTTTATTGTTGCCAGAAACGAAATGATTATCCAACCGAATAGCGACGGATTATGTTTCTGGAATTCTAAGTCTTTCCCATTTCCGAATGGCATCGGGCCACTCTCTGAAGTATTTTTGTGCATGATATGCTTCGAAATCACCCCGACCGGAGTATATTCTTAGCATACCGTCATCATCTTCAACCATACTTCTTGGATACATACACCCGCTGCCGTGTTGAACCCGAGTGTTGCGAGCAATGAATGGCACAGCGAGACAATGGTTAAACATGCGACCGTCATAGCTGTAGGTGAGGTGGCAGTCTATGCCGCCTTCTATCTTTGATTCTTTGACTTCATACGGGTCGCAGTGCATGAACCACAGCAAGCCGATATAGTAGTCTTCGTATGGGAAAACCGCCATAGCGAAGTATTGCACCAGAGGCGGATCCGTCGGCCTGAGATGTAGCGCCAACTGCGGTGGTGTGAAGGTTTTCCAATCGGATGTTTCAACAAAGGCAATACGCCGATCGTTGAAACGGTTTGTCGCTGATACGTTTGATTTGCGGGCTACACCCATCCGATGGAGACTTTCACTCCTTAAAAAAAATACCAGCTTGCCTGCCCCGCACGATAGATTTGAATTGATTAACTTAGGATATTAAGCACATCGTAATAGCTTAATTATGCCAAACCAATAAAAAGGCTTCTTTTTAATGGTTATTGTTCTGCTTTTTTTTATTAGCACAACAAACCAGGAGGTATTTATGAACATCAAGAGTGTTGAGTGGCACCAACTCTACCCAAAGTCAATTAAAGAGGGCTGGACCGAAGATGAGTATGTCTGGCCCAGCGAGTTCCCCGCGTTACTCATCAAGATCACCGCCGAGGACGGGACTTATGGCGTCGGCGAGGCCAGCACCCAGGTATGGTATCTCGGCGAAACTCGCGAGCAGCTAACATCGGTGCTGGCCCTATATGCCCAAGCCTTAAGTGGCCGGCGCGTCTTTGATATTGCGGGCGCACACGCGACTATGGAAAGTGTCTATTCCGGAGGCATGCCCGGCAGTCGTGGGGCACGATCGGGTGTGGATATGGCGCTTTATGACCTGATCGGAAAACTCAAGGGCCTGCCGGTGTACGAGCTTCTGGGAGGCGCGTTCCGCACCTCGCTCGAGATGCTCACCAACCTCTATTTTAAAACTCCGGCCGAAATGGCTGACGGCTGTAAGCAGTTCGTTGATGAAGGCTTCCGCGGCCTCAAGATCAAGGTTGGAGATGTCATGCTTGCCAAGGGATGGTCGCGGGCCAACTTCGAGGCCGAACTGGCAAAACTCGATGCGGCGGTGGAGAGTGCGCCGAATGACGTGTATCTGGACGCCGATGCCAATCAGGGCTGGCGAAGCCCAAAATGGACGCTCACGATGCTGCAGCGCTACGCTGGTGCGACCAACTTGTCAATAGAACAGCCACTTCCCTATGACGATATCGCCGGCGCTTCCTTCCTGCGGCAGAACCTGTCGATTCCTTTGATATTAGATGAATCCGTGTGGTCGCCCGAAGCCACGATGCGGTTAATTCGGGCCGAGGCTTGCGATCGCGTGGTGATCAAACTTAATCGAGTGGGAGGATTCTACCCGGCATCGCAAATCGTGGCATTGTGCAATGCAGCGAATATTGGAGTTAGCGTCGACACCAACCCGTACACGCTGCTGGGCGATACGGCCTGTTGCCATCTTTCGGCAACGATTCCGGTACACTATCCGGTGGATTGCGAAGGCCATTTGTCCTTCATTACGCTGGGTGAAAACGATCCGTTTGTGTCCGGTGTGAAGTGCAGCGCAGGAATGGCCACCATCGATGACAGCCCTGGTTTGGGTGTTGTGGTGGAATGGAGCAAAATTCCCTGAGAACCTGGTTTATCCACTTCTTCAGTTTATTTTCTCCTACATTGCGTCTATTAAGGCGACACCCTAATTGAGCGTTTTTCGCTTAATTTGGATGTCAGTTGATTTAGGATACATGCGGCTTGAGATTATTTCAAATCAGGCGGCCATAAAATCCGGTAAGCTCAAGCCTGGAGACAGGCTTATTGAAACCGGATTGGCAACGGCCCTCATGCTGTTGTGGATTTTCACGAAGCCGGCGCTACTCCCGCAGTGATGAACGAATTAAAGGAAATGTTGGCAACGCAACGACCTATGATTTTCCCATACGTTTTAAAGTTCTGGAAGGAATGCCTATCGATTGGTGGTGCGATGCAGAGGGACCGTCTTTAAGAAGGCAAGAAATATTTATAGAATTCGCCAAGCAGCTTGAAGAAGAAGGAGTTAGAGGGATCACCACCGGATGCGGTTTTTTTGCTATTTATCAAAAAGCAGCTTCCGAAGCCTTAAATGTACCGCTTTTTAACTCTCCATTGCTGCTTGTCCCCATGGTTTCACGCATGATGGGGAAGAAGGAACGCGTTGGCATTATTACAGCAGGTGCAAACCACCTGAAAAGTTCTTTTTTAGAAAATGCGGGAATCGACGAATCAATTCCTATCGCCATCGACGGCATGGATGACAAAGAAGAGTTCAATGATTCTATTGCTTTTCAAAGAAAGCCGACGATGGACGTAAAAAAAGAAGAATCCGAAGTTGTCGACGTTGCCCAACAGCTGGTTAATAAACATCCTGATGTTGGAGCAATTGTGTTTAAGTGCAGTGACCTGCCACCGTCTGCAGCCGCCGTTCAAGGGGCCGTCAATCTTCCAATTTTTGATTTTAGAACCTAGATAAATATGGTGTATATGGCGGTGGTTAAAAGAAGATATGATGGGTTGTTGTAGAAGGAATAAGTGAACTAAAATACTAAAGATAAAGGCAGGATCGCAAACAAAAAAAGGAGTAGCGTTATGGGTGAAGTCACAGGCGGCAGGGCATTTTATGGGGAGGCCATCGGGATATTAATGTTGGATATGAAGGCCCCGTTGATACCCGGCAATGTCGGCAATGCATCAACTTACAATTTTCCAGTAAGGTATAAAGTTCTGGAGGGCATCCCCAGCGATTGGTGGTGTGATGCAGAAGGAGCCTCATTAAAAAGACAGGAAAAATTCATAGAGACCGCCAAACAGCTTGAAAAAGAGGGTGTCAGAGCAATCACCACAGGCTGTGGCTTTTTTGCCAAATATCAGAGAGCAGCTAGCGAGGCATTGAGCGTGCCGTTATTTGCCTCCCCTTTGCTTCTGGTGCCCATGGTTTCTCGCATGATCGGCAAAAACAAAAGGGTAGGTATCATTTCAGCGGGAGCAAACTACCTAGAGGGCCCTTTTTTGGAAAATGTTGGGATTGACGAATCAATTCCAGTCGCCGTCGACGGCCTGGATGATAAAGAGGAATTCACCAAAGTCCACGTAACCCAGGAGAAGGATACGATAAATGCAGCAAAGATGGAAGCCGAAGTCGTCGAAGTTGCTCAGCGGTTAATCGAGCAGCATCCCGATACTGGAGCTGTCGTTTTTGAATGTAGCGATCTCCCGCCATTTGCAGCCGCTGTGCAGGAGACAGTCAATCTTCCGATATTTGATTTTATAACTTTGATTAATTTCGTCTATACAACCGTGGTGCAGAAACGCTATGAAGGATTTATGTAACAAGAAGCTGTGAATCTCACAGTTTTTGATTTTATCGCAATGATCAACATGGTATATCAAGCGGTCGTCAAAAAGCGGTAGGTGAGGTTTATTTAGCACACCCAGCCTCCGTCCGCCTCAGGAGGAGTAGGCTGGCAATGACGGCAGAAATGGAGTGATGAATTATTAAAAATCCCAGATATCAAATTCCAAATATCAAACAAATTAGCCGTTATCTTTACAAAATTGGGTTTCGCTGGGACCATCGAATCACAGAGCTGAAACTTACAAAAAAAGGTGACCTAAAACTGATAAAGAAACCAATGACGGTGAGAACAAAGCTAGAATCA
>CP070746.1:6720583-6725517 GCA_020348305.1 Desulfobacterales bacterium
CCTCCGGTGCAGTTGCCATCTGGTCAATTCTCTCACCTGTCGGTGCACTGATGTTTGCCGGAACAACCCGCGCCATACCCTGGTTTCTAGCTTATGCCGTTTTGATGATTCTTTCCAGTATCATCGGCGGAACAACTACGCCACAAGCAACATTACCTACTCTGATAATAACTCTCTCCTTTGTGATGAACATCGGTTGCGTATCTGCGATTGTCTTTTTTCTCCTAAAATATTTTGTCCAGGCGCGGGAAGATGCCTTGGCCGCACTGGATAAAGAACACCAGAAAGTGCAACACTCGCTATCGCTGGCCATGGAGGTTCAGCAGAATCTTTTGCCGAAATTTGATCCAAAAGTTGCTGGTTTGGATATTTCCGGCAAAAGTATTTATTGTGATGAAACAGGCGGTGATTATTATGATTTTCTGGAGGTCGGCAATCCAGAGGATGGTAAAATCGGTATCGTAGTCGGTGATGTCTCGGATCACGGCATTCCATCGGCCCTGCTCATGGCCACAGTCCGAGCACAAATCCGGCAACGCTGTTCTTCCTATGGCAATATCGACCATGTGGTTGCCGATGTCAATTATAAACTCGCACAGGACGTAATAGATTCGGGACGGTTTATGACACTTTTTTATACTGAGATCGATAGGCATGACAACATCATCCGCTGGGTGAATGCCGGGCACGATCCTGCCATTGTATATGACGCAATTAAAGATGAATTTGATAACCTCAATGGCGGTAGTAACTTGCCATTAGGAGTTATGGAAGACGTTAAATTCGAGGAAAATCACCGAGACATTGCTTCTGGACAAATCATTGTTATCGCTACCGACGGCATATGGGAAGTCCGGAATCCAGATGGCGAGATGTTTGGCAAGGATAGGCTTTATCAGATTATTCGCAAAAACGCATCAGCGACCGCAAAGGAAATACAAGCCGCTGTCCTCGATTCTGTGAGGCGCTTTCGGAAGGACGCTAGACTTGAAGATGATATGACGTTGGTGGTTATTAAAATCGTCAACGATTAACCGCCATTCTCTTGACTGTTTTCAGGCTCCTTTATCTTGGAAAAGCCGGGGATCAGTGTGTTGGTACTATTGATTCCCGGTAATTGACGCACCTTTTCGTGTACAAACTGGGAAATGATTTCAGCATCTGAACTGAGCAGGTCGCGGGTCAGCACGACTTTCACTAGAAGATCCACTTCTCCGTGGACGGAATAAATCTCCCTTACTTCTTCCAGCTCATAGAGTCTTTCAATGAGCTTATCCTCTTTTTTGGCTTGAACGTTCATCAGGATGAAAACGGTTATTCCCCGTTTCATTTCCGGATATTCGAAGCTTTTTAAATTGGCCATTTTCTTTCGAAATTCCTCCATATTTTGCTCAATGAGTTTACTGATACCAACGCCGTAACGCCGTTTCCTGCCCTGTTTCCATTGGTAAAGCGTAATATAGGCATACAGATCAGCGATGGTACGGTCGGGAAATGAATCAACTAATCGTCCCCGCTTGATAATCGTATATAGAGGACGGTAAATAGTTCGGTACCAATCCAAAGCCGTTTCTACAAAAGAAACCGTATGGCTCTGCTCACGCTGAAGGTATTCCTGGTGTTCAGAAATCTGATCAAGCAGATACGTATATTGACTGACCTCCGTCAGGTTGATTTCAGCAGGCAGCTGAGTGCGGTCGGCAAATTCCGCCCGTTCACGGTAAAGGATGTTTTGAAGCGTATTCTTTGAGGGGATAAACTCAACAATATGGGCCAAAATTTCATCGTGGCCGAGTTCCTTGGCCGCCGAAATCCGGTGATTCCCATCCAGAACATAGTACTCGTCTTTGATCTGGTAAAGCACCACCGGCTTTAGCGGCTGGCCCTGCCGCATGGCTTCTTTGATCCATTGCATCCGTTCAGATGGCCTATTCTGAATAAACCTGAACCGGCTGTCGAAATCCTGATAGCGACCGACGCTGCCCACAATCCGGCTCAACGGCACTGTTCGGATTCCGCGATCTCTGGTGTCAAAGGCCGCCTCTTTTTTCTGCTGATCCTTGAAGCTTTTAAACTCTAACGGATCATTATCTTGCTTGCGAGAGTTCGCGGAGTTATTAAGCCTTTGGACGACTTTCGATTTCCAGGAAAAAATACCCATACGTGTTTACCACTTTGGTCAAATTAACAACCGTAACCCGCTCAGCGGGATCGAAAAAGTTTCTATGGATGTGCCCATGGATAAAATAAGGTGGCTGATACTTATCAATCAGCCAGCGGAAGCATTCAAACCCTCTGTGACAGAGGTCTTCCGCATCATGGATATGTCGCGGTGGTGCATGGGTAACAACCACATCAACCCCTCCCCGCCACCAGAGTGTCGGCCGGAGCCGGCGGATAATGGATCGCATCTGCCCTTCCTTATATTGATAGGGGCCATCATTATACCAGTAAGAACCCTCCAAACCGAGAATGTTTATTCCCCTGATCTTTACCAGCTTGCCGTGCAAGTCGTATCCGCCCTCAGGCGGCTTTTCTTCATAACGAATATCATGGTTGCCGTGCACATAGTAAAGAGGGGCGTTTAAGGCATTGACCAGACGGGAAAGGTATTCCGGAGGAAGATCGCCACAGGAAAGAATGAGATCAACGTCCGGAAAAGGGCGCGTAGGAAGATGCTGGTCTAGTATCGGCGCAACCACGTCCGAGACCGACAAAATTTTCATATGCTTTCCGTTCTTTACGTTTCCAAAACGTATATTTTACAAGCTTCCTTTCCCAAATTGAGCATAACCGCTCAATTTTAATCCTTCACACTTAAGCACAAATTTTTAACAACGGACTACAGACAACGGACCACTGACAAACGATTTTTAAACTCAGTTACAAAGTAGGGCAGAAACCTGAAAAACGCAAATGCAAAAATAGAAAATGTCTAAGATCAATCGTTTAATCCACATTTTTCTCAAGATGAAGGATAAAAATACCGATAACAATTTAGGCATATTTTTAAGCAATGGAAATATGTCAGAGCTCAGTATCTCCCAATTACCATGTTTATGTAAACCAGAAATCTAAGCGAAGGCAGAATATACACATGGGAAAGAACATCGGTTTTGTTTCAACTCGTCTCGCAGGAATAGATGGTGTCTCTTTGGAAGCCAGCAAATGGGCAGACGTTTTAGAAAGCAATGGGCATCGTTGTTATTGGTTTGCTGGAGAATTGGATAAAGATCCCAAAAAAAGCTTTCTTGTTGCCGAAGCTCATTTTCAACATCCGCATAATAATTGGATCAATGAACGCGTTTTTGGAAAAATAGATAGACAGCCTTACGTGACTAGAGAAATTCACAGTTTAAGATCTCATTTAAAAGCCAAGCTTCGAAAATTTATCGATAACTTCAACATTGATCTTTTAATTATTGAAAATGCGCTAGCCATCCCTTTAAACATTCCTCTCGGAATCGCTTTGACAGAACTTATTTCCGAAACACAAATTCCGAGCCTCGCCCATCATCATGATTTTTACTGGGAGAGGATCAATTTTTTAGTCAACGCAGCGGGTGAATATCTTCACATGGCTTTCCCGCCGAAATTACCGAATATGGAACATGTTGTTATCAACTCCCTCGCCCGTGATGAACTGGCTCGTCGCAGGGGCATTCTGGCGACCATTATTCCAAATGTCTTAGATTTTAAAAATTCGCCTTGCATTAAAAAGAATTACGATAAGGAATTTCGGAAATCATTCGGCATAAATAATGGCGACATAATAATTTTACAGCCCACCCGGATCATCAAAAGGAAAGGCATTGAACATGCCATTGAACTCGTTAGAGCCCTCAATGAGCCACATTATAAACTGATCATATCCCATGAGGCTGGAGATGAGGGGTTCAAATATGCTGAATGGGTAAAATATCATGCCCGTGAACATGGTGTGGACCTCCGCATCGCTAACAACCGAATACCAAGTCCATGGAATAACAATGGAAACAATTCGAACGCATATTCTCTCTGGAATGTTTATGCGTACGCTGACTTCATTACATTTCCGAGTCTCTATGAAGGGTTTGGAAATGCATTAATAGAAGCCATCTACTTTAAAAAGCCCATACTCATCAACCGTTATGCGACGTTTGTAAAAGATATCGAACCAAAAGGTTTTGATCTGGTTACAATTGATGGACACTTAACAAAGGAGACGGTTCAACGCGTCAGGGAAATTATTGAATCATCTGTACGAAGAGAAAAAATGGTAAATTACAATTATAAAATCGCAAAAAAACATTTTTCTTATACAGTACTCAAGGAGCGACTTGAAGCCTCTATGCATAAAGTATTCGAGAAGTCAGATTTTTCAGAAACCTCAATGGAAACCGAGCATAATCCATACAATACCTGCTTCAGCGAAGAATCGCAATTCGCCCAGTTGTCAAATTGAAGAATATGAATTATCAAAAAAACAATTCTTTACATTTCCATAGACACCCCATTTTACAACCCCAAGTCATCCACATTAGATGGGATTTTGAAACCAGTTCTACCAGAGTCTGAGATATATCTTTTCTCCTCTCTTCTCACCCCTCACCATTTCCATGTGCCTAAGGGTGGCGAACTCTCGTTCCAGCTCAGCTTGGGTAAGCTTCCCTTTGAGTTGCTTCAATAGTGCCTCAGGTTCGATCCCCCCGGTTTCTTCTAATATGCGAAGGATCTCCGACTGAATCTTGGTTACACTTGCGGTGCCGCCGGTATGCTGTTCAAATGTTTTGGCGCTGTGTACCGCCCACGGGTCACAAGTGCGCATAGGTGAAAGGGCATCCATGTAGCAGTCCTCACACAACATCTGTCCGAGATGTTCCCTTTCCTCTCCTTGATCTATTTCGCTGTTGCATTGATCACATTTCATTTCCATAGTTTCCTTTTTCTCTTTC
>CP070746.1:6725617-6730728 GCA_020348305.1 Desulfobacterales bacterium
TATCTTCTTGATTCCATAAACGGTTCCAATTTCGGTCTCAATAGCCACATCCTTGTCATAAGGACCGTATCGGTATACCTGGCCGTCGAAACGGCGTTTGAGGTCATAATGGGCAATGAATTCATCCGATTCCCTGAAGCCCTTATAAGCGCCCACCATTAGCCGAACATCCTTACAGCCGGTTCTGGACTGAATATTAGCCTTGAGCGCTTTAAGCATCCTCACATAGGGCTCACCCCCCATTATACTGTAACCATGCTCTGAGCTTAGCAGTTTAACCGTATCCCCAGGCTTTATCATCTCCATATCGACCGCTGAGAGCGCCTCACCAGTAGCCTTTTCTAATACGGAAAGGTCGTCTCCATCTACATAGATACGATCTGCAATGTCCGGGAAAAGATCGCCGACCGTTACGGAAACCATATCCAGTATATTTACCGCCCGTTCTTTGGGCTTGGGACCGTAAAATGATCTCATTAGCTCAGGTGGTTGAACTGGCGGGCTATACATGTTTTTCCTCCTTTCCGTCAGCGCGAGTGTACCTTTGTTTCAACCTTTTCCAGTCTTCCCCTACACAACATTGGGGGTAGGCTACATCGATCTGCATCACCTTCTCCTCCGGAAGATCGCTAAGGGAGAGAGTTAGCTTAATCCACCGCCTGTCCGGAGGATTGTCCACATCAACCCCACAGGCCTCCAGTACCTGAAAAATTCTTGTTATACAGTAAATGCCGCAACCCGCGCGAAGCCCGGTCAGCGCGCAAAGATCCTCGGGGGTTTTGGCACCTTTTAAAATAGCGGCGACGGCTTCTTTGCCCGTGGTCCGGGTACATCCGCAAATCGGCATATCGGGAAGCAGGCCAGCCTTTGCGCAAAGCGTTTTTAGCTGCAGTTCATCAATATCGGAGTGGTCCACATATCGAATGATCTGTGATGGACGGGGTTTCCGGCTGATGGCGTTTTCCCGATTGCAGCGATCGATGCAGCGCTGACAGTCGATACACCGATCTGAATCGATCATCGCCAAATTTGCCGCCATCTCTATGGCACCGGCCGGACAGACATTCTCGCAAAGTTTACATCCGGTGCATTTTTCCTCATCAACTTGTGCTAAAAACCCTAATTGAATCATAACCTGCCCCTCTTAATTCCGGATTATCAGGAAAGATTTATTCTTTTAGAAAAGTAACATCAAACACCATATCATCCAAGCTCGCCAAAAGCCAGCCCCCAATTGAGTTTTAGGATATGCCAATTTGGTTCTTTGGGTTGCCTTATTTTTGTCGATATGCATAATATATGAACTGTTGGTCAGAAGGATAAATATTTTGCTGCTTTTGTTAGGCTTAAAGCCGGGTATCAATAGGAATCAATTAATGTAGGGAGATATTTTATGGATGACAGGGTTAGAGACGCAATCAAAAATGCTATGAAAAGAGAAACATTTGCACATGCGTTGAACATGAAGTTGGTCGAATTGGAGGACGGGCATTCGGTTGTGGAGATGATCTATACACCGCAGAATATGAACAACATCCACGACCGTGCGCACGGCGGGGCGTTGTTCGGGCTGATGGATGAGGCTTTTGAAGCAGCCTGTCACACCAAAGGAACCATTGCGGTAGCGTTAAACATGAATGTAACCTTTGTGACCAGCCCGAAACCCGGCTCCAAATTACATGCTGAAGCGAACCAGGTCAGTGATACGGGCGAAACGGCATGTTTTGATATCAAGATCAGGGACCAGGATGGTAATATTGTTGCCACCAGCCAGGCCCTGGCATACCAAACCGGAAAACCCCTACCTTTTCTTTAACTAAGAAGGAGAAGCGATTCGTTTTTTCATATGTTAAATTCATCAGTCGGAATAGCAGCCGCTTGAACGCGGCACACGATGGTGCCTGTCGGAGGCTCGCAGCCTCTTGTCACAGGGTAAAGGGAACTATTGATGTTTTGGGTGCAATTCGAAGCCTCATCAAAGACAACCTGTATCTTGCCCGCAAAATAAATCTGCCCTTGGCCAAACTCAGCGCCGCTGATGATGCTCAGCAGCTAGAACAATAAATGACCATCTTTAAGACGCTGTCGTGTCAGCTGGATAGCTGCCCAGATATTTCATCGAAATTGTCAGGTCCTGCATTTGTTTTAGGACTCGCGCAACCTTTTCATCTTTGTCTGAGCCTTCGAAATCAAGAAAGAAGCTATAGTTGCTTGGATCTGAGCGCAGCGGAATTGAAGCGATTCGGGTCAGATTGATATTTGCTTCTGCGAATAGTTTGAGTACACCAAAAAGTTTGCCGGCTTCGTGGGGTACGGCAAAGATAATGGATGTTTTATCTCCGATATGGGAATCGGGCTCCCTGGACAGCAAGAGGAAGCGTGTGGAATTCGAAGGCCCGTCTTCAATGCCTTCTTTTATAATTTCGAGATCATACAATTCGGCACATAAAGCACTTGCGATGGCAGCCGCTGATCTGGGATTTTCTCTGGCAAGCATCTTTGCCGCTCCGGCTGTATCGTAATAAGGACGGGGCTCCAGCTTGTTGCGCTGGAGAAAATCCCGGCACTGCGCCAAAGCCTGTGGATGTGAGTAAACCAGACGAATCTCACGATAGTCGGTTGTCTCGGTAGAAAGCAGACAATGGTTGACTGTCACTTTGGTCTCACCACCGACTTTCAAACTCGTGGTTGTCAGCAGGTCATTTACCTGAGTGACGGCTCCCTCGAGTGAGTTCTCCACCGGTACGACACCGAGATCGAAGTGGCCCTCTTCAACGCCGCGAAAGACATCGATGAACTCCAAGCAAGGAATGTAGGCACCGCTGGGAATCAGATTTCGGGCGGCGACCTCACCATAAGCCCCGTGCTCACCTTGAAATGCAACCAGCAGTCGATCCTCTTCCTGAAGGCGCTTACTTTCTTCAATAATCGTTTTGAGCAGCTGCCTTGTGAACGAACGTTCGATAAGATCCAGGTTTAAACGCTCGATACGTGCTAAAAAATTCTGCTCACGCACCGGATCGCCAACAGTTTCCTTAAACTTTTTCGACCGTAACACCAATCCCATCCGTTCCTGAAGCAAGACCAACAGTTCCCGGTCAATCTTGTCCATTTTCTTAAGAATCTCCTCAAGTTCCATTTTTTTTACCTCTATGCTGATATAAATTCTGTAACCGTTCAGGGGTTCAGGGTTCAGAGGTTGGGAGTTCACGGTTAAGATAACCTTGAACTGTGAAGCCTGAACCTTGCACCTGAGTCAAAAAGCAGCCTTGCCAGGAGACTACAAATAAAATGATTTAAGTCCACAAATTTAGAGTACAGGAGACTATATTGGCAGTTGGTCCAAAAAGGACTTCAACGGCTTCAGTCGTCGCATGATGCTCGTAAACATATCCGGTGTCAGGGCCTGATCCGCATCGCACAAGGCCGACTCAGGTTTATGATGAACCTCGACGAGCAACCCATCGGCACCGGCAGCCACGGCAGCCATACTCATCGGTCCGATCATACTGATCCGTCCGGTGCTGTGCGTCGGGTCGATTACGATGGGCAGATGGCTCAGCTCTTTAATGGCCGGGACCGCACTTAGATCCAGAGTGTTGCGGGTGTACTTTTCAAATGTGCGTATACCTCGCTCGCATAAAATAACATTTGGGTTGCCCTCACTTAGAATGTACTCGGCACAGTTAAGCCATTCTTCAAGCGTGGAGTGCATGCCACGTTTGAGCAGTGCCGGTCGTCCTGCTCTGCCCACTTCTTTTAGCAAGGAGAAGTTCTGCATGTTGCGAGTTCCAATCTGCAGGACATCTGCAAACTCAGCCACCCAGGAGACATCCCGGGGATCGATTACCTCGGTAACGATTGGCAGTCCGGTCTGCTGTCTTGCTTTTGCAAGTATCTTTAGACCCTGGAGACCTAGTCCCTGAAAGGCGTAAGGCGATGTTCGGGGCTTAAACGCACCGCCGCGAAGCATATCCGCTCCTGCAGCCTTAACAGCGTTGGCAGTTTAAAGAGTCTGCTTCTCACTCTCCACACTGCAAGGGCCTGCAATCACGACAAAATCTCTACCGACTTCGACGCCGGATACCTTGACAATTGTATGCTGCTCTGTTTCTCGTGATGCAAGTTTGATATTTTTCATGGCAAAATCCTCTCCTGCATGAATCAGAAAAGCCCCGAGATTTTCTTCTCAGGGCTTTTCTTAATAAAAAAACCCCGAGCGGTCAATGAAGTCCACCCGGGGTGTTTAACAACTAAATTTTAGCGTCAGACAACCGGATGGACGCTTCGAAAGCTAAAAAAGAAGCGTCCAAAAACAAAATTCATTTTCCCAGCACAAGTGATATTCATTTTTTATTCCTTGTAATCACTCAGTTATTAATACAAGCTTTTTTTTGTAGCTGTCAATACTTTTTTCAATGTTATTCTCTGACCAATATAAAAATATTTACTAAATCATTTGAGCCAACCCTTCTAAAGCCAACATGTACCCATTGGGCCCTAATCCTGACACTTGAGCAGTTACGATATCAGAAATCATTGACGCATGACGAAAGGGTTCTCTTTTGTAAATATTGGAAAGTTGTATCTCTATTATCGGTATATCCAGCATAACAAGAGCATCCCGGATGGCGATACTGGTATGCGTATAAGCCGCCGGATTGATGATGATCCCATCAAATGCGCCATATGCCTGTTGAATCTTTTCTACAATGGCGCCTTCATGATTGGATTGGAAGGTCTCGATGTGAAGACCAAGCTTGCCTGCATGGTCTTCCAGTTTGATATTTACTTCATCAAGCGTTTGATGTCCGTAGATATCGGGCTCCCTTTTTCCAAGCATGTTCAGGTTGGGTCCATGAATGACCAAGACTTTTCGACGATTAGCATCTGCTTCCATATGATTAAACCCAGATTCTTTAGTAAATATCCCTCATTGAAAGCTAACAGATCGTGCTTTTCATTGCTCCAGCCGGTCGCTTATCTTTTGCATCGCTTTTATGAAGGCTATGCGCTTTTTTTTCGCATAGGGATTGTACCGGTGCATATCATGAAATAATTGCCAGGTATCATGCTCGACGACATCCAGTATATTCAGCAGCCTTTTATAA
>CP070746.1:6730828-6734785 GCA_020348305.1 Desulfobacterales bacterium
CGACTCTGTAACTGTCAACGTTCTTTTTAAATACCAAATTCCAAGCACCAAAACCCAAATAAATCTCAAATCCCAACATCCAATGACCGAAACATGTTTGGAATTTTGAATTTTAGTCATTGTGGTTTTTTTGATATTTGTGATTTGCTATTTGTAATTTTCAATAATTTATCACCTAATTTTATCTGCTAATTTGAAATGCATTTGCAGCTTCACAACGGTATATTCCCATGTCGTTTTTTCGGTTCCGGTCGCTGCTTATTTTTTAGCATGCTCAATGCTTTGATCAACTGCGGACGGGTTTCCCCCGGTTTAATGACGGAATGAACCAACATATTGGATGATGCATGAAAGGGATTTGAATATTTATAATCATATTCTTGAATTCTAAGCTGCCTGAATTCTTCAGGATTTTCAGCCGCCTGAATCTCTTTACGAAATATTAGGTTCACGGCAGCAGTGGTGTCCAGAACAACCAGTTGGGCAATGGGCCAGGCTAGCATCAGGTCAACTCCCATGCCCACGCAGCACATGCCCATCACCGCCCCGCCATATTCTTTGCGCAAAGCCAATGTGATTTTCGGTACGGTTGCCTCTGAATACGCATACAGCATCTTGGCGCCGTGCCGGATAATTCCGGCATGTTCCTGGGCAACTCCGGGAAAATATCCGGGCACATCCACAAAATTGATCAAAGGGATGTTAAAACAATCGCAAAATCGGATAAACCGGGCAGCTTTATCGGATGCATCCACATCGAGGCATCCGGCTTTGAAACGCGGTTGATTGGCCACGATGCCGACGGTTCTCCCAGCCATACGGGCAAAACCAATGATGATATTCGGAGCAAACCGGGGCGAGATTTCAAAAAAATCCTCGTTGTCAACAACTCTCAGAATAACGTTATGCATGTCATAGGACTTTTTAAAATCAGCCGGCACGATTTCGTCTAAGGAGTCATCAACACGATCGGGATCATCGTTGGTGTCTACTACAGGGGGGGTCTCCTCATTGTTTGAAGGAAGGTAGCTGAGCAGTTTTTTGATGATCTCAATACACTCGTGTTCGCTGTTAGCCACAAAATGAGCTGTACCGGTGGTTTCGAAGTGCACTTTGGCTCCTCCGAGCTCTTCTAAATTAATGTCTTCGCCGGTTACCGCTTTGATCACAGCCGGTCCGGTAATCACCATGTGGCTTTGGCCTTTGACCATGACAATAAAATCCGTTAATGCCGGCGAATAAACCGCCACACCTGCACTGGAGCCCATCATCCCGGTTATCTGCGGAATCACTCCCGAAGCAGCCGTGTTGCGGAAAAACATGCCTGCCACGCCCTTAGAAGCAAAAAAGCCTTCGTGCAGCCTTCCGCCGCCCGAATCGTTCAGCGCAACCAGCGGGGCTTTGACTTTTAATGCCTCGTCCATGATGTGACAAATTTTTTGGCCATGTGTCGTTCCCACCGATCCACCGAGCACAGTAACATCCTGAGCATACGCAAAGACCAGTTTGCCATCAATCGTTCCGTAACCGGTAACCACCCCGTCGCCGGGGACCTTTTTTTCCTGCATGCCGAAGTCAACGGATTGGCTTTCCGCCAGTTTGTTTACCTCGACAAAACTATCCGGATCGAATAACAGGTTCAACCGTTTGCGAGCGGTCAGTTTTCCTCTTTCGTGATGCCGGTCGATGGCTTTTTGACCGCCTCCCATTTCAGCCCGTTTTTCCAGAGCTTCGAGTCTTTTCAATTCGCTTCGATGCGTTTTGTTGTCTGACATTTCTAGCCGTCCTTTTTAGCGAGTTTTATTTAACTCGAAATTCGAATATCTTAAAAGATGTAATAGGTTGATACAGATGGATACTTTAGACTGTACACAACATTGCTGTCAATTATTTCCTGTTCGAATTGCTATAAAAATCCATTTTGAAATCGTTTTTCCATTTGAAAAGAATTGGATCTCTTGTTGAATGTCCTAATTCAGTGCATTATAGTATCTCAAATACTCGAATCACTAATTCCTCAAAATGTGTGCAGTTTGGATTTGAAAAGGAGAGGAATTTTTGGAAGATAATCTGCTATTGGTTGAGAGAAAAAATATCGCAACCAAATAATTAAAACTGACTCTTAGAAATTTGAAATTTTTCGTAAAGGAGGTAAATTATGGAGATCGAAGCTTACAAGGCAGAAGATCTGTTTGAATGGGTTACCCAGCAAGGGCACGATTTTACCTTGCTGGATGTCCGCAATGATGAGGAATTTGGACGCTTTAAGGTTGAAGGTCCCCGTCTTTCAAAGATGATCAATGTTCCTTATGTTGAGTTTATTGAAAAAGAAGAAGAATCGGTTGCCAAAGTGGAGACTCCTAAAGATGAAAAAATCCGGATTGTTTGTGCTAAAGAAGGTTCTGCTAAATATGTGGCTGAAATTTTGGTGAACAATGGCTGGGCGGATGTAAAGATTTTGAAGGGTGGAATTAAAACCTGGGGAAACATGTTGGCGCCAAAGCTTGTCGCCTCCGATAATGATTATAAGCTTTACCAGTTCATCCGTCCGGGTAAGGCTTCATGCAGCTATGGATTGCTTTATGAGGATGAGATGGCGGTGTTTGATCCATCCAGAAACGCAAACTTCTATCAAAATTTTGGCAAAGAAAATGGCTGCAAAATTGTCAGGACCTTTGAGACGCATCTCCAAGCAGATTATATTTCCGGCAGCAAACAGCTTTCATCGGATACGGGAGCAGAAATCATAGGTAATGAAAATGATTTCAAAGCCGCTCCCACATTCAATAGCACTGAAAAAACAGTGAAATGCCCTTATTGCTTTTAGAGATATTAAGCTACCTTTTTTTGAGCCTGCCTGTAATCTCGATCTCTATTCATCTCATGAGGCTTCCTGTAAGGAATTTTCAATTCATTAATTTGCCTTTCTAACTGATAAAACTCCTTATCTTTAATTCTCCTGTGCAATGTCTTTAATTTAATACCTTTGGACTTCAAAATCTTTTGGACTCTTCTATATGTGATGTCGGTATAAATGAGAAACCCAATCCAAATTAGGATATTTATGATGAATGCATCCCAGCCATAGGTAATCGTAATTCCCAGACAAAAAAGCGGAATGCCTAAAATGAATACGCTGTTATAATAGGATGTTAACAGCGTTACAAAATCAACGTATTCAAGTTGGAAAAATTCGGGAAGTAGTTCCGGGAAAAGTCGGGAAAATCGAATCCTTCCTGCTAATCCTAAAATTAGCAGACAGACACCACACAAAATAAATAAAATTGAAAGGTATAACGATATGAGCATTTTTATTTATCAAATAACATTGGAACTGGGTAAATATAATATGAACAAATAATATGAACAAATAATAGAATTTAAGCCGGGAACAAAAAAATAGCGCAAGGAAGCATAAAACAGTATCATTGGCTACCAATAATAACTAATTCCTCCTTAACGCTAGGTTGCTTCCTTGCGTTGGGGCATGATTATAAGAATGCCTTTGCAAAGTCAAGAGAATTTTCTCAAATACACGTTATAGAAATCATCTCTTGACATATGTACTTTGTATACAGTAAACAATGACCTGTCTATTCCATGTATTGAATTGTCTATAAATACAAATGGTTATACGTGTCACCCCCTACCCCTAAGCACCTCATTTTATTGCTAAATCAATATCTTTAATAATATCATAAACTTAAAATTTTCTAACATTAACCATAGACAACCCTATAATACCCTATAGAACCATTTAAATGTTACAAGGAGGTTACAAAAAAATGGAACGAATTTATCCCAAGAATCCTAAGTATGCCGGGTGTTATTTTCGTACCGGCAAGGACGGACTGGAAACCTACTATATCAAAATTCGTGAAAATGGCAAGCTGAGAAACGTTAAGGTAGGCCGGTCAGACGTGGACGGAATGAATCCGAAAGCAGTGAAGGCTTACC
>CP070746.1:6734885-6737520 GCA_020348305.1 Desulfobacterales bacterium
AAATCCCGCTCTCTGTTTGAGATGCGGGATTTTTTGATTACAGTGGACCATTTTTTATCCCTTAGGTTTGTCAAAAGTTTTAGCTGAAATAACAAAAGCATGATACATGAAAAGCGGTAAGGGGTCAAGGAAAGGCGCTCGTGAATGCGGAATTCGGAATGCGCCCCGGTTAAATCCGCTGCGCTGATTTCTGCGAAATATTTAACGGGGCAAGCCGCGGTGGAACCCCACCAGTGGTGGGTTTGCAAAGCAAATTTCCACAGGGCAGGGATTGCGGAATTGAAGGTGAAAAGCTTATAAGCCAGGAGGCTGGGAGGCTATCGCTTTCTTTCACTCCATGCCGTATTGAAATGTCGTCGTCCGTGAATCAAAGCTAAAATGGCGACCCGCTCGTCCTCAATATGGTATATTAAGCGATAGCTATGAACAAAAATTTCACGAATGGTTTCATCTTTAAATTCCGGAACCACGCGGCCTCTTTCTGCCAAATCGTTCAAAGAATTAGCAGATTCCAGGGATTGAAGGACAAAAGCGGCTGCATACGCGGGAGAATCTTTTGAGATAAACTCAGCAGCGGACTCCAAGTCAGATAAGGCGGCATCGGCCCAGATTACCTTTCGGTCCATTTCTTCATCCGTTTTTCAACTTCTTGCTGAGTATGCACTTTTCCCTGATCCACATCCCGAAGACCTCTTTGGATTTTTTGACGCACATAGAGATGGTATTGGATTTCTTCTAAAGAGCTGTCATCAGGAAGTTGCTGCAAAAGTTCCATGACCTCTTGTTTAGCTGTTTGCATAATAGAGACCTTTTCAGTTATGTGAATTTCCTCAATTCGATCAAATTATTAAGCGGACACTGCGGTTTGATTTTATTTTTAATTTTATAGCACTTTAAAATATGATTATCAATGCCGGGATTGAAAAGAGGAAAACGAGTCAGGGAAAGGCGATTGTTCGATTTTGGATTTTGGAATGCGGATTTTTGATTAGCCACAGACGCACATAGAAGGACACAGACACAGATATATTTGCACTAAATACGCTTTTTTGTGGAGGAGTTTGATTGAAAGGAAGGGATCTACGCCGGAGGCCAACGAGCAACGCTGAACCATAACCTGCTTGTCTCCGGTAAATTTTGGATTCAGCTTATTCGAACTCTGAGCGAGGTAAGCCGGACTGCCGTATGATGGAAAGCAAAGTACCCACTCGAATCTCTTTGTGGTCCGGCACCGGAACGGTAATGGTTCGATCTGCTGTTTTACGCTGCATTGCGATGTGGCTGCCGCGTCTTCTTACTTCGATAAATCCATATTCTTGAAGAATTTGACATACTTGTTTGCCGGAAAGAGTGCGTAGTTTAGCCAACGGCTACCTCCACATGAGTGACATAAACTTCCTCGTGCAAACGTTCTTTAATCTCCTCGGAAGATGCCGTTTCGAAAAAAAGTTCCAACGCTTCCTTCAGATTTTTTCTGGCATCATCTACGGTGTCACCTTGACTTGCGACATCCAGTTCCGGACACAGAGCGACAAATCCATCGCCTTCCCGTTCAATGATTGCTGTAAGCTTTTTAGTCATTGGTTACCTCATATTTTCTTGTTTCACTAAAACCTATTGAAATTCTTTGAAATTGTCAAGCGTTGAATCGAAGGATGCTGTGGGGGAATTGTTCAGCGCCCCTGCTCGCATACCGCTTCTTAAATCCGGGTCGGGCCAAGCTATGTCATTGTAATTGCATCAAATGTGCTATGAAAGGGGTTCAGGGGTTCCCTCCTTCGCCTTCCAGGCTACGGCGGGCAGGCAGGGTTCCCCAGTTAAATTCGCTGCGCTGTTTTCTCCGAAAAATTTAACGGGGCAAGCAAGGTTCAGGGTTTATGTAAAATATAACGTTGTTGACTGGGTTGACTTTTTAACGGGCCTCATTCTTGCTTTTTTGCAATCAAGTCTGCATGGTTTTGATGCAGCCATTTGACAATCTGCTTGCAAAGGTCTTTTGCAAGCTTTTTCATCTCGCCAGTTCGTCAAGCTCATTTTTATTGCCGATTAAAAATATTTTCGTAGAATTCAACACGCTTTTAATAAAATGTTGATCTGCAGATAATTTCGCTTTAAACTCCCCCGGCGGATAGACCGATGGATTTATTTCCCTTGACAAAACTTCCTGAACCGGAGATAGCGCTGAGACAACGTCTGCAAAGCTTATATCTCCGATCACCATGACATCCACATCACTGCTTTGATTGATTTCACCGCTTGCCATTGACCCGAAAATAAATGCCACCAGGATCGTGTCAGCCAGCGGTGCCAGGGCTTGACGCAAAACATCTGCGACCCCGAATGTTTTGATAATGAGATCCCTTAGCTCCGGGTATATGGGGCAGTTTGGATTGGCCTTGAAGAATGCTTGCCGTCCGATTTCGCTGCGCTGAATAATTCCTGCTTCAGAGAGATGTTTCAATTCGCGCTGCAAAGAACCCATGCCCACGGCGGTCATTCTGGCAAGCTGTCGCAAATAGAACGATTCGTCCGGATGGCTGTAAAGCAACGCCAGCACAGCCCGACGAGTTTTCCCAAATAGGGTCGTCCCCAGTTTATTGATTGTTATCTCTGCACTCATAACGGGTACGATTGT
>CP070746.1:6737620-6746262 GCA_020348305.1 Desulfobacterales bacterium
CCACCCCTCCGGCGTGAAATCAAAGCCGGGGCCTGCCGCGCCGTAGCCTGGTGAAGGCGGGTCCTCTGGGCCAGGATTCTTTACTTTGCAACTACATTTTCGGGTAGTTTATTCGCTAAAATATCAACTGTTTCTTCAACCATTTCCTTAAGCACTTGACCTGCCGGTTTGATTTCATCAATGAGCACCGATACCTGGCCGGCAAGGCCACCGACATAACCCGTTTTGTTGGCTTCGATAAAGCTTGCCAGCAGCGCCGAAGAAAGCAACACCTGAGTCGGGAAGGGTAGGGGTCGTAACTTTGAAGCATCCCAAAGATCGTGAAACCGGTTGTAGCTTGCACGCAACGTCTTTCCGGTATATGCCCGGCTGACGCGAGTGCCCTCATCGTTGGATTCAACGATTTTTTGTTTATTGATATCCAGTGCCCCGCCTTCTTTGGTGGCCAAAAATCGCGTTCCGACCCAAACGCCGACACAGCCCATGGCCAAGGCGGCGGCGAGTCCCCGTCCGTCGCCGATTCCGCCTGCCGCCAAAACCGGCACGGGATAAGCGGCATCGATGGCGGCAGGCACAAGAACCATCGTTCCGATTCTTCCCGTGTGACCGCCACCTTCGTGTCCCTGGGCAACAAGCAAGTCGATTCCCGACTCGGCCATACGCTTGGCATTTTTTTGATTTCCGGTAATGCCAAGCACTTTCATACCGACAGCATGGGCATCTTCCACCATAAAACCGGGGTTACCAAGTCCGGCGCAAAATAGCGGGACCTTCTCCTCAATGCATACCTGAATCGATTCTTTCGGGCGCATTGTGGTGGTATTCATGCGAACCTTTAGATTCACATCCGGTAATTCCATTTCTTCTTTGACCTGATTCATCCAATCGAGATGTTTTTGCGGTAATCGCTCTAAAACTTTGCTGAGCGGCAGTTCATCAACATCTTTCATTCCCAGACCACCACCTAAATCTAGGTGTTTTGGCAGCAGCAGATCGACCCCAAATGGTTTGTCCGTCTGAGCCTTTATTTCTCTAATGGATTTTTGAAGTTCGTCAACTGTAAATCCGGCTCCGCCGAGCACTCCCATTCCACCGGCCTCTGAAACAGCCACAACCAAATCTACCGTGGCACCGGTACTTTCACCAATGAGGGTGGGTCCCATCCCGGCACTTAAAACCGGATATTCAATCCCCAGCATCTCACAAAGTTTCGTCCGTAATACTTTCTTTCCCATTTCAGCCTCCTTAGTCTGATTATTTGCTTAAAAAAAAGACCGATTCAAATCAGTTTAGAATTTGGTTGGCCAGTTAGCCAGCTTGTGTTCACTAATTCCTTTCGTGCGTGAATTATGGCATATATCCAATGCCTCAATAATATAATTCCTGGTTTCGCGCGGGTCGATAACGTCATGGATGTAATGTTTTCCGGCGGCGCCATATGGAGAGGCATCATCAACCATCTTTTGAAGCAAGGATTGCCATTCCTCCGAATTTTTATCAGATGCGGAAGCCTTCCCGCCATAGACCACATTGGCGGCAATTGACGGGTCCACAAAGCTCATTTCAGCAGAAGGCCAGGCAACCAGAAAATCGGTTGCACATCCCGAACCGCACATATTCCAAAACGCCATTCCGTATGTTTTTCTCACGATAACGGATATTTTCGGCACCGTCAATAGGCCCAGGGCATTCATATAATTCATCACCTTGGCACCCACACGCTTGCGTTCGGCATCCTTGCCCACCAGAAAACCCGGAATGTCATGAAAAAAAAGCAGGGCAATATTAAACGAGTCGCAGAGGCATAAAAAGCTGATGACTTTGTCTATTCCATCGGTATCCATTGCGCCGGCATTAAACATCGGCTGGTTGGCAATGATACCGACTGTCTTTCCGTTGATCCGGGCCAGAACTGTGATGACGGATTTCCCGAATGCCGGTTTTATCGGAAAAAGGCTACCGTTGTCCACAATACAGTTTAGGATCCGATGCATATCATACGCGCGATTGCGCTGTTCAGGCAGTAAATCTAAAATATGATCCATATCTGATCCCGAACCTTCAGAAACAGATTTAAACGGGGGAAGTTCATCACAATGAGATGGCATATATGAGAGATATTGACGTATAATCCGGAAGCATTCTTCCTCATCTTCGGCCACGCGATCGATGTTTCCCGTAATTTCAGCATGCACCTGCCAACCGCCCAGTTCTTCGTCTGAAACGATCTCACCCAATGCAAGTTCAACCACCCGGGGGCCGGAAACACCCATGGCACTGCCTTTTAGCTGAACCACAAAATCAGATAGGCACGCCATCCAGGTCGGCATACCGTAACATTCACCGAGAATAGCTGTCACCATGGGGGTTTGACGCACTCGGCTCATTATTTGTAGATATGTGTTATATCCACCACCGCCAAAGGAGGCTAATCCCGCAGCCCCCATAATATCCGGCATACGGGCGCCTCCGGCTTCGCCGAGGTAAACGACCGGGTGACCGCGAAGTGCAGCTAGTACTTTGAGCTCACCTTCTTTACGGCCGGCAATCCTGCTGGAGGTTGCTGCCAAAACCGTAAAGTCATTGGCTATTATAACAATCCGGCGACCGTCTAACTTTCCATAACCGCCTACTTTACTGTCTGCCGGGGTTTTTTCTTCCATTCCGGGCACATCCGAATGGTTGAACATGCCGACTTCAAGGAAAGAACCTGGATCCAGGAGCTTTTCGATTCGTTCCCGGGCTGTGAAGCGGCCTTTGTCATGTTGTTTTTTGATTTTGTCTCTACCACCCATTTCAAGAGCGCGAGCACGTCTTTTTTCAAATTCCTTCATTTGCTTTTCGAAGGCCATTCCAACTTCCTCCGGAAGAAATCCAAAGCACGAATTTCGAATTTTTTAGTATTAGTTAAATTTATTTTTTATTATCCCAAGGCAATTTTTCGCCGTCCTTGGTGTATCTATAAAACCCCCTACCTACCTTTCTGACCAAACGACCTTCTTTCACCATTCGTAAAATAAGATCGGACTTCGGTATAAGATGATCCTCTCCCACGTCCTGTAATGTTTTACCAACTCTTACTTGGGTGTCCAGCCCGGCATTATCAGCAATTTCAAAAGGACCGACATTCCAGCCATAGCCAAGCCGCATGCCTATATCAATGTCCTCGGGACTCGCGATACCATCTGCAACGAGATCGACACATTCTCGAAAGGCTGCCCCGAAGATCCGATTCCATAATAACTCCTTATTAAATTTAATCTCAAAGAAAATCCTTATTATTTTATGGTGTAGAACGATTCCTCAAACTCAGGTTTACCTTCATAACGTTTGAGAAATTTTCCTTTGACACTGTCGATATTCTCAAAAATAGCTGGATCAACGTTTATTCCGGCTTGATGCAGCGCTTTGAGAATAGACTCTGGTTTCGGCGGGCACCCCTTAATGGCAATCATTTCCTGAATGTCGGGATTATCCTTGTTTGACTGATACATGCATTTGCCGAACAAAATCGTTTTCTTTTTACCGGGCACCGGTTGCATTACTTTGCCGCTGAGAACCTCAACATCATCCCAGGACTCTCCTTTCCAGGCACGAGAAATGGCATACAGCATGGTGCTGGTAATTCCCGAACAATAGGTACAGAGGCTGAGATCATATTTATAATACGAAAGTCCTTTAATGCCCATTTGTTCCATCGGCAAGGGCAACGTATTGTCTTCATTATAGGGGAAATCATACTGGTGATCAGCCGTTACCGATTCAATGGGCTCGCCAACCACCACAACGTCGGACAGATCCAACGGTCTTTTTGCGATTTTCGCAGCGTGTACCAGATGCGGTACGTCGTCTGGTTCAAATCCCAATACTTTGGCCCCCACCATGTCTGCGGATAGAACATCTGCTGATGCGATCAACAGATTACTTCGATGCATGGTTCCATCAACATTCGGACCGCGTTCGTTCGTATAGATACCATCCAACAGCGTAAACATAGGCGGCATCTTGTCTGCCAGCTTTGCGACCATGAAATGCAGATCTTTTACCGGGTCTGTGTTATGGCATTTTTTGCGTGATGGGATGTCAATCATTCCCTTAAGGTTTTTGATACCCAGGCTGACTTTAGTCATGGAATGGGTTTTTAGCACAGGTAGATCCACCACAAAATCTGCATTTAAAATATCAACATTGAATTTTAGCTCTATACCGTCACCCAGGTTTACTTTTTCAAACGGTCGCTCCCATATATTTAAAAAATTGACACTGTATCGTTTTTTCAGGACACCATATCCCAGGGTATCGAAGGCATGCATTTGAGTTTCCATGTCTTTGGGATTTCGCAAAACCGTACCTTCGCCAATCGTGATGTCATCGATTCCGTGTTCTTTGAGAAGAACCACCATATCTTCCACAACCCTGGAGGTCGTGATGACGCCGTACTTGGGAAAGTTTGTGGCCCGTGTCCAAAACACAATATTGGGTTTGATGAATACCTTGGCTCTTGACGGCAAGTGATTCAGACCGCGGGAGAGCTCTACGGCATTGCGGACAGATTCATTGGGATTTTCATATCTTACGATGGATACAAGTGTTTTTTTCATGACAGATCCGGCATTCAGTAACGTAGAACGTTGAAAAAGCACTGGATTCCGGGTCAAGCCCGGAATGACAAAAAGACTAATATGCGTAGTTTTGCCGATTGCGACACAGTCTGTTTGCGAGTGGTCGTTGACTCCAAATCGCTATTATGCTTTTGATAATAACCCACTTCCTTTTTAAGAATATATCCAATGGCCAAGGATATCGAAAAATACTCTTACCATCCTAAACAGAGCGATGTAAAGTTACAATTAAAGATTCAAACCCTGAAGCGCAATTGATTTTAGTATGACTCGTGATGAGATCATTGGTCTCATCGGCCCCAATGGCGCCGGTAAAACGACCTTACTGCGGTTGATCACCGGGATATTGAAACCGGATACCGGCACGATTCGGTTTAGAGGCCAATAAATCACTTGTATAAAAACCTGGGATATCGTGAACCTCGGCTATGGAAACACCGTTGCGGATTATTCTCCGGATGAGGTCGTCTAAAAAAAAGATGTTATTGAGTGTTATCTGGGTGAAGGAGGCATATAAAGTGTTGCTTGATTTTTATAATCTAATAGGTTGTTATGAAAGGGCCATGATCATCAATTATATCAATATGCATGTGAAGAAGGGTGAGATGGTCAGCCTCGTTGGCCCGAACGGAGCCGGTAAATCTACGATGCTGAAAGCCATCACCGGTCTGGTGGTCTGGGAAAAAGGGATCAAACGCGGAACCTCCGGCGGTGACATGACGCTGGAAGGAACAGTGGTAATTGAAGGTGAACGCTTCGACCGTGTACCAGTTCATGAAATCGTTAAAAAAGGCCTGATTCATTGTCCTGAGAGAAGGCGGCCGTTTCGTGAAATGACGGTAGCAGAAAACCTATACGCCGGTGCATACCTGGTAAAAGATAAAAGCGAGATTCAAAAAAATCTCGATAGTGTATATCAATTATTTCCGGTTTTAAAGGAAAGGGCCAATCAAATCTCCGGAACACTGTTCTGCGGGGAGTTTCATTGCCCCACCAACCCTCCATTTTGTCATACTAAACCCAAAATACGCGTCAACGACCAGCTCGTGCACAGCACGCGATGACTTGGAATTATTCGCCCTCGGCGGATAATTACAGGGGCACGCAGTGCTCCAATCGTTGCGTTTGTAACCGGGTGCGAAGCATCCGGTTTGAATACAAACAAACACCAAATCCCGAAAGAGGGGAATGAATTCGACTTTTAACGAATTCATCAAGGTTGAATATATTGTGATTGAAAAATGCTGAAGAAAATGGTTAAGGGTAATGGCCAGTTTTATTTTTTAAATCAGGAGCAATTCATCAGCATTGGAGGCAGCTAATGTTTAGGTTTTATAATCCCGTAAAGTTGATATCCGGCGATAAAGCGCTTGACAGTCTTTCTTACGAGTTGAATCAACTACAATCCCGGCGCCCCTTGATTATAACCGATCAGGGCGTTCTAATAGCCGGTTTGATTGAGCTGGTAAAAAAAACACTGGAAGGATCTGATCAAATCACCATCTCCGTCTATGATCGTGTTCCACCGGACTCCTCACCCGAAGTGGTCAATGAGGCCGCCGGTGTCTTTCGCGAAAATGAGTGTGATTCCATTATTGCAGTCGGCGGGGGCTCGGTGATTGATACCGGAAAAGCGGTGAACATCGTTGTCTCCGAGGGAGTGGATGATATCATGCAACTTGAAGGTTCCAAGCTCCGCAAACCGATGAAACCGTTTGTCGCCGTTCCCACCACCGCCGGGACGGGTTCCGAGGTTACCTATGCCGCCATGCTTAGAGATTCCCATCAGAATGTAAAAGTGTTGTTCGCCTCGTATCAACTGTTCCCTGATGTCGCAATCCTTGATCCCCGCATGACACGTTCGCTACCGCCCCTGGTGACTGCCGCAACTGCCATAGATGCCATGAGTCATGCCATGGAAGCATATATCAGCAACCAAAAAAATCCTTTTAGCGACGCTTATGGATTTACCGCCATTAAGTTGATCCGGGAAAACCTGTTGCGTGTGATTGAAGATGGAGATGATTTTCAGGGCCGTTTTTATCTGGCAAACGCTGCCTGCATGGCGGGGGCTGCCTTTTCCAATTCCGGGGTTGGTTTAGTTCATGCGCTGGGACATGCACTGGGCGGTGTTTGTGGTGTTCCACACGGTGTGGCGATGAATATTTTTCTGCCCCACGGTTTGGAATACAATATGTCCGCCGTGAAAGACATCATCGGGGAAATGCTTCTCCCTTTAGAGGGTCCTGAGGTTTATGCTCAGACTCCAAAGGAAAAAAGAGCTGAAAAGACGGTGGAATGTATTCGTGAATTTGAAGATGAGTTATACAAGCTGACAAAGCTGCCGCGCACCTTAAAGGAAGCCGGAGTAAAAAAAGATTCTTTGGAGGAGGTTGCCCAAAAAGCCATCAAGGATGCGGCAATTCATTTCAATCCTGTAAAGGTAACATATGATGATGCTTTTGAAATATTAGAGAAAGCCTATCAATAAATAGATCAGGAGGAGATATGTCCGAGATTTTTGAAAGCACAACGATTAACGGTTTGACATTGAAAAATCGATTCGTTCGTTCAGCCACATTTGAGGCAATGGCAGATGATAATGGAAGTTGCAAAACAGAGTTAGTAGACCTGCTGGCTGAACTTGCCAGAGGAGATGTTGGGTTGATTATTACCGGTTTTACGTACGTTAACCTAATCGGACGGTCGAGACTTACACAAACAGGCGTACACACAGATGAGCTCATTCCTGAACTCACTAAATTAACCACCGCCGTTCATCAGGAAGGCGGCAAAATCGTCATGCAGGTCATGCATGCCGGTTGTAATTCGTTTATTATACCTGAAGGGCACTATGCTTTGGGAGCTTCGCCCATAAAGATGCCCCAGGGGTGCGAATGTCGGGAGATGACAAAGGCCGAAATTTCCGAAACAGTAGCAGATTTTGTGAAAGCGGCAGTTCGGGCAAAAAAGTCCGGATTCGATGGGGTGCAGCTTCATGGGGCGCATGGTTATCTTCTCAGCCAATTTCTTTCGCCTTTTTATAACAAACGAACAGATGAGTATGGCGGCAGCTTAGAGAACCGTGCTCGGATTGTTTTAGGGTGTTTGAAAGGCATCAGATCTGCTGTGGGCAACGACTATCCGATCATGATCAAAGTAAACTCTGATGATTATCTTGAGGGTGGTTTTAATAAAGAAGATATGGTTCAGTTGGCAGCCATACTGGAATCCGAAGGTATCGATGCCATTGAACTGAGCGGCGGTACCCATCTGAGTCCAGAGCAATATCTGTTTTCCCGAAAAACCGGTATTGTTCCCGAAGAAAAGGAATTGTATTTTGCCGAAGCAGCCGGATTGTACAAGCAAAAGATCAAAGTACCCTTAATGCTTGTTGGTGGGATAAGATCTTTTAGCGTTGCTGAGCGAGTCATCAAGGAAGGTCTTGCAGACTATGTTTCTTTATGTCGACCACTGATTCGGGAACCGCACCTCATTCATCGCTGGCAATCCGGTGATACACAAAGAGCCGCATGCATTTCGTGCAACGAATGTTTCACGCCGGTACGATCCGGGCAAGGGATATATTGCGTTGCAGAGGCCAAACTACGCCGTAAACAAGCTGAATAATTTGTACGCCCCAGATTTGAATTAGACATCTATAATAATCGGTAATTGACGATTGATACACGAAAACCTAACAAAAATAAAGGTTCGAAAAAGTATGTATTGGCCATTGCCTAATCTGCAAAATTTTGTGCTTTAATTGAAAAATGGATTTTTAGTCAGTAAACCTGTAACAGAAACTAACAGATCAGCCTCTAAAATTCCTTGCGATATTTAGTTGAAACATGTACTTTTACCCGAGTTGAATTTTTGGCAAAGTCCGGCCAACCCATCCGCTACTCGGTGGAGGACAAGGGATGCTTTGTGCCGGTGGATGTGAACCGGTGGATCAGCGAACACACCATCAGTGCTCAACCCAGTCTGCTGGATGATACGGACGCAGGCAGTGTTCAC
>CP070746.1:6746362-6749725 GCA_020348305.1 Desulfobacterales bacterium
ACAGGCAAGGAATCGCCTCTGATTTGGACCGCGTTTTTGAATATTTACCTGTTTTATCTATAAGAAAGACGCAGCTGGCAGGAACGCTCTCAGGAGGTGAACAGCAGATGTTGGCTGTTGGTCGTGCTATAATGGGGCACCCAAGGCTGCTAACCCTGGACGAACCCTCTCTTGGGTTGGCTCCTCTGGTCGTTGACGCCATTTTTGAAGTGATCCGAAAACTGAATGATGAAGGATTAAGTATATTGTTGGTGGAGCAAAATGCTGCCGGGGCCCTAGAGTTTTCAAATTTCACTTATGTTATGGAAGAAGGCAAAATCGTTAATCAGGGTCCCAGCCAAGAGCTGGTCGAAGATCCCTCCGTGGCTAAAGCTTACCTAGGCATGGAGTAGACGAGATTGCAAAACCGAAAGGAGGTGAAAGATGCCGTTGCTGATTTCCTTATTGGAAATCTTTTCTAACAACCTTAACCCTATCCTATTAGGGAAAGGAGGGTAAAATGAATCCGAAAAATTGGAAGATCGTTTTTGTCATTATTGGTTTCTTTTTTGTGCTAAGCGCAAGTGGTGCGATCGCCGACGATACCATCAAAATCGGCGTGATTGCTCCATTTAAGACGCCTTCAGGAGAAAGCCTCCTGAATGCTGCAAAATTGGCCGAAGAAGATATAAATGCCCAGGGTGGTATTATGAGCAAAAAGATCGAATTGATTTTTGGCAATACAGAGTACAAGCCTGAAAAAGGAGCCATGGCATACAAAAAATTAGTCTTACAGGATAAATGTGGTTTGGTTATTGGTACTTGCTCTTCAGGGGTCGCCAAGGCGATTATGGACCAAATGGCCCGCTACAAAAAACTATTTATCCCTACCGGAGCTGCCTCAGAGGCCTTGTCAGAGCTGTACGATTCAGATCGCGAGAAATATAAATATTGGTTTAGAGTCATGCACCTATCCGGCGAGCTCTCAAAGGTGTCACTTGATTTTATCTATGGTCTGCCTGTCAAAAAGATGGGCGCAAAGCGTATTGCCATAATGGCTGAAAATGCTCTATGGACAAGGAGTATGGTGAAAGAAGCTGAAGAATTCTTTAAGCAAAAAGGAATAGAGGTTGTTTATTCTGAATTCTTTGACACAGAGACAAAAGATTTTACGCCTATCTTCACAAAAATTATCAATAGTAAGGCTGACTTCATATACGAAATTTCAGCTCATGTGGATGGCGCTATTTACATAAAACAATGGTATGATTTAAAAGGACCAATGATAGGCGGCGTCTCTGGTACCGGTGCTTCAGACCGTTATTGGAAAGACTGTGGAGGCAAGGCGGTGGGTGAGACCCTGCTCGCATATGTAGGACCTTTCCCTGTGGCTCTCACACCTAAAACCATCCCGTTTCATGATCGTTATGTAGCCAAATTCAATGAGACCGGCGGCTATGTCAGCGGTTATACCTATGATGCACTTCATATTTACAAAGCGGCTGTAGAAAAGGCCAAGACAACGGATTCGGACGCTCTTGTTCCCATATTGGAGGCGACCGACTATGTTGGGGTTGCTGGACGCTGGGTCTTTACAGATCTTCATAATGGCAAATACGGTCCGGGTTATCGGCAGCTCATTATGGTTCAATGGAGAGAGGACGGAAGTCGAAAGGTGGTATGGCCCGAGAGTGTGGCAACAGGTGAATTCTTGCAGCCTCCTTGGAAATAGACACAGAGAGCGAAGGGACAAAAAGCCTGCAACTTACCTAAAAGGGGGTTGTTTGGTTTCATCTCTCATTTACGAGACAACGGCGAGCAGCCCCCTACATAAAAAATATATTGTCAAATCTTTATCAGAATTAAGATAGACGTCAAATCTTGAATAGTGATTATAAGTTGCCATTTTCAACCCTGTTGTGCGGGAACCTAGTAAACATAGGGGACATCCATAGAATTATAACTTTCTAATTTTCAACCAATTATAGTCTTCCTTCCCTAGCAAGCTTCTCACCACGCTTTACCGAAATACTGACCGATGGCTGCGAGACACCGAATCTCCTGGATAACTCTGTGGCACTGCAACCCAACTGCCGAACCGCCCAATAGCAAAACAGACTTCTCGCTTTGACTGTTAGCGGGTGCTTGCCCAATGCCCAAACCTGCTCCGGCTCGATCCCCAACACATCTGCTACGCACAATGCAACTTTATCTAGCATATCCTTTAGCCTCAAGTCGGTAGCGTTCTTCAAACTGCTCCCTGGCCGCATCTAAGACGGATTTAACAAACTCACCTTCTCCTAAAATACGTTCATTGCCTTTCATGTGCACATTCCCTTGGCGCAGGGCTTTGACCGCCGACTAGCCCCCGGCACTGCGAATCAGACCACCGCCAACCAATTCAGATCGCCTTCCCTGAGCAATCCCCTTTTGCACACGTAGATATTGGGACGTCAATAATATTATTTCTTTCTTAATTTTATTTTTTTATTACATAAATCAAATTCCGCCTTCGCTCATTAGAATTGGCTACCGGCCTCCGTTATTAGCTGGGAGTTATTGCGGCCACGGCTACCTGCTAACTGCCACCCATCTTCCAGTCTAAGAAAAAGCTACGGCGCGGCACACCCTTTCATTCAAATTTCTTGACTCTAAAAGCAATATTTTGATAATTAATGATCCGAAGCAATAATGCGCTCACCCAAAACTAAGAGGTAGCCATGGACTGAATCCAAAAACCCCATTTCTCACATAGAAATAATGGGGTCGCATCTTTATTATTAATTATTTTACGTATTTTACGGGACGTCCATAAAATTATAATAATCTCTAAAATCTATTTAAAACAGGGGGTTATGAAGTGGCTCAATTCCTGTGTGCCATAGGAAGAGACTAGAAAATTATATTTTTATGGATGTCCCTAATTTTCTGACAGTACCCCGGGTCGGATTGCTTGAATGGGGCCGTTGTAAGGATTAACGATGGCCACAAGCTCATGGCATCGTTTTATTCCCACCAGATTTGTTTGCTAACCGGTCATTGGGGTCCCAAGGTTGCAAATCTGACCAAAGTCTTTGACCTAAAGCGTGAAGAATTCTAGTGACAAAATTGAAGAGTTAAAGAAAGAATTATTTGGAATTAAAATTTGTGGGGAGGAGGATTTTGGAATGGACAGAAAAGAAGAAATTTTAATCAAGGAAGAAAGAACGCGGTCTTTAATGAAATCTCTGGGGTTAAAAGCAGCGCTTTTGAAGAGACAATCCAATTTTAGTTGGTTCACAGCAGGAGGCATAAATATGGTTCCTATTTCTACTGAAATTGGATTTTCATCACTGCTCATCACAGAGACAGAAAAGTTTTGCATAACAACGCGTATCGAAGCGG
>CP070746.1:6749825-6752636 GCA_020348305.1 Desulfobacterales bacterium
CAGGACATCTTTATCGGGCCCACGCAAAATCATCCTCTAAAAAACCTTGCGATATCAGTTTGAAACCTGTAATTTGTGCAGAGTTTGGATTATCTCAGAGACTGTCGAAAACCCTAAATCTGTGAATTCAATGCTTGTAAGTTATTGATTTTATTACACGCGAAATTGCTAAAATCGCCATTTTTGGACTTTTTCGACAGTCTCTCAATAAATCGGTATCTAGGTGATATTTGGCTTTTGTTATAGGATATCTGTAAAAGCCACTTTAATTTACCACTACTATATATTGTATATCCTCTAAACTGAGACAAAGTCATATTTAGGATATTCCATTAATTCAAAGAGAGAAACCCTCCTTCTATAAGTGTGATTCTGTAGTATCATACGATTTTCTCGAGCTCGCCGGCGGCCCATTTCATGGCCTCTTTCGGAGACATTTCGCCGGTGGTCGCTTTGGCCACCATTGTTGGAATGATATACTGGTTGTATATTTCAGCGCCGATCTCAGGAGGTGCAGGCCATCCGCCCACGATCAGCTGTTCATCTCCTCGCGGGATATAGTTGTATATTGTACCCTTGGGCGGGCCTTCTTCCTCCCAAACAGGATGGGCGTACATGGGTTTTAGCTGAGGCATATCGTATCCCTGCGCGGCCTGCAGCATCTTCCACTGCTGCGGACTTTCAAGGAGATACATGATAAATTCCTTGGCTGCTTTCTTTTCCTTGCACCATTTCCAAACGCCCAAGTTATAGAAGAGGGCGCCGCGATAGCGTCCTTTGGACCCAATGGGGGTGTCATGGTGCCAGAGCTGGGCGGCGATATCTGGCCGTGTTTGCTTGCAAACTGCCCAGGCACTGGGTGGGTTCTGGGTGCAGGCGCCCTTTCCCGAGATGATCCAGCGATTGTTGGAGCGGGCGTCCCAGCCGTAAATAAGTTTTGGCATATACTGGGTCAGTTCTTTCATAAACTCTATGGCCTGGAGGGTTCCGTCAGATTCGATAGTAATGTTCCCATCCTTGTCCACTGGCACAGACCCGAAGGAAACAAATAGCGGACAGAGCCAGTCGTTGGCGTCGCTGACCTTATTGATGGGATTACCGAATGGATAGCCGGCGTCGTGGAATTTTTTAGCTGCATCTAAAAAGGCATCATACGTCCAGGCATCCACCTTCGTTTTGTCGCGCTTGTTAAAGTCCGTCGGAAAGAGGTCCAACAGATTGATGCCGGCATGCTCTCTGAAGAGATCAATCCGGCTGACCATGGGATAGCTGTGGGACATTAGAGCGGTCGGAACAGTAACCCAGATCCCATCCTGATAAGACAGATAAGTTGCGAGCTCATCGAATTTCCCGTATTTCTTTTGGATGTAGGTGGCTACATCATTCAGAGGTTCTAAATTGTTTTTAAAGGATGCGCCAGTGGAAGTGAGGAACATCATGACATCGTGTCCCGTACGAGCCTTGTACTCGGCAGAAGCGATGGATCGAATATCTCTGGACTCGGCAACGAAGTCGATATTTATTTCGACATTGTTCATGTTTGCCCACTCATTAATAATCTCTTTATGAATATCGGCTGCCCCAGGGACCCAGTGGTTAACAAATAAAATGTTAAGCTTTACCTTTTGGGTATATGCCTTTTGCAAAAGGCCGGGTGCCGTGATGGAAGCGGCTATTGCAGTTCCACCGGCAACCGCTCCCTTAAGAAACTGTCTTCTGGTGACCTTACCCATTTTTCCCTCCTTTTTATCAAAGGATGAACGTTACTGCCGTCAAGTCTGAGGTTAAATGGCATGACGGCGTCCGGCAAGCGTTAAACTCAAGAGTTTGGGCATTAATAAAATCGTCGCCTTGTATGACAACACATTTAGTCCACTGGCGACCATGAGAAGATTCCGAAATCGGTTACAAAAAAATATTCGTTCTTCATTTTGGGAATCCCATCGGGATTATGATAGACTGCCATGTGATACTTGAGGCCTCGGAAAATATTCTTCCACTGGTCGTAGAGTATATCGCCCTCAATCCAGCTCGTTCCATTCCCACCTTCCCCGGGAGTTATTATGCTAAAAGGCCAGTTGCCCTGATAGCTGATCTTCCCATCCTTTGTGCGATGGATTTGCCATTCCATTCTTGTCAATGGGGAAAGTCCGGTCACCGTCCGACCGAAGACCAGGGATTTGATCTCCCCTCCGGTCAATTTGTGTTCGGGGGATACTTTGCAATACCCGGAGGGTTGTCCGGGAAGCCCTGCCTTCAGGAGGCCGTTAGCAAGACGATCGGCAACTTCCGGGTGCTTGAAGGGGAAAAATTGCATGACCCGCAGCAAGTCAGGTGACCAGCCCCACCACGACCACTCATTCCTGTAATTAACGAGCGCGAGCTGGGCTTCCTCGTCGCGGCCAAGATGCGCATAGGCGGCGGATAGAGGCGCTGAAACTCCGCGGAATTCCGGGTTATGGGTGTGGGCTCTTTCAAATAGAGTCACGGCTTCTTCAAGCTTGCCCATGCTAAAGTGGGCGAGTCCGAGAAGGAACAAATTAGGCGCTGCGTAATGGGGATCAAGCCGCATTGCAGTTTTGGCAAATTCAACGGCATCCTCAGGGCTACCGGCATAGATCCTGGCCCAGGCCATGATCCAGTGGGCTCTGTGATCATTGGGGTCGAGGGCGATGGCCCGATTGGCCTCATAGATGGCCTCATCATATTCCCGCCTGAATATACACATCTCGGAGGCGACCTGGTGAGCAAGGGATGTTGGGTATTTCATAGCCGTTTGCAAGTACTCGCGCGCCATTACACGCCCTTCCG
>CP070746.1:6752736-6757573 GCA_020348305.1 Desulfobacterales bacterium
AAGCAAAGAACCATTTTCAAATTCACCGGATCCCGAATTTTTCTACCACTCCCGGGAACATTTGGATTGCCTGCAAAAACTAGAGCTCTCCCTTTTGCTGCGCCGGGGAATGAATATTATTATCGGCGATGTCGGCACCGGCAAAACCACCCTTTGCCGTCAGCTGATCCGCAGGTTTTCAAAACGAGAAGAGGTGGATACCCATCTGATCCTTGACCCTCATTTTGTGGATGCCAACGAATTTTTAATAACGGTCGCCAAAATGTTCACCGCTCAAACGCCTCCGAAAAACAGCAATAATTGGCAGCTCAAAGAGTATATCAAGCAATATCTGTATCACAGCGGTGTGGATCAGAAAAGAACCACCATTTTGATCATTGATGAGGGTCAAAAGATTCCGGTCTTTTGTTTGGAAATCCTGCGCGAATTTTTAAATTACGAAACCAATGAATATAAATTATTGCAGATTGTCGTATTTGCCCAGAAAGAATTCGAAAAAACCGTTCAAAAACACCCCAATTTTGCCGACCGGATTAACCTTTACCACTATTTAAGACCATTGAATTTTCGCGACACGCGAATGATGATCAAATTTCGGCTTGTGCAATCCAGAGGTTCGGGAAAAAGGCTGAAGCTCTTTAGCTTTGTGGCTATGGCCACCATTTATCGAGCCACCGATGGATATCCGCGCAAAATAATAAACTTATGCCATCAATGTATTTTAACGATGATTATACAAAACAAAACGTCCATCGGATATTTTCTGGTTCGCAGCTGTGCCCGCAGAGTATTTCGAAATGAATCCACGCACTGGAAAAAACTGACCGCGGCGGCGGCTATCACCGCGTGCGTAGCGGCAATCCTATTGTTCCTGATGTCATCGAATCAGTTAAAAGCGTATCTCCCGTGGGAATTTAAAGACAGTTATACCGCCGTATTGCCCGAGAAAAAAAAGCCGGAGATTCGCCCGATGCCAAAACCCGACACCGCAGCTAGGCACGCGCAGATACCCCCGACAGAAGCTCAGAAATGGATTCCAGTTGAAATCACGCCCTTACCTTCAGCTGAGACGGTGGATGAAACCGCAGTGGTAGCGGCCAAGCCGAAGCAAGAAGTGACCGCAGTCGATATTCAATTCGATACGGCAGAGGATACGGCAAAAACTGAGAATACCTATGCTGAACTTTTGGGAAAAGTCACCCTGCGGCGCAATGAAACCCTGTCGCGCATCATTCAACAAGTATACGGGAGGTATAATTCAAGATACTTTAAGTCCCTCATTTTGGCGAATCCCTTTATCGACGACCCGGATCGGGTTCAGGTTGGACAAACCATCGCGCTGCCGGCGATTCCCGCCAATGTGAAACCCTTAGCCCTAAAAAATTGGTGGGTCCAAGTTGAACAAACAAATTCGCTTGAGGAGGCGTTCAATTATTTACGCGCCTATCCCGAGCAGGCACCGCCGGTGCGACTGATTCCGTATTGGACAAACCAGACAGGTACTAAATTTGCCTTAATCCTTAAACGATTTTTTTCGACGAAAACAGCTGCCCGTAGCCAACTCGACCAACTGCCAGCGGATTTATCATCGAAGGGCAAAATAATATCGTTGTGGAATGAGAACACTGTTTTTTTTGCCGACCCTTTCTTGAGCTTAAAATCTAAAAAAATAAAATGAGAGATTAAAAATTGAGAACAGAAAAGAAGTTAGGTGAAATTCTCGTAGAGGGGGGGTTGTTGACCCAAGAGCAACTGGAAAAGGCCCTTCCCCATCAAAAAATGAGCAACTTAAAACTGGGCCAGTTTCTGGTGCGTGAAGGTTATGTCAGCGAAGCCCAGATTGTGGACCTGGTGTCGAATCAACTGCGTCTGGAAAAATACAAGCCGAGTAAATTTACGCTCGATATAGAGCTTGCCGACCTGTTCCCGGCCGATCTTGCTCATAAATACCAGGCCGCACCGCTTAAAAAAACCGGTTTACTCCTGACGGTAGCCATGATCGACCCATTGGATATCAATGCTCTGGATTCTATCGAAGTATATTCCAATTGCGAAGCCGAAGCGGTCATTTGCACTGAACAACAACTCAACCAACTACTAAGCAGCCTTTACGGTACGTACGCCGGAATCGGTGAGGTCTTGGAAGGTATGGAAGAGATGCAAATCGATAAGACCGATGAGAAAACGACCATGATGGAAGATGTTGAAGTGAGCTCGTTGCAGGGTATGGCCGAAGAAGACCCTGTGGTTCGGTTGGTCAATTCGATTCTCTCCCAAGGTGTGCGTGAAGGGGCAAGCGATATTCACATCAGTCCTGAAAAAAAATTTGTGCAGGTACGGTTCCGGGTAGATGGCAAACTTCATGAGGTGCCGGCTCCGCCAAAGTCTATGTTTTTGCCGATTATTTCTCGCCTAAAAATTTTGGCCAATATGGATATTGCGGTTTCCAGAATTCCTCAGGACGGACGATTCACCGTCAGGATGAAGAACAAGGATATCAATATTCGGGCTTCCACGATTCCATCCATCTATGGGGAAAACATGGTACTGCGATTATTGGATACAAGCAACAGTATCTATTCCCTAAACCGGCTGGGGATGAGCGACAAGGACCGCAAAAAAATTGAAACCATAATCAATAAACCGTATGGTATGATCTTAAGCACCGGCCCGACGGGAAGTGGCAAAAGCACCAGTCTGTATTCTATATTAAAAAAAATCAATCAACCGGATATTAATATCATCACCGTGGAAGACCCGGTGGAATATCGCATTGAAAAAATACGTCAGGTTCAACTCAACCGCAAAGCGGGGATGACCTTTGCCAGCGGATTGCGATCGATCCTTCGCCAAGACCCGGATGTTATAATGGTCGGAGAGATTCGAGACAGAGAAACAGCTGAAATTGCAATTCAGGCAGCACTTACCGGCCACCGCGTGCTCAGCACCCTTCACACCAATGATTCCGCCGGCGCAATCACACGCTTTATCGATATGGGCATTGAGCCTTTTCTGGTTTCATCGACCATGTTGGTCTCCTTTGCTCAGCGGTTGGTTCGAAGGGTATGCTCGAACTGTAAGGTTCCTTATACACCCTCTCAGGAGGCGATTAGGGCTTGGGGATTGCAAAACACCGATGGGGCCAAGTTTATGCACGGTAAAGGCTGTTTTAATTGTATGCAAACCGGTTACAAAGGCAGAACCGGCGTATATGAAGTGTTGATCATCGATGAAATGATCCAAGATTTAATTTTAAAACGAACATCGGCGCATGAAATCAGCCGAGCGGCCTTAGCTTCGGGCAACTTCATACCATTGAAAAACAATGCATCCCAAAAAGTTTTGCAGGGTGTCACAACCTTGGAGGAAGCAGCCTCCGCTGTTTTGTTGTAGGGAAAACAATATGCCAATATTTTCATATCAAGCCATAACCGAAACCGGAAGCACCACTTCCGGTGAGATCGAAGCCGACTCGATTGAAGGTGCAAATTCCATCCTGGCATCGCAGGGTTTTATACCTACTCAGGTAAGAGAAGAGCGACCGGCTCTCGGTGGCGTGCAATTTTCCAATATTTTGGAGATGCTGACACCGATTAAGGCCCCTGAATTAATTCTTTTTACCAAACAATTCAACACGATGATTCGCGCCGGGGTGTCGATGATGCGTTTGCTTGAGGTCTTGGAAGACCAAGCCGAGAACCCCAAGCTAAAGAAAATTCTCAGTACCATGCGCCAGGATATTAAGGAAGGCGCCAGTCTTTATGATGCATTTCGCAAACATCCGCGTGTCTTTTCACCCTTGTACTGCAGCATGATCAAAGCCGGAGAGGCCAGTGGCGCTTTGCCCGAAGTTCTTGACCGCTTAACCTACATTATTGAGCATGAACAAAAGGTCAAATCGGAGATCAAAGCTGCCCTCATGTATCCGATTATTGTCGTATCATTTCTCTTTATCGCTTTTATTGTGTTGTTGACGGGTGTCGTTCCCAAATTTGTCAGCATTTTCAAAAATGCCGGTCTGACGCTACCGTTGCCGACTCAGATTTGTATGCTGATGTACCAGTTTTTGGTCAATTTTTGGTACTTGATTATCGCCGGTATTTTGATCGGCGGCGGATTTTTGTTTTTTTATTTGCGAACCGACCCGGGTAAATTGGCCCGTGACACATTCTTGATGAAACTCCCACTGGTGGGTCCCGTATTTGTCAAGAGTGCGATTTCCCGATTTGCCAGCATTTTCGCCATACTTCAATCCAGTGGCGTTGACGTGCTCGAATCCATGGACATCTTAACCGGCACCATTGGCAATGCAGCTATTTCAAACGAGCTTCATGGAATTAAAGACCGCCTGGCAGAGGGACGTGGTATTTCCGGCCCGTTAAGTGAAGCCAGATATTTTACACCGATGTTGATCAATATGGTCGCTGTAGGTGAGGAATCGGGAAACCTGGAAAGTATGATGAGTGACGTCGCCAAACATTACGATACGGAGGTCGAATATTCGACTAAAAAATTATCTCAAGCCATCGCTCCGATTCTAACCGTCGGCCTGGCAGCCGTCGTCGGCTTTTTCGCGCTGTCGATCTTTTTACCCATGTGGGATTTGACATTGATGACGAAGTAATAATTGGTGTTTGGTGTTTAGTGTTTTATATTTGGTGTTTGCCCAAAGAAAGCATAACCAAAAAAGCGAAACACGAAACACGAAAAAACCAAACACGAAGATCATGAAACAATCTCGTTTTTACATCAGCCTTTACCTTATCATCCCGTTTATTTTCACAGGCTTTTCGATATTGGCGGCCATTGTGTCCTTTCGGCTCACAAAATACGGCTT
>CP070746.1:6757673-6784915 GCA_020348305.1 Desulfobacterales bacterium
CTATCGGCACTGGTTTTCGGTAAAGTGTTCATGTATTCCGGCAATATCTGGCTGGCGGTCCTGGTTTGTTTATTGTTCGGTCTTGCAGCCGGAGCATTAAACTCTTTTCTGATCGTTCGGATCGGCATCCCTTCTCTGGTGGCGACTATTGGGACCATGTTCTTTTATCGTGGCATGGTCAACGTTATCGCCCAGGGCAAAGGGATACCCCTGGTTAAGGCCAAAGGAACCCTTGTTTATATGATGTCCGTGGGGCGAATTGGTGGTGTCATCCCCGCTCAAGCAGTATGGATGTTGCTGTTAGGCATCGGGTTTTGGCTGCTGTTGAACCGACATCGTTTCGGTTCTCACATCCTCTTCGTCGGTGATAACATGGACAGCTCCAGGATGATGGGCATCAATGTCGAACGGGTAAAAACAATTGTGTTTATGCAGATGGGTTTTTTTGCCGCTTTTGCCGGGATATTATCTACGCTCGAGGTAACTTACTTTTGGCCGAGTCAGGGCCAGGGGTATCTGCTCACCACTCTGGCGGCCGTATTCATCGGGGGAACATCCGTTTTCGGAGGTATGGGCACGATTTTCGGAACATTTTTAGGTGCCATCATCATCGGCTCGCTGGAAGCCGGAATCATTGCCATCGGACTGACCGGCTTCTGGATTCAGCTTATTTATGGATTGATCATCATGGTCTCCGTAGCCATCTACGCTATACTGTTGAGAAGAAAAGCGTAATGGTACATGTATCGTTAACCCGTGAAAAAAAGGAGGTGTTAAAATGTGTAAAAAGAAATGGATCTTAATCGGATTGAGTGCGGTCTTATTTATTAGCGGACCCTTCGGCCTGATATCTGAAGGGATAGCGAAGAAAAGTCTTTCTTTCTGGAACATGCCGTTCGTTACCCAAGAGGTCTCTCCTGAGTATGTTATACAATGGGAAAAAGATGTTCAAACTGCCCTACCAGATTTTACAGTAGACAACTTCTATGGTCCAGGTAAGTACAAAGATCAGCGGGATAAGTTCCTGTTGCAAGCCAAAAGCGGAACACCGGATGTAATTGAAGGCCTGCTGGAAGATACGGCGGTATATGTTCAGAAAGGATTGATTGAACCTTTAGATTCCTATTTTAATAGTTGGAACGAGAAGGGTCAGTTTATCGAAAGCACCCTTGCGCCGCTAAGGATTAATGGAAAACTTTACGGCCTGCCCTATAACACCAATGCAAGGGCGATGGTGTATCGAAAGGATATTTTCGAAAAGCATGGTCTTGCGGTGCCGAAAACCTGGGATGAGTTAATACAAACGGCCAGAAAAATTACTGAGTTGACGAGCAAGAAAACATTCGGTTTCTATGTTTGTACGGAAGTCGGAGGTCCGCGAGCTGCCCAGGAGTTTATTTCCTGGTATTATCAGGTGAGCCGAAGGCAGAACATGTTTGAAGTTGTTAATGGCAATATTAAGTTCAATGCCACTGTAGATCAGCTAGAAAAAGTGTTAACTCTTTATGATGAGCTTTTCAAAGACGCTACGTTTCCTGCGTGTGATCCGAATGTGAGAGGAACGGGTTGGCCGGTGGAAGATCCGGGCTATGTAGCGGGGAAATGGGCAATGGCACCGATGGGTCCCTGGCTTTGGGGACGTAGAACAGAAAGCAGTATTGCCAAGGATATCCTCGAAAACAGAACAGCGATAACGAGGCTGCCATACAGCTCAGACGGTGAACCCGCCACATACCTTGAAGTAAAGCCGATCATGATGAATGCCTATTCCAAGGATAAAGCAGGTGCCTGGAAGTTGATTCAGTACATTGTCTCCAAAGAAAAAATGGCAAATTGGCTGGTGGATTCCGGTGGTATTCCCGCGAGAAAGGATTCCACTGACATGGATGTTTTTGAAAAAGCAGGCGTCCAATGGTGGATGAAAGGATTTGCGAACGAGCTGCCCATTTCGGTTACGATGGCACCGGTCAACTGGGGTCCTGTCAGCGAAGCCAACCTGAGAGCGGTTAATTTTGTTATCTATGACAAGAAAACACCGCGCGAAGCAGCCCAATGGCTTTATGACAGGATTACGGAACTGAAAAAAAATAACGAGCTGTAAAATAAAATGATAAAAGGATGGGCGATCGGCCTTACTGCCGTTGCCCATCCTGTTTTTTCTCATTTCAATATGAAGTTGCGAAAACAACAGGGCATAATGCTAATTCTGCCGGCGATTCTTGTTATGGGGCTGTTTACGGTCTACCCGCTGCTTGAAGGTCTTAGAATGGCTTTCACCAATAAACACTTGCTGAAGGAGGGCGTCCGGTATGTCGGCCTGCAAAACTTTATCAGGCTCCTTTCAGATGAAATATTCTGGGTTTCTTTATATCATTCTGTGTTGTTGACGGCAGTGGTGGTGTTTCTGCAGTTTGTTCTGGGGCTGATACTGGCACTGGCAATGAATCAAAAGCTGCCGGGTATGTCGTTGTTTAAAAGCATTATCATGGCAAGCTGGGTTATTCCGGTAGCTGCAACGGTGATTTTGTTTAAATTTATGGCTCAGCCGGATATCGGATTGATCAACATTGTTATCAAAACCATCGGTTTTGAAAATTTGAATCGATACTGGCTGGGCGATCCGAATGTCGCCCTGCCTTTTATCATGCTGCTGCATCTGTGGAGAAATGTTCCGTTTTATGGCGTTGCTTTTCTGGCGGCCATGCAGGCAATTCCTGAAAGCTATTATGAGGCGGCGGAGATTGACGGGGCCAACACCCGGCATAAATTCTGGCACATAACGCTGCCGGGTATACGCAATATGGTCATTGTCATGGTGACCATTCATGTCCTGTGGACGTTTAACAATTTTGATTTTGTGTATCTGGCAACCGGCGGGGGGCCGGTTAATGCAACGGATGTTTTGCCGGTTTATGTCTACCGCCAGTGCTGGACCAGTTATACCATAGGATACGGTGCCAGTATTGGAACGGTTATGCTGCTGCTGTTAATGATATATTTTATCGTTTTTATAAAAATTAGCGAAAGGGATAAAATCGCATAATGTCAAAAGTTCGGCGTAAGTTGGGAGTTGCGATCTCTGCCTATACCGTTGTCATCGTTTCAATGATTTTTTTTATTTTGCCGATGGTATGGATTATTTATTGTTCCTTCCGAACCCAGGCATCCATATTTACCGGCAAGGTCATTTCTCATCTGAATGAATTTACGCTTGAGAATTATGAAACCATCTTATCTGTAACCGATTATCCGACATATTTCTTTAATTCCTTTAAAATAGCCCTAAGCGTATCGCTTCTGTCACTGATTTGTTCCATTGTCGGGGCATACGGGTTGAGCCGTTTCAGGATCAAAGGAAAGAATGCAATTATTATGGGTATCTTCTCCACCCAGATGTTTCCTCAGGTGCTGCTGATCATTCCCATGTATTTAATTGTATTTTCGCTGCAAATGCTCGACTCCGTTATCGGCGTGGTGCTGGGACAGCTGATCCTGGTTTTGCCGTTTTCAATCTGGATGCTGAAGGGGTACTTCGACAATATCCCCGTAGCTATTGACGACTCGGCCAGAATCGACGGCTGCAATGTACTTCAGCGTTTATATTATGTTATCTTGCCCTTGGGGGCGCCAGGCATCATGGTTGCCGGGTTTTTTTCATTTGTGGTTTCTTGGGGCGATTATTTAATTGTCTCAATTATCAGTCAGAGTCAGAGGACCGCTACAGCCACCTTAGTTATTCAACGGCTCTCGTCCGCTCTCCTTATTCGATGGGGTCAGGTTGCTGCAGCAGCCGTGCTAACCATTGTGCCGACCATAATTCTTTTCTCTTTTGTCCAGAAGAGATTGGTGGAAGGGTTGACGGCGGGAGCAGTAAAGGAGTAAAGATTCCGGGCCCATAGGACCCACCTTCGCTTAAGCTACGGCGCGGCAGGCCCCGGCTTTGATTTCAGCCCTAAGGGTGTGGTTTCATCCAAATGCAAGACAGGAGAATGATATGCGTGAAAGCAAATATGCCATTGGAATAGATTTCGGTACCGAGTCGGGACGAGCGGTTCTCGTTGAGACAAAAACGGGCAACGAGATTGCCACTTCGATTTATACTTACAAAAATGGGGTCATCGATAAAGCCCTGCCGCTCGATAATGGCCCGGTTCAACTCGAACCCGAATGGGCGCTGCAGGACCCGCAAGATTATATCCGAACGTTTCAGAAAACGATTCCGGATGTCATTGCCCAGACCAACATTAAGCCTGAAGACGTTATCGGAATCGGGATTGACTTTACCGCCTGTACGATGCTTCCGGTCAGAAACGATGGCACTCCCCTTTGCACCTTAGCCGATTATCGACGCAACCCGCACGCATGGGTGAAACTGTGGAAGCATCATGCCGCCCAGCCCGAGGCGGATAAGATCAATGCGACGGCCCACCAGAGAGGCGAAAAATGGATCAATCGATACGGCGGAAAGATATCATCCGAATGGTTTTTTGCCAAAACCCTTCAAATTTTAGATGAGGCACCCGAAATTTACTACGCCGCCGATCGTCTCTTAGAAGCAGCCGATTGGGTCATCTGGCAGCTCACAGGTGAAGAAAAAAGAAATTCATGCACCGCCGGTTACAAGGCCATGTGGTCCAAAAGGGAAGGGTATCCAGCAGATGCGTTTTTCAAGGCGCTTGATCCGCGCCTGGAAAAGGTCATTGATGAAAAAATGTCACGCACCATTTGCCCAATCGGCGACAAAGCCGGCGAGCTCACCGCCCGAGCAGCCAAATGGACGGGGCTCAAAGAGGGCACCGCGGTGGCCATCGCCAATGTTGACGCCCATGTTTCCGTGCCGGCCGCTACGGTCACCGAACCGGGGCGTATGGTGATGATTATGGGCACCAGCATCTGCCACATGGTGTTGGGCGAGGAAAATCGCACTGTGGAAGGCATGTGCGGTGTGGTAGAAGACGGTATTATCCCCGGTTTGTTTGGTTTTGAGGCCGGCCAATCCGGTGTCGGAGACATCTTCGCCTGGTTTGTGAACAACTGCATCCCCGAAGAATATCATAATGAGGCCAGAAAAAGCGGAATGGATGTACATCATCTGCTAGAAGAGAAGGCCGCTTTGCAAAAGCCCGGCCAACACGGGCTGCTGGCACTAGATTGGTGGAACGGCAATCGATCGGTGTTGGTGGACGTGGATCTATCTGGTCTTCTAATCGGCGCGATCCTGGGCACCAAACCGGAAGATATTTACCGGGCTCTAATTGAGGCGACCGCTTACGGAACCCGGGTGATCATTGAGGCCTTTGAAAAAAACGGCGTGAACGTAAATGAACTCGTTGCTTGCGGCGGACTTCCGGAAAAGAACAAAATGCTGATGCAGATATATGCCGACGTTACCGGGCGTAATTTCAAGATATCCGCATCTAAACAGACACCGGCCCTGGGTTCCGCCATGTTCGGGGCTGTCGCCGCCGGAAGTAAAGCGGGCGGGTACGATACGATCTTTGATGCTGCGAAACACATGGCCCGGCTGAAGGATGAAGTGTATGAGCCCATCCCTGAGAACCAGATCATCTACGATCAGATATTTACCGAATATATGCGTTTGCATGATTACTTCGGTCGTGGTGAAAATAACGTCATGAAAACGCTTAAGAAAATTCGCGATCAAGTGAGCTGATCCGTGAAAGAGGTCTGTTGACAATGTTTGCCGATCCCCACCGCCGCTATAACCCTTTAACCGCTGAATGGAATGTGGTGTTGCCACACCGTTCTCAGAGGCCATGGCAGGGGCAACAGGAAGAAATCACTCCACAGGCTCGGTCTTCCCATGTCACTCATTTCAAAAACACTGAATGCTTTTCAGACCAAGTTTAGTTTTAATACGCCACCGCGCCTCTTTCAAGCACCCGGTCGGGTTAATCTAATCGGTGAGCATACCGATTATAATGACGGCTTTGTTCTACCGGCAGCTATCGACCGACTAATTTTAGTGGCCGCAACAGCCCGAAGAGATGCCAGAGTGAACGTTTATGCCATGAATTTTGATCAGTGGGATCGATTTGATATGCGGGGAGAAATTGCACGGCTTTCTGAAAATGCGTGGGGAAATTACATTCGGGGCATGGCGTGGTCGTTGATCCAGGAAGGATGTGAGCTCAGGGGCATGGATGCGGTAGTCGCCGGAAATGTTCCGATTGGAGCCGGTCTCAGTTCATCGGCTGCAATGGAGGTTGCTTTAGGCTTTTCCATGTTGCAATTGTCGGAATCTGACATCGATCGAAAATCGCTGGCGCTGGCCGCTCAAAAAGCCGAAAACCAGTTTGTGGGTATGCGCTGCGGCATCATGGATCAGTTTATTTCGTGTCTGGGGTACAATGAACATGCATTGCTCATTGATTGTCGCGATTTAACCTATCGAGCCGTGCGGCTGCCATCCCGAGTTTCAATTGTCATCGTCGACAGCGGCGTTCACCGCGGTCTGATGGATATGGAATACAATGCACGCCGTGCAGAATGCGAAACTGCCGCAAAGCATTTTGGCGTTTCTGCTCTGCGCGACGTCGACCTGGAAGCATTCAGATCCCGTGCCCCTCAGCTCTCGTCGGTTGTGCGCCGGAGAGCGCAACATGTCATTTCTGAAAACGATCGCACGCTAATGGCAGCAACCGCGTTACAGGCTGACGATTTAACGACATTCGGCAACCTGATGGTCGCCTCGCACACCAGTTTACGGGATGATTATGAAGTCAGCTGCCCGGAACTGGACCTGCTGGTAGAAATTGCTCTAGGCGTCAAAGGCGTTTACGGCGCCCGAATGACCGGTGCGGGTTTCGGCGGTTGTATGGTGGCCTTGGCGACGAAAGAAGCAACAGAGGCGCTGGTCACAGCTGTCAAAGAGCACTATTTGGCTTCCGGTCGCCGGGCTGTCACTTACATCTGCAAAGCATCTGAAGGTGTTTCGGAATTAAAAGACTTTAAGCGATGAGACCTTATTCCGATATCGAAAACCGGATCCTTTGGGCCAGGTCAGAGATAATGGGCTTTGTCGGGAACAATATTCCATCATTCCAATATTCCATTGGGATGAAACCACCCCCTTTTGAGTGAGATCAAAGCCCCGTCTTCCGGGTGTGGATTCCTTACTTTAGTTCATTTCTTCTTCTGCCCGTAATACGCATCCTTGCCGTGCTTTCGGAAATAATGTTTATCGATGAGGTGCTCTGGAGGCCTGGGGGCTTGCGGGTTCAGCTGACTGGCATGAACTTCCATCTTGGCCAAAAATTCGACAATCACCGCATGATAAACAGCTTTCCGGGGATCCTGTCCCCACACAAAAGGTCCATGATTGGCCACGAGGACGGCCGGAATCTCTTCCGGACATAGGCTCTCAAACGCTTCGACAATTACAAGGCCGGTATTTTTTTCATAGTTCTCTTCGGTTTCAGCCTTTTTAAGCTCACGGGTCACCGGGATATCACCGTAAAAATAATCTGCATGGGTGGTCCCCATACAGCGGATGGGTATTCGGGCCTGGGCGCAGGCCGCGGCGTATTCCGAGTGGGTATGCACGATTCCCCCACAGGCCTTGAACGCCCGATAAAGCTCAAGATGGGTGGGTGTGTCAGAGGAGGGATTCAGATCACTGTCAATCACCTTTCCGGTTTCGAGCGATACGCAAACCATATTTTCCGGTGAAAGTTCATCATAGGGTACACCGCTGGGTTTGATTACCACCAGATTACCTTCACGATCCACTCCGGATACATTTCCAAAGGTAAAAAGGACAAGGCCGCTTTCTTTGAGTTCCATGTTGGCCTGATAAACGGACGCTTTCAGTCTCTTTAATCCCATATCTCTCCTATGAAACTTCATTCATTTAGACCCTGAATTACTTTTATATATTTTTTAGATGCAATCTAATAAATATCGACGAACGGATTCTCACCCGGATACAGCGGTTTCTCCGTAAGGGGTGTAAATATCGTTTCCACCCCCAGAAGCTTGAGGGCATCATAAAGGATATCACCGCAGTGAGCGAATGCCAACGCGGCATGATGGTGAAATCGACCCAGCAAAACGTGGCGATAAAACCGTCTGAAACCGGGTATATACGCCGTGCCGGTGCACCCGAAGGTTTTGGGGTCAAGGTCCAAAAATTCTCCTTCCATGATATACGCCTGGAGAGCATCCCCGATGCCGTGGACTTGCAGAACCGTAATCGGTGAAGCCGCAATCTGACCTTCAATGGTACCACGCGTGATATCGGGTTCGCCTTCCGGTTCCATCAGTCGGTTCATTATGAGCTGATATTTCATTGACGGGTCTTTTAGCCGTCTTGGATCGGTGTTGCCGCAATGAAAAAGTCCGACCACATCTTGCAGAGGGTAATCTGCGAGATCGGCATCCAGATCCGCTGGAATACTGTGGTTCAGATCAAGTATGGTCACGCTTTGATCGGTGGCATATTGCCCAAGCAGTTCTGCCGCCAGGGAATGCGCATCATTTTCACATGCAATTGGAAAACCTCTGGCGGCCATACGGGCATTGATATAACACGGAACATGTTTTAAAACCTCTTCCTGTTCCGTCCAACACTGGGTGGTCATCCCGGATAATCTGAGATCATCCCGAAACGTGATGACGGCTTTCTCGTAGGCAGCCAATCTTTTAGCGAAATCATCCGACGGAATAGAGCTGATATCACTTTTCATCGAAGCAATGATTTCGGTCAAATCGTCCTCGGCCATGCTGCTTCGCGCCGAATTGGCAAGATCAAAAAAACCGAGTTCTTCAATCTCGACCCCCAAAAATGCAAGCGAAGCCAGATTATAGTTGCATGTTTCAAAATCCCTGGGTCGCGGCCCGAAAAGCCCGAGCGTGGCGTTGCGTATTCCTTTAACCACTTTCATTATTCTAAAGAAATGTTCGATTGCTTGCGCACCCTCATCGGCCATGACCACGGCACCTCGCGGGATGAACACATTTTTCAACAAGTTCCGCTTTTTTATCGCCAGAATCGCTGACAGCATGCCGCACAATGCGTCGCCTCGATCTGCAACAAGGCTGGAGGCTGATTCTTCGGCAGCGGCAATCACCGCCACAGGACCGCCGAGCTGTTTGACAAAGAAGGCATCTTCAATTTCCGGGGAAAAGTTACCCAGAAAAAGGACTGTGGCATCACAGCCGGCCGCCTGTATTTGCCGGGCAGCTTTCAATGCGTGTTCCTTGGTTTCAATGATCCGGCAGTCGCCTTCAGGAACAAATAATGACATGCCGAGTTTTTGGCTTGCCGATAGAAGCTTTTCGGTCCGTTTCTCGGAAAGCTCACGTGGAAAACAGTTACGTGATGCCGAAACCAGTGCAATGTTAACGTCGGGTGTGAACGTTCCCAGTGGCAGATACATTTTCATTCCCCCCTTTTTCAGTGTGTTTAAATTGATCAGATTTATAAATGATACGGCAGCATCATATCCAAAAAATGCTCGTCCGAAAATGAAGCTCATATAAGTTTATTTATGCCAATTTCATATTTATTTGCAATCCTAAATTTCGTTATTTGGTTATGCGGAAAACCAAAGTTGCCTTTAAACTAACTTATCCGTGAGAGCGGCTTCCAGCCGCGACATTTGATCGGTAAAATCATCATTGGCGCTGTATCCGTACCGGATTCAGACTCAAATCGAATACTATTGTGACCCCCATGGATGTATGCTATGGCATGACCATCTTTGCATATTTGCTGAGAAGTTCAAAACGAACTCGACATGTGGGGGAAAAATAATGACGATTAAAAAAGCGCCGTTTGGTCAGACCAATGATGGCATTCCGGTCGATCTTTATACATTAACAAATACAAAAGGCACGCAAGTTAAGATCACAAACTATGGCGGTACAGTGGTCTCGATAGCGGTTCTCGACCGAAATGGAGAATTGGGAGATGTTACTTTAGGATTTGATTCCCTGGAAGAATATCTCATTGGAAAATATTATTTTGGCTGTATCGTCGGGCGTTATGCCAACCGAATTGCCGGCGGCCGATTTACGTTGAAAGGAACGGAGTACATCCTGGCCCAAAACGAGGGCGAAAATCATTTGCACGGTGGAACTCACGGGTTCGATAAAGCCGTCTGGCAAACCAATGACGTCATGGATGCTGCCGAAGCGGGTTTAAAGCTTACCCATTTGAGCCCGGATGGTGAAGAAGGCTATCCCGGGAATTTATCGGCGAGCGTTACCTACAGGCTAACCGATGCGAACGAACTAAAGATTGATTATGTGGCCGAAACCGATAAACCAACTGTGGTAAATCTAACCAATCACACTTACTTCAATCTGACCGGTGCCGGTTCTGGTGATATCTTGGCTCATGAAATAATGCTCAATGCCGATCGATTTACTCCGGTTGATGATCGTTTGATTCCGACCGGCGAGTTGAGAAACGTCCACGGCACACCAATGGACTTCAGACGATTCACTGAGATCGGCGCGCGCATCGAGGCCAACGATGAACAGCTGATTCTTGGCAAGGGTTACGATCATAACTGGGTGTTGGCGAAACGGGAAGGGGAGCTGGCTTTGGCGGCCAGGGTTTCCGAACCGAATTCCGGAAGGACATTGGAGGTCTATACAACGGAACCCGGCATTCAATTTTATTCGGGCAACTTTTTGGACGATCAAATTGCCGGGAAAGCCGGCCAAACCTATAATCATCGCGGGGGATTCTGCCTGGAAACGCAGCACTTCCCGGACTCTCCAAATCAACCTGATTTCCCCTCAACCGTGCTCGAACCCGGTTCTGCATACCGACAGACCACGGTTTACAAATTTACGCCTGGAGCTTAATTGTGAGGACCAGAGAATATAGGCAATTCTATTTTTACAATAAATGAGACATGAACCGCTTTTTCATTCAGTATTCCAACACTCCACTATTCCAGCAATCCATATTCAAACCGCTAGCCGCCGCCTTTATCTTGGGGACCTCGCCAAATGCTTTGGATTAGATTGTGTTGCCAGCCTTGCAGGGATATACTCAATGCAAGCCGCTGCCAACCCGCACGTATGCGCGCTTGAACCGTATCCCAATCGGGTACGCCGCTTGTGGCATCTGCACTTTCAACGTTGCATGCGCCAACCGCCACCGCTGTTTGCATGGTTTGCTCGATGGGTAACCCTTTTAGGAAACCCGCGATAAAGCCGGCAATGGTACAATCGCCAGCGCCGGTTGTGCCGACGACATTGGCCTTAAAACACGGCACCATCAACTCACGATCCAGCCAGTTGTAAGGATCTGACAATACGCCGGCTCCGATTGATGTGAGCCGTTTCGCATCCGATGAAGTTCGGACATATAATCCCTGACTTCCCAGTTTCAAAACAGCGATGGCAACACCCAAATCGATCAATCGTTGGCCGATTTCGGATAGTTGTTCACCTTCAATGGCTGACACGATTTCTCCTGATGAGTTTTCCATCAAAGCATCGTGTCTCGGGCGATCCAACATAAACAGAATTTCCTCCAAACTGGGCAGGAAGACATCAACATCCGGCAATGTCCTCTCCAGCAGTGCCGACCAATTGATCTGTCCGGCCTCTGAATTGGGATCCGGGTAAGCCATATCCAATGAAGTCAGCAAGCCGGCGGATTTGATACGCTGCATCAAAGTGGCCAGTTCAGATCCATTATGGATATACATGCGGCGCATAACAGGCGGATAGCCGAAATGGAAAATCCTGGCGCCTTGTAATTGGTCTATATCAATATCATCCGCACTAAATGTGTCATTGGTGCCGGGGCAATGCAGAAATGTGCGATCCAGGCCTGGTGTACTGAGGATGATCGTATAAGAACTGGACTCACGCGCTTCGATAATCATGTCATTGGCCAGCGCATCGTTGCAACTGCGCAGTTGATTGAGGATGGCTGTCCCAAACAAGTCATCACCGATTTTACCCATCAGTTTTGTCGGAATACCCAGCCGGTAAAGCGCCAATCCAGTATTTGAGACCGTTCCACCTGTCGACATAACGGCGGGACCCACATTGACCAGCTTGCCAGGAAGCAGCAGCTGGTCTAACCCATGCCCGTGCATTTCCAATTTGGGGATCAGATCGAGACAAATATGGCCAGCGACAACTACCTGGGGTTTGTCGTCCACGTTGTGAACTCCTTCATGTATTATCATTTGTTTTTTGCTCAATTGGGATTCAGCACTCAGAATTTCCTGCTTTCCAGATAGCCAGGAAACTATTGACCGGGGCCTGAATATAGTTTTGAATGGGCTCACACTTTATCTTGAATAGATAAAAGCTCGGCGCCGTGATGGTTTTCGGATAAAGGGTCTCAAAATTTGCCATACCCTTTGAGATAATAAGATCGGCAGACGCCACAAGGTCTAAAAATTCCCTCGAGACATTGTCCCAATCGATGCCCGCACCATCCGTACCCGTATCGGCCACCGTATCGAATCTGTCTTCCAATTTAGCTGATTGCAATTCCGCCCGGGTCAGATCGTTGAGAGAGGGGCCGCCTTTCACCACCAGATATAACCGCTGGCAATATTGCTTTAGGTAGTCATACAGCGGTATATCAAAAAATATTTCACCGGCATTGTCGGTTAGATATAAAACACGCTGCGGTTTATTTGCCAGGAAGGCCTCGAGTTGATCCAGATTATCGTAATAAAACGAGATGCCGTTGCCAAATTGATGCGGGATATCGGCCAGAGCCTGTGCAGGATTCTTAAAAAAATCCAGACTGTTTCCAAGAGCAGCCAAACAGACTCGCGAGCGCAGGTTTTCAGCCGCATGATCTTTCAGCTGCGAAAATATTTTCCGGGCCTGAGCCATTTCGCGGGATTTAAATTCCGCATAGGGATCATCCACGCGGGTGAATTGCCGGATTTCCCTGAGAATTCGATTGGCAATCTGGGGCGAGCTGGACTGATTATTCGCGGCATCTTCAATAATTTCACGGCTGATGCTCTCAACTTTCTCAATGATTCCCGGATTTGCAGAAGCTGCTAATGTGGCCACGTCTTTTGCCAGAGACATCAGACAGTCGACACACTGGGGAATGGGGTGAAGTGGTTTCATATGACAAGAATGATTTTATCCTCGAGGCTGAGGTTCACTTGGCGCTGATCCAATCCGAAATCATCTTGATCTCGATACCCGCAATCGCGCCGCCGTCTACCTGAATTGTGCAACCGGTGATGTAGCTGGCACACTCTGAAGACAAGAAGGCGACCACCTTGCCGACTTCTTCAGGTCGGGCGTAGCGCTTCACCGAACTGGCACGGTCTGCCGCAGCATCAAGAACATCCTGGCGGGTTTTGCCCAAATCTTCTGCTAGAATATCGGCAAATTTGTCCCAGATTTCGGTATGGATCAATCCCGGACAGATGGCGGTTGCGCAGATACCGAACCGGGAATACTCCATGGCTAAAGACCGGGTGTAGTTGATCACGGCAGCCTTGGCGGCATTGTAGTCGGTAACGCCCGATCCCGGTAAGATCCCATACATCGAGCTCATGTTGATGATTCGACCCCATTTTTGCTCGATCATTTTCGGCACGATCAAGCGGCAGGTGCGTACGCAGGCCAGTAGATGAATGTTAAGCTGGGCGGTCCAATCTTCATCCGTAGAACTGATGGGCGTGCAAGGCTTGGAGTGGCCGGCATTGTTGAACAGGATATCAATCCGACCAAGGGTTTCGTAGGTGCGGTTGACCGCTTTTGTTACCTCCGCGGCTTTTTCCATGTCGGCGGCGATAACTAAGGCCTCAACACCGAAGCTTTTAATTTCTTTTTCAGCCGCAGCAAGGTCCGTTTCGTTTCGGCCGGTAATGGCGACGTTACATCCCTCGCGCGCCAATTCAAGGGCACTCGCTTTGCCGATACCTTTATTGCCGCCCGTCACCAACGCTACTTTTCCTTTAATTCCTAAATCCATGATTTCCTCCTTATGGTCCGCACTTTCTGAGTCAGCGATCAGGTGTCCAACAGCCGCCGCATGGATAACATTGCCAGAAGCTCAACAGACCGATTCCATGCGCAGCGTTTGCGAATAGTTCTCATCCACCGCCAATCACCTTGGCCAGCGTGACGGAATCACCATCATTTACAGTGCTGTTGATTTTGCCCGGATACCCATTGATCATGATGCTGATCACTTCTTCCCTGGGAATGTTCAGTTTTGCAATAATTTGTTCAACGCTGTAAGGTGTATCAATTGTCAGGCGAATACCGGTTGCATTGTCATAATTCGGGATATATTTTCGTAAAATTGGACTAAGTTGAACGTGAATTGGCATGGTCAAAGTCAATATTTGAGTTTGAGGTTAAGTTTGAGAGTTAACAATTTCCAATGCTTTTGCTGCGAAGGCAACCTGTCGAAAATTATAACTCGATTCTATCGACAGGATCGTTCTACGCACAGGCTAAAATAGTTCGCTTGACGATAATTTTCGCCAGTTGGACCATGTATCCGTTATCCTTAAGCGGCGTTGCCTGCGAAATTGCGCTTTCGCCGGCGGCTTCGGCAGTCGACTCATTCAATTCTTGGCCGATGATCGCCTGTTCGGCCTTGACGGCCCGATAGGGTTTGACCGCAACGGCATTCAAGCACACCCTGGCAGAGGCCACTTTTCTCTCCTCGATTAAAATCATGGCGGCGCAGTTGACGACGGCAAAGTCGATTGTTTTTCTCAAAGCGAACTTAATAAAATGACTTCCCGCTTTGCCTGGAGATTGCGGAATCTCGAATTCGGTCACAATCTCATCCGGATCCAATACGGTGGTTGCGCTCACCTTTACATCGAAAAAATCCTCCAGCGGGATGGTGCGCTTGGTTGTCCTGACGACGGCATCCAGAGCGATCAAAGCCGGGGCCGTATCACTGGGGTGCACGGCATAACAGCCGTCATCCACCGTCCCGCCGAATATGGAGTGGTAACGGTTGTCGCCTTCGATGGCATAGCAGCGGCCGCCTCCTTTGCGAAGGCAGGGGAAACGGTTGTTGGGGTAGCGGTAGTACCAGCAGCGAATGTCTTGGCAGATGTTGCCGGCCAGGGTGCCCATTTCCCGAAGGTGGGGTGAGGCTGCTCTGCCGGCTGCTTCCGCCAGAGCCCCAAAGTGTTGCTTAACAGCCGGATGAACGGCAATATCCTCCAGCCGCGTCAGTGCACCGATTTTGAGCACATCGTTGTCCTCGCGAATGTAGTCCATCCCACTGATGCTTTTGATGTTGACCAGTGCCTCCGGATACTTTGGCAGGATCTCGTCTTTTAATTTGCCGAGCAGATCCGTTCCGCCGGCGATGACCCGGGCTCTGTCCCCGTACCTTCCCAGAATTGCGACGGCCTCTTCCATTGTGCGTGCATTGAAGTGTTCAAAAGACCTCATGGTCTGTCTCCTATATTTTCCCTAAAGCCTTCAGGACTTTATTCGGTGTGATCGGAAAGTCGTCGATGCGCTTACCGATGGCGTTATAAACCGCAGGCCCCAACAAGGCCGGTATCATCGTTGCGGTGTTTTCACCGATGCCGGTAGATCCATAGGGACCGTGCCCCAGTCCGGTTTCAATGTAAATGTTGTCAGACGCCGGGTAATCCAGCATCGTTGCGTATTTGTAATCAAGGAGATTGCGGTTCAGCAGTACGCCGGTCGCAGGGTCCCAGACCATCTCTTCGGCCAGCGCCCTCCCCAGTCCCATGTAAGTGCCGCCATACATTTGCCCCTCGACAGTTTCCGGGGAAATGGCCTTGCCCACATCATTGACGTTTACCACACGGGTGACACACACCTCCCCGGTCTCGGTATCCACCTCCACCTCGATGAAGTTCGCCTGCCGGCACATGCGGGGCCGGCCGGTTTCAAGCGCCATGCCCCAAAGTCCCTGGGTGTGCCAGGCCCAATCCAGCACGGGCGGCTCGGTCCAAATACCGACTGCGTTGAGCATGGGAACTGCCATCTTGACAACGTCTTTGACAGGCATGCGGTTGTCTGGATTGGCCTTCTCAAAAACCGTACTGTCCTCTATATCAAGCGCTTCGGCTGGCAAATCGAATTTATCAGCGGCCAGATCCAGCAGCATGCGTCTGGCTTTACGGGCAGCTTTTTTGACGACGTATCCGTTGCTGCCCAGGTTGCAAGACCCATCAGGCGACATCAAGGCAAAACCGACATTCAGGTCAAAGGGATTGATTTCAATATCTTCATAGCGTACGCCCAGTTCATCGGCCACAATTTGCATGTAAGTCGTCCAGGGATTTACCCCCACATCCGAATGCTGGGCGATAATGCTGACCGATCCGTCATTTTGAATCAAGACGGCCGCTGAACCAGTTCCCCGGGTATCGTCCCAGTCGTGACTCCAGGTAAAGGCCATGCCATGCATTCGCCCATTTGGAAGCTGCCTGGTGCCGGGCGGATGCCAGTTTTCATCCCAGCCGATGGCCTTTTTCCCGGCTGCGATGCACTCTTTCAGACTGTCTCGCGGCTCAAATCCGTTTTCGCGCTGAAAATCCTCGAGGTACGACTTATCCCGTCCTTCGCAGCCGTCGTTGAGAAGGGCCACTTCGGTGGGGTCCATCCCGAGAGCGTCGGCGATGTGATCAAATACCAGCGTCTGGCAGAAAACATTCGGCAATTGTTCACAACGGTTCCACCACGCCGGCGGTTTATTGACAAAGACGGTGGTCCCCTCGCACCTGAGGTTCGGAATTTTGGTGTTCTCCACCAGATGCTCGACACCGGTGGTGCACATGTAATTGGCAAAAAGGTTATTCATTTGCACGGCGGTGATGGTTCCATCGCGGCGGGCACCCACCTTGAATTGGCTGACCATCAAATCGCCGGAAAAGCCGTAGAACTTTTCGGCCCGGTTTAAAACCAGTTTAACCGGCCGATCGGCTTTCTTGGCCAACAGTACCGCCAGCACGTTGATGCCGTTTTGGGACCAGTTGGAGGGATTGCAGCGTTCCCCGAAGGAACAGCCCTGGTAAAGCGAGTGCGTATGAATTTTATTCATCGGGATGTTTAACTGTTCGGCCAGGATCAGCTTACTGAGATAGGGCTGCTGCTCGTGCACCCACATTTCCAGCTTGTCTCCGCTCCAGCGGGCAACGACACTCGGCAATTCCGCTCCCGCCCACAGGTGGGCATCCCGCCGGGCCGTAAACTCAATAATTTCTTCAGCCTCTTGAAATCCTTTTTCCACATCCCCCTGTTCGGTCAATTCCCGGTCTTCGTCGGCGATCTTATTGCTGTCGGCGCCTGAAATCAGTTTAGGGGCATCCGAATCGAGAGCCTTTTCCTTATCCAGGATAAACGGTTGCTCCTCCCATTCGACTTTGACCAGCTTCAGGGCTTCGGATGCGATCTGCTCGGTATCGGCGGCAATCGCAACCCCCACCATCTGGCCTTCAAATATAGCTTGATCGCTTAGAATCGTTTTAACAGGCAGCATAGCCCAACCGGCCGATTCCGGTGCCATGCGGGTTGTTCCGGCAATGCTTCCGGTCAACTCCTGTCCGTTTATTGCCGGATCATCATACCGCAGCACGGCCCGGACACCCGGATATTTTTCCGCTTTGCCGGTGTCAAGGCGAAGCATCCTGGCCCTTGCATAAGGAGAGGACAAGACCTTGGCGTAGAGCATCCCCGGAAGATTGACGTCGCGTGTGTAAAGAGCCTTGCCGCTGGCCTTCTCAAAGCCGTCATAGCGCCGCACGCCTCGTTTGCCGATTTGCTTGAAGTCGACGGTTGGTTTATCGTAGCCGATTTTATAGGTGCCCTCTTGTTTCAGAGTTTGATAAGGCCCCAGTTTCTTTTCCGTCATTTTGAATGCTCCTCTTTAAGGGTTCGGGCTGCTTCCAGCACGGCCTTGGGATGCTGGGGATAAGTACCACAGCGACACAGATTACCGGCCAACGCTTGCATGATTTCACTCTCGTTGGGTTCCGGATTCCTGTCCAGCAGAGCCTTGGCGGTAGTGATAAAGCCCGGAGTGCAATAGCCGCACTGCATGGTGTGGTGGTTAACGTAGCTGTCGATCAACGGATGCCCAGCCTCCGCAATGCCTTCGGCGGTTTCAATGGTCTTGCCGTCGCACTCAATGGCAAGCGTCATGCAGGAGAGAATGGGTCGGCCGTCCATGATGACCGTACATGATCCGCATGCGCCGCGATCACAAAACATCTTCACGCCCGTCAATCCAAGCTTGTCGTGGATGACCTGATAAAGGGTCCATTCCGGTGCGACCAAGAGCTTATGGGATTGGCCGTTTACCGTCAGCTGAATGAGTCCGTCCGGCTTGGGCAACGGCTCGGTTTTATGTACGGCCACCACATGGGCTTTGAGTCCGTCGAAGGTCTCAAAGGCCGCGCTGCAATACGGACATAGATTATTGGGTGTTTGCTGGAAATCCGCATTCACTTTTTGTCACCCCCTTTTGGATTGACAATTGAATATTGACAATTGTCTATTAAAGGTCTTGTAATCATTTTTAAAAACTACTTTCATAAAAAAGGTCGAGCGAAGCGATTTTTTTTTATATTCAATAGTCAATTTTCAATATTCAATTTCTTTATTAAATTCTTCCCCTCAGGCTCCTTAAAAAGAGCGATTGTTGGATGCGCGTTTCATATTCATTGCGGAAATACTTCAAGGTATCAAGCACCGGAATGGAAGCGGCCTGACCCAGTCCGCACAGGGAAGAGAGCATCATGGTGCCGGACAGGTCCTCAAGAGCCTGGATGTCTTCCTGTCTTCCGTCACCGGTTGCCAGCCGGCCCAGAATCTCTATCATCGCTTCGGTGCCTTCACGGCACGGAGTACACTTGCCGCATGATTCAGCGGCGAGAAAATCCATCGTGCGGTACACAAAATCAATAACTTGTCGGCTTTCATTAAAAACCGTTACCGCCCCCGAACCCAAAACGGTTTCATAGGCCAATGGTGTTGAGATCATCGAGTACGGGACAATCCCCCCGGTTGCACCACCGATCTGGACCATTTTGATGTTGTCGGCCCCACAGATATCCACGACGAGTTCTTTTAGCGAACTGCCGAGAACCAATTCATAGACCCCCGGCTTGGCGACGTCTCCGCTGACGGAAAACAGCTTGGTGCCCGTGCTCTTTTCCGTTCCGATCTCATGAAACCATTGTGCGCCGTTTAAAACGATATGGGGAATGGTCGACAGGGTTTCAACGTTGTTGATAATGGTTGGCTTACCCCACAGCCCCTTTGAAGGCGGAAACGGCGGCCGATAACGTGCCTCGCCGCGTTTGCCCTCAATGGAATCCATTAGTGCCGATTCCTCACCGCAAATATACGCGCCGGCGCCTTCGTGAATATCGATATCCAGTCCGTCCAATAATCCCTTCTCCCGGGCCTGGGCGATTGCGTTTTTCAGACCGTCGAGCAAATAGTGATATTCGGCGCGCAGATAGATGCAGCATTTCCCGGCGCCGATGGCATAGGCTGCAATCGCAATTCCTTCAATCAGCGTAAAGGGATCGTTTTGCAGAAGATACCGGTCTTTGAATGCGCCGACTTCTCCTTCATCCGCGTTGCAGATCAAAAATTTCTCATCGGATTCTTCCCTGGCGGCCAGCTCCCATTTCAAACCGCAGGGAAATCCGGCGCCTCCCCGGCCCCTAAGTTCCGAGGCCTTAATTTCCGCCACCACCGCATCCGGTGTCATCTCCTTTTGCGTTTTTTGCCACGCTTTGAAACCATCCTGCGCCAAATAGGTATCGATGTTTTTTGGATCGATTCGGCCGCAATTTTTTAAAAGAATTCGTTTTTCCGGCACGGCTCATCCTCCATATTACTATTCGGAAAAATATTCTGCTCTATTTCAAATTTACTGAATAAGCTGGCTCGCGAGATACAATAATCGTCCGGCTGCCGCTCCTTCTGGTTAGTCGATTACTCACAGCCACGCAGTATTTCCGCAATTTTACCCGGCGTCAACTGTCCGTAAACCTGATGATTGATCAGCATGGCCGGGGCGATGTCACAGGCGCCGATGCAGTTGGTGAGTTCAAAGGAAAATTTTCCATCACCGGTGGTCTCACCGGGCTTAATTCCGATTTCATCGGCGACACACGCAATGATCATCTCGGCGTTTTGCATATAACACGGGATACTTTTGCAAATTCGGATGACGAATTTGCCCAGAGGTCTGACTGAAAGAAACGAATAAAAGGTCGTGATGCCGTAAACCTCACCGATCGAAAGTCCAAGAGATTGAGCCGTTTCCGTCATCATGTCCTTGGACACATAGCCGAAGTCATGCTGCGCTTGCTTCAGCTTTCTCAGGAGATTTTCGCGCTCTCTTCCTGTCAGGGAATCTTGCGTCTGAATTGTATTCATTTTACCTCACTCTTCTTTGTCGGCTTGCTCAACGCGCCGGTGGGACAATAGTCAATGCAGATACCACAGTCGCGACAAATTTCTGTGGTCAGGGGATCATCGAAGTCCACGATGACTTTGGCAGCAAAACCGCGATAGGCGATACCATATACATTTTTCTTGGCAATCTCCCTGCACGCACTGATGCACTTGCGACAGAGGACACATTGGGACATATCGCGCCGGACATACGGATTGAAGGCTTCAATCGGGTACCAGCGCGGCTTTCTCATCAGAAATCTGGGTGCGCCGCCCTCCAGTTCATCGGCGAGCTTGCGCAGATCACATTCGCTTGTATGCTCATCGGTCACACATTCTCCGGTATGACCGGCCATCAAGAGTTCCACTGTGGCTTTGCGTGCCGTCAACACCCTGGGCGAACGCGTATGAATAACCATGCCGTTTGCGATGGGAGTGTGGCAGGAGCCCACCAATGTGCGCGTCCCCTCCACCTCAACGACACAAACTCGGCAGTTTCCCGTCGGAATTAAATCCGGGCTGTGACACAGGGTTGGAATTTCGATGCCGACAGTCCGGGCGGCCTCCAGAATGGTTGTGCCCTCATCGACATGAGCTTCAGTGCCATTGATTGTTGCCGTTATCTTTCCCATTGTATCTCCCGAAAAAGCATGTCTGTTGATAATGAATTCCTTATTGTCTCACTGAGCATAAATATCGGCGAGCTTATCAAACGTAGTTTTCAAATGATTGTAAAGCTCACTGTAAATCGGATATAATTTTTCGTAAACTTCAACGCTCTTTTCATCGGGCAGCGTTCTTTTTTCTGTTTTTATAACTTGGACGGCCTCTTCAACATTATTCCAGACACCGACACCTGAGCCGGCCACCAATGCAGCACCGTAGGCACCACCTTCTGCGCTTCCACTGACGGTAATCACTTCATTGTTAAATACATCTGCATGAATCTGACGCCAGAGATCACTAAGCGCTCCGCCACCCGATGTGCGAATCTGACTAACTTTTGTACCCATTTCCTCAATCAATCGTGCGACGTCTTTTAAGCTGAAAACGGCACCTTCGAGTACACTGCGCAATATACTTCTACGATCGTGGCGCAGGGTGAGGCCGATAAATCCTCCTCGCGCTTTGGGATCCGGATGGGGACATCTTTCACCGATCAAATAAGGAAGGAAAAGCAGTCCCTCACATCCCGGTTCGGCCAATGCCGCTTCATCGGTATAGAGTTCGTAAACATCTTTGCCCAGCCATCGGGCAACTTCGTTTTCCGAACCACCCAGCATGTCGCGTACCCATCGCAAAGATCCCCCGGCAGCCAGAGTGACCCCCATGGTGTGCCATCTATTCGGCATGTTGTTGCAGAATAACTGCAGCTTACCCTGCGGATTATCATAACATTGATCAAGCGCCATAGCGGCGATACCGGCAGTACCAATGGTTGTTCCCAATATACCGGGTTTCACTAGTCCAGTGCCGGTGGTTTGAACCACGGCATCGCCGCCCCCTCCGGCAACCGGGATTCCGGCCGACAGACCGATATCAGCTGCGATTTTATTATGCAAAGCGCCGCTGATTTCCGGCGACTCATAGCAGGCAGGCAGCAGGTCTTTAGAGATATCTAATATTTCCAGCAAGGAATACGACCATTGCCGTTCGCGCACGTTAAACAGCCCGGTGCCGGAGGCATCTGAGACTTCGGTTGCATATTCTCCGGTTAGTCGGTATCGGATGTAATCTTTCGGATTTAATATCCTCCGGGTCTTTTCGTAGTTATCCGGCTCGTTTTCTCTAAGCCAGAGAATTTTACCCCCGGTGTACCCCGGCAGCATCTGATTATTTGTAAGTATTAATAGTCCCTCGATCCCGCCGGCTAAATCATGAATTTTCCGGCACTGATCTCCTGTGCGCTGGTCATTCCAGAGAATCGATGGTCGAAGAACCCGGTCGTCTTTGTCCAGGGCTACCAACCCATGCATCTGACCGCTCAGGCCGATCCCTTTGATATCTTTGACGGGCTGAAAACCGTCTATGACCCTTTTGAGGGTTGATAAGACAGCCTGCCACCAGTGCTCGGGCTCCTGCTCCGACCAGCCGGGTCGGGGTGTAAACAAAGGGTACTCTTCGACCGCACGTCTTACTACGTGGCCTTCTTGATCAATGATGAGTGTTTTACATCCCGAAGTGCCTATATCAATGCCAATTACATATTGTTTAGACATACCAGGATCCTCTATCAAAAGTTATCATGGATAGTAAAGGTTCAGCAATTTTAACCGGGTTCACGGTATCTGATTCGCACATGTTTCAGTTGAAGATATTCCTGCAGCCCCTCATGGCCGTGCTCGCGGCCGATGCCACTCTGCTTCCAGCCGCCGTAAGCAACATTCATAATTCCTGCATCAACATTGTTCACTGCAACACTGCCGACTTGAAGTTCTTTTGACAGCTTATTCATTTCATGCAGATCATTGGTGAACGCATAGGCAGCCAGACCGTACGGCGTTGCGTTTGCAAGTTGGATGGCTTCATCAAGATTGCGGAAAGCCATAATCCCGACAGCCGGCCCAAAAGTTTCTTCCGTCATGATCAACATCTCATGGCTTGTTTCGGCAAGAATGGTAGGCTCGAAAAAATAGCCTTTCTCGAATTGTTCCCCTGCAGGCCGTTTGCCGCCGCAGATTAGGCGGGCGCCTTTGCTCAGAGCATCTTTAATGTGACGTTTCGTCTTCTGCAACCCTTCCGCGTCGGCCATCGGCCCTAAATCCGCATCCGGCTTTTCCAGGCCGTTCGCAATTGTGAGTTTAAGCGTTTGCTCCTTAAAGCGCTCTATAAACTCTTCGCATATTTCATTTTGAACATAGATCCGATTGATGGCAATGCAAATCTGCCCCATATTACGAAATGACCTTCGCACGGCGCCTTTAACGGCGTTGTCAAGATCACATTTTTTTGAGACGATCAGCGGGCATTGTCCACCAAGCTCCAGAGTTATTTTCTTTATGCTATATTTAGCCTGGTCCTGAATGTCAAGTCCGACTTCAAGTGATCCCGTAAAAGCCACTTTTTGAGAAACCGGACTTTTGACCAGGTAACGGCCGACTCCACTGCCTGAGCCGGTGACGGCGTTGATCACTCCGCTCGGAATTCCGGCATCAAAAAGACAGCGCCAGTATTCAAGCGGTGAAAGCGGTGTCAGCGAAGGTGGCTTGGCCACAATCGTACAGCCTGCGGCCAGCGCAGCGGCCGCCTTCCATCCCGTCAGCTCAATGGGATAATTCCAGGCTGATAGCGCGGCAACAACCCCAACTGGCTGCTTGATAACCAGGCTCTGGTCCTTTGGATCCGTGTTTGACACGATTTGTCCATAGGCCCGTTTTCCTTCCTCAGCGTAGTAACGAAGCATTTCGAACGCTTTTTCGACTTCGCCGACGGCCTCATTCAAAGGCTTGCCCTGCTCCTGCGTCATAAGATAGCCCAATTTTTTTTTGCGCTCTTCGACAATATCGCTGGCCCGCCAGAGATAATCCGCCCGATCGAAGGGCGACAGGCTTGACCACGACGAAAAGGCCTTTTCCGCTGCCTTCAACGCCCTGTCGGTCTCTTTTTCGGTAGCCCTGGGAACACGGGCAAATACCTCTTCCGTTGCCGGATTGATGACATTGATATATTCCTGGCTTTTCGAATCCACCCAGCTACCGTCGATGAGCATGGGAAACGTGTCCATGTTTTCTCCTTGCTTATTTTCCAACGGATTTATCTATTCCGGTTACCCAAACCATCGCCAGCGGCTGATTACCGGTATTATAGGTGACATGATATTCGCCAAAGGGAACATAGAATGCGTCTCCGGCCTGAATGGGAAACTCATCGCCACCAATGACCATCTTACCCTTTCCAGTCAAGATGTAATATACCTCTTCCATGTCGTCATGAGCATGCCCGGTGGTCTTCCCGGTGGGGTAAATAACAGTGTAACCCATTGTGAGGTTTTTGGAAGGAGAATTTTGCGGATCGATTAAATAATAGGTGTCCCTCAAGATTTCACTGGTACGATCTTTTACAACGTGCCGCAAAGAGCGTTCGTCTAGATCCGGTTTTTTATCCTCAATATTAACAAGAGACTTCATTAGAAAACCTCCTAGTAATTTTTATATATACAGCTACCATATCAGATAGCCGCCATCGGCTACCAGTATGTGTCCTGTAATGTAGCTGGCGGCATCGGATGCCAAAAAAACCACGACTCCCTTTAGTTCAGCCGGATCGCCTATTCTTTTCTGGACATTTAATGTCGCCCATATATTCAGCATCTCTTCGCCGGCCTCTTTCAACATCGGGGTTCCGACAAATCCCGGGGCAATCGCGTTAACCCGGATATTGTGCTTGGCCCATTCATAGGCCAGACATTTCGTGAAAGTATTAACCCCGCCCTTTGAAGCGTTGTAATGTGATTGCTCCTGGGGATGATTGGCGATAAAAGCGGATATGGAAGAAATATTGATGATATTGCCGCTTTTCTGTTTAATCATCTGCTGGCCGACATACTTGCAATTCAAAAAAATACCCGTCAAATTGGTAGTCAACACTCTGTTCCATTCCTCAAGCGTAAGATCCTCTGCAGGAATCCAACCTGACACTCCGGCATTGTTGACAAGAATGTCAATTTTGCCGAACTTATCCAACGTTTGTTTCACCATCCCTTCCACATTTTCCGGTTGACCGACATCCACCTTCAGGGCTAATGATTTCTTTCCGAGTTTCTGAATATCTTGCGCCGTCTCTTCGGCGAGATCAATGCGTCTTTGCACAACGACAACATCAGAGCCGGCCTCTGCCAATCCCAGGGCTAATTCACGCCCGAGTCCCTGGCCACCGCCTGTAACGATGGCTGTTTTACCATCTAGCTTAAAAGCTGAGAGAACATTCATGTTTTTGCTCCTTTTTAAAAATATGCCTTAGAATCGCTGCTGCTGAAAATATGCGTCTTTTGTGATTGGTGCAGCAGAGCCAAACTCCTTGTTCCATATCAGTATGGAAATTGCTAAACTTTACTACAATCGATTGCCATTTCAGTTCCACTTTAAACTCAGCGCCTTTTTTAAAAATTAGAAGCGTTCAACATTACCGATAGTCCTGTCGACCAACACTAGATGTTTATCATGACTTTGACGGCGCTATCTTTTTGGTGTTCAGAAACATCAAATGCTTCAAGTGTATCTTTAAATGCGAACTCATGAGTCAAAAGCGGCTTTAAGTTGACTTTACCGTGCGCCATGAGAGTTATTGCTTCTTCGAAGATATTACAGTACCTAAATGAGGTGACAAAATTCACCTCCCTGATCACACTCTCAACAATTGGCATCTTGATCTCAAGCTGAGGCGGCAGCCCTAAAAGAACAACAGTCCCTCCGTCTCTGACAATTTCCACTGTTTGCTGAATAGTCATATCACTGCCCGCAGTTTCAAAGACGAAGTGGGCGCCCTCACCATTTGTTAACTCTTTTACTGCCTGCCCAGCATTCTTTTCTTTAGCGTTGATCACGTGAGTGGCACCCATTTGCCTCGCCAGTTCAAGCCTGTTTGGAATCACATCTATCGAAATAACCTGGCCTGCCCCCATTGCTTTGACTGCTTCCAGTGCAGAAAGGCCTATTGGGCCTGCACCCAGTATCGCAACACTGGCACTCGGATAAAGACCGCTTCTTCGGGTTGAAAACAGTCCAACTGCAAAAGGCTCAACCAATGCACCCTCCTGGAACGACATGCTATCAGGCATTTTGAACAAAAAATCAGCCGGCCAGGCCATGTACTCCACCATGGATCCGTGGTGCGGTGGAGTCGCCATAAATACGATATCGGGGCACATGTTGTATCGGCCGTTTTTGCAGTACCAGCATTTCCGACAAGGGATGCCGGGTTCCATAACTACTCTATCTCCCGGTTTTACATTTTTAACATCAGGACCCACGGAAACAACTTCACCTGAGCACTCGTGACCCAGAATCAAGGGATCTTTGACGATAAACGAACCGATCCTTCCATTGCGATAGTAGTGCACATCTGAGCCGCACACACCTACAGATTTTACTTTAACGAGCGCGTCATCCGGACTTAATTGCGGCATAGCAATCTCTTCAAGGCGCATATCTCCGGGTGAATGAAGAATAAAAGCTTTTATTTTCTTTTCCATAGGATGTTCTCCTTATTTACAGCCGAATGATATTTTGTATTCATGAATCTGCGAAATTATGAGCATATTATTGTCAATTAACTATTAGTATATATCATTAATAATCATAGAACTACGATATACAATCAAAATCAATTTCTTTTTTTATCCTATATTCCACTATAAAAATCTTTGTCAAGCTTTTTCTAAATTATCAAACGATAAAGTATTAAGTAAAAAATTATAATAAAAATATATACTTATATGATAAGGTAGATATTTTTAAAAATTTTATATCAACTTAATTGATAATAAATTGAATTTTTTTGTTGACAAATATAAAAAAAGAAGATTATCAAAAACCACAATTTAAACAATTAATGATATATTATGGTTCGATTTGAATTTTTCTTTCGATTTTAAGTTTTGGCTTGATTAATTACGGTTTTACGGTTTTGATTGGCCGTATCGATCGAAAGATGATGCTTCAACCGAAACTCTAAAAGAAAGGAGTGAGTGATCATGAAAGTAGAAGATTTTCCATACACAAATCCTATCGTCTCACACCTCTATGGCAAGCCTCCGTTGGCGTGGAGAGATGTCCGCTTTAAATGTGTGGTTTATGAGACAGACATCGAAAACATAGAACGCGTCATCCCGGAGCCGCTCGAGC
>CP070746.1:6785015-6800984 GCA_020348305.1 Desulfobacterales bacterium
GAGATAATCCATGATTCTTTTCAAAATAGGTGATCGAATAGCTCAGCCACAGGCTTTCCCTGCGTATCGTTTCAATTCGGTTGATCAAAAGGTTGTTTTGGCTGGCTTTATAGAAGAATCTGTGAAAATCCCAGTGCCGATAAAAATAGCCCTTAAAATCCTTTTCGCGGGCAAGCTTTGCCATATCGCTCAAAATTTTCTCCATTTGATCACATTCGGACTTACCTATGTTTTGCACGGCAAGCCGTGCACCCAGTCCTTCCAGCCAGGCCCGCATGATAAAACTCTCCTGAATAAACCGCGGCGTAATACTGCGAACAAATGATCCCTTGCGGGGAATCATTATTACAAGCCCCTGGCCTTCCAGCTTAAGCAGCGCTTCTCGAATCGGCGCCCGGCTCACGCCCAACGCCCGTTGCAGATCTGTCTCGATAATTTGTTGGCCGGGATGAATTTTTCCTTCGATGATCGCATCGCTCAAATTATTGGCAATATCTTCCACGAGCGAACGCGGCAAGCCAAATTCTTCGAAAACATGATTTGAATTCATGCGTCTACCCTTGATGTTGCTTGTTTAAAAATCTTGGTTCCAGCGTCTGGAAGCGTTTGGCCGAAAGCAACGGAGTCAAAAGAGAATGATAGAAACCATCAATTCGGGATGAACTTGACGAAACGATAAGGCGCACAAGGGCAATATTCCAATTGAATAGGGTTAATCAGCAGGCTCTTCTGTGGTACTTTCTTTGTAAACTGCTATAGCCGTATCCGGACAAACCATATAACAAAATCCGCAACCCGTGCACGGCGCATTTTCAGCACAACAGGCAATACGAATCCCCCGGCGATCGGCTTCATCGACCGTTTTGATGCTCTTTTGGGGGCACACCCAAATGCACAAACCGCATCCCTTACACCGTGCCGGGTTGATCGCAATTTGTCCCTTTGCTTTGCTCATCGTATCCCTCTAGGTTCAACTTTTTTTCAAGCGCCTCAAAACCTTTTTGAATGGCCTGTTCATTTAAGGGAATCAAATTATGCCGGTATTGCGGAAGCACCCGTACAAGTCCCTTCGTGAGGGACTCATATGAAATTATTTTCAGTTCATGGATTAAACCGCCCATGGCCACCATATTGGCCACTTGCGGATTTTCCATTTCCATAGCAATTTGGTTGGCGGGAATTTTGACGATCTTTACATCCCTGCGTTCGGGAGGACTTTCCACCAACGTAGCATTACACACAATTACGCCCCCTGGCTTGATGCGCTCGCTAAATTTATCCACCGACGCCTGGTTCATGGCCATTAAATAAGCAAACTCGTTTCTCACCGGCGAACCGATTCGTTGATCGGAAATCACCACGGTGCAGTTGGCAGTCCCTCCTCTCATTTCCGGGCCGTAAGATGGATAAAAGGTAACCTCCAGACCTTTATAAATTGCACCGTAAGCTAACAGCTTGCCCATCAGCATAATTCCCTGGCCGCCAAAACCGGCGATGAGGATTTCATTCAGTATCATTGCGCTTTCAGGCTTTGAGAAGAAAATTCCCCCAAAGGATAATAAGGTATCACGTCGGACTTGATTTTTTGCATGCAACGGACCGGCTCAAGCCGCCAATTGGTGGGACAGGCTGCCAGAACTTCTGCAAGACCAAAGCCCCGGTCTTCAATTTGAACCAGAAAGGCTTGGCGGATTGCCTTTTTGGCTTTTATAATGTTTTTGACATTATGTATCGAAACCCTGGCAATATAAGATTCCGGAGAAACACGTGCCAGCATCTCGGCCATCTTCAGAGGGTAGCCGCTGGTTCTGGGGTCCCGGCCGGTTGGATAACTGGTTGAGAATTGCCCGATGAGTGTCGTCGGAGCCTGCTGACCGCCGGTGGCACCGAAAACACCGTTGTTCACATAAATAACGGTAATCCGCTCGCACCGGGAAGCCGCGTGGACAATTTCTCCAGTCCCGATGGCCGCCATGTCTCCATCTCCCTGATACGTAAAAATCACTGTTTCAGGTTGGGCTCTTTTCAAACCGGTGGCCACGGCCGGACCTCGCCCGTGAAGCGCCATGACCATGTCACAGTCAAACTGGCGCCAATTTCGAACCGAACATCCCGCAGAAGTGATGCCAATGGCCCGGTCGGCTATTTCCAGCTCATCGATTACCTCCGCTATCAGACGATGAATCGTACCGTGCGAACATCCCGGGCAATATGGAAACGGAACATCCGTCATGGCATCTGGTTTTCCATAGACACGCTTCATGTTCTGTATTTCAAATTCCTTGGGTTTGCTCTTCACAACCTTTAGCTAGCGTTTGCCAACGAATTTGCTTTCAGCCAGAATTCATCAGCTTTTCCCCAAACGACGGATCTCCCGATAGATTTCATAAGGGCTGAAAATGTGACCGCCGCCAAAACCGTAATGGGCAATCTCGGCAGCGCCGCAAACGGCCAAGCGGACATCTTGCACCATCTGGCCGTTGTTGGCCTCGACGACCAGTAATTTTCGAGTGCCCTGTCGAACTATTTCTTCGAGCGCTTTTTGCGGATAGGGAAAAAGGGAAATCGGCCGGAACATTCCGACAGCCATCCCTTCGTTTCTGGCGCGCAACACGGAATCCAGGACAATACGCGCAGTGCTGCCGAAAGCCACAACGATCAGTTCGGCGTCCCTTGTTAAGAGGGCTTCATAGCGCTGCTCATTATCCTGCATCAGCTGATATTTTTTCTTCAACTGCCGGTTCCAATCGATCAGTTCTTCGTCCGTATGCGGTGCAACCTTGATAACTTTACGGGGATTTGTGCCTTTGCCCCGTACAGCCCATTCTTTTGGCGGAGTCTTCATGCGGGGAAGATGATCGGTGACCACCGGCTCCATCATTTGCCCAAGAATTGCATCTGACAGAATAATAACCGGGTTTCGATACCTATCGGCAAGTTCAAACGCCTCGTAGGTGAGATCATAGAGTTCCTGGGCACTTGCAGGACCCAGTACCAGACACTGGTAGTCCCCATGCCCGCCTCCCCGGGTGGCAAGCCTGTAATCCGACTGAGCCGAAGCAATGCGGCCGAGTCCGGGACCTGCCCGCGTCACACAGACCACCACGGCTGGCATTTGAGCCGTTGCCAGCGTTGTCAGCCCCTCCCCCATAAGGGTAAATCCCGGGCCCGAAGAGGAAGTCATACATCGCCCACCCCCGGCTGCCGCGCCGTAAACCATGTTGATTCCGGACAACTCACTTTCACTTTGTAAAAAAGTACCGCCGGTCTGGGGCAGCATTTGAGCCATGAATTCAAATAGTTCGTTCTGAGGGGTTATCGGATAGCCGAAAAAAAACTGACATCCTGCTCGGATCGCACCTTCTCCAATCGCCTCATTTCCGCTCATAAGGTTTTTTTCAGAAACGGCCAAATATGTACTTTGCTCAACGACCACTAAACGCTATCTCCTGCAATATAAATTTTGCAGCTTTGACCCGCCAGGGACAATCTGGGGCCAGCAAACATATTTCAAAACATTTTATATCAGATTACCCCGGCGGTTTTATAATTTTCGATCTTTTCATCAGAATAACCTAGTAAATCTTTGTAGATGACTTCGTTGGCCGATCCCAGCGGCAGACCGGGAAATCGAATTTTGCCGGGGGTCGCAAGCATCTTGAAGGCAACGTTTGGCATTTTTAACAACACCCCGGTGGCGGGGTCTTCGATCTCAATTATTGAATCCCGCTTTTGATAATGAGAATCTTCGGCAATATCCTTCATATTTGCAATCGGCCCGATGGTAATCCCGAGACGCCAGCAGGTTTCGATGACCTCTTTCATATTTTTATTGCCGACCCAGCCCTGAATGGCCCGGTTGATGATCTGACGATTGCCCTCCTTGATACGTTCTTCATTGGTCTTGAAGCGCGGGTCTGCGTTCATTTCCGGTCGACCGATACATTCGATGAGCCTTTCAAAGGGCTTCTGGGCGGCGCAAGATAAAGTAACCCATCTGTCATCTTTGGTTTTGTAATTATTCCTAGGAGCCACGTAGCTCAGTTCATTGCCTTTGGGCTGCGGCACTTCGCCGCTCAGCTGGCAGCTGAGAAAATCAGACCCCAGCATACCGAAAAGCGGCTCATACAGGGAAATATCGATAACCTGACCGCCGCTCTTTCCTCTTTGTTGTGTGCGCAAAGCAATCATAACAGCAAAGGCCAAATGAATGCCGGCAATGAAGTCCGCCAGTGCCAGAGGGGCATTCGTCGGGGGGCCATCGGGTTGAGCGTTGAGATAAGTAAAACCGCTAAAACCCTCGGCAAGCGTTCCAAAACCGGGTCGCTCGGCATACGGTCCGGTTTGACCATAGCCTGAAACCGTGCCGATGATCAGTCCCGGATTCTGTTTAAGAAGATCTTCCTTACCGATACCTATTTTTTCCATAGCGCCGGGTCGCATGTTCTCAATAAGGACATCGGTGGTTTTGATCAGATCGAGAAAAATGCGCCGGCCTTCATCGGTTCTCAAATTTAGGGTCACCGGAAACTTGTTGCGGCCGACCACGGCCCAAAAGGGGTGGATATCCAGATCTTCAAAAACCCCCCATCCCCGAGTCGCATCCGGGTTTGAGGGATTTTCCACCTTGATGACCTCGGCGCCGTAATCTCCGAGTAGGGTCGCAGCGTAAGGCGCGGCCATAACCGTAGCCATGTCCATGACGCGAATGTCCTTTAAAGGAAGGCCGGCAAATTTATCCGGCAAGCGTTGGTCGGCAATAAAGCGGCGCAGTTGTTGTTTTGATTTCATTATAAACCTAAATATGCCTTGCGAATCAGATCCGACTCCAGGAGTTCTTCTCCCTTGCCCTCCATAATGATTTGACCTCTTTGGAGCACATAGCCTCTATCCACCAATTTTAAAACCTCGGTTACTTTTTGCTCTACGATTAATATTGTCGTTCCTTTTCTTCTGATCTCCTCGCAGGTATGAATAACTTTGTTTGACAGAATCGGGCTCAGCCCTAACGAAGGCTCATCAAGCATAAGCAGCCGGGGCTTGGCCATGAGCCCTCTGGCAATGGCGAGTTGCTGACGTTCACCACCGCTAAGTGTTTCTCCTTTTTGCGTCTGGCGTTGTTTCAATATGGGAAAAAGAGCATACATTTCTTCGAGGGTTTCCAAAACGTCCTGCTGATCGTCCCGTACATGGGCACCAACTAAAAGATTTTCTTTAATCGTGAGTTTGTCAAAAATCCTCCGGCCCTCCGGGACGTGGGAGATACCTTTGGCCGCAATTTCATAGGGAGGCAGATGATCTATTCTTTCGTTAAAAAACTCGATGGTCCCCTGAAAAGCAGAAACCAAAGCCGATAAGGTTTTTAAAATGGTCGTCTTGCCGGCACTGTTGGCACCCACAATGGCAACAAATTGTCCCTCTTCAACCAAAAAGGACACATTGTCCAAAACGGATATGAGATCGTAGCGCACAGAGATATCGTTTACCTTAAGCATGATATTCCTCACCTAAATAAGCCTGGATGACCCGTTCATCGCGAACGATTTTTTCCGGCGGCCCCTCAACGATAAGCTCACCGGAATCAAATACCGCGATCCGATGGGAGATGTTCATTATGACTTCCATAACATGTTCAACCACAATGATGGTAAGACCTTTTTGATGAATTTTTTTTATTAATTCTATGGCTTCCTCGGTTTCGGCAGGATTCAAACCTGCCATTACCTCATCTAGCAGGATAAGGTCCGGCTCGGTCGCAATGGTCCTGGCCAGCTCGATTCGCTTCTGATCAGCCAACGTCAGGCTTCCGGCAATTTGATCACGCTTATCTGCCAAGCCTGTGAAATCAAGAATATCCTGAGCCGAGTGCATGGAATTGCTCGTATTCGGATGGCGACAAAAGGCACCCATCATCACATTTTCCAAAACGGTCATTTCGCTGAAACTCTGTACGATCTGAAAGGTTCGGCAAATGCCGATATGACAGACGCGGTGCCCAGGGACTCGGGTGATATTTTGCCCTTTAAAAAAAATGTCACCCCGGGTGCAGGTTAGAAACCCGGTTGCGCAATTAAAGAAGGTGGTCTTTCCAGCACCGTTTGGACCGATTAAACCAAGAATTTCGCCTTGTTCGACAGATAAATTGATTTCCTTTAGGGCCGCCAGTTCGCCAAAATACATGCTGACGTCCTTAGCTTCCAAAACAGCCATCAATTTTTCCCTTTCTGAAAATTAAATCGTTTTAGCAATCCGACAATTCCCCGCGGCTCATAAATACAGATCAAAACAATGAGCGCCCCCAGCAGGATCAGATCGATTCCTTTACCGGTACCGCCCAGCCAGATGCGGCTGTATTCCTGCAAGGGGATCAAAATGATTGACCCTAAAAGCGGTCCCCAGAGCGCCCCGGTACCACCGAGAGCGGTGATCAAGACGATTTTTATCGAAATATCCAGGGAAAGGACGGTTGCCGGTTCGATATGCAAAATGTACAGACCGTATAATGCGCCGCAAATTGCCGTAAAAAAGGCACTCATCATTAAGGCGTATTGCTTGTATTTTGAGATGTGGACCCCCATGGCTTGGGCGGCTTCCGGTCGCTGCTTGATGGCTCTAAAATAGTAGCCCATCCGCGTGCGCTCCATTCGGAAGGTTAGCAGCATCATAATGAAGAAAAATACAAGCACGATGTAGAGATAAGGTAGTTTGTTTTTGTAAAACATCAGATTGTAAAAGCCCTGCTCCAATACCGGTGCATCCAGTCCAATCGGTCCATCAACCCACTCCCAATTTGTGAAGAGTTCGCGAACCACTTCGGCCACGGCAAAAGTGGAAATGGCAAAATAATGGCCCTTCAAGCGAAAGACCGGAACACCGATAATCAATGCCACAATGATGGCCACAACCCCACCGATCAGCATTCCAACCCACGGTGTAAGTCCCCAATGCGTCAAAGGGGCCATGGCGGCATAGCTGCCGATGCCGAAAAAAACAGCATGACCGAATGAAACCTGGCCGGCATACCCGCCGATGAGGTTCCATGCCTGACTCAATGTCGCAAAAAGTAACAGCATAATCAGCAGGTGCTGAAAATGCGTGTTTTGAATTACCAGGGGAGCAACTGCCATAAAAATCAGGATTATTGAAAAGATGATGTAAAAATTCTTATCGTTTTGCATTGTCTCCTTCTTTCACGAGCGTTGGTTCGTTGGTGAAAAACGGCTTCCTCTATCTTTATCGTCTTCATTTAGCGGTGAACTAAGAGTCCCGCAAATTCTATCCAGCTGTAAGCGGGATGAGCGAAGCGAACTCAGTTGACCTTTTATTACCAGCCGAATAGTCCCTTTGGCCGCAGGGAAATCACAATCAAATATAAGATGAAGACAAGCGTGTATTTGAATTCCGGCCCAACGAAAAAACCGCCGATATTTTCCACCAGTCCAACCAGAATGCCGGCAAGAAACGCTCCACCGATGTTACCGAAACCACCCAGTGCGACAATAACAAAAGAGAGAATGGCAAAATTCAGACCGACTTCCGGAAATACATAGTAGAAGTTGACCAGAAATCCGCCGGCGGCGCCGACACAGGCGGCACCGAGACCGAAGGTCAGCGCGAAAACACGGTTGGTGTTGATACCCATGAGCAATGCGGTGTCTTTATCCAGAGCCGTTGCCCGCAGCGCCCGGCCGAATTTGGATTTAGAAATAAAAAGATAGACCACATAGGTGATCAAAACGCATCCAATGGCCGAAACTAACTGCGGAAGGCTTAAATGCAACCCTAAAAAGCTGATGCGTTTACCGGCTAAAACGGACTGGTTGATGACTCGAAAATCAGGACCCAGGAAAAACAGGACCACATTGCGGATGAAAATACTCAGGCCAAAGGTCGCCAGCAGGGCAATAAGCGCATGATAGCCAAGCACGGGCTTTATGACCAGCCGAAAAGTTAAAAGGCCGACAAAAAAGAGTAGACCGACAATTACAGGTAGCGAAAAGACCGGATCGACCCCTAAGTTGGCAAACATTAGAAAAGCCGAGAACATGGCCAGCATCAAAAAATCGCCGTGAGCAAAATTCAAGATGTCCATCACGCCCCATATCAGGGTCAGCCCGACGGCTATCAGGGAAAAAACAAATCCGATCAAGAGCCCACTGATAACAAGCTGTAAAAATATGGTCACATCCACGGGGTTACCCTCACTTTAACAATAAGATATTCAATTTACAAAAAAGGGACGCCCCCCAACTCATATCTTTATAAGAGCGCCCCTCAGAATCAAGCCGTGCTTAAGGTCTCATCGGCCATACCATGGCGGTGGTGGCCCAATCGCTCGGCCAAACGACTTTGTACTCCCCTTTTTGAATTTGACTCATGGTGGAATCGATCCAGATGTTCTGACCGTTTTCGTCGAACTTCACGCCTTTACCGGGCAGGGTAGCAATCACCAGCTCGGTGGTTCGCAGCGCTTGGGTAACCGATTCGGGGTCGGTGGCTTTGGCGCGGCTAAATGCATCGACTGCTACGAACAGGGTGGTAAAGCCCTCCATGGCAATACCGTCAAGGTTCATACCGGTTTTGGCCTTGTACATCTCGTTGATGGTTTTCAGCTGGGCCTTTTTACGGATAAAGTCTTCGGCAAAGGTGCATGATCCCATGTAGCCTTCGACGGTGTCTTTCAACTGGCTGGCGAACTTCGGATTCTGGTAACCGCCGCAGAAGGACAGATTCGCATTGGATTTAACACCTAAATTTTCATACGTTTTCGCAAAAAGCGTCATTTCGCTGAAAAGGGTGGCATGAATAATGACATCCGGTTTGGCCGCCTTGATCTTAAGAACTTCCGCATTCACATCCGTGGATTTAAAAGCATAGGGGACATCTGCCACGACTTGATAGATCCCTTTAGATTCATCGACCCGCTTTTTTACTTCTTTCATGGCATGCACACCGAATTCGGTTTTTTCATAGACAATGGCGACGTTTTCGACCTTTTTTCCCTGCTTGCGCATATCATCCAGGAAATTGAAGAACATGCGGGAATCATGGAAATCGGTGGGCGCCACCCGGAAAAAGTACTTCAGCCCCCGCTCGGTCAGCGCGGCCGAAGACGAAACAGCACATAGGAAAGGGAATTTATGTCTTTCGGCTACAAAGCTGGTCGGTTTGCTGACTGCACTCTGATAGGCACCGATGATAAGTTTTGCCGTTCCTTCCTGCAAAATGCGTTCGGTTTCGGCCTTACCGACCTCCGGAGATCCCTGGGTATCGTAAAATTTTACGGTAATCTTGGCGCCATTGAGGCCTGGAATTCCTTCTGATTTGGCATAGGGAACGCCTTGAATATCATAGGATCCGTTGATGACTTCTGCCGCAACCTCATAGACAGATTTCATTCGTTTGCCGGCTTCTGTCAGCGGACCGCTTAACGGATACAGCAGCGCGACTTCTACCTCTTCTGCGGCGCTGACTGCAGAAGAGATCCCTAACAAAAGTATTAAGAAAAGTGCTAAAATAATACTTTTCTTCATGACGGTACCTCCTTTTCGGTTGAGAAGAAGATTACAATCCATCTCCTGTTAGTAGAAAAATTCAAAATTGTAGGGGCGGCAGCCCTTTTGATACCGATAGCCTCCTTTCATTGATTATTGCTGTCCCAACAATTTGTTAACCCACCCGAGGCCGAGTTCGACAAGTTTTCCAGCTGTTGGTATGCCGGTGTTGCGGTCCCAGCCTCGCATGTCATAATAAAGGTCCAATGATTTTTCAAAAACCTCCTGCTCCAAAGCCATGCCTTTGAGCAAACCGCCCTCAAGGGGCTGGAAGAATCGATCCGGAAGACAATCATCTTTGCGTGTTATTCCGTGCAAAACAGAGACGGCCCTTTTTAGGGTTACCGTTCGCTCAGCCAGTTTCATGATTTCCCATAGCGTAACATTCCAACCCGTCGCCGCCTCTACCGCTTGGGCCACCTGATTCATTTTTAGAAGCTTGCCGGGACCGGCTGTAAAGATACACAGCCCGAGCGTGTTAAAGACATTCCAGGTCAGCTGCATAAGGGCGAAATAGCGTACTTTCTCAGGCGTCAACTCAATGGCCGGAACCGGTTCCAGTATACCCAATTCGGGCAAGTCGGAAACCCCCAGGGCACCTTCCTGAAACAGGTAATCATGCGGTCCTTCTGTGTGATTGGCACCGGTGGAAGAGAGCGCATAGGCTAGGCCCAGGCTTCCCTTCCCGCGAGGTTCGTGCATGGCCAACTCCTGGCCTTTAACATGCATGGCAAGTTTTTTTGCGCCTCCGCCGATGGTTTCCGACGCTCGCCGGGATCCCTCGGCCAAAAGATCTCCAATACCTTCCCGGTTGGCGACCTTGTGAATACATTCCACCATGGCTTTTTGGTTTCCGAATTTAAGTTCCAGGCCGTCTGTGTCCTTGGCGGTCAGCAGGCCGTTTTCAAAACACTCCATGGCAAAAGCGATGGTCGCACCGGTGGAAATCGAATCGAGGGTGTACTTGTTGCAAAGCTCATGAGCCTTGCAGACTACTTCCAAATCGGATACACCGCAAAGCGATCCGAAGGCGGCAGCCGTTTCATATTCCGGACCACCATAAGCCGGGTCTACCTTATAAGGTCCATCGGAACGGGCAACCCGCTTGCAGCGAATCACACATCCCTGGCAGCTTCCGGCTTCGATAAAATATTGCTTGTGAAATGTTTCTCCACAGATATCATCCGCTTTCTCAAAACTGCCGCTGCGAAAGTTATAAGTCGGCAAAATTCCGGCTTCATCCAGCTCCGTTACATCCCAGCCAATGGTTCCGCCGTCGTGCAGAACTCTTTCAATGGGATGATCCATGAAATTATTCGCATACCATTCGATAACGCGCTTTAAGGTTTCCTTGTCATGAAAATCCGGAGACTGTTTCCCCCGAACAGCGATGGCTTTGAGGTTTTTGGACCCCATGACGGCTCCCAATCCGCCACGACCGTTGGTGTGCTTGAGACCGTTGACCACGCAGGCAAAACGAACCTGATTTTCTCCGGCAGGCCCGATGGCGGCAACGCTTACCCTCTTTACGCCTAGATCGTTTTTAATAATGTCCTGGGCATCTCCGGTACCTTTTCCCCAGAGCGCACCGGCATTACGAATTTCAACCTGCCCGTCATGAATCCACAGGTAAACGGGTTTTTCTGCCTTGCCTTTGATCAAAACGGCATCATAACCGGCGCGTTTAAGTTCCGGTGACCACCACCCCCCGGCTTCGGCTTCACCGTAGATACCGCTAAGCGGTGATATGGCTGCAACCGAATACCGGTTTGAGCCCGGAATTCCACTCCCAACCAGGGGGCTTGAAGCAAAAATCAGCAAGTTATCGGGGCCCATCGGATCGGTGCCCTTTGGACATTCGTTTAGCAAATAATAGCAAGCCAGCGCACTGCCGCCGTAGTAAGTACGGTATATGTATTCATCCGGTTCTTCCACCGCGTAAGTCAAATCCGTCAGATCGATTCTTAAAATTTTTCCTGTCATACCGTATTTCATAGTGCGTCCTCTCCAGCAAATAAGCGTTGATTACCGGTCCATCATCCACCACCGATAATGGCTACACATTTAACTCTGTCACCATTTTTTAGCAAATAATCTTTGGGTTTGGGTTTTTCGTTTACTACAAAAAGGGAAATCATATTTAGAGGCAGGCCGATTTCAAGGCAGACAGCTTCTATCGTTTGACCTTCTTTGTTATTCAATTCGATGATCTCTTCACCGTTGAGATATTCACGGCAAAAAGATTTTAGAAGGCCTTTGGGTTGGAAAGTCACGCTCATAGCCAAAATGACGGAATTTTTTGATAGGTTATCCGAGCGATGATTTAAAGAACCATTAACCCCGCATGCAATGATAATCCATACCGATCCCCATAATCATTGTCAAGTGTTAAATGTCGACAATCGATTTTATAATTTGATAAAAAAGTCCTTTGGGCAAGGATGGAGCCTTAAAGCGCTAAGTAAAAGATGAAAGGTTGCATCACGATGGGGTTGGGCTATGCTTTAATCCAAGAACTTCGCTTTAAGGGATTATTTTTTCCCTTTTTGATGCTTTATCTGAGAGACGTTCCTTAAAGTGTTTTATTCTAATTTCCATTTTCCTCAGGGCTTTAATAGCCTCATCCACAGAAATCGAAATAAAATGTATTTCATCTCCCGGCCTGATTTGTCCCAGCAAGGGCAGATCGGCCGAAATAACGGTGGCAATTTTTCGATATCCGCCGGAAACTGTTTCTCCCAGAATAATTATGGGCTTTCCATCTCCCGGGACCTGGATAGAGCCTGAGATGAGACCCTCCGATATAATAGACTCGGGAATATCGGCTTTTCTCTGAATCAAGGGACCATCCAGGCGGATTCCGGTGCGGTCGGATTCAGAAGAAACCTTATAGGAAGATTTGAGGAACGTTTGTCTTCCTCCCTCTGTAAAATCATCATCTTGAGGTCCCCAGATCACTCGCACGATCCATTTGCCGGGATAGGTGGGGATCCATTTGGGTTCAAATTTCCGGTGGCTTGCCACCAGCTTCGCTTGCGGTGAATCAGAAAAAAGGATCGCCCCTGCCTCAAGCGCTATTCCCTGAAAGCCGCCAAAGCCGGAAGGCAGACTCGTCGATTTGCTGCCCAGCACCGGTGGTATATCAATGCCACCACCCAGGGCGATGTAAGACCGACAGCCGCTTGAGGGTCCGCTAAACGAAAGGATCTCACCTTTGTTTAAAATATGAGAACACCACATTTCCAGCGGACGCTTATCCACCCGGGGCTGCAGGTTAGCACCCGTGACGGCGATAAGGACATCTGTCAATGCTTTGATTCTCAGCCCCAGCAACGTGGTCTCTAAACACGCCTGATTCTCCGGGTTGTCAACAAGCAGGTTGCCGATTCTGAGTGCAAAAGAGTCCAGGGCACCACTGGGCGCAACCCCATAACGACCAAAGCCAAACCTGCCGAGGTCTTGAACAGTTGTCTGCAAACCGGGTGACAAAATCTCAATGCTTTCTACGGCTGCCAATTTGCCATTTCCTCCGCTGTGATGGCATGGAATCTAACCTGGTCACCCATTTCCAAAAGAGAAGGCGGTTCTGCTTGCGGATCAAAAAGCGTAACCGGTGTCCAACCGATGATATGCCAGCCCCCCGGGCTTTGCACTGGATAGATGCCGGTCTGTTTTTGAGCGATGGCAACAGAGCCCTTTGGCACATGGGTTCGTGGGGTTTCTCTACGTGGGGTAGACAGGGCCTCGGGAACTTCCCCCAGGTAAGGAAACCCCGAAGTAAAACCGATCATATAAACCTGATAGGTGTGCTGGGTATGAAGCCGGATGACCTCTTGCGGTGCAATCTTGTGATATGCGGCCACCCATTCAAGATCAGGGCCATAGTCATCACCGTAGACGACCGGGATCTCCACCGTCTTTGGACTCGGTATGCGGGCTGGATCCATGCCATTTTGGGTTTTAGCGATCTGATTTTCAAGTTCCAACGTTGAGATTTGCAGCGGATTGTAAATCACTAAAAGCGATCGATAGCTTGGAACTAAGTCTATCACACCGGCAATTTCCTGGTGATCCAGGCTGACGAAGAGTTCTCTGATCTTTTTATTTATGGCAGGACTGATCTCATCTCCTAATTCAACTAGAAGAGCCCTATCTCCCATTACTCGGAAAATGAGTTTATCGTAAATCATTGTATTTCAAAATGTCAGTTAATGTTGACTTCGCTTCTATCCACATAATAGAGTTGGCCGTCTTCGTCCATTCTGACGAAATCATTCATCCGGTATCAGGTTTTGCCATCAATTTCAAGGTAGGGTTTGGCGATCTCTTCCGGCTTTTCGGGCATAGCCTGGAAATGTGCTCGGAGGTAACCAGCAGCTCCCCTAGCGGTGCCGCTGGAAAATTGTTTTCACCTCAGACGTTCAAGTAGATTTCGCTTGCGTTTTACCGATATTTTGCTATTTTTTTAATTCATTCGAAATGCCCTTTTCTAACAGATTTAGTTTTTTCTTCAAATCCTTTTTAATCCTATCAGACGGGCGTTTCGAGTATTTTTTGATAGATTTGCTAACGAATTCTCGCCTGAATAGGGACTCATATGAATCTAAGAATCGGTGCGGATATCGGCGGAACATTTACAGATCTCATACTGATCGATGATAGCGGAAAGACTTTCCAAGTTGAAAAAGTATTGACTTCGCCGGATCAACCGGATGACGCTGTATTGATCGGGATTGGACAGGTGCTTGCTGAGGCTGGCGTCGATCCCGGGAGCGTCTCGCATGTCGTGCACGGTACCACACTTTTGACCAATGCGTTGATCGAGCGCAAGGGCGCTCGCACAGCCTTAATTACCACGGCTGGCTTTCGCGACGCAATCGAAATCGCCCGCGAGCATCGTTTTGATATGTACGATCTTTACATGCGCAGACCGGAGCCGCTGGCGCCTCGTTTTTTGCGTTTTGAACTCGATGAACGGTTGCTTGTCGACGGTACGGTACGCAAGCCGCTAAACGATGGCGATGTGCGTGCCATTACCACATCATTGAAGAATGAGAAAGTTGAAGCGGTCGCTGTCTCTCTGATTCATGCTTATGTCAATGACACCCATGAACGGCGAGTGGCTGAAATTCTGTCCCGTGAACTTCCCGACGTTGCAGTGACTATCTCAAGCGACCTCGTGCCGGAGATTCGAGAATACGACCGCACTTCGACAACGCTCGTCAATGTATACGTAAAAAAGATCGCCCAAAGCTACCTTCGCCGCCTCCAGCATCGGTTAGGCGAGCAAGCAGGTATCACCGGTATATTGTTTGTGATGCAATCGAATGGCGGGGTATGCGAGATCGATACAGCGGCGCAATACCCGGTACGGGTAATAGAGTCCGGACCGGCAGCCGGGGCTCTAGCCGCTGCACATTATGGTGCATTGCTGGGCCACAAGGATCTATTATCCTTTGATATGGGAGGGACTACAGCCAAAGCGTGTATCATAACAGATGGAGAACCCGCGGTAACAAACGAATTTGAGGTGGATCGCCAATACCAGTTTAAAAAAGGAAGTGGTTTGCCTGTTAAAGTGCCCGTAATTGAAATGATCGAGATCGGCACTGGCGGTGGTTCAATAGCCAGGATTGACGCTATGCGGCGTTTGCAAGTCGGTCCCGACAGCGCTGGTGCGCGGCCGGGACCGGTCTCATACAGTCTTGGGGGGTCTGAACCGACGGTTACCGATGCCGATCTGGTTTTAGGTTACCTGGACCCTGCGTTTTTCTTGGGCGGCAGCTTGCCCCTGGATATAAACGACGCCCGCAGGGTAATTCAACGTAAGATCGGTGCGCGATTAAATCTCACGCTGATGGAGGCGGCTTGGGGTATCCACCAATTGGCGAATGAAAGTATGGCTTCTGCTGCAAGGGTCCATGCCATTGAACGGGGCAAGGATGTAGGAAAGTTTCCGATTTTCGCCTTCGGGGGCGCGGGTCCTGTCCATGCCTATGGTGTTGCCGGCATCTTGGGCAGCCCGCGGATAATCTACCCCTTTGGTGCAGGAGTTATGTCGGCCATCGGATTCATGACCGCACCGCTGAGCCTGGATTTTTCGCAGACGTTTCCAGGGACGTTAAATAACCTCGATTGGCATGGGGTCAACAAAGTGCTCAGTGATATGCAAGCGGAAGGGAAAAACGCTCTTAGCCGCATTATTCCTGTAGAGCAGGTGTCCTTTCAACGTTATGCGGACATGCGCTATCGTAAGCAGGGCCATGAAATTCGTGTGCCGGTTCCAGGTAGTGTTCTCAGTAATTTGCGGCGCGAAGAACTTAAAACCAATTTCATGCAGGTGTATGTGTCAATCTACGGTCATACAGTCCCCGAAACGCCTATAGACATTGTATCATGGCGTGTGGTCGCCCAG
>CP070746.1:6801084-6810921 GCA_020348305.1 Desulfobacterales bacterium
AAGGTAATTGGCGAGCCCGTAAGTCCCTGGGGCATATATCCACTTCCAGATAATGGCTGCCGGAACCATGGGAACAATATAAGGCAAAAAATAAAGTGTCTCGTAAAGTGACTCGAATTTAGCCTTTCGGTTCAAGAAAATTGCGAAAGCAAGCCCCAGAAAGATTTCGGCCGGGACCGCAATCAGAACAAATTCGGTGGAGTTTAAAAAGGCGGTTATGAAATTTGGATCTCCAAACATGCGAAGAAAGTTCTTATAGGGCAAAAACTTGAGGAGGGGTCGGTGCAAACTGTAATTCGTGAAAGACATCAGTAAAACAACCAGAATCGGAATCACTCGAATAATAATAAACATGGCAATCACCGGCATCACCATCATCCACAAAAATCCGATCTGGCCCCAGGTCAGGCGGCTGCCCACGCCAACAGCTACACGTTTCCGTCGTAATAAAGCTTTTACCATAGTATTATCCTGGGAATTCGTATTATGAAGGGATATGGCCGGGTTGTCCAGACCCGGCCGATGTTCACCTATTGCTGGTTTTCGTTATCCGTATCTACTTTGCCAGCAGATCATATTCATCGAGGATATTGTTGGATTCCTTGGCCATCGCATTGACGATCTTAGAGATGCCTTTCGGGTCGTCCACCAGATTGGCGCGTTTAAAAGCCGCCATGAGCCGGTCAGCCATCCGAGAATGGATCTCAAAGATCGGCGCGATATTTTCATAGTCCAGGACCGCATGGCCTGGTGTTTCAGCAGCTTTGATGAAGGTTTCAAGGGCCGGACGTTTTTTATATAATTCGCTGTAATCCACACCTTTACGAAACGGCTGCCAGCCACTATCACTGAAGGTGGCCCGGGACATATCATCATTCATCATGAACATGGCAAAGTCGAAAGCTTCCTTTTTGTGTTTGCAGCTCTTTGGGACCGAAAGCCCCATTGTATTACCGACCGTTCCCCAGCCACCGGGGCCGCGGGGCATCAGGAATACGCTGTAGTTAATATTGGGTGCATTTTTTGCAAGATACCCTACAACCCAGGCTTCCCGCTGAAACATGGATGTCATGCCCAGGCCGAAGGCCTCAGCGTCGGACTTGAAGGCCACACTGTCAACCTTGTGTTTGTGGACCGCATCAACGTAAAACTGCAATGCTTTGTACCCCGCTTCATTATCATAAGCAGCGCGCCACTTGTTACCCACCTTTTCCAGAACCGGTGCCCCATAAGGAATCATGGCCTGACACCAGTATTTCTGGGACGTACCGAATCCGCCTCCTGAAAGCCGCAGATCCAGACCAGCGCGGGTAAGGTTGCCTTTTGCATCCCGCTTGGTAAGCTTCATACCCATCTCCAGCATCTCTTGGACGGTTTCGGGTGTTTTGGTGATCCCGGCTTCCTTGAAGTGGTCCTTGTTGTAAAACATGACTTTGAGAGAGTTCAACCAGGGAAAGGTGAAGATTTTTCCATCGTCCGCGGTTACCGAGGTTACGGCATAGTCGGGATAGCTTTGCTTCATCCAGGCAACCACGTTGTCCGGCAACGGCTCCAGAAACCCCGACACGTAATAAGGATACAGCCCCATTTTATCAAGCTCGATCAGATCTGCCGCCTGTCCGGCCGGTAGAGCGACAGCCACTTTTTCCTCCAATGCCCGCTGGGGGAAGAGGGTTGGCTTGATCTTAACGTTAGGGTGCTTTTGCATATATTTGGCGGCGATCCATTTTACCTGGTCATTCAACTCAGGAAAGGCGGTCCATACGTTCAATTCTACTGATTGCGCCTGAACTGATGGTGCTGCCAATACTACAAACGCAACCGCAATAAACAATGTTGTAATGCCGAAAATTAGTCTTTTCATCTTTAACCTCCTTTTCGTTGTGGGGATTTTTTAACGGTGCCTTTAACGGCTGCTTTTCCTAACCACCTCCTTTCTTTGGACTCGGTCCGTCAATTCCTCAACCACGAGTCGAATTACATACTCAAACAGCCACCATCAACAAAAATCGTCTGTCCGCTAATATAATCCGATGCGTCTGATGCAAGAAAAACCGCAGTTCCCGCCAAATCTTCGGGGTCGGCCCATCTTTCCAATGGTATTCTCCCGTAGATCTCTGCTTCCCTCTCTTTATCCTGACGCAGCGGGGCGGTCACATCTGTCTTTACCCATCCCGGTCCGATGGCGTTCACAAGAATGTTATAATGCGCCCAATCGTGGGCCATGGACTTGGACAGCTGATCAATGCCGCCCTTGCTGGCTGCATAGGCCGGTACCCGCTTGTCGCCTTGCACAACAATCAATGATCTGGTGTTGATAATTTTGCCTTTGCGTCTGGGAAATTATCACCTTGGCTGCCGCCTGGGCAAGAAAAAACGGGCCTTTCAAATTGATGGCCATCCCGCCTGCCCAATCTTCTTCCAGGAAATTTTCGCTCGGATTTCGGTGGATAATACCGGCATTGTTAATAATAACATCCAATTGTCCTTCAGTCCCCTCAGTGAAAGCCGTCAGGGCAGCTTGGACACTTTCTGTATTGTCACATCCATGAATTTCGAAAAGCAGTTGGCCTCACCGATCTCGTTTTGGAGCAATTCAAGGCCTCTTCATTCAAATATTCAATAGACATATTGGGTTAAGTTTATAGGTAAAATTTTTAAAGAAAATGATTTCTGGAAAAGAGCTTAGCAAAAGTCAAATAGCTTTGATTGCGGTCAATTTTTCTTGAAACTACTCATAATTTAAAGCTTTTCAACACCTGACGCCTTCCGGAGCTTTTAAATGTTAAATGTCAAAATAAACTGAGATACGCATCGCATATCACAACGAACATTTCAATCAAAAAATAAATACCAAAAGCTCAAGATGTGGTTTCAGGGCACTACGGCGAGAAATTACATATTACATATGCCGAATATACAATTTTTTTACCCTTTATTTTTGTTATATCGTGATGGTGGAATTCGCAGAGGCACAAAATATTTTGGATGTGCTGATGAAATATAAAATTTTGGGATTTTGTAAATTGAGTTTAAATCGGCTGAAATTTTACCGAACCAAAACTTGGGATATCTTGAGAGCATATGTAAAGATCTGACACCATGCAGGTTCGAACTGTGCATGGTTGGGAACCCGGACTTGAATTTATTCCATACCTACACCAATACTTTTCAACTTTTCTAAATCGTTATCATCAAGCTTAAGCTTTTTCTTATCTTCAATTATTTTTTCTTCTTCTTTTTTTTCTATCAAGGCCATTAATTTGTTTAGTCTCCGATTAATTTCGGAAACCTGTTTGCGAATATTTAACACATAGATGGTTATGAAAAAGCAAAGGATCAACAAAAAACAAAGCGCTCCGATGGCTGCAATGTATATACCCGATCCCACATATGCAATAAATGCTGCAAAATTATCCATCTAATCTTCCTTGACCGGCTTTGTCTTAAAGACGTTATGCTTTGCGTCATCTTTCAGCTAAGAATTGGAGTAATTTTTAAGGATTATTTAAAAAAATACAAGCAAAATTTGAGAAATTGTCTTCTCGTCGCTTCGCCTTGCGGGTATCTTTGATCGAACTATACCCCCCTATAAAGTTGTCAGATACAGTTACCTTACATGGACCATATCTCTTATCACTCAAGTTTTGATCCTTCCAGGCCGATATATATTTAAAAATCAATATGATCCGGTTTCAGCAGTCGGCGGGATGCTGGATTTTATTCTGCCCAGTGCTTCATCCATTAATTCTGAAAAAACAGAGAAATATCCTTTTATGTTTGCGGATACCGGTGTTCCGGCTTTTATAGAGGCGTTAACGGATTCAGGTACAAAAATCGAGAATATGAAAGTTGTCATCGCCGGCGGGGCACAAGTTTTAGATCAGACCGGTGTTTTCAATATCGACCATAAAAATTATCAGGCGACAAAATCTATATTATCCGCACATAAATTAGCCATACATCACGAAGATATCGGTGGAATTCACAGCAGAGGGCTCAGTCTAAACATTGGCAGCGGTTACAGTTTGCTCAACCTAGCCGGCCAAAGGGAAATTATTATATGACCGATATCAGAGAAATCGTCAATGAGATTGAAACGCTCAGGCCAATACCACCGGTTGCCGCAAAGATATTGGAATTGGCTGAGGATATAAACAGCTCGTTGGCTGAGATTGCAGATTTAATCATTCATGATCCTTCTCTTACGGCCAATGTGCTCAGAATATGCAATTCTGCAAATTTTGGGTTTTCCAGAAAAGTTGAGTCCGTTCACGATGCCACCACTTTGCTCGGTTTAAATCGTATTGTTAAACTGGTATTGTTGGACAGTTTATCCCATAACCTTAGCGGCGATCAGCAAAGTTATGGTCTTGGAGAAGGTGAACTATGGCGCCATGCTGTTTTATCGGCCCACGTTGTAAAAATCATGGGTGCAAACAATGGTGTACCACATAATAAACATCTCGTATTTACCGCAGCCCTTATAAAAGACATCGGAAAAGTGATTTTGGGGCGGTTTGTGGCCTTTTCTTTTGAAAAGATCCATATCCTTGTCAAATCCCATGGATATAGTTTTAATGAAGCTGAAAAGGAAGTTATCGGTATGAACCATGAAGAGCTCGGTGCTCTTATTGCAGAACGGTGGCGATTTAGCGAAAAATTGATTTATATCATCCGAAACCATCATCTCTCTGATGAATCCGCAAGAGATGATACGGAAACGGCCCTCGTGTATCTAGCAGACCTTGTATGTATGATGATGGGTATGAGCACTGGGGTCGATGGCCTCGCATACCGATTTTACAGTGATGTATTGAACCGAATGAGCTTAACCGAAAAAGATCTTCAAACCGTGATTGCTGCAACTGGTGAAAGTTGGGAGAAACTTGAGAGTTTGCTTAATCTCGTCTAATATGCCTTTGCTCTTTTTATGACGGGAAACGATTAATAAATATCGAATCGTTCCGATAACAAAGATAGGGGGTATTGATCATGGATATTACTGTCGGGCGCACAGTATCAATAAACAAAGACAGTACCGGTGAAAATGCGTTGGGCTATGTTCCACGACGGCGCAAGCGCAAAGATCGCCGTAAAAATAAACGTGATCGTCGCAAAAGCGTTAGGGATGGCGTATTTGTTTCCCTTTCATTTAAAAAGGATCGACGCGTTTTAAAAGACCGTCGTAAGGTTCGCAGATGAATTTGACGGTCCGTGTTGATATGATAAATAAAAGCTTTATTAACAGAGAATTATCTAAAGCTAGGATCGATCATAGAGGGTGCAATCCTGCTTGGCGGAAAAGTTGCTGGACATCCAGTTTGTTTATCATATCCGTTAGTAGCTCACCGATTACCTTTTCAGCTTCTCGATTTCCAACCACTTTATATCGCTCGGCCTTGCCGTTGATCGTCTCGGATATGATGATGTTGCCTTCTTTTAACAGATTGGTCTGATAAGTCATACTGATAATCCAATTTCTAGATTCAAAATCGAGCATAAATTCTTTCAAGACAAATTCAATTTCTATCTCTAAATCCTTTTTTTCGGATATATTAATACCCGCATGTTGCAAACTTTGCTTGAAAACTTCTATTAACATGGAGGCAAGCTCATAGACGCCAAGTAATTTCCCACTTCCGTTTTCATGAGCCACCACGAGCGTGAAATTTCCGGAAAAATCGCTGAGGGCTTCCTTAGCGCTGTTGCTTAACATGTCCTTGTTTTCTCTGATATCTTTAAAGGATAGAGAGGCATTGATACCTTCCAATGAATCTGATTTCAAAGGCAGTTGATAGTGGACCCTCAGAAGGTGGGTCGGAGCACAAGACCAAACCCACATACCGATAAGACAAACAAGCGCAAGCATGTTTAAGAACCGTTTAATGGATTTCATTTGATTCGTCTCCTTCGGATGAAAAACTATAACGTTTAACATTTAATTGAGCTTTTGCTCAATTAAGGTATAAGTATATCAGTCTATTTCTAATACAGCATCTTCAACATCGGGGTCCAAGTCTAGCCTCCACCCACTGGCGGAAAAATACCGACGCGTTCTCCACCGTTTAGGGTTGAACTCAGATCCGCTTTAACACCATCAATAAAAATAAGCTTTGCTTTTTCTTCCGGGATATCCAGCTGCTCGAGTAGATTTCGGATGGTGATACCCGAATCTATGGCAAAGTTGTTTGAAGAAGACGGCATGAATCGTTGTAATGTGGCAAATAATTTAATATGAATGTGTGATTTCATTTTCTTTTCGAATTTCCATTGTCAATGTTGTTTTTTCATTATATCCATCTCACCGATTCCTAACATTAATTCTAATTCCGGGCAATTCCATGATTCGCGTCGCACTGTTTCACCCCTGGAAGCCATCAGCGCATGTATGATTTTAAATGAAAAATGAACGCGGGATAATTGCACCTATCAAAAACCGCCGGCTGATGGTTAGACTTTAATTATATTGCACTTGAAAGTCAAGTATCTATAAGGGTTTATAATATCATTATAAACTTCATGCAGCGGTCATTATATCGTCCATCGATGAAATTTTATTTGCCCGAGATTATTTTAATGATATCATTTCATAAGAACGATGGCCTCGGATCTATCCATATTTTTGTTCTGTTATTTTAAAGGATTCTGGATGGATGTTAGGTGAACGAGACTGATATATGTGTTGAATGCGCAACAAATTCTTACTATTAGGTTAAGACAAGATATAGGAATCATCACATTATGCGAGCATTAGTTACCGGAGGAGCCGGATTTATTGGTTCTCATCTTGTAGATGCGTTGGTAGCCGAAGGTTGGCGGGTGACGGTTTTAGACAATCTGTCCACCGGAACCGAATCAAATTTGAAATCTGTAATGGATGACATCACCTTTTGTAAAGGTGATATCAGAGATCGACAGATCATAGAAAAAGCAGTCGAAGATTGTAGTGTGATTTTTCATTTGGCGGCTGTCGTATCCGTTCCCCAAACGATCGACCATCCGGTGGAATCTGCATTGATTAATGACTTGGGCACGCTGTATGTCCTGGAAGAAGCTCGCAAAAAAAATATAAAACGCGTGGTTTTTTCCAGCTCCTGTGCAGTTTACGGCGATGACCCGCAGTTGCCGAAAAAAGAGACGATGAATCTAAAACCGGGCAGCCCCTATGCGCTCCAGAAGATGACGGCCGAACACTATATGCGACTCGGTTACGAACTTTACGGGCTGGAAGCGGTGAGCCTTCGCTATTTTAATGTTTATGGTCCAAGACAGGATCCTTCATCACCGTATTCCGGTGTTATCTCCATATTTATGAAAATGGCTATTGAACAGAAATCTCCGATTATTTATGGGAACGGCGACCAAAGCAGAGATTTTATTTATGTCACGGATGTCGTCAAGGCCAACCTGCTGGCTGCTGCTTCAGCCCAAGCACGGGGTCAAATCGTTAACATCGGAACCGGAAGCAGTGTTAGCATAAACCAATTATGGGATATGATTTGTGCGTTAACCGGATTAACGATTGAACCTAAATACCAACCGTCAAGACCCGGAGATATTTATGCGTCCTTGGCAAACGTCGAATATGCAAAATTATTTCTGGGTTTTGAACATGATTATCCATTTGAAAAAGGATTGGAGTCTACGTATGAGTGGTACAAACAGAGAAAGAGCACATAAGACAGAAGACGGAAGTCGAAATGCAGAATGCGGAATTAAAAGAACTGAAATTGAAATATTGTTCATCATGAAAGACAGCACCGAATTTCGAACATCACTGTGGGGAGCAAAATGAGTATTGAATATAAACGAGTTCTTGTCACCGGCACAGCCGGATTTATCGGATTCCATCTGGCCAGGCGTTTGTCAGAGGATGGACTTGAAGTTGTCGGAATAGACAATTTAAATCCTTACTATGACGTTGGACTGAAGAAGGCTCGACTCGAAGAATTGGATGGGTACCGGAATTTTTCATTTTCTAAAATGGACTTATCCGATCAGAAGGGCCTGGAACAACTTTTTGGTGATAATCAATTTGAAGTGGTGGTAAACCTTGCAGCGCAAGCCGGTGTTCGCTATTCACTGGAAAATCCTCATGCCTATGTGAATTCGAACTTGGCAGGATTTGTAAATATTCTTGAATGCTGTCGGCATCACAAAGTAAAGCATTTGGTATTTGCTTCATCCAGCTCAGTATACGGTGCCAATACCAAAATGCCCTTTTCCGTCCATCACAACGTCGATCATCCCGTATCTCTCTATGCGGCTACGAAAAAGGCCAATGAACTCATGGCCCACGTTTACAGTCATTTATATGGACTTTGCTGTACCGGTTTGAGGTTTTTTACCGTCTATGGGCCCTGGGGACGACCGGACATGGCGCTTTTTCTCTTTACCCAGGCGATATTGGAAAACAAACCCATTCAGGTGTTCAACCATGGGAAGATGAGGCGGGACTTTACCTACATCGATGATATTATCGAAGGCGTCGTGCGGGTTATGGGACATCTTCCCGCACCGAATCCGAATTGGAGTGGCAATAAGCCGGATCCGGGCACGTCTTATGTGCCGTATAAGATTTACAATATCGGCAACAATAACCCGGTTGAACTGAACACGTTTATCGAAACTATTGAGAACGCGCTAGGTCGGCAGGCCAAAAAGAAATTTTTAGATCTTCAACCCGGCGATGTGGTGGCCACATACGCCGATGTGGATGATTTGATGCAAGATGCAGGATTTAAGCCCCAGACGCCGATAGAAACCGGAATCAAACGGTTTGTTTCGTGGTTTAAAGAGTATTATGGCCACAGCTGATAAGTAAAGAAATATTTAATTAAAGATAGTTTTTTTTAATTTTTTAAATTAAATAATAATTAAATAATATTATATTTCTTTTTAATTGGGGATAGTAAATTATAATGAGGATTGTTATGCAGATATGTTTACAATATCTGCAATTTTTATAGGCGGAATATTTTGCAGATATGCATATTATATCCATAATAAATGGAAATTAGCGGTTGAGGCACGAAGTCCAACAAAAATATTGGCTGAAAAAAGTGTATATTCGCCATGGCTAATCTGCAAATTCATAAGCCACAAATGCGGAATGTTTTTTCCCTATGTCGGACCATGCCTTAGCACCGACCAATAACACTTGAGATATCACTTTGAAACATGTACTTTTATCCAGTTTGAATCTATGGCAAAATCCGGCTCTGAAGTCGCACCAAATTTTGCTCCGATTCTTTATATATCACAACTTTCCCCCAACCTTGTGTATTCTCAATGTATCTGGAATTTGCACTTAATGAATTATGATCGTCTCTTACTGGATAGCGTTACAAATTGCATGTTATCCAATAATCTGTATTAGGTACCATAATATTATGTTATAAAGAAAATATATAGCGTTAATATACAGAATTTTTTCCTGCTTAATACATTACGTTAGGTGACAAGGAAGATATTCATGCATCTTATAGGCGAGCAAGGAGTTGGGATATTTTTATTCGTAGTGTTGGCATTACAGGGCGGAGCTATGCTGGTCTGCACCGGGAGATTTCTGCAGATTAAACCCGAAGGACAAGGTATAGTCATGGCAGAAAACTATTTCAACACAGCTATACTCATTTTGTTTATCCCTTTGATTGCTGTTTCCCTGATTATAGGTTGGTATCAGATCTTAGATCTGACTCACTTAGCTATAGCCATCCCTTGGCTAATCTATGGCTTAGAGGCTATTGGCATTGCTTTAATAATTTGCGGTACCGCAATGGTCGTATTTGGTTTCCTGGCTTTGCGCAACACCTTTCAGCCTGGCGGCTTTGC
>CP070746.1:6811021-6821807 GCA_020348305.1 Desulfobacterales bacterium
TTCACCTGTGCATCCTGCCAAGATCAAAACCGCCATGGAAGAAGCAGGGCATACAACCGGATCCCGCAGGTGGAGGTGTTTTGAGGTGAGTGCAGCATTTTTCTCGCCCAACAATACCGTCATCTGGGAATACCGCGAACGCCCCCACCCGCACTTTCCTATAGACGAGAGTGAGTGCCTCCCTTACGAGCCTCGCTTGCTGGGCAAGTACACAGAGGTTGGAGAATGGACACGGCGGTACTATGCAAAGGTCAAGCCTGGTGCGCCTGTCTTAGCATACGTGGGAATTGCGCATGTGCTGTACAAAGGTCATCTTAACGTGGAAGAGGTCAAGATTATTGAGGTGTAGAGCAAATCCTGTCATCACGCGTTGTGGGGTAATCTCGCTGCAGCCGACCGCTAAGGGCGTGCTGCTTTATCATGGCTTGTTTTGCTTACGGGGAATAAAGGGGGCGTCCGTTCTATTTTTATATTTGGCGAGTTTCTTTTTTAGACAACACTACCACAGATTAGTTGCCCAGTATTTGTTTTTGAATTTCTCCAATCTCTGTAAGGAAAATGAGGAAAATGAGTGTCAAACCTCGAATTGTAAAATAATGCAAAACCGCTGAAAACTGGGACGGTCATGAAAATATGCAATTCTTTTCCATTATTCAGTGGAAACGCATAAATTCATGGCCCCATCTTTACGTACCCGTTTTTACAGCTTCAGCGAATAATTATTCAGACTTGGACACTTGCCCACTGATGTCATTAATTCTTTTTTCAGCCTTATCAGCAGCATTTTTTGCTCGTTCTGTATACTTTTTAGCTTGCGTTTCTGTGACACCGCTCGGATTGTCGACTCCCATATTTTTCATGACCAGTAATCCTATAATCAGCAATACGATGGCTAAACCGATGATCAATGCTCCACGCATAACTATTTTCCTTTTAAAATTTATTATTAACCACAATACTTAAATAATTATAGCACAAAGCAGGATAAAAGCGGACAGGTTTTAATATGCAAAAATAGGTCCGTCATATATTTACATGTGAACAACCAATTATTGACTCTGAAAAAGTTGCCATGATAAAAGATCAATGATAATTTTCTTGCGTTAATCCCGACCCAGAGGTAGCTTTAATTGAGGTTTAAACAATAATCTTTAGGCCCTCATATTTTTGAAGACAACACAAAGGAAAATTGTAAGTGCTTGATATCGTTAAACGATTCTTTAATAAAGCAACAGGCGAATTTTCTAAAGATACAAATCAAAATACAGCGCACGACATCCGAGTTGCCACCTGTGCTCTCTTCGTGGAGATAGCGCGCATCGATGAAAAGTTTACTGATGCGGAGATGGAAACAATTCTATCAATTCTGAAAGAAAAATACGGCCTATCCCAGGACCACGCCGATGCTCTGATCGCAGAGGCAGAAAAGGAGCTGGAAAAAAGCGTGGATCTTTGGCAATTTGCAAAACTCATCAATGAGAATTATTCAAAGGAAGAGAAAATTGAAATTATCGAAACCCTTTGGAGCATCGTCTATGTTGACGGGAAAATGGACCGATACGAACACTACCTGATGAACAAGCTGCAAAACTTGCTGCGCCTATCACACGACCAGTTGATCGCCGCCAAACTTAAGGTGCTACACCCTGAAAAACAGGGCCAAAAATAGAGGTAACGAGACGTTATTACGATATTGCCTCATGATTGGTAACTTCAAAAATCTTATTTCATTTCGATTACATAAAAACTCCGCAAATGTTTAAATGGTAATGACATTATCGCCAGACGAGAAGAAAGGGTCAGATCTTTGAATTTGACAAAATCAGTGAAGTAAAACTATTTTGTCAAATTCAAAGATCTGACCCCCTATTTTTGTGTGTCCGCCTCACGCTGCGGAAGAGGTGGCCGAGCAAGTCCTGGCTCACGCGTTCAAGGGGCTTTATCTGGACGTGAACGCAATTTCACCACAGCGGGTGATGCGTATCGGCAACGCGATGAGCGCGGCCGGGGCAATATTTGTTGATGGCGGCATTATTGGAGAACCTGCCTGGGACCCGGGGAAAACCTGGTTATATCTATCCGGAGACAAGGCGCAAGAAGCGGCGCGTTGTTTCTCGGCAGGTCCTTTGGAGACATGCGTCGTTGGAGAGACCGAGGGCAAGGCTTCGTCGCTGAAAATGTGCTATGCAGCATATACAAAGGGGACAACAGCGTTGTTGTGCGCGATTTTAGCCACAGCTGAAGTGCTGGGAGTTCGGAGCGAGTTAGAGACGCAGTGGTCGAGGGACTGGGCAAACTTTGGCGAGCAAGCCGGAGAAAGGGTGAGGAAGGTAACAGCAAAAGCCTGGCGATTCGCAGGAGAGATGGCAGAGATAGCGGCAACCTTTCGGGAGGCAGGAATGCCCGGCGAGTTTCATGTTGCTGCGGAGAGGATTTATCGACGAATTGCGGGTTTCAAGGATGCTCCTGCGGTACCTTCACTGGAGGAGGTCCTTGAGACTTTGACTCAAACATCTGAGGAGAGATGATCAAACGGCATTTCTTATCCGGTGGGACCGTTTCTGGGTTCTCGTGGAGTAGAAACGTTTTTCGAAAGCCAGATAGATCAATCGCCCAGTTGCATGGACTGAGCAAAGCAGATGGTCGTTGAGACAATCATGCCGATAAGGAGATAGAAGAAATGCAGCATAATATCAAAAAGGTGGCATGCGTCGGTTGCGGGCTTATCGGGCAGGGGACGACATAGAGGGCTTTGTGGAGTATTATTCAGAATCTTATCGGTTGAGGTGGGAATCAATGGCCACCTGGAAGAGTATCCCACCTGCGCTGAGGGATTCCTTTGTTAAAAGCGTAAATGAAATGGCAGTCGTGCGCAAAAACTCTCTGAAAAAAATCAAAAATTGGCGGGATAAGATGCTGGTAGAAGTTCTGAAGCTTAATCGTTCGTGCTGCTAAAGTGATCATGGGAATTTACTTATTGCCAGCGTCTTCTTGCGGAATTTCTGAAGCACAAAAACGCAAGCAAGAGACAGAATACCGATGGCGTCCGTGTATAAACCGGCCTTGATGAGCAGTATGGCAGCGGCTACCAGCAGTCCTCTTTCGACAAGCTTTGCCTCTCCTAAAAACCACCCCATCAATCCTGCGGAAAGGACAACCACACCGACCGATGCCGAGATGATTGTCAGGATAATTCTTAGCGGTTCACCTATGAACAGAAGCGATGGCCCGTAGACAAACATGTACGGCACGATGAACCCGGTGGCGCCGATCTTGAGAGCCGCGAGACCCGTGCGCCACAGATTCGAGCCGCTGATTCCGGCAGCGGCGTAAACGGCCATGGCCACAGGCGGTGTAATGGCGGAGATGATGGCGAAATAGAAGACGAAAAGATGGGCGCCAATAACAGGAACGCCCAGTTTGATAAGCGCCGGTATCAACAAAGCGGCCTGAACGATATAGGCGGCTGTGGTGGGAAGCCCCATGCCCAGGATGATTCCTGCAAACATCGTAAATATCAGGGCGGGCGCCAGGGAATTTCCCGCGATATAGAGTATCAGGCTTGTGAACTTGAGTCCCAACCCTGTTAGATTGATGACCCCGACGACAATTCCCGCACACGCACAGGCGGCAGCGACCGGCAACATGTTTCTGGCGCCGTGTTCCAGAGACCGGAGAATTTTTGTAAGACCCATTCGGGTGTCGGATCTTATCAGGGCCACGAGCAAAACAGAAATGGTTGCATAGATACAGGCATACATCGGGGTATAACCTGCCAGCATGAAGTAGACGATCACCATCAGGGGTATCAAAAGCTGTCCCTTTTTCAAAAGCACTTGACCGAGATAGGGCCTTTCTTCTTTGGGGATGCCGAAGAGCCCTGTTTTGGTGGCCTCGAAGTGAATGGCCATAAAGAGTGCCAGATAATACAGCAGTGCCGGAAGCAAGGCGTGTTTACAGATATTAATGTAGGAAATGCCGGTGAATTCGCTGATGACGAAGGCTGCCGCCCCCATGACCGGGGGCATAATCTGCCCCCCTGTGGATGCCGTGGCCTCGACGGCAGCGGCAAATTCGTGCTTGAAGCCGGTGCGCTTCATGAGCGGGATCGTCAACCATCCATCCACCATGACGTTGGCCACCGCACTGCCGGAGATGGTTCCAAAAAGGCTCGAGGAGACACAGGCAATCTTTCCGGGGCCGCCCCGGGCCCCGCCGACCAGGGCGGTGGCAAAATCCATGAAGAACTGGCCCGTGCCGGATTGTTCTAAAAAGGCTCCGAATATCACAAAGAGAATCACGTACGTGGCGGAAACCCCGCAGGGGATACCGAAGATGCCCTCGGTCGTCAGATAGAGCTGATCCACGATGAGCTCGATGCTGTTGCCCGTATGACGGATCAAATCCGGAAGAAGATGACCGAAGATTCCGTAGAGCAGAAATGCCGAAGCCGTGAGCGGCAGCGCCCAGCCAATCACTCTGCGTGCTGCTTCAAGGAGAATAAGCGTAAACGCAATTCCAAGCCAGTAATCCCACCGAGTCAGCGGATGGACGTAGGGATACCGATTGATGACATATTCGTAGTTGATAAAAATGTGGCCCAGGGCTACTAAAACGATCAGAATGAGGAAGGCGTCCCAGAGGCTTTTGGCTTTTTCTTTTGCTGAACGACGAGTAATCTCCAGCAGAAAAATCAGCACCAGCGTAAAAAGAACGTGGATCGAGCGGTGCAGCATCGCCTCCGGCAGACCAAAGGCTGCCGTGTACAGATGATACAGCGACATGCTGATCGCTAGAACCGTTGAAACCTTCCCAATGATGCTTATCACCCTGCTCATCATGCAACTATCCTGCTCCAAGAAAAAACTGCTGCCAATGCCAAATCTAGAGCTCAAGCATTGACAGCAGGAAGCATCCCAACGGGTCTTAAGACCGTTTTGTCGGCGCTTTTACCGGGATTTCGGATGAAGCCTATTTGATGGCCCCGACCTCTTTGTAGTATTTCAACGCCCCCGGATGAAAGGGAACGCCGACATCGGCGGCAAGATCCTGCGCCGTTGCACCTTCCATGGCCTTGACCACAGTGGCAAAGCGGGGAAGATTGTCGACCAAGGTTTTCGTGATCTTGTACACGAGGTCCTCAGGCAAATCTTCGCTTGCGATGAGATGGGTATAAAATCCAAAACCATGCACGTCATAATCCACACCCTGGTAGGTACCCTTCGGAATTACTCTGCGGGCATAACCGGCGTTCAATTTCTGCATTGCTGCGATCTTGTCATCGGGCAAGCTGAGCAATCGAATCTTACGGGTTGAGGCCAAATCAATGATTGACGAGGCCGGAGCTGTCGTGCAAAGCAGCCAGCCGTCATTATGTCGATCTTTCATCAAGGCCACCGAGTCGTTGTAACCGACATGGTGAACTTTCGCCATATCTTTGTACGAAAGCCCGTAGATGGATAGAACCTGGCGTGAAGCAAATTCACCGGTGTGCCCCTTGGGACCGGGAGAGATCACTTTGCCCTTCAAGTCTGCTACGGACTTGATGCCCGAGTCTTCCAAAACCACCATTTGAAAATATTGCGGATATAGATTGGCCACCTGTCTCATTTTGGTTAGCTTTTGTTTGAACGGAGGTCTGCCATGGACGCCATCCACCGCCGAACTGGAATTGGAAAAGCCAAGGTCACATTTTCCTAACTGCACGGCCTCGGCGTTGGCCACGCCGCCGCCCGGGGCAACCGCCAGGGTGACACCCGGTATGGCCTTCTGCACGGCATCGGAAATGGCCCCACCCAGCGGATACCAGGAGCCGCCCATGGGCCCGGTCATGAGTTTAAGATCGTAATTTTCGGCGGATGCACCTGTTGAAAAAAGCACAAAAAACCCAGCAAGCACCACACACACCAAGCGAGTCATCTTCATAACACCCTCCTTTCTCAGTTGTGGACGATAAATGATATGATTGCCCTTCGGGGCATGTAGATATTTGATATATGAAACATCCCATTTATGTCAAACATTATGTTGCGAGCTGATCTAATTCGCAGTGAAAAAGAGGGACGTCCGTTCCATTTATAATGGGAAAAGAAAATAAGGACGGTCATGAAAATATGCATTTCGATCTAAGAAAATGAGCGGAAAAGAGGGACATCCCATGATTTTATTCTTTTCTAAAATTACTTGTTCCATTTCATAAATTCTACAACCAGCAATTTTTTCCTGAAAAATAGCACTCACCTCCCAGTCTACGCAAAAGCTATGACGCGGCAGGCCCCGTCTTCGCTTAAGTGAGCTACGCCGCGGCGAGTTTTCCCTCAAATTTCTTGACTCTAATAGCAACATTTTGATAATGAATGATCCCAAACAATAATACACTCACCCAAACCCAACGGTAGTCATGAAATGAAACCAAAAACCCCATTACCCAAATAGAGAGGTGGGGTTTTTTACTTTCTTATTAATTTAAAATCATTAGAGGTAAAAGATGGGAAAACACTTTGTACTTCTTCACGGTGCATGGCATGGGGGTTGGTGCTGGGATGGCGTCATTAAGGAACTGGAAAAGGAAGGACCCACTGCAGAGGCGCCTACGATGCCCGGACACAATCCAGATGACGACCGCTCTAATATTAAATTTGATGATTATGTGGATAAAATAATCAGTGTATTGAATAGACAAGAAACACCGGCTGTACTGGTTGGTCATAGTAGTGTTTAGAAAAGGGGTCAGATCTTTTAAATTGACAAAATGAAACGCCGAGAAGAACGTATTTAGCTTTTTAACTTTCTTCTTCGCTCATTGGAATTGGCTCTCCGCTTCCGCTGTCAGCTGTGAAAAAAATTGGGGTTAAATCTTGATCTGTGCTTAAATTGTTACCCATCTAGAATAATGATAGAGGATGCGCAAATAATTAAAAAGACTCTCAAGTCCCGCCCTAAGCGGGATGTGATGTCAAGCGCAAACCAACTGCGCGAGCCAATGGCCCGCTATCTGAAGCCATTATCATCTTCAATGAGTCCTCATCGCCCAGCGCGGATGATTACATGACCCCGCTGGAAGCGGGATTATCCGATGGAAACATACCTTTAAAAAAATCCAGCCACGGGCAAACCGGTGAGGTATGCCCAAATTTGCCTAAATGCTCAATTCCACGTCAAAAAATCAATGTTGACAATAAAGCCCGCTTTCGTTATCTGGATGGTTATTAGTTCCGTTTAATTGATGCCTCAATATGTTGGGCTGCAGCTGATGCCAATACACAATTCACCATTTTCGTATCATTCGCTTTGAGAAAGCAATGTTTCATCTTTTTTTATATAGAGAGGGGAAGGGGCATGTTCTATGCTCGTCTTCACACGCAGCGCATTTTGTGCTAGTAAATTACCAACACAAAAGAGGGGAACTGAAGGAGGGATCCTTTGTATTTCTTATCTTTCTTATTTCAGACATTCGTGTTTCCATAAGTAATTGAGCGACTGAACGCAACTCTCACTGTGAAGGTGATGCAGGAGAGAGAACCTGTTTTCGAGTTTCAGTCCTATACAGGAGGGATAGACGCCATGGCAAAGAAAACAGCTAAAAAAAAGGGAACATCCAAACGGGCGGCCAAGCCGAAGGTTGAGCATATTTCCCACCCGAAAACGAGTGATTTCGTGCGGGAGCACTCTCAGTATCTGGTTTGGTTCGATAGAGAACAAAAGCGTCTGGCTGAAGCTTCCAGAGAACCGGATTATGAGAAAAGATTCAAGCTCTTTGAAAAGGAAGCAGCGAAGCGATGCGAAGCGCTCGTTCAGTTGCATACGGATTCACAGAAAGAGATGCACCGGTTTTCACGCAGGGAGTATCTGGAATCTATCCCGATGCTTCGTTCCTTAACTCATACGAGCACATATGAGTTGACGCCCTTTCGCACGTCGGTATCTTCATCGAATATGTGGCAGTGTCCTGACACGGAACGCTGGTCAGCCTGGTTTAACAACGGCCAGGCGTCCTTGAGTCAGCATTACCGCCTGTGGTTCCCGGAACGAGCATTTACAGGCAAGTTTGAGGTATCCGTAGGGCTTTCCTTTGAAGGCCTTGTAGTCATTAATCCCGGCGGGAAGGTCCAGGTTGACGCGGCATGCTACGTTACCCTCGTGGAGTGCAATGCAGATGATCCAAACCACGATAACGGATGGCACTACGACAGCAACTATGATACCTATATTCGAGATTGGCGGTCTTACTGCGACGGCACTTCCCCGTTGAGCTATGTTGACACGCTTCCGGGGCTTCACACGTTCCGGGATGGCCGCGTAAATGTGTACCTGAATATGGAATGCGGTAACGGCGCATCGAATCGCTTTATCGAAGTGACGCAAGACATCACGATAACAGCGACTAATGCCTGGGCGCAATTTGGCCCCTCGCGGTCCGACTGCGCTCAGTCAGTGGGCTGGATACGCACACCCTATCCTACGGTAAGGCTTGAGTTCTTCAACTTGCTTGCTCGGCCCCGATTGGTGGAAGAGAACCCCTGGGAAAACTTGCCCTGAGGTCCGTAAAATCATGAGTCTTATGAATGGCTGTTTCACTTTGGAAAAATAAAAGGGGACGTTCATAAATATATAAATAACTAATCGCCAATTTTTCAACCTTTGAAAGAAAGGGCCCATGATTTTATTCTTTTCTAATATTACAGATCCCCTTTTATTACTTCCACAACCAACAATTTTTTCCTGCGAAATACCATGCACCTCCCAGTCTTCGCAAAAGCTACGAGGCGGCACGCCCCGTCTTCGCTCAAGTGAGCTGCGCCGCGGCAGGCTTTTCCCTCATATTTCTTGACTCCAAAATCAACATTTTGATATTTAACTTAGCGTGGGAAAATAGAGGGTCAAATCTTGAATTGTGAATTACGCTGATCGAATTTTGCCGGAAGCTTCCGTTTATCCTTTCATTCTGACTTTTGCGATTCGACATCTTAGCCTTTCATTGAGCAGCCTAAGCTGGCGGTGGACCCAAATAATTGGCCGATCTAAGCATTAATCAGACCAACGTTTCTCCAATTTAACTATTTTGAAAATCATGTTTGGGCAACAGCCCGTCAAGCTTTGGACCGAGTTCTCTCGATAACCAATAAAAAGTACGATATAGTATTGGATTAAGCATCGCTCAATCCGGGATTATCGCCAGGTTACTCTTGGTTCATTCCTCAGCGGCAGGCGCTGGTATTTGAATTTCGGATGTCCCACCATCATGGCGCCGAAGCTGACATGGCCTTCCGGAAGGTCTAAGGCCTCTGCCATTGGGGGCCAGAAATTTGCAGCCGCATTAAAATATCCGGCCCAGCAGGCACCCAGGCCGAAGGCCGCTGCAGCCAGTTCGAGATACGTTAAGGCAATGGTTAAGGCCGCCGGGGCCGTGCGCTCATCTTTGTGAGCGTGGGCGACAAGGACATGGGGGGCGCCTCTGCAAATGCGCTCATTTCCTGCTTCCCAGGCAGCAACCACACGATCCATGTGCAGGCTGGCTGCAAGGGGCGAGCCTTCTTTTATTAAACTGCGCATCCAGTCCACAACTATAGCTGCCAACCGGTTCACCTCATCGCTGTCATAAATTACCAACCAATTGACCGGTTGGGTATTATGTCCGGAGGGGGCAAAAGATGCCAGCTCGATCAATTTGGTCAAAACATCGCGGTCGACCTGTTGTTTCTTGTATGTCCGAATAGACCGTCTGGATCTTAGAAACTGTTCAACCTGATCCGGTTGCAAATTCAACTCGGCTCGCACCGGCGGACATTCGGCCGTATTCATGACTTCATGGCTCATGGCGTCATGGGGGCAAACCGCCACACAATGGCCGCAGCGAATACAGAATTCATCCCCGCCATCAATCATGGTCGGAAAGGCCTCTTTGGTTTTAAGCTCAATAATGCTCGCAGGACACACGGCAGCACAGATACCATCTCGCTTACATTTTTCCTGATCGACGCTTAACAAATCCATTGTTAATTTCCTCCAAATTTCCTTTCAATGCATATTTAATCAGTTTGAAAAAAGCACCATAGGGCCATAATTGCATCGTGTCAAATAAAAAATTTAAGGAAATTCATCATCATGCCCCATAAAAACCACAACGCGCCTTCATTATGAACGGCGAGTGATTTATGGGGACGGATTTATGTTTTGAAGGAAGGGGGTCATCTTGAAAGGGGGTCAGATCTATTAAATTGACAGAATTGATGAAATGTATAAATAACGGATTATGTCACGCCCTTTGAGAATCCAATATCCTGGTGCCTATTACCATGTGATGAACCGGGGCAACCGTCGCGAGGATATCTTTATCAATGAGACTGACCGCAGTAGAATCGATTATGGCTGGCTGTTAAACACTTACTTTGGCGAAGACTCAGCGCAAGGCCGGCGCCGGTACCGGGCATATGTGAACCAGGGCATTGAGGGCGAAATTGAAAATCCCTTTGAAGAGGTAGTGCATCAATCGATACTGGGAAGCCAACGTTTTGTTAAATGGGTGAAAAAGAAGCTTCCCCGCCAGCAACAGCGTGAGATACCATCGCTTGGAAAACTACAGCGTCATTAATCTGCTGAGCAGATCATAGCAGAAGTTGCACGGGTGGGTCAGGTTCAAACTGAAGACTTGCTGGATCGTAAAACCAGGCGCAAAGAACTACGCCAGATGGCCATGGAGCTAAGTTACCGCTACAGCAACGAAAAGCAAGCGGCAATAGGTGCTGTCTTTGGTGTAGATTACAGCACCGTCAGCCAGAGCAGAGCG
>CP070746.1:6821907-6840822 GCA_020348305.1 Desulfobacterales bacterium
TTTAAAGATGATAATGAACATCTGATTAAGGTCACCATTACACCGCAAAATGACATGCTGTGTCTTTGCATTGAAGATGACGGCGTTCCGTTTAATCCGGTTGAAGTAAAGGAACCCGATTTGGGATGTACGATTGAAGAATGCAAAATCGGAGGATTGGGCATTCATCTGATCAGAAACCTAATGGATGAAATATGCTACGAAAGATGCGGCGATATAAATAAACTGACCTTGAAAAAAAACTGTCACGCCAAATCATCCGGGATAAAAAAAACGAATTAAATATATCTTAACAAACCCATTGTATGTTGGTTCAGGGAGGACAGTAAATGGAGATTATTGAGGAAAAACAAGACACAATTAGTATTTTTAAACTCAACGGTCGCTTGGACTCAAATACCTCTCAAGGTTTTGAGAAAAAGATTTTTGATGCGATTTCCGATGGGTCGATAAATATGATCATTGATTTCAGAGACCTTGATTACATTTCGAGTGCCGGTTTGCGCGTTATTTTGAAGGCAACCAAAGCCCTCAACCGCGAAGAAGGCAAGCTCATGCTGTGCGCCATGCAAGATTATGTTAAAGAAGTCTTTGAAATCGCCGGGTTCGACTCTTTTCTTCCCATCGTTCCCACGATGGATGATGCGCTCAAATCATTTTAAGTACGTTCGCTTCTTCTCATAATTGAAATATTGGAGCTTGGCAAATTAGAATAATGGATTCTGCGCATAATTATGTTGTCAGAAAAACGGGCCTAAGGGCATAACTTTAAAGAAGTTCATTACTGCAGACCTATCAGGCCGCGTTTTCCCAATTCGCGTAAAAATTCGGTCACAGCCACTTCAGCCTCCCGCATCTGCAAGCGGTGAGATTCGGCAAACGCCTGGATTATTTGGCGTACCGGGCGATTGCCATCGATTAGATTCCAAACTGCAGCTCCCAGCTCATCAAGTTGCAGTTTTTTGGTCTGGGTTTTATCCTGGGGATGCCCAAAGCGCTTGACCAGACCAGCGATCCAAGGCCGCATCGTAATTGGATAGCGAATAATTATTTCCCCGCTCTCCAACCTGCTTTCTGTAATTTGGATATTTTTAACCGGTATACATTTCAATGCGTCTTCACGAGAAACTTGAATCCCCTTGGATTTTTTTTTAAAGACTTTCATAATTGGTGCAAATCGTATTCAGCAGATAAGTATTAAGCAGTCGTTTTGCTTGTATTTTGACCCCCAAAATACGATTTTTCTCCTTGACATGCCAAAGACGCCACCACTGATATGAAGGCTTGGGCATTAAGCGGCTTGTCCAGCGCAACCATTTGAAGCGAGGGATTTGACACCATTTTACCGCCTGGTATCCTTCAATGATTCCAGGAATTGGATTGCCTGATGAAAAATCTGGTATTGTTTTGGCAAACTGGCAAAGGTTTTGCTCATTAAGCAACACAGAAGCCGGTGCCCACCGATACAAGTTAATCTTTTGAGCGCCATCGGCAAATCCAAGTTCATATTTTCCGGCCGCAAACCGGTGGTGCACCAGTTTATAATTTTTCGGAATGATTGCACGGATATCAAAAACACACCAAACTATCTGATCATCGTCTCGATGGTCGTTCAATGTTTTTAAGACTTCCAGGGGAATCTTATCTGTTTTAGCAGATTTTGGCTGAAAAAATTGAATGAGGGTAGCATTCCGGCAAGAGGAACAATACAGAATCACCCCCCGGCCTATAGTTTTTCGCCCTTGCCAGGAAAAACCACTTACTTGATAATCACTTAAGGCTTCTTCCCAATCGAACGGCAGCTGCCATTCGGTGACGGTTTTTTGCAACACTTTGCGGTGGAGGGCACTTAAACGCTTGAGGTGGGTGGGGTGGGAAAATTTTCCTTTTATGGGACCCCATTTAACTTCCATCGCAGGTTCCGAATCGTTTTCGAGAATCAGATGGCGGGCACTGATTTGGCCCACCTCCCATGTGGAAGGCGTGTTAAAACGGATTCCATTCCAGGCAACTTGTTTCCAATTGTTGTTCAATTCTTCAAATCGTATAGGCTACTATGACGGAGTTGGCTAATCCATGACGCCAATACTCCAAGGCAAAACTACTGCGGAACAAAACGATCCCATCCCCTCAGCTGTGGAACCATGACTTTCCAATTGCGATGCCGCAACTTTTCCCGCAGATCGATTTCCTTTTCTGTATAACACAGTCGATCTTTCCCGATCAAACTGCTATTCGTGAGCTTTATCGAATTGCCTTTCTTTTCCTCCGCATCCATCGTATTGTGCTGTATAATTAGGCTGATATTATGGTTATTTTTATCGACAAAGGACCATTTCCAAGCAATAACAATGTGAAAGGGATCGCCGCGATACTCGGCTGGATCACCGAAGCGTTTTTTAATTCGCTTAAGCAACTCCTCATAAAACTTTTTGCTCGAATCCAAATACTTAAGCTTAATGCGCACGATATGCCTCGGTGCCGTGCAGGTCGCATAGGCAATTAGACCGCTTTTGAAACCTTCGATGGGTTTTGTTTCGACTTCCTCGATATTTTCCATATGGCGAATGGGCAAGGCGGTCTCCATGATAACATAATCCTTGAAACCGGAAATTTCTCGATCCAGCACAAATGGCCCGACTTTGTGTGGTGCATCCGCCAAGCATGTACCAGCAGTCCAAAAAAATATCATAATGGCAAACAAAATTAGTGGCTTTCTCATAATAACTCCTAATCCGGATAAATTCGAATTTTTCAACCAGGAAACTACACCTATTTATTTCATATCAAGAATATTTTGTCGAGGCAAAATCATCACAAGAACCTGAAATCGATCAATATGCCAAACGCCCGAGCGACTTGAGAATAAGCGTTACCCCCATGGCGAACATGCCGGTCAGCCCCATGCCGCAGGAAAAACCGGCCAAAAGGACCGGTGCATATTGACGCCACATGGTCCCATAACGTTTCAAGAAAAAGAAACGGCCCAGCAGCGCTCCCACGACCTCAAGAATAAGCCCATGGGGAGTGCTCTGCCCCAGCCCGCGCACCATACCGTAAACCAATAGAATTGGCAACCCCAGTATCATCAAAATGGCATAGGTAACAACTCCCAGCCCCATGCCCGCCAGAACATAAATCCAGTTCAACGCCTGATAGAATAAGGAATTTCCCTCCAGAGTCGAGGTCTGCATCAAGAGAGAGTTTAAGGCCTGCAGATGCCACAGTTCCTGGGCAAACGGGTAAGCGCTGGATGGAATGGGTGCCAAACGCCAGATAAATTGAGAAAAAAGCAGGCTTGCGGTCATCACCACCGGAAAAACGACGATCTCAGACTTAATGATACCGCGGATACTGGTGCCGGTCAGCTCGATTTCGCGAAACTTTACCGTAGCTTCACCATAATTGTGTATCGGAATAGGCGCATACCAGATTTCGATACCCTGATATCCGAAATACTTGGCTCCGGCAATAAAGCTGGCTTCCCTTACCAGCGGCAAACTGACAAACTGCCCGGCGATACCTTCCATTCGAGCTGTTATATAAGATACAATCGGCGTGTAAATGAAGCCATAGGCCAAAAAAAACTGCCACGGAAAATTGGGAACCAGCCATACACACAGCAAAACGTACGAAATGGTGGAAAAGACATAAATACCAACGGCAATCCAGAAATTAAAATCCCCCCTTCCCGGCGGGGGCCGAAACAGATCTTTAAAGCTACCCCGCTGGCCGGCGCTGCTTTTGCCAAAGGACCGGATGACATGCCAGATACCGATCAAAGCAATGGCCAGGCCCAGGCCGATACCAAAGCTCAGATAGAAGTCGAAATTGTTGGCAAAAACCGTGTCGACGCTCCCCATGCCCAGATGCCAGCGATTCAGAATTCCGTGGTGGTATAAGAAAGGATTGGCCACTATCGTAATGATGAGTCCGATTAATCCCCCAATCACCGCCCAAAATGGCAGGACCATTCCTATAAATACAAGGCCCAGATCGAGTTGGATGCCGGTGGCCACAGCCGGCAGCAATTCTTCGGTGTAGCCGGTCAGCTCTACCCAGGGAATGGGAATTAATCGAATTGGTTCCATCAGGAAAAGACCGGAAACGGTAGGTAATAAGACATAGATCCCGCCAAAGGCCAGCCCGATAACTCCTCCGATGGAAAATATGCGCCATTTCCAGCTTTTAGTTTTATCTTCCGTTGATTCGGCCAGCGCCATGGTTCCCAGAGCTGCAACCGGTGCCATCGGGAAGGGAAGTTTCTCAACGTCGGAAGTAATGCGATAAAATACATATCCTAACCCAAACTGGTCGATGCGCTGAATAATCTGGGTTCCAATCAGTAAAAGAATGGGTATAAGCCAATCCCGATGAAAAAAGGTCCGCTCCACCAGAGAGGATGAATCCGGTGCAGGAGCTACCCAGGTGGGAATGAATTCGACCAGACCCAACATTCGAGCGGCATCTGACTGCACAAGGTACTGGTTCCACAAAAGCCCCTGGAACGGAGTTGCCAGGGCTGCCCCGGCCATATAATAAAGCAGGAAAATCTCCTGTTGCTTTAACTCAGTGTAAGAGCGTTTGGCCAGCTCCGCAAAGAGGATAATGGTCACCCAGCGCGCCGCCGGGCCGATGCCCGTTCCGATAACAAGCTGCAAGTACATGCTGCCGGGCATCATCAAAAAACCGATAAAAATCGATCCGACAATGGTCTTCCAGTCAAATCCTTCCTCAAAATGGTCCGGCGTTTTTAACAAATCCCGGTATTCTTGGAGTTCCTTATCCTCGTACATGTCTCGGGTTCCGTGTTTCGGGTTACGCGTTCCGCGCAACTTAGTCGGGCAATACCAAATAACTCGAATAACTAAAAAGCCCATAGATGGCCCAGGTGCCGGCCATAAAAAAATCACCGATAATCAGTCCGATAAAAAAATTACGCATTCTTTTAAACAATACCACCCCGCCATAGCGCATGCACAGGGCGTTGCAAGCCCAACCCACAAAAAAGCTGAACCACAGATGCCACATGGCGGAGCTGTAGGCAGTGAGATAACCAATGGGATGAATCGGCCACCAGTAAAAACGGTGATAGCAGATCGCTAGGACCAGCATAACAAAAGCACCGACAACGGTGAATATCATAACCCATTTACCGGGGTCCTGGGGTGATTCGACCAGGCTGTAAATGTTGTCATAAACCGCAACCGTTGTCCGGGTCGCCCAATCGAGCTGGAGTTCTCTGACACCATATTTGTAACAGAGTGCCAGCATGGCTAAAAAAGATGCCACGATACCGCTTACCAGAACGATGATGATCGTCACAAAAATCCAGCGATTATTGGAAACTTTCTCGGTGACCTTGCGGGCATGCAGTAAAGAGGGCAGGAGGGACTCACGCAAATCAACAAAAAGCACTTTCTGCACAACACCGGCAACCAGTATCCCGGTATTGGTGAAAAAATTAGAGCTGAAAAAAGCCATCAGACCGTCGATAGGAGCCTCGGTCAAGGTAAAGTACGCAATTCCTCCTTGGCAGATAACACGCATGGCCACCAGGGTAAACAGGAAAAAGGCGCCCACCACTAGAAAGGACAATAAAAACGGGATTCCGAAATAATGGCACCAGAAGACGATTCCGAGCCCTCCAATGACAAAACCCCAGAAAGATAATCGTATCGAAAACCATTCCGTTTCTAAATTTTGCTCTTTCCTTACACCGAATCCCTTCAAAATGGTATCGAGAAAGTGAAATCTTGCCAGCCAGGCAAGAAAGGCGAAAAACACCAGATAAGCACCGATCATCTGGGTTTCTTCAGGTCGTGAAATAACTGGGCCAAAAGTCACCCCCAGGGCCGCCGCAGGTATGTTGATGCCTAAAACACTCAGCAATCCGATCAATAATGTGCCCGCGAGAAAGAAAAACCAAAACGAAAAGGAAATCTGCTTTGATGTTAGAAATGCAAAACCGATAAAGGCCGGATAGATGTAAATTTTGAGTTTAATGAATCCTGATAAAAGCCCGACTGTTGGAAAATATTTGCCGGCTAAAATTAGTGTGGGAATCGAAGGTACCGACGGATGATAAAAGCTCAGCCCGTTGATCAGATGCAAACAAACGGGCACAAAAAATCCAACTAACAAAAAGCGATTGGTCATAAATCGGCCAAATTCATTTTTATCCAATGCCTCTTGCATTAAAAGAGGTACCCGCAGCAGCGGAAAATTCATTCGTTCATTGTACAGCGGCTGTTTGCTGAGTAGATTTATAATGCAGATCATTACCAGATAGCAAAGCAGGATGAATCCCGCCCAGCCCAGAAGTGGCCCGATCCAGGCATCCCAGGGAATCGATTTTATCACCTCCAACCAATCCATCGATCTTCCGCCGGAAATCCCGTTATAAAAAGTCGTGACGGCTTCCTGGCTCTGGGGATACCAGCTGTCTGGAAGCAGAGGATGCAATTTCTCTTCCCAGCGATTTTCAACAGTCGCAAAATGATATGGGGCAGTTAAATTAATAAAAAAGGTTCGGGCGAGCCCGGTCCAGGCAATGCCGGACAACAATACCATCAGGGCCCAGGATACCAACAACTCTTTTCCGGTAATCAGCTTGCGTCCTTTAAATATCCAGCGGATCAATGCTGTGATAAGCATCATCCATACCAAAAAATAAAAGGGCGCCAGCGGAAAATGCCCGCCGCCCAAAGGCGTTCCCTGGCGATAGGCATTGTTAAAGGGCGTAATCAGGCAAATCAGAACGGCAAGGCAGGATCCGATCACAATTGCACGCAGACGGATTTTATCTACTGTGCTTTTAGTTTCATCTGAAGGTGAAGATCGTTCTGTCTCGGGGCTCAGCTGATTTTCTGTCATCTCTCTACTACCTGGTCGGAACGGATTCCTATCTTTTTTTCAGCATCCATTAAGAGTCGTTCGTATTTTTCTTTGGTCGGGTCTTCAAACGAGCGCCACACGAGTAATTGTCTGCGTATTTCATGCAGAAAGGTCTTATTGATCCGGCGCCAGGCATTTGCTTCGCCGGACTCTCGAACCAATTGAACTTTAATTTCGAGAAATCCGGGTTCGTCCTCAGCCGGCTTAAACAACAAATCCACTGACTGCATGATTCCAAAATCAAAGGGCGCCAGCCAGACACGGGATTTGATCTGGAGGCACCGGTCGTCATCACACTGGTCCTCCGGACAATCGTATGGTTCTTTTGCCAATCCGGGCGGATTCTCGCACACAAAGTCAAACTGGATGTCAGCGGTTGAAAACATTCCGTGAGAGACGTCCTGGTGACCCTCAAAATAGTCGTATAGATAGCCGCCGACACTGCGATGTTCCCTGTAATTCATTAAAAAAGGCAATGTGAGCTCCAGCACATTTCCCCGGGCCAACGGAAGGGTCCAGGAACGGTTTACATCCGGGATAGCAATTTCACCGGCAACTTTTGATGGATAGATAACGGAGACCAGCACCACAATGATGACCAAAATCATGGCAGCTACACCGGCCATTGAGGAATAATTCACGGTGATTCCCGACCAAAGTGCGGTGTCGGCAAAAAGCCATGCAGTCGTTTGGGCGAGCAAGTAACCGAAAACCACACTTAACACCGCAAACGCCATGGCTTCGGCGATAAATAAAAAGGATACATGGGATGGCGCCAGTCCCACCGAGGTGTAAACCCCAATCTCACGCTTACGCTCATAAACACTGCTGATCATCGTGTTTAAGACGATAAAAATGGAAATAACCAGTGGGATAATAATATTGGGCACGCCACTGTAACTCATCGTATCACTCGCGTGATACAAATAGGTGCCTTCGGGTTCCCCGCTGAACAAAGATAAGCCAAAGCGGTCCACCAGGTTCTGGGCTGTCGCTTGAACGTCATCCTGCGACAAAGAACGAACAGCAACGGCTTTTAAGTGGCCACCGCAGGCCAAAAGCGTCTGGTAAGGTATAATAAGGATCAGATCCCCGACAATGTGTTGATAGCGGCTTTGAAATTCCCGCACGTCATCGCCGGATTCCATTGCCTCCTCTTCTACTTCGGTTAACTCTGATGACATTTCCCGGGGAAAAATTACCGGCGTCAGGGGTTCTCCGTCCAAATCGATGCGTTCCTGTAATTTTTTACCGGAGAAAATACCGACAACCTTAAACGGCATACCCCAGAGCGATACGGTATGATTTTGCGAACGGGCAAGATCGATGTTTAATTGCTCCGCCATCCGCCGGGGCAACAGTACCGATTGCGGTTCGTTGGCATGCAGCCAGCGACCCGCCACAAGAATCTCATCGAGTCTCGAAACCTGCGATTCGTCGGCGGATAGCCCCACCATTCCCTGAGCTTCAAATACCCTGCCGTCGAAATAAACGGGTATTCGAGTTGAACGTGTTCGGTCTTGATCTTCCAGCCACACTCGGGGCACAACAACGGCTTTATCACCAAAAGAATTTGCGATGCGGCCAAAGGCTTCCGGCGGCAAACTTCTCCAATTTACACTTTTTAACAGAAAACCGTGGTAGAGTGCCTGGGCGTCATATAAGACCCGGGCGTGCCGCCGCATGGATTTTGCAGAAGTAAAGCTCATAATTGTAAAGGTCAGAATAATCAGGGTGACACAGGTCAACGCCGTGCGCAAGCGCCGCCGTCTCAGGTTGCTGACGCCCAGAAGAAAAGCAGCCACAAATGCTTTCCAGCGCCCAATTTCACCGGATTGAACCAGCTGGGCACGGGTCTGAAGCTGAGCCATTTCTGCCTCGAAGCGGAAATTTATAATCAGCGTTACAATAAAGGAAAGCCCCATAATGAAAAATGCTAAGATGACAACCATGGGACTGTAGGCCAATCGAAAGGCCGGATGAACATTGTAAATAATGACAATCAGCAAAAGCAGAATCGAACAAAAAGCGATAATGCGCTTATAAATGTTAGAATAAGAAAAAAGCAATCGCTCCAGACAAAAGGAAAAGGGTACAAACAGAGCGATATAAAACAATACCCCGTAAAGGACATCTTTTTGGGTTTTCTCCACGTCATCATAGACTCGGCTGGCTAATGCCCACGAGTGTGCCGTGGATTCGTAAAATTGCCCATACTGCTTATCGTGCAAAGCGGTTTCTGCAACACTTAACGCCTTTTTTCCCTCTTGTCGAAGGTTGCGAATGCGTTCATTGAAAATACCCCGTTTCTCGAGGTTGGCAATGCGAGGGGTCAAAAGCATCCACATGTCGCGGGCAACGTTGAACTCGGTCCGGTGCAATATCGGCCATTTTTCGACCATATAACCGCTGCCCTGGGGATTGTCTTCACTGGCATTGAGCAAAATCATTTTTTTTCGCAGGGGCGTGTCGGATAGCACCAATTTCAACGGTGTACCGGTTTCCATAAATACGGTCGTCATGGTTGAGGCGTTGCGATAAAAGGAGATCCAGGTATCCAGTCGGCTGAACCAGTACCGCTGCGGGTCCGTCTCGCGGCGACCATCGATGATTGACCCTTTGTGAAGGGGACGGAAAGTGCGCGGCTCCAAAAGATTAAACAGCGTTGTCCCGTTGCAGGCGAACATAATGAGATCGGTTTCCATATGCCGGCGGTACATCTTCGTACGATAAGCACCCTTTCCGGTCTGTTTTTTGTCAATGGCCCAGATGATGTTACCGTTTTCGTCAAATTTAAATCCCTCGAAAATCACCTTGTGATAGGTGTGTTTTTTATCCGCCAGTCCCCGCAAATGAAACTTTCCCATATGATCTACGATGGCGTAAAATCTGGCCGGCCCCTGGAAGCCCAGCAATACGGTTCCGGGAGCCGGTTGATCGGCAAACAGTTCACCATGGCGCAAAAATTTTGCATTGCCATTAATTTCGGCAATGCCGACTCGGGGAAATAAATTCTCATGCAGCTTGGGCGCCTGGGCCAAATGCCGTATTAGACCGGCTACCAGCGCAGTTTGCCGCAGCGCAAATTTAACATCGACCTTCTCCGGCGTATCGTTAGGGGTTCCCCACATGGCCCGGGCATCGTGGGTAGTCACAAACGTTAGCCCGTGTATGCCGGTCATTGCCGTAACTTCACCGCCCAAAGGCGGTTGGTCCAGAAAATAACTCTGCCAGGAACGACGCCGGCTTGGACGCAGTGTATCTTTAAATAAACCCTCATATCCGAGATCTTTCTCGACTTTCAAAGCCCCCTGGCGCAGGACTTCATCTAGGGTTGAATATATCGCGGTTCGATTAATTCTGGGACGGAACGGATACTGCCAGCCATAGTTAAAGGCCCCGAAACCGTCACCGTGACTGGAGAGATGCAGAGATACGGCAGTAACCAGATCGTAGACTTTAACATGACCGCGAAATGTTCGCGCACTGTCAAGCAGCTCCAGCTGAAATTCGGCATCGGCGAGAATGGCTTTTTGATCATGAATCGTTTTCGGCACCAGCTGGGCAAGAACCTCACTTTCCTCGGGCAATAAATCCGTGTATGTGTTCATCCAGAGCAACCGCCGCAGTAGCTGTCTTTCATAAGCTAATTCTTTAATCACAGCCTGATTTGCAGCGGTGGCCTTCTGCAGCCGAAGCCGCATCAAGCGGCGCGAAATGCGGTCGGATTCCGTTTTTATTCGTTCTTCGATGGCATCTTTAACCAGTGCCTGTCTTGCTTCATCCACCGACGTTTCAGTGTCTGCAGACTCAAACGACGCTTTTTTGAGTGTTTCAATTGTGTTGCGGGTCTTTTTGGCCAGCGCTTTTAGATCCCGTTTCATTCTGCGCTGAATTTGTGAACGTGTCGAAAAGCCCCAGACCAGCTCCCGCATTCCGGCCAGTGCCTGGGCATGGCCGCTGGTAGCGACCAAAATCACCGTTCGCTGCGGAGGATTATCTTTTAGAAATTGGGCCAAATACAGAAGCGAAGCTACACTGCAGGCTTCATCCGCTCCGGGCGACCGCCCTGCAACCCAGGCGGTGCTATCATAAAAAGCTTCCACCATCACCGCCTGCTCCTCGAGCTCAGGGTTGGTGCCGGGAACGATACCGTAAATGTTTTCGGAGATAACCTGCTTCCAGCTTATTTCCGATACCAGTTGGATTTGGTCGGCGACACGCCCTGCGGGCATTGTTTCAAAGTCAGGAAAGAGTTCTTTGACTTGGTTAATCGACATCCAGAAACGCGGAAACTGAATCGGGCTAAATTCAAACTTTTCTTCAAAGAAAATTTTGGGAGAGTTTCCTCGATCTACGTAAATCAAGGCTTTGGCACCCAGGTCGGCGGCATACAGCCAATTCTTACCGGATTCAAACTCCATTAAAATAACGGCATTTTCAATGGTTTTGCCGTTGAATTCATTAGGTTCTCCATTTCCCGCATAAATAAGAGTTCCATTTATCCCGGGTGCTACAATTTTTTGCGGTGAGATTGCATTGCTATTGAGCGGACAAATGGGGATCGTAATCCCACGATCCGGTATTGATAAACTACTCTTGCCGCACTGCATAACCGGAACCGCAAATTTATGTGAGTCGACAACTTCAAAACCAAGTTGTGAAAATTTTGCTTTAATGTAATCAGCAGCCGCCTTATTGCCCGCTGTACCGGTGCTGCGGTCGGCAAAAGAGGATAACTTTTGGATGACCTCCTTGAATTCAGTGGCATCCTCATCCTGTATCGCAGCGATGGCTCCAAAACCGGGAATTAAGAGCATCAGCAAAACAAGTGCTAGCCTCAATAGCCTCTGGTTAATTGTCTCTGGTCGCTGGTAGCTGGTCATTGGTCGCTGGTCACTGGTCGCTGGTCGTTTGTATCTGGTCACTTGTATCTGGTCACTAGATGCCAAACTCGGAATACTGTGGTTTAACACATCATTCTTTGATATTTTGGTTGTATGCAGCATTTTTTTCATATGCTCATCTGTACTTTTCATAGAGTAAAGATAAGGGCACTTTGTTCGCTTCAGCAAAAAAATACATAGAAATCAAGATGCCTCAACTTCCAGCACCCACTGATCAAGAACTGGAGACCAGGAACCAGATGCCAGAAACCAGCGGCCAGCAACCAGTGACCAGCTTATTATTCTTTGGTCCCAATCTGACCAATGGAAATCGACAGTTCTTCGCGATCTTCAATTTTGTCCACCCGGCCATCCCGAATCCAAACCACCTGATCCGAAACATTGAGCATCTTGAAATCATGGGTCGCAGAAATAACCGTAACGCCGCGTTCCTGGCTCAATCGTTTCAGCAGCGCAATACACTCCTCACCAGTGGTCAAATCGAGGTTTCCGGTAGGTTCATCAGCAAGAATAATAGCCGGATCATTGGCCAGCGCCCGCGCGATGGCAACCCGCTGCTGTTGCCCCCCGGAAAGTTCAAATGGTTTATGGCTGTACCGGTCTCCTATACCTACTAGTTCCAGAAGCTGCATGCCTTTGTCAACCGCAGCATCGTTTCCCATACCGGCAAATATCATCGGCAGAGTGACGTTTTCCAACGCGGTCATCACCTGGATGATGTTAAACGTCTGAAAGATATAACCGATCTTGCGGCAACGCAGCCATGCGAGCTCGTAGGCATCAAGCTGTGCAATGTCGACTTCATCGATGTAGACTTTTCCGGAAGTGGGTTTATCCAATCCACCAATCATATTAAACAAGGTGCTTTTGCCGGAGCCGGAAGGCCCCATAATGGAAATGTAATTCCCTCTTGATATCTCAAGATTTATGCCTTTAAGGGCATCAACATCTATCTTGCCAAGCTTAAATACTTTGGTCACATTTGTAACACGAACAATATTCGTCTTCTCTGCCATGGTCATCATCCCTGACAATTTTAATACGAAACGTAAAATGGGAGAGTGCGCGAAACGGCGAAAAAATATCGCATAGTAATTCTATCTGCGGTTCTCGAATTCACCGATTCTCCGATTCTGAGGTGATAACTAATGCTCCACTCGCATCGCCTCTACGGGTTGCATCCTAGCGGCAACGAGTGCCGGATAAAAGACCCCTAATAGACTTAATAGACAGCCAACACCTGTGGCAATGCCAATCGATATAAGCAAATTGGCAATGGAAATTGACCTTACCGCCGCCGTGCCGAAATGCAGCCAAGCATTGATTAAGGAAAAAAGAGCACCTGCCAGTGCACCAATTCCAGCACCTGCCAACCCTTGCATGCCGGCTTCAAGTACAAATAACCTGAGAATGAAACGGTCCAAAGCCCCCAAACATTTCATTGTTCCGATTTCTCTAAAACGCTCAGTTACCGCCATAAGTTGGGCATTGACAATGCCTACCACACAAACCAAAAGCGAAAGAATCACAATCCATCGTTGTTTGGCACTGCTGCCGACACTGATATCCTGCGCTCCAATATCATATCCGGAACGGATAAGAGATTGGCGTAAATCGGGATCATGGGTAGCCAGCATACCATTGGCGATGTCATTGCTGACATTGATAAAACTTAAAAACGATACCGCCAGCACAAGGCTCATGGTGGTGATGAGCGAACGGAAAAAGCGAACTTTTATACTTTGAAAGGAGATCTCCACCGATTTTAAAAAGGGTAGGACAACCTGTCTTTGTACACGTCCGGTCCCGTTTGGCATTTCTGATAGGATAGTCTTTTGAGTCATAGTCGGAGGCTTCTATCAAGAATTTGGCATTCAGCTACCACATGTAAAGCAGCCGTACGGCATTTTTTCGCACGGTTGCAATAAAGATGCACACGCATGGTGGACGAATTTCATTTGGAGTTGATAGGAGCATGTAACATATTTAAATTTGCATGTAAATGGGAATGATTCCTAAGTGCTTTTCCCTCGGCAAGAAAGATAACTATAACATATACTTGACAATAAAAAATCGATGCTGCTTTTATGGTCATTTCTTTCTGATTAAGTAAACACCATCACGGATGCTTAACATGACGTTTTCAACCCGATCGTCACGCATGACTTTCTCATTAAATGCCGCAATGGCTTTCGCGTTTTCGTTGGTAATCTTGTTCTTGAAAATTTTATTTCGCCAAAAAACATTATCAACGAAAACGATCCCACCTGGTTGTAAAATTCTGATCGCCTCGTCAAAATATACAGCATAAGAAGGCTTGTCCGCATCAATGAAAACAAAACCCACGCTGCTTTCCAGAATTTCTTTCAGCGTATCTAGTGCCGGCCCGAGTATTAGCTGTATTTTTTTACCATACGGGCTTTGGTTAAAGTATCGCTGGGCGATTTCCCCATAGGCTTCGTTCGATTCACAGGTTATTAAAATACCCTCATCAGGCAACGCTTCAGCAATAACCAAAGCCGAATATCCGGTAAAGGTACCCACCTCAACTGCCTGTTGAGTTCCAGATATTTTGATAAGCAATTGCATAAGCTTGCCTTCGACTTTTCCAATACTCCATCGCGCAAGACCGGTTAACTTTTCGGTTTCCTGCATTAGATCTTGAAGCAAAGATGACACATCATCTGTGTGGGCATCAATGTAATCATCAATGACATCACGAATATCTGCCTTCATGCTCGGCTCCTTGAATTAAAGAATCTAATCCTTGTTCTCAATATGAGGACCAATTTTAAGTGCCTGAGAGTCTATGGAACAGCAGATTGTGTGTCAAGCCAGAAATAGCAACTGAATCCTCTGCTTGACACCCAATCCAATTTTTGTAATAAGTTCGAGGCTTAATACCAAAGTCTTGGGAATTGAGAATAATATGAAGACCAATAACCCGGGGGAGGCGGTTGATCCATTGTCTGCCATTGCACCCGATCACGTTCAAATTCAAACAGTTACAGGATGCAATGCCGCCTGTATCTTTTGTCCGAATGGAAAAACAAAACGTCACATACCCATCGGACGTCGCATGCATTGGGATCTTTATCGTTCCATAGTGGATCAATGTATCGCACTGGGAGTCCGACGCTACTCCGTCTATTTAATGAACGAGCCGTTGCTGGACCGCGAGCTTCCTGAACGAATTGCCTACCTGAGCGCCCGAATTAAAAAACCACAATACTCTAAAATTACCAGCCACGGAGGACTTCTTTCCGAGCGTATGGCAATGGGTTTACTTGATTCAGGCCTTGATAAACTAAGAATATCCGTTCTTAGCCTCAATCCCGAGACTTACTGGAATATCATGCGCCTTCCTTTAAAAAAAACGCTTCGGAATCTAGATCGTCTTCTTGAGTTAAAGAAAAAGGGAGGATACAAAAAGCCCCGTCTTGAAATTTTAATGGTAGACTCCATCCACACCCGCGAGGAGATTCCCAGCATCCGTCGTTACTGGAAAGATCAGGGCATCAAACTTTTTATTCAAACTGTGGAAAACCGGGCCGACCAGGAAAATATCCGCGACACTGCGGTTAGTGCCTATCAGCTTGGAAGTTTTTCGTGGTGCCGGCGTATGATAGATCAAATTTACATACTTTATGACGGACGGATGGTGCAATGCTGTTCGGACTGGGAGCAGCGCAGTATCATGGGAGATCTGACAAAGAGTAGCCTTGCGGACATCTGGTACGGAGCCCATTATACCGACCACAGACGCCGCTTTGCCGAAGGAGACGTTAAGGGCATGATCTGTGAATGCTGCCGTAAGCAGCTAAGGAAAAAATAGCAAGAAAAGCACGTTTCCGAAGACCAAAAAGTATAGTTAATCAGTGGTCTTCTTTGCCAAAATTAACAGCGTAAACCCTAACCGATCTGGAAAATCCTTTCACGTTTATTTGACCTTTCGGCATACATTCGATCTTATCTTTTACTAAGGCCCAAGTGGGATGACTGATGAGAATGCCACCCGGTTCGCAGACGCTCTCCAGTCTAGAAGCCAAATTAACTTGCATACCCATAGCGGTATAAGCCTTCCTATCCTCGGAGCCAAAACCTCCCACCGTTGCCATGCCGGTGCTAATACCGCATCGAATCTGCAGAGATTGTTCAATACCTTCTTCAAACCATTTTTGTTGCAGCTCCTTCATCTTGTGTTGCATGTCGATGGCCATGTTTACGCATCGAAGGGCATGATCTCTGTCATTGGTTCTGTCCGGGGCACCGAAGAAAACAAACAACGCATCCCCATTAATATTGGCAAGCGTCCCTCCATATTTTTGAATAATCGCATTCATGTTAGAAAAATATTCATTCAGCAAATTGGCCATATCTTCGGGTTCCATGCTGTCTGTCGTCGGCGTAAAATCCTTAATGTCTGAGAAAAACATGGTTATTTTTTTGCGACTATGCCCCCAGACGGGATCGACTTCGCCATTCAGAATTTTTTCGGCTAACTGGGGCGCTACATAACTTGATAATATATTCTGGGCGCAGACAACTTTTTCCTTTTCATTGGCTAAATCGGCAGTCCGCAATTTGATGACCCTTTCCTGTCTTAACCGAATTTCGTTGACCTCTTCAATCATTCGTTCGAGTTCATCGATAACCTCATGGGAAAGACGGAATCGACATAAATCGACAATTCGCGAATGAAAAGGTTTGGCTTTCCATTTTATGAGATACTCACAATGCTCACCGCCTTCAAATTGACATATTTTCTCTTCAACCTTGGCTGGATTTCGTGTTAGCTTACCGAGGCCCTCATAGACCCCCCGATTCATATCACAAAAAAGCTTGGTTAGATTCGAATCTGCGGCCCATCGGATTCTTACAGTAGCAAAGCCGTTTTGATTTTCGACAACCTCAATGGTTCGATTACGATTAAATTTGGCATTTTCTTTGGGAAGTCGGTTGATGATGGTCTGAACGCCGGCAACGCGCATCAAAAAAATTTGCGAACTTACCGCTGTTTTAAAAATATTTCGTCCGGCCTTATAAATCGCATCGCTATCATTAAGGATCGATACGGTATTCTCATATACCTTGGCTAACAGGCTATTTGAGATCCAATGGTTCAGATCCAATAAATAGTTCTTATCAACCGGCACGATTTTCCCGGAATTTTCATCCGTGTACAAAAATGACTGATTTCCTATGATGCCATTAAATAGTTTGTCATACGGAACCGCCGGCAGAACGTTTTTCAGGTAATTTTCACAGGTAAGAATATTGATACAGCTGGTGTCTTTGCTCATCGGTTCCTTGGATGTTGAATTATTTCCTGTCATGAGTGGTGTAAATATAGAGAAAAGTCGATACGTGTCAAATGAAAAAGATGGCTGATTTGAGTTTCGCGTTTGGTGTTTGGCCTGAGCTAGGCGCTTAGTTCTGAAATTTGTGTTTTTTCTGTCAATCCGCCTTAGATAAATTTGGGTTCTAGCTAGTCCGGATTAAGCGTTGGTATTGGCAATCCATTGCGTGAGGAAGCGGGCGCCATTTTGAGCGCCATTTAAATTCAAGTTCATTGTCTTGAACCCCGGAGGGTTATGGAGCATTTGTCGAATATGTTTGCCCAAGCGCTCAGATTCAAGGTCTTTATCATACACGATACGGATCGGCAGAAAATTCTTAAGTTTTTCAACCCGCAAGGGCTGTTCCCGTTCACGGGTATATGGAATAACGAGAGCAGGAACCCGGGTTACCAATAGATTCATGCAGGTGTTGTAACCGGCCAGGCTCACCGACAGGTCAGCGGCATATAAATAGTCAAGAAAGCGTAAGGTAAAACGGTGGACGTTCATACCAGGCTCAGATGAGGCAAATATTTCTTCAAATTCCTCGCTGTTCATAAAGGGGCCGGTAAATACCTCAAGCCGTATTGGCAATGTATCGTGGAGCAAATGACAGGCTTTTAACACGCTTTTTAACGGTTTATAGCCTGCCCGACCGCCTCCTGCGCTGGCGACAATCAGCTTTTCATCCGGACCAAGATCCAACTCGTTGCGCAACTTTTTCGCATTCACCGGATCGCCTTGTTGGGTAATGAAGCCGGTTTAATATATTGGAACTGGAATTTCATGCACCCGCCAAAAGGTTTCATCCAAGGTGAGAAGCGTTTCATCGGAATGTATCAACAACAGATCGAAATAGTGCTTTAAATAGCTTAAAACCCTTTCTTCATAAGCTCGGGCATGCTTTTTTTCCACCAAAATATCCCTCAGGCTGCATACGCTTTTTACATTTCCAAATCTGCCTTCCCGAATTGATTGTAAAAGCGGCTGCAGTTCAAAGCCAAATACCGTGCGTCCAAAAGGAAAAAGCTCAACAATAAATAGGTCCGGTCGCTGGTTTTCAAACAATGTAAATAAAATCGCTTTGCGTTCGCGTTGAATATCATCGACGTGCTGTCCGGGATTGCCTGGAATTAATCTGGTAAATTTCTCATCCATGTAAAGCGTCGGCAATCGCAAAAATGTTACATGATCCGGCAATTCGATATCAACTTCCTGGCCTCCGGCAATCAGGGTCACCTGATGATCCGAAAGCTCCCGCACAAACTCCACACTGCGAAACAAATGCCCCATGCCCCAGACGTATTGGCAGTAGAAGATGATTTTCATATGACCGTACCAGATAACCTAATTATCTCTGACGACTAAGCGTTAACGCCTATCAAATCAAATCCCCGAGAAACAGGTGCGCCGAGCAGATCCGAATCCCATCTTTGGTCACCAAATCAACCTCTTTATCAAGTGTCACCTGAGTAGCAGTTACAGAGGGGAACTTGCGCTTCAGATAGCGGAGCGAGGTGCTCTGGGATCTTCCTGAAGATTTGGCTTCAATAAAATGTACCGGCTTATTATCCTCCAAGATAACAAAATCGACCTCCCTTTTATCTATGTCTCTGAAATACCGGAGCTCGACATCTTTTCCCTCCGTATCTTGTAAGAAAAAAACCCATTTTAACAAATGAAACGCAACCAAATTTTCAAAACGTGCACCAGCGTCCGTAACCAGACTCCAATCTAGGTGATAATGTTTGGATTCTTTTTTTACAGCACGT
>CP070746.1:6840922-6857092 GCA_020348305.1 Desulfobacterales bacterium
TGCATGCGGAAAGAATTAATACTACCTACTGTCCAAGGCGAAGCATGGAATCAATTAAATTAGATAAAGTGGGATTAATGATAGACATTTATGTCTGATTTTTTATTTCCAAAAAAACAAACTATAATGAGGTTCAGCCATGCCTCAAGCAAAAGCCGCCGATTCAACAGATTTTGAAAGAGCTCTTGAAATCGGTCGACCACCAAACGTAAAAAAACTTTTCCCAAATTCGAGAGCTCTCATTGTTAGCGGTAAATTTGTTGACCGAGCTATGCTTAAAAAAGGCAACGCCATAGCCATGGCCGCTAACGGAAGAAATAGTTTTGTTATAAGAGGTGCGCTTCAAGCCGCCCAAAGAGCCAATTCTGCAATTATCATTGAAATAGCCAAGTCCGAGGGTGGAGCCGATGCTTATTGCGCGGTAAATTACTGGAATATTGCCCGAATCGTAGACGCCGTATGCAATGAACTCGGCATAACTATTCCAGTGGCCATACATGCCGATCACTATGGACTAAAAAGCCAAGAAGATGTAGAAGTCGCAAAAATTGAAATACCCTCTCTATTTGACGCCGGGATTACGTCCATTGCCATTGATGCATCTCACATGCCTGATGATAAAAATTTATTAGCGAATTTAGAATTGAATCCGTATATACCGAAATGGGCCGGACTTGAAACAGAGATTGGTGAAATTAAAGGCAAAGAAGGTCTGTCAACGGTGGCAGAAGCGCTGTTTCTCATTCAAGGTCTGAATGCTCACAGTATTTTTCCGGACTGGATCGCCTTAAACAACGGCACCACCCACGGCATCGAGCTAAGTGATAAAGGTATACAAGTTGATTTAACCGCTGAAATTCATGAGGCTTTAGCGAAATATAACGTGTCCGGCGCCCAGCATGGGACCTCCGGCAACAACTCAGATAGATTGAAAGAAATAGCCGCTAGAACTAGAACCACCAAAGCAAATGTGGCTACCGCGCTACAGATGATTTCTTGGGGACTCAGAGTAAATGACTATGGAAATGCCCAGCTTGATGAAAATGGAAATTTCATTAAGCTAAAAAATGAGGGCGTCACAGAAGAAATGTGGCATCAAATGGTGGCCCATGCCGAATCACAGGACTTAAAGGGCGGCAATTATAAAAAACTCAACCTACCCTTCGAAAACAAATTACTCGGACAGGCCGATAAGATAAAAACACGGATGGTCAAAAGAGTTGAAACCTTTGTCTATAATATGCTCACAAATGTTTTTAACGCTGAAGATACAGCGCCTCTGGCCATTGCCGAAATCCTTGAAAATGCATCTTATGATGCCGGTCCAAAGGTTGAACGAATTGAAGATCCTGCAAATTGGACACCGGAATTAATTACGCGGCGCGCTGCCTCTATCAGCAGCGACAAGGGGCCGGCGGGTGACTTTGACGATTAGCTCGCGTCCCTGATCCCCATAACCTGTTTTCGGCGTACCTGGCATTTCAGGTGCGCCGAATCTTTAAGCGTCAACTAATGCCACAGACCTTTATTCGTCACCCACCTATATAGCGATTCTCAAAAGCGATATCTCATTCATTCGATAACTTAGAGCTGATTTTAGATGCGAAACTTCATTTATCTATTATAAGTTTAAGTAGTAAATAATTATTTTCGGTTGATTTTTTGCCATAAAACCCCACTTTTTCCTAAAGTTTTTAAACAAACTTGCCGATGAGAGAGCCAGGGGGAATTTCCAATGTACATCCCAAATTATCAAATGCACAACGTATTAAATGTTTACAGTAAACAGCTCAGCCAGAACAAAATGGCGGGCAATACAGAAATTCGGTTGAAGAAACCTTTAACTGACCAAATCAAATTATCGCTTGAAGGAAAACGTAAAGAGACTATCGAAAAGGTTGCAAAAGAAATTTTTGATAAAATTAGTTGCTTAGGCATTCAAAAGGAATCCGAACAAATAGCATTAGGATTATCTCAGAATGGACCGGAAAACACGGTCGAATTAGATAACCAAAAAGGAAACGAATTTACATTCAATGTTATTGACGATGTAAATTCGAAAAAGACCAATACACTTTCAGTGGAAGACACTAATTTTTTGATAAAGCGCTTGGAACGATTAGTAGAAGAAGCGCTTGAAAAAAAAGGGGGAAACAGCAGATCAGATAGTAATCAGTAAAATCGTTAACGTTATAAAACTTATCTGCCTTTTTGCTTAATTGATGGTAAAGAGAATTTAGCTTTATAATTAGCCTAGAAAGGAGGCTACCATGATTAACGCAATCGGTGACGTTGCAATGCAACAGACTGTACGAGCTAATTATAATAGTGAAAACCACAGCCAAACCGTAACTGTACAAAAAAACGAACAAATTCGAGAAAAGCGACCCGTTGAAAACGCCGAGAAAAGCTCAAAGTCCAAATTGAACCTGCGAAACGAAGAAAACACGACGGCGAGAAATGTTGCAGAAGATGGTCGAATCATCGTTGAAAAATATGATGAGGACGGCCGGCTGATCCGAAAAATACCGCCGGGTTATCTTCCATTTGGCGAAATAGTATAACATTCAAAATAGATGAGTCATTCTAAAGGCTTGATGCGATATTACCAATTGAATATTCAATTGGTTTCTTCTCTATTCGTTTCGTTATTTTTCCCAGATCTGCTTTTTTTCCCTTTGGGAAATATCTTCCAGCTTTGTTCCGCTCTCGGTTAGACGCTTTTCCATCATTTTGAATCGTTTCTCAAACCGTTTTACGGATCCTAACAAAGCTGTTTCCGGATGAATTTTGGCAAATCGGGCAACATTAACAAGCATTAAAAGTACATCGCCAAATTCCTCAGCGGCCGCGGTCTTGTCCTTGACGAATAGAGCCGATTTCAAGTCAGCAATTTTCTTTTCCAATATTTTCAGATTATCCGAATTATGATTCCAATCAAAGCCCGCCTTGGCCGTGCGATCAAACATCATAAAAGCCCGCATCAAAGCCGGAAGTTTAGCTGGAACAGAATCCAAAATGGATTTATTTGCGAAATTATTTTTTTCTGACAGTTTAATTTTTTGCCAATTTTGCACAACGTCGTCAGGGCTCTCAACCCTATCTGCTCCAAACACATGGGGATGACGCCGAATCATCTTTTCGGTGCTGACACGCGCAACATCATGAATGGAAAACTGCCCCGTTTCTTCAAACATGCTGGCCATAAAAAATATATGAAACAATACATCGCCAAGTTCTTCACATATTTCCTCAGGATTTTCCGTCTCAATGGCATCGGCGAGTTCATACATCTCTTCAAGCAAATAAACCAGCATCGATCGAGGCGTCTGTTTCCTGTCCCACGGGCATCCATGGGGGCTTCTTAGCGACTCTATCAATTTAAGCAGATTCTTTATCGAAAATGTATTTTGTTTTAATTTGGGATCTTCCACGCTTTTTTCAATTCCTCCAATTTATCTGAGAAATCCCGCTTCATATCCTTGGAAATAACCTTTGCCATGTTTTCAGAAACCCATATCACATGGGGGGCCAGAATGGAGCTTTTGATGATTGAAGCGCCTTTTGGAAGGAACGCCGTCAGAATGATAAAAATAACAGAGACAATTAGGATTCCTTTAATCATACCAAATAAGACACCAAATATGCGGTCCACCCAACCTAAAAACGCAATATTAAGCAAGTATTTGATTATTATACCTAAAACGTTAATAATAATTAAGACAAGACAAAAAATTATCAAAAAGCTTAAAATATTGAGGTATGCCGCGTCAGCAATGAAACGCGATAGCCCTTTTGCAACGACGATATAGTATGAATAGGCAGCGTAAAAGCCGCCAAGGACGCCGATAATGGATGAAACCTCTTTAACCAGCCCTCTAAAGAGACCCCGAACCAGACAAAAACCAAAAATAACAATGATTAATATATCAAATGGATTCATTGTGTTCTGAAGCGGTGACGGTAAGTTCTTAAATTATTTATGATTAAGATCTGGTCTATCAAATACCGATTGGATATAATTCTTGATTAAACGCTGAAAATTATAAACGTAACAACAGGCTGAACTAACAAAGCAGGTATTCGGAGTCAAGGTATTTTTGGTTGCATCCTAAGCTGAATATGCGAATATCTCAATTACCATAAAAAATTTGAACATATATGAATTTAACGAATAGCTTTAACAAAAGCGACATTATTGATAGCGAATTTAGTTTTGAATGGAAACTAGTTTGCAAACGATAAATGAGGTGTGGTAAAGAAAAAAGCCTATAAATGGCCGGATTATGCTTTTTTTTCAAGGCTTAAATTGATATAAATAATAAGATTATAGCTTCATTTAATCATACATTGCAACATGACGAATACCCCGGATAATAACCAAATCGAACTGACCTTTACCAATATAGATTTAACCCGACAACTATTTGGCGAACACAACGGCAATCTGCTGCGTATTGCCGAGGCTACTGATGTCACCATAAATACAAGAGGTGGCAAAGTATTCATTCAGGGGGAAAGCTTTGCAACGAGTCTTGCCCAAAACGTTCTCAATCAGCTATACAGCCTTCTAAAAGAGGGTTATCCTGTACATACCAACGACATCGATTATGCGGTACGGGTTTTAAGTGGAAATGATCGCGCGCAGCTGAAAGATATTTTTCTTGATACGGTTTATATTACTTCAAAAAAGAGTTTGGTAACTCCTAAAAGCCAGACTCAAAAAGAATACATTGATGCCATACGCAAATATGATATTGTTTTTGGCATCGGGCCAGCCGGGACCGGTAAAACCTATCTGGCCATGGCGATGGCTGTATCCGCACTATCCAAAGGGTTGGTCAGTCGCATTATTCTGACTCGACCGGCAGTTGAGGCAGGCGAGGAGTTGGGTTTTTTACCTGGAGATCTAGCCGAAAAGGTAGATCCGTATTTGAGACCCCTTTATGATGCACTGCACGATATGATGCGATTTGAGAAGGTGGCAAGTCTGATGCAAAAGGGGGCTATCGAGGTTGCTCCAATTGCATTTATGCGTGGCCGAACGCTAAATGATTCCTTTATCATACTTGATGAGGCCCAAAACACAACATCCGAACAGATGAAAATGTTCCTTACCCGCATCGGGTTTAACTCCAAAGCGGTTATTACAGGCGATATTACTCAAATAGATCTACCGCCGGGGCGTATCTCAGGCCTTATTGAAACAAAGAATATTCTTCAAGGAATAAAAGGCATAGAATTTATTTTTTTTTCTAAAACTGATGTCGTCCGCCATAAATTGGTCCAAGATATTATCAAAGCCTATGAAGAACTTGATGCAGGCAAGAAAAACAATGAATCCATGCGCACCGAAAATAAGTCTTAATTTATGCTTTTACATTTCCGGCTGATTCAGTCCGTGCGTATCCATTGAAGATATGAAAATCGAAAAAAGTAAGGAAGCACTCAGCAAATTTTTTGATGCCAGCAACCGTATACGCTGGGGCATTTTAGCTGCCATAACGATCATCTTTACACTTTTGCTTTACCCGAATCTGGTCATAACCAAACATCGCTATGACCTCGGCGATGTAGCTGAGCGAGATGTTAAAGCTCCGAAAGACTTCTTTGTCGAAGATGAAGCGGCTACAGAGAAAAAGCGCCAGCAGGCTATGGCAGTGGTGTTAACCGTTTATGACTACGACGCCGATCTCGCCACGACACTGACTCAAAATGTAGACCGCGCCCTTGCGGACTTACGAGCAGTTATAGAAACCGAGAATACTAACAACAGACAAGAATCGGCCACACCCTCCGAACTGGAAGAAACCATAGGTGAGAACAACAAAACATCTTTACATGAACAAGTATGGGCCAAACGCAAAGAATTTGATGAAAAAATCGGCTTTCGCGTGAGCAAAGGCGCCTTTAGGGCTCTCGAAAAGGAGGCATTTTCCCAAAAAATTGCCAATCTTATCAATAAAATTTTAGCTGAAATTTTAAAAAACGGAGTGGTTACCAATAAGGAAATCCTCCTGAAAGAAATGGATAAAGGCATCATTTTAAGAAATGTAGACACCAAAGAAGAGCGAGGAGTTCGAAATTTAGAGCAATTCTATGGTCTTGATCAGGCGAAAACCAGAGCCCGAAGTATCGGCCAACCGTATTTAAAAGACATCGACTACACGGTGAAAAACCTGATTATTGATTTTGTTCAAGAGCTCATCCATCCCAATATTACACTGAACAAAAACGAAACCCAAGAACGCAAAAAAAGCGCCGCCGCAGACATCATGCCGGTGCTGCACAAAATTAAATCCGGTGAGATGCTTCTGCGCGAAGGGGAAAGGGTCACTGAAGTCCAGCTGTTAAAACTAGAGACACTAGAGGCCCAGACCAAAACCGAACAGATATTGCTAAGCAGCCTGGGCGCTGCCATGCTTATGCTGTGCCTTGTGATAACAACCTATATTCTCCATATAAATCGACATATACATCTCGCCAGTAATCACAATAAAAATCTACTGCTGATCGCCAGTGTCACATTAATGTTTTTCTTACTTGCAGTCATGTCGGCCTCATTTTCCGAAATGGTAACTCAAAATTCACCCTATCCCATAACTGCAACCTCAGTTTATTTTGGTGTTCCGCTCGCATCGGGCGCAATGATTATTTGCCTGGTTCTCGGCCTTACGGTGGCAATTCCCGTCGCAGTGGTCATGGCGGTTTGTTTTGCCGTTATCTTTCAAAATAGCTTTGAAATCTTCCTTTACTTTCTCATAAACAGCACCATGGCCGCTTACTGGATCAGGGATTGCAGAGAACGCAAGGTATTTATAAAAGCCGGAGTGAAAATCGGATTATTAAATATAATACTTGCCACCGCCATTGATTTTTATATGGTCGAATTTTCTGGTATCGGACTGTTATGGGATTGGGCCTTTGCTTTTCTGGGAGGTATTGGAGCCGGTATCGTAACAGCGGGCATCGTCCCGCTGGTCGAAATGATTTTCGACTATAAGACGGACATTACCCTGCTTGAACTGGCTAACTTGGATCGGCCAATTCTGCGCCGATTGATGATCGAAGCTCCGGGAACCTATCACCATTCTGTGGTTGTTGGGACGCTGGTAGAAGCAGCTGCATCTGAAACCGGTGCCAATCCTCTGCTCGCCAAGGTTTGCGGGTATTATCATGATATCGGTAAGATGAAAAAACCGCTATACTTTATTGAAAATCAGAGAGGCAAAAACAAGCACGACAAGCTTGCGCCGTCTATGTCCAGTCTGATCTTGATCGCACATGTTAAAGACGGGGTTGAAATCGCCAAGAAAAATAAACTGGGACAAGTTATCATCGATACCATCAAGCAGCATCACGGCACTAGCCTCATCAAATATTTTTATGGAAAAGCAAAACAGCTGAAAGGTGAAGATGCGGTTAAAATCGATGATTTCAGGTATCCAGGTCCCAAACCTCAAACTCGGGAAGCCGGTCTTGTCATGCTGGCAGACGCGGTTGAGGCCGCATCAAGAACTCTTGAAAATCCAACTCCCTCCAGAATCCAGGGACTTGTTCAAAATCTCATTAACCAGATTTTTTCAGATGGCCAACTTGATGCCTGTGAACTTACCTTAAAAGATCTGCACAACATTGCTAAAAGTTTCAATAAAATCCTGACCGGTATCCATCATCATCGGATCGAATATCCCGAGCAACGTACAGCGGTCGACGGTAACGGCAAAGGAAAAACAAAGAATGGAAGTCCAGATAAACAACAGGCAAAACAAACACAAAATCTCGGTGAAGAAGATACAACAAACGGCTCGGGCCATCTTAAACGCCTTGGACTGTCCTGATGGAGAGCTTTCCATCCTTATTGTTGATGATCAACAAATCGCAAAACTAAATACTGAGTATCTCAACAGAAAAGGACCCACAAATGTTATCGCTTTTCCCATGCGCGAAGGTCAATTTGCCGACATAACCCCAAATCTTCTCGGAGATGTGGTCATATCGGTTGAGACGGCTTGCAGAGAAGGAAACGCATCTGGCATCAGTATGCAAAAAAGCTTTAACCAACTTCTGGTCCACGGTATACTGCATTTGTTGGGTTATGATCATGAAAAAACGGCAAAAGAAGCAAAACGGATGGAAAAAAGAAGTGAAGCCCTTCAACAAATGTTAGATGAAAAGCTGGATTAAATGAAGACTAAGAATGTAAATAAATATTACAGAAGATTTAAACATTGATTAAATTACATATCATACTAAAAAGAGGAATGGAGGTTCACTGATGGCGGGACTTGCTGTGAAAGTTGATCAAGTGGCCATGTTACGAGAAAGCCGAAAAAGTCAATTTCCAGATCCGGTAGCAGCAGCTGTAATGGCCGAATTGGCCGGAGTTGATGGCATTGTTGTTCACCTCAGGCAGGACCGTCGCCACATTCAGGACAGAGATGTGCGGATGTTGCGCAATATCATCCAGAGCAAACTCATCTTAGAAATGGCTTCGACGTCCGAGATGGTTGGTGTTGCGTTGGATATTAAACCGGATCTCGTAACCCTTGTACCTGAAAAGCGAGAAGAATTTACCGCAGAAGGAGGCATGGATCTTGTTGTTCACAAAGATGATATTACTGAAACCGTTGCCACTCTGCAAGACAGCGGCATCCCGGTTGGGCTTTTAATCGACCCGAGCCCCGAACAACTTAAGATGGCCCACAGAACCAATGCTAGCATTGTTGAAATTCATACCGGCACATACACGGAATCAAAGACTGCCCAGAAAAGACACCAGGCCTTTATAAAAATAGTAGATGCCATTAAGCTTGCCCACAAACTGAAGGTCAGTGTCAAAGTGGGTCGTGGATTATGCTATAAAACAATAAAGGCTTTCAAAGGACTTAGTGAAATTGACGAGTTTAGCATTGGACACAGCATCATTTCGAGAGCGTTGCTGAACGGAATGGACCATGCAGCAAAAGAGATGATCGATATTATTAACGCCCTTTAGCACACACTCGTAAGAAGTCTGCTTTTCTGACTTATTACGAGACTATCCGTTGACTACGGAGCCTAGCTATGTATCTCGTCACAGCCAGTGAAATGCAAGAGATGGATCGCCAGACCATTGAATCATTTGGGATGCCGGGCAGAGTCCTCATGGAAAATGCTGGGCGGGGAGCTACCCGAATCTTACTTGATCATTTTTGCGGTTGCATAAAAAGAAACGTCGGGGTGATTGCCGGCAGAGGAAACAATGGCGGTGATGGCTTTGTTATCGCCCGCTATCTCGCCCAAAAGGGTATAACCGTCAGCGTCTATTTGCTGGCAGAAAGCAATACAGTTAAAGGCGATGCGGCCGCAAACCTCAAACTTTTATCTGCGCTGGAAATTCCACTGATCGAAATACCGGATAAAATGGCCTTCTCGAAACATAAATCCAAAATGCGGCATTTCGATCTCTGGGTCGATGCAATCTTTGGCACAGGGCTAAAATCTGAAGTTAAAGGGTATTTTCGTGACGTCATAAATTTTATTAACAGCTTGAACAAACCGATCTTGGCCGTGGATATTCCGTCAGGCTTAAATTCAGATACGGGGCAGCCTTGCGGAGCGTGTATTCGCGCTCAGGCGACGGCAACCTTTGCCTTTGCCAAAACCGGCCATCTTCTCTATCCGGGTGCCACATATACCGGAAGGCTCCAGATTGTGGATATCGGCATTCCCAACCATATTGCCGAAAAAGTAGGACCGAAACAATATCTACTGACACCGAATCAGGTCCAGACCTATTTTCACCCCCGACCACCGGATGTCCATAAAGGCAGAACAGGCCATCTTCTCATTGTTGCAGGTTCTCCAGGGAAAACCGGTGCGGCGGCCATGACAGCCATATCGGCCATGCGAACCGGTGCAGGGTTGGTCACTCTGGCAATACCCAAGAGCTTAAATCCGGTACTCGAGTCCCAGGTATTGGAAGCGATGACCGAACCGCTGCCGGAACTTCAAGACGGGGCATTGGGGGAGTCGGCCTTTGACCCTATCATGAATCTTATTTCGCAAAAGAAATGCTTAGCCCTAGGCCCCGGTCTTGGACAAGCTGAAGATACAAGGCACCTCGTCTGCCGTATCATTAAGGAAAGTCCGATTCCGATGGTCGTAGATGCTGACGGTTTAAATAACCTTGCCGGCAATACAGCGATATTGAAAAAGCTTAAGGTCCCGATTATCTTGACTCCCCATCCCGGCGAGATGGCAAGGCTCATGGATACCACCGTTGGGAACGTGCAAAGTGATCGTATAAATTGTTCCAGGGATTTTGCCGTCAATTTCAATGCCCATGTGGTTTTAAAAGGCGCAAGAACAGTAGTCGCCAACCCGGCTGGCAACGCCTATATCAACCCTACCGGCAATTCCGGCATGGCTTCCGGGGGAATGGGAGATGTATTGACCGGTATCATTGCAAGTTTAATTACCCAGGGTTTTACTGCCGAAGCAGCGGCACATGCCGGTGTGTATCTGCACGGCGCTGCTGCCGACACGCTGGCAGAATCCATCGGACCTTTTGGTTTTCTGGCCAGCGACGTCATGAATGCCATCCCCGGAGAAATAAAAAAACTAACAGGAGCAACTACCTCGCCCAGCGATAATTTAATAAATAGACAATAATACAACAGATTGAAATTATTTGTTATTCGTTATTTGATTTCAGATGTTATCTAATTCACGCTCTGAAATGCGCGCGTCTATTAATTTAACGAATAGCAAATTTTCGTTTTATGGCTAACTATAAGATTAAAATAACAACTCACTGCCGTGAAGAGACGCATAAACTGGGTCAAAAAATTGGGGCATATATCAAAGCGCCTGCGGTAATTGCCCTAACCGGAGATCTTGGAAGTGGAAAAACAGCTTTTGTACAAGGGCTGGCAAGAGGTCTTGAGATTCCTGAAGAATATTATATTACGAGTCCCACATTCACTCTGGTGAACGAGTATCAGGGTCGGTTCCGATTGTTTCATGTAGACCTCTATCGCCTTGAAAATTTTATCGACCTGGAAGAAATCGGTCTTTATGATATACTCGACAGTGACGCAGTGGTGGCTATTGAATGGGCTGAAAAGCTTTCTGAGAATCTTCTTTCAAACCATTTGGCCATAAACTTTGATATCATAGATGATCAAATGAGAGAAATAAGCCTATCTGCATATGGACATGACGCTGTAATTTTGATAAAAGCGCTCAGATGATATTAGGAAACGGTGAGGAAAACGATGAGCGTAATCGTGCAAAAATATGGGGGAACTTCGGTTGCAGACCTTTCGCAAATCCGCAATGTCGCCAACCGCATCGCCAAAACCTATGATCAGGGAAACGATGTCGTCGTCATCCTGTCTGCTATGGCCGGAATTACCGACAGTTTGATTGATATGGCCAGCGATGTGACGAAATCACCGGATAAACGAGAGCTTGATGTTCTGCTGGCCACCGGAGAACAAACAACCTCAGCGCTGTTAGCCATAACACTAAAGTCCATGAATTATCCAGCCCAATCCCTGCTCGGGCATCAGGCGGAAGTTTTAACGGATCAATGCCACGGTAATGCGCGCATCATCGATATCAGGGCCAAGAAAATAAAGGAACTTCTTGAAAAACGCAACATTGTCGTAGTGGCTGGATTTCAGGGATGCGACCCAGAAGGCAATATCACAACGCTTGGACGTGGTGGCTCTGATACATCTGCAGTGGCGATTGCAGCGGCCATCAAAGCAGACGTCTGTGAGATTTATACGGATGTAGACGGTATCTACACCGCCGATCCAAATATCTGCGATAAAGCCAGAAAGCTTTCGGTAATTTCATATGATGAAATGTTGAATATGGCCAGCCTGGGGGCCAAGGTGCTCCAAATTCGATCGGTGGGATTTGCAAAAAAGTTCAACATCCCCATACACGTAAAATCATCATTTACGGAAGAGGAGGGAACCATGGTCGTCAATGAAAATTCCGGAATGGAACGCCTTGTCGTTTCCGGTGTTACCTGCGATAAGAATCAAGCTCGCATTACATTGAAAAAAGTTCCGGATCAGCCCGGAATAGCTGCAAAAATATTCACTCCGATAGCTCAAGCCGGTATTGTGGTGGATATGATTATTCAAAATACACGGGCCGGGGGGAAAACCGATTTGACGTTCACCGTACCAAACGCAGAATTTCGAACCGCCCTTGACATGGAAAAAAAGATCGCTAAAGAAATTGGAGCCGACGATGTTTTTGGTGACGAAAACATCGCCAAGGTCTCTGTTATCGGTGTTGGAATGAAAGACCACTCAGGGGTGGCATCAAAAATGTTTTCCGCCTTAGCTCAAGATAACATCAATATCATGATGATCAGCACTTCGGAAATCCGGATTTCTTGCGTGATCGAAGAAAAATACACCGAACTTGCCGTGCGGGTACTTCACACGGCATTTGGACTGGATAAAGAATAATATATTCTGTATTTTTAGTAGATTATAGGTATATCTAAAGATATTATTTTCCCTCAAATTTCTGTTTAGTCAACGCTTTGTCAACACTTGCAAAAGCAAGTTGACCATCAAGCCGCTTTGTGTGTTTATCCATTGCCTCGGTTGGCATTTCATCTGTCGGGGAAATGTAATTAATAACTGATGTGAGGTTTACTGCCGCTGCTTATAAAACAGCCCCTACAATTTACCTAACTCCAAATGCCGTAAACGACTGCCTACTGATTTATGATCAAATTGGAATACGTTTTATGAGTTAACAAATCGGCTTATTTGTGCCTCTTCTAAATATTGAATAGGCGCTATGTGAGCATAACCTGTTTGAGAATTTCAATGTTGTCGAGAGCCTTACCGGCTCCAAGTGCCACTGTTGACAACGGGTCCTTGGTTATTGTTATCGGAAGGCCGTTTTCCTCACTGAGAAGTTTGTCCAGATTTTTTAACAAAGCGCCACCGCCGGTTAATACAATTCCGCTATCAGCGATATCGGCAGCCAACTCCGGCGGAGTATGTTCCAAAACCGTTTTAACCGTCTGCATAATGGCATCTAACTGCTCGGAAATTGCCACCCGTATTTCTTCTGAATCAATGGATAAAACCTTGGGAATTCCCGTTATAAGGTCTCGGCCTTTAACTTCTATTGTTTCCGGATTCTGAGGGTCCGGGGATGCATTCCCGATTGTGGTTTTAATTATCTCAGCTGTCCGCTCGCCGATCAACAGGTTATATTTCCTCCTGATATACTGTATGATTGCAAAATCCATCTTATCACCGGCCACCCTGATGGATCGACTGTAAACAATTCCTGCCAGAGAGATAATAGCAACTTCTGTAGTGCCGCCGCCGATATCAATCACCATATTGCCTATGGGTTCTGTGAAAGGGAGGTCGGCCCCAATTGCGGCCGCCATCGGCTCTTCAATCAAAAATACCTCGCGAGCTCCCACAGCTTCCGCTGCTCCCCTGACAGCGCGCTTTTCAACCGGGGTAATTCCGGATGGCACGGCGATAACAATTCTCGGTCTTACAAATCTCCGTCTATTATGCACCCTGCGAATAAAATACCGCAGCATAGCCTCGGCAACTTCAAAATCAGCAATAACACCATCACCCATCGGACGAATGGCTACTATATTTCCGGGTGTCCTTCCCAGCATATTTTTCGCTTCAAGACCAACAGCTAAAATGCGATTTTTTGCCCTATGGTCCGTTTGAATCGCAACAACTGATGGCGCATTTAATACGATACCCTCGCCTTTCATCCACACGAGGGAATTTGCAGTACCCAGATCAATGGCCAGATCATTCGAAAATAAACCCATAACTGCATTAAAGATAGAATTCATATATTCTCATTCCACTTCGAAACATAAAGATTTGGGCGTATACGTATGTCTATTAATATACAATTCGAAAAGGTCATTTAATTTTTGGTGCTTTTAACAACCTGTAAGATCTGGCCAGAAAACCAAATAACAGGCGATTGCAGATATTGAGATAATCTGCACTTTCCCCAAAGTACAGGTTTCAAAGTAATATCACAAGTCTTTAATGAATTGATAATTACAAAAAAATTATCAAAGATTTGTATTGTGGAATAATTCAGCCGAACCCTCAAGTGTGTACAATTCCACGATCTGAATGCTATTCGCCATTTCTGAACCACGTTTAAATGAAAAGAAAAAAGCCTCCACAGAGCTTTATAACTCCGCGTGGAGGCTTTTGATTGAGATTTCACAGGCGGTCTCTTTCATTCTAAACGCTTTTGCTCAGAGTCTAGATAGTGGAAGAATAACCTTTCGCCTGGAGTAGATTGAAAAATCACTGAACTGTCAAAAGGAAAGGTGTAGCATGGTGAGTACTATCATTTAATTTTCAAATTAATGCCCTCCCGTACCAAATATAACCGCCATATTTGGATCATAGAACGACATGCCGAAGAAGAATCCGCTGTGGGGCGCATAGCTATTGTAATAGTGATGATGATGTTCGTGAACTTCCTCATGATAATAGTGTTTGTGGTAATGGCGCGCAGGTCTGCGCCCATAATGATATGAATTATAATGCTTTTTATGATAACCATAGGCATTTCCATGAAGTTTATGGCGTCCACCTTTCCAATCATGTCCCAGTGATGTACTGGCGCCTATAAATAAAAATGCAGATAACACTATGATAATTTTCATTATTTTGGTTTTCATAGCTAAAAGCCTCCTTTGAACTTGAGATTTAACCTGATTAGACGGACAGACAGTTTTATTGGTTTACTAAAAATTGATATATTTTCATTTCTTCAGCTTTAAAACCTACCCACTTCCATTTTATGGCAATCTGTGAAACCGACCGCTTTCGCCAAAACGTGACCTATTAAAAAACTCCTCAGCGACAAACCTCGTGACCTGACTCTATTTGCAATTGGCATAAATACGAATCTCCGCGCCAGCGATTTGAAGCACCTAAAAGTCAGCCAAGTCCGACACCTCAAACCAGCTAAAGGCGAAAACGAGATTGAAGTAGTAGAGAAGAAGACAGGTAAACCAAGGCGCATTGCGCTAAACAAAACTTGCATTGAAGCTATACGAAACTTACTTAACTCCAATTCCTACGAAGACAGTGATTACCTGTTTCATAGCCAGCGCAGAGAAGTCCTTACCGTTCCTTCCGTGATCAGGCTTGTCAAATCATGGTGCAGAGCGATAAATTTGAAAGGTAACTATGGCAGCCACACGCTGCGCAAAACCTGGGGTTATCACCAGCGGGTGACTTTCGGTGTCGATCTCCCGCGTCTCATGGTGAATTTTCCCCAAAAAAGTAGACACGGTCAAGCGCAAAGTTTCACCTTCTGTTTTTCATACTCAGCAGGACAAAGATACCCCAGCGTTGAGTGTCTTCTTTGCCGATTGTAGAAGACCTCTATATACTCAAAGATGGAATGTAAGGTATCCTGATGCTCTTCATATCGTTCATGGTAAACCAGCTCGGTTTTCAGAACATTGAAAAACGACTCAGCTACGGCATTATCCCAGCAGTCCCCCTTGCGGGACATGCTCTGGATAAATTCATGTTTATCGAGCTCTTCACGAAAATCGTTGCACGCATACTGCACGCCACGATCCGAATGAAAGATAAGCCCCTTGCCAGGACGACGTCTTCTGATCGCCCGTTTCAGCGCCACAACCACCATCTCATGGCTCAACGAACTGCTCAGTGCCCAGCCGACCACCATACGCGAGAACAGATCGATGATCACCGTCAAGTACAACCAACCCGTGCGGGTGGCTAAGTACGTGATATCCGACACCCATACCTTGTCCGGAGCCTGTGCAGTAAAGTTTCGCTCAAGCACATTGGGCGACACGGCAAAATGATGCTTGCTGTCGGTGGTCACACGATATTTACGTCGAATTTTGGATCGCAGCCCGGCTTTGCGCATGCGCCTGGCCACACGATTTTTACCCACCCTGCGGCCCCGATCTCGAAGCTCCTGGGTGATCTTCGGACTGCCATAGCGTCCCTTGCTACCGTCATAGATTTCGCGAATCTCAACATCCAGTCTCTGATTATCAAGCTGCCGTTGACTTGGCTTACGTTTGACCCAGCGGTAATATCCGCTGCGAGACACCTCAAGGACTCGGCACATCTCCAAAACACTCCA
>CP070746.1:6857192-6866800 GCA_020348305.1 Desulfobacterales bacterium
GAAACATTATGAAGATGGCGTGTGAGATTATCAAAAAACGGCGAATTCGCTTTACGGTTGCATACAGAACCCGATTTCGTTGAGTCAAAACTGCTATCTAATATATTAGATAGGTGTAGTCAGTCAAGAAAAAATGCCCTTTTCAAAAAGGCGTCATATACTTGAAAGCACGGGTGCCATATCAGCTAAACGCGCAACTTTTTAATGAGAAAGGCTGCATTCTTCCCGAAGTTCCACACCGTTTCAAGCCCTTGAGTATCTTTTTTTACATCACCCTTCTCAAGACCAAAGGCAATATTCCATCCTGTTGAACCCGGTATGAAACATCCCATGTAAAAAAACCAATAAATCAGTTGGGCGAAAGTAAAATTCTGACCCTCGCGCTCACCGACAACCAACGGTCCACCCACCTTACCGGCAAATACCCTGTCGTTCCAAGCGGCAATATAGCCAGCCCTATCCATGAGCGCTTTTAGATTCGGCGTTGCTGAACTAAAGTATACAGGCGAGGCAAGTATGATTACATCAGCCTCTTTCATCTGGTTATAGATTGGCCAAAAGTCATCATCGATTGTGCACTGTTCTTCTTTTTGGCAGGCATCACAGGCCGTGCACGGCTTGATATCAGAATTGGCCAACCTGATGAGCTGCGTATCCAGCCCTTCTTCTGCGATTGCCTTGAGGGTATGGCTAGCCAGTATCTCGGTGTTTCCATTCTTCCTCGGACTGCCCACAATTGCTATCGCTTTCACGATGTGTCTCCTTTCATTTTTTGCCTTACAAAGTTAGTCGGGCGTGATTTCAAATAAATTGCCGTCATCGTCTTTGATAAACGTGATGAAGGCATCTCCTTTGGGTACCTGTAAGATTTCAAGCGCCATCGCCCGGCACTTTTCAAGAAAGGATTCCAGATCATCCACCTGAATGCAAACATGATCGATCCTGTTGGTTTTCGAGTGCTTCTTATCATCTATGAAAATTTCAAAGTGAATATTATCATTTGCGTAGTTAACAATTTTAAATTCAGAATCTATATTAAAAATTTGATTTGAAAGCGCAGATGGAATTGTTTTTTCACTTATCTTCTTCAAGCCTAACAGGTCTATATAAAATTGATCGCTTTTTTCTTCCGAACGGCAAACCAGGGCTACGTGTTTGAACTGCATTATGAAATCTCCGCTTACTGTCCATCAGGAATTATTTTATCTGGTTATCCAGAAAGAACAAGTGGTATTGAATGTGAAAGCGTTGCGGGCAGGTCAATCCCTCCCGGCCGCCCTCAGCCATGAGCCCTCGGCGTGAGCTCTACCGAACTCTCGGATCGAATGGACAACTTCGAGTGAGGCTCAGTCGAACTCCTCATCGCAGGCCGCCAAGGGAGGAAAGAAAAGTTGCTCCCCCTCGACGGCCATAAGCGCTAAATTAGGATTTTGGGGCCTCGTTCTTAAGTGTGTTATACAGCTCAAAAGCTTTCTGCGGTGTCTCGTTTTCGTGAACCACCGCTTTTACTGCCTGAATCATGGCAACCGGAGATTCCGATTGGAAGATATTGCGGCCCATATCCACTCCGCTGGCACCCTGTTGGACAGCGTTATGCGCCATGGTCAGCGCATCCAATTCGGGTATTTTCTTGCCGCCGGCCATCACAACGGGCACCGGACAGGATGAGGTCACGGTTTCAAATCCTTTTCGATATAATAGGTTTTAATATAGTGGGCGCCGAGCTCCGCACAAATCCGGCAGGCCAACCGAAAATAGCGTGCATCGCGGGCCATATCCTTACCTACGGCTGTTACCGCTAAAGTCGGGATTCCGTAGCGAGTACCCAGGTCAACCATACGCGTCATATTAATGATCGACTGTTTCTCATATTCCCCGCCGATGAACACCTGAACCGCCATGGCGCACACATTCAGCCGCACCGATTCCTCGATATCCACGGCAATTTCTTCATTGGAAAGCTCTTTTAATATGCTGGTGCCGCCGGAAACCCGCAGCACAATCGATTTGTTGGTTGCAGCCGGCACGATACTTCTTAAGATGCCGCGGGTCAGCATCAGGGTGTCCGCGTACGGCACCAGCGGTAGTATATTCACATCGATGCGCTCCAGGCCGGTGGTGGGTCCCTGAAAATAGCCATGATCAATGGCCAGCATGACGGTGCGGCCGGATTCGGGATTGAAAATCCGGGCCAGCCGATTTTTCATACCCCAATCCAGTGCGTTGGAACCCTTCAGGAAAAATCCTTCTGTTTTCTGGGGTATATCCGTATAATAATTTTTGGCCTCTTTCATTTCATCGACATCTGGCATTTTATTCTCCTTTCTATATTACTCTTTCATTGCCTCCATCAATAGGAATTTGTGCACCCGTGGTTTTTGCAAACGCCGGACCGACCAATGCGCAAACCAAGTTGGCAACATCTTTTGAGCTCACTTCGGTTTTGAGGATATTTTTTGTTTTGTATTCCTCGACAGTGAGTCCATAATGTTTCGCCCGCTGCTCGAGCACTTCCGGTGTCCACAGAGCCGTATCATAAACGGCATCCGGGTGTATGATATTGACGCGAATCCCGTGTTCCCCCAATTCCATGGCTGCCACCCGGGCCATTTGCGTTAAACCGGCTTTGGCCGAAGAATAGGCCGCCGCACCCGGCCCCGGAGCCGGGACATTTTTGGATGCGACAAACACCACCGCAGGCTCGATACCTTGTTTCAGGTATGGAATACATGTTTTCAATAACCGTTGATGGCTTGATAAATTGAGTTCCATGCTACGATACCAGGATTGCTCATCCATTTCTTCAATTTTCTGATTGGCCGTAAATACTCCGGCATTGGAAATTAAGATATCCAATCCGCCGAACTGGCGAATGGTCATTTCAACGGTTTGCTGTACTTGTATAATATCCGTGATATCACAGGTGACACCGACGGAGCCATGATCGTCAAACATCAGCGTGCACTCGGGATTGATGTCAAGGCCGACAACCACCGCACCCCGTTCTTTTAAGGCTTGGCTACACGCAAGACCGATTCCGCTGGCAGCCCCGCTGACCAGGGCAATTTTGCCCTGCAACTCGGGTCGGCGTTCTTTCTTTCTAAGCTTGGCCTGCTGCAACTCCCAGTATTCCATTTTGAAGATATGTTTTTCGGAAAGCGGTTGCCACCCTCCGATAGCTTCGCCATATTGGATGGCTCGAACCGTGTGTTTGACAATATCAAAGACGCTGGTTGCCTCGTTTATGCTTGTGCCAAAAGCGATGGTTCCATATTGCGGCCATACAGCCCATCTTGGAGCCGGATCCAGCATGGCCAAATGGCCGTCTGTATTTCTGTTAAAATATTCAATATAGGCCGAGATAAAAGCTTCTATATCTTTTTTTACATCGGTACCCAAGATCACCGGAAAAGGTTTGATGCGAATAATATGGTCGGCTGTAATTGGGCCACGCTTAGCAATGGCGTCAACAGAGGGAAGATTTGCAAATCCGCAAGCCTCAGTGCTCTGATCCAATTTAGCGATTATCGGCGCACCATATTCACGGGCAACTTCACGCCGAATTCGTGATAAGGCAAGCAAATCTTCCTTGGGTTCGGCCTTTGCCGCGGCGCTGACGGCACCGTGTCGCTGGAGATAGTTCTCTGCTTGAGAGGCAAGATGAATCATGCGCGCATAGCTGGTTTTGGCATCATCACCAAAGGTAATCAAACCATGATTCAGAAGAATTATGCCTTCAATGTTGTCCCAGTCGAAATTTCGGGTCATTTCATACACTGTCTTGGCAAGCATAAAACCGGCTTGCTCATATGGAACGATTAGGACGCGATCCCCATATATATCGCCAATCAGCTCTTCTCCCTGTTTATTATTGGTGATCACCACAACGTCATCCGCATGGGTATGGTCGACATACTTAAACGGTATGATGGCATGTAAAATGGCCTCCAGGGAAGGATTCGGAGCCGTGTAGTCGGTCATTGCCGACCTCTGCAGCTTCACCATTTCAGTATCCGTTAATGAGTCAAGTGCAGCCATCTGTTTGAGAACGTCTCGTCTAATCGGTGCAAATTGATCGGCCGCTATCGTTTTTAAATCAAGCCCGCTGCCCTTGATGAAAAGAATTTTTTCTTTATCTCCGAAGACATTTGTGACGTCTAGCTTAACTGAGGTATTGCCACCGCCATGCAACACGAGATTGGGTTCCTGCCCGAGCAACCGTGACGAATAAACTCGTAATTGCAACGGGTCATCGCCGAAGGATTTTGCTTCAGTATCATTCCAGAGACTTTTCATTTGTTTTTTTTATGAAATGATTTATGATTGGTTCCAGCTTGTCCGGATTAGAGTATATCAGTAGCTTATGACTGTAAAGAATTTTCTGGAACAGAACTCGTTTTCTAGCTTGCAATTGTCTATTAAGGTGCGAAAAAAGAAAAGTGCTTTAAAAATAAGACTGCTTTTTATTTTATACCCGTAGAGCACAAGCGCGAGGTAGCTGTGCATGATTTAATTACATTGGTGATTGCCACACGCAATCCTGGTAAAACCACAGAAATCAGAGACCTCTTAGCAGATTATCCCATAAAGATAAAAAACCTCGCCGATTTTGGACCTATTCCTTGCGTGCAAGAGGACGGCAATACCTTTGATGAAAATGCTTATAAAAAGGCAAGCTTTGCGGCCAGAATCCTTGGAATACCGGCACTGGCCGATGATTCAGGACTTGTAGTGGAGGCGTTAGGCGGGGCGCCGGGTGTTTTTTCTGCCAGATATGCCGGTGAGAATGCCACCGATGAACAACGATACACGAAACTGCTCTCTGAAATGAAATCAAAAACCAATCGTAAAGCAGCCTTTGAGTGCGCTATATCGATTGCGGTTCCCAGCGGACCGGCCTTGACCTATGAGGCCCGCTGCGAAGGTATGATCGCTGAAGAGCCGGCCGGCCAAAACGGATTCGGATACGATCCAATATTTTACTATCCTCCGCTGAAAAAAACATTTGCCCAATTGACCCGGGAAGAAAAAAGCAGCGTCAGTCATAGAGGAAAGGCCTTGAGGGAGCTTAGGGATGAGTTTGATAAAGTTTTGATTTGGATACGCCGGCATATGCCGGTACAGGAAAAACATTATTGAGCGAAAAACGCTCAATGCGGTGTCCCGCCGCTGCGGGTTTGTTATTAGAATTTGATAATGGCCTCTTGTTCGTTAGGATCGTTAGGATGGTTTAGATGGTTAAGATCGTTAGGATGGTTTAGAACGTTAGGATCGTTTGGTTCATTTAGATCCTAAACTTTGGTGAGATTGTCTGATTTTCAATGACGTTCTCAACCATCCTAACCATCTAAACATTCATAACCAATAATGAATAACTCCCAATTGGTTCCTAACTCAATTGGGGTATTATCTTTTGACCCTGTTTTATTAAAGTGATAGGCTAAAATTTAATTTAACCAAAAACGCTTTTGCAAGTTAAACACAAAGGGAGATCGACCAATGGGACCGATAAAAGACTGCATCGATATTGCGACTGAATTAGGCGGAATTAAAACTTTGGAAGCAGCTCAGCAGCTCTTTGAAAAAAAGATGGATGCGGCGAATTTAGCTAAACTGCAAAAGATAAAAAATCCGGATATTCTGAAAAAAATTGCCAATGCCATCTCCATTTGCGATCCGAGCTCGGTATTTATCGACACCGGCTCCGAGGCCGACAGACAGTTTGTTAGGGACTTAGCCCTCGAAAAGGGTGAAGAGTCGAAGCTGCCCATGCAAGGACACACGATTCATTATGACCTTAAAGATGAGCAGGGGCGCATCATTGATCGCACATATTATATTTATAATGAGGGGGAAGAGGTCAGTACGCTTGCACTCAAAAAAGAACGGTCCGAAGCACTCATCGACATCCGGGAAAAGATGACCGGTATCATGAAAGGAATGGTTATGCTGGTTGGATTTTATAATCGTGGCCCGGTTGGTGCGCCGGCCTCCAATCCGGCGGTTGAAATATCCAGCTCAACGTATGTTCTTCACAGTGCCGACATCCTTTACCGAAATGTGTATGCAGACATCGTCCAGGAGGTTGAAAAACTGGGGCATTTCTATACCAATATCCATAGTGAGGGATCGAACAAACCGGAAGATTTGCCCAACGCCAGGGTATATATGGATCGCAGCCATCTGACTACGTTCAGTTGCTACTGTACTTACGCCGGCAATACCCTGTTGATGAAAAAAGGAAATCACCGGTTTTCGGTGGATCGAGCCGTTTATGAATTAAAAGGCGAGCAACTGGCGGAGCATATGTTTATTACCGGTATTGAAGGATCCGGGGGGCGTGTCACCTGGATGACCGGGGCCGCACCGAGCGGGTGCGGCAAGACCACAACGGCCATGGCCGGAGATCATTTTGTGGGTGATGACCTTGCGCAGATGTGGATCGCAGAAGACGGTTCCATTCGCTCCGTCAATCCGGAAATGGGTATATTCGGTATTGTGGAAGATGTGAATTGGGAAGGTGATCCGGAACTGATGCAATGTTTGCGCAATCCGGGCACCGAAGTTATCTGGTCGAATGTATTGATTGACAAAAACGGTGTGCCTCAGTGGGTCGGCAACGGCGAAGACCCGCCACCGACAAAAGGTGTAAATTTTCAGGGACCCTGGGAAAGGGGAATGGTGGATGAAAACGGAAAAGAAATTCCCATGTCCCATCCGAATTCGCGCTGCACGCTGGTGAATAGTGCGTTGGCGAATTATTCGGATCGGAACGAAGATCCCGAAGGCGTTGAGACGCGAATTATTACCTACAGCGGACGCGACAGCGACACTATGCCACCGGTTTGGGTGGGCAAAAATCCGGATCAGGGAGTTGTTATCGGTGCCTGTATTGTATCGGCTGCTACGGCCACAGAAGTAGGTGCCAGCGGTGTTAGACGCCAACCGTGGGCCAATGCGCCGTTTACTCCAGGATCTTTGGGTGACTATATGGACGCCCAGTTTGTATTTTTTAACAGCGATAAAATTGTGCCAGATAAACAACCGATTCTGGCAGGGTTGAATTACTTTTTGACCCACGAGGCCAGAGGCGGGACTTCCAAGAAACTGCTTGGCGAGAAGAAGGATGTCAAAGCCTGGATGGCATGGCTGGAGAGAAGGGTCCATAAAGAAGTCGATGCGATTGAAACACCGATTGGATACATACCAAAATATGAAGATTTAAAAAATTTGTTTAAAGACCGAATTGATAAAGCATATCCGCAAGATTTATATATGAAGCAATTTTCTCTTTATGTAGATAATATTGTTGCGCGCATTGACATGCAGGAGGAAGCGTACCGCAAGGAAACCCATATTCCCGAAAAATTTTTTGAAATTCTTAAGGCGCAACGACAGGAGCTTTTGGAGCTGAAAGCAAAATTCGGGTCCGTTGTGACGCCAGAGCAACTGTAAAATGTAAATGCCGAATAAACTAGGATTCGGGCAAGCCAGTTAACTTCCTCAATCCGTTTCCACGATTTCGCGAGGTCTCTTGGTGTCCGATACTCGTCATTCCATTATCAACGTTATCATAAGCCGCCGCATGCTGGTGGCCTTCGTGATGGGATTTTCCTGTGGACTTCCGCTTCTACTTACACTTAGTGTGCTTCAGGCCTGGATGAAGGACGAGGGGGTTGATCTGACCATCATCGGCATGATGGCACTGGTCGGATTGCCATATACTCTAAAATTTCTGTGGGCTCCATTCCTGGATCGTTTCACGTTAACGTTTTTAGGACGCCGGCGCGGATGGATGCTGGTCGCTCAAATTGCGTTAACGGTTTCCATCGCCAGTCTGGGCCAGTCCGATCCGGTCCAAAATCCCTGGCTGCTTGCCTTTGCCGCATTTCTGGTTACTTTTTTCAGTGCTTCTCAGGACATCGTGGTTGATGCTTATCGAAGAGAGGATCTTTCCGATGAAGAGCTGGGCCTCGGTTCATCGTTGTATATAAACGGTTACCGCTTGGGAATGTTGCTTGCTTCAGGCGGCGGCTTGATCATGGCAGATTATATGGACTTTTCGATGGTTTATTTGATCTTGGCCGGTTGTATGCTGCCGGGCCTTATGACCACGCTGCTGACTCCGGAACCCGAAACCCCTGCAGGCACACCCAGAACCATGAGAGAGGCGGTAATCGATCCTCTTGTGGAATATTTCAGTCGAAAAGGCGCTCTGTGGATCCTGGCATTTATTCTGCTCTATAAAGTCGGCGACACTATGGCCAGTGCCATGACGACCCCCTTTTATCTTGACATCGGATTTTCCAAATCTGAGATTGGCGCTGTCGTTAAACTTTTTGGTTTTTGGGCCACAATTGCCGGCGGATTGGCAGGCGGGATTATGATGCTTCGGCTGGGGATTAACCGCAGTCTATGGGTTTTCGGATTTTTACAGGCCGCATCAACCGCCGGATTTGCTTTGTTGGCGAATGTCGGATATAGCATCCCTTTGCTATCTTCGGTGATAGCCTTTGAGAATCTCAGCAGTGGAATGGGCACGGCAGCCTACGCAGCATTTATGGCCAGCATTACGAATAAAAAATTTACTGCCACGCAGTATGCCCTGCTGACAAGCTTGATGGGGATTCCGCGGGTTCTTGCATCAGCACCCACCGGCTTTCTGGCAAAAAATGTCGGCTGGGAAGCCTTTTTTATTTCCTGTGCCTTGATCGCCATCCCCGGAATGCTTTTGTTATTAAAATTTGCACCCTGGAATTCCGAACCGGTAGTAGAAGCCGAAGCAATTTAGAAATTGCCTTCAAAACAACTTTTGCTTATTAAATTTTTCAAAGATTAAAAAACATCAATGAATGAAGAAGAAACGAATAAGCAGTTAATAAAACGCGCAAAAGAATTGCAAAAGAAAAGAGAAGAGATCCTGTCGTTGCCTTCGGAAAAGGCGCTGGATCGGATTCTGGATGATCCCAACGCCTTGGAATTGGTGCATTCATTTCCTGAACAGGATTTGTATTTTTTGATCCATGATATCGGTCCTGAAGATTCGTTGCCGTTGTTGTCTTTGGCATCCAACAAGCAGTGGGAGCACATCGTCGATCTGGAAACCTGGCAAAGGGACAGAATCGACTTTAAATCCGTTACGCGTTGGATGAATCTGCTGTTGGAAGCCGATCCCAAACGATTTGTTCGTTGGTCGTTGGATGAAAAATTAGAAATTATCGAATTTTACCTGTTTAAAAACATCGAGGTCCGGGTCAGGGAACACGATCAGGATCCGTCTGAATTTGGTGACGATTACTTTTCTTTAGATGGTGTCTACTATGTGAGATTCATCAAAGCGCCCATCGAAGGTGAAGCGGATAAGTTGAGTGACGAGCAGCGCCGGGAATTTATAAATAAAATTTCCAAACACTTGGCTAATTTTGACCATCGTACTTATCAAAATGTACTGCTTGAAGCCACCCACGTTCTTCCTGCTGAAACCGAAGAAAATAATTTTCACTGGCGCAATGTTCGATTGGCTGAAAAAGGTTTTTTGCCGTTTGATGAGGCAATCGGGATTTATCAGCCGATCAAACCCAGGGATCTCAAAAAGCAAAGCAGCAAAC
>CP070746.1:6866900-6882755 GCA_020348305.1 Desulfobacterales bacterium
ATCAATTTTTCGATTAAACGGCAACCCATCTTTCTGCAATGATTCGGCCGCTTCATCCAGCATCTTTTTAGCCAGTCGAATTTCAAAATAAGCCGATATCATCGGAAACAAGATGCGCACGTTACCGAATGCCGCCGCTCGTAATATGGCCCGAAGCTGGGTTTTGAAGATATCCGGCTTTTTTAGACAATACCGAATTGCCCGGAGCCCGAGCACGGGATTTACTTCTTCATAGCCGTAATTGTTGGCCAAGGCCTTATCGCCATTGATATCGAGGGTACGAATCGTAACCGGCTTGGTGGCCATGAATTCGACAACCTCTTTATAACGGTCAAAAAGTTCATCTTCGCCGGGAAATTCGGGGCGGTTCATATACTGAAATTCTGTTCGATAAAGACCGATGCCGTCACCACCGTAATTGCGGACGGCTACGACTTCTTCGGGAAGCTCGATATTGGCCATAACCTCCATACGGAACCCATCTGTTGTTGTCGCTTCAACATGGCTTTCTCTGGTGATAACCGCTTTGTATTCCTCATATTGAATTTTTTGTTCTTCATACTCAACCAGTGTCTCTTCGGTCGGATGGATAATCACGGTACCCGTATTGCCATCGACGATGATCAGGTCCTCACTTTTAATTGTTGTGGTCGCTACTTCCAGACCGACCACCGCAGGGATTTCAAATGATCGGGCAATGATACCGGTGTGGGACGCCTTACCGCCGCGATCCGTAATAAATCCCATTATGCGTTCGAGGTTTATCTGGCTGGTGTCTGCCGGGGATAAATCGTGAGCGACCAGGATGACGCGTTTTTCAATGGCCGCAATATCTTCGTTCTTCGCCCCCACCAGATTTCGCATGATGTGGTCGGAAACATGGACGATATCTGATGCGCGTTCTTTCAAATAACTGTCCGTCATCGTTTGAAATATGGATTTTAAATTGGAGACAACCGTTTTCAGCGCCCACTCAGCGTTTACCTGTTCGTTTTCAATGGTCTTCAGGGTTTTTCCATAAAGTGATTTGTCTTTTAACAATGCCATGTGAGTCTCGAGAATGTTGGCCTGCTGTAATTCTTCGGGGCTGGTATCGATGAGGCAGCGCAGTTCATCCTTGGCTCTCTTTACAGCAGCTTTAAAGCGTTTGATCTCAGCTTGTAGCTTCTTTTTTTCATGGATAAAGTACTTTTCAACTATTTCCACACCTTCTTTATCGACAAGGTAGGCTTTTCCGATGCAGATGCCGGGAGATGCATTGATACCTTTGAGTATGAATTCATTTGCATTTGGTTCTGACATTTCCCTTTATTCCCCAAATTCGCTTTCAACCAATTCGGCGACAGCGTTTAATATGGCGATATCTGACGAATCTTCAATAATGATGGTTATGGTTGTACCCTTTTCACACGCCAGTGTCAGAATATCCACGATACTGGACGCATCCACTTTTTCATCGCCTTTTTTTATCCAAACCTTTGCTTTTGAATGTCGGACAAGCTTGGCGATTTGCGCGGCTGACCTGGCGTGCAGACCCAGTTCATTTTTGATGATTACATCCCTGTTAACTATTTTTCCGGTCGCTACCATATTCCTTTGCAAAAGCTAGTAATATTTATCAAAAATGAGAAATAAGTCAAATTGAAATCATTGACATTACATGAATCGGCTGTTAAGGTTCTTCGTTAATCATCTGGAACCATTTGAAATTTAACCTAAACTTTCATCCTTGTATATTATTTAAATCTAAGGAGGAATGAAAAATGTCTGAAAAAATTTTGATTTTCGGAAAAGATGATTGACCCTATACCAGGGCTGCTCGTGAAGCATTTGCCAAAGAAGGCAAACAGGTGGATTATTTTGACGTACTTTCTGATTCCAGTCAACTTGACAGCATGCTGAAGCATTCAAATGGAAAACGAAAGGTGCCAGTTATTGTTGAGGGGGAAACTGTAACCATCGGTTTCGATGGCGGAACATGAGGGGTTTGAAATTTTCGGCTGGATGCCGAGAATGTTGAAACTTGAAACTTGAAACTGGCTGCTGGTCGCTGGTCGCTGGTTACTGGCTGCTGGTCACTGGGTGCGGGATGCAAGGGCTTACGGCACACGGCGCGAGGCTCAGGGCAAAAGATTTTTTATTTTCTTGACTTAAAAACAGATAAATTATAGCTATTTCTTATGAATTAGATAAGCTTCTACAAACTGAATGATGTTCAATATGTTTATTTTATTTGAAATACTATTAATTCAGGTAACTGGAAAATCTAGTACGTATTTTTTTAAACCTGATCAAACGAAACGGAAACTCGATAGAATCATTTATTCTCGGAATCTTTTATTGGATCAGTTTCAGCGAAATTACGTTTAATAAAGTTGTGTAACAATAGCTTAAATGAAGGGAGGCCCAAAGATTGGTCAAAACAAATGAGATTAACGCGGGTGATATTCTGTTAGAACTCGAGGATATTCATATGTATTTCGGAAAGGTCGCGGCCCTGGCCGGCGTGAGTCTGCAAGTTCGAAAAGGCGAGATTCATTCTGTCATCGGGCCTAATGGGGCCGGCAAAACCGTGATGATGAATTGTATCAATGGGCTTTACCGTCCGCAGCGGGGAAATATCCATTATAGGGGACAACGAATTAACGACATCAAGCCCTATCAGCGTGCGGAACTCGGCATGTCCAGAACCTTTCAAAAAGTCGAAGTCTTTGGCGGCATGACCGTACTGGATAATATTCGACTCGGCCGCCATATCCATTTCAAATCAGGTATTGCCAGCGGGTCGTGGTATCTCGGCAAGACCAAACGGGAAGAAATTAAACATCGAACATTTATCGAAGAAGAAATTATTGATCTTTTAGAGATTGAACATATCCGGCATACACCCACTGGTATGCTCCCTTATGGTCTTCAGAAAAGGGTTGAGTTGGGCCGGGCCCTTGCATTAGAGCCGGAGCTTTTGATCCTCGATGAACCTTTAGCCGGTCTCAATTTGGAAGAAGTCGAGGATATGGCCCGCTTCATTTTGGATGTCAACGAAGAAGAACGCTGGAAGGTTACGTGCCTTCTGGTGGAGCATGACATGGGTGTGGTGATGGATCTTTCCCATCGCGTCTTTGTGCTCAACTTTGGCTATATGATCATGGACGGTACACCTGAGGAAGCCCAAATCAATCCTGAGGTGATCAAGGCGTATTTGGGTGAAGAGGATTTATATGCAACACGAGGATAAGACACATCACGATAATATTGAAATACCTAAAGATTTAACAATACCTAAGCTTTTTTATCAGCAAGTCCAAAATTTCGGCAAAGACCGGGTGGCCATGCGAGAAAAAGAGTTTGGTATCTGGCGCCCCATCACCTGGAATGATTATCTGAAAAATGTAAAATATCTCGCATTGGGACTTATCAGTTTAGGACTGGAAGAAGGTGATAAGGTTTCTATGATCGGCGACAACCGTCCGGAAGGGCTGTGGGCGGAAATGGCGACCCTGTGTGCCCGAGGGGTGGGGGTTTGGCTATTTCAAGACTGCCTCATTGATGAAGTCCGGTATATTATCGATCACTCAGACACCAAGTTTTTATTTGGTGAAGGACAGGAGGAAGTCGACAAAGCCATTTCTATTTTTAATGAATGCCCCAAGCTGGAAAAAGTTATTTGGGATGACCCAAAAGGTATGCGCAATTACGATGAGTCATATTTGATCAGCCTCAAAGAAGTCCAGCAATTAGGTCGCGAGCTGGAAAACGAACAACCAAATCTTTTCGAAGAGATGATCAACAAAGGCCACGGTGAGGAAGTGGCACTGCTTTTTTATACCTCTGGCACGACGGCCTTGCCCAAAGGAGCCTTGTTAACCCATCATAATATGTTGTCCATGGGCCAGCATCTCATGCAGGTTGATCCCTGTCATGAGACGGATGACTACGTATCCTATCTACCGTTTGCCTGGATCGGTGAACAAATGATGTCAATTTCCTGCGGCATTCAGGTGGGATATACGCTTAATTTTCCAGAGGAACCTGAAACGGCCCAGGAAAACATACGAGAAATCGGCCCGCACGTGATGTTTGCCCCACCGAGGTTGTATGAACAGATGACCCGCACGGTCCAGGTTAAATATCTGGACGCCACCTGGATCAAGCGTAAATTTTATGAGTTTTCTACCTGGATTGGTTATAAAGTTGCCAATTTGAAATTTGAGAAAAAACCGGTGCTCTGGTACTGGCAATTTCTGGAGTGGCTGGCGTATGTCATGGTTCAGAAAAAGCTCAAGGACCATCTCGGCCTGTCCCGGGTGCGCAATGCCTATACGGGTGGGGCCGCCATGGGACCCGACCATTTCCGCTTTTTTCACGCATTAGGTGTGAATCTCAAGCAGATTTATGGGCAGACGGAAGTGGCCGGCATTTCGGTGGTGCATCGCGATGGTGATATCAAGTTTGATACGGTCGGACACCCTATCCCTGGGACAGAGGTAGAGATTGTCGAGGATGGGGAAATTATCACCCGCAGCCCTTCGGTGTTTCTGGGGTATTACAAAAATCCGGAGGCTACCGAAAAAACTTTGCAGAATGGTTGGCTGTATTCCGGCGACAAGGGGTTTATTGATGATGACGGACACTTGGTCGTGTTTGACCGCACCAAGGATGTCTTTACCTTGAAAGACGGCAAACCCTTTGCACCTCAGTACTTAGAAACGCGTCTGAAATTTAGCCCCTATATCAAAGATTCATGGGTGATCGGCGATGAGCGTGATTATATCAGTGCCGTTTTGTGCATCGATTATTCGGTAGTCGGAAAATGGGCTGATGAAAAGAAGATTAATTATACCAGTTATCAAGAGCTTTCGCAGATGGCCGAAGTTTATGATCTGGTGGAAAAACAAATCCGCCAGGCCAATCGAGATCTTCCAGATGTTGCCAAGGTTGTTAAATTTACCAACCTTTACAAGGAATTGGACCCCGACGATGATGAACTTACCAGGACCCGCAAACTGCGCCGCGCCTTTGTGGAAAAAAGATATGAGGAAATCGTGGATGCACTTTATTCGGACCAAGATGCCGTCCATATCGACACGACCATTAAATATGAAGATGGCAGAGAGCAACGCATCAAGATCGATCTAAGAATCCGGGAAGTAAAAATGTAGATTGATGGAGGTTGATTAGATGGAGCTTCTTTTACAATTTGTGACATCGGGAATTCTGCTGGGTGGAGTTTACGCCCTGGTGGCCCTCGGGTGGGTACTTATTTATAAATGTTCAGGGGTGCTGAATTTAGCTATGGGCGAACTAACCCTAATCGGCGCCTATGTGTGTTTGCAACTCTATACCTGGTTTGTGCCTGTATTAGGGATCACATTTGGTTTTATCATTGCCCTTTTAGGTACCCTCATCACTGGATTTGTTTTAGGAGTATTAACAGAGCACTTCTTTTTGCGGAAGATGATTGGAGAGCCGATACTGGCAGTTATCATGGTCACTGTGGGGATCTCCTTTTTCTTCAGAGGGATCGTTTTTTCCATCTGGGGAACGGATATCAGGGTCTTCAACCCCGCAGTCTTTGATATTACTCCTTACAGCTTGGGGAATTTAGTGATCAGTCAGGTGAATCTTTGGGCCTTTTTTGCTGCGATGATTCTACTTGTGATTTTCGTTGCTTTCTTCAAGTATACCCGCTGGGGACTTTCCATGCAGGCCTGCGCGGACGATGAGATGGCGGCGCTTTCATTAGGTGTAAGTGCAAAATTCGTTTATGCGATTGCTTGGGCTATTGCTTTTATGGCCGCAGGGGTAGGCGGAACCTTTCTCGGTAACATAAATGGCCTCAACATTCAGGTAAGTCATCTTGGACTCCTCGTCCTTCCGGCAGTGGTCCTTGGGGGCCTGAATTCAATTCCGGGTGCGATTGTTGGGGGCATCGTCATCGGGTTACTCCAGAACTTGGCTGATGGATACATCAGCCAATTTACCCCCGGAGGTGTGAAAGAGGTGGCTCCATTTATTTTTATGGTGATATTCCTTCTTTTTAAGCCCTTTGGTTTCTGGGGGTGGGAACGTATTGAGAGAGTCTAGTTCACAAAGCGCAAAGAGCAGAGCGCATAGCGTTTCTTTTTATACCCTATGCGCTATGCCATTTAGCTATCTATTGAACTGAATTTTTAAGGCAAAGAATATACAAAATTAACTAAATTAAGTCGGAGAATAAATTTCATGTCAACTACTTGGCTTCCTTGCGGCACATACCACCAAAGCTATGTAAAAGATCATGGCTGGTGGCAGACGTCTTTTGTTTATGGGAAGATGACCCTGCTTGTAATAGTACTTTTTATAATCATTCCAGTATTTTGCGGGGATTATCTTCTGTCAATTGCCTATAAAATCGGCTATACTATCTTGGCTGCTCTCGGTGTTCAGCTGCTTATCGGCTATTGTGGACAAATTACGTTGGGCCACGCTGCTTTTGTTGCCGTGGGAAGTTATACTTCTGCAATGCTGATTCTCTATGTTCCTTGGCCAAACTTCCTATTCAGTGCCGGTTTGGTCTATCCCATCAGCATGATCGCCGCAGGCTTTGCTGCTGGATTATGGAGTGTTCTTTTTGGTCTTCCCTCAGCCAGAGTCAAGGGATTCTATCTGATTATGACCACGATGGCGGCCCAGTGGATTACGGTGCCCCTCGTGATCACTCAGTACGTGAGCCGAATCGGTGGAAGAGGCCATTATTTCTCACTGCCACCGGGCACCATCTCCATCGGTCCTTGGGCCATTGATTCGGACCGAAAGATTTATTACTTGATGATCGTTCTTGTATGCCTGTGTCTTTTAGCTATGGCCAATCTGCTCCGCTCCAGGGTGGGGAGGGCCTGGATTGCCATTCGGGATAATGATATTGCTGCTGAAACTCTTGGAGTAAATATCGTCTGGTACAAGTTGGTAGCATTTTTCGTAGCCGGCTTTATCGCAGGGATTGCAGGATCTTTCTGGATCAGCGCCCTCTATTTCGTAAGTCCAGAACATTTCGAATTCTTCTACTCTCTGTGGTGGGTTGGCGTTATCCTTATCGGCGGAGTAGGTAGCTTACATGGAGTAGTCTTTGGAGCGATGTTCATGGTCTTAGTCGAGGAGATTCTCAGAAACGGGCTGGTTGCTATGGGTGGTTGGATGCCGGAATTGATGTTAGTCGGAAAGTTTGACTATTTCAGAGACTCAGCCTTTGGCCTTGCTATCATTTTGTTCTTGATTTATGAACCTAATGGGATTTCATATCGCTATTGGCAAATCAAGAATTATTTCAATCTCTGGCCATTTTCTTATTAATAAATGTTTTTGCATTTTCATAAATGATTTAGTCGGCAACGCAGGCTGCGGCAAAAAGCAGGTGATGCATTATTATTTTACATCGGCAGCCAATTTGATTTAATAAGGAAGGAGGTGAAACAGAAAAAACAAATATGTGAGTGATTGAAAAAAGATATGCTTTTAACCTTAACTTTAGAGAAGGAGGGTGGAAGATGGGTAAAAAAATACTTTTAACATTTTTGTTGGTGGCCCTTGCTTGTTCATCGGGTTGGGCAGCAGATGTAGTGGTGGGTTCTCTCAACGATATGACGGGTCCAACATCTGACGTTGGCAAGGATAATGCAGCTGCCGTTCGGGAAGCGGTTGCTTATGTAAACGATACGGGTGGGATCAATGGTAAGAAGATAGACCTCAGACTGTACGATTATGGATACAAGGTCCCCGAGGCCATTACCATCTATAAAAGATTCAAGACGGTAGATAAGGTCACGATGATCCTTGGCTGGGGAACGGGTGACACCGAAGCCCTATCCCCCACTGTGGCAAAGGATAAAATGCCTTATCTCTCTGATTCTTTCTCAGGCCATATATGCGATCCCAAAAAGTCGCCTTATAACTTTGTTTATGGCACCGACTATTCGACCAATGCCCGGGCTGCGCTGATTACGTGGTATGAGGAGGTCTGGCAAAAAGATCCGAAATGGGCCAAGGAAAGGGCTAAAGGAAAACCTCGGCTTGCCTGTTTTTATTCATTTCCCCATCCCTATGCAAGTGCGCCGATCAGGGCTCTTAAAGACCAGGCCGCCCTTTTAGGTTTTGAGATGGTCCCGGACCAGGATGTCGGTCTGGCAGCCATCGATGCCAAGAGCCAGGTCCTGGCCGCAAAGAAACACAAACCCCATTTGATCTGGCACGGCAATACCACTAATTCCGTGGCCGTTGGCGTTAAAGACGCCTATGCGCTGCAGCTTGGAGCCGACCATATTGTCAACAACTGGGGCTATGATGAAAACTTGGTTAAACTGGCCGGCAAAGCCGCCGAAGGAGTCGTCGGTATCGCGGTCTGTGCTTTTTACGGTCTCGATGTGCCGATGATGGATAAGGTAAAAGCGTATGGCGCAAAAGTGAATCCCGGCATAAAGCCGGAGAGCCGTACTATCCGAGCTGTTCAGGGCTGGGTCAAGGTGCTGCTGGCCGCCGAGGCCATGAAGCGAGCCGACAAGGCTGGCAAGCTCAATGGACCCGGGATCAAGGAAGCTTTCGAGACTCTGAGTAATTACGACCTCGCAGGAGTTGCCAATGCCTTGGGTCGACCTCCCATTACCTATACGTCAACGGACCATCGTCCCGGAAGTTCGGTGGGTGTCTATATCATCAAGAACGGCACCTTTAAACATCTGAAGACTGTGGATTTGAAGCAGAGGCATCCTGACCTCTGGCCTAAATGGTTGGGATGGTAAGTATTAAAAGCAGTCTCCCCTTTTGAGGGAGACTGCTTTTCTCTGTTAACGTTTTTTCCCAAGAGGAGGAGACTTCTTGGAAACAACGGACAGCATACTAAAGATTAACAATATTGAAGTGAGATACCATGAGGTCATTTTGGTCTTAAAAGGAGTATCTATTGAAGTTCCCCATGGTGGAATCGTGGCTTTGTTAGGGGCCAATGGAGCCGGGAAAAGCACTACTTTGAAGGCAATCTCTGGATTACTTAAACATGAAGATGGAGAGGTCACCGATGGAAGCATCGAGTTCATGGATGAGCGCATCGATAAACTCGATGCGGAGAGCATCGCCAAACGAGGTATTTTTCAGATCATTGAAGGCCGAAGGGTCTTTGAACACCTCACCGTTGAGGAGAATCTTAAAGTCGGCGCCCATCTGAGGGGCAATGGCAAGCAGCTCAAAAACCGGCTGGAAATGGTTTATCATTATTTCTCACGGCTAAAAGAAAAGCGCAATGAAATCGCCGGATTCGTAAGCGGTGGGGAACAGCAGATGACCGTTATCGGCCGCGCGCTTATGGCCCAGCCGAAGCTGATGCTTTTAGATGAACCATCTATGGGATTAGCGCCTTTTCTTATTAAGGAAATATTCGATATCATTACAACGTTGAATAAAAGCGAGGCAATCCCCCTTCTTTTAGTCGAACAAAATGCCAAGCTGGCCCTCAATGTTGCTCCCTATGCGTATGTCATGGAAAACGGCCGCATCGTTTTGGACGACACCGCCGATAAGCTCCAAGAGAATCCGGATATCAAGGACTTTTATCTGGGCATGACTGATCTTGGGGGGAGAAAAAGCTTTCGGGATGTGAAACACTACAAAAGAAGAAAAAGATGGCTCACTTAATATAAAATCGCGAAGCGATTTTATCAGGAGAAAAAAATGGTCAGAACGGAGATCTCGCTATTTATGAAGAATGTACCCGGAGAGCTTGGCAAACTGGCAACGCTGTTTGGAAAAGAGAAAATCAATATCGATGCCCTGACAATTCAGGATGCGTCGAAATATGTACAGGAACTTTTTAAAGCCAGAGGTAAATCACTCAAACGCATTGCGTCTGCCGCCAGTTACAATTCCATGCGCAAGGATTCCGCCGAGTTTGCTCTTATTCGAATGCTGGTGGATGATACGGACAAAGCCATCGATTTGTTGTCAAAAAAGGAATACATTTTCGACATTATGCCGGTGATCGCCCTTGAACTGCAAAATAAACCCGGGGAGCTGGCAAGGATCGCCACCAAATTCGGCAAAGAAGGCATCAACATCAATTATGTTTACGGCTCGGCTTCGTCTCACGAGGAAAAATATCTGTTTGTCTTTTGCCCGGAAGACATTGACCTGGCAACCCAAATATTTAAGTGAGACCCTAATCGAGCGAAAATCGCTCAATTAGGCGTTAATTGTTATTCGTTATTCGAATTTGATGATTGCCTCATTTTATAATGCTATGATTGATAAAATATAAAAACGGATCTTATTCCTCTTAAACTATTAACCAATTACGAATAACTCGCAATTGGGTTTTTACGCAATTGAGGTGGGATTTAATTTTAAAGTCGAAGCTACTCCAACATCGGCAATCCTCTTCGAATATATCTGACCTCTGCCTTCTGCCCTCTGACATCTGTCGTCGGCCTTCACTTACTCGGCGGCTGCAGCGGCTTTCTTTTATCCTTAAAGATATGGTTGGATATCACCACCCGTTGAATCTCTGAGGTTCCCTCATATATTGTGAAAACTCGAGCATCCCGGTAAAATCGCTCAACGGGATACTCTTTTGTGAAGCCGTATCCACCGTGGAGCTGTACGGCTTTTGCGGTAATACGATTGACCATTTCGGAAGCAAAAAGCTTGGCCATTGAGGCCTGAAGCGTGTAATTTTCACCGTTGTCCTTCATTTCGGCGGCCGAAAGGGCCATTAATCTGGCGGCCTCGATTTCGGTTGCCATATCTGCAATCATCCAACGCAGCCCTTGAAATTTGGATATGGTCCGGCCAAACTGCTCCCTTTCCCGGGCATATTGAACGGAGGCATCAAATGCCGCCTGAGCCACGCCGACGGATTGCGCCGCAATTCCGATGCGACCCCCGTCAAGACCGGTCATGGCAATCAGAAATCCGTCGCCTTCATTTCCCAACCGATCTTCAGCAGGTATGCGGCAATCTTCGAAAATTAGATCGGCCGTATCCGATGCGCACAGACCCATTTTATCTTCCAAAGGACCGACCGCCAGGCCGGGCGTACCCTGCTTGACCAAAAATGCGCTGATGCCCCTGTGGCGGAGTTTTTCATCGGTTTTGGCGGTTACGATGATAAGGCCGGCGTTTTTGCCGGTTGTCGTAAATCGTTTTCTGCCATTGAGAATATAGCTGTCACCATCGAAAACCGCTTTGGTCGTCTGTCTGGCTGGATCCGAACCGGCATTCGGTTCGGTTAATGAAAAGGCGCCCAAAATTTTACCGCTGGCCAGTTGGTTAAGATATCGCTTTTTTTGGTCTTCGGTGCCGAAGCGCAGAATACTCTCACAAACGATGGAATTATGAACCGACATAATCACCGCCGTTGATGCACATGCATAGGCCACTTCGGCAAGTGCCAGCACATAGCTGACGGTGTCGGCACCCGAGCCGCCGTATTCAGGCGGGACCATCATCCCCATGAGTCCGAGTTCCCCGAGTTTTTTTATGTTATCTGCTGGAAACTCTTTGGTTTTATCTCGTTCCATGGCCTTGGGCGCAAATTCTTCTCGTGACAGGTCTCTGACCATGGATCGGATCATGAGTTGTTCTTCAGTAAACTTGTATGTCATCATTCACGTCCTTTTATTGGTTTCTGGTTGCTGGTATCTGGTTACTGCTCACTAGTATTGTGATTCCGAAATAACATTACATAAAATATTATTTCCCCTTCTTTAGAGAGCTATAAATATTTAGCCCAATGACTAGGATTAAAGGTCCAATATTTTGAGAGTCTGGAAACAGAATCCAGGAGCCAGAAGCCTGTGACGAGGAACCAGTGACCCGTAGCCAGATGCCAGAAACCAGGAGCCAGTAACGAGCAACCAGCGACCAGCAACCAGCAACCAGTTACGGCGTGTATATAACCACTAAGAGCTCAGCGGTTTCGTCACTGACACTTCTAAGTTTATGCCGAATTCCTGAGTTAAAATGCAAAGACTCTCCCGCTGCCAGCGTATTTTCATGTTCGCCTACCGTCACCTCAATTTTACCTGTTAGGACATACACAAATTCTTCGCCTTCATGATGATAATCGACACCTTTGTGATCCTGTTGAGCTTCGACAGTGACCAGAAAGGCCTTTAAATGCTTATTTTCCGCTCCCGGTGTCAGGGTTGTGTATGCGTAATTTTCCGTACGCTTGGTATGGGCTTTGATGCGGCTTTCCAATTTCGATTCCGGTTCTTTAAGCAGGGATCCGGAATCAATCTCCAAAGCCCTGGCAATTTGCAAAAGCGCTCCAACCGGAGGCATGGCTTTGCCGGCCTCAATTTCTTTCAAATACTCAATGGAGAAGCCCGTTTCATTGGCGACTTGGTCAAGGGAGAATTTTTTGCTCGTTCGAGCTCTTTTGATTTTTCTGCCCACTGGTAGGGGTGCCTTTTTCTTTCGTGGCATAATTCCTCCATAAAATGAAAGTGATTAAAATTCAAAGTGTCTAAAATATCTAAGATTTAAAACAAGGCTTTTTGTGGGAGCGGCTTCCAGCCGCGATTGAAAATATTGAATTGAACGACTAAAAATATCGCGGCTGGAAGCCGATCCCACCTTTGTGAATTGAAAACTACATGTTGCGTCGATACTGCCCCCCCACATCATACAACGCTTGCGTAATTTGACCCAGACTACACGATCGTACGGTATTCATCAGCTCGGCAAAAATATTGTCTCCGGAAAGCGCTACGTTTTGTAAGCGTTGCAGTGCGGCGGGTGCTTCTTTTGCATGGCGTTTTTTAAACTCGGCCAGACGTTTTAGTTGTGATTGTTTTTCTTGTTCAGTTGCTCTGGCCAGTTCAATGCTTTCGCTAAGTTGTTCACCATCGGCATCCGGATCTCGAAACGTATTGACGCCAATAATGGGAAGTTCTCCGGTGTGCTTCAATGTTTCATAATAAATGGATTCTTCCTGGATCCTGCTGCGTTGATAGCCGGTTTCCATTGCACCCAGCACGCCGCCGCGCTCCGTGATTCGATCAAACTCCGTTAACACGGCTTCTTCGACCAAATTTGTCAGTTGCTCAAAGATAAAACTGCCTTGATTCGGATTTTCATTTTTGGTCAAACCCCATTCCCGGTTGACGATCAACTGAATAGCCAGTGCACGCCTGACCGACTCCGCACTGGGGGTGGTAATGGCCTCATCAAAGGCATTGGTATGCAAGCTGTTGCAGTTGTCATAGATGGCACAAAGGGCTTGTAAGGTTGTGCGGACGTCGTTGAATTGAATGTCCTGGCTATGCAAAGACCGACCGGAGGTCTGGATATGATATTTTAACATTTGGGAACGTTCCGATCCGCCATATTTGTCTCGCATGGCCAAGGCCCATATTCGACGCGCCACCCTTCCAATGACGTTATATTCCGGATCCAATCCATTTGAGAAGAAAAAGGACAAATTCGGTCCGAAGCTGTCAATGGGCATTCCGCGGGATAGATAATATTCGACGTAAGTAAATCCGTTGGCCAGCGTAAGCGCCAGCTGGGTGATAGGATTGGCTCCGGCTTCAGCAATATGATACCCGGAGATTGAGACCGAATAAAAGTTACGGACATTTTTTTCGATAAAGTACTGCTGAATATCGCCCATCATCTTTAGCGCAAAATCAATGGAAAAAATACATGTATTTTGCCCCTGGTCTTCTTTGAGGATATCCGCCTGAACGGTGCCGCGCACATTGGAAAGTACCATAGTACGAATTTGCTCATACTGTTCCTTGGTGGGTTTTTTTCCGTTTTCAGCCCTGAATTGATCCATCTGCTGGTCGATAGCAGTATTTAAAAACATGGCCAGCATAATGGGAGCCGGGCCGTTGATGGTCATCGAAACCGATGTATTTGGTGCGCACAATTCAAATCCGTCATACAGCACTTTCACATCATCCAGGGTGCAAATGCTTACTCCCGAGGTACCGACTTTTCCGAATATATCCGGGCGAATGTCAGGATCACATCCATATAGCGTGACCGAGTCAAATGCGGTGGATAAACGCTTGGCCTCATAGTTTTCGGATAACATCTTAAAGCGTCTGTTGGTTCTGGCCGGATCACCTTCGCCGGCGAACATCCGGGTCGGATCTTCATCTATTCGTTTTAGCGGAAATACACCGGCCGTAAAGGGAAACCGTCCAGGCACATTTTCTTCCCGCAACCAGCGGTAGGTTTCACCCGGATCCTTGAATTTGGGCAGTGCGATCTTAGGAATTTGTGAATGCGATAGAGATTCGGTAAAAAGCGGCAAGCGGATTTCTCGATCACGTACCTGGTAAGCCAATTCGTTCTGGCTGTACGTTTGCTTTATTTTTTCCCACGCATCAATCAAATGAAGGGTCTCAGCATCTAAAGCCGCTTCGGCTTTTTGAATTTCATCTTTGAGCCGGGGTAATAATTCGGAAGCGTCACCTTCCAGATTATCAGCGCTGAGTGTCTTGGCGGTTTCCTTCAGATGCCAAATGTTTCTGAGGGCTTCAGATTGTTCTTGGGTGCGTTTATGGTAGTCCCTGATCGTATCGGCGATTTCACTCAAATATCGCGTGCGTTCTGGAGGAATGATGATGGTTTTGGAGGTCGAGATTTTAGTTGCCGGTTTTGGAAGACGGGCTTCGAATTTGACCCCCGTTTTATCGGCAACTGTATTGAGAAGGGCATGATATAAAGCGGTGACACCATCATCGTTAAACTTGGATGAAATGGTGCCAAAGACCGGCATATCCGCTGTAGATTTGTCAAAAGCCTTGCGATTGCGTTGAACCTGTTTGCGCACATCCCGGACGGCATCTTCACCGCCGCGCTTTTCAAATTTGTTGATCACCACCAGGTCGGCAAAATCGAGCATATCGATTTTTTCAAGTTGAGAGGCTGCACCAAATTCGCTGGTCATCACATACATGGAGACGTCCACCAGATCGATAATGCTGGAATCCCCCTGGCCGATACCGGCCGTTTCCGCGATTATCAGGTCAAATCCGGCCGCCTTTACCGCCGAAATGGCTTCGGTGAGAACCTCGGGTATCTCGGTCTGCGATTGTCGAGTCGCCAAGGAACGTAAATATACGCGGGGATTTCCGATGGCATTCATGCGGATACGATCGCCCAGCAGAGCGCCACCGGTTTTTCGCCGGGAGGGATCGCAGCTGATGATGGCCACATGGATATCTTTAAGATCAAGCAGAATACGCAAAATCAATTCATCAGTTAGCGAGGATTTGCCGGCTCCCCCGGTGCCTGTGATACCGATGACAGGTGTTTTTCGATCTCCTATCTTTTTTGAAAGCTGGGCTCTGAGTGCCGCTAGATTGCCGTTTTCCTGAGCCTTTGCCTGTTCAACGGCTGTAATGATGTTGGCAACCAGCAACTTATTATCGGGGTTCAATTGGTCAAAAGCAAAGGTGTCGTCATTCAGTGTGGAAAAATCCATGGTTTTTACCATGTGATTAATCATTCCCTGAAGGCCCATTTTTGCACCATCTTCCGGAGAATAAATCTTGGTTACACCATAGGATTCCAGTTCTCTGATTTCATCAGGCACGATCACGCCGCCTCCGCCGCCAAATACTTTTACATGGGGTGCACCTTTTTCTTTTAGAAGATCAACAAGATATTTAAAAAATTCAATATGCCCGCCTTGATAACTGGAAACGGCCACGCCCTGAACGTCTTCTTCAATAGCGGCATCCACGATATCCATGACGGAGCGATTATGGCCCAAATGAATGACCTCTACCCCGGTATCCTGAAGTATCCGGCGCATAATATTTATGGCTGCGTCATGGCCGTCAAAAAGGGATGTTGCTGTTACGACCCTGA
>CP070746.1:6882855-6889053 GCA_020348305.1 Desulfobacterales bacterium
ACGTTGCGTGCAAGCTACAACCGGTTTCACGATCTTTGGGATGCTTCAAAGTTACGACCCCTGCCCTTCCCGACTCAAGTGTTGCTTTCTTCGGCGCTGCTGGCAAGCTTTATCGAGGCCAACAAAACGGGTTATGTTGGTGGCCTTGCCGGCCAGGTATCGGTGCTCATCGATGAAATCAAACCGGCAGGTCAAGTGCTTGAGGAAATGGTTGAAGAAGCGGTTGATATTTTAGCAAAAAAATTACCCGAAAATGTAGTTGCAAAATAAAATACTCAAGTTTCACACCCCATATTTGCATTAAATGAGGACCAATATAGGATTTGGCTCATATTTTAACAAGGAAATGTGTTTTTGCGGCAGGCGATATCTTTTTTGCATGCCTAATGCGCTGGTGGTGGTCCAATTATATCTCAAACTTCTTTGCCCGATAGGCCATGAGATAATTTGCACAATACTCATCTTTGCCCATCAGTGCCTCGGCAGCAATAATGTTGGCCATCATTTTTTTATCCAACGGATTTAGGATGGCCCCGTCTAAACCGTTGGCAATGGCCATGATCATAAAGGTCTGATTGAGAAATTTTCTTTCCGGCAACCCAAAGGATATATTGGACAAACCACAAAGGGTGTGAATTCCCTCAAAGGTCGTCATAACTTTTTCAATGGCCCTTAAAAATTCGAGGCCAAACTGGTTGTTGGTTGCCACTGGCTGCACCAGTGGATCGACATAGATGTTCTCAACGGGAACATTGTTTTGTAATAATCCGTTAACCAATTTATCTGCAATTTTCATTCGATCATCAACCGTTTCCGGCATACCTTCGTCACTCATACATAAGGCAACGACTTTCAGATCGGTGCCTGCAACAATCGGAAGAAGCGAATCGTAGCGTTCTTTCTCCAGGGATATTGAGTTTATCATGGCAGTGCCTTTGTGAAGCTGCAAAGCAGCTTCAATGGCTTTCGGATCCGGACTATCGATGCTGCAGGGAGTATCCACAACTGCCTGTACGGTGGAAACCAGCCACTTTAGATATTCTACTTCTTGGCCTACAAATACACCGGCATTTACATCTATGTAATCGGCACCGTTCTCATGCTGATCAGTGGCAACTTTTTGAATAGCCACAGCATCCTGTTTTTCGATGGCTTCTGCGATGGCTTTGCGGCTCGCATTGATAAGCTCTCCAACAATTATCATTTTTTTCTCCTTTCATTAAATCATAATAAAAATGAGATATTTTCCGCTATTTACGTGTCAGTCAGGGCAGCAACACCCGGTAGAATTTTACCTTCGATAAACTCTAAAGATGCACCGCCGCCGGTCGATACATGAGAGACTTTGTCAGCCACCCCTGCTTGTCTGATGGCAGAAGCCGAGTCACCCCCTCCGATTACTGTAGTCGCCCCTTTAGCGGTGGTTTCAGCCAATATATCTGCAATAGCGTATGTTCCCTTTGCCGTATCTTGTATTTCAAAAACACCCATGGGACCATTCCAAACCACTGTTTTTGCACGCATGAGAATATCGCGAAATATATCGACGGATTTGCTGCCGATATCAACGCCAACCCAACCGGCAGGAATTGAGTCGATATCCACCTCCTTCAATTGCCCGATCCTCCTGGCCTCAAAATTCAGCATATCTGAAACAACACAATCAGGGGGAAGTTCAATTTTTTCAGCGCCTTGATCCAATAAATCTTTGGCAAAATCAACTTTATCTTCTTCGAGCAGAGAGTTTCCGATTTCCAAACCCATTGCTTTTAGGAAGGTATAAGTCATACCGCCACCGATAATGATTTTTTGTACCTTGGGCAATAAGTTGGTAATTACCTCGATTTTGCCCGATATTTTGGCACCCCCCAGAATGGCTATAAACGGCTCTTGCGGGTTTTCCATTACGTTGCCGAGATACTCCAGTTCTTTCATCATGAGATATCCGGCGGCACATTGTTTGAAATGGTGCGTGACGCCTTCGGTCGAAGCGTGGGCACGATGCGCTGTTCCAAATGCATCGTTGACATAAATGTCTCCGAGTCCGGCAAGTTTGGCCGCAAATTCGGAATCGTTTTCGATTTCTTCTTTATAGTAGCGCAGATTTTCAAGTAGAAGTACTTCTCCATCACTCAGCCGTCCGACGGCAGCTTCCACCGCAGCACCAAGGCAGTCGTCAACAAAGGCAACTTCTTTTCCGATCAGCAAACTCAGTACCGGCACACAGGGCTTTAACGACATTTCCGGAACCTTTTGTCCTTTTGGACGACCCAAATGAGACATCAGAATCAGCTTTCCACCGCTATCTAAAATGTGTGTAATGGTCGGCAAGGCTGCTTTGATTCTCTGATCATTGGCCACTTTGCCGCCTTCCAAAGGCACGTTAAAATCAACGCGCATCAAAATGCGCTTGCCTTTAGGAGCTATATCTTCAACCGTAAGCTTTTTCATAATCGTCTCCTATGTTGATTGAGAAAAGATGCTTGGCATTTTCACCCAAAATAAGTGCCAACGTATCCTCGGGTAAGTTCAATTGGCACAGACGTTTAAGTTCTCTATCCCAGGCATACGGTATATTGGGAAAATCCGTTCCAAATATAATCCGATCCGCCCGCATTTGGGAGAGATCCGGAAAGTAATCTGTAGGCAGATACTCAGCCAACGTCATGGTCGTGTCCAGCCAGAGATTGTCATAGTGTTCCAGCATTCGCTCATAGGCCTCAAATTCATCGATTCCCATATGCGGCACGCAAATCCGAAGATGTGGATAGGATCGAATAACCTGTTCGAATTTTTCAGCGCTGCAAAGCACATGTGGATCACAATTATAACCGGGGCTTTTCGGCTCGCGCCCGGCATGGATGATCAAAGGTTTATTGTATTTCGTGCAAGCTTTATAGATTTGATGCATGGCTTCGCTGCCGAGATCAACGCATTGTACGTGAGAATGCAGTTTTACGCCGGCAAGTCCCAGCTGAAATGCTTCTTTTAAAATGTCGGCTGCATTTTCTTCGCCCGGTAAAACGGTCGCTAAGCCGGTGATCCGGGAATTGGATCGGCAGAGATCCGCCATATAAGCATTTAGTTCTCGCGCAATACCGGGTTTATGGGCATAATGTAGCGCCACAATGTGATCGATGCCACGGGAAAGCAAAAAGTTTATGGCCGCCTGCGATGTAATTTTATAGCGGATTGGCCAACCAAAGTGGTCAAACCACTGCCAGATAGAGGCAAAAAGATGATCCGGAAATAGATGGACGTGAGCATCAACGACAGAAGGCAAAAATTCAGGCACATGCTCACCCTCTGGGTCATTTAACATGGCAAGCGGCGTTTTCAACAGCCCCGATTTTTCCTGCTGATATCCTGTGCCGGTTTTATTTGAAATATTTCGGTCTCTACTCAATTTTTTTATCCGAATTGCTGCAGATCATGTGTTTAGAATAAAATCTTTTAAAATGTATACATCGCTTTACATAGAAAAAATCTTATTAAATTACATTTAAAATATTCGCAAGTTTAAAAGCGTTTGCGAATAAAAATTGATTTTTCTGAAAGTTTGTGTGATATCGGACGCACGTTTTATTATCGGAAAAAGTTAGCGACCTTATCATGAAAACGAGACATCACACATATTTTGAAAATTCAAAAAATATGGCGGCCATCCCTTCCAACAGTGTTGATTTGGTAGTTACTTCACCGCCCTATCCGATGATTGAAATCTGGGATCGCATGTTTGCCGAGCAACATTTGCAGATTCGCAATGCCTTGAAATCCAGGAAAAGTTTACTGGCCTTTGAGTTGATGCACAACCAACTGGATGAAATCTGGCGTGAAATCCACCGCGTATTAAAGGATGGCGGTATGGCCTGTATCAACGTCGGTGACGCCGCACGAACCATCAACGACAACTTTATGCTATATCCGAATCACGCACGCATTTTGTCCTATCTGATAAAAGTCGGCTTCAATACGCTGCCCTTGATCTTATGGCGCAAGCAAACCAATGCACCCAATAAGTTTATGGGTTCGGGGATGCTTCCTTCCGGCGCCTATGTCACGCTTGAACATGAATACATCCTCATTTTACGGAAAGGACCGAAAAGGGAATTTAAAACTGACGCCGAAAAAAAAATCCGAAGGGAAAGTGCGCTTTTTTGGGAAGAAAGAAATATCTGGTATTCGGATGTCTGGCTGGATCTCAAAGGGACCCTTCAAAAATTGGATAGCTCCAGCAGTCGACTCAGAAGTGCGGCCTTTCCCTTTGACGTCCCCTATCGACTCATAAATATGTTTTCGGTCAAAGGAGACACGGTTTTAGATCCGTTTTTGGGAACCGGTACATCCATGTGGGCTGCAATCGCGACTGCGCGAAACAGCATTGGTTTTGAAATAGATCAAAGTTTTCGAAATGAGATATTGCCGGATACAGATGTTTTGGTAAAATTTGCAAATCAAAAAATTAGGGATCGAATCGAGCACCATCTTGAATTCGTTCAAAAAAGATTAGAGACAAAAGGTCAACTAAAATATATAAATAAATTTTACAAATTCCCGGTCATGACCCGTCAAGAAACCGAGCTTATTTTAAATCCATTGGTGACTATTGCAGAATTTGGCGAAAATACCGTTGAAGTTGTATACTCCTGCAAACCGCATTCGGATGGAATCCAAGCGTGGAAAGAAGACTTCAAGGCGCAAAATAACATATCGAATCTCAAAAAAAGACGATCAAAGAAAAAATCTCAACGACCGATTCAGCAGAAACTTTTATAATAATTTTTTTATCCGTTGACGAACCCAGATCTGTCCCATTTGGCCCCACAAATTATAACCCATCAGCCCGATCGGCAGCAGCTTTTCAATCAACGGTGTCAAATAACATAGCCGAATGAGACTTAAGTAGAGCGCATGGATATCTGCTGCCCTTATATAAATGTGATGACCGTCGTAGTCAAATCCCCACCGTTTTGAAATTAGTTGCGCCGCTTTCTCTCCATCTCGCATGCGGACAGTTGCTTCAAAAGGTCCGACCGCTTGATAAGGTGCCGTCAAATCATTTTCCAGGGATTCGATCGCCGCACGGGCGAGTCCAGCTCTCCAGGAGTGAACGTCAAATTTCTCGGCTCCCATGGATTTATCTATCGGATGCACCCTGATATGGTCGATCTTTTCCTGCGCCTGATTGCAGGCGGCCGGGCAGCCGGAAAAAAAGATCGGCCGAATGCTAAACGGCGACAGAGAGGCAGCAAAAAGTTCCACCTCGGCCATCGGTTTTCCATTTACTTGCAACTGTTCAACACGGGAGGTCAGGGTATGCGCTAAAAAACCGGGCGTACCAGAGGCGGCATGCATTCCCAAAAACATAGCGGCTTGGGCATCTCCAGGATCACCAATACCGAGCACCGGTTTAGGACGATAACCGGATACGATCTTTATTCGGGAATCGATCAAATCGGGAAGCAGATTAAAGCCGGTTCGATGAAAATCTTTAACCGTAATTTGTTCGACGCCGGCATCCAAAAGAGCCTGCCCGACTATATTCACATCACGGGTCATTTCCAGACAGGCCTTTGACCATTCGTCCGTCAAAAAAGAAGATGCCTGATAGCTCCAGCAACCCGAACTGCCTTCTATATCGGAAATAATTAAGATGTTTTTATAACGGAAGCCCATTTTATAATATATTATTTTGAGATAGCTGCTATTCTATGCAAAACCGGAGGATGGGAATAATTTAAAAATACATAGAACGGGTGGGGTGTGAGATTCGTGAGATTGTGGGCGGACAGTTTTTTTAAGGCATCGATCATGGATTGGGAATCATTGGTGGTTTCAACTGCGAAACGGTCCGCTTCCGTTTCGTTTTTGCGTGATACCAATTGCATCAAGAGGCCGATAAAAAAATCCAGCGGTGAATATAGCATGGCAAAGAAAATCAAACCCGCATAGACAGAAATGTTTTGCATGAAGAAAGCGTCGAAAAGACCCTGATACGAAATAAACAGAGACAGCAAAAAGAGCATCAGCCCCGTTTGCAGGATTCCAAGAAGGATGCTCAAGAGGATATGCTTCTTTTTAAAATGCCCCATTTCATGCGCCAACACCGCTACAAGTTACTTTACTCTGTGCTGTTTGATGAGGGTGTCATATAAAGCGATTCGCTTGTGTTTGCCGAATCCGTTGAAAAAAGCATTG
>CP070746.1:6889153-6907807 GCA_020348305.1 Desulfobacterales bacterium
GAAGATCGGTAGAGTCAATTGAAAATTCAAAAACAAATCATTCATCGCGTTACACACTTATCCAAAGGGAAAATTTAATTCGCTTTTTAACAAAAAAGGAGGAACCATGAAAAAATTATTTTTTATCACGCTGGTATTGGCCTTGATATTTCCTTTGCACCTCGCTTTTGCCGAGACGCCCGTAAGCGGGGGAAGTCTGGTTGTTTGCCAACCGGCAGAGCCCCCTGGACTGAATCCGACTGCCAATACGGCGGCCGCCATCGACCGGGTGGTTTATTCCAACATTTATGAAGGGCTGATTAAGGTCAACAGTGGCGGAGAATTCGTCCCCGGTCTGGCCACCAAATGGGACGTGTCTTCAGACGGCAAAGGATACACATTCCGCTTACGGAAGGGTGTCAGTTTTCACAATGGCGAACCTTTCAATGCCCAGGTGGCCAAATGGAACATTGAGCGGGCAATGGCTGAAGGAACTGTTAACCCGCACCCGGAATTCTTCCGTGGTATTGCCAAAATTGAGACCCCAGACAATGACACACTGATTCTAACCTTGAAGGAAGTTGATGCGCTTTTTATCGCCCACATGGCTGAGGGAGATGCGGTGATGCTGCCAATGAAAGGCTATGAAAATGCAGCATCCGAGCCCATCGGCACCGGACCGTTTAAATTCGTCAAATGGATTCGCGGGGATCGGGTAGAAATGGTCCGCAATGAAAAGTACTGGAATCCAAAACTGCCTTACCTGGACAAAGTAACCTTCAAGTTCATCGGAGATGCCAGCGCTCAGGTCGCCGCTTTGAAAGCCGGTGATATTGACGTAATCGGCTACATACTTGCGCCTGAATTGGCATCCCAAATGGCAAAGGATTCGCGCTTCAAAGTATTCGCCGGCACCACTACCGCTGAAGTAATCATGTCTACCAACAATAAAGCCAAACCTTTTGATAACAAACTGGTTCGCCAGGCAATGGCATGTGCCATCGATCGTCAGGCAGTTATTGAACTGGTGATGTTCGGCTACGGTACACCCATCGGATCACACTGGTCACCGTCTACTCCGTATTATGTCGATATGACCGAAAAGTTCCCTCACAATCCGAAAAAAGCGAAGCAACTGCTGGCACAGGCTGGATATCCGAATGGATTCGAAGCATCCATCAAGCTGCCGGCGATCTATTCCTATTCGAAGCGGGCGGGCGAAGTCATTGCAGATCAGCTGGGCCATGTCGGCATCAAGCTTGAGATCGAAATCGTCGAGTGGGGATACTGGCTGGACCGCATTTTCAAACAGAAAGACTATCAATTGACGATGATCGGACATTCGGAAGCCTGGGACATCGGCATTTACGCCAACCCGAATTATTATTTTCAGTATGACTCGCAAGAATTTCGAGATGCTTATGCCAAAGCATTGAAAGCGCCGAACGAGGCGCAAAAAGCGAAATGGTTTGGTCGCTGCCAGGAAATCATCGCCGAAGATGCTGTAAACGGCTTTCTGTTTTCTGCGTCGGGTCTACCGGCAATGAAAGCCGAGGTAATGAACTGGTGGGAAAACTATCCGACCATTGCGTTGGATTGCACCGAAGTGTGGATAAAAAAGTAATCTAATACCAAAGGGCGGTCGAGCTTCTTTGCTTCGGCCGCCCGGACGGTAACTTATGGTACGTTACCTGATTAAGAAACTGATAACCCTATTTCTACTTCTGTTTTTAGTCTCCATCACCGTTTTTTCGGTACTATTCGTTCTACCCGGTGATCCTGCTCAGATTATGCTGGGCATCAATGCGACTCCCGAAACACTTGCCAATCTCAGAGCTGAGCTCGGTCTGGACAAACCCTTCTTTATACAATACCTGAATTGGATTACGAATCTGCTGACCGGCAAGGGCAGCCAATCAATCAATTATAAAATGCCGGTCTACGACTTGATTGTCAGCCGGCTCGCCGTTACCGGCCCATTGGCCTTGATGGCTATGTTCTTTGCAGTCATCTTATCTTTACCGTTTGGCATTTATGCTGCCCGTCACCAGAATCAACCCGGAGATGTCATGGTCATGTTTTTTACCCAGCTGGGATTGGCCACGCCGGAGTTTTGGCTTGGTATTCTTTTAATGTTGCTGTTATCGGTTCAATTCGGATGGTTCTCAGCCGGCGGTTTCCCGGGTTGGTCGGCAGATTTCTCAGGCTCTGTAAAATCGCTGATTTTACCTGCATTTGCGCTAGGGGTAATTCGGGCCTCAATACTAACCCGGCTAACCCGATCTTCCATGCTGGAAGTTCTTCGGGAAGACTATGTGCGCACCGCATGGGCAAAGGGTTTGAAAGAACGCACCGTCGTTTATGTCCATGCCTTGCGCAACGCGTTAATTCCAGTATTGACCATTATGGGGCTTCAATTGGGCCAGTTATTAGCCGGAGCAATTATCATTGAAAACGTGTATTATCTGCCGGGATTGGGTCGCTTGGTGTTTAATGCCATTGGGCAACGGGATCTTCCGGTGGTAAGAGACGTTGTTTTGTTTATGGCCGCTGCCGTTGTGATGGTGAATTTTATCGTTGACTTGACTTATGCCTATATCGATCCAAGGATTCAGATTAAATAGTACATCTATCTTCAATTCTCTAAAAACTAAAATGTTTAAGTAAAAAAACGCAACCATGAAACGCTTTTTCGGTAACTTAAATTTTACTGTTGGTTTTATTCTATCCGCGGTAGTTGTGGTTGTAGCCGCAATCAGCCTAATCTGGACCCCTTATGATGGGAACAAAATGAATCCGAGAGAACGTTTGCAAGGACCAACCTGGAGCCATCCCCTGGGTACAGACCAGTACGGTCGGGACACGCTTTCGCGGGTGATGACCGGTGCGGTAAATTCCATCATCGTCGGACTCGTTACCGTGGCGATTGGTTTAACCATTGGCGTGCTGCTTGGGTTGGCATCAGCATATTACGGTAAGTTGGTGGATGAATCTATTATGCGGTTATCGGACCTATTGTTCGGATTCCCCGCAGTATTGACGGCTATCTTAATAACATCAATCCTTGGTGCATCAATGATTAATGCCATGCTGGCCATCGGTATTTTTTATATTCCCGTCTTTGCGCGGCTAACTCGGGCGGTCGCCATGACCGTCTGGGAGCGGGAGTTCATTGCCGCCGCACGTGCCAGTGGTATCAGCGAATGGTCAATCACTTGGCGACACGTGGTTCCAAATATTTTATCACCATTGCTGATTCAAGGAACTATCCAATTTGCTGTGGCTATTTTGGCTGAAGCAGGGCTCAGTTATTTAGGATTAGGCACTCAGCCACCGACTGCGTCCTGGGGTCGTATGCTAAACGAAGCCCAGACATTCATGTCCATGTCTTCTTGGATGGCAATTTTTCCCGGCGTGGCCATCGCCTGGGCGGTTTTGGGCTTCAATCTGCTGGGGGATGGTCTACGGGATACGCTTGATCCCAGGATGGTGCGGGTAAGATAGGCTGGCACGGCTGACGCGTTGCGGCTTGCGTGGTACGCGGTACGGGTTACGAGGACTCGGGGTTTTAGCCGGAGGAGTGCTGAAGTAATTCGATTGCGGTTTTAACTCGTGCTCGTGCTCGTCCTTGTAATCGCAATATCGAAGCTTGCGATGAACTATTCGATGCCATATCGAGGACGAGTTGAAAAAATTTGATAACAAAATTCAAAAGCAGAATATTGGCATGATACCCAACGAATTGATCGAAAAAGTTTTAAAAGAAATCGATCCTGATAAATTGATCGACCTTACATCAGACCTCGTAAAGATCAATTCGGTCTGGGATCCAGCCGCCGGCACCAGTGAACAAAAGGCTGCCGAATATGTCCTCAATTGGGCAAGGCAACAGGGTTTTGAGGTGCAGATGGATGAAGTTGCACCCAGCAGACCGAACGTAATTATAGCCCTGTCTTTTGCTCCGGGTGAACGCACATTAATGTTCGAAGGCCACACCGATGTTGTCACCCCCGGCGATACATCCGCCTGGAAATACGATCCGTTTGGAGCACAGATTGTCGGCCGCCGGATGTACGGCCGAGGAACCAATGATACCAAAGGCAACCTGGCTGCCATGCTGATTGCCATGGCCGCGTTGAAAAAATCAGGCGTGAACTTAGCTGGAAAAATTACCGGCGGAGTACTCTGTGATGAAGAGGATCAAATGCTTGGGGTTAAGGATTTTATCGAGCGTGGTCATGCGGATGAAATTACTGCGGCCATCATCTGTGAGCCAGAGGATGGACTCATCTGTATTACACAAAAAGGTGCCATAAGAGCCTGCTTTACCATTTCCGGCAAAATGAGCCACGGAGCAATGCCGCTTTCAGGTTTGAACACCGCTCCGGCTGTTGCCAGAATAATTCATGCATTACATGACCTGGAACTAGAAGCGGTAAGAATGCTCGGCAGGGATGAATTCCTTGGCTGGCCCAGTTTCACACCTACCGTTATCCAGGCCCCGGCCAGCGGTGCTCCCCAGTTAAATGTTATGCCCGGTGAAGCTCGGCTGCTGGTTGATATCCGCACGATTCCGGGACAGTCCCATCCGAAAATGATAAATGACCTGAATCTAATAACCGCAGAGATTCAAAAACAGATCTGCAACCATTACGAAGAATATGACAAACAACTCGATGTGAAACGTAATCATGATCTTAGGATCGGGTTGGAAATCTTAACGGATAGACCCTATACGCTGACGGATCGTACCGACCCTATCGTTGAAGCTACCTGTTGGGCAACACATAAATTAACGCAAAAAGAACCGGTATATGCCGGTGTTCCTGGTGCTACTGACGGAACATTTCTCTGGGCGCTGAAAAACATTCCCATCGTTACCATGGGAGCCGGTGATCGTGAAGTACCGCACCAGAAGGATGAGTGGGTCGATCTGGATCAGCTCATTGAGACGGCGAAAATTTATGCCGTATCTGCGGTGCACTATCTGAATCCCAATAAGGAGAATTGACTATTGACTATTGATTATTGACGGAATTCTATCGTCTTATTTCAAGTATAATCTAAAGGAAGGAAGGGAAATCTGCACCTTCGTTTGTGTTGGGTTTCACCCCTGACCGATAAAAATCATCTTCATCGCACCGGCGTAGGTTGGATTGAGGTTTCGAAACCCAACATCAAGACGACGGAACTCAACCCAACCTACAGAATCTGGTCCCTGGTCGCTGGTGAGAGGAAGGCCATCTAATTATTATAGCGATTAACATCCTTAATTTTAGGCATTTTAGGCATTTTGAATTTTAGGCATTTTTTTTATTAAATGAACACCAAACTCCTGGAAATAGAGAACCTTTCCGTCCATTTCTACACCCCGGAAGGTATTGTTAGAGCGGTGGATGGAATTACTTTCGATGTAGCCGCGGGGGAAACGCTGGGGCTGGTGGGAGAGTCGGGGTGCGGTAAAAGTGTGACATCGTTAAGTATTCTGGGACTGATAGCTTCACCACCCGGAAAAATAAAATCCGGACATATCATGTTCGAAAACCAGGACCTCCTTGATCTAGATTCCGAAGAACTGCGCCGTATACGCGGACGAGATATTGCAATAATTTTTCAGGAACCCATGACCTCATTGAATCCGGTACTCACCATCGGACGTCAGGTTGCTGAACCCTTAATAATACATAAGGGATTGTCCAAATCGGAGGCTTACAAAGAAGCCAAAATCTGGCTGGAGCATGTTAAGATTCCGGCCGCCAGAATGCGGCTCAATGATTATCCGCATCAGCTCTCAGGCGGCATGAGACAGCGGGCTATGATCGCCATGGCCATGGTTTGCGGACCCAAATTGTTGATTGCCGACGAACCCACCACCGCTTTGGATGTGACGATTCAGGCCCAGATTCTTGCTTTAATGATAGGGCTCAAAGAAGAATTGGGTATGTCCCTGTTACTGATTACCCATGATCTGGGAGTAATTGCCCAAATGGCTAGCCGGGTATTGGTGATGTATGCCGGCGAACTGGTTGAAGAGGCTTCGACCCTTGACCTTTTCGATCGACCTTTTCACCCCTATACCCAGGGTCTACTCAAATCGATTCCCCGACTAGCTACCAGTAGCAAGGATCGCAAGCAGAGACTCAATGAAATCTCCGGTACCGTACCGCTTTTGACTGAGGTTATGCCGGGCTGCAAGTTTGCCCAACGTTGCCCGCATGTTTTTGATCAATGCAGAGAGCATCGACCTGAGCTGTTTCCCATTGGCGACGGCCAGCGCGCGCGCTGCTGGCTCAAAAATTATCCTGAACAAAGGAAACCCGATGCCTGAGTCTAATCTGCTGCAAGTTACCGAACTTACGAAGCATTTCCCTTTAGGCGGTGGTTTAGCTTTCAAACCCCAAGCCTGGATTCCGGCGGTTGACGGCGTATCGTTTACGGTCTCAAAAGGTGAGAGCTTCGGGCTGGTCGGTGAGTCCGGCTGTGGCAAGACCACGCTGGGCCGCCTGATTCTGCGTCTGATCGATCCCACCTCCGGTCGAATCATTTTTGACGATCAAGATATCACTGAGCTGAGCAGGTCGCAAATGCGCCCTTATCGTTCCAAAATGCAGATTATTTTCCAGGACCCCTATTCCAGCCTTGATCCCCGCATGAAAGTGGAAGCTATTATTACCGAGCCCCTGGGCGTCAATAAACTGCTATCCAAATCACAACGCCGGGAGATTGCAACAGAATTGTTGGAAAAGGTTGGATTGCGGGCCATTGACCTGGATAAATATCCCCACGAATTTTCCGGAGGTCAACGTCAACGCATCGGAATTGCCCGGGCGCTGTGTGTCCGACCCGAGCTGATTGTGGCCGACGAGCCCGTCAGCGCTCTGGATGTATCTATTCAAGCTCAAGTCATCAATCTGATGGAGGACCTCAAAGATGAATTCAAGCTCTCATATATTTTTATTTCCCATGATCTGAGTGTTGTCCATCATGTCTGCGACCGGATTGCAGTCATGTATTTTGGCGCAATCGTCGAACTGGCTCCAAATGAAGTTTTCAATATTTCACCCCGTCATCCTTATACGGAAGCATTGCTGCAATCTGTGCCTCTACCCGATCCTCATCGCCAGACCAAACCCTTTGCGATGGAAGGCGATGTACCCAATCCGCTTGAGCCGCCGACAGGCTGCGCATTTCATCCTCGATGTCAATATGTGTTTGATAAATGCCGGGTGAAAACACCTCCGCTGGTCGCGGTCGCTTCGGATCATTTTGTAGCCTGCTGGCTCAATCAGGGCAGAGGTCTTTAGGCGTTTAGGATTTGTTAGTACCGAACACTGAAACCTGCCAAACCAACTTTTCGGTTTGGATCCTGCTTGACCAGGTGAGGAGAAATACAATGAAAATCGCAGTTGCAGGGGCAGGCGCCATGGGCAGTCTTTTTGGGGCTTTGCTGACGGAAGCGGGAAACGATGTATGGTTGTACGATGTATGGCCCGAACATGTCCATACGGTAGCCGAACACGGGTTAAGCGTTGAACATGAAGGTAGAACCAGGATCGTTCAGATAAAAGCAACCACCGAACCAAAAGAAATCGGGCAGGCTGACCTGGTCATCATATTCGTTAAATCAACCCAGACCAAACCGGCGGCTGAAACGGCCAGACGGCTTTTAGGCAATGACGCCATGGTAATGACCCTCCAGAATGGAATGGGCAACGCCGATATCATCTCTGAATTTATCGAACCGGTTAAAATATTAGTGGGCACCACCTCTCATGGGGCGACCATGATCGGACCCGGAAATATTCGTCACGCAGGCGTGGGCCCGACCACGATTGGTGTGTGGGCTAAATCCAAAGAAGGAGCCGACCGGGCGCGTCAGTTTGCCGATTTTTTTACCCAAGCCGGCATTGAAACTGAGACCGTAGATGATGTACACAGCGTCGTTTGGAACAAGCTATTGATTAATATCGGGATCAATGCCATCACTGCCTTAAGCGGTATTAAAAACGGCCAGATCCTTGATTTGGAGATTACTCGGGAATTAAGTCGCGCTGCTGTTGAAGAAGCGATGAATGTCGCCCTGGCTCAAAACGTTAGGGTTCGCGGAGATGCGGTGAACCACGTTTTCAAAGTGGCAGAAACCACTGCCGTCAATCGTTCATCCATGGGACAGGATGTCGATAACAAACGCCAGACAGAAATCGAAGCGATCAACGGCTTTATCGTACGCGAAGCCAAAAAACTCGGACTTGAAGCACCGGTTAACCAAACATTGACAGCGCTGGTTGAAACGTTGCAGTATCACTACTAGCGGGCTGTTGTTGATTTGGGCAACTGTCCATCCAATGCATAGCCGGAGTAATGGGGTGATGGAGTAATGGATTATTGGAAATTTCAAATACCAAATTACAAATCACAAATAATATTTGGAATTTGGGATTTTGTGTGGCAGAAAATGTTTTTAACTCGCTAAAGTTAAGGAGAATCAAAATGGTTAATACCAAAATAACGGTCCTCGACGTGCAACAGGCAAAAAAAGAAGGACGCAAACTGACCATGTTGACCGCCTATGATTACGCCTTCGGTCTGCTGGCCGCGGAATCCGGGGTTGATATTGTTCTGGTGGGCGACTCCCTGGGCATGGTGGTCATGGGCCTGGAAGGAACGGTTGAGGTGAGCATGGAGGACATGATTCATCATATCAAAGCGGTGGTGCGAGGCTGCAAAGGTCCCTTAATCGTCGGTGACATGCCCTTTATGAGCTATAATATTTCTGTCCGGGAGGCCATACACAATGCCGGGCGACTGGTCAAAGAAGGGGGTTGCGAGGTCATCAAATTGGAGGGCGGAGTTGATTTTGCGCCAACCATCGAAGCCATCGTCAAAGCCGGCATTCCGGTTATGGGACACATCGGCCTGACACCCCAAACCGCAAGTGCATTAGGTGGATTTAAAATTCAGGGCCGTGACGCCGCGGCTGCCAAGCAAATCATTGACGATGCCAAGGCCATAGAAAACGCAGGTGTTTTTTCAATCATACTGGAGGCCGTACCTGCACCGCTCGGCAAACTAATATCCGAGACAGTCAGGGTGCCTGTGATCGGCATCGGTGCCGGTTCGGATGTCGATGGGCAGGTACTGGTTTTTCATGATGTTGTAGGACTGTTTGATAAGTTTGTACCGAAATTTGTCAAACAATACACAAACATTAGATCCATTATTCTTGATGCTTTAAACGAGTATAAAAAAGAAGTACAGAACGTAACGTTTCCGGGGCCCGAATATTCATTTAAAATGCCGGAGGAAGCATTAGAGCAGCTGAAAAATATGATTAAGGAATAGTTATTTGTTACCAATAAGTCATACCCAGCACGCATTTTTGTAAAAAAGAACGCTAGATCCGGTGCAACTCAAGAGGATTGCCACCAAGCTGCTCATTGGCCTTCTTTAGCTTTTCTTCGCCGGAAATCACTGCCACGGCATGATTTTGGGAATCGTCGTCAAAATATGTTGCAGCCGCTTTTTTAACATCCTTGAGGGCCAAGGACATGAGCCTGCTTTTAAATTCATGGCGCATGTCATCCGACAGAGAAATGATCCTCCGGTAAAAAGCTTTTCTAGCGGCCGGACCCGGTGGGTCCGGCTTATCAATATCCGAACACACCTGCAAAACAGCCTCCTTGACATCTTCCTCAGTGTAGCTATTTGATCGTATGAAATCAGTAGCATTCTGATAAACCTTTAAGGTTGAAACGATGTGGGGATCTCGATACGAACCGAAACAAAACAGACCGTCTTCCAGATTGTAAATGGCAAATCCACCATAGGCTCCACCTTTTTCACGAATTTCGCGATGTAAGTACATCGAGCGCAAGATTTTGCTGATTACAGATAAAGCCGGGGCATCTTCATGGGTCATGCGTACCGTTTTAAATGTTTGCGCCACAAAAGAAACGGCCGATGCCGTAATCCAACCCTCCTGGATTGACCCATCCTGCACGTTGATATCCGGCGGCCTGAAACCATCAATGTCTGCTTGTTCGAAACTGTCCCGCATAGACCTCACCGCAGATTTGGCAAAAGATAGGGAAGACGCATCTCCGATTAGAGCGGTTTGAAAATTATTTCGGGTGAATAGATTTTTCGCAATCGAAACCAAATCCTGGGAAAGCGAAGAAAGATTTTCATCACTGAGGTTATCGGTTACGTTCTTGATGGTTTGCAGCTGATGAATACCGCTCCAGACCTCGCTCAGTGAAAGCGTGGGTGAAAAATTCCTGGAAGCTAGAGAAATTGCTAACCGGTGACCGTTATGAACAATCATCGATTCCAACCCGGCTCTATATTCGAGTAAAAGACTTTTTAAGCGCGCAAGATCCGAAAAATCGAAATGTTGGATTAGCTCTTGTATGATGTCAAACATCCGCTCCTGATTGCGGAAAAGACATTTGCCGTTCAGGGAAATAAAAGGAAGACATGCACCTTCAGCATCATAGCGTGTCCGGGGATGCGTCGACACGCCGATACCACCCGTATAGGTATCAATCCGTTGAGCCATCTCCGTAAAGTCACGCAGGTTGGTGCCTATTTTTGAAAACGCATAACAGTAAAAAGGGGCCAGCGGAATCAAGCGCTGGGGCAGTCTGCCGGCACCGATTGCCGCGGCAAAGTAAAAGATACCGGAGGTTGCTTGATCATATAAGGTTGCGGACAGGCTATCATCCGCAGCGGTCTCCTTGATGGTGATCACGGATGGTGGAATGTCTTTTCGCTCTAATGTGGGCAGGCAGGAAACATCTTCCACGAATTCTTGCCGGAGACGTAATGTTTCTATTTCTTGTTTAATCTTTTCGATATCGGATTGAGATAAACCGTCTTTGATTTTATCTAGCTCGGCATTGACCCGTTTTGCTTCATTCTTCTCCATTTCCGGGTCCGGCACCAGCGTCAGAAGAACACGATGCGGATTTTCCAGAAAATATTTCTTTATCTGATTTTCAAAGAAGGGGCCTGAGGTAAGTTCTTTGCGCAGTCGCTTTAAATCAGTATCGAATTTCAGTATCTTTGTCGGGTCTCCGCCATGCAGCCAGCTGCCCGTAAAGGTTAACAATAGCTTAATTCCGTATGGATATGGGGTGTTGGTGACCTCCTTGCGGTGAAATTCGATTTGATGGACAGCAGACTCGATGAGCTTTTTATCGATTCCTTTGCTCACGAGATCCGTTAAAACGTTAAATACAATTTTCTCGATTTTTTCTGCCGCCGATTGCCGCACCTCTTTCAAGCCGCAGACAAACATCGTATCTCTGTTATCCGCATCAAATCCGCTTCCATCACAAAGGGCAGTTCCAAGTTCGGAATCAATCAGCGCTTTGCGCAGAGGAGATGCGGAGTTTCCAAGCAGAATCTGTTCCAGCAATGCAAGGGTTAACACCTCGAAGGCATCTTTAATGTCTGCGGTCAGCCATGCAATGCAAACTTGACATTTTTTTGAAGAATCTTCCTTTTTTTCAAAAGGATAGTAATATGTTGCTGTTTGAGGAGTATGCCATCGAGGCTGCGAGGGAACATCCGTATCAGGGTCAATGCGTTCGAACCTTTTTATGACGGTATCATAGATGATGGCTAAATGTTCCCTCAACGGCAAGTTTCCATAGGTATAGAAACATGCATTGCTCGGATGATAATGCCGCTGATGGAATTCTTTAAGCTGATCATACGTTAAAATGGGAATTACGGCAGGATCGCCGCCTGAATTGTGGCTGTAGGTAGTATCCGGATAGAGTGCATTTAATATGGACCGCGCCATCACCTGATCGGGTGACGACATGGCCCCCTTCATTTCGTTGTAGACAACTCCCCTGTAAACTAGCTTGTAAGTATCCGTATCCTTATCTTCTGCTTGCACTTCTATTTCGAGGCGATGTCCTTCCTGCTTAAAGCTAAGTTCCTCTAGTTTAGGGAAGAATGCAGCGTCCAGATATACATGCATCAGATTGTGGAAATCCTTTTTATTCTGAGTGGAGAACGGATACATCGTCCAATCTGAGGCGGTAAACGCATTCATGAATGTGCTCAAACTTCTTCTAAGCATGGAAAAGAACGGATCGCGAACCGGAAACCTTTCAGAGCCGCATAAAACGGTGTGCTCAAGAATATGGGCAACACCGGTGGAGTTAACCGGTACCGTCTTGAAAGCCACACTGAACGTGTTTTCCACATCATCGCGGCTGATATGAACATGTCTAGCCCCTGTGGCAGAATGCTCAAGCTCATAAAAAATCGAATGAATCTCTTCAAGTTCTACTATCCGATGAATCCGATAACCGTAAATGCTGCCGCCCAGGCTTAGGCCGCTATTGTGGGAATCAACATAGGTGCTCATAACTACACGCTCTATTCAGAGTTAGGATTATGAGGAGGCAAATAGCAGTTGTACGCGATGACGTAAGAATCTTCAGGAATCGATCAATCATTTAGGTAGCGATATAAATACCACGGCTTTTTCGCTTGATTTTTCCAATCTTGTTGAGACGAAAAATAATATTGCGGATTTTTTTGTCTCCAAAACCGGTCTTCGCTTGGATTTCCGTAAAGCCTAAACCTTTTCTGGACCGCTTGATTGCATCGTAGACGATGTCAATGGCTGTCAAGGCAGTCTTGTGACGAGAAATTCTGTTTTTGATTGGATAAGGTCCGACTGTGGCCGATGCCCTGAGCAGGTTTTCGATACGATCCAGCTTGGCCATTAACTTGTCTACGTCCTTTTTGGTGGGTATGTTATAATTCTGCATAAAAAATTTCACCATGGCGTCAAAGCTAATCGCTTTTCCCTTTCTTCTTGGCATGGGACCCTCCTTGGGTGACGGGTAAAATAAAAGCGGTTAAAAAGTATAACCCTTGCAAAATTCGATGTAAGCGTAATTCTAAATCAAATAAAAGTCAAGTTAAAGACCGCAGCCCAGAGCCGTAGTTGAAAGATAAGATAAAACAAACATTGAAAACGGTTTGATTTTTTGCTAACGAAAACTAGCAAAACGAAATGTTGTCAATGAGGTGCGATACCCCCAATGAGAAAGACGCAAAGTCCGTTTATAAATAGCAAAACAAAGCTTGTTAAGGTTCAAAAAAAAATTCGACAATGGATAAAGCGTATTATGCAACTTCACGGTGATCCGCATTATGTTGCGATGGGTATGGCCATCGGGTTTTTTGTCGCCGTAACGCCGACGATTCCTTTTCATACCTTTATTGCTGTCGGTCTGGCGTTTATTTTAAAAGCGAGTAAGGCGGCGGCTGCAATTGGTGTATGGTTCGCCAACCCGCTCACTATTCCGATATTCTATTTGGCAAGCTATAAGACAGGTGTGATGCTCCTGGGTTGGTCAATCGCCGTTGATGTTTCAAGTGAGCCGGTTTCCGATCCGATGAAGCTCGGACTTGATGTAATCTTCGCCACAATAGTAGGTGGAATAATCATTGGTATTGTTCCAGGTATCGCAGCATACGTCATCACTCGGAAAATAATATCCAAACTGCGAGTCCGTCAGAAATCATTTCCGAATAAATTCTGCGATAACCAACTTTAAGTTTACAATTTTATCCGATGACATCCCCGAAAAAACTTTTAAGGGCCTGGAATATAAGGGCAAAAAAACAATTTGGGCAGCATTTTTTAACAGAACCATCCACAGCTAAAATGATTGTCTCGCGCGCCAACATTTCACCCCAAGATATTATACTGGAAATTGGCGCCGGCCTTGGTGCATTAACCGTTCCGCTAGCGCGTGTAGCCCAAAAGGTCTATGCGGTGGAAAAAGATCGCCACATCTGCGATCTTTTAAAAACCGAATTGCTTGTCAATAACATTTCCAACGTAACCATCATCCCCAAAAATATTCTCCAAGTGGATTATCAGCCAATTGCTGAAAAATACGATCGGCAAATCGTCGCTATTGGAAACCTCCCTTACAACATCTCTTCGCAAATTCTTGTCCAACTTATTCAGTCCAGGAAATTTGTCAGCCGGGCGATTCTCATGTTTCAAAAAGAGCTTGCGCAACGGATAATGGCCCAACCCGGCACCAAAGACTATGGGCGACTCACAGTAATGCTGCGTTACTGTGCTGATATAGAAGCTATCACAACCATTCATGCTTCTGTTTTTTTTCCAGCCCCAAAAGTCGATTCGGAGATTTTAGAAATAACATTTAAACCCGAACTTAATCATCCCGCCCATGATGAAGCAATGCTGTTTAAGGTCATAAAGGCGGCATTTGGAAACAGAAGAAAAACTCTAAGAAACGCTTTAACCGCAAGTGGGTTAAACATTGATGCTTGCACAGCCTTACGCGCACTAAATATGGCGGGAATTGAACCATCCCGTCGGGCTGAAACGCTTTCCGTATCGGAATTTATATTGCTTCAGATTAACCTAACACAGATCATAGGAAACCAACTGCAATCTAGCTGATCGAAATTTTTATCGATAAATTACTAAACCTTGACCCGGCTCAACAAGCGCGTTATTATAAAAAATAGTATATTGAATCACTAGGCTTTAATAACATATGAATCTCACAAGGAGGATAATATGGCAGTAAAAGTTCTAATTAAACGCAAAGTTCCGGAAGACAGGGCCAAAGCAATGATACCTCTTTTTAGAAAAATGAGAATCCAGGCCAATAATCAACCCGGCTATATTTCTGGTGAAACATTAAGAAGTCTTGAAAATCCTGATGAGTTTCTCGTCATCAGCACATGGGAGACTTCAAATGACTGGAAGAATTGGGTGAATAGTGGAGATAGAAAAGAAGTTCAAGATGAGATAGACGCCTTGTTGGGTGGGAAAACCGAATTTGAAATTTTTCATTATGGATTTACTGAGTAAATCCCTTAGATATTTTCAGCCACGGAAACAATTCGATCACCCAAGATATTTACATAGCTACCCATTTCATTGTCATACCAGCCGTAAATAACGGCTTGTGTAACCGGTATGCGGATGACCATTTTCTGTGGATTGGAGAATGTTTTATTATCAAGTCCTGGAACTTTTGCCAGATCAATCGCCGCTTCTGCTGTTCGGGTATGCGTCTCATGGCCTTCTATGATGGCGGCTACTCGAGGCATCCCGATAATATCAACGGATACATTCTGCTTATCGGTATAATGCAGATAGCTTTCCGGACTATCAGCCGCTGCTTGCCGGTAAATATCATTAATTAACTCCCTGCCGACAAATTCCTTGCCGGGTTCCTCTTGTAGATTTATCACCAGTATGATCAGAGAACCGGTACTGGTGGGGATTCTTACCGATTCGGCAATAAATGCGATGTCTTCCATTTCAGGAATAACCAATCGGAGAGCATTGGCCGCACCGGTCGTGGTAAGGATGATGTTATTCATAATGCTTCTGTTTTTCCGCAGATCGGTTTTCCCGGAAGCGGGCAAGCGGTCTAAAACCTGTTGGGAACCTGTAGCGGCATGAACCGTTGCCATTGAGGCCGACATTATCTTCTTAGGACCGAACGCATTGATCAGCGGTTTCATCATATGAGCAAGACATGTCGTGGTACAGGATGCATTGGATATAATTTTATGTTGCCTGGGGTCATAATCGTTGCTATTTATCCCCATAACCGTTGTGATGGCATCCTTGGGCATCGGCGTTCCTCTGTCTTTAATTTTAAACGGGGCCGAAACAATAACCTTTTCGGCACCGGAATCCAGATGACCCCTCAGCGAGCCTTTAGGATGTTCCGGTCCAAGGGTTGGATCAAGAAATTGACCGGTGGTATCCACAACCAGTCTTACACCCTCGTCTCTCCAGCCAATCTCGGCAGGATTCCGTGCAGATCTTAAAAAGCGAACCCGCACACCATCGATTATCATCACGCCATTTTTTTCATCCAGATCGCGGATAACCGGCTGTGCTTTGTGTCCATAAAGATAACCGTGCAGCCAGCCGTAGGTCGAATCCCTTTCCGCATAATGGGCAATATCCTCAAGTGAGGTTCCCGACTGGCGTCCGATATTCACCACGATTTCATCAAAAAATTTATCTGCAACGTGATGCCAGACAGTAAGTTTACCGATTCTGCCAAATCCGTTTACACCTAATTTTAATCCATTTGGATTTAAGGCCGTCATTGCCATAATTCTGCCTCAAAACGTACATTTTATACAGAACGACATAAATCATTGCGCATACATACACAGCGTTCTGCATGTCTGACCCTATGCGGTAGTTATTAAATCAACGATTCAAATGGCGAATACGCAATTTATTATGACGCTGTGTATAGCTGGCTTTTCGTTAGGTTTCTTCTACTTTAATCAACCCCTGATAAACTGACCCCTCCTGACCGTCGATACTGATATAATCACCCGAATTGATACGTAACTGGTTAAAAAGACAATACTTTTCATTTTCATTGCAGTCGAGGTTGACACAGCCGACAACACAGGTTTTGCCCAGCCGGTGTGCGACAACCGCCGCATGGGATGTCAATCCTCCCCGAGCAGTCAACAGCCCATCGGCAGCATGGATTTCGCGGATATCATCCGGCACGGTATCATTTCTGGCAAGGATCAGACTCGTACGCGGTTCCATGATTCGCCATTCCTCTATTTCTTGCAAGGTAAAAACCAACCTTCCACTCATCGCCCCACCGCTGACACCCACACCGTGACCTAAATAAATACCTTGGACATCGCCTTCAAAATCAAAGGTTAATACTTTTTTCTTTTCCCGGATAGCCATATCACGGGTCTGCAGTAGATACATATCTTCTACCAAGGGGCTTTCAAAGGTAAACTCGATTTCCTGGGGACTCCACCCTCTTTCATCGATTAGACCGTGAGCCCAGTTTTTCAATGTCTTGTATATCTCCGGAAAGTGAGTCTCAAGCGTCACATCCGTTTCCCGCATTTCAATTTCTTGTTGGAAGATGGACACCGGCATGGTGTTCACCAATCCGGCCACCACATCCTCTCCCTGGTTGCCAATGGTAAAATCCCCCCAGAGTTTCAACGTATCCCCGGACCACCTGGGATTATGGGTAAAAACGACTCCGGTACCGGATTTCAAAGACCGGTTTCCATAGACCATTGCCTGGACGGTCACTGCAGTACCCCAGTCATCCGAAATCCCGATAATCTTGCGATAGGTTTGCGCTCGCGGAGATTCCCAAGAGTCCAACACACTTTTGACGGCAAGATAAAGCTGCTCATAAGGGGTATCGACGATTTCAATTCCGGAATCGCGGATCATTTTCTTGTAAGTCAAAGCAATACTTCGCATTTGTTCGCCGGAAAATTCTCTTTTAAACGGAATTCCCAGTCGTTGTTTAAAATCGGCGATAATCGCATCAAAATCATCGCGTTTAAGACCATAGGCCATTCCGTAGCATTGCAAAAAACGACGATAATTGTCCCAGGCAAACCAAGCGTTAGCGGTCCTTCGGGCAATCCCTTCAGTGATCTTCTCATTGTTTCCGACATCAAGCAGTGTGTCCATCATGCCGGGTTGAGAAATGGAAGACCCGCTGCGTACAGATAATAACAGGGGGTTTTGCGCATCGCCAAATTTTTTACCTGTAAATTCTTCCAACCTCGAAATATTTAGCGCGATTTGTTCCCTAAAATTTTTTTCAGCCGGCGGATAACTGTCAATGATCTCACGGCAACGAAATACCTCGGTGGTGATAATAAATCCAGGCGGTACGGGATACCCGTAACTTTTCAGCCGAACCATGTTGAGCCCTTTGTTGCCCAGATGAATAATCCCGGTCACCCGGCTGCTGGAAGAATCAATGGATGTCATCGCATTTTGTGGGTCATAAAGCAGCAGCAGGCGTAGCTGGTCTTTGGGCAATTTATAGGACTGTTGAAAAAGGGTGCTCAGAATGCGGCTGAGGAAAAGGTCTAATTGCTGAAGCCCCAAGGAAAGGGCTATTCGGTCACGAAAGAATATCTCCGATACTCTGTGATGCAGTTTTTCGAGGTCTACCGGGCCGTCTTGCGGTAAAAATTTCGGAAGAATTCGGTCAACGGGAATTTGCGATAAAATTCGCGTTAGGTTCTGTCCGTGAACGTTGTTGAAGTAGTCATTGATAATATTTTTAACTGCCTGGGCGAAGCCTTTAAAAATATCCAAATATTGGGTCTGAGTAAATCCTTTGACCTCGAGCGAGTGTGCCAAAAACTCGAGCTGCCGTTCATATTCAAAGGATAAAATTCCGTCCAATTTTAGGGCCTTATCAAACAGCCTCAGCAGGCTGTATACTTGGTAGAAGGTTGCCTTGGTGATCAAGTTAAGATCGATGTCTCTGATAAGTTCTTCAAGAAGTACATTTACCAACGACTCTAGGCGCAAGGTAAGTCCGAGGCAGTCGAATTTCATCTCATGGTAACTGCCGTACATGGAGGGAATATCTATTGTAATATGTCTCTTCTTATATATGTCTTCACGGATCTCATAGAGCTTATCCGATAAGATGACAGATTTCAGTTTTTCAAGATAGTCCAAAATCATAAAAAGCCGTTTTTTTAGATCGGGTTCGGCAAGCCCCTCTTCGAGCCGATTTAAGTCCGGCAAGGCCCCGGTTTTAAGCTGCGAAAGATAACTGTCCAGTTCGAGGAAATCCAAGCTATATTTCTGATTGAGCAATT
>CP070746.1:6907907-6913713 GCA_020348305.1 Desulfobacterales bacterium
TCATTTACGTTGGTGATGCCAATGGAATCGCTTCGTATGAAAGTAAGAATTTGATTAGCCTTAATGGGAAACTGGTTATTCCGGGGATGATAGATGCGCACGCGCATCCGGGATATGTTGGTGTGGAGGAGTTCGGCAAAGTAGAAGGAGACACAAAAGAGAACTTGCTGGCTGCCGTTAAGGAATATGCTGATGAGCACCCTGACGATGAATGGCTAAGGTTATGTTGTTGGCCCACTGCTATGTTTGTGCATGGAAACAAAGGCCCTAACAAGAAAGAGCTTGATGCCGTTGTTCCTGACCGCCCTGTGTGGTTTGTGAGTGAGGCATGGCACGACAGCTGGTTAAACTCAAGGGCATTAGAGGTAATCGGTGTTGACAAGAACACCCCCGATCCTCGACCAGGTTTGGCAACCTACGTTGTAGACGATGAAGGAGAGCTAACGGGTTGGATCAAAGAAGGAGCTGGTTGGCAACATTTCATCGACCAATTTGGATTTGCCGACGAGGCGCACAAACAGTCTCATGAAGATAAAATGAAAGCAGCCCTGCAAATTCTAAGTGCAAACGGAATAACAACACTCTATGATGCAGGAAACTTCGGTTTTGAGGATCAGGTTTACAGCTTATTGGCAGAGTTGGATATAGAAGGAAGGTTACCGGTTCGGTACGAAGGCACTTATCAGATATACACACCAGACAGAATTCATGAGGCCATCCCCGAAATGAAGCGTTATCGAAAAGAATATGCTGGACAGCGCCTTCAGTTTAATACCGTTAAACTCTTTATGGATGGGATCAATGAAGACCATTCTGGAGGCATGTTAAAACCTTACATGGACGACGCCAGTTATGTGGCCAACACCATGTTATCCGCAGAAGAGCTTCGTGATTTTCTCATGGAACTCAACAAAGAGAAGATGGATCTACATGTACACACTATAGGAGATCTAGCTGTCAGAACGGTATTAGATGCAGTTGAGGCTGCACAAGCCATAGCTAAAGATGATTTTTACCCGAGAGTGACCATTGCACATCTGGAACTTATTGATCCAAGCGACTTACCCAGGATAAAAGAATTGGGTGTCATTTGCAATTTCACGCCGTGGTGGTTAGGAGTAAACCATGATGATGTGGTGGAAGTTTCTCTTGGAGAGGAACGTTATGCAAACATGTATAAGCCAAAATCACTTTTTGACATGGGCGCCACTGTTACCTTTTCAAGCGATGAATGGTGGGGTGGTGATTTACTCCGCACCTACTTGAGTCCATACTTAGGAATGCAAGTTGGACATACACGTCAATATCCAAAGGAATGGTGGGAAACAGAGGATGATGGAATCAGACCTCCCGACAACGAACGGTTAAGTCTTGAACAGTTGATAGAGGGCTATACACGAAACGGTGCGTACCAATTGCGAAAGGAAAACAAAATTGGCTCGATCGAAGTGGGAAAACTGGCCGACCTTGTGGTACTCGAAAAAAATCTTTTTGAAGTAGATCGCTATGAGATTTGGAAGGTAAAACCATCTACTGTGATGATGGAAGGTGAGGTTATACAAGGTTCTTTACCAGAATGAATCCACCCTCCAATTATCTTTGAGATCCGGAATACCGGGGATAGTTACCCATAAATAGGCATTATTAGCAATTAGTCGTTATTTTTGTCAATAAAACATCCCTCGTTTTACCACGGAACAAGGTAGAAAATCATAGCGGGACCTCACCTGCCTTTTAAGGCGGGGCTTTTTTGTAGATTTACAAACTACCTTGTTATCACTCCATCTGGTTCCTCAGCCAGTCCCCAGAAAAACATTGCCGGAATATCACCAGTATTTTTAGCTGAATATTTCCATTCTTTTTCCCAGCAACCAAAATCACCTGCTTTGAGAAGAAGCGAAGAAGCAGTGCCGTCCTTTAATTTGGCAACATCCTTGCCCCAGTACATGGTTACTTCTCCGGCAAGCAGATAATAGAATTCAAAGCAGGGGCCATAGTATTCATCCGCTGTGTTGTCATCTTCACTTTCAAGCGAAAAAGTGGTTGTCTGAGAACCGGGCTCCATGAAATAAAGCCCGAAAGCACCGAACCCCTTCGCATCCATTATCTCCGTATACCGGCTGCCCGGCACCAAATCATCAGGTCCGTTAACTTTAAAATTTTTAATACTCAGAATCTTTGGTTCAATTATTTTATCGCTCATTTTCCCTCCTTTGATAAAACATAATTATTTAGACAACCTTTAATTTAGACGGCTTTGTAAAAAGTTCAAAATCAAGGCGTTCAAGTTTTGTATGCATGAGGCTTACTGATAGTACGTCGAATGATTTTGCAAAATGCAGCACAACGCAGAAGTTGAGCTTTTTCTGAAGCCGTCACTTATACTTCAAATATTATTTGTGGAATATCATTCAGCCTGACTCCGCCATCTTTTGTTATTACAAACTGATCCTCTATCTGGAAATCACCAGTATCAGAAAAAAACATCATCGGCTCCATGGAAATTACCATGTTTTCCTCAAGCACCGTATCCCGGTAGGCCTCATCATCTTCCATGTGCTGATACCCGATAAACGGCCATTCATGCACTTCAAGGCCGACTCCATGCCCCAGTCCACTCGGTCCCTTATCAATATCCCAGACCTTTCCCATGACTTTATTTGCGGCTTCATCCACGACAGAACCGAGCACCCCCGGTTTTGCGGCTTCTGCGGCAGCCTGCTGAGCTTCTACCAGTATTTTTACAACATCTTTTTGTTTATCTGATGCCTTACCAATTATAAATGGCCTGCAAAGATCAGAGCAGTACCCATTATACATGGCGCCATAATCTATTGATATAGGATCTCCTGCTTCCAATTTTCTTCTCCCGCAGTTCCACCAGTATTCAAGATGTTTTTCATCCTTTCCTGAAATCACCATGGTGTGATGGGGGAAAAACTGGGATCCGTGTTCACGGCAAACTCTTTCGACCTCGCTTACCACATCAGCTTCTATAACACCTGGTTTAATAAAGGCAGCAGCAGCATCAAATCCTTTTTTTGCAATCTGTGCAGTTTTTCTCATACACTCAAGTTCAAATTCCGATTTTACCATTCTCTCTTCTTCCAGAATTGAAGAAACGATTTCTATTTTCGCAGGTTTCAGTTCCTCTATCATCCGCTGAAAAAACAAAGGGCTTACGGAATATTCTCCTGCAACACCTATTTTTAAAGGTTTAAGACTGTTATCAGCAAGATAATCCTTAATTACTTCAATATGATTTCCAGCTTCTACCTGGTTTTTAATCCAGGTGCATTCCGGGGGAAAATAACTTGCTGAATCAGTTTCAAGAACCGGCTCCAGTTTAGTGTCAAGGGGCAGAATCATCATGCTGTTGCCAAAATACGGTTCATACCCTGAAAGATATAATACATGTCCGCGCTGACCATATCTCATACTGCCGGGGCCTGAAAACACCACAAGCACTTCAATATCTTTTTCAGACATTTTTTTTCTGACATTACCAAACCTTCGGAATATTTCCTCTTCAGGCATTTTCAATCCTTCTATGATCATTTAGTTTTCTCCTCAGTCCTTACTTTGCTTTGTGTTAATACGGAATTCCTGCAGGATATATTTGCCGGTTGTTGTTGCGCAGTCATCCTTACATTTATCCGGATTATGAACAGGCATAATAACATTGATGAAAGTAATAACTTCTTCTTTTGCTTTAAATCATACACTCCCTTCTATGGGAAGGGCAAGGTCACCTTTCCCGTCTATGGCGTGACAGAGTGAACATAGCTGAGCGTGTATTGTTTTTCCATTCTCTGTATCGCCTGATGCATCTGGGACATTAGTAGCCAGGAACATGACAACAATCAAACAACATGATTTATGTTTTAACATAAACCTTATAATATCTTGTAATTTAAATGTCGCTCTTAAATGTTAGGTATTTCCATCTCTGGAAGGTCGAGTCTATCTTGAACTTGACGGCTTTGAGATCTCGGGGAATTTGAGTCGCTTTTTGAGTCATTGACCTCGTCGATTTCGGTGTGATAACCTCATTCCAGGATGTCAGTAGGTGGAAATCGAGGAAAATTGTGAGGGATTTGCAGCAAGCGAAAAAAGGAAATTCTTATCTTTCTGACTCCAAATCCCCGGCGAAGCCGCCCCTTCCGATTCTCCTGATCGTTTCCGTCTCGGCTGCGTGGGTGGTTTCCCAGCTGAGCTACAACACTCTGCCTCAGCTCCTGGATCCCATCAAGGTAGCTTTCGATCGCAGCGACGAAGTGGTCACCCGAATGTACGGCTACGAGCTGTTCGTTTTCGCGATTGTGGCCTTGGTAGCTGCTGGGCCGCTGGCCCGTTTCTCGCGGGTTCGTGTCGCTTTGCTGGGCGGAGTGGTCGCAGTGGCAGCCTGTATCATGTCGGCGCTGACGGATAGTTACTCGGTGCTCGTCGTCTGCCGCATCATGCTGGGGGCGGGCGGAGCGCTCGTCGGCGCAGCGGGAACCGCGGCCGCGGCTTCTTCTCGGAACCCTGAGCGCGTCTACGCCGTCGTCATGATCGTCTCGCAGGTGGTGTTGGCTTTCGTGCCTGCTTTGTTGGAGCGGCTCGCGCTCGGCCCGTTTGGATTGGTTGGTGGCTTTTACGGACTCGCCATTGCAACCGCGTTTCTGATGCCGCTCTTGATCTGGTTGCTGCCACCGCGCCCGAGCGAAAGCGTGCCGACCACGAGCGCCTGGAAGGCGATTCTTCAAGCGCCCAATCGCGCCATCGCCGTGGTCGCGATGCTCGCACTGCTCATCTACGAGACAGGTCAGGGCGGCATCTGGACCTACCTGGCGGAGTTAGGCCGGCACTCGGGCGTGGACGACCGGTTCTATGGCGATTCGATGGCCGTCATCCAGCTCGTGGCATTGAGCGGTTCGTTTCTCCCGATTTGGATCGGCGATCGCTTCGGGTACAAGTGGCCAATCGTGCTCGGGATCGGCCTCAACGTCGCTGCAGCGTCCGGGTTCAGTTACGGCAAAAATCCGACCCACTTCGTGATCTTGACCGTCATTTGGATTGGGAGCTATTACTTCGTCGTCCCCTATTTGTTGGGGCTGATGGCCAGACTTGACGATCTCGGGCGTTGGGCGGTGGCCTTCGACGCCATGTGGTGGTTGGGTGATGCGGCCGGACCCCCGGTAGCGGGCATGATCGTCGAGCGCAGTGGCTTTGAGCTGCTGGCTGCGTTTCCGTTGTGCACCGGAGTCATCGGCATTACGCTCTTCATGAGAGTGCTGCGTCGTTTCGGCAGCAATCGGTAGGCGTCGGTGGCCTGAGATGCGCGTCTACCCTCCCGCTCGAGATAAGACGTGCCGATTGCTCCATCACGATTTGGCCCTGCAACACTAGCTTCTCATGTGCCCGACTCCTTCAGTTTGAGGACTTTGCCGGGCAACTTGCCGGTGAACTTATCTTCACCAAAGGGAAGACTAAATCTTGATGCCTAAACCTGTCCGGTCTAGCATCTTGAGCCAAAGCCCTTTCTTGCCTTGATTTCGGTCCGCTTTTTCCAGAGCGGAAAAAGTGATGTTCGCTCCAAGCCATCTAGAAGATGTGGAGGCCAGTGCGCTAGCCTTCTCTGAACGAATGCTAAGCGCGCGAGTTCCGTTTCTCCGAGACCCAAAAGCGCCAGACCTACACGGGCACCGAATCGACAAGGCGTGACCCCTTGTCCGCTATACCCTTGAACCCAAACCACCCGACCATTCATGGCCTGTCCGAAATGCAGGGAATGGTCTCTTGAAGCGCCGATAGCTCCACTCCA
>CP070746.1:6913813-6918128 GCA_020348305.1 Desulfobacterales bacterium
ATCTCCGACAATTACCGGCGCCTGAATGACATGCGCATTGGCGCCTAGTTTTTGTCCCAACGCCATGGTTAATGCATTTGCATCGGTACCCGCAATGGCACCCATTCCACCGGTCATTTGTACAACGGTCAAATCATTGGCTTCGAATTGCTCAACATTTTGAACCACATAACTGATCGATCTCCCCCAGGCGACCCCCAGGACCTTGCATTGATGAATTGTCCCGGACAAATAACGTGCACCGGCCTCTCCAATTTGGGATAATTGTGATTTGTCGTTGTATTTTTGAATCTTTACGACGATAGCTTGTTTTAAGCTATATTTTCTTGCCAGTTCAAATTCCATCTCAGTCAGGTCACTGGTGGGGTCATTGATCCGAATGGTTACCAGTCCCTCTTCCCTTGCCTTTTTTAACAATCGGCTCGTCTTGAATCGAGAAAAACCAAAAGCAGATGAGATTTGCTGCTGGGTTTGACCTTCAATATAATATAAATAGCAGATTTTAATTAACTCATGTTGGCTGATAGAACTCATGTTAAAATGCTCTGAAATCATATTCACGGCTTTTAATTTCAACCTTCATCTTTTTTGCCTCATTGATGAAATCCGCCAGATTGTCTGAGGCGGCCTCAAAGATCTTTTCACCTTTTTCCACGCTGGCAAGATGGGGATCCCCGATGGTGGCTTCCTCAACATATTCGTGGTGTTCCATGGGGATAAAAATGTTTTCAGTACCCTGAAAGATAACCGTAGGCACCCCATCAGTTTTAGCAAATTCCGGGCCTAACCACTCCGGCGCATGAGCCGTATGCTTTTTGGCCCTTTCCATATGACACGCTTTTGCATTGTATGCCAAACATTGAGAAGTTTCCATCTCTCCCGAATGCCAACCGACTTTTTCCTCCAATAGGTGGTTGATAACCTGTGTTCTACGTTCCGTAGGTGTCATATACCAAGCAACGAAAGCGCCTGTCTCATACCGCAGACGCCGCAGGGCTTCGTCGACAACCTTAGTGTTGGATGCATGTTGGCTGGTGTAAATCAGTTTGTTGAATCCATGAAACACCATGCTTTTGCCTATTTCGTATACAATTCTGCGCATGGTGTCGCCGGTAAACGTAATGGAACCTACTCCTTCATTCATTCTACCCATATGGTGTGGAGAATAGCCGACTGGAATCAGGGGAGTATAAGGAACTTCAGCCTTGTATGCCGCCCGGCGAGTCGTCTCGATGGTAGCAATTGAATCACAAGCCAGCGGAATATGGGGGCCATGCTTTTCCTGACTGCCGATGGGAATCAACACGATGTCAGTGGTTTTAAGAATTTCCTGCACATCCACATATGCCATTTCTTCCATTGCGTAAGTCCAAAATTTTTCACCCATTTTTAAATCTCCTTTTTTGGATAAATTTCTATAAAAATTTGTATATTAAATTAAGCGATGCTCAATGACGAATGCAATACCTTATTTAGTGATCAAGGATCCCATTCGCGACCGAGAGGAGATCATTTCCAAAACGATTTAACAATTCCGTTTACCGAAAAAAGCTCTCTTGGATTATAGGTTTCAGCCATTATTCCAGATAACACTTCACCTAAATACTTGCTTTTTTGTATACGGCCGAACACAAAATCACTCAACCATGGTTTTGCAATCCAACTTTCAGCGGTTCGATAACCTTGATATCGTGGTTTGAAGTCATTCGTCAGTCGTTCAGGATATTCTTTCAACTTTGTTATATCTCCGGAAATCAAGGCCATATGAACGATTTCGGCCGCCAGTTGTCCGGTTTCCATGGCCTTGCCGGTTCCCTCAGATAAAAACGGCAACGTGGTTCCGATGGTTTCGCCAACTGTTATCAATGGTCCTTTGACAAAAGGATAAACGCCTTCAAAGTCGCTCCGAAGTGCGGCTGCTCGCAAGGGTCGGATAATGGTTCCGCTCTGCATCAGTTCGCGTGCTAAAGGAAACTCGTTGATAAAATCATCAAAAAACTTCCTCAGATTTTTGGAGCTATTTGGTGCACCGCGCAGCGATAGACCGCAGCCAATGTTGTATTCGCGGTTACCCAACGGAAAAATCCAACCGTATCCGGGGGCTAAACTTTTAACATATGCGACCACCAGATGATCCAGATCAAATGAAGATCGAACATAGCCCCGCAGGGCAACAGCGCTCGGTTTTCGGGGTACAAACCACCCCATTTCTTTCAGCAGTCTAACATTGGCGCCGGTTGCAATTATTCCAATACGCGCCGTGTATTTCTTGTTGTTTCCTCGAATTGCAAATGATACGGATTCATCTGCTCTCACAAAGATCCGATCGACTCTTCCGTGGGCAAACACAGCACCAGCTTCAACCGCTCGTTGAGCAGCCATTGTATCTAATAGACACCGCTTAAGTGTCAGGTAAGTACCCGGAACATCTATCGTACTGCTCGGCAGCTTAACTATGGTTGCCGTATGCATTAAATGCCCACATTGGCGAACACGTTTCCCGATGCCCGCATAATCGAGACATCGCATGGCATCCGGGAGAAGGCCATCTCCGCAAATTTTTTCTCTGGGGAAGTGTTCTTTATCCAGCAACAAAACCCTGTGATCGGCAGCGGCCAGATGAACGGCAGCGATAGCGCCCGCAGGTCCAGCACCGATGATAACGACATCCCAATTCTGCTCAGGTATGGTTACCAGCGGTTGTTGCCATTCAACCTTTTTATCAAGCGCAATCATATTTTTTCAAACTGTTGGCGGAAGGCTCTGCGGATGCCCAGTTGGGTGAAGAATGAATTCAGGGCTACACCAAGGGAAGGGCGATTTTTAACCGTGTACCATGTGCGGCTCAAAATACGCCCCAAGCTGAAACCATCGTGCAGGACCTGGATATTTAAATTGTACATTTCTTGCGGATCCATGGAGGGATGTTTGAAAACCACAGCATCCCCGCCATAGGCATCCCAAGAATATTCGGTAAGTATTCTGCCCTGCTCCAAATACTCATCATAAATCGGGCTGCCGGGCATGGGCATCAGCGTTAAAATAAATGGGATAATCTTCATTTCATCGCAAAAATCCCGTGTTCGCTGATACATATCCGGTGTGTCTTCGTCCCAGCCGATCACAAAAAATCCCATGATTTCAATGCCTAAATCCTGGATAATCCGAATGTTTTCCTTCATCTGCCGGATCTCAAAGGTATCCGGAGAGGTAAAGTGTAGTTTGCGCCAGGCACCGGACTGTTTCTGTCCTGCAGCAGATAGGGACTCCAAACCAGCGGCGATCGAGCACAACCCGCTTTCGGCCGCCAGTTCGACAATCTTGCGACCGTCTTTGTAATTAATGGCTGACAAACCACCGGCTCCGCTCCACAACCGTTTGGGTTGCATTCTAGCCAGTTCCCTGTACAAATCAAAATAATATTGATTTTCCTCCGGCCGGTCGGCGATCTGGGGATGGCCGAAAACACTGTCGTCTACGTTAAAATAATTTCTGCGCAATGTATCCACTTCTGCAATAACTTCATCAATCGGGCGGTGGCGAATTTGGGGACCGAATATGGGGGTTACCGGGCAAAACCGGCAAAAGTTTGGACACCCGCGGGTGGTGAAAATAGAATCCATCAGATAGCGATCGCGCGGCAGAAGATCCCGTCTCATCATGGGAAGATTTGCAAGGTCAGGTCGGTTGAACTGATGATGCACTCTGCCTTTGAGCGTGTCTAATTTGTACTGGCCACAAACATAAAAATCCTTTAAACTGCCGCTTTGAACATCGTTTAAAATCAGCGGCCAAAGTTCTTCGGCCTCACCGATGGCAACAGCCGCAGCGTGTTGCTTGGCCTCCTGCGGCAATGCGTAGGTATGCGGCCCACCTAAAACAACGGTTTTCCCCCTTGCACAAAACCTGTCGGCAATGTCGTAGGCGATCACCGCCAGAGGGGTGCGAACCGTTATGGCCACAAGATCGCAATCGGCGTCATAGTCCGGCACGTCCCCGTAAAACATGTCGATCAACTTGACTTCATGTTCTGCCGGTGTCAACGCCGCCAGCAGCGTGGGCGCCAAGGGCATAACCGGCATATTGGCTTTGCCCATTTCAACTTCACGGCCAGGGAAAATAATGGTAATCTTCATTTTATCACTTTCATTTTAATAACTATATACGTTCTCCTTGTTTAAGGGCCTCTAACATTCTTTTTAATTGAGGTAAAAGTCGATTACCCTCTGGTCTATTCATGAGATTTCGCATCTGGCGCGGCTCCCAGCTTTGCACAATACGGCCTTTGCACCTGTCTTTTCGAGTAAAAGGCGAC
>CP070746.1:6918228-6929859 GCA_020348305.1 Desulfobacterales bacterium
AAACGATCTTCTCCTCCCGGCGGACGAAACTTCCATCCGGCCCTTGTTTGTTCTGCCAGCAGTTGTGAAGCTTCCGTTTCGATCTGGGCAACTGTTTTACCTGTCCATTGACCCCAATGCTGTTCTCTAAGTCTTGGCTCCGATGTCAGCGGGATCTGAAGCGTGCTGTTGATTCTGTTGGCAGTTACAAGCGCACGGCCGGTATCGCTGGCAAGTATACGATTCCAGCGAAGAGCTTTCAGGACCTGGCCCCATTGCGTTGCTTGCCTTTCTCCTTTCACTGTAAGTGGCGAGTCGCTGTGACCCTGAATCCGATTTTGCAGATTCCACAGGGTTTCAGCGTGACGTATGAGGCCAAAGCGAGTGTTTTTAGTTGTCTCGGTCATATAGACTGACGCTGTATTTTCTGAAGAACTATCTCAAGTTTCCGATAATTTTTATTTAAATCATGATATTTACGTACATACGCCCGTGCGTGCTCACCCATACCGCGGCGAAGGTCTTTGTTGGTCAAAAGACGTTCAATCGCCTGAACAAAATCCTCTAGCGCATACATCGGGACAAGGAATCCGGTGTTTCCGTTTTGCACCGCCTCTGGAACACCGGCATTTTCAAAGGCAACCACCGGAAGCCCACACGATTGGGCTTCGAGAAAAACCATCCCCAGTGATTCCCTGATTCCGGGAAAAACAAACACATCTGCGGCACTATAATATCGGCACATTTCATTGCGCGGGACTTTACCAACGAAACGAACTCTCTTCGGTAAATGCTCCTCGGCGAGCTGATTAAGTTTATCCTTTTCTTTACCTTCGCCGGCAATAACCAGCCAGAGAAGATATCCTCGCCGGTAAAGCTCACCGCAAGCCCGAATCACCCATGTTAAGCCCTCGGTTTTGACATCCGGGCGAAACATGGCCGCAGTAAAAACCACCGGCTCATTACCCACATCCAGCATACGCCGCAGATCGACTCGCGCCTCGGCCTCAAAACTGAAATCATCGGGTATCAGGCCCGGAGCAATATAGGTGATTCTGTTTTCAGGTACGAGACGTTTTATGTTAAGCAAATCCACTTTTTTGTTCGTGAAAATATGCCGGGCGGCACCAAGGCTATTTTTATTCAGATAAAATCCGGGGCGGGTTTTCCAATCGCGTCTTTTTTTGGTGGAATAAATGCCTTGAAAAATTACATAGGGGATTTTCATCTTTTTCGAAACGGACGGCCCCAGAAGATCCGGGGCTTTATAATAGCTATGATAGGTCAACCACAGATCCATGCCGTTGCGGGAATATTGTCGAACCACCCGCCGGGTCTCTTGCAGCAATTTAGGCCAGAGCCAGGGTTTCCAGTAAATCCAGCGACACCGAAGATCGCTGACCGGAATGACCTGATGGCCCCTTTGATCAAGATAGTTAAAAATACCGGTGGCCGTCACCAGATCGCCGGAGGGGTGCGCATGGAAGAGGGATTTGAAAGGTGTATAAAAGCAAATCTTCATCGTAGCATATGGTTATCTGGATGAGGCACACAGGGAGGCATTTGCGCAATCGGCTTCCGAATGCAGTTCATAGGGCCCGGTTTTGTCGAGCTCGATACCTCTTGGTGTAACCAGCACATCCAGTGCGGTGCGCTTCCAGGTCGCCCGGGCCTGCTCGATGGTATCCACCAGCGGTTCTTGGCAATTGAAAGAGGTATTCAGAATTACATTGCAGCCGGTCTTATCACGCCATGCCGTTAATAATTTCAGGATGAAGGGATCGTCTTCGGCGTCGACAATTTGGGGTCGGGTGGTGCCATCCACATGCGTTACGGCCGGCACCTGTTTGGCATTTACCGGTACGACATAAGACATGTACTTGCTGGGAACATCGCCTTGCCCGAGCACCATGGGGGCAAACGGACGGTACCATTCCCGGTGTTTCACATGGTTGTTCAATCTTTTCTTGCCGTCGACAATTCGCGGGTCAAGAAGAATACTGCGATGCCCCAGCGCACGGGGCCCGGATTCCGCGCGACCATAGCATAAACCAACACTTTTTCCTTTTCCCAAAAATCGGATAATATCCGCAATCACGTCGGTGCTGATGTCGCCGACATCGGTTCCCAGATAAGGGCTCCATGCCTTTGGCACCCGGGGTCGATCAAGGACATGGTGCCAAACGAAAAGGGCCTGCCCCAGACTGATACCCCCGTCGTGGGGCTGGGCCGGTACCCACGTATCTTCGTATAACCCACTTTTGTGAACGGCGGTATTGGCGATACAGTTCATGGAACAGCCGCCCGTCAAAACCAGGCGCTTAGATGGCCGCCAGGACTGCATGCGGGCTGCGGCCTCCAGATATAAATCTGTTGTCAACTTCTGCAATGACGCGCATACATCCTGAGCAAATTCGCTCTTCGGATCCAGTCGAGTTACCTTGAGATTTCCCGATGCATCTCTCGGAAAAGGCGAAAAGGGGTGGTACAGCATCTGTTGCTTGAGGGTGTCGATGATCTCCTCCCGGGGTGTACCGTAACTGGCAAGTCCCATGAGTTTGCCAGCACCTTCCAGACGCTTCATTCCAAAATTATATTCACCGATGGAGGCCCAGGTACGTCCGATGTTAAGCTGCATACGCCCGGGTCCTTCGAAGCCCCAGCCGTATTCGATTCCATGGATTTTGTTGCCGCTGCCATAGGCCAAGGCGCACATCTTGTAGTCACCGCCACCGTCGGCGGTGAGAAGGCCGGCATCTTCAAACGGTGCAGTAAATAACGCGCCGGCCACATGGGCTAAATGATGGTCAACGGCGAAGCAATCATACCAGCGATCAAACAATTTGATCCGATGTTTGCTGTAACGGTATTCAACCGGTCCTATCCATCCGTCTTGCTTGTAAGCCGGGTTTTCCTCATAGGTCGGTCCTTTCAAATCCCATTGGTACAGCCGACCATCTAATGTTGTCTTTATCCAAGGACTAATCACGATCATATCAATGGAATCAGACTTCCAGCCGTAGGTCTCCAGGATCGGTTCGGTATCGATGAATCCCTTATCGTGTTTTATTCTGGACAATCGTTCTTTTTCCAAAACAACAACGGGCTCACCGTCCTCCAGCAGCGTACAGTTGGCGTCATGTCCAAAAAACAGCGATAAAATCCTCATTTATCCTCCAGTTCAGTCTTGCAATCCATCGCAGGCTATCCTTTACGTCGGTCATATCTCCACAGAGAACGCTTAAACTCAGAAAAATATAGAAATCAAATACTTAAATGTCAACCTATGAAACAAACGCTTCCAAAAATAGCAAATATGCAATTACTGTTGAGTCCATTAAGTGATTGACATCAAATGGATTCTTATTGTTCTCTTTCTTCACTTCGCGGCTGGAAGCCGCTCCCACTGGTACAGGATGAATAGGTGGGAGCGGCTTCCAGCCGCGATAATCCTATCGTGTCGAGTGTGGCGGATCGAGCTTCGGACTTCCGGCTTATCCGGCTCAGGTTACCACCATATCTCTAAATGCTTCAATCTCTTTTTGATAGACGAAGGCTAAATCACGTACAAGGCGCTTATTGTCAAAATTGCGAACAACCCGCTGTCGAGCCGCAGGAATGATCCTGGATCTCAGGTCTTCATCTTTCAGGATGCGCAGCATGGCCTCTGCCAGCTTTTCGGGGCGTCCGGGAGGAACCAGCAGACCGGTTTTTTCCGTTTCCACCAGCTCCGGGATCGCCGAAACATGGGTCGCCACCACCGGTACCCCCATGGCCATGCTTTCCAAAAGTACGTTGGGAATGCCGTCTCGATCCCCATTCGGTGCCACTTCGCACCCCAGAACAAAAAGATCGGCTTTTTGATAATGATCTAAAACAGCCTCATGGGGCTGGGTACCGAGCCAGCGGGTTGTCGCTGCGAGCCCAAGATCGTTGATAAGGTTTAAAATTTTTCTTCGATCCTCACCATCACCGATGAGGGTGTGCTGTAAAGGAATCCCTTGATCGTCCAACAGTTTAAGCGCCTTATAGACGGTAGGCAATCCTTTCTTGGCGGTGATCCGCGCCACGGTGAGAATTTGATAAGGCCGTTGAGATGCTGGCTGGGATTTCCTTTTTTCGGTAAACAACGCCGTATCGATGCCGTGATACATGCGATGAATCGAAACCGGCATTCCGTCAGACAATTGCAAAAGATGCTGCCGGTTATATTCCGTACAGGTCACGACAAATTCGGCTTGGGTTAGCTTTTCTCTAAGTTGGCGGGGATCTGACGTGTAAATATCCTTGGCATGGGCCGTGAAGCTGAACGGCAGCCCACTTAATTGACTGGTGAACATCGCCACAGAAGTCGGAGAATGGGCAAAATGGGCATGCAAATGGGTCACCGAACGATTCGGCAATAAACGGTGAACAAGATATCCGGCTTGAAATAAGTGTTTGATCGTCGCCGACTTGCGCGTTTTTAAAAATCTTCTGTAGGCTGTTTGTAACGCTTTGGCATAAATTTTGGGCTTTTTAACCGCCAGCTGAATGTTGTGATACAGCAACTTCGGCAAAGGTGCCAGCAGCGTTTCCGGTAAATAATCGACCTGGGCACGGATTTGCTGAACACTTTTGTGGGCAAAGTTTTCTCTGCCCCTGCGCATCGAAAACAAATGAATATCGAAACCAATATTTTCAAGAAGTAGTATCTCATTGGAGATAAAGGTTTCAGAAATTCGAGGGTATCCTTTTAGGATCATCCCTAAAAGCGGCCGGTCTGATGCGCTCATGATTTATTATACCTGAATTCCTGGAGGCGCTGTTGCATCGTCTCGATTCCGGTAAGACGAAAGCGGGCTATGGATTCTTGATAAGGTTGCGGGTTTTCAAGGAGGGCAAGAATTTTTTTTAATAAAAAATTAGACTTAAATTCACCCCAGGGGATGTAATCGATAAGTTTTTGACGATGGAAAGTTTGGGCGCGGATAAGTTGCTCTTTGCGAGGTGTCTCCCGCGGAATGACCAGACTGAGCGTTCCTTGGCTGAGAATCTCACAAAGCGTGTTGTATCCGCCCATACTCACAACCACATCTGCGGCCGCAAAAATTTTTTCCATTTGCCGATAAAAATGGTAGGTGCGCACGCCGAGACGCCGGGCCCGTTTGAAAACCTTGTTTCTTTTCTGTTTGGGCATAAACGGACCTGTAATCAGAAGGCTCTTAAACGGTAGATGATTGGCAGATTCAAGCATGCAAAGATAGGTATCCATGACCACATAACCATCGCCCCCCCCGCCAGTGGTGACGACCACCAGTTTTTCATTCTCTTTTAAATTGAACTCTTTTTTCAGATTTTTCACAGCCTCTTTGCCGGGTATTTTGCGCGGAATATAACCGGTAAAACGCATCTTGGGTCTTACGGATTCTGAGATGCCGTATTCGGAGATCGGGTCATAAAATTCTTGAATACCATAAATCCAGATCTCGCTGTAAAGCTGCTCTAAAATTTGATACACCCCTTTTTCCTGCCAATCTTTTTTAACGCTCTCAGCATCGTCCATAATATCCCGCAGACCTAAAATGGCCCGGGTTGCGGGACGACAGCGTCGCAACCATAGAAGGGTCGGCAAGATCTCTTTTTTCAAACCGAGGGGTTCTTTGTCGACAATAAACAGGTGGGGTTGAAAGGTTTTGGCAGTGGCTGTGATGATATTTTTTCGAATATCAAGGGCATGTCGGGCATTGATTTTAATGGAAAGCGGCAGATATTCATCGTTGGTCTTTTTTATCATTCCGGGGATACGAACAAAATCGATCTGTTCAGGAAAAGCAAATCGACCGGCAATCGGTGATCCCGTTAAAATAAGAATATTAACACGGGGATTCAATAAATGGGTTGCGATCGCCATTGATCGGCGTATGTGCCCTAGACCATAGGTGTCGTGGGAATACATCAGGATGTTATATGTTGAGTTTCGGGCCATTCACCTTTCCGATCACCATCCAAAAACCACCACCCTGCATGATTGACGATTTGCAATTGAAAATTGACTATTCAATAATCAATTCTGGTATCTATACCATATTCAACCCCTGCTATCAAATAATCCCGTCAAAATAGAAACAAACTATCCCGTTATTCAAGTGAACACGGTGATAATTGATTATAAAGCTTAGATTTAATAGTTGAATTAATGACATTTTGTCAAGAAAATGGCTTAATTGTGCAGCAATTCTCGGTGAAATATTTGTAGTTTTATCTTTTAATGCTGTCTGCAATTTGGTATAAGTTTATTTCATTTAATGAAATAAACTAATAAGAGGTTATTTATGGCCCGTTCAGATGTTCATCCCATACACAGATTTGAGCCCTGGCAGGTATGGCCGGGATCATTCGATAATCCGCCGGTAGATGGGGTCTATCCGATACCGCAAAATATTGGGTTGAAAATTACCCGCTCAACGCCGATTGCTTCCATGGGCTCATGCTTTGCAAGGGAAATCAAACGCAAGCTGTTGCAAAGAAAATATAATTACATCAGCGAAGAAAGCCACCATCCCGCAGCTATCCATGCCAGTGCAGCGTGGGAAAGGGTCTACAGTACATTTTGCATGCGCCAGATATTTGAATATACATTTGAACAGTGGGAGCCCGGTTTGCGCTGGTGGATCGCACCGCAATCTAAAAAGGTTCAAGATCCATATCGAAGAACGATTGTTTACAACAGCATCGAGGAAGCTGAAGCCGATTTTGCGCAGCATCTCAATCATTCACGACAGGCACTGCAACGCGCCGAGGTGCTTATCCTGACGTTAGGCTTAACTGAAATCTGGCAGGACCGCGTTGATGGATCGGTTATCAGTTTGCCCTCAGGGCCGTACGTAAAAGAGGGTGGCGACATGGATCGCTACGGATTCAGGGTAAGTCGGTATACTGAAAACCTGGAAAACCTGGAACGCATCCATGAAATCATGGCCAAACACAATCCCGGATGCAAGCTGCTGATGACGGTGTCACCGGTAAATCTTTGGGCAACATTTCGCAAAGATCTGGATGTCATCAGCGCCAGCTGTAATTCCAAATCGACGTTGCGCGCTGTCACCGATGAATTTACGTTTCGGCATGACAATGTCTATTATTTTCCGGCCTTTGAGATGGCAACCATCTATCAACCGTTGAGCGGCCTGACGTATTTTTCAGATGGCAGGGAAAATTATCACGTCAACAAACCAACCGTTAAATTCATCATGCGGCACTTCTTTGATTATTACTCAAAACCGCAAGAAAGCTAGGAGAACTTTACAGAAAGAAATAGCTATAAAATCCCACAACAATTTGTAGACAAATTGCTTTTGATGAAAAGTAATGACAAACAATTAATAGCAAGGAGATAATAAAACTGATTAAAAATGGAATTTGAACCGGTCATCGGGCTGGAAGTTCATGCCCAGCTCAAAACAAAGACCAAAATCTTTTGTTCATGCTCAACATCATTCGGCGCCCCGCCCAACACCCATACCTGCCCGGTTTGCCTGGGGATGCCGGGTGTGCTTCCGGTGCTGAACAAAAGAGTCGTTGAATATACGCTGCGCATGGCCATCGCAACTGATTGTAAGATTGCCAGAGAGAGCCGGTTTGCGCGCAAGAATTATTTCTATCCGGACCTTCCAAAAGGATACCAGATCTCCCAATATGAACTGCCCATCGCCCAACATGGGCATATCGATATTGAAATAAACGACAGCAATCAGCGCATCGGGATCACCCGCATTCATATGGAAGAAGACGCGGGCAAACTGGGTCATGATCCGGATAGACCCATTAGCATGATCGATTTTAATCGCACCGGGGTACCGTTGATCGAGATCGTCAGTGAACCGGATATACGCTCGCCGGATGCAGCCGGTGCGTATCTACGGCAACTGCGTTCTATTGTACGTTATCTTGGAATCTGCGACGGCAACCTGGAGGAAGGCAGTTTCAGATGTGACGCCAACGTTTCCATTCGGCCCAAAGGCGCCGAGGCCTTCGGCACCCGCACGGAGCTCAAGAATTTGAACTCGTTCAAGCACGTGCAAAAAGCACTGCAGTATGAAATCAACCGACAAAAAGAAACCATCCTGGATGGCGGACACATCGTCCAGGAAACCCGCCTGTGGGATCCAACGAAAAATAAAACCACCTCGATGCGCGGCAAAGAAGAAGCCCACGACTACCGCTATTTTCCGGATCCGGACCTGCTGCCGCTGGTGATTGATGACCAATGGATCGGGGCTGTCAAAAAAAACCTTCCAGAGCTGCCCGATCAAAAAAGGAGGCGTTTTATGAAGCAATATGGCCTTCCCTCATACGATGCCCAGCTTTTAACCTCAGACCGCGAGCTGGCCGATTACTTTGAGGATTGTGCCCGTCGCTTTGCCAAGCCCAAACCGGTTTCAAACTGGATAATGGGGCCCCTTTTAGGACTTTTAAATGCACAGGACAAGACGATAGACGCCTCTCCCATATCCGCTCCCGATCTTGCCCAGCTGCTTGAACTGATAGAAAATGGGACGATCAGCGGTAAGATTGCCAAAAGCGTTTTTGACGAGATGGCGCAAACCGGCAAACCGCCCCAAACAATCGTGGAGCAAAAAGGGCTGGTTCAGATTGCGGATACAGGCGCGATTGACGAGATTGTCTCGCAAGTGATTTCAAATTGCCCAAAGGAAGTTGAGGCCTACCAAAACGGCAAAACCAAATTATTAGGGTTTTTCGTGGGCCAGGTCATGAAAAAGACCCGGGGAAAGGCCAATCCGAAACTCGTCAATGAGATACTTGAAAAGAAACTGGAGAGGTGAAACGGGTCACTGGTCACTGGTTACTGGCTGCTGGTGTGCAACTGGCAGATTACCGTAAGTGGGGTTGAGACCCTGCATCTGGATTTTGGGTTCCGTAACCTCAACCCAACCTACAATGCAGCTTAATGAGGAGGAATTTTTTTTGAAATCAAAAATATATAAAATAATAAAATCGCATTTTTTCGGTTTCTTAGTTTTAACATTGGTTTGTATTCATATTTCCTCTGCTGCAGAAGCGCCCAAGCGAATCGCGCTTTTGCCCTTTAAAATCAATGCCGAAAAGGACCTGTCGTATATGCGAGACGGCATTTTTGATATGCTTGTCTCCCGTCTTTCCCAGGCGGGAAAGGTGGAGATATTGGATCGCAATCAGACCGAAGCGGCCCTCGCAGCGGCGATAGGAGCCGAGCCGATAAATGAAAGCACCGCCCGTATCATCGGGGAACAATTGAATGCGGATTTTGTTCTTTTCGGCAGCCTGACGGTGTTGGGAAACAACATCAGCATTGATGCCAACATGGTGGACATTTCCGGCACCCGGCCCACGCTGACATTTTTTGATCAAAGCCAGGATTTAGGGGGGGTCATCACGAAAATCAACCAAATTGCGGTCGATATTAATGCAGGGCTGTTTGGCCGGGTTACGGTTGCAAAACAAGTACCTGCACCTGCACCATCACAAGCTTCCCAGCCCGTTCAACCTCAAGCCCCACAACCTGATCAGCTGGATATTCATGCCCATCCTGAAAAACTATTGGAGCTTGACATTCGAGATGAAGAGGGATCTTTGTCTGTGTCGGGTAGAGACGGTCGCGAAATTTATCACCGCTTCTGGCGAAGTGCCAGCTATAAGCACCTTATCAACGGTCTGGCATTGGGCGACGTCGACGGTGATGGTAAAAATGAAACCGTGGTCGTTACTGCTCATGAAGTTCTCATTTATCGATCCGAAAAGGCAAAATTCATCAAAACCCAGGAACTTGAGAAAAGTAACCAAAAATACTACATCGGCGTGGATGTTGCCGATATCAATGGCAACGGGTATGCCGAAATTTTTGTCACCAGTTTAAACATCAACAAAAATCAGGTCGTATCATTTGTGCTTGAATATGAAGGGAACAATTTTAACAAAATTGTTAAACGCAGCTCGTGGTTTTATCGCGTAGTGCATTCGCCTGACAGAGATCAAATTCTGCTCGGACAAAAACATAGGTCGGGCAAGCCATTTTCCGGCGACATTTTTGAAATGGAGTGGCAAAACTCTGAGTATGCCCCAACAAATGAGATCAAAACCCCGGGAAATATGAGTCTGATGGGCCTGACCATCGGCGATGTGCTCAACGACCATCAGCAAATCGCGGTGGCATACAAACAAGACGATCGCATTCAGATCTTCGAGTTCAGCGGAAAGGAGATCTGGACAGACAGTCAACGCTACGGCGGAAGCATGCTATACTATGTCAAACCCAAAAAAGATAAGGAGGAGATCGAAAACCGTCTGTATTTTCCGATGCGTATTCTTATCCGAAAAGAAAAAGCAGATACAACTGATGTCATTGCGGTCAAGAATTATGAGTTGACGGGCCATAAACTTGAGTTCAGACTATTCAAAGATGCCCAGGTCGAGTCATTCTCCTGGGATGGGCTTGGTTTGACGCCGAATTGGAAGACGCGCAAGATTTCTGGCCGTATCAGCGATTTTGCAGTTGGCGATATTAACAATGACGGAAAAATTGAGCTCGTGGCCGCTGTTGTTGTTAAAGAAGGTTCAACAGCGTTTACGACGCCCAAAAGCACGATTATTGCCTATGAATTAAAACCTTAGTTATTTCTGGACTGCGTCCATAGGTTATTATATTCATGAAACAGGACTCGCTTTTCTTTTTGACATAAAAAACCCGGGGTGAAATCACCCCGGGTTTATGCTTATTAACGATGGTTAGTATAGCCTAAGTCGCAAACGACTTAGAAGTCAATTTGCCATTTCGCACCGCCATAAAACGCATTGCCCTGATCTTCATCGAATAAACCATCTTGGTAGTCGTAGTAACCGATTTCTGGAATAATCCAGACGCCCGGTGCCAGCGCAATCGAAGCATTGCCATAGTAAGCAAGGGTCGTATCGTCCTCAGCGCCGGAAATATCGAGGTCATCATTTCGATAGCCAAAGCCGGCCTCAAAGGTAATCTGGTCGCTCATTTTAAAACCGGCTACCACGGCGAATTGGAGTGTATTCATGTCGATGATGTCGTCATCAAGGTCCCATATTCCTGCGCCAGCCGCCCACCTGGCATTTCCGCCGTTTTCAGCATAGCTGATACCACCTTTGACATAAGCCGGGCCGAAATTGACTGTGGCATCCCCACCGATCACCCAGGAGTTCACGTCGATATCATTGGTGGTACCATCGACAAGGGATACGACGTCTTCGATTTCATAGTGCTGGTAACCGCCCATGACGTCAAAACTGAACTGATCAAAGGACATTCCGTATCTGGCAACAATCTTGGGAAATTTTTGATCGATATCGCCAGTAGTGGTACCAGGAATAACCGTTACACCAACGACTGTAACACCAGGTGTATGCGTGGCTTTTGGGTCAGCCAGTGCAATTCTAAACCCGCCAAAAGAAAGTGCGATTTGATAGGGACGCCCGCCATACATAAGACCATTCCCCAGCAAACCGGAGTCTCCGGCATACATCTGAGCGGACATGAACTGTTGGATGCCGTCGTAAGTTTTGCCAACCAGGAGCTTGGCCGCACCAAAATCCCATTCTCCGTAAAGGTGTTTGTTTTGTATTTCAGTGTCATCGCCGTCTGTACCT
>CP070746.1:6929959-6940723 GCA_020348305.1 Desulfobacterales bacterium
CAGATTATAAAAATGATCAGTGATAGTTTAGTGATTCTGCTCAGCTTATGAAAATTGAAGATCAATGTATTTCACTCAAATCGGTTTCAAATTAACTTCTTGAAAGCAAAAAATTGATTATATGCTTTCAGCTCAACTAAAGTAGGTATTAAGAAATGTTATTTACAAAAAAGATTTTAAACTCAAGAAATATAATTTCAGATTTCTTGCCGGCAAACCAAATATCCGCCAACCTGTGATTTATTGAAAGAATCACACGTTTTCTACCAGATTCTATAACAACTTCTTTTATAGCCAGATAATGTCAACTTTCTAATTTCTACCCGCAGGGAGGGCCATACCAATCGGACATCATGGCATAAGGGATCACTTGAGGTCTTTGGAATTGTTGTCGAACCTTTTCAATTTTTTCTCCAACGATTTGAATATCATTTATATTTGAAGGATTCATCCCCGCCTTCCAGGCCCATTTAAATGTGTCAATTTCAATTGGTTCAAAACCCATAATATTGGCTGCGACCATATCGGCCGCCAGTGCATTTTTGCTGGCTATAATCAGGTTCAAATCCACCAGGGTTCCACCGTGGCTAATGGAAGGGCCCTGGCCTTGCATGGCAGTGGTTGCATCAATAACACTCAATCCAAGTTTATTTGCTTTTACCATATCAACCGTTACTGCAGATGTCCCAGTCGCCTCCAGTTTGATACCTTCTTGATGTACCAGTGACCTCACGGTGCCGTATATCATTCCAGGATATCCTCCTATCCCAATGTTTTTTAATCCCAATGTGATGGTCGCAAGGCCGTGGGTTTTCATCATTGGTACAGAACAGACGAGATCAACATCAGACATTGCTTTATGAACATAGATTTTTTTGTAGACAAAGTTATCAGATACCTTCATTTTTACCATATTTCCGACATGAAGATTTACAAGTGGAATCCCAGTTCGTTTTGATAAATCATCATACCCTGTTCCTTTGAAAATATCATCCTGGATCGCCTGGAGAATTTCAGTATTTTTAGTCCTGCATACGAATCCTTGTATTGAAGTATCAATGTTTCTCATAGAAGCAGCACCAGCCTCTCCAATATATACTTCTTTGCCGGAATTTTTCATCAATTTAGCCAGTGCCTCAATCAATATGGGATTGGTTGTATCACTGGGGTTGGGGTTGACCAAATTTGGCTTCAACAGAATGCGATTTTTGTCTTTGGCAACTTCGTTTATTCCACCGATCAGTTCAATGGCTCTGGTAGTAGCGTATTCAATTCCCTTGGCCTCACTCCATTTGTTGTTTACACCTACGACACTAACGACAGGTATTTGATCTGAAAAAAGAAAAGGGTTGGGTTCATAATCCACCGGGAAAATCTCAAATTCTTGGATTTTCTCATCATTAGCCTTTAGGCTGCGATTGCACCCCAGCATTGCAGATAGGCACACGATATCCACACCTTTTTTAAGGAAATCCCTTCTTGAAATATTCATTGCGCCTCCTTTTTCTGAATTGTTTTATAGGTCTTAGGAACATTTCTAACAAGTAATTAGGCATTTCTGGACGTGATCGCTTTTCCTCCTATTAGTCAGACATTATTGGCTATCGTCTTTGACATCTCACTAATATGGCTGCGAGCTTACGCTTAAAAACCTTCGTCTCCCATATCGGTAACCCTCTTAATAAGGTTTCAAACAGAAGTACTCAAAATATTGACTATTCAGGGGAACACAAATGTAGATCAGATATCAGTTTCGATTCAGGTAAGGTGAAATATGAGTATCAGAAATAAGTTATATGGATTTATATCGAAATTAATGGGTTTTAGTCAATCAAATTGCGGGTTACGGTTACTGGTGATATATAAAAATATCACAAATTGTCCCAAACTTTGGATATGTAGATGTAATCACAACGGCGATTAAAGTACAGATATCATATTGTAAATATCATCTGACAGGAAGGAAATCAACGAAATGCCACAGTATACAAAAGGGCAGCCCCAGGGGATAAGTGGATATCTTCCCGACGTAATTCTCCCCATATGGGGCCGGTCGTTTCCTTCCGAGACGACCTCATGAAACCGCACACCTTAATCTTATATGAAATTGAAGATGAGCAATCTTGAGGCGGGGTAAATAGCCTGTTTCGTTTTACCAAAATAGCTATGGTTGTCCACCGCCATTGATGTTTTTTTGTTTTTTCGCTACAATAGCGAAAAGATTTTCAATTATTTCAGCACTCGTTTGGAGTTCGAAAATGCAGTTAGCAGACGGCTCCCATCATTGATATGCAAAGAAAGGGCTTTCGTAACATGATGTCCAAAGAGGATCGAAAAATACTCAAAAATTTCAAGGCCCGTGTTCATGAGCGGTTTTCGGATGCGCGCATCTGGGCTTTTGGTTCGCGAGCCAGAGGAGATGCGACATGGGATTCCGATTTTGATATATTTATAGTTTTAAGAGTAGTCGATCAGAAAACAGACCGCTGGATAAGCGATATTGCCTGGGAAGTCGGTTTTGAAAACGATCGGGTCATTACCACCGTGTTGATTGATAACGAACAGTTCGAACATGGCCCCATCTCCGAGAGCACCATCCTATCCAATATTCTGCGAGAAGGGATCAGCGCATGATGACGGAAAACATCAAAGCCTTGGTCAACTATCGACTCGAACAAGCCGATGAATCCTTAGAGGCAGCAAGAACATTGCTGGATAAAAAGCTGATCAGACCTTCTCTGAATCGGGCATATTATGCCATGTTTTATGCGGTGATGGCGCTTCTTGCGCGAGGAAAGCAAGAGAGCTCAGAGCACAGCGGTGTGATCGCCCTTTTTGACAGAGATTTTGTAAAAAAGGGAATTTTCAAAATCGTTTGTGGATGAAGTTAAAAAAGTCCTGTCAAAGGAAATGTAGCGTAAGTTCCTGCAGTCTTCTGTGAATTAATCTGTTTTCCAGTTCGTGGATTTAATTTAATACGAATCGATTGAAACCATCCAAATCTTCAAGAACCTTCGCAGCACCAAGAACAACTGTGGATGAAGGATTCTTCGGAACGGTAATCGCCAGACCGATTTCCTCGCTTAGAAGTTGATCTAAATTATTCAATAATGCCCCGCCGCCGGTGAGCAGGATTCCTTTGTCGAGTACGTCGGCCGCCAGTTCCGGAGGAAGTTCTTCTAGGACGGATCGCACCGTCTGCAGGATGGCGCCGATCTCTACGGATATCGCTTCTCGAATATCTTTTGGGCCGATCGGAATGACTTTGGGGATACCCGAGGTAAGATCGCGTCCTTTCACCCTTAGTGTTTTGTTTTCCTTCGGATTCGGACAGGCATTTCCGATAGTGGTTTTTATTTTCTCAGCTGAGAGGTTTCCGATCAGTAGATCGTATTTGCGTTTAATGAAGTTTTTAATAGCGGTGTTCATGCGGCAACCAGCCACTCTGACGGATCGGCTGGAGACAACTCCCCCCAGCGATATCACAGCCACTTCGGTTGTTCCACCGCCGATATCCACAACCATGCTGCATGTGGGTTCAGTGATGGGGAGACCGGCTCCAAGTGCGCCGGCCACCGCTCCTTCGATAAGAAACACCTTGCCGGCGCCTGCCGATTTAACCGCTTCGATAACAGCATCCATTTCTATTTGTGTAATACCGGAGGGCACGGCAATCACCGCCTGAAAACCCACCAATTTTCGCCGCTTGCATCCTATCTTGATAAAATGTTTCAACATTGCGCAGGTGACCTCGAAATTCACGATAGCACCGTTTCGTATGGGGCGGACTACTTCGATTTGGGCGGGTGTTTTGCCCAGCATATTCCCGGCCTCTTCCCCAACAGCGACTATGTGCGGTCGTGATTTGCCGTTCACACCCATGGCTACAACCGAGGGCTCGTTGATAACGATTCCCTTTTTTGCGGCATAGAGCAGTGTACGGTCCGTTCCGGGATCAATCGCCAGGCGATCCGAAAATATGTTCATGTGCCCAAGCATACTGATAAATCTACGCAAAAAAGGTGCCAATTCGTTCTTTTGGATAATCTGCTGAATTTACAACTTATTGGTGATTTCTAACAATCAGATGCAATTAATTGATTAGGTTTTTTTATACACTTCCGAATACAAAATTGTAATCGAAATACCTTATTGAGTACCTTGGATGCCTCCTCCAAAAGGGACGACGGATTGAATTCTCCTGCCAAACTCTTTTGTTGTGGAATTTCTTGATGCGCTGTTTGCATAAATAGGGGGTCGGGGCTTGAATTGTGAATTAATAAGCGAGCTTTCTTGTCGCCGTAGAACATAGAAGAAGGCGTAACCGAAGATCAGTCATTGGTCTGTACGCTCTTCAAAGACATCCGGCAATGCATTCTCAAGCCATTTCATGACTTTACCGGCCGCATCTCTCGCCTCCTTAGCATCATCCTCGGTAGCTCGCTCTCCCCAACAACCATCAAATCTACATCACTATTTTCACTAGCTTGACCACGAGCATAAGATCCAAACAATATGACTTGATAGGCATCGATTTCTTTACCTAAACGTGTCGCAACTTTTTCTATTTCCTGTTCGTTAACCATGTATTTAACATATTAAGAATATCATATGCCTTCAATGGTATCCTTCATTATTCAAGATAATTGCTTCAGGTATCTGAGCAATTTATTAATGATTCAAAATGATTTATAATGATAAAATTATAAGCTTTTCCTAAGATATTTAAATTAAAAGAGAATTTTATATATATCGAAACAACCCTAAATCAGGCATAAAAGATTGACAGCATGAAGTGAAAATTGTTAATAATTGTCGACGGAAATGCAAACTATTTCTGTCGACAGCCCTTCCCCTTTATTCATTATGCTTTTAATTCGAAAAATTTTGTCCAACAGGATCAAAAGATTGGCATATAATGAATATTAAAATCAGAATTTATAACCAGATACGCGAAGAAATAATATACGGCAAGCTCATGCCGGGCGAGCGCCTCCCGGAATCCCAATTAAGCAAAACGTTTAAATGTAGTCGCGCGCCGGTTCGTGAAGCTATCAACCAATTGGAAAGAGAGGGTTTTGTATCACGTTTGCACAACCAGCGGGTCGTTGTAACTAAAAGCTCTCCTGAAGAGATTATAGACTATTACTTGCTTTTGGAAGTTTTGGAAAGTAAGGCAGTTGAGTGGGCAGCAAATCGCTTGACGCCTCAGGATATTGATCAGCTGGAGGAAATCAACAATTTTATGAAAAAGATATCCGCTGAAGACAAAAAATACATTGAAAAGTGGTACCCATTGAACACGGCTTTTCATAGGTTTTTTCGAGAAAAATGCGGAAACGAAAAGATGGATTGGTTGGTGGAAGAAATTCGTTTGCGCATCACAAGGTTCAGATACCTTTCCTTTATGGTAACAACGTTTAACGAATACACCCGGGACCATGAGATTATAATTGATGCATTGCGACAAAAAAATGCCGAGCTGGCAAAAAAAGCAATGAAAAACCATATTACCCGGGCAAAAAACGTGCTGATAGACTACTTCCATTATATGCCCGAAGCTTAGCGTTTTGTGTACTCATTACTATAAACTGTCTCAAAAGTGCACCTAAAAAAGAAGTAAACAAAATGGATAATACTCTCGTGCAGCGTCTTAAAGACGAAATTGACCGGATCCTGCCTGATGTTGCGGAAATAAGACATGCCATTCATCAGATACCTGAAATAGCCTGTGAGGAGTATGATACGGCCAGGCTGATCCGGAAGACCCTCGAGCCGACTGGGGTCTGTCTTCTCGATCCGTTTCTGGAGACGGACGTGGTTGCCATGCTGCAGGGCAAGCAAAAAGGGAAAAACGTCACCCTGCGTGCTGACATCGACGCGCTGCCGATAAAGGAAAAAACCGGTCTCGCCTATGCCTCCAAACGAGACGGCTTCATGCATGCCTGTGGTCATGACGGCCATACGGCCATGCTCATCGGTACATTGCTCTTGTTGAGCAAACTCAGCGATCATTTCAACGGCTCGGTGCGGTTTGTGTTCCAACCGGGCGAAGAAATTGTGGCGGCCGGTAAAGATCTTGTCGAGAAGGGCGCCCTGCTGGACCCGCAACCTGACGCTGTGGTTGCTCTGCATGCATGGGCTGATATCGAGGAGGGCGTGATTGCTTCCAAGTCCGGTGTGCTTCTGGCAGCTGCAGATTTTTTTAAGATTAAGATCGAGGGCAAAGGTGCACATGGGGCCAGACCTGAAAACGCCATCGATCCGATTTTAACGGCGGCACGTGTTGTGGAAGCTTTACAAGCAGTTGTCTCGCGCAATGTGAGCGTGCTGGACCCGGTCGTGTTAAGTGTCTGCCGCATATGCGGTGGAACCAACAGTAATGTTATTCCTGACAGTGTCGAGATCGAAGGCACCACGCGTTATCTAAAGCCGGAGCTGGGCAAAAAAATACCGGCCCATATGGAACGGATCGTAAAAGGTGTATGTGATTCCATGGGGGCTTCCTATGAAATCTCTTATGAGTCCCCTTACATTCCAACGATTAATGATCCGGAAATTGTTGATATCGGAAAGAAGGTTGCCGAGCAGATTTTGGGGCCGACCAACTGGAAGGAACTGGAAATTCCGTCCATGGGGGGAGAAGATTTTGCCTACTATATTACGGATTACCCAGGTGCCATGTTTCGGATCGGTATGGGTCCGGCAAGCGCCCCGCTTCACAACGCGCTATTTGATTTCAATGATAATGCCCTCAAAAACGGAATTCTTTTTCTGGTCTCTTTTGCCCTAGAGATTTTAAAATAAGGAGTGTCCATGCAATTAACGGATCAGGAAATGTGCATCCTTGATGGTAAAGAAGGAGATATCAAGGCCCTGGCCATGTCTTACCTTGTCAAATTGGGTAATGCTTTTGACGGGCAAGAAATGGTCGATATCGCCTATGCCCATATGAGCTCAGGGTCCGCCCTGCGAGAAGGAGAGATCGATTATCTTGCGGAGCTTGCCGATCAAGACGCCCGGGTCGTTGTACCGACAAGCAGTGAAGTCATCCCGGTGGATTTGCGTGATCCTGATGCGGTCGGGGCACCGTGGCCTCTCGTGGCCGAGCATCGCCGGCTGCTCGGTATACAAAAGCGGATGGGAATCGCTTCAACCTATACTTGTGTTCCTTTCACCCAAGGTTACGTCCCGGCCAAAGGCACCTACATCGCTAGCATGGAGACGGCTGCAATTATTTATTTCAACTCCGTCCTGGGCGCCAAGACCAATCGTTGCGGTTATTTTGTGCTGTACGCGGCTCTGACAGGGAAATATCCCAAAATCGGTTATCTTCTCGATGAAAACAGAAAGGGCTCACACCTGGTTGCGATAGACACTGAACTCGACGGCACAACGGATTACGGCGCCGCCGGTTATTATGTCGGCTCCATCGTCGGCAGCGGTGTGCCGGTGTTTGAGGGAATTTATCAGCCCCGCCAGGAGGAACTGATGGTTCTTGGATCGGCGCTGGCGACGTCCGGTACCGTAGCCATGTATCACATCACCGGCGTTACGCCCGACGCCCCCACGACCGAAGGCGCATTCGGAGGTAATCCAATCCAAGAAAAAATTGTCGTGACTAAAAAGGAGCTAGACGAAGTCTACCAAAAATTGCATACCGCAAAAAATTTTGATGTCGATTTCGTCTATCTTGGTTGTCCCCAATACACGGTTGACCAGATACGCAACGTTGCCGCATTGCTTGACGGGCGCCGGGTCCACACCAATACGACCTTATGGATCGGCACCAACCGGATGGCATTTGCCATGGCCGAGCGAATGGGCTATCACGAAATAATTAAAAAGGCCGGTGGTGTCCTGGTCTGCGACACTTGTCCTATGCTAAGTTTTTTGCGGCTTGATGCTCTTGAAAAACAGGGACTCTCCGGACCGGCATACAGGACCATGCTCACCGATTCACCCAAACAGGCCAAGTATGCAAATAACACAATTGGGTGCGACATCATTCTTGACAAGATCGATGTCTGCATTGAGTCTGCTGTCATTGGAAAATGGAGAGGATAGAAGGATGGCGCGAACAGAGATAAAATGCAAAGGTATCCTGCCGGGCAAGGCAGTTGGTGAAGCACTGGTTCTGCGCGAGCCGATTGGATTTCAGGGCGAAATTGATGAAGAGGGATATATTGTTGTTTCCGGTCATCCATGCGCCGGCGAAAACGTCAGCAATAAAATCCTGATTTATCCCGAAGCCAAAGGATCATCCGGGGGCTGTATGATGCTTCGTCTCCTGGCAAAGCGAGGGAGAAAACCGGCTGCAATTGTCAACACCAGACAACTCGACCCCAATCTTGTTGAGGGTGCTATTCTGGCCGAAGTCCCAATGCTTTGCTATCCGGAAGAAGACCCCTATAAGATAATTTCAAGCGGTGACAGAGTCGAAGTAGACGGCGAATCAGGTATTCTGGCGAAGATATCTGATGATGATGCTCAACAAAATCATTAATCAAGCACTGCGATCTGGCTTATTAGGCAGCCAACACAACCATAAAGGAGGTGGTACGAAAGAGTAACAGGATATTAACGCGGCTAAAAACAATGCACACAAAAAGGAGGACACGATGAAAAGAAAAAGACTATCGTCAAAACGGTTTAAATGGGGTCTTTTGATCGCTTTGGCAATTTCAGTGGGTATTGGATCCGTGGCAGCCCCTGCAATTGCACAGCAAAAGGTTGTCAAATGGAACAACGGGGACTGGAAAAGTATGGATCCGGCATTTGTTACCGGCGTGCTGGAGTCGTATGTTGTCATGAACATTTATGCTGCATTGGTCCAATGGAAATACGGATCGATGGAAATTGTGCCGGACCTCGCAGAGTCGTGGCAGATATCCGATGGCGGATTGACGTATACCTTCAAGCTCAGAAAAGGGGCGCAGTTCCATAAGGAGTACGGGGAAGTCACCGCCGAGGATGTCAAGTATTCCTACGACCGAATTCTAAATCCAGCCACTGGCGCTTACCTGGCTAAAAATTACAAGATGATCAAAGAAGTCAAGGTAGTGGATAAATACACCGTTCAGCTCATTCTCAGTGAGCCCTATGCTCCTTTGCTGATGCGGTTAACAGCGTTTAAAGCCGGCGGCATCGTACCCAAGGCAGCAGTTGAAAAATACGGTAAGAAATTCGGCATGAATCCGGTCGGCGCCGGTCCATTTGAATGGGTGAAGGGAAATCCCCGCGGTGATATGGTGCTGAAAGCGTTTGATAAGTATTATGCGGGTAAACCGAAGCTGGACCAAATTGTATTCCCCCACATCGTCGATGCAACCACGGCCTATGTGGCATTTGAAGCCGGTGACCTTGACCTGGTCAATGTACAGGATCCGGAAATATTCAAGAAATACAAGGCCGATCCAAAGATTGAGCTGCAAACACGACCCGGGCTCAATATCAATTATATGGTCATGAATACCAGAGACAAACCTTTCAGTGATCTTAAGGTACGCCAGGCCGTTGCCCACGCAATCGACAAAAAGGCGTTGATTAACACCGTGCTGAAAGGTTTGGCAACCGAATTGACCGGACCGGTTCCCACCGGCTGCGACTATTATACAGCCGACGTTAAGAAGTATCCCTATGATCCGGCCAAAGCCAAGGCATTGCTCAAGGAAGCCGGATATCCGAATGGATTTGAGACGACACTGTATACATTTATATGGGGCCCGGCGGTGGACGTGGTCACCGCGATTCAGGGCATGCTGGCCGAAGTGGGCATCAAGGCCAGGATTCAGGCGGATGAGCCCTCAGCCAATTTTGAGAAGGTCTGGACCGGTAAAACACCCGTCGCCTTTTTTAGATTGACCCGTTCTTCCGAACCCAATGCCTATCTTCAAACTCAGCTCGATCCGGAGAGTTTTCCCCAGTGGAATTTCGGGCACTACAATAATCCGGAAGTCAACAAGCTGATGAAAGAAGGTGTGCAGACAGCCGAACCGGCAAAACGCCAGAAGATTTATGCTGAGCTCCAGAAGAAAATCATGGAAGACCTGCCGAATGTGTGGTTGTATAGCGATAATGTCTCGGTCGCCTATCACCCCTATATCAAAGGATTCAAACTAGATCCATTGTGGACCAAGAAGCTCTACCCTGTTTCTGTTGAGAAATAGGCAATGATCGGAATTTAGCCTTAGTGCTTTGTTTCATAAATTCGATTACGTATTTTGATCGGCGATAGCTTAACCACGGAGAGCGCAGAGTTCACAGAGGGTTAATTTTTATACTTTTCTCTGTGTTCTCGGTGACCTCTGTGGTGAAATATTACGTTACCGTAATTACGGATGCGTGTACTTAGTGGTTAATTTACAACGCTATATGGAGGCAATCGTATCGATGGATACTGTTGCCTCCTGATTATTTTTAAAAGCACATCCTAACCCGACGAAAAAAATATCTTATCTCAATGCCCTGAAGAATCCGCAAGAGGCAAAACATGACCTATATTATTAAGCGGCTCTTGCTTTTTATTCCTACCCTTATCGGAGTTATTACGCTGGTTTTTTTAATTTTGCACGCAATCCCGGGCAGCCCGGCGACGCGCGTATTGGGAGAATTTGCCACGGCCGAATCCATTGCTGAATTCGAACGCAGACTCGGTCTGGACCGCCCGTTAATAGAGCAGTACATCGATTTCGTAACAAGTTATGCAACGGGAGATTTCGGAGAATCTTATAGAACCGGTGAAGAGGTCATCGATCAGTTGGC
>CP070746.1:6940823-6943551 GCA_020348305.1 Desulfobacterales bacterium
AGGAGATCATACAACTTATGTCTGGCAAAAGTCAAGAAAATAACATGAAAACTGTTAGCGCTCAAACATTACCTCCCAATATATTGTAGGCAACTTATCTGATCTTTTTTATGCCACACCTGGGAATCTCTCCCTTGTTAAACCGCATGACAGCACCCAAAAATCAGTTCTGTATGAAAATAATAGGTAATAAAAAATGGACTTCACAGGGGTTTTGGGAAGTGTAAAACTAATTATTTGTTTATTATCATAATATAATCTTGACATTTGCTGGCAAAATATTATATTTATTTGGGGCAAATGAAATAAAATGCTTATTTTATATCTTTCGAGAGCTTGAAGTGTATGGTCGAATCACAAAAGAAATTAGACTCTAATTTGATTTGGGAAGGAGGTCAGGTTATGGAGATTGTTAATAAAAAAAAATCCGGGAAAAAAAACAATTATCTGTCTTTAGTATGGTTTTTTCTTGGCTTTGGATTATTTATGTTTACAAGAAGCACCTTATTTGTACCTATTTCCATAGTTTTGGCTCCGATTTTTATCCTTCTATTCATGCGATCGCAAAAACCTGGAAAGGGAATAATGTTCACATTATTGGGTTTTTGTTTGAGCATTATCATTGCCTTGTGGGGGCTATTTGACTTTGGTGATGATACATTTACACTTATTTTTAATATTATCAGAAGTGTGTTGTTAGCAATCGCATTAGCATTGCCATATATTGCCGATAGGTTGATGTATAATAGAGTTAAAGGGTTTTTGACTACACTTGTTTTCCCCGTATCTGCAACGGCGCTTTATTTTTTGAATTCATTAGAAGGTCCGTTTGATGGAGATGGGGTTTTTAGTCTGTATTTTATTGGTGATCTCTCTTTAAAACAATTAGTATCCGTCACAGGGTTATGGGGACTGATATTTATCTTATCCTGGATTTCATCTGTAATAAGCTGGGGCTGGGAAAATGAATTTCAATGGAATAAGATTAAGAAAGAGATTGCAATATTTTCTTCTATCATAACAATAGTTTTTGTATTTGGAGGTGTGAAACTTTCGCCTTTCATGTATTCTGATGATTTGAAAACTGTAAGAATTGCAGCAGTTGTGTTGAATTCAACAGACAAGAAGATTCTTAACCTTGAAAATATACTTAAGAACAAAACCAGTTCTCCTTTTGATGTAACTATGTTGAGAATAGAGAATTTAACAAAACAAGCGGCTTTAGGTGGTGCGAAAATTGTTTCATTTCAAGAGTATGCCATATTTGTAGAGGAAAAGAATAAAGAAAAATTGGTTGAAGCATTTCAAGAAATTGCTAAAGAACATAGTATTCATCTTAGTATTTCTTATGGCGTCTTTGCCGAAAAGGGAGAAGGTGAAAACAGGCATACCTTTATTAATGATCAAGGAGAAATTGAGGTCAATTATCTGAAACGTTATTTATTTGGGCTTGATCCTTTTGGCGGTGAAGCCGTATATGTGAAAAAAGGACCTGAAATAATACCGGTCGTGAATACACCTTATGGGAATATTGGCATATCAATCTGTCGTGATATGAGTTTTCCTCCATATATCCGACAAGCAGGAAAAAAGCACGTCGATATTATGCTATCCCCTGCATTTGATTTTCCTCGGGGAAAGGGACATAGGTATCTTATGCGGGCCATCGAAAATGGATTTTCTTTTGTTCGCCCAACGTATAATGGAGTTACTTTTGCCGTTGATTATCATGGAAGAATTCTGGCTTCAAAAGATTATTTTGCCACTTCAAATGAGATTATGTATGCCGATGTTCCAATGAAAGGTAAAAAAACAATTTATCCAATCATTGGAGATGTATTTGCATGGCTTTGTGTTTTAGGCTCTGGAGCATTTGTTGTGCTGTCAATAAAAGGCAGAGCATAACCGGTCCGCAACAGTCCGGTAGTTATACCATTTTGTCAATTTAAATTCTATCCAAAAGACAGGTTCAATGCTGCCGAATTAATGGAAAAGGGGAGTTAAAGTCCCCATGTCTTCAACAGAATCAGATATAATTTCAGAATATTAAATCGACACCGTCTTTTAATTGTGCCCATTTCAGGACCCATTCAAACAAAAAAAAGCACCTGCGAATATTTCGTAAGTGCCTGAAATTATTGATGCCGAGGGACAGAATTTTATGCGCCTGAGGCGCACAAGCTGCCGACACCGGCATTTTCACTCTATCTCGGAAAATTATATGGTTTTCAATCTCGTTCTTTGATGTTGTCTCTACCCTACAATTTATAGGGTTTCGTAAGCATTTACATTGTTTCTTGATTAATGATTTTTTACCCAGTATTTGGATATTATGATAGCAAAACGGTAGCAACCAAAACGGGATTTTATAACTGAAATTATTTGGTATTTTAAGTTTATTTCATATTTGATTTTTGCAGTTTTATCCAAGGGTCTCCATGCAGCTTAATTATTCGGGGACCCTTTTTATTTCGGTTCGTTTTTGATATGTATTCGATACCCAATATCTGTGATTAAATCTACATATCTGCATTGCGACACGAAGTCGCGTATTTTGACTGTTCAGCGGAGGCATTAAGCCTTTGCCTGAACCCAGCGTCCCGTCGCTGCGATCCTATGGAAGCATGCGCTCATGGTGCATCCTTGACGGGTACACCATTGTTGAGAACAAGGTTACCCACCGGGCTTTCGCTCGGCCACCATAGATCACTATTGCACAGGACAGATC
>CP070746.1:6943651-6946466 GCA_020348305.1 Desulfobacterales bacterium
ACCGCATAGGTTGCCTGTACGTGTTTGCATCCCTCTTCCAAGATCTCTTCCAGTCGACCGGCCGGCACCAGTTTGCTGCGGCAGATGCCGTGCAAATCCGGGAAATCGATACGCAGAGAATCAACATTGGCAGCTTTAATTTTTTCCTGAATCTCTTTTACATCCATAATATCCCCCTTTCATTGATTAATGAATGTAATTCAATTAATAATATATAATAATATTTAAGAATGTTATTATGTTATTGATCATTCATTATCTCATTATATTTGTAATACTTCATTCATTTTTATCTGTCAAGAAAATTTTTTTCTCATTCGTCAGTAGAATAAATATGAAGCAAAATACAACATAAGATTTTGAAATTATATTTAAATTTACGCATAATAAAATAATAGTTTAAATTTTTTTTGGATATTTAATTAAAAAAATGCATTGACTCTTTATGGCGGGAATTATTAGTAACAAATATGTTGAATGCTCTCATATGCTTATTTCTTCAGTGAAGTAGGCTCAAAACGTAGGCTCGGCCTATGTGCCGATCCCGTTGTGAGCGGGACGGACACAGATAGGCTGTCCAACAACTCGTTTCCCCTCCCTCAATGGGAGGGGATTAAGTGGAGGGTAGTCAGATAAGATCCGGATTTCTCATCAATTTTATCACCCCCACCCAGACCCTCCGCCGTCAAGGGCATAAAAGCTAGCATATGGGTTGAGGGGTTGTCATTCCGGCGAACAGACTGTGTCGCAATTCAAAAAATGGGCTTAATTTGTGCTCGTCATGCCGGGCTTGACCCGGCATCCAGTAGTATAGAGCGTTGAAAAAGCAATGGATTCCGGGTCAAGCCCGGAATGACAAAAAGACTAATATGCGAAGTTTTGCCAATTGCGACACAGTCTGGTTTGCAGGAATGACAGATCTTTGGACTGTATAGATAGATAAGGAAGAAAGATGCCTTTTCGGGGTAATATTGGCTTATGGAAAAATTAGGAGGCACATTATGGTAGAACACAAAATGGCCGTTGTGGGAATAGGAGCTACCGGCTCGGTAATGGCTGCCGCACTGCTCAGCAAATACCCTGAAACGGTTCTTGTCGGGCGTCGGCCGGATTTAGGAAAAGAGCTTAAGGAAAAAGGCATTGCGATTTCAGGGGCAATTGGCTACGGGGTTCAGGTTGATAATTACTGCTCCAATATAGCTGAGCTTAAGGATCTAAGCCCAACTATTATCTTCCTTTGCACTAAAACCTTTCATCTCGAACAAGTTCTAGTTGAATTACAAGACATCCTAATGCCCGGTACAAAAATTATTTCCACTCAAAACGGCCTGGGAGCAGAGGATCTAATTGCGGAAAAATTTGGAGACGAGACAGTCTTTCGTTTGTCCTTAAATTTTGGTGCGTCCCTCAAGGGCCCTGGACAAGTCGAAGTCACGTTTTTTAACCGTCCTAACCACCTTGGATGCTTAAATGCAGAAAATCAGGAACTGGGATTACAGATCAGCAATATATTGACGGATTGCGGTCTGGACACGGAATTCGTCGACGACATCAAATTGTTTGTTTGGAAAAAAATGATTATGAAGTGCACCATGGCTTCCATTTGTGCGGTCACGAACAGAACCATAAAAGAATGCCTGGAATATCCGCCCACAAGAGAAATCGCGGATGCCTGTTTTCAGGAGGCACTTTCCGTTGCCAGAGCACTGGGTTACGACTTAGGCCTTGATTACTTAACGCAGGCTTTAGGCTATCTCAATAAGGTGGGGATGCATAAAGATTCCATGTGTTACGATATTGAAAATAAGACGCAAACCGAAATTGATTTTTTAGGTGGCAAAGTTGTGGAATATGGTCGGGACAAGGGAATTGAAACCCCTTTTTATGTGGCGATGACCAATTTGGTTAAAGCAATTGAGGATAAATACTTAAAAAAACTGTAATTTCCACGTTACACCTCTGCTTTCAGCTTTTGGATCTGGCTATGATTACCTATTTAGAAGGTTTCACACCTTACAAAAAAGAAGATGCGGATATATACAACAGGCTGCGCCGGTGGGCAGGACTCACATTTGGTGATATCCTTGATAAGGCAGCGGATATTTATCCTGAAAAGGAGGCTCTTGTCGACAGGCAAATACGGTTAACCTATGCCCAGGTTAAAGAAAAGACCGATAAGTTGGCAATCGGTTTCATTGATCTTGGTATCAAACCCCTTGACAGAGTCCTTGTTCAGTTGCCCAATTGGGCCGAGTTTATATTTACCTACTTTGCGCTTCAGAAGATCGGCGCCATTCCCATTTTACTGGTAGCAAGACATCGGCAAGTTGAAATTAACCACCTGGTCCAATTGACTGAGGCAAACTCCTGGATTGTGGCTGAACGATATCAAAAGGTCGATTATATACCGATCATCAATGATGTCTTGCAGAACAATTCTCAAATTAAACACGTTGTACTTGTTCGTACGACGCACCATGATTCTTTCTTAAGTTTGGAATCGCTTATCCAAAATACAGCGTTGACGGACGATAAGCTCTCCTTGCTGGCTGATAGAAGACCGGACCCCATGCAAGTGGCTCATATGGGACCTACCGGCGGTACAACCGGTTTGCCAAAAGTGGCTCCCAGAACCCACAACGATTATCTTTCACGGGTGGAATATGCAGCCAGAGCCTGTGAATTCAACAATCATGACATATGCCTGATCGCAGCCCCCGCAGGTCATGACCTCACGTTCAGTATGGCTATCTGCTTAACAATTTTCACCTTTGGCAAACTCGTCATGTTGGACTCATTTGAGCCGGAAGACGTA
>CP070746.1:6946566-6949183 GCA_020348305.1 Desulfobacterales bacterium
AGATACGTTTACAATACATGCAAAATCCGAAATCACAAGATATTTGGTTTTTGTTGTTGATATCTGCAATTAAGGCTCATCTGCGATTAGTTGGAGATAAATGTATATTAGGGTGGTTAAGTTTATTGTAACTATATAGCCAAAAATGGAATTTTAAACTCGATCATCCTAAAACGATATGTTGTTATATAGTTATATTGTTTTTCCAGCGTGAAATTCGTTTGACACAACTTCAATAGTCGAATATGCAATTGTAAGACCAATCTGAGTTTATTTCCGCAGCTGAGCGAAAGCACTTTTCATTGGGCGAAACAAAGCCGAGTCCTCCAGCGGTTCGAATCTGTACCGTAAACTTATTTATAGCTTATTTTTGCCATTTAAAAATTTGAGGTATCATTTACGAATGGTGCGCCAAATACAAAATCAGCAACATTTTCAATGATGGTGGAGATATAATCAAAAGTTGTGTTTGAGAGGATAGGTGGTGTATCCTCCGGATGATTGTTAGCCGCAGTCATTCCGGCAATTTGAAAAAAGAAAGGATACACACACCATGAGTCAAGATAACGTAATTGAGCTGAAAAAGCCAGACACTTTTGTTGATGATCCTATTAGCGATATTTTACGTCAAGGAGCCCGAAAATTGTTAGCCGAAGCATTAGAGGCGGAGATAGAAAATTTTTTAGCGCTATATGCTGATTTAAAGGACGCTCAGGGCCGTCAAAGAGTCACCCGTAATGGTTACCTGCCGGAGAGGCAAATTCAAACCGGCATTGGTGCGGTAGCGGTATCGGTTCCTCGTGCTCGCGATCGCCAAACGGATCAGCAAACGCAACGGATACGATTCAGTTCGTCGATTTTACCGCCGTACTTGAGAAAAACAAAGAGCATTGAAGAGTTGATTCCCTGGTTATATCTGAAAGGTGTTTCCACGGGTGATTTCAGCGAAGCGTTAGCGGCGCTTGTGGGTAAAGATGCGCCGGGCTTATCGCCTTCTACCATAAGCCGTCTGAAGGCTAGTTGGCAGCAGGACTTGGAAGCTTGGCAGCAGCGTGATCTGTCCGGCAAGCGTTATGTATATATTTGGGCCGATGGTATTTACTGTAATGTGCGCATGGAAGAGCGCCAGTGTCTTTTAGTAATCATCGGTGCAACAAAAGACGGTCAAAAAGAACTGGTAGCCCTTGAAAGCGGATTCAGAGAAAGCGAGCTGTCGTGGACCGATGTGCTGGTTGATTTAAAGCACCGTGGTCTCACACAAGGTCCTGAATTAGCCATTGGGGATGGCTCTCTGGGATTCTGGAAAGCCTTAGCTAAGGTTTACGGCAATACCCGCTGGCAAAGATGCTGGGTGCACAAAACCGCTAATGTTTTAAACAAGCTGCCCAAGAGTCTTCAGGCCAAAGCCAAGAAAAAGCTGCATCAGATATGGATGGCCCCGGAAAAGGATGAAGCACAGCAACACTTTGATGATTTTATCAGTATATATGAAAGCAAGTATCCCAAGGCTGTTGAATGCCTTGAAAAGGACCGCGATGGGCTGTTAACTTTTTACGATTTTCCTTCCGAACACTGGCGGCATATCCGCACAACCAATCCGATTGAATCAACATTTTCGACGGTAAGATTAAGAACCGCTAAGGTAAGGAGTTGCTTTTCCGCAACAACGGTTTTAACAATGGCATTTCAACTTTGCCGAGGGGCAGAGAAAAGATGGATTAAATTACATCGCCCTGAAAGGATAGCAGAAGTAATTAGAGGAGTAAAATTTGTCAATGGTATAGAAAAAAATCGGATCGCCGCCTAAATTTTTCATACACAACTATTGACAATAACTCTCCTGGAACTCCGGTGATAAGGATGTTCTTGTTCATTGAAACCTTAATTATCTTAAAACGAATTGGTTGTAATTTAATTAGCTGGGTGTTTTAGACCAGCAAATGAACATTTCCGATTCGCACCCTTTTTAGACCTGCAGCCTGAGCTGTTTGATAGCATCGGATTGCCAGCTCTTTGGAAGTTACCGGCAGGTCGGACATGTAAAACTGGGGATGAAATGCAAGCAGACTGTAGGGGATTTCCGGATTTAAGTCCGCGATGAAGGTTGTGATGGCGCCGATCTCTTCTTCATCAATATACCCGGGAACCAGCAACGAGCTGGCAATCAGGGGGGGTGGAGTCGGTCGACGATCAATTAATGTCGCAGCCCGAGCAAAATTATCCAGGCTTTGTTTATTCATGGCGCCGGTTAAAGCCATATGTAAGTGGGGATGCCAGGCCTTTAGATCAAATTTGACACAGCCTCCGGAATCGAGGGCCAATTCCATTATTTCATCCAGCAATTCCGGGTGCATGGACCCGTTGGTTTCCCAACATATCCGCAATATTCGACCTTTATTTTGCTTAATGGCCTCACGCGAGGCTCTTAGAGAAAACGAAAGCTGAGGCGAGGGATCTCCGCCGAAGTAACAAATACAGGCGGTGCGCCCGTTCACATCCGCAATAAGCTGCTCACAGGAGCGGGTATGGGCATTTAAGCTTTCTTGCCTAAAATGCCAATTTTGACAAAAAAGACAGTTAAATGAACATGCCTGAAAAAATACTGCCAGATTTTTAT
>CP070746.1:6949283-6955902 GCA_020348305.1 Desulfobacterales bacterium
CAGATTTTTGACCTCAATTTCGACACCTATGAGATTCCACGCTTTTCATGGTTGCCGAAAATCGAAACGGTTCTCGTCGAAAACGTAAATCTCGCGCCTCAGGGCGGTGGAGAACCGGCCATCATTTGCATGGGTGGTGTTGTTGCTACTGCTATTCATGATGCCACCGGTGCTAAGCTCTTTCAGCTCCCGATGACGCCGGCGCGCGTCAAAGAGGCACTTAAAAAGGTCTGATATCCTTGAACATGAGAGAGACGATAAAACCAAACCATCAGTTAACCAGAAATAAGGGGGTTCCGCAGAATCGCGCAACCCCTTGATAATCATGGCTCCCCATCGGACATGATTTACGAACCATAGTTCCAATAATTTCAATAGGTTACAAGCCTGATATATCCAGAAAATCCGCTGCCCGTAAAAGGCAGACATTAAACAAGCCTCGAAGACATATCATACACAAGGCTATCCTCTGGCGCAAAATGCTCGATGATGAAACGGTGAAATCGTTGAGTTAGATTGCCGAGAATGAAGGATTGACCAGGGCGAGGGTAACTCAGATTATGAACCTGCTGAAGTTGCCTGCTGAGATGCGAGAGTTTCTTTTAGGGCTGGATGGCCCGAAGGAAATCAGTAAATATTCTGAGAGGAGGCTGCGGAGTAATAAGACCCTCACCCCTGTAAAAAAAGCATTGACAGAGAAACGAAAAGCTATTATATTCCTAAATAGGAATATTATTAGAGAGTCAAAATGAGAGATTTTGTTAAAGTCATGAAGGCTCTTTCGGACCCCAACAGGGTGAAGATTGTTAAGATGCTTCAGCACAAGATGATGTGCGTCTGTGAGATGAAAGAGGCCCTGCAAATCTCCCAGCCCAGTGTTTCGAAACACCTGAAAATACTCGAAGATGCTGATCTGGTGGCAAATAAGAAAGATGGTTTGTGGGTGAACTATTATCTCACAGATGGAAGTAGATCCCCATACGTGGCGAGTCTTCTGGGCAATCTCCGACACTGGCTGGAGGATGAGCCTGATATTGAGGAATTACTGAGGAAGATCCCCCATATTCGAAGGGAAGAGATCTGTAGAAGGTAAATTTTTTTATCCCTTATAGATCGATAAATAGGAATATAGGAATTTATCAAAAGGGCAATAACCAATGAAAGAACGGACGAAATTACTCATCATCTTGCTCACCTTTTTGGCCGCTTATTACGTGCCCTGGGCCGATCCCACGGTTCGTCAATCCGGGTTTGAGGCATTTATGATGCTCCAGGAGTATGCCCGTGAACACGTCCTGACTTGTCTGGTACCAGCATTTTTTATCGCTGGGGCTATTGCGGTTTTTGTCTCTCAGGCATCTGTGCTCAAATATTTTGGAGCCACCGCCAGCAAAATCCTCTCTTATTCTGTAGCCTCTGTCTCAGGAACGATTTTGGCAGTCTGTTCCTGTACTGTGCTTCCATTATTTGCCGGTATTTATACGCGAGGAGCAGGAATTGGTCCGGCAACTGCTTTTCTTTACTCTGGGCCCGCCATCAATGTACTTGCCATTGTTCTGACGGCAAGGATTCTGGGCTGGGAGATGGGCCTAGCTCGGGCTATCGGAGCAATCATCTTCGCGGTTCTTACAGGCCTTCTCATGGCTCTCTTCTTTCGGAAAGAGGATGCCTCACGCACGGCTGGACAGATGTACCTACCAGATGAAGCAGAAAAAGGCCGAACCCTCACCCAGGATGGAATGTTCATGCTGGTCATAGTTCTCATTTTGGGTTTCGCCGCCTTTGCAAAACCGTTGTCACAGGGTTCTTCAGGACTGTGGTCAGCAATCTTTTTGGCCAAATGGTACATCACGGCTGGCCTATTGATTATTCTTGCCCTGATGCTCAAGAACTGGTTTCGAAAAGAGGAACGCGTTAACTGGGTTCAATCCACATGGGGATTCATGAAACAGATTTTTCCGCTATTGGGAGCTGGAGTTCTAGCTGCCGGCTTTATGCTGGGGAGACCTGGCCATTCGGCCCTGATTCCAGAACATTATATCCAATCACTCGTGGGCGGAAATTCCGTGTGGGCAAACCTGTTTGCTTCGATTTCAGGGGCCCTCATGTATTTTGCAACCCTGACAGAAGTCCCTATTCTGCAAGGACTCCTTGGCGCAGGAATGGGAAAAGGTCCTGCGTTAGCCTTATTATTGGCTGGTCCTGCTTTGAGCTTACCGAATATGCTTGTTATCAGAGGAGTTATAGGCACAAAGAAAACAGTTGTTTATATAAGTCTAGTTGTGGTAATGGCCACTATTACAGGGATTATTTTTGGCCTAATAACAGGGTGAAAATGGCTAAGGAACAGATAGGAAAAGCTAAAGTTCCAAAAGAATATCCGCCAGAAGAAGGATGTTATCTGAGAGGAAATGACCATTCGCCGGTTGCTGTAGCAGTAATATTAAAGTGGAGAAGAGAAGAAACGCCTAAGTCAATCGAAGAACTTGTGAGAGTCGGACTTGAGACCGGTGCAGCATTGTCGGGAACACTTCAAACAGAAAATGTGGGGCTTGAAAAGGTAATTTGCAATATAGTCGCTAATCCGAATATTAGGTATTTAGTAGTATGCGGCCCTGAGACACCGGGGCACCATGTCGGTAATGCCATAAAAGCGCTTTATAAAAACGGCATAGATAAGGAAAAAAGGATTATAGGTACAAATGCGCCTGCGCCTTTTCTTTTCAATATACCGCAACAATCTATACAAAGATTTATCGAGCAGACGAAATTCGTTGACCTTGTAAATGAGGGTTCTCCTGGGGTTATAAGAGATGCTGTATGGAGTTGCTATCAGGAAGAGCCAACTCGATTTAAAGATTATGATCTTTGGGACATGGGCGCTTATGAGGTAGAGCCTATTTGTAAGCCTATTACCTGGAAAATTACCAATCCCGCTTATGGACCAAAAGACGAAAAAGAAAAGAAAGCGTTAGAAAAGATGCAGGATTTAATAAGAAAACTAAAGGAAAGGGGTAAAAAATGAAGATAGAAATTTTAGGCGTTGGCTGTCCTAAATGTAAACAATTAACCACAAATGCTACGCAAGCCGCAAAGGAACTGAATATTAATGCTGAAATCGGAAAGGTCACCGATATCGACAAAATCACTGAATACGGTGTTATGATGACACCTGCCTTAGCAGTTGATGGGACAGTGGTTTCCGCAGGCAAGGTGTTAAGCAAAGAGGAGATTAAAAAGATCATTTCTAAATGAGGGGGAAGTAATGGCAGAAAATAATTGTATGTGCCAAGAAGCGGGAGTTTTGATATTTCCTTGTTCGGGCGCTTCGGATGTCGGTGAATTATCAGACCATGTTGCCCGCAAGATGGCAAAGTGCGGTCAGGCAAGGATGTTTTGCCTTGCCGGTATCGGGGCGCATATCCAAGGGATGGTTGAGTCTGTAAAGGGCGCCACTAAAATTATTGCTATTGATGGGTGTCAGGTTGCCTGTTCTAAAAAGACGCTTGAGCATGCCGGGTTTAGGCCAATCGTGTTTAATCTTAAAGACATGGGTTTTATTAAAGGCAAAACGAAAGTTGATGATGGCACGATTGAACAGGTATTATCACAGATTACAGGAGGAAAAATTGAAGAAACTATTTCTCATAATTCTGGCGGCTGCTGTATTATTTAGTAGCGGTCATCCAATCTGTGCCGAGCAAGATAATGCTGCGGGTAAGGTGATAGCATATTATTTCCATGGTAACTTTCGTTGTTATACGTGTCATATGATGGAGCAATATTCAAAGGAAGCAATTGAAGACAATTTTAAGGACGCGCTTAATACGGGTAAGCTTGGATTCAAAGCGGTTAATGTGGAAGAACGAGGCAACGAGCATTTTGTGAATGACTATCAGCTTTATACTAAGTCACTCGTATTATCGCTCGTTAAGGACGGCAAAGAGATAAAATCAAAGAATCTCACCAAAATATGGAAGTATGCCCGTAATAAAAAAAAGTTTCTTAACTATGTAACCGAGGAGGTTAATAATTTCTTAACGGAAGCACAATAATGGAGTTATTGATAGGCATTGGTACAGCACTGTGGTTAGGGATAATGACTTCCATAAGCCCTTGTCCTTTGGCTACAAATGTAGCAGCAATATCGTTTTTAGCCAAAAAGATAACTCACTTATTTTTTGTTTTACTCTCTGGTATCGCCTATACCCTCGGAAGAATGATTTCTTATGCCGTACTGGGGTCTATTCTTATTAATTCCGTTTTAAGCATCCCTCAAGTGGCACAGTTTCTGCAGCGATATATGGTCAAAGCGCTCGGACCTATTCTGATTGTTACGGGATTTATTTTATTAGAAGTAATTAAGCTAAACTTGCCGGGACTGTCGTTTTCCCATAAGCACCACAGTAAATTTGTTACGGCAGGTGCACCAGGAGCATTTCTATTAGGTGCGTTATTTGCCCTTGCATTTTGTCCTGTATCAGCAGCCCTCTTCTTCGGAAGCCTTATTCCGCTTGCACTTAAATCTAAGATTGGATTAACATTACCATTTGTGTATGGAATCGGCACTGGATTGCCGGTATTAGTTTTTGCCGTTGTGATTGCCACGGGAGTTACTTCGCTCAGCCATTGGTTTAATAAGTTGACACGAGTCGAGCTCTATATGAGAAAGATTACAGGCACTATTTTTATTATAGTCGGTTTCTACTATGCAGGTATTTATATTTTAAAGTTCTTCTAAGGAATATTTTTATGGAGCACGTAATACACGAAGAGAGAAGATTACGTTTTTTTGAAAAATACCTTAATTCTAGGGACACAATACTTATCTGCTCCCTCGGTTGGGTTTTGGCCCGGGTTTTTGCTTGCGAAGGCTGCGGCGCAGTACCCTCTCTAGCCCGTCGATAAAGCGCTCGCCACCCAAAGGTCTGCCTGTCCGCTCGTGTCTGCGGAGGAGGCTGATGTCTCGCTCCGCGATTTGTCCGCCAATAAATTTCCCCCAATCATCGACGAGTTCCAGCAAAGGAGATACCTTAAAAAAGTATGGTGTCCCCGGAATTGCCGGAATTGTACCCGGAATTACGGAATTACGAATTTGGTGCATCATTCTTCACGGGCATATCCTTCCTCCCCTTCTTGCTACAGGCTACAGGGGTTATATTGAGATGTACTGGCTCTCAACAGGATACGCCTGAAATTTGTCACGTCCACAAGATTTGGTTATAATTCTAATAAATATCAAGTGGTTAACCTCAATTGAACTTTTTTATTTTTTTCTTGACAACTTTTAAAAGCTATATTATAATTGCATTATAATTGTAAAATAGTTAACTTGTAATTAATAATCCTCTAATGAATGGCATGATAGAAAAAAAAGAACCCAAACCTGATCCCTTACCTTCAATGAACATACAGAACAAGTCTAAGTTCGAGGTCTATGGTGAGGAGATGATCGAGAAGGAAGTCAAACAGAGTGGGAATAGTGGTCGGGTTTATCTTCCTCCAGAATGGGTTGGGAAACGCGTAAAGATCATTCGGATTGACTGAGGAGAAAATGGAAAAAGGGATTAAAATCCGGAAGATTAGAGCTGCAGATGTTTCAGAGATCGTTGCTATCCAGGAATCCATATTGCAGAAAAAAGTATCGAAAAAGTGGGTTCAAATGGCAGAGGGTCATCTTAAAAAACAAGAAGCTTTAGGTTTTGTTGCTTTAAAGGGTGGTCAAGTGGTGGGCTTCATCATCGGAGAGATCAAATGGGAAGGCTTTGGTTTGGAGCAAAGCGGTTGGATCCAAGTGGTAGGGGTGCATCCACGGCAGATGGGAGTTGGAATCGGCCGAATCTTAGCTGAAAGACTTTTTTCATTTTTTAAAAAGGAGGGAATCCGGGACATCCATACCGCTGTGCGCTGGGATGCCGGTGATATGCTTTCCTTCTTCAAGGCTATTGGTTTTGACCGTTCCCCATTTATCAATCTCAGGAAACACTTGGATTAAAGCTTTCCGCCTGAAGGGGGAGCTTTTGGGTTACGGTATTTATAGTGGATAGAGATTAATTATTTTTTACAATCGCAGGTACAACAAACATGAACAACCTGTCTAGCGGAAAAAAACGGTACGAAGAAGCAATTTTTCACTTGAGAGGAGCATGAGAATTTTAGTATAAAAGAAAATGTGAAAATATTAACAAGCTGATACATAGTGGGGCTAAAAAATGAGATACGCAGAGACAGGGTATAATTTAGAAATTGATCTAACCCGGGGAAGCTTTGAGCGGGAAGAAACTGACCCAAGGGACACCGAACTTTATCTGGGGGGCCTTGGTACGAGCGCCAAGATATTGTGGGACAGGGTCCCCCCTGAAGTTGAACCATTTTCTCCTGATAATCTGCTAATATTTGGAACCGGTCTTTTGACTGGCACACTTACTCCGGGGGCTAATCGTACCATTATTTCTACCTTTTCTCCCCAGACTTTGCTAATGGCATACTCAATGATGGGAGGATTTTGGGCACCAGAACTGAAATTTGCCGGCTATGACAAAGTGATTATCCGTGGCAAGTCGCCCAACTTAGTTTACTTGTGGATAAACAATGACCAGGTAGAAATACGTGACGCTTC
>CP070746.1:6956002-6959109 GCA_020348305.1 Desulfobacterales bacterium
AACGCTCACCACCATGGCTTTTGACCACAGCAGCTTGAGGTGGTTTGAAGCCTGCTCCTGCAAGCCGGCTCCGAGGGACCATACCCTCATCTTCTGTGCTGTTACGCACACTTTATGAAAAAGTGCACTCGTGGCGCACTATGTTTACAATACCTGTACTTTTTAGGGTCCCAAATTTTTGCAGATACTATTCACATATCGGTAATTGAGGCTCATCTGCGATTCGTTGGTATCTGTACTTGTGAAAGCGCGCTTTCGTTACCGATTAATTCCAGCTAACACAGATTCAACAGGAAGTATTATTAAAACAAAAACCAGATGGCTTTTCTAGGAACAAAAAAGCACGCAATCGCTAAGTTCATTATTTTTGACCTCTTAACATTCGTATCATTATATTGAATCTTCCCCAGTCTCAAAACTTATTGATTTCTATCTGAAGTTTGATAAAAAGTATTTAGGCAATTTGGACTTGATCTACTCCATTCAATTGATCTTGCTAAATCGTGATAGTTCACTCGGTAATGATTTTCTTTGCCACATTCTGAATATCTCTTTGGAACGCCAACTTTCATGAACTAATATGTGAGGGATCAAGTTAGTATACGAAGACAATTTATTTTGAGGAGGTAGTTATGCGCATTGCGATCTTTGGTGCGGGTGGTGTCGGAGGATATTTTGGTGGGCGGCTGGCTCAGGCCGGAGAGGACATCGTGTTTATCGCTCGTGGGGATCATCTGAAAGCAATGTTGACAGATGGCCTACGGGTGGATAGCGTGAAGGGTGACTTTGTGGTAAAGCCGGTTCAGGCAGCGGACGATCCCGAGCAAGTGGGAGTGGTAGATGTGATTATATTAGGGGTAAAAACCTGGCAGGTGAACGATGCCGCACAGGCCATGCGCCCAATGGTTGGGCCAGAGACGGTTGTCCTACCGTTGCAAAACGGCGTGGAGACGCCGGCACATTTGGCGGCAGTATTGGGCAACCAACATGTATTGGGTGGTTTATGTGCACTTATATCTTTTATTGTGGGCCCCGGACACATTCGCCACGCTGGCTTTGAACCTTTTGTGAGGTTGGGGGAGCTGGATAACCACGTGTCCGAACGCGTCCAGCGACTGCACGAGGCGTTCGCCACCGCAGGGGTTTCCGTGGAAATTCCGCCAGACATACATGCCGCTCTGTGGGAGAAGCTTTTAAACGTCGGTCCTTTTGGAAGTCTCGGGGCGGTAAGCCGGGCGCCTATTGGAGTACTCATGGAGCTGCCCGAAACCCGAAAATTAATGGAACAGGGTATGCGCGAAATCTACGAAGTGGCACGTACCAGGAATATTGCTTTGTCCGAGGGAATTGTTGATAAAGCAATGGCGGTTTTAGACAAGGTACCTGCCAGTGGGACGTCATCATTACAGAGAGACATTATTGCTGGCAAGCCGTCGGAATTGGATGCGTGGACTGGCTCGGTGGTGCGCCTTGGTAAGGAAGTAGGTGTGGCTACTCCGTTGCATTCATTCATTTATTACAGCTTGCTGCCGATGGAAATACGTGCACGAGGCCAGGTGGAGTTTCAAGAATGAAAGGTCAACCACCGGAATTATATTAGCCCAACCCGCTGCACCCGACCTAACTTTTAGCCCTCACGAGAGATCGTTTGATCTATCTTGTCAGAAAACCAAGTATCATGAAATTACGGATAAATTAAGAGACTATTTGCAAAAAACCACTCCTCACAAAACCTTGGATACCATTATTGTATCTGCAAAATGGCAAAAAAACAGATATGTAGATGTAATCACAATTCTGGCAAAAATGCAGATATCGTAATCTGATATCAAAAGTTTTGAACGTCGGTCAATTCTGCATAGATTGGAGAGTAATCTGCAATTATGAGGTTTGAAAATATTGAAGATTACCAGAAGATATATGCAATAATTTGCGGCTGCCACTTCATTGCCGGATAACACAATATTGAGGGTTTTTTGTATAACTTTAGCTAATTTAAAGCCGTCCAAATCCCCTTAATTCAAGATAAGAGATATTCGAAAAAAGGCGCGGACTTCTAGCGAGATTAAGCTCTTCCTCTGTTACCAATCTTCAAAGATTTGAGTTGCTCGCCATATACATTTCTTTGCCTTTTCAATTTTGTCTTGCGCCTTGTACAAGAGGTCTAAATCTAAGTATGCACTTCCCATATATGCGACTTCCTGGATGAGAGCATGTTTGAATATGTACTCAAGCTCAGGGAAAAGACTCTTTTCGTAAATAAGCTCCAACCCCTGAAGATTGAGAAGATAGGAATTGAGCTCTTCCCGCATTCCAGTAATGAGTTGGAGGATACGAAAAGCAAAGTCTCTACCAATAACCGATGCAACCTGAATGGTCCGCTTAAGATTGTCTTCCAACCGGTCCATACGGGCCGCAATGATTCCTTGGATGGTGTCGGGCACCTGAATATCAGAGGCCTGACGACTCAAAACATACTGATTATCCTGCCTCTGAATGGAACCGTTTTCAATTAAGCCGTGAGTGAACTCCTCCATGAACAGGGGGTTGCCGCCGGTTCTGCTGATGATGAGTTCTTTAAGCTCTGGCACGACTTCTGCCCCTTTGAGGATGGCTTGCACCAGTTCCGCGCTTGATTTGGTCGTCAGCTGCCTAAGACCAATTCTGTTGTAATAGGATTTGCTGCCCCAGGGATGAGTGTACTCCGGTCTATAAAGAAGGATCAACAAAATACGCGCGGTGGTCAGCCACCCAATCAGATAACCTAAAAATTCCTCTGAGGTCTTATCGATCCAATGCAGGTCTTCAACGGCGAGAACCAGCGGTCTATTTTGACTCTCTCGTATCAACAGGTCTCGGATGGCCTCAAAAACTATAGCTCTTTTCTGTTTGGGTTCAAGATCAAGATATGCTTCATCCACTACTTTGAGAGACAAAAGGTCTTCGAAAGGCGGCAGAACACCCTGAAGCTTATCATCAAGCTGAAGGATCTTATCCTTCATCTTTTTTTTGATGACAAACTCCCGATCTGTCTCATCCAGGTTAAAATACGACCTAAGTATGTCCAATATAGGAAGGTAAGCCATGGAGCCTCCGTAGTGTATACA
>CP070746.1:6959209-6966873 GCA_020348305.1 Desulfobacterales bacterium
CCCATCAGAATCCCTCTTTTGCTATTATCGGCTACCGTTGGAAATGCCGACCAAATTGCCGGTTGGTTATCCTCAATTCGTCACAAGACATGCACTGTGATTGCAGAGACCAAACGGCCGGTTGCACTTTATCCGCTTTTTATGCATCCATCCGGCACACTGCTGCCGCTTATTGTGCCAGCAAAATCCTCCGGTAAAGAAAAAATGTATAAAAAAGTCAGAGACTTCATCAAAACCAACCCGATGAGACTGTCTTCGGGCCTGCCGCCGTTTAACGATATTCTGCGGGTCTTAAAAAAATATCACCTGCTGCCGGCGATTTTTTTTCTTAAGTCCCGCGCCGATTGTGACCAAGCTTTGAATCTGTGTCGCCGCAATCAACTGATCGATCCGCAGCGCAAAGACAAAATCACTGAAAAAATTTCCGTCTTGATCGACAAAAGTCCGCATATTTTAAATCATCGCCAGCTGTGGCACCTAAAAAATCTGTCGGTGGGCTCCCATCATAGCGGCCAAATGCCCTCATGGAAATTGGTCTTGGAAAAACTGATGACCGAAGGTCTGCTGGATGCTGTCTTTGCCACCTCAACCGTATCCGCCGGCGTAAACTTTCCTGCCAGAAGCGTGATCTTTTTGAATTCAGACCGCTTTAACGGAAAACAATTTTTACCATTAACTGCCACCGAGTTTCACCAGATGACCGGCCGCGCCGGCAGACGAGGAATGGACAATATCGGCTTCGCGCTCTTGATTCCCAATAAATTCATGGATATTGGCTTAATCCTAAAGCTGCTGAATTCACCCCCGTCGGCTGTCATCAGTCAGATTAGAATAAATTTCTCTATGGTGCTTAACTTGCTGCTTTCCCATAGCCCTGCAGAAATAGAGGTTATGTTGAAAAAATCGTTTGCTGCTTACCAGATCAGAAAATCAAAACCCAAAAGACCGATTAAACGCATCCATAAAGATCTGTGGTCAGACTTCTTGCATCATCTTAGCTTTTTGCAACAGACCGGTTTTGCCACTGCAAACGGCAAGCTGACCGAAGATGGCAAATGGGCATCGCAATTGCGGGTTGATCAACCGCTAATGATTGCAGAGTGTTTCAGGCTAGGATTATTGCCGGGCTCGGAGCCCGGTCTGCTGGCCGGAATTATGGCGAGCTTCGTCAATGAACGCGAATCCGATGACAGTGTTTCCAAAAAGATAATGTCGCGACAACTTTGGAAAGCGTTTTCTTCGTTGATCGTCGGCATAAAACCCTTTGCTCGGCATATGATGGCACAGGGATTTGAAGCCAGGCCCTTGTTTATAAGACCGGCGGCCGCCATTTACGCCTGGGCCACAGGGCATTCATGGGAAAATGTGCTGGCACTTGCTGAAATGGAAGAAGGCGATCTTGCCACGCTGATTCTCAGAACGGCGGACAATTTGAGGCATATTCGCGCCCTCAAGCGGGTGTTTCCGGAAGCTGCTCAGACAGCCTCATTGGCAATTGATCTACTATTACGAGAACCGGTGGTGTACTACTAAAGAAGCGTAACATCTTACCTTTTGCCGATGATGCTATGGATTCTATCCGACAGTTGCATTATATTAAACGGCTTTTGAATAAAACCGTTGCAGCCGCGCTTTAAAATTCTGGTGGCTTGCCCGTTGAGGCTGTATCCACTGGCAAGTAAAACCTTTACATCGGAGTTGACCTCTTTTAAACGATCATAAGCCTCTCCCCCGATAATTCCGGGCATAATCATGTCCATAATTACCAAATCAATTGTTTTATGCTTTTGCTTGTAAACCTCAATGGCTTCGATGCCACTTTTTGCAACGAGCACGTCATAACCCAACTCATTCAATAGCTCTTTGCCGACTTCGACAATCATTTCCTCATCATCGACCAAAAGAATCGTACCTGTGCCTTTCAGTATGAAAGCGGTGGGCTCTTCCTCTTCATCCACATCCTTATCAGAGGCAGGCAGATAAATCGTAAATGTGGTTCCCTGATCCTTTTCACTGTAAACGTTAATATAACCCCCATGATTTTTTATGATTCCATAAACGGAAGCCAATCCCAAACCGGTTCCTCTCCCCATTTCTTTTGTGGTAAAAAACGGCTCAAATATGCGTTTCTGGTTTTCTTTATCAATGCCGATACCCGTATCGGCGACGGATATCTTAACGTATTTTCCAGGCTCAACCTCGTATGGCTTGACAAAATTATGATCCAGAACGACATTTTCAGTTTGTAGGTAGAGATCCCCTCCTTCAGACATGGCTTGCCAAGCGTTCACATATAGATTCAAAAGGGTCTGATCAATCTGTCCCCGATCGACTTCGACGGTCCAAATATCTTTTGCGAGTTGTTTATGAATTTGTATTTCCTTTTTGGCACGGCCGAAAAGGCTGGAGGTGCTTTCGATAATTTCGTTCAGATCCGTAGCTTTAACGTGATATTTACCTCTGCGAGCATAGCCCAATAATTGTTTGGTAAGCTCAGTTCCATTCTGAACGTATTTCTCGATATTTTTGGCTTTTTCGTAGGCCGGATGGCTGGGATCAATTTTCAAAAGTATCAGCGATGCATTTCCCTGGACTCCCATCAATATATTGTTGAAATCATGGGCAATCCCACCGGCTAGCGTTCCAATGGACTCCATCTTCTGCGCCCATTGCAATTGTCTTTCCAGCTTTCTTCTTTCCTCTTCAGCTTCTTTTCGCTCCGAGACATCCCTCAACATACCTCTAAATCCAATAGGGTAGCCTTCTGGATTTTTTATCAGAGAGGCCGATAACTCAAGCGCGACATTTTTTCCGTTTTTCCGAATGGCATCGTAATCGGTAACATTGACCGGTTGGCCGGTATTTTTCACGTGCTCAAAGATGTGATCTGCTTTGTTGATGGTATCTTGAGTGCTAAAAGCCCGGGTGTTCATGCCTTCCATCTCATTTCGGGAATAGCCTAAAATTTTGCACAACGGATCGTTAAAAAAGGTCAGATTGCCTTGGAGATCAATTTCGAAGTAGCCCTCTTCAATGCTTTCAAGGATACTGCGATATTTCTCTTCGCTCTGCAGTAAGGCTTCATCCGCCAACCGGCGTTTGTTGAAGGCGTACTGAAAATGAGAGCCAAAAATGACAAAAAGGCACAAAACCAGCATCCGGGTCCATGTTTCAAATATATTCGGTCCCAGAACGTGTTGAATAATATTAGCTTCTGGCTTCAAAAAAAAGAACATAAAGGATTCGCAAACCCAATAGAAGGCAGCCAGAGCAAGTCCAGTCACCACCATGGAATCCATCATGTTTCTAGATTTCGTCTTTTGCTTATCCATTGGATACCACCTTGGTCCGTATACGCTTCCTACACGGGATGTAAAATTTTGAGCAGCATTTTTTCAGCCCAAAAAAAAGTGTCGCTTAACGTATTAATTTTATAAGTAAAGATGGCCAACTGTCAAATAAAAAAGCACCGCCACGTAATCGTTTTTGGCTGCAAATCTTTATCTATACCGGTATCAAAAGCGCATCCGATCTTTACACGCCAGAATTGTAATTTTATTAAATTTTCGATATGTTATATACATAATGAATAATTTTTTAAAAACCAACTCAGATACTCAAGGCCCGAAATATGAATTGCTGCTGATAACTTTTCTGGCTATTATTGTTTTTATTCTTTATGCGAAAACACTCACCGGTGATTTCATATTCGACGATTGGCATAATATTAAGAACAATCCGTATATCCGACTGACACAACTCAGCCCAAAAAGCTTGATAAGAGCCGCCCATGAAAGTCCGCTTTCAAATCGCCCGCTTGCAAATATTAGTTTCGCCCTGAACTATTATTTGCACAGATATAATGTGGTGGGCTTTCATTTGGTAAATATCTTCATTCACATTGCCAGCGGTATTTTGCTTTATTTTTTTATTGGTACCACATTGCGCACCCCGACTTTATATCCACACAACATTAAGCATGAATGGGTTCCCTTTTTTACGGCGTTTATCTGGTTGGTTCATCCGCTTCAAACGCAGTCGGTGAGCTATGTCGTCCAGCGCATGAATAGTATGACGGCTATGTTTTATATACTGTCTATGCTACTTTACGCACAGGCGCGACTGGCAGAGGGTAAACGCAAGCGAAGGGTGTTGTTCTCAACCTTGCCGGTTGCCGGAATTCTGGCACTCGGGTCAAAGGAAATTGCAGCTACCTTACCCTTTTTTATTTTTCTGTATGAGTGGTTTTTTTTTCAGGATTTAAGCTGGGAATGGCTCAAAAAACGCCTTGCGGTAATTGCTGCAATTATTTTACTGCTGATCATCCTTTCAGTGATCTACTGCGACGGCAATCCGTTGGAACGGATCATGGCCGGTTATGCCACCCATCATTTAACCATGGCTCAACGCGGGCTGTCCCAATTTCGGGTAGTGATGTTCTACATCGGTCTCTTATTATGGCCTCATCCTTCGCGACTCAATCTCGACCATGATTTGCAGCCGTCGATCTCATTGGTGGATCCGATCACAACCTTGCCTGCAATTGGTGCTATCATCGCCATTATTTGTCTGGCGATTTTGCTGGCCAAAAAAGATCGCCTCATTTCATTTTGTATTTTGTGGTTTTTTGGCAACTTGGCAATCGAATCTTCGATAATTGGGCTCGAACTGGTTTTTGAACATCGTAATTATCTGCCGTCCATGTTCTTCATACTCATGGTGGTCCTGTTAAGCTATCGATACATAAAACCCAAATGGGGGACTTCCATAATTTTGTTGACCGTGGCAATGGTTTGTGCGGTGTGGACGTTTGAAAGAAACGATGTGTGGCGTAGTCCGGTGCTTATCTGGAAGGATTGCGCCGAGAAATCTCCCCAAAATCCCCGTCCGTTTAATAATTTGGGAGTGGCTCTCGCCGCTCAAGGATATCTCAAGGAAGCCACCGCACAATATCACAAAGCCTTACAGCTCAATCCCCATTATGCCGATGCTCACGCAAACCTAGGTCAAGCGCTGGCCAGACAGGGAATGCTTGACGAAGCCATAAATCATTTTTTAATAGCTCTGAAGATCAACCCTGAATATTACGAGGCCCACAGTAATTTCGGTATTGCCTTAGCGATTCAGGGACGCCATCAGGAAGCTATTCAGCATTTTTCCGCTGCACTGAAGATCAAACCAAATTATGTAAAAGCCCATAATAATTTAGGTGTCGCATTGAAGCGTCAAGGACATCTGCAGCAGGCTGTTGAGCATTTTGTCGCAGCACTTGAGCTTGATCCCTCTTTTGCGGCCGCACACAATAATTTGGGAATGGCCTTAGTACAGCAGGGACGCCTGGATCAAGCCATCGAGCATTTTTCCGCAGCCCTTCGGATCGACCCCGGATATGTGAGCGCTCGAAGTAACTTGGAAGAGAGTTTGGAAAAAAAGAAACAAGCTGATAAAAAGCCACTCAACCAGCAATAATGAGCCTACCTAGATTAAAACAATAATCGGAAAATTGTGAATCTATTTCTAAAGAATTTTTAAAATATGCCAATTAAAGCTATAGCTGCTGTAATATGCAACAATTCATCTATGAGGTATTTTGAAACCGCAGAAAGTATCTCACAAACAAATTCAAGTTTTTGAAAAAAATATAAAACTAAATGGAGGAAGTATAGTGCGTAGATCAAAATTGAAACCGTGCAAAAATTGTCAAAAACCGGTTACTCGGCAAGAAAAAATTTGTCCTTATTGTGGAAAAGAGTCTAAAAAGGGATTTTATCCAAAACTGATCATTGGGATAATGGTTTTAATCTTATTCAGTACGTTAGCCATTCCTACAAAAAGCAATCTTAAAAAAGAAAGACAAAAGATTGCCACCGCTGTTGTAGACCAGGTTAATCCACTTGAATTAGCAAAAATCTTCAACAAAAGACGTGAACACACAGACAGTACACTACTGAATAAAGAAAGAGAGATCACTGGTAAAATAATAGAATGGCACCTGAAGGTTTTTGTAATTACGAGGATGCCCGATCATTATCGGGTAGTCACACATGCCACAACCGAGGCTCCCGGAACTTTGCTGACCGTATATCCTCAAAGTAACAAAGAACTCAGATACTTAGAGGGTCTCAAACCGGGTAATACAATCAAAATTAAAGGCAAAATTGAAGGTACGCTGCAAGGAAGAATTAAAATTGATCCAGCGTTTTTACTTTGAATTGAATTAAAATTGTATCATCTTAAATTTATCATCTTAAAATGGATCCAATTTATCCTCTTTCCTAATTTCTTCCAATAAATGCGAATATTCGATGCTCCAATATTCTACTAGGCATAATACATTATAGTTTTCTTCTCTCAAGCTACATTCTATTGTTGTACTTTGGGTCTTCCATAATACAAAATATTCTAAATGCCCTAAACTAAGGGCAAGGCCCCATTTGTTGCGCACATTTCTATAAGTGTCAATTAGCCAATTCGTAGTTTCTTTGTTTGGCTGTCCATACTTTTCTATTAATGCTTCTATAAATTCATCGTACGTTTGTATGAAGTGTTGGGAATTTAAATAATTTTCATCTAATTTGTAAAATGCTCCGATGAGTTTGTCTTGAGCGAATAAATAAACCAACTCTATGTTCTTTCCTAATACTTGGGTTTTATACTTAATCATATTCACATTTTTTTCAATTGGATCCAATTTTTTTTCAGCGGCTATCACCTCTTCTGCGGTCATGCCCCATCTGGTATATCTAAAGTCATAATTTTCACCCCAACTTAATTTCCATTGCATAAATAGAGTGATTATACAAACAAACAAAAACAGTTTTCTAAACATCATAAGCTCCGTTAAAATTCGATATTGAAATTAGCTGATAACGCAAAAAATCAAGTAAAACTCCCACGCAACTACTGTCATAAACACAGAGACAATAATATATAATAGAGAACGGGTGTAAACCTTAATTATCCGCAGAAATATATTCCTGAAGATTAGCAGATTAATTAGCCCTATGCTGGTCAACGTATATTTGACAGCTAAAAACGTGTAAGGTCCGATCTTGAGATAAAATGCCATAATCGGGTTCATCTCGACAGCTCCATTGTCCATTAAAATTAGAGTAAGTAAGGCATCTACTACACTTAACAATAAAATGATAACAATCAAGGCGAAAAGAATTGAACTATATCGATCAACATGGAAGCGCTTATGCATATCTTCTTTGCGCCGGATTGTTTCTCTTTTGCCGCCAATGAACAGGGAACGAATATTCATTCCGCTTTGGCTCCGCCGATCTTTTCCCGACCTTCTATCAATGTTAAATCTATGTCTTATGAATACGTCCATTAATGGTTTATATCTCTACTTTTTTTCTCCTTCTCATTAAATTCTTAAATTTTACTCCGACTCCCGTGTTGTCAAAGCGCACCACTTTGCCTTTTAGCATCACCCCCTTATCAATCTTGGTTCCTGGAATAACAAGTCGAATTATTTGGCCAATAAGAAAAGTATCCTTGGTTACAATATAAACTCCGCCCCGGCTTATATCATTGATTAATCCCTTGTAGTATTGGTTTTCTGAAGTGAAAAAAACCGGTTTGGAATATGACTTTCTTACATATTTTCGCATGTCTTGCCTAACCTGAAAATCCTTAGCCCTTAGACTTTGTTC
>CP070746.1:6966973-6969560 GCA_020348305.1 Desulfobacterales bacterium
ATTGAGCCCGAAGAAGATAGGCGGAAAATACGAATTCGCCACACCCTTGACAGCCTGGAAATAGCTGAAAAACTGGATTGCAAAAATATTTCTGTTCCGCCCGGCGGCCCGTTAAACGGGATCTCCCGAAAAGAGGCGATTGCTTTGTTCCACCAAGGTTTGGACCGCGTTATTCCACGGGCAGAGGAGTTGGGTATAAGGATTTTGGTGGAGCCGGAGCCAGACCTATTGATCGAGACGACTCCACAATTTAAGGCGTTCATTCAGGATGTGAAATCAAAATATGTGGGTGTAAATTTTGATATCGGTCATTTTTTTTGTGCAGGGGAAGAACCCCAAACGTCCCTTGAGATTCTTTTCGAATGGGTGGGTCATGTACACCTGGAAGATATTGCCCCAGATCGTGTTCACAAGCATTTGATTGCAGGCCACGGCGCTATCCCATTTAAAGAGATTTTCAAAACAATGATAAGACTGGGATATGCAGGGGATATCAGCCTGGAACTTTATCCTTACGTCGACACACCTGAAGAAGCCGGCCGTGAAAGCCTGGATTACATTAGGCCGATATTTCAAGAGGTTGGATTAGATATTAGATAATCGTCTGCTGTCGCTTGTCTCTGGTAACTGGTCACTGGTCACTGGTCACCGGTCGCTGGTTCCAATTTTCTTGATTTCTCAGAACATAATCTTAGAACGTATCAAAGCTTTCCAGATCGTTGATTCAATCATTTTTTTGATGTGCAATTAGGACGTAGCTCTCAGGGTTTAACTGAGGAAAGTAATGAAAGCCCAACTAAAAGATGAGGTTTCAAAAATAGAGGAAATAAAAAAAGACCGGCAATCAGCGATCAGAAACAGGCGACCAGCAGCCAGCAGCTAGAAACCAGTAGCCAATGACCAGCGACCAGAATCCAGCAACCAGCTATCCATTTTGTATCTTCGTACTCACCGAAAGCACCGGACATGGTGCTCTTCGGACTACCCGATCCGTTGTAGACCCTACAAACAAACTCTTTACCAGCCCGTGCCCCCTGGTTCCCAGTACGATTATACCGATGTTGTGCTGCTCGGCATATTTGACCAATTCTTCATAGGGATTGCCGTCTAAAAGGCTCGTCTGGGGTGTACACCAGTTGCGGGCTTCTTCGGGTACCATGTCCTGAAGCTTTTGAAGTAGTCGGTTATGGATCTCTTGTTGTAATTCCTCTTCTATGGGGGTTTCGGTTTTGTGTAACTCTTGATATATTGACGCTTCAATGACATGCGCTAAATGCAATTCGGATTGGAATTCCTGGGCCAAACTTAGCCCGTATTCGAATGCCAAACCGGAATCGGGAGAGAAGTCGCAGCCCACAAGGATATTTTCGATTTTTAATTCTTGATCATCCGGGCTTATAAACTCTTTGCCCGGGCTGTGGACCACTAATAGAGGACAAGTAAGAGTTCGCATCAGTCGCTCAGTTACAGACCCCAGAATTAAACGTTTAAGCCCCGAGCGTCCTCGTGTGGCGGCAACGACAAGATCAATATCTTTTTCTTCGACGATGCGCGATATCTCGTCAGCAGCGTGTCCCACCGTGATCAGCGGCTCCCACTCTTTATGCTGTTTGCCAATTAATTCTTCGAGTTGCTCACTTGCATCCTTCATAACACGGTTCTGTAAGCCGACCGGATCTAATTGAAACTCTCCATAAATCGCAACCGAAGACAAATCAATAACATGGCAGACATAAATTTTAGAGCCGAATTCTTTGGCCAATTTAATTCCATAATTTACGGTACGATTGGAGAAATCTGAAAAATCGGTAGCACAGACGATGCGTTTAAATTGCATTCTCATAATTCTGTCTCTCCCTTTTCATAAAATTTATTTGTAAATTTTAAAATTTTCCAGATATAGATTAAAAATTTTAGCTTTCTATCCCTTGATCACGGCAAGCGGCACCAGTTTTGCCACCTTTTTAGCAATGCCGGCGCCGTGAACCACCTCAACAACTCGGTTCACGTCTTTGTAAGCGATGGGTGCTTCTTCAGCCAATCCGGACATACTGCCGGCGCGAACACGAATTCCTTCTGCCTCGAGCTCTTGCCGCAAACTCGCACCATGCACCGTTTTTTTCGCCTTCTTACGACTCAGTGTTCGTCCAGCACCATGGCAGGTCGATCCGAAGGTCTGGGCCATGGAGTCTTGTGTTCCAAGAAGTACCCAGCTGGCAGTTCCCATGGAACCGGGAACTAAAACCGGCTGGCCGATATCGCGGTAAACAGGTGGCAGAACATCCGATCCCGGACCAAATGCACGGGTTGCGCCCTTGCGGTGGACGCAGACGTCTATCTTTCGTCCATCTATCTCATGCGTCTCGATTTTTGCCATATTGTGTGCGATATCATAGATCTGGTAAACGTTGTGGTTGCTTACCTTTCCGGCAAGTACCGCTTCAAAACTTCTTCGGATATGATAGGTGAGAACCTGCCGGTTGGCAAAGGCATAATTTGCGGCTGCTTTCATGGCTGCTAAATAATCCTGACCTTCCGGACTGCTTAGCGGTGCGCAAACAAGCTCCCTGTCCGGCAAATTCAGACC